>PNKY01000001.1 GCA_013822765.1 Rhodospirillum sp.
TGCACGATCGAATCGTGCGCGCGGATGAGCTCGACCGCGCCGCGGGCGCCGAGGCGCGCGGTCATCTCGGTCGAGCCGACGATGTCGGTGAAGAGGATGGTGCGGCGGCCGGCATCGAGATTGGCGCCAGGCTGCTGGCCGGGTTGCGCGGGCGGATCGTTGATGCGGCCGAGGAAAGCTTCGACCGCGGCGAGCGGGACCTCCAGCACTTCGCCTGCAATGTGGCCGTGCGCTTCGCGGTGCACGCACTCCGCCGCTTCCTTGTTCGGCGCATCGACCAGGCAGAAGGTGGTGCCGCGCGATTCGTCGAACCAGTAGGTCAGGTAGCGGACACCATACTGGTCCTGGATCGCGAGGTCCTTCTGGTGCGCCTCCGCGACGTCCGCGAGGGTCACGTCCTTGAGGTTGTGGCGGTCCATGTAAATGGGCATTCGGTACTCCGGTCATTTTCAGCCCAACGCGCGGCGCCACTATAGGCAGGTCGCGCCCTTTTCTCCAACGTTGCAAAGGATTTAAGGCATTGTTTCACAACCAGGTGCGGCGCGGCACGATCGTCGCTGCCGCATGGCGTGGAACCATTGCCGCCGTGCGGCGTTTGCATGCGATTGCCCGCCATTCTGCGGGGAGAGGCGGGACGCGTTGACCAAACCCCTAGTCCATCTTCGAGACTCGATTTCGACTGCCCCTATGCTCTTTGGCGCGGCCTACAACGTCTATGTGCGCGCAGTGCGGCTCGCGCTGGCGGAGAAGGGCGTGGACTACCAGCTGATCGAGATCGACCTCGGCGCGGAGGAGGGGGCGCCCGCGAACTACCTGCATCACGCCAACTTCATGCGCATCCCGGCGTTCGAGCATGCCGGCGAGCGGCTGTACGAAGCTAGCGCCATCACGCGCTATATCGACGAGGCGTTCGACGGGCCGCCGCTGATGCCGGCGACGCCGCGCGAGCGGGCGCGCGTCAACCAGATCATCTCCATCATCGAGAACTACGGCTATCGGCCGATGGTGTGGAGCATCTTCATCGAGCGCTGCCGCGCCGCGGTCGCCGGGCGCATGGCGGACGAGGACAAGATCGCCGCCGCCGTGCCGCAGGTCGCCTATGCGCTCGATGCGCTGGAGGAGATGACCCAAGGCCCGCACCTGATCGGCGAGGCGCTGACCCTCGCCGACCTGCATCTCGCCGCCATGCTGGCCTACGGCACGCTCGCGCCCGAAGGCGCCACGCTGGTGGAGGCGCGCCCACGCCTCGCGCGCTGGTGGTCGGCGATGAAGAACCGGCCGAGCATGCGCGACACGCGCTCGCCGCTCGAGGAATAGTCAGGGCTTGTCGATCGCCGGCAGGCTCTGATTCGGACCGAGTTGCGTGAAAACCCCCTGGAAGCCGGGGTCGAAAGCCACCTTGTAGAGAATGAACGCAGCGGTGATAAGGCTGATCGCGTTGCCGGCGAGTTTCAGCGCGCGCTTGCCGTCCCACGTCGGAGACTTGGCGCGCTGGACGGTACCGACGCGCGGCGCGGCCTGCAGGCGGGTGCGCGGCGCACGCGCGGCCGGCGTGGGCTCCGGCGCTGGTGCGGGATTGAAGGTGTACGTCACCGCCGGCTTGCCGGGCAGCATCCCGCATTCGATGATGATCCACAGCCAGCCGATGAAGGGCATGAAGTAGAGCAGCGCCCACCAGCCGGATTTGCCGCGGTCGCGGAAGCGGCGCACGGTGCTGGCGAAGCTGACCCACATCAGCGCCAGGCTGGCGATCGGCCACAGCAGCGAGATCGGCTGCATGTTGCCATCGCGCGGCGCCAGCTGCGCGAACATCATGTGCTCGAGCATGGTCGCGAGGACGGCGCAGATGATGTGCACCCGCCACCACTCCGCCCGCGAGGAGCGGCCGGAGATCCACAGATGCGGCAAGATGGCCTCGAGGTTGATCGGCTGCATCGCAACAGCTTGGCGCGCAGAGGTTGCCGAGGCGTTAACCCGAAGCATTTTCCGCCGAAACGGCCGCCGGTTCGGCGCCGAAAATGCGGCCAACGGAACGACAGGCTAATCCGTCAACCGGTCGTAGCCACAGGCTTTGCCGTAGGCGGTCGCGCGCAGCTCCCGGCGCACGGCGGCGCCGCCCGCCTGTTCGAGGCCGGCCTCGAAGGCGGCGCGCATGTCGCGGTGCTCGCTCTGCGTCGGGTTGCTGTGCGGCAGCGCGAAGTTGCGGAGCCCGAGGAAGTCGCCGAACAGCGGCAGGCTGCCGCGCAGGTCCTCGAAGCGCACGACCAGGATCTCCGCATAGTCCGTTTCGGTGCGCAGCGCGCCGCTGTCGCGCAACCGCGCATCGGCGAGAAGGTCCAACCCCAGCACCGGCTTGACCTCCCGGTCGAACCACGTGCCGCAGGACAGGGCGGCCGTCGCCACGCTGAGGAATTCGTCCGCCGATGGATAACGGGCGTGGGCCAGGCGGCGAAGCTCGCCGACCGCGGGCGCGAGCCCGTGTGACGGCCTTGCCGCCAGGATCATTTCGCCGAACGCCGCGCCAAAGGCGCGCACCGCCGCCAGCTCGTCGACGGCGGCAGGGTCGAGGCTGGCGGGATCGAGCCCGGCCGCGGCGACGTGCCAGGCGCGGATCTTCGGCAGGGTCGCATAGCGGCGCAGGACCAGATGGGAGCTCATCCAGCTTACCGGATCGCGCGTCAGGGTGATGATCTTGAGACGCGCGCCGTTGCGGGTCTTGTGCTGTTTGTACCAGTGCAGGAGCGCGCCATGAGCGAGGGCGGCGAGATAGCCGCGCATCATGCGGTTGCCGCTTGGCCCGCCATCGTCCTGCAGCAGCTGTTGCAGTATGTCGGCGCTTCGCGCGCTCGAAAATCCGTGGGTGTGATAGGCGTTGTAGTCGGTGCGGATCGCTTCGTGGATCGAGATCGAGGCGACGCGGCCCATCTGCAGGATCATCGCGTCGCGATTCTCATAGAGCGGCGGATAGCGCCGACTGGTGGTCGGCGCCAGGTATGGCCAGAGCCACGCAATGGCGCGGTCATCCGCGCTGCGCGGCTTGGACCGGCGGTTGCGCTTCTTGCGCCCCGTCAGCAAACGCAGCAGGCGGCGGATCGGCCGCGGCCAGCGTTTCGGTCGCCCGGCGCGGGTGGCGTCGCCGACCTTCGCGACCGCGCTTTGTCGGTCTGAATCCCCCATCGGCGATAAGCCGCCAGAGCGGCCGGCTGCTGTCAAGCGCGATCGCTGTCGCGCGCGATGATCACGGGGCGAGAGAGCCGCTAGGCCGCATACTTCGCGACCGCAGCTTCGTCCCACTCCATGCCGAGCCCCGAGCCGCGCGCGGTCACCTTGCCGTCGATGACCGGCAGCGGCTCCTTGAGGATGGCGCCGGCGCTGTCGAGATATTCGAGATAGAGTGCGGTCGGCGTCACCGGCAGCACGTGGGCGCTGGCCTCGATGAAGATGTGGCTGGAGACCGGCAGGCTCGCGGTCTCGGCGAGTGCGGCGGCCTTGAGCCAGCCGCTGACGCCGCCGATCTTCATGATGTCGGGCATGGCGTGGTCGCACGCGCCGGCCGCGATCGCCTTCGCCATGTCGGCGGCGAACCACCAGTTCTCGCCGGTCTGCACCGGCGCCAGCTTGCTGGCGCGCACCGCGGCGTGACCGATCAGGTCTTCGGCCGGCACCGGCTCCTCCACCCAGGCAAGGTCGTACGGCTGCAGCGCCTGCAGCCGGCGGATCGCTTCCGGCGCGCTGAGGGATTGGTTGTAGTCGACCATCAGCCGGGTCTGCGCACCGACGATGCCGCGCACCTCGCGCACGATCTTCAGGTCCGCTTCCAGGCTGCCGCCGCCGAGCTTGACCTTGATGGCGCGGAACCCCTGCGCCAGCGCGCGCTCCAGGCGCTTGGCATCGTCCTTGATGTCGATCAGCCCGAAGGAATCGTACGCGTCCAGGGCGCGGATCGAGCCGCCGAGCAGCGTCGCGACCGGCTGGCCCAGCGCCCGCCCGAGTGCATCCCACAAGGCCATGTCGATGCCCGACAGCGCCATGCCCAGCAGCCCCTGCCGCCCGAGCAGGCGGAAGGCGCGCTCGCACTCCGCCGCGCGGTCCTGCGGCGCGCACGGCTTGCCGACCAGCAGCGGCGCCAGGTCCTCGGTCAGCGCCTTCAGCGCGCGCAGCGTCACCTTAGTGTATCCGAACAGATAGGCGCGGCCGGGGATGCCCTGGTCGGTCGCGACGTCGATCAGCAGCAGCGGCGCCGCGGGAATCTCGCCCGAGGCGGTGCGCAACGGCCGCGCCAACGGCGCCACCACGGCGCGCGCGATCAGGGAGCGGATGGTGAGGGAGTCGGGCATGGGAGCCTCCGATAGTTCCATGAATGGTAGGACGGAGGCACAGCGGGGTATATACACTCCTCAGTATACATTCGCCGTTTCGGAGCGAAGCCATGCCCCGCAATCCCGCCGGCACTCGCACGCGCATCTATGCCGCCGCGTACGCGCTGTTCTATCGCAAGGGCTTCCAGCGCACGAGCCTGGACGATATCGCCGCCAAGGCGGGAGTCACCAAGCGCACGCTCTACTACCATGTGCGCAGCAAGGACGATCTCGCGGGCGCGATGCTGGCGCATCAGCATGGCTTCGTGCTGGCCGAGATGGCGCGCTGGATGGGTTCGGCGACCAGCACAGCGAAGATGGTGGACCAGCTGTTCGACAGCGTGGCGCGCTGGATGGCGGCGGCGGGCAAGCGGCACTGGACCGGCTCCGGCTTCACGCGCATGGCGATGGAGCTGGCCGATCTGCCGGGCCATCCGGCGCGGGTCGCGACTCGGCGGCACAAGAGCGCGGTGCAGGCCGAATTGGCGCGCCGCCTCGAATCGTGCGGCACACGCAACGCGGCGGACGCGGCCGCGCAGCTGCAGATGCTGCTGGAAGGCGCCATGATCCTGATGCTGATTCACGGCGACGTGCGCTACGCCAAGCTTGCCGCCGCCGCGGCACGGCGTTTGGTGATGCGCCACCGGTCCTGACGCGCTACGCTCAGGCAGTGGCGGAGCGGAGGGGAGATTGCCATGAACGCGAAGCCTGGGGACGTCTACTACCTCGCGACGGGCGCGGCGGGCGAGAAGCGCCTGGCGCTGCTGGAGGAGGTCTATGGCCCCGACGCCGCGCGCATCATGCTGTCCGTCGGCATCCCGCGCGGCGCGCAGGTCGCCGATCTTGGCTGCGGCACCGGCAACACGCTGCGCTGGTTTGCCGAGCAGGTCGGCCCGGACGGCGCGGTCACCGGCGTCGATCTCAGCGCGGCGCAAGTCGCCATCGCGCAGGCCCGCGCCGATGAAGCCGGCCATCGCAACGTTCGCGTTGCCGAAGCGAGCATCTATGAGACCGGCCTGCCGCGCGGTGCGTTCGATGTCGTCCATTGCCGATTTGTCCTGTGCCACCTGACGCGACCGATGGATGCCTTGCGCGAGATGGCGGCGATCGCCAAGCCGGGCGGCCTGGTCATCGCGTTCGACATCGACCTGGAAGGCTTGTTCTCCGTTCCGCCGACACCGGCTTACCAGCGGACGCGGGACCTCATCCTTGCCCGCACGACGTCGCGCGGCGCCGACGGCAGGCTGGGCCTGAAGCTGCCGCGCATGTTCCTGGAGGCCGGCCTTGCCGCGCCGGAGATCGCGCTGGTCCACCCGATCCATCTGCACGGCGAACCCAAGCGGCTGTGGGAGTATTCCTTGCTGGAGGCCGGCGCCTACACGGTGGAGAAGGGCATCTGCACGCAGGCGGAGCTGGAGCAGCTTGCCCGCGACCTCGCCGCCATCGCCGCCGACGAGACGATCGCGGTGGCGCAGGCGACCATGCCGGTGACCTGGGCGCGCAAGCCGCAAATCTAGTTGCAGTTGGATGGCGGCCGGCTGGCCTTATATTTCGGCCTTGAATGCGCGGGCGTCCTTCACGATCTCGCGCAACTCGCTGTCCTTGATCGATCCGTACCCGTCAACGACCGCGTCCAGGCAAGCGACACCGGCATTGGTTTGGCCGGCGCCCAGGAGCGCCTCGGCCTTGTGAAGTAGTGCCTCGGCGACCGCACGCATGAGATCGATCGCATCGTCCTCTCCGTAGCGGGTCACGACCTCATCATAGCAGGCGATCTCCGGATCGATATCGCGGCTGCCTGCGTCCTCTGCCAGCGTTGCGAGGCTCATGCCTTTGTGGATCAAGGCATCGGCCGCGACGGCACGCACCCTTGCGTCTGCGTCCTCGGCGTAGCGCCGAAGGACTTCTTCGTAACACTCCATTTCCGCTGCCGCCTGATCGGCATCGTTCAGAGTGACGGCCTTGAACATCAGCGCCTTCGCCGCATGCCGGCGCAAGATACCTTCAGGCGAATCGCCATAGCGCAGCACAACGGCGTCGTAGCCGGCCAGCTCCTTGCCGTGTTGCCCTTTCTTTCCCAGAGCGACAGCTCGGCGAATCATCGCGCGGGCAATGCTGCTTGCGACATGCCAGTCGGAATGTTCGCCATACCGGCGGATCAAGCCGTCGCAGGTCTCGATCACCATGTCGAGGTCTTCCTGGTCCTGGTAGATCCGCGTCTTTTGCTCGAAGCTCTCGAGAACGGTTTCAATGATGTCTTTATTTCTGCTGTCGCCAAAACGCGCGATCAATTCATCGTAACCTTCGACCTCCTTGTCCTGGCGGCCAAAGTTACCCAGAAGAACCGAGCGTCTGTACATGGCACTCGCTACGCGCCGTAGGAGCCTATCGGCCTTCGTCATTCCGAAGCGCCGAATCACTTCGTCGCAACAGGCAAGCGCTTCATCGAAGCGCCGCATTCCATTAAGCAAGGTCGACTTCGTGCGTAGAGTCGAAGCTACAGTGACACAGAGCTCAAGGTTCCAATCGGGCTGTGCCTCATGATCCGTCGCTCGGTTAAGGAGCCGGCGTAGCGACTCATCAAACACGGCCAGCGCGTCCTCATCCTTGTTCATCATCATGAGCATGATCGCCTTGTCGAACCATAATTGCGCCAGGGCGTAGGCCGTAGCCGCATCGTTGGGAGCGTCCTGATCCGGCTGAGGTAGGCAAGTTGCGATGGCTTCATCCAGAAGTTCGAGCGCGCGATGTTTATCGTCATCGACAAAGAACACGGTATCCGCCAGACCATCGAGTGCCAGCGCTTTCTCATGCGGCGCGACCGCCACGGCCAGCGCTGCCTCGTAGGCAGCACGGGCCACCTCGTGCTCTCGATCTTCTCGCGCTTGATGGGCCCGCTGAAAATGCTCGTCGAAGGTGGCTACCATCACCGCACCTAATAGAACACGCCGCGGGCGCGGTGGCGGGGGATCGCCTTGTAGCGCTCGGCCTGGCCGCGGTTCCACAGCAGGTAGTCGAGGTCCATCGCGGTGACATGGCGGTGGCCGGCTTGGTGCAGCCGCTGCTTCAGCAGCTCGACGGCGTGCACGGCCGCGGCGCGGATCTCGATCTCCTCCACCGATCCCACCTCCAGCGGATCGCCGCGGTCGATGTGCGCGGCGAGGTCGGGGTCGTAGTCCAAAATGCCGTCGACCCTGAGGACGTGCGGCACCAAATTGTCGGCGAAGATGGTGAGCTGGTCGAGGTCGTTGAACCGGCCCCAGCCGTCGCGCTCAAACGCGAGGCCGAGGTCGGCGGCGGTCAGCTGCGCGCGCTTCATGAACGACACCTTGCGGCCGTGCCAGATCTCGACATCGTCGAAGAACGGCATGATGCGCAGGATCGCGACCAGCTTTTCCGCACTGTGTCCGGCGCTCTCGACCAGCGCCGCCGCGTCGCCGCCGAAGCGCGCCAGCAACAACGCGCCCAAGTCGTTGAGCGCCTTGGCGAACAGCCCCATCAGCTCGGCGGCCGCCGGGCTGCCGAGGTCCTGGCCGAAGATGCGCGCGCAATCGGCCTGCGTCAGCTTGGCGAGGCGCGCGGCGCTCGGCGCGCCCTCCGCGTGGAACCAGTCGTTGAGCCCGGCCGCCATGGTGAAATAGCCGGAATGGCCCGGCCGCTTGCGCACGTGTGGAAAATAGCCGGAGCCGAAATTGATCGCATCGAGCGCCAGGACGAAGGCGAGGGTGTCCTTGCCGTGGCCGAGATAGTGGGTGGCGGGATCGAGGGTCGCCGCGCCGATCTCCGCGACCGGGAAGTCGCGGGCGTAGTCGGCAATCCGCGCTTCATTGAGGCGCAGACGCGTCGCCTTCTCCGCCACCTGGCGACAACCGTCGCGGATCTCCTCGAAGATCGTCATCGGACTCCTTCTTCCCGCCGATCCGTCCGCGGCGGCGCATTGCATAGACTGTGACCACCGTCACGAACCGCCCGGTCCGGCCAGCCGACCAGTCCTTGGTTTGCAAGCCACAGGAGGCGGCCGTGTCGATCGATGTCGAGACCATGAAACTCAAGCGCCCGTTCCGGAAATCAAGCCTGGCGCCGGAAGACGAGACGAGTCTCGGGCTCGCGCCGATGCAGGCGCCTCCACCGTTTCCCTACAACATCATCTATGGCAGCGCCAGTGCCGACAAGATCGCCGGAACGGCCGGCGCCGACGTCATCCTGGCACAGGCCGGCAACGACCAGGTCGATGCCGGCGCCGGCCATGACATCGCCGATGGCGAGGCGGGCAACGACTACATGCTCGGCGGCATCGGCGCCGACCAGCTGATCGGCGATACCGGCCTCGACTGGCTCGACGGCGGAGCGGGCGACGATCGTCTGCTCGGCGGCGCCGACCTGGACCTGCTGTTCGGCGGATCCGACAACGACGAGATCGAGGGCGACAGCGGCAACGACATCGTCTCCGGCGGATCCGGCAAGGATACGATCGCGGGCGGCGAGGGCGACGACACGCTGCAGGGCGACGGCGGCAACGATCATATCGACGGCGGGACCGGCGCAGACCTGATCGAAGGCGGCGACGGCGATGACTTCCTGTACGCGGCAGGCGCCGGCAGCGTCTACAAGGGTGGCGCGGGCGCCGACTACATCATCGGCCCAAACAGCCTGGCCGGCGAGTTCTGGGGCGGCGACGGCGACGACGCGATCGCCGGCAGCGGCCTGTTCTATGGCGAAGCCGGCAACGACATCGTCAACAGCCGCGATCTCGCCGACACGATTCACGGCGGCGATGGCGACGATACGCTCTGGTCCGGCAAGAGCGACGATGTCGTCTACGGCGAAAGCGGCGCCGACGAGCTGTGGGGCGACGTAGGCGACGATGTCCTCGATGGCGGCATCGGCGCCGACGATCTGCTGGGCGATGAGGGCGACGACATCGCGATCGGCGGCCTTGGCGATGACGTCATCGACGGGGGCGCGGGCGATGACACGCTCTATGCCGACCTCAAGGTCGCGGCGAGCAAGGGCGTCGGCGGCAACGACACGCTCGAGGGCGGCGAAGGCGCCGACACCTTCGTCTACTTCGCCGGCAACAAGAACGGCATGGATTCGATCCTCGATTTCGACGTCGTGGAGGACGTCCTGAGGCTCGGCGATCTCGTCAGCCCGAAAGAGAACGGGATCGCCATCGGCACGTCCCTCGACGGCGACGTCCTGATCGGCTTCGGCGGCGGCGGCACCGTGGAACTTCAGGGCGTTCAAAATCCCGGCATCACCAGCCTCGCCGACCTGGCGCAATTCATCACGATCGAGTTCGGCTGAACGTCTCCTTCATCCCGTGCGGCCGGCGCAATGACGTCCGCCGGCCGCGTTGGCATGCCCGGATCCGCGCACATCATCGGAATGTGATCCACGTCTGTGAGCGCGGTCACGAACGCACAGCGCTCCTAGACCGACCGAATCGCGGGGACATCGAGCAACAGGAGACTCAACATGGCAATCCGTGGATCCGGCCTCTCGCTGGAAGACCAGCTCGCGGCCCAGTTGGCGGCGCAGCAGGCGCCCTTCGTGCCGCTCTCTTACAACCTCATCTATGGCAGCAACCTTGCCGACAACATCATCGGCACCTTCGGCTCGGACTTGGTGTTCGCGGCCGGCGGCAATGACACCGTCACCGGCGGCGGCAATTCCGACATCCTCGACGGCGAGAGCGGCAACGACGAGCTGTGGGGCGGTTCCGGCAACGACCAGGTGCTCGGCGACATCGGCAACGACACGATGAACGGTGGCTCCGGCAACGACAAGATGCTCGGCGGCGACGGCCAGGACAAGATCGACGGCTACACCGGCGATGACTGGATCGAAGGCGGCGCTGGCGCCGACGACATCGACGACTATTCCGGTACCAATACTGTCTTTGGCGGCGATGGCGATGACAACATCTACGCCTACGGCGAGGTCCACGGCGATGCCGGAGACGATTTTCTCACCGGCGGCGATCTCGCCGACACGATCCATGGCGGTGCCGATGATGACTTCATCATGTCCTACGACGGCGATGATGTCGTCTATGGCGATGCCGGAGACGACTTGATCTCGGCCTGGTTCGGCGACGACACCATCTATTGCGGCAGCGGGAACGACAGCGCCAGCGGCGAAGATGGCAATGACTATGTCAATGGCGGTACCGGCGATGACTTCATCGGTGGGGAGGAAGCCAACGACACCATCGTCGGCGGCCTGGGTGCCGACAGCATCCGGGGTGGCAGCGGTGACGATACCCTCTATGGCGACCTTTCTCAGGCGCAGGGCTTCCTGTTTGTAGCCGGGGGCAACGACACCATCAAGGGCGGTGATGGCATCGACACCTTCGTTTACTTCGCGGGCAACAGCAACGGCAAGGACGTGATCGTGGACTTCGAGTACGGTACCGACGTCCTGCGCCTCGCGGACCTGGTCGATGAGAACGATGACGGCGTCACCGTCGGCAAATCGGCGGATGGCGACGTCCTGATCTCGTTTGCCGGCGGCGGCAGCGTGGAGCTGAATGGCCACGCAAACATCGGCATCGAAAACCTGTTCGAGCTCGGCAACGTCATCACCGTCGAGTTCGGCTGATCCTCTGGCGCAGCCGGCGTGGACCTCCGCGCCGGTTGCGCCTATCTTTGCCGTCCGTGATCGAGGGAGGCGGCATGGTGGAAATCGTCTATTACGCGGCGGCGAGCCTGGACGGATACATCGCGACGCTGGATGGCGGGGTCGATTGGTTGCCGCCGATCGAAGCGGGCGGCGAGGATTACGGCTATGGCGACTTCTACGCCTCGGTCGACGCCATCCTGATGGGCAGCACGACCTACGAGAATATCCTGCGCCAGGCCGCCTGGCCCTATCCGGACAAGAAATGCTGGGTGTTCAGCAAGCAGCGGCGCTACGCCAAGAGCAGCACTGGCAACATCGCCTTCACGGGCGCCACGCCGGACTACTTGGTCGAGGAGCTGGCGGGGCAGGGCATCAAGCGCGCCTGGATCGTCGGCGGCGGCAAGCTCGCCGCGTCGTTCCGCGAGCGCGGTCTCATCACGACCTATGGGCTCTGCATCGTGCCAACGATCCTCGGCGGCGGCATCCCGCTGCTCGCACCGCGCGGATCGCCGGACAAGCTGATGTTGAGCGGATGCCAAGCCTATCCAGACGGCGCAGTGATGCTGTGGTATCGCAAGGCAGCGTGAGCTACGGCTTCAGCAGCGCCGCCACCGTTGGATCGAGGCTGGCCAGGAACGACTCGACCGCGTCGGTGTAGTCGCCGGGCTTGCCGAGCTCGCTGTTGATCTCGCCATGGCTGAGGGGTTCGCCCAAGGTTTCGGCGCGCGTGCCGAGTTTCGTGGAGGTGGCGGCGTAGACCTGATTGGTGCCGCACGATGCGCGGCGATTGCTGGAGCAGATTCCGAGCCAAGGTGGACTGTCCTTGGTCAGGTGATGGATCGGCGATGAGGCTTCCCACAGCGCGGGATCGCCGCCGAACGCCTCGTCGTAGAGCCTGGCGTGGCGATGGTTCATGATGGCCGGCACGTCGAGCGCGCCGCTGTCGAGCGAGACAGTGCCGAGCCACGGCTTGGCGCCGAGCCTGGCGGCGCGGGCAGGGTCGGCGTTGAGCAGCGATACCAGATGCGCGCCGGCCGAATGACCCATCAGGATGAAGCGCGCGGGATCGCCGCCCCAGCCGCGAGCGGCCGCTTGCGCCGCGGCGAGGGCCCGCGCGATGTCGTCGGCCTGCGCCACCGGATCGCTCTCCGGCGCCATCGGGTAGTTGACCGAGACGAAGATGAAGCCCTTCGGCACCCAGCGCGCGACCTTGCTCTCCGCCACCGGCGGATGGCGCTTGTCGCCGAAGCGCCAGGCGCCGCCATGCACCATCAGGATGACCGGCGCCGCCTCCGACTTCTCGGCCGGCAGATAGACATCCATGGCCTGCAGCTTCGCAGGCCCGTAGGCGACGTCGCGCAGAACCTTGACGCCATCCGGCGTCGCCGCCTGTGCGGACAGCGCGGCGACGGACAGCAGTGCGACGGCGATGAGCCGCAAGCAGGCGATCATGCGACGGATGCTCCCGAATGCAGACCGGATTGGAACGCGCGCCGCCGCCGGAATCCTGCGATCATGTGAACCGGATGGTCATGGGCGAAAGGTCGAGCCCATGCAGCGCCGTGCGCCAAGTCTCGCCGGGGGCAACCGGGAAGGCGCGGGTGACGGTGCCGGTCGTGATGATCTCGCCGGCAGCCAGCGGCGGGTTGTGGCGGTCGGTGGCCAACAGATCGTTAAGGTGGCGCAGCGCCGAGAGTGGACCATCCAACACGTTGGGCGCCTGGCCGCGATCGATGAGTTCGTCGTTGCGATAGAGGCTGATCTCGAACCGCGACAACACCGAAAGCCATCCTTCGGCGGGCGCCTCGGTGATCGGCCGGCGCGGGCCGAGGCGATAGGCGCCGTGCAGCGCGAAGGCGGCGACGGTGTCGGCGGCGGCGAAGCGCCAGCCCGCGAACATCGAATGCACGATCTCGCAGCCATGCGCGACCCAGGCGATACAGCCGAGCAAGGCGGCCTCGTCCATGCCGGGCTCCGGTGCGCGGGCAAGGCCGAAGGCGATCTCCGGCTCGATTCGGGGCTCGAGATAGGGCGACAGGTCCAGATGCGCGGCGCCGTCGGTCGCCAGCAAGGTGGTCGCATACATGTCGCCCCAGATCGGCGCATAGACCTGGTATTCATCCCAGATGGTGCGGTTGGTGAAGCCGATCTTGCGCCCGACCGGCCGTTCGCCGCGCTGCTGCCGGATGCGCCGCAGGGCGCCGGTCACCTGGTATGCCTGGTCGAGGTCGAACCCGGGCAGGCGCGCGGCCAGCGACGGGATCTGCCGCCGCGCGCGCCACGCCTCCAGGATTTCCTGGGCGATCCGGTCTGCATCGAACATGCCGCTATCTGGCGTGGATTTTTGGCACGGCGTCAATATCATGGCCCCACGGACGCCGCATTCGCGGCCTTGGATGTCACCGATGATGGATCGCCTCGCTCTTGCGGCTCTGCTTGTTCTCGCGGCCGCGCCGGCGTCGGCGGCGTCGGATTCCGAGGCGCGCCTGTGCCGCGACGCGCAGCTGGAACCGCTGCTGCGGGTCGAAGCCTGCTCGCGTGCGTTGGCGTTGCGCGATCTCACAAGGCAGCAGCATCTGCTCCTGCTCGGCGCCCGGGCGAGCGCGCTGGACGAGCTCGGCGACCATGGGCGGGCGATCGCGGACTTCGATTCCGCTCTCGTGCTGGCGCCGGACGATGCCGCGCTGCATCTCAATCGCGGCGCTGCCAAGATCCATGACGGCCGCCCCGCCGATGCGATCGCCGATTACGATGCCGCGATCCGGATCAGGCCGGACTGGCACCTGCCCTACTTCAATCGCGCGGTGGCGCTGACCGACCTCGGGCAACGCGCGGCGGCGCTAAAGGATTATGAGCGCGCGATCCGTCTCAAGCCCGACGACGCCTGGATCTATGTCGGGCAGGGGGACGTGCTGGCCGCTTCCGGCGACGCGGTGCGTGCGATCGAGTCCTACGACAAGGCGCTGTCGCTGCGCCCGGAACTGGACGACCCGCGCGCCAAGCGGGCGAATTTGCTGCTGCGCCTGGACCAGCCGGAGGAGGCGTTGCTCGAGTTCGACCGCGTGCTGCTGGCCAATCCGTCGAAGGCGCCGCTCTGGCGATCGCGCGGCGAGGCGAAGTTCCAGCTGGCGCGCTATGCCGACGCCGCCGCGGATCTCGAACAAGCACTCGCCCTCTCGCCGCGCGACGGCGATGCGCGCCGCGCCTTGGCCCGCGCCTATCTCGGCGCCGGCGATGCAGAGTCGGCATGGCGCACCCTATCGCCCGATCTCGACACGACCGACGACGCGGCGGATCTGACGCTCGCGGCCATGGTGGCGATGCTGACCGAGCGGTTGTCCGTCGCGGATGCGCTGGTGCGACGGGCCATCGATCTGCAGCCAGGCAACGCTGCGGCGCAGGCGATCCTGGCTCTGGCGCTGCGGCAGCAGGGCGATGCGCAGCTCGCGCGCGACGCGGCGGAGCTGGCGGTCGCATTCGCGCCTGACGATGCGGAGATCGCGGCGGTTGCCTCGCTCGCCGGCGCCGAGACCAGCGTAGATCGCGCGCCTCTGCTGCTCCCGACGAAGACGCCCGCCCAGGCCGCGCGTGCTGCCTGCGTGGCGGACCTGAGCAGCGGCGATTTGCCGGCGGCGCGCGGCGCCGGCGCCGCTTGGTCGCTGTGCCATCTGGCCGCCCAATCCACCCCATAGGTTTGCCGCCCCGATAGGTCAGCACTTCTGAGCCTTCTGGGCGAGTTTTTAACCACTCTAAAAAGGGCCTTTAAATCTCAGGACCGTCTGATAATATTGGGCGATGAGCGAAACCAAGCAGACTGACCAGCGGCCCTTCACGCCGATCGTGCAGCGCCTGCGCGCCGCCGGCCTCAGGCCGACCTCGCAGCGCCTCTACCTCGCGCGCCTGCTGTTCGAGCAGGGCGACCGGCATGTGACGGCGGAGCAGCTGCATTCGGAAGCGCAGGCGTCGCGCATCGCGGTGTCTCTCGCCACCGTCTACAACACGCTGCACCAGTTCACCGGGGCCGGCCTGCTGCGCGAGCTGGTGATCGAATCCGGGCGCTCCTATTTCGACACCAACGTCACCAACCACCACCATTTCTTCTTCGAGGAGAATGGCGCGCTGGTGGACATCCCGGGCGAAAACGTGGCGCTCGCCAGCCTGCCGACGCCGCCGGATGGCGCGCGGGTCAGCCGGGTTGACGTGGTGGTGCGCGTCACGCGCGCCAAATAGCTCGATTCGTTACAATTAATCGAGCTTTGTCAGCCCACCAAGGGTCAGTTTGTAATCATTCTAGAGTTCTTGACGGGGCGTTGAAAGCGTCTCATAGTCGCTGTCGAGGGCGGCGAGTCTGCAACCGCCTCCGCATTCCGGGCGGGACCCGGAAACACCCTAAGCCATAAGCACCAGGGAGAATCATCATGGCAGCTCTGAAAGGCTCGAAAACCGAAGGCAACCTCAAGGCGGCATTCGCCGGCGAAAGCCAGGCCAACCGCCGCTATCTGTATTTCGCCCAGAAGGCCGATGTCGAAGGCTTCAACGACGTGTCGGCGGTGTTCCGCTCGACCGCGGAAGGCGAGACCGGTCACGCGCACGGCCATCTCGAGTTCCTCGAGGGCGTGGGCGATCCGGCGACCGGCCTGCCGATCGGCGCCACCTCCAACAACCTGAAGGCCGCGATCGCGGGCGAGACCCACGAATACACCGACATGTATCCGGGCATGGCGCGCACCGCGCGCGAGGAAGGCTTCGAGGAAATCGCCGACTGGTTCGAGACTCTGGCGAAGGCCGAGAAGTCGCACGCCGGCCGCTTCCAGAAGGCGCTCGACACGCTGGGCTAAGGATCGCTCGCGCGATTCCATGATCGAGAGGGCGGCGCTGTATCAAGCGCCGCTCCTCCATTCTGTTGTTGACCAAGAATGCTAGGTAAGCACCGATGCGCGAAGGCAGCCTGGAAGCGCCCACTCGGCACGCGCTCGATTGGCGTAATCCAGATTTCTACGACATGGCGAAGATCGAAGCGGAGATGCACCGCGTCTTCGACATCTGCCATACCTGCCGGCGCTGCTTCAACCTGTGCGATTCCTTCCCGCGGCTGTTCGATCTCATCGACGAGTCGGCGACCGGCGAACTGGATGGCGTGAAGCCCGCCGACTACAAGAAGGTGGTCGACGCCTGCACGCTGTGCGACCTCTGCTTCATGACCAAATGCCCGTACGTGCCGCCGCACGAATGGGCCCTCGACTTCCCGCACCTGATGCTGCGCTACCGCGCGGCCGAGGTGAAGCAGGGCAAGTCGGACAAGGTCTACAAGCAGCTGACCGAGACCGACCGCAACGGCAAGGCGGCGAGCTTCGCCGCGCCGGTGCTGAACTGGGCGAACGAGGCGAAGCCGGTCCGCGCCCTGATGCAGGCGGCCGCCCATGTCGCTGCCGAAGCCAAGCTGCCGAAGTTCTGCGGCCGCACGTTGGTGATGCGCGCGGCCGAGGAGCCAGTGACCGTCAACACGGCGGCGCCGGCCCATGGCCGCAAGGCCGTGCTCTATGCGACCTGCTTCTCCAACTACAACAATCCCGAGATCGGCATGGCGGCGCGCAGGGTGCTGGCGCATAACGGCGTCGCGACCGAGGTGGTCTATCCGCGCTGCTGCGGCATGCCGCAACTCGAGCGCGGCGATGTCGCGCGGGTCGCCGAGCATGCCAAGACCGTGAGCGAGACGTTGCTGCCCTATATCGAGGACGGCTACGACGTGATCGCCCTGGTGCCGTCCTGCGCGCTGATGCTGAAGTTCGAATGGCCGCTGATCCTGCCCGAGGATGCCAAGGTCAAGACCCTGTCCGAGTCGACCTACGACATCTCGGAATATGTGGTGGAGATCGCCGGCCGCGAAGGCCTGGCGCCGGGCCTGAAGGCGCTCTCCGGCGGCGTTGCGCTGCACATCGCCTGCCACGCCCGCGCGCAGAACATCGGGCAGAAGGCGGCGGAGATGCTGCGCCTCATCCCCGATCCAGATCTGCAGGTGATCGAACGCTGCTCCGGCCACGGCGGCGCCTGGGGCGTGATGAAGGGCAACTTCGACATCGCGCTGAAGATCGGGCGGCCGGTGGCGCGCCAGGCGCTGCAGTCGGGCAAGGCGCATGTCGCCTCGGAATGCCCGCTGGCGGCCGACCATATCGTGCAGGGCATGCAGAAGCTCGCCGACGGTGCCGCCGTGCCGAGCGATCCGCAACATCCGATCCAACTCTTTGCCAAAGCCTATGGGCTGATGTGACATCATGAGCGCTCGCAAGAAAGAGATCATCCCCGCCGACATCCTGCCGCCGGCCGAATACGCCAAGCGCCGTCCCGCCATGCGCGCGGAGATCGTGGCCAAGAAGAAGAACCGCCGGCTGGAAGTCGGGCCGGTCGCGACCTTCTATTTCGAATGCTACGAAACCATGCTGCAGCAGGTGCAGGAGATGCTTCACATCGAGAAGGGCGGCGAGGCGCAGATCGCCGACGAGCTCTCCGCCTACAATCCGCTGATCCCAAAGGGCCAGGAGCTGGTCGCGACGGTGATGTTCGAGATCGACGACCCGGTGCGCCGCGGCCGCCTGCTGGCGCGCCTGGGCGGGATCGAGAACACCATGTTCGTCAAGGTCGGCGAGGACAAGGTCAAAGGCATCGCCGAGCAGGACCAGGACCGCACCAGCGCGGAAGGTAAGGCCTCGTCCGTGCAGTTCGTGCACTTCTCCTTCACGCGCGCGCAGATCGACGCCTTCCGCAAGCCGGGCACCACGGTGATCGTCGGCATGGACCACGAGAACTACGCCCACATGGCGGTGATGCCGGACGCGGTGCGCCAGGAGCTGGCGAAGGATTTCGATTAGGCGCTGAGCGGCACGACACACCGGCGCGACAATCTACTCAACCGTCATCCCGGGCCTGACCCGGGATCCATTGCGCAGCCGCACGAGCGGCTCGGGCGACATGCAGCACACGGGCCGGTGCGACGGAAAAATGGACCCCGGCTCAAGGCCGGGGTGACGTAGGAGAATAGGGCAGACGCCGCGCTCTCGCGTCTCAATCCGCGTCGAACACTTCGTCCGGGTAGGTGCCCCAGAAATCGTCCCGGCGCAGCCAGCCTTTGTAGCCCTTGATCTCCATGCGGCACCAATTGTCGGTGCCGCATTCGGCGATCTCGGCGACCACGCCGGGCTGCAGGATGGCGACGGCCTTGGCGCCGCCGGTCGGGTCGGTGCGCAGGGTGCGCGCCTCGTCGATGACGAGGGCGCCGCGCTTGCCGGAGAGCAGGTTCTGCTGCACCCAGCCGACGGTACCGTCACGGTCGCGGATGCGCCGCCAGGTGTCGAATTCCTGGATGATCTCCACCGGCAGCCCCTTGCGCTGATAGACCCAGAGGATGGGGTAGTCGGTGCCCGGCCCGGCGCGCAGGTTGACTTCGCTGCTATCGAGCGAGGCAAAGCGGGGCAGCGGCAGGTGATCCTGGGCCTGGGCGGGCACCAGCCAAAGCCAGGCTGCGGCCAGGGCCAAGCCTGCGACCGATCGCGCCATGGCCCTCGTCCACGCCCTCAAGTGCATTTTCCCCGTCCTTCTTCAAGACCTTGAATTGCCTGATAATGCAGCGATCCGCGTTGGGTCAAGGCGAAGCGGCGGGTTTGGCCCATGTCGCAGCCCGTTGCTAGACAAATCCGCGTTATTCCTGGTATGGCATCGGCCATCCGCACGGTCGCCGAACGGCCGGCTCCGCCCCGGAAAGGGCCCAACAGGGGTAGGCTTTCATGTCCTCAAAACCGCTGGTCATCGTCACCCGGAAGCTGCCGGACGCGATCGAGACCCGCATGATGGAGCTGTTCAACGTCAAGCTGAACACCGAGGACGCGCCCATGACCCAGGCCCAGCTGGTCGAGGCGGTGAAGTCCGCCGACGTGCTGGTGCCGACCGTCACCGACAAGATCGATGCCGCGGTCCTCTCCCAGGCGAGTGACCGGCTGCGCCTGATCGCCTCGTTCGGCACCGGCGTCGACCATATCGATCTCGCCAGCGCCCGGCAGCGCGGCATCACCGTCACCAACACCCCCGGCGTCCTGACCGAGGACACCGCCGACATGACCATGGCCCTGATCCTGGCGGTCGCCCGCCGGGTGAGCGAGGGCGAGCGCCTGATCCGCTCCGGCAAGTGGCAGGGCTGGTCACCGATGGGCATGCTCGGCCACCGCATCCACGGCAAGCGCCTCGGCATCGTCGGCATGGGGCGCATTGGCTCGGCAGTGGCGCGGCGCGCGCGCGGCTTCGGGCTCTCGGTGCACTACCACAACCGGCGGCGGGCCAACCCGCAGCTCGAGCAGCAGCTGGAGGCGACCTATTGGGAGAGCCTGGACCAGATGCTCGCCCGGATGGACATCATCTCCATCAACTGCCCGCACACGCCGGCGACCTATCACCTGCTGTCGGCGCGGCGGCTGAAGCTGCTGCAGCCCAAGGCCTACATCGTCAACACCGCGCGCGGCGAGGTGATCGACGAGAACGCGCTGATGCGCATGCTGCAGAGCAAGGAGATCGCCGGCGCCGGGCTCGATGTGTTCGAGCATGAGCCGGCCATCAATCCCAAGCTGCTGCGCCTCGACAACGTGGTGCTGCTGCCGCACATGGGCTCGGCCACGCTCGAAGGCCGCGTCGACATGGGCGAGAAGGTCATCATCAACATCAAGACCTTCGTCGACGGCCACAAGCCGCCCGACCGCGTGATCGAGTCGATGCTCTAGGCGGACGCGCTTACGTCAGGCCACTTTGCGCCAGCAGGGTGTCGACATGGAGCGTCGCGACCTGGCCATCGACCACGCACTGGTAGCTGTTGAACAGGATGTCGCCATAGGCGTAGGTGCCGGTCGGCGTCCACCAATTGCCCTCGGCGCCATCGCAGATCACCATGTTGTCCAGCGGGTAGTACAGCGCATCTTGGCCGCCCGTGATGAACAAGGTGTCGCTGTCTGAGAAATTCAGCACGTCACGCGGATTGACGACCAGCACGGAGTTGCCGGCCGCGCCGAGGCCGATGGCCTCGATCCCGCGCGTCACGCCCGCAATGGCAAGCGCATCGATGCGCGACACGGTCTCATCCACCAGACAGAGTTCCAGGCGGTCGAACCCGTTGCCGCCGTCGATGACGGCGTCGTTCAGGGCGCCGAACAGGTTGTCGACGAAGATCCGATCATTGCCCTCGCCGCCATAGAAGGAATCGTGGGTGTCGCCGGGCAGGTCGATGTCATCCATCCAGTCGTCGCCATCGCCGCCGTAGCACACGTCGTTGCCCAAGCCGCCGTTGAGCTTGTCGTTGCCCACACCGCCATAGACCGTATCCTGGCCATCGAATCCTGAGCAGATATCGTCGCCATCGTCACCGAATACGAGATCGTTGCCAACGCCGCCATCGAGCGCATCGCGGCCCACGCCACCATAGACCTGATCGTTGCCTGCGCCGGCCTCCGCATAGTCGTTGCCGGTGCCGCCGAACAGCTGGTCGTTGCCGAAACCGCCGTAGAGGGAATCGTTGTCGGCCTCGCCATACAGGCGATCATTTCCATGGCCGCCCTCGACGTAGTCCTCGGCGCTCCGGCCGTAGATGTCGTCCGCGCCGTCGGTGCCTTCGATCAGGTCCTCCTTTTCCGTGCCGTAGATGACAAACGGCGGCGGATCGGGATAGATCGGCCCGTAAGGTGGGAGAGGTTGACCCGGGATCGCGTATGGCGGCCAATCATAAGGTGATTTCTGCGCCATAGCCCATTCCCTCAAGCGCGCTTCACCGGGTCGCGGAGGAGAATGGGCAATTCGCGACCGGGCTGGAAGTGACGCGAGTCACAGCGGCGTGAATTAACGCCCGCCTCAGCGGCTGCGCGACAGCGCCAGCCACACGCCGCCGCCGATCAGGCAGGCGCCGCTGGCGCGGTTGATGAAGCGGACGCGGCGCTGGGTCAGCAGCCGGCGCGCGCGGCCGACCGCGATGGCGTAGAAACCGTCGCTGGCCAACGCCACCAGCATGGCGGTCGGTCCCATGATCGCGATCTGCGTCAGGTAATCGCGGGTCGGGTCGATGAATTGCGGGATGAAGGCGCCGAAGAAGAACAAAGTCTTCGGGTTGCTCAGCATCACCAGGAACCCCTGCAGGAGAAATCCGCCCCGCGGCGTGCGCGCGGCCCTGGCGAGGTCGATCTCGCCGGTGGAGCGAATCAGCTTCCAGCCGATCCAGATCAGATATCCGGCGCCCACGATCCGCAGCCAGTCGAACCACCAGCCGATCGCTTGCACCAGCGAGGCGAGGCCGACCGCGACGATCGCAATGCAGACCGCGAGACCGGCCTGTGTGCCCGCGACGTTGAGCAGCCTGGCGCGCGTGCCGTGGGTCAGGCTGTTGGCGACGATCAGCGTGACGGTCGGGCCGGGCACAATGACGATCACGATGGTCGCGAGCAAATAAGCGAAATAAATCTCGGACGACATCGGCGCCGCCTCCACCTCGATGCTGTTGGCCTTTCGGCCAATGGAAGAGTCGGTCACGACCATGACACAGAGGCAAGAGGGAACACCAGCCTGTATCGCTGGTTGACTTTCCTGGGCGACGCTTGATTGCCGCTCCGTGTGTTGCCTAGGGTTGCGCGCGACGAGCCTGCAGGGGAGAGCAACGATGCCGGAGGAAAAAACCATCGTCAGCCTGGCGACCGCGACCGCCGGTGAAGTGATCGCGGAACTTGGCATGCAGCCGCACCCGGAAGGCGGCCACTTCGTCGAGATCTTCCGCGACCGGCCCTCGACCGGCGAGCGCGGTGCGGTCACTTCGATCTATTTCCTGCTCAGGTCCGGCGAGGTCTCGCGCTGGCACCGCGTCGACGCGGTCGAGATCTGGAACTGGTACGCCGGGGCGCCCTTGAAGATCGCGATTGCGGAGCTTGAAGGCGTGCCGCCCAAGGAGCATCTGCTCGGCTCCAACGTGCTGGCCGGCGCAAGGCCGCAGGTGGTCGTGCCGGCGAACGCCTGGCAATCGGCGCGCACGCTCGGCGACTGGACCCTGGTTGGCTGCACGGTCGCGCCGGCGTTCGAGTATTCGGGTTTCGAGCTGGCGCCGGAGGGATGGGAGCCGGAGTTAGGCAAGGAAAGGAAGTCGGAAGCGGGATAATTTGAGCTTCCAAGACGATCCTTTGACCCATCAGTCGTAGTCAGGGAATTGCGCTGCAGCTGATCCATGCTGCTCTACGCTCCAGGCTGCGTTCGTGAAGCCGATCTTCCAATACACATCACTCCCAGATAGCAACCCGAGTGTGCCGGTGATGCGGCCGGGTGACGATACCGAGAAGTCGAAATCGGTGATTTCCAGCTGATCAAGCACGCGGGACGAGACCTCCCCCTGAATGTCGAAAGCAATGCCTCGGCTTCAAGCAGCGGCAGCGTGGCATGATCATAGCGACCCGCTTCGTCATTGTAAGGAAGCGCGTCGATCACCACGCCCTTCCCTACAACGGAGATGCGTCCGACCGGCAGATCGTGCCATTCGAATGGGAGGCGGTGGAGCGGGTGCGTCGCCGCGTGCTCTAGCATAGGTCTGCGCCTAATGCATTCCGCCGCAGCTCTTGCAATCCGCGCGGCGTTTCACCTTGACGATGCGGATCTGGGCGGAGAGGCCGTCATAGAGCATGAGGCGGCCGGCCATCGTATCGCCGAGGCCGAGCAGTTCCTTCAGCACTTCGGTCGCCTGCAGCGAGCCGAGAATGCCGGCGACGGCGCCGAAGATGCCGGCAGTCTCGCAGCGCGGGATGAGGTCGGCGGGCGGCTCTTCCGGGAAGATACAGCGGTAGCAGGGGTAGGCCTGGCCGGCATGCGGCTTGAACACGCCGAGCTGGCCGTCGAAGCGCAGCAACGCGGCCGACACCAGCGTCCGCTTCATCTGCACACACATGTCGTTCAGCAGGTAGCGGGTGCGGAAATTGTCGGTGCCGTCGGCGACCAGGTCGTAGTCGGCGATCATCGCGGCGTTGCCCTCGGTCAGGCGCGTCATGTGGACGTCGACCTTGATCTCCGGGTTGAGGCGGTGCACGAAGTCGGCGGCGCTCAGCGCCTTCGGGCGGCCGACATCGTCCAGCCGATGAATCGTCTGGCGCTGCAGGTTCGAGATGTCGACCGTGTCGTCATCGATCACGCCGATGTGCCCGACGCCGGCCGCCGCGAGATACTGGATCAGCGGCGAGCCGAGGCCGCCGGCGCCGACCACCAGCACCTTGGCGTTCAGCAGCTTGAGCTGGCCTTCTTCGCCCACTTCGTCGAGCACGACGTGGCGGGCGTAACGTTCGAGCTGGGCGTCGGTGAGGTCGGTGTGCATGTGCCGCGCTGCCTCCGCCTACTCCACTGTCACCCCGGACAGCCGCGACAGCGGCGTGATCCGGGGTCCATCCATCAGGTGCACGAGCATCGCACCAATGGACCCCCGCTCAAGGCCGGGGTGACGGAAAAAGAAAACGCCGAAGACGTTGCTCAATCCAACCCCTCGAACAACGCCGTCGACAGATAGCGCTCCGCGAACGATGGGATGATCACCACGATGCGCTTGCCCGCATACTCAGGCCGCTGGCCGAGCTCGCACGCCGCCGACAGCGCCGCGCCGGAGGAGATGCCGACCGGCAGGCCCTCCAGCTTCGCGACCTTGCGGGCCATCGCGAAGGCATTGGCGTTGGAGACGCCGAGCACTTCGTCGATCACCTCACGATTGAGGATTTCCGGCACGAAGCCGGCGCCGATGCCCTGGATCTTGTGCGGGCCGGGCTGGCCGCCGCTGAGCACCGGCGAATCCTCGGGCTCGACCGCGATCATCTTGAGGTTGGGGTTGCGCTTCTTCAGCACTTCGCCGACCCCGGTGATGGTGCCGCCGGTGCCGACGCCGCTGACCACCGCGTCGACCTTGCCCTCGCAATCCTTCCAGATCTCCTCCGCGGTGGTGCGGCGATGGATCTCCGGATTGGCTGGGTTCTTGAACTGCTGCGGGATGATGGCGTTCGGGATCTCCTTCAGCAGTTCCTCGGCGCGGGCGATCGCGCCCGACATGCCGCGCGCCGCCGGCGTCAGCTCGAGCTCGGCGCCCAGCAGGCGCAGCATCTTGCGCCGTTCCATCGACATCGACTCGGGCATGGTGAGGATGCAGCGATAGCCCTTGGCCGCAGCGATGAAGGCAAGGGCGATGCCGGTGTTGCCGCTGGTCGGCTCGATGATGACCGAGTCCTGCTTGAGCACGCCCTTGTCCTCGAGATACTCGATCATCGCGATGCCAAGCCGGTCCTTGACCGAGGCCAGCGGGTTGAAGAACTCCAGCTTGCCGATGATCTCGGCCTTGACGTTCTCCGCCTTGGCGAGGCGCGAGAGCCGCACCAGCGGCGTCGCGCCGATGGTCTGCAGCAGATTGTCATAGATGCGGCCGCGGAAGTGCGTGAGTGCGGATGACATGAGCCCTGTAGCCTTTCTGAACGTGTCTCAGCGTATGCCGAAAAAACTCAAATCGAAAAGTCCAACCGTTCCTGTGCGTCGGTGCGGATGCCGGCAGCTTGCGCCTTCTGGCACAAATCCTCGAGCGTCACCGAATCCAGCTCCACCAGCATCTTGCGCTGCAGGTCGCGCCACAGCGGCCGAACGATCTCCAATCCGACGCGCGACCCGCTCGCGGTGTGGATCGGGTCGGGCGCGCCTTCGAACTGGCGCACCGCACGCACGATCTCGCCTACGGTAATCCGCCGGCGCTCGCGCGCCAATTGATATCCGCCCTTGGGACCGCGATGGCCGGCCAGGATGCCGCTGCGCACAAGATGCTGTAGTACTTGCTCAAGATAGCGCCGGGGGATGCCCTGCCGGCCGGAGATGTCGCCCGACTGCACCGGCTGCGAGCCGCCATAATAGGCGATGTCGAGCACGGACTCGATCGCGAACAGCAATCGCTTGGATGGATGAAGCAACTTTATGGCCCCTGTTCAGACTTTTCTTGTTTGTTCGTAGTCTATTGCGCGACCGCGGCGATGCCGGTCGAGCCGTAGCCGCCGCTGCCGCGTTCGGTTTGATCCAGTTGTTCGACGATATTCCAGGCGATCTGCGTCACCGGCGCCACCACCATCTGCGCGATGCGGTCGCCGCGCTTGATGACGAAGGGCGCCTGGCCGTGATTGATCAGCAGCACCTGCACCTCGCCGCGATAGTCGGCGTCGATGGTGCCGGGCGAGTTCAGCACCGTGATGCCGTGCTTCAGCGCCAGGCCGGAGCGAGGCCGCACCTGCGCCTCGAAACCGGCCGGCAGGGCAATCGCAAGGCCGGTCGGAATCAGCTGCCGCGCGCCCGGCGCCAGCGTCACGTCGTGCGACACGGCCGCCATCAGGTCGAGGCCCGCCGATTGCGCGGTTGCATAGGCAGGCAGCGGCAGGTCGGCGCCATGCGGCAGGCGCTGCACCGAAACCGTCGGGCTATCCCCCTTGGATTCACGCATGCGCGCCTCGCAGGTGGTCGGCGATGCGGCGCGCCAGACGTTGCGCCACGTCCTGCTTGCTGAGCGTCGGCCAATCCTCGACGCCGCTGGCGGAGACGAGATGGATGGTGTTGGCATCGCCGCCGAAGGTGCCGGTGTTTTCCGACACATCGTTGGCGAGGATCCAGTCGCAGCCTTTCTTCTTCAGTTTCTCCTCGGCGTGCTTGACCACCTGCTCGGTCTCGGCCGCGAAACCGATCACCAGGCGTGGCCGCGCGGTCTTGGACTGTGCGAGCGTCGCGAGGATGTCCGGGTTGGCGGTGAGGTCCAGCGACTTGGTGTTCGCGCCGTTCTTCTTGAGCTTCTGGTTGCCGGCCCGCGCTGGGCGCCAATCGGCCACGGCGGCGGCGCATACCGCGATATCGACCGGCAGCGCCGCTTCGCACGCCGCCAGCATCTGCGCCGCGGTCTCGACATGGCGCACCGCGACGCCGGCCGGATCCGCCTCGCGCGTCGGGCCGGAGACCAGCAGCGTTTCCGCGCCGAGCTTGGCCAGGGCCGCCGCGATGGCATGGCCCTGCTTGCCGGAGGAGCGGTTGGCGATGTAGCGCACCGGATCGATCGGCTCGTGGGTCGGGCCGGAGGTGACGAGCGCCTTGAGTCCGCTCAGCAGCTTCTCGTGGCCGAGCACGCGCTCGATCGCGTCGAGGATGTCGTGCGGCTCCGACAAACGGCCCGAGCCTTCCTCACCGCAGGCGAGGTCGCCGCTGCCCGGTCCGACCACATCGACGCCGCGCGCCCGCAGGGTCGCGATGTTGGCCTGGGTCGCGGCATTGGCCCACATCATCACGTTCATCGCCGGCGCCACCATGACCGGCTTGTCGGTCGCGAGCAGGGTGGTGGAGGCAAGATCGTCGGCGAGGCCATGCGCCATCTTGGCCAGCAGGTCGGCACTGGCCGGCGCCACCACGATGAGGTCGGCCTCGCGCGACAGGCGGATATGGCCCATCTCGGCTTCATCGGTCAGCGAGAACAGCTCCTGATACACCTTCTCGCCGCTGATCGAGGCGAAGGAGAGCGGCGTGACAAACTCGGCCCCGCCGCGGGTCAGGATCACGCGGAAGCTCATGCCGCGATCGCGCCCGCGCCGGATCAGCTCCAGCGACTTGTAGGCGGCGATGCCGCCGGAAACGATGAGAAGGATGCGGGCTGAGGGGATCATCCGGCCAATTCCACAGTGCTGGATGGTATTTAATGTGGAATCACACTAGGTGCAAGATACCCCATTTCCTCCGTCGTCACCGGGCAACGACCAGGTTATCCAAGTGATTGATCGGGCGGCACAATGGGACCGGGTCTTGGCGGTCATGACGGAAGAAAAGAGAATGCCCTACGGCGCCACCTGGTTGCGCTCGGGCAGAATGTCGAGCGGCACGTCGGGCAGCACGTAGATGTTCTGCTCGCTGCCGCTGAACAGCAGGCCGGCGACCAGCACGGCGATGATGATCCAGAGCCACCAGTTGCTGCCCTGGCGATTGATGACCTGCAAGGCTTCGGGATCGAGCTTCAATCCGCCTTCCGCCAGGTGATGCAGCAGCCGGTCCATGTTGCGCATCACGGTGGGGAAACGGCGCACCATGAACAGGGCCTCTTCCGCCACCTGCGTCACGCGTGCTTCGGGGCCGCGGTTGTCGCGCATCCATTGCTCGATCAGCGGCTGCGCCAGGGTCCAGATGTTGAGGCGCGGATTGAGGCGGCGGCTCACGCCCTCCGCCATCAGCATGTTCTTCTGCAGCAGCAGCAGTTCGGGCTGCACTTCCATCTGGAAATTCTCGGCGACGCTGAACAGCTGGCCGAGCACCCGCGCGAACGAGATGTGCTGCAGCGGCCGCCCGTGGATCGGCTCGCCGATTGAACGCAAGGCGAGGGTGAAGTCCTCCACCGACTTGACCGGCGGCAGATAGCCGGCGTCGACATAGACCTCGGCTACCTTGGCGTAGTCGCGCTGCAGGAACGCGAGCAGCATGTCGGCCAGGAAGTAGCGCGTGCGCTTGCCGAGGCGGCCCATGATCCCGAAATCGACCACCTGGATCGCGCCGTCATAGCCGACGGTCATGTTGCCAGGATGCTGGTCGCCGTGGAAATAGCCGTCGCGGAAGGCCTGGTTGAAGAACGCCGACGCCGCCTTGGCCAACACGTCGTCGACATCGAGACCCGCCGACAGCATGCCCACGCGGTCGTCCATCGGGATGCCGGTCAGGCGCTCCTGGGTCATCGCGCGCTTGGCGGTGCGGCGCCAGTCGATGTCCGGCACGCGGTAGGTCGGGTCACCGGCGAAATTCTGCCGCAGCTCCGCGGCCGACGCGGCTTCGAGGCGCAGATCCATCTCCACACTCACCGTCGCGGCGAAGGTCTGCACCACCTCCACCGGCTTCAGGCGCCTCAGGCGCGGCTGCGTGCGCTCGATCAGGTACGCCAGCCACAGCAGCAGCTCGATGTCGGCGTTGAAGGCCTCCTCGATGCCGGGCCGCAGCACCTTCACGGCGACCTGCCGGCCCTCCGGATAATCCTCGTCCGGCACCGTGATGGCATAGTGCACCTGGCTGATCGACGCGGCGGAGACCGGCTCGTCGTCGAACTGCGAGAACAGCTCCTCGATGCGCGCACCCAGCTCGGTCTCGATGGTGGCGCGCGCCTGGAAGGCGCTGAACGCCGGCAGCTGGTCCTGCAGCTTGGTGAGATCCTCCGCCACCTGCTCGCCCAGCAGGTCGGAGCGCGTCGACAGCACCTGGCCGAGCTTGATGAAGGCGGGTCCGAGCTCGCTCAAGGCCAGCGCCAGGCGCTCGCCCGGGCGCTTGTCGCCGACTTGCCGGCCGAACAGCAGCTGGATGACGAACAGCACGATGGGCGCCAGGCCGGCGCCGACCATCGCCTGCTCGAACGGCGCCAGCGCGCCGTGGCGCGCGAAGGTGATTGCGATCAGGATCAGGCGGCGGATGGAACGGATCGACGAGAGCATCTAGACGCGCCACCCCGAGTGCAGCGCGGCGATGCCGGCCGAGAGGTTGCGATAGGAGACCTGCGCAAAGCCCGCCTTGGTCATCATGCCGGCGAGCGTCTCCTGGTTCGGAAACTTGCGGATCGATTCCACCAGATACTGGTAGGAGCCGCGGTCGCCCGCGACCTGCTGGCCGAGCCAGGGCAGCACCTTGAAGGAATAGAGATCGTACGCCTTGGCGAGGGCGGGGACCGCGACCTGCGAGAATTCCAGGCACAGGAAGCGTCCGCCTGGTTTCAGCACGCGCCAGGCTTCGTGCAGCGCCTTGTCCCAGTCCGCGACGTTGCGCAGGCAGAAGGCGATGGTGTAGGCGTCAAATTGCATCTCGTCGAACGGCAGATGCTCGGCGTTGCCGGCGACCCATTCGACGCCGGAAAGGATGCCGCGGTCGACCGCCCGGTCGCGACCCTGGTCCAGCATGGCGGGGGTAAGGTCACAGACCGTGACGCGGGCGTCGGGCCGGCGCTCCAGGATGCGAAAGGCGATGTCGCCGGTGCCGCCGCCGACATCCAGGATGCTCTGGCCGGCGCGCGGGTTCAGCCAGTCGATCATCGCGCTTTTCCACAGGCGATGAATGCCGGCCGACATCAGGTCGTTCATCAGGTCGTACTTGTCCGCGACCGAGGAAAACACGTCGCGCACCAGCATGGTCTTCTGGTCGCGGCCGACCCTACGGTCGCCGAACCAAGTGTCCCGATTGTCCTGCCCCTCTGTCATGGCCGGCACCATAGCTTGCGGCAGGATTGCTTTCCAACGGCAAAAGGACGCGTTTCCCGGCCCAATCCGGGCAAAGACTTGGCAGTCCTGACAGGATCGGATGTAGTGGCGTGGTGAGTTGCGAGGGCCGTCCATCGGGGAGAAGCCGCGTTGCCTGAATTGCCTGAGGTAGAGACCGTGTGCCGGGGGCTGGCCCTGAAGCTGGAGGGCAAGCTGCTGACCCGGGTCGAGCAGCGGCGCAAGGACCTGCGCTTTCCCCTGCCGGTCGAGTTCGCGCAGCGGCTGACCGGGCGGCGCATCGTGCGCATCGCGCGGCGCGCCAAATACATGATCTGGGAGCTGGACGACGGCACGGCGGTCATCGGCCATCTCGGCATGTCGGGGCGCATGGTGCTGGGTCTGGGCTGGCCGGAGGTGCTGGAGCCGCATGATCACCTGATCTTCCAGGCCGAGGACGGCTGGTGCCTGCGCTTCAACGACGCGCGCCGCTTCGGAATGATGGACCTGCATCCGCTGGCGGAGCTGGACGCGCACAAGCTGCTCAAGGGCCTGGGGCCGGAGCCGCTCGGCAACGCCTTCAACGGCCCGTCGCTCGCCGCCTCGCTCAAGGGCAAGAAGACCAGCATCAAGGCTGCGCTGCTGGACCAGAAAGTGGTGGCGGGCCTCGGCAACATCTATGTGTCGGAAGCCTTGTTCCGCGCCGCCGTCTCGCCCAAGCGCTCGGCTCACACAGTACAGGGCGATCGCGCGGAAAAGCTTGCCGCCGCCATCAAGACGGTGCTGAACGACGCCATCGCTGCCGGCGGCTCATCCTTGCGCGACTATGTGCAGACCGACGGCGAGCTCGGCTATTTCCAGAAACAGTGGCGGGTCTATGAGCGCGAGGGCAAGGCGTGCTGGCGCTGCAACTGCGACGCCGAGAAGACCAAGGGCGTGAAGCGCATCACCCAGGTCGGGCGCTCGACCTACTATTGCCCGAGGAAGCAGAAATAGCGCTCAGGCGCGCCGCGCGTGCTTGCCGAAGTGCTGGGGAAAGATCGCGGCGAGGTGCGCTTCGCAGACGGCGCGGCCGACCTTGGGTTGGTAGCGCTGCGGATCGAGCGCCCAGTCGAGCCATAGCCCCTCGAGCAGGAACGTGATGCCAAGCGCCGCGACGTCGGGCTTGATGTCGTAGCCGCCGTCCTTGACCAGCGCGGCGCAGGCCGACTTCACGGTCGCGAAGAATGCGGCTTCGCGCGTGTCGCACAGCGGACGGTAGCTGGGATTGGTGATCGCCTCCTGCCGGAAGGCGAGCCAGGCGATCAGCGTGCGGTCCTCATGGTCCTTGCGCACCACGTCATGCTCGATCAGCGCCCACAGCCTGGCGGCAGGATCGCTCGGCGCGTCGGCGATGGCGGCCTGCCAGCTGGCGCGATAGGCGTCCGCGAGATGCTTCAGCACCTCGTGCAGCAGCTTGTCCTTGCGGTGGAAATGCAGGTTCACCATGCCGCGCGCCAGGCCGGAATATTCCACCAGGCGCGACACCGACAGGCCGGAGAAGCCGTGCCGCGCGATCGCCTCGATCGCCGCGTCGATCAGCTTGGCGCGGAAATAGGCCTTGGCCTCGCCGCGGCTGCGTGGGCGCTCGGCCGGTTCTTTTACTGCTGTCCGCATGGTCCCCGAATCGCGTTCCATTATGCGCCGGCTTTCTGTCCTGTCGTCGCGGTCTTGACAATGCTCAATTCTATGAACGATCATTCATCAAACGCAAGACGGCAGAAATGCCCGGACAGAAGCTGCAGTGACGACCGCCGGCGCGCCGGCGACAAGGGAGGCATGAATGAAGCTCAAGACGGCATTACAGGGTGTTATCGCGGGCGTGGCGCTGCTTGCCGCGGCTGGCGATGCAGGCGCACAGGAGCGCCAGCTTTTTATCTTCAACTGGTCCGACTATATCGACATGTCGGTGGTGGAGGAATTCGAGAAGGAGACCGGAATCAAGGTCACTTACGACCTGTTCGACAGCTACGAGACTATGGATGCGCGCGTGCAGGCGGGCGCGTCGGGCTACGACATCATCTTCCCCGGCCGCCAGATCGTGCAGCATCATGTTGCGCAGGACCTCTATTACCCGCTCGACAAGTCGAAGCTGACCAATCTCGGCAACATCGATCCGAAGTTCCTGGATATCCTGAAGGTTGCCGATCCGGGCAACAAGTATGCCGTGCCTTACATGTTCTGGACCAACGGCTTCGTCTACGACGCCAAGAAGATCAAGGCGATCGACCCCAACGCGCCGGTCGATTCCTGGGACATGATGTTTGACCCCGCGGTGCTCTCCAAGTTCTCGTCCTGCGGCGTCTCGATCCTGGACTCGCCCGAGGACGTGATCGACCTGGCGCAGAACTATCTGCACCTGCATCCGGGCAAGACCGATCCAGCGGAGATCAAGCAAGCGGCCGATCTGGTCGCCAAGCTGCAGCCGCATATCGCGCAGTTCGATTCGACCGGCACCATCGGCGCGCTGGCCGATGGCAGCCGCTGCCTGGCGATGACTTGGTCCGGCGACTATTCCCAGGCCGCCAGCCGCGCGGCGGAAGCGGGCTCCGACGTCGAACTGCACTATTCAGCGCCGAAAGAAGGCGTGAACATCGACTACGACACCATGGCGATCCTGAAGGACGCCAAGAATGTCGAAGAGGCGCATGAGTTCATCAACTTCATGATGCGTCCGGATATCATCGCTAGGGTAACCAACACGATCGGCTACGCCAACGCCAACAAGGCGGCGACGCCGCTGGTCGACGAGGCGATCCGCAACGACCCGGCCATGTATCCGCAGCCGGAGAACCTGAAGAACTCCTACGTGACCGAGTTGCGCACGCCGGAAGAGGCGCGCTTGCTCGTGCGCGAGTTCACGCGCGCGAAGACGGGACAGTAGGCATCGCGCCACCTAGTCCGTCATGGTCGCACTTGGTGCGACCATCCGCGAGTTCGCCGGGCAAGAGTGAGTGGTTGCAGGCAAACTCGTGGATGGTCGTGCCAAGCGACCATGACGAACGAGGATGAGTAGAACAACAGGAACATCGCAATGCTCACCAACCTCGACGACGACATGCGGATCGAGCGGCTGGAGGATCTCGACCGCCGGCATCTCATCCATCCCTGGACCGATCTCGGCGCGGTCCGCGCGCAGAAGCCGTTGATCATCGACCGCGCCCACGGCGTGCATGTCTATGACATCGAGGGCAAGCGCATGATCGACGGCATGGGCGGCATGTGGTGCGTCAATGTCGGCTACGGCCGCGACGAGATCGCGGACGCGATGGCCGCGCAGGCAAAGCGCATGTGCTACTACTCGCCCTTCACCAAGAACTCGACCGAGCCGGCGATCGAATTCGCGCACCGCATCGCGAAATACACGCCGGGCGACCTCAATCGCGTGTTCTTCACCACCGGCGGCTCGACTGCGGTCGATTCGGCCATCCGCTTCATCCACTTCTATTTCAACTTCGTGGGCGAGAAGGACCGGCGCCACATCATCTCGCGCGCCGATGCCTATCACGGCAGCACGTACCTGACCGCCACCATCTCCGGCAAGCCGGGCGACAAGCCCAACATGCGGTTCGCGACCGACATCGTGCATCACCTGCCCTCGCCGAATCCCTATCGCCGGCCGGCCGGCATGAGCGTGGAGCAGTTCGGCGACCAGTGCGTCGCCGACCTCGAGAACAAGATCCTGGAGCTGGGGCCGGAGACCGTCGCCTGCTTCGTGGCGGAGCCGCTGCTGGCGTCCGGCGGCGTGATCGTGCCGCCGCCCGGCTATCAGCGCCGCACCTGGGAGGTCTGCCGCAAATACGGCGTGCTCTACGTGTCCGACGAAGTGGTGACCGGCTTCGGCCGGCTCGGCCATGTGTTCGCGTCGGAGCCGGTGTTCGATTTCGTTCCCGACATCATTACCTCGGCCAAAGGTCTCACCTCCGGCTACGTGCCGCTAGGCGCCTTCATCGTGTCCGACGCGCTCTACACGCGACTGCTGGACAAGGCGGGCCAGGGCCAGATGTTCGCCAACGGCTTCACCTATTCCTCGCATCCGGTCGCGTGCGCGGCCGGCCTTGCCGCGCTCGACATCCTGGAGCGCGAGGACATCTGCGGCCACGTGCGCGAATGGGGTCCATACTTCCGCGACCAGCTCGGCACGCTCGCCGACCTCGACCTGGTCGGCGACGTGCGCGGCAGCCACTTCATGGTGTGCGTCGAGTGCGTCGCGGACAAGAAAGAAAAGACGCCCTGCCCGTCGGATTGGAGCGTCGCCAAGCGCGTGTTCGAGCGCTGCCGCGAGCGCGGCCTGATGATCCGCCCGCTCGGCAACTGGATCGTGCTGTCGCCGCCGCTCACCATCAGCAAGGCCGAGATCGACGAGAGCGTCACAGCGCTCCGCGGCGCCATCCAGGACGTGCAGGACGATCTAACACGGGAAGGATTGTGGCGCGGCAAGTGACGTCTGGTACATGCCGCGAATCTCATCCGCGACCATCTGCTGCAGACGCCACAGATTGCGGTCGCGGATGCCAAGCTCGTCGAGCTTGCTGACGGTGTGGAAGAGGTAGGCGGCGCCTGAGCCGCCATGGCCGCAAGCGCGCGCTAGGATCTGCGCCACCTCGGGCAGCGGCAGACTCACCCAGTTTTCGAGTCCGACCGGCTCCGCCCAGAACGTCAGGGCGCGGGTTCTTCCCTGATCGGTGTCGACATTGATCCATCGGACACCGGTCAGATGCTTGTCGTTGCCGATCTCTCGGCGCAGCAGCTGAACCAGGAGAGAACGTCGATCGTCATCGGGGATTCGATGCACAACCCCGTTGCAGCGGCCACGGCGCTTGAGGCCCATCATCAGCCCTGGCTGTGCCGCCGAGCCTCGCCATCGCGTGAGCTTGAGGCAGAAAGAGCGATGCCAGCCATGCGCGACGGCACGACGGTGATCGGCCGTAGCGATTGCCGGCTTCCAGATCAGCGAGCCATAGGCGAAGACCCAAAGCGGGCCGAGCGGCGCCTGTTCGATGAGTCTGTCCGCCACCGCCTCATACTCCGCGGGGGTGAAATACCGGACGCGCGGATCGGGTCCGGGATCAGGCTCATGCCGCTCGCACCGCGCGACCAGCTCGGCCGTCAGGGCCATCGGGCCTTTCATGCGCGGTATCCTACGCGCGATCGAAATACCAAGCGGCGTCGCGGTCCGCCATCATCCCGAGCGACCAGTCATTTGGACCAAGTACCGGGGGCAGCCAGTCGGTGGCGGGACCTCCGGAAGCGCGGCGTGCCGGTCGCCGGCGCGCCAGCATGCTCGAAACCACGGAGCGTACCTTGTGCTGTAATTCCCACATGACGTCCCTCCTCATCCGACGTGTTGGCGTCGGGGCAAGGGTCGCGCAGTGTCGTGAACCCAGACGGAAAAGCGGCCGGCATGGCGGGCCGGCGAACGGCCATCGCGTGTCCTCGGCGTGAAAAGAGCGTAAAATCGATCCCACTGGTGTCTAAAGTGGGTCGGACTGACCGGGGGAGGCCCTTGGACGCGTGCAGCTTGTCATTGCTCGGTGGTTTCGCGCTCCGGTCGCCGGACGGCCGGGAGCTTGCCCTCACGACCCGGAAGGATCGGCTCCTGCTGGCATATCTTGCCTTGAATGCCGACCGGCCGCTGGCGCGGGACCGGCTGGCGGGACTACTCTGGGGCGACCGGGGGGAGACCCAGGCGCGCGATTCCCTGCGCCAATCTCTGGCTGCCCTCCGGCAGGCGTTCCGGCAGGTCGAGCTGGATCCCGTCACATCCGACCGGGACTCGGTCAGCTTCGGTTCAAATGACATTGCAATCGACGCCATCGCGTTTGAGCGCCTGGCGGCTGGAGCTTCAACGCGATCCCAGGCCGCCGCGCTGTATCGCGGCGCTTTGCTGGAGGGGATCGACGGCATGACGCCAGAGTTCGAGACGTGGCTCGGCCCTGAACGGGAGCGACTGGCCTCGATCGCAGTCAGTCTCGTCGAACAGATCGCGCAGTCACCGGCGGCCAGCGAGACGGCGATGTGTCTGGCACGCCAGTTATTGGCGCGCGATCCGTTGTGCGAACCGGTCTATCGCGCGCTGATGCGCCAGCATGTTTCTGGTGGCGATCGCGCGGCCGCGCTGAAGCTCTATGCGACATGCCGCGATGCGCTGAAGCGGGAGTTGGATGCGGCGCCGGACCTGCAGACCGAGTCGCTTTACCGCGACATCCTGACCGATCGTCCGGCACTCGGCGCAGCGGCGGAACACATCGAGCCCGCGGCTGACCGCCCGTCGATTGCCGTGCTGCCCTTTAGTAATCTCAGCCGCGATGCAGATCTCGATCATCTATGCGAGGGCTTGGCAGAGGACATCATCACCGGCCTCGGCCGCTTCCATATGCTATTCGTCATAGACCGCTATTCCTCTTCGATGATCGCCAAGCAGGAGACCGACATCGCCGCGATCGGCAAGCGGCTTGGCGTCGCGCATCTGGTGCAGGGTAGCCTGCAACGCCAGGGCGACCGTGTGCGTGTCACGGTGCGCCTGCTCGACGCGATGACGCGCGCGCAGGTATGGGGCGAAGCCTACGATCATCCGCTATCCGATCTCGTCAACATTCCAGACAAGATCACGAGCGCAGTCATCTCGACGCTGCATGCCCGCGTTGAAAGCGCCTTGATCGAGCAGAGCCGGCGCAAGCCGCGGCTCGCGGTGTACGAATGCTTTCTGCGCGGCCTCAAGCACCTGCGGGGCTATGGTCCGGACGACAACAAACGCGCCGTCGATCTGTTTCAGGAAGCGATCGACCTCGATCCCGACTATGCACTGGCGCGCGCATACCGCGGCTTTGCGGACGTAGTGCTCCATGGCTATAGCGACGCACCGGATGAAATCTTGGACCAAGCACTGGCGCTGGCCACGTCCGCCATCGAGATCGATGACGGCGACGGACGATGTCATTTTCTTCTAGGCGTCATTCAAAGGTATCGCGGTGATACGGACAGCGCAGAGTGGCACTATCAGCGGGCACTCGCACTCAACCCGAATGACGCCAACGTTGTTGTCGCCTCTGGCAGGCTGCTCGCCTACCGAGGACATCTGGAGGAAGGTATCGACCGCGTTCGACAGGGCATGCGCCTAAACCCGTACCATCCGGAATGGTACTGGGTCAATCTCGGGTCGGTGCTGTATGAAGCGGGAAAATACGCTGACGCCGTCGAGGCCTTTGGCCGCATAACGGGCCCAGGATACTGGATACATTGTCGCATCGCCGGCTGCTATGCGCAGCTCGGTCGGATGAAGGAGGCAAATGAGGCGGCGGCCAACGCGCTCCGCCTTCGGCCGGACTTTTCAGTCGCGAAGCTGCGCCTGCGCGAATGCCAACCGGCCGTGGCCGAACGTATTCGGGACGGGTTGCGCAAGGCCGGCCTGCCGGGATGACCCGCAAAGGGCCGTAGCGGGCCGGCTGACTACGCGAGAAAGCGACCCCTCAGAGCATCCGGCATCAGCGGGCAGACTTCCTGCTTGCGCCCGAACCAGGCGTATCGCCTGCGGCCGACCGTGCGATAGGCGAGATCGCGGGCGGGCTTCGGCACATGCCACAGCGCGAAGCCGAGGATGGTCCACAGGCCGCCCAGCATCTGCAGGCAGCGCAGCACCGCGTCGGATTCGACCAGCCGCTCGCCATCGCTGGTCACCAGCACCATGCTGTCCGGCAGCGCCGCGATCGCTTCCTGCGGCAAGGTCGCGTGGATCAACTGCCCCTGCAGCGGCGAGTAGGACAGGCGCGAGGCGCGATCCTCGGCCAGCAGGAACCGCACCGTGCCGTGACAGAGCGCGCAGGTGCCGTCGAAGAACAAGGTCGCCGTGGCAGGCCGCCGCGCCGGCTTCACCCATCCCGGATCAAAGGTGAAAAGATGGAACAGCAGCATCGCGAAGGTGAGGTCCGGAAAGCTCAGCAGGAACACGAAGCCGAACTGCACGAACAGCATGGCGCCCCAGGCCCAAGGCCGCAGCGGCTTGAACAGAACGATCGCGGCGAACAACACCTCGACCACGAGGATGAACCAGGTGAGGAGCTGCAGCAGGGTGGGCGGCAGCCAAAGGAAGAGGTCGCGCAGGAACCAGTCGCGCGCCAGCGGATTGTCGAGCACATGGGCGACGTTATAGCCAGCCACCCAGGACGGGCTGAACAGCTTGGTGTAGCCGCTGTAGCTGTACGACAACGCGAGCACGACCCAGGCGGCGAGAAAGATGGACGGCGGCAGGCGCCAGCCGTGGTCCGGATCGGCGCGGCCGCGCGAAGCCCAGGAGCCATAGGGCGCCGACGGGATGAAGAGGTGCGCCAGCAGCATCCAGCCCACATAGGGCAAGCTGGGATTGGCGATCAGGGGATTGCGGCCGAACAGGCACGCCAGCATATACCACAGGAACAGCGCCGCCCACTTGTCGCGGTAGCCGACGCAGAACAGCAGGGAGGCGACGGCCGCGCCGGCGACCAGCGCCTGCACGACCAGCGGATGGTCCACGAGCGCGAGCACGTTGGGAAACAACAGCAGCAGCGGACTCTCGCGGCCGTCGGGAATCATGCCAGCGGAGGAGAACAGCTCCGCCGACCACGGCAGCAGGTGCGCGAAATGCACGAACAGATAGAAGCCGAACAGCGCGCGGAACAGGCTGTATTGCCCGCCGGTCCAACTATTCCGCATCGCACGCCACCTCGTAGGTGAGTTTCCAGCCGTGGCCGGCCGGCAGCTGCTGGCGCGGTTTCAGCTCGATGGTGACCGGCCCGGCGATGGTCGCGCGATCGATGCCGACCTCTGCCAGCAGGCTGGACTCGCCACACATCGTGTAGGCGATGGCGCTGTCGTGCATCGCCTGCGTCGCGGGCTCGGACTGAAGCACCGGCGCATAGGACAGGACCGCGCCATAGGCGTTGCGTCGGTTGTAGGGACCGGCGACGCCACGATAAACGGCGGGCGTCAGGCGCAACTCCCTCCGCTCGCCGCTTGCCTTGTCGGTCCAGCGCACGAAGAACTGCGAGGAGTAGGTCTCGAACCCCTTGTGCGCCGTGAACACTTTCGGCGCCGGCGAAGAGCCGGTCGCCGCGCCGATCGCCTTGATGGCCCGCACATCGGTGAGGTCGCCGACCATCTGCAGGCAGCCGACCGCGATCAAGAATGCGGGCGCGATCCATGCGGACCGAAGACTCTTCATGACTTCGTCGCCTCCTTGCGCGTCCGATGCACGTCGACGCCGCGCAGCAGCGCGCCGACCTGCGTTTCGAGCGCGGGGTCGAATCCGCAATTCGGCGCCATCTCCTTGGGATTGTGAAAGGTGCCGAACAGCATGTCCCACAGCGGAAGGTCGGAGAAATTCTGCCGGTGCCAGTCGCTACGGTGATGAACGCAGTGGCTCTCCGGACGCTGGACGATGAAGCCAAGCCAGTACGGCGTCTTGACGTTCCAGTGATAGAACAGCTCCACCAGCGCGGTCAGCAGCACCGCCAGCGTCGCGCCCTCGGGACTGAGGCCGCACAGCAGGTAAAGGATGGCGCTGGAGAGCACGCTGTTGAAGGCGATCTCGACCGGATGCTTGTAGAAGCTGGTGACGATCTCGATCCGCTGCGGGCTGTGGTGCACCTGATGGAAGATCCGCCACAGGATCGGGATCTCGTGCCGCGCGCGGTGCCACCAGTAGTACACGAAGGTGATGACCAGATAGCCGGCGATCGCGCCGCCGGTCCGGCCAAGCATGTCTTCGAGACTCCACAGCGACGCGCCGGCGAACCAGCGATCCCAGGTCACGCCCGCGACGAACACCATCCCGGCCTGCACCAGGTTGAGCGCGATGGCCCGAACCCACCAGCCGCCGACCCACGGCCAGCGCCGTCCCGGAACCACGATCTCCATGATCATCATCAAGCACGCGGCGGCGCCGACAATGAGGATGGTCGACATGAAACCTCGATGAAATCGGCCTGATACGCTGGCAACCAATAATAGGCTGGCTGCAACCGGACCGTTTGGGGAAAGGCGAGAGAAGACTCACCGCCGCCCCTGATCGCCGAACCGTCGCTTGCGGACCCCGGGACTGCCGGGCTAGAACAACGGCATCGAAAAATCAGGCAATTCCAAGGGATTCGCCGATGTATCGGCTTTTGACGGTCGCCGTTTTACTGCTGCTCGCGGTCGGGCTGACGCCGGCCTGGGCCACCGAGTATTTTTCTGAGATCGCCGATCTGCCGGTGGCCGATGGCCTCACCGAGCAGAAGGACAAGTCGACGGTGTTCGACGCGCCCTTGGGACGCATCGTCACGGCCTATGCGTCCGGCAAGGTCGCCGCCGACGACGTGCGCGATTTCTACGATGACGCGTTGCCGTCGCTCGGCTGGGAAAAGACCGGCGAGGGCACGTTCCATCGCAAGGCCGAAACCCTGAAGATCGATGTCCTCGGCGGGCAGGGCGGATCGCCCGTCAATGTCTCCTTCACCCTCAGCGCCGAAAGCCAGTCGCAATGACATTCGAAACCATCCTCGTCGAGAAGCGCGAGCGCGTCGGCCTCGTTACCCTCAACCGCCCGAAGGCGCTCAATGCCCTGTGCGCGCAATTGATCGCGGAGTTGGAGCAGGCGCTGAACGATCTCGAGGCCGATGCCAACATCGGCGCCATCGTGGTGACGGGCAGCGACCGCGCCTTCGCCGCCGGCGCCGACATCAAGGAGATGAAGGACCGCACCTTCATCGACGTCTTCACCAGCGACTTCATCACCAAGGGCTGGGAACGCCTGGCGCAGTGCCGCAAGCCGACCATCGCCGCCGTTTCGGGCTTTGCCCTAGGGGGCGGCTGCGAACTCGCCATGATGTGCGACATGATCATCGCCGCCGAGACCGCGAAGTTCGGCCAGCCGGAGATCACCATCGGGACCATCCCCGGCGCCGGCGGCACCCAGCGCCTGACCCGCGCCGTGGGCAAGGCCAAGGCGATGGACCTGGTGCTCACGGGGCGCATGATGGATGCGGCCGAGGCGGAGCGCAGCGGATTGGTGGCGCGCATTGTGCCGGCCGACAAGCTCCTGGAGGAAGCGCTGGCGGTCGCCGCCAAGATCGCGTCCTTCTCGCTGCCCACGACGCTGATCGCCAAGGAGGCAGTGAACCAGGCATTCGAGACCGGCCTCGCCGAGGGGCTGAAGTTCGAGCGCCGGGTGTTCCACGCCACCTTCGGCACCGAGGATCAGAAGGAAGGCATGGCCGCCTTTGCCGAGAAACGGCCGCCCCAATTCAAGCACCGCTGACCCGCACCCCCGGAAAAAGTGCTGAAACGGCTTATGGTCCAGGGCGTTAACCAAGTAACCAGTTGGTAACGCTGGCCCTGCGATAGTAAGGGGCCAACAGCCGGAGATTGGGCGGCCCTGGCTTGCAGGGCCTACTGAGCCATGTCCTCAGACACCTTGACCAGCGCGCCTGCCGGGCGTGTCAAACTGAACAATCTTTACGTGATGATCGATGGGCGTCAGCACCAGATCGTCAACATGAACATTGTCGATGTACTGGTGGCGGGCGCGCCGGACTGGATCGCGCGCCGGCAGAAGATCGAGTTCTCCTTCGTGCTGTCGATGGACGGCAAGCAGCGTGCCCTGCCGACCTTCGGCGTGGTGATGCGCAACGACGCCAGTGGACTCGAGATCCGCTACAACGCCCCGGCCCTGCGCTGGCGCGATATCCTTGCGCGGCTGATTGCGGAAGACGCGCGCAGCGCGGCGAACGCGAAGAAATAGGGCTCCGGCCTTCAGTCCTTCGGAACTGCTCTCCACCTCGGATCCGCTTCGGCCTTTGCAATCCTCGCGGAAATAGTCCGCTGCATTACTCAACCGAAGACAAAAGAAACTATTCAATTCGTAGAACTGAACGGAATAAGTACCTCTATACAAAAGTATAATCGATGATTCGCTGATCGAATCTCCAATCAATTTCAATATTTCATTAATTGCCTTCTCTTAAGGTGCGCACCGCTGTCGCGCTCGCAAGACCAGAAGGCAATCCATGATCGATCGCGTTTCACTTTCCCGCCGCACGCTGCTGGCCTGTGGCCTGGCGGCGGTCGCATGCCCTGTCTGCACGGGCGTCGTCGGCACCAGCTTGGCGCGCGCCGAAGGCTCGCATGGCTGGAGCTACGATGGTGAAGGCGCGCCGGAGCATTGGGGCAGCCTCTCGACCGACTTCAAGGCCTGCGACCTCGGCCTTGAGCAGACGCCGATCGACATCCGCGGTGCGACCCGCGCCGAACTCGCCGGCGTGGCGCCCAGCTTCAGCCCGATGCCGCTGAAGATCCTGAACAACGGCCACACCATCCAGGCCAACTGCGAGCCGGGCTCGCGCACCGTCATCAACGGCGAGCCGTTCGATTTGCTGCACCACTTCCATCATCCGAGCGAGCACCTGCTGTCCGGGAAGTCGTTCGACCTGGAGCTGCACTTCGTCCACAAGTCGGCCGCCGGGCGGCTGGCGGTGCTCGGCGTCTTCATCCAGCCGGGCGCCGAGAGCGCGGCGCTGGCGCCGATCTGGGCCGCCATGCCCAAGGAAGCCGGCGACGAACAGGCGGCCGGCGTCACCATCACGCCGGGCGACCTGCTGCCGGCGGATCGCGGCTTCTTTCGCTACCACGGCTCGCTCACGACGCCGCCCTGTTCGGAGGGCGTGCTGTGGACCGTCTTCAAGTCGCCGATCGAGGCCTCGCCGGCCCAGATCCGGCAGTTCGCCGCGCTGTTTCCGGTCAATGCGCGTCCCGCGCAGCCGCTGAACCAGCGCCTCCTCCTCGAATCCCTCTAGTGCGGAGAACCCGGTCATGACATCGCAATCCAGCGCATCGCGCGCGACGGGCGCCTTCGCCGTCATCGCCAGCATGAAGATCCGCGCCAAGATCTTCCTCGCCTTCGGCGTGCTGGTCGGCATCATGGCGATCTCCTCGGGCATCTCGGTGGTCTCCTTCTCGACCACGTCGGACCTGTTCCACCACTACGAAGAGGTGGGAAACCTAGCGACCGCCGCGCAGGAGATCGAGCGCGAACTCGCCGAGCTCGACCAGCATGTTGAGCAATACGCCGCGACCGGCGACCCGGCCCAGCACGACAAGGTCCTGGGAATGGAAAAGGCGTTGGCCGCGCAAGTCGAACATGCCAAGACGATCGCGACCAATGATGAGGAGCGTGCGGAGATTGCCGCCATCGACGCCGCCTTCGAGCATCTCGTCGCGGGGTTCGAGAAGGCATCGACCATCGAGCATGAGCGCGCCAAGCTGGCGCATGAGGTGCTGGACGTGGCCGGTCCCAAGCTCGCCGCCGATCTCGAGAGTATCGCCCTCAAGGCCGCCAAGGAGGGCAACAGCAACGCCGTCATCATGGCCAACGCCGCGCTCTATGAGGCGATGAAGGCCCGTCTCAACGCCAACCTGGTGTTGGCGCGGCATGAGAAGGCCAAGGCCGAGGACGCGGAGACCGCGTTCCATGGCCTCGGCAAGGCGCTCGCCCAGCTCGAGACGGCGACCGGCGCGTCTAACTACAAGGCCGATGTGGCGGACGCCAAGGCCCTCGGGACGAAATACGAGGAGGCGTTCAAGGCCAGCGAGATGCTGGACGAGCAGTTCGCCGAGATCCTCGAAGCCGATATTCTCAAGCCGAGCGAGGAAGCGATCGCGGAAGCGGAGAAAATCAAGGCGGAGACCGCCAAGCGCGAAAGCGAGGACGGCGAAGCCTTGTCCGCCACCATCTTCAGCAGCGAGATGCTTATCGTTGTGTTGAGCCTGATCGCCGTGGTGTTCGGCATCGCGGTGGCGTGGGTGTCCGGACGCAGCATTTCCAAGCCGGTGATCGCGATGACCGCCGCCATGCGCACGCTGGCCGGCGGCGACACCAATGCCGACATCCCCGCCCGCGAGCGCCACGACGAGATCGGCGAGATGGCGGCCTCGGTCCAGGTTTTCAAGGACAGCATGATCGAAGGCAACCGCTTGCGCGCCGAGCAGGCCAAGGAGCAGGAGGCCAAGGAGCGCCGCCAGAAGACGGTCGACGAGGCCATCGCGCGGTTCGAAGAGAAGATGACCGACGTCGTGAAGATCGTCTCGTCCGCTTCCACCGAACTGCAGGCCGCCGCCCAGACGCTCAGCAGCACGGCGGAGGAAACCTCCAAGCAGTCCGGCGCGGTAGCCGCCGCGGCAGAGCAGGCCTCGGCCAACGTGCAGACGGTCGCTTCGGCGGCGGAAGAGCTGACCTCATCGGTCAGCGAAATCTCGCGCCAGGTCGGCACCTCGACCCAGATCACCGGCAAGGCGGTGCAGGAGGCCGCGCGCACCAACGACAAGGTCAATGCCCTGGTCGAAGCCGCCAAGCGCATCAGCGAGGTGCTGCGCCTGATCAGCGACATCGCCGGCCAGACCAATCTGCTGGCGCTCAACGCCACCATCGAGGCGGCGCGCGCGGGTGAAGCCGGCAAGGGCTTCGCGGTGGTCGCCTCTGAGGTCAAGAACCTCGCCAACCAGACGGCCAAGGCGACCGAGGAGATCTCGGCCCAGATCGCCGGCATTCAGTCGGCCACGCAGGACTCCGTCACCGCGATCGCCGGCATCGGCAGCACGGTCAACGAGATCAGCGGCATCGCCTCGGCGATTGCCGCGGCGGTCGAGGAGCAGTCGGCGGCGACCCAGGAAATCGCCCGCAACGTCCAGGAAGCCGCAACCGGCACCAACGAGGTCACCGCCAACATCGCGACGGTCAACGAGGCCGCGGCCGAGACCGGTGCCGCCGCCAGCCAGGTGCTGGCAGCCTCGGGCGACCTCGCCAGCCAGGCCGACGTCTTGAAGCGCGAGTTCGACGGGTTCATCCACGCGATCCGCGCGGCGTAACTTCGCTCCACCCCTGAAGCGCGAGCGCAGGTCACCGGGCAACGTACGGCTGGCGCGGTCGTCCCGCGCTGGCCTAGACTGTGCCGCCGGCCAACGGGGGAGCATGGACTCATGGAGGGGCACGTGGCGCGCCCGGTCGTCATCCTGGGCGCCGGTCGGCATGGCCGGAACGCCGCCGATATCTTTCGCTGGATGGAACGCCCGATCCTCGGTTTTCTCGACGACACCCAGTCGCCCGGTACCAAGATAGTCGACATCGAGATCCTGGGCGGGTTCGCGCGGGCGCGGGATCTGCTGGATCGCGCGGCAATGCACGTGGCGATTGGAAACCCGGTCATCCGCAGGCAGTTGTCTGACGACTTACGCGAGCGAGGTGGGGTCCTTGCTTCCGCCATTCATCCCTCGACAGTGATCTCACCCTACGCCGAGCTCGGCGATGGTCTGTTCATCGCGCCTTATGTGCGCTTGGCTTCGCGCTGCAAGATCGGCTCAGGATGCATCCTGGATCCCTATTGCACGGTCGGCGGAGACAGTGATCTCGGCCCCTATGTCATGATGGCGGCGCACTGCTCGCTGGTGGCCGGCAGCCGCATCGGTGCAGGCGCCTTTGTCGGTACGCATGTGAGCATTCTCGGCGTTTCGGTCGGCGCAAGCTCCATCGTCGGGGCCGGCAGCGTCGTCACGCGGGACTTGCCCGAGAATGTTCGCGCCTTCGGCACGCCGGCCCGCGTGGTCGGCCCGGCGGACTGGTCCAGGCCACCGGTCTAGCGGCCGGTTTCGGTCGCCGCGATCAGTTGGCCATGGACATAGGCGTCGATACCGGCGTCGCAGTCGCCGGCCCGCATCGAAGCAATCGTGAAGGATCGCCGGTCCCGGTCCAACGATCGGTTCGGCCCCGATCCATGGACCGTGAATGCGTTCCACATCACCACGTCGCCAGGCTCGAGCCGTACCGCGCATACCTTGTTCGGCGAGAGGCCCATGTCGCGCAGCTCAGATTCGCCGGCGTCGCCCAGCAAAACGCTTTGCTCCTGCCGCACGAAGAGCCGTGCCTGGGTATGGCTGCCGGTGACGAAGCGAAGGCCGCCATTGCGGTCATCCTGCGCGTCCAAGGCGACGGCCAGCTGGAGATAGGACTTTGCAAGGTCGCGGAAGGCCGATGGCGGGGTGCGGAAGCCGGCGTCCTGGTGATAGGCGATGCCGGACGCCGGCTCGCCTGCCGGCTTCCAGAAGATCGAGGTCAGCACGGTCTTGATGTCCGGCCCCAGAATGCGTTGGAGGATGCAGCCAATGGCCGGATGCAGGCGAAGGCCATCGATGATGGCGCTGACATGATGGCTGTTCTGCAGTCCGCGAACCAATCGTTCGCCTGAACGCGTTTTGGAACGCAGCACCCGCAGCCGCTGATCGAGCGGCGCGTCGCCTTCCGCCACAGTCTTGAGCCGGTCGGCCTCGCGCAGCAGGGCCGGGATCTCCTCCGGCGGGATAACCGATGGCACGACCTGGTAGCCGTCATTTTCAAGGGCGGAAAGGTCCACCGATTCCGTCAGTCCTTTCCGGCGCGCGCAACGTGCTGCAACGCTCCTTGCAAGTCCGCGGTCTCGATCGCCGCCATCCCAGGGTGGGCCGGAATATTGATGATGCGCGAGAATATCCGGCGGGCCTTTTCGCCGGCATCGTCGAGCGGCGGATAGTATTTGCCGACATCGAAGCGGTGCTGTGCAAACTCTGCGCGCTCGATGGCGACGTTCGCCAGCACCGGGACGCTGGCGGAGATCGCTTCAGCCGGGACCTCCAGCAGCATCGGAACCTGAGCCAGTTCGCACAACTGCTCGATGCGCGTGCGCTGCGCACGATATCGCGGGGCCCACGCCGGCAGCCGTTCCAGACGCTCCAGGATCGGAGCGCTCGCAACATCCGACAGCTTGCCATTGCCGGCAAGGGATCGGATCGAGCGGCCGCCACCGATTCCGAAATTGATCACCGAGCGTGCCAGCTCTGCATCGGCGCGATCCACGATGATGCACCCGCCTTCGCCGACACCCCAGGGTTTCGTGTGATGGAAACTGATGGCCTCGTTGGGATGACCAGGCCAACCGCGATCCAGCCCGAACAGCGCGGCCGCGGAATCGATCATCAGCGCCTTCCCGCGCACCGTGCAGAAATCGGCATAGGTTCGTGCGCTCCGGAGGCCGGCGAACAGGTTGGTCACGACCAATCCATCCCAGGCGGCCTCCGGAAGAGCGTCGACCGCGTCGAGATCGATCAGCCCATGGTCATCGCAGTCGACCAGGGTGGCGTCGACGAACGGGCCCGTCCGCTGGCTGAAGAAGGTATAGGAGCAGACCGCCCATTGCAGTGTCCGGCCCAGCTTGATGGCGCAGATCCCCGCCAGGGCATGGAGGCCGACCGTAGCGGACGCGCACATGATGACCGCGCGCTCCGGCGGCAAGCGCAAAAGATGTTCGAGCACTCGTTCCAAAGCGTGCGAGACCGGCCCGAAATTCGTCCATTGCCTGGCCCGCTCCGAGAGCACGGCAATCTCCTCGACGCGCTGCCAGTCAATGCGCTTGTCCTCGACATAGCGCATGTGTCGTTGCTCGGGCGAATGCTCCATGACCGCACGACGCGGCGGGAGTCCGGCGATCTCGGCGATTTCGGGCAACACACCGTCCACGCCGTGCCACGACGGGAGTGGAGCGCTTGGCGGGTCAGGCGCGCACATCAAGGCGCAGCGTGACTAAGGCTTGGGTCATGCCGATGGCGGTCCACCAGCCCCGGAACGGGCACTGCTTTGCGCATGAGCGATCTGTGGCGTTCTATGATGTGCTCGCGGCTGCGGAAGTATTGGAAGCCCAGTCCCTTTTTCCGGTCGCTGTCAGGCGTGCGCGCGCCCAACTCCGCGGAGCGTTCGATCAGGTAGGCCTCGCCAAGGTACTTGTAATGCAGAAGATGAAGCTCCGGCACCGGCGGATAGGACACATGGCCACGCGGATTGGCGCTGTGCCGTCCAAGCGCATACCGGATCTTGCGGATCGCGCGTGGCCGGAAGGCGCACGTCTTGTCCATCTCGGTTTCGCGGACACCGCTTGTGATGGAGTCCGGCAGGTTTGACTCGGGATGTGGAAAATCCTCAGCAATCATCTCGTAGCCAACGGCAGGCACCACCGTCTGTCCGCGGCGCATGCAGCGCTTGAAGTAGTCCTTTCCGTCGGGATGATAGAGCAGCTCGTCGATATTGACGATGAAGATCCAGTCGGCTTCTCTCCGGCTGCCATGCCAGACCGTCTCGTAGAAGGTTGGCGCCGCCTTGATCACGGACTCGCCGATGGTGCGGAACTCTCCCAGCGTGACCTTGGGATGCCGCGCCAGCAAGTCGATGGAGCGATCAGTCGATCCGTTGTCGAACACGAAATAGCGTGCAACCAGATCGTCATAGTGGCGGAAGAAGAACGGCAGCATCCGTTCCTCGTTCCAGCACAGGCAGTAGAGATGAATGACCGGGTCCCGGACGACGAAACGCTCTCGGGCGATGCGCAGCCTGGTCTTCAAGCCGCGCATCAACCGGCGCAGCTTCATGGTCTGGCGAGAAATGGGCGTTTCACTGGGCCGCGCGCTCGCGCGAGCGTTTCGGCATGGAGGCGTGACGTTCCCAATCGAACATGTAGTCGCGGGTGACCGGCACCGCCTCGATGTCGCGCGCCATCTGCATCTGCCAGACCATATTGAAGTCGTAGCGGAACGACAGCTCGCTGCCAATCAGATAGAATTCCCACATACGGCAGAAGCGCTCGTCGTAGATGCGCGCAATCTCGGTGCGGTGGCGGTTGAAGTTGTCGCGCCAGGCGCGCAGCGTCTCCGCATAATGCAGGCGCAGCACCTCGATGTCGGTGATCCACAAGCTGGTCTTTTCGACGAACGGCACCACCTCGGACAAGGCCGGGCTGTAGCCGCCGGGGAAGATGTATTTGCGCAGCCACGGATTGGTGAATCCCGGCCCGCCGCGCCTGCCGATGGCATGCACCAGTGCGGCGCCGGTCGGCTTGAGCAACCGCTCGACCGTGCCGAAGAATTCGCGATAGTGCTTGACGCCGACATGCTCGAGCATGCCGACCGATACGATGCGGTCGTAGGTGCCGGTCTCGAGCCGGTAGTCCTGCAGCTTGAAGGTGACCTGCTTGTCGACGCCGGCTGCCCTGGCGCGCCGGGTCGCCAGCTCATGCTGTTCCTTGGACAGCGTGACGCCGACCACTTCCACGTCGCAATGCTCCGCGAGGAAGATTCCGAGCCCGCCCCAGCCGCAGCCGATGTCGAACACGCGCTGCCCCGGCTCCAGCGCCAGCTTGGCCGCGATGTGCCGCATCTTGGCGATCTGCGCCTCGGCCAGCGTCATGCTCGGCCTTATGAAGTAGGCGCAGGAATATTGCATGCTCTCATCGAGGAACAACTCGAACAGCCGGCGCGACAGGTCGTAGTGGTGCGCCACATGCTCACGAGCGAGGCCGATCGGATTGTGCTGATGCCACCAGCGGGCGACGGTGTGGAAGGCCGCGATGACCCGCTGCCAGCGTGCGCCATCGATGCCTGCGGTGTTGGCCATGCCGATGTCGAGGAGGTCGTAGAGGGAGCCTTCCTCGATGGTCAGCGTGCCGTCCATATAGGCTTCACCGACCTTGAGCGAGGGATTCAAGGCCAGGCTCCAGTCGGTGGCGCGGTCCGCCAACCTGAGGGTTACCCTCGGCTCGCCCTGGCCGAAGCTTTGCCTCCGGCCGCTAGGATCTATGACAGTGATGCACCCGTGCTTGATACTGCGCGCCAACAAGCGATCGAACATGCCCCGATCTCCTGCCCATCCCCACCGGGTTGCAACCCGGCTCCATCCTTTGGAATAAATCTAGGAAAGCCGATGCAGTTCCGTCAAGAATCCGTCATGTCCTGAAGACCGTGCCGTTTACCGTAATGCTGCCTCAGGTCTACGGGGCAGGCCGCGATGGCGGACGCGGTTCCGCTACCCGAAAGGATAGTATCTCCGCCGGGCACGGACGTAGCAGGAGCGATCCTTGAGCGGACATGCGGCTTACTGCGCGACTGACGGTGAGGCCGTGCCGGCGCTCCGTACGGTAGCGGACGGGTCGGCATCGGCGATGACGTTCAAATCGATCTCAACGCGGTGTCGATGACGCGCCTCGATCGTGTACCGGGGATCCGGAACGAGCGCGTGAGGGAAGGAGACGGTCAAGGGCTCAGGGTCTCCATGCGCTACCAAAGCGGGACGAGCCTGGACTCCGTGCCGACCGCTCAATCGGTACGGCCGAAGGGCCGATGCATGCCGGCCGGTTCACCCCTATGTCGCGAACGCATACGAGCTAGTCGCCGGTAGCGGACCTGCCGCGCCGGGCGAATGGCATATCGAGCACCACGACCTCAGCGCCGATTTCCACACAGCCTTCGGGCGCGCGGTCGACCGAATCAACGCCATTTGCCTGATGAGCGATGGCGACCAGGCCGGTGCTCTGCTAGAAGGCTGGTACGGCGACATCATCCTCCAGGCCCGATGAGCGAACCCGCGAGCCCGCAGCAACACGATCCGAAACGGCTGATCGAACAGGCTTTTGAAATGGGCGCGGAATTTCCCGGCCCGGCGGAAGACCTGCTGCTGTCCTGGATATTATCGCTGCCGGCGGACGCCGACGCGCCCGCCATTGCTGCGCTGCTGGCGGAACGCCACCGCGCCCAGGTGGCGGACTTGGCAGACAAGCATCCCGCGCGCCGCCTTCTGAGGCTGCTGGACCAGACCGCCGCCGCCGGGGCCGCGCGTGCGCAGGGCCGCCGGGGCGGGCGACGCGGGAAAAGCTGACCGCCTAACGCTTGGCCAGTCCCGCGCACGCTTCGCGCACCGCCGCAATGGCGAAATCGATGTCTTCATCGCGCGTGCGGTGATTGACGATGGCGGCACGCAGGAATGTCCGTTCATTGAGCCGCGTGGTCGACAGCACCACCTTGCCGTCCAGTTGCAGGCGCGTTGCGATCTGGCGGTTGAGGGCGTCCTGGTCCTGGGGATCGACGCCCTTCGGCGCATAGCGGAAGCAGCAGACGTTGAGCACCACTGGCGCGCCGAGCTCGAGTTCGTTGGCGACCTCCACGAGGCGCGCCATGTGCGCCGCCTGCCGGCAGTTGTCGGAGATGCTGGCGGCCAGCCGATCAAGACCGTAGGCACGCAGGCACGACCAGACTTTCAGCGCCCGGAAGCCGCGCGACAGCTCAATGCCGTAGTCGCAGTACCACGGGTCACCCCCGCCCAGACCTTCCTCCTGCGCTTCGAGGTAATGGGGCCGCATGGCAAAGGCCGCGCGATGGGCATCGGCGTGCCGGATGAGAACGGCGCCGCAGTCGTATTGCACGTACATCCACTTGTGGAAATCGAACGCCAGCGAATCCGCGCGCTCCAGCCCCCGCGCCAGGTCGCGCCAGGGACGATCGGCGATCCGCGCCCAGCATCCGAAGGCGCCGTCGACATGCAGCCACAGGTCCTCGCGCGCGCACAGATCGGCGATCGCCTCGACATCATCGCAAGCGCCGGTGTCGACCGATCCCACGGTCGCGATCACACAGAACGGCCGCTTGTCCGCGGCGCGATCTGTCGCCAGCTGCTCCTCCAGACGAACCAAGTCCATGCCGCCGGATGGTCCCGTCGTCGGAATGCGGCGCAGTGCCTGCGCGCCGTGGCCGAGAAGCTCCAGCGCTTTCTGGTTGGCGCTGTGTGCGCCGGCCGCGCAATAGGCGATGTGATCCGGCGCATCGCGCAGGCCGCTCGCCCGCACCCTGTGGCCGAGCTTGTGAACGCGCGCGGCGGCCAGGGCGATGACGGTCGATTGCGACGTGCCGGAGGTCAGCAAGCCGCTGGCATCCTCGGGAAAGCCGAAGATGCGCCGCGTCCAATCGATGACCGCGCGCTCGACATAGATCGCGCCATGGTCGCGACCGCCGCAATTGCTGTTCATGGCGGAGGCCGCCATGTCGGCCAGCAGACCTGCGGCGAGCCCGGTGCCATGTACCCAGCCGAAGAAGCGCGGATGCGTGTTGCCGGTGCTGAACGGAAGCACACGCTCGGCCAGCTCGCGGGCAAGCCGGCTCTCGCCGATACCGGTCTCCGGCAAAGCCGGCGCCAGCGCAGCGCGCGCTACGCCGTCGACAGGCCGCCAGGGCCGTTCGCGCGCGGCTTTCAGATGATCGAGGCACGCATCGAGCAGCGCGTGGGCGTCACGGCGGAACGAGTCGAAATCCTCCGGATCGAGCGAGTGTTCGGTGGAACTGCACATGTTGCTCCTCGTCAACTCATCAGCTTTTTCAGGGTCTCAACCTCGTCCGCCTCGTTCGCCGGCTTGTCCCAGCGGATGCGGTGGAAGCGCGGGAAGCGTAGCGCGAGGCCGGACTTGTGGCGCGTCGATTCGTGCACGCTGTCGAACTCGAACTCGGCGACCAGTCCCGGCGACAGCACGCGCACCGGGCCGAAGCGCTCGACCGTGTTGTTGCGCACCCAGCGGTCGAGCTTCTTCAGCTCCTCGTCGGTGAAGCCGGAATAGGCCTTGCCCACCGGCACCAGCTCGCGCCCCGGCGCGCCGGTCTCGTCGGTCATCGGGCGCCAGCAGCCGAAGGTGAAATCGGAATAGAAGGACGAGCGCTTGCCGTGCCCGCGCTGGGCATACATCAGCACCGCGTCGATGGTGAGGGCGTCGCGCTTCCACTTGAACCAGTGGCCCTTCACGCGGCCAGCGATGTAGGGGCTTTCCCAGCGCTTCAGCATCAGGCCTTCGATGCCGCCGGCGCGCGCATCGGCGCGGAGCAGCGCAAGCTCGCTCCAATCGGCGAACTGGATCAGCGGCGAAAGGTCGAAGCGTGGCCGTGATCTCTCGCCGTACCAGGCTTCCAGACGCTGGCGCCGCTCGCGCAAGGGCAACGGGCGCACGTCCTCGTTGCCGATGATGAGCGCATCGTAGAGCCGGACATGCGCGGGATTGGAGACCAGCAGCGCCGGGCTCGGTTTCTTGCGATTGAGGCGTTGCTGCAGGTCGTTGAACGACGCGTCCTCGATCTCGCCGTCGATCGGCTTGGCCACCAGCAGCTCGCCGTCCAGCACTGCTTCGAAATCGACGTGCTCGATGAGGTCGGGGAAGGCGCCGCTGATATCTTCGCCGGCACGCGAGTAGAGGCGCGTCTGGCCGCCGCCGGCCGCGACCTGCACGCGGATGCCGTCCCACTTCCACTCGGCGCAGAAATCGTGCGGCGCGAGGTTGGCGAAGTCCGACTCTTCGATCGGATGCGAAAGCATGAGCGGACGGAAGCCGAGGGTGTTGCGCGCCGCCGGCTTCTCGCCGCCGAGGACCCAGCTGATCAGCGCGGTGTAGGGCGGCTCATGCTGCGGCCACAGCTCCTCGATCTCCTCCAGGCTGACGGCGCCGATGCCGGCGAGCGCGGTCTTGGCGAGCCGCGCGGACACGCCGACGCGCAGCGCGCCGGCCGCCAGCTTCAGCAGCGCCCAGCGGCCGGTGGCATCGAGCCCGTCCAGCCAGCCCGACATCAGCATGATCGCTTCGGCGCGCGCGCTGAGGCGCAGGCGCTCGACCACATCGCTGAGGCGCGGCGGAACGTGGGTCGCGCCATCGGCGACCGGCCAGATCAGCGCGATCGTCTCTGCGAGGTCGCCGACATAATCGTACGACCAGCCGAACAGCTCGGGATCGACCCGCGCCATGGTCATGTCGCGCAACGCGGCGGGCTTGAGACTTGGCAGCTCGAGCTCGCCGCACAAAGCCGCCAGCGCATAACCGCGGTCGGGATCGGGCGCATGGCGCAGATAATCCTCGATCAGCCGCAGCTTGCCGTTGCGCGCCGGCTGATAGGAGAGGGCATCGAGCAGGTCGGCGAACAGCTGCATTACCGACTCATTCCTCGTCCTCGTAGCCGACCAGCGACAGCGCCCGGGCGCGGCGGCCGGTCTGTTCGATGGCGTGGATCAGCGCTTCCTCGCGGCCGTGCGTGACCCACACCTCCGGCGCGTCGACGTCGCCCACGGTCTGCAGCAACTCGTCCCAGTCGCAATGGTCGGAGATGATGAGCGGCAGCTCGGCGCGGGCTTGCCGGGCGCGGGCGCGGATGCGCATCCAGCCGGACGCGACAGCCGGCACCGGATCGCCCATGCGCCGGCTCCAGATCTCGCCAATTGCGGAGGGCGGGCAGAGCACGATCTCGTTGGTGATCTTCTTGGTGTCGGCGACGGTCGCGGGCAGCAGGGCGCCGAGCTGGACGCCAAGCGCGACATAGAGATCGCACAAGGCCTGGTGCGCACCATGGAGATAGATCGGCCGATCATAGCCTGCGCGCCGCAGCAGGGCGATGACGCGCTGGCACTTGCCCAGGGAATAGGCGCCGATCAGGACGCTGCGGTCGGGAAACAATTCGCGCGCATGCAGCACCTTGGCGATCTCGCCCTTGTCGGGCGGGTGACGGAACACCGGCAGGCCGAAGGTCGCCTCGGTGATGAAGACATCGCACTTCACCGGTGTGAAGGGCGGGCAGGTCGGATCGAAGCGCCGCTTGTAGTCGCCGGAGACGACCGCGCGGCAGCCGCCATGCTCCAGCACCACCTGCGCGCTGCCGAGGATGTGGCCGGCCGGCTCCAGCATGATGGTGACGTCGCCCATCGTGAGCCGTTCGCCGTAGCCAAGCGCCTGGCTCTCGCGTGCGAAGCCCTCGCCGTAGCGCACGCCCATGATGGCGAGCGTCTCGGCCGTCGCCGCCACCTTGCCGTGGCCGGAGCGCGCATGGTCGCCGTGGCCATGGGTGACGATGGCGCGGTCGACGGGCCGCGACGGGTCGATGAAGAATCCGCCCGGCTCGCAATAGAGCCCGCCGGGCATCGCCTTAAGCCAGTGTTGGGGGTGCAAAGCCATTGAGTCCCAAGGATTCAATTTCGTTGTGTTGCCAGGGCTTTAACCTATGATGATCCGGTTTTGTTCCGCAAGCTCCACCAGAGCGAAAGTTGGACCAGATTGTCGCCACCAGCCTGCTGCCGCCCCGCTTCGCCGCCTGGTTCCAGGGCCGCGGCTGGCAGGTGCATGACCATCAGCTGGCGGTGCTCCGGGCGGTCCGGGACGGGCGCTCGGCGCTGTTGATCGCACCCACCGGCGGCGGCAAGACCCTTGCTGGGTTCCTGCCCAGCCTGGTGGAACTGGCCGAGGCCGATCCCAAGGAACAGCGTACCGGCATCCACACACTCTACATTTCGCCTCTCAAGGCTTTGACAGTAGACGTGGCGCGCAATCTGGAAACGCCGATCGCGGAAATGGGACTGCCGATCGAGGCCGAGACCCGCACCGGCGACACCCCGCAGAACCGCCGCCAGCGCCAGCGCAAGCATCCGCCACACATCCTGCTGACCACGCCGGAGAGCCTCGCGCTGCTGCTGTCCTACAGCGAGGCGCCGAATTATTTCGCCAGCCTCAGGACCGTGATCATCGACGAACTGCACGCCATCGCCGACACCAAGCGCGGGCAGCTCCTGACCCTCGGCCTCGCACGCCTGGCGCTGCTGTCGCCGGGTTGCCGGTTTCTCGGCCTCAGCGCCACGGTCGCATCGCCGGATCGGGTGGCGCAGCACCTGCAATATGGCGCGCGGCCGCTCGACATCATCCGCGGGCGCGATGGCGCGCAGCCGGTGATGAACATCCTCATCCCCGAGGCGCGGGTGCCATGGAGCGGGCGCATGGCGCTGCATTCGGTGCCGGCGCTCTACGAGGAGATCAAGAAGCGCAAGACCACGCTGGTGTTCGTGAACACCCGCGCGCAGGCCGAGCTGGTGTTCCAGGGGCTGTGGCGCCTCAATGACGACAACCTCGCGATCGGCTTGCATCACGGCTCGCTGGCGGTGGAGCAGCGGCGCAAGATCGAGGCAGCGATGGCGCGCGGCGCCTTGCGCGCGGTGGTCGCAACCTCGTCGCTCGACCTCGGCATCGACTGGGGCGACATCGATCTCGTCATCCAGGTCGGCGCGCCCAAGGGCGCCAGCCGCCTGCTGCAGCGCATCGGCCGCGCCAACCATCGGCTGGACGAGCCGAGCCGCGCGCTGCTGGTGCCGGCCAACCGCTTCGAAGTGCTGGAGTGCAAGGCGGCGATCGAGGCCGCGCTGGAAAAGGATCTCGACGAGTATCCGCCGCGGCCCTACTGCCTCGACGTGCTGGCGCAGCACATCCTGTGCCTGGCGTGCGCGGCCTCGGTCGATCCGGATGCGCTGTATCTCGAAGTGACGACGGCGGCGCCCTACGCGGCGCTGCCGCGCGAGGAGTTCGACCAGGTGTTCGCGTTCGTGCGCGACGGCGGCTATGCGCTGAAGGCCTATGACCGCTGGAAGCGGCTGCGCAAGATGCCGGATGGCGGCTGGCGCGCCGCCAACATGACGGTGGTGCGGCAGTACCGCATGAATGTCGGCACCATCGTGGAAGCGCCGATGCTGAAGGTGCGCTTGGGACGCGGGCAATTCCTGGGTGAGGTGGAGGAGTGGTTCGTGCAGGGCCTGCTGCCCGGCGACACCTTCATGTTCGCAGGGCGCTTGTTGCGGTTCGAAGGCATCCGCGAGATGTCGGTGGTCTGCTCTCTCGCCAAGAGCGGCGAGCCCAAGGTGCCGGTCTATGGCGGCGGCCGCCTGCCGCTGACGACGGGCCTCGCCGAGCGCGTGCGCGCGATTTTGGAAGACCGCAGCCAGCAGCGCGATTTGCCCGACGACGTACAGGAATGGCTGCGCCTGCAGCGCTGGCGCTCGGTGCTGCCGACGCGTTCGAAGCTGCTGATCGAGAGCTTCCCGCGCGGCAACAAGGAATTCCTGGTCGCCTATTGCTTCGAGGGCCGGATCGCGCACCAGACCCTTGGCATGCTGTTGACGCGGCGCATGGAGCGCGCGGGGTTAAAGCCGCTCGGCTTCGTCGCCACCGATTATGTGCTCGCCACCTGGGCGCTTGGCGCGCCGACCCAGGAGCAGGTGGAGGCACTGTTGGGCGAGGACATGCTCGGCGACGACCTCGAGGAATGGCTGGACGATTCTTCCATGCTGCGCCGCTCGTTCCGCAACGTCGCGGTGGTAGCGGGCTTGATCGAGCGCCGCTATCCCGGCGAGGAGAAGAGCCGCAGGCAGATCACCTTCAACGCCGACCTGATCTACGACGTGCTGCGCAAGCATGAGCCCGACCACATCCTGCTGCGCGCGACCCGCCAGGATGCGGCCTGGAACCTCGCCGACGTGCAGCGCCTGGGCGACTTCCTGAAGCGTATCCGGGGCCGGATCGATCTGCGCCGGCTTGACCGGGTGACGCCGCTGGCGGTGCCGGTGCTCATCACCCTCGGCAGCACCGAGGTCGGCAACGAGGCGATGGACGCTCTGCTGGAGGAAGCGGCCGCCGACCTGATCGAGGAAGCGACCAGCGGCGAGCCGGGGCAGGAGGCGATGCTGTGAGCAGCTTTCCGCCCCCTTTCGTCATGGCAAGGCTTGGCCTTGCCATCCACGAGTTTCATGGGGCAAGAACGCGTTGTGCCAGACGAACTCGTGGATCCCAAGGCCAAGCCTTGGGATGACGGGATATTGAGTGCAGTATAGGCTCGATGAAGCATACCCTCTCCATCTCCTGGCACGGCCTCTCCCTGCAGCTCGACCTCGACGGCGCGCTGTATTGGCCGGAGGAGCGGCTGCTCGTCGCCGCCGACCTGCATCTGGAAAAAGGCACCTCCTACGCCAGCAGCGCGGGGCGTCTGTTGCCGCCGTACGACAGCGCGCACACCGTGGCGCGGCTGGAGCGGCTGGTCGAGTCGTACCGGCCGTTGCGGGTGGTGGCGCTCGGCGATTCGTTCCACGATCGGCGCGGCGCGGCGCGGCTGGACGGCGACGTGGCCGAGCGGATCCGCAGGCTGAGCGACCGGGTCGACTGGATCTGGATCCACGGCAACCACGACCCCAAGCCGCCGCAGCAACTGGGCGGACGGGGCGCGGTGGAGATCGCGATCGGGCCGCTGGTGTTCCGCCACGATGCGCACGAAGACCGGCAGTCCGAGGGCGGTGAGGTCATCGGCCATTACCATCCCGTCGCCTCGGTCTCGACCCGCGGCCGGTCTTTCCGCCGGCGCTGCTTTGCGATCGGCCGCTCCCGGCTGCTGCTGCCGGCGTTCGGCGCCTATGCCGGCGGGCTCAACGTGCGCGAGGCCGCGATCCGCCGCTTGCTGGACGCCGAGGCACGGGTCGCGCTGCTCGGCCGCGACCGGCTGCACCTGTTCCCGCTCCACGCCGCCCTGCCCGACGCCACGCTTCCGGTGTCCGTTTCCGGCGAATAGCTGGCCGCTGGATTTGCGGTCCATTGACGGCTAAATTCAATCCTGCCGAGCAGGGTCTGTTACGTTCGGAATCGTGTGAGGGCCGGGGTCATGATTCGTGGTGCGCGTCTATCGCCGTCTCGCAACGGATTGTTGCGAGTCGGATTGGTGTGGCTTGCGGCGTTCTTCGTTGCGCCGGCGGCCCTGGCGCAGGAGGCGCCGGCTGACGCTACGGCGAAAGAGGTCACAGCCGACTCCGCGAAGGAGAGCCTGCTTCTCACCAACGAGCAATGGCTCGGTGACCTTGATGGCATGCGCAAGCGCCGCGCGATCCGAATGCTGGTGCCGTACAGCAAGACGTTCTACTTCGTCGATCGCGGCAAGCAGTTCGGCGCCACCTACGATGTTGGGCGTGCGTTCGAGGAATGGCTGAACAAGCGGGAGAAGACCAAGACCCTCAAGATCGGGGTCGTGTTCATTCCGGTGGCGCGCGACCGACTGCTGAGCGGGCTGGTCGATGGCTTGGGCGACATCGCCGCCGGCAATATCACCATCACCGAGCAACGCTCGGAGATCGTGCAGTTTAGCGATCCGTTCGCCCAGGACATCAAGGAAGTGCTGGTGACCGGGCCGACCGCCGCGCCGATCGCCACGCTTGACGACCTCGCCGGGCGCGAGATCTACGTGCGGCGGTCGAGCAGCTATTTCGAGCACGTACAATCCTTGAGCAGCGCGCTCGAAGCCAAAGGGTTGAAGGCAGTCGCCATTTCCGAGCTCGACGACGAGCTCGAGGACGAGGACGTCATGGAAATGGTGAATGCCGGCCTGCTGCCGTGGGCGGTAGTGGACGAGCACAAGGCCCAGATCTGGGCATCGGTCTTCACCAAGCTCACCGTGCGTAGCGATCTTGCCATCAATGAAGGCGGGGAGATCGCCTGGGCGATGCGCAAGGACGATCCGCAGCTGCTCGAGGTGGTGAACGAATTCACCAAGACGCACAAGATCGGCACCACCTTCGGAAACATACTGAAGAAGCGCTATCTGGGCAGCGACAGCTTCGTCAAACGCTCGACCTCAACCGAGGAGCTCGAGAAGTTCCAGTCGATCGCGGAGCTGTTCAAGAAATACGGCCAACAATACGACTTCGACTGGCTGATGATCGCCGCCCAGGGCTACCAGGAATCGCAGCTGGACCAGTCGGCGCGCAGCCCGCGTGGTGCGGTCGGCGTCATGCAGCTGATGCCGAAGACCGCCGCCGATCCCACGGTCGGGATCCCCAACATCGAAAGCGTCGACAACAACATCCACGCCGGCGTGAAGTACCTGCGCACCCTGGTCGACAAATATCTCGACGATCCCGCCCTCGACCGCAAGAACCGCACCCTGATGGCATTCGCCGCCTACAATGCCGGCCCGGGCAATCTCAGGAAATTCCGCAAGCTGGCGGCGGATTCGGGCCTCGACCCCAACGTCTGGTTCCACAATGTCGAGCACGCGGCCGCCGAGATCGTCGGCCGCGAGACCGTGCAATACGTCGCAAACATCTACAAATACTACGTGGCCTATCGGCTCGCGAACGAGCGCCATGAGGAGCGGAGCAAGGCGAAGCAGGGCCTCGCGCCCGCGCCGCAATAACCTCAGAAGCGGTTGACCGGAATCTTCAGGTAGGAAATGCCGTTGCCTTCCGGCGCCGGCAAGGCGCCGGCGCGGATGTTTACCTGCACGGCAGGCAGCAGCAATGCGGGCATGTCCAGGGTCTTGTCGCGCGCTTCGCGCATCGCGACGAATGCGTCCTCGGTCTTGCCGGCGAGGTGCACGTTGTCCGCGCGTTGCTTGGCGACGGTCGCGCAGGGCGCGGGCGCACGGCCGTCCGGCGGATAATCGTGGCACTGGTAGAGCCGCGTCTCCGGCGGCAGCGCCAGGATGCGCTGGATCGAGCGATAGAGGGTGCGCGCGTCGCCGCCGGGAAAGTCGCAGCGCGCGGTGCCGTAGTCCGGCGCGAACATGGTGTCGCCGATGAAGGCCACATCGCCGATCACGTAGGTGATGCAGGCTGGCGTGTGGCCCGGCGTCGCCATCACGCGCGCGGTGAGGCCGCCGATCCGGAACGCCTCGCCGTCGGCGAACAGCTGGTCGAACTGCCGGCCATCCGACGCGAAATCGGAGCCCAGGTTGTAGATCGCGCGGAATGTCTCCTGCACGGTCGGGATGTTCGCACCGATGCCGAGCTTGCCGCCGAGCTGCGCCTTCACGTACGGCGCGGCCGTCAGATGATCGGCATGGGCATGGGTCTCCAGCACCCACTCGGTGCGCCACCCGCGCTCCTTGACCGCCGTGATCAACGCGTCCGCGCCTTCCGTGCTGGTGCGCCCGGACTTGATGTCGAAATCGAGCACTGAATCGATGACGGCGCAGGCGCCGGCGCGCTCATCGGCCACGACGTAACTGTAGGATTTCGTATCCTGGTCGAAGAAACTGAGAACCGTCGCCATGCCAACTCTCACATCATTTTCGGTCAAGTATGTGTTAGTTGAAAGGGAATGACGGCACCAGTAGTTCAGACCGCTTGATCGCGATGATCATGAAATCTCCAAGATATCTCCAGCATTGCCAGCCGCCGGATAGACGCACCGAACATTCGCCCGGTGGGCCTCGGTTGTTCGGGATTGGTCTTGCTATCTCCGGCGGCCGCTTGCTGCCGCGGAGTTCCAGCAACCCGGCGCAACTGCGATCGACCGGCACCTCATTCTGGGCGCGCTCATCTTCGGCGTTGGCTGGGGTGTGGTCGGCTATAGCCCTGGTCCAGCCGTGGCCGCGCTCGCCTTTGGCGCGAGTGGCACGATCCTGTTCGTCCTCGCCATGAGGGCGGGCATGCTGTTGCAGGGATTCGTGGCGGGTTGGGGGCAATGACCGATCGGCGCGTCGATTCGCCTCGAGGTTGAACTCGCATATTGCCCGCGGAAAATAGTCTCAAATGATTGTAATCGAACCAGTCACATTTATCGTTGGTTAACCGCTCTCCTCCCAAAATGACCTGGAAATTCACCTTCGGGCGCTTCAGGAGGAAAATGGTCATGGCCGGTCTTCGCCGTGTGCGGCATGCGTCATCCAAGTGTCTTGCTATTGGCGTTGCCGCCGCCGCTCTTCTGTCGGCCAGCTATGGCACCGCCTTTGCCTATCTCGATCCAGGGACCGGCAGCATCATCCTGCAGTCCCTGATCGCGGGAATCATCGGCTCGATGGCCTTCGCCCGCATGTACTGGACGCGCTTGAAGGAAATTTTCCGGCGCACCTTCGGGGATCGCGGCAACGATACAAAGAACCAATGAACGCGCCGCTGCGCGATCCGGGCTCGTTCCGCGACCCGAGCGGATCGGTCTATCGGTCCGGCGATCGCATCCTGCGCACCGTGATGCCGGGGAGCGCATCGGAGGCCTACCGGGCCGCCCGCGACTCCGGACTGTTCAAGGACCTCGCCGCGCGCGGCTTTGCTCTGCCGGTCGAAGAGATCGAGAAGCCGCCGTTCGACTCGATGGCGGGCGCGGCGCATGTGCTGGCGAGCCCGCGCCTGCCCTTCATCTCCTATCCCTATGAGTGGAGCTTCGCCCTGCACCGCAAGGCGGCGCTTCTGCATCTCGATCTTCATCTCGCGGCGCTGGAGCGCGGCTTCGATCTTTCGGATGCGTCGGCCTATAACGTCCAGTTCCAGGGTGCTTCGCCGGTCTTCATCGATCACCTCTCGCTGCGGCCGTATCGCGAAGGCGCGGTGTGGACGGCGCATCGGCAGTTCTGCATGCAGTTCCTCAATCCGCTGCTGTGCCATACGCTGCTCAAGATCGCGCCCAACACCCTGTTCCGCGGCACGCTCGAGGGAATCGAGCCGGAACTGCTGGCGCCGTTGATTCCCCTCCGCCGCAAGCTCTCCTGGGCGGTACTGATTCACGTCGTCATGCAAGCCGCCTTGCAGCGCCGCGCCTCCGGTCAGAGTGCGGCGGCGGGCAAGAAGCTGCGTTCGGTGTCGGTTTCCAAAATCGCTTTCGTCGGCATGCTGCAAGGCTTGCGGCGCGCAATCGCGGCCATGAAGGCTCCCGGCGACGCGACGGTGTGGTCCGACTACGCCCAGCACAACAGCTACGGCGCCACCGAGGCGGACGCCAAGCGGCGCTTCGTCCAGGACATGGTGGCGAAGGTCCGCCCGCGACAGCTGATCGATCTCGGCTGCAACAGCGGCGACTATTCCGAAGCGGCGCTTCAGGCCGGCGCGGGGCGGGTCATCGGCTTCGACTTCGATCATGGTGCGCTCAACCTCGCGGCGGCGCGCGCCGAGGCCAAGAAGCTGGATTTCCTGCCGCTGTGGCTGGATGCCGCGAACCCGAGCCCGAGCCAGGGCTGGCGGCAGTCGGAGCGGCTGGGCCTCGCCGAGCGGCTCAATGCCGACGCGGTCATCGCACTGGCGCTGGTTCATCACCTCGCCATCTCGCGCAACATTCCGCTGGATGCCGTCGTGGACTGGATCATCGGGATGGCGCCGGTGGGCGTGATCGAGTGTCCCGACAAGAGCGATCCCATGGTCCAGCAACTGCTGGCGCTGCGCGAAGACATCTTCCCCGACTACGACCACGACCACTTCGTCGCCCACATCACCCGGCGGGCGCGCGTCGTGCGCCAGGAGAAGCTGGGGCAAGGCGGCCGGCTGCTGGTCTGGTTCGACCGCAACTGAGCCTGAGATCTGGGGGGAACGGTGGTGGACGTAGCGGTCAAAGAGCCTGGGCGACAAGCCATCTGGATGAAGCTTGTCGATGCGACGGAAAGCCGGCAGCGCGCCTTTGTCCTCAGCACGGCCGCGACCGCTCTGACCCTCGTCGGGTCGTTCCTGAATTTCCTGAACTACAATGCCTATCCGGTCACCAGCGCCGAGGCGCTCCTGGTGCTGGGCGGCATGCTTGCCGTTTCGGTATTTGTGGGTCTGCTCGGCGCCAGGTTGGGCGTCTTCGGGCAGATGGTCATTCCGACAGTGCTGGTGGTGGTGGCGGTCCAGGTCAATTTCCAGGCCGCGATCCTGCCTCTGTACGCCGTGGTGCCGGCGTTGCTCGCGCGCTTCTCCCGCCAGGCGCTGATCATCTGGTTCGGCGTCGTCACCGTCTCACAGCTGTGGACCGCGATGATCGGCGCGGAGGGCCCGCCGCTTGTCGTCAGCAAGGGCGTGGAAGTCGGATCGACAGCGGTCGCGAAGCCCGACATGGCTGTCGTGCACCTTATCCTGGACGAGCATATCGGCTTGGAGGGGATTCCCAATTCCGCGCCGGGAGGGCCGGAACTGCGCGAACAGCTTCGAAAGTTCTACCTCGCGCACGGCTTCCGCATCATGGCGGGCGCCTATAGCGAAAGCCTGCACACGGTAAACGCAATTCCGCGGGCGCTCGGCCTCCGATCGGATGTCCCGTGGAAGAAGCGCGGCTCCGGTGGAACGACCCTCGAAGAGAATCCGTATTTCGACACGCTTCAGTCGATGGGGTTCGAGATCGTCGTCGCACAGACGGACTGGGTGGATTATTGCGGCCACCCTGCGGTCACCTCATGCATGACCCGCGTCGCGGGCAACCTGATCGACATGGGCGACCAGTTGCCCACCTCCGACAAGGCGGCGATCCTGGCATATCGCTTTGCGGCGCTCTCAACCTTCGCAAGCGTCGTCTTCTCGTTCTATGACGTCACCGCCGTCAGCGGGCAACGCTTCGGCATACCGTTGCCGGTCGTGCAGCTCGAGCGGCGCACGACCACGAGCGCACTGAACGCGATGGCGAGTTTTGACTGGGCGATCGAGCAGGCGCGGTCGTTGGAGCCGGGCAAGGCGATGTTCGCGCACATCCTCCTGCCGCATTACCCGTATTCGTATGACGCCGACTGCCGCGTCCGCCGCTTGGCGGATTGGCTCAGCAGAGTCAGCGTGGCGCCGTGGAAGAGCCGTTACGCGGCATACTTCGATCAGGTGACTTGCGCAACGCGGAAAGTCGACCAGCTGCTGGCGGCCGTGGCTTCATCCAAGGCGGCGGGCAAGACGGTCTTCGTCATCCACGGCGATCATGGATCGCGCATCATGAACGTCGAACCAATGATCGAGAACGATGGCCGGTTCTCCGAACGGGACCTGGTGGACGGACACGCCGCACTGTTCGCGGTTTCGGCGCCAGGGATCGAGCCCGGCTACGACACCGGCCGTTATCCGCTGCGCCTGCTGCTCGGCGCTCTGGCGAGTTCCCAGTTCAACCGCGTGAGCCCCGACCTGCCAGCCGGATTCGTTCCCTCGATCGCGATCGAAAATCGCGCATGGGACCCCGTGACGGAGCGTCCAGTGCTTGGGTTGGAGTGGTGGAACAGGCCGCCCGAGAAGGCTGGACGAGAATTGGTGCCGTAGGAGGGATTTGAACCCCCGACCACCCGCTTACGAAGCGGATGCTCTACCGCTGAGCTACTACGGCAATCCAGAGAGGAACGTCGCAGACCGGCTTTTCGAAATGGTTAACCGGCCGAACGCGGCGGGACACTAGTTCACGAGGCGCGCGGCGTCAACCGAGGCGCCCAGCGGCGCGGGCTTGCCGGCCTTGGCGTCGCTGGCGGCGGCCGGTTCGGCAAGGCTGCCGTGGGGGATGGGGCCCGAGGTAGGCGCAGGGGGCGATGGCGGCGTCACCGCCAACGGCACAACCGGCGCCGGCGCCTCTGCCGCGGGCAGCTGCTCCAGGACGATCCCACCCAATGCCGCGCTCTGACGCGAAGCACCGCCGGCCGGCCGCCAGACCAGGCTGTCGATGGCGTCGCAGCGCGGGCAGCACAGCTGCCAGCCCACCGCTTCCATGCCGCCGGCGCCAAGGGTGCCGCAGGTCTCGCACACCCAGTCATTGCCGGCCCGCGCCTCCGCCGCCATGTCCAGCCATTGCCGCTCGCCGCTCGAGCCGGCGCCGTGTTCGCCGGCCTCCAGCCGCGCCATGCGCCGGCAGGTGTCGGCGCTCACGCCGTCGCCGGCCTGCTCCAGCTCGATCAGTCGCTCCAGATGCTTGCGCGCATCGCCCCACACCCGGGCGGTCAGCGCGGCATCGGCGCCGATGCGGTGGCTCTCGGCGTGGTCGGGGTTCTGCTTCACCAGCTTCTGCACCCGCTGGGCGCGGTCGAGCGGGGTGTCGCCGCCGACCGCTTCCAGATAGACGCGGCCGAGCGCGGCATGGGGCGCATCGTCCCAAACCTGCTCGATCAGCTTGGCGGCTTCCTTGGCCTTGCCCTGGCGCAGCAGCGCGCGGCAGAGCGCGAGGCGCGCCGGCACAAACGCGCCCGGATCGTCGCGGGTCAGCTTCACCGCCTCGCGCGCCAGCGCCATCGCGCGCGCAGCATCGCCGCCTTCGCCTGCCAGGATGCGGCGCGCTTGCTCGGTCAGCAAAGCGGCCCGGCGGCGCTGCGCGGCCTTGGGCGCCATGCCGCCGGAACGGGAAAGCTGGTTCAGGCTGTGGATCGCGGCCTCGATCTTGCCGTTCTTGACCTGCAGGTTGTGCGCGGTCTCCGCCGCCCAGGCGGCTTGCGGCGCGACCGCGCTCGCCTTCTCCGCGTAGGTCAGAGCCGCCGCCTCGTCGCCGCGCTTCAGCGCGCCCGTGGTGAGGCCGCGCAGGCCGAGCAAGGCGGTCTCCGGTGCTTCGGTCAGGCGGTCGAAATAGCGCTCGGCGCTGGTCTCGTCGCCGGCCAGTTGCGCGGCCTGCGCCGCCAGCAGCAGGGTCAACGGCGGCTCGCCCAGCAGGTCATGCGCGATCTTGGCCTGACGGCGCGCTTCGGCGGGATCGCCGGCCGCGACCGCGGTCAGGCCGCGGGTCAAGGCGCGATAGCCCTTGGCCTTGCGGGAATTGGAGCGCGCCATCGAGAACGCCTGCGGTGAGCGCAGGATGGCGCCGAGCAGCCACGCGATGAATTGCAGCAGCAGGAACGCCAGCGCGACCAGGAACAAGGCCGCGCCGATATGCATGTCGATACGGTAGCCCAGCCAGTTGAGCGTCACGCCGCCGGGGTGGTAGGCGAAATAGAGCGCGACAAACAGCAGGCCCGCCAGCAGCGGGAAATAGACCAGGAGCAGGCGCGACAGCTTCACGTCAGTTCCCCGCCCCCTCGGCGCCTGTGGGCGCGGCCTCGGCCGGCTCTGCGGCGATGGTGCGCGGCGCCAGCTCACGGGTCGAGATGTCCGCCAGCTGTGCGGCCGCCTCCTCGATCGCGAGTCGCGCCTCGGCCTGGGCCAGCCATTCGGCGGCGGTTTCCTGCGCAAGACCGGTGAGCGCGCGCACTTCGGCAACCGCCGCGGCCAGATCGCCTTCGCCGAGCTTGGCTTCCGCGCGCGCCAGGCGCGCCAGCGTATCGTCGCCTTCGACATCCGGTCCGGTCGGGCGGACGGTGATGACTTCGGAGATGCTGTGGCCCAGACCGCGCCAGAAGCGCTTCAACCAGTTGTCGTCGGTGATCTCGCCCGCCAGCTCGGCTTCGCCGGCGCGCGCGATCTCGGTCGCCGGGAAAGCGGCGGCCAGTTGCGACAGGGTCGGCACGCCGGCATCTGCCATCGGGAACAGGTTATCGACGATCGGCTTCAGGCGCGGACGCACCGCCTCGTCGTCATGGGCCAGATCGTCGAGCGTCGAAAGCTCCGCGGCAAAGCTCTTGTCGCTGGCCAACGCACTGCGCAGCTCGCCCACCGCGACGATCAAGGCGACGGCATGCTGCTGCTCGTTGCTCTTGGGCAGCGCGGCCACCTGCTGGTCGAGCGCATCGAGCCGCGGCGCCAGGGCCTCGAGACGCGGAGCCAGCTCGCCGACCTTGGCGTCGAGGCCGGACATCTGGTCCAGCCGCTCGGTCAGCGACGCGACCTGCTGCTTCAGCGCTTCGTTCTCCGACACCAGGCCATCGACGCGCGGATCCGGCGAGGAATCCGGAGCGGGCGCCGCGGCGCCGGTCGATTGAGCGCCCGCGACCTGCTCGATCCGAGTGCTGGCGTCGGACAGCGCGGTCTCCAGCTTGCCGAGGCGCTCCTCGATCGGGGCGAGGTCCACGCCCGGTCCTTGCGACAAGGTGGTGCTGCCGGTGCCGGCGCTGTTGCGCAGGGTCTCGAACTCGGTCTTGAGGGTGGCAACCTCCTGCTTCAGCCCGTCCAGTTCGGACTTGAGCGGGTCGATCGCCTGCTGCAGCGCCTCGTCATCCACCGTCGCCTGGACCTCCGCCGACAGTGATTCGACGTCGGCCTGCAGGGTAGCGACGCGGTCGTCGGCGGGAGCGGTCGCAGTCGTTGTGGGCGCGTCCAATCCCAACAGGGCGCTGACCTGCGGCTGCCAAGCCGGCGCCGTCACCACCACCGCCGCGGCGGCGATCAGCATCAGCACCAGGTAAAACAACATAGAGCCGCCGCCGGCGCGCTGGCGGCGGGCGTTCCTGGCCTCGGCCCCGGTTGCAGCCTGGGCTGCGGCAGACGTCTCCGCCGCCGATTCTGCCGCCCCGCCGGCAGAAGTGTCCTCGGGGCGCTGGGATGGCTCGGCCATCTCGGCTCCTTTGCTCTGGGCAGCATCCACCAGGGCCAGCATGGATGGCAAGTCCGGCCGGTCGGCGATCTCCACCGCCGCCCAGCCCAGGCTGCCGATCTCGCGCGCCACGGCGGCGCTGAGGCACAGCGCCTGGATCCGGGCCAGGGACGGTGATCCCGCCGTCTGCAACAAGTCTGCGAAGGTCGCGGCGGTGCGCGGCGAGAACAGCAGCACGGCATCGATCCCGCCCAGCGTCAAATTGGCGCGGGTTTCGGTCGACAGGCTGGTTGCGATCTTCGCCTCATAGAGCTGTGCCCGCCGCACCTGGTAGCCGAGGCCCTCCAGGCGGGTCTTGAGGTCGCTGGCGGTGACGGTGCCGGCGGCGTGGAACAGGGTACCGTCCTCGGCCTTCAGCCGGTCCACCACCAGGGCGGCCAGCGCCTCGACATCGCCCTTCGCGCTTTCGACGGTGGCGAAGCCGCCCTGGCGCGCGGCATCGGCCGAACCGTCGCCGACCGTGAACACCTTGAGGTCGCGGCGTGGGCTGAGCGCGGCGAAGGCGCGCACGCCGTTGGCGCTGGTGAACAGCAGCGCCTGCACGCCGGTAAGGTCGATCTCGGCATCCTCGAGATGCCGGATCTCCAGCAACGGCTCGATCAGCACCGCGATGCCGCGCTCCTCAAGGGCGTCGGCCAGCGGCCTGGCATCTTCGATCGGGCGGGTGATTAGAATGCGCATCGGTCACACTATAGCGGAGGAAGGGCGGCACCACGCCCGGAATCTGGCGCTGGAGTTCAGGACAGGAAGTCGGGGCCAGCCATCTCCTTGAGCTTGCGGCCGATCTGAATACCCAACGCCGCGGCGTCCGATGCGGTTCCAGTTGCGTCCTGCCGATGCACCTGCGCGCCGTCGGGCAGCGCGATCAACGCTCGCAAACGCATCACATCGCCATCAAGTTCCGCGAACGCCGCGATCGGCGTGCGGCATGATCCATCGAGCACGGCAAGGCAGGCGCGCTCGGCGGCGACACGCAGTTGCGTATTGCGGTCGTTGAGCGGCGCAAGCAGGGCATTCACGCGATCGTCGCCGGCGCGGGTCTCGAGGCCGATGGCGCCCTGCGCGACCGCGGGCAGGACCTCGTCGACCGACAGGATGGCGGTGGCGACATTCTCCTTGTGCAGGCGCTTGAGGCCGGCGAGCGCCAGCAGGGTCGCGGTCGCATCGCCGCGCTGCACCTTGGCGATGCGCGTCTCGACATTGCCGCGCAACGGCATGATCGAGAGATCGGGCCGCAGCGCCTTGACCTGCGCGGCACGGCGCAGCGAGGCACTGCCCACCACCGCGCCCCGCGGCAAGGTCGCAATGGAGGTGCCGGCGGTCGCGATCAGCACGTCACGCGGGTCCTCGCGCGGCAGCAGGCAATCGATGACCAGGCCGTCGGGCAGCCAGGTCGGCACGTCCTTCATGGAATGGACGGCGATGTCGATCGCGCCCGCCACCAAGGCCTCCTCGATCTCCTTGGTGAACAGGCCCTTGCCGCCGATCTCGCTCAACGGGCGATCCTGCACCTGGTCGCCGGTCGTCTTGATGACGCAGATCTCGATGCTGCCGGGCGCAGCCAAATGCGGGTGCGCGGCAATCAGGCGCGCGTGCGCCTCGTCCGCCTGGGCGAGGGCGAGCGGCGAGCCGCGCGTGCCGATGCGCAGGCCGGCTTGGTTGCCATCTGAACGGGATGTCGCCATAAGGGATTGCATAAAGGCCGGCCCCCCCGAATGCAACCGCGCGACAGATGACCGTTTCAGCATGATCGTTCTGGGCATCGAATCGAGCTGCGATGAGACCGCCGCCGCCCTGGTGACGGAGGACCGGCGCATCCTCGCGGATCTGGTGGCGGCGCAGCTGGAGGATCATCGCCCCTATGGCGGCGTGGTGCCGGAAGTGGCGGCGCGCGCGCATCTTGACCGGCTGGACAAGCTGGTCGGCCAGGCAATGCGCGAGGCCGGCATCGGCTTCGGCGAGATCGACGCGGTGGCGGCGACCGGCGGGCCGGGCCTGATCGGCGGCGTCATCGTCGGCGTGATGACCGGCAAGGCGATCGCCCTGGTGCACGGCAAGCCGTTCATCGCCGTCAATCATCTGGAAGGCCATGCGCTGACCGCAAGGCTGACGGACGGTACGCCGTTTCCCTATCTGCTGCTGCTGGTCTCCGGCGGCCATTGCCAGCTGCTGGTGGTCGAGGGCGTGGGGCGCTATCGCCGCCTCGGCTCCACCATCGACGATGCCGCCGGCGAAGCCTTCGACAAGGCGGCGAAGCTGCTAGGCCTCGGTTATCCCGGCGGCCCGTCGATCGAGCGCGCCGCGCGCAACGCGACGAGGCCCGTGCTGGACCTGCCACGGCCGATGAAGGGCAGGGCGGAACTCAACTTCTCCTTCAGCGGCTTGAAGACGGCGCTACGTCACAAGGTGGAAGAGCTGGGCGCGCTGGACGATGAAGCACGCGCGAACCTCGCCGCCGGATTCCAGATGGCCGTGGTGGAAAGCCTGATTGATCGCACCCGCCGCGCCATCGCCGCAGCGCGCGCGAGCCATCCGAAACTGGGCGCGCTGGTGGTCGCGGGCGGCGTCGCGGCGAACGGCGCGTTGCGGACGGAGCTGGAGACGTGCGCCCGCGATGCTGGCCTGGCTTTCGTCGCGCCGCCCTTGCGCCTCTGCACTGACAACGCTGCAATGATCGCGTGGGCCGGGCTGGAGCGCTTCCGGATGGGCGAGCAAAGCCCGCTCGATTTCGCCCCGCGCCCGCGCTGGCCGCTCGACGAGGATGCGCCGAAACTGGCCGGCGCCGGAGTCAAAGCTTGAAGCGCCATTCGCCCCCTTATCGTCATGGTCGGACTTGGTCCGACCATCCACGAGTTTCGCTGGGAGAGAACGCGCTGTGTGGCATACAAACTCGTGGATGGTCTTGCCAAGCACGACCATGACGAAAGAGAAAGGACTGACGGGATGCTCTACGCCATCTATTGCAAGGACAAGCCGAACCACCTGCAGACCCGGCTCGACAACCGCCCGGCGCACGTCGAATATCTGAAGCAGTTCGCGGGACAGCATGTCTGCACCGGCCCGCTGCTGAGCGATGACGGGCAGGGCATGGTCGGATCGCTGCTGGTGATGGAGTTCGCGGGCAGACAAGCCGCAGAGGAGTTCGCCGCCAACGATCCCTATGCCAAGGCCGGCCTGTTCCAGAGCGTCGCCATCACGCCGTTCCGTAAAGTCTTCCCGCAAGCCTGAGAGGGAACCCATGAATTACTGGCTGATGAAATCCGAACCTTCGACCTATTCCTATGAGCAGCTGGAGAAGGACAAGAAGACCGGCTGGAACGGCGTGCGCAACTTCCAAGCCAGCGCCAACATGAAGGCGATGAAGGTCGGCGACCGTGTGTTCTTCTACCACTCCAACGAAGGCCTTGCCGTCGTCGGCATCGCGGAAGTCGGCAAGACCTACTACCCCGATCCCACTGACAAGACCCAGCGCTTCGGCATGGTCGACATCAAGCCGATCATGCCCTTCAAGACGCCGGTCGCCCTCGCCGACGTCAAGAAGGACCCCAAGCTCAAGGACATGGTGCTGGTGAAGAACTCGCGCCTCTCGGTGCAGCCGGTGACACCGGAGCAATGGAAGCACATCTGCCAGCTGGGCGGGGTGAAGGGGTAGGCGCCCCCACAACGCCCCAATCCCGCCGCGCTGCCGCCGCTTCGGACTGACACAACGCACCCTGTCCGCTCTCATAGACAGGGGAACGCCATGTCCGATTTCGCCGATCCAGGTCCAGGTTCGCCCACCATCCAATCCTTGGCCCGCAATGCCCGCCGCCGCTTCGGCAGCGGGTGGGAGGCGGGAAAGCGAGTCTCCTTCTTCATCCTGCTGGTGCTGATCATGCTGGTGCCGCTCGGCATGGTCGAAGGCGTGATCGAGGAGCGGGCCTACACCAAGCGCACGGTCGCGGATGAGATCGGCGCGCAATGGGGGCCAACGCAATCGATCGGCGGACCGGTGCTGGTGGTGCCGTACGAGGTCTCGCGCGTGCAGCTCAATTCCGACGGCGACCCGAAGACCATCGTCGAAACGCGTTACGCCGTGTTCACGCCGGAGGAACTGCACATCGATGCCGCGACCGGCGTGCAGAAGCGGTACAAGAGCATCTACGAGGTGCTGGTCTATGGCGCCGATGTGGCGATCACGGGGCGGTTCGCAGCGCCCGATTTCGGCCAGCTCGGCGTCACGCCGACTCGGATCGCCTGGGACCAGTCCAGCCTGGTGCTCGGCTTGTCGGGGGTGCGCGCGGTCAACGCGGTGTCGCTGACGGCGGCTGGCAGCGAACGCCAGATCGAGGCGGGCGTGCTGCCCTATCATCCGTTCGACGAAGGAATTTGCGCCGCCCTTCCCCTCCAGACCATCGGCGCCGGTCCGCAGCCCTTCGACTTCGCGTTCCAGCTCTCCCTGAACGGACGCGACCATATCGCATTCCAGCCGCTCGGCCGGCAAAGCGAGATCACGATCAGGAGCGACTGGCCGCATCCCAACTTCATCGGTACGCCGCTGCCGGCCAAGCGCACGATCACGGCGGATGGGTTCAATGCGTCCTGGTCGATTTCCCATATCGCCACCGGATCGCCGCTCGCGTGGCTGACGCACGAATACAAGCCGCAGCCCGAGCGCGCCACCAGCGTCGGCGTCGCGCTCACCGAGCCGGGCGACGTGCATCAGCAGACCGACCGGATCGTCAAATACGGCATCCTGGTGATCGGCCTCACCTTCGGCACCATCTTCGTGGTCGGCCTGCTGAAACAGGACCGCGTGCACTTGGTGCAGTATCTGCTGATCGGCGCCTCGATCACCTTGTTCTATCTGCTGCTGCTCTCGCTCGCCGAGCAGATGGATTTCGCGCTGTCCTATCTGATCGCCAGCCTGGTCGACATCGCGATCGTCGACTGGTACGCCGGCGCCACCATCCGGCGCCTGATGGGCTGGGTCACGGGCGGCGTGCTGGCGCTGGTGCACGCCTATCTCTATGTGCTGCTGCAGATGGAGAGCTTCTCGCTGCTCAGCGGCACCATCGGGCTGCTGGTCGCGCTGCTCGGCGTGATGATCGCCACCCGCAAGGTCGACTGGTTCGCCCTCGGCGATCCGCGCGAGGAGGCCGCGCAGCCCTAGCTCCAGCTGCGACACCGCGACGCCCCCTTTCCTGGTCCTCCGCGATCCGGGAAAGGGGGCACAGTTCCCCGTTGAAATCCCAGCTTTGACAGAGGATTAGCGGCGCTCCAGGCGACCGCCATCTTGCCCTTTCATCCCCGCCTTGTTACGACTTTCGTCTAAGAAAGACGTGTTGGCGCCAGGCCTTAGAGTGCGGCGCAACAAAGAATGGTCAGGGGAGTGCGAGCGATGTCAGAGCAACAGCTGTTTCCCGTCCCGGCCGAGGCCGCGAAGCGCGCGCTGATCGACGCCAAGAAATACGAGGAGATGTATCGCCGCTCCGTCACCGACCCCGAAGGCTTCTGGGGCGAGATCGGCAAGCGCGTCGACTGGATCAAGCCCTTCAGCAAGGTGAAGGACGTCGACTACACCGGCGACATCCGCATCCGCTGGTACTATGACGGCACGCTCAACGTCTCGGCCAACTGCCTCGACCGCCATCTCGCCAAACGCGGAAACCAGACGGCGCTGATCTGGGAAGGCGACGATCCAGCCGAGAGCAAGCACATCACCTACAAGCAGGCGCACGAAGAAGTGTGCCGCATGGCGAATGTGCTGAAGAGCTTGGGCGCCAAGCGCGGCGACCGCATCACCATCTACATGCCGATGATCCCCGAGGCGGCCTACGCGATGCTCGCTTGCGCGCGCATCGGCGCGGTGCATTCGGTGGTGTTCGGCGGCTTCTCCCCCGACAGCCTGGCGGGGCGCATCCAGGATTGCGATTCCAACATCGTCATCACCGCGGACGAAGGCCTGCGCGGCGGCAAGAAGATCCCGCTCAAGGCCAACGTCGACGCCGCGCTGAAGAATTGCCCGTCGATCAAGAAATGCCTGGTGGTGCGCCGGACCGGCGGCAAGACCGAGTGGACGGCCGGCCGAGATCATTGGTGGCACGAGGAATCGCCGAAGGTGTCGGCCGAGTGCAAGCCGGAAGAGATGGGCGCGGAAGATCCGCTGTTCATCCTCTATACCTCCGGTTCGACCGGCAAGCCGAAGGGCGTGCTGCACACCACCGGCGGCTACATCGTCTACGCCTCGATGTCGCACCAGTACGTGTTCGACTACCACGACGGCGATATCTACTGGTGCACGGCGGACGTGGGCTGGGTCACGGGCCACAGCTACATCGTCTACGGCCCGCTCGCCAACGGCGCGATCTCGCTGATGTTCGAAGGCGTGCCGAACTATCCCGACGCCTCGCGCTTCTGGCAGGTGTGTGACAAGCACAAGGTCAACATCTTCTATACCGCGCCGACCGCGATCCGCGCCTTGATGCGCGAGGGCGAGGCGCCGGTGCAGAAGTGCAAGCTGGACTCGCTGCGCCTGCTGGGCTCGGTCGGCGAGCCGATCAATCCGGAAGCCTGGCTGTGGTACCACCGCGTGGTCGGCAAGCATCGCTGCCCGATCGTCGACACTTGGTGGCAGACCGAGACCGGCGGCATCTTGATCTCGCCGCTGCCCGGCGCCACCGCGCTGAAGCCCGGGTCGGCGACCAAACCGCTGTTCGGCATCAAGCCGGAGATCGTGGACGGCGACGGCAAGGTGCTGCAGGGCGAATGCCAGGGCAATCTGTGCATCGCCGATTCCTGGCCGGGCCAGATGCGCACGGTCTATGGCGATCACAAGCGCTTCGCCGAGACCTATTTCAGCGCCTACAAGGGCAAGTATTTCACCGGCGACGGCTGCCGGCGCGACGCCGACGGCTACTACTGGATCACCGGCCGCGTCGATGACGTGCTCAACGTCTCCGGCCACCGCATGGGCACGGCGGAAGTGGAATCCGCGCTGGTCGCCCACGCCAAGGTGGCGGAGGCGGCGGTGGTCGGCTACCCGCACGACATCAAGGGCCAGGGCATCTACGCCTATGTGACGCTGAAACTCGGCGTGGAGCCGAGCGAGGAGCTGCGCAAGGAGCTGGTGCAGTGGGTACGCAAGGAAATCGGCCCGATCGCGCAGCCCGATCTGCTGCAATGGGCGCCGGGCCTGCCGAAGACCCGCTCCGGCAAGATCATGCGCCGCATCCTGCGCAAGATCGCGGAGAACGACTACAGCAACCTCGGCGATACTTCAACGCTGGCCGATCCAACGGTGGTGCAGAGCCTGGTGGATAACCGGATGAATCGAGGATAGGGGTGACCGATAGCGCGCTGCTCGCCACGCTCAGCCAAATCACCACCGCCACCATCACGACGGTACTGCTGAAAAAAGGCATCCGCCGCATCTGGATGAAGGGGCCGCAGCCGCTGACCGCCGGGCAGCCGCGCATCGCCGGCCGCGCCTTCACGCTGCGCTTCGTGCCGGCGCGCGAAGACCTGGCGACGCCGGCCTCCTGGTCCTCGCCGCGCTCGACCCGCGCGGCGATCGAGGAGATGCCGGAAGGCTGCATCGCGGTGATCGACGCCATGGGCGTCGCGGATGCCGGCGTGTTCGGCGACATCCTGGCACAGCGCATGACGGTGCGCGGTGTCGCCGGCCTCGTCACCGACGGCGTGATGCGCGACAAGGCGGGCGTGCTGGAGACCGGCCTGCCGGTGTGGTGCGCCGGCGTGGCGGCGCCGGCCTCGGTCGCGGGCCTCACCTTCGTCGGCTGGCAGGAGCCGGTCGGATGCGGCGGCTGCGCGATCTATCCCGGCGACGTGGTGGTGGCGGACGGCGATGGCGCCGTGGTGATCCCGGCCACGCTGGCGGAAGAAGTTGCGCGCCTCGGCGCCGAGCAGGAAGAACTCGAAGCCTGGCTGATGGAGGAAGTGAAGGCGGGCCGGGCGCTGCCCGGCCTCTATCCGCCGAACGAAGAGACCATGGCGCGCTACAAGGCGCGGAAGCTCTAGATCCTCCGGGACTTACTGTGCAGCAGCAGCCTTCTTGTGCTCGGCCGCGGCCAGCATGTTGCCGATGTGATCGAACAGCGGATCGAGGCCCAGGCCCTGCCCGAGGTTGCGCGCGGCGGCAAGCGCTGATGCGGCGCCGGCGAGATTGCCGCCCTTGAAGCCGTGCGCGATCTTCGCGAACTCGTTCAGCAATTCCTCCGCTTGCGGCGCCTGCGCCACTTCCGGACCGCCGATCAGCGCATAGAGCCGCGCCGGCAATGTCTTTCCCTTCACGAAGATGTCGCCGATGGGGATCGCGGCGAAATCCGGTGCGGCCTGGCGGGTCTGCTCGCCGATCAGGATATCGAGGCCGAAGCCCTTGCTGACGCCTTCGATGCGCGAGGCGAGATTCACATTGTCGCCGATGACGGAGTAGTTGAGGCGCTGCCGTGCGCCGAGATTGCCGACCAGCGCGTCGCCGGAATTGAGGCCGATGCCGATCATGATCGGCGCATGGGGCTGCCCGGCGGCCTCAGCGCGCACGGCCAGGGCCTTGTTGAGGGTCGCGAGCCGCCGGCGCATCTCCAGGGTGGCGTGGCAGGCGAGCTTGGCATGGTCCGGCTCGTCGAGCGGCGCGTTCCAGAACGCCATGATGGAATCGCCGATATACTTGTCGATGGTGCCGCCATTCTCCATCACCGCTTCCGACATCGGCGTCAGGAAGTCGTTGAGCAGGGCGGTCAGTGCGGTCGCCTCCATCCGCTCCGAGATGGTGGTGAAGTCGCGGATGTCGCAGAACATGATGGTGAGGTTGCGCACCTCTCCGCCCAGACGCAGCAGCCCCGGATTCGCCACCAGCCGCTTCACCATCGCCGGCGCAAGGTAATGGCTGAAGGTCTCGCGCACGCGCTTGCGCTCGACGTCGGAGCGCCGGAACGACAGCAGGACCGCGGTGGTGAAGACCGCCAGGGCCCCGGCCGAAGGATAGGCCGGATCGATCAGCCATCCGATTTCGAGGAAAGCCCACCAGGCGAATCCGGCCACCGCAACCACGCTGGTAAAGCCGAAAATCGCGCAACCGAGCGCGCCCAAGCGCGGCAACAGCAGCACCATGGCGCCGCCCAGGATCAACAGGGTAAGAAACTCAAGATCGTCGGCCCACAGCGGCCGTTCGATCAGGTCGCCGGTCAGGATCTGCTCGACGATCTGCGCGTGGACTTCGACTCCCGGAATGGCGACCGCCAGCGGAGTCGAGCGCAGATCGAGCAGACCGGGCGCGCTGGTGCCGACGAACACGATGGCATTCTTGACGTCGCCGGTGTCGCCAGCCAGCACCTTCCAGGCCGGGATGAAGCGTTCGTCCTTGTGACCGGTGTCGTACAGCCACATGGCGGCGTAGGGATCGGTGCGAATGTGGATCGGGCCGATGCCGACTTCGGCCACTCCGGTCTTGCGTCGCAAGATGCTGGTGAAGCCGGCGAAGCTGTAGCTTTGGGAGCCGGTGGACTTGACCACGTAAGTGCTAACGCCCGCCGCGACCCGCAATGCTTCAGCCACCAGGCTTGGGTAAAGCTCGCCATCGGCGTTGAGGACCATGGGAACGCGGCGAACGACCGCGTCGCGATCCAGGATTGGGTTGATAGCGCCATTGCCCGCGGCGGCGTCGCGCAGAATCGGAATGGCTGGGAGCGCGCCCGCGAACGGCATAACGTTCTCCCTGGGGTCGAGGCCGACGTTGGCGAACCCGCCTTTCTTGACGCGCGGCTTGGATGGTTTATCAGTCAGCACCGCTCCCAGGACGACACCACCTTTCGCGAGTTCGGCGGCGAGCACTTCATCGGGGTCCGGGATTCGCTCGGCCAGGCTCTGGGCCAGCTCGTCGTTGGAGAGCAGTCCCCAGCTCGGAAACACGCGTGTCGGCGCTGTCCGGTCGGGCTCAGCGAACACGATGTCCATCGCGACGACGAGGGCGCCCGCCTCTCTTAGCTTCGCCAGCATCTGCGCGACCGTCGTGCGCGGCCACGGCCATTGGCCGGCGCGCGCCAGCGACTCATCGTCGATGTCAACGATCTTGACCGGCACCGGCTTGTACTCGCGCGGCGCGACGCGCTGATACTGATCGAACACCAGAGCGCGCAGATCGGACAGCGTGGGCGGATCGTACCATCGCAGCACCAGCGCGACGGCGAGCACCAGCGAAGCCAACGCAGGTTGCAGCCACTTGCTCATCGCGCTCCAGCAACTCCCCTCATGAACTCCGGGATGACGTTCCCAATATCTAGGACGATTCCCGCCAAGATGAACGTCTATTCATCTTGCGTGTGAGCCAGGCCACTTTCTAGAGGATTTTACGACAATTGTATTGACCCCACGCGAGAAGCTGGCGCACCTACAGAATCTACCGCACCTTACCGACAGGGGGCCAACCATGCTCCGCATGGCTTGTCGCGTATGCGTACCGGTGATTCTTGGGGCACTGGCAGCGATGCCGGCGTTTGCCGCTGGAATTGCCACAGTCACCGACGTCGTCAACGACGGATACCGGCAGCCGCCCGGCGACAGCGAACGCCGCGCCGCGACGTCCGACGAGCTCGTCTCGGAGGAGGCGCTGCGCACCGATCGCAACTCGAGCATCGCAGTGAAGTTCGTCGACGGCTCCGAGCTCAACGTCGAAGCGCAGAGCGAGGTCGTGCTGTCCGACTATCTCTACGATTCGGCCGCGGCGAGCACCAGCGGCGTCATTTCGCTCAATTCCGGACTGTTCCACTTCAACTCCAGCGACGGCGTGCAGGATGAAAACCTGGTCCTTCAGACGCCGGTCGCTACCATCGGCATCCGCGGCACGCAGTTCCTGGTGACGGTGGCGGACGACGCGACCATCGTCGACATCCTCGAAGGAAAGGTCGAAGTGAGGCCGCTGGGCGGCGGCAAGCCGATCCTGTGCGAAGGCGGCCAGAGCATTTTGGTCGAGAGCGCCGACTCCGATGCGGTGTGCGGCGACCTCGGTTCGTTCTCGACCGCCGCGGCGCCGCCCACGCAGGACGACAACGCGCACGGCAACGTCAGCGGCCGCGATCGCCCGCAGCAGGCGAGCGACAGCAAGTCCAGCGGTGGCGGCAAATCGGGCGGTGGCAATCCGGGCGGTGGTGGCGATCCCGGCGGCGGTGGCGATCCTGGCGGTGGCGACCCGGGCGGCGGTGGCGATCCCGGCGGTGGCGACCCGGGTGGCGGTGGCGATCCCGGCGGACCGCCGGACGGCGACGGCAATCACTCGGGCCTCGGCGATGGAAGCAATCCCGGCAAGGGTCACGGCAACGGGAACGGCAATCACGGCGGCAACAACGGCGGCAGCAACAATCCAGGCAATGGGAATCGGTAGGTCCAGCCCTGCGGGATATATTCCCCCCGCCGCGACTGTGCCATCGGTCACTTCCGCTAAGTGACTGACAGGTCCACATTAGCACCGTCAAGAAGGCGCGGGCGGATGAGGGGAGGTTGGCCGGTTAATCAATCGCATCGATACCGGCGATTGTGTCGAACTTTAGTACAATTCTATTGACCCTCTGGCACCCGACGAAAGACAATTGGGTCTACCACGCCAATGTCCGACAGAGGGCGACCGTGAGACACGGCTTGTCGGATGGGTTGTGGAATGGCGTTGCCAGGGATGAAGCGTGCCACCGGCGTCGGTTGGGCGGCAGAGCAACGGGGCAGCGCCAGGGGAACCAAACGAACAATCGTGAAATCGCCCGATCTGGAAGCTCGGCGGCCTGAACGCTGCTGAGCCAACCGGAACTCGGTCAGGGACAGACCAACGTGTGGCGCATGAGTGGGACACTCATGCGTGGCATGGAGTTCGATCGCAAGTGGGGACAAGCGCACAAAGTCAAAGATAAGCGTGCAACGGCCGGAATCCGCCGAACGCTGGCGGAGGGTTGGGACAGGTCGGCACGCAAAACGCCGGACAATGGCGTCGTGAGGAACGGGTGTTTGCGATTTGGAGGTTATGATGAAACGGAAACTGGCGTACCAGGTTTGCTATGCCATCGCCGCGATCTGGGCACTGCCCCACGCGGCGAACGCTGCCGGCATAGCGACCGTCGTGGACGTGGTGAACGAAGGCTACCGGACACCGCCGGGCGCCGACGAGACCTCGGCCAAAACCGCCGACGAGTTGGTGCAGGACGAAGCGCTCCGCACCGAAAAAGAGTCGGTCATTCAGGTGAAGTTCGTCGACGGCTCCGAGCTCAGCGTGGAGCAATCGAGTGAAATGGTGCTGTCCGACTATGTGTTCGATGGTTCGGCTGCGTCAGGCCTGATCAACCTCAACAACGGACTGTTCCATTTCAAGTCGAATGGCAACGACGACCAGGGTGTGAAGCTGCGCACGCCGGTCGCCACCATCGGCGTCCGCGGCACCGAGTTCCTGGTGCATGTCGACGGCGACGACGTGACCATCGTCGACATCCTCTCGGGCGGCGTCTCGGCGACGCCGCACGGCTCGGGCCAGGAGATCACCTGCTATGAAGGGCAGAGCATCCTGATTGCCGGCGAGAACGAGGACGCCCAGTGCGGCGACATCGGTTCGTTCTCGACCGCGGCCGGCCCGGCTGCCGGAAACGACGGACCGCGCGGTGGTACGCGCGGCGGCAATGGCGACAAGGAGAAGAAAGACGCTCCGCCGCCACCACCGCCGCCACCGCCACCGCCACCGCCACCGCCGCAGGGATGCACTGATGACGATTGCTATCCCGACTATCCCTATCCCAACTACGTCCGGGCACTGCCCAAGAGCACTCCGGAGAACGGAGGCCAGCCGAACGGGGGCGGAGGCGGATTCCGGCCGGATGGCGACTACGATCGGAGAGACTAAAGCTTGAAGGAGCGCAGCCGGCGACCAACCCAAGTCGCCGCCTCATTCTTTCGGCGTTGAACGGACAACGGGCGGAGGGTCTCTCCGCCCGTTGTCTTTTGCGACACCTGTGACGGCCGCCACACCGGCGATCGCCGCGCACTGTGACAGCGTTCACAGCAATTCACCGCCTCTTCGTCCCATATCCCGCTCACGGCATTGCTTCGCAAGCGCGGGACCCGCTGGCCAGCGAGCCAGATCGCATAATGGAGGAATGTATGAAGAGGCAACTCGCGTATCAGATTGGCTATGTCATTGCTGCCGTCGCGTTCGGCGCGCCCGCCAGTGCGGCAGGCATCGCAACCGTCACGGACGTGGTGAACGACGGCTACCGCACGCCGCCCGGCCACGAGGAGCAGACTGCGAAGCGCGCCGATGAACTGGTGCAGAACGAAGCGCTGCGAACCGACGACGAGTCCTCGATCCAGGTGACGTTCGTCGACGGCTCCGAGCTTCGGGTCGAAGCCGAGAGCGAGATGGTGCTGTCGGACTATGTGTTCGATGGCGCGGCCAGCAAGGGCCTCATCAACCTCAATGACGGCCTGTTCCACTTCACGTCCAACGGCAAGCCGGACCAGGGCGTGAAGCTGAAGACGCCGGTCGCCACCATCGGCGTGCGCGGCACGGAGTTCCTGGTCCATGTCGATGGCAACGACGTGACCATCATCGACATCATGGCGGGCGCGGTCGAGGCGAAGCCGAACGGCACCGGCCAAGCGATCGTGTGCGTCGGCGGCCAGAGTATCCTGATCGCCGGCCCGAACGAGGATGCGATGTGCGGCGACCTTGGCTCGTTCTCGTCCGCATCCGGTGCGCCTGACCACGACCGCAGGCCGGAGCCGGGTCATGGCGGCCAGGATCGCGAACGCCCCAAGCAGGAGAAGGCGGAACCGCCGAAGCCCGATCCCGAACCCGAACCTGATCCGGACCAGGGCGAAAATAGCGGCAGCAACGTCATGTTGTTCACCGACGAAGAGCCCTTCGAACTCGGCTGATCGATCGCACGTCAATGGGCGGAGGGTTCCTCCGCCCATTGTGATTCCCGCACGGTGCGTGTGGCACCATTGCGCTGCTGACGTTGCTGTCTCGCGCACAAAGTCGTGAGCTGAAGCGGTCTCGATAGAACTTCACAGCTCTTTCACTCATATCCCTCCGCGACCGCCGCGGTTCTGGCGGCGGCGTCTGCGCAGACAGTCGGGCTGATTGTCGCTCGGCGGCGTCCATTCTCGGCGCCCCGGGCAGTGTCTATTTGCGGATGGAGGGATCCTTTGAAAAGGCATTTGGCCTACCAGGTCTGTTACGTCATCGCAGCCGTCGCGGCCTTCGGCGGCGGCGCGCATGCCGCCGGCATCGCCACCGTGACCGACGTCGTGAACGAGGGCTATCGCACGCCGCCCGGGCGGGAGGAACAGACCGCCAGGCGCGCCGACGAGCTGGTGCAGGACGAAGCGTTGCGCACCGATGACGACTCCTCGATCCAGGTGCAGTTCGTCGACGGCTCGCAGCTCAGCGTCGAATCGGAGAGCGAGCTTGTCCTGTCCGACTATGTGTTCGATGGCGCCGCCAGCCAGGGCATGATCAACCTGAATGACGGCTTGTTCCATTTCACGTCGAATGGCAGGCTCGACCAGGGCGTGAAGCTGAAGACGCCGGTCGCGACCATCGGTGTGCGCGGCACCGAGTTCCTGGTGCATGTCGACGGCGACGACGCCACCGTCATCGATGTTCTGTCGGGCGCGGTGGAGGCAAGGCCGAACGGCACCGGCAAGTCGGTCGTCTGTATCGGCGGCCAGAGCATCCTGGTCGCGGGTGCCGATTCGGATGCGCAATGCGGCGATCTCGGCTCGTTCTCCTCCGCATCCGGCGCGCCCGACCGCGACCGCAGGCCGGAGCCGGGCCATGCCGGCCAGGATCGCGAACGCCCTGAGCCGCCGGAAAAGCCGGATCGGCCGGCTCCCGATCCCGATCCCGACACCGGCGACGACGGAGGCGGTGAAGGCCCAAGCGGCGAAGGCAGCGGCAGCGGGCTCACGATGCTGTTCGACGAAGAGCCCTTCGATCTAGGCTGACCGGTTCGGACGCAATGGGCGGAGGTGTTCCCCGCTCATTGCCCGTTCGGCATCGGCACGAATTATCCGATCAAACTGCGCAGCGTCCGGTTGGCGACGGCGAGCATGGCAAGCTCCAGCTTGCCGACCTGGCGCAGGTCGGTAAACAGACCGTCGGCCCGCGCCAGCGCCGCGCCGCGCGTCTCGCGCCAGATGGCGATCGCGTCCGCCCCGATCTGGCCTTTGGCCTGATGCAGAACGGCGGTCGTCAGATCGCGCTGGTGGCCGTAGAAGTCCTCGATGATCGCGAACACCGCCAACCGGTCCCAGTGGCTGTCGCCGATCAGCGCCCGCGCGCCGGCGCGCAGCCAGTCGAGATGGAAGGTCTCGCCCACCGCGTAATAAGTGCGGCCGGCATCCTCGACCTTCATCTTGAGATCGGCCGCGATGCGCACGATGTCGAGCGAGGAAACCAGCGCCGGCGCCTGCGCGACGCGCTGGGCCAGCGCCTGCGGCACGCCCTGCCCGATGAGCTGGGCGCGGCGCTGCTCCACCTCGGTGCGATCCTCATCCGCCAGGATCGCCATCAGCGCATTCTCGAGCGCGACCAGGCCGGGGCTGGTGGCGATGACGTTGGCCGCGATGTCGAGCGGATGCTGCCCATTGCGCAGGAACCACTGCGTCGCATGCTCGGTCAGGCGGTTGAGATCGATGAACATCTCGATCTGCAAATGGGCCGGCACCTTGTTGTCGAGCTCCTGGATACCGCTCCACAGCTCGCGCAGACGATAGGCGCCGCGCGTGATGGCATAGGCGCGCGCGATCGCCGCGGCGGTCTGTCCAGTGCGCTCCTTCATGATGTGAATGAAGGTCCCGCCCATGCGATTGATGATGGAGTTGGTGACCACGGTCGCGATGATCTCGCGCCGCAGCCGGTGCTTGCCGGTCTGCTCCTGGTAGGATTTCTGCAGGGCGCTGGGGAAATACTTGACCAGGTCGTCTTCGAGCTGCGGATCGTCTGGCAGATCGGACGGCAGCAGCTCATCGTAGATCGAGTTCTTGGCATAGGCGAGCAGCACGGCCATCTCCGGCCTGGTCAGGCCGATGCGCTGTTTGAGACGCAGACGCACCGCCTCGTCGTCCGGCAGGAACTCGATGGCACGGTCGAGGCGACCGGTGCGCTCCAGCGCCTTCATGAAACGGTTCTGCTGGTCGAGCAGCGTGAAGCTTTGCGCTTCCGCGATGCTGAGCGCCTGCGACTGCAGGTAGTTGTCGCGCAGCACCAGTTCGGCGACATCGTCGGTCATCTGCGCCAGCAGCTTGTCCCGCTGCTTCATGGTGAGGTCGCCGGCCTGCACCGCTTCGTTGAGCAGGATCTTGATGTTGACCTCGTGATCGGAGGTGTCGACACCGGCGGAATTGTCGAGCGCGTCGGTGTTGATCTTGACGTCATTCATCGCCGCCTCGATGCGGCCTCGCTGGGTCACACCGAGGTTGGCGCCTTCGCCCACCACCTTGGCTCTGAGCTCCTCGCCGGTGACGCGCAGCGCGTCGTTGGCGCGGTCGCCCACCTCGGCGTTGGTCTCGTCCTTGGCCCGCACGTAGGTGCCGATGCCGCCGAAGAACAGCAGGTCGATCTCCGCCTTCAGCAGGGCCTTGATCAACTCAGCGGGCGTCACCTGTTCCTTACCGATGCCGAACCGGGCGCGCACCTCGGATGACAGGGTGATGGACTTAGCCTTGCGCTCGAAGATGCCGCCGCCCTTGGAGATCAGCGCCGGGTTGTAGTCGCTCCAGGCCGAGCGCGGCAGGTCGAACAGCCGCTGCCGCTCCGCATGGCTGGTCGCCGGATCGGGATCCGGATCGAGGAAGACATGCATGTGGTTGAAGGCCGCCAGCAGCCTGGTGTGCTTGGACAGCAGCAGGCCGTTGCCGAACACGTCGCCCGACATGTCGCCGACGCCGACGCAGGTGAAATCCTGCGCCTGGATGTCGGTGCCGAGCTCGCGGAAATGCCGTTTCACGCATTCCCACGCGCCTCGCGCCGTGATGCCCATCTTCTTGTGGTCGTAGCCGGCCGAACCGCCGGAGGCGAAGGCATCGTCGAGCCAGAAGCCGTAGTCGCGCGACACGCCGTTGGCGATGTCGGAGAAGGTGGCGGTGCCCTTGTCGGCGGCGACCACCAGGTAGGGATCGTCCTCGTCGCGCCGCACCACCTCCTTGGGCGGCACCAGCTTGCCGCCGACCGCATTGTCGGTGATGTCGAGCAGGCCGCGCATCAGGGTCTTGTAGCAATGCACCACCTCGGCCATCACCGTTTCGCGGTCGGTGGTCTGCGGCGGACGCTTCACCACGAAGCCGCCCTTGGAGCCGACCGGAACGATGACGGCGTTCTTCACCATCTGCGCCTTCATCAGGCCCAGCACCTCGGTGCGGAAATCCTCGCGCCGGTCCGACCAGCGGATGCCGCCGCGCGCCACCTTGCCGCCGCGCAGGTGGATGGCTTCCGCGCGCGGCGAATAGACGAACACCTCCACCATCGGCCGCGGCAGCGGCAGGTCGTCCAGCTTGTGGGAATCGAGCTTGAAGGAGATGTATTCCTTGTCCTTGCCATCCGCGCCGCGCTGGAAGTAGTTGGTCCGCAGGGTCGACTGCACTGCGTTCAGGAAGCGGCGCAGGATGCGGTCCTCGTCGAGATTGGAGACGCGGTCCAGCTCCTTGACGATGCGCTCGACGATCGCCTGCGTTTGCTTGTCGCGGTCGCCGGCATAGCCGGGATCGAACATGGCATAGAACAGGTGCACGATGTCGCGGGTGATGACCGCGTTGGCGTTCAGCGTCTGCTCCATGTAGGACTGGCTGAAGGCGATCGCGGCCTGGCGCAGGTATTTGCAGTAGGCGCGCAGCAGCGCGATGTTGCGCCAGCCGATCCCGGCGGTCACCACCAGGCGGTTGAACCCGTCATCCTCGGCATCGCCCGCCCAGATGCGGGCATAGGCCTCGTGAAACTTGTCGCGGATCTGCGGCACGTCGACTTCGGCGCCGTCCGCGGTGCACATGGTGAAGTCGTGGATCCAGACCGGCTTGTCCTCGCCGGCCGACTTCACTTCGAACGGAATCTCGCTGATGACCTTGAGCCCGAAATTCTCCAGCGAGGGAAGCACGGTCGAGAGTGCGATCTTGTCCTTGACCTGATAGAGCTTGAGGCGCAGCTCGTTCGGCGCGGCCTCGATCGGGCGATAGAGGTTGATGGCGGGAACGGCCTGATGCCGCGCCTCTTCCACCCGGTCGATGTCGTGGACCGCAGCGTGGGCGTTGAAATGGTCGTCATAGCCGGCGGGGAATGCGTCGCGGTAGCGCCGCAGCAGCTCCATGCCCGCCGCCTCGCCCTTGGCCTCGACCAGCGCATCGCGCATATGGTCGGCCCAGGACCGCGCGACGTCGGCCAGCTTCGACTCGAGGTCCTTGAGATCGACTGCCGGAATCTGGCCCGGCGTGGTCGCGATGATGAATTGCAGCCGCGCCAGCGCACCGTCGCCCAGATGCACGTAGTAGGCGGACAGCGTGCCGTTGAACGCCTTTGCCACCACCTCCTGCATCCGCAGCCGCAACTCGGTGTTCATCGTATCCTTGGGCAGGAAGATGAGCGCGGTGACGAATCGCTCGTACGGATCGCGCCGCACGAACAGCGCGACACGCTGGCGCTCCTGCAGGTTGAGGATGCCGACCGCGGTCTCCAGCAGCTCGTCTTCGCTGGCCTGGAACAGTTCGTCGCGCGGATAGGTTTCGAGGATGTGGGCCAGCGCCTTGCCGTCGTGGCTGTCGGGCGAGAAGCCGGCGCGCTCGATGATGGTCTCGATCTTGCGGTCGAGCATCGGGATCTCGCGCGGCGAGCGGCTGTAGGCGGCGGAGGTGAACAGGCCGGCGAACAGCCGCTCCCCGGTCACGTTGCCCTTGGCGTCGAAGGTCTTCACGCCGAACACGTCCATCGGCACGTCGCGATGGACGGTGGCGCGGGTGTTGGCCTTGGTGATCAGCAGCAGCTTGGGCTGGCGCAGGTACGAGCGCACCTGGGTCGGCATGCTCTCCTGGTTGCGCATGCCGCCGAAGATGCGCAGGTTGAAATCCTTGAGGATGCCGAGGGAGCGGCCGTCGACGATCTGGTACGAGGCCTTCTCGCCCTTGCCGGTCATGGCGTATTCGCGATAGCCGAGGAACGTGAAGTGGTCGTCCTCGATCCACTTCAGGAAGCGTGCGATCTCCGCGCGCTCCTCTTCGTCCACCGGCAGCTTCTTGCGGTCGATCTCCTCGATCGCCTCGCGCAGGCGCGTGCGCATTTCGCGGAAGTCGCCGACCGACGTGCGCACGTCGTTCAGCACCGATTCGATGCCGCGCTGCACCTGCTCCAGCTTTTCCGGATGACCCACCTGGGTGGCGCGGATCTGCATCACGGATTCCGCCGGCGCGTCCGGCTTGCCGATCTCGGTGATCTGGCCGGACTTGTCGCGCGCGATGCGCATGATCGGGTGCACGACCAGGTGCACGCTGAGGTCCTGGCGCGCCAGCTCGGCGGTCACCGAATCCACCAGGAACGGCATGTCGTCGTTGACGATCTCGATCACGGTGTGGCTGGACCGCCAGCCATGCTCGTCCTGGTGCGGATTGAAGACGCGGACCTTGGCGGCGCCCGGTTGGCGCTTGTGGGCGAACTGCCAGAGCGACAGCGCGGCGCAGAACAGATCCTCGGGTGGATCCTGCGCGATATCGGCGAACGGCACATTGGCGTAGAATTGCCGGACAAAGGCTTCGACCTGGGCGGCGCGGGCGCGCTCGATCCGTCCGCCGATGAAGCGGATGACCTGGTCCATCAATTGCTGTTTCAGGGTTTCGGATTTCATGACTGTCCTGATCTTGGAGTAATCAGCCGTGCTCTTCGTGGCAGCGGTTCTGGGAGGGCGAGGCAGAGTCTAGCGCAACACCCCTGACTATTCCAGGCAAGTAAGGGGAAAGCTACGTTAAACCAACGGGTTGGTCACGCTTCCTTAACAATCGAGGGGCTAGCGTGCTTCAGCCGGTGGGGACCGCGCGAGGGATCACGGAAAGCATGCCGACGGGCGACAAGACCACACGCAACTTAGTGCATGATGCGGCCGGCGATTCGGCCGCAACCGGCAGCGGCGAGATGTGGGGCGACCTGTTCCTCGCGCGCCTGGCGCCTGAGACCAAGTCCGGCCTTTCGCCGGCCCAGCTCGAGGACATCAAGCGGGTCGCGGCAGCGGTTGCACCTGGCCGCCATCGCGTCGATTGGCGCTTTAGCCTGCCGGCATCACTCGGCGGGAAACGTTTCTACGGCGTCCTGCTGGCCGGCGCCGACCGGCGCGGCGCGCGGCGCCATGCGCAGGACCGGATGATGCGCCGGCAGTATCGCCGCCGCCCGGGCCGCTCGAACGTCCAGGCCCTGGCGGTCGGATTCGCGCTGGTGGCGCTAGTGTTGATGCTGCTGGCGGGGATCGTCCATGCCGACGAGACCAAGGTGGTTGGCATCGAAGGCGCCGACAACCGCACCCCGATCGAGACGGAGGTCTGGCCATGGACTGCGCTCGGCCGGATCAACCGCGAGATCGGCGGCCATTGCACCGGCGCGCTGATCGCGCCCGACCTGGTGCTGACGGCGGCGCATTGCCTCTACAATTTCAAGGACGAGCGTTGGACCATCCCGATGGAGGTCCATTTCGTCGCCGGTTATCACCGCGGCGACTATCGCGAGCATGCCCGGGCCGATGACTTCACGGTCTCGCCCAATTGGGTGCCCGACCGCGCCAAGGACGAATCCAACATCGGCAACGACTGGGCTCTGGTGCACCTCGAGCGCAGCCTGACCATCGAGCCGGTGCCGCTCAGCAGCCGCTCGTTCCAGCAGATGAAGCTGGCCGCCGCCGCCGGCGAACTCACCATCGCCGGCTATAACGGCGACTACGCCGAGATCCTGACCGAGGACCACGGCTGCCAGCTGGTGGCCAAGGCGGAAGGCGGGCGGCTCTTGCTGCACGACTGCGATGCCACCTTCGGCTCGTCGGGCGCACCGCTGCTGCTGGTGACGCCGGACAGCACCGAGATCATCGGCCTGCAGAGCGCGATCGTGGAACTGGAAGACGGCCGCAGCTTCGGCGCCGCGGTCCCGATCGAAGCCTTCCGCAAGGCGGCTCGGAGTCACTGAGCGTCACTGAGCGGTCGCCGCTCGGCGCCGCGTCGCGATCGTCAGCACCAAAAGGCCCATGAGCGCCGACAGGATCGAGCCCCCGATCACGCCCAGGCGCATCTCGACGACGTGTTCGGGGTCGGGAAAGGCCAGGCCGCCGATGAACAGGCTCATGGTGAAGCCGATGCCGGTGAGGATCGCGACGCCGTAGGTCTCGGCCCAGCCCGCGCCCTCTGGCAGGCGGGCGATACCGGAAACACGCGCCAATGCCACGGCGGCCATCACGCCGACCTGCTTGCCGATGAACAGGCCCAGTGCCACGCCCAGCGTGACCGGGGCGGCGATCGTCTCCCACGTCAGGCCGGTCAGCGTCACGCCGGCATTGGCGAAGGCGAAGGCCGGCATGATCGCGAAGGCGACCCATGGATGCAAAGCGTGGATGCAGCGCTTGGCGAGAGAATGTTCGTCGCCGCTCGGCGAGCGCAGCGGGACGCACAGCCCGACGATGGTGCCGGCCAGTGTCGCGTGCACACCCGATTCCAGCACGCAAGCCCAGACATAGATGCCCACCAGCACATAGGCGGCGAGGCGCTGCACCCCAAGGCGGTTCATGAGGACAAGGATCGCGATGCCGATCGAGGCAAGGCCGAGCGCCAGCATCGACAGGTCGGCGGTGTAGAAGATGGCGATGATGATGATGGCGCCGAGGTCGTCGATGATCGCGAGTGCGAGCAGAAAGATCTTCAGGCTCTCGGGTACCCGGTTGCCGAGCAGGCTGACCACGCCCATGGCGAACGCAATGTCGGTGGCTGCCGGGATCGCCCAGCCGCGCAGCGTTTCCGGCGCGCCGGCGTTGAACAGGACATAAACCAGCGCGGGCGCCGCTACGCCGCCGGTCGCGGCGATCGCCGGCAGGGCCGCCTGGCGCGGGCTCGAGAGCTCGCCCTCGATCAGCTCGCGCTTGATCTCGAGGCCGACCAGGAAAAAGAAGATCGCCATCAGCCCGTCGTTGATCCAGTGGCCCAGCGACTTGTCGAGCCCGAGATCGCCCAGCTTCAGGCTGACGTGCAGCTCGAAGAACCGCAGATAGTGGTCGGTCAACGGCGAGTTGGTGAGGATGAAGGCCAGCGCTGCTGCCGCCAGCAGCACCACGCCGCCCGCCGCCTGATGGCGCAAAAATTCGCGGATCGCGGAAAGTGCCAAACGCGCGTCTCCCCTGTTCTGAATCGAACATGGACAGTCGCGGTGGGCGATTCAAATGAAACCGGAGGCGTCCCTCTGCCCGTCGTCGCCGCCGGTGACGAAGGGGGGCGCGCTATCCCGCCTTGCGCCGCCGTGCGGGTGCGGCGAGGGCGAGGTCAAGCTGCGAACCCTGCCGGCGGGCGCTGGGCGCAGCCGGGCTGGGTGCCGGCGGACGCGCCACCAGGGCGGCGCGGACCAGATCGCCGGTGCCGCCGAACAGCGGGCGGGGGGCAAGATCGGCCCGCAAGCCAAACGATCCGAGCGGACGATCGATCAGGAACATGGGAGTCTCAGCTCGCCAGGAGGCTGGGGGAAATCGCGATCAGGAGCATGATGGCGGCGAACGCGGCACCCTCGAGCACGTGAGCGGCATAAGCGGACATGGATCCAATCTCCCAATTTGATCGCTATTCGTTCTTTTTATGTTCTCATTTCAGGGTGAAGTCAAGCGGAACGTAGGAGATTGGCTCACGATTTCGGTTAGTTTGGGCCGGCTAGTTCGGCTTGATGGATTTCAGCCGGTAGGCGCCTTCGACCGGGCCCACGAACATCTCGGGCACCATCGGGTGGCGGCACGGCTTCCCGGTCTCGTCCGGCAGCAGGTTCTGCTCCGAGACATAGGCGACATAAGTGGTGCGGTCGTTCTCGGCCAGCAGGTGATAGAAGGGCTGGTCCTTGTGCGGCCGGATCTCCTCGGGGATCGAGGTCAGCCATTCCTCGGTGTTGTTGAACACCGGGTCGACGTCATAGACCACGCCCCGGAACGGATAGACCCGGTGGCGCACCACGTCGCCGATCTTGAATTTCGCCATGCGGGCATAATGCGACTCGGCCATGCGCCACTTTGGCCCGCCGCAGTGGTTTGGATCAAGCCGACCGCGCTGCTATGGTCCGCTCGTCCCTTCGAGAGGATTGCATGACCGACCGCCCACGTTTCACATCCACCGACCGCTACATCGCGACTCGCGATCTGGAGGTCGCGGTCAATGCCGCGGTCGCATTGGAGCGGCCGCTGCTGGTGAAGGGCGAGCCCGGCACCGGCAAGACCGTGCTGGCGGAGGAGGTGGCGCGCGCCCTCGGCATGCCGCTCATCCAGTGGCACATCAAGTCGACCACCAAGGCGGCGCAGGGCCTCTACGAGTATGACGCGGTGGCGCGCCTGCGCGACGGGCAGCTGGGCGATGCCAAGGTCCACGACATCGCCAACTACATCAAGCGCGGCAAGCTGTGGGATGCCTTCGTCGCCGACACGCCGGTGGTGCTGCTGATCGACGAGATCGACAAGGCGGACATCGAGTTCCCCAACGACCTGCTGCTGGAACTCGACCGCATGGAGTTCTTCGTCTACGAGACCAAGGAGACCATCAAGGCCAGGCGCCGGCCGATCGTCATCATCACCTCGAACAACGAGAAGGAGCTGCCGGACGCGTTCCTGCGCCGCTGCTTCTTCCATTACATCCGCTTCCCGGACAAGGAGACGATGGAGCGCATCGTCGCCGCGCACCATCCCAACATCAAGCAGGAGCTGGTGCGCGAGGCGCTGCACTTGTTCTACGACATGCGAGAGGTGCCGGGGCTCAAGAAGAAGCCGGCTACGTCGGAGCTGCTCGACTGGCTGAAGCTGCTGATGATCGAGGATATCCCGCTCGAGGTGCTGCGCGCCAAGGACCCGAAGGTGGTGATCCCGCCGCTGCACGGCGCGCTGCTCAAGAACGAGCAGGACGTGCACCTGTTCGAGCGCGTCGCGTTTTTGGCGCGGCGCGGGCAGTAGAGCGGCGCCAATGTTCGCCGGCTTCGTCAATGCGCTGCGCAACGAAGGCGTCAAGGTTTCGCTGCTGGAATACCTGACGCTGCTGAACGGCCTCAAAGCGCAGGTCGCGCTGTTCGACGTCGAGGATTTCTACTTCCTGGCGCGCGCCAGCCTGGTGAAGGACGAGCGGCTGATCGATCGGTTCGACCGGGTGTTCGCGCTCTATTTCCGCGGGCTGCAGGCGGTGCATGGCGCAACTCTCGCCGATATCCCGGAGGAGTGGCTGAAGCAGCTGGCCGAGCGGTTCCTCACCGAAGAGGAGCGCGCGGCGATCGAGCGCCTGGGCGGGCTCGAGAAGCTGCTGGAGACCCTGCGCCAGCGCCTGATGGAGCAGCAGGGCCGGCACGAGGGCGGCTCGAAATGGATCGGCACCGCCGGCACCTCGCCGTTTGGCGCCTATGGCGACAATCCGGAAGGCGTGCGCATCGGCCAGGCCGGCTCGCGCCGGCGCAGGGCGGTCAAGGTGTGGGACAAGCGGGAGTTCCGCGATCTCGACGGCGAGGTCGAACTCGGCACGCGCACGCTGAAGCTGGCGTTGCGCCGTTTGCGCCGCTGGGCGCGCGAGGGCGAAGCCAGCGAACTCGACCTCGGCGGCACCATCCACGCCACGGCGGCCAATGGCGGCTGCCTCGACCTGCAGATGCGGCCCGAGCGCCACAACAAGGTGAAGGTGCTGCTGCTGCTCGACATCGGCGGGTCGATGGACGACTTCATCGAGGAATCGGCGCAGCTGTTCTCCGCCGCGCGGGCGGAGTTCAAGCATCTCGAGACGTTCTATTTCCACAACTGTCCCTATGAGGGGCTGTGGCGCAACAACCGTCGCCGCCACGACCAGGTGACGCCGACGGTTGAGATGATGAACACCTATGGCCCCGACTGGAAGCTGATCTTCGTCGGCGACGCCACCATGAGTCCCTACGAGATCACCGAGCCCGGCGGCAGCGTCGAGCATTGGAACGCGGAATCCGGCACGGTCTGGATGACGCGCCTGCTGAAACGGTTCCGGAACGCGATCTGGATCAATCCGCGCGATCCGCGCGCGTGGGAGGGCACCAGCTCCGCGCGCCTGATGCGGCAGCTGATGGAGGGCCGCATGTACCCCCTGACTCTCGATGGGCTGGAAGCGGGATTGAAGGAGCTGCAGCGCGGCCGCTAGAGCCGATGCATAAAATTTTAGACAAAACAGCGGCAATCTGGACTCAACGGACGCGTCGGCCTTCGTCATGTCAGACAAATAAAAGAAGCACAGTTCGTACAAGCCTGTGTGAGACAAAGTCGAATCTCACCAGCATGTGCGAAAGTTATCGGCCCATTTACGCTTCTTTCATCCGAATACCTTGAAATCGTTTCCATGATAAAGGTTCTCAACTGCATCACGGGGCAGCACAGCATCGCGTTGGTCCTGCTCGCCGCCGCGGTCTGCGCCTTCGGGTCTTTTACCGCGCTCAGCCTGCTCGCCCGGGCGCGCGACAAGAAGACCAGCGAGATCGACGGGCGCTGGCTGGTGGCCGCCTCGGCGGTGGCCGGCGCCGCGGTGTGGAGCACGCATTTCGTCGCGATGCTGGCGTACGATCCGTCTTCTCTGCAGCTTGGCTATGATTTCGGCCTGACGATCTTGTCGATCGCGATCGCAATGATCGTGACCTTTGCCGGATTCTCGATCGTTCTCTATATGCGCGATGCCCTGCTCGGCGGCGCGGTGTTCGGCGTGGCCATCGCAACCATGCATTTCACCGGCATGGCCGCGTTGTCGGCGCCGGCTACCTTCGACTGGGACCTGGTCTATGTCGTAGCCTCGATCGTGATCGGCATGGTGTTCGGTGCCCTGGCGTTGCGGGTCTTCGCCAACGGCCGTGGCTGGCGCGCCGCCCTGAACGGCACCAACGTGATGTGCCTGGCGATCGCGGGCATGCATTTCACCGCCATGTCGGCGCTCACCCTGGTTCCCGACCCCGTCATCATCGTGCCCGATGACAGCGTGATGGCGCCAGCCTGGCTGGCGGTCACCGTGGCGGCGGTGATGGGCATGATCATCATTCTCGGCCTGGTCGCGGCCGTCACGGATCATCACCTGGCAAGCCGTACGGTGCAGGAGGCGGAACGCCTTCGTGCCCATGTCGCGGAGCTGGAAGCCACCAAGCAGGAACTGCAGGCGACTGCTGACAACCTGACCCGTGCGCTCGATGCCGCCGCCGCCGCCAGCCAGGCGAAGTCGCAGTTCCTTGCCACCATGAGCCACGAATTGCGCACGCCACTCAATGCCATCATCGGTTTCTCCGAGCTGCTGAAGGGCGAACTGTTCGGCCCGATCGGCGACGCGCGCTACAAGGGCTACGTCAACGACGTGCACCGCAGCGGCAAGCACCTGCTGGCGCTGGTCAACGACGTGCTGGACTTCTCCAAGATCGACGCGGGCCACCTGACCTTGCAGGAGGACCAGATCGAGATCCGCGAGACGCTGGCGACGTCGCTGCGCATGGTCGCGGGCCAGGCGGACAGCAACGGCGTCGCCATCGAGCAGGAAATCGCGCGCGATCTGCCGATCCTGCGCGCGGACGAACGGCGGGTGCGCCAGATCCTGCTCAATCTGCTGTCCAACGCGGTCAAGTTCACGCCGCGCGGCGGCACCGTGCGCCTGATCGCCTTTGTCGACGAACGCGAGTTCGTGGTGCAGGTCGCCGACACCGGCATCGGCATGGCCAAGGAAGACATCCCGCGCGCCCTCGAGCGCTTCGGGCAGCTCGACAGCGACCTCAACCGCAAATACGAAGGCACCGGCCTCGGCCTGCCGCTGACCAAGAAGCTGGCGGAGCTGCATGGCGGCCGCCTGGAGATCGAGAGCGAGCTGTGCGTCGGCACCAAGGTGACCGTGGCCTTCCCGGCCGAGCGCCTGATCGAGCAACCCGCCGCGGCCTAGAACCCCGTTAACTCCTCGCTAACCATGATCTTCACAGGTCGTAAAGCTGTGCAGCCCTAGCATTGGGGTTTCGCAAGCGGAGACGGCTTGGTGCCGGATACATCGCAACCTGACAGCTCGACCAACGCGCCGCCACGGCTGAAGCCGGGGGCGAAGCGCATCAGTCTGGCGCTGCAGGGCGGCGGGTCGCATGGCGCCTTCACCTGGGGCGTGATGCACCGGCTGATGAGCGAGCCGCTGATCTATATCGACGGCATCAGCGGCACCAGCGCCGGGGCCATGAACGCGGTGGTATTTGCCGACGGCTTCCTCAAAGGCCGGCGGCAGGGCGCCATCGACGGTCTGGAGCAGTTCTGGGGCAGCGTGGCCGATCTGGCCGGCATGCCGCGCAGCATCATGCGGGGCATCCCAGGGATCAGCGACGGCTGGGCGGTCGACAACGACCCCGCCTTCATGATGCTCGATATCATGACCCGCATCTGGTCGCCGGCGCAGCTCAACCCCATGAAGGTGAACCCGCTGCGCGACCTGCTGGAGAAGCAGGTGGATTTCGGCGGCCTGCAGGCGCGGCCGGACGTGAAGCTGTTCGTCACCGCCTCCAACGTGCGCACCTGCAAGTCGCGGCTGTTCCGCACGCCGGAGCTCACCGCCGATACGCTGATGGCGTCCGCCTGCCTGCCGTTCCTGTTCGAGGCGGTGGAGATCGACGGCGAGTTCTATTGGGACGGCGGCTATCTCGGCAATCCGGCGATCTATCCGCTGATCCACGAATGCTCGTCGAGCGACGTGGTGATCGTGCAGATCAACCCACTGACGCGCAACGAGGTGCCGACGACCTCGCGCGACATCCTCAACCGCATCAACGAGATGACCTTCAACGCCAGCCTGGTGCGCGAGATGGCGGGCATCGCCACCATCACGAACCTGGTGGAGACCGGGAAGCTGAACGCCGACCGCTACACCGCGGTGCGGTTCCACCAGATCAGCGCCGAGACCGAGCTCGCGAAGATGGGTGCGCTCAGCAAGGTGAACACCGAGCGCTCGTTCCTGCAGCACCTGCACGGCCTCGGCTACGAGACCGCGGACCGCTGGCTCAGGGACAACTTCCAGCGCATCGGCTGGGAAAGCACGGTCGACGTGCTGGAGAAATATCTCTAGCGCCTATTCCGGCGTAGCCGGCTTCTCCAGCGCCTTGTGCGCGGCCGCGAGGGCGTCCTCCAGCTTCGGTTTGTAGCGGACCGCTGGCGGGCGCACGCCTTGCGCCAGCAGCACATGTCGGATCGAAGCAGTGGCGCCGCTGATATAGAGCGCGCCGCCTCGGCGGGCGATCTTGCGTGCGAAGCCCTCGATGGTGGCGGCGGCGGTGGAATCGAACACCGAAACGCCGGTGAAATCGATGATATAGGCCTTCGGATGCTCGCCAATGCGCTCGAGCGCGGCAGCCACGCTGGCGGCGGCGCCGAAGAAGAAGGCGCCGGAAATCCGGTAGACGACAACGTTCGGATCGGTCGCAACGGTGGAATCGTAGCGGGTACGGCGGTCGCCGTTTTCCTGGTCCGGCCTGTCAGGCGCGATCATCGGCTGCGGATGCTCGACCTCGACCGCCTGGGCCATGCGATGCAGGAACAACAGCGCGCCGATCCCGAAGCCGACCAGGATGCCTTCGGTCAGATCGCGGAACACCACCAACAGGAAGGTCGCGAACAGCACCACCGCGTCGCCGCGCGAGGCCCGCACCAAGGTGGCGAAGGCGTGGCGTTCCGCCATGTTCCAGGCGACGACCGCGAGCACGGCGCCGAGCGCGGCGAGCGGGATATAGGAGGCGAGCGGCGCCGCCACCGCCATGAACAGCAGAATGAACAGCGCATGCAGCATGCCGGAGACCGGCCCGCGCGCGCCGGCGCGCACATTGGTGGCGGTGCGCGCGATCGTGCCGGTGACGCAGATGCCGCCGAACAAGGCGGAGGCCATGTTGGCGATGCCCTGCGCCACCAGTTCGCAATTGGAGCGATGACGCCGCCCGGTCATGCTGTCGGCGACGACGGCTGACAACAGGCTCTCGATCCCGCCCAGCAGGGCGAAGGACAGCGCCGCGGGCAAGACCGCGGTGATCTTCTCGATCGAGAAGGCAGGGAGCGCTGGCATCGGCAGGGAGTGGGGAACCTCGCCGAAGCGCGTGCCGATGGTCTCGACCGGAAGATGCAGCAGCCAGGCGGTCGCCGAAGCCAGCCCCACGGCGATCAGATAGCCCGGCCAGTGCGGACGGAACCGGCGGACCGCTAAAATCGCTGCGATCGACAGCAACGCCAGCGCTGCCGCTGACGGGTTGAAGGTCGGCAGCGCCGCCGCCAGGGCCTGCAGCTTTGGGACGAACGGGCCCGGCTCCGCGCCGGCGAGGGTCAAGCCCAGCAGTTCCTTGAGCTGGCTGGCGAGGATGATGACAGCGATCCCGGCGGTGAACCCGACGGTCACCGGATAGGGAATGTATTTGATGAAGGTGCCGAGCCGCAGCAGTCCGATGGCGAGCAGGATGATCCCGGAGAGGAACGTCGCCAGGAGCAAGCCGTCGATGCCGTGCTGCATGACGGTGGCGGCCACCAGCACGATGAAAGCGCCCGCCGGCCCGCCGATCTGGAACCGGCTGCCGCCGAGCGCGGAGATGATGAACCCGCCGATGATCGCGGTATAGAGCCCGCGATCGGGCGTCACACCGGACGCGATGGCGATCGCCATGGAGAGCGGCAGCGCGACGATGGCGACGGTGAGGCCGGAGACCGCGTCGGCCTTGAGGTCGGCGAAGCGATAGCCCTCGCGCAGGACGGTGGCGAGCTTGGGCGTGAACAGCTCAATGAACGTTGGCTGACGGACGGCGGCGGTCATGAAAGCGATTGCTCCGGATACCGCGCCCCCGACGCGGCTAGGCCGACGCTAGAGGTTGGGGCGCCGCCGTTCCAGTGCGATGTTGACGCACAGCGAAGGATCAGCGTACCGCCGCCAGATGCTTGCCGTCGAGCAGGCGCGAGGCCGGCAGCGTGACGATCGCCCGCGTGCCTTTGCCTGGCGCGCTTTCGAGGCGCAGGTCGCCGCCATGCAGCCTGGCCAGTCCTCGAGACAAAGGAAGCCCCAGGCCGGCGCCGTCGAACTTGCGGTGTAGGGCCGAGTCGACCTGAACGAACGGCTCCAGCACCCGGTCGATGTTGTCCTGGCTGATGCCGATGCCGTTGTCGGTGACGGACAGCTCCAGCTCGCCATGCTGCGAAAGGCGCGCGCCGACCGTGATGCGGCCGTGCTTGGGCGTGAACTTGATGGCGTTGCCGATCAGGTTGATCAGGATCTGCTTCAGCTTCTGCTTGTCGGCGTGGACGCGCGGCAGCTTGGGCGCGACGTCGAGGTCGAGCGATAGCTGGCTGTCGGTCACCCGCTCCTTCACCAGGCGGGTCACCGATTCCACCACCTCGTCCAGGCTGACCACGCTCTCGTGCAGCGTCACCTTGCCGGCCTCAATGCGCGAGACGTCGAGGATGTCGTTGATGATGCCGAGCAGGTGCAGCGCGCTGCCGTGGATGTCGCGGATGTAGGACTTGTATTGCGGGTTGCTGACCGGCCCGATCATCTCCATGCGCATCACGTCGGCGAAGCCGATGATGGCGTTGAGCGGCGTGCGCAGCTCGTGGCTCATGTTGGCGAGGAAATGGGTCTTGGCGCGGCTGGCGACGTCGGCCTGCTCCTTCGCCATGCGCAGGCTTTCCTCGCGCTTGGTGAGCTCGGTGATGTCGGTGGCGGCGCCGCGGTAGCCTTTGAGTGCGCCGTCAGCGCGGTCGAACACCGGAACGGCGGACAGCATGAACAGCCGCCGCTTGCCTTCGCCGTCGATGGCGTCGAACGGCACGTCCCGGAACGGCGCCATGCGCTCGAATCGGCGCTTTGCAGCCTGGCGCAGCGTGTCGGTCACCATCATGGTGAGCAGGTTCTTGCCGATATAGTCCTGCGGCGGGCGGTCGAGCGCGTTGGTGACGCGCTGCGAGACCATGGTGAAGTTGAGCTGGGCATCGGTTTCCCACACCCAGTCGGCGGTCAGGCGCAGGAAATCCATGTAGCGGTCGAGCATCAGGGCGATGTCTTCGGTCCCGATGCCATGGTCGGCGAACATCTGCAGGATGCCGCCAAAGCCGTTCAGCGCGCCGTCGTTGTCGAACACCGGCACCATGCGCGACTTCAGGATCTGCGTGGTCTGGCCGATGATGTAGCGGTCCTCGCGATAGACCGTGGCGCGGCTGTATTCGATCTCTTCCGCCACCTGGCGCAGTGGCAGCAGGTCGCCGATGCGGCCGTCCTCGGTCTGCACCTCGGCGACCCGGCGGTAGCCGGAGTTGCACCAGCGGATGGCCCCGCTCTTGTCGGCCAGGAACAGGGCCGGCCCGAGGTCCATCAGCTCCTTCTGGAATATGTCGCGTAACTGCTCCGGCGTCGGTGACCGGCCGATCTCAGGCTGCCAGTCGCTGACGATCATGGATGCTTGCATCATCGTGTCCCGTCCCCGTCGGAATTCGGGCCAAAGAATTCGGCGCCCCCGCCTGGCCTGCTTCCGGTTTGCTCGATGGTCTTGATGGCGAACAGATATTGTGGATCGCGCCGCCAGCGCTCCAGCACCTTCAAGGCCGCGTCCCCGGCGACCTTGTCGTAGAAGCCGAGCGCCCGGCCCAGGTCGACGGCGCCGCCGCCGAGGCCCGGACGCGCCCGGCGCGTCAACAGATAGATGGTGGCGAACTCCTCGCGCGACAGCCTGAGGGCGCGCGCGATGACGGCAATGCCGTTGCCGCCGATCTCATAGAGCAGCCGGTGGATGAGCGCGAGGCGCAGCTCGGCGGCCTGCGCGAACATCGCTTCGAACATCGGCACTTCGCCGCGGCGCAGAGTCTGGATCATCAGGCGCGCGGTCAGCTTGCCGCTGTCCTTGATGGCGCGCGCGGCTTCCTCCGCCGGCGTCAGGGTCTCGGCCGGTTGGGTCTCGGCCTCAGCCTTCGCCACCTGCTCGCGCAGGATCGGCTCGATCGTGTCGTCGAACTCGTTGGCGTCGACCTGGAATTTCTCGATGACGAATTGCCGGATCGCGGCGCTGACCCAGTAGCACATCTTGATCGCCAGCTCGCGCGGCAGGTCGCGGCGATGGACCAGCGGCTCCTGGAACTCGTCGACATGCTTCGACTGGTCGACGATGTAGGCCATGGTCTTTTCGGAGATCGTGGCTTCCTGGTTGTTGAGCAGGGCCATGATGACATCGCTATGCCCGGTCTCCACCAGCACGTCGCTGACCGACATCGAGAGATCGCGGCGCATCGCGACCGCCAGGATGTGCTGGCGCGAGCGGTGATGGATGATCTCGATCAGGTCGGCGTCCTGCAGCGCGCGCGAGCGCATCAGGATGGGCGAAGCGATGTCGATCTCGTCGTTGGCGAGCAGGACGGCCAGCTCGCGCGGCGTGCCCGGCAGATCGGCCAGGCGGTGCGAAAGCTTCAGGCGGATGTCGTGGGAGACCTCGCGGACGAGCTTCTCGAGGATGTCGACCATCAGCGCGCGTTCCTGCGCGCTGAGCACGGAGGCTTGTTCCTGGAACAGATCGCCCATCACCTCAAAGAGGTGCGAGCGCGCCGCCTCCGACTTCTCCCGCGCCAACTGCAGGAGCTGCTGTACTTCGATGGCCTCAGCAGCCATTCGAGCGACTCCCCAATGCGACCGCTCGGTCCCATGTCCCGAGGTGAGATCAGGTCCGCAAGAAGGCGCTCGCGCGGCGTTTAACTATCGGCGGTGCCCCAAGATCCCGTCCGCCGATCGCCGTCCGACCGCCCTCGTCGAACCTGCTGCTCCAACTTGAATCAGAACACCCCGGAGCGTTACTTCGCGGTTAACGATGCGTGTAATTAACCTAAAAGTCAAAGCAAAATGACAAGATCACCGAATAAGCGATTGATTCAGGTGATATTTCTATTTCTGTCCCCAGACTTATCTACATCTTGAGTCAAAAAATTGCGCACGACTCAAGTGCTGGGGTACCTCGTCACCAAAATCCTAGGTTAGTGCCTAATACTCTGAGACCTCAGGCGATTTTGCATACGGCAAATGGTAAACGCGGGAAAGAATCTGCATGAGCTGTGGCGGAAGTACAACGTCACGCCATTAGTGCGCAGGAATGTAGGCCTGAGCCGGGGTTCGCGTAAGCAAACGCTCGCGCTACCAGCACACGTAGCCGCCATCCACCAGCACGATCGAGCCGGTCATCAGGCTCGCCGCGTCGCTGGCGAGGAACAGGACTGCGGAGGCGACCTCGTCCACCTCGCCCATGCGCACCATCGGCGTGCCGCCGATCCAGGCGTTGTACATCTCGGGCTTTGATTTCACGAAGGCGTTGAGCGGCGTGTTGATGTAGGTCGGAGCGACCGCATTGACGCGCACGCCGCGCGCGCCCCATTCGGCGGCGAGCGATTTCGTCAGGTGATGCACCGCCGCCTTGGACGCGTTGTAGTGCGATTGCTCCTGCGGCCGGTTGACGATGAAGCCGGACATCGAGCCGACATTGACGATGGCGCCTTTCCCGTTGGCCAGCATGCGCTTGCCGAACGAGCGGCAGCACCAGAAGGTGCCGTTGAGATTCACGTCGAGCACGTTCAGCCAGCGTTCGTCCTCCATCTTCTCGGCGGGAATTTCCGAGCGCGCGATGCCGGCGTTGTTGACCAGGATGTCGACCGTGCCGAGCTTGTCCGCCAGCGCTTCGATGCCCTTGGAGTCGGTCACGTCGACCAGCGCGACATCGCAGGCATAGCCCTTGGCCTTCATCGCGTCGCGGCCGTCCTCGGCGATCTTCTCGTTGTAATCGGCGATCACGACCTTGGCGCCGGCTTCCGCGAGCGCCTCGACGCAAGCGAGGCCGATCGCCTGGCCACCGCCGGTCACCACCGCAACGCGGCCCTTCAGATCATACTTCTCAAGATACATACTGCTTCCACTTCGTTCAAAATCAGGCGCGCATCGCCTTGCCGTCGGTATCGAAGCGATGGATGCGGTCCGGCCGCGGCGTCAGCGCCACCTTGTCGCCGGCCGCCAGCGCCAGCTCGCCCGGCGCGCGCGCGGTGATCCGGCCAACGGACTCGGCATCGATATGCAGGAAAGTATCGGAGCCCAAATGCTCCGCCACGCGCACCACGCCCTGCCAGTCGCCGCGCTCGCGCGACGCGGCGATATGCTCCGGCCGCACGCCGATGGTGGCGGCGTTGTGCCGTTTTGCGGCCTCGCCCTGCAGCAGGTTCATCTTGGGCGAGCCGATGAAGCCGGCGACGAACAGGTTGGCCGGATTGTTGTAGAGCTCAAGCGGCGCGCCGACCTGCTCGATGTTGCCGGCGTTCAAGACCACGATCTTGTCCGCCATGGTCATGGCTTCGACCTGGTCGTGGGTCACGTAGATCATGGTGGTCGCCAGATCCTGGTGCAGCTGCGTGATCTCCAGGCGCATCTGCACGCGTAGCGCCGCATCGAGATTGGACAGCGGCTCATCGAACAGGAACGCCTTCGGCTCGCGCACGATAGCGCGGCCGATCGCGACGCGCTGGCGCTGTCCGCCGGAGAGCTGTCGCGGCTTGCGGTCGAGATAGGAGCTGAGGTTGAGCGTGGCGGCAGCCTTTTCGACCTTCTGCTTGATGACGTCGGGCGACTGGCCTGCCATCTTCAGCCCGAAGGCGATGTTGTTGCGCACGCTCATGTGCGGATAGAGCGCGTACGACTGGAACACCATCGAGAGGCCACGCTTGGCCGGCGGCACGTTGGTCATGTCGACGCCGTCGATGGCGATGGCGCCGCTGGTGACGTCCTCCAAGCCCGCGATCAGGCGCAGCAAAGTGGACTTGCCGCAGCCCGACGGACCAACGAATACCACGAACTCGCCGTCGCCGATGTCGAGGTCGATGGACGGGATGATGACGACGTCGCCGAAGGTCTTGCGTACGCCTTTGAGCTGGATCCTACCCATGAAGTCCCCCGATCATTTCACGGCGCCGAAGGTGAGGCCGCGCACCAGCTGCTTCTGCGAGAACCAGCCCAGCACCAGGATCGGCGCGATGGCGAGGGTCGAGGCAGCGGAGAGCTTGGCCCAGAACAGACCTTCAGGGCTCGAATAGGACGCGATGAAAACCGTGAGCGGCGCGGCATCCGAGGTCGTGAGATTCAGGGTCCAGAACGCCTCGTTCCACGCCAGGATGATGTTGAGCAGCACGGTCGAGGCGATGCCGGGGATCGCCATCGGCGTCAGCACATAGACGATCTCGCGCCACAGGGTCGCGCCGTCCATGCGCGCCGCCTCCAGGATCTCGCCCGGGATCTCCTTGAAATAGGTGAACAACATCCAGATCAGGATCGGCAGGTTGAGCAGGAACAGCACCACGATCAATCCGCCGCGCGAATCCAGCAGGCCCATGTCACGGAACAGCAGATAGATTGGGATCAGCGCGCCGACCGGCGGCATCATCTTGGTGGACAGCATCCAGAGCAGCAGGTCCTTGGTGCGCTTGCCGGGCGAGAAGGCCATGGCCCAGGCAGCGGGGATCGCGAACAGCAGGCCGACCAGCGTGGAGCCGACTGACAGCAGGATCGAGTTGCCGACGAAGCGCAGGTAGTTGGAGCGCTCCTGCACGACCTCGTAATTCTCGATCGTCCAGTCGAAGGCGAGGAAGGTGGGCGGGATGTTCACCGCCTCCAGCTCGGTCTTGAAGCTGGTGATTCCCATCCACAGGATCGGGAAGAAGATGATGAAGCCGACCAGCCAGCAGGCGGCTGTGGTGACGGTCTTGCGTTGGACGGAATGAGCGCGCGCCATCTCTCAAGCCTCCAGATTGCGGCCGATCATCCGCACCAGGAAAATGGCGACGATGTTGGCGATGACCACGGCGACGATGCCGCCGGCTGACGCGCCGCCGACATCGAACTGCAGCAGCGCCTGGGCATAGACCAGGAACGGAATGTTGGTGGTGAGGTTGCCCGGACCGCCGCCTGTCGTAACCAGGATTTCAGCGAAGACGTTCAAGAGGAAGATGGTCTCGATCAGGATCACGACCGTGATCGGCCGCGCCAGGTGCGGCAGCACGATGTAGAAGAAGAACGACAGCGGCGGCGTGCCGTCCATCTCCGCCGCTTCTTTCTGCTCCTCGTCCAGCGACTGGATGGCGGTGAGCAGGATCAGCGTCGCGAACGGCAGCCACTGCCAGGCGACGATCAGCACGATCGCGGTCAGCGGCGCTTCGGCGAACCAGTCGATCGGCTGCAGGCCGAACACGCTGGCGATCCAGGCGAACAAGCCCTGCACCGGATGCATCAGCAGGTTCTTCCAGATCAGCGCGCTGACCGTCGGCATCACGAAGAACGGCGCGATCACCATCAGGCGCACGATGCCGCGGCCCCAGAACGGCTGGTCCAGCAGCAGCGCCAGCAGCGTGCCGCCCACCACCGAGATGAGGAGCACGCCGCCCACCAGCTTCAGCGTGTTGAACAGCGCTGTGAAGAACGCGGGATCGGTCAGGAAGTATTCGTAATTGAGCAGGCCGATGAAGCTCTCGTTGCCCGGATCGAGCAGCGAATAGCGCAGCAGCGAAAACCAGATGGTCATGGCCAGCGGCACGATCATCCACAGGAACAGCACCAGCGTGGATGGCGCGGTCGCCGCGTGGGCAAGGAGTCGGGTTTGTCGCGTGGCCATGGTTGTCGCGCCTCGCTACGCCTTCAACAGGGCGCGGCTAATCGAACACCGAAGAAGAAAGATGCCGCCCGGCCCTGCGCGAGGCCGGGCGGCAAGGGAGATGGGAGGCAGATCGTTACTTGATATAGCCTGCCTTGGTCATCTCGCGGGTCGTGATCTGCTGGGCACTGGCGAGCGCCTGGTCGACCGTGGTGTCGCCCGACAGCGCGGCCGAGAACAGCTGACCGACCTGCGTGCCGAGGCCCTGGAACTCAGGGATCGCCACGAACTGCACGCCGACGTAGGGCACCGGCTTCACCGTCGGCTTGGTCGGATCGGCGGAGTTGATCGAGTCCAGCGTCATCTTCGCGAACGGCGCCGCCTTCTGGTAATCCGCGTTCTCGTAGAGCGAGGTGCGGGTGCCGGGCGGCACGTTGGCCCAGCCTTCCTTCTCCGCGACCAGATTCAGGTACTCCTTGCTGGTCGCCCAGGCGATGAACTTCTGCGCCGCTTCGATCTTCTGCGAGCCCGCCGGCACCGCCAGCGACCACGCCCACAGCCAGTTGCCGCGCTTGCCGAGGCCGTTGTCCGGCGCGAGGGCGAAGCCGACCTTGTCGGCGACCTTGGATTCCTTCGGATTGGTGACGAAGGAGGCCGCGACCGTGGCGTCGATCCACATGCCGCACTTGCCGGAGTTGAACAGCGCGAGATTCTCGTTGAAGCCGTTGGAGGAAGCGCCCGGAGGGCCGGCGTCCTTCATCAGCTTCACATAGAAGTCGAGCGTGTTCTTCCATTCCGGCTGGTCGAACTGCGGCTTCCACTCTTCGTCGAACCAGCGCGCGCCGAACGAATTGGCGGTCGCGGTCAGGAACGCCATGTTCTCGCCCCAGCCGGCCTTGCCGCGCAGGCAGATGCCATAGACGCCGTCACCGGTGGTCTTGCGCGCCGCGTCGGCGATGAAGTCCCAGGTCGGCGCGTCCGGCATGGTGAGGCCGGCTTTCTCGAACAGGTCCTTGCGATACATCACCATCGAGCTCTCGCCATAGAACGGCGCGGCATAGAGCTTGCCGTCGACCGAGAGGCCGGAGCGGATCGCCGGCAGCAGATCGTCGACGTCGTAGTCGGCGCCGAGATTGTCGAGCGCGACCAGCCAGCCCTTGTTGGCCCAGATCGGCACTTCATAGGTGCCGATGGTGAGCACGTCGAACTGGCCGCCCTTGGTGGCGATGTCGGTCGTCACCTTCTGGCGCAGCGCGTTCTCTTCCAGCGTGACCCATTCGACGCTGATGTCCGGATTCTTCGACGTGAAGTCATCCGTCAGCTTCTGCATGCGGATCATGTCGCCGTTGTTCACGGTCGCGACGGTGAGCTTGGTTTCGGCCGCGGCCGGCAACGCCATAGCGGCCAGCACGCACGCGCCCGACAGGGCGCGGAGCATCGGTTTCATAGGTCCTCCCATCCATCCAGCTCTTATGAGTGAGCATTTGCCAATCTAACGGGCATATATTCAAACCCAGGTTGCGCAGAGTCAAGACGGATTCCATGCTGCGGCGCGGCATCTGCAAGTAACACATTGATAAAATGATGGAATTTTTGTGGGAGAATGCTCTGAGCTAGAGCAACAGCTCAGCAGTGATCTCGTTGGTGATCAGGCCGGTGATGAACTTGCCGGCCAGCGCGGCCTTCAGCGCCTTGGCTTTGAACACGCCCATGGCAACCGCGATGACCAGGCGTTCGGCGGGCTGATCGAGCGCTACGCTCGCGACCCGGTCGTTGGTGTGGCCCTCGATCAGCTTGCCCTCGGCATCGAACGCCCAGCCGACGATCTCGCCCACCGCGCCGGCCTTCATCAGCGCGCGCATCTCGGCGTTGCTGACGAAGCCGTCCTGCACCAGCGGCGCGCTGTCGCCCATCTGTCCGACGCCGACGAAGGTGACGTCGGCCTGCCTGGCGAGATCGATCACGCTGATGACCGACTTCTGCACCAGGAACAGCGCCTTCTCGTGCACGGTCGAAGCGATGACGGGCAGCGGCAACGGATAGTGCGGCGCCTTCACCGCGTCGGCGATGCGCATGATGACGTCGTAGAACGAAGCCGAGCCATCGGGCGCGATGTTGCCGACCAGGCTGACGATCTTGTGCTGCGGGCATTCCATCGGCGGCAGCTGCTCGACCGCGGCGCGCAGGGTGCGGCCCGATCCCATGGCGACGACGATCGGATGCTGCGAGGTGAGCCGCCGCTCCAGTTCCGCCGCCATCGCCTCGGCGACGCCGAGCGTGGTGGAGGGCGAGGTCGGATCCGACGGCACCACCTCGCACAGCTGCAGTCCGTGCCTGGCGATCAGCCGCTGCGACAGGTCGAGGCACTTGGCGATCGGGTGGTCCAGCCGCACCTTGATCAGGCGCTCGCTGACGGCGAGCGAAACCAGGCGCTGCGCGGTCTGGCGCGAGACGCCGAGCTTGGTCGCGATCTCGTCCTGCGTGTTGCCGGCGATGTAGTACAGCCATCCGGCCCGCGCCGCTTCGTCGAGCCTGCTGGCTTCGCCGTCCGGTTTCTTCGCCATGCCACCCCTCGTGGGCGGTGACCTTAATCCGAAGCGGATGGGTTGGGGAAGGGCGTCAGCGCTGCAGCTGCGGCGCGCCGACGAAGAAGTCGGCCATGTCGTGAAAGGAGCGATCGGGCGCAAGGTTCGGCGTCGGCACGCGATGACAGGCCTGGTAATGGCTGCCGCCGGTGAATTGCCACGCGATCATGCCAGCCGCCCGTGCCGCCGCGATGCCGAGGTCGCTGTCCTCGATCACCAGGCACTCCCTAGGATCGACCTGCATCGCTTTCGCGGCATGCAGGAACAAATCCGGCGCCGGCTTCGGTCGCGCGACCATGGAGACGGTGTAGACCCGCTCACAGAACCGCTCGGCGAGTCCGGCCGCGCGCAACGAGCGCTGCGCTCGCTCCGGGTGGGAGCTCGTGGCTGCGCAAAAGGGGACTGCGAGATTGTCCAGCACATCGAGGATGCCGGGCATCGCGCGCAGCTCCGCGTCGAACCGCTGCACCAGCCGGGCGCGATAGTCGGTCTCGAACGATCCGGGCAGCGGCGCGCCGGCGAAGGCGGCGATCTTGCCGGCCACCACGGTGTAGGGATGGCCGATGAAGTGCTCCAGCACGTAGCTCATCTCGATCGCGATGCCGTGCTGCGCCAATTCCTCCACCAAGGCGCTGGCGCTGATGATCTCGCTGTCGATCAGCACGCCGTCGCAATCGAAGATAACGAGAGCGATCATGCCGCCATGGTGCGGATGATTCCGGCGACCGCCTTGCTGAGCTTGGCATGCTCGCCGGGTTCGAAATGCACGCCGTCGGTGTCGCTGGTGTGGATGATGGTCCCGGCATCGAGGAACGCGGCGCCATACTTCTCCGCCTGCGGGCGATAGGCCGCGCCGAGTCCTTTCGACTTGTCCGATCCGCCATGGAACATGTCGCCGAGGAAGGTGAGCTTGGCCAGCGGCGGCGGCGCGATCAGCAGCACGCGCGGCGCCGTGTTGTTGGGACCGGCGCCGGACTTCGCGATGGTCTCGAGCAGGACGCCGACCGACTCCGCGATGTCCAGCGGGTGGACCGCAAAGCGCGACTTGAGGTCGTTGGTGCCGAGCATCAGGGTCATGAGGTCGATCGGCCGATGGCTCTCGAGGCACGCGCGCAGGTACCACAGACCGTTCTTGTAGACGCCTTCGATCGGGTCGTCGCGCAAGGTCGTGCGTCCGGGCAATCCTTCCTCGATCACGGTAAAGCCGGCCCCCAGTTCCTTGCGCAGCGCGCCGGGCCAGCGCTCGTCCGGGCCGAAGCGTCTTATGTCATCGCGATGACGCATGGGGACGGAGCCATGGGTGTTGGAATCGCCGAAACAGAGAATTGTCGTCATGGGCCATCCCTCCTGATCGCGACAAGTGCGCAAGATTGGCGTTTCCCGCCGCCCTCGTCCAGTCGCCCGTGACATCTTTGTCGCGTTACTTGCGGCCCGGCCGGGCGCTTCCTACGTTTCCTTCCATCCCCCTTGATTCCAGGAGCGCCTCATGCAGCACCGTCCTCTCGGCCGTACCCGTCAATCCGTTTCCGCACTTGGTCTAGGCTGCATGGGCATGTCCGAGTTCTATGGCGCCCGCGACGACGTCGAATCGCTGGCGACGCTGGAAGCGGCGCTCGCCGCCGGCATCGATTTCTTCGACACCGCCGACACCTATGGCCACGGCCACAACGAGGAGCTGGTCGGCCGCTTCCTCAAGGGCAAGCGCGACAAGGTGGTGCTCGCCACCAAGTTCGGCATCGTGCGCAAGCCCGGCACCTATGAGCGGCGCGTGGACAATTCCCCGGCCTATATCCGCTCGGCCTGCGATGCGTCGCTCAAGCGGCTCGGCGTGGAGCAGATCGACCTCTACTACATGCACCGCCGCAACCCCGACGTGCCGGTCGAGGACTCGGCGGGCGCGATGGCGGAGCTGGTGAAGCAGGGCAAGGTGAAGGCGCTCGGGCTGTCCGAAGTATCGGTCGATACCCTGCGCCGGGCGCACAAGGTGCATCCGATCGCGGCGGTGCAGAGCGAGTATTCGCTGTGGACCCGCGATCCGGAACAGGGGATGCTGCAAACCTGCGCCGAACTCGGCGTCACGTTCGTCGCCTATTCGCCGCTCGGCCGCGCGTTCCTGACCGGCACGGTGAGCAATCCGGCCGAGCTGCCCGAGGGCGATTTCCGCAAGGCCAGCCCGCGCTTCCAGGCTGAGGCGCTGGAGCGCAACAACCGCTTGGTCGCTTCGCTCGAAAAGTTCGCGGTGGAGCACAAGGCCAAACCGGCGCAGATGGCACTTGCCTGGCTCATCAACAAGTACTCCCACGTAGTGCCGATCCCGGGCACCAAGCGGCGCACCTATCTGGCGGAAAATGCCGCCGCGGCGGACATCAAGCTGAACGCGGCGGACATCGCGGAGCTCGACCGCATCTTCGCGCCCGGCGCGGTGACTGGCGCGCGCTACACCGAGGAGGGGATGAAGGGCGTCGGACTCTAGCGCCGCCGGCGTGCGCCCGGCCGATCCCGCTTGACAATCGGTCAATAGGGACCATGTTTCTTTTCATGAGCAATCCGAGCGCATCGCATCCGAAACGCGGCAGGGACATCCTGATGGTGGGCATCTAGCCCCCGGCTCGGCATTCGCGCGCCCCCGAGCCAGGGGGCGGTTCCCGTCACAGCACCACCCGCCCTCGATTTGAGGGCAAGTATCGGCGCAATCACCACACAGAAGAGCAAAGGCGCCGTCTCGATGGAGACGGGCCAAGGAGAGTCCATGGAAAAGCAACCGCATGTCGACACGCGGCACCTGCCGGAGATTGTGGTCGGCGGCACCGATCACGCACGCCTGACCAGCCTGGCGAACGCGGCCTTCGACACCGTGCCCGACACCGCGGAGGAGCTGCTGTCGGAGCTGGAGCGTGCGCGGGTCGTCGCTGACGAAGCGGTGCCGCGCGACGTGGTGCGCATGGGCTCGCTGGTTGAGTTCGAGTCCGCGGGCGACCGCAAGCGCGTCATGCTGGTGTTCCCGCCCGAGGCGGACATCGCAGCGGGCAAGGTATCGGTGCTGACGCCGGTCGGCGCCGCGCTGATCGGGCTGGCGAAGGGTCAGTCCATCGCCTGGACCGCGCGCGACGGCACCAGCCACGCGCTGACCATCCGCTCGGTCGAGCAACCCCACTAAGCGTGAGACGCGGCTCAGCTGGCGGAAAAATCCGGCCAGTCGAGCCGCGCCAGCTTGGCCGCGAACGCCGGCTCGTCCGGCACCACCACGCCGAACAGTTCCTTGAGCACCGCGGAGATCTCCGCGGCGCTGGTCAGCACGCGCTGATCACTCTCGCCATTCATGCGATGGATCGACAGACGGTTGTTGCGCAAGCCGTGGCGCCCGTCGGCGGTCGCGCGCGCGGCGATCAGCGAGGTCACGAAATGCGAGGCCGGCCAGGTCGAGACATAGTGGTTGGCGACCTGGTAGTCGACCGGCGCCTGCTCCTGCAGGTCGAACATGTAGAACGACATCCAGTGGCCCTTGAGATTGCACTGCAGGGTGTAGGCGCCGTCGTTCTTGAGCAGGCGGAAGGATTCGTGCGGCGTCTCCTGCACGATGTCCGGCACCAGGCGCAGGCACGTCGTCGGGCTCATGCCGAACCCGACATCGGCGATATAGGTGCCTTCCGCCAACTCTACCCGCAGGATCATGTGGCTGCGCGGCGGGATGGTGTCGGGCGGATTGTTCCACACCACGCGCCCGGCGAGGCCCGAGACGCGGAACCCGAGCGCGCGCAGGGCCTGGAACAGCAGGCCGTTGTGCTCGAAGCAATAGCCGCCGCGCTGCGAGCGGACCAGCTTCTGCTGCAGGGACTCGACATCGAGCTTGACTGGCAGCGCCAGCAGCGGATTCAGATTCTCGAACGCGATCGCCTGCGGATGCAGCAACTGGATCGCGCGCAGCGTCTCCAGCGTTGGCGCGTGGGCGCCGTCATAGCCGATGCGCGCAAAATAGGCGTCGAGATCGAAATTTGCGTCGGAGCTCATGCCGCCATCTTATGCCATGCGCCGCCTCGCGCCACTCCCTTGCGGCGCGATCGCCGCTCTACGCCGCCTTCGGCCGGGCGCGCAGGAAATGGCGTCCGATATCGCCCGGATGCGCAATAAACAGCGGTCCCCACGACGGATTCGATTCGTGCATCCGCTTGAGCACGTCCAGCATCCGTGCGAACACGGTCGCGACCGTCGCCTTGCCGGAAAGCGCCGTCACGGCTGCCGCCGCGACGACATGAGCGGCATAGACTCCGGTCTCGTGGCTGGCGCTGATCGGAGCGTTGGAGAGCATCGCCGCCTGGAGCGCCTGCACGATGTCCTCGTCCTCGTCGCGCCAATCCTGGATGTCGATGAAGGCGTGCTGATTGAGCGAGGACATGCGCGATGCGCCCAACGTCTTCGCCACGATCTCGCAGGATTGCTTGGCGCGATCGAGGGAGATGGGAGATTTCCCGATCTTGATCCGCGTCACGTCCTTTTCTGTCTCGCGCTCGATGAGGTCGGCCCAATCGGGCGCGCCCGAGAAGCTCAGCAACCGCACGGTCGACGCCGCGAGGAAGCCGCGCAGGATGTCGGCCGGATGAAGATCGTCGGCCTCGCCGACGTTGCTGAGCCTCGCCGGGCCCACGGTCGCATTCCAGCCGCGGAAGAATCCGATCAGGCCGATGCCGGCCGCCGGTCCCATGTTGAGGATGCCGAGGACGTCCGATGCCGTCTCGTCGATCCGCTCGGCCCAGTAATCGTCGAGCCCCGCTCCGATCTTCGCGTCGCGCAAGGCCGCGAACACCTTGTTCTTGCATTCTTCCTGCAGGCCTTCGTCGGCGTGCAGGATGTCGTGCCCGGCCGCCTCGTGCGACAGCGAGGTCCAGGCCATCAGGCCAAGGCGCGCGTTCGAGGGTGGCATGTTGACGATGGCGGCATTGACGTCGAAGGTCTCGGTCGAATCGATCGGCCAGGTATAGGGCCCCGACTCCGGGTCGCCCCACTTGACCAGCGGCGCCAGCACGCCGTTGTCGGGCGGCTTGATACCGGCGCGGTCCTCGGCACTCAGGAACCCGTCATAGAGGTCGCTGACCACTTCTTCGAACGCGTCGGTGGCAATCTCCTCGAACTTCTCGCCGTTCTGGAGGATGGCATGGGCGATGTCGAACAACAGCCCAGCCGCATTTTCACGGGTCGGATCGCGGGTGATCACCTGCTGGAACCCGTGCGCGCCGAGTTCCTGCAGCTGCGCCACGAATGGATCCGCGCAATGCCGACGGTACAGCGGCGGCAGGCTGAGACGCGCGGCCTGCAACCGTTCCATCAGCCGCTCGAAATCGCTGGGTTCAGCGGGGCCCGCCGATTCATCGTTGCAGGCGTCACGCGCATCCGCGATGCAGGTCGCCATGCCTGGCAGCTTCAACGCCGGCGCGGGCTTCTTCCTGCTCAGGCTGTGAACGGCTTTCTCGGGGGACCGGCTGGTCCGCATGCCCGCCAGCCGCGCCATGCGCCGTTCCGCAGGATCGTCCCCGACGAACCTGCATTCGCGCGGATCGATCGCACCCGCCCGGTCGACCGCCATGCGAAAGATCGCCGGCGATGACTTGTCGAGGTGCACCTCGCCTGACAGCAGGATCAGCTTCTTGGTGAAGAACGGCAGCAGCTTGGCGCCGGTCAATGCCTTGCGGATCGCCGCCGGCGGGATGTCGCCGGTGTTGGAGATGATGCCCAGCTTGAACCCCAGCTTTTTCAGCGCCTGCAGCGCTTCGCGCGCGCCCGGCAGCACGATGAAGGCCTTCAGCGTGTTGTCCGGATTGAGCACGGGATCCACCAAAGTGGCGCCGAGATCAAAGAAGACGGTGGAGGCCGGATTGGTGCTTGCCATTGGAATTCCCCTCGAGAGTCGCTCGATAGCGGATGATATCCGAAGAATCTATCGGTGCATCTTGGAAGTGTTGCTCAGGCGGGTAAGGCAGATGCGCGCCGCGTGAGTGCGGGGCCGTATCGCGCAATGACGATCGCGGCGGTACCGACCCAAAGCGCCGCGAACAGCCACCAAAGGCGCAACATATCATCCCCGGAAATCCATCTGAACATCATGGCCGATACGTTGACGGAGGTATGGAACAGCATCGGCAGCAGCAGGCTGCCCTGCGTGTGCAGATAGATCCAGGTCACGATGATCGCGAAGGATAGGACGCTGACCATCCAGGGCACGATGTTGCCGAAATTGTATTCGACGCCGAACAGCGGCAGATGCCAGATGATGTGCAGCACGCTGAGGATCAGGCTGGCCGCCAGCGCCGAGCGTCTCGCCATCAGCCGCGGCAACGCGAACCCGCGCCATGCCGGTTCTTCGCCCAGGGCGATGAACAACAGGATGAAGACGAATCGCGCGCCGAGATCGGCCCAGCCGGGGAAATGCGGCTCCCAGGCGGCGCCGAGCTTGAGACTGAGTCCGACGGCACCGGCCGTGATGATGGGCGGCAGCAACAGCACCAGCACATACCAGCGCAATCCGACACGCCACTGGACGATCCGCTTCAGGAACTGCCAGACCGCGCTCCGGCCGCCGATGATCACCAGAACGACCAGGGCCGCCAGCAACGGGCCAGGCGGCAGAATGGTGGATGGCGCGTTCTCTGGGTCGAGCGCGGCCCACACCCACGGCCACCAGGACACCGCATAGGCCAGCGCGAAGAACGCGACCAAAGGATGGCGCTTGATCCAAGACAACATCAGTGTCCCTTCACGATGGGTGCGGGCCGACTATGATGGAAGGATCGTCAAAGACCGAATTTGGAGCGGGCGAAGGGATTCGAACCCTCGACCCCAACCTTGGCAAGGTTGTGCTCTACCCCTGAGCTACGCCCGCGCTCCGTCGGTGGGCGGCGCGCATCATAGCGATCAGCGACGCATTTGCAAGTCTCTGATTTCGAGCCATTTCAATGGCTTGAGTGCCGAATCGGGGCATGACTGCGGCGATGGGGCTGGCATTTCGCGGCGTCCTTCGGTATCTCAGCGCCTCGATTTGCCGATGGAAAGTGCCGCCCCGTCCCATGACCCAATCCGCCCAGTCCGCCGCCGCGCCCGCCGCCGAACCGCTGCCCACCTCGCCCCAGCAATTGCTGGCGCGGCTGGAGGCGCTCGGCATCGCCTATCAGAACCACGAGCATGCGGCGGTGTTCACGGTCGAAGAGGCCAAGGCGCTGCGCGGCGCGCTGACCGGCGGCCACATCAAGAACCTGTTCCTCCGCAACAAAAAGGAGGAGATGTGGCTGGTGGTGGCGGAGGAGGACAAGCGCATCGACCTGAAGGCGCTGGGCGAGCGCCTGGGCGCGGGCAAGCTCTCCTTCGGCTCACCGGACCGGCTGCTGAGATGCCTCGGGGTCTTGCCGGGCGCGGTCACGCCCTTCGGCATCATCAACGACAAGGACCGCAAGGTGAAAGTGGTGCTGGACCGCGACCTGATGGGGTTCAACCCGGTGCACGCCCATCCGCTGGTCAACACCATGACGACGGCGCTTTCGCCCCAGGACCTGGTGAGATTCCTGGAGGCTGAGGGGCATAAGCCGGACATCCTGGACATCGGATAATGGGGCCAGACGCTGAGGGGCCCGGCTTGATCCGGGCCCGCCGAAGGGCCAAATTAACGGCCAAGATCAGGGAATTTTTTGGAGTTGAGTGAAATGGATCAGTTGATTGGCGGCGGCAAGCCGAGTGCCGGCAAACCGGGCGCCCCCGCAGGCGACCTGGTGAAGGACACCACCACCGCCTCGTTCCGCGCCGACGTGCTCGACGCCTCGATGCAGGTGCCGGTGATCGTCGATTTCTGGGCGCCGTGGTGCGGCCCGTGCAAGCAGCTTGGCCCGATCATCGAAAAGGCGGTGAAGGACGCGCGCGGCGCGGTCAAGCTGGTCAAGATCAACGTCGATGAGAACCAGGAACTGGCGGCGCAGATGCGCATCCAGTCGATCCCGGCGGTCTACGCCTTCTTCCAGGGCCGCCCGGTCGACGGCTTCGTCGGCGCCCAGCCGGAAAGCGCGCTGAAGCAATTCATCCAGAAGCTGGCCAAGCTTGGCGCGGGCGAAGCCGGCCCGTCGCCGATCGACGAGGCCCTGGAGCATGCCGAAGCTGCGCTCAAAGAAGGCGACCACGAGGCCGCCAGCGCGATATTCGCGCAGATCCTGGAACATGAGCCGGACAACTTGAAGGCAATCGGCGGCATGGTGCGCTGCTGTATCGCGGTCGGCGAGCTGGACCAGGCCAGGCATTTCCTCAGCCAAGTGCCGGCGGCGAAGGCCAATGATCCGGCGATCGCGGGGGCGCGGGCGCAGATCGAATTGGCGGAAGCGGGCCAGAAGGCGGCCGGCCAGTCGCAGGAGTTGCGCGCCCGGGTCGATGCCAACCCGAAGGATTTCGAGGCGCGCTTCGCCCTGGCGCAGGCTTTGTTCGCCGGCGGCGAGCGCGAGGGTGGCGTCGATCAACTGCTGGAGATCATCCGCGCCAACCGCGCCTGGAACGAAGAGGCGGCGCGCAAGGAGCTGGTGAAGTTCTTCGAAGCCATGGGCCCGACCGATCCGCTGACCTTGAGCGCGCGGCGGCGCCTGTCCTCGATCCTGTTCAGCTAGGCGCGCATGCGGCCCGGCCCGACGTCGCTCGGCCCCTTCGATCCCGGCTATCGCGCGCTGCCGGAGGCGCTGCCGATCTTTCCGCTGACCGGGGCGGTGCTGCTGCCTGGCGGTCGCCTGCCGCTCAACATCTTCGAGCCGCGCTACTTGGCCATGACGCGCCACGCCTTGCTGCAGCCGACGCGCCTCATCGGCATGGTGCAGCCGGTGGAGCAGAATGCCGACCGCAACCTCGATCCGGCCGAGCGGCCCGCCGTGCAGCGCATCGGCTGCGCCGGCCGCATCATCCAGTTCCAGGAGACCGAAGAGGGCCGCTACACCATCACGCTGAGCGGCCTGATCCGCTTTTCGATCCGGCGCGAGCTCCCGTTGCACGAAGGCGGCTTCCGCATGGTGGAGCCGGACTTCGCGCCGTTCGCCGAGGACATGGCTGAGAGCGATTTCGAGATGGCGACCAAGGCCGAGTTTCTGGCCGCCTTCAAAGGCTATGTCGAGACCAAGCAGCTGAAGGTCGACTGGGACGCCATCAAGGGCGCACCAGACGATCACCTGCTGGTGTCGCTCGCCATGCTGTCGCCGTTCTCGCCGGAAGAGAAGCAGAGCCTGCTGGAATGCGCCGACCTCGCGCAGCTGACGGCGATGATGACGGCGTTGTTCGAGCTCGCGGTCGCCAACCGGCAATCGCCCGATCGTATTTTGCATTGAGGGATTCCGCCATGACCGACCTCACGCCCTCCGACCGCACGCCGGCTTTTGCCGTGGACCCGAAGCTGCTGGAGATCCTGGTGTGCCCACTGACCAAGGGCACGCTGATCTACGACCGTGAGAAACAGGAGCTGGTCAGCCGCGGCGCCGGCTTGGCCTATCCGATCCGCGACGGCATCCCGATCATGCTGGTCGACGAAGCCCGCCAGCTGACCGACGATGAGCTGGCGGCGAACTAGCCGCTGCGTTCATGACCACCGACAAGCACGAAGACCTCAGCACGCAGCATTGGCCGGTGGAGATCCGGCTGAAGCAGGCGGAGAAGGCGCTGGAGGTGGATTTCGACGATGGCGCGAAATTCCACTATCCGGCGGAGCTGCTGCGGGTCGAGAGTCCCTCAGCCGAGGTGATGGGGCATGGCCCGGGGCAAAAGACCATCGTCGCGGGGCGGCGCCATGTCGGCATCCTCGCGCTCGAGCCGGTCGGCAACTACGCCATCCGGATCAAGTTCGACGACCTGCACGACACCGGCCTCTATTCGTGGCGCTATCTCTACGAGCTCGGGCGCGACCAGGAGAAGGTCTGGGCGGAGTATCTGAAGGCGCTGGCCGACAAGGGCCTCAGCCGCGATCCACGAGCGCGCCACTGACCATCATCCGGGCGGGTGCGTCGGCCGGCCGGGCGACATCCGCTGCGATCTCGTCCGGCTGCAGCCATCCGCGATAGTGCGCGAGCAGCCCGACCAGCGGCGCGGTCAGGCTGACATCGAACCAGAACCGGTCCTCCTCCACCTGCTCGAACGCCACCACCCGCGGCAGCAGCGCGCGCGGCAGGCGGATGCCGAACAGCTTGCCCTTGACGATCTGGTAATGCAGCCGCGTGCCGTCCCAGCGCAGGCGGATGGTGAAGGCGAAGGCGCCGAACCGCTCGGTGATCTCGCCCGGGATGCGCGCGCGGCCGAGGCGCGAGCGCATGATGCGGCCGGCGAAATCGCGCTCCCAATGCTCGGTGCCGCCGCGTGCGGTGAAGCGCACGGTCACCGGCAGGTCGCGCCCGGCACGCGGCATGCGGAACAGGGCGCGGATCAGCAGCGCGAGCGGATTGCTGCCGCGGTCGACATCGCAACGCCCGCTGGCGGAGGCGCACTGCTGGCGGCTGTGGATGATGCGGATCGGCTCCGGCAGGCGGCTGAAGTCGCGGTGCATGGCGAGCGCGAACAGGTCGCTGCGATCCTTGGCGCGGCCAAGGGTGAAGACCGGCAGATGCGCGACCTGAGCGAGGATCTCATCGAGATCGAGAATGCCGAGGCACGGATAGGCGCCCGCTGGCAGGCGTTCGCCGTGCGCCAGCCGCGCCACCAGCGCCGCCGCCGGCGCCGCCGGCACGAACGGCCCCTGTCCCTTTTCCGCGACCAGGCGCCAGCGATAGGACATTTGCCGGCCGTCGGCGTTGATGCCTTCGACATCCACCAGCATTCCGCCGCGGTCGCTGCCCAGCGGGTGCAGCTGGTCGCCGATCCAGTGCAGCGGGCGGCGCAACGGCAGCAGGCTCTTGAGCCAGCCGCGCTTCACCGGCCAGGACAGCAGCCACAGCCCGACATGCAGGATGGACAGCTCGAGGCCGGCATAGAACTCGACCGCCTTCAACGTCGGATACAACTGCGGCAGCAGCACGAGGTCGGGCGCGTCGCAAGCGGACAGCCAGCGCTTGCCGAGGCCGCGCTCGCGATCGATGCGAATGCGGCGGCGATGCATCTCGCCCCAGCCCGGCACCGTCGTCCAGCGGCCGGCGCGCAATGCCGGCAGGGGCTTCCCGGCCTGGCCGACGATTGCCTGCACCAGGCTCGAACCCCTGGGCGCGCGATTGCCTGGGCTGATGCCGATGCGCACGAAGGTGGGCGCCAGCTCCGCCTCAGCCACCACAGCGCCTGAGAGCGCCGGCACGGTGCTGGCGCCGGTGATGACGGCGACACCCTTGGCGCGCGCGGCGCCGTCGAGCTGCGCGATGCCGGTCACGAACTGATGCGAGTCGGAGAGGTCGATGTAATGGATGCCGGCCTCGATGCACGCCTCGGCCACGCGATAGTCGGCGCCCTGGAACGGGCCGACGGTGTTGACGACGACATCCGGCCGGCGCGCCATCAAGGCGGCGAGATCGGCGTCCCTGGCGATGTCGAGCGCCGCATGATTGGCTTTCAGCTCTTGCGCCAGTGCTTCCGCCTGCCTGGCATCGCGCCCGACGATCAGGATCGCGACGTTGTCCATGCGCGTCAGCAGGCGGCAGATCCGGCTGCCGAAGGCGCCATAGCCGCCCACCACGGCGACGTGGAGGGTCAGAGCGGCCGCCCCTGCACCAAACGCGGCAGCTTGCCGACGATGCCCATGGCGTGGCGCATGGCGATGCGCTTCAGCGGCATGGTGCGGTTGAAGATCGCGAAGCCGAGATCGCGCGCCATGCGCAGCGGCGCGAAGTCGTTGGAGAACAGCCGCGTCAGGCCGTCCATGAAAGTGGAGAGCATGAGGTTGTCGAACCGCCGCCACCGTGCATAGCGGTCCAGCACCTCCATGGCGCCGAGGTCGAGCCCGGCGCGCGCGGCATCGACCAAGACCTCGGCCAGCGCCGCGACGTCGCGCACGCCGAGATTGAAACCTTGGCCCGCGATCGGGTGGATGCCGTGCGCGGCATCGCCGGTCAGCGCGAAGCGCGGCCGCACATAGGTGTCGGCGAGCACCATGGTGAGCGGATAGGAGAAGCGCGGGCCGAGCGGCCGCACCCGGCCGAGGCTCGATCCGAATCGCCGCTCGATCTCCTTGCCGAACGCGTCGTCGTCGAGCTTCAGCAGCATCGGCACCAGGCGCGGATCCTCCGACCACACGATCGAGGAGCGATGCCGCACGGTCCCGTCGGCGCGCGTCTCGTCGGTCATCGGCAGCATGGCGAACGGTCCGGCGGGCAGGAAATGTTCGTGCGCGACGCCATGATGCGGCTGCTCGTGCGTCACGGTGCAGACGATGGCGGTCTGGCTATAGCCGAACTCGCGCGCTGCGATGCCGGCCATGCGGCGCAGCGCCGATTGCTTGCCGTCGGCGGCGACCACCAGCTGTGCCGTCAGCACGCTGCCATCCTCCAGCGTCACGCGCGCCGCGTCGCTCGCGAGGTCGAGGGCGGTCACAACGTGCGGCGCCAGGTGGGTGAGGTTCGCGCAGGTCTTGACCCGCTCGAGCAGCGCAATGCGGGTCAGGCGATTCTCGATGATGTAGCCGAAGGGCGCCGCCGGCTGGTCCGGTTCGCAGGCGATGATGGTGGTCGGCTCGGTGTCGGGCGGCAGCGGCGTCGGCTTGCGGTCGAGCAGGTCGAGATGGCTGTAGTGCACATGGCCGTGGCTCTCGCCCTTTATGTGCCAGCCGCCGTCGGTCACGCGGATGTCGACGATCGGTTGCGCATCCGGCGCCAGGCGGTCCCACGCGCCGATCGCGGTCAGCACCTGCTGCGAGCCATAGGCGACGGCGGCAGAGCGCCCGTCATAGCCGCGGCCGGTGAGCGCTTCTGCGGACTCGGCCTCCACCACGATGGTGCGGATCCCGCCCTCGGCGCAGGCGATGGCAAGCGTCAGGCCGACCAGCCCGCCGCCGACCACGATCAGTTCGGCCTCGTCGTTGTCCGTGATGCCCCCGTGCGTCATGTCGTCAAGGTGGCGGCTTGGCGCTGGATTGTCCAGCGGCTACAAGGACGCATGGGCAACGGCAAATTCACCGCCGATTTTGGCAAGACCGCCGATGACTATGCGCGCCATCGCGCCGGCTATCCCGACTGGCTGTTCGAGCGGCTGATGCGCCGCGGCCTGGCGCGACCGGGGATGCGCGCGCTCGACCTCGCCACCGGCACCGGCTATCTGGCGCGGGGTCTGGCGCAGCGCGGCCTCGGAGTCACCGGGATCGACATTGCGCCCGACATGATGACTGCGGCGAAGGCGCTGGACGCGGCGCAGGGTCTTTCGATCGACTACATCGTCGGCCAGGCCGAGGCGACCGGCCTGCCTGCAGAGAACTTCGACCTTGTGACGGCGGCCTGCTGCTGGCACTGGTTCGACCGGCCCAAGGCGAGTGCCGAGGCGCTGCGGCTGCTCAAGCCCGGCGGCTGGCTGCTGATCTGCGCGCAGAATTGGTTTCCGCTGGGCGACAACGTGGTCGCGCGCACCGAGGCGATCGTGCAGCAGCATAATCCCAAGTGGCCGTTCGGCGGGCTGGACGGCATGACACCCGTCGCGGTCCGCGATCTGCGCGCCGCCGGCTTCCAATCGATCGAGAGCTTCTCGGTCGATTTCGAGATTCCCTACACGCACGAAGGCTGGCGCGGCCGCATGCGCGCCTCCGCCGGTGTCTCCGGCAGCCTCGCGCCGGAGCAGGTGAAAGCGTTCGATGAAGAGCTTGCCGGCATGATGGCGCGAGAATTTCCGCAGCAGCCGCTGCCGGTGACGCACTGTCTGTATGCGGCTTTCGGCAGGAAAGGCTAGGCCTCGCGCTCCGCGTCGATGATCTGGCGCGCGACGCGGCCGGCGAAGCCGGCGCGGGCCATGGCGGCGAGGTCTTTGTCACGGCATTCGGCGCGCGCGTCGTCTTCGCTGCGATAGGGGCCGAGGCGCCGCCGCCGCGCATAGCGCCGCGCGGCTTCGAGCTCCGGCTCCTCGTATTCCATCGACAGGCCATCGACCGCGGCGCGCGCGGTCTCCGACTCGACGCCCTTGGCGGACAGCTTGGCGATGATGTGGGCGCGCGAGGTGCCGCGCGCCGAGAGGCTGCGTGCCCGCGCCTCGGCATAGGCCCGGTCGCTCAGGAAGCCGCTCGCCTCCAGCCACTGCAGGGTCTCGTCGAGCGCGGCGATCAGCGGCGCCGGATCGTCGCCATGGTGCCGCACCGAATTGCGGATCTTGCGCAGCATCACCTGGCGCAGGCGCGCACGCGGAGCGGCGAAGCGGTCGAGATAGTCGAGAGCGGCGCCCTTGAGATCGGCGGGCGCGAGTCGACGCGGGGGTCGCAGATGGCCCATGCCCACATGGTGCCAGAATCTGAGTGAGATGCCAAGGTGGGGTGCAGGCCCACGGGATCATCAACATACTCCGTCATGTCAAAGCGTGGATGGCAAGGTCACGCCTTGCCATGACGAACGAGTGGTTAGGACGGCTTGCGCTCGCTCTGCCCCACGTCTAGCTTGCGCGCCATGTCCACGCCGCGCGTTCTCCCGCAGACTCTCGCTCCGCGCCACTACCGCACCGTCAACTGGGTCGGGCTGCAGACGCTGTACATGAAAGAGGTGCGCCGCTTCATGTCGGTGGCGACCCAGACCATCCTGGCGCCGATGGTGACGACGCTGCTGTTCCTGGCGGTGTTCGTGCTGGCCCTCGGCCATGCGGTCGATACGGTGGCGGGCGAGCCCTACATGGCGTTCCTGGCGCCAGGCCTCATCATGATGGCGATCACCCAGAACGCTTTCGCCAACACCTCGTCCTCGATCCTCATTTCCAAGATCCAGGGCAACATCGTCGACCTGCTGATGCCGCCCTTGACGCCGCTGGAGCGCACCATCGGCCTGGTGGGCGGCGGGCTGACCCGCGGCCTGGTGGTCGGGGTCGCGACCTGGGTCGCGATGGGGCCGTTCGTGCCGGTCAGCATCGCGCATCCCGGCTTCATCCTGTTCCATGCCGTGATGGCGAGCCTGCTGATGTCGCTGGTCGGGGTCCTGGCGGGCGTGTGGGCGGAGAAGTTCGACCACATGGCTGCGATCACCAACTTTGTCGTGACGCCGGCGGCGTTCCTGTCCGGCACCTTCTATTCGGCCGAGCGGCTGCCGCCGTTCTGGCAGGGCGTCGCCCACGCCAATCCGCTGTTCTACATGATCGACGGCTTCCGCTACGGCTTCATCGGCCATGCCGACGGGTCGCTCACCGCCGGGATCCTGGTGCTGCTCGGCGCCAACGCGGTCCTGCTGTGGCTGACCCACCGCCTGTTCGCCACCGGCTATCACCTGAAGGCATGAGCAGGGCAGCACCCCATGCGATTGGCGCCCTGCAGGCGCGCCGTTTCGGCCCGGTCAACTGGATCGGCTGCTGGAGCCTGCTGCGCCGGCAGTTCAAGAACGGCTTCTCCGACCTGCACTACACCATTCTTGGGCCGGTGATCTCGAATGCGCTCTATCTGCTGCTGTTCGTGATCGCCTCGTCCTCGCTGACCAAGCTCGACCCCGAGGCTATCGTCACCTTCATCGCGCCCGGCCTCATCAGCTTCGCGATCGCCGAGCGAGCGTTCGAAGTCTCCGGCGCCAACCTCATCTTCGACAAGCACGAGCGCACCCATTTCGACTGGCTGATGGCGCCCCTGACGCCGACGGAAAAGGCCGCCTGCTTCGCGCTCAGCTCGACCATCGGCGGCATGGCGGTTGGGGTCGCGGTGGCGCTGATGACCCTGCTGTTCGTGCCGGCCAGGGTGGCGCATCCCGGCGCGCTGCTGTTCTTCGCCCTTGCGACCGGCATGATGCACGGCCTGATCGGCACCTTGCTCGGCATCTGGGCGGCCAAGTGGGACCAGTATACCGCGCTGCACACCTTCGTGCTGCTGCCGCTGGCGTTCCTCAGCGGCGTGTTCGCGCCGGTCGCCTCGATGCCGGAGACCGCGCAGACCCTGATCGCCTTCAACCCGATCTTCTATCTGATCGACGGTTTCCGCTACGGTGCGATCGGCGAAGCCGCGGCCGACCTCCGCCTGTCGGTCGGGGTGGCACTCGCGGTCAATGCCGGGCTGTTCGCCTGGGTTCACTACTGGCTGCGCACTGGATACCGGCTGAAGAGCTGAACTGCGGCGCCTTCAGTTCATGCCGTTGTGCATCTGGTGGCGCTTGTGCTTCCAGCGCTTATGGCTCCAGTTCTTGTGCCACCACGGCTGCCCGACGCGCAGCGAGGGATGGCGCTTGATGAACTGCCACTGCTTCTTCGCGAATGACGGCCGCTCGAAGATGAAGTTCGGCTGCCGCACCACGAAGGCCGGCTGCCCGACGATGAAGCCGGGCTGGCGCACGATAAAGCCGGAATTGCCCACCACGAATCCCGGGCTGGTGAAGACGATGCCCGATCCGCCGCCGATGATGATCTGCGAGCGGTTGTTGAACTGGTTGCGATGATGCGACTGGCTGTTGTGCCACTGCCGGTTCCAGCCACTGCCCTGGTTCCAACTGGACTGTGGCCGCTGCCATTGGCTGGCATCGGCGCTGGCCGGCTTGGATGCGCCGCCAGCGAGGCCGAGGCCAAGCATCAGCGCCAGCGCGGCGAGCAGCCGCGCGGCCTTCGAATGCGGAAGCTGTGCCAACATGGTTGCCGTCCTTCTATCGGTTCCGGTCGACGGCGCAGAGACCACCATTATACGGCAAACGGCGGCGCGGCGATGCAAATGACAACGCCGCGCCCATACAAATTGCAGTGAGCACAAAGTGCGGCGAGCGGGCCGCTCAGTAGCTCTTGCTGGTCAGCGGCGTCAGCTGGATGACGCGCACGCCGTTCTGCATGGTGACCTTCGGCTTCGGCTTATAGCCCCTCAGCTGGTTGGTCGGCACCACGGCTGCCGCGACCGGGGCCTTGCGCTGAACGACCGGCTGCGGTGCCTCGTAGAGCGTGCGCGGCACGACCATGTAGTCGTTGTCGTAATACGACACCACCGTCGGCCGCCTCAGGATCACGCCGCCGCCGGTGCTGATGGTGCCCCGCGCGCGGTAGCCGCAATCGCCGTAGCAGTAGTTGCTGAAGCCGCCATAGGAGCGGTTGCGATAGGTGTGGCCGTAGTATCCCGGCAGCTTGCGGATCTTCGGGCCGGTCTGCGGCGGATAGACCCACGGCTGCGGCATGTACCAGGGGATCTGCTCGGCGCTCTGCGCGCTGGCCGGCGCGGCGTCGAGGGTGAGCACAAAGCCGAGCGCCACGAACAGAGCGGCGAGCGGCCGAAGAGCTTCGAGTTTCATGGCTGTCTGTCCTCTCGCGATTGTTGCCATCGCTGATGGCTCAAATATCGCTCAAATGCGATCGGACGTAATGGTTAAAATCCTAAAAAATGTGACCTGCACCACAGGCGCGAAAAAAGGGGCGAGGCCCTGCGGTCTCGCCCCCTCGCAGCCTTCGAATCTGACGCCAGCCTTCAACCTACTGGGGGGATGTCAGTCGAAGTCGAGCGGAAACACGATGTTGATCTCGGGGCGGCGATAGACCGGGGCCGGCTGGTAGTAATAGACCGGCGGGGGCGCCACATAGACCGGCTGCGGCTGCACGTACACCACCTTTGGCCGGCGCGGCTGGTAGTAGTAGCCGCCATGGCCGTGGTCGTACTGGTAGTGGCTCTGCTTCCAGTGCTTGTTGCCGTGGCCGTTGCCGTGGCCATTCCAGTGGCCGTTGCCATGGCCGTTGTTGTGCTTCCAGCTGTCCGCCATGGCCGACGATCCCGCCGCCACCACCATGCCGACCGCGACCAGAGCTCCGGCCGCCAGCTTTCCCAGACTGGTTTTGCGCGGATGCTTCGTTGTCATTGTCCGATCTCCTATTGGCGTCCCTCGAACGGCACCAGGCCGCTCGTCCCGCCGACGATGTAACGCGAGCTCGCGCGATTTCCCTCGTGACGAGGGTGTTACCTCGCATTTTCGTGATCGCGATTCATCGTTTCAGATCAATAAGATGAACCCCAGATGAACGAACTCCCGGGTTCAATTTTCTTGAACTCGCGGGTAGCGTCGGGGAAGCACCCTATGGTTGAGTGTGCCACAACCCACCGTTGACACTCGTTCGATCTTTGTTCTAAATAGCGCCTTCGCTTCGTCTGGGAAGAGGGAGGGCCGCCATGCGCCGCATCGCCGGATTGTCCAACAAGAAGCCGCTGAAGAAGCCGGCCGCCAAGGTGAGCAGGCGGCCACCCCAGCCCAAGAAAAGGAAGAAGCGGAAGCCGCAGTCAGTGCCGCCTCTCCACGCCAATGATCTGTTTGGTGCCGTGTTCAAATCGATCCCGGCGCAGGGTCTCGAGATCTGGTCGCGCCACTTCCCCGCGCACATGCGCGCCGACTTGCAGATCCCGCTCGAGGCGCTGATGGCGGGCGCCGATTATTGCGTCGGCGCCATCCCGCGCTACCGCTCCGAGACTCTGACCATGACGCTCCTGATGAACCGCGGAGATCGGGACCGCGTCGAAGTCGGCTCGCTCTCCTATGCCGAGGTCGATGTCGGAGAGGATGAGCCGGTGCGCTGTGCGATGAACGCCTTCATCCTGCGGCACGCGCCGCTGCCCCATGCGATCTTCGTCAGCGCCGGCAACGACCCGACCGAGGACAAGGTCGTGCGGGTGGAAATCGCGGTGCCGCGCGACCATCCCGACGGTCAGGACTTCGCCAGCCAGTGCCTGCGGCCGTTCAGCGACGCCGTCGCGCAGGCGCGTGCGTACCGCGGCAAGGTGCTCTCGCTTGAGAAGCACGATCTCTACGACGGCCGGGTCGGCGCCATCCGGGTCCATCGCATGAAGCGCGTCGATCCGTCGGAGGTCATCCTCCCGGCGCCGACGAAAAAGCTGCTCGATCACTGCGTGCTCGATTTCATGAAATCGCGTGGAGCCCTGCGCAGCCTCGGTTTCCAGACCAAGCGCGGCATCCTGCTCTACGGCCCGCCCGGCACCGGCAAGACCCACACCATCCGCTATCTCGCGGGCAACCTGCCGGGCACGACCACACTCCTCATCACCGCCGAGCAGGTCGGCCTGCTCCCGCACTACATGAGCCTTGCGCGCCTGCTGCAGCCGTCCATGGTGGTGATCGAGGATGTCGACCTGATCGCGCGCTCGCGCGACGACCGGCGCAGCGCGTGCGATGAGTCGCTGCTGAATTCGCTGCTCAACGAGATGGACGGCCTCAAGGAGAACAGCGACATCCTCTTCATCCTCACCACCAACCGTCCGCAGGACCTGGAGGCCGCCCTCGCCAACCGCCCGGGCCGCATCGACCAGGCGATCGAGGTACCGGTTCCCGACGCGCCCAGCCGCGACAGGCTGGTCCGCCTCTACGGCAACAGCCTGAAGCTTGCCGACGCGCTGGTGGCGGAAGCGGTGAAGCGCACCGACGGTGTCAGCGCGGCCTTCATCAAGGAGCTGATGCGCCGCACCGCGCAAGCGGCGATCGCGCGCGCCGGCGCCAAGAAGGTGACGGAGCCAACCGCAGCCGACTTCGCCGAAGCGCTCGACGACATGCTGTTCAGCGGTGGGCAGCTGAATGTGAAGCTGCTGGGCGGAGCGGCGGATCGTGCGACAGCTTGAGGCCGGAGCTGGCCAAGCTTGCAAGCCTCGTTTGATTGGCCCAAGAATTGCCCTCGCGCCGCGAGCAATACGTAGCGCGTGCAGTTGCGCGGCACAGGGGGCGATATGGGAAATCCGCTGGACGACCTGCGTTCGTTTCCCAGGATGGTGCGCTGGTTCAAGCCGTCTCTCCTGCTCGATACCGCGCGGCAGGCCGTCGCCTCCGCCCTGTTCGGGCAATACGCCGATCGCCGCTTGATTCAAGCCGCCCTGGGCGGCCAGCTCGACGACAAGGGCCTCCAGGCGTGCGACATTTCGAAAGAGGTCCAGGACGCGGACGGATCGGTGTGGGTGGATTTCGTGGCCGACCTCGGAGACGGCTTCGATTCCACGTACGCCATCGCCTATCTGCTCGCGCAGCGCAAGCTGCTGGCGGATGACCTGCCGCGCGGCCGGGTCCTGGTGATGGGCGGCGACCAGGTCTATCCGACCGCCACGCGCGAGGAGTACAAGCGCCGGTTTCGCGATCCCTATGCCATGGCCTTTCCCAATTCGCGGGAGCCGGGCGCCGAGCATCCCTGGCTGTTCCTCATTCCCGGCAATCACGATTGGTATGACGGGCTGGTCCTGTTCCTGGCGCTGTTCTGCCGCGGCCGGGCGACTGCGGTCGGCAGCTGGCGCGCCACCCAGAACCGCAGCTATTTCGCGCGCCGGCTGACCGACCGCTGGTGGGTGTGGGGGATCGATATCCAGCTGAGCGAGGACATCGACACGCCCCAGGCCGACTATTTCGCGAAGGTCGCGCAATCCATGCGCTCCGACGACAACGTCATCATCTGCACCGGCGTGCCGTGCTGGCTTCATATCGACGAGTCGGTCAAGGAACCGCCCGGCAAGAAGAGCCTGGACTACATCGCCGGCATCATTCAGTCCCAGGGCAAGGGCGCGCGCGTCCGCGCGGTGCTGTCGGGCGACATCCATCACTACAGCCGCTATGCCAGCGGCGAGGGTGGCGTGCAGTTCATCACGGCGGGCGGTGGCGGCGCATTCCTGCACCCGACCCACACCCTGAGGGACGACTTCACGGCGACCTGGCAGGGCGAAGAGCGCAAATTCTCGCTGAACACAGATCCCGAAAACCCCGCCAAGCCGAGCGCTGCTCCGGCGTGCTATCCGTCGCGCGAGGTCAGCCGCGGGCTGCTGCTGAAGAACTTCGGCTTCATCTTCAAGAACTGGGAATTCTGCCTGACCCTCGGCGGCCTCTACTGGATCGCGTCGATCTTCCTGACCATGTGGCGCGACGACGTGATCAAGGAGTCGCCCTATGCGACCGCGGCAACCTTCGACCTGTGTTCATGGGCCGGCTCGATCGTATGCGGGGTCGCGACCAGTCCGATCTTCACGGTCGTGGCCGTTCTGTTCGGCGCGATCTTCTGGAAGTATTCCGGCGGGCGCTGGGCGATCGGCCTGCTGCATGGCGCGGTGCACCTGCTGATCATCCTGGCGGTCATCGGCCTGTCGGTGCCGCTCAACTTCCATCTGCTGGGCATCGCGCCCGGCGGCTATTTGTCATGGTGGGCCACGCTGTTCGAGCTGGTGCTGATCGGCGGGTTTGCGGGCGGCGCGGTCTGGGGGCTCTATCTCATGGTCACCTGCGGCCTGTTCGGCATGCACGCCAACGATGCCTTCAGTGCGATGCGGCTCGACAGCTACCGGCAGTTCCTGCGCATGAAGCTGACGCCGGACAGCCTGACGATCTATCCGATCGGCATCGACCGCTCGCCGACGCGCGACCAGTGGGAGCCCAACCCCAACGCCGGCCCCGGCAAACCGGACGAGCCGGTGTACAAACCCAAGCAGAATATCCTGCAGCCACATCTGATCGAGCGCCCGATCAAGATTTCCTGCCGGTGAGGCGGCGCGCCGCGCACGGCATCGCGGTCGCGGCTCTTGGGCGGCGCGAAGGCCTGGCGCATCCCGCTGGACCTTGAACCTGCGCTCGGACCTGCGCGACAATCCTGGACGGGGCAGTCGCGGCGGGGACGGTTGGACAAGTCAGCGGAACAGGACGGCGATGCGGCGGCGGCACTTGCCGCCCGCCTGGATGTGCTCGCCGATGCGTGGAGCTCCGCCCGCGTGCGCCTGAACGCCGCCGAGCAGGCCGTCGCGCACGACAAAGACATGCGCCGCGCGGCCGGCCTAGCGGCGCGCCTGGTGGACGCCGTCACCGAGACCGCGCCCGAAGCGGAGTATGTGGCCGCGCAGGCTGCGCTGCAGGCGTTGCATGCGCCGACCGCCGACGCGGTCCGAGCCTGGCTGGTCGAGCGCACGGCAGAGCTGCTGCTGGCGGACGCCGCCGTTCCGCCGTGGAGCGCGCAGCAGGCGCTCCGGCACCTTTATCTGACTGATCTTCTGCCGCGGTTGCGGGAATGGCATCGTCTCGCCGGCGAAGCGATCGCCGTCATGGAACGGGGTGCGCGCAGGTGCCGGCCGGCGGCGGCCGCGGAGTTCGTCACCCAGCTCGACAATTGGACCGGTCGGGAGCCTTCGCTGCTGTCGCTCGGCGTCTCCGAGTTGGCGCGCGAGTGCGTGACGGACGCCATCGCCGCCGCGGCGCGGCTGCGGACGGCCCTGCCGGAGAGCGCGCTCTCGGTCGACCTCGACGGGCTCGACGACATCGTCCGGCGCCTGATCGACTATCTGCAGCAGCCGGTGTTCCTGCTGCTGTCGCACGGCCATGCCGCCTGGCTCAGCACCGGTCGGCCGCTGCCGAACACCACCGACGTCAACAAACACGGCCAGGTGGCGGAGAAGCTGGAGATCATGGCACGCATGCTGACGCCGCTGTCGATCCACCTCGCCCAGCTGGCCGATCAAGCGGAGCGCGACATCGCCGCGCATGGCGGGGAAGTGGAGCGGATGCTGGCGCCCCATCGCCAGGCCGCACACGCGGAGCTGCCCGCGCCGCTTCGGGACCTGCTGGAGAGGGGCTAGTCCCTCGTCGCAATCCGTCACCCGCATGGCGGCCCTTGGCAAGCTGTATATAGCTCCTTGGCGCTAGCAAGGTGCCATCACTTGCGTTGAGGGATCATCGCCATGCCGCATTTCCAGGGCACCCAGTCCGAGATCTGGTTCGAGCAGGAGGGCCCGGTGGACGGGCCGCAGCTGGTCTGGGTCGGTGGCGGCGGCGCGCGCGGGCGCGACTGGCAACGCTTCCAGACCCCGCACTTCAAGCAGCGCTTCCGCAATCTCGTCTACGACAACCGCGGCATCGGCGGCACCACCTGCCGCGCTGCCATGCCCTGGCCGATCGAGAGCTTCGCGCGCGACCTCGCCGAGCTGAGCGAGGCAAAGGGCAACGGCCCTGCCATCTTCATCGGCTCCTCCCTCGGCTCCGCCATCGTGCAGCAGCTCTGCATCGACCGGCCCGACCTGGTTCGGTGCGCGATCGTGATGGGCACCGGGGCGTGGAGCACCGGCTGGGGCTGGGACTACCAGGAGGCGGAGATCGAGTTCCGCCGGCGCGGCGGCAAGCTGGACGGCATGATGGGCGTCACGCACTACGCCGCGATGCTCTACCCGGCGCGCGCGCTCGGCGACCGCGTGCTGTGGCCGAAGCTGAAGGCGCTGCTGCTCGAATGGATCGAGGACGGCGACAACGAGGAGAGCCTGGTGCCGCAATGGGACGCCTCGCTCCGCTTCGACCAGCGCGCAGCGCTCCCCGGCGTGAAGGTGCCGGTCCACGTCATCGCCTTCGCCGAAGACGTCGAAGCCCCGCCCCAGGACGGCGAAGAACTCGCGCGGCTGATACCCGGCGCCAGGTTCCATCTGCTGGAGGGGATGGGGCATGGGTCGTGGTACGGCCATGCGCACGATGAGATCAATAAGGTGATTGAAGGGATTGTGCAAAACGTCAGATAGGAGTTCTCGTCGCGCTGAGGTGCGCGCATTCCCAACCGCGGCGACGCAATCCCGCTCTCAAGTAGTCACCAACGTCTTTGGAATCCTGGTTCATAATGCCGAGCGCACCGACGACATTACTGGGCGCATTTTTGATAGCATAGACATTGTTCTAAAGCGATCAAAGATTGCTCCCGGGCCTGCTCGCCTTGACTCCCCGTCACTGCTCCCCCAATAGTCTCCCCTTCTTTCCTGCGTTCCGAGTTCGTTCGCGGCGGGCCATCTGGCCCGCTGAATTGCTTTTGAGGAGTGCCTTGCGATGAATGCTCCTGCCGCTCCCGGCGCTGACGCACCCGCCACGGGCGCACCGCTTGGTGGCGCGGGTTCGCCTGCGCTGATGAACACCTATGCGCGCTCCGAGTTGGCGTTTTCGCGCGGCGAGGGGGCGTGGCTGATCGCGGTCGATGGGCGGCGCTTCCTCGATTTCGCGAGCGGGATCGCGGTCACCGCGCTCGGGCATTGCCATCCGCACCTGGTCAAGGCGCTGAACGAGCAGGCCTCCAGGATCTGGCACACCTCCAACCTCTATCGCGTGCCGGGGCAGGAGACGCTGGCGGAGCGGCTGGCGGCCGCGTCCTTCGCCGGAGCGACCGGCGGCCAGGTGTTCTTCGGCAATTCCGGCGTCGAGGCGATCGAGTGCGGCCTCAAGTTGGTGCGCAAGTATCACGACGATTTCGGCGATCCCGGGCGCTACCGCGTCATCGCCTGCGAGGGCTCGTTCCACGGTCGCACGCTGGCCGGCCTCGCCGCCGCCGGCAACGCGAAATACCTGAAGGGCTACGCGCCCTACGTCGAAGGCTTCGACCACGTGCCGTTCGAGAACCTGAACGAGCTGCGCGCCAAGATCGGGCCGGAGACCGCCGCCATCCTGGTGGAGCCGGTGCAGGGCGAGGGCGGCATGCGCGCCGCCTCGGTCGAGTATCTCAGGGGCCTGCGCGCGGTGTGCGACGAGTTCGGCCTGCTGCTGTTCTTCGACGAGGTGCAGTCCGGCATGGGCCGCACCGGCAAGCTGTTCGCGCACGAATGGTCCGGCGTCACGCCCGACATCGTGGCGACCGCCAAGGGCATCGGCGGCGGTTTTCCTTTGGGCGCGTGCCTGGCGACCGGCAAGGTCGCGGCCGCCTTCGGCCACGGCAGCCACGGCACCACCTTCGGCGGCAACCCGCTCGCCATGGCGGTGGGCAATGCCGTGCTCGACATCATCCTGGAGCCCGGCTTCCTGCCCGGCGTGGTGAAGAAGGGCGAGCGCCTGGCCAAGGGCGTCGCGCAGCTGGTGGACAAGCACCCGGACGTGTTCGTGGACTTCCGGGGCAAGGGGCTCATGCTCGGCCTCAAGTGCGTTGCGCCCAACACCGAGATGGTCGAGCGCCTCCGACGATGCGGCCTGCTGACGGTGGGCGCCGGCGACAATGTCGTGCGGCTGCTGCCACCCCTCATCATCTCGGATTCGGAAATCGACCAGGCCCTCGACATGCTCGACAAGGCCGCGACAGAAACCAAGGCAGGTAACTGACCGGAATGCTCCGCTCCTCCCGCCTCGTCATGCCAAGGCTTGGCCTTGGCATCCACGAGTTTCCGATGGGGAGGACCGGGCTGTTGCAAGCAAACTCGTGGACCCCAAGGCCAAGCCTTGGGGTGACGGAGTGAAGCGTATTCCGCCCAGCACCTGCGCAAAGCGAATTGAAAGCCATGCCCAACACTGCAAGATCCCTGAAACCCGGACTCAGGCACTTCCTCGATCTTGACCGGCTCTCCAAGGACGATCTGCGCAAGATCATCGACGTCTCGCGTGCGCTGAAGGCCGGCACCCATCCGTTCGTCAAGTCCAAGCCGCTCGACGGCAAGTCGCTGGCGATGATCTTCGAGAAGCCGTCGACCCGCACCCGCGTGTCGTTCGAGCTCGGCATGAAGCGGCTCGGCGGCGACACCGTGGTGCTGGAGCGCGAATCCTCGCAGCTCGGCCGCGGCGAGACGGTGGCCGACACCGCGCGCGTGCTCTCCCGCTACGTCCACTGCATCATGGTGCGCACCACCAGGGAGCAGAAGCTGCACGAGCTGGCGGAGCATTCGTCGGTGCCGGTCATCAACGGCCTCACCGACCGCACCCATCCGTGCCAGCTGATGGCCGACGTCATGACCTTCGAGGAGCATCGCGGCGCCATCAAGGGCAAGCGTATCACCTGGTCGGGCGACGGCAACAACATGGCGACCTCGTGGATCCACGCCGCAGCGATGTTCGGGTTCGAGCTGAACGTCGCGTGCCCGGAGATCCTGCTGCCGCCCAAGGACGTGGTGGACTGGGCGCAAGCGCGCGGCGCCAAGGTGCGCATCGTCACCGACCCGATCGAGGCGGTGGCAGGCGCGGATTGCGTCGTCACCGACACCTGGGTCTCGATGGGCGATGCCGACACCTCGGACCGCCACAACATGCTGCGCGCGTTCCAGGTCGACGACCGCCTGATGTCCGCCGCCAAGCCCGGCGCCGTTTTCATGCACTGCCTGCCCGCCCACCGCGGCGAGGAGATGACCGCCAGCGTGATCGACGGCCCCGCCTCGGTCGTATGGGACGAAGCGGAGAACCGCCTGCACGCCCAGCAGGGCATTTTGCTCTGGTGCCTCGGTTTGATTTGAGGCGGGCGGCTTCCTATCTAAGGGACTTGGAACCGTCGCCCATCAACCCCCACCCCAACCCTCCCCCATCTTGGGGGAGGGAGCACTGGAGAATTCCCTCCCCCGAGCCGGGGGAGGGTAGGGTGGGGGCGCTGCATGCTCGATATTGCGAGCTGGAGCGCGCTGGGCGAACCAGAGCATAGAGAGATTGAGTATCGACACCATGCGCACAGGATTGCCGGCGGGCGAGCGACGCGATTTCATCCAGCCATTCTCGATCGAAGGACACGGCGTGCGCGGTCGCCTGGTGCGGCTCAGCGACGTGGTCGATCGCATCATCACCCAGCACGCCTATCCGGACAGCGTCGCCAAGCTGCTGGCCGAGATGATGGTGCTGTCGGCGGTGCTCGCGGCCGCCCTCAAATACGAGGGCGTCTTCACCCTGCAGACCAAGGGCGACGGGCCGATCAAGCTGATGGTGGTCGACATCACCAGCGAAGGCGCGATGCGCGGCTATGCCCAGTTCGACGCGGATAAGGTCGCGGCGATTCCGGCTGAGCAGGCGTCGTTGCCGCGGTTGCACGGCAAGGGCTATCTCGCCTTCACCGTCGACCAGGGCCAGCACACCGACCGCTACCAGGGCATCGTCGAGATGGACGGCGCGACGCTGAGCGACTGCGTGCACCACTACTTCCGCCAGTCGGAGCAGCTGCAGGCCGGCTTCAAGATCGCCGCCGCCAAGACGGCCGACGGCTGGCGCGCCGGCGCCATCATGCTGCAGCGCCTGCCGCAGGAGAACGTGACCGAGATGGCCGAGGAGATCGCCGACGACGCTTGGCGCCGCGCCTTTGTGCTGATGGCGAGCTGCACCGACCGCGAGCTGCTGGACCGCGAGATCCCGGCGACCGACGTGCTCTACCGCCTGTTCCACGAGGACGGCGTGCGCGCGCAGAAGGCGCAGGGCGTGGAAGCGAAATGCCGCTGCTCGCGCGGCCGGGTGGAGACCGTGCTCAAGTCCATGGCGCCGGAGGAACTGGCCGAGTTGCAGATCGACGGCGCGCTGCAAGTGACCTGCGAGTTCTGCAACGCGCGCTACGATTTCCCGGTCGCAGACTTCCTGCCGGCGCGGAACTGAGCGCGCTTGACGCAACCAAGCGCGGCGTCGGACATTCCTGCCCTGATGCTCGCTCTTCCCACCTCTCAATCGTCAACCCCGGGCTTGACCCGGGGTCCACGGTTGGGCTCGCGCCAAGCGGCGCAATGGACCCCGGCCCACTGGACGTCCATTTGGGGCCGGGGTGACGGTAGGAGTGGGTGGCGATGACGGAGTGTCCATGTCGATCAACCGCCGCACCTTTCTACTCCTCCCCGCGCTGGCTGCGCTCGCCGCCTGCGACACGCCGCCGATGCGGCAGAGCTATGCGACGCTGACGTTTCAGGACCGGCCGCCGCTCCGCCTCGACGTGGCGCAGATCGAGATCGTCGAGGCCTACAAGGCGCCTGGCGTCGCGCCGCATGTCGACCACCTGTTCCCGCAGAAGCCGGCGGACGTGGCGGCGGCCTGGGGCCGCGACGTGCTGCGCGCCGTGGGGCAGCGTGGGATGGCGACCTATACCATCGTCGATGCCTCGGCCACCCAGACCGCGCTGCCGCGCGCGACCGGCGTGACGCAGGTGTTCAAGAGCGAGCAGTCCGACCGCTACGACCTCCACATCGAGGTGAAACTGGAAATCGGCAACCCGCTGCTCGCAAGCACCGGCTTCGTCACCGCCGCCGTCAACCGCAGTCAGACCGTCGCCGAGGACATGACTCTGAACGAGCGCGAAGCAGTGTGGTTCCAGATGACCGAAAGCGCCGTGCGCGAGTTGGACGAGAAGCTGGAAGCCGCCATCAAGGACAAGCTCCAACCGTTCGTGCGCTAGCGCACGTCAGGCGTAACGCGCCATCGAGAATCTCAACCCCATCCTTCTCTGCCGCTGCGCGCACAGTTCCAGCCGTGCATCTGGCGAGCGCACCAGGCCGCGGGTCAAGGTGTTCACCAGGTCGCGCGCGATGCCTCCGGTCGTGTCGTGCTTCGGTTCGAAGATCGTGATGTTGATGCCGCGCGCAAGACCGCTGCGCATGGCGGCGTTGAGGATGGTCTCCAACTCCTGCCAGGAGAGGCCGCCCGGCATGCGATAGCCGACCGCCGGCATGATCGCATCGTCCAGCACATCGACGTCGAGGTGGATCCAGAAGCCGTCCGGCGTCTGCCGGCTCAGGTGCTCGACCGCGGCGCGCGCCGCCTCTTCGGCGCCGACGCGGCGAACCTCGTCAAGGTCCTGCGCGAAGATCGTCGGCGGCAGCGGTTGGCTGCCGAGTTCGTGCGCCTGCTCGGCGTCGCGTGGACCGACCACGGCGACGTCGGCATCGCGCACCAGCGGACGCAGGCCTTCGATGTTGGTGAGGACGTCGGGGCCGCGGCCGGTGCTGAGCGCCAGGTCCATGTCCGCCGCTTCACCTGTCGGCGAGGCGTCTGGCTGATAGAAGTCGGCGTGACCGTCGAGGAACAGCAGCCCGTGGCGCTTGCCGCTGCGCCGCAGCGCCAGCAGGTTGCCAAGCAGGATCGAGCAGTCGCCGCCCAGCACCACTGGAAAGCCGCCGCGCGCAACGACCGGCCCGACGATGTCGGCCAGCATGACCGAGAAGTCGCGGATGCGGGCCGCGTTCAGGATTCCGGTGTCGGAGTCGCGCCGTGGATCGTAGGGCGGTACCGCCAGGCGCGCATGGCGCCGCGCGTCCAGCCGCCGCGCCAGGCCGGCATCCAGCAAGGCATCGGCGAGGTGCTCCACGCTGTCCGGCTTCAGGCCCAGGTTGGAGGGCGCTTCGATGATCGTAAAGTCAGTCATGGCATTCATCCTGTTAACGAATAAGCCTTTACTTTCGCCCCTCTATGTCCTATTATATGTATGCAGTCTGCATATATGTCAAGCGGAAAGTGAGCCAAACGATGACGGTGCCGGTTGAGGGCGGCAGCGCCCACACTGCCAACATCCTGGGCGCCTTGGCGGTGCTGATCCAGGACCGGGTGGAGGGCGCGTGGCAAGCGTCGCTGGATCTCTCGCCGATGGCGGCGGCCGCCCTGGTGCAGATCGAGGGCGAGCCCGGCTGCTCGATCGAGCTGGTGGCGGGGCGCATCGGCCTCACCCATTCCGCGACGGTGCGTGTGGTCGACAAGCTGGCTGAGCGCGGGCTGGTCGAGAAGGACCGCGCCCGCAAGGATGCCCGCGCGCAGAGCCTGACGCTGAGCAAGCCGGGCAAGCGCGTCGCGCAGCAACTGCACGAAGTGCGCAACCAGGTCACCGACGATCTGCTCGCCGGCCTCGCCCCGGCGCAGCGCGCGGCTCTGGAACAGGCGATCCGCGCCATCCTCTACCGCTGCGTCGAGCCGGGGCGCGAAGCCGATGTCACCTGCCGGGTGTGCGACGACCGCCGCTGCAGACCGGAGATCTGCCCGATCCGGGTGACCTAGTTGTCCTTGTGCAGAAAGTGCAGCGGCGCAGCGCTTTTCGCGCCGCTCACATGCGCCAGCAGCGGCAGACGCAGCACCGTCGGGCGGAAGTCGAGCACGGCGATGTCCTCGTTCCTGACCCAGCGAAAGAACTGATCCGGTTCCTGGCCAACGAACTCGCCCTCGAGGAGTGGCCGCGCCGGCAGCGGCCAAGCGACCTCATAGTAGAATCCGTATTCGGTGAAATCGGTGCCGCGATACTCGAACAGGTTCTCGACCATCCAGACCAGGCGTCCGAGCTCGACCGTGACACCCAGCTCCTCCCGCATCTCGCGGACCAGAGCATCGGTCGAGAACTCGCCCAGCTCGACCGCGCCGCCCGGCAGGGCCCAGAAGCTGTCGCCGCCGAAGCGGTTGAGCAGGAGCCGATCCGCTTGCCGGATGACGGCGCAAGCGCGGCCTCGGATGATGGTCTTGGCGGTCATGCTGGCCCCCGGTTGCGGCGCGGACAGGCGATCTATCACAGCCGGGAGGGCTTCGTCTGGTCCCCGCCCATCTCCAGCCTCCGCCTTGCCCCGGCCGGTCCCCGCGCCCTATAGTGCCCGCCGTTTGTGCACTGCAACAGATGGGTTAACGCCATGGCGGGCAACGAAGAACTGCGCGGGAAGTATGTCGACGAGCTGTCCGAGGGCATGACCGCCATTTTCACCAAGACGGTGACCGAGGCGGACATCGTGCTCTATGCCGGCATCTCGGGCGACACCAACCCCGTGCACCTGGACGAGGAGTTCGCCAAGCCGACCCTGTTCAAGGGCCGCATCGCCCACGGCATGCTGACCGCAAGCTTCATCTCCGCCGTACTTGGCACCAAGCTGCCGGGACCGGGCAGCATCTATCTGAGCCAGTCGCTGAAGTTCAAGGCGCCAGTGCGCATCGGCGACACCGTGCGGGCCCGGGCCACCATCACCGCCCTCGACAAGGAGAAGGGCCGTTGCACCTTCGCAACCACCGCCCATGTCGGCGATACTCTGGTGATCGAGGGCGAGGCGCAGATCCTGGTGCCCAAGCGCCCCGCAGCCTGAAAGGGCGCCGACGCAGTTCTGAGATCATGAGGCTGTTCCGCCACCCCAACGAGGTCACGCCTGAATGCCGCGGCGCCGCCATCGCGCTCGGCAATTTCGACGGCGTGCATCTGGGCCACCAGGCGGTGATCGCGCGCGCCTTCGAGCTGGCGCAGGCGTACGACAGCGCCGTCGGCATCCTGACCTTCGAGCCGCACCCGCGGGCCTTCTTCAGGCCCGACCAGCCGCCGTTCCGCCTGACGCCGTTCCGCATCAAGATGCGCGTGCTGCAGGCGTTGGGGCAGGATCGCGACATGGGGCTCGACTTCGTGTGCTGCCTTGCGTTCGACCAGCAGCTCGCCTCCATGACTGCGCTGGAATTCGCGCAGACCGTGCTGCATGACGCGCTGGGCGCCGCCCATATCGTGACGGGCGAGGATTTCTGTTTCGGCAAGGGCCGCAGCGGCGATGTGAAAACCCTGAAGGCGCTGGGGCAGCAGCTCAAGTTCGGCGTGGATGCGGTCTCCGCCGCGGTCGATGGCAAGGGCGCCGTGCACTCCTCGACGCTGGCGCGCGAGCATCTGCAGGCCGGGCGTCCGCAGGCGGCCGCCGCCATCCTTGGCCGGGCCTGGGAGATCGCAGGCCGCGTCGAGCATGGCCAGAAGCTGGGGCGCAAGCTGGGCTTCCCGACCGCCAACATCACCCTTGGCGACTACCTGCTGCCGAAGCTCGGCATCTACGCGGTGCGCGCGGCGGTGGACGAGACCGATCATCCGGCCTGGATCGACGGGGTTGCCAGCCTGGGCTATCGCCCGACGGTCGGCGGCCAGGAGATCCAGTTCGAAGTCTACTTGTTCGACTATTCCGGCGACCTGTATGGTCGGCACCTGCGTGTGGCGCTGCTGGAGTTCCTGCGGCCCGAGTTGAAATTCCCCGGCCTCCCTGAGCTGAAGGCGCAGATCGCGGCGGATTGCGACCAGGCGCGCCAGTTCCTGGCGCAGTATCAGGGACCGACCCCGGGCCCGCTCGGGCGCGGCTATTTCGTGCTTTAGAAGAGGCTTAGTTCGTGGACTACAAGAGCACCGTTTTCCTGCCCAAGACCGACTTCCCGATGCGCGGCGACCTGCCGAAGCGCGAGCCGGAGACCCTGAAGACCTGGGCGGACATGAAGCTGTTCCAGGAATTGCGGCGCCAGTCCAAGGGGCGGCCGAAATTCATCCTCCATGACGGCCCGCCCTACGCCAACGCCAACATCCATATCGGCCACGCCCTCAACAAGATCCTGAAGGACGTGATCAATCGCCAGCAGCAAATGATCGGCAAGGACGCCAACTACGTTCCGGGCTGGGACTGCCACGGCCTGCCGATCGAATGGAAGATCGAGGAGGAGTACAGGAAGGCCGGCAAGGACAAGGACGCGGTCCCGATCAACGAGTTCCGCAAGCAGTGCCGCGAGTTCGCCCAGAAATGGATCGACGTGCAGCGCGAGGAGTTCAAGCGCCTCGGCGTCGAAGGCGATTGGGACAATCCGTACCTCACCATGGCGTACGAAGCCGAGGCGGTGATCGTCGCCGAGATCGGCAAGTTCCTGATGAATGGCGGGCTCTATCGCGGTTCCAAGCCGGTGATGTGGTCGGTGGTGGAGAAGACCTCGCTCGCCGAGGCGGAGATCGAGTATCACGACCACACCTCCGACACGATCTGGATCAGGTTCCCGATCGTCTCCTCGCCGGTGAAGGAGCTGGCGGGCGCGTCGATCGTGATCTGGACCACCACGCCCTGGACCATTCCCGGCAATCGGGCGCTCGCGACCGGCGCTGCGATTGACTACGTGCTGCTCGAGGTCAAATCCGTCGCCGATGGTGCGAAGGCCAAGGCCGGCGACAAGCTGGTGGTGGCCGAAGCGCTGATGGCCGATTTCCAGAACGAGATCGGCGTCACCGGCTCTCGCGTGGCGTGGCGCGGCAAGGGTGCGGACCTGGTCGGCACCGCGACGCATCATCCGCTCAACGGGCAGGGCTACGACTTCATCGCCAAGGTCTGGCCGGGCGACTTCGTCACCACCGAAGCCGGCACCGGCTTCGTGCACATCGCGCCGGGCCACGGCACCGACGACTACGAGCTCGGCATGGCCAACAATGTGGAAATGCCGCAGACCGTGGGGCCGGATGGCCGCTACTATGATCACGTGCCGCTGTTCGCGGGCAAGGCGGTGCTCAATCACCGCGGCAAGGCGGGCGATGCCAATCCGGCGGTGATCGCGGCGCTCGATGCGGCGGGCAAGCTGCTGAAGAATGGCAAGCTGGTGCACTCCTATCCGCATTCCTGGCGGTCGAAAGCGCCGCTCATCTTCCGCAACACGCCGCAATGGTTCATCTCGATGGCGACCAACGGCCTGCGCGAGGTGGCGCTGAAGGCGATCGAGGAGACGCGTTTCGTGCCGCCGCAGGGCAAGACGCGGCTGCATTCCATGATCGCGCAGCGGCCGGATTGGGTGATCTCGCGCCAGCGCGCTTGGGGCGTGCCGATCGCGATTTTCGTCAACAAGAAGAGCGGCGAGCTGCTGCGCGATCCGAAGGTGATGGAGCGCATCGTCGATGCCTTCCGCCGCGAGGGCGCCGATGCGTGGTTCGATTCGCCGCCGTCCCGCTTCCTCGGCAACGACTACAATCCGGACGAGTTCGAACAGATCAAGGACATCGTCGACGTCTGGTTCGACTCCGGCTCGACCCACGCCTTCTGCCTGGAGCCGCGCAAGGACCAGGACCTCGCCTGGCCGGCCGACGTCTATCTCGAAGGCTCCGATCAGCATCGCGGCTGGTTCCATTCCTCGCTCCTGGAATCCTGCGGCACGCGCGGCCGTGCGCCGTACAAGACGGTGGTGACGCACGGCTTCACGCTCGATGAGCAGGGCCGCAAGATGTCGAAGTCCCTCGGCAACACGACGTCGCCGCAGGACGTGATGAAGACCTACGGCGCCGACATCCTGCGCCTGTGGGTCGTGATCGGCTGCGACTACGCCGAGGACCAGCGCATCGGCGAAGCAGCGCTCAAGTTCATGGCGGATCACTACCGCCGGCTGCGCAACACTTTCCGCTATCTGCTCGGCGCGACCGAAGGCTGGAGCGAGAGTGAGCGGATCGATGCGAAGCAAATGCCCGAGCTGGAGCGCTGGGTGCTGCATCGGCTGAGCCAGCTCGACGAGAAGGTGCGCGCGACCGCGGACAGTTTCGACCTGCACGATCTCTACATGGAGCTGCACAATTTCTGCGCAGTCGATCTCAGCGCGTTCTATTTCGACATCCGCAAGGACTCACTCTATTGCGATGCGCCGGGCAGTACGCGCCGTCGCGCTGTGCGCACCGCGCTGCACGAAATCCTGTCGCGCCTGACCTCGTGGCTCGCGCCGGTGCTGGTGTTCACCGCGGAGGAGGCATGGCGCGCACGACCGTGGGCCGAGGGCGAGGCGAGCGTGCATCTGCGCACGCATCCGGTCACGCCCGCCGATTGGCGCGACGAGGCGCTGGCGGCGAAGTGGGACAAGGTGCGCGAGATCCGGCGCGTCGTCACCGGCGCGCTCGAGCTGGCGCGCGCCGATAAGAAGATCGGCGCCAGCCTGCAGGCCCATCCGGTGGTGCACCTGACGCCGGAGCGGCGCGCCATGCTGGACGGCGTCGACTTGAGCGAGATCTCCATCACCTCCGGCATCACCGTCAGCGATGCGCCGGCCGCGAACGGCGCCTTCACGCTGGCCGAGGTGCCGGGGGTCGCCGTGCTGGTGAACTCGGCCGGTGGCGGCAAATGCGACCGCTGCTGGCAGGTCCTGCCCGAAGTCGGCAGCCACGCCCATCACCCGACGCTGTGCAATCGCTGCTCGGACGTGGTCGAGGGCGTGGCGGGTGGTGCATGAGGCTGGCGGCGCCTACGCTCTTCTACAAGATGTGCGGCCTTGCCGCGGTGGCGGTCCTTCTGGACCAGGTCAGCAAGCTGCTGGTGTTCCGCGTGCTGATGGTCAACGAGACGGAGCGGGTGATCCTGCCGATCTTCAGTCTGGTGAAGCGCTACAACACCGGAATCAGCTTCTCCTTCCTCGCGACCGATCATGAGTTCGGACCGTGGATCTTTGCGGCGCTGGCCACCATCATTGCCCTCGGGCTGCTGATTTGGCTGTCGCAGACGGCGGAGCGGTTGCCGGCCATCGGGCTGGCGCTGGTTGTCGGCGGGGCGATCGGCAATGTCACCGACCGGGTGCGCGAGGGCGCGGTCATGGACTTCCTGCTGTTCCACTGGAAGGACCTGGCTTGGCCGGCTTTCAACCTCGCCGACAGCTTCATCACCATCGGGGTTGCCCTGCTGATCTACGACGGCGTGTTCGGCGGCCGGAAGCGCGCCTAAAAGCCGTTTGTTTTCAAATCTTTGTCACCGGCCAAGGGGCGGGTTGCTGACGCCCCCGGATCGCGGTAAAAAGCTGCCCTTGGCTCTGGAGGGGGTTCTTCCCATGCGTCGCACGTCGATTCTCATCGCGGCTCTGGCCGTGGCCCTGCCGCTGGCGACCGGCGGCTGTTCGGGCGTGAAGGAGACTCTTGGCCTTACCAAGCAGTCGCCTGACGAGTTCAAGGTCGTCTCGCGCGCGCCGCTGTCCATGCCGCCCGACTACAACCTGCGTCCGCCGACGCCCGGTTCGCCGCGGCCCCAGGAAGGGACGCCGCGCGACCAGGCTCAGCAGGCGGTGCTGGGCGTCGCACCGGACGCCATCCCGCCGATCGGCGAAGGTGAGGAGTCGGAGGCCGCGCAATCCTCCGGCGAGTCCGCGCTGCTGCAAAGCGCCGGCGCCACCGGTGTCGATCCCAACATCCGCCAGCTGGTGGATACCGAGACCGCCGAGGACGAAGCCGATTCGAAGACCCTCGCCGACACCCTGACGTTCTGGCGCGAGCCGGAGCCCTACGGCGAGGTGGTCGATCCGACCCTCGAGCAGAAGCGCATCCAGGAAAACCAGTCGCTCGGCCAGCCCATCACCGAAGGCGAGACCCCGACCGTTGTGCGCAAGAAGAAGGGCGCACTCGAAGGAATTTTCTAGGATCATTGCAATGCCGATCACTGCAGGGCCGGCGGCCAAGGCTGCCGGCCTTTTTCTTGGAGCGCTCGTGGTTGCGCTGCCGGCGTCGGGCCGGGCGGACATCTTCGAGGCGCATGAATTCACCCTCTCCAACGGCCTCGACGTCGTGGTGGTGCCCAATCACCTGTCGCCCGTGGTCGTGCAGGCGGTGGTCTACAAGGCCGGCGCCGCCGACGGCGAGCCGGGCAAGAACGGCATCGCCCATTTCCTGGAACACCTGATGTTCAAGGGCACCAAGACCCTGGCGCAGGGGCAGTTCAGCAAGGAAATCGACAAGCGCGGCGGCAGCGACAACGCCTACACCTCGCAGGACGTGACGGTCTTCCACCAGGAGATCGCGAAGGAGCATCTCGAGCTCGTCATGCGTATGGAAGCGGACCGCATGGTGAACCTGCGGATCACCGACCCGATCGTCCTGCCCGAGCGCGACGTCATCCTGCAGGAGCGCGGCGAGCGCATCGACAACGAGCCGGGCGCGCGCCTTTCCGAAGCGGTCGACGCGGTGCTCTACCGCAACCATCCCTATCGCCTGCCGGTGATCGGCTGGCGCCACGAGATGGAAGGCTACACGACCCAGGATGCACTCGCCTTCTACGACCGGTTCTACGAACCCAACAATGCGGTGCTGGTGGTCGGCGGCGACGTGACCGTGCAAGAGGTGCGCGCGCTGGCGGAGAAGTATTTCGGGTCGATCCCGAAAGCGGAGCCGGTCACCCGCCAGCGGCTGCAGGAGCCGCCGCCGAGCGCGCCGCGCCGGGTGGCGCTGACCGACCCGCGGGTGCGCCAGCCCTATCTCATCCGCTCCTATCAGGCGCCGAACTTCCGCAATGCCAAGGGCAACGAAGGCTACGCGCTCACGGTGCTCTCGGAGATCCTGAGCGGGGGAAGCGCCGGACGGCTCTATCGCCGCATGGTGATCGAGCAGCAATCTGCGCTTGGCGTCGACACCGGCTACGACGGCGGCGCGTATGATCTCGGACGGTTCAACTTCTACGCAACGCCACGCCAGGGCGGCGACCTCGCCGCCGCGGAGAAGGCGATGGACCAGGAGATTGCGGCCTTGCTGAAGGACGGCGTCACCGACCAGGAAGTCGCCGACGCCAAGCAGCGGCTGCAAATCGCCGCCGTCAAGGCGCGCGACAGCGTCAGCGGACCGGTCTTCATCGTGGCGGAAGCCTTGGGCAAGGGCCGCACCCTTGCCGACGTCCAGGCCTGGCCGGAGCGGATCGGCTCCGTCACGGCGGCCGACGTGCTCGTGGTCGCGGCCCAGATCTTCAAGCCGGCGAATTCGGTGACCGGCACCTTGCTGCCCAACCCGGCGCAGGAGGCGGCCCAGCCATGATCGCGCGTCTCCTCGTCATCGCGTGCCTGCTGCTCGTTCCCCGCTGGGCGCTCGCGCTCGACATCCAGTCGGTCAAGAGCGACAGCGGCATCGAGATCTGGCTGGTCGAGAATCATGTCAACCCGATCGTCTCGGTAGCGTTCGGCTTCAAGGGTGGGTCGGGCTACGACCCGGCCGGCAAAGAAGGAATCGCGCAGCTCGCCTCCGGCCTGCTCGACGAGGGCGCGGGCGACGTCGATTCGCAGACCTTCCAGAAGCGCATGACGGACCGCGGCATCGAGCTCAGCTTCTCGGCCGGGCTCGACGATTTCACCGGCCGCACCCGTTTCCTGCGCGACGATCGGGCGGAGGCGGCAGAACTGCTGCGCCTCGCGCTCAGCGCGCCGCGCTTCGATCCGGAGCCGGTGGAGCGCATCCGCAATTCCCTGCTGATCGACATCGACGAGGCGGAGAGCGATCCCAACAGCATCGCCGGCCGCCAGATGGAAGAGATGATCCTGAACGGTCATCCCTATTCCCGGCCGGCCGATGGCACCAAGGCCAGCATGACGTCGATCGCCGCCGACGACCTGAAGCAGTTCGTCCGCCAGCGCTTCGTGCGCGCGCGGCTGGTCGTGTCGATCGTCGGCGACGTATCGCCGGCCGAGGCAAAAGCCTTCGTGGATCAAGCCTTCGGCGGATTGCCGGAGGACGTGCCGATGGCCGAGGTGGCGCCGATCCAGCCGAGCAAGCAGGGCCGCGCCCGCGTCGTCGATTTCGACGTGCCGCAGGCGATCGTGCAGTTCGCGGAACCGGGCATTCCGCGCTCCGATTCCGATTTCTTCCCGGCCTACCTGGTGAACTATGTGCTGGGCGGCGGCGGTTTCTCCGCGCGCCTGATGAACGAGGTGCGCGAGAAGCGCGGCCTGGTCTACGGCATCGGTACCGACCTTTGGACCTTCGATGCCGGCGGGTTGATCGCCGGCCAGTTCCAGACCGATCCGGGCAAGGTCGCGCAGGCGATCGAGATCGTGCGCACGGAATGGCAACGCATGGCGAGCGAAGGCCCGACCCAGCAGGAGCTGGACGATGCCAAGACCTATCTGCTCGGCTACTACCCGCGCAATTTCACCAACACCATGGACACCGCCCAGCTGCTGCGCGGCTTGCAGACCGAAGGACTCGGCATCGACTACGTGACGCGCCGGCAAAAGGAAATCGCCGCCGTCACCATCGCGGACACGCAGCGCGCGGCCAAGCGCCTGTTCGATGCGGCAGCGCTTACGTTCGTGGTGGTGGGACCGGCGGACCAGATCACGTTGCCCGGCGCGGAAGTCGTGAAGGCGCCGGCGCAGAACTGAGCGCCTGTTGCGCAGCGCTGTCGCTACTACCCTCCTGTCACCCCGGCCTTGAGCCGGGGTCCATCGCGGAACCGCTCTTGCAGTGGATGAATGGACCCCGGATCACGCCACTGCGTGGCTTTCCGGGGTGCCGGCTATTTGTTATTTCCCCTGAGCGGTGGCAGGCCCGCCTTCTCGCGTTGCTTGTCAACGGAGGACTTTTCCAGTTTCACCGGCTTGGGCTTGTTCGGCTTGGTAGTGCCTCCGCCTCCGCCGCCGCCGGTCAGCAGCTCGGTTAGCCATGAGCCTTCCGACTCCGGAGCGTTGGCGGTGGCGATCACGTCGGTGCCAGGCCGCGCGACGTCGGCGATCGGCGTGGCGGCGAGCGCCGGCGCCATGAAATCGTGCCAGATCATCACCGGCAGCGTGCCGCCGGTTACCTTGTCCATCGGCGCGTTGTCGTCGTTGCCGACCCACACGCCGGTCACCAGGTCGCTGGTCAGGCCGATGAACCAGGCGTCGCGGAAATTCTGGCTGGTGCCGGTCTTGCCATAGACCGGGCGATCGATCTTGGCCTTGCGCGCGGTGCCGTTCTCGACCGTCGCCGCCATCACATCCAGCATCTTGCGCACGGACGCGGCGCTGGCCACCGGTCCCGGGCCGGAGCCTTGGCGCTCATAGAGCACGGTGCCGTCGCGCGCCGCGATGCGCTCGATGCCGAACGGCCACACGCCGTTGCCCTGGTTGGCGAAGGTCGCATAGGCGCCGGTCATCTCCAGCAAGGTGGTTTCGCTGACGCCGAGGGCGATCGCCGGATTGTTGTCCAGCGGCTCGGTGATACCGAGGCGATGCGCGGTGTCGATCACCTTGCCGCGCCCGACTTTCTCCGACAATTGCACCGCGACCGAGTTCATCGAGCGCGCGAACGCGTCGCGCAGCGTCACCTTGCCATAGTAGCGGTCCTGGTAGTTGCCGGGCGACCAGTTGCCGATGCGGATCGGCCCGTCGACGAACAGGTTGCCGGGCACGTAGCCGTTCTCGAACGCGGCCAGGAACACGAACGCCTTGAAGGCGGAGCCGGGCTGGCGCAGCGCCTGGGTCGCGCGGTTGAACTGGCTGCCGCGATAGTCGGTGCCGCCGACCATCGCCATGACGGCGCCGTCGGGCCGCATCGTGACCAATGCGCCCTGGCTGGCCTTCATCGCCGGGCCTTGCTCGGCGAGCACGCGCGCCAGGGTCAGTTCGGCCTGCTTCTGCAGCGCGGGATCAAGCGTGGTCTGCACCACCAGGTCCTGGTCCGCGTAGCCGACATAGGAGGACACCTGGTCGATCACCCAGTCGGCGAAATGCTGGCCGATCTGGTTGCTGGCCGCCGTCGACATCGACGGCGCGGAAGATTGGGAGATAGCACTCGCTTCGTCCTCGGTCAGCTGGCCGGCGGCGACCATGTTGCGGATCACCAGCTCGGCCCGCGTCTTGGCGAGGTCCTGATCGTTGAACGGATTGAAGCGCGACGGCGCCTTCAGCAGGCCGGCCAGCATCGCCGCCTGGAAGATCGTGACGTCGCGCGCCGAGCGGCCGAAATACTTCTTCGCCGCCGCGTCGACGCCGTAGGCCCCGGCGCCGAAATACACCCGGTTGAGATAGAGCTCGAGGATCTGGTCTTTGGTGAAAGTGCGCTCCAGCCACAGCGACAGCAGCATCTCCTGGCCCTTGCGATGCAGGCTGCGCTCGGGCGTCAGGAACAGGTTTTTCGCAACCTGCTGGGTGATGGTGCTGCCGCCCTGCACCATGTCGCCTTCCTTGGCGTTGACGTAAAGCGCGCGCGCGACGCCGCGCAGGTCAACGCCCCAATGGCTGTAGAATCGCCGGTCCTCGGTTGCGAGGACGGCGGCCGGCAGATAAGGCGGCAGATCGACCAGCAGCACCGAATCGCCATAGAGATCGCCATAGCTCGCGATCAGCGAGCCGTCTGCTGCGACCACCGTGACGCTCGGCTGGCGCTTCAGCTCGTTGAGCCGCTCCGGCCCCGGCAGGTCGTACGCGCACCACGCCAGGAACAGCAGCCCAAAGAAGCCGGTCCAGATCGCGCCGACCATGCTCCAGCGCGCGAGGAACCAGGCAACGGCGCGCCGCCGGGAACGGCCCCGGCGCGGCTCGGCATTGTTCGAATCGGATTTACCCATGGCCCGTGTTTAGCAGATCGAAAGGACCGTCCAAAGCAATCAGACGGTGACCGGGATAGACGCCGGACGTGGCCGATTTATGTCAGAATTTGGCTAACGACCAAGGCCCGGCGCCAGGAATGGCCAGGATCACGAGGGCTTGATCGTGGGAATCGGGGTTAACGGCCGGTTTTATCGGCCCAGATATTCGCGCGGAGCGAACTAGGGCCCCCGGGGTTGCCCGCGGCACGCTCCTCTTCGATCTCGATCAGCGCCTCGGTCACGATCTGCTCCAGCGACCAGTCGGCATCGTAGTTCTGCAGCCGCTTGCGCAGGATCGGGGTTGCCAGCTCCAGCCAGCCCGGAGGCGCCTTGCCGTCGCGCGTGGCCGGGAAGTTGCGGGCCGCGTAGGCAAGATCGACGAACAGCGGGCGATAGACCGGGTCGAGGGCGCAATGCTCGAACAGCTCCGCCTGACCGCGGCCGCCTTCGTCGGCCATCAGCTTGCGCACGTTGCTGATCGGCACGTTGGCCTTGATCGACATGGCCTGCAGCAGGAAGCCGAACTGGCCGATCGCAATCGCGCGCATCACCAGCGTGGGTCCGAGCAGGCGGTTGTCTTCGAGCCGCTGCGCGAATGCACGCAGCTCTTCGGCCGGCTCACCGGCGATGCTCTGCAGCAGGAAATGCTCGCGCGAGTGATGCAGGATCATCGCCACGCGATGCGCCGGTACCGCATAGCGGCCGATCAGGCGCTCCAGCGTGCGGCCGGTGACCAAGGTCGCCATGCGCTCGACGATCGCTAGCGGCAATGCCGGGCGATTGCTCACCGCCTCGGCAATTCGCGCATGATCGCCGAAACGGTCGAGGATGTGATGGAAGCCGGGCGCCGAGATGCGCGCGTTGTTATTGGCGGCAACGCGCACCACGACCACTTCGTCGTCGGTGCGGATCAAGGCATCGGTGACGGCGACGTTGAGCGCCGGCCGCATCGCGACCGCGCGCGAATGATCGACCGAGCAGCGCTCGATCACCTGCACCAGGTCCTCGTCGCTCAAGACAACCGAGTGAACCAGGATCGGAGTCGCAACGTCGAGCACGTCCTCCGCCAGTTGGCGCGCCAAGGCGCGATCCAGATGCGGAGTAGACTTAAGGGTCTCCGAAAGGCGGCGGCGCATCTCGAGCTCCGCCTCCGGCAGTACCGTCTGCACGATGGCGAGCGCGATCTGACGCTCGGACTGAGTCAGCGGCTCGATGCTGTAAAGCTCAGCGACGCGCAGCATCGCATCCTGGCGGTTGGTCGGATTGGGATCCGCCGCCAAGAGCTCTACATCGCGCTGCGATAGCCGAGCCAATTCCGCTTCCATCCTGATCGATTCGTTATTCTCTGGGTTACGATATGCGCCAAATCTTGCAATTACAATAATAAGATAGGTTTAGCGTAGCAGAAGGAAGTAAACGATCTCTTAACCATCGATTTGGTGTAAAATCGGCTCGAATTCAAGCCAAATTGCTGCGACGCAACATGCGGAGGTCAACACTGTCGGCGAGGGGCTTCCAAACCATTGCGACACCTTCTCTTTTGCAATGCGCTGAGGATTTTGCGGTGTTGCGGCGCGTCTTGCGTCGACGCCAATCTTATCTATGATGCCGGCCGCCTTGCGGCGCCACCCTCTCTTGGGAGGATATTTGGCGCCGAAAGTCGCCGTGGTTCCTTACGGGACCGTGGGCCCCTGTGGCGGAATTGGTAGACGCGCCTGACTCAAAATCAGGTTTCTTCACAGAAGTGCTGGTTCGAGTCCGGCCAGGGGCACCAAAATCAGGCGATGCTTTAGGCGCCGCACGACAGCGTGTCCTCAGCGAATTCGGAAATCCGTTGCCGAGTAGGACGCATTTCATTCTATTATGTTGATATCCGAGTTTGGCTTTGGTCGAGCCCATGACAACACCTGTCGAGATTTTGATCGCTGACGACCACGCCCTGTTCCGCAAAGGCTTCGGCCTCCTGCTGCGGGACGCGCTTCCCGGGGTGGGCATCAAGGAGGTCGCTGGCTTCGACGCCGCGCTCGATTTGCTCGCCTCCAGCCCGCAGATGACCGGCGCTTTCTTCGATCTCATGATGCCGGGCATGGCCGGGCCGGACAGCATCCGAGCCGTGCGCGAAGCCTATCCGGCGCTGCATTTCGCCGCCGTGACCGGGCTCGAGGACCGCGCCCTGGCGCTCCAGGTGATCGACGCCGGCGCCAACGGCTACATCCTCAAATCCTCACCCGAGGACGAGATCCTGCGCGCGGTCAATCGCGTGATGGCGGGCGAGACCTACCTGCCCAGTGTCCTGCCGCAGACCCCCGATGCCAAATCCACCTGGACGCCGCCGGAAGTGTCGCTGAAGGCCGAGAAGGTCGCCGACCTGCCGCTGACCCATCGCCAGCGCGACGTGATCAGCCAGCTGGCCAACGGCCTCTCCAACAAGGAGATCGCGCGCCAGCTCGGCCTCGCGGAGGGCACGGTGAAGGTGCATTTGGCGGCGATCTTCCGCGTGCTGGCCGCGCGCAACCGCACGGACGCGGTGCTGAAGGCCGCGAAGCTGGTGGCGCCCGGCCACTGATGAGCGCGATCGGGTTCGACCAGACGGTCCCAATCCTGCGCATCTTCTCGGTCGACAAGGCCAAGGAGTTCTATCTCGATTTTCTGGGCTTCGCGCTCGACTGGGAGCATCGCTTCGCCGATGGCCTGCCGCTCTGCATGCAGGTCTCGCGCGGCGCGCTCTGCCTGCATCTCAGCGAGCATCACGGCGACGCCTGTCCGGGTTCGACCGTGTTCGTGCGCATGCGCGGCGTCGAGGACTTGCACCGGGAACTGACGGCCAAGGCCTACCGATATCTTCGGCCCGGCGTCGAGCGGGCGCCATGGGGTGCGCGGGTGATGGAAGTGACCGATCCCTTCGGCAACCGCATCCGCTTCAACGAGGACGACTAGGCGGCCGGGACTAAGCGTTCGGCACGTCGATCCAGAACAGCGCGCCCTTTCCGGGCGCCGATCGGACACCGATCTCGAGGCCGGCCAGCGCGGCGAGGCGCCGTGCGATGGCGAGGCCGAGCCCTAGCCCGCCGGCCTCGCGCCCGGGATCGAGCTGGTTGTAGGGCTCGAACACGAACTCCTGCTGATCGGCCGGAATGCCGACGCCGGTATCGGCCACGATCAGGCGCAGCACCGAGCCGTGCCGCCGTGCGCCAAGCAGGACCTTGCCCGCCGGCGTGAACTTCATCGCGTTGTCGAGCAGCTGCTTGAGGATGCGCCGCACCAGGACCGGATCGCAGGCAATGGGCGCGCGCGTGGCAACCGAGCGGAAGGCAAGTCCGCGCCGCGCCGCCTCCGGCGCGAACTCCTGCGCCAGCGAAGCGAGGATGTCGCCCGCCGGAATCACGGTGGGCGCGCTGCCGACCTGGCCGCTTTCGAGCCGCGTCCATTCCACGATGTTCTCGAACATCCCCTGGGTCGAGCGCACGATGCGCGACAGGTCGTCCACCAGCTCGCGGGTGTCCGGGTCCTTGACCCGCCGCTCCAGCGCCCCGGTCATCAGGCTCAGCGCATGCAGCGGTTGGCGCAGGTCGTGGGTGATCTTGGACAGGAACCTGGCATTGCCCGCATCGGCCGGCGGCGTCGCGTTCTCCGTCGTCGGCCCGCTCGTTGGCGCCGCCTCCGGCTTCGCGCTCAGGTCCCGCACGATGCCGGCGAAGATCCGCCGCCCGTCGAGCCAGGCTTCGCTGACATCGAGCTGGGCCACAAAGGTGCTCCCGTCCTTGCGCCGGGCGGTGACGCGCCGGCTGGCGCCGATCATGTGTTTGACGCCGGTCTCGCGGTAGCGCCGCAGATAGGCGTCGTGCCGGCCGCGCTCTGGCTCGGGCATCAGCAGCTTCAGGTTCTGCCCCATCACCTCCGAGGCGGCATAGCCGAACACCGCCTCGGCCGATCGGCTGAAGGTGGTGACGATGCCGGCTTCGTCGATGGTGATGATGGGGTCGGTGACCGCGTCGATGATCGCGGCCAGGCGCGCGCGATGTTCCTCGCGGCTGGCTTCGAGCCGGCGCCGATCCGTGATGTCGTCCATCACCGCGATGATGCCGGTGATGGTGGCATCGGCGTCGCGCTGCGGCACGGCGTTGATGACGAGCTCGCGCGGCTCGCCGGCGCGGTTATGCCGTTCTATGGATTGGTTCTGGATCTCGTTGCCCGCCATGACGCGCTGGCGCAGCGAGGCCGCCTGCGCCACGTTCTGCGGCGCCAGGTAGGGCGGATCGTTGCCTTCTACCTCGTCGCGCCGCCAGCCGAAGATGCGCTCGGCGCCGCGGCTCCACAGCCCAACCTTGCCGGCGGGGGTCAGGGTGACGATCGCTGCCGGCACCGCATCCATCACGGCGCGCAGCGCCTGCAGCGCGGTCAGGCGGGCGGCGTTGGTGGCGCGCTGCTCCCGGGTCAGCAGGCTGGTGAACAAGGCGGGCAGGATGATGGCCAGCAGATAGGCCCGTTGTTCCTGCATCAGCGTCGCGTCGTCGCGCACCACGTCGCCATCGTAGACCGTCCACCAGCCCAGCGCCGATCCGGCCATCGGCACCAGCGCGAGCAAGAGGCACAGCAGCGACGTCGTCCTGAAATCCAACCTCAGCGCCGACCACCACACGACTGGCAGGCCAAGCAGCAACACAAACGCAGCGCTCATCTGGTGCGAGATCGCCGCCAGCAGTGCAACCAGCGCCAGGACGAGCAGGGCTTCCCACCGACGGCTCAGCAGCAGCTTGAGATCGGGAGCCGCCGAATACTTCCGCGACAAAATGAAGGGTAGCAGGACGGCGGTGCCGACGGCGCTCCTGAGCCACCACGAAACGAATGTCTCTACGACCGGCAATGATGCGTCATAGGTCCAGGCAAAGATCAAGGCCCCGCCGGTCATGACGAGCGCGCCGGCGATCGGCGTGAGCAGGGCGCTCCACAGCAACAGATGCGCGAGCGCGCCGGCGGATTCGAGGCGCGCCGCCTCCGGCGCGAATCGACGCAGCAGCAATCGAGCAAGCGCGACGTGCAGAATGCTTCCGACTGCCAGCCCCGAGGCCGGCGCGACGTACGGTCCGGTCAATCCGGTCATTAAGAGGTAGCTAGCGGCAATGCCGGCGGCGCCGGCGACCAGCTGGCCCGCCAGGGCGTTACCTGATCGGCCCAGCACGAGAAAGATCAGCAGCGCGTCGGCCAGCCACAACGCCGCTCCGCCGGCCAGGCTGATCCAGGCCAGCAGGAAGCAGCCAATCCCTCCCAGCAGGACGCGACCCCATTCCGGCACCGGCTTAGCTCCGTCTGCGGACATTCCCCGCCGTTACCATAGCGCAAGCCACTGGAATACAAGCTGCCAGATCGGCGTTAGTTCGATCGGCTTAGGGACCGGTAGCGCTGGCGGTCTAGACCATCGCGGCGAATTGTCGCTGCGCCGCCCTAGCCTTACCTTGAATGCCATGACGCGGCCAATGGGTGGAGAGCAAGCGTGTTCGCCGAAGTGATCACCGGCAGGTTCGCAGACCAAACCAAGGCGCAGGGCGCCTACAGCCTGCCGGTATCGGCCGAGGTCGGGCTGCCGATTCTCGATCAGGCGCATGCGGCGCTGCTGGCCCGCCTCAATGCCGCGCATCGCGCGCTGACGGCTGGCGATGAGGCCACGGCGCGACTCCACCTGGAGACTCTGCGCTCGGACATGGCGACGCATTTCGACATCGAGGAACAGATCATGCAGGCGCTCGGCTTCCCGGCGCTGCGCAACCACGTGCGCAGCCACGCGGCGAGCGCGGCCCAGCTCAACGATATCTGCCGCGCCTCGCTCGGCCGCGGCACGCTCCATGTCAGCGACCTCGATCTCTGCTACCAGGGCCTGGTCGACGAAATCCTGCGCGGCGACCTTGAACTCAAGAGTCACTTCCAATCGATGGGCTCGCGGCCCGTCCAACGGAGAGGTGCATGATGGATCCCGTGATTTCCCGGCTCAGCAACATCGGCGCCAAGGGCGGCGTGCTCGCCATGCTGGCGGCGTTCGCGGCTTTCGCCGTTTCGCGCGACCCGATCGCCTTGCTGGTGTTCCCGATCCTGATCAGCGCGGTGCAGCTGCTGTGTCTGATCGAAGGGCCATGGACCAGCGCGATGATGCAGCGGCTCCCGGTCCGCGTGTCGGTCCGGCGCGCTCGCTAGAGCTGTCCGCCGACGCAGCGACCGGCTCGGCGCAGAAAACGCGGCCAGCGTAGCTACTCGACCCGGTCGAAAAAGATTCCGCCGAGGACCATGTTGACCCGCTGGCCATCCTCGGACAGCGGCAGCAGCAGCTTGCGCTGCGATGTGACGATGCCTTCGCTGGTCACGAACTCGGATTCGAAATACGCCGGCTGCTTGTTCTCGAGCACCGTCATGTATTGCGGCAGCACGATGCGCCGCTCCTCTTCCGAGGTCAGCACCTCGACGCCTTTGCCCTCGCGCGAGCTGTTGTAGAACCGCACCAGGTTCACGCCGTCCAGGCGGATGCGGTACTGCATCGGGTCAGGCGGGAAATCGACCAGCAGCAGGTTGCCGAGCCACTGCCGCATCTCGATCGGATCGATGTCGCGGCGCCCCGGCATCACGCCGCCCTGGCACTTGCCGTGCCAATAGTGGAACAGCCCGAGTAGGCGGGAATCGCGGATCGCGGTCGGATCGTCCAGGCGGACGAGAGTCATGGCGTCATCGGTCTCTCAGCGCTTATGCCATTTTGGCATACAGACCGGTCTCAGGCGAGCTATCCCGGTGAACCGGCGCCGCCGGTCCGCCGCTGTGCCCGGCGCGGCTTGCGTGGCAGCTCGGGATAGATGCCGGCCAGGACCGCATCGACTTTGGCGCCATCGCTCGACAGCGGCAGGATCAGCTTCTGCTGGGCCACCACCCCGCGCCTGCTCAGCTCGACTTCGGTGGCGTAATAGGCGGGCAGGCCGGTGTCGATGACGACGCGGTATTGCGGCAGCACGCTGCTGCGCTCTCCCACCGAGGTCATGGCCTCGATGCCGGTGCCGGCTCTGGGCGTGCCGAACATCGCGGCGAGGTTGCTCCCGAGCCATCGGATGCGGAAATCGGCGATGTCGCCTGGCACGTCGATCATCATGAGGTTGTCAGCCCAGCGCGCCAGATCGGTGCGGCCGAACCCGCCGACTATGGGCAGGCGGCGGCCGTCGAGCTTGGCGCGCCAGAACTGGAACAGCCCGAGCAGCCGCTGATCATGAATCACACTTGGGTTTTCGATGTCGACGAGCGCCATGGTTCGATTGCCGGGAAAATGCGCGGCGGGGGTTCAATACTGTGTCCGGCACGCATACATCGCCAGGGCGTGAATCGCTGGGCGTGCCGAACGCGGAGCGACTTAGCGCCGCTCCGCGTTCAAAGCAAGATGAGAACCGTGAAATTTGGCGGATGGCCGCCGGTTCTAGGCGACCTTCGACCGGCCGGCGAGCTTCGGCCGCGTCGCCAGCGCCTTCTCATAGAGGCCGATGATGTGGGCGCGTTCCTCGCCCACCAGCTCCAGACGCGGCGCCCGCAGCTTCTCGCTGCCCAGGCCCACGACCTGCTGGCCGAGCTTGATGTACTGGACCAGCTTCGAATGGGTGTCGAGGTGCAGCAGCGGCGTGAACCAGCGATAGAGCGCGCGCGCCTCGGCGAAGCGGCCGGCCTGGCACAGGTTCCACAGCTCGACCGATTCCTCGGGAAACACATCGGTCAGTCCACTGACCCAGCCCTCGATGCCGAGCGCGCAGCTTTCCAGCAGCAGGTCGTCGACGCCGCAGAACAGGATGAAGCGATCGCCGTAAAGATTGTGCAGGTCGGTGATGCGGCGCGGGTCGTCGGAGCTTTCCTTGATGGCGACAATGGTCTTTTCGGACGCGAGCTCGGCGAAGGTCTCCGGCTTGATGTCGACGCGGTACACGATCGGGTTGTTGTAGATCATGATCGGCAGGTCGCTGGCGCGCGCAACGGTGCGGAAATGATTGAGCGTCTCGCGCGTGTCGGAGGTGTAGACCATGCCCGGCAGCACCATCAGGCCGTCGACGCCGATCTTGGCGGCGTCCTTGGCATATTGCGCCGCCTCGGCGGTGGTGAATTCCGCGACGCCGGACAGGATCGGGATGCGGCCGTTGACCACTTCCTTGGCGGCGCTCAGCACCTTGCGCTTCTCGTCGGCGCGCAGGGAGCAGTTCTCGCCCACCGTGCCGAGCATGATGAAGCCGTGCACCCCGCTTTGGATCAGGCGCTCCATCAGCTTCTGGGTGGCGGGAATGTTCAGGCTCTCATCGGCATTGAATTGGGTCGTGACGGCAGGGAAAACGCCGTTCCAGCGGGGTCGCGCCATGTGGGGGATCTCCATGGGTTAAGAACTGGATGTATATTGTATACAATCCGGGAGTATGTCAATATGGTCGTGGGAGAGGAGAAGCCGAATGGATTCGGGACTGCCCGTCAAGCGCACCATCGCCGACCAGGTGGCCGAACTGGTGCGTCAGCGCATCCTGACCGGCCAGCTGAAGGGCGGCCAGCCGATCCGCCAGGAGCACCTGGCGGCGGAGTTCGGCGTCAGCCGCATCCCTCTGCGCGAGGCGCTGAAACAGCTGGCGGCGGAAGGGTTCGTTACCATCACCTCGCACAAGGGCGCGGTGGTCGCGGAACTCTCGATCGCGGAGGTCGAGGAACTGTTCGACATCCGCCTGAAGCTGGAGGCCTGGCTGCTGCAGCTCGCGATTTCCGCGATGACCGACCGCGACCTGGTTGCGCTCGAGAAGAACATGGAAGAGCAGCGCAAGCCGGACGTGCTGCCGCGCTGGGGCGACGTCAACTGGCGCTTTCACGAGATCATGTACCTGCCCGCCGGCCGGCCGATCACGCTCAAGCTGCTGAAGAACATCCACGACAAGATCGACCGCTACCTGCGGCTCGAGGTCACCATGCGCTCCGGCTTCGATCGGGCGCTGCGCGAGCATGACAGCCTGATCGCCTTCTGCCGGTCACGCGATGTGCCGGCCGCAGTCTCGCTGCTGGAGCGCCACATTCGCGAAACGGCACGCGGGCTGATCGCATCGCTCAAGATGCAGTGACACGCTAAGCTGCGATCTCCGCGCAGGCGACCACCGCCGCAAATCGATCCGCCAGTTCCGCCAGCGCCGTCCGGTGCACGGCATCCGCCGAAATCGGCGGGCCGCCATCATGCGCCGGCAGCGCACGCGTCGCGGTGGCATCGCCGATCACTGTCGTCTGGTAGCCGAGATCCAGCGCCGCACGAGCCGATGCGCTGATGCACATGTGGGTCATGAAGCCGGCGACGATCACGGTTTTGCGGCCGGCCTGCTGCAGGCGCTCGTGCAGCTCGGTGCCGGCGAAGGCGTTGGGCAACCGCTTCATGACGACCGTTTCGCCGGCGATCGGCGCTGCCTGCGGCAGGATCGCACCGCGTTCGGTGCCGGGGTCGAACAAGGTCCCTGCCTGGCCAACCTGCGCGACGTGGAGGATTGGCGTACCGGCCGCGCGTGCCCGCGCCAGCAGATCGGCGATGCGTGCCAGTGCCGGGTCGACGCCGGGCAGCGCCATCTGGCCGCTCCGATACTCGCCCTGCGCATCGATGATGACCAGCGCGGATTGCGACAGGCGCGCCGGCGAGATCGCGAGGCCTCGCATCTGCAGCAGGGTTTGAGGCATGGTCATGGTGTGGCGTCCTCTTGCAGCATTCTCTCTCGCATCCGAAGATAGCGCGCCGCGCAGCCGATCCCAGCCGAGAGATGCCGGGTTGAGGCTGCGTTTTTGCAGGGCCGCGAGGAACCGACATGGAAAACTGGGATGGCTGGCTGACGCTGCTCACGGTGGTCGAGACCGGCACGCTGAGCGGCGCCGCCGCGCAACTCCGCATCGACGCTACCACCATCGGCCGGCGGCTGGACCGGCTGGAGACGAAGCTGGGCCGTCGCCTGTTGGTGCGGCGCGGCGGCAGGCTGGAGCCGACGACGGCGTGCCGTGCGTTGCTGCCGCGCGTAGAAGAGGCGGCGCAGCAGCTCGAATCCGCCCGCATCCTGGCGGCCGGCGAGGCCGCGAAGGCGCCGCGCCGGCCGGTGCGCATCACCAGCGTCGCCTTTCTCTGCGATCATCTGCTGGCGCCGCAGATCGGCGTGCTGGCGGCCGGCCGCCAGCCGATCGAATTGCTGGCGGAGGACAAGAACTTCAACCTGGCGCGGCGCGAGGCGGAGCTGGCGCTGCGTCTCGGCCCGCCGCAGGGCTCGCGGCGCGGCGCGCGCCAGGTCGGCTGGGTGCGCTATGCGATCTACGCCGCGATCGATCGGGACCCTGCGAAGCTGCCGTGGGCCGCGCTCGATTCGTCGCTCGCGCCCCTGCCGGAGGTGCGCTATGTCGAAGCGCAGGCCAAGGGCACCGGCATCCAGTTCCGCGCCAGCAAGCTGCAGACCCTGGCGGCGATCGCCGCCGCCGGCGCCGCGCGCGTGGTGCTGCCGCACCTGATGGGTGACCGGCACCCCAGGCTGCAGCGCTTCGGCGACCTCAGCGTGCTCAAGCGCCCGCTGTGGCTGATCGGCAGCGAAGGGCAATCGGCGCAGGTCGCGACGGTCGCCCGGCGCATCGAACAGATCGCCCGCCAGGCGCTGAAGGGTTAGCGCTTCTCCAGCACCCGCCGCATGTCCTTGAGCAGGGCCATGCGCGTCTTGTCGTCCTGCGCCTGATCGAGGATGCGGCGCAGCTCCAACGACAAGGCTGACAGTTCGTTGTGCCAGTCCCAGCCCTGCTTGGCTTCTTCGGTGCGCACCGGCCCCAAGCGCGGCGTGCCGCCGATGGCGTGGGCGCCGTCGGCGCGATCGAGCTGATAGCGCTGGTCGAGCTCGGGCACGATCACCTTGGCGGGGTCGAGGCCGAGGGTCAGCACGTTCTCACGCATGCCGGCGAGCGCCGCGGTCTCGCCATGGATCAGGAACAGTCCGCGCTGGATCGGCAGCCTTGCCTTGACCCACGCCAGCAGGTCGGCGCGGTCGGCATGGCCGGAATAGATCTCGAGTTTCTTGACGCGCGCTTTGACCTTGATCTCCTCGCCCATGATCTTCACCAGTTGCGCGCCCTCCTGCAGCAGGCGGCCGAGCGTGCCCGGCGCCTGATAGCCGATCAGCAGCACCGTGTTCTGCGGGCGCCACAGCTGGTTGCGCAGATGGTGGCGGATGCGCCCCGCATCGCACATGCCGCTGGAGGCGACGATGATGGCGCCGCCAGCGATGCGGTTCAGCGCCATGCTTTGCTCGACCGACTGGACGAAATGGACGTTCGGCGCGCGGAACGGGCTGCCGGCCTTGGGATCGATGTCGTCGAGATGTTTCAGATGCCGCTCGAACACTTCGGTCGCGCGGATCGCCAGCGGCGAGTCGAGGTAGATCGGCGCCTTCGGCAGCTTCTGCCGCGCCATCAGATAGACGAGGTCGCCGATCAGCTCCTGGCTGCGCTCGATGGCGAAGGCCGGCACAAGCAGGTTGCCGCCGTTGCCGAGCGCTTGCGTGACCTCGCGCGCCAGCGCGTCGCGGCGCTGGTCGTCGTCGAGATGCGGCCGCTCGCGGTTGCCGTAGGTCGATTCGCACAGAACGTAGTCCATGCCCTGCGGCCCGCGCGGCGATTGCTGCAAGGCGCCCTCCTGCGGGCCAAGATCGCCGGAGAACAGGATGCTGAAGCGCGGCAGCGCCTCGCTTCCAGTCTCGACCTCCAGCTCGACCGAGGCCGAGCCGAGGATATGGCCGGCGTTCCACCAGCGCCCGCGTATGCCCTTGGCGACCGGCTGCCAGGTCTCGTACTCGAGCGGATGGATCTGCTTCAGCGCCGCCTGGGCGTCTTCCTGGGTGTAGACCGGCTGCACCTCCGGCCGGTCGCGGCGACGGTTCTCTCGGTTCAGCCGCTCGACCTCCGCTTCCTGGATCGAGGCGGAATCCGGCAGCATCCATTCCAGCAGGTCGCGCGTGCCCTGGGTGGCGAAGATCGGTCCTCTGAAGCCGGACTTGACCAGCTTCGGCAGCATGCCCGAGTGGTCGGTGTGGGCGTGAGTCTGCACCACCGCATCGAGCTTGCCGGGGCTGCTGGGCAGGGGCTGGTAGTTCAGCTCCTTGAGGGTCTTTGGGCCCTGGAACATGCCGCAATCGACCGCGATGCGCGCCTGTGGCGTCTCCAACAGGTAGTGCGAGCCGGTGACGGTGCCGGCGGCGCCATGGAACGTCAGGGTGACGGTCATCGTTATTCTCTCCTGAGCGGCTGTGCTAAGAGTCCGCGATCATAAGATCGACGCGATACCCACGATAGGCTTGTCAGAATGCACGTGAACGAGATGGCGGTCGCAACCTGGGGCGATCGCTCCTCCTTGGCCCTGTTCCTCGACATCGACGGAACGCTGGTGCCGATCGCGCCGACGCCGGCGGAGGTGCGCCCGTCGCCCGATCTGCCGCGGCTGCTGACGCGCGCCGCCACCGACCTCGGCAACGCGCTCGCCATCGTCTCGGGCCGTGAAATCACCTCGATCGACCAGGTGACGCAGGGCGTCGTGCCCTATGTCGCCGGCAGCCACGGCGCGGAGTTCCGTCTCGGCTTCGGGCAACCCATCCTGCGCCCCGGCCCGCAGCCCGACATCGCCGGCCTCGGATCGGAGGTGTTGGCGCTGATGAGCGACTGGCCCGGGATCCTGGTCGAGCCGAAGCGTGCCGGCCTCGCGGTGCATTACCGCAAGGTGCCGCATCTGGGTCAACAGGTATGGTCGGAGCTGGAGATGATGCTGGCGCGCCGCGAACAGTCGGGTCTGTCGTTGCTGAAGGGCGACCACGTGGTGGAGGTGCGCTCGCCTGCCCACAACAAGGGCGAAGCGGTCCGCCGCATCATGAAAGAGCCGGCGTTCCAGGGTCGGCGGCCAGTGTTCATCGGCGACGATGTCACCGATGAGGACGCCTTCGTCGTCGTGCAGGAGATGAACGGCACTGCTGTCATCGTCGGAGACCGGCGACCCACCCTGGCAACACACCAGCTGAGCTCCGTCGCTGCCGTTCTCGATCTCTTGGCAAGAATCTAAGTTTCTGTGTTGGTCGCATTTTCTGCGCCGAACCGGCGTCCACTTCGGCGGAGAATGCTCTAGGCCGCCGCCCGTGCCGGCACCGCGCGCAGCCGCGTGGTGAAGCTGGTCCACCATGCTTTCACGTCGTTGCGGGTGATGGTGTCCATCGCGGTGCGCCAGCGCGCCTGGCGCTCGTCGAGTGGCATGATGAGGGCGCGATGCATGGCGTCGGCGCATTGATCCACGTCGAACGGATTGACGATCAGGGCGCTGCCCAACTCCGCCGCTGCACCGGCGAAGCGCGACAGCACCAATACGCCCGGGTCATTGGGATCTTGCGCGGCGATGTATTCCTTGGCGACCATGTTCATGCCGTCGCGCAGCGGCGTCACCACGCCGACCTGCGCCATGCGGCAGAAGCCGGCGAGCGACTGGCGCGGATAGGTGCGCGCGAGATAGCGGATCGGCGCCCAATGCACTTCCGAGAACGCGCTGTTGATGCGCCCGCTCAGGCGGTCGATCTCGCGGCGCAGGTCGCGATAGCTGGCGACGTCGGTACGGCTGGGCGATGCGATCTGCACCAGCTCGAACGCCCCGCGATGCTCCGGATGGGTGCGCAGCAACTCCTCGCAGGCCTCGAACCGGTTGGGGATGCCCTTGCTGTAGTCGAGGCGGTCGACCGCGATCATCAGCTTGCGTGCTCCCAGGCCCTCTTTCAGCTGCAGGTACTCCGGCTTGTCGACCGCTTTCTCCGCCAGCGTGGCGAACGCGGGCGCATCGATCCCGATCGGGAAAGCGCCGGCCTCGATGGTGCGGTCGAAGCAGGTGATGGTTCCATTGGGGCCAATGATTCCACCGGCTTCCTGCCGGACATAGTCCTTGAAGCTCTGCAGGTCGCGTTCGGTCTGGAAGCCGATCACGTCGGCGGCGGCAAGGCCGCGCATCAGCGTGTTGAGGCCGGGCAGCACAGCCAGGGTGTCGACCCCCGGCAACGGGATATGCAGGAAGAACCCGATCTTGTTGGTGACGCCGCGCTTGCGCAACTCGCCCGCCAGCGGCAGCAGCTGGTAGTCGTGGATCCAGATCGTATCGTCGCGCTTCAGATGGGGGATCAGCATCTCCGCGAACCGCCCGTTGACCGCGAGATAGGTCTGGAAGGCGGCGCGCGAGAACTTTACCAGGCCGATGCGATAATGGAACAGCGGCCACAGCGTCGAGTTGGCGAACTGGTTGTAGAAGCCGTCGAACTCCGATTGCGTGAGGTCGAAGACCGCGAAATCCATCTTGCCTTTGCTGGCGGTCTGCGTGGTCGACGCCGGGGTCTCGTTGATCTCCCCGCTCCAGCCGAACCACAGGCCGCCGCTGCGTCCGAGCGCCTCCCGGATGGCGACGGCAAGGCCGCCGGCGCGCTGGATGCGTTCGCTCGGCAGGATGACGCGGTTGGAGACGACGACCAGGCGACTCACGAAGCCACCTCCCAGCTCACGCTGAGCTTGATCGCGGAATTGATGAGCCCGACCAGGGAATAGGTCTGCGGATAGTTGCCCCACAATTCGCCGGTCGCCATTGCGATGTCTTCCGACAGCAGGCCGTGCTTGTTGCGCCGCGCCAGCAGAGTCTCGAACAAGGCGCGCGCTTCCTCGCGCCGACCCAGCGAAACCAGGGCGTCGATGTACCAGAAGGTGCAGATCGTGAAGGCGGTCTCCGGCTGGCCGAAATCGTCGGCGACGACGTAACGGAACAAGAAGTCGCCGCGCTTCAGGTCTTCGCCGATCGCCTCCACCGTCATGCGAAAGCGCGGATCGTCCGCCTTCAGGAAGCCGAGCGGCTCGACCAGCAGCATGCTGGCATCGAGGTCGTGACCGTCGAAGGTGGAGGCGAGCGCCTTGCGCTTCTCGCTCCAGGCCCGCTTCAGGATGATCTCGCGCAGCCGGTCGGCGGCGGTGCGCCAGCGATCGACGCGGTCGGCGCGCCCCACCACCGGCGCGATCTTCGCCAGCCGGTCGCACGCCGCCCAGCTCATGATAGCGGAGAAGGTGTGGATGGAAGCAGTGGTGCGCAACTCCCACGGCCCGGCATCGGGCTGGTCGAACACTTCCTCGGCATGCCGGCCGATGGCCTCGAGCTGCTCGAACAAGCCCGGATTCGCGCCCTGGCGGATCAAGCGCTGGTCGAAGAACACGTGGGTGCAGGCCAGCACCAGGCTGCCATAGACATCGTTCTGCTTCTGGACATAGGCCTGGTTGCCGATCCGGACTGGGCCCATGCCGCGATAGCCGTTGAGGTCGGTGCTGATCACCTCCTCCAGGTTGGATTCGCGCGAGATGCTGTAGACCGGCTGGATGCCGCCGTCGCGCGCATCGTCGACGATGTCGGTGATGAAGCGGATGTAGTCTTCCATGGTGCGGGTGACGCCGAGCGCGTTCAGCACGCGGATCACGAAGAACGAGTCGCGGATCCAGCAATAGCGGTAGTCCCAGTTGCGCTGCGTGTTGGGCGCCTCGGGGATCGAGGTGGTGAGGGCGGCGACGATGGCGCCGGTCTCCTCGTAATTGCACAGCTTGAGCGTGATCGCGGAGCGGATCACCGCCTCCTGCCACTCGAACGGGATGGAGAGCCCGCGCACCCAGGTCTGCCACCAGTCGAGCGTCGCCTCGAGCTGATTGCGTCCGACATCGCGCACATCCTCGGGCACCGCTTCATCGGGTCCAAGCACGAACCACAGATCGTCGCCCAGGCGGAAGCTGCGCTCCTCCAGCAGGTAGGTGATCGGCGCGTTGGTGGTGACGCGGATGACGTTGCGCGGCCCGACGAAACGGACATGGTTGCTGCCGCGGGTGATTTCCGGCTTCACCGCGCCATTCGCCATCAGCGGCTTGATCCGCACCGTGACGATCGGGCGGCCCGAGACCGGCCGGATGCGGCGCATGATGACGGGCGGCCGGAACATGCGACCGAAGCGCAGGAAGCGCGGGCAGTAGTCGGTAATCTCGATGGTGTTGCCGCCGCTATCGGTCACCAGGGTTTCCAGGATCGCCGAATTGTCCAGGTAGCGCTGGGTAGAACTGGCCGTTTCCTTCATCTCGATGGTGAAGGCGCCGTCATGGCCATCCTGGTGCAGCAGGGCGCAAAACACCGGATCGCCATCCAGCCGGGGGAAGCAGGACCACAGGATCGTGCCCAGCGGGTCCACCAGCGCAGCGATGGCGCAATTGCCGATCACGCCGAGTTCGAGATTTCGATCAGCCATGGCACCCCTAAATTTGGCCGGCAAACGATGGACGCAGTATTCCGGGCGGCCCTGTCACCGCCTTCTCACAAGAGTTAACGCGCCGGATGGGCTCCGGTTCCCAGCCAAAGGGCGAGATAAGCCCTTAGTCTGTCGAGTGATTTATCGGTGGGAGGCCGTGTGTTGTTGGGGACGATGCGGTTCTAGCGCACCGCGTCCGGCAGCCCGGCCTTCTTGCGGGCGATGAAGTCGAGCAGCGCCTCGTCGACCGCGGGGTCGAGGGGCGGGGCCTCGTATTGCTGCAGCACCTTGCGGGCGCGGTCCGCGGCGCGCGTGTTGGCGTCGCGGGCGCCTTCGGCCTCCCACTGCTCGAAGCTGTTATTGTCGGCGATGTTCGAGGTGTAGAACGCGGTCTTGAAATTGCGCTGGGTATGGGCGCAGCCGAGATAGTGGCCGCCCGGCCCGATCTCGCGCACTGCTTCCAGGGCCAGCGCCTCGTCGGAGAGGTCCGGCCCTTCGGCGAAGATCTGCAGCGAGGCGAGCTGGTCGACGTCCAGCATGAACTTGGCATAGCCGGCGCTGAGGCCGGCTTCCAGCCAGCCCGCGGTGTGCATCACGAAATTGGTGCCCGCCATCAGCGTCGGGATCATGGTCTGCATCGATTCATACGCCGCCTGCGCATCGGCGACCTTCGATCCGTTCAGCATGCCGCCGGTGCGCACCGGCAGCTTGTAGCGCCGCGCCAGCTGGCAGCAGGCATAGATCATCATCGCGGGTTCCGCCGTGCCCATCATCGGCGCGCCCGATTGCATCGAGACCGTGGTGACGAAGCTGCCATAGACCATCGGCGATCCCGGACGCTCCAGCTGGCCATAGGCGATGCCGGCCAGCGCCTCGGCGTTGAGCTGTGCGATCGCGCCCGCGGCGCTCGCCGGCGCCATCGCGCCCGCCATGATGAACGGCGTCACCAGCACCGCCTGGTTGGCGCGGGCATAGACGCGCAGCGCCGACAGCATGCTCTCGTCCCACACCATCGGCGAGTTGCAGTTGACGATCGAGGTCATGACCGTCTTGCCGGCATCGATGAAAGCATCGCCGAACAGGATGCGCGCCATCGTCACGCAATCCTCGGCGCGCTCCGGCGCGGTCACGATGCCCATGTACGGCTTGTCGGAATATTTGATGTGGCTGTAGACGATGTCGAGATGCCGCTTCGGCACCGGCACGTCGACCGGCTCGCAGATCACGCCGCCGGAATGGTGGATGTTCGGCGTCATGTAGGCGAGTTTCACGAAATTCTGCAGATCCTCGATCGTGCCGTAGCGCCGCTTGTTGTCGAGGTCGCGCACGAACGGCGAACCGTAGGTCGGCACGAAGATGGTGTTGCGCCCGCCGACCGTGACGCTGCGCTCCGGGTTGCGCGCGTGCTGCACGAACTCGCTCGGTGCTTTCGCCAGGATCTCCATCAGCAGGCCGCGGTCGATATGTACGCGTTCGCCGACGATCTTGGCGCCGGCCTTGCGCCAGGCGTCCAGCGCGATCGCATCGCGAAAGTCGATGCCGATCTCTTCCAGGATGGTCATGGAGGCCTGGTGGATGCGCTCCAGCCCCTCCTCGGAGAAGTATTCGTAATCGGGGATGCGCCGCACCACCGGCCGGCGCTGGATGATCGGGGCGGACTCGCGCTCCTGATGGCGGCCCTGCGTGCCGCCCCGGCGTCTGGTAATGGCTTCCGCGCCCATGATCGCTCTCCCCGACATCATTCTGTGACAATCTACCTCAGGCGGCGGCCGGCGGTTAAGACGCCGAAAGTTCCGCTCTGCCGTGAGTTGGGATCAAGTCATCCACGCGGTCCCACGTTTGTCCTTTGACGGTTGCGGCGGTCCGACGCCATAACCATGTTCGGGGCGAGGCTTGGCATCCGAGGGCGTAGGATTGGGTAGGAGCAGGATCAAGGAACCGCCGCAGCGGTTGCCGTTTGAGCGGCCGTCGGGGCTGTGGCATCGGCTGGCGCGCGCCGTCCGGTTCCGCCTGATCGTCCCCATTCTGCGCAGCCGCCATTCGCCGGAGCACACCGCGCGCGGCGTGATGGTGGGCCTGATCTGCGCCTGCCTGCCGTCGCCGATCGGCCAGATGGGGATCGCCCTCGCGGTCTGGGTGGTGGCGCGCCGGCTGTTCAAATGGGACTTCAGCCTGATCCAGGGCATCGCCTGGACCTGGACCACCAACGTCTTCACCGCCGCGCCGGTCTATTACTGGTTTTTCCTGACCGGGCAGTTCCTGCTCGGCCGCTGGGACGATCTCAGCGGCTACGACACCTTCGTCGAGACCTTTACCACCACCATGAACGCCGAAACCGGGTTCATTGACGGGCTGTTGGCGGTGGGCCGGCTGGTGGTGGTGGAATGGGGCTTCGCGATGTGGGTGGGATCGATTCCATGGGCCGCCTTGTGCGGCTGGATCGGCTACCGCGTCTCGCTGCGCTTCGTCATCGCCTACCGGCTGGCGCGCGCACGGCGGCTGGAACGGCGCCTCGCCAGCCAGCGGCGACCGGCATAGCCAATCCGGCTGCTTGTCTCGCCCCGTGCGCTTCAGTAGCGTGCCTATTGGGTCAACTGGGGGCGAAATGGCACGCAAGGCGACACAGGCAGGCAAGACAGGCGGCGAGCTCGCGCGCTTTCTGAAAGCCAATCCCGGCGTCACGCAGGTCGACGCCTTCCTCGCCGACATGAACGGCGTGCCGCGCGGCAAGCGCTTTCCGGTGCATGAGGCCGGCAAGATCTGGGACAGCGGCGTGCAATTGCCGTTCTGCCTTTATTTCCTCGACGTGACCGGCGAAGACCTCGATCCCGGCGGCCGCTCGGAAGCGCGCGGCGATCCCGACGGCAACGCCTTTCCGGTGGCCGGGACGCTGACGCCGGTGCCGTGGGCGAGCGAGCCGACGGCGCAAGTGCTGCTCACCATGCCGGAGCAGAAGAACCAGCCCTGCCTGGTCGATCCGCGCCAGCTGCTGGCGCGCCTGCTGGCGCGCTTCGCCAAGCGCAGGCTCGCGCCGATGGTGGCGGTGGAGCTGGAATTCTACCTGATGGACCGCAAGCGCGGCGCGCTGGGCGAGCCGCTGCCGCCGATCTCGCCCGCCACCGGCGAACCGGATTCCTCGCGCCAGCTCTACAGCATCGGCGGGCTCGACATCTACGCCGACTTCGTGCGCGACGTCGCGGCTGCGGCCAAGCTGCAGAAGGTGCCGGCCTCGACCGCGATCGCGGAGAATTCGCCGGGCCAGTTCGAGATCAACCTGCATCACGATGCCGACGCGCTGCGGGCCTGCGATCACGCCGTCCTGCTCCGCCGCATCATCAAGTCGGTGGCGCCCAAGCACGGCTTCTCCGCCAGCTTCATGGCCAAGCCCTATCTCGATCGCGCCGGCAGCGGCATGCACGTGCATTGCAGCTTGCTGGATGCGAAGGGCCGCAACGCCTTCGATGATGGCGGCGAGAAGGGGACGGTGCTGCTGCGGCACGCCATCGGCGGCCTCGGGGCGACCACGGCGGAGGCGATGGCGCTGCTGGCGCCCAGCGTCAATTCGTTTCGGCGCTATCGGCCCGGCTCGCTGGTGCCGATGGGCACGACCTGGGGCTACAACAACCGCTCGGTCGCGTTCCGCGTGCCGACCGGCTCGCCCAAGGCGCGCCGCATCGAGCATCGCATCGCCGGCGCCGACGCCAACCCGTATCTCGCGGTCGCCGCGATCCTCGCCGGCATGCTGCACGGCATCGAGCGCAAGCTCGATCCCGGCGCTCCGGCCACCACCGACGTCAGCGGGAGGATCGATCGCCGGATGCCGTTCCAGTGGCACGAAGCGATCGCCACCTTGCGCAAGGCGAAGATCCTGCCGGACTATCTCGGCGCCGATTACCTCGCGCTCTACGCCGATGCCAAGGCGGCGGAGCTGGCCAAGTTCGCCAACGCGATCTCGCCGCGGGAGCATGAGTGGTACTTGTGATGGCGCGCTCTTTCACTCATTTGTCAGGCAAACTCGTGGATGCCAGGGCCAAGCCCTGGCATGACGGGCTTGGATGAGGCAAAAGAGTGCCTAGCGCCGACATCCTCATCATCGGCGCCGGCCTCGCTGGCGCGGCGGCCGCGGAAGCGCTGGGCGCGCGTGGCCTCTCCGTCACCGTGCTCGAAGCACGCGATCGCGTCGGCGGGCGCGGCTTCGCGCGCACCTTCGCCGGCACCGACGACACGCTCGAATTCGGCGGCGCCTGGATCACGCCGTGGCAAAGCCATATCCGCGAGGCCTGCACGCGCCACGACATTGCGCTGCGGCCACGTTCAGCCATCATCGAGCGCCGCTGGTTTCGCGACGGAGCGCTGCACTCGGATGCGCCGGCCTCGCCCGCCGAACGCACTGCCTTCGACCGCAGCATGGCCCAACTGACCGGCGACGCGTTGCGGCTGAAGGCCGGGCACAACGCCGACGCCGCTGACCGGCCGCTGACCGGCATCAGCCTGAACGATTACCTCAAGCGCATTGCGGCGCCCATGTCGCTGCGCGATCTGTGCCGCGCCTGGTGGACCGTCAGCGGCAATGGCGATCCCGCGCGCATCCCCGCGTCGGAACTCTTGTCGAGCTGCGCCTATGGCGACGGCACGCCAGACAGCATGATCGATGTCTGGGCCGACACGCTGACAGGCGGCGTCTCGCTACTGGCGGGGCGGATGATCGCCGCTTCGGGCGCGACCTTGGTGATGAACGCGGCCGTATCGCGCATCAAGCATCGCGGCGACGAGGTCATTGCGACCGGGCAAAACGGCGGCAAGTGGCGTGTGCGCGCTGCCTTGCTGGCGACCGGACTCAATCCGCTGCGCGCGATCGCTTTCGATCCTGGCCTGCCGACGCCTCAGACCATGGCCCTGTCGATCGGGCATCTCGGCGCTTCGGTCAAGATCTGGGCCAAGGTGCGGGGCGTTCCGGTCGGCGTGCTGGCCACCGGCGGTGGTGAAAGTGCCAAGGCCGGCATCGAGTGGATGTTCTCCGAGCGGTTGGCGGCGGATGGCGCGACCTTGATCGCCGGCTTCGGCCTCGCCGCCAATTTCGATCCGGCCCGACCGGGCTCGGTGGCGCGGGAAGTGGCGCGGTTCTTTCCGGAGGCCGAGTTGTTGGCATACGACTGGCACGATTGGGTCGGCGATCCGTTCGCGCGCGGCACCTGGGTGGCAGCACCGCTCGGCGCCGAGCGCGCCGTCGCCGCCGCGACCTGGCGCGGCACGGGCCCGCTGGCTTTCGCATCGTCCGACATTTCTCCGGAAGGGGCCGGCTGGTTCGACGCGGCGATCATCTCCGGCTTGCAGGCGGCCGATGACGTGGCCAGGCTCCTGCGAAAAACCTAGCGTCGAACGACGGTCTGCGTGCGGGCGCGGTCCGATCCGGATACGGAGGCGATCGCGGTGATCGCGTTGCCGCGGAAACCTTCCGGCACTTCGACCGATTGGTCGGGGGCAAGGCGCTTGTCGCGCGCCAGCTCGCGCAGATGGTTGAGCCACGCTGCGAGATCGCCGGCATCCTGCTCGCCGTTGTTCGCGCCGTAGCCGTCGGCATCGATGCGCAGGACTTCGCGCTGATGGCTCGCGCCGCGCTCCATCCCCGCCTCCAGCGGCGCGCCTTCCATCGCCACCGCATACCAGCTGATGCGCGTCCCGTTCTTGGTCCGGCGCTTGTGCTCCAGCGTCTCGAACGCCGGCAGGTCGCGCCAGGCGTAGCGCGTCTGCTTGAACAGCGACCGGACGAGCAGCCCGTCGGCGTTGATCTCGAGATGGGAGTAGGGACTGTTTGGCAGCATCCGGAGCAGCGCGCCGCCGATGCCGCAGATGCCGACCAATGCGAAGGGCAGCCCGAACAGCCCGAACGTGCCCTGCGCCCAACCGCCCGGCGGCGGAATGTGGACCGTGCCGTTGTCTAGATCGAGAATGCCGGACGCTCCGCCGATCCAGAAGATCGAGAAACCGAAGAAAAAGCCGAAAAAAGCGAGCAAGCCGAGCTGATGGCCCTTGCGCGGCAGCAGGCGGATGGGAAGCGCGAAGCTGGTCTGTTCCATATGCCCCCAAGCAGCAGACGAACTACATCACAGGAACCGCCATTCCAGGTAGACGTGGCAGATGGCGATCGAGACCAGCATCAGCGGGAACGCCACCTTGGCGAACTCCAGGAACCGGAACGGCACGCCGGCGCGCTCGCCGATGCCGGCGACGGTCAGGTTGGCGGAGGCGCCGATCAGCGTGCCGTTGCCGCCCAGGCACGCGCCCAGCGACAGCGACCACCACAGCGGCAGCAGCGCCTGCTCCCCGCCGAAAGTCGGCGCCATGTTCTGGATCACGGGGATCATGGTGGCGACGAACGGGATGTTGTCGATGATCGCCGACAGGATGGCGGAGACCCACAACATCGCGAGGCCCAGGTCGTGCATGTCGCCGCCGCTGATCCCGATCAGCCAGTCGGCCAGGATCTTGAGCAGGCCGGCATGCTCGACGCCGGCGACCACGACGAACAGGCCGACGAAGAAGAAGATCGTGATCCACTCCACCTCATTGAAGCTCTCGATCAGGTGGTGATGCTGGTCCTCGCTCGACCGGCCGACATTGACCAGCAGAAGCAGCAGCGCCGCGCCGAACAAGGCGATGGTGCCGGCCTCGAGGCCCAGGAAGCGGGCAAACATGAACCCCACGATCACCAGCGCGATCACGAGCAGCGACTTGCGCATCAGCGGCCGGTCGGTGATCGCGTCGCGGTGGTCGAGCGCCATCACCCGCGCCTTGGCGTCGCCGGTGGTCGTCATCGACCGGCCCCAGATCAGGTGGATGGCGAGGCAGTTCACCAGCAGAATCACGATCACCACCGGCGTCAGGGCGTAGACGAAATCCATGAAGGCGAGATTGGCAGCCGACCCGATGATGATGTTGGGCGGATCGCCGATCAGGGTCGCGGTGCCGCCGATGTTGCTGGCGAAGATCTCGGCGAACAGGAACGGATAGGCCTTCACGTTCAGCTCGCGGCAGATCACCAGCGTGACGGGCGCGATCAGCAGCACCGTCGTGACGTTGTCGAGCAGGGCGGACAGCAGGCCGGTCACGATCGCCAGCATGGCGAGGATGCCCGCGGGACTGGCGCGCGCCGCCTTGGCCGAGACGATCGCGACATACTGGAAGATGCCCGAGCGGCGCGCGATCGCGACGATCAGCATCATGCCGGTCAGCAGCGCCAGGGTGTTGAAGTCGATGCCCTCGACCGCCTGCTCCTGGTTCAGGATGCCGAGCGAGATCATCAGCCCCGCGCCCACCAGCGCCACGATGGCGCGGTTGAGCTTCTCGGTCATGATGGTGGCGTAGGTGACGATCAGCAGCGCCGTGGAGACCCACAGCGGATCGAGGCCGAACAAGACGTGTCCGGTCGCGGCGTCCTCCATCGACGGATCTTCCCCCGCATCGACCGCGGCCAAACCGGCCGCATCGCTGTTAGTGCTGGAAAAAGCCTATCAACGCAAGGGTGTAGGTGACGGGAGCAAGGTTGGACAGGAACTGCCGCGTGGCGGTTTCCCAGGAAAAGTCCTGGGCGTAGCGGCGGCAGGCGGCGCGTGACAGGGTGAGGGCGCGCTCGACCGCCTTGGCGAGGTCCCAGTCGAGGGCGCCGACCTCCCCCTCGCGCACCACGTCCTTGGGTCCCGCCACCGGAAAAGCGGCGACCGGGCAGGCCGCAGGCGAGCGCCTCCAGCATCACCAGGCCGAAGGTGTCGGTCAGGCTGGGGAACACGAACACATCGGCGGCGGCGACATGGCACGCCAGGTCGGTGCCGAACTTGGCGCCGAGGAAGTGGACGTCGGGATACCGTGCCTGCAGGGCCGCGCGCTGCGGGCCGTCGCCGATCACCACCTTTGAGCCGGGCAGCGTCAGCGCCAGGAACGCGCCGATGTTCTTTTCCACCGCCACCCGTCCGACGTAGAGATGGATCGGTCGCGGCAGAGTGAGCAGCGCAGGCTGGTCCGGCCGGAACAGCTCGAGGTCGACTCCGCGGGTCCAGCGGCTGATGTTGGCGAAGCCGCGTGCGATCAGCTCGTCCTCGATCGATTGGGTTGCGACCATCACTCTTGTCGCCGGCGCGTGAAAGCGCCGCATGATGCCGTAGGTCCAGGCCAGCGGAACGGAGAAGCGGGCCGCGACGTATTCCGGAAACTTGGTGTGATAGGCAGTGGTGAAGGGCAGGCGGCGCTTGAGGCACCAGGCGCGGGCGGCGCGGCCGAGCGGCCCTTCGGTCGCGATGTGGATGGCATCGGGCTTCAGCGCGTCGAGTTGCCGGCTCAGCTTCCGCCACGGCAATAGCGCAAGGCGAATCTCGGGATAGGTCGGGCAGGGAATGCTGCGGAACTGGTCGGGCGAGATGATCTCGATCTCATGGTCGAGGCGCTCCAGCTCCGCCTTGGTGCGCTGCAGGGTGCGCACCACGCCGTTGACTTGCGGGGCCCAGGCGTCGGTGACAAGGGCGAGGCGCAACTGGGCGGGCTCTCTAACGCGCCGCGGTGAGGCTGAGGTCGGGCGTCAGCATGGAGAATTGCCGCTTGGCCGCCCACTCGATGATCTCCAGCCTGCCGTCGCGATGCTCGACCAGCGCGGTGCAGCTCTCGACCCAGTCGCCATCGTTGCAATAGAGGATGCCGTCGATGGTCTTGATCTCGGCCTTGTGTACGTGGCCGCACACCACGCCATCGAGGCCGCGGCGCTTGGCTTCCGCCGCCATCGCGTGCTCGAAGTCGCTGATGAACTTGACCGCGTCCTTGACCCGCGTCTTCAGGAACGCCGACAGCGACCAGTACGGATAGCCGAGCGCGACGCGCGCGCGGTTGTACCAGTGATTGATCTGCAGGCACCAGGCATAGGCGTGGTCGCCCAGCTTCGCCAGCCAGCGCGCATACTTGACGATGCCGTCGAACGCGTCGCCGTGCGCCACCAGCAGCCGCTTGCCGGCGGCGGTGACGTGGATGGTCTCGTTCATCATCTGCACGTCGCCGAATGCCATGCCGTCGTAGTCGCGCAGCGGCTCGTCGTGGTTGCCCGGGACATAGATGACGCGCGTGCCCTTGCGCGCCTTGCGCAGCAGCTTCTGCACTACGTCGTTATGGCTCTGCATCCAGAACCAGGCGCGCTTCAGGCGCCAGCAATCGATGATGTCGCCGATCAGGTAGATTTGGTCGGCGTCGTTGTGCTTCAGGAAATCGAGCAGGAACTCCGCCTTGCAGCCGCGCGTCCCCAAATGAACATCGGAAATGAAGATGGCACGGTAGTGGTTGATCGGCGGCGTCGCCTGCATCTCTCCTGCTTCCCGACCGTTGCCCCAACGCGCGAATCCCCCGCTTCGCGCGGCTTAGAGCTAATCGAAAGCAGCAAAGGAAAAATGACACCGCGGTGACGGATTTGAGTCACGGTTAAAGGATCAAGGGCAAATGGAAAGGGCGGCCGATCGGCCGCCCTTTGGTAAACGAACAAATGGCCAGGGACTCAGCCGCCTTCGCCTTCACCCTCGCCCTCTTCACCGGTCGGCTCGGGGCATTCGGTGGCGCCGCCTTCCTCGCCTTCGCCGGTCTCTTCGGTCGTGCATTCGGTCTCGGCGCCTTCGCCCTCGCCTTCACCGGATTCCTGGGCCTGGGCTTGGTCCATCAGGTCCACGCCCAGCAGGCTGCTGGTGATCGGCGATACGATCTGGGCGGCCGGCAGTGCGCCGCTCGCCATGGCGAGGGCGCTGGCGCCCAGCCACAATTTCCAACGTGTGGTCATCGTCCTCCCCCGGAGGTTTCATTGCGGAGGCATTGACAATGCAGCAAATGCGACGCATTTGCAACTGATCGCCGCACACATTTTCGCGAGCGTCCCTGCTGCGGATGCAGACGGGAGACCGAGACCGTGGCTGGCGAGGGGGATCAGTCGCCGGGCGCGTGCAGCTTGGCGATGGCGTCGTAGACGTGGGCGCGATCGACCGGCGAGCAGCCCATGCCGATCATACGCCGCTTGAAGCCGGTCCAGGCGGCGTTGGTATAGCGCTGGATCGCGACGCAGGACGAGGGCAGGCCGCTGATCACCGCGGTGAATTCCGCGCTGTCATAGCCGCCCTTGTTGCCGATACCGTTCCAATCCTGCACCTCGATGTGGGTGAAGGCTTCGGTGAAGTTCTGCCGCAGGCCGCGATATTCCATGTAGAGGCGGGTCGCCCTGACGTACACGCCGACCACAGTCATGAACATGCGCGGCTCCTCGCCGCTAATGGTCATGACGTCGATCTGAGTGGAGCCCGAGGATTCCCCGGCGCGCACCGTATCGGAGGATCGCTCGCAATCCAGGTTGTAGCTGTCGCCGGAGAACGCGAAGGAGGAACTGGAGCAATCGATCGCGTCCATGTCGTCGGACCGAGCTGCGGGCGCTGCGATGATCGCACCGGCGAGAAGCGCCGCTGCGATGCCAGCCAACCTGACTTTCATGGTAAGCAACCCCCAAAACGAGCGAACCCGCTTCACCCGCGATAGTGACGGCGCGGCTGCGCGCGCGTCAACGAGATTTAAGGTTGCATGGTTAGCTCGCGAGCATCCGCCTGCGACCGGTGATCAGTCGCTGAGCCCGCGCCCACCGCCGCTCCCGCCGAGCCCGCCGTCATGGACGCCGCCGCTGACCGAATCACCGTCGCTCAATCCGCCATGGCCGCTGCGCGGTTGCGCCGGCCTGACCCGGGGCTGATTGTCCTCGTCGTCGCCGAATTCGTCGGCGCTGCGCGATTCAAAACTCTCGCCGGCTTCGGCGCAGCCGCCGGGCTCGCCGCACTCATGCTGGAAGCCGCCGTTGGGGTCGAGGTCGTTATCCTGCGAGCTGCCTTGTTCCGCGAATACGGGTACCGGCAAGGTCACCACACCCAGCAAGGCATAGGCGCTGACCCCCAGCCACAAGTGAAGGCGTCGATTCATGGTTCACCTCTCGATCTGCACTCTCGAATAGAACGCAGCAGCGGAGCCCGCAGTTGCTCCCGCCTTTCACAAGATGGTGACGCGACGATGGACCTGCCAGTCCAGGATCACGCAAGCGTGTGAAGTACGTCACGCCACCCCATGGGCAGAATGGGTATCAGTCTACGCCCCGGCTTGTGCGCCCGCCAGGGTCATGCCGTCGATGCGAACGGTCGGTGAATCGGTTCCGTAGCGGAACAGCAGGTCGTTGGCCGGGGTCAGGTTCTGGAACATGTCCTTGAGGTTGCCGGCGACCGTCACCTCCGACACCGGATGGGTCAGCTTGCCGTTCTCGATCCAGTAGCCGGCGGCGCCGCGGCTGTAGTCGCCGGTCACGCCGTTGATGCCCATGCCGATCAGCTCGGTGACGTAGAAGCCTTGGCGGATGTCGGACATCAGGTCCGCCGGCGTCACCTTGCCCGGTTCCAGGTAGAGGTTGGCGGCGGAGGGCGAGGGCGGCGACGAAGTGCCGCGCGACGCATGGCCGGTGGTGGTGAGCTTGAGCTGGCGTGCCGACCGGCAATCCAGCAGCCAGGTGGTCAGCACGCCATCCTCGATCAAGGCGCGCTTCTTGTTGGCGACCCCTTCGCCGTCGAACGGCTTGGAGCGCAGGCCGCGCGGCCGGTGCGGATCGTCGACGATGCGGATGCCCTTGGCGAAGATCTGCTGGCCCATCTTGTCCTTGAGGAAGCTGGTGCCGCGCGCGATCGACGCGCCGTTGATGGCGCCGACGAAATGGCCGATCAATCCATTGGCGACGCGCGGGTCATAGACGATCGGGATCTTCGCGGTCGAAGCCTTGCGCGGATTGAGCCGACGCACGGTGCGCTCGCCCGCCGACCGCCCCAGCGTCTCCGGGTCGGACAAGTTCTCGCCGAACACCGCGCTGGAGAAATCGTAGTCGCGCTCCATGCCGGTGCCTTCGCCGGCCAGCACCGAGACGCTGATGCCCCAGCGGCTGGTGGCATAGCCGCCGCGGAAGCCGTTGCTGGCGGCGAGCGCGATCTGCACCTTGCCCCAGCCTGCTTCCGCGCCTTCGGAATTGGTGACGCCCGGCACCGCGCGCGCCGCATCCTCCGCGCGCGCGATCATGTCGGTGAGCTCTGCCTCGCTCGGCTCCTTCTTGTCCTCGAGATCGAGCGCGACCGGCGTCTTCACCAGCAGCGCCGGGTCGGCCAGGCCGCAATACTCGTCCTCCGGCACCGCGCGCGCCATCGCCACCGCGCGCTCGGCCAGCTCGTCGAGCGTCTTGGGCTCGAGGTCGCTGGTGGAGACGATGGCCTGGCGCTTGCCGATGAACACACGGAGGCCGAGATCCTGTGCCTCGGAGCGCTCCAGCTTCTCGCGCTTGCCAAGCCGCTGTGCGACGTTGAGCGAGACGTCGCGCACGATCAGGCAATCCGCCGCCTCGGCGCCCTTGGCCTTGGCGCGCTTCAACAAATCTTCCAATATCTCGAGGGGTTGGGCGTTCGAGGTCATATCGGGCTCTTTCAAAATCAGGCGGCCAAACTAGGCCCCGGCGGTGGGTGGTGGCAAGCGTTCCGGCAGGGTGAACAGATGAACCTGAAGCACGTTCTGGTCGGCGCGATCGTTGTTGCCGCCTGCATCCTAGGTGGGCTCTGGCTGTTCCTGCGCCAAGTGCCGCCGAGCGAGACGCAGAGCGCGTTCCAGCAGGCCTGCGTCGACGGACAGCGCCGCGGCATCTCCGGCGACACGCGGCCGCTCGACGAGCAGAGCGAGGCGCGAATGCTGGCATTCTGCGACTGCGTGGCCACCGAGGTCGGCAGCCGTTTGTCGCAACAGGACATCGCCGCCGTCGGGCTCGATCAGGGCAACCCGGCGCTCAAAGCCAACCTCGAGGCGATCTTCGCCTTGTGCCGGCTGCAGCATCCCTAGGCCAGGGCTTCGACCGTCGCGAATCCGAACTGCGCCAAGGCGCGTTGCAAGGCCGGCCCGTGGCTGGCGGAGGTGAGCGCAAGGCCCGAGGCAATGCCCGCGCCACGCGGCGGCGGCAGCACATCGACCACGCGGCGCGCCACCGCGGTCCCGGAATCGATCCAGGCGACATCCGCCGGGCCGGCGGCCTGCAGCTCGGCTCGCAACAGCGGGAAATGCGTGCAGGCCAGCACGACGACATCGGGCTGCGCGTCCGCTGGGCGAGCGAAGAACGGCGCCAGGATGCGGCGCAGCTGCTCGCGGTCGATCGCTTCGCCCAGCAACTGCGCCTCCGCCATCTCCACAAGCTCCGCCGACCCGATGCGCAGCACCGTGCAACCGGCGGCGTAGCGCTGGATCAGGTCGTCGGTGTAGCGGCGGTTGACGGTGGCGGGCGTCGCCAGCAGGCCGATGATCCTGCGCTTGCTCTGTTGCGCCGCCGGCTTGATCGCAGGCACCACGCCGACCACCGGGATACTGGTGGCGGCGCGCAATTGCGGCAGGCAGATGGTGCTGATGGTGTTGCAGGCGGTGACGATGAGGTCCGGCTGCACGCGATCGATCGCGCGGTTCATGACTCCGAGGAAATGCCCCAGCAGCTCGGCATCCGGCCGCGTGCCATAGGGGAAGAACGCGTTGTCGCACAGATAGGCGAGGCGCGCCTGCGGCAGTGCCTTGCGGATCTCGGCAACGATGGTGAGGCCGCCCAGGCCGGAATCGGCCGCAAGAATCGTCGGGCCGGAATCGGCGGCGAGGATGACCGGCGCGGCGGTCCCGCTCATGCTGCTATTCGGCCGCCAGTCCGGTGGGCGAGGCGAGCGCCTTGCGAATCAACTCCGCCGTCTCCTTGCGCCCGTAAAGCGCGATAAACGAGCCGAAGCGCGGCCCCTGGTCCTGGCCCAGCAGCACTTCGTACAGCGCCTTGAACCAGGCGCGCAGCTCGGGGAACGGATGGCGCTTGCCGATCTCATAGACCTCGGTCTGCAAGGTTTCGGCATCGGCATTCGCCGGCGCGCGCTCGAGATAGGCCAGCAGCTCGGCCAGCGCCTTGCGCTCGATCTCGTTCGGCGCGCGGTACCGCTTCGTCGGCTTCACGAAGTCGCGGTAATAGTTGATCGCATAGCCGACCAGCTTGTCGAGGAAGGGCGCGGTCTGCGGCGTCGCGTCCGGCCGGTAGCGCGTGATGTAGCCCCAGAGCTGCGACTTCTCCTCCGCGTTCGCGACGCTGGCGAGATTGAGCAGGATGCCGTAGCTGAGGTCGAGGGAAAGCTGCGGCGGCTGGCCGTTGTGGATGTGCCAGGCCGGATTCTCCAGACGCTGCGCCGGCGCTTCGTTCGCGAACTTCTCGACGAACGTCAGGTAGTCGTCGACCGCGCGTGGGATGACGTCGAAATAGAGCCGCTTGGCCGCGCGCGGCTTCTGGAACATGAACAGCGCCAGGCTCTCGGGCGGCGCGTAGGTCAGCCATTCCTCGACGCTGAGGCCGTTGCCCTTGGACTTGGAGATCTTCTGGCCCTTGTCGTCCAGGAACAGCTCGTAGTTGAAGCCTTCCGGCGCACGGCTGCCCAGGATACGGCAAATCTTGCTGGCGAGATCGACAGAGGCGATGAGATCCTTGCCTGACATCTCGTAGTCGACGCCGAGGGCGTGCCAGCGCATGCCCCAGTCCGGCTTCCACTGCAGCTTGCAGCGGCCGCCGGTCACCGGCGTCTCCACGTCGCTGCCGTCCTCGTCAGTGTAGGTGACGGTGCCGGCGGCGATATCGTATTTCGTGATCGGCACCTGCAGCACCTTGCCGCTCTTCGGGCTGACCGGCAGGAACGGCGAATAGGTCGCGGCCCGCTCCTCGCGCAGCGAGGGCAGCATCACTTCCATGATCTTGGCGTAGTGCTTCAGCACCTCGAGCAAAGCGGCATCGAACTTGCCCGAAAGGTACATCTCGGTCGAGGACTGGAATTCGTACTCGAAGCCGAACGAATCGAGGAAGCCGCGCAGCATCGCGTTGTTGTGGTGGCCAAAGCTCTCGTGCGTGCCGAACGGGTCCGGCACCTTGGTCAACGGCCTGCCCAGATGCTGCGCCAGCATCTCCTGGTTCGGCACGTTGGTCGGCACCTTGCGCAATCCATCCATGTCGTCGGAGAACGCGAACAGCCGGGTCGGAATGTCGGAGAGGCGCTGGAAGGCGCGCCGCACCATGGTGGTGCGCACCACCTCGCCGAAGGTGCCGATATGCGGCAGGCCCGAGGGGCCGTAGCCGGTCTCGAACAGCACGTAGCCTTTGGCCGGCGGCGCAACCTTGTAGCGCTCCACCAGCTTGCGCGCCTCCTCGAATGGCCAGGCGCGCGCGGCTTGGGCATATTGCCGTTCGGAACTCATCATTCCCTCAAGAAAAACCAATCGCAACCGGCCGAACCTAGTGATTGCGGCCGGGTCGGGCAAGCAGGATCGCGCTGGAAAACGGCCGAATCCGGGCGACTTTGCGCCTATTTGTCCCGCCAGCCGATCTCCGCGACCAGCGACAGGTGGTCGGAGCCGAGATTGGGGCCGAGCTCGGTCTTGAGCAGCGCCACGCGCCCGCGCACCCAGACATGGTCCAGCGGCAGCCGCACCAGGGGCGGCAGCCAGATCGGCCAGGACGGCCGCAGCTTGCGGTCGTTGGCGAGGCCTGCCGCGTGCTCCAAGTCTCGCAGATAGGTCGACCAGCCGGCGGCGTTGCAATCGCCGGTCAGGATCAGGTCGCCCTGCGCCGCGCGGCACAGCTGCGCGACTGCGTCGAACTCCGCCGGAATGCGATCGGCCCGGCTGAAACGCAGTGGATTGGTCGGATGGATGGCGACCAGGCTGACCCGGTCCGCGCCGATCGAAAGGTCGGCGGCGAGATGGCGAGGCAATGGATCCTCCCCCACGCCGCTGCTGCGCAACGTCAGCGGGAAGCGCGACAGGATGAGGATGCCGTACAGGCTCTCCGGCGCGCAGGTATCGAGCGCATGGGGATAGCGCATCTCGAGGCGGCGGAAATGCCCGCGCGCCTCCGGCGTCACCTCGCACAACACCAGCACATCGGCGTCGAGCGCCGCGAGCCCCTGCAGCGCGCGCTCGAAGCCGAGGTTCTTGTAGAGAAGATTGGCGGCGACCAGGCGCAGCAGCGGTGTCGCCGGCTGCTCCGTCGTATCGCGCACCGCGCGCTGCGGCCACAGGCGCCAGCTCCAATACCCTGCGACGACCGCTGACAGCGCCACCGCCCACCAGTCGATCATCAGGAGGCCGCCGATCGCGCCGATGAGGCTGAGCTGCCACAGCTGCAGGCCCCAATGCTGCGGCACCCCAAGCACCGGGCGGCGCGGGAACAGGATCGCCAGCACGGTCGCGACCGCCAGGAAGGCGACCAGCAGATGCATCAGCAGCAGCAGAGGGACCGAATTCATCACTTCCTCAAGAGCCAGGGGGCCACAATCGGCACGCTTGCGATTCGCAGTCAATCCGTCCGGGTGCGGTCTGCGGCATTTCGCTCAAATGCGGTACTCTCTTTACGTCTCGTTCAGGGTCTTTGTTCAGTACTGGTAGAGGCTGTCCTGCTCTAATGGCAGCCAGCCCACGGAAGGATCGTCCCATGAGCGGGCAACAGACTGTGATCAAGGTCGGCGTGACCTGCGTTGTCATCGTGCTGGGCGCTGTCTTCGCCGGCTCGCAGCTCTCGACCGGCGACAAGTTCACGAATCTCATTTCGAAGGCGGCGGAAGAGGATGAGGCCGGCATGGTCGAATCCGCCGACTCCGATGACGCCGAGGCGAGCGAAGCGGACGAAGAGACCGCCGAAACTGACAGCGCCGAGGAAGGCGAGGAAAGCGCCGACGAGGAGGTCGCCGAAGGCGCCGCCGACGAAGAAGTTACCGACGAAGAAGTTACCGACGAAGAAGTCACCGGCGAAGACGCCTCGTCCGACGAGTCCGCAAGCGAAGAGATTGCCGACGAAGACGTCGCGTCCGACGAGTCTGAAGACAGCGATGCCACCGGGGGCGAACAGCTGGCCGAGGGTGAAGATGCATCCGGGGCCGAAGACGCCGCCGAAGAGAATGATGGCGGCGAGGACGATGGAGCATCGGCCAACAGCGGAGGCTCCGGCGGCGTTCAGGGTGGAGAGCGCCTTTCCGACGACAACGGCTTCGCGCTGATCGACGGCAACCGCTGAGATCGCGGCAGCCGTCGCCGGCTATTCCAGATCGACGATCGTGGCCTTGCTGTTCACCTTGAACGACTTGTGCCGCGTGGTCTGGTCCTCGAGGCAATTCGCGAAGACTTCGACATCCTGGTGCATCGCGATGGTGGCGGTATTCCGGCTGTTGTGATGGTTGTCTTCGCCGCCCGACCAGGACGGACCCAGCGCGGAAATCGCTGCGCCTTCGAACATGGCGGGGGTCCATGGCTGCAGCGTGACCTCCACGATACGGCTCTGCTCCTTGGAGGCAGCGAACTTGTAGGCCCAGAGAATGTCGGAATCGCCGACCGTGTAGTAGATGCGATAGACCGCATCGCCTGGTGGGCAGGCGAAGCCCATCTTGGCCTTGAGGTTGAGATTGCCGTTCTCGCTGACGAGGCCGTGCGTCCAGCAATCCTTGCCGCAGCTCACGTGCTTGACTTTGACTTTCGACTTGTAGCCGTTGACCTGTGAAAAGGTCGGCAGGCCGCCGGTATCGCTCTTGAAACCGGTCGCCGAAGAAGGCGATCCGGCCAGGGCCGGCGCAGCCGAAACCGCGAGCGCCAGCGCCGCTGCGCCAGCCAGCATCGAGACGCGCGCCATGGAAACCTCCTCATCCAAATGACCTGTTGCTGGGTCGGTGGCTGGATCAGGGTGGTTCGGGCTGGCGGTGTGATGCCGATCACCGCCGGGTGGAATCGCCGGAGCATTTTCCGCAGAAGTGCAGGCCGGTTCGGCGCAGACAAATGTGACCGGCACACCTAGGCGTAGTAGCGTCCGAACCGGTTCTGCAGGAAGTCGCCCAGGTCGCACTGCTCCTGTCGGATGAATCCTTGCTGCGGCAGCTTGCCGTCGAAGAACAGGTCCACCATCGCGGTGATGCCGGCGGCGGTGGTGATCTGGATGGCGCTCATCAGCTTGCCGCCAATCGCCTGGGCATAGATCTTCTTGGCATAGCTCTCCTGGGTCAGGCGGCCGTCACGCATGCCGGTGACCACGACGAAGATCAGCACCACGTCCTGATGCGTGATCGGCACCGAGGTCTCGAGGATGTCCTTGAGCAGGCCGCGCCGCTCCTTGAGCCGCAAGTCCTCCAGCAGCATCTTCATGATGTCGCAGTGGCCGGGATACCGCACGGTCTTGTAGTTCAGGCTCTCAAGCTTGCCGTCCAGGGTCTCGCACAGGGTGCCGAGGCCGCCGGAGGTGTTGAAGCACTCGTAGTCGATGCCATCGAGCGAGAAATGCTCGAGACCCTCCATCGGCATCACCTCGGTCAGCTTGCCTTCGTGGATCGCCTCGCACGGGTTGCAATATTCGTTGATGAGGCCGTCGGTCGACCAGGTGAGATTGTATTTGAGCGCGTTGGCCGGGAATTCCGGCAGCGCGCCGACCCGCATGTGCACCTCGCGCAGCGCATCGAAGCCCTTGGTCAGCTGATTGGCGACGATCGAAATGAAACCCGGCGCCAGGCCACATTGCGGGGCGAAGGCGACCTTGGAGGTCTTGGCGATCGCCTTGACCGCGCGCGTCGTCTCCACGTCCTCGGTCAGGTCGAAGTAATGCGCGCCGACATCGGCGCAGACCTGCGCCACGCCGGGATTGAGGAAGAAGGGCAGGGCGGAGATCACGGCATCCTGGCCCTGCGCGACTTTGGTCAGCGCGCTGAGGTCGCTGACGTCGATCTCGTGCGTCTTGGCGCGATCGCCCGCGGCTTGCTTCAGAAAGGTGGCGTTGCTGTCGGCCAGCGAGATGTCATAGGCGCCGCTGCCATGGAGCAGGTCGACAATGGCGCCGCCGATCTTGCCGGCGCCGAGGATCAGGATTTTTCGGGTCATTCAGATGTCCTTTATGTCGCCAGTGCGCACGGCGCGGTCGGATAATTCCTTGCATGGTAAGACCTTAGCAGGGCTTGCCTTAAGCCTGCGAAAGGTGAAAAAAGAGGCAAGAGACCGGCGAATCGACGGGGAATTATGGCAAAACGCAATTTGGATGATACCGACCGCCGCTTGATCTCCCTGCTGCGGGCGAACGCGCGGATGCCGACCGCCGCGCTGGGCCGGCATCTCGGCCTGTCGCGCAGCGCGGTGCAGGAGCGGCTGAAGCGCCTGGAGCGCGACGGCGTCATCACCGGCTACACCATCGTGCTGGGTGAGACTGCGGAGCATCCCGGCGTCTCGGCCCATGTGCTGCTGACCCTCGACCCCAAGTTCCAGGACCGCGCCATGGCCGCGCTCAAGGGGTTGCCGGAGGTCTCGAGCTGCTACACCGTGAGCGGCGTCTACGACGCGGTCGCGATGGTGCGCGCATCGACCTCGGCGCACCTGGACGAGGTGCTGACCCGCATCGGCCGCTTGCCCGGCATCACGCGGACGACGTCGGCGATTTTGCTGTCGACGATGTTCGAGCGAGGCTAGCGCCCTTAAAAATCCCCGAACGCCGCAATCGCTGCCGTGTCGTAGCCGCGGCTGGCGATCAGCAGTTGGCGCGAATAGGCGTGCAGCAGGCGGCCTTCGCTCAGGTCGTCGGCGCTGGCGGTCTCCACCACGTCGCCGGTGCGCATGATGGAGAGGCGCTTGCACATATGCGCGACCACGCCGAGGTCGTGGCTCACCAGCACATAGGTGAGGCCGAGCTGCTGGCGCAGGTCGGTCAGCAGGTTCAGCACTTCGGCCTGGATCGACACATCGAGGGCGGAGGTGGGCTCGTCCAGCAGTACTACCTTGGGCTCAAGAATCAGCGCGCGCGCGATCGCGACGCGCTGGCGCTGGCCGCCGGACAACTGGTGCGGATAGCGGAAGCGGAAGGACGGTCCTAGCCCGACCCGCTCAAGCGCGCCGCGCACCCGCGTCTCGACATCCTCGAAGCCGTGGATGGCGAGCGGCTCGCTAAGGATGCGGTCGACAGTGTGCTTGGGGTGCAGCGACCCGAACGGGTCCTGGAACACCATCTGCACCAGTCTGCGCAAGGCGCGCGGCCGCTTGGCCGTCAGCTTCTGCCCGGCGATCGCCATGTGACCCGACCAGAACGGGTTGAGTCCCGCCAGTGCGCGCAGGATGGTCGATTTGCCCGAGCCGGATTCGCCGACCAGGCCGTAGCTTTCGCCCGGCGCCACGCTGAAGCTGACAGTCTTCACGGCATCCACGCGGTCCGCGCCGTGGCCGAAGCTGATCGACAGGTTCTCGACCTCGATCATCGGCTGGGTCACTGCACCGGCTCCATCCACGACGGATCGCGCTGCAGCACCGGCAGGCGCGGGCGGCGATGGTCGATCTCCGGCGGACAGACGAGCAGGCCGCGGGTATAGGGATGCTTCGCCTGCTCCAGCTCGCTGGCGGTCAGCCGCTCCAACACCTGCCCCGCATACATCACCAGGACGCGGTCGCAGAAGGTGCGCACCAGGTTGAGGTCGTGGCTGATGAAGATGAGCCCCATGTGACGCGTCTTCACCAGGTCGTCGAGGATCGCCAGCACCTGCAGCCGCACCGTTACGTCGAGCGCGGAGGTCGGCTCATCGGCGATCAGCAGCTCCGGCTCCGCCATCAGCATCATGGCGATCATCGCGCGCTGACCCATGCCGCCGCTGAGCTCGTGCGGCCAGGCGCGGTACACCCGCTCCGGATCGCGAATGCGCACCGACGCCAGCATGCCGAGCGCGTGCTGGCGCGCGGCGGCGCCTTCCTTGATGCCGCGCGCAGCCTCCAGCAACTGGTCGCCGATGGTCATCACCGGATTGAGCGAGTATTTAGGGTCCTGCATCACCATCGCGATGCGCTTGCCGCGAACTTCGCGCCACTGCTTGGGCGTAAGGTTGAGCAGGCTCTGGCCGTGGAACGCGAGCTTGTCCGCCGTCACCTTGCCGGGCGTGAGGCCAAGGATGGCGCGGCCGGTCTGCGACTTGCCCGATCCGGATTCGCCGACGATCGCCAGCTTCTCGCGCCCCATGGTGAAGCTGACGTCGCGCACCGCATGCACCTCGCCGACCGGCGTGTTGAAGCGGATGTTGAGCTTGTCGACCTCGAGGATCGCGCCCTTATCCATCAGCCCTCCCGCGGATCGAGCACGTCGCGCAGCCCGTCGCCGATCAGGTTGAAGCCGAGGCTGACGATGAAGATGGCGACGCCCGGATAGGTGCAAACCCACCACTGTTCCAGGATCTGCTGCCGGCCTTCGGACACCATGGCGCCCCATTCCGGCTGCGGCGGCGCGACGCCGAGGCCAAGGAAGCCGAGGCCGGCCGCGATCAGGATGACGCCTGCCATGTCGAGGGAGACGCGCACGATCAGCGAGGGCATGCACATCGGCATGATGTGGCCGAAGAGGATGCGCAGGTCCGAGGCGCCGCTGAGCCGCGCTGCAGCGACATAGTCGGTGCTGCGCACCATCAGCGTCTCCGCCCGGGCGATGCGCGCATAGGGTGGCCAGCTGGTCAGCGCGATCGCCAGCACGGCGTTCTCGATCCCCGGGCCCAGCGCCGCCGCGAAGGCCAGCGCCAGCACCAGCTTGGGGAAGGCCAGGAACGCATCGGTCAGGCGCATCAGCACCGCTTCGGTCTTGCCGCCGACGTAGCCGGCGCTGGCGCCGATGATGATGCCGACCGGCGCGGCGGTGATCGCCACCATGAAGATGATGAGCAACGTGGTGCGCGAGCCGTAGATGATGCGGCTCCAGATATCGCGGCCCTGCTGGTCGGTGCCGAGCCAGTGCTCGCCGCCCGGTGGCAACAGGCGGTAACCGAGGTCGCCCGCCAGCGGGTTGTGCGGCGCGACCAACGGCGCGAATACGGCGAGGAAGATCAGGATGGCGACGATGACGAGCCCCAGCATGCCGAGCGGATTGCGCGCGAACGCAACCCAGCTGAGATAGGCCCGGCTGAGTCGCGCCTGCAGCCGCGACTGCGGCGTCTCCGCCAGCAGCCACCGGCGCCAGCGCGGCGGGGTCGCAGCAATGGCCCAGTCGGTCATGGCGATACCTTCGACTCACTGCTCCCTCCCCCAACATGGGGGAGGGAAGGGGTGGGGGAAGCGAGCGAAAATTGTTTGGCGCTGAGGCGCGGCTTCCCCCGCCCTAACCCTCCCCCGGTTCGGGGGAGGGGATAATTTGCGCGCTGTCGTTCGCGTGCCATCATCTCGCCCTCGGATCGAGCACGCGGTAGGCCACGTCGGTCAGCATGTTGATGACGATGAAGATGGCCCCGACCACGATGGTGCCGCCCAGCACCGCCGGCATGTCCTGGCCGAAGATCGAATCCGTGATGTAGAGGCCGAGGCCGCGCCAGGCGAACACCGTCTCGGTCAGCACCGATCCTTCCAGCAGGCCGCCGTACGACAGCGCGATCACGGTCAGCAGCGGCACCAGGATGTTGCCCATGGCGTGCTTCCAGATCACGCGCCGCTCCGGCACGCCTTTCACGCGCGCGGTCAGGATGTATTCCTGGCGCAGCTGCCCCAGCATCAGGGACCGCGTCATGCGGCTGATGTAAGCGAGCGAGAAATAGCCGAGCAGCGAGGCCGGCAGGATGAGATGGCCGAGCGCGTTCTTGAATAGCTCCATGTCGCCGGCGATCAGCGTGTCGACCGTCATGAGGCCGGTGACCGGCACAACCATCTCCTCGTAGCCGAAATCGAGGCGCCCGGGTCCGGGCAGCCAGTCGAGCTTGACGTAGAACACCAAGAGGCCCATGAGGCCGAGCCAGAAGATCGGCACCGAATAGCCGATCAGGCCGAAGAATCGCACCAGATGGTCGATGTAAGTGTCCTTGCGCACCGCGGCCCACACGCCGAGCGGGATGCCGAGGATGACTCCGATGATCGTGCCGACGGTCGCCAGCTCGAGGGTCGCGGGGAACACCCGCATCAGCTCTTGGCTGATCGGCAATCCGGTGCGGATGGACTCTCCGAGGTCGCCCTGCAGCACGTTTTTGAGATAGAGCCAGAACTGCACGATGATCGGCTGATCGAGGCCGAGCCGGATGCGTGCCGCCGCGATGGTGGATTCCGAAGCATGATCCCCGACCACCGCCAGGACGGGATCGGCCGGCAGGAACCGGCTGATGACAAAGGTCACGAGCAACAGCCCGAGCAGCGTGGTGGCGACCGACGCCAGAAGCCTCAGAAATGACTTCATCGTCCGCTGTTCATGTCACCTGCCGGAAAAAGCTCTGCCCCGCCGGCCACACTTGAACAGCGCGACCGGCGGGGCAGAGACGCAGTTTTATTTCTTCACGACGTTCTTATAGAGGTCGAGATCGAAGCTCGGCCCGACAATGAAGCCATCGACGTTCTTGCGGAGCGCGATGGTCTCGACCTGCTGGAACATGATGATGAAGGGGCTCTCCTCCAGCGCCATCTTCTGCAGGTCCATGTACATCTGCGCGCGCTTGGCCGAATCCTTCTCGTCGCGTGCGGCGAGGGTGGCGGCTTCACGCTCCGGCGATTGCCAGACATTACGCTTGGCGAGCGGCGTATTCAGATAGCCATCGGCATTCGAATGCGGATCCATGTAGTCCGAGCCCCACTGACCGAGATAGATGTCGTGCTCGCTGGCGCGATACTTGGTCAGCGTCGTCTTGTTGTCGGCCGTCTTGATGATGAGGTTGACGCCGGCCTTGGCCATGGTGTTCTGCATCGAGGCCGACAGTTCGCGCGTCTCGCTCCGGTTGGTCACGTCCATGGTGACGTTGAAGCCGTTGGGCACGCCGGCCTTGGCCAGCAGCTCCTTGGCCTTCGCGATGTCGAGCTTGAACGGCGTCTCGTTGTCGGCGCCCAGCTGACCGTCCGGCAGGAAGGTCTGGTGGATGACGCCGGTGCCGTTGAACATGGACTTCTGCAGGCCCTCATAATCCACCAGGTACTTCATCGCCTGGCGCACTTCCTTCTTGGCCAGATACTGGTTCTTGGTGTTGAGGCCGGCGTACCAAAGCGTCGCCTTCGGATAGGACTGGAACTTGACGTCGGCGTTGTTCTTGAGGGCAGCGAGCTGGTCGCCCGTCAGGTTGCGCGCGATGTCGATGTCGCCCTTCTGCAGCAGCAGCTGCTGGGTCGCGCTCTCCGTCACGTTCTTGATGAGGACGCGCTTGATCTTCGGCGCGCCGTCCCAGTAGCTCTCGTTGGCCTCGAGCACCAACGACTCGTTGGGCTTCCAGCTCTTGAAGATGAAGGGGCCAGAGCCGGCGGCGTTGGTCTTCAGCCACTCATGGCCAAAATCGCCATTGGCTTCGTGCGCCGCGACTTCCTTCTTGTCGATCACGACGCTGGTGAAGGACAGGCAGTTGAGGACGAAGCTCGGCGCATAGGCTGCGTCCAGCTCGACCTCCAAGGTGGTGGGATCCTTGACGCGGACCTTGTCCTTCACATTGTCCTTGCTCAGACCGAACTGGGTCAGGATGAAGGCCGGGTTGAGATCGAGCGCGACGAAGCGCTCGAGCGAGAACTCGACGTCGTCGGCGGTGATGGGATTGCCGCTGTGGAACTTCAGGCCCGGCTTCAGCTTGAAGGTGAAGACCTTGCCGTCGTCGCTGACTGACCAGCTCTCGGCCAGCTGCAGCTTCAGCTGCGACGGGTTGGCCGGATCGATGACCACCAGGCGGTCATAGGTGTTGGCCATGTATTCCGACGCGGTGAACTCGTAGATCTCGGCCGGATCGAGCGAGATCATGTCGTCGATCACATACGCCATGACCAGCGTGTCGGCCGGGGTCTTCGCTTGCGCCGCGACCGACGAAGCCAGGATCGCGACCGCCGCCAGGGAGCCCTGGAGAGCGGATCGCAGGTACGGTTTCATGAGGTGCCTCCTCGAGGTTTCTAGTTATTACCCGCCGAATTTCTAGCCGATTGGTCAATTTGTCCAGCAGTATCAAGGCTGGGATACGGCACCGCACCGTCATGCCCGCCCCTCGTGGCCGCTTTGCGCCGGTTCGCGCGCGCGCTCGTGTCCCCGGGAACTAACCGTCCGGTCACGCCGTTGTTTGTTGCGCAAGGATGACGGCCTCGTCATATTCGCGTGAATTTTCAGCGACGTACGGGGCTGCGGAGCCCGCTTTCATGACACTGGACCAGGTGCAAAACCGGCGGGAAGTTTTGGCTCGCTGGCGATGGGCAGTGCCGGTGGTTTCGACCGCCGTGCTCTACGCCATCGCCTATTTCACGTGCTGGGCGGCGTTCGGGATCAAGATCGTCGAATCGCGCGTGCCCTACGATTTCGGACTCAACCTGCTGCTGGCGCTGCTGGTGTTCTCGGTCTCGCGCCGGGTCTGGCCCTTCCTGCTGCTGCAGACGCTCTATTTCGCCGTGTTCTATGGCGCCAGCGCACTCAAGATCGCAATGCTGGGGCGGCCGATCATGCCGGAAGATGTTCACAATCTCGGCGCGCTGATCGAGATCCTCGGCGCCGTCGGCTGGGTCGCCATCGTCCTGCCGCTCGCCTTGCTGGTCGGCCTGCTGGTCTTCAACCTGAGGTTCCGCGCCCGCCCGGCGCAGGCGGCCTGGGCGCTGCTGATCGCCCTGCCGCTCGGCGCCGCCAGCGATCCCAGCCCGCTCAGCAACAGCCTCGACAAGTTCTTCGGCAACACGCCATGGGACCAGCGCGAGAACTTCATCTGGCGCGGCGGCGCGCTGCACCTGGCCCAGGAATCGCTGCGCGCCCTGGCGGTCCGCCGCCCGGCGCCGACCGAGCAAGAGGTGCTGGCCGCGATCCAGCGCCGCGCCGCGGCCAGCGGCAGCGTCGAACCGCTGGTGCCGCTCGGCCACCGCCGCAACCTCCACATCATCCTGGAGGAGAGCTTCTGGGACCCGACGGCGCTGGCCGGCGCCGGCTATGGCGCAGACCCGCTCGACCCGCGCTTCCGTGCGTTGTGGGCCCAGTCCAACAACACCCAGGGCCTCAGCCCGGCGTTCGGCGGCCAGACCGCCAATGCCGAGTTCGAGGTCCTGTGCGGCTTCCCGGTCAACCAGATCGCGGTCAAGTTCGAGTTCAGCATGCTGCGCGATGTGCCCTGCCTGCCGCGCATCCTGGACGGACTCGGCTACCGCACGGTCGCCTCGCATCCCAACGTCGCGGGCTTCTGGAACCGCTACACCGCCTATGAGCGGCTCGGCTTCGAGACCTTCTGGGCCCAGGATGCCCTGGACATGAGCGACCGCAACGGCCCGTTCCTGGCCGACCGGTCGCTGCACCGCCAGGTGCGCGAGAAATTGCAGGCCACCGACGACGGTCGGCCGCTGTTCAACTACATCGTCACCATCGACGGGCACTGGATGTATGACGCCGGCGACAAGCGGCCACCGGTGCTTACCAGCACGTCCAAGATCAAGGAAGTCGGCGACTACGCCAACATGCTGCACTACAAGACGCGGCAGATGATGGATGGCATCGAGCAGATCCGGCGCGACGATCCGGACGCCGTGATCGTGGTGTTCGGCGACCATCTGCCGATGCTTGGGCGCAAGTTCGCGGGCTATGTCGAATCCGGCGTGCTGCCCGACAATTTCGGCGCCTTCACCGCCGAGCAGTACGATTTCTCGGCGGCGACGCCGCTGCTGGTGATCGACGGCCAGAACGGCCCGCTCGACCTCGGCCGCATCCCGATGTACCGGCTGCCGAGCGTGATCCTGCGCCTGCTGGGGGAGGATCGGAAGACCATGTTCGACCTGGTTCAGGTGCCGCGCTCGGTCATTCCACGGCCGTTGCCCGACGTCATGGTGACCTATCAGGGCAGCGCGCCGCAGCAGCTGTGCAAGCAGAGGACGGATTCAGCAGCCTGCGCGGAAGCGGCGGCGTGGCTGGACGATGCCTTGCTGCTGGACCAGGACCTGTTCACCGGTGGCCAGCACGCGCTGAAATATCTGGATCGGGCGCCGACCGTCGAAGACGGCCTGCACGCCACGCTTCAGGACAACTAGGGCTTCAGGATAACCGAAGCATTTTCCGCCGAAGTGGTCGCCGGTTCGGCGTAGAAAATGCGACCAACCGAAGAGACGAATCAGACCGCGACGCTGAAGACGCGGGGCTGGTTGTCGACCAGCGAAGGCGAGCCGCCGGCCCGGCGATAGGCGTCGGACGCCGTCTCGTATTGCGGATTGTAGAGGCCCTCGCGCAGCCTCTGCTGGGAGATGAAGCTGGCGAGGAAGGCGCTGGAGTTGCGCTCGCGCGTGCCGGCGCCGAACCCATCCAGCACGTCGACCGCAATACCGTCATCCTCGGTCTCGGTGCTGATCGCGCCGGAGTCGGGGGTCTCGCCGTTGAGCTCAGCTTCGCGCGCTGCGCCGTCAGTGGCGCCCCGGCTGCTATACGGGCGGAAGCGGAATTGCTTGCCCTTGATCTCGACAGTGTCGTCGCGGCGCTGCTCGATCAGGGTGAGGAAGGCCTGGCCCGGACCCTGCGCCTGCCGCCGCGCCCGCGCCGCCTCGATCGCCGACTCGGACTCCGATTGAACTGCCCGCACGCTTGCACGCGAGGACAGATGGGATGGCGGTGGCAGAAGAATGGCGCGTGGTATCTCTTGCATCGAGCTCTATACGAAACACGAATGTTCGCCCGACGCGCAGCGGCGGGACCTAAGCTATCAACACCCGGCCCCACCCGGACGATGCATACAATTTGAGGCAATTCCCCAAGAATCGCAACCCAACTTTGCGTGAGAAGGCAAAATAATCTCGTGTTTACAAAGTCTTAACCAATAGGAGGCAATGCCGATAAAATTGCTGGATTCAGAGAATGTTAACGCTCCCAGCCTACCTTCCGAAGCCCTACTCCCGCCTATACGAATTGGGTGCCCGTGACCGTGCCGATCGGAGATCCGGAAATCAAAAAATCGGCCCCCGATCGGTCGAGCAGGCCCACGCCGGAATGGATCGAGCACGCGCTGATCTCCGCCGGCGATGTCGCCTATTCGTGGGATGTGACCAGCGACCGGCTGGTCTGGGCCGGCAATCTCTCCGATGTCCTCACCGACATTCCGCTGGAGACGGTGGCGACCGGCCATGCGCTCAACGACCGCATCCATCCCGAGGACCTGCCGCGCCGGCTGAAGGCGCTCTCCGACCATTTCGCGCTCGGCAAGATCTATGACTGCGAGTATCGCCTGCGCACCGGCCACGGCCAGGTGGTGTGGGTGCACGATCGCGGCCTCGCGCAGATGGGCGGCGCCGGCATCCCCAAGACCATGGCGGGCGCCCTGCGCATCATCACCCAGCGCAAGCAGACCGAGGCGCGCCTGGAGCGCGCCGCCAACTACGACGACCTCACCGGCCATTTCAACAAGTCGCGCCTGCGCCAGGAGCTCGAGCAGGCGCTGAGCTTCGCGCGCCGCTTCTCGACCGCCGGCGCGTTTCTGGTGGTTGGCGTCGACAAGCTTGCCCTCATCAACAGCGCCTACGGCTACGAGGTCGGCGACGCCGTCCTGGTGACGGTGGGCCAGCGCCTCGATCGCTTCGTGCGTTCCAGCGACGTGATCGGCCGCCTCTCCGGCGACCGCTTCGGCGTCGTCCTGACGCAGTGCCCAGAAGACATGATCGCGACCGCGATGGACCGCGTCATCGACGCGATGCGCGAGAAGGCGATCGACGTCGACGGCCAGTCGATCCCGGTCACGGTCTCGGTCGGCTGCGTGATGTTCCCGAATTTCACCTCGACCGCCTACGACGTGATCGCGCGGTCGGAAACCGCGCTCAACGCCGCGAAGCTCGCCGGCCGCTCGTGCTGGCAGGTGCATCGCCCGTCGGAGCAGCAGAGCGTCCAGCATCGTCGCCACATGGTGGTGGCGGCGCAGGTGCAGCGCGCCGTGCGCGAGGATCGCCTGATCTTCACCTACCAGCCGATCGTCAAGTCCGACTCGTTCGAAGTCGTCAAGTACGAGTGCCTGCTGCGCCTCAAGGACGAGCAGGGCCGCATCATGTCGGCGGCCGAGTTCATCCCGGTGGTGGAAGAGCTCGGCATGACCCGCTTCATGGACCGCCACGTGCTCGACATGGCAATCAACGAGCTGCGCGCCAACCCCGAGGTCGAGCTGGCGATGAACATTTCCGGCCTGACCGCGACCGACCAGGCCTGGCTGCGCGCGCTCAATTCCTCCGTCAAGGCGACGCCCGAAGTGGCGCCGCGCCTGGTAGTGGAGATCACCGAGACCGCCGCCCTGCACGACATCGAGGAGACCGCGCGCTTCGTCAACGCGGTGCGCGACCTTGGCTGCCGCGTTGCGATCGACGATTTCGGCGCCGGCTTCACCTCGTTCCGCCACCTGAAGGCGCTGACCGTCGACATGGTGAAGATCGACGGCTCGTTCGTGCGCGACCTCGCGGTCAACGTCGACAACCAGCTGTTCATCCGCAACCTGATGGGCCTCGCCGAGACCTTCGGCCTCAAGACCTGCGCCGAGTTCGTGGAGAACGGCGAGGACGCCGCCTTCCTGGTGAAGGCCGGCGTTGACTACCTGCAAGGCTATTATTTCGGCCGCCCCGATTTCATCCGCCACTGGCGCACCGGCGAGACGATCACGCCGGCGGTGAAGGGCTGAGGCTTCACGCCCCTCGATCTCACGCCATCCGCACCAAAGCGCTTCATTCAAAACCTTATTGGAGCGCTTCTTCGGAGATCAGGATCGCTACAACAGTGTCCGTCAACCCCAGAATCGCGTGCTTTGGCCGTAGAGGCGCAACTACGATCGAATAAGGCGAGGCGCCGGAAGGTCGACCAATTCTCACGGCCGCACCACTGCTGGTCAGGCTTACGTCGAGAACTTTGGCCGCGCACGCGACCGCGCGATGGAGCTCACTCGTCTCCGCAGGCGAACTGGCCGCAATCATTCCATTGGGGCTAAGGCTGAGTCCATCGTTGCCGCGCAGGATTTGGTTGGCCGCCTTGTTCTCGAAAAGGACCTTGCAGAAACTATCGGCAAGCACAAATCCAATCCCGAGCTCATGCAAAGCCGTCTCGGCCACGTCGCCATCCAGCTTGATCCGGTCGAGTTCCCGGTTGACTTGCAAAGCGCGGCGGAAATGAGGTGACAGGCGTTGAAGCAGCTCGACGTTGCGACGCTCGTCGAGAGAAGTGCGCTCTGGAAGCAGGGCGCTGATCGCGATGAAGCGATCCTGTGCCTGGTCGATCGTTACGCCCACCCCGCTGAGCATGTCTTGAGGTTGCAGGAAATCGCTGTAAAACTCGGTTTTAAGCAAGCTGGCACGATCCAGCATGTACTCCGCAGGCACGGCAAGTCCCACGGGCCTTTTCTTGAGATTCTTGAGCCACGGATTCACGCGGCAGTAATGGGCATTGTAGTCATCGACCCAACGCCGATCCCAGCCGCAGGAGACGATCGTGAAACTGCCCGCTTCCGCGCTCAAATCGTGCTGAAGAAGAGTGGCGCGTCCTTCGGGAAATTGAGCGCAGAATCGATCGAGCGCGCTCTGCCAGCATGTTGGGTCTACGGCGGCCGCGTAGATCTCGTCGACGATGGGGCGAATGTCTGCGTGTTCCATCACCATCTCCTCGACACTCTACGACAACCTTAGCACGAATATCGGCTTTTCGATACCCATCGACGGCCAGGATGTGCGGACAGGCCGAGGACGCAGATGGAGGCTTCGATCGTCTGCCAATTGCTGGCGACCTTCCGCCAAGCAGTTGCGCCCGCCGAGGAGGGCTACCTGCTCGGCCCTATTCCGATGTGGCGTTGAGCGTCTCTATTGCGCGCTCGGCTTCCTGTATTATCGCGGCGATGATCTCTGCCGCGGGCCGCACGGCCGCGACCAGGGCGGCGCCTTCGCCGGCGTAGAGCGCCATCTGCTCGAAATCGCCGGTGGTCGAGCGCAAGGGCGAATCGGTTCCGAACTTGTACAGTGGGCGGCCCTCTTCCTCGCCGATCACGACGCGCGGCAGCAAGTCGGGATGATGACCCCACAGCGCCTTGGCCTCGGCCGTCACGCTGTTGCGCAGCACGCGGACCGGCGAGTTCGGCGGCCAATTGATCGCGAACAGGTCGGTGTGCACGGTCTCTCCCGCCTTGGCCGCGACGATCCGCTGCTTATGAAAATCGTGGGCGAAGGATTCTGCACTGGCGAGAAACGCGGTGCCGCACTGCACGCCGTCGGCGCCCAGCGCCAGCGCGGCGACGAGGCCGCGGCCGTCCGCAATCCCGCCTGAAGCGACGATCGGGATGCGCAGCTTGCCCGCGACCTGTGACAACAGAACGTTGAGCGGCAGTCGCGCCCGTACGTGCCCGCCGGCTTCGACACCCTGCAGGATGACGACGTCGGCGCCGGCGGATTCGGCCAGCAGCGCATCCTCGAGCGAGCCGACCTGGTGCAGCACGAGGCAGCCGGCCTTCTTGGCCTGTGCAACGACGTCGGGATAGACATCCCAGAAGAAGCACATCGCCGGCACCTGGGCATCGAGGCAGACCGCAAGCTCTTCGCGCAGCAGCTTGGGATCGGTGGCGAACGGGATGAGATTGACCCCGAACGGCCTGGAGGTGCGGCGGCGCACTTCCGCGATCTCGCGCGCGATCAGGTCCGGCGTTTCGCGCACCATGCCGAGCAATCCGAATCCGCCTGCTTCCGACACCGCGGCCGCCAGTTCAGAGCGCGCGGGCCCGCCCATGCCGGCGGAGATGATGGGGTGGCGGCAGTTCAGACGCTTGGTAAGGGCCGTGGTCAGGGTCATCGCTGCTGGCCTCTGGTTTGTTCTGCGCCCACACAATAGCGCGGCTTGCTCGGCGCGACGTGGTTGCGTTGCGAGACGCTCTGCGCAATAACCGGGCATGCGAACAAGCCGAGAACAACCGTGTCGGACCTGTTGAGCCCGCAGCCGCAGCGCGGCGGCGCCCGGCCGGTGCTGGTTGCCGGCTTCGCCGAGGCGGCATGGCTGACGCCCGACGGCCGCGTGGAGATGCTGGAGCCGGTGCTGGCGGCCCGCCGGGCGCTGGTGGAGGCGCCGATCGTCTGTCATGCGCCGGCGACCTTCCGCAAGCTGAAGAGCCAGCGCGCGCCGGTGGCGGACATCCTGGAACTCTACGCCTTCGTGCGACCGGCCAGCTTCTGCCTGCCGACCCCGCGCGGCATCGCGCTGGCGATGGGCCTGCCGCTGGCCGATCATGCGCCGCTGGCCGACCAGGCCCGGCTGCTGGCGCAGGCGGCGCGCGCGCTGCTGGGCGAACTGGCGGCCACCACGTCGAAGCGCCGCCGCATCTCCGGCCTCGCCACCTTGATGGCCAGGGCCGGCTGGGTCTGGGGTCCCGATGTGCAGAAGGCGCTGGAGATCGGCGGACCGTTGTCCGCCCAGGCCGGCGTCGCGGTGTGGGAAGACCTGCCGGAATGGCAGGACCAGGCGCCCGAGCCGGCCCCCAGCGATCTCGCCGTGGAACCGGCGGAGACGCGCCGCCGCCTCGCCGAGCTGCTCGGTCCGGAGGCGGAGCAGCGCCCGCAGCAGGCCGACTATGCCGAATCCCTGGTGCCGGCCTTCGCGCCACGTCCGGCGGAGGACACGCCCAACGTGGTGCTGGCGGAGGCGGGCACCGGCGTCGGCAAAACCCTCGGCTACCTGGCGCCTGCCGGCCTGTGGGCCGAGCGCAACAAGGGCGCGGTGTGGATCAGCACCTTCACGCGCCACCTGCAGAACCAGATCGACCAGGAACTCGACCGGCTCTATCCCAACCCGGCGCTGAAGGCCGCGCGCGTGGTGCTGCGCAAGGGTCGGGAGAATTATCTCTGCCTGCTCAATCTCGCGGAGCTGTCCGGCCCGGCCGCCCTGCGCACGCAGGACGCCGTCGCCTTCGGCCTGATGGCGCGCTGGACCATGGCGACGCGCGACGGCGACCTCGCCGGCGGCGACCTGCCGGGCTGGCTCGGCGACATCTTGGGAGCCTCGCGCATTGGCGCGCTCGCCGATCGGCGCGGCGAATGCGTCTACAGCGCCTGCCCCCACTACGGCCGCTGTTTCATCGAACGCTCGGTGCGCCGCGCGCGCAAGGCCGACATCGTGATCGCCAACCACGCGCTGGTGATGATCCAGGCCGCGTTGGGCGCCGAGGATCAGCGCCTGCCGACCCGCTACGTGTTCGACGAGGGCCATCACCTGTTCGAGGCGATCGACAGCGCCTTCGCCGCGCACCTCACCGGACAGGAGACGATCGATCTGCGGCGCTGGCTACTCGGCGGCGAAGGCAGCGGCCGTGCCGCGCGTGCACGCGGCCTGCGGCGCCGGGTCGAGGACCTGATCCTCGACGATGCCGGCGCCATGGACCTGATGCGCGACATCGCGGAGGCGGCCCGCGCCTTGCCCGGCGATGGCTGGCTGCAGCGCCTGCAGGACCGGCGGCCGAACGGCGCGGTGGAGATGTTCCTGCACGCCCTGCGCCAGGAGGTGCTGGCGCGCGCTGCCGACGACATGATGGGGTACGGCCAGGAGATCGACGCGCGCCCGGTCAACGACACGGTGATGACCGCGGCGCTGGCGCTGGACCGCGAGCTGCAGCGCCTGCAGACGCCGATGCGCGAGCTGGCGAAGCGCCTCGCCAAGCGGCTGGACGAGGATGCCGACGTGCTCGATTCCAACACCCGCCTGCGCATCGACGCCATGGTGCGCGGCATCACCCGCCGCTCCGACATGGAGGTCGCGGCCTGGCGCGCCATGCTGCAATCCCTGGCGCAGCCGATGCCGCCGGAATTCGTCGACTGGTTCGCGATCGAGCGCGTGGAGGGGCGCGAGCTCGATGTCGGCTTCTACCGCCACTATCTCGATCCCACCAAGCCATTCATCGATGCGGTGGCGAAGCCTGCGCATGGCGTGGTGGTGACGTCGGCAACCCTGACAGACGGCTCAGGCAGCGAAGCGTCCTGGGAAGCAGCGGGTCAGCGGGTCGGCGCGCCGCACCTGGTCGCGCCGGCCATGCGCGTGCGGGTGCCGTCGCCGTTCGACTATGCCAACCAGACGCGGGTCTTCATCGTCACCGACGTTCCGCGCACCGACACGGCGCAGATCGCATCGGCGTATCGCGAGCTGTTCCTGGCGGCCGGCGGTGGCGCGCTCGGTCTGTTCACCGCGATCGCAAGATTGCGCGACGTGCACAAACGAATCGCGCCGGCGCTGGAGCAGGCGGGGCTTGACCTGCTGTCGCAGCATGTCGACGCCATGAGCACGGCGTCCTTGATCGACATCTTCCGCGGCGAGCGCGACGCTTGCCTGCTTGGCACCGACGCGATCCGCGACGGCGTCGACGTGCCGGGGCCGGCGCTGCGCCTGATCGTGTTCGATCGCGTGCCATGGCCGCGTCCGCACCTGCTGCATCGCGCGCGCAAGAGCGTGTTCGGCGGCACCGACTACGACGACCAGCTGGTTCGGCTGAAGCTGAAGCAGGCGTTCGGGCGTTTGATCCGCCGCGCCGACGATCGCGGCGTATTCGTGCTGCTGGACCGCCAGATGCCATCGCGCCTGCTCGGCGCCTTTCCGGCGGAGATCGCCGCGGAGCGCATTGGCCTCGCCGACGCGATCGACAAGACCCGCGCCTTCCTCGCGCCCTATCAAACGCCGAGATAGACCAGCACCCAGGAGAGCGTGACCACCGAGGCGAGCGTGGAGCCGAGGATGATGCCGGTCGCGCGCCGCACGTAGGTGTTGTTCTGCGACGCCAGCACGAACACCAGCGAACCGGTCGGCAAGGCGGCGAGCAGCAGCAGCACCCTGCGCCAATCGGGATCGACCGGGATCAGCCAGCAGACGACTGCGAAGGTCGCGAGCGGATGCAGCACCAGCTTCAGCGCCGACATAGCCGACACTTCGATCAGGTCGCCCTTGAAGCTCTTGCCCACCATGAACAGTCCCATGGCGAACAAGGCGGCCGGCGGCGCGGCCGCGCCCATGATGTCGCAGAAGGTGAGCAACGGCGCCGGAACCTCGATGGCGAAGGCCGAGGCTAGGATGCCGGCGGTCGCCGACAGCACCAGCGGCGAGCGGACGACACCCATGAGAGCGTCGCGCGCGACATGCAGGCGATGGCTTGCCGTCGACAGCTGCGCCTCGATCCACAGGATGTAGAGACCCATGATCAGCGCGCCATTCACGATGGTCAGGAGAATGGCGGGTAGCGCCGCCTCGCGGCCGAAGGCGGTGATGGCGAGCGGAATGCCCATGTAGCCGGTGTTGGCGAAGATCGCGCCCATGTTCTGCACGGCGAGGGCCGCGCCGCGCGTGCGGAACACAAACCGCCCCACGGCCAGCGCGATCACGGCGCTCGCCAGCAGGCCGAGCAGATAGGCGCTGAGATAAGGCCAATTGAATATCTGCGACAATTCGACCTTGGCGAGCGAGCCGAAGAACAAGGCGGGCAGAGCGGCGAAATACACGAAGCCGTTCAACGCCTCGCTGCCGCCGGTGCCGAGCAGGCGGAACCGCCCGCAGGCATAGCCGGCAAGGACGATAGCGAAGACGGGGAGGACGACATTAACGACGGCCTGCATGCGGCCGCGACCTTGGCAGAGCACCAGCCGTCGGTCCAGAGCGTGATCCGGTCGAATCACGCTCCTTAATTGCTTCGCGGGGCGCATTTTCTGCGCCGAACCGGTGCCGCTTCGTCGGAAAATGCGCGGGGCGCTTGAGTTTCCGGAATTGCCCGCTAGAGTGCGGGCAATTCCAAGGATTTGAGAAGCGAGCCACCGGATGATCAACCATCACGCCGCCCTGATCTACACCATGGTCATCATGTCCGCCGCCGACCGTGACATGTCGGATGCCGAGCTGGGCGCCATGACCGACATGGTCGGGCACCTGCCGGTGTTCCGCGACTATGACAAGTCGATGATCTCCAAGACTTCGGGCTCCTGCGTCGAGATGCTGAAGGACGGCGATGGGTTGGAAAAGATCCTGAAGCTGATCCGTGCCGCGCTGCCTGAGCGGCTGCGCGAGACCGCCTATGCGCTGGCCTGCGACGTTGCCGCCGCCGACAGCACGGTGACGCCGGAGGAAGCGCGGCTGCTCGACCTGCTGCGCTACGAGCTGCAGATCGGCAAGCTGGTCGCCGCCGCCATCGAGCGCGGCGCCCGCGCCCGGCATTTGACGCTGAGCTAGCTACTCTCTCAACAGTCATCCCGGCCAAGCGCAGCGCGAGCCGGGATCCATTCCGAAACCCGCGCCAAGCGGATCCATGGACCCCGGATCAAGTCCGGGGTGACGGCAGGAGTGTACGTGCGTTAGACCGGCTGGGTCTTCGCGTAGTCGAAGTAGAGTTCGCGCGCGCGGCGATAGACCGGGCCGGGCTGGAAGTCGCGCTTCTCGAAGCGCGTGACCGGCAGCACCTTGGCATAGTTGCCGGTGGAGAACATCTCGTCGCAGCTTTCGAGATCCTCGACCGTGATGTCGCGCTCCTCCGCCTTGACGCCGTTGTCGCGCAGCAGCTTCAGCACGCGCTGGCGCGTGATGCCGTTGAGGAACGTGCCGTTCGGCTTCGGCGTCATCGCGACGCCGTCCTTCACGATGAAGATGTTGGAGCCGGAGAATTCCGCGACGAAGCCGTCGGGGCCGAGCATGACGGCATCGTCGAAGCCGCGCTTCTGCGCCTCGGCCTGGGCACGGCCGGCCTGCGCATAGAGCCCGACCGCCTTGGCGTCGGTGGTGGCGGAGTCAGGGCCCGGCCGGCGGTATTTGGTGAGGCACACCGACATCGGGCCGGGCTGCGGCAACGGCGTCGCGCTGAGCGAGATCACCAGCCGCGTGCTCTCCGGATCTGGCACCAGGCCGCCCTTCTCCGCCCACATGAAGGGGCGCAGGTAGAGTGGCGTGCCATGCGGGAACTTGCGGATGCCCTCGCGCAGGATGGCCTCGATCTCAGCAGCGGTCTTCGGTGACTTGAGGCCGAGATTGGCGGCGGAGCGGATCGCGCGCTCGCAATGCAGGGTAAGGTCGGGCGCATAGCCGTCGAAGGCGCGCGCGCCGTCGAAGATCGCCGCGCCCAGCCAGATCGCCTGGTCCCACGATTTCATGATCAGCGGATCGCCTTCGATCCACGTGCCGTCCATCCAGTTCAGCTTGTCCACGGTGCCGCCCCTACCTGATAGTCGCTCTCAAGAGGCGCGAGCATAGTCAAGGGGCCCGCTCGAATCGAGACTGCGTTCGTCCGGCAGAGACGGCGAAACGCGTCAGGGTACAATCGGGTGCTTAAGTGGTCGCGTTCCTGCGCCGAACCGGCATCCACTTCGGCGGAAAACGCTCCAATAAATAAAGCGGGCGACCAGCATGCACTGGTCGCCCGCTTCCCCAAGTCAGCGTAGCCGACGCCAACGAAAAGCTTACTGGGTGGCCCAGACCACCCGTGCGATCCAGCGAACGTCGCTGGTCTTGAAGAACGAACCGGCGGCCGAGTCGGTCAGCGATTCGAGATACAGGCCTTCCGCCTCCTGCCGGCCGACGCGGCGCAGCAGGACGGTGCCGGAGGTGTTGCCGACCACGATGCGGTCGCCGCGGCGCACTTCCTGCTCCGGCGAGGCGATCACGATATCGCCGTCACGATAGACCGGATCGAATTCATGGCCGTTGATCTCGACCGCGAATGCCGTGCGGTCGACGATGCCCGGCGCGTTGAAGCGGCCCCAGGCGCTGCCCACCGGCTGGCCGTTCTGGTCGAAGCAGCTCTCGGTCGCGAGCCGCGCCAGCGCCACCACCGGGATCGACTTGCCGGCCGCGCCGCGGCCAGCCAGCTTGCCGCCCTGGAAGGCATTGCCTTCGCCGGTCCCGGGCGCGCCGGTCAGCTGCACGAAGCTGGAAAAGCTCTCGCCGGTGACGGTCAGGATCTTGGCGACCGATTCGGTTGAGGGCCAGCGTGGGCGACCCTCGCGCGTGATGCGCTTGCTGGGATTGAAGGCGGTGGGGTCAAGGCCCGCCCGCCGCGCCAAACCGGATGCCGAAAGGCCATGCTTGGCAGCCAATCGATCGATCCCGCGCCACACGTCCGCGTGCTGGAGCATGGGAACGAGACCGGCCCGTACGTTGGTTTCAGCCGGGCGATCCACAGGACTGCCCTCGATGCCATTGTTCAACATTTCACCCCTCCCAACCTCTCGAGCCCAAGGCCGCACTTTGGTGGCTCATAGGCCCGATGCCCCTTCAATCGAGCGGCAATGTACTCCCATCGCACCTGAAAATATTCAGCGCAGAGGTATAGGTAGGTCCAACGATATAGGTGGGTGTTCTGACCAATCGACGGCCTTTGCTGTGGTGTTGCTGGCGAATCGGCAGTCATTTGGCCAGGAAGCGGCCCAGCTGCTATAACTCCGGCGGTACCGCGGGGGCCTCCGATAATGGACATTTATTCCGCCATAAAGCCCGTTCTGTGGAGGCTTGATCCCGAACGCGCCCATCACCTTGCGTTATGGGCATTGGCTCACGGCTTGGTCCCCGCCGCGACCGAGCCTGAGGACCCCCGTCTCACTGTTGTCGCGCTCGGCCGCCGGTTCGCAAACCCGATCGGCCTCGCCGCCGGATTCGACAAGGACGCCAGAGTCTGGCGCCAGGCCGGGCGCCTAGGGTTCGGCTTTGTCGAGGTCGGCAGCGTCACGCCGCGCCCGCAATCCGGCAACCTGCAGCCGCGTCTGTTCCGGCTGGAACCGGACCGCGCCGTCATCAACCGCATGGGCTTTAACAACGCGGGCGTGGAGGCGATGGCGGCGCGGCTGGCAGCGCGACCGCGCGATGGTGCGCTCGTCCTCGGCATCAATCTCGGCAAGAACAAGGAGACCGAGGACGCCGCCGCCGACTACGAGATCGGCGCGCGCCGCCTGGGGCCGCTCGCGGACTACATGGTGATCAATGTCTCGTCGCCGAATACGCCCGGCCTGCGCGCTCTCCAGGGCAAGGCGCCGCTGGCGGCGCTAATAGCGCGCACCCACGGCGCGCTGGTCGAGGCGTGCGGCGCCAACCCGCCGCCGCTGTTGCTCAAGATCGCCCCCGACTTGACCGACCAGGATCTCGCGGACATTGCGGAGGTCGCATTGGAAGGCCGGCTCGCCGGCCTCATCGCCACCAACACCACCATCGCACGGCCAGCCGGGCTCGACCCGCGCCACGCATCGCAAGGCGGCGGCCTAAGCGGCCGGCCCTTGCTCGAGCCGTCGACCCGAATCCTGCGGGAGCTCCACCGCCTGACCCAGGGCCGGCTGCCCATCATCGGCGTCGGCGGCGTGGCGAGCGGGGCCGACGCCTATGCCAAGCTGCGCGCCGGCGCGACCCTGGTGCAGCTCTATTCCGCGCTGGTGTTCGAGGGGCCGGGTCTGGTGCGCCGCATCAAGCGCGAACTGCTGGATTGCCTGGAGCGCGATGGGCTGCGCACGATGGGCGAGGCGGTGGGGCTCGATCACCAGTCGGATTCTTAATGCGGCGTTAACCGAGAACGCGCTAGGACCTGGAACCAGCATGTCGGGATTTCGTGCCTTTCTGCCCTGCCTGATCTACGTCGTGCCCGCCGCGCTGATCGCGCTCGGCCTGCCGCCGCGCGTCGCCGACCTGCCGCCCGCGACTGCACTCATCTTCGGATTGCTCGTGCTGCTTGGCGGTGCGCTGCTGCATCTCGGCTACGCCCTGGCGCGGTCGCGCGAACGCGCCGATGGCGAGATCGCCGGCGCGATGGAATCGGTCGCCCATCTCGAGCGCGTGCAGCGCCGGCTCGAAGGCGACCTCGCGCAGATGCGCAACGCGCTCTCCGACCTGCAGTCGCGGCCGGAGCAGAATGTCGGCGCGGTGGTCGCCGAAGTGAAAGTGCTGCAGTCGCTGGTGGAGCGGCTCTATTCCGCGCGCGCCGCAACGGCCACGCCACAACCGGCCGCCCCCGCGTCGCCCGCTGCACCGGCAGCGAAGCCGGCCGCGCCGGCTGCGCCCGCAACCAATGGCGCGGCGTCCGGCGGCCCATCCCTGCCGATGCCGCCGGTCGCCGAAGGGCTGGACGAGCAGGAGATTCTCGACCTGGTGCGCGAAGGCCTGCGCGAGAATGCGGTCGAGCTCGCCTTGCAGCCGATCGTCAGCTTGCCGCAACGCAAGCGCCGCTTCTTCGAATGCTTCTCGCGCGTGCGCACCCACGACGGCGGGGTGATCGTGCCGGAGCAGTATCTCGAGGTGGCGGAGCGCCACGGCCTGGTGACGGCGATCGACAACCTGCTGCTGTTCCGCTGCATCCAGACCCTGCGGCGCATCCGCAAGAGCAACGCCAATGTCGGCTTCTTCCTCAACATCTCGCCCAACACGCTGGCCGATCGCGGCTTCTTCCGCGATTTCATCCAGCTGATGGCGCAGAACATCGAGCTGGCGCCGGCCCTGGTTTTCGAGTTCCCGCAGCGCGCCCTCGCGCAGGCCGACGACTCGCTGTGGCGCGACCTCGACCGCCTCGCCCAGATGGGCTTTCGCTTCTCGATCGACCAGGTCACCGATCTCGATCTCGACGCTGCCACTTTGTCGGGCCGTCACTTCCGTTTCCTGAAGCTGGAGGCCGGCCGCGTCACCGAAGCAGCGCGCAGCGGCCTGCTCGGCAACGATCCCAAGCTGCTCAAGCGCACGCTCGATTCCTACGCCATCGACCTGATCGTCGAACGCATCGAGACCGAGGCGATGCTGCTGGAAGTGCTGGACCTGCACGTCGACTTCGGCCAGGGCTTCCTGTTCGGCGAGCCGCGCATCGCCAAGAGCGATGCATCGGGTACGCAGTTGAGTTGACCAGCCGGCGGGTCTTGCATTTCCGTTGACCGCGTCCTCCTCTCTCAGTTCTAGTGCCCGCCGTATCATTGATGTCACCAAGCCACCCATGACCGTCCATATCCACGGCCTCGGCGAAATCGCGGATCGCTACGACGCCTTCATCCTTGATCTGTGGGGTTGCCTGCATGATGGCATCGTGGTCTATCCGGCCGCGCTCGAGGCTTTGTGCCGGCTGAAAGCCGCCGGCAAGCGCTCCATCATTCTCTCCAATGCTCCGCGCCGCGCGCGCGAGGTTGCGGCGCGCTGCGCGGAGATGGGGATCACGCCGGATCTCTATGACTACATCCACACTTCGGGCGAGGAGACCTGGCAGGAGCTGGCGCAGAACGAGATCGCGGCGCTGCAGGGCCGCGGGCGCAAGCTCTATCCCATCATGGCGGCGCGCGATCGCGCGACGCTGGATGGAATCGATGTGGAGCTGGTCGACGAGCCGGCGCAGGCGGATTTCATGCTGGTGACCGGTACGGAGACCGGCAAGGAGGAGCTGGCTTCGTTCGATGCATTGCTGGCGCCGGCGGCGGCGCGCGGCGTGCCGCTGGTCTGCGCCAATCCCGATCTGGTGGTGCATCGCGGTAGCGTCGAGGAGATCTGCGCCGGCTCGGTCGCGCAGCGCTATGAGATGCTGGGCGGGCCGGTGGTCTGGTTCGGCAAGCCGTATCCCGCGGTCTATCGGCGCATCCTGGCGGACTGCGACCTGAAACCAGCGCAACTGCTGTGCGTCGGCGACGCGCTGCGCACGGATGTCGCGGGCGGCAAGGGGATCGGCGCGGCCACTTTGTTCACCGTGGGCGGCATCCACCATCAGGAGCTGCTCGTAAACAACCAGTTGGACCTTGCCCGGCTGGAGGCCCTGTGCCGCAGGCTGGGCCACACGCCGGACTTCGCGATCGCGCATCTCGGCTGGTAAGCGGGGGACATGGCCGCCGTTTCGCAGACCTGGGAATGGGAGTTCGAGCATCCGCCGGAGGCGATGTGGCCGCTGCTGGCCGACACCGCGCGCTTCAACGAAGCCGCCAAGCTGCCCAAGCACCAGATCACCGAGATCCCGCAGCCCGACGGCTCGGTGCATTATTTCGGGGCCGCCCGGATGGGACCGTTCGACATCAAGTGGCAGGAGAAGCCGGTCAACTGGGTGAGCGAGCAGTGGTTCGAGCACACCCGCTATTTCTCGAGCGGACCGGTGAAAGTGCTGAGCGCCGAGTTCCATGTCGAGCCGCACAAGGGCGGCAGCCGCGCGCGCTACTCCATGTCGATCGAGCCAGCAAACCTGTTCGGCAAGCTGATCCTCGGCAAGATGTTCTCCGGCACCAAGGCGACCTTCACAAGGATGGTGGCCGAGGCCGCCTCTTTCGTGTCGGGCCAGCGGACCGAGCCGTTTCCGTTCGCCGCGCCGGCCATCAGCGACGAAGCCAAGCGCCGCGTCGACACCATGGTGGCGGAGATCGACGCCTCGCCCAACGGCCACGGCCTGGCGCGCAAGCTCGCCGACCACATCCTGGGAGCGCAGGAGGTTGACCTCTGGCGCGTGCGCCCACTCGCGCTGGCGCGCGTGTGGAACTGTCCGCCGCGCCACGCCATCGAAGTGTGTTTGCAGGCGGTGCGCGCCGGCCTTCTGCAACTACGTTGGGACCTGCTGTGCCCACGCTGCCGGGTGGCCAAGGGCTGGTCCGGCGGGCTCGATCGCCTGCCGCAGGGGGCGCATTGCTCGTCCTGCAACATCGACTACGAGCGCGACTTCTCCCGCAACGTCGAGGCCAGCTTCCATCCCGCGCCTGCGGTGCGCGCGCTGGAAAGCGGTGAATATTGCATGTGGGGCCCGATGTCGGTGCCGCACGTGAAGGCGCAGGTCCTGCTGCAGCCGGGCGAAATGCGCGAGCTGAAGGCGACGCTGCCGTTCGGTCCCTATCGCTACCGCACGCTGGAGCCCGGGCCGGAGGCGGAGGTCGATTGGCAGTCCGGCGGCATGCCCGAGCTGATTTTGGAAGACGGCACCGTGACAGCCGGTGCGCCGGCGCCGGCGGGTGCGCTGCGCCTCACCAACCGCGCGCAGCGGCCGCTGGTCGCCATTGTCGAAGATCGCAGCTGGGTCGCCGATGCGCTGACCGCCGACCGCGTGACGGCGCTGCAGACCTTCCGTGACCTGTTCTCCGACGACGTGCTGCGTCCCGGTGACGAAGTCGCGGTCGGCCGCATCGCGCTGCTGTTCAGCGACCTCAAGGGCTCGACCGCGCTCTACCAGTCGATCGGCGATGCCAGCGCCTATCACCTGGTGCGCGACCATTTCGCTTTCATGGCCAAGGTCATCCGCGAGCATGAGGGCGCGATCGTGAAGACCATCGGCGACGCGGTGATGGCGGCCTTCGTGTCGCCGCGCCAGGCGGTCGCCGCCGCCATCGACATCCAGCGCCAGATCGCCGCCTTCAACCGCGAAAGCCATGTGGAGGACGGGGCGAGCCCGCCGATCGTCATCAAGCTCGGCGTGCATAGCGGCCCGACCATCGCCGTCACCCTCAACGACCGCCTGGATTACTTCGGCTCGACCGTCAACATGGCCGCCCGCCTCCAGGGCCAGAGCGAGGGTCGCGACATCGTGCTGTCGCCCGAGACCGCCGCCGATGTCACCGTGGCGCCGCTCCTGTCTGGGCTCTCGGCGGCCCGCGACGAGGCCACCCTGAAAGGCTTCGATCAACCGATCCGGTTTGTCCGCTTGAGGCCGTAATCCTAAAGTACGCCATCCGGCCTAACCCCTTCGTCCATAACACAAATTATTAACGCCTCCCGGCTGAAGCTGGGCGGTCAGAATAGTTCGTCGTGCGGACGTGACGTGATGAATGCGTTAGCATCGTCCCGCGCAACGAGGGAGACCGGGTTGGGCGCGAGCGACATCGGCGAGATGACCGGCGATCGGGATTGGCGGGCGCGCTATTCCGAGTTCTGCGCGCGGGCCAAGGGGACGAACGTCAACGACCGCACGCTGCTGGCGACCGACTACCTGAACCACGTCAACGAAATCATCATGCTGCTGGAACTGGTGCCGGATGCGCCGGAATGCCTGGAGGATTGCCGGGCCTGGCGGCCGATGAGCTACACCGAGCATTTCGAGGCGTCCTCAATCGCCGACCGCGACCTCGCGATCGAGGCCTACGCATTCTCGCCGCCGCAGTTCCGCGGCAATTTCGACCGGCTGATCGCGGAAATGCACCGCGTCATCGCCGGCGCGCTGGTCAGGGTGGAGGCGGCATCGGCCCAGGGCGACGAGGACCGCGTGCGCCGCGTGATCGAACTGGCGGTCGTCGCGCTCAAGACCATGGTCGATCACGCCAGCTCCACCATCCATGGCGACGCCCAGGTCATGGACCAGGCCGCCATCGACGGCCTCATGGACATGATGTAGATCGCGAGCGAAGTCTTTGGCGTTCCTAGACTTCCAATAATCCCGTCCGCTATAGTCGCCAGGCCGTTGCTGCACTGCGGAAGGGTCGTCTTTGGCCGATTTCACGGACCATAAGCGGAAGGATTGGGAAAAGCTGGCGGCCAAGGAGCTGAAAGGCGCCGATCCCGCGACCTTGACCTGGACGACGCCGGAAGGCATCGCGGTCAAGCCGCTCTATTCCGCCGACGACCTGGAGGGGCTGGAGGTCACCGGCGGCCTGCCCGGCCTGCCGCCCTTCACTCGCGGCCCGCGCGCCACCATGTACGCCAACCGGCCCTGGACCATCCGGCAATATGCCGGCTTTTCCACCGCCGAGGATTCCAACGCCTTCTACCGCGACAACCTCCGGCAGGGGCAAAAGGGCCTCTCCGTCGCCTTCGACCTCGCCACCCATCGCGGCTACGATTCCGATCATCCGCGCGTGGTGGGCGACGTCGGCAAGGCCGGCGTCGCGATCGATTCCGTCGAGGACATGAAGATCCTGTTCGACGGCATCCCGCTCGACCAGATGAGCGTGTCGATGACCATGAACGGCGCGGTGCTGCCGGTGCTCGCCAGCTTCATCGTCGCGGGCGAGGAGCAGGGCGTGAAGCAGGAGCTGCTCTCCGGCACCATCCAGAACGACATCCTCAAAGAGTTCATGGTGCGGAACACCTACATCTATCCGCCCACGCCCTCGATGCGCATCGTCGCCGACATCATCGCCTACACCGCGCAGCGCATGCCGAAGTTCAACTCGATCTCGATCTCCGGCTATCACATGCAGGAGGCCGGCGCGACCGCGGTGCAGGAACTCGCCTTCACGCTGGCCGACGGCTTGGAGTATGTGCGCGCGGCTCTGTCGAAGGGGCTGAAGGTCGATGAGTTCGCGCCGCGGCTCAGCTTCTTCTGGGCCATCGGCATGAACTTCTTCATGGAGATCGCGAAGCTGCGCGCCGCCCGCTATTTGTGGGCCAAGCTGATGACGCAGTTCAACCCCAAGGACCCGAACAGCTCGGCGCTGCGCACCCACTGCCAGACCTCCGGTGTCTCGCTGACCGAGCAGGATCCTTATAACAACGTGGTGCGCACCACCATTGAGGCGCTGGCCGCCGTGCTGGGCGGCACGCAATCGCTGCACACCAACGCGCTCGACGAGGCCATTGCCCTGCCGACGCCGTTCTCCGCCGGGATCGCGCGCAACACCCAGCTCATCATCCAGGAAGAGTCGGGTGTGCCGCACGTGATCGATCCGCTGGGCGGCAGCTATTACGTTGAGAGCCTGACCAACTCCCTGGTGGTCGAAGCCGAAAAGCTGATCGCCGAAGTCGAAGCGCTGGGCGGCATGACCAAGGCGGTCGAATCCGGCATGCCCAAGCTGCGCATCGAAGAGGCAGCGGCCCGGCGGCAAGCGCGCATCGACCGCGGCGAGGACATCATCGTGGGCGTCAACAAGTACCAGTCGGGCCTCGAGGCCGAGGTCGAGGTCCTCGACATCGACAACAGCAAGGTGCGCGAGCAGCAGATCGCGCGCTTGAACAAGATCAAGGACAGCCGCGACGCCACCAAAGTGACGGCCGCGCTCGATGCGCTGACCAAGGCGGCGGCGGACAGCAGCGGCAACCTGCTGGAACTCGCCATCGCCGCGATGCGCGCACGGGCCACGGTCGGCGAGGTGTCGAGCGCGCTGGAGAAGATCTATTCGCGCCACAAGGCGGAGGTGCGTTCGATCTCCGGGGTGTATGGTGCGGCCTATCGCAACGACCCGGATTTCCAGACCATCCAGAACGATGTCCAATCCTTCCTGAAGGCGGAGGGGCGTCGTCCGCGCCTGCTGGTGGTGAAGCTGGGACAGGACGGTCACGATCGCGGCGCGAAGATCATCGCGACCGCCTTCGCGGACATCGGCTTCGATGTCGACATCGGCCCGCTGTTCCAGACCCCGGACGAGGCGGCACGCCAGGCGATCGAGAATGACGTCCATGCGATCGGCGTCTCGAGCCAGGCGGCGGGGCACAAGACCCTGGTGCCGCAGCTGATCGCGGCCTTGAAGGCGGAGGGGGCGGGCGACATCGCCGTGGTTTGCGGCGGCGTCATCCCGGCGCAGGATTACGAGTTCTTGAAAAATGCCGGGGTGGCGGCGATCTTCGGCCCCGGCACAAACATACCAAAGGCGGCTGCGGAGATCCTTGGCTTGATCCGACGCCAACGAAAAGCCGCCTAGCATTCAAATGGAGTGATCCAGCCGGCGGGGATGGGGAAATCCTAGCGGGCGGGTCATGAGGGAGGATTGCATGACTAATTTTCGCGGCCGGCGAACCCTGAGTCTCGCCGCCGCAGCCGTCACCGTTCTGTGGCTGATCGGTGTCGCCTGGTACATCTTCGAATTCATCGGTGTGGATGCGCTTGCAGGCATGCTGCCGCATGAGCTGGGCACGGTGGTCGCCGGCATCACGGCGCCGATCCTGCTGCTGTGGCTGCTGGTCGCCTTCGTGGTGCGCGGCCAGGCGCTCAAGGAGCACACCGACCTGCTGGCCAGCCGCCTCGCCGAGCTGACCTTTCCCGACTCATCGTCCGAGCATCGCATCAACTCGATCGCCGAGGCGCTGCGCCGTCAGGCCACCGATCTGCGTCTGGCGACCGAAGAAGCCGCGGCCGCGCTGGACGGCACGCGCGCCCTGTTCCGGTCCCAGGCCAGCGACATCGACACCGCCGCAAAGGCCGCACGCGCCCGCGGCGAGGAAGTCGAGAGCACGCTCGCGGAACAGCGCCGCCTCCTGACGGAAATCACGGGCATGGTGGAGAAGCAGCGCGAAGGCCTGAGCCAGACCGGCAAGGACCAGGCAGCCGCGATGGAAGCGGCGGCGGAAGAGAGCGCGCGCCGCATCACGCAGGTGCTGGACGGCAAGCGCAACGAGATCACGGCGGTGGTCGACCGCATCCTCGACCACGGCTCCAGCGTGCGCGACGCGGTGGAAACCCAGGCCGAGCGCCTGGGCGATCAGGTCGAGCAGTCGATGGGTCGCTTCCGCGAGCATATGACCCAGCTCGCCGGCCGGATCGACGAGGCGACCGAGACCTCGCGCCACGAGACCAAGACCATGATCCAGGCGACCGAGGCGTCGCAGCGCGAATTCACCACTCACACCGAGACCCTGGCCGCGCAGATCCGCGGCAGCGCCAAGCAGATGAGCCAGCAGCTGACGCGCCTCGCCGACCAGGCGGTGGCGGCGGCCGAGAAGACCGCTGCGGACAGCGCTGTGCTGGAACAGGCGAGCCGCGCCCAGGTGGAACGCTTGAGTGCCGCCGCGACCCTCGCGGGCGAGCAGTTCCGCCAGTCCTTCGACCGCCTGGCGACCGACGTCGGTGCCATGACACAATCGACCTCCGACCGGCTGGGCGAGCGCGAAAAGGCGATGCGCGCCGCGCTGGACGATAACAGCAAGCAGCTGGGCGACGCGACGATCGAGGCCGCCAAGTCCTTCGCCGACAAGGTCAGCGAGTTCAAGACCGCGCTGGCCGGCGCGACCGACGTGGCCACCCGGCAGACCACCGAGCTGCAGCAGCTGGTGGATCAGCAGAGCGGGCGCATGACCCTGGCGGCCGACGCCGCCTCGCAGCGCTTCCGCACCCACATCGACAGCCACGAGGCGAAGCTGGACGAACTGGCGCAGGTCGCGGCCAAGAAGGCCGACGACCTCGCCACTGCGATCCAGGCGCATGGCAGCATTCTGGAGGGCGCCGCCGGCCGCGGCTCCGAGAAGTTCGCCGATCTGCTGCGCAAGGAAGCGGCCAAGATCGACGAGCATCTGTTCGAGGTCGAGAAGCGCAATACCAAGCTCGGCACCGACATCGACAAGCAGGCCGAGCGGGTCGGCGGCATCATCGACAAGGCCGGCGAGCGCATCGCCGCCTATGTGACCGCACAGGAAACCAAGCTCGACGATCTCGACAAGGCCGCAAGCGATCGCGTGGCCAAGCTCAGCGAGCAGATCGCCGCCCAGCGCGAGCAGCTGGTGGCGGCGGGCGAGCAAGCCGGCGATGCCCTGCGCCAACGCATGGCGCTGCACACCATGGCGCTGGGCGAGACCTGGCGCGAGCAGCACACCAAGCTGTCGGAGCTGGTGCAGGCGCTGGAACAGCGCACCACCAATCTCGGCGACGAGCTGGAGACTCATGGCAAGCGCGCCACCCAGGTGGCGGCCGAAGGCGCCGACCGGTTCGGCGAGCGGCTCACCGAGCACAGCGAGCGCATGCGCTCGCTGGAGCAGCAGGCGGCCGAGCATTGGCGCTCCGCCATCAGCGGTTACGGCGATTCGATTGCCGGCGCGTTGCAGGAGATCGACCGCCGCGCCGCCGCGCTGGCCGATGCGGCGGCGGGACAAAGCCGTTTGTTGTCGGAAGCCGCCGACCGCGCGGCGCAGACCCTGCGCGGCCAGCTCGACGGCCATTCGCAGGCCCTGAGCGCCGTGGTCGACAGCCTGATCCGGCGCACCGGCGACTTGTCCGGCCTGGCGCTGGCGCACGGCGACAAGCTGAACGAGGCGACGGACCAGGTCGGGGCCAAGCTGAAGGACCAGCTCGACAAGCATCTGGTCGCGGTCCGCGATACTGCGGGCGAGCTGGAGAACCGCTCCACCGCGCTCGAACAGTCCATGCAGGCTGCTAACGCCAGGCTGCAGGATATGGCGCAGCAGGCGGCGGGTTCGCTGCACAGCCTGATGCGCGGGCAGTCGGACGAGTTCCTGAACGCGGCCGAACAGATAGGCACGCGCATCAAGGAGCTGCAGGGCGCCACCGTCGCGCAGCGCGACGAACTGATCGCGGCCGCCAAGCAGGCCGGCGCGTATCTGGAATCCGCGCTCAAGCTGCAGGCGCAGGAGATCGCGGCCACCGCTGCCGGGCTGGTGCAGCAGACTCACGGCCTCAGCGCTTCGGCCAAGGTGCAGGCTGAGCTGACCGGCCAGGGCCTCGCCGACATCGTCGCCAGCTTCGAGGAAGCGGCGCAACGCCAGGCTTCGCACCTGAAGGACGTGGCCGCCGCGGCCGCCAACGAAGCGACCAAGAATCTCGGCACCGAAAGCGAAGGCGTGCGCGCCTTGTTCCAGGACCTGGTCGATCGCGGCCGGGCCTTGTCGGACGCCGCCAACTCCCAGGCCGTCACCCTGGGCAAGGCCGCGGCGCAGGCCGCCGACGTCGCCATCGCCATGCGCGATGCGCTGTCCAAGCAGGCGCACGAGGCGAGCCGCGCCGGTCTGCAATTGACGGAGCGCGCCTCGGAAGCGAGCCGTGGGTTGCAGCGGCAGGTCGAGGATCTCGCCGGCACCATCGAAGGGCTGATCAACCGCCATGCCGCCGGCCTGAAGACCGCCGGCGCCGCCGCGGCGGAGCGCGCCATCGATCTCGGCCAGACTCTGCAGCGGCAGAGCGACGACCTGCAGTCCGCATTGGCAAAGACCAACGCGGCGACCATTGAGATCCGCCAGAACCTGAAGGCCCAGATCGACGACGTGGGCAAAGTGGCGGAGCGGGTCGCGGTCGAGGCGCAGGGAATCGCCCAGTCCTTCCGCAACGATGCCGCGGCGCTGATCGAAGCGTCGAGCCGCGCCACCGACGGCGCCGGCACGCTCAACCAGACCCTGCGCAAGTCGATCCAGGATCTCGATACGGCGACCGCGACCGCCGCCGCCAAGACCACGGTCATCCGCAAGGAAGTGGAATCACAGTGCGATGTCCTGCGCCAGGCCGCGTCGGAAGGCGCGCGCCAGTCGGATCAGCTGGCGCAGCTGCATCTCGGCCAGGCCGCGCAGCTGGCGGGCGCCGCCGACGTGGCGCGCCGCCGCCTGGAGGAAGTGGGCCAGAGCCTGGTGCAGCAGACGGAGGGCCTGACCGCCGTCATCGACCGCTCGCTGCTGCGCCAGCACGATCTCAACGATTCGCTGACGCAGCGCATGGGTCTGGTGAGCCAGACCGCCAAGGATGGCGAAACGCAGCTCGTCGCCTTGAACGAGCAGGTGGGGAGCCTGGCCCAGACCTTGAAGGACGCGACCCTGGAAGGCGCGCGGCAGGCGCGCGACGTGGTGCAAAGCTGCCGCGACGGCGGCGAGGCGCTGACCCAGCTCGCCAAGCGCGCGGGCGGCCAGCTCGACGATCTCAAGACCTCGGTCAACGTGCAGCTGCAGGAGCTGGCGCAGCTCTCGCAGCAGGTCGTCAATCTCGGCCAGTCGGTGCGCGGCCAACTGCAGGGCCAGACCGCGGAGTTTGCCGCCGCCGCCAACGCGGCGAAGGCGAGCGCGGAAGCCGCCAAGTCGGAGGCCACCGCCGCCAGCGAGCTCTCCGGCAAGCACTCGGTCGTCCTGATCGACGCCGCGCACAAGCTGAACCAGGAGTTCAAGGCAGCCTCGGTCACGCTGGAGGAGCGCGTGTCGCACATGACGCGGGTCGCGGAGCAGGCAATCCAGCGCGCCACCCATGTGGCGCAGAGCTTCGACAAACAGACCAACAGCCTGCGGGTCTCGCTCGACGCCGCGACCCAGCGTACCAGCGAGCTCGGCGCGCGCTTCCAATTGCAGACCCAGGAGATCGCGAAGTCGACCCAGGCCGCGATGGACCGGCTGGACAAGCTGCGCCAGACCACGGCGCTCACCACCCGCGATGCGTTCCTGAAGATCGCGGCGGTGATGATCGACGAGCTCAACGGCCTCGCGCTCGACATGCACAACCTGCTCGATTCCGAAGTGCCGGATGACGTGTGGAAGCGCTACCGCAACGGCGACCGCTCGGTATTCGCGCGCCGGCTGTTCAAGTCAAAGGATGCCTACATCATCCCGGCGATCGAGCAGCGCTACCAGCGCGACGACAAGTTCCAGGACATGGTCGACCGCTACCTGGCGAAGTTCGAGAACCTGCTGAGCCACTCCGCGTCGGCCGATCCGGAATCGGTGCTGAGCGCCACCTTCATCACCGCCGACGTGGGCAAGCTCTACCTGGTGATGTCGCGCAGCCTCGGCCGCGCGACGGAGCATTGAGCGCGGTGGGATGATCGATCCCAACGCTTTCTATGCCGGCGGCATCGCGGTCCGGACCTACGACCTGTTCGTCGAGGGCGGTGCGTTCGAAGGAGATGTCGATTTCTACCGCGCCTGCACCCGCCGCTTTGGCAGGACCGTACTGGAACTCGGCGCCGGAACCGGGCGCATCGCCATCCCCTTGGCACAGGACGGGTGCGCCGTCACCGGCCTCGATCTCGCGCCGGCCATGCTCGACCTCGCGGCGCGGAGAATCGCCGCGCTGCCGTCCGAGGCCGCTGCGCGGATCGACCTGGTGCAAGGCGACATGGCGGACTTCGACCTCAAGAAGACGTTCGACTGGATCGTCATCGCGGCCCGCGCGTTCCAGCATTTGATCGAGCCGGTGCAGCAGCGCGCTGCACTCGACGCTATGCATCGCCATCTGAAGCCAGGCGGCCACGTGGTGATGCACCTGTTCGATCCGCGCCTGGAATTCTGCCTGCCCGACGCGCCTGCGCCTCAGCAGGCGCGCGAGGTGTGGGACCCGGCCGCCGGCTGCCGGGTCCGCCGTACCATCATCGCGCGCCACAACGATCCGCTGCGTCAGGTGGTCGGAGAAAGGATGCGCCTTGAGACCTTCGACCAGGCGGGTACAGTTGTCGCGACCGAAGAAACCTCCTGGGCCCTGCGCTGGACCTTGCGGCAGGAGATGACCTGGCTGCTGGAGCTCTGCGGCTTCCAGCCGGTCGAGCAATGGTCCGATTTCCACGGCGCCCCGCCGGCCTATGGCAAGGAGCAGATCTGGGTCGCTCGCGCCGCGTGACCCCGCCGCATGGGGCCGTTGCAGCCGTTGCCCTTCCAAACCCCACCCGCCTGCCATACATAGAGAACGAGAGCTGGGAGTTGGTCAGGGTCATTCATGGCAACTGAGGCGAATGCCGAGCGCGGGCAAGAGCGTGTCGGCCAGTGGCAGGCGGTCAGGGAGCTTCTGCCGCATCTGTGGACCCGCATCGACTGGGACCTGCGCACGCGCGTGGGGGCGGCGGTCTGCTGCCTGATCGTCGCCAAGCTCACCAACGTCTATGTCCCCATTCTGTTTAAGGCCATGGTGGACGCCCTGACGCCGCGCTTGGGCGAGGCGGGTGCGACCGGGGCCACCGTCGCCATCGCCGTCCCGGTCGGCCTGCTCATCGCCTATGGCCTGGCGCGAATCGCAACCCAGCTTTTCTCCGAATTGCGCGATGGCATCTTCGCCCGCGTGGCGCAGCGCGCGATTCGCAATGTCGCGCTGCAGACCTTCCGCCACCTGCATGCGCTGTCGCTGAAGTTCCATCTCGACCGGCAGACCGGTGGCTTGACGCGCGCGATCGAGCGCGGCGCCAAGGGCATCGAATTCCTGTTGTTCTTCGTGCTGTTCAACGTGCTGCCGACGCTGATCGAGATCGCGCTGGTCTGCGGCATCCTGTGGGCGCTCTACGATTGGCGCTACGCGCTGGCGACCGCGGTCACCATCGGCGGCTATGTCTGGTACACCCTCAGGGTCACCGAGTGGCGCATCAAATATCGCCGCGACATGAACGAATCGGACCAGAGCGCCAACACTAAGGCGGTCGACTCGCTGCTGAATTTCGAGACCGTCAAGTACTTCAACAACGAAGAGCACGAGGCGCGCCGCTACGACGTCGCGCTGCAGGCCTACGAGCACGCGGCGGTGAAGTCGCGCACCACCTTGGCGACGCTGAATATCGGCCAAGCCTTCATCATCGCGGTCGGTGTCACGGTCATGATGACCATGGCGGCCCATGGCGTTGCCGGCGGCACCATGACGGTCGGCGACTTCGTGTTGGTGAATGCGTACCTGATCCAGCTCTACCTGCCGCTCAACTTCCTCGGCACGGTCTATCGCGAGATCCGCCAGTCGCTGATCGACATGGAGCAGATGTTCGCTTTGCTGCGCGTCGATGTCGACGTGCGGGACAAGCCCGGTGCGTCGCCGCTGCATGTGAAGGCGGGCGAGATCGCGTTCGACAACGTGGTGTTTGGCTACGATCCGCGCCGCCCGATCCTGAAGGGCATCAACTTCCGCGTGCCCGCCGGCAAGACGCTTGCCATCGTCGGCCCATCGGGCGCGGGCAAGTCCACCATCTCGCGCCTCTTGTTCCGCTTCTACGATGTGACCAGCGGCCACATCCGGATCGACGGCCAGGACATCCGCGACGTGCAACAGCAGACCCTGCGCTCCAGCATCGGGATCGTCCCGCAGGACACCGTGCTGTTCAACGACACGGTCGAATACAACATCGCCTACGGCAAGCCCGGCGCCGATCATGCCGAGATCGAGCAGGCGGCCTGGATGGCGCACATCTCCGATTTCATCGCCAAGCTGCCTGACGGCTACCAGACCCGCGTCGGCGAGCGTGGGCTCAAGCTTTCCGGCGGCGAGAAGCAGCGCGTCGCGATCGCGCGCACCATCCTCAAAGCGCCGCCGATTTTGCTGTTCGACGAGGCGACCTCCGCCCTCGATACCCAGACCGAGCGCGAGATCCAGACCAACCTCAAGGAGCTGTCGCGCAACCGCACCACGCTGGTGATCGCGCATCGCCTCAGCACCATCGTCGATGCTGACGAGATCATCGTGCTCGCCGACGGCCGGATCGCCGAGCGCGGCCGCCACGGCGAGCTGCTGCAGCAGGACGGCATCTATGCCGCGATGTGGTGGCGCCAGCAGGAAGCGGCCGAGCGCAAGCTGCGCGGCGTCGACCAGGCGCTCGACATCGATGCTTCTCCTCCCAAGGTCCCCGTGGAGGCGAAGTGAGCGAGCAGGACCTCGCCGAAAAGATAAAGTCCGGCGACCGCCGCGCCCTGGCGCGCGGCATCACGCTGGTCGAATCGCGGCGCGAGGATCACCGGCTGTCGGCCGAGAAGCTGCTCGACCTCGTGATGCCCAGGACCGGCAAATCGATCCGCCTCGGCATTTCGGGGCCACCGGGCGTCGGCAAGTCCACTTTCATCGAATCCTTCGGCCAATATCTGATCGACGCGGGACACAAGGTCGCCGTCCTCGCCATCGACCCGTCGTCCAAAATTTCCGGCGGCTCGATCCTCGGCGACAAGACCCGCATGACCGAGCTCAGCCGGCGCAAGGAGGCCTTCATCCGCCCCAGCCCCGCCGGCGAGACGCTCGGCGGCGTCGCGCGCCGCACGCGCGAGGCGCTGCTGCTGTGCGAGGCGGCGGGCTTCGACGTGGTGATTGTCGAGACAGTAGGGGTCGGCCAGTCGGAGACCGCGGTCGCGGAGATGACCGACATGTTCCTGCTGCTCTTGAGTCCCGGCGGCGGCGACGATCTGCAGGGCGTGAAGCGCGGCGTCATGGAGCTGGCCGACCTGCTGATCGTCAACAAGGCGGACGGCGACCTCGCCGCTGCGGCCGAACGCACCGCCTCCGACTACGCCCACGCGCTGCGCCTGATGCACGCCTTGCACGAGGACTGGCAGCCGAGCGTCGTCAAATGCTCGGCCTTGAAGGGCGAGGGCATGGCGGCGGTGTGGGACAAGGTCCAGGCCTTCCGCAAGGCGACCAACAAGACCGGAGAGTTCGAAAGCCGCCGCCGCGACCAGGCCAAGAACGGGCTGTGGCAGGAGGTGTCGGACGGGCTGCTCGAGCGCCTCAAGTCCGACCCGGACCTCGCCGACCGGCTGGCCAAGTTGGAGACCAAGGTCGCCCAACGCAAGGCTTCGCCCGCGGCGGCCGCCCGGTCGCTGCTTTCCAGCTTTTTCAAGGGCTTGGGTGACTAGCGGCCGGTCCGCCGTAGCGGAATCACCTTGACTGTGCCGGCCCCCTTCTCTAAAACCCCGGCGACCCGGCCGGCAGGTGACGCTTGTCCGGCCCCTTTGTTTTGAACGAAGCCGCTGAAGAAAAAGGATTTTTGCTATGGCCCGGCGTTGCGATATCACCGGCAAGGGCGTCCTGGTTGGCAACCACGTCAGCCACGCCAACAACAAGACCAAGCGGCGCTTCATGCCGAACCTGCAGGTGACGAGCCTTCTGTCGGACGCACTCGGCCAGCTGGTGAAGCTGCGCCTGACGGTGAATGCGATCCGCACCATCGAGCACAATGGCGGCCTCGACGCCTACCTGCTGTCGGTGCCGGACGCCAAGCTGCCGGCCGAAGCGCGCCGCCTGAAGCGCCGCATCGAGAAGGCCGCGGAGCGCGCCGCCGCTTAAGTCGGTTTCGCCGGTCCGCCGGCAGAGAGAGTTGAACAACCCGCGCGGCCCGCTCGGCTTCGCGGGTTTTTCATGAGCAGGTGAAGCCGCTGGCCTGGACCAGCTGCCACCAGCCTTCGCACCGGCCTTATTCCGGAGCGCGCGGGCAGAAGCACAACGTCTGTTGAAACCTCTTGGCTCGCCCGGGCTGTCATCCCGGTCACCGAGGAAGGAAGCGAAATGTTTGCCGATCTGGTGGCGGGCCTCAACGCCCTGCCGACCGAATCCATGCTCGCGATCGAGCTGGTTGTCGTATTCAGTCTCATCCCGCTGGTGCTGCGCCCGTTCGGCGCCGCCGGCATGTTCATCTTCATCGCCGTCGGCATCATCGCCGCCAACGTGCAGGTGCTGAAGTCGGCGAGCTTCAGCTTCTACGCCTCGCCGATCCCGCTCGGCACCGTCGCCTTCTCCGCGACCTATGTCGCGACCGACGTGCTGACCGAGTATTACGGCCGCGCCACCGCGCGCAAGGCGGTGTGGCTCGGCTTCGCCGCCATGCTGCTGATCACGGTCATGATGCTGCTGGTCATGGGTTACAAGCCGATGACGCCGGAGGCGGCGCAGGAATCCGGCATGGGCTGGGCGCTGCCCAACCACGACCACATCCTGGCGCTCTATCTGCCGCAGGCGGCCTTGCTGATCGCGGGCCTCAGCTCGTACCTGATCAGCCAGATGAACGACATCTACGTGTTCCAGAAGATCCGCCAATGGACCGGCCGCGGCCAGCTATGGGTGCGCGCCTGCGGCTCGACCGCGGTGTCGGCGCTGGTCGACAACACGGTGTTCTCGACCCTCGCCTGGATGGTGTTTCCCTGGCTGCTAGGCCAACACGATCAAGTGGTGGATCTCCACACCCTCATCTTCACCTTCATCCTCGGCACCTATTGGATCCGCCTCGCGATGGCGTTCCTGGAGGTGCCCTTCATGTATGCCGCGCGCTGGTTCCTGCCCGAGGAAGACCGCCGCGCCTACGAAGCGCGCAACGACGGTGTTCTGCCGGCGATCACATGACCCTCACCTATCCCAACTTCGCGTTCGACATCGTCGCCGGGGACCCGCAGGGCACGCGCGCGCGGCGCGGGTGGCTGACGACGCCGCACGGCGCGCTCGACACGCCGGCTTTCATCTTCTGCGCCACCAAGGCGGCGATGAAGGCCTGCTCGCCGGCCGGGCTGCGGGAAGAGAAGACTCAGATCATCCTCTCCAACACCTATCACCTGATGCTGCAGCCGGGCGCGGACCTGGTGGCGAAGATGGGCGGGCTGCACCGCTTCATGGGCTGGGACGGCCCGATGCTGACCGATTCCGGCGGCTTCCAGATCTTCAGCCTCGGCCACGGCTCGGTCGCCGACGAGATCAAGGGCCGGCGCGACATCGCGCGGCCCAAGACACTGCTCAAGATCAGCGAAAAGGGCGCGGCCTTCCGCTCCTACATCGACGGCAGCAAGCACCTGCTGACGCCGGAAGGCTCGATCGACATCCAGCGCAAGCTCGGCGCCGATCTCATCGTCACGTTCGACGAATGCACGCCGTACCACTCCGACCGCACCTACACCGAGCGCTCGCTGCGCCTCAGCAACCGCTGGGCCGACCGCTGCATCGCCGAGTTCGAGCGCGGCCATGACGGCCGCCAAGCGCTCTACGGCATCCTGCAAGGCGGGGTCTATCAGGATCTGCGCCACGAAGCGGCGGAGTTCGTGAGTGACCGCCCGTTCTTCGGCAACGCCGTCGGCGGCACGCTTGGCGCCGATAGCGCGCAGATGGACGAGGTGGTCGGCCATGCGATGGAAAAGCTGAATCGCCAGCGTCCGACCCACTTGCTCGGCATCGGCGGCATCCGCGACATCTTCGCCGGCGTGGCGCAGGGCATCGACACTTTCGACTGCGTCAGCCCGACCCGCATCGCTAGACATGGCGCCGCCCTGATGCCGGGCGTGAAGGGCGAGCGCGTCAACCTCAAGAACGCGCGCTTCAGGGAAGACGGCGCACCGATCGACGAGACCTGCGACTGCTACTGCTGCCGCAACTTCACGCGCGCCTACGTGCATCACCTGATCAAGGCGGAAGAGCTGCTTGGCATGCAGCTCCTCACCCAGCACAACATCAACGTGATGAACCGCCTGATGCGCGACGTGCAGGCTGCGATTCCGGAGGGCAGGCTGGACGAGCTCAGGAAGCGCTGGGTGGCCAACTGACCATCTACGGGGCGGCCTATGCCGCCATTGAAAGCGCCGATTTGCTCCGACGCGCGCCGGTATGCCAGGATCATGACAGTTTTCTGCACGACCGCCGCTGATCGGATTCCCCTCGTGACTCTTTCCCTTGGATGGACCCTGCTCGTCCTGCTGGCGGCGGTGATGCATGCCGCCTGGAACGTGCTGGTGAAGTCCGGCACCGACGCGCTGGTCAACATGACCCTGATCATGGGAGCGGGTGGGCTGATCGCGCTCGCCTTCACGCCGTTCGTGAACTTCCCCGATCCGGCGAGCTGGATCTTCCTCCTGGGATCGGTGCTGACCCACCTCGGTTATTACGCCTTCCTGCTGTTCGGCTATCGCTATGGCGACCTGTCGCTGGTCTATCCGACCGCGCGCGGCTCGGCGCCGTTGCTGGTGGCGGTCAGTTCCTGGGTGTTCGTCGGCGAGGTCCTGTCGACGACGGCGATGCTGGGCGTGGCGGCAATCTCAGCCGGCATCTTCAGCCTCGCGGTCGACCGCGCGCATGACCGCGAGCACAAGTGGCGGCCGGTGATCTTCGGTCTGCTCACCGGCCTCACCATCATGGGCTATACCTTGTGCGACGGGCAGGGCGTGCGGCTCGCCGGCGATAAATGGGGCTACATCGTCTGGCTGTTCGTGCTCGACACGCCGCTGGTGCTGCTGGTTTGCATCTATCTGCGCGGCCGCGCGCTGCTGCCGCTTGTGGTGCAGAATTGGAAAGTCGGCGCGATCGGCGGCGCGCTGTCGATGGCCGCCTACGGCATCGCGATCTATGCCATGAGCCAGGCCTTCATGGCGCAGGTGGCGGCGCTGCGCGAGACCAGCGTGATCTTCGCCGCGATCTTCAGCGCCGTCATCCTGAAGGAGCGCTTCCACCCCCGCCGCTACCTGGCGGTCGCCATGGTCGCGTTGGGGGCGGTGCTATTGCGCTGAGAACTGAGCGCTCCGGGCTACTCGGCGAACTTGACGCTCTTGATCTTGTCGCCCTGCTTCAGCGCGTGCATGGCCTCGAGGCCGTCGGTGATCTTGCCGAACACGGTGTGATTGTTGTCGAGGTGCGGCTGCGGCTCCAGCACCAGGAAGAACTGCGAGCCGCCGGTGTCGCGGCCGGCATGGGCCATGGACAGGGAGCCTTCGACGTGGCGGTGCGGGTTGCCCTTCAATTCGCACGCGATCTGCCAGCCCGGGCCGCCGGTGCCGGTGCCATTGGGGCAGCCGCCTTGCGCCACGAAGCCGGGGATGACGCGGTGGAACTTGAGCCCATCGTAGAAGCCGTCCTTGGCCAGCGTGTAGAAATTGGCGACGGTGTTGGGCGCTACGTCGGGATAGAACTCGATGGTGATGTCGCCGCGGTCGGTCGCCATCACCGCCTTGGTGAGGGTCTTCAGCTTGTCCGGCGCGATCTCGTGGACCTTGAGCTTGGCCATGGTGGTCTCCTGTTGACGAAGGGGTCTTGGTAGCGGCGCGCGCCGCGCAAGTCTAGCGCTTGATCAAGGGCGCGAATTCGGCCACCAGGTCGTCGTACAGCTTGCGCTTGAAGGGCACGATCAGGCTGGGCACTTCCGCGAGATCGGCCCAGCGCCAGGACGAGAACTCTGGCTCCTCGGTCGCGATGTTGATGTCGCGGTCGGTGCCGAGGAAGCGGAACGCGTACCATTTCTGGCGCTGGCCGCGGAACCTGCCCTTCCAGATCTGCGGCACCAGCTCGGCCGGCAGGTCGTATTGCAGCCAGTCCTTGCTCTCGCCGATGAAGCGCGCGCGGTCGGTGCCGATCTCCTCGCGCATCTCGCGCCAAGCCGCCTGCAGCGGTTCCTCGCGCTTGTCGATGCCGCCCTGCGGCATCTGCCAGGCCGGGCCGGGGTTGTCGATGCGCTGGGCCACGAACACTTGGCCCTTCTGGTTGACCAGCATGATGCCGACGCCCGGACGGTACGGCAGCTGGGCGATCTGCTCTGCGGTCAAAGGTGCGCTTTGGGGCGCGCTCGGATGCTTCATTGAACGGCGATTCAAAGAGACGGATGCGTCTACTCTTCAACCAGCGCGGTAGCCGGCACAAGTGAAATTTCGTCGCGTCCGACCAGCGCGCGCCGCCAGGCCGGGAATAAAGTGGCGGCACTGGTCGAGTCGACCACGCCCAGCGCGGCCCCGCGGCGTTGCGCCAGCCCCATCACGGTCTCGATCGAGCGGCCGATCGCGGTCTGTGTCGCATCGCTCACGATGGTCTCGTCCGCCGCGAGGGTGAGCGGCGCGGTCACCGGCAGTCCGATCACCGCCAGCCCCAGGTCCCGCGCGTGCGCCAGGATCGGCTGCAAGGCGGCGGCATCGGCCAGGAAGGGTTCGCTGCCGCTGACGGCGATGCCCGCCACCATCGGCGCGCGCGCCAGCATCTCGTCCAGCCGGCGCCGATTCTCCTCCGGCGCCCGGCCGGCCGCAAGGCCGCTCGCCGGCTGATCGAGGGGCAGGTCCAGGAATGCTTCGTGCCCAAAGGCGCGCGCAGCGGCGGTCCACGCCGACAAGTCCGGCGTATCGGCGGCGAAGCTCAGGCTGGTCTCCGGCGGTGATCCGGTGATGGCCCGCACCGTGTCGACTCGGTTGCGCCCGAGGCCGGTGATAAGCAGGGCGACACGCGGCGCCTGAGGCGAAACCGTGCTCTGCCGTCCGAAGCGCTGCCAGGCCGGCAGGCTCCCGTCACCCTCCGCCAGCGCGGCGCCGGGATCGGGCGGATACTTGGCGAGCAGCTCGGTGGGAGAGAGATCTTCCTCGATCGCGAAGCCGACCGAGTTCTCCTTGGCGACCGGCGCCGCAGGCATGGATTGCAGCTGCGCGCCGCCGCCGGTCGAAGCGGGCTGCCGGGCCTGTGGGACGGCGCCGCCCGGCAGGTTGATGGTGGCGCTCCCGGCCGAGCCCCGCCCGCCGCTCAGTGCGAGATAGGCGATCGCGCCGGCGATGAAGACGATCAGCAGGCATACCAAAAGAAAACCGGGGCCGCCGAACAGCCCGAGAATGGACTGTGGCGACCCCGATGAACGCAACGGACGCGCCGCCCGCTATTTCGCCGCTTGCTTCTGCAGCAGCGACAGGCCGCGCAGCAGGTCGAGGGCGCGCGCCAACTGATAGTCCTCGGACGGGCGGGCGATCTGCTGCCGCTCCGAGCCGACGAAGGCTTCCTTGTCTTCCGGCTTGGTCTCCTTGGTGGCGGTGGGCTCAGCCGGCTTCTCGGCCGGCGCCTCGACGCCCTGAGTCTCCGCCGGCATTTGCTCCGGCGCGCTTTCCTTGTCGTCCGGGTTGGACAACGCACCGCGCAGATCGGCCTCGTGCGTGCCGCGCTCCGGTCCAAGGGCTTCGACCTTGGCCTGCTGCACTTCGATGTCCGGCTCGATGCCCTTGGCCTGGATCGAACGGCCGGACGGCGTGTAGTAGCGCGCGGTGGTGAGGCGGATGGCGCCGTGGTTCGGGATCGGGATGATCGACTGCACCGAGCCCTTGCCGAACGACTTGGTGCCCAGCACGATCGATCGGCGCTGGTCCTGCAGCGCGCCGGCCACGATCTCCGAGGCTGAGGCCGAGCCGCCGTTGATCAGGATCACGATCGGCTTGCCGTCCATCAGGTCGCCGGATTCGGCGTTCCAGCGCTGCGCTTCCTCGCTCTTGCGGCCGCGGGTGGAGACGATTTCGCCCTTGTCCATGAAGTCGTCGCTGACCGCGATCGCCTGGTCGAGCAGGCCGCCCGGGTTGTTGCGCAGGTCGAGCACCAAGCCCTGCAGCTGGTTCTTGCTCGCGTCCTTCAGCTTGGTGATCGCCTCGCGCAGGCCGCTGTCGGTTTTTTCGCTGAAGCTGGAAATGCGGACGTAGCCGACGTTGCCGTCCTCCAGCTCCCAGCGCACCGACTTCACCGCGATGACGGCGCGCTTCAACGTCACGTCGAACGGATCCTGGCTGCCGCGGATGACGGTGATGCGGATCGACGATCCGATCTCGCCGCGCATCTTCTCGACCGCCTCGTTGAGCGTCAGGCCCATGATCGGCTGGCCGTCGAGCGCGGAGATGAAATCGCCCGGCTGCAGGCCGGCTTCGGCGGCGGGCGTGCCGTCCATCGGCGACACCACCTTGATCAGGCCCTCTTCCATCGTGACTTCGATGCCAAGGCCGCCGAACTCGCCCTTGGTCTGGACCTGCATGTCGCCGAAGTCTTTCTGGTTCAGGTAGCTCGAATGCGGATCGAGCGAGGTCAGCATGCCGTTGACCGCAGCCTCGATCAGCTTCTCGTCGTCCGCGGGCTCGACGTAGTTGTCGCGGATCCGCTCGAACACCTCGCCGAACAGGTTGAGCTGCTCATAGGTGTTGCTGGACGAGGCGGCCTGCGCGCGGACGCCCGAGGCATGGAACGCAACGCCGCCGATGGTGATGCCGGCGACCAGTGCGGTGGCGGCGAGAAGTGAGGTTCGGAACATTCGCTTAGCGACCTTCTGTGAAGTGCGAGAGTTCTGCCTATCGTGGCTGGCAGTATCCAGGGGCGGCCCTTAACCGATCATTTAAACCAGGGGGCCGGGTCGAACGGCTGTCCGCTGCGACGCAGTTCGACATACAGCTGGGGGTGGCCTTGCGCAGTGTCAATCATGGCGCCCACAGGCTCGCCGGCCTTCAACCATTGTCCGACCACAACGTCAACATGGGCAAGGCCGGCCAGCACCGTATGATAGCCGCCACGGTGCTCGATGATCAATATTTGGCCGTAGGACCGGAAAGGCCCCTCGAACACGATTTGGCCATCGAACGGGGTGACCACCTGGGCGCCTGACCGGGTGGCGATCACCAGGCCCTTGCCTTCGCCGAACGCGTCGGTCTTCTGCCCGAATTTTGCCGCAATCTCCCCGCGCGCCGGCTGGATCAGGCCGCCCATCTGCTTGGGGAAAGTCGGCAGATCGGCCGGCGGCGGCTGCAGGCGCATGGCCGGCGGGGCGGTGCGCGGGACCGCCGCCACCTGTTCGCCGGTCGCCTCGCCCTCGGCGCCCGCTTCGGCCGTGCCCTGGCCGGCGGTCTCTCGCTCGACAGCTTGCCGCTCGGCTTCCTTCTTGGCGGCCTCCTTCTTGGCTGCCTCGGCGGCCGCGGCCTGTTGCCGCGCCTCTTCCTCGGCCCGCGCCGCCTCCAGCCGGTCGAGCAGTTCCTTGAGGCTTTCCGCCTGGTCGGCCAGCTGGCCGACCCGCTTTTTCTGCTCCTGGCTCTGCGCCAGGGTCGCTTCCTGCAGCTTGGCTTTCTCGTTGAGCAAAGACGCGAGGTGCTGGTTTTCCTGCGCCAGGCGATCGACCGATGCGGCCAGCTCCTCCTGGCGCGCCGCCGCCACCTCGCGCAGCTCCTGCACCTCGGCGAGGTCGTTCTGCAGCTGTCGGGCGCGATCGTCCAGCGCGCGGGTCGCCGCCGCCATCAGGGTCGCGGCGCGCGCCTCGTCGACCGGCGTGCGGTCGGACAGGAACGCCGCCTGCGGCGGCCGCAGCGACAGCCGCTCCATCGCAATCAGGGTCTGGCTCAGCTGCGCGCGCTTGCGGTCAAGATCGGTGGCGTTGGTCTGCTCGCGTGCCGACAGCTCAGCCAGCTCCTGCTCCAGCTCGGTCGCCTCGGATTCGGCGTCCTGCACTTCCGCGGCGGAACGGACCAGCTGCTGCTGCAACTGCGCGACATCTTTGGCGAGACGGTCCGCCTTCTGCTTCAGCTCGCTCGCCTCGATCTTGCCCTGATCGATCTGCTCCTGGATCTGCTGCAGCTCCTCGCTGGACTGGGCCCACGCTGCGCCGCCGGCCGCCGGCAGCGTGGCCAGCGCGCATAGCCAACGCAGGATACGCAGGTCAGGCAGTGGCACGGGCGCGCGCATCCTCGCGGGGCACCAGCAACGAGCGGCCGGTCATGACGGTGGGTTTCGGCAGCCCCATCAGCTCCAGCAGGGTGGGGGCGACGTCGGCCAGCTTGCCGTCGACTACCTTGCGGCCGTGCGCGCCCACCACGACCACCGGCACGCGGTTCAGCGTGTGCGCCGTGTGCGGCTCGTGAGTGGTGGGATCGGTCATCATCTCCGCATTGCCGTGGTCGGCGGTGATCAGCAGCGCGCCGCCCTTGGCCTCGACCGCGGCGCGCAACCGGCCGAGGCAGCGATCGACCGCTTCCACCGCCATGATGGCGGCCGAGAGATCGCCGGTGTGGCCCACCATGTCGGTGTTGGCGAAATTGACGACCACCAGGTCGAACTGATCGGACTCGATGGCAGCGACCAGCTTGTCGGTCACTTCATAGGCCGACATCTCGGGCTTGAGGTCGTAGGTCGCGACCTTGGGCGAGGGCACCAGGATGCGCTCCTCGCCGGGGAACAGCCGCTCCTCGCCGCCGTTGAAGAAGAAGGTGACGTGCGCGTATTTCTCGGTCTCCGCGATGCGCAGCTGCTTCAGCCCCGCCCTGGACGCGATCTCGCCCAGCGTGTCGGTGAGCTCGGACGGCGGGAACAGTGACGGCATGAACTTCGCCAGCGCGGACGAATATTCGACCATGCCCAGCACCGCCGCGAACGTCACGGCGTATTTGCGCTTGAAGCCGTCGAACGCGGGATCGAGCAAGGTGGTCAGGATCTGCCGCGCGCGGTCGGCGCGGAAATTGCCCATCAGCAACCCGTCGCCGGCCTTCATGCCGGCGAAGCCGTCGATCAAGGTCGGCTTCACGAACTCGTCGGTCTCGTCGCGCGCATAGCCGGCTTCGACCGCGGCGATCGCGCTCGGCGCTCTGTACGGCGCGTCGCCGAAGAACGCGTTGTAGGCGAGCTCGACGCGCTCCCAGCGCTTGTCGCGGTCCATCGCGTAGTAGCGCCCACCGACCGTCGCGAACCGCACATTGCGAAGGCCGGCAAGCTCGGCCGCGACTTCAGTCACATACAGCTTCGCGCTGCTCGGCGGCGTGTCGCGGCCGTCGAGGAACGCATGCAGCGCCACCGGCACGCCGGCGTCGCTGACCAGCTTGGCCAGCACCACCAGCTGGGCCTGGTGCGAATGCACGCCGCCCGGCGAGAGCAGGCCCATGAGATGACAGGTGCCGCCGCTCTGCTTCAGCTTGGCGATGAAATCGTGCAGCAAGGGATTGCGTGCGAGCTCGCCGGTGGCGATCGCCTGGTCGATGCGCGGCAGGTCCTGCATCACCACCCGACCGGCGCCGAGATTCATGTGGCCGACCTCGGAATTGCCCATCTGCCCTTCCGGCAGGCCGACATGCAGCTCTGACGCATCGATCAGCGCATGCGGGCACTCGCGCATCATGGCGTGCCAGTTCGGAATGTTGGCCTGCTCGATCGCGTTGTCGTCCGGCTGCGGCCGATGGCCCCAGCCGTCGAGGATGCAAAGGACTACCGGTTTGGGTCGCTTGTTGGTCATCGTTCGCTATTCGTCACTGTTGTTCCACATAGGCCGGGCCGATACGCTTGAAGCTGATCGGCTTGTCGAAGAATCCCGCCGGCGGCTTGGCGAGGAACGCCTGCCACTGCTCCGGCGTCGCGGTGATCCGCACGTCGGTCATGCCGCCCTCCACCTTGGTGGTGCCGGGCAGCTTGCCGCTCTTCACCGCCTGTTCCAGCGCGTCGTTTCCAGGGAACGAAACCGACACCGCATCGGTCCCACCGAACTCGTACCTGCCGATCACATAGCCGGCCTCGGAACCTGTGACCACGACGTTCAGATAGTCGCCCGATGGCAGGTTGGTGACATGGACGTCGTAGGTCTCGATCTCGCCCAGGCCCTCGACCCCATGCTCGGCCAGGGAGATGCTGAGCGCATCCTTCTCGGTCGCGAACACGTGGGCGACCATGTAGCCGTCCTCTTCCTCCGACATCCACGATCCCCATAGCCGGGGGTCGTTCTTGGCCGGATCCGCCGCCGCGACCGGATGCTCCGATTCGGGCAGGCACCCCGCCAGCAGGGTCGCCAGCGCAAGGCCCGCCGCCATCCGGCGGAGTCGATCGATGCTCCAAACTGTCATCTTGCCCTCAATCGCGGTGATAGGGATGCCCCGCCAGGATCTGTTGCGCGCGGTAGATCTGCTCCACCAGCATCGCACGGGCCAGCAGGTGCGGCCAAGTCATCTGGCCCAGCGATAACACAAAGTTGGCCTGGCTGCGGAGGTCCGGCGCGAGGCCGTCCGCGCCGCCCAGCAGGAACAGGATTTCCGGCGCACCCTGTTCCTCCCAGGTCTTGAGGCGGGCGGCGAAGTCCCGGCTGCCCAGGGTCTTGCCGTGCTCGTCGAGGGCGACCAAGACCGGCCGCCCACCGCCCTTCGGTGCCCCGCGCTCGATCGCCGCCTGCAGCAGGGCGCCCTCGCGCGCCTTCAGCTCAGGCCCCGACAGCGGTCGCTTTTCCTCGACCTCCTCGATCGCGAGCGGCCAGTGCAGGCGCTTCTGGTATTCGGCGATCAGCGCGGCTTCCGGGCCGGTCTTGGCGCGGCCCACTGCCAAAATCCGCAGCTTCATGACAGTCTCGGTGAATCGCGCATCGGGAGGGAAATCATGAGTGCAAGGTGGCGGCGACTCTGTCTGGTGGCACTGCTCGGCTCGGTCTTGGCGGCCTGCGCGGGAGTCCAGCCTCCAGCGCCCCCGCCGGTCGATCCCGCACTGGTCAAGGGCAACATCCTACGGTTGGCGGACGCGGAATGGAATGCGTTCGGCAGCCAGACCATCACCTACGACAATGGCCGCGAGCGCATCGATCCGGTCGGCGTCTGGGAGGACGAGCGGCGCGGCTCGCCCCGCATCGGGCAATATTGGCGCCTCGTGGGCGAGGAATGGTCCGGCTATGACTGCGACAAGCCCTGGTCCGCCGCGTTCATCTCCTGGCTGATGCTGGAAGCGGGCGTGCCGGCGCAGCTGTTCCCGCCCAGCGGCCTGCATTCCGACTACCTGCGCGCGATCGCCGACACCGAGGGCGATCCGAATGCGCGCTTCGCGCTGCGCGATGCCAAGCTGTTCCGCCCGCGGCCCGGCGATCTCATCTGCGCCACGCGCGCCGGCGCCAGCATTCCCGCCTATAACCAGATTCCCGATGGCACCACGATGCACTGCGACCTGGTGGTGTTCAATGACGGCCAAACACTGGAGAGCATCGGCGGCAACGTGCGCAACTCGATCTCGAAGACTGTGCGCCAGCTCGGCCCTGATGGAATGCTGATGCGCGACCGGCCGTGGGTGCTGGTGGTGGAGGACCGCTATCCCGACGCTACGCCGCTGGTGGTGAGCCGTTAGCGCCGCGGCTATGCGCCCATCTTGCCTTCGAGCAGCTGCTTCTGCTCCTGGAACAGCGCGACCAGCGCGTCCATGACGCGGCGCACGCGCGCCAGCTCGCGCAGGTCGCGATGCACCAGCAGCCATTGGTCCGCCGACACCTCCTTGAGCACCGGGCCGACGCGGCGCAGCACGGGATCGGTGTCGCCGAGATAGCATGGGAGGACAGCGAGTCCGGCGCCGCCACGCAGAGCGTCGTGCAGCACCAGCCAGTTGTTCACGCGCATAGCAGGCTTGGCGCCTTCCAGCAGCTCCAGCATCCAGCTTTGGCCCGGCATATAGGTGTGATCCTCGTCGAAGCCGACCCACGGCATGCGGCGCAGCTTGTCGCGCGCAGGGCTGACCGCCATGTCCGCGTGTCCGTAGATCGCAAAGGCGGCGCGCCCGAGCTTGCGGGTCACCAGGCTGGCAAGGTCCGGCACCTGCTCGCGGATCAGGAGGTCGGCCTCGCGCCGCGACAGGTTGGCGAGCATGTGGTTGGCGCTGAGCTCGAACTCGACGCATTGCAGATTGTGCCGCAGCCGCACCAGGTGAACGGCGAGGAACCCGGTCATTGCCTCGTGGGCGGAGATGCGCACCGTGCCGTGCGCCGGATCGGTCATGCCAGCGCTGCGGCGATGGATCGAATCGGCGGCGCGCTCCATGGATTCGGCGTCCGCCAACAGGCCCTCGCCGGCCTCGGTCAGCACATAGCGGTCGGGCAGGCGGTCGAACAGCCGCGCGCCGATCGAGTCCTCCAGCGCCTTGACCCGGCGCGCGACCGTCGGATGGCTGACGTCGAGCTGCTTGGCAACCGCCGTCAGCTTGCCGGCGCGCGCCAGGGTGAGGAAAACGTGCAGGTCGTCCCAATTCATGGCGGCTCTGTCCAGGAATGTCAGGAGTGGACTGTTCAATAATTTACAGCCGATGCTCCGATTTGTCGAATGCGGAACATTGCTGTTCAGCCTACCGTGCTCGCCTGTGATGATCTAGAGGTTTCAATCATGCATATCGAGCCGAGGCTTTGGACCTTCACCCGCGGCGTCCGGCTGCGCATCGCCTGGACCGTGCTGATCGGACTCATTGCCGGCGCTCTCGGCGTCGCGCGCCTCGGCCTGCTGGGCTGGCTGATCGGCGCCCTGTTCGCTGGCCAGAGCCTCGCGCAATTGCTGCTGCCGACCGCCGCCATCGCCGGGGTCATGGTGCTGCGCGGCGTGTTCGAGCATTGGCGCGCCATGATCGCGCACGAGACCGCCGCGCGGGTGCAAGTTTCCCTGCGCCGCGTCATCTACGAGAAGATCGCCTCGCTCGGCCCGGGCGCGGTCGGGCGCCAGCGCTCCGGCGCGCTCACGCTGTCGCTGATCGACGGGGTCGAGCAGCTCGAGACCTATTTCGGCCAGTTCCTGCCGCAGTTCCTGATCTCCCTTCTGTCACCGGTCCTGATCTTCGCGGCCATCGCCTTCATCGACCTGCCGGTCGCGGCGGTCATGCTGGCGTTCGCGCTGATCGCCTTGTTCGCGCCGGCGCTGTGGCACAAGTTCGACGTGGCGCGCTCGCTGGATCGGCAGAAGGCCTACGCCACCTTCGCCGCCGAGTTCCTCGATTCGATCCAGGGCCTCGCGACGCTGAAGGCGTTCAACCAGAGCAAGGCGCGCGGCGACCATCTGGACCGCGAGGCCAAGAGCCTGTTCGAGCGCACCATGTGGGTGCTGGCGACCAACGTGCTGGCGCGCGGCATCACCGACAGCGCGATCGCCTGCGGCGCGGCCGCCGCGCTCGCGCTCGGCGCGTTCCGGGTCGAGGCCGGCACGATGGAGCTGTCGGCGCTGCTCATCATCCTGATGCTGGGCATCGAGATCTTCCGTCCGATGCGCGAGCTGCGCACGGTGCTGCACCAGGGCATGGTGGGCATGTCGGCGGCGCAGGGCCTGTACCAGATACTCGACAGCCGGCCGCTGATCGAAGACGCGCCGGCGGCGCCGCTGGCGCAGTCGCTGGCCCCCAGCCTCGCGTTCGAGGGCGTGCGCTTCCGCTATCCCGGTACCGCCCGCCTGGTGCATGACGGTCTCAGCTTCGCGGTGGCTCCGGGCGAGCGCATCGGCGTGGTCGGCGCGTCCGGCGGCGGCAAGTCGTCGATCGTTCGCCTGCTGCTGCGCTTCTACGATCCGGTCGAGGGCGCGATCCGCCTCGGCGGCCACGATCTGCGCCAGCTGTCGTTCCAGCAGATCCGCGGCATGATCTCGGTGGTCAACCAGGACACCTTCCTGTTTCACGGCACGGTCGAGGCCAACATCCGCATGGGCCGCCCAGACGCGAACGATGACGATGTCCGCGCCGCTGCTTCGGCCGCCAACATCCACGATTTCATCGCGGCCCTGCCCAACGGCTACGACACTGTGATCGGCGAGCGCGGCATCAAACTGTCCGGCGGCCAGCGCCAGCGCATCGCGATCGCGCGTGCGATCTTGCGCGACTCGCCCATCTTGGTGCTGGACGAAGCGCTGTCCGCGGTCGATGCCGAGAACGAGGCGTTGATCCAGATTGCGCTGGACCGTCTGATGCGCGGACGCACCACGCTCATCTTCGCGCATCGCCTCTCCAGCGTGATCGACTGCGACCGCATCCTGGTGTTGTCGGATGGCCAGGTGGTCGAGAGCGGCCGCCACGAGAGCCTGATGAAGGCCGGCGGCATCTATGCACGGCTGATGGCGGAGCAGGCGCGCGACGCGACTGCCGAGCCGGTCGTCGATGCAGCGCCGACCGAAGCCGCAGCGCCGGAGATGATTGCGCACATCCCCGATGCCGGCCTGAAGCCGGTGACCGAAGGCATCATCAAGGCGGAAGGCCTCAACTGGCTGCAGCTGATCGCGGCGCTGATGACTCTGGTCATGCACTGGAAGGGCCGCCTGACACTCACCTTCCTGTTCGGCGTGCTGCGGGTGTTGGCCTTCATCGGCGTCGGCATCCTGAGCGCGCTGGTGGTGCTCGACCTGAAGAACGGCGATCCCTACAGCCACTGGCTGTGGGCGCTCGCGGTGGTGGCGCCGCTCTCCGGCCTGCTGCATTGGCTGGAATCCTGGATCGCCCACGACATGGCATTCCGCCTGCTGGCGGACATGCGGATCGACGTGTTCCGCAAACTCGATCAGCTGGCGCCGGCCTATCTGGTGCGCCGGCGCACCGGCGATCTGATGGCGCTCGCCACCCATGACATCGAGCTGGTCGAGTATTTCTTCGCCCACACCGTCGCGCCCGCCTTCGTCGCCGTCCTGGTGCCGGGCGTGGTGCTGGTATGGCTCGGCATCAGCTCGCCGTGGCTGCCGCTGGCGCTGCTGCCGTTCCTGGCCGCAGTCGGGCTGTGTCCGTTCCTGCTGCGCGGCAAGGTCGACCGGCTCGGCTCCGAAGCGCGCGAAGCGGCCGGCGAGCTCGGCGCCTTCGCAGTCGATTCGGTGCAGGGCCTGGGCGAGATCGTCGCCTTCCAGCAAGAGCAGAATCGCACGCGCGCGCTCGATGCGCTGTCGCAGCGGCATGTGCAGCTGCGCCTGCCGTTCTACCGCGAGCTGACCTTGCAAGGCAGCCTGCTCGAGATCTTCACCGGCCTCGGCGGCCTCGCGGTCGTGATCGCCGGCGCGCTGTTGATGCAGCAAGGCGCGATCGATCCTGCAGTCTTGCCCTTGCTCACCCTGCTGGCGATGGCGGCGTTCCTGCCGGTGTCGGAGATTGCGCAGATCGGCCGCCAACTCGCCGACACACTGGGCGCGACCCGGCGCATCTACGGCCTGATGAACGAGCCGGTGCCGGTGCAGGACGGCGCGGGCGCGGCCATCCCGCAGCGCAGCGCGGCGCTGTCGGTGCGCGGGGTCGACTTCACCTATTCCGGACAGAACCGCCGCGCCCTCAGCGACGTCTCGTTCGAGATTCCCGCCGGCAAGACGGTAGCACTGGTCGGCATGTCCGGCGCCGGCAAGACCACGCTGGCGCAGCTGCTGATGCGCTTCTGGGATCCGGACAACGGGTTGATCGAGCTCAACGGCGTCGACCTGCGCGCCTACAAGATCGACGCCGTGCGCAGCGGGATCGCGCTGGTCGCGCAGGACACCTATCTCTTCAACGACACGCTGCGGCGGAACATCCTGATCGCCAAGCCGGAGGCCCGTGCGGAAGACCTGAACGCCGCGATCCGCCACGCCTCGCTCGAGGATCTGGTTGCGACGCTGCCGGACGGCCTCGACGCGCCGGTGGGAGAGCGCGGCATGAGCCTCTCCGGCGGCCAGCGCCAGCGCGTCGCGATCGCGCGCGCCTTCCTCAAAGATGCGCCGATCCTGATCCTGGACGAAGCGACCTCGCATCTCGACGCCCTCAACGAGCAGGCGGTGCGCCATGCGCTCGACCTGCTGCAGGCCGACCGCACCACCATCGTGATCGCGCACCGCCTGTCGACCATCCGCAATGCCGACATCATCGTCGTGCTGCAGGACGGCCAGGTGAAGGAGATCGGCGACCATGACAGCCTGGTCGCTCGCGCCGGGCTCTATGCCCAGCTGGTGTCGCGGCAGTTCGCCTCGGCCTACGCCTCGGCGGCGCAGTAGGAGATCGCGCTAGGCTTGCAGCCGGGTGGGGTCGGATTCGTTGCTGACGACGCGCTCGGCGGGCATGTGCAAGGTGACGCGGGTGCCACGGCCGGGATGGCTGTCGATCGAGATTTCGCCGCCATGCAGCTCCATCAGCTTCTTGCTGATGGCAAGGCCGAGGCCGCTGCCGCCGAACCGGCGGCTGATCGAGGCGTCGGCCTGGCGGAATGGCAGGAACAGGTCCTTGATCACGTCCTCGGCGATGCCGATGCCGGTATCGCTGATGCAGACATCGAGGCCGCGGTCCTTCGTCACCTCGGCCCCGATGGTGACGGCGCCGCCCTCGGGCGTGAACTTGACGGCGTTGGACAGCAGGTTGAGCAGGATCTGCTTCAGCGCCCGCTCGTCGGCGCGCAGCGCCGGCAGCGTGCCTTTGTTCTCCACGATCAGGCGCACGCCGCCGTCCGAGGCTTTCGAGGTCACCATGCGCACGCAGTCGTTGATCGTGGAATCGACCGAGATGATCTCTTCCATCAGCTTCTGCTGGCCGGCCTCGATGCGCGACATGTCGAGGATGTCGTTGATCAGCGCCAGCAGCATCTTGCCGCTGCTGTTGATGTCGTCGGCGTAGTTGACATAGCGCTCATGGATCTGGCCGAAGGCCTGGTCGCGGATCAGCTGCGAGAAGCCGATCACGGCGTTCAGCGGCGTGCGCAGCTCGTGGCTCATGTTGGCCAAAAACTGGGTCTTGGTGCGGTTGGCGATCTCGGCGGTGCGCTTGGCGGTCATCAGCTCGAGCTCGCGCTCGCGCTGCTCAGTCACGTCCTGGATGACGCCGATCTCGTAGAGGATGCGGCCCTGCGAATCGCGCAGCCGCTCGGCCTCCATGTGCACGTGGGCGATCGACTGGTCCGGCCTGATGATGCGGAACTGGGCGTTGTAGCGGTCCGACGTACGCTGCACGAAACCCTCGACCGCCGCGATCGCCGCCGGCAGGTCGTCTTGGTGCACGAACTTGCGGACCAGGTCGGTCTCCTCGAGCGGGACGTCCTCCGGGTTGACGCCGAGGATGTCCGCGAACTCGCTCGAGACATGCAGCCAGCCGCGATCGGAGGATTGCGCCACGTCGCGCGGCTCCCACACCCAATAGCCGACCCGCGACAGGCGGTGCGCATGGCGCAGCAGCGTCTCGTTGCGCGCGATCGCCCGCTCGCTGCGCTTGCGGTCGGTGATGTCCTGCACGACGCCGATGACCTGGCCTACCGGACCGCGGTCGTTCATCACCTTCTCGGCGGACACGCTGACATCGCGGATCTCGCCGTCGCCGCGCGCCAGTCGGTAATCGAAGGTCCAGGCGGTTTCATTTGAGGCCATGAAGGTGCGCCATTCGTGCAGGATGCGCTCGCGATCCTCGGGATGCGCCATGGCGATCAGCGGGCTGGTGGCTGCGCCGTTGAGCGCCTCCGCCGGCGCGCCCAGGATCTCCTGGGTATCGCCGGAGAAGACCAGGCGGTCGCCGCCGCCGGCCGCAGCCGCCACCGGGTCGTAAGTCCAATAGGCCAGCTTGGCGAGCCGGTGCGCGCGCCGCAGCTTGATCTCGCTCTCGCGCAGCATGGCGTCGGCGGCCAGCTGCTGGGTCATGTCCTGCGACATGCCGACCAGCTCCAGGACCCCGCCACCGGTGTCCACGCGCTTCTCGGCGAAGTCGCGGATGTAGCGATAGCTGCCATCCCGTTGCTTGAAGCGGAAGGAGATGGCGAAGCGCTGATCCGAACCTTCGTAGAAGGCGCGATAGGCCTCGGCCATGTCTTCCTGGTCGTCGGGATGGACGAAGCGCTCGATGAAGTCGGCCAGAGCCAAGTCGATCTCGGCAAAGGTGTAGCCGAATACCTGCTCGACATTCTCGGAGTAAGTAAAGGTGCAGTCGGTCCATTTGGCATCGGCCGACTCCGCCCGCGCGGTCCAATAGCACATGTGCGCGATCGACTGCGCGCGGTCCATGATCGCGTTGTTGCGCGCGATGGCGTCCTGCTGCGTCCGCTCCTCGGTCACGTCGGTGCCGACGCTGAGCACCCAGTCGCGCCGGCCGCCGGCGTCCGGCAGATTGGTGGTGGACCAGCGGATGAGGCGGCGCTCGCCCGCCCGCGTCAGCAGATGGCATTCGTAGGCCTCGGGTGCGGCCGCGCCGCGGGCGCGGCGCTGGATCGCCGCCACCTGCTCCTGCTCCTCGCGCGGGACCAGATGCACGAAGGGATCGAGCGCCAGAATCTCGTTCTGCGGATAGCCCAGCTTCTCCGCCTCGGCATTGCAGCTGATGAGGCGCCCGTTCGAATCCTGGACGAACACCATCACGTCGGCGGAATCGAGGACGCGCGTGACGAAGTCGCGCTGCTGGCGCAGCCTGGCCTGGCTCAGGAGGATGCGGCGGCCGAGGACCACGGCGATCAGCGCGAGGCCGAAGCCGGCGGCGGCGATCACGCCCGAGATCACGATCAGCGCGGTGCGGCTGTTCGCGGTCACCACCGACTGCGGCAGCGACACCGCGATGACCAGCGGGAAATCCGGCACCGGCCGGAGATGGGCGATGCTCTCGACTCCGTCTGCAGTCAGCCAGTTGTCGCGGTCGCCCTCGCCGGCGGAATTAGGCGCCCCGGCGCTGAGGAAGCCGGTGGGAGTCATGCTGGCGAGGCCGGCAGCATCGATCATCAGCGTGGCGTCGCTGCGCAGCAGGGCGACGTGGTGATCGGGGGTCGGCCGCACCAGGCGGAAGCGCTCCGCCAGCACCGGCGCATCGACCACCAGCGTGACGGCGCCGGTCAGCTTGCCTTTGCCGGTGATGATCGGGCGGCTGATCGGAAAGGCCCAGTCCTGGCTGCCGACCAGCCGGAACGGCGCGCCGACGGTCAGGCCGGCGTCGGGATGATCGCGGAAATATGCGAATAGCGGCCGCGGGTCGAAGCCGGTGGTGGGCAAGGCGAAGCTGTCGCGCGTCACCATGCGCAACGTGCCTTCCTGATTGCTGACGATGATGCTCTGCACCGACAGGAGGGCGGTCAATCGCGGCTGCACGCGCTCCTGCAGGCGGGCGGTGCCGGAGGCCTCCAGCTTGTCGGAACGGGCGAGCCAGGTGCTGGTGAGCTGCAGCACCGTGTCGATCTGGTGCAGGTCCCACGCGGTCTGCTCGGTGACGGCGCGGGCGAACCGGCGCAGGTTGGCCTGGCTGTCGTCGTACTCCGCCTTGTGTAGCTGCCAGCTGGCGGCGCCGGCGCCGATCGCGGCCAGCGCGAGCACGAACGTGACCAGCGCCGCAAGCGCCCGGCGAGTCTGCCGCTGCTCGGCGTCGTGGGTCTCGATGGGCTGGTCGCCTTCCGTCATCCGATCAATGTGGCCATTGCCTGTGCCGCCCCTTCTTCCGACGGAGAAGGGGCCTAAGGGTCATTGTCAGCCGCGATCGTGGATAATTCCTTTACCCGGCCGACTCAGCCAGGGATATCAACGGTCAGCATAGTTAATTTTGGCCGGTCCGTTACCGTACGGTACTCGATATCACGCCGTCATTCGGTCACCACGCGCAGACGGACGGGCGTTGCGACCTCACACGTATTTGTGACGAATTGTAGGAGTCTCACCTGACGCAAGGATCGTCCGTGGGATCCGCCACATCGTTCATCTGGGCCTGGATCTGGCCGGCGCGGCGCGAGACGTAGGCGCCGGGCTTGCCGGCATTGTATTTCCGCGGATTGGGAAGGGCGGCGGCGAGCAGGGCCGCCTCGCGCCGCGACAGCTCGGCAGCGGATTTATGGAAATGATGCTGGGCGGCCGCCTCCGCGCCATAGACCCCGGGCGCCCATTCCACCACGTTGAGATAGACCTCGAGGATGCGCTTCTTGCCCCACATGCCTTCGATCAGGATCGTGAAATAGGGCTCGACCGCCTTGCGGGCATAGCGCGTCACCGTCGTGTCGCCCGGCCAAAGAAAGGTGTTCTTGGCGGTCTGGTTGCTGATCGTGCTGCCGCCGCGCAGCCGGCGTGACTTCTCGTTGTGGCGCAGGGCCTTCTGGATCGCGGTGAAATCGAAGCCCCAGTGCGAGCAAAAGCCGGCGTCCTCGGCCGCGATCACCGCGCGAACCAGGTTGGGCGAGATCTCCTCGTACGGCACCCAGTCCTTGGAGATCCAGTTGCCCTCGAACAGGCGGATCACCATCAGCGGCGTCAGCAGCGGCGGCACGATCCGGTAGATCGCGGCGAGGACAACGGTAATCGCGACGAACAGCAGGATCGCGCGGCCCAGCCAGCGCAGGCTGCGCCGGATCAGCCCGCCGCGCCGTCGCGTGGTTGAAGAGCGAAGCAAGGGGTCAGCCAGCGGATCATCCATTGCCGGTCTTGATACTGACGCACGCTGGCCGCGACAAGGGCAAGGGTTGCGGAATCCAAGAGGATCGTCGGAGGATGACGCCATGACCGATCCGGATCCGGAATTTCCTGCAACGGCGGCGCGCATCCTGCGCGGCGCGACCAGGCTGCTGGAGGGCCTCGGCTATGCCGCGATCGCCGAATACACCCTCGGCAACGGCCGGCGCGCCGACATCCTCGCGATCGACGGCGCCGGGCAGGTGACGATCGTGGAGATCAAGTCCTCCCGCGCCGATTTCGCCGCCGACCACAAGTGGCGCGACTACCTCGAATTCTGCGACCGGTTCTATTTCGCGGTCGAGCCGGACTTTCCGCTTGGCCTGCTGCCGGAGGAGGTCGGCCTCATCTGCGCCGACGCCCATGGCGGCTCGATCCGCCGCGAAGGCGCGCTGCAACCCATCAACGGCAACCGCCGCCGGAGCCTCATTCTCGGCGTCGCCCTCACCGCCAGCCGCCGCCTAGCGCGCGTCGCCGATCCGGAGTTGCCGTGGTGAATTTTCTGATCTCTCCTAAGGAGAGCCTCCCCCCAAATTGGGGGAGGGTAGGAGGGGGCAGCGAGCGAAGGCTCGTTCCAATTGCGCGGCGGCTTCCCCCGCCCTAACCCTCCCCCGTGTCGGGGGAGGGGATTCCGTTCGGGAGCCGAGGCGAATTTCCGCTACTGCTCCGCCGCCGTCACGTCCGCGAGCTGGGCGCGGCCGTCGCGGTTGTCGAGGTAGTTGACCAAAGCCGCCACCACGCGGCGGTCGTAGGCCTTGCCGGCTTCCTTGAACAGGATCTCGAGCGCGGCATCCATCGACATGCCCTGGCGGAACGCCCGGTCGCTGGTCATGCCGACCAAGGCGTTGGCGACGCCGATGATGCGCGCGGTGATCAGGATGTCCTCGCCCTTGAGGCCGCGCGGGTGGCCGCTGCCGTCCCAGCGCTCCTGCGCCTGGCGCAGCGTTTCCACCACCGGCCCATCGAACTCGATGTCCTGGATGATATCGGCGCTGACCTGCACCGAATTGCGCAGCAGCTTGCGCTCCTCCTCGGTCAGGTCGCCGGTCTTGGCCAGCACCTCAGGAGGAATCATGATCTTGCCGAGGTTGAGCAGGTTGGCGGCGCTTTCCGCGGTGTCGATCTCGGTCTCGGTCAGGCCCATCTCGCGCGCCACCGCCCGCGCCACGCGCGCCACCCGGGTCGAATGGTTGGCGGCATAGGGATCGCGCCGGTCGACCACGCTGACCAGGGTCTTGACCAGGTTCTGCAGGGTGCGGGCGCGCTTCTCGCGCTCGGTCACCACGTCGGTGATGTCGTGCTCGACCGTCAGCACGCCGGCGGTCGCGCCGGAGCGTTCCTTGAGCGGGATGTGCTCCGACTGCAGCACCTTGAGGCCTTCGTCGTTCTCCAGCCGTGCCACGTTGTTGACGGCGGTGCCGATCTTAAGCGCCTGCTCGTTCAACTCGAGATAGCGCTTGGCGCTCGCCGGGCCCATGACGGCAGCGATGTCCTTGTTCAGCATTTCGGCCGGCGTGATGCCGGCGCCGGCGCTGGCCTGGGCGTTGGCGAAGCGGTAGCGGTTCTGGGTGTCGAGAATGAAGATGCTGGTCGGCTGGCTGTCGGTGACCAGCTGCAGCAGGTCCTTCTGCGCCTCGTAGCTGTTGGCCAGGATCTGCGCGCGGGTCGCCGCCTCCGACGCCCGGCGCGACGAGCCGTGGCGCCACACCGCGATGATGGCGATCGCGATCACCAGCAGCGCCAGGGCCAGAATGGCCGCAAGCGTGCGGAAACGGGTATCGGCGGCGCCCAGCGCTTCCTCGTAGTCGACGGTGTACATCAGCACCCACGGCGCGCCCGTGATGGCCCGTGCGACCACCACCACGCGCCGGCCGTTATAATCCCGCAGGTCGGGTGCAAAGCCATTGCTCTCGGTGACGGCAAAGGCCGCATCCAGGTTGGGCGTCGACATTTCCATGGACATCCCGGGCGGCTGCGGCGTTTCGCCCGGCCGCATGACCGGCGAGAGATACCTCACCTTGTTCCCGTCTCTGGTGAGCAGCACGGTGGTCGCCGAGCGCGTGGTGTCGCCGGGCTGGTGTAGCAGGGCGTAGAGTTCCTCGCCCACCCGCTTCACGCCAACGATGCGGCCGATCTGGGCGCTGGTGGCCTGGTCGGATTGCACCGCAAACAGCGGCACCACGAAAGTCATGGTTGGCTCGCCGCGCGCATCGATGGTGAGTGGACCGGTTGCGGATCGGCCGGGCGCGACCGAGTCGACGAAATCCCGCAACGCGCCATCGAACGGCGGCGCATCTGGCGACGCCGCCACGATGTCGCCGGCGCTGTTCACGATCAGGATTCCGCCGGAGGCCACGTTGGGCGCGTTGAAGCCGGGCTGTTGCTCATCGCTGGCTTCGCCGAAGCCGCCACGGGTCGCGGCCACCAGCAGAAGATTGCGCAGATACTGGCGGAAGCCTTCGACCTGGTCCTGCTGCTCTGGATCGGTGCTGAACTCGTCGATCGAGCCGACATAGAGCTGGACCGACTCGTTCTCGGCGAGCGCGTTGAGGTCGGCCATGTTGCCGGCGAGCCAGCGGTTTACTTCGGCCACGCGGCTGTCGGCGACGATGCCGAGGCGCACCTGCCATTGTGTCAGCTCGCGCTGGCGCGCTTCGTCCACGAAGCGGTTGATGGCCCAGACGCCGACGACGCCCAGCACGACCAGGATGATCGCTGGAAACAGGATCTTGAGGTCGAGGCCACGTTTCGGAGCGCCGGAATCGAACATTCCACCGGCGGTTTCCCCCTTGGCTCCCCCATCCGCCCTCGTCTGCGGGCTTGCGCCACGCTCAGCCACTGTCCGCTCCTCGCGTCTTCTGTTTGAACAGGTTGGGACAATACTCTACAACCTAGCATGATCTTTGGGTTGGGCCAATTAACGCCTTCTTAACCGTAAATGCACAGTTTGGCCGGAATGCGCGCGAGTCAGCGCGCCAGGGCGGCGGGCATGGAACACCGGGGACCGAGATATTCCGCAGCGCATTGGCCCGGCCGCGTCATGGCGGCCGCGAGCGTGCTCGTCATGCTGCTCGGCGTCGCGCCGGCGGAGGCGCGTAAATATCCCAAGATCTTCGGCTCGATCGAGTTGTTCTCGACCAAGACCACGCGCTTTCCCAAGTGGCTCGGCATGCTCGACCGGTTCCAGAACGGTGGCAAGGCGTGCGAGAGCGCAACCTGCACGGTCAAGGGCTGGAACGAGTTCATCGCCGAACTCAAGGGCCAGGATCTCAAGACCCAGCTGAAGGAAGTGAACCGCGCCTTCAACGCGCACAAGTACATCCTCGACATCAAGAACTGGGGCGAGGAGGACTATTGGGCGACGCCGTACCAGTTCCTGAAGAAGCACGGCGATTGCGAGGACTATGCGATCTCCAAATACTTCACGCTGAAGGCCCTGGGCGTGCCGGTCGACGACATGCGCGTGGTCGCGTTGCAGGACCAGAACCTCAATCTCGGCCACGCCGTGCTGGTGGTCTATGTCGGCGACCAGCCGATGCTGCTGGACAACCAGATCGCCTCGGTGGTGCCCGCCAACTCCATCAAGCACTACAACCCGGTCTTCTCGATCAACGAATCCGGCTGGTGGCTGCACCGCCGCTGAGCCGCCACTTTTGCCGGACCGACACCAAGGCGTGGATATCACCTGCCCGAATCTTAGCAGTTCATTTACCATGAGGCTCGCAAGGTGACGGCTGGGGTGCCATGAGGCGCCGTCGGGTGTGGGCCGGATGAACGAGCGGACCAACAAAGAGACGCGGGCGTTGACCTATGACGAGCTGTTGCTCGACTTCGTTACGCGCCTGGACCGTCACCGCGCCGGCCGCATGGCGTGCGAGCTGCATCTGGGTCTGCTCCGGCCTTATCACCAGCAGCCACACCATCTGCGCATCGTGCGCAAGACCATGGAGCCGCTGACCCGGCGCTTCGATGCCGGCATCTACGAGATGCACAACAGAAGCGTGGTCGTCGTCACCAAGGGCGCGGCGCTCGCCGACATCGAACATTACGTTGCGCAGGTGCGCAGCCTGTTCTCCGAAGATCCGCTGTTCATCGGCGAGGACCAATCGCACTTCTGCAGCTGGTACGACCTGGAACGCGACTACGACGCAATGCTGCGCCGCGCGCGACAGCTGAGCGAGGAACGCAAGGCAGCGGACTCAGGCGCAAGTGACGAGCAGGCGCCGGCCAATCGCCTCATTCCCGGCGGTACTGCGATCCGGCCGACCCACCTGGAGCAGATCGAGCGCGCCATCGAGCACGCCGACCTTGCCAACATCCTGCGTCGGCAGGAGGTCTGCGCGGTCATTCCCGGCATGCGGCCGGAGCCGATGTTTCACGAGCTTTATTTCTCGATGTACTATCTGGCGCAGACTCTGCTGCCCGGCCACAACGTCACCTCCGACGATTTCCTGTTCCGCCACCTGACGCGGGTGCTCGACCGCCGCATGTTGGCTTTGATGATGCAGCGCGAATTGTTCCCGATGCTGCGGACGGCCGCGCTCAATCTCAACGTGCGCACGGTGCTGTCGGCCGAGTTCATGGAGTTCGACAAGGCGACCAACGTCAAGGACCGCGGCACGCTGGCGATCGAGTTGCCGGCGCTCGACATCATGAACGATCCCAACGAGTACCTATTCGCGCGCGATTTCCTGAAGGAGCGCGGCTACAAGATCGTGCTCGACGGCGTGAAGCACCTCAACCTGCCGCTGATCGACCGCGACTGGCTGGGCTTCGATTTCGTCAAGGTGACCTGGACGCCCAGCCTGCTCGACGACGCCGCGACTCAGCGTGGCGAAGCGCTCAAGGCCGCCGTGTCGAGGATCGGCCGCGAACGCGTGGTGCTGTGCCGCGTCGACAGCGAAGACGGCCTGAAGGCCGGCGAGGCGCTCGGCGTCACGCTCTACCAGGGTCGGCTGATCGACTCGCTGAATGCGGCAAGGCCGCGCACCACTCCGTCAGTCGGCGCGGCGGAGTAACGACACGCCACTGCATCGACCCTCTCAAACCGTCATGGTCGTGCTTGGCTCGACCATCCACGAGTTTGCTTGTCGCGCAAGGATCTTGCCCATCGAAACTCGTGGATGGCCCGCCGACGAATGTCGGCCTGCGCCGACGGACCAAGTCCGACCATGACGAATATGAAAGCTTGTCTTGGGCTGCGCCTAACCCCTTGGCGCATACTTCGCGAGGATGCGCTGCAGCGTGCGGCGATGCATGCGCAGGCGGCGCGCGGTTTCCGAGACGTTGCGGTCGCATTGCTCGAACACGCGCTGGATATGCTCCCAGCGCACGCGGTCGGCGGTCATCGGCTGCTCGGGCGGCGGCGGCAGGGCGGTCTTCTCCTCCAGCAGCGCCGCTTCGACCTGGTCGGCGTCGGCCGGCTTGGGCAGGTAGTCGGCGGCGCCGTGCTTGATGGCGGCGACCGCGGTCGCGATGTTGCCGTAGCCGGTCAGCATCACCACCCGGCAATCCGGATTGACGTTGCGGATCTCGGTCACGATGTCGAGGCCGCTGCCGTCGTTGAGCCGCAAATCGACCACGGCATATTCGGGCGCCTCGGCCTTGGCGGTGGCGATGCCGGACGCGACGCTCTCCGCCTGCCGCACCATCCAGCCGCGCTTCTCCATCGCCTGCGCCAGGCGCTGGCGATAGACCATGTCGTCGTCGACGATCAGCAGGGATTTCGCTCTGTCATTCATCCTAAAACGCTCCTCGGCCAGGACACGCGCACTTCGGCGCCGCCATAGTCATTGTTGCTGAAACCGACGGTGCCGCCGGTCCGCTCGATCAGGTTCTGCGCGATGAAGATGCCAAGGCCCATATGATCGCCCTGTCGCTGGCCCTGGTCCAGCCCTTCGCCGCCGCTCGATAGATAGGGATCGCCCAGCCGCCGCAACACATCGGGTGGGAATCCGGGGCCGTCGTCGGTGACGGTGATGACGATCTCGCCGCGGGTCCAGGCGATCAGCACCTTGACCTCCTCGCGGGCGAACTCGATGGCGTTCTGCAGCAGGTTGCCGAGGCCGTGCATGATCTCCGGCCGGCGCGGCAGCACCGGATCGCGCGGCTCCGACGGGTCGGGCGCGAACTCGATGCGCAGCGCGACGTGCGGGCGCGCGTGCGGCGCCGCCGCCAGCTCCACCAGCAGGCCGGCGGGCAGCACGTTGAAATGATCCTTGTCCTGCTCCGGCTTGCGCGACAGCTCGGCCAGAATCTCGCGGCAGCGCTCGCTCTGGCTCACCAGCAAATCGGCGTCGGCGCGATGGTCCGACTCCTTCGGCAGGTCACGCGCCAGTTCCTTGGCGATCAGCGAGATGGTGCCGAGCGGCGATCCCAGCTCGTGTGCCGCCGCAGCCGCCAATGCGCCAAGCGACGAGACGCGCTGTTCGCGGTCGAGCGCCGCCTGCGCCGCCGACAAGGCGTCCGACAGGCGTCGCGATTCCTGTGCCACGCGATAGACATAGAACGTGAGGAACATCACCGCGAGGATCAGCGCGATCGCATAGCCGGCGACGAAGATGTCGGGAACGTCGAAACCGCCCTCGGGCCACGGCAGGGGCTCGTGCCGGATGCCGAGCAGCACCACGCAGGCGATCGCAAGCCCGGCGAGGCCGAGCGTGCTGCGATAGGAGAGGGCGGCGGCGGAAACCGTGACCGGCGCCAGGATCAGCACCGAGAACGGATTGTTGAGCCCGCCGGTGAGATAAAGCAGGACCGCCAACTGCAGGATGTCGAACGCGAAATAGAATGCGGACTCACGGTCGGTCAGGCGCTCCGATTGCGGCCGGCGCACCTGCGTTGCCAGCGTGACCGCGGCCAGCGCCGCCACCGCCGTGCCGGCCCAGCCGATCTGCATCGGGAACCCGAGCACGTAATGCACCACCAGCAGGGTCAATGCCTGCCCGGCGACCGCGATCCAGCGGATGATGAGGATGGTGCGCAGCCGCACGCGCCCCACCATGCGGCGCGGCTTCGCTATACCGCTGGGCGCACTCGGGCTGTCTGCGGCGATCTGGGTCATCGGCCGGACTATCGCCGTCGCCGCCGGTTAATTGCAAGCATCGCGGACCAAGGAAAACCCCGGATCGCGGCGTTTTGCCGCGTGGTTCTGAGCGTGAAAACCCGAGCCCCAACAGGTTCCCTCCTCCCCCACAAGGGGGAAGGGGCTTCTATTTTGGAGGTCAGCCTTCGATCTTGCCGCTGATCGCTTTCCGCAGGCGCACCGGCGTCAGGCCCGGCGCTTCCACCTTGGTTGCGCCGGCGATGCGGGCGAGGCGGTGGATGGCTTGGCGCAGGCGATCCTCCGGCACCGTCTTGATGAGGTCGAGCCCGACCACGCGCCAGGCATCGCCGTCCTTCTTGGCGTCGATCAGGCCGGCGACGTCATGCTCATAGAGGATCGGCATGGCGAAATAGAAGCGGCGCTGAGCCTGCGGGGTATAGGCCTCGAACTTGTAGGCAAAGCCGAACAGCTCGGTGAGGCGCCGGCGGTTGAACAGCAGATTGTCGAGCGGCGGAATGATGCGCACGACATCGTCGGCGATCGGGATCGGCTGCGCCAGCTCCTCCGCCAGCGCATAGAGCGGATCGCCGTTGGCGGCGCGCGCGAACGGGGCCTCCACCACCACGCCTTGCTTGATCGCGCGGTCGACCACCTTGTGCGCGACCGGCAGCCAGCCCTCGCGCCAGGTGCCGATGTGGTGCGCCGTGCGCTCGGTGAGCTGCCGGTGGGTGGCGAGCTTCAGCACCGAGGCCGCGGAGCGCACGAAGAAGTCCAGGTGCTGGGTGCGTGTCAGTTTCTGCTTCGCCAGCAGTTCAGGCGCGACCTTCTCGGTCAGGTCGAACTGGCGATGGAAATGCTTGGTGCGGCCCGCGATCTGGGTCTCGCCGAGATAGAACAGGTAGTCGAGCGCGCGGGTGGTCAGCTTGATGGTGTTGAAGCCGCCGATCACCCGTTCGCTGTCGAGGTCGGCGGGCGAGATCGGCCCTTCCTCGCGCATGCGCTTCTTCAGGCGCCGCATCATCGGCCGCAATTCGCGCAGCCGGTCGGTGTCCCTGATGGTGTTGCCAAAACCCTTGATGAACCAGGGCAGCCAGTCGCGCCGCGTGGCGAACTGCGGGTAATGCGTCTCTAGCATCGCGCGGTCGCGATAGATCACCTTGTAGAGGTCCTCGACCGGCGCATCGGTGCGCGCGGCCCAGGCGATCTCGTGGTTCCTGAGGCCGTTCACCCGGATCGAATCGATCTGGATCATGCCCAGCTTCTTGGCCTCTTCGCCGGCGCGTTCGACCGGCCAGAGCGGACCCGACAAGCCGAGCCGCGCCAGGATGAAGGCGCGCGCCGCCGCGGGATCGTTGGAAGTGGGGGATTGGCTCACGGACAGGATCGACCGTTATTCCTTGTTGCTGACCCCGGCCTCGGCAAAGGTCGCCATGCCGGAGTGGCACAGCGCCGCGGCACGCACGATCGGAATCGCCAGGGCCGCGCCGGACGCCTCGCCCAGCCGCATGCCGAGATCTAGCAGGGGCGCCTTGCCAATCGCTGTCAGCAGCCGGCGATGGCCCGGTTCCGCCGAGCAATGCGCCACCAGGCAATGGTCGAGCGCGCCCGGATGCGACTTCAAGAGGACGCTGGCCGCGGCCGTGCTGGCGAAGCCATCGAGCAGCACCGGCACCCGCGCTATGCGCGCCGCCATCACCGCGCCGGCGATCGCCGCTAGCTCATGCCCGCCGAGGCAGCGCATGATCTCGAGCCCGTCGTTGAACCTGGCGCGATGGCGGGCGAGGCCCTGGTCGATCACCTCGGCCTTGCGGGTCAGCTGCGCGCCCTTGATTCCGGTGCCCGGTCCCGCCCAGTCCGCGCCGGCGCCGCCGAACATCGCGGCGGCGATGGCGGAGGCGCTGGTGGTGTTGGCGATGCCCATCTCGCCGACGCACAGCAGGTCGATGCCCGGTTCCACGCAAATCATGCCGTAGGCCATGGCGCGCGCGGCTTCCTCTTCGCTCAGCGCCGGGCCCTGGGTGAAATCCTTGGTCGGCTGGTCCAGGCACATCTCATAGACGCGAAGGTCGGCGTCGGCGTTCTTGCACAGCTGGTTGATGGCAGCGCCGCCGGCCTGGAAGTTTAGCACCATCTGCTGCGTCACTTCCTTGGGATAGGCCGAGACGCCGAGGTCGGCGACGCCATGGTTGCCGGCGAACACCGCCACCCGCGGATGATTGACGGCCGCCGGATGCCGGCCCTGCCAGGTCGCGAGCCAGCTGGCGATCTCCTCCAGCCGGGCGAGAGCGCCGGTCGGCTTGGTCAGGTGCCCCTCGCGCTCGGCGGCCCTGGTCGCGGATTCCTGGTCTGGACCTGGAAAGTCCGCCAGGATGCGGCGAAGCTCGGCGAAACTGGCGGCGGACTGGGTATCCAAGATTGGCTCCTGCTGGGCGTTTCGTTAAGACTTGAGGCTCTATTTGTTCGAACCGGAAGCCCTTGCGGTCGCTGTTCTGCACCCGCATATGGGCTCCTGGCAATCGGGACCTCGCAGCAAGACTAGATGAACGACCAGACCAGACCTTCTCCGGGCGCAACCCAGCGGAATGCCAGCAGACCCGGCTGGCACCCCGGCCAATGGTGGCGCGAATTCCGCCTGGCGCTGGGCTTTTTCACCCGCCTGCCGCTGAAGGCCCCCGGCGGACCGATTGCCGAGGCTGCCCGCGCCTTTCCGGTCGCCGGCGCCGTCGTCGGGCTGATCGGATCCCTGATCTATCTTCTGGCGATGCAGATCGGCCTGTCCGGCTTGCTGGCGGCGCTGCTTGCCGTGGCAGCGACGGTGATCGCCGGCGGCGCCCTGCACGAGGACGGCCTCGCCGATTTCGCCGACATGCTGGGCGTGCGCGGCGACCGCGAGCGCAAGCTCGCCGTCATGCGCGACAGTCGCATCGGCTCCTATGGCGTGCTGGCGCTCGGCTTCTCGACCGCGATCAAGGTCAGCGCCCTGGTCGGCTTGGGCGATCCGTGGCTGGTGGCCGGCGCCCTCATCACCGCCCATGCCTGCGGCCGGGCGACCCTGCCGATCATCATGCGCTCGCTGCCCCTGGCGCGAGCCAACGGCCTGGCCGTCGGCGCCGGCAAGCCGGGCGCGGCCGCGACCTACCAGGGCATCGGCGTCGCGCTCTTGATCTCCGCCTTCGCCTGCGGCCCCGGCGCCGCTTTGGTCAGCGTGGTGGTGGCGATCGTCGCCGCCTTCCTCGTCTCAGAGGTCGCGCGCCGCCAGATCGGCGGCTATACCGGCGACGTGCTGGGCGCGGCGCAAGAGGCCGCGCAGCTCGCCATCTTCGTCAACCTCGTGTCGCTCGCATGACTGAGACCGTGACTCGCTGGTGGTTGGTGCGCCATGCTCCGGTGATCGGCGTGAATGGCCGCGTCTACGGCCAGGATGACGTCGAAGCGGACACTGCCGACGAAGCGGAGTTCAGGCATCTCGCGGGCCTGCTGCCGCACGATGCGGTCTGGCTGGTCTCGCATCTCAAGCGCACGCACCAGACCGCGTCCGCGATTCTAGCGGCGCGCGTTACGGCGACGGTGCCGGCGCCGATCATCACCAGCGATCTGGCGGAGCAGCATTTCGGCGACTGGCAGGGCATGGCCTATGCCGACCTGGAGGCGCTTCGTGGCGCCGACTATCTCCGGTTCTGGCATTCGCCCGCCAGCGAGCGGCCGCCTGGCGGCGAGAGCTTCGAGGACGTGGTGGCGCGGGTCGGCGGCGCGATGGCGCGCATCACCGCCGAGCATGCCGGCCGCGACATCGTGGCGGTGGTCCATGGCGGGACCATCCGGGCCGCGCTCGCCGTCGCGCTCGGGATCGAGGCGGAGCGCGTCCTCGGCTTCGCGGTCGACACCTGCTCCGTCACGCGCCTGGATCACCTCCGCCAAGGGACCGAAAGCGCCGCCTGGCGCATTGTCGCGGTCAACCAGCATCCGAACGCGCTAACCCGTTGAAGTCCTGGCCCGTTGAAGTCCTGGCCCGTTGACGTTCTTGTGACGCCAGGCCGCGGCGTCCGGCCATTGCGCCGCCTTATTTCGCTGAGTATCTCTTGTTCCGCCCGGGACGCTCCGAGTCGTTAAGAAATCGCCGGGGACCCATCGTCGGGGATCTTCAGGAGGCTGCCCATGCTGACCCGCCGTTCTCTCATGCTTGCCGGATTGACCGTGCCCGCTGCGGTTATCGGTGCGCGCGCCGCCCTGGCGCTGACCCAACAGCAGGAGGTGCTGGACAAGGCGCGCATCAGCTTCGACAAGCTGATCACCTCGGTCGAGTTCGGCGAACTGCCGGGCTACATGAAGCGGGCCAAGGGGGTCCTCATCTTCCCCGAGCTCTACAAGGGCGGCTTCATCCTCGGCGCCGAAGGCGGCTATGGCATCCTGTCGGCGCGCGGCGCCGACGGCTGGAGCCAGCCGGCCTTCTATGACCTGGTTGCCGGCAGCCTCGGCCTGCAGATCGGCGGCCAGGTCAGCGAAGTGGTGCTGACCATCATGAGCGACAAGGCGCTGAATTCCGTTCTTACCAACCAGCTCAAGTTCGGCGGCGACATGTCGATCGCGGTCGGGCCGATCGGCAAGGGCCTCGGCGCCGATACCACCACCAACATGCAGGCCGACGTCTATTCCTTCGCCAAGACTGCGGGCCTGTTCGGCGGCGTCTCGTTCGAGGGTGCCGGCATCATCAAGAAGGACGACTGGAACGGCGCCTATTACGGCCAGGGCGCGACCCCGCGCGGCATCGTGATGGAAGGCAAGTTCAAGAACCCGAACACGCAGGCGATGCTGAAAAGCCTGCAGCCCTACTAGGCGCATCATGAATCCAGTGTGGACACGGCGGGCGCTCACGGCATTCCTGCTCGCCGTGCTGGTGATCTGCGGCATGCTGCTCTATCGGCTGTGGATGGACCGCGTGCCGCCGGATATGGTCAGCGGCGAGGCGCTGATCGGCGGTCCGTTCGAGCTCACCGACCAGGATGGCAACACGGTCACCGACCAAACCTACAAGGGCAAGCTGATGCTGATCTATTTCGGCTTCACCTATTGCCCCGATGCCTGCCCGACCGCACTCGGCGTCATGAGCGCCGCGCTCGACAAGCTGGACGTGGCGGCCGAGCGCGTGGTGCCCATGCTCATCACCGTCGATCCCGAGCGCGACACGCCGCAGGTGCTGAAGGACTACGTCTCCAACTTCCATCCGCGCATGGTCGGCCTCACCGGCACGCCGGAGCAGATCAAGCAGGTCGCGAAGGCCTATCGCGTCTACTACCAGAAGGTCGCCGGCAGCGCGCCTGACGAGTACCTGATGGACCACATGCTGCTCATCTACCTCATGGATGGCGAGGGCAAGTACCTCACCAATTTCGGCCCCCAGGTCACGCCGGACGAGATCGCGGAAGAAATCAGAAAACACCTGTAGTCCGTGTCGGGCGATGCTAGCCACCGCCCGCAAATCTGTTGTATGAGGGGACAGGTCGGTCTGTCGTTGGGGTCAACGGTGACACTGTTCTTGCTGGTCAAGCGGGCGCGCGCGTCGAGCCCGTCATGACGAATCCTGCGGCCTGCGAAATGGACGTCCCGCAGTTCGTGGACGCGCGCGGCCGGTTGGCTGCGCTTGAGGAACTGCGCCCGCTACCGTTTCGTCCGGCCCGCACCTTTGTCATCAGCGACGTTCCGCCAGGTGCTCACCGCGCGGGCCACATTATCCGCTGCAGCGAGTTCCTGTGGATGGCGGCTGGCGCCTGCCGGGCAACGGTTCGATCGGGCGACAGCGGCGGAGAAGAACAGCAGTTCCACCTGACAGTGCGCGGGCGTGGCCTCTATCTTCCTCCTGGATCGTGGATAGATCTGTTCGATTTCCAGGCCGGCAGTGTCCTGGTCTGCCTCGCCGATCGCCCCTATGCCGCGAGGGGCTGAGATGGGCGGTCTGCCCGCTGGCTCCGCTACGAGCGGGATTGTCCTGTTCGGTATCGGTTCGCCGATTTGCGTCGACATCGTTGAAACCTGTCGGCGCAACGGCCAACCGATCACAGCCGGCATCAAGAACTTTGATGGCCCGATCTATGTCGGCGATGACGTCGATGTTGTCGACGCTGCGATTGTCACGCCGACGCTGAGTGCGCTGCCGTTCCTGCTCCCGTTGTTCGATCCGCGCAATCGCCGAGCGGCGCGCGAGGCGGCCACCACGCTCGGGTTCCGCGAGCCAGCGCGGCTGGTCGATCGCACAGCGATCATGGCGGGCGATTGCGTCGTTAAGGCGGGCGTCTATGTCAATGCCGGTTGCATCGTCGCCAGTGCTGCAACGCTTGAGGAATTCGCGTTCTGCAATCGCGGTGCGAATATCGGGCACCATTGCAAGATCGGTGCTTTCGCATCGATCGGGCCCGGCGCAATCCTTGCCGGGCTCGTGGAGATGGGTGAGGCCAGCCAGGTTGGCGCCGGCGCGGTCATCCTGCCGAAAGTGAGGATCGGCGCCGGTGCGCTGGTCGCGCCCGGCGCAGTCGTCGCGCGCGACGTGCCGGACCGCGGCTTCGCCGCCGGAAATCCGGCGCGCATTCAGGCGTCGCCACCGACAGGCTGACCATGCTCCTTTGGCGCCGGCCCGTTGTGCACCTCTACGCCGTCTGCTGGAACGAAGCGCACATCCTGCCGTATTTCTTCCGGAACTATGAGCCGTGGGTGCAGCGGTTCGTCTTCTTCGACAACGGTTCGAGTGATGGGACGCAAGCCTTGCTGTCGGCGAAGCCGAATGTGGAGCTGCGCCAGTTTCCCTGGACCGACCCGCAGTCCTTCGTACAGTCGCACCGGACTTTGCACAATCGGTGCTGGCGCGAAAGCGTCGGCAAGGCCGACTGGGTTGTGGTTACCGCCATCGACGAGCATCTATACCATCCGCACATGCTCGATTTCCTCCGGCGCTGCGACCAGCGCGGCGTGACATGCGTGCCGGCGCTCGGCTACCACATGCTGACACGAGAGTTTCCTGCGCCCGGCATACATCTTGCCAGCGTCCATACCCGCGGCGCGCAAAGCCGTGGCATGAACAAGCTGCGCCTGTTCAAGCCGGACCTGGTCCAACCCAATATCGCAATCGGCGGACATGGTGCGGAGCCAACGGGCCATGTCGTCTATCCGCGACGGGACGAATTGCTGCTGCTGCACTACAAGTCGTTCGGGATCGAATATCTGTGGCAGCGGCATCAGATACTGGACACCGGGCTACGTGCCGGCGACCGCGCCAACGACTGGGGGGCACACTACAAGTTGAGCCGCGCGGAGCTTGAGGAACAATTCGAAAAGATGTGGCGTGCCTCCGTCGACATCCGGGATCCGGACTACGTCCCGTGGCGGGATCATCCCCATCCGCGATTCTGGCGATCGGAACATCAGCCGCCTCAGGTGGCGGAGAGAAAGCCGCGGCGCCATCCGCGCCTGCACCGGGTATGGATGGGACTGAAGATGTGGACGCGGAAGGCCCGGTGACCCGCCTGCTTCAGAGTTCATCATACAAAAGTCTAGTTGCATGGGATTCGGCATCTCCTTAACGTCCCCAGCATTCGTCGGGGGAACAGACGCCGAGTCGGGTGCATTGGTCGTTGAAGCGGCTCGGACCGGAAGGACCATCATGCTCTATCAAGCGATCGACGCCCATTTGGCGAGCCTCACGCCGGCGCGCCTGACGGCGCGCTGGATGCATCAGATGATGTCGCATCCGATGCTGCCGTACTCCTACACCACCGGCTTTCGCGCCGCCGCCGCCTGGTTCGAGTTGTTCGACCGCGCCACCCAACGCCGGCTGAAGCCGGCCTTCGGCCTCGATGCGACGCTGATCGATGACCAGCCGGTCGCCGTGCGCGAGCAGGGGGTGGTGGAAAAGCCGTTCTGCCGCCTGCTGCATTTCGCCCGCGACCTGAGATTGCCGCGCAACGATCCGCACGTGCTGGTGGTGGCGCCGATGTCGGGCCATCACGCGTCCCTGCTGCGCGGCACGGTGGAGACGCTGCTGCCCGCGCACGAGGTCTATATCACCGACTGGACCGACGCGCGGCTAGTGCCGCTCAGCGCCGGCGGCTTCGACCTCGCCGACTATATCGACTACATAATCGACTTCCTGCGCGTCCTAGGCCCCGAGACGCACGTGATCGCGGTGTGCCAGCCCTCGCCGCCGGCGCTCGCCGCGACCGCGCTGATGGCGGCGGACGGCGACGCTGCGACGCCGAAGAGCCTGACCCTGATGGGCGGGCCGGTCGACACCCGCGTCAATCCCACCACCGTCAATCATGTCGGCGCTAGCCAGAGCCTCGACTGGTTCGAGCGCAAGGCGATCGATCTGGTGCCGCCGCACTATCCGGGCGCGATGCGGCGGGTCTATCCCGGCTTCCTGCAGCTCGGCGGCTTCATGTCGATGAACCCGGATCGCCACGTGCAGTCGCACATCGATTTCTTCCATCACCTGGTGGTTGGCGACGGCGAAAGCGCCGCGGGGCATCGGCGCTTCTACGACGAGTATCTCTCGGTGATGGACCTGTCGGCGGACTTCTATCTCGACACCATCCGTCATGTGTTCCAGGAGCATTCGCTGCCCATCGGCACCTTCACCCATCGGGATGAGAAGGTGGAGCCCGCGGCGATCCGCAAGACCGCGCTGATGACCATCGAAGGCGAGCTCGACGACATTTCCGGCCTCGGCCAGACCAAGGCCGCTCACGACCTCTGCCGCAACATCCCGGCCGCCAAGCGCCGCCACCTGGAACAGGAAGGCGTCGGTCACTACGGTATCTTCAACGGCCGCAAATGGCGCCAGTTCATTTACCCGGCGTGGGCGGAGTTCGTGCGCAAGGTGAGCTAAGGCAATTCGCCTTACGCTCCATCATCATGGTCGTGCTTGGCACGACCATCCACGAGTTTATCAATGCAGAACCGAGCTGACGCAGGCAAACTCGTGGATCCTCGTGCCAAGCACGAGGATGACGGAATGAGAGGGCGCGGGCTTGGGGAGTGCTACCGCAACACCTCAGGCTTGCACACCTCCGCCAGCGTCTGGCGGAGTTCGCGCAGCTTGGGCGGCTTGGTGAGGACGCGGTCGATGTTGGGCGGGAAATCGTCGTCCGACATCAGGCGCTGGCCCCAGCCGGTGAGCAGGACGACCGGCGTGGTGGGCGACGCCTCCTTCACCGCGGCAGCGACGCGGCGGCCGTCGACATAGGGCATGCCGAGATCGGTGACCACGGCGGAGTACGGCTCGCGGCGTTGCTGCGCGGCGCGGAAGGCATCGATCGCCTGTTGGCCGCCGCTGGTCTCGGTCACCATGTGGCCGTCGGCCTCGAGCAAATCGCCGAGCGATTTCAGGAACAGCGGATCGTCATCCACCAGAAGCAGGCGCAGGCGCTCTGGCGCGGCCTGAGTGCGCGGCGTCGTCGGCGCGACCGGCGCCGCGGGCGTCGCCGGCACCGGGAAGATCAGCGAGATCGTGGTGCCCCGGCCCTGCACGCTGCGGATGTCGATCTCCGCGCCGTGGCGTCGCACCACGCCGTACACCGAGGCGAGGCCGAGGCCTGACCCGCGCTCGCCCTTGGTGGTGAAGAACGGCTCCATGCAGCGCCGTCGCACCTCGTCGTTCATGCCGATGCCGGTGTCGGCGACCGAAACCTCGACATAGCCGGCATTCGCGCCCTGGTGCGGCGCCGGCAGCAGCTTGGTGCGCAGCGTCAGGGTGCCGCTGTTCGGCATCGCGTCGACCGCATTCAGCACCAGGTTGACCAAGGCCTCGCGAATCTCGCTTTCGACGCCCGGGATGGTCGGCACATCGGCCGCCAGGTCGGTGCGCACGGTGATGACATGGCCGCGTTCGCGCGGCATGCCGTCCCAGCGCGCGTGGGTGAGGTCGATGACCTGCAGCGCCACGGTGTTGAGCTGGACCGGCAGGTGTGCCGAATCCGCGGCGCGCGGCCGATAGAATTCCCGCATGCGCGTGACGGTCGCGGCAATGCCTTCCATCGCGCGCTGGATGGTCTGCAGCGAGTCCCGTACTCGCGGGCTGAGGTTCGGCTCGCTCTCCAGCAGAGATTCGGTATGGAGCGCGATCGGCGACAACGCGTTGTTGATGTCATGCCCGATGCCGCTCGCCATCTGGCCGAGGGCGCGCAGCCGCTCCTGCTGCATCACCGCATGCTGGGTCTGCTGCAGATCGTCATAGGCCTGCTTCAGCGCCTCGTAGAGCTGCGCCTGATGCGCGGCGAGCCCGACGTGCTCGCTGAGCTGGCGCAGGAACTTCACTTTCCCGCTGCTGAAGCCCTGCGGCTGCCGGCGCGCCACGATCAGCACGGCGAACACGCGCTCCTCGATCTTCAGCGGGGAAACCACCAGCGAACGCAAGCCGGCTTGGGCGAGGCGCTGTGACAGGGGCGAGGTGACCAGACCGGTATCGGGTTCGGAGACCGGCGTGCCGCGGATGCTGTGGGTCAAGGCATCGCTGTCGACGGCCAAGCGCGCACGCTCTGCGAGGCCGAGCTGACGCGCGAGCGCCGTGCAGCGCGGCCCGACCTTGGACACGGTCAGCGCGTTGCTGCCGGCGTCATAGAGGCAGAGGCAACACAGGTCGACCGGCAGCTGCTCCTCCAGGCTGCGCACCACCACGTCATAGATGCTGAGGAGGTCCTTGCGGTCGCTGGTGGCGCGGGTGATCTGGTGCAGCAGGTTGAGGCGCTGCAGCTGCGACTGCGCGTTCTCCTCCGCCTCGCGTCGCACCGCAACTTCCGCTTCGAGGTCGGCGGTGCGCTCGCGCACGCGCCGCTCCTGCTCGTCGATCAACTGTGCCAGCTGGCCTTCCGCGCGCACACGTTCCGTCATCTCGACCGAGGCGAGCTTGAGCAGCAGCAGGAGCAGAACGAAGTAGCCGACCAGCGTGCCGAGATGGGCGACGATGGATTGCGGATCGCCTTCGCGTTGCGAATAGAGCATGACGAGGTTCGCAACCACCAGGACCGGCGCCGTCCAGGCCAGCGCGCGCAGCATGCGGTCGCCGGCGCGCCCGCGCCAGCAATAGATCGCGATGCCGAGCCACAGCAGCGGCGCCAGCAGCAGAGCGGGCCGCGTGACGCCGAAATGCGTCTGCTCGGTCCGGGCCGGCAGCCATTGGAACAGTGCGAACAGCACGATCGCGGCGGCCAGTACCGCGCTCGCGAAGGCGAGGGTGTTCGCCTTTCTCGTCGCGAACATCCACAGCGATCCAGCGACCGCGACGGGCAACAGGTAGGCGCCCGGCCCCCAGGTCGCGGCGCGCAACGCCTCCAGCGCTGGCGTGGCAACGGGATCGCCCGGCCACTCCGCCACGATCAGGACATGGATCGTCTGCAACAGCGCGGTGGCGCCGAACGCGGTCGCGAGCCAGATCAGGAACGGCACGCCGACGTGACGGCCCATAACCCACAGCAGCGCGGCGAGCACGGCGGCAATCAGGCCGACACCGGTGTCGAGGATGACGTGGAAGACGGGATAATCGCGCGGGCCGGCGGCGAGTAGCCAGATGCCGACGATGACATAAGCGACCAGCAGGATGGCCACGGCGTGAACAACCGTCGACTTCTCGCTCTCAACGCGTTGATTGGTCGCTAAGACAGTCGCCATGACGCCTGCGATGTTGCCGCGTGAGCCCGTGCCGCGGGACGAACCCGGTGACCGATGCAAGCCCCGCTTTGCCCCCGCCAGGAGCGTCCCAGACATCGCTGAGGCGTGCTGATGTTAGGACGATAAGCAAGCGCCCTCAAGAGGCATCATTTGCCCAGGGCGCCCTGGACGGCATCCGCCGCGCCTTCGGCTATACTGGCTTTAGCTCGTGATCTGGAGAATGCCATGCCCCGCACCGCTTCCTGTTCCTGCGGCCAGCTGAAATTGACCATGCGAGGCGATCCGACCGACGTCACGGTGTGCCACTGCTTCGAATGCCAGAAATCGACCGGCAGCGTGTTCGGCGTCTCGACCTACTGGCCGAAGAGCGCGTGCCAATCGATCGAGGGCGAGGCCAAGCTGTGGCGCCGCTCGTCCGACACCGGGCGTTGGCTGGACAATTACTTCTGCCCGGTGTGCGGCAGCACGGTGTACTGGTACGCCGAGTTCGCGCCCGACGAGATCGGCGTGGCGGCCGGCAACTTCGCCGATCCCGGCTTCCCGGCGCCGACCTCCGCAGTCTGGGATTCGTGCCGCCATCCGTGGGTCAAGCTGCCGCCGGACTGGCCGCAAGCGGTCAAGCAGCGGGGATTGCCCGCGTGACGCGCGTGGCATCGTGCTCTTGCGGGCAGCTCTCCGTGACCCTGTCGGGCGAGCCGCACGAGGTCACCGTCTGCCACTGCCTGCAGTGTCAGAAATCGACCGGGAGCGCATTCGGTGCTTATGCTTTTTGGCCAAGGAGCGCTTGCCGATCGATCCAAGGCGAAGCCAAGCACTGGCGCCGAGTCTCGGATTCAGGACACTGGGTCGAGAGCAGTTTCTGCCCGATCTGCGGGAGCACGGTCCATTGGTCGACCGAGCTGGCCGTCGACCAGATCGGCATATCCGTCGGCACTTTCGCTGATCCCAGCTTTCCGGCACCGACCTTTGCGGTCTGGGATTCATCACGGCACCCGTGGGTCGCGATGCCGGCCGCGTGGCCGCGGCACACGCGCGACGCCGCAATGGTCGATTAGCCGCGCAAGATTCTCCAAGTCGCCGAGGTCCTCGGGAGCTAAGACAAGTGCGATGATTGCGTCCGTTGAACAAGTTCTGCGCCGGCTGATCTGGCGGCGCGTATTGGATGACCATTCGTTCGAGGAATGTGTCGTCACGGCGGCGCGAGATGGTTTCGTCATATCCGGCCATATCACAGCCGCGCAGGATGGTGTGCCGCTCATCGTCGACTACGACATCGGCTGCGGCGAGGATTGGTCGGCACGTTCCGTCACGATCGAGCAGCGGTTGAACGATGCGCAACGTCGCCTGCGGCTGGAGCGCGCGGGCGATGGCTGGCTGGTTGACGGCGCACGCGACCCGCAGTTCGATGGATGCGCGGAGCCGGACCTTGGCGTCACGCCATCGACCAACGCGCTCGCGATCCGGCGGCTTGATCTTGCGATCGGGCAGGCGGCTGAGATCAAGTGCGCCTGGGTGAAGTTTCCCGCGCTCTCGGTGGAGCCGTCGCTGCAGCGCTACGAGCGGCTTGGCAACCATGATTATCGCTACACCAACGTCGCCAGCGGATTTACCGCGCTTGTCGCGGTCGATCAACTCGCCATGCCTGTGAGCTACGAGGGCATCTGGATGCGCATCGCGGAGTGGCAAGGAGATGGATCATGAGCGAGACAGCCCGCAAGGTCCTGTGGCAGGCCGACGAGATCGCCGCGCACGGCAAGCCCTTCAAGCAGCGGCTCAATCCCAATTCGGAGTTCATCGGCGCCGGTCTCTCCCGCATGGCGGGGATGAGCCGCGCCCATGTCACGCTGGCGAGGCTGCCGGCGGGCAAGGATTCCTTCGCCTATCACGCCCACATGCTGGAGGAGGAATGGGTCTACATTCTCTCCGGACGCGGCGTGGCGGAGATCGATGGCGAGAGCCACGAGGTCGGGCCCGGCGACTTCATGGGCTTTGCCACGCCATCGGTGCCGCATCTCCTCAAGAACCCGTTCCAAGAAGAGTTGGTTTATCTGATGGGCGGCGAAAACAAGCCGCTCGACGTGCTCGACTATCCGGCTCTCGGCAAGCGCTACCTGCTGATCGGCAGCGCGGCCGGAACGGAGTTCTACGAGCTCGGCGCGCCGATCAAGCCGTTCGGCGCCGCCTAGCTTGGCACTGGCAGTCCACCGGCCGATTGGGTAGAAGTCGGTGGGGACAAGTCGGGATGGGACGGTGACCTGGTCGTTCATCTACAATCACCTGCTGACTCTGCTGCAGGCCGCGGGTCTGGTGATTCCGTTTCTCCTCCTGGAGCGGCTGTTTCCGGCCGAGCGTCATCCGCTGCGCTCCCTGGTTTTCAATGCCGTCTATGCCGTCACCGCCTACATCGTCATCGCGGCACATTCGCAGATTTATACCTGGCTGGCGGCGGCCGTCATCCCGTGGCGCACCGCTACGCTCGACCTGCCGCCACTCTTCACGACGGATCTCAGCGGCTGGGAGTTGGCTGGACGGTTCGTCGTCTATCTGGCTGTCGTCGACTTCCTGGCCTACTGGCGTCATCGTGCGTTTCACCATTGGCCCTTGCTGTGGCGGTTGCACAAGCTGCACCACGCCGACACCGCGATGAACGCGATCGCCGGTTGGCGCAGCCACTGGCTGAACGAGATCACCTATTTCATCCCGGTCACGATTCCCGCGATGATCCTGTTCGGTCCGTTGGATGTGCCGCTGGTGGTTATCCTCGCCTACATGGCGACCGGCTTCTGGAATCACGCCAACATCAGGCTGCAGCTCGGGCCGCTGACGCCGATCGTGAGCGGGCCGCAGTACCATCGCATTCATCACTCCGCCCTGCCGCACCACGTCGACAAGAACTTTGCCGGGATCTTCCCGGTGTTCGACATGCTGTTCGGCACCTATTGCCGGCCCAAGCCAGGCGAGTTCCCGGCGACCGGGCTTGCCTCTGGCGAGCGCATCGAGAGCCAGTGGCAGGGGCATTTCGAGCCCTTCTATTGGCGGCGTAAGCGGCCGGCCGAGGCGCGGTCGGTGCAGGCTGCCGAATAGTCAGTGGATCGGGTCCGGCCGCAGCTTGTATAGTGCGGCATCGATCATCACGAGCGCCGGGGCAGCATTCGATGGCGGATGGCGAGCAGCCGTTCTGGAAGACCAAGAAGATGAGCCAGATGACCCAGGCCGAGTGGGAGAGCCTGTGCGACGGCTGCGGCAAGTGCTGCCTCAACAAGATCATCGACACCGACACCAACGAGCTGCATTTCACCAACGTCGCGTGCAAGCTGCTCGACACCGAGAGCTGCCAGTGCACGCACTACAAGACCCGACATAAATACGTGAAGGATTGCGTGCGCCTGACGCCGCGCAACGTGAAGCAGATCCGCTGGCTGCCGAGCACCTGCGCCTATCGCCTGGTGGCGGAGGGCAAGGACCTCTACGACTGGCACTATCTCAAGTGCGGCGACCGTAACGCAGTGCACCGCGCCGGCATTTCCGGGCGCGGCCGCATCATCAACGAGCAGGATGCTGGCGAGCTCGAGGACCATATCGTCGACTGGCCCTCCAAGCGGAAGGCAAGGCGCTGATTTGTCAGGGCTTTTTGTGCGCAAGCCTCGGATAGCAGCGAACCCGTCTAAGCCCTAGGTATCGGTCATGTCCAATCGCAGCAAACGAGAGAGCGACATGTCCGAACAGATGGTAAGCGCCGTGCGTGAAGCCGCCTCCTACATCGAGCAGCGCGCCGAAGCGGAGGCCGATGGCCCGGTCTCCTTGAAGCAACTCAGCGACCACACCGGGATCAGCCCCTGGCACCTGCAGCGCCAGTTCAAGCGGGTGCTGGGCGTCAGCCCGCGGCAGTACGACGATGCGCTGCGCATGAAGCGCTTGCGCAAGGGATTGAAGAGCGGCGTCGGCGTCGCCGGCGCGACCTTCGAAGCGGGCTATGGCTCGTCGAGCCGGGTCTACGAGCGCGCGGCCGCGGCTCTCGGCATGACGCCGGCCAGCTACGCCAAGGGCGGCAAGGGCCAGCAGATCAACTACGGCATTGCGCCCTGCGCCTTGGGCCTGGTGTTGGTGGCGGCGACGCCCCGCGGCATCTGCCGCGTGCAACTGGGCGCCAACGATCAGGCGATGACCCAGCAGCTGAAATCGGAATTCGCCGAGGCGGAGATCGACCGCGACGACGAGGCGCTGGAGCCCTATCTGGAAGAGATCCTGCGCCGGCTCGAAGGCGAGGCGCCGCACGAGACCCTGCCGCTCGACATCCGGGCGACCGCATTCCAGCGCCGGGTATGGGAAGAATTGCGGCGAATCCCGGTCGGCGAGACCCGCAGCTACGCCCAGGTCGCCGCCGCCATCGGCAGCCCGGCCGCGGTCCGCGCCGTAGGCAATGCCTGTGCCAACAACCCGGTTGCGATCGCCATCCCGTGCCACCGCGTTTTGCGTAATGACGGAAATCTCGGTGGCTACGCTTGGGGAATTAAGCGAAAACAGGCTCTTATCGCGGCGGAAAAGGCGCGATCTGACCAGTCTGAAACGCGCGCCAGAAAAAAGGCGTAAGTGGTTGAAAGCATCGGAGCCGGGGCTCTATGCTGACCCTCGAGAGCGCGTCGTCTGCCTTGGGTGGTCATGCCGAAAGCCTTGGAAAACCGGGGAAAAATAAGAAAAGCGCCGCGCCCCTCAGGCGCGGCGACGCCGCGCCGCATGGCGGAGGCCGCCGATCTTCATCTGATGGATTTCGAGCAGCGCTCGGTGCCTCTGGTGTTCCAGGAGAACCGGCGCGCGCGGCGCATCATCCTGCGTCTCGACTACGGCGCCTCGCGCATCGTGGTGGTGCTGCCAAAACGCACGACGCGTCATGAGGGTAAGCGGTTCGCGTTACAGAACCGCGAGTGGATCGAAGAAAGATTGGATCAATTGCCGGAGACCGTCGCGTTCGCGCATGGCTCCGTGATTCCATTCCTCGGCATCCCCCATCGCATCCGTTATCGCGCCCATGCGCGCGGGGTGGTGTGGTGCGAAGAGCAGGAGATCCACGTCGCCGGTCACGAGGAGCATGTCTCGCGCCGGGTCGCCGACTGGCTGAAGCTGGAAGCGCGCCGAGAGATCGAAGCGCGCGCGCGGGCCAAGGCCGAGCAACTCGGCAAGAGCGTGAAGCGCGTGATCCTGCGCGACACCAAGAGCCGGTGGGGCAGCTGCACCACCGACGGCGTTCTCTCCTTCTCCTGGCGCCTGATCCTCGCGCCCCGCCACGTGATGGACTACGTGGTCGCGCACGAGGTCGCCCACTTGCGGGAAATGAATCACGGTCCGCGTTTCTGGAAGCTGTGTGGCGAGATCTGCCACAGCGTGCGGAGCGCGCGCGAATGGCTGGAAGCAAACGGGACCGATCTCTATCGCTACGGCCGTTGAGAGGCGGTCGCAGCGGTAGCTGCATGTTGCTCCTCTCTCCTCGAAAGGCCTGCGTCGACTCCCCGGTTGACGCAGGCCGAAGCTTTTCTGGGCGGTGCTGAGCACTGCGTTCTCAGCGGTCCTTCGGACCACACTCCGCGTCAATTGTCATGAATCGGTAACGCGGAAGCGCCTCTGCCGCAGCGATTAGTCAACTTTCGCGCCCCTGCCATCCCGCGCAAAATGGGGCTGCAAGGGGCTCGAATTTTCGCATGTTGCGCGCCCTCGATCATCCGTCGCTAGGGCGCGGTCCGCATGCGCTCGGCGTCTCGCGCAACCAGGTGCTGGCGCGCCGGCGCTGCGCCGACCATCGAAGAGAGCTGGACCGGTGGCGCGGTGCTCGACCTGTGCGCTGCGCATCCGGCGATCCCGAGCTTCGCCGTGCTCGCAGGACAAGGCAGGGTGGTCGGCTTGATCGAGCGCGAGCGGCTCTATTCCCAGTTCTCGCAACCGCTCTGGTTCGACGTCTATAACCGCCGCCCGATCGCACCGCTGGTCACGCGCGAGGCCATGGTGGTCGACGCCACCATGCCGATCGAGGGCGTGAAGAGCTGATCGCCTATCGCTACCCGCAGGCGATCTCCAGCGGCTTTGAGATCGTGGAGCGGGAGCGCTATCGCGGCATCGGCACCATGACCACGCTGCTGTTGAATACGGTCCACCTCGTGCATCGGCGCGCGATCGAGCTGGAGGAGGCGCACCGCAAGGCGGAGATCGCGAGCGAGGCCAAGTCGCGCTTCCTCGCCACCATGAGCCACGAGCTGCGCACCCCGCTCAATGCCATCATCGGCTTCGCCGAGCTGCTGCTGATGCCTGACGTCGAGCAGATGGAACAGCGCCGCGGCTGCATCGCCGACGTCCGGAATTCGGGTGGGCATCTGCTGGCGCTCATCAACGATATCCTCGACTACTCGAAGGTCGAGGCCGATCACCTGCTGCTCAGCGAGACGGTGTTCGACCTCGGCCGGCTCCTGCACGACAGCGTGCGCCTGGTGCGGCCGCCGGCGTCACGCTGCCGACGCCGCCGGCGATCGCGCTCAAGGGCGACGAGCGGCGCTTGCTCTCGTGCGTGGTCAACCTGCTGGCCAACGCGATTAAGTTCGCGCCGCGCGGTGAGGTCACCGTGTCGGCGGCGGTGGCCGACTCGGCCGGCCTCGAGATCAGGATTGCCGACACCGGCTGCGGCATCCCGGCCGACCAGCTCGAACGGGTGTTCGAGCCCCTTCCACCAGGTCGAGAACGAGCTCAGCCGAGCCACCAACGGCCTGCTGCTGAGCTGCAAGCTGGGATCGGGGCCGACGAGCTCTGGGAAGCGTCAGCGGCAATTGCCTAAAGCATTGATTTCATTTCGTGATTGCGCGACTTGCGAGTTGACTTCGTTATGTTATAACACTGCCATCTCTTTGCGGATCAGGTCATGCTCATTCATCCCGCCGAGACCACGCTGAATTGGGGCGCCGCGCGTCGGCTGGCGCTGGCGGGCCTGGGCATTCTGCTGCTATGGGGCGCGGTCTGGTGGGCAATCCAATAGAAGCGGTGCTGACCCGGGCACGCGAACACCCTCATCGGCACGCGGCCCAGGCGGTTCAGCCGGCGGCGGCCATCCTTGAGCTCGACGACGTCACCATCGCCTATGACCGGCATCCGGTCGTCCACCACATCAGCGGTGCGTTCGCGGCGGGAAGCCTGACCGCACTGGTCGGACCGAATGGCGCCGGCAAGAGCACCCTGTTGAAGGCAATTGCCGGCCTGCTGCCGGTGACCGCCGGCGCGATCCGCTTCGGCATCGACCGGGGTGCTGTCGCCTACCTGCCGCAGGTGGTCGATGTCGATCGCAGCTTTCCCGTGCGCGTGATCGACGTGGTGGATTTCGGCCACTGGCGCAAGGTCGGCGCGCTGGGCCGCCTGGATGCGCAAGATCGCACCGCCAGCGTTGCATCGATCGCCGCCGTCGGCCTCGCCGGCCTGGAGAACCAGCCGATCGGCCAGCTCTCGGTCGGGCAGTTCCAGCGCGTGCTGTTCGCGCGGCTGATGGTGCAGGAAGCGGCTGTGATCCTGCTCGACGAACCGTTCAACGCTATCGACCAGAAAACCACCGCCGATCTCATGCACGTGGTGCGCACCTGGCAGGACGAAGGCCGCACGGTGATCGCGGCCCTGCACGACCTGGAGCAGGTGAAGCGCGAGTTTCCCGACGCGCTGCTGATGGCGCGCGAGCTGGTGGCCTGCGGCCCGGCGCGCCAGACGCTGAGCGACGAGAACCTGGCGCGGGCCCGCGCGCTCGCCGCCAGCTGGAGCGATCCGGCGGCCGAGATCTGCGCGCGCTGATGTCATGCTCTACGATGCGCTGATCCAGCCTTTCATCGAGTTCGGCTTCATGCGCCGCGCCCTGGTGGCGTGCCTTGCGCTGTCGATCAGCGCCGGGCCGATCGGCGTGTTCCTGGTGCTGCGCCGCATGAGCCTGATGGGCGATGCGATGTCGCACGCCATCTTGCCGGGCGCCGCCATCGGCTTCCTGGTCTTCGGCCTTTCGATATGGGCGATGAGCCTTGGCGGCCTCGTCGTCGCCCTGGTGGTCGCGCTGGCGGCCGGCGCCATGAGCCGCGTCACGCCGCTCAAGGAGGATGCCGCGCTGGCCGGATTTTTCCTGATCTCGCTGGCGCTCGGCGTGCTGATAGTGTCGATGAAGGGCAGCTCGGTCGATCTGCTGCACATCCTGTTCGGCACGCTGCTGGCGGTGTCGAACGGCGCGCTGCTGTTGATCGCGGTAGCCTCGTCGCTGACCGTGATCGCGCTGGCGCTGGTCTATCGCACGCTGATCCTGGAATGCTTCGACCCAGGCTTCCTGCGCGCCGTCGGCGGCAGGGGCGGGCTTGCCCACGCCACCTTCCTGGCGATGGTGGTGCTGAACATGGTGGCGGCGATGCAGGCGCTGGGCACGCTGATGGCGATCGGGTTGATGATGCTGCCCGCCACCTCGGCGCGGATGTGGACCATCTCGATCGGGCGCATGATCGGCCTCGCCGTCCTGCTCGCCATGCTGTCGTCGGTCGCCGGGCTGATCATCTCCTATCACGCCAATCTACCGTCCGGGCCGGCGGTCATCCTGGCGGCGGGCTTCGTCTATCTTCTCTCGCTCGCGATCGGCAGCAATGGCGGGCTACTCCGCCGTTACATACGTCGCCCGCACCTGGAGCATTGATCGGGCCGTTGCACGGCGAGCGCGGCTAAGACATCATCCGCACCGCCACAGGGGTGAGGGTTCATGAACGTCCTGGTCATTCAGAACAATGCGCAGACGCCGGTCGCCCTGGTCGGGGACCATCTGGTCGCGGCGGGCGCGCAGTTGACGACAGTCCTGCCGCACAATGGCGACGCGCTGCCGAAGTCGCCGGAGGGCTACGACGCGGCCGTCATCCTCGGCGGCCCTCAGCATGCCGGCGACGACGTCAACTTCCCCGCCTTTCCGCCCATGCTCGACCTGCTGCGCGGCTTCCACGAGCAGACCAAGCCGCTGCTCGGCCTCTGCCTCGGCAGCCAGCTGCTGGCGCGCGCCTTCGGCGAGAAGGTGCGGCGCAGCGACGAGTTCGAGGTCGGCTACCCGACGATCGAGATCACCGAGGACGGCCAGAAGGATCCGCTGCTGACCGGCCTCGCGCCACACCAGCGCATCCTGCAATGGCACGAGGACACGTTCGAGATGCCGAAGGGCGCCGTGCACCTGATGACCGGGACCACCATCCGCAACCAGGCTTTCCGCTTCGGGCGTACCACCTACGGCTTCCAGTGCCACTTCGAGGTGTCGCCCGAGCTTGCCAAGCAATGGTTCAGCCAGTGGGGCCATACCATCGTGCGGCGCTACGAGGAGCAGGTGGGGCGCCAAGTGCTCGAGCGGGCGCAAGGCGAGATCGCGCATCACGGCGCGCGCGCGGCCGATTTCTGCCGTGCGGTGACCCAGCGCTGGGCGACCCTGGTGCAGGACGCGCGCAAAGCCCGGGCGGCCTGATCCCGCATTCGTGATGCCCTGCCGGCATGGATTCCCTCAACACTTAGTGAGTGGCGGACAGGCCCTTGACCGCTAACATGGTGCTTGAAGCCGGCGCGGGGGAGCGTTGCCGGACGTTGCATCAGCATGGGGCCATGGCCGGACCGCATAAAGTCTCAGCCGAACACAGCACAGCCGGACCGCGCCGCCCCCCGTGGTGCCGCTGGTTGCCGATCGGCGTGATCGCGCTCGGCCTCATCCTGGTGTTCGTATTCGATATCGACGAGTTCGCGAGCGCCCAGCACCTGCGGGAGCATCAACAGCGGCTGACCGAGTTCGTCGCCGCGCACGCCGTGCAGGCCGTCCTCATCTACCTCGCGGTCTATATCGTGTTCGTCGCGTTGTCGCTGCCGGGGGCAATCTGGCTGACGGTCGCCGCCGGGTTCCTATTCGGCGCAGTCATGGGTTCGATCCTCTCCGTCCTGGCCGCGACCGTCGGCGCGACCTTGCTGTTCTTGGCCACCAAGACCTCGCTCGGCGACTATCTGCGCGCCCATGCCGGGCCATGGCTGGCGAAGGTGGAGCGCGGCTTCGCCGACAATCAGTGGAGCTACCTGCTGATGATGCGGCTGTTCCCGGCGGTTCCATTTTTCATCGCCAACCTGGTGCCGGCTTTCCTCGGCGTTCCGCTCTCCGTGTTCGTCATCACGACCTTCATCGGCATCATCCCGGCGACCGTGATCTTCGCCACCATCGGCGCGGGCCTCGGCAGCGTGCTGCAGACCAGCGCCGAGCTCAGCCTGCACAGCTTGATGACACCGCAGGTGAAGGGCGCGCTGATTGGCCTGGCCGTGCTGGCCGCCATGCCGATCGCGGTCAAGTTCCTGCGCCGCCGCTACGCCTCAAAGGGTCGATGATGCGCCTGCTGAAACCCGACATCTGCGTGATCGGCGCCGGCTCTGCGGGACTGTCGGTGGCTGCTGGCGCGGCGCAGCTCGGCGCCGAGACGGTGCTGATCGAAGCGGGCACGATGGGCGGCGATTGCCTGAACTACGGCTGCGTGCCATCGAAGGCGCTGCTCGCCGCGGCGAAGGCGGCGGTGCAGCACCGCGCCGCCGCGGGTTTCGGAATCGATTTCTCGCCGATGCACATCGATCGCAAGCGCGTGCAGGCGCATATCAAGGAGGTGATCGCCGCGATCGCACCGCATGACTCGGTGGAGCGCTTCGAGGGCCTCGGCGTCACGGTACTGCGGAGCTGGGCCAAATTCATCGATGACCGGACGGTCGAAGCGGGCGATGTGCGCATCCAGGCGCGGCGCTTCGTGCTGGCGACCGGCTCCAGCGCGTTCATCCCGCCGATCACCGGCATCGACCAGGCGCCGTATCTCACCAACGAAACGGTGTTCGATCGTGTCGCCGAGATCCGCGACCTGATCGTGCTGGGCGGTGGCCCGATCGGGGTCGAGCTGGCGCAGGGCTTCGCGCGCCTCGGCGCCAAGGTGCAGCTGGTCGAGATGGCGCGCCTGCTGCCGCGCGACGATGCACAGGCGGTGGAGCTGGTGCGCGCATCGCTGCTGCGCGATGGCGTCGCGCTCCATGAAGGCAGCGCGGCGACCGAGGTGCAGCGCGCGGGCGATCGCATCCGCCTCGCCATCCGCGCCGGGAACGGCGCAACGCAGTGGCTCGAAGGCGGGCACCTGCTGGTCGCGGTCGGCCGCAAGCCGCGGGTCGACAACATGGGCCTGGAGCAGGCGGGCGTCGCGGTGACGCCCAAGGGCATCCAGGTGGATGCCGGCCTGCGCACCACCAACCGCCGGATCTATGCGATCGGCGATTGCAACGGCGGTCCGGCTTTCACCCATGTCGCGGGCCATCAGGCCGGGCTGGTGATCCGCAGCGCGCTGTTCCGGCTGCCGGCCGCTTTCGATGTGCGGGCGCTGCCCTGGGTCACCTACAGCGATCCGGAGCTGGCGCAGGTCGGCCTGACTGAGGAAGCGGCGCGGCGCGAGCACGGCGAGGTGGCCGTCACGCACCAGCCGGCGACCGGCAACGACCGGGCGCGGACGGAGCGGCATGAGGGGGGGTTTCTGAAGATCGTGTCCGACCGGCGCGCCCGCGTGCTGGGGGTCACGATTGTCGGCGTACAAGCCGGGGAATTGCTGGCGCCCTGGTGCCTGGCCCTGGCGCGCGGCCTCAAGCTGTCGGCGCTGGCGGGGCTGATGCTGCCCTATCCGACCCTGTCCGAAATGGGAAAAAGGGCGGCCGGCCAGTTTTATGCCGGCAAGCTGTTCTCGCCGGCTACCCGCAAGCTGGTGCGCGTCTTGCGCTGGTTCGGGTGAGCCGCTATCACAAAGCCCATGTGTAGACCTTCCCCTAACGGCTAGACCGCTGGGTCTCGAGGATGTCGGAAGAGAAGGCCGCGCTTCCCAATTTCGGCCGAGGCCTGTCGGCCCGGCTGCTGGCGCTCACGATCTGCTTCGTGATGGTGAGCGAGATCCTGATCTATGCGCCGTCGATCGCGCGCTTCCATAACGACTGGCTGAGCGAAAAGCTGGCGAGCGCCTATCTCGCGATCCTGGCGCTCGAAGCGACGCCGAATTTCATGATCGACCCGGAGCTGGAGCTGCAGCTGCTGGACAATGCGGGCGCGCGCGTCATCGCGCTGAAGTCGCCCAACGGCAAGAACCTGATCATGCGCGGTTCGACGCCGGGCAACATCGTCATCAACAAGCGCGTCGATCTCAGCGACCAGATGCCGACGACCCTGATCAAGGATGCGTTCGAGACCTTGTGGGCCGGCGGCAACCGCCTGCTGCAGGTGCGCGGGCAGACGCCGCAGGCGGGCGATGCCTGGATCGACGTGGTGCTGGACGACACGCCGCTGCGCCAGGCGATGATCTCCTATTCGTGGCGCATCCTGGGCTTGAGCATTGTCATCTCGCTGGTGACGGCGACGTTGATCTTCCTGTCGCTGCAATGGCTGCTGGTCCGGCCGATGCGCAACCTGACTCAGCGCATGGTGGATTTCCGCGCCAATCCGGAGGACATGTCGCGCGACGATGCGGCGGCGCGGCGGCGCGACGAGGTCGGCGTGGCGGAGCGCGAGTTCCTGCAGCTGCAGAAGCAGGTGCGCAAGGCGCTGAAGCAGCGCGAGCGCCTGGCCGCGCTCGGCACCGCGGTCAGCAAGATCAACCACGACCTGCGCGGCGTGCTGGCGACCGCGCAGCTGGTGGCGGATCGCCTGGCGCACAGCGACAATCCGGAAGTGAAGAAGATGGCGCCGGCATTGGTGCGCGCGCTCGACCGCGCCATCGCGCTGTGCTCCGACACGCTCAACTTCACCCGCGAAGGGCCGGCGAAACCGGAATACTCCCGCTTCGAGCTGGCCGAGCTGCATGGCGAGGTCGGCGAGAGTCTCGGCAAATACCTCAACGGCACCACCGTTCTGAAGGCCGATTTCGCGCAGGACTTTGTACTGACCGCCGATCGCGGGCAGCTCTATCGCGTCATTCACAACCTGGCGGAGAACGCGCTGCAGATGGGCGCGCACAATGTCGCCGTGCGCGCGCGCCGCGCCGAGGGCAGGATCGAGATCGAGGTGGCCGACGACGGTCCCGGACTGCAGCCCAAGGCGGTGCAGAGCCTGTTCGTGCCGTTCAAGGGTTCGACCCGCTCGGGCGGTACCGGCCTCGGCCTCGCCATCGCGCGCGAGCTGATGCGGGTGCAGGGCGGCGACCTCAAGCTGGCCGCCAACGACGCCAAGGGCGCGACCTTCGTGCTGGAACTGCCGGACCGGCAGGCGGCCTGAAGCGGTACCTGGCGGGCTTGCCTTAGGCCGCCAAGCCGCCTATTTTGCCCGCCGCATTGAAGCTGCCGAGGCGCGCGACATGGACATGATTTCGAAGATTGGCATCCTCTTTCTGCTGGGACTTTTTGCGGTGCTGTCGCTGATCGTGGCGGCCGGCGGGCACAACAACTTCCAGTATTGGAGCGGCCTCGGCTTCTTCGTGGTCTGCATCCTCCTGGCGTTCTACGCGGTCCATCAGCTGACCAGCGGCCACGGCCAGCACACCGATCGGCACTGATCGCCGGGCACCGGCACGTCAGCGGCTGCAGGTTACCTTATCCACCACCTTGCATTTCTTGGCGGTGCAGATTGCGCCGTTCAGCGTCTCGGCCTGCACCTTCTTGGTGTCGATGTCGATGTTGCTCGCCTTGGTGAAGCCCATGCTTTCGCAAAAGGCGCGCGCCGCCGCCTTGCCGCAATCGTCGAAGTCGGAATCGACGCAGGCGGAGAGCGCCTTGCCCGACTGGGTGAGCGGCGGGTCGAATTGCTGTGAGGTCGGGAGAGCGGCTTCCTGCGGCGGCGGTTGATCGGTGGCGGGTTCCGGCGCCGGGGGCATGCCGCCGTTCAGGATGGCGTTGGGCTGCGCCTGAAATACCTTGCCGCCGGTGATGGCGTTTCCGCTACCGCTGCCGCCATCCGTGGTGGCCTGCGGCGCTGTCAGGATCGCGGGGTTGAGCGCGTTGTTCATCGGCTTCGGCTGGCCGGAATCGCCGGCGTCGTTGCCGCCGACGTCGCCGCCCACCACGCCACCGGTTGCGGCGTTGCTGCGATTCGCCGGTCCGGTGTTGGGGAAGAAGGTGTAGAACTTGTTGCCGGCGAGCGCGTAGATGAAGCCGTTTGGGCCGATCACAGGTTCGCTGCGGCCGCCGCGGTCGCCGTTCGGCCAATCGTATACGCTGACAAACTGGAAATCGCTGGCACGATAGGTGACCAGGCCTCTGGGCACCGAGATATAGATGAAATTGCGCGAGGCGACTGCCGGTGCGATCGTGTCGCCGCCGGCATCATACTGTCCGCCGGCCGCCACGATCATTCTCCGGAGGCGATTGATGAACACGACGGCGCCAGTGGGAACGAGCGTCGGTGGGGCGTGGGAGCCGATGATATCGCCTGCCCTGTTGATCTGGCCGAAGGCGTTGAAGCCCAGATAGTGCGTGGTGCCGTTGAAGAATGCGGTTTCACTGCCCTTGATCGCGGGAGCGGAAAGAGCGTCTTCCCGGTCCACGCGCCACAACTCCTGGAACGTGGCGCCGTCGAATCGGTAGCTCACGATCTTGCTGATACCGTCGTTGAGAACGACAACCGTTGGATCGTTTGGCCTCACCGCCACGCCGGGCACCGGCAAGCTCACTGGATGCGACCCACCGTCGTAGACAAGGGGGGCAGGCGTCGTGGGCGCGCCGGAGGCCCCGGACATGCCACCCTCGATCGGAGTCACGAGCGATGAGACCGGGACATGCGCCGCCAGGCTGCCGGTCAGCGTGTAGGCATATAGATGCAGAATGGTGGTGGTCGAGGCCGGCGGACGATAGCGGATCGGGAAGACGATCAGCTCGGCGCCGTCCGGTGCGCGCATGATGTTGAGCGGCGCAGTCGCGATCGCGCCGCCGGACTGTGCCGGCACGGGGTAACGAAACAGCCAGCCTCCCCCCGGGTCGAATCCGTTGATCTCGACATCGACGCGCTGCACCGCCGGCGACACTCTGTGGTCCGTGTATTTGCGCGAACTGAGAACGTAGACGTTGCCGTTGGAGCTGATCGCCGGCGTCGATTTTATGGTGAAGCCGCTGTTCAACTGGCGGTCCCACACCGGGTTACCGCTTTCCTCCGTCACGACGATCTTGCCCTGCTCGTTGGCGAGAACAACCCTGCCGTCACTTCCGACGACCGGCCCGCTGCCGTCCGCGAAGGTGCCGATATCGTAGCGGTAGGTCTGTGCCAACTGGGCCGCGGAGGTATCGATATTGATCGAGCCGGTGGCGGCTGGGTTGCCGCGCGCAACCGACCATCCTTCGGCCTGTACGGGTTGGGGAAGCAGCAACGCGCCTGCAAGCGCCGGGAGCATCATGGAATGCAGGAACCAACGAGACCAACGCATCGCGAGCCTCCGTTTGCAACCCACACAGACATTATGTGACTGCAAACAATGCGGATCGCAAGCGCGGAAGCTCCGACGAGCGTGACGGTGGTCACTCGGCCGGCGCTTCACGAATGCCTGCGGCTAGTCCACCTGCAGCAGCAGCGCCTTGAGATAGGCGCTTTCCGGCAGCATCGGGTGCACCGGATGGTCCGGTGCGGCGCCGGTCGCGTGCAGGATGCGGCCCGAGCGGCCGGCTTCGTGCAGGCCGCGCGCGACCTGGGTGCGGAATTCCTCCGCCGGCATGTGATGCGAGCAGGAGGCGAGGAACAGGAAGCCGCCGGTCCTGACCCGCGCCGCGCACAGCCGCGCCAGCTTGCGATAGGCGCGGCCGCCCTGGTGGAAGTCCTTTTTCGATTTAACGAAGGCCGGCGGATCGGCCATCACCAGGTCGAAGGTGCGATGTTCGCCGCCGGCTTGTTCGAGGAACTCGAATGCTTCCGCGCTCTCTGTCGCATAACGGTCGGCGGTGCCGTTGAGCGCGGCGGCGCGGCGCGCGAGCTCGAGCGCGGGTTGCGAGCGATCGACGCTCAACACCGACTTGGCGCCGTGGCGCGCCGACTGCACGCCGAACCCGCCGCTGTAGGAGTAGAGATCGAGCACGTCGGCATCCTTGGCGAAGCGCGCGGCGAGCAGGCGGTTGTCGCGCTGGTCGTAGAACCAGCCGGTCTTCTGCCCCTCGGCAAGATCGGCCAGGAAGTGCGCGCCATGTTCCTGCAGTTCGACCGCGCCATCGAGCGTTCCCTTGGCAATGTGATGAATCGGCGCCAGTCCTTCGAGCGTGCGCGCCGGGCCGTCGCCGGAAATGACGATGGTGCGCGGCTTCAGCAGGCGATCGAGCGCCGCGACCAGCGGCTCGATCAGGCGATCGGCGCCGGCGGAATTCGGCTCTACCACCACGACGTCGCCGAAACGATCAATGGTGCAGCCGGGAAAGCCGTCGGCCTCGGCATGGACTAGGCGATAGAACGGCGCGCCGATCAGGCGATCGCGCAATTTCAACGCGCGCTGCAGCCGCTTGTGAAGAAAGGCCTCGTCGATGGCGCGATCGGCATCGCGAGTCAGCAGGCGCGCCGCGATCAGCGAATGCGGATTGAAGAACGCGGCGCCCAGCGGCCGTCCGTCTGGGCGGATGACCGTGACGATCTCGCCGGGCGGCAGCGCCTTCGCCGCCGCGTCCATTACGAGCTCGTTGGAGAAGATCCAGGGGTGCCCCAGCATGGCACGCTTGTCGCCGCCGGGTTGCAGTTTGAGGCGTGGCCGGTCGTTGCTCATCGATGGTCCTTCATTCGCCGAGCGCGATGCCGTCGCGCCGTGGGTCGCTCGCGCCGATCATCACGCCATCCTTGAATTGCACGATGTTGAGGCCGCTTTTCAGCTGGCGCTCCTCCACCGCGTGGCCAAGGTCTTCCAGCGCATCGCGCAGATCGAGTGCGCTGGTGTCGGTCTCGATCAGGGTCGGGCCGTTGCGGTTGAGGATGTGGGCCGCCGCCGCCGCTTGGCCAGGCGAACGACCCCAGTCGATCATCTCGACCAGCGCTTGTGCGACATAGCCGATGATGTTGGGTCCGCCGGGCGAGCCGAGGGCGATGACCGGGTTGTTGTCCTGGTCGAACACGATGGCGGGCGCCATGGAGCTGCGCGGCCGCTTGCCAGGCTCGATGCGGTTGGCGACCAGGCGGCCGCCGGCAGCCGGCAGGAACGAGAAGTCGGTGAGCTGGTTGTTGAGCAGGAAGCCGCCGACCATGCGGTGCGAGCCGAATCCCATCTCGATGCTGCTGGTCATGCTGACGATGTCGCCGGCGCTGTCGACGATCACGAAGTGGGTGGTGGATTGCGGCTCGACCTGGCGCTGGCTGGCCTCAGCCACGATCATCGGATCGGTGAACTTGCCCGGCCGCGCTTCGCCGAGGGTGCGGTCGCTGCGAATCTGGCCGGCGCGCGCCTTCAGGTAGCTCGCTTCCAGCAGCTTCGCCGTCGGCACGCGCGCGAAGTCGGCATCGGCGACATAGCGGTCACGGTCGGCGAAGGCGAGGCGGCTGGCTTCGGCGATCAGATGGAGTGCAGGCGCGCCGTCCGGGTCCAGCGGTGCCAGGTCGAAATTCCGCAGGATGCCGAGGATCTGCAGCAAGGCGATGCCGCCGGAGGTCGGCGGGCCCGTGCTGCACACCGCATAGACGCGATAGGGCCGGCACAGCACGTCGCGCTCGCGCGCGCGATAGTCCAGCAGGTCCATGGCGGACATGTGCTGGATGCCGTCGTCGTTCACCTCGGCCAGGATCGCCTGTGCGATCGGTCCGCCGTAGAAGGCGTCGGCCCCGCGCGCGGCGATCGCGCGCAATGTCTCGGCGTAGGCGGGATTGCGCAGGAGGGTGCCGGCGGGACGCGGATTGCCGGCGGCATCGAAGAAATAGGCGCGCGCCTCGGGATCGTTCTTGAGGCGCGGATCCCCGGCGATGGCATGCGCCAGCTGCGGCGGCAGCGCGAAGCCGCTCTCGGCCAGCGCGATCGCGGGCTGGAACAGGTCGGCCCACGGCAGCCGGCCCTCGCGCCGGTGCGCGAGCTCCAGCACGCGCAGCACGCCCGGCACGCCGACCGACCGGCCGCTGAGCGCGGCGTCGATGAAGTCGACCGGCTTGCCGTCCGCGTCGAGGAACAGGTCGGGGCGGGCATTCTTCGGCGCAGTCTCGCGGCCGTCGAGTGCGCTGAGCTTGCGGGTCACGCCGTCCCAATGCAGCAGGAAGGCGCCGCCGCCGATGCCGGAGGATTGCGGCTCCACCAGGCCCAGGACGGCCTGGGCGGCGATGGCGGCGTCGACCGCGCTGCCGCCCTGGCGCAGGATGGCGAGCGCGGCCTCGGACGCCGCGGGGTCCGCGGTCGCCACCATGAAATGGCGGCCGGTCGCCTCCGTGCCGGCGGGACCGCTCTCGGTCAGGATCGGCTGGGGCGCGGGCTGTGCCGCGCAGCTGGCCAGGAGGCACGCCAACATCAGGACGCCCCAGAGAGTGAACGAACCCGGGGACGCCCCTCGAAGGCGCAGATCGTCGGTCATGCTCGAACCATCGTGGGGCGTTCTTAGCGGCTTTCGGGGTGCGAGGGGAAGGCGGCCAAATGCCCTCAATTCCTATTGTGCACCGCAGCAATTCGGTGGAAGATGCCTTCTCTCCGGATGATCAGGCGGAGCTGGGCATGAGCGTTCACGATAGCAGTGCGGCGAAAAGCCAGTCGAAGGCGACCGGGGCTAGGTTGACCCGGATCAGCATCCCCGACCTGGTGGCGCGCAAGGGCAAGGACAAGATCGTCTGCCTGACCGCCTACACCACGCCGATGGCGCGGGCGCTCGATCCCCATGTCGACCTGCTGCTGGTCGGCGATTCCCTCGGCATGGTGATCTACGGCTTCGAGAGCACGCTGCCCGTCACCCTCGACATGATGGTGCTGCATGGCGCCGCCGTCCGGCGCGGCTCCGAGCATGCGTGCTTGGTGGTCGATATGCCGTTCGGCTCCTACCAGGAAAGCACCGAGCAGGCGTTCCGCAGCGCCGCGCGCCTGATGAAGGAAACCGGCTGCTCGGCGGTGAAGATGGAAGGCGGGCGCGAGCTGGCCTCGACCGTCGAGTTTCTCACCAAGCGCGGCATTCCGGTAATGGGCCACGTCGGGCTGATGCCGCAGTCCGTCAACACCCTCGGCGGCTATCGCGCGCGCGGCCGTGCCAGCGATGAAGCCGCCGGCGTGATGGCCGATGCGATCGCGATCGCCGAGGCCGGCGCCTTCTCTGTGGTGGTCGAAGGCGTGCTGGAGCAGGTGGCGCAGGCCATCACCGCGCGCATCCCGGTGCCCACCATCGGCATCGGCGCCTCCGCCGATTGCGATGGGCAGGTGCTGGTGGCGGAGGACATGCTGGGCCTGTTCGGGGCCTTCAAGCCGCGCTTCGTGAAACGCTATGCCGAGCTGGCGGACGACATCGCCGCCGCTGCCGCGCATTACGCCGCGGACGTGCGCACCGGCAGCTTCCCGGGTCCGGACAACGTGTTCGGCAGCCTCAAGAAGTCGAGCTGACGGGCACAAGCATCCACCATGGGGCAATTCGAGATCGTCCGCACCGTCGCCGATCTGCGTGCGCAGGTGGCGCAGTATCGCCGCAGCGGCGCCAGCGTCGGGCTGGTGCCGACCATGGGCGCCTTGCATGACGGCCATCTTACGCTGGTGCGCTCGGCCAAGCTCGACAATGCGCGGGTGATCGCGACCATTTTCGTCAATCCCAAGCAGTTCGGCCCGACCGAGGATCTGTCGCGCTATCCGCGCGACGAGGCGGCGGATGTCGCGATGCTGAAGGAGGTCGGCGCCGACCTGCTGTTCGCGCCGGACCTGGGCGAGATGTATCCAGAGGGCTTCTCGACCAGCGTCTCGGTCGGCGGCATCTCGCAGCACCTGGAGGGCGCGTCGCGCCTGCAGTTCTTCAACGGCGTCGCGACGGTGGTGAGCAAGCTGCTGCTGCAGGCGGTGCCCGACCGCGCCTATTTCGGCGAGAAGGACTTCCAGCAGTTGCAGGTGGTGCGCCGCATGGTGCGCGACCTCAACATTCCGGTCACGATCGTCGCGGTGCCGACCATCCGCGAGGCCGATGGCCTGGCGATGTCCTCGCGCAACCGCTACCTCTCGCCGGCGCAGCGCAAGATGGCGAGCGCGCTGCCGCAGATCATGCACGACACCGTGACGGAGCTGCGCGGCGGCTCGGTGGCCGCGCCGATCATCGCCAATGCCAAGGGCCGCCTGCACAAGGCCGGCTTCGACCGTGTCGATTATCTCGAGCTGTGCGACGAGGCGACCCTGCAGCCAATTCCGGCCGCCCGCGCCTCGTCGCGCCTGTTCGTCGCGGCCTATGTGGGCGCCACGCGACTAATCGACAACTGGCAGGTCATCTAGCGATGGACATTTCCCTCGCGCGGATCGCCGCGGCCGCGGCGGCGATCGATCCGGTGTTCAGGAACAGCCCGCAGTTCGTGTGCGAAGGCCTGAGCGCGGAGCTTGGCGCGCCGGTGATGTTGAAAGTGGAGACGCTGAATCCGATCCGCTCCTTCAAGGGGCGCGGATCGTCCTGGTTTGCACAGAACGTCAAGGACAAGAGCCGGCCGGTGATCTGCGCCTCCGCGGGCAACTTCGGGCAGGGCGTCGCCTATGCCGGCACGCGCGCCGGCCTGACGGTGAAAGTGATTGCGGCCACCAGCGCCAATCCCTTGAAGCTGGATGCGATGCGCAGGTTTGGCGCGGAGGTGATGCTGCACGGCCATGATTTCGACGCGGCCAAGCTGCATGCCGCCGAACTGGCTCAGCGCATCGGCGGCTATTTCCTGGAGGATGGGCGCGAGCCGGCGATCGCGGAAGGCGCGGGCACCATCGCGGTGGAGTTGCTGCAAGCGAAGGAAAGGCCGGCGGCGATCTACGTTCCGGTCGGCAACGGCTCGCTGATCTGTGGCATCGCTGCGTGGGTCAAGGCGCACGCGCCGGACATCAAGATCATCGGCATCTGTCCGGAGGGCGCGCCGTCGATGCTGCTGTCCTGGCGCGAAGGGCGCGTGCTCACCACCGAGCGCGCCGACACGATCGCCGACGGTCTCGCAGTGCGACTGCCAGTGGACGAGGCCGTCGCCTTCATGCGCACGTGCGTGGACGACGTCGTGCTGGTCAGCGATGGGCGCATGAAAGAGGCGATGCGGTTGCTGTTCCGCCACGCTGGCCTTGCCATCGAACCCTCCGGCGCCGCCGGCATTGCTGCGATCATGGATGCGCCGCGCACGAGTGCGCCAGTTGTCGCCGTGTTGTGCGGCGGCAATCTCAGAGCGGATTTGTTGAGCGAGTTGATTTAGCGACTGCGACCGCTTCAACCGTCATCCCAGTCTTGAGCTGAGATCCATCGCGGGACCGCTCGTGCGGCTGATGAATGGATCCCGGCTCAAGGTCCCGTCGGCGCAGGCCGACATTCGTCGGCCGGGGTGACGAAAGGTGAAGGGGATCGGTGGGACTACTGCGCCTTCAATTTCGCGATCGGCTGGACGAACTGCGGTTCGATGTCCCAGGGGAAATAGATCCAGGTATCCTGGCTGACTTCGGTCACGAAGGTGTCGACCAGCGGGCGACCGGCGGGCTTGGCGTAGATGGTGGCGAAGTGCGCCTTGGGCAGCATCTCGCGCACATATTTCGCGGTCCTGCCGGTGTCGACCAGGTCGTCGATGATGAGCCAGCCGGCGCCGTCGCCCGTCACGCCTTTCAGGAGCTTGATCTCGCCCTGGGCATGATCGTCGGAGTACGACGTCATGCAGACGGTGTCGATCAGGCGGATGTCGAGCTCGCGCGCGATGATCGCCGCCGGCACCAGGCCGCCGCGGGTGATGGCGACGATGCCGTTCCACTGGCCGTCGACCGGGCCTTGCCCGATCAGGCGCCAAGCCAGCGCCTTGGCGGTGCGGTGCAGTTCTTCCCAGCTCACCGGGAAGGTCTTCGGGCTGGAGGCGGTCATGCGTGGCAATCCTTGGAAAGCGGGAATGATGCGCTTCCCTTAGCGCGCCGCTGGCCGAGCGGCAAGCCGCACTTCGGCGGAAAACGCTCCGGTCAGACGCTCTCGTCTTCGGCGCGCACCAGATAGCAGCCGCTGATCCGCCAGGTGCCGTCGGCCTGCCGCTCCATGGTGTAGTAGGCGAGGTAGGAGAGGCCGTCGGGCCCGACCACGAACACCTCCTGGGTCGGGCCGAACTCGCTCGCCTTGAGCTCGCGGAACTCGACGCCGCGCGGGCGATAGACCGGCTGGTAGGCCTGGGTCACCATCTGGCTGAAGACCTGCGGGCTTTCGAACTTGGTCTGGATCGACGGCGAGGCATAGGCGAAGGCCGCGTTCCAATCGTCAACCTTGAAGGCGTTCAGCTGGCCTTGGATCACCTGCTGGATCGCGGCGGCATCGGCGGGCGCGACCGATTCGTCGGCCCACGCCGGGGCGGCGCCGGTCAGCAGCACCAGGGCAATCAGGGTCAGTCGGCGGACAAGGGCGAGCATGGCGGCCTCCGCGCAGAGCAGGCGCATCATACGCCTTCTGGAGACATTACGCTGCTTGGCCCGGTTTGGATTTGGCCGCTAGGTCAGCTAGCGGACGTAGAGGCGAACCTCGGTGCCCTGGACGTTGGGGTCCGTCACCTGGCTGACGCTGATCCGATCAGCCGGCAGGCCCATGGCCAGGAGGGAGCGCATCACTTTTTCCGAGCTGGCGCGCGCGGCCTCCGAATTCGATGTGATCTCCTCCGACGTCCCGAAGGCTGGTGCTGCCGCCACCAGGTCGAAGCCGACATCGGGCGCCCGGGCCAGCGCGGCGCTGACGGCTTCATAGAGCTGCTGCTCGTATTCGACGCCGGGATTGTCGAAGCGGATGACGACGAAGGGCCGGCCGCTGGCGAGACCGGCTCCCGCCGGGGCGGCGACGTGGCCGGATGCCGTTGGTTGCGGCGGTAGGGGGGCGCTGGTGATGGTGCCGACCGAGGCCGAGGGCGGCGCGATCTGCGCGAGCTTGGCGCCTTCCACCCCGAGGAAGTGGCTCTGGCTCAGGACTACCTGCCGCAGTCCCTCCAGCAGCCGGTCGAGCGAGACGGACGTCTGGTTCGCGCTGTTTTCGAGCAGGCCCAACTGCGTACGATCCTGGACCACCGCATTGGGGGCAGCGCTGGCTTCGCGGATCGACTGCAGCAGGAACGCGGCGAAGGCGACGTTCTTCGCCACGTCGTTGGAGAGCCCGCTCATCTGGTCCAGCGTGGCGGAGACGGTGCGCAACTGCGCCTGGGCGTGCTGCCATTGGCCGGCGGAATTCGCCGCGGTCCCGGCCGGCTGGCTGGACTTTAGGGTGCCGACCGCGATCTGGTAGCTGGCCACGCTGGCATCCATGTCTGCCTGCAGCTGGGTGGCGCGCTGGACCTGCCGCACGCCAGCCTGCTGCAGCCGCGCCAGGTCCGACTGAAGTTGTGTGACGCGGGCGCCGACCGGCGACCCGCTCGGCTGGCCCAGCTGGGCCGCATCCAGCGGGACGATCGCGATCGGCTGACCGCCGACGCCGCCACCCATGATCGAGGGGGCTACGGCGCTGGTCGCGAACTCGCACGCGCCAAGCGCCAGGGAAACCACCAGCGGCGCAAGGAAAATTGGCTTCTTCATTCTGGGCAGGCCCGGATCCCGACAGGCTATAACCGGCTGGTCACGGCTAAGGCCGCGATAAGGCTTCGTTTTTTCATTGTCAGCGTAGGCCCCCGATTGCGACCGCGTGCGAGCGGCGGTTCTTAACTCCCTGGCGAGTTTCTTGACAGCTTTTGACCCAAGAATCAACCAGCGCACCCCCTCCCTTGTGCGGCTTGCACCGGGAGGAATGCCACCCAATTCAAGGATTTGCGGGAGGATTGTGGCGCCGCGCTGCGACCGCGCCGGACCCCTTGCAAGAGCGAGTTCTCTCCGCTAGGTTCCGCCCCCGCGGCGAGGGCGGTGTCTTCGCCGCAAGCTGGCTCTATGTCCCATCGAGGACGCAGACCAGGCGCCGGCCAGCCCGGCAGAAAAATGCGCGCCCGTAGCTCAATTGGATAGAGCATCTGACTACGGATCAGAAGGTTAGGAGTTCGAATCTCTTCGGGCGCGCCATTTCCCAACGATGATCAAACATCAGACTCTGGTTCACTGAGAGCTGCTCAGGGGCGGTCTGCCAGGTCCAGGACGCTTGCCCGACGCGCCAGGTAGAAGCCGTAGTATTTGGACAGCACCGCGGCGGGGTCAGGTTGGCCCAGAGCGAGGGCCGCGCGATAGAGCCAGTGCGGCTCGGCGATCATCTGACGGCCGATGGCGATCAGGTCGGCATCGCCGGCGACGAGGATGTCTTCCGCCTGCCGCGGTTCCAGGATCGCACCGACAGCCATCGTCGGCAGATTCGCCTGCCGGCGCACTGCGGCGGCATAGGGCACCTGATAGCCGGGCGTGATCTTGGCCGATGACAGGGTCGCCGGCCCCGACATGCCGCCGGAAGAGCAGTCGAGCAGATCGATGCCGCGCGCCTTCAACGCCTGCGCCAGCGCGACCGTATCTTCGACCGTCACGCCGCCCTCGACGCCGTCGACCGACGAGGTTCGGTAGAACAGCGGCTTGTCCGCAGGCCAAGCAGCGCGAACGGCCTCCGCCACCAGCAGCGGGAAATGCATGCGCTTGTCGCGCGTCCCGCCGAACGCGTCGGTGCGCCGGTTGGAGATCGGCGAGAAGAACGAGTGGATCAGGTAACCATGCGCGCCGTGGATTTCGAGCACGTCGAATCCGGCGGCGAGTGCGCGCCCCGTAGCGGCGACGAAGGCTTCGACCAGATCGGCAATCTCGCTTTCGGTGAGCGCGCGCGGAGCAGGATAGCCTGCGCGCTCCGGCACGTCGCTTGGCCCCACGCGCTGCCACGCGGGTTCGGGTCCGTCATGACGCTGGATCGGCGCTGCGCCGTCCCACGGGCGCTCCGCGCTGGCGCGCCGGCCGGCATGACCGATCTGGATGCCGCAGGCCGCGCCGTACTGGTGATAGAGGTCGACGATGCGCTTGAGGGCCGGGACTTGCGCGTCCTCCCAGATCCCGGTGCAGCCATGGGTGATTCGTCCATCGCGGGTCACGCCCGTCGCCTCGACGAAGCCGAGCGCGAGGCCGCCGCTCGCGAAGCGGGAATGGTGCTGGTAGTGCCAGTCCTGCATCCGGCCTTCGACGGCCTGATATTGGCACATGGGGGAGAGGACGACACGGTTGCGCAGCGTGAGGCTGCGCAGCGTGAGCGGCGTGAACAGCAGCGGGATCGACACGTCGGTCTACTCGGCGGCCGAGCGCATCCGCTTGCCGTCGAGATTGTCCATGAGCGCGTCGAGCTCTTTCATCACCTGCTTCAGCTTCTTGACCCGCGCTTCGCCATCCTTGCCGAGTTCCTTGAAGGTCGTGAGCGGCGGGCGCACGTCGCCGACCGGATAGCCGGCGGCGGCGGACAACGCCTTGGAATAGCACTGGTGGCCGTAGGTCGGATGGCCCGCCTGGGTGATCGCGTACATCTTGTTGATCAGGCGCTCGATCTTCTTGGCGTCGTTCCAGCGGCCTTCGGCGCAATAGTCGCAGATGCGGGTGGAGGCGCGCGGGATGAAATTGCAATAGGGATTCACGTAGCCGACTGCGCCGTAGAGATAGGATTCGACGATGCGCTGGCCGGCGAACACGTTCATCACGCCCTTGGTCAATTCGACGATGTCGTAGACCCGCGCCATCTCCTGGCTGGCTTCCTTGATATAGCGGATCTGCTCGAAATCGGCGGTCAGCCGCGCCACGAACCGCGCCGACATGTCGACGTTCGAGGTGTAGGGATTGTTGTAGAGCATGATCGGGATCGAGACCTTTTCGCAGATCGCCTTGTAGTAGGCGTAGATCTCGTACTCGGTCGGCGTGTAGTAGTACGGCGGGATGATCATGAGCCCGTCGGCGCCGAGCTTCTCCGCCTCGCGGCTGTAACGCACGGCGTTCGGCGTGTAGGCGTTCATGGTGCCGACCAGCACATGCATGCGCTTGCGCACGTGCTTGACGGTCGCCTCGACGAACTGCGTGCGCTCGTCGTCGGTGAGGGTGAGGAACTCGCCGGTGGTGCCAAGGATGATGATTCCGGGCGAGCCTTCCTCGATCTGCCAGTCGACGAACCGCTTCCAGGCCGCGATGTCGATCTTCTTCCCGTCATCGGTGAAGGGGGTGATCGTCACGCCGTAGCTGCCGCGAAACTGATGAGTCATGGCCGATTTTCCCTCGATTGCGCCTGCTTTCGGGGCGCGATATTGTGTACTCTGTGTATACAGCGATGTCCAGCAGCAAAACCGATATTCTCGTTGTGGGCGGGGGACTTGCGGGCTGCGCGACCGCCTATTACCTGGCCCGCGCCGGCGCCGAAGTGACGGTGATCGAGCGCGACGAACTCAACATGCAGGCGTCCGGCGCCAACGCCGGCAGCTTCCACGCCCAGATCCCGCACATCACCTTTCTCGAAGAGGGCGAGGCGTGGGCGCGCAACTTCGCGCCGGTGGTCGAGATGCTGATCGAGGCCATCGACCTGTGGCGCGGACTCGAGGCGGAGCTCGACGCGGATCTCGAAGTGCGCATCGGCGGCGGCATACTGATTGCGGACCGGCCGGAGCAGATGCGCGACATCGAACGGCGCATGAGCCTGGAGCGGGCGTATGGCCTCGACATCCGTGCCCTGACCAGGGACGAGCTGCTGCAGCTCGCGCCGTACGCCTCCGCCCAGGCAGTCGGCGGCTGCTACTGCCCGATCGAAGGCAAGGCCAATCCACTCAAGGCCACTGCGGCCTTCGCCAGGCGCGCAGAGGAGGCCGGCGCGGTCTTTTATCGCCACACCGAGCTGCGGGCGCTCGAAGCGGTAAGTGGCGGATTCATCGCCACCACCGGCAGCGGCACCATCCGGGCGCGGCGGGTGGTGAATTGCGCGGGCGCCAGCGGCGGCAAGGTCGCACGCATGCTGGGCATCGAGGTCGCGGTGCAGGGCTTCCCGATCCAGGTCAACGTGACCGCGCCGGTCGCGCCGATCATCAAGCATCTGGTGTATGCCGCCGGCCACCGGCTGTCCCTGAAGCAGACCGCCAACGGCACCCTGCTGATCGGCGGCGGCTGGCCGGCGCACGTCGATCCGGACAGCGGCTATCCGATCGTCGATCCACATTCCATGATCGAGAACCTGAAGGCGGCGCAGCGAGTGGTGCCGGCGGTGGCGGGCGCGCATCTGGTCCGTACCTGGGCGGCGGTCGTCAACGGCACGGCGGACTGGAAGCCGGTGATCGGCGAGGCGCCTGGGCACAAGGGCTTCTACTTCAACTTCTTCCCGTGGACCGGCTTCACCGCCGGACCGATCTCCGCCCTGACCACGGCGGAACTGGTGCTCGGGCGCAAGCCGTCGATCGACATCGCGCGCTATTCGTCGCTGCGGCAGGCGGCCTGACACTGCTCTAGTGGCGCAGGATCTTGCCGACGAACTCGCGCGCGCGCTCGCTGCGCGGCCGGTCGAAGATGTCGGCAGGGGTGCCGATTTCCACCACCTTGCCCTTGTCCATCATCACCACCTTGCTGGCGACCTCGCGCACGAACGCCATTTCGTGGCTGACGATCAGCATGGTCATGCCGTCCTTGGCGAGAACGCGGATCGTATCCAGCACCTCGTTGACCAGCTCGGGGTCGAGTGCGGAGGTCACCTCGTCCAGCAGCAGGATCTCCGGCTTCAAAGCCAGCGCGCGGGCGATCGCGACGCGCTGCTGCTGGCCGCCGGAGAGCTCGTCGGGATAGGCATGGCTCTTGTCCGCAAGCCCGACGCGCGCCAGGATCCTCGCCGCGTCGGCCTCAGCCTCGGCGCGCGGCCGGCCCTTGATCTTGACCGGGGCGATCGTGACGTTGCGCATCACGTCCATGTTCTGGAACAGGTTGTACTGCTGGAACACGATCGCCATCTTGTCGCGCGCCGCCCGTACGCTCGCGGCGGAGCCATACTGGATCGGCTGGCCGTCGAGAACCACGTCGCCGCCGATGCATGGCGTCAGGCCCACCAGCACGCGCAGAATGGTCGACTTGCCGGAGCCGGACGGCCCGATCAGCGCGACCACCTCGCCCTTGTCGAACGACAGGTCGACGCCGTGCAGGACCTTCAGGTCACCGTAGCTTGCGCTGAGGTTTCTGACTTCGAGGTGTGGCAAGCCGTTTCTCCAACCATTGGCCGAAGCGGGTGAGCGGGTAGGACATGGCGAAATAGAGCAGGGCGACGGTGGTGTAGACAAGCACCGCGGAGAACCCCTGATTGGCGAGTTCCTTGCCGCGGAAGGTCAACTCGAACACGCCGAGCTGGCTGACCAGCGCGGTATCCTTCACGAAGGCCACCATAAAGACCATGGCGGGCGGCAGGATCACCGGCCAGGATTGCGGCAGGACGACGTGGATCAGGGTGCGCCAGCGGCCGAAATTCATCGCTTGCGCCGCCTCGATCTGCTGGCGCGCGACCGATTCGAATCCGCCACGAATGATGTCGGCGGTGTAAGCCGTCGCGTAGATGCAGATCGCGATCAGCGCAATGGCGAACAGCGAGGCGTTCTTCACGATGACCGCCAAGCCGAACAGCACCAAAAAAATCGTTACCAGGAACGGGATGCGCCGGAAGATCTCGACATAGAAGATGGCGGCGGCGCGCAGCGGCAACGCCCAGTGGCCCGGCGTCTGCCGCGCATAGACGATGAAGAACGCGAACAGGAAACCGAGCCCGCAGCCGAAGAACGTCAGCGCGAGGGTGATGCCCATCGACTCGACCAGGAAGCGGACGTTGGTGGGGCTGAAGAACGCCGGGATCTCGCTGAGGATCTCTTCCATCGTCAGAAAATCTTCGCCTTGACGCGGAACGCCCACCGGCCGATCAGCGCCAGCGACAGGCTGGCGACGAAGGTGATGATGATGTAGAACCCGGCCGCGACGATGAAAGCCTCCAGGTGCCGATAGTTTTCGGAGGCGATGTTGTACGCCGTGCCGAGCAGCTCTTCGACGCCGATGATCATCGCCATCGACGTCGACAAGGTCAGCACGATGAAGTAGTTGGCCAAGGCCGGATAGATCGTTTTCACGATGTGCGGCATCACCACGTACAGGATGATCTGCGCGCGCGAGAAGCCGAGCGTTTCACCCGCTTCGATCTCGCTGCGCCGCACCGACAGGAAGCCGCCGCGCATGATCTCGCAGCCATAGGCGGACGTCGCCATGACAAGGGCGGCTATCACGGTCCAATACTTGTCGAGCCGGATGCCCAGTTCCGGCAATCCGAAGAACAGAAAATAGATATGGATCAGGACCGGCGTGTTGGTGAGGAAGGTGACGTAGGCGCCTGCGATGCGCTTCAACCACACAGGGCCTGAGGTTCTGACCGCGGCCAGTACCAAAGCGAACGGCGCGCCGATCCAGAACCCGGCGAGCGCCAGCAACAGGGACAGCAGCGCGCCGTGCACGAGCTCCGGCCAGTGCGCGAGGATGATGTTGAACTGGAATGTGTAATTCAAGACGCGGTCGTCCGCGGGCGAACCCGATCAGGGCTCGCCCGCTTCGCCGTTAGTTAAAAGTAGGGTTGATAAGGGACCTTCTCGAGCATCGCGGAACCAAAGGCTTTCTGCCACTCGGCGTCGACGAAGCCCGAGGCATGCAGCTTGTAGAGCGCGATGTTGAGGCAGTCGCGCAGCGCATAGTTGCCCTTCTGCACGCCGATCGCGTCCCAGCCGAGGTCGATCTTGGCGGGCAGGACCTGCCACTTCACGTCCTTGTGGTCGTTGGTGAAGGCCATGAAGAAGTCCAGCATCTCGACGATCGCATCGCCCCGGCCTTGCGCCACCATGCGGACGACGTCGGCGTTGGTGTCGACGATCTCCAGCTTGGCCTTGGGCAGGTTCTCCTTGGCCCAGTCGATGGTCCAGGCGCTGCGCACGTCGACGATAGTGTATTTGGGATCGTTCAGCTCCTCGTAGCTCGAGATCTTGAGCTTGTCGGTCGTGAGCACGCCCATTACTTCGGTGTGGAGCGGGAAGGTGTATTCGATCAGCTTGGCGCGCTCCGAATTGCGCGTGAGGCCGCCGAGCGAGATGTCGATGGTGTTGGCGACCAGGAACGGCACGCGCTGCGCCGTCTCGGTCGGGATGAACTCGACCTTCTCGATCTTCAGCTCTTCGGCCAGCTTGTTGGCGACCGCGACGTCGAAGCCTTCGTAGGCGCCGGAGGAGTTCCGCGACGAGAACGGCGGAGAATTCGGATGGATGCCGACGCGCAGCACATTGTTCTTCAGGGTCTCATCGAGCGTGTCGGCTTGCGCGGACGAGATGACGAACCCGGCCGACGTGGCGCCTGCCGCGAAACCAGCGAGTCCACGACGCGAAACTGTGAATGCCATTTTTCTTGCCTCCCGTTTTGGCTCTCGCCTTATGGCAAGGAGCTTCAGCAGCACTGCGGAATCGCGGTCTGCGATCCTGCATTCATAGTATACGCGGTGTATACAACGTCAAGGCACATGCACCGCTACGCACGGGCGCCGGGATAGGAACGGATGCGCCGGCGGCGCTACTTGAAGCTGACCCGCATGCCGGGCCGGTTCGCCAGGCTGTTCATGAATTCGTCGATCAGCGACTGCGCGTCGGCGCGGCCGGCCGCCTCCGCGGCGTCCGGGTCTTTCTTCGCGATCGCCGCCAGGATCTCGCGGTGGGACTTCAGGAAATCGCCGCTCACCCGATCCGGCAGGTGCATGCCGTAGAGGCCGAGCAGCCGCTGGCCTTGGTCGAGGATGCCGCTGGTCCAGCCGGCGATGTAGGGATTGCCGGTCATCTCCGCGATCGTCATGTGGAAGTCGCGGTTGAGGCGAACCATGTTGCGGATGTCGCGCCGGCGCAAGGCGCGCTCGTGCTCCTCGTGGTCGCGGCGCAGCTTCTCCAGCTTCGCCGGATTGGGGTTGTGGGCGGCCAGCCGGCAGCTGAGGCGGTAGAGCATCTGCATAGCGTCGAAATAGGACGGCAGCGTCGCGATGTCGAACTGGGCGACGATGGCGGTGCGGTTGCGGAAATTCTGCACCAGCCCTTCCGCCGACAGCCGGATGAGCGCTTCGCGTACCGGCGAGCGTGAGACGCCGAATTGCCGGCTGATCTCGGTCTCGTCGAGCAGCGTTCCGGGCATCAGCTCCAGGTGCAGGATGCGGTTCTTGAGCTGCTCATGGACATAGGATGCGCCGGTGCCGCGCGGGCGGCGCGGATTGCTGGCGGCGCGCTTGACGGTGGGCTTGGCGGCGGGCTTACGCGCCATGAGGCAGTCCGGCGATCAGGCGACGCGGTGGATGAGGGTGCAGCATAGATTGTGCTTCTCGAGGCAGGATCGCGGCATCATCCACCACAGGCATGGCGACTTCAACTGTCCTGAATGCAGCGCCTGCTTTGCGCTGGAATGGCGCGATGCTATCGTGCGCGCGCTCGATGGAGTGCGATGGCGAAGATGGTTGATCGATCCGGAAGCGACAGGGGCGGGCTGGTGGCCGTCATTGGCGGGGGCAGCATCGGCGTCGCCTTTGCCGTCGTCTTTGGCAACGCGGGCCGGCAAGTCCGGTTGTTCGAGCCGGACCAGAGTCGCCGGGCGGCCGTCCCCGGATTGCTGCGCGCCCGGCTCGATGACCTGCAGTCCTACGGCCTGCTGGACGAGGCGCCGGATTCGATCGCGCGGCGGGTCACGCTCGCCGACAACCTCGCTGAGGCGGTCGAGAACGCAGATTATGTGCAGGAATGCGCGCCCGAGGTCTTGGCGCTCAAGCAAGAGCTGTTCGCCGCGCTTGACCGGCTGTCGCCACCGCAAGCCGTGCTGGCGAGCGCGTCCTCTTTCATACCAGCGAGCGCCTTCGCAAGCGATCTCGGTGGGCGTCATCGCATCCTGGTGACGCATCCGGGGAACCCGCCGTTCCTGGTTCGCGTGGTAGAGATCGTGCCGGCGCCGTTCACCGACGCCGGCACAGTCGAGACCGCCACGGCGTTGCTGCAGTCCTGCGGCATGGAGCCGGTGTTGGTGCGCAAGGAAGTCGAAGGGTTCGTGTTCAACCGCTTGCAGGGCGCCTTGCTGCGCGAGGCCTATTGCCTGGTGCGCGATGGCGTCGCCTCGGTCGAGGATGTCGACCGGATCGTGCGCGATGGTCTTGGCCTGCGCTGGTCGGTCGTCGGGCCGTTCGAAACCGCTGACCTCAACACGCAGGGCGGCATCGCCGCGCATGCCGAGAAGATGGGCCCGTCCTACGCGCGCATGGGCGCGGAGCGCGGGCAGCACGATCCCTGGACGCCGGACCTGGTGGCCAAGGTGACGGCGGAACGCCGCACCCAGCTGCCGCTCAAGCGATGGGCCGAGCGCGTCGCCTGGCGGGATCGCCGCCTGATGGCAATGGTCCGCCATCGCCGGTCCGAGCGCGAGGCATGAGCGACACCATCGAGATCGCGTTCGAAGGAACTCCGATCGCGGCGCGCGCGGGCGAAAGCGTCGCCGCCGCGCTGGCGGCGCACGGCATCCTGTCGTTGCGCACCACGCGCGACGCGGCGGAGCGCGGGATGTTCTGCGGCATGGGCGTCTGCCAGGACTGCCTGGTGGAGGTCGACGGACAGCCGGAACAGCGCGCCTGCATGATCAAGGTCGATCGGGCGTTGCAGGTGCGCCGCCAGATGCATGGGCGGGCGCTCGCGCCGGTCGCGGAGGGTGCATCCCCGAAGACCGACGAGGTCGCGGTCGAGCAGCCGGAGGTGCTGGTGATCGGCGCCGGGCCAGGCGGCCTGTCGGCGGCGATCGCGGCGCGCAGCGCCGGCGCCGCAGTGGTGGTCGTCGACGAGCGCGCGCAGCCGGGCGGCCAGTATTTCAAGCAGGTCAGCGTCGACCCAGCCGGTGCTGCCGCGCCGGACCGTCAGCATCGCGAAGGCGCGGCCCTGATCGAGACCGCGCGGCGCCTGGGCGTCGAAATCCGCAGCGGACTCATGATCTGGGGCGCTTTCCAGCCTGGATTGTTCGCGGCGGTGGCGGACGGGCGCAGCCATCGCTTCGCGCCCAAGGCCACCATCGTCGCGACCGGCGCCTATGAGCGCGGCTGGCCGGTGCCGGGCTGGACCCTGCCCGGCGTCATGACCACGGGGGCGGCGCAGACCTTGTGGCGCACGGCGCGACGACTGCCCGGCCAACGCGTGCTCATCGCCGGCAACGGCCCGCTGAACCTGCAATTGGCGGCAGAGCTGATCGAGGGCGGGGCGGAGGTCGTCGCGGTGGTCGAAGCCGCGCCGCGGCCCGGTCCGGCGAAGCTGGGCGCGCTGTGCGCGATGCTCGCCACCGCGCCCGGCCTGGTACGCGACGGCCTGCAATACCACCTGCGCCGGCGTGCCGGCGGCGGCGAGATGATCCATGGCAGCGTCGTGGCCTCCGTCAGCAGGGGCGAGCGCGGGCTGGTGGTGCAGCTCGACAGCGCGGAGCCGGCGGACGGCGCGCCGCGCAGCTTCGCGGCGGACGTGCTGTGCCTGGGCTACGGGTTCGAGCCCTCGAACGAGCTGCTGCGCGTGCTGGGCTGCGGCCACGATCTCGACCCGGTGCGGCAGCACCTGGTGACGCGGCGCGACGACGGCGGGCGCACCGATGTCGCCGGCATCTATGCGTTGGGCGATTGCACCGGTTTGGGTGGCGCGCGTGCGGCGCTGGCGGAAGGGACGATCGTAGGCCTCAGCGTCGCGCAGGATCTCGGTCGTGCGATCGACGTGGCGCAACGGGACCGGGCGCGGGCCACGCTGCGCCGGCACCGAAGGTTCCAGCGCGCGCTCTGGGAGCTCTATGCCGCGCCGCCCTATTCGACGCTCCGCGCGACCGCGGAGACGGTGATCTGCCGCTGCGAGGAAGTGACCCTGGGCCAGATCGAGCAAGCCCTGGCGGAGAAGATGACCTCGGCCGGCGCGATCAAGCGCAGGACGCGGCTCGGCATGGGTCGTTGCCAGGGCCGCTATTGCGCGCCGGTGCTGGAAGCGCTGCTGGCGGAGCGGCTCGGCACGGAGCGCGGCGAGTTCACCGGCTTCGCGCCGCGCGTCCCGGTGAAGCCGGTGCCGATCGGCGAACTGGCGCGTTAGAGTCGCTGAATTGGTCGCATTTTCTACGCCGAACCGCTTCCACCTCGGCGGAAATGCTTCAGCGCCTCACGGCGCCGCCATCTTCATCACCATGTCCTCCTGCGGACCGACCATCACCCGCCAATAGCCGGCGAGTTCGCGATCGAGCGCGAGGTCGCCGGTGTCGACCAACAGGCGCTTGTCCTCGAGCGCCAGCAGCTTCTGCTCGCTGGCGAGGATGGTGATCGCATCGCGACTGGCGAGGCGGATGACGGCGGGCGACAGCTCCTGATTGCCGCGCCCGAACACGTGGCCCTGGCCGCCGATCACGCCAACAATGATCTTCAACCGCCGGTCGCGCGCGCGATCGAGGATGGTCCGCTCGTTCGCGTCGCGCGCCGCCAGCTGCCGGCCGAGCACGAGGTCGGTGCCGAGCAGCGAGCCCGACAGGTTCAAGGCTTCGAGGACGCGCTTGGTGGAACGGCCGGGACCGATCGCATAAAGCGTCTCCATGTCCATCCCGGCGGCGAGGTGGCGTGCGGCGGCCTCCAGTGCAGCTTCGTCCAGGCCGTGATTGCGGACCTTGGCGTTCTGCAGCAGCAGCGGAATGTAGGGCACCGTGGCATAGCCAAACAGGCGCGGCGAGATCGCACCGCGGCGCGACGCCTCCTCGTCGATGTCCATCACCTCCGAGGAGCGGTACTGCAGCTTGCCGCGGTCCGGGATCGCGACGATCGCCGCGACCAGGTCACCGGCTGCCTCCGGCGACGTGGCGAAGACCGCGGATTGCATCTTCACGCCGGTCGGGATGCCGAGAATCGGCACGCGCTCGCCGGCGATGGCATGGATGTCGCGGGCGGTGCCGTCGCCGCCCGCGAACAGGATGAGGTCGATGCCGGCGCTCATCAGGGCGCGTACGGCGTTTGCCGTGTCGGTGGCGGTGGTCTCATCACCGGCGGGCTGGGACACCACCTGGCAGAGCAAGCCGGCTTCCACGGCCACCGCCGCGCCCATCGCGCCGCCGGCCGCCAGCACGGCGATACCGCCGCGCGCGGCGCCAAGGCGGCGTAGGGCGCGCAGCGTGCGCGCCTCCGAGACCGGCTCCGCGCCCAGCTTGCGCGCCGTGTCCGACAATCCGTCGGTGCCCTTCAAGCCGACGCGACCGCCCATTCCGGCGACCGGATTGACGATCAAACCCAGTCGGAGCGGGCGCATGCCGCTACCCCGACGTCATTCCGCGGCGTGGGTCTTGCCGCCCGCCAGGCCGCCCTTGCCGTGCTTGCGTAGGTGGGCGCGCCAAGTGATGGCCCATTTCGCCGGATCGTTGAGGGCGTCGCCCTTGATCTGCGCGATCGCTTGCTTGTGGGGCGCGGATTTCACCAGCTCCGGGTTGGCGTACGCCTCTTCGGAGATCTTCGCGACCACCGCCATCCAGTAGTCGAGGTCCTCCTTGGAATACATCTCGCCGGCTTCCGGTGTGAACGGCTCCGGCACGATCCACGGCTCGTGGCTCATCCACCACGGATCGATGCCGTAATCGGCCATGCGGTTCGCGACCTCGACGGTGCCGCAGCCGGTGTCGGTCTTGAGCTGGCCGAGGCTCCAGCGCGTCATCTCCATGCGATGCTTGGTAATGTCCGGGTTGGAGCGAGAGAGCCCTCGGATCTTGCTCAGCTGGTGGTCCATGTAGTTGTTGGCGAGCACCGAGATGTCCGAGGCCTCGTCGATGCCGTCCCGGCCCATGGCCAGCAGCCAGGCATAGGCCTTCAGCACCTGCGGCACGTTGCCGAAGAACTCGCGGATCTTGCCGGCGCTTTTCTTGCGGCCATAGTCCAGCCGGTAGCCCTTGTCGTCCTTCACCACTACCGGTTTGGGCACGAACGGCGCCAGCGGTTCCGTGCAGCCATAGGCGCCGACGGCGGGGCCGCCGCCGCCCTTCGGCGCGCCGAAGGTCTTGTGCAGCATGAACATGCAGGCATCGAAGCCGAGCTCGCGCGCCTTGATCTTGCCCATCACGCCATTGAAGTTGGCGTGGTCGTAGAAGCAGAGGCCGCCCGCCTCATGCACCAGGCGCACCCATTCCTTGATGTCGGGATTGTAGATTCCCATGTCGTCGGGGTTGTTGATGAACAAGGCGGCGGTGCGGTCGGAGATCGCGGCCTTCAGCGCCTCGATCGAGGGATAGCCGTTCTCTTCCAGGTTCAGCGTCACCACCTTGAAGCCCGCCGCTGCGGCGGTGGCGGCATTGCACGGGTGCGCCTGGATCGAGGTGATGACCTCGTTGCGGCGCTTCAGCTCTCCGCGCGACTTGTGATAGGCGCGGGTGACGACGCAGTTGGTGTAGGCGGCATCGGCGCCGCCGCCGGCCTGGAAGATGAACTGATCCATGCCGGAGAGGGCGCGCAGGCCGAGGTCGAATTCGTGGATCGCCTGCAGGATGCCCTGCATCGACTCGTCCGGTTGCAGCGGATGCACGTCGGCGACGAACGGGCGCTGGGCGACCGCCTCGCTGACCCGCGCGTTGTATTTCATGGTGCAGGTACCGAACAGGCTGATGTTCAGCATGCCCAGCGTCTCCTGGCACAGATGCAGGTAGTGGCGCTGCACCTCCGGCTCGGACATCTCCGGCAGCGCCGGCGCCTGGGTGCGCGCGAGGCCCTTGGGAATGAGCGCGCTCGCCGCACCAATTTTGTCGATTGCCGGTTGCGGGAATACCTGGCCCCGCCGGCCGGGATAGCCGAGCTGCATGACCACCGGTTCGTCCCAGACCGGCGCGTGATAGTCCCGGAGGTGGTTCGTCTTGTCGGTCATGGCTTCACCGCCTGCGCGATCGCCTGGGCCAGACGATCGACGTCCTCAGCCGAATGCACTTCCGTCACGCAATAGAGGGCGCATTGCCTCATCCCCTCCGGCGTCAGGTCCTTGCCGCCGAAGATCTTGTGCTTGCGCAGCTTCTTGTTGATCGTGGCGACCGTCTTGCCGGTGCCTGTGAAATCCACCACGAACTCCTTGAAGAAGCCGCCCGGATAGCGCACGGCGACGCCGGGAATCTCGGCCAGGCGCCGCGCCGCGTAATGTGATTGGGCGATGATCAGTTCGCCGATCTCGCGGAATCCCTGCGGCCCCAGCAGTGACATATAGACCGCATTGGCGATCGCCCAGAGGTAAACGGAATTGCCGGTCCAATCCTTGCCGTTCTCGCGCATGCCGTAGGAGGTCTGGTGCGCGCTGGCGAGGCCGAAGCCGAACTGCCCGGGCTTCTGCGTCTCGGTGATGCTGATGAGGAAGCCGTTGTATTCGCGCACATAGCGCTCCTCGTCGCGCGAGGCCATGAATCCGCCGACGCCCCCGCCACAATTCATGTGGACGCCCAGCGGCTGGGTCGGACCGACTACGATGTCGGCGCCGAAATCCGCCGGCGGCCGCACGATGCCGAGGGTGAGGGGATCGACGCCGACGATGGTTTCCGCACCGTGCTGCCGCGCGATACGCGCGATCTCCGCCGCATTGGTCTCGAACAGGCCGAGATAGGACGGCGTCTCGAAATAGACCGCGGCGGTCTTGGACGTGACCTTGGTCTTGAGATCGTCGAGATCGATGAGGCCGAATTTGGCATCGACCTTCACGCGCCGGATCTTGATGTGGTTCGGCATGTCGGTCGGTTCGCAGTAGTTCTCCACCACCGACTGGCGCTCGGGGTCGAATACTTCCGCGATTACGATCTCGCGCCGGCCGGTGAGGCGCGTCGCCATGCGCAGGGCATGGCCGATGGCGCAGCCCCAGGAATAGACCGGGAGCCCGACGACTTCCATGTTGAGCAGCTCGCCGAGCTGACTCGCGTATTCGAACCAGGCCTGGTTGCGCCCGAAATCCGATTGCGCCGAGCCCCAGACCGGCGTCAGGAACTCGGTCCGCCCGACGATCTCGTCCACCACCGCCGGCACGTGATGCGGCCAACAGCCGGCGCCGAGAAAGGTGAGATGGGTGTCCGCGCTCTCGTTCCTGGACAGCATGTCGGTCAGATGGCGGCGCAGCGCCGATTCCGACCTGATGCCGAGCGGCAGGTCGAGCGGCTTGCGCAGGCGATGGTCCTGCGGGATCTGCTCGAACAACTGCTCGATCGAGCCGACGCCGATCTCGTCCAGCATCTGCTGCTTCAGCGCGGGCAGGGAATTTCCCATCCAGGGATGGCCGCCTTGCTCCCGCATCACCATGTCGTTCTCCCCAGCTTCTCTTGAATTTTTCGCTGACGGTCGGGTAAACGTGTATTCTAGAAGAATACACGTTTCTGTCAAAAGCAAGCGAGCGCGCGAGGGTAGGGCGATGGTGGATCTGGCGGGCAAGACCGTACTGCTGACCGGCGCATCGAAAGGCATCGGCGCTGAGATCGCAATCGCGCTCGGGGCGGCCGGCGCCAACCTCATCGCCCACTACGGCAGCGACCGTTCCGGCGCCGAGCGTGCGACCACCGCGATCGCGCCGGAGCGGGTCAAGCTGATCGGCGCGGACCTGCAGGACGCGGACGCGGTGAACCGGCTGTGGCAGGACGCGTTGAGCTGGCGCGGGCGCGTCGACGTCCTCATTAACAACGCGGCCGTCATGCGCATCGCCGGCGGGATCGAGGACGAGCAATCGGTCTGGGACGAGGTATGGGACGAGGCGCTGAAGGTCAACGTGCTGGCGCCGGTGCGGCTGATGCGCCAAGCGGTCCGTCACTACCTGCAGGCGGGCGGCGGCACGCTCATCACCATCTCGAGCTGGGCGGCGCAGCGCGGCCCGGGCAATCCCGCCTTGATCGCCTATGCGGCTTCGAAGGGCGCGGTGCTGTCCGCCACCAAGACGATCGCGCGCAACTACGCCAACAAGAACATCCTCGCCTACGTGATCGCGCCGGGTGTCGTCCGCACGCGGATGTCCGAGCAGGCGGCCGCCGCGGCCGGCGGCGAGGCGGCGTTCACCGCCAATCTCGCGATGGGAGAGTGGGTGCCGCCGTCCGATATCGGCAATCTGGCGGCATTCCTGTCGTCCGGCGCCTGCCGCCACCTGAGCGGCGCGACGCTGGACGTGAACGGCGCCAGCTACATTCGCTGAGCGGAGAGCCCGATGAAGATCGACGGACGATGCCACTGCGGCGCAATCACGTACGAGGCCGAAATCGATCCGGCCAAGGTGTTGGTCTGTCATTGCACCGACTGCCAGGCGCTCTCGGGCTCGGCATTCCGCGTGGCCGTACCGGCCGAAGGCGACAGCTTCAAGCTGCGGTCGGGTGAGCCGAAGGTGTACGTCAAGACCACGGCTGAAAGCGGTAACCACCGGGACCAGGCTTTCTGCCCTGACTGCGGATCGGCGATCTATGCGAGCGGGGCCGGCGGGAAACCGCCGCTGTCCATTCGCGTCGGCACCATCCGGCAGCGCGATCAGCTGATCCCGGGCAAGCAGGTGTGGTTCCGATCCGCGCAGCGCTGGCTTTCCGACCTCGACACCGTCGCCAAGCACGAAAAGGGCTGACCTGTCTCAAACCGTGATCGGCATCGTTCCGGTCGCGCTCTGGCGCTTCGCGTCTTGGGTCTCACGCTATTTCTGCGGAAAAGACGTGCCTCGTGAATTGGCTGGCCAGCCGCGCCAGTTCGGGGCCAAGCACCCTGTCGGCTTCGACGGGAGGTATGATCGCGCGCACCTCATAGAGAAAGCGAGATAGCGGTGGCGGGGCGTCGCGACCGGTGACGTACAAGGCCTGCGATGCCAGCACGGCAAGCATGGCCAGCGCGGCATCCAGGCAGCGCCCAGCCTGGTCGCTCTTTGCCCAGGCCAGGAAGACCGTCGCTGACACATCGTCTTGTCCGGTCCCTGCCGTTTCGGTGCCGGGAATGAAGGTCCGTTGTGCAGCCGCCCTTGCTTGTTCGAGATAGCCCGTTATTGCCATCGGAATGTACCCGACGCTGCCATGGCCATCGCTGTCTGAAGGAGAGCGCTTGACCATGAGAAGGTCGGGCAGATGAGAAGCGCGCGCGTCCAGCAATCTTGCACCGTGACGGTGGCACAGCAGGCAGAGGTCGGCCCAGGTCGCGGCCAGGTCATCAAGGGCCGGCGCCGCCATGGCATTGTGGAATCCGCCGGTGCTGATGCAGCGGCCGAGTGGATGCGTCTGGTCCGGCGGCAGATAGACGGGGTTGTCCGACACCGACTGGAGCGACACGGTCGCCGAACGCTCGGCGCTTGCGAGGGCGCGATGGGCATGGCCCAGCACGCGCGGAACAATGCGATAGCTGACCGGCGCTTGATATTTTCGTCGCCCGTGAGCACTGGTCGGCAGGAGCTCTCGCAGGTTCCGCAGAGCGGTGGCTTCATGCGCATCGCCCCAAAGCTCCTCCAGTGCTTCGTCGAAATGCTCGAGCGGTGCCTGGAATGCCTCGATCGACAGCGCAAAGACCCGCTCTGCGCACGCCAGGCGGCGACGGGCGGATATCGCAGAATCAGCCAGCATGGCGGCGGCACAAGGGGAGCCGTTGATCAACGATCCCCGCTCCTTGACGTCCAGGTCGAAGCCCAGGCTCAGTTCCGCGAACAACGGATAGAGCGCGAGGATCTCGCCCGCGCCGCCCTGCCCAGATCCCGGCACCGCCGGCAATGACGAACGGTCAAGCATGGCCGCAACCGCTTCAGCGATGCGCGGACTGGTCGCGGCATGGCCTTCAAGGAAATTGGTGAGCCGGGCCAGGACGATCGCACGCACAACCCGGTTCGGCAGGGGATCGCCGAACGATGTTGCCGCGGCGAAGGGCTTCAGCCTGGCATGCGAGTCGCGCGCCGTAGCGGCCAGGCGCTGGGAGGCGAGTTCTCCCATCGCGGTCGTGACACCATAGACGACGGCATCCGGATTGCCGTCGATGAGACGCAGGAAGCTCTGCCGGCAGTCGGCGATGCGGCGCAACGCCGTCTCCGACAGCCGGACGTTCTCGTCCCGCCAGGCGACCCGGTGCACGCTGTCGAGATTGATATCGGTACGCGACGTCAGAACGACAGTCATGGAGCCTCGCTTCCAACACCAGCCGAAGTCTATTACTTTGGCTCGGCGTCCGACGCCAGTATGCGACTGAGGTTCGCGTCATGTCGCCCAGGAAACAGCGAGGGACCCTTCATGCTGCTGGAACTCAATTCCCGCACGGAGATCACGCTTGATCTCTATCGCCAGGTCGCGTGGCAGGGCCACGGGGTACGGTTCGGGTCGCCCGCCGTCCAGCGTATGACGGTGTGCCGCAACGAGTTTCTCACCCTGCTCGACAAGGATCCCACCGTCACGATCTACGGCGTGACGACCGGTTATGGTCACCAAGCGAATCGCCGCCTCGAAGGCGATGCACGTCGCATGCATGCCCGTACGCCGCCCAGAGCCTGCGTGGCCGCCTTTGGGCGACCAGTGCCGGAACGGGTGGCGCGGGGAATTGTCCTCGCGCGCCTCGCCAACTTTGTCGAAGGCCATGCCGCCGTGACGCCGGCGCTTGCCAGCGAAGTGGCCGCGTTGCTGAGCCGCGGCCCGCTCCCGGAACTGTCGCTGTCCGGGCAAGGGGGCGCGGGTGAGATCCTGTGGGCGGGGCCCTTGTTTGCAGAGCTTGCGGAGGGCTTTCCACTTGGCGAAAAGGACGCTCTATCGCTGGTCAACGGATCGCCTGCAGCCAGCGCGCTGATCGCGGATGCGGCACTGGCGATGCGCCGCCGCCTGGATCTGGCGGAGCGCATCTTTGCGCTGTCGGTCGAGGCAATCAAGGCGCCGCTGGAAGCGTACGATGCCGTGTTCGAGTCCTTGTGGGGCGATCCGCACGAGGCCGATGCGCTGCGTCGACTACGCTTTCTCTTGCGCGATGGCAGCGCTGACCGGCGGAGCTACCAGGCGCCGGTCAGTTATCGGATCCTCCCGCGGGTGATCGGCCAGTTTCGGCGCGTGACCGCGCAGGCCGAGGAAATCGCGGAAAGCTCACTGCAGTCGGTGACCGACAACCCCTTGTTTCTGAGGCCAGATGCAGAGCACCCTCATGGCCGCGTCTGCAGCAATGGGGGGTATCACAATGCTCGGGCCTATCCGGCATTGGACAATCTCGCGGCCGCCTGTGTCGATCTCTGCATTCTGGCGGAGCGCCACACGACGAAGCTGCTCGATGGCCGCTACTCCCTTCTGCCAGATCAGCTTCAGAGTGGGGACGGCCACCTCGGCATTCTGGGATTTGTCCAGGTCGGCTATGCGGAAGAGGCGCGTCGCCTGGCACAGCGCACGTTCCTGCCAGGCAGCGAGGCGGGTGGATTTGGCCAGAATGACGTCGGGGCCCTGACCGGCCTCGCATGGCAATCGCAGGAAGAGGTTGGCCGATGCCTGGATGCCGCTCTGACAATGCTGGCAGCGATCGCCTCACAGGCCTTGTACGTCACGGAGCGCGAGGCGCCGCCCGAACTGGCCGCCACGCTCGCCGCGATTCGGGATCAATTCCCGCCGGTGACACAGTCCCAGACATTCGCCCCGCAACTCACAGAGCTGATGACGCAGTTTCGCGCCGGCATCTACGATGCTCGAGAATGATCCTAGCGTAGCGGGGCGACTGGAATTTCAGCTTTGGGGACCAAGGGATGCGCTGTTGACAAGGTTCCTTACCCGCCCGCAGCGATGCCGGTGGGTGTTCATCTTCTCCGCAATGAATCCCGGCCGACAATGTTTGCTGAATGGCCGCATTGGGCCGAGCCTCAACCCGGAGAATTCCATGGGAGACCAGAAGAACGAAGACAAACAGAATCCCGGTTTTACCGACCAGGAGAAAAAGCGCGAGAACGAGCGCGCCGGTCAGAACCCTTACGATAAAGATCAGGCGTCCAACCCGGAGCGACAGAAGAAGCAGGATCCGCAGTATGATCCGGGCCATATACAAAACGATCCCAATCGCGAGACCAATCGATAGGGTCTCCGTTAGACCCCGCTGGGCGACTGGCGGGAGGACAGGTCTCGCCTTGGGTGGGAGTATTCCATCTTGGATGCACGATTGGGCGAGTTGGGCGGCTGCTTGTAGGTAAAGACCCGACTATCTCGCGGATTGGATCGACATCGAAATACATCCTTACTCGCAGATCCGGTAGTTCGCCGTCCGGCCGTGCAGGCGGAGATCGAGGTGCAGGTGCTCCGCATGGGCGGCGTCGCTGCCGGGTCCGAGGACGGTGAGGAAATAGCCGCAGGCGGTGACTCTGACCGCGGCCAGGAAGGCGGCCACGGCGGGCGTAGGCTGGTCGGTCGGGCGCACGGCGACGCGGCGACCGTCGTTCAGGGCAAAGGCGAAGATGTCGAGGGCGTTGCCCTTGGCGTGTTCGCTGAGCTTGCCCGCCGCCTCATTGTTGCGGTTGCGGCAGACGTAGCCCGGCCCGGTCTCGACCGCCGCCAGCCCGGCTCCCAGATGATGCTGCGCCAGCGGGGCCACGACGTTGCCAATCCAGTCGGCGAGCCGCTCCGCCATGCGGCAATCGAGCGTCGGCTCCCCGCTGAACGGGATATCGTCGGCGCCGATCGCCAGCGACTGCAGCCTGACCGGCAACGGAATGGCACAGTCGCCTTCGACGACTGGCGGCGTGAACGAGAACGTCACATGCCGGTCGGCGAGCCGCTGCTGGCATGCCGCAGGGCTCATGGTGCCTTCGGCAATGACGCCATCGACGTCTTGCGGGGGCGCATCGGTGGCCTGGGCGAGAACAGCGGGCCCATGCAAGAGACAGCCGATTGTGACGGCTATGAGTGCGAGCTGAGCAAAGTTCATGACATTTGGGGGGTTGGTCTGCGGTCTCCGAGGGACGCTTGCCAGTAGCATAAGCGCATTGACATCATGATCGGAACTATCAAACTCTTCCCTGCTGAAACTCCGCTGGGCGGACCAGATGGCTTTCGAGAGACGATCGATGCGAACGATGCGGCCGCTTCTCGGCTGCGTGCTGCTGGCGATTGGGCTGTTCATGCTGTCCCCGCACAGTAAAGCCGATGCGGTCTTCAAGCCGATTCCGACGCAATACATCGCAGCGTTGGGCGATCCAGGCGCGACCTCCGGGATCGGAGCCGACTCGTGGGGCCTATGGCGGGTGGATCCGGGTCCTCGCGGCGTTCGGCTGACCGGCTATGAGACATTGAAAGCTGACGGCGGCGTCGCGCCGGCGCAATGGAAGTTCGACGGGTCGGACTGGTGGCTGGAGGAACACGGACTCATCATGGAGCAACCGGAGTTCCCGATTCCGCCCGGCAAATACGTCGTCACGGGCGGCCGCGAGACAACGGCCGTTCTGACCGTTCATGCCAAAGGCGATGACGGTGTCCAACGCTGGGAACTCGACCAGGGCGCAACGCTCTACGACGTGACGCACTTGCGATGCCGCTCCGCACGCTATACGCCGGCGGCTGGCGGCGAATCGTGCTCTCCAGCGAAGGCGCAGATGTCCGCCTTTCCGGTTGCTCCCGGGGCAGCGATGCCCCCGGTCGAGGGCTGCAACAAACAAGACTACGAAGTTCTCATCGTGATCGGCATGGTGGCGGACAACTGATTGCGTATTTCAGCGGGAGATATTGACCGCGACTTCACCGCGCACGCGCCCTCCGAAGTACCTCTCTGAGCGCTGCTGCCGCTTCGTCTAATGGTAGGACAGCTGATTTTGGGTCAGTTGACCCTGGTTCGATTCCAGGAGCACTCTACCTCGCCCGATCGGCCGCAAGGCGCCATTTGGGGACATCAATCGCCCCGACATGCTCAACAGAAGGTTCCGACGCGGATCACGGTCTGCACGCTGACCGGGTGGTTGTCGCTATCGGTGGCGGTCAGCGTGATCAGGTGCCCGATCGACTCCGGGTTGCACGGCACGGGCGGACCGCTGAGCGTGCGGGTGAGGCTGTTGCCGGTACCGAGGACGCCATCGATGTCGGAGGACCAGCTCAACCGCGCGCCGGGCAGCGTGCCGTCTTCGGGATCGGTGGCGGTGCCCTGCAGGGTGATCGGCGTGCCGGGCCCGACCAAGGTGCCGCTCGCCGGGCTGGTGATCTGCGGTACCGGCAGGCCAACGCCGGAAAGGACGTTGACGTTCACGTGGGCCTGCGCGCCGAGGCCTTTGCCGTCGACCACGGCGAGGGTGATCGTGTGCGCGCCGGCGCTCAGCAGGCGGGTGAGGGTGCCTCCGGTGCCGAGCGTACCATCCCGGCTCGAGATCCAGTTCATGCTGGCATCGGGAATCGTCTCGTCCGGATCCGGCACGAAGGCGATGAGCGTCGTGGGAATGTGCGAGTACAGCGTGCTGGTGGCCTGCGGCTGCACGATCTGCGGCTCGGGCGGGCGGTTGACGACGTTGATGCTGACCTGGCTGGTCCCAACCTCATCGAAGGCATCCGTTGCCGTCGCGGTGATGACGTGCGTGCCGACCGACATCTCAGGTCGTGTCGAGGTGCAGGTGTACGGCGGCACGCTGGACCGGCACAGCTCGCCATCGCGGTCCGAGCTGTAGACGACTTCGCCGCTCCAGCGGTAGATGTCGTCCGGGCGCACTTCGGGGTCGGAATAATTCGCCTGCAGCAAAGGCACCGCCCCCCAGCCCAGCGTCGCCCCCGGCAGCGGCTTGGTAATCTGGACTACCGGCGGCTGGTTGACGATCTGCCCGCGCACGGCGCGATACACGTCGATGATGCCCCTCGGCACACGCGGGTCCGGGCTGGGGTTCACGGTCGCTTGCAGGGCATCGATCACCTGCTCGTACGACAGGTTCGGGTTCTGATGGGCCGACTTCATCAGGCCGACGGCGCCGGCGACAATCGGCGTCGCCGCGCTGGTGCCCGAAAACACCTGCAGCTCGTCTTGGCCGATGTTGTCGGCGTCGATGGCGATTGAGTCCCGGGTCGGCGTCGTCAGCGTGTCAAAGGGCGCCCAGATGTCGACGTCGTCGCCGAAATTTCCGGCGTTCATCAAGTCCGCATGGACCCCACCGACGCAGATCGCCCCCACGGTCTGGCAGGGATGGACGCTCATCGACAGCTCGTCGACTTCCTCGCCCTCGTTGCCGGCCGCCGCAACCACGATCGTCATGAACGATCGCGCGAAGTCTACGTTGAGGCGCATCATGTCGTTGAGCGGTTCGCCCAGTCCGATCCCGCAGATCGCCTGGTAGACCAGGCAACCCGTGCTCACGCTGGCGCTGATGACGTCGGCCCCGCCGATGACGGCGCTGCGGATCCCATCGGCGACACTGTAATAATCAGGCGCAAGCTTGATCAGGACCGGGCGGACGAAATGGCCGCCCACGCCGGCGGAGCCGAATACGTTCTTGGGACGGGCGGCGGCGATCCCGAAAGACTCCTGGCCGTGCCAATCAAGGGGCGCGTCGCCGGGCCCGCCGGCCCTGAAGTCGTGGTCCGCGACGTCCCATTGCATCGGCGCACCCAGCGTTCCGTAGTCGAGGTTGCCGTTCATCGGAATGCCGGTGGTCGTATCGAGATCGAAGCCGATATCGATGATCGCGATCTTGGGAACGTAGTAGGTCCCCGGCACCTCGAGGATGCCGTGATAGCTGAGATAGTCCCAGGCGTGGGTAACGCCGGTCGACAGGCCCTGGTCGCCCGGCGTGGCCGGGTCGCTGTCCTCCGTGAACCACGGGAACATCTCGGCATCGACGAAGGTGGTGGCTGCCGCGTCCTTTGGATGCTCGAGGCTGGCATTAAAGTTGGCCAGCGGATTGATGGCGATGGCACTGCTGCGCTCGCGCGCGACCACCGCCAGGGTGCGGGCGGCGTCCTCGGACGAAAAGCGGTAGACGCCGCGCTTCCCGGCCTTGGTCAGGCTCTCGGCCAGGCCATCCATCGCGGATGTGCTGGGATCGATCCGCAGCAAATACCAGCCGCTCGAGGTCGGCGTTTCGCGCGGCGTCACGTCGGGCGGGAGGAACGGCATCCCGTCGCGCAGGACGGTCGCGTGGTAGCGGGCGATGAAGGCCTGCAGCTCCTGGTCGTTGGCGGGGTGCAGCACGATCTCGTTGCTGACGAACTCCAGCGTGGGACCTTCGGGCCCGATCATCGCCGCCACCGGGCGCGGCGGCCCGTGATCCAGCCCGGCGATCTCAGTGTGGGTGCGCGGGATCGTCGGGTCGATACTGACCTGCGCTCCCTTGATTTGTCCCAGCAGTTCGCACCCTGCCAGCGTCAAAGCCACGGTCAGCAGGACGCAGACAGAAACCTGGATCGGAATTTGTGGCGCGTGCGGCTTTCCTGGCATCGAAATCGCCTCGGCTGCGGCTTACCCCAACGGACGCGATCGAGGGTAGGGTTTATTGTCACCCTGCACAAGTTGGCAAGAACACGACCAAGTGTTCGCAACGCGCCTAATAGAGGCGTACAAACTCGGAGACGACCCGCCAGCTCAGAAAACTGATCAGGTCGGCGAAGGGCGGTACAAGGAGATGCTCAGCTGCGACGGCCCTAGACGGCGCGGATAAGAGCTTAATACAAGCTATTCCTGCTATCATCGCAGCCGGTCGATTTCATGCTCGATATCCGCGCGGGTCAGGCCGATATCCCGTAACGTTGCATCGCTCAGATCCCGCAAGTTCCTGCGTTCGCGCCAGCGGGCGAGCCATGCCCAGATCGACAGGCTGCCGTGCCGATCATAAGGGACCGACGCGGACATATCGGCGCGGATGGAATGGTGGGTCATCTCGGTCGCTCCTATCAATGGGTTGCTAGTGAGGGAAATGTGAGGCAACGTTCCGCGGTCAGGCAGCGTGTAAAGTCATTTCCCTGGCATTCGAAAACGCATGGCCAGTTCCGCGATTGACTGGGATGATTTAAGGCTGGTGCACGCCGTGATTGAGGCCGGTGGCCTGTCGGCGGCGGCGCGGCGTCTGGGCACGACCCAGCCCACCATCGGCCGGCGCATCCAGGCGCTTGAAGAGAAGCTCGGGCTCGTTCTATTCGAACGGCGCAACGAGGGTTATCGTCCGACTGCAGCGGCGAATGCCCTGGTGCCCTACTTGGCGCGCATGGCGGAATCAGCAGCGCTGGTGCACCGCGAGATGCAGGTGCAGGCGGATCACGGCGACGGACTGGTGCGCGTGGCCGGGAGCAGCTGGATCGGCCGCTTCCTCGTCGAGCGCCTGGCGCGGCTGCGCGAATCCTTGCCCAGCGTCGAGATCGCCATTGATGCCGATGGACGTCCGCCGCACCTCGGGACCGGCGATGTGCATATGGCAATCTTTCGCGCCCTGCCGGAGGAGCCGGGCCTGAAGTCCCGCGTCGTGTGCCGCTCCAATTACGCGATCTATGGCGCGCACAACTATGTGAAGGCCCACCCAGCCGCGGTGACCGACAAGAGGTTTACCCTCTGCGACTGGGTGATCGTCGATCTGGAGCGTGCACCGGACGGCAAGCGGGAGAACTGGTTGTCCGGCAAGATCGGGCCGAAGGTACAGGTGCTGCGTACCACCACAACCGCTACCTTGCTGGGCGCATTGGAGGGCGGCGCGGGCGTAGGGATGCTGCCGTGTTTTGTGGGCGACGCCAGCGAGCGCCTGACCCGAATCTCTCCCGTCATTCCGGAAATGGAGCACGTCTACCGCCTGTTCCTGCACCAGGACATCGCGCGTGCGCCGCGCGTGCGCAAGACGGCGGAAGCGATCGCCGCGCTGTTCAACGCCGATCGCGCTCTACTCCTCGGCAGAGCAGCGGCGAAGGTGGGACGGTAGTTGCGGTATCGCGGCGGCTCGGTGCCAAACGCCGATTATCGCCACTTGGTGGCGGGGCTCATTGAGCCGACGGGCCGCCTAGCTCTCGCCTTCGCGGATGCAACGAACGCCTTGCTTGTCTCCCGACCCTAACCTCTAAGAGCAGCAATCAACTCCACGGTCGTGAGGATTGCATGGGCGTACGTGGGTCCGTCGATGTCTATGGCGGCGTGCATCGCCTGAGGTGAGCGGGCGGCCGTACCGTCTCGCACAAGTGTCACGTGATAACCGAGCTCCATCCCGATTCGGCCGGTTGCCTCATAACAGGTGTTGGCCAGCAGTCCGAGAAGAATGATCTTCTCTTTTCCGAAGCGCCGCAGTTGGTGATCCAGATCGGTATTGGGGAAGCCGCTCGATGCCCAGTGTTCCGTCGCAACGATGTCACCAGGCTGCACCTCAAAATCGTCATGAAAGTTACCGCCCCAGGTTCCTTTTGCGAAGGCCTGTCTCTCACCAGCGGCGAGTTGATATGGCGATGGGTATTTCCAGCGGACGAAGTCGCCCGGCTCCCAACGATGATGGGGCACGTGATAAATGCTGATACCGGCCTCTCGTGCAGCGCGCACAATAGTACGAAGATTATCGAGTAAGCCGTTCTGTTCGGCCATGTCCTTAACCCAAGGCCACAGCTTGCCGTTTGCGCTCAGGAAGTCGTTGTAGAAGTCGATGCATAGGATCGCCGTCGTCTTAGGGTCGTAACGCGGAATGCTGGTCATTGGATCGGTCCTCCGAATCTCGCGCCGGCTTCACCGGGCCGGGTTTTTCAACAGCACGTCATAGGCGGGTACGACCTGCTGAAGTCGCGTACCGGAAGATTGGGCCTGAAGCCTTAGCGGACAACGTGGGAATGCATGGCCTAGTCCATGAGTCGGATCATGGCACTATCCGGTTGGCCAAGACTGGGTACGTAATTGGTCATACGCTCGATAATGACCCAACGAACGCCGTACGAATGGCGGATTGGACGAGACGACATGAGCACTCATGGTCAAGATGCCGCGCCGATTGCGGGAGGGCCGCACGTTTCCTGCCGGACCATCGCGGTCGACCACATTCGCATCGACTCCGCGCGAAGCTTTGATGAGGTTCGGGCAGCACTCGACTGCCTGCCTCGGTTCGATGACCGGATCCGGGTGCTTCTGCATTTCGGCGAAGCCGCGCGCGCCAGGGCCGAGCTCGAGAAGCTTCAAGGCGACGGGGGGCTGACGCTGTTCTCCGTCGCCCCGCACGGGGATTGGCTCCAGATCCAGAATGGTGCGCGCAAAGCCCTCCAGTACGTTATCGGAAACGTCCTCATCTCGACGCAAATGACGCAACACGAGCCGGCCGCCGGACTTTACGCACCGCTCCGGATCATGCTCTACGAGAATGCCGCCGGCACGGCGACGTTGGAGTATGACCGCCCGTCAACGCTGTTCGGCCAGTATGGCGATAGTCGTGTCATGGTTGTCGCCCGCGACCTCGATCTCAAGATCCATGACCTTCTGACTCGCGCTGCGACGCCCATCCAAACTTGTGGCGATCTAGCACACGGCTGGGAGTGTTCCTGACCGGGCTTGCCGTCTCCGTATCCGCTCAAACTAAGAAAGGGATCGATCATGACCATCGTCAAGGCGGCCGCCGTTCAGATTAGCCCCGTGCTCTATAGCCGAGAGGGCACCATCGAGAAGGTCGTTGACAGTATCGCCTCGCTCGGCCGCCGGGGCGTGCAGTTTGCCGTCTACCCGGAGACGATCGTTCCCTACTATCCTTACTTCTCCTTCGTTCAGCGGCCGTTCGAGAACGGCACAGAGAATGTCCGCCTGCTCGAGCAAGGTGTGACCGTGCCATCGCACGCAACCGACGCAATCGCCTCCGCTGCCAGACAGGCCGGAATGGTGGTCGCCATCGGCGTAAGCGAGCGCGACGGCGGTACGCTCTACAACACGCAGCTTCTGTTCGACGCCGACGGTAGCCTGATCCAACGACGCCGCAAATTGACCCCTACGCACCATGAGCGCATGGTCTGGGGCCAAGGCGACGGAACGGGTCTCCGCGCCGCGGACAGCGCGGTCGGCCGCATCGGCCAGCTGGCCTGCTGGGAGCATTACCTTCCACTCGCGCGCTACGCCTTGATGGCGGATGGCGAGCAGATCCATGCGGCGATGTATCCGGGCTCATTTGGCGGAGATCTTTTCGCCGGTCAGACCGAAGTCAACATCCGCCAGCACGCGTTGGAGTCCGCCTGTTTTGTGGTCAACGCCACCGGATGGCTCACCCCCGAGCAACAGGCGCAGATCATGAGGGATACTGGATGCCCGATCGGCCCGATTTCGGGTGGGTGCTTCACCGCGATCGTCTCCCCGCAGGGCGAATTGCTGGCGGACCCACTGCGTATCGGCGAAGGCGCGGTCGTCGCCGACCTGGATCTGTCGGTGATCGCGAGGCGCAAACGGTTGATGGATTCGCGTGGGCACTACAGCCGTCCTGACGTCCTCAGCCTGGTGATCGATCGAACGCCCTTCACGCATGTCCGCGAGACTGGTGGCGAGGCCGTTCCTCTTGAGAGCGTGATTTCGATCGAACATGCCGGTCAGCCAGACGGGAAACCGCTGTCATTCACCGCGCCTGCCGCCGCCGAATAGAGATCCAGAGAAAGGATGAGCCATGACCCGCCACGCTTCAGCAAGCATCCCGGACAGCAAGCTCGCCAAAGAGATCGCCGAGTTCGTTCGCGATGCTGAATCCGAGTTGCTCTTCAACCATTCCAGCCGCGTCTATCTGTTTGCAGCGCTGACGGGCGAGCGGCGTGGATTGTGCTACGACCCGGAACTGCTCTACGCAGCTGCGATGTTCCACGACATGGGTCTCACCGAGGCGCATAGCAGCACGGACAAGCGATTCGAGGTCGATGGGGCGAACGCCGCCCGCACCTTTCTGAAAGCCCGGTTCATAAACAGTAGCGACGTCGACGACGTCTGGACCTCGATCGCCCTGCACACGACGCCAGGCATTCCCGAGTTCATGCACCCGACGGTCGCCCTGCTGACCGCCGGCGTCGAGATGGACGTGCTGGGCATTGGCTACGAGTCCTTCACGGATCCGCAACGGGAGGCGGTGACGAGGGCCTTTCCGCGCCCGCCGCGCTTCAAAGAGGACATTATCCGGGCTTTCTATGACGGCATCAAACACAAGCCACAGACAACCTTCGGCAATGTGAAGGCCGACGTCCTGGTCGACAAGGATCCGAAGTTCGAGCGCGGCAACTTCTGCGCCGTCATCCGCGGCTCGCACTGGCACGGCTGAATTTTCCCGTAAAACCATCGAACGGTCGATCGCTATGGCCAATATTCTCCATATAAACTGCAGTCCCGTCGGCCCAAGGTCCGAAAGCTACAAGCTTTCCGAGCGGATTGTCGCCTTGCTGCTCAAGCGCGAGCCGACCGCGACGATCACCGGTAGATTCCTCGGCTCCGGCACCATCCCGCATATCGACGCGGAGTACGCGGCTGCGCTCGGGGCTGCAGAAGCGTCGTCCGCAGAAAAGCGCCTGGAAGGTTCTTTCTCTTTATCAGAAGAACTCGTTCAAGAGCTCGAGATCGCGGACTATGTCGTCATCGGAACGCCGATGCACAACTTCACCGTACCTTCCACGCTGAAAGCCTGGATCGATCACGTGGCCCGGGTTCGCCGGACCTTCACGATCGGCAGGCAAGGAAAGGTCGCCTCGCTTCGCGATCGGCCGGTATTTGTCGCCGTCGCTTCGGGCGGGCGGTACTCGAGCGGACCCGCGCGTCAACCTGATTTTCTGACGCCTTATCTGAACGCCGTCCTCGGCATGATCGGCCTTTGCGATGTCACGTTCTTTTCCATTGAAGGAACGGCACTCAGCCCCGAAACCGTGGCTGTCATCCGCGCTGAGACGGAGCGTAAGTTGGAAGCGCACTTCTCTTCGCTCTCGTCGCCGAGCCCCGATGAATTGGCCAAGCAACGGCGCCTCGGCGAATTGCTCGACGATGGCCTCAAGCTGACGTTCCCAGCAAGCGATCCGGTGGCGCCCTTCATCGAGGAACAGCTCACCAGCCATCGGGGGCGGTAAGGCATCATGAAATGGGGGATCTCGCACACCGCCGGGGGTTCTTGCTGACACAGATGCTGGCGGGAGGCATAGCCGCACCGTCGCAAGCGCCGGAAGGCGCTATCCGGTGCGCTTTCTTCGCCGGCGAAGGGATGCCAGCATAGTATACTCGCACTGGAACCTGCTGCGGAAACGGCAAATTCATGAGCGTTGCAAGGAAGGGAAGTATCCCCCAACTGGATCGGCGGTCTGAAGAGCCCTACTACCGTCAGATCTACGATCGAATCCGGAGCGCTATTGCCGCCGGTTCGCTGAAGCCTGGAGACCGAATTCCCTCGGCTCGCGCGCTGATCGATGAATTGGGGTTAGCGAGGGGCACGATCGATGCGGCTTATTCCCTGCTACAGGCCGAAGGCTATATAGAGTCACGCGGCCAAGCGGGAACAATCGTGGCGCCGGGCCTTATTCGACCGCAGGTCGCAAGCCCCGTTCCTCGGTCGAAAACGTTCGTTCCAACTTTGAGCTTCCGCCCTGAAACGATCCTCCCCTTCCAGATGGGACTGCCGGCCTTGGACCTGTTTCCTCGGAAGATCTGGGCACGTCTCGGCGCACGTTGCGCACGCGCCATGCAGCCGGCTGACATGGCGCATCCTTCCGTCTACGGCCTTCCGGATCTCCGCGCGGAGATCGCGGCCTATCTTCAAGTCGCCAGAGGCGTCAACTGCGCCCCAGCCCAGGTTTTCATCACATCGGGCTATCGGCACACAGTGCAGATGATCGTCCGGGCACTTCTGAACGCAGGTGATCGCGTCTGGGTCGAAGATCCCGGATATCCGCCGACGCGCGAACTCCTCAAGAGGATGGGTATGTCGGTGGTGTCGGTGCCGGTGGACCAGGAGGGAATGGTCACAGATTTGGGCGTCAAGGCGGCTCCTCGGGCCCGGGCGGCCGTGGTGACCCCCGCGCATCAAAGCCCGCTGGGTGTCTCTTTGGCGTTGCCCCGGCGCATGGCACTCTTGGACTGGGCCGCGAAGAACAAAGCTTGGATCCTTGAGGACGACTACGACGGCGAGTATCGCTATGTCGGCCGGCCACTACCCGCGTTGAAGAGTCTGGATCGCGAGGGACGCGTCCTTTATTCCGGCACCTTCAGCAAAGTGCTTTTTCCGGCCCTGCGGCTTGCCTACCTAGTCGTTCCCGAGACCGAGGTCGAACGGTTCGAAGAGGTCAACCAGGCTTGGGGTCCTGGTAGCCCTCAGCTGACACAGACGATTGTCACGACCTTTATCAAGGAGGGATACTTCGCGCGTCACATCCAGAGAATGCGCAAGCTCTATGGAGAGCGCAGGGAATTGGCGACGGCTGGACTGACAAGCGTGCTCAACAAGCATGTGAGCATCGATCTGCAGCCCGGAGGAATGCATTTGATCCTTCGGTTGAAAGCGCAACGATCGGACCGGCGACTTGTGGCGCGCATGCTGGAAGATGGCCTGTATGGCGAGGCCTTATCCGACTGGACCGATCGGAGCGATGAAGGTCCCGCGATTCTCGTCAATTTCACGAATATCGGATCGCAGCGCGCCGCCGAGGCACTCGGCCGGCGGATCCTGAAAGTGATGGCCTAGCACTTCAGGGCAATCTTGGCTCTGCCATATCGCGCGGAAGCCATCACCTATTGGGGGTACCTTTTTCTAGCAAATGGACCCTCCTCATGACCAACCGCATCGACTACGCCAAAGCTTCGCCCGGTGGCTACAGGGCTTTCGGCGGCGTGTACGTTCACGTTCAGAAATCCGGCCTCGCGCCTGAGCTGGTCAATCTCGTCTATCTGCGCGTTTCGCAGATCAATGGCTGCGCGTTTTGCATCGATATGCACACCCGCGATCTTCTTAAGTCCGGGGTGAGTGTCGATAAGCTCGTACTGGTATCGGTCTGGCGGGATGCGGGCCCGGTTTTCAGCAGTCGCGAGCGTGAAGCTTTCCGCTGGGCCGAATCTGTAACGCGGGTGGCCGAGACCGGCGTGCCCGAGGACGACTACGCAGCCGCAGCCGCCGAGTTCAGCGATCAGGAGCTCGCGGACCTCACCTACGCGATCGGCCTGATGAATGCCTTCAATCGGTTTGGCGTCGCCTTCCGATCTACCCCGGCGGCGGCCGCCGCCGCAGCTGCGGCCTGACGGTTCTCAGCAGACGCCAGCGATGCTGGTTTCGTCTTCAAACAAATAAATGGAGAACCTCTAAAGTGGCTTGGACTTTGCTTCTTCTTGCCGGCGCACTCGAGATCGCCTTTGCATTTGCCATGAAGGCGTCTTACGGCTTCACCCGATTGATCCCCGCTGTGATTACCGTCGCGACCGGTATCTCCAGCGTGGTCCTGCTTTCGCTTTCATTGAAGTCCTTGCCTGTGGGCACCGGGTATGCCGTGTGGACAGGCATTGGAGGAGCGGGGGTCGCTATTCTGGGAATGATCTTCTTGGGGGAATCTGCGGCGCCGCTCCGGCTGATCTGCCTTGCCCTCATCCTCCTCGGCATTATCGGACTGAAGTTAGTCTCTGGAACGTAGTCGATTGCTTTCCGCGGTCGATGACAGAAGTGTTTCGTCGCTGCAATTTCCAACACGAGCACCCCGTCAACCGGATTAGACAAAACGCAATGCGGACGGCAGCAGCATTTCTCATGAACTAAACTTCAGACAGTCGTGAGCCTCAGTTTAGCTCGGATAGCATGCCTTCTTGAAGATGCAGTGTCCAAACGGCCTGCCTTTGGCGCGTGGGATCGTACGGCAGCTTGGACGGAACGGCAGCTCAATGTCTGCTAGTGGCACATAGCGGACAAACTCGAACAAGAGTCGAGGGTCGGCTTCAGGGCTTCATCAACTCAAGAGCCCACGCGGGCATATCGCCTGAGCTAGGTGGCATGTTCTGCCATGGATCGTCCTGCGCCCCGAGGGCGCGCCCCGCATCGAACGCCGCGCGCATCTGGACTGGATCGAATGCCAGTGGGTCATTGCCGACATTCACGTCGTCCGGAATCCCAACCATATTGAAGGTGTAACCCAGCATCCTCGTCCCGAAATAAGACCTGGTCAGAGCTGTTTGCATGGATTGTTCCATCATCACACTGATCGTTGTCGCCGCGACTGGGCCAAGCGCCCTGATCAAGGCCTGCGGCGGCTGCGTTACCTTGCCGTTATCGATCAGGTACAGATTGCCAGCACCATATAGCGGAGGATTGGGCTTCTGCTGGCCTCCCACTCCTGGAATCACCAGGTTCGAACGGGCAGCCCCGTCGACGAACAAATGGCCATCTATTTCAACCGGCGGAAAGACGATGGGGAACGAGGCAGAGGCCAGTAATACATCGCGATAGAGCTCCAACTCCCCCGCCTTCGCGATCAACGTCATATTCCAGACCCAGGTCTGGGCGTAGTCGATGTTCGTTGTGCCCACAGCCAATATACGATTCTCATCGTATGCCGCAGCCACGCGCTTCAAAGTCTCCGCAGTCACGTATTTGGCGATCATTGCGCGCAGAGGTGTCGTGTCCTTCAGTGAGTCAGCGGACAGGAGGCTGAACATCCCTCTGTTCATGTAGATGTCGGCGCTGGTGATCTGCGTGTACATCTCTTCCAGTATCGCGTCGTCGGCCGGGGTGCCGAGAAACGCGTGGGTGGCCAACAACGCACCGGTGCTGACACCGCCGACGAGATCGAACTGCGGCCGCCGGCCGCTCTCGCGCCAGCCGACGAGAAAGCCAGCGCCGAAGGCACCGTTCTGACCTCCGCCGGAGATGGAAAGAAGGTTCAACGCGTGGCCGCTCTTGCGCTCAAGGTAGCGTATGTAATTGTCGCCAGGAATCGCCGCTACGTCGGCATACATGCTCGACGGTTGGGTCGGATCCAGCGGTTGGTACCCATTCGGGAGAGCCGCGTACAACGGTGCATGCAAAGAGAGTGTCCGCTCGGGAGGCGATGCACAGGCCGCCAGAAGCAACACTGCGAGAAAAGCCTGAAACGTCCCCAAACTCTTGAGTCCCATGCGATCCCCCGAGGTCTGCGAGAAACTCTGCAAGATGCAGAGGCCTAGACAGTCGATCTGTCCGACTTTACTGCCTTAGTGTAGTCGCAGTTCGATGCCTTTCGCAACGTCACGCTTGTCTACAGGCTCGGCTGATCGATATCCGTTCTTGGCACAAGGTAGACACCACGTCACTCGTATCCGCCGTCCGTGGATTTTCGCAGCATTGCGAACTGACGAGGATCGTGACCAAACCAGACATCCGCATCGAGATCGCGTCGCTGCCTTATGCGGTCCAGGGTGTTTCTGAAACCTGATTCGTCCTCAAAGAATCCCGGCATCAAAGGCGGTTGATGAAGATTCTCGGCGCAATATGCGGCGTCCGAGACGAGCACAATGTCGCCGCTGGCCGGCAGGCGCACAGAGAGACCCAGCATTCCAAAGGAATGGCCGCGGCCGAAATTGAGGATCTGAACCTCGTCATGAAGCGCCAGATCGCCCTCACTGCTGGAAACCGGTCGCCACGCCAGGTCGGCGCGGACCCATGCATCGGTGTCCCGCCACGCATAGTTGGTATCGTCGTTTGCCGCGTGGGCGGCGATGACGGCGGCCAACTCGTCAGCGTGAACGATCAGCTGGGACTTGCGGAAGAACTCGACACAGCCGGCGTGGTCCGCGTGCATGTGCGACAGCACGACATATCGGAAGTCGTTGGCGCCGAGCCCGAGCTGTTCAAGTCGATGCGGCAGAGCACATTCCTCACCGCCAAGATGCGTGAAGTCGCTCTGGAACTCTGGCGGCCAGCGTCCATTCGGCCCCATTGCGTCAGGGTGGCATCCGGCGTCGAACAGCACGCGGCCGTCGGGATGATCGATGCAATATGCGGAGACCGGCGCCTCGAGGATCTCGGGAAACGGCGACGGCCCGTGGCCGATCAGCACTTTGGACTGCATGCGCAGGCGGCCGAGATCGAGCACATAGAGCTTCATCCGCGCCATGGCGCTAGACCGGCCAGGTTTCGCGGGCTTGCTGGCGGGCGGCCCAGCCACGGATGATGCGATCCGCCATCATCGCGACCAGCGCGATCGCCAGGCCCGAAGTGAGGCCGAGCCCGGCATTCGCCTTGCCCAGCGCGATATAGACCTGCTGGCCCAGATCCTTGGTTCCGACCATGGCGGCGATCACCACCATCGACAAGGCCGCCATGATGGTCTGGTTGAGGCCGAGCATCACCACCGGCAAGGCCAGCGGCAGCTTCACCTGGAACAGCAGTTGCAGCGGCGTGCAGCCGCATTGCTGACCGGCTTCGATGCAATCGACCCGCACATGGCGGATGCCATGCTCGACATAGCGGATCGGCGGCACGATGACATAGAGCATGATGGCGATGAGCGCCGTCAGCTCGCCGACCTTGAAGAACATCAGCGCAGGAATCAGGAACACGAATTGCGGCATGGTCTGCAAGGTGTCGTTGATCGGCCGCACGATCTTGGACACCGTGTCGTTGTGCGCCGCCCACAATCCGATCAGCCCGCCGATCAGCAGGCACAGCAGCACGGCAAGGCCGCACAGATAGGCAGTCTGCATGAAGGGCTGCCACAGGCCCAGCACCAGGATGAAGAGGCAGCTCAGCAGCGCGAACAGCGCGACCCCGGCGCCGGCGCAGCGCCAGGCCAGCACCACCACCAGCGCGATGAAAGCGGGCCACGGGAAGTTCGAGAAGCCGAAGAAGAAGAGCAGGCCAGCGACGATCGCGGCGAGGCCGGCGCGCCAGCCCACACTGCGTGTCAGCGCTGTCGCGATCAGCGCAATGATTGCGACATAGATCGCAATCACCGTAGGCGTCAACTCGATGCCCCAGGACATCGGTGCCACGGCGTTCAGCATGCCGATGCGCAGCGGCAGGATGAAGAAATAGAGCACGTTGTTCTTGAAGGTCTCGAGCGGATCGGCGTAAGCCGCGACCAGGCCAAGCACCCACTTGTTGAGCGCTTCGGCGTTGATGAGGCCGCGCCCTTCGCTCAGCGGCAGCATGCTGGCGAGGCTCGTCATGTGCATGAAGGCCGCCGCGATCGCCAGCGCTGCGACGATGCCCCAGAACCGCCGCCAGGTCAGCCAGTCGGGGCGGTTGGCGGCGCGGCTGCTGGCGAAGCCGAGGGTGATACGGTCCATCACCATCGCCAGCAGGGCGATGACCAGGCCGGACAGCAGGCTTTGTCCGAAGGCGGCCTTGCGCATCGAAGAGAGCACTTCCCAGCCGATATCGTCGAACCCGCCGATGATCGAGGCGATGATGACGATGCTGAAGGCGGCCATGGTGCTCTGGTTGATACCGACCAGCATCTGCGGCATGGCGGTCGGCACCTCGACCAGCCAGAATCCCTGGCGCGACGTGCAGCCGCTCATCAGGCCGGATTCCTTGATGTCGCTCGGCACGCGCTCCAGCCCGAGCAACGTGTTGCGCACCATCGGCGGGATTGCATAGATCGCGCTGGCGATCAGCCCGACCACCGGTCCGAACCCGAACAGCAGCAGCAGCGGGATCAGATAGGCGAAGGCCGGCATGGTCTGCATGACGTCCAACGCGACGTCGATCGTCCCGCGCAGCCGGGGCACCCGATGAGCGACGACACCGAGCGCGAATCCGGCGGCGACGGACATCGGTACCGCCAGCAGCACCAGTGCTAGGGTGTTCATGCTCTGGTGCCAATAGCCGGCGATGAGGATGTAGAGAAGCGCGCCGAGCGCGAACCAGGCGAGCCCGCGGCCGCCGGCGCGCAAGGCCGTCACGCCGATCAGCACCAGCATGATCGGCCAGGGAATCCATTGCAGCACGGCCTGGACGCCGAGCATCGGCCAGTTCAGCAGCCAGGCGATGCCGCGGAACGCCGGTTTGACGAACACGGTGATCGCGGTGCTGACGGCGTCGACGGCGGGCGCGATTGGCAGCACCCAGTCCGGCGGATACAGCGACATCCACGGCGCGCTGCCGCGCAGCGCGAGGCAGGCAGCAACGAACAGCAGCACCGGCAGCCACACGCCGAAGCCCGGGTCGACGCGCTGGCGCCGCGATAGATCGCCGGCCAGCGCCGTCATCGCCGCCTCTGCCGGTCCCGGTCGACGATCGACAGCACGGCGGCCGCGTCGATCGCACCCAGCGCAGCGTCGCCGTCGACCACGCGGAACCCGCTGGCGCCGCCGGCCAGGCGCGCGAGCAGGTTCTCGACCGTCGTAGTCGGCTCCACCGTCTCGGCAGCGGAGAGGCTCGTGCCATTCACCGGCTGCATGATGTCCTTGGCCAGCATCACGCGCACCAGGGGGATATCCTCGACAAAGCGCGCGACATAATCATCGGCCGGCTCGCGCACGATGTCCGCCGGGCGGCCGATCTGGATGATCTCGCCCTGGCGCATGATGGCGATGCGGTCGGCGAGGCGGAACGCCTCCTGCATGTCGTGGGTGATGAAGACGATGGTCTTGCCCAGCATCCGCTGCAGGCGCAGGAACTCATCCTGCATCTGCCGGCGGATCAGCGGATCGAGCGCGGAGAACGGCTCATCGAGGAACCACAGCGCCGGACCGACGGCGAGCGAGCGGGCGAGGCCGACGCGCTGCTGCTGGCCGCCGGAGAGCTGGTTCGGAAAAGCACGCTCGCGGCCCTCCAGCCCGACCAGCGCGATCATCTCGCGCGCGCGGGCGTGGCGCTCCTCCGCCGGTCGGCCTTGCACGCGGAGCGGGAAGGCCACGTTGTCGAGCACGCTGAGATGCGGCAGCAATCCGAAATGCTGGAACACCATGCCCATCTCGCGCCGCCGCAGCGCGATCAGGCGCTGCGGGCTCGCCGCCAGCAGGTCCTCGCCGTCGAGCAGGACCTGGCCGGCGCTGGGCTCGATCAGGCGCGACAGGCAGCGCACGAGTGTCGACTTGCCAGAGCCGGAGAGGCCCATGATCACGAAGATTTCGCCGTTATGGACCGCGAAGTTCGCGTCGATCACCGCGGGGATATGGCCCGCGGCGCGCAGCTTTTCGCATGCGTCCTCGCGGCCGCCGGCGAACATGCCTTCATTGCGCGCAAGGCGGCCGGCGTGCTGACCATAGGCTTTCCAAAGGCCGCGGCACGCAAGCTTGACGGGGCGCTGCGGCGCGGACTCGGTCATTGCAACGAGCTCCAGAAACGGCTCGACGCCGTTCCGGCATGGAACAGCGTCGAGCGCGGCATGTCCAGTCCAGCCGTCCGGATCAGGAACCGGCGGCCTTGATCCACGGCTCCCAGGTCGCCTGATTGGCGTCGATCCAGGCCTTGGTGACGGCGTCGATATCCTCGCCGTTCTTGTCGATCGCCAGCATCATCTTCTGCTGCTCGGAGGCGTCCATCTCGAACTTCTGCAGGAACGCATAGGCGGCGGGCCACTTGCCTTCGAACTCTTTCCACAGAACCTTATGGACCTCCGGCGGATTGATGCAGTGCTCGTTCTCCTGCGTCTTGCAGGGCGGCATCTTCACCCAGTCGACGTCGACTGAGGCCAGCGCGTAATGCGGCCCCCAGAACATCATGAGCAGCGGCTTCTTGGCGGCGGCGGCGGATTCCAGCTCTGCCACCAGCGCACCTTCGGAGCCGGCCGGTACCGCCGTCAGCTGCATGTTGTTGTCGGCGGCGATGGTGGCCGCGCGCGAACCCCAATCGGCGGGATAGTCGAGCAGGCGGCCGTTGGGGAACGTCTCCGGCGTTGCCAGCGCCTTGAGGCAGTCGGGCTTGGTGAGCGCGCTCCAGTCCGGAAGGCCCGGGCACACTTCGGTCATGTACTTGGGATAGACCCAACCTTCCTTGGTCTGCAGGTTGAGCTGCCCGATATCGACGATCTTCCCGGCTTCCAGCGCCTTCGGGAAAATATCGCCGACATTGTTCATCCAGACTTCCAAGCTTGCGCTGATCGAGCCGTCGGACAGACCCTCGAACTGCGGATAGTTGCCGGCGGTGAGGTACTCGACCTTGTAGCCGAGCTTCTCCAGAAGCTGGCCGGCGATGTGCGTCGTCACATGCTGGCCGGTCCATTCATTGATCGCCAGCTTGATGGTCTCGTCTTTCGCGCCGAGCTCGGCGGCGGAGGCTTCAGCCGCGAACAGCGATGCTGCCAGCATGCCTGAGATCAGGCAGCTCATGTGCCACTTCACCATGTCATCGTCTCCCTGTTTGCTTTCGTTGGATGCCGGTATTCCGACTTGTCATCAGAGTAGCTGGTTGCCGGGCGGGCTTGTCCATCGGTTTCATGGCCCGGCGCATGACAAATTCGACATTGGCCTCTCGTTCACGACTTCATTCCTGCACGACCGCGAGCGGTACCGCCGCCGGAGCGGGGCGCTCACGGCTGGTCAGCACATCTCCCAATCCCGCCGCCAGAATCAGCGCCCCGCCCACCGCCTGCTGCCAAGAGATGGGGTCGCCGCTCAGCCACGCCGCGGTGGCGACGCCGCTCACCAACTCGGTCATCAGCAGGATGCCGGTCCGCACCGGGCTGATGCGGCGGACGCCCCAGAACAGCAGGAACTGCGAGGGCAGCCAGGCCAGCCAGGCGATCGCCGCCACCAGCGGCCAGGCGGCGCCGATGGCCTGCGGCGTGGGTATCTGATCGCTGCTCAGCACCAAAGCGAACGGAACGGCCAGCACTAGGCCGCCCAGGAAAAAGGCCACCGAAATGGTGGCGGCGCCGACTTTCGCGCTCTTGCGGACGCGGATGGCGACGATCGCCCATAGGATTCCGGACGCAATGGCCATCCAGTCCGCGAGGTTCCGCGGCAGGGGCCAATCGCCATCTTTGCTCAGCATCAGCACCAAGCCGCCGAGGCCGGCGGCCACGCAGGCGATCCGCGCCAGGCCGATCCGCTCTCCGAACCAGAAACGCGCGATCAGGATGCTCCAGATCGGCGAGAGGTAGAACAGGAACAGGACGTTGAAGACGCTCGTGCCTGCATAGGCGTTGGAATACAGGTTGAAGACCAGCCCGTTGAGCAAGGCGAGCCAAAGGAACGTGCGGACCTGCGCCGCGATCTCGCGCCGCGCCAGGAACCCCAGCAGCAACGCCGGCGGCAGCGCAGCGACGAAGAATGCGGTAGTCGCCCAAGCGCTGTAGAGCCCGAGTTCGTGCAGATGGCGCAGCGGCAGCCAATAGACGCCCCACACCGCGCCGCAGAGTGCGACCGCGATCGATGCGACCCGGGTTTGCGTCGGCGAGGTCACCGATTGCGTCATGCAGGAGCCTGCTACAATGCGCACCAGCCGCCATCGACCGGCAGCACGGTTCCCGTGATGAAGGACGAGGCGTCGGAGGCAAGGAAGATGGCGACGCTGACCACTTCTTCGACGCGCCCGCGGCGGCGCATCGGCGTGTTGCGCCGGATCATCTCCTCGACCGCCGGATTGCGCTCGTATCCCTCCGAGCGCGACATGATGTGGTCCATATAGCCGGGGTTGAACGCATTGACGCGGATGTTGCGCTCGCCCCACTCCACCGCCAGGGTGCGCACCATCATATCGACGCCGCTTTTCGAGATGTTGTAGGTCAGCAGCTCCGGGAACGCGACCAGGCTGGCGTTCGATGAGGTCATGACGATCGAACCGCCGCCCTGCGGCGTCATGTGCCGCTCCGCCGCTTGTGCACAGTAGAGATAACCGCCGACATTGATGCGCAGAGTCTGGTCCAGTTCCTGCTGCGTCGCGTCCTCCGCAAGGGCCGGCAAGATGATGCCGGCGTTGCAGATCAGGACGTCGATGCGCCCGAACTCGGCGACGGTGCGTTCCACCAGGGCGGTGCAGGCTGCCGGGTCGGAGACGTCCGCCGCCATCGAGATGGCGCGCCCTCCGTCGCCGCGAATCTCCGTCGCCGCTGACTCAGCCTCAGCTGCGGTGCGCGATGTGGTGACGACCGCGGCGCCGGCGTCGGCGACGCCCTTGGCGATCGCGCGGCCCAGGCCCCGGCCGGAGCCGGTGACGAGGGCTACCTTGCCGTCGAGGCTGAAACGCGCGAGCGACATGATCGTGCCCTCCCTGAGGTCTCGCGACTCATAGCGGGACCAAAAAACTCTTGCACACGTACACCATCGATTTTAGCATTTTACGACATTAAATAATGATTTTTGGCCATGAAAGTAGACGCCAAAGCGGCCTTTGGGCTGCTGGTGATCGTCACGCCGAACTTCAATCTGGCTGCCACCGTGGGCTTCCTGGATCCCTTCCGTGCGTCGAACTATCTCGACGGCAGCATACTCTTTCGATGGGATCTTGCTTCGGCCGCCGGGGGTGAAATCATCGCCAGCAATGGCATCAGCGTCCGCACCAGGGCTCTTCGCGAAGTGCGGACTCAGCCTCAGGACATGGTGATCGTCTCATCGAGCTGGGCTCCGGAAACATACAACAGCGCGCCGCTCCACAGCGCGTTGCTTCGGTGGGCGCGTACCGGCGTCACGTTGGGCGCCATCGATACCGGCGCCTTCATCCTGGCCGAAGCAGGGCTTCTGAAGGGTAAGCGAGCAACCACCCACTATGAGCACATCGACTCATTGAGGGAGCTCTACGTCGACACCGAGACGAGCGAGGATCTGTTCGTCTACGACGGCAACCGCATCACCTGTTGCGGTGGCACCGCCACGACGGATTTTGCCCTCCATGTCATACGAAGCATGCACGGAGATTCGCTCGCCAATGCCGCGGCACGCTATCTCTTCCATCAGACCCTGCGCTCCCAGGGAACATCGCAGAACCCGAGTTCCGTGGAGCCGTTGGGCAGTACGGCGCCAAGCGTCTTGAAACAGGCGATCAAGCTCATGGAAGACAATCTGGAGGATGCATTGACCATTCCCCAGATATGCCAGCGCATTCGACTATCGCAGCGACAGCTCGATCGGCTGTTTGCGCAGTTCGTGAAGAAGAGTCCTGTGCTTTATTACCGCGACATCCGTCTCGATCGGGCGCGCGGCCTTGTCACGCAAACCGACATGCGGCTGTCGGAGATTGCGGTCGCTTCCGGCTTCTCCAGCCAAGCGCATTTCAGCCGGGCGTACCGGGAACGCTTTGGTCTTGCGCCCAGAACGGATCGCGTCGAGGGAAGAGTGCCGTTCGAGTTCCGCGCCTGGCCGATGCACCGGAAGAAGCGTCTGAGCGAGCACTAAGCCGCCATTTAGCGCATGGCGAAATATGTCATATTGGCGGCCAAGCACGCATAGTCTAGGGCGGTCCACAGAGTGATCCTTCCGGCAGCGCAGATGCCGCGTGTCCGGGGAGGAGGTTGCAATGGGCGAGTATCCAACCAAGCAACAATTTGCGGCCATCAAGAGCGGCTATCATTCGGACCCCAGCCAATCGCTTTCACTCCGCGCCGACGCCTACACCGATCCGCAGTGGTACCAAGTCGACCTGCAGGAGATTATCTCCAAGGCATGGCAATGGGTATGCCATGCCGAAAAGCTGCGCGAGCCGGGCTCCTTCGTGACGATCGAGATCGCGGGCAAACCCATCGTGGTCGTCAGGGATCGGGAAGGCACCCTGCGAGCGTTCTACAATGTCTGCAAACATCGTGCGCACAAGCTCCTGACGGGAGAGGGCAAGGCGGCGCGGATCACGTGTCCGTACCACGCGTGGACCTACAAGCTGGACGGCCAGCTGGTGGGCGCGCCCCACACGCAGCATCTCCAGAATTTTGATCCAAAGGCCATCTGGCTCGAGCCGGTCCAAGTCGAGGAATTCTGCGGCTTCGTCTACGTGAACCTGGATGCCAAGTCGGAGACGCTCGGCAAGCTCTCCGGCGATCTCGAGAAGGAGATTCGGCATTGGGCGCCTGATGTCGAGTCGCTGACCTTCGGTCACCGGCTGACGTACGACATCAAGTCGAACTGGAAGAACGTCGTCGACAATTTCCTCGAGTGCTACCACTGCCCGGTTTCGCACAAGGACTTCTGCACGCTCGTAGACATGAAGACATACAAGGTAACCACGTACGGCATCTATTCCAGCCATATGGCGGAGGCGGGACAGCAGCCGAATTCAGCCTATGACACGTCGAAGGCAAAAGTACGAACGCACGCGGTCTGGTGGCTCTGGCCGACGACATGCGTGATGCGCTATCCGGGTCGCAGCTCGATGATCGTGCTCAACATCATCCCGATGGGACCGGACCGGACCCTTGAGACCTACGACTTCTTCCTGGAGACGCCGGAACCGGACGAAACCGAGAAGGCCGCCATTCACTATCTCGATACGGTGCTTCAGGTCGAGGACATCGCGCTTGTGGAGAGCGTCCAGCGCGGCATGACCACGCCGGCATTCCAGCAGGGGCGGATTGTGTACGATCCAAGCGGATCAGGAAAATCCGAGCATGCGCTGCATCATTTTCACGGTCTCGTTCTCGATGCCTATGCACGCGCGGCCAACTAGGCAGTCCAAGTCAGGGCGAGGGACAAGGCTTTGAGCCACATGTTGTCGGGAAAGATTGCGCTCGTAACCGGTGGGCGCGGCGGGATCGGCCGAGCGATCTGCGCGCGGTTCCTGCGTGAAGGCGCAACGGTCTTCGCGGCGGATCTGACGAAGGAGGGAACACTGTCGGATGCCGCGGATGGCAGCCGCTTCGTCAGGCTCGATGTCACCTCGGAAGAAGAAGCACGCGCGACCATGGCGCGCGTGGACCAGGAGTGCGGCAAGCTTGATATTCTCGTCAACGCCGCCGGCATCGAGATCGAAAAGACGATCGAGCAAACCAGCCTCGCGGACTGGAACCGCATCTTCGCGGTCAATGTCACAGGGACCTTCCTTGCGTCGAAATATGCGCTTCCGCTCCTGCGGAAATCGGGCAGCGGTTCGATCATCAACTTTGGCTCGTACGACGGGTTCATCGCTGATCCGGGCCTGGCGGCCTATTGCGCCACCAAAGGGGCCGTCCATGCGCTGACCCGCGCGATGGCGTGCGATCACGGACCGGAGGGCATCCGGGTGAACGCCATATGTCCGGGCTACGTCGACACGCCGATGCTGAAGAACTTCTTCCGCGACGCCGGGGACATCGAGACGCTGGAAGCCGCCGTGCGCGGTGTGCATCCGATGCGCCGCTACGGCACGCCGGATGATGTCGCGAACCTGGTCAACTGGCTTGCGTCGGATGAGGCGCGGTACGCCAGCGGGCAGCTATGGGTACTCGATGGCGCTTTAACTGCCCAGGTCCAGCAGATGAGGCTCTAGGCCATGGCGACAAGGTTTCGTCTTGACCTTAGGCGAGCGTGAGGATCCCGCCCATGGCAGAGAGAGCAGCGATCGTGACAGGCGGGAGCCGCGGTATCGGGCGCGCGATTGTCGATCGCTTTCTGGCCGACAACATCGACGTGCTCACGTGCGGCCGCGGGAGTCGACCGGCTGACTTGGATTCCCGAGCACTCTGGATTCAAGCGGACGTGTCCAGGTCGGCCGATGCGGAGCGCATCGTCGCCGAAGCCCGAGCACGGTTCCGCAGGGTGGCGATCCTCGTCAACAATGCGGGTGTCCAAGTTGAAAAGACGGTGAGCAAGACGACGGACGAAGATTGGGACCTCATCATGGGCGTCAATGCCCGCGGCACGTTCAACATGTGTCGCGCCGTCCTGCCTGAAATGGAAGCATCGAGTGGCGTCATCGTGAACATCGGCTCGATCTCGGGTATCGTGTCGGACCCGTCGCTGGCGGTCTACAACGCATCGAAAGCCTTTGTTCATTCGCTCACGCGCTCCATTGCGATTGATCATGGCCCCAAAGTCCGCTGCAACGCGGTCAGCCCCGGTTGGATCGTAACCGGAATGGCCGACGACGCCTTCGCGTTGGCCAAGAACCCATCCGCGGCAAAGGCAGATGCCTTGGCGCGTCATGCCGCTCGCCGCCTGGGCCGACCGGAAGACATCGCCAACATGGTTGCTTGGTTGGTTTCCGACCAGGCCGAATTCGCGACGGGACAGTGTTTCACGTGCGATGGCGGCCTGACCGCCGCCTCTCCACTCCAACCAGGATTGTTCTAGATGTCGGAGTTCAAGAATACGGCGGTCTTGGGCGCCGGCGTCATTGGCATGAGCTGGGCGGCGCTGTTCCTGGCGTCGGCCCGGAATGTGGCCGTCTTCGATACGGTGGCGAGCGCCGAGAAATCCACCCGCGACTATGTTGAGATGGCGTGGCCGGCGCTTCGCGACTTGGGCCTGATCAAAGATGGCGCGCCCGGCCGGCTCACTTTCCACAAATCTGCTGCGGAAGCGGTCTGGGTTGCCGACTTCGTCCAGGAAAATGTGCCGGAGCGGATTGAAATCAAGAAAGCTCTGTTCGCAGAGATAGAGCCAGCCCTGAAATCCGATGCCATTGTCGCTTCGTCTGCCTCCGGCCTAACTCTGAGCGAGATGCAGGCAGGATGGAGGAAGCCGTCGCGTTTTGTCCTTGGGCATCCGTTCAATCCTCCGCACCTGATTCCTCTTGTTGAGGTTCTCGCCAATGAGCTGACAGAGGCCGGGGTCGTCGAGAAGGCGGAGCAGTTCTATTCGGATATCGGCAAGATCACCATTCGAGTACGACGCGAGGTGCCCGGTCACGTCGCCAACCGCCTGCAGGCCGCCCTATGGAGAGAGGCCTTGCATCTGGTGAAGTCCGGCGTAGCCACCGTCAAGGATGTGGATACCGCGGTGTGGGCGGGGCCTGGACTGCGGTGGGCGGCGATGGGACCGACGATGCTGTTCCACCTCGGCGCCGGACCGGGCGGGATCGCGTCGTTCTGCGAACGCTATACCGCCAGCTTCAATCGCTGGTGGGATGACCTCGGCGTTCTTCACCTGGACGAGGTTCTGGCCAAGAAACTTTCCGACGGCGTAGCCAAGGAAGTCGGCAATGAAACGCCGGCCGGCCTGTCAGCCAAGAGAGACGCGCTTATCATCGCCATGCAAAAGGCGATCGTGCACCTGCAGCGATCATAGGGTTTCAATATTTTTCGAAGCAATATCAATATTTTAGGAATTTTGGGAAGGCTAGGAGTTCGAATTTTCCCGGGCGCCCCGTTCTCTCAGCGATCAAGTCCCGCACGCCATCGGTCTCGCGCATCGCATTACCGTAACGTGCTCCTCAGCAGGTCAACGCTGCTCTAAGATGCGACACTGGCAAAGTCGCCGGGGGATTCGCGATGAAGTGCCTGCTCCGCACCACCACCGCACTGGTCAGCGTTGCAGTGACCGCCGACCCGACGGCTGCCGCCGAACCGATCAGGCTCGCGGTCGGCGGCTTCTTTCGCGAAGCCTACATGGTGAACTTCGACGACGACGGGGAAGGCGAGCTCGGCAACGAGCGCAACACCGACGGCCTGTTCAACGACGCGGAAATCTTCTTCATGGGCATGACCACGCTCGACAACGGCCTGACCGTTGGAGCGCGGGTCGAGCTCGAAGGCGAAGACAATGCCGGCGACCAGATCGACGAGGCCTGGATCCACTTCATGGGCGGCTTCGGCGAGGTGCGCATCGGCTCCACCGACGAGGCGCTGGTCGGGGCCTGCATTCTGCCGCCGGGCGGCACCGACAACTTCTCCGCCTTCTCGCCCAATCAATGGGCCGCCAACGTCTCGCCCTTCGCGCCGGGCTTTCCGGCTCTCACCTCGAACGCGGTCTGCATCGGCGTCGATGACCGCGAGGATGCGCAGAAGATCGTCTACATGACGCCGGTGTTCGGCGGGTTCCAGCTGCGCCTGTCCTATACCCCGAACGGCGGCGATGAACGGCACGGCGACGGCGTGGGCGCGCATCTCGGCATGCCGACGAACTCCGATGCGGAATCGCGCCACAATGTCTCGGTCTATGGGACCTACGAGCTGGTACGCGAGACCTGGGGCCTGACGGCCGGGCTCGGCGCCTCGTTCGAGGGGCATGTCGAACAGCAGCCCGGCGACGACCAGCGCGAGCAGACCTTCTATCAAGGCGGCCTCAACTTCACCTTCGGCGCGTTCTCGATCGGCGGCGTGTTCGAATATTACGACAACCTGCTGTCGTTCAAAGGCGGCGACGATGCCGATGGATGGGTCGCCGGCGGCGGACTGGCGTACGACTTCGACGACTTCATCCTTGGCGCGCAATATTCGCACCAAAGCACCGAGGTCGATCGCGCCGGCGGCGGCAACGACGACTTCACCATGGACCGCGCCCTCGTGACCGCGATCTATCCCCTGGGCCCGGGCATCGATCTCGATGCCGAGATCGCATACACCTGGATCGACACCGATCCGGAGAGCGCCGACGGCGTGGACGACTACCAATCGCTCGAGATCGGGCTCGGCACGGCCATCACCTTCTGACGAGCCATCGCGCGAACGCCGCCTGGTCAGCAGCCGCGTCACCGTGAGGCCGGTCACGATGCCGATGGATGAACTGATCGTGCGCGAGCTCCAAGAGCTGCGTGATCCGCGACCTTCACGCGGCTGCGAAGGGGGAACTTGCAGCCCGGGCATCTGTTGTTGATTTGAGCCCTATCAGTCGCTCCTACCGCAGTGTGAGGTCCCATGCAAAGACCCCTGGAGATCGCGTTTCGCGACCTGGATCCGTCCGACTTCATCAGAAATCTGGTGGAGGAGCGGGTGGACCGCCTGGAGCGGTTCCATCCCCACATCATCGGCTGCCGGGTGGTGATCGAGGCGCCGCACCGCAGCGCGGAGGGCCACAACCCGCCCATTGGAATCTCGGTGGAGGTCGACGTGCCGGCGCGCCCGCGCATCGTCGCCAAGGACGCGGAAGCCCAGCGCGCAATGAAGGGCGACCATCTGGCCGCCATCAACCGCGCCTTCGAGGCGGTCGAGCGTCAGCTCGACGAGCAGAAAGACAAGCAGCGCGGCGAGGTCAAGCATCACGAGAATGTCGGCCAGACCGGCAGCGTGGTGCGCCTGTTTCCGGAGCAGGGCTACGGGTTCATCGAGCTCGCCGGCGGGCCGGAGCTCCACTTCACGCGCAGCGCCATGGCCGACGAGGGCTTCGATCAGCTGAAGGTCGGCACCATGGTGCAGGTGACGCAGGCAGTAGCCGAAGGCCCGATGGGGCCGCAGGCGAGCTTCGTCGGCATGCTCGGCGGCGAGCGTCGAGGCTGACGCACCGCGACCGGGCTTCGTTCGCCAACGCGGCACGCTCGCATGCTGCGATCGCGCCCGCGCCGCTGCAGGTGTGATCCAAATCACCGAACGACTTCAAAGCGATGGGCGCGACTCGGCGAGTCGCGTTACAGTCTATTGACGGTGCAACAATTCCTTAATCTGTGAGTTGCACACTCAAGTCGAGCCAATAGGTCCGAGGTGTGGCGCGCGATGTTCCACCTAGTGTTGACCACCTGCTTCGCAGGCATCCTCTGTTACGCCAGCGAGCCCGACGTCGATTACATCTCCGCCGAACGTTGCCTCCACCAGGGCGCGATCCTCTCCGGGCTCGCCCGCGCGCAGCTGAATTTCCCGCGCATGGAGCAGACCTCCCGCATCGCCTGTTCCGGAATCGACGGCAGCACGCAGACCGTCTATGTCGGCCATGCCGGGACCGAGGCGCCGGCCTTCCCCGAGGATGTGCTGAGCCTCCCCACCCTCGACTGAGCCTGATTCCCCGGCTTGCACTCCGGCGGCAATCGCGGCATGTAGTCTATGTTCGATAAATATCGAATATAGCCCCATTGCGCGCAGGCCTTTGTATGATTCCCTTTTCAATCCTCGACCTGTCGCCCATTCCGGAAGGCAGCAGCGCCGGCGATGCGCTGCGCAACACGCTGGACCTCGCCCGCCATGCCGAGCGGCTGGGCTACCGGCGCTACTGGCTGGCGGAGCACCACAACATGCCCGGCATCGCCAGCGCCGCGACCGCGGTGGTGATCGGGCAGGTCGCCGCCGCCACCAGCACGATGCGTGTCGGGTCCGGCGGGATCATGCTGCCGAACCACGCGCCGCTGGTGATCGCGGAGCAGTTTGGCACGCTGGAGGCCTTGTTTCCTGGCCGCATCGATCTCGGTCTCGGGCGCGCACCCGGCACCGACATGATGACGGCGCGGGCGCTGCGCCGCGACCTTGCCGCCAACGCCGACCGGTTTCCGGAGGATGTCGCGGAGCTGCGCGCCTATTTCGGTCCGGCGGCGCCGGGCCAGCGGATCCGAGCCATTCCCGGCGACGGATTGGCAGTGCCGATCTGGCTGCTGGGGTCCAGCCTCTACAGCGCGCAACTGGCGGCGATGCTGGGCATGCCGTTCGCCTTCGCCTCGCATTTCGCGCCAGCGGCGATGATGCAGGCGCTCGAGCTCTACCGCAGCCGCTTCGAGCCGTCGGAGCAGCTGAACCGGCCATACGCCATGGTCGGGGCGAACGTGATCGCCGCGGACACCGACATGGAAGCAGCGCGGCTCTTCACCTCGCTGCAGCAGAGCTTCGTCAACCTGCGCCGCGGCCAACCAGGCCAGCTGCCGCCGCCGACGGACGATCTCGACCGCTTCGCCTCGCCGGTGGAGCAGGCGCAGCTGCGGCAGGCGCTGGCCTGCTCGTTCGTGGGTGCGTCTCGAACGGTCGAGGCGGGATTGAAGGCCTTCCTGGCTGAGACCAAGGCGGACGAGGTGATCGTCAGCGGCCACATCTTCGATCACACCGCGCGGCTGCGCTCGTTCGCAATCGCGGCGCAAGTCCAGGATTCGCTGGCGCAAACCGAAATCAAATGAAGAGAAAAAGAAAGCGGCGGCGAAGACTGAGGGGGAAGGGGAGTGCTTCGCCGCCGGGCCGCTGAGGGCAAGCGGCCACATTCGAACAATACAACCCTGGTTTGCCCGGATTGGTTCCTCTCGACTCACATTTTTTCTGCGCCTGTTCGAACCCAACCGGCTCAAAAGCTATGCACAGCTTTTTGCCGCGCGGTCGGCGCCGGGCCGATGCAGGTCGCGCCGGATTCATGCCGGGTTCATCGGCGCTGGCGCTAAATCTGCTTGCGTTTTCAATCCATGACGAGCGGGTCCGTGCGCGTCATTGTTGCTCACAACCACGGCTGTTCTTGTCACAGGTTCTTCTCGGACGCCGATGTCATTTTTGATTGCCAGGGATGACCCGCAGTCATAACGTTTGTGCGTTGCAATGAGCCAAGACTTGGGCAGACCCGTTATCTGTGGCCTATGCGGCGGCGTTGTCCATCGACGGGCAGCGAAGGATCAGGAATCTGTCAATGGCTGGGACGCTTTGCTGGCGCTAGGTGTCCGAAGCTGCTGTGTTCCTGTGAGGGGAGGTTGGTTCGGTGGCCCATTACATTAGCGTGCTGATGCCGCTGAGCGCGGGTGGCTGGCGGGCGCTGTTTCCGGACATTCCCGATTGCGAGGTCGAGGGCGACAGCCTGGATTCGACAATGCTGCGCGCCGCCGGTGCACTCAGCGAATGCGTGCACACCCGCTATGGCGACGGCCCGCCGTCGCCGCGCGAACTGATGGAAATCAAGGCCGACGACCAGTGGGTCTCGACCCACGAGATCGACTGGGCCAAGGCGGTCGTCACCATGGTGCCGGTGCGCGGCGAGCAGAGCGCCCACGCCTGAGTTCCCGCCCTCCACACCAAACACCCTGCGCCAAGCCCGGGAATGCCGCCGATTGCCGACGCGCGCGGCGGCGTGATATGTCCGGCCGGACCTTCGATGTGTCACTTGGCAGAGCTTGGGGGATGATCATGCGGTGGAACGATCCATTTTGCCACGGTACGGCTGTCTGGCGTCGCAGCGCGGTCGTGCTGGTGCTCGCCCTCGCAGCAGGCTGCGCCAGCAAGCAATCGGCAGAGCCGACGGGTCCCTCGATCGTCGGCCTGTGGCAGGCGCAGGAGATCGCGGGCGCCGTGGTCCCGGCGGATGTGCGCATCACCCTCTCGATGTACGGCGATGGCAGGGCGGTCGGCCGGGCCGGCTGCAACAATTACACCACCAAATACCAGCGCACCGGCGGCACCATCTCCTTCGGACCGGTGGCCAGCACCAAGATGGCTTGCGCGCCGGAACTCATGACGCTCGAGCAGAGCTATCTCGACACGCTGACCGCGGCGACCCGGGTGGAGCGGCGTCCGGACGGCACGCTGGCGCTGACGGCGGACAACGCGGCACAGCTGCTGTTCCGCCGGCAGGAAGCGGCCGGCCTGCAGGACGCCCGGTCACGCGGCATCGACTTCCGCGCGATCGGCCAGGAGCCCGGCTGGGTGGTCGAACTAACGGACGGCGGCGAGATCTCGGCGGTTCTGGATTATGGCGCGACCACCCTCGTGCTGCCGGCTCCGTCGCCCGAGACGGCCGAAGATGGGACCGTGGCCTACGATGCGAGCACGGATACCGACCATCTCATCCTGCGCATCAAGCGCAAGATATGTATCGATTCCATGAGTGGCGAATCCCACTCCTCAACGGTCGAGCTGCTGGTCAACGACAAGCCCTATCAGGGCTGCGGGGATTGGCTGGACTAGGCGTATCAGCCTGATCTGGGCAGACAATTCTCCGCCGATGCATCGGCCTGGCATGGGGATTTCATGCTCGACTCCCCCATCAACTTTTCCGTGCCGGCGGGATGGACCGGTTCCCGCACTAAGAATACGCTCCCCTGAAATGAGCTTCTGACGGGGCGTGTCATGGCACACAACGCCATTTCGGAGACCGTTCCACTTCACTCTCCAGCCACAGCCGAGCCTGCGCATCCGTCCGGTGCCGGAGCGACGGCAAGGACGTCGCCAATGCGGGAACCGCGACGGGTTCCGCTGCATCTGGTGTCGGCGCTGTGCCTGTCGGTCCTGCTCCTGGTCATCGTCGTGGCGATCGGCATACAGACCTATCGCGGGGTGCAGGATACCCTGCGCACGGTCGCTTATGACGAAACTCGATTCATTCGAGAGGCGCTGAGCGAAAAGGTCCAGCGAATCCTGGAGCCGGCGGAAGGCCAGCTAGCGCTGCTGGCCTACAGCGACCTGTCGACGGCCGATACGTTGCCGCGGCGGCTCGCCGAACTGCCGTTGATCCTCGAAGCACTGAAACGCACCACGTTGGTCGACGCCAGCTTCGTCGGCTATCCGAACGGCGAGTTCATGCTGTTCCGGCCGCTGCGCACCAGCCACCAGCGCACGATGTTCGAGGCGCCCAACGACGCTGTGCTGATGGTGCAGTCGGTCACGCGCGACCCCGCAGGCGTGATGCATGGCCTGCATCAGTTCTTCAATGCCGAGGGCAGGCTGCTGGATTCGATCGCCAAGCCCGGCTACCGCTTCGATCCGCGCACCAGGCCCTGGTACAAGGCGGTGGGTGAGAACTCCGCCACCATCATGACACCGCCGTACCCGTTTTTCACGACGCAGGAGATCGGCGCAACCATGGCGCGCCGGACGCCCGACGGCAAAGCCGTGGTCGGCCTCGACGTCACCATGGGAACGATCGCGGATGCGCTGAAGGACCTCAGGATCACGCCGTCGACGGAACTCGCGGTCATCGATTCCGGCCAGCAAGTCATCGGCTATCACGATGCCGGCCGGATGATCGCTCCGGGGGCCGACGGCGGTCTTCGCCTCGCGCGGATCGATGAGCTTGGCTCGCCTGTGCTGACGCAGGCGGCTTCGGCGCTGCACGGCGGCGAGGAGCGCGGCCAGCTGAAGATCGACGGGCGCGGCTGGGAGATCCTGCGGGCCACGATTTCGGGGCGTGCGGCGGCCAATCATTTCACCGTGTTGATCGCAATTCCCAACGACGAGCTGTTCGCCGCCGCACGGCAGATCGTCGGGCGCCAGGTCGTCATCGGCGGGTTCATTCTGCTGTGGGCAATCGGCATCGGCTGGTGGGGCGCCAAGCGGCTGACTCGCTCTCTGCACTTGCTGGTCAAGGAGACCAAGCTGATCCGCTCGTTCGACTTCAGCGCCGACACCAAGGTGCCGACCATCCTGTCCGAAGTCGAGACCCTGGCGCGCGCCGTCGACACCATGAAGGGCACGATCCGCAGGTTCATGGAGATCGACACCGCCGTGTCGACCGAACTCGATCTGACCGCTCTGCTGGAGCTGGTCCTGCGCGAGACGACGCGGCTGGCCGACTGCGACGGCGGCGTTCTCTACCTGCTCGACAAGGAGGGCGAACGCCTGGAGCCCGAGATTGCCCGCTGGCACGGCCATCACGTGGTTGATGAGCACATCACGCTGCCGTCGCTCTCGCTCGAGGCTGGCGTCCTGCTGCCGCAGACCGTCGAGGCGTTGAAGCAGGGGCAGATCGTCGTGGCGGATCGGCGTCTCACCGGAGCTGAGGTCGAGGCGCTCGGCCTGCGCCGGACGATGGAGGCGCTCGGCGCCGAGCGGGTCGGGCTGCTCGCCGTGCCGCTGCTGAACCGCAAGCACGAACCGCTGGGTGTGCTGCTGTCGATCAAGGCAATCCGCGCCGGCGAGGCGGATTGGTCGGTTAGCGCTCGGCTGCGCGAACTGATCCGCGCCGTCAGCGGCAGCGCCGGCATCGCGATCGAGAATCATCAGCTGCTGCAGGCGCAGAAGGACCTGATGAACGCCCTGATCAAGCTGATCGCGGGCGCGATCGATGCCAAGTCGGCCTATACCGGCGGCCATTGCCAGCGCGTGCCGGTACTGACGCGCATGCTGGCGGAGGCGGCCTGCGCGCAGAAGGATGGCCCGTTCCAGCAGTTCCAGCTGTCGGAAGAGGAATGGGAGGCGGTCGACATCGGGTCCTGGCTGCACGATTGCGGCAAGGTGACGACGCCGGAGTATGTGGTCGACAAGGCGACCAAGCTCGAGACCATCTATGATCGCATCCACGAAGTGCGCATGCGCTTCGAGGTGCTGAAGCGCGACGTGGAGATCGCCCATTGGCAGGCGGTCGCCAAGGGCGGCGATCCGGATGCGCTGCGGACGCGGATGGAGGACGAGCTGCGCGCGCTGGACGAGGACTTCGCATTCGTGGCGACCTGCAACGAGGGCGGCGAGTTCATGGACCCGGCGCGCGTCGAGCGTCTGCAGCGGATCGCCGCGCGCACCTGGCGCCGCACGCTCGATGACCGGCTCGGCACCTCCTACGAAGAGCGCGCGCGCAAGGATCGCACGGCTGCGCCGAGCCTGCCGGTCGACGAGCCGCTGCTGGCGGACCGCGAGGACCACATCACCCCGCGCGCGCCGCACGAGATGATCGACAAGGAGAATGCCTGGGGCATCCGGGTCGAGACCCCGCCGCACAAGGTCAATCGCGGCGAGCTCTACAATCTCTCGATCGGGCGCGGCACGCTGACGGCGGAGGAGCGCTACATCATCAACGACCACATGACCCAGACCATCATGATGCTGGAAAGCCTGCCGCTGCCGCGTCATCTGCGGGCCGTGCCGGAGATCGCCGGCGGGCACCATGAGAAGATGAACGGCACGGGCTATCCCAAGCGCCTCAAGCGGGATCAGATGTCGCCGGTCGCGCGCATGATGGCGATCGCCGACGTGTTCGAGGCGCTGACCGCGGCGGACCGGCCGTACAAGAAGGCGAAGCCGCTGAGCGAGGCGATCAAGATCATGGGGTTCATGAAAAAGGACAACCACCTCGATCCGGAGCTGCTGGATCTGTTCCTGACGGCGGGGGTATGGAAGCAATACGCCGAGCGGTTCCTCGACGCGGCGCAGATCGACCAGCCGGATATCGAAGCGGTTCTCAGGACGCAGCCAAGCTAGTCAGGACGGATGCCACCGCGAAAGGGGCGCCCGAAAACTGTCACCATCTACCCGTAAAAGTGTGAATCCGATCGATCACATATGCTGTTTTAGTTGTAGGAGAAGAAGATGCGATTCAAATCGAAGGTGACCGATGGCTATCAGGTGTTTGCGGTCAGCGGAACCAACACCGTGTCGTTCGCGGTCGATGCTGCGGCAGCCGACACTAAGGACTTGCTCGGATTCGCGGTCGAGCGATTCGATCCGCAGGCGAACGAGCGCTATTTCATGCCGGGTTTCAAGGTGTTCCGGTCCGTCATCCCGGCGCCCGACGAGACGACCACGGTCAGCACCAACGAGCATCCGATTCAGAGCTTCGTCTGGGACGATTTCACCGCCAAGCCGAAGCACAAATACGAATATGCGTTCCAGCCCTTGCATGGCCAGCCGAAGAACCTCGACCGCAGCCGACGCCGGGTGGAGATTGCGGTCAAGACCGAGCCGGCCTTCTCCGATCTGGCACACGACGTGTTCTTCAACCGCGGTGTCGCCAGCAGCCAAGCCTACGAGCGCCGTTTCGGCAACAAGGCCCCCGACCAGCAGGACACGCCGCAGAAGGAAAAGGAGGCACTGCAATGGCTGAGCCGGGACCTGGATGAGGCGCTTCTCAAGTTCATCAAGAATGCGAAGAAGAACGATACGCTGCTGGGCTGCTTCTACGAATTCCGCTACTTGCCGGTCGCGCAGGAGCTGAAGAAAGCGCTGAACCGGGGTGTCAAGGTCAGGCTGGTCATCGATGCGAAGGAGAATGCAAAAAAGGACAAGAACGGCGTTCTGCAGTCCCCCTTCCCGCGCGAGGCGAACCTCGAAACGCTCAAGAAGGCCAAGATCCCGCTCAAGACGGTGACGTTCCTGCGCGAGGCGCGCGCGGCAAATATCCAGCACAACAAGTTCCTGGTGCTGCTGAAAGGCAAGACGGAGAAGCCGGTGGAGGTCTGGACCGGATCGACCAACATCTCAATGGGCGGGGTTCACGGGCAGACAAATGTCGGCCATTGGGTACGGGACGAGGACACTGCTGCTGCGTTCCTCGGCTATTGGAACCTGCTGAAGACGGACCCCGGCGCGGTAAAGGGCGATGACAAGAGCACGACGCTGGCCAAGAACAAGGCCTATCGCACGGCGGTCGAGCAGCTCGATCAAGTCCCGACGACGCTGGACAAGATCCCGGACGGCATCACCGCCATTTTCAGCCCGCGCGGCGGCGGCAAAGTGCTCGAGATGTATGCGGCGCTGGTGGACAAGGCCGAGGAGCTGTCGTGCATTACCCTGGCGTTCGGCATCAGCGACGTCTTCAAAGCCCAGATCAGCGACAACACCAAGCAGGATCACCTTGCCTTCTTCCTGCTGGAAAAGCGCGACAAGCCCAATCCCAAGAGCAAGAAGGAGTTCGTGGCGCTCAATGCCAAGAACAACGTCTACAAAGCGTGGGGCTCATTCCTGCGCAATCCGCTGCATCAATGGGCGAAGGAGACATCGGCCCGCGCGCTCGGCCTCAACACCCATGTAAGCTTCATTCATTCGAAGTTCCTGTTGCGCGATCCGCTTGGCCTCGATCCGATCGTCGTCACAGGCTCCGCCAATTTCAGCAAGGCGTCCACCAACGACAATGACGAGAATATGATCATCATTCGCGGCGACCAGCGCGTGGCCGACATCTACTTCACCGAGTTCAACCGGCTGTTCTTCCACTACTACTTCCGCTCGGTGCAGGAAGCGACGTTCAAGCCGGGCGTCACGCCCAAGCCGGGTAGCGCGGGCGATTTGTTCCTGTCCGAGAACGACGACTGGCTGGGCAAGTACAAGCCGGGATCGCTGCGGCAAAAACGGGTCGACGTGCTGGCGCGGATGAAGGGCGTCTAAGCCGGCGAGCGGCTACGCGGCCACTGCCGCCGGCAAATGTCGCTGGACGATCTTCAGGTCAGCGAAATAGGGCCGTCGATCGGTTCCTGGGCTAGGCGCGTGCGGCGGATTGCGCCTGCGCGACAGCGGCCTCGCGCGCGTCCGGCATCAGCGCTTCCGGCGCCGGCCGCGACCGCATCAGGTTGCGCTCGACATTCTCCAGGTGCGCGCGCATCGCAGCGGCGGCGCGGTTGAGGTCGCGATCCTCGATCGCCGCCACGATCGCCTCGTGGTCGTCGAACGAGTGATGGTTGGCTGCGGGCCTCACCTTGTCGACACGCAGGCGGCCCCACACCACGGCGCGGCGCACGGCGTTCAGCGTGTCGAGCAGCGCCAGCAGCAGCGAGTTCTGGGTCGATTCCGCGATCACGCGATGCAGGCGGTTGTCCCACGCCTCGTATTGCCGCCAGGTCTGGGCGGCGCGCGTGCGCTGCATGCACAGGCGCATCTCCGCGATATGCGTCGAGGTTGCGTTGAGCGCCGCCATGCGCGCCACCTCCGGCTCCAGCACCAGGCGCGTGCGCATCACTTCGGTCGGATTGGTGCGGCGGGTGATCGCCGCGACATCGGCCATGGTCTCGATCGGGCGGCTGCCGATGAAGGTGCCCTTGCCGACGTGACGCCAGATCTGGTTTTCCGATTCCAGGACGGCGAGCGCCTTGCGCAGGCCGGCGCGCGTGACGCCGAGCGTTTCCGCCAACTCGCGCTCCGGCGGCAGGCGGCTGTCGAGCGGCATCTCGATCTGCGCGAGATAGCTGCGCAGGCGTGCGAGAGCGGTTCCGGTGGCGAGATCGTCAGCGATGGCATAGGTCATGGCTTCAAACCAATAGGGGGATTGGTCGATCTAATATCTGCGGAAACGTTAGATATTGCAAGAATGTTTGCGATCAAGACTTGCAACCAAGTTTAACCAAAGTAAGATTGGTTCAGAACAAAAGCCAGAGCCACAAGGCTCACTCTTCAGTGGCGAACGGGAGGAAACAGATGGATATGCGGAAAACGAGCCTGACGGGCTCGCTCATGGCAGGCGTGCTTGCGGTTGCGAGCTTTGCCTGGTCGCCGGCCGTTTCGGCCGACGAGGTGCATGTCGCGTTCGGCGACATCGCGACGGTCGAATCGCTCAACTTCCTGATCGCGCTCGAGCGCGCCAAGGAACGCGGCGTCGACGTGAAAGTGACGTTCTTCAAGTCGGAGGACGTGGCGGCCCAGGCGGTGGTGGGCGGCGAGGCCGACATCGGCGTCGGCACGCCCTATGCGCTGATCCAGAAGGTCAAGGCGCCGATCCGCCTGTTCTACCAGATGAGCGCGCTGCGCTTTTTTCCGATCGTGAACACCGAGTTCTACAAGAGCTGGAAGGATCTCGATGGGCAGGAAGTGGCGGTGCATGCGCGCGGCTCCGGCACCGAGGCCATCATGAAGCTGATGGCGCAGAAGAACGGCATCACCTACAGCAACATCAGCTACGTGCCCGGCGCCGAGGTGCGCGCTGGTGCGCTGTTGCAGGGCAATGTGAAGGCCTCGATCGTCGATTCCACCAACAAGAAGATGCTGGAGCAGAAGGCGCCCGGCAAATTCGCGGTGCTGCCGATGGAAGGCGTCAACGCCACCGACGAGGCGCTCTATGCCAACACCGAGTTCCTGACGGCGCAGGCCGAGGACGTGCAGGTGCTGGTCGAGGAACTGCTCAAGACCTGGCGCGAGATCAACGCCAACCCGGCGGTGGTCGCGGACCTGCGCAAGAAATACAATCTGCTGCCCGATCTGCCGGCGGAGCTGGAGCCCGAGGTGGTGCCGTATTACGAAGAGTCGGTGCCGACCGGCGCGTTCCCCAACAACGGCGGAAGCGAGCAGGCGGCCAAGGACGATTTCGAATTCTATGCCCTGGCCGGCCAGATCGAAGGCGACCCCAAGACCTTGAAGGTCGAGGATTTCTGGACCTTCGATCCGCTCAACAAGGCGCTCGCCAAGGTCGGCACGCAGTAGATTTCAGGGATGCGTCGGGAATGGATGCGCGGCTTGAAGATCCCATTGCGGCTGGCATTGCCGCTCAATCGGACGAAGCGGCCGGCAACCGCCACCAGACTCTGTGGTGGCGGCTGGCATCCATCGCGCTGTTCTGCGGGGCCTGGGAAATCGCGGGGCTGGTGCCGATCAATCTCGCTTTTCCCACCTTCTCGTCCACCGTTGCGGCCTTTTTCGAGATGGTCGGCGACGGCACCATGCTCAGGGCCTATGCGCTGACTCTGCAGCCGTTGATCATCGGGCTCATCGTCTCCGCATCTCTCGGCATCTCGATCGGCGTTGCCATGGGCCTGCGCAAGAGCGTGGAATGGATGGCTGCGCCGATTTTCATCGTGCTGCAGGCGGCGCCGGTGGCGGCGGTCATTCCAATGGTGACCTTCGTCTACGGCATCGGGATGACGGCCAAGGTGATCTCGGTCTGCCTGCTGGCGCTGCCGGTGATCGTGCTCAACAGCTACAAGGCGGTCGCCAACGTCAATCCGTCGCTGGTCAACATGTGCCGCTCGTTCCTCGGCTCGCGCTGGCAGCAGATCCTCAAGATCATCCTGCCCGATGCCAGCCCGGTGATCTTCGCTGGGCTGCGGCTCGGCATCTCCGCCGGCTTCATCGGCATCATCCTGGCCGAGCTGCTGATCACGCCGACCGGCATCGGCGATCTCATCACCTATCACCGTGCGGTCGCCAACTACGCGCACATGTATGCCACCATCGCGTCCGTCATCGTGTTCTCGGCCGCGAGCCTCAGCGTGCTGCAGTGGGTCGAGGAGCGCTGGATCCGGCCGGAAAAGAAGAGGTCCTGATGGTCGCAGTCACCCGCAAATTTCCGCGCGATCCGCATGGAGAGGACATGGCCAGCCACGAGAGCATCATTTCCGTGCGCGGCATCAACAAGATCTATCCCGGCCAGGTCCATGCGCTGAAGGACGTCGATCTTGATTTTCCCGCCGGCGCCCTCACCACGCTGCTTGGCCCGAGCGGCTGCGGCAAGACCACCTTGCTCAAGATCATCGCCGGCCTGCTGGCGCCCAACACCGGCGACGTGCTGGTCAAGGGCAAGAAAGTGACGGCCCCGGGACCGGAGCGCGCCTTCGTGTTCCAGGATTTCGCGCTGATGCCGTGGGCGACAGTGCTGCGCAATGTCGGCTTCGGGCTGGAGTTGCGCGGCGTGGCGGAGGCCAAGCGCAATGAGATCGCGCGGCGCTACATCGAGCAGGTCGGTCTGGCGGGGTTCGAGGACAAGTATCCGCACGAGTTGTCCGGCGGCATGCGCCAGCGCGTAGGCCTGGCGCGGGCGCTCGCGGTCGACGCCGACGTGCTGCTGCTGGACGAGCCGTTCTCCGCCGTCGACGAGCAGAACCGCCGCAAGTTTCAGGAAGACCTGCTGCGGCTGCGCGAGATCGAACGCAAGACCTTCATCTTCGTGACCCACAGCATCGAGGAGGCGGTGTACCTGTCCGACCGCATCGTGCTGCTGTCGCGCCGCCCGGGCCAGGTGTCGCAGATCATCACGCCCCAGATCGACCGCTCCGGCACGCCCGACGAGATCCGCCGCGACCGCGCTTATCTCGATACGGTCGAGGAGATCTGGCAGGGCCTGCGGCAGTTCGTGGATTGAGGCGCACATGACTTTGTTCGGCTACCGCCTGCCGATGATGAGCTCGCTCATTCTCTGGTGCGTGATCTGGGAAATCGTGGGCCGGCTGGAGCTGGTCCTCTTGTTCCCGCCGTTCACGGGCGTGCTGGCCGCGCTGGTCGACTTGGTGCAGACGCAGAAATTCTGGGACGCGACCTGGACCACCCTCAGCACCTTCTGCATCGGCATGGTGCTGGCGATCGTCTGCGGCGTCGCGCTCGGCGTGCTGATGGGGCGCGTCAAGGCGGCGGAGAATCTGCTTGGCATGTGGGTCAACGTATTTGCCAGCGCGCCGCTCTCGGCGCTGGTGCCGGTGCTGATGATCCTGTTCGGCATGGGCGCGAAGACCATCATCGTGAGCGTGTTCCTGTTCGCGATCTGGATCGTCGCGCTCGACACCCAGGCGGGCGTCAAGCATATCACCCCGTCGCTGATCGACATGGCGCGCAGCTTCGGCGCCGGGCGCCGCGACATCTACGCCAAGATCATCCTATGGGCGGCGCTGCCGGAGATTCTTGCCGGCATCCGTCTCGGCTTCATCCGCGGGGTGAAGGGCGTGGTGATCGGGCAGCTGCTGGTCTCGATCATCGGCTATGGGGAGCTGTTCGAAATCTATTCGCGCTCGTTCCTGATGGAAGACTTCTGGGCGCTCACGATCGTGCTGTTCGCGTTCGCGCTGCTGGTGGCGGAGCTGGTCGGCATGCTGGAGAAACGCATCGAGTATTACGCAGGGGTAAGACAATGAACGTTGAGAATTCCCGCTACATCTTCGCGCCGCACTCGCTGCCGACGCTGCCGATCCGCACCTCGGACAAGCTGTTTCCGGTTCATCGGATCTACTGCGTCGGGCGGAACTATGCCGAGCACGCCATCGAGATGGGCCACGATCCCAACCGCGAAGCGCCGTTCTTTTTCCAAAAGAATCCCGACACGCTGGTGCAAAGCGGCGGCACCTTCCCCTATCCCGATGCCTCCAAGGACGTGCATCACGAGCTGGAGATGGTGGTGGCGCTGAAATCCGGCGGCAAGGACATCGCGCAGGACAAGGCGCTCGGTCATGTGTTCGGATATGCCGTCGGCCTCGACATGACGCGCCGCGACCTGCAGGGCGAGGCCAAGAAGCTGGGCCGCCCATGGGAAGTCGGCAAGGCATTCGAATCGGCGGCGCCGTGCTCGGAGATCGTGCCGGTGTCCGCGATCGGCCACCCGGCGCAGGGCGCGGTGTGGCTCAAGGTCAACGGCGAGCCGCGGCAGAAGGGCGACCTCAACCAGCTGATCTGGAAAGTGCCGGAGATGATCGCCTATCTCTCAGGCCTGTTCGAGCTGCGCGCCGGCGATCTCATCTTCTCCGGCACGCCCGCCGGCGTCGGCCCGGTGAAGCGCGGCGACGTGCTGCACGGCGGCGTCGACGGCGTGGGCGAGTTGAAGGTGACGGTGGGATAAATCGTTATTCCACCGTCATGGTCGTGCTTGGCACGACCATCCACGAGTTTCGATGGGCCAAATCGAGTCGCGTCAGGCAAACTCGTGGATGGTCGGACCAAGTCCGACCATGACGAACGTAGGAGCCCTTGGCCTGCCGCTACCCTTGCCCTTATGGTGTCGGCTCGATTTTCGACGCACATAAGGACTGCACATGGACAGACGCACATTCGTAAAAACCGGCTGGAAGGTCGCGCCCGTTGGCTTCGGCGCGTGGGCGATCGGGGCGGATTGGGGCGATGTGTCCGAACGAGATGCGGAAGCAGCGCTCAACGAGGCGCTGGATCGTGGCGTCAACTTCATCGATACGGCCGATGTCTACGGCATGGGGCGTTCGGAGACGCTGATCGCCCGGGTGCTGAAATCGCGCGGCGCCAAGGACGTGATCGTCGCCACCAAGGCCGGCAAGCAGACCAAGCCGCACATCAACGTCGAATACAAGTCCGAGCGGCTGGACCGCTGGGTCGAGGAGTCGATCAAGCGCCTGGGCGTCGAGGCGCTGGACCTGGTGCAGCTGCACAGCCCGCCGCACGAGGTCTATTACCGGCCGGAGATCTTCGCCGGCATGGACCGGCTGGTGAAGGCCGGCAAGATCAAGGCCTACGGCGTCAGCGTCGAATGGACCGAAGAGGCGATCAAGGCACTGGAATACCCGATCGCCAGCGTGCAGATCATCTTCAACATGTTCCGCCAGCGCCCGACCGAGATGTTTTTCGATCTCGCGAGGAAAAAGGGCGTGGCGATCATCGCGCGCGTGCCGCTGGCGAGCGGCCTCTTGAGCGGCAAATTCACCGCGAGCAGCACCTTCGCGGCCGACGACCACCGCGCCTACAACCGCAACGGCGAGGCGTTCGATCGGGGCGAGACCTTCTCCGGCATTCCCTATGACATCGGGCTGCAGGCGGTGGAGGAGCTGCGGCCGCTGGTGCCGAAGGACGCAACCATGGCGCAATGGGCGCTGCGCTGGATCCTGATGCATGACGCGGTGACGGTGGCGATCCCGGGCGCGAAGAACGTGCAGCAGGCGGCCGGCAATGCCGGCGCGATGGAGCTGCCGCCGCTGACCGAGGCGCAGATGGCGGCAGTGAAGCGGATCTACGACGCCCGCATCAAGGCCGAGGTGCATCAGCGCTGGTAGCGAACTCGGTGCGCAGCCAGTCGCGCACGGCCGCGACCGGCTCGGTCAGCGGCCGCTCGCGCCCGCGCACCAAGTGCAGCGCGAAGCCTTCGATCTCCGGCCCGAATGGCACCACCAGCGTTCCGGTCGCCAGCTCTTCCTGCACCAGCAGCAGGCTGTGCAGCGCGACGCCGTTGCCGGCGACCGCCGCCTGGATCGCGTGGGTCTCGTCGCTGAAGCGCAGGCCGGCGCGCGGATCGACGCCGTCGATGCCGGCCAGCTTCAGCCAGTGCCGCCAGGTCGGGTTCTTCGGATCGCTGCGGCGCCAGTCCGCATGCAGCAGGGTCGCGGATTTCAGATCAGAGAGTTTCTTCAGGCGCAGGCGCGGGCTCGCCACCGGCGCAAAGCGATCGACCGTCAGCGGCTCGGCGATCAGGTCGGGATAGGGACCGCGGCCGTAACGCAGCGCGAGGTCCGCGACGCCCGACTTCACGTCCACCACCTCGAGCGTCGCCAGCAGCGTCAGGTCGATGTCCGGACGCGTCTTGCGGAACCCGGCGAGGCGCGGCACCAGCCACTTGGCCGAGAAGGCCGGCGTGGCGGAGAGCGTGACGACGGCACGGCGGCTGCGGCGCGTGAGGCCATCGATCGCGCGCGCGAAGCTGTCGAACCCCGCGCTCAGCACCGGCAGCAGCATATGGCCCTCCGGCGTCAGCACCACCTGGCGGGTCCTGCGCTCGAACAGCGGCGCGCCGATCGCCGCTTCCAGCTGGCGCACCTGGTGGCTGATCGCGGTCGGCGTGACGTGCAGCTCCTCGGCCGCGCGCTTGAAGCTGGAATGGCGCGCGGCGGCCTCGAACGCACGCAGGCCGGCGAGGGAGGGGAGGCGTCTCATCGGCAAACCTATGAATGAATTGTACTCATCTATCTCGTGAGCAACATGACTTTGTCAATGGGCCCTCGCTGCTCCACAAAGGGACTGAACAGATGAGAGGAAATCTCCCATGCGCCTTCTGCACATCGATTCCAGTGCGCGGCCGGACCAGTCCGACTGCAATCCCTACGGCTCGCATACCCGGCGCTTGACCAGCCGGTTCGTACGCCGCTGGATGGCTGCCCGGCCCGCGGATTTGGTGAGCTATCGCGACGTCGGACAGACGCCGCCGCGCCCTGTGACCGGCCGCTGGATCCATGCCGTCTTCACCAAGCCGGAGCAGCGCGAGCCGTGGATGCGTGATGTGCTGGCGGAGAGCGATGCCTTGGTTGACGAGTTGCTGGCGGCGGACCTGATCGTCGCGGGTGTGCCGATGTACAACTTCGGCATGCCGGCACAACTCAAGGCCTATATCGACAATGTCGTGCGGGTCGGGCGCACCTTCGGTTTCGACCGGTCGCGCGCCGGTGACCCGTACTGGCCGATGCTGGCGGGCATGGGCAAGCGCCTGATCGTGCTCAGTGCGCGTGGCGACCATGGCTACGATCCGGGTGGACGACAGGCGCACGTCAACCATGTCGAGGGCGGAGTGCGCGACGTGTTCGGCTATCTCGGCGTCACCGATTTCCACAGCACCGCGATCGAATACGACGAGTTCGCCGACGAGAGACTGAAGTCCTCGATCGCCGCCGCCGAGCACGCGGTCGACGAGCTGGTGGATCGCCTGCTGCAAGAGGTGGAGCGGCAGCAGGCGGCGTAATCGCGATTGACGGGAGCGCGCCGGCCGACGGATGATCGGCGGCACCTCCCGTCCCGAGTCCTTGATGCCCCGTTCCGATCCGCGTCCCAACATCCTGTTCGTGATGTTCGATCAGATGGCAGCCTTGTCGCTGCCGGTCTATGGGCATCCGGTGGTGCGGACCCCGCACATGGCGCGCTTAGCCGCGCGCGGCACTGTGTTCGAGAACGCTTATTGCGCTTCGCCGCTGTGCTCGCCGTCGCGCTTCGCGATGCTGACCAGCCTGCTGCCGAGCCGCATCGGCGCCTACGACAACGCGACCGAGCTGCCGGCGAGCGTGCCGACTCTGCTGCATCACCTGCGCAACGCGGGCTATCGCACCTGTCTTTCCGGCAAGATGGATTTCACCGGCGCCGATCAGCTGCACGGCTACGAGGAGCGCCTGACCACTGACCTGTCGCCGTCGGATTTCGGCTGGGTGCCGGACTGGGAACATCCGGACCAGGTCCAGCCCTGGTTCCATACACTGCATTCGGTGGCGGAGGCGGGCCCGTGCGATCACTCGCTGTCCCTGCAATATGACGAGGACGCGTGCCAGCAGGCGGTGCATTGGCTGCACGCCGCGGCGGACCGTCCCGATGGCCGGCCATTCATGCTCACCCTGTCCATCATGCATCCGCACGATCCGTACCAGGGGTCGCGGCGGTTCTGGGATCTCTACCAGGATGACGAGATCGACCCGCCCGCCGCGGGCAAGCGCACGGCGAAGGACCGCAACGCGGTGGAGCGGCGCATGTTCGCGCTCTACGACCGCGACGAGATTGCGATCTCGGCCAAGCAGATCCGTCGCGCGCGGCGCGCCTACTACGCCATGATCAGCTATTGCGATGATGTGCTGGGCCGGCTGCTGAGCACGCTCGCGGTCAGCGGCCTTAGCGACAACACCATCGTCGTCGTTACCTCCGACCACGGCGACATGCTGGGCGAGCGTGGCCTGTGGTACAAGATGACGTTCTACGAACGCGCGGTGCGCGTGCCATTGCTGTTCGCCGGCCCGGGCATCAAGCCGCGCCGGCGCATCGGCGAGGCGGTTTCCCATCTCGATCTGTTGCCGACTCTCGAAGGTCTGGCCGGCACGCGCGTCGACCGTTCCGAGCTGGATGGCCGCGACCTGTCGCCGGCGCTGAAGGGCGGCGTGCTCAAGCAGGGCGGCGTGATCGGGGAATATATGGGCGAGGGCTATGACGCCCCGGTGGTGATGATCCGCCGCGGCGCGCGCAAGTTCGTCTATTCCGTCACGGACGGTCCCGAACTCTACGATCTCGCGACGGACCCGCAGGAGCTGCGCAACCTGGCGCTGGAAACGGCGCATCGCGGCGCGGTCGATGCTCTGGTGAGGGAGGCGGAGGGGCGCTGGAATTTCGAGCTCATCCGGGCGGAGGTCATCGCCAGCCAGAGGCGGCGGCGCGCCATTCACGCGGCCTTGACCACGGGGCGCATCGCACCTTGGGACTACGCCCCGCGAACCGATGCGGCGTCCTCGTACTATCGCAATTATGACAGTGCGCGGCCCGATCCGGACCGCCTGCTCCGGCGCCCTCGCCCGGCCGGCTGATTCTCGATCGGCGCTAATTCCTGGGCAGGCTTCTGCTCAAACCCTGTGCAAGCGCTCACCGCCGCGATCCGAAAATCGCGGAATCCCGCCGGATTCCGATGCCGAATGTCCTGGTACGCTTCCTGCTAATTGAAGAAGGAACGCGAGGTCGAAGTCATAGGGAGGCTGGGATCTCGAAACACCGGCAGGTGGGCTGGCCAAGGCTCCTGATCTCCTGGGCGCGGCCTGCTTGACGTGTTGCGGCCGGCGGCGCGAGCCGCCGGCCAAAGCTTAGACGCGATCTTCCGGAGTACCGCCAGCACTCCGAAGAGACGGCCCGGTGGCGCCTTCGGGTGTCATCGGGCCGTTGGCGTTCTGGGCGAAAAGAAAGCGCCCGTCGGGATGAACCGGCGGGCGCTGCGCGCGATTGAGGGGAATCGCGCTGAGTGTCGGTGACTAGTTGTTGGTGGTCGGAGCCGGAGCCGGCGTGGTGGCCGGCGCCGACTGCTGCTGCAGCTGCGCCGCATCAGCCTCCGCCTTCTGGGCTTCCTGGGTCTTGAAGTCAGGCGCCGCCTCGAGCTGGTCCTTGTTGTACTGGACCTTGGCTACTTCGGCATCCGGCTGGATGTCGACTTCGCTCCACTGCAGGCCAACCTGCTTCGCGCCGAGGCCAAGGACGCCTCCGACCGACAGCACGACGCCGGTCGCCTGGCCCTGCTCGTTGAACAAGATGTCCTTCACCGCGCCGACCTTGTCGCCGTTGGTGTCATAGACGGTCATGCCGATCAGCTTTTCGGCGCGCACGTCACCGGCGGCCTGGGCCGGGATCACCGCCTCGGTCGGAGGCGGCGTTGCCGGCGCCTCGGCTTCGGCGGTGGCCGGCTCGGCGGGCTGGGCCGGATCGGTGGTCGGCTGCTGGGTCACGTCGGTTGTTGCCGGCGCATTCGGATCCGCCGCCGGATCGGCCGCCGGCTGCTGTTGCGTCATGTCCTCCGCCGGAGCTGCCGGCTGTGCCGGAGCGGCCTCTTCGGCGGGCGGGGTGATGGTCGTCGGCTGGGTCGCCTCCTGCGCCAGAGCTGGAAATGCGGCGAGCGAGGCGACCGTGGAGAGCAAGAAGAGTTTCTTCAACATCTGCGGGCTCCTTCCTGGGTGCAAAAAACTTGGTTTCGCCAGGGCCGCGCAGCGGCTGCCCCCGGCGATCACTAGGAAAAAACACGCAGCTATCGGAGGCAGTTCCCGATGGAATCGGGAGCGCGGCAATGTGATCGTCCGGGCGTGCAAGATGACCCAGCAACGCCACGGAATTCACCGAAAATCACAGAAAGGTCACGAGCGACACGGCGGCGCAGCGGCAGGTCAGCGCCCGGATTGCCGTCCTTCGATAGCGCCCAGCACTTCGTCGATGCGGTCGCGCGCCAGCTCGCAATCGCGCGTGCTGCCGGCGATGAACAGACGGCCGCTGGCGCCGATCATCTGCAGGTCGACAAGGGTGATTCCGGGGGCGACTTTCTCGGCTTCGTTGGCGGCCACGGTCGCGAACAAGGCGGGCTCGAGCTCGTAGACCAGCAGCGACTTGCCGGGCAGCAGCATCGAGGCTTCGCGCGTGCGGTTGAGGATGATGGCGTGCTGGTCCGCGACATTCTCGATGATGTCGGCGAACAGGGTGCGCGGCTTCAGCTGATCCGCGGCCTTGCGCCCGATGCCGGAGAGAATCGCTTGGCCCGCCGCGCGCAGCGCCGACAGATCGGCGTGGTGCAGTTCCAGGAGGCCGTACTGCCGCTCAACATAGAGCAGGCCGGGCTCCATGTCGGGCGCGCTCTTCAGCGCTAGGTCGCAGATGCGATGGATCGCGAGGGCAGGCGCCACCTCGATGATCAGGCTGTGCTCGCCCTCCATCGGCGGATAGCCGCGCGCTCGCATCGGCGTCGCCATGTAGGCGGCGAACTGCCGCGCCAGCGATTCGATCGGGAGATAGACGCGCAGCTCGGTCATGCGCCGCCTCTCCCTCCCTCATGAAGAGGGAGGGCAGTGGGAGAGAACACCACCAGCACGACGGTCGCCTTACTTCCCCGGCACCGTTGTGAAGTGCTTGGCGAGGTCGGCGTGCGGGCGCGGGATGACGTGCACCGACACCAGCGTGCCGACGCTGTTGGCGGCTTCGGAGCCGGCTTCGGTCGCGGCCTTCACCGCGCCGACGTCGCCGCTGATGATGACGGCGACCAGGCCGTCGCCGACCTGCTCGCGGCCGACGATGGTGACGTTCGCCGCCTTGACCATGGCGTCGGCGGCTGCGAGCGCCGCGACGAAGCCCTTGGTTTCGATCATGCCGAGTGCGTTGGACATGTTTGTCTCCGTTCTCTGGTTGAAGTTACTTCTTCTTGGCGTTGCTGGGCTGGTCCAGCGAGCCGATGATGAGTGCGTCGATCGGGATCTTGCCGCCGCCGAGCCAGGCGGCCGCGGTGGAGCCGGTCACCACCATGACCTCTTCGCCTTCGCCGCAGCCGAGCACGTCGATGGCGATGATGCGGCTGCCGCCCTCGGTCTCGACCTCGAGGAAGGCGCCGGAGGGGATGTGCTCGATCTTCTTGGTGGCCCAGTACCGGCCGATGACGTGACCCCGTATCATGGCTTGGTCCTTTCGAAAGTGAGGCCGAGGGTGCGGGCGCGATCCTTGGCCAGGGGCGTGATCGTGACATTGGGCCCGAGCAACAGGCGCGAGAGCCCGCGCGGCAATTTGTTGAGCGTGGACTCGGTAACGACGCCGCTGTCGATGCGGTGGGATTGCGCGGCCGGTGCGGGAGGCTGCGACGTTGACGCGTGTGTCTGCTGAGCAGCGGCGCGTGCCAAGCGGAATGGATAGCGTCCGGCCGCGATCTCCTTGGCCTTGGCTGGGTCGCCGGCCAGCGACAGCACACGGCGGGCAAACCCGACGAGGTCGGCGTCGTTCGCAATGGCGACGCGCTCTTCAGCAGCGGCGGGCGCGGATGCAGCCTTCGGCTTGCGGATAGCGGCGACCTCCTCGGCGATCACCGATTTCACCAGCTCGCGGATGAGATTACGATCGATCATGCCGCGAGCCTCGACAGGTTCTGCAGCGCCGCTTCGGCGGCGGCAGCCGCGCTGCGCACGGAGGATTCTTCGCCGGAGAGATAGACCCGGCCGGTGGCGCCGATCATGCGGTAGTCGATGACTTTGATGTCGGCATGCTTCTCCGCCTCGTTGGCAGCCAGGATGGCGTAGCTCGCCGGCTGCATCTCCAGCACGAACAGGGATTCGCCGGGCAGTATCATGGAACCGAGCTTGTTGCGGTTGATGAGGAACGCGTGGACCGGATCGACGCGCGTCACGATCTTGGAGGCGAGGATCTGTGGCCGCATCGCCTGGCTCTCGTCGGCGTCAAGCGATTCGAGCACAGCCTGCGCCGCCGCCTTCACCAGGCCGGTGGAGCGCGAGTGGAACTCGAGATAGCCGAACTGCCGTTCCACCACCAGGATACCGCCGCCGACCTCGGCATACTTGAGCGCGACGTCGGTCAGCGGCTCGATGTCGAGCCCGGGCGCCACCTCGATGATCTGCGCCGCCATGTTGGTGCGCGGCAGGCGGCCACGCATCCAGCTTGCCATGTAGCACATCGTCTGCGGCTGCATCTGGTCGATGAAGATGAAGGAGCGCAATTCGGCCATGGCTATTTCCTGAAAGCCGAACGCAGTTCTTCGAGCACGATGCGGCGGATCTCCTCGCGCATCGCGGCGATCTCGTCTGTCATTGCTCCGCCGCCGGCCTGGGCAAACAGGGATTCGTCGGCGCGCTCCGCTCCTTCCTGCAGGCGGCCGATGGTCATCGGTGCATCGCGACCGACCGGCAGGGGCGGTTGGTTGTTCCAGGTCTCGAGCGCCGCATAGTCGCCGAACGCCTCGCTCGCCTCGTCGCTGTAGGCGATGCGGGTCCAGTTCACCAGGTGCTTGGGCCCGATATTCTCGCCGACCGAGGAGCGTCCGAAGTAGCCGGTGCCGATGGTGAAGGACGGTGCCAGGTGCGTGCCGAAACCCGCAGCACCCTGGGCGCAGGGCGCATTCACCACCACGCGCAGCGCTTTCACCGCGCTGGCATAGCCGAGGATGGTGGCGGGATTGCTGCTGTGGATCGCGGCGGAATGGCCGGCGCCCGACATCCGGATCAGCGCGCGTGCGGTAGAAATGCCGGCATGGACATGCGGCACGCGCACGAAGCCCAGCACCGGGCACAGCTTCTCTTTGGACAGCGCTTCGTCGATGCCGACGCGGTCGATGGGGGTTAGGATGACCTTGGTGGAATTCGGCACCTTGATCCCGACCTTGCCAGCGATCTCGACCGCACTTTTGCCCAACGCGTCGACGTTGAAGGAGCCTAGGCCGAACAGGTATTCGCGGATGTCGTCGACTTCCTCCGGCTTGGCGACATAGGCGCCTGCCTTGCCGAGCGCCTGCAGCAGCTTGTCCGCGATGCTCTCCTCCGCCACCACGACGCTCTCGTTGGTGCAGAGGATGGAGTTGTCGAAGCTCTTGGACCCGGTGATGCGCTTGGCGGCGGCATTCAGATCGGCGCTGGCATCGACGAAGGCCGGCGCATTGCCGGGCCCGACGCCGATCGCGGGGTTGCCCGAGGAATAGGCCGCGCGCACCATCGGCGTGCCGCCGGTTGCCAGGATCACGTTGACCCGCGGCGATTGCATCACGTGATTGATCAGCGGCAGGTTGGGCTCGGTGATCACCTGGATGATACCTGCCGGCGCGCCGGCCTGCTCGGCGGCCTTGGCCATCGCCAGCACGCCCTCGGCGGTAGATTTCTTGGCCAACGGATGCGGCGAGATGATGATGGCGTTGCGTGTCATCAACGCAAGCAGGACCTTGAAAAACGCCGTGCAGACGGGATTGGTCGAGGGCGTGAGGGCGAACACGATGCCGGCGGCGCGCGGCACTTCGACGATCTTCTGTTCCGCGATCACGCGCTTGGAGCAGAAGTCCTCGCCCTTGTAGGCATCGTAGATACCGCGCGAGCAGATCTCGTTCTTGATCTTCTTGTGCTCGGCGACGCCGAAACCGGTCTCCTTCACCGCCGCATCGGCCAGCGGCCCGGCGAGCGCGAACGCGGCCTCGGCCGCTGCCTTGGCGATGCGGTCGACGGCGGCGCGGTCATAGCGCGCGTAGGACGCAGCCGCCCATTCCGCCAGCTGCAGCATCATGTCGGCGGTGCCGGTCTGGCGTTTCTCGCCCGCCAGCAGCTCTTCGACGATGGCGTTCATCGCACTGTCCTCATGCGGCGTAGCGGCGCTTTCCGCTTCCCTTGCACTCGGCGCGGGCGAGGCCGATCGAGCGCTCTACGCGCTCCAGCAGCTCCTCGCACAGGGATGCGGTCATCAGCACGCCGGGCTTGAACTGCAGCACGCGGGCATCGAGGGTGGAGAAGATCGCCCACACGCCGTTCTCGTAGAGGTGCTTCATCACCGGCTTGGCGCCTTCGGGGTGGTCAAACTCCAAGCCCATCACGACGCCGCACTGCCGGATGCCGACGAAGAAGTCGGAATAGAGCTTCATGATTTCGGCGAGGCCGGTCGCCATCAGTTCGGAGATGTAGTTGACCATCGGCTTGATCTGTGGCCGCTCCAGGATTTCCAGCGTCTTCAGCGCCACCAGGCAGCCCAGCTCCGCGCCACCCATGGTGGAGATGTGGCCGAAGCCGTCCTGCTTGAGCCAGCCGGCATAGGGCTCGCGCACCACCACGCAGGCGATCGGATACATGCCGCCGGAGATGCCCTTGCCGATGACGACGATATCGGGCTGGATGCCATAGCGCTGATAGCCCCACATCTCGCCGGTGCGCATCATGCCGGTCTGCACCTCGTCGGCGATGTAGAGCGCGTCATAGCGCTCGGTGAGCTTCTTCACCTCGGTGAGATAGCCGGGGAGCGGCATGGGGAAACCGTAGGTCGCCGGGATCGTCTCCATGATCACGGCGGCGACATCCTTGCCGCGTAGCGCGTCTTCCATGGCGTTGAGGTCGTTGAATGGCACGCTGAAGAACTCGTCCGGCCGGTCTGACAGGAACAGCTTGGAAAAGCGCTCCGAGCCGGTGGCGACCGCGAGGCCGGTGTGGCCGTGATAGGCCTTCACGATGGAGACGATCTTTTTCTTCTGCTTGGCGTGGCGCGCGGTCTTGATCGCGATGTCGATCGCCTCGCCGCCGCCCGAGCCGTAAATCGTGTAGTGCAGGTCGCCACCGCAGCTCTTAGCCAGCTTCTCGGCAAGCGCGGTGCGGCCGAGCGCCGGGAAGTGATGATTGCCCATGTCGAAGCGCTGGGTGCCGCGGTTCAACACCTCGACCAGCTCGGGATGGCGGTGGCCGATGTTGTAGGTCCCGCCGTTGAGATGAACGTCGATCAGGCGGCGGCCGTCCATGTCGTAGAGGAAATAGTCCTGCCGCCGGTCGATCACCAGATCGACGCCGACGTCCTGCCAGAACTGCGTCTTGCCGGGATTCCAGAACTCGATGGATTTCCGGATGAACTCCTTCTTCTCGGCGCTCTGCGCCTCGATCATCTCGGAATTGTCGGGATTGGCCATGAACTGCTCCTCAGCCGTACCGGCTCAAATACATCTCCGCCATCTCGCACGAGTCCGCGCAATAGGCCGGGCCTTCCTGCTTGGCGAGGTCGGTCTCGTGATGCGATCCCATCCACGCCAGCAGCAGCATTCGCCGCAGCAGGATGAAGGTCCAGATCTCGTCATCCTCTTCCTGGGAAAGCGGACGCACGCGGCGATAGCCTTCCTTCCACGCTTCCATCAGCTCCGGCACCTCCGGCTTGTGCTCGAAGAAGCTGACGGCGGTGCCGGCGTCGTAGAGGAACCAGCCGATGCCGCAATCGTCGAAGTCGATGACGCGCGTGTTGCCGTTGTGGATGAGCAGATTGGCGAGGCGGAAATCGGCGTGGATCAGGCCGTAGCGATCCGGCGCCTGCCCGAAACGCTGCAAGCGGCGCTCCATCCTGTCGACTAGGCGCTGCAGGATGGGGCGGCGCGCCGCGTTCATGTCGGGGCCGTCTTCCCATTTGCCCCAGTTCGGATGTTTGCCGAGGGAATGCTCGAAGTCCCAGCTCAAGCGCTCGAAATAGGGCGGCCGTTTCCAGCCCATGGAATGGATGTGCGTGCGCGCCGTCACTTCGCCGAGCTGCTTGAACGGCTCGATCAGGTTTTCCTGCTGCGGCTCATAGCCGTCGATCAGGTGGAACAGCACGCAGTTGCGCGGCCGCGGCAGGGCGGGATGCGAGACGCTCTGGATCTCCTCGCCGTCCTGGCCGCGGATGGCTTGCGGCGTCAGCACGTTCGCTTCCGCCTGCAACGCGTGCATCCAGGCGAGCTCGCTCTTGATGCCGTTGACGCTGTGATAGCCGTCGCGATGCACGCGCAAGATGACCGGTCGCGCGCCATTGGCTGGCGTCGCCAGATAGGTGGTGTTTTCGGAATGATTGATCATCTTGAGCGTTGCGCCGCCGAGGCCCCAGCGCGGCAGCGCCGCTTCCGCCACGTGGCCGACCGCCTGCAGCAACTGCTCGTGGGTCAAAATTCCGCTCATTCCAGCCCCTGCGCATGATTCCTGATTGGCCCGTCGCAACGCTGCTGCTAGGGGCATCCGCGCATTTGGGCAAGCTAGATGTGGGAACGCGAGGCTGCTTGACAGGTGAGGCGAAGATTTTGACAGACAAGGATTTCTCGCCGCCTTGATCCGCTTGCAAAGGCTGTGTCAAGATCATCAGCTTCTGCGTAGGGCTGAAACCAGGTGGGGGCTCATGAGCAGGATTGATGCGACTGCCGATCAAGGCGGCGCGGCAGCAGCGCCGAGCAGCGCTGCGCCGGCGATCCTCGCGTCCGCCGCCACCGGCATCGTCGGTCACATCGAGCGGCTGCACGGCGACATCGACAGCATCTTCGGGAATGCCGGCATCGCGCCGGAGATGGCGGGCATGCCGACGCTGCAACTGCGCCTCGCCGCCTTCATCACCTTGTTCGAGGAAGCGGCGCGCCGCACCCAGCAGGACAATTTCGGCCTGTGGTTCGGCAACCAGTTTATGCCGCGCGACCTTGGCCTGTGGGGCTACGCGGCGATCTCCTCGCCGACGGTGGGCAGCGCGCTCGAGACTTTGGTCAGCCTGTTCCGCTTCCAGCAGGGCTCATCCTTCCTGCGCTGCGCGAAGCGCAAGGACGGGTTGCTCAGCCTCGAATACCAGATCGTCGCGCCCGACATCGTGGCTCGGCGGCAGGATGCGGAGCTGTCGCTCGGCATGTTCCTCAACGTGATCCGCGAAGGCTGCGGCTCCAAGTGGGCGCCCGAGGAAGTGCATTTCGAGCATCCGCGTCCGCAGGCCTGGAAGGAGCACGAGGCGGCGTTCGACGCGCCGGTTTATTTCAGCCAGCCGGTCAACGCCTTGGTGTTCCGCAGCGACATCTTCGGCCGCTCCATGCCGGCACGCGACCTGCAGTTGCTGTCGGTGATGCAGACCTGCATGGAGCAGCTCGGGCCGACCTCGGCGGCAGACGGCTTGTTCGACCGCATCTGCGCCGCCATCCGCATGCGCTTGCCCAACGGCTATCCGACGCTGGATCAGGTCGCGCACGATTTGCGCATCTCGCCCGGCGCCGTGCAGCGCGAGCTGTCGGAGCACAACGTCACCTACAAGGACGCGGTCGAGACGACGCGGCGCAACTTGGCGGAGCTGTATCTGCAGCAGCGGCAATTGCCACTGACGGAGATCGCGCTGCTGCTGGGATATTCGGAGCTGAGCGCGTTTTCGCGCGCCTTTGCCCGCTGGACCGGAGCTTCACCGCGCCATTATCGGCGGGTGAAGACGGGGCACTAACGCTGCGCTATTCCTTGTAGCTCGGATCCGTCCGATCCAGCTTCTGCTTCAGCTGCTCAAAGTGGGCGAACGCGCTGTCGCCGTAGTCTTCCCAGCCGCGCGCGGTGCGTTCCGCCAAGTCGGGCGGCATGACGTTGAGCTTCTGGCCGGTGGAATAGGCCAGGACCAGGGTCTGGCAGGCGCGCTCCAGGAAATACATGTCCTCGAACGCTTCGGCGACGGTCGGCGCGGCACACAGCACGCCGTGGTTGCCCATCATCATGGTGCGCTTGTTGCCGAGGATGCGGGCGAGGCGCTTGCCCTCTTCCTTGTCCTCGGCGATGCCGGTGTAGGCGAGGTCGACGGCGAGACGGTTGTAGAAGCGCGCGGTGTTCTGCTCGATCGGCTTGATCTCCGGATCGGCTAGGGACGCGACCGCGGTGGCATAGGGCGGATGCAGGTGCAGCAGCACGCGCGCATGGGCGACGCTGGCATGGATGCCACCATGGATCGCCCAGGCCGAGGCGTCTGGCGCTTCCGGCGTCTTCATGATGCTGTCGTTGTCGGCGTCGAGCAGCTGCAGGTCGCTGGCCTTGATGGTGGAGAAGTGCCGCCACTTGCGGTTCATCAGGAACGACTTGCCATCGGGTGAGACCGCGGCGCTGAAATGGTTGCCGACCCCTTCGTGCCAGCCCATCTCCACGGTCAGGCGGAAGGCGGCGGCGAGATCGACGCGCAGCTGCCGCTCTTCGGAATCGCGGCTGGTCTTGAGTTGGGTCACGGACATGGGCGCAGCTCCAGAAAGGCCTGCCGCCAGTGTCGCCGCAACTGCGCCGGAATGCAAATGCGCGCCGCGCAGGCCGCCCCGCCGCGCCGTGCGTGGTTAAGCCGAGGCTAACGCCTCGAGCGACTCCGGCACGATCTGGCCGCCATCCACGATCAGGGTCTGGCCCGTGATGTAGGCCGCCTCCGCCGAAGCGAAGAAGGCGGCGGCATTGCCGATCTCCGCGACCGTGCCCAGGCGCTTCAACGGCACCGAGGCCGCCATGGTGCGCTGATATTCCTCGCCCAGGTTCGCCAGCCCCTCGGTGATCACGTTGCCGGGCAGGACCGCATTCACGGTGATGCCGTATTTCGCCAGCTCGATGCAGGCGGTGCGCATGAAGCCGAGCTGCCCCGCCTTGGTCGCGCCGTAGTGAGTCCAGCCGGGATAGCCGGTCACCGGCCCGGTGATCGACGAGGTGATGACGACGCGGCCCTGCTTGCTGTTCTTGAGATAGGGCAGGCAAGCCTTGACCGAGATGAAAGTGCCCTTGAGGTTGGTGTCCACCACCTCGTCCCAGGTCTGGGGATCGAGGTCCTCGATCTTGGCCTGCGGGAAGATGCCGGCATTGGCGCACAGCACGTCGAGGCCGCCGTGGCGATCGACGGCGGTCTTGGCGGCGGCCTGCATGTCGGCGAGCTTGGTGACGTCGCCGGTGCAGGCGCTGGCAGTGCCGCCGGCCTTCGTCAGTTCCAGCGCCGTCGCTTCGGCGTCCTTGAGGTTGCGCGCGACGATCAGCACCTTGGCGCCGTGGCCGGCGAACACGCTGGCGATGCCCTTGCCGATGCCCTTGCTGCCGCCGGTGACGATGACGGATTTGCCTTTCAGGGATGCAGACATTGGCTTTCCTCCAATCGATCTTCTATTTCAGCCGTGCTCGGCGTCTCAGCACGATGAGGCCGTAGCCACCGAGCAGCAAGATGGCGGCGGTGACGGTCGAGACGGTGCCGAGCACCGGCACGCCCGGCGTGTAACCGGCGACCATCTTGGCATAGAGATATTCGGGGATGGTGGTGTCCGCGCCGGTGGTGAACAGCGACAGCGGGAAATTGCCCCAGGACAGCAGGAAGGCGAACAGAGCGCCGGAGAACAGACCAGGGAACAATACCGGCAGCGTCACTTCCTTAAGCACCTGCCAGCGGGTGGCGCCGAGATCGAAGGCGGCCTCCTCCAGCGCGGGATCGAAACTGTAGACCTGGATCGAGATCACCAGGGTGACGACGGGCACGATCCACACCAGGTGCGCGAACACCGCGCTTTTCCACGACAGGTCGATGCCGATGGCGTTGAACCAGAGCAGGAGCGCGAGGCCGAGGACCGATTGCGGGAAGAAGATTGGGAGCAGGACGATCTTCTGGTACAGCGACCGTCCCTTCCATTCATAGCGCGCGAAGGCGAGCGCGCCGAAGAACGCGATCGTCACGGCGATCACCGTCACCAGCAGCGCAATCGAGATCGAGGTCTTGAACAGCTCATGAATCTGGATCGAATCGAAGGTCTTCTGCCACCAGTCGAACCCCCATTTGGTGATGGGGAAGGTGAAATAGCGGCTGGCGGTGGAGGAAGCGAGCAGCAGGCACAAAGCCGGCAGATACATGAAGACGACGACAGTCAGCGCCCAAGCCCACAACAGGGCGGCGCGCCAACGCTGGGACCGCTCGGCCGGGTTCATCAGCGCCGCCCCAGGATGACGTCGAGGTCGAAGCGCCGCAGCACCAGCAGGACCAGCGCGCCAACCACCAGCATCAGCAGCACGGCGAGCGCCGAGCCCAGCGGCCAATTCTGCGCATAGGTGAAGGCGATCTCGATATCGTGGGTAATCGGAATGACCTTCTGCCCGCCCAGCACCTTGGCCTCGGCGATCGCGCCGACTGCCAGCACGAAGGACAGTAGGAAGCCGATGATGATGCCCGGCATCGACAGCGGCAGGTCAACTTCCTTGAAGACCTGCCAGCGCGTGGCGCCGAGGTCGAAGGCGGCGTCGCGCGTTTCCTTCGGCACCATGCTGACGCCGAGCGTCATCGGGAACAGCATGAAGGGCAGGTAGACGTAGACCATGCCCAGCACGATGATGCCTTCGGTGAACAGCCAGCTATCGACCTCGATGCCGAACAGCGATTTGAGCGTGCCGAGCAGGACGCCGTTCTTGATGAAGAACAGGATCCAGCCATAGAGCCGCACGTTCTCCGACACGAACAAGGGGATCGTGAACAGCAGCGTCAGCAGGGTCGACCACCTGCCGAACACGCGCGCGAGGCCATAGGCGACCGGATAGCAGATCAGCGCCAGCAGCAGCACCGTCAGGGCGGCGAGCCCCATCGACCACAGGAAGGAGATGTAGCTGGTGCTGTTGAAGACGGTGACGTAGTTGTCGAAGCTCGGCTTCTGAAACAATCCGAAGGTCCGCTCGGGCATGAAGCTGTACCCGATGACGGCCAGCAGCGGCGCGGCAAACCCGACGATCAGGAACAGGATGATCGGAACCGCGTTCAGCGGCCCCTGGCGCGCCTTGTCAGTGCCGAACGCGGCCATCAGTCGCCCACCAGGATGCTGTCGCGGGCGTTCCAGCCGATCAGCACTTCGGTGTCCAGCCGGCCGGTCAGCGCCTGCTGCCGCAGCCGCTCGACGATGAAGACCTGGTCTCCGACCCGCACCTGGTACTGGATGCGCGAGCCTAGTGCATATTCGTTGTAGAGCGTGCCGGTGAGGACGTTCTCCGCATCTTCGCGCCGCTCGATGATGCGCAGCGATTCCGGCCGCACCACCAGATGGCCGGCCGTGAAACCGCCCGGCATGCCGGGCGCGCTGAATTCCGCGCCCAGTTCGTCCGACTGGATGCGCGCGCCGTTGACCAGCCGCACCGGGATGATGTTCACGTCGCCGATGAATTCCGACACGAACTTGCTGTTGGGCGCGGTGTAGATCTCGTTCGGCGTTCCCACTTGCACCAGGCGGCCGAGGCGCATCACACCGATGCGGTCGCTCATCACCATCGCCTCCTCGAGCGAATGGGTGATGTAGATGAAGGTCTTGCCGGTCTCGCGGTGGATGTCCTTCAGTTCCTTCTCGAGCGTCTTGCGCAGCTTGTAGTCGATCGCGCTGAGCGGCTCGTCGAAGAACAGGATGTCGGGGTTGTAGGCGAGCGCGCGAGCGAGCGCGACGCGCTGGCGCTCGCCGCCCGAACACTTTGTGACGTTCTTGCCGTAGTAATCTTCCGGCAGCCGCAATTGCGCCATCAGCTGCAGCGCGCGCTTCTTGCGCTCCTCCGGCGCCACGTCGCGGATCTTCAGCGGGAACTCGATATTCTGGCCGACCGTGCGATGCGGGAACAGAGCCAGTGACTGGAACACCATGCAGGTCGGGCGTCGGTTCGCCGGCACGTCGTTGATGCGCTGCCCGCGCAGCAGGATGTCGCCGCTGGTCGGACTTTCGAGCCCCGCCAGCATGCGCAGGACGGTGGTCTTGCCGCTGCCCGAGGGGCCGACGATGGTGAAGAACTCGCCTTCGGCGACCGACAGGTCGATGCTGTGGACCGCGGTGAAGTTGCCGAACGTCTTGGTGATCTGGCGCAGTTCGATGACGGGTGAGCGCGTAGTCATGCAGTGCGATGCCGAGCCATCTTCAAGGAGAGTCTGGAATCAAGCGACGGGGCCCTTTCGCTGATCTCGGCATGCTGCCACGAAAGAGCCCCGTCGTTCTGCCGTGCGACCCGGCGGTCAGCCGCCTGAGGCCTCGCGCTTGGCCGAGGTCATGATGTCCAGCAGCTTATCATAGTCGGGCACGATGTCGTATTCGACGGAGCCGGCCATTTCCTCTTCCAGGCTGTCCCACTGGATCGCGTCCAGCTCTTCCTTGGTGAAGAGCTTGAAGCAATCCGGGTTGCCCATCTGGGTGACCGGGTTGAAGGTGCCTTCGGCGAAGGCCACGGTGTGCGACATTGCCGGATCCTGGACATAAGCCAGGAAATCCTCGGCCAGCGGCGAGACATCGGGATTGTTGACCACGGAGGTGATCTCGATCCAGGAGATGCCGCCCTTGCCGCCTTCCATCGGGCCCTTCTTCGGGGTGATGGCGCGGATGTTCGCGTTGCCGTCGGCGCGCGCGGGCGATGCGCTGTAGGTGCCGCCCGTCATGTGGAAGTCGATTTCGCCCGACACCAGCGACTGGTTCATGGTCGCGATGTCCCCGACCACCTTGGCGCCCTTGAACACGCGCTTGGCGGCATCGGTGAACTTCGCGACCTCGTCGGCGCTGTGTTCCTTGAATGGATCGAAGCCGGCGATGCAGCAGAGGTTGAAGACGTTCCAGTCGTCCGATTCCAGCACGCCGTATTTGCCGGCGTTGGCGGGATCATTCCACAGGTCCCAGCCCTGGTCCTCGGCGGTTGCGCGGCTGACCTTGTCGGTGTTGACGACGAAGCTGTAGGGGCCGAAGCGCTGGGCCATGCCGATCAGTTCCTTGCCGCTGTCGTCGAGCGCCCACTTGTAGGGCGGCTTGAAGGCGGGGAGCATTTTCTCGAAATAGGGCTCCATCTTGGCGCGGTCGAGCGGCTTGATGAGCTTTTCGGGCCACATGATCTTGCGCGCCCAGGGATTGTTGACGTTGATGAGATCCCAAACGTTGATCTCGCCCGCGCGCAGGCGGTTGATCATGGTCGGGTCGTTGGTGAGCGATTCCGCCTTGACGGTGGCGCCGCTCGAGGAGCGGAACGGGTCCAGCACCTGGGCGGAATTATATCCTTCCCAGCACAGGATGTTCAGTTCCTTGGAGCGATCGGCCATGGCGCTGCGCAGGCCAAGCGTGCCGCCCGCCGCGAATGCCGAGGCCCAGAGCGCCGATTGCTGCATGAAGTTCCGGCGCGACAGTTTCGATGTGAACATGGTCCCTCTCCCGATCGGTCGGGTCACAGCTCGGGACGACGGCCCCGCATTCTGTGCCCGGTTATGCCTCACCTGATCTTTTGCGCAGGCATTTCACCGCACCGGCCGCCTGCGAGCAAGCGGAACCAACGGTTCCACCCACTCGTAGGCTAGGGCGACACGGCCAAGCGATCTTGACATCTGCCGCCGGGATTTTGACAGGCTTTCCCAGGCATTTAAGCGGTGCGCGCTAATGCCATCCAGCCGCGCACCAGCGCCTGGCATTGGGCGCGGGCGCGGGCGAAGTTCTCGGCGAACTGGCGGTCGAGATCGGTCAGCAGGCGTGGCTCATCCTTCGTGAAGGTGGTGCCGAACTTGCGGACCCAGCCACGCACGATGTCGAGGGTGACCTCGGGGTGGAACTGGGTCGCATAGGTAGCGCGCCCGATGCGGAAGGCCTGGATCGGACAGGCGCCGCCGGTCGCCAGCGGGACGGCGCTACGGACGTTGCGCACCGCCTCGAAGTGGTTCTGGAACGAGGTGACGTCGGCGCCGAGGGTGGAGAAGACCGGATCCTTTCTGCCTTCCGGCGTGATTTCCATGGTGTGGAAGCAGGATTCCAGCCGCTCCATCCGATAGACCTCACCGCCGAAAGTGCGGGCGATAATCTGTGCGCCCAGGCAGATACCCAGCACGGGGCGGTCCTCTGCCGTGAACGCGCGGATCAGGTCCATGGTCTGGCTGAGGAACGGGTGCTTGTCGGTATCGTTGGCACTCATCGGGCCGCCCAGCACCAGAAGCCCGGCATAGTTGCCGGCATCCTTGGGGATGCCGGGATAGTCGAACGGCGCGTGGCTGGCGTAGCGTTCCAGCGGCAACAGCGCGTCGTAGAGCGCGCCTTCGCCGACCAGAGTTTCTCCGACCAGGCCCGCGGGCGCAGTCGCCTCCGGCATGATCGTCAGGTATTTGCGCATGGTGGATTGGATCAGAAGCGTTTGGAGAAGAGTCCGCGGCGTTCGTAGACCTGCGCCGCTTCCTCGATGAAGGCTGCCATCTGCTCGGCCTTGTGGGTGTCGCGCAGCAGCCTGGCGGCGTCCAGCAGGTCCGCCTTGCCCTTGGCGCGGCCGGGACGCAGCAACTCGTAGATGCCGAGGATCACATCCTGCGGCACGTCGACTAGTTCCGACGCGCGCTCGAAGTTGCGCGCCAGGGTCGGGCGGCCGGCGGCGAGGGCGATCTCGGCCTGCTGGCGCAAAGCCTCTGGCGTGATGCGCAGGTCTTCCAGCGCAACGCTGCCGGCTTCGAGCGCACCGAGCGTCAAGTCATCCAGCGTCTTGCCGGTGCGGGTGCGCACCAGGTCCGGGCGTTTCTCCGCCAGCGGGTAGTCGTTGGTGCCCAGCTTCTTGCTCACTGCGCCGCCTCCGTGAGGCGGATCTCGATGGCCTCCGGCGCGGCGCCGTCCGCGGTCATCTCGGTCTCGATGGCGTAGATCAGCGCGACCTGGGCGTGGAAACGCGAACCCATGGCCTCGCCCTTGGTCGGCACCACCACCGGTTCCGGGTGCTCGCCAAGCGCATAGGACGCCGCGTTTTCGCCCAGGCGGCGGTAGTGATCCAGCTTGGTGATCGGCGCGTTGGAAAAGAGTTCCAGGTTGTGATGCGGCAGGCGATCGCGCTGGTGGATGACGCTGGTGCCCTTGGCCTGGATCCCGATGCCGACCCCCGATCCCGCCAGGCGCGCGGCGCTGAGGCCCAGGAACGAGGTATCTGCCGTATGGCGCAGGCGCACCACGCGCGGCGTGCAGCCCTTGGCGCGGATGCCCGACATCAGCGCATTCAGCACCGACGACAGCGGATGGCCGCCGAGGGTGCGGAAGATCTTCACGCCGAAGGCGGGGGAGATGCCGATGACCACTTCCTTGGCATCGCTGCCGACGGTGGCTTCACCCATGGTGCGATACTGGATGAGGCGCGATTCGGGCTTGGCGTGGCGGCCTTCGCTGCGCAGCACCTCGTCGCGGTCCAGCACGTCGCGGATGGCCACCAGCTTGTCGCGGCGTTCCTTGCTTAGGCGATAGCCGGTGCCGGGACCGAGATACTCGTTCGGATCGTTGACCGCGCTGATGACATGCCCGTTGCGCACGATGGCGGAGGTCTGCAGGTAATCGCCGGTGACCCGCAGCTTCACGACGTTCAGCAGGTTCTGCGCCTCGGCGCGGTAGCCGCGCTTGGCCAGCGCCTTGATGACGTCGATCACGTTGATGCCGCGCGCCTTGATCGCCTCGCTGATGAAGGAGACGTCGCGCGGCAGGTAGCTCTGGGTCTCTTCCGAGCCGGAAGCGGCGACCACGCTCGCCATCATGTCGGTGGTCGGCTTGCCGAGCTCCAGCTCCTCGAACACCGCGGCGATGGCTTGCACCGCACGGCTGCGCAGCTCGAGGATCTCGGTCTCGCCGACCGGTGTCAGGCCGCCGTCGGCCTCGAAATCGCGCTGCAGGACCAGGAAATCCTCCAGCTCCTCGCCGTTCATCAGCGAGGGGTTGAAGGAATTGTCGTATTTCAGGATCGAGCCGAAGCCCGAGCAGATGAGGTCCGAGCCGGCGATCAGGTAAGGCAGGATCTTGGCGCCGACGCGGATCTCCGATTCGGTCGGTCGGGCGTCGTTGCCCGAGGCGCATTCGAGGTCCAACCACACCGCCAGCAGGTTCTCCGCCATCAGCTCGCGCATGCCGCCCGGTATGGTGCAGGTCACCGGCGCGCCATCGATGCCGCCATTCTGCGTGCCCTGCACGCCCATGCCGCGCTGCAGGCACAGGCAGCGCGCCTCGAGATAGAGCAGGGACTTGCTCTCGTGGAATCCCATCAGCAGCTCGGAGCCTGCCCCGGAAGTGCAGCGCATCTTGATGCCGCGCGAGGCATAGGCGGTGGAGAGGAACGCTTTGGACCAGGGCGTGTCGTCGCCGTCGATGAAGGCGCGCTCGGTGCCATATACCGAGACCGTCTCGGCATAGGAGCTGAAGCCTGCCATGCCGATCTGCAGCTCCTCGGCTTCTTCACTGGAGCACTGGAACAAGGTGCCCCAGCGGCCGACCGCGGCGCCGACCGCGCAGGCGACGGCATTGGACCAGGCGTTGCGCGCGACCCGCATGGTGGTCTCGACCTCGTCGAACCCGAAGGCGACGGCGGTCGCGGCATCGGCCGCCAATTGCAGGGGGTCGTCCTTGGCGTTGGTGACGTGGCCCTGGTTGCCGGGCGTGTGGCGGGCCCGCATCTTGCTGTAGGCGAAGGCGATCTCCAGCGCGTTCAGCTCCGTGACCACCTCCGCCAGCTTGGCCGGCGTCATGCCGTGGGCGAGGCGCACTAATTTGGTGCGCGGCACGTTCATGTCGACCAGCATGCGGGCGAACTCGGGCGAGGGAATCGCCATCGCCTCCGGCGCGATGTCGAGATCGAGATGATGGTTGGCGATAAAGAGGTCGATCATGTCGAAATCGGCGGCGGCGATGCCATCCATCGACTTGACCTTGCCGTTCGCAATCTCGAGTCCCGGTTTCGGATCGTTGGGCGAGGAGAAGGCGGCGAAGCCGGCGGCCGCGTCCTCCACCGCGAATTTGTCGAGGCGCAGGGGCCGCTCGTCCCAATCCGCAAAGCGTCGCCACCGGTTGACCTTGATCTGCGGAGCACCTTGCGGCTTGTCAGACATCCCTGATCTCCTGACCGGCGGCCACCGGCACACCGATTGCGGGGCAGGCTAATCCCCACCACACCCGAATGCAATTGACCGAGGCGCAACGCGGCGTTGCGCACTCTTGTGGAATCCTCGGCTAGCATAGGATTCGCTGCCACCTCGGTTCTTGACCGTTCAACGGCAGCATTTGACCGCGCTTTTTGAGCAAACGGCTAGTCTCTGAGGACGATCACCTCGGCAGGATCGAAGCGAAGCGAGATTCTGGCTCCCTCCTCGACCTGTGCCCCGGCAGGCAGGCGCGCCAGCAAAAGAATGTCCGACGCATGGATCGGCGTCGCCGTGACCCGCTTGAAGCTCCCCTGGTAGACCACGGCCGTCACGATTGCGGGGATGGCCGGCCCGACATGGACGTGCTCCGGCCTGATGGCGATGCAGGCCGCGCTGCCGGCTGCCAGGCCCGGCGCATCGAAGGCGCCGAGCGCCGTTGTGATGCGGCCCTGTGCATCGACCTCACCTGCAACGATCGTGCTCTCGCCCATGAACGTGGCGGTGAAGCGGGTCGCGGGCCGGGCATAGACCCGCTCGGGCGAGCCTTCATCCTCGATGCGGCCGTGGCTCATCACCACCACATGATCGGCCAGCGCCATCGCTTCTTCCTGGTCGTGGGTCACGTGGACGAAGGCGGTGCCGACGCGCTTCTGGATCGCCTTCAATTCATCCTGCATCTGGCGGCGCAGCTTCAAATCGAGCGCGCCTAGCGGCTCGTCGAGCAGCAGCACCGCGGGTTCCACCACTAAAGCGCGGGCCAGGGCCACGCGTTGCCGCTGGCCGCCGGAGAGCTGATGGGGCTTTTTCTCGAAAGCATGCTCGAGGCCGACCAGGCGCAGCATTTCCTGCGCCTTGGCCGTCCGCTCTGCCTTCGACACACCCTGCATCCTGAGGCCGAAGGCAACATTGCTGCCGACGCTCATATGCGGAAACAAGGCGTAATCCTGGAACACCGTCGCCGTCGGTCGTTTGGCCGGCGCCATCAGGGTGCAATCCGTGCCGTTGATCAGCACGCGGCCCGTGGTCGGCTGCAGGAAACCGCCCAGGATCGACAGCAAAGTGGTCTTGCCGGAGCCGGATGGGCCGAGCAGCACGGTGTAACTGCCCGGCTGGATGGCGAGCGACACGGAGTCGAGCGCCTTCGCCGATCCGAATACTTGCGACACATTCTCGACGGAGACGAGAGTGGTCATTGCGGGCGCTTCCGAAAGGCGACGAGTTCGAAGATGATGGCCAGCACGATGGACACGCCAAAGACCAGCGAGCCCACGGCATTGGTCTTGGGATTGAGCCCGGCGCGCAGCAGGTTCCAGATCTCGACGGGCAGCGTCGTATCGAACCGTGTCAGCAGGAAGGCGATGACGAACTCGTCCCACGAGAAGGTCATCGACAGGAAAAAGCTGGCGAACAGGGCCGGCCACAATATCGGCGCGGTGATGAGGGCGAGGACCTGCCATTCCTTGGCGCCGAGGTCACGCGCCGCGCGCTCGATATTGGCCTGATGCTCGCCCATCTGGCTGTAGATGATGGCGAAGCACAGCGGCAAATTGATCACCACGTGGCCGATCCCGGCGGCCATCAGCGATTTGGGCAGGCCGAGCCAGTTGAAAAAGATCAGCAGCCCCATGCCGATGATGAGGTAGCTGACCGTCAGCGGCAATGTGATGAAGCCGCGCAGCAAGGCGGAAGCGGGCAGATGAAACCGGGCAAAGCCCCAGGCCGACAGGAATCCCAGCAGTGTCGCCAGCGCGGAGGTGGCGATTGCGACGAGGAGCGAATTGATCAGCCCATCCGTCAGCCGCGCATCGTGCAGCACCGCCTCGTACCAGCGCAGCGACGGCCCGTTGAACGGCGGAATCGGAAACAACGTGCCCTGGAACGAGAACAGCACCAGCACGGCCACCGGCAGGAAGATGAAGCCGTAGATCGCCGCAGCGTAGAGCGTGGAGATGATCCGCGCCATCACGCCCGCTCGATCTTCAGCCAGCGGGCGCAGAGGAAGTAGGCAAGGGTGACGACCAGCATCAGGATGATGGACAGCGCCGAGGCGCTGGCGAAATCGCCGCGACGCCCGATCTGCATCATGATCAGCTGCGGCATCAGCAGCTCGTTGTTGCCGCCCAGGATCTGCGGCGTGATGTAGTCGCCGATCGCCAGCACGAAGGTCAGGAACGCCCCCACCATGATGCCGGGCAGGGTGAGCGGCAGGATGACATGGATGAAAGACCTGATCGGCCCGGCGCCCAGGTCCGCCGCCGCCTTGCGGTAGTTGGGCGAGAGCTGCTTGAGGTTGGCGAAGATCGTGAGGGTCAGCAGCATCACGAAGAAATGCACAAAGCCGATCACCGTCGCAGCGCGCGTGTTGGCGATCTGGATTGGCTCCGACAGCAAGCCGATTCCCAGCAGCGTGTCGTTGATGATGCCCTTCTCCGCCAGCACCAGCAGCCAGGAATAGGAGCGCACGACGTAGGAGGTCCAGAACGGCAACACCGCCAGCATGAGCGCCAGTCGTTGCCAGCGCTCCGGCACCCAGAAGGCGAGGATCCAGGCGAAGGGGTAGGCGAGCAGGACGGAGATCACGGTGACGGTCAGCGTCACCTCCAATGAATTAATCAGCGACCGCCAATAGCTCGGGTTGGTGAAGAACTGCGCGTAGTTAGCGAGGCTGAGTCCAGCCTCGCCCTTGGGAAACAGGCTCGCCACGGCCATCGCCGCGAACGGCACGGCGAAAAAGGCCAGCGTCGACAGCAAAGCCGGTGAGACGCTGGCCCAAGCCGCGATCGGTTGCCGCCCAGTGCTCATTGGGCGCTCATTGCGCCTGGATCATCTCCGTCCAGACGTCCTGCATCTTCTTGTCGAGATCCTCGCTCGGCGCCGGGTACGGTTGCGCGCGCTTCAGGAAGTCGGGCTGCTCGGCAAAGCGCAGGATGGTCTTCTGCTCGTCGTTGAGCGCCGCCTTGGTGTTGGCGGGCATGCCCCAATAGCAAGCCGAAGTGGCGAGCCGCGCTTGCCCCTCCGGGCTCAGCACATACTGGATGAATTTCAGCGCCAGGTCCGGGTTCTTCGAATCTTTGAACATGGCGAGGGACTGCGACCACAGAACGGCGCCTTCCGCCGGCACGGAGAAATCGAGGTCGGGATTCTCCTTGGCGATGACGGCGCTCACCCATTCGCCGCCGCCCACCAGCACGTCGGCCTCGCCGGTGGCCAGCGCCGTCTGGCTGGAGACGACGTCGGTCACCGCCTTGGCGTTGGCTTTCATCTTCAGCAAGACTTCCTTGATCGCCGGCAGATCCGCCTCGGTGATGTCGGGCGTCTTCTTGCCGATGGACATCGCGGCCAGGCCGATGACCGGCAGGTAGTAGTCATAGATCGCGACCCGGCCCTTGTATTTGTCGTTGGTCAGCACTGACAGCGACTGCATGTCGGCCGCATCGACCTTCGCCTTGTTGAAGCCGATGGTGTTGTAGCCGAACTTTTCGGTGATGCCGTAGCGCTTGCCGTCGAACTTGGTCATGCCATCCATGCGCACTTCGGGGAACAGGTCCGCGAACGGCAGCTTGTCTTCCGGCAACTCGGCGAACAGCCCGCGATCGACGCCGCGGCGCACGTCGATGGAATCGATCACCATCACGTCCCAGTCGCCCGGCTGCGACTGCTCGATGATGGCAAGGCCCGCACCGGTACCTTCGAACTCCTTTACATTGACCTTGGCGCCGGTAGCGTCCTCGAACGGCTTCAGCAGATTCGGGTCCGAATGGTCGCACCACGCCAGAGCGTTCAACTCGTCGGCGGCGTTGGCCGAACTTGCGCCCCACAGGGCCAGGATGCCGAAGGATGCGCCGGCCAGGAGCCGGCAGAGACGGAACGACCGCATGATGATCTAGCCTCCTTGCAGTTTTTTGTGATTGGGAGAAAAATGAACCGGTTCTAAATATGAGTCAATTGCGAATAGGTATGGAGAGTCGCCATGGCGGGCCTGCGCGCCAAGAACAAGGCCGATCGGCACCAGCGGATCGTAGAGGCCGCCGCCAGGCTGTTCCGCACCCAGGGATATGACACCGTGAAGATGGAAGCGATTGCCGCGGCCGCGGAGGTCTCGATCGGCACCATCTACAACTATTACAAAAACAAGGGTGATCTGCTGGTCGCCATCGTCTCGATGGAAGTGCACGAGGTGCTGGCGGCCGGCGAACGGGTGATCGCCGATCCTCCCCGCCATGCTGAGAAGGCGGTCGCCAAGCTCATAGCCAACTACATCGAGCATGCGCTGGTCTATCTCAGCAAGGAAATGTGGCGCCAGGCCATGGCGATCACCACCCAGCAACCTGACAGTCCGTCCGGCGTCGCCTACAACGAGCTGGACGAGGCCTTGGCGCGCCAGACCGCGAAGCTGATCAGGAAGCTGCAGACCCTTGGCCTGATGCAGGTCGGGGTCGACGCGCAGGCGATCGGCGAGATGATCTTCAACAACACCAACATGATGTTCACGATCTTCGTGAAGCAGGAGGCGATGAGCGTCGCCACCTTGCTGGCTCGCATCCGGCGCCAGAACCGCACCCTGGTGCAGGCGATCGCAGCCTAGCGAGGCGCCCGCGCGATCAGTCGAAATCGGGCTTGTTCCGCCGCAGCTTCTTGACGTTGGCACGGCGCTGCTTGCCTTCGTGGCGGCGCTCCTTGGCGGCCTTGCCAGGCTTGGTGGGGCGCCGCGGTTTCGGCACGTGGGTGGCGGCGCGGATCATCTCGACCAGGCGGTCACGGGCGTCGGCGCGGTTGCGCTCCTGGCTGCGGAAGCGCTGCGCGTCGATCACCAGAACGCCGTCCAGGGTCATGCGGCTGCCGGCGATCCGGATCAATCGCGTCTTGACGTCCGGCGGCAGGTTGGGCGAGCCGGCGACATCGAAGCGCAGCTCGACCGCCGTCGATACCTTGTTGACGTTCTGGCCGCCCGGCCCAGAGGCGCGCACGAAGCGTTCCTCCAGCTCGGTCTCGTCCAATGCGATCGATCGGGTGATTCGAATCATCGGGTCAGTCTAGACGATAACGCCCTGATTCGGCATGCTATTTTAACCCATGTCACGCCGACCGGCGCCGACTCGTCCTCGGGGCAGATCGCGATGTTGCGATTCCGTGGCCGCGCCCCAAAATCAAGGTGACAGGAGAAGCGTCATGTTGAAGTGGTTCATGAAGCGCAAGCTGAAGGCGTTCGGCGATGCGTTCGACTATGACACCAGCTACATGCAGGAATTGGTGGATGTCGATCCGGCGGCAGGGGTCGCGGTTTCACGCCTGTCGGCGGTCGCCTCTTATCGCGCAGATGCACCGGCCGCGGCGTGGTTCGCGGGCAAGCTGGTGGCGGGGATGAGCGAGGATTGCGGACCCTGCGTCCAATTGGGCGTGCGCATGGCCGAACGCAGCGGCGTTTCCGCATCGGACCTGCGTGCGATCATCTCGGGTGATATTGCGCGTATGACCGCGGAGGCATCCCTCGGCTATCGTTTCGCCAAGGCCCTGCTGGCGCGGAGCGAAGAACTCGACGATCTGCGCGAGGAGATCGTCACGCGCTGGGGCCGCAAGGCGCTGGGCGCGATCGCCATCGGCATCGTCACCACCCGCACTTTCCCGGCGCTGAAATACGCGCTGGGCCATGGCCAAACCTGCCAGTCGGTCGAGATCGGCGGCGACATGATCGCGCCGAACAAGCTGGCCCCGAAAGAAACAGCCTATGCCTGAGCCGATCCAGATCACGCGCGACGATCCGGCGGCGGCGTTCGAGCCGCACCGCGGCTACCTGCGCGGGCTCGCCTATCGCATGCTGTCCTCGATGGCGGAGGCGGAGGATGCGGTGCAGGACGCCTATATCCGCTGGCACCGCATCGGCGCCAAGGCGCGGGCAGGCATCGAGAATCCGCGCGCTTGGCTCAGCAAGGCGACCACAAGGCTTTGCCTCGACCGGTTGAAATCGGCGCGAGCGCAGCGCGAGAGCTATGTAGGCCCTTGGTTGCCGGAACCGGTGATCGAGCCGGAAGCTGGCGAAGATCCGGCGGAGCTGGCGCAGGACCTGTCGGTCGCCTTCCTGCTGCTGCTGGAGCGCCTGTCGCCGCTGGAGCGCGCGGCCTTCCTGCTGCACGACGTGTTCGAGATGAGCTTCGCCCAGGTGGCGGAGGTGCTGCGGCGCGACGAGGCGGCGTGCCGGCAGCTCGCCAACCGCGCGCGCAAGCATATCGAGGCTGGAAAGCCGCGCTTCGATCCCACCGGCGAGGAGCAGTCGCGCATCGCCGCCGCGTTCCTGGCGGCGACCGGATCGGGCAACACCGCGCAGCTCGTGCAGCTGCTGGCCAAGGACGCCGTGCTGATCAGCGACGGCGGCGGCAAGGTGAAGGCCGCGCTCAATCCGATCCTCGGCAGCGACCATGTCATTGCTTTCCTGCTGGGCATCCAGAAGAAGGCGCCGTTCCCCGACGGGACGGAATACCGGCCTTCGATCATCAACGGCTTGCCTGGGTTCCTGATCGTCGCGCCCGACGGCAAGGTCGCCCAGACGCTCTCGTTCGAGATCCAGGACGGCGTGATCCACCGCATCTACGCCGTGCGCAATCCGGACAAGCTGAAGACCTTGCACGCTTAGCGCGCGGCGGTGTCGCTCGGGCAGCCTATCTGGCGCTTGCCTTCGACATAGTCGTCGATCAGCGCGGTGTAGCGTGTTCCATCGAAGCTCGGGAAGTGGCCGCCGTGGACGATGCGCGGCCTCAGCTTGCGCAGGCGCTCCATGGTGTCGAGGTAAGTTGGGATGTGCGAGTGGTAGCACTGGTCCGACAGCGGCCCGTCATAGATCGCATCGCCGGAGAAGAAGATGCCGGTCGAAGCTTCCCATAGTCCGATCGAGCCAGGAGAGTGGCCGGGCAAATGCAGCACCTCGAAGTGCCGGTCGCCGAGATCGACGACGTCGCCCTCGTTCAGCAGCCGGGTCGCCGGCGCCGGCGCGATCCGATAGGCGGCCTGCTCGTAGCCGCCGGGCGGCAAAGCGAGGAACATCTCCTTTGGCGCATAGACGTCGGCAACGGTCGCATGCTGGGTCGGGTTGGCGAGGATGTCGGCCTCGTCCGTATGGATCGCGCGCTCAGGAAACTCGAAGTGGTTGCCGATGTGATCGAAATGCGCGTGGCTGGCGATCGCGAGCAACGGCCGCTCCGCCGTCAGCGCGACCTGCTTGCGCAGGCTCACCACGCCCATGCCGGAATCGATCAGCAGGTCGCGGTCGCGGCCGCGCACGTGCCAGATGTTGCAGCGGTAGTACGGCTCGATGAACTGCTCGGAGATCAGCGTCACGTCGTCCGACAGGCGCTCGACGTTGTACCAGCTGTCCGGTGTTGCGATCTGCATACGGTAAGACTAGCGCGCCGGCGTGGCGCTTGCCAACCGCGCGGGGCGCGGGTCAGATGCCGCGATGAGCAAATACAATCGCGTCCTGTTCGTCGATGTCGAGCTGACCTGCTGGGAGGGTGAGCCGCCCGCGGGCGAGCAATCCGAAGTCATTGCCTTTGGCATCGTCGATCTCAAGACCGACGACCTCAAGATCCGGCGCGAGCAGCAGTTCCTGGTGCGGCCGCAAGCCTCGGTGATCTCTCCCTTCTGCAGCACGCTGACCGGCATTTTGCCCAAGGAGGCGGAAGCGGCGCCGCACCTGCCGGAGGTCGTGCGCACCATCCGCAAGACCTTCGGGCAAAGCGACTGGTGCGCCTGGGGCCGCGACGATGCGCTGATCCAGGAAAGCTGCGAGCGGGCGGGGGCGGAGCTGCCGTTCCTCGGCGGCTTCCATGATTTCGCCGCCCAGGTGCGGAGCCTGCTGGGGCTGACCTATCGGCTTGGGCTGGATGAGGCGCTGGAGCGTTTCGGCTTGGATTGGGAAGGCCCGCCCCACGATGCATTGGCCGACGCCCGCAACCTGGCGCGGTTGTTCATGGCGGTCGCGAAGCGGTTGCGCTGAGTCAGGAATTCCGATCTTAAAGCCATAAAAGAACTATTTTACTTGATGCTGGTTTGAGCCGATCCTGGTCTTGCATCCGATCCCGCGACGAAACGAGCGGTGAGGGTCAGTTGGAAAGCCAGGAATGAACCGGGATATGCCAGTTGAAAAGATAGATGCGCTGGTTGTTGGCGGTGGCCAGGCAGGCCTCGCCATGAGCGAGCATCTGAGCAGCTGCGGCGTGCCGCACATGGTTCTCGAGCGGCACCGGATTGCCGAACGCTGGCGTTCGGAACGATGGGATTCTCTGGTTGCGAACGGTCCGGCCTGGCACGACCGTTTCCCGGGCATGGAGTTTCCCGATACCGATCCCGATGCCTTCGTCCACAAGGAGCGGGTCGCGGATTATTTTGTCGCCTACGCAAAGCAGATTGCCGCGCCCGTCCGCTGCGGCGTGGAGGTCAAGGAAGTGCGCCGGAACGTTGGCCGGTCCGGCTTCCGTGTCGAGACCTCGGCGGGCGTGATCGACGCCAATTACGTCGTGGCCGCCACTGGACCCTTCCAGCGCCCCGTCATCCCCGGCCTTGTTCCCCAACAGGCCGGTGTCATGCAGATCCATTCCAACGCCTACCGCAATCCCGGGCAGCTGCGCCAAGGTGCGGTGCTGGTGGTCGGCGCGGGTTCGTCAGGTGTGCAGATCGCCGACGAACTCCAGCGCGCGGGAAGGCGAGTCTATCTCTCGGTCGGTCCCCATGACCGTCCGCCGCGCGCCTATCGCGGACGTGACTTCGTCTGGTGGCTGGGCGTTCTCGGCAAATGGGATGGCGAGGCCAAGAACCCTGGCAAGGGACATGTCACGATCTCGGTGAGCGGCGCCCGCGGTGGCCAAACGGTCGACTTCCGGCGTCTCGCTGCGGAGGGGATGACGCTGGTTGGCCAGACGGAATCCTTCAAGGACGGTGTGGTGACCTTTGCGCAGGATCTTGCGGCCAATATCGCGCAGGGCGACGCGAACTACCTCTCGGTGCTGGATGAAGCCGACGCCTTTGTCGCGCGCAATGGCCTCGATCTCCCGCTGGAGCCGGAGGCCCGCAAGATCGGCCCGGACCCGCAATGCATGACCGATCCCATTCGGACAGTGAATCTGGCCGAGGCCGGAATCACCTCGATCATCTGGGCAACCGGCTTCACTGTTGATTTCAGCTGGTTGAAAGTCGACGCGCTCGACGAAGCGGGCAAGCCGAAGCATCGGCGCGGCATTTCGACAGAACCCGGAATCTATTTCCTCGGATTGCCATTGCAATCGGGGCGGGGCTCCTCCTTCATCTGGGGCGTCTGGCACGACGCCAAGTTCCTGGCGGACCATATCGTCACGCAACACAAGTATCTCGAGTACAAGTCCCCTACGCGACGCTGAACAGTTCGGTCCTGATGACTAACAAACGGGAAGCCTGATGGCCCATACACGCATCCGCAAGTTCAACACCAAGGACACCTATCCGGAACAGAAGCTCGACAACGATTTGTGCCAGGCGGTGGTGGCGGGGAACATCGTGTTCCTGCGCGGGCAGATCGCGCAGGATCTCGACACGCGTGAATCGCTGCATATCGGCAATGCCGGCAAGCAGGCGGATAAGGCGATGGCGAACATCGCCATGCTGCTGGAGGAATCGGGCAGCGAGCTCAGCCACATCACTAAGATCGTGATCTACCTGACCGACATCCGCTATCGCGAGGCGGTCTACCGGGCGATGGGCAAGTGGCTGAAGGGCGTGTTCCCGGTTTCGACCGGCCTGGTGGTACAGGCGCTGGCGCGGCCGGAATGGGTGGTCGAGATCGATGCCACCGCCGTCATCCCGGAAGGCTACAAGCCGAAAAAGAGAGCGAAGAAATGACCTTTTCCATCGCGGCGCGCTGCGTCGACACCGGGATGTTCGGCATCGCGGTGTCGTCGTCGTCGCCGGCGGTCGCTGCCCGCTGCGCCCATGCGCGCGCGGGCGTCGGCGCGTTCGGCACGCAGAACATCACCGATCCACGGCTTGGGCCGCAGGGCCTCGATCTGATGGCCAACGGTGCAAGCGCGGAACAGGCGATCGACACGCTGAAGCAGAGCGCGCCGCATATCGCGTTCCGGCAGCTGATCGCGGTCGATGCCAACGGCAAGGCCGCGGCGCACTCGGGCGACCACACGCTCGGAACGCACTCCACCGCGCAGGCGCTGAACGTGGTTGCCGCCGGCAACCTGCTGCGGGACGAGGAGATACCGGCCAAGATGGTGGCCGCGTTCCAGCGTGCGCAGGGCCATCTTGCAGAACGGCTGCTGACGGCGATGGAGGCAGCGATTGCTGCCGGCGGCGAAGAGGGACCGGTGCACTCCGCCGGCCTGCTGATCGTGCGCGAGGTGTCCTGGCCGGTCGCCGATCTGCGCGTCGACTGGTCCGATGGCGATCCGATTGCCGAGCTTCGGAAACTGTGGGTTCTCTATAAGCCCCAACTGGAAGCCTACGTCACCCGTGCCCTCAATCCGACGGCCGCCCCCACCTTCGGTGTGCCGGGGGACAAGTGACGTGCGCTGATGCGCTTCACCCTGCGTCACCTGCAGTATTTCGTCGCCGCGGCCGAGGTGAGCTCGATCGCGGCGGCGTCGCAGCGCATTGCGGTGTCGCCGCCCTCGATCTCCGCCGCCATCGCGCATCTGGAGAAGGAGCTGGGGCTGCAGCTGTTCATCCGGCATCACGCGCAAGGGCTCTCGCTGACGCCAGCGGCCGGCAGATGCTGCGCGAGGCCAAGGCCTTGCTGGCGCAGGCGGATGCACTCTACGCCTCGGCACGCGACCTGACCGAGCAGGCGCGCGGACCGCTCAATGTCGGGTGCCTGGTGACGCTGGCGCCGATCATCCTGCCGGAGCTATGCCACGCCTTTCAGCAGCGCTTCCCCTCCGTGCTGGTCTCGATCCATGAAGGCGACCAGGAACGCCTGATCGACCGCCTGCGGCGCGGCGAGATCGACATCCTGCTGACCTACGATCTGCAGGTGCCGGAAGACGTGAACTTCGAAGCGCTGGCCCAGCTGCCGCCCTATGCCCTGCTGTGGCCGGAGCACAAGCTGGCGCAGCGGCGCTCCTTGTCCCTGCACGACCTGGCGCCAGAGCCGCTGATCCTGCTCGATCTGCCGCTCAGCCGCGAGTATTTCCTGTCGCTGTTCTTCCAGGAAGGCCTGACGCCGCAAATCGCCGCGCGCTCGACCCATCCCGATGTCATCCGCACCATGGTCGCGAACCAGTACGGCTATGCGCTGTTCAATGCGCGGCCGCGCAACGACGCGGCGCTGGACGGCAAGCCGCTGCAGGTGGTGCCGCTGAAGGGACCGTACCATCCGATGAGCCTGGGGCTGGCCTCGCTCCGTCAGTCGGGCAGGCCGCGCGCGCTCATCGAGTTCGAGGAACATTGCCGGGTCGCGATCAACCAGCGCGGCATCCCCGGCCTCATCATTCAATCCAAGTAGAAGGTGCCGTCATGGCGCGCGATCCACGTTACGACATTCTGTTCGAGCCGGTGAAGATCGGCCCCAAGGTCGCGAAGAACCGCTTCTACCAGGTGCCGCATTGCAATGGCGGCGGCTATCGCGATCCTTCGGCCAACGCCGAGATGCGGCGCGTGAAGGCGACCGGCGGCTGGGCCGTGCTGTGCACCGAGCAGGCGGAGATTCATCACAGCTCGGAGATCACGCCCTTCATCGAACTGCGCCTGTGGGACGATGCGGACATGCCGATGCTGGCGCGGATCGCCGACGCGATCCACGAGGGCGGCGCGCTGGCGGGGATCGAGCTGTGCTACAACGGCATGAACGGTCCCAACCTCTATTCGCGGGAGACACCACTGGGGCCGATGAACCTGCCGATCCTCACCTTCACCAACGATCCGGTGCAGGCGCGGGCGATGGATCGCGAGGATATCCGCAACCTGCGGCGCTGGCACCGCGCGGCCGCGGTGCGCGCCAAGCAGGCCGGCTTCGACCTGATCTATGTCTACGGTGCGCATGGCTTCGGCACGGCGCAGCATTTCCTCTCTCGCCGCATCAACCAACGCACCGACGAATATGGTGGGTCGCTGGAGAACCGCGCGCGCCTGCTCAAGGAGCTGATCGAGGACACCAAGGATGCGGTCGGCGATAGCTGCGCCGTACCGGTGCGCATCCTGGTGGATGAGATGCTGGGCGACGGCGGCATTACCAACGCGGAGATCCGCGACGTTATCGGCATGCTGGCCGAGCTGCCGGATTTGTGGGACCTGGCTCACGGTTCCTGGGACTACTGCTCCGGCACCTCGCGCTTCGCGGAGGAAGGCCACCTCGAAAGCTACATCAAGGGCATCAAGGCGCTGACCAGCAAGCCGGTGGTGGCGGTCGGTCGCTTCACCTCGCCGGACGCGATGGTGCGGCAGGTAAAGTCGGGCATCCTCGACCTGATCGGCGCAGCGCGGCCGTCGATCGCCGATCCGTTCATCCCGAACAAGATCGACGAGGGGCGGCTCGACGATATCCGCGAATGCATTGGCTGCAACATCTGCGTCACCGGCGACATGACCGGCGCTTTGTCGCGCTGCACCCAGAACCCAACCTTCATGGAGGAGTGGCGCAAGGGTTGGCACCCCGAGATCATGCGCGCGAAGGAGAGCGATACGCGCGTGCTGGTGGTCGGCGCCGGGCCGGCAGGCCTGTCGGCGGCGCGCGGCGTCGGCCTGCGCGGTTACGAGGTGGCGCTGGCGGAAGCTGGAACAGAGTTGGGTGGCCGCGTCGCCAAGGAATGTCGTCTGCCGGGCCTTTCCGCCTGGGGCCGAGTGAGGGACTACCGCGTCGGCCAGATTCAGAAGATGCCGAATGTGCAGGTCTATCTGGATTCGAATCTTTCCGCCGACGAGGTGCTGGAATTCGGTTTCGGCCATGTCGCGATCGCGACCGGTTCGGAATGGCGGCGCGACGGCGTGGCGCGCTTCCAGACCCAGCCCATCGCGATCGATCCCGCGATGCCGATCTTCACGCCGGACGATCTGATGGCCGGCAAGCTGCCGACGGGCGACGTGCTGCTATACGACGACGACCACTACTATATGGGCGGCGTGCTGGCGGAGTTGCTGATCAAGAACGGCAACACGGTGCGGTTCGTCACGCCGTCCATCCGCGTCTCGGACTGGAGCTACAACACGCTGGAACAGGCTTTCATCCAGAAGCGCCTGATCGAGCTGGGCGTCGAGATCCATGTCACGCGCGGCCTCATGCAGGTGGCGCGCGATCATGCTGTGGTTGCGTGTACCTATTCGTACCGAATGTCGCGGATCGCCTGCGACGCGGTCGTGATGGCGGTGGCGCGATCGCCCAACGATGAGCTCTACCTCGACCTCAAGGCGCGGCAGGCGGACTGGCGTGACGCAGGCATCAGCAGCGTCACGCTGATCGGCGATGCCAACGCGCCGGCGCCGATTGCCTGGGCCACCTATGCCGGCCATCGCTATGCCGAAGAGCTGGATGCGCCCGACATCGGCGATGCCGTGCCGTTCCGGCGCGAACTGGCGGCCCTCAGCGCGCGGTGAGCGACGGCAGGCTCTTGTCTTTGCAGGGTCTCCACCTTTAAATGGCCAAGGGATCGGGGGATGGTAGCGCTGCAGCGCACCCCCATCTGACGGTTATTGTTCAGCGCTCGAGGGATGACGATGCGCAGACTTTTCGATCGGCCGCGTGACGCGGCTGTTGCAGCAGACGGCGGGACCGACAGCCCGGTCTCGGGTCTTTGGATGCGGACCCTGGCCGGCGCAGTCCGGCACTTGGCAGTGGGTCAGCTGACCCTGATCGGACCGGACGGCGGAAGGGAGACGTTCGCCGCCGCCAAGCCAGGCCCGCACGCGACCTTGCAGGTTAAGCGGGACCGTGCAGTCCGCCGGCTGATCACCGGCGGTGACGTCGGATTCGCCGAATCCTACCTGGCGGGTGATTGGGACAGCCCCGATCTGGCCGCGTTGATCGAACTGGCGGCGCGCAACGAGGCCGCCTTGACCGAGGCCCTGCGCGGCTTCGCGGTCGTGCGCGCCTGGCATCGCGTGCGGCACCTGCTGCGGCCCAACTCGCGTTCTGGCTCGCGCCGCAACATCGCGGACCACTACGACCTGGGCAACGACTTCTACCGGCTGTGGCTGGACCCGACGATGACCTATTCGTCGGCGATCTTCGCCGAGCCGCACCAGGGCTTGTCGGACGGTCAGCTCGCGAAATATCGCCGCATGGCGGAGAGTCTGGATCTGAAGCCTGGCCACAAGGTGCTGGAAATCGGCTGCGGCTGGGGCGGCTTCGCGGAATTCGCCGCCACGCAATACGGCTGCCATGTGACCGGCATCACCCTATCGCAGGAGCAGCAGCGCTTTGCCGAGCAGCGGGTTGCGCGCGCCGGCCTCGGGGACAAGGTCGCGATCGCGCTCACCGACTATCGCGATGTGACCGGCGCGTTCGATCGGATCGCCTCGATCGAGATGTTCGAAGCGGTCGGCGAGGCGCATTGGCAGACCTTTTTCAACAAGGTGCGCGACCTGCTAGCGCCCGGCGGCTTGGCCGCCCTGCAGGTGATCCTGATCGATGAGGCGCGCTTCGATCTCTACCGGCGCAGCGCCGATTTCATCCAGCGCTACGTGTTCCCTGGCGGGATGCTCCCCTCGCTGGGTGCGTTCGCGCGCGCGGCGGAATCGGCGCGGTTGAAGGTCGACGAGACCTTCCATTTCGGGCTCGACTACGCGCGCACCTTGTCGCTGTGGCAAAGGGAGTTCCAGCAGGCATGGCCACGGGTCGCCGGCCTCGGCTTCGACACGCGCTTCAAGCGGCTGTGGGAGTACTACCTCGCCTACTGCGAGGGCGGCTTCCGCGCCGGCAGCATTGATGTCGCGCAGGTTCGCCTGGTGAAGCCCTAGCGTGGTGAGACGCGGCTGGATTATTCCGCTTCGGTGATGGTGGTGGGCGCCTGGCACTTCCGGCAGATGTAGTCGATCATCGACCCGTCCTTGGCGCGGAAGCGCAGCTTCACCCAGCGCCCGTCCTCGTCGTACCAGATCTCGCCATTGAGATCGCCGGAATAGAGATAGTGCCGCGCACGCAGCGAGCCATTGCGCGTGGAGACGGTGTCGAGCCCCTGGTCGAACACCTCGACTTCGTCCACCTCGCCTGTCATGCCGTTCAGCATCGGCCCGCCCTCGAGCAACGCGGCGTTCCAATGACTGATGGGCAGGACGGCCGGCGTTTCATAGGCGCCGTCATTGGTCTGCACCTGCAACCCTTCAGGGTCGCGGGTCGCCTGGACATGGACCAGGTCACCGTCGTCGTCGGTGAACGCCTCGATCGAGTGCAACTCGCCGCCGCTCCACAGCTCCCGAGCATGGTAGCGCAGCGTGTAGACCGGCATGAACAGCAGACTGACATCGACATCCACGCGGGCCTCGGCAAGCACGCCCTGGTCGGTGCGGGTGAAGTCGATAACGTACCGTCCCACGACATCGCCGTCGCGCTCGACGTCGAAAGCGATCTGGTTGCCGTAGAGTCGGAATGGATCAACGGCGGGCGGCGGCGAATCCGCCGCGGCAATGCCAGCCGCAGCGCAGAGCGCAAGCGCACTCATGACCTGAATCCAATGACGAAGCACGATGCCCCCATGCTTGCAATCAGACGGCCGCGCCAGGTGAGTCGCGCGGCCGGTTGGTGTCCCAAGCGAATATAAACGCTGAATGGCGCGCCCGATCAACCGGAAATCGCTTCATCCGGCCGGGGCGGACCTGGCCTTGCGTTCGCCCTCGCGCGCGGCGGCGAGGATCAGTTCGGCCGCTCGCCGGCGCTGGTTGCCGGCGCCAAGCGTGGTGCTCAGCTCCTTCAGGCGGCGCTTCATAGAACTGTCAGCGAGCAGTCGCCGGATTGTCGCAAGCAGCTCCTGCGGCTTCCAGTCATAGCGGGGCAGGTGGGCGCCGAGCTTCAGTTCCTCCACGCGTTGCGCGTTGTCGTGGCCGTCCCAGCAATAGGGCATCACCACGGACGGCTTGCCGAAGGTCAAAGCTTCGTTGAGCGAATTGTTGCCGCCGTGGTGGATAAACAGGTCGATCTGCGGGATGACCGAGGGCTGCGGATACCAGTATTCCAGGTGGATGTTGTCCGGCACCGTCTGGTAGCTGTCCTTGTAGGGCCCGACCGACATCAGCACGCGATAAGGCGCGTTCGCGAGCACATTGATCAGGCGCTGGAACAGGTCCGTGTCGGCCGCGCCCAGCGATCCGAAGCCGATATAGATCAGGGGCTTATCATTGTGCTTGGGGAAATAGGGGAGGTCATACGGCGCCTCGCTTCGGACCGCCCCGCCGACATAGGCGAAGCGCGCCGGATCCAAGGGATGCTGCCGGCGATAGCGGATTGCTTCCGGCGTCAGCAGCAGGTTCAACCAGGGCGAGGGGGGCAGGAACTGGCCCTTGGGCATCGCGGGCTGGCCGACGGACTTGAGGAATGCGTTGTAGCGCTCGTGCACCGGCTTGAGCTCGGCGAGGTAGGTGGCGCTGAACGCCTCGCAGCGGTCCCGATCGTCGGCGGAACAGCCGGAGGTGTACGGCGGGACCGCGGGGTCCGGCAATTCGGTCTCGGCGCAGGAAACAATGCGCACCCAGGGCACGCCGGCGGTCGCGATGGCCGGGAACAGCACCACGTTGTCGAGGCAGATGACGTCGGGCCTCAGCTTGGCGATCGCCTTGCGCAGGCCCGGCTCAGCATGGATCGCGCTGTCCACGATCGCGTTCCAGGCCGGCACCTCGTAGGTCGCGATCTGCTGCAGCGGCGACAGGTGGAAATGCGGACGGTGCTGGTCGATGAAGCGCTGCCAGAAATCGGCGATCTCGGCATCCGACTTGAGCGGCGACATGGCGACCGGCAGCTCGTCGAACCCGTAATTGCCGAACATGCCGGCAAAGCCCGGGTCGCACAGGAACACTGGCCGGTGCCCCAATTCGCGCAGCTCCTGCGCCAGCGCCACGCAATTCAGCGACGCGCCATAGGCCGCTTCCGGCAGGAAGGCGATGGTGAGCTGTTCGCTCATCGCGCGCCCATCATGGCGGCGCGCAGCATCGGCGGGGCGCCGCGATTGACGAAGCCAGGCCGCGCCCGCAGCGACGCCGCTAGGTGCTCGCGCATCAGCTCGGCGGCGCGGGCAAGGTCGCCGGCCTCCGCAGCTTCCAGGATCGCCAAGTGCTCGCGGCAGGATTCGATCAGGCGCGCCGGTGGCACCTGCATGCTGGTGGTGGCGAAGCGGCGCAGCCGGCTTTGCTGCCGCATGGCATCGGCCAGGAAGCGGTTGTTGCAGGCATCGGCGATCGTTTCGTGGAACACGATGTCGGTCTCGCTCGCGCGCTTCAGGTCGAAGTGCCGCGCGTCCTGTTGCGCCAGCTCGCCCAGCGCGGCCTTGAGGTCGCGGGTCCGTCTGGCATCGAGCGCGAAGCCGGGTTGCAGGAACGCGGCCGGCTCCAGGATCAGGCGGAAACGGTGGCTGTCTTCCTGCGAGCGCAGGGAATCGAGCGCCGGCAGGAACACCCAGCGCTGACCGAGCGCGCGCTCCACCACGCCATCTTTCTGGAGACGGCCCAGAACGCGCAGTACCACGGCGCGCGCGGCATGATAGCGCCGCGCCAGATGCGCGGCCGTGACCTCGGCATCGAGCCGCTTGGAAAAGCGGTCGCGCAGGATGGCGTCATGCAGTACGGATTCCGGCGTTTCCACCACCGCATGGTCGGCATTCTCAAGGCCCTGCGCGACGAAATAGCCGCGCTGGTCGCGCCGCTCCAGCAGACCGCGCTCGGTGAGCAGGGCCAGCGCCGCCCGGACCGGCGTGCGCGAGACGTGGAACGCCTCGGTCGCCAGCCGTTCGGGGACGTGATCGCCGGGTTTCAGGTCCTGCTGCCGCAGCCAGGCGAGGATGCGCTCGGCGAGCGCGGCCTGGGTTGCGTTCCCGCGCGTCGGCAGGCGGCGGGCTTTCAAAATGCGTGATCGGGCGGTCGGGCGGGTCGGCATGCTTTGTATTATTGGGCCTGATTATACATTCTTGGCGCTTGACGTATTTTCTAGCACAAAAATACAATTGCACCAATCAAACGGCCGAATCAATCGGCCAGGGGCCAAGCAAGGGAGCGGGAGACTTTTCATGAAGCAGGCAGTGACCAAGGCCGCGTTGATCGCGGCGTTGATGTTGGGCGTCAGCGGAAGCGCGCTGGCCCAGGAGAAGATCGTCATTTCGCAATGGGACGCCTATTGGCCGGAGGATCTGCTGGCCAACTTCACCAAGGAGACCGGCATCCAGGCCGAATGGGCGGTCCAGATCGACAACGAAGACATGATGGGCAAGATGACCGCCAGCGGCGGCAAGGGCTATGACGTGGTGTTCGCGTCGGGCCCGTTCGTCGAGGCGCTCGATCATCTCGGGCTGATCGCGGAACTCGACCACAGCAAGATCCCCAACATGGCGAACCTGTACAAGGAGGCCATGGACCTGCCGTACGATCCCGGCAACAAGCATTCGGTGCCCTATACCTGGGGCACCACGGGCCTCTGCTATCGCAGCGACCTCGTGAAGAAGGAACCGACCAGCTGGGACGACCTGTTGAAGCCGTCCGACGACCTCAAGGGCAAGATCACCATGCTGTCGACCGACCGCTGGCTGATGGCGGCGGGTTTCAAGGCGCTCGGCTATTCGGTCAACAGCACCAACCCGGACGAGCTTGCCAAGACCAAGGACCTGCTGATCGCGGCCAAGAAGAACCTGTTGGCCTATGACGACACGACCTTCTATTCCAAGCTGGTATCGGGCGAGGCCACGCTGGTCCATGCCTGGGACGGCTGGTGCAATTTCGGCGTCGCCGAGAATCCGGCGATCAAGTTCGTGATCCCGAAGGAAGGCAGCGACCTGTTCGTCGACGCGATGCTGGTGACCAAGGCCTCGGAGCACAAGGACGCGGCGCACGCCTTCATCAACTACGTGCTGCGGCCCGACGTGCACGCCTCGATCATGGCGTTCTCGCTCTACAAGGTGCCGAACGAGAAGGCCCTGGAAGTGCTCGACAAGACCCTGCTCACCACCTATCCGACTCTGGCGATCTCGTCCGAGGTGCTGTTCCAGCAGGAGCAGCTTCGTGACCTGGGCGACGGCCAGAAGGATTTCACCCGCGTGGTGACCGAAATCCTCGCGGCGCAATAGGCAAATGTGAGTCGGCCCCTCTCGGCTCCTGTATAAGGAGGCAGGGAGGGGGCCGTCTCTTTCCGATCTCGATTGCGACGATTGAATGTCCGAGACAGTTCGCAGACTGGTGCTGTTGGGGCCGGGCCTGGGTTGGCTTGCGATCTTTCTCGTCGTGCCGTGCGCGATCGTCTTCGTCTACAGCTTCTTCGAACGCGGCACCTATGGCGGGATCGACTACGTCTTCACCCTGGAAAACTACGCCCGCGCCGTCGATCCGCTATACCTGTCGATCCTGCTGACCTCGGCCCGCGTGGCAGTGATTACTACTTTGGCGGCGCTCGCGATCGGCTATCCGGCCGCTTATCTGATCGCGACCGCACCGAAATCCTGGCAGATGCCGTTGCTGATCCTGGTCATGCTGCCGTTCTGGAGCAACTATCTGATCCGCACCTATGCCTGGATCGTCCTGCTCAACAGCAAGGGTCTGATCAATTACGGGCTCCTGGAGCTGGGGATCATCAACGAACCGCTGCCGCTGCTCTACAACGAATTCGCTATCGTGGTCGGGCTGCTCTACGGCTATCTGCCGTTCATGGTGCTGGCACTCTACAGCTCCATCTCGCGCCTCAACCGTGAAATCTTCGAGGCGTCGGCCGATCTCGGCGCCTCGTCGCTGCGCACCTTCGTGCGGGTAACCGTGCCACTCACCATCCCCGGCATCGCAGCCGGCTCGGTCTTCGTGTTCGTGCTCAGCATCGGCAATTTCGTGACGCCCAACCTGCTGGGCGGCGGCCACTCGCTGATGGTCGGCAACTTGATCTTCGACCAGTTCCTGTCGGCGCGCGACTGGCCGTTCGGGGCCGCGCTAGCCTTCGTGTTGATCGGCCTGATGATGCTGTTGCTGATCGCCCAGGCCTGGGCCGTCAACCGGTCGCAGCGGGATGGCGCCGATGCGTAGGACGCCGATCGAGCGCAAACTTTTGAGGGGCCATCTCGGCCTCGTCTATTTGTTTCTCTACGGCCCGATCGTCGTGCTGATCGCGCTCTCGTTCAACGAGAGCGGCCTGCCTACTGCCTGGACCGGCTTTTCGGTGGAGTGGTACGGCAAGATGCTGGCCAACGAGGCGATCCGCCGCGCCGTCATCAACACACTCATCGTCGCGGTCTTCTCGACCATCATCGCAACCGTGATCGGCACGCTGCTGGCGGTCGGCCTGGAGCGCCTTCGGCCCAACGCCTTCCTGGAGGCGTTCGTGTTCGTGCCGATGATCATTCCAGACATCGTGCTGGCAATCGCGCTGCTGTCCTTCTTCACGCTGCTCAACGCCACGCTCGGCCTGCACTCGATCATCATTTCGCACGCCATCTTCAACATCGCCTTCGTCTGCGTGATCGTGCGCACGCGGCTCAAGAACTTCGACCGCTCGATCGTGGAGGCCTCGATCGATCTCGGCGCGGGCGAGGTGCGGACCTTCTGGCGCATCACCTTGCCCGTGATCCTGCCGGGTGTCGTCGCCGGCGCGCTGCTTGCCTTCACGCTCTCGGTCGACGAGTTCATCATCGCGAACTTCACGGCGGGCGCGGGGCCATCGTCCACCACCTTTCCGATGCAGATCTACGCCATGATCCGCTTCGGCGTGACGCCGGAGATAAACGCCATCGCCACCATCGTGATTGGCTTCAGCTTTTTCCTGGTCCTGCTATCGCAGCGGCTCAATCGTGAGGCGGTGGTATGAGCCTGTTGCAGATCGACGGCATCACCAAGAAGTTCGGCCCGATCACGGCCGTCGACCGCATCTCGCTCGAGATCAAGGACGGCGAGTTCTTCGCCATTCTTGGCCCGTCGGGTTGCGGCAAGACCACGTTGCTACGGGTCATCGCCGGATTCGAGGCGCCGGACGAGGGGCACGTTCGCTTGGCCGGCGCCGACATCACGGACCTCAAGGCCAATCGCCGGCCGGTCAACCTGATGTTCCAGTCCTACGCCCTGTTCCCGCACATGACGACCTTCGGCAACGTCGCCTATGGGCTGGAGATGGAAGGCCTGCGCGGGGCTGACTTGAAGGCGCGCGTAACCGAGGCACTCGCGATGGTGCGCATGTCGGACTATGCAGCGCGCAAACCCAGCCAACTGTCCGGCGGCCAGCGGCAGCGCGTCGCCCTGGCGCGCGCTCTGGTCAAGCGGCCCAAGGTGCTGTTGCTGGACGAGCCGCTGGGCGCTCTCGATCGCAAGCTGCGCGAGCAGATGCAGATCGAGCTCAAGAGGTTGCAGCAGGACACCGGCATCGCCTTCGTGGTGGTCACGCACGACCAGGAGGAAGCGCTCACGCTGGCCGACCGCATCGCGCTGCTGGACCGTGGCAAGATCGTGCAACTGGCGACGCCACGGGAGCTCTATGACAAGCCGGTCAACCGCTTCGCCGCGGATTTCATCGGCCTGATGAATTTCATCGATGGTGCGGTCGCACGCAGCGGGTTCGAGGCGCCGGGCGTTGGCCGCTTGCCGGCGCCGAATGGCGTGGCGGATGGACCAGCCGCGCTCGCGATCCGGCCGGAGCGTGTACGCCTGACAGAGAATGCCGACGGCGCCGCGATCCAGGGCCAGGTGGAAGGCGCCGCCTTCCTGGGCCAGGATGTGATCGCTCACGTATTGGTGCCGAACCTGCCGCGGCCGATGGTGGCGCGGCTGGCGGCGGGGCATCCCTTGTCGGCAAAGTTGGCGCGCGGGCAGCAGGTGTGGCTGAACTGGCAGGCTGACCAAGCCGTGATCTTGAAGGATTGAGCGGGAGGAGAGCACATGGGCAAGACGATCGTATTGTTTCCGGAGGCCGCCTTCGGCCCGGCGCTGAACTGCGTGGGCATTGCGCAGCAACTACGCGAGGATGGGCACAACCCTGTCTTCGTGTGCGACCGGGGCTTCAAGGGTGTGTTCGAGAAATACGGCTTCGAGGAGCACCTGGTCGACATGTCCGGCGGCATGTCGGACGAGGAGATCGCCAAGTTCTGGGCCAACTTCATCGCCGAGAAAAAGCCGCACTTCAAGCTGTCGCCGATCGACCAGCTGCCGACCTATGTCATCCCGGTGTGGGAAGCGATCGTCGATTCCGCCATCATCGCCGAGGACGCGTTGAACGCGCATCTGCAGCGTATCAAGCCGGACCTGGTCGCGGTCGACAACGTGATTCTGTTCCCGGCGATCAAGCGCGCCGGCTGCCCGTGGGTGCGTATCATCTCCTGCTCGGAGAACGAGATTCCGGATCCCGACATCCCGCCGCACCTCTCCGGCTGCCACGAGAACGACAAGGCCGGGTTCAAGGCGTTCGACGACCGCTTCCTGGAACTGGTGAAGCCGACCCACGCCCGCTTCAACGAGTTCCTGGCCAAGGTCGGCCACGAACCCTATCCACTGGGCCAGTTCTTCGAGGCCTCGCCGGCGATGAATCTGCTGCTCTACCCGAAGCCGCTGGCGTTCAAGCGGCGCCATCCGCTGAGCCCGAAGCAGTTCCAGTATCTCGAAGGCTGCGTGCGCGACGAGGGCACCTACCAGGTGCCGCAGTTCAAGACCAACAACGACAGGCCGCTGATCTATGTCAGCTATGGCTCGCTCGGCGCGGCCGATGTCGAGCTCTATCAGCGCATGATCGCGCTGTTCGCCAGCCTGCCGTACCGCTTCCTGATGAATGTCGGCGACTATATCGGCGAGTACACGGACGTGCCGGGCAACGTGCACCTGGAATCCTGGTTCCCGCAGCCGGCGGTGATCCCGCACGTCGATCTCTTCATCCATCACGGCGGCAACAACAGCTTCAACGAGGCGCTGTTCTTCGGGAAGCCGGCCCTCATCATGCCATTCTGCTGGGATGGCCTGGACAACGCCGCGCGCATCCACGACACCGGCTACGGTGACCAGCTGCCGCGCTATGCCTGGACCGATGAGCAGCTCTCCGGCGTGATCGCGCGCCTGATCGCGGATCAACCGATGAAGAAACGGCTGGCCGAAGTCGCGAAGCATATGCAGGCGGCCAAGGGTACGGAAAAGGCCGCGCGCATTCTGGCCGAGGTCGCGACCAAGGGGAGCTACAACCCGTGACCGACACGCTGAAAAGCTCGGCGCCGCACATCTACAATGCCGTGTCCTTCTCTGATCTGGCGGATTGGGGCGAGCAGGCGAACAGCACGGCGGGTCCGTCGAAATCCTCCGGCCGCCTGCTGTTCAAGGGCCCGAACAACGAGCCGGAGACGGGCGTCTGGGTTTGCACGCCCGGCACCTGGCCGCTGTCGATCCCGCGCGACGAGTTCTGTCATTTCATCGCCGGCCGCGCGACCTATACGCGCGACAACGGCGAAGTGATCGAGGTCCGGCCCGATACTTGCGTGCATTTTCACGCCGGCTGGACCGGCACCTGCATCGTTCACGAGACCATGCGCAACGTCTATATGCTGCGCTGAAGGAGCAAGGATATGACGACACCCATTTTATATGATCCGAAAGCCGTAACCGAGGTGAAGGATTGGGGCCCGATCCCGACCATGATCGAAGGCCGCTCGGTCACCTCCGGCGTGCTGCTGCACAAGGGGCCCAACGGCGAGAACGAGAGCGGCATCTGGATCTGCACCCCGGGCTACTGGCGCTGCGAGGTGACGCGCGACGAGTTCTGCCACTTCCTGCTCGGCCGCTGCACCTACACGCACGAATCCGGCGAAGTGATCGAGATCAAGCCGGACACTATCGCCTTCTTCCCGCAAGGCTGGAAAGGCACCTGCCGGGTGCATGAGACGATCCGCAAGGTCTACATGATCCGATGAGCTTCGATCCCTTCGCCGCGCAGATCTTCGTCGCCGGCGGCTATCGCACGGTTCCCGGCGCGCAGACCCAGGATGTAATCAACCCCGCCGATCTGAGCGTGGTGGGCAAGATTGCCCTGTTCGACGCGCGGCACATCGGGACACCGCTGGAAGCTGCCCAGATCGCGCAGCGCGCATGGGCGGCGCTGGACGCCAAGAGCCGCGCCGCCGCGCTGCATCGCGTCGCAGATGCCATGGAAGCGAACGCGCAAGGCCTGGTCGCAGAGCTGATGACGCGTGAGATGGGCAAGCCCTACACCGAGGCGGTGGGCGAGCTGCTGAATGTCGGGTCGATCTTCCGCTACTACGCGGAAGTGGCGCGGGACGATGGCGGCTTCCTGGCCGGCCCGACGTCGCCCGGCGCGCTGCAATATGCCAAGTATTTTCCTTTCGGCATCACCGCGCACATCATGCCGTACAACTTCCCGATCATCCTGATGGCGTTCACGGTCGCGGCCTCGCTGGCCGTGGGCAACGCGGTGGTGATCAAGCCGGCGCCGGCGACGTCGCTCTGCACGCTCAAGTTCATGGAGCATTTCGCGAGCCTGCCGCCGGGGCTGCTGTCATGCCTTACCGGTGGCGCCGAGACCGCGCAGGCGCTGATCGCCGACGAGCGCGTGAAGGTGGTCGCCTTCACCGGCAGCGTCGAAGCCGGTCAGAAGGTCGCCGCCGCCTGCGGCGAGCGGCTGAAGCCGTGCGTGATCGAAGCGGGCGGCAGCGATCCGCTGATCGTGATGGACAGCGCCGATCCCGACGTCGCCGCTGCCGCGGCGGTGACGGCGGCATTCCATCTGTCGGGACAGGTGTGCACGGCGACGGAGCGCATCCTGGTGCATGAGAAAGTGCACGACGCGTTCGTGGACCGCATGGTGGCGCGCACCAAGGAGCTGCGGGTCGGGCCCGGCCTCACCAATGTCGAGATCGGCCCGCTGGTCAGCGAAGCCGCGCGCGACAAAGTGATGAAGCTGGTCGATCAAGCGGTGGCGCAGGGCGCCAAGGTCGCCTGCGGCGGCAAGGTTCCGGCGGGCCGCAATGTCGGCTGGTTCTACGAGCCGACGGTGCTGACCGGCGTGACGCCGGACATGGCAATCGTGCGCGCGGAGCTATTCGGGCCGGTCGCGCCGGTTATCAAGGTGCGCTCGCTCGACGAGGCGATCGCGCTGGCGAACGCCTCGCGCTACGGACTGGGCGCCGCGATCTACACTAACCGCCTGGACGAGGCGATGGCCGCGACCGATCGGCTGGAGGCCGGCATGGTGTGGGTCAACAACGTGCTCGGCGACAATGACGCGCTGCCGTTCGGCGGCTGGAAGGCGAGCGGCATGGGCCGCGCGCTGAGCCGCCTCGGGTTGAATGCTTTCCGCCAGTCCAAGATGGTGATGCTCGATCCCAAGGCCGAGTTGCAGGGTTGGTGGTATCCATACTCGGACGCGTTCTTCAAGGAGCGCGGCGGCGACAAGCTCGGCCCATCATCGTAGCAATGGGCTTGGTCTGGGCGCTGCTACGATCTAGCATTCATGCATCTAGCCATTTTTGGGGTGGGTGGGATGCTCGGTGCCATCATCGGGGATATTGTCGGATCACCATTCGAGTTCACACGGCATAAATCCAAGTCTTTTGATCTGTTCTCGCCTGCATCAAGTTTCACGGACGACACCGTCTGTCTGGTCGGCGTGGCCGATGCGTTGCTTCGCGACGTTTCCGTCGCCGAGTGCCTGCGCGGCTGGTGCCGGCGGTATCCGCATCCGGTTGGCGGCTATGGCGCCCGGTTCCGCGAGTGGGTGTTCAGCGACACGATGGGTCCCTACAACAGCAAAGGAAATGGCGCTGCCATGCGCGTGGCACCGGTGGGGCACCTTGCAAAAGATCCTAGTCAGGCGGTTAGCTTGGCTTGGCATGTGACGGCCATAACACATGATCATCCCGATGCGATGAACGGTGCGGCGGCCACGGCCTTTGCGATATGGATGGCACGCAGCGGCGCAAAGCCGCAAGAGATACGTGGCAAGATCGAATCCGACTATGGGTTCGACCTATCGCGTTCGGTCGACCAGATTCGCGCGACCTACGAATACTCGGAGCTGTGCCTCGAAACCGTGCCTGAAGCGCTGGTATGCGCTCTGACGGCGATAGATTTCGAGGATGCCTTGCGGAACGCCGTCTCACTGGGCGGAGATGCCGACACGCTCGCAGCCATCGCCGGTGGGGTCGCGGAGCCGATCTTCGGTATCCCGAAGGGCATTGAGGAAGAAGCGCTATCTCGCCTCGATAGCGACATCCTGGCGGTCCTTCACCGCCTTGGCGCGGCAATTGCCCCTAACGAAGCCGACGCCGCCAACGGGACGTAATTACGCCACTGTCCTTCTGTACCGCAGCAGCGCCAACCCCATCGCCGCCAGCATGAAGGCGGCGATCGGCCACAAGTTAGGCCATACTTCGTACGGCACGTTGCCCTTCAGCATCACGCCACGGATGATGCGCAGGAAGTGCGTCAGCGGCAGCACTTCGCCGATCCACTGCGCCCACACCGGCATGCCGCGGAACGGGAACATGAAGCCGCTCAAGAGCAGCGACGGCAGGAAATAGAAGAAGGACAGCTGCATCGCCTGCATCTGGCTCTTGGCCATGGTCGAGAAGGTGAAGCCGACGGCGAGATTGGCCGCGATGAAAAAGACCGCGGCGCCGAACAGCAACGTCAGCGAGCCGATGATCGGCACGGCGAACAGATAGTGCGCCGCCAGCACGATGATCATCACCTGCACATAGCCGACGAAGATGAAGGGCACGATCTTGCCCAGCATCACCTCGACCGGCCGGATCGGCATGGCGAGCAGATTCTCCATGGTGCCGCGCTCCTGCTCGCGCGTCATGGCGAGGCCGGTCATCATCACCATGGTCATGGTCAGCACGACACCCATCAGACCGGGCACGATGTTGAACTGCGTGATGCCTTCCTCGTTGTAGCGGCGCTGGATCTGCAGGTCGAACGGCGGCTTCTCGTTCTTCAGCTGCGCGAGCGGTCCTTTGAGGTCGTGGTCGAGGGCAGTATCGTTGAGGCTGATCAGCGCCGAGATCGCGTTGCTGGTGGCGGCGGGATCGGTGGCATCGGCCTCGACCAGCAAGGTCGGCCGGTCGCCGCGCACCAGGTCACGGGAGAAATCGACCGGGATGGTGACGACGAACTGGACGTTGCCCAGCCGCAACAGCTTGTCCGCCTCGGCCTCGGTCACCGGCGGGCCGACGATGCGGAAGTATTCGGAGTTCTGCAGCGCGGTCACGATCGAGCGCCCGAAGGTCGATGAGTCGCCCATAACCACGGCGGTCGGCAACGCCTTCGGATCGGAGTTGATCGCATAGCCGAATAGGATCAGCTGCATCAGCGGCACGCCCACCATCATGGCGAAGGTGATGCGGTCGCGCCGCATCTGCACGAACTCCTTGATGAAGACGGCGAGGAAGCGCGTCCAGAACATCACGCCGCTTTCTGCTCCGCCTCGGCGCGCGCGACCAAGTCGATGAACACATCCTCCAGGTTCGGCTGCGTGTGCTGCCAGCTCAGCATCGGATCATTTCGATAGGGGGTGATTGCCCGCTCCAGGGCAGCCGCATCGCGCCCGCCGACATGCAGGCCGGCGCCGAACGCCGCCACGGCATCGATTCCCGGTTGGCCGTTCAAAGCGCGCGACAGGTCGGCGATGCGCGCGCCGTCGCCCTTTGCCGAAACCGCCCAGGTGGTGAGGCCCGATTCCGCGATCACCTGGTCGATCGGGCCATGGGTCAGCAGGCGGCCATAGGCGATGTAGACGATCTCGTGGCAGCGCTCCGCCTCGTCCATGTAGTGGGTGGAGACGAGGACTGTGATGCCTTGCGCCGCCATGGCGTGGATCTGGTCCCAGAAATCGCGCCGCGCTTTCGGATCGACGCCGGCGGTCGGCTCGTCGAGCAGCAGCAGCTGCGGCTCGTGCAGCAGGCAGGCTGCGAGTGCGAGGCGCTGCTTCCAGCCGCCGGACAAGGCGCCGGCCAGTTGGTGACGCCGATGGACCAGGCCGAGCCGATCCAGCGATGCTTCCACTCGCTCGCTACGCCGGTCAAGCCCATAGACCCGCGCCGTGAACTGCAAATTCTCTTCGATTGTCAGGTCCTCGTACAGCCCGAACTTTTGTGTCATGTAGCCGATGTGGCGCTTGATCGCGTCGGTGTCGCGGATGACGTCATAGCCGAGGCAGGTGCCGCTGCCGGCGTCCGGCTTCAGCAGGCCGCACAGCATGCGGATGCTGGTGGTCTTGCCGCTGCCATTGGGACCGAGGAAGCCGTAGATCTGGCCGCGCGCGACCTTCAGTGTCAGGTCGTGCACGACGGTCTTGCCGTCGAAGCTCTTGCTCAGCCCTGCAACATCGATGGCAAGATCGGTGGTCATGATCCCGCGCCTTGCGGCGGCTGCGGGGTCACGTCGACCGGCAGCCCCGGATGCCATGGCTGGCTGAGATCGTCGGGCTTGGCCTCGACCAGGAACACCAGTTTCTCGCGGCGGGTCAGGCTGTAGATGACCGGCGGCGTGAATTCCGCTGCACGCGCGATGAAGCTGACGGTGGCGGTGAGGTTCGGCGGGCAGCCATCGCAGGCGATGGCGACCTTCTGCCCGACCGCGATGTCCGTGAGCTCCGGCTCCGGCACGAAGAAGCGCAGCTTGAGCTTGTCGGGCGTCAGCAGGCTGACCACGCCATGACCCGCGCTCGCGGTCTCGCCGGCACGAAAGAACACGTCCTCGATGCGTCCCGCCGCCGGCGCCTTCTCCTGCCGGCGTGACAGGCGCCACTCCGCATCGGCGAGCGCAGCCTTGCGCGCCTCCACCAGCTTTTCCGCTGCTGCGATCTTGTCGATGCGCGCCGGCAACCGTCCTTCGGTGAGACGCGCCTCGTATTCGGCGATGCTGCCGCGGTCGGCCAGGATCTGGGACTTCGCCTCGTCCAGCTCCTCCTCGCCGATGATGCTGCCTTTGACCATCTTCTCGCGGCGCTGCAGCCGCGGCACCGAGAGCGCGAGCGACGCCTGCGCCTTGTCCAGCTGGGCCTGGATGATGGCGAGGTCCTCCGGCCGGTCGCCTTTCTGCAGGTCGGTCAGGTCGGATTCGGCCTGCGCCAGCTCGGCGGCGGCCTGGTCGCGCGCAGCCTGCTCGGCATCGCTCTCCAGCGTGAAGAGAGGCTGGCCGGCCTGCACCTGGTCGCCGCGGTCGACCTCGAGCGCAACGATGCGCCCCGCCTCGAGCGGCGCGACATAGGTGTATTCGGCTTCGACATAGCCGAGCCAGGCGTCCGAACCAGATGGCTCGCAACCGGCGGCGGCAATGAGCGCGGCCAGAATGGCAGCGATGCGCAATGCGGTCATGATGACCTCCTTTTCCGTCGTCCAGTCGCGCCGGATGCGGGCGCGGCCAGGCCGTGCAGAAGAATGTCGCGATGCTGCCGGATCAGCGCATCGGGATCGAAGCGTTTCGAATCGTAACGGGCAAATGTGTGCCGCCAGATCACCGACAGCAGCAGCGGCGCGATGATGCTCTTGGCGACCAGCTCTGGGTTGACCTTCCGGAATTCTCCGCTCTCGACTCCGCGGCCAACCAGGCCTGCGAGTTGCTGCAGGCCCGGGCCGATGACTTCGGCGAGATAGAACACCGCCAATTCGGGGAAGCTGCCCGACTCGCTGATGACCAGTTTCGGAATCGCCGAGCGCCGCGCGTCGTTGGCGACCGCCATCATCTGCTCCAGGAACATATCCAGCGCCGCGACGGCGTTGCCGCTGGCGCGCGCACGGTCGCCGACATCGCGGATGGTGGTGACGAGCGTTTGCCGGATCACCTCCTTGAACAACTCAGCCTTGTTGTCGAAGTAGCGATAGAGCAGGCCCTTCGAGATGCCGGCGGCGACCGCCACGTCATCCAGCTTGGTCGCCGCGAAACCCTTCTCCACGAACACCGTCAGCGCGGCGTCGAGGATCTCGCGCGGCCGGTCGGCGGCGCGCCGCCGCCAGCGCGGCGCGGCGTCCTCAGGGTCGGTTTGGGGTTTTTTGTTCGTTCGGGCCATGCGCCGGAGTTTCCGCCGGCCAGGATTTCGAGTCAATAATTAACTGACCAGTCAGTTAATTAAGAAGCGCATTCCAGCGTTGCGTGCGCGTCTTGCCCGCTCACGAACAGCTCGGCAGAGGGCTGCCGATCAGGGTCAATTGGGCTGTGATCCTGACCTAAATGCACAGCAAAATCAGCTGGCTAGGAATCCCGCTTGCAGGCGCCGCGGGAGCCTGAAATCATGCCGTCGTCAGGAAAAAAATGGCCGCGGTACGCCGGCGTCCATAGCAAATCCGGTCCCGTGGCCCTGCAGTCCAGGGAGGGACAGAATCATGCCAGGCAGAGCACCTTCGGCGCCTCGCTGCGCCGCCATCGTCGGCCCTTATTCCAGCGGCAAGACGTCGCTGCTCGAAAGCCTGCTGCATGTCACGGGCGCCCTCTCCAAGAAAGGCACCGCCAAGGAAAAGACCCTGCTGGGCGACAGCTCGGCGGAAGCGCGCGCCCGCGGCCTGTCGGTCGAGACGACCGCCGCGCAAGCCGAATTCCTGGGCGAACGTTGGACCTTCCTGGATTGCCCCGGCGCGGTCGAGCTGTCGCAGGACATGCGCAATGCGGTGCTGGCATCCGACGTCGCCATCGTGGTCGCTGAGCCGCAGACCGAGAAGGCCCTGACGCTGGCGCCGATCTTCAAATTTCTCGACGACAACAAGATTCCCCACATCCTCTTCGTCAACAAGATGGATACGTCCGGCCTGCGCGTGCGCGACGTGATGGAGTCGCTGCAGGCGGTCTCCTCGCGCCCGCTGGTGCTGCGGCAAGTGCCGATTCGCGAAGAGGGGAAGAACGGCGACGTGGTCGCCGGCTATGTCGACCTGGTGAGCGAGCGCGCGTACCGCTATCACCCGGGCCAGCCTTCCGATCTCGTCAAGCTGCCGGACGACATGATGCCGCGCGAGCAGGAAGCGCGCGAGCAGATGCTGGAGCACCTGGCGGATTTCGATGACCAGCTGCTCGAGCAATTGCTGAGCGATGCGGTACCGAGCAAGGAGTCGATCTATCAGCAGCTGAGCAAGGACCTGGCGCAGGACCTGATCGTGCCGGTGCTGATGGGGGCCGCGGAGCAGGATTACGGCGTGCGCCGCCTGCTGAAGGCGTTGCGTCATGACGTGCCCGGACCGGAAGCCGCTCGCGATCGGCTCGGCCTCGACGGCGAGGCGACCGCGGTGGTCGTCTTCAAGACCTATCATCAGCCGCACAGCGGCAAGATCGCGCTGGGACGCGTGCTGTCGGGCCAGATCGCCGACGGCCAGACCCTGTCCGACCAGCGTATCGGCGCGCTGCTGAAGCCGAAGGGCAACGGCTTTGACAAGATCGCGAAGGCGGCGGCCGGCGAGGTGGTCGGGCTTGGCCGCATGGACGCACTGAAGACCGGCGATGTCCTGACCGCGAGCGGCAAGGCGCCAAGCGGATTCAAATGGCCGGAGCCGCTGGCGGCGCTATACGCCCTGGCGGTCGATGCGGAGAACCGCAATGACGAAGTGAAGCTGACAGCGGCATTGGCGAAGCTGTCGGAGGAGGACCCCTCGCTCAGCTTTGCCCACAATCCCGATACGCACGAGTTGCTGCTGCACGGCCAGGGCGACATTCATCTGCAGATCGCGCTGGAGCGGCTGAAGCTGCGCTACAACCTGCCGGTCAAGGCGCGCCGGCCGCAGGTCAGCTACAAGGAAACGATCCGCGCCCAGGTGAAGCAGCATGCCCGCTTCAAGCGCCAGTCCGGCGGCCACGGCCAGTTCGGCGACGTGCATGTCGAAGTATGGCCGCAGACTCGCGGCCAGGGCTTCGAGTTCCACGACCGGGTGGTCGGCGGCTCAGTACCGCGACAATTCATCGGCTCGGTGGAGGAAGGCGTCCGCGAGTACTTGTCGCGCGGACCGCTGGGCTTCCCGGTGGTCGATGTTGCGGTCGCGCTCTATGACGGCCAGTATCACTCGGTCGACAGCTCCGACGCCGCGTTCAAGACGGCGGCGCGGATGGCAATGCAGGAGGCGATGCCGAAATGCCATCCGATCCTGCTGGAACCGATCTTCGCGGTCGACATTTCAGCTCCAGCGAGCCTGATCTCGCGGGTCCATTCGCTGGTGACCGGCCGGCGTGGGCAGATCCTGCAGATCGCGAGCAAGCCGGATTGGGACGGCTGGGAGGTGGTGGAATGCCTGATGCCGCAATCGGAGCTGCAGGATCTGGTGATCGAACTGCGTTCTCTGACCTATGGCGTCGGCAACTTCGCCTACCGGTTCGACCATCTGCAGGAATTGACCGGGCGGCTGGCCGACAAGGTGATCGAGCAACGCCAGGCCGTAGGAGCCAGATGAAGCGTGATCCGTTCCAAGGCGTGTTGATCGCGACCCGATCCGCGAAGGATCGCTCGTGACCGCGCGCCGCCAATCCCTGCGATACCGGACCGCCGCGCTGGCCCTGTTAATTGCCTGCGGGTTCGCCGCTGCCGAGATCGTCGCCAGCATCGCCACTGCCACCGCCGCCTTTGCCGACGGCAAAGGGAACGGCGGCGGCAATGGTGGTGGAAATGGCGGCGGCAACGGCGGCGGCAACGGGGGTGGTAACGGGGGTGGTAACGGGGGTGGTAACGGCGGCGGGAATGGTAACGGGAATGGCAATGGCAACAGCGGTGGGAACGGCAACGGCGGTGGGAATGGGAACGGGAATGGCGACGGGAGCGGGAATGGCAACGGGAACGGGAATGGCGGTGGGAACGGGAATGGCGGTGGGAACGGGAATGGCAACGGGAACGGGAATGGCAACGGGAACGGGAATGGCGGTGGGAATGGGAATGGCGGTGGGAACGGGAATGGCGGTGGGAACGGCAATGGCGGTGGGAATGGCAATGGCAATAGCGGCGGCAATGGGAATGGGAACGGCGGAAGCAGCGGGGGAGAGGGCGGCGGCAGCGCCGGTGGCGGCAGTTCCGGTGCAACATCGGGCCGCGCGCCCAACGCCAAGCCGGTCGAGACGGAAATTGAGGATCCCAATTCAGCGTTGAGCCTGCGCGAAACCGGTCAGATCCGGCCGCTCGGCGATCTCTATAGCATCGCCGAGAAGCAGTTGGATGGCGAAGTGATCGACGCCAAATTGGTCGGCACGGTTGAGGGCGCCTGGACCTATGATCTGCGCGTGGTCACGAGCGATGGGTTGGTTCATCAGGCCCGCTACGATGCCGCCACGTTGGCTTTGCGGTCCCTGGACGGACAGCCGGTCGAATGACCTGCTGATCACGCTAATTTGCTGAAAAGTTTATCTATCTCTGACATTTAGCTGACAATCCGCCAACAAAACGACGCACCGACTCCGCACGGTGGTAGGTCGTCACCGGCGATTCATGGGCCGTTCAGCTTAGAACCCGTACAAAGAACGGACCGAAAAGGACTTGGTCTCTCGCCCATGCTCTGTGGCCAGAACAGGAAGCGGTCTCGAAGGCTGGCGCTCGTCGCGCTGATGGCCGTGAGCCTGCTCGCCACCGAGACCCTTCTGACCGTCTGGAGCGACCCCGCCTTTGCCAAGAATGGTGGCGGGAATGGTGGCGGCAATGGTGGTGGGAATGGCGGTGGCAACGGCGGCGGGAATGGTGGCGGCGGTGGTGGGAATGGCGGTGGCAACGGCAGCAGCGGCGGCAACGGCAATTCGAATGCCGGCGGCAACGGCAAGTCGAACGCCGGCGGCAACGGCAAGGGCAAGGGACCCAGCAGTGACGCCGCCACCAGCAGCGGGGCGCCGGAGATCCAGATCGAGGACACCGACTCGGTGCTCAGCCTGCGCGAAGCGGGCGTCATCCGTCCCCTCGAGGACGTCTATGAGGTGGCCGAGGAACAGCTCGATGGCCGGGTGCTGGATGCCAAGCTGGTCGGCAACGTAAACCAGGGCTGGAATTATGACCTGCGCGTCGTGACCGAGGATGGTCATGTCCACAATGCGCGCTATGATGCGGCGACCCTCGCGTTGCGAACATTGGACGGTCAGCCGGTCGAGTAGCAAACAATGCGCGTATTGGTGATCGAGGACGATCCCAACCTCAGTCGTCAGCTGGCAAGCGCGCTCGACAGCGCGGGGTATGTCGTCGAGTCCGCGACCGACGGTGAGCAGGGCCACTTTCTCGGCGACACCTCCGATTTCGACGCAGTCGTCCTGGACCTCGGCCTGCCGGGCATGAACGGCATCGACGTGCTGCGCAAGTGGCGCGATGCCGGCCGGAGCATGCCGGTGCTGATCCTCACCGCGCGCGACCTGTGGTCCGACAAGGTGGCCGGCATCGATGCCGGCGCCGACGACTATCTCGCCAAGCCGTTCCACATGGCGGAGTTGCTGGCCCGGGTGCGGGCCCTCATCCGCCGCAGCGCCGGTCGCGCCGATCCGGTCCTGGTGAGCGGCGCGATCAGGTTCGACACCCGGTCCGGGACCACGACGCGCGACGGCGTGCCGGTCATCCTGACCACGTTCGAGCAGCGCTTGCTGCAGTTCCTGATGCACCGCACCGGCCATATCGTCGGGCGCAGCGAGATCATCGAGCACATCTACGCCCAGGATTTCGACCGCGATTCGAATACCGTCGAGGTCTTTGTCCGGCGCCTGCGCCTGAAGCTCGGCTCCGATTCGATAGAGACAGTGCGCGGTCAAGGCTATCGCATGCCGCAGGGGGACGGTTCACCACCAACCGGCGCCGGGCGCGACACCACCGGGACCGGCTGAGTTGGGGCGTCGCCGTATTCCGCTCCCGCACCGGAAGTCGCTGACCTTCCGCTTGGTCGTCGGTGCATCGCTGCTGTGCGGGGCAACCCTGTTAGCGGCTTATGTCCTCCTGACCACGCTATTCGATCTGCATCTGAGACGGGGTGTCGATGCCGATCTGGTCGATCGCCTCGACGATCTCGCCGCGGGCCTCGAAACGACTGCCGATGGCGGCATCAGGCTGGCGCGCGAGCCCGACCTGCCGAAATACGATCGGCAACTCTCCGGTTACTATTGGCAGGTCGAATCCGAGGACACGCTGCCGATCCGCTCACGCTCGTTGTGGGATGCGCGCCTGCCATCGCCGGTTGCCCAGAACGCGCTAGGCGAGATCAAGCTGCGCGAGATCAAAGGCCCTCGCTCGGAGCGGCTGCGACTGGCCCAGCGCACTCTCCAGTTCGACGCGCCGACTCCGCCGGTGACCTTTTCCGTAGCAGCCGATCTGGCTCCAGTGCAGGCGGCCGCTCGGCAGTTTTCGCGGATCCTGGCTATTGCCCTGGCCTTTCTCGGCGTTGGACTGGTTTCGGCGGTGGTGCTGCAGGTGCGCGTCGGCTTGCGGCCGCTCGAAGAGATCAAGTCCGCGCTGGCCGCGATCCGCGCCGGCGCGGTCAAGCGGCTGTCGGACGATACGCCGACTGAGATCGCGCCGCTGGCCCACGAGTTGAATGCCTTGCTCGATCACCATGGCTCGCTGATCGATCGCGCACGTGGGCAAGCCGGCGATCTCGCTCATGCGCTTAAGACACCCCTCGCCGTCCTGCGCAACGAGATGGAGAACGAGGCGACACCGGATCGCAAGCTGGCGCTGGAACAGATCGACGCGATGACGGACGCGGTGCAACACCACCTGGCGCGCGCCCAGGCGGTGGGCGGGGCGCGCCTGCTCGGCGTGCGGGCCGATGCGGCGCATGCGATCGAAGCGCTGGCGCGCACCCTGCCGCGCATGAGCGATCGCGACATCGAGGTCGAGGTCGCGCTGAGGGCGAATCCGCTGTGGTTCGCGGGCGAGGCGCAGGACCTGAGCGAGCTGCTGGGGAACCTGCTCGACAACGCGTGCAAATGGGCGGCCGGCAAGGTACGGATCGCCGCCGAGCGCGCCAACGACCGGCTGAAAATCGAGATCGGCGACGACGGCCCGGGCATCGCGGCGGAGCAGCGCGCGAAGGCGTTGCAGCGCGGCGGCCGGCTCGACGAGCTCAAGCCCGGCAGCGGCCTTGGCCTCACCATCGCGCTCGATCTCGCGACGCTCTATGGCGGCTCCTTGACGCTGGGCCGGTCCGCGCTCGGCGGTTTGAAGGTGGAGCTGGATCTGCCGGCAGCGGATTAGACACCCGCCTCAGCGCCATGCGATCCTCGGCCAAGGAGGCCTCATGCCGCTTGTTCTTCCGCCGCTACAGACCGGCGCCGCGGCTTGGTATGGCCCGGAGATGGCCGCGCGCAGCGACTGGCTGATGCCGCTGACCGCCGCGGACGTCCGCGAGATCGAGCAGGCGGTGGAGCCGCTGGTTGCCCTCGACGCCGACATCGCAGCGATCTCCGCCGCCGACTTTCCGCTGCCGTCGCTGGGTCCGAAACTGAAGGCGCGCGTGCGTGACGAAGTCTTGAGCGGCCGCGGCTTCCTGCTGATGCGCGGCCTGCCGCTCGAGCGCTGGAGCCTGCGCGCGGCTGCGACCGCGTATTTCGGACTGGGCGCGCATCTCGGCAGCGCCCGCTCGCAGAACGCCAAGGGCCACGTGCTGGGCCATGTGCGGGATCTCGGGCTCGATGCGCTGGATCCCAATGTCCGCATCTACCAGACCAGCGCCCGCCAGACCTTTCATACCGACTCTTGCGACATCGTCGCGCTGCTGTGCCTGAAGACCGCCCGCTCGGGCGGGCTGTCGGCACTGGTGAGTTCGACCACCATCTTCAACGAGATGCGCCGGCGGCGGCCCGACCTGCTGGCGCTGCTGCTGGAGCCTATCGCGACCGATCGGCGCGGCGAGGTGGCGGCGGGGCAGAAGCCGTATTTCGAGATTCCGGTCTTCACCTGGCACGAGGGGCAGCTGAGCGCGATCTATCAGCGCCAGTATATCGACTCGGCGCAGCGTTTCGCCGATGCGCCGCGCCTGACCGCGGCCCATCGCGAGGCGCTCGATCTGTTCGACGCGCTGGCCGAGGATCCGGCGTTGAACATGACGATGGAATTCAAGCCGGGCGACGTTCAGTTCGTCCACAACCACACCATCCTGCACGACCGGACCGCGTTCGTGGACTGGCCGGAACCCGACCGGCGGCGGCATCTGCTGCGACTGTGGCTCGCCGCGTCGGACGCGCGGCTGCTGCCGGCGGTCTTTGCCCAGAGATATGGATCGGTGACGATCGGAGACCGCGGCGGCGTCATCGTCGCCGGCGCCCGGCTGCACGCGCCGCTGCAGGTCGACTGATCTACTGCGCCTGCACCTTGACGTAGGCGCCGGGCGCGTCCTCGATCGGCTTCAGCTTGCCCGACCCCGGTTCACGCGCCGGCACCTTGCCGTCGTCGAACGCGGCGATCCATTGCTGCCATTCAGGCCACCAGGATCCGGGCTTCATCTCGGCATTCGCCAGCCACTCGTCCGGGTTCTTCGGGTACGACTTCGCCTTGGTGTTGGTCCAGTGGTTGTATTTGCCGGCCGCCGGCGGATTGACCACGCCGGCGATGTGCCCAGATGCCGCCAGCACGAAGCGCACGGGACCGGAGTAGAGCTGGGTCGCGACATAGGTCGCCTTCCACGGCGCGATGTGGTCCTCGCGGGTCGACAGGATGAAGGCCGGCGTCTTCACCTTGCGGAGGTCGATGTCGACCCCGTTCAGATCGATCCCGTTCGGTTTGCTCAGCAGGTTGTTCTGATACATGTTGCGCAGATAGAAGCTGTGCATCGCCGCCGGCATCCGCGTGGAGTCCGAGTTCCAGTAGAGCAGGTCGAACGGGAACGGCTCCTTGCCCAGCAGGTAGTTGTTGATGACGAACGACCAGATCAGGTCGTTGGCGCGCAGCATGTTGAAGGTATTGGCCATCTCCGCGCCCTCGAGATAGCCGCGCTCGTTCATCTTCTCCTCGAGCGCCGCCAGCTGCTCCTCGTCGATGAAGACGGTGAGTTCGCCGGCTTCTTTGAAATCGACCAGCGTGGTGAGGAAGGTCGCGCTCGCGATGCGCTCGGCTCCGCCTTTGGCGACCAGGTATGCGAGCAGCGAGGCCAGCAGCGTGCCGCCCAGGCAATAGCCGATGACATTGGCGGTCTTCTCGCCGGTCGCCTTTTCCATCGCGTCGAGCGCCGCGATCGGCCCCTCCAGCAGATAGTCTTCGAACGACTTGGCGGCGAGCTTCTCATCGGGATTGACCCACGAGATCACGAACACCGAGTGGCCCTGATCCACCGCCCATTTGATGAAGGAGTTCGCCGGCTTGAGATCGAGGATGTAGTATTTGTTGATCCACGGCGGAATGATCAGTAGCGGCCGCTTCGCGACCTCCTTGGTGGTCGGCGTGTATTGGAGGAGCTGGATCAGGTCGTTCTGGTAGACTACCTTGCCCGGTGTGACCGCGATGTTCTTGCCGACCTCGAAGGCCTCGAGGTCGGTCATGCGGATCTTAAGCTGGCCCTTGCCGCGTTCCAGATCCTCGAGCAGGTTTTCCAGGCCCTTCACTAGGTTCTCGCCGCGGCTGTCGATGGTGGCGCGCAGCACCTCCGGATTGGTGAGCACGAAGTTGCTCGGCGCCATCGCGTCGACGAACTGGCGGGTATAGAAGTCGATCTTGCGTGACGTCTTGTCGTCCAGCCCCTCGACGCTCTGCACGGTCGATTGCAGCCAGCGCGCTGTCAGCAAATAGGATTGCTTGACGAAATCGAACACCTGGTTGTCCTGCCAGGCGGCGTCCTTGAAGCGGCGATCGTCCTTCGCCGGCGCGATGACGGGATCGGACTCCTGGCCCATCATGCGCTTGGCGGTCGACTGCCACAGGTTCATGTAGTCCTGCCAAAGCGAGAACTGCGCTTCCATCAGCTTGGCTGGATCACTCATCAGTCGCGCGGTCATTTCCATGAAGGCGCGGCCCATCGCCATGGGGTCCACGCCGCCCGAGGCGTTCTGGAACTGGTTGCGCTGAATGAAATCCGCGACTAGGCGCTGGGACTGCTCGGCGATCCGGGTCATGGCCTGGGACCAGGCAGCCGGGTCCATATGGCCGTTTCCCCCGCTCTGTTCGCTCATGCGTCCTCTCAGAATTCTATTGTTTTATCAACGCCTTGCTTTGTCCCAAGCCATCGGCGATTTTGGCAATCGACGCAAGTCGATCTTTGCTATAGTAGCGCACGCTCAGAATTCGGCACTAAGTCGTTGAATGACGGTCGCAAATGGCAAGCAGATCGCGCTCGGCATGGTGTCCAGTAGGGAGAGGCGCTGACCTTATGATCGTTTCTTTGCCACCGCGCGGGCTCGGAGCCGCCGCGCTTGCCGCCGGGTTGTTGCTCGCCGGCTGCTCATCCAGCAGCGATGTGCCCCCCACGGTGGTCAGCACGCCGGAAGGCGGCACCCAGCAGAACACCGATACCGGATCAGGCGGCACGTTCCCCGATGTGAATACCACGCCGACCCAGCGCCCGACCTCGACAATCCAGGAGCTGAACCAGGCGCCGACCGGTTTGTCCGCCGCGCCGGGCGGCACGCAATATGGCGAAGCGCTGGTCGGCGGTCCGACCTCGACGGCTGAGCCGCCCCCGCCCCCGCCACCGCCGGAGCCGCCGCAGGAGGCGCTGGCGCCGATTCCGGAACCGGGCGTCCAGACGGATAGCTCGGACGTCGCGCCGACCGAGCCGTATCAGGCTCCGAGCGAGCCGGTCGAGGCGCCCCAGGTTGTGGAGCCGCAGCCGACCGAGCCGGTGGCAGAGCCGGCGCCGGTGGCCGAACCGGCCTACGAGGAGCCGCAAGGCGAAGGCACGACCATTCAGGGCAGCGCGAGCCAGGCAGAGCCGCAGCCCGAACCGGAGCCCGAACCCGCGCCGGTCGTCTCTGCACCAGAGCCATCGGAACCGGTGGCGGCCGTGCCGCAAGCAGAACCGTCGTACCCAGCGGTGCAGCCGGCGCCCGCAGCACCCCAACAAGCACAGCTGCCGGCGACTGCCTACGGGTCCAACCAGGCTGCCATGGCGCCCGAGGCCTACGGCGTCAGCATCCCAGGGTCAAACACCGCACCATCTTACGGTGCAGCGCAGATCGCCGCCGGGCCCGCCATGCCGGCGCCGACGCAGCCGTACTACGGCGGCGAACCGGTCGGCCTGATCTATTTTCGCGAGGGCTCGTCCGACCTATCGTCGGACGATCGCGGCGTGCTCGAGCAGATCGCTCAGATTCAGCGCGCCTATGGTGGCGTGGTGAATGTCGTCGGTCATGCCAGCGTGGGAGGCGCCAGCTCGGTGAACTACGCCCAGCATCAGGAGGCCAATCAGCGGATTTCCGAGGCGCGCGCCAACGCGGTGGCGCAGGAACTCATGAAACTCGGCGTGCCGCTGGGCGCCATCCGCGCCTCGGCGGCGGGTGATTCGCAGCCGCTTTACACGGAAGTGGCACCGACCGGCGAGGCAGGCAATCGCCGCGTCGAAGTCTATCTGAGCGCGTACTGATCCAGGCCTATCATGGAAGCAAAGGAAGGATCGGGCCACCGATCCGCGCCAGGCATGACGGCTAGCAAGGACACCGCGGGACGCGGCGACAATCGGCCGCTGCGCGTCGGCATCGCCGGCCTCGGCACGGTCGGCAGCGGCGTCGTGAAGCTGCTGGCCGAGAATGCCGAGATCCTGCGTCTGCATTGTCCGCGCGCGATCGAAGTGGTCGCCGTCTCGGCGCGCGACCAGGGCAAGGACCGCGGCATTGATCTGCAGAACCTGCGCTGGACCGCGGATCCGCTGGCGCTGGTCGACGATCCGAGCGTCGACGTGATCGCGGAGATGATCGGCGGCGCCGACGGCGTGGCGAAGGCGCTGGTCGAAAAGGCGATCGCCAAGGGCAAGCATGTCGTGACCGCCAACAAGGCGCTGCTGGCCCATCACGGCACGGAACTGGCGCGCGCCGCCGAGCGCGCCGGCGTCGCGCTGGCCTACGAGGCGGCGGTCGCCGGCGGCATCCCGGTGATCAAGGCGATGCGAGAGGGCCTGGCGGCCAACCGAATCGAGCAGGTCTATGGCATCCTCAACGGCACCTGCAACTACATCCTGACCCAGATGCGCGAGACCGGGCGCGAGTTCGCCGACGTGCTCGCGGAAGCGCAGAAGCTCGGCTATGCCGAGGCGGATCCCAGCTTCGACGTCGACGGCGTCGATGCCGCGCACAAGCTCTCCATCCTCACCAGCGTCGCCTTCGGCTGCCAGATCGACTTCGGCGGCGTGCGCATCAGCGGCATCCGCAACGTCTCGGCCATGGACATCGCTTATGCCGACGAGCTCGGCTACCGCATCAAGCTGCTCGGCATCGCGCGCCTGACTCCGCACGGTGTCGAGCAGCGTGTGCATGCCTGCATGGTGCCGGTCGCGGCCGTCATCGCCAAGGTGGATGGCGTCTACAACGCGGTGGTCACCCACGGCAATTTCGTCGGCCAGAATGTCGTGATCGGTCGCGGCGCCGGGCAGGGCCCGACCGCTTCGGCGGTGGTCAGCGACCTCATGGACATTGCGCGCGACCGCATCCTGCCGGCCTTCTCAGCGCCGGCCTCGAGCCTGAAGAAGCTGCCATCGGCGCCCGCCGGCAGCCATGTCGGGCCTTACTATCTCCGCCTGATGGTGGTGGACCGCCCCGGCGTGATCGCCGACATCGCGGCGGCGATGCGGGACGAGGCCGTCTCGCTGGAGGCGATGATCCAGCGCGCCCGCGGCGACACCGTGCCGGTCGTGTTGACGACCCACGAAACCACCGAGGCCGCGATCGACCGGGTGGTGCGGCGTTTAGGCAGCATCAATTCGATTTTGGAACCGCCGCACGTTCTGCCCATTGAACTGCTCGCGTGACGGCGTTCGGCGCTGCGCGCCGGAATGAACAGGGAGTGCACTCATGGATCGAAATCTCGCCTTGGAAGTCGTGCGCGTGACCGAGGCGGCGGCGCTGGCCGCCTCGCGCCTGATGGGGCGCGGCGATGAGAAGGCCGCCGACCAGGCGGCGGTCGACGCCATGCGCTCCGCCCTAAACAGCCTTGCGATCGAAGGCACGGTGGTGATCGGCGAGGGCGAGCGCGACGAGGCGCCGATGCTCTATATCGGCGAGAAGGTCGGCGCCGGCGGACCCAAGATCGACATCGCCCTCGACCCGCTCGAAGGCACCACCATCACTGCCAAGGGCGGGCAAAACGCCCTCGCGGTCATCGCCATGGCGGAGCAGGGCGGCTTCCTGAACGCACCCGACACCTACATGGACAAAATCGCGGTCGGTCCGGGCCTGCCCGACAACGTCGTCGACCTCGACGCCGGGCCGGAAGAGAATCTGAAGCAGCTCGCCAGAGCCAAGCGCATGGAGATCGCCGACCTGGTGGCCTGCATCCTCGACCGCCCGCGGCATACCGAGCTGATCTCCCGCGTGCGCGCGTCCGGCGCGCGCATCATGCTGATCTCGGACGGCGACGTCTCCGGCGTCATCTCCACCGCCCGCCTGGGCAGCGGCGTCGACATCTATATGGGATCGGGCGGCGCCCCGGAAGGCGTGCTGGCGGCGGCGGCGCTGCGCTGCATCGGCGGCCAGATGCAAGGCCGCCTGCTGTTCCGCAATGACGACGAGAAGGGGCGCGCCCGGCGCCTCGGCATCACCGACCTCAATCGCAAATACTCGATGATCGATCTCGCCAAGGGCGACGTCATGTTCGCCGCCACCGGCGTCACCGACGGCGCGATGCTGAAAGGCGTCCGGCGCGGCGCCGATATCGCCACCACCCATTCCATGGTCATGCGCTCCAAGTCCGGCACCGTCCGGGTGGTCGAGGCGGAGCACAACTGGAAGATCAAGGCGAGCTTGTAGAATCACCCCGCATGGCGCTCTTCTGGCGCCAATGACGGAAGCCCATCCTTATCTCGGCGTCAGCAAGTCGCTGTGCGGCCGTTTCTGGCTGGAGCGGCCGGGCGACGAGCGGCTCGGACTCGCCATATCGCAGCGCTGCCAGGTGCCGGAGATCATCGGCCGCATGCTGGCGGCGCGCGGCCAGTCGCTGGAGGGCGCGCCGGGCTTCCTGCAGCCGCGGCTGCGCGACCTGCTGACCGACCCCTCGGAACTCAAGGACATGGACCAGGCGGCCGAACGGCTGGCCGACGCGGTCGCGCGCGGCGAGCGCATCGCCATTTTCGGCGACTATGACGTGGACGGTGCGACCTCGGCCGCGCTGCTGTCCCGCTTCCTGCGCGCCGCCGGCGCGGAGGAGCCGCTGCTCTACGTGCCCGACCGCATGCGGGAAGGCTATGGACCGAACGCGGCCGCCTTCCATGCGTTGAAGGCCAAGGGCGCGGCCCTCGTCATCACGGTCGATTGCGGCATCACCTCTTTCGCTGCGTTGGACGAAGCCAAGGGCATCGGGCTCGACGTCATCGTCGCCGACCATCACGTCGCCGAGCCGGCGCTACCGGCCGCGTTCGCGGTGGTTAACCCGAACCGACTGGACGAGAGTTCCCCACATCGCACCCTCGCTGCCGTCGGAGTGGTGTTCCTAATGGTGATCGCGGCCAACCGCGTGCTGCGGCGGCGCGGCTGGTTTGGGCCGGCGCGGCTGGAGCCGGATCTCCTGCAGTGGCTGGACCTCGTGGCGCTGGGAACGGTGTGCGACGTGGTGCCGCTGGTCGGCTTGAACCGCGCCCTGGCGGCGCAGGGGCTGAAGGTGATGGCGCGGCGCAGCAACCTCGGCCTCAAGACCTTGTGCGACGTGGCGCGCGTGACCGACCGGGTCGATGCCTTCCACGCCGCCTTCCTGCTGGGGCCGCGCGTGAATGCCGGTGGGCGCGTGGGGCAGTCGGATCTGGGCGCGCGGCTGCTGGCGACCGAGGATCCGGTGCTGGCCGGCGACCTCGCGCGCCAGCTCGACGTCTACAACAATGAGCGGCGTGTGCTCGAAACCGAGGTGCAGGAGGCGGCGACGCGCCAAGCCGAAGCGCAGGCGGCGGACAATCCGCATCTGCTGTTCCTCGCGGGGCGAGGTTGGCATCCAGGTGTGATCGGAATCGTCGCCGGGCGCCTCAAGGAGCGCTATCAGCGCCCGGTCTGCGTCATCGCGCTGGAGAATGGCGTGGGCAAGGCGTCGGGCCGCTCGGTCGCGGGGTTGCACCTGGGGCAGGCCGTCATCGCGGCGCGCGAGGCGGGCCTTGTGCTGAAGGGCGGCGGCCATGCGATGGCGGCCGGCTTCGAAGCCAGAGAAGAGCAGCTCGGCGCGCTGCAGGCCTTCATCGCCGCGCGCTTCAAGGACGATCTCGACGGCACGCCGCTGATGCCGACCTTGCTGGTCGACGGCGCGTTGCAGGCGCGGGCGGCCTCGCCGGACCTGATCGCAACCCTCGAAAGCCTCGCGCCGTTCGGCGCGGGCAACGCCGAACCGCGCTTCGTCTTCCCCGCACAGCGTGTGGCGATGGCCGATATCGTCGGCACCGACCACGTGCGTTGCGTGCTGACCGGCCCTGACGGCGGCCGTCTCAAGGCGATCGCATTCCGCGTCGCCAACGAGGACTTGGGCCGCGCGCTGCTCGGCAGCCGCGGCGCCGCGCTTCATGTCGCAGGCCGGCTGAAACTCGACAGCTGGCAAGGCCGCGACCAGGTGCAAATCCAGATCGAAGATGCGGCATTTGCCGCCGGCTGAGCTTGCGGCTTGAATAATTCAGCCATTTCAATATATTAGTCGTGGTTGATCTGGACCAGCAAAGCAGATAAACAAGCCGCGCCGAAAAGTTCGGCTTGTAGCCTCTTATGCGTCCCCATCGTCTAGAGGCCCAGGACATCACCCTTTCACGGTGAAGACACGGGTTCGAATCCCGTTGGGGACGCCAACCACCGAAAATCTCAACGTCGCTGTCAGTGGTCGCGCCAGAAGGCTGCCACAATTGGGCGCTGCCACAATTGCCGTCAGCACAATTTGCCGACCGCGGCCGCGTCGTCAGGCGCCATGTCGTCACGTTCGAGGCATCACGCGCGCACGGTCTTGCGCAGGCATTCGCACTAACCATTTGGATAGAGAGAGGCCGCATTCACGCGCACGAGCGGCGCGTTTGCATCAAAGCGCAGCGTTGCCATGCGCACACACGTCACGATGAACGACGGGTGATCCGATGAATCGAAACAGTTTTTTCTCTCACGCAGTCGTGTTGAGCGTTACACTTCCATTGAGGCCGAGTCGGGTTAGTATTTGTTAACCGTAATTGTGGATACTGACTTGGCCTGGAAGAGCGCACAGTTGACTGATGCTAGACCGTAGTGCGGCCCCCGGAACCCAGGTCACCGGGACGTGTTGTTGGGTCGGAGCGTGTTGCATGTGCCCCGTAGAGACACAGCGAATTGCAGAGATGTTCGAGATCGGCTCGCGTGCGGGCCGGGCTTGCGACGCGACGACCGGTTGCGCAGCGGTTCGAGGGTGCTCCAGCGATGTTGGCGTTGTTTCATCGCGGCGGCGGTCTAGCGACCGCCAGTAGGACCGGACTTCGTCGTTCGGGGGCTACCGAACGCCCGTCTCGACTGTACTCAAAATTTGACGCCGCATTTCGCAGCGCAATGAACCGTGCGCGCGCCGTCCCGCTCTCGACATTCGATGCCAGATTCGATCCCAGCCCCTTACCACGAACGACTCATGCAGGCGCCGCTGGCCTCGCATTTGCATGCACGCCATCACGCCATCACATCCCAGGTGCGCAATGAACCACCAATCCGACGTCTTCGATCTCTACACCAATTTGTTCGAGAGCCGCAGGCAGACGGAGTTTTCGCTCCGCGAATACCTGATGCTCTGCCGTGAGGATCCGACCACCTACGCTACCGCCGCCGAGCGCATGGTGGCGGCGATCGGCGAGCCGGTCGTGATCGACACCTCCCAGGATGCCCGCTTTGGCCGCATCTTCATGAACCGCTCCATCAAGCAGTATCCGGCCTTCTCCGATTTCTACGGCATGGAGGAGACGATCGAGCGCATCGTCGGCTTCTTCAAGCACGCGGCGCAGGGCCTCGAGGAGCGCAAGCAGATCATCTACCTGCTGGGCCCGGTCGGCGGCGGCAAGTCATCGCTCGCCGAGCGGCTGAAGGCGCTGATGGAAAAGCTGCCGATCTACGTGCTCAAGGCCGGCGACCAAGTGAGCCCGGTTTACGAATCCCCGCTCGGCCTGTTCGACCCCGACCGCATGGGCAACGTGCTGCAGGACAAATACAACATCCCGCGCCGGTATTTGCATGGCCTGATGTCGCCCTGGGCGGTGAAGCGGGTCGGCGAGTTCGACGGCGACATCTCCAAGTTCACGGTGGTGAAGCTCTACCCGTCCAAGCTGAAGCAGGTCGGCATCGCCAAGGCCGAGCCGGGCGACGAGAACAACCAGGACATTTCGTCCCTGGTCGGCAAGGTCGACATCCGCAAGCTGGAGTTCTTCAGCCAGAACGATCCTGACGCTTATTCGTACAGCGGTGCCCTCAATCTGACCACTCAGGGCCTGCTCGAGTTCGTCGAGATGTTCAAGGCGCCGATCAAGATGCTGCATCCGCTCCTGACCTCGACCCAGGAGAACAACTACGTCGGCACCGAGAGCGTGGGCGCGATCCCTTATCAGGGCATCGTGCTGGCGCACTCCAACGAAGCGGAATGGCAGAGCTTCAAGAACAACAAGAACAACGAGGCCTTCATCGACCGCATCTGCGTGGTGAAGGTGCCTTATTGCCTGCGCGCGAACGAAGAGGCGCAGATCTACAAGAAGCTGGTGCAGACCAGCGACCTCACCATGGCGCCGTGCGCGCCCGGCACCCTGGAGATGCTCTCGCAGTTCTGCGTGCTGTCGCGCCTCAAGGAGCACGAGAATTCGAACCTGTTCTCCAAGATGCGGGTCTATAACGGCGAGAACCTGAAGGACGTCGACCCCAAGGCCAAGTCGATGCAGGAATACCGCGACGTCGCGGGCGTCGACGAAGGCATGAACGGCGTCTCCACCCGCTTCGCCTTCAAGGTGCTGTCGGAGACCTACAACTTCGACATCGAGGAAGTGGCCGCCGACCCCGTGCACCTGATGTATGTGTTGGAGCAGGCGATCAAGCGCGAGCAGTATCCGGACGCGACCGAGAAGCAGTATATCGACTTCATCAAGAGCGAGCTGGCGCAGCGTTACGCCGAGTTCATCGGCAACGAGATCCAGAAGGCGTACCTGGAGAGCTACGGCGACTACGGCCAGAACCTGTTCGACCGCTACGTCGCCTATGCCGACGCCTGGGTCGAGGACCAGGATTTCAAGGACCCCGATACCGGCCAGCTGTTCGATCGCAAGATGCTGGACCAGGAGCTCTCGAAGATCGAGAAACCGGCTGGCATCGCCAATCCGAAGGACTTCCGCTTCGAGGTGGTGAAGTTCGCCCTGCGCGCCCGCGCCGCCAATGCCGGCAAGAATCCCTCCTGGACCAGCTATGAGAAGATCCGCGAGGTGATCGAGAAACGCATGTTCTCGCAGGTCGAGGACCTGCTGCCGGTCATCAGCTTCTCCACCAAGGGCGACAAGGACACCGAAAAGAAGCACACGGACTTCGTCGCGCGCATGGTCAGCCGCAACTACACCGCCCGGCAGACCCGCCGCCTGGTCGAGTGGTATATGCGGGTGAACAAGGCCGGTTGAGCGTAGGGGTCCGCCGAGGGAGAGCGCATGAACATCGTCGACCGGCGGCTGAACCCGAAAGGCAGAAGTCATACCAACCGGCAGCGCTTCATCCGGATGGTGCGGGAGAACATCAAGGAAGCGGTGGTCCGCTCGATCAAGGAGCGGGCACTGGGGGATGTCGACACCAAGGAAGTCGTCAACATCCCGCGCAAGCGGATCCAGGAGCCGCGCTTCCACCACTCCAACCAGGGCGGCAACCGCGAGCACGTCCACCCCGGCAACAAGGAGTTCGTCGCCGGCGACCAGCTGCCCAAGCCGGAAGGCGGTGGCGGCGGCGGGCGCAGCAAGGAAGGCAGCCCGGACGGCGAGGGCGAGGACGATTTCCGCTTCACCCTGACCCGCGACGAATATCTCGACATCCTGTTCGACGAACTGGAGCTGCCGGACCTCGTCAAGACCTACCTCAAGGAAACCGTCGCCTACCAGACGACGCGCGCCGGTTTTACCGCCAGCGGGTCGCCGCGCAACATCAATCTGGTGCGCACCATGCGGCACAGCCTGGCGCGGCGCATCTCATTGCACCGGCCGACCCTCGATGAGATGTCGATGGTCCTCAAGGGCATCGCCGAGCTGGAAGCGAAGGACCCGCGCACTGAAGCCGAAGAGAAGAAGCTGAGTGAGCTGCGCATCGTGCAGAACCAGCTCGAACGGCGGATGAAGCGCATCGCCTTCATCGACCCGGTGGACCTGCGCTTCAACCGCTATGAGCCGACGCCGAAGCCGAACGCGCGCGCTGTGATGTTCTGCCTGATGGACGTATCCGGCTCCATGAGCGAATACATGAAGGACCTCGCCAAGCGGTTCTTCCTGCTGCTGCACCTGTTCCTGTCACGCAAATACGACCACGTCGACGTGGTCTTCATCCGCCACACCTCGGAAGCCAGGGAGGTGGACGAGGAGACGTTCTTCCGCTCGGCGGAGACCGGCGGCACGGTGGTGTCGAGCGCCCTCGCTGAGATGCAGCGCATCATCGAGGAGCGCTATCCGACCGACGCCTGGAACATCTATGCGGCGCAGGCCTCGGACGGCGACAACTATCCCAGCGACAGCGAGACCTGCACGCGTATCCTGCGCGACGAACTGCTGCCATTGTGCCAGTACTACGCCTACATCGAAGTGGTGGACGAGCGCGAGGCCGGCATGTTCCGTTCCGAAGGCAACGCCAGCCTGCTGTGGCGCGACTACAAGACGGTGGCCGACGTCACGCTGAATTTCGTCATGAAGCGGGTGTTCTCCAAGTCGGACATCTTCCCCGTCTTCCATCAATTGTTCGCCAAGAACCAGAAGGTTGCGTGATGTCGTCTGACCGCTCCGCCATCGCGGGCGCGCGCCCGAAAGGCAATCTGCTCTTCGAGACCGGAGAGTGGAATTTCGACACCCTGAAGCGGACGTTCGACGCGATCGAGGACATCGCGATCAACGAGCTCGGCCTCGATCCGTATCCAGTCCAGGTGGAGATGATCAGCTCCGAGCAGATGCTGGACGCCTATTCCTCCATCGGCATGCCGGTGTTCTATCACCACTGGTCGTTCGGCAAGCGCTTCACGCGCGACGAAACCATGTATCGCAAAGGCTATTCCGGCCTCGCCTACGAGATCGTCATCAATTCCAATCCCTGCGTCTGCTACGTCATGGAAGAGAACACCATGACCATGCAGGCGCTGGTGATGGCGCATGCCGCCTTTGGCCACAACCACTTCTTCAAGAACAACTACCTGTTCAAGGAATGGACCGACGCGGACGGCATTCTCGACTATCTCAATTTCGCCAAGGCCTATGTCACGCGCTGCGAAGAGCAGCACGGCATCGCCGCGGTCGAGCGGGTGATCGATGCGGCGCACGCGCTGATGGACAACTCGGTCAATCGCTATGGCCGGCGACCGCGGCCGAGCTTCGCGGCCGAGAAGAAGCGGGCCGAAGAGCGCCTCGAGCACCAGCGGACGACCTACAACGATCTGTGGCGAACCCTTCCCAAGAAGCCCAAGAGCGAAAGCGTCATCACGCCGGAGATGGAGCTGGCCCGGCGCAAGCTTGGCCTGCCGGAAGAGAATCTGCTGTATTTCATCGAGAAGTTTTCGCCCAGCCTCAAGGATTGGGAGCGCGAGCTGGTGCGGATCGTGCGCAACATCGCGCAGTATTTCTATCCTCAGAAGCAGACCAAGATGATGAACGAGGGCTGCGCGACCTACGTTCACTACCGCATCATGAACCGGCTCTACGACCTCGGAAAGATCAGCGAAGGCTCGATGCTCGAGTTCCTGTCGAGCCAGGCCAACGTGGTGTTCCAGCCCGATTTCGACGACCGGCGCTATTCCGGCCTCAACCCCTACGCCCTCGGCTTCAACATGATGTCGGACATCGAGCGCATCGTGACCGCGCCGACGGCGGAAGACCGCGAATACCTGCCGGAGATCGCCGGCAACGGCGACGTGATGGGGACGCTGAAGACTGTGTGGTCCAACTTCCGCGACGATTCCTGCATCGCGCAGTACCTCAGCCCGAACCTGATGCGCAAGATGCGGCTGTTCAAGCTGGCCGATCAGAACGAGGCGCCGCACTACCTGGTCGATGCGATCCATGACGAGCGCGGCTATGCCCGGGTGCGCCGCTCGCTGGCGCGCCAGTATGATCCGGGCGAGCGCGATCCCAACATCCAGGTCGCCGACGTTGACCTCAAGGGCAGCCGGCGCCTGGTGCTGACGCATCAGCTCCACAACGACGTGCCGCTGGCGGAGGACAATGCCCGCGCCGTCCTCGGTTATGTCGCCGACCTCTGGGGCTATGACGTGCAGCTGCTCGGGATCGGCGCCAACGACGTCACCAAATACCAGTACGACGCTTCGCCGCGCGGCTGAATCCGCTTCGCTTCGCAGGTGGGCATGACATCCCGTTCGACCTTGATCGAGGCCGGGCAGATCACCTCCCTGCGGGTCGGGTCGATGCATCGCTATTGGCAAAGCAAGTGTCGTGACGGATCGCTGCCGTTGCGGGCGGCGATCGACCCGACCGAAATCCCTCGATTGCTGCCCTATCTGGTGATTGCCGAAATCGAGGCGTCGCCCATGCGCGTGCGGTATCGCCTGGTCGGCACGCAAGTGGTGGAGGACAACGGATCCGACTTCACCAATCGTTATCTCGAGGATTGCAACTTCGCGGTCGAGGACCTGCTGCACGAATGCTATCGGCGGCTGGTCGAAACGCAGGCGCCGGTGTTCGCCTACTATGAATGGCACAAGGAGGAGTGGCAGGGAGCCAAGGGCGCCATCGGTGCGAACGAGACAGGCTTCTTTCCGCTCAGCAGCAACGGCGCGAGGGTCGATCTCGCGATCTGCCTCGCCGATCCGAATGTGCGTCCCTATCCACCGGGCACGCTCTAGATCCAAAGAAGAAGTCCGGCGGATCGCTTCCGCCGGACTATTGGGGAATCTCTCAGCATATGGGCTCTAGACCGGCCGGTCGCCCAGCACCGTCGCGCGGTGCATGCGGCGGTGCTGCGGCCAATAGTCCGCCACCACCATGTGCTGGGTCGCACGATTGTCCCAGAACAGGACGTCGCCTGCCTGCCAGCGGTGGCGATAGACGAATTGCGGCTTGGCCTGGTGTCGGATCAGGAACTCGAGCAGGGCCTGGCTCTCGTCGGCATTGAGGCCTTCGATCGCAGTGGTGAAGCCCTCGTTCACGAACAGGCTCTTGATGCCGGATTCGGGGTGAGTACGCACCACCGGATGGCTGACCGGCGGGTTGTTCTTGCGGGCATTGTCCCACTTGACGTTGTCCTCGCCGTAATAGGTGCTGGCGCGGAAGCTCTTGCGGAAATCATGGGTCGCGCGCAGCCCGTCCAGTAGCGATCGCACCGGCTCCGACAAGGCGGCATAGGCGGCCGCGAGGTCGGCGAACAGGGTATCGCCGCCGGTCTCCGGGATTACGGCACCGTAGAGGATCGATCCCAGCGGCGGCGTCTCGATGAAGGTCACGTCGGTGTGCCACTCGTCCTTCTCCGGCGGGCGGCTGCGGTCGTAGTTGAGCACGATGATCTCCTTGAGATCGGCATCGTGGTTGAGCAGCGGATGGATATGCAGCGGCCCGAACCGCGCGGCGAAGTCGCGCTGCTGCGACGGCGTGATGCGCTGGCGGCGGAACACCAGCAGCTTGTGCTGGACCAGCGCGTTACGGATCAGGTCGATGGTGTGCTCGCTCTGCTCGCGGGCCAGGTCGACATTCTCGACCAGCGCGGCGAAGGTCGGGTTGAGCGGCGTGACCGAGAGGGTGGGAAAGGCTTGCGGCGCGTGGCGCAGGATGACGGTGCTCATGGAATCTCCGGGGCTTGGGGTTGTGGGCAATCTAAGCTGCGGGTCAGTCCTTGCCCTTCCAGGGCGTCAGCAGACGCTCCAGCAGGCGGACGGCGGCGAGGCAGGTGAGGGCGAGGGCGGCGATCGAGAAGATGCCGACGAACACCACCTCGGTGACCAGGAACTGCGCCGCCGACAAAGTCATGAAGCCGAGGCCCTTGGTGGCGGCGACCAGCTCGGCGGCGACCAAGGTTCCCCAGCCGGCGCCGACCGCGATGCGCAGGCCGGTCAGGATCTCCGGCAGCGCGCCGCGCGCGATGACGTGTGTGAACACCTGCCGCCTGGTGGCGCCGAGCGACAGCGCTGCCTGGATGCGGCCTTCCGACACCGAGCGTACGCCGGCCTGCGCCGACACGACGATCGGCGCCAGCATGGCGAGGGTGATGAGCGCGATCTTGGCGGTCTCGCCGATGCCGAGCCAGATGATGATCAGCGGCAGATAGGCGAGCGGCGGGATTGGCCAATAGAAGCTGATCGGCGGATCGAACACCCCGCGCACCCAGCGGTTGATGCCCATGGCGAGGCCGAGCGGAATGCCGACGCCGGCGGCGATGACAAACGCGGTCAGCACGCGGAACAGGCTGGTGCCGGCATGCTCCGCCAGGGTGGCGTTGGAGAAACCGTCGGTCGCGACGATCGCGAACTGCCGCAGCACCGTGACCGGCGAGGGCAGGAACAACGCGGGGGCGAGCTGGAACTCGCTCGCCAGCGTCCAGGCGGCGAGCAGGCCGAGAGACGAATAGAGCCCGATCGGCAGGCGGCGCAGAGCCGCGAACGGGCGGAAGGGCGCGACGTCGGTGGCGGCGTCGCGCTGCAGCGCCTCACGCCGCGCGGTCAAGCTGAGGTCGCTCATGGCGGCGTCTCCCGGTGTCGTGGATGAGGGTACGGATCTCTTCGCGCAGCGCGATGAAGGCGGGATCGCTGCGCACGGCGGCGGCATCTTCGCCCTGGGCGAAGCGCTGCACGAAATCGAGGCTGTAGCGCCGGACGATCCGGCCCGGGCGCGGCGACATCACCACGATCTCGGTGCCGAGGAACAAGGCCTCCTCGATCGCATGGGTGATGAAGAAGATGGTCTTGCGCGTCCGTTCCCACACGTCGACCAGCAGCTCCTGCATCGTCTCGCGGGTGAGGGAATCGAGCGCGCCGAACGGCTCGTCCATCAGCAGGACCTTGGGATCTGTGGCAAGCGCCCGCGCCAGGCCGACGCGCTGGCGCATGCCGCCTGAGAGCTGGTGCGGCGAGGCAGTGGCGAAATCGCCCAGCTCCACCAGGTCGAGAAGTTCGGCTGCGCGGGCGTGCCGCGCAGCCGAGTTCCATCCCTGGAGCCGCAGCCCGAACGCGACGTTGTCGCGCACGTTCAGCCAGGGATAGAGCGTGTCCTTCTGGAACACGACACCGCGATCACGGCCCGGCCCTTCGATCGGCCGGCCGTCGAAGGTGGCGCGGCCGCCGGTCAGCGGCTGGAAGCCCGCCATCACGTTCAACAGCGAGGTCTTGCCGCAGCCCGACGCGCCAAGGGCCACCACCAGCCCGCCTTGCGGGATCTCCAGCGTGACGTCCGCCAGCGCCTGGACCGTGCTCTGGTCCTTGCCTCTGTACGTCACGCTGCCGTGCTCGATCGCGAGTGCCATGGTCGTGCGCCTAGTTGGAGGCGAGGGTTGCCGAGACAAAACGCGGGTCGATGAAGGCCGAGTAATCATCGAGCACCGTGGTGATCTTCTGCTGTTCCTTGAGGAACTCGGCGGTGTCGTGCAGCACCTGGGCCAGCTTGCTATCCTTGCCGCCGCCCAGCCAATTGGCGCTCGCCTGTTCGCTCGCCGGCACATAGACCGAGACGGCGATGCGACCCGCGATGTCCTCCGGCTTCGCGCCGCTGAACTTGGCCAGGGCCTGCACGTTCTCCGACTCGGGTGCCCAGCTGCCGGGGTTCTGCGCCAGGTCGTGATAGTATTTGTCGACGATGCCGACGAAGCTCTGCAGGAATGCCGGCTGGTCCTTGATCACATCGGCGGTGGCGACCAAGGCGCCGAAGGTGACGGCGCCGCGTTCGGCCGCTTCCTTGGCGGTCAGCAGCCGCTTGCCGCTCTCGAGCAGCTTGCCGAGCGCGGGATCCCACACGAATGCCGCGTCGATGTCGCCACGCTGCCACGCCGCCACGATCTCCGGCTGCGGAATGGCCAGCACCGTCGCCTCATCCGGCTTGATGCCAAGCTGCTTCAGCGTGCTCAGCAGCATGAAATGGTCGGTCGAGACCGGCGCGGCTGCCAGGCGCTTGCCCTTCAGGTCCTCCAGCGTCTCGATGCCACTGCCGTTGCGGGCGACCAGCGCTTCGTCCTCGCCCGCCGCGCCGCTGATGTAGATCGCCTTGACGTCGATGCCCTTGCTGGTCGAGGCGGCAAAGGGGCTGGAGCCGACGTCGCCGATCTGCACGTCGCCGGACGCGATGGCGGCGAAGATCTCGGCGCCGGAATTGAACTGCCGGAACTCGACCTGGACGCCGGGGATCTTCTGGATCTCGCCGGACGCGACCGCGCGCACGAAGGGCGAGAAGCCGGTCTGGTAGGCGATGGTGATGGTCTCGTCGGCCTGGGCGAGGCTGGCCTGCAAGCCGATGCCGAGCACGAGAAAGGCAAGTGTGTTGCGAATTCTGGACATGAGTTTCTCCATGCGCGCGATTGCGAATCGCGCGTTTCAAATCGGATGGCGTGAGTGAGGTGCTGGCCCGGCCTAGAAAGCGGGGACGCAACGTGACTTGCCAAGCATCAACACATCGCGTCCTCCCTCATTTCACACTGCCGCTGCGATCGAGCTTGCGATTCAAACTTTACGCACTGTGGTTTGCGTCACAACCGAGGAGTTCTCGCGCAGTGCGAGAGGATAGCTTGCTACGCCCGCGCGCGTTGCTGCTCGGCGTCGACACGCGACAACGGCAAGAGGTGCTCGGCCAGCGTCTCGCACGCGATGCGGATGTCCGGCACGGCGGTGATTTCCCAGAACGTGCCGCGCGTGATCGGCCCGACCGCGAACAGGTCCTTGGCCGGCTTGCCCTTGGCGTCGATCAACGCGCCCGTGGGCGTGACATCGAGGCCGAGACCGAGCGCATCGGGCCGCGCGGCGCCGCTCGCGATCAAGTCGCGCAGCAGCGGCAGCTCTAGCTTAGAGAGATCCGGCGTCAGCGCGGTGCAATCGAGCACGCGCTGCGCGTTGAGCGTGAGGCGGCCATCCTTGCCGCGCGGCCGGATTGCGACCGAGATTTGGTCGGCGGTCGGAGTCATCGAATCGATGCGCCCCGCGACCACCATCAGCTGCCGGCGTTGGATCGCTTCCAGGATGCGCGACATGACGCGGGTCGCGCTGCGGTGGCGATGCACGTCCCAATAAGGGCGTAGATGGCGCAGGAAGCGCGCCCGTTCTGCTGTTGGCATCTCCTGCCACAGGCGCTGGGTGTGCGAGCGCAGGCCGTCGATCACGATGCGCCAGTCATGGCCTTGCGATGCCGCTTCGCGCGTGGCGGCACGAATGTGGCGCAGCAGCTGCAAGACATTGTGGCCCTGGGGTGGCGTATCGAATTGCCAGGGCCGCGGCAGATCGTCCATGCCGGCACTGAGATGCAGCCGCGGCAGCAATCCGCGGCGCGAGACGGCGACGATGCGCCCCTTGTGGCCGCGGTCCAGCAGCGAGATGATGGTATCGACCATGGTCAGGCCGCTGCCCAGCACGACCACGTCGGATTGCTGATCGAGATCCTTGAGCGCCTTCTCGTCCCACGGATTGCCGATGATCGCGCCCTTGTTCTTGGACGGCAGCAGGTTGCCGGTCGCCAGCACGCAGCGATCGACCGGCAGCTTTCGTCCGACGCCCAGCTCCACCGACAGCGGTTTGCCGCGGCCCTTGGCCGGCTCGCGATGGACCTGCACCACTTCGTCCGTCACCAGATAAAGGTTGGCGCCATGGCCGCGGCGCCAGATCTCCTCGCCCAGCTGCTGCTGGATGTAGGAACCATAGAGCCCGCGCGGCACGAAGGTGGTGACGGTCGGGTACTCGTTGAGCAAGGCCTGGGTCGCCTTGGGCAGGCGGCGCAGCCACTGCACGAAATGATCGGGCTGATCGGCATAGGCGCTCATGTTGCCGGCGCGGACGTTCAGCAGGTGATTGGGATTGCCGGTGGAATAGGCGAGGCCCCGGCCAAACTGGGCGTTGCGCTCGATCAGGTAGATCCGGTCGCCCGGCTGGCAGCGCTGCAACAGGTGGAGCGCTAAGAGCGATCCGGTGAAGCCCGCGCCGATGATCGCGATGTCTTGCGGACGTTTGTGCTTGGCGTCTTCCCTGGCTGTCGTCGTCATGGCCATCCCCATCTATGAAATTCTTTTGCCTGAAAAGAGGGCGAGCGCGCCGGTGTCCCTTGTCGCGCGCTCGCGTCGAAAGCTCCTTCCGTTCGAGAGACCCGATATACGGTCTCAGTTGCCCGGCTTATAGATCTGGTCGAACACCCCGCCATCGTTGAAATGACGTTCCTGCGCGACCTTCCATCCGCCGAAGTCGGCGATGGTGAGGAGATCGATCTTCGGGAAGTCCTTCTCATGCGCCGCCGCCACCTTCGGATCGGTCGGACGATAGAAGTTCTTCGCGGCCAGCTCCTGGGCCTCCGGCGAATAGAGGTAGTTCAGGTACGCTTCCGCCTGCTTGCGCGTGCCCTTTTCATCGACGACCTTGTCTACCACCGCGACCGGCGGCTCGGCCAGGATCGACAGGCTGGGAACCACCAGCTCCACCTTGTCCGGGCCCAACTCCTTGATCGCGAGGAAGGCTTCGTTCTCCCACGCCAGCAACACGTCGCCAATTTCGCGCTGGACGAACGTCGTGGTGCTGCCGCGCGCACCGGTATCCAGCACCGGCACATGCTTGAACAACTGGCCGACGAATTCCTGCGCCTTGGCGTCATCGCCGCCGCTCTGCTTCAGGGCGTAGCCCCAGGCCGCGAGATAGTTCCAGCGCGCGCCACCCGAGGTCTTCGGGTTGGGAGTGATGACCTCGACGCCATCCTTCACCAGGTCACCCCAATCGTGGATGCCCTTGGGGTTGCCCTTGCGCACCAGGAACACGATGGTCGAGGTGTAGGGCGAGGAATTGTGCGGCAGGCGCTTCTGCCAATCGGGCGCGATCAGCCCGCCCTTTTCGGCGATCTGGTCGATGTCGTAGGCGAGCGCGAGGGTGACCACATCCGCTTCCAGGCCGTCGATCACGGCGCGGGCTTGCTTGCCCGATCCGCCGTGGGAGGCCTCGATGGTGAGGTCTTCGCCGGTCTCCTTCTTCCAATGGGCGGCGAACGCTTCGTTATAGGCTTGGTAGAGCTCGCGGGTCGGGTCGTACGAGACGTTAAGAAGGGTGGTTTCGGCCAGGGCGGCGCTGCTCGCGAACCCCGCGGCGAGCGCCAGCGCGATCACCGATCCCACGATTTTCCTTCCAGAATTCAACATGTTGGCCTCCGATTTCGGTTCGCGGCGGCGGCTCTCCGCAGCGGCCTTGACAGGCAGTGGAACTTTATCTCTACTAATCCAATAGACAAACTAGAAGAATTTGCGACGAGGGAGAGTTTTTCTTATGGCGAAACGGCCCCGACGCTTGCCTTCTCTCAACGCCCTGCGCGCCTTCTGGGCCGCAGCGCGCCACCGCAGCTTCGCCGCGGCGGCGGATGAACTTCATGTGACGGCGTCCGCCGTCAGTCTGCAGATCCGCCAGCTCGAGGAAGAGCTGGATTTCAAGCTGTTCGAACGCACGCCGAAGGGTCTGGTCCTAACACCGCAAGGCGCGCGTTTGCTCCCGGGAATCACCCAGGCGTTCGAGCACCTGAAAGGCACCATCGCCGCGATCGACGACGGCGCCGCCGGCAAGGGCAGCCTGTCGATCTCGGTCGCGCCGTCCTTTGCCACCAAGTGGTTGCTGCCCCGGCTCGGCGGGTTCCTGGAGCGCAATCCGGAAATCGAGGTCGACGTCAGGGCCAACATCGACCTCACCGACTTCGCTAGGGATGAGGTCGATCTCGCGATCCGCTTCGGCGCGGGCAACTATCCCGGACTACACGTCGAGTTGCTCCTGGAGGACCGGATGTTCCCGGTCTGCAGCCCGGAGCTGCTGATGCGCTACGGCCAGCGCAATCCGATGCGCGTTTTCGCCGAAGCGCCGCTGTTGCACGACATCAGTGTCGATCGCGATCCGGCGGTGCCGAGCTGGAAGATGTGGTTGAAGGCGAGCGGTCAGGAGGAGGTCGACTGGCGTAAGGGACCGCGCTTCAACCAGACGGCTCTGGCGCTGGATGCGGCGCTGGCCGGCCTCGGCATCGCGCTGGCGCCGGCGGCGCTAGTGGCGACCGACCTGGCTGCCGGCCGCCTGGTGCGCCTGGCGAACGAAGAATGGAAAGGCGATTTCGCCTATTACCTCGTCCATCCCGCCGACAAGGCGGAGCTGCCCCCGTTGCAACGTTTCAAGAGCTGGCTGCGCGCCGCGCTGTGACGACGCTGGCGCTGTTGTAACCACAGCGCTAATATAGCGCCGGGGACGTTTCGTTAGGTTCAATCCATTTGTTTGTTGAGCTCGATCCTGCTGCGGGGCAATGGATCGCGAGCAACGCCGACCGTCGATGGGCGCTGCTGCTCGAATACTGGAACCATCTGGCGCAGCGCTTGGACCGCCTGCCAAAGCGCGCCGAGATCGATCCGGTCGGACTCCCTGTCGGCTTGTTGTCCAACATCTTCCTGGTGGACGTGGTGCGTGCGGACGGCGCGCCGCCGCGATTCCGCTTTCGCCTGCTGGGTGCTTCCATCACCGCGCGCGAGCGCGTTCGGCCTGGACAATATCTCGACGAGTACATGACCGGGACGACGCCGGACGAGATGACCCGCCACTATCTGGATTGCCTGGAGCGGCGCGTTCGCATCCGGCATACCAACCTGGCCTGGGATCATCCGAGCAAGGAATTCATCTCCTATCACGTGATGCTGCTGCCGTTGTCGAGCGACGGCACCGTCGTCGATGCGCTGCTTGGCCTCGCGATCTACGAGGCCTGACCGAGTGCCCAAAGGCCCGGATTAAGGTCTTTTTAAGCATAATATGTGTGGATGGGAGCCAGTTTGGCTGCGGGCGACCGGTTCCCGATTCATGGATGCAATCAGCGACACGACCGCGACAGCGGCGCCCGATAGCGCCGCGAAACCTGCAGAGGCGAGCCTGACCCAGGTCGCGCGCTGGCGGGTGCCGGTGGTGACGGTGCCGCATGCGACCGCGGGCCAGTCGCGCAATCCCAGCCTGCCGACCTTCGTCGGGCTCATCATCCTCATCCTCACCTTCTTCATCGTGCTGACCAGCATTTCGATCCGGGACAAGACGAAATCGGACTCGGCGATCGCCAGCGTGCAGGAGGCGTTCTCCGGCAACGCGGTGACGACCGAGGACGTGCCCGAAAAGAAGGACGACGAGATCGCGCGCGAATATATCGAGGGCCTCACCCATCGCATCCAGTCGCTGGTGCCGCTGATGGGCGGCAAGAAGGGCCCGGCTTCCGATCACCAGGTGCTGTGGCTGCCGGCGGAATTGGCGTTCTCCGCCAGCGACGCGACGATGGCTCCGCAGTTTCCGGCGGTGCTGCGCGAGGTGGTGAATTCCCTCTCCGGCATACCGCAGCGTCTGACGCCGCATATCGAGATGCGGCTGTGCGCGACCAAGCCCAGCAATGAATTGCGCGCGCAGGCAGTCGCGATCGGCGCCGCGTTGACCGCCGAGAAGGCGCCGCTCAAGCGGTTCTCGATCGGCATCGCGGCCTGCGATCCCAAGGCCATCGGCATCGCGATCGCCCTTGCGCCTTCGGTCGATCTGCCGCCTGCCAATGCCGAGGAGCCGGCGCCATGAGCAGCGGGCCCTACAAGCCGCCGCGCCAGCCGGCTGCCATCACCCCGCCGGAAGAGGGACTGCAGCCGCCGTGGCTGATGAGCTTCGCCGATTTCGTGAGCTGCCTGCTGGCCTGCTTCGTGCTGCTGTTCTCGATGGTGTCGCTCGACAAGGACAAGTTCCAGAAAATCATCGGCTCGATCCCCGGCCGCGCCAATCTCGATCTCCAGGCGCCGCAGCTGGTGGAGCGCGGAATGACGCCGGAGAGCGCCGAGCCGGCGCGCAGCCCGAACTACCTGCTGACGCTGCTCAAGGGATCGTTCGCCAAGGATCCGAAGCTGGCCAATCTCGGCCTAACCGGCAACCATGACCGCGTGATCGTGAGCCTGCCGGTCAACCGCCTGATCGCCGAGCTTGGCGAGGGCGGCGGCAGCAAGAAGGACGGCCTGCTGTTCGCGCTTGGCGGCGCGCTGCGGGCTTTCCCCAACGAGATCATGGTGCAGGGCCGGGGGGTTGCCGCCAGCGACGTGGACCGCTGGGGCAAGCTGTTCCTGCTGACGCAATTGTCCGCCACCGCGATCGAGCAGGCCGGCGTCGCCGGCCCGATCCCGGTGCGCACGGAACTCGATCCAGGCGATGCCACCGCCATGCAGGTCAATGTGATCATCACGGCGCGCGCCGCGGACACCGCCGACTAGCGGTCAGTGCGTGTGGCCGTCCCAGGCCGCGCCGTCGAGCTTGCGGATGCGCACGGCGTTCAGCAGGTCCAATGCGAAATTACGGTAGTTGACGCCCATCCAGCTTTTGGCGGTGGGCTTGATCGGCTGCCAAACGACGACGCAGCCGCACTTCTTGCAGTGCATAAACTTCAGTTTTTTGCGACCCCACGAATATGACTCCGTCGCACCGCGCTTGGCCTCGACGCTCACGGTTGGCAGCTTGTAATAGGCCCATAAGGCGCCGTAGCGGCGGCAGATCGAGCAATTGCAATCGGTGACGGCCCGTGGCTTGCGCGGGATGGTCACGCGCACTGCCCCGCAATGACAGGCGCCGGCCAGCATTCGGCCTAGGCTTCGACCGTCACGAGGGGCCGCGGCGTTTCGCGCCGGCGCATGAGCGAGCGCATCAGGTCGCCGGCCAGACCGGCATCGCGGTCGCGCAAGGCGGCGATGATTGCGGCCATGTTCTTCAGATAGCCAGCGCGCAACTCCGCCGCCACAGTCGGCCGGGGGAGTTGCTTTTCGATGGCCTCATACCAGTCCAGCAGCGCCGCGTTCCCCGCAGCGCGCCAGATGGCATGATGCAGTTCCGCGATCCAATGTTCCAGCGTCGCCGGCTCCTTGGCGTCGACTGCGTTCCGGTGGGCGGCTTCCAGGGCAGAAGTCTCCTCCGGCGTCGCGCGTCCGGCGGCCATCTCCGTCACTAGCGGCTCCAGCAGAGCGCGCATCTCTAAAAGGTCGACTTGGCTTGCATGCCCGGTCGGTGGCACCAAGTCGGCGCGGCTCATCTGGTCGCCCAGAGGCGACAGCCGCACGACGCTGCCGCGGCCGGGATGGCTTTCGACCAGCCCCTCCGCCTCAAGCTGTTGGATGATCCGCCGCAGGGTGTTGCGCGCGATGCCGAACTGAGCCGCCATATCCCGCTCGGACGGCAGCAAACGGCCATCGGCCCAGGCGCCGGACAATATCTGCTGCCGGATCCGGTTGGCCGCTGCCTGCGTGCGGGCACGAGAGCGGCGGACTGGGATGGAGGTGCCTTCCATTACCCAACCTTACTCTTTCAGCGCCTCAAGAACAACGTATGCGATGCGGCATCAAACCTGCCGCCATTCCGTCAGCGGCGGCAGATCGCGCACGAACCGGGAGCGGCGCGCCGGCAGGCCGCTCAGTTCCAGGATCAGCGCGACAATCTGCTCCAGCCCGTCGCCGGTGCGCATGTTGGAGAACACCACCGGCTTGTCGCCGCGCTTGGCCGCGGCATCGCGCGCCATTAGATCGAGATCGGCACGCACCAGCGGCGCGATGTCGGTCTTGTTGACGATGAGGATGTCGGAGCGGGTGATGCCCGGCCCGCCCTTGCGCGGGATCTTGTCGCCGGCCGAGACGTCGATGACGTAGAGCGTGATGTCCGCCAGCTCCGGCGAAAAGGTGGCGCTAAGGTTGTCGCCGCCGGATTCCACGAACAGCAGCTCCAGCTGCGGAAACTTGCCGCACATGTCGTCGACGGCGGCGAGGTTGATCGAAGCATCCTCGCGGATCGCGGTGTGCGGGCAGCCGCCGGTCTCCACGCCGGCGATGCGCTCGATCGGCAGCGCGCCGGATCTGGTCAGGAACTTGGCATCCTCGCTGGTATAGATGTCGTTGGTGATGACGGCGATCTCGTAGCTGTCGGCAAGGCAGCGGCACAGGCGCTCCAGCAGGGCGGTCTTGCCGGAACCGACCGGGCCACCGACACCGATGCGAACGGGAAGGCTCATGACCTGAACAACCTTGTTACCTGGGTTTCGTGTTTCATGCTGCACCAGTCGACCATCAGGGACGCGGCGCCGATGGTCTCGAATGGCGCGGCGCGCAGACGCTCGACCTGGCGCGAGATCGTCGGCTCCAACAGCGCAAGCGCGGCGATGCCGTCGCTTTGGCCGATCGGCGCGAGGCGCAGGGCGGCGGAGACGAGATTGCCGCAGAATGCAGTCAGATAGGCCTGCAACACGGGTGTTTCCGCGATGCCGGCAACGGCGGCCGCCGCGCCGACCGCCACCGGGTACGACAGGCCTGTCGTGTGCGTGATCACCCGCAACAGCGGCGCGGCAGCGAGATGCGGCCAACCGGTGCCGATCGCCTTCAGGAATGCGGCACCTTGCGCCGTGGATTCGAGCGCCAGCTCGGCGCTGCCGCGCATCGCTGACGCGAGGTCCGCAGTCTCCTTCAATCCACTTGAGTCGGAGTCTGCGGCCGCACGATGCGCCGCTAGCAGCAGCATGCCGTCCAGCCGCCCGGCGCCGTAAAGCACAATCCCTTCGATCCACGCAATCAGCGTCGCGCGGTCGCTCACCAGCCCGGCCTCCACCGCATATTCCAGCCCATGGGAATAGCTGAAAGCGCCGACCGGAAAGGCGGGCGATAGCCAGGTCAGGAGCCGCGCGGCTCCATCGCTCGCGCTCATCGCGCGCTCAATCGTGTCCATGATGGTGCCCCGTCGCCAGCGAGGCATAGGCGCCGCCCTCAGGATGGAACGGCGCGGTGATGGTGCGAGTCTCCGCGCCAAGGCCGCGCAGCATCTGCTCCAGCACGGGATCGTGCGCGATGCGCAGGCATGTTTCGTCGACGATCTGCGCCGCCACGTGCCGGTTGCCGACATGCCACGCCAGCCGCGCCAGATGCCGGGCGTCCTTGGCCACAGCTTCGACCAGCGGCTCGGGCTTGGCGATCACGCGGATGATGGTGCCGTCGGCCAGGACCAGCCCATCGCCGTCCGCCAGCCGCGCCGGCCGCACCAAGTCGAGCAGGAATGGCGCGCTGGCATCGTCCATCAGGCGCACGCGTCGCCGGCAGCGATCGGCATAGATCAGCGTAACCGTGCCGCTTTGAAGCGTTGCGAGCCATTCGCCGGCAACGATGAAATGGGCGGCGTGGCGCGACGTGTCCATGGTGTCAGAACAGGAAGTAGCGCTGCGCCATGGGAAGCTCGGACGCCGGCTCGCAGGTCAGGAGCCTGCCGTCGGCGCGCACTTCATAAGTCTCGGGATCGACTTCAATCGCAGGCATGGCGGCATTATGCACCATGTCCTTCTTGTAAATCGAGCGGGTTCCGGCGACCGCCACCAGTTGCCGGGTCAAGCCGAGCTCCCGCCCGATGTCGCGCTGCAGGGCGGCGGCACTGGTGAAGGTGACGGCGCTGACCGAGGACGCGCTGCCGAAGGCCGCGAACATCGGGCGATAGTGCTGCGGCTGCGGCGTCGGGATCGAGGCATTGGGATCGCCCATCGGCGCCGCGGCGATCATGCCGCATTTCAGCACCAGGTCCGGCTTCACGCCAAAGAAGGCCGGCTTCCACAGCACCAGGTCGGCGAGCTTGCCCACTTCGACCGAACCGACGTCGGCGGCCATGCCCTGGGTCAGCGCGGGATTGATGGTGTATTTCGCGACGTAGCGCTTGACGCGCAGATTGTCGTGCTCGGCCGGGTCGCCAGGCAGCGAACCGAACTGCGCCTTCATCTTGTGCGCGGTCTGCCAGGTGCGGATGATGACCTCGCCGACGCGGCCCATGGCCTGGCTGTCGGAGGAGATCATGCTGATTGCGCCGAGGTCGTGCAGCAGGTCTTCCGCCGCGATTGTCTCGCGCCGGATGCGGCTCTCCGCAAAGGCCACGTCCTCCGGGATGCGCGCATCGAGATGGTGACACACCATCAGCATGTCGAGATGCTCTTCCAGCGTGTTGACCGTGAAGGGCCGCGTCGGATTGGTGGAGGAGGGCAGCACGTTCGGCAGGCTGCAGACCTTGAGGATGTCCGGCGCGTGGCCACCGCCGGCGCCTTCGGTGTGGTAGGCGTGGATGACGCGGTCCTTGAACGCCGCGATGGTGCGCTCGACGAAGCCGGATTCGTTCAGCGTGTCGGTGTGGATGGCGACCTGCACATCCATCTCCTCCGCCACCGCCAGGCAGCAATCGATGGCGCTGGGGGTGGTGCCCCAGTCCTCGTGCAGCTTGAGGCCGCAGGCGCCGGCCGCCACCATCTCTATCAAAGCCGCGGCGCGCGAGGCATTGCCTTTGCCCAGCAGCCCGACATTCACCGGCAAGCCTTCGATCGCGCGCAGCATGCGTCCGATGTGCCACGGTCCCGGCGTGCAGGTGGTGGCGCTGGTGCCTTCGGCCGGGCCGGTGCCGCCGCCGACCATGGTGGTGACGCCGGAATAGATCGCCTCGTCGGCCTGCTGCGGGCAGATCCAGTGGATGTGCGCGTCGATACCGCCGGCCGTCAGCAGGCGGCCTTCGCCGGCGATGATCTCGGTGCCAGGGCCGATCAGGATGTCGATTCCGGGCTGGGTGTCGGGGTTGCCGGCCTTGCCGATGGCGGCGATGCGGCCGTCCTTCAAGCCGACGTCGGCCTTCACGATGCCCCAGTGATCGACGATCACCGCGTTGGTGATGACGGTGTCCATCGCGCCTTCGGCGCGGCTGCGCTGCGACTGACCCATGCCGTCGCGGATGGTCTTGCCGCCGCCGAACTTCACCTCTTCGCCGGGGATCGCGAAGTCCTTCTCGACCTGGATGACAAGGTTGGTGTCGGCAAGGCGGATGCGGTCGGCCGCGGTCGGGCCGTAGGTCAGGGCATAGGCCCCGCGCTCCATGCGATAGGCCATGTCAGCTCTCCAATGGCCCGTTCTCGGCGCCTGAGAATCCGCAGATCACGCGTTCACCGCCGATTGCGACCAGCGTGACGTTGCGGCTCTGCCCCGGCTCGAAGCGCACGGCGGAGCCGGCGGGAATGTCCAGCCGGAAGCCGCGCGTTGCGCCGCGGTCGAAATAGAGCGCATCGTTGGTCTCGTAGAAGTGATAGTGGCTGCCGACCTGGATCGGCCGGTCGCCGGTATTGGCGACGCGCAGCGTGATGGTCGGCCGCCCGTCATTGAGGACGATCTCGCCCGGCTGTACCAAGACCTCGCCTGGAATCATCGCATGCTCCCTAGCGGATCGGGTTTTGGACGGTGACCAGCTTCGTGCCATCGGGGAAGGTCGCCTCGACCTGCACCTCGTGCAGCAGCTCGGGGATGCCCTCCATCACCTGATCGCGGCCGAGCACCGTGGCGCCATCGCGCATCAGGTCGGCGACCTTGCGGCCGTCGCGCGCGCCTTCGACGATGAAGTCGCAGATGAGGGCGATCGCCTCCGGGTGGTTGAGCTTGACCCCGCGCTCCAGGCGGCGGCGCGCCACGTTGGCGGCCATCGCGATCAGCAGCTTGTCCTTCTCCCGCGGCGTCAGGCGCATGGCGATACCCTCAGTGATGCCAGAAGGTCGGCAGAGTGGGCGACAGGTTGCGGGCAGCGGCGCGCAAAGCGGTCCACACCCGCGCAAAGCTTGGGCGGATGTCGATCGACTCCGCGGCCAGCCAGCGCACCAGCAGGATGCCGTTCACGCAGGTCGCCGCGCAGCGTACCGGCGCGTTGCCGACGGCCAGCAGCTCGCGGACGAGTTCGCGATGCTTGGCTGCGCCGGGTCCGGCATGCACCAGCAGCGCGCTGGCGCCGGCGTTGTCCAGCGCCGCGGGGTGCCGCAATGCTCCCGCGAGATCGTCGCCCTCGCCAAACAGCGCATCCGCCCAGGCGAGGCGACCTTCGATCCGGATCCGCCATTGGTCATGGATAAGGCCGTAGTCCATCCGCTCGCCGCGCGCCCGGCGGCCGAACACCAGAATGTCGCCGGCCAGGATGGCGCCATCGCTCGACAGCGCGATCTCGACCTGGCGCTTCAATCGCGCGCCATTGAACAGGATGGATTCCTGCGGCAACCATTCCAGCCAGCCGCCGGCTTCGACCGCGAGCCGGATGTTCATCTCGGTGTCCGCGCCGGTCGAGCGGTAGAATTTCTCTGCCGCCTGGGCGGTGCCGACGGCCGCGGCCGTGATGCCGACTCTGAGCGCGATGTCCATGCGGTCGCCGCCGGCAAAGCCGCCGGACGTGCTGGTGGCCACCGCGACCGGCAGGTCCATGCCGGTGCACAGGGGGAACAGGGCGCGGAACGGCGCCTGCTGGTGCAGGTGCGCCAGGCGCGTGCGGCCCGAGCGCGGGCAGGCATCGAAGCCGATTTCGAGACCGCCGTTCATGAATGTCCTGATCTTCGTCCAGGTCCATCAAAGCAAGAGCGGTGCCATCGGCGGCACTGTCGCGCAGGCCCGGTTTCCGGGCGAGTCCGGCTATCTTAATGCTTTGCGTGGCAGGGCCGGGCAGCGCGGTGACGCAAGAACCAGCAGCGCGGCTGCTTCTGCACAAAACATAGCCAGTGATGCGACTGCTATCCGGCGAATTGTGGCGTCGGCAATCCGGTCGTTCCAGGATCGATCTCGAACAGGCCGCCCGCCAGCGGCTCCTTGGCAAGCTGCGCGTCGTTAAGGCCGATGCGGGCGGAGGTCACGAACATCCGGTCGAGGCGGTCGCCGCCGAAGGTGCAGGAGGTCACCTGAGACACTGGCATCGGCACCACACGGTCGCGCGATCCGTCCGCGCGGAAGCGGGTGATGCGCCAGCCGCCCCAATGGGCCACCCAGAGGCAGCCCTCACGATCGGTGGTCATGCCGTCGGGGAAGCCTTCCTCCTCGCTGAAGCGCGTGAACACACGCTTGTTGGCGAGGCTGCCATCCGGTCGGACGTCAAACCGGTAGATTTCCCGCAGGGTGCTGTCGGTGTGATAGACGATTGCGCCGTCGGGACTGAAAGTTGGGCCGTTGGCGCAGATGTAGCCGTGATCGACCTGATGCACACTGAAGTCCGGATCGAGGCGATAGAAGGCGCCCGACTTCTGCTTTTCCGCATCGTTCATCGTGCCGAACCAGACGCGGCCCTTCGGGTCGACCTTGGCGTCGTTCAGGCGGTTTCCAGGCAGGGTGGTCTCGAGGTCACAGCGCTGGACCAGCTTGAACGGATCGAGCGTTGCTTCGACGATGGCGTGCGCAAGGCCGATGACAAAACCCGGCTTGTTGCGCCGCTCCACCGCCCAGCCGATGGTGTCCGGCATGTCCCAGCTCTGGGTCGTGCCGTCGGCCAAGCGATACCGGTTCAGCTTCTTGACCTTGATGTCGGTCCAATAGATGGCCTGATCCCGCGCCGACCACAGCGGCCCTTCGCCGAGATCGGCCTTCGCATCCAACAAAACGCGCGGCTCGCTCATGCCCAACCTCCATCGACCGTGAATTCCTGCGCGCTGCACATGCGCGCGTCGTCGGATGCCAGGAACAGGACCATGCGCGCCAGGTCCTCCGCCTGAAGCCGGCCCTTCAGGCACTGCACCTGGTCCAGCAGCTTCTCCGCAGCCTCGTCGAGCCACAGCTTCTTTTGCCTTTCGGTCATCACCCAGCCGGGCAGGACCGTGTTCACGCGGATGCCGTCCTGGCCGAGATCGCGGGCAAAGCCGCGCGTCAGGCCATGGACCGCCGCCTTGGCGGTGGTGTAGGCGGGCATGCCGCCCATCGCGTTCTTCCAGCTGATCGAACCGAAATTGACGATCGACCCGCCACCCAGGCGCTTCATCTGTGGTGCCACCGACTGGATCGCGAAGAACATCGGGCGCAGGTTGATGGCCATGCGCTCGTCCCAGTAATCGGGCGTCACGTCTTGCCACTGGTGGCGCTGATCGTTGGCCGCGTTGTTGACCAGCACGCCGATATCGCCCAGGTCGCGCCCGGCCTTCTCGATCACCGCCTGCAGCGCCGAAATATCGGTGATGTCGCAGCGCGTGAAGTGCGGAGTGGCGCCGTATTGAGCGCGCAGCTGGTCGCACAAGGCCTTGCTCGCGGTCTCGTCGATATCGACGAACGCGACGCGCGCGCCCTGGTCGACAAAGCCTTCGACGATGGCGGCGCCGATGCCGGAGCCGCCGCCGGTCACGAACACGGCCTTGCCGCGCAGGCTCGGGAACTTGCCGAAGTTCGAAAGGTCCATGGATGCTGTCTTCTTGGTGAAATCAACGCGGGCGGAATCAAAATCACAGCCGGCGTGTACTGGCAAGCGCGCTCAGGCTGAGCGTTTCTTTCCGTCGCCCTTCGCTTTCGCGGCGTTGTTCGGTTTGCGGGCCTTTCCGATCACGCCGCTGGTATCCGCCAGCAGCGCGCGAGCCGCGCGGCGGGCCGCCGCCGGCGAGCGGCGGCGGATCGCGACCAGGATGGCCTCATGCAGCGGAAGGGCCGCGCGCAGCTCGTCGTTATGCGAGGCGGTGTATTCGAACATGTTGCTCAGCGCCGATTCGATCATGAAGCCGAGCGGAATCAACAGCTCATTGCCTGCCGCGCCGAGCACCGCGAGGTGGAACTTCACGTCGTTGGTGTTCCAGTCGGTGGTGTTAGTGGAATCGACCATGCCCATATAGGCCGATTCGATCGCCGCCAGCTGCGAGTCGGTGTGGTTGAGCGCGGCGAGCGCGGCAACCTCCGGCTCCAGCATCTCGCGCATCTGTTGCACGTTGCTGAGGAAATGGTGCTGGTCGGACGCCGCCCAGTACCAGGCGAGCACGTCGCGGTCGAGCAGGTTCCACACATCGCGCGGGCGCACGCGCGAACCGATCTTGGGCCGAGAGACGATCAGCCCTTTCGCTGCCAGCATCTTGATCGCCTCGCGCACCGCCGTGCGGCTGACGCCATAGACGTCGCACCACTCGGCTTCGTTGGGTAGCAGCGATCCGGGCGCGTATTCTCCTCGGAGAATCCGGGCCCCGATATCCTGCGCCAAAGAGTGATGAAGGCGCTCTCCCCTGGCCTTTGCGGCTTTTTTTAATTTCCTCATCGTCAGTGCGGATTATATGGCACCAATTGAATCCTAGCACAACGCATCTTATTTTGTAATACAAATATTCGCGCGTTCGCTTGGATTTACGCAGACGCCTTTTCGCGTTTTCCCGAGACGATGAGCTCCAGCACCTCATGCTCGGTGGTCGCCTTGATGTGGCGTTCGCCGACATTCTCGCCGCGTTTCAACACCATGACACGATCGCCGACCGCGAAGATGTCCTGCAGGCGGTGCGAGATGATGATCTGCGCGACGTTGTGCTTCTTCAGCTCCAGCATGGTCTCGAGCAGCCGTTCGGTCGCCATCACCGACAGGTTCGCGGTCGGCTCGTCCAGGATGACGACGCGCGGGTCGAACGAGATGGCGCGCGCGATCGCAACCGACTGCTGGCGGCCGCCGGACAGGCTCTCGACCCGCTGGTAGACGGAATTCACGTCGACCTTCAGGCGCTTCAGCACGGCGTCGGCCTCGCTGTACATCCTGCCGCGATCGACAAACATTCCTTTGCGCGGCCAGCGGCCGAGGAAGATGTTCTGCCCGACATCCATGTTTCCGCACAAGGCGAAGTCCTGATAGATCATCTCGATGCCGGCGCCCCGGCTTTCGTGTGGGCTCTTGAAGTTCGTCGCCGCGCCATTGACCAGTACATCGCCGGAATCGCGATGATAGGCGCCGGTCAGGATCTTCATGAGCGTCGACTTGCCGGCCGAGTTGTCGCCGACCAGCCCCATGATCTCGCCCGGATAGAGCCTGAGGTCGACGTCGCTCAGGGCGCGCACGGCGCCGAACGCCTTGCTGATATGGCGCATCTCGATGATCGGCGCGGCGGCGGTGTCAGGCATGTTCGGGTTCCGATTTGGGGCGGGCAAAGCGCCCGAAGCGGTTTCTGAGACCGGCCAGGATGTTCGCTTGCCGCAGCCAGATGTCGATCAGCACCGCGACGATGAGGATGAGGCCGGTGAAGACGTTGACCCAATGCTGCGGCATGACGAAGGAGCCGCCGCCAGGCAGGATGATGTTGAGCTGCAGCAGCGCGCGGATGAGGGTGATGACGGCGGCGCCGGCCAGCGCGCCGATCATGGTGCCGTAGCCGCCGAAGATCGACCCGCCTCCGATGATGACGGCGGCGATGGCGTCGAGCTCGCGGAACTGTCCGGCTGTCGGGTTGAAGCTGCGGAAGAACGCGGTGTAGATGATGCCGGCCATGGTCGCGCACAAGGCGGAAAACATCAGCGAGATGAAGCGCACGCGTCTGGTGTTGATGCCGGCATAGTCGGCCGCGCGGCGGTTGCCGCCGGTGGCGTAGATCATCTGCCCAAACGGCGTGTAGGCTAGTATGATGCCGAAGATGATCGCGATCACGAGCATCCATAGGGTCTGAACGCTCACCGCCTCGCTGAAGGCGCGCAGCGGGCCGTTTCCGATGTCGATGCCGAAGTGATCCAGGATGTCGCCGACCTTGCGGCCCAGCATGTTGAAGTTTTCGGGGAAGCCGGTCAGCTGCTTGCCGGCGACGATCCAGGCGGCGAGGCCGCGTGCGATGTAGAACATGCCGAGGGTGGCGATGAAGGACGGCAAGTTGAATCCGATGGTGATGAGGGCGTTGACCAGCCCGGCGGCGGTGCCGGCCAGCAATCCCATCAGCACCGCGGTCCACGGATCGAAGCCCATGACCTTCATGGCGAATGCGGTCGCGGCTCCGGCCAGCGCCAGCACCGCCCCGACCGACAGGTCGATGTCGCCGCAGGCGATGACATAGGTGAGGCCGACCGCCAGCAGCGCCAGCTCGGTATAGTTCAGCAGGATGGCGAAGCTGTTCTGCAGGTTCCACCAGTAGTCGGGCCGCAGCCAGACGCCGATCAGCCACAGCACCACGGTGAGGATGATGGCGAGCGCATCGCGTCGCGCCAGGAACTTGCCGAAGCCGCGCGCGGTCAGAGCCTTGTCGCTCGCCATCGTCCCCTTGGTCTGCACGCCTTCGATCGCGATGCCGGTGGCCTCGATGATCAGCGGCGGCTCCTTCTTGCGCAGCCAGGCGAAGAACCGTCCGATCAGGCGCCGGCGCAGGACATAGGGCTCGACCAGCACCGCCAGCAGCAGCAGCGCGCCGAGCAGGGCAGGAACCGCGCCGACCGGCAGCTGGGCGATGGCGGAAACTTCGATATCCTGCCCGTCGATCTGCACGATGCGCGTGGTCGGCCATCCCTCGCGCAGCACCTTGTCGATGACGACGGTCAGCGTGGCGCCGAGGCAGGCACCGATCACCCGGCCTCGCCCGCCCAGGATCGACGCGCCGCCGATGATGACGGCCGCGATCACGATCAGCTCGGAGGAGAGGCCGGCCTGCGCCGTCACGCCCTTGTCCTGGGTTACGGCCATCAGTCCCGCAACGGTGGCGCACAGCGACGACAGCAGATAGGCGCGGATGCGCACCCAGCGGGTCGGGATGCCGGCATAGGCGGCTGCCTGCTCGTTGCCGCCGGTCGCGAAGGTCTCGTAGCCCCAGCGCGTCTTGGCGAGCACGAAGGCGCCGATGATGACGATCACCAGCGCGATCGGAATCTGGTTGTTGAAGCCGAAGGCGTTGGTCTCGCCGAGGTGAAAGAACCAGGTGTGCTCGCGCGCCTTGACCGCATAGCCGATCGACCGGCCGCCGGTGAGGCCGAGGATGATGCCGCGCCCGATCAGCAGGATGGTGAGGGTCGCGATGAAGGACGGCACGCGCAGGATCGTGACCAGCACGCCGTTGATCAGGCCGATGAAGGTGCCGAGGATCAGGCAGAAGATGGTCGCCGGGATCGGGCCCCAATCATTGAACTGCGGCGCATACAGGATGGAAAAAGCGACGCCGATGAGGCCATTGGTCGATCCGACCGACAGGTCCAGGTCCTTGTTGATGATGACGAAGGTCATGCCGACCGCGACCACCGCATAGCGCGCAGTGTCGCGCAGGATGGCATGGAAGGCATCACCGCTGAGGAAGAAGGCGGGGTTGATGAGCGCGCCGCCGGCGAACAGGATCGCCATCAGGACGAGCAGCCCAAGCTCCCATCCGCCAACCAACTGGGCGGGCATGCGGCCTATTCGCAATTGCACGCTGTCAGACATAGCCCCTCAACGGCTTCCGTGCAGATGACAAGGATAGCACGATCGCGGGAGGGGACGATCCCTCCCGCGATATGCCGTCCGCCGCGACTGCGGCTGGTTCAGTTCTCGAAGCGCTTGCCGACCAGCTCGACGCCGTCCTTGGTCACCAATTGGGCCCTGGTGTCCAGGTTGGCCGCCGAGATGCCGCGGTCGATCTGGAGATAGAGCTGCATGACCGGCCAGAAGCCCTGCAGGAACGGCTGCTGACCGAGCGAGCCGGTCAGGTCGCCGCTGCGGATGGCGTCCTGCTGCGCCGGGCCGAGGTCGAAGCCATAGGCGCAGATCTTTCCGGTCTTGCCGGTCTGGGCGACGGCCTTGGCGAGCGCCGGCGTGAAGACGTTGTTGGCGGTGAAGGCGCCGACCACGTCGCCGCGCGATTCGAACAGCGACACGATGCTGTTCACCGGGTCCTGCGGATTGGCATCAACGCCGACATTCTCCGGACCCGCGTCGACCTTGAAGTTCTCAAGCTTGCCGGCGTCCTTCAGCGTCTTCACGATGGCGTTGAACGCCGCCGTCACGCGGTTGTTGACCTCGACATTGCCCATCGCGGTGGAGGAGGGCAGGAGGATCGAGCCCTTGTCGGCACCGCTCGCCAGCACGCACTTGGCCAAGGCCTCGCCGCCGATCGCCGCGGCCGAGGCATCCTGTCCGGTGTGGCTGATGCCGTTGCGGTTGGTGATGCTGCCGTCGAACGAGTTGGTGGTCGCGATCGGAATGCCGCTCTTTTCCGCGGCCTTCACGATGTCGTTGTATGCGCCGGCCTGCGGCGTCGTCATGATCAGGCCGTCGATAGTCGGGTCCTGCACGATCTGGTTCAGGATCTCGATCTCGCGCTGCGGATCGTCGGTCGGTGATTCGGAGCCGAGCAGCAGGATCTTGGCGCCGATCATGTTGCCGGCGACGGTGGCGCCGACATAGACCGGATCGAAGAAGCCGTTGCCGGCGGTGTGCGTCACGATCGCGAAAGTCAGATGACCGTCGGCCGAGTGGAAGTCTTTCGTCCCCGGTTTCTCCTTCGCCGCGTCCTCGAAGGTGTAGCCGCCCACCGCCTTTGCGACGGTGCCTTCCTGGGCGTATGCGCCGGCGGACAACAACACCGCCATGGCGCCAATGCTTGCCGAAGCAAGTAATTTCCGCATGTGATTCCTCCCGTGTTTTGCTTGGGCACATTTATCGGACAATTGTGCCGGGCGAACTATAGGCCAGCCGCATTGCCATCGCAATTTGCAGAACGCATAGTTTCGCTTCCGCAATGCGATTAACTCTTGCCATCATTTCCCATCGGCGGCGGACAGTCCTGCGTTGCTGGGTTTTCGGTTTGTATGATAAAAGACCGGCCATTCGTGGAAAGAAGGTGTTCCGATGCGTCTCATCCAATATCTGACCGAGAGTGGTGCGCGCGGCGTGGCGCGTATCGATGGCAATCGCGCGATCGCGGTGCCGGGCGCCACCAGGATGATCGATCTGGCGAAGCAGGCCATCGCCGCGGGGCTGAGCCTCGACGAGGCGGTGAAGGCGGAAGGCGATGGCGCGGCGCTGGACTATCCGGCGCTGCTGGCAGAGGGCCGCGTGCTTTCCCCGGTCGATCACCCGGATGCCGCGCATTGCCTGGTGACCGGCACCGGCCTGACGCATCTCGGCAGCGCCGACACGCGCGACAAGATGCACAAAAAAATCTCCGGCGACGTGGAGTCCTTGAGCGATTCCATGAAGATGTTCCGCATGGGCCTGGAAGGCGGCAAGCCGCAGCTGCCCGGACCCGGCGTGCAGCCGGAATGGTTCTACAAGGGCGACGGCAGCTCGGTGGTGGCGCCGGGCGCCGATCTGCCGCTACCGGAATACGCGCTCGATGGCGGCGAGGAGCCGGAGGTCGCCGGCCTCTATCTGGTGGATTCAAACGGCAAGCCGTGGCGCCTCGGATTCACGCTCGGCAACGAATACTCCGATCACGTGACCGAACGGCAGAACTATCTCTTCCTCGCGCACTCCAAGCTGCGCGCTTGCGCCATCGGGCCGGAGCTGCGCACGGGGGCGCTGCCGGACAAGCTGGAAGGCGAGAGCCGGATCGTGCGCAAGGGCAGCGTGCTATGGCGCAAGCCGTTCCTGAGCGGCGAGGGCAACATGTCCCACACCATCGCCAACCTCGAATACCACCACTTCAAATACAAGCTGTTCCGCCGCCCGGGCGATCTGCATGTGCATTTCTTCGGCACCGCGACCTTGAGCTTCGGCGACGGCATCCGCACCGAGCCGGGCGACGTGTTCGAGATCGAGATGGCGGAATTCGGCGCGCCGTTGCGCAACCGCCTGGCGCCGGCCGCGTCCGGCTTTGCCTATGGCGGTGTCGGAGCCCTATAACGGCGTCATGGCGACCTACTCCTGTATCGCAGTCGATTGGGGCTCCACCAACCGGCGTGCCTGGGCGCTCGGCGCCGACGGCGCTGCGCTGCAGGAGCGCGCCGATTCCGCCGGCCTGCTGGCGATCCGGGATCGGCGCTTCGGTGAATCGCTGGAAACCTTTCTCCATCAGTGGCTGACGCCTGGCGTTCCGGTCGTGATTGCCGGCATGGCAGGCAGCCGCATGGGATGGGTGGAAGTTCCGTATCTTGCCGCGCCCGCGCCGCTGGCCGATCTGGCCAAGAACTTGATGAAGGCAGGCCGCATCGGCGACAGCAATTGCTGGATCGTGCCGGGCGTGAGCTTCGACGGTCCCGCCCAGCCGGAGGTGATGCGGGGCGAGGAGTGCCAGATGTTGGGCGCGCTGCTGCAGCAACAGCGGTCCGACGGCGTATTCCTGACGCCGGGCACGCATTCAAAGTGGGTGAGGGTCGCAGACGGCAAGCTGCTCGAGTTCCGCACCTTTATCACCGGCGAGATGTTCAATCTTCTCCGTCAATCTGGAACCCTGGCCCAATTGATGACGGGCGAAGGCGATGACCATGACGCATTCGCGCGCGGCGTGCAGGCGACCGCCGGAGGATCTGAACTGCTCAATCGGCTGTTCAGCGCGCGGTCGTTGGCGCTGTTCGGCCGGCTGGAGGGCGACAAGATCGCGAGCTACGTCTCCGGCATGCTGGTCGGCACGGAAATGCGCGACGCCCTCGCTGCCTGGCCTGACCTCGGTCGCAGCGGCGTCATCTGCATCGGGTCTGCCGGGATGATCGCGCGCTATGGCGCTTGTGCGTCCATCCTCGGCCTTGAGTTCAATGGCATCGACAACAAGGATGTGCTGCCGGCCGCCCTGTTCTGGATCGGCCAGCAGGCCGGGCTGGTGAGACCATGAGTGAACTGCTGCGCGATTGCCTGCAACGACTGCCCCTGATTGCCATCCTGCGGGGCATGAAGCCGGAGGAAGCACCCTGGGTGCTGGAGACTCTGGCGGGGTTCTCGATCCTGGAAGTGCCGCTGAATTCGCCGCGGCCGCTGGAGAGCATTGCCTATCTCGTCCGGCACGCGCCGCCGGGCGTCTTGATCGGCGCCGGCACGGTGTTGACCGAAGCCGAGGTCGAAGGCGTGGCAGCGACCGGCGCCAAGCTGATCATTGCGCCCAACTTTTCGCCGCCCGTGATCGCCGCCGCCAAGGCGCGCGGGCTGATCGCCTTGCCCGGCGTCGCGACGCCGACCGAGGCCTTTGCCGCGCTGGCGGCCGGCGCGGACGGCCTGAAGATGTTTCCCGGGGAGCTGCTGCCGCCGGTTGCCGTCAATGCATGGCGGGCGGTCCTGCCCAAGGAGGCGTTGCTGGTCCCGACCGGTGGCGTGACCCCGGACAATGTCGCGGCCTACCGGACGGCCGGTGCCAACGGCTTCGGGATCGGCTCGGCGCTCTACAAGCCGGGCATGTCGCGGGACGAACTGGCGCAAAAAGCAGCGGCCTTTGTGTCTGCGGTCCGCTAGGGACGCTATCCGCCAAGGACTGGGCCATTCGATATAGCTAACCATTCCTTAATTCGGGCTGCCTTATCCAGTCCAGCTGAGATAGGCGAGACCCGCGAGCATGGCCGAGACCTGGGATCTCTCTCTGCTGATCGATACGTCGACCAAGATCTTCGATGCGCGGGGCATGACCGGGCACCATCTTGGCGTGGAAGCGCGCAATCTCCCGGACCACTTCTTCATCGAATACGTCGATCCCGACAATCGCGGTCCCTTCCGCCGCCGCCTGGTCAAGATGGCGGCGCGCCAGCTGGAGATCGTGCGCGTGCGCGTGCTGACCCGGAACGAGGGGTCGCAGGAGTTCTTCGCCACCCTGCGCGACGCCCCGACTGAGGGGAAATGGTGGCTGATGCTCGCCGCCGGCCTGCGCGACGAGACGCCGGCGCTTGCGGCCCTGGAGCGGACCGGCCTCGCCGAGGGTGACGAATTCATGATGCTGGTCGAAAGCGCGGCGCGGCAGCTGAACGGCGAAGTCGACCTGATGCAGGTGAAGGCGGGCATCCTCAGCGATCAGTCCACGAGCAAGGCTTCGGCGGAGGTGCGCAAGAAGCTCGAGACCGAGTTCAACGAGATCGTCGCCGAGAACGCCTACGACAACATCGCGACCCAGCCGCAGCCGGGCGAGTATCTGCTGTTGAAGGATCGCGCCAAACCGGCGGCGGAGGTGATGGACCAGCTGAGCGCGGCCGCCGAGCGTCTGTCGATTCCACCGGCCGAACTTGGCTTGGCGGCAAAGACGGTGGCGATGGAAAGCCTCGATGGCGATTTCAGCCAGGCCAACATCAACGGCGTCGTCATCGACTTGCGGCAGGATCCGACCAAGCCCATCAAGCAATGGGAACTGGAGCCTGAGCCGAAATCCTGGATCAAGCCGGTGATCCGCGGCGCGGCCGCCGCCCTCGGACTCAAGCCGTCTAAAACAGATCAGTAGCGTCCTTGAGCCGCGGCCATTGCCGGTCGCGCGCTGACAAGGTCGCGCCGGCTTTTGACGCCGCCGGCCAGGCGATCCCCAGGTCCGGGTCATCCCACACGATGCCGCGTTCCGATTTCGGTTCGTAGCCGCTGGTCACCTTGTAGGCCACCATCGAGTCCGGCTCCAAGGTCATGAAACCGTGCGCGAAGCCCTCGGGCACGAACATTTGCTTTCCGTCGCCGGCCGCCAGTTCCACCGCGACGTGCCTGCCGAACGTCGGCGAGGCGCGGCGCAGATCGACGGCGACGTCGAGAACCCGCCCGCGCAGGGCCTGCACCAGCTTGGCCTGGGTGAATGGCGGCATCTGATAATGCAGCCCGCGCATCGTGCCCGCCGAGCCGGAGAGCGACTGGTTGTCCTGGATGAAGGGGCGGTTGCCCAGAATCGGACGCCAGTCCGCTTCCTTGTAGGACTCCATGAAAAAGCCCCGACTGTCGCCGTGGACCTTCAGCTGCACGAGCTTCACATCGAGCAAGGCGAGGTCGGTGATCTGCACGGATGAGGCATCCCCCAGGCTTTGTCCGAGTGATTAGTCGACGCCTCCGCGTTGCACAAGCCGGAATCAGGGCCTTGGCGGGTTGTCGGCCACCTTGTATTGAGGTGAGGCGGGAATCGCGCAGGGGGATGGGTCTCGATGGGCTTCGGCCGCTTCCGAAAACTGTTCCGGCGCGAGCCGACGCGGCGGGAGCTCTACCTGCAGCTCGCCCGCGGCCTCAACATCGAGCGGGACTACCAGACCTGGATCGAACGGTGGGAGAATTATGGACCGGCGGCAACCCAGCCGGCCACCACGCCGCTGACGATCGCTTTGGCCGGGCGTGGAACACCGGAAGACCATGCCTATTGGCAGCGGATCGCCGCGGAGCATGCCGGGCTCGATGTCATCCTGACGTTTGACCTCAATGATGACGAGCGGAGCACCACGGGCGCGGTGGCCGAGATCGCCCGGGTCGCGATGGCCGACCACATCGTGATCTTGGGCCCCTCCGATCGGCTTGCCGCATCGGCGCAGCGACGATTGGGCGCCGCGATCGAGGCAAGGCCGGACGCGCCGGTCATCTTCGGCGACGAAGACCAGATCAGCTTCACCGGCCAGCGGTTCGCGCCGTGGTTCAAGCCGGATTTCGGCGAAGACCTGTTCCTGTGCCAGAGCGGATTCGGCCGCGCGGTCTTCTTTAGGAAAGACGCGCTCGGAGGCATGGAATTGCCGGAAGCGATCGAGTTGGATGCGGCGGTCCATGCGTTGGCGCTGCAGGTCATCCTCTCCTCCGGTCGCGACCCGCTGCATTGTCCCGGCATACTGGTGCATGTTGCCGGTGATCCGGAGTCGACGCCAAAGGCGCGCGCGCTCTACCTGTCCGGCGACACACGGTTAGAGGCCGTTGAGAATTTCGTCGCGCGCCGCCCATCTCTCGCCGGCGTCACGGTCGGCGGGCCTGATCAGTACGGGTTCCTGCGCTTGCGCCATCCGTTGCCGGACCCGCTGCCGCTGGTTTCCATCATCATCCCGACGCGCGATCGCAAGGACCTGCTGGAAGCCTGCCTCAACAGCCTCGACCGCGCGACCAGCTACCGGAACAAAGAAGTCATCATCCTCGACAACGACAGCGCGGAGCCGGAGACCAAAGCCTACTTTGCAGCTCTGGCGCAGCGGTCCGACGTGCGGATCGTGCCCGCGCCCGGGCCGTTCAACTATCCGCGGCTGATCAATCTCGGCGCGTCCCAGGCGCGCGGTGAATTCCTGATGACGCTCAACAACGACATCGAAGCTTTCGAGCCCGATTGGCTGAACGAGCTGGTGAGCCAGGCGTCGCGGCCGGACGTGGGGCTGGTCGGCTGCCTGCTGCTCTATCCCGACCACAGCGTGCAGCATGCCGGCGTGGTCGTGGGCTTGAGCGGCGTCGCCGGCCATATGTATGCGGATGCCTCCCCCGACGATCCGGGCCATGCCGGCCGCATCCGCGTCACGCAGGACCTGAGCGCAGTCACTGGCGCCTGCCAGCTGATGCGGCGCGCGCTGTTCGAACGCCTCGGCGGGCTCGACGAGCGGCACCTCGCCGTCGCCTACAACGACATCGATTTCTGCCTGCGGGTGCGCGAAGCGGGCTTGCGCGTCATCTACACGCCGCACGCGCGGCTGCGGCATCACCATTCGGCGAGCCGCGGTTCGGACATCCGGGTGGAGCGCCTGGCCAGCTTCACGTGGGAGCGCGAATACATGCGCACGCGCTGGGCGCGCGTCCTGTTCGACGACCCGTTCTTCAATCCGAATCTATCGCTCTCGGGAAAGCGCGGCCGCCTGGCGACCGCGCCGCGCACGCGCATCTTCAGGCGAAGTTAGGCCAGCAGCGCCTTCAGATACTGGCCGTAGGTGGAGGCCTTCATCTCGTCGGCCAGGCGGTCGAGCTGCTCGGCGGTGATGAAGTTGTTGCGATAGGCGACCTCTTCGAGGCAGCCGATCATCTGGCCCTGGCGGTGGAAGATGGTCTGCACATAGTGGCACGCCTCCAGCCATGAATCGTGCGTGCCGGTATCGAGCCAGGCATTGCCGGCGCCGAGCTTCTCGACCTGCAATTGCCCCATATCCAGGTAGCGCTGATTGAGATCGGTGATCTCCAGCTCGCCGCGCGCCGAGGGCTTCTGCTCGGCAGCCAGGTCCGGCGCGCGCTTGTCGTAGACATAGAGACCGATGAGGGCCCAGTTCGACTTGGGCTTCTTCGGTTTCTCGACCAGGCGCAGGGGACGGCCGTTGGGATCGAACTCGATGATGCCGTAGCGCTCGGGATCGGACACCCGATAGGCGAAGTTGATCGCGCCGCTGGTGAGCGTGCTGGCGCGGGTCAGGCTCTGGTTGAAGCCTTCGCCGTAGATGAAGTTGTCGCCGAGGATGAGGGCGATCGGCGCGCCGTTGATGAAGTCGCGCCCCAGCAGCAGAGCCTGCGCGATGCCTTCCGGCTTCGGCTGGCGGCAATAGGAGATGTGGATGCCCCACTGCGCGCCATCGCGCAGCAGGTGGCGATAGCGCTCCTCGTCCTCGGGCGTGGTGACGATCAGGATATCGCGGATCCCCATCTGCATCAGGCTGGCGATGGGATAATAGACCATCGGCTTGTCGTACAGCGGGATCAGCTGCTTCGAGACTGCTTTGGTCGCGGGATAGAGGCGCGTGCCGCGGCCGCCGGAGAGGACGATGCCCTTCATGATCCGCGGGCTCCCGTCGCCTGGAGGCCGAGCCGCTCCCCGCCGTAACGGCCGGAGCGGAAGATGTCCTCCCACCAATCCTTATGATCGATGTACCAGCGCACGGTGGACTCCAAGCCCTCGGCCAGCGAACAGGACGGCCGCCAGCCGATCTCCGCCCGCACTTTCGAAGAATCGATCGCATAGCGATGGTCGTGCCCCGGCCGGTCCGCCACATGCTTCATCAGCGTGCGGCTCGGCTGGTTGCGCGGAACGGTGCGATCAACCAGGTCGCAGATGATCTCCGCGATATCCAGGTTGCGCCGCTGCTCCTCGGCGCCGATCAGGTATTTGTCACCGACCGTTCCGAAGGCGAGCACGCCGAGCAGGGCGCGGGCATGATCCTCGACATGGATCCAATCGCGCACGTTGGCGCCGCCGCCATAGATCGGCAGCTCCTGCCCTTTGAGAGCGCGGATGATCAGGGTCGGGATGAACTTTTCCGGAAACTGGTACGGCCCGTAGTTGTTGCCGCAGTTGGTGATCAAGGTCGGAACGCCGAAGGTGTGGCGCCATGCCGCGGCAAGATGGTCCGAGGCCGCCTTGGTCGCGGAGTAGGGCGAGCGCGGATCGTAGCGGCTATGCTCGTCGAACCGGCCCTCGTCGCCGAGCGAGCCATATACCTCGTCGGTCGAGACATGGACCAGCCGGAAGTTCGCGCGCGCCGCTTCGGGCAGAGAGCCCATATGCGCACGGCTGGCTTCCAGCAGGTTGAAGGTGCCGACCACGTTGCTCATCACGAAGGCCTGCGGCCCGTCGATCGAGCGGTCGACATGCGATTCCGCCGCCAGATGGATGACCGCATCGGGCCGGCGGCGCTGGAAGACGCCAGCCAACGCCGTCCGGTCGCACAGATCGATCTGTTCGAACTGATAACGCGGATCGCCGGCCACCGCCGCCAAAGCAGCGGGGCTGGAGGCATAGCTGAGCTTGTCGAGATTGACGATCCGGCAGTCGGTGGTGTCCCGCAGCAGCCGGCATACGGCCGATCCGATGAAGCCGGCGCCACCCGTCACCAGAATGGTGCGCCGGCCCAGCGCTTGTCTCAGGTCCCGCTCGGTCAGTGCCGTTCTCCCGGATCGCGTTGCAGACTGCGGCATTTAGGACAGGTTGGTTCATACCGATGTTGGGGTCCGCCGTCTACACCGCGCGGGCGCAAAAATACCCTGGAATCGCAACAATTAAGGGGTCATTTAGCGATCTCGCGTTACCACCGCCTGCGACCGTTATGTCCTTGAATAGCTTGGGGGGAATGGGTACTAATCCCTGGCTGGGAGCGGCCCGCCGCAGGACCACGCATTCAAGTCCGTCGAACGGGTCGTGAGTACCAATTTGGGGTGCTTGGCGTCGGACGGGACGTACCCGACGGTTGGGCAACGAGGATGACGGGATGATCCATGCGTGGGGACGGAACAGCCTGGGCGCGCGGACTGGCGCACTGGCCAAGCGGGCGCAGCCCCGCCGGGTCGGGATCTCCCGATGCGCCTAGCCTGGATCGTTCCGGACGCTGACCCTGCGGTCGCAAGCTTCCGCTATCGCTGCCTGGTTCCGGCCTGGGCGCTGCAGCAGGCCGGCCATGACAGCGTCATCTTCGCCGAACAGCATCCCGATCCGAATTCATTCGACGCTCTGATCGTGGTGAAGCAGGCGGGCGAGCGGCTGCACGATGTGGCGCGCGCCTTCAGGTCTCGCGGCAAGCCGGTTTTCCTCGATCTCTGCGACAACATCTTCGTTCCCGGATACGCGCAGCGGCGCGGGCCGGAGCTGTCGGCGGAAAGCGCCGGCGATCTCGCCCGGCATGCCGACGCCATCGTCACGCCAACCCGCGCGTTGGAGCGCGTCGCGCGCCGTCACCTGGGCGAGGAGGGGGCAAGCTGGGTGGTGCCGGACGCGGCCATTACGCCCGACGCCTATCAGGCGATTTCCGCTTGGCTGCCGCAAGCCGTCGCCTCGCCGGTGCTGGGGCTCAGCGCGGGCAAAGAGCTTCACGACGGCGAGACCTTCGGCGTCGAATCCGATTGGCAGGTCGATCACCTGCCGGAAGACACCGCGCGGGTGATCTGGTTCGGCCGGCACGGCAGCTTCCATTCCGACTTCGGCATGGGACTCCTGAGGCCGGTGATCGAAGAGCTGGAGCGCGCCCACCGCGACCGGCCGATCGAGCTGGTGGTGATCAGCAACAACCGGGTGCGGTTCGATGCCCTGACCCACGGCGTCAACATCTTCACCCGCTACGAGACCTGGTCCAACGAGCGGGTGTTCTTCGAATTGTCGCGCGCCGATCTGTTCGTGATGCCGAGCGCGGCCGATCCGTTCTCGCTGTGCAAGTCGGCCAACCGCGCGGTCCTGGCGCTCGCCAACAATGTGCCGGTGGTCGCCACCTATCTCGAATCCCTCGAGCCGCTGCGCGACGTCATGATGCTCGACGATTGGCGCACCGGTCTCGACACTTACCTGTTCGAGCCGCATACCGTCGGCGATCATCTGGCGCGCGCGCAGCCCATCCTGGCGCAGCACTTCAGCATCGATGCGATCGGTCGGCAATGGAACGAGGTTCTCGGCGGCGGCCGCGCCGAGTTGTCGGCGCCCGGCGCCTATCGGCAGCCGGCCGTCCAGATGGCCTGAACGGCCTCCTAAAGGCGAAGATCAAGGCGAATGGCGAAGAATCCCCAGAAAAAGCCGGGCCTCCTGCGTTCGATGATCATCTCGCTGCGGGCCGTTCCGCCGCTGCAGCGCACCATCGTGATCGTGGGCGTCTGCATCGCCAGCATCTTCGAGCTGGTGGGGTTCGCCGCGATCATTCCGCTGCTCTCGGTGATGAGTCCAGAGACGGACATGGAGCTGGGCGGCCGACGCGAGATGATCCACAACGCACTCGAAAGCGCCTTCACCGCCGTTGGCCTGCCGATGAATCTGCCGACGCTGCTGCTCACCATCCTCTTTTTCATGGTGATCAAGGCCGTCATCAGCATCGCCGTCACGCGCTATGTCGCCAGCGTCATGACGCGCATCAACACCGAAGCCAGGCTCGACGTCATTCGCACCCTGATGCACGCGCGCTGGAGTTTCTACGCGCGCCAGCGGCTGAGCCGCCTGGTCTCGGCGGCGGGCGAAAGCTCGAACGCCGTCGGCGAGGCGTTCCAACTCAGCACCGACATGCTGATGGCGTTCCTGCGCATCACGATCTACCTGCTGATCTGTTACGTGATCGCGCCGCCGATGGTGCTGGTCGCGGCCGGTGTTGCCGGCATCATGGCGGTGTCATACGGCGCGCTGGTGCGCCAGTCCAAGCGCGCCGCCAAGGGCCAGAGCCGGGCCATGAGCAGGATGAAGGCGGATCTGACCGACGTCTTCATCGGCATCAAGTCGATCCGTGCGATGGGTCGCCAGGCCCAGATGTCGACGCTGCTGTCGAAGGACAGCGATGCGCTGGACCAGAGCATGAGATCGCGCGTGCTGTCGGCCGAATATGCCGAGGAGCTGCAGGCTCCGATCATCGCGATCTGCATGGTGCTGGGCCTGCTCGGCGGCAGCGCGCTACTGGGTCTCGGCGGCCACGAGTTGCTGCTGGCGGCGATCCTGCTGGTGCGCCTGGTGAACACCTTCGGCTTCGTGCAGCGCGGCAGTCAGCGCCTGATGATGGCGCAGGTCTGGCTGGGCTCGGCCCGCAGCCTGATTGCCGCCGCCGAGTCGAGCCAAGAGCAGCTGACCGGCACGGTGCCGCCCAATCCACGAGACGGAGTCCGCTTCGAAGGCGTCTCGTTCAAGCATGCCGACGGGAAGGAACTGCTGGCCAAAGTCGATTTCGAGGTCGCAGCGGGCAAGATCACGACCCTGGTCGGCCCGTCGGGCGTCGGCAAGACCACGACGCTCGATCTCATCATCGGACTGCTGCCGCCGCGCTCCGGCCGACTGCTGCTGGGCGGCGTGGACAGCGCCGAGATCGACCTTGCCAAGTGGCGGCAGGTCATCGGCTACGTGCCGCAGGATGTCACCCTGTTCCACGACACCGTGCGCAACAACGTCGCTCTGGGCGAGGAGAGCTTCAGCGACGAGGATGTCTGGCGCGCCTTGCGCGCGGCCGGCGCGGACGAGTTCATCGAGGCCCTGCCGGACGGCCTCGACCATGTGGTGGGCGAACGCGGCCAGATGATTTCCGGCGGCCAGCGCCAGCGGATCGCGCTGGCGCGCGCCTTGCTGCACCGCCCGGCAATCCTGATCCTCGACGAGGCGACCGCAGGCCTCGACCGGGAGACCGAGGAGACGATCTGCACCCGCATCCGTGAGATGGTGGAGCACGAAGGCCTGACCGTTCTTGCCGTCACCCATGGCGAGGCGTGGCGCCAGATGGCCGACCGGATCTACAAGATCGCGGACGGCGCGATCCTGCCGGTCGAGCCGGGCACACCGGCCGAAGTGGTGCCGCTCTCCAAGACCAGTCCGGCGTTGAGCGCGTAGCCGGACCCCCGTGCCCAGGATTCTCGCTCTCGGCGAATCCGGTCAGCTCGCCCGCTCCCTGGCCGGCCTGCGCTGGCCCGCTGGATTTGACCTCGCTTTCATTGGCCGCCGGCACCTGCCGGTCGACTCACCCGGCGCGGGCATCCATGCGGCGCTCGAAGCGGCGAATCCGGCCTTGGTGCTGAACACCGCCGCCTACACCGCCGTCGACCGGGCGGAGAGCGAGCCACAGGCCGCGGCTGCGCTGAATGTGGAACTGCCACGGGCGCTGGCGGAGGCCTGCGGTGCGCTCGACATTCCGCTGGTGCATGTGTCCACGGACTATGTGTTCGATGGCGAGAAGCGTTCGCCGTATCTCGAGACCGATGCGCCCAACCCGCTCAGCGTCTATGGCGCCACCAAGCTGGCGGGCGACCGCGCGATCGAACAGGCGGCGCCGCGTCGTTGGGCGATCCTGCGCACGTCCTGGGTGGTGAGCGAGATCGGCGAAACCTTTCCGGTGAAGCTGCTGCGGCGGGCAAAGGCCGGCGAACCGCTGCGCGTGGTCGACGACCAATGGGGCTGCCCGACGGCCGCGTCGGACTTGGCGCGCGCGATGCAAACGGTCGGATCGAGGCTGCTTGACGACGATGCCGCGGCAACGGGCCTGTTCAATTTTCGCGGCGCTTCCGAGATGAGCTGGCACGGCTTCGCGGACAGGCTGCTAAGCGCGGCAGAAACGATCGGTCTGGCGCGGCCATCGCTGCAGGCTATCAAGAGTGCCGAGCTCAACGCTCCGGCGAGGCGCCCCGCTTACGTGGTCCTCTCCTGCGCGCGCATCCAGCAGACGCTCGGTATCGTCGGATCCAAGATCGAAGACGAGATCGATAGGATGGTGCGGCGCATCCTCGCAACCTAAAGCATGCGACCGGCACGTCTAGCCGGCGCTCGGCTCCTTCGGCCGGTAGTGGAACAGTTCCCAGCGCACCTTGGCCCAGCGATAGGCATCCATCAGCGCAATGGCATGGATGAAGAACCCGCCGGCATATCGCCCGAAGATCGAGACGTCCGGCGCGGCGTATTTGGACGTGACGTAGCCGAGCGCGATGGTGGTGAAGGCAAACAACAGGCCGCGTGTCGCCTGGTTGTTCATGATCTGGCCGACGCCGGGCAGCACGGCCGCGACCGCCAGAACCAGGAACGGATGAAAGGGCGGCTTGAGCGGCTTTCCGCCCGGCGGCTGCGATGCTGTCATTCCGGCTCCCTGGCGCCCGTCAGATCGTTATGGAGTGCAATCGTTCGATCCATCAACTCGCGCAACAATGCCTTGTCAACCGACGCTTGCTCGAACTCCGCCTGGCGCATCACCAGATACTCGGCGCGGCGGGCCTGGTCGAGCATATGCACCAGGCGCACGCCCTTGGCCGTGACCAGCAGCTCCTTGGTCGCAGGCCGCTCGAACACGGCCATGTGCCGGTCGATCACGGAGAGGTCGGGCATGTGCTGCGGATCGTCGGTGCGTACGATGGCTTCGGCGGGCCAGCCGGCTCGTGGCCGCAGCGAGTGGGCCAGGTCGTTGGCGGGCGAATAGAATTCGGTGTTCTGCGGCCGCGCCAGGATGTCGAGCGGCGCCACGCCCGGCAGCGGCGCCAGCAGCGAGACCCGCAGCCACAGAACAGGAATTTTCCGGAAGGTGAGGGTGTCGACGATGACGTCGAGATGGAACGCCCGGCCGCGATACTGCCCCTCGAGAACCGGGTAGCCGACGCCACCCTGCACCACCCGATAGCTGTCGAACAGGTCGTAGGCCGGCGCGAAGATTGCGCCGCGCCGAAGCTGCACCGCTGCGCGGTTTCGCCGGTACATCGCGGCCAGGATTGCGATGCCGGCAGCCGACGCCGCGGCGACGATGATCCAGAAGAGTTCAGCCGGCATGCAAACCGCAACTCATGACAAGCCCGTCGTCGGCATCCACTTTAACAGGACACGGCCGGCAGAAGCACTGCCGGCCGTGTTCCGGACGCCCCGAGATGGTTGATCAGTATCCCTGTGGCCGCGGCCAGGACATCGTGAACTGGTCCCCGCGCCGCACATATTTGTAGCGGAACAGGACGAACCAGACCGACGCCACGATATAGAACACCATCATGGCAAGCAGCTGGGTGCCGAAGCCGAGATAGACCGAGACATAGGTGGCGATGCACAGCACCATCAGCGTGATCGCCGGCAACGGGTGGAACGGATGCACATAGCCGCGCTTGATCGAACCCAGCGGCCACTTCTTGCGGAACCGGAACATGTTGATCGGCATGAAGGTATAGCCGAGCAGGCCGGACAGGATCGAGAAGGTGATGATTGACGACAGGAGGCCGAGGAAGCCGAAGGCCGCCGCGATTGGGATCAGGAAGATGATGGCGCGGAACGGCGTGCGGTATTTCGGATGCACCGCCGCGAAGTATTCCGGCAGATAGCGGTCGCGGCCCATGGAGAACCAGGCGCGCGCCGCATCGTTGATGCACCCGTTGGCCGAGGCCAGGGCCGAGAACACCGTGCCCACCCACAGCAGCACGATCAGGACATGGCTGCCCGACATCAGCGAGGCGTCATAGAGCGGCGCCAAGGCGGTGCCGAGATATTCCCAGGGCAGGGTGCCGGCTGCCACATACCAGGTCAGCGCCGCCGCGATCAGCAGCGTGATCATGCCCGTCATGGTGCCCAGCGGCAGCGAGCGGCCGCAGGAGCGGACTTCTTCCGCCGCCTGGCAGGTGCCTTCGATGCCGAGGTAGTACCAGGTGGCGAACTGGAACGCCGCCAGCACGCCCATCCAGCCGTAGGGCAGTTCGCCCATGCCCAGCTCGGAATGCTGCAAGGCCTCGCCGGTGCCGATGCCGAACTGATAGGCGACGAACAGGACGATGATGGAGATGAAGGCGACGGCCGTGATCAGGAAGTTGACCGTCAAGGTCATGAACACGCCGCGGTAGTTGAGGAATGCCAGCACGGAAACCGCCAGCAATACGAAGGGTTCGGCATGCACCGTGTCCGCTGCCGCGCCGGTGCTGTAGGCCGCGATCTTGATCAGGTCGCCGAACACGAAGATGTCGGCGGCTTCAAGCATCGTGTAGGCCAGCACCAAGTAGAGACCGACGTTGAACGCCATGAGTGGACCGGTCGTGTGCTTGGCCTGGGTGTATTGCCCGCCGGCTGCGGCTACGGTCGACGTGACCTCGGAATCGAGCATGGCCACGCAGGTATAGAGCAGGCCGATGATCCAGCAGGCGATGAGCGAGCCCAAGGCGCCGCCCTTCTCCACCGAATAGTTCCAGCCCATGAACTCGCCGACAAGGACGATGCCGACCCCCAGCGCCCAGACATGGACGGGGCCTAGCACCTTTACGAGATTGATCTTGGACGGTTTCGCGCCGCTCGCGGTTGTGTCGACCATGTGCGTCACCGTGCCCGGTCGTGATGGGCGAGCAGCTCGTCAACGCCCTCTTGGGAGCTCGCGAGCACGTCTTCGCTGTGGGTCTTGCTGGTGCGGATGGCGTCGATCACCATCCACAGCAATAGCGCAATTGAGACCAGCCAAGCGGCGGCCTGGATCATATCCCAGGGGCCGCGGAACTCTAGAAAATCGAACATGAACTTCCCCTTTTCGATGTCAGGCGCGGTTGCCGAACTTCTCGGCAATCACTTGGCGGTATTCCTTGTCCGATTGCATGACCAGGAAGGCGAAATAGCCGCCGATCGCGGCCAAGGTCAGGATCAGCCCGATCCAGCTGAAGGAATAGTCGTAGCGCTTGGTGATCGCCGCCGCGGCCCCTTCCATATCGATGCCGAGCTTGGCCCACTGCGCCTGCATGGTCGCGTTCTGGTGCAGCGCTTCCCAGGTCAGGTTTTCGAAGGTGACGTTGCCCTCGGCATCGACCCGCTTGACCAGGCCGCTGTCGCTGGTGAGGACCGTCGATCCATCGGCCGCTTCCTCGACCGTGAAGTTGCCGGGCAGCCAGTCGACCTTCGCGGCGCCGGCAAGTTCCAGCTTCAATGGAATGAACAGCGCCAGGAACACCAGAATCAAAATGATCGCGGCGTCGACGATTTGTCCCGCGCGCGATTGCCTTGGCGGCTGGTACACTTGTGCCATGCCATCCTCCCCTTGGATTGATTCGACTGCGGCTCAGGCGCTCAACGATTTGCGTCCAGATGCCTGATGTCGAGTTCGTAGATGAACTTCTTGTCGTGGCCGTAGTGGCTGATCATCGCCGCGATGGACGCGGTGTTGAACACGCCCACCAGGACCGCAGCGATTGCCGCCACGATCTTCGCGGTGCCGTCGACGATGTAGCCGGACACGGCGAAATACACGAACGCAAGAACGATCCAGAGTGCGATCACAAATCCCCAGGCCCATATCCGGTCCCTGGCGAACATCCGGTCGACGCGCGATTGCATCGACGTGTTGACGACGTCTTGTGCCATGAATATCTCCCCTGCCAGGCGGCTGTTCGCTTTGCGCGTTTTCAATGCCTGCCTGCCGAGTCGATCATGGCATAGGGCATGAAATTCCACTAGCAGGAAATTTATTTGAGTAGCCTGAAATCGACTGATTTGCCCTCTAGCGGCAAAACAAAAGCAGCGCCGGCGGCCGACCGGCGCTGCTGTAGTGAGCGGATCTACATGCGCTCGATCACGCGCTCGCTTTCAACCGCCTTCTGCAATTCGCCCGCCTGCTTGAGGTGCTTGACGCGGTCCTCTAGGGCACGGTTTTCACCAACCATCTGGGCGATGTGCCAGGCGGCCCAGAGCACAACCAGCACAACGACCATCAGCCCTTCAGACCCGACGAACGGATAGAGCGGGCCAAGGTCCAGCACATTGCCGTCCCAGTTGTCGAAGTTTCCAGTCGACATGTGTGATCCTCCCTTATTCGGCCGGCGAGGCGCGGGTGGCGGCGACGATGGCGCCGCGCACTTCCGCATCCTCGGCCTGCGCCGCGGTGTGCATTTGATAGTCCAGGCCAGCCAGTTCGACCTCGCGCGGGATGCGGAGCAGGCCAAGCTTCTTCAGGATCCAGGACAAGATGTAGCCCGGGACGAAGCCAAGCACGAAGAACATGATCACTGCGCCGGCTAACTGGCCCCACGGGGTGACGGCCGCCCAAGGCTCGGCGTGTCCAAGCAGGGCATCGGGCGAAGAGGGGTAGCCCCACAGCACGAAGCCTGCCGCAACCACGCCAAGGAAGCCGGTATAACCGTGGACCGCGACCGCGCCGACTGCATCGTCAAGCTTGAACTTCCGCTCCACCCAGTAGTGCAGCTTGTAGATGATCACAACGATGATCGCTGCGATGATGAAGGCCTGAATCGGATGGTAGAGATCGTTGCCGGCCGAGGTCGCAATGACGCCTGCGAGGCCGCCGGAGAACGTCCAGAACGCATCGGCTTTCGAGACGATGTAGGCCGCCATCAAGCCGCCCGCCAGGGCCATGATGAAGTTGAAGGTGATGGCGCTGAGCGTCGTCGCCTGCAGATAGATGTTGGTGGCGGAATAGAACACGCCGTCGCCCGCCTGCACGTCGAAGATCGGGATGTTGCAGGCGGCATAGAAGCCCCAGAAGCCGGTATAGATCAGGAACAACCCGATGCACACCAGCCAGGGGTTCTGCGGCGGGATGTTGCGCGGCGTGCCGTCCGGACGGAACTTGCCGATGCGCGGTCCAAGGTTGATCAGGACCGCAAGGCAGGTGCCACCCGCGATCGCGTGCACGACACCGGAGGCATAGGCGTCATGATAGCCGAGGACTTGCACCATCCAGCCGCCAGGGTGCCAGCCCCAGGCCGCATCGATGATCCAGGTGACCGAGCCGAGCATGACGGCAATCAGCCAGAAGGCGCCGGACCTCACGCGCTCGATGATGGAACCCGAGACGATCGAGGCAGTGGTCCATGAAAACAGCAGGAAAGCCGCCCAGAACACGCCGTTGAGGCGCGCCCACAGGGCGGTATCGGCCTCAGTGAGTTCAGCGCTGACAGGCTTGCCGCCCATGTGCGTAGCCATCAGCTCGCTCCAGGGCTCGGCGAAGTTCGATGTGACCAGTCCGCCGGTGATGCCGGGGCCGTTGATCATCGCGGAATAGAACCACCAGCCGAACAGATAGAACCCGAGTGTGACCACCGGGATGACCATCGCGTTCTTCATCAGCGTGGTCATGTGGTTCTTGCGGCGTGACACGCCGACTTCATAGGTGCAGAAGCCGACATGAATCAGGAACATCATCACCACCGTGACCCAGTAGTAGAACTCGGTGAAAATGATGTTTATCGATGTGGCTAAGTCGGTCATGTTTCCCCCTCTGCGCTTTTGGCCTCGGAACGAGGCCATGCCTTCGGTCGGACTCAAAGCTCGCCGACCCGGAGAGGTTGGACCGCGCCTACCACGCGGGCAGGCACCACCCTAGCACATCTTGTGTGCTCTTTTGTCGCAGTATGCCATATTCGGTGTGCTTTAACTAGCCGGAAGGAATATTTCGCCACCGGATCGGGCCGGCCGATCCGTTAGGACAGCGCTCCGCTCTTTCGGCTGTCAGTCAGCAGTCTAGGGTGTTCTGCCGCTCCCACTCGGTCAGGTGCCGCGTGTAGGAGTTCCACTCGGTCATCTTCATCGTGCAATACGACTCAACAAAGCTGTCGCCGAAGTAGGTGCGCAGCGCCTTGCTCTTATCGGTGAGGCGGATCGCATCCAGCAGGTTGAGCGGCAGCTTGCGCCCGCCCTTCACCTTGTGGCCCTCGGTATACATGTTGATGTCGAGGCGCTCGCCCGGGTCGCGCTTGTTGTCGATGCCGTCGAGTCCCGCCGCCAGGATGCCGGCCTGCAGCAGGTACGGGTTGGTGGCGCCGTCCGCGAGCCGCAGCTCGAACCGGCCGGTGTCGGGGATGCGCACCATGTGGGTGCGGTTGTTGCCGGTATAGGTGATCGTGTTGGGCGACCAGGTGGCACCCGAAATCGTGCGCGGCGCGTTGATGCGCTTGTAGGAGTTCACGGTCGGATTGAAGATCGAGCACAGCGCCTCGGCGTTGTGCATGATACCTCCCAGGAAGCCGTAGGCCAGCTTGCTGAGGCCGAGTTCGCCCTTGGGATCCGCGAACAGGTTGGTCTTGCCGCTCTTGTCCCACACCGAGACGTGGGCGTGGCAGCCGTTGCCGGTCAGGTTCATAAAAGGCTTGGGCATGAAGGTCGCGCGCATGCCGTGCTTCTCGGCGATCGACCGCGCCATGTATTTGAAGAACACGTGCCGGTCGGCGGTCAGCAGGCAATCGTCATAGTGCCAGTTCATCTCGAACTGGCCGTTGGCGTCCTCGTGGTCGTTCTGATACGGCTTCCAGCCCAGCTTGAGCATGGCATCGCAGATCTCGGTGATGACGTCGTAGCGCCGCATCAAGGCCTGCTGGTCGTAACAGGGCTTCTCCTGGGTGTCGGCGGAATCGGAAAGGCTCTTGCCGTCCGGCGTGATCAGGAAGAATTCGCACTCCACGCCGCTTTTCATGCGCTGGCCGTTCTTGGCGGCGCGGGCGACCATCTTCTTCAGCTGCGCGCGCGGGGAGTCGGCGACTTCCTTGCCGTCCATCCACAGATCGCTGGCGAGCCAGCCCACTTCCGGCTTCCACGGCAGCTGGATCAAGCTGTCGGGATCGGGCCTGGCGAACAGGTCGGGATGGGCCGGCGTCATGTCCAGCCAGGTGGCGAAGCCGGCAAAGCCGGCGCCGTCACGCTGCATGTCACCGATCGCCGCGGCCGGCGCCAGCTTGGCGCGCAGCACGCCGAACAGGTCGGTGTAGCTGATCAGGAAATACTTGATCTTTCGCTCTTTGGCGATTTTAGAAAGATCGGCGGTCACGGTAAGCCTCCCCTCAGAATTCGGTTGTTCTGATCCCCCAGGCGTAGACGAAAAGACTACATCCCGCTCTTGCCCGGTATCCAGTTGGTTCCGGCGAGCGGCACGCCCGCCATGGCAGCCGCCTCGACGGTCAGCGCGACCAGGTCGTCCGGCTCCAGATTGTGCACGTGGCTCTTGCCGCAGGCGCGCGCGATGATCTGCGTCTCCATCGTCAGCACGGCCAGATAGTTGGCGAGGCGCTTGCCGGCCTTCACCGGGTCCAGGCGCTTGGCAAGCTCCGGGTCCTGCGTGGTGATGCCAGCCGGGTCGCGGCCCTCGTGCCAATCGTCGTAGCAGCCGGCGGTGGTGCCGAGCTTCTTGTATTCGTCTTCCCAATGCGGGTCGTTGTCGCCGAGCGCGATCAAGGCCGCGGTGCCGATTGCGACCGCGTCGGCGCCCAGAGCGAGGGCCTTCGCCACGTCCGCGCCGTTGCGGATGCCGCCGGAGACGATCAGCTGCACTTTGCGGTGCATGTCGAGGTCCTGCAGCGCCTGTACGGCGGGGCGGATGGCGGCCAGAATCGGCAGGCCGACATGCTCGATGAACACGTCCTGCGTGGCCGCGGTGCCGCCCTGCATGCCGTCCAGCACCACCACATCAGCGCCGGACTTCACCGCCAGCGCGGTGTCGAAATAGGGCCGCGTAGCGCCCACCTTCACATAGATCGGCTTTTCCCAATCGGTGATCTCGCGCAGCTCCTGGATCTTGATGGTGAGGTCATCCGGTCCGGTCCAATCCGGATGTCGGCAGGCGGAGCGCTGGTCGATGCCGACCGGCAGGGTTCGCATCTTGGCCACGCGCTCGGTGATCTTCTGGCCCAGCAGCATGCCGCCGCCGCCGGGTTTCGCGCCCTGGCCAACCACCACTTCGATCGCGTCGGCCTTGCGCAGGTCGTCGGGGTTCATGCCGTAGCGCGAGGGCAGCAGCTGATAGACCAGGGTCTTTGAGGAGATGCGCTCTTCCGGCGTCATGCCGCCATCGCCGGTGGTGGTGCTGGTTCCCATCTGCGTGGCGCCGCGGCCGAGCGCTTCCTTGGCGTTGCCGGAGAGGGCGCCGAAGCTCATGCCGGCGATGGTGACGGGAATCTTGAGCTGAATCGGCTTCTTGGCGAAGCGGGTGCCGAGCACCACGTCGGTGCCGCACTTCTCGCGATAGCCCTCCAGTGGATAGCGCGAGATCGAGGCGCCGAGGAACAGCAGGTCGTCGAAATGCGGCACCTTGCGCTTGGCGCCCGCGCCGCGGATGTCATAGATGCCGGTTTGCGCCGCGCGATGGATCTCAGCCACCGAATGCGGATCGAAGGTCGCCGACCAGCGCGGTGGCGTGTAGAAGGGCGTGGAGCTCATCGATGTCCCTCAATACGCGTCGACATTGTCGACGTGGAAGTTGTACAGCTTGCGGGCGGAGCCATAGCGTTTGAACTTCTTCGCATCGGCGTTGATGCCGGCGCGCTTCAGCAGCTTTTCCAGCTTCGCGACGTGATGCGGCGTCATCTTCTTCTCGACGCAGTCGGCGCCCAGGCTCTCGACTTTGCCCTGCACGTAAAGACGGGCCTCATAGAGCGAGTCGCCGAGATTGGCGCCAGCATCGCCGCACACCACTAGGCTGCCGGCCTGCGCCATGAACGCGCTCATCGCGCCGACGCTGCCGCCGACCACGATGTCGACGCCCTTCATGGAGATGCCGCAGCGCGTGCCGGCATCGCCTTCGATCACGATGAGGCCGCCTTGGCCGGTCGCGCCGGCGGCGGCGCTGGCATTGCCCTTCACGCGCACTTCGCCGGACATGATGTTCTCGGCCAGGCCGACGCCGCACTGGCCGTTCACGACGATGGTCGCTTGCTGGTTCATGCCGCCGCAGTAATAGCCGATATGGCCGTCGATCTGGACCTCGATCGGCTGGTTGAGGCCGACGGCGCAGGCATGTTCGCCATGCACGTTGACCAGCTTCCAGAGCCGTTCGTTGGTGTCCTTGGGCAGCTTCTGCAGGCGGCTGTTGACCTCGCGCAGCGGCGTCTTCGCCAAGTCGATCACGTTCATCTCAGTGGAGGCTCCAGGTGTAGACGGTCGCCGGGGCCGGTTCCCAGATCTTCGCCTTCTCGATGTTGGGCAGATAGGCGAGAGAGCGGAACTCCGAGGCCATCGCCACCCAGTCGTCGTTCTCCGCCAGCATCGCGGGCTTGCAGGCGATGGCATCGCGCAGCACCGCGAAGCCGTCCTTGGTGCCCATGGTGAAGGTGAAAAAGCCGTCGAGATCGGTGAGACCGGCTTCCAGCGCTTCCTTGAGGCTGGCGCCTTCGCCAAGGCGATAGGCGAAGTAGCGCGCCGCCACTTCCGAATCGTTGTCGGTGTCGAAGCTCTGGCCCTGCTTCTTCAGCCATTTGCGCAGGTTGTTGTGGTTGCTGAGCGACCCGTTGTGCACCAGGCACATGTCCGGCGCCGGCGTGAAGGGATGCGAATGCTCGGTCGTCACCGCGCTTTCCGTCGCCATGCGGGTGTGACCGATCGCATGGGTCCCGGCCATCGTCTTGAGGCCGTATTTCTTTGCGACGGTCCCGGGCAGGCCCATGTCCTTGTAGACTTCCATCAGCTTGCCATAGCCCATGATCCGAACGTCGCCGCGGTTCGCGTGCAGCCAATCGATGACCTTGTTCTCGCTGGTCTCGGCGATCAGCAGCGCATGGTTGCCCTTCTGGCTGACGTCGGTTTCGACCTTCAGCGCGGCGCCGATGTCGCCCGCTAGCTTGCGCCAGGGATAGGATTCGTCGGCGTTGAACAACGTGAGCTTGCTGCGGCCTTCAGCCACCGGGCTGTGATAGACCGCGATCCCGGCGCTGTCCGGTCCGCGCTCGGTCATGCCGATCAGCATGGTCTCGAGATGGGCGCCGAGCTGCGACTGCAGGGCAGGGTTCTTCAGGAACAATCCGACAATACCGCACATGGTCGTTCGACCTTTCTCAAGGCTCCGCACTTGGGAGCCAAGATAGTGCCAGCAGCGCCGCCACGCAAGCCTCGTGAAACTTTTTTTACTGTAGGTAAACGGCCGGTTAAGCCGTTATTCCTGGCCCCGGGTGTAGCAAATGACCGACAGATAGCGTGCCGGCAGCTTGCGCAGGTCTTCCGGCCCGTGCGGAACGTCGGCGTCGAAATAGAGGCTGTCGCCGGGCTGCAGCAAATAGGTCTTGTCGCCGTGGCGATACCCAACCTCGCCCTCCAGCATGAACAGGAACTCCACCCCCTCATGCTGGAAGATCGGGAAGACGTCGGAATCCTTGCTGAGGGTGATGAGGTAGGGTTCGACCGCCAGCAACCGGCTGAAGGAATGACCCAGCAGCTGATACTGGTGGCCGGCGCGGGTGCCGCGCCGCTCGATCGGCAGTCCCTGTCCCGCCTTTACATAGGTCGCGCTGCGCTCTTCCTCGAACCGCCGGAAGAAGGATGTCACCGGCACCTGCAAGGCGCGCGACAGTTCGGTCAGGGTGGCGAGCGAGGGCGAGGTCTGGCCGTTCTCGATCTTGGAGAGCATGCCGGCCGACATGTTGGCACTCTGCGCCAGCTGCGTGACGGTCATGCCGAGCTGGTGGCGGAAGATGCGCACTTCGCGCCCGATCGCCGCTTCCAGCCGGGTCGCACGCGAGGCGACGTGGTGCGGGTCCTGGAACTGCGCCGGGCCGCCATTACCACTCTTGGCAGCAGAAGGCTTTTTCGCGCCGGAAGCAGGGGCGCTGGATCGCTCGCTGGCGGCCTTGCCGCCGGGCTTCGCATCCGCGCGCCGGGGTTCCTTCATTTCCGCCTCGTCCAGGTCAAGCCAGCAGAATCACCATACAGCGACGTTTTCGTTGCGTCATTGAGACTTTCGGGTGGACCCCGCCGGAGAGCTAGAGATCGAGTTGGACAACCGATCCGGGATCGAGCACGTCGACGAAGGCGAAGAACACGATGATCTTGTTGACGGTCATGCCGTCGTCCGACAAGGGGAGGAACATCGTCTCCTCGGTCGCGTAGCGGCCGTTGGTGGCGGTGAAGGGCACCGGGTCGAGCACCGGCGCCTTGGTCGCGACCACCCGGTCGTAGCAGCTGAGCGCATCTTCCACCGAAGGCCCGAAGAAGCCTTCGATCACCGACTTGCCGGTCGGATCATGGCCGCGCACCTGCACGTCCGCGGTGCCGACCAGCCGATAGACGTAGCGCCGCTCGTCAGCCACGACATCGACAAGAGAGATGCATGGCAACAGGCGTGGCGGAATCTCGGAGGGATCTAGATCCGAGCGGCGCGGCATCAGCCGGTCGCCGCATTTCCGTCGCCAGTAATCGTAGAGCGCCACGGTTTCCGGGCGGCAGGTCGGCGGAAATTCCAATTGCCGCTGGTCAATACTCATCCAGTCCAAATCCCGATACTTATCGCAAGAGATATAACGCGATTCGTCCGCAGTTGCTAAGTAGCTGTAAATAGTAATGTAACCATAAACAAGAAGGCGCGCGGCGCGTTACTGCGCCATGCACTATTCGGGGCTGATGCGCCGCTCCTGGCGGTGATGATCGCGCGCGGCCTGCTCCGGCTCCTGCCGCCGCAGTTGCGGCATATGAGACAGGATTCTGGCCAGATGCTCGATTCCGGTCTCGCTCTGCGGATCGGAGTCCGCGCCGAGCAAATTTTCGAACGCCGCCTCCAGGCGCATCGCCTCGTCACGCGACGGCGCGATCGAGAGATACTCGAGATGACCGCTGCCGGCGGTATCCTCGCCGGTCACGACGATGCCGCGGCCGGCGGCGCGGTCGAGCGCCAGCTTGTGTTGATCGAGGGCGCCGAACACCTGATCGATCGACATGGCAACCTTGCGGCTATGGGAGAGGGTGACCAGCTGGTCGCCGTAGCGCGGGCCGGCGACGGCTTCCAGGATGTGATGGATGTGCGAGCAGCCGCCGATCCGGCCGTTGAACTCGTTGATGATGACGGCGCCGCTGCTGGTCACGATGCCATCGATGTTGACAAGGCCGTCATAGCCTAGGTCGCAGCACAGCCGCGCCAGTTCGGTGGCGCCCGCAATGAAGGAGGCCAGCTGATAGGCCGGCACCGCCGATGGCATGATGAGACCGCTCAGGATCGGCGCCTGGCGCACCTCGCCGCAATTGAGGAAGGTGACGGCGTTGTTCGCCGCGTCGACCTTGAACTCCGCCGTGAGGCAGGCGGTGACCGGATAATAGGCCTCGACGATCAGCGGCGCGCGCTCGGCATAGGCAAGGCGCGTCCAGGCGATGCGCGACTGGTCGCGGATCTGCGACTCATCCTGCGCCACCAGCACTTCCGGCGCGCCGAGCGCGCCGGCCGCCGCCGTGCGGCTCACGATCAGGTTGCCGAAGCCGCCGCTGTGGCGGTCCTGCTTGATGATGACCGCGCCGGTCATGTCGATCATCGACGCGATGCATTCCTCGAGCTGCCATTGCGTCGCGCACACCGCGCCCTCGGCGATCGAGACGCCGCGGCCGGCGGCGACGCTGCGGAACACCCGCTTGTCGTTCAGCAGCTCGGCGCCGCCCTGCTTCACGAACGGGCGCACGTCGCGCTCGCCGTCGAGGCCGAGGCGCTCGGCGAACTGCTGGGTGCTGCGCTCGTAGCAATAGGGATAGAGCGTCCAGTTGGTCGGATCGCCGATCAGGCGCGCCATGCGCTGCACGAGGCCGGTGTGCAACAGCTCGTGCGCGCGGATCGGCCGCGGATGGCCGCTGCCCCAATCGGGCGTGAGATAGGTGACGGAGCCGGGTTCATAGCCCATGGTGCGCGCGATATAGACCTTGAGCTGCGGCGACAGATCGCGCGGCAGCACCACGATGTCGCCGGGCTCGGCGAACCAGGCCATGCGGCCCGCGGTGATGGAGCTGGAGCGGCAGAAGTCGGGCGTGAGCGCGCGCTCGTCCGCCATCATGCTCTCGTTGTCGATATTCGAAATCAGTATCCGAGGCATCGTCCCCACCCCTTTGAGCCTGGCCCTAACACGGACTACGGCCTCCGCCGCAGCCCATCCGTACGATCATGTACGAGGCCCCCCCAGCGAGACATCGCAGCCCGATGATAAAGCGCTTGTCGGGTGGGGATGCTACCGAAATCTATGGTTAGCAGCCGATTCCTGCATGAGCACTACATCGATAGGTATAGAAACTGTGAACGGCCATCGGTTAACTTGCCTTGCGATCCTCGCGAGGCGATAGACCATAGTGGCGCCGGTAGACCTTGGCGAAGTGCGAGAGCGAGACGAAGCCGCAGGCGATCGCGACCTCCGCCACCGACATGTCGGTCTGCCGCAGCATGCGCCGGGCGCGCTCCAGACGCAGCTGCACATAATATTGCGCCGGCGTCGCGCCGAGGTAGCGCTTGCACAGACGCTCGAGCTGGCGCTGCGAGACGCCGGTGCGCTGGGTCAGCTCGCTGAGGGGCACCGGCTCCTCGATCGCGGCTTCCATCAGGGACACCGCCTTCTGCACCACCGAGTTGGTGACGCCCATGCCCAGCAGCATGCGGCGCTGGTCGTCGGCCGCGGCGCGGATGCCGCCGTGCAGGAACTGGCCTGAGATCTGGCGGGCCAGGTCCTGGCCGTGATGCGCGCCGATCAGCTGCAGCATCATGTCGAGCGCGGCGGTGGCGCCGGCGCAAGTCAGGATGCTGCCGTCGACCACGAACAGGTCGTTGCATAGTGCGATGTCCGGGAACGCCTCGGCGAAGCTGTCGGCATAGTCCCAGTGCACGGTGCAGCGCCGGTCGGTCAGCAGCCCCGCGCGTGCCAGCACGAAGCTGCCGGTGCTGACCGCGGCCAGCGCGATGTTGCGGCGGGCGAGGCGGCGCAGCGACTCCTCCACGGCGCGGAAGCGGCGCTGCTCGGCATGGCTGGCGGCGCACACCACCACGAGATCGAACGCGCCCTGCTCCAGCGCCGACACCGGCGCCGCGGCGACGGTGATGCCGCTGTTGGATTCCACCATCCCGCCTTCGGGCGCGAACAGTTCCCACTCATAGTGCTTGGCGCCGCTGAGCCGATTGGCGCCGCGCACCGGCTCGATCACCGAGGCGAACGACATCAGCGCGAAGCCTGGCACCAGGATGACCGCGACGCGGAACGGCGCCTTGCCGTTGGCGCGCGGCTTCAGGAAATCCGGCAGCAGTGCGGCGATCGCGCCGCGCTCCGCGGCTTTGGGCGCGGAGGTGCGGGCCGAGGATGCTGCCGCGAGGGTCATGCCTGCAGGCTCCGCAACGCGGCCAGGCCGACGATGCCGCCGTCATATTCGGCGATCGCATCCTCGAGGCAGGTCCACAGATATTCCGCCGACGCGATGTCCGCCAACAGGTGATAGGCGAGCGTGCCGCCGAGGTCGGCGCGGATGATGATGCCGCTCATCTTGGCGATCGAGGTCTGCGCGATGGTACCGACCGGGCAGTGCTTTGGGCGCAGGTCGACGCCGCAGATCTTGGCGAACATCTCCGCCGATTTCTCGCCCGTCACCATGAACCAGCCGTGGCTGTCCTGGCGCGGCGTCGGATAGCCCTGCTGGGGCCGCGGCGACGCCGGCGCCCATTGCCATGCGTTGTTGAGCTTGCCGATCAGCTGTCCCGTGCCCTGCAGCGAATCCAGCAGGAAGATCTCGGTCGGCGCCAGGCGCGCCGCCAGCTCGCCGCCGGCCTGGACATAGGCCTTGTTGCTGTCCGCGCCGATGGCCAGGCCCTGGCCGGTCAGCCATTCGACCGTGCCGCGGCCCTTGAAGCCGCCATGCGGCAGGACCGAAAGGTCGGCGAGGGCCATGCGCCGTGCGGCGGCCGCTTCGGACTCGCCGCGCGCCGGATAGCGCATGGCGACCGCGCCGCCATTCACCTCGGCGAACTCGGCGCCGGCGGCCACCAGCTTGCGATAGATGAAGCTGCGGCGCTTCAGCGTGGCGGGGTCGAGATTGGTCAGGCTCGCCATCGCTCACATCTCCTGCCGCTTGTTTTCGGGGTCGTAGAACGGATACTTGGTCACCACGCCCGTGATGCGCCGTCCGCCCTGCACCTTGATGTCGAACTGCTTGCCGGGTTCGCCATCGCCTGGATGGACGTAGGCGAGGCCGACCACCTTGTTCAGCGAGGGTGAGCGCACGGCGGAGGTGACGCGGCCGACGATCTCTTCGCCCTTCAGCACCAGGTGGCATTCCTCGGGGCAGGGGTCGCCGTCGTTCGCGAGCGTAAAGCCGACCAGCTTGCGGGTCAGCGGCTTCTTGGCCTGGATCTCCGTCGAGCGGCCGCCGACGAAGAAGGGCTTGGTCTTGGCGACCGCCCAGGCCATGTCGGCCTCCCACACGCTGGTGAGGCCATCGGTGTCCTGGCTGACGATGATGTGGCCCTTTTCGAGGCGCAGGATGCGCTGCGCTTCGACGCCGAACGGCCGGATGCCTTCCAGGCCGCCCGCCGCCATCAACGCATCCCACAAGGCTTCGCCCTGGCTCGCCGGCACGTGGACCTCGTAGCCGAGCTCGCCGACGAAGCCGACCCGCATGATGCGCGCGGGGATACCCGCCACTTCCGCCATCGCCGCGCCCATGTAGGGGAAGGCCTGGGCCGAGAGATCGATGCCCTCGCACACGCGCTTCAACACCTCGCGCGATTTGGGGCCGGCGATATTGACGCCGGCGTACGCCGCGGTGACGTTGGCGACGTCGACGTCCAGACGCCACTGCGCGTTCCACCACAGCATCTGGCGATAGACCACATCGACGCCGCTGGTGGTTGCCGTCACGTAGAAATGCTCGTCGTGGAATCGCACGGCGACGCCGTCGTCGGTGACAACGCCGGCATTGTCGGTCATCAGCACATAACGGCAGCGGCCGATCTGCTGCTTGGCATAGGCAAAGGTGTACATCCGGTTCAGGAGCTCGGCCGCATCCGGCCCGCGCACGTCGAGGCCGCCGAGGGTCGAGACGTCGATCAGGCCGACACAGCTGCGCACCGCATTCACTTCGTCGCGGATCGCCGTGTCGCGCTCGGACTTCTGGCCATAGTAGGCGGGGCGCCACCACAGGCCGGCCGGCATCATCTGCGCGCCCAGCTCCAGGTGGCGGTGATGCATGGCGGTGCGGCGCTCCGGCTCGAACACGCGGCCGGCCATGTGGCCGAACTTCTCCGGCGTGTAGGGTGGGCGCTGGGTCGTGACGCTCATGCGGTTCAGGCTCTCGCCGGTCTCGCGCGCCACGATGCGCACCGCTGCCACGGCGGAATGCTTGCCCTGGCTCGGGCCCATGCCGACGGTCGAATAGCGTTTCAGCAGCTCGACATTGTCGAAGCCGTCGGCGATGCCGTTGATCAGGTCCTTGTATTTGAGGTCCTCGTCGAAATCGACGAAGTCCATGCCCTTGTCGTGCGGGAAGATCGGCCAGGGATGCGTCACGCCATCGCAGCCCAGGTCGACGGGCGCCGGCGGCTCCGTGCCGCTCGTGTGTCCTGCGTCCCGCGCCGCCAGCCAGCCGGCGCGGCGGCCGTCGGCCAACACCGCTTCGAGCGCATAGGCCTGATTGACCGAGCCGGCCGCGAACACATGCGCCGGCACCGTGTCGGGACGATACATGTGGCTGCCGGTGTCGTAGGCGAACTTGGTGCCGGCGTGGTGCAGCAGGTGCGCCGCCGGCGAATAACCCACCGCCATCAGGATCAGGTCGCAGTTGAGCGTGCGGCCGCCCTCGCCGAGCTTGCCGTCGCCGGCGACCGGCGCGGCGATGGCGCCTGTGATGCCGGCCTTGCCCGGCCCGGCGATCGCTTCCTTGATCGCGTGTCCGGCGATGATCTCGACTCCCGCGCGACGCACGGCCTGGGCCAGGTCCGTGTTCGGAACGGCGGTGCGCAGATCCACCATCGCCGCAACCGACACCCCGGCATCGAGCATTTCCAGCGCCGCGCCGTAGCCGTCGTTGTTGGCGGTCAGCACGACCGCGCGGCTGCCCGGCTTCACCGCATAGAGCCGGACCAGGCGCTGCGCTGCCGAGGCGAACATCACGCCCGGCAGGTCGTTGTTGCGGAACACAGACGGCTGCTCGATCGAGCCGGTCGCGACCACCACCGACTTGGCGCGCAGCTTATAGAGCCGGTTGTCCTTGATCACCGGCAGCCAGTTGTCCGCGAACAGTCCGGTGCAGATCGCCTGGCTCAGCACGCGGATATTGCGCCGGCCGTGTACGGCGGCTCTCAACTCGGCGCGGGTCAGGGACCCGTGCGTGCCATCGACGTTGTAGCGCGCATACCACAGCGACCCGCCGATCTCGGCGCCCTCGTCGATGAGAACGACCTCGGCGCCGCTCTCTGCCGCGCTCAGCGCCGCAGCCAAGCCGGCCGGACCGCCGCCGACCACCGCGACATCGGCGAACAGATACTGCTTGTCGTAGTAGGAGTGGTGGAAGTCGGCCTTGAGGTCGGCCTTGCCGAGGCCGGCCATCGCTCGGATGATCGGCTCCCATGCCTTCCACGAGGTCTTCTTCTCGTGGAAGCTCTTGTAATAGAAACCAACCGGCAGGAAGCGCTCGACCAGCTCGGTGAAGCGGCCTTTGTCGTCCTCGAAGCTGCCGACGTAGTTCTGGCCCTCGACTTTGAGGCCGGGCGCGATGCGACGCTTGTCGGCGAGGCAGTTTGGCTCGTCGCCGACCTGCACCAACGTATTCGCATCCTGGCCCGCCATGGTGAGGACGCTGCGCGGTCGGTGATACTTGAATGAGCGCGAGATCATGGTCTGGCCGTTCGCCAACAGCGCGCTCGCGATGGTGTCGCCGTCGAAGCCTTCAATGTGCTTGCTCTCGAAGGTGAAGGCGACCGGCTTGCTGCGGTCGATCCAGGCGCCGAACGGGGCGGGAAGGCGGTTGAGGCCGGCCATTACTTCTTCTCCGCTTTCGGGGCAAAGTTGACCCGGTCCTTGAACACATCGCCGGCCGGATAGGTCTTCAGGATCTCGTCCGTCACCGTGTTGCGCTCCGCGATGAACCAGAAGGAAGTGGGCACGTGGCACCACCATTCGCGCACCACGCCAGCCTCGTTGTTCTCCAGGAACAGCCAGTCGCCGAAAGCGCGATCGTCGAGCGAAGCGGGGTCCGGCATCGGCTTCACTTCACCGCCCCAGGCGAATTCGCTGATGTTGCGCGGGCCGTTGAGGGGGCAGTTCATCGTCTTCATCGTATCCTCCTCAATGGCCGACCGAGGCCGCGCCCTTTTCGCCGACTTGCGCGTACTCGACGAAGCGGTCGAGATAGAACGGCTTGATCAGCTCGTGCGGAGTATCGGTGGCGATGGTGTGCGCCATGGTCATGCCGCACACCGGCGTCGCCTTGAAGCCCCAGGTGCCCCAGCCGCTGTCGATGTAGTAGTTCTTGACCGGCGTCAGGCCCATGACGGGGGAGAAGTCCGGCGTCATGTCCGCCATGCCGGCCCACTGACGCAGGACCTTCACCTCGCCCAGCATCGGCAGCAGCTCCAGCATGTGGCCGAGCAGCCCTTCCTTGAAGTCCAGGGTCGAGCGCGTGGAATAGAGGCCATAGGGATCGGTCGATCCGCCCATCACTAGCTCGCCGCGCGAGGACTGCGAGACGTAGACATGTAGCGAACCCGACACGACGATCTGGTCCAGGAACGGCTTCAGCGGCACCGACACGCAGGCCTGCAGCGGAATGGTGCGGATCGGTAGCCGGAAGCCCGCCATCTTCGCGACCACTGAGGTCGAGCCGGCGACGGCCTGCATCACCTTGTTGGCGTAGACCTTGCCGCGCGGCGTCTCGACGCCCTTGACCGTGCCGTTCTCGATGATGATGCCGGTGACGGGGGTCTGCTGGTGCACCTCGGCGCCGAGCGCAGTCGCGCCGCGGGCATAGCCCCAGGCGACGGCGTCGTGGCGCGCGATCGATCCCGGCGGATGATAGAGCGCGCCCAGGATCGGATAGCGCACGTGGTCCGACATGTTGAGCGACGGACAGAGGCGATGGATCTCGTCCGGGAAGATCAGCTCGGAATCGACACCGAGCTGCTTGTTCACCTCGGCGCGCCAGCGGCTGGTGCGCACCGCGGCGTCGGTGTGCGCCAACGTGAAATGGCCGCGCTCGGAATAGAGGATATTGAAATCGAAATCCTGCGACAGGTCGCGATAGAGCTTCAGCGACTGCTCGTAGAACCTTACGCCCTCCGGCGTCAGGTAATTGGAGCGGATGATCGCGGTGTTGCGCGCGGTGTTGCCGCCGGCGAGGTAGCCCTTTTCCAGGATGCAGACATCGGTGATGCCGTGGTCGCGCGCGAGGTAATAGGCGCACGCCAGGGCATGTCCGCCGCCGCCGATGATCACGACGTCGTATTTGGACTTCAGGTCCTTCTGCTTCGGGATGAATCGCTGCGGCCGGTACTTCCTGCGGAAGCCGTAGGGCAGGAGCTTGTAGGGGAACAACGCTGGAAGCATGAACCGTCACCCGACCGTTTTGGCGCGGACCCAAAGCTAGCCAAGGCGCAATTCGCCCCTGGCTCGCTTTCGACACTCATTGATCCAAAAACGACAGCCGACTTGTCGCATGACGATTTTGCGTCTGTTCCAGTCAGGAATGAAAGTTTAATGATCTTCAAGTGCAACGACTCGGCTCATTAAGATCAGGGGATGAGCGGATGGACGTCGACCAAGCGCGGCCTATTTCGGCCGCAAACCGAGATTCGTACGGCACCGCGCAGTTCCTGCGCCACTGCCTCAACCTGCTGAACCACGCCGGCTCCGCCAGCGACACCGCCAACCAGCTGGTGGCGGAGGTGCAAAGCTGGGGCCTTTCCCTCGACAAATCGGTCGCCGCCAGCCGCGAGGAGCTCAAGGTCGCCGACCAGACCATCGCCGAGCTGGTCCGGCAGGTGAAAGGCCGCGTGGGCCAGACCGAGAGCAACGTGGGGCAGGGGCTGGAGCGCGTGGCCGGCTTGCTCAATGACCGCGCTCACGAATTGCAGAGCGTGCTCGCCGGCATCACCAAGATCGGCAACACCGTGCGCATGCTGGCGCTCAACGCCACCATCGAAGCGGCCCGCGCGGGCGAGGCCGGCCGCGGTTTTGCCGTGGTCAGCCAGGAGGTGCGCGCCCTGGCGCAGGACACCCTGAAAAGCGCGGACGAGGCGGCGAGCGCCGTCCAGCTGACCGAACTGCAAGGTGAGCTCGGCCGCCTCGCCGATCTGACGCGCGACGCGCTCGCCAATGTCGCGCGCGCGGTGGAGGAGACCAACGGCCGCCTGCACGAGGCCTTCTCCCGCACCGCTGCCGAGGTCGATACCATGGGGGAGAATAATCGCGTGTTGCGCGAGGTGCTGGGCGGCATCCGCACCGCGTCGGAACGGGCGCGCGCCAAGGATGAATGGGTGCGGACGCTGTTGCTGCAGGCGATCGCCGCCTGGGGCGACGGCAACCCGCAGTCAGCGTTCGCTCAGTTGTTGCAGGCCGAAGCAGTGAAGGCCGACCCGGCGTTCGACCGCCTGGCCGAAGTGAAGCAACGCGGCTCGGTGCGCGTCGCGATCGAGCCGGACTTCAAGGGCCTGTCCTTCAAGGGACCGGGCGGCACGTTCACCGGCCTCGACGTCGAATATGCCGAGGCCTTCGGCAAATGGCTCGGAGTCGCGGTCGAGTTCGTGCCGCAGCCCTGGGACCTGTGCGCGGAACTGCTGCATGCCGGGCGCAAGCGCGGCGAAGCGGAATGCGATCTGGTGTGGAGCGCCTTGCCGCCGAACGCACGCTGGCTCGGCGTTGCCTATTCCGAGCCCTACACCTATCTGCGCTACGCGTTGGCGCGGCGCGTTGGTGATTCCCGCGTGGGCGGCATCAAGGACCTCGAGGGCAAGGTGCTGGGCTGCATCAATGACCCGGCCGCGTTCGCAACGCTGGAAACGGCCGGCCTGCGCTGGGCCGCCAACATGGACAAGCCCGGCGGCACGGTGAAGCTCGCCAACCTCATCGCCTATACCGACCAGAGCCGCATCCACGATTGCCTGGCCGAGCGCGCGGTCGACGCCTTCGCGGTCGACAAGCCGATCTATCACTGGGCCTGCACGGGAACGGGCTCGCCCTGGGCGGGCAAGATCGAGTGCCTGCCGGTCGACCTCGCGCCCGATCCTTGGTATTACGCGGTCGGCGTCGCGGACGATCGATCCAGCCACGGGCTCCTCAAGGCTGTCAACGAGTTCATCGCCTGGTTCAGGGGCCAGCCGGAACGGGCCGAGATGGAAAAGCGCTGGCAAGGCGAGATTGTCAGCGGCCGCATGACCTACCGCGATGAGCCCGGCAACCTGAAGGGCGAAGCGGAGCTGGCGAAAGGCCTCTAAGATTTCCAGCCCGCCCGTAGGCGCGCCAGAAATGTCAGGGTGGCCCCAGGACCGTTCCGTCTCTTCGGCGTGAAGACTTCCCGGATCGCCACGGCGCGCTCGGCCCGGGCTTTCCTACGGTAGAAATCATAGTCGATTGCGCCGTCCGGAAGACGGCGGATGCACGGCCACTGCTCCATGGCTCCTCTCCGCATCGTTGGACGTTGGTCTGGGCCGCATCGCAGACCGACATTCGATCTCGCGAAGATACCCAAGGGGTCTCAAAGCCCAGTCATGGAGCGGTCAAAGATTTGACAGTTCTGGCGGCTGAAGAAGCAGGGTGTTGGCAGCACTTCGGGGAGCCCGATTCGCATGGTTTCAATGACGCCGGAATACTGACGATCCTGACATGAACTGTCAGGATGTCGAAAATCGACGCTGGCGTTGAGCGGCCTCCTGCGCAATTCTGTCAGCATGTCGAAATCGGAAAGATTGCTGTCCCTTCTGCAAGCCCTGCGCGCGTATCGCCGCCCGGTGAGCGCCGAGCGGCTGGCGAGCGAACTCAATGTCTCCATTCGCACGATCTATCGCGATGTCGTCTCGCTGAACGCGCAGGGCGCGACCATCGAGGGCGAGGCCGGCATCGGCTACGTGCTGCGGCCCGGCTTCCTGCTGCCGCCGCTGATGTTCGACGATGAAGAGATCGAGGCGCTGGTGCTCGGCTCGCGCTGGGTCATGCAGCGCGGCGACAAGCCACTGGCCAACGCGGCCCGTAACGCGCTGACCAAGATCGCGACCGTGCTGCCCGAGGATCTGAAGGAGCGCGTCGAGCTGGCTGGCGTGGTGGTGGGAACCAGCCGCGAGGCGATGCCCGAGCCAATCGACCTCGCGCCCATCCGCGAGTCGATCCGCGAGGAGCGCAAGGTCAAGATCGCCTACAGCGACGAGAAGGGCCAGAAGTCGGAGCGCGTGATCTGGCCGATCGCGCTTGCCTTCTTCGACCGCGCCCGCGTGGTCGCCGCCTGGTGCGAAATGCGCCAGGATTTCCGTCATTTCCGCGCCGACCGCATCGAGAAGGCCAAGCCGCTGAAGCAGCGCTATCCCAAGCGCCGCCGGGTCCTGCTCAAGGACTGGCGCATCACCCAGGGCATCCCCGAACAATTCTAGCTTGGCATCGAGCGATGGCGATTGCGCATAGTCGCCATCATACTGCGTCCGATATTGCGAGCGAATTGCGGGCATGAAGATTTTGGTCACGGGCAGTTCCGGCCATCTCGGCGAAGCCTTGGTCCGCACCTTGCGGGAGCAAGCGCACGAGGTCGTCGCGCTCGATCTCGTCGAGAGTCCCTTCACCACTGCGGTCGGTTCGATCTCGGACCGCGCCTGCGTCCGGCATTGCATGGCGGGTGTCGAGGTTGTGCTGCATGCGGCCACCCTGCACAAGCCGCACGTCGCCACCCACAGCCGACAGGATTTCGTCGACACCAACGTCACCGGCACACTCAATCTGCTGGAGGAGGCGGTCGCGGCCGGAGTCCGATCGTTCGTCTACACCAGCACGACCAGCGTGTTCGGCGCCGCGCTGGTGCCGCCGGCGGGCGCCCCGGCCGCTTGGGTGACAGAAGACGTGGCGCCGGTGCCGAAGAACATCTACGGCGTCACCAAGGCGGCGGCCGAGGATCTTTGCCAGCTGTTCCATCGCAACCAGCGCCTGCCCTGCATCGTGCTCCGGACATCGCGTTTCTTCCCCGAGGAGGACGACGACCGGTCCGTGCGCGACGCCTATGCCGACGACAATGCCAAGGCGAACGAATATCTCCATCGGCGGGTCGACGTGGAAGACGTGGTCAGCGCGCATCTGCTGGCGGCGCGGCAAGCGCCGGCGCTCGGATTCCGTCGCTATATCGTCAGCGCGACCACGCCGTTCTCGACCGACGATCTCGCCGACTTGAGGCGGGATGCGTCATCGGTCGTCCACCGTCGGGTCCCGCACTACGCAGCGGAGTATGCGCGCCGCGGCTGGTCGATGACGCCGAGCATCGACCGCGTCTACGTCAATGCGCGGGCGCGGCAGGAGCTAGGCTGGCGGCCGCGCTACGACTTCGCGCTTGCGATCGAGCGCCTCGCCGCGGGCCAGGATTTCCGCAGCCCGCTTGCGCGCCTGGTCGGGGCAAAGGGTTATCATGCGGAAACCTTCGCCGAAGGGCCTTATCCTGTGGAGTGAGTGAGAGGAGCTTCGCCGATGACGACATCCGAGTGCCCAATGTGCCGCGCCGGCTCGGCCGACGAGGAGCTTGAGCGCGTCGAGGTCTGGCAGGACGCGCATTGGCGCCTGACGGTCAGCCTGTCCTCGGAGGTGGCGGGCTTCGCCTATCTCGAGCCGAAACGCCACATTCGTTACATCACCGAGCTGGACGGGCCGGAGGCGGCGAGCTTCGGACCGGCCTTGGCGCGCAGCACAACTGCCCTGAAGGACGCTGCGGGCGCGGAGGTGGTCTATGTCTACATCTTTGGTGACGGCGTGCCGCACCTTCACCTTCACCTGGCGCCGCATCGTCCGGGCGATGCGCTCAGCGATCAGATGATCCGGGGTGAGCTGGTGGAGGAGAAGCTGCCGAACGGCATGACGCGCTTCGCGAGCAGTGATTTCCCAGCGCTGCCGCGCGACGAACTCATACAGATCGCCGAGCGGGTGCGGGACGGGATGTCCGCGAGCGCGGAATGAGAAGAAAGAGGCCCGTGGCAAAGCCTACCACCGATGCTCCTTGGTGGCATCGCGGCAGCCTTGGGGGAGGGACCTGCTGCCGCAATTTGGTCGCTGGTTAAAGCGTGCTTGCCACGGGCCGGCGGCTGGGCCTGCTGGCTGGCTTCGCCGCCATTGGAGAATTCAAGCCGACGTCAAGGCCCGAAGGCCCCGCCGCGCCAGCCGAAGAACAGGCTAATGATGAACAGCACCAGGAAGATAAAGAACAGCACCTGCGCGATGCTGGATGCGGTCGCTGCGATGCCGCCGAAGCCGAAGATGCCGGCAACGATGGCGACGACCAGGAAGATCAAAGCCCAATACAACATCGTGGACCTCCGTCCCGGATCCCACACGACATCTGCCCTGCAGGCGATGGCGAGCGGCTTGCTGAATGAACGGATGCGCTAGGCCAGGAGTTCCATTCGGCCTATCTCGAGGCGCGCTTTTTGGATGTCTGTCTGGCGGGCGGAGCAAGTTCTGCCCTGCTGTTGCGATAACGCAACGGGATCGCCGCTTCGGCCGTGAGGACCCGGAAGGTCAGGCTTTCCTGCAGATAGAGGCGGACCGTGTCGGCCGTGTGGCTGAGATAACCGATAGAGAGGTCCTCTCCCACCGTCAGCTCGAAGTCGCCGCCGCGCATCGACACAACGATCGCTCCGTCGATCCCCGGGGTCCATACCACCGGCCCGTTCAGCAGCCGCTTCACATGGTCATAGACCCGGTAGCCGCCGCCGGTCGTGGTTTCGGTGAGGCCGATGTAGCAGCGCGGACCAAGGACGATGCCATAGGGGCCGACAATGCCGAGGTTGCGCAGCTTGCCCAAGGCTTCCGCCACGACCTCGGGATAGTGAACGTAGTCGTCGGTCAGATGCAACGCGCTCTGCTGCGCCGCATCGAAAATGCCGGTGATGTGGCCGGCCTCGAAGCCGTTGAACACCGCTTGGTTCTCGGCGATCGCGATACTGCGCGCCGCTTCGGTCACCGGCCGCAGGTCGGGGTCGCGCCCACCGCGAGCGATGATGTCCAGCTCCTGGCGGGACAACTCGAACGGCGCCCGCAACTCGATCAGCGTCTGAACGCGCCGCCGCCTTGTCTCGACGCCAGGACGCAGATCGACGTCGGTTCGATCTACTCGTCCCAGATTGATGCTCGACGTCTGCCAGCCATGCGGGCCAGAGAAATCCACCAGCCGCCGCGCCGCCAGATTCAACTTCAACGTCTGCTTGGCTTCCTCGTCGACTGCTTTCCACTCGCCTTCGGTCAATGGAGCGATCGCGCGCATCAAGTGATTCATGGCGCCACCTCTTCCTTGCGGAGATCGCCGATCCCCAGGCTTCCATCGCCAGCGTCAGCGGGCTCGGCGCCGCCTTCGGCTTCCGCCTCGGCCGCCATGATGTCGCCGCCCTTGAAGAGATAGGTCCGGAGTTGCTGATCGAGCACCGGGTCGTGCCGCCGCAGCCATTCAAGCACCATGGCGGCATGCTCCTTCTCCTCGTCGCGATTGTGGCGAAGGACCGCCTTCAGCTCCTCGTCGGTCGCCGCATCGATCCGCTGGTCGTACCAGTCGACCGCCTCCAGCTCCTCCATCAGGGACACGGTGGCGCGATGGCGGTCAATTGTCGCGGGGGATAGCTTCTCGGCAGCCTCGTGCAAAGATTCACTGGACATCGGAAACCCTCTGGGGAACGCCGGGCCGTTCCCGCGGTTGTTTGGCGCGGGTTGTAACGACTAAACGCCCAGCGATTAGACTGGTTCCGCTCCGGAACGGCTTTTGATGCGACTTGTTTACCTTTGAGCGCCGGTCGCACTGATGTCCGGCATCTCAATGAAATATTCCGAAACTCGAATTAGCGGGTGACACGCCATGGCCTTCACGCTTCCAAAACTGCCCTATGACTACGATGCCCTCGGCCCGCATATGTCGGCCGACACGCTCAAGCTTCACCACGACAAGCATCACAAGGCCTATGTCGACAAGCTGAACAAGGCGATCGAAGGAACGCGTTATGCACAGCTGTCGCTGGGCGAGATCATCCAGAAAAGCTGGCGCAAGGACCAGGAGGTGTTCAACAACGCCGGCCAGCACTGGAACCACTCCTTCTTCTGGCAGTGCCTGACGCCGGACGGCGGCGGTCAGCCCAGCGGCGATCTGAAGCGCCAGATCGACAAGGACTTCGGCGACCTCGCCGCCTTCCAGAAGGAATTCGCCGACAAAGCCGCCAAGCAGTTCGGCAGCGGATGGGCCTGGCTGGTGCTTGGGGGCGACAAGCTCGAGATCGTTACCACCGGCAACGCCGAGCTGCCGATGCTCCAGGGCCAGCAGGCGATCCTGACCTGCGACGTCTGGGAGCACGCCTACTATCTCGACTACCAGAACGAACGTCCGAAGTTCATCGACTCGTTCCTGAAGAAGCTGGTGAACTGGCAGTTCGCGACCGAGCGGTTCGAGTTGCGTGGCGAAGGCGATCACCTGTCGGTGCGTGACTATCAGTCGGCGCAGCATGCGTTCGCGAAATCGGGTGCTGCCGAAAGCGGCGCGCGCAAGGCGGCCAATGCGCTCGACAGCGACGAAGGCGCTGAGCTCGAGCGTGCGCGGCGTCAGACGGGCAAACGCGCGAGCAGACGATGACGCGCGAGTCGTAAATGAAGTTCCGCGATGAATGCGCGATGAACGCCGCAGCCACAATCTCGCCACATTGTGGCTGCGGCAGCGCATCTCCTGCGGACTCACGGCGAGTTGATCCGCTTACCGAAGGCGCGATGAAATCTCTTCTTTCAATAAGGTAGACACCGCATAGGCGCTCTGATTCACGAACTCGTGGCTTCCCATCGTCGACGCAGGAACCAAGATTGGACCGGCGTGTTTTTACGGCACGCGACTGACAGGAACAGCGATGAGGAGAGTCCAGATGCGCGCGATGAAAATCATGTCGATTGCTGCCGTGCTCGCGATCGGTACCGGGTTGTCTGCTTGCGGTCACTCCCAGGGTGATCGCGCGTTGACTGGCGCGGGCCTTGGTGCGGGCGCCGGCGCGGTCGGCGGCGCGCTGGTCGGCCACCCGGTCGCCGGTGCGCTGGTAGGCGGCGCGGCCGGTGCGGCCACAGGCGCCTTGACCGACTCCGACGATATCAACCTCGGCAAGCCGATTTGGAAGTGGGACTAACACCCCACAACCACATCTGACTTGCTGAGCCAGCGGCTGCCCGTTTCCCCTCAACGGGCAGCCGTTTTCTTTGTGATCAATCCTCCCACGCTTCGCACCCGCAACACCTGACGCGCAACCTTTCGCGCGATTGGTCCTGGCAATTTTTCGACCAAAGTCGGTGCAGCGGGTCCCGATTCACCCTTGGAATCCTGAATATCCAGGCGGCACACTAGCCGCACGTCGCCGCGCGGCTGCAACCCGCGGCACGGGTCGTTCGTATTGCTCAAAACAAAGCACGCCAACATGGGAGGAAAACGATGAGCAAGCAGAAATCCAAGCGTCCCCAGCCGAAGGCGGACGCGACATCCGACCGTCGCCAGTTCCTGAAGCAGATCGGGACTGGCGCGGCCGTTGCCACCGCGGCGTTCGCGGCGCCGAACGTGGCGCGCGCGCAGGACAAGGTGACGCTGAAGTTCCAAAGCACCTGGCCGGCCAAGGACATTTTCAACGAGTTCGCAGGCGACTACGTCGCCAAGGTCAACGAGATGGCAAGTGGCCGTCTCGAACTGCAGCTCCTCGCGGCCGGCACGGTTGTCAAGGCGTTCGAGCTTCAGCAGGCAGTCAATGACGGCATTCTCGACGGTGGCCATGGCGTGTGCGCCTACTGGTACGGCAAGAGCAAGGCGTTCTCTCTGTTCGGCACCGCTCCGGCGCTGGGCTGGAACGCGAACCAGTTGTTGGGCTGGATCAAGTACGGCGGCGGCCAAGCCTTCTACGAGGAACTGGTCGGCAAGATCCTGGGACTCAACCTGGTCGGATTCCTCACCGGCCCGATGCCGACTCAGCCGCTCGGTTGGTTCAAGAAGCCGGTCGAGTCGCCCGAGGAGTTCAACGGCCTGAAATATCGTACTGTGGGCCTGTCGGCCGACGTTATGAGCGAAGTCGGCGCCGCCGTGACCGTGATGGCCGGCGGCGAGATCGTGCCTGCAATGCAGACCGGCACGCTCGACGCGGCGGAATTCAACAATCCATCATCGGACCTGGTGCTCGGTTTCACCGATGTCAGCAAGGTCTACATGCTGCAAAGCTATCACCAGGCGGTCGAATGCTTTGAGGTCATCTTCAACAAGGACCGCTACGCCGCTCTGGCGCCGGAACTCCAGGCGATCCTGAAATACGCGGCGGAGGCGGCTTCGGCCGACATGTCCTGGAAATTCCAGGACCGCTATTCCGCCGATCTGGAAAAGATCAAGGCGGCCGGCGTCGACGTGCGCAAGACCCCGGACTCCGTATTGGAGGCCCAGCTCAACGCCTGGGACAAGATCATCGCGACCCGGACGGCGGAGGATCCGTTCTTCGCCAAGGTTCTGGAATCGCAGAAAGCGTGGGTCAAGCGCGTGGTTTCGTTCGACCGCCAATACAACGTCAGCCGCGACATGGCATTCGATCACTTCTTCAAAGCCTGATTCCGCAACGGCCCGAAGGGCGCTACAATGCGCCCTTCGGGGACCTTTCTCGAAATCTCAAATCTGGGAATGAGACGGGCATGGAGCGCGCGCTTCTGTTCATCGACCGGCTGAACACTTTCATCGGCCGCACCTTCGCGTGGGCCGGGTTTGCGCTGGTCTTTGTCGTTTGCTACGAGGTGTTCTCGCGATACCTCTTCCACGCCCCCACCAAGTGGGCGTTCGACGCCAGCTACATGCTCTACGGCACGCTGTTCATGTTCGCCGGAGCCTACACGCTGTCGCGCAACGGCCATGTGCGCGGTGACTTCCTGTATCGCAACTGGCAGCCGAAAACCCAGGCTTGGATGGACCTGGTCCTATACCTGCTGTTCTTCTTCCCAGGTATCCTTGCCTTGTGCATAGCCGGCACTTTGGAGGCGGACCGCGCCTGGATGACGTGGGAGCGCAGCAACTCCCCGGCGACCGTGCCGCTTGCGCCGTTCAAGACCATAATTCCGATCGTCGGCGTCCTGATGCTGTTCCAGGGCATCGTCGAGTTCATCCGCTGCATCCAATGCATCCAGACCGGAAAGTGGCCGCGGCGACTGCGCGACATCGAAGAGCTTGAAAACCAGATCCTGGCGGAGCGCGCGGCCGCCGCCAAGGGAGGCAATGGCAAATGACCGATCCCCAGGTCGGCGTGCTGATGCTCGCCCTGTTCATCTTCGTCATCATGCTCGGTTTCCCGATCGCCTTCTCCCTGATGGCAATGGGCGTGGGGTTCGCGTTCTATTATTTCGATTTCCGCGAGACGCCGGTCTTCGCCCTGGTGGTGCGCAAGACCTTCGAGGTCATGACCAACGAGGTGCTGCTGCCGGTCCCTTTGTTCCTCTTCATGGGGTATGTGGTCGAACGCGCCGATATTCTGAATCGGCTGTTCCGCAGCATCCAGGTCGCGGCGCGCAACATCCCGGCCTCGCTGGCGATCGCGACCCTCGCGACTTGCGCGCTGTTCGCCACCGCCACCGGTATCGTGGGTGCGGTCGTGACGTTGATGGGATTGCTCGCCTTTCCCGCGATGCTTAAGGCCGGCTACGACGTCAAGCTGTCGGCCGGCGTGATCTGCGCCGGCGGCTGCCTTGGCATCCTCATCCCGCCGAGCATCATGCTGATTCTCTATGGCGCGACGGCGGGCGTGTCGCCGGTCCAGCTGTATGCCGGGGCCTTCTTCCCCGGCTTCATGCTGGCTGGCCTCTACATGGCCTATGTGATGGCCCGCGCCATCATCAATCCGTCGCTGGCGCCGAAACTGCCGAAATCGGAAGTGTCCGTCCCGATCTACCAGGTCGCCTGGATGCTGCTGACGTCGTTCTTCCCGCTGGCCGCTTTGATCGTTGCCGTCTTGGGCGCCATCATCTTCGGCCTGGCAACCCCTTCGGAGGCGGCGGCGATCGGCGCCCTGGGTGCGCTTGTCCTCGCAGTTGCATATGGCGGGTTCACCTTCACCAAGCTCAGGGAGTCGGTGATCCTGACCGCGCGCGCGACCGCGATGGTGTGCTGGCTGTTCGTCGGCTCCAGCATCTTCTCCTCGGTGTTCGGTCTGCTGGGCGGGCAGGAAGTGATCAAGGACTTCATGCTGTGGCTGGATCTCGGCCCGATCGGCTTCATGCTGCTGGTGCAGGTCATCATCTTCCTGCTCGGCTGGCCGCTGGAATGGACCGAGATCATCGTGATCTTCGTGCCGATCTTCCTGCCGCTGCTGCAGCATTTCGGCATCGATCCGCTATTCTTCGGATTGATGGTAGCGCTCAACATCCAGACTTCGTTCCTCTCTCCGCCGGTGGCCATGGCCGGATTCTATCTGAAGGGCGTCGCGCCGCCGCATGTCACCATCAACCAGATTTTCTCTGGCATGCTGCCCTTCATGTTCATCGTCATCATCGCGATGGCGCTGCTGTACGTGTTCCCGGCGATCGGCATGTGGCTGCCGTCCGTGCTGTATGGCAGGGGCATGGGGACGGGGATGGGCTAGCCGCCGAGGAACTCTCCGACTGGGTTGAGCGGGGCGATCCGGTCGCAGGCGATCTTCATCACCACCAGCAGCGGCACGGCCAGCAGCAGGCCGACAATGCCCCATACGTAGCCCCAGATCAGCAGCGCGGCGACCACGGCCACCGGATTGAGGGTGAGGCGCCGCGCCAGGATCATCGGCGTCACTACGTTGCCTTCCAGCGCCGCGATCACGATGAAGATGCCGGGCGGGATCAATGCCGTGCCGAGATCATCGAAGCTCAGCAGCGCCACCACGGCGATGACGATGGCGGACACGGTGTGCCCGAGGAACGGGATGTAGTTGATCAGGCCCGCCATCGCACCCCACAGCAGCGGATTGGGCATGCCGGTCGCGAACATCGCGACCGCCACCACCGCGCCGAATGCGACGTTGATCACGCTGACCGTCAGCAGATAGTGCGACATGTCGCTTTGCATCTGGTGCGTGATCTCCACCACCTGCTTCTTGGTGCGGAAATCCGGCAGCGCCGCAACCACGCGGCGCAGGAACTTGTCGCCCATCGCCAGCATGAAATAGAGCAGCACCAGGGTAGTCACCGAGCCGATCGCGAACCGCGAGGTCTCGTTCAGCAGCAGTTCCCGCAAGCTCGTCGTCTGCTGCACCACGACCACCTGGGCGGCTTGGTCGGGCGTGCCACCGAGATTGCTGAGCGCCTCCTCCGCCTTCTTGAGCTGATCGGCGGGTGCCCGCACGAAATCCAGCCGGTCGCTCAATTGGTCGATGACAAAGGGCAGGCGGCGCAGCCACTCGGCCGCCGGCTCTGCCAGCGTAAACAGACCCACGCCCAGCACGAACAGGAATACGAACACCACCAGGCCCGCGCCGGCTGGGGCCGGGATGTGCGCGCGCGCCAGGGCGAGTACCACCGGCGTCAGGACCAGGTTGAGCATGCAGGCCAGCACCACCGGCATGAAGACCGTGCGCGCGAAATAGAAGGTGTAGAGGACCAGCAGGGTGGCGATGACCCCCAGGAACACGGTCTGCACATTGATGGTGCGGCCGATCTGCTCCGCCGCCTCGGCCACCTCGGCCACCGGGCTTTCGATCTCGGCCTGCGCGGGCGCGGCAGCCGGCGCCGCGCGCGGCGTCGAGTCCGGTTCGGTTTTGCCGCTGAGGGTCAGATTTGCCATGGACGTCGCGCCTTCGCGGATGCGGCGGGACCGCCGGTCGCCCGATCAATGCCAGCGGGCAAGCTTGGTTCCCTCCAGTTCGGGTTACACCCTGCGACCCTTGATTCCCCTGGATACTCGGACCGATAGTGCGGCCCGGTCATTAACGGAGCGCTCCGAGGCCATGGCCAAGCAGCTGTTGATCGTCGCCCACGTGCCTTCGCCCAACACGCGGCACCTGCGCGACGCGGTGGTGGCCGGCGCGGCCCGGCCGGAGATTGCGGATGTCGCGGTGCGCGCGCTGACCCCGTTCGAGGCGTCGGCCGATGACGTGCTGTGGTCGGACGCCGTCATCCTCGGCACCACCGAGAATCTCGGCTACATGAGCGGTGCGCTGAAGGATTTTTTCGACCGCACCTACTACTCCTGCCTCGATAAGACCGAGGGCAAGCCCTATGCCCTCTACATCCGAGGCCGCCATGACGGCACCGGCACGCGGCGCGGCGTCGAGACCATCGTGACCGGGCTGCGCTGGCGGGCGGTGCAGCCGCCCCTTATCCTGCGCGGCGACTGGCAGGAGAGCTTCATCGCGCAGTGCGAGGAACTCGGCGCATTGATGGCGGCCAGCCTGGACACGGGCATCATCTAGCCACCCAGACGGTCGTTGCAAATTACCCATGAATCCGCGAACCTCTGGCCGCGGGGGAGTGAAGCGCTGGGCAGCGCTTTTGGAGGGGGTGCCATGCAGGCTTTGTCGCCGCGCTGGGCTGTCCTGGCATTGTCGCTCGTCTTGACTGGTTGCGCTGCGCTGACGCGTGATCCGCCGGTTCCACCGCCGATCTCGCGCGCGGCGCCGTTCGATTTCAGGCAGATCCGGTTTCTTCCGTTCGAGGACGGCGCCACGATCCGGGAGACCATCGAGCGGTCTTTCCGGGAAGAAACCCCCGAAAACTACACGACCGGACCGGGCGGCGAGCGGGTCTACAACTACCTCGCTGTGTCCGGGGGTGGCTCGGACGGGGCATTTGGCGCGGGCCTGATCAACGGCTGGACGGAGAACGGCTCGCGTCCTCACTTCAAGATCGTCACCGGCGTCAGCACCGGCGCGCTGATCGCCCCCTTCGCATTCCTGGGGCCCGACTACGATGACGAATTGAAGGCGTCATACACCACCGTCGACTCCAATCGCATCTTCATCCCGCGCGGGATCCTGCCGCTGTTGTGGTCGGAGGCCATGGCTTCCACCGAACCGCTCGAGGAACTCATCAGCACCTACATGACCGAGGCGGTCATCGACGCCATCGCCGCAGAACACGCCAAGGGCCGACGGCTCTATGTCGCCTCGACCAATCTTGATGCGGAACAGCCGGTGATCTGGGACATGGGCGCCATCGCGTCGAGCACGAGTCCGGACCGGATGAAACTGTTCCACAAGGTCCTGTTGGCTTCCGCGTCCATTCCCTCGATGTTCCCGCCGGTCTTCATGGACGTTACGATTGAGGGCAAGAAGTACCAGGAGATGCATGTCGACGGCGGCGTATTCATGCAAAGCTTCTTTGTCGGTTCCCTCGTCGACCTGCCAAAGACGATCCGCACCGCTCATCCCGATTATACCGGCAAGGTCGAGCAGCACCTCTACGTCCTCCGCAATGGCTGGGTCTCTCCCAGCCCGCAGCCGGTGCAGCGGGCTCTGCCGAGCATTTCGATGCGTGCGATCCTCTCGATGCTCAAGGTCTCGGGGGTCAACGATCTATGGCGTCTGTACCTCACGACTAGGGATGACGACGTCCAATTCCACTATGTCGCGATCCCGGCCGACTACGTGCCGTCGACCATCGAGCAGTTCAACGAGGCCGAAATGAACCGCGAGTTCGACTACGGTCACGAGATGGCGGTGAAGGGAATTCCGTGGCGGACCGCGCCGCCCGGCTATGCCGCGCCGCAGGGCGCCGTCGCTCCGGAATAGGCACGGGCATGTCGGCTGCCTTGCACAAGCCAGCCCATCGCTCGATCTTCGCGCGGTGTCTGCGATGGCTCGGCCTTGGCCTTGCCTGGCTGGTTGTTCTGGTCCTCGTTGGATGGGCTGTTGCAGCGTTGGCGATCGATCTGCCGATGCCGGCGCTGCGGCTGCCGGTCGCGATCGTGTTCGGCGTCGCGATCCTTGTCGCCATCGTCTTCGTGCGGGGCGTGGGACGCAAGCTCCTGGCCTGCGTCGTCGGATTTGTTGCGGTGCTGGCCTGGTGGCTCACCATCAGCCCATCGAACGATCGCGCGTGGCAGGGCGACGTCACGCAGACGCCGTGGGCCGAGATCGACGGCGATCGCGTCACCATCCACAACGTGCGCAATTTCGACTACCGCGCGGAGTTCGACTACACGGTGCGGTGGGAGCATCGCACCTACGACCTGTCGCAGATCCGCGGGGCGGACATCTTCCTCACCTATTGGGGCTCGCCGTGGATCGCCCATCCGATCGTCAGCTTCCAGTTCGGCGATGATCAGCACGTCGCCTTTTCGATCGAGACGCGGAAAGAGGTGGGCGAGGAATACTCGGCCTTCAAAGGCTTCTTCCGGCAGTATGAGCTCATCTACATCGTCGCCGACGAGCGCGACGTGATCCGCCTGCGCACCAACTACCGCGCGGGCGAGGAGGTCTATCTCTATCGCACCGTCGCGACGCCAGAGGCGGCGCGCGGCATCTTCCTCGACTACCTGCGCAGCGCGAGCGAGATGCATCAGCAGCCGGTCTTCTACAACGCGCTGACCAGCAACTGCACGACCAACATCCGCATCCACACCAAGGGGGCGGCGGGCGACCGCTTCGCACCCTGGGACTGGCGCCTCCTGCTCAACGGCAAGAGCGACGAGTTCGCCTATCAATACGGGCGTTTCGCCAGCGGCGACCTGCCGTTCCCGGCCCTGAAGCACCAGGCGCACATCAACGATGCGGCGCGGGCGGCTGACCAGGCGCCGGACTTCTCAGGGCGCATTCGACAGGGCCGTGTCGGGTTCACATCTGCTGCGGTGCAATAAAATTTCGCGAATTGACTCGGAATAGCAATCGAATTAGCGTTTTGATCGAAACTGGTATGACAGGTATACCAGCCTAAGACCGCGCGACTTATGACTGTCATCCGCCGCCGCAAGTTGTACGAAGACATCGCCCAACACCTGGAGCAGCGCATCCGGGACCAGGATGTCGCGCCCGGCGACCAGCTGCCGTCCGAGCGCGACCTGATGCGCGAATTCGGCGTCGGCCGCCCCGCGGTGCGCGAGGCGCTGTTCCATCTGCAGAAGATGGGCCTAGTGGAGCTGCGCTCCGGCGGCCGGGCGCGCGCGACGCGGCCGACTCCCAAGATGGTGGTCGAATCCCTGGCGGGCAGCGCGCGCTACCTGCTGGCGGAGCCGGACGGGGTGCGGCATTTCCAGGAGGCGCGTTCGTTCTTCGAGATGGGCCTCGCGCGCTATGCCGCGGAGCATGCGACCGAAGAAGACCTGCGCGACCTGCGCGACGCGCTGGAGGCGAACCGCCAGTCGCTCGGCGACCTCGCCAAGTTCGAGAAGACCGACGTCGAGTTCCACCACATCCTCGCGGTCATTCCGGGCAACCCGATCTTCGAGGCGATTCACGCGGCCATCGCCGAATGGCTGGTGGAGCAGCGCCACGTCACGCTGACCTATCCCGGCGCCAACGAGGTCGCCTACGAGTTCCACCGGCAGATCTACGAAGCGATCGCGTCACGCGATCCAGACGCCGCCGAGCGCGTGATCCGCGCGCACCTTGATCAGGTGGCCGAGCTGTATTGGCGGGTGAAGGGGGGCGGGGAATGAAGGGCTTCGTCATCATGGTCGATTTCCGGCTGAAGCCCGGCGCCAAAGCCTCGTTCCGCCGCCTGATCGACGACAACGCCCGCGCCTCCTGCCGCGACGAGCCGGGTTGCCGCCGCTTCGACGTGATGGAATCGCCGGGCGAGGCCGACCGCATCGTGCTGTACGAGATCTACGACGATCGCGCGGCGTTCGGCGCGCATCTCAAGACCAGGCATTTCGCGACCTTCAACGAGGCGAGCGCGGCGCTGGTCGTGGACAAGAAGGTTGCGGAACTGGATCTGGTTTGCGAGGGATCGGCGGCCTGAAATCGCCGGTCTTCGATAAGAAATCACGGGGAGGATATGATGGCTGAAGCGGGCTTGAAGGCGATGGCGCGTACCAGGACGGTGAAGCTCGGGCACTTCATCGTGGAGTTCGCCACGCCCGGCATCGGCCACATCATGAAGAACGCCGGCTGCGAGTTCGTGCTGTTCGACCTCGAGCATTCCGGCTTCGGCTTCGAGACGGTGAAGAGCGCCATCCGTTATTTCGAGGCGGCCGGCATCGCGCCGATCGTGCGCGTGCCGTCGAAGGAATACCACCACATCGCGCGGGCCTGCGACATGGGGGCCGAAGGCATCATGCTGCCGATGGTGGGCAACGCCAAGGAAGCGCGCGCGATCCTGGACTGCATGAAGTATCACCCCGAGGGCAAGCGCGGCGTGGCGCTCGGCGTCGCGCACGATGCCTACACCGGCGGCGCGGTGCCGAAGAAGCTGGCCGCGGCGAACCAGAAAACCACTTTGTTCTGCCAGATCGAGACGGCGGAGGGCGTGAAGAACGCCGATGCCATTGCGGCAGTCGATGGCGTCGATTGCCTGTGGGTCGGGCATTTCGATCTGTCGGTCTCGCTCGGCATTCCCGGCGAGTTCACCAATCCGAAATTCATCAAGGCGATCGACACGGTGGTCGCGGCTTGCCGCAAGCACAAGAAGGCGCTTGGGCGCCTGGTGCCAAACGTCGAGACCGGCATCGATTTCTACAAATGGGGCTTCGATTTCATCTGTTATTCCGGCGATGTGTGGGTCCTGCAGAATGCGCTGACCGAGGCGGTCGCGCTGCTCCGCGCCGGCTGCAAGAAACGGTGAGGCACCATGGCTGACAAGTTCCGCGTCGCATTGTCGGGGGATTTCAAGAAGGCGGATGGCTCGCCGACCTTCCCGGATTTCGACGTGGAGCCGTTGCGCAAGGCGCCGGGCGTCGAGGTTGCCTATATCGACGCATCCAATCCGGTGCGCGCGGACCAGATCGCCGATTTCGACGCGCTGATCCTGCTGATGCCGCGCTTCGCGCGCGAGAGCATCCATCCCAATGGTCGCCTCTCCGTGGTGGCGCGCTTCGGCGTCGGCTACGACAATGTCGACGTGCCGGCCTGCACCGAGGCCGGCATTCCCTTGGTCATCACGCCCGACGGCGTGCGCCGGCCGGTAGCGGTCTCGATCATCACCTTGATGCTGGCGCTGACCGGCAAGCTGTTGATCAAGGACAAGCTGACCCGCGGCGGTCCCGAGACCTTCAACAAGCGCGTCGACCATATGGGCGTCGGCCTGGTTGGCCGCACGCTCGGTTCGATCGGCATCGGCAACATCGGCGCCGAGCTGTTCCGCATGGCCAAGCCATACGACATGAAGTTCATCGCGCACGATCCGTTCGCCGACAAGGCGGTGGCGGCGGAACTGGGCATCCAGCTGGTCAGCATGGAGGACGTGTTCCGCCGCGCCGACGTGCTGTGCGTGAATTGCCCGCTGACGCCCGAGACCAAGCATCTGGTGAATGCCGAGCGGCTGGCGCTGATGAAGCCGACCGCGTATGTCATCAACACCGCGCGCGGGCCGATCGTCGATCAGAAGGCGTTGACCAAGGTTTTGACCGAGCGCCGCATCGCCGGCGCCGGCCTGGACGTGCTGGAGTCCGAGCCGCCCGATCCGAACGATCCGATCCTCAAGCTCGACAATGTGATCCTGGCGCCGCACGCCTTGTGCTGGACTGACCAGTGCTTCGCCGGCAACGGCGCGGCCGACGTGAAAGCCGTGCTCGACATCCAGCATGGCCGGGTGCCGCGCGGCGTGGTCAACCGCGCCGTCGTGGATCAACCGCGCTTCAAGGCGCGGCTCGACGCCTATCGCAGCCGCTTCGGCGGCTGAAAAAAGAATCCCGAGCGGGCCGCTGGCGGCCGGCAAGGGGATAACAAGGCGACCGCCGCCGCGCGATCGCCGCAAACGGGAGAGAGACCATGAGGCTGATCAACAAAGTGTCATGGGTGGGCGCCATCGCCGGGTTGGCGATCTCGTGGGCGTCGGCCGCAATGGCACAGAGCGCGGCGGAAACCGCCGTGAAGGAAGCGCAGAAATACCGCGGTCAGACCATCACCATCGCCTGGGAGGCAGGCCTGCAGGCCCTGGATCCACTGAACTTCTCGGGACCGAAATGGGAAGAGCTGACCGGCATCAAGGTGAAGGTGGTGGAACTGCCGATCGCCGAGATGTTCACCAAGATCATGCAGGAGTATCGGGCCGGCACCGGCGCCTATGACGCGCTCAACGTCGTGCCCGCCTGGATGCCCGACCTCGCCAATGCCGGCGCGCTGGAAGTGCTCGACCCCTATGTCGAGAAATACGGCTATGCGGCCGAGCTGCAGACCATCGCGCCGACCTATCGCGACAACCAGATGAAGGTCGATGGCAAGATCTACGGCTTCCCCGACGATGGCGACGTCTTCGTCTTCTACTATCGCAAGGACATCTTCGGCGAGCAGGCGAACAAGGACGAGTTCAAGGCCAAGTTCGGCTACGACCTCGCCCCGCCCAAGACCTGGAAAGAGTTCGCCGAGATCGGCCAGTTCCTGACCGACAAGTACCAGCCGAAGATGTACGGCGCGGCCTTCTTCCGCCAGCCGCCCTACGGCATGTTCATGTTCCAGGAGCGCTTCCGCAACGAAGGCGGCAAGTTCTTCGATCCGGAAACGATGAAGGCGACCATCAACAGCGACATCGGCGTGAAGACGTTCGAAGGCATGCGGGCCGAGAACAAGTTCATGCCGCCGGGAGTCGAGCAGTTCGGCTTCGTCGAGAACTTGGCCGCCTTCCTGCAGGGCCAGACGGCGATGACGATCTCCTGGCCGCCCTATGGCCGCTGGGCCGCCGGCTACGGCACCGACGAGGAGGTACTGAGCTGGGTGCCGAAATCGACCATCGCCGGCAAGGTCGGCTATGCCTTGCCGCCGGGAGGCCATCCGCAGCTCGCCGCCGGCTTCGCGCTGTCGGTCGCTTCGACCAGCAAGAACAAGGACGCCGCCTACCTGTTCATCCAGTGGCTGAACAGCGAGGAAGTGAGCATGCAGCGCGTGCAGCTGCCCTACGCGCTGCGCGATCCGTTCCGGGATTCGCAATTCACCAGCCCGGAATATCTGTCCAAGTGGCCGGATGCGAAGGACTATCTCGCCACGCTGGGCGAAGGCGCCAAGACCGGCCTGCTCGACCTGTCACTGCTGCAGACCGACAAGTACGAGGAGGTTCTGCGCCAGTCGATCAGCAGGCTGTGGACCGGCGAGGACGCCAAGGCAATCCTCGATGACGCCGCGGGCCAGTGGGATGCGATCACCGAGAAAATCGGGGTCGACAAGCAGAAGGCCGTGTATCAGGCTTGGGCTGCAAAGTCGGGCGCCTATCCGCAATAGGGCGTTCGGCAGTCACCTAACACCGCTCGCCCCGTCCTGCCGCGCGCAGGGCGGGGCGCAGGGGTGACGGCGACATCAGGGGGACGCGTCACGGGCATGAGCGAAAGCGCAACATCGACAATGATTGGGGCGGGCGGCGTCGCCACACCCGCCGGCCATGCGCCCGATCGCTTCTTCAAATACTGGCTGATCGTACCAGCGATCTTCTTGCTGCTGCTGGTCGGCCTGTTCCCGCTGATCTACTCACTGGTGGTGAGCTTCCAGAACATTACCATGATGGAGGTCGACACCTCCTTTGCGGGCTTCATCCACTATGCGCAGCTCTTCAAGGATGCACGCCTGTGGCAGGCGCTGCTCCACACCTTCATCATCACGATCATCGCGCTGCCGCTCGAGCTGGTGCTCGGGCTGCTGATGGCGCAGCTGTTCCTGGAGCGCATGCCGGGACGGCAGATTTTCGTCTCGCTGCTGGTGCTGCCGACCGTGATATCGCCGATCGTCGCGGGCGCCACCTGGCGGCTGATGTTCGACAACCGCTATGGCCCCGTCAACCAGATCATCGGCTGGTTCGCGGGCGAGCCGATGACCATCCTGTGGACCGTCAACCCCAACCTCGTCTACCCGTCGATCTTCATCTGCGAAGTGTGGCAGTGGACGCCGTTCATGTTCCTGATCCTGCTCGCGGCCCTGTCCAACGTCGACAAGTCGCTGACCGAGGCGGCGGAAATTGACGGCGCCGGCTACTGGCGCACATTCTTCAAGATCGTGCTGCCCTCGATCTGGCCGGTCATGGCCATCGCCATCCTGATCCGCGGCCTCGACCTGGTGCGCATTTTCGATGTGATCTGGGCGCTGACCCAAGGCGGGCCGGGCACCATGACGGAGTCGATCTCGGTCTATACCTATGTCCAGGGCTTCCAGCAGTTTGAGACCAGCTATACCGCCGCCATCGCCTTCCTGGTGATCGCGCTGCTGACGGTGATCGTCACCTGGGCCATCCGTCGCATGGGGCTCGCGAAATGACACCGCATGCTCCCTTCCTGCGCCGGCCCGGCACCCAGCTGACGCTCCGTTACATCGTGGCGATCGCGCTCACACTGTTCTTCATCTTCCCGGTCTATTGGCTGTTCATCATCTCGTTCAAGACACCGGACGAGATCTTCGCCTTTCCGCCGGTCTGGTATCCGGAGAGCATCCAGTTCGCCAATTACCGCGTGCTGTTCAAGGACGGCGATGCCGAGACGGTGTGGAACAGCCTCATCCTGGCGGGCGTCAGCACGGTCATCGCGATGCTGCTGGGCACCATCTGCGCCTACAGCTTGGTTCGGTTCAAGACCGGCGGCGAGAATCTGGCGGTCTGGATCATCTCGCAACGCATGATGCCGCCGATCGCGATCGCGTTCCCGATCTTCCTGCTCTACGTGTTCTTCGGCTGGGTGGATTCCTTTCACGGCCTCATCATCCTCTATACCGCCTTCAGCCTGCCGTACGTGATCTGGATGATGCGCGGCTATATCGAGGACCTGCCGCTGGAGCTGGAGGAAAGCGCGCTGGTCGACGGCTGCACGCGTTGGGAAGTGCTGTGGAAGGTGGTGTTCCCGATGGTGCGCTCGGGCCTGTTCGCGACCGCGGTATTCACTTTCGTGTTTGCGTGGAACGACTTCCTGTTCGCGCTGGTGCTGACGCGAACCGAGGTCATCACCTACACCGTGCAGGTCACGCATTATTTCGGCGGGCAATCGAATTTCTGGGCCAAGATCGCGGCCATGTCGGTGCTGGGCACCATCCCGGTGTTCTTCACCGTGGCGACGCTGCAGCGCTACCTGGTGCGCGGCATCTCCATGGGCGCGGTCAAAGGGTAAGGGCAGGGCAAATGGCCGATCTCAAGATCACCAATCTCCACAAGAACTATGGCGGCGTGCAGGCGGTGCGCGGCATCGACCTGGAGGTCGCATCCGGCGAGTTCACCGTGCTGGTCGGCCCCTCGGGTTGCGGCAAGTCCACGTTGCTGCGCACCATCGCGGGCCTGGAGACGCCGGACGGCGGCACGCTCGAGATCGCCGGCAAGATCGTGAACTATGTCCGCCCGCGCGATCGCGACATCGCGATGGTGTTCCAGAATTACGCGCTCTACCCATACATGAACGTGTTCGAGAACATCGCCTTCGGCCTGCGCGCCCGCAAGACGCCGCAGGCCGAGGTGGAGACCCGCGTCAAGCGCGCCGCCGACATGCTCGGCATCACCCAGCTGCTCGACCGGCTGCCGCGCCAGCTGTCCGGCGGCCAGCGCCAGCGCGTCGCGATCGGCCGCGCGATCGTGCGCAACGCGCGCCTGTTCCTGTTCGACGAGCCCTTGAGCAACCTCGACGCCCAGCTGCGCGACGAGATGCGCAGCGAGATCAAGCGCCTGCACCAGGAGCTGGGCACCACCATGATCTACGTGACCCACGACCAGATCGAGGCGATGACCCTGGCCGACCGCATCGTGCTGCTGCGCGAGGGCAAGATCGAGCAAGTCGGCACGCCGCTCGATCTCTATGAGCGCCCCGCGACCCGCTTTGTCGCCGGGTTCCTGGGCTCGCCGCAGATGAACTTCATCCCGGCGCAGCTGGCGCAATCCGCCGGCGGCTGGGCGGTCAAGGTCAGCGACGGCACCAGCCTCGCGCTGCCGCGTGCGCGCGACGGCTTGTCCGACGGACGTGCGATTGTCCTGGGCCTCCGCCCGCAGCATCTCACGCGCGCCAACGGCAGCAATCGGCCGGGCCACCTGCGCCTCGGCGTCACGGTCGAGCTGGTGCAACCGACCGGCTCGCGCGCCTACATCACATTCCCACTCGGCGGCGTGCCGACCGTGGCGGAACTTGAATCGCACGACGTGCAGCGGCCGGGCGAGCAGATCGATGTCGACGTCGACATGAACCGCGCGGTCCTGATCGATCCCGAAACCAACCGGGTCATTTGAGGGGGAAGGGAATGGCCAAGCAGCCAAAACGCGCCATCAAACTGTTCGGCACCGAGGTGCCCGAGCCGAAGGTCAAGACTCTGCAGGCCGGCGCCCTATCCGCGGTGCTCGACAACGGCGCGCTGCGCTACATCAAGCTGGGCGAGACCGAGGTGCTGCGCGCCATCGCCTTCCTGGTGCGCGACGAGAACTGGGGCACCTTCACGCCGGAGATCAGCAATCTCAAGATCAAGCAGGGCAAGAACGATTTCCGCGTCAGCTACGACGCGCGCTGCAAGGATGCCAGGCGCTCGCTGACCTATCGCGCGGAGATTTCCTGCGGCGCCGATGGTGCGCTACGGTTCGACGCGGTCGCATTCCCCGAAAGCGATTTCCTCACCAACCGCACCGGTTTCATTGTGCTGCACCCGCTGACCGGGGTCGCCGGCTATCCGGTCGAAGTCGAACAGGTCGACAAGCGCAAGGTGAAAGACAAGTTCCCCGCCATCATCAATCCGGTCCAGCCCTTCTATGGCATCCGATCCTTGCGCCACAAGGTAGCGGACGGGGTGTTCGTCACCTGCCGCATGGAGGGCGACACCTTCGAGATGGAGGATCACCGCAATTGGACCGATTCCTCCTTCAAGACCTACGTGCGGCCGCTGGCGGAGCCCTGGCCCTACACACTGCGCAAGGGCGTCGAGATCAAGCAGTCGGTCAGCCTCACCTTCTCCGGCAAGCTGCCGCGCGCCAAGGCCGCGGGCCGCGCCAAGCCGGTCGACATCACGCTCGGCAAGGCCGGCGGCACGCTGCCCGCCATCGGCGTCGCCGTTCCGGAAGGCGAAGCGGATGCCGCCTTCGCCAGTTCCTCTTTGATCGCGCAATCGGGCGCCCGTCACCTGGTGTGCGAGGCGGACGGGCGCAGGGGCGGATTGTCCGGCGCCCTCGGTGTCTATCAGCGTCTGGGCAAGGCGACCAACGCCGACGTGATCCTGGAGATCATCCTGCCCGGCGCGCAGGCGCCGACCACCGAGTTCGCGCCGATTGCCGAGGCGGTGAAGCGAAACGGCCTCATCCCCGCCGCCATCTCGGTCTCGCCCGCGATGGATCTGCGCGGCGTGTTGCCCGGCAGCAAGGGCCCGGACGGGCCGACCCTGGCGGAGATCTATCGGGCGGCGCGCGCCGCCTTTCCAGGCGTCCGGATCGGCGGCGGCACCTTTGCCTTCTTCACCGAGCTCAACCGCAAGCGCCCGCCCACCGACAATCTGGATTTCGTCACGCACACCACCTGTCCGATCGTGCATGCCGCAGACGATGTCTCGGTCATGGAGACGCTCGAGGCGCTGCCCTACGTGGTGCAGTCGGCAAAGGCCTTCATCAATGGCAAGGCCTATTGCATCGGCCCCAGCTCGATTCCGGCGCGGCTAAATCCTTACGGCGCATCCACAGCGTCCAACCCGAACAATGGTCGCGTCTGCCTGAGCGACATGGATCCGCGCCAGCGCGGCCTCTATGGCGCGGCATGGACGCTGGGTTATGTCGCGGCACTCGCGGGCGGCGGTCTCAGCGCCATCACGCTGGGCGCGGCCACCGGGCCGGCCGGCATGATCTATCGCCGTACCAACTATGCGCAGCCCTATTTCGATGAGGCGGGCGCGCCTTCGGTCTATCCGCTGTATCACGTGGTCGCCAGCCTCGCGGCCGCCAGCGGCAGCAAGGTCATCGCGGCCAAGTCGGCGGCGCCCGGCAAGGTCGCGGCGCTCGCCGTGCGCGGCAAGTCCGGCGCGACCCTGTGGCTGGCCAACCTCACCGGCGAAACGCAGACCGCGAAGGTCTCCGGCTTCACCGGCGGCGCGCAGCTGCATGTGCTCGACGAAGGCAGCTTCGTCGCCGCGACCAGGGATGCCGGCTATCTCAACAAGGGCGGCAAGGCGCTGAAGAAGGTCGGCTCGGTCGCGCTCGCGCCCTACGCCGTCGCACGGATCGCCGCGGTCTGATGGCACTGCTCCTCGGCTGCATCGCCGACGACTTCACGGGCGCCACCGATCTCGCCAACACCCTGGTGCGCAACGGCATGCGCACCATCCAGGTGATCGGCGTGCCCGACGGCCTGGAGGTTCCGGCGGAGGCCGAGGCGATCGTGGTCGCGCTCAAGTCGCGCACCGCGCCGGTCGCCGAGGCGGTCGCGCAGTCGGTCGCTTCCTGCCGCTGGCTGCGCCAAGCCGGCGCGCGGCAGATCTACTTCAAATACTGCTCGACCTTCGATTCCACGGACCAGGGCAATATCGGCCCGGTCGCCGATGCCTTGCGTGCGGAGCTTGGCGCGGATTTCGCAACTGTGTGCCCTGCCTTTCCGGAGACCGGGCGCACCATCTACAACGGCCACCTGTTCGTCGGCGATGTGCTGCTGTCCGACTCCTCGATGCGCAATCACCCGCTGACGCCGATGACCGACGCCAACCTGGTGCGCGTGCTGGGCCGCCAGACCAAGTCGGCGGTCGGCCTCGTGCCCTATGCGACGGTGCGGCAGGGAACGGCGGCGATCCGCGCGGCTTTCGACAAGCTGCGCCACCGCGACATCGCCTACGCCGTGGTCGACGCGATCGAGGACGAGGATTTGCGCTGTCTCGGCGCCGCCTGCGCCGATCTCGCGCTGGCAACCGGCGGCTCCGGCGCGGCCATCGGACTGCCGGGCAACTTCCGGCGTGCCGGCCTGCTGGCGACGCGACCGGCCGAAGGCGATCTGCCCAGTGTGGGCGGCGCGGTCGCCGTGCTTTCCGGTTCCTGCTCGACCGCGACGCTGGCGCAGGTGACACGCATGCGCGCAAAGCATCCGTCCTTGATGCTCGATCCATTGACCTTGGCGGAGCGCGGCGAGGCGGCGATGGCCGACGCCATGGCCTGGGCGATCGCCAATCTGAAGGCTGGACCGGTCCTGATCTACGCCAGCGCGCCGCCGGAAGTGGTGAAGGTCGTGCAGGCGAAGCTCGGCCGCGAGCGCGCTGGTGCGGTGGTCGAACACGCGCTTGCGACCTTGGCCCAAGGCCTGGTGAAGGAAGGCGTGCGCCGCCTCGTGATCGCCGGCGGTGAAAGCTCAGGCGCGGTTGTGCAGGCGCTCGGCGTGCGTGCGTTGCGCATCGGGCCGCAGATCGATCCGGGCATCCCGGCGACGGTGTCGCTGGGCGATCCTCAGCTTGCGCTGGCGCTGAAATCGGGCAACTTTGGCGCCGAGGATTTCTTCCTGAAAGCGATCGAGAAGCTGCGATGACCGACGCACGAGACTCGCTGGTTGCCACCGGTAAGTCGATGTTCGAGCGCCGCCTGACTTTCGGCAGTTCCGGCAACATCAGCGTCAAGACCGGCGACGGCTGGCTGATGTCGCCGACCAACGTCCCGCTCGGCGCACTCGATCCGGCGAAGCTTTCGAAGCTCGATTCATCCGGCAAGCACGTCGCCGGCGATGCGCCGACCAAGGAGAGCTTCCTGCATCTCGCGATGTATCGTGAACGGTCCAGCGCCGGCGCCGTGGTGCATCTGCATTCGACGCACTCGGTCGCGGTGTCCTGCCTCGACGGCATCAATCCGGAAGATGTACTGCCGCCGATCACCGCCTACTACGTGATGCGCGTCGGCAAGCTGCCGCTCATTCCCTATTACGCGCCCGGCGATCCGACGTTGGGCGAAGCGGTCGGCAAGGTGGCGGCTCAGCACTCTGCCGTGCTGCTCGCCAACCACGGCCCGGTGGTCGCCGGCTCGTCGCTCAGCGCAGCCGTTAACGCGATCGAGGAACTTGAAGAGACGGCGCGGCTCTACTTGCTGCTGCATGGCCGTCCGACACGCTATTTGACCCCGGAGCAAGTGGCAGACTTGCGGAAGCGGTTTCCGAATCCGTAATTGAAGGACTCATCCTTGGGATCCACGAGTTTGCCTGGAGCATCAGGTTCGGCCCATTGAAACTCATGGATGGCAAGGCCAAGCCTTGCCATGACGGTGAGAGGGAAGGTGGGGTGGCGCGCTACCGCGGCAGGAAGTCCTCGATATACGCCCGCACGATCGAATCCAGGTCCGGATCCTTCGGCAGGCCCAAACTGAGCGCGCGCTCAAACGTGGTGCCGATCGGCCAGCCAGCGACGATGCGCTCGATCACCGGGTCCTTCTCCACGCGGATCTCGCCGAGCTTGCGGTTGCCGGCGACGCGCTTCAACGCTGCGATCATGTCCGCGACCGTCACGTCGAGCGATGGCAGGCTGACCGCGCGGTCCTCGCCAAGCTTCGCACCGTCCGCCTCGTGCAGCTTGAGGAAGCCTTCGACGATGGTGCGGTAGCCGGCGAGCGGCATCACGGCGTCGGTGCCGACCGGAAGCACGCATTCGACGCCGTTCAGCGGCTCGCGGAACACGCCGCTGGCGAAGCTCGACGCCGCCTTGTTCGGCTTGCCGGGCCGGATGATGACGGTCGGTAGGCGCGCCGAGCGGCCGTCGATGTAGCCCTTGCGGGTATAGTCGTTGACCAGCAGCTCGCCGATCGCCTTGGTCATGCCATAGGTGGTCTGCGGCACCTGCTTGGTGGCGTCGCCGACGTGCTTCGGCATCGCCTTGCCGCCGAACACCGCGATCGAGCTGGCGAACACCACGCGCGGCTTGGAGCCCAGCGCCCGCGCCGATTCCAGCACATGCAGGTTGCCGTCTAGATTGACCCGCATGGCAAGGTCGAAATCCAGCTCGCCGCCGCCGCTCACCACCGAGGCGAGGTGGAACACCGACAGGTCCGGCCGGTCGAACAGCTTTTTCACGGTCGCCCTGTCGGCAATCTCGCCGGCGACGAACTTGGCGCGGTCATCGAGACCGGCGGGTCGCGCCGGCGGCGTCACCACGTCGAACAGCAGCAGCTCGTCGATCTTCTCCGGCTTGCCCGAGGGGCCGGTGAGGGAGCCGAGCGCGGTCAGCCGCCGTGCCAGTTGAAGCCCCAGGAAGCCGGCGCCGCCGGTGATGATGACCTTCATATGCTCCCCTTGTCGCTCGTTTTTTCGTGTTAGCTAACAGTAGATGGCGGTAGGAAAACCGCAACCGATTCCGGGCGGAAAATCCCCATATCCCTGATCTGTTCGCGGTTGCTCTTAGCAGCCTTTGGCCGCTACTTCTATGCACTTCACCGGATGAGGACCGCCGCCATGACCTACACCGCCCACGTGCAGCGCTACGAGATGATGCAATACCGCTTTTGCGGTCAGAGCGGCCTCAAATTGCCGGCCCTCACCCTCGGCCTGTGGCACAATTTCGGCAATTCCACGCCCTATGCCGTCCAGCGCGAGATGGTCATCACCGCCTTCGATCTCGGCATCACCCATTTCGACCTCGCCAACAATTACGGTCCGCCTGCGGGCAGCGCGGAGATCAATTTCGGCCGCCTGATGCGCGAAGACCTAAAGCCCTACCGCGACGAACTGCTCATCTCCTCCAAGGCCGGCTGGGACATGTGGCCGGGTCCATACGGACAGGGCGGCGGCGGCCGCAAGTATGTACTGGCAAGCCTCGACCAGAGCCTGCAGCGGCTTGGCCTGGACTATGTCGACATCTTCTATTCGCACCGTTTCGATCCCGACACGCCGCTCGAGGAGACCATGGGCGCGCTGGCGACCGCCGTGCAGCAGGGCAAGGCGCTCTATGTCGGCCTCTCGTCATACTCGCCGGGCAAGACGCGCGAGGGGGCGAAGCTGCTGAAGGACATGGGGGTGCGCTGCCTGATCCATCAGCCGGCCTACAACATGTTCAATCGCTGGATCGAGGAGAAGGAGCACAATCTCCTCGGTGCGCTTGCCGAGACCGGCATGGGCTGCATCGCCTTCTCCGTGCTGGCGCAGGGCATGTTGTCGGAGAAGTATCTCGGCGGTGTCCCGGTCGAGGCGCGCATCAACCGTCCCGGCGGCGGCTCGCTGAAGAAGGATCACCTGAAGCCGGAGAATCTCGCGCACGTGAAGGCGCTGAACGAGATCGCCAAGAAACGCGGCCAAAGCCTGGCGCAGATGGCGCTCGCCTGGACCCTGCGCGATCCGCGCGTCACCTCGGCCCTGCTCGGCGCCAGCAGCGCGGAGCAGATCAAGGAGAATGTCGGCGCGCTCAAGAAGCTCGATTTCAGCGCGGCTGAGCTGGCGGAGATCGACAAGCACGCAATCGACCTCGGCATCAACCTCTGGGAGAAACCGAGCACCGACCAGCGGCCGTAACATCTTGTTCCGACGCGTTTAAAATAGAATGTAATAATCCTAACATTCTGTGATATAATTAACATTCTGAACGGTGGCCAGCCGCCGTGGCAGGCCTATGATCGCGCGGAACGACATCGCTCCGCGTCGGTCCAACGTTCGCCCGGGAGATCAGCATGGCGGAATTGAAGATCGCTCCCCTTCGTCCGGAGGCTGGCCGCAACGCGCCGGCGCGCAACGAAGCCTGCAAGCTCGACCTCGGCTGGGTGCGCGACGTGCGCGTCAACCTGTCGGCGGCGGAGCGGCGCGTCGCAACCTTGCCCGGCCGCCGCGCGGTCAAGAAGGACGCGCAGGCCGCCTGGCTGTTGAAGGCCGTCACCTGCATCGACCTCACCACGCTCAACGGCGATGACACCGAAGGCCGCGTACGGCGGCTGTGCGCAAAGGCGAAGTCGCCGATCCGTCGCGACATCCTGGAAGCGCTCGGCATGGCCGACCGGCCCATCACCACCGGCGCGATCTGCGTCTATCACCGCTTCGTCAAGACCGCGGTCGACGCACTGGAGGGCAGCGGCATTCCGGTCGCAGCCGTGTCGACAGGGTTCCCCGCCGGCTTGGTGCCGCACGATGTGAAGCTGAAGGAGATCGAAGCCTCGGTACGCGACGGCGCCAAGGAGATCGACATCGTCATCACGCGCGAGCATGTGCTGACCGGCAACTGGCAGGCGCTGTATGACGAGATGCGCGACTTCCGCCAGGGCTGCGGCGATGCCCATGTGAAGGCAATCCTCGCCACCGGCGACTTGAAGACGATGCGCAACGTGGCGCGCGCCTCGCTGGTCTGCATGATGGCGGGCGCCGACTTCATCAAGACCTCTACCGGCAAGGAAAGCGTGAACGCCACGCTCCTCGTCACGCTCATCATGGTGCGCATGATCCGCGCCTATCACGAGCGCACCGGCTTCATGGTCGGCTACAAGCCGGCCGGCGGCATTTCAGCCGCCAAGGACGTGCTGAACTATCAGTTCGTGATGAAGGAAGAGCTGGGCCGCGAGTGGCTGGAGCCGGAGTACTTCCGCGTCGGCGCCTCCAGCCTGCTGGCCGACATCGAGCGCCAGCTCGAGCATCACGTGACCGGCCGCTATTCGGCCTACAACCGCCACCCGGTGGGATGATCGCCATGACCGTAGCCCGTTACTTCGACGAGATGAACTACGGCCCGGCGCCGGAAGCCGACACCGAGGTGCGCGCTTGGCTCAAGCGCCACGACTCCACCTTCGGCCACTTCATCGACGGCGCCTTTGTGAAGCCGAACTCCGGCACCTATGTCGACAGCATGGATCCGGCGACCGGCAACAAGCTCGCGCGCATCGCCAATGGCAACGCCGCGGATATCGACGCCGCGGTCGCGGCCGCACGCAAGGCGCAGGACAAGTGGGCGAAGATCGGCGGTCCGGCGCGGGCGCGTCATCTCTATGCCCTGGCGCGCGCGGTACAGCGGCACGGCCGCCTGTTCGCCGTGCTCGAATCCCTCGACGGCGGCAAGCCGGTACGCGAATCGCGCGACATCGATATTCCGCTGGTGGCGCGGCACTTCTATCACCACGCCGGCTGGGCGCAGCTGCAGGAGCGCGAATTCGCCGACCACGTGCCGGTCGGCGTGGTCGGCCAAGTCATTCCCTGGAATTTCCCGCTGCTGATGCTGGCGTGGAAGCTGGCGCCGGCACTGGCGCTCGGCAACACCGTGGTGCTGAAGCCGGCGGAATTCACCTCGCTCACCGCGCTGCTGTTCGCTGAGATCGCGGCGCAGGCCGGCTTGCCTGCCGGCGTGCTCAATGTGGTCACTGGCGAAGGCCCGACGGGCGCCGCGCTGGTCGATCATCCCGACGTCAACAAGATCGCCTTCACCGGCTCGACCGAGGTGGGTCGCCTGATCCGCGGCAAGACCGCGGGTTCCGGCAAGACCTTGACTCTCGAGCTCGGCGGCAAGTCGCCCTTCATCATTTTCGACGATGCCGATCTCGACGGCGCGGTCGAGGGCGTGGTGGACGGCATCTGGCTCAACCAGGGCCAGGTGTGCTGCGCCGGCTCGCGCCTGCTGCTGCAGGAAGGCATCGCCGAAGACTTCCTCGCGCGCCTCAAGCGCCGCATGACCAGGCTGCGGGTGGGCCATCCGCTCGACAAGGCGATCGACATGGGCGCGATCGTGGCGCCGGTCCAGCTGAAGCGCATCCGGTCGCTGGTGCAGACCGGCATCTCCGAAGGTGGCTCGGTCTTCCAGCCCGATCTCGCGCTGCCCAAGGAAGGCTGCTTCTTCCCACCGACCCTGATCAGCGACGTGCAGCCGACCGCGACTGTCATGCAGGAAGAGATCTTCGGCCCCGTGATCGTCGCCATGACCTTCCGCACCCCGGACGAAGCGATCGCGCTTGCCAACAACACACGTTACGGCCTCGCCGCCAGCGTGTGGAGCGAGACCATCGGCCTTGCCCTCGACGTCGCGCCCAAGCTGCAGGCCGGCGTGGTGTGGATCAATGCCACCAACCTGTTCGATGCGGCGGTCGGCTTCGGCGGCTACCGCGAGTCCGGCTTCGGCCGCGAGGGCGGGCGGGAAGGCTGCTACGAGTATCTGAAGCCCAAGCCCTGGGTGGGCCGCAAGCCGCGCAAAGTGGTGGAGCAGCCGCATCTGCAGACAGCGCCCGGTGGTTTCGACGCGCCCACGCTGGACCGTACCGCCAAGCTGTTCATCGGCGGCAAGCAGGCACGGCCGGACGGCAACTACTCGCGCGTCATCGTCTCGCCTGCCGGCAAGCTGGTGGGCGAAGTCGGCGAAGGCAATCGCAAGGACATTCGCAACGCCGTCGCCGCCGCGCGCGGTGCGGAGGCCTGGTCGCGCGCTACCACGCACAACCGGGCGCAAATCCTCTATTACATCGCCGAGAACCTCTCCGCGCGCAGTGCCGAGTTTGCCGGCCGCATCTCCGCCATGACCGGCGCGTCCGCCGCCAAAGCGAAGGCCGAGGTCGATGCGACCATCAACCGCCTGTTCAGCTACGGCGCCTGGGCCGACAAGTTCGAAGGCGCGGTGCATTCGCCGCCGCTGCGCGGCGTGGCGCTCGCGATGAACGAGCCGATCGGCGTCGCCGGCGTGGTGTGCCCGGACGAGGCGCCTTTGCTCTCCTTCATCAGCCTGGTGGCGCCGCTGATCACGGTCGGCAACCGCGTGGTGGTGGTGCCGAGCGAGCGCCACCCGCTCGCCGCCACCGATTTCTACCAGGTGCTGGAGACCTCGGACCTGCCGGCCGGCGTCATCAACATCGTGACCGGTGCGCGCGAGGACCTGACCAAGACCTTGGCCGACCACGATGACGTCGATGCCCTGTGGGTGTTCGGGTCAAAGACTGCCTCGGCGACCGCGGAAAGGCACTCGGTCGGCAACCTGAAGCGCACCCTGGTCGACCATGGCCTCGAGACCGACTGGACCGACCCGGCGGCGGCCGAAGGGCCAATCCTGTTGCGCCACGCCACGCAGGTGAAGAATATCTGGATTCCGTACGGCGAATAGCCAAGATAGGCGGAACTGGAAATCAGGGGAGGCAAGCCTTGCTGAAGAATCTCGACCCGCTGCTCAATGCGGACGTGCTCCATGCGCTGCGCGCCATGGGCCATGGCGACACGCTGGTGCTGAGCGATACCAACTTTCCATCTGAGTCGGTTGCTCGAAAGACCGTGCTCGGCAAGCTGCTGCGCATCGACGCCACCTGCCCGCGGGCGGCGCGCGCCATCCTGTCGGTGATGCCGCTCGACAGCTTCGTCGAGCACGCCACCTACCGCATGGAGGTGGTCGGCAATCCCAAGGACATCCAGCCGGTGCAGAAGGAAGTGCAGGCGGAGATCGACAAGGCTGAGGGCAAGCCCTGGCCGATGGGCTCGATCGAGCGCATGGCGTTCTATGAACACGCCAAGAAGGCCTATTGCGTCATCACCACCGCCGAGACGCGGTTCTACGGCTGTTTCATCTTCACTAAGGGCGTGATCCCGCCGAAGGAATAGCCGGATGGCCGCGCAGGAGGGAGTGGCCATCCTTGGCATCTTCGTCGCCGACCTCGCGTTCCGCGCCGGACGGCTGCCGAAGATTGGCGAGACCATCATCGGCTCTGGCTTCAAGATGGGACCTGGCGGCAAGGGCTCCAACCAATCAGTGGCCGCGGCTCGGCTCGGCGCCAAGGTGACCATCATTTCCAAGCTGGGACGCGATGCGTTTGGCGACATCGCCCTCAAGACCTGGAAGGACGAAGGCATCGTCGCCCGCACGGCTCAATCGGACGACGCCACCGGCGGCGCTTTCATCTTCGTCAATCACGACAGCGGTGAGAATGCGATCATCGTCTATCCCGGCGCCGCTGGCACCATCTCGGTCACCGATGTCGATGCGGCCACCGATACCATCCGCGGCGCGAAGGTGTTTGTGACACAATTGGAGCAGCCGATCCCCGCGGCTCAGCGCGGTCTGGAGATCGCGCGCGCCGCCGGTGTGACGACGATCTTCAATCCCGCGCCGGCTGTGCCGATTCCGGATTCGATCTATCCTTTCTGCGACTACATCGTGCCGAACGAGACCGAGGCCGCGGCCCTGACCGGTCTGCCGGTCGCGACGCTGGCGGATGCGCAGCGCGTCGGCGATGCCTTGCTGGCAAAAGGCGTGCGCACCGCCCTGATCACGCTCGGCGGACGCGGCGCCCTGTTCCACAGTCGCGATCGTTCCATCGAGATTCCGGCTTTCTCGGCGGGCCCGGTAGTGGAAACCACCGGCGCCGGCGATGCCTTCGTCGGCGGTTTTGCCGCGGCGATCGCGCGCGGCGCCGAGCCGGTGGAAGCTGGGCGCTTCGGCTCCGCCGTCGCCGGTATCTCCGTCACGCGCCCCGGCACGGCTCCATCGATGCCGCGCCTGGCCGAGGTGGAAGCGCTGCTGGCGAGACGCTGAACGCCCTTAGCCGATGCTGGCCGGCATGTGTTCCTGGAACCAGGACATCACCCGCGCCCCGTAGTCGTATTTCGCCGGGCGGCTCTGCACCCAGTGACCTTCCTTCGGGTAGTGAACCAGCGCGGATTTCGCGCCGGCTTGCAGCAGCGCGCGGTGGAACTCGATCGCCTGCACGGCCGGGCAGTTCCGATCCAGCGCGCCGCAGATATTTAAGGTCGGGGTCTTCACGCGGTCGGCGAACATGATGGCGCTGCGCTTGAAATACTCGCCGCCTGGATTGGTGTATTTGTCCTGCAGGAAATTCTCGCAGAAACCGGGGATGTGGCTGGTCAGTTGCTCGCTGACATAGTCGGTGACGGGCGAGACGACGACTGAAGCCGCAAAGCGCGTGTCCTGGGTGATGATCCAGGCGCTCATGATCCCGCCATAGGATATGCCGGTGATGCCGATGCGCTTCGGATCGACGATGCCATCGGCGACCAGCCGGTCAAGTCCGCTCAGGATATCCTGGGCGTCCGCGCCGCCCATGTCGCCGGCAACGGCGCGCGCGAAATCCTGGCCGCGACCGGTGCTGCCGCGCGGGTTGGGTTGAAAGATCACATAGCCGGCCCGCAGCAACGTGACATAGAGCGCGCTGCGCCCGACGCAACCGGGGCGCCAGGACCAGACCGGGCCGCCGTGAACATCGACGATGACGGCGCGTGGGCCACCTTTGCCGACGGGGCGCAGCAGCCAGCCATGAATTTCCCAGCCGTCTTTCGCCGTCCAGGTGTAGTCCTCGGCGCGGCCGAGGGAAGCGAGCGTCGCTTCGGCGCCCTTCGGGCCGAAGCCTCGCACATTCGTCATCTCACCGCCGCGGAACAACGCTACGGTCTGAGGCGTGAAGAAGCCCTCCATCGAAAGCGCGCAGTCGCCCGGCGTGGCACCCGGGCTGACGAACGGAAAATAGCGATCGCCGCCCAGGGTCGTATCCGATCCGGCCCACAGAATCCGCGTGTGCGCGCTCTCCGCATCGCACAATCCCAGCACCGTTTCGGCGGTTCGAAGTCCGGCGATCAGGATATCGGTTTCGCTTTGCCAGGCAGTAAAGGTGATGTCGGCATTCTCAGTGTCCGCGCGCCGTGCCGTGCCGTCCTTCACCGAGACGATCATCAGATCGCCGGTCGTCGATTCGCGGTCGCTGCTGAAGGAGGCGACGAGCGCAAGCTGATTGCCGCTGGGCGAGACGGAGAGGTAACCGACCTGATCCTTCGGCGTATGGACGATGCGCACCGTGCCGCCGGCCAGATCGATGAGTCGGACATTGGCCTTGTACCAATCATTCTCAAGCGGATTATCGGACGCAATGCAGGCGATGGAATTGTTGCCTGCCCAGCACGCCTCCCACGGATTGAGGCCATGGGACGTGACACGGCGGAGCGCGCCGCGAGCGACATCGTAGATCCAGAGACTGCGCCACTGGGTGTCGTCTACCCCGACATCGACCTGCGGAGTCCAACTGGGCAGCGCCGGGTCCGACGTCTGGAATGTGTATCCGCCGTGAAATCCTGACAGGTCCACGCCCCGCTCCGCGCCGCCGATCAGGATCGATTTTCCATCGGGCGACCAGTGGGCGTACTCCACCCACAATTCTTTCAAGGTCACGGGCGTCTCGCGCTGCGAAGCGAGGTCGAGCAGGCAGAGCTGGCTGACGCCTGGCTCATGGCGATCCGAGAGATAAGCGAGCGTGCGCCCGTCCGGCGACCATTTGGGTGCTACGTCGGTGCCGGGTCCGGAGGACACCATGCGCAGCGCACCGCTCGCGACATCAAGCAAGAAAATGCGCTGCGGTAGAGTTCCCTCCAGGACCTCCGCGATCACGCCGCTGCCGGCGATGGTGCGGCCATCGGGCGAAAGCGCAAGGTCGTAGAGGTCCGACGGCTGGCCGGCCCCTGGCCGAAGCCAGTCCGCATCCGCCTGTCGAACGCGCTTGAACAGCTCCGTGTCGCGCAGATCGGTTTGCAAGATACCGCCTCTTCGTTGAGGGATGTTTCGCCAAGCGAAGGGATCGCGGTCGGTTTGGCGACCGCATCCTCCATGCGAGCGAAGGACAGGCGGATTCTATTGCCACGGTATCAAATGGCAAGCCGCGCGAATTTGCTGAGGATGGTTGACTGAAGCATGGCGATCGATGCCACCGTCGCGAGGCACCGATCGGTTGGAGGCCGCATTGCCACTAGGCGGCGAATCCGGATGCGGTCAGCTGGTTGACAATGGCTTCGCGCGCCTTCCTGGTGCCGGCCAGGCGCTCGCGCACGGTTGCCAGCACCGCGGCCGGTGCTTCTTCCGGTGTTCCGGCGGTGAAGGGCGGCTCCGGCGCATATTCCAGCCCAAGCTGGATCGCTTCCGCTTCCGCCCGGCCGACCAGCTCGGCGACGACCGCCAGTCCGAAATCGATGCCAGCCGTCACGCCGCCCGCGGTGATCAGGTTGCCGTCGCGCACCACGCGGCCATGGACCGGAATGGCGCCAAACTTTTCCAGGAAGTCGTGCGAGAGCCAGTGCGTCGTCGCCTTGCGGCCCTTGAGCAGGCCCGCGGCGCCAAGGACAAGCGAGCCCGTACAGACCGAGGTGACATAGCGTGCCCGTGCGGCCTGGGCGCGCAGGAAGCTCAGCACCTCCGCATCCTGCAGCAATGCGTTCACGCCGCCGCCGCCCGGCACGCAGATCACGTCCAGCGCGGGGCACTCGCTGAAAGTCATGGTGGGGCCGAGCACCAGGCCGGTGGCCGAATTGATCGGCGCGCGATCCTTCCAGATCAAATGGACCTTCGCTTCCGGCAGCGACGCAAAGACTTCATAGGGCCCGGTCAGGTCCAGTTGCTGGACACCGGGAAACACGAGAATGCCGATCTGAAGTGCCATGAATTCCTCCCCTTGACGAGACGATCCTAGCGCATCACCATTTGGCGGACATGCCAAAGACCCCTCGTTTTACGCCAAGGCCGCGCCGCATCGAAGTGCTGGCCTTCCCGGATGTCCAGCTGCTCGACGTCGCCGGGCCGCTGCAGGTGTTCGCCACCGCCAACGATCTGGCGCGCATGGCCGGCCGCCCCGCGCTCTATGACCCTGCGGCGGTCGCGGATGGGGGGCTCACGTTGTCATCCGCCGGCCTCGGCCTCGCGACCCAGCCGCTGCCGGCGCCGCGCGTCGCGGTGGACACGCTGATCGTGGCGGGCGGCTGGGGCGTGCACCCCGCCTGCCAGGACAAGCGGCTGATCGGCTGGATCAAGGCGCGCGCGAATAACGCGCGTCGCGTCGCATCGGTGTGCAGCGGCGCCTTCCTGCTGGCGACTGCGGGTCTGCTCGACGGGCGGCGGGCCGCGACTCACTGGAGTCGCTGCGGCGAGTTCGCCCAGCGCTTCCCCAAGGTGAAGCTGGAGCCCGACCCGATCTTCGTCCAGGACGGCAAAGTGTGGACGTCGGCCGGCATCACCGCCGGCATCGACCTTGCGCTGGCGCTGGTGGAGGAGGACCAAGGCCACGAGCTCGCGCTGGCTGTGGCGCGCCAGCTGGTGGTGTTCCTGAAACGGCCGGGCGGCCAAGCGCAGTTCAGCGCCGCGCTCGCCTTGCAGCACGGCAACGGCAAGTTCGAACGCCTGCATGCCTGGATCGCGGACCACTTGACCGCCGACCTCTCGGTCGAGGCGCTGGCGGACGCCAGCGGCATGAGCGAGCGCAGCTTCGTGCGCCACTATCGCCAAGCCACCGGCACGACGCCGGCGCGCGCGGTGGAACAGCTGCGGGTGGAGGCGGCGCGCCGCGCGCTCGAAGGCGGCCTGCCGGTCAAGCGCGCCGCGCAGCGCTGCGGCTTCGGGTCGGAGGAAACCATGCGCCGCAGCTTCCTGCGCCACCTCGGCGCATCGCCGCAAGCCTATCGCGAGCGCTTCGCTCAGTCCTCGTAGTCGCCGCCCTGCGCCCAGGGAATCGCCCAGGGCAGGAACAGCACGAACAGAACGAAGGCGATGCCGAGCGGCAGCAGGCCGTAAAACGCGATGGCCTCGCCGGTATAGGCGATCGCCGCGATCAGCCATTGCAGCGCGAAGGCGGCAATGCTCTCCGGCGCCTCGGATTGCGCCATGACGCCAATGGCACGCTGGTGGTCGTAGACCGACAGTCCCGTGACCAAGGCGAGCCACGGCATCGCGCACAGCGTCCAGGTCCGAAGCGGATTGAACCGCCGTGGTTGATCTTCCAGCGTTGTCGAATGTCGCATCATGACCTCAACCAATGGAGCGGCGATTTTCCTCAAACCGTGCCCGGATCGCAAGCGCGCGCATCATGCCCGTCTGCCTTTCGACGCGGTCTTGCGAACCGGTTGCCGGGCGCCGACGATCGCCGCCACGAATCTCTCCAGATTATCCTCGACATACTGCTCCACCCGGCCCTTCGGATCGAAGCTCCACCACAGCAGCGAACCCTGCCACTGCGACGCCATGAGCAGGCCGATACCTTGCGGCGCCTGCGCCTCTGCCGCGAAGCACTCCTCGAGCGCGCGCGTCAGCACCGCCTTCCACGTCGCGCCGCGCGCCCGCAACGCCGGATCCCGTAAATCCTCGCGCAGGATCAGCAGCGCATCCGCGTAGGCTTCGATCTCGCCATAGTCTTTCGAGAGCATGGTGAGCAGCTGGACCGCGCCGGCCGGTGTCTTCGGCACCTTCGCTGAGAACGCTGCCGTCTTCTCATCCAGTCCGTCCCAGGCGTAAGACAAGGTGCTCCGGATGAGGTCGGCCTTGCTCTTGAAGCGCTGCACCAGGGTCGACGCCGACAACCCGCAGGCCTGCGCCAGGGTGGCAAAGGTGAGGGCGTCCGGCCCGCGCTGGTGCACCAGCGCGTAGGCCGCCTTCAGAACCGCGCTGTCGGGCAAGATCTTTGACCGGGGCATCCGCTCTCCTTTTTATAACCGAACGGTCATTTATATATTGAATAACCGAACGATCGTTTATATATTACCCGGACCGAGGGCGCATTCGTCAATTCAGGAATGGAGGTATTCATGTCGCTGCAAGGAAAAGTCGCCCTGGTCGCCGGTGCAACGCGCGGCGCCGGCCGCGGTATCGCGGTCGAGCTGGGCGCGGCCGGCGCCATCGTCTACGTCACCGGACGCACCACGCGCACGCAGCAATCCGAATACAAGCGCGCCGAGACCATTGAGGAAACGGCGGCGCTGGTGTCGCAGGCCGGCGGCAAAGGCATCGCAATCCAGGTCGATCACCTGGTCGCGGAACAGGTCGAGAGGCTGGTCGCGCGCATTCGCGCGGAGCATGGGCGCCTCGACATCCTCGTCAACGACGTGTGGGGCGGCGAGACGCTCAAGGAGTGGAACAAGCCGGTCTGGGGCCACAATCTCGAGAACGGCCTGCGTCTGCTCGACCTCGGTGTGCGCACGCATCTCATCACCACGCACTTCGCCTTGCCGCTGCTGATCGAACGGCCGGGCGGGCTGTTGGTCGAGGTGACGGACGGCACCGACGATTACAATGCAACCCATTACCGCATCAATCCGTTCTACGATCTCGCCAAGGTGTCCGTAAACCGCATGGCCTGGGCACATGCCAAGGACCTGGCGCCGCACGGCGCAACCTCGGTCTGCATCACGCCCGGCTGGCTGCGCTCCGAGATGATGCTGGAAGCGTTCGGGGTCAAAGAGGAGAACTGGCGCGACGCCACCCAGCGCATCCCGCATTTCGCGATCTCGGAGACGCCGCGCTTCGTCGGGCGCGCCATCGCTGCGCTGGCCGCCGATCCCGACCGCGCACGCTGGAACGGCCAGTCGCTCTCCAGCGGCCAGCTGGCACAGGTCTACGACTTCACCGACCTCGACGGCTCCCGCCCCGATGCCTGGCGCTACGTGACAGAGGTGCAGGACGCCGGCAAGCCGGCGGACACGACCGGCTACCGGTAAGCCTCCGCTTGATGCAGTATTGCTCCCCTGACGCCTCAGGGGAGCGACATGTGACTGAAGTGAGCGAAGTTTCCGCGCGCATCGCCAAGGAACTGGACCGACTGGACGCCGACATCGTGCATGTCGGGCTGTTCGACTTTGCGACCATGTTCCGCGAACGCCGGTTGCGGCGCGCCGATCTCTTGAGCGGCGCCGACAGCGCCGTGTTCGCGAATGTGCTGCCGAAATGGGATTCCGCGGAATCGATCCTGGCGCCCGGGCCTTATGGCAGCGAGCCGATCGTCTACGATCCGGAGTCCATCCGGCCGTATCCGTTCGAGCCGCGCGCTGCCGCCTTGGTGGCGGACTATTCGGGGCCGCAGGCGGAGATCATGCCGCGCCGTTTGCTGGCGCGGCAGATCGAGCGCGCGGGGGAAGCCGGCTTCGACGTGCTGGCTGCCTACGAGTTCGAGTTCATCGTGCTCAACGAGACGGCGGACTCGCTGCGGGAAAAGGGCTTCGCCAATCTCAGCCATTTCGCGGCCGACAACCGATGCTGGTCGGGGCAGACAGCCGCGACCCATGCCGGCTTCGTCGCCGACCTCGAAGCGTTGCTGCGGGCCGCCGACATCGACCTGTTCGCGCTCGGCGTCGAGCTTGGCCCCGGCTGCCTCGAGGCTACGCTGCGGCACAAGCCTGCGATGCGCGCGGCCGACGATGCCGCCTTCTTCCGCATGTTCACCAAGGCATTCTGCCGCCAACGCGGGCTGACGGCGTCCTTCATGCCGCTGCTGGGCGCGGGCTTCCCGGGCATCGGTGGTCATGTGTGCCTCTCTCTGCGCGAGCGGCAGTCCGGCAAGAACGTCTTCGCCGACCGCGCACAGCAGCATGGCCTCAGCAAGGCGGCGCAATCCTTCCTCGCTGGCATCATCGATGTGGTGCCGCAGGCCTTCCCGATGTGCGCTCACACCGTCAATGCCTATCGCCGCTTCGCGCCGGGCAGCTGGGCGCCGAAGACCGTCAGCTGGGCGCCGTATAACTATGCCGCCGCCGTGCGCACCGCCGCGGAGACCGAGGAAGCGACGCGGCTGGAGCTGCGGCTGCCGGGCGGTGACGTCAATGTCTATCTGGCGCTAGCCCTGATGCTGGGCGCCGGGTTGGATGGACTGGAGCGGCGCCTGCCGCTCAAGGATGAGCCCATCGGCGCCGGCGGGCCGAACGAGATTCCGGCCAACGCGCCGCGCTTGCCCACCGACCTGCTCGAGGCCACGCGCCGGTTCCGTGCCAGCGAGACCGCCAAGCGCCTGTTCGGCACGGCTTTCGTCGAGCATTTCGCGATGATCTGCGAGGCCGAGGATACCGCCCTAAGGCGTGCGGTCAGCGCTGCTGAAGTGCAGCGCTATCTCGAAGGCGGCTGATTCCACGCCTATTCTGTGACTTTCCTGTGTGCCGCGTGGGGTGCATCGACCTGCGCGAACATTTCTGATTACTTGCCTCTATGAAAGTGCTTCCGCCATACGGAGCGGCACCGCGTCTCCGGATTCTGATCCTCGTCTTTCTGCTCTCGCTGCCGGCCAGCCAAAGCTTCGCCCTCGAATACAAGACGGAACTCGCGCCGGTTGAGGACAAGATCCTGGAAGAAGCGGCAAAGGCCAGCTCCCTGTTGATCGAGCTGGAGGCGAAGCCGCCTGACGATTTCTATGGGCTTTACCGCCGCGCGCAGGAGGATAAGCTGAGGATCGAGAAGGCGCTGCGCTCGTCGGGTTACTATGACGGCGACGTGACCATTCGGATCGCCGGCAAATCGGTGGACGAACCCGCCGCCACCGATGTGGAGCCCGACGCGAAGACCAAGGTTCCGGTCACGATCGAACTGCATCCAGGCGAGCTCTATCACCTGCGTGAGGTGCGCGTAGCCGGCGCCGATGCGCTGCCGAGCAAACTGCAACCCAAGCTCGCGCCGAAAGCGCCGGCGCGCGCCGCCGACATCATGGCCGAGCAGGACCGGCTATTGAATGCCGTGCTGGCGGAGGGCTATCCGTTCGCCACGATCAAGCTCGAGCCGGCGACGGTGGACCACAAGGACCGCACCCTCGCGGTGCAGTATGTCGTCGAGCCTGGATCGCCGGCCACCATCGGCGACCTCCGGGTCACAGGGCTCGATCGTGTCGATGCCGATTTCGTCGACCGCCGCCTCGCCAAGTTCAAGGACAAGCCATACGCGCCGAGCGAAGTCGCCAAGCTGCGCGACGATCTTCGGTCCATCGGCGTGTTCGAATCGGTGAAGGTGAGGCCCGCCGAAAAGGTCGACGACGACGGCCGGCTGCCGGTCGATATCGAGGTGGTCGAGCGCGACCGCCGTTTCATCGGCTTCGGCGCCAACTACTCGACCAACGACGGCGGGGGCGTCAAGGCTTATTGGGGTCATCGCAATCTGTTCGGCCACGCGGAGCAGCTGCGCCTCGATGCCGACGCTTCGGGCGTCGGCGAGAATGAGTGGTCGGAGATCAACTACGGGGTCACCGTCGATTTTCTCAAACCGGACGTCTTCACCCAGCGCCAGGACCTGCACAGCAATCTGGCGCTGGTGCAGGAATACGACCGCGAGACCTTCGACAAGAGGGCTGCGACCTTTCTGCTCGGCCTCGATCGCCGGCTCACGGATACGCTCAGCGTCAGCTTCGGCGGCGAAGCGGAGATCTCGGAAATCACCCGAGACGGCGTGAGCCGCAACTTCGAGCTGTTCGGCCCGACCGGCGGGGTCAAGTACGACACCAGCGACGATCTGCTGAACCCGACCAAAGGCGTGCGGCTCAATTTGACCGGATCCGCCTTTCCGGAATTCATCGGATCGAGCCAGGACGTGTTCCAGACGCGCGCCACCGGCAGCTCCTATCTCGATCTCTCCGGCGCAGGCAACCTGGTGCTGGCGGGCCGTCTTTCCGTCGCCAGCGTGTTCGGCGGTTCGGTCGATGAGCTGCCCGCCGATCGGCTGCTCTATGCCGGCGGCGGCGGATCGGTCCGCGGCTACGAGTTCCGCTCCATCAGTCCGGAGGACGAGGACGGCGATCCGACCGGCGGGCGCAGCCTGGTGGAAGCCAGCATCGAGCTGCGCTATCGGTTCCTCGACGATTACGGTATCGTGCCGTTCTTCGATGCCGGCACGGTGACGGAAGACACCTATCCCAGCTTCGACGAGAAGCTGCAATACGCAGCCGGCCTTGGCCTCCGCTATTATTCGACAATCGGCCCGATCCGTGCCGACGTTGCCGTGCCGCTCAATCCGCGCGAGGACGACGATCCAGTGGCCTTCTACATCAGCATCGGGCAGGCCTTCTGATGCGCCGGCGATATCGCATAGCGCTCACCATCGGCCTGTCGGTCGTCGGCGTCCTGCTGGCGCTGGTGGCAGGGCTGTTTGCCCTGCTGCAGACCGGATATGCGCGTTCTCAGGTGCGGGAGCAGATTGCCGACGCGACGGCAGGCAGCTCGACCGAGGTTCATCTCGACGCGATCGAAGGGCTGGTGCCGTTCGACATGCAGCTGGTCGGTCTTCGACTGTCGGATCGCGACGGCGTCTGGGCAACGGCCGATCGCGTCTCTTTGTCGTGGTCGCCGTCAGCGTTGCTGGCCGGCCGCCTGCAAGTGGACGCGCTGACGGCGGGGACCATCGACGTGGCGCGCGCACCGGCGGCGGAGCAGATGCAAGAATCCGACGATCCTGGCCCTCTGATCCCCGAGCTGCCGATCACCATCGATCTGCGCCGGCTGTCGGTCGATCGCGTGGCCTTGGCGTCGCCGATCCTGGGCGAGCCGGCTGCGCTGTCGCTCGAGGCGCAGGCACAGCTTGGGGAGATCGCCGATGGCGTGACCGCGTCGCTGCAGGTGCGACAGCTTGAAGGCAACACCGGCACCGCCACCATCGAGGTCGCCTATCGCCCAGACGATGATTTTCTGAAACTGAAGGCCGACGTGGAGGAACCGCAAGGCGGCGTGCTGGGTCGCCTGCTGGGACTGCCGCAACGCAGCGACTTGCGGGTCACGCTCAATGGTGAGGGCCAGCTGGATGCTTGGCAGGGCCGCGTGAGTTCTACGCTCGACGGCCAACCGCTGGTGGAAATGACGGCCAAGGTTGGCGGAGGCGATGTCCGCACCATCGCGTTCGATTTGCGTGCCGTTCCAGGTTCTTTGCTGCCCCAGAATGTCCGTCCGCTTGTTGATGGCGGCATTGATGCCAAGGGCACGCTCGGGATCAAGCCCGGCGGCGGCACCGTCCAAGTTACGGAATTCTCCGCGCGCAGCGCCGCCGGCAGCGTCACGGCATCGGGTGTGCTGGGCTTGAGCGAGGCAGGCGATCTTACGGCGAATATCACCGTCGCGGACTCGCGCGCGTTCGCAACACTGGTGCCAGACGTGACGTGGTCGGGTGCGACGCTGCAGGCGCGGCTGCAAGGCACGATCGATGCGCCGCATGTGACGGCCGATGTGACCGCGCAGGATCTGGCGGCAGCGGAGTTTCGGGTCGGCACGAGCAAGCTCAATCTCGATGCCTCGGCCGAGCAGGGCTTCGAGCAGCCGATCGACATTCGCGCCGATCTGGCGCTATCCGCGCTCGCGTCGCCCGATCCGCGCCTCGATACGCTGCTGTCCGACGGCGTTCGATTGAACGTCACCGGCAACCTGGACCGGACCGGTACGCTGGTCGCGGAGCGCATCGATCTACGCGCCCGGGGGCTCGCGCTCTCCGGCTCGGGACGAGCGGAGAAATGGGGCGCCACGGCGCGTGCCGCCGACGCGACGCTCGCCATCGCCGACCTCGGCGCGATCGGGGCGCCGTTCGGATTCCCCGGCAAGGGCGCCGCCGATCTTGCGCTGAAACTCGACACCGGCATAACGGGTGATCGCCTGGAGGTGAGGGGCAGCACCCGCACCTTGTCGCTCGGGCAGCCGATCCTGGACCGGCTGTTGGGTGAATCGCCGACCTTGCATTTGGCGGTCGAAGGCAAGGTGCCAGAGGCGATGACCATCACGGTCGCGCAGGTCGCCGGCGCCAAAGCGCGTCTCGATGCGCACGGCACCGTGATGGACCGCAACCTGGATCTTGGCTTCAGCGCCAGCGTGGACGATGCGGCTGCGCTCGATCCGGCAGTGCGCGGCGCGCTTGCGGTGGCTGGGACCATCGGCGGCACGATGGATGCGCCCGCCGTGGCGGCGGAGCTCAATGCGCCATCTCTTCGCGTGGCGGATCGCGCCGTCGATCACCTGAAGCTGAGCGCGAAAGCGTCCGATCTGCTGGCGGCTCCGAAGATCGCACTCGACGGCACGGCAACAATCGACCGCTTGCCGGCGACGGTCGCGACATCGCTCGAGGTCGAAGGCGAACGGATCGCGGCGCGCAATCTGGTGCTCACCTTGGGCACGAGCAAACTGACCGGCGACGTTGCGATGGCGAACAGCCTGCTCGCGGGTAAGCTTGCGCTGAATGCACCCGACTTGAAGCAGTTCGAGTCCTTGGCTGGTCTGCTCCTGGCCGGTGCGCTCTCCGCCGACATCACGCTCGACGCCGCCAAGAGCGGGCAGAGCGCGCAGCTCTCGGCCAAGGGTCGCGGCATCGTGGCCGGTGAGGCGTTCCAGACCGCCGGCTTTGAGGCGAGAGCGGCGGCTGAAGATCTGTTCGGCACGCCCACGATCAACGCCGATATCGAACTTGCCGATCCGGTGATCGCGGACCGGCCACTGACGCAAGTGTCGCTCACTGCGAAGGGCCCGCTGACCGCTCTTGGCGCCAATCTATCGGTGACCGGCGAGGACTTGAAGGCGACCGCCGAAGCGGAGATCGCACAGGTTGAGGCGGGCTATCGCATCACCGTCGGGAAACTGGCGGCCGCCATCAAGGACATCGATGTGAAGAGCCAGCAGCCGGCCGTGATCACATTCGCCGGGCGGGCGACCCGCATCGAGGACGTATCGCTCGCGGTCGAGGATGGCACGCTGAAACTGAACGGGTCGGTGGCGCCCGACGCGATGGAGCTGGCGGCGACCATCGACCAGCTGCCGCTGTCCCTGGCGCGCGCTTTTGCGCCGGACGTGCGGATCACCGGCCGCCTGAACGGCGAGGTCGCACTCTCCGGCACGCCTGCCACCCCGAGCGGACGGTTCGCCCTGACCGGCACCAACATCGGCGCGAGCGACGTGCCCGAGCAGCAGGCGGACCTCGATGTCGCCGGCACGCTTGCGCAAGGCCGGCTGGACGTGCGCGGCACGGTGAAGCCGAAGAGCGGCGGCGAACTCGCCTTCACCGCCGGCCTGCCGAACCTGAGCGCGGACGGGCAGCTGGAGGCGCGCGCCAACGGCACCTTCGATCTGTCGTTGGTCGATGCCTTCCTGGCCGGCGGCGCCGACCGGGTCAAGGGCAAGGCCGAGCTCAACCTGGCCGCGGCCGGGCGGCTGAGCGCCCCCGACGTGACCGGACAGCTGCGGCTGATCGACGCCAGCTACGACAACCTGCGCTATGGCATCAAGCTGCGGAAGATCACGGCGGAGGTGCGCGCCGAGGGCCCGGCGCTCGAGATCGTCGGCCTGACCGCGACGACGCCCGGTGGCGGCCAGTTGAGCGGGCAGGGGACCGTCAATCTCGCGCGTGGCATCGAGACCGACCTCAAGATCCAGGCCCGCAACGCCACCGTCATCGACACCGAGTTGGCGACGGCGATCATCGACAGCGATCTGGTGATCGTCGGCAATCTGCAATCCGATTTGAAGCTCGGTGGCAAGGTGACGGTGGTGCGGGCCGACATCCGCGTGCCGGACAACCTGCCGCCCAGCGTCCAGGAGATCGAGGTCGTGGAAGTCAACGCTTCCCCGCAGGCGGCGGCGCGCATCGCCGCGCGCACGCCGCCGCCGGAGCAGACCGTGATCGTGGACCTGGACCTGGCGGTCGAGGCGCCGCAGCAGATCTGGGTCCGCGGCCGCGGCCTGGATGTCGAGCTGGGCGGCGCGGTCCATATCGGCGGCACCACCGAAAAGCCTGACGTCGCCGGCGTATTCAAGCTGCGGCACGGCGCGCTCGACATCGTCGGCAAGCGCCTGGAGTTCAAGGAAGGCCAGCTGACATTCGAGGGCGGCGAGCAGATCGACCCGTATCTCGATTTGACGGCCGAGACGCGCGCCACCGACATCACCATCACCGCCAAGGTCGAAGGTCCTGCCCGCCTGCCGCGCATCACGCTTTCATCGGTGCCCGACATGCCGGAGGATGAGATCCTGGCGCGCCTGCTGTTCGGCAAGTCCGCCGGCGCGCTCAGCCCGTTCGAGCTGCTGCAGCTGGCGCAGGCCACCGCCGAACTTGCCGGCGTGAACACCGGCCCCGGCGTTCTCGAGAAGATCCGCAAGAGCACCGGCCTCGATCGTCTTTCGCTGCAGGAGACCGATCCCGAGGCCGGCCCCAGCCTGAGTGCGGGCCGCTATGTGTCGGACGGCGTCTATGTCGGCGTCTCGCAAGGCGCCAAGTCCGGCAGCAGCGCCGCCACGGTGGAGATCGAGGTGACACCGAACGTCAAGGTCGAGAGCGAGGTTGGAGCCGGCGGCACCGGCAAGGCCGGCGTCAATCTCGAATGGGATTATTAGCGCGCCAGCGAGGCTTCCGCTTCTCGCACCGTTCGACTAGTGTCGCGACGAAGGGGTATTTCGAACGTCTCGACCATGAACCTGACCACGCAATCCGCGATGCCGATGGCCCAGCATCGGCTGGAGCCCGGCGACCGGTTTCCGGATTTCGGCCTGCCCGACCAGGCCGGGACCGTGCGCAGCTTCTATCAGCGCGCCCGCGGATCGGGCACAGCCATTTTCGTCGACAGCGACGATGCGTTGCGATCCTCGCTGCACGCGCTGGGCGACGCCTACCAGGCGGCTCGATTGGATAGCGTGATTGTCGACGACAGCGCTGGGGACACGGCTTCTATCAATCTCGCCGATCCGTCCGGGCGCTTTCGCCAGGGGCTGCGCGCGATGGTCGGACATCCGTCCGGGCCGGCAGGGTCGCGGCCGCTCGCCATCCTGCTCGATCGCAACCAGCGCATCCTGTCGTTGTCGGCCGAGGGCGACCTCGCTCGCTGGGCGCTGGCCCGCTGGTCCGAGGAACCGCCGCCGCCGTTGGGCGAGATCCGCCAGGTCGCGCCAGTGTTGACCGTGCCCAACGTGCTGTCGCCCGCCGACTGCCGCGCGCTGATCGCGCGCTGGCACCAGGAGGGGCACGAGGCCGGCAGCGTCACGTCGATGGTCGATGGCAAGATGGTGGAGCGGCAGTACGAAGGCGTGAAGAAGCGCCGCGACCATCTGCTGTCGGATCCCGCGGTGCGCAAGCCGCTGATGGCGATGGTGGCGCGCCGCCTTGGTCCGGAAGTGAACAAGGCCTTCTGCTTCGGCAGCTTCCGGTTCGACCGCGTGCTGATCGCTTGCTACGATTGCGATCGCGGCGATTATTTCCGGGCGCACCGCGACAACACGACGCCGGCGACCTCCGGCCGGCGCTTTGCGCTGACCCTCAACCTCAACAGCGACGAGTATGACGGCGGCGAGCTGATGTTCCCCGAGTACGGCGACTATCGCTACAAGCCGCCCATCGGCGCCGCCGTGGTGTTCGCCTGCTCGCTGCTGCACGAGGCTCTGCCGGTGACACGCGGGCAGCGTTTTGCGCTGTTGAGCTTCCTGCTCGACCCAGCCGACGCCAAAGCCGATCGCTGATTCTCATTCGCCGGGCGTCGCATGCGGCGGGTCCGGCGGCTCCTTGCTGATGCGCCATTTCGCCAGCCGCAACGCCGCCAACACCTCGCGCGCGATGGTGCTCGGCACATAGCTGTGCCGCGGCCCCAGATGCAGCCGCAGGGCGCGCTTGATGGTCCAGGCGATGGTCCATTCGGGGGTTTCTGGATCAGTGTCGGCCATGGCGCGATCGTGAACAAAACAGGAACACGGGGCAACTGACCGCCGGTTGAATCGAAGCGGCCATGGCCACGCGCATGGTCACATCGCGCAGGACTTCCATCCTGGGACGCTACAGTTCCAAGGCGCTGGTCGACGTTAGATGACGTTTCTGCGCGGCAATCCGGAAGCTGGCGTTCGCGGCGCCGTATCCCGGATAGGGGCCGCGCCGCTCGACGATCTCAAAGATGAATCCGTCGCCATAGGTCGGGCAATAGAGCTGGAAATATTCACCGCGCGGGTCGCGGTCATAGAGGATGTTCTCCGCGCGCAGGCGGTCCATGAGATCGCCATCCAGTCCGAAGCGCGCCTCGATGTCGTCATAGTAGTTGGGCGACATCGCCAACGGGCGGAAGCCGTTGCCCTTGAGCAGGGACGCGGTAGCGAAGATGTCGCCGGTCGCAAACGCGAGGTGCTGCACGCTGGCGCCGAAGCTCTCGGCGATGAAGTGCCCCGCCAGCGTCCGATGATTCTCCGCGCCGTTCAGCGTCAGCCGCATTGCGCCGTCGTCAGTTTCGATCGCCTGGCTGCGCACCACGCCGCCCGGATCGATCACGTCCACCATCGGCGTCTTGCGGGTACGGAAAATCGACACGTAGAACAGCAGCCAGGTCAGCATCTCCTCGTAGTTCATGGTCTGGCCCAGATGGTCGATCCGCGTCAGCCCCGCGTCGAACGGCGGATCGGAATCCACCACCGGCACGAACTCAACCTCCCAGACCCGCGCCAGCGGCGGCGTCTGGTCGATGAAGTGGATCACGCCGCCGCCGATGCCGCGAATGGCCGGAATGGTGAGCTCGCCTGGACCCACCGCCTGCTCGAACGGCTCCGCGCCCAGCGCCCTGGCGCGCGCAACCGTAGCCTTGGCATCGTCGACCTTGAGGCCGATGGCGCAGACCGACGTGCCGTGAACCAGATAGGAGGAATGGGCGAATCCCTCGCGCTCGGTGTTGATGACAAGATTGATGTCGCCCTGCCGGAACAGCGCGACATCCTTGGAGACATGCTTGCCGGCCTGGCGGAAGCCGAGCCTGTGGAACAGCGCGGCAAGCTCGGCCGCCTCCACCTCGTCGGCCGCGAACTCCACGAACTCGATGCCCGAAACGCCGATGCGGTCGGGAATCTGGGCGGGGGACGGCGCGATGGCGGGCGCCTCCCGGGCGACTTGGTCGGCGAGATAGACCAGGGAGCGCCGCCCGTCGAGCGCGATCGACTTGGGCGAACCGCCGCGGAACTGGTCGTTGAAGATCTCGAGCGAGAGAAAGCCCTGGTAGCCGGTCGCGGCCACTGCGCTCATGAACGCCTTCACGGGCAGGTCGCCCTGGCCCGGCATGCAGCGGAAGTGCCGACTCCAATAGAGATAGTCCATGTCGATCAGCGGCGCATCGGCCAGCTGCACGATGAAGATCTTGTCGCACGGGATTGCCCGGATCGACTCCACGTCGACCTTGCGGGCCAGCGTGTGAAACGAGTCGAGAATCAGGCCGACATTCGGATGATCGGCGCGCCGCACGATCTCCCAGGCGTCGCGGTGGTCGTGGATGTGCCGCCCCCAGGCCAGCGCCTCGTAGCCAACCCTCAGGCCTCGCTTGGCAGCGCGTTCGCCGAGCGCGCGGAAGTCATCCGCTGCCCGGTCGATCCCGCCGAGCGAGATCGGCGACACGTTGGAGCAGATCAGCATGAGGTCGGTGCCGAGTTCCTGCATCACGTCGAACTTGCGCTCGGCGCGGTCGAACGCCCGCGCACGCTGCGGCTCCGGCAGGCCTTCGAAGTCGCGGAACGGCTGGAACAGCGTGATGGTGAGGCCGGCGTCCCGTACCATGCGGCCGACGTCGCGCGGCGAGCCGTCGAAGGCGAGGAAATCGTTCTCGAAGATCTCGATGCCGTCGAACCCCGCGGCGGCGATGGCCGAGAGCTTTTCAATGAAGTCGCCGCTGATCGAAACGGTCGCGATCGAGGTCTTCATATCGCCCTCTCTCGTGCGCCGAACGCCACGGGGCGCTGCGTTTCAAAATGTACGAACTAGTTCGTTTATAGCAATCCGGGCGATCCGGTCAAGGCGGCCGCGCGCGCCGACGCGTTTCAGCTGGCGGGCAGCTTGTCGGCGCGGACCACGTGGCGCACGATCATGTCGACGACGTTCTTGCGCAGCGAAGCCTGCGCGTCCGGCACGCCGAAATCGCGGCCGAAGATCTTGGAGAAGGTCGCGCGGTTGGAGACGTTGAAAAAGCACAGCGCGCTGATCTGCCAGTGCAGCTCGATAGGGTCGAGGTTCTTGCGGAACAATCCTTCCTTCACGCCTCGGGCATAGAGCTTCTTGATGTGGTCGATGGCCGTCACATTCAGCTGTCGGATGGTCTTGGACCGCTCGAGGAACTCGCCGTGATGGATGTTCTCGATCATCACCATGCGGATGAAGGATTCGTGTTGCCGATGATGGTCGAAGGTGAATTCGACCAGGCGCTTGAGCGCTTCGAGCGGCGAGAGATGCTCGATGTCGAGCTGGCCCTCGCCCTGCCGGACGGTGTGATAGGCGTTCTCGAGCGCGCTGAGATATAGCCCGTCTTTGTCGCCGAAATAGTAGTAGATCATGCGCTTGCTGGTGCGGGTACGCGCGGCGATCTCGTCGATCCGGGCGCCGGCCAAGCCGTTGAGGGCGAACTCCTCCGAGGCGATCTCGATGATGTTCTGCCGCGTCCCCTCGGGATCCTGCGTGCGCGTGCCTTCGGCCTTCGCCCGCCGCCTAACCTTCTTAGCGCTCATTGCCACCCCTGCTCGTCGGCGCCCGGCCCTTGATTAAACTAACCAGTTCGTACATTGTGGCCGAGCGCGGCTGGAGACATTTACGGGCTGCGGCGGGTCGAACACAAGACTGTGCGCTGTTGCGGAGAAGCCGGCGCGCTGGAGCGGTCCATTGCAAGCACGATCGAGAGCGCCTGCCGACCTGCTCGCGGTTCTGAAGCCAGCCGGCCAGCAAGCGGGCAAGCGCACCGTGCTGATCGGCCTGGTCGGGCGAGGCATTGGATCATCGCGCTCTCCGATCATGCACGAGCGCGAAGGCGCCCGGCTGGGGCTCGACTATGCCTACCGGCTGGTCGATTTCGACCAGCTCGGCCTGGACGATGCCGCGCTGGGCGCGGTCATTGCCGCGGCAGAAGATCACGGCTTCTCCGGCCTCAACGTGACTCATCCGTTCAAGCAGAGCGTGGTACCGTTCCTGACCGAGCTTGCGCCGGACGCCGCCGCGATCGGCGCGGTGAACACGGTGGTGTTCAAGGACGGCCGCCGGATCGGGCACAACACCGACAGCTGGGGCTTTGCCGAGAGCTTTCGCGAGAGCATGACCGGCTGCGGGCTCGATCACGTTCTGCAGCTGGGCGCCGGCGGGGCCGGTGCGGCCGTCGCCCACGCGTTGCTCGACCTCGGCGTTGCGCACCTCGCGCTGGTCGACACTGCGATAAGTCGGGCGGAACAGCTGGCGGAAAGCCTGAACGAACGATTCGGCCGCCGGGTGGCGGTACCGGCGAGCACCGACATTGCCTTTGCGCTCTCGAGCGGCGTGGTCAATGCCACCCCAGTCGGCATGGCCAAGTATCCTGGATTGCCCTTTGCGCCCGGCCTGCTGTCACCCCGGCATTGGGTGGCGGAAATCATCTATTTTCCTGCGGAGACGGCGCTGCTGCGGCTCGCCCGCGACCATGGCTGCCGCACGCTTTCGGGCCTCGGCATGGCGGTCAACCAGGCGGTCCGCGCGTTCGAGCTGTTTACCGGTATTAAGCCCGACAAGGCCGCGATGACGCGGTATTTCGCGGAGGGCGGGCCCTGAATCATGGTCCGGGATTCTGGTGGGCCGTTGACTTGAACGAACCATTTAGTACATTTTGACACGCAACAAGGCGGACGTCCGCAAAGGGCGCCGATCCACGGGAGGAGACAATGGACATGCGAGCGACGCGGCGTGACTTCCTTATCGGCACCGGCCTGATCGCCGCTGCCGCACCGTTCCCGGCGTTGGCGCAGGACAAGCCGAAGCTGAGATTCTCCGCCGTCTTCTCGGAGCAGGACATCCGCGCCGAGATGATGAAGATGTTCGCCGACGGGATCAAAGATGACTTCGTCTTCGAAGGCTATTACGGCGGCACGCTCTTCAAGCAGGGCACCGAGCTCGTCGCCCTGCAGCGCGGCAATCTCGAGATGGGCAACATCGCCCCGCAGGACATCTCGAAGCAGGTGCCGGCCTGGTCGGTCGTCACCTCCGCCTACCTGTTCCGCGACGCGGCGCATCTCAAGACGTTCTTCAACAGCGAGCCGGGCGCCGAATTGAAGAAGCTCGCCGAAGACCAGCTCGGCATCCACATCCTTGGGCCGACCTATTTCGGCACCCGTCAGGTCGGCCTGAAACCCGACAAGAAGATCAACACCCCGGCCGACATGGCTGGCATCAAGCTGCGCATGCCGAACGGCGACGCCTGGCAGTTCCTCGGCACCTCCCTCGGGGCCAACCCGGTGCCGATGGCCTATGCCGAGGTCTATACCGGCCTGCAGACCGGCGCGATCGACGGGCAGGACAATCCGCTGCCCAACGTCGAGAACATGAAGTTCTACGAGGTGATGTCGCAGATCGTGCTGACCTCGCACCTGATCGGCTTCGACATCCTGACGGTCTCCGCGAAAACGTGGAACGAGATGTCGGCCGACCAGCAGGCGAAGTTCCAGGCCGCCGCCGACAAGGCCATCGCCTTCAGCACCGAGAAGCACCTGGGGCGGGAGAAGGAGCTCGTCGACCTCTTCAAGAGACAGGGCCTCAACATCTACACCCCCGATGTCGAAGCCTTCCGCAAGCATGCGCAGGAGAAGTACCTCGCCTCCGACCTTGCCAAGGATTGGCCGGCGGGTATGGTCGACAAGATCAACGCGCTGTAACGGGTCCGTGCTGCACGCCATCGGCAGGCCATCGCCAGCCGGTGGTGCAGCGGCGCGCACCGGATCGCGCGGTGCGAGGCGGTCTTGAAGGGGAGGGGCGCAGTGACTCCAGCGCTGCAGGCACTGGGCGCATGGTGCTACCGTCGCGCCGAGAACGTCATCGCCGCGATGCTGGCGGTCATGTTTGTCGCCTTCATCATCCAGATCGTCTTCCGCTATCTCCTCAATTTCCCGATCGGCTGGACCCAGGAGCTGACCGTCATCCTGTGGATCTGGCTTGTCCTTTGGGGCGCCGCCTTCGTCATCCGCGAGACCGAGGAAGTGCGGTTCGATATCCTCTATGCGACGGCGAGCCCGAAGGCGCGCCGCATCATGTGCGCCGTCACCGCGATTGCCCTGGTCGCGCTCTACGGCGTTTCGCTGCCAGGCGTCGTCGACTACGTCACCTTCATGAAGGTCGAGAGCAGCGCCTATCTCAAGATCCGCTTCGACCTGCTGTTCTCGATCTACGTGGTGTTCGCGGTCGCCGTCATTATCCGCTACGTCTGGCTATGCTGGCGCGCGGTGTGGGGCCGGGCGCCGGACGCCTTTGACCCGACCAAGGCTGGGTCGGGCGTATGAGCATCGCCAGCCCGTTCTCGATCGCCATTATCGTCATCACCGCCCTCGCGCTCCTCGGCCTGCCGATCGGCCATGCGATGATCGCCGGCTCGGTGCTCTACCTGCTGCTGGCGGGGCAGGACCTCGGCACCGTCGCCGAGCAGCTGCTGAACGGCATGTATACCAACTACATCATCCTGTCGGTGCCGCTGTTCATCCTGGCGGCGGAGCTGATGAATGTGGGGTCCATGACCGACCGCTTGCTCCGTTTCTGCGATGCCGTGGTGGGCCGCTTCCGCGGCGGCCTTGCCCACGTCAACATCCTGCAAAGCATCATCTTCGCCGGCATGTCCGGCTCGGCCATCGCGGACGCCGCCGGCACCGGCAAGATGATGCAGGCGATGATGACCAAGGACGGCAAATATCCGCCCAGCTTCGCCGCGGCGCTGACCGCCGTCACCGCGGTCATCGGGCCGATCATTCCACCCTCGATCCCGATGATTCTCTATGCGCTCGTGTCGGACGCCTCGATCGGCTATCTGTTCCTCGGCGGCGTCGTTCCGGGTCTCCTGATGGCGTTCGCGCAGATGGCGCTGGTGGTCGCAAATGCCAGGCGCCGCAACTTCCCAGTCGAACCGCCGACGCCCTTGCGCGAGCTCCCTCGCATCACCTGGGAGGCGTTTCCGGCGCTCATGATGCCGGTGGTGCTGCTGGGCGGCATCTACAGCGGCATCATGACTCCGACCGAAGCGGCGGCGGTCGCGGCCGGCTATGCTCTGCTGATCTCGGTCGCGGTTTATCGCAGCGTCACGCCGGGCAATCTCTACGGCTCGCTGCTGTCGAGCGGCCGCACCTCGGCGTCGATCGGCATGCTGATCGGCGGCGCCCTGGTGTTCAACTACGTCGTCACGGTCGAGAACATCCCGGAAGGGGTGCGTGCGTTGCTCACCGGCTACGAGCTGTCGCCGACCGGGTTTCTGCTGCTGGTGAACGCGATCCTGCTGGTGCTGGGCTGCGTGCTCGAAGGGACCGCGATCCTGCTGATCGTGGTGCCGGTGTTCATTCCTGCCGCCCAGGCGCTCGGCATCGACATGGTGCATTTCGGCGTGATGGTGGTGGTGAACATCATGCTGGGCCTGGTCACGCCGCCCTATGGCCTGCTGCTGTTCGTGATGACCAGTATCACCGGAGTGCCGCTGCGCGCCATCGTGCGCGAGGTGATGCCGTTCCTCGGCGTGATGATCGTGGCGCTGGCAGTGATCACCTTCGTGCCGGCGACGGTGCTCTGGCTGCCGCGCGTCTTCGGCTACGAGGGATGATGCTGTGATGAAGCCGATCTTTGTGCTGAATGGCCCGAATCTGAACCGCCTTGGCACCCGCGAGCCGGAGATCTACGGCACCACCACGCTGGCCGAGATCGAAGGCATGTGCCGGAAGGCCGCTGGCCATTGGCCATTGCGCTTTCATCAATCCAACGCCGAGCACGAAATCGTCGGCTGGATTCACGAGGCGATCGACGAGGGCGCCGGCATCATGATCAACGCCGCGGCTTATACCTTCACCTCGCTTGCCATCCTTGATGCGCTGAAGATGTTCCAGGGCCCGATCATCGAGCTCCACATCTCCAACATCCACCGGCGGGAGGAGATGTACCGGCATTCGCTCGTTTCGAAGGCGGCCACCGCCGTGATCGTCGGGCTCGGCGCTAAAGGTTACCCGGCAGCGGTGTCCGCGATGCTGGTTCTGATCGGCCGGCCTACCTGACGTTTAGTTATAACAAACCGCTCACCTTCATTAACAGATCGCTCGTCTTGACGGCGGCCGCAGCGGTCCCGCTTGACACCTTCCGCCCGCATCCCAAAGACTGGCGCCACGCTTAGAGCAGCCGTAAGAAATGGCTGACGGGCGGGAGGAAGCGGGCGCCGTGACGCCGCGATAAAAGCATCATGCTGTGATTGCTGAGGATTTGTTGCGCGACGATCATCTGTCTGCGGCAAGTCCTGCGCTCCCTCCAGGTGAGTCCGTTCCGGCGCGCGCCGATTGGGTGGGAGGACGACCGCATGGCTGAGCACACCAACAATTACCCGAAGCTCCACAACTCGACCTGGCCAGGCGTGGTCGGCAAGGGTGCGCCGGGGGCGGAGCCGATCATTCCGCTCGATACGCTGCTGGAGTTGACCGCCAAGGCCGAGGTCGACGGCGTGAAGTACGACGGCGTCGACCTCTGGCTGGCCGATCCGCATATCTCGATCGAGAGCTCGAAGGACGACGTGAAGCGCGTCGCCGATCACATCGCCTCCTATGGCTTGAAGATCGGCTCGTTTGTGGCGCCGATCTGGGCAGGGGCGGGCGGCGGTTCGGCCATGGGCTCGGCCGAGGAGCGCAAGCGCTTCGTCGAGCAGGTCAAGAAGGCCTGCAAGATCGGCCAGCAGATGCGCGCGCTGGGTATCCGCCCGAGCGGCGGCGTCCGGATCGACTCGTCCTGCAGCGTGACCGATTGGGAGAAGGACCCGGTCGGCAACACCCGAACGATCGCCGAGACCTTCCGCGAGGCCGGCAAGGTCGCCGAGGATCACGACGAATACCTGTTCGCCGAGGGCGAGATCTGCTGGGGCGGGATGCAGTCCTGGCGCAAGAACGTGAACCTGCTCGAAGAGGTCGGCATGCCGGGCGTGGTCGGCTACCAGGCCGACATGGCGCATTCCATGCTCTTCACCCTGGGCTACAACTCCGAGGGCGACCGGCTGCTGCCGAAGGATTATGACTGGAAGGACCGTTCGCAGCTCGACGCCGCCTACAAGAAGGTGGCCGATGCCCTGCGGCCGTGGACCTATGACTTCCATGTCGCGCAGAACGACGGCACGGTGTTCGGCTCCGGCGATCACGAGAAGACCGGCCGCCACGTCCAGGCGACCGATCCCAACGGCAAGCTCGACGTTCCGAAGAACGCCGGTTACTGGCTGCGCGACGACAACGGCAACCTCACCAAGAAGATGCGCCATATCTGCTGGGATGGCTGCATGTTCTCCAATGCGGTGATGACCAGGCAGCAGACCTGGAACGACGTGCTCGCGACCATGATCAAGGTGCGCGACGCGCACGGCTGGCGCGAATAACCATGGCCAAGAAGAAGCTCAACATCGCGATCATCGGCGGCGGCTTCATGGGCCGCACCCATTCCAACGCCTTCCGCCAGGCGCCGGAGTTCTTCGCGCTCGACCATGAGCCGGTGCTGAAGGCGGTCTGCACCCGCAACGCCAAGGGCGCGGCCGATTTCGCCGCCAACTGGGGCTTTGAATCCTCGGAGAGCGACTGGCGCAAGCTGATCGACCGCAAGGACATCGACCTGATCGACATCGCCAGCCCAAATGACACCCATGCCGAGATCGCGATCGCGGCGGCCGCAGCCGGCAAGATGGTGATGTGCGAGAAGCCGCTCGGCCGCACCGCCGCCGAGGCGGAGACGATGGTCGCAGCGGTCGAGAAGGCCAAGGTCCCGAACATGGTCTGGTACAACTACCGGCGCGTGCCGGCGGTGACCATGGCCAAGCAGCTGATCGACGAGGGCCGGCTGGGCAAGATCTTCCACTACCGCGCCAAGTTCCTGCAGGACTGGACCATCTCGGCCGACGTTCCGCAGGGCGGCCGCGGCACTTGGAGACTGGACGCGAACGTGGCGGGTAGCGGCGTCACCGGCGATCTCCTCGCCCATTGCATCGACACCGCGTTGTGGCTCAACGGTGGCATCGCCAGCGTCACCGGCGCGACCGAGACCTTCGTCAAGCAGCGCAAACATGCCGACACCGGCGAGACCGCCGAGGTGAAGATCGACGACGCCAGCATGTTCCTGTCGCGCTTTAAGAACGGCTCGCTCGGCCTGTTCGAGGCGACGCGCTATGCCCGCGGGCACAAAGCGCTCTACACCCTGGAGATCAACGGCGAAAAGGCCTCGATCTTCTGGGACCTGCACGACCTCCATCGCCTGCAATGGTTCGACCACCGCGACGAAGGCCAGCTGCGCGGCTGGCGCTCGGTCCACATCACCGACGGCGAGCATCCCTATATGAGCCATTGGTGGGTGCCCGGTCTGCAGATCGGCTACGAGCACACCTTCATCCACCAGGCCGCCGATTTCCTCGCCGGCCTCGCCAGCGGCAAGCCGGCCTCGCCGACCTTCCGCGACGCGCTCGCAACGGAATACGTCACGGATGCCGTGCTGAAATCAGCCAAGTCCGGTCAGTGGGAAACCGTGCGGAACTGAGCGCCGTCGAGCCGCGCATTAAAGTCATTGCTTCGACCTGATAGAATTTTCAATGCAAATCAGTAGATTAGCTATGCCGCGTTGACTATACCGTCCAGACGGTATAGTCTTTTGAAAAATCAATCTGCGGCAGCCGAAATGCGAGGCGCCGATGGGACCGCTGCCGGCGACACGCGATACGCGCAACGTCATCCTGGATGCCGCTGAGACCGTGGTGGCCACCATGGGCGTCGCGACTCTGACCTTCGATGAAGTCGCGCGCGTAGCCAATGTCAGCAAGGGCGGCGTGCTCTATCACTTCCCGACCAAGGAAGCCCTTACCGAAGCGATGATCGAGCGCTTCATTTCCCGCTTCGACACAGCGGTCGAGGAGGCGGCCGCAAGCGACAGCGCATCCATCGGCCGCAATATCCGCGCTTACGTGCGCGCGACCATGGGCGAGCCGCCCCTGACCGGCGAACTGTTCGACCGCGCCAACGGCGCCATCACCGCGGCGCTCGCCAACTTCCCAGAACGGCTCGAGCCGGTGCGCCAACAGAGTGCGCGCAGCCAGAGCATGATCGAAGATGGCACGCTCGATCCGATCTTCGCCACCATCGTGCGGCTGGCGATCGACGGCATGTGGCTGGCCGAAAACTTCAACCTGATGCGTTTCGATCCGAATCTGAAAGCGGCGGTGGGCGAGCGGCTGATCGCCTGGACCAAGCTGCAGCAGATGCCGGATCCCAAAAAAGGCGGCGCGCCCGCCACCTGAATCCATCGAAGGGGAACGTCCATGAGTGAGCAACTGGTACCCCAAGGCCCCCGCGGCATCGCTTTCGACAAGGCGACCTTGATTCCGGCCGCCGCCGCGCCGCGGTTCCTGTGGGGCGATGATACTGCGGGTTATGTGTCCGACTGGATCTACGGCTCCTCGCCCAAGATCCACATGATGTCGTTCGAGATGGACGTCGGCGCGCGCTTCGGGAATTCGCCGGACTTCAAGACCTACTACAACGCCGCAGAGACCTACCATTGCCTGAAGGGCGAGTTCACCTTCCATTGCCCGGAAACCGGCGAGGTGCACGTCCTGCGCAAGGGCGACACGCTCTATTTCCCGCCGAACACCTGGCACTGGGGCTATAATTTCGGGTCGGAGACCTCGCACATCCTGGAAAGCCTGACGCCGCGTACCGAGGAGGCGATCGAAGCCTATGCCATCAAGCAACCCTGGCTGAAGGATATCCGCTATGGCCCGCGTGACCAGATCGGTAAGTTCACGCCGGGCGGCGAGCGCGGCCCGCAGCGCGCGAAGCTGGTGCGCGCCGGGGACTATCTTTACGAGATCGTCGGTGAAAAGAAGCCGATGCGGGTCGGCATCGTGTGCGCGACCGAGATACTGACCACCGCCATCGTCGATCTCTATCCCTCGCAGCAGAGCGAGATGATCGATCATCCTGGTGACAAGGTGCTCTATTGCCTGGCAGGGCGTATGAACGTCTACCTGCCGAGCGAATCGCCGAACTGGTGGGAGCTGAATCCCGGGGACAGCGCTTACATTCCCAGCGGCTGCCGCCATTCCTTCTTCAACAGCTCGGACGCGATGGCGAAGTTCCTGTTCAGCGTCGCGCCGAAGTATCGCTAACGAAGGGCCGGCTACGGACCGGACCCAAACAGGGAGGGAAACGTCCATGCACAAGAACAAAGAAACAGCACTCTCGGGCGCGCCATTCGGCCGCCGCAGCTTCGTGGCAGGCGCCGCGGCGCTGACCGCCGGCATCGCGACCGGCCTGCGCCCGGTCTTCGCCGATACGCAAGTGGTGTGGGTCGGCTGGCAGGGTTATGACGAGCCGTTGAAGCTCGGCTCGTTCCTGGCCGACAATGGGATCTCGCTGGCGACCACTTACATCAACACCAACGAAGAGATCATCACGCGCCTGCAGGCGGGCGGTGCGGGGCAGACCGACCTTATCACCATCTATTTCGGTCACATCCCGATCCTGGTCGGGGCCGACCTGCTGGAGCCGATCGACGAAAGCAAGCTGCCGGGCATCAAGGATGTGTTCCCGGAATTCCTCAACGTCGATTCGATCCGCCGGGACGGCAAGCTCTACGCCATGCCCTTCACCTGGGGCACCTTGTCCATGATCTACGATCCGGCGGCGGCGCCCAAGCCGACCTCCTGGAAGGACTGCCTCAAGGAGGAGTTCAAGGGCAAGGTCTCGCTGGTCGACGATGCGACCGGATTGCTGGCGACCTGGGCGCCGATCGTGACCGGCACCAAGACGCCGACCCGCATCACGATGGACGAACTGAAGAAGACCGTCGACTTCCTGATCGAGATCAAGAAGAACCATGCCCGCACGCTCGCCAGCTCCTATGGCGAGGCGACCGACATGTTCGCGCGCGGCGAGGTGGTGACGTCGGCGATCGGGTGGGACGCGATGGTGGGTTTCGCGGGAGCCAAGGACAAGAAGCTCGACTTCGCCATTCCCGAAGAGGGCGTGATGGTCTTCATGGATACGGTTGCGATTCCAAAGGGCGCGCCGCACCTCGATCTCGCCTACAAGATGATGGAGCAGTGCATCTCCGCCCAGGGACAGAAGCATATTGCCGATACCCTGACCCAGGCCGTCATCACCAAGGCGGCGGTGCCGCTGATCGATGCCAAGAACCGCGAGATCTATCACTACGACAATCTGGCGAGCATGTTCGAAAAAGCGCGCTTTTATCCGTTCTGGCCTCTGGAACCGGAAGGGGATTTCGTGACCCACGACCAGAGCCAGGAGGAATATCAGCGCTTCCTGAAGGCGTGACGGATGTCGGGGCGAGCGAGCGCTAGTAGCGTGCGCCCGCTCGTCGAACTGCGCGATCTGGCGAAATCCTATAGCGGCGTCGCGGCCGTGCAGCCGCTCGACCTCGACGTCGCCTATGGCGATTTCTGCGCCATCCTGGGTCCGTCCGGCTGCGGCAAGTCCACGCTGCTGCGCATGATCGCCGGCTTCGTCGAGCCGACCGGGGGCCGCATCCAGATCGACGGCATCGACGTGACCGGTCTCGGTCCGGAACAGCGTCCCACCAACATGGTGTTCCAGGGTTATGGCCTGTTCCCGCATCTCAGCGTCGCGGAGAATGTCGGCTTCGGCCTCGCGCTGAGGAAGATGCCGCGGCCGGAGATTGCGACCCGGGTGGCGGAGGCGCTGCGGCTGGTGCGGCTGGACGGGTTCGGTGACCGCACGATCGATCGCTTGTCGGGCGGGCAGCAGCAGCGGGTCGCGCTCGCACGCGCGCTCATCATGCGACCCAAGGTGCTGCTGCTGGACGAGCCGCTGGCCGCTCTCGATCTCAAGCTGCGCCACGCGATGCAGGAGGAGCTGCGCCGCATCCATGCGGAGATCGGCGGCACCTTCATCTTCGTCACCCATGACCAGACGGAAGCGTTTGCGCTCGCCTCCCGCATCGTCGTCATGAACGAGGGCCGCATCGAGCAGGTCGGCGCGCCCCAGGACATCTATCTCGATCCGCATTCGCTGTTCGTCGCTGACTTCGTGGGCGAGACCAACGTGCTGTCCGGCGTACGGACGAACGGCGCGGTGCACCTTGCCGCCGGCGTGGATTTCAATGCGCCCGGCGCCGAAGGCGCGGTGCGCGCAATCATCCGGCCGGAGGCTGTCCGCCAGGGCGCCGGCGAAGTCACGGTGCAGGCCCGCATCACGGATGTCGTGTTCCTCGGCAACGCTCTGAAGATTGTCGCGCGCCTGCCCTCGGGCGAGACCCTGTCGGCGCGCGATCCGGATGTGCGTCGCCACGCCAGCTATGCGCGCGAAGCGACCGAGAGTTTCAGCTGGGCGCTGGCGGACCAGCGCATCCTGGACGGTGCGCAATGACCGTGCGGCGCGACGCCTGGTTCCTGACGCCCGCGCTGGCGATCGTCGCCGTCATGCTGCTGGCGCCGATGGGCCTGCTGATGGTGATCAGTTTCTGGAGCGTGCGCAGCTTCAAATTGCAGCCGGATTTCACGTTCGCCGCCTGGGCGCGTTTCTTCGTGAATTATGGCGGCCTCACGCTGTATACGCTCGTCATCGGGATCGTCACCGCGCTGCTGTGCGTCGCCATCGGCATGGCGTTCGCCTATGCGGTGCGATTCAAGGCGGGGCGGTTCGGCGATGCCCTGGTCATGGTCACCATGGTCACGCTGTTCGGCGGCTACCTGGTCAAGATCTATGCGTGGAAATCGATCCTGGGCGCCGATGGCCTGCTCAACCAGGCCCTGATGCAACTCGGCATCCTGGATGCGCCCGCGCCCTGGCTGCTCTACAGCCGCGGCGCCGTCATCGTGACGCTGATGCATTTCCTCCTGCCGTTCGCGATCCTGCCGCTCTATGCCTCCTTGCGGAACGTGTCGGTCGCGACTCTGGAGGCGGCGCGCGACCTCGGTGCGACGCCGACCCAGACCTTCTGGCGCGTGGTGGTGCCGCAGTGCCGCGCCGGCCTGTTCGCGGCCTTCGCCTTCATCTTCCTGCTGGCGGCCGGCGATTATGTGACGCCGCTGCTGATCGGCGGCACCTCCGGCAGCATGCTGGGCCAGTTCATTGCGCTCGAATTCTCGACCCGCTTCAACTGGCCGGCCGGCGCGGCGATGTCGTTCGGTCTGCTGGGCGCCAGCCTGCTTGTGCTGGGCGCGAGCTGGCTCTTGATCGCGCGGCGAGGACGCGCATGAGGAGCCGTGATGCCGCATGGCTGGTGGTGATGGGGCTATGCCTCGTCTTCATGGTCGGGCCGCTGGCGCTGGTCGTGCTGTTCTCCTTCGGGTCGAACACCTTGATCGGCTTCCCGATGGGCGGGCTGACCCTGTCGTGGTACGGCAAGCTGATGGCGGACGAGGCGTTCCGCGACGCCGCCCGCATCAGCCTCGTGGTCGCGGTCAGCGTTTCCATCCTCGCCACCATGACCGGCGCGCTGGCCGCCTTCGCCCTCAGCCGGGCGCAGCCGAAATGGGCGCGACCGGTCCTGGCGGCGATCTCCGTGCCGGTGCTCCTGCCGCCGCTGGTGGTGGCGATCGCGATCGTCGTGCTGGTGGTGCGTGGCCTGGGGCTGAAGCTCGGCCTGCCGGTCGTCATCCTGGGGCACGTGCTGGTGACGCAGCCGTTCGTGATCCTGATTGTGATGGCACGGCTGGCGAGCTTTGGGACCGCCAGCGTCGAAGCCGCGCGCGATCTCGGCGCCACCCGCTGGCAGGCCTTCTATTTGGTGACCCTGCCGCAGATCCGCACCGCGATCATCGGCGCGGCCCTCATCTCCGCCGCCATCTCGCTGGATGATTTCATCATCGCCTCCTTCACCATCGGCGGCGGCAACACGCTCTCGACCTTCGTCTGGGGCAAGCTGCGCACCACGCTCGATCCCTCGATCAACGCCATCGCCACCATCCTGCTGTTGTCGACGATCGGCATGTCGGTGCTGGCGCTGCGGCTGACGCGCTATCGCGGGTAGAGGGCCTCACGCTGGCATGGCGCGCCAACGGTAACCTTGGGGTCTTTGGTCAGAAATCACATTCCAAAGCGAAATCGATCTCGCATTTCGCCATTTCGACCAAGTGATGTCGATCAATGCTGGGTTTGCCGCCGCGCTCGTGGCCCAGGTGAATGAGGTCTTGCGCGTCAATGACGGTACGCGGTCGAGTGATGTCGCGGGTTGTGAAGGTGGCCGCTGCCTCGACTGAATCGGCGACTATTTCGTAGGACCCCAACGCCCGGCCACGCACGTCGCCGTCGTGAATGAGGATCAAGCATCCATGGTACCTGACGATCTTGGCCCGCCACCATAGACTCACGATCGATCTCCAAATGTGCTTGGCCAGAGGGCACAAGCAGCCGTCTCGGCCGACGACAAAGCTCAACATCATCGCTTGTGATAGGAGCGCCTTGGGTTAGCGCCTTCGTCGGCGGGCCAGCGAGGAGAGATTCTACAACCCGGAAGCCCGTCGCTGGATGACTCTAGGCTCTGTACGGTTTCAGACACAACTCAAAAAACGCAGCAACGAATTATTTCGCAGGGCAGTGCGGTGCAGTGGTAGGTGCCGCGTTGTCGTACGCGGGGCGTGGTTTGGTCCTTGCTGCCTCTCAGAATCCTCCGTTGCGATGGTCCTTGCCGGTAATATGGCTCGGCGACCGTTTGTATTGTCTGGGTGGCGTGGAATTTGCGCACGCGCTGAGCGCAGCCGGAAGCATCAGTGAAGCAGCTCCAAGCCAGCGCAGCAGATTGCGGCGCTCAGGTGAGTGGCTTTGATCATCGCCTTGGGGACATGCGGGACCTACCATAGCAAAGGCATCCTTACTTCGTCAGGAAGTGCTGCAATAGCGCACCAACCACCATACCAGCCAACCCGGAGACAGCTGGAACGAAGAGAGTCAACGCCCAGCGCTTCTCCTGCTGTGCCGTCATTGCTTTTGAGTAGAGCTCGATGGCTGTATCGATCAGACCTTGAAGCTGCCCGTCACTCAAAACCTTTCCGGTCAGCAGCCATCTCTGTTGCTCCGGAAGCTTGGCGGCTTCTTCGGGAGTCAGCTCCGTATTTTGCTTGTGATCAAAGTACCTGCGCGCATACCGCCATCGCAGGGCTGCCTTCTCTTGGTCCTTGAGGACATAGATCTTGAAGAACTCTGGATGCTCCTTGAAGACGGCCTTCCAACGCGCAGTGCTGCTCGCATCGACCGGATCATCAAACTTGCGGGCCCAGCCTTCGATCGTATCTTCCGCTCGCTCGTTCGTGCCCATCACTTGCAGCGCAGCTATGACATCGCCGAGCCGATCGGGTTTCAGATACGACATGGTTTAGTCCCTGAGCAGCCCTTCCGGTGGGTGTTCCGTTGGGCGTTTCCATTGCAGGAAAGAAAAAGCTTTGTCCGGCTAAGCGATCGAAAAGGATTGGCGCGCCGGTCAGGATGAAACTGGGCACTGCTATGTCATTGTAGGCACGCTATAATTTTGCGCAGCTCGTTTACGCCAGAAGCCGACCTCGACCGCAGTAGTAGTCGGGCGTCGGGTGCCTGCACAGGCGATAGTAGAGTCGGGCATTGTCAATTGCAGGTTCGCGTTGAAGGCATGGTGTGTAGCCAATAGACTGGCTGCGGGGGGCCTCATGCCGATAAAATTTACGCCAATTGCAAACAAGCCCGAGTGGGCTGGCAGTAGCTGGGAGATTGCGAGCGACGATGCGCTCGCGAAACTCGTGGCGCGTGTCGCTTTAGGTCAAAGCCACTATGCGCTGCGTGTGCTTAGGGAGACCGGGTTCATAGGTCCAAAGGCCGCCGCGACTACATTGCCCGGGGCGATCGCATTACTGACCGCCGCAAAACCGAAAGACCCCTACCACCGTGATGGATGGCTATTCCAGGTGATCTCGTGGATTGCTGCCCATTTGCAGGAGCCAGATGGTCTCATTATGGAGCCGCACATGATCCACGCGCACAAGGGTTTCGATGGCTTGCACGTTCGAATGAACAAAACCACAGGCGGCATCAACACAGTGGTCATCTGTGAGGAAAAGGCGACCAAGAATGCTCGCAAGATGGTGCGCGATCACATATGGAAGGAGTTCGAGGCCACGGAAAAAGGCGACAGCGATCATCGCCTTCTTTCGGAAGTGCTGGTCATCCTGAAGTCACGTGGAGGCATCGACCTTGATAAGGCCATCGAACAGTTGGTGTGGAAGAGCGCTCGCGCCTACCGTGTAGCGATTACGGTGACGGATGGCGTGGACTTCGAGGAGGTGTTTGACGGCTACGGAACAGTCGTTTCGGGCGATATTGCAAGGCGACGTAGCGAGGTTCTGCCTGTGAAGGACATGCGTGCTTGGATGCAGAGCATCGCGGCAAAGGCGATTAAACACGCAAAGGAATTGGCGGGCGCGCATGTATGACGAAGAAACTGCGGCCCTCATTCGGTCGACGCCACCTCTATCGGGACTGGATCGTGACCGACTGCCCGAGCTGCTTTCCGAGGCCTTCGCAAAGATCGCGGCAGCTCGAATGCGGCTGAGAGCGGGAACATCGGTCGATGAAGACGTCGTCGCATTGATAGGTGAAATGCAGCGACTGGCCCTGACAAACGAGGCTTTTGTTGCGTCTGCGCCGACAAGGGAGGACCGTGCAGCGGCAGCGTTCGTCGCTGGTTCCGCTCACCAACTCTGTTTCAACGCTCGCAAAATCCGGCGAGATGAGGAGGCAGGCTCCTACTTGGAAGCCCGGAGCATTTCGCCTGATCTCTCGGCGATGCTGTTGTTTCTTATTGCGGAGGCGACCGCGGATTCCAGCGAACTCGCGGCACACGTTTCGATGGGCGATATGCCAGTCTTGGAACGCGCGCTCATCGATGCAATAAGGTCGCTGGCCAGGGGTGAACTATCGGCAATAACGTCTGCTGCCATGCCCAATCGAGAAGTCGTCGCCGGCACGGGTGCAGATGCTGCGACGACGGCGCTCTATTATAGACTTCTAATTGGCGTGCGCTTTTTGGCATCGGAGATCTTGAGGGCGGACAACGCCACGCCCGGTCATGCGATTGAGATTTTCCGCGCCGTCCAGAGTCTGTCATTGCTCCCCGATGAAAGAAGCGAGAAGGCATGGTTTAGAGCTAATCTCGGCGCCTTCGCTGGACCATATCATCTGGCATCTCTATTGATTGCTGTGGCAGGAGACCTGGCCGAAAGCGCGGTCACCGCCATTCCGCCGCCTGGCGGAGTGCCGAAAGATAAGTGGCTGAAGTCGATGAAAAGAGTTGCTAGAGGGCGCCCCTATCTCTGGCGTAATCATAGGCAGGCAATCGAGGCAGGATACTTAGAGCCGAAAATGTCTGCCGCAGTGAGCTTTCCCACGGGGGCCGGGAAATCGACACTTGCCGAGCTGAAAATCAGTGCGACCTTGCTGCGCGAGAAGAAGGTGATCTTCCTTGCTCCCACGAATGCGCTTGTAGGACAGACAACACGAGCGCTGCGCGGTTCTTTTAAGGGTGCAAAAGTCGGGCAAGAGCGGATTAATGAGCTCGGCTTTTTCGGAGACGAAGAGGAGCTGCCGCAGATTTTCGTGATGACGCCAGAAGCTTGTCTTGCGCAAATGAGTATCGAGCCTTTGGTGTTCGATGGTGTTGGCTTAATGGTGTTTGATGAGTGTCATCTCCTTCACGCCGAGGATGACAATCTCCGCCGTCCGCTCGATGCGATGCTGTGCGTGTTGAACTTTGCCGCTTTGGCACCAGAGGTCGAGTTTCTGTTGTTGTCTGCGATGATGAAGAATACGGAGGAGATAGCGGGCTGGGTGCACGAAATGACAGGGCGTGAATGCCTCGCCCTATCTCTGCCCTGGAAACCTACCCGCCAGCTGCGTGGGTGTGTTGTCTATCCGCAGGATGAAGTCGTCGCTCTTCAAAAGCACCTCAGGAAAGCCCAAGCCGCCAAGAAAACGAAGGCACCATCGAAGAAGGACAAGGCAGATTTGATCAGTTCGCCGCTTGCTTTCTTCGGACTCAAGCAAACGTGGGCTACCCGCCAGACGGTCGACTACTCGTTGGTGTCCCTCCTATCCGAGGACGTCCAGCTATCGGCGAGCGCACAGTACTGGAAGCTGACGCCCAACGCGGGCGTTGTGTCGACCAAGATTGCAACAGCCGCTGCAGATAGCGGCATCAAGACGCTTATATTTTTCCAAACGATTCCGAATGCTGTCGCCACCAAGAAACGTTTCGTTAGTGAGCTTGGTGCGCGGAGCGTCGAGCTGACCAAAGAGGAACAGGGATGGTTCGATATAGCTGTTCTCGAACTCGGGAGTGCTGAGCACGCCTATATTGATGTTGATGATGGTAAGCTCGTTTCTCCGGCGGTTGTTCACCACGGCCTTTTGCTACCGGAGGAACGGCAGCTTTGTGAATCCTTATTCCAGCGAGCTGATGGTGCAGCCATTATGGCCGCCACGCCTACTGTCGCCCAAGGAATGAACTTCCCCAGCGAGCTGGTGATTATCGCTGAAGATAGTCGGTTCGAGGCGGAAGCGAACAAGCGGGAGATTCTTGAAGCGCAGGAACTTCTCAATGCGGCAGGACGAGCGGGTCGGGCTGGCCAAAACGCTAATGGCATCGTGCTAGTCATTCCCGGCAGAGTCGTAGGCATCGATATCGATGACGCGAAAATTGGCAACTACTGGACCACATTGCAAAAGGTGTTTGGTCAATCGGATCAGTGCCTCGTCATAGATGACCCGCTTACAGCTATACTGGACCGAATTCATTCGAAGGTCGCTGGCTCCGAAGAGCTGCAACGATATGCCATCGCGCGACTATCAACTGGAGGACTTGAGGCCTCACTCAAGAAGACGCTCGCTGGTTTTCGCGCACGTCAGAAGGGTAAGGATGTTTGGTTTGCAAGTAGAGTGGCTTCTGCTGTTGCGTTTCATGAAAAGCAAGCTCCGGAGACCGATAGTGAACTAGCCGTACACCAGGTATCGTCAACCCTTGGAATCGCCTTGCCTGTGGTCAAGAGACTCTCGGCCGACCTAACCCAAAATGTTATTGAGCTCAACAAGACGATCAAAGATTGGCGTGAGTGGCTGTTTGACTGGATTGAAGCGAACGCCGATCTCTTTGATCAAATTCTCCGCCCAAGCACGATTGATGAGCTTTTTGACGACTCATTTGCCACGACCACGAACAGTAAGGAGCGTGCCAAGGTAGCGCTTCCGACGCTTCGCAACCTTACCCGTCTTTGGATGCGAGCAGCGCCGTTAAGAGACCTTCAGCTTGCCCTGGGAACCAAGCCCGACAAACTCAAAGCTTGCTTGGATGCGCGTAGATTTGCGCTTCGTGTGGTGCCAGAACTGGCGTTCTTATTCGGAGTTCCGGCATTTCTGATTCAGCGAAAAGCCGAGAGAGACGATGCGGACTCGACAGAATTGCCCGCTGCTCTCGCGAAACTAGGTGTGTGTGTCCGTCAGGGGTACCGCAGCGTCGACCATGTCGCGCTTGCTTACTATCTTGGCAGTGCAAGATTATCGCGGCGGCAAGTGCAAGAACAGTTCGAGTCCATCAAACCCTACCTGAGTCCGACTGAGCGCAGCGCAACTTGGGACCAAAGGGTCTCGCGTGTGGAAGAGGCGGTCATCAAGGCGATAAACGCTCGGGGCGATCAGCACTGACTAATCGCCTCAAAGCTGATGGCCACCGTCACGCCTGCGCAACTCATTCAGCTGGCGCTCGCCCGCCTCAGTGCGATGTGTAACTTTGGGACTATGGGACGCGACGTCACCGAAGTCTGAACGATGGTGCCCAGTTTTGTTCTGGTGCCAAGAAAATTGTTTAGAAAAATCATGACGTTGACAATGGCGTGCCGGAGAGGATGAAACTGGGCACTGCTATGTCATTGTAGGGCCTTGTAATTCAAAAAGTGGGATCTCTGCTAGGTGTGTGGTTCCTAAAGCCTGCCTTGATGGTGGGCCGGGAAGGCCCTCCTTTGCTAAGTTCCCTTTCATGGACTTTCGTGTGCATGGGGCACGCGGACGGGGGGCGCGTTGGGGCTGTTCAAGAACCTTTTCGGCGGCGGCGACCGTCCTGAAGTTCCTCGGGAGGCTTCACCTCGTATTGCCGGGCGGGCCTACGCGCCGGGGGATACCCTGTGTGGCGAGTACGTGGTCAGGCTTCTCCTCGGACAAGGGGGGATGGGGGAGGTCTACCTCGTCGAACATGCGTCCTCGGGAGAGTTTCGCGCGGCCAAGGTCATGCGGGTTCGTAGCGGTGCGACCGACGCCGATCTGGTCAGCTTTCGCCTGGAAGCGCTCTCGCTCCTGAATCTCGGCAACCATCCTATGGTCGTTCGGTTGTTTGACGTGCGGGAAGATGGGCGGGATACCGTTCTGCTGATGGAGTATGTGGCTCCCGAGTCCGGTTGCACCACGCTCCAGGACTGCATCGCCAGGACGCAGGACTACAACGACCGCCTAATCGGGGCGTGGTCAGTAGAGTTCTGCGTGGGCATGGAACACGCCTTGGCTTGTGGGATGGCGGCGCACCGAGACATCAAGCCCGGAAACCTGCTGGTAGGCTCCAGCCCGTTCCTGAAAGTAGCGGACTTCGGCCTAGCGCTGGCCGCAAGCCAGCATCCGGCAGTCGGTGACGACATGCCCAAGCGGGTATCGCAACTGCAATGGCTGAAATCCGCCGATGGTCGGCTGATCTGTGGGACGCCGGGGTATATCGCCCCCGAACTGTTTGCTGGCGGCAAGGCGTCGCCGCAAAGCGACATGTTCAGCTTTGGCGTGACGTTATGGCAATTGGCGGCTCGCTCGCTGGCTCCGCCGTATGAGGTCACGTTTGGTGGCGATCCCATCGAATACCAACGCGCGATCCTCAAAAAAGCTCACTCTTACGCGGTGAGGCGCATCGACTCGCCGTATTTTGAGGTCATTCGCCGCTGCCTCGCGCCTGACCCGGGGCGGCGCTATCCCGACTTCCCCGCCTTGCGCCAAGCGATCAAGAGCGCGGCAAAGGCCGCGGAAGTCGGCGCGATGGATTTCATGGTGGCTCCCGGATTTCGCGGAAGCTTCGAGGAATACATCAACCGGGGCCGATCCTACCTTGTCCTCGGGCGCTATGAACGGGCGCTGAGGATTCTCGATCAGGCAGTCAAGCACAAGCCGGATTCACCGGAAGCTCTGGTAGCGCAGGGCGAGGCCCTGATCCATCGCGGTCAATTCAGACAGGCGGTGCGCGCCTATGAGTCCGCTCATCGCCTGAATCCGGACTCCGATGCGCCGCTCACGGGCCTCGCCTCGGCCTGGCTGGACATTGGCAACACGGCGCAAGCCCGTGCCGCGCTCGACCGGGTGCTTGCCCGCCACCCAGCCAACCTCGATGCGTTGTTGTTGCAGGCGCGTATCATGGGCGCGGAAGGAAACAATCGGGGCGCGCTCGACGCGGTGGGGAAAGTGATCGCCGCCGACCCGCAGGACTGGCGCGCGCACGACTATCACGGCCGCGCGTTATGGGGGCTGGGAAAGCTTGTCGATGCCGTGAAAGCCTTCGGCACATGCCTGCGCATCAATCCGCTGGCGATTGACACGCGCCTTGCGCTTGCGTCGGTACTAACCGATCAAGAAGATCTTGCGGCAGCCGATGCCGAATACCAGCGTGGAATTCGTCTTTTCAAGGACAATCCCGAAGCGCTCAACAAGATCGCAGTGCACATGGCGGAACACGGCCACGCAAAGAAAGCGGTAGAGTTGTTTGAAGCCATCGCGGATGCCGAGCCTGACTCCCGATCCATCATGCTGGTCAATATCGGGAACGCTCACCTTCGTTTGGGCAACAGGCAATCCGCCACCGACTCCTTTCAACGGGCGATCGAGACCGATCCCGAGAACGCACTTGCCCACAGCCGGCTGGGTGATATGGAGAGCGAGAACGGCAGCATCAAGAAGGCGGCCGCCTATTTTGCGCGCGCTTGCACGCTTGAACCCGAAAATTCTAGCTATCAGGCAAGTGCGGGAACGGCTTATCTTCAATTGAAGGACTACGACCGAGCCACGATGCACCTCCGTCATTCGGTCGAATTGTTGCCTGAGCAACCGCTCACACTTTACAACCTTGCTGTGGCGCTTCTGTTTACGGACACCGAAGACGCCGTCATCGAGGAACTGGCCAAGGCCGTGCGTATCGACGAAGGATATGCGCGGGCGTGGTATCTGAAAGCGCAGGTCGAGAAACACTTGGGAAGAACGGCGGACGCGACGGGCTCTGCCCGACGTGCCGCTGCTAATAGTTCCGGCCTCGACGCCCACGAGCGCGAAGGATTGCGCACTTTGCTCGGGTAGTACTTGGTTCGACTGAGAGCATCGCAACTTAGGACCAAAAAAGGATCGCGCGTGTGGAGCATGCAGTCATCAAGGAAGTAAGCGCTCGGAGCGATCAGCACTTAATACTCGGTTAAGTTTGGGGATATGATTGGGGGGCCCATGGATATTTCACCAGACAAACAGAACATTGACCGTGTGTTTTCGAACACAACCTACTACATCGACTTCTATCAGCGGGATTATCGCTGGACCGCCGAGCCTGTGTCGCGGCTCCTTGACGATGTATTCCATAAATTTGACGAACACTACCAGCGTCTTAAGGAAAAAGACCTCGATCCAAAGCTCGAAACGGTAGCTCGCTATCCGTGGTATTATTTGAACACCTACGTCACCAACGTGGTTGACGGTCGGGTCTTTGTCGTGGACGGGCAGCAACGCCTGACCACGCTATCGCTTATCCTGATTAAGCTTCGGCACCTGGGCAGGAATTTCGATTCCAAGCTCGTTCCTTGGATCGAGTCCAAAATCTCTGGTCATTCGGGGTTCGAACAAGAGTTTTGGATGAATCACATCGGACATAAGCCGGCACAGCAGGGGCTGTTTGACGGTAAGGAGTCCAAGGCCATTGATGTTTCGAGCGGAATTACCGCGGAAAACATGATCCGCAATTACCAGACTATCAGCGCCTACCTGGAGGCGAAACTCGTCAACAAGCATGGCTTTGAGACCTTCGTATTTTACTTCTTGAACAGGTTGGTCCTCATCAATCTGAACGTCGAACAGACTGATGTGTCGATGGTTTTCGAAGTCATCAACGATCGCGGTGTTCGCCTGCGTCCATATGAAATCCTCAAAGGCAAGCTGCTAGGGCAGATCGACAAGAACGAACTCGACGAAGGTGGCTACAACGGTCTTTGGGAGCAGCGCGCCGCTGCGATCAACGCCTTCCGAGAAGACGAACTCGATGCTTTCTTCCGGTTCTATCTCAAATCAAAATTTGCCAAGACCAGGAAGGACGGGCAGCGCTTTGACGGCGACTATCACCGCGAGATGTTTATGCCTGGCATGGACAGCGGCCTTGGGCTTCTGCACAGCCCGACGAACGTGAAGGTCTTTTTGAGAGGGCCGTTTCTCTACTATTCCAGTCTCTACATCAAACTTCGCACAGCCTACGAAGCGGATCAAAAGCCGCTGCGGGCGGTGTACTACAATGCGATGCTCGACCTGGACGCGCCCTTCCTCCTAGCCACGGCGGCATGTTCATTGAACGATTCAGCCGAGGAAGAAAAGATAAAGACTATCGCCTACGAGATCGATCGCTACTTCTCGCTGCTGCAATTGCAGAATGCCTATGACAGCAATGATTTTGCCGATTCGCTGTACCTAATCGCAGAGGACATTCGCGAGCAGCCAGTGGACGCGTTCCGCGCGGCGTTCGATAAGCAGCTAAAGGCTATGATTGCAGCCCGGCGCAACGTTCAGGATGCCGAGCCTTTGAGCTATGCGGCGTTCAAGCAGACAGGAATAAACCTAAACACGCGCTTCAAACGCTACTTCTTCGCCCGAATCGACGAGTTCCTTGCTGAGAACATGAGTCTTCAACCCAAGCATCCTTTGGCCGATCTTGTCACTAAGACCGGGACCAAATCGGGCTTCCATGTCGAGCACATTCTCGCCCGGAACACCGAGAATCTCGCGCTGTTTAGCGGCGATGAGATTCTATTCGAGCAAGAACGCAACCGGCTTGGCGGAATTCTGCTTCTTAAGGGTAAGGACAACATTTCGAGCAACGACGAAATCTACGCCGACAAGCTGAAGACTTATGCGAATACGCTTTACTGGAACGAGACGCTGAGGGCTGACAGCTACAAATCGAAGCTAGACATCGCCGCGTTCAAGAAGCGTTTTGACTTGGATCTTAAGCCTTACGATACCTTCGGGCCTGACGAACTGGAGGCGCGTCATGCTCTTCTGTTCGATCTGGTCGGGCATATCTGGTCGTAGTTGTACCCTGCAGCGTTCGGCTTGCGCATCGTCTGCGACAGTGTCGCGGACAGCCGTCAACGTGTGGCAGATAGCTCTCTCAGGCGCGCACAACGCCGCTGTTTCTGTTTCTGATCGTCGCCGCGCTGCCAATCACTTATCGCTTGCCGAAATTCGCGTGCGAAGGTCGTTTCTCACTCCTTCGCACCGTCACGCTGTGGGGCGTGTCAACTCTCCGCCAGTTTCCAAATCATTTTGCCGAATTAGTTTTCGCACTAATACCAAGTATGGCGACTTGGACGTTATAACCCTTACCGAGCTAACGTTATCGCCGCCCCTAAGAAGGCGAAAAAGTATTCCGGCGGAGGTGATACACACATCGTCGCCGGAACACTTCACTGCTGTCACTGGAAGCTGAGGCAGTGGCGCCTATTGACTACCTACGCACTTCGCCTGAGCGATGCATGCTCGAATTGAGATGGGAGCAAAGACTACAAACAACGTTAACCCATCTGTGGACAGTCCAGCCAGAATATGCATTTTCGAGGTAGCAAATACCTCTTCGCAGGCATCCGACGTGGCGTAGCAAGCAAATTGAAATGGCACCTCGTCGCAGTCTGTCGGGCGAGATGAAAGGTCGTAGAGGCAATCTACGACCTTTTTCATAGCGCCACTGAGACTTCCTTCGTGCTTGACTGCACGTATTTCGGTGACGCCGTCCACACTCCGAATCAAGTCTTCCAAACTGGACGACTTGCATGGAACGTGCTGTCCCATTTCGTCGAACACGACAACGGGAATTTGGGGGATCGATCGTCGGTATTCCAAGAGTAGTCTCCTTCAATGTTCCTATCGGAAGCAATCGTCAGTTTGTAAACATTGCTTCCAAACTGGATATTGGACCGTCAGAACGAAGCGTAACGTAGGGTCCTTGACGCATTGAGCCGGTTGTAGAGCCGCTCAGTACGTGAGCTTCCGAGGGAGAATATGAAACTCGAGGACGAAGAGGATCCAGGACCCACAAGGAGCACTTTAGGGCGAGGAGGCTCAGTTTTTGTGGATCAGGCCTCTGAAAGACACCACGTCGGAGGTGGCGATTTTCTGGTCGACCGCACCGCTTTGTCGGCATCGCCGCTGGTGAGCTCTCGTGACCGCTCAATGCAGTTACCACCGATCTCGCCGGCGCCACGTGAATCCGAAAGCGCATCACGCCTCGTCGTAGAGTGGCCGCAGTCCCTGCATGGCATCGCGCAGGATCTCCCCCGCCGGCCCAAGCATCGCTCCGCCACAAGCCGCTTCTGCATCCTTGCCGAACGTGAACAGCCGCTCTTGTCCCAGCCCAAGCGTCAAGAACCTGAAGCTCCCCTCAATGCCGATCTTGCGCTTGGCAAGGTCGCAGTAGCCACTGCCGATCGCGGCCTCGAGCCACGCGAGCGAATGGCCGTCGTAGAAGTGCGCCGGCGCCAGAACATTGAGCCGGACGTGGGCAGCTTGCATCGGCGCCAGTTCCTCGTAGCCAAACTCCATTCCGCGAGCCCGGCAGATGACATAGCAGATCCCATAGAGCAGGATTTCGAACGCCGCATAGACCGGCGAATTGCTCTCCCATTTCAGTTCGTAGAGCTCCAGTCGATCATCGTTCATACGCGCAAGATCGATCGCCGCACGGCGGTCCGAGGTGCCGTTGGCCAGCGCGGACGCAACTGGCATCTGGTTCCACCAGCCATCGAGATGTCCGCCGTCGGCGAGCATCGCAATCGCGCGCTCGAGCACGACCTCTGGACTGTCATTCTCCGGATGCACATAGGTCTGCGGATCCGTGCGCCAGTTCTCTCGCGATCTCGTGCGAACAGTGATGTTAGCGACCATCCGATCGTGCAGTCGATCGATCAGCTCGGCGATCGCGCCGGTGGGAACCGTGCGCGTGGGAAGGTTGCGCAACGGATCCGGCCCCAGCAGCTCGCGCTCGAATTCGAGCTCCAGCAGCTCGCGGATCACTTCATGCGTGCCGGCAATGATGCCGGCCGCTACTCGTTCCATGATTTACCCATCCAGCGCGAAGCCCGGGAAATGGTGCAGAATTCTCTCAACTCTGTCGAGGGAGAAAGAGAAAGGGGCCGTGCGGGGCTCCAAATTACTCGGCCAGATATAGGCCGATCAGGCAGCGCCCGCGTCCGAATTGCAACTCAAACGTCTGGCATGGCTTTGGGAGTTCGGGACAAGCATGTTTGCTTATCATCGATTGCGTCGAGTTTTTGGGAAAGCCCAGACCAAGAGAGGTATGTTGGAGGGCAGAGGACTTGCACCGATGGATTCGAAATCTAGGCTGCAAAATGAGACATCCGGCTCTTCTTATGTCCCGTGGACCTGATTTCCAGGGTCCCATCGATAGAGACCGATCGCGGTACGTGCGGGTTCGAACGATTCTCTTCGGGTGAGATCGCTCGAACCCGTAAGACGAGGGGTAGATATCTTAGGCGGCCTTCCCTTGGCCGCGTCTACGACCCTCAAGTTCCTTTTGCGCTGGGGCAGGCGACGTCTCTTCGCTTAGGCGCAGCAGCGGCATGACGACATACTCATCCCACAAGCCACACACAACTTTCTCCAGGGTCTCCTTAAGATCTGGCCTTGACGCAAACCACTGCTCGAGGTGACCTGCTACCCGCATTTTAAAGCCTGGACCACGGCCCCATTCATCGACGCACTCGCTCCAAACCGATGCCTGCGTCAGTGGCTCTCGATAGACTTCCATTCCCGCGCTTTGTGCTGCCTCCAGAAACGCAGTCTTCGACCCTTCAGCGCTGGCGCCGATCTGACCGATCGATCGAGTGGCCAGCTTCAAACCATCGTCGGCTTTGAGCGACTTCAGGAATGCGTCGAAGCCCTTGAACCAAGCCTCGCTTCTGGACCGCGCATCGCGAGCGGCGCCTACACCGACTTGGTGAAGGATGTTTAGGCCCGAGTATTCGCCGTTCCGACGTGCAGAAGCCCAGAGCGTCGACGCATAACGCACACCCCGGACTGTATTCAGTGCGTCTTCGTAGGCTAGGCGCTCTCGCGCTCCCAGCGGCCGATTGCCCTTAAGAAAGTTGCTAAGCCTATTGGCAACCTCCTCTATTGCAGCATTAAGCGCGTGCGCCTCGTGGCTTTCGATGATGTCTTGAGCTGCGGCGCAGAGATCAAAAAGATGCTCTTCAACACCGCGTCGTATCCGGGACAGCTGATTGAAGAGGCCGTCGCGCACGTCGGAAACATCGTCTGATACGACGTTGTAAAAGATCATCGGAACCCCAGAGAGCCCATCTGCGGTAAGCTCATTCAGAACTTGCGCTTTCTTCAGCTCATACCCCTCGGCATCCGTCATCACCTGCTCGCCGATGTCGTCTTTCGTTGCCCGCGCTTCTTCGGCCCGGGGTAGCGCCAGTATGGCGACCTTGCCAGTATCCACTCGTTCGGAGAACGTCTGTTGCATGTGCTGTAGCAGCGCTCGCGTGCTCATGCCTGGTGCATCGTTGAACCGTGAGCAGAACACTACGGCCGTCCGGCCATCCTTAAGGCGCAAGTCCAGATCCTCGCGGATCGCCACGTCGTCGACGCCCTTGGTGTCGATAACGGTGATCTCGAGTTCGCCGAAGCTGCGCCCAAAGTTTGGAACGAGAAGATCGATGCTTCGCGGCAATGATACGTCTTTCAGCCGACCATTGTTGACGGACTTGAAGGCATCCATGACCCATTCCATTGGGTGCTGGCGCGTCGAGCTGTCGTACCAGAGCTCACGGCGCGTACGCTCGGCCAAATTCATCATCGCGAGCAGCCTCGTACGAAACTCTTCTTCGGTACCAGACGAGATGGCTAAATCCTGGATCGGATCTTTGTAGGTAATCTTGCCTCCAATAGTTTCGCGGCGGCGCACCAGGCCGGACATGTTGCGTATTGCCCGATCCACCTCCCGGCTTACACCAACGGTCTCGCCCGCTTCCTCTTGCTCCTTCTTGAACAAAGCCCACTTTGCGGCGCAGAAGTCCGAAACGATGGAGCGCACTTCGCTGTCGCTCATCGGCTGCAGAGAAAGGCCGAACTCGGGACCACCTTTGACGTGAACCTCGCAAATAGTCGTCCCGCCGGCACCTGTTTCCAAAATCGGTCTATTGATCGGCTTGTCCGCCAAGGATGGTGGGACCAGGAGCTCGAAGATGAAACTGATCGCCGTCGACTTCCCGACACCGATATCGCCGATGAACGCGATGTTGTGGTTCAGGCGGGTCAGAAACGTAGAGGCGTGTAGGAGGGCCCCTCGATGCCGCTCAATCTGGCGCCGTAGTGGCCAAGGTCGGTCTTCGTCGGCAAGAAACGTCTCTATCTTGCCGAGCGTCTCCTCCGCGATTTCAATGCAGGCGCGCTGCGGATTCCAGAACGAAGGAGGTTCCACGCTCGACCATTCTCGGGCCGCGAAAGCTTTATACTCGGCGGCGTTCGCGGATCCGAGTTCGGTCAAAGCGTCAAGGACACGGTCTACCTCGGTCCGATCGACAACTTCACCTTTCTCGATGCGGGATACACGGCTTTGATCGAGACCTGCCTTCTCCGCAACTGCGGTCTGAGTTGCCTCTAATTCTGCCCTCAGCCGCGCGATCGATGTATGCATAGCTAGGCCTGACATTTCGTCCTCCTCACGTTCAGATGCTGCATATATGTAGCATCTGAACGTGATCTGTCAAGTGTAGCGATGAATAGAGTGCAGCATTTCTCAATTTGGCGTCGTCGTTAGATATTGCAAGCACTTACACAGAACCTATCAGCTAATCCTTTCTCGCCGGCAAGTTTGCCGGCGGATAAAACCAGACCATTGACGCCGTGCCGTGGTTTTGTCACGCTCCCGCCCTTACGCAATGGACGGACTGATGATCCAAGCTCTCGCATCCCCAATGCATTTCTTTCCCGGCACCGGTCCCGCAGCGGAGGCCGCCGGCGTGGGCTTCCGCTTTGGTGCGAAAGGAACGCACACCAGTCGCACCATGATGTTCGACGAGCTGGAGCAATTGCTGACCGTGGTCGCATCTAGCGCAAAGCGGGACGACTACGCGATTGCCATTATTGAGGCGAACTGCCTGTCGAAGCCGACGACTTCGACGCGGCGCCTGACCAATCAGCGCTTGGGTGAACTCTACGGTCTCGATCCTGCCATCCCGGTATTCCGGGTTCTCCGGCGACTTTGGGATGTCGATTTGGTGGGGCGCCGGCTTTTGGCTCTCTTGGCATCCATCGCACGCGATCCCCTGCTGGCAGCCACCGCCGGTGCGGTGACCGATCTTCCAGTGGATGCAGAACTCCAGCGTGCCACATTCAGAACCGTGCTGCAGGAAAAGACAGGCAACCGCCTCAACGACAGCACGCTCGACAAGGTTTGCCGCAACGCCGCCAGCACGTGGAATCAATCCGGCCACCTAGAGGGCCGCACCTTTAAGAAGCGCAGGATCGTGCAGGCGACGCCGGCGGCAGCGGCTTTCGCCATTTTTGTGGCGCATGCCGCGGGCTTTCGCGGCGCCGAGATCTTTTCGAGCGCCTGGTTCAAGGTCATCGATTGCGACCTCTCGCGTGCGCGACAGCTGGCGCTCGATAGCAAACGGCTAGGGCTTCTCGATCTGCGCCTAGCCGGCGATGTCGTCGAGCTCAATCTGGCGAGACTGGACCCGCCATCAGAGAGGCTGCGTCATGGCGCGCATTGAAGACCTCGTCGAGAACTATGGCCGCCACATCGCGACGCCGTGGCAGCGTACCGTGGCCGGCGCCCAGCGCGTCATCATGATCGTCTATGACAAGGAGCTCGAGCGTTCGCTACGCACGCGAAAGGCAGCATTCGAAATGGCGACTACAGCTGCCAACCACGACTGGCAGGAGGTCGACCTTACAAACGTGTTTGCCGACTGGATGGCAAACGACGACTATCGGGCTGAGTATTTCGCGTCGCCGGAAGACCTGCGCCTTAAGCTGGACGCCGAATTTCCAGACTTCGTCGCGGGGCGGCTTCGTGGCGCCCTCAGCGGTTCCGGCGTCACCGAGAACACCGTTGTCGCTGCGTTCGGCGCCGGCTCTCTCTTTGGCCTCGCGCGCGTCTCCCAGATCCTGCGCACGATCGAGCGCGACATCAGGGGCCGCCTCGTCGTTTTCTTCCCAGGTCATTTCGACCGCAACTATCGCCTGCTCGATGCGCGTGACGGCTGGAACTACCTTGCGGTGCCCATCACGGCGCGCAGTGACGGAGGATATGCATGAAGATCAAGGACACACTGCAGCGCGACCCAGCTGTACACGCCCTGGCTAATCAGGGGCAGGCCCGAATCACGAACTCGTCGAGCGAGGGCACGGAAGCGGAGCTCCGCGCCGAACTGGAAACTTTTGTATGCGAGGGGCAGTACGCCGACGGGATCCAAAGGATCATCCGCTCGTTCCTCGACAACCTCGGCAAGACCAGCCAACGTGGCGCTTGGGTCAGTGGTTTTTTCGGCAGCGGAAAGTCGCATCTGCTCAAGATGCTCTGCCATCTCTGGCAGGATACTGAGTTCTCGGACGGCGCGACCGCGCGCAGTCTCGTCCCTTCGCTCCCGGAAGACTTGCGCGCCCTACTGCGCGAGCTGGATACCGCCGGCAAGCGCACAGGCGGGCTGCTCGCCGCGGCAGGAGCCCTGCCAAGCGGCACCACCGAAAACGTCCGCTTGACCATTCTTTCCATTCTCCTTCGCGCTGTCGGCCTTCCAGAGCAATATCCGCAGGCCTGCTTCTGCCTGTGGCTGCGTGAGCAAGGCTATTTCGACAAGGTCAAGGCCTCGGTCGAAGCGGCCGGCAAGGACTTCACCAAGGAGCTGAACAATCTCTACGTCAGCGGCCCGATCGCGCGCGCGATCGTCGAATGCGACAAAAACTTTGCGGCAAGCGAGGCAGACGCGCGCCAATACCTTAAGAACAACTTTGCGCAACCCACATCTGACATCTCGACCACCGAATTCCTCCGCATCGCCAAAGATGCGCTCCATCTCGTCGGCAAGGGCGGTCGCATCCCTTGTACCGTTCTGATCTTGGACGAGGCCCAGCAATATATTGGCGAATCGCAGCAACGGGCTTCGCTTCTGACCGAAGTGGCGGAGGCGGTATCGAAGCAGCTCGACAGTCAGGTTATCGTCGTGGCCGCTGGGCAAAGCGCGCTAACAGAGCTGAAACTTCTCACGTACCTTCTGGATCGCTTCACGATCCGGGTGCCCCTTTCGGACGTCGAAGTCGAAGCCGTGACGCGGAAGGTCCTTCTTCAGAAGAAGCCCTCTGCAATCGGGTCGGTCCGCTCCTTGCTAGATAAGCATGCCGGCGAGATTTCGCGGCAGCTGCAGGGAACGCGTATCGGCGAGATCGGCGAAGACCGCAACGTCATCGTAGACGACTATCCGCTGCTTCCGGTTCGGCGCCGCTTCTGGGAGAACTGCTTTCGGCAGATCGATGCTGCCGGGACCTCGAGCCAGCTGCGGTCGCAACTTCGCATCATCCACGACGCCGTCGCCAAAGTTTCAGATCGTCCACTCGGCTGCGTCGTGCCTGCAGACGAGCTGTACCATGCTTTAGCGCCCGAAATGGTCAACACGGGCGTCCTGCTGCGGGAGATCAACGAGCGGATCCTGAAGGTTCGCGATACCGAAGGAATGCTCGCGAGCCGGATCTGCGGGCTCATCTTTCTGATTGGCAAGCTGACGCGCGAGGCGGGCGCTGATATTGGTGTGCGCGCAACCAAGGAGCACCTCGCCGACCTGCTCATCGAAGATTTGGCCGCAGACAATGGAAAACTCAGATCCGAGGTCGAGGGTGGACTGAAGAAGCTGACCGATCAGGGCGTTCTGATGCAGGTCGGCGACGAATACCGCCTACAGACCCGCGAAGGCAGCGAATGGGACCGTGAGTTCCGCAATCGCCAATCCAAGCTAAACAACGATGAGACAACACTCCAGATCAGACGCGATCAGCTGCTTTACGGCGAGATCGACAAAGTAGTCCGGGCGATCCGGATCACCCAGGGTTCCGCCAAGGAGTCACGCCAATTCTCCATTCACCGCGATCAGATCCCGCCCCCTGGCGACGCCAGCAACATCCCGATCTGGGTGCGCGACGGGTGGTCGTGCTCCAAGAAGGAGGTCGTCGACGCGGCGCGAGCAGCCGGCAATGACAGCCCGGTCTTGTTCGTTTTTATCCCCAAGAAGGCGGCTGACGACCTGCGGCGCCACATTGTCGATGCCGATGCTGCTCAGCAGACGCTGGAAGCCAAGGGCAACCCTGGTAGCCCGGAGGGCGTCGAGGCCCGTCAAAGCATGGACAGCCGCCGGGTCCGTGCGGTTGGAGAGCGCGACCGTCTGATTCGTGAAGTGGTCGACAATACCGAAGTATTCCAGGGTGGTGGCGCCGAGGTTCTGCTGACCGATTTGGACAATAAGATCAAGGAAGCGGCGAGTGCCGCACTCCTTCGGCTGTTCCCGCAGTTCAAGGAGGCGGACTCGGCGGCTTGGGAGGCCGTGATCAAGCGCGCCCGCGAAGGCGCCGATCACCCCTTCCAGCCGGCTGGGCACACAGACGCGACCGACAAGCACCCGGTCTGCCAGCAGGTGACCAAGACCATCGGCGCCGGCAAGTCCGGGTCAGAGGTGCGCAAGGCTTTGCAAGCTTCGCCGTTCGGCTGGCCGAAGGACGCCATCGATGCCGCGCTCATCGCGCTGCATAGGATCCAGCACCTTACGGCGACGCTGAATGGTCAACCTGTTCCGCTTGGCCAACTCGATCAGAACAAGATCCCCAAGGCCGAATTCCGCGTCGAGCATGCCACGCTTTCGGTGGGCGACCGCCTCACCTTGCGGAAGTTGTTCCAGTCCCTCGGTGTCGGCTGCAAGGCTGGCGAAGAGGCGATGCGTGCCGGCGAGTTCCTTGCCCTCACGATCGCGCTCGCACGGTCCGCCGGCGGACCGGCTCCAGCGCCGCTCCCGCCCGACACGATTGGGATCGAAGACGTTCAAAGTCTGGTTGGCAACGAGCAACTTGTCGCCATCGTGGCTAGAACCACCGAATGGGAAGCGTACATCAAGGAATGGCGCCGGTTGCAGGATTTGATCGCGAAGCGCGGGCCAGCCTGGAACATGTTAGAGCGCCTGTCGCGGCATGCATCAGGCATTCTCGAGGCGAAGCAACAACTCGAACAGATTGACGCGATCCGGGACCAGCGCTTGCTCCTCGAACCGTCGGATCCGGTCAACGCGGCACGCCAAGCCCTCGCCGGACTATTGCGTGACGCCGTGGTTAAGGCCCATGCCGTATGGGCGTCCGCTGCCAAGGCTGCGGATGCGACGTTGGCGGCAAACGGCGTCTGGTCGAAGCTGTCGCCGGCCGCTCAGGCAGAGATCAAGTCGGCCGTAGGGCTCACGGACCCAACTAAGCCTCATGTCGCAACCGACGAGGCGCTCGCAGACGCGCTCGATCGCAAGCCGTTGCCCAGCCTCCAGACCGAGATCGACGCAGTCCCCGGACGCATCCATCAAGCGATCGAGCGCGCGGCGCGGCTGCTGGAACCCAAGGTGCAAACCATCGCACTGGAGCGTGCGACCTTGCGCGATAGAACCGAGGTTGAGGCCTGGGTCGAGCGCCAGAAATCAACGCTCCTCTCGGCCGTCAAGATCGGCCCTGTTCTGGTGAGCTGAGGGAGCTTTCATGCCATCGCTCAACCGAGATGTACGCCGAGAGCTCGAGAAGACGATCAATGCGGCGCGCCGTGTCGCTGTCGCCGGCGCACGTAAGGCGCTTGACCAGCTCCGTGTCGGCGAGGCTGAAGCTCCGAAGCGTTTGACCGCTGATCAATCCACGCTACGCAATCGCTTGCGAGCTCATGGCCGCCAACTTGGTGATCGACGCGACCCCAAGACCGGCGCGCAGCACACGGGACACCTCATTCAGGAAGTCGCATACGAGCACTGGCATCGCATGTTGTTCGCGCGGTTCCTCGCCGAGGTCGATCTGTTGATTGAGCCGAAGTCCGGAGTCGCGATCTCGCTGGACGAAGTTCAGGAGCTTGCGCGCGAAACGGCGACCAACTGGCTGGCGCTAGCGAGTGACTATGCCGAGCGGATGCTGCCTCAGATTTTCCGCAAAGATGACCCTGTCCTTGGCGTTACTCTTCCACCTGAGACGCGGTCCGAGTTGGACGACCTGCTGAAGGCGCTGCCGAAGGCGGTGTTCGAGGCCGACGACAGTCTTGGCTGGGTCTACCAGTTCTGGCAGTCGGAGCGGAAGGACGAGGTCAACAAGTCCGAGACGAAGATCGGCGCTGACGAGCTGCCGGCCGTGACCCAACTCTTTACCGAGGACTACATGGTCCTCTTCCTGCTCCACAACACCTTGGGCGCGTGGTGGGCTGGCAAAATCCTGGCAAAGAACACAACGCTGGCAACGACGGCAGCGAGCGAGGATGCACTGCGTGCGGCGTGTAAGGTTGGCGACATCGAATGGACCTATCTGCGGTTCATAAGGGAAAAGGAAGCGGATGGCTCCGATGGCTCCTGGCGGCCCGCTGCTGGCGCATTTGACGGCTGGCCCAAGGTAGCGAAGGAGATCACCGTGCTTGACCCGTGCATGGGTTCTGGGCACTTCCTCGTCTTCGCATTACCCATGCTCGTCGCCTTCCGCATGGCGGAGGACAGCTTGGGTCAAGCGGCGGCCATCGAGGCGGTGTTGCGCGACAATCTGTTCGGGCTGGAGATCGACCCGCGTTGCACGCAGATCGCGGCCTTCAATCTTGCCTTCGCGGCCTGGCGCAAGATCGGCTTTCGCGTGCTGCCGTCGCTCAATCTCGCCTGTTCGGGCCTCGCCATCGGTGTCAGTAAGACTGAATGGCTGAAGCTCGCGGAGCGAGTGGTCATCGCCGCAGATCCGGCAGCCAAGCGCGACCTGCTCGGCGTCGAGACAAATCTGCTGACTGCGGGCCTCGAGGAGCGGGTCAAGAACGGACTTTCGGTGCTCTATGATATCTTCGCCAAGGCGCCGTGGCTCGGCAGTTTGATTGACCCACGGCGCACGGGCACAGACATCTTCCACGAGGGTTTTGAAAAGTTGGAGCCGCTGCTCGCCTCGATCCTGGGGGCGGTGGACAGTGATGACGCGCGAGAAATGGCGGTGATCGCCCAGGGAGTAACAAGAGCTGCCGAACTCCTAAGCCAGCGCTTTACGCTCGTTGCCACGAATGTGCCGTTCCTGACTAAAGGCAAACAGAGCGCCATTATACGTGAATTCATCGAAGAGCATCATCATCCTGCGCGGGCTGACCTCGCGACGGCTATGTTCAGCCGAGCTCTGCAATTGTTGGCTCCAGGGTCAACTTTGGCCGTAGTTACACCGCAAAACTGGTACTTCTTAGGCGCATTCACGGCGTTCCGACACGACCTGATGAAGAAGAACACACTTAGATTTGTACTAAACTTGGGCCCTGCTGCATTTGATGGTATGAACTGGTGGGCTCTCAAGACTGCTCTCACGATCGTAACTAGCGGCAGCCATCCAGCTAACACCTTTAGCGGTCTGGACCTGGGAAACCACAGAGAGCTGGCCGAGAAGCCGCGCATTCTGTGCGAGGCTTCCACCGTCGTGCTGCTGCAGCAGATGCAGCTCCAAAACCCCGATAACAGAATCATTATCGGCGAATTCGACAACTCTTCGCTTCTCTCCACATTTGCACGGGCCTATCAGGGCGTATCGCCAGCGGATGCTCCGCGCTTTTCCGCTGCTTTCTGGGAAGTCGCCGACTTCAGCGTATGGAAATTTTGGCAGAGCACGGTCGACGCACCTCAATACTTCGGCGGAAAATCAAAGGTTATCAAGCTGAATCATGAATTCTCAGAAGCTGTAAGTACCGGATCAGCGTTCTTGCGAGGCGTCGAAGCATGGAATCGGCGTGGAATTGTCGTTTCGCAAATGGGCAAGTTGCCGGTTTCGCTATATGGCGGAGAGCCTTTCGATACCAATTGCGCCGTAGTCATTCCCAATTCAGATGATGACTTGGGTGCGATATGGGAATTTTGTTCTTCGCCTGAGTACAATTTTGCTGTTCGAAGCATAGATCAGGCGCTGAAGGTCACTAACGCGTCGCTCGTGAAGGTACCGTTCAAAAAATCGCGCTGGAGCAGTGAGTTCAATGACAAGCACCCAAATGGTCTCCCAAAGCTGGACACAGACGATCCGACTCAGTGGCCATTCTGTGGTGCACCTCAACGAGCAAGTAACGTTCTACAGGTTTCCACTGCTAGACTACTGGGGTACTTATGGCCACGCCAAGTCGGTTGTAGCTTCATGGATTGTCCGTCGGTTGGAGCTGATGGTCTCGAAGCATACGCTGATACCGACGGCATTGTGTGCTATAGCGCTCTTAAAGGCGAGCCGCCGGCTGAACAACGTTTGAACGCGCTTCTTGCCGATATCTTTGGCACCGAATGGTCACCAGGGAACCTTGCAGGCCAGCTCGCGAAGATGGGCTTCTCCGGCAAGGCTCTCGGCGACTGGCTGCGCGATGGCTTCTTCGCTCAGCATTGCGAGCTGTTCCATCAGCGCCCCTTCATCTGGCATATCTGGGATGGGCGGCGCGACGGCTTCCATGCACTCGTCAACTACCATCGACTCGCTGCGACAGGCGGCGAGGGCCGGCGCACGTTGGAGAAGCTCATCTACTCCTATCTCGGCGACTGGATCGATCGTCAGCGTGCCGACCAGGGGGCCGGCGCCGAGGGCGCCGATGCGCGCCTCGCCCATGCCGAGCACCTGAGGGCCGAGCTAATCAAGATCCTGGAGGGCGAGCGGCCCTACGATATCTTTGTGCGCTGGAAGCCGTTGCATGAGCAACCAATCGGCTGGGCGCCCGACATCAATGACGGCGTGCGTGTAAATATCCGCCCCTTCATGACGGCTCGTACGCTCAACGCCCGTGGCTCGAACTCCTGCATCCTGCGTACGACACCGAAGATCAAATGGGACAAGGACCGCGGCAAGGAGCCGACCCGCAACAAGGCCGACTATCCCTGGTTCTGGAGTTGGGACGAGTCGACCCCCGACTTCGTCGGTGGAGCAACGTTCGATGGCAATCGATGGAATGATCTGCATTACAGCCGCGCAGCAAAGCAAGCAGCGCGCGAGCGGCGGATACACAGATGACCCTAGATGCCGTCCATAGTGATGAGGCTGAGGGACCTGATTGGTCAACACTCGTTGCCACGTTTGTCGGAGAGACGCTCAGATCCCCTCGCCGCCCTTCGGCGCGTGAGCTTGCGCTTGGGGTTCGCGCTGCATTGGGGGGCGATGCGGCCTGGCACCTACCGTCCACTATCGCCGGTTTCGCCCATCACAGCGACTTGAACAGGGCGGACCGGGATTATTGCCGGAGCCTTGTGGAATCCGGCGAGTTGATTGCGGCGCTCCGGAATACGGAAGATGCTAGGCCGGAAATATCCTCGACGATAGACGTCCTCATCGAACAGAGCCAGCAATACCGCAAGTCATCGGCCTTTGCGGACATGATCGATTTCATGGGCCGCTTCCGGGACTATGCGCCATACAACAATATGCTTGTCCGAGTACAAAATCCGACCTGCAGCTTCTACGCAACCGCGAGTGACTGGCATGCACGCTTCAATCGGCATCTGAGAGAAGATGCCCGGCCAATGTTGATCTTGGCGCCGATGCATCCCGTGATGCTGGTTTACGATCTCGACAGCACGGACGGCAACAAAGTGCCGGAAGAACTACTCAAATTTGGAATGTTCTCGGGGAGTTTTCGCAAGGACTGGTTGGATCAAGTGCTGGCCAACGCGGCGAAGTATCGCATCAAGATTGCCTTCAAGACTCTGTCCTCCACGCATGGTGGCTTCGCGACAACCCGCGTCGCGGATGAATGGAAAATGCGCATCGCCGTCCATGATGCGCTCGACGATGCGAGTCGGTTCGGCATCCTCTGCCACGAACTGGCGCATATCATGCTGGGCCATCTCGGCAGCGACTGGGATCGTTGGTGGCCAGCACGCGCCAATCTGGATGAGAAGGCGATGGAGGTTGAGGCCGAGGCAACTGCCTTTATCGTAACCCATCGTTTCGGCCTTGAAGGTTCTAGTGCGGCCTATGTCTCCCGCTATTTGGTCGATGGCCAGACCATTCCCGAGGGAGTGTCGCTGGATCTGATCGCGAAGACCGCGAGCCTCCTCGAACGAATGGCGCGTGAGGCAGTGCCTACCCCGAAGCCACGGCCATACCCTCAAAGGTCGCCCAAATGACTGGTGGTCCGACCAATGTCAATTCCCCCACGCTGCTGGACGAGATTCAGGCTTCGTTCAAGGCGAGCCTGCGTAGTCCTGATGGCGTGGCCGCGCCGTCCGCGCTGCTGTGGACCGATGGCGATGGCCAATGGGCTTCACTCGTTCCCGCGCTACAGGAACGTCTTCCACAGCTCTATATCCTCGGCCCCTATGCTTCTCAGGAACGAAGCGGGCCGGTAATCTTTCTGCGCTGCGTGGTGGCGCGGACCTTGCCAGACGTCTCGCCCTCGGACGGCGTCGTGCCGATCCTTTATCTCCCGCGGATCGCCCGCCAAGAGCTTCGCGCTGCCGCCGATTGCCCACCGGCGCTCCAGCCCTTAATCGAGCTGCAGTACAGTGGCGCCGTCTGGCATCAGCGCAACGGACGCGATTGGACGGTGGAGGCGTTCCTGACGTCCGACGATGCGTTGGGGCTCGACATCGCGCGCGACAATCGCACACGTGAGGCAATGCTGCGGGCCCTGCCGCTACTCGCCACCGAGCCAATCGCCAATCTTGGCGGGCGGCGCCTGGAGGCGGAGGATTTCGATCGGCTGGCGATCGGCGACCCCGTGCGAGACCTCTTGAATTGGCTGAGTGATCCCGAGGCATTCACGGCGCACTCCGATGCCAGTCGCCTGGCGACTTTCCGCGACGTTTGCATACATGAGTTCCATTTCGACCCGGAAAAGGATGGCGTGCAGGTGGCGGCGGATGCCCTACTCAATGGCGGTGAAAAATGGGATGAGGCCTGGCAGCGCTTCTGCGAGGCGCCGCGGGCTTATCCAGGTATCGCTAAGGCGCTGCGAGACGCACGGCCGCGCGATCTACTCGGCGACCAGTCGCGTTTTCCGGGCGCCAACGAAAGGCAGGAAGACGCCCTCCGCCGGGAGCTCGAAGCGGCCGTCGATATCCCACACGTACAGGCCTGCGAGCGGGTTATCGAGCTCGAGAAGAAGCATAAGGAACGTAGGAGCTGGGTCTGGAGTGCGTTGGGTGAAAGCCCTTACGCCGTCGCCCTCGAGCCGCTCAGTCGTTTGGCGGCAGCGGCTCAGATGCTCCCCGCGGCGGCCTCGGCCGGCGAGATGGCCGCAGACTATGCCGGTGGCGGATGGGCCTGCGACTATGCCGCCATGGGTGCGGTCGGTACCCTGAAGTCGGGGGCACAAGCCGCCCTGATCGAAAAGCTGGTCCGCGCACTCTATTGGCCATGGCTCGACCGCTCGGCGCGTCGTTTCCAGGAGTTGCTATCCGCGCAGGGTATTGACCCTGCGAAGCTCGCGACACCGGTCAAGGCGGAACGCGATACCTGCATTCTCTTTGCTGACGGCTTGCGATTCGATGTCGGAGCAGTGCTTCAGCAGCGCCTGGAGGCTCAGCGATATCGGGTACGCATGTCGCACCGCATCGCGCCGATCCCTACCGTCACAGCGACGGCGAAGCCAGTGGCTTCGCCCGCCTATAGCGCGTGCGTCGGAAAAAACGACGCAGCGGATTTTGCACCGGTGATGACGGCGAGCAGCCAGGTGGCCAACGCGACGCGTCTGAAGGAAGCCATGACTCGCGCCGGCATCGAGGTCCTGGAATCGGATCAGACCTCGATGCTAACGGGAGGGGAAGGCGGCGGCTGGACGGAAGCGGGAAAGTTGGACTCCCTCGGACACGCGATCGGCATCGGTCTAGCCAACCAGATCGAAACGCAGATTGATCTCCTGCAAGATCGCATCGTTGCGCTCCTGAATTCCGGATGGTCGCGCGTTCGAGTCGTCACCGATCATGGCTGGCTGCTGCTCCCCGGCGGATTGCCCAAGGTTGAGCTGTCACCGCACCTTGTCGCAACCAAATGGGCGCGGTGCGCTGCGGTCAAAGGCGAGTCGATGGTGCAGTTGCCGACCTTTCCCTGGTACTGGAATCCACTGCTTCGCGTCGCGTCCCCGCCTGGTATCGGCTCTTTCTTCGCCGGTACAGAATACGCGCACGGCGGTATCAGCCTCCAGGAATGCGTCATTCCCGAGCTTATCGTTGAACGGGGCGAAGAGGCAATACGGGCAACGATCTCCGAACTAACTTGGCGCGGGATGCGTTGCCGCGTGGCGGTAGAGACGAACACCACTGGATTGATGATTGATCTGCGTCTGACCGCGAAGCAAGCGGGCTCCAGCATTGCGGCCTCGGTCAAGGAACTGGCAGCGAGTGGGGACGTCAGTATTACAGTTGCCGACGACAAGCATGAGGGCGCGAGCGCCTGCATCGTTGTCCTCGATCCTTCAGGGCGCGTGCTGGACTACAGGCCGACCATGGTCGGAGAAGGTGTGTAAGGATGGAACTCGATCATCTCGACAGCTTGGCCGCGTCAGTCTTCGATGGATACCTTGTTCGCAAGGACTTGGTCCGGAAGTATTCTCGCCAGTATCCCGTGCCGACCTACGTCGTTGAATTCCTGCTCGGACGCTATTGTGCAAGTGTCAAGGAAGACGAAATCGCAGAAGGGCTGCAGATCGTCGAGAAGCAGCTGAAGGATCGAACCGTCCGTAGCGGCGAGGAGGAGCTCTTCAAGGCCCGCGCCCGAGAGACTGGCTCCGTCAGGATTATTGATATCATCCGCTGCCGGCTTGACGCCAAAAACGATTGCTATGTGGCGGAGTTGCCAAGCCTCAATCTACGCGACATCCGCATCGACGACCAGTTGGTGCGTGAAAATGAGCGGATGCTGACGGGCGGATTCTACGCCGAAGTTACTCTTAGCTACGACGGCATCATCGCTCAGGAGAAAGGGGGCCGCCCCTTCAAGATCGATGCTCTACGCCCCATCCAGATGTCGAAGTCCGATGTACTCGACGTGTTTGCCAAGGCCCGGGGCAGGTTCAGCACATCGGAATGGACCGACTTTCTGCTGCGCTCGATCGGCCTTGAAGCCAGCGCTTTCGACGAGCGCGCCAAGCGCGTCGCCCTGCTCCGCATGATTCCATTTGTGGAGCGCAACTACAACCTGGTGGAGCTCGGTCCGCGCGGCACAGGCAAGAGCCATCTGTTTCAGCAGATATCGCCCTATGCACATCTGATCTCGGGCGGCAAGGCAACCGTCGCGAAGATGTTCGTCAACAACGCCAATGGGCAACGCGGCCTGGTGTGCCAATACGACGTCGTCTGTTTCGATGAAGTATCCGGCATCTCCTTCGATCAGAAGGATGGCGTCAACATCATGAAGGGCTACATGGCCTCCGGCCAGTTCAGCCGAGCCAAGGAGAACATTCGGGCCGAGGGCAGCATTGTCATGGTCGGCAACCTCGACGTCGATGTCGAGCAACAACAAAGGATCGGCCACCTCTTGTCGCCGATGCCGCCAGAAATGCGCGACGACACTGCTTTCATGGACCGGATTCACGCGTATGCGCCGGGCTGGGACTATCCCAAGCTGAAGCCGAGCGAACATCTGACTGATCATTTCGGCTTGGTCAGCGACTTTCTTAGCGAGTGCTGGAGCCGTCTGCGTTCTGGAAACCGCGTCTCGGCGATGCAGGGGCGCGTGCACCTCGGCGGCGCTCTCAGCGGACGCGACATCGAAGCTGTCAACAAGACGGTGAGCGGTCTGCTGAAGCTACTATTTCCGGATCAGGAGTTGCCTGTGCCGGATGCGGATCTGGAAATGGTGGTACGGCTTGCCCTTGAGGCGCGCCGGCGTGTGAAAGAACAGCAGCGTCGGGTCTTCAAGAGCGAGTTTCGCAACACGCACTTCAGCTACATCTTGGGCAGCGACGGCGTCGAGCAATTCGTGTCAACGCCCGAGCTTCATAGCGATGAGGCGATCGAGAGCGACCCGCTACCCCCCGGGCAAGTCTGGGGGGTCAGCCTCGGCACTGGCGAGACAGGTCCCGGGCTCTATCGCATCGAAGTGGCGAGCGGGCCCGGCGGTGGCGTCAAGATCCTGAATCAACCGACGCCGCCGGCTTTCCGTGAGAGCGTGCGCGTCGGGGAGCAGAACCTTTACACACGATCGAAGGAGTTGGTCGGCGACCGAAATCCGCGCGAGGAAGAGTTCTCGATACAGATGCGCCCGATGGATGCCGACAAGACAGGTGCCGGCCTTGGCATTCCAGTGCTGGTCTCTCTGTGCGGTAGCCTGCTTGGCCGAAATACTCGCGGGGGAACGATCGTTGTTGGTGAGCTGAATTTGGGTGGTTCAATCGAAATGATCCCGAATGCAGTCCGCATTGCCGAGCTCGCCATAGATAAGCAGGCCCAAACACTGCTGATGCCCGTCTCCGCGCGCAGACAGCTGAATGATCTTCCGGACGAGCTTTGGACGAAGATCAGCATTGAGTTTTATAAGGATGCCTCCGATGCAGTGTTTAAGGCACTGGTCGAATAGAGCTTGTGCAGCGAGGGGTAGCAGGTTGGCATAACAACTGGAATCAATCGCTATGTCGACTGGAGGAGCATTCACACAGATCGGCAATGCAGACGGAGATGCTCCCGCTGCCGAGGTGTTGTTCGTGTTGCATTTGGGAGGTGAGTGGGATGAGTATTGCGCCCAAGCAACACGGTCCAGAGCGACAGCAGATGACCTGCTTGGCGGCGACGACAATGGGAACGGGTGGCGCTATCAACCCTTCCGATCGGATATCCATCGGCGAGCGAGAACGATCACTCAAAGGGGGCATAGCTGGGACGGCGGCCAACCGGGCAGCAGCGAAAGATGAGCGGTTGGTCGGTATCAATAAGGGTATTGCAGCATGCTTGATAACAACATTCCGTTGATCCAACTCGTTGAATTGCTGGTTCAGAAAGGCGTCAGGCCACCAGACATTTCGGCGACAATTTGGCGAACGGCCCAACGGGCCGTAAAGGCATCAGCTTCAATCGATGATCAACTATATGACGCTTTGCAGGACAGCATAGAAGACAATCTCGAGTGTCGGCTCTCAGTAGTATGGGACGGAGAGGGGCCGGCTCACAATGGGAACCTCGGAATCTACGAATGGATGGGTTTCTTTTTCTTTCGGTCTTCAGATCACGATGGACACGGCCCATTCCGGACAATAGACGACGCGCTTGCTCTTGATTATTTCGACGTAGAGAACGTGCCAAACGGTGAGTTGGACTTTGATGATACCGTCCCGGAGCAGAGGGCAATGAAAATTGCCCTCTCGATGTGTGGCTCGAATGCGGGCTCCGTTACGGTGAATGGCCGGCGATACAAACGAGACGGAGACCATCTCATCGAGGTGCATGATGAGCTTAAAACATGATGCGGAAATTGCTCTTTGCGAGGGTAGGAGATCTGCTATCTCGACGTTTTTCCAAGTAGCCCGCACGGCTATCGTTCGGCGCATCGTTCGTGGCGTAGTCTAAACGGTTACGGCAAAGCTCTGGGCCACGTTCCTCGCTGATTTCAAGGACGCCGGCGTCGAGCTCGGGATTGCCACCTAGGTGAAGCCCGGTTTGCGATAGCCTTCCGGAAAGTCCGGGATACCGAATTTTTCGCCGACTGATGACGCGCGCCCACCCAACCCGACGCCCGCATCGCTTGCGATGCTGCCGTCCTCGCCCACCTGCTGCGCTGTCGGCGCCGCGTTCTGAAGGATGCCGCGTGCGCCCAGGAAATCGTTCATCCGCGCCCGCAAAGTGTCGATCTCCTTCAGGGAATGAAACTTCATCGCATTCGCGACGGCGCCGCGCGAAGGACCCGCGTCATTGAGCATTCGATGGATAACCTGCATGCGCTGGCAGCGCGCGAGTTCCTTGTCGATCCACCTGATAAGCTCAGGCCGCTCCAGACGTCCCTCTCTGGCGATCCCGAGCGCGCCGAGCTGGTCGAAGGCGGGGTCGGCCTGGGCACCTCCAGGCGCGGCCTTCAGCATGCCATCGGCGCTGAAAGCCCGCGCCAAATGCAGAACGCCCAGGCTGTCCACGTCCCTGTCTTCCATTGGGTGAAACCACCATCCCTGAGATCCAGGTATCATACAAGCCTTCGAGATTCCCCAAGTCAACCGCGGCCATCACCCTGGATATGTCGAGCGAAGAGGGGACAGAATCGGTCGATCGCATGAGCCGATTTCTCAGGGAAACGCCGGCCGAAGCGTTTCGCCGGTCCGAGCGCGGGAATCTGAACGCAAGGGATTCGAACTTCGCTTTCCATAAGCCCGCTTGTGCGCATGAAGGCTCGAGCGCGCCATCATCGCGACGATGAGCGACGGAGACCGGTTCGCTTATGACGCTCGTGTTCGCGTTGCACTTGGCGCCAGTCGAGGCATGCGCCAAGCTTAGCCATTAGGCCCGCCGAGTGCCTTGGGCAAATCGGCCAAGCTGGAAAGCGGTAGGGACCCGCGGCTGATGACCCTGGCGCCGGCCTCGCGACCGCCTGGCAGCAGTTCGACAGTAATGCGCAGCAGGTCCGCACCCTTAGGCCTGCGCGTGTCCACCGGGAACGGGGTCGGGACCACTGACGGAACTCGTTTGGTGCGGATCGGATCGAGCTCTTCGGCGACGAACTCGAAAATGAACTGACGTTTGCCGTCCTTTTCGAACATTCGCTGCTCCGGATACCCACGAAGAGCGACGATATCGTCCTTCTCCAGTCCCTGGGCGCAGGCGATGACGCGAGGATCGAACGAGATAACGCGGTGCCAACTAGTTTTCTCGGTTGATTGGCGTTGGCCGGTTTCATCGGTGGTGCAGGAGACGACCTGGACGCCGAGATTGAGAACCAGCATCTTGCCGCTGGCGAGGGATTTAGTTTCGGGGGCACTCCCGAGCTTGCCCATCAAGGTAACGCTGTCCTCGGCGTTGCGGATCATTTTAGTTTCCCCGTTTCGGATTTCCGTCCGCCGACCATGAACGGCAGACGGTTAATGGCCTTTTGACATCCTTGAGCTGAACAGCACGCTTATCGATCGAAGGCGCAGTCTGCTTCTGTTCGAACATCATATGGCTTAAAGGCCATACTCAAAACTATTATGAATGCACTATAAGCCATATTTACTGCTTGAATTCATGGCTTAAAAGCCGTATATAGAGCGCAGGATCATGCATTATAAGCCATGAGCCATGAAAGCCGCTGAAATCGCCACCCGTGCCCGCCAACGCTTGGACGCCCGCTTCCAAGCGGCAGGCGATGTCGCTCGTCACCTTGCCATCCCAGCCAAAGGCTGGATCAAGGCGATCCGGGAAGGCCTTGGCATGTCTGCGGCGCAGCTAGGCGCCCGCATGGGCGTCCATCAGTCGACCGTCGCTAAAATGGAAGCCGCGGAAGCCCGCGGCGCCATCCAGCTTTCCTCTCTGAAGCGCGTGGCGGAGGCGATGAACTGCACCCTCGTCTACGCCCTCGTCCCCAACAGCTCTCTCGAAGCCTTTCTACAAAATCAAGCAAGGTTGGTTGCAACCGAGCAACTGAAGCCGGTCGAGCAAACCATGCGCCTTGAGGACCAATCCTTGCTCCCCGAGCAAGCCAGGGCCCAACTCGATGACTACATCCGCACGAGGCTCGATCCCCGCACGATCTGGGATAAGCTGATGTGAAGTCGCCAAGGGAAGCGGAGAGACTGAATCTCTTCCCCGCGGCTGCGGAAGCGCTGCTCGGCGCGACGCCGCTCAGCGAGGAGGAGAGATTCGGCCTCAAGCAGCATTCTATTGCGACGCGCGCCGAGCTCAATGCCGCTGAACAAGCTAACATCGAGTCTGCACATGTGAAACTGTTCGGACGCCGGCGCCAAACGGATCCCATGAAGATCATCGACGAGGATTTCGTGAAGCGGGTTCATCGCCAAATGTACTCCGACGTCTGGAGTTGGGCTGGCAAATACCGCATGAGCGAGAAGAATATCGGCATCACCTGGCCGAAGATTCGAGTAGCGGTCATTTCCTTTCTCGGTGATGCCACGGCCTGGGTGCAATATGGATCCTACCCGCCCGACGAGATCGCGGTGCGCTTCCACCATAGCCTCGTCAAGATACACCTCTTCCCCAACGGCAACGGCCGGCATTCACGCACAATGGCGGACCTCCTCACTATGGCCTTGGGACGCCAACGCTTCACCTGGGGAGGCGCCAATCTGGGTGCCAAAGGCGATGTCCGCGAATGCTATATTGATACCCTAAGGGCCGCCGACAATCACTCGTTCGACGCGCTGATTGCCTTTGCGCGATCCTGATCGGCCCCTGATCAACATCAGTCCGCTGCTTGCCAGCAGTTGGCGTTAGCCAAGTCGCCGCCGCCATTCACTCTTCTTCTGGGTCTTCAAAATCCAATCTACGTCGCCTTTTGTTGGGTGCTGCTTTCGGGTGGCCATCAGCGCCCTGCAGCTTCCTCGTCCGCTTGAACCACTAGGCCGATTACGTGATGGACCAGGAAAGCATCGATCAAAGACAGAGCATAGCTACGGCTAATGGGCAGCATATCTTCTGTCAGCAGGATATTATCGACATAGTGCTCCGCGTTCCAAAGCTTGCGGGTCGGCTCCGGGTTTTCCACCTCAATTCGATTGAGAACGGCTTCAAAGACCTCGTTCGCAGCTTCGGTAAACTCCTCACGGTCTCGCTTATCAAGCGGGAGCGCTGTGATTTGATATCCTCGAACAGGAGGTTCTCCAGAAGCGTATTTCATGACTAAGCTCCCATGTCGCCGCCAACACGCCATCACTGGCCGTTAGCAGGCAGAGTTGTCGATGTGATGATGCCGATGGGTGGCGCGGCGTGGGTGCCGCTTGTTTCATTCTTCTTGGGACCCGTTAGCTCGGGCGCTCTTATTGCTTTGCCATCGGTAGGAAGAACAATTGCACACCGATTCGGCTCAAGGCGTCAAGCTTGTTCGACCGCGAAATCGCGACGTGCGCCGTACCAGTATCCGCTTTATGCCAAACTGCGACGCCTGCGAAAGTTCGGTTCGCATCTGGATTTGACCTTCATTGCACTCGGATCGGCATAAGGCCCGACGCCGCTGCCGACTATCACTGGCCTGCCAGCCTACTCCGCGACTTTGCCCATGATTCATGAGCTATGTAGCCACGACGATGCCACCCACAAAATCCAGGGATATCCGATAGATATCCCTCGATTCTTTCTGGATTCTTTGTTGCGCGCCTCCGTAGCTTCAGACAACTTGGCGCGCATGCCATGCCACCAGTTATGTGATCCAACTCTGCCGTCGAGTTTGCGCATGTCGAAGTTGACTCGGATTTCGAGGAAACGATCTCGGATACAAACCCAATGTACAGGGTATGAGCACCGCAAATAGCGCGCGCCCTCTACCATCGAAACTTCCTGCGAGGGAGTTGGGACGCCCCGCTGCAGCGGCAAGTATCCCTCAACTCCCGCACTCACAATCGCGAGGAAATAATAGGCATCCCAATAGACGGACCGCGCTCCGCAATCTGCAGGACCTTACGATCGTGGACGACTTGGCGGGTCTGCCGGTGACGGACGACGAGATCCGATCCATCGAAATGTTTCTGTCGGAAGTCATGCGCAGTCACGTTAGCTGCGGCTAGGGATGTTGTCGCTCTCTGTTCAAATCGCTCGTCTCAACAGGTCTGGGCCCGCACGATGAAATCCTCCGTGACGTCCTCTAGGCAGCCATCCACACCGCGTGCGGCGCTGTATCTGCGCGTTTCAACTGGCCGTCAGGCCAAGAACGAGTTGTCGCTTCCCGATCAGCGGCAACACGGTATCGCATATTGTAAAGCCAAGGGCTGGGAGGTCGTGGCAGAATTTGAAGATGCTAAAACGGCTACTAACGACCGCCGGTTGGAATTTCAGCGGCTGATTGACATTGCGACCGACGTAGGCAAACCGTTTGATGTGGTGGTTATTCATTCACTGTCACGTTTCATGCGCAACCTACTGCTCCAGGAAGCGTATTGGCTGCGCTTGGAGAAGGCTGGTGTCCGCGTCGTTAGCATGACGCAAGAGATCGAAGGTCCAAATGCCGAGATCATGCGGCGGATTCTCGGGCTGTTCGACGAACACCAGTCGAAAGAGACCGCAAAGCATGTGAAACGAACCATGATCGAAAATGCCCGCCAGGGCTTTTGGAATGGTTCCACTCCACCATTCGGCTACATGACTGTCGCGGCCGAACAGAGAGGCGCCAAAATCAAGAAGAAGCTCGCAATCGATCCGGTCGAAGCGGAAACCATTCACCTTATCTTCAACCTGATCCTCAAAGGCGATGACACTAGCGGCCCCCTAGGCCTTAAACGCGCCGTCGCCTGGCTAAATGAACGCGGCTATAGGACCCGAAATGGTGCGCGGTGGGGTGTTGGTCCGCTGTACAACATGCTTCGTAACACCGTCTATAAAGGCGAAGCCGTGTTCAATCGCACGGACTCGAAGACCCGGGAGAAGAGATCGGCCGATGAGCATGTGATTGTTCCAGTCCCCGCCATTATCGACTCGGCATCCTTCGACGCATTGCAGGCGCAGTTGAAGTCCCGAAACCCTAGAGTGACTCCGCCGCGCGTCGTGTCCGGACCAATCTTGCTGACCAGCCTAGCCACCTGTGCGACCTGCGGGGGCGGCATGACAATCCGTACCGGTAAATCCGGGCGCTACCGCTACTACACCTGTGCTGCAGCAGCTCATAAAGGCAAGACCGCCTGCCCTGGTCGCTCGGTCCCTATGGATCGGCTCGACGCTGCCGTCATGGATCGCATCGCCGACCAGTTGCTCTCGCCCGAACGTGTTAGAGCACTACTGCGTGGCCTAATGAAGCGCCAGACAGAAAAGGACGTTGATTATGGTCGTCGATTGACAGCCTTGCGCAGCAAACTCGCCGATGTTGAATCTCGCCTGGGACGTCTTTATGCGGCGATCGAAAACGGTATCGCTGACCAAAACGACAGGACTCTAAAGGAGCGCCTCGCGGCCGTGAAAACGGAACGGGATATTGCCCAGGCGGCCTTTGACCGGGCAGCCGGTGAGATGCGCCCCGAGATGAGAATCACCGAGGAGAAAATCGCATCCTTCGTGTCACTGATGCGCCAAAACATCCTGGCAGGAAGTATTGCTTTTCAGCGCGCCTATCTCCGCGTAGTCATTGACCGAGTTGAGGTAGACGATACGGAAATCCGTATCTACGGTCGAAAATCCGTTCTCGAGCGCCTTGTCATGGGAGGCGGGGCGGCTCCGGCTGGAGTGCCCAGTTTTGTTCGCAGATGGCGCACCCGGCGAGATTCGAACTCACGACCTTTGCCTTCGGAGGGCAACGCTCTATCCAGCTGAGCTACGGGTGCTTGGGATGTCGGCCGGAGCCGCACCATACTCGACCCGCTTCCCTGCATCAAGCCTCCACTGACGCTGAATCCCCAAGGTTATCAATCGCTTGCAGGTGCTGCGTCGATATTCGCCCAGTCGGTCGATCTGAGACCAAAGCGTGCACCTCGCTTGGCATAAACCCTTGTTTTCCATGAGTGATTGCACGTAGTCTGCGGTCCTAATAATGCCCCGGCAAACGGGGCTCCTCGCAGGGAGGAGAAGTCTGTGCAGGCGCTTCTGGCAGTCAGCCGCGCGATCGATTGGATCAATGCGCGGCTCGGCGCGGTGGCTTGTTGGCTGGTGTTGATCGCCTGCCTGATCAGCGCCGGCAATGCCGGCAGCCGCTATCTCTTCAGCATCAGCTCCAATGCCTGGCTCGAGATCCAATGGTACCTGTTCTCGGGCATCTTCCTGCTGGGCGCCTCCTACACGCTCAAGGTCAATGAGCATGTGCGGGTCGACCTGATCTATGCCCACGTGTCGCCGCGCGCGCGCCTGTGGATCGACGTGTTCGGGATCATCTGCTTCCTGCTGCCGGCGACCATCATCCTCACCGACATGACCTGGCCGTTCTTCTACGACGCCTGGGTGCGCAACGAGGAATCCAACAATGCCGGCGGCCTCATCCGTTGGCCGGTGAAGTTGCTGCTGCCGGTGGGGTTCGCATTCCTCACCGCACAGGGGATCTCGGAACTCATCAAGCGGATCGCCGCCTTGAGCGGAGCGCTCGAACTCGAAACGCGTTACGACCGACCGCTGCAATAGCCAGCGGCCCAACTGCGGGGGGACCGGAACTTGCCTTTGGAGATGATGGCGCCGCTGATGTTCGGCGCCTTGATCCTGTTCATGCTGATCGGTTTCCCGGTCGCATTCTCGCTGTCGGCGGTCGGTCTGTTCTTCGCCTTCATAGCGATCGAAGAAGGCTTCTTCACGCTGACGTATCTCCAGAATCTGCCGCTCAGCATCTTCGGCATCATGTCGAACGATCTGCTGCTGGCGATTCCCTTCTTCACCTTCATGGGGGCGATCCTCGAACGCTGCGGCCTTGCCGAAGATCTGTTGGAAGGCACCGGCCAGCTGTTCGGCGGCGTGCCCGGCGGCTTGGCCTATGCCGTGGTCATCGTCGGCGCGATCCTCGGTGCCATCACCGGAACGGTCGCTGCCTCGGTCATCGCGATGGGCCTCATCTCCCTGCCGGTCATGATCCGCTACGGCTATACGCAGCGGCTGGCGACAGGCGTGATCGCGGCATCGGGAACGATCACCCAGGTCATTCCGCCCTCACTGGTCCTGATCGTCCTGGCCGATCAGTTGGGCCGTTCCGTCGGCGACATGTACAAGGGCGCTTTCGGCCCGTCGATCGCCCAGGTCCTGCTGTTCATGGCGTACATCTTCGTCATGTCGCGGCTGCGGCCCCACACCATGCCGCCGTTGCCGCCCGAGGCGCGCACGCTGAAGGGCTGGGCGCTATGGGGCCGCGTCATCTGGGGCATGGTGCCGTCGGTTGTCCTCATCTTCCTGGTGCTGGGCACCATCTTCCTGGGCCTCGCGACGCCGACCGAAGCCGGCGCAATGGGCGCGGTGGGCGCCATGGTCCTGGCTCTGCTGCACCGGCGGCTGACCTGGCCGCTGGTTCGGCAGGCGATGGAAACCACCATGCGCATCACCGCGATGGTGGTGTTCATCCTGATCGGCTCGCGTGTGTTCAGCCTGGTGTTCCAGGGCGTGAACGGCGGGGAATGGATCGAGGACATGCTCGCGGACCTGCCGGGGGGCGTGGTCGGCTTCCTGATCGTCGTCAACATCTTCGTCTTCTTTATCGCCTTCTTTCTCGATTTCTTCGAGATCGCTTTCATCATCGTGCCGCTGCTGGCGCCGGTCGCAGCGGCTCTCGGCATCGATCTGATCTGGTTCGGCGTGCTGCTGTGCGTGAACATGCAGACCTCGTTCATGCACCCGCCGTTCGGCTTTGCCCTGTTCTACCTGCGCGGCATCGCACCGCCCTCGATTAAAAGCTCGGAGATCTATTGGGGCGCGCTTCCCTGGCTGGGGCTGCAGGTCATCCTGGTTGCGGTTCTGATCTTCTGGCCGGAGATGGTGACCTACTGGCTCGATGCCGGTCCCACGGTCGACCCGAACAGCATCCAGATCGAAATGCCCAACCTGGACGATTTCTCGGCGCCGCCGATTCCTGCTCCAAGCCAGTAGATGCAGAACAAAAAAAGGGCGGCTCGATCGAGCCGCCCTTTTCGCGTTGGTTTGACTTGCTTGCTACTTCACGCGGTCCGCAGCCGAGAAGGTGAAGCTGTCATAGACGCCTTCCGCGATCCGGAACCACAGGAACTGCTCGTCCCGGAACGGCTTCCACGCGTCATAGATCTTCTTGAACTTCGGGTTGGCGGCGGAGGTCTCGTCATAGAGCTCCTGCGCGGCTTTGTAACAAGCCGTCAGGACCTCGACCGAGAACGGCTTCAATTGCGTGCCGCCGGCGACCAGGCGCTTCAACGCCGCGGGATTGGCCGCATCGTACCTTGCCATCATGCCAGTATCGGCGGCAGCGCACGCGGTCTCGAGCGCGGCCTTGTAGCTCGGCGGCAGCTTTTCCCACGCGGCCAGGTTCGGCATGACTGACAGCATCGGGCCGCCTTCCCACCAACCCGGGTAGTAGTAGATCGGCGCCACCTTGTTGAAGCCGAGCTTCTCGTCGTCATAGGGGCCGACCCACTCGGCCGCGTCGATCGTGCCCTTCTCCAGCGCCGGATAGATGTCGCCGCCGGCGAGCTGCTGCGGCACAACGCCGAGCTTGGTCAGCACCTTGCCGGCGAATCCGCCGATGCGCATCTTAAGGCCGTTGAGGTCGCCCGGCGCCTTGATCTCCTTGCGGTACCAGCCCCCCATCTGCACGCCGGTATTGCCGCACGGGATGAAGCCGGCATTGTAGTCCTTCGTGAACTCCCGGAAGAGCTCCAGGCCGCCGCCGCGATGCATCCAGGCATTCTGCTGCCGGCAATTGAGGCCGAACGGAATGGCGGTGCCGAACGCGAAGGTCGGATCCTTGCCGACATAGTAGTAGCTCGCGGTGTGGCACGCCTCGACGCTGCCTTCCTGCACCGCGTCCAAGGCCTGCAGGCCTGGGACGATCTCGCCGGCCGCAAAGACCTGGATCTGGAACTTGTTGTCGGTGATGGCCGCCACGTATTTGGAGACGTCCTCGGCCGCGCCGTAGATGGTGTCGAGGCTCTTGGGGAAGCTGGAGGTCAGGCGCCACTTGACGTCCGGCGCGCTCTGCGCAATGGCGGGCGCGGCGATGGTCGTGGCGGCCGCCGCGGCGCCGAGACCGGCGGTCGCGATAAAATCTCGTCTCTTCATGGTATCCGAATCCTCCCTGGATGACGGGGCGCGCACTCCCGGCGCGATTCCCCTTACGCAACGTTTTTTCCTCTGGGCGGCCCCCAGCCGCCTGGAAAACCAAGCCCGCCTAGCTAACCCATCAGGGCTGGCAAAAACAAGGAGGATACGGCCAGCGGCGGGAGCGCCACGTCGCACTTAGACCAAGGTCGAAACCCGGCTGCGGCACGAGAGGTCCCGGGCCGACAGATGGCTCACGAAAACAATCGAACCCGCGGCAGAAACGCGCCTGCCGCGCATCCGGCTACGCACCGTTTTCTCAATGAGCCGTCAACCGCGTGCGATGTATTCGCGCATCGCCTGGCTTTCCGCCTCGGCTTCCTCGACCTTCATTTTCACGACGTCGCCGATCGAAATCATGGCGACGATCTTGCTGCCCTGGCGCACCGGCAGGTGACGGAAGCGCCGCTCCGTCATCATCGCCATGGCCTGGTCGACCGTATCCTCCGGCGCGCAGCAGGTGACCTCCTTGGTCATCAGCTCCGCCACCGGACGGGCCATCACGTCGGCGCCCTTGACGCCGACCGCCCGCACGATATCGCGCTCGGAAATGATCCCCGCGATGTCGCCGTTCGGCTTCAGCACCAGCAGGGCGCCGATGCGCTCGCGCGTCAGAACCTCCGCCGCGTGTTGCAGGCTTTCGTCGGGCGCAACAGAGATCAGCCGGTGTGGTTTGCCGTGAATGATACTCGCGATGGTCATGCACGCCTCCTTTCGCCAATCGCGAAAGCGGGCCCCGATCCCGCAGACCGCCGTAAATCTTAAGGCCAATGGTCCCGGGCGGCAAGCAAATGCCCCCAAATGCCAGCGTGCATTCCCGGATAATGAGGCGTAGCATAACCCCATGACGGCAAAGCAAACACTGCCTGATCCGCACACTTTGGGCCTGCAGGCCCTGGCCTGGCTGGCCAGCGACGAAGAGCGTCTGGTGCGGTTTCTCAACCTCAGCGGCCTGACGCCGCGGGGTCTGCGCGCCACCGCCACGCACCCGGAATCGCTCGGCGCGGTGCTCGATTACCTGCTGGCGTGGGAGCCGCTGCTGATCAGTTTCTCCGAAGAACTCGGCGTCGCGCCGGAAATCATCGCGCATACGCGCCAGAGATTGCCCGGCGCCCCACTGCTCAACTGAGCTCGCTCAACTGATCAGTCTCCCCAAGCTCAATCGCTGTTGATCGTCTTGTCTTCGCCGCGCTTGTCGGCGCCGCTCGGCAGCGGCGCAGTTGGATCGCGCATCCACGCCGCCATGTCGTCATACACCGCGTACTGATTGAAGTCGCGCAGCAGCAGGTGATAGCCGCGTGGATAGATCGCGATGCGGCCCTGTTCCGGCGACAGGTCGCGGAAATGCGGCAGCGCCTGATTGACCGCGCTGCGGTCGAGAATGCCCTCGCGCTCGCCGAACAGCAGCAGCCAGCGCGGCTGGTCCAGCCTGGCGGCCGCATCGAACGCGTCGGTCATCAGGTTCACCAGGCCATAGGCGGTGTCGATCCGGGTCTCCTTGATGACCAGCGGATCGCGCGCCAGGTCGCGCAGCGCCGCGCGATTGCTTGAGGCCTGGGCGTGAACGCCGGTCGGCACCACCGTCACCCACGGAATGACATGCGCCGCGCCCTCGGTGATCTTGCGCGCGATCGGCGGCAGCGTCTGCCAGCCCCAGATCGCCGGCGCCGCCAGGATCAGCCCATCGGCGACCGGCGGATCGTCGCCGACCGCCGCGGTCATGATCACTGCGCCGCCCATGCTCTCGCCCAACAGGAACAGCGGCAAATCCGGATGCCTGGCCTTGATCAGGCGCGCCGCGACCCGCAGGTCGTCGATCATCTGCTTTTCCCCGGCCCAGACGCCGCGTTCCGCCGTCAGGCCGAAGCCGCGCTGGTCGTAGGCGTAGAAGATGAAGCCGCGCCGCGCCATACCCTTGCCCGGCGCCGCGAAGCCCTTGGAGTAGTCGTTGAACCCGTGCAGCGCCAGGATCACCGCCTCGGCCGGCCGGTCCCACGGGTACCAGACGCGCAGCGGCAGGTCGGCGCCGTCCGCCATGTGGAGCGCGATCTCGTGACCGTCATTTTCAACGATGCGCGGCTCATCCACCGGCGGCCCGATCTCCTGCAACCGCGGCGCACAGGCGGCGAGGAACAGTGGCAGGAGGACGAGTGCCGCGAGCCTGGCTAGCATGACGGCCGGCTCATGCGTCGCTTCTCATTCGCCGCTCGGGCCGCGCCGCGTCAGCTGCAGAAAAATGTCCTCGAGGTCGGTCTCGACCGTGGTCAGGTCCGCGATCTCCAGCTGGCTGGCGCGCACCTGGTCGAGGATGTCCGACACCCTGGTCTCCGACGGCCGGTAGCGCAGCTTCAGCTGATGCGGCGCGCCGCCTTCGACCAGCCAGCGCTTGAGGCTCTCCGGCACCGCGGTGATGTCGCGCGCCAGGGTCAGCACCAGCTCCTTGCTGTCGACCCGCGCCAGCAAATCCTCCTTGCTCTCGCAGGCGATCACCTTGCCGTGGTTGATGATGGCGATGCGGTCGCACAGCTCCTCGGCCTCTTCCAGGTAGTGCGTGGTCAGCAGCACCGTCACGCCCTGGCGGTTCAGCTCGCGCACATAGCCCCACAACTGCTGGCGCAGCTCGACGTCGACGCCGGCAGTCGGCTCGTCGAGCACCAGCACCGGCGGGTTGTGCACCATCGCCTTCGCCACCATCAGGCGCCGGCGCATGCCGCCGGACAGTGTGCGGGCGTAGGAGCCGGCCTTGTCCGACAAGGCGAGCGCCCGCAACAGCTCGTCGGTGCGGCGCTCCGCCTTCGGCACGCCGTACAGGCCGGCCTGGATGTCCAGCAGCTGGGCCGGCGTGAAGAACGGATCGATGTTCAGTTCCTGCGGCACGATGCCGATCGCCGCCGCCGCATGACGCGGATCGCGGTCGAGGTCGATATCCCAGATATTGACGGTGCCCGAGGTCTTGATCACCAGCTGGGCCAGGATGTTGATCAGGGTCGACTTGCCGGCGCCGTTCGGCCCCAGCAGCGCGAACAGGCTGCCGCGCGGAATCTCCAGGTCGACCTGGTCCAGCGCTGGCTTCGGCTGCGCCGTCCCGTTTGACGCGGCATAGACCTTGGTCAGGCCGCGGATCGAAACGGCGGATTGGGGCAGGGAAGGCGGGTTGGGCACTGTTTGGGCTGTGGTGCGCGGCGGTTGATTCACCGATGGGCGCATGGGTATCATCCGCCCGAAATGGGGTCAACGCCGGGTCCATGAAGAGGCCTCCAAGTCGCCCCTGTCCTACGAAATTCCCGCAAAGTTGGATGAAAATGGAACCGTTCGAGATCATTCCCGTCGAAACCACCACGGTCGCCTGCGATGGCGGCGACGGGCCGCTGGGGCACCCGCGCGTCTATCTTACCCTCAGCAGGGATGGGGAGATCGAATGCCCCTATTGCAGCCGCAAATACGTGCTGAAAGAGGGTGCGCAGGTTGCATCCCATTAGGGGCGGCGGCCCATTGATCCTGACGGGAAAGGCCGCCAAATCGCCTAATCTGGCCGGCGTGTAAAGTGGCGTAGAGAAGGGCGGCGCATGTCCAAACCCAAGCATGTCTATCTGGTCGACGGCTCCGGCTACATCTTCCGGGCCTTCCACGCGTTGCCGCCGTTGACGCGCTCGGACGGCGTGCCCGTGAACGCGGTGCTCGGCTTCACCAACATGCTGCTGAAGCTGCTGGAGGATACCGACGCCGACCATATCGGCGTCATCTTCGATGCCGGGCAGACTACCTTTCGCAACGAGATCTACGCCGAGTACAAGGCCAACCGCTCCGAGACGCCGCCGGAACTGATCCCGCAATTTCCCCTGGTGCGCGAGGCGACCCGCGCGGCCAACGTCGCGTCGGTGGAGATGGACGGCTTCGAAGCGGACGACATCATCGCGACCTATGCCTGCCGCGCGGTGGAGGCGGGGGCGGAAGTGACCATCGTCTCCTCCGACAAGGACCTGATGCAGCTTGTCAATGACAAGGTGCGCATGTGGGATCCGATGAAGCAGAAGCCGATCTCCTTTCCCGAGGTGCAGGAGAAGTTCGGCGTCACGCCGGACAAGGTCATCGACATCCAGGCCCTGGCGGGCGATTCCACCGACAACGTGCCGGGCGTCCCCGGCATCGGCGTCAAGACCGCGGCAGAACTGATCAACACCTATGGCAGCCTGGAAGAGCTGCTGGCGCGCGCGGGCGAGATCAAGCAGCCGAAGCGGCGCGAGAATCTGCTGGCCAATGCCGAGCTGGCGCGCATCTCCAAAAGGCTGGTGACGCTGAGCTGCGATGTTCCGCTGGAGACGCCGCTCGACGGCCTGGAACGGCGCAAGCTTGACGTCTCGCGCCTGCTGGAGTTCGTGAAGGCAAACGAGTTCCGCGCGCTGGCGACCCGCATCATCACCCGCCATGGCGGCGAGGGGAACGGCGCCGGGCCGCGGACCGATACTGCGCCGCCGGCTGCGCCCGCTGTCGCCAGCGCCTCGCTCGCCGCCGCGCCCAAGGCAGAACTGCCCACGCCGCAGCCGACCGCTCCGTTCGATCTCGGCAAATACGAGCTGGTGCAGGACACGGCGGCGCTGGAGCGCTGGGTGCGCGAGGCGCGCGCGCAAGGTTCCGTCGCCTTCAGTGCCAGGACGACGAAGTCCCACGTGATCGCGGGTGTGTTGTGCGGCGTCGCGCTGGCGCTGGCGCCCGGCAAGGCGTGCTACGTGCCGCTGGATCACGGATCGGGCGGCGATCTGCTCGGCGGCGACCGACCGAAGCAGATCCCGATGCCCGAGGCGTTCGCCATCCTGAAGCCGCTGCTCGAAGATCCGTCGGTCCTCAAGATCGGGCACGACATCAAGGTCGATATCGCTGTCATGACCAAGCACGGCATTGCGCTCGGGCCGATCGACGACGCCATGCTGATCTCCTACGCCTTGGAAGGCGGCGCCCACGGCCAGGACCTGGACGAGCTGTCGACGATCGACCTTGAGCATACGCCGATTGCCCGTGGCGACGTCACCGGCACCGGCAAGTCCGCGGTGACCTTCGACACGGTGGCGCTCGAGAAAGCGCTGCCCTATGCCGCCGAGAAGGTCGACGTTGCTCTGCGCCTGCATCAGCTTCTGAAGCCGCGCCTGGCGCAGGAGCGTCTGCTTACGCTGTACGAGACCATCGAGCGGCCGCTCGTGCCGGTCGTGGCCGCGATGGAGGTTGCCGGCATAAAGGTCGATGCCAGGACCCTGCAGGCGCTCTCCGCCGATTTTGCCGGCCGCATCGCGCAGATCGAGCGCGAGATCCAGGACATCGCCGGCTCCGAGCTCAACCCTGGTTCGCCCAAGCAGCTGGGCGAGGTGCTGTTCGACAAGCTGAAGCTGCCCGGCGGCAAGAAGGGCAAGACGGGAGCCTATGGCACCGGCGCCGACATCCTGGAGGAACTGGCGCTGACCTCCGGCCATCCGCTGCCGCAGAAGATCCTGGACTGGCGCCAGTTGACCAAGCTCAAGAGCACCTACACCGACACGCTGCAGAACGAGATCGATCCGACCACCGGCCGCGTCCACACCTCCTACGCGCTGGCGCTAACGCCGACCGGCCGCCTGTCCTCGAGCGATCCCAACCTGCAGAACATCCCGATCCGCACCGAGGAGGGGCGCCGTATCCGCCTCGCTTTCGTGGCGGAGAAGGGCCACAAGCTGGTCTCGGTCGACTATTCGCAGATCGAGCTGCGCCTCGCCGCCGACATGGCCGACATCCCGGCGCTGCGCGACGCCTTCCGCGATGGCAAGGACATCCACGCCATGACCGCAAGCCAGGTGTTCGGCGTGCCGGTGGAAGGCATGGACCCGATGGTGCGCCGAAGGGCCAAGGCGATCAACTTCGGCATCATCTACGGCATCAGCGCCTTCGGCCTCGCCGCGCAGCTCGGCATCCCGCAGGCCGAGGCGCGCGACTATATCGGCGCCTACATGGCGCGCTATCCCGGCATCCGCGAATACATGGAGCGCACCAAGAAATACGCGCGCGAGCACGGCTATGTGGAGACCCTGTTCGGCCGCCGCTGCCACGTGCCCGGCATCAACGACAAGAACCCGGCCAAGCGCAGCTACATGGAGCGCGCCTCGATCAACGCGCCGCTGCAAGGCACCGCCGCCGACATCATCAAGCGCGCCATGATCCGCATCCCGCCCGCGCTCCAGGAGCGCGGCCTGAAAGCGCGGATGCTGCTCCAGGTGCACGACGAACTGGTATTCGAAGTGCCCGACGCGGAGATCGAAGAGCTCTCGACCGTCGCCCGCGCGATCATGGAAAAAGCCCACGAACCAGCGCGCAAGCTCTCCGTGCCGCTGACTTGCGAAGCCGGCGCCGGCATGAACTGGGCGGAGGCGCATTGAGCAAGTCACGTCCCCCCGCCATCGCCCAGCAGCGCTTCGCTGCACGGCGCACCGAGTTTGCCGAGCTCGATCTCGCGCGGCGGTTCGAGCGCATTCATGAGACCAACCTGTGGGGCGCGGATACCAGCGTCTCCGGCGTCGGCTCCGAGCTGGCGGCGACCGCGGCGATCCGCGAGCGGCTGCCGGCCCTGCTGCATGAGCGCGGCGTGCGTTCCATGCTCGATGCCCCGTGCGGCGATCATCGCTGGATGGCGAGCGTCGCGCTCGACCTCGATCTCTATGTCGGCATGGACATCGTCCCGTCGATCGTCGAAGGCCTGCAGCAGCGCTACCGGCGCGACACGCGGCGTAGCTTCATGCTCGGCGACCTGACGCGCGACGCCCTGCCGCACTGCGACCTCATTCTCAGCCGCGATTGCCTGGTGCATTTTTCGTTCGCCACTTTGATCCGCGCGGTGCGGAACCTGAAGGCCTCCGGCGCCGTTTGGCTGCTGGCCACCACCTTTCCGGAGCTGGAGCGCAACGATGACATCGAGGATGCCGACTGGCGCCCGCTCAATTTCGAGATCGCGCCGCTCAATTGGCCGGCGCCGGTGGAGGTCATCAACGAGCGCTGCACCGAGGCCGGCGGCGCCTATGCGGACAAGAGCCTCGCCCTCTGGCGGCTGAGCGATTTGCCGAATGTCTAAGAAGCTGGTGAACAGCGCGGATAGACCATGGCCCAGCTCCGACCGCGTGCGGATCGAGCGCGCCGAGACGCTGAGTGACAACTGGGGCCGGTTGACGAAATACAGCATCGCGTATCGGCGCAGCGACGGCGTGACCGAGCAGCAAAGCCGCGAGGTCTATGATCGCGGTAATGGAGCGGCCATCCTGCTCTACAACAAGCAGCGTCGTACCATCATTCTCACCCGCCAGTTCCGCCTGCCGGCACTGCTCAACGGCGATCCCGACGGAATGCTGCTGGAGGCCCCGGCCGGGTTGCTTGATGCCGACGACCCGGTGACCGCCATCCGCCGCGAGGCGGAAGAGGAGACCGGCTATCGGATCGAGCATGTCGAGGAAGTGCTGGCGTCCATCATGAGTCCTGGCTCGGTGACCGAGCGACTTCATCTCTTTGTGGGCGAATACACCGCTGCGGATCGCGTGAGCGCAGGCGGCGGTCACGCGAGCGAAGGCGAAGACATCGAGGTCATCGAGGTGACTCTCGATCAAGCGCTGGCGATGATCGAGCGCCGCGAGATCGTCGACGCCAAGACCATCATGCTGGTCTATCACGCCAAGCTGAAGGCGCTTATCTAGCCCTGCGTTTCACCGCCGCTCCGCGCCACAACATGAGGCCGCCCCGGCGCAACAGGGTCGAGACCGGTTCTGACCGGTCGCAGGGGTGGCGCTTTGTCAGACATTGATTGAGCCAGACTCCCTCGATCAGGCTCGCCACTGCGCAAGCGAGATCGTTGACCGAGGTGTCCTCGCGCATCGCCAGCCCGAAATGCTCCAGCGCGCCCGTGATTGCCTCCTCCAGCCGCCCAACGGTCTGCACATATTCCGCCATGCTGGGCTTGGCGACCTCCTCGCTCCAGATGCCGTAGGGCAGGGCGCCGAGCCACAGCGCCCACAGGAACCCGTCATTGACCACGGGCTTGGCGCCATGCGCCGGCCCGCGCGCCGATTCCCCGGCCAGCAGGGCGTCGAACCACGCGTTTGCATCCTCGAAATCAGCGGGGACGGGAAACTTGATGCGCGCGACCCACTCGCTGGCGTCGAGCGCCAGCGCCATGGTCTCGGCCTGGAACGCGGCCTGGCTGCCGAACAGGTTGGTGATCGCGCCGCGGGTCTTGCCGTCATGCGCGGCGACATCCTCGGCATCCAGGCGAGCGAATGGACCGACGGCGATCGGCTTGTCGCCGAGTAATTGGGAATCCTTCTGGATCTGCTCCAGGACCACTAGGCCGCCCATCCGGGCATAGCGCTTGCGCGCCTCATCCTTTGGCAGGGTGGAGCGCGACCGCTTCTCTTTGGCTGGAATGTGATCCTCCTCACAATTACGTACCGGCGGTACGTAATTTACTTGACCGGCCCAGGGGCCGTATATATCTTCGTTACATACATACCGTACGTATCTTAACCATTGAGGTTGGCCATGGACGTCACGAACGTCGAGGCCGCGAAGCCCTCCGTGCGTGCATTTTCCGGAGCGCGACGCTGGGTTGCCACCGTAGCTGCATCGTTCATCACCGCGTATGCGCTCGATCTTGTCGCGACCAGCCTGGGACTGCTGGTGGTGGCTTCGGGGCTGCTCTCCGGCATCGGTTATGTCGAGGCGCTCCTGCTGCTGCTTGCCAGCTACGTCTTCTGGGGCAGTGGGCTGTGGGCAGTCATCAAGGCCAACTGGGCCCTGCTGCAGCGTACCGGCGCTTGCACCAACATCCTCGCCAAGGTCGGCCACGACCTCGCCGTGCGCCTGGGCTGGAGCCTGCGCTGGCGCAAGCTTGCGGCCTATGTGGGCAACACCGCGACCGAGCTTGCGAAGGAGGCGCCGTACTATATCGGCGCCGGCGGCTTCGCGCTGTTCACCGATTCCGTCAGCGCGATCGACGCGATCGTGTTCCTGGCCGGCGCCAATACCGGCGCCGCCATCTACGGTTTCGCCCTGGCGCGTGGCCTCGGCTATTTCCTGGCGCGCCTGGCGAAACGCGGGATTTACGCCTCGTTCGACACCGAATGGGAGCCGGGCGCCTATCTCAAGGAATATTACAGCGAGATCGAGCCGGAGGAGCGCGAGACCATCGCTTTCTTCGTCGATGCGATGAAGGACGCCGATCGCACGCAGCCCGCGCTGGTCTTCGGCGTCGGCCCGACGCTGCACCACGTCTTCCTGGCGGCGGAGAAGGTCTCCGAGATTCACCTGGGCGAATATCTCCCGGCCAACCTGCAGGAGATCGAACGCTGGCTGGGGCGGGATCCCGAAGCGCACGACTGGCGGCGGTTCGTGGAATACACGCTGGAATGCGAAGGTCTCGACCGGCCCGCGCCTGAGGAAATCACCTTTCGCGAGGAGATGACGCGGGCGCGGATCACCGATCTGCTGCACGTGGACCTGCGGGCGGAGAATCCCCTGGGTGTCGAGAACACCCGCCAGTACGCGACCGTCATCAGCGCCTATTGCGCGGACTCCGCGACTGGCGACAAGGCCGAGTGGGCAACCTATATGCAGCGCATCGCCGGACTGGTGCAGCCGGGTGGCATGCTGCTGGTGGCGGCGCTGCGCCGTTCGCGCGGTTATGTCGTGGGCGGCAAGACCTTTCCCAGCGCCGATGTCGATGAGGCCGATCTGCAGGCGGTGCTGGAGCCGCGGTTCGGCCGCCGCAACCTGACGATCCAGGCGTGCAAGCTGGATGGGCCGGCTGGCAAGGGCTACTCAGGCGTCGTCCTGGCCTGTGCCTGCGATCGGGCCGAGCGCGGGATGGTTGCGCTGCGCCGGGCCGCAACGCCGCCGCTGCCGGCGTTGTCCTGGGCGCGTGCCGTTCGTGCGCGGGCCGAGGCTCAGCCCTGACGATAGCCCATGCGGAAGGCGCCCCAGTGCCGGCCCTGGATCAGGATCGGCGATGACAGGTCCTTCATCAGCACAAAGTTCCCGCCGCCCATGTCGCGGCGGTAGGTCTGCAGCAGGAACGGCTTCGTGTTGGCCGCCACCTTCTCGACCGCGCGGTCCTTGAAGATGCGCCGGTTGCGGCAATTGGCCGAGTTCCACACCGGATCGGAACCCTGTGGCTTGCGATAGTTCGGATTGTGGGTCGGCAGGTATCCGCCCTTGGCCCAGGCGACGCAGAACACGATGCGCGGATCGGATTGCTGGATCGGGTCCTGGATGACGGGGAGGATGCGATCCGTCAGCTCGACATAGTCGGTCAGGTATTGCGTCGGATTGGTGCCGGGGATCTCGCGGTACTTCTCGTCGAAGAACCGCTCCAGCGTGATCTCGCCGCGCGCGATCGCGGCGTCGAACGCGCTGCTGATGCGCTGTGCGGTCTCCACCACCACGCGGATCAGCGGCGTGTCCGGGGTCTCGACCCCGCTCTCCGCGATGAATTCGATCAGGGTCTCGCTGAGCTTCAGCAGGCCATCGACGCGCTTGTCGGCTTGGCGCAGGTTCTCGGACGAGGATTCGACCCCGCTGACTAGGTCGCCCAGCTCCGACAGCACGCTCTCGCAATGCTGCAGGTTGCCGGCGGTGGTCTCTGCGATGGCGTTGACCTCGCGGTCGACGGAGGAGAAGCCGTCGTGCACGTCGGCGACCACGACCTGGATCTGGTCGGCGCCGCTGCCGGCCTCCTTGGCGTGGCGGCTGGCGGACCCACTGTCCTTGATCAGGTTGCCGATCTCGCCGGCCAGCTCGCGCACCGATTCATCGATCTGCCTGTTGGCCTTGCGGGTCTGCTCGGCCAGGTTCTTGACCTCGCCCGCCACCACGCCGAAGCCGCGCCCGGCCTCGCCGGCGCGCGCCGCTTCGATCGTCGCGTTGAGCGCCAGCAGGTTGGTCTGCCGCGCGATCGCGTCGATGGTGCCGGAGAGGCCCGTCACCTGCTCGAGCACGGTGCGCACGCTGGCCAGCCGGTTCTCGATCCGCTCCACTGCCGCAATCAGGTCGCCGATGTGGCGCACGGCACCGGTCACGGTCTCGCGCGATTGGGTAATGCCGGTTCCGGCGTGCGCCGCCGCGCCCTGTGCATTGCGGGCCGCGACGTCGATCGCACGGTTGGCCGACACCATGGTGGTGGCGGTCTGCTGCAGGCTCTTGAACTGGTCCGCTTGCTGGTCGAAGCGCTTCGTCACCTGGTCGAGGTTGCCGGCAATGTCCGCCATCTCGACGCCGAGGGTTCCGATGCGGTTGGCAAGCTCGGCGATCAGGCGGTTCTTGACCCCGTCTGCTTCCGTCTCGAGCCGAAAAGATTCCGATTGCTGGGCTTTCACGGCTCGATCGCCCCTCCCATTCCAACACAACAAAACTTTCGCCGCGGAAGTGCGACCACCGCAGCCTTCTTGAAAGCCTGCGTCAAGTCGCGGTACTGCGCAATCGTACCAAAGTGCAAGAAAAGGCTACTCGACCGCCGCTTCCATCGCTTCCTTGGGAACCGGCCGCCGGTTCTTGCGCAACAGCAGGATCAGCGGCAGCGCCGCCAGGGTCACCCACATCAGCAACTGGAAGTCGTCGAGATAGGCGATCATCTGCGCCTGGCGCGTCAGCTCTTCGTTCAGCGCGGCGAGCCCGCTCGCCGTATCCGGCGACCACAGCGTGGGATAGCCCGGCGCCTTCAGCGCATCCATGTAAGGCGTCACCTGCTCGGCCAGCTGCGCGTGGTTGATCTGCGTGCCGCGGGTCAGCAGTGCGGTCACGATCGAAATGCCGACCGAGCTGCCGATGTTGCGCATCAGGCTGAAGAGGCCGGCCGCCTCGGTGCGGAGATCAGCCGGCAGGGTCGAGAAGGTGATGGCGCTCAGCGGCACGAAGATGAGGCCGAGCCCCGCGCCCTGCACGATGCCGGTGCGCACGATGTCCCACACCCCGACATCGATGTTGAACTGCGTCATCTCCCACAGCGAGAACGCCGCGAGGAAAAGGCCGGACATCAGCAGCAGACGCGGATCGATCCTGCCCACCAGCCGCCCGACCACGAACATCGCGATCATGGTGCCGATGCCCCGCGGCGCCAGCACGTAGCCGGTGGTCAGCACCGGGAATCCGGCCAGCTGCTGCAGCATCGGCGGCAGCAGCGTCATGGTGGCGAGCAGGATGATGCCGACCGCGAACATGAAGCTGGTGCCGACCACGAAGTTGCGGTCCTGGAACAGCCGCGGCTCCAGGAACGGGGCGCGGTGCGTGAACATGTGCACCATGAACAGATAGAAGGCGAGGCCGGCAATCACCGCCTCGGCGATGATCTCGGTCGAGCCGAACCAGTCCAGCAGCTCGCCGCGGTCCAGCATCATCTGCAGCGCGCCGATGGCAAGGCCCAGGAACATGAAGCCCATGGCATCGAAGCGCAACGCGACCCGGCGCTGGGACTCGCTGACGAACGCCATCACGCCGGCGAGTGCCAGCAGCCCGAACGGCAAGTTGATGAAGAACACCCAGCGCCAGTCGAAGTTCTCGGTGAGATAGCCGCCGAGCGTCGGACCCAGGATCGGGCCAACCATCACGCCGACGCCCCACATCGCCATCGCCGCGCCGTGTTTTTCCTTCGGGTAGGAATCGAGCAGCACCGCCTGTGACAGCGGCACCAGCGAGGCGCCGAAGATGCCTTGAAGCAGGCGATAGATCACCATCTGCTCCAGCGACAGCGCGATGCCGCACAGCATCGACGTGACGATGAAGCCGCTGATGGAGATCAGCAGCAGGCGCTTGCGCCCGATCTTGGCCGCGATGAAGCCGGTCGCCGGCATCGTGATCGCCGCCGCCACGATGTAGGACGTCAGCACCCACGAGATCTGGTCCTGGGTCGCCGCCAGGCTGCCCTGCATATGCGGCAGCGCGACGTTGGCGATGGTGGTGTCCAACGCCTGCATGATGGTCGCCAGCATGACCGAGATGGCGACCAATCCCGGATGCGTCTCGCGCTTCGGTGCTTCGGCGGCAATGACACTCATGACGCTGCCTACTGCGCGGGAGCCTGCGCCGGCTCATCCCACGCCAGCGCGTGGCTCAGCACGGTGAACAGGCCGCGGCGATGCTCGGTGTCGATCTCCACCACCGCGCTCATGCCGGCGCGCAGGGTGGCGTCGGCGGGCAGGTCGGTGACGTGCAGCCGGACCGGGATGCGCTGCACCACCTTGACCCAGTTGCCGCTGGCGTTCTGTGCCGGCAGCACGCTGAACTCGGCGCCGGTCGCCATGCCGATGCTGTCGACCACGGCGGTGAAGGTGCGCCCGGGATAGGTGTCGATGGTGACCTCGGCGGTCTGGCCCGGCTTCACGTAGGTGAGGTCGGTCTCCTTGAGGTTGGCTTCGATCCAGGCGTCCTGCTGGCTGACGATGCTAAACACCGGTGATCCGGCGTTGATGTAGTCGCCGGGCCGCAGCGCATCGACCTGCGCCACCACGCCGTCGGCCGGCGCAACCACGGTGCCGCGCCGCATGTTGAGCTCGGCGTCGGCCAATGCGGCCTGCGCCATGCGATAGGTCGGATGGGTTTCCGGATCGACGTCGGGATTGCCGCCCAATTCGGAAATGATGCGCGATATGTCCTGACGGATGGACGCTGCGTCGTTGACCGCTACGTTGTAGCGGTTGCGCGCCTCGTCATAGTCGGACTGCGAGATGATCTTGCCCGCCACCAGCTTCTCGCGCCGCTGCAGTTCGCGCTGCGCGAAGCCGAGATTGGCTTCGGCCGCTTTCAGGTCCTCCTGGCGGGTGCGATAGGCCGCCTTGAGGCCGATGATCTTGTTGCGCGCATCCTCGACGTTGGCGTGCGCCTGGTCGACCGCGATCTGCAGCGGCTCGGGATCGAGCTGGAACAGCACGTCACCTTTTTTCACCGGCTGGTTCTCATGCACTTTGAGGTCGACCACGCGGCCGGAGATGTCGGCGCTGACCGAGACCTTGTGGGTGTGGACATAGGCGTTGTCGGTATCGGCATAGCGTCCGCCGGTGAGATAGACGAGGCCGACGCCGATCAGCACGGCGAGCGGCCCGCCGATCATCAGCACGCGGCGCAGCTGGCGCCGGCGATTGGGCTGCGGCAGGTCCACAGCGCTTTCGGACATGGGTTTCGATCCATCTGGCATGGGGGCTCTTCTTCGTCTCTTGAGGTTCGTCTAGGCCGCCGCGGTCGCAGCCTCGCGGCCGGAAAGGTTGGCGCGCATCTTGGTGAGCAGCGTCATCAGCAGGTTTCGCTCATCCTCGTCGATGCCGGCGAGCGCGATCTCCCGCGTCTCGGCGCCGAGGGCGCGCAGCTGCTCCAGCAGCGGATGTGCCCGCTCGCCCAGGAACAGCAGCCGCGCGCGGCGGTCGCCCGGATCGGGACGGCGCTCGACTAGGCCACTGGCTTCGAGCCGGTCCACCAGCCGCGCCAGCGTGATCGGCTCCACTTCGAGCAGGTCGGCCAAAGTCGCCTGATTGCAGCCCTCGTTGCGCGCCAGGTGAAACAGCGCCTGCCACTGCGCGCGGGTCAGGCCAAGCGAGCGCGTACGGCGCTCGAAGTCCTTGCGCATCAACCGCGCCGCGTCGTTCAGGAGAAAGCCGATGGTGTCTCTGCCGGTCTTCATGGGTCATCCCAAAGTGATAGCGTATGTTATAATAAGCATGCTTATCATATTTTCAAGATCGCAGGAATATCTGCCCATAAAACTGGGATGTCTCTCCGAAACCGGCCATAAAATCGCGCAGTACGGCGAAATTTCCAGGATATCATGGGCTTGGAGTTGATCGTCGGCGATCTGCCGCCGGCTCTCGGGCATACCGAATTTTCAGACGATGTTCAGCGGCGTACGGTCGCACCCGCGACGCGACCGGATTCAGTCTCAAACGCGCTCGCCGCACATGATTGTGCGGCGGCGACCTGGGAGGCGCGCATGCATTCGCAATTCGGTCGCTTCATTCCAATGGCGGTGTTGTTTCTTGGCGCGATGATCGGCCTGCGTTCGGTCGCCATCGGTCAGGACAATTTTTCGCTTAAGTCGGCGCCCGCGACCGGTATTCCCGAAGTGTATTTCTATCACGGGATGGTTCTCGACAAGAACCTGCGGGAGATCCCGCCTACTCTCGACAATGTGTCCTTCGTTCTCCGGCGATTTACCGAGGCACTCGCTTCTCGTTCGTCACCGGCACTGAACACGCGTCTTGTGGACGCGCTGCGAGCCACGCCGATACCCGAAATGGACAAGACCGACGAATTGCTCCGGTCTGTCGCGATGGCCAGATGGCTGCTCGCAGAAAAGGACTTTCCACAGAAGAGGTCTCTCGATCCCATTCTGCGGGCACTCGAACGGTGGGCGACGATCCCGACCCGGGAAGGCATCAACGCCCAGCTGCGCAACAACAACCGACTCGCGCCGACACTGGCCGCAATGAACCTGACCATCCAGGACGAAGCGGCAAGGGACCAACGGCAACTGGAGCCCACCGATTACATGAAGGAATGCAGCGCTGCGCAAGTGCCGGTACCGCCGGACTGGGGCGATCCGCAATGGAAGTTTCATGATACTCTCAACCCGGAATTCTCGTTCGTGCAAGACGCAGGCAAATCCATTGCGGAGATCTGGACTTACACGGACCCCGACAAGCCGGGACTCTGCGTCGGGCTTCCGAGGATACTGAACGAGACTGGCGGGATAGACCTCTTCGGGATCATTTGTCAGAGCAAGACCACCGGAAAAGCTTGCTTCTGGGACAATGTCGACCGGTGGACGCACAAGCAGCTGAGTTCTGAAGAATCAAAGCACATGAAGATAGCGGCCATCGAGGACGGCTCGATGCTGGGTGAGAATTGCACCAATTGCCATCGCGGCAAGAACGTCTTTGTCATCCATCCAGGCACCGAATTGGATCTGCCGGCTGAATTCGAGACCGGCAATGACGTCGACTGGTATTCGCCGATTTCCAGCCAAGATACCTGGGGAAATCCGGGACCGATGCCAGGCCTCAGGACCTGCAAAGGTTGCCACGCGCTGCCGGAGCTTGCCGCAAACAACAACGACCTCGATCCCGAGCCCAAGGAGAAATCACCGTACTGCCGCATATTGAAGCAGGTCGTGAATAAGACCATGCCGCCGGGCGGCGCACCGGCAGGATGGGAGAAACCTCAAACGCATCAGCAAGACGTCGATCTGCTCAGAGGCAAGTGCAAGGAGCTAGGATTGGAATGAGGTTCACCGGAGCTCCTGCAGCAGCCATTCGCGGAACGCCTGCACCTTGGCGAACTTTTCGTATTCCTCGGGGTAGACCAGCCAATAGCTGAGCTCGCTCCGGCAGACGAGGTCGAACGGCTGCACCAAGCGCCCCGCTTCGATCTCCGGCGCGAACAGGAACGGCATGAGGAGCGCGACGCCGTGTCCTGCGAGCACGGCCTGAGCCAGCATTGCCTGCGTGATCGCCTGGAAGTTGGGCGTGTGCGTGAGCTTGATGTCGCGCTCGCCGATCTGGGCAAACCACTGCTGCCACCAGCCTTCGCGATCGTCGAACAGCGGCAGGCGCAGCAGGTCGGCCGGAGTCTTGAGGCCGCCCGCGCGCGCCAGCAGCTGGGGGCTGCACAAGGGTGTGAATTCGATCGGCAGCAGCCAATGCGCCTTCAGGCCCGGCCAATTGCCGAGGCCGCTTCGGATGCCGACGTCGTAGCCGTCGCGCTCGAAGCTGACCACGCGGCCCATCGCCTCCAGGCGGACCATGATGCTCGGGTGGCGCTCCTGGAACGTTGCCAGGCGCGGCGTAAGCCAGTTGGTGGCGAAGGTCTCGACCGACGTCACCGACAGCAGGTTCTCATCGTACTTGCGCAGGCCCACATGATAGATGTGAACCGGCTTGCTGATGTTCTTGACGGCGTGATCGCCAAGGTCCTGGAACTCAAGCGGCAGCTTCTGCACGACGTGCTCGTGAACGTTGGCGGAAATGCAGATGCCGCCCGGCTCGGCGAGCGCTTCCAACCGAGATGCCAGATTGACCGCGTCGCCGTACAGAGTGCCGCCATCGACGATGACGTCGCCGATATTGATGCCGATGCGAAACAGCATCCGGTGGCCTTCCGGCAGGTCGAGGGACTGCTCTGCAAGGGCGCTTTGGATCTCGGCGGCGGCCCGCACCGCCTCCACCGCACTGCCGAACTCGGCCATGATGGAATCGCCCGCCGCGCCGAAAATTCGGCCGCTGAACTTTGCGATGATTCGCTCGATCACGGCGTGACGGGCACGCAGCGCACGATGGGCGCGCTCCTCGTCGATCTCCATGAGATGACTGTAGCCCGCTGCGTCGGCCGCAAGTATGACCGCTAGGCGCCGTTCCATTGCCCCACCGATACGTCGGCCAATGGACTGACTTAACTCCAACGCGGCAAAGAATAAAAGATCGATGTGCCGCCTACAGGAAGCTGTAGGCCAGCAGCCAGAGATTGAGGCTGACGATCGCCGCCGCGATGATCCACGCCGCAGCCGCCAGCCACCGGTTGTTGGCGAAGGCGCCCATGCGGCGTTTGTCGCTGGTGAAATAGACCAGCGGGATGACCGCGAACGGCAGCTGCAGGCTCAGCACCACCTGGCTCAGCACCAGCAGCTTCTGGGTCGCGCTTTCGCCAAACAGCGCCATGGTGATGAGCACGGGGACGATCGCCGCGAGCCGGGTCGCGATCCGCCGCAGCCACACCGGCAGGCGGATCGACAGGAAGCCTTCCATCACGATCTGCCCGGCCAGCGTGCCGGTGACCGACGAATTCTGCCCGGCCGCCAGCAGCGCCAGCGCGAACAAGGTGCCGGCGAGCGGCGCGCCCAGCATGGGCGAGAGCAGGTGATAGGCTTCTTCGAGCCCGGCAATCTCGGTCCGGCCCTGGCTGTGGAAGGTCGCGGCCGCCAGGATCAGGATCGCCGCATTGACCGCCAGCGCTAGGGTGAGGGCGACGGTCGAATCGATGCCGGCGAAGCGGATGGCCTCGCGCCGACCCGCCTGGGTGCGCGCGAACGGCTTGGCCTGCACGATCGCGGAATGCAGATAGAGGTTATGCGGCATCACGGTCGCGCCGATGATGCCGACCGCGACGTAAAGCATAGTGGGATCGGTGACGATGCGCGTCTGCGGGACGAGGCCGCCCAGGACCTCGCTCAGCACCGGCTGCGCGAAAATGAGCTCGGCCAAGAAGCAGCCGGCGATCACCAGCAGCAATCCGATGATAAAGGTTTCGAGGCTGCGCGCCCGATCCTGCAGCAGGCCCAGGATCACCAAGGTGAAGACCGCCGCGATGCCGACGCCCCAGCCGAGGGAAACGCCGAACAGCAATTGCAAGGCGATCGCGGCGCCCAGCAGCTCAGCCAGGTCGCAGGCGATGATGGCGAGCTCGCACAGCGCCCACAGCGCGATGGCGACGCGCGGCGAGAAATGCTCGCGGCATAGCTGGGCGAGGTCGCGCCCGGTGGCGATGCCGAGCTTGGCGCTGAGATATTGCAGCAGCATCGCCATCATGCTGGACAACAGCACGACCGAGAGCAGGGCATAACCGAAGGCCGACCCGCCGGCGAGGTCGGTCGCCCAGTTGCCCGGATCCATGTAGCCGACCGCAACCAGGTAGCCGGGCCCGCCGAACGCCAGCAATTTGCGCCAGAAACCGGCCTGCGACGGGCGCCCGCCGTCACGTGGCGCGGGCAGCTGGTCGATTGATCCGATGGTCGTCGCGATATCCTTCATGGCGATGGCCTTTCCATCCTCCATGAGTATATTGCGAATCGTTCGCAACTATTAAATTAGATTATTGTGATGACAGAGATCGAGGAATCCGATCGCTGATCCGGCTTGTCCTCAGATCGGGTTCCGCCGTCCACGCTCCAGCAGGCGGTCATAGGTCTCTGCGTCGATATTGGCGCCGCAGATGACCAGGCACACGCGCTTGCCGGCGAGGCGCTCGCGCAACGGGCCGACGGCAGCGGCAATGGCGGCAGCAGGGGCCGGCTCCACCGCCAGCTTGGCCTCGGCCTGCAGCAGCGCCAGCCCGGCGCAGATGGCATCGTCGTCGACCAGCACGATATCGTCCATGTGGGCGCGTGCGAGCCCGTAGCTGTAGGGCAGGGACATCGGCGGCGCGAGCGAGTCCGCGATGGTGTCGATGCGATCGAGCTTGACCGGCGCGCCCTGGTCGAACGAGCGGCGCATGCTGGGCGCGCCGACCGGCTCGACGCCATAGACCTTGCAATTCGGCTGCAGCAGCTTGATGGCGCGCGCCATGCCGGAGGCGAGTCCGCCGCCGCCGACCGCGACCACCACCGCATCGAGCTCCGGCACATCCTCGGCGATTTCAGCGCCCAGCGTACCGGTGCCGCGCGCGACGTTGGGTCCGTCGAACGGGTGGATGAAGGTGAGGCCCTCCTCCTTCACCAGCCGGTCGACGATGGCGAAACCTTCCGGCCCGTTCTCCGCCATCTGGATGTCCGCGCCGAACCCGCGCGCCATGGCGAGGCGCAGCGGATTGGCGGTCTTCAGCACCGCGATCCTGGCCGGCGCGCCGACCGCCTTGGCGGCAAAGGCGGCCGCGATCGCATGGTTGCCGGCGCTGACCGCCGTGATGCCGCGCGCCCTCTGCTCCGGCGTCAGCGACAGCGCCCAGGTCAGCGCACCGCGCGCCTTGAAGGTGCCCGTCGCCTGCAACAGCTCCAGCTTCAGGAACAGCTTCGTCTCGTCGCCGAGCAACCGCGCCAAGGTCGGCGAACTCCACGGCACCGTCGGCGTGCGCACCAGGTGCGGCGCCAGCAGCGCCTGCGTCGCACGGATGTCGGCGAGCGAGGGCCAATCCTTGTCCATAGAGTCCTTATCCATAGATCAGCCGGTTCCGCACGTCATAGAGATCGTGAAAGAAGCGCAGCTCGAGCGCCTTCTTGAGGAACGCGACGCCGCTGGAACCGCCGGTGCCGGGCTGGTGGCCAATGACGCGCTCGACCGCGCTGACATGGTCAAAGCGCCAGCGCTGGAACAGCATCTCCATGTCCATCAGCTTTTCGGCGAGGTCGTAGAGATCCCAATGATCCTTCGGCTGGCGATAGATGGCGAGCCAGGCCTCCAGCACCGCCTTGTGCCCGGCGAACGGCTTGCGCCAGTCGCGTTTCACCACGGCGGCCGGCAGCTTGAAGCCGCGCCGCGCGAGCATCTTCAGCACCTCGTCATAGAGCGACGGCTCGGCCAGCGCCGCTTCCAGCCGCTTGACGATCTCCGCATCGTGCCGATGCACGTTGATGTAGTTGGCGTCCTTGTTGCCGAGGATGAACTCGACCAGACGGTAGCCCCAGCTCTGGAACCCGGACGAGGTGCCGAGCAGGTGGCGGAAGGCGAGATAGTCCGCCGGCGTCATGGTGTTGAGCACCTTCCAGGCCGCGATCAGCTGCTCCTGGATCGACTTCACCCGCGCGAAATGCTTCAGCGCCTGCGGCAGCTGGTCGCCCGCGATCTCACGCCGCGCCTCGCTGAGCTCGTGATGCATCAGCTTCAGCCACAATTCGCTCACCTGGTGGATCACGATGAACAGCAACTCGTCGCGCTGCGGCGGATCGCGCAGCATCGATTGCAGGCTGAGCAGCGTGTCGAGCTGCAGGAAATCCGAATAGGTCTGCGGCCCCTTGCCGGTAGACCCCATCTTGATGCCGGGCTCCAGCGGACGGTGCAATTTCGAACCGGGACGTTTATCCTTGCGCATGATCTAATGTGACCCGGCGCCGAGAATCTGTCTAACCAAATGCATATCCCCCCACGTGCTCCCGTATTGATCGCCGCGGCGCTGGCCTTGGCACTGGCCGCCGGCTCCGCCATGGCGCAATCCAGCGCACCGAGCCCGCCTTGTCCCGCCGGCGCCGACGAGCACGCGGTCGGCGAACTGGCGTTCTGCGTCCCGCAGTCTAACCAACGCTATCGCTTTACGCCAAAAGGCATCGAGCCGATGTACTGGCTTGGCGAAGAGCCGATCGCGCCGCCGACGGACAGCCAGGCGCTCAAGGACGCCGATGTGACGATCGCTCGGGCGTGGGCCGATCACAGCCTGGTGGGCGCCTCGGATCAGGCGAGCGGAAAGAAGGGCTTCGATCGCTACCTGGATGTCGTCACCACCCACATTCTCAAGGCGGAGAAGGCAGCGAACGGCGCCGCCGAATTCACAGCCGATGTGCCGACGGACGAATCGGGCCTGCTCCAGCCCTTCCGGTTTCAGCGCCTGGCGTCGGGCATTCTGAAAGGCGCGCGGCAGGACGGAGATGGGTCCGAGTCCTACCTCATGCTGATGCGTCCCGCGGCGGGCGAAACGCCGCCCCATCTCATGCTGTGCGGCGTTGTCAGCACCGCGCGCGATCCGGCCCACCTGTGCATGAGCTTCGTCACGCTGCTCGACCAGCGCATGGCGATCACAGTCGCTGGCAAGAACCTGGAGCGGTCCTTCCGCGTCTCGGAAGAGGTCAGCAAGGAGCTGGCGTCGTTTGTGAAACGCCCTGCGCTGTAGGGCGCACCTACACGTCCATCAGGTCCTTCGCGAACACCTCGGCGTCGAACGGGCGCAGATCCTCCGCCGTTTCGCCGACGCCGACGGCATGCACCGGCAGCTTGAACTTTTCCGCCAGCGCCACCAGCACGCCGCCCTTGGCCGAGCCGTCGAGCTTGGTGACGATGAGGCCGCTGACATTGCACATGGCTTTGAAGATCTCGACCTGCGAATGGGCGTTCTGTCCGGTGGTCGCATCCAGCACCAGCAGCGTGCTGTGCGGCGCTTCGGGGTCGAGCTTGCGGATCACGCGCAGGATCTTCTGCAGCTCCGCCATTAGGTCGGTCTTGTTCTGCAGCCGCCCGGCGGTGTCGATCAGCAACAGGTCGACGCCCTCATTCCTCGCCGCCACCAGCGCATCGTAGGCGAGACCCGCGGCATCGGCACCGGTCTCGCGCGCAATGACTTTGACGCCGGCGCGCTCGCCCCAAATTTTCAGCTGCTCGACCGCGGCGGCACGGAAAGTGTCGCCGGCTGCCAGCATCACGGTCTTGCCTGCGCGCTTGAAGCTCTGTGCCAGCTTGCCGATGGTGGTGGTCTTGCCGGAACCGTTGACGCCGATCACCAGCACCACATGCGGCTTGCGCGCGCTCAAGATGAGAGGCTGCGCCACAGGCTTCAGGATGGTGGCGATCTCGGCCGCGAAGATCTCGCGCACCTCGTGCTCGGTGATCTCCTTGTCGAAGCGGTCCTTGGCCAGCGCCTCCGTGAGTCGCGCCGCGGTGGCGGGGCCGAGGTCGGCGGCGATCAGCGCCTCTTCCAGTTCGTCCAGCAGAGCCCGGTCCAGCTTCTTCTTGGTGAAGATGCCGGTGATGCTGCCGGTGATCTTGGTAGAGGTGCGGGTCAGGCCGGCCTTTAGGCGCTGGAACCAGCCGCGCTTTTCGCTTTCCGAATTGTCGAGGGTCATGCGGCGATCAGATGTTCTTCCGTGGCGGCGGTCACACGCGCGTCGACAATCGCACCTTGCGGCGCGCTCCCCTGCAGGCGCACCGGCGCGAACTGGTCGTTGTGGCCGAACGCCTCGCCGGCCTCGCTCCGCTCCACCAGCAGGCGCGTCGCCGCGCCGACCCGGCTTGCTAGATAGCGGCCGAGCGCCTGCTGTCCCGCTGCGCGCAGCCGTGCCGCGCGTTCCTTGCGCACCGGCCCCGCCAGCTGCGGCATGCGCGCCGCCGGCGTGCCGACCCGCGCTGAGAACGGGAATACGTGCAGGAAGGTGAGGCCGCATTCCTCGACCAGCGCCAGCGAGTTCGCGAACATCTCGTCGCTTTCGGTCGGGAAGCCGGCGATCAGGTCGGCGCCGAACACGATGTCCGGCCGCAGATCGCGCACCTCGCGGCAGAACCGGATCGCGTCATCGCGCAGATGCCGCCGCTTCATGCGCTTCAGGATCATGTCATCGCCGGCCTGCAGGCTGAGATGCAGGTGCGGCATCAGCCGCGGCTCCTCCGCGATCAAGCGCTTCAGGTCCGCATCCACCTCGACCACGTCGATCGAGCTCAAGCGCAGCCGCGGCAAATCCGGCACCAGCGCCAGCAGCCGGCGGCACAGCTGCCCCAGGCTCGGCTCGCCCGGCAGATCGCCGCCATAGCCGGTGATGTCGACACCGGTCAGCACCACTTCCTTGACGCCGTTCTCGGTGAGGGTGCGCACCTGCGCCACCACCTCGCCGATCGGCACCGAGCGGTTGTTGCCGCGCCCGTACGGGATGATGCAGAAGGTGCAGCGGTGGTCGCAGCCCTGCTGGATCTCGACGAAGGCCCGCGTGCGCTCGGCGTAGCCGGAGATCAGGTGCCCGGCCGTCTCCTTGACGCCCATGATGTCGGCGACCGCGACCCGCGGCGCGTCGTGGCCGGCGAGGGCGAAGAAGCTCTCCGCCTTCAGCTTCTCCTCGTTGCCGATGACGTGGTCGATCTCCGGCATCGCCGCATAGCGGTCGGGCGCGATCTGCACCGCGCACCCCGTCGCAATGATGCGGGCGCCGGGGTTCTCGCGCCGTGCCTTGCGGATCGCCTGGCGCGCCTGCCGCTCGGCCTCGGCCGTCACCGCGCAGGTGTTGACGATGATGGCATCGCTGAGGCCGGCGGCGCTGGCATGGCCACGCATCACCTCGGTCTCGAAGGCGTTGAGGCGGCAGCCGAAGGTGATGAGCTTTGCGTCAGGCAACGGCGCGCTCCAGCCAGGCCAAGTCGATCTCGCCGCGGAAGCTCTCCGCCCAGCCGCCGGTCATGCGCACGTGATTATCGGGCAGCCATTCGATCAGCAGCTCGCCGCCATCCAGCACCACGGTCGCGCTGCGGCCGGTCAGCTTGCGTCTTGCCGCCGCGACCAGGGTCGCGCAGGCGCCGCTGCCGCAGGCCTGGGTGATGCCGGCGCTGCGCTCCCACACCCGCATGCGGATGCGCTCGGGACTGATGATCTGCGCCACCTCGATATTGGCGCGCTCCGGGAACAGGCGATGGCGCTCCAGCACCGGACCAAGGCTGGCGAGGTCGACCGTCTCCGCATCGGGCACGAAGAACACCGCATGCGGATTGCCGACATTGACCCCGACCGGATCGCTGAGCGGCCCGACGCTGAGCGGCAGACGCAGGGTGTCGCAGGCTTCCGAAACCGGGACTTCGCGCCAATCCAGCTTGACCGGGCCCATGTCCACCGCGACGCGCCCGCCGTCTGAGGCCTCGGTATCCAGGAGACCGGAGATGGTCTCGACGATGGCGTGGCTGGAATTCTTCTCCGCCATCACCTTGGCGGCGACGCAGCGCGTGGCGTTGCCGCAGGCGCCGGCCTCACCGCCGTCGGGATTGTGGATGCGCATGAAGACGTCGGCGACCTTCTGCCGCGGCGTCTCCAGCAGGATCAACTGGTCGCAGCCAATGCCGCGCCGCCGGTCGGCGATCCAGCGCCGCTGCGGCAGGCTGAGCGAAACCGGGCGATCGCGCAGGTCGATCACCACGAAGTCGTTGCCCAGCCCATGCATTTTCAGGAACGGCAGCGCCGCCATGATCCATCTCTTTGTCCGGTCGCGGCTGGTATATGCGCTGCCCGGCGGCATCCCGTCCAGAGCCCCGGTCTGGCCCGGCTCGTTGAGCGATTTGGGGGCCGGGTTGACCTTGTTGGGCGCGCTCTATATAACCCGCGCCCGAGTTGACTGATCGATACGGATAAATATCTCATGGCTCATCATAAATCGGCTGAAAAGCGCATCCGCCAGACGCCCGGGCGTACCCTGCGGAACAAGTCGCGCGTCAGCGAGATCAAGACCGAAGTGAAGAAGGCCGAAACGGCCCTTGCCTCTGGTGACAAGGCCGCCGCCGCTGCCGCCCTCAAGGCCGCCCAGCCGGCCATGCAGCGTGGCGTCAGCAAGGGCGTGATGCACCGCAACACGGTGGCGCGCAAGATTTCGCGTCTAACCAAGCGCCTCAAGGCCCTCGGCTGATTGTTACAGCTTCGCGAACCCCATCAGGTTCGGCGGCTAACCATTCGCAATCGTTACCATCGCCGCGGGCTCGCACCGCGGCGATTCGTCATTTCACAGGGCGGGATGGGGCTTTGCGCCACCCTGCGTTGCGATTTTGTGTGATCAATATCTGTTGCGACTCGGCCACAGTCTGACAGCCATTAACGGTGGTCTTCGCGTTCTTGATTCGGTCATGTTGCGCGCTGGGAGAGCCAAGGTTTAGAGTTATCCCCAGCCGAAAACAGGGGTGCCGCAGTCTTCCTGCGGCAGTCGGGCTAGGGACAATAACTTAAAAAAATCAGACAGATATGCTGCAGGTCAAGATGTTAACGCCCACTCCTCAGACAAGTCCTGGGGCGATGGGCGATGGAACGCCCAATAGCTTGCCTCGCAGGGCCGGCGGCAGCCCTTGTGGCGCCGCCGCCACAGACCTGTCGGCGAGTGGCGACAGATCAGTGTGGTCGATTGGGCGACCGGAAATATGTACCGACATTTTCAATCTTCAGTTGCGCCCTAGTGGCGCCGGATCGGCCTGAATCCAACGGCCGGTCCGGCGAACAGATGACCGCTCTGTGATTTTGAGCGGTGGTCATCATTGGTTGAATCCCGCTGCAAGCGGGGACTGAAGCGATTTTGATGAATGGGCGCAGCGGGTGACAGCATGAGCTACGCGGGGGATGTATCGCCGACCGAGGCCTGGCAGGGGCTTGCGCAAGACCCCAAGGCCGTCCTGATCGACGTGCGCACGCAACCCGAATGGAATTTCGTCGGGATTCCCGACCTGCGCAGCCTGGGCAAGAAGACCGGCTTCGTGTGCTGGCAGGTCTATCCGCAGATGCAGGTGGCTCCCGATTTCGTCGCCCAGGTCGAGCAGCTGACCGGCGGCGACCAGAGCGCGCCGCTCTATTTCATCTGCCGCAGCGGCGCGCGCTCCAGGTCGGCGGCGCAGGCGCTGACGGCGGCAGGCTACGGCAAATGCTTCAACGTCGCTGGCGGCTTCGAGGGGGACGTCGATAGCCAAGGCCATCGCGGCAGATCCAATGGCTGGAAAGCCAGCAATCTGCCGTGGGTCCAGCAATGACCGCGCGCACACAAGATTATCGGGGGTTGGCAATGGCGGAATTGAACAGCGATTCCATGCTAAACGCGCAATGGGCGCGGGTGCGTGGTCGGCTGCGGGCGGAGTTCGGCGAGGCCACCTTCCGGTCCTGGCTGAAGCCGCTCAATCTGGCCGGCAAGCGCGGGCCGGACCTGCGCGTGTCGGTGCCGTCGCGCTTCATGCGCGACTGGGTCGCCACCCACTATGCCGATCGCCTGAAAGCCCTCTGGAGCTCCGAGAACCCGGAGGTCCGCACCGTCGAAGTGATCGTCGACGCCCATCGCCCGGTGCCGGAGCTCGAGCTCGACAACCTCGATGACGCCGCCGCCAACGAGGACGCGCCGGTCGCCGCCTCGCCGGTGCCGGCCACCCCGGTGCGCGACGATGACAGCGTCGAAAGCGTGTCCGCGCCGCTCGATCCGCGCCTCACCTTCGAGAATTTCGTGGTCGGCAAGTCGAACGAACTGGCCCATGCCGCCGCCCTGCGGGTGGCGGAGGCCGACAGCGTGCCGTTCAATCCGCTGTTCCTCTATGGCGGCGTCGGGCTCGGCAAGACCCACCTGATGAACGCCATCGCCTGGCACATGCGCACCAAGAAGCCGGAGAAGAAGGTCATCTATCTCTCGGCCGAAAAGTTCATGTACCAGTTCATCCGCGCGATCCGGAACAAGAACACCATGTCGTTCAAGGAGCTGTTCCGCTCGGTCGACATCCTGATGGTGGACGACGTGCAGTTCATCATCGGCAAGGATTCGACCCAGGAAGAATTCTTCCACACCTTCAACGCGCTCGCCGACCAGAACCGCCAGGTCGTGCTGTCCGCCGACAAGTCGCCGTCCGACCTCGAGGGGCTGGAGGAGCGTATGCGCTCCCGCCTCGGCTGGGGCCTGGTCGCGGACATCCACCCGACCACCTATGAGCTGCGCCTCGGCATCCTGCAGTCGCGCGCCGAGCAGTCGGGCGTGCCGATCCCGCACAAGGTGCTGGAGTTCCTGGCGCATCGCATCTCCTCCAACGTGCGCGAGCTGGAAGGGGCGCTGACCCGCATCACCGCCCACGCCACCCTGGTCGGCCATGCGGTGACCCTGGAATCGGCTCAGGAGCTGCTGCGCGACCTGCTGCGGGCCAACGACCGCCGGGTCACCATCGAAGAGATCCAGAAGCGCGTGGCCGAGCATTTCAACATCAAGCTCGCCGACATGCAGTCGCCGCGCCGCGCCCGCCAGGTCGCCCGCCCGCGCCAGATCGCCATGTTCCTGGCCAAGCAGCTGACCACCCGCTCGCTGCCGGAGATCGGCCGCAAGTTCGGCGGCCGCGACCACACCACGGTCATGCACGCGGTCAAGAAGGTCGAAGAGTTGTGCACCGCCGACGGCACCTTTGCCGAGGACGTCGACCTGCTGAAGCGAATGCTGGACGCCTGAGGGGGCGGTCCGGAACGGGTCTTGGGGGCGTCGCGGAAGCGGCCTACAGGCGGTCGGCTGCCGGCATCGAGACCAGCCGCCGACCCCCTGGGGAAAGGCTCCAGTAAGGTCCCGAAAAGAGCGGAAACGGACCCGCCTGAGTTGCCGAAATGGCCTTTCGGGGCGGGTATTTGCACGCTTTTGGCTGTTGCTTCCCTGCCTTCCTGATATAATCCCTGACTTGCTGTAAAGGGCCCACGATTCGGGCCGATCTGCCGGGCTTCTCCGGGCACTCCAGCAAGGAAAAAATAAGCAGCGACCGGAGCGGCCGGAACCCTGTTCCAGCCATCCGAGAGCCGGTCGCCAAAAATTTGCGATGGGGTTGCGAAGACCATGAAACTGACGATCGAACGGACGGCATTGCTGAAATCCCTGGGCCACGTGCAGAGCGTGGTGGAGCGGCGCAACACCATTCCGATCCTCAGCAACGTATTGGTGGAAGCCAAGGGCGAGCGGGTCGCCCTGACCGCCACGGACATGGATCTGGCGATCGTCGACCACGCGCCGGCGGAGATCGCCGCGCCGGGCGCCGCCACCGTCCCCGCCCATATGCTCTACGACATCGTGCGCAAGCTGCCCGAGGGCTCGCAGGTCAGCCTGGAGTTGGCGGGCGATGGCGGCCAGGTCGCGATCAAGGCCGGCCGCTCGCGCTTCACGCTGCAAACCCTGCCCAAGGAGGATTTCCCCTCCACCGCTGCCGGCGACCTGCCGCACCGCTTTCCGCTGGCCGCGGTCGACCTGCGCAGCCTGATCGACCATACCCGCTTCGCGATCTCGACCGAGGAGACGCGCTACTACCTAAACGGCATCTACGTGCACGCCCACAACGGCGGCAAGCAGTCTACCCTGCGCGCGGTGGCGACCGACGGCCACCGCCTGGCGCGGGTCGAGATGCCGCTGCCGGAGGGGGCGGAGAAGATCCCCGGCGTCATCATCCCGCGCAAGATGGTGGGCGAGGTGAGGAAGCTGATCGAGGAGGTCGACGGCGCGGTCGAGGTCTCGCTGTCCGACACCCGCGTGCGCTTCGCCTTCAACGATATCGTGTTGACCTCGAAGCTGATCGACGGCTCGTTCCCGGACTATCAGCGCGTCATCCCGACCGGCAACGACAAGACGCTGGAAGTCGACCGGCGCGAGTTCCGCGACGCCATCGACCGCGTCTCCACCATCTCGAGCGAAAAGTCGCGTGCGGTGAAGCTCAGCCTCAAGTCGGGTTCGGTGGTGATCTCCGCGACCTCGCCGGAAAACGGCACGGCGGTCGAGGAACTTGAAGTCAAATACGAGGGCGCCCCTCTCGAGATCGGCTTCAACTCTCGCTATTTGCTGGACGTGGCCGACGAGATTGACGGCGACGGCCTGCAGATGGTGTTGGCCGACGCGGTGGCGCCCACGCTGGTGCGCGACATGGCCGATGCCATGGCGCTCTACGTGCTGATGCCGATGCGAGTGTGACGGCTTGGCAGGCTACGCGCAGGAACCAAGGAACCAGGATGCGATGACGGCGACCGGCGCCACGCCGGCGGTTGCGGTTGGTTTTACGCATCTGGCCCTGACCCAGTTCCGCAACTATCGCCATCTGGCGCTCGACCTGGATCTGCGGCCGGTGGTGCTGGTCGGCCCCAACGGCGCCGGCAAGACCAACCTGCTGGAGGCGCTGTCGCTGCTGGGTCCCGGCAGCGGCCTCAACCGGGCCAAGCTGTCGGAGATCGATTTCCGTGGGGCCGGCAACCACGCCAACATGGCCTGGGCCGTTCATGCAAAGCTGCAATGCCTGGGCGGAGATTTCGCCCTCGGTACCGGGCGCGATCCGCTGGCCCAGGCGCAGATCGGGCGCGACCGGCGCCTCGCGCGCATCAACGGCGCGCCGGCGCGCTCGCAGGCCGATTTCGCCGACATCGTGTCGGTGCAGTGGCTGGTGCCGGCGATGGACGGGCTGTTCGACGATGCCGCCTCGGCCCGCCGCCGCTATCTCGACCGGCTGGTGACCGGGATCGATCCCAGCCACGCCGCGCGGGTCGCGGCCTATGACATCGCGATGCGCGAGCGATCCCGCCTGTTGCGCGGCGAAGTCGGCGCGACGCAGGCCGATCTCGATGCCTGGCTCGATGCGCTGGAAGCCGAGATGGCCGGCAGCGCGGTCGCGATCGCGGCCTCGCGCTGCGAGGCGGTGGATGCGCTGAACCTTGCGCTGAGCGAAAGCGAAGGCCCGTTCCCGCGTGCCAGCCTGGCAGCGGCGGGTGCGGTGGAGACATGGCTCGGCGAAGGGCCGGCGCTGGCCGCCGAGGACCGGCTGAAGGCCAACCTTAAGGCCGCGCGCATGAGCGATGCTGCTTCGGGTGCCACCGAATGGGGCACCCATCGCAGCGACCTCGAGGTGATCTATCTCGGCCGCGCCCTCGGCAACGCGCCGCTGCGCGCCGCCGAATGCTCGACCGGCGAGCAGCGGGCGTTGCTGCTGTCGATCGCGCTGGCGGAAGCGCGCCTGACCAAGCGCCGCCGTGGACAGGCGCCGATCTTGCTGCTGGACGAGGCGGCGTCGCACTTGGACGGCCAGCGGCGCGAAGCCTTGTTCGGCGAGATCTTGGCCCTCGGCCTGCAGGCCTGGTTGACCGGGACGGACCGCGAGCTGTTCCGCCCACTCGCAGGCCAGGCGCAGTTTTTCGCGGTCGAGGACGGCCGCGTCCATTCCCTTTAGAAATCCCGGCACTTTTTGAGCCGATGACATCGAGCGAACCATGATGACCGACGAAAAGAACGAGATTCCGCCGCCCCCCAACGGCAACGGCAATGGCGATGGCGAGAGCTACGACGCGGATTCGATCAAGGTCCTGAAGGGCCTCGATGCCGTGCGCAAGCGCCCCGGCATGTATATCGGCGACACCGACGACGGCTCCGGCCTGCACCACATGGTCTACGAGGTGGTCGACAACGCGATCGACGAATCCCTCGCCGGCTTCTGCGATCGGATCGACGTGCTGCTAAACGGCGACGGCTCGGTCACGGTGCGCGACAACGGCCGCGGCATCCCGGTCGACATCCACAAGGAAGAGGGCGTGTCGGCGGCCGAGGTCATCATGACCCAGCTGCACGCCGGCGGTAAGTTCGACCAGAACTCCTACAAGGTGTCGGGCGGCCTGCACGGCGTCGGTGTCTCGGTGGTCAATGCGCTGTCCGAGCATCTCGACCTCAGGATCTGGCGCGACGGGCAGGAGCATTTCGTGCGCTTCCGCATGGGCGATGCCGAAGCGCCGCTGAAGGTGGTGGGCGACGCGCACGGCAAGCGCGGCACTGAGGTCACGTTCTGGCCGTCGACCAAGACCTTCACCAAGACCGAGTTCGACTACGCGACGCTGGAGCATCGCCTGCGCGAGCTGGCGTTCCTCAATTCGGGGGTGCGCCTGATCCTGACCGATGCGCGCGGCGTGGAACCGAAGCAGAACGAATTCCACTACGAAGGCGGCATCGAAGCCTTTGTGCGCTATCTCGATCGCGCCAAGAACGCGCTGCACGAGCCGCCGATTGTGCTGGTGGGCGAGAAGGACGGCATCACGGTCGAGGCCGCGATGGAATGGACCGACGCGTACCATGAGAACATGTTCTGCTTCACCAACAACATCCCGCAGCGCGACGGCGGCACGCATCTCGCCGGCTATCGCGGCGCGCTGACCCGGCAGATCAACAAATACGCCGAGGAAAGCGGCATCGCGAAGAAGGAGAAGGTGGAGCTGACCGGCGAGGATATCCGCGAGGGCCTGACCTGCGTGCTCTCGGTCAAGGTGCCGGATCCCAAGTTCTCGTCCCAGACCAAGGACAAGCTGGTGTCCTCCGAGGTGCGCCCGGTGGTCGAGGCGGTGGTGAACGAGAAGCTCGGCCAGTGGCTGGAAGAGCATCCAGCCGATGCCAAGAAGATCGTTGCGAAGGTGGTGGAAGCGGCGGCTGCGCGTGAAGCAGCGCGCAAGGCGCGCGATCTTTCGCGCCGCAAGGGCGTTCTCGACGTCACCTCGCTGCCGGGCAAGCTGGCCGATTGCCAGGAGCGCGATCCGGCCCTGTCCGAGCTGTTCCTGGTCGAGGGTGACAGCGCTGGCGGCACGGCCAAGGCCGGCCGCGATCGCAAGACCCAGGCCATCCTGCCGCTGCGCGGCAAGATACTGAACGTCGAGCGCGCGCGCTTCGACAAGATGCTGGGCTCGGCAGAAATCGGCACGCTGATCACGGCGATCGGCACCAACATCGGGGCGGAGGAGTTCGATATCGCCAAGATCCGCTACCACAAGATCATCATCATGACGGACGCCGACGTCGACGGCTCGCACATCCGCACTCTGCTGCTGACCTTCTTCTATCGCCAGATGCCGGAGGTGATCGAGAAGGGTTACCTCTACATCGCACAACCACCGTTGTTCCGCGCGGCGCGCGGCAAGTCGGAGACGTTCCTCAAGGACAGCCGCGCCTACGAGGAGTTCCTGATCAATCTCGGACTGGAAGGCGCCTTGCTCAAGCTCGGCGGTGGCGCTGCCATCGGCGGCGCGGACCTGCGCCGCGTGCTCGACCAGGCCAACACCGCCAAGCATCTGATGGAGCCGATGGTGCGCAAGGTTGGTTCATCCGACGTGGTCGAGCAAGCGGCGATCGCCGGCGCGCTCAATCCGCAGGCGGCGTCCGATCCTGCCGTCGCGCAAGCGATCGCGGGGCGGCTCAATGCGCTGGCGCCGGAACCGGAGCGTGGCTGGACGGGCGTCGCCGACCAGGATGGCGGCCTCGGCTTCAAGCGCCGGCTGCGCGGCATCACCGAAAGCCACACCATCGACGCAACGCTCATCCGCTCCACCGATTGCCATCGCGTGGACGCCATGAAGGCCGACCTGGCGGAGATCTACCGCCAGCCCGCGACCTTCGTGTCCAAGGACCGCGAGATCCGCATCAACGGCCCGATGGGCCTCGCCAAGGCGGTGATGGAGACCGGCAGCAAGGGCCTCGACATCCAGCGCTACAAGGGCCTAGGCGAGATGCAGGCCGAGCAGCTGTGGAAGACGACCCTCGACCCCAACGCCCGCACCCTGCTGCAGGTCAAGGTCACCCACGCAGACGAGGCGGAAGAGGTGTTCTCGACCCTGATGGGCGACCTGGTGGAACCGCGCCGCGACTTCATCCAGGCGAACGCGCTCAACGTCGCGAACTTGGACGTCTAGAGAGCGTCAGCTGGGTTGACGTTCTGAGACACCGCCGCTTCGGGCGTTTCGTCGTCCAGCGACTGCAGAATGACGCCGCCGTCGGTTCGGTTGAGCCGAACTTCGACCGCAGCGCCGGTTTCCCGTTTTGCTTTCGCCTGCTTGACGGCAGCCATGATTGCCGCCGTCTGATCGGAAAACGGCGACGTGTGCTTGCCTCTGTGACGAATCCTCCAGGAACCGCGATACCGCACGACCTCGAACAACAACGGGGCGTTTGCCGGTTGATCGGCTTCGACACGCGCCTGGCGTAGGGTTTCGACCCTAGCCGCGGTCGTGGCAAACGACCGCTCGCGCTCGGCGAAGGCCTCGCTTGGCCCTTGCGGGCTACGTTTGGCGTCTGTTTTGGGGAAGGCAGCATCGATCATCTGCTGCAGCTTTTTCATGGCACGCACTTTCTATTTGGAGAACCGGCGGCGGCGAAATCTTCATGACGAAGAAGTGGCCGCCTCGCCTGTCGTTTCAATTCAACCCGGCGCAGCCAAGTTGGTTGCTGCAGCATCGCGTGAATTCGCTCGCCCGGCGTGCGATGCGGGCGCCGGCCGCCGCCTGTCTTAGCAAAAGACATGGTTGAGCAAGCCGTTATGTCGCAGGACGTCTGTCGCAGGAACGTTTGTGGCACGGGGCAGTTCACAGGGCTCACCGCTGGCGTGTGCCGGCAGCGAGATCCTGAAGGGAACGAAGATGAACAAGCAAGTAGGCGAGCTTCTCCAGCAGATGCTGGAGACCGAGCTCGGCGGCGTGAAGATCTACGAGACAGCTTTGCAATGCGTGGTCAATGAGGACCTGAAAGAGGAGTGGACCAAATACCTGGAACAGACGAAGAAGCACGTCGGGATCATGCACGACATCTTCGGCAAGGTCGGTCTGGCCGAGGAAGATACACCGGGCCGGATGGTGGTGCGGCACATCGGTGAATCGCTCGTCGGCGCCATGAAGCTGGCGCAGCAGCGCGGCGAGCCGGCGGCAGCGGAGCTGGTCGCCTGCGAGTGCGTGGTGTTTGCCGAAACCAAGGACCACCTGAACTGGGAACTCCTCGGCAAGTGCGCAGAAGAGGCCGAAGGCGACGTGTCCGTCGTCCTGTCGGAAGCCTGCGACGAGGTCGAAGAGGAAGAAGACGAGCACATCTACCACAGCAAGGGCTGGTGTCGAGAGCTGTGGATTCAGTCACTTGGCATGGACGCGGTGTTACCGCCGCCGGAAGAGCAGAAGCACGTCAAGACCGCAATCGGAGCGGCACGCGCCGAGCAGGCGCGAGAGGAAATGGTCTAGCCGGCCGTTGCCTCGCACGCTGACAGGAGTCGTTGCGTTGTGATTGCGTGATTCGTAACCATATAGGGAGTCGGCAAAGACCGCATGCCGTTGGCAATTGCGTTCCGCCGCCTCCCCTTTCTCAAAAGGAACAATGCCTATGAAGCGCCGCAAGAACGGCCGGCCGGCGACGATTGCCGCCAAGAACGTCCGCACCATGCGCCGGAGGCTGGATCAAGCGACGGTCGTGAATGATACGGCCACCGCTTCAGCTCAGACCATCGGACATCGCACCCACCTGATGGGCCTGGCGATGATGAATCCGGCTGAGCTGTGCAACCCGGAATTCTCGACCCAGAAGCTCGCCGTCGCAAACAAAGCGGTGGCAGCAATGGTAGGACGATCTAGCGGCATCCAGCGGGCCTGGACCGAGTTTTGGTTTCAGCAGATGCAACGGTCCTGGGCCGCCGCGCCGCGATTTGCGGGCAGCTTGACGCCGGGGCGGTTCGTGCAGACTGCCGCAATCTCGGCCGGCACGTTGCTATCCGATTGGATGGCGCTGGGGGCAACGATCGCGAGTGTCTCGGAGACGATGGCGGATGCAGCCGCAAATCCGGTTCGCCGTGCCGCCGTCAACAATGCAAAGCGCCGGCAAAGGGCAATCTGAGGGCGGACCGGCGCGCTTGACCGCCTTGCCTTTCACACGTTTTTTCAACGAGGTTTTAGTGATCGATCCAAAGCAGGGCCCGCTGTTCCGTACCAGGCACAAGGCGGAGATGTCCGCCTCATCTCGCCCTCACCCGGCGAAGCACACATCGGCCGAAACAGCGCCGGAGCCCAAGAGCGCCGGCAAGCGGCCATTCGCATCGAAACGGCAATTCAGTGTCGTGGGATCCTGACGCGCGTGACGGGCCAGTTTGAACCGCCCTCATAATTTTACGGCAGGGTCCAATGCCCTGATCCGTTCCACCGATTGCCACCGGCTGGATGCCATGAAGGCCTACCGCCAGCCCGCTACCTTCGTGTCCAAGGACCGCGAGATCCGCATCAACGGCCCGATGGGCCTCGCCAAGGCGGTGATGGAGACCGGCAGCAAGGGCCTCGACATCCAGCACTACAAGGACCTTGGCGAGATGCGGGCCGAGCAGCTGTGGAAGACCACGCTCGACCCCAACGCCCGCACCCCTGCTGCAGGTCGAGGTCACCCACGTCGACGAGGCGGAAGAGGCGTTTTAGACCCTGATGGGCGACCTGGTGGACCGCGCCGCGACTTCATCCGGTCGAACGCGCTCAACGTCGCGAATTTGGACGTCTAGTCCTCTTCGGACGGCGGCGTGATCTCGACCGACAGGTCGCTCTGCTCCGATTGCGCGCTGGTGCTCATCATGCTGCCGGTGCTGGGATTGGTGACCGCAAGACCGGTCGGGCGTATATCGCCGCCTGTCGGGAATGCGCTGCTGCCGCTGGCGGCGAGTTGGGCTTGCTTCAGCTGCGCCGCCAGGCGTTCGTTCTCCAGCGCCAGCTCGCGCACCTTGTTCTCGGCCTTCTGGCGCTGCGTCTTGTCCTCGGCGGCTTGCGCCTCGACGTCCTGTATCTTCCGCAGCGCGACCGCCAGCGGCGTGCCGACGGCGCCGCTGTCGCAGGCGAGGGCGCCGCTCGCCGTGACGACGCAGTCCTTGAAATTGATGAAGCCGGAGCTCAGCGCCAGGTCGCGCACCTTCGCCTTGCCGTAGAGCACGATGCCGCTGCTCGCTGGCACCACCATCACGGCGCCGGCCAGCAGCAGGCACAGCATCAGCCCGATCTTCGAGACCGAGCGCGGTTTGTCCTTGCGGTGATGGAAAAGCGTACGTCGAGTTGTCATGATCAAAGACCGCGCAATTACCCCTTCAGGGAATTGTGTGACGGCTTTTTGCTAAGAACTTCTTAACCTAGATGGATCGTCGAAAATTCGAGATGAATGCGCAGAACGCGCGCGTCAGGTCGGCGAGACGTCGAGCTCGAAGATCAGCTCGCCTTCCGGCGTGCGGCCCGCTTCGCGCCAACCCGCCGCGCGATAGAAGCGCGCGGCGCGCGTGTCGGTATCTGTGCTGAGCCGCAGGGTGCGGAAGCCGGCGGCGATCAGCGCGTCGCAGGCGGCGATGTACAAGGCTCGGCCGATGCCGCGTCCCTCGTGCTCAGGCCGGACGAACAACGCCCAGATCCACCCGGTGTCGCCATTGGCGGCGGAGATGCCCAGCAGCGTGCCGTTCTCGTCCCAGACCCACATATTTCCGCGCGTGACGTACCGGCGGCAATCTTCCGCCGTCACCTGGCTGGGATCCAGCAATCGATTCTCCCGCACCGACAGCCGCAGCGTCATCATCTCCGGGATATCGGCCTCGATCGCCTGGCGCACCCGTCCTGTCATCTTGCGAACCTTATGCTAGTCTTCGGCGCCTGATCTCGAGGGAATCATGCCGCCGTCCAACGTCGCCATCCACTATGTGCCCGCCGGCTACGAAACCAAAGGGCCGAAGCTCATGGGCCGCATGGCGGCGGGCGAAGCGTTCCTCGACGCCTATCTGCGCCACGCCGGGGTCGAGCGCTTCTATTGCTACGCCCAGGAGCGCAAGGCGGCCGAGCAGTTCGCTGCCGAGGCGCAGGGCCGCGGGTCGACGCCGGTCGAATGGATCCCGTGGGCCAATCCCGCCGGCCTCGCCAGGCCCGGCGCGCTCTACATTCCGGACCCCAGCCTGCACGATCATGCCTGGCGCCGCCGTGGGCGCGATCAGCGCGCCTACAGCCTAACCGGCATCACCCACACCACGGCGTCGTCCGGCGCGATGGACATGATCGCCGAATTCGCCCTGGCGCCGGTCCAGGATTGGGACGCGGTGATCTGCACGGCCAAGACCGTGCGCATCATGGTCGAAGCGCTGATGGACGAGCAGGCGGCGTATCTGAAGGACCGCCTCGGCGCCCAGCGCGTGCCGCGGCCGCAACTGCCGGTCATCCCGCTGGGCGTCGATTGCGCGCGCTTTGCATCCGATTCCGCGTCGCGTGCGGCGCAGCGCGCTGAACTGGGCATCGCCGAAGACGATATCGCCTTCCTGTTTGTCGGCCGTCTCAGCTTCCATGCCAAGGCGCACCCGTTCCCGATGTACCTGGCGCTGGAGCGCGCCGCGCAACAGACCGGCAAGCGCCTGCACCTGATCCAGGCCGGCTGGTTCGCCAACGACTTCATCGAGACTGCGTTCCGCAATGGCGCGCGCGACTTCTGCCCCAGCGTCACCGCGCATTTCCTCGATGCGCGCACGCCGGAAGTGCGGTTCCCGATCTGGCAGGCGGCGGACATCTTCACCTCGCTCTCCGACAACATCCAGGAGACCTTCGGCCTGACGCCGATCGAGGCGATGGCGGCCGGCCTGCCCAGCGTGGTGACGGATTGGGACGGCTACAAGGACACGGTCCAGCATGGCGAGCATGGCGTCCGCGTGCCGACGCTCTCGCCGCCGCCGGGGCAGGGCGCCGACCTCGCCGACGCGCACGCCGTGGGCATTGACACCTACGATCGCTATTGCGGCTATGCCAGCCAGTTCGTGGCGGTCGACATCAACGCAACCGTGGACGCCTATGTGTCGCTGATCGGCAACGCTGGCCTGCGCACCAAGTTCGGCGACGCCGCGCGCAAAGCCGCTGAGGCGACTTTTGACTGGCGCCACGTCATCGCGCGCTACCAGGCGCTGTGGGCGGAGCTGGCGGAGCGCCGCCGCGCCGCGGTGGAATCGGCGCCCGCCCACGGTCCACTCTATTGGCCGGCGCGCGCTGACCCGTTCGCTTTGTTCGTCGATTACCCCACCGAAGTGCTGTCGCCGCAGCACCGCCTCGAGCCCGGCGATTTCCCGCGCGAGCTCGCATCTATCGTGGCGCACGATCTGTTCGGCTTCGCCAAGCATCGCCTGCGCCTCGATCTGTGCGAGCTGATCGAGCGCAAGGTCGCGGAGCAGCCCGGGGCCAATCTCGCAGAGATCGGCGCTTCTCTGAGCGAGCTCGAGCGCGCGCTCTTGCCGCGGAACGCCACGTTCCTGATCAAGGTCGGATTGCTGCGTGTGCAGCCGCGGGCCCGCTAACCCTTACGCCACAGCACCGTCAGCACGTGATAGGTGGCGCGCACGTGACCCTGTGCGTCCACCTGGCGCAGGATCCGCCGCAGCGCGCCGGGCGACAGCGGGCGCGCATGATCGGCCGGCAGATCGGCGCCGATGCTGCGCAGCGATTGCAGGAAATCGAGCGCGTTCGGGTGCTCGTCCCACAGCCGCTGTTCCGCGGCGCGCTCGACCAGGAATCCCGGCGGCCGCTGCCAATCCAGCTCCGTGAGGGACGGATAGCTCGGGATCGCCGGGCTGAGGCCGAGCAGGGCCGCCGCCGCGCGCCATTCCTGGAACGTGTCGGTGCCGAGCGTCGTCAAGGCAAGCACGCCGCCTGGCCGCAGCAGGGCGCCGAGCGCGGAGAAAGCCTGGTGCGGACGGGAGAACCACTGCGCGGCGAGGTTGCCGCACACCAGGTCGAATTTGCCCGGTGCGAAGGCCGGCAACTCGGCATCCATGCTCGCGCTGGTAAGCCGCGCGCCGGCATCCATGCGCTTGCGGCACAACGCAGCCATCGGCGGCGCCAGGTCGGTGGAGATCAGCCGAGCCTCCGGGAAATGGCCGAGCAGCGCGCGCGTCAGGTTGCCGGTGCCGCAGCCGAACTCCAGGATCAGGGACGGCTGCGCGACCTCGGCGATGGCGCCGGCCGTCTCCACCGCGATGCGCGCCTGGATGCGGGCGGCGCGGTCATAGGTCGGCGCTGCCGCCCCGAAATGCCGCGCGATCTGCTGCTTGCGGTCGCTCATGGCCGGATCAGCCGCGCGATCTCAGCCGCGTGCGTGTGCGGCAAGGCATGGCCGCCGGGCAGCCATGTCATCTCGGAACCTTTGAACGCCATCTCGGTCATTACAGGTGGAACGATGGCATCCTCCCTGCCGGCGATCAAGCGCGTGGGACTTGCGCGCGCCGCCAGATTTCCGCGCTCGTCCCAGGCGGCGAGATGATCGAGCCCCTCGGCCAGCGCGGCGGCGTTCGGCACGCCGCTCGGCCCGGCCGCTCCGGCACGTGTCCAGAAGTCCTCCAGAACGCCGCGGGTATCGGTCACGACACGCCGCCTCATGCGCTCCAGCACGCGCGCTGCGACCGCCGGGCGGTAATCCTCGGCCTCGAGGAAGCGCGGAAAGGCGCTGATGCCGACCAGCGGCACGTGGCGCAGCGCGCTCTGGCGCACCAGCCACAGGAATCCCAGCGAATGGCCGACCAGCAGCGTGAGCTTGCGCGGGAGAGCGGTCATCGCCGCACCGAAATACCCGAGATCGAGCGCTGCGCTTGGGACATCGCCGAGCGCGTCGCGCAGCGGATCCCAGAAGTGTGCATCGTAGCCCCAGCCATGAACGAACAGGATCAAGCCGGCGTCTCCAATCCGGCCAGCGCATCGCACAGGCGCGCGACGTCCTCGTCGCGATGCGCGGCGCTGAAGGACAGCCGCAGGCGCGCTTCGCCCTCCGGCACCGTCGGCGGCCGGATCGCGACGCCGAGCAGTCCTTGTTCTTCGAGCCGGGCTTGAGCCGCTAATGTCGCCATGTTGCCTCCGATCAGCAGCGGCACGATCTGGGTATCGGATGCGCCGGTCGACAGGTCGCGTCGTTTCGCCGCCTCGCGGAAGCGCTCGGCATGCGCATGAACCCGCGCGCGCTCGGCCTCCATGGTCGGCGCCAGGTCGAGCGCCGCGTCGAGCGCGCCGAACACCGCTGGCGGCAACGCGGTCGAATAGATGAACCCGGCGCAGCGATTGACCAGGAAGTCGATCAGCGCGCGCGAGCCTGCCACATAAGCGCCGAACCCACCCAACGCCTTGCCCACCGTGCCCATCACGACGTCGACGCGGCCGGGGTGCGCGGCCGTCAGTCCGCGGCCTTGCGGCCCCGACACGCCGGTCGCATGCGCCTCGTCGACATAGAGATGTGCGCCGAACTCCTCCGCCAGTGCAATCAGAGCGCCGAGCGGTGCGCGGTCGCCATCCATGCTGAAGACGGACTCCGTGACGATCAGGCGCCGGCCCGGCTTGCCCTGATCGCGCTCCAGCAACGAACGCAGATGATCGAGATCGTTGTGGCGGAACCGCTGCTGCCGCAACCCCGCCGCAGCAATGCCATGATGCAGGCTGGCGTGGTTGAGGCGGTCGGCATAGATCAGGGTCTCGCCCAGCAGCTCCGCCATCGCTGGCAGGATGGTGGCATTGGCCTGGAACCCGGCGTTGAACACCAGCGCCGCCTTGGCGCCCTTGAAGGCCGCGAGCTTCCCCTCGACCGCGACATAGGCATCCAGCGTTCCGGTGACGAGACGCGACGCGCTGGCGCCGGCGCCATAGCGCTCCGTCCAGTCGCGCGCCCGCGCGATCAGCTGCGGATGGCGGCTGAGGCCGAGATAGTCATTGCCGGAAAAATCCACCAGCCGCGTGCCGTCCGGGCGAACGAGATCTGTGCCCTCGCGCCGGTACGGTCGCAACCGCCGCAGCCGCCCGCCTTCCGCCAATTCGGCGAGGCGCGCTTCCGCCAGCTCATCCAATCGGCGTCCCATGATGCGGTTCAGGCGGCCGCGCGCTGCTGCGACCAGGCGGAGACGTGGCGCACGATCGCCTGGGTCAGGCGCGACAGCTCCTCGGTCGAGATCACGAACGGTGGCGCGACATAGATGATGTCGCCGAACGGGCGGATCCACACGCCGTCCGCAAGGAAGCGCGGCCGGAACCACGGTCCTTCGCCGGCCTTCGACAGCTGCACCACGCCGAGCGCGCCGCGCACCCGCACATCGACCACGCCGGTCAGGTGCCGGCAGGCTTCCAGCTCCATGCGCAACTGCGCCTCGATCGCCGCCACCTGCTGGAGGCGTGGCTCGCGCTCGAACAGGTCGAGCGACGCGTTGGCCGCCGCGCAAGCGAGGGCGTTGCCCATGTAGGTCGGTCCGTGCATCAGCGCCTTGCTCGGGTCGTCCGACAGGAACGCCTCGAACACGCGCCGGGTCGCGACGGTCGCGGCGAGCGGCAGCGTGCCGCCGGTCAGCGCCTTGGAGACTGTGATGATGTCCGGCACGATCTCCGCTTCCGTGCAGGCGAACATCGGCCCGATGCGTCCGAAGCCGGTCATGATTTCATCCAGGATCAGCAGGGAGTCCGCTTCGTCGCACGCCTGGCGGAGGAAGCGCAGCACCTCGGGCTCGTAGAACTTCATCCCGCCGGCGCCCTGCACCAGCGGCTCGATGATCACTGCTGCCACCTCATCGCGATGCGCGCGCAGCAGGCGCACGAACTCAGCCTGCCGCTCCTTGGTACGCGGCACGTCGGCGATGATCTGCTGCGGCAGGTAGCCTTTGAACAAACCATGCATGCCTTCGTCGGGATCGCACACCGACATGGCGGCCAGCGTGTCGCCGTGATAGCCGAAGCGGAACGAGACGAAGCGGTGCCGGCCCTTCTGCCCGCGGTTGATCCAGTATTGCACCGCCATCTTCATGGCGATCTCGACCGAGACCGAGCCCGATTCCGAAAAGAACACGTGATCGAGGTCGCCCGGCAGCAGATCGGCCAGCCGCTTGGCGAGCCGCAGCGTCGGCTCGGTGGCGAGACCGCCCAGCATCACGTGCGGCACCGCCTGCAGCTGCGCAGCGACGGTGACGCGGATGTGCGGATGATTGTAGCCGTGGCACACCGTCCACCAGGACGATACGCCGTCGATCAGTTCCTGCCCGTCTGCGAGCTTCAACCGCGCGCCCTCCGCCCCGACCACCGCGATCGGCGCCGGCGCCAGCTTCATCTGCGCGTAGGGAAGCCAGAGATGCGGGAAGCCGCTCGTCAGCCAGTCGGGTGAGCCGTGGCCCGCCTCAGCCATGCGCGTGCGTTGGCGTGGACTCCAGCGGCATCGGCTCGATGCCGAGGCGCTGGAACAACTGGCTGTCGTGGTCGCGGCCCGGGTTGGGCGTGGTCAGCAGCTTCGGGCCGGCGAAGATCGAGTTGGCGCCAGCCAGGAAGCACAGCGCCTGCAACTCGTCGCTCATCTCCTCGCGCCCGGCCGACAGCCGCACCATGCTCCTCGGCATCATGATGCGCGCGACCGCGATGGTGCGCACGAAGTCGAGCGGGTCGAGCTTCTGCGTGCCGTCGAGCGGTGTGCCATGCACCTGCACCAGCATGTTGATCGGCACCGATTCCGGATGCGCGGGCAGGTTGGCAAGCGTCATCAGCATGCCGGCACGGTCGCTGGCGCCTTCGCCCATGCCGACGATGCCGCCGCAGCACACCTTCATGCCGGCCTCGCGCACGTGCTCCAGCGTGTCGAGCCGCTCCTGCAGCGTGCGGGTGGTGATGATCTGCGTGTAGTAGTCCGGCGAGGTGTCAATGTTGTGGTTGTAGTAGTCGAGCCCCGCGTCGCTGAGCCGCTGCGCCTGCGCGGCGGTCAGCATGCCCAGCGTCATGCAGGTTTCCATGCCGAGCGCCTTCACGCCCTGCACCATGTCGCAGATCGCATCGAGGTCGCGGTCCTTGGGCTCGCGCCAGGCGGCGCCCATGCAGTAGCGCGAGGCGCCGGACTCCTTGGCGCGCTTGGCTTCCGCCAGCACGGTCTGCACCGCCATCAGCTTCTGCGCCTCGACCCCGGTGTCGTAGCGCGCGGCCTGCGGGCAATAGGCGCAATCTTCCGGGCAGCCCCCGGTCTTTATCGACAGCAGGGTCGACAGTTGCACCTGGTTAGCGGGGAAGTGAGCGCGGTGAACGGTCTGCGCCCGGAACACCAGATCGTTGAACGGCAGGGCGAACAGAGCCTCGACTTCGGCCACCGACCAGTCGTGACGGATTTCCGGCGGAAGTGCGGACGCGTCGGCCATTTCATGCTCCCTGCTGGCGTAGTTGGCCGGACGCTATCGGCGGGGTCCAACCCTGTCAAGCAAGCCGAAAATCGGCCTATTTCAAGGGCACCGGCCCCGGTTGGCCCGCACAATTGGGCAGCTCAGGATCGATGTGTCCCCAGCTCGGCGCCGATGCCGTCCAGATGTAGCTGGCCGGCCCACCGATCTCGCGATCCTCCAGCGCGCCGACCCGCACCACCATCACCTCATGCCGCGACGACGAGTGGCTGAACAGCGGCGTGCCGCATTTCGGGCAGAAGCGCCGGCGCATGGTGTTGCCGCTATTCGCGGTGCTGACATACTCGGCGACCTCGCCGCTGAGCGAGAGACTCGCCGTCTTGAAGATCGCGTTGATCGAGGCGTTGCCGGTGGCGAGGTACTGGCAATCGCGGCACCAGCAGGCGCGCACCGCGACCGGCGCCTCGCTGAACTGGAAACGGACGGCACCGCAGAAGCAGCGGCCTTTGATCGGCTCTGTCATCGCGATCCCTTTGTCGTCAACCTGCGGTGATGCACTATCGAACTTGACAGTAAGGCGAAGCTCTGGGATTTCAAGGCATGACCGCCTTCTTCGTCACCAGTACCGGAACGGACATCGGCAAGACCTACGTCGGCTGTGGTTTGCTCAGCCATTGGCGGGCCAAGGGGCGCAAGGTCGATGCCTACAAGCCGTTGTTGAGCGGGTTCGACCCGGCGCAGCTCGTGGAGAGCGATGCGGGACGATTGCTGACGGCGCTCGGGCGGCCGGTCGATGCCGAGACGCTCGACCAAGTCTCGCCCTGGCGCTATGCGGCGGCGATCTCGGCCGATGCCGCCGCGGCCAAGGAGGGCAAGCAGGTCGAGTATCACGCCGTGCTGGCCGCCAGCCGAGCCTTCCTGCAAGGCGCGCATGATGTGGCGCTGATCGAGGGGGCGGGCGGGATCATGGCGCCGCTCAGCGACGATCGCACGATGCTGGATTTCGCGGCCGATATCCAGATCCCGGCGATCCTGGTGGTGGGTTCCTATCTCGGAACGCTGAGCCACTCGCTGACCGCGCTGAGCATCATGGAGGCGAGAAAAGTGCCGGTCGCGCTCATCATCATGAACGAGACGGCTGGCAGCACCGTCCCGCTGGCCGACAATGCGCTGGCGCTCGCACGACGCTGGCCAGCAACGCCAGTGCGAGCGCTGCAGCGCAACGCCTCCCCTCAGGCGATCGCGGCGATCGCGCAGTTCCTGTACTCGGGCTGAGCGTCCGCCAGCAACTTCACGTTCTGCCGGCGCAGCGTGCCGTCCATCGGCCGCTCCTTCTGCGTGACGATTGGGCAGGCGGCGCGGATGCGCGCATGCATGTCCTTCACGGGCATCTCGTATTCGCTGAGCGGCCCCGGCTGGTAGTTGTAGCTGGAGAGCCCGGCCTGCACCCGCTCGCACAGCTCCTTGTCCTCGTGGCCGATCTGCACATTGATGCGGTTGGCCAGGAACTGCATGACCTTGGCCTCGCGCCGCGTGTCGGGCCGCACGAACAGCGGCGTGCGGATGACGCTCTTGGTCGGCCCCTTGGGCAGGATCTGGAAGATGTCCATGCTGTCGGGGAACACGTCGAAGCCGATGTTGACCGGCATGAAGCCGAACACCCAGGTCTGGCGCACGTCCTCCGGGAGGTAGTCGAACGCCTTCGGCGCCAGGCGCTGATAGGCGCGCTCCGACCAGGCGTGGGATTCGCGCTCGCGGATCACGCTCTTGGAGAACGACACGCCGTGACCGTTGATGGTGCAGCTGAGCTGGTTGTCCATCAGCCGGTGGAGGCCGGGGTGCCCGAACGGCACATGGTAGTTGTCGAGGTAGTTGTCGAGCGCGACCTTCCAGTTGCACGCCCACTCCTCGGAAATCTGCACGCCGCCCTCTTCAACCGATGGCGCCGGCACCATCTCCTCGATCCGATAGGGCGCCAGCTCCTTGGCAAGGTCGCCCCACTGCTCGGCGATCGAGGGACCGCTGCCCATGACGCGCACGAACACCAGGCCGCAGAACACCTCCAGCTCCAGCTCCTTGAGGCCGAGCTGCGTCTTGTCGAGGTTGGGGAAGGTCTTCTCCGACGGCACCGCCGCCAGCCGCCCATCCAGCTGGTACGACCACGCGTGATAGGGGCAGGTGATGCGGTGCTTGCAGGTGCCCTCGCCGTCCAGCAGCTTGGAGCCGCGGTGCCGGCAGGCGTTCTGGAACGCGCGCAAGGTCCCGTCCTTGCCGCGCATGACGATGATGGAATCGCGCCACAGGTCGAGGGTCGCGAAATCGCCCGCCTCCTTCACCTGGTTCTGGTGACAGACGAACTGCCACGACGGCAGGATGACGCGCTCGTACTCCAGCTCCAGCAACTCCGCGTTCAGATAGGTCCAGGCCGGCAACGGCTCGGTCTCGTAGATGCGTTCCGGATGGCGGATGTCGACGAAGCTGTTCATGAGGCTCTCCGATCTCTCGATTGCGCTCCGATCCTGTGAAAGATCAAAGCATCCGATGTGTCACAATGTTTGGTACGCTATTGTAAACACTTGTTAATTTCACATTCATTGATTGAATGGTCATTTAATCAGAGGCCTCGAACGCCGTCAAGGCTGGGCAATTTCAGTGCCGATTCAGAGGCTTGGGCGGTGGGACTTTGGGCCTCGGGTCCTTTTTTAACGATCGCGGGCGCATGATGAGACCAGTGAATTGGTCTGAACGTCGAGGATTGAGATGCGTGCGGTCAGGGTACTGGTTGGCTTTGTCGGTCTTGCGCTGGCGCTCGGAACGGGCATCGCCGGCCGCGCCGACGAGCAGAGCGTGCGCCTCGCCTGCAACAATTTCCCGCCGCACAAGATCGAGCAGCCGGCCGACGACGGCAATGCCGGCTTCGACATCGACATCGTCGGCGAGGCCCTGAAGCGCATCGGCTGGTCGACCGAGATTGCCTTCATGCCGTGGAAGCGCGCGTTGGAGCTGGCGGAGCGCGGCCAGTATGACGGGCTCTGCTCCTGCTCCCACACCAAGGAACGCGAGGCCAAGCTGCTGTTCAGCGACGAGCTTGGTGCGGTGTCGGTCGGGCTGTTCGCGCGCTCCGAAGATGCGCTCGCCGGCATCGGATCGGTCGCCGACCTCAAGGACCGCAAGGTCGTGACGGTCGGCGGCTACAACCTGGAAGCCGAGCTGATTACCGCGGGTGCGCAGGTCGAAGCCACCGCCAGCGACAAGAACGCGCTCGACATGCTGGTCGCCGGCAACGTCGATCTGCTCTACGGCTACGAGCTCACGACCAAGCACTTCATCGCTTCCGATCCGCGCTCCAGCTCGATCGCGTATCGCGAGATCGGGCGCAACCCGTACTATTTCTGCCTCAGCCGCGCCATGCCCGGCGCGGGCGACGCCATGCAAGGCTTCAACCGTAGCCTCAAGGTCATGGCCGCGGACGGTTCGATCCGGCGCATCCTCGACCGCTATCACGTCGAGTTCCGCTAGGCTCGACACAGCCACCCGCTCGCTCTCCGTCGGCAAGGCCAAGCCTTGCCATGACGGCCCGGATAATGCAGGGATGACGTCAACAATGATCGACGCATCACCATGACCATCCGCCTCGACGAACCGCGCGACTTCGGCACGCCGCCCAGCCTGGTGGAGATGGAGGCCATGGCCTACCAGGAGTTCGAGCATATCCCGGAGGCGCTGCGCAGCCGTTGCGTCGGTGTCGCGATCCGGGTCGAGGATTTCGCGCGCGACGAGATCCTGGACGACATGGAGATCGAATCGCCGTTCGACCTGATGGGCCTCTACCAGGGCATCCCGCTCACCCAGCAGAGCACCTTCGACATCCGCCATCAGCCGGACATTATCTTCCTCTACCGCCGGGCCATCCTGGACTACTGGTGCGAAGGCACCGACGACCTGCGCGCCGTCGTGCGCCATGTGCTGATCCACGAGATCGGCCACCATTTCGGATTTTCCGACGACGACATGCATCGTATCGAACGGGCGGCCGGCAAGGCCTGATCCTCGCACACGCGTGATTGCACGCGGACAATGAAGCCTTTGCCGGTCGGCGGGCGCGGCACTACCATGATGGCCGCTGCTAACCCGTGAGATAGGGCAAGGACATGAAACCGCAATCCATTTCAACCTCTTCGCGCCGGCAGGTGGTGGTCGGCCTCGCCGGATTATCCCTCGCAACCCTGCTCGCCGATCCGGCCAAGGTGGCCAGGGCCGCCGCCTCGCTGCAGACGGTCACCGCCAAGACGCCCTCCGGCCGCTCGGTATCGGCTGCCCTCGCCATGCCGGACAACAAGCCCGCGGCGGCGGTCATCCTGGTCCACGAATGGTGGGGCCTCAACGACCAGATCAAGTCGGTCGCCACCGAGATCGCCAAGCAGGGCTGGCTCGGCCTCGCCATCGATCTCTATGGCGGCAAGGTCGGCAGCAAGCCGGAAGAGGCGGAGACGCTGATGAAAGGCGTGGTGCCGGCGGAAGCGAGTGAGACCATGTCGACCTGGGTCGACTGGCTGCGCCAGAATCCCGATTGCAACGGCAAGGTCGCCTCCATCGGCTGGTGTTTCGGCGGCGGCATGGCGTTACAGGCCGCGATGGACCGGCCGCTCGACGCGACCGTGGTCTACTACGGCAACGTCGCGCGCCCGGCCGACGAGCTGAAGTCGATCAAGGGTCCGGTGCTCGGCCAGTTCGCCAACGAGGATCAGTGGATCAATCCCGCCATGGTCGATGGCTTCGAGGCTGCGATGAAGCAGGCCGGCAAGATGCTGGAGGTGCATCGCTACGACGCCAACCACGCCTTCGCCAACCCGACCGGCGATCACTACGATGCGGAGGATGCGCGCGCCGCTTGGGACCGCACGGTGGCGTTCCTCAAGTCGACGCTTGGCTAGCATCGCCGACGCGGGGGCCAGCACGTGCCGGACGGAGATCGCGCGGACCTGGCGGAGCTGCTGCGGCAGCTCGAGCGCGATCCCCGTCCGTTGTTGTTCGGGCCGGCAAAGCTTGGGATCATCTGGTCAGCCAAGGCGGCGTGCACCACGCTCCTGCTCTGGTATTTGTGGCGCTGCGATCTGCTGCAAGCGGCCCGCGCCTACGATGCCTGGCCGCATAAGTTCCGCCAACACAAGCTCTATGCCACCGACACCCATCGAGCCTGGACGGTTGAGGCGGGCGCATCCGGCTGGTCCTGGCTGCGCGTCGTGCGCGATCCGTTCGTACGCGCGGTCAGCAGCTATCATCACGCGTTGCGATACGGCTACGAGGACCGCAAGATGGCGCGGGTCTTGCGGCGGCCGATCGACAGCAAGGACGGCTATTCCTTCGAGCAGTTCCTGGATTACCTGCTGCGCATCGACATCGCGGTCTGCAATCTCCATCACCGCGAGCAGGTCCACCCGGTCGAGATGTTGGTGGCGCCGACCCAGACCATCAACATCCAGAGGCAGGATCTCATGGCCTGTCTTGCGAAGATCGATGAGAGGCTGCCGCCGCCACCGCAGCCCGCGGCGGCGCTGGACGCCGCCATCGCCGAGATCGCCGCCACTCATCATGTGCGCGAAGCGGCCGGCGCGGAGGACTGCGCCGCGGCCACTTTCACGACGACGCAGGCATGGAGCGACTGGCCGGCTCACCGGCATTTCTTCAACGCATCCACGCGCGGCAAGATTGCCACGATCTACGCGGCGGATTTCGCGCGCTACGCGGACCATTTCTGAGAAGGGCTCAAGCATGCTGATCGCCCAGATCTCCGATACTCACATCCGGCCCCAGGGCGTGCTGGCGATGGGCCGGGTCGACACCTCCGGTCATTTGGCGCGGGCGGTGACGCACATCAACGCGCTCCGCCCACCGCCGGATGTCGTGCTGCTGACGGGTGACCTGGTCGATGCCGGCATGGCGGAGGAGTATGCCCATCTGCGCGATCTGCTGGCGCCGCTGGCGATGCCGGTCCATCTCATCCCCGGCAACCACGACCTGCGCGCGCCGCTGCGCGCGGCGTTTGCCGCGCATCGCTATCTGCAGGAGGGCGAGTTCCTGCAATACGTGATCGAGCGTCGGCCGCTGCGCCTGATCGCGCTCGACACGCTGACTCCGGGACAGCCGCATGGCGAGCTGTGCGCGCAGCGGCTCGACTGGCTCGAGGCGCGGCTCGCGGAGTCCGACCGGCCGACCATCATCTTCATGCATCATCCGCCGTTCGAGTGCGGCCTGAAGGAGTTCGACGACGCGCGCCTCAATGTCGGGGCGGAGCGGCTGGCGGCGATCGTGCGGCAGCATCCGAATGTCGAGCGCATCCTGTGCGGCCATGTGCACCGGCCGATCCAGGTGCGATTTGCCGGCACCATCGCCTCGGTCGCACCCAGCACCGCGCATCAGGCGACGCTCGATCTCATGCCCGACGCGCCGCTGATGTTTTCGATGGAGCCGCCCGCCGTCGCCCTGCACCAATGGCGCCCGGGCACCGGCCTCGTCACGCACCTCAGCTACATTGGCGAGTACGACGGACCGCACCCGTTCTAAGTGGACGGCGGAGCGGGGAAAGAAGAACCCGCTCCGTCACCGCACTTGCACTAGTTGACGGTGTCCGTTGCCGGCACGTCCGTCGCCTTCGGCGGTTTGGTTGTGGTGGGCGGTGCCATGCTGGCGGGCGGCACGTCGCCGATCAGCGCCTTGGCCGATTTCGGCGGCAGGTCCTTGGTCCACTGGCAGAGGGCGGTGCCGTCGCTGGTGTTGAACGAGCAATCGACCACCGTGCCGCTCGGCAGCGTACACCGGACCCCGCCACCAGGTGCCGAGGACGAGGTTCCGCCCATGCTCTGGCAATTGCTGATAAAGGTGGACGGCGACAAGCTGACGACCGCAAAGCCCGGTTTCGCCCAGGCGACGGGCGCGATGATGCTCAGCCCGATCGTAACCACAAGTCCGAACGTTCCAGCCCGCGCTGTTGAACGCTTCATGACCTCTACTCCCCAAGTCAGTGAGATTGACACTGTGGAGAGTAGCACAGGAATGGCACTGATAATGTGCGATCTGTCACACAAAATAGTCAAGTTTCTGTGTGACTTAACACAGTCGTGAGGGTCATTCGGCGCGGGTGACCGTCAGGAACTGCGGGCCGAACTGCTCCAGCTTGCGCGGCCCGACGCCGCTGATCTGGCGCATCTGGTCCAGAGATGAGGGCCGCACCCGCGCCATCTCGATCAAGGTGGCGTCGGGGAACACCACATAGGCCGGCACCCTCTGCTCCCGCGCGAGGGTGAGGCGCAGGTCCTTCAGCCTTGCCAGCAGCGCCAGGTCCGGCGCCGGCAGGTCGGCGGCCGCAGCTTCGCGCGCCGCGCGGCGCGAGACCCGCGCCGGCTTCTTGCCCGGCTCGCGGAAATAGAACGGCGACTCGCCCTTGAGGATGGCGCGGCCGCGCTCGGTGATCTCGAGCCCGCCGTATTTCGCGATGTTGATCATGATCTGCCCGCCGGCGACCGCCTGGCGCACCAGCGATTGCCAATATGGCTTGGGGAAATCCTTGCCGACGCCATAGGTCGGCAGCCGGTCGTGCCCGCGCTGGCGCACCTTGTCGGTCTCGGCGCCCAGCAGCACGTCGATCACGTGCCCGGCGCCGAACGCCTGGCCGGTGCGGTGGATGGCGCTGAGCAGCATCTGCGCCTGGCGCGTCGCGTCCACCAGCGTCGGCGGATTGAGGCAGTTGTCGCAATTGCCGCACGGCCCGGTCTGCTCGTCGAAATAGCCCAACAGCGCGATGCGCCTGCATTCCGCGGACTCGCAATAGGCGATGAGGGCGTCGAGCCGCCGATGCTCCCGCCGCTTGTGCTCCTCCTCGGTGGTCTCGTCCTCGATGAAGGTGCGGCGCATGCGCAGGTCGTCATAGCCGTAGAGCAGCATGGTCTCCGCCGCCGCGCCGTCGCGGCCCGCGCGCCCGATCTCCTGGTAGTAGGCTTCCATGCTGGCCGGCAGGTTGAGATGGCAGACATAGCGGATGTCCGGCTTGTCGATGCCCATGCCAAAGGCGATGGTCGCCACCATCACCGCCTCGTTCTCGCTCATGAAGCGGTCCTGGTTGCGCTTGCGCGTCTCCGGATCCTGGCCGGCATGATAGGGGATGGCGTTGAACCCTTCCTCCTGCAGGAAATTCGCGACCTCGTCGGTGAACTTGCGCGACAGGCAATAGACGATGCCCGATTGCCCCTTCTTGTCGGCGAGGAATGCCAACAGCTGCTTCGACCAATGGGTCTTCTGCCCGACGCCCAGGCGCAGGTTCGGCCGGTCGAAGCCGTGGACGATGACGCGGCTGTCGCCTCTGAACAGCTTCTGCGCGATGTCCGCGCGCGTCGCCTTGTCGGCGGTCGCGGTGAAGGCGGCGATGTGCGCCGTCGGGAACAATTCCTTCAGCCTGGACAGCTGCTCATATTCCGGCCGGAAGCTCGGGCCCCATTTGGAGATGCAATGCGCCTCGTCCACCACGAACAGATGGGGGTCGAGCCGATGCAGCGCGCTGAGCATGTTCTCGTTCATCAGCCGCTCGGGCGCGAGATAGAGCAGCTTGGCCTTGCCCGACGTCGCCTTGCGCCATTCCGCGATCTGCTCGTCCCGCCCCATGCCGGAGTGGATCGAGGCCGCCTCGACGCCATCGGCGCGCAGGCCGGCGACCTGATCGTCCATCAGCGCCTTCAGCGGCGAAATGACGATGGTCGGCCGCTCCAGCAGCAAAGCCGGGATCTGATAGCACAGTGACTTGCCCGACCCGGTCGGCATCACCGCCAGCACGTTCTCGCCCCCGAGGACGAGATCGATGATCTCCTCCTGTCCGGGACGGAAGGATGTGTAGCCGAAAACGTCGTGGAGGATCTGAGCGGGCGAGGTCATGAGGCGAGAGTAGCGAAGCCGGCCGCTCCTTTCTATCGTCATGGTCGGACTTGGTCCGACCATCCACGAGTTTCCCCATGCAGCACTGCGAAGCGGCCGCCAAACTCGTGGATGGTCGTGCCAAGCACGACCATGACGGAGTCGAGGGTGCGAAAGAGCCTTAGCGTGCCATCATCCTGCGGCATGGGCCTTGAGAGCCTCCGGCCGAGTCTCACTCCTGCCGCAATGAGAAAGCCATCTCTCGCCCGTCGTCGAGCGTTGCCGACACCTTGATGTTCGCCGGGTCCGTCATGTCATAGCTGAGCGGGCCTGACCTGCCGTTGCTGCAGGTCATCCTGCCGCTGCCGGTGCCGCTCGCTGAATCGAATGTATACGAGCAGGGTGAGTAACGATGGGCAATGCTCTCCGGATAGGCGACGTAGAGGCGCTCAGTACCGAAGCAGGTCAGCGAGACGTCCTGCGAAGGAGCTTCCCCAAAGGCCCGGAAGCTGCCGCTACAGGCCGCCGTGGGCGAAGCCGCCTGTGGGGCGGTTCCGGTATTTCCCTGCGAAGCGCAGCCGCCGAGAAGCGCGGCGGCGACGACTCCCATGAGCGATGCAGCGATGGACATGCGGGCCATTGGCAATCCCCCGAGTTGAAGCGCAACGCCCGTTGCCTGCGCCGATGAATTCTAGTGCGCCATCACCCAGCGACGCGCGGCATGGCGGCCCCGCGCTGAGTCTTCCTCGAACAACGCGGCAAGCTGCTCCAGCACGGTGCCTCCCAATTGCTCGGCGTCGACGATCGTAACGGCCCGGCGGTAGTATCGTGTCACGTCGTGGCCGATGCCGATGGCGAGCAGCTCGACCGGCGATTTGGTCTCGATCCAGTCGATCACTTCGCGCAGGTGCTGCTCCAGGTAGTTGCCGGGATTGACCGACAGCGTCGAATCATCGACCGGCGCGCCGTCGGAGATCACCATCAGGATCCGGCGCTGCTCGGTGCGCTGGACCAGGCGGTTGTGCGCCCACAGCAGCGCCTCGCCGTCGATATTCTCCTTGAGGATACCCTCGCGCAACATCAGGCCCAGGTTCTTGCGGGCGCGCCGCCACGGCGCGTCGGCCGACTTGTAGATGATGTGACGCAGGTCGTTGAGGCGCCCAGGGTTGGCCGGCTTGCCGGCGTTGATCCACGCCTCGCGCGACTGGCCGCCCTTCCACATGCGGGTGGTGAAGCCGAGCACCTCGACCTTGACGCCGCAGCGCTCCAGTGTGCGTGCCAAAATGTCGCCGGTCATGGCGGCGACAGTGATCGGCCGCCCGCGCATGGAGCCGGAATTGTCGATCAGCAGCGTGACCACGGTGTCGCGGAACTCGGTGTCGGTCTCGCGTTTGTAGGACAGCGGCAGATCCGGATTCACGATCACCCGCGGCAGGCGCTTGCTGTCGAGCAGCCCTTCCTCGAGGTCGAACACCCACGACCGGTTCTGCTTGGCGAGCAGGCGGCGCTGCAGGCGGTTGGCGAGCTTCGCCACCACGGTCTGCAGCGCATTCAGCTGCTGGTCGAGCAGCGCGCGCAGGCGCGTCAGCTCATCCGGGTCGCACAGCTCGTGCGCCTCGACCACTTCGTCGAACTGCTGCGTGAAGCTCTTGTAGGCCGGCTCGTTGCGGCGCTTCCCGATCGGCTCGTCGTTGCGGCGGCCGGGATTGCCGGGCTGCTCTTCGCCGCCCTGCGCCGGCATCTCCATTTCCTGCTCGCCCGAATCCATCTCCTCCGCTTCCGCCTCGGCTTCCTGCTGGGCGTCCATCTGGGTGGAGGATTCGGATTGCTGCTGCTTGCCGCTCTTCTGTTGCGGCTGCTGCTGCTTGTTCGGGTCCTGCTGGTCCTGGTCGTCCTGGTCGTCGCGCTCGCTCTCAAGCTCCTCGTCGGTCTGCTCGAGCTCCATGTCGGCGAGCAGGCGGCGCACCGCCTTGGCGAAATTGCGCTGGTTGGCGAGCTTGTCCTTGAGGCCGGCGACGTCGTCCAGGACCTTCTGCGCGAAATCCGTGCGCCAGGCATTGACCATGGCGCGCGCGGATTCCGGAACCGCATCGCCGGTCAAGGTTTCGCGCACCATCAGGCGCATGACCTCGGCCAGGTTGCCTTCCTCGCGGGTGTTGATCCGCGCGTAGCCCTTGACCCGGCACTGCTCTTCGAGCGCTGCGCGCAGGTTCTGCTTCACGCCCGTCATCTTGCGCGAGCCGATCGCCTCGTAGCGCGCCTGCTCGACCGCGTTGAACACGTCGCGCGCGAGCGGCGTCTTCGGGCATTCCTTGGCATGGACCCGCGCGTTGTGGTGCCTGAGCTTGAGCGCGATCGCATCCGCTTCGCCGCGGGTCTGCGCCACCTCGTGGGTGGGCAGGCTCTTGGACGGCAGCGGCAACCGCGCCTCGTTGCCCAGCAACGCAGCCGGGCCGGGCGCGAAGGTCGCCTGCAAATCGTTGCGCTCCGAGATCGCGCGCATCGCCGCGCCGGTGGCGCGCCGGAATTCCTCGACCGCGTTGGCTGGCTTGCTGGTCATCGCCGGTTCAGCTTCAGGCGAGCTGCACCTTTCCCGCGCTGTCCTTCAGATCGACGCCGAAGCAGCGCTGGAAATACTCGGCCACCACCGGGCGCTCCAGCTCGTCGCACTTGTTGAGGAACGAGACGCGGAACGCGAAGCCGATATCGCCGAAGATGCGCGCATTCTCGGCCCAGGTGATGACCGTGCGCGGGCTCATGACGGTGGAGATGTCGCCGTTGATGAAGCCGGCGCGCGTCAGCTCGGCGCAGGACACCATCGCCTTGATGGTCTTGCGGCCGGCCTCGTTGTCGTAGCTTGGCGACTTCGACAGCACGATGCCGACCTCGTCCTCGTGCGGCAGGTAGTTCAGGGTCGCAACGATGTTCCAGCGGTCCATCTGGCCCTGGTTGATCTGCTGCGTGCCGTGATAGAGGCCGGTGGTGTCGCCGAGCCCGACCGTGTTCGAGGTGGAGAACAGGCGGAACGCCGGATGCGGGCGGATGACGCGGTTCTGGTCGAGCAGCGTCAGCTTGCCCTCGACCTCCAGCACGCGCTGGATCACGAACATCACATCCGGCCGGCCGGCGTCGTATTCGTCGAACACCAGCGCCGTCGGGTGCTGCAGCGCCCAGGGCAGCAGGCCTTCGCGATACTCGGTCACCTGCTTGCCGTCGCGCAGGACGATCGCGTCCTTGCCGATCAGATCGATGCGGCTGATGTGGCTGTCAAGATTGACGCGGATGCACGGCCAGTTGAGGCGCGCCGCCACCTGCTCGATATGGGTCGACTTGCCGGTGCCGTGATAGCCCTGGATCATGACGCGGCGGTTGTAGGCAAAGCCCGCCAGGATCGCCATCGTGGTGTCGTGGTCGAAGCGGTAGCTCTCGTCGACATCCGGCACATGCTCGGACTTCTGGCTGAAGCCCGGCACCTGCATCTCGGAATCGAGGCCGAAGACCTGACGCACCGAAATGGTGATGTCCGGCAGTGTCGATGTTTCCGCAGCCGCGGCGGTGAAAGTCGCCATCTCGAAAAATCCCGATTTCTTTGATTGACGGGTGTTTTTAGCCGATTCCAACTGGCCCGGCTAGGCCACAGCCGACGTGGGGAATTGCACCAGCGTCAACCCTGGAATGCGCGAAAGCCGGCCTTTGGCTAGCGGATAGCCACGGCCTTCAGGGTGCTGTAGGCCTGGTTCACCACTTTCAACTGCTCTTCGGCCGATTTGTCGCCGCCGTTGATGTCCGGATGCAGCTTCTTAACGAGGGTCCGGTAACGAGTCCGGATCTCCGCCATGGTGACCGGTGCCGTCAGCTCCAGGACAGCCAGCGCCTGCTCTTCCTTGCTGAGGCGCGAATTGCGCTTCTGCTCCTCGCGGGCGCGGGTTTTCCTGGCCTGCGCCGCGCTGTCCAGCGCCTCCGCCACATCGTCGGGAATGAATGTCGAGCGCGGCGCGGCGGGGCGGCCGGTAGGTCCATGCGCGCCCCATTTGCCCAGCGGCCAGGTCGGCCTCTGGCCCACCACGTCGTTGCGCACCTGGCGCTCGATCTCGGCCTGGCTCATGCCGGCGTAGTAGTCCCACGCCTTGTTGTAGTCGCGCACGTGGTCGAGGCAGAACCAGAAATACTCGTTGAGCTGCGTGCGCGATTTCGGCGCGCGATAGACACCGGGCAGGTCGCACTCCGGATGCTGGCAATGTGTCGGCTGCGGCGGCGTCTCGGGTTCATAGAAACGCGGCCGCCGCTTGCGCGGGGCGTCGCCCTGTGCGCGCGGCTCGGTCTGCGTCTTCTGAGTGCCCACCTTGCTCATGCTGACAGTATGCGAAGGCGCTTCGCCACTGGCAAGGAAAACGCGATGCGCTGCTTTGCCGCCGGATCGCCTGCAATACTTCCGTATCGGTCGACATCGGCACGGCGGAGAGCTACCCTGGCGATGAACTCGAGGCGCAGAATCTTCGAGCGGTTTGGGGAGGGCGCGATCATGAAAGTGATCGGTGTCGGGGTGGGTAGGACGGGGACCTATTCGCTCAAGCTTGCGCTGGAGCGGCTGGGCCTTAGGCCATGCCATCATATGGAAGAAGTAATCCACAATCCGCCTGTGCACGTGCCGCTATGGTCTGCCGCGTTGCAGGGCCGTGCGGATTGGGCGGCGATCTATCGCGACTATGCCAGCGCCGTCGATTGGCCGACGGCGGGCTTCTTCCGCGAATTGAACACGATCTATCCTACCGCGAAGTTCGTGCTTACGCACCGGAGTTCCGAAAGCTGGATCTAGAGCTTCTCGGAGACAATCTACAAGCTGACCACCGGCGCGGTGCTGGTGCCGCCGCAAATGAGGCCGTTCGTCGACATGGCTGGCGGCGTGATCGCCAGGACCGGTTTTCCCATCGGCCTGGACGCGGCAGGGTTGGGTCGCGCCTTCGCTGCGCACAGCGACGCGGTCAAGGCGACAATCCCCGCGGACCGGCTGCTGGTCTACCAGGTGAAGGAAGGCTGGGCTCCGCTTTGCGCATTCCTCGGCGTGGCGGAACCGGCGGAGCCGTTTCCCCGCACCAACAATCGCACCGAGTTCTGGGACAGACTGGCCGGCGGGACGTAGCAACGCGCGTCAGCGGCGGCGCGCATCGCCGTATGCGATCGCCGCGACCCCCAGGAAGATCAGCACGCCGCCGGCGATCAGGCTGGCCGGCAATGATTCGCCCAGCCACAGCGTCGATGCGATCAAGCCCCAGGCCGGCACGGCAAGATAGGACAGCGAAATCGTGCTGGACGGCAACGCGCGCTGCAGGCTGACCGACGCCCAGAACGCGAACGCGGTCGCGAGCGGACCATTGTACAGCAGCATCCAGATCAGCTGCCAATTCCAGTCCGCGTGGAATGGCCCATCGATGACGTAGGCGAGCACGCACATCGGCGCCAGCAGCAACGACATCTGGATCGGCGCCAGTTGCAGCGGCGAGAGATGCCAGGTGTGGCGCCGCGTGTGCAGGATCGCGATCGCCCACATGACCGCGCCGAACAGCAGCAAGCCGTTGCCGAGCAGCACGTGATTGTCCGACCAGTCGATGCTGGCTGGATTGAGCAGCACGACCAGGCCGGCAAGCCCGGCGGCCATGCCGGCGAACCGCCAGCGCGTCAGCTTCTCGCCGAAGAACAGGATCGCCGCCGGCAGGACCCACAGCGGCGACGTGTAGGAGAGGATCGCCGACCGTCCGGCCGGGATGAACTGGATGCCGACGGTCGTGAGGGTCATGAACACGTACATCTGGAAGAACGAGACCGACCAGATCACCGGCCAGTCCGCCTTGGTCGGCTTTGCCAGCCGCCCGGTCACCGCCAGCAGCGCGAACAGGCACGCGGCGCCCAGCGCCAGGCGCGCAACCACGAACCACAGCGGCGGCATCAGGTGCACGACCATTTTCATGATCGGCCAGTTGAGGCCCCAGATCAGCACCAGGATGGCGAACACGCCATAGGCCGCGCCGCGTGACAGCGGCGCATGCGCGGGCTTCTGGACGACGGGCTTGGCGCCGTGCTGCGACTCGGCCGAATCGGTCAAAGTTGGGGACTCGTTCAAGAGCGCGAAAAATCCATTCTATCCGCGGGTTGACCGGGGCGACCATCCGCCTGTTGTGCATGGAGGGTCCGCGTTTCTGCGCGGACGTGGCGCCAATACGATCGAACTGATACACCCTTGCGCGGTAGGGTTTAGGTGACCATGTTACTGGAACCGCAATTCGGGAGGCGGTGGGGTTGATCCAATATCGCGTCATCGGCTCGGGGGCGGCATGAGTGCCAGGCGCGCCGCGTCGCTTATCCTGTCCGATCCGCTCACCTGGGCCGCGTGTCTGATCACCGCCGCGGCGGTTGGCGCATTCTTCTGGTGGTTCCAGCCCGATCTCGTCATGGCCGCGAGCGCGCTCGGCGTCGCCGCCATCGTCCTGCTTGCGTGGCCGATCCTGCTCGCGCGCTCGTCGGGGTTTGCCGCGCGGCTCTATGGCAGCGACGCGGCGGAGCGGTTCGGCAGCGAAGAGGACCTGGCCGCGCTGGAGGCCGACCTGAAAGAGTTCGGCGCCGAGCAGGGCGTTGCCCAGCTCCGTATGCTGCGTGAGAAATATGACAACCTGGCGGAGATCCTGCGGGAAAAGCTGAATGCCGGCGAGCTCACGTACTCGCGCTATGTCGCGATGGCGGAGCAGGTGTTCCTGTCCGGCCTCGATTCCCTCAAGGAAGCGGCGATGTCGCTGAAAAGCATCAGCAAGATCGACCCGGACTACGCTCACGCCCGCCTCGGCGAGCTGAAAAAGATTTCGGTCGAGCCCGCACACAAGGATGAACTGGATGCCCTGACGCGGCGACTGAGCCTCTATGACGAGCAGAAGACGCGCGTCGCCGGGCTGCTGGCGCAGAACGAGGCGGCGATGACCGTGCTGGACCGGACTGCGACCGCGATCGCGCAGGCCAAGACGGGTGAGGGCAGGGCCAGTCTGGATGCCAAGACCGCTATCGCGGAACTCGAAGCGCTGGCCAAGCGGGCCGGCAAATACGCCGTGCAAGGGCGCTGAAGAGGGGTGACATGAGCGATCAGCAAAGCGTGACGACCGGCGCGTCTGTTCCGGCGCTGCATCTCAACCTGGACATCGCAGGCGCCAAGAGCGAGGCGGCCATCGCACCGGCCGGCGATCCGGCGCTGGACAAGCGCGCCGACGAGTTCGTGCAGCGCCTGCTCGATCTCGGTGGTCGTGGCGATCAGGGTAGTGATGACGCGGCCGCGGCGATCGCGGCCATGGGGAAGGGGCTGCAGCGCGAGGCTTCGCAGCGCAGCCAGATGCTGAAGCAGCCGATCATGGCGCTCGGCCACAGCGCCGACGACGGCGGCCCGGTCGCCAAGGGCCTGGTCGACCTGCGCATGCAGGTCGAGGGGCTGGACCCGGCGAAGTTCGATCTCGAGCCTGGCTGGGTCAGCCGCAGCCTCGGCTTCATTCCCGGCATCGGCAACCCGATCAAGCGCTACTTCATGCGCTTCGAGAACGCGCAGACGGTGATCGACTCCATCATCGCCTCGCTCAAGAAGGGCCGCGAGCAGCTCGGCCGCGACAACGTCACCCTGGCCGAGGACCAGAAGGCGATGTGCGCGCTGACGCACAAGCTGGCGCGCCAGGTTTCGCTGGCCGAACTGCTGGATCGGAAGCTCGAGGCCAAGCGCGCCGAGCTCGCGGGCGACGAAGCCAAGCGCAAGTTCCTGGAGGAGCAGCTGCTGTTCCCGCTGCGCCAGCGGACCATGGACCTGCAGCAGCAGCTGGCGGTCAACCAGCAGGGCGTGCTCGCGGTCAACCTCATCGTCGCCAACAACAAGGAGCTGATGCGCGGCGTCGACCGCTCGCTCGACGTGACGGTCAACGCGCTGCAGGTCGCGGTCACGGTGGCGCTGGCGCTCGCAAACCAGAAGGTCGTGCTCGACAAGGTCGAGGCGATCAACAAGACCACCTCCGACATCCTGGCCGGCACGGCGCAGCGGCTGAAGCAGCAGGGCGCCGACATCCAGCGCCGCGCGTCCTCGGCGATGCTCGACATCAACGCGCTCAAGTCGGCGTTCGCCGACATCACCACCGCGCTCGACGAGATCGCGCGCTATCGGCGCGAGGCGCTGCCGCAGATGGCGGCCAGCATCATCGAGTTCGACAAGCTGTCGGCCAAGGGCGAGGAGGCGATCCGCAAGCTGGAGCAGGGCCGGGCGGCGGAACCCACGTTGCAGATCACGTCCGAATAGGCAGGAACCATGGCAATCGAACAGAAGTCATCCGGCCACAGCATCGTTCCCAAGTTGATCACGCTGGTGGTGCTGCTTGCGATCGCCGGCATCGGCGCTTCGGTGCTCTACCCGCAGTTCCAGGCCGCGCGCGGGCCCGCGGTGATATCGCAGGCCGACGCTTTGGATGACCTGAAGGAAAAGCTGACCAAGGTCGACGTGCGCGAGGAGATCGTGACCCAGGTGGCGCCGGTGGAGGCGACCGCCTCCGACCTGGCGCCGAGTCTGCCGCCGATCGAGACCTTCCCGATCGTCTCCAACCCGCAGACCGGCGCCAACAGCACGATTGTGGAGATCTTCACCTCGACCGAGAAATCCGGCAGCGGCACCGACGGCTGGATGGCGCAGACCGCCGAGGCTTTCAATGCCGAGCAGCACCGCCTCAACGACGGCACGGTCGCGCAGATCGCGATCCGCAAGATCGCGTCCGGCACGGCATACGAGTTCATCGGCTACCAGGCCTATCGCCCCGACGCCTTCTCGCCCTCCAATGAACTGTGGATCCGCATGGCGGAGGCGCGCGGCGTCAAGATGGTGAAGGTGCGCGACCGCACCGTCGGCAACGTCGCCGGCATCGTGATGAAGGAAGAGCTGGCCGAGCGCCTGGAGAAGAGCTACGGCAAGATCGACCTCGGCAATGTGGTGGAGGAGGTGGTGCAGGGCCGCGTCGTCGCCGGCTACACCGACCCCTTCGCCTCCTCGACCGGCCTCAACTTCCTGGTCTCGGTGCTGGCCCATTTCGGCAAGGGCAGCGGCCAGGAGATGCTGGCGCCCGAAGTGGTCAGCGCCTTCGAGCAGTTCCAGAAGGGCGTGCCGTTCGTCGCCCTCACCACCATCCAGATGCGCGATTCCGTGGTCAATGATGGCTCGCTCGACACCTTCGTGATGGAATGGCAGACCTTCGCGCAGGCCAAGGCGCTGCAGAGCGGCTATCGCTTCGTGCCGTTCGGCCAGCGCCACGACAATCCGCTTTATGCGGTCGGCGACTTGCCGCCGACGAAGATGGAGGCGCTCGAAGCCTTCGCCGAATATGTCGAGGCGCCCAAGGCCAGGAAGCTGGCGGAGCAGTACGGATTCGACCCCGACCTCAACTACGCTGCGCCCTACCAGCTGCCCGACGGCAAGATTCTGCTGGAGGCGCAGAAGGTATGGAAGAGCAAGAAGGACGCCGGCCGCCAGGTTGCCGCCGTGTTCCTGGCCGACGTCAGCGGCTCGATGCAGGGCAGTCGCATCGGTCAGTTGCAGCGCGCGCTGCGCGAAGGCGCCAAATACATCTCGCAGGAGAACTCCATCGGCCTGGTGGTGTTCAGCTCCGACGTCCGAGTGAAGCTGCCGATCCGCCCGTTCAAGCTGCTGCAGAAGTCGGCGTTCCTGACCGCGGTCGACCAGCTGTCGGCCAACGGCGGCACGGCGATGTATGACGGCGTCGCGGTCTCGCTGTCGATGCTGGCGGAGCAGGTGGCGAAGGACCCGACCCTGAAGCCGATGTTGTTCGTGCTGACCGACGGCGAGACCAACGAAGGCATGGTCTATGCGGACATGAGCGACGTGATCCAGGGCCTGAAGATCCCGGTCCACACCATCGGCTTCGAGGCCAAGATCGACGAACTCAGCAAGCTGTCCTCGCTGGTCGAAGCCGCCAGCATCAATGCCGGCGAGAGCGACGTTGCCTACAAGATCGGCAGCATGCTCAATTCGCAGATGTAACCGGATGGATTGCTTGGACGCATGCGGCCTTTCCTGATCTGGCTGATCGTGGCCATCGCCGGCTTCGCCGGCGTCGGCGGCTATTGGCACACCCACCTGACCGAGGAGCCGCGCCGCGTCCTGGTGGTGGTCGATGCGTCCTATCCGATGGACGATGATTGGGGCCGCGTCGGCGGCTGGCTGCGCAACCTGTCGCAACAGCGCTATGCCAGCTTCGCGCTGTTCACCGACAAGGGCAAGGTGCATGGTTGGCGCGGCCAGCTCGATCTCGGCGCCACCCGTCCGTACGCGCCACGCGCCTTGGACCGCGTGCTGCAATTGAGCGGCACGACAGACTTCGAGAGCGCGAGCCGGCGCATCCTCATCACCAACGCGCCGGCGAAAGATCTCGCCGCCTGGTCGGGCTGGGATATAATCCGGCCCTGAAGGAGATTGAGATGGGCCAGGTCGCCGACCGGATCGAGCGCAAGCTGCGCAGCGCGTTCCAACCCGAGCAGCTCGCCGTGATCGACGAGACCAACCAGCATCACGGCCACGCCGGCTGGCGCGAAAGCGGCGAGACGCATTTCCGCGTGGAGATCACAGCGCAGGCCTTCACCGGCAAATCCCGCGTCGACCGCCAACGCGCCGTGTACCAGGTGCTGGCCGAAGAGCTGGCCGGCCCGGTGCATGCGCTTGCACTGACGGCGAATGCGCCGGAGAAATAGAGCTCCACCCTCTCCACTCACTCCGTCATCCCAAGGCTTGGCCTTGGGATCCATGAGTTTGCCTCACTATGCACAGTCTGGCCCATTGAAACTCGTGGATGGCAAGGCCAAGCCTTGCCATGACGGAACATCGGAGTGATCCCGTCACGACTTCCGCACTTCGTAGAACTGCGGGTACTGCGTGCGTACCACCTCGCCGTCGCTCGCCAACGCATGGCAGGAATCGATGAAGCCCGGCCTGCGCCCCGGCGTGGCCTCGCCGCTCGGCGGGCCTTCGCCCTGGTCTTGACCGGCCTCGCGCTTGCGCCGCCCCTGCCAGCCATAGAGCGTCTGGAACGCGACCGTGGCCATCGCGCGCAGCATCTCGACATGGTGCACGCAGCCGTGGCGGCCGCCGAACTTCTCGCGCAGGACGCGCGACCAGCCGCGTCCGATCCGCTCGCCCTTCAGCGCGGCAAAGGCCGGCGTGATGGCGGGGCAGATCTCGTACGGCCCGGCGGCGGTGACGCACTCGACCTCGCGGATCACGAACGCTTCATCCAGAGTCAAGCGGATCAGCATGTCGTGCAGCGGCTCGCCGGCCTCGATCGTCTGCCGCCAGTCGTTGGGAAAGGCGTAGCTCTTGGTGTCGGTCATCCGGCCTTCGATGTCGAACAGGCCGTCGGCGCGGCGATAGCCGCCGAACGCGTAGTTGCGGAAATGCTGCGCCTCGCGTTCGACCGGTGCGCTCAGCTCAGCGCCGCTGGAATTGGCCATCGCATTTTCTCCACTCAGCCGAGCCGGACGGCGGTCCCGGTCGCGCTCACCATCAGGATGGTCTTGCGGTCGCCGCCGATCGAATCGTGGCCGAAGCTGACGCCGATGATCGCATCGGCCTTCATCGCCTCGGCGCTGGCCATCAGGTCGGCGAGCGCCGCGTCCTTGGCGTCCTTCAACACGGTCTCGTAGGACGCGACCCGTCCGCCGACGATGTCGCGGATGCCGGCGAAGAAATCGCGGAACAGGTTGCTGCCCATCACCGCGCAGCCGTGAACCACGCCCAGGTAGTCAGTCACACGCCGCCCTTCGACGCCGTTGGTGGTGGTGACGATCATGCGGCTCCCCCGGCCTGGCGCTGCGCCGCGCCGTCCTTGTCGGCGGCCGCGGATTTCGCCTCAAGCGGCGTGACGCGGATCTTCCTGATCTGGTTGCGCTGGCGCTCCATGATCTCGAAACGCAGGTTATAGAAGGTGAAGACCTGGCCCTGCAGCGGGATCTGTCGCGCCTCGTGCAGGATGAGGCCGGCAAGGGTCGAGGCCTGGTCGTCCGGCAGGTTCCAGTCCAGTTCTCGGTTGAGATCGCGCAGCGTGACCGTGCCTTCGACGATGAAACTGCCTTCCTCCTCCTGGATCACACCCTCGACCTTCATGTCGTGCTCGTCCGCGATGTCGCCGACGATCTCCTCCAGGATGTCCTCGAGCGTCACCACGCCCATCAGCGCGCCGTACTCGTCGACCACGATCGCGAAATGCTCGCGCCGCCGCTTGAACGCCTCCAGCTGCTTCAGCAGCGTGGTGCCGTCCGGGATGAACCACGGCTTGGCCGACAGCTTGACGACGTCAATGCCCTGCAGCTTCCAGTCGTTGGTGTGCAGCGCGCGCAGCAGGCCCTTGGCATGCAGCACGCCGACGATGTTGTCCGGCTCGTTGCGCCACAGCGGGATGCGGGTGTGCTGGCTGTCCAGCACGTGGCGCACCAGCTCCTCCGGCGGCAGGTCGGCATCGATCATGGTCATGTTGCGCCGGTGGATCATGATGTCGGAGACCGGCACATCGTCCAGGTCCAGGATCGAATGCAGCATCGCGCCGGCTTCGCGGATCTCCTCGGCCGACTCTGAATGCAGGTCGATCGCGCCGCGCAATTCCTCGATGCTCTCCTCGGCGCCCGGCTCGCGTTCGACCTTGACGCCCATCAGCCGAAGAACGCTGTTGATGATGATCTGCGTCAGGTGGGTGAGGGGATAGGTGACCGTCACGACCTGCTGCAGCACCGGCGCCACCCACAGCGCGGTCCGCTCGGCGTTGTTGATGGCATAGGTCTTGGGCAGCACCTCGCTGAAGATGAAGATCGCGGCTGTGATGCAGATCGAGGCGACGACCGCCATGGTGCCGGAGCTGCCGAAAAAGCTGGTGAAGACGAGAGTGGTGATCGAGGCGGCGACGCTGTTCACGAAGGTGTTGCTGAACAGGATGGTCGAGATCACGCGCTCCATGTGCTCGTGCATCTTCTCGACCCGCAGGGCGCGGCGGTTGCCCTGCGCGGAGAGCGCATAAATGCGGGCGCGCGAGGCGCCGGTCATGGCGGTCTCGCACGCCGAGAAATACGCGGAGATGCCCAGGAGCGCGATGAGGGCAAGCAGCTCGACAATCATGGCCGTGTTCCGATTCTGAGAAAACGCATCATGAGCGGGTGATCACGCCGCGATGGCTTCGTCCAGCATGGCGGCGACGTCCGAAAGTTCCACATAGGCCGGCGTGAAAGCCTGGCCGATGCCGCGAGTGAGGACGAACCCGATGCGCCCGTCCTTCACTTTCTTGTCCTTCGCCATATGCTCGATCAGGCGCGTGGAGGAGAAACTCCGTCCGTCGATCCAGCTGGGCGAGGTCGGCAAGCCGATGCTGGCGAGGTGCCGCTGCACCCGCGCCGCGTCCTCGAGCGGGCACAGCCCCAGCCGCGCCGACAGATCGTACGCCATCACCATCCCGATGGCGACCGCCTCGCCATGCAGCAGGTCGTCGGAATAGCCGCACTCCGCCTCCAGCGCATGGCCGAAGGTGTGGCCGAGGTTGAGCAACGCCCGCGCGCCCGATTCCCGCTCGTCGGCGCCGACGATCGCGGCTTTGGCCTTGCAGCTGTGCGCGATCGCGTGACGCCGCGCGCTGGCCTCGCCGGAGATGATCCCGGCGCCATGTCCCTCGCACCAGGCGAAGAAGGCGGGATCGTTGATCAGGCCGTATTTCACCACCTCGGCATAGCCCGCCAGCAGCTCGCGCCGCGGCAGCGTGTCCAGCACCTCGATGTCGGCCAGTACCAGCCGCGGCTGGTGGAACGCACCGATCAGATTCTTTCCCTGCGCCGCGTTGATCCCGGTCTTGCCGCCGACCGAGGAATCGACCTGTGCTAGCAGGGTGGTGGGAATTTGGATGAACTCGATGCCGCGCAGCACAACAGCAGCCGCGAAGCCGGTCAGGTCGCCGATCACCCCGCCGCCCAGCGCGATCAGCGTGGTCGAGCGCTCGACCTTCAGGTCCAGCAGCCGACCGCACAGCGCTTCCAGCTCGCCGAAGCTCTTGGTCGCTTCGCCGGCTGGCAGCACGATCGCCTCGCTGGCGATTCCGGCGCCGCGCAGCGATTGCTGGATCTCGTCCAGATACAGGCGCGCCACCTGCGCGTCGGTCACGATCACCGCGCGCTTCTGCGCCACCGCCGGGGCGATCATCTCGCCCGCGCGCGCCACCAGCCCGCCGCCGATCTTGATGTCATAGCTGCGCGTCCCGAGATCGACGCGCACCACGTCGATCGCCGACCGGTCGATGATGGTCATGGCTGCCTGGTCCCGCTCGACTCGCCTGCGAGTCCCACTTCGATGGCGCGCAAGACGCGCTGCACGGTCACGTCCGGCGGCCCGTCCGCGCTCTCGACCGTGAGGTCGGCCTCGGCATAAACCGGGTAGCGCTGGTCGATCAACTCGGCCAGCTTGGCGCGCGGATCGACATTCTGCAGCAGCGGCCGGTCGTTGCGCCGGCCAATGCGTTTCAGCAGCTGGTCGAGCTCGGCCTTCAGCCAGACCGAGATTGCCTTGTCCTTGATGAGCGCACGGGTCGAGGCATCCATGAATGCGCCGCCGCCGGTCGCCAACACATGCATCGGGTTGCCGAGCAGGCGCTGGATCACCCGCCGCTCGCCGTCGCGGAACGTCTTCTCGCCATGGGCCGCGAAATAGTCGGAGATCGAGCAGCCCGCCGCCTCTTCGATCTCGCGGTCGGCATCGACGAACGGCAGGCCGAGGCAGGCGGCGAGCCGCTTGCCGACGCAGCTTTTGCCGGCGCCCATCAGGCCGACCAGGACGATGGTCTTGTTCAGGCGTTGGGCGAGAGCTTGGGCGGGCGCCGCCGCGCTCTTGGCGCGCGCGTGCGCGCGGGATTGCGCCCCTTCATCGTCGCTTGCCTGCGCCGAACCGCCCGGAATCACCGCTTCCTCGCTAGGTTGTGACGTGTTTTGGCCATATTTGAACACTAGCATGAATCGAAAGCCCTGTGGCAAGTTAGCCACCGTCCGCGGCTGTCTCGAATCGAACGTATGTCGCGGATATCATGGGACAAAACCGATCCCCTCAACGGGATCTCCATAGGGCGATGGCATGGGTAAGCTGGTGATGGTTCTGGTGGTGTTGCTTCTGGTTGGAGCCGGAGGCTTTGCCGTGTTCCTCGCGTTCTGGGAACCGCCAATGCCGCCCGGCACATTGGAGATCCCGATTCCGCATGACCGCCTCTCGATCCAATAAGCAGATGCGCCACATTAGGCAGATGCGTCTGTCCGTCCGGTCCGTTCTGGGCGCGGCCGCCGTCGGCGCGTTGATGCTCGGCGTGACGCCGGCCTTCGCGTTGAATGACCCAACGCCGATCGGCCTGCCACCCCTTCAACCCGGCGACCAGCCGATCGAGGAGCCTGCTTCACCGCCGCTCTCTGCTCCAACGACCGGCGCTCCAACGACTGGCGATCCAACGACCGACCAGGTTCAAGGCGGCGGCATTGGCGGCGCGCCCTTGCCGCCCTTGCCCGCGCCACCGCCGGAAGGCCAGGTGCCAATCGACCCCGCGGTGCAGCCGACCGATCCCGTCATCCAGCCCGCTGCCACCGGCGCCCAGCCGGCGCCAGCGCCCGACAGCGGCGCGCCTGGTCTGCTGGACGACAGCAACGCCGGCCTAGGCGGCAACATCTGGCAAGGCTCGAGCGGCGCGCAGCTGGTTTCCTTGATGCCGAAGCTGGCCGCGCCGCAGACCCAGCCGTCGCTGCGCGATCTCCAGCTCCGCCTGCTGCTGACCAAGGCGCCGGGACCGAACGCCGGCGGCGGCGTCGATACGCTGGTGCCGTTGCGCGCCGAGCGGTTGCACGCCATGGGCTTTAGCGCCGAAGCGATGCTGCTGACCAAGGGCGCCGCCAATGCCGCGCCCGCCGACGCCAAGGGCGCGTTCGAGAAGGCGCTCGGCGGCCAGGATGCGGACGCCGCTTGCGCCAAGGTCGATGAAGTGGTCGCGAGCCCGCAGACCCTCGACCTCTACTGGCGCAAGGCTCTGCTGTTTTGCCAGATCCAGCGCGGCCAGAAGGACCAGGCGAGCCTCGGCCTCGACCTGATCCGCGAGACGCCGGACAAGGACGCAGGCACCAAGGACTTCATCGCGCTGTCCTCGCTGCTGCTCGGCGAAACCAAGAAAAAGCCGAAGCTCGCCGGCGCGCCCGATCCGCTGCTCGCCGCGATGACGTTGAAGGCCGGCATGAAGCCGAAGGACGCGCAGAGCGCGCCGCCGCCGAAGGTCTCCGGCCTTGCCGCCGCCGCCGCGACCGCGCGCGATGCCGGGCTGCCGCTAAACGTGCGCATCGAATCCGGCGAGCTGGCGTTCGCCGGCGGCCTGGTCAGCGCCGACGAGCTGATCGGGCTCTATCGCCAGGTCAAGTTCAGCGGCGATCCGCTGACCATGCCTGACTCGCCAATGATGCGGGCTCAGCTCTATCAGGCCGCGGATCAGGCGTTCGATCCGGTACGCCGTGCCCAGTTCGTGCAGCACGCGCTGGCCAACGCGCGGGCGCGCGCGACCTATTTCGTGCAGGGCGCGCTCTATCGCCCGATGGCCGACAAGGTGACGCCGTCGCCCAACCTCGCTTGGTTCGCGCCGGAGGCCGCGCGCCTCATGTTCTGGGCCGGCAATGTCGAGCGCGGCGGCTTCTGGCTCAACCTCGCGCAGGGCGCGGCGCCGTCCGATCCCGAGGTGGCGCGCGCGTTGCCCGGCTTGCAGATCCTGGCGGAGATGGCGGGCCTTACCGGCAATTATGACTCCGATCCGGTGATGACCTGGCAGCAGACCGGCGGCAACCCGGGGCTCGCGGAGCGCATCCGTGGCATCCGCGCCGGCCTCGGCCTTTCCGGCGGCATCGCGCCGGTGGCGAGCGGTGAAGCTGCCGCGATCAGCGAGGCGGCGCAAGGCGGCCGGCGCGGCGAGACCGTGTTGCTGGCGCTGGTTGCGCTCGGCGGCCGCGGCCTGTCGAACGCCGAAAGCGCGACCCTGGCGCAGGCGCTGGGCGGGCTTGAATCGGTCGGCCTGCAGGACGAAGCCCGGCGCATCGGCATCGAAGCGGCGATCCTGGCAGGATTGTAAGTGGGCCGGCAGCGCGCCCTGGCGCTCGACGACACCGTTCCGGCGACCCGCCACTGGGAAGTCTTCCACGAAATGCTGACGGCGGAGCGCAATGCCTCCGTCAACACCATCGATGCCTACCGGCGCGACCTCAAGGACGCAGCCGATGCTGTGCGCGCCAAGGGCGATCTTGCCGACGCCGCGGTCGATGTCTTGCGCGGCTATCTCGAATCCCTGAGCCGGCAGAAGCTGGCGCCGGCTACTGCCGCGCGGCGCCTGTCGGCCCTGCGCCAGTATTTCAAGTTCCTGGTCAACGAAGGCCTGCGCAAGGACGATCCCACCACGGCGCTCGATGCTCCCAAGCGCGGCCGACCCCTGCCCAAGATCCTGAGCGAAACCGAGGTCGCCGCCATGATCGACGCGGTAGGGCAGGAGGACAAAGCAGCGGCGCTGCGCCTCGGCGCGCTGATGGAGCTGATCTACGCCAGCGGCCTGCGCGTGTCGGAGGTGGTGGGGTTGCCGCTCGCCGCCGCCAAGCGCGACCAGCCCTTCCTGGGGGTGCGCGGCAAGGGCTCGAAGGAACGGCTGGTGCCGCTGAACGACGCCGCCAAGCGGGCGCTCGCCGCCTATCTCGAAGTGCGGGGCAGCTTCCTGCCGCGCTCGATCAAGGCCTCGCCCTGGCTGTTCCCCTCGAGCGGCGACAGCGGCCATCTCACGCGCCAGCGCCTCGGCCAGTTGCTGAAGGACGCCGCGGTCAAGGCCGGCATCGACCCGGCGCGCGTCTCGCCTCACGTGCTGCGCCATGCCTTCGCGACGCACCTCTTGGATCACGGCGCCGATCTGCGCGCCCTGCAGAAGATGCTTGGCCACGCCGACATCGCGACCACGCAGATCTATACCCACGTCGCGACCGGCCGGCTGGCCGCCCTGGTCTCCGAAGCGCATCCCCTCGCAAGGGCGTCGCGTTCTCGCAAGCCCTGACTTTCCCCAGATGGCACCTGATTGATGCCCGGCATTGACACGCCGCCTCCGGGCCGCCAATAAACCAGCGGAATATCGTTAAGACGCGGCGCCGTTAACCAATTGGGGAACCCCATGAGCTTCAAGATCGTCGAACAGGCGCCCGCCCGGTTGAATCGCAGCGAACTGGCGGTCCCTGGTTCCCAGCCGCAATTGTTCGAAAAGGCCGCCAAGTCGGCGGCCGATGTCATCTTCCTCGACCTCGAGGACGCCGTCGCGCCGGACGACAAGCCGCAGGCGCGCAAGAATGTCATCCAGGCCCTGCGCGAGATCGACTGGGGCAACAAGGTGATGTCGGTGCGGATCAACGGCCTCGACACCCATTTCATGTACCGCGATGTCGTCGACGTGATCGAGCAGGGCGGCGAGCGCCTCGACCTCATCATGATCCCGAAAGTCGGCACCGCGTCCGACGTCTATGCCGTCGACATGCTGGTGACCCAGTGCGAGGCCGCGACCAAGCGCAAGAAGCATATCGGCTTCGAGATGATCATCGAGACCGCGCTCGGCATGCAGAACGTGCACGAGATCGCCGCCGCCTCGAAGCGCAATGAGAGCCTGCATTTCGGCGTCGCGGATTACGCGGCATCGACCAAGGCGCGCACCACCAACATCGGCGGCGCCAATCCCAGCTACGCGGTGCTGACCGACAAGGACGAGCACGGCGATCGCGACACCCATTGGGGCGACATGTGGCACTACGCCGTCGCCCGCATGGTGGTCGCGGCGCGCGCCAACGGCCTGCGTCCGATCGACGGCCCGTTCGGCGATTTCTCCGATCCCGATGGCTATCGCGCCGGTGGCAACCGCGCCGGCGTGCTCGGCTGTGAAGGCAAGTGGGCGATCCATCCCAGCCAGGTCGCGCTCGCCAACGAGCTCTTCACCCCGAGCGATACCGAAGTGACCAAGGCCCGCCGCATCCTGGAAGCGATGGCCCAGGCGCAGAAGGAAGGCCGCGGCGCGGTCGCGCTCGATGGCCGGCTGATCGATCTTGCGTCGATCCGCCAGGCCGAGGTCCTGGTTGCCAAGGCGCAGCAAATCTCCGGCGCGCACTAGAATAGGCGGGCCAGGCGCATTTCATGCCGACCTTTCTCGACTTCGAAAAGCCGATCGCCGAGTTGGAAGGCAAGATCGCCGAACTGCGCCACCTGTCGAACGCCGACGACATGAACATCGCGGAAGAGATTTCGCGATTGCAGTCCAAGTCGGACAAGCTGCTGAAGCAGACCTATGCCAAGCTCTCCGCCTGGCAGAAGACCCAGGTCGCACGTCACCCGGAGCGCCCGCACTTCTATGACTATGTGGGCGCCCTGGTGGACGATTTCGTGCCGCTGGCCGGCGACCGCTCCTTCGCCGACGACAAGGCGATCCAGGGCGGTCTCGGCCGGCTGCGCGGCATTCCCATCGTCATCATGGGGCACGAGAAGGGCTCGGATACGTCAACTCGCGTTAAGCACAATTTCGGCATGGCCAAGCCGGAGGGCTACCGCAAGGCGGTGCGCCTGATGGAACTGGCCGACCGCTTCTCGCTGCCGGTGGTGACGCTGGTCGACACGCCCGGCGCCTATCCCGGGGTCGAGGCGGAGGCGCGCGGCCAGGCCGAAGCGATTGCCCGCTCGATCGAATCCTGCCTCAAGGTCAAGGTGCCGTTCGTCTCCGCCATCATCGGCGAAGGCGGCAGCGGCGGCGCCATCGCGCTCGCCGCCGCCAACCACATCATCATGCTGGAACACTCGGTCTATTCGGTGATTTCGCCCGAAGGCTGCGCCTCGATCCTGTGGCGCAGCGCCACCAACGCCCAGGAGGCGGCGGAGGCGCTGAAACTGACCGCGACCGATCTCAAGACCCTCGGCGTGATCGATGAAATCGTTCCAGAGCCGCTCGGCGGCTCGCACCGTGCCAAGGAGCAGGCGATCGCCGCTCTAGGCGACGCGGTGGAGCGTGCGCTACAATCCATGCTGAACCAGGACGGCACGGCCCTGCGCGAGCAGCGGCGCGAAAAGTTCCTGGAGATGGGGCGGCGCGGCCTGACCGCATAAGTCTGTCCCGTCGATCGCAACCGCGAGGCAGAGGACGACATGAGGCTCAGCAAGATCAGGATCGGAATACCGGCCTTGGTGGTAGCGGCGCTTCTCTTGGGCGGCGCGCTCCAGGCGGCGGCGCAAACCTTCGGCGGCATGAGCATGCTGGACGTCGAAGCGGAGCGCGACAACTTCTTCCAGTCCGCCGATGCCGACGGCGACTTCGCCCTATCAACCGACGAGCAATTGAGCGCGATCGATCAACGGCATGCCAAGCTGCTCGAATGCTGGGACGACGACGGCGACGGTCTGTGCAGCTATTCGGAATTCCTCGATTCCGGCCAGAAGGTTTTCTCTGACCTGGATGTGAACGGCGACGGCGTCCTCGACGCCGACGAAATTCAGTAATTTCAATATATTAGCCTCTTCGCAGGGATTCATCCCGGGGTTCGTTAGATCTGGCAGAGGGTCGCATTCGACCCCCAGTCAACGAAGGAACCCATATGCGTAAGACCATTGCACTTGTTATGTCCGCCGGCCTTGGTTTGGCCGCGCTCGCTGGCGCCGCCCTTGCTGACAAGGGCCAGGGCATGTTCGGACGCGCCGACACCAACGGCGACGGCTTCGTGAGCAAGGACGAGTTCGCCGCCGGCCGCAATGCGATGTTTACCAAGCTCGACGCCAACAGCGACGGTTCGGTGGATCAGGCCGAACTGGATAAGGCGCGCGAAGCCTGGCATCAGCGCAAGAGCCAGCAGACCCAGGCCGACAGCGGCGCGCAGACCGAAACGCCGAAAAAGGAGCATCACGGTCGCTTCATGGCCCGCATCGACACCAACAGCGATGGCAAGGTGACGACGCAGGAATTCGGCGCGGCTGGCGACAAGATGTTCACCAAGTTCGATGCCAACGGCGACGGCAAGCTCGCTCAGGACGAGATGCCGAAGCGCAAGCACAAGCAGGCTCCGGCGGAAGGCGCCGCGCCGGCTCAGTAATGTTCAGGCGGTAACATTCAGGCGAGGGGGTTTCGCGCTTAAATGACGGCGCGGGCGATCATGATACAAGAGATGGCGTTGACGACAGCGGTGGGGACGTGGAGCGTGCAGGCGGCGGAACTGGTTGATGGTGACGCTGAGCTGTTGCAGGCGATTGCCGGCGGCGATCGTTCTGCGTTCGACCGCCTGTCGCGGCGCCATCTCGATCGTGCCTATGGCGTGGCCCTGCGCATCACCGGCAGCCGCGCCGACGCGCAGGACGTGGTGCAGGACGTGTTCCTGCGCCTGTGGCAGCGGCCCGATGCGTGGCGCCCGGGTCAGGCGCAATTCTCGACCTGGCTCTACCGCGTGGTGGTCAACCGCTGCCTCGACCTGAAGCGCCGCCCCAGGGGCACCGACCTGGACTCGGTCGAGGAGCCGCAGGATCCCGACGCCAACGCCGAGGACAGCCTGCTGGATGCCGAACGAAGCCGCGCCCTCGACAGCGCGGTCAACCAATTGCCGGAACGACAGAAGGCCGCGATCGTGTTGACCTACACGGCCGGTCTGCGGAACGCCGAGGCAGCCTCGGCGATGGATATCTCGGTCAAGGCGTTTGAAGCCCTGCTGGTGCGCGCCAAGCGAGAGCTGCGCGATTTCCTCGCCGGGCAAGGATGGATGCAGCCATGACGGAACGTGATTTTGAGCGGGAGCTGGAGCGGGGCATGTCGCCGCGCCGCGCGCCCGAAGACTTGCAGCGGCGGATCGCCCGCATCCCGCTCGATCACCCGCGTGGTGAACGGCGCGCGCGCTCCTGGCTTGGCTGGCTGCGCGGCGATGGCGCGCCGTGGACGGCGGGACTGGCGGGCGCCTTCGCGTCGCTGGCGATCGGCTTCTGGCTCGGGGTCAGCGGGCTGGTCGATAGCACGACCATCGTCGATACCGCGTCCTCCAATTCGGATGAAGATGTGGTGGCGCTGGTGTTCCCGAGCGTGCCGACCTCGATTGGAGACTATCAATGACCTTCACCGGCCGCACCGGCACGGCTCTGTTGACGGCGCTGATCGTGTCGCTGTGCGTCAACCTGCTGCTCGCGGGAGTCATGATCGGCGGACGCTGGCACGGCCCCGGGCCGTGGTGGAAGGACGTCCCCGAAGAGGCGCGTCCCATCATGAAGCAGGCGTTCGAATCGCATAAGGCGGAGTTCGATGCCCACCGGGACGCAGTGCGTCAGGCCCGGCAAAAGGTAGCGGACATTCTGAAGGCGGATCCCATCGACCAGGCCGCGCTCGACCAGGCCTTGGCGGAGCTGTCTCAACAGAGCCAGGCCATCATGCAGCTCGGCAATACCATGATGGTCGAGGTGGCGAAGCAGCTGTCGCCCGATCTGCGGGCGCAGGTCGCGGACAGCTGGGCCAAGGACCGCTTCCGCCGACGGCCGGATTGAATCGCGGAATGCGCTGAGCGCGTTCGCGATGAGCGGCGCGATCGAGCCTGCCGGGTGCTGACGGACCGGCCGCGCTCGATCGCAGCCAGCAGATGTCGCACGAAAAATACTTTCGTTCGATGGCTTGCTAGGTTCCGTCCGCCAAGACTGAGGTGATCGCCTGGTTCAGCAGCTCGCGAAGGGCATTGTCCGCCGCCCCTTAGGTGACGGAAAACCTGTCAATCACCAGTTGACAGACCACCTGTCGATCATCCAAAGCCACGTTCCATCGTCTTGGCGCCGCGCGACCTCAGAGGTTATGTCGCCATCAAGGCTGCGCGTCGAGGTGAGGGCCAGATCACCGCAAATAAGTGCTGGGCGCTGCTCCCCGAGCCTGAACCTTCGTCCTTCCGGTCCCAACCCAGTAACTTGGAGTTTGGTGAAAAACGCATGAATAGCTTCCTTGCCTCGCACTAGCCTTCCGTCGTTGAGCCCGTCGTTGAGTTCGATCACCGCGTCCGGCTCAAACAAGGCGGTCATGCCACTGACGTCACCGGCGTTCTCTCTAACGACCAACTGCCGCTCCAATTCCTGGGGATCGTAGATCGGTTCTCTTCTGGTTAGGTCACTCATAATGACACCCTGCCAAATGTTGCGGACTTAACCGAGTTTATCGTCTTCAAGACTCCGACGTCAGGCAGGAGATGGCAACCCCACTTTCCAAAAGGCACAACCAATTTATCCCAGCTTCGCGAGGAATTCGGCGACGGTCCGGTTGAAAGCATCCGGCGCTTCGATCGGCGTCTGGTGATAGCAGCCCGGGATGACCGCAAGCTGCGATCGCTTGATCTTCTCGTGGATCGTCTGCGCCGCCGCCACCGATGCGCCGGGATCCTTCTCGCCGGCGATCACCAGCGTCGGCAGCGTCACACGCTCGATCTGGTCGGTATAATCCAGCTTCTGGATCGCCTTGGCACAGCCGATGAATCCGCTCACTGGCGTGGCGCGGATCAAATCGGCGACCCACTTCGTCGTCTCTGGATCGCGCGCACGGAACTCCGGCGACAGCCAGCGCTCCAGCGTCGGCTGGACCTGCCCTTCGACGCCATCCTTGCGGATCGCTTCGATGCGCTGGTCCCACATCGCCTGCCCTTCCGGCGGCGTGCGGCTGATGGTGTTGGAGAGGATGATGGCGCGGAAGCGGTCGGGATGACGCAGTGCCAGGGCCTGGCCGACCATCCCGCCGATCGAGATGCCGAGGAAGACGGCAGGCCGCTCGACCCCCAGGCTGTCGAGAACGCCGATCACATCCTCGCTCAGCATCTCCAGGCTGTAGGGATAGTCCGGCGCCGCGCTCTCGCCATGGCCGCGGATGTCATAGCTGACCACGCGATGGCTGCGTGCGAAATGCGGGATCTGCCGCCGCCACATCGCCCGGCTGGTGGCCAGGGTATGGCACAACGCCAGGACCGGGCCGTCCTCCGGACCGTCAGACTGGCAGGCCAGGTCGATGCCGTTGACCGTGACGCGCACGTTTCGCTCCGCTGCTAGTAGGCGAACTCCGTGAACACCGGATCGACGCTGCGGTTCCAACGCCCGTTATAGAGGTCGAGCTTCTCCTCGGCCGGGCACTTGCCGCTTTCCGCGATTTCCTGCAGCACATTGAGGAAGCCCGCCTCATCGCCGCCGATGCGGTCGAGCGCAGCGCGCCGATGCAGTCCCGCGCGTGCAATGGCGACGGTTTCAAGCGCCCAATGCTGCAGCTTGCGATCGCGTAGCTGCACGTGCAGCGCGCGCTTCGGCACCTCGCGCCGCAGCATGTCATGCTCCTCCGGCGTCCAGGTCTTGACCAGGTCCCAGGCCGCATCGAGCGCCTGGTCGTCATAGAGCAGTCCGACCCACAGCGCCGGCAGCGCACACAGGCGGTCCCACGGGCCGCCGTCGGCGCCGCGCATCTCGATATAGCGCTTGAGGCGCACTTCGGGGAAAGCGGTGGTCACGTGGTCGGACCAGTCGCCCATGCTCGGGATCTCGCCCGGCAGCGTCGGCAACTTGCCCTGCATGAAGGCGCGGAACGATTCGCCGGCGACGTCGATGTATTCGCCGTCGCGATAGACGAAATACATCGGCACGTCGAGCATGTAGTCGACATAGCGCTCGAACCCCATGCCGTCCTCGAACGCGAACGGCAGGGTGCCGCAGCGGTCGGGATCGGTGTCGGTCCACACGTGGCTGCGGAAGCTCATGAAGCCGTTCGGCTTGCCGTCGGTGAAGGGCGAGTCCGCGAACAGCGCGGTCGCGATCGGCTGCAGCGCCAGCGACACGCGCAGCTTCTTCACCATGTCGGCTTCGCTGGCGAAATCGAGATTGGCCTGCACCGTGCAGGTGCGCGTCATCATGTCGATGCCGAGCGTGCCCTTGCGCTCCATCTGCTTGCGCATGATCTTGTAGCGGCCCTTGGGCATCCACGGCGTGTCGGCGCGCGGCCATTTCGGATTCATGCCCATGCCGAGCAGCCCGACCTTGAGCTCGCTGCCGACTTCTTTCACCTGCTGCAGGTGCCGGCCGACCTCGGCGCAGGTCTCGTGGATCGAGCGCAGCGGCGCGCCCGACAGCTCGAACTGCCCGCCCGGCTCCAGCGTGATGCTGCAGCCGTCCATGGTGAGGGCGATGACGTTGCCGTGCTCCTCGACCGGCTGCCAGCCGAAACGCTGCAACCCGCGTAGCAGCGCGCCGATTCCGTTCGGTTGCTCGTAGCTGACGGTGCGCAGGGTATCCAGGTCGAACACGAATTTCTCGTGCTCGGTCCCCACGCGCCACTCCGAGCGCGGCTTGCTGCCCTGCTCGAAATATTCGACCAGCTGTCGCTTGTTGGTGATGGGGGCGCCGCCCGCCTTTGGTGGTGCCGACATCGATGCTCCTATTCCGCGCCCTCGGCCCCAGTGCCGATCGGCATCATCGGATGCGGCGGTCGCAGCGTGCCGTCGCCCAAGATCGCTTGAAAGACGGCGAGCGCGGTGAGCGCAGCCGTGTCGGCACGCAGAATACGAGGTCCCAGCCCGACCGGCGTAACAAAGGGCAAAGTGCGCAACCGGTCAAGCTCGCTCACATGAAATCCGCCCTCAGGCCCGCAGAATATAGCCCATGCGTTAGTATGGCTAACGTTGGGTGTGAGGGCCCTGAACGCGTCTGCAATCGGCAGCGCGGGTCCTGATTCGGCGCACAGGATCATATGCCGGGACGGTTCCCACGATGATACCAGCGCGTCGAACGAAATCGGCGCGCGCACCTCGGGAACCGTCAGGCGCTCCGTCTGCTCCGCCGCCTCGATCGCGTTGGCGCGCAGCCGCTCGAGGTTGATCCGGCTTGCGACCGTTCGCCGCGTGATCACCGGCTGGAACGCCGCGACGCCAAGTTCCGTTGCCTTCTCGATCAGGAAATCGATGGCGTCTTTCTTCAGCGGGGCGAAACACAGCACCAGGTCCGGGACCGTGTCCTGGGCGCGGCGCAGCCGCGTGACCTTGAGCTCCGCCTTGCGCTTGTCGAGCGACGCGATCTCCGCCTCGAACTCACCATCGCGCCCGTTGAACAGTACCAGCGCATCGCCGGGCGCGCGCCGCATCACATTGCGCAAGTAGTGCAATGCGCGATCATCCGCCGCGACGATGGCGCCGGCAACGAGTGGCTGTTCAACGTACAAGCGCGGGATCATGCGATCGGAACACTCCCTCTCCCGTCATGGCAAGGCTTGGCCTTGCCATCCACGAGTTTCGTTGGGCAAGTCTGCGCGGCCGCCGGCAAACCCGTGGATCCCAAGGCCAAGCCTTGGGATGACGGAGTACTGCAAAACGGCCAGCGTGAGAAAATTGACTCTGAGCCCTGCTTCAACGACTTTGTCCCGTCTGTCCGATCTACAAGACCCAACAAAAACCAACAATGCCACCAATATGAGCAGCGCAGCGGACATTCAAGTGGGGGACTGGATCGACCGGCACGTGCCGGCCGGCTGGCGGCCCTATGCGCGGCTGGCGCGGCTGGATCGGCCGATCGGCATCTGGCTGCTGCTGTTCCCTTGCTGGTGGTCGATCGCGCTGGCGGCGCAGCCCGGCGATTGGCCCGATCTCTGGCTCGTGGTCCTGTTCGGCATCGGCGCCCTGGTGATGCGCAGCGCCGGCTGCACGGTCAACGACATCGTCGACCGCGACATCGATGCCAAGGTCGCGCGCACCGCGACCCGGCCGCTTGCCAGCGGGCGCCTCACCCTGACGCAGGCCTTCGCGTTCCTCGGGCTGCAGCTCGCCGTCGGCCTGGTCATCCTGCTGCAATTGTCGGCGACCGCGATCTGGCTCGGCGTCGCGTCGCTGATCCTGGTCGCCGTCTATCCCTTCATGAAGCGCATCACCTGGTGGCCGCAGGCCTTCCTCGGCCTCACCTTCAACTGGGGCGCGTTGATGGGTTGGGCGGCGGTGCGCGACGAGGTCGCGTGGCCGGCCGTGCTGCTCTATGCCGCCGGCTTCTTCTGGACCCTGAGCTACGACACCATCTACGCGCACCAGGACAAGGAGGACGACACCTTGATCGGTGTCAAGTCCACTGCGCTCAAGCTCGGGCCTGAGACCAAGAAATGGCTGCTGTGGTTCGACCTGGCGATGCTGGCGCTGCTGATCGCGGCCGGCGCCCAGGCCGGGATGGGCTGGCTCTACTACGTCGCCGTGCTCGGCGTCGCCGTCCATCTCAAGTGGCAGGAGTTCGACGTCGACCTCGACGATCCCAAGGATTGCCTTTCCAAGTTCCGCAGCAACCGCTTCATCGGATGGATCCTGCTGGCTGGTATCGTGCTCGGGCGGCTATGGTCATAAGCGCGTGGACGTGACCCAGGCCCCCGCCGCCGATCCCACTGCCTTCATCCTGGCCCAGACCGTAGTCGCCACGCCGCCGCTGGTGCCGGAGATCAAGCTGCATCTCGCGACCGAAATCACGCCGATCTGGGAAGCGACCGAAGCGACCCTGACACAGATGAACCTGCCGCCGCCCTATTGGGCCTTCGCCTGGGCCGGCGGCCAGGCGCTGACGCGCTTCCTGATCGATCACCCCGACTGGGTGCAGGGCAAGCGCGTGCTGGACTTCGCCGCCGGCAGCGGGCTCTCCGGCATTGGCGCCGCCAAGGCCGGCGCGGCGCTGATCCAGGCGGCCGAGATCGACGACTTCGCCATTGCCGCCATCGCGCTGAATGCCCGCATCAACAACGTGGCCATCGACCTGGTGCGCGAAGATCTGATCGGCGTCGAGCCGCGCTGGGATGTCGTGCTGGCAGGCGACGTCTGCTACGAGCGCCCGATGGCGGAGCGCGTCATCGCCTGGTTCCGCGCGCTCGCCGGCCGCGGCGTCGCCATCCTGATGGGTGATCCCGGCCGCGCCTACCTGCCGCAATCGGGCCTGCTCGAGCTCGCTCGCTATCAGGTGCCGACCAGCCTCGAGCTGGAAGACCGCACTCAGCGCGAGACTATTGTCTGGCGCCTGATGCCGTGAAGATTTTTTCTGGCTTGATCCTTCTCATCCTTTTCTCGCACGCGAAAAGCGCGCTAGACTGAGTTGTCTTCGACCGCGCTTTCGTAGTGGCTGCTGGTGGCCAATATACCCGACGAGCGTGTCGACTTGACGGAGACCGTCTTCGTTTTGCGGCAATAACAGCCCGGCATTCCAAAGGACCGGGCTGGAGTCCCTGTGCGTGCACGCCCATGCGTGTCCGCGCGACCTGCTAGCCCCAAGTGAACCAGTCGGAGGGATCATGGCTTTCACACTCAAGATCAATGGAGCGGACCACACCGTCGATGTCGACGGCGAGACGCCGCTACTCTGGACATTGCGCGACGTGCTCGGCATGACCGGCACCAAGTTCGGCTGCGGCCAGGCTTTGTGCGGCGCCTGCACCGTGCATCTCGACGGCACCGCGGTGCGCTCGTGCCAGACCGCCGTGCAGGATGCGGTCGGCATGGAGGTCACCACCATCGAAGGCCTGTCGCCGGACGGCAATCATCCGGTGCAGGTCGCCTGGCGGGAGGCCAACGTGCCGCAATGCGGCTATTGCCAGGGCGGCCAGATCATGCAGGCCGCCTCGCTGCTGAAGGACACGCCGAACCCGACCGACGACGACATCGATTCGGCGATGAGCGGCAATATCTGCCGCTGCGGAACCTATCCGCGCATTCGCGCCGCCATCAAGGCGGCCGCTACCAAAGTGGCAGGTGCACAATGAAATACGATGACATCCTTGGCGCACCGATCGCCAACGTCAGCCGCCGCGCGTTCCTGACCGGGATCGCGGCCGGCAGCCTCATCCTCAGCGTCGGCCTGCCCGCGCATGCGGCGGAAGAGAAGTATGCCGGCGATGCCATGGCCAACGGCCTGCGCGAGGATCCCAAGGTCTTCATCGCCATCGCCGAAGACGGCACCGTCACCGTGCTGTGCCATCGCTCCGAGATGGGCCAGGGCGTGCGCACCAGCTGGCCGCTGGTGGTGGCCGACGAGCTGGAAGCCGACTGGGCCAAGATGAAGGTCGCGCAAGCGCAAGGTGACGAGCCGAAGTTCGGCAACCAGGACACCGATGGCTCGCGCAGCATGCGCCATCACTTCATGACCCTGCGCCGCATGGGCGCCGCCGCGCGCCAGATGCTGGAGCAAGCGGCCGCCACGCAATGGGGCGTGCCGGTCACCGAGGTCGAAGCGGTCAACCACGAGGTCGTTCACAAAGGCTCCGACAAGCGCCTGGGCTATGGCGAACTCGCCAAGGCTGCGGCCGACCTGCCGGTGCCGGCGCGGGAAAGCCTGAAGCTCAAGGATCCGGCGAAGTTCCGCTACATCGGCAAGGGCGAGACGCCCCTGATCGACGGCTTCGACATCACCACCGGCAAGGCGATGTACGGCATCGATGCCCAGCTCGACGGCATGGTGTTCGCCGTGGTCGCGCGGCCGCCGGTGCTCGGCAGCAATGTGAAGTCGTTCGACGATGCCGAGACGCTGAAGGTGCCGGGCGTGCTCAAGACCGTTGCCATCGACGGCACGCCGGAGCCGGCGGTGTTCCAGCCGCTCGGCGGCGTGGCGGTGGTCGCGACCAATACCTGGGCCGCGATGAAGGGCCGCGAGGCGCTGAAGATCGAGTGGACCGACAGCCCGCACAGCTCCTATTCCTCAGAAGCCTACAAGGCGACGCTGGAGGAAGCCGTGCGCAAGCCCGGCGGCGTGGTCGTGCGCAATGACGGCGACGCTGATAAGGCGCTGGCCGGCGCTGCCAAACGGATCGAGGCGGAATACTACATCCCGCATCTCGCGCACGCGACCATGGAGCCGCCGGCGGCGGTGGTGCAGGTGGCCAACGGCAAGTGCGAAGCCTGGTCCTGCGTGCAGTCGCCGCAGGCCACGCGCGATCACCTGGCGACGCGCCTCGGCATCCCGGCCGAGAACGTGACCGTCAACGTCACGTTGCTTGGTGGCGGCTTCGGCCGCAAGTCCAAGCCGGACTACGTGGTGGAGGCGGCGCTCGTCTCCAAGGCGATGGACGGCAAGCCGGTGAAGCTGACCTGGACCCGCGAGGACGACATCACCAACGACTACTTCCACGCCGTCTCGATGGAACGGCTCGAAGCGGGTTTGGACGATGCAGGCAAGCCGACGTCCTGGCTGCATCGCAGTGCCGCGCCCACCATCATCTCGATCTTTGCGCCTGACCCGAAGCAGGAGGCTGATTGGGAAATGGCGATGGGGCTGATCGACATGCCGTTCGCCATCCCCAACGTGCGGATCGAGAATCCGCAGGCCGAGGCGCACACCCGCATCGGCTGGTTCCGCTCGGTCTACAACGTGCCGCACGCCTTTGCGGTGCAGTCCTTCGCCGCCGAGCTGGCGGCGGCGGCCGGTCGCGACCAGAAGGAGTATCTGCTGGAGCTGATCGGCGCGCCGCGCCAGGTCGACACGCGTGACCTGTCGGTCAAGTGGAACTATGGCGAGGACCCCGGGGTCTACCTGCTCGACACCAAGCGCCTGCGCGGCGTGGTCGAGACGGCGGCGGAAGCGGCCAACTGGGGTCGCGACATGCCGAAGGGCCGCGCCCTCGGCATCGCGGCGCACCGCAGCTTCGTCACCTACGTGGCGGCGGTGGTCGAAGCCGACGTCAGCGACAAGGGCGTGCTCACCATCCCGCGCGTCGACATCGCCGTCGATTGCGGGCCGCAGATCAACCCCGACCGCATCCGCTCCCAGATGGAAGGCGCGGTCATCATGGGCATCAGCCTCGCGACCTTGGGTGAGATCACGTTCAAGGACGGGCGGACGGAGCAGACCAACTTCGACGGCTTCGAGGTCACGCGCATCGACGCCGCGCCGAAGGAGATCCACGTCCACATCATGCCGGCCAGCGACTACAGCCTGCCGCTCGGCGGCGTCGGCGAACCCGGTGTGCCACCGATCGCCCCGGCGCTGACCAATGCCATCTTCAACGCCACCGGCAAGCGCATCCGCAACCTGCCGATCCGCGACCAGCTGGCTTAGTCTTTCCTTCCTTTCCCTGCCCCGCATCCAGCGGGGCAGGGGCTCCTCTCCAGCCCGCTCTGGAAAAGTGTTCGCCACTGCGCTATCAGAGCGCCAGCCGAAAGCCAGAGAAGAACGTAGGATCGCCGGCTTACCGCTGGCGGCATGAGGGTTGGAATGCACATCGGGACAGTCTCGGAACTCTGGCGCTATCCGGTGCAGAGCCTGCGGGGCGAACAGCACACCGCGCTCCCATTCACCACCGAAGGCGTCATCGGCGACCGCGGCTACAGCGTGGTCGACGACACCAACGAAGGCGGCACGGCCGCGCGCCCGCCATGGAAGAACCTGATCGGTTGGCGCGCCCGCTATCTGGCCGAGCCCGTGGCCGGCGGCGATCTGCCGAAGGTCGAGATCACGTTCGACGACGGCACGCAGATGATCTCCGACGACGCGCGGCTCGATGGCGCGATCTCTGAGCGCCTCGGCCGGCGCGGGCGGCTGGCGGTGACCAAGTCGCCTGAGGTGAAGCGGCCGTACGTCGCGTCGCCCTGCCATCTGCTGACCAGTGCGACCCTGAAGGCCTTGAGCGCCGCCTATCCCAGCGGCCGCTTCGTCTCGCAGCGCTTCCGCCCCAACGTCACGCTCGATTGCGGCGATGCGGTCGGCTTCCTCGAGACCGATTGGATCGGCCGTTCGCTCACGGTCGGTCCGCTCGCCATGAAGGGCACCGAGCATTGCCTGCGCTGCGCCCTCACCACGCGCCCGCAAGGCGATTTGCCCAAGGACCCCGGCATCCTCCACACCGCGCAACAGCACAATCAGAATCGCGTCGGCATCTACACCGAGATCGGAGCGGCCGGCGTGCTGCGCATCGGAGACGCCGCAATCCTCCAATAGGAGCCGCCGGCCATGATCGTCCTCGCGCCGTACGATCCGGCTTGGCCGTCGCAATTTTCCGCGGCGCGGGACGAGATTCTTTCGGCATGCGACGGCCTCGTGACCGAGGTTCATCACATCGGCAGCACCTCCATCCCGGGCATTGCCGCAAAGCCGATCGTTGACATGATGCCGGTCGTGCGACGCTTCGAGGATGGCGCCGCTTGCGGCGGCGGCTTGCGAAAGCTTGGCTATGAGTATCGCGGCGAAAATGGCATCGCCGGACGGCACTATTTCGTGCGCGGGGATCCGCGGTCCCACCAGGCTCACATATACGCCGCGGATCACCGTGAGGTCGAGCGCCACCTGCTGTTCCGCGACTACCTGCGCACGCATCCAGATGAGCGCGCCGCCTACGAGCACTTGAAGCGCGATCTGGCCGAGCAGTTCACGCACGATGTGCAGGCCTATGCGGGGGCCAAGACTCCCTTCTGCGATCGCATCGTCGGCCTTGCCCGCGCCGCGGCGCGGGCGCGCAGCTAATACCTGCCGCGTAGTTGATCGGCCTCACGCCAATAGGAACAGTGCTCCCGCAACGTTGTGCGCGGAGATGGCCATGGTCCTGGTGCTGGGGAGCGGAAAGAGCGTCACGCGCACAACGCGGCCAGCAGCATCGCGGCTAGCTCGGCCAAAATCTCGCGCCGTCTTACGGCTGCGCTGGCTCATCCGCTGGCTTTCAGCATGGCGGCGGAATGCGGCCAGCTGGCGGCAGCTTGCAACTCTCAACGACTACTATCTCAGAGACCTTGGGCTCTCGCGCCATGATTTTCCGCCGAGTTCATCTCCGCCATTCCGCCTATGGTGAGCGGCATGAACGAGGGCATCATGCTCGGGCCGCTGCTCCTGTTCTCCTCCGTCATGTCGCTGACGCCGGGGCCGAACGTCGTCATGGTGACCGCTTCGGCCGCGAACTTCGGCTTCCGCCCGGTCATCCCGCACATGCTGGGCATCACGCTCGGCTTCGGCCTGCTGGTGATGGCGGTGGGTCTCGGCCTCGCAGGTTTGTTCCAGGCAGAGCCTCGCCTCCACCTCGCGCTCAAATATCTGGGCGGTGCCTACCTGCTTTATCTTGCCTGGCGGATCGCGACGGCGAGCGGGTCTGGCGGCGGCACCGCACGCGCGAAGCCGATCGGCTTTGTCGAAGCCGCTCTGTTCCAGTGCGTCAACCCAAAGGGATGGATATTCGCCATCGGCGCCATCTCGGCCTACACCACGATCGGCGCCAATGCCGTGTGGCAGACCTCGGTGATCGCCGCTGTGAATGCAGCGACCTGCCTGATCTCGGTCGTGATGTGGGCCGCGTGCGGCACCGTCATCGGGCGCTACCTGGGCAATCCGCGCATTCGCCGGCTTTTCAATTGGTCGATGGCTGGGCTGCTGGTGCTCTCGCTCGTTCCGGTGTTCTGGTAGCCCCGCGCGCCCAGCTGCGCAGCAGTGTCGCGGTCGCGTCGTCTATCGGGAAAAAGCTCTCGATGCGCAGCTCCTGGAGCGTGACGTCCTGGGGTGTGCCGAGGGTGGCGATGGTGGTGAAGAGGCGCAGCGCCGTGCCCTGTTTCTGGAAATGCATGGCAAGCACCGGTCCGCCATCGGCGCCGTTCGAGGGCTGGTTCAGCGCCGTCCGCACGCCGTAATAGGCGGTCAGCCGGTCGAGCAGTGCCGCGGTCTCCGGCAGTCCGTCCGCCCGCGCATCGGCTTCGACGCTGCGGATGAAGTGGCGCACCACCTGGGTCCAGTTGACGATATATGGCCGCAACACGTCGGGCGCCACCAGCGCATCGGCGAGATTGATCGCCGTGCCGGGCGCGATCGGCCCGACCAGGAACTCCACCAGCCGCCCGGCGCCCGCATTGGCGCGCAGCAGGTTCCAGTGCCGGTCGACCACCACCGCCGGATACGGCTCCTGCTGCGCCAGGATGTAGTCGAGGGCCCGCGTCACCTCGGCCAAGTCGGGCGCTGCCAGGTCGCGCTGCTGCCACTCCGGCGCGAATCCGGCGGCGAGCAGCAGCGCATTGTGCTGCCGCAGCGGGAGATCGAGCGCGCCGGCCAGGCGGTCCACCATCTCGCGGCTCGGCGACGCGCGGCCGAGTTCGAGGAAGCTCAAGTGCCGCTGCGAAATGTTCGCGCGCCCGGCCAGCGCGAGCTGGGCCAAGCCGCGCCGCCCGCGCCAGGTCTTCAGCTGATCGGCAAAGCTCGCATCATTCGGCATGACTACCTCGGAGGCAATAGAGCAACGATCGTGTCGATCATGACGCTGCGACGGGTCGATACCTGACAGGAGCCGGCAATAGCACGGCGCTAGGCGTTGCCATCGTGACGCGTTAAAATCGCTTCGCTGTCCACGCGTCGGGGGTTCATAGATGAGGGTGTCTTTGCCGCTTGGCCTGGTGGCCGGACTGGTCACGTGCCTGACAGCATGCGAGCACGCGCAGGCTCCATCCAAGTCGAACGCCATCTGGCTGATCGAGGACGGCGGCACCGTCATTCACAACCCCTCCGGCATACGGGCGCCTCGGCAAGCGGGCCGGTTTCATTTCATCAACAAGTATGAGGGCGCGCGGCAGGATCTGGTCGTGCTCTATGCCGTGGGGTCGGAGCCGGGAGGCGTGCGGGTCTATTTCTCCGGCCTGCCGGAATCGGTCAACGAGCCGTGCGACGCGATCGTCGGCCGCAGGGCGGAGCGCGTCGATAACGGTGCCGAGTTCGTGCAACGCCTCGGGCCAAGGACCGACCTTGCTCCGCTCTTCGCGGGCATGGAAACCGGCCGGGCAGCCGTCTACGATTCGAAGGCGGAAGGCTCCGACACGCCGATGCGCTCGGAAATCTACATCCTGTGCGGCGCGGGCGGCTCGTGGATCGTCGAGTACCGCGCCGACTACCCGCGCGATGTCGACGGCAGCGGCTGGATCAATGAACTGATCGCCGCCACCGCGCCGCAGTCCTAGATCACATCTGCGTCAATGCGTTATGAGCGGCCATTGCGGCGCGATAGTGTAGTGGCTCGGGTGTCAAATATGAGGGCCGATGCATGGGGGTGTCGCTGCGACCGGCTGTGTATGCCGCTCTCGCCTTCTACTTGTCCGCTTGCTCCCAACCCGCCGCGCCACCACAGTTCGAGCGGGTCTGGAAGAGCGAGAGTGACAAGACGCTCGTTCATCGCTCCGGTATTCGTCTGCTTCAGCAGGCCGGCCGGTTCCATCGAATGCGCGAACACCTGGGCGAGATGCAAGACGTTATTGCTCTTTATGTCGCATCCGAGCCTGGCGAAGTACGAGTCCACTTCTCCGGCAGTGTGCTCAGACCCGCTGGTGAAGCCTGCGACACGAGGATCGATCGGATAGCAAAAGATGAAGATCGTCCGCGCCGATCGACGAAGCGCATTGAATCCTGGCGGAACCTTACCCCCCTATTTGCGGGCATGGAGACCGGCCGTGCGGCCGCCTATGACTCGGAGAGATTCGTGGATGGCGCCTTCCGGCCGTTGCGGTTGGAGGTCTATGTTCTGTGTGGCGCGGGTGGTTCTTGGATCGTGCAGTATCGTGCCGAGTACCCGCCAGATGTTCAGGGCAGCACCTGGATCAACGAACTGATCGCCGCCACCGCGCCGCTTTAAATCATCCGCTTCGCCGCCGCCGCGCTGCCTTCGAGCCAGCCGAGATAGTGGATCAGCGGCGCACGCCAGGGCAGGTCGATCCTGATGTCGAAGCGGAACCAGCCGTCCTCCTGCGTCTCCTCGGCCCTGAGATGCGGCCACAGCAGGCGCGGCGTCGGGATGCCGAGCGTGCGCATGCCGACGACGTCGAGGGTGAGCGCGCCGTCCTTGACGCCGGTCTTGAGGTCGAATTCCACCAGCCCGAAGCTCTCGCGCACGATGCGTGCGCCGGGCGCGGTCGGCAGCAGGCGGGTCTTGATGTCATGTCCGCCGAAGCCGCGCATCCACACCTCGCCCACGCGGTCGCGCAGCACCGTCACCGACATGCGCGGATAGAAGCCAGCCGGCGGGAAGTGGAAGAACCAGCCGACCAGCCGCGAGAGCAGAGTGGTGCCGCGCGTCACCTGGGCGAGGCCGCGCCAGTATCCGATCTGCTCGATGCCGTGCAGGTCGCGCACCGCGCCGCCGAGCCGCTCGAAGCTGCGGCCCATCAGGCCCTTGAGCAGCCGCCTATCGCGCGGCGGTGCGAAGTCCGACAGGATGGTCATGGTGAGCCCCCGATTTTCCGCCCAAATCTCGTCTGGCGATGTCCGCCAGCGCGGCGTCGAGCACGCGATAGCAGAACTGGAAGCCAAGCTGGTCGGCCCGCTCCGGCGCCACGCGCTGGCCGTCCAGCAGCAAGGTTGCCATCTCGCCCAGCACCAGCCGCAGCGCGAAGGCGGGCGCATGCAGGATCGCCGGCCGATGCAGCGCCGCCGCCAGCGTGCGGGTGAACTCCGCGTTGGTCACCGGCTGCGGCGCGACCGCGTTGATGGCGCCGGCGAAGGTCGGATCGTCGATCGCCCGGATGATGAGCGCGAGCAGGTCCTCGAGATGGATCCACGACATCCACTGCGTGCCGCTGCCGAACCGCCCGCCCAGGCCGAGCTTGAACGCGCGCATCATCGGCTTCAGCAGGCCGCCATCGCGGCCAAGCACCAGTCCGATGCGCAGCCGAGCCACCCGCAGCTCCAGCTTCTCGGCGCGCTTCGCCTCCTTCTCGCAGGCGGCGCACAGCATGGCGGGGAAGTCGAGTCCGGCCATCATGGTCTCGGTCAGCGCGCGGTCGCCGTGCTCGGTGCCGTACCAGCCGACCGCCGAGGCGCTGACCAGCAACCGCGGCTTCACCGCATGATCCGCGACCCAGTCGACCAGAGCGCGCGTGGTGTCGATGCGGCTCCGCGCCAGCGCAACCTTGCGCGCATCGGTCCACGGCCGCCCGAACACCGGCGCGCCGGCCAGGTTAACCATGGCGTCGATCTTCACCGTCTCCGGCAAGGCTTGCAGCGACGGCGCGATCAGCACCTGGTTGCCGAACAGCCGCTCGGCCTTGGCCGGCGAGCGCGCGATCACATAGACCTTGTCGCCGCGCTCGATCAGCCGCCGCACCAGAGCGGTGCCGATGAAGCCCGTTCCGCCCGTCACCAGGATGGTCTGCGGCCGCGGGTTGGGGCGTGGCTCGATGATCGGCGCCTGCGCGGCCTTGCCCAGCCGTCGCGCCGCCAGCGCCTCGCGCATGCCGAACCCGCTCGAGCCGACGGCATAGAGCGTCAGCAGCCACGACATCCAGCCGTGATCGACAGCGAAGACCGCGCTCGGCATCGCCGCTTGCGCCGCCAGGGCCGGCAGGATGAACGCCAGGAACGCGCCGTAATTCAGCGTCAGCAGCCCATGCAGCACGCGCTCCTGCGGGCTCAGGCCGCGCGAGCGATCCTCTTCCACGAAGTCCGCCAGCGTGATGAGCAGCTCGATCGCGAGGATCGCAAGCAGCGCCATCGCGAACAGCCCGCGCAGCTCGGCCCACGCAAAGGCCAGGAACACCGGCCCGTAGATCAGGCCGCGCCCGGCGTGCAGTTGCAGCTCGCGCCGCGCCGTCGGAGTCGACGGCAGCTTGGCGCGCCATTCGTGGTTCCAGAGATTGTCGATGCCGCCCAGGAGTCCCTGAGCCGCCAGCAGCCACAGAGCGACAGACATGAGGCACCCCAATATGGTTGATCAAGTGCGGGAAGGGATGAGGCGCGCGACCTTGGCGCCCAGCTTCAACAATTTCACCAGAATGGCTTGCGGAAGGCGGCGGACTTCCTCGTACCAGGCGTTGGAAGCCTGCACGAACTCGACCATGCTCTCGATGCGCTCGACCACCTCCGGATCTTCGGCACCCTCCGATCGCGCATCGATCAGGCACTGCCGCAGCATGCTGAGGGTCGGGTCGATCTCGCGCCGCTTGCGCGCCTCGACCACGCGAAAGGCGATCTGCCAGGGGTCCTTCTCCGCCTCGAAATGATCGCGCCGGTCGCCCATCGCGTGCGTGACGGCGACCAGGTTCAGCGACTGCAACTCCTTGAGGCTGGTGGAGACGTTGGAGCGCGCGATGGTGAGCGTGTCCGAGATGTCCTCGGCGGTGAGCGGGCGCGGCGACAGGAACAGCAAGGCGTGGATCTGGGCGATCGACCGGTTGACCCCCCAGCGGGCCCCCATTTCGCCCCAGTGTAGGATGTAGCGCTCCATGACAGGCGTGAGCTTCATGTCGGCCTCCAGCGAATGCTGTACTTTCAGATATTTCTGTCATGACAGAAATTAGAGAAAACTGCAGCAGCAGTCAAGGAAGACCTATGCTTAACGACCCCCCGTGACTTTCCAAAGCAACGGACCTAGCCTTTGTCCGTTAGTGCGTGAGAACGCCGCATTTCCGGAGTCAGTCCTCCGATGAGCGATACCGTCGTCACCCCAGGCACCGAGATCGAGCCGAAGGTCGAGCGGCCGCGCCTGCACAAGGTCATTTTGCTGAACGACGACTACACGCCGCGCGAGTTCGTGGTCGCGGTGCTGAAGGGCGAATTCCGCATGACGGAGGACCAGGCCTTCAACGTCATGATCACCGCGCACAAGAAAGGTGCCTGCGTGGTCGCGGTGTTCACCCGCGATGTCGCCGAGACCAAGGCGACGCGCGCGACCGAGGCCGGCCGCGCCAAGGGCTATCCGCTGATGTTCACCACCGAGCCCGAGGAATAGGTCACCGCGCTTCCGAGGGCCGTTTGATAGGACGCATCGCCTCGCACGCAGGACAAGCGTCCTTCTCGCCAGCGATTCAAACTTCGATGCCAATTCGAGCGAGAGTTATGAACAGTTTTAACCAATTGCGTTTACACTTTGTAAACACTCTCAGTCACAGACTCGTTAGTCGCTCGGGAAAGGCTACGACCAACCCGGCGATATTGGGGGCTTGGGGCTTATGGAGGGCTGAGAGTATGGCGAAAAATATGCGTTTGTTGGCAGTCGCTGGCTTGGTGGCAGCGGTTGTAGCACTGGCCGCTGTGGCACCGACCGAGACCGCGCAGGTCTCTGCGGATCGCGGTACGCGGGCTGACAGCGACGGCTACACGCAGTTGGCGTGGGGCGGCGATTTCTCCACCCAGAGGTCCGGCCGTTAAGGGCGATTTCTCGTGAAGGTCGATGGCACCGGTGACCTTGCCGGTGCCATCGAACCGCGAACCGGGGTGTTGGCGCGCCGAGAGCTGGTCGGCAGTCATCATTCCCTTGAAGCGAAGCAATCCTCAATGATGTCTGGGCCTCATCCGCAGGAAGCTGCGCTATGGAAAAAGCTTGAAGCCGCGCGTGAGCCAGCAGCGCGGTGTCGGGCTCTGCGGGAGCTGGCTGACCATGTCGGGAGATACGATCTCGCGCGCTCGCTGGCGTTGGCCAATCAAGGCATCGAAGTCGCGAGTCTCGACAATCTGGCCTACGAAGGCGCGCTCTGTCGGCTGGAGCGAGCCCGGAGCCTGAGGCTCCTCGGCGAATACGCGGAAGCCAAGGCCACGCTCGAAGGCCTTCCCGCGATCTTCCTGGACGCCGGCGATCGATCCTCCGCCGGACTGGCGATCAAGACCAAGGCCGCCACCTACCTTGACCTCGGCGAACTGCAAGAAGCGCTCGATGCCAACGAAGAGGCGCTTGCGCTCTTCGATGCCTGTGGCGATCAGATGAACTATTGCAGCGCCGTCATGGACTCGGCCTTCATCTTCAATGAACGCGGGCAGTTCTCCGATGCGCTCTCGATCCTCGAAAGCGTCGAAACCCGGCTGAATACGTTGTCCGGAGCCGATGCCGACTACCAATGGCTGGTGCTGGATGCGGCGCGCGCCCAGAATCTCTTGGCGCTGGAGAGTGTCGAACAGGCCGCGGTGGCTGCCGACCGGGCGCTCGTGCGGGCCGAGCACATCGGAAACAGGAACGTCGCGGCGGCATGCCAGGGCATCATTGCGACGTGTGCGGCCCGTCTCGGAGACGTGGATCGGTTCGATGCGGCGATCGCGGCTTTCCGCGCGATCTCGCCGCTTGCCGATGACCCCTATGATCTCACGGTAGGATCCATCAATTGCGGTCGCGCGATGATGATTCGCGGCGATATGGAAACCGCGGAAGAATGGCTGACGCGGGCGCTCGCCCAGGCGGAGAAATCGGGCATCAAGAAGCTGGCCGGCGAGTGTCACGGCGAGCTCGTCCGCCTCTTCAAGCAGAAGGGTGACCCCGCCCAGGCGCTCTATCATTTCGAGGCATACCACCGCATCGACACCGATCTGCGGCGAGCCGACCTCACGCGGCGCGTCGCCAGGATGGAAATGCAGGTCAAGGTCGAGCAAGTGCGGATGGAAACCGTCGAACGCTCCCGCCAGGAACTCGAGCGCCTGGTCGAGCAGCGGACCCGCGAGTTGAAGGAAGCCAAGAACCACGCCGAGCTTGCCAATCGCTCCAAGAGCGATTTTCTCGCACACATGACCCACGAGCTGCGGACGCCGCTCAATGCCATCATTGGATTTGCCGAGCTCATCATGATGCAATTGAATGTGTCCGGAAGCTCCCCCAAGCACGCAAACTATCTCGCCGACATCCACAGCAGCGGCAAGCTCCTGTTGTCGACCATCAATGACATTCTCGATATTTCCAAGATCGAGGCCGGCAAGCGCGATCTTGATCTTGAGAGCTACGAGGCGGACAAGCTGATCGAGGAATGCGCGAGCCTGGTGGCCGGTCGCGCGCGCGACGCCGACGTCGAGCTTGAGTACGCGGTCATCGGCAATGTGCAGCCATTGCAGATCGACTTGCTGGCGGCCAAGCAGATCCTGCTCAACCTCCTGACCAACGCCGTCAAATACACGCCCGGCGGCGGCTCGGTGAAGGTGAAGGCGTTCGCGGATGGCGACATGATTTGCATCGAGGTGAAGGACACCGGCATCGGGATGTCGGCCGAGAACATCGCCCAGGCAATCAAGCCCTTTGGCCAGGTCGCCAACGCCTTCAACAAGAAGCAGGTCGGCACCGGTCTCGGGCTTCCCATCGCGCGATCGCTGACCGAGCTGCATGGCGGGCGCTTCGTGATCGAGAGCGAGCTCGGTCAAGGCACGCGGATCACGGTGATGCTGCCGGTCGCTCCTGTCAAAGCCCGTCGTGTCGTGGCCGGCCGTCGCACGCGGTGAACGCCCGCTCCCAGGGCTCTTAGCAATCGCCGCGTCACCGATGGAAACGACTCATCGGCGGTGCCGCTAATATCGGCCTTCACCGCTACGCAGAATAAGACTGGTCGAGCAACAGGTCGGTCGTCGCCACCTTGGAATCGATGACCGTGGCCAAGGTCACGGCCGCCGAGCCGCCGAAGCCATCCTTGTCGAACCGGACCAGGGTATCGTCCCCCATTTTGGTCAGGAGTACGTAGCCATTTGCGAAAGCACTCGCCGGGTCGATCGCGAATTCGTCAAGCAGGTCGGTCAGCTCGATCTTGTCGATCCCGCTCTGGAAACCGTTGATCGTGTCGCTGCCGAGGGCATCGAAATCGCCCTCATCCGAGATCCGGTAAACGAAGCCGTCCGCGCCGGCGTCGCCGTACATCACGTCATCGCCCTCGTTTCCGGTCAGGAAGTCGTTGCCGGCGCCGCCTTTCAGCGTGTCGTCTCCGGCCTCGCCGGTCAGAAAGTCGTCGCCGAGACCGCCCAGAATTGAATCGTTGCCGTCACCGCCATAGAGGAAATCGTTGGCGCCGGCGCCGTCGATCTTGTTGTCCAGGCCGTTGCCGAAGAAGCTGTTGTCGAGCGCGTTGCCCGTGCCGTTGAGGGCGCCAACCCCCAGCACCAACTCCTCGACATTGGCGGTCAGCGTGTAGCTGGCGAGGGTGGATGTGACGGAATCGAAGCCTTGCTTGGCCGCTTCGGTGACCAGGTCACCGACGTCGGCGACGATGTAGGTGTCGTCCCCACCGCCGCCCGCCATCGCGTCCTTGCCGGCGCCGCCGTCGAGCTTGTCGTTGCCGTCGCCACCGGTGAGCTTGTCGTTGCCGTCGCCGCCCTGAAGGGAGTCGTTGCCGTCACCGCCGCCGATGACATCGTTCTCGTTGCCGCCGAGCAGGGTGTCCTTGCCGATGCCCCCGGTCAGCGTATCATTGCCATCGTTGCCGTTGATGGTGGCCGCACCGCTCCCTACCATGGTGATGACGTTGGCGAAGTTGTTGGCCACCGAGCCGATGGCGCCGGCGGAGTTGAGGATGACGGTCTCGATCTCGACGCTATCATTGAAGTTGAACGTCACCGAGCTCTTGACGGTATCCTTGCCGTCGCCGGCCGCCTCGACCACGACGTCCGAGGCATTATCCACGACGTAGACGTCATTCCCCTTGCCGCCGAACAAGCTGTCGGCGTCCGCACCGCCATCGAGGGTGTCGCTGCCGTCATCGCCGAAGAGGTTGTTCTTGCCGTCATTGCCTGTCATCACGTTCGACAGCTGGTTGCCGATGCCGGCGATATCGGCCGAGCCGGTGAATGTCATGTTCTCGACATTCGCCGCGAGGACGAGGCTGATGGACGAGAAAACGGTGTCGGTGCCGCCGCCCGCGAGTTCCGTCACCTTGTCGGACGCGTTGTCGACGATGTACTGGTCGTTGCCCGCGCCGCCAGTCATCTCATCGTCGTCTGACCCGCCGTCGAGCCAGTCATTGCCGGCGCCGCCGAGCAGCGTGTCGTCGCCGGCGCTGCCACTGATGTCGTCGTTGCTGCCGCCGCCGTCAAGCTTATTGCCGACGCTGTTGCCTTCCATGATGTTTTCGAGCGTGTTGCCGGTCGCGTTCCCGCCGCCGACGGTGAGGAACACCCGTTCGATGTTGGCCGCGAGCGTATAGTCCGCGGCCGCCAGCCAGACCGTGTCGAGGCCCTGGCCGGCCGCCTCCGTCAGCTTGTCCTTGGCGTTGTTGACGGTGTATTCGTCGTTGCCCTTGCCGCCGGTCAGGACATCGTTGCCGGTCCCGCCGTCGAGGGAGTCGTCGCCGTCTCCGCCGTTCAAGGTGTCGTTGGCGCCACCGCCTTTGAGGAAATTCTCTCCGCTGTTACCGTTGATGATGTTGGCAAGGTTGTTGCCGGTGGCGTCGTAGTCGGCATCCCATTTCAGGTTCAGGACCTCGATCTCCTGGTCCACGTCCAGCGTGAAGGACGTCGCGGCGAAAACCGTGTCCTTGCCCTCGCCGACCAATTCCGAGACCGTGTCGCCGGCATCGTCCACGTAGTAGGTGTCGTTGCCCTTGCCGCCGAACAGGTTATCGGCGCCGTCTCCGCCATCCAGCGTGTCATTGCCGGCATCGCCATACAGGTCGTCCAGGCCGAAGGAGCCGTTCATGTCATCGTTGCCCCCGCCCCCGAACAGGAGATTGGCGTTGCCGTTGGCGGAGATATAGTTGTTGAGAGCGTTGCCGTACCCGTCGAGCGCACTATCGTGCAACGTCAGGCTCTCCACGTTGTCGGGAAGCGTGTATGTGGTCACATAAGACCGGACGGTATCCGTGCCGCCGCCGGCCGTTTCGACGACCTTGTCGTCCGGTGCGCTGACCTCGTAGGCATCGTTGCCGGCGCCGCCGACCAGCGTGTTCTGGCCGGAATCGCCGGTCAGCGTGTCGTTGCCGGCGCCGCCGAGCAGCGAGTCGTTTCCGTCGCCGCCCTCGAGATCGTCATTGCCGCCAGCACCATCCAGCGTGTTGTCGAGACTGTTGCCCTCGATGAAATTATTGAGAGCGTTGCCGGTTCCGTTGACGGCGCCGCCCAGCAGGTTGAGCCCATCGACGTTGGCGCCGAGCGTGAAGCTGGCCAGGGTCGAGTAGACCCGATCAAAACCAAACCCGGCCTCGGTCACCTTGTCGCCAAGGCCGGTCACATAGTAGGTATCCGAACCCTTTCCGCCATTCATGACATCGTTGCCGGCGCCGCCAAGCGTGTCGTCGCCATCGCCGCCGTTCAGCGTGTCGTTGCCGCCGCCACCGTCGAGAACATTTTCACGCGTGTTTCCGTTGATCAGGTTGTCGAACGCATTGCCATTGCCATTAATCGCGACGGTGCCTGTGAGCGTCAGAACCTCGATCTCCTGCCCGGCGGTGAGGGTGTAGTCGTCGCTGGCGATGACCGTATCCTTGCCCTGCCCGGCGACCTCGGCGACCTGGTCGGCGAAGGTGTCGACGTAGTAGGTGTCGTTGTTCAGTCCGCCCTTGAGCGTGTCGCCGCCGCCGCCGCCATCGAGGGTATCGTTGCCCTTGCCGCCGGTGAGGCCGTTCGTGGACATGTTGCCGACCAGCGTGTCCGATCGATCGCTACCGGATGCGCTCAAGGCGCCGCCGAAGGTGCCTAGCTTGAGGACTTCGACATAGTCGAAGTCCGCAAGGCTCAGGTTGTCTGACTCGGTAACGATCGTGTCGGTTCCGCCGCTGGCGAGCTCGATGATCTCGTCGCTGGCATCCACGCTAATGTAGGTGTCGTTGCCCGCGGCGCCGGTCAGCTTGTCGTCGCCCGCCTCGCCGTCCAGCGAGTCGTTGCCTGCACCACCAAGCAGCGTGTCGTTATGGGTGCCGCCAATCATCGTGTCGTTGCCGGCGGCCCCGTCCAGCTTGTCGTTATCGCCGGCGCCGATAAGGAGATCGTTCCCGCCCAGGCCATTCAGGATGTCGTTCAGAGCGCCGCCGGTCAGCGTATCGTTGCCCGCAGTTCCGTTCTGGATCGGCATGGAATTCCTCTTCGAATGCGAATCGGCAGCGCCGCGCACGCTGGCCGCCGAACCAAAAGTCCCCACAATGCCGTCGTCGAAAATCGACCCACTTTGATCCGCACGAGCGGACCGCACGCAAACTCGCGATTTGGCAGAAACAATGCCGCCTGGTCGAACCGGTCGGGGTTCGGCCGTTCATTTGGAGTGTGGGTGATCGATTTGCCAAAGTCGAGCGCGCGGGCTGTGACGGATCACACAACCGCGCCCGCTGATATCACCGTCTTCCGTGATCGCCGTCACGCCGCGAGAGCTTTAGGATATTGGCGTGCCTTGGCGGCGGGCGATTGATCGGCGGGCCCTCTGGAAGTAGCATCAGCGGAACTCCAAGGAAGGAGCACGAGATGAGCGAGAAAGCCGAGCGCGCGGTCCTCGCCGGGGGCTGCTTCTGGACCATGCAGCAGCTGCTTCGCGGCCGCCACGGGGTCATCTCCACCCGCGTGGGCTGGATGGGCGGGGAGAATGAGAACCCGACCCAGGAGAACAACGTCGGTCATGCCGAGGTGGTCGAGGTCACCTTCGATCCGGAGCGCCTCTCCTACCGGGAGCTGCTCGAGTATTTCTTCATGGTCCACCGCGCCGATATCGGCGAGGACGTCCTAGGAATCGGCTACCGCTCTGAGATCTTCCACACGAGCGAGCAGCAGCGTGTCATCGCCGAGCAGACCATCCGCGACGCAGCCGGCTATTGGCCCGGCAAGGTTGCGACCCGCGTCAGCAAAGCCGGCCGTTTCTGGGAGGAAGCCCCCGAGCAACAGGACTACTTCCAGCGCTTTCCGGTCGGCTGCCCGGCGCCCTTCCCGCGGCAGGGCGAGTCGGCTAGGGCTTCCTGAACCGCGAAGCAGCCGAGGGCGCTACCGACGCGCCGCTCGAAGCCGCGGCCCGCGCCGCTGGCGCGCGGCCTGCGATCGCTCGATGCGGCTACTTCGGCTCGAAGCTGAACTTCTGACCGCCAATGCTCGCCTCAAACATCAAGCCGCCCGTGCCCATGGTGAAGATGGCGATGCCCATCTCGTAGTCGGCGGTCTTCGAGACGCCCTCTTTGAGAGCGACCGCAGACGCACCCGCCGCAACCTCGTAGTCGCCGCGCTTGAAGTTATCGAGCGCCGCCTTGTCCTTGAAGAATATGACCTCGCTGTAGGTCTGGCCGCCGAGTTGTAGGCCGATGGTGACCTGCGTCACGCTGCTGGAGCCGATGGCGGTGCCGCGCTCGAAGACGGTGCCATCGCCGGCAGCACCACCGATGCCGATGGCGCCCTTGGTAATCTCTGGAAAGACGACGTAGCCATGAGCCTCCTTGAAGAAGGTGTCGATGCTCGGATCCGTCTTCTTGAACGTCGCAATTGTATCGAGCGCCCGCTGTTCGTTGGCCGGATCCCAGCCCGCAATGGCGACGCCGGCCATGCCGGCAACCAGACACGCGACGACCAGACCTGACATGAGTTTCCGCATCATGACACTTCCTCCGACTGTACCGAGAGAGGCGATCATCGTATCAGTGTCCATCTCCTCTCGGCTACCCCGACCATGCATCGGCTTGAGCAGGTTGACTGGGCCGACGCCACATCGCTCGCTGGCGGAGGTCCTCGCCGTCCTGCGTTTTTTCTCGATCCGTCTTCGCGAACCAGCACGAACCATTCGTGCGCCGTGACTACCGCAGTGCGGCAAGAGGCAGGTGCTTGACGCACAGTTCGCGGCAATCAAAGATGCGGCGCCTGTTCACTGCATGCACTATGAGTTTCGCGGAGGCCAACAGTCCGCCTCGCAAATCGATTCAACTAACAAGATGACATGGGAGGAATCAAGATGTTCGGAATGTCGCGTAAGTTCGGCGGCGCCCTGCGGGTCGCAGTGGTTGCCGTTTCTGCTCTCGCGCTCGGCGGGATCATGGCCGGCCCGAGTTCGGCCGAAGACAAGCTCGTCATCCTAGGCTCGGTGCCCGGCCTCAAGTTTCCGTTCTTCGTTCACATGATGAATCAGATCAAGGCCGAGGGCGAAAAGCTCGGCGTCGAGGTCATTGTTGGCGACGGACAGGTCAGCTCGACCAAGCAGACCGCGGACGTCGAGGCCGCGATCTCCCGCGGTGTCAACGGCATCGTCATCAGCCCGAACGAAGTCGATGCCATGGCGCCGGCGCTGCAGGAGGCGGTCGACGCCAAGATCCCGGTCGTCACCATCGACCGATACGTCACCAAGGTGCCCGACCTGCTCGGCCATGTCGGGGCTGACAATTCCAAGGGCGGCGAGGCGCAGGCCGAGCTGATCATGAAGCTGTTCCCGAACGGCGCGAAGATCATGAACCTGCAGGGCCAGCCCGGTGCCGGCCCCGCCATCGACCGCAACAAGGGCCTGCACAACATCCTCGACCAGCACAAGGACAAGTACGAGATCGTGTTCGAGCAGACCGCCGAGTTCGATCGCGTGAAAGGCCTTTCGGTGACGGAAGCGGCGCTGGCCGGCATGCAGACTCCACCGGACGTCATCGTCGCCGCCAATGACGACATGATCCTCGGCGCCATGGAAGCGGTGAAGGCGCACAACCTCGGCGGCAAGATCGCGCTGATCGGGTTTGACGCCCTGCCGGAGGCTCTGGCCCGGGTGAAGGACGGCAGCCTGACCGCGACGGTCGAGCAGTTCCCCGGCCTGCAGAGCTCGAAGGCCGTGGACAAGCTCGTCGCCTTCCTGAAGGACGGCACCAAGCCGGAGCCGAAGGTTGAGCTGCTGACCCCGATCACCATCACCAAGGACAATCTCGACAAGGCCGAACGCCTCGGCGAGATCCAGTAGTCCTGATCGACTGCAGGTCCCGGCGGATGGGCGATCCATCCGCCGGGCTTTTTCCGGTGAGAGACACCGCATGAGCGAGCCCCTGCTCCGGATGGAGCACATCACCAAGCGCTTTCCGGGCGTGTTGGCGCTGGACGATGTGTCGCTGGAGATTCTGCCTGGCGAGACCCACGGTCTCCTGGGCGAGAACGGCGCCGGCAAATCCACCTTGCTGAAGATCCTGTCCGGTGCCTATCGGCCGGATGCCGGCTCCATCATGCTCGGCGGCAAGCCGCTGGAGCTGAAAACCCCGCTCGATGCGCAAAAGCACGGCATCGTCACGATCTACCAGGAGTTCAACCTGATCCCGACCATGACGGTCGCGGAGAACATGTTTCTCGGCCGCGAGCCGGGCACGGGCGCGTTCGTCTCCTGGTCGCGGATGCGCGACGAGACGGAGAAGGTGCTGCAACACCTCAATCTCGACCTTGACCCGATGATGCCGGTCAGCGACCTCTCGGTCGGCGAGCAGCAGATGGTGGAAATCGCCCGCGCCCTCTCGAGAGATTCACGAATCATCGTCATGGACGAGCCGACCGCCGCGCTGACGGAGCGCGAAGTCGAGGGCCTGTTCCGCATCGTCGCCGACCTGAAGGCGCGCGGTCTCTCCATCATCTATGTCACCCATCGCCTACATGAGGTGGAGCAGATCTGCGACCGGGTCACGGTCTTGCGTGACGGTAAGAGGGTCGGTGGCGGCAACGTGGGCGAGTTGAAGATCGACGATTTCGTGAAGATGATGGTTGGGCGGTCGAGCACCCAGCTCTTCACCCGGCTCGGCGGCCATCGCACGACCGGCCCGATCGTGATGAAGGCGCAGGGCATCTCCCGCGACCGCGACCCCACCAATCCCCACGCCACCCTGCTGAAGGATGTCAGCATCGACGTGCGCGCCGGAGAGATTCTTGGCCTCGCCGGGCTGATGGGGGCGGGGCGCACCGAGCTTGCCCGCGCCATCTTCGGCGCCGATCCCTTTAAGCGCGGCTCGATCGAGATCGACGGCAAGCCGCTCATCCTCCGCTCGCCGGTGGACGCCATCCGGAACGGCATCGGCCTGGTTCCCGAGGACCGCAAGCAGCAGGCCTTGTTCCTCGATCTCGCGGTGCGCCACAACCTCGCGATTTCCACCCTCAAGGACCTGACCTGGGGTCGTTGGTTCGTCAGCGACCGGGCCGAAACGGCGCTGGTCGAGCGCTTCCGCAAGGCACTCGACATCCGCATGGCCTCGCCGGACATCCAGATCGCCGATCTCTCCGGCGGCAACCAGCAGAAAGTGGTGCTGGCGCGCTGGCTCGCCTTGAAGCCGAAGGTGCTGATCGTGGACGAGCCGACGCGGGGCATAGACATCGCGGCCAAGGCGGAAGTACATCAGCAGCTCGACATGATGGCGCGCGCCGGCATCGCCATCGTCGCGATCTCCTCCGAACTCCCTGAGGTGATGGCGATCAGCGACCGGATCGTCACCATGCGCGAAGGGCGTGTCACCGGCAGCATGCCGGGCGACCGGGCGACCGAAGAATCACTGATGCATCTGATGGCCATCGAGCAGACGGCGCCGCAGGGCGCACCGGGGGCCGCAATCGCTGGAGAAGGACGGATATGAGCGAGGCTGTGACCGAGAAACCCCGTGCGCAAACCCGATCGGCGCGCAGCCGGATCATTCCGATCCTGAGCCGTTATGCACCGGTCGTCTGCCTGGTGCTGCTGATCGTCATCTTCACCGTGCTGACGGACGGGCGCTTCTTGAAGCCGCTCAACCTGTTCAACGTGATGCGCCAGATCTCGATCGAAGGGCTGATCGCAGTCGGTATGACCTTCGTCATCCTGACCGCCGGCATCGACCTCTCGGTCGGCTCGCTGGTCGCGGTCGCCGGCCTGTCGGCGGCGCTCATTGCCAAGGGCAGTGCCGCCAGCTCGTTCTCGCTCTCGGAATCGGAGGCGACGGGGTATGGCTGGTTCGCCGCCATGCTGGGCGCGATTGCCGTCGGTGTGTTGGGCGGCATGATCCAGGGCACGGCGATTACCAGGCTGAAGGTGCCGCCTTTCGTGGTGACACTCGGCGGCCTCTCGGTCTTTCGCGGCATGGCGCTGATGATCTCCGGCTCTGGCCCGATCAGCGGCTTTGACGAGGCCTATCGCTGGTGGGGGCAGGGGCGCATCGGCCCGGTGCCGGTTCCGGTCATTATCTTCCTCGCCATCGCGGCCGTCGCCTTCGTCGTGCTGCGCTACACCCGCTACGGCCGCCAGGTCTATGCGGTCGGCGGCAACCGCGAGGCGGCGCGCCTCGCCGGCGTCAATGTCGAGCGCGTACTGCTCTCGGTCTATGTGATCATCGGCTTCCTGGCCGGCCTCGCCGGCTTCGTGCTCTCGGCGCGCCTGAACTCGTCGGAAGCGGTGGCCGGCATGGGCTATGAGCTCAATGTCATCGCCGCGGTGGTGATCGGCGGCACCTCCCTCTTCGGTGGCGTCGGCACGATCTTCGGCACGGTGATCGGGTCGATCCTGATCGGCGTGCTGATCAACGGATTGGTATTGATGAACGTCAACCCCTACGTCCAGCAGATCACCATCGGCCTCATCCTGGTCGCGGTGGTCGCCTTCGACCAATTCGCGAAATCGCGCCGCCTGAAATAGCGCCGATCTGGAACCCATCATAGGGCACAGCAAGCGGCGCTATCCCGACGCGGGCTCGCTATGCGATCGTGGTGCGATGCGTGCTGCTCTCTACCAGCCAGAATGGATGCCGACGGCCGCGCGCGCGGCGCGTCAGCTGCGCGCGACGACCACCGGTGCCAGGGGCGCCCATCATGCGCTCTATGTCGTGCTCCTGAAGCACACCGGCCGCGTCGGCCTGTGGGGCCTTTATGTCGGCGAGACCACGCTCGACCCCGACCTCCGCTTCGATCAGCACAAGACCGGCTACAAAGCGAGCCGGCACGTGAACCGCTTTGGTGTCCGCTTGCTTCCCGAACTTTTCGAGCATTTCAATCCGCTACGCCGCTGGGAAGCGGTTGAGCTCGAACCGGCGCTGGCGGAGGCGTTCCGACACGCCGGCGTGCCATGGGTGGAGGGTGGCCATTGAGCCTAGGCTCGCCGATCTAGCGTGCCGACTCGTCCTCAATTGGGGCCTTGGCGTCTGCTTTATGCCATTGGCAGACGGAGCAATAGGTACGTGGTAGGTCCGGCTTGTTTCCGACAGCAGACCAGGCGAGCTGGTCAGTTCGTCCGAGAACCGCCGGCAAAGCGCGGGCAGAGTCATCGGGCTGGGATCGGCGTAGCGGATGCGACGGTCTGCTCTACGATGCCCACTTCAGTGTAAACCGGAAAATAGCGCCGTCTTGCTGACTCGTGCGGTCGGTCCACAGACGCCCACCATGCGCCTCGACAATCGTGCGGGAGAGCGCCAACCCCATCCCCATGCCGTTCGACTTTGTCGTGAAAAGTGGCTTGAAAACCTCATCGACGAGATTGTCTGGAATTCCAGGTCCGGAATCACGGACAGCCAATTCGACTTCGCCCTTCGCGTCATCGACCCGAGCTTCGATGACAATATCTCTAGCATCGATCGGGCGGGACTCCACCGCGTGAATGCTGTTCACAAGAAGGTTGAGCAAGACCTGCGAGAGGTGCACACGATCGCCAAGCACACGCGGCAAGCCGGGCTGCATCACCAAAGCCAGGACGGCGTGGTTATTGATCGCTTCAGATTGGATCAGCGAGATAACGTCCTGCACCAGATCCTCCAAGGCAAGCGGCTGCATATCAATCGCATGTCGCCGAGAGAACCGGCTCATCCTGGTGATGATGTCGACGGCGCGACTATCGTCCCTTTCTACGTCGTCCAGAATTGCGCGGAGTTCTTTGAGGTCCGGTTCTTCGCTCTCCAGTTCCATCCGCGCCGCTCCCACGTTGGCTGCTGTCGCGGTCAGGGGCTGGATCAACTCGTGCGCCAGCGCAGATGCTAGCTGTCCCAGCACGCTGACGCGCTCCGCCTGGGCCAGCTGCTCTCGCAGCTCCATCAGTTCCAACCGCGCACGTCTCGCCAAGATGACATCGCGCCCCAGTTCATGAACCATCACCACCAGGGCGCCCAGGAACCACGGAAGATTGGACAGCGGGGCACGCACGACGCCGAACAATACCAGGTGCGTGAAGACGATCGTACTTAACAGTGGAAGCGCTATGCCCAAGATGACCGCAAGCGCCTTTCGTCTCGCGTCCGGCCCGCCCTTGCGCCATCGCCGAGCTGCAGCATCGATGAGATAAGCAATCATCAGGAACAAGCTGGCCAACGCAAACATTTGCCAATGCGGGCGCAGCACGGCAGCGCCGACAATGGATATGTCTTCGCCCAGCACCGACATGCTTTCCAATCTCTCGATGCTTACGAAATTGAAACTCACGGGAAACAAGAAATTCAGGACAAGCACGGTCGATCGCATGGAGACAATCGTCCACAAGAGCCATACCCTGCCCGTTCCGAGGTAGTCGTGAGCAAAGACCATCACCGCCATGAAGCCCAGAAAAATCGGAGCTTGATGCCAGCGGTGCCATGCTCCGTATTCCGCGGGTGTCGCGGCGTGCAGGAAGCCAAGTTCAACCCAACCGGAACTGGCCGCCGCTACGCCGAGGACGCAGAGCATCAGACTGGCGCGGTCTCGCCGTTCGATCAGCCACAGCCACCCGCACACCGCCGCCAGTGCGATCGCAACGGTTCCGCAGAGGGACCATAGGATCGTGACCATCTCTATCCCGTGATGAGGGTCGCGTGTGTTGGGAGCCGGAACTTCCAATTCAGCAGCGATACGCATGGCCCGCGTCGATCGCAACATATTCAGCAGTACTTGTAAATAGATCTGCGTGGCGACTGCTCAGTCCTGACCTAGCCGGCCAAGTCCGGTCTACCTGCATAAGCAGGACCTAGCGCGCCGCGGACCGGGCGTCCGCTTTGTGCCAGTAGCCGCCAACTACGGCACACCGACAATCTGATCGCGGAGAAAGGTAGGCGGTCGATCCGAGTCCATCTGGCTCGGCGGAAGGTCAGTTCGAAGCTTTCATGAACCCGACCACAGTGACCGTCGCGATGGTGAGATAGACGGCCACGCTCCCCAACTCGGCGAAACCTGCAAACCGTGCGAGGCTCGCCGGCAGTCGTATGCACGTGAAGACCAGCACGCAGGTAAGATCAAAAAGGAGGGCCGCACAAAGATACAGTGTGCCCAGCTGTAGTATCTGTTGTGGGATCGCATGGTCGAAGTTGATGAATTGCGGGAAGAAGGCGGCATAGAAGACCAGGGCGGTGGGATTGCCGAATGCAACAGTGAGCCCATCAAGGATCGGCTTGGAGGAGCCGGTCAACCGCGCGCTTCGCGAAGGCATGTAGCGGGAGCGGAGCGTGCTCACGGCAAGCCAGACAAGATAAAGAGCGCCGGCAAGCGAAATCCATCGGAAGAGCGCCGGCAGGAGTTCGCCGGATATCATCAAGCCAGCGAACGTCACACCGAGCAGACAGACTTCTCCGAGCTCGATCCCGATCGCGGTCATTAGCCCACCCGTCGCTCCGTTCCGCAGTGTGTTGTGAGCAACGATCGCCATGACCGGGCCCGGCGTGATGAGGAGGAATAGCGTCGCCATCAGAAACGAGGCCGCAACATACCAATCCACGGCTACCTCCACCTGAGCGTTCGATGCCAAGACGACATAAGCTCTCCCCGTGAGGAATCCTGTGAGTTCGATCACAGGCCTCATGGCGATCATTGCGGCGGACGTTGGGTCTTTGAGATTCGCAGCGTTCGAGCACGCCACAACGGTCGCCGTCCGGCTCGATCGTCTCAGTCAAGGTTCCTGAGCCGATCAAGGTGCGACATGCGTTCGTCGAGCGCCGCTTGACGGAGCTGCGGCGGGTTCCCGCGGATATACTTCGTTCCTGTCTGTTCACCCGTTCGCTGGAAGCAACCAGGACGAGTTATGTTTGGCAGGAGGCCGCTTACGGATCGCTTACGCGTCGTCTTAGTTGAGGAGCCTGGCGCAAATAGCAGGTCAGCATGGACGCCGCTACTGCCAGTTCTTCGGTGGAGAAGAGACTCACGCGATGTCCGCTTTGTGCCAAAAGCTGACTCTATGAAATCGGTTAAGGGCGGAGCTTTGAGGAGTCACCACCTTGCCAGTCAGTCGGCGTGAGCCTCAGCCGCGAGGTCAAGTCCGCGGTTGCTGTCCCCGTGCGCTGAACATGACCGGTGCGGCAACGACAAAGCCCGGATCGTCGAGCAGCCGCAGCATGGCGGCGGACTACTCAGCTCGCGGCTAATGGCTGTGGATCTTCCCCACATATCGGTTTTCTAGCCAAACTTCGACAGACCGGATCGCCGGATTCTGCGTCAGGTATTGCTGCGCTGTCCCGAAGGCCTCATTGTCGTTGGAGCCCTCGAGTGTCTCGCGTGCATTGACGCGACCCTCTTTATTGAGGACGTGGCACCAATACTGCTTCATAGCGTTTTCTACCTCGTTGTCGTCACAAACCGCGACGATCGCGGCCGAGTCCTTGGCGTCCAATGTCTAGAGGCACGGGTGTCCTGGCATCCCCCAAATGGGGGACCCTCGCAAATTACCTTGTCAGAGACGGGTTGCCCGAGTCCGATGCTCCAGGGCGACGCGAAAGACATAGGCGCTTTTCGCGTGGCAAAGTGTGATCGACCTCACAAGGCCGCATGTAGCATCTCTGAAAGATCGCGGCCACGGACGATAAAGGCGCGGTCAGCTCGGCGCGCTTACCCGCCCTAAGGAGGCGTTATGTTCCTATGTGGCTATTCTCGTGAGAGGCAAAGGCGAGATCTGGTGCGTCTATCTGCCTGATTGATGGCTGCCATACCGAGCAAACGCGCCTCCATGTCGTTTTAGCTTGCGCCGAAGTCCCACTGCCCTATGGTCATCCCACTGCGGGTCGCTCGATCGCAAGAGCTCTTTTACTTTGCCCCGCACTTCGCCGCATAGGCGATTCCGACATTGAGGAAAATGCGACCCGCAATACTTCTGTTGCGGTCGAGCGCTCGTTCCTGAGCGCAGATGAGAAGTGATGAAACATTATGTAGGCGTCTTTCAACCGCTGGAAGCCGGCGGATGGAGAGCATTGTTTCCAGACGTCCCTGCTTGCCACGTCGAAGAACCAAGCCTCGATCTGGCAATCCTTCGCTCGGCGAAGATGCTGGCTCAGATCAACGAGAGCAAGTCGGCCCCTCTACCGGCGCCCCGAGATCTGATGGATATAAAAGGGGACGATGGTTGGGCTTCAGCCAGCAACGTCAATTGGCACGCCTGCGTCGTCACCATGATTCCAGTCCGAGCCTAGGATGAAGACGCGGGAATCCAATTTCTATGGCCTCGAAAAGGAAATTTTGGCGCTCAAGAAACCTGGACAGAGGCTGGACGAGGCCGCAAAGGAGCGAGCCAGCAGGTTTTCAGAGCGCGCTGCAGCGATCGAACGGCTGAGACAGGCCAGGTTAGCCAGGGCGCGCCCAGAAGATACTGCCAGCGAAAAGGCTACGAGCGATTCAAAGCCCATCGTGTGAATCTATATGGCCGATGCTCGCCGACTGGTCGCAGCAACCCGCAGCGCGGTCGAGAGTATCGCCAGCAATACTTCCTCAATCAACCGCGCGGACTGGAAGGCAATCCCTAGCGAGCATGACAACTCTGATGTCCGCTAAGTGCCAACAACGGACATCGATGTCGGTACAATCGCGCATTGTCCGGCATACGCCGCCAGCCTGTGTCGGATAAATTTGGCTTGATTGACGTCCGCTCGCTGTCAGAATGTCGGCGTGTGGATCAAGGGCATAAAGGCTGGCTCTGGAATGGCTAATCATTCTATCGGGAATCTGGTGATCCTGTTGGTCCTTGCCGGCTGCGGGTCGATGCAGAGATGGAGTCAGGACGATCTCCGGTTCGCCAGCGTGGCTCATGATGAAGCCACACGTTACGCAATCATGGTGGATGGTTGTGACGGGCCCGAGATCGTGAAGTCCCAGGACGCTATTGTGCGAATGGAAGCCATCGTGCTCAGAAATCAAGAGCCGAGGCCGATAAACGACTATGCAATTCCACCTGTGACTGAACACGAGGCACGAGAAATCTTTGAAACAACCTATCCTTGGATGTTCGATTCCAAGTTCATGCTGGCTGACCGGCTGCGTTCCGAAGGGTGCGAGGTCAAGGCACGCGTGATTTATCAGCAGATTGCTGACACCTACCCAGGAGCGGCGTTTGCCAAATACAGGGATCGAGCGGCTTCGGCCCTTTCCGGCACGCCGAACTGAGGTCGGCGCGGAATCTCGAACGCCCTTCCATTACTGTGGCTTAGGCGCGAGCCAAAGTTTCTGCGGCACGTTCAGGCGCTTGAAGGGATAAGTCTTATCGTAAGGATAGTAGTCGAGGGAGGCCACACTAGCCTCGCTAAAACCGCCGCACCTTTGAAAGTCGAAGCCGTCGTCACGGATCCTCAAGTTGAACTCGCAGTTCGATCCTCCCACAAACTTGGTGCTCCGACCTACAAATTCCGAACCTCGCCAGAAGAACTCGAACTCGGTACTGCTCGCTCGATCGGTGGGAAGGTTTTCGGGAGTAAACTCAAAGATAAATGTCCACCACTTCGCGCCCGCCAAAATCTCCTTGATGGCCTGTTGGCCGGGCGCTCCCGTCTCAGTGGCGCTCGCTATGAAGACGAAGAGTAGGCAACTTGCGAATACTGACAGGATAGCCCGCACCGCTGATCTCCTACACACGCGAAACAGCCGCAGACCTAGAACTTTGCGGGCTTCCGAATTACATAATCGCCAAAATTAAACCCACCCGCAACCGGCTGGGCAGCTGCGATACTCTCGCCTGTTATAGGGCCGCTTCGTACCAATTACAGACGTATGGATCTGCCCACCGACCCTGGACAGAGCGGCCCGATGGAACGGTTTCATTCGACGATCGAAAAACCGTACTCGCAGCAGCCATCGATGGGTGGGCGACGGCCTCTTCCGCACCATCCTCAGCTCATAGCGTCCGTTTTGGGTCAAAGCGGACATTCAAGCACCTAGGGGCTTGGTTCGCTTCACCTCCGAAAGCTGACCTACCAAGCCAGTACCGGCTCGTCCGGAGCCGGTTTCATTGCGATCAGCGGGTGTGACAGATCTCACCATCATGTCTCAGGGTTCGAAACTCGCGGCTTGGTTCAACGACAGAGTCTTCATGGGGTCGGGTCCGATTCCATTGGAGGACCGGGTCATGACTACCCTAACGATGGCGGATGTCTCATACTGGTTGTTCACGATCTTCAACGTCCTGCGCATCGCGTCATACCTCCCGCAAATCTATAGGGTGGCAACTGATCCGTACGGCGCGTCGGCGATCGCATATTCGACGTGGGGTCTTTGGGCGGTAGCGAATGCCTCCACCGCACTCTATGCGGCCTACAACGTTTCCGATCTGCCTCTAGCGGCAATCAACCTTTTGAATGCGTTGTGCTGCTTTCTCGTCATTCTTCTGACAATCTACAAGCGCAGAGCATTTCGGCTCAACCAACCATCTACATCTGTGGCAACGACTTCACGCGCGATGGAATCAGGTGACTCAAACGTAACGGCTTTCACCGATCGATAACCTGATAGTACCAAGCCATCTCCGGGCCAGTCAGTTTCGCCGACGCCCCTGCATGAAAAGCCGAAAGGGCCGATCGGTCCGTTGCTCTTGTACCCCTCACTGGTATTCTGGTTGGCAGCCTCTCCCTAGCAGAATGAACAAGGGCCGCCGTTAACGGTATTGTGACCTTGGCCTAGGATCAGCACTCATGTACCGACCCGGAACCCGTGACTGGGTCAGGTTAGCTCTTTCAATCCGGTCGGTGTTTCGATGAGCGCCCGATAGCGGACTTTGGGGGCCTGGACGATCACAAGGGGATGCATAATGGAGAGTTCGCGATAAAGCGTCTTGATCGCGGTCGAGTTTGGATGTTCGAGGGTGAGCAAGCGGAGGCGCGCACCCAGATCAGGAATCGAGGCCACGTAGCTGGAGTCGCCCCGGTGGTCGATGATCGAGGGGGCAGCCCCGTCGAGGGGAAGCGAGCCATCGTTGGGGATGGTGAAATCGAAAGTCGGGTTCATGGTCGGAAGCGGAATCTTGTCGCCGAAGATCGCACCGTGGGTTGAAACAACAAAATCCATCGACTGCGTGTTGGCGACCCACCCTCGCAAGCGACGACCTTCGTTCCAGTCCGATCTGACTTTTTCTTGATTGTCGAGACCGAACCAACGCGGCCGGCTAGGCGCTGTTCCTTCCGGGTCGAAGGCTACGATCTCCAGATACACAGAGTTTCCAAGCTGAAGCCGGTGATTGTGGGTGCCCATGTATTCGTGGCGTGTCCCGAAAGGTACTTCGAGGTCGAGGCAATTTTGGACATGCAAAACCCCTTCGAATAGCGTTGGGGCTATCACGGTGAGGTGGTCAACCTTCAGCACGTGCGGAGAACTCCAATGCCGCCCAGAGAATCCATATGATCCAACCTGCCGCGAAAAGCAAAGGCAGCTTCGGGCGCGAAGGCAATCTACCTCTACTCGCTTGTCTGCCTCAGGGAGCCCTATGAGCTCACCGAACTTGCCCGCGCGATTGCCAATTCGATCTCACGATCGAACAACAAGAGTGGGGAGGACAACCTCATAGACTTTCAGGAAGTAAAGCGCGGACGCCCAATAAAGCCGAGCTAGGGTTCGCAATGCGGGTCTGTAATTGAGTTCATTCATGGGACCATTTGGGACGTCTTAACGAGGCTCAAAGCTCGGCATCCTTGGCGTGTAGATAGTGTCCGCTAAGGGTCAAAACGGCGGTTGGAGGCTGCTCTGAAGGGGGCGGCTTGACCTCCGCAAGCGGACGTATGCTGATTTCGGCGGGTGTCCGGAATGTGCCAGCAGCGGACACGTCAGCACCTAGGGATGCAGATGATAGAGGCACAGGTCCTGGTCTCTACTCCGCCGGCGCCGGCGGGCAGAGCGCGGCTTGGTCGCGTATGCGGCGCAGGTGCCGCAGCTTCATGATCAGCACCCAGGTGACGAACGACATCGCCACCACGTTGGCGCCGATCATGGATGGGCTGGCGATGACGATGCCGTAGACCAGCCACAGGCTCTGGCCCGTCACCATCATCAGGTACATCGTGAAGGAGACATCGTCCGCCGAGCGGCGCCGGCGGATGCGCAGTGCCTGTGGCAGGAAGCTGAGGGTCGTCAGAATCGCCGCGATGAAACCGAGCGTTTCAAGCGCCAAGGATCCGGGTTGCATGGGAAGGTGTCCGATGGGTTCAGTGGGAGAGGGAGCTAGTGCGCCTTGCGCGGCCGCTCCCCATAAGCGAGCTTTTCGATCCGGTAGCGGCACATGGCGTCGTCCACCGTGGACCAGGCCAGGCGCGACCATTCGATCTTGGCGTCATCATAGGACTTGAACGGGCCATGCCATTCCTCGCCGCCGCCGGCGGCGGGCTCATTGAACTTGGAGTCGGCGTAGGGCCCGCCAACCACCCAGTACCAGGGATCGCCCGCGTCCTCCTCGATTCGGTAACGCGCGCAGGCATTGTCGACCGAGCCCCACGCGCGGCGTTGCCATTCGGCCTTCGCCTCTTCATAGGTCTTGAACGGACCGTGCTTCTGTTCCGAGCCGCCGTCTTGCATGCGGTCGAATCTGGTGTCGGCATAGTTGCCGCCGATCACCCAATAGCGCTTCATGACCAAAATCGGTGTAAGTCGATGGTGAATCCCGCGGCATATTACGTTAGAAAGCGTTCACGCTCTATGAATATTAGGAATGCCCGCCATCGGCGGCGCTAGGAGGTCGTTTTGCCCAGCCCCTCGTCGGGAATGACGCCCGCGGATTTCGCGGTGGTTTATGACAAGTTCAAGGCCGCGGTGTCGCGCTACGACTGCGGCAAGTTCTGCTCTCCCTTGAACGACGGCTCGCCGGTCTGCTGCTCGACCAAGCACGCGGTGCCGGTGGTGGACAAGGCCGAGTTCAAGTTCCTGAAGTCGCGCACCGACCTCTGGCACACCTTCAAGCCGTACGATGCCGCCACCCGCCAGATCGTCGACGAGCTGCACCACACCTGCGCCGCGATCGAGTGCAAGGGCGCCCGCCATTGCGAGCGCGACAACCGCTCGGTTGCGTGCCGTGCCTTCCCCTTTTATCCCTACATCACACGCGAGGGGGATTTCGTCGGCCTCGGCACCTATTGGACCTACGAGGACCGCTGCTGGCTGATCTCCAACATGAAGGTGGTGGAGCGGGACTTCGTGCAGGAGTTCGTCGCCGCCTACGAATACATCTTCTCCAAGGACGAGGACGAATACGCGACCATGAAGTCGCATTCCGCCTCCCATCGACGGGTGTTCAGCCGGCGCGGCATACCCATTCCGCTGATTGGGCGCGAAGGCGGCTTCCTCCACGTCCTGCCGCGCAGCGGCGGACGCATCCTGCCGCTGCCGGCCGGCCGCCTGCCCAAGTTCGGCGCCTACGTCTCCCAGTCCGCCTACCGCGAAGCGGTTGAGAAGGCCGGCGGGGACGAGGTCACCTTCACGGCATCCTTCCAGCTGTGACATAGTGCGCCCATGTCCGAGGGCGAAATCTGGCTGGGCCGCGGCGCGAAGGACGTCTCCCTCCGTCTCGCGATGGCCAACCGTCATGGCCTGATCGCCGGCGCCACCGGCACCGGCAAGACCGTGTCCCTGCAACTGCTCGCCGAGGGCTTCTCCCGGGCCGGGGTGCCGGTCTTCCTGGCTGACGTCAAAGGCGATCTCGCCGGCCTGTCGCAGGTCGGCGGCGACAATCCCAAGGCCAAGGACCGCGCCGCTAAGCTCGCGATTGCCGACTATGCCGGCGCGGGCTGCCCGGCGATCTTCTGGGATCTGTTCGGCAAGCAGGGCCACCCCGTCCGCACCACGGTTTCGGAAATGGGGCCGCTGCTACTCAGCAACCTGATGGAATTGAGCGAAGCCCAGGAAGGCGTGCTCAACATCGCCTTCCGCGTCGCGGACGAGCAGGGCCTGCTGCTGCTGGACCTCAAGGACCTGCGCGCCATGCTGACGTTCCTGGCGGAGAACGCGGCCGATCTTGCGGTGCGCTACGGCAACGTGACAAAGGCGACCGTCGGCGCGATCCAACGCGCGCTGCTGGTACTGGAGCAGCAGGGGGCCGACGCGTTCTTCGGCGAGCCCGCGCTTGATCTCAACGACTTCCTGCGCCAGGACCGGCAGGGGCTGGGCTATGTGAACGTGCTGGCTGCCGACACGTTGATGCGCAGCCCGAGGCTCTATGCCAGCTTCCTGCTGTGGATGCTGGCGGAACTGTTCGAGCGGTTGCCCGAGGTCGGAGACCGCGACCGGCCCATCCTGGTCTTCTTCTTCGACGAGGCGCACCTGTTGTTCAACGAAGCGCCCAAGGCGCTGCTCGACCAGGTCGAGCAGGTGGTGCGCCTGATCCGGTCCAAGGGAGTCGGCGTCTATTTCATCAGTCAGAACCCGATCGACGTGCCGGATACCGTGCTGGGTCAACTCGGAAACCGGGTGCAGCACGCGCTCCGCGCCTTCACGCCGCGCGACCAGAAGGCGGTGAAGGTGGCGGCCGAGACCTTCCGCGCCAACCCCGCCTTTGACACCGCCGCGGCGGTGACCGAGCTTGCAGTGGGTGAAGCCCTGGTCTCGACCCTCGAGCCAGGCGGTGCGCCGGGCATGGTCGAGCGCGCCTTGATCGCGCCGCCGCGCGCCCGCATCGGACCCGTCACCCCGGCTGAGCGGCAAGCTGTCATCGAGGGCTCCCCGATTGCCGGCAAATATGAGGAGGCCGTCGATCGCGAATCGGCCTACGAGCGCCTGCAGGGGCGGGCGACCGAAGCCGCCGCGCCGCCGGCGAAGCCCAAGAAGGAGCAAGCCCCGTGGGGCGAGCCTCGAACCCCGGAGCGGCGCGAGCCGGCACCTCGGCGGACCAGCAACCGGGAGAGCGTCGGCGAGGCCTTCGCCAAGAGCGCCGCGCGCGCCATCGGCAGCCGGGCCGGGCGCGAAATCGTCCGGGGTGTGCTGGGCGCGCTCTTCAGGCGATAGGCCGCTGCCGCCGCTCCATGAAGCGCTCGGCCGCTTCTGACGGATTCATCCGGGCGGCCTTCGGGTCGATCCCGATATCCCGCAGCAGGTAGTCGCCGACCTGCGCGAGCCGGACCACCTCCGCCCGCGCCCTGCGCCGTTCCCGCCACCGGCCGATGGTCCGGATCGCCCGCAACCACGCGCCGCTCCAGCGCGGTCCAGAACCCTGGCTTAACGACGATTGAGAAATAGTCATGGTTAGCGACCTCTCGCCCCTTGTATTCACCAAATTCTAGGGGGAGGATGCTTGCGCTCAATGCAAGTTAGCGCTCATTCGCTTTACCTGAAATCATGCGAAAACTGCCCCGCCTGCCGGCTCTGACCGCGATGCGCGCCTTCGAGGCTGCCGCGCGTCTGGGCAGCGTCACGGCCGCCGCGGCCGAGCTCGCCGTCACCCAGGGCGCGATCAGCCGCCAGATCCGCCTGCTTGAGGAGGACCTGCAGCAGCCCTTGTTTCGCCGCCTGCACCGCGGGCTGGAGCTGACCGCAGCGGGCCAGAAGCTGTCCCATTCCCTGACCGACGCCTTCGGCCAGATCGGCTACGCGGTCGCGGACCTCAAGAGGCCGCAGGACGTGGTCACGGTCAAGGCGGTCCCCACCTTGGCCATTCGCTGGCTGCTGCCGCGCCTCGCCGATTTCCGCCGCGCCCATCCCGCCATCAAGCTGGAGGTCTCGACCGCCTGGCACGGGGTCGAGCTGGACAAGGAGGATTTCGATTGCGGCATCACCGGCTGCGAGCAGCCCAGGACGCCGCAATTCACCTGGGTCGAGCTGGTGAAAGAGGCGATCGTCCCGGTCTGCACCCCCGATTATGCCCGCAAGATGGGCGCGCCCCATTCCGCCGCGGACTTTGCCCGCCACAACCTGCTGCACCCGACGGCCGACCGCTCCGACTGGCGCCGATGGATGGAAGGCTGGGGTGGCGCGCGGTTCGATGTCGCCCACGGCCAGACCTTCGACACCATCGATCTTGCGATCCGCGCCGCCGAATCCGGACTAGGCGTTGCCATCGCCGACTTGCCGTTGCTGGCCGACCAGATCGAGCTTGGCCAGCTGGTGACGCCGGTGCCGGTGACCGTTCCGACCGGCTTCTCGAACTGGTTCGTGTGTCGCCCCAACATCGCCGAACGGCCGGCTGTCCGCCTGTTCCGCGACTGGCTGCTGGCCGAATCGAAAAAGACCAAGGACTGGTCGGCCGCCTGGCTGGTGCGCCACCGCCGCCGGACGGTTCACGCGCGCACTGCCGCCAACGCCAACAATCCCTGAGAAGGAAACGCCATGCAACGCCGCCCCCGCCGTGCCCGCGAGCCCGCCAAGCTGGGCGGCGCATGGCTCGCGCGCGGCCCGCTGCGCAACGCGCTGCCGCCGGTGACGCCGCTGACCCAGGACCAGGTCGAGGCGCTCCACGACGCTTCGCTCAGAATCCTGGAGGAGATCGGCATCGAGTTCCAGGGCGCCGCCGCCTGCGAGCTCTTCCGCAAGGCCGGTGCGATGGTGGAGGTGAACAGCGGCCTGACCCGCATCCCGCGCGAGATCGTGCTGCAGGCGCTGAAGACCGTGCCGCCGAGGTTCACCCTGACGCCACGCAACCCGGCGCGCGCCCTGAATGTCGGCGACAACCACATCTCCTTCAGCCTGGTGGCCGGCCCGCCCAACGTCCATGACTGCGTGAATGGCCGCCGCTCCGGCAACCACGCCGACTATGTCTCGCTGATCAAGCTGGCGCAGAGCTTCGACATCATCCATTTCATCGGCAACCAGCCGACCGCGCCGCAGGAGCTGCCGGCGCGCACCCGCCATCTCGATTGCTATCTCGCCAACATCCTCTATTCCGACCGCGTCTATCACTGCACCGCGATCGGGCGGGAGCGCGCGCTCGACGGCATCGACATGATGGCGATTTCGCGCGGCCTGACGCGCGCGCAGATGGCTGAGGATCCCGGCGTTCTCACCGTGATCTCGGTCAACTCGCCGCGCCGCTTCGATGCCGCGATGAGTGACGGCTTGATGGCGATGGCGGAGTTCAACCAGGCCGTGGTGGTGACGCCCTTCACCCTGATGGGCGCGATGGCGCCGGTCTCATTGGCGGCCGCGCTGACCCAGCAGAATGCCGAGGCGCTCGCCGGCATCACGCTCTCGCAATTGACGAAGCCCGGATCGCCGGTGGTCTACGGCGCCTTCACCTCGGATGTCGACATGAAGTCCGGCGCGCCCGCCTTCGGCACGCCGGAGAATGCGCGCGCCACGCTCGCCTGCGGCCAGCTGGCGCGCTTCTACAGGATGCCGTACCGCGCCAGCAACTCCAGCGCCAGCAACGCGGTCGACGCCCAGGCGGCCTACGAGTCGCAGATGTCGATCTGGTCCTCCGCCATGGCGCACGCCAACCTGGTCTATCACGGCGCCGGCTGGATGGAGGGCGGATTGACCGCCTCGTTCGAGAAGATCGTGCTGGATGTCGAGATGCTGCAGATGATGGCGGAGACCATCCAGCCGTTCGCCGTCGCGCCCGAGGATATCGCGCTCGACGCCATCGCCTCGGTCCCGCCCGGCGGCCACTTCTTCGGCGCCGCGCACACGCTGGAGCGCTACGAGACGGCGTTCTATCGTCCGCTGCTGTCCGACTGGCGTGCCTATGAAAGCTGGCAGATCGCCGGCGCCAAGGACGCCACCCAGCGCGCCACCGCCATCTGGCAACAAGCGCTGGAGCGCTACGAGCAGCCACCCATCGACCCCGCGATCCAGGAAGCGCTCGAAGCCCACGTCGCCAAGCGCAAGGAAACGCTGCGCGACGTGGATCATTAACCGGTCATCGACCCAGGTTCGCCTTTTCGTGGCTGCGGTGTCGCCACACTCGGCCGCGATGATCGTTGCATCGCTTCCGGGGAGGAGTGCTTGGGCTGGATTCGGCATCTGCCATCGATCGTCGCCAGCAGCCTGCTCTTCGGTTTCATCGGCTTGCCGCTCGGCACGGCCGCGTTCTTCACGATCCTGCACCTGACGGCCGATAGGCCGACATCGTATCGCGGCTTTGTCGACTTCTTGATCGGCCCCGGCTTCGTCATTGCCGTGATCGCTGGTGCGGTGCCGGCTTTTGCGACCGGCGTCATCGCAGGAATTCTGCGCATCTACATTCGAGCGCTGTGGCTGCTTGCCGGTGTCATGGCTCCGGTGGGCGCGGCAATGACGGCCGTGTATACTGAGTTGCTGAATTCGTTATTCGGCTGGCATGGCGTTCCAAAGCAAGGCGAGATCATCCTCACCGGCGGCATCGCGGCCTTTCTGTGCACATTTCTGCTGTGGCGCAACCGGCCCTGGTTGATCACACGCCGTTAGATCCGCATCTCGGGGCCACCGAAGCGAATGTGCATCGAGAAGTGGCGTGACTGAAAGCTAATATTCCTTGGCCGCCTCGCTCATAAAGCGGGCGATCGTCTGGTCGCGAATCTTGAGCATGGTGCGCAAGGTTTTCTCGGCTGTGTCGGTCGATACTCCCGAGAGCCTCATCCACCTGATCTTCTCCTCCTGGGTATCGACAGTGGAGCCCGCCTGATAGGCGCGTCGGCGCGCTTCTTCGATCCTGGCGCCTGCATTCGCAGACGAACCGGTGTGCGTATCGGAACCGTTGGAGGAAGAATGCAGAATTGCCATTGGGTCGCTCCTTTGATCCAGACAAACCAAAGCTCGGGGCGGACGGCCTTCAGCCGCCTCGTCCAACGAATTCCCCAAGCAAGAGTGGTTGTGCTACCCGAGCCGATCTTCTCAGGCTCAAGGCGCGCCCATATGACCTTTGTCGGTCTTTCCCCCACGCAGAAGGCAGCTGACGCTTCCTACGTCGGTCCATTCTGCGAGCATTGAAAGTGTTATTGTCGCGATGTCGCCGCTGTCAATCGGTAAATTTTGCCGCATGATCGAGCGCGACCAGTTCAAGCTGCCGATCCCAAGATCATCGATCTCGCCCTCGGCCGCGACGCCAAGAAGAACCTGTATTGAGAATACCTACACCTGCACAGCGCTCAGCCTTTGCCGCAATCGCGGCGTCGCGAAGTCGAGGAAGGCCCGGACCTTGGGCGGGGTCAGGCGTGCCTCGGGATGCACCAGGCTCACCGGAATCTCCGGCAGCTCGAACGGCCGCAGGACGAGCTTCAGCTTGCCGGCCTTGACCGCGGCCGCGACCTGGTAGGACAGCACGCGTGCGACGCCGATGCCCGCGATCGCCGCGTCGATGCCGGCTTCCGCGGTGGTGACCGCGAGCCGCGAGTGCACCGGGACGGCACGATCCTCGCCGTCGATGCGGTACGACCAGCGGTCGGCGGCGGAGAGGGTGGCCGATGAGATGCAATGATGCTGGATCAGCTCGCCCGGCGCGCGCGGCGCGCCATTAGCCTTCAGGTATGCCGGCGCCGCGCAGGTCACCAGTTTCACCGCCCCGACCCGCGCGGCGATCAGCGAGGAATCGGCCAGGTGCGCGATGCGCAGCGCCACGTCGATCCCTTCCTCGATCATGTCCACGACGCGGTCGACCAGCGACAGCCGCAGATCGACCTCTGGGTAGGCCTTGAGGAACGCCAGCGCCACCGGCAGTACATACAGCCGCCCGAACACGATCGGCGCGGTGACATGGAGCCGGCCCTTCGGCGTCGCATATTCGCCGGCCGCCATGCGCTCGGCATTCTCGATCTCGCCCAGCAGGCGCCGGCAGGACTCGAGATAGGTGCGCCCCGGCTCGGTCAGCACGAACTTGCGCGTGGTGCGCACGATCAGGCTGACGCCGAGATGCTCCTCCAGCTGCGCCAGCTTGCGGCTGACCGTCGGCAGCGGCACTTTCAGCGCGCGCGCCGCCGCCGATAGGCTGCCCGCATCGGCCACCGCAACGAACACCCGCATCGCATCCAGGCGGTCCATGTGATTGTTCCAGAAAATGAGAGACAGGGAAGCATCGCACCGATTCGCGATTCCCGGAATAGAGCGCTGCAGCACCGCCACTCCCACCGCCACCCCGGACAGCCGCGAAGCGGCGTGATCCGGGGTCCATAGACGGGCTTGGCGCCAAGCGGAAGAGTGGACCCCGGGTCAAGCCCGGGGTGACGGCAGGGAAGGGCGAACGGCGTGCGCGTCAGTCCGCGTACAAGAACGTCCCCAGCAGCACCCAGCGCGCCGCCTTCTGCTCCTGCTTGGGCTTGGCCTGCAGCGGCGTGGTGTAGTGCCAGAACGGCAGGCGATAGAGCGTCAGGCACCCGCTCTCCGCCACCGGCGCCATCTCGGTGAAGTGCCCGCTCTTGGCATAGACCAGGTACTGGTGCGCGACCCCGGGCCCGACCAGGCTCAGGTGGAAGTCGAGATAGCCCTTGGCCGCGCGTTTGATCTCCGGCGTGTGGTCGGTGTGCGGCCCGGAATAGTCGCCATGCCCATAGCGCAGCACTTGCTGCCCGCCCTTGCGATCGAGCTTGCGCCCCAGCACCGCCTCGCCGAACGCGATCATGCTCTGCGACGACAGCAGGTCGACGAGGCCCAGCTCCTTCGCGCGCCTCCACGCCGCGCCGCGGCGATTCTCCAGATAGGCGGTGCGGCAGCGCACGCTCTTGGGCAGCCAGTCGTCGTAGTTGCGCTCCATCTCCCAGATGCTCTCCGGCGGAATCGGCTGGTTGAGATCGCTTAGCACTGCCGACATCTCGCGCTCGAGCGTGCCGCGCAAGCGTTCCGCCTTCGCCTTGTCGACCATGCCACGGAGCGCGACGAATCGCCGCCGGGGATCGGCCAGCGCGCCACACGCGCTCGCGGTGCCGGCCAGCACGCGCTTGCCCGCACGGTTCAAAAGGTCTTCGAATTCGATTGGAATCTGAGATTTCGGCGGCATTGCGCCGGATCATAGGCCGGTTGGCGGGGTGCGGCAAAGCCGATAGGATGCGCCTTCGAACCAGCATCCTGTCCTCATGCCGTACGAATCCCTTCGCGATTTCATTGCCCGCCTCGAGCAAGCCGGCCGCCTCAAGCGCGTGTCGGTGCCGGTCGATCCGCATCTCGAGATGACCGAGATCCAAACCCGTCTGCTGGCGGAGCAGGGGCCTGCCATCCTGTTCGAGCAACCGGTCGGCCGCGACGGCAAGCGCTACGAGATGCCGATGCTGGTTAACCTGTTCGGCACCGTCGAGCGCGTCGCCTGGGGCATGGACCGCGAGCCCAACGAGCTGCGCGCGGTCGGCGAGACGCTGGCGTTCCTGAAGCAGCCCGAACCGCCCGGCGGCTGGCGTGAAGCGATGGAGATGTTTCCGCTGGTGAAGACCGTCCTCGCGATGCAGCCGAAGACGGTCGGCTACGCGCCCTGCCAGGATGTGGTGCTGACCGGCGACCAGATCGACCTCGCGCGCCTGCCGATTCAGGGGTGCTGGCCGGGCGAGCCGGCGCCGCTGATCACCTGGCCGCTGGTCGTCACCAAAGGTCCCGGCAAGCGCAAGGAAGACGACTTCAATCTCGGCATCTACCGCATGCAGGTGCTGAACAAGAACCAGACCCTGATGCGCTGGCTCAAGCATCGCGGCGGCGCGCAGCATCACGCGCGCTGGAAAAAGGAGCGGCCGGAGCCGCTGCCGGTCGCCGCGGTGATCGGCGCCGATCCCGGCACCATCATCGCCGCCGTTACGCCGATCCCCGATACGCTGTCGGAATACCAGTTCGCCGGCATGCTGCGCGGTCGCAAGGTGGAGCTGGTGGATTGCAAGACCATCCCGCTGAAAGTGCCGGCGACCGCGGAGATCGTGCTGGAAGGCCACGTCTCGCTCGACGAGTACCGCGACGAGGGGCCGTACGGCGATCACACCGGCTACTACAATTCGGTCGAGCAGTTCCCGGTCTTCACGATCAGCGCCATCACCATGCGGCGCGATCCGATCTATCTCTCCACCTTTACCGGCCGTCCACCGGACGAGCCGAGCGTGCTGGGCGTGGCGCTGAACGAAGTGTTCGTCCCATTGCTGACCCAGCAGTTCCCGGAGATCGTGGATTTCTGGCTGCCGCCCGAGGGCTGCTCGTACCGGATCGCCGTGGTGTCGATGAAGAAGGCCTATCCCGGCCACGCCAAGCGCGTGATGATGGGCGTGTGGTCGTTCCTGCGCCAGTTCATGTACACCAAGTTCGTGATCGTGGTGGACGACGACATCAACGCCCGCGACTGGAAGGACGTGATGTGGGCGATCTCCACCCGCATGGACCCGGTGCGCGACATCACCATGGTGGAGTCGACACCAATCGACTATCTCGACTTCGCTTCGCCAGAGTCCGGCTTGGGCGGCAAGATCGGCCTCGACGCCACCAACAAGCTGCCGCCCGAAACCAAGCGCGAATGGGGCAAGAAGATCCGCATGGCGGATGATGTGGTCGACCTGGTCACGCGCAAATGGTCGAGCTACGGGCTGCCCGGTAGCGGCAAGTCGATTTGGCGATGAGGATCGGCCGGTGACCCCCGCCGAGATCCTCGCTTGGCGCAAGGAACAGCGCGTGCAACTCATCCCCGCGCGCGTCGCCATCCCCGACGCGACGCGCGACGACTGGACCAAGCGCATCATCGCGAGCTTGGAGCCCATCGTCATGGCGGTGGACGGGCCGGTCAGCTTCTACTGGCCGTTCCGGGGCGAGCCGAACCTGCGCCCGCTGATGCGCCGCATGGTGGCGGCCGGCAAGATCGTCTCGCTGCCGGTGGTGCTGCAGCAGCGCCAGCCGCTGGAGTTCCGCCCCTGGACGCCGGGCTGCGAGATGCTGCTGGGCGTGTGGAACATCCCCATCCCCGACACCAGGGAGCGCGTGACGCCGCGCTTGCTGCTGGCGCCGGTGGTCGGCTTCGATCCGCAGCGCTATCGCCTCGGCTATGGCGGCGGCTTTTTCGACCGCACGCTCGCAGCCTTGGGAAGCGCCCGCACCGTGATCGGCGTCGGCTATGACACCCAGGCGCTCGCGACCATCAATCCGCTGCCGCATGACATTCCGATGGACCGGATCGTCACCGAGTCCGGCTTCCGCCACGAAGCGGCGCCGACGGAGCTGTCCTCGCCCGCCTGCCTGCTGGCCGAAGCGCCGGATGCCTACGCCGGCTATCTGAACGAGGCTGAGATCGCAGCTGAGCTGCGATTGCTGCGCGCGTCGTCCGATCTCGCCGACCTCGCCCTCGCGCGCGCCCTCGACCAGGTGCTCGCACGCCTGCCCAGCGCGCCAGAGGCGACGCCGGCAGCCGGAACCGAAATTCCCATCGCCGACCGCGTGATGCAGTTGCGGGGGCGCGTGCGCGACGATGCACTGCACGCCGCGCTCGGCGAAGTGCTGCGCCTGGCGCAGAAGGCAGAGAAGACATGACCGATGGGCTGCACACTGCGATCGAAGGCCGCGTGATGATCCTGACCATGGATCGTCCCAAGGCCAACGCCATCAACAGCGGCCTCAGCAAGGCGCTGGGCAATGCCTTCATCCGCTATCGCGACGACTCGTCGTTGCGCTGCGCCATCGTGACCGCGGCCGGCGAGAAGTTCTTCTCCGCCGGCTGGGATCTGAAGGCCGCCGCCGAGAACAAGGACGACGCGGAGGATTACGGCCCCGGCGGCTTCGCCGGCATCACCGAGCTGTTCGACCTCGACAAGCCGTTGCTCGCGGCGGTCAATGGCATGGCGGTCGGCGGCGGGTTCGAGATCGCGCTGTGCTGCGACCTCATCGTCGCCGACGAGCACGCGCAGTTCTTCCTGCCGGAGGTGAAGGTCGGTGTGGTGCCGGACGGCGGCGGCATGTTCCGCCTGCCGCGGCGCGTGCCGGAATCCCTGGCGCTCGAGATGCTGATGACCGGCCGGCGCCTCTCGACCGACGAGGCGCTGCGCCTCGGCCTTATCAACCACGTGACGGCGAAGGGCGGCGCGCTCGCCAAGGCCAAGGAGATCGCCGCCGAGATCCTGGAAGCCAGCCCAAAGTCCATCCGCGCCGTGAAGCAGGCTCATCGCCTGACCCGCGACCTGACCGTGCCGGAAGCGTATCGCGCGCTGCGTTCCGGCGGTGTGCCGGCCTATGATCGCCTGCGCGCCAGCAAGGATTACTGGGAAGGGGCGGCAGCCTTTTCCGAGAAGCGCCAACCGCAGTGGGAAGAGGACTAATGGCAGCCACGATCAGCGCGGAAAGCGTAAGCCTGGAGGCGGCATCGGTCATCGTCGACCAGGCGCTGGTGAAAGGACGCGAGCTGAAGCTCAAGCCGCTCGCGGTCGCGGTGCTCGACCCGCGCGGCTGCCTGAAAGCCTACAAGGCGGAGGACGGCGCCAGCCTGATGCGCTTCGACATCGCGTTCGGCAAGGCCTGGGGCACCCTGGGCATGGGCTTTGGCGGACGCGAGCTGGAGCGGCGGGGCGACTCCGCGGAACTCTTCTTCAATTCACTGCAGGCGATGAGCGACGGCAAGATCGTGCCGGCGCAGGGCGGCGTGCTGGTCCGCAACCAGGCAGGCCAGGTGGTGGGCGCGGTCGGCGTCAGCGGCGACGTCTCGGACAAGGACGAGGCTTGCGCAATCCACGGCATCGTCGCCGCCGGCCTGAAACCCGACACTGGCGATCCCGTTTGATGGAAAGAGGACCGATGCGCAGCTTCTATCCCGAAATCCAACCCTATGATTCCGGCCATCTCGACACCGGCGACGGCCACCAGATCTATTGGGAGATGTGCGGTAACCCGAAGGGCAAGCCTGCCGTCTTCCTGCATGGCGGCCCGGGCTCCGGCTGCTCGCCCAAGCATCGCCGGCTGTTCGATCCCGACAAATACCGCGTGCTGCTGTTCGACCAGCGCGGCTGCGGTCGGTCCAAGCCGCATGCCAGCCTCGACAACAACACCACCTGGCACCTGGTCGCCGACATCGAGCGCCTGCGCACCCTGATGGGCGTGGAGCAATGGCTGGTGTTCGGCGGCTCCTGGGGCAGCACGCTCGCGTTGGCCTATGCCGAGACCCATCCGGTGCGCGTGTCCGAGCTGGTGGTGCGCGGCATATTCACCCTGCGGCGCAAGGAACTGCTGTGGTACTACCAGAACGGCGCCTCCTGGCTGTTCCCTGAATTGTGGGAAACCTTCCTGGCACCAATACCGGAGGCCGAGCGCGGCGACCTGATGGCCGCTTATCACAAGCGCCTGACCGGCAGCGACCGCACCGAGCAGGTCCGCGCCGCCAAGGCCTGGAGCGTGTGGGAAGGCAGCACCATCACCCTGCTGCCGAACCAGGCGAACGCGGCCGGCCACGCCGATGAGCATTTCGCGCTCGCCTTCTCGCGCATCGAGAACCACTATTTCGTCAATGCCGGTTTCTTCGATGCCGACGACCAGCTGCTGCGCGACGCCTGGAAGCTGAAGAAGATCCCCGGAGTCATCATCCAGGGCCGCTACGACGTGTGCACGCCCGCCACGACCGCCTGGGACCTACATCGCGCCTGGCCGGAAGCCGCGTTCCACGTCGTTGACGATGCCGGCCACGCCTTCGACGAGCCGGGCATCCTCAACCAGCTCATCACCGCCACCGACAAGTTCGCAGGCAAATAGCCATGCTCGATGCCAAGCTCGCGGATGAGATTGTCGCCGCCGTCGATGCCGGTTTCTCCGACCAGGTGAAGTTGACGCAGGACCTGGTGCGCTATCCCTCGCTGCGTGGGCAGGAGCATACCGCGCAGGACTTCCTGCACGATCAGATGGCGCGCCGCGGCCTCACCATGGACCGCTGGGCGATCGACGTCGATGCCATCAAGCATCATCCCGGCTTCTCGCCGGTCGCGGTCGATTACAGCAACGCCTTCAACGTGGTCGGCGCCCATCGCCCGCGCGAGGCCAAGGGCAAGTCGCTGATCCTCAACGGCCATGTCGACGTGGTGCCGCTCGGCCCGCTCGACATGTGGGAGCGCCCGCCGTTCGAGCCCGCGGTCGAAGGCGACTGGCTCTATGGCCGCGGCTCGGGCGACATGAAGGCCGGCCTGATCGCCAACATCGCCGCGCTCGATGCGCTGAAGCGCCTCGGGCTGCAGCCGGCCGCGCCGGTCTACGTGCAGTCGGTGACGGAGGAGGAATGCACCGGCAACGGCGCGCTGGCCTGCCTGCTGCGCGGCTACCGCGCCGACGCCGCGATCATCCCCGAGCCCATCGACGATGGCCTCGTGCGCGCCAACATGGGCGTGATCTGGTTCCGCGTCCATGTGCGCGGCCTGCCGGTGCATGCGTCGGTCGCCGGCAGCGGCGCCAACGCGATCGAGGCGAGCTACCGCCTGATCCAGGCGCTGCACGGCCTGGAGGCGGACTGGAACGCGCGCCGCGTGCAGCACGAGCACTTCAAGGATCTGCCGCACCCGGTCAATCTCAACATCGGCAAGATCGAAGGCGGCGACTGGGCCTCTTCGGTGCCGGCCTGGTGCAGCTTCGATTGTCGCATCTCCTTCTATCCCGGCGTCACCGCGCGCGACGCCGCCGGCGAGATCGAGGCCTGCATCGCCGCCGCCACCCGCAACGACCCGTTCCTCAGCAACATGCCGCCCAGGATCGAATACAACGGCTTCTTCGCCGAAGGCTACGTGCTGAGCGAAGGCACCGAGGCCGAGCGCGTGCTGGCCGCCGCCCACGCCAGGAGTTTCGGTGCCAAGCTCGAGGCGCGCGTCGCGCAAGCTTATGTCGATGGCCGCGTCTTCATGCTCTACGACGACTGCCCGGCCCTGGTCTACGGCCCCAAATCGGAGAACTACCACGGCTTCGACGAGCGCGTGTTCCTGCCCTCGGTCAAGCGCGTCACCGCCGCCATCGCGCTCTTCATCGCCGACTGGTGTGGGGTGGAGACGAGCGCGGCCTGATCCAGTCTGCGATCTCCCCCTAACCCTCCGCCGTATCGGGGGAGGGGACTCCGGCGTTCCCCTCCCCCAAATTGGGGGAGGGTAGGGTGGGGGAAGCGAGCGAAAGCTGTTTGTGATAGAGTAAGGGCTCTTCATCCAAAGGAGGGCTCGCGATGCTCCGATCGCTTTTCGCTCTCATGTTCACCGTGCTGTTGGCGCCGAGTGTGCTGGCCGGCCAATCCAACGCGCCAGTGCTGGCGCTCTGGGAGTTCGACGGCTGGGCCGCGCCGACGGCCGAGCGGCCGCTCGGGTTGCGCTTCGTATTGCTGGAGGATGGCCGCGTCATGTTCTCGCCCGACGAGCCGGCGATCGACGGACTGATACCCAATGCCTTCTTCCAGGCGCGGCTGACGAATGCGGAAATCGACGCGCTGGCAGAGCCGATGTCCGCGATCCTGCAGGCCCAGGCGGATCAGGAGTACCATCCCGACAAATCGCGCGGATGGACGGCGTTCATCTTTCGCGATGCAAAGACCGGAGCGGAGCGCCGAGCCGAGGTGGCGGGTCACCCATGCCTGGCCAAAGGTCGCGTGTTCAGCGCGACCGCGCCGGTTGCCGGCTTGAAGGCCAACCAGAACAGCGCCGCTCGCGCCGCCTTGTCGCCCGCGATGCGAGAGGTGTGCAATCGCCTCGCCGGGTTCCACCACGCCAGCACCGAATCCTGGTCGCCGGAAGCGGTGCCCGCGATCCTGCCGCAGCGCTGACTACTGGGTGATCGGAATCGCCGTCACGCTGTTGTAGGGCGAGCCGTCGATCAGCTTGGTCGACCACACCAGGTAGACCAGCACATTCTTCTCCGCGTCATAAAAGCGGCTGACGCGCATTTCCTTGAACAGGATCGAGGTGTCCTCGCTGAACACCACCTCGCCTTTCTTGGTGCGATTGATCTCGCCGACAATCTTCACCGGCCCGGTCGCGCGGCAGGCGATCGAGAAGCGGCTCGGATCCTCGGCCATGCCGACCCAGCCGCTGAGGCCCCCGGTCTCGGCGCGGCTGACATAGCAGCTGGCGTTCTCGACCTTTGGGTCGTCGAACCGGTCGATCACCACCTTGTCGTTCGGCCCGACCACGCGGAACGTGGTGCTGACTTCGCCGACGCGCTCCTGGGCAAGGGCAGGGGCAGCGACCGTCAGAACAAGGATGAGCGCCGCGAACAGGCTTCGCATGAAATCCTCACGAATTGTCCGCACTACAGATGGGGTTGCCTGACCATGACGCAAGGTCCGGACACCGCTCTCCGGTCAATCCGGCCGTGAGCCGGGACCCATTCCGCAGTCGCACGTGCGCCGAAAAATTGGACCCCGGCACGAGGCCGGGGTGACATTTGGAGTAAAAGCCCGGACGAGCGTCAGCCCAGCTTGCCGTGGCAGTGCTTGAACTTCTTGCCCGACCCGCACGGGCAGACAGCGTTGCGGCTGACGTTCTTCCACGCCTCGGGAAGGGCATCGCCGCCGCTGGCCGCGCCGTCGCCGCCCGCCATCGCCGCCTGCAGGCGCTGCGCGGGCTGGCCCTGCGGCATCGGCGCCGCCGGTTGCTGCCCCGGACCGGCCTGCATCGGCTCCGGCTGCCGGATCTCGATATGCGCGAGCAGCTGGATGATCTGCTCGTTGAGCCGCGTCATCATCTGCTCGAACATGTCGAAGGCTTCGCGCTTGTATTCGTTGAGCGGATCGCGCTGGCCGTAGGCGCGCAGCTGGATGCCGTGGCGCAGGTGGTCGAGCGCCAGCAAATGCTCCTTCCAGCTCTGGTCCAGCACCTGCAGCAGCAGCGTCTTCTCCGCGACCCGCATCACTTCAGGCCCGATGCGCGCCGCCTTCTCCGCCATCTTGCGCTCGACCGCGTCGGTCACGCGCTCGCGGATCGCCTCGTCGGCGATGCCTTCCTCCTTGGCCCAGTCGGCGATCGGCAGGTTGATGCCGAAGATGCGCAGCACCTCTTCGTGCAGGCCCGCGGTCTCCCACTGCTCGGGGAAGGCCTTCTCCGGGATGTAGCGGCTGATGAAGCCGTCGATCACCTCCTCGCGCATCGACTTGATGTCGTCGCTGAGGTCGCTCGCCTGCATCAGCTCCTTGCGCTCGGAATAGATCACCTTGCGCTGGTCGTTCATCACGTTGTCGTAGCGCAGCAGGTGGCGGCGGATGTCGAAGTTGCGCGCCTCGACCTTCTGCTGAGCCTTTTCCAGCGCCTTGTTGACCCAGGGATGCGCGATCGCCTCGTCCTCCTTGAGGCCGAGGTGCTTGAGCATGGTGTCCATGCGCTCGGAGGCGAAGATCCGCATCAAATCGTCTTCGAGCGAGAGGTAGAACTTGGAGCGTCCCGGGTCGCCCTGGCGGCCGGAGCGGCCGCGCAGCTGGTTGTCGATGCGCCGGCTCTCGTGCCGCTCGGTACCGATGATGTAGAGCCCGCCGGGGAAGGTGATGGTCTTGGCCGGCTTGTTGCCCTTGGCCTTCTCGATCTCCCACACCTCGCAGGCGGCCAGCACCTTTTCGCGCCCCTCGGCGATCTCGGCCTTGATCTTCTCGATCCGGCGCTCGCGCTCGCGCTCGTCGGTCACGTCGCTGAGCTCGCGCTGGATGCGCATCTGCAGGTTGCCGCCGAGCTGGATGTCGGTGCCGCGGCCGGCCATGTTGGTGGCGATGGTGACGGCGCCCGGCACGCCGGCGTCGGCGATGATGTAGGCTTCCTGCTCGTGGTAGCGCGCGTTGAGGACGTTGTGCGGAATGTTCGCCTTCTTCAGCTCTGCGGAGATCATCTCCGACTTCTCGATCGAGACGGTTCCGACCAGCACCGGCTGGCCGCGGTTGCGCGCGTGGCGGATCTCGTGGACGATCGACTTGTATTTCTCTTTCTGGCTGCGATAGATCTCGTCGTCCTGGTCCTCGCGCTTCACTGCCACGTTGGTCGGGATCTCGATCACGTCGAGGCCGTAGATCTCGGAGAATTCCGACGCCTCGGTCATCGCCGTGCCGGTCATGCCGGCGAGCTTGGGATAGAGCCGGAAATAGTTCTGGAAGGTGATCGAGGCGAGGGTCTGGTTCTCGTTCTGGATCTGGACGCCTTCCTTGGCTTCCAGCGCCTGGTGCAGGCCTTCCGAATAGCGCCGGCCTTCCATCATGCGGCCGGTGAACTCGTCGATGATGATGACCTTGTTCTCCTTCACGATGTAGTCGACATCGCGCGAGAACAGCTTGTGGGCGCGCAGCGCCTGATTCACGTGATGGACCAGCGCCACGTTCTGCACGTCGTAGAGCGTGCCCTGGCGCAGCAGGCCGGAGGCTCTCAGCAGCTTCTCGATATTCTCCGTGCCGTCCTCGGTCAGGGTGACGTGCCGGGTCTTCTCGTCCTTCTCGTAGTCCGGCGGATTGAGATGCGGGATCAGCTTGTCGACCTTGGCGTAGAGCTCGGAATTGTCCTCGGTCGGGCCGGAGATGACGAGCGGCGTGCGCGCTTCGTCGATCAGGATCGAGTCCACCTCGTCGACGATCGCGAAGTTGAAGTTGCGCTGGGTCATGTCCTCCAGGCGGAACTTCATGTTGTCGCGCAGATAGTCGAAGCCGAATTCGTTGTTGGTGCCGTAGGTCACGTCGCAATCGTAGTTTGTGCGCCGCTCGGCATCGCTGAGGCCGTGCACGATGACGCCGACGGTGAGGCCGAGGAAGCGATAGATCCGCCCCATCCATTCGGCGTCGCGCCGGGCCAGGTAGTCGTTGACCGTGATGACGTGCACGCCCTTGCCTTCGAGCGCGTTGAGATAGACCGGCAGCGTGGCGACCAGGGTCTTGCCTTCGCCGGTCTTCATCTCGGCGATCTTGCCCTGGTGCAGGACGATGCCGCCGGCCAGCTGGACGTCGAAATGGCGCTGGCCCAGGGTGCGGACGGCGGCCTCGCGCACGGTGGCGAAGGCGTCGGGCAGGATGTCGTCCAGGGTCTCGCCCTTTTCCAGGCGTTCGCGCAGCATCGGGGTGCGGGCGGCCAGCTCGGCGTCGGTGAGCTTCTTGAGCTCGGGCTCGAGAGCGTTGATGGCCTGGCCCGTCTTCCCTAAACCTTTGATGAAACGGTCATTGGCGGATCCGAAGACCCGCTTGGCCAAGGCGGCAAACATGAAGACCTCAGAGGCGTAAATATGGTCGAATTGCCCGCAACAGATAGGTGCCAAGGGGCGGGAAGTCAACTTGACTTAAGGCCGCTCCGGGGGTCGCTTTTAAGCCTAACTTCACGGGATTTTTCCTTGTGCCACGGGGGCTTGTTCGGCATGATGCCGGCCTTCGCGGGCCGCCGGTAGCACCCTCGGCCAGGACCGGAAACGGCGGCCCGATCCCTCTGATCTCGTAGACCAGGAACTCAGCAAACCTATGCCCAAAGTATCACTTCGCGCTGCCCTGATTGCCGGGGCTGCCATCGCTGTCATCCTCGCCGGCTCGATCCCCCTGATCGCGCCGCACATCGGCCCGGCGCTCGCCCAGGACAGCCAGGCTCCGGCCCCGGAAGGCCAGGCGCCCGCCGATCCCGCCGCCCCGGTCGATCCGGCCGCCCCCGGCGCCGTCACCGAGACCAAGCCCGATCCCGCCCAGGTGGTGGCGCGCATCAACGGCGCCGACATCACCCGCCAGGAGGTGATCGACTCCGCCGCCGACCTGCCGGCGCAGATCCAGCAGCAGATCGACCTCGTGTTCCCGCAGCTGCTCAACCGCTATATCGGGCTGAAGCTGCTGGGCGACAAAGGCAAGGCCGACAACCTGGCTCAGGACCCGGAAGTGCAGAAGCTGATGAGCGAGTACGAGACCCAGGCCATCCGCCAGGTCTTTGTCACGCGCTATCTCAGCGAGCATGTGACCGAAGACGCCATCAAGGCGCGCTACGAGCAGAAGCTGAAGGACAATCCGCCGCCGGAAGAGGTGCGCGCCGCCCATATCCTGGTGAAGACCGAGGATGAGGCCAAGGCGATCATCGAGCAGCTGAAGGGCGGTGCGGATTTCGCCGCCGTCGCCAAGGAGAAGTCGACCGACAAGGGCAGCGGCGCCAATGGCGGCGAGCTCGGCTGGTTTTCCAAGGAAGTGATGGTGAAGGAATTCGCCGACGCTGCCTTCGCGATGAAGGTGGACGAGGTCAGCCAGGCGCCGGTGAAGAGCCAGTTCGGCTTCCACGTCATCAAGCTTGAGGAGCGCCGCACCCAGCCCGCGCCGACCCTGGACAGCCAGAAGGAGCAGATCCGCGCCGAGCTGTCTGAGGAGACGGTCCAGGCCCTGGTGCAGACCCTGCGCAAGGAAGCCAAGGTCGAAATGCTCGGCCCCGACGGCAAGCCGCTGCCGGAGGGCGAGCAGCCGGCCGCGCAGCCGCAACAGCCGGCGGCGCAGTAGTAGTCTCCTCCTCCCCCCGCCGACTGGTTGGGGGAGGGGATTTCATCAGCGACGGGGGGGATTTCGGTAGCGATGAGTCATCCGGTATCGCCACTGGCGCCGGCGCAAAGCCCGCGCCTGCCCGGCTTGGCAGGCGTGCGCATCTCGGCGCGCGAATGCAACGTGCGCTACAAGAACCGCACCGACGTGATGCTGATGGAATTCGCGCCCGGCACCACCATCGCCGGCGTGCTGACCAAATCGCTGACCCGCTCGGCGCCGGTCGATCTCTGCCGCAAGAACCTCAAGGGCGGCAAGGCGCGCGCCATCCTGGTCAATTCCGGCAACGCCAACGCCTTCACCGGCAAGGCCGGCGTCGCCTCGGTCGACCGCTGCAGCAAGGCGCTGGTCGTCGCGCTCAAGTGCAAGCCGGGCGAGCTGTTCCTCGCCTCCACCGGCGTGATCGGCGAGCCGCTGCCGGACGACAAGATCACCGCCAACCTGCCGGCGCTGATCAAGGACCTGAAGGCGGATGCCTGGGCCGCGGGCGCGGCGGCGATCATGACCACCGACACCTTCCCCAAGCTCGCCACCCGGCAGACGAAGATCGGCGACGTCACCGTCACCATCAACGGCTTCTGCAAGGGCTCCGGCATGATCGCGCCCGACATGGCGACCATGCTGGCCTTCGTCGCGACCGACGCCGCGATTCCGGCGCCGGTCCTGCAGGAACTGCTGGCGCGCGGCGCCGACCGCTCGTTCAACGCGATCACGGTCGATGGCGACACCTCGACCAGCGATACCCTGCTGCTGGCTGCGACCGGCCAGGCCGGCAAGCACCCCAAGCCCAAATCCGCCGGCGATCCCGCGCTGAAGGCGTTCCGCGCCGCGCTCGAGGACCTGCTCGCCGACCTCGCCATTCAGGTGGTGAAGGACGGCGAGGGCGCCGCCAAGCTGGTGACCATCGACGTGACCGGCGCGGCCACCGCGCGGGCCGCCCGCCGCATCGGCCTTGCCATCGCCAACTCGCCGCTGGTCAAGACCGCGATAGCCGGCGAGGACGCGAACTGGGGCCGCATCGTCATGGCGGTCGGCAAATCCGGCGAGAAGGCTGACCGTGACAAGCTCGGCATCAAGATCGGCGGCGTCACCATCACCGAACGGGGCCAGCGCCGCCCCGGCTACGACGAAACGCCGGTCGCCGCCCACATCAAGGGCCGGGACATCCGCATCGCCGTCGACGTCGGCGTGGGCAAGGGCAGCGCGAGGGTCTGGACCTGCGACCTGACCCATCGTTATATCGAGATCAATGCCGACTACCGATCCTGAGCTGACGACCGAGCGGCTGCGCCTGCGGCGGCTGCAGCCCGACGATGCGCCCCTGATCGCGCCGCTGGTGAACGACTGGGAGGTCGCGCGCTGGACCTCGCACATTCCTCATCCCTACACCGTGCAGATGGCGGACGAGTTTATCGCCGCCCAGGCCGAGGCGCCGTCCAACGGCTCGCGCGTGTTCGCGATCCTGCGCAAGGACGATGACGTGCTGGTCGGCTGCGTCGGCCTGCATCGCGAATCCGGCTCGTACCACGGCGAGCTCGGCTATTGGGTCGGCAAGCAATACTGGGGCAATGGCTTTGCCAGCGAGGCGGTGCGCGCCGTCGTCGACTACGCCTTCAATGAGCTGAACCTGGCTGAGCTGGAGGCGGGCGCCGTCCCGGTCAACCGCGCCTCGCACCGCGTGCTGGCCAAGGCCGGCTTCATCGCCTGCGATGTGCGCGAGGAAGAGGCGCCGGCGCGCGGTTATCCGCTGCAGTTGATCGTGCGCCGCCTGAAAAAGGCGCGCTGGCACGTGCCGAGCGCCGGCCTCAAGTCGGTGCTGACCGTGGTCGCGGTCGCGCTGGTCGACACCGACGGCCGCGTGCTGCTCGCCAAGCGCCCCGAGGGCAAGCCGATGGCGGGCCTGTGGGAGTTCCCCGGCGGCAAGATCCAGGACGGCGAAAGCCCGGAAGAGGCTCTGATCCGCGAGCTGCGCGAGGAGCTCGGCATCAACGTGAAGCAGGCCTGCCTCGCGCCGGTCACCTTCGCCTCGCACGAATACGAAAAGTTCTTCCTGCTGATGCCGCTGTTCGTCTGCCGCCGCTGGGAGGGTCAGGTGACTGCCAAGGAAGGCCAGGAGCTGGCCTGGGCCAGGCCCGCGCAGCTCAAGGACTACCCGATGCCCCCAGCCGACGTGCCGCTGATCCCGACGTTGATGGATTTGCTGTAGCGGGCGCTCTTCGCTACTGCCGCGCCAGCAGTTTTCCGCGCTTGGTGTGGTCGTTGTAGACCAGCAAGGCCGAGATGCTGCGAATCTGGATCATCGCCACCATGCCCACGTTCGGAGCGAAAAACCGGTACTGCGAATCCTTGATGTTCGCGGGCCCGATCTTGCCGCTGTAGCTCCATTTTACCAGGGCCGCGTCAAAGGTTCCCGCCGGCACCGTCACGCGGAAGGTGCCGAGGTGGCTGTAGGTGATGTCGAGCGAGCCGGAATGCGAAATCTGCGTGAGGTTCGACAGGTCGTAGACTTCGACCTTGTGACTGGAGCTCACGCTTTGCCCAGGCTGCAGTCCGGTCAGTATAAGGGGATCGCCGGGGATGAATCGTGACAGGACCTTGGTGTCGAGGTCCTTCTCCGCGCTCGTGAGTGCCCTGCCGGCCGGATCTTTTTGGATATACATCTCGCCGGCATTGCCGACCGTATAATGCCAGCCGGGTTTGAAGGCTGCGTCGGTCGTTTCCGCGATCTCGTGAATCTCGATCGCTGGTTTCTTGCCCTGCGTGACGACTTGATACGTCAAGGTCTTTCCGAGACGCGGCAGATAGGAAGCAGGATTCCCCAAGGGCGCGCTGGGCAATGCCTCGCCGACCACGCCGGCGCCAAGCAGCGCGTCAAGTTGACCTCGATCCGCATCGGAGAGCGGAATGGTCGGGCCGGCGCTCTGCGCCGCCGCGCCGGAGGCGATGGTCAGCATCAGCAACGAGATGGCTGCCGCGCTGCGTATCAAGGAACGCAGTCTCGGGCACGCGGCGTCTCCCGCCATGCCGCGGAAGGCGATGCTGGTGACGCACGATGCGGGTTTGCGAAAGTTCATGCGGCTCGCCGGAGTTCCGCTGGTTCTTCGTCACTATATCATCCGCAGGCTCATGCCGGTAGGGTTCCGCCGGCAATGGACCACGCCCAATGGGCGAGCGCCTCAGCTCTTCTCGATCAGCTTCCCCAGCAGCGCCGCCAGCTTCTCGGTCTCCGCTTCGTTCAGCTTGTCGCCGAGGTGCTTGTTCACCGCACGCGCATAGTGCGGCCAGGTCGCCTTGCGCGCCTTCTTGCCGGCCTCGGTGATGAACAGCATCTGTCCGCGCTTGTCGGTCGGGCACACCTCGCGCCGCACCAGGCCTGCTTCCACCAGCCGCTCGATCAGGCGCGACAGGTTGTACTGCGCGAACAGCAGGCGCTCTTCCAGCTCGAACGGCCGCACGCCGTCCTCGTGGCGCTCCAGGTCCCACAGCACGTCGTACCACTCAACCGGCAGCGCGCCAGCGGCCTTGCCGTCGGCCTCGACCGCACTCACCACCGTGTGGCGTGCGCGCACCAGGCGCACCCAGGCCTTGGTCACGGTATCGGAAAGCTTGTCGGACATGAGGCACCGTGCTCAGCCATCACGCCACTGGACGGGCGGAGGGGCGGTTGGTCTTAAGAATCACCATTGAATCCTAACATCATTTTCATGCGTCTGCATCTATCTTGACAGTCGATGCACTTACATCTATATGGATGCAATCGCATCTATTTGCAAGGAGCCGCCTCATGAACACCGATCCCCGCGCCGTCACCGCCGGCGCCACCCTGCTGCGCGTCGCCCTCGGCGCGATGTGGGTTAGTCACGCCTGGTTCAAGATCACCGCATTCGGCGTCGCCGGCTTCGCCGGCTGGCTGGACAGCCTCGGCCTTCCCGGCTTCATGGCCGGCCCGGTCATCGCGCTGGAGCTGATCGGCGGCATCCTCATCCTCGCCGGCTTCTACGGCCGCTTCGTCTCGATCGCGCTGCTGCCGGTGATGGCGGTGGCGACCTGGGTGCATATCCCGAACGGCATGATCTTCAGCAACGCCAACGGCGGCTGGGAATACCCGGTGTTCCTCTTGGCTGCCTCGATCGTGCACGCCTTGGTCGGCGACGGCGTGCTCGCGCTCAAGTCGCGTCCGCTGCCCTTCGCCGCCCTGCGTTCCGCTGCCCAGGCCTGAGGAGGCGCGCATGAGCAAGCTCACCCTCATCAGCCACGAGCTCTGCCCGTTCGTGCAGCGCGCCGCGATCGCGCTGGCGGAAAAGGGCGTCGCGTTCGAGCGCATCACCGTCGACCTCGCCAACAAGCCTGACTGGTTCCTCGCGATCTCGCCGCTCGGCAAGGTGCCGCTGCTCAAGGTCGACGACGCGGTGATCTTCGAATCGGCGGTGATCCTCGAATATCTCGAGGAAACGCAGCCGAATCCGCTGCATCCCGCCGATGCGTTGCAGCGCGCCGAGCATCGTTCCTGGATGGAGTTCGGCTCGACCATCCTGATGGACCTGTGGAACTTCTACACCGCCATGGACGAGGCGGCGTTCCAGGCCAAGGCCAAGCAGCTGACCGAGAAGTTCGAGCGGCTGGAGCAGCGGCTGGGCGAGGGACCGTATTTCGACGGCGCACGCTTCAGCCTGGTCGACGCGGTGTTCGGCCCGGTGTTCCGCTATTTCGACACCTTCGAGCGGATCGCCGACTTCGGCATGCTGGCGGACAAGCCCAAGCTCGCGGCCTGGCGCCACGCCCTGGCACAACGCCCTTCCATCGCCCGCGCGGTGAAGGCGGACTATCCGGAACGGCTGTGGAGTTTCCTGCAGTCGCGCGGTTCCAGGCTGTCGGCCTTGATCGCCAAGCAAGCGGCCTGACGATCGGGATCGGCGTCGCGGAAGCGGAAAGACGCAGCACCGCTGTCCGCGGCGCCGGTTCTGGCCCAGAGCATTTTCCGCCGAAGTGGATGCCGGTTCGGCGCAGAAAATGCGACCAACTATGAAAGGCTAGGCGCGCTCCCCCGGATGCGAATCGTCGGCATCCGGATCCATTGCGTGCAGCTCGTCGCCCTCGCCGATGCGGCGTTTCTCGCCAAGATATTCCGCCGCGCGGAAGCGGCGCCGGTCCGGGCCGACATAGCCTTCGGAGCGGATGAAGGGCGTATCCTGCCCGAGCGTCCACATTACCTTCTCGAGCAGCTGCGCGGCCGAGAACGGGCGCAGCAGCACCACGTTGACGCCGCAGTCGCGCGCCGCGAACACCACGTCGCGGTCGGCATTGGCGATGATGGCGATCACCGGCGTCTCGGCGAGGATCGGGTTGTCCACGCGCCGCAATTGCCGAACGAAGGTCTCGCCGCTGACGGGATGTGCGTTCCAGTCGAGCAGGATGATGTCCGCTTTCATCTTCGGCTCGCCGTTGAGCCGGGTCCAGGCCTCGTCGGAATTGCCGAGCACATGGACCGCCTGGAACCGGAAGGAGCGCAGGATGCCGCTGAGGATGCCCATCATCGGCAGCATCCCTTCGACCGCAAGAATCCCGATCCGCTCCAGGTCTTCCGGCCTGCGGACTTTCACCTTCGGTTTCTTGGTCGCAGCTAACGCCATGCAGCGCTCATCTATCCTTGCAGGAATCCCATCATGATTCCGGGCTTCTAGCAAGCTAGAGATTCATGGTTGACGAAGGGTTAAAGCAACCAAATCAGTAGCTTACTCCCCTCGCCACGACCATCCACGAGTTTCGGTGGGCGGGGCCTGCGGCGTGGCAGGCAAACTCTTGGATCGTCGTGCCAAGCACGAGGATGACGAAAGGGAGGACCTTTCCGTCAGTGCGGCTGTTCCTTGATCTTCAGGAACTTCAGCTTTGGAAAGTCCTGCTGCGCGCGGTCGAGATGCCAGGCGTTGCGGGCCAGGAACACCGGGTCGCCGTTGTGGTCCTCGGCGATCGAGGCGCGGGTCTCGTCGAGGAACTGCTTCAGCTCCGCCGGCTGCTCGGCCTCGACCCAGCGCGCGGTGTGCAGGCTGGACGGCTCGAAACGCACCGGCACGCCATACTCGGTGCGGATGCGGTCCGCCAAAATCTCGAACTGCAGCGCGCCAACGACGCCGACGATCCAGTCGGTGCCGATGAGCGGGCGGAACACCCGCGCCACGCCTTCCTCCGCCAGCTGCTCCAGCGCCTTGCCCAGATGCTTGGCGCGCAGCGGGTCCTCCGGCCGCACCGTCTGCAGATGCTCCGGCGCGAACGAGGGGATGCCGGTGAACTGCAGCTGCTCGCCTTCGGTTAGCGTGTCGCCGATCCGCAGGTTGCCGTGGTTCGGCACGCCGATGATGTCGCCGGGATAGGCGTCCTCCGCGATCTCGCGGTCCTGCGCCAGGAACTGCACCGGGTTGTGGAGATTGATCTGCTTGCCCGAGCGCACATGCAGCAGCTTCATGCCGCGCTTGAAGTCGCCGGAGCACAGCCGCACGAACGCGATCCGGTCGCGGTGCTTCGGATCCATGTTGGCTTGGATCTTGAAAACGAAGCCCGTCACGTTGTCCTCGGTCGGCTCGACCTTGCGCGTCAGGGTCGGCTGCGGGCGCGGCGGCGGCGCGTAGTTGGTGAGGCCGTTCAGCAGCTCCGCGACGCCGAAATTATTCACCGCCGATCCGAAATAGACCGGGCTCAGATGGCCCTCGCGATAGCTCTGCACGTCGAACTCGGGCAGCAGGCCGCGCGCCATCTCGACATCGTGACGCAACTGCTTCACCGCGTCTTCCGGCAAGTGCGCGCGCAGCTTCGCTTCGTCGAGGCCTTGGATCTCGATGCCTTCGTCCTGCGTCCCGCCGCGCTGCATCAGCACCAGGCGGTCGTTCACCAGGTCGAAGCAGCCCTTGAAAATCCTGCCCATGCCGATCGGCCAGGATGCCGGCGTGACGTCGAGCGCCAGAGTCTCCTGGATCTCGGACAACAGGTCGAGCGGCTCGCGGCCCTCGCGGTCCAGCTTGTTGACGAAGGTGATGATCGGCACGTCGCGCAGCCGGCAGGCCTCGAACAGCTTCCTGGTCTGGCTCTCGATGCCCTTGGCGGCGTCGATCACCATCACTGCGCTGTCGACCGCGGTCAGCGTGCGATAGGTGTCCTCGCTGAAATCCTCGTGGCCCGGCGTATCCAGCAGATTGAAGGTGCAGCCGGCGTAATCGAAGGTCATGACCGAGGCGGTGACCGAGATGCCGCGCTCGCGCTCGACCTTCATCCAGTCGGAGCGGGCGCGCCGCTGCTCGCCGCGCGCCTTGACGGCGCCCGCCATCTGGATGGCGCCGCCGAACAGCAGCAGCTTCTCGGTCAAGGTGGTCTTGCCGGCGTCCGGGTGCGCGATGATCGCAAAGGTCCGCCGCTTAGCGACCTCGGTCTCTAGGTTCGTGGGCATGTGCCTGGATAATCCCAAAAGTCGCCGGGAATGTAGGGGTTTTTCCGCGGATTTCCAGGGGATTCAGCGCCGCAGGCTGGTGCCAGTCAAAGTCCATGGCCGAGTCTACGAAAGTTTGAGATTGAAAGTAATGGAAGATTCTCAGGTGCAGCCGTCCGCTGGTCAGTGCATACGGCCGCCCTTGCTGAAGTCAGTGACATCGAAGGCCGTGATGATGTGGGGATCAAACGGATGCCCGCACCTCTTACAGTTTCCCTGCTCATCATCGAGCTTCTCATCGTCGTCAGTCATATCTAATGCCTGTTGTGAAGCGTTTGTCCGCGGAAAGCATCATCGTAACCCGTCGGCGACGATCCTGCATCCTCCTGTCCGACGGCATCGAGGAACGCCATCATCTCGGCCGGTGACCGCAGGTGATGAACTCGCTTTGACGCCGCGGTATCGGCGACCAATTGCCTGTATCGCGGCGTCAGCGCGCGATCACAAAGCGGGATCACGCGGTAGCCTGCCAGGGTGCTGCTCCACAGCGGGCTGTTCTCCGGCCAGCCCTCCGGAGCCATCCAAAGTCCTTTGATCAGGCGCTTTGTCACCCACCAGTAGTGCGTGACCAGAGGCAGATCGACGTACACCAGCGTGTCGGCCCGGGAGAACCGCTCCCACGCGGACTCAGCGCAGCCAAAGCCGTCTATGATCCACGCGTCCCGCCGCAGCAGGTCCGCATGTACCGCCAAGTATTCTTCATGCGGAACCGCGACGCCGCCCGCCTTCCACTGCATCGTGTCCAACGGGTACAGCGGCAGCCGCGTCAGCTCCGCCAGGCGTTTCGCAAGCGTCGACTTTCCGCCGCCGGCGTTTCCGAACACCGCGACTCTCTTCATATGGCCTCTGCGGATCTCGAGAGTCGCTAGCCGGCGGTCTTGGTCGAGGTCAGCACGCTGTCGACGCCGTAGATCTGTCGCAAGCAGCGCGCGACGTAGGCGGCGAGCTCGGTCTCCATCCCTTCCATCTGGATGTCGATCTGCAGGGTGGCGAGGCCGCCGTCGCGGGCCGGGGCGACGATCACGTCGCTGTGCCAGCGGGTCGGCACCAGGTTGCGCTTGGCGAACAGCTCCAGCACGCGCGACATCATGCCGGGGGTGGCATCGGCTCGGATCGCGAAGCAATGAGTCGCGACCGCGGAGAGCGGTGAAAGAGCGCGGGGATTTTGGCTAGGTCGACTGGCGTCAGAGAGTGACATGGCACGCAAACTCCAAAGTGGCATTTGAGACGCGAATAACGGCTTCCGGGAGCCCAATGGGCGCCCGGCCGATAATTCGCGCATCAATGCGCTGCTGGAGGTGCGTGGTCATGTGCAAAGGGTAGCGGCCGGAGGCGGCAGCGTCAACCGCCGCGTCCGACCGCAAGTGCGCGCCTTTACCGTCGATTAACCCTGCCGTCACTAGCTCTTGCGCGCCAGCGCCAGGCCGATACCAGCGCCGATCATGAGCCCGCCCGACAGCCGGTTGCGCAGCTTGCCGCGCGTGGCGAGGAAGCGCCGCGCCCGCGCCGCCAGCAGCGCCCAGCCGCCATCGACCAGGATGGCGAGCGCCAGGAAGGTCGCGGACAACAGCGCGATCTCCCCGCCCACGTCCGCCCCGCCCGACAGGAACTGCGGAAAGAACGCACCGTAGAACAGCAGCGTCTTCGGGTTGGCCAACGACACCAGCAGCGCGCGCACGAACATCGCGCGCGCCGACCTGCGCTCCGGTACCGTGCGCGTGAGATCGATCGGCAGCGCTCGCCAGTACGAGACGCCGAGATAGACGAGATAGGCGACGCCGATCCAGCGCACCCACTCGAACCAGCTGCCGAGCGTCCCCAGCAGCTCGGTCATGCCGAGCGCGGTGACGGCGAGCTGCAGCACCATGGCGCTGCTGGTGCCCGCCACCGTCGGCAAGCCATAGCGCGGCCCATGCGCCACGCTGTTGGCGACGATCAGGGCGACGTTCGGCCCCGGTATCAGCATCAAAGTGATGACGGCCGCCACGAAGGCGGCATAGAGGTGCAAATCGATCATTGGTCTCTCTCCTCGGGTTGGATGGGAGCGACCGGCATCGGTGCAAAGAAAAGGCCCCGCCGATCGCGTCGACGGGGCCTTTGATGAAACTCTTATGAAACGCCGGTCGTTGCCGACCCGTTACGCGTCCTTCACCACAGCCGAAAGCACCGCCGCGAAGCTGTCGCGCGGTTGTTGCTGGCCGAAAGTGTGAGCGGCGTTTTTCATGGCGCGGACCTGTAGCGCAACCGACGCGCAAAATCAATGGTCCCAAGGGGCAATCGTTGCGATCGAACGGCGCGTTTGCTTTGGTGTGGGCCTGCGCTATGCTCCCGATCCTAAAACTCGCCAGGCACGCTGCACGATCAGGGCTACGTTGACGAAGTGGCGTCGTCCCCTCGCGCAGAATCCCGGCGCATCTTGGGAGGGGACATCCATGTCTATGACTCATCGATTGGGCGCCGAGTTCTTCGGCACGTTCTGGCTGGTGCTCGGCGGCTGCGGCAGCGCCGTGCTGGCGGCGGCGTTTCCCGACCTCGGCATCGGTTTCGCCGGCGTCGCGCTTGCCTTCGGCCTCACCGTCGTCACCATGGCCTATGCGGTCGGCCACATCTCCGGCGGCCATTTCAATCCGGCGGTGACGCTCGGCCTGTGGGCCGGCGGCCGCTTCCCGGCCTCGGAGATCGTCCATTACTGGGCGGCACAGGTGGCGGGCGGCATCGCTGCGGCCGCGGTGCTCTACCTGATCGCGTCGGGCAAGGCTGACTTCGCGCTCTCCGGCGGCTTCGCCTCCAACGGCTACGCCGACCATTCGCCGGGCGGCTACACCCTGGTCGCCGCTTTGGTGTGCGAGGTGGTGATGACCTTCTTCTTCCTGGTGGTCATCCTCGGCTCGACCGACAAGCGCGCGCCGGCCGGCTTCGCGCCGCTCGCCATCGGCCTCGCGCTGACGCTGATCCACCTCATCAGCATCCCGGTCACCAACACCTCGGTCAACCCGGCGCGCAGCACCGGGCCGGCCCTGTTCGTCGGCGGCTGGGCGCTGGCGCAGCTCTGGCTGTTCTGGGTGGCGCCGCTGGCAGGCGCCGTGATCGGCGGCTTCGCCTACAAGTGGCTGGGCGGCGAAGTGAAGCTCGGCGAAGCAGTGCCGCGCGCGTCGGCCGAGTGATCCAGCAGTAAGAGGGTGCGATCCGAATTGAATCGGTCGGATCGCACCCTGCTGTTCGACTAGCTGACGTCGAGATTGCCGCTGGCGATGAAGTTGTCGACCGTGACGGCGGGGCCGGTCACGCCGGCCAGCGTCGCCAGGTTGACGAAATCGCTGCCGCCCGCGGCGCCGTTCACATCCACCTGCACGGTCGTGTTGGTCGCGCCGACCAGGAACCGGACGAAGTCGCTGGCGTTCGACGTGTCGGGGTTGAAGCCGACCAGGAGGTCGCTGACGTCGAGCACATCGCCGAGCGAGCCGGTCTTGAAGTCGGTGATGGCATCGACGCCGACGCTACTGTTTGTGGGGCTTTCTGCGTCACAATTGCTCGCTAGCAACTAGGGCCTTGAAAAAAGGCATTCCGATTCGCCGCCATGGCGAGCTGTGGCTTGGGCCTGCTACAGCAATGATATCTACATCTACGAATTCAGTGGGAGTTGGATTTCTGTCTTGAGGATTGCATCGCCAATTTGAGCGGTAGTCGTCAGCGGCACCGCCCTCAGTTCTTGTTTGCCAGCTATCGCGATGAGTTCCTCGACCGCCTGATCAACATGCTGCTGTTGTATCCTGCTCATGTCAGGTCGCGTTGATTGCGTTGGCACATGAAGAAAAGCATATGATTTATCGCCTGAAACATGCCAGAGGTTCCACGATAGATTTCTAGGTCGAGAAGCCCTGCCTTTCCTCGATCAACGCAGCTAGCAAGTTGCCGACCAGGGTAGATAGGCCGCATGTTGGCAACCAACCTTTGTCCAGAAAAATCTATCTTCGAAGACCTACCGGTCTTCGACGCTCTAAAACGCCGCGAGAATGCTGGACCAAGGCGCGGATTTCTGTCTAACACATAACTAGAAACGAGCTTTACCAACTGACTTTCTCGCGCACCATGCGAGCCAATTGCGCCGATCAGTTCGTCGTCGGCCGCCTCGAATGCGATGTCTTCGTCCATTGAGACCGACGTCCAGTTCGCGAAGGAAGAGCAAAGGCGCAAGGCTCCATCAAGAATTTCATCGACCGATTGACCGTTGCCGGGCCTTTGTTTGCCGAGACATGCGTTTCGTGTTGCAACCTGCGTGTCTTCCAGGATAGCGGCGCCTAGCGTTCCCGCCCGTAACTTAAGATCATCAATTGTGATCTGTATGGCGAGTAGTATGTCCGCTGACGCACTGCCATACAGACACTCAAACCGCTCCAAGGCAGGGGCACTCTTGATGTGAACATCGCCATTCAGCACGGCAACAACGGCTACTGTGAATCTTTCACCGGAACCAAGAATTGGCTCAAACATGAGTGGGGCCCAATTGCCTTCCACCCGCCCTTGCCGCAACGGGAACTTTAGATCCGCTAAGCTCATGTCAACCTCGGTCTGCCGAGTTCAGCAGCAACAAGCGCCGAGATCTTGGCGCGACGGTTCGTGAGATAGGATAGTAATGCCGTAAGATCGTCGGCGTTTGTTAGGCCATTGGTGTGTGCGGCTAAGAACTCTTTGCTAAGATCGACTGCAGCAATTAGCGATTGGCATTGATCAACCTTATTCATGAAGGATTGAAACATCGGGTCATCGTTGATCGTTGCACGAATCGAGATGGCGAGCTTATTCCTCACCGCAGGGTCCTTTGCCAGTGATGCCGCATTCCAGGCGCTTCCAGTGAATGCGTGCGAATGATCAACCAGAAAAATCCCGCCATCCTTCAGCAAGAGGTTGCCGTGATGTCTGTCTCCATTTGCGATCCAGCAATCAAAGGCTACCGCCGAGTGAATGGCGGGCCAGACCGACAGCATCTCCTGAAGTCGAGGGTGTTCGAGTTGTCCGCCTTTGATCATTAGCATAGCGGACTGTGCGCCCTCGTCAGTGCTGGCGAACACCAACGTTTCTCCCATGGCCTGCGGGCCGTGTTTCGCTGCCAGATCCTTTGAATTTGCAATTGCTAGGATCGGCCTCGGAACGGGCAGTCCGACCCGCAGAGCTAATACAGCGGCGAGCAGCTCATTTGAGAGCTGTAGAGGCGAAAGATCTTTGATGTAAGCGCGCGTTGTTCCAAAGCCTTCTACATCGACGAGACCAACATAGGTGTCATTGACACCTTTTCCATCCGTCAGCGGTTCTGCGCCGCTTCGAACACGCCCCAAAAGAATGGATGCCATCCGCAGCCCCCAAGCCTGCATATGCACCCCTTAATAGCAGATGGAAAACGACTCTAAAACTTAAATTGCAAACCCCAATATCGGGCTAATCCGCCGGGACGACAGCCGGCCTTGCCTTCGGCTGCACGCTGATCAGCAGCACGCCGCTCATCACCAGCGCGGCGCCGACGATCTGCTCCCAGCCGATCGGCTCGCCCAGCAGCCACCAGGCCAGCACGATGGTGGCGACCGGCCCGACCGCGCCGATGATCGCGACCTTGGGCGCGCCGATCATCTGGATCGCCTTGGCGGTCAGAATGACGGGCAGCACCGTCGCGACCACCGCCATGGCAAAGCAATAGCCGTAGACCTGGGGCGGGAAGGCGAAGGCGGTGGCGAGCGGGCGGGTGAGCGCAAAGTGGATGACGCAACAGATCGCCGACACGCTGGCTGCATAGGCCGCGAAGCGCAATGCGCCGATCCGCCCCACCATCTCGCCGCTGCCGACGATGTAGATCGCGTAGCTGACGGTGCAGGCGAACACGAAGCCGCCGCCGATCAAGACCGCGCTGACGTCGCCGGTGTGCTGCAGATCGCGCACGAACGAGATCGCGATGCCGATATACGACAGGGCAAGCGCGAGGATCCCCTTGGTGCCGATCGACTTCTTGAACAGCACCCAGCTGATCAGCGCCACGATGGTTGGATAGAGGAAGAGGATCAACCGCTCCAGCGAAGCAGTGATGTATTCGAGCCCCATGAAGTCGAGCAGGCTGGAAAGGTAGTAGCCGACGAAGCCGAGCAGGAACACCGCCCTCCAGTCGGCGCGAGTCAGCGGCCGCGCGCCCTGGCGGGTCGAATACCAGGCGATCACCAGCAGCATCGGCAGCGCCATGATCATGCGCAGCGCGAGCGCGGAGATCGCGTCGGCGCCGTACAGATAGGTCAGCTTGACGAAGATCGCCTTGGTGGAAAAGAACACGGCGGCGGTGAAGGCGACGATCGCGCCGGCAGAGATCCACATGGGGCAGGGAATTGGCTGGCGTTGCGGGCTGCAGCCGCCTGGCAGGATGTCCCCCGGGCCGGGCTGCGAGGCAGCATCATGCCCACCCCGGCGCGGCGCGTCGAGCCGCCGCGCATGCATGACTGCCATGTTGCGGCCCGGTTACGGGCCGCTGGAGGCTAGGGCGTCGTCAGCCCACGGCTGTCAGACGCTCCGGGCTGGGCATCTCGGCGCCCCACATCTTCTCGAGCGCATAGAAGGTGCGCACTTCGGGGCGGAACAGATGCACGACCACGTCTCCGCCATCGAGCAGGACCCAGTCGCCCTGGTTCTTTCCCTCGACCGAGACGCGGCTGACGCCGGCCTTGGTGAGCTTCTCGTCCAGGTGCGTGGCCATGGCCGCCAGCTGCCGGGAGTTGCGCCCGGTGGCGATCACCATGTAGTCCGCGATGGTGGATTTGCCTCGTAGGTCGATGGCGACGATATCTTCGGCCTTATCGCCGTCCAGGGAAGTCTCCACGATCTTCAGAAGATCCTGGGTCTTGTCTGCGGCCGGCTTCGCGGCCGCCTTACGCGTGCGAGGAATGGTAGCTACCTCCTTACCCGGCGGCATCGGCGACCGCCGGCCTGTTGGCCTACTCACCCGGTTTGGCCTTGCCCGCTTGCTTGCGGGCTCGCTCGGTGCGGATCGCCGTCGCCGAGATCGGGTTCAGCCGATGGTGCACAAACACCCAGGCCGGTGCCGGAGTTGCCGCCAGGGTCTTCAGCGCCGCTTCGCGCCGCCGCGACCGCCGGAAACGCCGGGCCGCCAGGGAAGTCAGTGCCTTAATAGTATAGGTAGGCCGGTCGAAAACCGCAATTGGCGTGAGGTGAAAGATTCGTGTCCAGTCGCGCCAGGATGCAATTTGCGCCAAATTGTCGGCACCCATCAGCCACACGAAGCGATATGACGGAAAGCGCGTCACCAGCTTACGCAGGGTGTCGGCGGTGTAGCGGGTGCCGAGCGTCCGCTCGATGCCGGTGACCCTGATGCGCGGGTGATCCGCGACCGTTTGCGCGCTCTTCAGGCGCTCCGAAAACGGCGCCATGCCTTTTTCCGGTTTCAACGGATTTTGCGGCGAGACCAGCCACCACACCTCGTCGAGATCGAGATAGGTCAGGGCCGCGACGCTGATGTCGCGATGCCCGTCATGCGCGGGATTGAACGATCCGCCCAGCAACCCGATGCGCCTATGTCCCCCCATGCGGCCTTGCGTATTTTCCGTGTCAGAGAGTCACGCTTTTGCGTGTTTCACGTGAAACATTGCGGGTAGTTCAAGACCGCACCTGGCCATCCTATTACTCCGTCATCCCAAGCCTTGCCATGACGAACGGGGGCGGGCTGCGATTTGAGTGCGTCGCGCGAAGCGATCAAGGCCGCACCTGGCCGGTGCCGCGCACGAGGTACTTGTAGCTGGTGAGCTGCTCGCAGCCGACCGGGCCGCGGGCGTGCAGCTTGCCGGTGGAAATGCCGATCTCCGCGCCCATGCCGAACTCCGCCCCGTCGGCGAACTGGGTCGAGGCGTTCCAGATCAGGATGCCGGCATCGATTTCGCGCAGGAAGCGGTCGGCGGCTGACGGATTCTCGGTGATGATCGCCTCGGTGTGTTTCGAGCCGTGACGATTGATGTGCTCGATCGCTTCGCCGACGCCGTCGACTACCCGCGCCGCTATGATGGCATCGAGATATTCAGTGTCCCAGTCGGCGTCATTCGCGGGCTTCACGCGGCTGTCGGCGGCCTGGAACGCATCGTCGCCGCGCACTTCGCAACCCGCCTTGATCAGATCGTCGATCAGCGTCGGGATCAGCGCCGTGACGCGCCTATCGACCAGCAGGGTCTCGGTGGCGCCGCAGACACCGGTACGCCGCATCTTGGCATTGACGGTGATGGTGCGCGCCTTTTCGAAGTCCGCATCGCCGTCGACGTAGGTGTGGCAGTTGCCTTCCAGGTGCATGATGACGGGAATGCGGCTCTCCGCCGCCACCCGTTCATTCAGCCCCTTGCCGCCGCGCGGCACGATCACATCGATCAAATCGTGCATCGAAAGCAGGATGCCGACGGCCGCACGATCGGTGGTCGGAACGGTCTGAATGGCTTCGATCGGCAGGTCAGCGGCGCGCAAGCCCGCCTGCAGGCATTCGACGATCACGGCGGAGGAGCGCGCGCTTTCCGATCCGCCGCGCAGGATCGCGGCATTGCCGGACTTGAGACAAAGTCCGCCGGCGTCGGCCGTCACGTTGGGGCGGCTTTCATAGATGATGCCGATGACGCCCAATGGCACCGATATGCGAGCGATCTTGAGGCCATTGGGGCGGTCCCATTCGGACAGCACCCGGCTGATCGGATCGCGCTGTTCGGCAATCTCTTCCAACCCCTTTGCCATCGCCTCAACGCGCTTCGCATCCAGCATCAGCCGGTCGAGCAGCGCGGCGCCGAGGCCCTTGGCCTTGGCCTCGCTCATGTCCGCTGCATTGGCAGCAAGGATGTCGGCGCCGCGCAGGCGCAGTTCCGCCGCCATCGCTCTGAGCGCGTTGTCCTTGGTCGCGCCATCGGTCATCGCCAGCTGAGTCGCAGCCGTCCGTGCGGCGCGTCCAAGGGCGCGCATCGCGTTGGTCAGATCGGCGGTTTCAACCTTCATCACGTTCATGACAGGACCAGGTCGTCGCGGTGGATCATCTCATCACGCCCGCGATAGCCGAGCAAGTCGGCGATTTCGCGGCTCTTGTGGCCCATGATGTGCCTGGCATCGCGGGCTGAATAGGCGACAAGTCCGCGCGCCACCTCGTTGCCCTCGGCGTCGGCGACAATAACCGAGTCGCCGCGCTCGAACCGGCCTTCCACCTTGATGATGCCCGCGGGCAGCAGCGAGCGGCCCGACTTGAGCGCCGCCAGCGCGCCGGCGTCGACCACCAGCGTGCCGGTCGGCTTCAGCGAGCCGGCGATCCAGCGCTTGCGCGCGGTCTTCGGCTCGGACGCCGGCAGGAACCAGGAGCAGGTGCCGCCATCGAGGATCGCCTGCAGCGGGTTCATGCGGCGGCCGTCGGCGATCGCCATGCGGCAGCCTGCACTCATCGCGATGCGCGCCGCCGCGAGCTTGGTCACCATGCCGCCGGAGGAATAGCCGGTCGGCGCTTCGCCGGCCATCGACTCGATGTCGGCGGTCATCTCGGTGATTTCCGCGATATGGGTCGCGCTCTTGTCCTTGCGCGGATCGGCGGTGTAGAGGCCGTCGATGTCGGAGAGCAGCACCAGGGTATCGGCGCTGATCATCGCGGCGACGCGCGCCGCCAGCCGATCGTTGTCGCCGAAGCGGATCTCCGCCGTCGCCACCGTGTCGTTCTCATTTATGACCGGAACCGCGCCCATCTTGAGCAGCTGATTCAGCGTCGAGCGCGCGTTGAGATGCCGCCGCCGCTCCTCGGTATCGCCGAGCGTCAGCAGAATCTGCGCCACCGTGATGTGATGGCGCGCCAGCGTCTCTTGATACGCATGCGCCAGGCGGATCTGGCCGGTCGCCGCCGAAGCCTGCTTCTCTTCCAGGCGCAGCGTCCCGGTGGCGAGGCCAAGATGACGGCGGCCGACCGCGATGGCGCCGGAGGAAACCAGGATCACGTCGGTGCCGCGCTCCCGCAGCGCCGCGACGTCGTCGGCTAGGGCGTCCAGCCATTTGCGCCGGATACCGCCGCTCTCCTCGTCGACCAGCAGGGCCGAGCCGATCTTGACGATCAGGCGCTTGGCGCTGGCGAGGCTCGCGGTGGTCCGGCGTTTCTCGGTCATTGCGCCGCCTCGATGGTCGAGGATTCCGCCTCGGCTTCCTTGGCGCGCGTCTCCTGGATCACCGCGATGGCGCGGCGCAGCAGCTCGGTGGTGCCGATCTTGGCGGCGCCGGAGATTGCGAGGACGGGCGAGGGCGCATTCTTGGTGCGGCCCTTCTTCAGCTTGGCGGCCTTCATCAGCGCCTTGGTCTTGTCCGCAATCTCCTCCTCGCTCAGCGCGTCACACTTGTTGAGGCAGAGGATCTCCGGCTTCTGCGCCAGCACCGGCGAGTAGGATTTGAGCTCGGCGCGGATGGTCTTGTATGCCGCTGCCACATCGTCCTGCGTGCCGTCCACCAGGTGGATCAGCACGCCGCAGCGCTCGACGTGCCCCAAGAACCGCGTGCCGAGCCCGGCCCCTTCATGCGCGCCTTCGATCAGGCCGGGAATGTCCGCCAGCGCGAATTCCTTCTCGTCGACATACACGACGCCGAGCTGCGGATGCAGCGTGGTGAAGGGATAGTCCGCGATCTTCGGCTTGGCGCGCGTCACCGCCGCCAGCAGCGTCGACTTGCCGGCGTTCGGCAGCCCGACCAGGCCGGCATCGGCGATCAGCTTCAGCCGCAGCCAAATCCAGCGCTCCTCGCCCGGCCAGCCGGGAGTCGAATGACGCGGCGCCTGATTGGTGGAGCTCTTGAAATGCGCGTTGCCGAAGCCGCCGTCGCCGCCCTTGCACAGGACGATGCGCTGGCCCGGCTTGGTCAGGTCGAACAGCACCGTCTCCTTGTCCTCGTCGAGGATCTGGGTGCCCACCGGCACGCGCATCAGGATGTCCTCGGACTTGGCGCCGGAGCGCACCTTGCCCATGCCGTGATGGCCGCGCCGAACCTTGAAGTGCTGCTGGTAGCGATAGTCGATCAGCGTGTTGAGATTGGGCACCGCCTCGACCACGACGTCGCCGCCCTTGCCGCCGTCGCCGCCATCCGGCCCGCCGAACTCGACGAACTTCTCGCGATGAAAGCTGACGCACCCGGCCCCGCCGTCGCCGCTTTTCACGAAGATCTTGCATTCATCGAGGAATTTCATCGTCCGTACTCACCGTTCGTCATCCTCGTGCTTGGCACGAGGATCCACGAGTTTGACTGCTGCGAATGCGACCCCGCCCCACGAAACTCGTGGATGGTCGTGCCAAGCACGACCATGACGGTGGAGGGTGAGGGGTAGGGGTGCATCTCGTCAAACTCCAACGCAAAAGAAAAGGGGAATGGCACGCTTGCCATTCCCCTTTGTCCGTCTCGTGAATGGCCGCGCTGGGAGCTAGTCCCGCGCCGATCGCATTCAGTTGCTCGGCTTCACCGAAACGAAGGTGCGGCCGCCGCTGGAGTGCTTGAAGCTGACCGTGCCGGTCGCCTTGGCGAACAGGGTGTGATCCTTGCCGATGCCGACGTTGGCGCCGGGGTGGAACTTGGTGCCGCGCTGGCGAACCAGGATGTTGCCGGCGAGGACTTCTTCCGCGCCGAACTTCTTGACGCCGAGGCGCCGGCCGGCGGTATCGCGACCGTTGCGGGATGAACCGCCTGCTTTCTTATGTGCCATAGCTCAACTCCCTACGCGGCGCGCTTACGCGGCCTTGATATCGGTGATGCGCAGCACCGTCTGGGGCTGCCGATGGCCGCGCTTGCGGCGATAGTTGTGGCGGCGGTGCTTCTTGAAGATCAGCACCTTGTCGGCCTGGGCCTGGTCCAGCACCTTGGCCACGACCGAAGCGCCCTTCACCAGCGGCGCGCCGACCTTCAGGTTGGTATCTTCGCCCACCATCAGGATTTCGCTGAACGTCACGTCGGCGCCGGCTTCGACTTCCAGCTTCTCGACCAGAATGACGTCGTTCATGGCGACCTTGTATTGCTTGCCGCCCGTCTTGATCACTGCGAACATGTTGTCCCGTCTCGATCTTTCCCTACCAGGCGGAAGCCGCCCTCGGGGCAAAAAACAGGGGCCGCCTGCCCGGATTTCCGGGGCGGCCCGTCCAAGGCGCGGGAATATACAGTGGGAAGGCGCACTGTCAATTGGATTCCCGCCCGCGCCAGGGACTGCGGCACACCGCTCGCCGCTCCACAAGATATTGAAATAATTGAACTATCTCTTGACCGGGAGCGACATGTCCAGGTGCAGGGGCTTGGTGACCGGCATGGCGATGGTGCCCCTGGCCTCCAGCCCGACGACGGAAAGCGCGCCGGTAGCGGCATTCATGACCGCCGCGAGGCGGGTCAGGCGGTTGAGGACGGGCGGCCGCAGCCAACCAAATCCCTGGCCCCCGCCAGCGTGCCCGGCCTCAGTCTGCTGGGTGGAGGCGCGCAGGGCGTGCCAGCGGCCCTCGCTGTCGATGCCGCGCGAGCGGCCGCGCCGCCACTGGCTGTTCAGCCAGTGGTTGGCCATCACCTCGTTGCCCTCGAACACGAACGCGCTCTCCTCCTGGCGCTCGATCACGCAGGATTCGCAGTTGGCGCCGGAGATCGCGAACAGGCAGGGCATGGCGATCGGCGTGTCGCGCAGCGTCTCCACCGCCTCGTCGAAATTGCTGCAGGTCTCGAACACCAGGCGCAGCAGATGGGTCGGCAGCATGGCGCTGGTGCCGTTGACCTTGATGCGGTCGATCAGCCAGTCGAACGGCAGCAGATAGGTGCGGCGGCGCAACGGCGCCTGGTTGAGCGCGGCGGCGAAGCGGCCCGGCGCCAGCGCGGTCAGCACGCCGACGAAGCCGGGCCAGGTGACGTTGAGCCATGAGCCGGCCGGGCTGCGGTGGCGCGCGACCACGATCTCAGGCCCCATGCCGTCCAGGCGCCAGTCGAGCACCCGCATCATCAGCGGCGCGACCGCCGCGGTGGTGCAGGCCCATTCGTACGAACAGTTCAGCGCATGCACGCCGGCCCCGGGCAATCGCTCGGCGATGTGCTCGATCTCCGGCACGTAGGGCGAATCGTTGCGCGCCACCCACTGGCGCGAGCGCCAGTCGAGGAACGCCACCACCGGCGCCGAATAGCTGCGCCTGGCGACGGCGGCGAGGCGCCGTGCGCCGGCGGCCGTCAGCTCGAACAGTCGCTCCGCCCCGCCCTCATCGCAATCGATGATCGGGATCTCGGGCAGATTCGCATCGGGGTCGCGGTACTGCATGGTGTCGCCCCTAGAGGCTCACCCAGCCTCCATCGACGTCGGAGCGGAACAGGGCATCGAGGATGCGCATGTTCTGGATCGCGTCCTCGATGCCGTAGGGCAGCGATTTTCCGTCCAGCACCGCAAGCGCGAAGGCCTCGGCCTCCTCGGCATATTGGTCGCACGGCGCGATGGTCTCACTTCGAGCGGAGCTGCGGTCGAGCGCCTTGCCGGTATCGACCAGGATGGTGGTCGCTTCGCCCTGCGGCGCGTTGAACGGGATGATGATCTCCACACGGCCCTTGGTGCCGAGCGCCTGTACGCTCTGGTACGGCACCAGCTGGGTCGAGCAGGTGAAGTTGAGATGCCGACCGCCGCCGAAATCGACCAGCGCGCCGGCCAGGCGATCGGTGCGGAAACTGGGATCGCGCTCGATCACCGAGACCACGCGCTTCGGCTCGCTGCCGAACAGGAAGCGCGCGCCGACGATCGGGTAGCAGCCGATGTCCAGGATGCCGCCGCCGCCGATGTCCGCCATGTTGCGCACGTTGTTGGGGTCGGCGTTGAAATAGGAGAACACGACGTTGACGGTCTTGATCTCGCCGATCTCGCCACTGCGCACGATCTCGCGAGCGCGCAGCCACTGCGGATGGAAGCGCACCATGAAGGCTTCCATCACGATGCGGTCCTTCGGGCACTGACGCAGCTGCTCGGCCTCAGCGGCGGTGATGGCGATCGGCTTCTCGCACAGCACATGCTTGCCGGCCTTGGTGGCCTGAATGGTCAGCGGCACGTGCAGGTGGTTGGGCAGCGGGTTGTAGATCGCGTCGACATTGGGGTCGGCCAGCAACTCGTCATAGGTGCCGTAGGCCCGGGGGATGCCGAGCTTTTCGGCGGCCTGCTGGGCGCGCTTGAGATCGCGCGAGCCGATAGCGACCACCTCGGAATGGGGCGAGCGCTGGATGCCGGGAATGACCTTTTTGACGCCGATATCGGCCGTGCTGATGATGCCCCAGCGGAGCTTGCGGGTAGCCATGAAAACCCCTCCCAAATGCGGCGGGCGGTCCCGAGCGGCCGCCCGCGTCAATCCCGCGACTATGCCACAGGTGGAGCGGGGACTGCCAAGTCCCGGCGGGCGCCGGAAAACCGGGAAAACGGCGCAAAGCCGGGCTTGCAGCAGGGGATCGCCGTCGCTATTGTCCGGCCGCTTTCCTGAGGCCACATCCTTTCGTGCGGAGAGGTGCCAGAGTGGTCGATCGGGGCGGTCTCGAAAACCGTTGTACCCCTTGCGGGTACCGTGGGTTCGAATCCCACCCTCTCCGCCACTTCTCCAGCCACATTGGAAAGTGCGCTGGAATCCAAACGAAAAGAGCGCTTCCAAAATCGAGTGTGTACCAGGCCTGTGGCCAAGGGCAAGACCACGCGCGCGCCTCGGCCTCCTGCGAGAACAAGACGCTTCGGACCATCTAAAATCGATGGTTGCTGGTTCGCTGTTGAGAAGACACCGTTGGCAAGAAGTCCGAGGATATAAACGCAGGACGTCCGCCTATGGCACCTTTCGCACGAAGCGGTTGCACCTGAGGTGCTCGGTCGTCTGCCGCTGAGCCGGAACGAACCCAATCGGTAAGACGGCCGGCAACTGTTCGTCAGGATGCTGCATCCCCATCGCCTTCATGACCGCGACAACTGCCCGCGTCTAATTGATTCCGCGCCATTGTGAGCTGCGGCAGCCCAAATTTCCGCTGTTACCGGCCTCGCTTTCCATTCGGTTTAACTGTTCGGTCATGCCCCCATGGAAGAATCACCGCAGGCTCGGAGTGGAACCGAATGACTGCGAATTTTCGTAAAATTGTATTTCCCGTGACGTGTCACCCGAACACGCGGGCCCTCTATGAGTACTGGCTCGCGAAATGCGGCTCGCGCAGGATGCCTACACGGAGCGACATCGACCCCACGGACATGCCCCGGGGCGTGTTGCCGGGAATATGCATTGTCGAGGTCGTTTTGGACGAGAGGCGTTACGTCTATCGCCTCGTGGGCACCGAAGATGTCGAGGTGCGCGGTAAGGATCCAACCGGACAGTCTGTCATCGAAGGTTTCTTCGGCCCCTCGGTAGACGATGTGCTGAACAGTTACGACCGAGTGGTATCAACCCAGGCGCCGTTCTTAGACCCAACTCACTTCAAGGCGCCAAGCGGCCGTTACGTGACCGAAGAGACCCTATTTCTCCCTTTGTCTGACGACGGGAACACTGTCAACAAGATCCTCGTCTTCTCTCAATCGCGCCACATGCGCAAATCGGCCGCAGCGTAGCGCAACAGCCGAACAAAGGGCTATTTGCGGCTGGACTTTGCACGGGGCGCTAGGAAGGATTGATCAACTTTCCAACCTCCAGTCGTGCGACTGAGGCGCGCTAGGGCTATCCCGTTCTCGACCGCTGTAGTCTCTCCGCGATTGGGTGGCGTCGAGCGTGCTGACATAATCGGCGAAACCCGTGTCTCATTCACGATCGGGGGCATGCCAAGGCAGTGATTGGCATCTCCAGCTGACTTTCATAGCCTCAATGCGTGAGCCTCCAAATAGAGAGATGGTCGATGGTCAAGATCGCCTGTTTCATCGCGAACATAGCCCCGCGAGTGATAAAGTCTGGCTACCCCTGAAGCGCCCTGCCGAGTATGAAGGCATATCGCTGATGCACCCCATTTCCGTGCAAGTGCTTCGGCAGCATCCAACAATTTTCCAGAGAGGCCGCGACCTTGAAATTCTGGATGGATCGCGAGGAGCCTGAGATCGGCCGCGCCCGCAATCCAGGCTTCACTATCCGATGCGCCGGCAGGATAGAGCGTGACGGTTCCAACAATCCGGCCATCGATTTCGGCAACAAGCACGCTCGCAGAGGCCCGTCTTGCCGATTGGTTCCTGAGATCCGCCAATCTCTCCGCCGAATAGGAGACGTCCGGTAGTTTCTTGGCAAATTGGGTGAGGTAGGCTTGAACCAGCAACTCGCCAACAATGGTGTCGTCAGCCTCGACCGCATCGCGAATAATCATCTCGCTCGGCTCCCACACGGTTGAGGTGCCTCATTCTTCCTGATGCGCGCCAAGATCGAGCCACATGTGAAGCGCAGCGTCAATTTCTTCCTCGCTGCGTGCCTTTATGAGGATGTCGATTGAGAGGTCACCTTCAATGCTGCCGTGCTTTGCCATGCTAACGTCTGTTGTCGCTCACCAGCGGCCACGACGTACTTCGGCGATTACAGACTTGAATGTCCTTACGTCCGTGTAGGTAACTATTGTCTGAGTTTGGCACAAAGCGGACGCCCAAAAGCTACTAACCATTTGTTCACTCTTGGGCGTTTGAGTTTGGAAAGCCGAGGAAGACATATGCCCAACCCGATACATCGACCGGCGACAACTGAACGTTCGACGCCGTGAATAAGCTCTGCGAGGGATATTCGACATGGCTTGGCTGATCTATGGCACGCCAATCGATCCGGAGTTCGATCTGGGATTCGAATGGGTTGGTCCAGGTACGTCCGCTATTCGCCAGCTCCTGACAAGACCACAGGCGTTGACCGATGTACCTCCGCTAAGATTGCAACGCGCTCAGCACAGTCGCAAGAAATCCATGCCGCTTGATTTCTCGCGGCCCGGGGGCATCTGGGTCGTCAGCGACCGCTTCAGAGTGATCGTGCAGCAGCTAGAGCCGCAGCAGAATCAGTTCTTTCCTGTGACCTTGCACGACAAGACCGGAGCGGACTTGGGCGTTCAGTTCCACCTGATGAATGTCACTCAACGACGAGACGTCCTGATCCCGGAGCAGTCCGACATGTATTCGGAGTGGAGAGAGATCAAGAAGTCGTCAGGGGAGCTTGTGAAAATTTGCCAGTGGTATCTTCACGGTTATCCAAAGCACCTAGTTGCAAGGAAGGAAGAGATCGGCGCAATGCACCTATGGCGAGGGCTTGCGGTTTTGCCGCTCCAGCTCTTCTTTTCGGATCAACTCATGAAGCGTTGTGAGAATGCCGGGTTGCGCGGATTGGTTTCTTACCCAATTGTCGAGAAGTAAAAAGGCGGTGGCGACCCAATCGCTAAGCCTGAGTCGGCTTATGGCACAAAGCTGACCAAGGCTGGACGAACGAATTTACGCTCGAACAGCAGATTCCCTGGCAGCCAAGTAGTAGGCAACAGAATGACCAAGGAGAAGAAATCCTGGCCAGAATCCATAGAGCAAGAGTCGGATAACAGCCGGTTGGCGCGCTTCAAGAGGATGATGGAAGATCGTGGCTTTTGGCAATTTGATGCCAGCAAGAAGGTCAAGAAAAAGAGCGTCGTACCGTCCCGTCTCTTGACCAACCCATCGGAGAGCGATCTCGATCAACTGCTTGCGCGATGCGTACCCTATGGCTTGCGCGGAATCGAAGATTACAGCGGAAACGTTTACCTGTGGCCATTCGAGGAAGGCACGCACGGGACGGTCGCCGATGCCCTCGGCATTCCATACGATCCATCGTCCGACTACGCGGACAAGCTGACAGCCAAGACCTTCTACATCCGCTCGCTTGGCGACTGGCAGAACCGGCAACAGCGCAGGAGCAAGCCCGGCTCATTCACCTATCAATGCCGGAATCAAAATCGGAATCCCTGAGGCTTGCAAAGCCACGCCATAGAATCATTCGACCAGCAGTTCGACCGAGTGCTTGCGACCACGTGCGGCGCATGAGCCGGAATGTCCGCCTATGGCACTTAGCGGACATGCGCGCACAACTGGGAAAGGTCCGCTTTCAGGGGTCAAGGGTTCGAACGCCGGCTATGTCAACTTCGTGTCCGCGATGTAGTTGGGCCTGAGGCCAATTGACGCGTTTTTTCTGCTTCGGTCTGATGGCAGTCAGGTGCGGACTCGTGCCGATTTACGGCGCTCCCACGCCCACGCGTGATGCGGCGATCGTATGAAACGCCGGCACTGCCGCTGCTCGTTCTGAACCGGGGGAGATTACCATGAAGCGCTATCTGCTGATGAGTGCTGCGTGCTGCATTCTGTTCGGTGCGGCTGCCGAAGCACAGGACGGCCGGTATGTCGTTCTCTTCGGATTCGATCAGTCGGCTCTCGATGCTACGGCGGAGGCGACCGTCGCCACTGCAGCGGATGAATTCCGGCGCACCGGCTCGGCCAACCTCTCGGTGATCGGTCATACCGACACGTCCGGCAACGCGAGCTACAACCAGGCGCTCTCGGAGCGCCGCGTGGCGGCGGTAACCGAGAAGCTGATCCAGCTGGGCGTCCCGGCAGACGCGATCAACGGCGCGGCCGTGGGCGAAGACCAGCCGGCCGTCCAGACCGGCGATGGCGTAGCCGAGGAGGAGAACCGGCGCGTGGATATTGCGATCGCGATACCGCCGCCGCCACCGCCGCCAGCGCCGGCGCCAGAGCCTGCTCCGCAGGTGGTCGAGGCTGCACCGCCGCCTCCACCTCCGTCGCGCTGGCTGGTCGGCGCCGGGCTCTTCTACGGCTACAACTTCGAGGATGAGCAAAGCACCCACAGCGATCTCGGCGGCGTCAATTTTTCGTTCGACTACAGAGTCGCCAGCTGGCTGACTGCCGGCCTCGAGCAGGCCGGATTCTATCACTGGGATACCGACAATGACGGGTTTGGGGGTCGCACCGTGATAGGTTCGGACTTCACCTTCGGCGACCCTGCTGGATTCCAGGGATTTGTCGGCGCTAACTTCGGCGTGCTCTACGGCGCCGGGATCAACGATGATCTGATCGCAGGTCCGGAGATCGGGTTCAGGGCCAACATCTTTGATCTGAAGGTCGGCTACGACATTCCATTCAACCGCGATCTTGACGAAGGCATCATCGTTACCACGCTCGGCGGCGTGTTTAGCTTCTAAGGTCTCCCAAGCTCCCAGAGGCAGAGGAAGACATCATCGCGTGGCGGCGCCTTGTCCGGGGCGCCGCTAACCTTTGCGCTCATTGCGCCTGCTGCCTCGTGTGACAATTGCGCCTCAAGCACCATGATGCCGCGAATAGCACCTAAATTCGTCGCAGCTGGAAGCCATTCCCTATTCTCGCTCGTGATCGAAAGGGAGGTCCTCAAATGAGAATATCGAAACATGGGATGGGAACTGCGGCGACCAATTTCCTGAAGGCGACGATCGTCGGTGGACTGCTCTTTCTCCTGCCGGTGGTTCTCATCCTGATTGTCCTGCGACGCGCCCTGCAGGCGGCCGGAAAGGTGGCAGAACCGCTTTCGGCGCTCTTGCCGGACGCCCTGGCTGGCGCCGTGGCGGCTACAATCCTTGCAGCCTTGGTGCTGGTCCTCATCTCTTTTCTTGCCGGTCTTGTTGCTCGCACGCGGGCTGGCACACGCACCATGCGCCTGGTCGAGAACTCCCTCCTTGGCGGTATTCCGCAATACCAACTCGTGAAGGGCATGGCTGAGGGTCTTGCCCAGGTCGAGAACGCCGAGGGCGTCAAGCCGGCGCTGGTCAGCATCGAGGATGGCTGGCAGATCGGATACCTGCTCGAACCGCTCGAAAACGGCTGGGTAACCGTGTTCCTGCCGCAGGCGCCTACCCCGATGTCGGGCACGGTGATGTACCTGCCAGCAGATCGCGTTCGCCCCTTGGACATTCCGATGGTCAAGGCCGTGTCGATCGTGAAACACATAGGCGTCGGTTCCGGCGCGGCCCTGCAGGGTGTCGACCTCACCCTTCCTGTCAGCGCCTAGGAAGTTGCGCCACAGCGGCTCGCTCATCATGGCCGACACCATGAACGCCAATGAGTGGACCTGAGAGAGCCTCGGCAAAATCCGATGAGATCGGCGGGTTTTTTCCGTCGCCGAGACCGAAGCTCCTGGGCATGCCGTGGCGGCGGGCATCACGCTCCGTAGGCAGAAGCGAGATCATTGGGCCAAGGTCCAACTATAGCTGAGTCACCATTATCGGACAGTATCTCTGTGACGCCAACCTGGCTTCGTGGGGCAGTGCCGTACACACTCCTCTAGGGGATGCCGCCAGAGTTCCTGGCCAAGGCGCACATGCCTCGCATCGGGCTTGCTTTGTCGGGTGGGGGTTTTCGAGCCACCCTATTTCCACCTCGGCATGATCCGTTTCTTGCGCGAGGCTGCGATTCTGCCGTCCATGACGCATATCACTTCGGTTTCGGGAGGCAGCATCCTCGCGGCGCATCTGGTGCTCAACTGGGAGCGCTACAACGGCTCTCTGTCGGAGTTCGACACTGCCGCGGCAGAATTGATCCGGTTGGTCCAGCTCGACGTGCGCAATCGTGTTGTACGACGCTATCCGCTTGCGATGCCGCTGCGAGCGCTGCGGCGGATGCGCGGGATCGGCATGTCTATGACGCGCTCCAACCGATCGACGAGAATGGCGATGTCGATCTCCTCTGGCTGGACGTCGCAGGGCGGCATCGGCGTCTCGTCCGCGGGTGAAGCCATGATCTTGCCGGCGTCTGGACGAAAGTAGAATTCCTCATCGGCATCGATGACTGTGGGCCAGGTTTCAATGCGCATGCCGGCTGGCGGCTGGAACAGGATCGCCGTACGCCGCTTGGGCACAAGGCTAATCGGACGGGCCTGCACCAGTGCCGCTACCTCGTCCGCCCACGCACCAGCGGCATTGACGACGACCCTGGCGCGGAATTGGCCGAGCGGTGTCTCGATCTGCCACAGCCCGCCGCGGCGGTCCAGCGCCCGGACCGGGGCGTTCAGCAGCAGCTGGCCGCCGCGCGCCTTCAGCCCACGCAGATAGCCCTGATGCAGCGCATGCACGTCGATGTCCATGGCATCAGGATCGTACACCGCCGCCTCGGCGTAACCCGCGCGCAGGACCGGGACATGCTCGCCAAGCGTCTGTGCATCGATGCGTCGGATGTTGCTGCGCAGGCCGCTCACCTCTGCCAGCATATTGTCGAGCGATGGCCGCTGGTCCTCGCGGCCGATGAAAAGGAGGCCGCGCGGCTTTAGCAGCGGGTGCTCGGTAAAGCCGGCGGGTGGTCTGAGGTAGAATTCCTTGCCGCCGGTGGTCAGCGCCCTCACCGTCTGGTTGCCATAGATCTCGGCATAAAGGGCAGCGGACCGACCAGTCGTGTGGTAGCCCGGCTGGTGCTCCTGTTCGAGGAGTAGCACCGAATTGGCTGCCGCAAGCTCATAGGCTGCGGAGGCACCAGCAATTCCTGCGCCGACAACTACAAAATCGAAATCCATCGCTTCGAGGTTCTCCAGATTTCCGCTCAAGGGCAGCACCGGCATGGGTTCCCTTTCCTCGGTCATCATACTGGCCGAATGTGGCGCCGCGTTAGCAGTGCGAAGCGCACGGCCAGGAACAGGCTGGCCGCCAGCACGCTGATGCCGATGCCAAAGAACAGGCCGTTGATGCCGAAGCCCGCGGTGACGCTGAAATAGTAGTTGAGCGGCACCATGATGACCCAGAACGAGACGCCCTGCAGCACCGTCGGCACCACGGTGTCGGCAACGCCGCGGGTGGCGCCGATCAGCACCGCCTGCAGTCCGTCGGCGACGCTGATGACGGCGACCAAGCCGAGGGCGGACACCAGCGGCGCGTGCACCACCGGGTTGCTGGTGAAGACCGCGGCGATCGCGTCACGACTGAACCAGATGACGACGCCAACCGCCGTTAACAGCCCGACATTGAGGCCGGCGCCGACCCAGCCGGCAAGCCGCAGGCCGACCTGGTCGTTGCGGCCGACAGCATCGGCCACGCGCACCGAGGTCGCCGTCTGCAGCCCGAGCGCCAGCATGAACACGAAGGCGTTGACGTTGATGGCGTCCTGATAGGCAGCGAGGGCATCGTTGCCGAGCCAGCCCGCGAACATCGTGGTGGCGGTGAATGCGACCGATTCGAATCCCATGGCGAGCGCCAGCGGCGCACCAATGCGCAGTAACGTGCCGATGGTATGGTAGTGGCCGGCAAGCGGAGCACGTACGCCGTAGTAGTCGCGCTCTGGCAGCGCCAGCGCATAACCGATGATCGCAGCCAGCATGCACCAGCGCGTGACGGTGAGGGCGAGCGCCGCCCCCGAAGCGCCCATGGCCGGCAGTCCGAATTCTCCAAACACGAAGATCCAGCACAGCGCGAGATTCACGAGGTTGGCGGCGAGGGAGACAATCATGCCCGGCCGCGGTCTGCCGATGCTCTCGAGGAACGAGGTGGTGGCGAGGAACATCAGGATGGCGGGCATGCCCAGCGCGAGTGCCCGCATTACCTCCCCGCCGTGGATCGCGATGTCGTCGGTCTGCCCGGCAAGCTGCAGAATGGCGCGACCCCACAGCAGCAGGACAGCGGCGCCGATTCCGCACGCGGCGGCCAGCAGCAGGCCGAGCCGCCAGATGCGGCCGCACTGTTGAGCGTTGCCGGCGCCGTTGGCTTGGGCCGACAGCACTGTGACGCCAGCGACCAGACCCATGCCGAACACCAGCACTAGCATGTGCGGCGCGAAGCCGGCGGCGAAATAGGCCTGATCGTTGGGGCCAGCGTGGCCGACAACCACCAGTGCCACGGTGATCGCGATCAGCAGCCCGGCGCGCCCGAACATCACGGGCAGCGCGAGCGCGAACGTGAGCGCTACATGCTCAGATAGGGTGCGCGCCGGAGGACGCAGGGGCCGGGCGTGGGCGGGCAAGGTGGTCATGTGTGGCCGGCGCTGTTGTCGCGTGAACCTAGCGACGGCAGTCGTGCGGGGCAATGGCGGTCGAAAAGCTGCCAATTGTGGGAATCGAGGGAGAGGTGGCCGTATCGACGAGAGGTCCGCACTTGGCACAAAGAGGACGAGCCCGTACCAGCTATGGACCTGCACGGCATATTCCTCCGCTGCACGATTGCCCATAGCTTTCTTGACCCCGCGATGCCATGTCATCGCGGGGTTTCTTTGCGCCTATTCTCGGTCTCGCAACTTGCGTTTTGACCTCACTTGTCTTAGCGCTGGGGGATGAAAACAGCGCCATCAAAGCCAAAGCCGCGTACAAGAGCGTCGCGCAAGCAATCCAGTCCAACCATGTTGGCGGTGGCGAAGGCGGCGAAAGTCTCGATCTTCACCGTGTCTGCGGTGGTCAACGGCACCTCCGTCGTGAGCGACCAGCGGCGTGAGCGGGTGGAAAAGGCAATCCGCGCTATCGGTTACAAGCGCAATGCCGTGGCGCGCAGCCTGAAGACCGGCCGGACTCAGACGATCGGCGTGGTTATTGGTGATATCACCAATCCCTTTTACACGGATGTCGTTGCCGCGATCCAGCAGGTGCTCTATCGCGCCGGCTATGGGGTCATGTTGTGCTGCAACGACCGTGACGTGACGCTCCAGGAGGACCATATCGCCGTGCTGCGCGACCGAAGGGTCGATGGCCTGATCATCTCACCAACCGGGGAGGATACTCATCTGCGCAAGGCGCTCGAGCAAACGCATCTGCCCGTCGTGTTGGTCGACCGCATTCTCACCGGCTTCGATTGCGATGCGGTCATCATCGAGAACCGATCCGCGGTGCGCAGCGTCATGCGGTACCTCATCAGCCTGGGCCACCGTCGCATCGGGTTCATTTCTGGCTTGCTTGGGTCCTTCACCGGACGAGAACGCCTGGCGGGCTATAATGATGCGCTGAAGGAAGCGGGCATTGCGCGCGAGCAGGGATTGGTGCAGCTCGGCAATTTCCGGAGCGACGAGGCCTATGAGGCAACCTTGCGCCTCATGACTGCGGCCAAGTCACCGACCGCCATCATCTCTTCGAACAACCAGATGGTGATCGGGGTCATGAAGGCGCTCAATCATCTGAAGCTGAGCTGCCCGGAAGACATTTCGGTCGCCGGGTTTGACGACTTTCCCTGGGCCGATGCGTTCCGGCCGCAATTGACGACGATCGCCCAGCCCGTCCGTGCCATCGGCGAACAGGCGGCGCACCTGCTGATCGAGCGCATCGACGGCCGGGCGAAAGGCAAGGGGCGCAAGGTCATCCTGGCAGGCGAGCTCAAGGTTCGCGAATCCTGTCGTCGTGTCATTCCAGGCGCCACCCGCAAGTCTCGGGGCGAAGCAGCGCAATAACAAAACTCTGGACAATCGGCGACGGGTCCGCTTTCCTCTCAAATCTAAACGTTTAGGTAGGGCGTCTCCGCCACGTGAGTAACGGCCAGGGGCGGCGTGCGCGAAGGTCAAGTGGGGAGTATGCGTGACATGGCGAAACCGTCCGCCAAGATCCTGATTGTCGGCGAGTCCATCTACAAGATTCACACGCACTTCAAGGGCTTCGCCTCCTATGAGACGGGCTACGCGACCCTCGGGCTGGACTCGTTCATCTCCCGCTTCGCCGGCACCGGACTGGACATCAGTTTCATGCCGAACCAGGAGGTGTCGCTGCGCTTTCCCATGTCGGTCGAGGCGATGCAGGCCTATGACCTCATCGTGATCTCGGATGCGCCGGCCGATTCCTTCCTGCTGCATCCGGATACGCTCGCCGGAAAGATACTGCCCAACCGCCTGAAACTCGTCGGCGATTATGTTCGCCAAGGCGGCGGCTTGGCCATGATCGGTGGGTGGATGGCGTTCGGCGGATTTCACGGAAAGGCCCACTACGCTTATTCGCCGCTGGCCGACTTGGTGCCGGTCAGGATCGCACCGCATGACGACCGCGTGGAAACGCCCGAAGGCGCCTATCCAAAGCCGGTCGCCGAGCACGAGATCCTGGCCGGATTGCCGCGGGAGTGGCCGGATTTCCTGGGTTACAACAAAGTCGAGCAGCGTGGCGGCAAGCTCCTCGCCGAATTTCCCGATACGCACGATCCGCTCCTCGTCGTGGATGAGGTCGGCAAGGGACGGGTGGGGATCTTCACTTCGGATATCCTGCCGCATTGGGGTTCGCCGCGCTTTACGGAATGGGTTGGCTACGTGCCATTCTGGGAGCAATTCTTCCGCTGGCTTGCACGCAAGACGCACGCGTAACGGATTGTAGAGGCCAAGATGATCGGCATGGTGAAGCTGCAGGGAACCGTCGAGACGCCGTGGTTGGAGAGCACGGTGTTGCAGGGGAATTTGCCGGGCGACCATACCGAACGAATGCTGCCGATCTATCTGCCGCCGGGATATGCGACCTCCGGCGAGCGGTATCCGGTGATTTATGTGCTGTCCGGTCACGGCGGCAGCGGCCCACTGATGCTGAATTCGCCCGCTTGGGGCGAATCGTTCCCAGAACGCTTGGACCGGCTCATCGTGTCCGGCAAAGTTCCCCCGGTGATCGCGGTTCTGCCGGATTGTTGGACCATCTTCGGCGGAGCGCAATTCATCAACAGCTCGGCGCTTGGCCGTTACGAGGACTATCTCATCGACGAGCTGATCCCTTATGTCGACGCCAATTACCGCACCATGGCCGACCGCGCCCATCGCGGCGTCACCGGCAAGAGCAGCGGCGGCTATGGATCGATGGTCCAGGCGATGCGTCATCCCGAGGTGTTCGGCGCTTTTGCCTCGCACAGCGGCGACATCTATTTCGAGTTTGGCCTGCTGCCCGACCTTGCCAAGCTGCACGCTAATTTGCAGAAGTTCGGCGGGATGGAAGGCTTTATCGCGCAGATTCCGACCATCAAGCCCAAGGGGCATGACCCGTTCTTCTCCGTGCTGGGGATGCTCTGCTATGGCGCCGCCTATGCGCCCAATCCCGAGGCGCCGCGCGGCTTCGATTTCCCGGTCGATCTCGAGACGGGCGCCCTGGTCGAAGAGGTCTGGCAGCGCTGGTTGAGCTGGGACCCGGTGCGCATGATCGACCAGCCGGAATACCTTCAAGCCTGGAGATCGATGAAATATATCTATCTGGATTGCGGCTTGTGGGACGAGCTCAATTTTCCGGTCGGCACGCGTGTCCTGTCCAACAAGCTCAAGGCGGCGGGAATCGCGCACGATTTCGAGTTGTTTCCGGACGGCCATATCGATGTGCCGTACCGCTACGATGTGTCGCTGCCGCGGCTGGTCGCCGCGTTGCGGCGTTAAGCTGGAGGTCAGCTGAGCAAGTTCTGCGTGGGTTGGCGTGAACAGACGGGTTCCGGCGACAAAACTAAACGTTTAGGATTGACTCTGAGGCCAGGATTTCCGACGCTTGCGCTCTGACCTGGGCACCAGACTGGTCTTGGACGCCGCCATCGTGGCCGGCGGCCAAGTGTGAAACGAGTGGTTGGTGCCGGCCCGACACGTTGCCGGCAAAGCACGAAAGGGGAGGTTCAAAATGACAAGCATGCGATCAAGGCGGCACATTCTGGCGGCGACGGCTCTCGTCGCGGTGTTCGGCACAACGACCTTTGCCGGCGATGCCTGGTCACAGGACAAGGTTCTGACCATGGCCGTGCCGGGCGATGCCGCGCTCGACAACCTCGATCCGCGCGTCCTGCTGACGACCAATCATCAGCAGGTGCAGATCGCCCTTTTCGATTCCCTGGTGCGGTCGAAGGGGCCCGACATTGTCCCGGCGGCGGCCGAGAGCTGGGAGGTGTCGCCGGACGGCAAGACCTACACCTTCCATCTGCGCGCGGCCAAATGGTCCGACGGCAAGCCGGTCACCGGCCAGGACTTCGTGGACGCGTTCGTGCGCATGTTCACGACCTCGGGCGCCAGCTCGATCTATGACGCGATCCAGAACGGCGCGGAAGTACGCGGCAAGAAGGCCGACCCCTCGACGCTGGGTGTGAAGGCGCCGGACGACAAGACGGTCGTCTTCACCCTGACCAGCCCGACGCCCTATTTCCTCGGCCTGCTGACTTCATCCTATTCGGCGCCCAGCCGCGCGGATCTGGTCACCAAGTTCGGCGATGGCTATGGGGCCTCGGCCGAGAGCCTGGCCTATAACGGGCCCTTCGTCCTTGCCGAATGGTCCAACCAGGACAAGCTCGTTCTCAAGAAGAACCCGGATTACTGGGACGCGGCGAACGTGAAGCTGGACGAGATCGTCTTCCTCCTGGTGCCGGAGCCGAGCACCCAGCGCAACCTGTTCGACAGCGGCGAGCTCGACGTCTACACGCCGCAGACCGAGGCCGAAGCCAAGGACTACGAGGCGAAGGGCGAGCTGATCCGCTACAACAAGGGCGGCATGCGCAGCATCACGTTCAACCACCAGGGCCAGGGTGACGCGACCAAGGCAAAGCTCCTGTCGGATCCGAACTTCATGAAGTGGATTTCGAATACGATCGACCGCCAGGGCTTTGTCGACAAGGTGCTGGAGGGCAACGGCATCCCGGCGACCGTGCAGACCCCATCGGCCACCACGGTCTATCCGGGAACGACCTGGGGCGAGGTGACACCGAACATCGGCAAATATCACCCGCTCGCCCCCGATGCGGCTAAGGCGGAGGAGTACAAGGCCAAGACGCTCGCCGATATGGGTGTCTCCAGCGTCGACGACCTGCCGGCGCTGAGCGTGCTCACCAGTGAAGACCCGCAGAATCCAAAGCTGGTCACGCCCTATATCTTCAGCGTGCTGACGCAGATGGGCCTGAAGGTCACGCTCAACCAGCAGACCGGCAACCAGTTCTGGAGCACCTTGCTCGCGCCGGCGCTCGGCTTCGACTTGGCTATCGCCGGCTGGGGACCGGACTATGACGATCCCTATACCTACATGCAGTATTGGCAGAGCTCGTCGACCGACATGGGCACGACGTTCAACAACGCCGACTACGACAAGCTGCTGCAGCAGGCCAACAACGAGACCGATCTCAAGAAGCGGGCCGAAATCTTGGGCCAAGCGGAAGCCCTGTTCGGCGACATCGGCACCGCGGTACCGATCATCCACTACAAGGGCTCGGTGGCAGTGCAGCCTTATGTCAAGAATATGTTGACATCAAGCTTTGGCGCGGCGCTGAACTACATCTGGGTTGATATCCAGAAGTAGCCTTGCCTCGGGCGGCGGGTAACACCCCGCCGCTCGCTGCCGGTCCGGGTCGATGCTGAACTACATCGTCAGACGCCTTGTCATAGCGTTGATCGCGATCTTCGTCCTGGCGACGGTCACGTTCTTCCTGATGCGCCTCGTTCCCGGCGATCCGTTCGCCGGTCCGCGCGTCGCGCCCGAGATCCGCGCCGCTTTGCGCTCCTACTACGGGCTGGATCGGCCGCTGCTCGAGCAATACGTCATCTATATGCTCAATCTGCTGCGCGGAGATCTCGGCCTGTCGCTCGCCGCCCGCGGGCACACGGTCACCGACATCATCGCGACCGCGTTCCCTGTGTCCCTGGATCTCGGCATCCGCGCCATGATCCTGTCGATCGTCTTCGGCATCGCCTTCGGCGTCGTGGCCGCGCTCCGGCGGGGAACGACCTTCGACTATCTGACGGTGGTCCTGGTGCTGGTCGGCATCTCGGTGCCAAGCTTCGTGCTGGCCGGCTTGATGCAATATTACTTCGGAGTCTATTTCCGCATCCTGCCAATCGCGCGCTACGAGACCTTCTGGCACACGATCATGCCGGCCTTCGCCTTGAGCCTCGGCACGATGGCGACCATTGCGCGCTACATGCGCTCCAGCATGCTCGAGGTGGTCCATGCGGACTACATCAAGACGGCCTTCGCGAAAGGTCTGAAGCCGCATCAGGTCGTGCTTCGGCACCAGATTCGCAACGCGCTGTTCCCGGTGCTCACCATCCTCGGTCCCGCGGTTGCTTCGGTGCTGACCGGCTCCTTCGTGGTCGAGACGGTGTTCGCCATTCCGGGGTTGGGCCGCTATTTCGTTACCGCCATGCAGAACCTCGATTACACGCTGGTGATGGGCCTGACCATCTTCTTCGGCGCGTTCCTGATCGCCATGAATTTCCTGGTGGATCTCGCCTACGGCCTGATCGACCCGCGCATCCGGACGTCCTGAGCGATGGCCGTCCTCGATCCATCTTTGTTCGAGCCGGACCGGGAACGCCGGCCGGAAGCACTCGCCGGACGCAAGTCGCTCGCCTTCTGGAGCGATGTGTGGCGGCGGTATCGGCAGAACATCCCCGCGATGGCAAGCCTCGTCCTGCTAATCGTCTTTGCCGCGCTGGCGATCATGGCTCCCCTGCTGGCAACCAAGCGATGGGACCAGGTCGACCTGTTCGCGACCTATCAACGGCCGAGCCTTGAGCACTGGTTCGGGACCGACGCGCTGGGCCGGGACATCTGGCTGTCCGTGTGGTTCGGTGCGCGCGTGTCGCTTGCGGTGGGACTGACGGCCGCGCTGGCGCAGATGGCGATCGGTGTCCTGATCGGCTGCTTCTCCGGCCTGCGCGGCGGTCGCGTCGACATGTTCATCATGCGCTTCGTCGACATCATGATCGCGATCCCGTTCCTGATCTGGGTCAGCCTCTTCATGCTGGTGCTGCAGCCGGGGATGAGCTCGATCATCGTGGCCTTTGCGCTGACGCAATGGACCGATATCGCTCGCCTGACGCGCGGCGAGGTGCTGCGCCTGAAAGAGACGGAGTTCGTTATCGCGTCGACCTCGCTGGGTGCTTCGCACTGGCGGCTGATCACCCGGCATTTCTTCCCTAATATCCTGCCGGTGATCATCGTCGCGGTGACCTTTCAGGTGACGAATGCCATCTTCGGCGAGGCTTTCCTCAGCTATATCGGGGTCGGCATTCAGCCGCCACTGACGTCTTGGGGGCAGTTGGTGTCGATGGGCATCTCGGAGATGCGCGACAACCCATATATGCTGGTATTTCCATCGCTGGCTATCACGCTGACCATGCTGGCGCTGCAATTGATCGGCGATGGCCTGCGCGACGCCACCGATCCGAAGTTGCGCCGATGACCGAAGCGCCTCGGCCCATTCTCGAAGTCGCGCACCTGAGCGTGGCGTTCCACACCTATGCGGGCATCGTCCACGCCGTGCGCGACGTCAGCTTCTCGCTCAACAAGGGAGAGGTGCTGGCCATCGTCGGCGAATCCGGCAGCGGCAAGAGCGTGACCGCGCAGGCCATCATGGGCTTGACCCCAATTCCGCCCGGCGAGATCCAGGGCGGCAAGGTCGAATATGACGGCATCGACATGGTGCGCGCGACGACGGACGATCTGTCGCGGATTCGCGGCGCCGGCATTTCGATGATCTTCCAGGACCCGATGACGTCGCTCAATCCGTCGATGAAGATCGGCACACAGATTCGCGAGGTGCTCCATCGGCACAAAACTATCTCGCGGTCGGACAGCCGCGCGCGCGCGATCGAACTGTTGCGACTGGTCGGAATTCCCGAGCCGGACTCGCGCCTCACGCAGTATCCGCATCAATTCTCCGGCGGCATGCGCCAGCGCATCATGATCGCCATCGCCATCGCGAACAATCCGGATATCTTGATCGCCGATGAGCCGACGACCGCGCTGGACGTGACGATCCAGAGTCAGATATTCCGGCTGATCCGGGAGTTGCAGCGGATCTTCGGCACGGCGATGATCCTCATCACCCACGATCTCGGCCTGGTTGCCGGCGCCGCGGACCGCGTGCTGGTGATGTATGGCGGCCGGGTGGTCGAGGAGGGCGTCAGAGACCAGATCTACTACAATCCGCAGCATCCCTACACGCTCGGCCTGCTGAACGCGGTGCCCAAGCTCAGCGACCGCAGCGATCAGCCGCTGCGGACCATCGAGGGGTTGCCACCGTTGCTGATCGACCCGCCGAATGCCTGCGCCTTCGCCAACCGGTGCCCGTTTGTCATGAAGATCTGCCGGCAGCAGGACCCCGGCTATTTCGCGCCGCTGCCCGACAATCGGGTCGCCTGCTGGCTGCATCACGAAGGGGCCACCCGGCAGCACGAGACCTTCACGGCGGCGAAGGTGCCGGCGTGAGCGCGCAGATCGAACTGCGCCGGCTCCGCACCCACTTTTCGATCTCGCGCGGGCGGGTGGTGAAGGCGGTTGACGGGGTCGATCTCGAAATCCAGCGCGGCGAGACATTCGGCCTGGTTGGCGAGTCAGGCTGCGGAAAATCGACCCTCGGCCGCACGGTCAAGGGCATCCACCGGCCGACTGCTGGCGAAGTCATCTTCGAAGGCAGGAACACGGCCAAGCTGACCAAGGCGGAGGCCCGGGCCTTTGCGCGCCGGGTGCAGATGATTTTCCAGGACCCCTATGCCTCGCTCAATCCCCGCATGGTGGTGCGCGACATCATCGGCGAAGGCTTGGAGATCCATGGCATCGGCACCCGCACCGAGCAGGTGGAGAAGGTGCGGGAGATCATGGAGTTGGTGGGCCTAAACCCCGAATACCAGAACCGCTTCCCGCACGAATTCTCAGGCGGGCAGCGGCAGCGGATCGCCATTGCGCGGGCTCTTGTGGTCAATCCCGAGCTGATTGTCTGCGACGAGCCGATCTCTGCGCTTGACGTCTCGATCCAGGGCCAGATCGTCAATCTGCTGAAATCGCTGCAGGAGCGGATCGGACTTACCTACCTCTTCGTCGCGCACAATCTCTCGATGGTGAAATACATCAGCGATCGCGTGGGCGTGATGTATCTCGGCAGGCTAGTCGAGATCGCGCCCAAGGAAGAATTGTTCGCGAACCCGCTGCACCCCTATACGCAGGCGCTGCTGTCATCGGTACCGATCCCGGACCCGAAGCTGGAGGCCGCCAGGGTCGAGAAAACCCCCGAAGGCGAGTTGCCGAGCCCGATCGGCAGCATCGAGGGCTGCGCCTTCCGCAGCCGCTGCCCCTTCGCGCAGGACAAGTGCCGCACCATGCAGCCGGTCCTCACGGAGGCCGCATCCCAGCACATGGTCATGTGCACGCTGCACGGGACGCCTTCAGATATGGGCTAATGAGGGGGACGCATTGCCGGTGTCCGCTTTTGGCACAAAGCGGACCTTGTGGCGGTCTGAAATGAAGCTCGGCAATCCTCAGTCATTTCCTATGACAGGATGGATGGCGGCCTTAGGTCCGCGGTGAGGCGTCGCCCCATTGCAACAAATGTCCAGGCATGGGCATCGTAGTGGCCTTTCACCAATTCTAGTGGGCCAGCACTTCCTAGAGACGGTGCTGGCAGGCAAGGCATTTGCGCTTTGCAAGGAGCAGGCATGAGCAGGGAACCGTTTAAAACTGCCCGCGAACAGGGACGCCTCGCGCCCCTGAAGTTCGAGCATGCCGTCCTGCGTACCGGGCAATTGCAGCCGATGGTCGACTGGTACACAGCCGTGCTCGAGGCCGAGGTCTCGTTCGGCAACGCGGCGATTGCCTTCCTCAGCTATGACGAACAGAACCACCGCGTCGCAATCCTGGCGATACCGGGCACGATCCCGAGGCCGCCCAATTCGGCCGGACTTGATCATCTGGCGTTCACCTACGCCGACACGGGTGAGCTGGTTGCGACTTACCAGCGTCTCAAAGCGCTGGGTATTGTCCCGTACCGTGCAATGAACCACGGGTCGTCGACCTCGATGTACTACCGTGATCCCGACGGCAACCAGATCGAACTGAAGATCGACAATTTCGCAACGATGGAGGAACAACGGGCGTGGCTGCGCACAAAGGAGTTCGCCGAGAACCCGATCGGCACCCCATTTGATCCCGATCAGCTGGCGGGGAGCGCCGCAGGTCGGTCATAGCCGATCTTCCAGTTTACTAAGCGAGGCGCTCATCCGACAGCAAATCACGAAACGTCTGCTGATGGCACAAAGCAGACCTACGGGAATTCTACCTCACCGGACCACGCGTGATGGTCGTCAGTTCCCCGATCACGTCAAACGCCTTGATGCTCAACGTCGGGTCGCCTTTCATCTCCGCAATAATTGGCCCGTCTAAGAAGGCTTGCGTTGCGGCGTCACCGTCGAACAGGTAGATCCCGCCGGCTTCGCTTTTGGCCTCGTTTATGATCCAGACCTTCCAGCGCAGGCCTGGTAAGTCCGCGATGGGCTGAGCATAGGGCAGGTTTTCTCTCTCATACTCGGCCCTCGGCCCGTTGAGCTTGTAGTTGATTTGCAAGATTTTGGCCGACATCTCCTTCCTCCCTTACTCTCTGTAGCCACAAGCGACCCCGAGCGTCCTCCGATGGGTTGGGTTTGCTCGAATGACGATCACGATGATGTCGGAAGGCGGGCGGGCCTAGAGCAGTTTCTGAAGTGTTCCGCTTCAGATTGTGAACTGGCCTTGGACCTTCGCAGGGACTAACGTGCAACACAGGGGTGCTCGGCCATGACGCGACGGCCTTACGGACTGATCTGCCCGATCTCGCTGGCCTGCGAGATCCTGGAGCCGCGCTGGACAATCCAGATCCTGACCGAGCTCTGGAACGGCACGACCCGCTTCAACGACATTCGCAAGGGGGTAGGCAACATCTCGACCGCACTCCTGTCGAGGCGGCTCAAGGAGATGGAGGCGTTGGGCCTGGTCGAGCGCATCGAGGACAATGCGACGGGTACCATCGACTATTTCCGCACCGAGAAGGCGATCAATCTCGAACCGGCGATGAACGCGCTGGCGGAATGGGCGCTATGCAACATCGAGGCGGACATAGCGCTCAGCGGTGCGGATGCTTCGACCGTCATGTGGGTCGTCCGGCGAATGATCGTCTTCGCTGAACTGCCGCGACGGCGCGCCGTCATCCGCTTCCATTTCCGCGACGATCCTCCGCCGAAGTATCCTCACTACTGGCTTGTGGTCGAGCCTGGCGCAGACTTTCCCGAGATATGCTCGCTCGACCCCGGCCGGGACGTCGACCTTTACGTCGAAACCGGCGCTGTTTCGTTAGGGGCTATCATCGAGGGCCGCTCCAGCATCGAGCGCGAGAAGGAAAGGGGCAGGCTTTTCCTGAGCGGCGACCCAGGCCTCGCCCGCAGCATGGACCGTTGGCTGCGAACCTCAGTCTATGCAGCGCTCGAAGGAATAGACCAGCTTTCTTGAAAGTCATATTGGGCTTGCAGCCTTATTCAACCCGTTTGGTCAACGGCTGCTTCTGGCACAAAGCGGACGTTGGTGGTCTGCGGCCGCAGACGTCTGCCTTTGACCCACAACTGTCGTGAGCCACGATGAGCGTGTCTCCCAGGAAGTGTAGTTGCCCCTATGTGTCTGGACACGTCGAACCACTAGTCTAAGCTCGACGGCGGCGCTCAGGTTCGAGCGCCGCCGTCCTTTCAATAAGGAATGGGAAGTATGCAGTCGTTGCGGGGAAAGGGCGTTCTCGTCACGGGAGCGAGTTCCGGAATCGGTCGCGCGTGCGCCAAGGCCTTTGCCCAGGAAGGAATGCGTCTGGCGATTTCGGCGAGGTCTGTCGACAAGTTGGACGCCCTGGCGCGGGAACTCGGGGGCGACGTCGTGGTCATCCCGGCAGATCTCGCGATCCCCGCCGACGTCGACCGGATGGTCGAAACGGCGATCAAAGGATTAGGGCGGTTGGAGGTCCTGTTTGCGAATGCGGGGGTCTATCTCGCGGGCAGCGCCGTCGACGGGGATCCGAATGAGTGGGAAAAGTTGCTCGGGATCAACGTCAGCTCAGTCTTTCGAGCCATCAACCGGGTTCTGCCGCATATGCGCGAGATTGGAGGCGGAGACATCCTGGTCACCAGCTCGATTTCCGCACATCTGACGATCCCCTTTGAGCCGGTTTATAGCGCCTCGAAGCATGCCGTGAACGCCTTCCTCTACGGGCTGCGCCGCCAGGTCATCGCTGACAATATTCGCGTGGGCGCACTCGCTCCCGGCACCGTTCTGAACGAGCTCTGGGGCTACACCGATTCCAAGGCGATCGACAGGAAGGTCGCCAGCCGCGAGGGGCTTCGGTCCGAGGACATTGCCGAGGCGGCCCTCTTCATGTTGAGCAGGCCGCCCCATGTCGCCATCCGCGACATGGTCGTGTTTCCGCAAGCGCTTGATCTTTAGGAGCAACTCTCAATGCCAACAAGTCACAATGCAGGCCACGGATCAGGCTGGCCGGCACCACGGATGAAACTCGACGTCTCTGCAATCTGCTTCGGGACGACGTCGCCTTCGAGCATGCCGGATATCACTGTCTCCCGCTGATCGTCGGCGGGAGTGCTGACCGATCGACGATAGCGTTTGCCGTTGGTCGGCGTATGATCGCATTCCAGCATTCAGTCGAGAGTCCGGCAGTCATAGGCTGGAGGCAAGTATGAGCCGCCTATTGGGCATAGCAGCCTTTGCTTTTTACTGCGCCGTCGTGGACGTCCGCGAGGCCTTTTCGGACGACACCACTACCGATGTGAACATTGTTACCGCACTCGACATATCGGAATCGATAGATGCGGTGGGAATGCGGATCATGATCGAGGGCATGGCACAGGCGATTGCGGCGCCAGAAGTGCTATCGGCAATTAGGAATGGGAGACATCACCAGATCGGCTTTGCTGTGTTCGCATGGCATCAGGGTATTTATCCCGAAATCGTCTCCTGGTCGCTCATAGAGACTCAGAGCGACACGGAAGTAGTCGCTGCCCGCATCATGGAGCGACTCAATGTTGATATTGAGCTCGAAGCACGCACGGCAACGGGGTCATCTGTCGGACGGATGACGGACCTTTCCGGAGCGATCGATCATGCCTCCGATATGCTTCTGAAGGCTCCATATGGAACAGATCGCAATGTCATCAACATTGTCGGCAATGGCCGGGATAATTTCGGTGTCGAACCGGCGAGTTCACGCGATGCCGCACTGGATCGCGGCGCCACCATCAACGGTGCGGTACTCGGTGCCGATCGCTCGCTGTACTACTACTATCGCCTGGAAGTAATCGGGGGGCCGGGTGCGTTTGTCCTGTCTGCGGACGATCCCACTAAGATCGCGGAAATGCTGGCCCGCAAGTTCCGCTTCGACATTGCGATGGCAAGGTAAACGTTGGTTCTCTCCTGATGTTCGAAGGGCGATGCATCTGGTCCGGTTGGTTAAAGAACGGGCTCACCGATGTCCGCTACTGACCCTAAGCGGACTCTCGCTTTCCAAATCAACCTGCCGTCCCAGCCAAGGAGGCAAACCAATCGAAAGAGAGTCGGGCGCAGGAGTCAGCGATCTGAGTTGAGAGTTGCCGAAGAGGAGGTGCAGGCAAGCACATCGGCGGTGTCACCGAAATATTCCTTGCGCAGGGCTCCGTCGAAGGCATCCCGGCTGATTTCGCATGCGCGTCCAACACTAAGATCATCCCACATCCTGACATAGCCATCGTCACCGGCGGTCGCGAACCGGGCGCCATCCGGATGCACGGCGATGCGCCAGCTGGCGCCATGATGAGCCGGCCAAGGTTCTATGAGGCGCCGGCCTGTGTTAATGTCCCAGAAATGCAGCCTGCCGTTCCGGTCGAGGGCCGTCAGGGTCGCGCCGTCACTGAGAAAGGCGACATCGGTTGCGCCGCCGGAATGTCCGGTGAGCGATGCGATCCTTGAACCGGTTTCGGGATCCCATAACGTGACGACTTCGTCGCCCGATGCCGTGGCCAAGCGAGTTCCGTCGGGGCTGAACGCGACGCTCCAGACCACGTCCTGGTCCACGGCAATCTCGCGCTCGAGCCGATCGCTCTGCACATCCCACAGACGGACGCGCGCATCGGTCGAGGCGATTGCTAACCACTTGCCGTCCGGCGACCAGGCGGCGCGCGTGATCGGCGCCGCACCATGACGAATCTCCTTCTTGACCGCGCGGGTCTGGATGTCCCACAGCCGCAGGCCGGATTCGCTCGCGGTCATGAATTGCGTGCCATCGGGGCTCACGGCGATCGACCAGACAGCCGAGGGATCAATATCGATCGTGGCCTCAAGTGCCCGGGTGCCGGCGTCCCAGATGCGCACTTGTCCGCTCCGATCGCCCGACAACAAGTGTCTGCCGTCGGGTGAGAACGCCAGTGCCCAGACCTGCTGCCGATGTCCGGAGAGGACCACCGGCGGCCGGCCCTCGCCAAGCCTCCAAAGCTCGATATTGCCGGCATCGTCGCCTGCCGCCAGCAGTTGGCCGTCCGGGCTGAAAGCAATTCCTTTGGCGGCGCGTCCGGCCACCTGATATTCGTCGGCGAGCGGAACCTTGCTTTCCAGCCGCCAGAAACGGATCAACTGGTCGGCGCCAAGGGTCACGAGAAGATTGCGCGCCCCGCTCAGCTCAAGATCGGTGATCGCTCCATTGTGACCGATCGGCGTGTTCGCCTTGAACACGCCTTGCGTCACGTCCCACAATCGAACACGACCATCGGCGCCGCCGCCGAAGAGGATCTTGCCGTCGGGAGAGAAGGCGACGCCGCCGATCTTGTCGTCGAGCGCAACCGCCAGGCCGATGACTTTGCCGGCAGGGTAGCTGAACAGAATCGATTTGCCGTCGCTGCTCGAGCTCGCAAAGGTATGATTGGTCGGGTCGACAGCCAAATCCCAGATGTCGCTGGTATGGACGCCACGGATCGGCGCGAATAAAGGCGCGCCGTCCGGTAACCTCCAGCCGTGGATCTCGCCTTCGCCATTGCCAGCAAGCAGGCCACGGCCATCGATGCTGAAGGCTACGCTCAGGAAATCGCCCGTCCGGTCGATCAGCGGCGCGCGCGCGGGCGAGTTCGCCGCCGCATCCCACAAGCGGACAGTACCATCCTCGGCGGCAGTTGCGATCGTCGATCCGGTTGGATCGAAGCGGACGCCCCATACCACGTCGTCGAAGCGAGCGACAATCCGGGGATTGCCGATCAGCCCGCTGTCGATCGGCCAGAGCTGAAGCAGGCCGTCGTCACCGACCGTCGCCAGCATCTTGCCGTCCGGATCGAAATCGAGATCCTCGACGCCGCCTTTATGGCCCTTCGCCCGCGGCCCCGCCGGCAGACGCACGGAGGTGTCGATGAGATCGATGCCGCCATCCCTGCCGCCGGCTGCCAGCAACGTGCCATCGGCGCTCAACGCGAGCACACGCGCATCGCTGGCGGCGACCGGGCTGCCCAGCAACGCGGGTCCGCCCTTCGACAACGCAAACCGCGATGCAAGAAGGCTCGATCTGGCGTCGTAGCCGGGCGAGCCCGCCGGCGAGCGCACGACCGCTTCAGCGGCCAGATAGAGCGCAAGAAGCGGATCCTCGTCGACCAGTTCGTTGGCGACCGCACCGAGCGCAGTGGCGAACCGCACGTTGGCCTCGGATGTCGCTAGGTCAGCAAGCTCCCTATTGGACTGGGCGTCCCGGAAGGCAAGAAAGGCGATGGCAGAAGCGACGGTTGCGCCGGCGGCAAGCAGCGCGAGGGCGGTGGTCGCCATCCGCCGCAGCCGCCGCCGGCGACGTTCCTCGGCTTCGACCGCCGCCTTCTCGCGATCGCGCGCTTCGGCCGAGGCCTCGATGAAAGAGCGCTCGATATCGCCCAGCTGGTCGGCATTCTTCTCCATCCACTCCAGGGCAGAGAGCAACGGCGCACCGCGATAGAGGCGATCTTGCTCTCGGCCCTCGGCCACCCACTCTTCGGCGGCCCGCGAGATACGCTGGCGCGTGCGCAGATTGTCGCGCGACTCCTCGATCCAATCGCGCAGGCGCGGCCAGGTCCGGAGCAGCGCTTCATGAGCGATCTGAACGGTTGCGTCGTTGACGGTAAGAAGCCGCGCCTCGGTCAGGCCCTCGACCACATTGTGAAGGATCTTGGCGCTGGGATCGTGATCGATTTCGGACCGGGCAAGGACGCGCCGCGCATCGCTCGTTCCCTCGCCGGGCGTCACAAGACGGAGGAACAGCCGCTTGCTCGCGGCCTTCTCGGTATCGTCGAACCGATGCTCGAAGGTCAGGTCCGCCGTCTGACTGATTGCGCCGGCGACACCGCCTGCCGCGCGAAATCCCTCCAGCGTCATCGTGTTGCCCTTGCGCCGCATCCAGGTCTCGACGAGAGCATGCGCGACAAGCGGGAGTGCGCCGACCTCCTCGCCGGCTTCGCTGATTACGGCATCCACCAGCCCGCGCTCCAAGTGAAAGCCGGCTCGCCGCGCGGGTTCGGTAATTGCCCGTCGCAATTCCGCGTCGGTCATCGGGCCGACCAGGACCTGGTTGACCGTGATGCGCTCCGCCAGCCATGGAATCTGAGCGCAGGCAGCATAGAAATCCGCGCGGACCGCTATCACCAGCCGCACCGAGCTGTGGGCGGGATCCGTCATCGCCGAAAGCGCCTCGATGAGCTTATTGCGCTGCGTCGCCGGCGCCAGGGTGAACAGTTCCTCGAACTGGTCGATGCAGAGGACGAGCGGTCGTTCCGCTTCGTCCATCTGACCGAGATGGCGCGCGAGGGAAGGACGGGTCATCAGGTCTTCCAGCGACACCGGAAATCTCTCGCCATCCGGCAAAGCCTTCGCCAGATGGAAGTAGAGCTCCGCCATCGGATCTCGGCCGGGCGTCAAAAGCACGATCCGCCAGCTTTCGCTGCCCATGATCGCCCCGGCCTTGAGGGCCGGGATGAGGCCCGCCCGCACCAGCGAGGATTTGCCGCTGCCCGATGGGCCGCCGACAATGAGCACCTTCTGAAGCTGAATCCGGCGCACCAGCTCATCAATCAGGACCTCGCGGCCGTAGAACCGATGGGCATCTTCGGGCTGATACGATGCCAGGCCTTTGTATGGACAGGACTTCGCGGACTGCCGTTGCGCGACAGTTGTCCGAGGTTCGCTTTCCGCCGCTTCCCTCGTGAGCACGTCGTGCATCGCCGAACGCCAATTCTGCATGGACGTGAAACGCGCGCTCGGATCAAGAGCCATTCCCGTTTCCAGCACTTCGCGCCAGTTGGGCGGCATGGTCGAAAGGCTGTCGACGACCGCATGCGGATGCGGCGGACGCTGACCGGCGATCAACTGCCACAGGATGGCGGTCGCGGAATAGACGTCGGCAGCCTGTGTTATCTTGGCATCGGCGTCGCTCTGCTCAGGCGCTCGAAAAAATGCCGTGCCGCCGGTCATCGTCGCCGCGGCACCATCCCTCAGCAGGTCTTTTGCAATTCCGAGATCGCCGACAAGGATGCGCTCATGCGGCGCGATGAGGGCGGCAAAAGCTTCGTGGCCGTCACCCATGACGGTCTCGTCGGGATCGGGTGCGGCGCGACGGGTGAGCTGAAACAGAACGTTTGCCGGTTTGATGTCGCGGTGAACGACACCTGCGTCGTGGATGGCGGAAAGGCCATCGGCGAGGGCGTCCACCAGAGCAGCCAGGCTTCGCGCATCCTGTGACGCCGCTACGGGCTTCTGGCTTAGTCGGCTCGCCAGGGTGCCGCGGTCCGCGAAATCCATGACGAAATAGGGCCGGCCGTCTGCCAAACGTCCAATGTCATGGATTGTGACGACATTTGGGGATCTGATGCGCCGCAGAAGCCGCGCTTCATCCAGAAAGCGCTTCTGGATGTCGTTGCCATCCTGCACGAACTCGGAGTGCAGTATCTTGACGGCTACCGACGAGTGGAGATCTTCGTCCCAGGCGAGAACGACAACCGCAAACCCACCTCGCCCGATTTCGTTACGAACTTCATATCTTCCGAGATAGCCGGGCAGCGACATTCCGAATCACAGGTAACCGCTCACATCCATGCAGCTGAACTTGGCGACGTCGATGATGTCGTGATTGCGGTCACCGGCACTGACGCAGATGGTCTTTGCCGCGCCGCGCACGCTGGTTGAGACGGCACTCTGGGTAACATAGGCCGGATAATCGGCGGTGGGGTGCCACTCTCCCTGCTTCACGTGATGCACAGGCTCCGCGTTGTTGGAAACCTGCTCGACCTTGTAATTTTCGCCCCACCAGACGTGGATGTGGTTGCGGGACATGTCGGGCGTATAGTTGGCTTCGAACGTGAGGCGCAGTTCGTTGCCGTCCTTTTCGACAGAAACGATTTTGACCTCGCAGCCATCGACCGGGCAGGCATTGGGCGGAGCGTCCTGTGCTTCGGACAATGGGGCTAGAAACGCTAACGGCAATGCTACGGCAATTGCCACGGCACCACCGACCACCCGGAGCGAGCAGCTGCCGGCATGCAGATTTCCAGATTTCATAGGAGTCACCCCTTGTGCAGAGGGTTTGAAAGCACAACACTTTTTGTGTATCTAGTATAGTTAACGCCGTGTTGCTCCGTCAAGGTTTATGCCACCCCTGCAGATGCGGGCAGCGTCGAAGGCATCGCCGGCGTGATTGAAAGTGCGCAGACTGGGCGAGATGATGGCCACAGCGATGGTGGCCATATAACTGCCCTGGTTACATTTGCATGAAAGGCAGCTGCTTGCCGCGGAGGCTGGATGGAAGTGCAGAGGGTCAATATCGACGCCGCCGTTCTACTGGCGGATGTCGTCGGCAGCACACCGCTCTATGAGTCTGCTGGCAACGACATAGCACTCGGACAGATCGCCGAGTGGCGCGAGCGCCTGTGCGTGCTCGTTCGCAGCAATGGCGGGGAATTCATCTCATCGAAAGGGGATGATGTCCTCTCTACCTTCAGTGACGCTGCGGGGGCGTTCCGCACCGCCTCGCAGTTGCGAGCCCAACGCAGGCTTCCGATTTCTTTCCACGCGGGTCTTCACTATGGCCCGATCATTCGCGTCGGCAACGATATCTATGGCGACGCCGTCAATATGACCGCGCGGCTGGCAAGTATCGCGAATCCGGGCGAGGTGATCATGAGCCAGAGTTTCGTGGACCTGCTCGCGACGGATGAAAGGCAGTCTCTGAGCTCGCTCGACAAGATGACGTTCAAGGGCAAGTATCAGCCGTGCAACATCTACACATTTCTCGACGAAGATCAGGCCGTCAACACAGAGATATCGATAGGTCGGCGCCCGAGCGACATTCGCGAGGCTACGACATGCGCAGTCTACGTGACGCTCCGTTATAACGGCCAGACGATGAGCTGTGGCGACAACCAGAGCCTGAGCATCGGGCGATCGCCTGATTGCGACCTCGTCATCGACCGGCAGTGGGTCTCGCGGCGTCACGCCACGATCGGCGTTGCAAACGGCAGGGTCCGGCTCACCGAACGAAGCTCATCCGGCACTTTCCTATCAATTGGCCCAAGTCAGGAAATGCTGGTGCGTCGCGAGGATGTTCTTCTTCTGGGATCCGGTACCATCTCGCCCGGCATGCAATGCACAAGCAGCGATGCTCAAGTTATTTGGTTTGAAATCGCGATACTTTGATTTTTACTCCGTGCACGAGCAGTTTCCCTTTATGAAGGCCCGCTTGTGGCACTTAGCGGCGCCTTTCCATGCTAAGCAGCGCTGCGCTTATCCTACTAAGTAAACTTGGTGGAGAGAATCTGGGCTTTGGTACGAAGGGGGCCGCCGGCATGGCGCGGCAGGCCATCATTGATGTCCAGCCACACTACCTTCGAATCAACCTGCAGATGGCTAATCGGTCCCCACGTAGCGGCCTTTGTCAGCGGCCAGTCCCCCGGACGGTCAAGTGATCCGATGCTGATCCAGGCGTCCGGCATTGCGTCAAAGACGAAAGCGAGCGGGGAGCCACAGACAACGCAAAAACCTCGTTGGGCGACCGCACTGGACCGGTAGTACGTTGGCTGTCCCTTGATGAACTTCAGCGCTGTTTTGGGTATCCGCACCGTCGCTCCAAATAGGCCGCCGTGGTGCTTCTGACACATGGTGCAATGACAGAAGAAGCCCGCATTCGGAGTTTCTTTAGCTTCATAACGCACAGCACCACACAGGCAACCACCAGTGACCGGCTGTTGTTCGACCATGATGCCCCCCATACACTGGTACCAACGGCAGTCGAAGAATAGCACGACTGCTTGCTCGCCGCTGTGAATATCAGCCAAAGCCGCGCGGCAACAAAGCAAGCTTAGCTACGGACATGAGACACCGTAGCGATGCAGCCCGACACCGACTGCCTCAGACAAGGGCGAGACGAAACGACTTACTTTCTTACATCACGTACAATGTCCGCTTATAGCACAAAGCGGACATCAGGCCTTGTTGGAGACAACATTGGTCGGCATTTCAAATCCCTCAAATTCCGAAAGTCACCAACTCTAATTCTCTAGCGGACCGAACCGACCGATTGTTCGCGCTGCCGTGGCGTGACGGAAGCTGCGTTGAAAGTAGCAACGCGACAATGAACGGACAATGACCGTGCACGGCTTCCAGTGGTGAGATTACTGCCCAAGAAGTTCGAAGGCATTGCGAAGTGGTGCGCTGGAAATCTGAATTAGTCCATCGAAGGGTTCGGCCAATTCGAGAATCAGGAAGATAGCGTCCGAAACTGACAGAGCGCACGCAATCAAGGCTGCGATAACGATCCGGTTAGGCGGCGCGAACAGCCCGAAACTGATAAAGAGAATTACGAGCCATTGGGCGAGTATGACGAGGAATAGCGTCGGAATGGGGCTACTTTCCTCTTGCGCGACGAGCAGCCAGCGTGTCCGCGTCAGATCCACGGCGATCTGAAGGGCGACAGATTGGAGTCTGCGCTGCTTATCGTTTTCTGGCGTGAGTTCTTGTATCGTCTTGAAGAGAGTCCTTTCGCTTGCCATTGTGGTTGTGGAAGGGGCAAACGTGTGGCCCTCTGACTCCTGTTGCGGCCAGATGAGCCTGAGGCCATCGGAGACTATGCGACGGAGTAGATTGCGGGAGTCCTGCGCCTCGGGCCCGTATTGCGCCAGCGTGCTGTCGAGCAAAATAAGATTTGCCGAGAGCTGATCCAATCCACTTTTCTGAGCATCGAACGAGCTCTTTGCCGAGGCGACCAGCAAGCCGAGAACCAAGGCGGCCATCGTCGCGACAAGACCCATGCCGAGCCTGACTACGTCCTTCGATTCGTCGCTTAAATTATGCTTGGGCAGGACGAAGCGCAGAAGGATGCCAAGCAATGCGCCCCCGAACACGCACACGAACAGGATCGAAGAGACTGCCCAGGCGCTCACACTTTCTAGCCTCCGCAATGCGGTCGGCACGTGGACCGGGATGGTGAGTTCGTCACTCTGCCTTAGTGGTCGCCGGCGCGTCAAATCGATCTCTCTCGCGGCGAGGTTTCCCAAAGGCCGCCTCCAACGCTACGAGAAATGGCACCGCTTTACACCTTCACCACCAGGGAGAACCTCGGCGGCTTCGCCACGTCGGTTCTGTTCGCTGGAGGATCGAGGGAAGCGTCGGCGATAGTCTGGGACGGTCCTCCAAGAGCCCGGCGGCCGCTATTGGCACGAAGCAGACATGACGCGGCTGGTGACCCTAGTAGCCCTTTGACCCTAGCCGGACGAGGCGACCAGCGATGCAGCAGTTCGAATCATTGGCTGATAGCAGCCGGATTCATCAAGCGCTGGAACTCGGACATTATCGAAGCCAGCAGGACCTTCGTGATCGAGAGCTGGAGAACGTCATTGATGCTGCGAAAACGCGCAGCGTCCGCGACCGGCGCAAGCCATCTCACCGAGCGCCCTGCGGCCGCTGTTGAAGGTGTTGCTCAGACCGCGAACCTCAACCGCCGATTGGCTCATGCCCGTTCTCCCGATCGATGACGTGCCCTGCCGCGGCCGGCCCTAGGGTACCGACTCAGTGTGCTTTTCGGGAATTGTGCTCAGCCGTCCTGGCTGGGGCGTCAGCCGAACGGTAAAGAATGCTTGGCGGTTTTGTGACTAGTGCTGGACGGGAGGCGGAGCTTGTCTAATTGAGGCGCGGCGTGGTACGTCCCAGCGGAAGGCAGCTTGGCAGGACCGCAATTTGCATCGGTCGAGAGCTTGGATAGCGTTCTCGATCCGAATGGGTAAAAGCATGGGTATGGGACCTGCTTTGCTGGTAAGGCATTGATTTCATTGAGGGGTAGTATCCTGCCCTCTCCGCCATCCTGCTTCGCGCTCCGCGCTTCGTAGGTAGGTCCCAAGAACGAACTGGAGCAAGCTTTTGGCCCGTAAGAAACAAGCGGTCGTCAACTTCGTGATGTTCGACGTGTTCTACCAGGACGGCACCCGGACCTCGCACCGCAAGGTCCCGGCCGCCGAGCCGTACGAGCACGACTTCGAAGCACGCGTCAAGGCGACCATCGAAGCGCAGGACCGCGAGATCGCGGAAAAGTCGGGCCGGCCGCGCGGGCCCATCAAGTCGATCGTGAAGTCCGCGGGATAGCATTCAGCGGCGATCCGCGATCGCAACCAACCCAAGCCCTAGTTGTTCGCGCAGTCGACGTGCTTGTTATTTGCGAACGCCGAACCCCGCCTTGCTCAAAGCGGCAGCCAAGGCATTGTCGGGGGCCTTGGCGGGGGCAGACTTGTCGACCATGTGCTGGCGCTCGCGCTGCGAGAGCGGTCGGTCGCCCGCCGGCTTGCCCGGCGCCGCGGCGCGGCTGCCGGGCTCATCGCGCAGCCGCATGGTGAGGGAGATGCGCTTGCGCTTGAGGTCGACCTCCAGCACCTTGACCTTCACGATGTCGCCCGGCTTCACCACCTCGCGCGGATCCTTCACGAAGCGGTCGGCCAGGGCGGAGACGTGCACCAGTCCGTCCTGATGCACGCCGACGTCCACGAAGGCGCCGAAATTGGCGACGTTGGTGACGACGCCTTCCAGCAGCATGCCGGGCGAGAGGTCCTTCATCTCCTCCACGCCGTCCTTGAAGCTGGCCATCTTGAACTCAGGACGCGGGTCGCGGCCCGGCTTCTCCAGCTCCTTGAGGATGTCGGTCACGGTCGGCGCGCCGAATTGCGCGTCGGCGAACTGCTCGGGCTTGAGGCTGCGCAGCACGCCGGCATCGCCGATCACCGCGCGGATCTCCGACTTCAGGTGCGCGAGGATGCGGCGCACCACCGGATAGCTCTCCGGATGGACCGATGATGAATCGAGCGGATCATCGCCTTCGCGGATGCGCAGGAACCCGGCGCACTGCTCGAACGCCTTGGGGCCGAGCCGCGCGACCTTCAGCAGCGCCTGACGCGAGCGGAACGGGCCGTTCTGGTCGCGATGCACCACGATGTTCTGCGCCAGCGCATCATTGAGGCCGGAGACCCGCGCCAGCAGCCTGGCCGAGGCCAGGTTCACATCGACGCCGACCGCGTTGACGCAATCCTCCACCACGGCGTCGAGCGCGCCCGACAGCTGCGCCTGGTTGACGTCATGCTGGTACTGGCCGACGCCGATCGATTGGGGGTCGATCTTGACCAGCTCCGCCAGCGGGTCCTGCAGGCGCCGCGCGATCGACACCGCGCCGCGCAGCGATACGTCCAGCGCCGGCAGCTCCTTCGAGGCGTATTCCGAGGCCGAGTAGACCGATGCGCCCGCTTCGGACACCACGATCTTGGTCAGCTTCAGTTGCGGATGCAGCTTCATCAGCTCGGCCGCCAGCCGGTCGGTCTCGCGCGAGGCGGTGCCGTTGCCGATCGCGATCAGCTCGGTCTGGTGGCGTGAAGCCAGGGCGGCGAGGGTGGCGATCGACTCGTCCCAGCGGCGCTGCGGCTCGTGCGGGTAGATGGTCGCGGTCTCCAGCACCTTGCCGGTGGCGGCGAGCACGGCGACCTTCACGCCGGTGCGCAGGCCCGGATCGAGCCCGATGGTGGCGCGGCCACCGGCCGGCGCGGCCATCAGGATGTCCTTGAGGTTGGCGGCGAACACCCGCACCGCCTCGGTCTCCGCCTGCTGGCGCAGCCGCGTCATCAGCTCGACCTCGATGTGCAGGCGCAGCTTCACGCGCCAGGTCCAGCGCACCACCTCTTGCAGCCAGGCATCGGCCAGCCGGTTGCGGTCGACGACGCCGAAGCGCGCGGCAATCCGCCGTTCGCACGGGCCGAACTCCTTGCCTTTCGGCTCCTCGTCGAGCACCAGGGCGAGCGAGAGGATCTCCTCGTTGCGGCCGCGCAGCAGCGCCAGCGCGCGGTGAGACGGGATCTTCGCGATCGGTTCGGCGGCATCGAAATAGTCGGAGAACTTCGCGCCGGCCTCCGCCTTGCCCTCGACCAGCTTCGAGGTGAGGCGGCCATGGCTCCACACATGGTCGCGCAACGCGCCGACCAGATCGGCGTCTTCGGCAAAGCGTTCCATCAGGATCTGCATGGCGCCGTCGAGCGCAGCCTTCGCGTCCGCGACGCCGTTCTCGGCATCGACGAACGCGGCCGCCTCCGCCTCCGGCGCGCGCGTCGGATCCTCGAGCAACAGGTTGGCGAGCGGCTCCAGCCCGGCCTCGCGCGCGATCTGCGCCTTGGTGCGGCGCTTCGGCTTGAAGGGCAGATAGAGATCTTCCAGGCGCGCCTTGGACTCGGCGGCCTCGATCTGCTCGCGGACCTGCGGCGTCAGCTTGCCCTGCTCATCGATGCTCTTCAGGATCGCGGCGCGCCGATCCTCCATCTCGCGCAGATACTTGAGGCGCTCATCGAGCGTGCGCAACTGCGTGTCGTCGAGCCCGCCGGTCGCCTCCTTGCGATAGCGCGCCACGAACGGCACCGTCGAACCGCCGTCGAACAGGTCGATGGCGGCGGTGACCTGCGCCTCGCGCGCATTGAGTTCCTGCGCAATGCGGGCGGCGATGGAGACAGTCGGCAATGAAGCACCTATGCAACGCGTGATCGGATGCTCTTCTATCGTGGCGCTTGGCACGCCTCAAGGCCAAAGGAATGTTGACAACAGAGCCGACTCAGAAGTGATTGGCGAGCGCCGCGAAGCGCATTACTGTGGGTGGCGGAGAGGGCGGCACGGAGGCATTGCCATGGGTCGATGCGCGTTCACTCTGGTGCTTGCAGCTGTTTTTTGGGCGGCGGCGCTCCCGCTCGCCCGCGCGGCCGACATGCCGGTCGATCTCGAGCTCATCCTCGCGGTCGATGTGTCGCGCTCGATGGATATCGACGAGCAGCAGCTGCAGCGCGACGGCTATGTCGCGGCGCTCACCCATCCGGAAGTGCTCGACGCCATCACGCAGGGGCGTCATGGCAGGATCGCGCTGTCCTATGTTGAATGGGCGGGGCCGGACACCCAATACAAGGTGGTGGACTGGCGCGTGATCGATGGCCCGGATTCGGCCAAGGCGTTTGCCGGTTCGCTTGCGCAGGCGCCGATCCAGCGCTTTCGCGGCACCTCGATCTCGAACAGCCTCGCCTTCGTCGCCCCACAATTCGACCACAACGGCTACGAGGCCAAGCGCCGCGTGATCGACGTGTCGGGCGACGGACCCAACAACATGGGCATCCCGATCGAGGCGGTGCGCGAGCCGATCGTTGCCGCCGGCATCACCATCAACGGCCTGCCGATCATGATCAAGCAGATGACGGGCTTCGCGGCGATCCCCAATCTCGACGACTACTACGAGGATTGCGTCATCGGCGGATTCGGCGCGTTCCTGGTCGTGGTGCATTCCGCCGATCAGTTCGCCGAAGCGATCCGCCGCAAGCTGGTGCTCGAGATCGCCGGCCGCGAGCCGCAGATCATCCCCGCCGCGGCGGTGGCGAGCGGGGATCGCATGGACTGCCTGATCGGCGAGAAGCTGCGCGAGCAGTGGATGCGCGAGTAGCGCGTCGCCAGGCCTGCTGGTCGTAGAAAATGCGCTAGTCGGCCACGGCCTCGTCGGTCCCGGCGCGCACCTGCGCCTTGGTCAGGTGGATCACGATGTTGCCGAGGGCGATCGCGCCATCGTAGCGCACCGGCACCGGCGGCAGGTCCGCCCGGATCGGCGCCACCCAGATCGTCGGCGGCGATGACTTGTCGTCCGGCTGGCGTTTCGATTTCCAGCTCTTCCGGAAGCCGGAGATGCGCTTCATGCTGAAGCTGCAGCGCACGGCGGGGCCTTGATAGACCGAATACTCGCTGGGCGGCAGGGTCGCCTCATCGATGTGCGTCAAGGTCAGATCGTAGCGGCGTTGGCCGTCGAACACCGGCACGGTCTGGTCACAGCGGCCGTTCTCCTGCAACGCCCGGCTGACGGCGACGGCAAGACTGAGCGGATCGACGATGCCGTCCGGAAGCGATTCCGGCAGACCGCCTTCGATGTCGGGATCGGGCTCCGGCGGCGGCGTCCGCTCCAGGTCATAGCGGCCACCCTCGGCAAAGCCGAGATGCACCGTTCGCGGGTTGCCCTGCCAGTTGCTTTCCACGTCGTAGCGCTGCGGCTCGATGCGGCCGTTGCGATCGCGGCCTTCGGCGGCGAGCCTGGTCTGCCACCCGTACAGCCAGCCGACCATGCCCTGCGTTCCGCCTTCGGCGGTTACGCGGTAGCGGTCCGGCTGCAGCGCCATGTCGACGTCGAAGGTGAAGATGTGGAGGCCGCCGAGATAAACGTCGTAGGTCAGGTCCAGGGTCCGCGCGGGCGCGGGCTCGGCCGCCCACGCCGGCGCGGAGGAAAGGGCGCTCGCCACCACGAGGCTGACGCATAAGAGGCGTGCGGTAGGCATTCATGCAACCGACGATGTAAGACGACCAATAGGGATCATAAACACATCTTGCTCGATATGAACACCGATCCTATCCCAGGCGCTGCACGAACTCCGGATGAAAGCGGTGCAGGCGATCGGTGCTGAAGTTGCTGCGGAACTCGCGCGGCGACTGGCCGAAATGGCTGCGGAAGGTGCGGGAGAATACTTCCGCGCCGGAGAAGCCGCAGGACAGGGCGACGTTCTGGATCGGCACGTCGCTGTAGAACAGCAGGTTGCGGGCGGCCTGCAGGCGGATCTTCAGGTAGTAGCGCGCCGGCGAATCGTTGAGCTTGCGCCGGAACAGACGTTCGAGGCGACGCGTGGTAAGGCCGACGCTGTCGGCGATCTCCTGCGGTTCGAGCGGCGCTTCCAGGTTCTCCTCCATGAAGCGGATGGCACGCAGAACCAGCGGGTCGAGCGAGCCCATCGGCGAATCCAGCACCGCGCGCTGCGGGTCGGTGCCGTGCCGGATGCGCTCGTGCACCATGCCGTTGGCGACGATCTGCGCCAGCATGGTGCCCTGATCGAGCGCGATCAGATGCAGCATCATGTCGATCGCCGCCGCGCCGCCGGCGCAGGTGATGCGGTTGCGGTCGATGACGAAGATCTGCTCCACGACATCGAGCTCGGGGTAGTGCTCGTGGAACAGCGGCATCGCCTCCCAATGGAGCGTCATGCGGTAGCCCGCCATCAAGCCGGCCGCGGCCAGCGCGAAGGTGCCGGTGTCGAGCGCGCCGAGCCGGATGCCGTAGCGGTCGAGCCGCCGCAGCCAGTTGAGCAGGCGCCGGTCGAGATATTGCGTGGGCTGGTTGCCGGCGCAGACGATCAGCGTGCTGAAGTCCGGCCGCTGATCGAGCGCCGCGTCCGGCGTCACCAGCATGCCGTTGCCGGCGCGCACGGGCTTACCGTCGACCGAGACGAAACGCCAGTCGAACAGGGTGCGGCCGCTGTTCTGGTTGGCGATGCGCAGCGCTTCGGTCGCCGGAATCACCGCGTAGATCGGAAACTCCGGGATCAGCAGAAATCCGATGCGATGCGGTGATGGGTCGAGGGCTGCCACGACGGCTCGCTTTGGGGTCTCGCTTACGATCAAGTTTTCGTCGTGGAACGTCAAGTGGATTTCGGACGACTGCGCAATAATCCCGTCACGCGCACGGCAGGGCGCGCGGGAATCCGCTGACACGAAGAACCGGTTCACGGCACGTTCAGCAGCCTCGCCAGAACAGACAAATCACTGAGACGGCGACGCTGGAACAGGCTCAGCCAGCGAACGGCGACGTGCGTCCAAAGCGATGGAAATGATGGATCGGGATCTGCTCAGGAAAAAGCTGGAAGGCTGCTACATCACGGTGCCGACGATGTTCCGCGATCCGGGCCTCGAGGTCGATACCGCGGCGATCCAGCGCCATGTCGCGTTCCTGACGAAGCGCGGCATCAATGCCGACAACGGCGTGCTGCTGGCGGGAGGAGCCGCCGGCGACTTCTCGACCATGTCGTTCGACGAGCGTGCTTTGGTCGCGCAGACCGTGGTGGAAGCGGCCGGCGGCCGCGTGCCGGTGGCGATGGGCGCGCAGACCACCAGCACGCGCGAACTCAGGCAGCTGGCGAAGACGGCGCAGCGCCTGGGCTGCGACTTCATCCAGGTGTCGTGCCCGTTCTACTTCACCCACACCGAGGACGATTTCTACGAATATGTCGCGGCTGCCGCCGAGGCGGCCGATATCGGCATCATCGTCTACAACACCTTCTGGACCAGCGCGGGCATCTCGATCGGCATGGCGGAGCGGCTGTGCGCCATCCCGAACGTGGTCGGCCTCAAATGGGCGACGCCGCGCACCGACGCCATGGAGTTCGAGGACACGGTCTCGCACTTCGCGCGGCGCCTGACGATCATCGACAACAACCTGCTGTTCACGATGAGCCACATGATGGGTGCGCGGGCGTTCGAGGTGCATCTCTGCAACTACTGGCCGGAATGGGGCATCAAGCTGCTCGACCGCCTGTCGGCGCGCGATTATCCCGAGGTGCAGCGCATGATGGTCGATGAAGCCATGCCCTTCTACAAGCTGTGGGTCGAGATCGAGAAGACCTACACCAGCGGCGATGGCTATCTCGACAAGCTGTGCATGGAGCTGGTGGGGCTGGACTCCAGCCGTTGCCGCCCGCCGACGCGCGACGTGCGCGAGAAGTTCCGCGAGCGCGCCCGGCGCATGATGATCGAGTCCGGCGTGCCGGGCGTGATCAAGGGGAAGGAATAACACGAAGAAGGCGACCGATCCGAGAACAGGATGGCGCCAAACCAAACAGGAGAGGAGGGTACGCACCATGAAGCATCTCAGGATTACGAGCGTGGCGCTCGGCACTGCACTGTTGGCAGCGGTCATCCAGCTCGCCCCCAACGAGGCGAGGGCGGAGGACGACGTCCGTCTGCGCCTCAACTGGATGTACTACGGCTCGCACGCCGGCTTCGCGCTCGGCAAGGACAAGGGCTACTACAAGGAGCATGGCATCAACCTCGACATCCGGTCCGGCAACGGCTCCGGCTCGGCGCACCGGCTGGTCGCCAATGGCGACAGCACGTTCTCCTACGGCTCCTGCGCCTCAATGACCAACCTCGCGGCGCAGGGCGCACCGCTGATCTCGGTCGCGGTGATCGACGCCATGGGCACCGAAGCCATCATCGTGCGGCCGGATGCCGGCGTGAAGGCGATCGGCGATCTCAAGGGCAAGGCGCTGCTGACCACGGCGAACGCCGGCGTGAATACGTTCTTCCCGCTGGTGCTCAAGAACGCGGGCCTTACGGAGAGCGACGTCACCATCACCAACGTGCCGGACGGCGCGCTGGTCTCGTCGTACCTGCAGAGCGCTGGCGGCGCGGTCGGCATCCTTGGCGGCCTCGACGACAAGCCGGCGGAGATCAAGGCCAATGGCGGCGCTGACCCGGTCGCCTTCCCTTATTCGGACTACGGAGTGAACCAGGTCGGCTACTGCATCGTCGCGAACAAGGAGACGGTCGCGAAGAACCCTGACCTGGTGAAGCGGTTCGTCGCCGCCACCGTCGCCGCCTACAAGGAGACTGAGAAGAACCCCGATGCGGCGGTCGCCTCGATGGCCGACATCGTCGGCGGGTCGATGGCCGAAGACGCCGGCAAGTCGCAGGCCCGCGCCGTGCTCGATGTCACCTTGGGCGTGCTCTATTCCAAGGCCAACAAAGACAAGGTGCTGGGGCTCAACGTGGCGTCGGACTGGGACGACATGCTGGCCTTGATGAAGAACTACAACGACCTCAAGACCGATCAGCCGGCGACCGCGTTCTACACGAATGATTTCCTGCCCAAGTAGCTCGAACCTGGCCGGCCGGGTGCGGTTTAAGGCCGTCATCCGGCCATCTTCTTCACAGGCTCGAGTCCTGGTGCAATGACCGCTATCATCGGCCGCATGGGCGCTCTCGACCTCAGCGGCGTGACCAAGGTGTTCGACAGCGGCGAAGACCAGGTGCACGCCTTCGGCCCCGCCGACCTCAGTATCATGAGCGGCGAGTTCGTCTCCCTGCTCGGGCCGTCGGGTTGCGGCAAATCCACGCTGATGCTGATGATCGCCGGGCTGTTGCCGCTGACCGCGGGCAGCATCACCTTTCACGGCGAGCCGGTGACCGGGCCGCGCACCGACATCGGCATCATGTTCCAAGACAACACCCTGGTGCCGTGGCGCGACATCTACGGCAACGTGGCGCTGCAACTGGAGCTGCGCGGGATCGATCCGGAGAAGCGCCGGGACCGCATCTCCGGCCTGCTGAAATCGGTGCGCCTGGACGGCTTCGAGCATCGCTATCCGCACGAGCTGTCCGGCGGCATGCAGCAGCGCGCCGCCTTTTGCCAGACCATGGTGCATGAACCCAGCACGGTGCTGCTCGACGAGCCGCTGGGCAAGCTCGACGCGATGACCCGCGAGAGCATCCGGGGCGACCTGCAGGCGCTGTGGATGGAGCAGAAGCCGACGGTGATCTTCGTCACCCACAGCATCGAGGAGGCCGTGCAGCTCTCGAGCCGGGTGTGCGTGGTGACGCCGCGGCCGGGGCGGATCGACCGGATCATCGACGTCGATCTGCCGTGGCCGCGCGACCATGCGGTCAAGCGCTCTGCCGCCTTCGCCGATTACATCCGCGAGATCCAGGAGGTGTTCCATGGCTTTGGGATCCTCTGAGGCCCAGGCGGTGCCGGCTCTGTCGCGCCGATGGCGTCAGGGCGGAGTGGTGCGCTGGCTGTCGCGCTCGTGGCTGGCGATCCTGTTCTTCGTGCTGTTCTTCGGCTTCTGGGAGCTGTCGATCGGCCTGTTCGAGATCCCGCCCTACATCCTCAACCGGCCGAGCGAGATCGTCACTCGTGGCTGGGCCGACATTGACCGCCTCCTCTACTACACCTACGTCACCGGGCTGGAGACGATCATCGGCTATGCCATCGCGATCGTCGTCGCGGTGCCGCTCGGTCTTGCCATCGCCTTCTCCTCGTTCCTGCGCCGCACCATCTATCCATTCTTCGTGAGCGTGGAGATGGTGCCGAAGATCGCCTTCGCGCCGCTGTTCATTTCGTGGCTCGGCTTCGGGCTCTTGCCCAAGATCATCATCGTGTTCCTGGTGTGCTTCTTTCCGATCGTGCTGAACGCGATCCTTGCGTTCGGCTCGCTGCCGGAGGAGCTGACGCGGTTCTGCCGCTCGACCGGCGCCGGCTGGCTCAAGGTGTTTCTCAAAGTCCGCCTGCCCGCCGCCTTGCCGCAATGCTTCGTCGGGTTCAAGTATGCGGCGCTGAACGCGACCGTCGGCGCCACCATCGCGGAGTTCATCGGCAGCGACCAGGGCCTCGGCTTCTATATCCAGATCACCACCGGGAACATGCGGCCGGATCTGGCCTTTGCCGGCATCTTCCTGCTGACGTTGCTGGGGCTCTGCCTGTTCGGCCTTGTCACGCTGGCCGAGCGGTTGCTGATCCCTTGGCACATTTCGGTCCGCCGCAATGCGTAACCATGAGAGGCAAATGTTCGACGCACGGGCACTGATCGACTTCGCGAAGGCAACCCTGTCCGAGGCTGGACTGCCGGACGAACCGGCCGCGAGCGTGGCGCGCGGCCTTGTGGAGGCCGATCTCCTCGGCCACACCACGCACGGGCTGGCGCTGCTGCCGGACTATGTGGAGGAGATCGCCGAAGGCCGGATGGAAAGCGACGGCCGGCCGAGCGTGGTGCATGAGCGTGGCGCGGCGGCGACGTGGGATGCGCGGCGGCTGCCGGGTATCTGGACCACCCAGCTGGCGATCGAGGCGGCCGTAGAGCGCGCGCGGCGTCTCGGGCTGGGTGCGATTGCCCTCAAGCGGTCGCATCACATCGCATGCCTTGCCGCGTTCCTGGAAGAGCCGGCGCGCCAGGGCATCGCCGTGCTCGTCTTCTCGTCCGATCCGGGCGAGTCGAAGGTGGCGCCGTTCGGCGGCGTAACGCCGGTCCTGATGCCGGATCCGATCGCGGCGGGGCTGCCGGCCGAGCCGGATCCGATCATGATCGACATCAGCACCTCCATCACCACCATGGGGCTGACCAACCGGACGAAACGCGAGGGCGGAAAGCTGCCGGGCCGCTGGCTGCTGAGCGCGGACGGCCAGGCGACAGATGATCCGAATGTGGTCGGTGCCGGCGGCACGCTGTTGCCGGTCGGTGGCCTGGATCACGGGCACAAGGGCTTCGGCCTCGGCCTGCTGGTAGAAATGCTGACGCAGGGACTCTCAGGTTACGGGCGCGCCGATGGGCCGAGCGAGTGGGGCGCTTCGGTGCTGGTGCTGGCGATCGATCCCGAGGCATTCGGCGGCGGCGCGGTGTTCCTGCGTCAGTCCGGATTCATCGCGCAGGCCTGCCGCGACGCCAAGCCCCTGGTAAAGGATGCGCCGGTGCGTCTGCCGGGCGCCGCCGGGCTTGCGCGCAAGCGGCGCGCGCTTGCCGAAGGCGTTGCGCTGAGCCGGGAGATCGTGTCCAGTCTGACGGAGCTGTCGCGTCGTCTCAGCATCGCGATGCCGGCGGAGGGCAGCTAAGTAGGGAGTCTGCCATGAGCGAGAACCGACCGCCTGTCTTGCATCTCAATGCGTCCGATCCGCTGGTGGTTGCAACCCGCGATCTCGCGGTCGGCGAGGAGATCGGCTTCGGCGACGTGACGCCAACCGAGCCGATCGCGCGCGGGCACAAGCTCGCGATCCTGCCGGTCGAAGCCGGTGCGCCGGTGCGCAAGTTCGGCCAGATCATCGGCAACGCCACGCACGCGATCGCGCCCGGGCAGCATGTCCACGTGCACAATGTCGAGTTCCGCTCCAGCGCCGCGGATCACACGATCGGCCTGCATCGCAGCAACCTGCCGGTCCTGCCCGAGGCGGAGGCTGCGACGTTCCAGGGTATCCAGCGCGCCGACGGCACGATCGCCACGCGCAACTTTATTGGCGTGCTCACGACGGTGAATTGCTCCGCCCAGGTCGCGCGGCTGATCTCGGATCATTTCCGTTTGTCGGGCGAGCTCAAGAACTATCCCAACGTGGACGGCGTTGTCGCGCTGACCCACAAGAGCGGCTGCGCGGGTGGCGACGAAACCGACGGCACGCAGGTCCTCCGCCGCACGATCGGCGGCTATGCGCGGCATTCCAATTTCGCGGCGGTGCTGATCGTCGGGCTGGGTTGTGAATCGAATCAGATGTCGCGCCTGATGGAGGATCAGGCACTGCCGACCGGCGAGCGCATCCACACCCTGGTGATTCAGGAGATCGGCGGGACAAAGAAAACGGTGGACGCCGCCATTGAGAAGATCAGGGAGCTGCTGCCCGCCGCCAATGCGGTGCAGCGTCGAACCCTTCCGGCTCGGCACCTGACGTTGGGCCTGCAGTGCGGCGGGTCGGATGGGTTCTCCGCGATCACCGCCAACCCGGCCCTCGGGGCCGCTGCCGATCTGCTGGTGCGCAACGGCGGAACCGCGATCCTCAGCGAGACGCCGGAGATCTATGGCGCCGAACACATGCTGCTCGGGCGCGCGGTCAGCGACGCGGTCGGGCACAAGCTGCTCGATTTGCTGCGCTGGTGGGAGGCTTATTCCGAACGGAACAACGAGTCGCTCGACAACAACCCGTCGCCCGGCAACAAGGCCGGCGGCCTCACGACCATCCTCGAAAAATCTCTGGGTGCGGCCGCCAAGGGCGGGCGCAGCGACCTGGTCGACGTCTATCGCTATGCCGAGCCGGTTGCCAAGCGCGGCTTCGTGTTCATGGATACGCCGGGCTACGACCCGGTGTCGGTGACGGGGCAGGTGGCGGGCGGCGCCAACATGATCTGCTTCACCACCGGGCGGGGCTCTTGCTTCGGCTGCAAACCGGCGCCAAGCCTGAAACTCGCCACCAACACGCCGATGTACAACCGCATGGCGGACGACATGGACATCAATTGCGGCGAGATCCTCGACGGCGGCGCCAGCGTCGAGGAGATGGGCGAGCGCATCTTCCGCCTGATCCTCGCCACCGCCTCGGGCCAGCGCACCAAGAGCGAGCTGCTCGGCTACGGCGAGGACGAATTCGCGCCGTGGCATCTCGGCGCGACGCTGTGAATCGAGGAAACCGTTGCCGGGCACACGCTGGCGCCGGCAGGCCGTCAACACCGATTGCTTGCGGGTCCGGAGTGGCAGATCATGGGCGCCGCGATATAGGCCAGGGAGGGGGCGATGTCACACATCCGTCAGCATCTCGAGGGACTTTGCGACGCCTTCAACGCGCATGACCTCGACCGCATCATGAGCTTTTTCGCCGACGATTGCGTGCTGGAAATGCCCAGGGGAAGCCAGCCCTGGGGCGCGCGATCCGAGGGCAAGGAAAATGTGCGCAAGGCCCTGGCCGGGCGGTTCGAGGGGCTTCCCGATGTCCACTATGGCAATGGCCAGCACTTTGCCGACGATGCCTCCAATACCGGCATGTCGAAATGGACCCTTACCGGGACCCGCCGCGACGGACAGCGGATCGAGGTGTGGGGCTGCGATTTCTACACGTTCCGGGACGGCAAGGTGACACGCAAGGACTCATACTGGAAGATCGTCGAATAGCCCTGCGCGTCAGCTCTTGTGGATCGGGTCGATCCACTTGACCGCTTCCGGCTGCTCGACCGGCGCGATGTCGAGGTTGACCACCACCGCCTCGCCATCGCTGCGCACCAGGACGCATTCCAGGGTCTCGTCGCGCGAGGCGTTGATCTCCTGGTGCGGCACGAACGGCGGCACATAGATGAAGTCGCCGGGGCCGGCCTCGGCCACGAACTCGAGCTGCTCGCCCCAGCGCATGCGCGCCTTGCCGCGGACCACGTAGATCACGCTCTCCAGCGGGCCGTGATGATGCGCGCCGGTCTTGGCGTTGGGATGGATGTGGACGGTCCCGGCCCACAGCTTCTGCGCGCCGACCCGCGCATAATTGATGGCCGCGCGGCGGTCCATGCCAGGCGTCTGCGCGGTGCTGGAGTCGAGCGAATTCGCCGGGATGACGCGCACGCCATCGTGCTTCCATTTGCCGTCGGATGGGACGGTTTGATCGCTTGGCATCAAAGCCTCGCTTGCCTGATCGTGCTCGAGTTCACTTCAGCTCATCCGATCGTCCCTGCCAACGCAACAGGAAAATCGGGCCAAGGCTACGCGGGCAGCCCGGCCTCTGCGAGTGCCTCGCTCAATGGCGCAGCCAGCGACGGGTGAAGATCGAAACTGGTGCAGAGCCCCTTGATCGTGAAGCCCGGTTGCAACTCGAGCACCCGCGCCGCGGCGGATCGGGCCGCGTCAAGCCGTCCGAGCTTCGCGTGCGTTCCCGCCAGCGCAACGTGCGCCAGGCTCCAATAGGGATTCGCCTGGAATAGCCTTTGAGCCGCTTCCGCCGCCGCCTCGTACTCGCCGCGTTGCAGGCGGCCAAGCCCAATGGAGAGCAGCGGGCCATAGACCATCGGATCGAATGGACTGAGTTGCAGTGCCCGCTCGGCCCATTCGATGCCGCGGTCGGCATCGCCCGAGTAGATCCGTACAATGCTGCCGAAGACATAGGCGAGGGCGCAGGATGGACTCAAGGCGATGGCCGCATCGATCGCCTTGATCGCCGCCGGGCGATCATGCGCGACCAGGCCGAGGGTGAAGCCACCAAGCGACAGCGCCAGCGCGTCGTCGCGGCCATGGGCAATCGCCGCATGGGCGCTGCGGATCGCCGCAAGCCGGTTCTCTTCTCGGCCGCCGGCGCGGGCGAAGAGAATCTCGTGCGCCCATGCGGTGAAACCGTGCGCGAGCGCGTATTCCGGCTCCATCCTGAGCGCGTTCTCGAGGAACGGCAACGCTTTGGCGGCCCCCTCCGGCATCGCCGTGTAGACCAGCGGCATGGCGCGCAACACCAGATCATAGGCGTCAAGGCTGTCGGGCCGCTTGCGCTTGACACGCTCGATCTCTGCAAAACGAAGGCTCGGCTCAATGGCGGCGACGACGCTCATGGTGAGCTCGTCCTGGATGGCGAAGACATCGTCCAGCGTGCGGTCGTAGCGGTCGGCCCAGACGTGGCGGCCGGTCTCCGCCTCGACCAGCTGGCCCGTCACGCGCACGCGGGCCGGGGCCTTGCGCACGCTTCCTTCGAGAATGTAGCGCACGCCAAGCTCGCGCCCGGCCTGCTTCACGTCGACGGCCTTGCCCTTGTAGATGAAGCTCGAATTGCGTGCGATCACGAACAGCCACTTGATGCGCGACAACCCGGTAATGATGTCTTCGACCATGCCGTCGGCGAGATAGTCCTGCTCGACGTCTCCACTCATGTTGGTGAAGGGCAGCACTGCGATCGAGGGGCGATCGGCCAGCGCGGGCGGGCCGCCCTGCGGCTTGGCTGCGGCAGGGCTCCTCGGCTCGCCGTGCGACTCGATGCAATAGACGTGCACCGGGCGGGCGATGTTCTTCACGTTGTGCTCACCCAGGTCGGTGAAACCGATCGGAAGTTTCTCGGCCACGTGCTCGCGCACGGTGGCGCTGACGCAGATCCGGCCAGGCTCGGCGAGCGCCTGGAGCCGCGCCGCAACATTGACGCCGTCGCCGAAGATGTCCTCGTCATCCTCGACGATCACGTCGCCGACGTTGATGCCGATGCGGAAGCGGATGCGCTGGCGCTCGTCGACGTTGACGTTGCGGCTTTCCATACCCTGTTGCACCACGACCGCGCAGCGCACCGCGTCGACGATCGATGCGAACTCGACGAGCAGGCCGTCGCCGGTGGTCTTGACGATGCGCCCTTGATGCTGGGTCAGCAGCGGGTCGATCAACTCGCGACGGTGGGCCTTGAGCGCGGCAAGCGTCCCTTCCTCGTCAGCGCCCATCAGCCGCGAGTACTCGACCACATCCGCGGCGAAGATCGCGGCAAGCCGACGCGCTGTGCGGCGCTCTGTGGTCATTCGCGCTCGTCTTAGAGTTGGCCCAGAACTGCAGTACTGTGAGCCCCGATTGTGCCTGGAGCCGGCGAACTCCGCAACAATCCGAATGGATACCTAACAGTCCGCTAGTTGGGCTGGCGCAGCATCCGGGAATGGCGGCCATCGACACTGACCGGGACCTCGCCGCCGATGGTGGTGCGCCTCATGGTGCGGTCCTGGTTGCCGTAGTCGTTGAGCGCGTAATGCTGGGTCGCCTGGTTGTCCCAGATCGCAACGTCGTTCTTGCGCCAGCTCCAGCGCACGGTGTTTTCGAGCCGCGTGACGTGGTCCTGCAGCAGGCGGAACAAGGCGGCGGAATCGGCGTGCGTCTGGCCGACGAAGCGCTGGAAGAATTGCCCGAGCACCAGCGATTTTTCCTGCGTCTCCGGGTGGATCCGCACCACCGGATGCTCGGTCTCGTAGATGTTGGAGGCGAACACCTTCTCGTAGTGCTCGCGCTCCGCCTGGGTGCCGTGGGCGTGCTGCGCGGCGTAGTCGTATTTGTTGGTGTGGACGGCCCACAGACCCTCGACCAGTGTCTTCAGCTGCGGCGACAGGTCCTGGTATCCCGCCACGGTGCTGGCCCACACCGTGTCGCCGCCATACTCGGGAATGCGCACCGCGCGCAGGACGGAATAGCGCGGGTAGGCGTCGATGAACGTCACGTCGGTATGCCACTGGTCGGCCTTGCCGTTGCCGGCCGCGGCATCGAGCTCCAGGATCCCGAGCGAGCCTTCCAGCACCTTCTCGGTCGGATGCGGGACCAGATCGCCCAGCAGGCGGGAGAAGCCCTCCTGCGCGGCATCGTCGAACTCCGCCTGGTCGCGGAAGAAGACGACGCGATGGGCGAGCAGCGCCTGCCGGATGGCGGCGACCTGAGGACCGGGCAGGGATCCGCTCAGCGTGACGCCCTGGATCTCCGCGCCGATGCGCCCCGCCAGGCGCCGCACCGTGATGGCGGAGCCGTCGCTGTTCCGCACTGAATTCATGGCGTCGTCCCTCATCAGCATGCGACAGAGTGTGGCCTGTCGGCGCCGATTGCAACGGCCGTCATCGCCGCTTGGCTCAGGAATTGGGCGTCGCGCGGCGTCTGCCCGCGCTTGGGTCTTACTGCGGCAACTGGCGCATGACGACGGCCGGCTTCAAGGCGCGGCGGCCGAAATAGCCGTAGGCGATCGCCATGGGAAAGGTGCACAAGGCGACGATCGCCTTGTCGAACCGGGTCAGATGGCGCGTCAATCCACGCTTGGGTGAGAAGGCGATCTCTTCGCCGCGCATCAGGCGATTGCCAGACAAGGCGTGACCGGGTTGCATGACCCGCCGCTCGGCGGCCGCGGCTTTCGCGCCGGCGAGCGAGAGGCCGGTGAAGGTCTCCAGGCGTTCCAGCAGCGCGATCGGCTGCGCGCACAGGTCTTCGTAGTGAATCGTGACGACTCGCTTCGGATGGACCAGGCGCAGCAACTCGCAGGCCAGGCTCTCCACGCTCCACAGCAACGCCGAGATCAATATCGGGACGAAATAGTGACGCTCGACGCGGAAGCCGATCCGGAACACATGGAATGTCTTCGCCGCCTTGATGCGCTTGACGTACGAATCGGCGACCCCGAAGGGGCTGCGCACGAAATGGATGAGCTTGGCCTCCGGGACATGGCGCAGGAGGAAGATGGCGGTCGACAGTTCCTTGGAGGAATCGAGCACGGTCGGGCGCTCCGACGCCTCCGCGATGCTGTCATACAGGGCTTCGATCAAGCGTTTCTCTTCCAGCACGTCGCGGCTGCCGGACGCGGCGAACAGCTGCCCCGGCGCACGCAGACAATAGGCGCGCTGGCTCAGAAAGCGGACGCCGTCTGCAAGGCTGCCGACCGCTTGCCGCTCGAAGGCGGATGCGACCTTGTTCCAGAACGGCGATGCAGAGAAGATTTCTCCGTTCGCGCAGCGCTTGCCCTCATAGCCGGGGCGAAAACCGATGACGATCTCGCCTTCGCTGGCGACGCTGCTCGACTCGTTCATCAGCATCGAAAAGATGGTGCTGCCGCTGTGGCCCCGCCCCACGATGTAGAGGTATTTGGTCGGCGACCCCTGTCGCATCGTCAGCTCCTCCCGGATCCCGGAGCGCCGCGCTGCGTTTCACCGCAGCCGGGAGCTTGTCATAGCCCAGCGCATACTGGCGTGAGATGTTCCACCGGAACTCTGGACGCGCGGCGAAGTTCCTCGCCCAAGCTCGATTTATGCGAAAGAGGAGCATGATTCCGTCGGATTGGATCGCGTCATCCGCGTGACATTTCGTGGCGCCTGACCGAAGGCGCCCTACGCCCGCGCGGCCCTGGCCTTTCGCGACCCTGCCTGAATCACCTGCCCCACGATGCGGCTGGTGTCGCCGAGCAGCTTGCGCACCGCTTGGCGGGCGGCATTGGGGCGCCGGGCGCGGATGGCGACCAGGATGCGCTCGTGGCCGGGCAGGGTGCGGCCGACATCGCCCTTCTGGCGCGCGGTATAGGTGAACATGCTCCCGAGTGCGGATTCGATGACGAGGCCGAGCGGCACCAGCAGCTCGTTGCCGGCGGCCTGCAGGATCGCGAAGTGGAACTTGACATCGGCGTCGTTCCACGCCGCCAGCGTCCTGGCCGCGGCCATCGCCGCATAGGCCTCCTCGATCGCCAGCAGCTGCTCGGCGGTGTGGTTGGCGGCGGCGAGGGCGGCGGTCTCCGGCTCCAGGATCTCGCGCACCTGCTGCATGTGCGCGAGGAAGTGCGACTGCTTGGCCGCCGCCACGTACCAGCCGAGCACGTCGCGGTCGAGCAGGTTCCATTGCGCGCGCGGCAGCACGCGCGAGCCGATGCGCGGGCGCGAGATGATGAGCCCCTTGCCCATCAGCATCTTGATCGCCTCGCGCACCGCCGTGCGGCTGACGCCGAAGCTCTTGCACCACTCGGCCTCGTTGGGCAGCAGGGTGCCGGGTGCGAACTCGCCGTTCAGGATGCGCGCGCCGATGTCCTGCGCGACGCTGCGGTGCAGGCTGCCGCGCGTTCCATTCCGGGTCGCGTCTGCGGGTGCTTTCAAAGCCTTGGAGGCGCTCTTTAGACGCTTCATCCGGCGGCTTCCCCCTCCCAGTGTTGGCGTCATTTATCATACAAACGATGATTGCCGCCAACTCTTTTATATGATAAAAGCCGCCGTTAAGAAATCGGCCGTTTCCCGCCATCGGGCAAGGGAGGCGCACAGCAGGAGGACCAACCAGATGACATCGCCGCGAGACGATACGCGCCAGTTCCGGCGCCGCCGGCGCATCTGGGCGACGCGAGTTCAACAATCCAAGCACGTGGGAGGAACGACGTGAAGCTGACCAAGACTTTCATGACCATGCTGACGGCGGGCATGCTGGCCCTGTCGACGCAGGCGATCGCGCAGGACAAGGGCACCATCGGCATCTCGATGCCGACCAAGTCCTCGGCCCGCTGGATCGCCGACGGCGACAACATGGTGAAGGTGTTCACCGAGCTGGGCTACGGCACCGACCTGCAGTACGCCGAGGACGACATCCCGAACCAGCTGGCGCAGATCGAGAACATGGTGACCAAGGGCGTGAAGGTCCTGGTCATCGCCGCGATCGACGGCACCACGCTCTCCGCCATCCTGCAGCAGGCGCACGACAGCGGCGTCAAGGTCATCGCCTATGACCGCCTGATCCGCGATTCCGCCAATGTCGACTACTACGCCACCTTCGACAATTTCCAGGTCGGCGTGCTGCAGGCCGGCTCGATCGTCGACGGCCTCGGCCTCAAGGACGGCAAGGGCCCGTTCAACATCGAGCTGTTCGGCGGCTCGCCGGACGACAACAACGCGTTCTTCTTCTATGACGGCGCCATGTCGGTGCTGCAGCCCTACATCGACAGCAAGAAGCTGGTGGTGCAGAGCGGCCAGATGGGCATGGACAAGGTCGGCACCCTGCGCTGGGACGGCGCGGTGGCGCAGGCCCGCATGGACAACCTGCTCAGCGCCTACTACGGCGACAAGCGGGTGGACGCGGTGCTCTCGCCGTACGACGGCCTCTCCATCGGCATCCTGTCGTCGCTGAAGGGCGTCGGCTACGGTTCCGCCGATCAGCCGATGCCGATCGTCAGCGGCCAAGACGCCGAAGTGCCCTCGATCAAGTCGATGATCGCCGGCGAGCAGTATTCGACCGTGTTCAAGGACACGCGCGAACTCGCCAAGGTCACCGCCAACATGGTGGACGCCCTGCTGGCCGGCAAGGAAGTGCCGGTCAACGACACCAAGACCTATGACAACGGCGTCAAGGTCGTTCCATCCTACCTGTTGAAGCCGGTCAGCGTCGGCCGTGACAACTGGGAAGAGATCCTGATCGGCAGCGGTTACTACACCAAGGATCAAATCACGAACTGAGACACCCATGACTGATTGGCCCCGCCGGCAGCGGCGGGGCCAATTTCTTGCATGGTTGCGGCGACCGGCGCGGATGGCCGGCTTTTTTGTTTCTAATCCGCCGGGTGGCGGCGCAAGATAGGGCGAATTCCGGAGACTGGCCTTTGACGTTGGCAATGACGCAGCAGGCGCCCCAGGACACCATCCTGGAGATGCGCGGCATCACCAAGACCTTCCCCGGCGTGAACGCGCTGGACAACGTCAACCTCGCGGTGCGCGCGGGCGAGATCCACGCGGTGGTGGGCGAAAACGGCGCCGGCAAGTCCACGCTCATGAAGGTGCTGAGCGGCGTCTATCCGCACGGCGACTATTCCGGCGAGATCTATTTCCAGGGCCAGGAATGCAAGTTCCGCGACATCGCGGACAGCGAGAAGGCCGGCATCGTCATCATCCATCAGGAGCTGGCGCTGGTGCCGCTGCTCTCGATCGCCGAGAACATCTTTCTCGGCAACGAGCCGGCGAAGAACGGAATCATCGATTGGCATGCTTCTTTCGCCAAGACGCGCGCGCTGCTTAAGAAGGTCGGTCTCAAGGAATCGCCCAACACCCTCATCACCGACCTCGGCGTCGGCAAGCAGCAGCTGGTGGAGATCGCCAAGGCCCTGTCCAAGGAAGTGAAGCTGCTGATCCTGGACGAGCCGACCGCCAGCCTCAATGAAAGCGACAGCGACGCGCTGCTGGCGTTGCTCAAGGAATTCCGGTCGCACGGCATTTCCGCGATCCTGATCTCGCACAAGCTGAACGAGATCCTGAAGGTCGCCGACACCATCACTATCCTGCGCGACGGCGCGACGGTCGACAATCTCGACTGCCATGCGCAGAACGTCGATGAGGACCGCATCATCCGGAGCATGGTGGGGCGCGAGCTGGCGGACCGCTACCCGAAGCGCCATCCCAAGATCGGCGACCCGATCTTCGAAGTGAAGAACTGGGTCGTCTATCACAAGGAACATGCCGACCGGCAGATGATCAAAGGCATCGACCTCAACGTCCGCAAGGGCGAGATCGTCGGCATCGCGGGCCTGATGGGCTCCGGCCGCACCGAGCTCGCGATGAGCATCTTCGGCCGCTCGTACGGGCAGAAGATCAGCGGCCGGGTGCTGCTGCACGGCAAAGAGATCGACGTCTCGACCATCGACAAGGCTATGAAGGCCGGCATCGCCTACGTGACCGAGGATCGCAAGAACTACGGCCTGGTGCTGATCGACGACATCAAGCGCAACATCACGCTGGCCAACCTCGAGGGCGTCTCGCGCAACGGCAAGATCGACGACAACCAGGAACAGAAGGTCGCCCACAAGTTCCGGCGCGATCTCAACATCCGCTGCTCCAGCGTGTTCCAGCAGACGGTGAATCTTTCCGGCGGCAACCAACAGAAGGTGGTGCTCAGCAAGTGGCTGTTCACCGGGCCGGAGATCCTGATCCTGGACGAGCCGACCCGCGGCATCGATGTCGGCGCCAAGTTCGAGATCTACACCATCATCGCGCGGCTGGCGGAGGAGGGGAAAGGCATCGTCGTAATCTCCTCCGAGATGCCGGAGCTGCTCGGCATCAGCGACCGTATCTACGTGATGAACGAGGGCAGGATGGTCGGCGAGATGCCGACCAGGGAAGCGAGCCAGGAAAAGATCATGCGCGCGATCATGAAATCCTGGGACAAGTGAGATTGCAGGAAGTATCGAGATGGCACAGCAGACCTTAGCAACGGAAGAAACAAGCCAGCGCCGCAGCGTGGGCAGCTTCGTCAAGAGCAATATCCGCGAATACGGCATGCTGCTGTCGCTGATCCTGATCATGGCTTTCTTCCAGTTCATGACCAACGGCACGCTGCTGAAGCCGCTCAACCTCACCAACCTCATCCTGCAGAACAGCTACATCGTCATCATGGCGCTCGGCATGATGCTGATCATCGTGGCCGGGCATATCGACCTGTCGGTCGGGTCGGTGTGCGGCTTCATCGGCGCAGTCGCGGCGGTGCTGATCGTGCAGTTCCACATCGACTGGATCCTGGTCACCATCTTCTGCCTGCTGCTGGGTGCGGCGATCGGCGCGGTGCAAGGCTATTTCGTCGCGTTCTGGAAGATACCCAGCTTCATCGTGACCCTGGCGGGCATGCTGGTGTTCAAGGGCCTCGCGCTCTACATCCTGAAGGGCCAGTCGGTCGGGCCGTTCCCGGTGCCGTTCCAGCGCATGAGCTCCGGCTTTCTGCCCGACGCGGCCGCCGGCGTGATCCAGGCGTTCAACCTGACGTCGTTCCTGATCGGCGTCGCCGTCACGGGGCTGGTCATCTATTTCAACGTCAAGGAGCGGCGCGGCCAGCAGGAGCATGGGCTGGTGGAGGAGCCGTTCGTGTTCTTCCTCGGCCGCAACATCCTGGTGGCGGCGGGCTTCCTGCTGTTCTCCTATCTGATGGCGTCGTACAAGGGCCTGCCGAACGTGCTGATCGTCATGTTTGCGCTGATCGTGCTCTATGCCTTCGTCACCTCCAGCATGACTATCGGCCGGCGCATCTACGCGCTCGGCGGCAACGAGAAGGCGGCGCGGCTGTCGGGCATCAAGACCCACCGCCTGGCTTTCTACACCTTTGCCAACATGGGGCTTCTGGCGGGGCTGGCCGGGCTGATCTTCGCGGCGCGGCTCAACACCGCCACGCCCAAGGCCGGCCTTGGCTTCGAGCTGGACGTCATCGCCGCCTGTTTCATCGGCGGCGCGTCGGCTTCGGGCGGCGTGGGCAAGGTGGTGGGCGCGGTGATCGGCGCCTTCGTGATGGGCGTGATGAACAACGGCATGTCGATCCTCGGCGTCGGGATCGATCTGCAGCAGGTGATCAAGGGCTTGGTGCTGCTGGCCGCGGTCTTCCTCGACGTCTACTACAAGAACAAGGCCTAGCTGGCCGACCTGAGCTCCGTGATCGGGCAGGTGTAGTTGAGGCCGTTGACGGCCACCAGCGCCATCAGGGGCCCGCGAATGCTGCTGGCGCCGAAGCACAAGATGGTGCCGACCCTGCCGTCCCGGAACTTCACCGTGTCGCCGACCCGGAAATCCTCCAGCTCCATCGGTCCGTTCTTTGGAACCCAGGGGTGAAGCACGCTGCGTTCGCCGTTCATCCGAGCGCGCCGCGCAGCCGACAAGTCGAAAACCATCGCCGTCATGGGCCAAGGCCTCCCAGCTAGCGTCCGATCCGTCCAATCCGAGAAGGAAACGCCGAGACCCGGCCTGAAGTTCCGCTAAGGCGTTACGGGCAATGCAATCGGCAGCGCCGGCGCGTCCGGGCCGAGCTTGTCGATCTGCAGCCCAACCTTTTGAGTCTTGGCGGGAATCGCAAACTTGACGGTGCCTTCCTTGGCGGCATTGCCATCGACCACCTCGTTTAGGTCGCCGATCGGCGCAACAGGAACACCGTCCGCCAGCAGCCGGAAACTCGCGTTCCAGAAGTTGGCCGGATACTGGCTTTGATTGGCCATCCGGATGGTGAAGGTCAGGGAAAGCTGGTCGATCTCGTGGCGATCCAGCTCGATCTTGAGGATGGTGTAGCTGCGGTCGGCGCCCTTGACCTCCTGGCCGGCGGGCAAAGTCACGGGGAAGGCACCGGCCGGCGGTGCAGTGGCCGTCGGCTGGTCCCCGCCCGCGCCGGGGGTTTCGGCGGGCGCTGCCATCGACGGCTCTTCGGGCTTCGGCCCCGACAGCGACAGATAGAGACTGAGGAGCACCAGAACGACGCCGATCAAGGCGGCGAACAACCGGCCCTTGGGCCCGGCGTCCAGCCGCTCGGTGATCCGACGAAAGACGGCGACGCCCAGGAACGCCAGGCCCGCCACCAACAGGACGGCGTTGACCGGCGCGGCCAACAGCGCCTTTACGATATCCGCCACGGCACCCTCGTCTTTTCGATTCGCCCCTGCGCCGAGTTTAGCAGCTGCGCTCCTCCTGTCAGCATGCCGTCAGCGTGCGCTTGCTATCGGCAACCATCGCTATCAAAGGGGATCACCAATCATGCTGTCGCTCGAGCACGTCCATCCGATGCTGGTGCATTTTCCGATCGTGTTTTTCCTGACGCTCGCAGTGGTTGACACCATCGCCACCCTGCGCGGAGCGCCGGTGACCGGGCGCACCGGCCTCGGCCACGCCTCGACCGGCCTTGCCGTGCTGGCTGCTCTGTTTGCGATCGCGAGCTTCATGTTCGGCGACATGGCCTTGGAATTCGCCGAATCGAAAGGCTTCGAGAGCGAAGTCGCCGAGTTGCACGAGCATCTCGGCATGGCGAGCGCGGTGGCCTTCACGGTATGGGCGATCGTCCGGCTGGTGGCCTGGTGGCGGAATGCTAGCCTCCGCGGCGGCGGCGCATTCGGGCTGGTGCTGGTCGAGTTGGCCGGTGCTGCGCTGGTCATCGCCACGGCCTATTACGGCGGGCAGCTGGTCTACGACCTCGGCGTCAACGTCAACCAGGCAATGGCGGGCTGATCAGTGCACTGCCGCGTACATGATCTTTTCCTCGGTCGCGTCCTGCGGCGACAGTTCTTCCACGATGCGGCCCTGGCGGCAGACCAGGATGCGGTCGGAGAGGTTCATGATCTCCGGCAGGTAGGAGGAGATGACGACGACGGCGAGACCGTCGTCCGCCAGCTTGTTGATGATCTGGTGGATTTCCGCGATCGCGCCGACGTCGACGCCGCGGGTGGGCTCGTCGAAGATGACCAGCTTCGGCTTCTGCACCAGGCTCTTGCCGATCACCACCTTCTGCTGGTTGCCGCCGCTGAGCTCGATCACCCTCGCATTGTCGTTGATGGCGCGCACGTTGAGCGACTTGCTCCAGTATTGCGACAGCTCGCGCATCTCGCGCATGCTGACGTACGGCACCCGCTCGAGGCCGGCCGCCAGCAGGCCGGAATAGAGATTCTCCGCGATCGACATGGTCTCGAAGAAGCCCTCGGCCTTGCGGTCCTCGGTGACGTAGAGAATGCCGTCTTTCACTGCGGGCGCCGGCACGTAATAGCGCACCGGCTTGCCGTCCAGCTCGATATCGCCGCCGCGCAGGAAGTTGCGCTTGTAGATGCCGGAGACGACCTTGAAGGTCTCGGTGCGCCCCGATCCGATCAGGCCGAACACGCCGGTGATCTGCCCCTCGTAGATCGAGAAGGAGTTGTTGCGCACGATATTGCCCATCGAGATGTCCTGCACCGACAGGATCTTCTTGCCGGCCTTGCGCACGTCGGCGGCGCCGCGCCGGTTGCGATAGAGTTCGCCCGACAAGGTGCGGCCGACCATGTGGCGGATGACGGTGTCGCGGTCGAAGCTCGCGGTCGGGCCGTTCTGCACCTTCTCGCCGTCGCGCAGGATGGTGATGCGGTCGGAGTGGGCGAGCGCCTCTTCCAGCGCGTGGGTGATGAAGACGATGGAGACGCCGCGTTGCTTGAGCCGGCGCATGAGCGCGAAGAAGTGCCGCTTCTCCTCCGGCGTCAGGGTCGCGGTCGGCTCGTCGAAGATGATGACCTCGGCCTTGTGCTGCACGGCGCGGGCGATCTCCACCATCTGCTTCTTGGCGGCGCCGAGGGTGGAGACGATGGCGGTCGGATCGACGGTGAAGTTGAGCGACTGCAGGAACTGCTGGGCCGAGATGTAGATGCCGCGCAGCCGGTTCAGGAACTTCTCCTGCCCCAGGTAGAGATTTTGCGCCACTGTCATGGAGGGGACGAGGCTGGTCTCCTGGAACACCATGGCAATGCCGGCGTTCAGCGCCTCGGACGGCGAGGCGAAGCTGACCTCCTGGCCGCGATGGAGCAGCTTGCCGCTGCTGGCGATGATGGCGCCGGCCATGATCTTGGTCAGGGTCGACTTGCCGGCGCCGTTCTCGCCGACCAGGGCGTGGATTTCGCCGGCCTGCAACTCGAAGTCGATGTCCTTGATCGCGGGCACGCCGCGATAGGCCTTGGTCAGCTTCCGGGTCTCGAGGATCACGGTCATGCGCCGGCCTCCGCGCGCGTGTCGATGGCGAGGATGGCGTTGCCGCCCTGCGATGCTGCCAGGACCCGGCCACCCGCCTCTATGACGCTGGTGATGCCATGGCGCCGGCCGTTGGCGCGGCTGTGGAAGCTGGCGACCGGCTGCAGCGCCGCATCGAGCCGGACGACCAGGCCGTAGGAGCGTGAGGGCGACCACGGCTTGTGGGTGCCCATGGTCTTGACCCCACCGCTTTGCAGCGGCTCCAGGAAGCTGGCGCCGGAGGCGAGCGCCGGCGCGATCCAGTGCGGCCGCTCGATCTCGCGCATCATGGCGGCGCGGTAGTCGTGCTCGATCAGCACGAACTCGATCAGGCGGTTGCGCGGCGCGAACAAAGCCAGCCACGCGCCGCCGTCGGACGCGGGCGCGAGGCGCGCAGGATATCCGGGCAGCTTGGTCAGCAGCGGCTGCGGTGCGCCACCCTGGCGCGGAACCGCGATCAGGCGATGGCGCCAGCTCTCCGCCACCACGATGCGGTCGCCCTGGATCAGGATGCCGTAGGGGAAGGCGAGGTCGCCGGCCAGGCGCTGGGCCGCGCCGGTCGTAAGGTCGACACGCCACAACGAGCCGCCGGCGTTCTTCTCCATCAGGTCGACGGCCCAGTCGGAAACGCGATGCTTGGCCGAGCCTTGCGCGACCACAAGATGATCCGCGCCGTCGAACGCCAGCGCAGTCGGGCAGGCGAGGTTGCCGAGGCTCGCCGGCGTCAGCCGCTTGTCGGCGTGCTTGCCGCCGTCGATGGCGATGGACCCGTCGTCGCAGGCGATGGCGAGGGCACGGTCCGGTCCCGCTGCCATCGCGGTGACGGTCGCGGGCAGTTGCTCCACCCGCTCGGGCGTGCCGCCGCCCGGCGCCAGGGACAGGACGTCGCTGCCGCTGGAGAACAGCAGATGCATGCCATCGAAGGCGAGATTGTCCGGCGCCGCGATCTCCAGCACGGCGTCCACTTCGTCGAGCGCCGTGTTGGGCCGGAACGCGCCATCCATCGGCGGGATGGTGACCGCCTTGCCGCGGAACAGGTCGAGGATGGGGTCGAAGATCATGGCTTCGACCTCCAATACGAATCCGGCCCAGTCCAGCTCTGATCGGCCCCGGGGATGCGGTAGCGGCCGATGCGGTTGTTGAGGATGCCGCCGACATAGAGCCAGCCCTTGTGCTCGCGCATCGAGGTCACCATCGGGTGACTCTCACCGCTCATATCGCCAAGGGTCTCGACGATGCGGCCGGTCTCGTCGAACTTCACCACGCCGCCGGTATTGATGTTGGGGAACAGCCATTCGTCCTGCGGCAGGCGGCGGGTCATACGCTTGCGCATGCCGGGCGAGCGCAGGGCGAGGTCGAAGCTCGGCGTGCGCATGCCGAGCCACGCCATCCAGTAGGTGCCGTCGGAGGCGCGGTTGATGTTGTCGGGGTATCCCGGCATGTCCTTGATCACGCATTCGACCTGGCCCTTCTTCGGCCCGTCGAACCAGTAGCGGTGCACGCGGCAGGCCCAGCTTTCCGCCATGAACAGCGACATGCCGTCATGGGCGATGCACACGCCGTTGGCATAGCGGTAGCGGTCGAGGATCGTCGTCGTCTTGCCGGTCTTCGGGTCGTAGCACAGCAGGCGGCCGGTCGGGCGGCTCTCGATCGAATCCACCGCCCATTCGTGCGCGTCGTAACGCGTGGTGGAATCGGTGAAGAAGATGCGGCCGTCCGGCGCAACGTCACAATCGTTGGGATCGCGCAGCCGGGCGTCGTCGACGATCGAGGTCCAGGTCCGGCGGGTCTCGGCGCTGAGCTTGGTCACCTCGCCTGAGCTGGAGATCGCATAGAGTCCCATCGCGCCGACGCAGGACAGCAGGGTGCCTTCCCGGTCGAACGCGAGCCCGAGCGGGAAACCGCCGGTGTGCGCGAACACTTCGGAGCGTTTGTAGTCGGGCGCAAAGAACCGCACGATCTCGCCGTGCCGCGTGCCGCAATAGAGGTGGTCGTCTCGGTCGAGGATCACGTCCTCCGGACCTTCGATCTCGCCGAGGCCGATGTATTCGGTTTTCGAGAGGCGATCGTTCAGCGCATAGGGCGTGCCGGAAGCCGGCAGGGCGGATTGCGTCTCACCCATGCGGTGGTGGATCGGCGCGACATAGAGCTCGTTCAGAACCTTGTCGCGGTTCTTGAGCCAGCGGATGTCGAGCACCACCGCCACCGCCAGCAGCAGGCCCAGCACCATCTGGTTGAAGCCGGTACCGAAGCCGAGGCGGATCAGGCCGTTGGTCATCACCAGCACGATGATGGCGCCCATCGCGCCCTTCACGATGGAGCCGCGCCCGCCGCCCAGCGAGTTGCCGCCGACCACGGCGGCTGTCAGCGCCAGGATCTCCAGCCCCGCCCCGGTGCCGGGCCCGGCGCCGCTGAGGCGCGCGGCGAACAGGAAGCCGGCGAGGCCGCAGCACAGTCCGGAGATGACATAGGTCATGAAGACGGTGCGCTTGACGTTGATGCCGGAATTGAAGGCCGAGCGGCGCGAGCCGCCGACCGCCAGGATGTGCCAGCCGGGCCGTGAGCGAGTCAGCGCGATGTGCGCCAGGATCGCAATGAAGAACGCCGTCAGGACGGCGACGGAAAAGCCGAAGACCGTGCCGTCGCCGATGAAGTCCCACGCATCGGACGACACGAAGGACGACTGGATGGCGGTGCCGTAATCCACCACCAGGATGTCGAAGACGGCGCGGCCGATGATCAGCGTGACCAGAGTGGTCAGGAACGCGCGCAGGCGCATATATCCGACCAGGTAGCCATTGATCGCGCCGAGCGCGAGGCCGGTCGCCAGTGCCGCCGCGAACGCGACCCACACCGGCTGCTCCAGGATGAAGAAGGTGCCCACCGCCGAGAAGCAGGAGAGCGCGAAGATCGAGCCGACCGACAGGTCGATGCCGCCGCCCAGCATCACGATGGTGAGGCCGGTGACGACGATCGAGAACTCGCCAAGTTGGCGGGTCGAATCGGTCAGCGACTGCGGCTTGAAGAAACCGGAGATCGCGCTGCCGAACCCGGCCACCGTAATGACCAGCGCCAGGAACGGAATGGCGTTGTCGGTCCAGCGCTTGGTCAGGATCTCCCCGATCAGGTGATCAGGGATGAAGTTGTAACGCAGGCGTAGGGCCCGTTCCTTGAAGGTCATGGGTGCGCCCGCTGATGGAGATGGATAGCTCTGGCCTGCTCGCGATGTGATGCCCTCCCCCGAGGCGGGGGAGAGTTAGGGTGGGAGCGACGGCGGCTCCGCTCGACGCAATCTTCGCCGGAGAGAACAACCCCCACCCCGGCCCTCCCCCAGCTTGGGGGAGGGGGAACTGAGCCGAGTTCAAGAACCATCAAGACGATTGCCCCACACGAAATTGGGAGCGGCCGTCACTGCCGCTCCCAATCGACAAATGCAGTTACTGCTGCGACGCCTGCAGGTGCTTCAGGTCCCAGCAGGTTTCGGGCCGGAGGTCGGCTTTGGTCCAGGCGCGTTCCAAGGTATAGATATAGGTCTTGGAGGTGCCGGCCGGCTGGCCGCTCTGCAGCAGGAACTTGATGATCGCGTTCATGTCGCGCGACTGGCCGGCGAGGTCGGTCATCACAACCGCGCCGAACGTCCCGTCGTTGATGTAGTTGCAGTCGAGCATCTCGCCGCCGCCGGTGGTGACCAGGAACACCTTGCCTTCCAGCTTGGCGTCGCGGATCGCCGCCGCTGCGCCGGTGGCGTCGCCATCCCAGAAGTCGATGATGGCGCAGATGTCCGGGTTCTGCTGCAACATGGTCGCGGTGACGGTGCGCGAGGTGGTCGGGTCCCAGTTGGAGAACGGCTCCGCCACCACCTTGAAGTCGGGGTTTTTCTTCAGCACCTTCATGATGCCGTTGTACTGGTAGATGCTGGACGCGTTGGCCGCATCGCCCTGCACCAGACCGATCTTCTTGGTCGGATGGTCGGCGCAGTGCTTCACGGCGGCTTCCGCCTCGAGCTGACCCAGGCGATCCCAATCGCTGCCGATGAAGGCGTCGGCCGGGAAGTTCATCGGGTTGTCGATCAGGACGACATAGATGCCTTCCTTCTGCGCCCGCTTCAGCACCTTGCCGTAGGAGTTGAGGTCGGGCGAATGCACCACCAGCACGTCCGGCTTGGGATCGGACGACACCAGCTCGGTCAGCGCCTGGGCGCCGGCCTCGGTGGCCCAGTTGGGATCGCGGGTTTCGAACACGCCGCCCCAGCCTTCGACTTCGCGCTTCAGGTACGCCGCCCAGCCCTGCGCCAGGTCGAAGCCCATCGCCATCGGAACCAGCACGACCCGCTTGTCCTTGAGCGTTTCGGCGTACGCCGCCGGCCCCGGATCGTCACCACTCTGCGCCTTCGGCTGCCCCGCCGCGATCGCCAGCGCCGCCAGCGATGCGACCGCCGCAAACAGACTCTTCCACTTCATGATCATAGCCTCCTGCCTCTTCTGATGATTTCCCGTTGCGCGCTGAACTAGATGTCCCCCTGCTGCGCCGTCTGCTCATCGCGCGGATTGAGCAGGCCGTCGACCACGATGGCGATCAGCAGAATCACGGATTTGATCAGGTTCTGGTAGATATTCGAGATGTCGATGATGGTCATGGCGTTCTGCATGATGCCGATCAGCAGCGCGCCGACGATGACGTTGCGCATGCCGCCGGTGCCGCCGTTGAGCCCGATGCCGCCGATCACCACCACCAGGATGACGTCGTAGAGCAGGTTGGAATTGACCACCCGCACGTTGATGCTGTGCAGGCTGGACGCGATCAGGATGCCGGCGGCGAAAGCGATCAGCGCGGACAGCACGTAGCGCAGCACGATCATCGGCCTGACCGGGATGCCCATGTTGCGCGCCGCCATAAAGTTGTCGCCCATCAGATAAGTGTAGCGGCCCCACTTGGCGAAGCGCAGGAACAGATAGGCGGCGAAGCAGACGGCGGCGAAGAAGAACACCTCGACCGGCACGTCGAGGAAGCGGAAGCGACCGAGCAGCTCCACCCAATGGTCGGCCGGCACCGGCGTCGCGTCCTGCCCGATCAGCTGCGAGCGCACGAAGCCGTAGACGAAGGCGGAGCTGGCCAGGGTCGCGAAGATCGCCGGCACGTCGGCATAGGCGACCAGGAAGCCGTTGATGAGGCCGATGGCGATGACGCCGGCCAGCACCAGGGCAAGGGCGGTGCCGCCGGACATGCCGTCGTTCAGCATCTGGAGATACCAGGCCACCGACATGGCCATGATCGCGACCATCGAGAGGTCGATGCCGCGGCCGATGATAATGATGGCCATGCCGACCGCCAGGATGCCCAGCACGCTGACGCTGCGCACGATCGCGACCAGGTTGTCGGCGGAAAAGAAGCCGCCCAGGCCGACCGACGCCGCCAGGAACAGCAGGACCGCCAGGGCGAAGACGATCCGCTCCTGGGTCATGCCGCCGAATGTTCTTGTTTGTGCCATCCCCGTCCCGCTCTTTGGCGGCTAGCTAACAACGAAAAAGCCGCAGCGACAAGTAATGGAGCGCGCGTTTTTGTCGTTTGGTTCGCAAGCGACACTCGCGGCGTGCGTTCCCAGGGACCATTGGAACCTTCGGGAACCAATTCACAGGCGCACATCTGTATGCCGCCGCGCCGCTGCTGTGAACCGGCGCACAGACAAATCGGACCGCGAAACTCTTCTATCCCGCCCTGATCGGCACTAGCATCCGATCAACGCGTCGCCGGGTCGAATGGCGATGGATTCGGGAGGAAATGCGATGCCGTTTCAAGGCCAGCTAGGCCATGCGCGCAAGGTTTCGGCGGCGGAGGCAGCCGCGCTGGTCAAGTCCGGCATGTGGCTGGATTGGGGCTTCGGCCTGTGCCAGCCCGACAAGTTCGACGCGGCGCTGGCGGCGCGCAAGGACGAGCTCCAGGCCGTCAAGATCCGCGTGTGCCTCAGCATGCGGCCGCGCCAGGTGCTGGAATGCGATCCTGACGGCAGGCACTTCCAATGGTTCAACTGGCACTTCTCGGGCTACGACCGTAAGCACCACGACGCCGGCCGCTGCAACTACATCCCGATGAATTTCGGCGAGGTGCCGGACTGGTACCGCCGCTTTATCGATCCCTGCGACATCCTGGTGCTGAAGACCGCGCCGATGGATGAGAACGGGTTCTTCAATTTCGGCATGTCCTCGACCTATTCCTACGCCACCGCGGAGCGGGCACGCTGCATCATCGTCGAGGTGTCGGAGCATGCGCCAGTGGTGTTCGGCGAGCAGAGCGCGATCCACGTCAGCCACGTCGACTACATCATCGACGAGGGCAGCGACCCGCTGCCCGAGCTGAAGAACCCGCCGGTCAGCGAGATCGATCGCAAGATCGCCACCCTGATCGCGGGCGAAGTAGAGGACGGCGCCTGCCTGCAGATCGGCATCGGCGGCATGCCGAACGCGGTCTGCTCCATGCTCAAGGAAGCGGGGGTCAAGGACCTCGGCATCCATACCGAGATGCTGGGCGACGGGCTGGTCGACTTGATCGAGGCCGGACTCATCACCAACGCCCGCAAGCGCGTCAATCCGGGTAAGACCGTGTTCACCTTCGCCGGCGGCTCGCGCAAGCTTTACGACATCATCCACCGCAACCAGGACATTCACGTCTATCCGGTGGATTACACCAACCTGCCGCACAACATCATGCAGAACGACAAGGTGGTGTCGATCAACAACACCACCCAGATCGACCTGCAGGGCCAGGCGGCGTCCGAGAGCGCCGGGCACCGCCACATCAGCGGCACCGGCGGGCAGCTGCAGTTCGTGCGTGGCGCCTATGCCTCGCACGGCGGCAAGAGCTTCATCTGCATGTCCTCGACCTACGACAAGAAGGGCGAGCCGCAGAGCCGCATCGTCTCCATGCTGACGCCGGGCAACATCGTGACCACGCCGCGGGTCGACACCATGTATGTCGCGACCGAATACGGCATCGTGAACCTCAAGGGAAAGTCGGTGTCGGAGCGCGCCACGGCCCTGATCTCGATCGCGCACCCCAAGTTCCGCGAGCAACTGGAGCGCGACGCGCGAGACAAGAACATCATCTGCAAGGGGTTTGTCTGATCGACCCTCTCTACTGTCATCCCGGCCAAGCGAAGCGCGAGCCGGGATCCATTCATCGACCGCTGGAGTGTCGGCCCGATGGACCCCGGCTCAAGGCCGGGGTGACGGGAGAAGAGGGGGACGATAGCATGGCGACGATGCTCTGACGTCGCTGGGCCATCCATTGCGCAACTTCCTCCGTTCCATCGCCACCCGCACCCCCGAACTGCGCCTCGCCGTACGCGTCACCATCGCGGCGCTGCTGGCGTTTGCGCTGGCGAAGCTGCTGGGCTTCGCGCATGGCTATTGGGCGGTCATCACCGCGATCATCGTGATGCAGACCAGCGTCGGCGGGTCGATGAAGGCCGCCGTGGACCGGCTGCTCGGCACCATGGCCGGGGCCCTCTACGGCGCGGTGGTCGCGCTGCTGGTTCCGCACGGCACGAGCGGCGAACTGGCGAGCGCGATGGTGGCGGCGATCCTGCCGCTGGCGCTGCTGGCCGCGATCAAGCCTGGCTTCAAGGTGGCGCCGGTGACGGCCTTCATCGTGCTGGTGCCGCTGTCGGGCGCGGCGGCACCACCGCTCACCTACGCGCTGGAGCGCATTTTCGAGATCTCGATCGGCAGCGTCGTCGGGCTCGCGACCGCGCTGCTGGTGCTGCCGGCGCGGGCGCATCACAACCTGGCACGCCTGGCGGCCAAGGCGGCCGACCTCAATGCCGAGCTGATGGTCTCCTTGTTCGAGGGCCTGACCAGCGATGCCGGCCGCCCGGGCCTGCGCGCGCAGCATGCCGCGATCCGCAAGGCGCTGGCCCAGGCGGACGCCGCGGTCGAAGAGGCGGTGCGCGAGCGCAAGAGCTGGCTCACCGATTCGCCCGACCCGGAGCCGCTGGTGCGCTCGCTCTACCGCCTGCGCCACGACCTGGTGATGGTGGGCCGCGCCACCGCCAAACCGCTGCCCGACGTCCTGGCGCCGCGCCTGTCGCCTAGGCTGCTGGGCGTGCGCGATGCCGGCAGCACCCTGCTGCGCGCGATGGCGGAGGCGCTGCACACGCGCCAAGCCGCGCCGAGCCTGGAGCGGCTGGAGAACGCGCTGCGCGACTACGTGGCCGAGATGGACGCGGTGTGGAAGGACGAGGCCACCCACGCCCTGGCCGCGGAAGATGCCGGGCGCATCTTCACGCTGCGCTTCGCCCTGGACCAGATGATCCAGGACTGCCGCGACCTCGCCGACCGCATCAACGAGCTGGCGGGCGCGAAGAGCGTTGGTGGGTAAGGCTCACCGGCACATCCGGAAACCGCCGAGATCCAAGTGGAAGTGGTTTGCGTGCAGCCGGTTGTAGTCCGGGCTGAGCACCACGTTGAAGAAGCGGCAGGCCTCGTCGCGCGCGGCGGCGAGGAAGCGGGCTTCCGGCGCGTCCGTTCCCCAGTCGTCGAGGATCGAAATGCTGCGGCCGTCGGCGAGGCGGAAGCCGGCGATGTCGATGGCGTTCGCCGTCGCGTGCTGGCTGCGCCGGCCGGCGGAGGCGCTGTTGACGTTGCGGCAGGCGTAGGTCCCGAGCTGGTCGATGCGCGTGATCTTGGAACCGAGATGCTGCTCGGCCAGGCGTTGCAGCTCCGCCTCGTACCAATAGAGCGCGGCCATCATGCCGCAGGTCAGGTCGAAGGCGCGGTTGTAGGCGATGTGCGATTGCAGCGGGCGGACGGCCGCCTCCAGGCCGCAGCCATCGACGATCGGCCTGGCCGGGGTGCGGCGATAGGCGAGCACCGAGCGGTCGAGCGCCGCGATGCAGGCAGGGGGATCGGCGGCGAGGCTGTTGATTTGCATGCGCGCCAGCCAGCCCGGCGGCTGCTCCAACTCGACCGGGCCCCAGGGCGCGACATTGGCTGGGATGCGAATCCAGGTTTGGTAGAGGCTGACAAAAAAGCCGATCGCAACAATCAGCAGAAGTGGGCGTAGCCATCGCCGAAACGCCTTGCCACCTCGCATCGTTCGATCCGCTCCCGCCTGTGCTGCCGCCTTGACAGAACGTGGATGGGGATTGTGGCGTTCCGGTGTCCTTGTCCGGGCTGGCAGGCGGCGATACAACATCGCCATGACCGTACAGACCGACGCGCCGCTGCCCCTCAAGGCGATCACTTCGTACCACGCCCACATCTATTTCGATCCGGGCGACGCGCGGGCGCGCGCCGAGCGGCTGCGGACGCTGATCGGCGAGCGTTTCGTGGCGCGCCTCGGCTCTTGGCACGACAAGCCGGTCGGACCGCATTTGAAGCCGATGTACCAGGTGGCGTTCGCGGTCGACCTGTTTCCGCGCTTCGTGCCCTGGCTGATGCTGAACCGGATGGGGCTCTCGATCCTGGTCCATCCCAACACAAGGCGGCCGCACGACGATCACCTGGTGAATGCGCTGTGGCTGGGCGAAAAGTTGCCGCTGAAGGGCGACATGCTGCCGGCCGAAGTGGCCGAAGACACGGTCGAGGAACTGCCGCCGCCCAACACCGCCCCGACCCTTCAACCCTGATTGTTCACCGGCCGTGAACAATCATTTACGGCCGGGACCATACCCGCCGGGGGCTGCACACCCCACATAAATGGCCTAGTTTAGCCCACCGTCTGGAGGGAAGTGATCATGGGTCAAGTGAGAGTTCAGTCCGCCACCAATGCCGAGCGCCGGGTCGTCGCCGCGATCCGTGGCCGCCCCGCCAGTGATGGCGCGGGCGTCAAGCTGACGCGCGTCATCGGCCAGCCGGCTTTGCCCGATCTCGACCCGTTCCTGATGCTGGACGAATTCGGCTCCGACAAGGGCGCCGACTATATCGGCGGCTTCCCGGACCATCCGCATCGCGGGTTCGAGACCGTGACCTACATGCTCGCCGGGCGCATGCGCCATGGCGACAACCAGGGCAATGTCGGCCTGCTGCGTCCCGGCTCGGTGCAGTGGATGACGGCCGGCCGCGGCATCATCCACTCGGAGATGCCGGAGCAGGAAGAAGGGCTGATGCAGGGCTTCCAGCTCTGGGTCAACCTGCCGGCCAAGGACAAGATGACCAAGCCGCGCTACCAGGACATCGACCCGGAGAACGTCCCGGTGGTCGAGCGCGCCGACGGCACCAAGGTGAAGGTGCTGGTCGGCAGCTTCGACGGCGTCCGCGGCCCGGTCACCGACGTCGCGACCGATCCGCTCTATCTCGACATCACGCTGCCGGCCGGTGTGAAGGCCGGCGTGGCGGTGGCGGCGGAACACAATGCCTTCGCCTATGTGTTCGAAGGCACGGCGCGGATCGGCGCCGAGGCGCAGCTGGTCGAGCGCGGCCAGCTCGCCGTGTTGAGCCTCGGTGACGGCGTGACGGTCGAAGGCGGACCGAAGGGCGGCCGCCTGATCCTGGTCGCCGGCCGGCCGCTGCGCGAGCCGGTGGCGAAATACGGGCCGTTCGTGATGAACACGCCGGCCGAGATCCATCAGGCGATCGCGGACTACCAGGCGGGCAAGTTCGTCTAGCCCCTCGCAACGGCGCGGCGGCCATCGCTGCCGCGCCGTTTCTCTCACCTCGCCCCGCTCGTTTCCACATCCCGACGATGCTATCCTGACCTCCTCACGCTGGGAGAGGGGGACGCGCCGATGGGCGCCTGGGGCGGCGGACTTTACGACGGCGACTTCGCACTCGATCTCAAGGGCACCATCAAGGCCATGCTGCGCGCGCCTCTGTCCGATGACGAGGTGTTCGCGGAGCTCTGGGCCTCGCTGGGAAACGGTGCCGGGGAAATGGACGCGCTCGACTACTGGGTGGTGCTGGCCGACCAGCTGGAGCGCCAAGGGATCCACCGACCGGACATCTTCGAACGCGCCATCGCGATCATCGAGGCCGGCGAGGACCTCGCCATGCTCAAGGAATTGGAGGCCGAACCGAACACGATCGCAGAGCGGCGCAGGGAGACGACGAAGCTGCTGGCGCGGTTGCGCGCCCCGCGGCCGGCCAAGAAGCGGCGGCCGTTGAAGACGCCGGAGCCCCTGCTCCTCGAGCGCGGCGAGGCGCTGACCTGGCCGACCGATGGCGGCAACTCGATCAACCCATATGTTCCTGAGGACCAGCTCTGGAAGCTCGGCGGCTTCAAGCAGGATGGCTGGGGCTTCGGGATCGTCACCGAGGCCGGCCATCACTATCACGTGCTCGCCTATTACGCGGTGCAGGTGCTGAAATGGCGCCGGAGCGAGCGACCGACGCCGGATCTCGCGGTGCATTGTCCGCGAGCGCCCTACCACTACGGCACGATCAACGCGTTGCGTCTGAAGCGTGCGAAGGTCGAGCGGCTCGGGCGTGTGCCGGACGCAGCCTTCGGGCCATCGCCAGCCCCGGAGGAGGCGCGCCGCAGGGCGCTCCGGGCCGTGCTCAGGGATACCGGGCTTTCAGCTGCGTTCGGCATCGATGCCTGGAATACGTGGGCGGGCCTGAAATTCGCGTTTCCTGCCCCGTCCGGTACCCCTCTTGATCCGGATGAGCCGGACCAGCGCCCGCAGCCCAAGAAGGCTTGACGACACGGGCCTGCGTGGATTGATTGCCACGGCGCGCGGCGATTCGATCGGGAGGGATGCGTGAAGACGGCCCTGGTCATCATCGATATGCAGGAAGGCTCCTTCACGCCGCGCACCACGCGTCATGATACCTCGGGTCTGGTCGAGCGGCTCAACACGCTGGCCGGCGCGGTCCAGTGGGCGGGCGGATCGGTCATCTTCGTGCAGCACGACGGGCCGGTCGACGATCCGCATCATCCGGACCAGCCGGGATGGAAGCTGCTGCCGGAGCTGGAGGTGCGCGACGGCGATCTCATCGTCCGCAAGACAGCGTGCGACTCGTTCCTTGGCACGTCGTTGGACGCGACGCTGAAATCGAACGCGATCGAGCGCCTGATCGTGACCGGCTGCGCCACCGATTATTGCGTCGACACCACGGTGCGCAGCGCGCTGGCGCGCGGCTATGCCACCATCGCGCCGGCGGACGGCCACACGACTTCCAACCGGCCGCACCTCACCGCACAGCAGATCATCGCGCACCACAACTCGATCTGGGCCGACTTCATCGCGCCGGGCGGGCCAGCTCTGGTCTGCGCGTGCGCGGACGTGCCGGTGAACGGCTAGCCGAGATCCAGCACGAAATCGTAGCGGGCGAGGTTGGGGCCGCGCCCCAGCGGGATATCCAGCAGCAGCGCGGACTCGAAGATGCGGTCGCCATCGTTCCCCGGCTCGCCCGGGAAATAGAGCTGGGTGGTGAGGATGCTGCGGCCCGGCGCCTGGACCTTGACGTGATAGTGCCGCGTGCGGCCGGGATATCTGCCAGGCACGATGGTCTCGAACACGAAGCGCCCCTCGGCATCGCTGAACTGGTGCCCGCGCAGGCGGTAGCCGTCGTTGTCGTACACGCCGGCTGCGTCGCAGTGCCAGAGATCGAGCAGCGCGCCGGCGACCGGGCGGCAGCGCTGGTCCAGCACAAAGCCGGCGAGGGCGATGCGCTCGCCCGGCATCCCGTCCTCGAACAGGTTGGTGCGCTCCGGCGAGTTGGGCGTGAAGTACGGCCCCTCGGTCTGGCGCGGCGTCGGCTCGTCGCCGTCGCTGCATTGTGACGTCACGGGCAGCAGACTCTGCTGCGCCTGGGCGCCGCGCAGGGCAAGACCGGCCAAGAGAGTCGAGGCGCCGGCGCCGATCAGGGCGCGGCGCGAAAGTCGCGATGAAATCATGAACGAACCGTACTCGCAGTCGCTGTCCGCCTTCAACGGACGGGCAGTCACAATCCTGCGATCACTCCGCCACGCTCTTCTGCTCCGCCGGGAAGGCGTAGGTGTAGACGTGGCGCTGCACGTCGCTCAGGTGGCGGTACATGCACTCGAACGCGCGCTCGCTGTTGCGGGTGGCGATCGCTTCGTAGATCTCCTGGTGCGAGGCGCTGTGCACCGACTGGCGCTTGAAACAGTGGGCGTTCTCGCTCAGGCGCCGCCAGGTGGCGTCGCGCCGGCTGGCGCTGAGGGTGTCGAACAGCGACAGGAACAACGCGTTGCGCGCCGCCTCGGCGACCGCGCGGTGGAACTTCTCGTCGGCTTTCTCGTAGTCGGCGGGATCGGTCGCTTCCCGGGTCTCGCCAACCAGCAGCTGCAGGCGGCGGATGTCGGACTGGGAGGCGCGCAGGGCGGCGAGGCGCGCAATCACCGGCTCGACCGCCAAGCGGACCTCGATCACCTCCAGCGGATTGGTGAATTCGAGGATGCGGTCGAACGGAATTGCCGACATCGCCGAGGCCACCGCGAGGTCGCCATCACGTGGCCGCAGCACCGTGGGGGCGGCGACCGGGGCGGACTTGTCCTGCACGAAGGTGCCGCGGCCCTGGTGGCGCGTGATCTGCCCCTCCTGCTCCAGGATCTCCAGCGCGCGCCGCAGCGAACGGCGGCCGACCCCCATCTCGTTGGCGAGGGTGCGCTCCGGCGGAATGCGGCCGCCGGCGGCGAGCCCGCCGTTCGCAATCAGTTGCCGAAGCTTGGTCAGGGTCTGGTCTGCGTGCTGCAACATCGGATTGCCCCTCGTCGCCTTTCCCAGGAGACCGATTGGTCTCGCATTGTTCGCCCGGGCCTGGAACCAAAGCAGGTGCGCAGCGCAGGCTGCAATCATTGGTTCCAGTATGGTGCGAGGTCCGCGCGGACCGGGCGACACGCGCATGATGCGGCGCATTTTTTCCGCTGTAAACCTTTCATTGCAGCGCCCGCTGGAGAAAAACGCAGAAAACGCGTGAGAACGTTTCGTCAGCACTTCACATTTTCCGGGACCAAAGCGTTGCGGGGTGGCGGCCAATGGATCGCAGTTGACGGCGCTCAAACGGAATGGTTACGCTATGGACCAAAGAATATCGCAGATCGGGACCAATTCCGCAGATTGGTTCAAGATCGCGAAACGGAGGCGGCGGATGAGCGCGAACGCCAGGCCCGACGGGCAGAATCACCAGGCGGCGATGGACCAGCTCCACGCCGACGTCTACCGCCACCACATGGCGCCGTTCTGGGCGATCGACAAGTCGAACAAGAACGACGAGGACAACCAGCTGCGCGACACGCGCAAAGCCGTTCCGTTCATCTGGAAATACCGCACCGACATCGAGCCGCTGCTCCAGCGCTCGGCCGAGCTCATCAACACCGAATCCTCGGAGCGCCGTTCCCTCATTCTGGTCAATCCGGGCCTCGCGCCGAAGCGCGCCTCAGTCTCGACCATGTACACCGCCTACCGGCTGAACGATCCGAACGAGATCATGCCGCCGCACCGGCATTCGCCGAACGCGATCCGGCTCGGCCTCACCGGCGCGCTCAACTTCACCGGCGTCGAAGGCGAGAACATCACCTTCGGCCCGGGCGACATGGTGCTGACGCCGCACGACACCTGGCACAATCACGGCAACCAGGGGAACGACCCGGCGATCAACCTCAGCGTGCTCGACCTGCCGCTGGTCGAGACCCTCAACGCCATGTATTTCGAGCACGACTACACCGAGGAAGAGGAAGGCAAGCGCGTCAAGCGCGTGATGCAGTCGGAGCGCTACACGCCGGACTACTCGCAGCGGGTCTATGGCGCCGGCGGCCTGCTGCCGCGCTTCGTCTCGCACATGCGCGGCACCGGCAATGCCTCGCCGATGTACGTCTATCGCTGGGACATGATGCGCGCGGCGCTGGAGAAGTTCCGCGATTTCGACGGCGATCCGTACGAAGCCATCATGATCGAGTATGTCAATCCGCTCGACGGCAAGCCGGTGTTTAAGACCATCACCTTCTTCATGCAGATGCTCCGGCCCGGCGAGCGCACGCAGCCGCTCAAGCAGACCGCCAGCCTGCTGGTGGCGCCGTTCGAAGGGCACGGCTATAGCCTGATCGGCGGCAAGCGGCTGGATTGGGAGCGGTTCGACACGTTCGCCGTCCCGGGCGGCGAATGGGCGGAACATGTCAACGCCTCCGACCGCGAGCCGGCGATCCTGTTCGTGGCGAGCGATGAGCCGACGCTCAAGGCCCTCGCGCTGTACCAGAAGCATGGGCGCATGAAAAACGACGAGGTGGTGCGGCTCTACTGAGCCTGCTGCTGCCCTCCTTTCACTCTGCGCAAGATCATCATGGCCCGATCCAAGAACACCAAGCTGCTCGCGAATTTCGACTGCCCCGGCGGCGGCCAGGTCTGGGTCGTCGGCACCACGCTCTATGTCGGCCACATGCGCCAGCCGACCGGCACCAGCATCGTCGACGTCTCCGACCCGCGGAACCCGAAGCTGATGGCCAATGTCGAGATGCCGCAGGGCTGGCACTCGCACAAGGTGCGCGTCGCCAACGACGTGATGATCGTCAACCACGAGAAGCAGGGACCGGACGGCGACGCCTCGTTCGGCGGCGGGCTCGGCATCTACGATGTGTCGAAGCCGTCGCAGCCGAGGCTCATCACCAAGTGGCGCACCCACGGCAAGGGCGTGCACCGCTACGATTTCGACGGCCGCTACGCTTACATCTCGCCGACCGCAGAAGGCTACGTCGGCAACATCTGCATGATCCTCGACCTCAAGGACCCGGCCAAGCCGGAAGAGGTCGGGCGCTGGTGGATTCCCGGCCAGTGGAAGGCCGGCGGCGAAGAGTATCCATGGGAGAACTGGACGCCCCCGCGCTGCCACCACCCGATGCGGCGCGGCGACCGGCTCTATGTCAGCTACTGGCACCACGGCTACTACATCCTCGACATCTCGGACATGTCCAAGCCGAAGCTGGTGTCGGGCGGCAACACCTCGCCGGCCTATCCGCATCCGACGCACACCTGCCTGCCGATGCCGCAGAAGCTGAAAGGCCGCGACATCATGGTGGTGGCGGACGAGGACGTGGCCAAGCTATGGCCGGCGCCGCCGGCCTTCACCTGGATCTACGACATCACCAACGAGCATTGCCCGGTGCCGATCTCGACCTGGCAGGTCGAGGGGCTGGACAAGGACGGCGCGCCGCAGCCCGCCATGATGGGCTGTCACCAGCCGTCGGAACGGTTCAAGGGCACCGTCATCCCGTTCGCCTGGTTCGCACAGGGCCTCAGGATCCTCGACATCGCCGACCCGTATGCGCCAAAGGAGATTGCGTTCTACGAGCCGGACCCGCCGAAAGGGTTCGACCTATCCTCTTCGAACGATGTCACGATCGACGATCGCGGGCTATGCTACCTGATCGACCGCCAGCGCGGCGTCGACATCATCGAAACTTCCGCGTTGTAGGGAGACATCCGTGAGCGGCGACACCAAGGACATCCACACCATCGGCAAGAAGGGCACGCTGCCGTTCCATCCGGCGGTGCGCGCCGGCGACTTCATCTTCGTCTCCGGCCAGGTCGCCAAGGACGAGAACGGCAACATGTGCGCCGGCAACATCGAGGACGAGACGCGCTGGACCATCGAGGGCATCAAGCGGATCCTGGCGCTCGACGGCGCCGATCTCAGCGATGTCGTGAAAGTGACGGTCTATCTCGAAGACGCGCGCAACTTCGGACGCTACAACAAGGTGTTCGCGGAGTACTTCCCGGACGGGCGGATCAGCCGTACCACGGTGGAAGCGCGCGCGGTCATCGAGTGCAAGATCGAAATGGACGCAGTCGCGTACAAACCGCGACGCGGATGAGCAAGCGGGCGCAAAATGCGCCCGGCAGGGTTGGGTCCAACGGGAGGAGATGAGAGATGCTGCGGCTTCTCGGCCGGAACACGTCCGGCAATGTCCAGAAGGTCATATTCCTGCTGGAGGAACTAGATGCGCCCTACACCCGCGAGGATTACGGGCGGCAGTTCAACAACACCCAGGACGCGGCCTACCTGAAGCTCAATCCCAACGGCAAGGTGCCGACTCTGGTGGATGGCGACACCGTCGTCTGGGAATCGAACACCATCCTGCGCTATCTCGCGACCAAGCATAAGAAGGACACCCTGTATCCGACCGATCCGGCCGCGCGCACGCAGGTCGAGCGCTGGATGGATTGGCTGCTGGCCGCGGTCAATTACCAGTACGTGCAGGTGTTCAAGGATTCGAAGAAGGCGGCACACGAGCGCGCCGCGACCTTCGAAGCCGACGCCAAGGAATTGGCGGCGCAGCTGTCGATCCTGGACGGCGCACTGGTCGGCAAGGCGTGGGTCGCGGGCAAGGATTTCACCATCGCCGATGTCGCGCTGGGCCCGATCATGCACCGGTGCCTGGATTTCCCGATCGCGCTGCCGGCGCTGAGCAACTTGAAGGCCTGGCGCGAAAAGCTGAAAGAGCGGCCGGCGTTCAAGAAGGCGACGGGAGCGTAGAAATGCTCCGTTACCGCATCGCCCCCTCTCGTCATGGTCGGACTTGGTCCGACCATCCACGAGTTTCAAAGGGCGTGATCGAGCGGTAGCAGACGAACTCGTGGATGGTCGTGCCAAGCGCGACCATGACGGAAAGAGAAAGCGGCAAGAGCAGGAAGGAGAGGCACGATGGCTAAAGCAGCAGTGGTAGGTCTGGGAACCATGGGTCCGGGTCTGGCGCAGACGCTGGCGCGCGCGGGCATGGAAGTGGTCGCATTCGACGTCAGCGAGGATCAGCGCAAGAAGGCGCCGGAGGGCATCGAGCTTGCCAACAAAGTGCTGACCGCGCTCGGCGTGCCGGATCGCAGCAAGGCGCCGGTCAAGATCGCCGGCTCGCTCAAGGAATGCCTCGACGGCGCGACCATGGTGGTGGAGACGGTGCCGGAGAAGCTCGAGATCAAGGCGGCGGTGTTCAAGGAGATCGACGCGCTGGTCGGCAAGAGCTGCATCATCGCCAGCAACACGTCGGGCATCCCGATCAGCAAGCTGCAGGAGAACGTGTCGGCACCGGAGCGGGTGGTCGGCATGCACTGGTCCAACCCGCCGCACATCATCCCGATGATCGAGGTGATCGCCGGCAACAAGACCTCCAAGGAGACCGTCCAGTGGATGGTCTCGACCATCAAGGACCTCGGTCTCTTGCCGGTGGTGGTGCAGAAGGACGTGCCGGGCTTCGTCGAGAACCGCGTGCTCTATGCGCTGCTGCGCGAGTGCGTCGACCTGGTGGATCAGGGCGTGATCGATGCCGAAGGACTGGATACCTGCGTGTCCTGGGGCATCGGCTACAAGCTGTCGGTGATCGGTCCGATGGCGCTGCTCGACATGGCCGGCCTCGACATCTATCAGGCGGTCGGCTCTTATCTGAACAAGGATCTGTGCAACCGGGGCGACCTCAGCCCCTACGTGACCGAGCGTACCAAGGCGGGCAAGCTGGGCATGAAGACCGGCAGCGGTGTCTTCAGCTACACACCGGAAAAGATCGCCGAGCTGCGCGGGCTCCGCGCCAAGCGCCTAGTCGCCGTGCGCAAGGCGCTGGAGAGTTGAACGAACGGGTTCAAAGCTGAACCTCAACATGCGTGGCGTAATAAGAGTGAATAAGTGGGGACAGAGACAGGAAGGAAACGGGCTATGAAGACGAAGACACTCTGGACATTGGCGCAGGTCTCGCTGCTTGCGCTGAGCTTGGGCGGCATCGCCCAGGCGGCGGACGTGAAGAGCATCGCCGTGCTGACGCCGGAAGATCCGACCGACTTCGGATGGAATCAGCAGGGCCACGACGCGGCGAAGGCGGTGGCGGAGAAGTTCGGGCTGGAGTTCATCCCGGCGACCGGCCTCGGCTATGGCGACGTGCATCCGCAGCTGCGCGAAGTGGCCGATGACGGCGCCAGCCTCATCATCGCCCATGCCAGCGGCTACAACACCGCGGCGCCGGAAGTCGGCGCCGAGAAGAAGGTGCCGGTGGCGATCGTCGATCGGCCCGACGCCAACAAGGCCGGCGCTGTCGCCGACTATACGCTGAGCGGCCACGAAGGCGCGTACCTCGCCGGCGTGTTGGCGGCCAAGACCACGCAGACCAAGTCGGTCGGCATCGTCGTCTCGGGCGAGCCGCCGTCCTGGAACTCGCAGTCAGCCGCGTTCGCGCAGGGCGTGAAGGCGACTGACGGCAGCATCAAGGTGCTCTATGCCGTGATCGGCCCAGCCGCCTATTCCGATGCCGCCGGCGGCAACCGCGTCACCGCCTCGGTGATCGGCGCGGGCGCCGACGTGATCTTCGGCCAGGGCGACGGCGCCACCTTCGGCATGCTGCAGGCGGTCGAGACCGGCAAGTCGACCAGCGGTGGCAAGGTCTGGTTCATCGACGTGATCGGCGACAAGACTTCGATCGACAAGGGCAACCTGCTGTCGTCGGTGGTGTGGAACCTGATCCCGGTCTATTCGGCGATGGTCGAGGACCTGAAGGCCGACAAGTTCGGCACCAAGGGCTACTCGATCCAGCTGTCCGACGATTCGGTCCAGCTGCTGAAGACCAAGCACATCCCGGACGACGTCTGGGCCGATGTGTCGAAGGTGCGGGATGAGATCGTCGGCGGTTCGCTGAAGGTCGAGCCGGTGTGGGAAGCCGACAAGGTGCGGGCGCTGATGAGCTCGGTCACCGACGCTCCCGCGCAGTAAGAGTATCGAGTTGAAAGGCGTCGTCATTGGCCGTTCCAGTTGCCGCGGTCCGCAACGTCACCAAGCGCTTCCCCGGCGTGGTGGCCAATGACGGCGTCTCGCTCGACTTCAATGCGGGCGAGATCCATGTGCTGCTGGGCGAGAACGGGGCCGGCAAGTCGACCCTGATCGGCATCCTCGCCGGCATGCAGCAGCCGGACGAGGGCGAGATCCTGATCGACGGCAGGCCGGTCCGGATTTTTTCGCCGCGCGCCAGCCTGGAGCTGGGCATCGGCACCGTGTTCCAGCACGTGCTGCTGGTGCCGTCTCTTTCGGTCATCGAGAATTTGATGCTGGGTGGGCCGTGGTGGCAGAAGCTGCTGCGCGGACTAGCACTGGCGCGGTTCCGCGAGCTGTCCCAGCTGCTCGGCATCACCATCGATCCCGATGCGCAGGTCGGACGCCTGTCGCTGGGCGAGCAGCAGCAGGTCGAGATCATGCGCGCGCTGTGGCGCGGCGAAAAGGTGCTGATCCTCGACGAGCCGACCTCCATGCTGACGCCGCAGGGCGTCAAGGATTTGGGCGCGGTGATGAAGCGCCTGCGCGACAAGGGCGTCGCGCTCATTCTCATCACCCACAAGCTGGTCGAGGCGTACGAGCTGGGCGACCGCATCTCGGTCTTGCGCCTGGGGCGCGTCGTCGGCGCGCTGCCGCCGGAGCAGAAGCGCATGATGACCGAGCGCGAAGCGACCGATGCGGTGATCGAGATGATGTTCGGCACCGTCGCGCAGCACGAGCGCGATGCGGAGATCCTGATGGGCCGCGGGCGGCAGGCACATCGCACGCCCGCCGTCGATCGTTCGGGTGCGCCGCGACTGCAGGTGCGCGGACTGACGACGGAGGCGACGCGTGGCGCTTCTCCGTTGCGTGGGGTCGATTTCGATCTGTGGCCGGGAGAAGTGCTCGGGATCGCCGGGGTCGACGGCAACGGGCAGAAGCATCTGGCCGAAGTGCTGGCCGGGCAGCGCGGGGCTGCGACCGGCGCGATCACGCTGAACGGCGTCAACGTCACCTCCGACGCGGTGCCGGAGCGGCGGCGGCGCGGCGTGCGCTATGTGACCGACGAGCGCGTGGGCGAGGGTACGGTCGGCATCTTCTCGGTCGCCACCAACCTGGTGTTGAAGGAGATCGGCGCGCCGCCATTCTTCCGCCGCGGCATCAGCGACTGGGATCATATCCACGAGCACGCGAGGGCGCAGATCATGCGCAACGACATCCGCACGCCGTCGGAAAGGACGCCGGTCGCGAAGCTGTCCGGCGGCAACATCCAGAAGGTGCTGCTGGCGCGCGAGCTGAATGCCGAGGCCAGCGTGGTCATCTTCAACAAGCCGACCTACGGGTTGGATCTGCAGAACACGCGGCTCGCGCACGAGCGCATCCTCGCCGGCGCGGAGCAGGGGTTGGCGACGGTGGTGATCTCGACCGATCTCGACGAACTGCTGGAGATCTCCGACAGGATTGGGGTGATGTTCCAGGGGCACTTGGCCGGCATCGTGGAGAACGGGCCGGACGTGGAGCGCAAGGTCGGGCTGCTGATGACGGGGGCAAAGGCGGCATGAGTGTGCTCACTCCCCGTTGGCCACCACTCCGGCCGTCACCCAGGACAGCCGCCCTCGGGTCCGCGCTTTCCGCGGCCCAAGGACAGGCTCCGCGGCGTGATCCGGGGTCCACTTATCAGCCGCACGAGCAACGGCCCAATGGACCCCGGCTCAAGGCCGGGGTGACAGAGGAGTGCAGGGTGGCAGCGGTGCTCGCGAGGCGCCGATGACCGCCGAGGTCCAGGTCGCGCAGCACGGTGCGTCGCGGAACGAGCGGGGGCGTGAGATCATCGCGTCGATCCTGCGCGTGCTGGTGCCGATCCTGCTGGCGCTCGTTGTCGGCGGCATCATTCTGCTGATCCTGGGCAAGGATCCGCTGGCCTATTATGGCTATGTGGTGAAGCGCGGACTGCTGACCTGGGGCGGGCTGCAGGAGACCCTCACGCGCATGTCGCCGCTGCTGCTGATCGCGGCCGGGCTCATCGTCGCGTTCCGGGCCGGCATCTGGAATCTGGGCGGCGATGGGCAGTTCCTGCTGGCGGCGGTGATCACCGCGGCGCTGGCGCCGGCGCTGGTCGGCATGGTGCCGAAGCTCATCATCCTGGTCGCCTGCATGATCGCCTCCGCGCTGGTGGCGGCGTTGTGGGCCGTGATCCCCGCGATCCTGAAGGCGCGCTACGGCATCAACGAGATCATCACGTCGCTGATGATGAGCTTCCTTGGCATCAGCTTCGCCAACGTGCTGGTGAAGCTGCTGTTCTGGGACCCCTCGACCACGGTGCCGCAGACCCGCACCCTGCCGGTGGAGGATCGCCTGCCGCGCCTGTTCGACACCACCATCCACAGCGGCGTGCTGATCGCGCTCGCGGTCGTCATCCTGGTGCACCTGATGATGACGCGCACCGCGTTCGGGCTGAAGCTGCAGGTCGTCGGCGCCAATCCGGCGGCGGCTGTCCATGCGGGCCTCAATGTCGCGTGGCTCACCATCGCCACCTTCACCCTCAGCGCGGCGCTGATCGGTCTGGGCGGATCGGTGGAGATTCTCGGCGTGTTCGGCACGGTGCGTGCCGACTGGAACCCGGCCTTCGGGCTTCTTGTGGTTCCCCTCGTCTTCCTGGCGCGCTTCAACGGTTACGCGGTCATCGGCTTCACGTTGTTCTTTTCGGCCCTGATGATCGGCGGCGACAGCGCAGCGCGGCGCGTCGGGGTGCCGCAGCATTTCGTGCTGGTGCTGGTGGGGCTGCTGCTCCTGTTCCTGGCGGTGGTCGAGTATCTCGATCACGAGCGCCGCAAGCGGATCGGGGCCTGAGCGATGGACGTGCTGCTGAACGAAGCCTTCCTGACCACGCTGCTGTTCGGCGCGGTCACGGCCGGTGTGCCGCTTCTGCTGGCCGGCCTCGGCGAGCAGATCTCGGAAAAGGCCGGTGTGCTCAACATCGGCATCGAAGGCATGATGCTGTTCGGCGCCTATGCCGGCTTCGTTGCGGCTTACTATAGCGGTTCGTTCGCGCTCGGGTTCGTCGCCGGCGGGATCGGCGGCGCGCTGGTGGCGTCGCTGGTCGTGCTGCTGTGCATCCGCTTCGGCCTGAACCAGATCGTGATCGGCATCGCCGTCACCCTCGGCATGGAGGGGCTGACGGCGCTGCTGCACTATTTCCAGTTCAGCAAGACCTATCCTCGTCTGGACCAGGCGCCGGTCTGGGCGCTGCCGTTCCTCAGCGACATTCCGGTAATCGGGCGCGCGCTGTTCAGCCATAGCCCGATCGTCTACCTGACGGTCCTGTTCATGATCGCACTGGCCTGGCTGTTCCGCGCCACCTATGTCGGACTAAACCTGGAAGCGGCCGGCAACAAGCCGGCGGCGCTCGATGCGGCCGGTGTCAGCGTGGTGAAGACCCGCGCCTTCGCGGTCCTCGCGACCGGATTCCTGTCCGGGGTCGGCGGGGCCTACATGGCGAACGTCGGGGCGGGGCTGTTCGTGCCCTTCATGACCGGCGGCGCCGGCTTCATCGGCATCGTGCTGGCCATGCTGGCGCGCGGCAAGCCGGTCTGGGTGCTGCTGGGCGCGGCCTTGTTCGGCATCAGCCTCGCCATGACCACGGCGCTGCAGGTGGCTGGGATCAATATCCCGACCGACGTGGTGCAGATGCTGCCATTCGCGATGGTGATGCTGGTCCTGGTGATCTTCGCGCGGCACAGCGTGCTGCCGCCAGCGCTGGGCCTGCCTTATGTGCGCGGTGAGCGTTGAGCCGGGCCGCAAACAGTGGAATGATATAGCCAAGGCTGAGCTGGGAGAGGGACAATGGCCGACACGAAAGTCTATCTGCTCGATGGCGGGTCGCTGGTGATCGATGGTTTCCACGCTTTCTGGAACCGCGGGCCGGGCGGCGAGCTGCGCTTCCCGTGCTACGCCGTGCTGGTGGAGCACGACGACGGGCGCTACATGTTCGACACCGGCTACGACTTCGACCACGTCATGCGCGTGCTGCCGTTCGAGAAGCCGATCCAGGACAAGAAGCAGACCATCCCCGGCATGCTCGCCGACATCGGCCTCAAGACCGACGACGTCAACTACGTCATCAACTCCCACTATCACTTCGACCATTGCGGTGGGAACAAGCACCTGCACAAGGCCTGCACCATTTGCCACGCCAAGGAGCTGGAGCAGAGCGGCAACTGCCAGCCGTTCGAGCATCTCGGCTATTCCGACCTCACCTTCCAGCCGGAGCTGCACAAGAAGAAGAACGCCGGCAAGGAGCTGCCGCCCGATCCCGCGCTCGACATGTACACGCCGAAGTTCCAGACCCTGACCGGCGACCAGGAGATCGCCAAGGGCCTGTGGCTGTTCGAGACGCCGGGCCACACGGCGGGCCACTACAGCCTGATGGTGGAACTGAAGAACCGCCGCCCGATGCTGTTCACCGCCGACGCCTGCTACAGCAAGAAGAATATGGACATGATGTGCATCTCCAGCTTCCACCTCGACCCGACGGCGAGCGTGAAGTCGCTGCACCGGCTGAAGGAGCTGGCGGCAAAGCATGATGCCGAGCTGTTCTACTCGCACGACCCGGACAGCTTCAAAGGCTACCAGACCGGCGCCAATTTCTATTCGTGAGTGTCGGCCGCACGAGACACTCTCCAACCGTCACCCCGGACTAGCGGCAAAGCCGCGTGATCCGGGGTCCATGGAAGGGCTTGGCGCCAAGCGGCGCAGTGGACCTCGGCTCAAGGCCGGGGTGACGATTAGGAAAGATCGAAAGCGATCGTCAGATGCAGCGAGGTCCGCAATGCCCTGGATGATCGTGAGCGAGGACGCGCCGGGGGGCGCGGCGATCCGTGCGGACCGGGCGGTGATGGACGCGCACTGGGCCTATGAGCTTTCGATCAAGCACAAGATCCTGTGCGCCGGCAGCCTGCGGACCGATGACGGCGTGACCCCGATCGGCAGCCTGCTGGTGCTGGACGTCGATACGCGCGAGGAAGCGGTGGCGATCATCAACGCCGACCCGGCCACCCAGGCCTGCCTGCGCGACAAGATCACCGTGACGCGGTGGAACAAGGCGATCTTCGGCGGCGTCGTCTCGGACTGACCTAACGCCCGCCAGCGTCCCGGATCAGCGCGGCGATCGCATCGTAGCGGCGGTCGCGGGCGTGCTGGAGAGGCGACACGCCGTCCTTGTCGGCGATGTTGGGGTCGGCGCCGGCGGCCAGCAGCATGCGCACGATCTCGATGTGGCGCGGGCCGCCGTCGCTCAGGATTACCGCCTCCAGCAGGCCGGTCCAGCCGAGATTGTTGATGTGATTGACGTCGATCTTGGAGCGCTCCAGCAGCAGGCGCACGGTGTCGACATGGCCGCGCTCGCAGGCCGGGATCAGCGCGTTGCCGCCATAGCGGTTGCGGATGGAGTAGTCGACCTTGCCGGTATCCAACATCACCACCAGGATCTCGGTGCGCCCGAGCGCGCCGGCCTGCAGCCAGGGCGTATCATGGTTCATCGCCTCGGCGTTGATGTCGGCGCCGCGTTGGATCAGATCGAGCGCGAGCGCACGGTCATTGCGCTGCACGGCGAACAACAAAGCGGTCTGGCCGTGATTGTCGCGCGCGTTGATGTCGGCGCCCGCATCCAGCGCGGCCCTGACGCCGGCCGCATTGTCGCGGCTGGCGGCGGTCAGCAGTGCTTGATCGGCGGTGTCAGCCATCGCTGCTCCAGCGGCGAGCCAAAGGCTGGCGGCGAGTGCCGCGAGCCTACCAGCGCACCATGCCGGCATCGACCGCGAGCGCCTGGCCGGTGATCCAGTGCGCCTCTTCCGAGGCGAGGAAGGCGACCGCCGGCACGATGTCCGTCGGCTTGCCGATGCCCTTGATGGCCTGCAGCATCTCGACGAAGCCGAACGCCTCCTTGTGCGGGGTCTGCTGCACGCCTTCGGTGTCGGTGAGGCCGGGGCAGACCGAGTTCACGGTGATCTTATAGCCGCCAAGCTCGGTCGCCAGCGCGCGGGTGAAGGTGAGGACGCCGCCCTTGGATGCGACATAGTGCGCCATGTTGGGCGTGCCGGCGAAGATCGAGTTGGAGCTGAAGTTGACGATGCGGCCGTAGTTGTTCTTGCGCATCAAGTCTGACCCGGCGCGGCACATGAGGTACAGGCCGTCGAGGTTGACTCGCATGATGCGGCGCCATTCCTTGAAGGTCAGCTCGTCCCACTTCACGAACGGCACGATGGCGGCGTTGTTCACCAGCACGTCGAGCTTGCCGCACTTGGAGGCGACGGTCTGGAACAGCTTCGCGACCGCATCCTCGTCGCCGATATCGCAGGCGATGCCGAAGCTCTTGCCGCCGATTGCCTGCGCCGTCGCGCCGGCGCCGTCGCCGTTGATGTCGACCGCGACCACCACCGCGCCTTCCTGGCCCAGGCGCTCCGCGACGGCACGACCCATGCCCTGTGCGGCGCCCGACACGACGGCGACGCGACCTTCAAATCTGCGCATGCTCTCCCCCCTTGATTGGACACTCAGCCCTGGATGACCTGCAAAGCGGCCTCGATCCCGGCCGCCACATCGACCTTGCGCCCCAGTTTGCGCAGCGCGCCGCCGAGCGCGGTGAGCGCCACGGTCGCATAGATCGGCTCCGCCACCGGGCCCATGTGGCCGATGCGGATCAGCTTGCCCTTGGTGTCGTTGCGGCCCGACGACAACACGACGCCGAACTGGGCTCGTGCCGCCGCGATGATCTCTTCGTCATTCACGCCCGCCGGCACGCGCACCGCGGTGCAGGTGGGCGAGGCGATGCTCTCGGTCTTGGCCCAGAGTTCCAGCCCCATCGCCTTGATGCCGGCGCGGCAGGCGCGCGCGGTGAGCGCATGGCGGCGCCACACGTTCTCCGGTCCTTCGTCGAAATACTGGTCGAGCGCGCCGTCGAGGCCGTTGATCTCCGCGACCGATGGCGTGAAAGGAAACGGCTTCTCCTTGCTCCAGGCATTCTTCCAGTCCTTTAGGCTGAGGACCGAGGCGAACGGCGCCTTCGGGTTGGCCTCGATATGCTTCCAGGCGCGATCGCTGACGGACATGATGGTGAGTCCGGGCGCAGCGCCCAGGCACTTGCCCGGACCGGTGATGAAGATGTCGGCGAAGCAATCGTCGGGATGGATGTCCATGCCGCCGAACGACGAGACGGCGTCGACGATCAGCAGGCCGTCATGCTCGCGCACGATCGTGCCGATCTCGCGCGCGGGGTTGATGGTGCCCGACGGCGTATCGTGGTGGACCAGCGAGACCACCTTGATGTCCGGCCGCTTGCGGAAAGCGTCGGCCACCTGGCCGGGATCGATCGCCTCGTTGTACGGAACCTCGATCTCAACCATGTCCTTGTGGTAGCGCGCCGACCAATAGCCGAAGCCCTTGCCGTACACGCCGGACGCTAGGTTCAGCACCGTGTCATTGGGCGAGATCAGCGAGGCGGCGGCGGCCTCGATGCCCGGCGCCGGCTCGACCTGCAGGATCAGCGCGGGGTCCTTGGTGCGGAGCGCCTTGGCGCATTTCAGGGTGACGTCCTCGTAGAACTGCTGGAACCATGGATCGAAATCGTACTGGACCGGGCGCGACATGGCGCGCAGGACGCGCGGATAGGCGGCGACTGGTCCCGCGGACAGGGTGATGACCGGTTCCTTGATCTTGGATGCCATGATTGCAAGCCCCCGCAGCGCTTTTATCGACTTTATTTGGTTCGGCAATCATAGACTCGAGCCCCGAAAAGTGAAAACAATATCCGCGATGGGGCGGCATTGGTCCGGCGGTAATGTCACCTGGTTCCGATCATTGGTTCGACATTCTGGTGATTGGTTCAGGCACCGCGGGATCGGTCCTGGCCGCGCGCCTGAGCGAGGATGCGGATCGCAGCATCGGCCTGATCGAGGCCGGCGGCGCCGCGACCGACCCGCGCATCGCCGAGCCGGCTCAATGGCCGCTGTTGCAAGGCAGCGCCATCGACTGGGCCTATCGCACGACCCCGCAGCCGCACACCGCGAACCGCGTGCACGAATGGGCCCGCGGCAAGGTGATCGGCGGCTCGACCGCGCTCAACGCCATGGCGCACGTGCGCGGGCACCCGGCCGATTTCGATTCGTGGGACTGCGCCGGCTGGGGCTATGCTGACTTGATGCCGTACTTCCTGCGCTCGGAGCACTACACGCCCGGCGCCAATGCGCATCACGCAGTCGGTGGGCCGCTGCATCTCATCCGACCGAGCGCGCCGCATCCGGTGACCGAGGCTTACATGGCGGCGGGGACGGAGATCGGCCTCTCGCCGAGCGACGATCACAACGGCGCGCGCATGGCTGGGCCGTGCCTCAACACCCTCACCATCAAGGACGGCAAGCGCCAGACCATCGCCGATGCCTATCTCACGCCGGCGCTTGGGCGGCCCAACCTGCATCTCATGGCGGAGACGCAGGTGCTGTCGCTGGTGTTCGACGGTACGCGCTGCCGCGGCGCGCGCCTGTCCGATCGGCACGGCGAGCGCGTCGTGACGGCGGAGCGCGTCATCCTCGCGGCCGGGACCATCGCTTCGCCGATGCTGCTGATGCGCTCGGGGATCGGCGCGGCCGATGAGCTGCGCGCGCTCGGCATCGCGGCACATCACGATCTGCCCGGCGTCGGGCGCAACCTGCACGACCATCTGCTCAGCGGCGGGAATGTCTATCGGTCGCGCCGGCCGGTGCCGCCGTCGAACTACCAGAACTCGGAATCGCTGATGTATATCGCGCGCGAGGGTGCGACCGGCGCGCCGGAGCTGGTGCTGGCCTGCGTCATCGCCCCGGTGACGACGGAACAATTCGCGCCGCCGCCGCTGGGCGAGGCCTATACCATAATGTTCGGCTTCACCCATCCGCGCAGCCGCGGCGCGCTGACGCTGGCAAGCTCCGATCCCAAGGCCGCGCCGCTGATCGATCCCAACTACCTGGCCGAGGAATACGACCGCGACGTCTATCTGGAGGCGCTCGAGCAGGCGCGCGCGGTCGGCGGCGCAAGCGCGTTGTCCGACTGGCGCCTCGATGAGTATTTGCCAGGGCCATCGGTGCGAACGAGCGCCAAGAAGCGCGCATTCCTGGAGCAGGCGGCCTTCACCCATCACCATCCGGTTGGCACCAGCCGCATGGGATCGGATGACGAGGCGGTGGTGGGACCGGATCTCCGCGTGCGCGGCTTCGACAATCTGTTCGTATGCGACGCCTCGATCATGCCGGCGATCACCACCGGCCCGGTCAACGCTGCGATTGTCGCGATCGCCGAGCGCTTCAGCGACCTGCTGCGCGGGCGCGCAACCCTCGCGCCGTATTTGCCCGCAGTCGAGCCCGTGGTACAGAGGCGCGCATGACATCGCGACTCGTCCTGCTCTGCCTGTGCGTCGGTCTGCTGTCGTCATGCGTATCGGAGACGCAAGACCGCCCGGTCACCTTAGCGCTGGCCAACACTGGAGCCGAAGCGTTGCGCTGCCGCTTGATGTTCGGCCACTGGGTCGATCGCGATCTCGGCACGATTGCGCCGGGCGCTGCGACCGCGCTGTCCATGACCCAGGCAGCGAGCGACGGCGCGCTCTACGTGCTCCGCGCGGACGGCGAGCGGAAGATGATGATCGAGACCATTCAATGCGCCCAATCGGGTGATTGGATGGAGACGTTCGGACAGGTGGATTTCGCGCCGATCCGCTCTAGGCGCGCGCAGGCAATTGAGGCAAGCTGCGCCGCGTCGGTCGGCGGGGGACGGACCACCTGCCGGTTGGATGAGATCGAGTAGCGACGGAATCGTGATGAGTAAGAACAGCTTCAAGACCGTGGCCGAACTGCTGCGCGCGGGCGACACCGCGGCCTTGGCGATCGGTGCGCCGGACCGCCAGACCATGACGCGGGCTGAGCTGCTGCGCCTGGTGGAGAAGACCGGCGGCGCATTGCGCAATCTCGGCATCCAGCAGAATCACGCGGTCGCGATGGTGATGCCGAACGGCCCGGAGATGGCGGCCACCTTCGTCGCGGTGGCGAGTTGGGCGACGGCGGCGCCGCTCAACGCCGCCTATCGCGCCGACGAGTTCGACTTCTATCTCGGCGACCTCGATGCCAAGGCGCTGATCATCCAGGGCGGTCCTGACTCGCCGGCGCGCGCCGTGGCGGCGCAGCGCAAGATTCCGGTGATTGAGCTGACGGCGGATGAAAGCGGTCCGGCCGGCAGCTACACGCTGTCGGCTCCGTTTGCGGATGCCGGCGCACCGCGGCCCGATCCCGACGACGTCGCGCTGGTGCTGCACACCTCAGGCACGACGTCGCGGCCGAAGATCGTGCCGCTGCGCCAGCGCAACCTCGCGGCCTCGGCGCGCAACATCGCGGCCACGCTGGCGTTGACGCCGCAGGACCGCTGCCTGGTCATCATGCCGCTGTTCCACATCCACGGGCTGATCGGCGCGCTGCTGTCGTCGCTCCATGCCGGCGCCAGCGTGCATTGCCCGCCGGGCTTCAATGCGCTGAAGTTCTTCGCCTGGCTCGATCAGGCGGAAGCGACTTGGTACACCGCGGTGCCGACCATGCACCAGACCATCCTCGCGCGCGCCGACCGCAACGCCGACGTGATCGCGCGGCGCAAGCTGCGGTTCATCCGCTCGTCGTCGGCGTCGCTGCCGCCGGCGGTGATGAAGCAGCTGGAGGAAACCTTCGGCTGCCCGGTGATCGAATCCTACGGCATGACCGAGGCGTCGCATCAGATGGCGAGCAACCCGCTGCCGCCGCGCCCGCGCAAGCCCGGCAGCGTCGGCATCGCCGCCGGGCCGGAAGTCGCGATCATGGATCTCGACGGCAAGCTGCTCGATCGCGGCGAGATCGGCGAGATCGTGATCCGCGGCGACAATGTCACCGCCGGCTACGCCAACAATCCGAAAGCCAACGCCGAGGCCTTCACCAACGGCTGGTTCCGCACCGGCGACCAGGGTGTGCTGGACGCCGACGGCTATCTCAGCCTGACCGGCCGGTTGAAGGAGATCATCAACCGCGGCGGCGAGAAGATCGCGCCGCGCGAGGTGGATGACGTGCTGATGGATCACCCGGCGGTGGCGCAGGTCGTCACCTTCGGCCTGCCGCACGACAAGCTGGGCGAAGAGGTGGCGGCCGCCGTCGTGCTGCGCGAAGGCCAGGCCGCGAGCGAGCAGGACCTGCGCAGCTTCGCCGCCGAGCGCCTCGCTGATTTCAAGGTGCCGAAGAAGATCGTGTTCCTGGCTGAGATTCCGAAAGGCGCCACCGGCAAGCTGCAACGCATCGGCCTCGCGCAACGCCTGGGGCTGACGGCGTGAGGATGCGCCAATTCCAACCGTCTCTCCATTCGTCATCCTCGTGCTTGGCACGAGGATCCACGAGTTTGCATGTCGCCTCTCAGTCCTGCCCCACTAAACTCGTGGATGGTCGTGCCAAGCACGACCATGACGGAGGAGTGGGTGGCGGGGGACGAGTGTCATGAAAGTCTGCGTCTATGGCGCCGGGGCGATCGGTGGGCTGATCGGGGCGCATCTGGCGCGGATCGGCAAGGAGGTCACGCTGATCGCGCGCGGCGAGCATCTGGCCGCGATGCGCGCCAGGGGCCTCCGCGTGACGGGTCACAGCGGTGACTTCACGGTCAACCCGCGCGTCACCGACGATCCCGCGGAAGCCGGGCCGCAGAACTTCGTGGTCGTCGCCCTGAAGGCGCATCAGATCGCGGCCATCGCTGATCGCATGGCGCCGTTGCTGGGCCCGGAGACGGCCGTGGTCATGGCGGTCAACGGCGTGCCGTGGTGGTATTTCCACGGCATCGAGGGGCCACTCGCCGGCAAGCGTCTGGCCAGTGTCGATCCGGACGGCAAGCAATGGGACCTCATCGGGCCGCAGCGTGCGATCGGATGCGTCATCTATCCGGCGGCGGAGATGATCGCGCCGGGCGAGATCCGCCACATCGAGAATGACCGCCTGTCCCTCGGCGAGCCGGACGGCACCAAGTCGGCGCGCGCCCGGCTGTTCAGCCGCGCCCTGATCAAGGCCGGCTTCAAGACCCCGGTGAAGACCGACATCCGGACCGAAATCTGGGTCAAGCTGTGGGGCAACGTCGCCTTCAACCCGATCAGCGCCCTGACCGGCGCCACCCTCAAGGCGATCTGCGAGGACCCCGGCACTCGCGCCGTTGCCCGGTCGGTCATGAACGAGGCGGAAGCGGTGGCCGCCAAGCTTGGCGTCACCATGCCGATCGGCGTCGAGAGCCGGATCGACGGCGCCGCTTCGGTCGGCGAGCACAAGACCTCCATGCTGCAGGATTTCGAGCGCGGCCGGCTGATCGAGCTAGACGCCATCATCGGTGCGGTGGCGGAGCTGGGCGATATCGTCGGGGTGGACACCCCGATGGTGGACGCGATGTATGCCCTGACCCGGCGCAAGGCCGTGGCGGCGGGGATCCTGCGCTAGTCACGACGCCCCCGGCGGCCACACTCGCAAGCGCAAAATCTCGATCGTTCCCGCTGGCATAAAAGTGATATTTTGGGAACATTTACGATGTTTGCTGCATTGCATCATTTTAGTGGTTGCGGGCGTTGTCGCTTGCGATAGGGTTTTGCGCAATCAGGGGAAAAAGAGGGGAGTATCCGCGCCGGCGATCAGCATCCGGGGCGGGGCGTGCCGGACGGTCCGGTGCGACAGGTGGTTGCCGCCTTTGCGCGGCAGATGGAGCAGGAGCGGACATGCAGCTCAGCGTCTTGGGTCTCGATTATGTAGGGTCGGTCGCGGCGGGGTGCCTTGCCGGACAGGGCCATCACGTCGTCGCCGTCGATCCCGACGCAGACAAGGTCGCAACCATCCGGCGCGCCGTCGCGCCGGTGAACGAGCCGGGTGTCAGCCGTCTCATCAAGGAGGCGGTTGCTGCGGGCCGGCTGCGTGCGACCACCGATCTCGCCGAGGCGATCGCGGCCAGCGCGCTCACCAGCATCTGCGCCGGAACGACCGACTCGCATGGCCGCGCGGATCTTTCGCTCACCCTCACGCTGTGCGAGGCGATCGGCAACGCCCTGCGCGACAAACCGAAATTCCACGCCGTCGCGCTGCGCAGCCCGGTGCGGCCGGGTACCGTGCGCGATTTCATCCTGCCGGCGCTGGAGCGAGCCTCGGGCAAGCGGGCGGGGCAGGATTTCGGCCTCGCCATCTATCCCCAGTTCCTGCGGTGTGGCAGCGCACTCGAGGATTACCTCAACCCTCCTGCCATGATTCTCGGCGTCACGGACGATGAGACCCTGGCGCGGCTGCGCGAAATGGACATCGCCCTCGAGGCGCCGGAGATCGTGGTGGAGCTGGACGAGGCCGAGGCCATGTTGAATGCCAACCTGCGCTCATCCGCGCCGGTGCGTTCGGCGCCGGCGGAGGTCGGCTGGTCCGCGGCGGCGGCCATGGCGTAATCCTTTTGAACCTGCGCGCCGCGGCAACCATAAAGCCGCGGCGGTGTTACTTCCGCGGCAATTTCCCGCCTTTTTCCGATATTTTTCCAGTAGGCTCCATCATGTCACCGCTTGCATCCAAACAGACGACATCCATGCCCGGTTACACGTTCCATCCCAGCATCCTCCGTGAATACGACGTGCGCGGCATCGTCGACGAGACCCTGTTCGAGCCCGATGGCGAATGGGTCGGCCGCACCTTCGCGACCGTGCTGGCGCGCCAGTTGAAGCGTTCGCCCACCATCGCGGTGGGGCGCGACGGGCGCCTCAGCTCGCCCTCGCTGACGGACGCGCTGATCAAGGGCCTGCGCGGCGCCGGCGCGAACGTGGTGTTCGTGGGCGTCGGGCCGACGCCGATGCTCTATTTCTCGGTCTACCACCTGGAGACCGACGGCGGGATCATGGTCACCGGCTCGCACAATCCGCCGACCCACAACGGCTTCAAGCTGATGATCGGGCGCAAACCATTCTTCGGCCAGATGATCCAGGACCTCGGCAAGATGGCGGCCGCCGGCGACGTGCTGAGCGGCAGCGGCGAACTTGAAACAGCATCGGTGCTCAAGGAGTACGTGGCACGGCTGGCGAGCGAGGTGAAGGATGTCGACCTCGGCCGCCTCAAGGTCGGCTGGGACGCCGGCAACGGCGCCGCGGGCGAGGCGATGGCCCTGCTCACCAAGCAGATCGGCGGCAAGCACGTCATCCTCAACGAGGTGATCGACGGCAATTTCCCGGTCCATCACCCGGACCCGAGCGAGCCCAAGAACCTGGTGCAGCTGCAGGAGACGGTCGCCAAGGAGAAGCTGGACATCGGCATCGCGTTCGACGGCGACGGCGACCGCATCGGCGCCGTCGATTCCAAGGGCCGCATGCTGTTCGGCGACCAGCTGCTGTCGATCCTGGCGCGCGACGTGCTCAAGGACAAGCCGGGCGGCATCATTATCGCCGACGTGAAGGCAAGCCAGGTGCTGTTCGACGAGGTCGCGAAATACGGCGGCAAGCCGCTGATGTGGAAGACCGGCCACTCGCTGATCAAGGTCAAGATGGCGGAGACCGGCTCGCCGCTCGCCGGCGAGATGAGCGGGCATGTGTTCTTCGCCGACCGCTACTACGGTTTCGACGATGCGCTCTACGCCGCTGTGCGCCTGCTGAAGGCGGTGGCACACCTGGGCGGCGACCTGGCGGCTCTGCGCGATCAGCTGCCGCACCCGGTCAACACGCCGGAGCTGCGCTTTCCCTGCGCCGACGACCGCAAGTTCGCGGTGGTCTCGGAGGTCCGCGACCGCCTAACGAAGGAAGGCGCGACGTTCAACGACGTCGACGGCGTGCGGGTCAACACCAAGGACGGCTGGTGGCTGCTGCGCGCGTCCAACACGCAAGCCGTGCTGGTTGCCCGCGCCGAAGCCGGCGACGAAGGCGGGCTGGAACGGTTGACGGCTCATCTTGGGAAGCAGCTGGAACAGAGCGGCGTCGCGCTACCGGACAAGTCGACTGCGGGGCATTAACACCGGTCTCCAAGGAATTTCCCTTCCCCCGCAAAGGGGGAAGGGAACTCTATTGGGGTAGAGTCAGTGCGCTTGATGCCTTACCACTTCCTGCTCGATCGCTCCGAACACACTCCTTCCATCCGCGTCCAGCATTTCGATGCGAACGCGGTCGCCGAATTTGAGGAATGGGGTCTTGGCGCTGCCGGTCAGCAGCGTTTCGACCGTGCGCTGCTCGGCGATGCAGGAATAGCCGGCGCCGCCCTCCGTTACGGGCTTGCCGGGACTGCCATCCGCGCCCTTGTTGGACACGGTGCCGGAACCGATGATGGTGCCGGCGGCGAGCGGGCGGGTGCGCGCGGCGTGGGCGATGAGCTGGCCGAAATCGAAGGTCATGTCGACGCCGGCGTTGGGCTTGCCGAACGGCTGGCCGTTGAGATGAGTGGCGAGGGGCAAGTGAATCTTGCCGCCGTCCCACGCAACGCCCAGCTCTTCAGGCGTCACGGCGACGGGTGAGAAGGCGCTGCTCGGCTTGGATTGGAAGAAGCCGAAGCCTTTCGCCAGCTCGCCCGGAATGAGGTTGCGCAGCGACACGTCGTTGACCAGGAGGATGAGCTTGATGTGGCGCCGCACCGCCTCGGCATCGACGCCCATCGGCACGTCGTCGGTGATGACGGCGATCTCGGCCTCGAAATCGATGCCCCAGGCTTCGTCGGCCATCTGGATCGGATCGCGCGGGCCGATGAACGAGTCGGAGCCGCCCTGGTACATCAGCGGATCGGTCCAAAAGCTGGGCGGCATCTCCGCGCCGCGCGCCTTGCGCACCAGCTCGACGTGATTCACGTAGGCGGAGCCGTCCGCCCACTGATAGGCGCGGGGCAGGGGAGACGCGCATTCCTCCGCGGCGAATTCCTCGACGCCGAGCCATTCGCCGGCCTCCAGCCGGCGCGCTTCCTCGTGCAACAGCGGCGCGATCTCGGCCCAGTGGTCGAGCGCCTGCTGCAGGGTGGTGGCGTCGCGGGCAGTGACGCAGCGGGTGAGATCGCGGCTGACGATGTGCAGGCGGCCGTCGCGGCTGCCGGTCTTCAGGGTCGCGAGCTTCATGCCCCGGGCGCCTTCCAGCTGTCGACATAGCCGGTGAACTCGGTCGCGCTGGCGGCGTCGCCCACCTGCAGCGCGTCGCGCGCGTCGATCATCACCGCATATTCGTCGGTCGCGGGCTTGGCCGACTTGAACGCGTTCTTCAGCGCCTTCGGATGCGGGCCGTGGGTGAAGCCGCAGGGATGGAACGTCACCATGCCCGGCTTGATGTTGTCGCGGCTGAAGAAATCGCCGGCGTGGTAGAACAGCACCTCGTCGTAGTCGTCGTTATTGTGGAAGAACGGCACCTTCAGGGCATCCTCGCCAGATTCGAAGGGGCGCGGGCAGAAGGTGCAGACCACGAAGCGGTTGCCGACGAAGGTGGTGTGCGCCGACGGCGGCAGATGATAGCGGTGGCTCATCAGCGGCCGGATGTCCTTGACGTTGATGCGCGCCGGCGCGAGGTCGCCCTTCCAGCCCACCGCGTCCAGCGGATTGTACGGGAAGGTGACGGTGGAGATCGCGTCGCGGCGCTTGATCCTGACCTTCCAGGTGCCGGCGCCCTGCTGCTTCAGGAACGCATCGTCGATCTTCGGCGTGTCCAGCATGGCGGGGTCGAAGATGGCGTGCGGGCCGACCAGCCCCTTGTCGGGCAGCAGGTAGGAGCCGTTGGTGGCCTCGATCAGCAGCGCGGTCATCGGCGCCGCGCTCTCGATGCGCCACATGGTGCCGCGCGGCAGCATCACATAGTCGCCGGCCTTGATCGCAAGATGCCCGTAGTCGCAGTGGAGATCGCCAGCGCCCTCGTGCACGAACAGCAGCTCGTCGCCGTCGCCGTTGCGCGCCAGCGTTTCCATGCGCTGCGGCACGCGCCAGAAGCGCAGCTTGACGTTGGCGTTGGAGAGAATGGCCGGAGCATCCCAGGGCGAGGCATGCGCGCCAGCGATCTTGTTGAGATCGAAGGCGCGCGGGCGCAGCGGACCCTCCCAGTCGACCCAGCCGGTCGGCGGGTTGCGGTGGTACATGTGGGTGGCGGGGCCGAAGAAGCCTTCCTTGCCCAGCTCGCGCTCGTAGGTGCCGCTGGGCAGCGACGCGTGCGCCTGGCGCGAGGTATTGCCTTCGACGCGCGGGAACGAGATGTAGTTTTTCAAGCGGTGTCTCCTCCGGCTTGCCGGACGATCTCTGATCCTCTATGATCGTTTCAAATGAAACGATTGTCAAGGAATGGCTTGATGTGAAACGACCTGCCGGCTTCGACCTGGAGAGCTTCCTGCCCTACCGGCTGTCGGTCACGACCAACCGGGTCAGCCGGGCTTTCGCCGCGCTGTATGAGCAGGAATTCGGCATATCGATCCCCGAATGGCGCGCCATCGCCGTGCTCGGCGCCTTCGCGCCGTTGTCCTCGAACGAGATCTGCGAGCGCACCGCCATGGACAAGGCTAAGGTCAGCCGCGCCGTCGCGACGCTGCTGAAGCGCGGCCTGATCGCGCGCGAGCCGCACCAGACCGATCAGCGCCTGATCCAGCTCACCTTGAGCAAGGCGGGGCGCAAGATCTACGAAGCCATCATCCCCCGTGCCCGCGCGATCGAGGCGGAGGTGACCAAAGGACTGTCCAAGGCGGACATCGCGCAGCTGCACGCTGCGCTGGACCGTATCGGCGCGCAGCTCGACGAGATTGAATCAGACTAGCGTCGGCTTCTCTTTCGTCATGGTCGTGCTTGGTCCGACCATGACGGGGGGATGGAGCGGCCGCGTAGTAGGTTCACCGCTGCAAAACAAAAGCCCCGGCGTTTCCGCCGGGGCTTCAGATCCGAAGATCGTTGGATCAGTTACGCCAGCTTCAGGTTTCCGGCGGCCTGCTTGCCGCGCTCGGACACCACGTCGAAGCTGACCTTCTGACCTTCCGTGAGGCCGGGCAGGCCGGCGCGCTCAACCGCGGTCACATGCACGAACACGTCCTTCGACCCGTCGCTCGGCTGGATGAAGCCGAAGCCCTTTTGCGCGTTGAACCACTTCACGGTACCAGTAGCCATTCTCGTCTCTCCTAGGCTCTCAAAGCATGCGGATGTCGATGCATGCTGTTTCTCGCGCCGCGCGACTGCCGCACGGCATCTGCAACAACCTGATTTTTGGAAGCGTCTTGATCAGGCACCATCCGGAGAACCGTCGGCGCGATTAGCCAAGGCAGGCAAAAACTCGATTGCGCGCGGCATATGACACGGTGCCTAGTCGCGCGTCAATCGAAATCAGCCTTAACGAAGTCCCGCAATATCCTGAAAATGCTCACCAATATGTGCTATTTGCTTGTTATGCGATGCTTTCCGATGAAGGCCAGGACAGCTTCGTTGAACGGCTTCGGGTGCTCCCACATATAGGCGTGCCCGCCCTTGGCGGTCGCGAACGCGGCGCCGGGGATGAGGCTGTGCAGCTCGCGCGACAGGTTCATCGGGATGAGGATGTCCTCGGCGCCGGCCAGCACCATGGTCGGCACCTTGATGGCCTTGAGGCGCGACCGCGTGTCGTGAGTCTGGATCGAGTTCAGTTGCGACAGGTAGACCTCGACCGGCTGGTCGAGCGCCGCCATCGCCGCCTCGAATTCCTTCAGGGTCGCTTCCTGGGTCAGGAAGAACTCCTGGGTGAAAGCCCACAGCGTGACATCGCGCATGACGGCCGGCACGCCCATCACCGGGGCCATGTCCTGCCACAGCTTGAACATGCGCGAGCAGAACGGGCCCGGCGCGGCGTAGGTGCAGCAGAGCGTGAGCGAGCGCAGGTCGCCCTGGTAGGCGAGGGCATATTCCTGGCTAATCATGCCGCCCATCGACACGCCGACCAGATGGAAGTCGCGGAGCTTGAGATGGTCGACCAGGGCCTTGGCGTCGGCCGCCATCATGGCGGTGGTGTAGAGCCCTTTCGGCCGCGACGACTTGCCAATGCCGCGATTGTCGAAGCGGAGCACGCGATAGCCGGCGCCGAGCAGATCGTCCATCTGGCCGTACCAGGTGGTGAGGTCGTCGGCGAGGCCGTTGATCAGCACGATGGTTTCCGGCCCATCGCCCTCGAGTTCGTAGTTCAGCTCGACATCCTTCAGCTTGACCATCGGCATGGCTTTTCTCCCTCGCTCGAAAATTCAGCGTACGGCTTCGCGCCGCGCGCCTACCAATCCCTGCGGTCGCGCGACGAGCACCAGGATGACGATGCCCAGCGTCAGCGCGCCATGATAAGGCAGCATCGCATCCGGCAGATAGGATGCGAGATAGATCTCGATCGCGCCCAGCAGCAGGCCGCCGAGCACGGCGCCCTGCAGGCTGCCGAGGCCGCCCAGCGTGGTCGCGATGAAGGCCTTGAGCACCGGCACCAGGCCCATCAGCGGATCGACCGAGGAGCGCTGCGCCATCCACAGGATGGCGGCGATGCCGGCCAGCAGTCCGGACAGCGCGAAGGCCGCGGCGATCACGCGGTTGGCGCGGATGCCCATGAGGCGCGTCACATCGAAATCCTCCGCTGCCGCGCGCATGGCAAGGCCGATGGTGGTCCGCTTCAGGAACTGGTTGAGCGCGATGAGGACCACGACCGCGACCACCACTGAGATGATGCGGTTGACGCCGATGGCGATGCCCGCGACATCCAGCGTCGCGGTCAGCATCGCCGGCAGCGGCACGATCTGCGGCCGGGTGGAGATGAAAAGCTGGAAGGCGAGCTGAAGCAGGACCGCGACCGCGAAGCTGGTCAGCAGCATGGTCGCACCGCTGGCGCCGCGCACCGGCCGGAAGGCGATGCGCTCCAGCAGCACCGCGCTCGCCATCACGACCAGGATGGCGAGCGGCGCGGCCACCAGGAACGGCAAGCCATAGGCGGCGGCGGCGACCAGCACATAGCCGGTCAGGGTCATCAGCGCGCCATGAGCGAAGTTGATGAGGCCGAGGATCGAATAGACCACGGCAAGGCCGAGGGCGAGCAGGGCATAGATGCCGCCCAGGCTCAAGGCATTGCCGGTCTGTTCCAGGAAGTAGCCGGTCATGCGGCATGCTCTCCGGCGATGCCGAGATAGGCGCGCGCCACCTGCTCCGAGGCGCGCAGCTCGGCGGCCGGGCCCGCCATGATGATGCGCCCATTCGCCATCACATAGGCGCGATCGGCGATGTCGAGGGCGGCGACCGCGTCCTGCTCCACCAGCAGGATGGTGAGGCCGCGCGCCTTCAGTCTCAGGATCAGGTCGAAGATGTCGTCGACGATCTGCGGCGCGAGGCCAAGCGACGGCTCGTCGAGCAACAGTAGCTTGGGCTCGGACATCAGGGCGCGGCCGATCGCCAGCTGCTGCTGCTGGCCGCCCGAGAGCGTGCCGGCAGCTTGGCCGGCGCGCTCCGCCAGGATCGGGAACAAGGTCTCCACTTCCTTGCGCAGGCGCAGGGTGGCGGCCGGATCGCCGCGCGTGGCGGCACCGAGCCGCAGGTTTTCCCCCACCGTCAGCGACGGGAATACCCGCCGGCCTTCGGGCACCATGGTGAGGCCGCTGCGCACGATCTCCTCGGTGTCGCGGCCGAGGATCGCCTGCCCGGCGAACCGGATCTCGCCCTTGCCCGGCGCCAGCCCGACGATAGCCTTGAGCGTGGTGGACTTGCCCGCGCCGTTGGCACCGAGCAGGGCCACGATCTCGCCTTCGTTCACCTCCAGATCGAGACTGCGCACGGCCTGGATGGCGCCGTAGCGCACATCCAGGCCGCTGAGCGAAAGCAATGCCATGCTATTGCGCGGCGTTCATGTCGAGCTTCGGCTCGGGCACGATCGCGGCGTCGGGCGCGTTGGCGCTCACCAGCACGCGCTTGCCGCCTTCGATGCGCAGAACGTTGACCGGCCGCGTGGGCGTGCCGTTGCCGCCCGCGTAGCTGATGACCGCCGTCGCGCCCTGCACGTTCTCCAGGCTGGCCAGCGCCTCGCGCACCTTGGCCGGCTCGACGCTGTCGGCCTTGATCACCGCCGCTTCGATGATCTTGGCGAGGTCGTAACCCAGGGCATCCATGATCGATTCCGGCGCCTTGCCGAACTTGGCCTGGTACTTCTTCTGATAGGCCTCCATCGGGCTGCCCGGCGCGGCGAAGCCGGATGAGGTGAAGACGACGCCCTCGACCACCTCGCCCAGGGCGAAGGTGGTTGGCGAATCGATGCCGTCGCCACACACCACCGGGATCTTCACGCCCGCGCCGCGCAACTGACGGATGAAGGCGGGAAAGTCCGGCTCGAACGCCGAGGTGACGATGACGTCCGGCTGCGGGCTGAGCTGCTTGATCTTGGTGACTTCGGCGGAGAAGTCCGGCTGGCTGAGGGCATAGATGCTCTCGCCCACCACCGTGCCGCCCAGCTTCTTGAACGCTTCGGCGAAATAGAGCGGCATCTGGGTGTACTCGATGTCGGGCGAGCGCAGCAGGTAGGCGTTCTTGTAGCCCTGGCTCCAGGCATATTCTGCCTGGGCCGCGCCTTGCACGTTGTCGGTGACGGCATTGGCGAAGATGAAGCCGTGGCCGGTCAACGGCAGGGTGGGCGAGGAGGAGCAGGTGGAGATCGCGGGCAACTGCGCCGTCACGATCAGCTCTGCGGTTGCGTGCACCATGCTGGAATCGCAGGCGACCAGCAGGAAGTTGACGCCCTGGTCGATCAGGTCCTGGGTCACGATCGCGTTCTGCGCGTTGTCGGAGCGGTTGTCGCGGGTCTCGACCTCGACCTTGTATTTGCCGGCGATGCCGCCGGCGGCGTTGATCTCGTCCATCGCGACGGCGAAGCCGTCCATCACCGGCGAATCGTACGGGGCGTTCCAGCCGGTCTTGGAGATCGGCGCACCGATCTTGAGAACATCGTCGGCCGCCGCGGCATGGCTGAGGCAGATCAAAGCGGCGAGCGACGGCAGAATCAGTCTGGTCATGGCGTTGCTCCTTGCATCTGAAGGGATGTGGCAGTCGGTACGCGCGCGGCACGCTTGCGGCCGATGTAGGCCTCGATGACCGCCGGATCGCGCTGAATCTCGGCCGGCTTTCCTTGTGCGATCACCTGGCCGCGGTTCAACACCACGATGCGATCGCAGAGACGCATGATGAGGGACATGTCGTGATCGATGACGAGCAGCGCGATCCCGGTGCGGCGCCGCAGCTCCGCCAGCTCGGCCAGCAGCTGGTTGGATTCGGTCGGGTTCATGCCGGCGGCCGGCTCGTCGAGCAGCAGGTAGCGCGGGCGCAGCGCCAAAGCGCGCGCGATCTCCAGCCGCCGCTGCGCGCCGTAATCCAGCTCGCCCGCCAGCCGGCCGGCGGAGCCTTCCAGGCCGAACTCGGCCAGCAGCTGGCACGCCAAGGCGCGCGCGGATTCGGCCGAGCCATCCGCGCGCGTGGTCGCCGCGATCTCGACATTCTCCAGCACGCTCAGATGGCCGAACAGGCGGATGTTCTGGAAGGTGCGGCCGACGCCGGCTTGCGCGACCTTGTGCGCCGGCCACCGGGTCGCATCGGCGCCATCGATCAAGATGCGCCCAGCGTTCGGCGAGAGCACGCCGGAGACGAGATTGAGCAGGGTGGTCTTGCCCGATCCGTTGGGGCCGATCAGGCCCACGATCTCCCCCGGGCGCACCGTCACGCTCACGTTCTCCAGCGCGCGCAGGCCGGAGAAATCCTTGGTCGCAGCCTCGATGGTCAGCTCGCCCGCGGCGGCGACCGAAAGGTCACTGCCGGCGTGCGGAACGGCCGGCGCGGGGCGCAGCCAACGCTCGCCGATCTCGCGCGCGAACAGGCCGGCGGGCCGGCGATACATGACCAGGAGGATCATGAGGCAGAGGCCGGCCTGCGTCATCCCGAACATCTCCGGCGTCTGCCACCCGAACAGATCGACCCCGCCCTCGACCCGGCGCAGGATCTCGACCGTCAGCGTCACCAGCACGGCGCCGCACAAGGCGCCGGAGACCGTCGTCATGCCGCCGACGATCAGCATGGTGAGCAGGGTCAGGGTGTCGTCGAAATAGAACTTGGAGGGCGAGAAGGCGCCGAGGAAGTGCGCCAGCAGCGCGCCCGCGGCGGCGCAGATCATGGCGCTGATGGTCCAGGCGCCGATCCGCATCTTCACCACGTCGATGCCGATGGCGCGCGCCGCCAGTTCATCCTCGCGGCTGGCGCGCAGCTGCGCGCCGCGCCGCGAATCGCGATACCAGCGCGCCAGCAGGATGATGGGTACGGCGATCGCGAGCGCGACCCAGATGTCGGTCTTCTTGGCGACGCCGAGGAACGCGTTGCTGCCGCGGGTGAAATCGCTGGCGCCGATGATGATGCCATGGACGATAAGCAGCAGGCCGAGCGTGGCGATGACGGCGGCGGCGCCCCCCATGCGGACAATGGGCGCGCCGATCAAGGCGCCGAAGATACCGACGCTGATCACCGTCGCCAGCAGTGCCGCCGGCAGACCCCACTCGATGCCTGCCAGCATCGCCGGCAGGTGCGGCAGGGCGCTGGCCTTGGTCGCGAGCGGCAGGGTCAGGATGCCGGAGACGTAGGCGCCGAGCCCGATGAAGGCGACGTGGCCGAAGCTCAGGATGCCGGAATTGCCGGAGAAGATGCCGAGACCGATGACCGCGATCAGGTTGATGAGGAACAAGGTATAGGTGCGCTGCAGGGCCGCGCCGGTCAGGAACTCGAACAGCAGAGCCAGCGCGATCAGCGGCAGGCACAGGATGAGGCCGCCGACCAGCGAGACGCCGGTGCGCTGGGCGGACGGCATCACAGATCCTCCGCGAACTGGTCGAAGGTCTTCTGCGCCTGCAGCACCTTGTCGATGCGCTTCGGCACCGCCTTGCCGAGCTGGCGGATCACGTCATTGACCAGGAGGTTGAGCAGGGCGCTGATGGCCGCGGTCGAATGCCAGTAGAGGCCGGTGCTGGTCGGCAGGTTGAACACCCGGTCGGTGACCTTGTGCGCCCATAGACAATAGTCGTCGGCGACGATGTGGACCTCGTGCCCGCGCCGCTTGGCCAATTCCGCCACGCGCTGGGTCGCCTTGTCGTAACGATAGAAGTCGATCAGCAGAAACGCGACCCGCGGCGCATCGTCGAACAGGACGTCGGCATAGTGGCCGTTCTGCCCGTCGGCCAGGTGCACGCCGGGCCGGATGTATTCGAGCCGGCTGACGAACTCGAGCGCGAGGCCGCGCGCCATGTGCAGGCCGCTGACGAACACGCGCTGGGCATTGGCAAAGGAATCAACCGAGTCCGCCCATAGCGGCGTGGTGGTCATCTCGTAGGCCTGGCGGATCGCGGCGAGCTCCGCCTCCAGGCTGTCCTGCAGGCTGAAATGCTCCTTGTCGCGCCGCGTGAAGGCCTGGTAGCGGCGGTCGATCGACCACGTGCTGGCGCCGTCCGGGCCGTAGAGGCCAGCTTTCAACTGGTGGCGCACGTCGCTCAGGCCATCGAAGCCAAGCTTGCGCAGGAAGCGCCCGACCGTCATGGGGCTGATGCCGACATTGCCGGCGATGGTGGCGGCGGTCTCGAGGACGAGGCAATCGGGCCGCGACTGCAGATAGCCGGCCAGCTTTTTCTCGGTCCTGGTCAGCCGGTCATAGCCCTCGCGCAGCGGCTGCAGGACTTTCGTCTCCAGCACCTCGCGCTGCCCGGACTTCAGGCCACCCTTCATGTTACCGCCCTGTCGCGTCTGTTAGTTTTCTATAGGAAACAGACTTTATGGTATCACGGTAACATTCCTGCCTGCGAACGGCAATGGTGGCGGGACCCTCGGCAGGTCGAGCCAAGGACCGAGGGGCGGCCTAGTCACCTCGACCTTCCCCGCGATTCGCCGGCTCGTGTGCGGGCCAAGACCGCGATCTTCTCGCGGTCATTCGGTGCGCAGCGCGCGTAAACATGTTTTGCGCAGAGCGAGCGAAAATTTTTCGCGCGACAAATGTGCGCCGGCGCAAACTGCCCTTGCGCAGTTGGAGTTGGCCGCCCACCTGAATCATGACCGGCGCGGCTTCTCCTGACCGTCAAACCGCTACGGCTGATTCCATACCATCCATTTCTACGTTCTTCGTTTCAGGGAGAAGTCGATGAAACTCGACATCAACGGGCAAGTCCGTGAGGTCGACGCCGATCCGGACATGCCGCTTTTGTGGGCGATCCGCGACGTCGTCGGTTTGACGGGCACCAAGTTCGGCTGCGGCATGGCGCAATGCGGCGCCTGCACGGTGCACCAGGACGGCGTTGCGATCCGCTCCTGCATCACGCCGATCTCGGACGTGGAAGGCACCAAGATCACTACCATCGAAGGGGTGAACGGCAAGGTAGCGGAGGCGGTGCAGGCCGCCTGGACCCAGCTCGACGTGCCGCAATGCGGCTACTGCCAGTCGGGCCAGGTGATGGCGGCGACTGCGCTGCTGACGGACAACCCGAAGCCGACCGACGCGGACATCGATGCGGCGATGAGCGGCAATCTCTGCCGCTGCGCCACCTATCACCGGATCCGCGCCGGCATCCACGAAGCCGCCAAGATGCTGGGATGAGGTGACATCATGCTGCCGCTCAAACTGAAACCCGAAATCTTCCGTCCCACCCGCCGCGCGTTCCTGCTCGGCGCGGCGGTTGCCGGCACCGGCCTCTCCGTCTCGTTCCGCGTGCCAGGTGCGCGCGCCGAGGTGGCGGCCGAGCCCAATCCCTTCAACGCCTATGTCACGATCTCGCCCGACAACAAGGTGACGATCCTCTCGGCCCACATGGACATGGGCCAAGGCGCCTATCACGGCATCGCTACCCTGGTGGCGGAAGAGCTGGAGGCCGACCGCGACCAGCTGGTGGTGGTCGGCGCCGCCGGCAACCCGAAACTCTACGGCAACCTCGCCTGGGGTGGCGTGGCGCAAGGCACCGGCGGATCGTCGGCGATGTTCTCGTCGTTCGACCGCTACCGCAAGGCCGGCGCGCTCGCCCGCACCATGCTGGTCAATGCCGCCGCCAAGCAGTGGAACGTTCCGGCCGGCGAGATCAAAGTCGCGAAGGGCGTGCTCTCGCATGCCTCCGGCAAGCAGGTGACCTTCGGCGAGCTTGCCGACGCCGCCGCCAAGGAGCAGGTGCCGACCGAAGTTGCGCTGAAGCCGCGCGACCAGTGGAAGGTGATCGGCTCGGAGGATTTCCGCCGCATCGATTCGCGCGAGAAATCGACCGGCCAGCAACCCTACACCATCGACCTGAAGCTGCCCGGCATGCTGACGGCGATGGTCGCCCACCCGCCGTTGTTCGGCGCCACGGTCAAGAGCTTCGACCCGGCGCCGGCCAAAGCGGTGAAGGGCGTGGTCGACGTAGTACAGATCTCGCGCGGCGTCGCGGTGGTGGCGGAGAACACCTGGGCCGCCATGAAGGGCCGCGAGGCCTTGACGGTCGAATGGGACGACAGCGCCGCGGAAAAGCGCGGCTCGGCCGAGCTGTTCGCCGAATACCTGAAGCAGGCGGACCAGCCGGGCGAGGCGGTGGCCGCCACGCGCGGCGACGTCGACGGCGCGATGGCGAAGGCGACCAAGACCATCGAAGCGACCTACCAGTTCCCGTATCTGGCGCACGCCGCGCTGGAGCCGATGGATGCGGTCGCGCACAAGAACGGCGACGTGCTGGAAATCTGGGGCGGGCACCAGATGCCCGATCTCTACCAGGCGGTGGCGTCGCAGATCGCCGGCGTTACGCCGGAGAATGTCACGCTGCATGTGATGAAGACCGGCGGCGGCTTTGGCCGGCGCGCGGTGACCGATGCCGATATCATCGTCGAAGCGGTCGAGACCGCCAAGGCGATCGGGTGGAAGGCGCCGGTGAAGGTGCTGTGGACGCGCGAGGACGACATGCGCGGCGGCCGCTACCGCCCGCTGTTCGTGCACAAGGTGAAGGTCGGCCTCGACGACGCCGGCAACATCCTGGCCTGGCAGCATCGCCAGGTCGGCCAGTCACTGCTGATCGGCACGCCGTTCGAGGCGATGGCGGTGAAGGACGGCGTCGATGGCACCTCGGTCGAGGGCGTCTCCGACACCAAGTATGCGCTGGAGAATTTCCGCTCCGAGGTCGTCAACGCCAAGGTCGGCGTGCCGGTGCTGTGGTGGCGCTCGGTCGGGCACACCCACACCGCCTACGTGATGGAGACGATGATCGACGACATCGCGCGGCAGACCGGCAAGGACCCGGTCGAGCTGCGTCGCGCGCTGCTCAAGGATCATCCGCGCCACCTGGCGACGCTCAACCTCGCGGCGGAAAAGGCCGAGTGGGGCAAGGACATGCCGCAAGGCACCTTCCGCGGCGTCGCCCTGCACGAATCCTTCGGCACCGTGGTGGCCGAGATCGCCGACATCAAGATGGACGACAAGGGCGGCTTCAAGGTCGAGCGCGTGGTGTGCGCGGTCGATTGCGGCACCGCCATCAACCCGGACCAGGTGCGCGCGCAGATGGAAGGCGGCATCGGCTTTGGCCTCGGCTCGGTCCTGCACGAGGAGCTGACGCTGACCAAGGGCGCGGTGGATCAGACCAACTACGACGCCTATCTGCCGTTGCGGATCGAGGAGATGCCGACGGTCGAGACCTACATCGTGCCGTCGGAAGCCGTGCCCAGCGGCGTCGGCGAACCCGGCGTGCCGCCGATCGGCCCGGCGGTGGCGAACGCGCTGGCCGCCGCGACCGGCAAGCGCGTCCGCATCCTGCCCTTTGCCAAGGGCGTGGCGGCCTAGCTATGTTTGGAACCCGGCGCCTCATGGGGCGCCGGGCAGCCCAACTCCAACCCAAGAGGTCAAAGTGATGCTGCGCGTGATGATGGCTGCGGCCGTGCTGTGCACCGCCGCCATTCCGGCGATCGCGTCCGATCCGGCCGCCGGCGAGAAAGCGTTCGCGGTCTGCAAGGCCTGCCACAAGGTCGGCGAAGGCGCCAAGAACGGCGTCGGCCCGGCCTTGAACGGCGTGGTCGGGCGGGCTGCGGGCGCGGTCGAAGGCTACAAATACTCCGATGCGATGGCGAATTCCGGGATCACCTGGGACGAGGCCAACCTCGCCGAGTATCTCAAGAACCCCAAGGCGAAGGTCCCCAGCGGCAAGATGATGTTCGCCGGCGTCAAGGACGACACCAAGCTCGCCGACCTCATCGCCTATCTCGGCCAGTTCAACGCGGACGGCACGAAGAAGCAGTAGCGCGCGCACGCCTTGCCGCTCCCAATATCGTCATGGTCGTGCCAATCACGACCATGACGATAAGATGAGGGCGGACTGAACCGCTGCGCCGCCAGTTTCGACCAAGCAGCCTGAACCATGTTAGGCTGCCGTATGCCGTCGCGATCCAACAGCGTCCATCCGACCGACCAGCACATTGCGGATCTCAAGGGCCGCCAGGAGGCGCAGCGCCGCCTGCAGCGCATCGCCAAGCTGATGGATTCGCAGATCCGGGTGCCCGGCCTCGGGCTCAGGATCGGCGCGGACGCGGTGCTGGGGCTGGTGCCGGGCTTCGGCGACATCCTCACCGGGGCGATCGGCGCCTATTTGATCTACGAGGCGCAGCGGCTCGGCGTTCCACGGTCCGCGATCGTGCGCATGGTCGCCAACATCGCGGTCGATACCGCGATCGGCGCCATCCCGCTGTTCGGCGATGTCTGGGATTTCTTCTTCCGCTCCAACGACCGCAACATGCAGATCCTGGCGCGCCACATCGGCGGGCTGCCGCTCGACGTGCCCTATGAAGATGCTGCCAAGCGGCGGCGCTGAAGCAGCCGCATCAGGAACGGCGCCACGATGATCAGCAAAGCGATCGCCAGCAGCACGGCTGAAATCGGGTGCGTCACGAACACCGAATAGTCGCCCTGGGTGATCGAGAGCGCGCGGCGGAAATTCTCTTCGGCGAGCGGGCCCAGGATCATGCCGATGATGGCGGGCGCGACCGGGAAATCGAAGCGGCGCATCACATATCCCACGACCCCGAACAGGAACAGCAGGCCGAGGTCGAACACCGACTGGTTGTACGAATAGACCCCGAGGGTGGCGAACACCAGGATGCCGCCATAGAGCAGCGGCGTCGGGATCGACAGCAGCCGCACCCACATGCCGACCAGCGGCAGGTTGAGCAGCAGCAGCATCAGGTTGCCGAGATAGAGGCTGGCGATCAGGCCCCAGACCAGGGTGCTGGTGCCGGGGTTGGTGAAGAGCAGCGGGCCGGGCTGCAGGCCGTACTGCTGGAACGCCGCCAGCAGGATGGCGGCGGTGGCTGAGGTCGGCAGGCCGAGCGTCAGCAGCGGCACCAGCACGCCCGCGACCGCGGAATTGTTGGCAGCCTCCGGCCCGGCGACGCCTTCGATCGCGCCCTTGCCGAACTCCTCCGGCTTCTTCGCCAGCTTCTTTTCGAGGAAGTAGGAGAGGAAGGTCGGGATCTCGGTGCCGCCGGCCGGCAGCGCGCCGAACGGGAAGCCGAGGAAAGAGCCGCGCAACCACGGCTTCCAGGAGCGCCCCCATTCCTCGCGCGTCATCCATAGCGAGCCCTTGACGGGGATGATCTCCGCTGTGCGCAGGTCGATGCGCGAGGCGACGTAGAAGGCTTCGCCGACCGCGAACAGGCCGACCGCGACCACGGTGATGTCGATGCCGTCGAGCAGTTGCAGGATGCCGAGGGTGAAGCGCGCCTGGCCCGTCAGGCTGTCGGTGCCGATGAGGCCGACGACCAGCCCCAGGAACAGGCTGATCATGCCGCGCAGCCGCGAGGAGCCGAGCAGCCCGGAGACCGTGGTGAAGGCGAGCACCATCAGCGCGAAATACTCCGCCGGCCCGAACCTGAGCGCGACTTTCACGACCAGCGGCGCCAACACGGTCAGCAGCACGGTGCCGATGGTGCCGGCGACGAACGAGCCGATCGCGGCGGTCGCCAGCGCAGCCGCGCCGCGCCCTTGCCGCGCCATCAGGTTGCCTTCGATCGCGGTGATGATCGAGCCGGTCTCGCCCGGGGTGTTGAGCAGGATCGAGGTGGTGGAGCTGCCGTACATCGCGCCGTAGTACAGACCGGCGAACATGATGAAGGCGCCGGTCGGGTCGAGATGCGCCGTCACCGGCAGCAGCAGCGCGATGGTGAGGGCGGGCCCGATGCCGGGCAGGATGCCGATCGCAGTGCCGAGCGTCACGCCCAGCACGCACCAGCCGAGATTGGCGAAGGTGAGCGCGGTCGCGAAGCCGTCAATCAGCGCGCCCATCTAAAGCACTCCACCCAGGATGCCCGCCGGCAGATGCAGCCCGAGCGCATGCACGAACCCGACATAGGCCACGACGGCGAGCGCAATTGCGATGATGGCATCGCGCAAGTAACGTCGGCTGCCGAAGCCATAGGACACGCAGAGGAACAAGATCGCTGCGGTCGGCACAAAGCCGAGAAATTCGAACAGGAGGATCTGCTGGACGAGGCCGATGGCGATGGCGGCCAGCGGCAGCCAGTCGGTCGTGCTGCCGCCGGTTCCGGGCGCATCGAGCTTGCTGCCCGGCGCGTCCATGACCACCGGCGGGTTGAGCCGTGGGGCAGGCTTCGCACGCCAGCCTTGCCAGGCGAGCGCCAGGCCGAGCAGCGTCAGGAGCGCGCCGACCAGGATCGGAATGTCGCGTGGGCCGACCTTGGCATAGACCGGGGCGACCTTGATCGCCCCGGTTTCATAGAGAACAAAGGCACCGAGGGCGGCGATGCCGAGGCCAAGGACGATCTCGGCCGCCGCTCCCGGCTTGATTGACATGGGCTACGAGACCAGGCCCAGCGTCTTCAGGATTGCGCTCACGCGCTCGTTCTCGTCGGCGAGGTATTTCGCGAACTCATCGCCGGAGAGATAGAGGTCCATCCAGCCCTTGTCGGCCAGGGTCTTCTTCCAGCCTTCGCTCTTGTGCATGGCGTCGACCGCATCGACCAGCGCCTTCTTCTGCGCATCGTCGATGCCGGGAGCAGCCACCACTGCGCGCCAGTTGGCGAGTTCGACCGCGACGCCCTGCTCCTTGAGGGTCGGGATGTCGAGGCCTTCGATCCGCTCCGGCGCGGAGATCGCCAGCGCGCGCAGCTCGCCCGCCTGGATCTGGCCCAGCCATTCGCCGATGCCGCTGACGCCGGCGGTCACGTGGCCGCCCATGATGGCGGCGAGCGCTTCGCCGCCGCCGGAGAACGGCACGTAGTTGATCTTGGTCGCATCGGCGCCGACCGCTTGCGCGATCAGGCCGGCCAGGATGTGGTCGGTGCCACCGGCCGAGCCGCCGCCCCAAGCCACCGCGCCGGTATCGGCCTTCAGCTTCTCGACCAACTGGCCAAGAGTCTGGATGTCCGACGAGGCGGGCACGACGATGACTTCATATTCGCCGGTCAGGCGCGCGATCGGCGTCGTATTCTCCAGCGTCACGGCGGACTGGTTGGTCAGGATGGCGCCGACCATGACCAGGCCGTTCACCATCAGGGCATTGGGATTGCCCTTCTCCTTGTCGGCCAACTGCGCCAGGCCGACGATGCCGCCGGCGCCGGCGACGTTCTCCACCGTAACCGCCTTGACGATGCCGCCCGACTGCATCGCTTCCTGCATGGCGCGCGCGGTCTGGTCCCAGCCGCCGCCCGGCTTGGCAGGCGCGATGATCTTGAGATCATCGATGGCAAAGGCGCCGGACGCGGCAGTCAACCCGGCCGTCAGGACGACGGCGGTGGCAAGCTTGCGAAGTGTGGATGCGTTCATGGATATCTCCCTTTGGTGACCTGAACGGGTGCGTGCTTCTTGATGAGCCCTGTCGACCCGCATGCAGTTGGGATTCCGGCCGCCGCCGTGGCTGGAGGCGGCGATGTGAAGAACCCTGTTGCTAAGGTCGAGGCTAGGACTGAGGCGTGGGAGGCGCAATCGACAATTCCACCGCCAGATGCGGCGGCCGAGCGGCCGGACAACTTCATGATGAAGTTGTTCACGCGATGTTCCTCCCAAAGGCGTTTTTCTTGGCGGAACGTCGAGGTTCCGCAGCTTTACCCGAACCCTAGGCCCCGAAGTTGTCGCGAAGCTGTCGCCGCGCCCCGATGCGGTATGATGGCCGCGATGTGATAGCTGGTCCGAACGGGGCTGGAGAGGGGCATTGCGCGTTCTGCTGGTCGAAGACACCGAAGACGTCGCCGAGGCGATCGTCGCCAACTTCTCGCGCAGCGGCCATGCGATCGACCGGGTGACCGGCTGCGGCCCCGCGCGGGACGCGGTCGCGGTGCAGGACTACGACCTGGTGATCCTCGACATTAACCTGCCGGACGGGTCCGGCTTCGACTTCCTGAAGGCGATGCGCGGCGCGAAGAACGCGACGCCGATCCTGGTGGTGACGGCGCGGCGCGAGGTCGAGGACCGCATCGGCGCGCTCGACATCGGCGCCGACGACTACCTGATGAAGCCGTTCGACCTGCGCGAGCTGGAGGCGCGGGCCCGCGCCCTGATCCGCCGCAGCAGCGGCGAGCGCAGCGGGGTCATCGAATACGGCAAGGTATCGCTCGATCCCGCCGGCCGCACCGCCAGCATCGCCGGCGCGCCGCTGCAGCTCACGCGCCGCGAGTTCAGCGTGCTGGAGATCCTGATGCGGGGCCGCGGCCGCGTGATGCCGAAGGAGCGCATCTTCGAGAAGCTGTTTTCGTTCGACGACGACGAGGTGGGCTTGAACGCGGTCGAGCTCTACATCGCGCGCCTGCGGCGCAAGCTGGCCGGTTCTGGCCTTGCGATCCGCAACCTGCGCGGCCTCGGCTACCAGATCGCGCTCGATGACTGAGCAGGCGATGCACAGGCCCGCGTCGGTCGCCGCTCGGCCTTCAATCACCGTCCGGCTGGCGGCGACCATCGCCCTGATCCTGGCGGCTGGCGGCGTCGGCATCAGCGTGGCGGCCTACGCCTATGGCCGGCAGGCGGCGCAGGAAGCCTATGACCGCATGCTGGCGGGCGCGGCGTTCCAGATCGTGCAGGCGGTCTCCATCATCGACGGCCGCGTGGTGGTGAATTTGCCGGTCTCGGCGTTCGAGCTGCTGGCGCTGGCGCCCGACGACCGCGTGTTCTATCGCATCGTCGGCCCCGACGGCGGCACCATCACCGGCTATGAGGATCTGCCGCCGCCCGCTGCGCAGGGCGGGGAGATGACGTTCTACTCCGCCGACTACAGCGGCGAGACTGTGCGCCTGGCCTCGGCCATGCGCCGCTTTGCCGAGCGCGGCTTCAGCGGCGAGGTGCAGATCGTCGTCGGACACACCACGCGAGCGCGCGCGGCATTGGCGCGGGACATCACCGCCAAGGCGCTGGCGCTGCTGGCGATCGCGGGCGTGGCGCTGGTGGCGCTGGTGGCGTTCGCGGTGCGCTCGTCGCTAGGGCCGCTGGTGCGGATCGAGCAGGCGCTGCGCGCGCGCGATCCCAAGGACCTGTCGCCGCTCACGGTCTCCACGCCGCGCGAGGTCGAGACGACCGTCGCGGCGATCAACCGCTTCATGAGCCGCCTGGCCGACCGCGTCACCATCATGCAGAACCTGATCGCGGACGCGACCCATCAGCTGAAGACGCCGATCGCCGCGATGCGCGCCCAGGCGGAGCTGGCGAGCGGCGAGCAGGATCCGGCGCGCCTCCGCGCCATCGTTGGGCGGATCCATACCCGCGCGATCGGATTGAGCCGGCTGGCGGACCAGCTGCTGAACCAGGCGCTGATCATCCATCGATCGGACGCCGCCGCCCAGGAGCTGATCGACCTACGCGAGGTCGCGATCCGTGCTACCGACGAGACCGACCACGACCTGCTGTCCAGCGGGCTCGATCTGCATCTCGATCTGCCGGAGCATGCGGTCCACGCGCGCGGCGACGCGCTGAGCCTGGTGGAGGCGACCAAGAATATGCTCAGCAACGCGCTGCGCTACGGCGCGCCGCCTGTGACCTTCTCGGTCGAGCATGATGACGCGACCGGCATGGCAGCGTTCGCGGTCACCGATTGCGGCCCTGGGGTTCCGGAATCCGACTGGCCCGACAGCGGACGGAGGTTTGCGCGCTCGGCCGGCTCGCTGCCCGACAGCGCCGGGCTCGGCCTCGCGATCGTGAACGCGGTCGCCGAAGCGCATCGCGGCAGGCTGGTCTTCTCGCGCACGGCGGAGGGCAGGTTCCGTGTCGCGCTGACGCTTCCCGCGGAACGGGGCGAGCCGTGAGGCCCACGCGGTTCGATTCCCTCCCCCGAGGCGGGGGAAGGTTAGGGTGGGGGCGACGGCGCTTCAGCTCGACGCACTCATCGCAAGAGAGAACAACCCCCACCCCAACCCTCCCCCAGCTTGGGGGAGGGAGAAACACGGTGTTCTTGCGCAGATACCATGCGGCGTCCCTGGCTCTGGTCGCGACGGTCCTGGCGCTGCTCGTTCAGTCGGCACGGGCGCAAGATGTACTGACCGAGACGCGCGTCACCCAGTTCGGCGCATGGCAGGATACGGCCAGCGCGACCCTGACCATCGACGGCTCGACCGATACCGAGGTATTTGCGCCGATCCTGGAAGCGTTCGCCAAGCGCGTGCCAGACGTCGCGATCCGCTATCGCGAGATCACCACCAACGAGCTCTATCAGCTGGCGGAGAGCGGGTGCAGCGGCAACGCGCCGGCGGCGGACCTGGTGGTGAGTTCGTCGATCGATCAGCAGGTCAAGCTCGCCAACGACGGCTGCGCGCAACCAAACCACTCGGCCCAGGTGCAGGCGCTGCCGGCCTGGGCCAAGTGGCGCGACGAGGTGGTGGGCCTGACCTACGAGCCGGCGGTCATAGTCTACAACCGCGACCTGGTGCCGGAGGCGCAGGTGCCGCACTCGCGCTTCGACCTGATCGACCTGCTGCGGCCGGCGGAGAATCCCTTCATCGGAAAGCTCGCGACCTACGACATTGAGCTGTCCGGCGTCGGTTACATGTTCGCCTTCGTCGATGCCCAGCAGGCGACCACCTTCGGCCGCCTGATCGAGGCGTTCGGCCGCAACAAGGTGGTGGCGACCTGCTGCTCAGCGGAGATCATCGACGAGGTGGCGTCGGGGCGGTTCCTCATCGCCTACAACATGCTCGGCTCCTACGCGCTTGCCCGGGCGGCGGAGGATCGCCGCATCGGCGTGGTCGCACCGACCGACTACACGCTAATCCTGGCGCGCGCCGCGCTGATCCCGAAGCGTGCCGAGCATCCCGAGCTGGCGCGGCAGTTCATCGATTTCGCACTATCGGAGGATGGCCGGCGGCTGTTGACCGGGAGCGGCCTGATCGTGCCATTCGACGGGGCCGCGCCGAGCGGCCTGGTGCCGACAGGTGAGGTTCCGACTCTGCGGCCGATCGCGCTGTCGCCCGCGCTCCTCATCGGCCTCGACAAGCAGACGCAGGAGAACTTCCTTGCGCTGTGGCGCTCATCGCTCGGAAGTTCGGGCGCGGAAGTGCGGTAGCAGCATCGCCAGCCGCCCGTCGATCGCGGCGAGACCGAGGCCGATCAGGGCCATGCCGACGAAATCCATCGCCGCCAGGGTTTCGCCGAGGAATACGCTGCCCAGCAGGATGGCGCTGACCGGGATCAGGAACGTGACCAGCATCAGGTTCACCGCCCCCGACGATGCGAGAATGCGGAAGAACAGGATGTAGGCCAGCGCGGTGGCGAGCAGCGCCAGGCCGATGATCGCGCCCCATACCGGCAGCTCCGGCCAGGGCAGCGTCCACGGCCGATCGACGATCAATGCAACAGGGAGCATCAGCGTGCTGGACGCGGTAACCTGACCTGCGGCCGTGGCGATCGGCGACACGCCCATGCGCTTGAAGCGCCGGCCGAAGATGCTGGCGAAGGCATAGGCCAGCGCGGCGCCAAGGACGGCGAACTGCGCCAGCACATCCTTGCCGAGGCCGGTCAGCGCCTGCGGCCCGATCAACGCAACGACCCCCGCAAGGCCGAGCAGGACACCGAGGATGCGTCCTTTCGACAGCCGTTCGTCCGCCGTCAGCGCATGCGCCACCAGCACGGTGAAGAGCGGCGTGGTGGCATTGAGGATCGAGGCAAGGCCGCTGGCGATGTGGGTCTGCCCCCACGCGATGAGCGAGAACGGGATCGCGTTGTTGAGCAGTCCCATGCCGAAGAAGGCGAACCACGTCCTGGCGTCCCACGGCATCGGCGAGCGCGTCGCGCGCAGCACGAGATGCAGGGCCGCCGCCGCGATCGCGACCCGCAGCAGAACGATGGTGAAGGGCGGCACCGTCTTCACCACCACACCGACAAAGAAGAACGACCCGCCCCACAGAATAGAGAGGGTCAGCAGCAGGGACCAGTCGAGCAGACTCATGCGGGCGGGCGTGGGCACCCGCGATCCATACACGGCGCAGAGCTGCTGTGCTTCCCGCATCTTGCTTAAAAAACACCTCCCCCAATTAGGGGGAGGTCAGGGAGGGGGAGGCGAGCGAAGGCTCGTCCCAATCGTGCTCCGGCTTCCCCCACCCCAACCCTCCCCCGGTTCGGGGGAGGGGGTTCTCTCGAGGGAGGAGCCGAGTTCTATCTCAGACCCACGGGCAGTTGGAGTTACCGCCGCCGTAGGTCCAGCCGTCGGTGTAGCGCTTGATGCTGAAAGGCTTCAGTTCGTCCGGCAGCGCGCCGCCGGTGAGATGGCGCGCGGAGAGCTCGCCGACGCCGATCATCTTGAAGCCGTGGTTGGAGTCCGCGATCATCCAGGCGTTCGGCGCGACCCAGTCGAATACCGGCACGTTGTCCGGCGTGAAGGCGCCGATGCCGCCGTTGCGCCGCTCCTTGAACAGCTTGCGCGAGCCCTTGAAGCGGCCGAACAGGTAGCTGAGCGTGGCGCAGTAGTAGTCCGCGAACCAGTCGTCGGCCTGGTACTTGTCGTTGAGGTGGCCGTACGGCTCGACATCGGCCTTGCCGCCGATCTTGACCGGGATGGTGCCGCCCTGGATGCCGGGCGCGCCGACGCGCTCCGCGGCATAGCGCGCATACATATAGAAGTGCTTGTCCGGGAACTCGCGGCCGTCTTCGGCGACCACCGGCGTGTTCATCAGCTCGACATGCAGCACCGGAGAGTCGCGGTCCTGCGCGGTGCGGAAGTCGACGCCCTCCGGCATGTAGACTTCGCCTTCCAGCAGGCGCCAATAGGTCCACATGTCGTGGTCCTTGGCGATGCGGCCGTCCTTGTATTTGAGGTCGAGCTTGGCGCCCTTGCCGAGCCACTCCCAATGCTTCGGAGTCCAGGCTCCGGCGCCGATCACCACCACGTCGCACTTCACGTCGCCCTGGTCGGTCTTGACCGCGGTGACGCGACCGTTCTGCATCTCGTAGCCGATGACTTCCGGGCCATAGCAGCGGCGCACGCCGTACTGCATGCATTTCTGGTCGAGGCCCCAGACCGCCATGTGGGTGCCGGCATAGCCCGACGGCTTCTCATGCAGCACCAGGTCGGCCTTCTCGGTGTTGAAGTCGGGCCAGATGCTCTTCAGGAAGTTGCGCGCGTCCTTGCCGACATAGAGGTCGGAGGGATAGCCCTGGTCGTTCTGCGACTTGTGGAGCGCGATGTAGTCGCTCTCCTGGTTGGCCTCACCGACCGAAACGTAGCCGACCTGCTGGAAGCCGAAATTCACGGGATCGGACTTCCACACCTTCACGCTCTCGCGCAGGATCGCGTGCAGCGGCTTGGTCATGTAGAGGTTGCGCACGCAGCCACACGCCAGACCGGTCGCTCCGGCACCCGGGCCGGCCTTGTCGATCAGCACCACGTCGGAGCCTTTGCCCTTGCCGCTCTCGGTCAAGTATTTGGCGAGGTGATAGGCGGTCGACATGCCGTGCATGCCGGCGCCGACCACCACGAACTTGGCGCCGTCCGGCAGCTTGGCGACGTCATGTAGCGGCACGACCGCCGGATTGACCGGCTTGCCGTTCTTGCTTTGCGGCATCGGCCGCTCGCCGAACGGGTAGAACTGGTTCTGGGTGGTCGGATTTGGGGCCTCACGGACCATCTGGTTCCTCCGAAGGGTGCAATCGAACGCGAAACTCGGGCGTTGTTTTACCTGGATTTGGGCCGGGCCGGAACGCCCTCGACGGCTTCTTTCAGCGCTGTTTCGACGCCTTTATGGACTAAACGGCATGAGAATAATGCAATTGATCCAATGCGTTGGTCCTTTGGAGCCGAAAGGCGGCCGGCTTCGGCGCTTGTCAGGGGGGCAATACCGACCTAAATAGCGCCCTTAATTTTGCACCGCGCCGCCGGGGGATTTGGCCGGCGCGACAACCGGGCATCAAAGAGCAGGTTCAGGCCAACATCGTGGACACAACCACGCCCAAACAGAAGAGCGCTGCTGCCCTCGCGCTCAGCGCCATCGGCGTCGTCTTTGGCGATATCGGCACGTCGCCGCTGTACGCGATGAAGGAATCGTTCCACGGCGCGCATCCGCTGGTGCCGGACGAGCCGCACGTGCTCGGCGTCCTGTCGCTCATCTTCTGGGCGATCATGCTCACCGTCACGATCAAATACGTCGCCATCATCATGCGCGCCGACAACAAGGGCGAAGGCGGCAGCCTCGCCATGCTGGCGCTGGCGACGCGCCTGACCCACGGCTCGAACCTGACGCCGATCATCGTGGTGATCGGGATCTTCGCCGCCGCCCTGTTCTATGGCGACAGCATGATCACGCCCGCCATCTCGGTGCTGAGCGCGGTCGAAGGCCTCCAGGTCGTGGTGCCCGCGCTCGACGACTACGTGGTGCCGCTGACGCTGGTCATCCTGATCCTGCTGTTCGTGTTCCAGAAGAAGGGCAGCGCGCGCGTCGGCACCTTCTTCGGCCCCATCATGCTGTTGTGGTTCCTCACGCTTGCGGCGCTGGGTGTCATGCACATCCTCGAGCATCCGCGGGTGCTGCTCGCGCTCAATCCGTACTACGCGGTCAATTTCTTTCTGCTCGATGGTTGGGTCGCGTTCCTGGCGCTGGGTTCGGTGGTGCTGGCGGTCACGGGATCCGAGGCGCTCTACGCCGACATGGGGCATTTCGGCCGCATCCCGATCCGCGCCGCCTGGTTCGTGCTGGTCCTGCCGGCGCTGGTGATCAACTATTTCGGCCAGGGCGCGCTCATCATCCTGCATCCGGACGCGGTCGATAATCCGCTGTTCCGCATGGCGCCGGACTGGGCCGGGTTGCCAATGCTGGGGCTGGCGACGGCCGCGACCGTCATCGCATCGCAAGCGGTCATCACCGGGGCGTTCTCGGTGACCCGGCAGGCGATCCAGCTCGGCTACCTGCCGCGCATGCAGATCATCCACACCTCGGCGTCCGAGATGGGGCAGATCTACCTGCCGTTCGTCAATTGGATGCTGGCCTTCTTCGTCGCCTGCCTGGTGCTCGGATTCAAGTCGTCGACCCACCTGGCGGCGGCCTATGGCATCGCCGTCACCGGCACCATGATCATCGATGCGCTGCTGCTGGCGGTGGTGGCGGCGCTGCTGTGGAAGTGGAAGCCGATCGTGGTCGTGCTGGTGGTCGGCCTCTTCCTGTTTGTCGATCTCAGCTTCTTCACCGCCAACCTGACGAAGATCGCCCATGGCGGCTGGTTCCCGCTGGCGGTCGGCCTCGTCATCTTTCTCGTTCTCACCACCTGGAAGCGCGGCCGCGCTCTGCTGTGGGAGCGGGTCAGCAAGGATGCGCTGGAACTCGAGACCTTCCTCAACGCGGTCTCCGATCGCGTGCCACGCGTTCCAGGCACCGCGATCTTCATGACAGGCACCGCGACCGGCACACCCGGATCGCTGCTGCACAATCTCAAGCACAACAAGGTGCTGCACGAGCAGGTCGTGGTGTTGACCGTCCGTTTCGAGGAGATCCCCTATGTGTCGGAGGATCAGCGGTTCGAGGTCACGACCCTGCCCAAGAATTTCTACCGGGTGCTGCTGCGCTACGGCTACATGGAGGAGCCGAACATTCCCGACGCACTGCGCAAGGCGGAGCGCAAGGGCCTGCATTGCGATCCAATGCAGAGCTCGTATTTCCTCAGCCGCGAGACCGTGATTCCCAGCAGCAAGCCGGGCATGGCGATGTGGCGCGAGCACATCTTCGCCTGGATGTCGCGCAGCGCCACCAGCGCCATGGACTTCTTCAACATCCCACCCAATCGCGTGGTGGAGTTGGGCACGCAGATCGAGATCTAGCGGCCGAGCGCACGCGCCAGCCGCCGCAGCGGGCGGGTCAGGCGCCAGGACCATGTGCGCTTCATACCGGCGATCTTGTGCCGCAGCTTTCGGACCTGGTGCCTGCGCCCGCTAAGCTGTTGTTGTAGCTGAGCCCGCTCCTGGCTTGCGCTTGCTTGCGCGGCGATCAGCGTGGCGATAGCGGCGTTCGTTTCGGCTGTCTGTGCTGTCAGCTTGGCCTGCAGCTCCGCGTTCTGCGTGGCAGCCGACGCGGCATCGGCATCCTTCTCCGCTGCCTGCGCCGTCAGCTTGGCCTGCAATTCCTCGTTTCGCGCCCGCAGCTCCCTGTTCTGCGTGTGCAGGGGGGTCACTTGCCGGTGCAAGTCGGCATAGCCGACCTGCAAGGCATAGGCCCTGCGGTTCATATTGCCGAGCGCCATTTGGACGATCATGTCTCGGCCCGCGGGATCGGCGACGCGACTCGCCCATTGCTTCACTTCCGCCGCGCGCTGCTCAATCGGCCAGTCGCGCCGATGAGTTGCTGCGCATTTCACCGCGGTCACGGCGACGCGGGTGCCGAAGCGCAAGCCGTCCTGAGCGAAGAACTTGCGAATCATATGAAGATCGCTGGGAAAGCCCGGCGGTGCTGGCGACCATCCGACCGGAAGCGACCGATAGGCGCTCAGTCGATAGCCCCAGACCGTGGGTCCCATGAAATTGAAATTCTCGTGCATCATCCGATTCCGGATAGCGGGGTCGCTCGCATCGCCGGATATCAGGATCACGCGGTCGTCGGGCATTACCTCGAAGTGTGAGAGATTGCCGAAATCGACGTCCCGCAGCAGCTGGGCGATCTCGTCCAGGTGATTGGGGAACCACAGGTCGTCGTCGCCGATCTGGCAGACATAGGGACCGCGCGCCTGCTGTAGCGCCTGGTCGCGATAGACATCGCCGATGCCTGCACCCTTGGGGTGGGCGAAGACGCGGATGCGCGCGTCCCTGGCGGCGAACTCTTGTGCGCATGAAACCGTCTCCGGCGGCGCGCCGTCGCAGATCACGAACAGCTCGAAATCCCGCCGCTCCTGCGCCAGCACCGAATTGATGGCGAACGGCAGCATCGCCGGTGGACGGTGCACCGGCAGCAGAATGGTGAAGGTCGGATCGCTCATCGACTGGTCGCCCCCAACGCGTCCCCTGGCTGGCGTGTGTTGTCAGACTGAGGCTGAAGGCATCGCGAGATCGGCCAAAAGACCCGCCTTGAGTTCAGCGCAGCTGCCGGCGTCGCGATCCTTGGCTGACAAGATTGGCGACGTGCAAGGCCATTCCAGTCCGAGCTCAGGATCATCCCAACGGCAGCCACGGTGGTCGGCGGGATCGTAGTACGCCGATGTTCCGACCATCAGTGTCGAGTGGGTTGGCGAATAAAGCCCATGTGCCACGCCCATTGGAACCGCCAAGAGCTGGAGTCGCTCACCGCTCATGCGAAGCATGGCAGTCCGCACCGACGATGACCCGGGCCGCAAATCGTGCAGGCCGACCACCAGCTCACCCGCCACCAAACAGTAGTAGTCCCACTGGCGCGCATGGGCGTGGACGCCTCTTAGTGCATTGGCTTCCGTGCGCGTCACGACCCACTGAACCGGGGATGCCGACTCAAACCATTCGCTGCGAAAGACCTCAGTGAGGTTGCCGCGGCGATCAGCGTGCGCTGTCAACGGTATCAGCTTGGCCCCCGCTGGGAGGGCTATTGGATGGTCAGGCGTCATTTACTGTGCTCGCCGATCAATCGGCCTAGTAGTCGCCAACGGGCGCGGCGGCATAGATCGCCGAATTCTTCTGTCGAGGCAAGGAATGGGTGATCGCGCTCTCCGTCCGGCACAAATTGCCCGATGGTGAAACCGGGCGGCTGGAGGAGCTTGCCCACATCATCGGTAATTCGGCCGCGATTTCAATCGCCTAGCTCCGACCGCGCGGCTGGCACGGGATTCGTATCGCCTGCACCAGGGGGTTCAGCAAAAGACGGGCCGTCTTGGAACTATTCGGCAGGCAAACTGTTGCACCCGAGACCGTCGCTTCGCTGCGGGGCGGAGGGCGGTCGACGCCGGTTTGGTGGGAGGCGTTCGATGGCGAGGGCTTTTGGCGAGGTCGGATTCTGCGAAATCCGCGACCTCGGTGGTGTCGGGTTGGTGGCGTGAGCCAGATGTCGGTCAGGACCACGCCTTGGGCGCTGAGTCTTGTGCCGCTGGACGTTGCGCGCCGCAGTCTCGTGTCGCACTCTTTCGCCTTCTTCACCGGATTGTGTGAGAAAGACCGTGCCGGAGCAGCTTCGCTTGCGCTCTTAGCTGGGTGGCGCAAATGATTGTAGTGCAAAAGGACTGGAATGATTGTGCATGTGCACTATGATCGCTGACATGACGAGGGGACGGACCATTTTCACGCGCGCCGCGCTCGGCGCGACGTTGCTTTCGGTCGCACTGCTGGCCAGCGGCTGCACCAAGCCGGTCGAGCGCGATGACGCGCGCATGGCGACCACGCCGGAGCAGCAGCGTAGCGCGCCCACTCAGCCCGCCGTCCGGCCGCAGGAAGCCAGCGTCGTCGAGGAAAAGCAGAAGACGCCCACCGTCGCGGCCAAGCAGCCGGCCGAACCGGAACCGCCGGTTGAGCAGCCAGCCCCGCCCGCGCCGGTGTACACGGCTTCCGAGTTGATGGGCAAAAGCGAGGACGAAGTAACCGCTTTGATGGGCGCGCCGGCCCGCGTGGAACAGCGCGCCGCTTCCACCGTCTGGGTCTACCAGGGTGGCGATTGCGGCCTTGATGTCTTCTTCTTCCTGGACATGGCCACGTCAGATGAGCGTGTCTTGACGGTGGCACCGAACGGCCAACCCGCGACGACGGCAACACCCACGGCCGCCTCGTCCGAGAGTCAATCGGCGTCAGCAGGCCAGCCAGCCGCGAGCGCTGCCGCCGATGCGGCTGCGACCTCGGAAGGCACCGCCGTCGACGCCTGTTACGGAAAACTACGCCGGAGCTGAAATGTCGGGCGAGCCGATGCTGGTTGTCGTCGAAGACGATGACGTATTCGCAAAAGTCCTCATCAACAATCTGGCCGGAGCAGGTTTCTCGGCCACCCATTTCGAACGCCCGGAGACCGCGATCTCCGGCGTCCCCGCGTTGGCGCGCTCCGACCTGCTGATCCTCGACTGGCGCCTGCCGGGCATGACCGGGGTCGATCTGCTCGACCGGTTGCGCAAGCTGGGCTGCAAGGCGCCGGCGCTGCTGCTCACCTCTCATGACGACGTGTTCTACGAAGAGGCGGCGCTGGAGGCGGGCGCGGTCGATTTCATCTCCAAGACCCGCAGCTTCTCGGTCCTGCGCAAGCGCATCGAGCTGGTGCTGGCGGGCAACCGCCGCGACGGCGGCGTGCCTGCGGCGACGCTGAAGCGCGGGCCGCTGCTGATCGAGCCCGCGATCCATCAGGCCAAGTGGAACGAGAGCCCGGTCTCGCTGACCCTCGGCGAGTTCCGCGTGACGGAGCGCCTGGCGCGCGCCCATGGCGATGTCAGCTACCGCCAGCTCTATGACGTGCTGAAGGGCGAGAGCTTCATCGCCGGCTCCGGCTCGGAAGGCTATCGCGCCAACGTGCGCACCCTGGTCAAGCGCATCCGGCAAAAATTCTGCGATGTCGACGACCAGTTCGCCGCCATTATCTCGGTTCCCGGCTTCGGTTACCGGTGGCGCGAAGGGGCGCCAGATGGCCAAGCCTGAGCGAATTCGGTCTTCAGTAACCGTCAAGCTGATGGTGGTGTCGGCGGTCTTTTTGATCGTCCCGGCGCTGCTGTACGGCCGGTTCGAACAGGCCGACGCCGAGCGCAAGCAGCTGATGGTCACCAACCTCCAGATCCAGGGCCGGCTCGCCGCCCAGGCCTTGCAGGAAAAGCTGATCGCGGCCGGGCCCCGCGCGCCGGTGGAGGCGCAGGACCTGTTGGATTCGGTCAGCCGCGGCGAGCTGTGGCTGAAGCTGCTGCTGCGGCCGGCCGACGATGCCTCCAGCTATTTCTACATCGCCAGCGCGCCGCACGTGACCGCCGAGCAATTGTCGGCCGAGCGCGAGGCGCTGATCGCCTCCGGCCAGCTCTTGAAGGCGACTGAAAGCTGCGCCGGCAACCGCCCGCTCGCCGCGCAGTTCGAAGGCGCCACCGGGGTGACGGAACTGTTGACCTCCCTCACGCCCTTCCACACCGAGCAGGGTTGCTGGCTGGTGGTGACGTCGTATCCCGAGGATCCGGTGATCGCCTCGCTGACCAAGCCGTTCTCGAGCGCGCCCGAGCTGCGCTGGGCGGCGCTGTTCTACGTCATCATGGCGGTGCTGTCGGTGTGGGCGGGCCTGTCGATCTGGCAGGCGCTGCGCCGCTTCGGCAGCCTGGCGCGCGGCATGAGCGAATCAAGCATCGATCCGCAGACGCGCTTCGTCGACCTGACGCCGGTGCAGGAGCTGCAGCCGATCGCCGCCGCGATGGACCGGCTGGTAGACACCATGCGCCGGGCCGCCAGCGCGATCCGCGAGGCGGCGGAAGAAAACGCGCATGCGCTGAAGGGGCCGGTCGCCTCGATCCGCCAGGCGACGGAATCGCTTCGTACGGGGCGGCCGGACGACGTGAGGGATGCGGCCGTCGCAATCGACCGCTCGCTGCAGAAGCTCGACGGCCTCATCAGCACGGCGCGCCGCATCGACCACGACATCGCCACCAGCATCTCCGAGGGCCGCTCGATCGTCGATCTCTCCTCGCTCGCCAGCAACGCGGCGCGCGCCGCCAACGAGCAGCAGATGGACCAGGACAGCCCGAAGATCGATTGCAAGGTGGCGCCCGATCTCGAAGTGGTCGGCAGCGAGGAGACGATCGAAACGGTGCTGGAGAATCTGCTCGACAACGCGGTCGGGTTCTCGCCCCGCAACAGCACGGTGAAGGTGACGCTGAAGCGCGCCGGCGACCGGGCGCGCTTGTCGGTCGAAGACCAGGGACCCGGCGTCCCGCCTGACCTTCTGCCGCATATTTTCGAGCGGCACTTCTCGACTCGGAACGGCCATGAGCCGCAGGCCGACGGCCAGCCGCATTTCGGTCTCGGTCTCGCGATCGTGCGGCGCAACGTGGCGATGCTGGGCGGCGTCGTCTCCGCCGACAACGGACCGGATGGCGGATTCCGCGTCGTCGTTGACTTGCCGCTGGCGTATCCGGCGCGCTGAGTTAACGCGCTGTTATGCCGATTAACGTGTTGGAAAGATTTGGCAGATTCTGTGACCTAAGGTCACAAGCTAATCACAAGCTTGACGCACGACATAGGGGACATCCGCCGGCATATTCACCGTGAGTTTTCGCCGACGATGATGTGTCGAGGACGGATGTCCCGCGCGGAGTCAGAAGCGACGTCACACCGGAGTTGATAGGTTCGCAAGAACTTCCGATGTGATGCACAGTCCCCGACGCCTCTATCCCCAAGAGAGGCGAAGCCGACGGCAGCCGCAGGCCCTCGCGGCTGCCGTTTTTTTTGTGCTCATATGATCCGCGGTTTTTGGATCAGGGGGCAGCCCATGTTGATCGGAGAAGGTTTCGCCGGTGACGCGCCGAATGGCGCGCACATCAATCTCATGCTCGGCGCGAAGAACGGGCCGATGGGCACGGCCTACGCGGTCGCCGCGGCCTCGCCCGGCCCGGGGCATGTGCCGTTCCAAGTCGTTCTGAAGCTGGGCGTGCCGGTTGAGCCCGCAACGCTCTTCATCGCCAAGGCGACCTTGCGCAATCCAACGCACGAGACGATGACCTGGGGCCCAGCTCAGATGGGTGTCGCGGCCGGCATCACGATGGCGGTGCTCGATGGCGTGCTGCCCGCGGAGGCTCGGCAGGATTGGGTGGCGATTGCGTGCGTCTGGGTGCATTGGGATGCCAACGACGCCGACGCGGTGTTCGCCAACAATCGCGAGGCAGCGCTCGCCGCTGCGCGCACAGCGGTGCGCCGGGACCGGATCAGCCTCGACGAATTGCGGGAGGCCCTGGAGAGCCAGGGCAACTCGTTCTATACCCCACGCCGCTGATCTCTATTTGAGAACGGTCACCAGCAACGAGCCGGCTTCGGTGATGCCGGTGATCTGGAACGCCGTCCGGATCGCCGCCAGTTCCTGGTCCATGCCGTTCGCCTTGTAGACCGGCGACTCCCGATGCGGCTGGGCGCGGCCGGCATAGTACTCGAACGCTTCATTGGACATCGGCGTCAGCTGCAGCAGGTGGCGGACGATGACATTGTTGCCGTTGCAGGCAGCGGCGATCGCGCCCGCAGCGATCGGATCCCAATGGACCATGCCAGTCATGCGGTCGAGCGCCTTCAGCCATCGCTCGTAACGGTCGCCCACTGCCTGGGAGGGGATGGAGAGGTCGAACCAGGGGTCGACGATTACGACCGCGCGGCGCGCCACCCGCATGGCCTCGGCCAGCGCGCGGCCAATCTCCGTCACATGATGCAGCGAGTTCTCGAACGTCACGAGATCGAAAGCGGCATCGGGAAAAGGCAGCGTCTCCGCCGCTCCCGCACGGATGTTCAGGCCGCGCCCGTTCGCATCCGCGACCTTGGCCGTGTCTGGCTCGATGCCGGCGGCGGCGATGCCAAGCGATTGCGCATGCGCCAGCAGCGTGCCGGCGCCGCAGCCGACATCGCACAGGCTCGCGGGCTTCAGGGCCGCGATCTCGCTGCGAAAGGCCTGTTGATAGAGTTCGTCGGCGGTCATCGTCGCCTCGCATGCATCAGGCGAGTTAGGACGCTAGACCGTCGTTGGTCAAGAAGGTGTCAGGGGCGACGGAACGGATAGGCGAGCTGCTTGAGGTAGCCGCTGGGCACCGGATGGCCGCCGACGCCGTAGCCGCTCGGCCAGCGGTCGGGCAGGTGATGGGTGCCGAACAGGCGGTCGAGCCACGGCAAGGTCGCGGCGAAATTCACGTCGATCGCTTCCTTCTCGATGCCGTGGTGCCAGTGGTGGAACTGCGGCGTCGCGACAATGTGCTTCAGCCAGCCGAACTCGAATCGCACGTTGGCGTGGATGAAGGTCGAGTGCAGGTAGATGTAGAGGATGTAGGCCTTGAGCGCCCATTCGTGGAAGCCGAGCGCATACATCGGAATGATGGTGAAGCCGCGCAGGCACACGATCTCCACGACATGCATGCGCGAGCCGGCGAGCCAGTCCATCTTCTGCGCCGAATGATGCACGGCGTGGAAGCGCCACAGCGCCGGGATGCGGTGGAATACGCGGTGCACCCAATATTGCGTGAGGTCGGTGACGACCACGATCTCCAGGAACTGCAGCCACAAGGGCTGCGACGCCATAAAGCCGCGCAGCGTGCCCCAGTCGGTGTTGGCGACCAGGGTGGTCGCCGGCGTCAGCGACAGATAGGTCAGCGACTGAACCAGCAGGCTGTTGACCAGGAAATAGAACAGGTCCTCGCGCCAGGCCATGCGGAACACCGGCTGCTCGGGCCGCTTGGCGAAAATCCGCTCAAGGGGGATGAACAGCACGCCAAGCAGCGCGATGTTGATCAGGAACCAGTCGAGGCCGAGATAATAGTCGGTCGCGACGAGGTCGAGGCTCTGGGTGCGCGATCCGCCGAGCAGCGTCGCGACCAGGATCGCGGCGATGGCGGCGAAGCCCATGATCTTCTGGCGGCGCAGCACCAGGTTGAGCACGGCGAGGGTGAAGGCGCTGACCAGCGCCAGATGCAGGAAGAGGCGGAACCAGCCGAAGCTGTAATACGCCCGCAGCACCGGCATGCTGAACAGGCTCGGGAACATCAGGAACACCACCGCGCCGAGGCACATCAAGGCCAAGGCGAGGGCCAGGACGCCGCTGATCCAGCCGCTCCCGAAGGCGCGTTCCGCCTCCGGCGCTTCCAGATCCGCCCGCAATTTCTGGCGCAGTTCACCCATGGTCCGACACCCCTCGATAGGCCATCCGATATCCTGGCGTTGGGATCCCTAACAAATTATTGCACTTTTCTTCCCCCAGCCCGGGAGAGGGGGGAAATGAATGGGCTCGGCCAAACGCCTGCTATAACGCTTCAACATGGTCACTGCAGCAGGCACCGCGTCATGAACATCTTCGCTGAAATCGGCCTTCATCTGTCCGGCCTTGAGCGGCTGCGCACCATGATGACGGAAGGGCGCCTGACCGGCATCGAGCAGACGCTGGGCTTGCGCATCGTCGAGGTGGAGGAGGGCCGCGTGGTGGTGGAGGGGACGCCCGGTCAACACGTGTACAATCCGTTCGCGGTGGTGCATGGCGGCTTCGCCGCCGCGATCCTCGACAATGCCTGCGGCTACGCCGCCCAGTCCAAGATGGCGCCCGGCCAGATGTGCACCACACTTGAGCTAAAGGTCGCCTATCACAGGGCCATGACCGAGGACACGGGGCCGGTGCGCGCCGAAGGCAGGATCGTCTCGATCGGCCGCCGCGCTGCCTTCACCGAAGCCAAGCTCACCGACATTGCAGGCAAACTTTATGCGTCTGCGACGTCGAGCTTGATGGTCGTCGCGTCCTAGCGCCGCTCAGAAATCCTTAATCAAGTTGCCCTAGCATCGCCGGCCGGTGGGGATGGTCGCCATTTGCGATCGTCGCGGCGCCCGTGGGGACGGGGCAGTCGGCACCAGAGGGAAGTTCGATGACTGCAAGCCACGATATTCCGCACGATTCCGGCCTGGTCGCCGGCCCCAAGCCCGTTGTCTCCGCGGCCCGCGCCACCAAGCATAGTCCGCTCGAGCGTTTCAGCACGCCGCTGTGGATTGCCATCGGCATTTCCATCATCGCCCTTGCGGTGCTCGCCACCTTCGCCTGAACCCGCCCGCCTCGTCACACCTAGGATCGCGCGCCCGCTGCACGGGCGCCCCTATCCTTAATTGCACCATGAACACTCAGGTCTTCTTAATGAAGGCGGCCTAGCGTCGACCCTTGGTGCAATGATCGCCTCCCAGGCGATCCGGCGGTGCTGCCTCCGCCCTCGATCCCGCACCTTGAGGGAACCGCCATGGCCAGAAGCCAGAACATGCAGCAAGCACTCGACATCGTTGCGGGGCGCAAGCCTGCGCCGGATGCACCCGCCAAGTGGGGCAAGCTGGAGCGCATTGGCGTGCTGCTCTGGGTCGGCGTCGCCATCATGATCGCGGGCTTTGTGGCCTGGTTTATGTTGAGCTGACGGCGATCGCTTCCCAAGCGGCGCGCTCCGCGTTCTATACTGGCGCGCACGAGCGTCGCGCAGGCTTTGGAAGGATCACGACCCATGTCGAAGAGTGCCGTTGCGCGCCCGCTGGAGTATGGCGCGCCGATTTCCCTTGAGCAGGCCAGGGGCGTGATGGCGGCGGCCGAGGCCGAGGCGCTCGCCAACGACTGGCCGATGGTGATCGCCATCGTCGACAGCGGCGGGCATCTGGTGATGCTGCACAGCTTCGATCATGCCCAGCACGGCAGTGTGGTGATCGCCCAGGAAAAGGCGCGCTGCGCGGTCAATTTCAAGCGCCCGACCAAGGCGATCGAAGAGGCGGTAGCGCAGGGCGGGCTCAATCTGCGCATGCTGGCGACGCCGGGCGCGGTGCCGCTGGAAGGCGGCGTGCCGCTGATCGCAGACGGCAAGATCGTCGGCGCGATCGGCGTCTCGGGCATGCGCTCGAACCAGGACGGCCAGGTGGCCGAAGCCGGCGCCAAGGCGCTGTAACGGCAGCCGCTCCTGGAAGCGGAGTCGGAACACCCTGGAAAATGAGCGGCGCTCCGCAGTTTCCCGCGGAGCGCCTGATCTCACCCCCCAACAGCGCGCTGGCGCGCTGCGGATGTTTCCCGGGAACGACCCTGGGTCGTTCCAACCGATTGTCGAGCACGTGACCCGACGCCTCTTGTTTCCTATTTCTGGGTAAAGAATGTATTGACGGCGGGCACGCCCCCTAGTTCTTTGGCGGCAGCTGTTGCTGCCATGCCATAGCTGAGGGCGCACAGCGGGACGAGGATTTCGGGTTTGGGTCTGCATCGGACACGTGACACGGCGCGGTACCACCAGGTCAACCTGGTGCTGCTCATCGCAATGGCGAGCCTGACTATCGGCGGACTGATCGTCCTTCCGGTATGGCTGCTGCCGCTCGACGCAAACTGGGGCTGGCTGCTGGTCCCGGTCGCGCTGCTGACCAATTTCTTCTGGGCGCTCCACCACGAGGCGATCCATGGCGGGTTTCACCAAGATCGCCAGCGCAACCTGCGGGCCGGCCGCATCATGGCGGTGCTGCTCGGTTCGTCATTCCACGTGCTGCGCTTCGGGCACCTGATGCATCACCAGTACAATCGCAATCCGATTGACCGGCCCGATATGTACGATCCTTCGGTCACGCCTCGTCTGAAGGCGCGCATCGAATTCCTCGGGACGCTGATATGGGGGCTCTATCTGGCGGAGCTGGCCGCGTCGCTCGGTTGCTGTTTGCCGCGCGCCGCGATCCGACGCGTGATCGATCGAGTCTATCGCGGCGATCATCCCGCGCTGTCGGCGATTCGCGTCGCTGCACATCGGCTGTTCCTTGATCCAAGACGCCTGCGCCTCATCCGCCTGGACGTGTGCCTCGCGTGGGCGTTGATTGCCTGCTCGGCAATCGCCTTCGGCGAACATTGGCCGATGCTGGTGGCGTTCCTGTTTGCGCGGGGCGTGCTGATCTCGGTGTTCGACAACGTCTACCATTTCGGCACGCCGATCGACCGGCCCGACTTTGCGCGCAATCTGTGGCTGCCCACGCCGCTGCGGATGCTGATCCTCAACATGAACATGCATCGCGTTCATCATGAGCGACCGGCGCTGCCCTGGTGGGCGCTACCCGCACAGTTCCGCGCCAACGGCGATCGCTACGATGCGCCGCTGTTGCGCACCGCGCTCACGCAATTCACAGGGCCTGTTGCGATCACGCAATCGCCGCGGATCGACTGATCAAGCCGCCTGCTGATCGTATTCGGAACGCGCGCCGCGGATCGCGCCGTAGTGGGTGTCGGCCCAGCGCACCAGCGCGGCCAGCGGCTCCAGCAGCGATTGCCCCATGGCGGTCAGGCGGTACTCGACGCTCGGCGGCTGGGTCGGGAAGACGTGGCGGCTGATCAATCCGTCGCGCTGCAGGTCGCGCAGGGTTTGCGTCAGCATGCGCTGCGAGATGTCGGGGATGGTGCGCCGCAGCTGCCCGAAGCGCAGCGGCTGCTCCGCCAGCGTGATAATGATGAGCGTGCTCCACTTGTCGCCGATCCGGTCGAGCACGCCGCGCACCGGGCATTGGCTGAGATCGCCGGACTCGCCTTCGGCGCGCCATTGGCGCAGGCCTTCCGAGATCTCGCGGGCCGCCTTGCTCATCGCTGGTTCCTTCCGTGTAACCAAGGGCCGTGAACCTGCCTTCTTGCCGGCTCACGGTTGGTCTCTATTTTAGCCATGGTTCCTTATCTATACCATGTCATCGGAGATGATCCATGGCTCAGACCTTTCTCGTGACCGGCGCCGGCGGCCAGCTCGGCCGGCGGGTGCTCGAACTCCTGGTGCAATCCAAGCCCGGCAAGCTGATCGCAACCACCCGCAATCCGGACAAGCTGGCGGAGTTCGCCCAGCAGGGCGTCGAGGTTCGCAAAGCCGACTTCAGTGATTCCGCCGCGTTGACCGATGCCTTCAGCGGCGCCGGCCGGCTGCTGCTGGTCAGCACCGACGAATTGGCGACGCCGGGCAAGCGCTTGGCCCAGCATCGCGCGGCGGTCGCGGCGGCGGAGAAGGCGGGGGTGAAGCACGTCGTCTATACGTCCGCGCCGGCGACCCGCCCGACGCCCGCGGGCTCGCTGATCAACGATCACTTCTGGACCGAGCAGGCGCTGATCGGCAGCCGGCTCGATTGGACCATCCTGCGCGACCACCTCTACACCGACCTGCTGCTGATGGGTCTGCCGCATGCGGTTGCGACTGGGCAGCTATTCACGGCGACCGGCGCGGCCGGGCGCAGCTACGTGACGCGCGAGGATTGCGCGCAGACAGCCGCTGCCGCGCTGCTCAAGGTCACCGGCAAGCAGGTGTTGGACGTCACCGGACCCGCGCCGGTGACCCAGGACGAGATCGCCGCCATCGCCAGTGAGGTCACGGGCAGGAAAGTCACGCATATCCCGGTGTCGCCGGACAATCTGCGCAAGGGACTGACCGGCGCCGGCCTGCCGCCGTTCCTGGTCGAGGCGCTGGTCGCTTTCGACATCGACGCAGCGCGCGGCTACCATGCGATCAATGCGCCGACGGTGCAGGAACTGACCGGGCGCGAACCGACGTCGGTGCGCGCGTTCCTGACCGAGCAGCGCGCGGCCTTGCTGGCCGGGCATTGAGAAAGGCCGCCGCCATGAGTCCCCAGCGCCTACCGACCTTGTTCATTCCCCATGGCGGCGGTCCCTGCTTTTTCATGGAAGAGGGGATCGGGCCCAAAGGTACTTGGGACCGCATGGCGGCCTATCTGCGCGGCATCGCGGCGTCCATCGGGCAAAGGCCGACGGCGATCCTGGTGATCTCGGGCCACTGGGAGGAAGCACAGCCGACCGTCCATGTCGGGCGCAATCCGCCGCTGCTGTTCGACTATTACGGCTTTCCGGAGCACACCTATCGCCTCCGCTATCCGGCGCCGGGATCCCCGGAACTCGCCAAGCGCGTGCGCCATCTGCTGGCAGCCGCGGGCATCGATAGCGGCGAGGAGGCGGAGCGCGGGCTGGATCACGGCGTGTTCGTGCCGTTCCTGCTGGTCTACCCCGAGGCCGACATTCCGGTGGTGCAGTTGTCGCTGCGCCAGGATCTCGACCCGGCGGCACACCTCGCCGTCGGCCGCGCGCTGGCGCCGCTGCGCGACGAAGGCGTGCTGATCGTGGGCAGCGGCATGAGCTTCCACAACCTGCGCGTCTTTGGATCGACCGACCCACGGGTCATCGATGCGGCCCAGCGCTTCGACGACTGGCTGGCCGGGGCGGTCGAGGAACCGGACGAAGCCGAGCGGTCGCGCGCTCTGGCATCCTGGTCGGCCGCGCCCGATGCGCTGTTCTGCCACCCGCGCGCGGAGCATCTGGCGCCCCTGTTCGTGGTCGCGGGGGCCGCGCACGGTGACCGCGGGCAGCGGACCTACAGCGATCGCATCATCGGCAAGGCTGTCTCCGGCTTCCAGTTCGGTTAAGCGCCGTAAACCACGAAAGCGCGAATTTCGCTGTCGGCGACTCGCGCGGTAGAGACCAAATTAACCATACGAATCAGCCGTCTTGTGAGCCAGAGTCGCTTGGCATTTGCGCAACAGTCGCTGAAAAACCGCATCAAGCATTTGTGAAAACGAGGACGCGATTCCTTGACGGCCATCACACCTTGCCCGCAAAGCCGCGGAATAGCTGGGGTGGTAACCTTAATGAACGTCCCTCTGCGCATAGGTTCCAAACGGCTAGCGCATACGTCAGTGTGCGCGCGACTGTTGACGGAATGCGGCTCGCTCCCCAGGATTCACGACACCGGCTTTCTCTTGGGTAACAGATGGAGCGAGGCATGCTCGAGTTCTACGTTAACTACTCGATCAATTCGGGCGCGACGCCGAAGCGCGTCCAGGTTGGTCCTTTCAACAACGTCGCGCTGGCTACGAATCAGCGCGCCATGATCGAGAACAGCTCCGGCATCTCCCACTGCTGGGTTGGCATCAGCCGCGACGACACCCGTCAGCTGCTCGAGGCCGAGACGCCGAGGATCATGCAGTTCGTGCCGGCGGCATCGGCCGCATAACGGCGTAAGAGAACGGCGTACCCATCTCGATTTCCTCCCTGTCCACAGCGGCGTGGCACCGGACGCTTCCCGAGCGTCGCCACGCCGCTCTTTTCTTTGGAGTCCTCGCTACCTCGGCAAGAGATCGGCCACGACCGCGCGAAACCGGTCCAGGCTGAACTGGCGTTCCGCCCGCTCGCGCGCCTTGGTGCGGAGCCGGGCCCTGAGGCCGGCATCGTTCGCCAGCCGTCTCAGGCAGTCGGCCGCGTGGCCGATGTCCGGCTCCGCCCATTGGGCGCCGGGCGGCACCGACGCGTATTCGGCGGGCTGCACCGGGACCTTGTCGAACGCGACCAGCAGGGCGTTGTCCGGATCCAGCATGTCCATCACCCCCGACCAGCCGGTCGCGACGATGGCGGTGCCGAGCCACATCGCCTCCGCGATGAAAAGGCCGAAGCCTTCGGCGCGGTGCAGCGAGAGCAGGACGTCGGTGCAGCGGACCAGCGCCGCCAGGTCGCGCGGCGGGAGATTGCGATCGATGATGCGGACATTCGGCATTTCCGCCGTCAATCCGCGCAGCCGCTCCACGTGTGCTGGGTGCTGGTCCGCGCCGCTGACCTTGAGCACCAGCTGGGCCTCGTTGGCACTCGGGAAGGCGCGGCGGAAAGCGGCGATAGCGCCCATCGGGTTCTTGCGCGCCCAGTGCGAGGACAGGTCGAACGGCGCCAGCACGGTAAAGGGCTGCTCCGGCAGCCCGAAATCGACACGGCCGAGCGATGAGGCCACCGGCTCGGGAACGGGCAGCGGCACATAGCGGACGGTCTTCTTGCCCGGCAGGCCGCGCGAGAAGGTGTCATGGACGAAGCGCGAGGACACCCAGATCTCGTCCATCAACGCGGCCCAAGGCAGCCAGGCGCGCGGAATGCGGTCCAGCTCCCACCACCAATAGCCCACCAGGCGCTTGCCGCGGCAGATGCGCGGGCCGAAGTGGCTGAGCAGCGGCACCATTTGCGGCGGGTTGACACAGAACACCATGGTGCCGCTGGCGGGCGCCGCCGCCCGAGGCTGCGCCGGGCCAGCTATCGGGCGCAGCACGGGGCTGCAGTCCATCGGATGGACCGGCACACCCGAAGCCTCCAGGCCGGCGCGCAGAATCTGCGCCGCGCGCGCCACGCCGATGTTGAGCTCGAAGCCGCCGAGGATCGAAACGGGCGGGCCACCTGCGCTCGGCTCTTCGCGCGCGCGGCTCACGCGCGCGCGGATCACGGCATCGAGGTAGCGGCGTGCCGCGGTCGGCGCGACGGTGCCAAGGCCTCGGCAGATCAATCCCGACAATCTGTCGGGCGTGAAGCTGCGTGCAGGAATCCAGTCGGTGGGAACACTCATCGGACGAACTGCAGCCTGGAACTGCGGCGTCGGCACGTCGGACCATCATCGCAGATGAGAGAATGGAGTCCTGTGCGGGGAGCAAAGGAAATCAGCGCCAACCGGCATTCACGCGTGCGCGCAGCACCAAGCCTGTCGTTGCTCATTCCGGGATCATTGCGAGCTCATCACTCTGTTCGCACCCCTCTGCCAAAGCTTAGCATAGCGATGCGATAGTTCGCAGTGACTCGTGCTCCAGCTCGTGACGAACATCACTGCGTTCGAGCCGGCGGCAACCGGCCGCGTGGGGACCACCGTCGCGGCCTACCGTTGTGAAAGTGCCATGCGGAGTGCGCGCGGTGACCGGTGAATCCTTGGCGTGGTGCACCGCCGTCGCGATCGAGCCGATGGTTGAGCACGGCTGTCGCGTCAGCCAGCGGCGATGGTCGCTCAGGCACCGCTCACCGCTCGGCGAGACTTGCGGTCCATTCGGCAAGGCGTTCCCTGGGCACCAGATACCAGTCCCACATGCCGCGATCGCAGATCCGCATCCAGGCTTCCGGGTCCTCGACCGCTGCCCCGAACAGGTCGCCGACGACGTAGCCCATGGAATCCGCCTGGGCCAGAAGGGTGCGCACGGTGTGGCCGTAGGGCTCGTATGTCGCCATGCCGTACTCGGCGCTGATGTAGGGTCGGTCCCGCGCGATCAGGCGGGCGGCGCCGCGCAGGCAATCTACCTCGCCGCCCTCGATGTCCATCTTGATGTAGCGAACATCCCGAATCCGGTCGACGAACGCGTCGAGCCGGCGCAGCTCGACCGTCATCGTTTCTGGTGTCACCAGGTCCGGCCTGTTGTATGAAGCGCGCCTCTTCAAGCCGCTTTCCGCGGGCGTTCCCTTCGCGTGCACGAATTCCGCCAGGCCGTCATCCGCGCCAAGCGCAAACGGATATATCCTGATCTGCGAAGGCAGATGCCTGGCCTGCAGCCACGCAAAGATATTCGGCAGAGGTTCAAAGGCATGAACCGAGCCGCCCGACCCGACCAGTTCCGCAAAGACCAACGTGTGGCGCGCGTGGTGCGCGCCGACGTCGATCACCGTGTCGCCCGGTCTGATGAGACGCCGATAGGTCGATTCAAGAACCGCCTCGAAGTCTGGAACGATCCCCGCCCGGCGAAGCGACTGTATGACTTCGGTATGTGCGATGGCGCGCTGCATGGGCGTATTCCTCCGAAGGTACGGCTGAGCCTCCAAGCCGGAACGCGGGAAGCGCCAGGATCAGGTCATGCGCCGCGAGTCCGCCTGGGCAAGCTCCTGGGCTTTCAGCATGATGGATCGCGACGTGTCGTGCCACGAATGCGGGCGGAACTGCCGCGCTATCATCTGGTTCCTTTTCTCGATCTCGTCCGGGTGGTCGGCGAAGTATCGGATTCTCTCGACCCAGGCATTGAGGTCCCACGGGTCAAGATACTCCGCCAGATCACCTCCGGCCTCGGGCAGACTTCCCCCATTGGAGCAGAGGCAGAACTTGCCGAACTCAAAGCTTTCGTGAACCGGAAGCCCCCAGCCCTCGTACAGCGAGGGGTAGACGGTATAAAGGCAGCGGTCATAAAGCATCGCCAATTCGGTATCGGACACGGTCTGCAGAACATAGATTCGGCCGCGGATGCGCCAGTCCCGCGCCAGATCGGAGAGCAAGTCGTCGACGCCCCATCCTCGCATGCCGACGAACACCAGATTCGGAATCGTGCAGCCTGCTTCGATCAAACGCAGCCAGGCTCGGTACAGGATATCGTGATTCTTGCGGCGTTCGATCGTCGACACAAACAGCACGAAAGGCGAGGCGGCGGCATCGGCGACCGCGTTGTTGCCGTCCGTCCACCCGCCCTGCGCCGCGCCGGCTGGATGCCGGGTGGCCTGTGACAGGTCGCTTCCCAGGCGGATCACGCTGGTTTCGGGCGTCGGGCTCTGCAAGAGAGTCGTAATCTCGATGAAGTCCTGCTGGGAACACCTGGAGATGCACAGCACATGATCGGCAACCCATGCCAGGTTGGCGACGTGCTTTGGAAACCGTTGCTCGGTGTCAGGGATCGTCAGGTGCGGAAATTTCATCGGGATCATATCGTAGCAGGTGCCCAAGACCTTGAAGCCGTCGCGCTGCTTTCGTTCGTACAACTGGCCCAGATCGTTGTCGTTCCAGTCGCTGCCAAGCGAGACGTAAACGTCCCCGCTCCGGAGCGGGGACGGCGATGGCGGCGCCGTATTCTGCCCGGCGCGCGGGGTTGCAGAGACGTTGGTCTCGACGCGAGAGAGCAACGGCCCGAGCATTCCTGCGGCTCGACCCGCCGCCTTGCCGATGCGCCGCAGGATCTTCCCGAGGGCATTCCTCTTCTTCTTGGCTTTCGGCTTCTTGACCTTTGGCGCCTGCGGTGGGGTGCGGCCAATCTGCTCAAGCAAGGCGGTTTGCGCGGCAACCTGCTGACGGTCTACCTCGACGACGGTGCGCGTAGCCTGGTCATAGCGACAGAACCGGACGTGTTCGTCATGCGCGAGGATCCAGCGCGCCAGCCGCTGTTCGACCCGGACGACTCCGACCGCCGGCCGCCGCCAGCGCAGGAGCGTCGTCATGTTGACCCAGACGGTGCCGGCCGGCACGTGATCTGCGGCATCGCGTGTATTGTCGAGTGGGCTGCCGTCGATCATGGCCTGGCCGGAGCGTTGGTGAGTGCCGCGCGGATGGCGGCGGTCATGGGAGCCAAGGTTTCCTGCCACGTCAGCTCGAGCAAGGTCTGCCGGTCCTGCGCGGTGAGCATTGGGGGCGGAGCCGACATGGCTTTTCTGAGGGCCGCGCCGAAGTCGCGACCTGGCCCCGCGATCATGACGTGAGGCATCGACATGAAACGCTCGAATCCGCGAAATGCGGTGGGCGTGCCCACTACCCATTTGCCGGAGAACAGGGCCTCGGCAGTCTTCAGGTTCGATCCGCTTCCGTCCAGGATCGGCAACACGAACGCCTGGGCCAGTTGCTTGATCGCCGCCAGGTCCGCCGGGTGCAGCACACCAACCAGACGAAGCCTGGACCGGCTGAGCCCTTCGTATTGCCGCCCTTTCAATAACCGAGCGATCTGATCGGACGCGCCGCCGGCGACCAATATGGCCTGATCTGGCGCCAGGAATCCGACATGGTCCGTCAACACGTCGAAGAAGCCCAGATAGTTCGGGGGATGCGCGCTGGCCACGTAGAGGGCGAACGCGGTTGCCTCTGCCTGGCGCCGCCATTTCTCAAGGTCGGCAGCACTAGCTTCCCACGGCTCGACACCGTTTGGGGCCAATTGCACGGGTACGCCGCCGTGGCGCGAGAGCGCGGCCTGATCCACAGCATTGACCGCGAACACCAGGTCGGCCTCCCGGCAAGCCGCCCGTTCCCGCTCGGCGATTGCATCCAGGAGTGGATCGGCGACCTTTGAATGGAACTTGCGCAAGATCGGCGCCTTCAACGCGCTCTCGTTGTTCTGCGAATCGTACACCAGAAGGCCAGCTCCGCGATCGCGGCGGAGCCTTTGCGCGACCGGCAGCATCCAAGGTTGTTCGAGGAACAGCAGATCGATCTGCGCCGGGACGGCAGCAAGAATGCGCTGATAGGCCTGTTCATCTTTGGCGGCGTGTACGCCGCTCATGTAGTCGCCGGCAAACGGAACCGGAGTGCCGTCGATGACGCGCAGCGGACTTTCCAATGGAAACTCCACATCGTTCGGCCCCCACTCGCCGGCCGGATAGGCATGCGGGTCGACGCATGCGGCGGTCACCACGTTGAGCCCGAGCCTCCTGAGTGCTGCGACGAGTTGGACACTGCGAATCTGTCCGCCATGACGGGGCGCCGCGAGCGGGTAGGTGGTCAGGAATACGACATTCTTGCGGGATGGCGCGATGGCTTGGTGTTGAGGCGGTGTTCGAGGCCTGCTGTCGGGCCTGAGCAGTGGCCCGGTCTTGATACCGAAATGCCGGAGTGTGACGCGCATTCTTCTGGCTTCCCTGAAATACAGCAGCTCCGCTTCCCGCATCGTCGATATCTGCTCACGGATGACGGTTGGCGCCAATGAACGGATGGCGTCACAGCAATCGCGCAGGATCCCGGCGGCTTCCAAATTGGTAAGAAAGGGGCGAACGAATATTCTGGCTTCCATCTCGGCCAAGCCAAGCTGATCGTAGACGGCGCGCGCTTCGTCGACCACGTGATCCCGAGCCTTGTCGGTGCGAGAAAATATTCGGTCCTTGAAAGCGACCACCGCGTGCTCGTCGGGTCCAGCGCCGAGATACGCGTAAAGCCGCTCGATAATGCTTGGATCCTCGAAGAACACAGCGTCATAGTCGATCATCAGCACCTCGCCGCTGCCATCCACATCGGCGAGCCTGTTCAACAGGCAGATCAGCTCCAGAAGTCCGAAGAATCCGGTCTGGCCGCGGGCCCAATGGAGGTCGCCCTTGTTGGCGGCGCGTACATTCCACGACTGCCAGAACCCCAGCTTCCTTCGATAGATGCAGACCTTCTTGCAGGCGGGAACTGCAAGATTGAGGTGGGGAAGATCATGATAGTACCAGGGATTCTTGTCGCCGAAGAGCCGCGCCGCGGACTTCTTCTCGAGATACAAGGCGCGGGTTTCGTCGCCGAGCGGACGCGTGATGCCGGGATCCTCGAATGCCGCCGGCAGGTCGACCTTGCCGGCATTCTTGAGGACACCGATATATTCGACGCCGCACATGATCTCGGGGTGAAGGTTCAGCGCCTGCGCCAACGCCGAGGTGCCGGAGCGTGGGACGCCCATCACTACAAAGTGCGGCGGCATGCGACGCTCCGTCGATCTATGATCCTGGCAGTGCTGATGTGGGCGCAGAAGAGGAGCATCGAGCGGTCTCAGGGTCAGCGGCTTGGAGCAGCTCGGGCGTCACATGCTCGGTCGCGGATTCAATTCACGCGTTCCGCGCCACGTCCGCCGTCACCATCTCCTCGACCAGCTGGGCGAACGACGTCGTGGGCGACCAGCCGAGCTCACGCCGCGCCTTGCTGGCATCGCCAAGCAGAAACTGCACCTCGGCCGGACGGTAGAATTTCGGATCGACCTCCACCAGAATCTCCCCCGTCTTGGAATCGAGTCCCTTTTCTGCGTCGCCCTTGCCCTGCCACACAATGGCGCGGCCGATGTGGCCGAAGGCGAGTTCGACGAACTTGCGGATGGTATGGGTCTCCCCGGTCGCCAGCACATAGTCGTCAGGCTTTGCCTGCTGCAGGATGAGGTGCATGCCGGCGACGAAATCGCGCGCATGGCCCCAGTCCCGGCTGGCGTCGAGATTGCCGAGCTGCAACGGCTGCCGCGACCCGTGCGCGATTCGGCCGACCGCCAGGGTGATCTTGCGCGTCACGAACATCTCGCCGCGCCGCGGGCTCTCGTGGTTGAACAGGATGCCGTTGGAGCCGTGCAGCCCGTGCGCCTCGCGGTAGTTGCGCACGATCCAATAGGCGTAAAGCTTGGCGACGGCGTAGGGGCTGCGCGGATGGAACGGCGTGGTCTCGCGCTGCGGCGTTTCCTGTACCAGGCCATAGAGCTCCGAGGTCGACGCCTGATAGAACCGACAGGTCTGGGTAAGGCCGGCGGTGCGCAGCGCCTCCAGCAGCCGGAGCGTGCCGAGCGCGTCGACGTTGGCGGTGTAGTCGGCGGAATCGAAGCTGACCGCGACGTGGCTTTGCGCTGCGAGGTTGTAGATCTCGTCGGGGCGGATGCGCTCGACCAGGCGGGTCAGGGCCGTGGTGTCGGTCATGTCGCCGTGATGCAAGGTGAGCGAGCCGTCGCGCTCCGCGCCGGAATCGAGCAGGTGCTGGATGCGGGCGGTGTTGCTGCTCGAGGCGCGGCGCACGAGGCCGTGCACGCGGTAGTTCTGCGCCAGCAACAGCTCGGCGAGATAGGAACCGTCCTGTCCGGTGATGCCGGTGATGAACGCGATCTTCTGAGCCATGATTTCCTATCCCCGCGGTCCGATGGGCCTTAACACGCGCACGGGCGTCGGCACAAGCATGGCGTGTCCTTGATATCCCTGCGGTCAGATTGACGGCACTGGGCGGAGGGAGTACTAGGACTTCCTTCTAACGGGGACTTCAATCTAGCGGGGCGCGACCGACGTGACGGTCCTTCCGGTCATTCTTTCTGGCGGCGCTGGCAGCCGGCTCTGGCCGGTGTCGCGTGCGCTCTATCCGAAGCCGTTCCTGCGCCTGCCCAATGGACGCACCTTGCTGTGCGCTGCATTCGAGCGCGCCGGCGCGCTCCACGGCACCCCCGACATGCTGCTGGTCACCAACCAGGACTATGCCTTTCAGTGTCACGACGAATACGCCGCCAGCGGCGCGGCCTGCGCGTTGCATTCGATCCTGGAGCCGGCGGGGCGCAACACCGCGCCCGCGATCGCGATGGCGGCGTGGTTCGCGCGCGAGCGCTGGGGCGACGATACGGTGCTGCTGGCGATCGCGGCCGATCATCTGATCGTGCCGCAGGACGCGTTCCAGAACGATGTCGATGCCGCCGTCGCGCTGGCGCACGAAGGATGGATTGCGACCTTCGGCATCCGGCCGGCTTATCCCGAGAGCGGCTACGGCTATATCGAGATCAATCGCGAACGCCCGGTCGGCGGCGGGTTCGCCACCCGCAAGTTCAAGGAGAAGCCGGCGCCGGACCTTGCCGCCAACTACATCCTCGATGGCGCGCACTACTGGAATTCCGGCATCTTCTGCATGCGCGCCGGCCTCTATCTGGAAGAGCTGGAAGCCCACCAGCCGGCGCTCGCCGCCGGCGCGGCTGCGGCCTGGGCCGCCGCGCGCGACCGCAAGGCGCGGATCGATCCCGCCTCGCGCAGCATCGAGCTCAGCCTCGACAGCTTCGGCGCGCTCGCCGACATCTCAGTCGACTACGCGGTGATCGAGCGCTCGCAGCGCGTCGCGATGGTGCCGGCGAGCTTCGAATGGAGCGACATCGGATCGTGGCGCGCGGTCAGCGAGCTGACCGCGCCGGACACCGACGGCAACCGCATCGTCGGGCGCGCGCTGGCGCTCGACACGCGCAACACCTTCATCCAGAGCGCGCATCGCCTGACCGCCGCGGTCGGCGTCGAGGACCTGCTGATCGTCGACACCGAGGATGCGCTGCTGGTCGCGCATGCCAGCCGCGCCCAGGACGTGAAGCGCATCACCGACCGCCTGCGCGCCGAAGGCCACGAGGCGCAAAAGCTGCACCGCACGGTGCATCGCCCGTGGGGCAGCTTCACCGTGCTGGAGGAGAGCGCGCACCACAAGATCAAGCGGCTGTCGGTGAAGCCGGGCGCCTGCATCTCGCTGCAGATGCACCAGCACCGGAGCGAGCACTGGGTGGTGGTCGAGGGCGAGGCGCGCGTGACCAAGGATGAGGAGACCATTACGCTTGTGCGCGACCAGTCGACCTATATTCCTGCCGGCGCCAAGCATCGCTTGGAGAATGCCGGCGACGTACCGCTGATCGTCATCGAAGTGCAGACCGGGCGCTATCTCGGCGAGGACGACATCCAGCGCTTCGAGGATCGCTACGGACGGATGTCGGACGGACAGTAGAGCGCCGGGTCGCATTTAACGCCAATTGGTTGTGTTCCGATTGATGTAGGCATATTGTGAAGGGCCTTCTCGATAGCGAGGGGAGTTGACGATGCGCCTTCAGGAGCGTCTTCAATCGTCGCAGGCAAAGTGGCCGATTGAGTTCAACGGCATATCAGCGGATGTCGAGCTCGCACGCGATATCCAGGAGCGGCTTGGCCTTGCCGGGTTGCTGGATCCGCCGGCCGACGGCAAGTTCGGTACCGTGAGCGGATGGGCGCTGAACGAATTTGCCGCGGCGCGCAAGCTTGAGGCGCCCGGCAATCTCACCAGGGAGATCGCGCAGGCGCTGCTCGCCGCGGACATTGCCGAGACGTTTCCGCTGGTGCTCGACGGCAACTTCGCATCGAAGGTTCTTCGCGCCCTGCAGCGGCGGCGTTATTGGATCTGCCGCCATCCCGCCTGCCTGAACATCGTCTATGTCGAAGGGGCCGGTCCCGACGGCGTTCTCAACGACAACGCACCCAATTCCTTCAATGACGCGCGCCTGTTGATCGTGGTCGGCAAGGATGGCAAGCCATCCTTGACTGCATGGGAGGCGACGACCGAGCCGGGCCGGCATTTCACGGTGAACCCCGAGAATCCCGACGGGGCCGCCCGCATCGAGTTCGGCCAATACAAGTCATGGACCGCCGGCACGCATAAGCTCGGAAAGCCGAATGCCCACGAGGCGCTGGTCCAGGCCGAGAACGTGACGGTGTGCCGCGACCTCAACAAGGATTTCAAGCGCGACCATGACAAGCGCCATACCGGCATCTTCGGAATCAATCAGCATTGGGGCTTCGACCTTCCGAAAGGCGATATCGGCAAGGCGAGCGCGGGGTGCCTGGTCGGACGAAGCAAGGACGAGCACCGCGAGTTCATGCGCCGCGTCAAATCGGATGCGCGCTTCAAGGCCAACAACGGATATCGCTTCATGACCGCGATCATTCCGGCCGCTGCGCTCGACGAGACCGCGTTCGACCCTGCGGCGCCGCACTGATCCTCAGCTGGCGAGCGCGAACGTCGGACCGTTTCTGTCCGGTCAACAGCGGGTCGAGCGAGCCCATCGGCGAGTCCAGGACGGCGCACTGCGTCCGAGTCTGACCCTAAGCGGACATCCGGCGATCAGGGTCATCGCATGAAGTCGACCAAGATCGAATTGCGGTCAATTGCGGTCAATGATGTCCACTCGATTATCAACGCATTGAAATTGCTGGAGTCCACTCCCGATTGGAAAGCGTGGCCGCGCTCCGCCATCGTCCCTATATCCTCCCTTAGGCGGAGCCGACGTGGCCCCCATTCATGGACGAACCTCTCCTCCTGCTGTCTCTGGCCTTTGCGCATTGCAAGGCAGTCGCGATTGGCCATGGTCCGCTCCTGCTCAGCATGTTCCTGGCGGGCTTGATCGGCAGCGCGTCGCATTGCGCCCCAATGTGCGGGCCGTTCGTGCTGGCGCAGACCGGCGAGACGACGGCGCGGCTGCAGGTCGGCAGCGGCGAATTGCGACGGCTGGCCGGCGCCGCGCTGCTGCCGTATCACGCGGGGCGCGCGCTGACGTACGTCCTGCTGGCGGTCCTGCTTTCGCTGCCGCTGCAACTGGTGTCGCAGCTGCCGCAGTTGAGCTTCATCCCCGCGATCGCGCTGCTGCTCGGTGCGCTGTTGTTTCTCGTGCTTGCCGTCCGCGGCCTGCGCGGCTCGCTGGAGAGCGGCCTGTTCGGAGCGGGCATCGGAACGAAGCTCGGACGTATTGCAAGGCCGCTGTTCGCCAGGCCGTGGGGTTGGCGCGGTGTCGGCCTCGGCATGGTGTTGGGGTTCCTCCCATGCGGCCTGCTCTATGCCGCGATCGGCGCAGCGGCCGCTACCTCCAATCCGTTGGCGGCATCGATGAGCATGGCGGCGTTCACCCTTGGCACATTTCCCGTGCTCTGGCTGGTCGGTTATCTCGGTGGCTGGGCTCAGCGGAAGTGGCACAAGCTGATGCGCCCGGTCCTGCCCGCCATCGCGTTCCTGAACGCCATTGTCCTTGGTGGTATGGCGTGGCGCTGGATCGCGTGACCGGATCTCGCCAGGCGCACGCCGCGACTTACTCCTCAGAGCGACCCGTGGCGTCACGATCGCGGTCGTATCGTCTGGTGAGCGGAAACGGCGGCAACCAGGACTCGCGGCGGACGGTCCAGAGTTCGTAGGTTGGCCTCAGCTGGTCAGGGGCATCCAGGGATCCCAGGTTCACTTCGATTTCGTCTGCGCTGCGTGAGAAAACGGACGAGCCGCAGCGGGGACAGAAACACCGCCCTGCGTAGTCGCGTGTCTCGCCATCGACCGTCACCGCATCCTGAGGGAACACCGCGGACGCGTGAAAAAGCGCCCCATGATGCTTGCGGCAGTCGAGACAGTGACAAAGGCCGACCCGGTATGGGAGCCCCGACGCCACAATTCGGACGTTGCCGCACAGGCAACCGCCGGTGAACCGGTCCATGCTGCGTCTCCTCTAAAATCGAGGAAAATGGCTGGGGGACTAGGATTCGAACCTAGACTAGCGGAGTCAGAGTCCGCTGTCCTACCGTTAGACGATCCCCCAACTAAGCGACTGATCTAGCTGGGAATTCCTGGCTTGGCGGCAATTCACGGTCAAGCCTCGCAGACCAGTGGCTGCGGCGGTGGCGTTGTAGCGCCGGGTCGGGGCGGAAGTCAATGATGGGGGCCGTAGCAATTGGCCCCCGACTTTTCTAGTTTGGCGCCCCTATGACGACCGCGCCCACCATTCCCGATGGTCCGTTCAGCCGGCCCCGGCACGAGGGGGCGGGCTATCTCAAGCTGCTGCGCCGGCTGCACGCGCTGCAGCGGCCGCGGACCTATCTCGAGATCGGCACTGCGGCGGGCAAGACGCTGGCCATCGCGCGCTGCCCCAGCATCGCCATCGACCCGCGGTTTCGTCTGGATCGAGATGTGCTCCAGGGTAAACCGGGGGGCAAGCCGGCGTGCCATCTGTTCGAGATGACCAGCGACGCCTTTTTTGCCGCGCAGAAGCCGACGGCGCTGTTCGGCGGGCCGGTCGATCTCGCCTTCATCGATGGCATGCATCGTTTCGAGTTCGCGTTGCGCGACTTCATGAACATCGAGCCGCATTGCCGGCCGGATTCACTGATCGTGCTGCACGACTGCCTGCCAGTCGACGAACACATGGCGCGCCGCGATCCGCGCGACCGCTCGCGCGCCGCCGATGCGCAGTATCCCAACGCCTGGGCGGGCGACACCTGGAAGGCGTTGTGGATCCTGCAGCGTTATCGGCCGGACTTGCGCATTTTCGCTTTCGATGCGCCGCCGAGCGGGCTGGTGGTCGTCACCTGCCTCGATCCCGCATCCACGCTGCTCAAGCAGCGCTACGAGGAGGTGGTCGGCGCCGCCAGTGCAATCGACCTCGCCAGCTTCTATGCCGGCCTCGCGATTCTGCCGACCGCCGCGCTTCGCCGCCCATCGTGGCTGTCGTCCCTGATCAGACCGCGCGGCTTCGATCTCAGTGCTCATCTGGCGGCGACCTCGGTCGGATGAAATGGCGGTGGCGGCGAATCCATCGATCTTGCTAGAACGCGCGATGGTTGCGTGAGGGGCGCCTGCCGTTGGTCTTTTCGTCGTCCTATTTCCTGTTCCTGTTCCTGCCGGCGGCGCTTGCGATCGTGCTGCTGCTGCGCCGCCGCGCCTTCCTGGCGGCCGTCTTCCTGGTCAGCCTGTTCTTCTACTACTGGTCGGAGGGGCCGCGCGCCCTGATCCTGGTCGGGATCATTGCCGTCAACTACGCCGGCGCGCTGTGGCTGGGCCGCTCGCAGTCGCGCCTCGCGCTGCCGGTCCTGATCCTGGTCAACCTCGCGGCGTTGTTCTGGTTCAAATACGCGCACTTCGTGTCGGAGAACCTGGACCTGCTGCTCGGCACCGATCTCAGCCGCGTCACCCAGGGGATCGCCCTTCCAACCGGCATCTCGTTCTTCGTGTTCCAGGCGATCTCCTATGTCATGGACGTGCGGCGCGGCGAGATCAAAGCCGAGCGGCACTTCACCCGCTACGCCGCATATCAGAGCTTCTTCCCGCACCTGATCGCCGGCCCGATCGTGCGGTTCCGCGACGTGATCGGGGATTTCATCCAGCCACGCATCACTGTCGAGGATTTCTCCGCCGGCGCGACCCGCTTCGCCCACGGCCTCGCCAAGAAGGTGATCATCGCCGACAATGTCGCGCCGGTCGCGGATGCCGTCTTCGGCCTGCCGGCGGGAGAGCATGATTTCGTGAGCTCCTGGATCGGCGCCGCCGCGTACGCGCTGCAGATCTATTTCGATTTCTCCGGCTATTCCGACATGGCGATCGGCCTGGCGCGGATGTTCGGCATTCGCTTCACCGAGAACTTCCACCGGCCTTATGCCAGCCGCTCGATCACCGAATTCTGGCGCCGCTGGCACGTGACGCTCAGCTCCTGGTTCCGCGACTATCTCTACATCCCGCTCGGCGGCAATCGCGGCGGGACGCTGGCGACCTACCGCAACCTGCTGCTGGTGTTCGCGGCCACCGGGCTGTGGCACGGCGCCGCCTGGACCTTCCTCGCCTGGGGCTTGTTCCATGGCGCGTTCCTGGTGCTCGAGCGCCTCATGTTCCGGGCGCCGCTGGAGGCGATGCGTGCTGGTTTCCTGCGCTACGTCTATTGCCTGCCGGTGGTGCTGTTCGGCTGGGTCCTGTTCCGCGCCGATACGCTGACCGAGGCGCTGGGGCACTGGTCCGCGATGCTGTGGCCGTTCGAGCCGGTCTCGTTCGCGCTGCTGTCGGAGCGTACCGCAATCACGCCATACTCCGCCGCCGCGCTCGCGGTCGGCGCGGTCATCTTCTTCCTGCCGGGCGAGATCTCGTTCGGGCGCCGGCTGGCGGAGCTGTCGGCCACGCGGCCGAGCCTCGACTTGGCCTACACGGCGGGCGCGCTGGTGTTTAGCGGCGCGCTGGTGCTGGCCAGCAAATACAGCCCCTTCCTCTATTTCCGGTTCTGACCAGCGATGCGCATGGTCCATCTCAACATCGCCTTGTTCGTCCTGTTCCTGCTGGCGCCGGTGGCGACGCTGCTGTCGTTCGGAGCGGTCGAAGGCTACGGGCGCTTCCAGACCGAGTTTCCGCCGCTCGGCAAGACCCTGCTCGTGAAGAAGGGCCGGTTCGACCAGTTCGGCGATGCGGTGCTGGAACGCTCGTTCGTGCGGCAGTTGGCGGTCCAGCTGCGCAACTGGGTCGGTTATCGGGTGGTCGGCTTCGTCGACAACGATCGCCTGGTCTCCGGCAACGATGGCTGGCTGTTCTATCGCCCGGAGTTCAACAACGGCAAGTGCCTCAATGAACAGAAGACCGCCCGGCGCTTGCGCGCCGTTGCGACGCTGATCGACATCGGCCGCGCGGCCGGAGTCGACATGGTGCTCTCGATGTCGCCCGACAAGTCGACGATCTATCCGGAACAGCTGAACGCGACCATGCGCGGCTATTGGAAGTGCCGGGTCGAGAACAGCGCGACCCTGCGGCGACTCATCGCCCGAGAGCTGCCGGGCCTCATCGATCATGCGGAGCCTCTGCGTCTGGAGAAGGCGCGGCGGCCCGACATCCAGCTCTATTACGCGACGGACACCCACTGGACGCAGTATGGCGGCGCCATTGCGCTGCGCCAGCTGCTGGCTGCGCTCTATCCGAACGCGCACATTCCGGCGCCGCGCCGGTCGGCTGCGACCACGACCCGAAAGACGGACCTCGCGAGAATGCTGCTGCTGTCGATCGAGGAACAAGGGCCGCAGGCCGAGCCGCTCCTGGCTCGGGAGATCAAGCTTCCTGATGACGGCCGGCCGGCGATCCAGACTCTGATCATCCATGACTCGTTCTACGGCGCGATCCGGCGGCAGATCCAAGATGCGTTTCCCGATCCGATGACGATGCTCTCCTTCAGTGAGGACAACCGTCTCCTCGCCAAGGGATTGTCGGCCGACCGGCTGATCATCAATGCGATCGAGCGCAAGTTCGTGACGCTGGAAGGAGACGTGCTGGCGTGGGACGCGGACATCCCGATCGCGATCGTGAATCGCAACATGCAACGCGCGCAGGATTGCGGCGCTTTTGACTCGACCGATGCGGCGATTCGCGGCGAGGAAGCGACGTCGCGCGACGTCGCCATTCGGGCTGTCACAGCGGGGTATCTGCCCTGTCTGCGGCTGTCGGTGACGGCGGAGGAGCGGGCGACTCTGGAAATCACGCTGCCCGATCCCAGGACCGGCGCCTTCGAGCCTGGCCGCGCGCTTGAATACAGGATTGCGCCGGGCGCTCGGACCATCGCGTTCGTCCTTCCCGCCTATGCCGCGGGGTCGAATGTCCGGGTCTCGCTGGATGACGACGCGGCCATTTCTGCAATTGAGGTGGGGAAAATTCCGGCTAACCAGCCTGTTGCGCCCGACCAGCCTTAGACGTGCCGGATTCCCGCCCAACACGAGGCCGGCGGAGGAAGGGTGTTGCTCTTGCGCTATTTCGTGCGAACACCGTTGATGTAGATCGAGATGACGGTGTCGTCTCCGGGCTCCTGGTCAGGCGCAACCGGCGTGATTTGCGCCTGGATGCATTTCCAGGCGCCGCGCTCATAGACGTAGATGTCGGTATAGGTCGACATCGCCGCGGCGTCCCGGCCGTCGCGGCAAACGATCTCCTTGTTCGTTGCCCGGACCAGCGCGACGTTTCCGACGAGGGTGATCAGCTCGTCCCGGACGTCCCAGTACACGATGACTTGCGGATCGAATCCGGTCGCCCACCTTTTCAGGTATGTGGCTCGGTCCACGCGCGCGCCGTTGCTGCGGACATAGATGAAATCGGCATGCAACATCGCATCGTGCGATTTGACGTCGTTCCTGACGAAGTTCTCGATGAACAGCGCATTGAGCGCGCGCAGATCGCTGATCGCTGCGGGCGATGCAAGGTAGCGGAGGGAGGCTTCGTCGATCATTGTCTGTACCCGGTTCGTGGACGGCGGAGCATGCCGGGGTCGCGTTCCTCTGACTTGGGGAAAATTGCTGGCCACGCCTTGAGCTCGAGGAATTTCTCGTTGTCCGGGCTGGCATCGGCGCGTTCGACCAGCCTTAACTTTGCCGCCGTCTGCCTGTAAACTCGCTGCGAAAGGTTGGCGCGATGGCCCTGCTCGGGGGAAATCTTGAGCATGTTCAATGGCTTGACGCTGCCGGCTAGGAGTTAAGAGTGCTGGATCGAACCCCCGCCGACGGGGCTGAGGCGCTGTCTCGGACACGCGCCGCCAGGCCCGGGCAAGTCATGGCGGCCCTTGATCTGGGAACCAACAATTGCCGCCTCCTGATCGCGCGGCAGGGCAGTTCCGGGTTCCAGGTCATCGATGCCTTTTCGCGCATCGTCCGCCTGGGCGAGGGCGTGTCGCAGAGTGGCGCCCTATCCGCCGCCGCCATGGATCGCACCATCGAAGCGTTGAAAGTCTGCTCCGCCAAGATGCAGCGGCGCAGCGTGTCCCTGATGCGCTCGGTCGCGACCGAGGCCTGCCGGCGCGCCGCCAACGGTCTCGAGTTCCTGGAGCGTACCCGCGCCGAGACCGGCGTCGATCTCGAGATCATCACCACCTCGGAAGAGGCGAAGCTCGCCTTCTCCGGCTGCATGCCGCTGCTCGATCGCACGCGGCCCTATGCCATCGTGTTCGACATCGGCGGCGGCTCGACCGAGCTCGGCTGGATCCATCTCGAGCATGGGCACCATCCGCGCATCATCGCCTGGCATTCGATCCCGCTCGGGGTCGTGACCCTGACGGAGCGTTTCGGCGCCGAAGCCGCGCCAGACGAAAGCGCCGCCGAATTCTACGAGCGCATGGTCGAGGAGGTGCAGGACAATCTGGCGCCGTTCGCGCAGGCGATCGGCGCGCATCGCCTGATCGCGCGCAGCCAGGTGCAACTGCTCGGCACCTCCGGGACGGTGACCACGCTGTCCGGTATTCAGATGGGCCTTCCGCGCTACGACCGCTCGGTGGTCGACGGCTCGTTCCTGGAGTTCGGCGATGTCGAGCGCATCAGCAAGCGGCTGTCGGAGCAGAATTGCGGCGAGCGCGCCACCAACCCCTGCATCGGCAGCGAGCGCTCCGACCTCGTCGTCTCGGGCTGCGCCGTGCTGTCGGCGATCTGCCGGCAGTGGCCGATCGGGCGCCTGCGCGTCGCCGATCGCGGGGTGCGCGAAGGGATTCTCATGAGCCTGATGACCGGCACCGCGCCGGACAATGTCTACCACCGCGGCCTCAACGGAACGCAGCTATGAGTCAAAGACGCAGCAGCGGTCGCGGCGGCCAAGGTGGCAGTCGGGGTGGTGATGGCGGGCACGAGCGCAACGTGTCGCGGCCCACCGGTCGCGGCCTCACCGTGCGGGTGAAAAGCGCCAATAAGCGCACCGTTTCCTCGGCACGCTGGCTGGAGCGACAACTCAACGATCCTTATGTCGCTGAAGCCAAGAAGCAGGGCTACCGCTCGCGCGCGGCCTTCAAGCTGCTGCAGCTCGACGACAAGTTCCATGTCCTGAAGGAGGGCGCACGGGTGATCGATCTCGGCGCAGCGCCCGGCGGCTGGTGCCAGGTGGCGGTCGACCGCGTTGGCGAGCGCGGCAAGGTGATCGGCATCGACCTGCTGCCGATGGACCCGATCCCCGGCGTCGACCTGATCCAGATGGATTTCATGAGCGAGGAGGCGCCCGATGTGCTGAAGCGCCTGCTCGACGGCGGCCTCGCCAACGTGGTGCTGAGCGACATGGCGGCCTCCGCCACCGGCCATTCGCAGACCGACCATCTCAAGATCATGGCGCTGGCGGAGACCGCCTATGACTTCGCCAAGGATGTCCTGGCGGAGGGCGGGGTCTTCATCTGCAAGGTGCTGCAGGGCGGCGCGACCGGCGAGCTCCTGAAGCTGCTGAAGCGCGACTTCGCCGACGTGAAGCACGTGAAGCCGCCGGCGAGCCGCAGCGATTCGGCGGAGATCTACGTGGTGGCGCTGGGGTTCCGGGGATGACCGAGGATGCCAAATGGCCGGCCGAGATTCGCCTGGCCCTCGACGGCCACTGGGACGATTTGCTAGCGCTGATCGATCGCGATCCCGGCGTCGCGCAGAAAGACTATTTCGGCTCGAACCTGCTGACGGACTGTGCGCACATGGCTGGGTCGGCAGAAGTGTTGCGGAAGCTGGTGTCTTTGGGCTGCGATCCGAATGCCCGCAGCCGCACGGGAGTCACGCCGCTGACCGCGGCCGTCACCGGCGGGTCGCGCTATGGCCTCACGACCATTCCGGAAATCACCGCCCTGGTGGAGCTGGGCGCGAATGTCAACGGGCCCGGCGAGAACGGCTATCCGCCGCTCCATTGGGCGATCATGGACAATCGCCTGGACTATGCGGAGGTGCTGTTGCGCCTCGGCGCCGACCCCTCGGTTTTAGCCGAAAACGAATGGGCCGAGTCCGCCGTCGAGGTGGCGCAGCGGCGGCAGAACAAGGAAGCGCTGCAACTGCTGCAGGACTGGCGCGGCCTAGCGAAAAGCCGGTAAAACAGAGCCAAACGCGCCTGAAATCGCTGCTCTTTCCGCCTGCAATCCGCGCATAGCGGCCTCGACGCAATGAGCGCCCGAATCACCTTGTGGCAGGGCGCTTCCTCTGTATGATGGCGCGCCAACTCAAGCCGGCCCCCGATCCCACTGGTGGGCCGCCCCGAACCTTAGAGGGTTGGCATGCAAATCCGCGACGCTTTCACATTCGACGACGTGCTCCTGGAGCCCGGCGCCTCCTCGGTGCTTCCGGCCCAGGCCGACACCCGCTCCAAGCTCACCAAGCGCATCGGCCTCAACATCCCGCTGATGTCCTCCGCCATGGACACGGTGACCGAGGCGCGCATGGCGATCTGCATGGCCCAGCATGGCGGCATGGGCGTCATCCACAAGAATCTCGACATCGCGCGCCAGGCCGAGGAAGTGCGCAAGGTGAAGCGCTTCGAAAGCGGCATGGTGGTGAACCCGCTCACCATCCATCCGGAAGCGACGCTGGCCGACGCGCTCGACCTCATGAAGCGGCACGAGATTTCCGGCATCCCGGTGGTGGAAAAGGGCAACGGCAAGCTGGTCGGCATCCTGACCAACCGCGACGTGCGCTTCGCGACCGACATGGGCGAGAAGGTTGCCAGCCTGATGACCAAGGACAAGCTGGTCACGGCCAAGCCCGGCATCGGCCACGACGAGGCGCGCCGCCTGCTGCACCAGTACCGGATCGAGAAGCTGCTGGTGGTGGACGACGCCTATCGCTGCATCGGCCTCATCACCGTCAAGGACATGGAGAAGGCGCAGGCCTTCCCGCACGCCTGCAAGGATGAGAACGGCCGCCTGCGCGTCGCCGCGGCCACCGGCGTCGGCGAAGACGGATTGCGGCGGGCGGAAGCGCTGCTCGATGCCGGTGTCGACGTGGTCGTCATCGATACCGCGCACGGTCATTCGAGGGGCGTGCTGAACGCCATCGATGCGGTGAAGCGACTGTCCAACGACTGCCAGGTGGTGGCGGGCAACATCGCGACCGCCGACGGCGCGCAGGCCTTGATCGACGCCGGGGCGGACGCAGTGAAGGTCGGCATCGGACCGGGCTCGATCTGCACCACCCGCATCGTCGCGGGCGTCGGCGTGCCGCAGCTGACGGCGGTGGTCGATGCGGTCGAGCGCGCGCATCGCGCCGGCATTCCGGTGATCGCCGACGGCGGCATCAAATACTCCGGCGACTTCGCCAAGGCGATCGCGGCCGGCGCGGACTGCGTGATGGTTGGGTCCTTGCTCGCCGGCACCGACGAAAGCCCGGGGGAGGTGTTCCTTTATAACGGACGCTCCTACAAGTCCTATCGCGGCATGGGATCCTTGGGTGCGATGGCGCGCGGCTCGGCCGACCGCTATTTCCAGGAAGAGATCGGCGACCAGCTGAAGCTGGTGCCGGAAGGCATCGAAGGCCGCGTGCCGTACAAGGGCGCCGCCGGCACCGTGATCTACCAGCTGGTCGGCGGCCTGCGTTCGGCGATGGGCTACACCGGCAACGGCACGATCCCGGACATGCAGACCAAGTGCCGCTTCGTGCGCATCACCAACGCGGGGCTGAAGGAGAGCCACGTCCACGACGTGCAGATCACCCGCGAAGCGCCGAACTACCGGCAGAATATGTGAGGCGGCGTGCAGGAGCGGTGCGACATCGCTGACGACGGAACACCGAACCCCCGGCCGAAGGCCGGGGTTGTCGGTTTTGGGGTGGATTCTCTCCGTTTCAACATACTCTCCCGTCATGGCAAGGCTTGGCCTTGCCATCCACGAGTTTCCTTGGATGAGGCCGCGCTGTTGCAAGCAAACTCGTGGATGCCAAGCCCAAGGCTTGGCATGACGGAGTATTGTTGGTCGAAGGCGGTGCGCTCATGACCCCCGGCGCGCGCCTGCAGGCGGCGATCGACCTGCTGCACGCGATCCACGGCGGCAGCGCGCCGGCGGACCGCGCGACCGCGGCGTTCTTCCGCAACCGTCGCTACATCGGCGCCAAGGACCGGCGCGAGGTGCTGGACCGCGCCTACGTGGTGCTGCGCCGCCGCGCCGCGCTCGATTGGTGGATCTGGAAAAGCGGACAGGCGCCGCAGGACCGCGACCGCGCGCGCCTGATCGCCTCGCTCGCGCTGCTCGACGATTGGACCGTAGACCGCATTGCCGGTTCGTTCGATGGGGTGGATTACCACCCGCCCAAGCTCGACGAGGCCGAGCGCCGTATCGCCAAGACCGTCGCCGGCAAGGCGATCGAGAACGGCGAGCAGCCCGCCGATGTGCGCGGCGAATATCCCGACTGGATCGCGCCGCTGCTGCGCAAGCGCTTCGGCGATCGCATGGCTGCGGAGATGCGCGCAGCCATCACGGCCGCCTCGACCGATCTGCGCGTCAACACGCTGAAGGCGACGCGCGAAGAAGCGATTGCCGCGATGAAGGCCGAAGGCATCACCGCCGCGCCGACGCAGCTTTCGCCGGTCGGCCTGCGCGTCCATGGCCGCCCGCCGCTCGCCACCCTGCAATGTTTCAAGGACGGTCTCATCGAAGTGCAGGACGAGGGCTCGCAGGTCGTCGCCCTGCTGGCCGATGCCAGGCCCGGCATGCGGGTCGCCGACTTCTGCGCCGGCGCCGGCGGCAAGACCCTCGCCATCGCCGCGCAGATGCACAACAAGGGCAAGATCGTCGCCTGCGATGTGCTCGAAGGCCGCATCGACCGCGCGGCGGTGCGCTTCAACCGCGCTGGGGTGCACAATGTCGAGCGCAAGGCCTTGAGCAGCGAGCGCGATCAGTGGGTGAAGCGCCACGCCGGCACCTTCGATCGCGTGCTGGTGGACGCGCCTTGCACCGGCACCGGCACCTGGCGCCGCAATCCCGACGCCAAGTGGAAGCTGACGCCCGAGGATGTGACGGAGCTTGAGCAGGTCCAGCGCAACATCCTCGACAGCGCCTGGCGCCTGGTGAAGCCGGGCGGCCGCCTGATCTACGCGACCTGCTCGCTGCTGGCGGAGGAGAACGAGGCGCAGATCGAAGCGTTCCTGGCGGCGCACGCGGATTTCAAGCCGGTGCCGGTTGGCGACGTGTGGCCGGGCGCGGTCGGCGGCGATTGCCCCGCAACTTCGGACACGCTCTCCCTCACGCCGGCGCAGCACGGCACCGACGGCTTCTTCGCCGCGGTGCTGGAGCGCGTGAAGGTGGCGAAATGACCTTCACCGTCCGCCCCGCCGTCGCCGCCGACGCCCACGCGATCGCGGAGATCCACTATGCTGGCTGGGAGATCGCCTACGCGAATGTCGTGTCCGAGGAACAGATGGCAGCGAAACAGCCGGAGCGCCGCATCCCGTTCTGGCAAGAGCGCGTCGCCGACGCCAGGAACGTCGTGCTGATCGCCGAGGACGAAGCGGGCAAGGCGCAGGGCTTCGTTTATGCCGGCGACGTGCTCGACCACGACATCCGCACCGGCGGCCTCACCGGCTATGATTGCGAGATCTACTCGCTGCACTGCCGCCTCGATGTGCAGGGCAGGGGATTGGGCCGCCTGCTGATGGCGGAGACCGCCTATACCTTCCGCGAGCGCGGCCGCACCGCGCTGATGCTCTGGGCCTATCGCGACAATGCCTACCGCCGGTTCTACGAGAAGATCGGCGGGCAGATCATGGCGGAAGGCTTCGACGACGACATCCCTGACGTCGCCTATGGCTGGCCGCTGATTAAACTCATCGCACTGGGCGCCGGGTAGCGCTCCATGGAGAAAGCATGACCGACCGCATCCTCATCCTCGACTTCGGCTCGCAAGTGACCCAGCTGATCGCGCGGCGGGTGCGCGAAGCCGGGGTCTATTGCGAGATCCTGCCCTTCAACGCCGATCCCAAGCGCATCGCCGAGTTCAAGCCCAAGGGCATCATCCTCTCCGGGTCGCCGCATTCGGTGCATGCCGAGGGCGGGCCGCTGGCGCCGGATGTGGTGTGGAACTCCAAGCTGCCGGTGTTCGGCATCTGCTACGGCCAGCAGGCGATGTGCCATCAGCTCGGCGGCAAGGTGGAGCCGCACGAGCATCGCGAGTTCGGCCGCGCCGAGCTGGAGATCACCGAGCAGTGCGGCCTGTTCGACGGCTTCTGGACCAAGGGTACCAAGGACCATGTGTGGATGAGCCACGGCGACCGCGTGACTGCGATCCCGCCCGGCTTCCGCGTGGTGGCGGTGAGCAAGGGCGCGCCGTTCGCGGCCATCGCGGACGAGACGCGGCATTACTACGGCGTGCAGTTCCACCCCGAGGTGGTGCACACGCCGGCGGGCGCCAAGCTGCTGCGCCAGTTCGTGCACGAGGTCTGCGGCTGCAAGGGCGACTGGACCATGCGCGCCTTCCGCGAAAGCGAGATCGCCAAGATCCGCGCCCAGGCCGGCAAGGGAAGGGTGATCTGCGGCCTCTCCGGCGGCGTCGATTCCTCGGTCGCGGCGGTCCTGATCCACGAGGCGATCGGCAGCCAACTCACCTGCATCTTCGTCGACCACGGCCTGCTGCGGCAGGGCGAGGCCGAGCAGGTGCTGCGCCTGTTCCGCGACCATTACAACATCCCGCTGATCCACCGCGACGCCAGCGACCTGTTCCTGGGGGAGCTCGCCGGCGTCAGCGACCCCGAGCAGAAGCGCAAGATCATCGGCAAGCTGTTCATCGAGGTGTTCGACCAGGAGGCGCACAAGGTCGGCGGCGCCGAGTTCCTGGCGCAGGGCACGCTGTATCCCGACGTGATCGAGAGCGTTTCCTTCACCGGCGGCCCCTCCGTCACCATCAAGAGCCACCACAATGTCGGCGGCCTGCCGGAGCGCATGAAGCTGAAGCTGGTGGAGCCGCTGCGCGAGCTGTTCAAGGACGAGGTGCGCGCGCTCGGCCGCGAGCTCGGCCTGCCGGCGAGCATGATCCGCCGCCACCCGTTCCCCGGCCCGGGCCTTGCCATCCGCGTGCCCGGCGACATCACGCGCGAGAAGCTCGACCTCCTGCGCAAGGCCGACGCGGTCTATCTCGACGAGATCGACAAGGCCGGCCTTTATGACAAGATCTGGCAGGCCTTCGCCGTGCTGCTGCCGGTGAAGACCGTCGGCGTGATGGGCGATGGCCGCACCTACGACCACGTCTGCGCCCTGCGCGCCGTCACCTCGACCGACGGCATGACGGCGGACTTCTACCCGTTCGAGCCGGCGTTCTTAGGCCGCGTCGCCACCCGCATCATCAACGAAGTGCGTGGCATCAACCGCGTGGTCTACGACTACACCTCGAAGCCGCCGGGGACGATTGAGTGGGAGTGAGGCATTTCAAGTCCAGTCAACGCTCGGGGTAAGGAAGGGTCGACAGGTCTCTCTGCACTGTGGTTGGGAGCCTCGAAATGCATTTCAAGGATGACCTCCCATCGAAAAGCCAAATCTTCGATTACTGGAAAGATCACCTAGATCAGGTGGGTTTCCTCATTGACTGGGGAAGTCCGGCTTGCTGGGCGTGTGGATTCCACTACGGCACCAAGTACGATGTTAAGCGCCCCGACGTGGGTTGGGACAAGATCTTACAGTGCTGGAACAATATTCCTCTTCAGCGTTGCCACATCACTCCGCGCTCGCTTGGTGGTACTGACCATGCCAGCAACCTTTTCCTGATGTGTCGCGAGTGCCACGACTTGACACCGAACACCAACATTCCTGAGATATTCTTTGAGTGGGCACGCAGACAGAACTCGGATGCCCGGGAGTTTTCCAAGATTCTTGTTGCGCTCGAGTCATTTGGCATCGGTACGGCGGCTGTGGAGGACTTCCTTTGGGTAATGGTTTCGGAGGAATTCAGGTCGTGGATGCGCGGCAAGTTTGGCTTGCACAGGCCGCAGTCAAAATATGCTCCTATATCTTCTCGACTAACCACAGCAACCACGGTGGGGCTTGCTGTTCATTACTGGCGTATCCATATGACCTCGCCCAAGTGGTATTCCACAAAGACGCGTCCCAAGAAGTGGCTGGCGGCGTAGTGGCGACGCGCATCAGTCCTTGCTCGCTTCTGCACCGTTGAACGTCAGCGTCTGAATGTTTGGGCGTGGACCAGGTGTCAGTGTGATCGCGCCGGTTAGCGTGCTCTCCTTGCACTCCAATACAAATTTGCCGGCCAGATCGTGCTGCGGTTCGATGCGCGCGAGGGTCCCGTCGCCGAGTTTCGCCTTCAGCTTCGCCAGCACGGCATTACGGTCGGCGATCGGTTCGTCGGGCAACAGGTTCACTGCGAACAGCGGCGCGGCGCCGTCCAGCGTGCCGGCCTCGTAGGCACGCACGATCGCGGCGACCGCGTCGGCCAGCGCTTGCGAGACGTGGCGCTCGCGCGGCTTCCACAGGCCGGCGTCGTGCAGCGCCTGGGCGGCGGCGACGTTGGCTGCGTCGGCTTCGAAATAGGTGACGTTGGCGAAGGTGAAGAGGCCGATGCCGGTGTCGGGCGCGATCAGCACGTGCGAGCCGTAGCCGGGCAGGCCGCCGCGGTGGTGCAGCGTCCGGCCGAGGACAGGATCGGCCGAGCTCACCATACCGTAGCCGTAGCCGCTCGCCACCGCGACGGTCTTGCCCTTGGCAGCGCGCGTGTCGGCCGGCAGCGGCAGGCCGTGGGATAGGCCGAGCTCGCGCACGGTGGCGCGGCGGGCCGGACCGCGCTCGGCGTCGTCGCGCGGCGGCCAGGCGGACAGCAGGAAGGCGACGTAGCGCGCGTAGTCCGTCGCGGTGGTGACGAGGCCGCCCATCGCGCCGAACTCGCCGTCCGGCTCGGCCGCTTCCGGCAACCAGCGCTCGTGCGCCCAGCGATAGCCGGTCGCGCGCCACATCTCCGGCACAGCAAAGAAGTCGAACGTGGTCGCGTTCATGCCGAGCGGCCGCAGCAGCGCCTCCGCGATATAGTCCTGGTAGCGCTTGCCGGTCACATTTGTGATGACGCGGCCGAGCAGGGCGAAGCCGAGGTTGCTGTATTCGAAGGCGATGCCCGGCGGCTGCGCGAACAGCGCACCCGCTTGGATCAGGCGCGTGAAGTCCGCCGGCAAGAGGCCGAGCTGCCGGTCGCCCCAGGGATCGTCAGTCACCAGGCCGGCCGAATGGTTCAACAGGTCGCGCAGCGACACCGGCTTGCTGTCGGCGGTCGGCAGCTTCAGCTTGGCGAACTCCGGCACGTAGTCGCCGACCGGCGCATCTAGCGCGAGCTTGCCGGCATCGCGCAGCATCAGGATGGCGAGCGCGGTCATGTTCTTGGTCATCGAGGCGATGCGGAAGGCGGTGTCCGCCGTCACCGGCCGCTTGGCTTCGACGTCTGCCAGGCCGATCGCCTTGGTCCAGCGCAAGGCGCCATCGGCGACCAGCCCGAACATCAGGCCGGGCACGTGGTGCTTCTGCGCAAGGTCCTCCAGTGCGGCGCTCACCGCCTGCGCCGCATCGGCCGAGAGAGTGGTATCCATGGATGCCCCGGGTGAAATGTCGACCAGCGGCGTATCACATATCCAGATTGCGCTGTCTACAAGCGGTCAGTGCCATGCGACTTCGACGCCCCGGTTGTGCTCTGCCGCGCGCTTAGCAATGAAGTCTGCCGCCGCCAGGTCTTGCGACGCAATGCCGAGCGAGCGGTAGACTGTGCGCTGCACAGCGTCGGTGCGGCCGGGGTGCGTGCCGGCGATCACTTCGCCGATCTCGGTCGCCCGACAGTCCGCCGCGACGAGGCCTTGGGCGCGGGCGTCGATCACTTCGCCGGCCGGCGGCGCGCGCCTTCTGACGTGTAGCACGCGACCACCCCAGGGCGCTGAGCCATCCGATGTCGTGGCGACCGTACGCATCTAAACCAGCACGCACCACGTATCTGTCCTGCCGCGCCAATCGTCTAACCCAATTATGGGGTTGGAACAGAGGAGGAGAGTTTCATGAAACTGCAATCGATGACCCTGGCCGCTATGGCCGGGGTCGCGGGCTTGTTATTGGCACCCACGGCCTTCGGCGCGAGCCACCGTGAGGCGCCGCTGATCGCCCAGGATCCGACGGCCGACATCACGGACGTCTACGCTTTCGTCAGCTATGACGAGGCTAACCTGAACCGAGCACCCGCCGACCAGCGCGTCACCCTGATCATGAACGTGGTTCCGGGCCAGGATCCGGCCGACGGGCCGAATTACTTCAATTTCGCGGATGATGTTCTCTACCGGCTGCACATCGACAACAACACCAACGGCCGGGCGGAAAATCTCGTCTACGAGTTTCGATTCTCGACCGAGACGCGGCCGGCCCTCGGTTCCCTCACCGGTCCGATCCCGTTCATCGGAAACCCCAACATCGGCAATGCGGCTCTCCAAGGGATCAGCAAGCTCGATGGCGCCGGCTCCGAGGGCATCACCCGCCGCCAGACCTACACGGTAACCGAGGTGCGCGACAACAAAAAGCGGACCCCGCTGTTCAAGGGCCAGAAGCTGGTGGCGGTGCCGAGCAATGTCGGCCCGTTCACGATTCCAAACTATGAAGACCTGGCGTCGCAGGGCGTATACGAGGATGGCGATGTCCGCGTTTTCGCCGGCCAGCGGGCGGAAACCTTCTACATCGATCTCGGTGCGGTGTTCGACACCGTCAACCTGCGCCGCCCGGTGCCTGCGCTCACCCAGGCGGAAGACGCCAATGATGGCGTGGATCCGTTCGGCGTCAACCGCTTCAGCGGCTTCAACATCCACACCATCGCGATCGAGCTGCCGATCAGCCGGGTCACCTCCGACCGCAAGGAGGCGACCGCGACAAAGAATCCAACCATCGGTGTCTATGCCAGCACCAGCCGCCAGAGCACGAGAGCGCTGCAGAGCAAGGGTCGGACGAAGAATAGCGGCGCGTTCGTCCAGGTCGCGCGTATGGCCAACCCGTTGGTGAACGAACTCATCATCAACACGCCGTCCAAGGACTTCTGGAACCGCACCGAACCCACAGACGAAGCGCAGTTCCAGGGGTTCTACAAGAACCCGACGGTGGTGACCGAGCTGAACTTGATATTCGGACTCCCCGTCCCGGCGACGCCCCGCACGGATCTTTTGCAAGTTCTGCTGAAATATCCGGGTCAGGCGCTGAAGAACGGTAACTGTGGCACGCCCTGCTCGGAACTGCTCCGGCTCGACCTGACGGTCGCGCCAACCGCAGCCGAAGGTCAGAGCCGGCTCGGTGCGGCGCTCGGCGGTGATCCGGCCGGCTTCCCCAATGGCCGTCGCCCGAACGACGACGTCACCGACATCATCACGCGCGTGGCTGGTGGCGCTGCGTTCATCAATAATCGCGTGGGCGATGGGGTCAACCACCTGGACGGCGCACTTAATGCCGGGATGGGTGATGGGCCCGGCTACGGCGCCACCGTGGGCAATATTCTCGACGTGACAGCCAATGGTATTGCCAAGGAGTTCCCGTTCCTGCCGACACCTTTTGATGGGCGCAATCGCGTTCACGTCGATTGTGGCGAGGCGGGCGCGAACCCGTGCAATTGACCGCAACTTCTTCCGGAGGGAGCCACGGCTCCCTCCGGTCCTTTTTAGCGCGCTGCACTGTTGCCGCGACGGTGCTTCTGCTGGCGATCGGCTCCGCTGCCAAAGCGGAACCATTTGTTCCGACCGACGATCTCCAAGTGGTCGAACGATTGCCGACGCCGACGACCGGCATTAAGCGAGAGCTGCGTGACCTGCGCGATGATCTCGCCAAGAATCCCAACGATCTTCATCTGGCTGTCCGCCTTGCACGCAGATACATCGAGATTGGTCGGACCGAGGGCGATCCGCGCTATTATGGCCACGCCGAAGCGCTGCTACAGCCCTGGTGGCGGCTCACCGCGCCGCCGGTCGATGTGCTGCTCCTGCGGGCGACCATGATGCAGAACCGGCACGAATTCGCTGCCGCACTCGCCGACCTGTCCGCAGTGCTCGCGGTGCAGCCACTCAACTCACAAGCTTGGTTGACGCGCGCTGTCATCTTGCAGGTCACCGGCCGACATGATGATGCCCGGAAAAGCTGCGCGCGCCTTGCCCCGTTGACGCCGGCACTGGTGACCGCGACCTGCATCGCTGATGTGTCATCGGTCAGCGGCAAGGCTGCCGATGCCTACGTACAGCTGAGCGCAGCGGTTGAGGCGGCGTCCGAGGCAGATGCCGGACTGCGCGAGTGGTCGCTGAGCGTCCTGGCGGAGGTTGCGGTGAGGGCGGGCGATCCCGTCGCCGCCGAGCGGCACTACCGCGCCGCGCTCGCGCTCGGCATCAAGGACGTCTATCTGCTTGGCTCCTATGCCGACTTCCTGCTCGACCACGATCGGCCGGCAGAAGTCCGCGAGTTGCTGGCGGGGGAGACCCGCATCGATCCATTGCTCCTGCGTCTGGCGCTCGCCGAGGCGGCTTTAAAAGCGCCGGAACTCGCCGAGCATGTCGCCGCCCTGAAAGCACGATTCGCCACCTCTCGCTTGCGTGGAGATACCGTGCATCGTCGAGAAGAGGCACGTTTCACCTTGCATCTGCTGCAGCAGCCGGCGGAAGCGTTGCGTCTCGCGCAGGAGAACTGGCAGCTGCAGCATGAGACGTGGGATGCGCGGCTGATGCTCGAAGCGGCGCTCGCGGCCAGCACGCCCGACGAAGCAGCAGATGTGCTCACCTGGTTGAAAGAAACCCGGCTCGAGGACCGGAAGATCGCCGCGCTGGTTGCTCAAATGACGGCGGTGCCGAAATGAAACAGTTCTTGATGGGCGTGATGCTGGTTGCACTGGCGATCGTGACGGCGGGGCCGGCGCAAGCACACAAGCCGAGCGACAGCTATCTCAGCATCGCGGTTGGCGATGTCTTGACGGGCGAATGGAAGATAGCCTTACGCGATCTCGACTATGCCATCGGCCTCGACGGCGGTGACGACGGCATGATCACCTGGGGCGAACTGCGCCAGCGGCACCAGGCCATCGCCACCTATGCATTGTCGCGCCTGGAGATCGAGGGCGACGGCACGACCTGCCCCATCCAAGCCGGCCCACAACTCGTGGATTCGCTGACCGACGGCGCTTACACCGTGCTCCGCTTTTCGATCGGGTGTGCGCAGCAGCCGCAATCTCTGCGCGTCGACTACAACCTGTTTTTCGACATCGACCCGCAGCATCGTGGGCTGTTTCGTCTGGACGTCAATGGGGCGAGCCAGACGACGGTGTTCAGCCCGGAGAGCCGTCAGCAGCGGTTTGATCTGGCAGCAGCATCGCTGCTGCATCAATTCGTGACCTATGTCTATGAAGGTGTCTGGCATATCTGGATCGGCTACGACCACATGCTCTTTTTGGTGACGCTGCTGCTGCCGGCCGTGCTGCGACGGCAAGAAGGGCGTTGGACGGCGGTGCCGCGTTTTCGCGATGGCTTGCTGCATGTGATCGGAATCGTGACGGCGTTTACACTCGCCCATTCCTGCACTCTCAGTTTGGCGGCGCTTGGCGTGATCGGCCTGCCATCACGGCTCGTCGAATCGGTCATCGCCGGATCGATCATCATCGCGGCGCTCAACAACTTCTATCCTGTCGTGACCCGACGCTTGTGGCTGGTGGCGCTCACCTTCGGCTTAGCCCATGGCTTCGGCTTTGCCAGCGTGTTGGCTGACCTTGGGCTACCGCGCGACGCACGGCTGGTTTCCCTGATCGCCTTCAATGTCGGCGTCGAGCTCGGGCAGTTGGCGGTCGTCGCCGCCGCCTTGCCACTGGTCTACAGCCTCTGCCGCTGGCGCCATTATCCACGCGCCGTCCTGCAGGGCGGGTCGCTCGCGATCGTCTCGGTTGCCTCGTTGTGGTTCATCCAACGGGCGTTCGACGTTGTGATTCCGTGACAGGCGATGACGGCATCTGACGCAGTGCTGGATTCCCGGACGTGGCTGGTACTGGCCGCACCGTTTGTCGGCAGTTTCCTGGGTGTGGTCGCCGATCGCTGGCCACGCGGCGAGCCGTTCCTCGGGGGCCGCTCGCACTGTCCGCATTGCCGCCACACGCTTGGCGCGCTGGATCTTGCCCCGCTGGTGAGCTGGGTGGCGCTGCGTCAGCGCTGCCGCTATTGCAGTCGGCCGATTTCCGCCTGGTATCCGTCGGTGGAGGTTGCGGCGCTGCTGATTGCAATCTGGGCGGCGCTGGTGATTCCGGCGGCGCTTGCCTGGGTCACCGTGCTGTTCGGATGGGCGCTGCTGACACTGGCACTCATAGATCTCAAAGTGTTCTGGCTTCCGAGCGCGCTGACGGTGCCGCTGGGCATCGCGGGCTTTGCCGCGATGGCGTTCCATCTGGAAGAAGGGCCGCACGACCAGCTGATCGGCGCAGTAGTCGGCTACGCCGCGATGCGCGGGGTTGCCTGGCTCTACCGCCGCTTTCGCGGCCGCGAGGGACTGGGTGGTGGCGATGCCACGTTGCTGGCGGCGCTGGGCGCATGGGTCGGCTGGCTGGGGTTGCCCACGATTCTGCTCTATGCCGGGATCGGCGGCCTCATCGTGCTGATGGCCAGTAGCTTCGGCGGGCGGCCGGTCACGCTGACCCGACGTCTGGCGTTCGGACCCTACCTTTGCCTCGGCGGCTGGCTGGTCTGGCTTTATGGCCCGCTGCAGTTCGATTGGTGACCCGCAGGGGATTGCTATGCAAGCGAAGCCCACGCAAGGCGGCGTGCAAGCCGTGGAAAGCGTTGAACGCGACCTGGGAGACGCCCTGGTCCGGGCCGGCAGGCTCGACGCGCGCGCGCTCGACCGCGCTCTGCGCCTGCGCTCCGAAGCTACCGAAAGCCTCATCGAGATTCTGCCGCGCCTTGGCCTGGTGTCGGAGCGCGACCTGGCGGAAGCGATCGCAGAGTATCTCAACCTGCCGCTGGTTGGCGCGCGCGACTATCCCAACCTGCCGGTGCTGGAAGAACGGATTGGCGCGCGCTTCCTCCGGGATTCGCACGTGTTGCCGCTGTCGGCCGACAATGAAGCCGTTGTCCTCGCGATGGCGGACCCGTTCAGCAGCTTTGCGATCGATGCGGTACGCCTCATCACCGGACGCGCGATATCGCCCGTCGTCGCGGTGCCGGCGGAGCTGGAAGCCGCGATCGAGCGCCTCTATGGCCGCGACCAGGCATCGGCAACGCAGCTGGTCGAAGTGGGCGCCGAGACCGACGAGGACGCGCTCGACGCCGATCGGCTGAAGGACCTTGCGAGCGAGGCGCCGGTCATTCGCCTGGTCAACCACTTCATCGCGCGCGCCATCGAGCAGCGCGCATCCGACATCCACATGGAGCCGACGGATGATGGGCTGCGGGTGCGCTATCGCATCGACGGCGTGCTGCACGAGGTGGATTCACCGCCATCCCGCCTGCGTGCGGCCATCATCTCGCGCGTCAAGATCATGGCGCGGCTCAACATCGCCGAGCGCCGTCTGCCTCAGGATGGACGCATCAAGATGGCGGTGCGCGGCGTCCCGATCGACTTGCGCGTCGCCACCGTGCCCACCATGCACGGCGAGAGCGCGGTAATGCGCCTCTTGAACCGCGAGGCGGTTCGCCTCGACTTCGCGTCTCTCGGCATTGCTGGCGCCAACCTCGATGCATTCATCAACGTGCTGGAGCGCCCGCACGGCATCGTGCTGGTTACGGGGCCGACGGGCAGTGGTAAGACCACCACGCTCTATGCCTCGCTGGTGCGACTCAACACGCCGGAACGCAAGATCCTGTCGGTCGAGGATCCGATCGAATACCAGCTCAACGGCATCAACCAGATCCAGGTGAAGCCCGGTATCGGCCTCGACTTTGCCAGCATCCTGCGTTCGCTGCTGCGCCACGATCCCGATATCATGATGGTGGGCGAGATTCGCGATCTGGAGACCGCGGAGATCGCGGTACAGGCGGCCTTGACCGGCCACCTCGTGCTTTCGACCCTGCACACCAACAGTGCCGCGGCCAGCATCACACGGCTGCTCGACATGGGGCTGCGCGAGTTCCTGCTGACCTCGACGGTGAATGGCGCCGCCGCCCAGCGCCTGGTGCGCATGCTGTGCCGCCACTGCCGCCAGCCGTTCCGTCCGATGCCGGAACTGGTGGATCAGCTCGATCTCGCACGCTACGGCGCCGGACGCGATGTCACGCTGTACCAGCCCAAGGGCTGCCCTGAGTGCAACGGCAGCGGCTACTACGGCCGCACCAGCATCTTTGAGGTGTTGACGGTGGATGATGCGATCCGCCGCCTAGTGCTGCGCCATGCGGAGGCCAACGAGCTGCAACGAGCGGCGGTCGAAAGCGGCATGCGCAGCATGTATGACGACGGGATGATGAAAGCCCTGGCCGGTGAGACGACGGTCGAGGAAGTGCTGAAAGTCACGCGGGACACCTAGAAACCAATGCCACGCTATCATTACAAGGCCGTTACCTCCTCCGGCGAGGTCATCGAGGGCGTGATCGATGCCATGGATCGCCAAGCTGTCGTTGACCGGCTGCACGCCCAAGGAAGCACGCCGATCCGCGCCGAGGAATCCGCCAGGGGGTCGGTCCGATCGCTATCGCCGTTCGGCCGCCGACGTCGACGCCTCGATCCCACCACGGTCATGCATGCGACACGCGAGTTGGCGACGCTGCTGCGGGCCGGATTGACCGTCGATCGCGCGTTCTCAGTGCTGGCAGAAATCTCCGACGACGATGCCGTGCGGGCATTTCTCGACGATGTGCTGAGATCGGTGCGCGGGGGCGCGACTCTGGCCGACGCCCTGACACCGCACAAGGAATCGCTACCCTCCTACTATATTGGTCTGGTGCGTGCTGGCGAAGCGGGCGGCGCGCTGGAAAGCGTGATGGCGCGGCTCGCGGAGGCATTGGAGCGGGCGCAGGCGCTGCGCGAATCCGTCCGCTCCGCGATGTACTATCCGGCATTCGTGCTCATCATGTCGGTGCTGACCCTGGTGGTGCTGTTCACCCTGGTCATCCCGGAGTTCCGTCCGATGTTCGAGGACAGCGGCCATCCAATGCCGGCATCCCTGGCGGCGATCATCGCCATCAGCGATGGGCTCAAGGCCTATTGGTGGGCTATTGTCGCGGCGCTGCTCGTGGTCATCCTCGGCATTCGCCAGTATGTGGGAACGCCGGAAGGGCGGCGGCGGATCGATCGCGGTATCCTGCGCGCGCCGCTCGCCGGCGACCTCGTCACCAAGCTGGAGGTGGCTCGCTTCTCTCGTACCCTCGGCACCTTGCTCGCCAACGGCGTCATGGTGCTGGACGCTCTTTCCATTACCGCGGAAGCAATCTCGAACCGCTCGATCGCGGAGACGATCATGAGCCTCTCCAACCGATTGAAGCGCGGCGAAGGCCTTGCCGTGCCGCTCACGGACACCGGCATCTTCCCGCGCCTCGCGGTCCAACTGGTTCAGGTGGGCGAAGAAAGCGGTCAGCTGGAGGCGATGCTGCTGCGCGTCGCCGACATCTATGACGAAGAAGTGAAGCGTACGCTCCAGCGCTTGCTTGCCATGCTGGTTCCGGTGATGACGATTTGCATCGGTATCTTCGTTGCCGGCATCATCGCCACCATGCTGACGGCCATCCTGAGCAGCTATGACTTGTCGACGTGACATTCACGCATGTCGAAGCGCTGCGGGAGCTGGTGGAGAAGCCGGCACAAGTCGATGCTTGGAATGGACCCTATCTGAAGAACCGCGAGTCACTGACCGACCGGTGGGGCAATCCCTATGTCCAGCGGATACCGGGCGAGCATGGCGAGTATGACCTCTACACGCTGGGTGCGGACAGCAAGGAAGGCGGCGGCGGCGAGGATCGCGACGTCACCAAAGGGTAGGCGCCAACGCGGCTTCACGCTGATCGAGGTCCTGGTCGCCTTCGGCATTCTTGCGTTGACGCTGGTCGCTTTGCTGCAGGTGTTTTCTCAGGGCCTGCGCAGCGTCAGCGTCTCCGAACGCCACCTGATCGCGACCATGCTGATGCGTTCCATTCTGGACAATCTCGGCACCGAAATCCCGATCGTCGCGGGCGAGCGCTCCGGTGACATCGACGATGGCTATCGCTGGTCCACCCGCATCGCCCTCTCGCAGACCATCGCGCCGGTCGCCACCGCGCAATGGGCATATTTGCCCTACGAAATCGACGTGGAGATCGCGTGGAACGGCCGCCCCGTCACCACCCTCACCACCCTGCGCATAGTGGCGGAGCCGGTTGGCTCGTCCACCGGCAATGAAGACGAAGAAGTGCCGGCGGATGAGGAATCCAACTGAGGAGACAACTGAACCGACCGCCCATGGCGACCGGCTCCGTGCTTCAACTTACCGCGCCGGGCGTCCGCCCTGCAGACAAGGGCGCCCAGTACGTGCGCCGTCGGGGGGCACGGCGCACGCAGCCGATCGCTGTCGGAAACGGTTCGCGTTCCCGACCCTAGGACATGCACGCTTGGAATCTCCGGCTTCGGCGCGAATGCGTCCTTGGGCCGCGACAGTGAATTCTCCCGCAGCCGATGCCAAGCGGCAACTGCATCCTTATTGCCGGTGTCATCGTATCTATCACGATGCGACCTCGAAGACCGAACGGCTACACCCTTGTTGAGCTGCTGGTTGTGCTCGCGATTCTTGGGCTCCTTGTGGCGCTGGCGGCGCCACGGGTGATCAAGTATCTGGGCAGCGCCAAGAGCGACACCGCGCGCATCCAGATCGAGAAGCTGGGCGGCGTCTTGGACCTTTACCGGCTGGAGATCGGCCGTTATCCGAGCGAGCAGGAGGCGCTGCGGGCGCTGGTGGAGAAGCCGGCGCAAGTCGATGCTTGGAATGGACCCTATCTGAAGAACCGCGAGTCGCTGACCGACCCGTGGGGCAATCCCTACGTCTATCGGATACCGGGCGAGCATGGCGAATATGACCTCTACACGCTGGGTGCGGACAACAAGGAAGGTGGCGACGGCGAGGATCGTGACATCGCCAACTGGTAGGCGCCAACGCGGCTTCACCTTGATGGAACTGCTGGTCGTCCTTGCCATCATGGGATTGATCTTGACGCTCGCCGTGTCCGGCATCGCCCGCACCATGCCAGGCGTCGCCCTGCGCAACGATGCGCGCCTGGTCGTCGACGCCTTGCGCACCGCGCGCACCGCCGCAGTGGGTGGCAACCGCGAGGTGACGCTGGTGCTGGACTTGGAGCAACACACTGTCACCTTTGACGACCGGCGGCCGGTGCGGCTGGACCCTGACCTCGGCATCGCGCTCACCACCGGCACGTCGGAGATTGCTGACGCGCAGACCGGCGGGATCAGCTTCTTTCCGGATGGAACCTCGACCGGCGGCCGGGTCAGCCTGACGCTCGGCGAACAACGACAATATGTGCTGGTGGACTGGCTGACCGGCACCGTTTCCATCGTTGAGTAACGCAGTTCATCAGATGACCGCCGTCACGGACTCGGTTTCTCGTTTCTTCAGCTGGTGGTTCGGCGAGCTTGCGGCCAGTGTGCCGCAAGGCCTGCGCCGCGTATTTTGGCGCGAGCCTACTGTTCTCGCCATCGCGACTGGCGACGGCGGCGCCAGGGTGAGTCTGCGCAACCGCGATGGCGTGCGTGAGCTTGGGCGCCTTGCACTCGATCGCGGTCACGAGCCGCGCCTTGAGCTGACGAAACTCCTGCGCGGCGTCTCTTTGCGCGATGTCGAGACCGCTATCCTCGTTCCTGCCGCGACCGTTCTACGGCGGAAAGTCAATCTACCGCTCGCGGCTGCGGAGAACCTGCGCGAGGTGCTAGCGTTCGAGATGGATCGGCACACCCCGTTCAAGGCCAATGAAGTCGCATTCGACTACCGCATCGCCGGTACCGACTCCGAGGCCAAGCGAATCAACATTGATCTTGCCGTCGTACCGAGCGACGCAATGGAACAGGCGCGTTTGGTCGCCGCGACACTTGGTCTGACGCCCGATCGCATCGGTGTCGCTGACAACGCGCACGAGACGGAGCGGTCGCTCAACTTCTTGCCGGCCCAACCTGCGGGGCGATCCGCAACCCGACGACGCCGCCTGACGATCGCTTTGGCGATTCTGGCGGTCATCCTGGCCATTGTCGCCGTCTATATCCCGCTCTTGGTCAAGAAGCGGACTCTGGCCGCCTACGAGGCACAACTGACGGAGAGCCGCTCCGTCGCGCTGGAAACCGAAGCGCTGAAGAAGCGTTTGGCCGCCAAGCTGGAGCATGATCGGTTTCTGATCGATCGTCGGGCGATGATTCCGTCCGCGACCGTCATGCTCGCGGACGTCACCGAGCGCCTCCCGGACGGCACCTGGCTTGTCCAATTGCGCTGGCAGGGCGACAAGCTCGTGATGGCCGGGTACTCGCCGTCGGCGACGCCGCTGATCGCGGAACTGGAGGACTCCGACATCTTGAGTGAGGTGCGCTTCGGCTCGCCTGTCACGCCCGATCCCCGCATCGGGCGTGAGCGCTTCAACATCACGGCCGCGGTGGCCGCGCCGGGCGGGTGAATCCTTGTTCTCGACCCCCTGGATCAGCCGATTGACGGCGCTCCTCCTGCTGGCACTCGTCATATTCGGCGTGTACCTGTTCCTGGTCGAGCCGCTGGTCGTCGGCTATGACGCGATCGATCGGGAGATCGACGATGCGCAGGAACAGCTCGCGCACTTCGAGCGGCTGGCGGCCATGCGCCCGGTCGTCGCGCAGCAGTTGCAACAGACGGACTCCCAGCAGACCGCGCAGGGTTACTATCTCGGCGGCGGCACCGATGCGCTGGCCGCCGCGGGCTTGCAGGATCGCATCAACGCTCTGGTCGCGGCCAATGGCGGCACCTTGCGCAGCACCCAGCCGATGCCCGGCGTCGAAGAGCAAGGGTTTCGGCGCATCACGCTCAAGGTGCAATTAACCGCGACCATCGAAGAGCTGTTCGACACGCTGTATGAGCTGGAGTCTGGCGCGCCCATCCTGTTCGTTGAGGATCTCGATATCCAGAGCCGCATCGTGCGCCGGCCGACCAGCGACAAGGCTGGTGCGAACGAGTCCCAGCCGATACCGCTGCTGGCGGTCGCGTTCGATCTCTCCGGCTACCTTCCGGTCCGGCCACAATGATGCCGCGCCATCGCGTCCAGACGCTGTTCACCTGGCTCACGGTTGCGGTGTGCGTGCTGCTGGGCTGGACCATCCAGCGCGAAATCACGGCATTGCCCTCGACTCAAGCGGCCGCGCCGGTGACCGCACCCGCGGCCGATCCGGTCGTGCCAGCTGCGCCCGCGTCCTTTGTGGTACCGGGCCGCGACTCCCTGGCGGTGATCGTCGAGCGGCCGGTTTTTTCCGAATCGCGGCGGCCGAGCGCTTCCGACGAAGGCCCCGCACCCGCGCTCGATTTCACGCTGGTCGGCATCGTGATCTCGGATCGCGAGCGCTCTGCCATCGTCCAATCCCCCCATGGCGGCGCCGTACAGCGCTTGGCCGAAGGTGAGGAGGTGGGCGGATGGATTGTCGTCGACATCGCGCCCGACCACATCGTGGTCCGCCACGACACGACCGAAGCGGAGATGCCGCTGGATTACGGTGCGCCGGCACCGCCGGTGCCGGTCGCCAAGACACCGGCTCCGAACGGCGCCAAACCGAACGCTACCAAGCCGGTCGGCGCCGAGCCGAATGGTACCGAGGCGCAAGGTATCATAGAGGGCCAACCGCCCGAGGTGCTGCCACCGCCGGATGACGATGATGGTGATGACGAGCAACAATCGACGAACTAACTGTGCCATCGCCTCAAAGATGAACGAAACCGGACCGAAGCACACGTTCTCGTGTTCCAGGCCTGGATGGTGAGGTTTCAACGCGGCGACTGCCGCAACTCCATGGCTCGAAACGACGGGAAGGGGTCGCCCTTGCCGCCGAAAAATTGGACGAAGGGGCGGTTTTACCAATCGCTAAATTGCTTGCGGTCGGCGGCCGACCTTCATTGCAGCCCCATCGGCGGCGTCGGACATCCGGGGTCCCGCGTATTGTCTGTACGCGGGTGGCGGTTCGCTGCTGAATAGATGTTAAGGCGGCATCCGCCGGAGAAACGGGGTGCCCATGGGGGGACCATAAAAGTGCAACGTGTGGGAACGCTTATTCTGGCTTTGGTGACCTGCGCCGGCCTCATCGCCGGCTGTGGCGCATATCAGAAGCAGAGGCCGATCAACCAGGTGCGGGCCGCTGCTGCGGCGGCGACGCCTGGGGCTACCACGACGACGCCAGAGTCAGGACCGGTGGTGGCCTCCGATCAGCCGTCCGGCGAGGATCCCAGCACCACGCTGACTCAGCCGGAAATCTACCGCGGCGGTGCCATCCCAGTTCGTGCCGAGCCACCCCAGGGCGTGACCGACATCGGCGCCGCCGACATCACCGTCAACTTCGCGAACGCCGACGTACGGGAGGTGGTGGGCGCCATTCTCGGCGACGCCTTGCACCTGACTTACATTATCGATCCCCGGGTACAAGGCACGATCACGCTGCGCTCCGCCGCGCCCCTGCCGCTCAACGCAGCGGTCGGCATGCTGGAGGACGTGCTTGCCATGAACGGCGCCGCCCTGGTGCGCGAGGACGAGCTTTACAAGATCGTGCCGATCGCGGAGGCGGTGTCGGCCCCGGCCATCCTGCGCCAAGGCGCAGCGCCCGTGCCACTGGATCGCGGTTTCAGCCTGCACGTCTTTCCGGTGCGGTACGCGTCGGCAGCCGCGCTGATGGATGTGATCCAGCCGCTGGCGCCGCCAGGTCGTCAGCTGCGCGTCGATCCGCAGCGCAACCTGTTTATCCTCGCCGCCACTTCGTCCGAGGCCGACGACTTCTCCGAGATGCTGTCGTTGTTTGACGTCGACTGGATGCGTGGCAAATCCTTCGGCCTGTTCCCGCTGAAACATGCCGATCCGGAGAATGTCGTGGCGGAGCTGCGCCGCGTGTTTGCTCAGCCTGAGGACCCGGCGCAGGCCGGGATCATCGAGTTCCTGCCCATCCAGCGCCTTAACGCGATCCTCGTGATCACCCCGCAGGAGGCCTATATCGATCAGGCGCAGAGTTGGATCCAGCGGCTCGATCGTGGCATGGAAGCCGACAGACGACAGCTCTACGTCTATTTCGTGCAGAACGGGCGCGCCAAAGAACTGGCCGAAATCGTCGGTGAAGCATTGTCCGCCGACGTGGCGCAGACCGACGCGGGGTCGGAGGCGCGGTTGGGCCCCGGTCTTCTGCCCGGTGAAATCAGCTCACCGGCTTTGGGCGGCAGCCAGTCCTACGGCAGCAGCAACCAGCCGATCGGCAGCAACCAGAGCGAGGGCCAGAATCCGGCCGACGTCTACGACATCGATGAGCCGCCGCAGAGCACGGACTTCCTGACAGATCGGCAAGCAGCAAGCGCCGGACCTGACGTTGGCATTAGCGGCGGTCCGGAGCAGCAACAGCAATTCGGCAGCTTCCGAATCGTCGCGGACGCGCGCAACAATGCGCTCTTGGTCTATGCCACGTCCACCGAGTTCGAGTTGGTTTCCGCGGCGCTGACGAAGCTCGACATCGTGCCGTTGCAGGTCTTCATTGAGGCGACCATCGCCGAGGTGACGCTGAACGATACGTTGAAGTACGGCCTGGAATGGTTCTTCGACGTCGGCAACAGTACCATCACCTTCAACACCACCGGTGTGACGACCAGCCAGCCCAAGCCGAACAACCTCATCTTTACCCAGGCTCCCGGCTTCTCTTACCTGTTCGCAACCAGCGACATCCGGGTGGTGCTGAACGCGCTGACGCAGATCACTGACGTCAATGTGATCTCCTCCCCCACTCTGCTGGTGCTCGACAACGAGCCGGCGCGGTTGCAGGTCGGCGACCAGGTGCCAATTTCGGTGCGCTCGTCGACTTCGGTGACGGATTCTGACGCGCCGGTGGTCAACGAGATCGAGTATCGCGACACTGGCGTCATCCTCGACCTCGTACCTCGGGTCAATTCCAGTGGACTGGTGGTGCTGGACATCATCCAAGAGGTGAGCGACGTGGCGTCGAGCACAGTCACGGGCGCGACCGTGACCCAGACCATTTCGCCCACCATCTCGCAGCGCCGGATCGCCAGCACTGTCGCCGTGAAAAGCGGCGAGACTGTCGCGTTGGGTGGCCTCATCCGCGACAACAAGGCCAACACTATCACGGGTGTGCCGTTGCTGTCGGACATCCCGGTTCTCGGCAACCTCTTTAAGACCACCACCGACTTCCAGCGGCGGACCGAGCTCTTGGTGCTGCTGACGCCGCGTGTCGTGCGTGACAGCGTCGACGCGCGGACCGTCACCGATGAGCTGCGGCGCCGGCTGCGCGCGGTCGAGCCGCTACCCGCGCTCATCCAGTAGCAATGGCTGGAGCCGCGGTGCAGAGGTCGGTCCAGCGCAAGCAACGCGGTATTGCGCTGGTGATGGTGCTCTGGGTTCTGATCCTGCTTGGCCTCGTTGCCGCCAGTTTCCTGCGCGAGACGCGGCTCAGCACAGGCATCGCTCGCAACGCGTCGGAGAACGCGAAGGCCGAAGCGCTTGCCGAAGCGGGCATTCAGAGGGCGATGCTGGGCCTGGCCGACAGTGACGTCACCGCATGGCGCTTGGACGGAACGCCCTACCAGTTCGCGCTGGGCGATGGCACTGTCGTGGTTCGCATCCAGGATGAAGGCGGCAAGGTCGATCTCAACCTGGCCCCGCCGCCGCTGCTGCAGGGATTGTTGCAGATCACCGGTGTAGAGGCGAACGCCGCACGCAACCTGCTCGATGCGATCGTCGATTTCCGCGACCCCGACAGCAACCGCCTGCCGGGTGGGGCCGAGGACCCAGAGTATGCGGCAGCCGGCCGCGACGGTGGCGCCAAGGACGCCCCGTTCGATGCGAAGGAAGAGCTGCTGCAGGTCCTCGGCATCGATCGTGCGCTCTACGACGCCATCGCGCCCTATGTCACGGTGCACTCGCAACGTGGCCGCATCGACCTGACGACGGCCCCGGTCTTGCTCCTGCAGGCTGTGCCGAACCTGACACCACAGGAGCGCGAACGGATCATGGCGGACCGCGCAAGCGGCGAGGCGCTGACCGCGCGGGTCAACGTGGTGACGGTCCACGTTGAGGCCACGACGGGGGGCGGCGGGCGTTTCATCCGCGAGGCGGTGATAAAACGCGGCCGCGGCGGCCAACAGCCATTCTCCATCCTGGATTGGCGGCAGGAATGGGCGCGGACACCGGCGCTCGCCGTAGCGGCGCCGTAGAGCTCAGCTTTCCGATCCGACCACGCGGATGATGAGGTCCGGCCAGCGGCGCGGATCGCCGAGCGGAAACTCGACGTGTAGGCGAACCAGACGAGGCCGCAGGTTGACGCCGTCCCAGACACTCTGCCATTCCGGCGGACGCTGCTCGTCCAACGCGCCATAGTAGGAGAGCTCGACCACCGCGACATTCTCTATCAGGACAGACTGCGCGGCCTCTTCTGGCACGATCTCACGCGCAACGCGCTCCGGACGGAACAAGGTCCAGGTCAGCATGAGATCGCTGCGGCCATCACTCTCCCGTCGGGCGAGCTGAAAGAGATGAGGCCCGGCAATGCCGCGGTGCGCCGGCAACGGCGCGACGAACGTCAGGCTTTCGGGACCGCCGAAGAAGGTCGGAACCGGATCGCCGATGGCGGCCGGCGCTGGCAGAAACGCCTGACCGATCTCCTGCCGCAGCAGATTCTGGATTCGCTCGATGCGCGTCGGTCGATCGATATGATCGCCGCCGGCCTCCCACGCCCGCATACCGAATCGCAATCCACCGAACAGAATCACCGAGAGCAGCGCCATCAAGCTGATGGCGACGAGCATCTCAACGAGTGTGAACCCTCGTTCATTTTGAGAAGCGTGGCGCGGTCTCATTCGTCGGTTATACGCTGCCGCAATCGGAGCGGATGCGGGCCGAGCGTGCTAAGCTGTCTCGCTCGGCGTCGGTCGTTAACGCGATGAACTAGACGGTGAGCGGGATCCGCCACGGCCTCAAGACCAATCTGCCGCTGTATCGCAGCACAGAGGGCCCAGTTTGAGTACCCTTAGCGTGCCGCAGCGAGAATCGCCTCGGTCCACGGCCTGGTCGGCTCGACGCACAAGGCCGCTTATGTCGCCGCCAAGTACGGTCTCATCGGGCTGAACAAGGTGGTCGAGTTGGAAACGGCCGGTACCGGCATCACCGCTAACGCTGTCTGCCCCGGCTGGGTTCTGACTCCGCTCGTTGAAAAGCAGATCGCCGACATTGCGGCCCAGGAGAAGATCAGCCTAGAGCAGGCAAAGCAGAGCCTTCTGGGCCAGGAGCAGCCCTCGCAGGCATTCGTGGGCAGCCGATCAGATCACCGGCACGGCCATCGCGGTCGATGGACCGTGGACCGCGCAATAGATTGTCATGTCGCCGAGGCTGGCTTGGACATCTTTGGACGAGAACCCACGGAAAATTCGAGCTTCACCGGAAGTGTTCCATCTTCGAATGAGTCACACTCGATTCGTTAATCTGGGATGGAGACAAAAATGAAAAGCACGCACATCGGAATCACAGCATCGGGCGCGCCGGCGAACCTGTTCCGGACCCTGGCGCGACGCTGGCGCCGCCACGCAGGGCATCTCTCCGACCCCTATCGGCCCGAGCGTCACTACATGCGCGGACCCGGGCCCAAATCACGCGAAAAGCACGATTCGGCTGCGAACGACCTCTGGTAGCCGGGAGGGTGGCATGGCGAAACTAAGCAAGAACAAGCTGCTCGGCCTGGTGCTATGTCTCGGCGCCGTCGCGGCCGTGACGGCGGGATGGACCTGGGCAAGCTCGATTGAGGAAAGGTCGACCGACAACGCGTACATTCGCGGCGATGTGACTTCGATGGCTCCGAAGATCGCAGGCTATGTCACGACGCTGGAGGTTGATGACAACCAAGCAGTCCGAGCGGGCGATGTGCTGTTTCGGATCGACGATCGGGATTACAAAGCACGGCTTGCGCAAGCTATCGCGGATGTCGAGACTGCTCGAGCCCGCTTGATCAGCGTCGAAGCGGAAATCACGCTTCAGCATGCACTCGTTCGACAAGCCGAAGCGGAGCACCTCGCGGCGCTGGCGCAGCACAATCTGGCAAGAATTGCCTCCGAGCGAGGTCATAAGCTGATCCGCAGCAACGCGGTGGGCCAAGAGGAGGTCGACGAGCGCGACGCGGCGCTCTCGAAGGCGGAAGCCGGCGTATCCGCGGCATCGGCAAGGCTGGACGCCGAACAGCAACGCATTGCCGTTCTCGAGACACAGCGCAAAGCGGCGATTGCCGCGCTGGCCCACGCCCAAGCGGCCGAAGAGCTCGCGCAGATCGACTTTGACGACACGGTGGTGCGCGCTCCGGTCGACGGCGTCGTCGGCAATCGCCAGGTCCGCGTCGGCCGACTGGTCGTCCCGGGCATGTCGCTGATCGACATCGTTCCGGTCGATGACGTATGGGTCGTCGCCAATTTCAAGGAGACTCAGGTCGAGCGCATCCGGGCCGGCCAGCGTGCCATGATCACCGTCGACGGCTACCCGGACACGCCGATCGCGGGCATTGTCGACAGTTTTGCGCCGGGCAGCGGATCGGCCTTCACAATGCTTCCCACGGACAATGCCACCGGGAACTTCGTTCGCGTCGTTCAGCGGGTGCCGGTGAAGATCCGGTTTCTCAGTAATCCGTTGCCCGGCCGCATCGTGCCGGGCCTCTCCGCCCGCGTCGAGATTGACCTCGGGAGCGGATCATGAGCACGGGGCCGGCCGCGGCGACGACGATCGGAGAGAGCAAGCCCAGCATACCCCTCTTTGCCGGCATCGTGCTTGCCACGTTGACCGAAGCCATCGCTGGTACTGTGCTTTCGCTGGGCCGCAACGACATCATCGGCGACACCTATGCCACGCCCGACGAGTTCGCCTGGCTGGACGTCGGATACGCCACCTTGAAACTGATCGGTTTCATGGCCGCTCCTTGCCTTATGACACGTATCGATCCGCGCATCCTGTCCATTGGTTCGACTCTCGTCATGGGAGTGGCGTGCGGACTTGCGGCCGTCACGGCGCGGCTGGACGTCTTGATTGCACTGCGCATCCTGCAAGGTTTCGCTGGGGCCGCACTCCTTGTGGCAGGCCAGGCGATCATCTTTCTCAACTATCCGCGCTCCCACCAGCCGATCCTTCAGGCGTTGTTCGCGTTGGGGTCGGTGGTCGCGCCGGCGACAATCGCTCCGGCGCTGCAAGGATGGTTGCTCGACAGCCACTCCTGGGCATGGATCTTCTTCGCCGTTGTGCCCGTGGCCATGGCCGCCATCGGACTGATGCTGCTCGCAGACGGGCCGCCGCCCGCGAAAATGATGCGCCGGCGGTTCGATGGGATCGGTCTGATCCTGATCTCCGTTGCGCTGTTCTGCGTCACCTACGTGTTCAGCAAGGGCAGCCGATGGGACTGGTTAGAGGAAGCTCACATCGTATGGCTAAGCGTGGCGGGTGCGGCGGCCTTGCTGGCGTTTCTTGTTCAGCAAGCATTCTCCAAGGGCCAAGGCCTGCTCGACTTCGGCCTGTTCAAATCGGACGATTTCTGCTTCGCCTTCGCGGTCAGTTTTGTCGCCGGCGCTGCGTTGTTCGGCAGTGCTTTTCTCATCCCATCATTCGCGGTCTCCGTGCTCGCATTCACGCCCACCGATGCCGGAAGCCTCTTGCTACCGAGTGGCGCGCTCTTTGCCGCCGCGCTGCTGATCGCGGGTTTCCTATTCCAGGTGCGTCGCGTACCTCCGATTGCGACCGTGCCCTTCGGAATCCTAATGATCATGGCCTCGATGTGGATGCTTTCAGGCTCGACCAGCGAAAGCGGCGCGGGCGACATGATGGCCGCGATCCTGCTGCGCGGCCTGGGCCTCGGTTTCCTGTTCCTGTCGCTCACGCTCACGGCCTTCACCCATCTCGACAGCGAGAAGCTCGCCTCCGGGATAGGCATCTTTAATGCGGGCCGGCAGCTTGGCGGCCTGATGGGCGTCGCCTGGCTGCAGACATTGATTGAGCACAACATCGCCGGCAATCTGACTGTACTTGCCGCGCATATCGCGCATGGCGTTCCGGCCGTCAGCGAACGGCTTGCAGCGACGACCGCCATGTTCCTTGGAAGAGGCATGGACGCCGGGCCAGCCGGGCGGGCTGCTATGGTCCTCCTGGACAAGGTCGTCATCGGCCAGTCCGCCGCGATCGCTTTCGACACTGCCTTTAATGCCGTCGCGCTGATCTTTGTGTTCGCTGCGCCGGTGCTGGTCACCTTCAAGATCTGCCTCCATCGGTTGGCCCATAAATCGGCGACGGACAATCACCGATCCAGGACGACAAAGGTCGCGTGCGTGGGGGATTGGGCAATTGTCCCGAGCGCCCAAAAGAACCATCCAGCCCTGGTTCCTTTGGCGGCAGGAGCTCGCTACCGGATGAGCTTCCACCAATTGCTCCCGGATAAACACGACGGCGTATCTTCGCCCCAGGCGCCTTCCAGCCCACTTAGCCACGACCTGATATCTCTGCTGTCGGAAACGAAGCGGACCAACGCCGTCAGTTCTGTCTCGCCGCAATACAACCGCGTCTCCTCGATTCCAACGTAGATTAGCTTCGACTAGACTGGCATGCGCACAGACACAGGGAGATGCAATGGGCTTGTCGGACATGTTCGCGCGCATTGTCGCGCTGATCGGCGGTGCTGCGATCCTCTGGCGGAGGCTGCAGGGCAGCGCACGCGAGCCCGCCATCGGCAGCAACCCTGTGATACCGGCGGCAAGGCCGCAGGGCAGCATCCCGACACTCAAGATGCCGACGGCCAGGGGGTGGGCTCCAGGACAGACGCCGGTTGCGGCGCCCGGGCTTAAGGTCAATGCATTTGCGACCGGTCTCAAGCATCCCCGCTGGATCCATGTGCTGCCCAATGGCGACGTGACCGTCGCCGAAGCCCTGTTCCTGCCGGGTGGCGTCAAGAGTGTCTTCGACTACGCCATGGTCAGCACGATGAAGCGCGCCGCCGCGGTGGGGGTCAGCCCGAATCGCATCACGCTGTTGCGCGACGCGGATGGCGATGGCGTCGCCGAGATTCAAGGGACGTTCCTGGAAGGGTTGAACCAGCCATTCGGCATGGCGTTGCTGGGCGATACATTCTACGTCGGCAACGCCGATGGCGTGGTCGCCTTTCCCTACACCACGGGCGTGCGGCGCATCACCACACCGGGGCGGAAGCTAAACGAGCTGAAGGGCGGTGGCCATTGGACGCGGAGCCTGCTGCCGAGCCCGGACAAGCTCAAGCTCTTCATCGGCGTCGGGTCGCTCACCAATATCGCCGAGAACGGTATGGAACTCGAGGAGGGCCGGGCGGCCATCCACGAGCTCGATCTGGCAAGCGGCCAGAGCCGTGTTTTCGCCACCGGTCTGCGCAACCCGGTGGGCCTGGCCTGGGAACCTCATACTGGTGTGCTCTGGACAGTGGTGAACGAGCGCGACGGCTTAGGGGACGAAACGCCACCCGACTATCTGACCTCGGTTTGTGACGGAGGCTTCTATGGCTGGCCCTATTGCTACTGGGGGCAGACGGTGGATGACCGGGTACCGCAGGATCCGGTCGCAGTGGCAAAGGCCATAACGCCAGACTACGCGCTGGGCGGGCACACCGCGTCGCTCGGCCTCTGCTGGTTGCCCGCCGGCACGCTTCCTGGCTTTCCGGATGGCATGGCAATCGGGCAGCATGGCTCATGGAACCGCAGCACGCTGAGCGGATACAAAGTCGTGTTCGTGCCGTTCGAGAATGGGCGGCCGGCTGGACCGCCGCGCGACATTCTGTCGGGGTTTCTTGCGCCGGACGAGCGGGTGTCTTACGGGCGGCCGGTCGGAGTGACGATCGGCCCCGACGGTTCTTTGCTCGTGGCGGACGATGTGGGCAATGTGATCTGGCGCGTCACGGCCGAGCAGCCGATCTAGCAAGCTTCGTAGGCGCGGTACTCCACGCGCAACTTGGCCAGGAACTCTGGCGGCCGTCCTTCGAGAAGAGCGCCGAGACGACAGCACCCCCTCCCGCCGGAAGCTAGCTTGCCGTCACTGATATACTGTCTGATAATGGCAGTACAGCTAGCTGGACTTTGGCCCAATTTCTCGCTTGGCCGCACTACTCTACGGAGCGTGTTGCCACTGGCCATCGGCGCAGGAGTTTCGACCGCAGCGACAGAAAGAACGCGCCGATCTCGACGGTGGAGTCGAACCATTCTGCTCGTGTCAGGCGGACTTCCGGTCTGGTCTGGGGAGGGACAGATGAGTATCAAGTTCAACCTCGCCAAGCGCCCGATCCTGACTCTCGGCCTGCTCTTCCTGTTGGGCGGGTGCGGCACCACCGTGAACTGGGACTACCCGCGCACCCCCTCAAGCGCCTTTGCCGAGCCCCAGGCCACCACTGTCGGCGCGCTGTTCCAGGAAGCGGCGGACCAACATCCTGGGCAATCCGGATTTGGCCTGATGCGAGAGGGAAGTCATGCGTTCACGGCGCGCCTGGCGATGGCCGACCTGGCCGAAAAGACCCTGGATGCGCAGTATTACATCTGGGATATCGATGCGACCGGCCGGATCATGGCGGACCGGTTGATCCGCGCCGCCGACCGCGGTGTGCGCGTGCGGCTGTTGCTCGATGATACGCACAAGACGGAAGAGATCGACAATGGAATTGCGGCGCTCGACGCCCATCCCAATATCGAGGTCCGTTTCTTCAACCCGGTGCACAACCGGCGCTGGCGCATGTGGAGTTTCTTGTCCGATTTCGGCCGCGTCAACAATCGCATGCACAACAAGCTGTTCATCATGGACAACGCCGTGGGAATTGCCGGCGGACGCAACATTGCGGATGTCTATTTCGGCGTCGAGAAGGATCATAACTTCCGCGACCTCGACGTGGTGACGGCGGGACCGGTCGTCAGGGACCTGTCGGCGAGCTTCGATCTGTTCTGGAACAGCAAGTCGGCCGTCCCCATCGGCGCCCTGGTGGCGGAACGCGCGACGATGGAGGATTATCTCGCCTTCAGAAAACTGATGATCGAAAGGATGGCGACCGCCGGCTATCCCTATCCCGTCGATCAGCGGATCGACGACGTCCGCGCGCGTATTGTCGAGATCAGGGACGCATTTACCTGGGCGCCGGGCCGCGTTCTCGTGGATGACCCGGCCCGGGTCGACGCCGACGGCGACTCCAATGTCATCACGCAAGCCATCCTTCAGCGGATCGGGGAGACGAAGCACGAACTGCTGATCGAGTCGGCGTATTTCATCCTGCTCGACCGGGGCATCGAGGAGGTGCAGTCGCTCACCTCTCGCGGCGTCACGGTGCGCATCCTGACCAACTCCGCGGCCACCAACGACGTGGTGGCGGCGCATGCCGGTTATGCCGATACCCGCGAGGAGCTGCTCAACGCCGGCGCCGAGCTCTACGAGCTGCGGCCGGACAGCAGCATAAGGCAGGAGCTGGATTTGGTGGCGGGCAAATCGCGCGCAGCCTTGCACTCCAAGGCCATGGTGTTCGATCGCGAGTCGGCATTCATCGGCAGCTTCAACCTCGACCCGCGCTCGCGGTTCATCAATACCGAGATCGGCATCATGATCGATAGTCCGGAAATCGCCAGGCAGCTGGGAGCGTTCATAGATGAGGGGGTCGCACCGGGCAGCGCCTACCACGTCACGCTCAGCGACGATGGCGGTCTGGTGTGGACGGCGCAGACCAACGGGACGAAAGCGGAGTTCGACTCTGATCCCGAGACCACCGGGTGGCAGCGGTTCGTGATCGATGTCATGGGCCTGCTGCCGATCGAAGAGCAGCTCTAGCGCGCGTTCGCCGCCGCTGCGCTGAGATTGGGCGCGTCAGTCAAAAGACCCCGGCCGGCGAATTGTAGTCCGCGTGAGACGCCCGTGGCACGCGGTCCCGAAGCGCCTTGCCTGCGGCCAGACGTTCCTTGATCGAACGACGCGCCGCACTGAAGCCTTGAAGTGTTGCTTCGCCTTGCGAACCGCTCCCAGCTCCACCGACATGCGCTGTCAGAACGCGATTTTCCATGTGCCGTCCGCGGTCTGACAGAACGGCAACCTGTAGGTTGAACCGCCCCCGGAGGTGAAGACATGCTCTACATTGGCACACGGCATGCCGTTCTTTTCGAATAGATCCAGCGCAGTGGCGCGCCCGGCAAAATCGCTTGAAGGTGATTTCCACGCGGCGGTCGCGCCGGCTTTCTTGGCATCGAGCACCGACTTGAGGGCGCCCTTCATCAACTCGCCATCCTCGTTGCTGAGGCTATTTCCCGTCGAGTCGAATGGACTGATCAGCGCGCCCGCCAGCGTGGGCAAAGGCATCGATAGAAGAGCAAGAATGGTCGCACATTGAAGCAATCTTCCAGGCTTGATCATGCCTTCCTCCAGAGCAGCGCTTCTTCGCATGCAGGTCTCGTTGTTCGGAGCGCTTGAGGTCAACTCCAGCCTGCGCACATAGGCGCTATCCCCGTGCGCGCTGCCAACTTAGCTATTCAAGGCCCGCTGCGCTGCGACCCGCAAATGGACCTTGGTCCAATAGACGCCTGCCGGTTGGTACTCCTAGCATCGCGCATCCTGCGCCTGACCAAGGCTCAGTCGAGCTGACATAGATCCTTGCCCAGAACTTGCACGACGCAGGGCCGCGCAAAATCGCGGCGCCGAGAGGACGCTTGCCGGACTCTGACGACACGCCGGAGCAACACTCGGCAAAATTTCTGAAATCAAAAGGGAGACGGAAATGAAGATCAAGATCCCCACTTTGACGGCCCTTTTCGTGGTCGCGTCCGTCGGCTTCATGGGCGCCGCAGGAATCGCCGGCGCTGCTGACGAGTGGTTCGTGCTCAGCCAGCAGGCGCTCAACCCCGCCAGTCCAAGCATAGAGATCAAGAGCGAGGGAGGTCGATGGGAGAAGGATGTCAAGCAGGTCAAGTTCTCAGTCGAAGGCGGCGATGTCGAGGTGACGCAGGCCGTCCTTCATTGGGACAATCGTCCAGACGACACCGTTGCGGTCGGCACCATAAAGTCGGGTGGAGAAACCGCTCCGTCGGACGCTCCGATGCGCAAAGCGCGTCTCAAGGGCGTGACGGTTCAGTACAAAGTCCTCGGTGAAGCGCCAGCGACCCTCAAGGTCTGGGGATACGACTGAGCGTCGCCGCCGGCCGGGCATCAGCGCGAGACCGGGCGCGCGATTTGAAGCTCAGCACCATCGGTGGCTGCTTTGTTTGCCGCGTGCGCCAGGAGGGCACGGCTGCCCTCTGGCGCATCGCGCCGGTCGGTGCCGTGCAAACACGCAATCCGCAATTGGGTCGGTCCACGAACCGCGCACGTAACCGGTGTGTCACTCGGCCCGTGGGGGAAGCGATCCAGACTCGACTTCGCCAAGCAAGCGAGCCGCGCTCCCGCACGGCGGTGTCGGGGCGCTTCTTGGTCGGTGGCATTCCACATTTGCGATCACCTCGGTCATCTCATTGCAAGGAGGCATCCATGATCAGATTACATTCCAGTCCAATGCAGCAGGCTGAAACAAAGCCGCGATTCCTGCGGGGCTCGGCAATCCGGGCGCTCGTTCTGGCAGCGGTCCCGGCTGTCGCATTGGCAGGCGTGGTCCTGACCGTCATGCCGGCGCCGGTCTTTTCCCAATCGGTCCCTCAGGTCGATGTGGCCAAAGTGGCCTTCGGCTACCGGGCCAGCAAGATGTTCGAGAGACCAGTCGTGAACTCGCAGGGCGAGACGATCGGAGAGATCAACGACCTTGTCATAGACAAGCAGAAGATGGTCTACGCGATCATCGAGGTCGGCGGCTTCCTCGGTATGGGCGAAAACCTGATCGCGGTGCCGTACGACAGTCTCACGCTGAACGACACGGGCGAGAAGATCTCGCTGCCCGGCGCCACCAAGGAAGAACTCAAAAAGCTGCCGAAGTTCGAGTACCACAAGTAGACCAACGCGCGCCTGCAGCCGCAGCCGTCCGAGGCGCGCCGCAAGCCTGCAGCGTCGGTCGATCTATGGATTGATGACGAGGCCATTCAAGACGTCGTCGATCTCCTGCTCGGTCGCCGATCTGGAACCGACCTCGTCGGTCATCGGCACGGGATAGCCGCAATCGAAGCGTATTTCGTCGCTGCCGCGAAAGGTCTCGACGGTCTCGATGAACAGCAAGGTGCCTTCGATGGAAGCTTTGCGCCTGATGCGGATGACGTCGCGGCCGCCGACCGAGGCCATGCGGCTCTCGATCAACTCGGCCTTCGGATCCATCCGGCGAAGGTCAGCCATGATCGACAGGGTTATGTCGTCCTTGTGGGATGCCAGAGCGCCGCGGAACCTCGAGGCATCCGGCGTCTCGGCCATCTGAAGGGCGCAGAAGGCGAGATTGTCGCCGTGCAGGCTCTTCCAGATGATGCCGAAGACGGTGTTCCGGTCCGCAGACTTGACGACATGCCAGCGGGTGTCGTCGTAGGTGGCGGAAAGTCTGAGGACGGGATTGTGGAACCGCACGGGATCGGCGCCGGTCGGCGCAGCAACGACCATCAGAGTCAGAAGTGTGGTCAGAAACCGCCGCATCGGTCCTCCGCGAGGAACCTAGCGCGGAAGGTGGACATCGGCCTATGGGACGAAAGTGATATTGCTCACGCCGATGATGACGGGTAGGGCGGCAGCAGGAAATGAAACGCGGCGCCTCCGGCGGGTCGATTCTCGGCCCACTGCCGACCACCATGTGCCGCGACGATCGTGCGACTGATCGAGAGGCCGAGGCCAAGGCCGCTCTTCTTGTTGGTCGAGAACGGCTCGAAGAGATGGTCCGCGAGCTCGGGCGCGATCCCGCTTCCGGTATCCTCGATGGAGACTTGCACCGACTGGTCTGCGTTGGTCCTGGTGATGACGGTGAGGCTTCGTTCGCCCGACGGCGAGTCCTTCATGGCTTCGCAGGCATTCATGATGAAGTTGAGGACCACCTGCTGGAGCTGGATCCGATCGCCGTGGACGATCCGCATCCGGCGTCCGAATTGCCGCGTGACCATGACCTGATGGGAGACGAAGTCGCTGTGCGCTAGATCGAGCACTTCGGCCACGACCAGGTTGATGTCGAGCGGCTGGAAATTCAGCTCGCCTTTCCGAAGCAGGTCGCGCAGGCCGTGTATGACGTTGCCGGCGCGCTTGGCCGATTCGGCGATTTCCTCGTGGACTTGCTCGAGCTCGGCAATATCTGGCGGGTTGCTCTTGAGCATGATCTGCGCGGCCTGGCTGTTGCTGAGGATCGCCGCCAGCGGCTGGTTGACTTCGTGCGCGACCGCTCCTGAGAGTTCGCCCATCATCCGCACGCGCGTCAGGTGGGTGAGTTCGTTGCGCAAGGTATGAAGCTCTTCCTCGATGCGCTTGCGCTCGGTGACATCGACGCAGGTTCCGAGCAGCTTGACGGCGCCGTCGTTGTCGTCACGGATCTTCGCGCCGCGCGTCAGAAGCCAGCGCGTGCTGCCGTCGCGGTGGATCATGCGATGCTCGACCTCGATAGATCGGATCTCGCCGCGGTGGCAGGCCTGCACCGTCGCCATGACCTTTTCGACGTCTTCCGGATGATAGTGGCTCATCCAAGCTGACCGCGTATCCGGAACTTCCTGATCCTCGAAGCCGATGAGAAGCTTCAGATGCGGGTGGACGTAGAGGCGATCGGTCTGCGGATGCCATTCCCAGACACCGATGGACGCGGTCTTGGTCGCCATGTCCTGGCGCTCTGCCGCCGTGTTGAGTTGCCGGAGGGTATGCCGAAGTTCGCTGTAGATCGATCCCAGATAGAGCACGGGGATCGCGATCAGCAGAAAGATGGCCTGCTGCATGAGGATTTCCGTTTGGCCGGCGTTTCCGGCGGGCCATTGCGCGATGCTGATCATGGTGGCTGTGGCAAGACCCAACAGGGTCCAGCTGGCGCCGGTCTCGCCGAATCGCATTGCTGCCCAGAGCAGCAGGGGAAGGTACGCACAGAACAGCAGGGGAAGGCCGGTGGTGAAGGATGCTCCGGCGAGGAATGCGAAGGACACCAGCGAAACGACGCAGACCGCGAGCACGGCCGCTTCGAGGAAGCGCTCGGGAAGCGGATTTCGCCATTTTCGATAGAGGTCGGCGGCGGCGATGACCGGCGGCACGATGATAGCGGCGGAAGCCGCGTTCGACAGGAAACGCAATGACCAGGCTTGCCAATATGTGTTGGTCGACCATCCAGTCCAGACGGCGACCGCCACGTCGGCGAACGAGAGGATGATCGGCGATATGAAGACGCCACTGGCGATGAAGCTGATGGCGCGAACGTGAGCGCTTTCGAATCCGCGACGGCCGGTGATGATTTTGAAGAGCGCGGCGCCCAGAGCGGCTTGCGCGATATTGGTTAAATAGAATCCGAAGAGCGCGATCCATGGCACGCCGGCCGGCAGCGAGATGGCGACGTGGGCCGGGAGGACGTAAAGGACGCACCACGGCCAGAGCCGCCATGGCATCAGCATGAGGGCGGCCAGCAGGATAGCGTTAGGCGGCCAGAGGACGGAATGAGGCGACTCAGGAAAGCGCAGCTGGAAGCCGAGCTGCGCACCGAAATAGTAGGCGGCGGAGGTTGCGATCAGAGCCGCTACGGCGGCAGCCGCGCTCTGCGGCATCCGCCGGGTCGGCCGTTCAGTCGTCGCCGCGGATGTTTCGGCCGTCATCGATGCAAGCGAAATCGGTTCATCGCAGATCGAAGCCCAGGCTGGTTGGTGCCGATCCCGTCCGGATGCGAGTCTATGGGGAGGTGGACGCGAAGTCCATTGGCCCATGGGCGGGGAGAACTGAGGACAAGCCCTCTTGCGCGGTGCGTGGCGCCGGGCGGCGTTCCCATCGGTGCGTTTACCCTGGGATCGTCGACGGAATCGGCCCGTGCAGCCTCCGGCGGGCTGCCCGCAGCGGGTTCGATTGTCTGCGCCATGCTGCCTTGGCCCCTTCGGTTGGACCTGAGGCCAATTGACCGCAATGGCCTCAAAGGCGTCTAAGGTCAGGCGATGCTCGCGTCGGATCGAGTTTTCTCTCCGACGGACGCTGGTCGATTTGAGCCGGAACGGGAGAATTTCATGAAGCGTCAGCTCTTGCTGTCGGCCGCCTGCTGCGTGTTGTTCGGACTCTCTGCGCAGGCCCAGGAGGGACGTTATATCGTCCTCTTCGGCTTCGACCAGGCGAGCCTCGATGCCGCCGCGCAGGCGACGGTCGCCGCCGCGGCACAGGAGTTTCAGCGCACGGGATCGGCCAGCATTTCGGTCGTCGGCCATACCGACACCTCCGGCAACGCGACCTACAACCAGACCCTGTCGGAGCGTCGCGAACAGGCGGTGGCCGACGAGCTGATGCGGCTCGGCGTGCCGGCGTCAGCGCTTACCGGCGAAGCGGTGGGCGAGACACAGCCTGCGGTGCAGACCGGCGACGGCGTAGCCGAAGAACAGAACCGGCGGGTCGATATCCAGGTCGCGCCGCCACCTCCGCCTCCGCCTGCGCCGCAGCCGGCCCCGCAGGTCGCGGAACCCGCGCCCCCGCCGCGGCCGGCGGCGGATCCGCGCTGGATGTTCACGCCGGGCATTTTCTATGGCTACAACATCGAGGACGAGCAGGGGACGCACAGTCACCTCGCCGGCATCAATCTCAGCTTCGATTACCTGGTGACCGACTGGATGACCTTCGGGCTCGAGCAGGCCGGCTTCTATCATTTCGACACCGACAAGGATGGTTTTGGCGGCCGCACGGTGGTCGGTCCCGATTTCATCTTCGGCGATCGGCAATTCGCCGGTTATTTCGGCGGCAACATCGGCTACCTCTACGGATCGGGATTTGATGACGATTTCGTCGGCGGCCCCGAGGTTGGGTTCATTGCCGGCCCGATCAACTGGAAGGTCGGCTATGACATCCCGTTCAACCGGGACCTCGACGAAGGCATCGTCAACACCACGATCGGCGCCGTGTTCCGGTTCTAGTTTCCCTGAGTGAGCCACTGACGGCGGCGCTTGTCGCAAAGCGCCGCCGCTTTCTTGGCTTTGTTTCGTCGGGGGAAGTCGCATCGAGTGCGCGATCGGGAACGATCAGGATGCGAGGCTGAGATGGACAACCGAACGAAGCTCGGTGTCGTGCTGTTGGCCGCGGCAATCCTGCTGGGCCTTGTTTCCCCGCGTTCGGCCGGCGCGGCAAGCATGGTGGTGGACGCGGCAAGCGGCGCCGTGCTTTCGGCCCAGGCGCCCAATCATCTCTGGTATCCGGCTTCCCTCACCAAGTTGATGACGGTCTATGTGGCCTTGGCGGAGATCGAGGCCGGCCGGCTAGCGCTCGCGGACAAGCTCACGGTTTCGGCGCGCGCCGCTTCGGTCCCGCCGGTCCGGTTCGGCCTGTTAGCAGGCGAGACGATCACGGTGCGCCAGGCGATCGATGTCGCGATCGTCGCCTCCGGCAATGATGCGGCAATCGTGCTCGCGGAGAAGATCGGCGGATCGGAAGAAAGATTCGCTGACCTGATGACCACGACGGCGCGCAGCCTCGGCATGACGCGGACGCTGTTCCGCAATGCGAGCGGACTGCCGGATGAAGAGCAGGTGACGACCGCGCGCGACATGGCGCTGCTGGCGCTGACGCTCATCAAGGAGTATCCGCAGTACTACCCCTTGTTCAACCAGCGCAAGGTGACCATCGGCAAAAGGAGTCGTGGCACGGTCAACGCGCTGCTTGGCTCCTACAAGGGCGCCGATGGCTTCAAGACCGGATTTACCTGCGGGTCGGGCTACAACCTGGTGGCGTCCGCCACGCGCGATGGCCGGCGGGTGATCGGCGTGGTCCTGGGCAGCGCCAGCCGCGACCAGCGCACCAGCCAGATGACCAAGCTGCTGGACGCGGGATTCGCGCGCGTCGCCACCAAGGATGCTGCGGTGACGGAGGCCGTGCTGGCGGAGGCCGACGCGGGTGCGCCCCCGATGGTTATTGCGGGCGGGGCCTGCGCGACGCATGGCGATGGGGAGAGCGCGGTGATAGCCGCCGCGCGCGCCGGCGCCTGGGGCATTGCTTTCGGCTCGTTCGCGGACAAGAAGAAAGCCGAGGCCGTGCTGGCCGATGCTCGCCGACAACTGGGACCGCTTGCCGGCGCAAGGCCGACGGTTGCTCCGCGGAGCTACAACGGCGTCAAGCAATGGACGGCCATGATCGTCGGCATCAGCCAGGGCGCCGCCGGCAAGGCGTGCAAGAAGCTATGGGCAAGAAACGCCTATTGTCTGGCGCTGCGCCCGGAAGTTCTCGGCAACAAAGCGACGGCGTGGCGCTGAGCCTGCCGTGCGAAACGCCGAAAATCTCCTGTCGATGCGCGCGTGGGCGGCCGTTGGACCAAGGCCCAATTGCCGCCGGGCGGGTGCTCCCATAGGAGTCCAGACTTGGGAGATCGCGGCCACCCCTGACGCGGATCAACCCCCCACATCCGCGTCCTCCGGGAGACAATTTCCCCCTGCTCCTGGAACTTGGCGTTACGCCGAGCCCGTGCTCTCCAGCCCGAGCGAGGCAGCATCCGCCACGTGGGCCACGGTCTCCCAGTTTTTTGCTCACCGCATCGGTCAACCAACGGAAGGAGGAGTTGTCACATCTACCCAAGAGTTTCGATTCCCCTAAGGCAAAGAACGACTCGGAGATGCCCCCCCGAGTCGTTCTTTTCTGGCTGGTCTGATGGCAGGAGGATTCGCGATGGTGGGCGGTCAATGATGTCGAAGTACTCGCGTCTCCTGGTATCCGTCGCAGCGATCGCTGTGCACGCAGCGCTTGCCACACCGGCCTTCGGCGCCGAGTGCGATGGCGTTACCGCTCCTGACATTGTGAAGATCGGCGGCTCCGACCTGGTGCTGAACGGCATGGGGATCCGCAAGGCGACCTTGCTGCAGGCCAAGGTGTATGTAGGAAGCCTCTATCTGCAGGAAAAGTCGAAGGACGGCGGCCGCATTCTGGCGACCGACCGGCCTTGGCAGCTGGTGCTTCGCTTCGTCCGCGATGTCGACGTAGCCGACATGCGTGACGCCCTCGAGGAGGGATTGAAGCGGGCGGCCGGCGACAGGCTCGTCGCATTCAGCAAGCGCATCGAAGCCCTGAAAGCCAGCAAGGTCGCCTCCTTCAAGGAAGGACAGTATCTGTCCTTCACTAACAATCCGACGAATGGCGTTGCGGTCGATGTGAATGGTGCTGGCGGACCAACGATACAGGGGGCTGATTTTTCACTCGCTCTGCTTTCGATGTGGATCGGTGCAGAGCCACGCGACGCTGGCCTGAAGGCGGGCCTGCTCGGCGGCGCGTGCGAATGATCTGTCAGGCTGCCGGCTGCAGTGCGCGCGTCTCGCTGGACCTCTGGGTCCGCGCCCGAACCAGATGGCGGATCAGGCCACCTAGTTCAGTCCAACGATGACGTTTGCTGAACGGCACCCATCGGTGTGCGGCCCCTAGCTGGCGCGAACGTCATCGAACGACCGCATCAGAGGGAGAATCCCCGGCGTGCTATTGACCAGGCGCAGGAGCTCGAAACTCGACTTGCAGCCGAGCTTGGAGATTGCCCTCGCCCGGTGAACCTTCACGGTCTTTTCGACGATACCAAGGTTGGCCGCGATCTGCTTGTTCAGCAGTCCGGAGGCCATGCCGTCCACAACCTCGCGTTCGCGCCGCGTCAGCTGGGAACAGCGTTGCAGGACATGTTCAAGCTGCCGCGAACTTGCCTGATCGGCGCTACTGCGCTTGATTGCGTTGCGGATGGCCGCCAGCAGAGTCGTTCGGCGTACCGGCTTGGTGAGAAAATCGACCGCGCCATTCTTCATGGCGCTGACACTGCGGGGAACGTCCGCATGGCCGGAGAGAAACACGATCGGATGCGTCGAGCCGCGCTCTCGTAGCATGAGCTGCAGCTCGAGGCCGCTGATATCCGGCAGCTCGAGATCGAGGATGAGGCAGGCGGGATGTTGCGGATCGTATGCTTCCAGGAAGGCGCGGGCTGTCAGGAATGATCTGGTTTCGAAGCCGTTGGCCTTGAGCAGCCGCCCCAGCGCCTTGAGGATCGGCGGCTCGTCGTCGACCAGATAGACCAGTTCAGTCAGCTCGCCCATGCCATCCTCCGCTCCGCTGCCGGCAACGCAAAAGCGAAGATTGCGCCGCCGCCGGGGTTTTGTTTGCACCAGATCGATCCACCGTGCGCCTTGAGGATCGTCCGACTGATAGCAAGCCCCAGGCCAAGTCCGTGATTCTTGCTGGTGATGAACGGCTCGAACACCTTGTCCTGCAGCTCGGGTGGGACGCCTTTGCCGGTATCGGCGACCAGGATCCCGGCGCCATTCTCGAGGGCGGCATCCGTCGTCAGGGTGAGTTGCCGGTTTTCCGATGCGCTCATGGCGTCGCAGGCGTTGCGCACGAGGTTGAGCAGGACCTGCTGGATCTGGACGCTGTCGCCGCGAACCATCGGCATGTTCGGGTCGAGCGCGGTCCTGAGCTCGATATGGCGCTCGATCAGATCGCTGTGGATGAGCTCGACGACGCCATCGACCACGTCGTTGAGGTCGACGTCTCGAAAGGCGACGTCTTCCTTCTTCACGAGCGAGCGCAGCCGGGAGATGACGTCTCCGGCGCGCTTGTTGTCGTCGACGATGTCTTCGAGGATCTCCTTGATCTCCTCGATGTCCGGCTCCTCGTCGTCGAGCATGACCTGTGCGGCCTGGGTATTGGCAAGCATTGCGGTCAGCGGCTGATTAAGCTCATGCGCGAGCGAGCCGGAGAACTCGCCGAGCACAGTGACCCGCGTCAGATGGATCAGTTGGCGGCGCTGCTCGTCGGCATCGATTTCGGCGCGGCGGCGATCGCTCACGTCCATGAGTGTCCCGATGAGATGCGTGATGGGGCCGTCCTTGGTGGTGTGGCCGACGGCCGAGAGCCAGTGCTTGCGTCCGCTGCCGTCCGAGCGGCGGAATTGCGCCTGAAACAAGGTATCCTGAAGAACAGCCGATACCATCGCGTTCTTGGTGTCCTGTCCTGTCTTGCCGGCGAGTCGGTGCAGGAACGTATCGAGGTCGAGCCTGTCGTCTGGACTTAGATCCAGCATCGTCCGGCAGTAGGGGGTCATCCAGACGAGACCAGTCGCCGGGTCCCAGGACCAGAGACCGAGCTTCGCGGAGGAAGCCGCGATCTCCACGTGTCGGTTGATCTGGCGGAGCTGCTCATGGGTCTGGCGCAGCTTTCTGCGATGGATAAGAAGGGCGACGATGAGGCCAGCCTGCAGAGCAATCACCGCGAGGCCGGCAAGAACGACATCCCAGTAGCGCTCGATGAACGACGGGTCGCTGTTAGCGATGATGGTGCCGGCCGGAAGCCGCTCGGGATCGAGGTTCCAGCGTTCGAGGGCCCGCCAGTCCACATGGTATACGGATGGCAGGGAAATGACCCGGATGGCCTCGACGCGGTTGTCTTTGAGGAAGTCGACCGCCATTTCGGCCGCGTACGCACCCTGGGTCTCGAACTTCGTCATGTAGCCGCCGACCACGCCACGTCCAATGCTGGTGGGGTAGACGCTGTAGACCGGCGCTGCAGAAGCCTTGGCGATGCGCTCGACGAGGACGTGCGGCTGGTACTTGTGTCCGTCGCCGTCGATCCAGATCGTGAGGTAGAGGACCGCTGAATCAGGGCCGAGCTTGCCGAGCTCGCGAAGCACATCGTCCAATGGCAAGGCGGCGAGATCGACGACCTCAAGCCTGATGTCACTGGCCGCAAGGTCCTCGTGCGCGCGGCCATGCCAAAGCCGGTCGAACGCGGACCCTCCGGTGACGAGCACCAGGCGCTTGAGATCCGGTTGAAGAGCCTGGGCAAGCTTGACGGTGCTGGCGACATTGTAGTCGGTGGTCACGGCGCCCCAGTTTTCGGCCATCTCCTTGAGCATCGGATTGCCGTTCCTGATGCCGGTGAAAATGACGGGCGTCCCCGGGAACAGAGTCGCCTTCTTGTGGACGAGAAGGCTCAAGGCTTGCGGACCTGTCGCGAAGACGAGATCGATCTTCTCGTTGGAATACTTTGCCGCGAGCCGGCTCGCGATCACATCCTCGTCCGGTCCATCGGGCGTCTGCGAGGACTCCATGAATTCCGCTCGGATGGTGAGGTCCGCGGAGAAGGAGTCGTTCAATTTTGCGACGATCGTGTCGGTGGTCACGTGCCCAAACGGATGCAGGCTGTCCTCGGAACTCAGGATAAGGATCGTCCGGGCATCGCCATCGGACGCTGCGGCGGTTATGCCGGGCACAGCGACGACCATGAGCATTGAAACCGCCCACGCGCCAGCATGAACTCGTGCGAACACCATCCAGCTTCCCCTATACATCCCCGAATTATTGGGTGAGCTGTTGCTTCAATGGAGCCGGACAAGCCGGCAGTGGATAACTCATATTCAGTATATCCACAGGAATTTATCTATCGCAAACTTCTTTTTGTACATTTTCGTACATTGGATGAAAATCACACACATGGAGGACTGGAAGTTAGAATTAGACCAAGGTCCATCTGTGCTGTCTGGCCTGACAAGCATAAAACCCCAGTGTATCCTTTAAGCAGATGAAACGATTCGCGGGCCTCCGCGATGTTACATATTTCGGGTACTCGGCCGAATTTGCCGATGCTCACAGGTGGTGGTCAATACCATGCCTCGCCTTCAGGACAAACAGCTCGCCGAGCGAGCATGCCAGCGCGACGCCCGTCTGTCGCGAATATTGCTCAGTGGATGAAATCGCTCCTTGCAGAGGGATACCGGTCTTCTCTGAGCCTCCTCATTGAAACTGATCCGGCGGCGGAGCGATGGTCTATGAACATGAAGAGAGCGGGTGGAGCGTGAGCGCGCAGCGCCACATTGCCATCATCGACGACGACGAAGCTGTCCGAACCGCCTTGCGGCGCCTCCTGCGCTGCGCGCGCCATAAAGCCGAAGCCTATGGCTCCGGACGCGAATTCCTCAAGGATCTTGATCAGCATACACCTGACTGCCTGGTGCTTGACGTGCAGATGCCCGAAATGAGCGGCCTGCAGGTGCAGCAGCACTTGTCCGCGATCGGGGCCAGCGTGCCGGTTGTGATGATCACCGGCCACGACGAAGCTGGCGCCCAGGAAGCCTGCCTTGCGGCCGGCGCGAGCTCGTATCTGCGCAAGCCGCTCGATCGATCTGTCCTCCTGGAAGCCATCGAACGCGCGATCTCGTCCTTCGCGGCGCGCAGCGCGCATTCCTGAAGCGAATGGACCAAGGGCCAACTTTTTCAGGCTTCTGAAGCAATCTAACGTGAGGATGCCGGGCACACCGGGGACGGCCTGTGATGTCCGGTTTGCATGCACTGGAGTTGCGAGTCTCCATGCAATGCCCCAAGGCCGGGCGGCGAGAAGGATCCCCCCTACCTCGCTGCCCGGCATATTTATCATCGGCATTTCTCGAGGAAGATCGGCGAGCAGTATTCCACGTCGCCGAGGCGAACGGGACCCCTTCGTCTTCCTGCGCGTCACGACCGCGCGAAATCGCTCCTTGATCGCGTGAAGCAAAGCGTCCGGAGTCGGCGTCAGCGGATCAGAATCAGAGGTTGGTTTTGGCGTTGATTGGAATGGGAGCCGCGCTGCTTCGGTCAGCGCGACGGCGAGGCCGCGCTTGACTGGATGGATGCGCCATCAACCTAATGGCCTTTCGAGAGCGACATGAATCCGTAACGGGGGATCGAATCCGACGTCGGTAGCGACGCGGCCGCCGGCAGGAACGGGTGCGAGCGGGTCACCAGGCTCCCGGCCGCGTCCGCGCCGAGAAGCATCGCCCAGTAATCCCTGATCTGGCGGCTCTCGAACGGCATGACGATCTCATCCGGCACGGTGTCCCGCCTGACGCGGTACTGCACGATGAGAGCCATGCCGCTATCGTGGTACCGGATCTTCCGGGTGACGGCGGTAATGAGGGCGATGTCGAGCAGAGTCTCCTGACCCAGGGGCGACCGGTGCCGCAAGACGCCATTGATCTCGTCGACGGCGACCGCGCCAATGCCGCTGGATTCGACCTGGGTAGCATGGAAATCGGAGACGCGACCGCCAATCAGCTTCACATGTTTCATGGGCCGTGCGACCAGGGCACGGTTCTGCGGCGCAAGAATTAAGTGCCGGGCTGCCATGTAGCAGCCGATCACCACGGAAAGCGCGAGTAATAGATTGATCATGGAATAGCTCCCCGTCGAACCAAGCGGCCAAACCCTGCGGTCAATCGCCTGAATTTGCGGTATGAAAAGTGATGTCCAAGCCCTGCGCAATTGGACTTGAGGGAAACGGACCGCAGGGGCCGAGAGGGACGGGAAGAGCCTTCAGCGGGCCCCAGGCTGGGGTCAGGCTCGCGTGGCCGTCCGCAACTGCGGCACCGCCTGTACCATCGCCAGGGTCGCCCGCGCCCGCGGCGCCGCAAAAACCGCCGATGGCTCGCCGCTCTCCACGATGCGTCCGGCCTCCATCACCGCCACGCGCCGCGCGACGGCGCGCACCACGGCGAGGTCGTGCGAAATGAACAGATACGAGACGCCGGTCTCGTCCTGAATGTCCATCAACAGGTTCAGGATCTGGGCTCTGATCGAGACGTCCAGGGACGACACCGGCTCGTCGAGCACGATCAGGTCGGGCCGGGTCGCGATCGCGCGCGCGATCGCTACGCGCTGGCGCTGGCCACCGGAAATCTCATGCGCCCGCCGCTCGGCAATGTCGACGGGCAGCGACACCCGCGCCAGCAAGTCGCGCACCGCCGCCGGCCGCTGCGCCGGCGGCGCGAGGTCATGGACCCGCAGCGGGTCCTCGATGATGCGCGCGACCGTGGCGCGCGGATTGAAGGCGGCCATCGGATCCTGGAACACCATCTGAACGCGCGGCCGGATGGCGCGCAGAGCGCCGGCGCTCAGTCCTGCCAGGTCGATGCCGTCGAATTGGATGGCGCCCGAATCCGGATCGATCAGCCGCAAGAGGCAACGGGCGAGGGTGGTCTTGCCCGAGCCGGAGGCGCCCGCCAGAGCAAGCGTCTCGCCGCGCCCGACGGCAAGATCAACGCCTTGCAGCGCCACCGTTCTCTGGCGGCGACGTCCGAAGCTCTTGCAGAGCGCCGATACCTGGAGCAGAGGGGCCTTATCCATTCTTGGCCTCGCCCGGCCGGCGGACCGCGAACGTCTGCGGATCGATCTCCGGAAGCCGCGTCGTGTGCGGCGTGTCGAGGCCCAATCTGGTCGCCAGCAACGCACGCGTGTACGGATGCGCCGGCGCGGCGAAGGTGGCCGTGACGGGGCCCTTCTCCATCATCCTGCCCCGCAGCAGGACCGCGACCTCGTCGGCAAGCTCGGAGGCGAGGGCGATGTCATGGGTGACGAACAGCAGTGTCAATCCTTCGTCGCGCACCAGCTCGTCGAGCAGCAGGACAAGCTCCCGCTGCACGACCGTGTCGAGCGCGCTGGTCGGCTCGTCCGCGATCAGGAAGAAGGGGTTCCCGGCCAGCGCCGCCGCCATGGCAATGCGCTGGCGCTGGCCGCCGGAGAATTCGTGGGGAAAGCCGCTCAGGCGTGCACGGGCCCGCGGGATGCGCACCTTGTCGAGCAGCTCGGCCGCGATCGTGCGGGCGGCGTGCCAGCTTGTGCCGCGATGCACCACGACAATCTCTGCAAGCTGGTCGCCCACGCTCAGCACCGGATTGAGGCTGCCCGCGGGATCCTGAAAGACGATGCCCAGATCGCGCCCGGGGCGCGGCGGCGCGCCGAGCGACGGGAAAGAGATCGAGCCGGTGGTTTCGGTATTCTCCGGCAGCAGTCCCGCGATCGCCATGGCGAGAGTCGACTTGCCGGACCCGCTCTCGCCGACCAGGGCGAGCCGGCGGCCGGGCGCAAGATCGAAATCGATCGCCTGAAGCGCGGCGACACGGCGCGCGCCATCGCGATAGGTCGCGCCAAAGCCGCGCACCGACAGGAGCGGCGGGCTCATGCCGCGACCCTCCGGACGCCGATCGCCGCCAGCAGGCCGCGCCCCGTCAAATGCACGGCAAGCACGGTCACCACCAGCGCGAGGCCCGGCACGATCGACAGGAACGGCGCGCTGCGCAGCACGGTGCGGCCTTCGGCGATCATGGAGCCCCAGGTCACGCGGTTGGGATCGCCCAGGCCCAGGAACGACAGCGCCGCCTCGATCAGGACGGCGGCGGCGACGATCACGGCGGCCAGCGACACCACCGGCGTCAGGGCATTCGGCAGGATCTCGCGCAGCGCGATCTCCAACGGCCGCATGCCGATGACGCGCGCCGCGGCGACAAAGTCGCGCTCGCGCAGCGACAGCACCTCGGCACGCGCTATCCGCGCCGGCTGCGGCCAGGCGCCGAGCGCGATAGCGAGGACAATGGTGGGCACCGCCGGTCCCGTAACGCTGATGAAGGCGAGCGACAGCAGGAAGGCGGGCACGGTCTGAAAGGCCTCCGTGATGCGCATCAGCACTTCATCGACAATGCCGCCGAAAAACGCCGCGAGTGTCCCGACCACGGTGCCAATGACCAGCGCAGTCACAGCCGATGCGATCGCAACCAGCAGCGTGGTACGCGCCCCGTAGACCAGCTCGACCAGCACGTCCCGGCCAAGGCGATCGGTGCCAAGAAGGTGGGCCGGATCGCTAAACGGCGGTACCAGAGCCAGGCCCGCGATCGCCAGCGGATCGCCTGGGAACATCAGGGGCGCCGCTAACGCAGCGAAGGCGAGACATCCGAGCACGGCAAGGCCGACAGCGCCTTCGCCGGTTGCGATCATCGCGCGCAGGATGCTCATGCCGGAGACTCGCTGCTTCCGACCCTGGGATCGAGCATGGCATAGGCCAGATCGGTCACCAGATTGACGGCGACCACCGTCGCCGCGCTGATCAGCATGACGCCGAGGAGCAAAGGCATGTCGCGTTGCACGACGGCTTCCAGGGCGAGCCGCCCGACACCTGGAATTGCGAACACTCCCTCCACAACGATGCCGCCGCCCAGCATCGAGCCGAATTGCAGGCCCAGCATGGTGACGACCGGAAGCAGGGCGTTGCGCGCGACGTGGCGCAGGATCAACCGATGCCGGGGAAGGCCCCGCGCGCGGGCCGCGCGCACGAAATCCTGCTTCCAGATCTCCGCCATGCTGTCGCGCATCAGGCGTAGGTAAAGCGCGAGATAGACGATGCCGAGCGAGGCCACCGGCAGAATCAAGTGACGGGCGATGTCGAGCAGCCGGTCGATCCCGGTCTTGCCGGAGGCGATCGTCTCGATGCCGCCGGCCGGCAGCCAGCGCAGATCGACCGCGAAGATGACGATCAACACGAGGCCGAGCCAGAAGCCGGGCATCGCATAGATGGCGAGTGAGGCGAGTGACAAGGCGCGGTCACGCCGGCTGCCCGGCCGCGCGCCAGCGACGATGCCGAGGAACGAACCGAGCCCGAAGGCCAGCGACGTCGCCAGGCCCATCAGGATGAGCGTGTTGGGAAGCCGCTCGAGAATGACGTCGAGAACCGGCCTTTGGAAGGCGGTGGACCAGCCAAGATCGCCGCGCACCAGGGCCGCTCCGTACGCAAAGAAGCGTTGCAGCGGACCGCGATCCAAACCCCACTCGGCGCGCAGCTCAGCGGCGCGCGCCGGATCCACGCCGCCGATCGCGCCGACATAGGCATCGACCGCGTCGCCGGGCGCCGCTTCCAGCAGAAGAAAACCGCCAACCGCCACGATCACCAGCAGCGGCACCATGCCGGTCAGACGCCGCAGCAAGAGACGGAGAGTGCGTCGCACGAGGCTTCGATCTATGGCTCAGCTACCTGGGGCAGGAGCACCCCGCCGGGATGCTCCCCATCAGACAGCAAGCAACGCTCTCGAACAAGCCTGCCGGCGCGTCCTACGACTGGACCCACGTGTCTGCCCAGTTCGAAACGGCCCACCGCGGGTTGTTCGAGACGTTCTGCACCTTGTCGCTCGCCACGGTGACGAAGCTGAACTCGGCAACGTTGATCAGGGCCACGTCGCTGACAACGGCCTTCTGGAATTCCTTGTAGAGGTCGGCGCGCTTGGCTTCGTCGAGCTCCGCCGCGGCCTGCTTGATCAGATCGTCGACCGCCGGATTGGCGTAGCCGTACTGGTTCGAAAACGGCACGCCGGCCGGCAGACCGCTCTGGAACAGGATGGTGGTCGAGATGGCCGGGTCGCCGCGATAGACCGGCGGTCCCACGGTGATGTCGAACGCGTGATCGGTATAGACCGCCTTGATGTGGGCGGGCGTATCGTTGGAGACGATCTCGGCGTCGATTCCGACCGCGGCCAGGGCCTGGCGCAGATAGTCGCCGAACTGCTTGGTCTCGTTGAAGAACGGCGCCGGCAGCAGGCGCAGCTTGAAGCGCACGCCGTCCGCTGCCTTCTTGTAGCCGGCCGCGTCGAGCAATGCGTTGGCCTTGGCCGGATCGAACGCAAGGCGCGGCACGTCGTCGGTATAGAAGGTCTTGTCGTACTGCGGGACCGGGCCGGTCGATGCCTTGGCATAGCCGAGGAAGATGGTCTTCACCACGAAGTCGCGGTCGATGGCGTGGGCGAGCGCCTGCCGGACGCGCAGGTCGGACAGTTCCTTGCGCGTGTGATTGATCTCGACCACGAGCTGGTAGGTCAGCCCTTCATAGCCGTTGGCATAGACCTTGAGGCCGGGCACTTTTCCGATCCGCTCGAGGTCGGCCAGCGGCACGGCAGAGAATGCGGCGAGATCGATCTGGCCCGCCTCGAGCGCGTTGCCGGCCGCGGCGCGGTCGGGCAGCACCTGATAGACGATCTCGTCGAGATAGGGCTGCTCCTTGTCCCAGTAAGACTCGTTGCGCTTCAAAAGATAGTACTCGCCTGGCTTGTGCTCCGCGAACTTGTAGGGTCCGGTTCCGATGAGGGCGGTATTCGCGGGGTTCTTGGCGATATCGGTGCCATCGTAGATGTGTTTCGGCACCACCGATGTCAGCGCAGGCAGCGCGTTGCGAATGAGCTGAAACGGGGTCGGGGTCGCGAACCGAAGGATCGCGGTATGCTCGTCCGGCGTGTCGACCGCGGTCAGCTGCTTGAACACCACGCGGCCGAGGTTCTGCAACTCCTTCCACACTTTGAGCGCGGAGAAGGCGACGTCGGCGGAGCTGAAAGGCTTGCCGTCGTGCCAGGTGACGCCTTCGCGCAGCTTGAGGGTGACCGACTTGCCGTCGGCCGATCCCTCCCACGCGGTCGCCAGCCTCGGTGATAAGCCGTCCTTGCCCTCATACGATGATTCTGCCAGCGGTTCGATCACCTTGCTGGCAACGAAGAACACGCCGTTCGAGGCGACCATGGCGGGGTTGAGATTCGGCGGTTCCGAGTCCGCGGCGACCACCAGCCGGCCACCCTTTGCCGGCTCCGCGGACCAGGTCGCGCGCGAAAAAGCCAGCAATGCAGCGCCGCTGGCAGATCCGGCCAGAAGCGCGCGGCGGGACAGCAGGTAACCCATCTCCAACCCCCTTCATTCGCACGAGCGGCGGATCCGATATCCGCCGGGTGAAGGCTAAAGTCACGGCGCTTTCTGAGCAAGCCGTTTGAGATCACGCTGCTGGGACGGGCGTCAATGCAGCCTTGAGAACAGCGTCTCTCGGATCGCCGGAATGCGCTCCGGCACGTTATCGACCCCGCGCTGTTCCACCATCGCTCTCGACGCTAAGGGCGCAGTAGAAGAAGACGGAGGTGGCTCTCGCGCCCGCGATTCAAGATGCCATCGGGCGGCGCCAGAAAGCTGTCGCCAGCCTGGAATGTCTCGGGCCTTTCTTGTCCGGCGGTCACCGTGACCGCTCCATCGAGAACACGGATGAGTTCATAGTGGGCCGAAGATGCAGACCTCCGATCTTGGCCAGCCACATCCCGGATACCGGCGGTCCATCGACCGGTCGCGTCGACAAAGCAGTCACGGACATGCTGAGGATCGAGCTTCACCACGCGGTCCGTAGCTCGAAACGGCGTTCCTCGCCCGTCGAACGTCACGAAGTATTTCCGGATGTACTCCGGCTGCAGCCAGCGATGCACGACGCCCTTGGGGACGATGAAGCTTTCGCCGGCGCGCACGGTGGTTTCGAGTCCATCCTCTTCCACGACAGTGACCGAGCCTTCCAGGATCAGCATGAATTCGTGAAAATTGTAGGACTGCTTCTTCGAATCGAAAGCAGTGCAATCCCAGACGCCGGCTCCGAAGCCGAGCGCGCTGTCCTTGACATAGTAATGCCCGCGCTGAACCGGCTGACCGGTTTCGATCTCCGCCGCCGGTATGTCGTCCCAGCGGTCGAGGTCTCCGTTCGGGCCGGTGGGCTGGAGGCGAATGAGTTGAGGTGCAGGCATGATACTCGCTCTTATGTTCTTGCTACGCGTCAGGCCAGCGCTATCAGTTCGCGCTTGAACGGCACCTCGTCGGACGGCGGAGCGTCCATGTCCCGTGCGCAGCGATGACCCGCATAGGTCGCCGCCGCGATCGTAGAGGGAGCCAAGCAGTCGCCGATGCGCAGCACTGACTTGATGCCGGCGGCCTGAAGCCGATCCGGGTCGGAAACCAGGGTCTGATAGACATCGTCGTTCGGCAGGCGCATCGTCACCAGAAGGAGCGACGCACAGGGCAAGGTCCGTCGGCGATCGCTCACGGTGTGCCGGATTTCGACGGTGCCTTTGCTCGCCGCGGCGAGGCTGTGCTTCTCGACGATGGAAACGCCGATCTCGTACAGGCGCTCCTCGACCCAGGACTGCTCCAATGTCGCCTGCGACCAGCTGGAGACATCGGAGGCCGGCGTCACCAGGGTGACGTCCAGCCCGCTCCGCCGGAGCTTCTCGGCGAGAACGCCGCCCATGTAATAGTAGTCGTCATCATAGATCACGACCGGCCCTTCCAGGCTCTTTCCAGAGAAGACATCCTCCGGACCGACCACATTGGCTTCGGCCAGGCCTGGTACCGGCTCGCTGAGCCAGCGGCCGATTCCATCGCGCCGCCAGGTTCCCCCGGTTGCGAAGACAACCTTGGGAAAGCCGTATTCCAGGATCTCATCCACGCCGAGTTTGCTGTCGAGATAGACCTGGACGTTCGGCATTCGCCCGATCTGCTGCACCCGGTAGTCCCGCACGCGGCCCCACGCCGAAAGGCCGGGCAGCCGGCTCTCGTCGTGGACGCGCCCACCCAGGACGCTCCGCGCTTCGGCCAATGTCACGTCATAGCTGCGTTGACCCAGGGCGCGCGCGCATTCGAGGCCGGCGGGTCCGGCTCCGACAATCAGCACGCCATCGTTGGACGCCCGTTCCGGAATGATCTCCGGGTGCCAGTCCTTGCGCCATTCCTCGCCCATGGTCGGATTCTGCGTGCAGCGCATGGGCACCATGGTGAAATCGGCGGTCACGCACATGTTGCAGCCGATGCATTCGCGGATGTCGTCGATGCGCCCTTCCTCGATCTTGCGCGGCAGGAACGGATCGGCGATCGAGGGCCGCGCGGCGCCGATGAAGTCGATGATGCCACGCCGGATCTGCGAGACCATGGTGTCCGGTGAGGTGAACCGGCCGACACCGATGACGGGCCTGGTCGTCAGCTTCTTCACAAAGGAAATGTAATCTTCCTGGGATCCCTCGGGGCCGAAGCGGGATGGCATGGAATCCCGCCGCCATTCGCGGATGTTCACGTCCCAGGCATCCGGCAGCTCGGCGAGCATCTCGACGATCGCCCGAGACTCCGCCATGTCAGGCTCGCCGTCCGGGCCGATCTGCTCGTCCACCACATAGCGCAGCACGATTCCGCAGGCATCGCCGACCGCCTCCTTGGTGTCGGCGACGGTTTCGCGCAATAGCCGCACGCGATTTTCGAGGTTGCCGCCGTACTCGTCGCCGCGCCGGTTGCGTTTGCGCGAGAGGAAGTCGCCGACGAGGGACGAGCCGCCATGGCAGTAGATGTAGACGATGTCGAACCCCGCGCGCCTGGCGCGGAGCGCGGCATCGCGATGCCATCGGCGATAGGCGCGGATATCGGACTGGTCCATCGCGCGCGCCTGCACCGGATAGTTCCCGGCATAAACTGGTGTATGTCCCACGGCAAGAGGCACTTCGCGACTGTAGAGGCAGGCGTCCCGCGGGCCGGTATGAGAGAGCTCAATTCCGGCCAAGGCGCCGTGAAGATGGACGCCCTCATTCATGCGCGCGAACACAGGGATATCGCGATCATCCCAGAGCCGCCCCTCGACCAGGGGCGACATATCGCCGGTCGGGTGGATATCGGTTTCTTCGGTGCAGACGACGGCCCAGCCGCCTTCCGCTTTCACGCGCCGCATGGCCGCCATCGTGCTGGGAAAGCTCATGCCCATGCCGTTGCAGTGCGGCACCTGGAAGAACCGGTTCTTGGCGGTGACCGGACCGATCCGGACGGGCTCAAACAGAACGTCGTAGCGTGGATCCCGTGCCATCTTCCCCCCAACGGCAGCGCAACGCTTCCTTCTAGCAGAACTCAGCGGCCGATGGCATAGCACTGCGTCCGCCGCGGGCTGGCGCCCGCGCGCTGAACATCGCCGTCGCGCGCGGCTATGGTGACGGAGTTGTCGTGCTGCCGGGCAACGTCAGCCGACCCCTACCTTACTGCCATGCAACGTCGACGCCGCGCCCGCACTCGGTCGCGCGAGCGACAATGAAATCCGCAGCTGCCAGATCCTGGGACGCAACGCCAAGCGAGCGATAGACCGTGCGTTGCGTCTCGCCCGTGCGACCGTGCCGTGTGCCCGCGATGACCTCGCCGATCTCCGTCGCCTGCCAATCGGGGGGGACCAGGCCGGCGGCGCGGGCGTCGATCACCTCGCCTGCCTGGGCTTCCAGCGAGGGGCGATAGTCCGTGAAGAAGCCGAGCGTCGACACGCAATCCGGCAGCAGCTCACGCAGGTAGGGCATGCTGCCGCCGACGGCATTGAGGTGCGCGCCCTCAGGGATCATCGCTGCCGCGAGGAACGGTTCGGTGGCGGAGGTCGTGGTGCAGATGATGTCGGCATCGGCCAGCGCCGCCGCCATCGTGGGCGCCGCGACGATGTCATGCTTGCGGGCGAAGGCCTCGGTCTTGTCGCGGTTGCGCGACCAGACGGCCATGGTGTCGAGCGGCCGCACCGCGCGCATGGCTACCAAGTGCCCTTCGGCTTCCTCGCCCGCGCCGATGATGGCGAGGCGCCGGGCATCGGGTCGCGCCAGCAGCCGTGTCGCAGCCGCACTGGCAGCGGCCGTGCGCAACGCCGTGAGAACCGAGGCATCCAGGCAAGCCCGCGGCAGGCCGGTCTTTCGATCGAAGAGCAGCATGACGCCGGAATGGGACGACAAGCCGCGGTCTGGATTGCGCGGAAACAAGCTCAGCAGCTTGGCGCCATAGCTGGCGTCGCCGCCCAGAGCGCCGGGCATGACGCCGAACTTGTCCTGCCCGCCCAGCGGCACCGCCTGGCGCAGCGGCAGTTGCGCTTCGCGCTGCGACACGCCCATCATCGCGGCCGCGATGGGTTCGATAAGATCTGCTATCGTGACGAGCCGCCGGATATCATCGCCATTCAGGACACGCATTCGGGATCTCTCGCGGTCATCTCATCTTGACCACGCATTCTCGTCGACATCCATGCTCGATCTCAAGGGCGCGGTGTGGCGGAGCAACCTCCCAGAACCAGCTGAGCCGCTGACCGCGATGGATGCAGCGACGGTCCAGGACATCGAGGCCACCCTCGCGCCCACGACCGCGCGGCCTTGACCAGGCTTCTCGACAAGCTTCGCTAGGAAGAGCAGCGCGCGGCTTTGGGTCGCCTGCATCGGCCAGCGCGATGTACTCGAGCGACCAAGCTGCGCACGGGCGCGGCGTCAGCCACCGCCGCCGCCGGCATCCTCGTGGGTTTCCGCGATCCATGCATTGAGCAAGGTATAGGTGACAGCCAGCAGGGTCGGGCCTAGGAACAGGCCGATCAGGCCGAACGCCATCAATCCCCCGATCACGCCGGAGAGGATCAGCAGCAAGGGCAGGTCGACGCCTCTGCGGATCAGGATGGGGCGCAGGATGTTGTCGATCCCGATGGCTATGACGCTCAGCACCAGCAGCACGGTCGCGGCAACGGTCGCGCCGCTCGAATACATCCAGATCACTGCCGGGATCAGGACCAGCGCGGGCCCAAGCTGCGCGATGCACAACATGAACAGCAGCGCCGACAGGACCGACGCATAGGGTACGCCGGTGATGAACAGCGCCGCGGCGCCGATGGTGGACTGGACGAAGGCGGTCACCACGACCCCGAGCGCGACGCCGCGAATGGCCTGGCCGGCCAGGATGACCGACTGCCGGCCGCGGGCGCCTGCCAGCCGCGTCCCGAAGCGGATGGCGAAGGACGCTGCCCACTCGCCACCGGTGTAGAGAATCGCCGAAACCGCCACCGTCAGCAGGAACTGCACCAGGACCAGCCCGAAACTTCCGACGGCGGCGATGAACCAGTTGGTCAGCCGGCCGGCATAAGGGCGGATCTTCTGCAGCAGCTCCGGCCCCTCGCTGCTCGCGACGCCGGCCCACGCCGTGGTGATCCGGTCGCCGACCAGCGGAACATCCTGAAGCCACGGTGGCGGTGGCGGCACCTGCAGGGTGGTGACCGTCTCGGTCCAGCCCAGCACCTGGTCCGAATGCGTGACGATGGTGCCGATGGCGAGCCAGAACGGCGTGACGAAGATCACAAGCAGCGCGATCGTCATGACCGTCACCGCGAGGGCGCGGCTGCCCCAGAGCTTCGCCTGCACCGCGCGCATGATCGGCCAGGTGGCAATGACCAAGGTGATCGCCCAGATCGTGGCAGGCAGGAAAGGCTGCAAGATCCACAGGCTGGTCACGATCAGGCCGCCGATGACCAGGACGCCCAGGGTCCGTTGCGCCAGATCGTACCGCACGGACTGTGGCTCCATGGCTCTCTCCTAGACGACGGCGCGCCGAGCGGAGGCGATCAGCCTGCCGATCACGGCGTCAGCGCGTTTCCTGGCCGGCAAGGGCAACTCCCAGGGGACTTCAAGACGCAGGGGGAGCCCTGAATGACCGGCAGACTCCGCAGTCATTCAGTCGTTCGTGGGGGGCGGGGGAACCCGCAGCCCCGCCTTCACGAGACCTTCGACAACTGCCCGGATGATGTACGGGGACGTACCGCGCTTCGCAAGATCGTCGGCGACGTGGTCTCCATAGTTCGGATCGATCTTGATGAGCTCCGCCAGGGCTATCTCGGCGTTCGCCTTGTCTCCCAGTTGCCCGTAGGCGGCTGCCGCGCATAGATAGCCATACAATACATAGCGTGCCTTCACCTGCAGGGCCTCTTGCAAGGCCGCTTGATAGTCGCCGTGCATATAGTGGTACTGGAAGGTCGCGATTCGATAGCCGCTGGGCGTGGCTGGGTTCCTTGCGAATGCCTCGCCGATCAATGGCCGACTGAGCGACCATTGCTCTCTCATCGCATATCGAAGGCCGAGCTCGGCCAGCAGGTCCGGGTTGTGCGGGTCGATCGCCAGACCGCGCTTCGCGGTCGAGATGCTGGCTTCGTAGTCGTGCGCGAACCAGAAGGCCATGGAGAGCGCCAGGTAGCCGTCGGCGCCGGCGGGATCGAGCTCGATCGAGCGGCGGGCAAACTCGGTTGCTTCCTGCAGCGGGTCCGTCTCGACCAGATCCCTGCCGAAGCCGAAGCGGACGGTGTCGATATCCAGCAGGGCCAGGCTCGCATAGGCCCGGGCATAATAGGGATCGGCCTTGATCGTCTGTTCGAGACAGGCGCGCATGTCGCCATAGTCTCTCTGGTCGTACTCTCGCCAGCGTTGCCGGAACCGCACCACGCACTCATAGGACCGGAGGCTGGTAAGCGGCCTCTTGGCGATGTCTTCGGCGGTCAGGTTGAAGACGGCGCCGTACGGCTGACCGATCGCGTTTGCTACCTGTTCAGCGATGTCGGACTGGATTCTGAGCAGGTTGGCGGTGGACAGGTCGCGCTCGAAATTGGTCGACCACACTGAGCGATTGCTGCGTGCGTCGGCCAGGATCGCCGAAACCCGCAGCGCGTCGTCCGTCGAATAGACCGATCCATACAACACGTAGTCCGGCTGGAGTGCCCGCAACGACGTCGCGCGCAGGTCCGGATCGCCGACGCCAAACGACGTTTCGGGACCGAAGACAAACAGATCGCTGAACCGTGTCAGAGAGTTGATGATCTCGAACGTCAGGCCACGGGCAATAAAATCCTGGCTGCTTCCTGCGCCGATGTTCTCGAATGGGAGGACGATGACGGAAGGGCCACGCGTTGCGGCGGCAACACTGCCTTCCTCGTAGCGCTTCCAGGCATAGATGGCGGCCTGGATGGCGACGACAACGACCAACGCTGCCAAGGCCGCCCAGATCCAAGGATTGCGGCCTCGCTTGGCGACCGGGGCGGGCGGGTTCGGAGGCGGCTCCGGCGCGTGCACCGGCGCTGCCGGCGCCTGTTCCACAGGCAAGGCTGGTGAACGGAGTTCCTCTTCCGGCGTCGGATCCGCATAGCGGAAGGTGGCAACATAGGACCCCTTGGGCATGTCGATGCGGATGGGATCGGACTTTCCCGATGTCAAATAGTAGTGCTCGAGCGAGCGCCGCAGGCGGCTCGCCTCGATGCGCACGATAGGATCGGTTAGCGGATCGAAGTCATCCGAGCGGTCGAACGTCGCAATTGCGATGCTGTAGGCCTTGATGCGGTCGGCGCGGCCTTGCAGCGTTTCCTCGACAATGTACGAGAGGAAGCGGCGGTTGCGTTCAGACGCATGAAACTCGGCACGGCCGAGAAGTGTACTCAGCTCACGCCGTACTTCCTCGTCAGAAGGACCGCTGTATTCACTCCTGATGCGCTCGGCAAGCATCCTCGACACGCTGCCACCCCTCCAGGCGCCGCCGACCCCTCGTGAATATCGATTGTGTGACTATGTCGTCCCGCAGCAGGCACCCGTATTCAAGCCTACTCCACGCCTCGGTATGACCGCAAGAATATATCGTGAAAGTGCCTGCCATTCACAACCGTTATGGATACCCCTGATTGGCCCTATGGTTGGCGTCATTACCACCGACGTTACCGTAACGTGCTTCTTGCCAGCCTTAACCTTACGCACTCTGGCGCAGTGTCTAGAAGCATCTGGCGCATAGGTAGCTACAGCAACTCACCGTACACACACGATGAATTCGGGTCGAGGGCGCTCCGAAGGCATCAGTCCGGGACGAAAGCCTTGTCGTCTGCAGTGACGCACGTGGCCATGGTTCGCAAGCTCTTCCCTGACTGGGATGAGGAGATTTCGCGGCTGGCCCTCAGCAATGAAACGTTCCGCGACATGTGCGAGGAGTACGGATTGGCGGTCGAGGCGCTGGACATGTTGGAGCAGCGCAACCACCCCCGGGACGTGGACCGCATGTATGAATACCGCACACTGATCAGGCAGATGGAAAGGGACCTGAAATATGAGCTCCTGGCGGCTTACAACCCCGACCGAGCGGGAAAGAGCTAGGGTGTCCGCTGCAACATCGGACTCCCTTCAAAGCCGGACGGAGCTTCCCTTTCCGGCCACGCTTGCCACCGCGCCCTCGGTGGCGAAGGGAGCCGCATTCGTGTTCCCCCGCGATTGTGGCTCCCTTCAATCCCTTGATGCATCTGCGTTGTGGCTGTGGATTCCAGCCCTCGTCCGTGCTGCGGCGAGGGTGCGCTCCCGCCTAGCGGTCGCGATGTCGGCCGCCTTGCTCGTCCTTTCAGCCGCCGGCCCGCTCGCTGCCGACGATCTTGTCAAGTCTGGCACGTTGACCATCGAACAGGTGCAGATCGCCTTCATCGGCAGCGGCAATTTGGGCGGCGGCACGCTGGTCGTCGGGGGACAGAAATACAGCTTCTCGATCGGCGGCCTGGGCATCGGCGGGTTCGGCGTGTCCAAGATGGAGTGCACCGGCAGCGTCTACAATCTCAAGAACATCAACGATTTCGCCGGCGGGTACGTGCAGGCGCGCTACGGCATGGCGGTCGGCTCGACGGGTGGCGGACAGCTCTGGCTGCAGAACTCCAAGGGCGTCGTGATCGAGGTCAGGGCCAAGCGGAGCGGCTTGGCGCTCTCGCTCGGCGGCGACGCCGTCTACATCAATTTCGACTGAGGAGGGGGATGATGGTTTCGCTACGTGCCTGCGGCCTGTGGGCCTGCTTGTTAATCGGTGTTACCGCCGCCGCTGCGCCCGCGTCGGCCGCCGGCGAGGAAACGATCAAGGCCTTCGCGGCCTGGCAGGGCCGCGGCCAGATCTTCGAAACTGGGCCCAATCGCTCCACCTTCGTCGGATCCTTCAGCGGCATGGTGTTCGTGGAGACGGAGAAGGGCCCACTCGATGCGGGCTTCATGATCTGCCCCGCGATCCTGGACGTAAATCTGACCGATGGCACGCAGGAGGGTAAGGGCCGCTGCACCATCACCGGCAAGGACGGCGCTCGGGTCTATGGCGAGCTGAACTGCAAGGGCGTCCACATGCTGGGCTGCAACGGTGACTTCAAGATCACCGGCGGCACCGACCGGTTCGAGGGCATCACCGGCGGCGGCCCGGTCACGATTCGCAGCGGCATGCATGACCTCGCGGTCGGCGCCGGCAACATCATCCAGGAATCCGCCGGCGGCATCATCCTGTTTCCCAAGTTGACCTACAAGCTGTCGGACAAGGCGCCGGCGGCGCAGTGAGGGGGCGGAGCATGACTTTCACCCTCTCATTGAGCATGCGCCAAAGCGTCGGTGCGCTGTGCATCGCCGGATTGCTGGCGCTGGATCTGGCCTCAACCGTCCATGCCCAATCGGCACCGATCGTGTATCCTGCCGCCGGGCAGAGCATGGAGCAGCAGGGGCGCGATGAATCGGAGTGCCGCAACTGGGCGACCCAGCAGACCGGCGTCTATCCTAATCAGGCGCCGCCGGCCTACTACGGCAACTCGTCTCAGCAAGGTGCGCCGGTGGTGCGCGGGGCCGCACGCGGCGCAGCGATGGGTGCGGTCGGCGGTGCGATCGCCGGCGATGCCGGCAAGGGTGCCGCGATCGGCGCCGGCGTCGGCGCAACCGCCGGCGTCATCCGCAAGAACCAGGCGCGCCGCCAGGAGGCCCAAATCAACGAGCAAGCGGCAGCGCAATATCAAGCTGATGTGGGGCGTTACAACCAGGCCTTCGCCGTTTGTATGCAGGGCCGGGGCTATGCCGTGCAATAGCCATCGCAACGCCGGGCGCGGAGCGCTACGCTGCCTTGCCACAATATTCGTCGTGTTGCTGCTGACCGGATGCGGGACGCTGTTGCGCGATCCGGTCCCATTGGAGGCGCAGAATGACCCATCGGTCCCGGGCTTCACCGACATCCGGTTCTATCCGCTGACGGAAGTAGAGCCCGTGCGCAAAGCGATCCGCCAGGCGTTCGTCACCGAAACGCCGGACAATTATGAGACGCTGGCCGACGGGTGGCGGCGCTACAGCTATCTCGCCATCTCGGGCGGCGGGTCGGACGGCGCGTTTGGCGCCGGCATCCTCAACGGCTGGAGCGCCAAGGGCAACCGTCCCCCCTTCAAGGTGGTGACCGGCGTCAGCACCGGCGCCCTGATCGCGCCGCTGGCGTTCCTGGGATCGGCACACGACCCGCAGATCAAGGAGGCCTACACCACCATCAATCGCGGGAGGGTTCTGGTCGAGCGCCACCTCATCTCGATGCTGTGGGAGGAATCGGTTGCCGACAATAGGCCGCTCAAGGAACTGGTCGACACATACATCACGCCCGAGGTGCTCGACGCCATTGCGGTGGAGCACGCGAAGGGCCGGCGGCTGTACGTCGCCACTACTAACATGGATCGCGAGGAACCGGTCATCTGGGACATGGGCGCGATCGCCTCGAGCAAAAATCCGGCAGGCCTCGAGCTGTTCCGCAGCGTGCTGGTCGCATCAGCCTCGATCCCGGCCCTCTTCCCGCCGACGCTGCTCAAGGTGAATCTGGACGGCAAGCAGTACGACGAGATGCATTGCGACGGCGGCGTGTTCTTCCAGTCGTTCTCCATTGGCGCCGTGGTCGACCTCCCGGCCCTGATCCACGAGGCGCATCCGGATTACGACGGCCGCGTCGTTCAGAGCCTCTATGTCATCCGCAATGGCAGCACGACGCCGAACCGCAAGCAGATTCCACGCGGCCTGCGCAGCATCTCCGGACGCGCCGTCGCGACCTTGCTGAAGGTCTCCGGTATCAACGATCTCTACCGCCTCTTCCTGTCGACCGAACACGACGGCGTCGGCTTCTACTATATCGCACTACCGGTGGACTATGTCCGGTCGACCGACGAGGAGTTCAACGAAGCGGAAATGAACCGCCAATATCAGATTGGCTACCAGCTCGGCGTCGACGGCATTCCCTGGCGGCGTCTCCCGCCCGGCTACGTGCTGAAGGACCAGGGTACAACGATCGCCGCGCAATAGCTTGCAGCCCGAAGGAGGGTGACATGAGTGACCTGCTGAAGCCCGATGACCTGCGAAAGATCGCCGACGATCTGGACATGGCCAAGGCGAAGAAGATGATGGAGCATCTGAAAGTCGAGGAGGCGGAGCGCGACAAGTTGAAGGAAGCCTTCAATTCGCGCGAGATCCATCCGCAGGTGAAAGAGCGGGTAAACAATGCCATCCGGCGTGCGGCGGAGCAGGGGAACCGGCAGCTGCTCGCGCTGACGTTCCCCGCGTCCTATTGCAATGACCAGGGCCGCCGTATCAACAACATGGAGCCGGACTGGCCGCAGTCGCTCGAAGGATTCGCCAAGAAGGCCTGCGAGTACTACATGGCCGAGTTGAAGCCGCTCGGCTACAAGCTGACCGCCCAGATCATGGACTATCCGGGCGGCATGCCCGGCACGGTCGGCCTCTATCTGAGCTGGGACCGTTAGATGGCTGGCTGTCGAATATCGCGTGATGTGACCGGTCTGGTGACCGGCGCGGTCATCGCGCTCGTCATGGCTGCCGGATGGTCATCGGCTGCCCTGGCGGAGGGAGAGCAGGCGGACCAAACCGCCAAGGAAGGCACACCGCCGGCGGCCGCGGGACCGGCCATCGACGTCGCCGCCACGGCGGTGGCGGAGATCGACTGGCAGGAGAAGATCAGCTCCATCGGTGTGGCCGAGGCGGTGCAGGGGGTCGATGTCAGCGGATCGGAAGCCGGCGTGGTTGCCGAGATCCTGTTCGATTCCGGCAGCGAGGTGAAGGTCGGCGAGCCCTTGGTCCGGCTGGACAGCAGCAAGGAGCAGGCAGACCTCAGGGCGACGCAGGCGCAGATTCCCGCGGCCGAGGCCGACCTCAAGCGCAAGCGGCAGCTGGTGAAGGAAAGGGTCGTCTCGCAAAGCGACCTGGACGACGCGCAGTCGAAATACGATTCCCTGAACGCCCAGTCGATCTCCCTCACGGCGACCATCGACCGGCGCATCATCACTGCGCCGTTCGGCGGCGTGCTCGGCATCCGCAAGGTCAACCTGGGACAATATCTGCATCCCGGCGACCTGATCGCCAGCCTGCAGGACCTCTCGGTCATGCGCATGCGGTTCCTGGTCGGGCAGAAGGACTTCGCCAAGATCAAGCTGGGACAGGAGATCGACGCGCGGTTCGATGCCTATCCGGACGAGGTGTTCAAAGGGCGCATCACCGCGATCGAGCCGTCCGTGAAATACACCAGCGGCATCATCCCGATCCAGGCGGAGATTCCGAACTCGGACATGAAGCTGCTGCCCGGCATGTATGCCAGCCTTGACGTGCTGCTGCCCGATCATGGCAAGAAGATCGTGGTGCCGCAAAGCGCGGTGATTTTCAACCTGTATGGCGAGACCACCTACGTGATCGATCAGCAGTCGATGACGGTGCAGCCGGTCACCGTGCGCACCGGCGCGCGGCGCGACAACATCGTGGTGATCGAGTCCGGCCTGAAGGCCGGCGACATGGTGGTGGTCGCAGGGCAGCTCAAGTTGTCCACCGGCACCAAGGTCAATGTCGTCGAGGGCCAGACCCTGCCTGAAATGACGCAAGTTCCCCTGCAATAGCCCGCAAGGCGGCAGATCATGTTCACCGACCGCTTCATCTCCCGACCAGTCTTGGCGATCGCCATCAATGTCCTGCTGCTGGTCGCCGGACTCGCCGCGCTCGCATCCCTGCAGATCCGCCAGTTCCCGCGCATGCAATTCACCGTGATCACGGTGACCACGGTCTATACCGGCGCCTCGGCGGATCTGGTCCAGGGTTTCGTCACCCAGCCGATGCAGGAGCAGATCGCGGCGGCAGACGGTGTCGACTACCTGACTTCGGAAAGCCGCTCGGGGCAGTCGACGATCACCGTCTATATGCGATTGGACTATGACCCGTCTGCCGCCCAATCGAACATCCTGGCCAAGATCCAGGCGGTGCGCAGCGACCTGCCCGATGACATCGAGGATCCAAAGCTCGACATCAGCACCGGCGACGTCACGCAGCTGATCTATTTCACGCTGTCCAGCGACCAGCTCGATTCGGCGCAGATCACCGACTATGCCAAGCGCGTGATCCAGCCGAAATTCTCCACCGTGCAGGGCGTCAGCAAGATCAAGTACTACGGCGATCGCGAGTTCGCGATGCGGATCTGGCTAGATCCGCGCAAGCTTGCCGTGTACCAGATCTCCGCCGCCGAGGTGCGCCAGGCGATCGCCAACAACAATTACCAGACCACCGCCGGCCAGGTCCGCGGCCAATACAACACCTTCGACATCGACGCCCGGACCGACCTGGAGAATCCTGAGGACTACGGCGCCATCATCGTGGCGGCCGGGCAAAAGGGCATCGTCCGGTTGCGAGACGTGGCCGAAATATCGCTGGGCGCCAAGGAAATCGACGTACTGTTCAAGCTGCGCGGCAAGTCGGCGGTCGGAATCGGCATCGACGGGACGCCGCAATCCAACCCGCTGGAAGTTGCCAAAGGCCTGAAGGCTCTGATTCCCGAGATCGAGCGCAACCTGCCCAGCGGCCTCTCGATGGAGGTCGCCTATGATTCGACAATCTTCATCGATGAATCGATCAACGAAGTGATTCACACGATTGTCGAGGCTGCGGTGATCGTCACCGTGGTGATTTTCCTGTTCATCGGCTCGCTGCGCTCGATCTTCGTGCCGATCATCGCCTTGCCGCTGTCGATCGTCGGGGTCGCGATCTGCCTTGCGGCGCTGGGTTTCTCGATCAATCTGCTGACGCTGCTGGCGATCGTCCTGGCCATCGGCCTGGTGGTGGATGACGCGATCGTCGTCCTGGAAAATGTCGACCGCCACATGAAGACCGGCAAGTCGCCGTTCCTGGCGTCGATCGCCGGTACGCGCGAAATCGCCGTTCCTGTCATTTCCATGACCATCACGCTCGGCGCCGTCTACGCGCCGATCGCCTTCACGCCCGGCATTTCGGGCGCCTTGTTCAGCGAGTTCGCGCTGACGCTTGCAGGCGCGGTGTTCATTTCCGGCTTCGTGGCGTTGACCCTCTCACCGGTCATGTGCGCCATGATCCTGAAGTCCTCGGGCAAGCCGAACCGCGTGCAGCACTTCATCGAGCACAATCTGGAGCGGATGGAGAAAGGCTATCACGGGCTGCTGGATCGCGTGCTGGCGCACCGGATATGGGTCATGCTGGTGGCGGTGATCGTCTTCGCCTCCCTTTATCCCCTGTTCGCAATGATCAACAGCGAACTGGCGCCGTCGGAGGATCAGGGCGCTATCGTCGTGCAAACCACGGCGCCCGCCGGTATCAACCCGGACTATCAGGAGTTCTATCACAACAAGGTCAGCGACGCTCTGTCCAAGGTTCCCGATGCCGCCAGCTGGTTCGTCCTGGCGGGCACGCCGACCCTGCGCCAGGGCACCGCCATCGCCGTGATGAAACCCTGGCACGAGCGCACCACCAGTTTTGACGAATCCTTCGTCGTGGCGCGGCAGGAACTGAACAAAGTCGTCGGCCTGAAGGCCGCCGCCTTTTCGCTGCCGCCGTTGCCTGGTTCCGGCGGCGGTCTGCCCATGCAGTTCGTCATCAGCACCACCCAGGACTATCAGGTTCTCGCCCAAGTGGCGGAGGAACTGGAAAAGCGGGCCAGGGACAGCGGCCTTTTCACCTTCGTCGATCTCGACCTGCGGTTCGAGAATCCGACGGTGGTGTTGACCGTGGACCGCGACAAGGCCGGCGCCTATGGCATCAGCATGGCCGATCTCGGCACCGAGTGGCTGACCATGGTATCGAACGGCTATGTCAACAGGATGAGCGTGCAGGGCCGCTCCTATCGCGTCATCCCCCAAGTTGCGCGCATGGATCGCCTGACGCCAGAAAGCCTGACCAGCTACTACGTGCTGGCGCAGGACGGTTTCCCAGTGCCGCTGTCGAACCTGGTCGATGCGAGGACCGAGGCGCGGCCGATCTCGCTCACCCAGATGAACCAGTTGAATGCGGCCACCGTGAGCGCCGCCCTGGCGCCCGGCGTGACAATGGGCCAGGCGGTGGCGTTCCTGGAAGAGAATGCAGCCCAGGTCATGCCACAGGGTTTCGGCATCGAGTATAAGGGCGAATCGCGCCAGTTCGTCCATGAAGGGTCGAGCTTGATGATCACCTTCGCTCTGGCGATCATCGTGATCTTCCTGGTGCTGGCGGGCCAGTTCGAAAGCGTGCGCGACCCGCTCGTCATCATGGTCTCGGTGCCGCTCGCCATATCGGGCGCGCTGCTACCGCTCGCCGCCGGTTGGGCGACGCTCAACATCTACAGCCAAGTCGGGCTGATCACGCTGGTCGGCCTGATCACGAAGCACGGCATCCTGATCTGTGAAGTCGCCAAGGAACGGCAGGAGAAGGAAGGCATGGATCGCCGCGCCGCCGTGCTCGAAGCCGCAAGCCAGCGCCTGCGCCCGATCCTGATGACCACGGCCGCCATGGTGGCTGGCCTGGTCCCGCTTCTCAATGCCACCGGCGCCGGCGCCGCCAGCCGGTTCGCCATCGGCGTCGTCATCGTGTGCGGCCTTTCCGTGGGAACGTTGTTCACGCTGTTCGTTTTGCCGGCGCTCTACACCTTCATCGCGTCGGACCACAGGAAGGCCGCGACCCGGCACAAGGCACAACAACAGGAGATCGCCACCGTTCAGTGAGCTGCGCTCGCTCCGGTCTGCGGAGCACGCGCCGTTTCGAACGCGTCGACCGCCGTTTCGGCGCTCGCAAACAGCATCTGCTCCCCGGGACGCTGGCGGAAGCCTGCTCGCTCGATCACCTGCCGGCAGCGGCTGTTCAGGTCGGCGATACCAAAAGCGACCCCTCGCTCGGCGAGCTGCGAGCGCACTTCTTCGAGCGCGCCAATGCCGGTGCTGTCCAGCACGTTCACGGCTGCCGCGTCCAGGACAAACCACTTGTCGGTGGACCGGGTCGCATTCGCGATCTTGAGCAGGCGGCGTTTCACGTAGTCGGCGTTGAAGAAAACCAGCCCTGACTGCAGCACGACCAGGGTCAGGCCGGGGATGGGCTCGGCTTCGGGGTAGCGGTGCAGCTTGTAGAGGCCTGGCAGCCCCGGGATTTTGCCGAGCAGCGCCAGTCTCGGCCGGGAGGCAGCCCAGATCAGGTGCGCCAGCGTCGCAGCGATCGCGATGAAGACGCCCTGCAGGACACCAACCACGACGACGCCGAGCAGGGTCAGGATTGCGAATGCGAACTCCGCTCGGCTGATCCTGTACAGCAGACGAAGCTCGGCCAGGTCGATCAAGTCTATGGCCGCGGAGACGAGGATCGCGCCGAGAATGGCGGTCGGCAGATAGGCGAAGACATTCCCGATGGCCAGAACCGCAACGGCCAGGGCGCCGGCAGCGACCAGGGCCGTCAGCTGCGTCTTGCCGCCGACGACATAGTTGACGGCCGTGCGCGAGTCCGAGGCCGTCACGGGAAACCCTCCGAACAATCCGCTTGCGATGTTGGCTGCGCCGAACCCGAACAGCTCCTTGTCCGCATTGACATTCGTGCCCCCTTTCATGGCAAAGCTGCGGGCGCTGACGATGCCCGATCCGAAACCCACCACCATGATGGCGAGCGCGCCCGCCACCAGATCCAGGTTCACGAGATCACCCAAAGGCGGCATATGCAGCGAGAAGGCGATGTCGGGAAGGGCGCCGACGACGGCGACGCCGCCGGCCCGGAGGTCGAGCGCCGCGGACAGCGCGAGACCCAACGCGATGGCGATCACTGCCGCCGGAATCCCCGGCGCGACGTGCCGCATGACCCGCAGGAAAGCCAATGTCCCAAGTCCAACCGCGACGGTCAAACCATGCACTTCGCCGATATGGGCGAGGAAGTCGACGATCGGCCTGAGAAGACCATCCGTTTCGATCGAAACACCGGTCAGGCGTTTCACCTGCCCGATGATGAGACTGATGGATATGCCGGCGAGAAAGCCCGCCAGCATGGGTCTGGACAGGAAGTTGGCGAGGAACCCGAGGCGGAAAGCGCCCGCCACGAAACATAGGAGCCCGACGACAATGCTCAAGGCTACCGTCGCCTGGAGCCGCTCGCCCTCGCTGCCGTGGCCAAAAGAGGCGAGGACCCCCGCCAGGATGATGCAGGTCGCCGCGTCGGGGCCAACCATCAGCTGGCGGGACGGTCCGAGCAGGGCATATCCGACCAGGGCGAATATGGTCGCGAACAGGCCGACTTCAGTGGGCAATCCGGCGATCGCGGGGTAGGCGATGGCGGATGGCAGCGAGACGGCCGCGACCGACAAGCCGGCGGCGAGGTCGGACTTCAGCCAGCCGGCGCGATAATCGCGGGCCTGAGCCACGAGCGGCAGCTTGGTCGGTGCGAAGGTGAAATCCATGCCAGTTCCTGTCCAGGACTTGGCCGATCCGGACTTGGATGCTTGCGCGCTCAGTTTGCCACGGTGCCACGGCCGCCGCAGCCCAAGGAGTCGGTTACTGTAACGTTCCTCCCACCCAGCGCGGGCCGCGACATAATGCTCGAAACGCGCCGTTTCGTGGGGTGAGGGGCTTGAGGCATTCCTCAGGCCGCCTCCGCTAGGTCGTGCGGCCAAACCAGAGGCAATCATGGGCAAGAACAGCGCAAAGGCGAGCAAAGCTAAGCCGGTGAAGTCGCGGGCGAACGCCCCCGCCGATGGCAAGCTGAAGCGCAGCGACTACGAGGAAGCGCTCGAGCGGCTCCATGTCGAAATCGTGAAGCTGCAGGAATGGGTCAAGGCCACCGGTGCCAAGATCTGCATCATCTTCGAAGGGCGTGATGGGGCCGGGAAGGGCGGCACCATCAAGGCGATCACCGAGCGGGTGAGTCCGAGGGTGTTCCGGGTGGTCGCCCTGACGGCGCCCTCGGAGCGGGAAAAGTCCCAGATGTATGTCCAGCGCTATCTGCCGCACCTGCCGGCGGCGGGCGAGGTCGTGATCTTCGATCGCAGCTGGTACAACCGGGCCGGCGTCGAGCGCGTCATGGGATTCTGCACCGAGGACCAAGCCAAGCAGTTCCTGAAGGTCGTGCCCGCGGTCGAGAAGGCGGTCGTCGATTCGGGCGTGAAGCTGATCAAATACTGGCTCGAAGTGAGCGAGGAAGAGCAGACGCGGCGCTTGCAGGACCGCATCCACGACGGCCGCAAGATCTGGAAGCTCTCGCCGATGGACCTGAAGTCGTACAGCCGCTGGTACGACTATTCCCGCGCCCGCGACGAGATGTTTCAGGCCACCGACACCGCATGGGCGCCCTGGCACGTGGCGCATTCCGACAACAAGCGGCGCGCGCGCCTCAACATCATCGCGCACCTGCTGGGCCAGATTCCCTACAAGAACGTGCCGCGCGACAAGATCAAGCTGCCGAAGCGGCAGAAGCGCGGCAAGTATCGCGAGCCGAAGTACGACTACAAGATGGTGCCCGAGACCTACTGAACCTGTCAGCCAAACTGGCCGGTCAGAGATTCTCCGGCGTGTAGATGTCGAACGGCAGCGCGATCGACTGCGGCGGGAAGTCCGGGCCGCCGTCGAAGGCGCGGATCATGGCTCCGATCGCCTCGTGGGCGAGTGTCTGCAGCGGGTGGGAAATCAGGAAGTTGATGGTGCCGTCCAGCAAGCCCGCCCGTGTCACGTCGGTCAGGTCATAGGCGACGGTCACGATCTCCTTCGCGCGCCCGCTTTCGCGCAGGGCGGCCGCCGCGCCGGAAATGCCGCCGCCCGACACAAACAGGCCGGTGAGATCGGGGTGCCGCTCCAGCAGTCGCTCCGTTACCTCCCGCGCGATGCTTCCAGTCTCGAAGGTCGACTCCGCTTCCAGCAATTCGAAGCCGCGCGGGTGCTCGCGGAAATAGGAGCGGAAGCCGCTCTCATTGGTCTCCTGGCACCGGTAGCGGTGGTTGCCGACCAGGACGCCGATCTTGCCGGGCGATTTGCAGATCGTGTCAAAAGCCCATCCGGCGGTGCGGCCGACCTTCCAGGCATCTAGCCCGACATAGCCGACGTTGCATCGGGCCGTGAGCTGCGAGACCAGCGCGAAGGTCTTGATGTTCCGCTCGGCCAGCGCCTCGATCGCGCCGGCCACGATCGGATGCTCCACCGCGACCACGCCAAGAATGTCTGACGTTTCGGCCAGCGCGTTCAGGCCGGTCGATACGTTCTGCGGCGAGAGCTCATCCAGATACTCGATGCGCAGCCGGACCTCGTGGTCCCGGACGGCCTTTGCCGCGGTCTCCATCGCGTGGCTGAGATTCCGGTAGAAGGCGCGGTTGCGCTGTAGCAGCAGAACGCCGACCCGCATCTTCGGACGGGTCGATCGCAGGCTGTCCTTGATCGAGCTGACGCCATAGAAGCCGACCGCCTCCGCCGCCTCGAGGACGATCCGGATGGTGTCCTCGCGCACCTTGTCCGGTTCGTGCAGCGCTCGGTTGACGGTCGAAACCGAGAGTTTGGCGAACTTGGCGACGTCCCGGATCGTAGCGCGCGGCATCCGTTTCCTTGCCTCAGAATATCTCATGCTTGGCCTGGCAGTATGACACAGGAAGATATGAAATGCTATTAACTAGTTCATTCAGGATTGCAATGATTCCAGGCTGAATACAAGGTCCTTCTCCAGGTGCTGCCCAATTGCTGGGCCAGCCATTGCACCGGAAAGACGCATGGACGATCTCGCGTTCGGGACTCGGAACAAGCGCGGCGACTGGACCCCCCATGAGACGGTAAAGCTGCCGCCGCTGTGCGCCTGGCCGCCGCGGCCGGTCGAACTCCTGAAGTGGCTGCCGAGCTACCTGTTTCCCTGGAACGCGTTCCACATGGCGACGGCGCTGGCCTACTGGTACTGGGTCGTGCCGGATGTCGCGACTATGAAGTCGCTGAGCTGGGGCTGGGCGCTCTGGCTCTACGCCGTGAATGCGGCGGCGATCTTCGTCATGTATGGCTCGATCGAGCTGTTCTTCTACGTGCGGCGCAAGCAGGGCACGCAGTTCAAGTTCAACGGCAGGTTCCCGGCCGATCATCCCTCCGATGTATTCCGGTTCAAGAGCCAGAACATCGACAACGTCCTGCGCACCTTCCTCGTCGGCATTCCGTGCTGGACCTCGGTCGAAGTGCTGCTGCTCTGGTGCTTCGCCAACGGCTACGTGCCCTGGCTGAGCTGGGCCGATCACCCGGTCTATCTCGCGGCGCTCGTGCTTGTCGCGCCGATCATTCACGAGGTGCACTTCTTCTGCATCCACCGCCTGATCCACGTGCCGATCCTCTACAAGTGGGTGCATTCGGTTCACCACAACTCGATCAATGCCACGCCGTGGTCGTCGCTCTCGATGCATCCGGTCGAGTCTCTGCTCTATCACGCGGTCGCGCTCTGGCACCTCGTCATCCCGTCGAACCCGATCGTCGGCCTGTTCCAGCTGCATCTTGCCGGCTTCGGCGCGCTGAACGGCCATATCGGCTTCGACCGGCTGCAGATCGCCAAGGGCGTGACGCTCGATAGCCATGCCTACGCGCACTACCTGCATCACAAATATTTCGAGGTGAACTACGGCGGCGATGGGCTGATCCCGCTCGATCTGTGGCTCGGCACCTGGCACGACGGCAGCAAGGAAGGTGACGCGCGCATGAATGAGCGCTTCAAACGCAAGCGCGAAAGATTGAACGCGAAGCAACAGGCCGCGGCCTGATCGCTCGCAGCAAGAACAACGACTGGAAAGGTCGGACGGAGAAACAGGGAGGAGACGGTATCGATGACCGAAGCGGCCGGCGACTAGATCGCCACGGATCGGCCGGACCGAGATCGGGTCCGCGCATCCCAACAAAACCTTGTCGGAATTCAACGTCATTGGTCCGTCAGGCGACGGCAGCAGGGGAGACTGTGAGATGAGACGAGCGAAACAGCTTTTGACGGCGCTGATCACGGCGGCCGTGATGACTTTGGCCGCCACGAGCGCCATGGCCGACGGCGCCAAGATCTTCGTCATCGGCGGCAAGGCGGACGATCCATTCTGGTCGAAGGTCAAGCGCGGCGCCGACGATGCCGGCCTGTTGGTGAAGGAGCAGGGCGGTTCTGTCACTTGGCTTGGCCCGCAGAACTACGACAACCTCGGCCCGGACGCCGCGAAGCTCATCCGCACCGCGCTGAGCCAGAATCCCGATGCCATCGTCGCGCCGGATTGGGTGCCCGAAGCCCAGGACGATGCCCTGAAGGCGGTGGTCGATGCGGGCGTCCCGCTCATCATCTACAACGCCGGTGGCATCGAAGCCGCCGACCGGCTCGGCGCAAAGAACTACATCGGCAACGACGAATACGTGGCCGGCGTCGCCGGCGGCGAGTATTTCGGCTCGCATGGCGCCAAGAAGGTGCTCTGCGTCAACACCCTGCCGGGCGCCGCGAACACCGAGGCGCGGTGCAAAGGCATCGCCGAGGGCATCGCCAAGCACGGCGGCGCATCGCAGCAGCTGCCGTTGCCATCGACCAGCTTTGGCAATCCTACCGCGGTCGCGCAGGCCATCAAGGCCGCGCTGTTGAAGGACTCAGCGATCGACGGCGCCATCACGATCAGCGCTGGCGATGCCAACAGCGCAGCGATCGCGATCAGCCAGGGCGGTGCCGCCGACAAGGTGAAGCTTGCCAGCTTCGACATGGACGAAGCGACGCTGAAGCGGATCAAGGATGGTTCGCAGCTCTTCGCCATCGACCAGCAGCCCTATTTGCAGGGCTACCTGGCCGTGTCGCTGCTGAATGGCCTCGTCAACTTCGGGCTCGACCTGCCGACCAAACCAGTCCTCACCGGTCCGGGAATCGTTAGTGCCGAGAACGTTGACGCCACGCTCACCGGCGCTGCCGCCGGCGTTCGCTGACGTCCTTCGCCCAAGAGTCCGGCCCAGGACATTACCCTTGGGCCGGACTCGACAAGCGGCCAGCCAGGAGCCAGCCATGAAGTCGATTACCCTAGATCAAGCGTCCGGGAAGACGGTCGCACCGCCGGCCGCTCCGCCCTCGATCGGCGGCCTCGTGCGCCGTCCCGAAATGGGCTCGTTCATCGGCTTGATCGCCGTGTTCGCGTTCTTCTCGTTCTTCGGCGGCGCCGACTTCATGTCGGCAAGCGGCGCAGCGAGCTGGCTCAACGTGGCGGCCGAGCTCGGAATCGTGGCGCTCCCGGTCGGGTTGCTGATGATCGCCGGGCATCTCGATCTCTCGGTCGGCACCGTGATCCCGGCGAGCTCCATGGCCATCGCCATCGTGTCCGGACTCTACGAGGCGCCGATCATCGTCGGAATCATCGCGGCGCTCGGCATCGGGCTCGCCGTCGGCTTCATCAACGGATATCTCGTGATCCGGACCGATCTGCCGTCCTTTGTCGTGACTCTGGCCACGCTGTTCGCGGTCGCGGGCCTGACCCTGGGCTTCTCCATCATCCTGGCAGGCAGCACCAGCGTCGCACTTCAGACCGGCCCGATCGCCAAGCAGCTGTTCGGAGAGTTCGTCGGCGGCAAGTTCCAGGTTACGGTCTTCTGGTGGCTCGCCGCCATCGTCATCTTCGGTTTTATTCTGACGTTCTCGCGCTACGGCAACTGGATCTTCGCCCTCGGCGGCGACAAGGTCAGTGCGCGCAACGCCGGCATTCCGACCGACCGCCTCACGATCGCGCTCTATATGGCCAGCGGCCTCAGCTCCGCCTTCGTCGGCATGTCGCAGGCCATCCTCTACAACAGCGCGCAGGTGTCGGCCGGACAGTCCTTCATCTTCAACTCGATCATCGCCGTGGTCATCGGCGGCGTGATGCTGACCGGCGGATACGGATCGGTGGTCGGCATCGTGCTCGGCACCTTGACGTTCTCGATCGTCAACCAGGGCATCTACTACACCGGCTTCGACGCCAACTGGGCCAGCCTCATCATCGGGATCCTGCTGCTGGCGGCCGTTCTCATGAACAACACCTTCCGCACCATGGCGATGGCGTACGCCCCGCGCACCAAGGCGAGGGCCAAGTCATGACGATGCCATTGCTCAAGCTCACCGACATCAACAAGTCGTTCGGCCCGATCGACGTGCTGCATGATATCTCGCTCGACGTCAGGCGGGGTGAGGTGCTGTGCCTGCTCGGCGACAACGGCGCTGGCAAGTCCACGCTCATCAAGATCCTCTCGGGCGTGCACAAGCCGACCTCTGGCCGGATCGAGCTGGACGGCAAGTCCGTCGCGTTCGACAGTCCCCGCGACGCCAGCGATCATGGCATTGCAACCGTCCACCAGTTCGGCGGGACATTCCCGCTGATGAGCATCGGCCGTTCGTTCTTCGTCGGGGCTGAGCCGACCAGGCGCTGGGGGCCGCTCAAGATCTACGACCGCAGGCGCGCCAACGAGATCGCGGTCAAGGAGATGCGCGAGCTCGGCATCACCCGCATCACCGATGGCGACCGCCTGGTCGGCGGCCTCTCCGGGGGCGAGCGCCAGGCGCTTGCCATCGCCCGTGCCGTCCATTTCGGTGCCAGCGTTCTAATCCTCGACGAACCGACCGCTGCGCTCGGCGTCAAGGAGGCCGCGCACGTCCTTCGCATCGTTCTTCAGGCGCGGCAGAAAGGCATTGCGGTCATCTTCATCACCCACAATGTCGTCCATGCCATGACGGTGGGGGATCATTTCGCCGTCCTCATCCGCGGCTCCAAGGCGGCCGACTTCCGCAAGGGCGAACTCAGCCGCGAGGAAATCACCGATCTGATGGCCGGCGGCGATCATATGGCCGAGCTCGAGGCCGAGATCGCGAGCTACCTGGTGACCCGCGAGGGTCATTCGCCGTCACCGGCCGGCTGACCGCGGTAATCAATCCCGCTAGAATTGAGAATCCCGCGTCCTGATCGGAAACCGAACCTCATGACTCCACCCTTCACCCTCGCCGCCTGCGCCGAGATGCTGTGGCCGGACAAGCCGATGGATTGGCGGCTGAAGCGCCTCACCGAAATGGGCTTCCAGTGCGGCATCTGGAACTGGGGCAACCACGACCTCGGCATGCTCGAGCGATCTGGCGCCGTGTTCTCATCCATGACCGGCTATGTCCGCGGCCGGCTCGCCGATGACGACGGCGCCGAAGACCTCCTGGCCACGGCCAAGCAATCGATCGAGGTCGGCAAGCGATTGAACGTGGCGCGGCTCAATCTGCACGGCACCGGTTTGGGGGACCGCGGCTTGCCCGCCACCCCATGCCAAACCGTGACCGGCGCGATGTGGCTCAAGGCGCAGGATACCCTCAGCCGGATCGCCGATGTGGCGGAGCAGCACGGCGTCACCTTCATGATCGAGAACCTGAACGTGGCCGTGGACCATCCCGGCGTGCCGTTCGCGCGCATCGAGGACACGCTGGCGCTGGTCTCCGCCGTCAACCATCCGCACCTCAGGCTCAACCTTGACCTCTACCATGTGCAGATCGGCGAGGGGAACCTGATCGAGTGGTGCCGCAAGTGCCAGCCCTACATCGGCGAGATCCAGGTGGCTGACGTGCCAGGCCGCAAGGAGCCTGGCACCGGCGAGATCAACTACCCCGGGGTCGCACGAGCGCTCAAGGCCATGGGCTATCGCGGGCCGGTCTGCATGGAAGCCTTCGCCTCCGGCGCGGCGGAGGATGCCCTCGCTGCCTTTCGCACCGCCTTCACCCTCTGACAGAGAGAAAACATGGTGCACAGGAACACCCGTCCAACCGTTGCCGACATGCGTGCGATGAAGGCGCGGGGACAGAAGATCACCATGCTCTATGTCACGACGCTGGAAGAAGCGGCGGCGGCCGACGCGGCCGGCATCCACATGCTGTCGATCGAAGAGCGTTTCTTCAGCCCCGAGATGCGCGAGGCCGCCGGCCGGTGCTTCGTGCAGGTCGGATTGCCCTATGGGCCGTTCGGCGACCTGGTCACGTCCGAGGACTATCTGCGCGCCGCCTTCCACTTCACGCGCATCGGCGGCGACTGCTTCTATTGCGCCGCCTCGCTCGATATCCAGAAGGCGCTGTGCGACAACGCGGTGCCGGTGGTGGCCCATGTCGGCCTGATCCCCTCGCAATGCACTTGGACCGGCGGCTTCCGGGCGGTCGGCAAGACCGCCGAGAGCGCCAAGGCGGTGTGGGATCACGTCAAGCGGCTGGAGACGATCGGCTGCTTCGGCGCCGAGCTGGAGGTCGTTCCTGACCGCGTCGCCGAGCTCATCACCAGGAGCACGCCGATGATCATGCTGGGCATGGGCGCCGGTCCGCACGCCGACGCGCAGTATCTGTTTGCCGAGGACGTGCTCGGCCATACCGCAGGCCACAAGCCGCGCCATGCCAAGACCTACCGCAATTTCGCAGCCGAGTATGCGCGGCTGCAGACCGAGCGGATCGCGGCCTTCAAGGAATTCATCGCCGATGTGAATTCCGGCGCCTATCCGCGGCCCGAGCACGTCGTTCCCATCAGCAACGAGGAACTCGAACGATTCCGGGCAGCCATCGAGCGCTGACCCATCTTCGACGCGATCATCGCACCGGCTCACGTCCGCGTGCGACATCGCCCCTCCCGGGCCCGCGCGGCGCGCGCCTCCACACGCACCGGCGTGGCCCGCGGAGGTCTTTTTCGAAGCATCGTTCCGAACGGCCTCGGTGGGGATGAGTCGCGCGCGTGGATGTTCTATGCTCCGGAGGGACAGCCGATCGCTCCAAGGAGAGCCCCATGGCCCACGCCGCATCCGCTGACACCCGCACGACGACTCCGATGCCGGAGGCGCTGTTGCTGGAGCGAAACGACTGGGTGCCGAACAATCCGCGGCTGCCGGTCCTGCTCTATCGCGCGGCGGTCGAAATCTCCGGCAGCGATCCGGCCGCGCGCTTCGAGGCGATGTTCGACCGCAACGGCTGGCCCGCCGCGTGGCGCAACGGCGTCTATCCGTACCACCACTATCACACCGGCGCGCATGAGGCGCTCGGCTTCGCCGCGGGAACCGCGCGGCTCCTGCTCGGCGGCCCGAACGGCCGCGAGGTCACGGTCCATGCTGGCGACGTCGCACTGCTGCCCGCCGGTACCGGGCATTGCCGGCTGCAGGCGAGCGCCGATTTCCTGGTGGTCGGCGCGTATCCGCCGGGCCAGGACCCGGACCTGCGCCGCGGCGCGCCGACGCCGGAGATGATCGCCCGCATTGCAAACCTCCTGTTCCCGAAATCTGATCCGGTTGCAGGCGTCGGAGGGCCGCTGCTCTCCCTCTGGAAAGACCCGGCGCAGCCCTGACACATATATATAGGCGTCGAACGGCCATACATTAGAGTTGACTAATTAATAAGCCATAGCTAATGTATTGCTCATGACTGAGACCGTTGCCATCACTACCGTCATGCGCGCGCTTGCCGATCCGACCCGGCGCGCCGTGTTCGAGCGGATCGTCGGATCCGACGAGATCACCGTGGTCGACCTGACCCGCGGCAGCGGCGTGACCCAGGGCGCGATCTCGCAGCATCTCAAGTCGCTGAAGCAGGCCGGCCTGGTGGCGGAGCGTCCCGAAGGCCGCAACGTCTATTACCGCGCCGAGCCCCAGGGCCTCGCACCGCTGGTCGACTGGATGAGCCACTACGGCGTGTTCTGGCGCGAGCGCTTCGCCGACCTTCGAACGCTGCTCAAGGAAATCGATCCATGAACGATACCGCCCGCAAGCCAGACACGCAGGACATCGTGGTCGACGAAATCTTTCCGCATGCGCCGGAGACGATCTGGAAGACGCTGACCACCGGCGCGCTGATCGCTCGCTGGCTGATGCCGCCGACCGGGTTCGCGCCGGTGAAGGGCAATCGCTTCACCTATCAGACCAAGGCGGCCGGCGCGTGGGACGGCACCATCCACTGCGAGGTGCTGGAGGTGATCCCGAACGAACGCTTGGCCTACAGCTGGAAAGGCGGGCACGACAGCAACGTCGGCTACGGCGCGCCGCTCGACACCATTGTCACGTGGAGCCTGTCCAAGGCCGAGCCCGGCACGCGCGTTCGCCTGGTCCATTCCGGCTTCGTCACGCCGCGCAACGAGTCCGCGCTCAAGACCATGGGCGATGGCTGGAAGAAGGTCGTGCCGAACCTCGGCAAGATCGCGGGCGAGCAAGACTGATCATTTTACAACAGGAGACGACAATGAGTGCCGCTTACACCGGCGGATGCGCGTGCGGCGCGATCCGCTACGAAATCTCCGGCGAGCCATTGGTGATGGGCGATTGCCAGTGCCGCGACTGCCAGCGCAAGAGCGGCACCGGCCACGGCTCCTATCTGACCTTCCCGGACCGGAGCCGCGTGAAGCTTACCGGCAAGGCGACGCATTGGGACATCGTCGCCGACAGCGGCAACGTCAAGACGCGCGCCTTCTGCCCGACCTGCGGCTCGCCGGTCTATCTGACGTTCGCCGCGATGACTCAGTTTTTCACCGTGCACGCCGCCAGCCTGGACGATCCCAGCCGCTACCAGCCGCAGATGGTGACGTACCGCGTGCGCGGCCATGCCTGGGATCACCTCGACTCGGCGGTGCCGAAGTTCGACAAGATGCCGCCGAGGTGAAAACCCGCTAGTTCGGTCGGTAGGTGACGTGGAGCGTGCCCGGCGCGCGGAACTCCCAGCCGCGAAACACCGGCGGCCGATCCGGCGCCAGCTTCAGATCCGGTAGCCGCTCCAGCAGCGGGCGCAGCAGGTGCGGGATCAGGCGCTGCGCGAACCATCGCCCGGCGCAGAAGTGGCTGCCGAAGCCATAGGCCGCGTGGCCGGTCTCGGTGCGATGGATATTGAAGCTGTCTGGATCCTGGTAGCGCCACTCGTCGCGGCAGGCGGACGAAAGCACCGAGGCGACCGGCGCACCAGCCGGGATCGTGACGCCGCCGAGCTCGATGTTCTTCGTCGCCTGCCGCATCTGCGTGCCGATCGGCGCGACCCAACGCAGGCCTTCGTCCACCGCCTTCGGCAGCAGGCCGTCGAGGTTCGCTTGCACCGCTTTCATCTGGTCCGGGTTGGTGAGCAATCCGAACAGCACCGTGCCGGCGCCATGCCCCGGCTCCTGCATGCCGCCCAGCAGCGCAACCTTGATTGAGGGCAGCAGGAACGCGCGCGAGCGCGTGCGCCCCGGCTCCATCCCGTCGTGCAGCATGCGCGACATCGCCGAATCGTCCGGGTTGCGCTCCAGCCGATCGAAGATCGGGAGGACCGCCGCCTCGACCTCGGCATTGGCGGCGTCGGAGATCGCCTGCTTCTCGGGATCGTTCTCGTAGTTGGCGGCGCCGATCGCCATGCCGTGGAACCAGCGTTGCAGCGTCTTCACGTCGACGCTGTCGAAACCGAGCGAGCGCGCCAGGGCGAGACTCGACAGCGGCTCGAAATACTCCGCCATCAGGTCGATCTCGCCCAGCGGCGCGGTCCGCTCCACATATTCGGCGACGATCGGCCGGGCGAGATCGTCGATATACTCGGAGACGGCGCGCGGCTTGTATTTCTGGTCGAAGCCGCGGCGCAGCTCGTCATGTTGCGGGCCGTCGCAGGTCAGGATGGTCGGCTTGCCCATGGAGCGCTCGACCGGCGAGGTCGCAACCTCCGCCGCGAACAGCGCGGAGTTCTTGCTGACGAACTCGACATCCTGCCAGCGGGTCACGAACCAGACATTCGCCGCCGGCACCCAGGCGACCGGCGCCTCGCGCCGCAGCCGGGCATAGATCGGGTAGGGGTCGGCCTCCAGCGCGGCGACCGTGATCTCGTCGGCAAAGGCCATGAACCTCCTCCGTGGGCCAGGGCTGTTGCCCTGGCCCGTCTGCGGATTGAGGGATCGCTACTGGCTGCCGGTCTGGTGCGCGCCCAGCCGCGCGAACCGCGCCGGGTCGCTCTGCTTCAGCTTGCTGGCAGCGATGACGCCCAGCACAGCGGCCACCGGCACCAGCAGCGGCAGGGCAATCGCCAGCCAACGCGCCGCGCCCGTCAGTTCGCCGAAGTGCCAGACCACCAGGAGCGCGATGATGGCGAGCACAACGCCGGCCACCAGCGGCGCAATCGAGGCCTTGAAGGCCGACGGCTCGAGCGCGGGTTGCTTCTTGAAAAAGGCGATCACCGCAAATGACACCAGCGCCATCAGCGTGATGACACTAAGGGTCGCCGTGTTGGTTAGCCAGGTGAACAACGCAAAGATCGGGTCCTGTGCGGTGATGGCGAAGATCGCCAGCACCACGATGCCGAGCACGGTCTGCAATACCGAGCCGGAATGTGGGCTCTGGTGCGCATCGTGCGTGTGGCCCAGCTTGGCCGGAAGCAGGCCCTCGCGGCCGAGGACGTAGAAGTAGCGCGCTGCCGCATTGTGGAAGGCGAGCAGGGCCGCGAACACGCTGGAGATCAGCAGCAGGCTCATGATCCAGGTCAACCACCCGCCGACATACTGGTCGGACAACGTGAATACATAGGTCGTTGGGTCGGGCAGGCCGCCGATCGTTTCCACCACCTTGTCGGCGCCGACGCCCAGCACCATGGCCCAGGTGCTGATGGCGTAGAACACGCCGATGATGAGGACTGCCAGATAGGTCGCGCGCGGCACGGTGCGCTTCGGGTCGCGCGCTTCCTCGCTATAGATCGTGGTCGCCTCGAAGCCCATGAAGGCGGCGAAGCACAGCAGCACGCCGATGGTCGGGGAGGCGGTGAAGAATGCGTCCGGCGTAAAACTGGAGAACTCGATGCCGGCCGCGCCGCCCTTGCCGATGACCGCGACGTCCAGGATCACCACCGCGACATATTCCAGGATCACCAGGACCGCGAGCACCTTGGCCGACAGGTCGATCTGGCGATAGCCGAGCAACCCGACGATGACGAGCGCGATCAGCGACCACAGCCACCACGGTGCCGCAATGCCAAACATTCCTTCCAGGGTTCCGGCCGTAACCGCGCCGAACAGGCCGTAGAGGCCGATCTGCATGGTGTTATAGGCGAGCAGCGCGATGTAGGCGGCCGCGCCACCCGCGACGCCGCCCAGCCCACGCGATGTGAAGGCGAAGAATGATCCGGCATTGGCGACATGCCGCGCCATCGCCGTGTAGCCGACCGAAAAGACCAGCAGGATCAGCGTTACCAGCACGACCGCCGCCGGCACGCCGGCGCCGTTGCCGAGCAGCATCGCGATCGGATAGCCGCCCGCCACCGCGGTCAGCGGCGCCGCCGCCGACACCACGAAGAAGGTGATCGCCGCGACGCCCAGCGCGTTGCGGCGCAGTTGGCCTGTGCCGGCGCCTGCCTGAGTCGTCGATTGAAGTGCTTCCGCCATCTCGTCCTCCCCTGACGCGCGGGCGATCGGGCTTAGCCGTCGGCCGCTATTCCCCTTCAGGCGCAACCCATCCTTCGCCGCCGCGCCGATTTCATCGGCCGGCCGGCGGCGGTCAGCGACACGCCTGAGCATTAATCATTCGACGTCGAACGGTATTACAAAACCGCGTCGGGAGCAAGGGACCTGTGGACGACCTGTCGGCGGCGTATCGCTGCGGCGCAGCAGCGCGCGACAAGCGGCACTCTTCGCACTGTCCCGACAAGAGAACAGGCTCGAATCGTCGTCCTGATGGTTCGATTGCGCGCGATGGCATTTCAGTCCTTCATCGGCATCGTCCGCCGATGCTATAAGCGACGGAGAACGTCATCGGGAGTGGGCATTGAATCGGGATCGTCCGGGCACGACGGGAAGCAAGCGGCAGCCGGCGCAGGACAACTCTGCCGCCGGCGCCGCACGGAAGAAGGCGAAGAAACCTTTGGCCGAGATCCTGGGCGAGCAGAAGGTGGCGGGGCTGCGGATCAACCTGCAGTCCATGGCGCTCATTTCCAACATCCATCGCGCCTCGGGCCTGATACGTCAGCATTTCGAACGCACCGTGCTGGAGGAAGCAGGGCTGCACTGGTCGGCCTTCGTGACGCTCTGGTGCCTGTGGATCTATGGCGACCTGGAGACGCGGCGCCTGGCGGCGGAGACCGGCGTCGCCAAGAGCACGCTCTCCAGCATCCTCAACATGCTGGAGGACCGGAAGCTGATCCGCCGCCGTGCCAACGAGGAGGAGCGGCGCCTGGTGATCGTGAACCTCACGGCCGCCGGGGCGGAGCTGATCAGCGCCCTGTTCCCGAAGTTCAACTCGGAGGAGACGCGGATCGCCGCGCGCCTGACGACCAAGCAGATGACGGCCGCGACCGACGCGATCCGCACCGTCCTCGCCACCATCGCAGAGCTCGACCAGCTGGACGAAGACGAAGCCTGAGCGCGTCGCAGCCTTGACTCGATCCGACGTTTGGTAGATCATTCGACATCGAACGATTTTTTCCCGAGGTCGGCGATGGCGGCTCGCATCGAAGGTCATGAGGTCGATACGCGGCATTGGATCGCCGGCCGCCGGGTCGAGAGCGCTGAGCGTTTCCGCACCATCTCGCCGATCGACGAGACCGTAATCGCCGAAGTCTCGGCCGGCGGCCCGCCCGAAATCGATCAGGCGGTTGAGGCCGCCACCAACGCCTTCAAGACCTGGAAACGCACGCCGCGCGAGGAGCGCGCGCAGCTCCTGCATCGCGTTGCCGACATCGTCGAATCGCGGGTCGAAATTCTGGCGCAGGTGGAGACGCACGACAACGGCTCGCTGCTGCGGTCGCACCGCCGCGGGGTGATGCCGCGGGTCGCGATGAATTTCCGCTTCTTCGCCGACTGGCTGTTGCAGCTCGATCACGCCGACTTCGACGTGCGCGGCCATCGCAACCACGTGAGCTGGGACCCCAGCGGCGTCGCGGGCATCATCACGCCGTGGAACGCGCCCTTGATGCTGGGAACCTGGCGCATCGCGCCGGCGCTCGCCGCCGGCTGCACCGTGGTCTACAAGCCGCCCGAATGGGCGCCGCTGACCGCATCCCTGCTGGCCGACATCACCGCGGAGGCCGGACTGCCCGACGGCGTCTTCAACGTGGTGCAGGGCATCGGGCGTGACGCTGGCGCCGCTTTGGCGCGCCATTCCAAGATCCGGCGCCTCAGCTTCACCGGCTCGGTCGCGACCGCGCGCCAGATCGCGGCGGCCGCCGGCGCCAACCTGGTGCCGCTGTCATTCGAGCTCGGCGGCAAGTCGCCCTTCATCGTGTTCGCCGATTGCGATCTCGAGCTCGCGGTCAACACCGCCATGGGCCAGTACGACAATGCAGGGCAGGTGTGCCTGGCCGGCACGCGCCTGCTGGTCGAGGACAGCATCCGGGAGAAGTTTCTCGAAGCTTTCCTGGCCAAGGCGCAGGCGATCCGCCAGGGCGATCCGCGCGACGAGGCGACCGACATCGGCCCGCAGATCAGCCGCCCGCATTTCGAGCGCGTCGATGGTTTCGTGCAGCGAGCGCTCGCATCGGGCCTCAAGCCCGTGCTGGGCGGCGGGCCGAACGGCGACCTCGGCGGCCTCTACTATCGGCCGACCTTGTTCCTGGACCCGCCCGTCGGCAGCGAAATCCTGCGGGAGGAGGTGTTCGGCCCCGTGCTCTGCCTGCAGAGCTTCCGTACCGAAGACGAAGCGATCGCGCTCGCCAACGACACGGAGTACGGCCTCGCCGCGGTGGTGATGACCGGCGATCCGGAGCGCGCCGAGCGCGTGACGGCGCAGGTCTCGGCCGGGCTGGTGTGGAACAACTGCTTCTTCGTGCGCGACCTGCGCCAGGCCTTCGGCGGCAACGGCAAGTCCGGCATCGGGCGCGAAGGCGGCACCTGGTCGTTCGATTTCTATTGCGACGTCAAGAACAGCGTCTACGCGCCGCACGGCTGGAGGAAGCATGGGTAAGGTCGTCGGTTGCGGGCTGATCGCCCATGTGCCTACCGTCATGCTGCCCGAGGACATCCGGCACGAGCTGAACAACGGTCGCGACTTCACCGTGGTCGAAGGCTTCCGCCGTCTGCACCGCGAAGTCCTCTCCGACCTGGATTACGATCTCGTCATCGTGTTCGACTCGCACTGGTTCACCACCGTCGAGTTCATCGTCACCGGCCATGCGCGCCGCACCGGCAAATACACCTCGGATGAGCTGCCGCGCGGCATGTCGCAAGTGCCCTACGACCTGCCCGGCGACCCGGAGTTCGCCAAGGCCGCGGCCGCGCTGGGACGCAAGCACGGCACCTGGATCACCGCGATCGACGATCCCTACCTGCCGATCCAGTATGCGACGGTGAATCCCGCATCTTATCTGCAGCGCGGCAAGGAAGCGTGGCTCTCGGTCAGCTGTGCCCAGACCGGCGAGAGCGAGGATTTCCTGCGCGTCGGGCGCGCGTTGCGCGAGGCGATCGCCAACGCGGATCGCCGCGTGGTGCTGCTGGCGTCGGGCGCGATGAGCCACAAATTCTGGCCCCTGCAGAAGCTGCGCGAGCACGAGGCGGCTGGCGTCGAGCATATTTTCAGCCCGGCCCATTCCGCCGCCGATCTGGAGCGCATCGATTGGATGAAGGCGGGCGACCATGCGCGTATCCTTTCCACCATGCCGGAGTTCCTGAAGTTCAAGCCGGAGGCCAATTTCGGCCATTATCTTATGATGGCGGCGGCGATGGGCGAGGGCGAATGGCACGGGCGCGGCCGGCTTTACAGTGACTACGAGAACGCCATCGGCACCGGCCAGGTGCATGTCTGGTTCGACGCGCGCTAAAGTCAGGTCAGGGGAGAAGCAACGTGCGGGAATTTCGTCGGATCTTGCTGGCGGGCGCCGTGGTCGAGACCGAGCGGCAGGGCGAAGATCTGGTGGCGCGCGACGGCCGGCGCATCGCAATTGCCGATGCCGTGCATTTGCCGCCGGTGGTCCCCACCAAGGTCGTCTGCGTGCACCTCAACCACGTCAGCCGCGTGCATGAGTTCCAGATCAAGCTCTCGGCAACGCCGACCTATTTCCACAAGCCGATCTCGTCGCTCAACGCCCATCGCGGCGACGTGGTGCGGCCCATGCGCTGCAAGTGGCTGAATTACGAAGGCGAGGTCGGGATCGTGATCGGCAAGCGCTGCCGCAACGTCTCGCAGCGCGAGGCCGGCGACTACATCGCCGGCTACACCGTCGCCAACGATTTCGGCCTGCACGATTTCCGCGACACCGACGCCGGCTCGATGCTGCGCGTGAAGGGCAGCGATACCCTGTGTCCGCTCGGCCCCGGGCTCGTCACCGGCTGGGACTTCCGCAACAAGTATCTGCGCACCTACGTCAACGGCCAGCTCAAGCAGGACGGCAATACGTCGGAGATGACTTGGGACATGCACTACCTGGTCGCCGATATCGCGCGTAACATCACGCTGGAACCGGGCGATGTGCTGCTCTCCGGCACGCCCGCCAACTCGCGCCCGGTGCACCCGGGCGATCTGGTGGAGGTCGAGGTCGAGGGGCTGGGTCGTTTGTCCAACCGCATCGTCGAAGGTCCGGAGCCGGTCCGCGACGATGTCGGCGCGCAGCCGACGGAGTCCGAGGAAGTGCTGTCGACCGCGCTGGGCGGCGACTGGGAGTTCCGCGGCATCCGCCCGCCTAAGAAGCCGGGAGCCTGAGCGATGAGCGAGCAGAAAGGCTTTTTCTATCCGCGCAGCGCCAGCGGCCAGTCTTCTCTGCTGCCGCCGCCGCCCTGGTACTATTCCGGCGATCTGCTCACCATCGAGTTCCGCACCGACCCCGCGCGCGTCGCCGAGCTGCTGCCGGCGCCCCTGAAGCCGGCCGCCGAAGATCCGGGCGCCGTCGCGCTGATCTGGGCCGACTGGCAGTCCTGCGGCGGCGCCCAGTCCGAACTGCTCGATCCTGTGCGCGCGCAATACAAGGAAGCCTTCGCGGTGGTGCGCTGCACCTTCGAAGGCCGCACCTATTCGCGCTGCATCTACATCTGGGTCGACAAGGACTTCGCCTTGCTGCGCGGCATCCATCAGGGCTATCCGAAGAAGCTTGGCTCGATCCACATGACGCGCCCGCATCCGTTCGCGCCGGCGCCGCAGGTCGCGGCTGGCGGCAAGTTCGGCGCCACTCTCGCCGCCAACGACCGGCGCCTGGCAGAGGCGGTCATCACCCTGACCGAGCCCGCCGAGCGCAATGGCTTTGTCAACGGCCATCCGATGGCGCACCACCGCTGGCTGCCCGCCATCGACAGCAAAGGCGATGCCCATGCCGAGCTGATCGAATCCACCGGCGCCAAGTTCGAGGGCGGCCAACCTTGGCGCGCCAAGGTCGAGCATTTCGCGCTGCTCGACTCCCCGACCGAGGAGCTGGCCCGCCTCGAGGTGCGCGAGATCATCGGCGCCTACTACCGCCAGATCGGCGTGGTGTGGAACGGCGGCCGCTCGCTGGTCCCGGACCTCGGCGCGTCGGCATAGGGACGCGCGCATGACGCCCGATGAGTTCCGGAAATTCGGCCACCAAATGATCGACTGGATCGCGGACTACCGCGCCGGCGTTGCCGAGCTGCCGGTGGTGTCCGGCGTGAGGCCGGGCGACATCAAGGCGCAGCTGCCGGCCGACGCGCCGCTCCAGGCCGAAAGCTTCGATGCCATCCTTGCGGATGTGCAGCGCATCATCATGCCCGGCCTGTCGCACTGGCAGCATCCCGGCTTCTTCGCCTATTTCCCGTCCAACAGCCTGCCGTCCAGCGTGCTGGGCGACTATCTCGCCACCGGCCTCGGCACCCTCGGCCTCGCCTGGCAATCGTGCCCGGCTCTCACCGAGCTGGAAGAGGTGGCGACCGACTGGTTGCGCCGCATGACCGGCCTCAGCGATGCCTGGAGCGGCGTGATCCAGGACACCGCCTCCACCAACACCTTGGTCGCCTTGCTGTGCGCGCGCGAGCGAACGACAGAACATGGCGCCAGCCGCGGCGGCCTGCAGGCGGAACAGCAGGCACTGACGGTCTATTGCTCGGACCAGGCGCACAGTTCGGTCGACAAGGCGGCGCTGCTGGCGGGCTTCGGCCGCCACAACCTCCGCCACGTCGCGCATGACGAGGCCTTTGCCATGCGGCCGGACGAGCTGCGCCGCCTGATCGCAGCCGACATCGCCGCCGGCAAGAAGCCGTGCGCCATCATCGCTACCACCGGCACCACCGCGACCACCGCGCTCGACCCGATCGCGCCGACCGCCGCCGTCGCACGCGAGCATGGGCTGTGGCTGCATGTCGATGCCGCGATGGCGGGTTCGGCCATGATCCTGCCCGAGTGCCGCTGGATGTGGGAGGGCGTGGAGCAGGCGGACTCGCTCATCTTCAACGCGCACAAATGGCTCGGCGTCGCGTTCGATTGCGCGCTCTACTATGTCCGCGATCCGCAGCATCTCGTGCGCGTGATGTCGACCAATCCCAGCTACCTGCGCACCGCCGCCGATGCCGAGGTCAAGAACCTGCGCGACTGGGGCATTCCCCTCGGCCGGCGCTTCCGGGCGCTGAAACTGTGGTTCCTGCTGCGCGAGCAGGGCGTCGACGGGTTGCAGGCACGCCTGCGCCGCGACATCGCCAACACCCAATGGCTTGCCGATCAGGTGAAGGCAACGCCAAACTGGCAGGTGCTGGCGCCGGTTCCGCTGCAGACAATCTGCGTGCGCCACACGCCATCGGGTCTCAGCGACGAGGCGCTGGATCGCCACACCCGGGCGTGGGTCGAGCGCATCAATCGCTCCGGCCAGGCCTGGCTTACGCCGGCGGTGCTCGAAGGTCGCTGGATGGCGCGGGTATCGGTCGGCGCCGCGACGACCGAGCAGGACGATGTCGCAAGGCTGTGGCGCCTGATGCGGCAGGTTGCGGAACACCCTGACGGGAACCGGACATGACGAGCTTCGCCCCGACCGACGACGGCCACGCCGATCTTTCCAGCCACGATTCCTTCCTGGCCGGCGCGCCGCACAACACCTTCGCGCGTTTGCGCCGCGAAGAGCCGCTGGCCTGGAGCGAAATGGACGGCGGCAGAGGCTTCTGGTCGGTGACGCGGCACCACGACATCCTGGAGCTCAATCGCAATTTCGAACTGCTCAGCTCAGCGCAAGGCATCCGGATGGAGGACCAGACCCGCGAGGAATATCTCGCGCGCCGCACCTTCCAGGAGACCGATCCGCCGGAGCATTCGCGCACCCGCGTGCTGGTGGCCAAGGCGTTTTCCAAGCCGGTGGTCGCGCAATTCGAGATCCAGATCAAGGAGATCTGCGATTCCATCCTCGACGCGGCGATCGAAAGCGGCAGCTTCGATGCGGTGAAGGACGTGGCGCGGCAACTGCCAATGCGGATGCTGGGGCGGATTCTCGGCACCCCGGAGCGCGATCTCGACTGGCTGGTGGAGAAGGGCGATCAGCTGATCGCCAACGCCGATCCGGAATTCACCAAGCATGTCGTTGATCGGGCCGATACCGACGCCTACCGCTTGATGCCGTTCCGCTCGCCCGCCGGCGCAGAGCTGTTTGACTATGCCAAAGCGCTGATGCGAGAAAAGGACAAGCGTGGCGAAACCGGCGGCGTCCTGCACCTGATCCTGCAACCCGACATGCACGGCAACGTCATTTCCGAGCTCGAGTTTCGCAACTTCTTCTGCCTGCTGGTCGCGGCCGGCAACGACACCACGCGCTATTCGATCGCGGCCTCGCTCTATGCGCTCGCCAACCGCCCGGAACTGCTGGCGGAACTGAGGAACGGCGATGCGCAACTCTGGGAAACCGCGCCCGACGAGTTCATCCGCTGGGCTTCGCCCACCATGCACTTCCGCCGCACCGCAACGCGCGATTTCGATCTGCACGGCAAACAGGTCAAGGCCGGCGACAAGGTGCTGCTGTGGTTCGTGTCGGCCAACCGGGACGAGATGGCGTTCGATGACCCGTTCGAGCTGAACCTCAAGCGCACGCCCAACCGGCATGTGGCGTTCGGCCAGGGCGGACCGCATATTTGCCTCGGCATGTGGCTGGCGCGGCTGGAGGTCAAGATTTTGCTGCAAGAGCTGGTCAAGCGCATCGGCGCGATCGAGCAGACCGGTCCGCACGAGTTCCTGCGCTCGAATTTCATCGGCGGCATCAAGCGCCTGCCGGTCAAGATCCATCACTGAGACTTACTTCTGGGAGAGAGCGATGGCGGTGGGGGAAAGACTAAGGCTGCTGTTCTGCGATCATCTGAGCCTGGCGCGCGGCAAGTATCTGCCCGCCAGCAAGATCGGCAACGGCTCGTCGCGGTTCTGCCAGGGCACGTTCGCCGTGACCTACGACAAGGAACTGGTGCCGGCGCCAGGCGGCACCATGCTGGAAGGCCTGCCGGACATGGACGCCGTCTATGTCGAAGAGGACATCCGCGAAGGCTGGGAGCCCAACACCAAGGTCGTGCTCTCCGACCTCTATCGGAACGACGGCAAGCCGCTCGCACTCTGTGGCCGCAGCCTGCTGAAGCGCACCGTGAAGCAGTGGCAGGAGCTCGGCTACACGCCGAAGGTGGGCCTGGAGCTCGAGGCCTACGCTTTCCAGCGCGATGCCGACGGCAAGATCGTGCCGTACCAGACCCCGGGGGCTTATGTCTATGGCACCGGCCGCTTCGTCGATCCGCTGCGTTTCACCGATGCAATCTGGGAAAGGGCCAGCGAGCTCGGCTTCCGCATCGATTGCTTCACCTCGGAATATGACTCACCGCAATTCGAGTTCACGCTGACCTACGACGATGCGGTGAAGGCGGTCGACGACATCTTCCTGTTTCGCCTGATGGCGCGCGAGGTCGCGCTCGACCACGGCATCATCCTGACCTTCATGCCGAAGCCGATCCTGAACCTCGGCGGCAACGGCCTGCACGTCAATTTCAGCTTCCTCGACCGGCAGGGAAAAAATGCCGTCGGCGAGTCCGGCGACGTCGAGCACATGACCGCGCTCACCCGCGGCTGCATCGCCGGGCTGATGCATCATCACCGTGGCATGGCGGCGTTGGTGGCGCCGACCGTCAACTCCTATCAGCGGCTGAAGCCGGCCAGCCTCTCCGGCTATTGGTGCAACTGGGGCGTCGATCACCGCGGCGTTACGACGCGGCTGTCGGCGGAACATGGCGTCAAGTCGCGCATCGAACATCGCATGGGTGACGCGGCGGCCAATCCTTACACCTTGGTGGCGACCGTGCTGCAGGCGGCGCGGCTGGGGCTGACGGAGAAATACGATCTAACGGCGCCCGAAAGCGCCGATTGCTTCACCGGCCACGACGCCAAGATCGGCGCGCCGGAATCCTTGGCCGACGCGCTGCAAGCCCTGACCGCCGACACCAAGCTGGTCGGCGCAGTCGGCGACCTGCTGGTGCAGAACCATATCGCCATCAAGGAAGTCGAGGTCCAGAAGACCGCCGCGCTCGAAGGTGATGCCCTGCGCGACTACTACATCCACTATGTCTGAGCGGAGCCGCTGATGCCGAAGGTCACCTGGATCCTCCACGACGGCCGCTCGATCTCCGCCGAGGTGGCCGCCGGGCACAACCTGATGGAGGCGGCGGTCGCCAACAACGTGCCCGACGTCATCGGCGAATGCGGCGGCTGCCTGTCCTGCGCCACCTGCCACGTCTATGTCGATCCGGCCTGGTACGAGAAGGCCGGCGGTCCCGGCGACATGGAAGGCGAGATGCTGGAGATCACCACCGCCGAGCGCCGGCCGATGAGCCGCCTCAGCTGCCAGATCACGGCCTCGGAGGATCTGGACGGCATCGTCCTGCACGTTCCTCACATTTAGCCGCGCATGGCCGGCCCGATCGTCATCGTCGGCGCGGGACAAGCGGGCGCCGCACTGGCGGCCAAGCTGCGGGCGCTCGGCTACACCGGCCCGCTCACGCTGATCGGCGAGGAGCCGGTGCTGCCCTATCAGCGCCCGCCGCTGTCCAAGAAATACGTGTCGCGCGAGCTGGAGTTCGACCGCCTGCTGGTGCGGCCAGCGAATTGGTACGCCGAGCAGCAGATCGACCTGCGTCTCGACTGCGCGGTCGCGGCGCTGAATCCGGCGGAAAAGACCCTCGCGCTGCGCAACGGCACCGTGCTGCGCTACGCCAAGCTGGCCCTGACAACCGGGGCCCGTCCGCGCCGCCTGCCGAGCGAGATCGGCGGCGACCTTGCCGGTGTGTTCACGATCCGCGGCGTCGCAGACGCGGATGTCGTCGCGCCGCTGCTGCAACCTGGCAGGCGCATGCTGGTGATCGGCGGCGGCTATATTGGTCTGGAGGCGGCTGCGGTTGCGCGGACCAAGGGGATGGAGGTCACGATCATCGAAGTGGCGGAGCGCATCCTGCAGCGCGTCGCCGCCCCGCCGACCGCCGACTATTTCCGCGCGCTGCACCGTAAGCATGGCGTCACTGTCCTGGAATCGACCGCGCTCGTGCGCCTGACCGGCGACACCGGCCGCTTGACCGGGGTCGCGCTCAAGGACGGCACGCATCTGCCCGCCGATCTTGCCGTCGTCGGCATCGGGGTCCTGCCCAACGACGACCTGGCGCGCACCGCGGGCGTCGCGGTCGACAGCGGCATCGTAGTCGACGGACAATGCCGCACCTCCGCGCCCGACATCTATGCGGCGGGAGACTGCGCCCGCTTCCCGTGGCGCGGTGAGCCGACCCGCCTCGAATCGGTTCAGAACGCGATCGACCAGGCGGAGCATGCCGCCGCTGCGATGCTCGGCGAGCAACGTGACTACAATCCCGTGCCCTGGTTCTGGTCGGATCAATATGACGTCAAGCTGCAGATCGCCGGCCTCAACCGCGGCTATTCGGATTGCGTCCTCCGCCCCGGCAAGCGCGCGGGCAGCGCCTCGGTCTGGTACTATCGCGACGAAGCACTGATCGCGGTCGACGCCATGAATGACGCGCTGTCGTATGGCATCGCAAAGAAGGTGCTCGAAGGCCGCCGTTCGATTCCGAAGGCGACGGCAGCCGACCCGGCCGCGGACCTGAAACCATTCCTCACGCCGGCACCGGCTGCCTGGGAGCGAGCGTCGTCGATGCGAATTGAGGGAGATCGTTAAGTAGGAGAGTTGTGCGGCGCGCCATTCGTCGGTGTTCCGCTGTGCATTCGCCGAAGCTGCTTGCGACGCCGCCGTCGATATGATCGTATATCGGATCGTATACGATTTGCGTATGGGGAGTTGTTTCGGTGTCAGCGCCCGCGGCCACCACGAGAGAGCGTGCAACAGCGGGCGGAGCGAATAGCCGGTCAGGCCTTGGCGGGGACGGCATGGCAATCCAAAGACACAAGGGCTTGGCCGAGGACGTCTACGAGGCGGTCTTCAACAAGCTCATGACCCTGGACATCGTGCCCGGCGCGCGCATCACGGTCGACGGCCTGGTCCGCGAGCTGGAAGTCTCGCACACTCCCATCCGGGAGGCGCTTGGACGCCTGGAGGGCGAGGGGCTGGTGGTCAAGACACATCTCGTCGGCTACAGCGCAGCGCCGCAGATCACCCGCCGGCGTTTCGACGAGCTGTATGATTTTCGCTTGTTGCTCGAGCCCGAGGCCGCCCGGCGCGCCGCCCTTCGCACCAGCGAAGAAAACATGGCCAAGCTGCGGAAGACCGCCGCATCCATGGGAACCCTCAGCAACAGCCGGCAGCGCCAGAGCTACTCGGGTTTTGCGCGGCTTGACGCGCACTTCCACGACCAGATCATGGAGATTGCCGGCAACACCCTGATCCGCGATACGCTGGCGCACCTTCACACGCATTTCCACATCTTCCGACTGATGTATCATGCCCGCATCACGGAGGAGGCGCTGAGCGAGCACGAGACGCTGTTGGCGGCGCTCTCGGCCGGCGACGAAGCTGGCGCCGAGCACGCCATGCGCGCGCATATCGAGCGCTCGCGCCAGCGTCTTTTGCAGGCGTTCGCATGATGTATAGTGCGCCTCGCCTCGAATTGCGTTGCTGCAGTTGCGGTCTGGGAGGTGGCGATGCGGCAGGCTGAAAAATCCGCGCTGCGCGCGGCAACAGCGGTCTTGCGCCGGTGGCCGGAAATGAGCGATTTATACAAAAATTGCCCTGATACCCACAAGACGGGGCGGCGCGCTCAGCCCAGCGTGGACCGCCGGTTGGGGACCGCGGGCAGGTGCCGCGTGCGGTGGCAGTGACTGGGAGATGATGGTGCAGGCCGGAAACAATGCGCTGCGCTTGGCGAACGTAAGCAAGTCTTACGGCCGCGTGCGCGCGCTCGAGAACCTGTCCTTCAGCGTGGCGGAAGGCCGCTTCTTCGTGCTGTTCGGGCCGAGCTCGGTCGGCAAGACCACCACCCTGCGCACCATCGCCGGCCTGGTCACACCGGATCAGGGCCGCGTCGAGATCTTCGGCAAGGATTGGACCCACAAGCCGATCGCCGGCCGCGGCGTCTCGATGGTGTTCCAGTCGTTCGCGCTCTATCCGCATCTCACCGCCTACGAGAACTTCGCCTATCCGCTGGTCGAGGAAGGGGTTTCGCGCGCCGAGATCGATCGCCGGGTGAAAGAGACCGCGGCGATGCTCAAGCTCGACAAGAAGATCGACCGCAAGCCCAGCACGCTCTCGGGCGGCGAGCAGCAGCGCGTGGCGCTGGGCCGCTCGCTGATCCGGCGCCCGAAGGTCCTGCTGCTCGACGAGCCGCTGACCAACCTCGACGCCAAGCTGCGCCATGACATGCGCGCCGAGCTGAAGCGCCTGCACCGCCAGTTCGGATTGACCATCGTCTATGCGACGCCCGACGAGCTGGAGGCGCTGTCCATGGGCGAGGAGATCGCCGTGATGCGCGACGGCGGCGTGGTGCAGATCGGCACGGCGGACGACCTCTACGAGGCGCCGCGTGATCTCTACGTCGCGGGCAAGATCGGCTCGCCGCACATGAACATGATCAAGGGGAAGCTGGCCAACGACAGCGCCGCCCTCGAATCGGCGATCGGGCCGTTGCGGTTCGCGCGCCAGCTGAAGACGGCCGAAGCAGGGGAAGCGGCCGTGGTCGGCATCCGGCCGAACGACATCCGTTTCGCGGGCAAGGGCGAGCAGGGGTTCCACGCCAACATCGCGATGCTGGAGCCGCTGGGCGACGTGACGGTGGTTTCGGTCGAATCCGGCGGCGAGACGCTGCGCATGGTGCTGCCGGAATCCGCTGCGACGGGCCTGCAGCCTGGGCAGCAGGCGGCGGTGGTTCTCGATCCAAGCAAGTTCCACATCTTCCGAGCTTCGAGCGGGCAGGTGATCGCCTGACGCGCGAGGCCAGAAGGAAAAAAACGGTACACTAAAGGGAGGAAACCTAAAGATGACCGTGTCAACGAAGATCAAGGGCATAGTGGCGGCGGCGGGCTTCGCCGCGACGCTGATGACGGGCGGCACGATGTCCGCCTACGCCGAGGACGTGACGCTGACGATGGCGGTGCCGGATTGGCCGCCGACCCGCATCATGAAGAAGTTCTTCGACGAGCAGTACAAGCCGAAGTCCGGCAACACGGTGAAGCTCGACGTCGACTTCATCCCGTGGCCCGACTTCTACACCCGCGTGAATGCGTCGCTGACCTCGGGCGAGCAGAAGTACAATTTCATCGTGTCTGACTCGCAGTGGCTGGGCGCGTTCGTCGAGGGCGGCTATTTCCGCAAGATCAACGACCTGCTCGATGCCGATCCAGAGTTCAAGAAGACGTTCTTGTCGATTCACCCGAATCCGCTGAACGCCTACGCCACCTATCCGCACAAGACGGAGAACTACTACGGCTTCCCACAGTTCCCCGACGTGCTGGTGAACTTCGCACGCAAGGACATCATCTGCGATGACACCGAGCAGAAGAACTTTCAGGCCAAGTACAACAAGAAGCTGCCCTGCACGGGCGAAGAGCTCGACGCCATGACCTGGGACGACTTCAAGAACGTCGGCGAGTTCTTCCGCCGCAAGAAGGGCGAGATGCTGGCCGGCAAGCCTGCCGAGGACGATTTCTACGGAATCGCCTTCCAGGCGGGCAAGGGCTACGACTTCTCGTCGATGCAGATCAACGGCTTCATCTGGCAACTGGGTGGCGACACCTGGGATGAGACCAAGGCACCCAGCGGCCAGGCCGAAGGCGTCGTCAACTCGCCGGAAGCCGTGAAGGCGCTGGAGGAGTATCTGGCGCTGATCGATTATATGCCGCCGGTGGCAAAGACCGGCACCATGGACATCTTCAAGTCGGACGAGCTGTTCCGCGAAGGCAAGGTGGCCATGAACATCGACTGGATCGGCCTGGGCGAAGCCTCGCTCGATCCGAACACCTCCAAGGTCTCGGACAAGCTGGTGTTCGGCCAGATGCCGGGCACCATGGGTTCTGATGGCAAGATGATCCGCTGGTCCAACATCGGCGGCCAGCCCTTCGTGCTGACCACCTGGACCACCGAATCGCAGATCAAGGAAGCCGTCGAGTTCGTGAAGTGGTGGCTGTCCAGCGACATCCAGCACCAGTTCGCGGCCGCCGGCGGCCAGTCTGCGGTCAAGTCGGTGTACGAGGATCCGAAATACGTGACCTATCGTCCGTGGAACCGGGCGTGGGCCCCGCAGCTGGATTGGCAGAAGGACGTGTGGCACGTGCCGCAGTTCTTCGAACTGCTGACTCAGCAGCAGGACCAGTTCGATCTCGCGATCACCGGCAAGCAGGATGCCAAGACGACCTTGGACAACATCGCCAAGTTCCAGCAGAACCTGCTGACGGAAGCGGGCCTGATCCAATGACGTGACGTGCGGCCACCGTCGTTCCAGGTTGGAGCGTCGGCGGCCCGGGACGTAAGGCTGGGGGAGAGTCTCCGCGCTCTCCCCCGGTCGATTTGCCCCCGGTTGATTTAGTTGAGGCCGGATGCCCGCGGCGACGCGCAACGGCCACCCTGCAACCATAGACACTGCTCTTGCCACGGAAGCATCCCGCGCGCCATGTCAGTAACACCATCGACCCAGTCCGCGCCGACTCTCCTCGACATCTCCGCCGACAATTGGCGGCTCGCCATTGTCGTCGGCCTCGTCGTCTCGATTCTTGCGGTGGCGGCCCTGCCGGCGGCCATTTCCTTCTGGATCGTCGGCGCGATGGCGGCTCTGATCGCCGCGGCCTTCGTGGTGAATGCCTACCGCCGCCGCTACTATGGCGGGCTGCTGGTCGCGCCGGCGATCGCGGTGCTGTTCGTGATGAACATCTTTCCGCTGCTGTGGTCGCTGGGGCTGTCGTTCTTTGCCTACCAGTCGAACCAGCAGTCGATCCGATTCGTGGGCCTCACCAACTACATCAAGGTGCTGACCAACGACCTGGCGGCGCCGGCCAACTGGAACGCCCTCATCAACACCGCGATGTTCGTGGTGCTCACGGTGTCGGCCCAGATGCTGGTCGGGTTTCTGCTGGCGATGCTGTTCGCCAAGCAGTTCCCGCTGCGCAAGTATCTCCTGATCCTGGTGCTGACGCCGATGATGCTGTCGGTGGTCGCCTCGGGCGTGTTCTTCACCTACTACTACGACCCGACCTTCGGCATCCTCAGCTACGTGATCAACGGCCTGAGCGACGGCCAGTTCATCCTGATGGGTAGCAAGTCCGGCGCCGTCGCCGGCATCGTGTTCGCCGACGCCTGGATGTGGTCGCCCTTCGTCATGCTGCTGGTTCTGGCGGGCCTGGTGTCGGTACCGAAATATCTCTACGAGGCGGCGGCGATCGACCGGGTCTCGGCCTGGCGGCGCTTCTGGACCATCACCTTCCCCTATATCCGCGGCCTGCTGATGCTGGCGCTGCTGTTCCGCACCATCGAGGCCTTCAAGCTCGCCGACCTTGTCATCCTCCTCACCAAGGGCGGCAACGACACCATGACGATCTCGTACCACCTGATCCGCATCGCCAACGAGCAGAACAAGACCAGCGAAGGCGCGGCGATCTCCTACGTCATGCTGTTCATGGTGATCGTGCTGACCAACCTCTACCTCTATCTCGCCAACCGCCGGAACCAGGGAGCCTGAGCCATGGCAAGCGTTTCTTTCTGGGAACGGATCGGCTTTCGCAGCGCCGGGGGCGTCGGCGATGCCGGCTGGGGCCGCACGCTGGTGGTGGCGGGCGTCAGCTTCATCTACTTCCTGCCGGTGCTGTTCATCATCTTCACCGCCATCAAGCCGCAGGCGCTGGCGCTGTCGGTGCCGCCGACGCTGTCGCCGACCTCGTTGTTCGGACTGATCCCGGAGCAGTTCGTCTTCACGCCGACCTTGGAGAATTTCGGTTCGGTGTTCTCCCGCATCATGACGGTGGGAGGGCAGCCGGAAGCGACCGGCTTCGACCGTTACTTCTTCAACTCGATCGTGATCGCATCCGCGTCCGTGCTGCTCGCCCTCGTCATCGGCACGCTGGCCGCCTACGGTTTCTCGCGCTATCCGCTGAAGGGCAACGACACCTATCTCTTCATCATCCTGACCACCCGCATGCTGCCGGCGATCGTCGTCATCATCCCGGTGATCCTGATGTTCCGCGCGGTAGGGCTGTCCGGCTCCTACTTCGGCATCATCATGCTCTACACCGCGTTCAATCTCGCCTTCACGATCTGGATGATGAAAAGCTTCTTCGACGAGCTGTCACCTGACGTGGAGGACGCCGCCCGCATCGACGGCTCGTCCGAGACCAGGGTGTTCTTCAAGATCTGCCTGCCGCAGGTGATCGCGGGCCTGGCCGCGACCTTCGTGTTCGGCCTCATCCTCACCTGGAACGAGTTCCTGTTCGCGCTGCTGCTGACCGGACCCGATACGCGCACGGTGCCGGTCGCGATGAACCAGGCCGTGTCCTCCGGTGGCCGCGGCACCGACTGGACGCTGTTGGCGGCGATCGAGACCCTGTTCCTGATCCCGGTGTTCCTCGTCACCTTCTTCCTGCAGGAGCATTTGTTGCGCGGCGTCACCTTCGGCACGGTCAGGAAGTAGTCATGTCGACCATCGAGATTCGCAAGCTCACCAAGGTCTTCGGCGATTTCACCGCCGTGCGGGACGCCGATCTGTCGGTGTCGGCCGGCGAGGTCGTCTGCCTGCTCGGCCCGTCGGGCTGCGGCAAGACCACCACCCTGCGCATGATCGCCGGCCTGGAGCGCGCGACGGCGGGCGACGTCATCATCGCCGGGCAGCGCATGAACGATCTGACGCCGGAGAAGCGCAACATCGCGATGGTGTTCCAGTTCTACGCGCTCTATCCGGCGCTGACCGTGGGCCAGAACATCGCCATGCCGCTGCACTATGAAGGCATCGGCAGCGCCGAGATGGCCGCCCGCGTCAACAAGGTCGCCGACATCCTGCATCTGACCGAGGTGCTGGACCGCTTGCCGGGCCAGGTCTCCGAGGGTGAGAAGCAGCGCATCGCCGTCGCCCGCGCCATCGTGCGCGATCCCAACTGCTTCCTGTTCGATGAGCCGCTGTCGCGCCTCGACGTCGAGCTGCGCCATTCCATGCGCGGCCAGATCAAGGGCGTGCTGTCCAACCTCTCTAAGGCCACCGTCATCGTCACCCACGACCAGCTCGAGGCCCTGACCATGGCCGACCGCATCGCCATCATGCGCGACGGCCTGATCGAGCAGGTCGGCAGCCCGCACGACGTGTTCGCCAAGCCCGCCAACGTGTTCGTCGCCAGCTTCATCGGCACGCCGCAGATGAACCTGATCGAGGCGCAGTTCAAGGGTTACAGCAACGGCAAGGCCAAGGTCGCGTTTGACGAGCAGGATGTCGACATCAGCGTCAATCCCGCGGTGGCGAATCTGAAGCCGGGTAAGCTGACCGTGGGTATCCGTCCGCGCGCCTTCAGCGTGGTGCCATCGGACACCCGCGACACCATCGATGCCGTGGCCGAGCTGATCGAGCCCATGGGCGCGGAGACGCTGATCCACGCGCGCACCAAGACCGGCAGCGATATCCGGGTGGTGGTGCCGCGCGACAAGCGGGTCAAGACCGGGGAAGCGCTGCATCTCGTGCCCGATCCGGCGCAGACCCATGTGTTCGCCGACGACGGAAAGGCGGTGCGCGCATGAGCAAGCAGGGCAATGGCGGCATGACCCCGGCGGGTGCGCGCAAGGTCGAGTACACCATCATCGGCCTCGGCGTGCTGGCGCTGCTGATGATCTTCCAGCCGTTCAACATCGTGCTGTTCACGATCGGCTGCATCCTGGTGGTAGTGGCGGGGCTGATCAACAACCTGCTGCCCCTGGCGCGCCCCGGCGTGCCGGCGCGCTCGGTGGTGAAGGCCGCCATGATCGTCGCGATGATTTTCTGCATTGTCCTGGTTGTCGCCATTTTCGCGGCGCACCTCTACGGAGTCTTTTTCCTGAAGCCGCCAGATCCCAACACCACCATGGGCAAGGTCCAGCTCGCGGCGAAACCCTGGTACATGCACCCTTTCACCTGGACCGTTGCGGCCATCGCTGTCGTCCTGCCGTTTCTGCTCCGGTTCATGAGCCGTAAGGAGAACAGCTGAGCGATGCCGCGGATCGAGCGCAAGGCGCTGCTGGAAAAGTTCCGCGGCATGATCGCCCGGAAGGAGCCGATCGTCGGCGGCGGCGCCGGCACCGGCCTTTCCGCCAAGTGCGAGGAAGCGGGCGGCATCGATCTCATTATCATCTACAATTCCGGCCGCTATCGCATGGCGGGGCGCGGCTCGCTGGCGGGCGTCCTCGCCTACGGCAACGCCAATGAGATAGTGAAAGAGATGGCGCGCGAGGTCCTGCCGGTGGTGAAGTGCACGCCAGTGCTGGCCGGCGTCAACGGCACCGACCCGTTCCTGCTGGTCGACCATTTCCTCGACGAGCTGAAGGCCATGGGTTTCTCCGGGATCCAGAACTTCCCGACCGTCGGGCTGATCGACGGCCTGTTCCGCAAGAACCTCGAGGAAACCGGGATGGGCTACGGGCTGGAGGTCGACTTGATCGCCAAGGCCCGCGACAAGGACCTGCTGACCACGCCCTACGTGTTCAACCCGGACGAGGCGGCCGCCATGGCCAAGGCCGGCGCCGACATCATCGTCGCGCACATGGGCCTCACCACCGGCGGCAGCATCGGCGCCGGCACGGCGTTGAAGCTGGAGGACTGCCCGAAGCTGATCGACGCCTGCGCCGAGGCTGCCCGCAAGGTGCGCAAGGACGTCATCCTGCTCTGTCACGGCGGGCCGATCTCCTCGCCCGAGGATGCCGCCTATGTCCTGAAGACAGTGCCCGGCATCCACGGCTTCTACGGCGCCAGCTCGATGGAGCGGCTGCCGGTCGAGGTTGCGCTCACCGAACAGACCCGCGCATTCAAGAAGATTTCGTTCTGACCCTTCTTTCCGGAGGATGAAAGATGACCATACAAGCCAACGCCGTTAACCGCATGCAGCAGCTGATGTCGACGTCGCCGGTTCCGTCGATCTCGACCGAACTCCTGGTGACCGCCGACGGCGAACTGAACCAAGAACTCCGGGCCTTCCTGTTCGATCCGCCATCGAACCCAACGCTGCTCAAGGGCAAGCGCGTCGCCATCTGCTGCACCAACGGCGTGGAGGAGGTGGAGATCATCGGCGCCCATCGCTGGCTCAGCGAGCATGGCGCCACCGTCCATGTCGTCTCGCCGCGCATTGGCGAGTTCCATCCGACGCTGGGTCTGCGCTTCCCGCCGCAATGCGCGACCCACGTGCTGGCGATTCGCCTGATGGAGAATGCCGGCTGGCTGAAGATCGACCGCTACACCGACGAAGCGCGAGCGGAGGATTATGACGCCGTCCTGCTGCCCGGCGGCTGCTGGAATCCGGACGCCCTGCGCGCGGACCAGCACGCCCGCGCCTTCGTGCGCGCGATGTTTGAATCGGGCAAGCCCACCACCGCCATCTGCCACGGTCAGTGGGTGATGGTCAGCTCCAAGATCCTCAAGGGTAAGCGCGCCACCGCGGTGTGGAACATCCACGACGACCTCGCGAATGCCGGCGCCACCGTGCTGGACGAGCCCTGCGTGGTCGACGGCAACCTGATCACCGCCCGCTTCCCTTACGACCTGCCGCGCCTGGTCAAGGCCATGGTGAAGCAGCTGCTGGAACAGAAGTAGACGCTATGGGCGTGCCGGTTGCAGCGCGATCGCGGTCCCGGGATCGGGAAGTGGCGATCCGCTGCGACCCCGACAACCTGCCGGAAATCCTCGACCATCTGGCCGATGTCTATTTCTATGTGAAGGACGTCAACAGCAGGTGGCAGGAATGCAATTCCGCCACCCTCACGTTGTTCAACGCCGCCAGCAAATCCGACGTGCTGGGCAAGGCCGACTGGGATTTCTACCCCGAGCAGATCGCGCGCGAGATCATCCAGGACGATCGCTCCGTCATCGAATCCGGCCGGCCGATCGTCAACAAGCTGGAAGTCATCGTCGATGAAAGCGGCCGCCTGCTCTGGGTCCTTACCACCAAGACCCCGGCGCGCAACAAGCGCGGCGAGATCTGCGGCGTGATGGGGCTGACGCGCCCGGTCGGCACCACCGACATGCTGCCCAACGGCTACCGGCAGTTCTCGAAGGTCATCGACTACGTCGAGGAGCACTACCGCTCGCAGCTCGAGGTGTCCGAACTGGCGCGCATTGCCTGCCTGTCGGAAAGCCAGTTCCGCAAGCGTTTCATGAAGCTGTTCAAGATCTCGCCGCTCAAGTTCATCACCCGCATTCGCGTGCAGACCGCGGCCAAGCTGCTGGTCTCGAGCGATGCCGCGATCGCGGACATCGCCGTGAAATGCGGGTTCTGCGACCAGAGCTACCTGACGCGGCAATTCACCAGTTTCTTCGGCATGACGCCGAAGAAGTACCGCGACCGCCTGGGAAAGCGCGGCGCAGCGGCCTAGCCGAATTGATCCGGCACAGGCCAATCAGGGGAAGAAGGCACATGCAATACGGGTTCAACCTGCTGCTCTGGACGGGCCACGTCACGGATGAGCACATGCCGGTCCTGAAGGCGCTGAAGAAGACCGGCTACGACAACGCGGAGATTCCGATCTTCGAAGGCACGCCCGACTACTACGCGAGGCTCGGCGAGCGGCTGGCCAAGCTCGGCTTCGACGTCACCACCGTCAGCGTCCTAGGAGCGGGGCAGAACTGCCTGGCGGACGACAAGGCGGAGCGCAAAGCGGCGGTCGAGCGCGCCAAGTGGGTGATCGACTGCACCAAGGCGCTCGGCGGGTCGATCATCGCCGGCCCGATGCACTCGCAGCTCGGCCACTTCACCGGCCAGGGCCCGACGGCGCAGGAGCGCAAGCGCGGCATCGAGTTCCATCGCGCCGCCGGCGACTATGCCGCGAAGCATGGCGTGCGCTTCGCGCTCGAAGCGCTGAACCGGTTTGAGTGCTACTTCCTCAACACCATGGAGCAGCTCGCCGGCTATCTGGACGAGGTGGATCATCCCGCGGTCAAGGGCATGTTCGACACCTTCCACGCCAACATCGAGGAGAAGGACCTGCCGGCCGCCATCAAGACCATCAAGCGGCACATGATCCACGTCCATATCTCGGAGAACGACCGCGGCACGCCGGGCAAGGGCCACGTGCCCTGGGGCCCGACCTACAAGGCGCTCAAGGCGGTCAAATACGACGGCCGCTTGACCATCGAGGCCTTCGGCCGCGGGATCCCGGCGCTCGCGGCCGCCACCCGCGTGTGGCGCGACTTCTTCCCCAACAAGGAGGAGGTCTACAAGTTCGGCTTCAAGCACATGAAGCAGAGCTGGGCCAATGCCGGGCGCTAAGGTCTATGTCGTCGGGACGTGCGACACCAAAAGCGATGAGCTGCGCTTTGCCTGCGACTGCGTGCGCAGGGCAGGGGCCAAGCCGATCCTGGTCGACGTTTCCACCGCGGCACCGGACCAGGACGCAGACGTCGCGGCCGAAACCGTCGCCGGCCACCATCCCAAGGGCAAGGGCGCGGTCCTCGGTTACTCCGATCGCGGCAAGGCCGTCACCGCCATGGCCGAGGCGCTGACCCGCTACCTGCTGTCGCGCAAGGATATCGGCGCGGTTCTGGGCCTCGGCGGCTCCGGCAACACCGCCATCGTCACCGAAGCCATGCGGGCCCTGCCGGTGGGCGTGCCGAAGCTCATGGTCTCGACCCTGGCCTCCGGCAACGTTGCGGGGTTTGTCGGCCCGACCGACATCATGATGCTGCATGCGGTGACCGACATCGCCGGCCTCAACGCCATCAGCCGCGCTGTGATCGGCAACGCCGCTCATGCAGCCGCCGGCATGGCGCGCACTCGCGTGCCGAAATCGCGCAAGTCCAAGCGCGCAATCGGCTACACCATGTTCGGCGTCACCACCGCCTGCATCGGCGAGATCCGCAAGCGCCTGGAGCCGGCCAGCGAGAGCTTCGTGTTCCACGCCACCGGCACCGGCGGCCAGAGCTTCGAGAAGCTGGCCGAGTCCGGCTTCTTCGATGGCGTATTCGACATCACCACCACCGAAGTCGCCGACTACCTGGTGGGCGGCGTCCTCGCCTGCACCGCGGACCGCTTCGGCGCCATCATCCGCAAACCCATTCCCTACGTCGGATCGGTCGGCGCCTGCGACATGGTGAATTTCGGCCCGCGCGACAGCGTGCCGCCGCAGTTTGCGGCGCGCAAGTTCCACATCCACAATCCGCACGTCACGCTCATGCGCACCACGCCGGAAGAGAACGCGAAGATCGGAGCATTCATCGTCGAGCGCCTGAACCGCATGACGGGACCGGTGCGCTTCTTGCTGCCGCACAAGGGCGTCTCGGCGATCGATGCCGCGGGCCAGCCGTTCCACGATCCCGCCGCCGATGCCGCCTTGTTCGAGGCCATCCGCAGCGGATGGAAGCGCGCGAAGAACCGCAAGCTGGTCGAGCTCGACCTTCACATCAATGATCCGGCCTTCGCCGCCGCCGCGGTTGCGGCCCTCAACGACATTTCCTGACGGAGATATCTATGGCGCGTGCCTACGCCTCGATCATCCTGAAAGCGCCGGTTGAAACGGTGTGGAGCCTGGTGCGCGATTTCAATGCCTTGCCCAGATGGGCGCCCGGGATCACGAAGTCCAAGATCGAAGCCGGGCTCGATGCCGACGTCGTCGGCTGCGTGCGCTCCTTCCACACCACCGATGGCACGCATATCCGCGAGCGGCTGCTGACCCTCGACGACGCCAACTACACGTTCACCTACAATTTCGAGAAGCCGGCCTTCCCGGTGAAGAACTACATCGCGACCCTGCGACTCTATCCGGTGACACAGACGGACCAGACCTTCGCCGAATGGGAGGCGACCTTCGACGAAGCGCCGGGAGACGAGGGCAAATACGAGCGCATCATCTCGCGCGAGGTGTTCGCCGCCAACTGGGCCAATCTCGCCAAGATCATCGCCGCCAAGAAGCCGAAAAAGCCCGATGGCGCCGTGCGCTGGAAGGGCTTCGCGCCCAACAAGGTGTGGACCTCGCGGGTCGTCCGCGCACCGATCGACAAGGTCTGGGGCGTCATGCGCGACTTCGCCGGCATGGGCGCCTGGCATTCCGACATCACCAAGATGCACATGCTGGGCGGCGTGCGCTCCGACAAGGTCTCGGGCGTCCGCGACTTCTATTTCGGTGAAGGCCACTTGAAGGAGGAGCTGCTGCACCTCTGCGACCGCACCCGCTCGTTCTCCTACCGCATCACCCAGGGCGAGATCCCGTGGATCAACTACGTCTCCGGCCCGCGGCTCTGGCCGGTCACGGCCGGCAATGTCACCTTCGGCGTGTGGACCGGCGACTGGGATGCCAGCCCGCAGGACGATCTGATCCTGATCCCGCGAACCGAGCAGAATGTCTACCAAAGGGCCTTTACCACGGTCGAACAGAAGCTCCGCAAGAAATAGGAAGGCTGGCCATGTCCGAATGGATCAAACGCTTCGCACTCGACGGGAAGACCGCGCTGGTGACCGGCGCCACCAAGGGAATCGGGACCGAAGCCTGCAAGGTCCTGGCCGATGCCGGCGCCGACATCGCCGCCGTCGGCCGCGACAGGGATGGCCTCGCAGAGGTCAAGAAGGCGGTCGAAGCCAAGGGCCGCCGCTGCGTCGTGATCTCCGCCGACATGGCGACCGCCGACGGCCCGGAGTGCGCCGGCAAGGACGCGCTCGCCGCTTTCGGCACCATCGACATCCTGGTCAACAATGCCGGCATCGCCCTGATCGATCCGCTGCTCAATGCTTCGGTTGCGGATTGGGATCAGACCATGGCGGTCAACCTGCGCGCGCCTTGGCTGCTGGCCAAGGCTCTTGTCCCCGGCATGATCAAGCAGAAACGCGGCAAGATCATCAACATCTCCTCGCAGGCCGGCGTGGTCGGCCTGGAGGCGCACGGCGCCTACGCCGCGTCCAAGGGCGGCCTCAACATGCTGACCAAGGTGATGTGCGTGGAGTGGGCCAAGCACAACATCCAGATCAACTCCGTCTGCCCCACCGTGATCCTGACGCCGATGGGCGAGCAGGTCTGGGGCAAGCCGGAAAAGGGCGATCCGATGAAGGCCAAGATCCCCGCCGCCCGCTTCGGCAAGCCGGTGGAGGTAGCGGACATGATCCTCTATCTCGCGTCGTCGGCGTCGGACCTGGTGAACGGCCAGGACATCCTGATCGACGGCGGCTACACCGCAGTTTGACGACCAATCACAACGCCGAGAGCAAGAGACGCACGGGTCACGTCCCGGCGTGATGTCCTTCACACCCACGCCACGCGCCAGCCGCTATCTACTTCCTTGCGCCGCCGCATTCCTTTGGGCCGGCTGCATCGATGGAAGGGAAATATTATGCAACGAATGCAGGTTACAGTCCGCTATCGCGTGGAGGGCGATCACGCCCACTTCCGCGCCGAGATGGCAAAGTCCGCGCCGATCATTGCCAGCATTGCGGGCCTGGTGCGGAACATGTGGAGCCTCGATCCGGACAGCGGCCTCGGGACCAGCATCTACCTGTTCGACAGTGAAGCGGCGGCGCGCCACTTCCTCGCCGGGCCGACGCTCGAGCATCTGCTCAACGGCCCCGGCGTCAGCGGGGTGGCGTTCGACCTGACCCACGTCGATGAAGGGCATCCGGAGATCGGAGTCCCCGTTGCCGTGCGGGCGCCCGAATCGAGAGCTGTCTCTTAGATGCTCCGCGCTTGGCGTGACGCCGGTCACATCCGAATTGCCTCGGTTCCCTTATCTACAGGGGTATCAATTGCGGCGCGCATGGCTTGCGCGCCGCTTGGCGTCAGACGAGGGGGTATCATGGGGCAGATGCTGGTGACCGTCCGCTATCGTGTCCAGGGCGACCACGCTCATTTCCGCCACGACATGAAAAAGGTCGCGGGCCTGATCGCCGGTATTCCCGGCTTGGTGTGGAAGATCTGGGGCATCGATCCGGATCGCGACATCGGCGCCAGCGTTTACCTGTTCGCCAGCGAAGCCTCCGCCCGCGCCTTCATCGCCGGCCCGATGCTCGAGCGCCTGCGCAGCCGGCCCGATGTGACGGACGTATCCTTCGAGCTTGCGCCGGTCGATCAGGATTTGTCGGAAATGACCGGCGCCGCCGACGCGCTCGCCGGCGCACCGGTCGCCGCCGCGCTCTGACAGGCTACATCCGCGTCAGCTGATCGAAGGCAATCATCAGCGCCGTCAGCACGGCGCTGGCGCCCAGCACCAGTCTCCAATCGGACAACAAGTAGATGTTGAACAGGTTGGACCAGCCCGGACGGGCCCCGATGCTGGTGCCCAAGCCCATGAACAGATCCCAGACATTGGGATTGTGCTGTGCACGCCACTGCGGCAACGGCAAGGGCCCTCGGCCCTTGAACGGGCCGAGCAGAAGGGTGGGCAGGGCAAGGTCGGAGTGCTTTCGCTTCAATCCGTCCGGCACCGCCTGCCAGCGCGCGACCGCACGCAATAGGTCGCCGCGATACGGCTCCCGGAAGCGCAGTTTGCGTGAGCGGTAGAAGCCGCGGCGCATGTTGTTGAGGATGGTCACGGCGATCTTGCCCGCAGCGGATGATCGCCATTCGGAATAGCGGCTATCCTTGACCACGCTGGTGATGTCGGTGGCCCAGAAGATCCAGCTGGCGATCGCCAGGTCGCAGCGTTCCTGCTCGACCATCCACTGCAGCACGGGTTCCGCCGAATCCCAGTTCAGGTTGGGCGCGACATCGGCCCAGACGTCCTGCGGCTTGTCGGACAGCCATTCGACCATCTCCGACCCGTAGTCGCGTTCCCCATACTCGTCGTAGTAGGCTTTGCGCTCAGCCATGGCGGCCCCTCAATGCCCTGACGCACGGTCCGGACTTTAGGCGAGGCAGTTCTGCCAATTCGTTAATCGCGGTCGTGGGCCGACCAATCTCCGGATTGATCCGCCGCTTCCGACTTTGGTCGGGGGCGAAGGCTATTTTCGCTCTCGGACCTCGATGCTAACGTCGCCGCGCCGTCCATTCCGGCGCCGATGGCGCGCGGTGATGCATGGCGACGGGGCGGCGAGGGGAACGCACCGTCTCTTGAGGACTTATATTCAGTCGGCCCATGAAAGGCCGTCGCAGGCAGCCGTCGCCTGGATCTCGACGGTTGACCAATAGGGAGGATCTCACTCGTGAAACTGACATACGTCATGTCGGCCGCATTGCTCGTGGCGGCTGCAGCCCCGGCGCTCGCAGATGTCTCCGACGGCAAGGTCAAGATCGGCATCCTCAACGACCAGTCCGGCGTCTACGCCGACTTCGGCGGCAAGTGGTCGTTCGAGGCCGCCAAGATGGCGGTCGAGGATTTCGGCGGCAAGGTCGCCGGCGCGCCGGTCGAGGTGATCAGCGCCGACCACCAGAACAAGCCGGACATCGCCTCCAACATCGCGCGCCAGTGGTACGACACCGAGCAGGTCGATGCCATCATGGAGCTGACGACCTCCTCGGTCGCGCTCGCGGTCCAGGGCATCTCGGCCGAGAAGAAGAAGATCGACATCGTCACCGGCGCCGCCACCACCGACCTGACCGGCAAGGCCTGCTCGTCCTACGGCTTCCACTGGGCCTATGACACGCATGCGCTTGCGGTCGGCACCGGTGGCGCGCTGGTGAAGCAGGGCGGCGATTCCTGGTTCTTCCTCACCGCCGACTACGCCTTCGGCTATTCGCTGGAGGAGCAGACCTCGAACTTCGTGAAGGCGCAGGGCGGCCAAGTGATGGGCGCGGTGCGCCATCCGCTCGCCACCACCGACTATTCCTCCTTCCTGCTGCAGGCGCAGTCGTCGGGCGCCAAGGTGATCGGTCTCGCCAACGCCGGCCTCGACACCGCGAACTCGATCAAGCAGGCGGCGGAATTCGGCATCGTCGCCGGCGGTCAGCGCCTGGCGGCGCTGCTGTTCACCCTCGCCGAAGTGCATGGTCTCGGCCTCGAGGCGGCGCAGGGCCTGACCCTGACCGAAGGCTTCTATTGGGATCGCGACGACGAGTCCCGCGCCTTCGCCAAGAAGTACATGGAGCGCACCGGCCGCATGCCGAACATGGTCCAGGCCGGCACCTACTCGGCGGTCACGCAGTACCTGAAGGCGGTCGACAAGGCCGGCACCGACGAGACCGAGGCGGTCTCCAAGCTCCTGCACGAGATGCCGGTGGATGACGTGTTCGGCCGCGGCGGCAAGGTCGGCCCGAACGGCCGGATGATCCACGACATGTATCTGCTCGAGGTCAAGAAGCCGTCCGAGAGCAAGCAGGAGTGGGACTACTTCAAGGTCCTGGCCACCATTCCCGGCGACGAGGCCTACATCAAGCCGGCGGAAAGCGGCTGTCCGCTGGTGAAGTGACAAGCGCCGTGATGGCGATGGAGCAACAGGATCCGCGGGCGGTGCTCTCCGCCCGCGGCCTGCGGCGCGATTTCCGCGGCTTCGTCGCCGTCAATGGCGTCGATCTAGACGTCTATCCGGGCCAGATCCATGCCTTGATCGGGCCGAACGGCGCCGGCAAGACCACGGTCTTCAATCTGCTCACCAAGTTCCTGCCGCCGAGCGCCGGCCGGATCGAGTTTCTGGGCCAGGACATCACCGCCGCGCCGCCGGCCAAGGTGGCCCGCATGGGCCTGGTGCGCTCGTTCCAGATCTCCGCGATCTTTCCGCATCTCACCGTGCTCGACAATGTGCGGGTCGCGTTGCAGCGGCCGCAGGGTCTGCACGTCCAGTTCTGGCGCTCGCTGTCGATGCTCGACACGCTGACGCCGCGCGCCGAGCAATTGCTGCAGTCCGTCGGGCTCGACGACGCGCGCGACCAGATGGCCGGCGATCTCTCCTACGGCCGCAAGCGCGTGCTGGAGATCGCGACCACCCTGGCGCTCGATCCCAAGGTGCTGCTGCTCGACGAGCCGATGGCCGGCATGGGCCACGAGGATGTCGGCACGGTCTCGGAGATCATCCGCGCGATCGCCAAGGACCGCGCCGTGCTGATGGTCGAGCACAATCTCGAGGTGGTCGCCGATCTCTGCCACTGGATCACCGTCTTGCAGCGCGGCGAGATCCTCGCCGAGGGGGACTACAAGACCGTCAGCCAGGACGAGCGCGTGCGCACCGCCTACATGGGGACCGAGCATGGCTAAGCCCGCGCCCTTGCTCGCGATCCGCAATCTCCACGCCTGGTATGGCGAGAGTCAGGCGTTGCACGGCGTCGATCTCGACGTCTATCCCGGCGAGACCGTGACCCTGCTCGGCCGCAACGGCGTCGGCAAGACTACGACGCTGCGCGCCATCGTCGGCCTTCTCCGCAAGCGCAGCGGCGCCATCGCCTTCGACGGCAAGGACCTGCTGCGGCTGCCGCTCCATCGCACCGCCCATGCCGGCATCGGCTACGTGCCGGAGGAGCGCGGCATCTTCGCCAGCCTGACGGTCGACGAGAACCTGGTGCTGCCGCCGGTGGTGGCGCAAGGCGGAATGAGCGTCGAGGAAATATTCGAGCTGTTCCCCAATCTCAAGGAGCGGCGCAGGAGCCAAGGCACCAAGCTGTCCGGCGGCGAGCAGCAGATGCTGGCGATCGCCCGCATGCTGCGCACCGGCGTCAAGGTGCTGCTGCTCGACGAACCGACCGAGGGCCTCGCGCCGGTCATCGTGCAGCGCATCGGCGAATTGTTGGCGACGCTCAAGAAGCGTGGCATGACCATCCTGCTGGTGGAGCAGAACTTCCGCTTCGCCAGCCGCATCGCCGATCGCTTCTATTTGATGGAGCACGGCAAGGTCGTCACCGGCTTCCCGGTCGGCGAGCTGAACGACCGCATGACGCAGCTGCACGACGTGCTCGGGGTGTGATGCGATGACGATGATCTTCGGCATCCCCGTTCAGGCATTTCTCGGCCAGCTGCTGGTCGGTCTCATCAATGGCTCGTTCTACGCCATGCTGAGCCTGGGCCTCGCGGTGATCTTCGGATTGCTGCGGGTCATCAACTTCGCCCACGGCGCGCAATATATGCTGGGCGCCTTCGTCGGCTATCTGCTGCTGGTGCATTTCGGCATCGGCTACTGGCCGGCCCTGATCCTGGCGCCGCTGATCGTGGGCGTGACCGGCGTGGTGATCGAACGCTTCGCCCTGTCGCGGCTCTACGATGTCGATCCGCTTTATGGCCTGCTGTTCACCTTCGGCCTCTCCTTGGTGCTCGAAGGCGTGTTCCGCTACTATTTCGGCGTCTCCGGCAATCCCTACGCCGTGCCGCCGCAGCTGGCCGGCGGCACCAATCTCGGCTTCATGTTCCTGCCCAACTACCGCGGTTGGGTGGTGATCGCCTCGCTCATCCTCTGCCTCGGCACCTGGCTCGCGATCGAAAAGACCAAGCTTGGCTCCTACCTGCGCGCCGCGACCGAGAATCGCAGCCTGGTGCAGGCCTTCGGCGTCAATGTCCCGTTGCTGCTGACGCTGACCTACGGCCTCGGCTCGGCGCTCGCGGGCCTTGCCGGCATCCTCGCCGCGCCGGTCTACCAGGTCAGCCCGCTTATGGGCTCCAACCTCATCATCGTGGTGTTCGCGGTGGTGGTGGTCGGCGGCATGGGCTCGATCCTCGGCGCCATCGTCACCGGCTACATGCTCGGGCTGGCGGAGGGCTTGACCAAGGTGTTCTATCCCGAGGCCTCCAACATCGTGATCTTCGTCATCATGGCCATCGTGCTGCTGGTCCGCCCGGCCGGCCTGTTCGGAAAGGACGCCTGAGATGGCCGAAGCGACCCTGCAGGAGGCCCGCACGCGCGCCGGAACCGCCAGGCTCGAGCAGGCGCTGGTGGTGCTCGGCATTCTCGCGCTCGTGGCCGCGCCGTTCGTTGTCTATCCGATCTTCCTCATGAAGATGCTGTGCTTCGCGCTGTTCGCCTGCGCCTTCAACCTGCTGCTCGGCTATACCGGCCTGCTGTCGTTCGGCCATGCGGCGTTCTTCGGCGGCGCCGCCTATTTCACCGCGCATGCGGCGAAGGTGTGGGGCTGGCCGCCTGAGGCTGCGATCCTCATCGGCGTCGCCGGCGCCGCGCTGCTCGGCCTCGTCATTGGCTTCTTCGCCATCCGCCGCCAGGGCATCTATTTCGCGATGATCACCCTGGCGCTGTCGCAGATGTTCTTCTTCTTCTGCGTCCAGGCCAAGTTCACCAGCGGTGAGGACGGCATCCAGGGCGTGCCGCGCGGCATACTGTTCGGCTTCGTCGACCTGAACCAGCCGCTCGCGATGTATTTCTTCGTGCTGGCGGTGTTCCTGCTCGGCGTGTTCGCGATCTGGCGCATCGTCAACTCGCCGTTCGGCATGATCCTGCGCTCGATCCGCGAGAACGAGCGGCGCGCCATCTCCCTCGGCTACTCGGTCGCCAACTACAAGCTCGCCGCCTTCGTCATGTCGGCCGCGCTGGCCGGCTTGGCGGGCTCGGTCAAGGCGCTGGTGTTCCAGTTCGCGACCCTGACCGACGTCGGGTGGCAGATGTCGGGCGAGGTGATCCTGATGACCCTGCTCGGCGGCATCGGCACCATGGTCGGCCCGGCGGTCGGCGCCGGCCTGGTGGTCAGCCTGCAGAACATGCTCGCCACCTCCGACTTCCCCGTGACGATCGCGACCGGCCTCATCTTCATGGTGTGCGTGCTGATCTTCCGCCGCGGCATCGTCGGCGAGATCTATGCGCGGATCCTCAACCGCACGAAGCGTTGACCCAGGTCACGCGGCCGTCCGCCGGCGATAGACCTCGGTGCTGAGGTATTTGAGTCCCGAATCCACCAGCAAGGTGGCGACCGTCGCATCCGGACCCAACCGCTTGCCCTCCATGATCGCCGCGATGACGTTGGCGCCCGACGAGGTGCCGGCGAACAATCCTTCTTCGCGCGCCAGGCGTCGTGCCATGGCTTCGGCCTCGGCGGTGGGGACGGGGATGACGTCGTCGACCAGGCCGCGGTCCCACATCGGCGGTGCATAGCCGATGCCGATGCCTTCGATCTTGTGTGCGCCGGGCGTCCGGCCCGACAGGACGGCGGATTCGTCTGGCTCGACGGCCACGATCCGCACCGACGGATGGTGCCGTTTTAGCACCGCCGCGACACCGCGCAGCGACGCGGTCGTCCCGATCGACTGGACGAAGGCATCGACCCTGCCCCCGGCTTGGTCCCAGATTTCCTGGCCCATCGGGTGATAGCCGGCGACGCTGTCGGCGTTGTTGAGCTGGTCGGTCCAGTAGGTTCCCGGGGCAGCGCTCATTTTCCGGGCGGCGGCGATCATGTCCTGGATCAGGGTCTTGGTGATCAGGCCACTTTCGCTCTCGATCAGCGTCAACTCGGCGCCGAACGCCGCCATCTGGCACAGTTTCTCTTCGCTGAAGGCCGTCGAGGTCACGATGCGCAGCCGATATCCCTTGGCGGCGCAGACCAGCGCCAGCGACGCGCCGGTGCTGCCGCCGGTGTATTCAACCACCGTATTGCCGGGCCGCAGCCGGCCATCGGCTTCCGGCCGCGCGATCATCGCCTGGGCCATGCGGTCCTTCATGCTGCCGGTCGGGTTCTCGCCTTCCACCTTGACCAGGATTCTGGCGCAGCCCTGCGGCACCACCCGGCGCAATTCCACCAGCGATGTGTTCCCGATGGCGTCCAGCACGCTAGGAAATGCTCGCACGAGTGTCTCCGATGCCTATGACTTGCGGCCGGTCGGTCGCCGTTGCAGCCACGCCGCCAAGGCGACCGCGTTGTTGTGCTCCTCATCGCGCGCGGCATAGAGCAGGGTGACTGGCCCCTTGCGCAGATGGCTGCGCAACACTTCCACTGCCTCGCCGGCCTGCTTCAGCTCGGCGGCGTAGGCTTTGCGGAACGCGTCCCAATCCTCCGGATGTCCGTGGAAACGCCTGCGCAGCGCGTCGCTCGGCGCGATGTCCTTGAGCCACAGGTCGATCTTCGCCTTTTCCTTCGCGATCCCGCGCGGCCACAGCCGGTCGACCAGGATGCGCGCGCCGTCGCCCGCGGCCGGCGCTTCGTAGATCCGCTTCAGCTTGATGGTCTTCGCCATAAGGCACTTTCCATGTATCTACAAATAATGTATATACATGGAATATGAGCCCGTCAATGCAGCGCAAGACCCTGCGCACCGACGCCCGCGCCCTGGTGGAATCCTGTGCCGGCTGGAACAGCCGCCTGGCCGCCCGCCGCATCAGCCAGTTCCTGGACGGCGAGCTCCGGGAGACCGGCCTGTCCGGGGCGCAACTGGGGCTGATGGCACAGATCGCCTCGGCCGGCGACGACACGCTGGGCGCACTGGTGCGCAGCACCGGCCTCGAGCAATCGACGCTGTCGCGCAACTTGCGCACGCTGGAAGGGCAGGGTCTGATCGAGATCGCCGTGGTCGAGAGCGACCTCCGCCGCCGCGCCGTGTGGCTCACCGAAACCGGCGCGCGCCGCCTGGAGGCCGCGATCCCGCTTTGGCGCAAGGCACAGACGAAGCTCGCGCGGCGCCTGTCGCTGGACCTGCCGCGCCGCCTGGCGGGCCTGGCCGGGGCCTTGGGCTAGCGCGCGACCCGATAGGTCAGCACGGCGGTGCCGTTCTTCAGCGACTCCGTCCCGACCAGCGCCAGCGTCGTCGCATCCTCGGTCTCATCGAACATCCTCCGTCCGCTGCCGAGGATGATGGGGAAGACCATCAACCGATACTCATCGACCAGGTCGTGCTTTTTCAGGGCGTTGGCCAGGGTGATGCTGCCATGGACCAGGATATCGCCGCGCAACTCCTTCTTGAGCTTCGCCACCGGCGCCATCGCATCGCCGTGCAGCACATGCGTGTTGTTCCACGCTGGGTTCTTGAGCGTGGTGGAGGCGACATATTTCGGCATCGCGTTCATCTTGTCGGCGAACGGCCCATCAAAGTGCGGCCAGGCGCCGGCGAAGCTCTCATAGGTGACGCGGCCGATCAGCAGCGCTTCGTGCGCCATGACCTCGCGCATCTTCCAGTCGATTTGCGCCTCGTCCTGGAACTTGGCGACCCAGCCGGTGTGGCGATAATTCGGCTCGCCGCCCGGCGCTTCCACCACGCCGTCGAGCGAGACGAACTCCGACACGACAATCTTGCCCATCAGCTTTATCCCTTCACGGCCTGCTGCAGCTTCGCGATGTCGATCTTGGTCATCTTCATCATCGCTTCCATGGCCCGCTTCGCCGTGACCGGATCCGGATCGCTGATCAACTCCATCAGGACGGTCGGCGTGATCTGCCAGGACAGGCCGTACTTGTCCTTGAGCCAGCCGCAGTCTCCCGGCTCGCCGCCGCCGGCGGTCAGCTTCTCCCACAGCGTGTCGACTTCTTCCTGGGACTTGCAATCGACCACCAGGGAGATCGCATTGTTGAATTTGAACTGCGGTCCGCCATTGAGGGCGGTGAATTGCTCACCCTCCAGCTCGAAGCTGCAGACCAGGACGCTGCCCTTTGGCCCCGGTCCGGCGTCGCCATTGCGCACCACCTTGCCTGGCTTCGAATTCTTGAAGACCGAACAGTAGAAATGCATCGCCTCTTCGGCCTGGGTGTCGAACCAAAGGAATGGATGGATCTTCTGCATTTGCGCTCTCCTGTTCAGCTGGCCTACGCGAAATCCTCCGCCGTGAACAGCGGGCGGATTTCGACGTCGCATATTTCGGCGTGCGGATTGGGGCAGCGCTTCAGCCACTCCACCGCCTCGTCCGTCGACTTGACCTCCCACAGCCAATAGCCGGCGATCAGCTCCTTGGTCTCGGCGAATGGCCCGTCGATCACGGCGCGGTTCTGCCCCGCGAAGCGCACGCGCTTGCCCTTGGAGGTCGGATGCAGACCGGCGCCGTCCAGCATGATGCCGGCCTTCTGCAGCGTCTCGTTATACTTCCCCATGTCGGTGAGCAGCTGCTGACTCGGCATCTCGCCGGCCTCGGACGCCTTGGTCGCCTTCACAATAACCATGACTTTCATGCGCTTATCTCCTGTCGAATCGCTCTCGTAGAAGGGGCTGAGAACCACCCTCTGATGAAACGACGAACCAGGCGATGGGATGCCGACACGCCCATGAAATTTTCTGGGGCGCCAGACCGGGCAGTGGACTAGCTGGCGAAGGAGCGCTGATGCACGAACGTGCCGGCCGCCAGATAGTCCAGCTCCTCGGCGGTCGAGGTTCGAGCCAGGGCGGCGTTGCGGTGCGGCTGCCGCCCAAAGCGCGCCAGCACCGCGCGATGGCCGCGGGCCTGCGATGCGGAGAATTGGTACAGCGCACGCACCTGGGCTGGTGCCTCTGGAATCAGCGCGTCGGCCAGCGCAATGCAGCGATCGAGATCGGCCAGCCGCTCCGAATGACCGAGCGGCAGCATGAAAAAGGTCTTCTCCCAGACGGTCGCCAGCTTGTCATAGAAACCGCGTTCCAACCCTTCGACCGCCAGGCCGATCGCTTTCGAATCCTGCGCGTAGGCCAACACGGTACCGCTATGGAGACTGCGCGAAAACTGGTCGAGCACGATGATCAAGGCTAGGCGGCCGCGCGGCGTCTCTGCCCAGGTATCGAGCGCGCCCTGCATTGCCGTTTCGTGGGTCCGGGCAAACCGCTGCGCGATCCGTTCGTTGGCGCCACCACCGAACCAGAATTGGAACTGCCTACTGTGCGCGTCCTGGTCCTCATCGAGGCCCGGCGGAAACCAGAATGCCAGGATGTCTTCGGCTTCAATCATGACAGGCCTGTTTAGCAGGCGCGCGACCGTCTCGGCAAACTAGCTCAGTTCCTTGCCCAGCTGCTCCAGCAGGATGCGCGTGCCGCGCTCGCGGCTGCCGCCATCGTCATAGTCGTCGAGAAAGGCGCCCTGCTCGGTCATGGTAAGGCGCGTGCCAGCACCCTCCGGCTTCAGGTCGACCGTCGCCAACGAGACCGAGATGTGCCTGCCATCCAGGCGCATGTCGTAGCAGTAGATGATGCGCTGCTCCGGCACGATGTCGTGGTAGACGGCATCGAAGGTCGAGACGACGCCGCTGCCCTTGCGGCCGCTCAGGCGCTCGGTGCCGCCGATGCGGAAGTCGATCACTCGCTCCAGCAGCTGCCAGTCGGACGGGCCGACGAACCAGCGCGCCTTGATCGCCGGATCGGCCCAGGCCTTGAACACCCGGGCCGGCGACACCTCGTAGACGCGCTCGAGCGTGAAGGTGCCGTGAGTGGCGGACCGCTCGCTCACGATTTCAGCGCCCGTCCGAGCGCATCAAGCAGTTCCTTCCAGCCGCCCTGGCGTGGGCCGACGTTGTCGAGCCCGTCGAGGAACGCACCCTGCTCGGTGAAGACGAATTGCGTGCCGGCGCCGGACGGCTTGAACTCGCAGGTCGCTAGCGAGGCGGAAATGCGGTTCTCGCCGATGGTCATGGTGTAGGCGAAGATGATGCGCTCGTTCGGCACGATGTCGTGGTAGGTGGTGTCGTTGCGGACCGGTTGGCCACCACGAAAGCGGAACCGGCTGCGCTCGAAGCCGCCGACCTTGAACTCGCCGGTGAATTCATCCACCTCCCAGCCTTCGCCTTCGACGAACCAGCGGCGCTTGATCGCCGGATCGGCAAAGGCCTTGAACACTTTCGCCGGCGGCGCGTCATATGTCCGCTCAAGCGTGAAGGTCGCGTGGGTCACCGATCGCTCGGCCATTCTGATCTCCCTGGATTAAGTAGGACTCTAGGATTGCTGCCGTTGAACGAATCGGCCGTTCTGGTACGCCGCGCCGAAGAATACCTGCACGCCTTTCAGGCGATCGCCCTGGAAGGTGAAGAATTCGGTGTTGTGGAATTCCTTGCCGTCAGTGGTCTTGCAGCGGTAGAGCGCGAAGGCCTCGTCGCCCTGTTCGAAAATCCGCTCCACGACGTGCTCGCGGATCAGGTTCCGGTTCGGCCAGCAACGCGCGAAATAGGTGGCCTTGTCGATCCCGTCGTCATAGGGGCTGGTGAAGGTAAAATCCGCGGCCAGCGCCTGCTCGAGATGAGCGCGGTCGCCGGACCTGTAGGCCGCGAAATATCCGCGGATGGCATCCGACCTGCTCTGCTTCGGCATGTCGATCTCCTGCGTTGCGGTGATCAGGGCGGCGCTATTTCGGAACCATCGCGAAATAGGGCTCCGCTTCCTTGAGAACGCGGGCGTAGGACGGCCGTTGCATCAGCCGCTCGAGGTAGGCCGCCGTCTTTTTGTGCGTCTCGCGGAACGGCTGCATCATGTCGGCATAGAACAGCGCCGGCGCGGCGGCGCAGTCCGCCATCGTGAATCCATCGCCGACGGCCCAACGGTCGCCCGCCATGTCCCGTTCGATCATGTCCAGCGACGTCTTCAGCAATGTCCGCGCCTGATCCACGCCGAAAGGATCCTTGTTGTCGGCGGGACGGAGCCGGTCGGCGACGATGTTCTGCATCGGCACGTTGACGTAGAGGTCGTAGATCCGGTCGCACAGGCGCATCTGCCGGCACAGATCGCGGTCCGCGGGGAACAGCTGCGCCTTGCCTGGATAATGCTGAGCCAGATATTCGATGATAATGCTGGTCTCGGGGATCGTGCGGTTCTTCGCCTCGTCCCGCAGCACCGGGATCTTGCCCAGCGGCGCGATCTTCCGGTACTCCACCGCCTCGCCGAACAGGTCGACGATGCGCGGCTCGAACAGCGTGCCGGTCTCGTACAGCGCGATCAGCACCTTGTGGCAGAACGACGACAATGGATGGAAATAGAGCTTCAGCGACATGATGGAACTCCGTGACTGACTCGTTCGCGGCTATGCGCCGCTCTTGTCCGGCTCGTCGTCCCCGGCGGCGAGAATCTCGCCGAGCCGGTCGAGCCGTTGCTCCCAGACCGTGCGCCGCTCGGCGATCCACTGTTCCGCCGAACGCAGCGCCTTGGGCTCGATACGGCAGGTGCGCACGCGGCCCACTTTCTCCGACCGGACCAGGCCGCTCGTCTCCAGCACCTGCAGATGCTGGACGACCGCCGGCAGCGACATCGCGAGGGGTCTGGCCAGCTCGCTGACCGATGCCGGTCCGCGGGTCAGCCGCTCCACCATCACCCGCCTGCTGGGGTCGGCGAGCGCCTGGAACATGAGGTCGAGCGCGGCCGATTGGTTAAGCATATCCTTAAGTATCACCGGCGAGTCGATTTTTCAAGGGCTTCCGATGCGCTTCGCCAGCAACAGCAAGTGGCCGGAAATCCTCAGCGACGTCACAGGGACTTGCTTTCCCGCTTGTTTTCCTGATTCCTTGGGGGACTTGTTCTGGGGGTGTGGCCTTTGACCGAAGAGACGCGGATCGGCGCTGAGCAGCTTGCGCTGGGTGAGGTCGCCACCGGCATCCCACTCGAATTCGGCAATTGGTGGTCGCGGCTCGGCGGCGGCTTTGTCACGCCCGCGATGTTCTGGGCGCCTGACCGGGTCGATGCCTCGCTGCGCTGCGAGCATGTGCCGTTCCTGTTCTGGCTGATCGACGCCCAGCGCCCCTTCACGCTGGTGGAGCTGACCGAGACGCCCGGCGCGCCCTATCTGGCGTTCTGCCAAGCGGTTGCGCGCTTACGCTTGCCAACGCGCTGTTACGCGGTTTCCGGTCACGTGGCCCGGCGCGACGAGCTGGTCGGCTACCACGACGGCCGCTATGCGCAATTCTCGCAGATCCTGCAGGGTCGGCGCGAGCAGCAGGTCGACCGGTTCGACGACGGCGCGATCGATCTCCTCAGCATCGACGCGACCCAAAGCGCCGCTTTCGCCGACCAGCTCGATGAGTGGCTGCCCAAGCTGTCGCCGCGCGCGGTCGTCCTGGTCTACGGCATCGACGATCCCTCGACCAACAACAGCGCACTCGATTTGTGGACCACGCTGTCGGAGCGCTACCGGCATTTCGAGTTCGTGCAGGGCGCCGGCCTCGGCGTGCTCGGCGTCGGCAAGGATCTGCCGCCGGCCCTGCAGCATCTGTTCTCGCTCGACGCCATCGCGCCGCGCGCGCTCGAAGTGCGCGAGATGTTCGCGCGCCTCGGTGGCGGCGCCGGCCTGCAGGCCGAGCTCGGCGATCTGCGCCGCCGGCTGAACGCCGCACTCGACAGCGACCAGGTGGCGAAGCTCGAATCCGCGCTGAGCGCGGCCAAGGATGCGCTCGCCGCCGCGCGCGTCGACCACGTGAAGACGCTGAAGCGCCTGCGCAAGGTCGAGGAAAGTTTCTGGTGGCGCATCACCAAGCCGCTGCGGCGCCTGGTCAAGAATCACCGCTGGGCGTTCTACAACATGCGGCAGTGGGCGTTGTGCGCCTACTGGATCGCGACCCTGCGGTTCGCGCGCATGAAGAAGCAGATGCGCCCCTATCGCCATGCGCGTCTGGTGCTGAAGAGCGGCCTGATGCACGAGGCCTGGTATCTGCGTCAGTACCCTGACGTGGCGGCGGTCGGCATTCCACCGGCGCTGCACTACGTGCTCTATGGCGGGTTCGAGGGCCGCGACCCCTCGCCGATGTTCTCCTCGCAGGCCTATCTCGACGCCTACCCCGACGTGCGCGCGGTGAAGACCAACCCGCTGGTCCACTACATGCAAAAGGGCCGCTACGAGAACCGCCCCATCAGCCCGTCCACGGCCAAGCCGCCGGTCGCCTCGGCGAAGCGCTAGGCGCTTCAAGCCTTCGCTTTCTTTGCGCCCTTGGTGATGCGCGGTCCTTCGACCAGGCGCGCCATCGACAGCGAGTCAACATAGACGCCGTTGCGGATGGCGTAGGCGCGGTGGGTGCCTTCGACCGCGAAGCCGAACTTGCGATAGAGCGCGATGGCGCGTTCGTTGCCGGCGTGGACGTGCAGCTCGATCCGGCGCAATCCCAGCCAGTTGTCGGCCAGGTCCAGCGCCGCCTCCAGCAACGCCGAGCCGACGCCCTTGCCCTGCCAGTCGTCGCGCACGCCCATGCCGATCTCGCCGACATGCGCGCGGCGCGGCCGGGTGAAGCGCGTCAGGCCGAGATTGCCAACCACCTCGCCGGCGACGGCCGCGACCAGCGCATGGTGCGCGTCGTCATTGTGGGTGAGGCGCTTGCGCCAGACCTCGAGGCTCTGGAACGGCAACTGCAGCGTCTGCGAATAGGCGGTGTGGCTGGCGAACAGGCGCGTGAGCGCTTCGACGTCGGAGAGCTCGGCCGCCCGCACTTCGATCCTGCTGCGCTTGGGCTTCTTCATCGGCGAGACTCAAAAAAATGCGGCCGGGTACCCCCTCGGGTCCGGCCGCTCTCCCCCGAAAAATGCGGCGGGTAGGTTACGCCGCGTCCGACTTCCGCTGATACGCCTGGTGGCAGTGGTTGGCGCAATAGGGGCGGCCGGGTTCCGAGGGCTCGCCGCAGAAGTGGAAACCGGATTGCTTCGGGTCGCCCATCGGCCAGGAGCAGCTCTTGGTGCCGCCGTGGGCGCGCACCGGCGGATAGTTGCGCGGCTGCTCGCGCGGGGCGGGCGGCGGGTTCGAGACCACGCCGTTCGCATCCTGCGGCTGGGCCGGCAAGGCGCGCTGCATCGGTGACATCATCGGCCTGGGCTGCGGCTGCAGTGCGCGGCGCGGGACCGGGCGGCGCTTCGGCGTCGCGGTGCCGCTGGCGTCGCGCTTGATCGGCGATGGGCGGCCGGTAAGGCCAAGGCGATGCGCCTTGCCGATGACCGCATTCCGCGTAACGCCGCCGAGCGCTACCGCAATTTGACTAGCGGTCTGGCCCTGCCCCCAAAGCCGCCGCAGCATCTCAATCCGTTGTTCGGTCCATTCCATGTACGCCTCCGAAATCCGCAGATTGCCCCGAGATGTTGTTATGAAACGATCTTCCCACCACAAGACCTTGAGTGGCAAGCGCGATTTATCAAAATGTTGTGGATAGACGTCATTTACCCGCAACATCTGGGACAGATACGGAACGGTACCCGCTGATTGAGGCGATTTCTTGGCTTTAGTTAACGGCGATGAGTTGCTTGTTCAGCACATCGAGGATGTCCTTGAGATGCCGGCTGGAAGCCAGCTGCCCGCCGCGGGACTGCAGGACGTATTTGGGGTCGCGGTCGCCGCGCAGCTGGACCTTGGTGATGGCGAACAGCGGCTGCTCCTGGGAGCGGCGGTAGATCGAGAACACCGCCATGTTGCTGCGGTGGTCGATGGCGTAGTCGCGCCACAGCCCGCGCGAGACCTGTCGGCTATAAACGGAGAGGATGCGCATGAGATCGGCGCGGTCGAAAAAGACCTTGCCGGCGCGGGGCCGGTAGTCGCTCAGCAGGACCGGCTGCGACATTGCTCCTGCACGATGCTCATTGGCACCTCCGACGGGACCCGTTTCGACTCGGGCAAACGCCATTCGTCGCCAAAAGTTTCACCGCAAACCGGCGCTTTCGTCCAGATCGATTAGTTGACGCGGATCTCGTCGGTGGCGGTCGGATCGGGCGTGTCGTAGCAAGCGACGCCGCCGCGCCGGCGATAGCAATAGGCGCTGAGGTCGCGCCGCTCGATCGCCTCCTGGGCGGCAATTTCTGCCGCGCTCCGGCAATAATTGCCGGTGTCCTTGTAGCGCAGGAAGCTGCAGTCCTGGCCGGTGATGGCCGAGGCCGCGTGGTCCGATGCCAGCTTGCCGGTCTGGTTCAAGGCAATGCCCTCCACGGCGCCATAGACCGCGATGGCCGGGGTCAAGGCGATGGCTTCGCAGCCGGTCAGAACCGCCAGTAAAGCGAGGCCGGCAAGGGGTGCGAGGGGCCGCCTGAAGGTGTCCCGAATGGGCATGGGTGTCAGCTTTCCAATCTATCCTGCCTATACCTTCAGCAAGAACCATTCCAACCGGTCAAGCGCGGCAAAAAGCCAGCAAACGGCCCCGGGAGATGGTTTGCCATCGCCGGGGTCAGCCGCTATGTTACGGCCCAATTTTGTTAATCGATCCCGTGGGTTGCGCACGTCGACGGCACGAAGCGACGGCCAGGGAGCGGAACGGGACAGCGGAGACATCGAGTGGCGGACATTTTCCACGAGGTCGAAGAGGACCTCCGGCGCGACCAGGCGGCCGCGATCTGGAAGAAATACGGCAATCTTCTCGTCGGCGCGGCGCTGCTGCTGGTCCTGGCGGTGGCGGCTCATTGGGGCTGGACCAAATACTCCACCAATCAGCAGCTCCAGGCCTCGGCCGACTTCCTGGGCGCGGCGGCGACGAAGGATCTGAAGGCGCGCGAAACGGCGCTGGGAAAGATCGTGGTGGAGGGCGGCACCTATGGCGTGCTGGCGCGCTTCCGCCTGGCGGAGACCGCGATCGAAGGCGGCGACAAGGCCAAGGCTCGTGGCATCCTGGGCGAGATCGCCAAGGACGGCGGTCCCGACAAGGCCCTGCGCGATCTCGCGCTGATCCAGGCGGCGCTGCTGGAGCTGGAAATCGGCAAGCCGGAGACGGCCGCCGACCTGGTCAAGGATCTGACCAAGGAGGGCGAGCCCTATCGCCTGTCGGCGCTCGAAGTCACCGGCCTCGCGGCGGTGGCGGCGGGCGACAACGCAAAGGCCAAGACGGCGTTCGAGATCCTGAAGAAGACGGCGGATGCGGAAGCCGCGGCGGGCTCGGGCTTCGCGCAGCGGGCCGACCAGATGCTCGATCGGCTTGGGAACTGATCGCGTGGGGGACGTGATGAGCGGGTTTCGGGGACTCTTACGCACCCAACGCCGGCGCGGCGCAGCGGCTCTGGCATTCGGCGCGGTCCTGTTGCTGACCGGATGCAGTTGGTTCGGCGGGGACGAGAAGCCGCCGTTGCCGGGCGACCGTGTATCCGCGCTGCAACTCAACCGGCAACTGAACGTCGACCCCGAGCTGGCGGGCACCGACGTCATCCTGTCGGCGCCCTACGCCAACAACGCATGGGCTCAGTCGGGCGGCAACCAGACCCACGCCATGTACCATCTCAGCGCCAGCTCCAGCGCCCTCCAGCAGATCTGGTCGGCCGATATCGGCGCCTCCGCCAGCGACGACAACCGGCTGCTGGCCGAGCCCGTGGTTGCCGATGGCGCGGTCTACGCGATGGATGCGGATTCGGTGGTGAGCGCGCACGATGCCGCGAATGGCAACCAGCTCTGGCGCGAGGACCTGACGCCCGATGACGAGGACGACGACCTGTTCGGCGGCGGCATCGCCTGGTCGGAGCAGGGCCTGGTGGTGTCGACGCCGTTCGCCAGGGTCTTCCTGCTCGATGCCAAGACCGGCGCGGTGAAATGGGAAGCGCCGGCCCCGGCGCCGATGCGCTCCGCCCCGGCGGTCAGTGACGGCCGCGTGTTCGTGATCACCATCGACAACCAGCTGGTGGTCTATGCCCTCGATGACGGCCGCAAGCTGTGGTCCAACGCCGGCGTCGAAGAGGCGGCCGGCCTGCTCGGCGGCACCACGCCGGCGGTCGACGGCAACATCGTGATCGCCGCCTACACCTCTGGCGAGCTGCTGGCGTTCGACGTGACCGACGGCCGCTCGCTGTGGAGCGAATCCCTGGCCGGCGGCGCGCGCGGCAACGCCATCGCCACCCTCACCGACATCCGCGGCCGCCCGGTGATCGACCGCGACTTCGTGGTTGCGATCGGCAATGGCGGCGTGATGGCGGCGATCGACAAAGAGCGCGGCGGCCGCGTGTGGGACAACGGCCTCGGCGGCACGCAGATGCCGTGGGTCGCCGGCGATTTCATCTTCATCCTCACCAACGACAGCGAGGTCGTCTGCCTGCAGCGCGTGGACGGGCGCGTCAAGTGGATCACCGCTCTGCCGCAGTTCGAGGACGCGGTGGAGAAGGAGGACCGCATCTACTGGTCCGGCCCGGTGCTGGTGAGCGACCGCCTGCTGGTTACGGGATCGAGCGGGCTCGCGATCGCTCTGTCGCCGTACGACGGCAGCATCATCGGCAAGCAGGACCTGCCCGATTCCTCGCACCTGCCGCCGGTTGTCGCCAACGAGACGATCTATATCCTGTCCGACGACGCGCGCCTGATCGCGCTCAAATAGGACAGCCATGGCCTTCACCGTCGCCATCGTCGGCCGGCCCAATGTCGGCAAGTCGACCCTGTTCAACCGCCTGGTCGGCAAGAAGCTCGCGCTGGTGGACGACCAGCCGGGCGTGACGCGCGACCGGCGCTTTGGCCCCGGCCATCTCGGCGACCTCGACTTCACGGTGGTCGACACTGCCGGCCTCGAGGACGTGTTCGACGAATCGCTCGCGGCTCGCATGCGCGAGCAGACCGAGGAGGCGATCCGCCAGGCCGACGTCGCATTGCTGCTGTTCGATGCGCGCGCCGGCATCACGCCGCTCGACGAGCATTTCGCCAAGCGCCTACGCAAGACCAAGACTCCGATCCTGCTGGTCGCCAACAAGTGCGAGAGCCGCGCGGCGGAAGCGGGCTTGAACGAGGCCTTCCGCCTCGGCCTCGGCGCGCCGCTCCCGATCTCCGCCGAGCATGGCGAGGGCATGGGCACGCTCTATGATGCGCTGCGCGAAGCGGCCAACCGCAAGGAAGGCCGGAGCGACGAGGCGATCGATGCCGACACGGCGCTGGAGGGCCTGCCGGACGACGAGGCGCCGGCGCCCAAGGTGCTGCAACTCGCCATCGTCGGTCGACCGAACGTCGGCAAGTCGACCCTGGCCAACGCGCTGCTGGGCGAGGACCGGCTGCTGACCGGGCCGGAGGCCGGCATCACGCGCGACGCGATCGCGGTCGATTGGGACTGGAAGGGAACACCGATCCGCCTGATCGACACTGCGGGCCTGCGCCGCCGTGCGCGGGTGGTGGAAAAGCTCGAGCGCCTGTCCGGCGCCGACACCGACCGCGCGGTGCGCTATGCCCATGTCGTGGTGCTGGTGCTCGATGCCAACGACATGCTGGAGAAGCAGGACCTGACCATCGCGCGCCACGTGATCGAGGAGGGCCGCGCCCTTATCATCGCCGCCAACAAGTGGGATGCGATCGAGGACAAGAACGAGGCGCTGAAAAAGCTGAAGGAGCGGGTCGAGAAGTCGCTGCCGCAGGTGACGGGCATTCCGGTCGTCACGCTGTCGGCGCGCTCCGGCCGCAACCTCGACAAGCTGATGTCGGCGGTGTTCAAGATCTACAACGAGTGGAACAAGCGCGTGCCGACCGCGCAGCTCAACCGCTACCTCGAGGCCGCGTTGGCGGCGCACCCGCCGCCGCTGGTGCGCGGCCGGCGCATCAAGCTGCGCTACATGACCCAGATCAAGACCCGGCCGCCGACCTTCGCGCTGTTCGCGGCCAAGGCCGACGACCTGCCGGACGCCTATTCGCGGTACCTGATCAACGGCATACGCGAGCGCTTCGACTTGAAGGGCGCGCCGATCCGCCTGCTGCTGAAACGCACGGACAATCCGTTCGCGGAGAGGGAATAGGCCCTCAGCGCCGGTCCTGCTCTCTGGAACCTGAAGCCCATCCAACGGGTTTTCCTGAATGAGTCGCCATTCAGGCGATCAGGATTGGAGGCAACATGGCGCGCAAAGACGACAACGACTGGTACCAGCGCTGGATCAGCGGCATCGCGGACGACGTGGCGTCCAACATGGAAGGCGAACCGGAGCGGGAGGCGCGCATGGACGCCCTGCACAAGCGCCTCGACCAGCTCAGCCGCCGGTTCCGGCAAGCGCGCGGCGGTCAGCGCGGCCGCGGTCCACGACACGCGGACGACACGCCCGCGCCCGGCAACGAGGATGCGCGCATCTGGAACGACGTGAGCGCATGCCTGACCGACGATTGGTACGTGGATGGAACCGAGATCACCGTCTCGGTCGACAGCGGCGAAGTGACGCTGGATGGCGTGGTGGAGAACCGCGCCGAGAAGCGCCTGGCAGAGGATTGCGCGGACAGCGTGGCGGGCGTGGTGGATGTCCACAACAACCTGCGCATCCGCCAGCCGGAAAAGGCTGATGCCAAGGACGCAGGCCCCGACCTGCTGTCGCGCAGGACTGCATTCTGACCGGCTGCGCGTATGGACCTATGATGTAGGCCACATCCACCGCGCGGCGGAGCGTGCAGAAGGTGCGCGCCCAATGCGCGGAGCACATCTGTGACCACTATACCGATCATCACGACCGAACGCCTGCGGCTCGATGCCTTCGGCGACGCCGATATCGGGGCGCTGGCGGCGATCCTGGCCGAGCCGGACGTCACGAAGACCATCACCGCCAACGCCTCGACGCCGGAGAAGTGCCGCGCCGGCGCCAGGCATCGCATCGGCTGGCACAATGCCAGCTGGGGCGAGCGCGGCTATGGCGTATGGGCGGTGCGGGCGCGTTCGGACGGTGTGATGTCGGCCGGCGGGCTGCTCGGCTGGTGTGGGTTTGCCGCGCCGGACATCGGCGAAGACCCGGAGATCTTGTATGGCCTCGCGCCGCAATGCTGGGGCAGTGGCCTCGCCCAGGAGATGGTTCGCGCGGCAATTGGCTGGCTGTTCGCCGAGACGCCGCATCAAGGGGTCTCCGCCGTCATCTTCGGGCGCCTCAATCCGGTGTCGGCGGCGATCGCCGGCAAGCTCGGCATGACCAAGCGCGGCACCATGGCGATGAACGTCTTCCTGCCTGACCTGGCGTTGGCGCGCGACGTGTTGGAATACGAGATCTGGCGCCTCGGCTATGGCCGCACGCGCGATGCCGAGGCGCTCTTGTTCCAGGCCCCGTACAAGGGCGGCCAGATCGCATCGCTCAGGCCTGCGGACGTGGTGGTGGTGGAGCAGCTGTTCTGCGACGCCGCACGCGCGCGGCCCGAGTTCGCGCCGTTCGATCGCGCGCAGACCGAGCGGCGCGTCCGCGATGCGTTCCGGCAGGGCGTGGCGGAGCCCTACCTCGACTGGTACCATCTCGAACGCGCCGATTGGCTCAGCGCGCGATGAACGCTTGAAGATCGCGCGTCACGCGGTCTCGCTCCGTGACGACCAGACCGTGGGACACATCCGCATATTCGATCATGGTCGACTGCCGAATGCCGCGGGCCGTGATGCGGGCGAGCTCAATGGGCACAGGGATGTCGGCGGTGCCGTGGAGTAGCAGCGTCGGCACCGTCACGGACGCCAGCTCGGGACGGAAGTCCGTCAGGCTGAAGGAATCGACACAGGCGACAGTGGCCTCGAGACCGGCCTGCATGGCGATGCCGACCGACCAGTCGATGAGCTCCGGCGTGACGGGATTGGTGGCCGGCCGCTTGGCATCGAAGAACACGTCACGCAGCAGTCCCGTCAGGTAACCGCGCCGCTCACCAAGCACGCCCTGCTTAATGCCGTCGAACACCGCACGATCGAGGCCGTCGGGATTGGCGTCGGTTTTCAGCAGGTAGCTGGCAGCGGCGCCGACCAGGGCTGCCTTGGCGACCTGCTTTCCGCCGTGGCGGGAGAAATAGCGCACGACCTCGCCGCCGCCCATCGAATAGCCGACCAGCGTGATGTCGCGCGCGCCGGTCTCGGCAATGACGGCGGCGAGATCATCGGACAGGGTGTCGAAATCGTAGCCGGCCGCGGGCTGGCTGGAGCGGCCGAAGCCGCGCCGGTCATGGGCGAGGACGCGATATCCGGCTTCGGCCAGGGCGGCGGCCTGATGGTCCCAGATGTCGGCCGACAGCGGCCAGGCATGGGTGAAGATCACTGTGCGCCCGCTCTTGCCCCATTCCTTTACGTGGAGCTCGGTCGAATCCCTGGTCTTGATCCTGGCCGACCGGGGTTCGGCGCGGGCGGAAATCGGCAAGGCGAATGCGGCGGTCGCCGCCAGCGAGCCAGCGACGAAGGTGCGACGCGTGGTCATGAAAGGCTCCTCCTGTTGAGTGAGGGCCTGTTCTAGCCATTTGACGCAGCGTCAAAGTCAAGCGTCGATGATCACCGCCGCAGCTTGTCCGGAAATCCGTCGTGCGGGCCGAGCGGCCGTTGCGGCGCGTCCGTCCACCAATCGTCGCCCCAGCGCGCGCGCTTGTGCAGGTGACGTGGATAATACAGCTGATTGCCGGACACGTCCCGCTGACCGATCACCATCAGGCGCGCGTCTGCCGCGCCGTTGTTGATGAAATTGTGCGCGATCCCGGTTCCGGCCGGGAAGGCGATCGCCTCGCCCTCCGTGACGCGATGCAGCCAGCCATCGATCCAGGCATCGCATTCGCCTTCCAGGACGAAGACGAACTCCTCCTCCTTGCTCTCGGCGTGCGGATAGCAGGTGCGGTGCCCGGGCAGCAGGCGCTGATGGTGGATGCCGATGCGCGTCAGGCCGAAGTGGGTGGAGAGATCGACATTCACCTTCATCTTCTCGGGGTCGTCATAGTAGGAGCATTCCGGATCACCCTCATGGTCGCGGACCTGGACGATGCAATCGGGACGATGCTCCGCCATCGTGGGACCTGTGGTCCGCTCGCCGGGCTTGCCGTGATGCGGGCCTTTCGGCCGGTGCGGCACGTCCTGCCACCAGTCCTTGCGCAGCGGCATCATCTCCGGATTGCACGGGTAATAGACCTTGTTGTCGGCGCGCGACGCTTCGCCGATCACCAGCAGGCGCACCGCGTCGCCGCCGTTGTTGAGAAACGTGTGGCACAGCCCGGTGCCGGCCGGGAAGCCGACCGCGTCGCCGGCGTCGAGGCGGTGCAGATGCCCGTCGATCCAGACATCCGGCGCGCCTTCGAGCACGAACACGAACTCCTCCTCCATGCTCTCGGCATGTGGATAGGAGGTGCGCCGGCCGGGTAGCAGGCGGTCGTGATGGATGCCGAGCTTTGTGAGGCCGAGCGCGCGCGCCAGCGGCGCACCGATGCTGAGCAGCTCGTCGCTGTTCGGGTAGTGCGCAGTGTCGGGACCTTCGAGCGCGGTCCAGTGGCGGATGAAGTCGGGGCGGGGCGGTTGGCTCGACATGGAGCGTCTCCGTCAATCGCGATGTAGGATTAACAGCTCGTAATACAAAGTGCTGCCAACAATGGGCAGGAGGCTAATACGCCTTCACCACCTCGCCATTGCCGGTGTAGTCCGCGCGCGCCAGGCGCACGAACGGCTCCATGATCTCCTCCGGCGTGCGCAGGGTCATCGGGTCCTCGCCGGGATAGGCGGCGGCGCGCATGCGGGTGCGGGTGCGGCCGGGATCGATGATGTTGGCGCGCACGTTGCTCTGCTGGATTTCCTTGGCGTAGATCCCGACCAGCATCTCGAGCGCGGCTTTCGAGACGGCATAGGCGCCCCAATAGGCGCGCACGTCGCGGGCGACGCCGCTGGAGACGAAGATGGCGCGGCCGGCAGTCGACTGGCGCAGCAGCGGATCGATGCTGCGGATCAGGCGCCAGTTGGCGGTCAGGTTGACGTCGATCACCTCCTGCCAGGTCTTCGGCTCGAGGTGGGCGAGCGGCGTCATGGTGCCGAGCACGCCGGCATTGCCGACCAGCACGTCGACTTTGCCGTAGCGCTCGTAGAGCCCGGCGCCCAACTGGTCGATGGTGTCAAAGTTGCGCAGGTCCATCGGCACTAGCAGCGAGGTCTTGCCGTTGATGGCGCGGATCTCGTCATCCAGCTCCTCGAGCGCGCCGACGGTGCGGGCGGTGAGGATGAGGTCGGCGCCTTCCCGGGCGTAGCGCGTGGCGATGGCGCGGCCGATGCCGCGGCTGGCTCCGGTCACAAGGCAGATGCGGCCGGCAAGTGTTTGAGTATTGGGGGCTCCGGTCGCCTCGCTCATGCCGGCTGGGCCAGCAGCGACAGCTGGGCTGCGACCATGCCGCCTTCCTGGTCGGTGAGGGCGGTCGGATAATCGCCGGTGAAGCAGGCGTCGCAGAATTGCGGTCGCTTGTTGTCGCGCCCGATCAGGCCCATGGCGCGATAGAGCCCGTCGATCGTGATGAAGGCGAGCGAATCCGCGCCGATGAAGTCGCGCATCTCCTCGATGCCGTAGTTGGCGGCGAGCAGGTTCTTCCGCTCTGGCGTGTCGATGCCGTAGAAGCACGAGTGCGCGGTCGGTGGCGAGGAGATGCGCATATGCACCTCGGTCGCGCCGGCGTTGCGCATCATCTCCACGATCTTCTTGGAGGTGGTGCCGCGCACGATGCTGTCGTCCACCAACACGATCCGTTTTCCAGTAACGTGCGCGCGGTTGGCGTTGTGCTTCAGGCGCACGCCGAGATGGCGGATCTGGTCGGTCGGCTCGATGAAGGTGCGGCCGACATAGTGGTTGCGGATGATGCCGTATTCGAACGGGATGCCGGAGGCGGCGGCATAGCCGAGCGCGGACGGCACGCCGGAATCCGGCACCGGGATCACCACGTCGGCGGTCGCGGGCGCTTCCTTGGCCAGCTCCGCGCCGATGCGCTTGCGCGAATCGTAGACGCTCTTGCCCTCCATCACGCTGTCGGGCCGCGCGAAATAGACATACTCAAAGATGCAGAAGCGCTTCGGCTGCACGCCGAACGGCTTCATGGAGGTGACGCCGCGCTTGTCGAGAATGACCAGTTCGCCGGCATCGATGTCGCGCACATAGTCGGCGCCGACGATATCGAGCGCGCAAGTCTCGGACGCGAGGATCCAGCCGTCGCCCCGCTTGCCCAGCACCATCGGCCGGACGCCGAGCGGATCGCGCACGCCGATCACCATGTCCTCGGCGATGCAGACCAGCGAATAGGCGCCCTCGACCTGGTGCAGCGCGTTGATCAGGCGGTCGATCACGTTGCCGCGCAGGTGCGTCGCCATCAGGTGCAGGATCACTTCGGTGTCGCTGGTCGACTGGAACATCGAGCCGCGCTTCACCAGCTCCTGCCGGATCATCTGGGCGTTGGTGAGATTGCCGTTGTGGGCGACCGCGAAACCGCCGAAGTGCAAGTCGCCGAACAGCGGTTGAACGTTGCGCAGCGAATTCTCGCCGGTTGTCGAATAGCGCGTGTGGCCGATCGCCGAATGGCCGGTCATCTTGGCCATCACCGAGTGCTGCGAGAAATTGTCGGCGACATGGCCCTGGGCGCGGTGGGCGTTGAAGCGCTTGCCGTCGTAGGCGACGATGCCGGCTGCTTCCTGGCCGCGATGCTGCAGGGCGTGAAGGCCGAGGACGCAATGGGTTGCGGCTTCCTCGACCCCAAAGATTCCGACAACACCGCACTCTTCCTTCAGATGATCGTCATCGAAAGGATGGGTCGTCAGCATCGGCCCGAAATTCCCTTTTGGGTTATTGCGATTGGCCCTGAATCAGCCGTTCCAGGTCCTTGCGCTCGGCGTCCTTATACCCGGATTGTTCCCCTTGTCCATCTTGATTTCCAGCAGGGCTGCGTTGCGTTCCCTGCCCGCCATTCTGGCTCGAGTCGCCCGGCGATTCGCCGGATGGCGGGGTAGTCGGCTGGGGAACCTGCGGACTCAGTTTCTCGATGGTGTCGTTGAGTTCCTTGCCCTGCTCGACCGCCTTGGAACCCTCGTCGAACATGGCGCCGGCCCGGTCCTTCCAGCCCTGGGGAATCTTGGATTTGATGAAATCGGCTGCCATCGCCACGTAGGGTTCGGTGCGCGCCTCGTTGATGACTTGCGGCCGCTGACCCTTGTTCGGCATGAACCAGTCGGTCATCACCATGTAGGCGAGGGCGATCAGCACCACGCCGCGCACCAGCCCGAACACCAGCCCCAGCGACTTGTCGAGCGGGCCCAGCGAGCTTGCGTGGACGCGCGAGGAGATGGCGTGGTTGAAAAAGCCGAGGACGATCAGCAGCACGACGAACAGGCCGACCGCGCAAACGATCTTCGCCAGCAACGGATCGGCGATCTGCTTGCCGACGAACTCGCGCACCTCGGGCACGTAGACGAAAATCAGGAACGTGCCGATGGCGGCGCCGATCCAGCCGAAGATCGAGAGGATCTCCTTCACAAAGCCGCGGCCCAGGGCCAGCAGCGTGGAGAGCGCGATGACCGCCAGCACCACGATGTCGACAAAATTCACGGAAAGCTGCTCCGATACATTATTGCGATAGGACCCGTTTGCCGGCGCTCAACGATCTTACCTCATTATACAGCCAATCGAGCACGTCCTGCAGGTGGCCGATTTCGAGTACCTCAATGCCCGGAACCGCGCTGCGTTCCTTCTTGGCATCGCGCCGCCGCGGCATCAGGACCCGGCGGAAGCCGAGCTTGCCGGCTTCGCGCAGGCGCAGCTCCGGCTGCGAGACCATGCGCACTTCACCGGAAAGGCCGATCTCGCCGAACGCCGCCACGTCTTCCGGCACCGGCCGGTCGGTGAGGGCGCTGATCAGCGCCAGGGCGACCGCAAGGTCCGCCGCCGGCTCGCCGATCCTGAGGCCGCCAGCGACGTTGAGATAAACCTCGTTGCCGGCAAAGGCCAGCTCGCAGCGAGTCTCCAGCACCGCCAGCAACATGGCGAGGCGGCTGGTATCCCAGCCGACCACGGCGCGCCGCGGAGTGGCGAGTGGGGAGGGCGACACCAGGGCCTGGATCTCCACCAGCACCGGGCGCGTGCCCTCGATGCCGGCGAACACGGTGGTGCCGGAGACGCTGCCGCGCCGCTCGGCGAGGAACAGGGCGGAGGGGTTGGGCACCTCCTGCAGGCCGCCCTCGGTCATCTCGAACACCCCGATCTCGTTGGCCGGGCCGAAGCGGTTCTTGACCGCGCGCAGCAGGCGGAAATGGTGGCCGCGCTCGCCCTCGAAATAGAGCACGGTGTCGACCATGTGCTCGAGCACGCGCGGGCCGGCGATCTGGCCGTCCTTGGTGACATGGCCGACCAGCATCAGGACGAAGCCGCGCTGCTTGGCAAGCCGGATCAGCTCGGCGGAGGCGCTGCGCACCTGAGCGACGGTGCCGGGCGCCGAATCGAGGTTGTCGAGATACATGGTCTGGATCGAATCGATCACCACCAGGTCGGGCGGATCGCTGCGGTCCAGGCTGGCGATGATGTCGCGCACGTTGGTGGCGGCGGCGATCTGCACGGCGTGCGATTGCTGGCCGAGCCGCTTGGCGCGCAGCTGCACCTGCTCCACCGCCTCCTCGCCGGAGATGTAGGCGGAGCGCAGCGGTTTGGCGCCACCCGCGACGGCGGTCACGATCTGCAGCAGCAGGGTGGACTTGCCGATGCCGGGGTCGCCGCCGATCAGGATGGCGGAGCCGCGCACCAGCCCGCCGCCGGTCACGCGGTCAAACTCGGCATTGCCGCTCGAGCGCCGCATCGCCTCGGGCGCCTGGCCGTCGAGCGCGACGAACTCGATGCTCTTGCCCTTGCCGCGGCTGAGTCCCTTGGGCATCTCCTCGCGCCCGGCCTCCTCCACGATGCTGTTCCAGGCGTTGCACGACTCGCACTTGCCCATCCAGCGGGGAGAGCTGGCGCCGCAACTCTGGCAGACATAGCGGGTGGTCGATTTCGCCATCGGCGATGGTCTCCGCCGCCTAGGGCCGCCTACAGCGGCCTGACCGGCATCTTGATCGGCCCTTCGGCCTTGCCTTGCACGAACTGCTCGACATGGGCGTTGCCGGAATGGTCGATGTCGCCGGCCGGCCCGTGCCAGATGATTCGCCCATCATAGATCATCGCGGCGTTGTCGCCGATCACCCGCAGAGACTGCATGTCGTGGGTGATGGAGAGGGCGGTCGCGCCCAAATCGTCGACGCACTGCTTGATCAGCTCGTTGATCACCTGGCTCATGATCGGGTCGAGGCCGGTGGTCGGCTCGTCGAAAAAGATGATCTCCGGCTCGGTCGCGATCGCGCGGGCGAGGGATACGCGCTTCTGCATGCCGCCGGACAGCTCCGCGGGGTAGAGCTCCGCGACATCGGGACCGAGGCCGACGGCCGCCAATTTCCGGATCGCAATGTCCTTGGCCTCGGCCCGGTTGAAGCCGCGGCCGGCAATCAGGCCGAACGCCACATTCTCCCAGACCGGCAGCGAGTCGAAGAGGGCGCCGCCTTGGAACAGCATGCCGAACTTGTGCATGATCTCTTCGCGCTCGCCGGACGACATGCGCGTGACCTCGTGGCCGTCGATCTCGATCGAGCCCTTGTCCGGCTTCATCAGGCCGATGATGCACTTGATCAGCACCGACTTGCCGGTGCCCGAGCCGCCGATCACCACGAGCGACTGGCCCTTCGGCACGTCGAGGTCGAGGTCCCTCAGCACCACCTTGCGGCCGAAGGCTTTGCACAATCCGCGGACCTTGATTTTGATGTCGCTGCTCATCGGGAGAAGAACAGCTCCGTGACGATGTAGTTGGAGATGAGGATCAGGATCGAGGCGGACACGACGGCGTTGGTGGTGGCCTTGCCGACGCCCTGCGCGCCGCCGCGGCTGTGGAAGCCGTGATAGCAGCCCATCAGCGCGACGATGAAGCCGAACACCGCGGCCTTCACCAGGCCGGAGAACACGTCGAGGAATTGCAGGAAATCGACGGTGTTCTGCAGATAGTTGCCGGCGTTGAAGCCGAGCTTGTAGACGCTGACCAGGTAGCCGCCCAGCACGCCGATCACGTCGGCGGTGCCGACCAGGATCGGCAGCATCAGGATGCCGGCGATCAGGCGCGGCGCGATCAGGTATTTGAAGGGATTGGTGGAGAGCGTGACCAGGGCGTCGATCTGCTCGGTCACCCGCATGGTGCCGAGCTCCGCCGCCATCGCGGCGCCGATCCGCCCGGCGACCATCAAGCCCGCCATCACCGGCCCCAGCTCGCGGCAGATCGACAGCACGACCACGTTGGGAATCGCGGTCTCGGCATTGAAGCGCGCGAAGCCGGTATAGCTCTGCAGCGCCAGCACCATACCGGTGAAGACCGCGGTCATGCCGACGACAGGCAGGGAATAGTACCCGATCTCGATCATCTGCCTAATGATGAGGCGCGGATAATAGGGCGGCCGGATCGCCAGCAGGACGGCGCGCAGCGTGAACAGCGCGAGCCGGCCGATCGCGGAGAGTCCATTCAGGAAGGTGCGCCCCAAGGGCTGAAGCAGGGGCATCCGCGCGCCTACCCGGCCGGAAGGTAGCGGCGCTGGTAGCGCGCGCCGAGCGCGGTCAGCACTTCATAGCCGTTGGTACCGGCGAGCACGGCGAGGTCGTCAGCGCTCTGATGCGCGCCCAGAATCTCGACCCAGGCGCCCGGCTGCACCAGGTGCGCCGGCACATCACCGACATCGATCGTGATCAGATCCATCGAAACGCGACCCACGAATGGCGCCCTTATTCCCCCAACAAAGGCGGCACCGACATGGCTCAAGGCACGGAAAACCCCATCCGCATAGCCCAGGCCAAGGGTCGCCAAGCTCGTTGCCCGCGTTGAGCGGTGGGCACCATAACCAACGGTCTGGTGGGCGTCAATCTGACGGAGTTGCAGGATTCTGGCTTTCAACCCAACCACTTGGCGCATCGGGTTCGGTGCCGCCGGGGTAGGATTCAAGCCATAGAGCGCGGCCCCCGTGCGGACCAGATCAAAGGCGTAGTCGCGCCCCAGAAAGATGCCGGAGGAGTTGGCGAAGGAGAGGATGGGACGGGCCGGCAGCAGCGGCAGCAGGCGGTCCACCGCCTGCTTGTAACGCTTCAGCTGCCCCGGGTTCTCCGGGTGCTCGACCTCCTCCGAGACCGAGAGGTGGGACATCAGGAGCTGGACGGGAATGAGCTTCAGCGCCTTTGGATCCGCGATCAGGTGGTCCAGGTCCGCGGGCGACAGGCCCAGCCGGGACATGCCGGTGTCGATGTGAATGGCCGCCGGCGCCGGGGCATCGTCGTCGCACCAGCGGGACCACGTCTCAATCTGCGGCAGGGAATTGAGGACGGGGATCAGGCGGTGCTCGATGAATTCCGGCTCGTCGCCGCCGATCGGGCCGGAGAGGACGTAAATGTCGGCGTCCGGAATGAGCGGCCGGAGCGCGATCGCCTCCGACAGGACGGCGACGAAGAACTCCTTGCAGCCGGCCTTGGCCAGAGCCGGCGCCGCCCGGTCGGCGCCTAGGCCATAGGAGTTGGCCTTGACCCCGGCGCCCACCCGCGCCGGCTTGCCATGGCGCTGCAGCAGCCGGTAGTTGGCGACCAGCGCGCCGAGATCGATGGTGAGTTCCGCAGTCGGTTGGACGGTCATGCCAGAGCGCTATCGCACATGCGCCACGCCCCAACAATAGACTTCCGGGGAAGTCGGGTTCCTGTGGGAAACAGTCATCGCTCGCCTCCCCCACCCCAACCCTCCCACAAGCTGGGGGAGGGGGAAGAAAGGTCAGTGGTGATCCGGCAGGTTCTCGTCGCGGATCAGGTCGCTGAAGCGCGTGAGGGTGCCTTCGAATTGCAGCTCGATGGTGCCGACCGGGCCGTGGCGCTGCTTGGCGATGATCACGTCGGCGACGTTGTGGACCCGCTCGCCCCTGGCCTTCCAGTCTTCCGTGCGCTTGAAGAAGGCATCGTTGCTTTCTTCGGTGCGCTGCTTGGGTTCCGCGCGCTCGTGATAATACTGCTCGCGGTAGACGAACATGACGACGTCGGCATCCTGCTCGATCGAGCCGGATTCACGAAGGTCCGCCAGCTGCGGCCGCTTGTCCTCGCGGTTCTCGACCGCGCGCGAGAGCTGGGACAGGGCCAGCACCGGCACTTCCAGTTCCTTCGCCACCGCCTTGAGGCCGCGCGTAATCTCCGAAATCTCCTGGACGCGGTTTTCCGAGCCCTTGGGATTGGCCGACCGCATCAATTGCAGATAGTCGACGATGATCATGTCGAGGCCGAATTGCCGTTTCAGCCGGCGCGCCCGCGTCCGCAGCGCCGGAACGGTGATGGCCGGCGTGTCGTCGATGAAGAACTGGACATTGCTCATGCGCTGCGAGGCTTGGACGATGCTGGAGAACTCGTCCTGCTTGACGTCGCCGCGCCGGATCCGATCGGACGAGACGCCTGATTCCTCCGCCATGATGCGGTGTGCCAGCTGCTCCGCGGACATTTCGAGCGAAAAGAAGGCGACACGGTGCTTGGTGCCGGTTTCCCTGTCCTTGTCGGCCTTTGCGGCATTGAAGCCGATATTGGTGGCGAGCGCGGTCTTGCCCATCGAGGGGCGGCCGGCAAGAATGACGAGGTCGGATTTCTGCAGCCCGCCGAGCCGGCGATCGAGGTCGCGCAAACCGGTGGTCACACCGGTGACATGGCCATCGCGCTTGTATGCCGCTTCGGCCATGTCGAGCGCGCTCTTCAGCACCGCGTCGAATTTCTTCGGGCCGCCGTCGACCTGGCCGCCTTCCGCCAGGTTGAACAGGCGCATCTCGGAGCGCTCGATCTGGTCGATGGCGCTGATGTCGGGGTCGTAGGTGTAGGATTCGTTGACGATGTCTTCGCCGACGCCGATCAGCTGGCGGCGCAGGAACAGGTCGTGGATGGCGCGGCCGTAATCCTCGGCGTTGATGACGGTGACCACTGCCTGCGCCAGCTGCACCAGATATTGCGCGCCGCCGATCTCCGCCAGCGCACCGTCCTGGTCGAACAGGTTCTTGAGCGTGACCGGGTTGGCGATCTGGCCGCGCAGCACCAGCTTGCCGATCGCCTCGTAAATCCGGCCGTGCAGCGCGTCGGCGAAATGGTCGGAACGCAGGAACTCGCTGACGCGGTTGTAGACTTCGTTGTTGGCGAGCAGCGCGCCGAGCAGAGCCTGCTCAGCTTCGTAGTTGTGCGGCGGCGTGCGCGGCGGAATGGCTCCCGCTCCCTCGCGCAACCTCGCGACATTTGACTGCTTGCCCCCCACTTCCATGGCGGCGACCTTAGTCCTTCGAGTCGGAAAATGGAATTGTTAGTCCTGTGGATAACGTGCACAAGACTAAACGGCACTGCAACCGAACTTGTGACCGATGTCGGACGAGGAAATCTTGTGACCGAGATCACGTCGTCGCAGTCTCTCCGCCGCGCCGTGCTGACGGTTGCGATTCTGAACCTTGGCTACTTCTTCATCGAGTTCACGTCAGCAATTTCAATCTCTTCGGTCTCGCTGTTCGCGGACAGCATCGACTTCCTGGAAGACACCTCCGTCAATCTGCTGATCCTGCTCGCGCTCGGCTGGTCATTGCAGGCGCGATTGCGGATAGGAATGGCGCTCGCCGTCATCCTGCTGTTGCCCGGCCTCGCCGCGCTCTGGACGGTGTGGCAGAAAATTGCGTCGCCGCTGCCGCCGGAACCAATCACGCTGTCGATCGTCGGCGCCGGCGCGCTCATTATCAACGTGACCTGCGCGCTGATCCTCGCGCGCTTCCGGAAAGCGAGCGGCAGCCTCACTAAAGCCGCATTCCTGTCGGCGCGCAACGACGCCTATGCCAATATCGCGATCATCGCGGCTGGCATTCTCACCGCCTACACGCTGTCGATCTGGCCTGACGTGGTCGTCGGTCTCGGCATCGCCGCGATGAATGCGACGGCGGCGAAAGAGGTTTGGGAAGCGGCGCGTGCCGAGCACCGCGAACATCAGGAGCCAGATCGGCCGCAGGCTTGAAAGCAGCCCGCCAGCTGACACCGACCCGGTATCAGAACGCGATTTTCCAGGTGCCGTCCGTCATCTGGCAGAAAGGCAGCTTGTAGGTCGTGCCTTCGCCGGCCGTGAAGGAATGCTCCACGTTGGCGCAGTCCATTCCGTCCTTCTTGAAGACATCCAGGCTTGTCGCGCGCCCGGCGCGTCCGCTCGACGCCGACTTCCAATCGGCCGTGGCACCGGCCTTCTTGGCATCAAGGACCGACTTGAGGGCGCCCCTCATCAAATCGGCATCAGCCTCGCTCATGCCAGTTGACGCTGAGCTGAACGGATTGATCAGGCCCTCCGCGAGCGACGGGAGCGGCGCCATTACGATGATCGAAAGAGCGATCGCGGCCAGGCGAAGATGCCTGGCGATCTCAGTCTTGCGGGTCGTACCCATGCATGCCTCCGAAGGTCACAGGATCCGAACACAATTGACGGCCCAAATCTTGGAGGCAGTGCTGCAAGGGAGCAAGGGGGACTAGGACCAACATCCAGTCTTGATGAAGATCAAGCCTCACAAAGCAAAACGGCCGCCCTTTCGGACGGCCGTTTGCTTGATCGTATGAGCCTGGCTTAGGCTTCGACTTCCGGCTGTTCGCCGGTGCCGGCTTCGGCCTGGGCTTGCGCCGCTTCCTCGAGCAGCTTGTCTAGGTCGGGGGCGTCGCCTTCGCTCGCCTTGGTGACCGCGGTGCCGAGCTTCTCCTGCTGCGCCGCTTCGTCTTCCGACTTGGCGACGTTGGCGGTGACCGTGACGATCACCTCCGGATGCAGGGCGACGCGGACCTTGTGCAGGCCGAGCGTCTTGATCGGCTTGTCCAGGATGACCTGGCGCCGGTCGATGGTGAAGCCAGCCGCGGTGACACCGTCCGCGATGTCGCGGTTGGCGACCGAGCCGAACAGCAGGCCGGTCTCACTCGCCTGGCGGATGACGACGATCTTGGTGCCGTCCACCTTCTTGGCGATCTTCTCGGCCTCCTGCTTGCGCTTGAGGTTGGTCGCCTCGATCTGGGCGCGCTGCTCCTCGAAGCGCTTCTTGTTGTCCTGGGTGGCGCGCAAGGCCTTCTTGCGCGGCAGGAGGAAGTTACGCGCGAAGCCCGGCTTCACGGAGACCACGTCCCCGATCTGGCCCAGCTTCTCGATGCGCTCCAACAGAATGACGTCCATGGGGCGCTCTCCTTACTTCAGCACGTAGGGCAGCAGGCCGAGGAAGCGCGAGCGCTTGATCGCCTGGGCGAGCAGACGCTGCTTCTTGGCGCTGACGGCCGTGATGCGGCTGGGAACGATCTTGCCGCGCTCCGAAACGAAGCGCTGCAGGAGCTTGATGTCCTTGTAGTCGATCTTCGGGGCGTTGGCGCCGGAGAACGGGCAGGACTTGCGGCGGCGGAAGAACGGCCGCCGGCCACCACCACCACCGCCACGCGGGGCGGAACCTTCAGTCGGGGCGACGCTCATGCTGCGCCTCCTTCAGTCTCGGTTGGTTTGTTTTCGCGCACCGGGCGCAGGCGGTCGTCGCGCTCGCCGCGATCCGGACGGTCACCGCCACGATCGCCCCGATCACCGCGATCAAATCCGCCGCCGCCAAAGCTGCGCTCGCGGCGGCCGAAGCCACCCTCGCGTTCGCGGCCCTCACGGTCGCGGCCGCGCGACTGCAGCATGGCAGACGGGCCTTCCTCCAGCGCCTCGACTCGAACCGTCAGGTGGCGCAGCACGTCCTCGTGGATGCGCATGTTGCGCTCCATCTCGATCACCGCCGCCGCGGGGGCGTCGATGTTGAGCAGGACATAGTGGCCCTTGCGGTTCTTCTTGATGCGGAAGCTGAGGCTCTTCAGGCCCCAGAACTCCTTCTTGGTCACGTTGCCGCCCTGGGCGGCGACGATCCCGGCGAAGTGCTCGGTCAGGCCTTCGACTTGCGCGCTGGTCACGTCCTGGCGCGCAATAAAGATATTCTCGTAGTACGGCATCCTATAAGGACTCCCTTTGGCTGTTCGCGGCCCGGCGCTGGGAGCTCCGACATGGCGCTCGCATCAGCGGATCGGACCTAGCCGGCACCTCGCGGCGCTCATGCGCCGGTTCTTTGGTGGCCCAAGGAACGGGAGCCGGCAGGGGTGCGCACGGCCGTAAGGCCAAGCGCGGCCGGGACTATAGTGATCGGCGGCGGCATTGCAAGCGCGCGATTACGAAGGCGCGTTAACGAAGATTAATCAACGCCTTCAACCGCTTGACAGGGGCGGCGGCCGGGCTATCTATGCGCCCTCTTTCCGCCGGATCAGCGGATTCTCGGCTTCCAGGGAAATTCCATGACACGTGCCTTCATCTTTCCAGGCCAGGGCTCGCAGGCTGTCGGCATGGGCCTCGCGCTGTCGCAAGGCTTTGCCGCCGCCCGGCTGGTGTTCGAAGAGGTGGACGAGGCGCTGAAGCAGAAGCTCTCCAAGCTGATGTTCGAGGGTCCGGAAAGCGACCTCACGCTCACCGAGAATGCCCAACCGGCCCTGATGGCGGTCAGCATCGCCGCCTTGCGCGTGCTGGAGGCGGACGGCGGCTGGCGCCTAGCCGACAAGGCCAGCTTTGTCGCCGGCCATTCCCTCGGCGAATATTCGGCGCTGGCGGCCGCGGGGGCGCTTGGGCTGTCGGATGCGGCGCGGCTGCTGAAGCTGCGCGGGCAGGCGATGCAGAAGGCGGTGCCGGTGGGCGTCGGCGCCATGGCGGCGCTGCTGGGCCCGGAGCTGGAGCAGGTGCAGAAGATCGCCAAGCAGGCGGCGGACGATACCAAGAAGGTTTGCGGCGTCGCCAACGACAATTCGCCGGGCCAAGTGGTGGTCTCCGGCGCCAGGGAGGCGGTGGAGCGCGCCATAGCGATCGCGACCGAGCAGGGCGTGAAGCGCAGCGTCATGCTGCCGGTGAGCGCGCCGTTCCACTGCGCGCTGATGCAGCCCGCCGCCGACGCGATGGAAGAAGCGCTCGCCCAAGCGACAATCCGGCAGCCGTTGGTGCCGGTGGTGGCCAACGTGACCGCACAGCCGGTCAGCGATGCTGCCACCATCGCCAAGCTGCTGGTGCAGCAAGTGACCGCGACCGTGCGCTGGCGGGAATCCGTGCTGGCCATGAAATCGCTGGGCGTCGCGAAGATGTACGAGCTGGGCGCCGGCAAGGTGCTGGCCGGCCTGGTAAAGCGCATCGACAAGGAGATCGAAGCCAGCTCGGTTAGTGCGCCGGCGGATGTCGAAGCGGCGCTGAAAGCGCTCAGCTGAGAAGGAGCAATTCATGTTCGATTTGAGCGGCAAGAGCGCGCTGGTCACCGGCGCATCGGGCGGCATCGGCGGGGCGATCGCGCGGGCGCTGCATAGGCAGGGCGCGACCGTGGGCCTCAGCGGCACGCGGACCGAGCCGCTGGAGAAGCTGAAGGCGGAGCTGGGCGAGCGCGCGCATGTGGTGCCGGCCGATCTCGGCGATCCGGCGGCGATCGAAGGGTTGCTCAAGTCGGCCGACGCGGCGCTCGGCGGCATCGACATCCTGATCAACAACGCCGGCCTGACGCGCGACAACCTCGCCATGCGCATGAAGGACGAGGACTGGCAGATGGTGATCGACGTCAACCTGACCGCTGGTTTCCGGCTGGCGCGCGGGGCGATGCGCGGCATGATGAAAAAGCGCTGGGGCCGCATCATCGGCATCACCTCGGTAGTGGGCGTGACCGGCAATCCCGGCCAAGCCAACTATGCCGCCGCCAAGGCGGGCATGATCGGCATGTCCAAGTCGCTGGCTCAGGAGGTGGCGAGCCGCAACATCACGGTGAATTGCGTGGCTCCCGGTTTCATCGAGACCCAGATGACCGGCGCGCTGAACGAGGACCAGAAGGCGCGGATCATGTCGGCTATCCCGGCCGGCCGGCTTGGCCAGTCGGACGAGATCGCCGCGGCCGTGGTCTATCTGGCGAGCCCGGAGGCGGCCTACGTGACCGGCCAGACGATCCACGTCAACGGCGGCATGGCCATGATTTGATTGCGCTTTTCCGAGAAGACCCCGGCTCTGGCCAAAGCCGGGCAAACTATGTTAAGTGACCCCGGACACCGCCGCGCGAGGTCACTCTCACAACGAGCCTAGGCGCGGTGGCTCTGTGCGGCCAAAATGGCCCAATCATCTTTCGACCGGCTCCGGCGGGGGGCGGTGATCAAAAAAGGGAACAGCGATGAGCGACATTGCCGAACGGGTTAAGAAGATCGTGATCGAGCACCTCGGAGTCGAGGAAGCCAAGGTCACCGACACTGCGTCCTTCATCGACGATCTAGGCGCCGACAGCCTGGATACGGTCGAGCTCGTGATGGCGTTCGAAGAAGAGTTCGGTTGCGAGATTCCCGACGACGCCGCCGAAAAGATCCAGACCGTCAAGGATGCCATCGAATACATCAAGTCGAAGGCGAGCTGAGATCGCTCTCTCGGTTCGGATCCTGTGCGGATCGGCGCGGTCTGCGCGGTCCTTGCGCATCCCTGAAATGGCAGGATAGAGCATGCGTCGTGTCGTCGTCACCGGAATGGGCATCGTCTCGCCGTTGGGCGTGGGCGTCGAGAATGTCTGGAATCGCCTGCTGAAGGCTGAGTCCGGTATCAGCGGCGTGCAGTCCGTCGACGTGACCGACCTGCCGTGCAAGGTCGCGGGCGAAGTGCCGCGCGGCGACACCGCGTCCGGCAAGTTCAACGCCGACGACTACGTGCCGCCCAAAGACCAGAAGAAGATGGACACCTTCATCATCATGGCGATGGGGGCGGCGCAGCAGGCGGTCGAGGATTCCGGCTGGAAGCCGACCGACGAGGAAGGCCAGACCCGCACCGGCGTCCTCATCGGCTCGGGCATCGGCGGCCTGCAGGGCATCTACGAGGCGTCGATCACGCTCAAGGAGAAGGGGCCGCGGCGCATCTCGCCGTTCTTCATTCCTTCGTGCCTGATCAATCTCGCCTCCGGCCACGTCTCGATCAAATACGGTTTCCGCGGGCCCAATCACTCTGTGGTCACGGCCTGCGCAACCGGTAGCCATGCCCTGGGCGACGCCAGCCGCCTGATCCAGTGGGGCGATGCTGACGTGATGGTCGCGGGCGGCACAGAATCCACCATCAGCCGTCTGGGCATCGCCGGCTTCTGCGCCTCGCGCGCGCTTTCGACCGGCTTCAACGACCGGCCAACCGCGGCCTCGCGTCCGTGGGACAAGGATCGCGACGGGTTCGTGATGGGCGAGGGCGCCGGCGTCGTCGTGCTCGAAGAGCTGGAGCACGCCAAGAAGCGCGGCGCCAAGATCTATGCCGAGGTCGTGGGCTACGGCCTGTCGGGCGACGCCTATCACATCACCGCACCCTCGGAGACTGGCGACGGCGGCTATCGCTGCATGCAGATGGCGCTGAAGCGCGCCGAGATGAACGTCGACGACATCGACTACGTCAACGCGCACGGCACCTCGACTCCGCTGGGCGACGAGATCGAGCTGGGCTCGGTGAAGCGCCTGTTCGGCGATCACGCCTACAAGCTCACCATGTCCTCGACCAAGTCGGCGATCGGACACCTGCTGGGCGCCGCCGGCGCGGTGGAGGCGATCTTCTCCATCCTCGCGATGCGCGACCAGGTCGCGCCGCCGACCCTCAATCTCGACAACCCGTCCCAAGGCTGCGACATCGACCTCGCGCCCAAGCAGGCTAAGCCGCGCAAGATCCGCGCCGCCTTGTCGAATTCCTTCGGGTTCGGCGGCACCAACGCCAGCCTGATTTTCACCCCGGTTCAATAGTCGCGCAGCGGGAGCGGCGAACAGGCGATGCGCCGGCTCCTCAATTTCCTCTACACGCTCATCACCGTCGCCGTGATCGCGGCGGCGGGCGTTTCCTATTATCTCTACGCCAGCTTCACCGGCTCGGGCCCGTCGACCGACGACAAGACGCTGGTGATCCCCAAGGGCAGCGGCGTCGCGGAGATCGCCGGCATCCTCAAGACCGAGAACGTGATCGACGACACCCGGATCTTCCAACTCGGGGTGCGCTTGCTGTCGGGCAACAAGCCGCTGATCGCCGGCGAATACGTGTTTCCGAAGGGCATCAGCGCCAGCGGCGCCATGGGCATCATGATCGCCGGCAAGTCGATCACCCACCGCCTCACCATCCCGGAAGGGCTGACGGTGCGCGAGGTGCTGGAGTTGGTTTCGAGCGCGCCGCTGCTGGACGGGCCGTTGCCGCCGGAGCGGCCGGCCGAGGGCACTTTGCTGCCGGAGACCTATCGGTTCCTGCGCGGGGAGAGCCGCGCCTCGATCATCGCGCGCATGCGCGAGGACATGAGCAAGGTATTGGCCGAGGAATGGGAGAAGCGCGACCGCTCCATCCTGGTGAAGACGCCGGAAGAGGCGGTGGCGCTGGCCTCGGTGGTGGAAAAGGAAACCGCGCAGGCCGACGAGCGGGCGCGCATCGCCGGCGTGTTCTACAATCGCCTCAAGAAGGGCATGCCGCTGCAGTCGGATCCGACGGTGATCTTCGCGGTCACCCTCGGCACCCGGAAGCTCAACCGCGGCGTTACCTACGACGACCTCAAGACCGACAGCCCGTACAACACCTACCTGGTGAAGGGCCTGCCGCCCGGACCGATCGCCAATCCGGGCCGCGACGCGCTGCATGCCGTGATGCACCCGCAGTCGCACAAGGAGCTCTATTTCGTCGCCGACGGCACCGGCGGCCACGCCTTCGCCGCGACGCTCGACGAGCACAACAAGAACGTCGCCGCCTGGCGCAAGATCCAGAAGGCGCAGCAGACGCAGTAGGGCGTCGTCGTTGCACGGCGCTCTCGCCACTCCACAACCGTCATGGCAAGGCTTGGCCTTGCCATCCACGAGTTTCGATGGGACGGACCCGTGCGGTCGCAGGCAAACTCGTGGATCCCAAGGCCAAGCCTTGGGATGACGGAGTGAATGGTGGTCAGCGCGGCGCGCTAATCCTTCTTCGGCAGCATGCGCAGCAGCGGGTCCACGATCGCCGGCGAGAGTGCGCCCATGAGCCAGGCGATGAACGCCGTTGGGAACGGGAACGCGATGCGCGCGCGGTCGGCGGCGAGGGCGCGCTGGATGATCGCCGCCGCCTTCTCCGCCGACATCAGGAACGGCATCGAGAAGCGGTTGGCGTCGGTCATCGGGGTCTTGATGAAGCCCGGCATCACCACGTTCAGCTTCACGCCCTTAGGCGCGAGTTCGCCGCGCAGGCCTTCGCCCCAGGCCCGGACCGCGGCCTTGCTGCCGCTGTAGGCGGGGGCGCCGGGCAGGCCGCGATAGCCGGCGAGGGACGAGATGATGGCGATCTGTCCGCGCCCGCGCGCGGTCATGCGCGGCACCGTCGGCAGCACGACGTTCAGCACGCCGTCGAGGTTGACCGCGAAGATCGCGCGGGTTTGCTCCGGCGTTTCCGGCCCGCCGTGGGTGCCGCCGGAAATGCCGGCATTGGCGATGACCAGGTCGAGTGGCGCGCGCTCGTCCGCCGCAGCGATCCACTGCGCCACGGAAGCAGCGTCGCACACATCGACCGACGCGATGCTGCTGGTGGCGCCGCGCGCAGCGACCTGCGCCGCAACCTGGGCGAGGCGCTCCTGGTTGCGGCCGCCCAGCGACAGATGGGCGCCCGGCCGCGCGTAGGCGAGCGCGAGCGCGGCACCGATGCCGGAGCTGGCGCCGGTGATCAGGATGTGCGCTGGTGCGTCGGCCGCCATCGAATCCCCCGATTCCCCCGGATCTCCGTGGCCTCACCTTGCCAGAGCCGGCGGCATGCCGGAAGATGCCGCCGCCGTATCATCGAAAGGGGACCAGTGTGACCATTGCCAGCATGACCGGATTCGCGCGCCGCCAGGGGTCGGTCGGTGACTTCCTGTGGGCGTGGGAGCTGAAATGCGTCAATGGCCGCAATCTCGAGCTGCGCTGCCGCCTCCCCAACGGCTTCGATGTCCTCGATGGATTCGTGCGGACCGCCTGCACCGAGCGGCTGAAGCGTGGCAACCTCAACATCGCCCTGACGGTGGACGACAAGCAGTCGGTCCCGACCTTCCGGGTCAACGAGGCGGCGCTGGCGCAACTCGCCGGCCTGCTCGAAGGGCTCAAGGGCAAGATCGACGCGGCGCCGCCGCGGCTCGATGGCCTGATCGGACTCAAGGGCGTGCTGGAGGTCGAGGAGCAGGAAGTCGCGCCGGAGGTGGCGGAGCGGCGCGTCCAGGCCATGCAGACGGATTTCGTCGCTTGCCTCAAGGATCTGCAGCAGGCGCGCCAGGATGAGGGCAAGAAGCTCAATGCCATCATGCGCCAGCATCTCGCCGAGATCGAGCGGCTGAGCAAGGCGGCCGCCAACAGCGCCACCGCGCAGCCGGCCGCGATCCGCGAGCGGCTTGCCAAACAGATCGCAGAGCTGATGCCGCCCAATGTCGCGGTGCCGGAGGAGCGGCTGGCGCAGGAGGTGGCGATGCTCGCCGCCAAGGCCGATGTGCGCGAGGAGCTCGACCGGCTCAGCGCCCATGTCGCCGCGGTGCGCGCGCTGCTGGACCAGGGCGGCGCGATCGGCCGCAAGCTCGATTTCCTGTGCCAGGAGTTCAATCGCGAGGCCAATACCCTCTGCTCCAAGGCGGATGATCTGGCCTTGACCAACCTCGGCATCGAGCTTAAGGCAGCCATCGAGCAGCTGCGCGAGCAAGCGCAGAATATCGAATAAGCGGGGAAACGCGCAGGATGACGCTGGAGGGGGCAAGGCCGTCTAAATCGGTGGAGATTCTCCGCCGCGGGCTGATGCTCGTGTTGTCCTCGCCATCGGGCGCTGGCAAGACCACGATCTCGCGCCGACTGCTGGATATCGATCCGGGCCTCGTGCTCTCAATCTCCGCCACTACGCGTCCGATGCGGCCCAGCGAGCAGGGCGGCGTCGATTACGACTTCGTCGATCATGCCACCTTCGACCGCCTGGTCGCCGAGGGCGCGTTCCTGGAGCATGCCAAGGTGTTCGATCATCAGTACGGCACGCCGCGCGCCGCGGTGGAGCATTCGCTGGCGGCCGGGCGCGACGTGCTGTTCGACATCGACTGGCAAGGCACGCAGCAACTGGCGCAAAGCGCGCGCGCCGACCTGGTCAGCGTCTTCATCCTGCCGCCCACCATCGCCGCGCTGGAGCAGCGCCTGAAGACCCGCGCCCAGGACAGCGCTGACGTGGTGGCGCGCCGCATGGCAAAGGCCGCCGACGAGATGAGCCACTGGGCGGAATACGACTACATCATCGTCAACGACGATCTCGAGGTCAGCATCCAGCGTGTCCGCGCCATCCTGCTGGCCGAGCGCCTGAAAAGGCACCGGCAGGTGGGGCTGGCGGAGTTCGTGAAGGGACTGCGCGAAGGGACTTAGCGAGACGCGCACTTTCTATCCGTCATGGCAAGGCTCGGCCTTGCCATCCACGAGTTTCTCAAAGCAATGCTGTGCGATCGGAACCGAACTCGTGGATCCCAAGGCCAAGCGCTGTCGGCGAAGGCCGACATTCATCGGCGTAGAGGCGGGCTACGTCCGCTGCTTCTCTAGCGTTCGCGCCAAAGCTGCGAACTGCGCCACGGTAAGCTCCTCCGCCCTTGCGGTCGGCGTGATCTCTGCCGCGGCCATCAGCGCCTCGGTATCGCCGCCGAGCGAGCGTAGCGATTGGCGCAGCATCTTGCGGCGTTGGCCGAAGGCGGCTTGGGTCACGCGCTCCAGGTCAGCGAGGCGCGCGGGGAAGGCGGGCTCCGGCAAGGGCAGAAGCTCGATCACGGTGGACGTGACCTTGGGCGGCGGGACGAAGGCGCGCGGCGGCAGGTCGAACAGGCGGCGCGGCTTGGACAGGAACTGCGCCAGCACGCTGAGGCGGCCGTAGTCCTTGGTGCGCGGCGTGGCGGTCACGCGGTCCGCGACCTCCTTCTGCACCATCACGGTCAACGATGCGAACGCGGCACCTTGTTGCATCCACCTGATGATCAGCGGCGTCGCGATGTTGTACGGCAGATTGGCGACGATCCGGCGCGGGGCGCTGCCAAGCTTGGTGCAATCCACCGTCAGCGCATCGCCCTCGATGACCGTCAGCCGCCCAGGATAGGCGGCGGCGATCTCGGCCAGGGCCCCAAGGCAGCGTGCATCGCGCTCGATCGCGATCAGCTCGCGGGCGCCATGGCTCAGCAGCGCGCGGGTGAGGCCGCCAGGCCCGGGGCCGATCTCGATGGTGGTGCCGGCGCTGAGTTCGCCGGCGGCGCGCGCGATCTTGGCCGTCAGGTTGAGGTCGAGCAGGAAGTTCTGGCCGAGGGCGCGGCGGGCCCCCAGATCGTATTTCGCGATGACCTCGCGCAGCGGCGGCAGGCCATCGCCGGTCATGGCTACATCCGGACGTCGATCACCGCGGCGCGGCGCAGATCGCTGAGATAGCCGCGCGCCAGCGTCTCCAGCCGCTGTTGGCCAAGCCGATCGGCGATCGAGGTGCGCGACTGGCTGTCCTCGTCGGCGCCCTGCCGGGCACAGATCATGTAGAGCCCGATGCCCTGGCTGGTGCGCACCGGCCGCGAAGGCACATCGACCGGCTGGTTGATGGCGATGGTCCGCACCTGCTCCGGCAGGTCGCCGACCGGCACGCTGCCGAGCTCGCGGTAGACGCCTGGGTCTGCCTCGTTGGCGATCGCGGACATCTGGTTGCAGTTCTCGATCTTGCCGGCGAGGGTATTGGCCTGCGAGATCGCACGGTTGACCTCGCTTTCCGCAGCGTTCGACGGCAGGGCCCACAGGATCTGCTTGACCGTGACGCTGCCGGTGCCGGCGGTGTCGCCGGAGCCGGCGACGCGGGTCTCGCGCGCCAAGGCGATGTAGTAGCCGCCGGTGCCGCGCACCGGTCCCACCAGGTTGCCGGCCGGCGTCGCCTGGATCTGCTTGGCGACGGCGGGCTCCATCTGGTCGATCCGCATCCAGCCCCAGTTGCCGCCCTTCAACGCGCCTTCGTCCTGCGAGAATTCCTGCGCCAGGGATTCGAAATCCGCGCCGGCGGTCAGCTGCTCGATCAGCCGCTCGGCGGAATCGCGCACGTCGGATTCCTGGTCCGGCGCATCGACCGCCAGGAAGATCTGGTAGATCTTGTACTCGGTCTGCCCCTGCGTCGCCTTGATGCGCTGGGCTTCCTCGTTGATCTCCTGATCGGTGATGACGATGCGGGGCCGCAGTGTGCGCTGCACCAGGCGCGCCCAGTTCAACTCGGTGGTGATCTGGTCGGCGACTGCATCCACCAGGATGCCGTTGCCCTTCAGGAACTCCTCCAGCTGCGCGCGCGTCATGTTGTTGCGCTGGGCCAGCCGATCGATGCGGCCTTCCACGTCGGCCGGGTTGACCTTGACGCCGGTGCGCTTGGCCTCCTGCATCTTCAGACGGTCGTCGATCAGGTTGCGCAGCACCTGCGGCAGCAGACGCCGGCGGGTCTCCTCGGTGTCGTCCAGCTTGGCCGACAGCATCGCCATCCGGAGGCGCATGAAAACATCGAGCTCGCTGATGATGTCGTCGTTGACCACGGCGGCGATGCGCAGCGTATCCTGGGCCGACGCCGGCACGGCCAGGCCGCCGGCGAACAACGCCGCCAGCAGCGAGAGGCAGAGCGCGACGTGGCGCAGCGGCTTCGCAATCTTCGAATTCGGCATCAGCATCGTGTTCTCAGTACTCAGTAGGGGATGTCGAGCCCACCCAGGTTCCGGAAGGTCACCGTGACCATGGCGTTGACTTCGCCCTCGGTATCTTCGGTTTCTCCTGACGGCACATAAGTCGTCGAGATTCTCAGGTCAAAGCACTCGTCAAGATACCGGAAGCCACCGCCAATCGACAGCAGGCGACTGTCCTCCAGATCATAGGACGACTGGGCATTGACCGACCAGTAGTCGGATAGGTTGGCGCCCAGATAGCCGCTCACTTGTTCGCGATCCTCGAACTCGACCCCGTCTGCGGCGATGAAGGCATAGGAACCGGAGAAGACAAAGTATTCATTGCCATAGCTGGCGCGGGCCTCGTGCCGCTGGAATGTCGCATCCGACACATCGAATCGGTAGCGATAGCTGAGGTCGAGGCCCCCGATGGGCCGGAACTGCAGGCGTCCCACGATGTCGGTCAGGTCGTCGTCGATGCCAGTCCCGGGCCGGAATTCGTCGTTGTCATCGTGGTCGAACTGGAAGCTCTGGCCCAGGAACGCGTTGACATAGCTGCCATAGGGCAGATAGGCCGACCAATTCGCGCCGTAGGTGGCGCGGGAGCCGGTATCCTTGCGGTCGAGGCCCGGAAACCGGTCGGCCAAGAACAGGTTGGTATCGTCGAGCTCGAAGGCGCGGCTGTCCTCGTTCGGGATCTTGCCGGTGTTGCCGGTGTCGGGGGCGGCAACCAGCTGGAACATCGGCTCGAACACCTGGGTGAAGCTCGGGTTCGCGCGGATGAACGGATAGCTCCAGTCGAACGTCGCCTTGGGCAGCACGCGGAAGACGGTACCGTCGAAGTCGTCGGTGTCGGCGGAGGGATCGCGATCATCGCTGTCCGGATCCACATGGTGCGCCTTGTGGACGGTCGTCGGCATTTCGAACGTCAGCCGATAGATGTCGCCCATCGAGCTGGTATAGGGCAGCGTCCAATACGGATTGGCGGCGATGCGCACGACCTCGCGCCCGTCCAGGCGGCGCAGGTTCATGAAATTGGTATCCACACCCCAATAAGCGCCGGCGACTCCCGGCTCGCTGACGAAGCGATAGTCCAGCATCGGCGCGACGATCGGCAGCTGGTCGGTCTGAAGGCCGCGCTGAGTGCTCTGGAAGGCGTAGCCACGCGCTTCGGCATAGGACCGGCCGAAGAACCCCTCGGCGTAGGCGGTGTCGGTCAGGATGTCGCGCGAGCCGAGATGCCAGCGCTTGAGATACTTCTTGTCGGTGGTCGCCTTGAAATCGAAACCGGCGCGCCAGTTCTCGTTGATGTCGAACAGGCCGTCGCCCTCGACATGGCCGCGGAACTCGTCGGTCAGCTCGACACGGTCGTCGACGTTGGCGTCGTTGCTCTCGCGATCCTCAACCGTGCCGGAGGCTTCGAGCCGGAAGCGGCCGTCGACCACGCGCTGCCGGTATTCCAGGTCGAGCACGCCACCGGGGTGCTCCTGAAGATCGCCGCCAAAGCGGAAAATCGGCGTGGCGGTGATGTCCTTGTCCGGCGCCAGCACGTAGAAGTACGGCGTGGAGACCTGCAGGCCGTTCTCGCTCGAGAAGTGCAGGTCGGGCGTCAGCATGCCGCTCTGGCGGTCGACGTCGAAATCCGGGTGCCGGAACCAGGGCGTGTACAGCACCGGGACGCCGAACATCTCGAGCCAGGCGTCGTGATAGGTGATGGTCTTGTTCACTTTGTCGCGGATGGCGGAATAGGCCTTGATCTGCCACAGCGGCGCACGCGAGGGGTCTTCGACGCACTGGGCGCACGGGGTGTAGACGCCCTTGCGCAGGATCTCCTTGGTGTCCTGGTCGACGCGGTAGGCGCGATTGGCCGCCAGCCGCGAGTTGTCCTTCATCAGCATGCGGAAGTCGTAGAGAATGCCTTCCTTCACGTCGTCAGTGACATCGGCATAGCTCGCGAACTGGGCGTCGCCATCGGGTTCCAGCAGCGAGACGTTGCCGGCCGCGGTTATGCGCTTGGTGCGCTCGTTGTAGGTGACGACGTCGGCCTTGACGATCTTGCCCTCGCGCAGGATCTCGACATGGCCGCGCGCGATGAAGATGCCGAGGCTCTCGTCGTGGCTGACCTGGTCGGCGATCATCCTGATGGTCTCGCTGCTCTCCTTGCCCGGTCCTGGCAGGTCGCGCTCGTCGATGGGGGCGGGGGCCTTGGGCCCTTGCCGCCGCAGAAACGCCGTGGGGTTGAATTGGCTCTTCAGCTCCGCCGGCGGCGGATTGAATTGGCTCTGCAGCTCTTCGCTGGATCCGGCCTCTCCTTCGGCCATCGCCGGAGACGACGAGCCGAGCAGGCCGGCACACAGGACCGGCAGCAGGCTGCTCAAAACGATGTCGGTCAGTCTGCGCCGCTTCGCCGCCACGATGGAACGATTACTCCCCCAGTACGCACGCCCAATACCCTGTCCGTGGCGCCCGTTTGGCGAGCCCCTCGTCCGGCTTCGGCGCCGGCATGATTCTGCCCCCGAAAAGGCCGAGCTAAACTATCATGTTGCGGGCAATCGTCTACATTTTTCATGGCGTTAGCCAAATTCCCGCGACTGGCGGCGCGCGGCCGGAGAGAGGCTGGACACGGGCCGGAAAGCCTGCAAAGACTTTCAGCCCGAAGCCATTCCGCTGCCCTCTCCGCGCGGCCGGTCCGGCCCCACAAGTTTCAGAGTTTTCAGTCCAAGAGGTCATTCATGAAAGTCGCGTTCGCTAAACCCGAGATTCCGGCGTCCGGGACGCTGGTTGCATTGGCCGCCGACGGCCGCAAGCTGGGCAAGCTGGCCGGCCAGCTCGACAAGGCGACCAAGGGCGCCATCACGCGCGCGCTCGAAGCCAGCAGGTTCAAGGGCGGGGCGGAAGAGTTCATGACCATCCTGGCGCCGGCCGGAGTCGACGTCGCGCGCATCATCGTCGCCGGCATCGGCACGCCGGCCAAGTACGACGCGCTGGCGGCGCAGTCGCTGGGCGGCCGGCTGGTGGCGGCGCTCAACGGCACCGGCGAGAAGGACGTGTCGGTCTGGGTGGAGTCGATCGGTGACATGAAGCTGGACGAGGCCGCATTCGCCGCCAACCTCGCCTATGGCGCGCGGCTGCGCTTCTACCGGTTCGACAAATACAAGACCAAGGAAAAGCCCGAGCAGAAGCCGAGCCTCAAGCACTTCAATGTGCTGGTGGCGGATGCCGCCGATGCCAAGCGCGCCTTCAGTCCGATGGACAAGGTGGTCGACGCGGTGAACTTCAGCCGCGACCTGGTGTCCGAGCCGGCCAACATCATCTATCCCGAGACGCTGGCGGCGGAAGCGAAGAAGCTCTCCGAGTTCGGCGTCGAGGTGAAGGTGCTGGGCGTCAAGGAGATGACCAAGCTCGGCATGGGCGCGCTGCTCGGCGTGGGCCAGGGCAGCGACCGCGAAAGCCAGCTCGTGACCATGCAGTGGAACGGCGGCGGCAAGGAGAAGCCGATCGCCTTCGTCGGCAAGGGCGTGACCTTCGACACCGGCGGCATCTCGATCAAGCCGGCCGCCGGCATGGAAGACATGAAATGGGACATGGCGGGCTCCGCCGCCGTCATCGGCACCATGCGCGCGCTCGCGGCCCGCAAGGCCAAGGTCAATGCGGTCGGCGTCGTCGGCCTGGTGGAGAACATGCCGTCGGGCACCGCGCAGCGGCCGGGCGACATCGTCACCTCGATGTCGGGCCAGACCATTGAGGTGCTGAACACCGACGCCGAAGGCCGCCTCGTGCTGGCGGACGCGATGTGGTACTGCCAGGAGACCTTCAAGCCGCGGGTAATGATCGATCTCGCGACCCTGACCGGCGCGATCCTGATCGCGCTCGGCAACATCTATGGCGGCATGTATGCCAACGATGACGATCTTGCCAAGCAGCTCGAATCAAGCGGCAAGTCGACCGGCGAGCTGCTGTGGCGCATGCCGCTGGCGGCCGCCTACAACAAGATGATGGATTCGCCAGCCGCCGACGTGAAGAACATCAGCGGCAGCCGCAATGCCGGCAGCATCACGGCCGCCGAGTTCCTGCAGCGCTTCGTGCAGAAGGGCACGCTCTGGTCGCATCTCGACATCGCCGGCATGGCCTGGGCCGACAAGGACAGCCCGACCACGCCGCGCGGCGCCACCGGCTACGGCGTGCGGCTGCTCGACCACCTGGTCGCCAGCCACTACGAAGAGGCTTAACCAAACACCGGATGAGCGAGATCCGCTTCTATCACCTGCAGCGCGCGAGCCTCGAGGACACCTTGCCGGTGATCCTCGAGCGCGCCTACGGGCGGGGCGATCGGATCCTGGTGATGACCGGCTCCAGCGAGCGCGCCGAGGCATTGGCGTCGCATCTGTGGACCTACAGACCCGAGAGCTTCCTGCCGCACGGCACCGCCAAGGATGGCGCGGCCGCGGAGCAGCCGATCTATCTAACCGCCGAGGCGGAGAACCCCAACGCAGCCAAGCTGCTGATCCTGTGCGACGGCGCGACCCGCGCCGATTGCGCCGACTTCACGCTGGTGTGCGAGATGTTCGACGGCAACGACGATATGGCCGTCGCCGCCGCGCGCGAGCGGTGGAAGAGCTACAAGGACGCGGGGCACAAGCTGATCTATTTCCAGCAATCGCCGGCCGGGAAGTGGGAAGAGAAGGCGCGCAGCGAGTAGACCTCTGCATTCTCCCTTTACGTCATCGCCGGGCGAAGACCCGGCGATCCAAGTTGAATTCGACACGCTTTACGAAACTTGGATCACCGGGTCTCGACACTTCGTGTCGTCCCGGTGATGACAGAAAGAAGAGACCTTAGTCGAAAATCTCCGACAGCCAGGATTTGCGGCGGTAGCCGTAGCCACCGCGCTCGCCACGCTCGCCGTGCTCTCCGCGTTCGCCGTACTCGCCGCGCTCGCCGTATCCGGCATAGCCCGGCTGCTGCTGCTGCGGGTGGGGTTGCTGCAGGTGGGGTTGGGCTTGCGGCTGCGGCGCAGCGGGGCGCTGTTGCTGGGCCTCCTGGGCGGCGCTCTTTTCGATGATCTTGTCGAGTTCGCCGCGGTCGAGCCAGACGCCGCGGCATTTCGGGCAATAGTCGATCTCGACGTCCTTGCGCTCAGTCATCACCAGGTCGACCTTGCAGGCGGGGCACAGAAGTCCGGCGGAGGCGGCTTGGGTCATTCGATCCTTCCTACGTTGCAACGTTCCATAGGGTTGGCTGTTGCCGCGCGCTTTCGCGTCGGCGGTGTCAGGATCATCTTGTGATTGGAGGGCGGGCTTTCAACCCGCTGAAGATGAGTCCGGTTGCCAACCGCCGGCGATCCAGCGAAACGAGGAATAGACCAGCACCATGTTGACCTGCGCGCCGTCGTTGGACAGCGGCAGATAGATGCTGGCGGACGGCGACCATTCCTGCCCGGGCAGGTGGAAGCAATCCTCGTCCAGGAACGGCTGGCCGGTCTCCACCACGCGGCGATAGCACGCGGTCACCAGCTCGGCCGACTTGCCGTAATAGGCTTCGGCGACCGGCTTGCCGGTCGGATCGTGGCCGCGCATGTCGACCTCGCGCGTGCCGACCAGGCGGTAGGCGAACTCCAGCGCGCTATCGGCAGACAGCCGCACGTCGACCAGCAGAATACCGGGCAGCAGGCGCTTGATCTCCGCCGGCTCGAGATCGGCGCGGGCCGGCATCACGCGCGCGCCGCGCTTGCGCTGCCAATAGGCGTACATCTCCAGCAGATCGGCCGGCGCTCCGGCCAGGACGCCGACCTGGGTGCTGGCCGGCATCTCCGGGCGATCACGATCGGGCGAAAGCAGCGGCATGGTTAGCTCTGCTTACCGAGGAGACCGAGCTTGCCACGCGCGCGACTACAGCCGCAAGGCGCGTCAGCGCACCCGCCGGTAGGCGGTATAGACCAGGATCATGTTGACGTGCTCGCCGTCGTTGGACAGCGGCAGAAAGATGTTCGCTTCATCCGCGAAATAATCGCCGTCGCGCAGATAGTAATCGTCGTCGAGATAGGGCTCGCGACGGTCGACGACCGACTGGTAGCAGCCCAGCACGTTGTCCAGCGTTGGACCGAAGAACGCATCGGCCACGCGCTTGCCGACTGGGTTCTCGCCGCGCACCTCGACCTCGTGCGTACCGAGCAGGCGATAGACGAAGTCGGCCTTGCCGGACACGTCATAGAGCACGTCGACCAGGATCATGCTGGGCAGGTGCGTCTTGATCTCGGACGGATCGAGATCGGAGCGCGACGGCATCTTGCGGCCGGCGCGCTTCGCGCGCCAATACTCGAACAGCGCGCGCAGATCGTTTGGCAGACCTTCGAAGATCGCGGTGTTCTCGGCATCGGCTGACAACAGCGGCATCGTCGCGTCCCCACGCGGAAGGCGAAACCTGCCACGCCGTTTCGAATCGTGGCAACGAGCAACTAGTCCTAGGCGTCCGCTCGATCGGCCGATGCCTGCGCCCGCAGCCATGCATCCTCCGCGTCGGCGAGGCGCTTGCTCACGTCGGCGTGCTTGCGCTGCCAATCGGCAATGATGTCCGCATGCTGGTTGTAGAGCGCGGGATCGGCAAGCTTCTTTTCGATCAGTGCCAATGCTTGTGACAGTTTGTCGACAGCGAGTGCGGATTGCTCGAGCTGGCGCTTGAGATCCGCGGGTTGTACGACAGGCGCGGCGTTGCGGCGCGAGGGCTTGCGCTCTTCGGGATCGCGGCGACTGGGCTTGCGATCCTCATCGCGGCGGTCCGATTTGCGATCCTCGGCATCGCCGCGATAGCGCGAGCCGCGGTCGGCGCCGGCGCGGTCTTCCGCCAGCACCAGGTCGCGATAGTCGGCGAGGTCGCCGTCGAACTGACGACACAGACCGTCCTTTACCAGCCAGAAGCGGTCGACCGTCAGCTCGATCAGATGCGGATCGTGGCTGATGAGAACGACGGCGCCGGCGAACTCGTTGATGGCCTGCACCAGCGCCTGGCGGGAATCGATGTCGAGATGGTTCGACGGCTCGTCCAGTAGCAGGATGTTGGGCGCGCCATGGCTCATCAACGCCAGCAGCAGGCGCGCCTTCTCGCCGCCGCTGAGGCTGCCGACCTTGGTGTTGGCGCGCTGCACGTCGAGGCCGAACTGCGCCAGGTGCGCGCGGCACTTCTCCGGATGCAGCTTGGGCGCGATGCGCTCCATTGAAAGCAAGGGAGTCGCGTCGAGATCCAGCTCGTCGGTCTGGTGCTGCGCGAAATATCCTACCTTCAGCTTGCGCGAGCGGCGCAGTTCGCCGTTCATCGGCTGCAGGCGGCCGGCCAGCAGCTTCGCCATGGTCGACTTGCCGTTGCCGTTGGCGCCGAGCAGCGCGATGCGCTCGTCGGGATCGAGGCGCAGGGTCACCTTGTTCAGGATCGGCTTGCCGGGCTCGTAGCCGACGGCGACGTTGTCCATCACGATGAGCGGTGGCGCCAATTCCTCCGGCTCGGGAAACTGGAACTCGATGCCGCGCTCCTCGATCACCGCCGCGATCGGCTCCATCTTGGCGAGCGCCTTCAGGCGCGACTGGGCCTGGCGCGCCTTGCTGGCCTTGTAGCGGAAGCGGTCGATGAAGGCCTGCATGTGCTTGCGCTGCACGTCCTGCTTGGCCTTGGCCGCCGACTGCAAGGCGAGGCGCTCGCTGCGCGCATGCTCGAAATCGTCGTAGCCGCCGGTATAGACCGTGAGCTTGCGGTCATGCAGGTGAATGATCTTGTCGACCGCGCGGTTGAGCAGGTCGCGGTCGTGGCTGACCAGCAGCACGGTGTGCGGATAGCGCTTCAGGAAATCCTCGAGCCACAACGTCGCCTCGAGGTCGAGGTGGTTGGTCGGCTCGTCCAGCAGCAGCAGGTCGGGCGCCTGGAACAGCAGCGCCGCCAGCGCGACGCGCATGCGCCAGCCGCCGGAGAAGTCGCTGCACGGGCGCTGCTGCGCCTCGGCATCGAAGCCGAGGCCGTGCAGGATCGCACCGGCGCGCGCCGGTGCCGAATGCGCCTCCAGCTCGTGCAGGCGCTGATGGATGTCGGCGATGCGGTGGCCGTCGGTGGCGTGCTCGGCCTCGTCCAGCAGGCTCTGCCGCTCGGTATCGGCGGCGAGTACGGTGTCGAGCAGGCTCTGCGGGCCGTCGGGCGCCTCCTGGGCGATGCGGCCGACGCGGGTGCCGTTGGGCAGGCGGATCTCGCCGGTGTCGGCATGCAGGTCGCCGGCGATCAGCTTCAGCAGGGTGGTCTTGCCGGTGCCGTTGCGCCCGATCAGCCCGGCCTTGTGGCCGCCGGGCAAGGTCATGCTGGCGCCCTCCAAAAGGGGACGTCCGGCAATGCGGCAGGTCAGGTCGGTGATCGTTAACATGGCACAATTACTTGATTTCAGGGCGCTTTCGCCGCGCAAGATGCGCGTTGCGGCTGGGCGGCGGACTGTATATAACCCCGCGCCAGTTTCGCCAACAGGAGCTTGAAATGGCCAAAGAACGGACCTTGTCGATCATTAAGCCGGACGCCACGCGCCGCAATCTGACCGGCAAGATCAACGCCCGGATCGAGGAAGCGGGCCTCAGGATCATCGCCCAGAAGCGGCTGTGGCTGAGCACCGCCCAGGCGCAGAAGTTCTACGAGGTGCACAAGGAGCGGCCGTTCTACAACGACCTGTGCAAGTTCATGACCTCCGGTCCCGTGGTCGTGCAGGCGCTGGAAGGCGAGAATGCCGTCGCCAAGTATCGCGAAGTGATGGGCGCCACCAACCCGGCCAATGCTGCGCCGGGCACCATCCGCAAGGATTTCGCGGAATCGATCGAAGCCAACTCGGTGCATGGCTCGGATTCGACTGACAACGCCAAGATCGAGATCGGGTTCTTTTTCAGCGGGACCGAGCTGGTCGGCTGACAGAAACGCGGGCCAAACGACAAACGGCGCCGGATCATCCGGCGCCGTTCTTATTTGCGGGCTGGCCTGCGGCCTAAGAGCGCAGGAGAGCGATCGCGGTCACGAACCCGCCGCCCAGCACCAGCAGGACGGAGAAGATGGTCAGGCCGATCGAGGGCCCGTTCACGTAGAACAGGGTCGCGATCAGCGTGATGATCGCCACATGGATGGTGCCCCAGAAGAGGAACCGCGCAAAACCCTTCCAGCCTTCCTGGCGGCTGGCAAGAAGCTGGTCTTGTTGACTGGCCATTGGGGGCAAGCTCCGCAAATAGTGGCTCCGACAGGCGATTTTCTTAGCCGAGGGCGCGGCCGTCCGCAAGACCGCGGCTTAGGGCCAAGGTCTAGGGATTGGCACTGTCGATGCGCATCATGTCGGGGCAGGAGCCGGCAGGCGGCTCGCCGGCGAGATAGAGGTGGTCCCGCTCGAGCGTTCCTGTCACGGACGGCGTTTCGAGGGCAATGCGAATCTCCGCCAGATAGTGGCTGCCGTTGCGTTCCGTGCAGACCAAGGTCAGCGCCTTGCTCGACCCCGCGCCGAACACGGCCTCGAAGGCATTGCTCAGCTGCCGTGGCGTAACATTCTGCCCGATATTTGCGGCAATGGCCTCGCCGAACCCGGTTGCCTGCACCGCAGCCGCCAGGCGCAGGGTGTCGGCGAAATAGTCTTCCGCCTCGAGGCCGGAACAGGTGCCGTGCTTGATCCACTCGTGCCGCTCCAGGCAGGACGCCGTGCCCGGCATCGCCGGCGCCAGCGCGGTGCGGGTCTCGGCGGTCATTTTGGGTCTCGGCAGCTCGCACCAGCTCTTCGATTCATCGAGCGCCTTGGTCGCGGCGTCGACGTTGCAATAGGACGGTCCGCTGCTTGGACCGTCATTCGGCCACAAGCCGTGCACCGTCAGGTTCGTCGCGGCGAAATCTGCGCTGTCGAGGTCGCGGCATTCTGGTTTGTCCACGTTGAACCTGCAGAACCCGGGCTGCCAACTCAGGGCGAGGACGTAGTGCGTGACCGTGGGCGAATCATCGCATGCCGCGACTGCCAGGGCAGCCAGGATGGCCGCGCCACGCCAATGCCGCGTTCGACCTCGCATCAAGAGGGCGCGGGATTGAACAGCGCGCCATCCGCGGACGGTGCGCCGCTCACGATGGTGCGCTCATCCTCCACACGCACCTTGTCTTCGGCGATCAGGCGCAGAGCCAGGGGATAGAGTCTGTGCTCGGCCTGCAGCACGCGTGCGGCGAGGGTGCTTTCATCATCGCCCGACAACACCGGCACGGCGGCCTGCGCGATGATCGGGCCGCTGTCGGTCTCGTGCCGCACGAAATGGACGGTGGCGCCGTGGAAGCGTACGCCCGCTTCCAGCGCGCGCTTGTGGGTGTTGAGGCCAGGAAACGCAGGCAGCAGCGCCGGGTGGATGTTGACCAGCTTGTCTTTCCAGGCCGTGACGAACTGCGGCGTCAGCAGGCGCATGAAGCCCGCCAGCGCCACGAACTCGGCGCCGGCAGCGCGGATCTCGCGGTCCATCGCGACGTCGAAATCCTCGCGGCTCTGGAACGCCTTGTGATCGACGATCTCGGTCTTGAGGCCGGCCTTGGCGGCGCGCTCCAGGCCCGGCGCGTCGGGGCGGTTGGACAGCACCAGCGCGATCTTCACCGGGCTGTCAGCCACCTTCGGACCGAATGCGTCGATCAGGGCCTGCAGATTCGAGCCGCGGCCGGAGATCAGCACAGCCACCCTGAGCGGCCCGGCCATGGCCTACCAGCGGTCGGTGTTGCGCACGACGCAGCCTTCGGCGCCGTCCGCGCGCTTTACGATGCCGCCGATGCGGTGGACCGTTTCGCCGTTGTCCTTGAAGGTCTGCGTGACGCGCGCTTCGGCGTCGGGCGCAACCACGACGACCATGCCGATGCCGCAATTGAAGGTGCGGATCAGGTCGTCGCGCGGCACGCCGCCGGTTTTCATCAGCCAGCCGAAGACGGCGGGCAATTTCCAGCTGGCGCCGTCGATATCGGCCTGCAGCGTATCGGGCAGCACGCGCGGCACGTTGTCGACCAGGCCGCCGCCGGTGATGTGCGCCAGCGCCTTCACGCCGCCCGCCTTGATCGCGGCGATGACGCTCTTCACGTAGATGCGGGTCGGCGTCATCAGCGCTTCGCCCAGGGATGTCTTCTGATCGAACGGGCAGAGCTCGGTCCAACCGATGCCGGACTGCTCCACGATCCTGCGGACCAGGGAGAAGCCGTTGGAGTGCACGCCGCTGGAGGCGAGGCCGAGAATGACGTCGCCGTCCTTGACGTCGGCGCCGGTCAGCGCCTGGTCGCGCTCCACCGCGCCGACCGCGAATCCGGCAAGGTCATAGTCGCCCTTGGCATACATGCCGGGCATTTCCGCGGTCTCGCCGCCGACCAGGGCGCAACCGGCTTGTTTGCAGCCGTCGGCGATGCCGGCAATGATGGACCGCGCGGCCGCCACGTCCAGTTTCCCGGTGGCGAAGTAGTCGAGGAAGAACAGCGGCTCGGCGCCCTGCACCACCAGATCGTTGACGCACATCGCGACCAGGTCGATGCCGACGCTGTCATGGCGGCTGGCCTCGATCGCCACCTTGAGCTTGGTGCCGACGCCGTCGGTGGTGGAGACCAGAAGGGGGTCGCGATAGCCGGCGGCCTTGAGATCGAAGAAGGCGCCGAAGCCGCCCAGCCCTGCGTCCGAACCGCTGCGCGCCGTGGACTTGGCCAGCGGCTTGATCGCCTCCACCAGGGATTCTCCGGCATCGATGTCGACGCCGGCGTCGCGATAGGTCAAGCCATTGCCGGCATTGGATTTGCCGGTCTCCTGCGGCGGGCGGGTTATGGCATCCTCCGTGGCGATGGGCTATAAGCAGTGCGGTCCGGACAATAAGGATTTCGAGGCCCGTTGCAATGGAATTGACGATCATCCGGCGGCACTGCCGCGGGCTTCTGGCGCTGCTTCTGCTGGTGCTTTCGACCGGCGTTGCCGCGGCCCAATCGGGGCAGATCTACACCGCGACGGGCATCGACGTGGACATCACCGGCGACATCGCGACCCTGCGCGACCAGGCGATGCTGGAAGGGCAGCGCAAGGCGTTGCAGAAGGTGCTGGGCGACATCGCGCCGGCCGATCGCGCCGCCTCGCTGCAGCTGCCGAGCGACGATGTCATCTCCAGCTGGGTGCAGGATTTCGAGATCGAAGAGGAGAAGACCTCGGCCACCCGCTATATCGGCCGTTTCACTTTCCGCTTCATGGCCGAGCCGGTGCAGCAATATCTCGCCGGCAATAGCGTCCAGTTCGCGCAGGTCCAGACCAAGCGGCTGCTGGTGCTGCCGATCTACACCGACGAGGCCGGCAACAGCAACCTGTGGGGACCGACCAACCTGTGGCTGGCGCCGTGGAGCCTGAAGGCGCCGAACATCAGCCTGGTGCCGATGGTGCTGCCGACCGGCGACGTCTCGGACACCGAGGCCTTGTCGGCAACGCAGGCGCTGGCGGGCGACCTGCCGCGCCTGACCGCGCTGGCGCAGCGCTACGGCGCGGGCGATGTGCTGGTGACCGAAGTGCGCGCCTCGCCGCCCGGCGCCGACGGCAAGCAGAATTTCGAGATCACCGCCACCCGCTACAGCCGCGAATCGCCGCAGAGCTTCACCGACAGCCTCGCGGGCGATCCGGCGACCATCGACGAATCGCTCTCGCAGAGTGCCGACCGCGCGATCGCCTGGGTGCAGAGCCAGTGGAAGCAGGCCAACCTGGTCGATGCCAGCAAGCAATCGACCATGACCGTCGAGGTGCCGATCGCCACGCTCAAGCAGTGGGTCGACATCAAGAAGCAGTTGGGCGGCGTGCCGTCGTTGAAATCGGTTCGGATGGTCAGCCTGACGCGCTCGCTGGCGATCCTCGATATCAGCTTCCTCGGCGACGTGCCGCAGTTCCAGCGCTCGCTGGCGCAGCAGGACCTGTCGCTCGCCACCGCGCTCGGCGACCCGAGCAAGGGCACGCTGCGGCAGGATCCCAATGCCAGCGTCAGCCAGCCGCCGCCGCCGGCGCCGCTGCCCTCCCAGATGAACCAACCGGCCGTGCCGGGCTCGGACCCGGCAGTGCCGAACCAGCCCGCCGTGCCGCAATAGCCGCATGACGCTCGGCACCCAAGCGAAGGTCTGGGGCATCGCCCTCGTCGTCTTCGTCGCGCTGCTGGTGTTGCTGAAGGGCATCCTGCTGCCGTTCGTCGCCGGCATGGCGATCGCATATCTGCTGGACCCGGTGTGCGACCGCCTTGAGACGATGGGGACCTCGCGCACCCTTGCAACCTCGATCGTCACGGCGATCTTCGCGATCATCGTGATCCTGCTCCTGCTGCTGATCGTTCCGCTCGCCATCAAGCAGACCGTCGACTTCCTGAGTAGCCTGCCGGACTTCATTGCGCGCACCCACGACCGGCTGCTGCCGTACTTGACCGACCTGCAGCAGCGCTTCGACCTGCCGGATGCGGTCGAACTGAACGAGATCGCGCGTCAGCGCCTCGGCACGGCGCTGACGTGGCTGGTCGGATTGCTGGAAGGCGTGGTCGGGCAGGGCCTGGCGCTCGCCAACCTGCTGTCGCTGATCTTCATCACGCCGGTGGTTGCGTTCTACCTGTTGCGCGACTGGGACCGGCTGGTGGCGCGGCTCGACGATCTGCTGCCGCGCGACCACGCCACGGTGATTCGCCAGCAGGCGGCGCTGGCGAACCAGTCGCTGGCGGGCTTCGCGCGCGGCCAGTCGATGGTGTGCCTGACCCTGGCGCTCTACTACTCGGTCTCGCTGGTGATCGTGGGGCTGCCCTTCGGCATGGTGGTCGGCTTGATCGCGGGACTGCTCGCCTTCATCCCCTATGTCGGATCGCTGACCGGTTTCGTGGTGTCGATGGCGATCGCCATCGGCCAGTTCGACCAGACGTGGCCCATCGTGGTGGTGGCGTTGATATTCGGCATTGGCCAGGTGCTGGAAGGCAACTTCCTCACGCCCAAGCTGGTCGGCGACCGGGTCGGGCTGCATCCGGTGTGGATCATCTTCGCCTTGCTGTCGGGCGGCGCCTTGTTCGGGTTCGTCGGGCTGCTGCTGGCGGTGCCGGTGGCGGCGCTGGTCGGCGTCCTGGTGCGCTTCAGCATCGCGCAATACCGCGCCAGCAAGCTCTATCTCGGCACCCGGCCACCCTCGATGTCGCTGATCGAGCCTGACGATTCGATAGCCGGCGATTCGATCGCTGGCGATTCGACGGCCTCCGATTCCCGCGACTGATGGCGCCGCAGCAGCTTCCGCTCGATCTCGCATACCGCCCGGCCCTGGGCATGGCCGATTTCGTCATCGCGCCCGGCAATCGCGACGCCGTGGCTTGGATCGACCGCTGGCCCGACTGGCCCTCGCACGCGCTCGCCATCCATGGGCCGAAGGGCTCGGGCAAGTCGCACCTCGCGCATGTCTGGCAGGCACGCAGCGGGGCGGTGTTCCTGGAGCGCGCGCCAACCGATGAGGCACCGCAAGCGGTGGTGCTCGACGAGCCGCAAGGCTGGCCCGAGGATGCGCTTCTGCATCTCTACAACCGCCTGCGCGAAGCCGGCGGCCACCTGCTGATCGTCAGCGAAACCCCGCCGGCGCGTTGGCCGGTGGCGCTGCCCGACCTCGCGTCGCGGCTTGCCAGCATTCCCGCGGTGGCGCTGGCGGCGCCGGATGACGACCTGCTGGTGGCGGTGATGGCCAAGCAATTCGCCGACCGCGGCCTCGAGGTCAACGAGGACGTGCTGCGCTATGTCGCGAGCCGGGTGGAGCGGTCGTTCGCGGCGGCGGCGGACGTGGTCGCGCGGATTGACCGCGCGGCGCTGGCACAGCAGCGCAAGGTTACGTTAGCTCTGGCTCGGGAGATTGTAGCCTCGTCCTGAGGCCGCAGTGCTTCACGATGAAGTCGGCGATGGCCGGCACATCGTTGAGGTCGATCACCGGCAGCTTGGTATCGCTGACCGGCGTGTCGGTGAGGATGGCGACATAGGTCGGGTCGCCGGTCGAGAGCAGCGGCTTGTTGTTTTCGGCGCGGTAGATTTCCAGCTTGTCGTGCGGCTCGCGCTTGAAGCCCTCGACCAGCAGCAGGTCGACCGGGCTCATGTGCCTGGCGAGATCAGACGCCGTCGGTTCGCGCACGTCGCGCAGCTCGTGCATCAAGGCCCAGCGTTTTTCCGAGGCGACCAGCACCTCGGTGGCGCCGGCCTGGCGGTGGACGTAGGAGTCCTTGCCGGGCTGGTCGACGTCGAAGCCGTGATGGGCGTGCTTCATGGTGGAGACGGTGACGCCGCGACGGATCAACTCGGGGATCAGCTTGGACAGCAGCGTGGTCTTGCCGGCGCCGCTCCACCCGCCGAGACCCAGAATCTTCATAGAGATATTTTCATCGCGTCTGGCGTGCGTCGGGGGTGCTGTGGGGTTCCGACTTCGGCGGCTGACTCTTCGACGGCTGACTGGCCGCCATGTGCTTGAGGCCGATGGTCATGTAGTCGTAGCCGGTGATCACCGTCATCGCGGCGGCGATCCACAGCAGGATCTCGCCGATCAGCATGGCGTTGATCGGCAGCTCGCTCTCCGGCTTGGCGACGATCAGGAAGCCGAGCGCGATCATCTGCACCGCGGTTTTCCATTTAGCGAGCATGCTGACCGGCACGCCGACCCGCAGCTCCGCCAGGAACTCGCGCAGGCCGGAGACCAGGATCTCGCGGCACAGGATGACCAGGGCGGCTAGGATCGACCAGCCGTCGATATGCCCGATCGAGACCAGGATCAGCAGGACGGCGGCCACCACCAGCTTGTCGGCGATCGGATCGAGGAAGCGGCCGAGCGGCGAGACCTGGTCCAGCCGCCGCGCCACGTAACCGTCGAACCAGTCGGTCACGCAGGCCAGGATGAACAGGGCCAGCGCGATCCAGTGCCAGACCAGACCTTGGATCAGCAGCAGGCCTACGATCGCGGGAATCGCCGCGATGCGCGACATGGTGAGGATGTTGGCGAAATTCAGCATGGCAGGTGGGTCTGGCTCCGATCAGCGGCGAGAATAGCAAATCGCTTGCGGGCTGTCATAGGCGGCATGTCGCGGGCTCGCGCAGTCTTGACCATGCCTTTATATCAAATCCCGGCATTCGGTTTGGGTTCCATCAGCCGCCGTGGAAGTGATCGTAGATCTTCTTCGCTACGGTTTCGTTGATGCCCTCGACGGCGCACAGGTCCGAAAGACCCGCGCGCGCAACCGCGCGTGCCGACCCGAAATGCAGCAGCAGCGCTTTCTTGCGCTTGGCCCCGATGCCGGCGATCTGGTCGAGCTCGGACTTGCCGATCAGCGACGAGCGCTTGGCGCGGTGCGCGCCGATGACAAAGCGGTGGGCTTCGTCACGCAAACGTTGCAGGAAGTAGAGCACCGGGTTCTTGGGGTCGAGCAGGAACGGCTCGCGGCCGGGCAGGAAGAACCGCTCGCGCCCGGCATTGCGGTCCGGCCCCTTGGCGATCGCCGCCACCGGCACGTCGTCGAGCCCGAGCTCGCGGAACACGTCGAGCGCGGCCGACAGCTGGCCCAGGCCGCCGTCGACCAGCACCAGGTCCGGCCACATGCCGCGCTGGCGGTCGGGATCTTCCTGGATCGCGCGCGAGAAGCGGCGGGTCAGGACCTGGCGCATCATGGCGTAGTCGTCGCCTGGCTGGATCTCCGGCTTGATCGACGCATCGTCCAGCGCGACCGCCGCGCGCTGCGCATCGCTCGCGGCCTCGTCGGCCTGCACTTCGCCCGCGGGTCCGATCTCGGCCGGCGTTTCGCTCAGAGTCTTTTCCTGCGCTACGCGCCGGATCGCAAACTTGCGATACTGGTTCTTCATAAAGCCGTCGGGCCCCGCCACGATCATGGCGCCGTACGGATTGGTGCCGGAGATGTGGCTGTTGTCGTAGACCTCGATGCGCTTGGGCGGCTGGTCCAGCCCGAACAAATCGGCGATGCCGCGCAGCAGCTTCATCTGCGTGCCGGATTCGGCGATGCGGCGGATCAGCGCTTCCTTGGCGTTGAGCAAAGCGTGGTCCACCGCCTTGCGCTTGTCGCCGCGCTGCGGCGCCAGGACCTCGACCTTCGCACCCGCGCGCACCGTCAATGCCTCGCCGATCAGCTCGCACTCGGTCGGCTCGTGGCTCACCAGGATGAGGCGCGGCGGCTGCTTGTTCTCGTAGAACTGGCCCATGAAAGCGGCCAGCACGTCGCGTAATTCCGCGCTCTTGTCGTGCGAGGGGAAATAGGCGCGGTTGCCGTAATTGCCGTGGTTGCGGAAGAAAAACACCTGGATGCAGGTCTGGCCAGCTTCCTGCCAGATCGCGATCACGTCGGCCTCTTCCACGCCGGCGAGGTTGATATCCTGACGCGACTGGATCTGGGTCAGCGCCTGGATGCGGTCGCGCAGGCGCGCGGCGCGCTCGAAGTCCAGCGCGTCGCTGGCCGCGCGCATCTCCAGCACCAGACGGTCCTGGATCTCGCGGCTCTTGCCGGTCAGGAAGTCGCGCGCCTCGCGCACCAACTCGCCGTAGTCCGCTTCCGAGATGCGCTGCACGCAGGGCGCCGAGCAGCGCTTGATCTGGTACTGCAGGCACGGGCGGGTGCGCATCGCGAACATGCTGTCGCTGCAATTGCGCAGCAGGAAGGCGCGCTGCAGGGCGACGATGGTGCGGTTGACCGCGCCAGCGGAGGCGAAGGGCCCGAAATACTCGCCCGTCCGGTTGCGCGCGCCGCGATGCTTGGTGATCTGCGGGATCGCATGGTCGCCGGTGATCGCGATGTAGGGGAAGCTCTTGTCGTCGCGCAGCAGCACGTTGTAGCGCGGCAGGTAGCGCTTGATCAGGTTGGCTTCGAGCAGCAGCGCCTCGACCTCGGTGTGGGTCGCGACGAATTCCATAGTGGCGGTTTCCGACACCATGCGCTGCAGCCGCATATCGAGCCGGTAGATCTGGGTGTAGGACGAGACCCGCTTCTTGAGGTCGCGCGCCTTGCCGACATAGAGCACGTCGCCGCGCACGTTGATCATGCGATAGACGCCGGGGGCCGACGGCAGGTTCTTCACCCGCTCGCGGATGACCTCCAGCCCGTTGCCCAGGACGCCGCCGAAACCGCCGCCAAGAGCCTCCGCGTCCACCGGCTCCGGCTGGTCGTCGATGGCTTCCACGGGATCGGGTTTGTTGGCCTTGGCCTTGGTGCTCATGTCCGTCGATTACGCTGCGCCGGACCTGCGGTCAAATCCGTCAGGAGCATTCCAGCGCACCTGTAGATGTGTCGCTCAAGGACAAGTTTGCGAGGGATGAGTCGCAGGATTCCGCCATTCCGTTTACCAAACGGAGTCGTCGGTTGACCAACCAGTCCAGATATCCACGATTCCTGTGGATAAGTCTGTCGAAAAAGCCGCTGCACAAATGTGTCAGTCTCGGATTCCCGCGGCCTCACCCAGTTGCACAAAAACTAGGCACAAAAAGTTATGTTATTGAAATCATGCGATTTCACTGAATCAATCCGTCATCAGTCGGTCATGGACTTGAATCAGTACTTGACTCTTTACGGACACCTAGAGACTCCAGGGCCTCTGTGCACAACTTGTCCCGGAATCCCGCAGGACTCCGCCGTTTTGCCGGGTTCACCTGCGAAAAAGTGGCGGATTCCCGCCAGAATCTGCCTAGTCTCACAGGCTTGCTAATCAAAATTCGGGGCAGAAATTAACGATTTAGCCGCTGGCGCTCGATCTCGACCCCGACGGCGCTGGCCTCCGGCATGACGTCGAGTTTCTCGACCCGGACCTTGGCGACGAGGATCCGGCGGTCCTCCAGGCATTGCGCGGCGATCCGCTCGGCCAGGGTCTCCACCAGGTTGATGTGGCCCTCGCTGATCAGCCGGCGGATGTCCGCCACCACCTCGGCGTAGCACACCACGTTGTGGTGCTCGTCGTTGATTGCCGGGTGCTCGACGCAGGTCAGCTCCAGGTTGATGCGGACGCGCTGCTCGCCGTCCTTCTCGTGACTGTAGACGCCGATCCGGCAGGGCAGGATCAGGTCGCGCACGAACACTTTCATGGTACGGCCGTGCAAGGCGGCCGGCAATACGGTCACTCTCTCCGCAGGAGACGACATGATGGCTTGGATCCTTTCGGACGCTCGCCGCACTCTGGGGCTGGTGTAAGGAGGGCCGCACCCTGGGGCCCTCGCCGACGATCTTATCGGGCCGCACAGCGGCCTTATCGATGACCCTAATATAGGAACCGGCCGGGCGCGAATCTATTCCGCGGGCGAAGAGAATCGCCGCGAACAGGCCAGTAATTTCACCAGGTTTCTGTGGGGATTGAGCGCTATTCGCGCGGCTGGAAGCCCTTGCCCGGCACCTGCCAGCCGAGGTGCTCGCCGCCGTCGAGCGCGATCATCTGCCCGGTCATCGAGGGTGAATCCAGGATGAACTGGACGGCGCGCGCGATCTCGCGCGGCGTGGCGCCGTGGCCGAGCGGCATGGAAGCGGATTGCTGGGCGAACTGCTCCTGCGTCTGGCGCGGCGATGGCAGGGTCGGTCCCGGCCCGATGCCGTTGACCCGGATGCGCGGCGCATAGGACAGCGCGAGCGAGCGGGTCAGGGTCCACAGCCCCATCTTGGCGACGGTGTAGCTGACGAAATACGGCGTCAGCTTCCACACCCGCTGGTCCAGCAGATTGATGATGTTGCCCTCGCGGTCGCCGGTGAACTGGCGCGCGAACGCCTGGGACAGCACGAACGGCGCCCGCAGGTTGGTCTCGATGTGCTTGTCCCAGCTGGCGCGGGTCGCGGTCTCGGCCTTGTCCATCTCGAACACCGAGGCGTTGTTGACCAGCAGGCTGACCTCGCCGAGATGATCCGCAACCTTGGGAATGACGGTCTCGACCTCGCGCTCGTTGGCGAGGTTGGCTTCCACCGTCATGGCCTTGACGCCGCGCAGGCGGGCCTCCGCCGCCACCGCCTCGGCCTTGGCGGCGGAGCTGTGATAGTGGATCGCGACGTTCCACCCATCCTCGGCCAGGCGCAGGGCGATCGACTTGCCGATACGCTTGGCCGCCCCTGTGACGAGGGCGACTTTGAGCGCGTTCTGATTGGCTGGCTGGCTGGGCATCGGCCCCCGAATCGCAGGAAAGAGCGCAGGCGTGCATCCTGGCCGCCGGGGCGGGCGGAATCAAGGCGGAGGCGTGCTCGCCAGCCCCCGGGCCCTGTGGCAAGATCGAAGCGGCTTCACGTCGGGGGAATGTCAAAGCGTGATTTGCCCAGCCTGCGGCGCGAACAACGCCGGGAACGCGCGCTGCACGGCGTGCGGCCGCGGCATGGCCGCCCGCCAAGCCAGTCACCCGCACGTACCGCGATGCGTGGCGGATGACTCGCGTCTTGGGGTGGCTGTTGATTGGCCTTGCCGTAGTCTCGGCGATCGTTGCAGCCGCGAAACTGTCCCACTATCGCGTGCTGGGGGTTGTGCTCGACCAGGATGCCTTAGCGCTGGCATCGGTTTCGCGGATCACCAGGCTGCTGATTGCCCTGATGAGCCCTGCCGAACTCGCTCAGGCAATCATTCTGTGCGCGGCGGTGCCGCTGTTCGCGATCTGGATCTATCGCATGCAGGCCAATACCTTCGCTCTCGGAATTTTGGGTTTGCAATACACACCGGCTTGGGCGGTCGGCTGGTACTTCGTGCCGATCGCTAACCTATTGGTGCCCTATTGGGTGATGCAGGAGATTTGGTGCGCCAATCGGAATCCTTCCGGCTGGCAATACGACACAGCCAACCGGCTGCTGATCTTGTGGTGGCTCCTTTGGCTGGCATCGATGGTCTATGTCCGATTTTCGATCAGCTATACTCCGCAGGATGAGCTGCTGGCGGAGATGTCCGACGCGAAGCTAGAGGGGGTTCGCGCCGCGTTCGGTGCCGCCAGCGCAATTGCCTCGCTCATTCTGGTGACGTCATTGCACCAGCATCAGGTGCGCGCAGCGAGCCAGAGGCTTGCGCATGTATTTGAATGAACTGCCGCGGGGCGGATCGCTGGTGCCAGCCACGCTATGCTATCATTGCGCCATGGGGATAGAATGAGCCGATGAGCGCCCTGACGCCCACTCCCTCCTTCATCGTTGCCGACGATCATCCGATGGTGCGCGACGCGCTGGCGCTGGCGCTGCGGGCGGCGTTTCCCAAGTCCGAGGTGGCGCTCGCCGGCACGCTCGACGAGGCCAGCGCCGCAATCGCGGCGCGGCCGGACGTCGACCTTGTGATCCTCGACCTCGACATGCCGGGCATGCAGGGGCTGGTCGGCGTCTCCGCGCTGCGCGCGAGCTATCCCAGCGCGCCGCTGGTGATCGTCTCGGCGACGCGCAATGCCGCTGCCATGCGCCAGGTGGTGGAGATGGGCGCCGCCGGCTTCATCCCCAAGTCCGCGCCGATGGAGGAGATCATCGCCTCGGTGCGCGCGGTGATGCGGGGCGAGATCGTGCTGCCGCCCAGCGCCGGCGACGCGCTGTCCTCGACCGACGCCGACCTCGCCACCCGCGCGGCGCGCATGACGCCGCAGCAGCACCGTGTGTTCGCCCTGATGGCCGAGGGCAAGCCCAACAAGATCATCGCCTACGACATGCAGATCGGCGAGGCGACGGTGAAGGCGCACGTGACCGAGATCCTGCGCAAGATGGGCGTCCACTCCCGCACTCAGGCAATCGTGCTGGCGCAGCGCCTTGCGCTCGACCCCGGCGCACCGCCGCCGGCCCCGATCGCGGACGAGGCGTAGGCCACTCCGGCGCATCTTGCCCCCTTCGTCATGGTCGGACCAAGCACGACCATGACGGAGTAGGGGTGGGCGTTGGAGTGTCGGTCGCCCTCTACTCCGCGCTCGCGGCGCGTTGGGCGATCAGGGCGCGCAGTTGCGCGGGCTTCACCGGCTTGAGCAGGATGTCGACCCGCTGGCTGCGGGCGACCGAGACCGCGGCGGGGTCGCGGTTGGCGGTGATGAGGGCGGCGGGCAGGTCGGCGCCCCACTGCTGGCGCAGGCGTGCGATGACGGAGAAGCCGTTCTCGCCATTGCCGAGATGCAGGTCGATCAGCAACAGATCGGGCGTGCGGTCGGCCACCGCGGGAGAGGCGAGCACTTCTTCAGCGCTTTCACCCAGCACGGTCTCGCAGCCCCAGGAGCCGAGCAGGGCAGCCATCCCTTCGCGCACCTGCCGTTCGTCGTCGATGCATAGGACCAGCGGCGCGTGGGCGAAGCGGCGCGACCGCGGTGTGACGGGAACGTTGGCCGGCAGGCGCACCTCGTGGATCGGCGCCAGCGGCACGGCGATCGCGAAGGACGAGCCCTTGCCCGGCTGCGAACGCAGCTGGATGCGGTGGCCGAGCACCCGTGCGATGCGGTCGACGATGGCGAGGCCGAGGCCGAGGCCGCGCTCGCCGTCGCGTGGTGTGGCGCGCAGCCGGGTGAATTCCTGGAACACCAGCTCCTGCTGCTCCGGCGCGATGCCGGGACCGTTGTCCACGACGGCGATGGTCAGCTCGGACCCGACGCGGCGGCAGCCGATCAGGACGCGCGCGCGCCGGCCCGGTCGGTGGCTGTAGCGGATGGCGTTGGAGAGGAAGTTCTGCAGCACGCGGCGCAGCAGGGCCGGATCGCTCTTGGTGACGGCGTTGGTCGGGATGTGGCGCAGCTCGACTCCCTGCTTCTCGGCGATCGGCGCGAACGACGCGACCAGCGAATCCAGCAGCGGGCCGAGCGGCACCGCGCGCACCTCCGGCTTGACCGCGCCGGCATCGAGCTTGGCGATGTCGAGCAGCGCGTCGAGCAGGGATTCGACCGCGCCAAGCCCGTGATCGATCTTCTCCACCAGGTCGTCGCGCGGATGCCGCTCCGCCATCGCGGCCACGAACAGGCGCGCCGCGTGCAGCGGCTGCAGCAGGTCGTGGCTGGCGGCGGCGATGAAGCGGGTCTTGTCGATGTTGGCCTCTTCGGCCTTGGCGCGGGCGGCTTCCAGCTCGGCGGTGCGCTGGACGACGCGCCGCTCCAGCGACTCGTTGGCGATGCGCAGGGCGGCCTCGGCACGGCGGCGCCCGGTGATGTCGACATAGAGCAGGAAGAAGCCGACCACCTGTCCCTGGGCGTCGAAGTGCGGCAGGTAGGTGCCGCTTGCCACCTCGATCTGCGCGTCGTTGGTCGGGAACTCGATCTCGAAATGCTGCGGCGTGCCAGCCAGCACCGCCTCGACATAGGGCAGCAGGCGATGATAGCGCGCCTCGCCCAGGATCTCCCGCACATGGCGACCTTCGCTCTCGGCTTCCGCCGTGCGCATGGTCGCCTGGTAGACGCGGTTGGTGAAGCGGTAGCGCTGGTCGCGATCGACATAGGCGATCAGCACCGGGACATTGTCGGTGACGATGCGGATGCGCCGCTCGCTGTCGCGCAGCGCCTCGGCGGCGCGCACGCGCTCGGTCACGTCGCTGGCGGTCACCACGATGCCGCCGCCGGTCAGGGGATCGATGCGCAGCTCGGTCGAGCTGCCGTCGGCGAGGCGCAATTCGCGCATCGGCGGCGCGTTCCAGGCGGTGAGCTCGGCAAGGATCGGCGCGCGATCGGCCAGCTGCGCCGCGGACACGCCGGTGCCGAGCAGCTCGCGCGGGACGCCGATCAGCGCGGCGAAGCGCTCGTTCCAGATCTCCAGCTTGCCTTCGGCGTCGAACACCGCGATGCCGAGACCGACGTGATCGAGTGTCTTGCGCAGCAGGTCGGCGTTGTAGCGGATCGCGGCGGTGGCGTCGTGCAACACCTCGCGCACCGAACCCGGCATCCATAGGGCGCGTCGGCGCGCGGTGCCCACCACCACGCGGGCGGAGGCCGCGCCGATGGTGCCCGACAGCAGCCGCTCCACGAACTCGTAGGCCGCGGTGCCGGAGAGCGTGACTCCAGCGAAGGCCTCGGCGGCGCGCTCGTCGCCGATGAAGCGCGCGGCCAGCTCCTGCAGCTGCGCCAGGTCGCGCGCCTGCCCGCTGGTTTCCGCCACCGGCGCGTCGGGGTCGGCATCGCCCACGAAGGCCTCGGCCTGGCGCTGGTCGCGGCCTTGCGAGCGGGTCAACAGCGAGACGCCGACCAGCAGCAGGACATTGACCGTCAGCCCGACGACGAAGCCGCGCGGCATGGGGTCGAACCAGGCCAGCGGGCCGGCAGCTGGCAGCATCAGCAGCGCCTGCCCGCGCTCGATGGTCGGCCACAGCACTGCAGAGAACCAGACGAAGAATCCCGCGGCCAGCCCCGCGATCACGCCATAGCGATGCATGCGGCGCCAGTAGAGGCCGAGGACCAGGGCCGGCGCGAAGTTGGCGACCGCGCAGAACGACACCATGCCGATGGTGGCGAGCGGCAGCAGGCCGGCGATGGTGCGGTGATAGGCATAGGCGGCCAGCAGGATCGCCACCACAGACAGGCGGCGCACCAGCAGGGCGCGCCGGCCGATATTGCCCTTCATGTCTTCGTCGCGGCGCAGGATCAGCGGCATCACGAGCTCGTTGCCGACCATGCCGGAGAGGGCCATGCAGGCGACCGCCACCATGCTGGTCGCGGCCGACAATCCGCCGATGAAGACGAAGATCGACAGCCAGTCGCTCCCGCCCATGAGCGGCAGCGCCAGCACGAACAGGTCCGGATTGTGGCCGGGGCCCAGCAGCGCCAGCCCGGCAAGCGCGATCGGCACCACGAAGATATTGATCAGCAGCATGTAGAGCGGGAACAGCCAGCGGGCGCTGGCGAGGCTCTTCGGGTGGTCGTGCTCGACCACCGCGACATGGAACTGGCGCGGCAGGCACAGGAAGGCGAGGCCGGCGAGCACGGTGATCGCCAGCCAGTTGCCGTTGGGCGCGAGCGCGGTCAGCGCCGGGTTGTGGACGGCCCGTTCTACCGTCGCCAGCAGATCGCCGGGGCCATCGAACATCCACCACACCACGAACGGCCCGACCGCCAGCAGGGCTGCCAGCTTCACGATCGATTCGAAGGCGATCGCCATCATCATGCCGCGATGCTGCTCGCTGACCTGCACGTGGCGCACGCCGAACAGGATGGTGAAGACCGCCATCAGCAGCGCGACGATGAAAGCGGTGTCGTACCACACCGGCTGGCCGGTCCCGGGCTCGAAGGTGATCGGGCCGGCGAGCGCGGCGAAGGTGGTGGAGACCGCCTGCAGCTGCAGCGCGATGTAGGGCAGCACGCCGATGATGGCGATCAGCGTCACGGTGACGGCGACCGCCCGGCTCTTGCCGTAGCGCGCCGCCAGGAAATCGGCGATCGAGGTGACGTTGTGGCGCTTGGCGAGGCGGATGATCTTGGCGAGGATCGGCCAGCCGAACAGGATGACCAGCGCCGGCCCGACATAGATCAGCATGAAGTCGAGCCCGACCGTCGCCGCGCGCCCGACCGCGCCATAGAAGGTCCAGGACGTGCAATAGATCGCCAGCGACAGCGCGTAGATGATCGGCCCGGCGCGGCTGCGCGACCAGTTGACCGCGCTGCGCTCGCCGAAATGCGCGACCACGAACAGCAGGCCGAGATAGGCCAGCGACAGTCCGAGGATCAGCGTCGATTGCGACATGCCCTAGGGAAGCATTGGCAGGCGCTTCTGTCCATCGCTAGGCCGGCAGACCTGGGTCGAATTCGACCAAGGTCTAGGGCTTGTTATCTGCCTTCATCCTTCCGCCATCGCCAGCCGGCGATGACGGGAGGGAGGGAGTCTTTACCGCGGCTTCCTGCGTCCCTTGAACTTCGGCGCTTCGCCGGGGCGGCCGGCCTTGGAGCGGCCGCGCACAACGCCTGCGGGGACGGGCTTGTAGGAGCCGAACTTGGGGGACGCCGCGGCCTTGAGGCCGCCGGCGCCGATTGCGCCACCGCCGCCGACGGGAATCTCCAGGTCCATCGCCTCGAGCCGACGGACCTCATCGCGGATGCGGGCGGCGTCCTCGAACTCGAGGTTGGCGGCGGCCTCGCGCATCTTCTTCTCGAGATCGGCGATCGTAGCCTTGAGGTTGTGGCCGAGCATGTGGGTCTCGCCCGCGATGCCGGTATCGACCGTCACGTGGTCTTGCTCGTAGACCGAATGCAGGATGTCGCTGATAGCGGTGCGCACCGATTCCGGAGTGATGCCGTTGGCGACGTTGTAAGCCTGCTGCTTCTCGCGCCGCCGGTTGGTTTCGTCGATCGCGTATTGCAGCGAGTCGGTCATCTTGTCGGCATAGAGGATGACGCGGCCGTCGATGTTGCGCGCGGCGCGGCCGATGGTCTGCACCAGCGAGGTCTTGGAGCGCAGGAAGCCTTCCTTGTCGGCATCGAGGATGCAGACCAGCGCGCATTCCGGGATGTCGAGGCCCTCGCGCAGCAGGTTGATGCCGACCAGCACGTCGAACGCGCCGAGGCGCAGGTCGCGGATGATCTCAATGCGCTCCAGGGTCTCGACGTCGGAGTGGATGTAGCGCACGCGGATGCCGGCCTCGTGCAGGTATTCGGTCAGGTCCTCCGCCATGCGCTTGGTCAGCGTGGTGATCAGCACGCGGTGCGCCTTGGCTGCGGCGTCCTTGCACTCGGCGATCACATCGTCGACCTGGCTTTCGGTCGGGCGGATGATGGTGACCGGGTCGATCAGGCCGGTCGGGCGGATCACCTGCTCGGTGAACACGCCGCCGGTGCGCTCCAGCTCCCACGGGCCGGGGGTCGCGGAGACATAAACGGTCTGCGGCCGCATGTGCTCCCACTCCTCGAACTTGAGCGGGCGGTTGTCGCAGCAGGACGGCAGGCGGAAGCCGTATTCCGCCAGCGTCGACTTGCGGTGCCAGTCGCCGCGGAACATCGCGCCGAGCTGCGGCACGGTCACGTGGCTTTCGTCCACGATCAGCAGAGCGTCGTTCGGCAGGTACTCGAACAGGGTCGGCGGCGGCTCGCCCACCTTGCGACCGGTCAGGTAGCGCGAATAGTTCTCGATGCCGGCGCACGAGCCGGTGGCCTCGATCATCTCGAGATCGAACTTGGTGCGCTGCTCCAGCCGCTGCGCCTCGAGCAGCTTGCCGGTCGCTTCGAACTCCTTGAGGCGGACCTTGAGGTCTTCCTTGATCTGCACCGAGGCCTGGGTGAGCGTTGGCTTCGGCGTCACATAGTGGCTGTTGGCGTAGATCTTCACTTCGTCCAGCGCCGCCTGCTTCTCGCCGGTCAGCGGGTCGAACTCGTGGATCGCCTCGATCTCGTCGCCGAACATCGAGAAGCGCCAGGCGCGGTCCTCCAAATGGGCGGGGAACAGCTCGAACGAATCGCCGCGCACCCGGAACATGCCGCGGTAGAAGTTGGCGTCGTTGCGCTTGTATTGCAGCTCCACCAGCCGGCGCAGCAGCGTGTTCATATCGAGATGCTGCCCGACCTTCAGCGTGATGGTCATGGTGGAATAGGTCTCGGGCGAGCCGATGCCGTAGATGCACGACACCGAGGCGACGATGATGACGTCGCGCCGCTCGAACAGCGAGCGCGTCGCCGAGTGGCGCATGCGGTCGATCTGCTCGTTGAGCGAGGATTCCTTCTCGATGTAGGTGTCGGTGCGCGGGACGTAGGCTTCCGGCTGGTAGTAGTCGTAGTACGAGACGAAATACTCGACCGAGTTGTCGGGGAAAAAGCTCTTCATCTCGCCGTAGAGCTGCGCCGCCAGTGTCTTGTTGGGCGCGAGGATCAGGCTTGGGCGCTGCACGTTCTGGATCACTTGCGCCATGGTGTAGGTCTTGCCGGAGCCGGTAACGCCGAGCAGCACCTGGTCGCGGTCGCGCCGCAGCAGGCCCTCGGTCAATTCCTTGATGGCCGTCGGCTGGTCGCCCGCCGGGCGGAAATCGGACCTGAACTCGAACGGCCTGCCGGGCAGCGGCGCGGACAACTGCACCGCGCGCTCTTCCACCACCGGATCGGAATATTGCGGTTTGCCAGACATCTTCATTCCTCGAAATCCGGGCGACTTGTACGCCACGCGGGTCGCATTTTCTACGCCGAACAGGCGTCCACTTCGGCGGAAAATGCTAGGACGAACAAAAGCGAAACGCCAGCACCGTGATGCTGGCGTTTGACCGGTCTTGTCAGGAGTGAAATGGGGTCGGATCAGTCGTAGCGCAAGGCCGGCTGGAGCGGGCCGGGCGCGCGGCCCGACAGGGGCTCCTCGCCATCCTCCGCCTGGATGTCGTTGGCCGCGATCGGGGAATGCGGCGTCGCCATCTCGTTCTGGTGCGGCGCCAGGGCGCGGTCCATCCAGCGCGACCAGAAGTGCCGCGACGGCGTCGCGCCATCCACCACCAGGATCGCCTCGCGCATCCAGGCGGCGCTCAACTCGCGGGTCACCCGTGCCATGAGTCGCTCCAATGCGTGCTGTTCTGGACAGCAACCGGACGGGGCGCGGAGGTGAGCGGCAGGGTCGCCATGGCCAGCAGGGCGACCAGCGCCGCGAAGCTGATCCAGCGCGCGATGCGGTCTTTGGTTTTGCGGGCTTTGATGTTGCTGTGGGGTTTGAAGATGGCGGGTTTCATGGTGCACTTCCCCTTACTCTTTACTCTGGAGCTCAACCTAGCGATCGAGCCTGACCGTTCTCTTGCGGGAGCGCGGCGTTTTGATGATCGATTAGGGCGAAACTGTGACGCCGGGTACAGTTCACTGCTTTGACATCGCCGATGACGCGAAGAGTCATATCGCAATTGCCTGACGGGAAGCGGACGACTAGCATCGCAGCCGATTTCCGTTCGGCAACTTCGGAGAAGTCTCGATGCCCGACATCAGGGCGGTGGTATTCGATTTCGGCGGCGTGCTGTTCGACTGGAGCGCGGAGTATCTGTATCGCGAGCTGATCCCGGACGATGAGGAGCGGCGCTGGTTTCTGACGCATGTTTGCTCTCCGGCCTGGAACCTGAAGCAGGATGGCGGCCGGCCGATCGCGGAAGCCGAGGTGGAGTTGATCGCGCTCCATCCGGATCGTGCCGACCTCATCCGTGCTTTCTACGGCCAGTGGCCGAAAACCCTGCGCGGACTGCTCGACGATGGCGTCGCACTGCTTGAACAGCTGCATGCGGCGGGCGTTCCGCTCTATGGCCTCACCAACTGGTCGGCGGAGACCTACCATCACGTCGAGGACAAGTACGATTTCATGACGCGCTTCCGCCATGTGGTGGTGTCGGGACGGATCGGCATGGTGAAGCCGGATCCGCGCATCTATGCGCATCTGCTGGAGCATGTGCGCGAGCCGGCGGAGCGCTGCGTCTTCATCGACGACAACGCGAAGAACGCCGAGGCGGCGAGCGCGCTCGGCCTGCACGGCATCACCCATCGCAGCGGCGCGGAGACGTCAGCACGTCTTCGCGACCTCGGCGTGGCGTTTTGACGCGGCGGCAATAGCACAACACATGGCACGGGAAAGCGCACAGGAGTTCGAGCATTGGCTGGCGGAGGGCGGTCTGCGCAACATGCCGCTGTCCGACCTGTTCAACGGCTTCACCCAGTATCTGCTCGAAGGCGGCGTGCCGATCGTGCGCGCATATTTCGGCATGTCGACGCGCCATCCGCTGATCCAGGCCTTCGACATGACGTGGGAGCCGGATTCCGCGCTCTATCACACCCAGTTCGATCACACCTGGCGGCGGCGCACGGCCTGGACCGATTCGCCGCTGCGCCACATGATCATGGAGCACCTGGCGCGTATGCGCCGCACCCTCAAGGGGCCGCAGGCGGTGGTGGATTTCCCGGTGCTCGAGGAGCTGGCGGAGCGCGGCTTCACCGATTGGTACGGCGCGGTCAGCGGCTTCGAGGCGGATTCGATCCTCGATCAACCGGGCTCGCTCGGCATGGCCTGCTCCTGGTCCACCGACCGGCCGGGCGGCTTCTCGGTGGAGAACATTGCGCTGATCAACCGGCTGTTCCCGATCTTCGCGGTCAGCATCAAGGCCTCGGTGCTGCCGATCATCACCCGCACGCTGCTCGGCGCCTATATCGGCACCGACGCGGCGCAGCGCGTGTGGTCGGGCGCCACCAACCGCGGCTCGATCGAGCGGGTCGAGGCGGCGATCTTCTTCTCCGACCTGCGCGGCTTCACCGCCTTCGCGGAGCAGGCGAGCTCCGAGCTGGTGATGGCGACCCTCAACCGCTATTTCGATTCGGTCGGCGCGGCGATCGTCAAGGAAGGCGGCGAGATCCTGAAATTCATGGGCGATGGCATCCTCGCCACCTTCGCCCAGCCGGATGCCAACGTGTGCGAGCAGGCGCTGCGCGCGGCCCGCACTGCTGTGCATGACGTCGCGGCGCTGGCGGCGGGCAGCGGGGAAGCGGCCGGCAATCTCGACCTCGGCATCGCCCTGCACAAGGGCGAGGTGCTGTACGGCAACGTCGGCACGCCGGAGCGGCTCGACTTCACCATGATCGGCCCGGCGGTGAACGAGGCGGCGCGCATGGAAAAGCTGACCAAGAGCCTGGGCTGCGCGATCCTGGCCTCGGATTCGTTCCAGGCGGGGCTGGGCGAAAGCCGGCGCCTGCTGCAGCCGGCGGGCGTGCACGCCATCTCGGGCCTCAGCGCGCCACGCGCGCTCTACGTCGTGGTGCTGGACGACAAGGCGGCGGCGTGACAATCTGCGGTTGCCGCCACTAATCCGGTTGCAACCCATGGCTCGCCGCCGCGCTTACAACTCCGACCTGCCGCCGCCCTTCCTGAAGCGCCTCAGCTTCCTCCAGGAGCGGGTGAAGGCGGACGAATTCCCCTTCACCATTCCCGCGTTCCAGCGCGGCAGGCTGATCCTCGATTTCGAGCGGCCGATCACCATCATCGTGGGCGAGAACGGCACGGGGAAGTCGACCCTGCTGGAAGGCATAGCGGGGCAATGTGGATTCAACCTCAGCGGCGGCAATCGCAATCATGCCTACGCGTCGAGCCTCAATTCATCGCCACTCGATCATGCTTTGCGCCTGTCCTGGCTGCCAAAAGTGACGCGCGGTTTCTTCATGCGCGCGGAGAGCTTCTTCAACTTCGCCCGCTACATCGACGAAGAGATGCCCGATGTACTGCCGGCCTATGGCGGCAAGAAGCTTCACGAACAATCGCATGGAGAGTCCTTTCTGGCGCTGTTCGCCAACAAGTTCCACGGCCAGGGGATCTACATCCTCGACGAACCGGAGGCCGCTCTGTCGCCGCGGCGCCAGCTTGAGTTCCTGAAGGTGATCCGGATGCTGGAGCTGGAAGGACAGTCGCAGTTCATCATCGCGACCCATTCGCCGATCCTGATGGCTTATCCGCGCGCGCAGTTGCTGATGTTCGACGGGCGCGTGATCCACGAGGCCTCGCTGAGCGAGACGTCGCACTACCAGCTGATGCGCAACTTCGTCATGAATCCCAAGGCCATGATGGACGAACTGTTCGCCGAGGTCGCGGCGGAACTGGCCGAGGAGCAGGCCCGATCATGAGCCGCCGCTGGGTCAAGTCGGATCTGCCGCCGCCATTCCTGAAGCGTCTCAGCTTTCTCGAAGAACGGGTGCAGGCGGACGAGTTCCCCTTCAACATTCCCGCGTTCCAGCGGGGCAAGCTGGTGCTCGACTTCGAGCGGCCGATCACCATCATCGTGGGTGAGAACGGAACAGGCAAGTCGTCGCTTCTGGAAGGGATCGCCGACCTCTGCGGCTTCAACCTCAGCGGCGGCAACCGTAACCATGTCTACAGCAGTGACCTCAGTCAGGCGACGATCGGCCATGCATTGCGCGGCAGCTGGCTGCCGAAGGTCACCAGAGGGTTCTTCCTTCGCGCGGAGAGCTTCTTCAACTTTGGACACTACGTCGACGCACTGCCACCCGACTCCACCTGCCCCAATCCGCGCGTGCCCTACGGAGGCAAGTCGCTGCACGAGCAGTCGCACGGCGAGTCGTTTCTCAATCTGTTCACACACAAGTTTCGCGACGAGGCGATCTATGTCCTCGACGAACCCGAAGCGGCGCTTTCGCCGAAACGACAGCTGCAATTCCTCAAACTCATGCGCTTGCTGGAGTTGGAGGGCAGTTCGCAGTTCATCATCGCGACCCATTCGCCGATCCTGATGGCCTATCCGCGCGCGCAGCTGTTGATGTTCGACGGTCGCGTGATCCGCGAGGCGTCGTTGAGCGAGACGCCGCACTACCAGCTGACGCGCAACTTCGTCATGAACCCGAAGGCGATGATGGACGAGCTGTTCGCCGAGGTCGACGCGGAACTCGCCGACGACTAGTTGATCTCCGTCAGCGGCCCGTATGTCTCCGGCCGGCGGTCGCGGAAGAACTGCCAGGTGTTGCGCACGGTGCGGATCATCTCGAAGTCCATGTCGTGGACGATCAGCTCGTCTTTGTCGCGGCTGGCGATCGCTTCGATCTGGCCGCGCGGGTTGACGAAGTAGCTCTGGCCGTAGAACTCGCCGATGTTCCACGGCGCCTCCTTGCCGATGCGGTTGATGGCGCCGATATAGACGCCGTTGGCGACGGCGGAGGCCGGCTGCTCCAGCTTCCACAGATATTCGCTGAGGCCGGCGACAGTGGCCGATGGGTTGACGATGTATTCCGCGCCGTTGAGGGCGAGGGCGCGCCATCCCTCGGGGAAATGGCGGTCGTAGCAGATGTAGACGCCGAGCTTGCAGTAGCGGGTCTTGAACACCGGGAACTCGGAGGCGCCGGGCTTGAAGAAGAACTTTTCCCAGAAGCCGGCGACCTGCGGGATGTGGGTCTTGCGGTACTTGCCCATGTAGCTGCCGTCGGCGTCGATCACCGCGGCGGTGTTGTAGTAAACGCCGGTCATCGCCTCCTCGTAGATCGGGACGACGATAACCATCTGGTACTTCTTCGCGAACTCCTGCATCAGCTTGACGGTCGGGCCGTCGGGGATGCGCTCGGCCGCGGCGTACCATTTCGCATCCTGGCTCGGGCAGAAATAGGGCTGGGTGAAGACCTCCTGGAAGCACAGGATCTGCACGCCTTCGCCGCCGGCCTTCTCGATCAGCGGCACGTGGGCATCGAGCATCGCCTTGCGGATCTCCTCGGGCGATTTCTCGGTCGGCGCCTTCAGCGCCATCTGGATCAAGCCGCCGCGCACCTTGGTCATGGCGAAGTCCTCCCGTCGGGTCTTTGCGCCATTCTGGCCGCCTCGCCGGCAATCCTCAAGCGCGGGCCTTGAGCTCCGCCTTAAGGAAATCGAACAGGCGCTGGTGCTGGCTCTGCGGGGCGTTGAAGCGCAGATAGTCGGGCCAAGCCTGCGCCGGGCTGAAGACATTGCCGGGGGCCAGCACGATGTTGTGGCGCAGGGCACGGCGCGCGAGCTCGGCGGCGTCGCGGCCATCTGGCAGCCGCATCCACAGGAACAGGCCTTCGCGCGGCTCCTGCCAATAGCTGAGACCGAGCGCTTCCAGCTTGCTGCCGACCTGGCCCATGGCGGCGGAGAGGCGGCGGCGGATGCGCTCGGCGTGCTTGCGCTGCGTGCCGTCGGCGATCAGGCGGTGCACCGTCTGCGCGGCGGCCAGGTCGCTGCCGAAGCAGGTGGCGATCTTGAGATCGAGCAGGGCGTCGATGGTGGCTTCGTCCGCCGCGATGAAACCGCAGCGCATGGCTGCGCTGAGCGTCTTCGAGAAGCTGCCGAGATGGATCACGCGCTTCAGGCCGTCGAGCGCCGCCAGGATCGGCGTCGGATGGCGGCGGAAATCGGCGAACACGTCGTCCTCGACAATGCGAAAATCGTGCGCCTCCGCCAGCTGCAGCAGCCGATGCGCGATCGCCGGCGACAGCGCGCCGCCGGTCGGGTTATGCGGCGCGGCGTTCATCAGGTAGAGCCGCGGCTTGTGCTCGCGCGCGAGGGCGGCGAGGCGCTCCAGATCGGGACCATCGGGTCTGCGCGGTACCGGCAGTGACACGGCGCGGTGCGCACGCAGGTTGGCGTGGAAGTTGAAATAGCCGGGATCGTCGACCAGCACCGCGTCGCCGGGCTGGATCAGGTGGCGCAGCGTGAGGTCGATCGCCTGCGTGCCACCGTCGGTCAGCAGGATGCGGGTCGGTGGCGCGTCTATCTCCAGCTCGGCGAGCCGCGCGTGCAGCGCCTGGCGCAGCGGCAGGTAGCCGAGCGGGTGGCCGTATTCCAGCAGCTTGGCGTGCGGCGCCTGCGCGACGCCACGCAGGGCGCGGCGCAGATCGGCTTCCGGCAACCAGCTTTCCGGCAACCAGCCGCATCCGGGGCGCAAGGCGCGCTCTTCGGTCTCGAGCGATTGGCGCGCGACCCAGACCGGATCGATGGCACGATCGAGCTTGGGCGCCAGCTCCTGCAGGCTGGGCGTCGCGCGCCGGCCGGTCACGGTGAAGCCCGAGCCGCGGCGCGCCTGGATGTGCCCGGAGGCGACCAAGCGGTCATAGGCCTCGACGATGGTGGACTTGCTGGCGCCGAACTCGCCGGCGGCGGTCCGGATCGAGGGTAGGCGAGCGCCCGGCGCCAGGGTGCGCGCCTCGATCCGCGCCAGGATGGCCGCGCCGATCTTCTCGGTCAGGGTGGGCATCACAATTGTCATGATATCCGTACCAGTACAGTTTGTAGAATTGTAATGCATCTGTGTCTGGGTTGGCGAGTCCTCGTCCCCCACGTTGGGGGAGGGTAGGGAGGGGGAAGCCACGCTTCGGCGACCGACAACCTTCGCTCGCTTCCCCCACCCCAACCCTCCCTCGTGTCGGGGGAGGAGGAACTAGGTCGGAGTGCGATGTGACGATCAGTGTTGCGAGCGAGAACCGCAGCAGCGACTGGGCCGCGTGGGCGCACGGGATGGCTGGGATGCTGATCTTCTCCGGCTCGCTGCCGGCGACGCGGATGGCCGTCGCGGCGCTCGATCCGTGGTTCGTGACGGCGGGGCGGGCGCTGATCGCCGGGCTGCTGGCGGTGGCGGCACTGCTAATCCTGCGTGCGCCGCTGCCGTCGCGGCGGGATTGGCGCGACCTGGTCTGGACGGCGCTCGGCGTGGTCGTGGGCTTCCCGTTGTTCTCCGCGCTGACGCTGAAGTTCGTGCCGTCGAGCCATGCGATCCCCTTCGTCGGACTGCTGCCGCTGGCTACGGCGGGGTTCGCGACGCTGATCGGGCAGGACCGGCCGCGGCCATTGTTCTGGCTGTTCGCGGTTCTGGGCTCTTCGCTGGTCGCCGGCCACGCCTGGCTCTCCGGCGGGCTTACCTTCGAGGCGGCCGACCTGCTGATGCTGGCCGCCATCGTCGCCTGCGGCATGGGCTATGCGGTCGGCGGAAAGCTGGCGCGCCGGCTGGGCAGCGTGGCGGTGATCTCCTGGGCCTTGGTGCTGTCGCTGCCGGTGACGGGCATCGCCACGATCGCGCTGTGGCCGGCGGACCTGGCCGCCACGCCCCCTTCGGCCTGGGCGGGCTTCGCCTACGTCTCGGCGTTCTCGATGTTCGTCGGATTCCTGTTCTGGTACCGCGGGTTGGCGCTGGGCGGCGCGGCGCGGGTCGGGCAGCTGCAACTGCTTCAGACCTTCGCCGGGCTGGGCCTGGCGTCGCTGCTATTGGGCGAAGCGGTCAACTGGAGCACCTGGGCGGTGGCGGGCGGGGTGGCCCTCAGCGTGTTTGCAGCACGCCGTACGGCCTGAGTGTAACGGTACATGTTGCGGTGGCGCGGGCCTGAAATGCAGGATTCGGCGTTGCGTGAAAGGGCGTCGGCAAGTATGGTCCCGCCCGCCTTTCCACCACCTGCCGAGAGCGATCATGGCCTTCATCGCCGAGCGTCTGGACCGCATCAAACCGTCGCCCACCATCGCCGTCACCAGCAAGGCGCGCGAGCTGAAGGCGGCCGGCCGAGACGTCATCGGGCTCGGCGCGGGCGAGCCTGACTTCGACACGCCGGACAACGTCAAGCAGGCCGCGATCAAGGCGATCATGGCCGGCGACACCAAATACACCGATGTCGACGGCACCCAAGCGCTGAAGAAGGCGATCTCGGCCAAGTTCAAGCGCGAGAACAACCTCGACTACAAGCCGGAGCAGATCACGGTCGGCACCGGCGGCAAGCAGGTGCTGTTCAACGCGCTGGCGGCGACGCTGAACGCCGGCGACGAGGTCATCATCCCGGCGCCGTACTGGGTTTCCTATCCCGACATGGTGCTGCTGTGCGAAGGCAAGCCGGTGATCGTGCCATGCGGCGAGAACAGGGGCTTCAAGCTGAGCGCCGAGGATCTCGAGAAGGCGATCACGCCCAAGACCAAGTGGGTGATTCTGAACTCGCCCTCGAACCCGACCGGCGCGGCCTACACGCGCGCTGAGCTGAAGGCGCTGACAGACGTGCTGCTGAAGCATCCGCATGTCTGGGTCATGACCGACGACATGTACGAGCACCTGGTCTATGACGGCTTCGAATTCTCGACTCCGGCCGAGGTGGAGCCGAAGCTCTATGACCGCACGCTGACCGTGAACGGCGTCAGCAAGGCCTATTGCATGACCGGCTGGCGCATCGGCTATGGCGGCGGCCCGGTCGCGCTGATCAAGGCGATCGCCAAGATGCAGTCGCAGTCGACCTCCAACCCGTCCTCGGTCTCGCAGGCCGCGGCGGTCGAAGCGCTGAACGGCCCGCAGGATTTCATCCCGCAGCACAACGAGAGCTTCAAGGCGCGCCGCGACATGGTGGTGGAGATGCTGAACAAGGCGCCGGGCCTCCGCTGCCACAAGCCGGAAGGCGCGTTCTACGTCTATCCGTCCTGCGCCGGCGCGATCGGCAAGACGACGCCTCAGGGCAAGCGGATCGAGACCGACGACGATTTCGTCACCTACCTGCTGGAGGCCGAAGGCGTCGCGGCGGTGCAGGGCTCGGCGTTCGGCCTGTCGCCGTTCTTCCGGATCTCGTACGCGACCTCGACCGAGGCCCTGCGCGAAGCCTGCACCCGCATCATCCGCGCCTGCCAGGCGCTGAAATAGAGGCACCGCCTCGTTCCCTCTTTCCGTCATTGCCGGGCTTGACCCGGCAATCCAAGTGCACGTCAGCGTGTCGGATAGAAATTTGGATCACCGTGTCTCGCCGCTTCGCGTCGGCCCGGTGATGACGGAGGGAAAGGAGCGGATTGCGGCGGCACGACGCCGCAGCTGTTTGTAACAGTTCTAAATCCCTTGCTGGCGGCGAAGCGGGTGCGCAATAATGCCGCGCACCCCCAATCGGACAGGTGAATCCATGGACATCGACATCGGCATTTCGAAGAAGGACCGCAAGAATATCGCGGACGGGCTCAGCAAGCTGCTGGCGGATACCTACACGCTCTATCTCAAGACCCATAACTTCCACTGGAACGTGGAAGGGCCGATGTTCAACACCCTGCATCTGATGTTCGAGACGCAATACAACGAGCTGGCGCTGGCGGTCGACGCGATCGCCGAGCGCATCCGTGCCCTCGGCCATCCGGCGCCGGGCTCCTACGCGGCCTACGCCAAGCTCAGCTCGATCAAGGAAGAGACTGGTACGCCCAAGGCAGAGGAAATGATCCGGCAGCTGGTCGACGGCCAGGAAGCGGTCGCCCGCACGGCGCGCGCGGTGTTCCCGTCGGCCGAGAAGGCTGGCGACGAGCCGACCGCGGACCTGCTAACCCAGCGACTGCAGATCCATGAAAAAACGGCATGGATGCTGCGGTCTCTGCTCAGCAAATAGCCCGATCTCTCAATCCCCAAGTCTTTCAATCCATTGTGACTTGCGATGGGCGGCTCCGCCGCCCATTGTCTTTTTCGGCTGCGAGCCTCTGTTTCGAGGGAGTGATTCCTCATGTTCATCAAAGTGAAGCGCGGGTGGGAAATTCCGGAACGCCTCGCGACGCCGGAGCATGTCTTTTTCAACCGGCGCAAGTTCCTGGTCACCGGCGCCGCGATCGGCGCCATGACGGCGTTGTCGGCGTGCGACGAGAAGCAGGAAGCGCAGGCGGAAGCCAATGCCGCGCCGGCCGCGCCCGATCCCTCGACCGCGCTCTATCCCTTCAAGCGCAACGAGACCTACAAGCTCGACCGCGACGTGACGGATGAGCAGTGGGCGACCACCTACAACAACTACTACGAATTCAGCTCGGGCAAGAATCTGCACGAGAAGGCGCAGGCGCTGCCGGTCCGGCCCTGGGTGCTGACCATCGACGGCATGGTCGGCAAGCCGATGCAGATCGGCATCGACGATTTGATGAAGAAGATGCCGCTGGAAGAGCGGCTCTATCGCCATCGCTGCGTCGAGACCTGGTCGATGGCAGTGCCGTGGAGCGGCTTCGCGCTGAAGGAACTGGTGAAGCTGGTCGAGCCGAAGGCCGAGGCGAAGTATCTGCGACTCGAGACCTTCATGAACCCCGAGGTCGCGCCGGAGCAGAAGGGGCCGTTCTATCCCTGGCCCTACATCGAGGGCCTGACCATCGAGGAAGCCAACAACGATCTCGCCTTCATGGTGACCGGCATGTACGGCAAGCCGGCGCCCAAGCAGAATGGCGCGCCGCTGCGCATCGCGCTGCCGTGGAAATACGGCTTCAAGTCGGGCAAGGCGCTGGTGAAGATCACCTTCACCGACCAGCGGCCGGTGAATTTCTGGCAGGCGCTGCAGCCGGCGGAATACGGCTTCTGGGCCAACGTCAACCCGGAGGTCCCGCATCCGCGCTGGAGCCAGGCCAACGAGCGTCTGCTCGGCAACGACGAGCCGCGGCCGACGCTGCTCTACAACGGCTATGCCGAGTTCGTGGCGCCGCTCTACGCCAACCTGCAGGGCGAGAAGCTGTTCATGTGAGGCTCTTGCCCCGCGCAAATCCGGTGTAGACTGGTCGCCATCACCGGCTGCGTGCGGAGCCCTTGCTCATGAAAGACGACCACCGCGAGAAAGCTATTGTGGCCCTGACGCGCTTCCGCAAGGAAGTGCGCGAGGCCGGCTTTTCCGAAGACGAGCTCAGCGACATCCTCGGCCACATCTCCGCCCTTGAGCAGGAGGTGAAGGCGCCGAAGCCGGACCAGGCCGTCATGAAATCCTCGACTGAGGCGCTCGACGAGGTCACCCATTCGCCGGACGTTACCGACGCCATCGCGCGCGTCGTGCGCTTCTTCAATTCGATCGGGATCCAGTAGCCGTCAATGGAAGTCTCCGGTCGAGAAAGACGCTCGTGACGCCGCATCACGCGAAAATCTGCAAGGGCTGCTGGCAGCAGATGCATGTGCCGGTGCCCTTGCATGGCGTGTTCTCGGTGCCGTTCCGCCTGTTCGGCATACGGCCAAGCCGGATGAATCCCAATACCTGCACGATCTGCGAGCTGATGTTCACCAAGGTGATGAAGGCCCGGAAGATCACGATCGATGCGACCATCCTGTTCGCGGATCTCCGTGGTTACACCAGCCTGTCGCAATCCCAGTCGTCGGAAGCCGTCTCAGGACTGCTGGATGCCTTTTATGACGAGTGCGCACACGCGATCTGGGAACATGACGGGCTGCTCAACAAGACGATCGGGGATGCCGTCATGGCCATTTTCAACTTCCCGATCCGACAGGGCGACCACCCGAGGCAGGCGGTGCTCGTGGCGCAGGACATCCAGCGGCGCTGGAACGCCAGGCGGGAGATGCTGTGCGCAGAGCTCGGCCTCGCCCGCGCGGAGCTCGGGGTCGGCATTGGAATCCATTGCGGAGAGCTCAGCTTCGGGGAATTCGGCCGGTCGCATCGCGACCTGACGGCGATCGGGACGGTCGTGAATCTCGCGTCGCGGGCGCAGTCGGCGGCGGCAGCCGGTGAAATCCTGGTGACGCAAGCGGTTTACGAGCGCGCCCAGTCCGAACTGGCCGGCAGCCGACCTCAACAGCGCGAACTCAAGGGTTTTGAGGAGCCGACCACGCTCTACGCAGCCTGACAGGAACAGCGCGCACAAAAAAATTGCCGGGTCCGAAGACCCGGCAAGTTAAACAGGGAGGCTTTACGTCTGGGAGACGTAGGATCCGAAGACCCTCATACCTAAGCGTTGCACCTAGGTATTCTGACTGGAGCAATCAAGGCTCCGAAACTCTTCGGGTCGGCAACCGTTGTAAACCTGCAACAGTGTTGCTGACCAACACAGTTGCACAATAGGGAATGAACCGACTCGGCGACTAGCCAAAAATGCACATATGTTGCATGCGCATGCTGCATAGCTGTTTTATTCTTACCCTACAGGTGTTTAGAGGGGCACGGAGAGCCATGCGAGTCAGTGTAAATTCCGGCGAATCGTCGGCGACTCCGTCGAATCGGCAATACCCCTGGCAGTCGGCAGGACGTGCGATTATCTAGAACTTAACCACGAATCGACCACACCGAGGGCCCCAGGAGCGTCCATGATCTATCTTGTCGCGATCTTTCTGCCGCCGCTGGCGCTGTTGATCTATGGGAAGATCTTCCAAGCGATTTTCAATTTCATCATCTGCGTGCTGGCGATCGTGCTGGGCATTCTCTTCATCGTGCTCCCCGGCGCACCGTTCGTGATCCTATGGGGCATCGCGGTGCTGCACGCGGTTCTGGCCGTCAACTCCGCCAAGCAGGATGCGCGCGCCCGGGAGGTCGCCGACGCGATGCGAGGGCGGCGCTAGGCTCGATCGACGCGCCAAAGGGGGGGAGCGCATGGCGACGAACGTGAGCGGATCGATCGAGCGTTGGGTGTTGCTGGCGATCACGATTGCCGCCCTGGTCTACAGCGCAATCGCGCCGCACGATCGCATGACCTGGGCCATGGAAGTGTCATGGGTGGTGATCGCGCTGCCCATCCTGATTGCAACGTACGGGCGCTTTCCGCTCACGCCGCTGCTGTATCGGCTGCTGTTTGCCCATGCGCTGATCCTGATCCTGGGCGGTCATTACACCTATGCGCAGGTCCCGCTCGGCTTCTGGTTCGCGGATCTGTTCGACTTGACTCGCAATCACTATGACCGGCTCGGGCACCTCGCGCAGGGCTTCGTGCCGGCGATTCTGGCGCGCGAGATCCTGGTGCGGCGCTCGCCCCTCGCCGGCAGCCGCTGGATTCCGGTCATCGTGGTGTCCATGTGCCTCGCCTTCAGCGCCTTCTTCGAGCTGATCGAATGGTGGAGCGCACTCATCCTCGGTGCGGGCGCCGATGCCTTTCTGGCCACCCAGGGAGATCCCTGGGACACCCAGTCCGACATGTTCTGCGCGCTGATCGGCGCGGTCGCGGCGCTTGCACTGCTCAGCCGTTTGCATGACCGGCATCTGCGACAACTTGTGGGGGTGGAAGACTTGCGACCGCGGCCGCAGCGCGCCTGACGCCGCTACGGCGCCATCTTGCTTTCGGCGACCTTGCGCAGGAGGAAGTCGCGGAAGACCTGGATGCGCTTCGAATTGCGCAGCTCTTCCGGATAGACGAAATAGGCGTCGATGCGCGGGCCCTGCAGTTCCGGCAGCACGCGCACCAGCGCCGACGATTCAAGCGTCATGAATTCCGGCAGCGATGCCATGCCGAGGCCGCTCTGCACCGCGCGCAGGATCGCATAGGTGCTGTTGACGCGCAGGATCGGCTTGCGCTGGTGGTCCTTCTTGCTGCCGGCGCGCAGCAGCCAGTCGACGTTCGGCACTGGCGGCCTGGTGGTGTCTTCGCCATAGACGATGATGCGGTGCTGGTCGAGCTCGTCCGGCGTCTTGGGGATGCCGTGACGCTTGATGTAGGTCGGCGAGGCGTAGCAGCCCAGATGCACCGTCATCAGGTGGCGCTGGATCAGCTCGGGCTGGCGCGGCGGCTGCATGCGGATGGCGACGTCGGCCTCGCGCATGGAGAGGTCGAGCTCGCGGTCTTCCAGCACCAGGTCGACCTGGACGTCGGGGTAATGCTCGATGAACTCGCCGAGGACTGGCGTCAGCCACGATGATCCGAAAGCCTGGGTCGCCGTCACCTTGAGCTGGCCCTTGGGCCGGTCCTTGCTCTCCGCCAGCTGCGCTTCCGCCATCGCGAGCTTGGAGAACACCTCGTGCGAGGTGCGGTACAGCAGCTCGCCCTGCTCGGTCAGGATCAGGCCGCGCGCATGGCGGTGGAACAGCGAGACATTGAGGCTTTCCTCGAGCGAGCTGATCTGTCGCGAGACGGCCGACTGGCTGAGATTCAGCGTCTCGCCGGCGTGAGTGAAGCTGCCCGCCTCGGCGACCGCATGAAAGATCCTGAGCTTGTCCCAATCCATCATGGTGTCGCCGCGCCGCTCATGCTATTCGGCCGCCGCCGCGGAAGAATGGCTCTCGTTCTTCACCAGGAACTTGTCGGCTTCCAGCGCCGCCATGCAGCCCATGCCGGCGGCGGTGACCGCCTGGCGGAATATCTTGTCCTTCACGTCGCCGGCGGCGAACACGCCCGGGACGGAGGTCGCGGTGCTGTCCGGTGCGGTGACGATGTAGCCTTCGGGATCGAGCGGCAGCTTGCCCTTGAACAGCTGGGTCGCCGGGTCATGGCCGATCGCGACGAACAGGCCGTCGACCTTCAGCTCGCGCGCCTCGTTGGTCTTCAGGTTCCGGATGCGCACGCCGGTGACGCCGGCCGGCTCGCCGCCGCCCAGCACTTCCTCGACCACGCTGTCATAGACGATCTCGATCTTGGGATTGGCGAACAGCCGCTCCTGCATGATGCGCTCGGCGCGGAAGCTGTCGCGGCGATGGACCAGCGTAACCTTGGTGGCGTGGTTGGTCAGATAGATCGCCTCCTCAACCGCGGTGTTGCCGCCGCCGACGATCGCCACTTCCTTGCCGCGGAAAAAGAACCCGTCGCAGGTGGCGCAGGCCGAGACGCCGAAGCCCTGGAACTTCTTCTCCGACGGCAGGCCGAGCCAGCGCGCCTGGGCGCCGGTGCAGATGATCAGGGTCTCGCCCACGTAGACATCGCCGGAATCGCCTGTCGCGCGGAATGGCCGGCGGGTCAGGTCGACGTCGACGATGGTGTCGGAGACGAGCTCGGTCCCGACATGGCGGGCCTGGGCCTCCATCTGCTCCATCAGCCAGGGGCCTTGGATCACGTCCGCGAAGCCGGGGTAGTTCTCGACATCGGTGGTGATGGTCATCTGGCCGCCGGGGGCCATGCCTTGCACTAGGACCGGCTTCAGGCTGGCGCGGGCAGCGTAAATCGCGGCGGTATAGCCGGCGGGACCGGAGCCGATGATCAGGACTTTGGTGCGAATCTCTTTAGGGGCGGTGGCGGCCATTCAGCGAATCCGAAGCTATGCGTTTCAAGCAAGTCTCCAACATAAGGTGGGGTGCGGCCTGGCACAAGTTAATGCCTCCGTCGCATAGGCCTGGGAGGGGGCGTGCGGAATCGCTTGGCGAAGGAAAGTTGCGCGGGTAATATAATTTCAAAAGGTCCAAACAAAATCGGGGAGATCGATTATGCGGCGCGCCAAACTGGACAGAATCGATCTTCGCATCCTGTCTGACCTGCAGACCGATGGCCGGATGACTAACGTCGATCTGGCCGAGCGCGCCGGAATCTCCGCGCCGCCCTGCCTGCGCCGCGTGCGGGCGCTCGAGCAGGCCGGCTTCATAAAAGGCTATCACGCCGAGATCAACGCCGAGGCAATGGGATTCGGCGTCACCATCTTCGCCCACGTCGGGCTGGTCAGCCAGGCGGAGACCGACCTCAAGGCGTTCGAGGAGCTGGTGCGGTCCTGGCCCCATGTGCGCGAGTGCCACATGCTGGCGGGCGAGACCGATTTCATCCTGAAGGTGGTGGCGCACGACTGGGACGATTATCAGCGCTTCCTCACCACCCAGCTCACGCCGGCTCCCAACGTCAGCCACGTCAAATCCGCGCTTGCCATCCGCTGCAGCAAGCACGAGCCGGGCGTGCCGATCGATCTCGAAGAGAAGCCCGCCACCCGCAAGCGCGCCTAGCGCTCCGCCAGCTGCGCCTCGAGCTCGACGATGCGCGCCAGCATGGCAGCGCTCGCCGCTTCGACCTCTTCCAGGGTGAAGAGTTGCGGAATGTGGCTGGGGCAGTTGATGTCCCAGGCAAGCACACGGAAGCGGATCGCGCGCGTGAGATAGACGGCGCTGCCCTCCGGCATCAGCGCGTCCAGCAGCTCGCGGTCGTCCTCGACCAGTGCCGCCTCGCCCCAGATCTTCACGCGCTGCCGCTGGGCATGATCGATTGCAAGGATGGTCGCCTTGGGATTCTCAGCGAGATTGCCGAGGGTGATGTATTGCTTGTTGCCGGGATAGTCGGCGAAAGCGAGGGTGTGCCGGTCGAGGGTGTGCACGAAGCCCTTCGGTCCGCCGCGATGCTGCACGTAGGGCCAGCCGGATTTCGCGGCGGTCGCCAGCAGGATCGAGGTGCGCTCAGCCAGATAGGCGCTGAGGCCATCGGTTACCTCAGTGTTGCGCGGCTCGCGCGCCAGCTCCTCGTTGCGGTCGCGCGCGCCGAGATGCTGCTGCATCGCCTTGACCGATTTGGAATAGGCCAGGTCGGTGAAGTTGCGAATCGCCATGCGGCGCTCCAATCATTATGGTCGGCAGCAGCAAGAGGAGCCGTCGATGTTCGATATGTGGCATTTCATATTGTTCCTGTCAGCCGCCGGGGTGCTGGCGCTGATGCCGGGCCCGGGAATCTTTTATGTGGCGGCACGCACGCTGGCGGGCGGGCGCGGCGAGGGGCTGGCCTCCAGCTTCGGCACCGGGCTCGGCGGGTTCGTGCATATCATCGCGGGCGCGATCGGTGTCTCGGCGATCGTGATGGCAAGCGCGGAGGCTTTCACCGCGCTCAAGATCGTCGGCGCGTTTTATCTGGTTTACCTCGGCATCACGACCTGGCGCGAAGCCGGCGCGGCGCCGGAACTCGGCAACGGGCCGGCGATGGGGATGCGCAAGGCGTTCAAGGAGGGCGTGATCGTCGAGGCGCTTAATCCGAAGACGGCAGCGTTCTTCCTCGCCTTCCTCCCGCAATTCGTGGTGCCGTCCGAAGGCCATGTCTGGCTTCAGTTCATCGTGCTGGGGACGATCTCGGTATTCCTCAATACCACCGTCGATGTGGTGGTGACGTATGCCGCATCGGCGGTGCGCGACCGGCTGGCGGCGCGGCCCGCCATCATCCGGCGCATGCGGCAGACATCGGGCGCCATCCTGTGCGCGCTCGGCGTGACGCTGGCGCTGGCGAAGCGGCCGGCATGAGCAAGCGCAATCTCGGCGCACGCAGATTGATCGGGCGGCTCCTGGGACGCCGGGAGCAGCGCGTGGCGGCGCCAGAGCTAAGCGAGGCGGAGCGCAGCTTCCGCCACATCTGGCGGTATTTGATCGCCACCGGCAGCGCTGTCCGTCCGCGAAACCGAAATCGACCGAACGTGCTGGTGCTGCAGATGGGCAAGGTCGCGTCGCTGGCCATCCAGCAGGCGCTCGACGAGGGCGGCGTCAACGCGTTTCACACGCACAGCCTATCGCAAGCGAGCCAGGAACGGCTGTTTGGGCACCTGCTGACAAGCGAGTTCACGTTCCGTCTGTCGTCGCATGACCTGCGATATCACGTCCAGAATGTCGCGCTCCACATGCTGGTGCGCTGGTATCAAACGCACCGGCGGTACCATGGACAAAGGTTGAAGGTGATCACGCTGACTCGTGATCCGGTGACCTTCTACATCTCCAGTTTCATTCAGCGGCACGCATTTGTTTTGCCGGATGTTCGGACTTGGCGGCGAGCGCGCCTCGGCGCAGCAGCCGGCGCGGAGCTTGACGACGCACAGGCGGTGCAGGACTTTGCTGCGGAACTGGCGTCCATCATTGCCACAGCGGGTGTCGATAAAGGCGACGGTCCGGTAGAAATCGCCCAAAACCGCTGGCCGGATCATCCGGTGGTGGTGCAGGAAGTGAAGACCTGCATTCGGCCTCTCACCTGGTTCGATACCGAGATCACCGGGATCTTCGGACTTGATGCCCTGGCATCGCCGGAGTTGCGTCAGCGCGGCTGGGTCGTTCTTGAAAACGACTGGGTCGAGATTCTCGCCCTGCGGTTCGAGCAGCTCAGTAGCCTCGTTCCGAAAATCGCGGACTTCGCTGGAGTGTCGCAACTGCGCCTGGGCGAACGGAACGTGACCAGCCGCAAGGCGGGCGCTTGGATCTACAAGTCGGCCATCCAGGCTGCGTTCGAAACGCCGGCCGGGCAGGCCTATGTCCGTTCGCTGCGCGCATCGGCATATGCGCGCGCCTGCGGATACGACCAGCCGACGTGGTGAACAGCTGGCGGTCGCGCAATCGCTTGCGGCATCACTCCGGCAAGGCCAAGCCTTGCCATGACGACCTATCAGGTCGTCACTTCTTGAATGCCACTTTCGAGATCTCGTAGGAGCGCGAGCCGCCGGGCGTGGTCACCTCGACCGTGTCACCGACCGACTTGCCGACCAGCGCGCGGGCCAGCGGCGAGGTGATGGCGAGGCGCTTGGCCTTGATGTCGGCCTCGTCCTCGCCAACGATCTGGTAGACCGACTTCTCCTCGGTGTCCTCGTCGATCAGCGTGACGTGTGCGCCGAACTTGACCTGCTTGCCGGACAAGGTCGCCGGATCGATGATCTCGGCGCGGCTGACCTTGTCCTCGAGCTCGGCAAGGCGGCCTTCTATGAAGCTCTGGCGCTCGCGCGCGGCGTGGTATTCGGCGTTCTCGGAAATATCGCCGTGCTCGCGCGCTTCCGCGATGGCGCGAATGACTTCAGGGCGTGCGACGCCCTTCAAATGTCTCAGTTCCTCTTCCAGGCGGGCGTAGCCGTCCGCCGTCATTGGGATCTTGGTCATCTTTCAATACCCAAACAGCAAAAAACCCCCGCAGGCGGCCTAGCTTTTCAGCGCAGCATCGCCCGGTGGGTGGTGGATCGGCGACGTTAAAGGTTAACGCACCGCCGGTTGGTCAGACGCTAGAAAATAAGACTGGAGCGGAGCGACTTCAAGCTCTCCCTTGCTCAGCTCCGCGATCGCGCCAACGGCGGCAGCGATGCCAGAAACCGTTGTAAAGTAAGGAATCCCCCCCATCAGGGCGGTACGTCTCAAGGCGAAGGAGTCGGCGATCGACTTGGCGCCGGCGACGGTGTTGAACACCAGCTTCACTTCGCCGCGCTGCATCGCCTCCACGATGTGGGGGCTGCCCTGGTGCACCTTGTTGATGGCACGGACGGCAAGGCCGAGGTTGCGGAAGTAGGCGGCGGTGCCGGGCGTGGCCAGCACGTCGAAGCCCATCTCCAGCAGCTTGCGCATGCTCTCGACGATCGCCGGCTTGTCCTTGTCCTTGACCGATACGAACACGGCGCCGGAGCGCGGCAGGTTCTGGCCGGCGCCGAGCTGCGCCTTCAGGAATGCGCGCGCAAAGTTGGAATCGAGGCCCATGACCTCGCCGGTCGATTTCATCTCGGGGCCGAGGATGATGTCGACGCCGGGGAAGCGCGCGAACGGGAACACCGCTTCCTTCACCGCCATGTGCGGGCGCTTGCTGAGGTTAAGATTGAAGGCCGTGAGCTTCTCGCCCGCCATCACGCGCGCGGCGATCTTGGCGATCGGCAGGCCGGTCGCCTTGGCGACGAACGGCACGGTGCGGCTGGCGCGCGGATTGACCTCGAGCACGTAGATGTCGCGGCGCTGGATCGCGAACTGCACGTTCATCAGGCCGACGACATTGAGACCCTTGGCGAGCGAGACCGCTTCGCGGCGGATCTCCGCGATCACCTGCAGCGGTAGCGAATAGGGCGGCAAGGCGCAGGCGCTGTCGCCGGAATGGATGCCGGCTTCTTCGATGTGCTCCATGATGCCGGCGACATGCACGTCGGTGCCGTCGGCGAGGGCGTCGACATCGACCTCGATCGCATCCTCGAGATAGGAGTCGATCAGCACCGGATTGTCGCCGCTGACCTGCACGGCGGTGCGCATGTAGCGGCGCAGCGCCTGCGGCTCGTGCACGATCTCCATCGCACGGCCGCCCAGCACATAGGACGGGCGGATCACGACGGGATAGCCGATGCGCTCGGCGATCGCTTCTGCTTCTTCCAGCGAGCGCGCGATCCCGTTCTCCGGCTGGCGCAGGCCAAGCTTCATGAGCAACTGCTGGAAGCGTTCGCGGTCTTCCGCGAGATCAATGGCGTCGGGCGAGGTGCCGAGGATCGGGATCTCCGCTTCCTCGAGAGCGGCGGCAAGCTTCAGCGGGGTCTGGCCGCCGAACTGCACGATGACGCCGAGCAGGGTGCCATTGCGCTGCTCGACGCGCGCCAGCTCGATCACGTCCTCGGCGGTCAGCGGCTCGAAATAGAGGCGGTCGGAGGTGTCGTAGTCGGTCGACACCGTCTCCGGATTGCAGTTGACCATGATGGTCTCGATGCCGGCCTCGCGCAGCGCGTAGGCGGCATGGACGCAGCAATAGTCGAACTCGATGCCCTGGCCGATGCGGTTGGGGCCGCCGCCGAGGATGATGACCTTGCGCCGGTCGCTGGGGTTGGCCTCGCACTCGGCGACGTCCCAGTCGTTCCCGGTCCAGCCGGTGCCCTCGTAGCAGGAATACATGTAGGAGGTCGCCGATGCGAACTCCGCCGCGCAGGTGTCGATGCGCTTATAGACCGGGCGCACGTTCACCTGATGGCGCAGGACGAAGATTTCCTTGGCCTTCATGCCGGAGAGCTTGGCCAGGCGCGCGTCGGAGAAGCCCATCTTCTTGAGGCGCAGCAGGCCGGCGTGCTCGCGCGGCAGACCCTTCGCCTTGATCTCGGCTTCAGCGGCGACGATGCCCTCGATCTGGCGCAGGAACCAGGGATCGAACTTCGAGGCGCCGTGGATCTCCTCGACCGTCAGGCCGCGACGCAGCGCTTCGGCCGCGCGGATCAGGCGGTCCGGCGTCGGGCGCGTCAGCTCCTTCAGGATCTCCTCCTTGCTGTCCGGCAGCTCGACCTCGTCGAAACCGGTGAGGCCGGTTTCCATCGAGCGCAGCGCCTTCTGCACCGATTCCTGGAAGTTGCGGCCGATCGACATGGCCTCGCCGACCGACTTCATGGAGGTCGACAGCAGCTGCTCGGCGCCGGGGAATTTCTCGAACGTGAAGCGCGGCATCTTGGTGACGACGTAGTCGATGGTCGGCTCGAACGAGGCCGGCGTCACCTTGGTGATGTCGTTGGTGATCTCGTCGAGCGTGTAGCCGACCGCGAGCTTGGCGGCGACCTTGGCGATCGGGAAGCCGGTCGCCTTCGATGCCAACGCGGAGGAGCGCGAGACGCGCGGGTTCATCTCGATCACGATCAGGCGGCCGGTCTCCGGATGGACCGCGAACTGCACATTGCTGCCGCCGGTATCGACGCCGATCTCGCGCAGCACCGCGATCGAGGCGTTGCGCATCAACTGGTATTCCTTGTCGGTCAGCGTCAGCGCCGGCGCGACGGTAATGGAATCGCCGGTATGCACGCCCATCGGGTCGATGTTCTCGATCGAGCAGATGATGATGCAGTTGTCCGCGCGGTCGCGGACCACTTCCATCTCGAATTCCTTCCAGCCCAGCACCGATTCCTCGACCAGCACCTGGCCGACCGGCGAAGCCTTGATGCCGCCTTCGACGATGCGGATGAATTCCTCACGGCTGTAGGCGATGCCGCCGCCGGTGCCGCCGAGCGTGAAGCTGGGGCGGATGACCGCGGGCAGGCCAACCTCGACCAGCGTATCGAGCGCCTCATCGAGACTGGAGACGAGGTTGCCCCTCGGACTCTCGAGGCCGATGCGATCCATCGCCTTGCGGAACAGCAGGCGGTCCTCCGCCATGTCGATGGCTTCGGCATTGGCGCCGATCAGCTCGACGTCCAGTTCCTTCAGCTTGCCGGAGCGGTGCAGCGCCATCGCGGTGTTGAGCGCGGTCTGCCCGCCCATGGTCGGGAGCACCGCATCCGGCTTTTCCTTGGCGATGATGCGCGCGACCACGTCGGGCGTGATCGGCTCGATATAGGTCGCGTCCGCCAGATCCGGATCAGTCATGATGGTGGCGGGGTTGGAGTTCACCAGGATGACCCGGTAACCCTCCTGCCGCAGCGCCTTGCACGCCTGCGCGCCGGAATAGTCGAACTCGCACGCCTGCCCGATGACGATTGGGCCGGCGCCGATGATCAGGATCGATTTGAGGTCAGTGCGCTTGGGCATTCGAGGTTTTCTCCAGGTGGCCCAAGGCCTCGGTGATGGTCAAGAAGACGCCGTCAATGTTCTGCAGCACGTCGTTGTTCCAGAAGCGCAGCGTGCGATAGCCATGTGCGATGAACCAAGCGTCGCGCATCTTGTCGGTCGCGCTGTCGGCATGCTGGCCGCCATCCACCTCGACAATGAGCTTTGCCTTCAAGCAGGCAAAGTCTGCGATGAATGGGCCGACCGGACATTGCTTGCGAAAGTGAAAGCCATCCAACTGCTTCTGTCGCAGGTAGTGCCACAGCTTTCGCTCACCGTCCGTCAAGTTGCGACGGAGCTTGCGCGCACTCGCAAGGGATCGCGGCTGAGTTCGACGAGTCTTTGCTTCCGCAGTCACCGACAACCCCCACCCTGACCCTCCCCCAACTTGGGGGAGGGGATTCTTGCTGGTGCTGCCGCACGGTGAACTCCCTCCCCCGAGTCGGGGGAGGGTTGGGGTGGGGGCGCTCCATACTCGATGCATGCCACCAATCCCATCATCCCTTCCGCTCCTCCATCTTCTCGACGAAGCGCTGGAAGAGGTAGTGGGAGTCCATCGGGCCGGGCGACGCTTCGGGATGGTACTGCACCGAGAACACCGGCTTGCCCTCCAACTCGAGTCCTTCGACGCAGCCGTCGAACAAGCTCTCGTGCGTCACCTTCACGCCCTTGGGCAGACTTTCGCGCACCACGCAGAAGCCGTGGTTCTGGCTGGTGATCTCGACCTTGCCCGTCGTCAAATCCTTGACGGGGTGATTGGCGCCGCGGTGGCCGCGCGGCATCTTTTCGGTCTTGCCGCCCAAGGCGAGCGCCAGCATCTGGTGGCCGAGGCAGATGCCGAAGATCGGGATGTCGCGCTTCAGCAGAGCCTTGATCACCGGCACGGCATATTCGCCGGTGGCGGCGGGATCGCCCGGCCCGTTGGCGAGGAACACACCGTCGGGCTGGTGGCGCAGCACGTCGTCGGTGGTCGCGGTCGCCGGTACCACCGTCACGTCGCAACCAGCGGCGGTCAGGCAGCGCAGGATGTTGCGCTTAGCGCCGTAATCGATCGCGACCACCTTGAACTTGGGATTGGCGTGCTTGCCGTAGCCGCGGCCGAGCACCCACAGGCTTTCGTCCCAGTGATAGGTCTGGCGGCAGGACACGTCCTTGGCGAGGTCCATGCCTTCGAGGCCGGGCCACGCCTTCGCCTCCTTGACCAGGGCGGGCACATCGAACTTGCCATCCTGGCGATGCACGATGACGCCGTTGGGCGCGCCGCCGTCGCGGATGCGGCGGGTCAGGCGGCGGGTGTCGATGCCGGCGATGGCGGGCAGGTTGTAGCGCTTCAGCCAGGCATCGAACGACTGCGTGGCGCGCCAGCTCGACGGCTCGGTGATGTCGATGGCCAGCACGCAGCCGCGCGCGGCCGGCGTCACGGTCTCGATGTCCTCGTCGTTGGCGCCGACATTGCCGATGTGGGGGAAGGTGAAGTTGATGATCTGACCGGCATAGGAGGGGTCGGTCATGATCTCCTGATAGCCGGTCATCGAGGTGTTGAAGCAGACCTCGCCCACCGCCCTGCCCTCGGCGCCCAGGCCTCGGCCCTTCAGCACCGTTCCGTCGCCCAGGATCAAGAGGGCGGTTGGCGCGTGCGTCTGGTCGGTCGCTTGAGGAGCGCTCATGCCGATGGCCTTTGAGTGGAATATGCCGCTGGACCTTGCCGGTCCGGCGCGCTTGTCCGCTCCCCGGGGCGAACCCCAGGCGGCGACCATTCGACGATCGGCGAAGATCGCCGGTTTCTAAGCCGCGAATCCCGCTCCGTCAAGCGAATGTCCTGCTTTTTTCGACGCCAAAACGGTAGATGTTTCAACCGTTTAGTCAGTTTGCAGCACAGGCTGCCGGAAATTGCTTCAGTTCTGAGAATCCTGTAGTGTCCCCGCCTTTCCAGATCCCCTGTTTCTTGGAGTCCCAATGTTGCGGCAGCGCCTCAACGACGACCTGAAGGCGGCGATGAAATCGCGCGACCAGCGCGCGACTTCCGCTCTGCGCCTGATCCTGGCTGCCCTCAAGGACCGCGACATCGCCGCCCGCGAGCGCGGCATCACCAACGGCGTGGACGAGCCGGAGATCATCGACCTGCTCCAGAAGATGGTGCGCCAGCGCCAGGAGAGTATCACGATGTTCCAGAAGGGCGGCCGGCAGGAACTGGTCGACCAGGAGCAGGGCGAGATCAACATCATCGAGCGCTACCTGCCCAAGAAGATGTCGGAAGGTGAGACCAACGCCGCGATCGCCGCGGTGGTGGAGGAGCTGGGCGCGTCCTCGATCAAGGACATGGGCCGGGTGATGGCGGCTCTGAAGGAGCGCTATGCCGGCCGCATGGACTTTGGCAAGGTCGGAGCGCAGGTGAAGCAGAGGCTGGGCTGAAGCCGGCTTTCCTGCCGAGCGGCCGACTTATCAACAGGCGGCTCGCTTTATCCACAAGCAAGCGATATCCCTTGCTTGGCGCTGAACCGCTAAACTCGTCCGATTCTCTCGGCACTTGGGACTGACGGATGGCCTTCCCGCCACGATTCCTGGAAGAGCTGCGCGGCCGGGTGTCGATCACCGACATCGTGGGCCGACGCGTGCGCTTGATCCGCAAGGGTCGGGGCGAAGCCACGGGCTTGTGCCCGTTCCACAACGAAAAGACGCCGTCCTTCACGGTCAGCGAGGACAAGGGCTTTTTCCACTGCTTCGGCTGCGGCGTCCATGGCGACGTCATCGGCTTCGTCATGCGTTCTGAGGGGCTGGAATTCCCGCAAGCGGTCGAGAAGCTCGCCGGCGAAGCTGGCATGCAGGTGCCACGCGAAACACCGGAAGAGCGCGAGCGGGCGGAACGGCAGGCGACGCTGGGCGGCGCCGTCGAGTTCGCGGCGAAGTTCTATGAGCAGCAGCTGCGCGCCTCCGCAGGGCGCGCCGGCCTCGAGTATTTGAAACGCCGCGAACTCAGCGATGACACGATGCGGCGGTTCCGCCTCGGTCACGCCCCCGATACCGGACACGCGCTGAAGGCGGCGCTGGAAAAGGCCGGCATTCCGGAAGCGATCTCGATCGAGGCCGGCCTGCTCATCAAGCCGGAGGACGGCCGCCCGTGCTTCGACCGGTTCCGCGGCCGCGTGATGTTCCCGATCCTTGACCGGAAGGGCCAGGCGATCGCGTTCGGCGGGCGCATCCTGGATCAGGGCGAGCCGAAATACCTCAACTCGCCGGAGACGCCGCTCTTCCACAAGGGACGGGTGCTCTATGGCCTCAACCACGCGCAGAAGACCGCGCGCGAGACCAACGAGATCATCGTGGTCGAAGGCTACATGGACGTGATCGCGCTGGCCCAGGCCGGCATCAGCAACGCGGTCGCGCCGCTCGGCACCGCGCTGACCGAGGACCAGCTCGCCCTGCTCTGGCGCATGGCGCAGGAGCCGATCCTCTGTTTCGATGGCGACAATGCCGGCCAGCGCGCCGCCGCCCGGGCGGCCGACCGGGCGATCCCGCTGCTGAAACCGGGCCTGTCCTTGAGGTTCGCCTGGATGCCGGCGGGCGAGGATCCGGATTCCCTGGTCAGGGCCAAGGGCGCCACTGGCTTCCGCGACGAACTGGCGCGGATGGAGCCCTTGGTCGACGTGCTGTGGCAACAGGTGCTGGCCGACCGGCCGCTGGATACGCCGGAGCGGCGGGCTGGATTCCGCCGTGATCTGGCCGAGGCGGTGGCCCGGATCGCCGATAAATCAGTGGCCGACGCCTACCGGCAGGAGACCTATCGCCGGCTCGACGAACTGTTCCGGCCGCAGCCGAAACCCGCTTTCCAGGGCAATCAGGGCCAGTTTGGCGGCCAAAAGTCGAAATTCCCGGGGCGCCAGGCGCTGGTGCCGGTCGGGGGCGAGGCCGCTAGGCGAGGGCTGGCCAATGTTCAGCGCAATGCCTACGAACTGATCCTGATTACCCTTGTTAACCATCCGGACTTGATTAGCCGTCATTGTGAGATGGTGGGTGAGGTGGCGTTTCCTCGCGGTGATCTTGACTCTTTGAAGGGTGCGATTATAGACCTCGCTGCCGGCCAGCCGCATCTTGACTCCAAGGGGTTTCGGAACCATTTGAACGACCTGGGTTTTGCAGGGACCCTGGAAGCCCTGGTTGCGCGCACGGGCCACATGAGGTTCACCCTTCCGTCGGCGGAATTGAATTCCGCTGAGGAGGGGCTTTTGCACGTGATTGGGGTCTTGAGGGAGCGGCTGAGCGTGAAACCGGAACTGACGGCGACGGCTCAGGCCCTGGAAGCGGCGATGGCAAACCCGGCGAGCCCCGGTTCCGAAAATGTAGCGTTATTGCGCTTCGAGGCCCAGCGCCAAGTGTCGATGGAAGGCGAAAGCCAGCGGCGCGACCTAGATCGCGTGCCCGGCTGGGGCAGTGAGGACAAGACCATATAGTAGGGGACTTGTTTCGGCCTTGAACGGGGGTTCAACAGGCCGGGACACACAAGATGTGGAGCAGGTGTTGAGATGGCAGTGAAGCCGCAGCCCAAGCAGGATGCGAACAAGCCGCGCGAGGAAGGCGCCGAGCCCTTGATGGATGGCATGAATACTGCCATGCGCAAGATGCTCGCCAAGGCCAAGGAAAAAGGGTTCGTCACCAGCGCCGAGCTCAACGCGGTCTTGCCGTCGGAGCAGGTCTCGACCGACCAGATCGAAGACATGATGGCCCAGCTCAACGAGATGGGCATCAACGTCGTCGATGCCGACGAGGAAACCGAAGAGACCGAGGACGCGCCCGAGGAAGAGACTCGCACCGTCGGCAACCTCGACGACGAGGAGGTCGGCCGCACCGACGATCCGGTCCGCATGTATCTGCGCGAGATGGGCTCGGTCGAGCTGCTGTCGCGCGAGGGCGAAATCGCCATCGCTAAGCGGATCGAGGCCGGCCGCGACATGATGATCGGCGGCATCGGCGAAAGCCCGATCACCCACCGCTACATCATCGACTGGCGCGACAAGCTGAAGGCGGGCGAGATCCTGCTGCGCGACATCATCGACCTCGACGCCACCATGGGCGGCGGCCCCGGCCAGGCCGAAATGGCGCAGGTCGAATCCGGAGAAGACCCCTTCGCCGCCGAAGAAGAAGAGGAAGAAAAAAAGGAAACCCCCGAAGGCCAGCCTGCCGCCGAAGGCGATGGCCAGAATCCCGACGACGCCGATGAAGTGAACATGTCGCTCGCCGCCATGGAAGCGCAGCTGCTGCCGGGCGTGCTGGAAGCGTTCGACAAGATCGCCGCGCTCTACAAGAAGCTGGAGAAGGCTCAGCAGAAGCGTCTCGAGTCCATCAAGGCGGGCGAGGACCTCAATCCGCGCTCGGAGAAGAACTACGAGAAGCTGAAGCTCGAGATGGTCGACCTGATGCGCGCCATCCGGCTCAACAACAACCGGATCGAGGCGCTGGTCGACGAGATGTACGGCCTCAACCGGCTGATGATCGGCCTCGAAGGCCAGCTGCTGCGCATCTGCCAGAAGGCGGGTGTCACGCGCGAGGACTTCCTGAAGCACTATTACGGCCAGGAGCTGGACCCCAAGTGGTTCCAGAAGCTCGGCCGCCTGACCGCCAAGGGCTGGAAGAACTTTCTCGCCCACCACAAGGACGATGCCAAGACCATCCGCAACGACATCTCGCTGGTGGCGGACCGCGTGCATCTGCCGGTCGGCGATTTCCGGCGCATCGTCAACGTGATCCAGAAGGGCGAGCGCGAAGCTTCGCGCGCCAAGAAGGAGATGGTGGAGGCCAACCTGCGCCTCGTCATCTCGATCGCCAAGAAATACACCAACCGCGGCCTGCAGTTCCTGGACCTGATCCAGGAAGGCAACATCGGCCTGATGAAGGCGGTCGACAAGTTCGAGTATCGCCGCGGCTACAAGTTCTCGACCTACGCGACGTGGTGGATCCGGCAGGCGATCACGCGCTCGATCGCCGACCAGGCGCGCACCATCCGCATCCCGGTGCATATGATCGAGACCATCAACAAGCTGGTGCGCACTAGCCGCCAGATGCTGCACGAGATCGGCCGCGAGCCGACCCCGGAAGAGCTGGCCGAGAAGCTGATGATGCCGCTCGAGAAGGTGCGCAAGGTGCTGAAGATCGCCAAGGAGCCGATCAGCCTCGAGACGCCGATCGGCGACGAGGAGGACAGCCACCTCGGCGATTTCATCGAGGACAAGAATGCGGTTCTGCCGCTCGATGCCGCGATCCAGGCCAACCTGCGCGAGACTACGACCCGCGTGCTGGCGACCCTGACCGCGCGCGAGGAGCGCGTGCTGCGCATGCGCTTCGGCATCGGCATGAACACCGACCACACGCTCGAAGAGGTCGGCCAGCAGTTCTCGGTCACCCGCGAGCGCATCCGCCAGATCGAAGCCAAGGCCCTGCGCAAGCTCAAACACCCCAGCCGCTCAAGGAAGCTGCGCAGCTTCCTGGATACGTAAGACGCGACGAAGGCCAGCTTAAAGCTGGCCTTCAGTCCTTTAGTGCCGGTATTCTCGCCCCGTCTTTGTATTATTACCTGGGGGGCCTGTAGTTCAGGTGGTTAGAACGCGCCGCTCATAACGGTGTTGTCGCAGGTTCGAGTCCTGCCGGGCCCACCAATTCTTTCAAGACACATGAACCACGGTCTTCCGCTCACCGACTCCGGCCTTGCGCCCTGTTCACCTCGCGGCCACAATGCACCCTCTGGTTGATCGGCCTTTGCATCGGCATATCTTGCGGGCAGGGTTCCATGACCATCATCAATTTCAAGAATCGATCCACCGCCGGCTTCGACGAAGATGCGCTCTTCATATCCGCCGGCGGCGAGCAGGTCCTCAACTTCGGAAAGTTGACGACAACCGGCGACCTTGCCGAGGGCATCTTTGCCGCCGCGGACGACGTGACAATCCGCAACTTCGGACGGGTCGAGACCAACGGCCTAGGCGCTGTCGGCATCTTGGTGTTGGGCGACGACGCGCGCATCGAAAACTACGGCTCGGTCACGACGCGCGGCGGACACCTCGACTTCGAATTCTTCTCCGAAGGCATCCTTGCGATCGGAGACCGCTTCCACATCGCCAACTACGGAACGGTTCGGGTGGAGGGCGAGTTCTCGTCGGGGATCGTCGGCGTGGGCAACGACGGTTGGGTCGTGAATTACGGTCGCGTGGACTGCCTTTCGGCCTCGGGCGTTCTCGGGGCCGTAGGCGACAATTCCAGGGCGATCAATGCCGGCCAGCTGACGACCCGCGAGGCGGATGCGACGGCGCTGTTTGCGATCGGCGAGGACGCGCTCGCCCTCAATCTCGGCCGGATCGAGATCGACGCAGCGGCAAGCCTTGCGATGCGCGGGACCTTCGCGAACACCCAGGTCGTGAATGCCGGCGTGATCAGCATCTCAGCCAGCGACTGCGTGGGCATGCTGGGCATTGGCGACGGTCACCAGCTTCGCAATTCCGGACTCATCGACGCGCACGGGACTTTTTCAACGGGCATGGGCGGCGGCTCCGGCCCGCCGGGAACGACCGGGTCTGATCTCGAGATCGTCAATGTCGGACGAATCTCGACCGACGGCGACCTCGGCATCGGGATGTTCCTGGGCGTGACACCCTTTGAGTACAGGCCGGCGTTCGACGGCATCATCGTCAATCGCGGCACGATCGAAACCGAAGGCGATGGCGCGGCCGGCGTGTTCGTGCTCGGGGACGGCCACCACGTCACCAACAACGGGCGGATCTCGACCGACGGCGGCGTGTTCGACCGCGGTGCTCTCGGCCTGGTGAGCGCGGCCGGTGTCATCGTGTCCGGAGACCAGGCGGTGGTGGAAAATACCCGATCCGGACTCATCCGCAGCGAGGATGCGGCTTCGGCCGCCGTGGAGCTGAACGTGCAGGAGTTCGCCGGCGCGCCGGCTGCGGACCTGTCCGCACGGTTGGAGAATTTCGGCCTCATCCGCGGCGCCGGCATTGCAATTCTGGGCGGGGCGGGCGAGGAAACCGTGATCAACCACGGGCGCATCGTCGGCGATGTCGTTCTGGGCGACGGCGCGGACAATTTCGTCTTCGGCAAGGGCGGGACCCTTGCCGGCGATCTGCTGCTCGGCGACGGCGACGATTTCGTGTTGATCGAGAACGGCGCCGGCAAGATCAGCATTGCGGACTTTTCCGCCGCGGGCGGCGATGTTGTCGATGTCTCGGCGTTCTTCTCGGGCTTCGACGATCTGACCGATCGCAGCCGTCAGAACAATGGCGATGTGGTGATCGACCTTGATCACAACGATCGTTTGCTCTTCGCCAATGTTCAACTCACAGCGTTGAACGCCGGCGACTTCGTGTTTTCGTAGATGGGAAGCGCCGATTTCTAGAGAGCGAGCAGAGCCTCGAGGCGCCGCACCTGGTGCTCCAGCATGGACTTGCCGAGACTGATCCGGCAACCGCGCTTCTGCGCTTCCAGCAGCAGCGGCGTCAGTTCCGGCGACATGATGATCTCGGAGACCGTCATGTCCGGCGTCAGATGCGCGGGATCGCCGATCGGCAGCGGGTCGTCCGGTTTCATGCCGAGGGAGGTGGTATTCACGACCGCATGGTAGCCGGCCGCGTCCGCCGGCGCGGCAAAGGCATCGCACTGGGGGTAGGCGGCACGCACGGCCTGGGCGAGATCGCGGGCCTTCGCCTCGGTGCGGTTGCTGAGTCCAAGAGCGGTGGCTCCGGCCGCAGCTATGGAAAAGGCGATCGAGCGGCCCGCGCCGCCGGCGCCGATCTGCAGCACGCGCTTGCCTTTGAACGCGATGCCGCTTTCGCTGGCGCCGTCGATGAAGCCGGCGCCGTCGATATTATCGCCCGTCAGGCGGCCGTCGGCGTCGCGCCGCACGAAATTCACGGAGCCGACCAGCCTGGCCTGCGGCAGCAGCTCATCGATGAACCGGCAGATCGCGATCTTATGCGGAATGGTGATGCCAAAGCCCACCACGTTGTGAAACCCGCGGATGGCCCGCACCGTCGCTTCCAGGTCGGCCGGCTTCACGTGCAAGGGCGAGATTGCGATGTCGTGGCCGAGCGCGCGCAGCTCCCGGGTCAGCACCACGCTGCCCCGGATGTGCGCCACCGGGTCCGCCAGGATGAACATAATCTTAGTCTTGCCGCTGATCTCCATCGCGGCCGCCTAGGGCAGTTGCCAGCGCGGCTGGCGGTCGAGCGCCTGGGCCTTGCCGTAGGTACGATACTGCTGCTGCACCGTGACCCATTCTTCGGCGGTCAGGAGCGTCGGCGCGCCCAAGCTGCTGGCCAGCAAATATTGCCGCGCCAGCGCTTCCAGCTTCAGCGCCGCTTCGAACGCCGCCAGCAAGGTCGCGCCACGCGCCAGCATGCCGTGATTGGCCAGCAGGCAAGCGGTGCGCTCCGCCAGCGCCTTGCCGGCGGCTTCGCCCAGCTCCTCGGAGCCGAACGGATGATAGTCCACGCACGGCACTTCCATGCCGCCGAAGCCTTGGATCATGTAGTGGAAGGCGGGGATCGGCTTGCGGAAGGTGGAGAGCGCGACGCAATTATCCGCGTGACTGTGCACCACCGCCTTAGCCGCCGGCGCATGCTGATAAACCGCACGATGCATTGCCTGTTCGGAGGACGGGCGCAGCGGGCCGTCCCAGGTCCCGTCGAACCGCGTGAAGACGATGTGCTCCGGCGCCAGGGTCTCGACCCGGCAACCGGCCGGCGTGATCAGCATGCCGTCGTTCCACCGCACGCTGATATTGCCGGTGGAGCACACGTTCATGCCGCGCCGCTCCAGCTCGGCATTCACCTCGACGATGGCGGCGCGGATCGCTGTCTCACTCATGCGGCTTTGCTCTGGTCGGCGGCGGCCTGGTCCAGCATGTCGATGCTGCCGAGCTTGCCGGGCTTGAGATGGAACGAGATCGGGTCCGCGCCGCAGGTCACGGCGCGTGCGGTGCCGGGACCACGGTATGGGCTGATGTCCATGGCGCGCACCTTCAACGCCTCCAGCACAACGCCCGAGGTCTCGCCGCCGGCGATCACGAACCGGCGTACGCCGTGGCGGTGCAGCTCGACCGCGACCTTGCCAAGAATTTCCTCAGCGCGCCGTGCGGCCCCGCGCCGGCCGAAGCGCTTTTGCGCGGCAGCCACCGCGTCGGGGCCCGCCGACACGGCGACGGCGATGGAGCCGTGCGCCAGCTGCCTGCGCGCCTGGTCGAGGGCGCGGGCCACCAGCTCGGGCTGGGCCGCGACCGCCAGCAGATCGAGCGCATGCACCGGGTGCGATTTGCCGAAATGCGCGATCTGGGCGGCGGTCTGTTCGGCGCAGCTGCCGGCCAGGATCACCGCCGGCCCGGCAATCGGGCGCAGATCGACCGGCGCTTTGGGCGCGCCGGCCAAGCCCCGCGCGCGCCACAGTTCCGGATAGTACTCGGCGACCGAGGAACCGCCGGTCATCAATGGCCAATCGACGCAGATCTCCGCCATGCGCTTCAGGTCGTCGTTGCTGACGGCATCGCAGATCGCATAGCGCACGCCGGCGGTTTTGAGCGCGTTCACGCCCGCCTGCCGCGATGGCAGGTCGGCCTGCAGATCTTCGTGCCGGATGAGGCCGACCTTGTGCGAGGTCTGGGCCTGCAGCACCCGTACCAGGTTGGGATCGCGCATCGGCGTCAGCGGATCGAGCCGCTTGGGCGATTCCGAGATCAGCTGGTCGGCCCAGAACAGGTAGCCGCGATAGACCTTGCGCTCGACATCGGGGAAGGCGGGGCAGAAGCCGGTGAAGTCCGCGACCAGGCGGTCGGCCAGATAGTCGGCGCAGGGCCCGATATTACCGCGCGGCGTCGAATCGAAGGTGGCGCAGTATTTGAAGAAGACCTGGCGCACGCCACGCTTGGTGAGGACATCCGCCGCCTTGGCGAAATCGCGCACCGCCTTGGTGGCGGCGGCGATCCGGCTCTTCAGCGCGATCACCGCGACGTCGAGATCGGCGAGGTCGCTCGGCCGCGCCAACCGGGTCAGCAGCCGAGTGCGCAGGCCGTCGCGCGCCATCATCGAGGCCAGCTCCAGCCCGCCGGTAAAATCGTCGGAGATGCCTCCCAGCAGCAGCGGCTCGTTGCTCATGGCGCCACTTTTCCCCTTTTCGCCAGAGGATATAGCATATAGGATCGTGAGCCATATAGGATATATCTTCGACGATCGACGGGGCCTTAGCGCCGCAAACGGTCGCGATATCAGGGGGATCGGCATTGGACCGCATGCACAATTCCGTCGACGCCGCCTTGCGCGACCGTGCGCAGCGAGTGATCCCGAATGGCATGTGGGGCCATATGAACGTCGCCCGCATCCCTGCCGCCTACCCCCAATATTTCGCGCGCGCCGAGGGCTGCCACCTGTGGGACGTCGACGGCCGCGAATATGTCGACTTCATGTGCGCCTACGGTCCGATGCTGCTCGGCTACAACGATGCCGACGTCAACCGCGCCGCGGATGAGCAGCGCGCGCAGGGCGACATCTTCAACGGTCCGAGTGCTCGACTGGTCGAGCTGGCGGAGCTGATGGTCGAGACGGTCGCTCACGCCGATTGGGCGATGTTCCAGAAGAACGGGTCGGACGCGACCACCACCTGCGCGATGATCGCGCGCGAGGCGACGGGCAAGCGCAAGATCCTGGTGGCGAACGGCGCCTATCACGGCGCGGTGCCGTGGTGCAATCCGTACCCGAACGGCGCGACCGCCGAGGATCGCGTGCACCTGATCCGCTACGACTTCAACGACGTCGCCAGTCTGGAGCGCGCGGCTGCGGACGCAGGCGACGATCTCGCGGGCGTATTCGTGTCCGCCTTCAAGCACGATCTCGGCAAGACGCACGAAGCGCCGACACGCGAGTTCGCGCAGGCGGCGCGGCGCATCTGCGACAAGAGCGGCGCGGCCCTGATCGTCGATGACGTGCGCGCCGGCTTCCGCCTGCACATGGGTGGCAGCTGGGAGCTGGTTGGCGTGAAGCCTGATTTGACCGCCTGGTCCAAGGCGATCGCCAACGGTTATGCGCTGGGCGCCGTGACGGGCAACGACAAGTTCCGGGCAGCCGCCGGACGCATCTTCGTAACCGGTTCCTTCTGGTGCGGGGCGGTCTCGATGGCCGCCGGGCTGGCTTCCATCCGCAAGATGAAGGAGATCGACGCCGTGGGCGTCATGCAGCGCATGGGCCAGCGCCTGCGCGACGGCATCGACGCCCAGGCCAAGGCGCACGGCGTCAAGCTGCAGCAGAGCGGGCCGGCGCAGATGCCGGTGATCCTGTTCGACGACGATGCCGACCGCAAGAAAGGCTGGCTGTTCTGCAGCGAGGCGCTGAAGCGCGGTGTCTACATGCACGCCACCCACACCATGTTCCTGAGCGCGGCCCACACGGCAGCCGACATCGATCGCACGTTGGATGCGACCGATGCGGCAATGGCCGAGGTCGCGCGGCAATTCGGATAGGACCCATGCACACCGTGCTCGCGCCTGTCGACAACGATCTGCCGCTGGCCGGGGTGAACCTGGACAAGGTCGACGGCAAGAGCCGGACCGACCGGGTCTATCACCAGATGCGCGACCGCCTGATGCGCGGCATCTTCAAGCCGCACCAGCGGCTGCGCATCAGCGAGCTGTCGCAGGCCTTCGGCACCAGCGAGACTCCGATCCGCGAAGCGATCTTCCAGCTGATCCGCGATGGCGCGGTCGAGGCCAAGACGCACTCCTACTACCGCGTGCGCAAGCTGTCGGTGGCGGAATACATGGAGCGGCGCGAGATCCGCCTGCTGCTGCAGCCTTTGGCGGCGCGGCGCGCGCTGGAGCACATCACCGAGAGCGACATCGACCTGCTCGAGCGCATGCATGGCAAGCTGGTCGCGGCTGAAGCAGCGAAGGATTACGAGACTGCGGTGCGCGCCAACTTCGACTTTCATTTCGGACTTTATCGCCTGTCGAAGATGCCGGCGCTGATCGGCATGATCGAGAATCTGTGGATCCAGCATGGCCCGATGCTGAACTACCTCTATCCCGAAGGTCATCCGACCTACGCGCGCGAGCACCAGCACGTGTACATGCTGCGTGCGATGCGAAAGCGCGACGCCGAAGCTTTGTGCGAGGGCGTCCGCCAGGACCTCATTGAGGGCGGCAGCAAGTTCCTCGCCTATTTGCAGGAACGAGAGCTGCGCGAGGCGGAGGAGGCCAGATGAACGTGGTGGCCGGCAAGCGCGGGCACAACGTCTCACGCGCCCAGCTGGCGGATCGCGCGATGTTCGTGCGTCTGGAGACCCTGCGACTCGCGCGCATCTGCGGCGCCGGCCACTACTCCTCGACGTTCTCCGCGGCCGAGCTGTTCGCCGCGCTGTACTATGCGCATCTGCGGCTCGATCCGAAGGACCCTGACTGGCCGGACCGCGACCGCTTCGTGTTGAGCAAGGGCCACGCGGCGATCGGGCTCTATCCGATCCTCGCCGATCTCGGCTACTACCCAGCCAGCAAGCTCGACAACTACACCAAGCTCGGCAGCGATTTCGGCGATCATCCGAACATGAAGCACATTCCGGGCATCGACTTCTCGTCGGGCTCGCTCGGCCACGGCCTGTCGATCGCGGTCGGCATGGCGCTGGCGGCGCGCGCGCAGAAGCGCAGCTACCGGGTCTATTGCATGCTGGGCGACGGCGAGCTGGCGGAGGGCCAGATCTGGGAGGCCGCCATGGCCGCCAGTCACTTCAAGCTGCAAGGCCTGGTCGCCATCGTCGACCGCAACCAGCTGTGCATCGACGGCCAGACCGAGGCGGTGATGGGCATCGAGCCGATCGAGCAGCGCTTCGCCGCGTTCGGCTGGGCGACGCAGCGCATCGACGGGCACGATTTCGACGCCATCCTCGGCGCGCTGGGCAAGCTGGCGCCGGCCGGCGCCGGCCAGCCGCAGCTGATCGTGGCGGACACCATCAAGGGCCGCGGCGTCAAGCGCATGGAACTGTCGCTGCAATGGCACGTCGCGAACCTGGCGGGCCAGGATTACGACGAGGCCGAAGCGGAAATCCGCGCCGGCCTGCAACCGCGCGAGACTTCGGAGAAGAAGAGTGGCAAGGCAGCGCGCTGAGCGGCGGAAAGCCGAAGACACGCAGGGCCAGGACGCGATCTTCCGCGGCACCGGCGGCGGCGACGCGAAGCTGAAAGGTGAGAGCTTCAAGGACGCCCGCTCGGTGCGCGGCACGCCGAACGCCGCCATCCCCGCCTTCATCCTGGGCGAGGAGCTGGCGGACATCGCCGACAAGGACCCGCGCATCGTGGTGCTGACGGCGGACCTCGCCAACGCCAACCGCACCCGCGATTTCGCGGCGCGCCATCCGGACCGCTTCTTCAATCTCGGCATCGCCGAGAAGAACATGCTGACCATCGCCGCCGGCATGGCGTCCTGCGGGATGATCGCCTATGCGGCGACCTTCGGCTCCTTCTGCGCCATCCTGGGCGCGGAGCAGGCCAAGACCGACTGCGCCTATCCCGGCATGAAGGTGCGCCTGATTGGCCATCATTCCGGTATGTCGATGGGCTTCTACGGCACCAGCCACCACGCGCTCGAGGATCTCGCGATCACCCGCACCATCGCGGACCTGACGGTGATCTGCGCGACCGACGCCAACCACCTGCGCGCGATCCTGCGCGCCTCGGTCGATCATCCCGGCGCCATGTACATCCGCCTCGGCCGCGGCCGCGATCCTGTGGTCTATCCGGAGGTGCCGGCCAACTTCCGCATCGGTAAGGCCGCGACCTTGCGCAAGGGCGGAGACCTCACTGTCATCACCTGCGGTTCCGAGGTGCGTGCCTCGCTCGACGCCGCCGAGCTGCTGGCGAAGCAGGGCATCGAGACCCGCGTCATCGACATGCACACCATCAAGCCGCTCGACGCTGCCGCGATCCGCAAGGTCGCGCGAGAGACCGGCGCCATCATGACGGTCGAGGAGCACAACATCACCGGCGGCCTGGGCAGCGCGGTCGCCGAGGTGCTGGTGGAAGGGGAGCGCCTGCCGTTCCTGCGCCACGGCATCCCCGACGAATTCGTGCCGGTCGGGCCGCCGGCCGCGCTCTATGCGCACTACAAGCTCGATGCAGCAGGCATTGCCAAGAAGGCGAAGTCGTTCCTGGCCACGGCCGGGAGACGCTGACGGAACACGCGTAGAACAACAACAACGGCCATCGAGCCGCAAAACAGGAGGAGGGATCACAAATGGGACGACATCATCATAGGCATTGGACGAGCCTGAAACTGGCGGCGGCGCTCTGCGCCGGCGTCAGCGCGACTGCCTTGCTGCCGACCGCCGCCTCGGCGGACGAAGCACTGGTCATCGCCCGGCAGCTCGACATCAACTCGCTCGATCCGGCGCGCGGCTTCTGCGACACCTGCCAGATCTATTTCAGCAACGTCTATGAGACGCTGATCGGTCTCGGCAAGGACAATTCCACCTTGGCCCCGCGGCTGGCGACCAAGTGGGAGTCGAATGGCGACCAGAGCCAGTTCACCTTCCATCTCGATCCGGACGCCAAGTTCTCCGACGGCTCGCCGGTCGAGGCCAAGGACGTGGTGTGGACGTTCGACCGCCTGAAGAACGTCAAGGGCGGCGCCGCCTTCATGATGGACGGCGTCAACAGCGTCGAAGCCAAGGACGCGCACACGGTCGTGGTCACGCTTGCCGGGCCGAGCTCGGAGTTCCTCAACATCGTGAGCGCGCCGTACACCGGCATCATCAACAGCGACGTCGCCAGCGCGAATGGCGCGACCGCGGCGGCGGATGCCGAGACGACCGACAAGGCCGAGACCTGGTTCCTGGCCAATTCCGCCGGCAGCGGCCCATACCAGCTCGCCAACTACAAGCCGGATGACGAGCTGCGCTTCAAGGCCAACCCGGAATACAAGCGCAGCAAGGTTGCGATCTCCGACATCGTCATCAAGCACACCAAGGACGCGGTGACCCAGGCGCAGCTGCTGGAAAGCGGTGAGGCCGACATCGCCATGCAGATCGATCCGGACACGGCGAAGACGCTGAAGACGGACAAGCTGAATGTCGAGACCATCCCGTCGTACAACTTCCTCTATGTCGCGATTGCGCCCGGCGCGAAGGGTGCCCCGAAGCTGACCAAGGAGATCCGCCAGGCGATCGGCTACGCCCTCGACTATGACGGCATCATCGAGTTCACCGTCGGCGGCGCCGGCTCCAAGACGCCGGCCCCGATCCCGAACGGCTTCCCGGGTACAGCGGGCCTGCCGGAGCCGAAGCAGGATCTGGCGAAGGCGAAGGAGCTGCTGGCCGCGGCCGGGGTTCCGGACGGCTTCGAGATCAACTCGGAGTTTCCGAGCATGAACTCCTACGGCGTCGACCTGTCGCTGCTCGCCCAGAAGATCCAGCAGGATCTGTCCAAGGTCGGGATCAAGGTCAACCTGACGCCGCAGGAATTCTCGATCTGGCGCGACCATGTGCGCGGCGACGGCATTCCGCTCACGGTCTCCTTCTACGCTCCCGACTACTACGGCAGCGCTCAGTATCTGCAGTTCTTCGGGATGATGGAGGGCACGCCCTGGTTCAACCGGGCCGGCGGCAAGAACGACCCGAGCATCCTCAATCCGCAGACCGCGGAACTGCTGAAGAAGGCGTTGGCGTCCGGCGGCGACGACAAGGAGAAGGCCTACCATGACCTCGCGATGGGCATGATCGACGACCGGATCATCATCCCGGTGGTGAGCCCGAACCTGGTCCTGGCCAGCAGCAAGTCGGTGACCGGCTTACGGTACAGTGCGTGCTGCAATCTGCTGATGGACGAACTCGGCCGCCAGTAAGATAATCGGCAAGATAGTCCGGGCGAAGCTGACGATGCGCGTGGCGTGGCGGAGAGATGACTCGATACATCGTTCGACGATTGTTATCGCTTCCGCTGCTGCTTCTGGGCATCGTCAGCATTGCCTTCCTGATCTCCCACTTCACCCAGGGCGATCCGCTTTCGTCCATCGTCAGCGAACGGCAGATGGACGATGCCGCGGCGGTCGCCGCCGCCAAGGCGCGCTGGGGCCTCGATAAGAGCCTGCCCGAGCAATACCTGGTCTATGTCGGCAACCTGCTGACCGGCGATCTCGGCACCTCGTTCAGGACCAAACAGCCGGTCTCCCAGGATCTGCTGGAACGACTGCCGGCCACGTTGGAGCTGGTGATCGCGGCGATGCTGTTCGGCAGCATCACCGGCATCACGCTTGGGGTCCTGGCGGCGCGCTTCCGCGACCGGGCGATCGATCATGCCGCACGGCTATGGGCGCTGACCGGATCGTCGACGCCGGTGTTCTGGTCCGGCCTCATCCTGCTCTACATCTTTTCCGTCGTCCTGGGATGGCTGCCGGGACCCGGCCGGCTCGATGCGCGCATGAGCCCGCCGGTGGGGATGACGGGCTTCCTCACCATCGACGCGCTGCTGGCCGGCGATATGGCGCTGTTCTGGGATGCCCTGCATCACTTGATCCTCCCCGCGCTGGTGCTGGGCTGGACCGTGATGGGCATCGTCTCGCGCCTGGTGCGGGCCAGCATGCTCGACGTGCTGAACCAGGACTACATCGTCGCCGCCCGGGCGCGCGGCGCGGGCGAGCTGCGCGTGCTGCTCAATCACGCTTTGCGCAACGCGCTGGTGCCGACCTTGACCATCATCGGTTTCACCTTCGCCTATCTCATCACCGGCGCGGTGCTGACCGAGGCGATCTTTTCCTGGACCGGCATCGGCTCATACGCCGTGGATGCGGCGCGCAGTCTGGATTATCCGGCGATCATGGGTGTGACCATCGTGGGCGGCGCGGCGTTCCTCCTCACCAACCTGATGACCGACATCGCCTATGCCTTCGCCGATCCGCGCATCCGGTTGAGCTGATGGCGGAGATCCCAGCACCGTCCCGGATTCGTGTGCGTCAGATGCCGGCGTGGCTGAAGCTGCCGGTGCTGGTCGGCATCGCGATCATCGGGTTCTGGATCATCACCTGCCTCACCGTCGACCTGTGGCCGATCTACGATCCGATCGACATGGTTGGACGCCGCCTGCAGCCGCCCAGCGCCGATCACTGGTTCGGCACTGATGCGCTGGGCCGCGACGTGCTTTCGCGCACGCTGCACGGCGCGCGCTTTTCGCTGATCATGTCCTGCGCGGTCATCGTCTGCGCCGTGCTGATCGGCTCCGCGATCGGCGCCATCGCGGGCTATGCGGGCGGCTTTGTCGATGGCGCGGCGATGCGCCTGGTCGATATCACCCTGTCATTTCCGCCGATCCTGTTGGCGATGGCGGTAACCGCGTCGCTCGGGCCCGGCCTGGAGAATGCCGCGGTCGCCATGGTCATCGTCTGGTGGCCGGTCTACGCCCGCCTGATGCGCGGTCAGGTCCTCAGCATCCGCTCGCGCGAGCACGTCGAGGCGGCAACCGCCGCCGGCGCGAGTCACACGCGCACGCTGGTCAAGCACATCCTGCCGCTCAGCTGGAGCCCGATCCTGATCAACGCCACCATGGATTTCGGGCAGGTGGTGCTGCTGACGGCGTCGTTGTCCTTCATCGGGCTCGGCGCCTCGCCGCCGACGCCGGAATGGGGATCGATGATCTCCGAGGGCGCGATCCACTTTTACCAGTGGTGGATCTGCTCCGGCCCCGGCATTGCGATCCTATCGGTGGTGCTGGGTTTCAATTTCCTCGGCGATGGCCTGCGCGACCTGCTCGACCCGAGGTCGAAATGAGCGCGCCGCTGCTCGAGGTCAGCGGACTCACGATCGCGTTCGGGGCGCTCGAGGTGGTGCGCGATGTCAACCTGTCGGTGGCGGACAGCAAGACCCTCGGACTGGTCGGCGAATCCGGTTGTGGCAAGAGCGTCACCATGCTCGCCATCATGGGCCTGCTGCCGGAACACGTCCGCGTCAGCGGCTCGATCAAGCTGCGCGGTGAGGAGCTTCTCGGCCGGCCGCAGAGCGCGCTGACCGCGCTGCGCGGTAAGCGCATGGCCATGATCTTCCAGGATCCGATGACGTCGCTCAATCCGGTCATGAGCGTGGGAGAGCAGCTGACCGAGGCGATCCTGATCCACAATCGCACCTTGGCGCGGCGCGACCTGCAGGAGCGCGCGCTGGCGCTGCTGCGCCTGGTCGCCATTCCATTGCCGGAACGCCGCATCTTGCAGTATCCGCACGAGCTGTCCGGCGGCATGCGGCAGCGCGTCATGATCGCGATCGCCATGGCCAACGACCCGGAGCTGCTGATCGCCGATGAGCCGACGACGGCGCTGGATGTCACGGTGCAGGCGCAGATCATGGAGCTGCTGCAGCGCCTGCAGGCCGAGCGTCAAATGGGCTTGATGCTGATCAGCCACGATCTCGGAGTGGTCGGCGACATCGCCGACGACGTCGCCATCATGTATGCCGGCCGCATCTGCGAGCGCGGGCCGGTCGATGCGGTGTTCGATTCGCCGCATCATCCCTACACCCACGGCCTGCTGGCATCCCTGCCGCGGATCGACCGCACCGTCGACAAGCTGGTCGCCATCCCGGGCAGCCTGCCGTCGCTGGCGACACGGCCGGAAGGCTGCCGTTTTCATCCACGCTGCGTGTATGCGCAGGACGTTTGCCGGCGCGTCGAACCGGAGCTGGAGCCAGTCTCAAGCGGCTCGCGGGCCGCCTGCCATTTCGCCGAGACCGCCGTCGTCTCGCAGCGTGCGGAGGCGAGCGCATGAGCGCGGAGCCTCTCCTCCAGGTCCGCGACCTGGTGAAGACCTTCCCGATCCGATCCGGCATCATCCTGGAGCGCACCGTCGGGCATGTGCAGGCGGTTTCCGGCATCTCGCTGGACATCGCGCGCGGCGAAACGCTGGGCTTGGTCGGCGAGTCCGGGTGCGGCAAGTCGACTCTCGGCCGCTGCATCGTGCGGCTGCTGGAACCCACGTCCGGCGAGATCCGCTTTCGCGGCCAGGACATCGCCAGGTTCAGCCGGGTGGAGATGCAGCCCCTGCGTCGGCACATCCAGATCGTGTTCCAGGACCCGTACGCCTCGCTGCATCCGCGCATGAGGGTGGGCGACATCATTGCCGAGCCTTTGCGCCTGCTCGATCTGAGGGAAGGGGCGAAGGCGGATCGGATTGCCGAGTTGCTGAGCCTGGTCAAGCTGGACCCGAGCTATGCCGCGCGCTACCCGCACGAGCTTTCCGGCGGTCAGCGCCAGCGTATCGGCATTGCCCGCGCCCTCGCGGTCGAGCCGGAGCTGCTGGTGCTGGACGAGCCGGTGTCGGCGCTGGATGTCAGCATTCAGGCTGGCGTGCTCAACCTGCTGAAAGAGCTGCAAGCCAGGTTCAACCTTGCGTGCCTGTTCATTTCGCACGACCTGTCGGTGGTGCGGCACCTGTGCGACCGCGTCGCGGTGATGTATCTCGGCAAGATCGTCGAGGTGGCGCCGCGCGAAGAGCTCTATGCGCACCCGACTCATCCCTATACGCGCGCCCTGCTGTCGGCGGTGTCCTCGCCCAGGGCGCGCCGCGCCAAGAAGCGCATCATCCTCAAGGGCGACGTGCCGAATCCCGCCGATCCGCCCAGCGGCTGCCGCTTTCGCACCCGCTGCTGGAAAGCGGGCGATATCTGTGCGGCGACTGAGCCGGCGCTGACAATGAGCGGTGCGCATTGCCTGGCGTGCCATTTTCCCAACGACTGATCGATTGCGGAGTAGCCTGATGTATCCCGACGTCTTGCTGTGCATCAACGGAGTCTGGACCAAGGCGGCTGACGGCCGCACCATTCCGGTCGTCAATCCGGCGACCGAAGAGGTGATAGGCTCAGTCGCCCATGCCGGCCGCGCCGACCTGGACGCAGCGTTGGATGCCGCCGCCAAAGGGTTCGCGGCCTGGCGCAAGGTCTCCGCCTACGAGCGCTCCAAGATGATGCGCCGGGCCGCCGACCTGTTGCGCGAGCGCGCCGAGAAGGTCGCGCAACTCATGACCCTGGAGCAGGGCAAGCCGTTGGCCCAGGCCCGGATGGAAACCGGGGTCGGCGCCGACATCATCGACTGGATGGCAGAGGAGGGACGCCGCGCTTATGGCCGCATCGTCCCGGCGCGGGCAGCCAACGTGCAGCAGTTGGTGGTGCGCGAGCCGGTCGGCCCGGTCGCCGCCTTCTCCCCGTGGAACTTTCCGATCAACCAGGCGGTGCGCAAGATCTCCGCGGCGTTGGCGGCCGGCTGCTCCATCATTCTGAAAGCGCCGGAGGAAACGCCGGCGGCCCCGGCCGAGCTGGTGCGCTGCTTCATCGATGCCGGCGTTCCCGCAGGTGTCGTCAACCTGGTCTACGGCGTGCCGGCGGAGATCTCCGCCTACCTCATTCCGCATCCGATCATCCGCAAGATCTCGTTCACAGGTTCGACCGCGGTCGGCAAGCAGCTCGCCGCGATGGCGGGCCAGTACATGAAACGAGCGACCATGGAGCTGGGCGGCCATGCGCCGGTGGTGGTCTATGACGACGCTGACCTCGACGCGGCAGTCACACGCATGAGCGCGTCCAAGTTCCGCAACGCCGGCCAGATCTGCGTGGCGCCGACCCGCTTCCTGGTGCAGGAGAAGCTCTACGCAGGCTTCGTCGACAAGTTCGTGGCGGCGGCGCGCGCCATCAAAATAGGCAACGGGACGGATCCTGCGACGGAGATGGGGCCGCTCGCGAATCCACGGCGCATTCCAGCGTTGGAGGGCATGATCCAGGACGCGGTGGCGCGCGGTGCGGAGCTGCGCACCGGCGGCAACCGCATCGGCAATCGCGGCTATTTCTTCGAACCGACCGTGCTCACCGGAACGCCGAAAGAAGCGAGGGCGATGAACGAGGAACCGTTCGGGCCGCTGGCGTTGATCTCCCCCTTCAAGGAGCACGAGGAGGCGATCGCAGAGGCGAACCGTCTGGACTATGGCCTTGCGGCCTATGTGTTCACGCGCTCGACCAAGCGCGCGACCGCGGCAATCGCCGAGATCGAATCCGGCATGGTCTCGGTCAATCACTACGGGCTGGCATTGCCGGAGGTGCCGTTTGGCGGTGTCAAGGATTCCGGCTACGGCTCGGAAGGCGGGGCCGAGGCGATCGAGCCGTACCTCAACACCAAGTTCGCCAGCCTGTTGAGCGAATAGGAAGGCGCTTCGGTCTAAGCGTTCCTGCCGCGGGCGGAGATCGGCCGCTCACCCTTGATGGTCGTCCGGTGCATGAGCCGGCGGGAACCGTCGTAGTCGTTGACCGCGTAGTGCATGGCGCAGCGGTTGTCCCAGATCGCGAGGTCGTTGGTGCGCCAGCGCAGCCGGCAGGTGAACTCGGGCCGGATGGCGTGGGCGTAGAGGAAGTCGAGCAGCGGCCGGCTCTCGGCCTCGGTCATGCCCTCGAAGCGCGTGGTGTAGATCGAGTTGACGAACAGGGCTTTGCGGCCGGTCGCCGGATGAACGCGCACGACCGGGTGCGCCACCTCGCGGTCGGCCTCCGCCTGGTTGCGCTCGATGCCGATGGAGCGCGAGACCTTGAGATCGGCGGAGACGCCGCCGACGCCGTAGGGGCGGCCTGAATGCATCGCGTTGAGGTCGCCCAGCATGCTCTGCATGCCCTCGGACAGCGCGTCATAGGCGTCGTACATGTTGGCGAACAAAGTATCGCCGCCATGGTCCGGCACCTCGCGCGCATAGAGCACCGAGCCGAGCGGCGGCTCCTCGAGGAAGCTGAAGTCGGAATGCCAGGCATTGCCGAAGGTGCTGATGTTGCGCTCGTCGGCTTCCTTCAGCACGGCGATGATGTCCGGATACGCGTCCATGTGCTTGATGTAGGGCGAGCGGCTGAGCGGGCCGAGCCGGCGCGAGAAGGCGAGATGCTGCTCCGGCGTCAGGCGCTGGTCATGGAAGAACAGCACCAGCCGATCGTGAAAGGCGCGCTCGATCTCCGCGAAGGTCGCGTCATCGAGCGGCCGGGCGAGATCTACGCCCTGAATGTCGGCGCCAAGCGCGCCGGCCATCGGCCGGACCTCGATGCGGGTATAGGACGTTTTCATGGCTCGACTGTAGGCGATTGGATGGCGGCGAGGAAGGCGCTGAGATGGGAAATTTCGCTGGCCGAACCTCGCGCCTAGATCAATCGCAGAGTTCAAGCCTGGCCGGCATCGTCGTTGCCGTTGCCGCCAACAGAATCCGCCGCTTGCGCAGGAGGCGGCGTCGCGGTCCTGAGCAGACCGTGTCGTCTCCGGCTTTCAAAGCGAGCCGTCGGCCTGCAACATCGCTCTTCATCCTGACATTGAACGGGATAGCGCCGGCCGCGGTCGCGTCGCCGCTGCAGATCTGCGGCACGACGAAATCGATCTCCGGCGCGATCTCCAGGACGGTGCCGCTGCTGGCGCCGCTGATCTCGCCGCGCAGGAAGCGCGCCGCCATCTGGCCGGCATGGCGGCCTTCCCTGGCGCACCAGCCGCTCGATTCCACGCCATGGAGCACGTTGCCGGCCGCGAAGATTCCGCGGCCGCTGGTGCGCATGGCCTGGTCTATGCGAGGGCCGGCCGTTCCGGCATCGAGCGCGACCGGCCCGCCGGCGAGCGCCGCCGTCTCCGGGGTCCAGTTGGCGGTGAAGAGGACGCCATCGGTCGACAGACGCCGCGTGCCTTGCGGCGTGTCGACAGTGGCCGCGACGACGGCGCCGCCCTTCGTTTCGATCTCGCGGATGCTGCTGCTGGTCAGGATCGTGGTGCCACAGATGCGTGCCAAGGCGCCGAGGGGTGCGAACGACATGATCCGGTCATCGTGGCCGATCATGGTCGTCACGCGCAGTCCCGCTTGGCGCGCGGTCCAGATCGCGGAAAAAGCGACATGCTCGGTGCCGACCACGATGATGGATTTCATGTGCTTCGGCAGCGCGACCTTGCGCGCCACGATCTGCTGCAGCTGGCCGGTGGTCAGGATGCCCGCTTCCGCGCGACCGCCGGGAACGGCGAGGTTGCCGCGATTGGATTCGCGAATCCCGGTGGCGACGATGACCGCCTGCGGCCGCATCCGGCGCAGGCCGAGCGCGGGACCGATGAGTTCTGCCTCCGGACCGTCGCGCAGCGAGAGCAGAGTCGTCCGGCACGCAATGCGCACGCCGGTGCTCTTGAGGTCGCTGAGCAGCCGCCTGGCGAATCCGGGGCCGGTGTACGGCCAGCGTGCATATTCCAGGCCGAAGCCGGGGTGATGGCAGTAGCGAGGCAATCCGCCGGGCTCATCGTCGCGATCGATGACCAGGATTCCGCCGATGCCTTGCCGCGCCAACGCGTGCGCGGCGGCCAATCCAGCGGGCCCTGCGCCGACGATCAGCACGCGTGGATCGGCATCCTGGGCCATGTCAGCGCGCCGCCGCCCGATCGTCCAGCAAGGCCTGCACGCGCGCCCCGCAATAGAAGCCCTGGCAGCGCCCGAACATGACGCGCGTGCGCCGCTTCAATCCACCGAGCGTCGCCGGCGCGAGCGGGGAAGCAAGCGCGTCGCGGACCTCGCCCATGCTGATCCGCTCGCAATGGCAGACCATCTCGGCATAGGCCGGATCGCATTGGATGCGCGATGCATCCTGCCAGGGCCGCTGCGATGTCTCCGACAGGTCGGGCACGGCGATGGGCCGTGCGTTCGCCTTGCGCGGTGCATCGAACAGCGCCGGGATCAGCAGGCCTGCGACATGTTCCGCGATGCCGAGCGATGCCGACAGGCCGGTGGAGCGGATCCCGCCCACCGTCAGCCAGCGCTGGGCGAGGCGGGGAATGATCTGGTAGTCGCGGAACTGGGTGGCCGGGCGCATGCCGGCGAAGATGGTGTTGACCGGCTGGTCCGCGAGCGCCGGCGCAATGGTGGCGATCGCACGGCGCAATTGCGCGAGCCCGTCCTGCGTCACGCGCCGGTCGTCGCGGTCGGTCACGTCCTCCGCGGTGGGCCCGACCAGAACGTTGCCGAAGATCGTCGGCGCGATCAGGATGCCGCGGGTGGTCGGCGTCGGCGCCGGCATCGCGATCACGTCGTGGATGGCGCGCGCCGACTTGTCGAGGATCATGTATTGGCCGCGGCGCGGGCGAATCTCGAAGTCGGCGTAGCCGGCCAGCGCATCGACGTCATCACCACGGATGCCGCCGGCGTTTACCACGCAGCGCGCGTCGAGTTGCCCGCCGGCGCCGTGCAGACGCCAACCCTGCGCGAGCGGTTCGGTGCGCTGCACCGGCCAGGCGCGGCGGATCTCGACCCCGTTCTCGAGCGCATCCCGCGCATAGGCGTAGGGCGTGGAGAACGGGTCGACGATCGCCTCGTCCGGCTGCCACAGCCCGCAAAGGATGCCAGGCCCGAAATGCGGCCAGCGGCGATAGATCTCGGCGCCAGTGAGTGCCTCCGCTGCAAAGCCATTCTCGCGCGCATCGGCCAGGTCCTTGTTGAGCGAGCCCTCCTGCTCCTCGGTCCAGGCGAGCACGATTGCGCCGACCTTGCGGATGGGCAGTCCCATGGCCGGCGCCTCGGCGCAGTAGCGCGCATATCCGCGCCGCACTAGCCGGCGCTCGAGCGTACCGGCCGGCACATCGACCCCGCTGCACATCAGCGCCGAGTTGCCCTTGCTGGATTCGTCGCCGAGCTCGAGCTTGGCTTCGACTAGCACGGTCTTCAAATCATAGCGCGACAGCTCGCGCGCGATGGCGGTGCCGACCACGCCGCCGCCGATGATGGCGATGTCGTAGCTCATGGCAGCACCCGCTGCAGACGCTGCAGGCAAAGGTCGGTGTAGTCCTTGAGGTCTCCAACAATGCCGCCGATCCGCGCCTGCGCCAGGCACCACAGCGCCTCGCGCACAATGGCTGCGACGCGCATGGCTTCAACCGCGGTCCGATCGACTGGGCCATAAAGGCGCAGCAGCGACTGCGCCGCGGCGGCGTCGAGCTCGAAGTTGCTGATCACCATCGCCAGGTCGGTGGCGACGGCGCCGTTGCCGGCATATTCCCAATCGACCAGCAGCAGGCGTTCGCCGCTCTGGATGAAGTTCTCGGGGATCAGGTCGCCATGGATCAGGCACTGCACCGGCAGGCTGGGGAGGCGCGCCAGGCACGCTTCGATGCGGGCGCGCGCGATCGGCAGCTCGGCGTCGGATAGCTGGGCGAGATAGCGATGAGAGGCGGCAACCGGGCAGAAGCGCGGCAGATCATGCTGCGCCGGAATGGCGTGGAGCCTTTGCAGCAGGGCGGCGACCCGGGACAGGCGGTCCGGCGTCTGCCCGTTGGCGATCGAAAGCGTCTCGCCCTCGACATAGGCCGTGATCATGATGCCGCCGTCAGCGTGGACGATTCTCGGCGCGATGCCCGCATCGGCAGCCAGCATGGCGCAGCGCCGCTCCGCCGCGCGCGAAATGCCGTGCGCCGGAATCTCTGCGCCGACGCGGGCGAAATATCGCTGCCCCTGGTCCTGGACGATGAAGTTGCGGTTGGTCCGGCCGGCGGCAACCGGCTCGATCACCGGGCGGCCATGCCACAGCGGCAGGGCGGCGATGCGCGCTTCCTCGCTCATCCCTTGACCGCTCCGAAGGTCAGGCCGCGCGCCATGGTGCGCGACAGCATCAGCGACAGCGCCAGCACCGGGGCGATCACCACCACGCCCAGCGCCAGCGCCGGTCCCCACAGGATGCCGCGGTGGGTAAGGGCGAGGCCGACGATCGGCGGCAGCGGCCGCTGGGCGCCGCTCACCATGACGTTGGCCAGCAGGAACTCGTTCCACGTGAAGATGAACACGAACAGCGCACAGCAGACCAGGCCGGGAATCGCCAGCGGCAGGACTGCGTGCCACATCACGGCCAGCGGGCCGCAGCCGTCGATCCGCGCCGCCTCGTCGATCTCACGCGGAATCTCATCGATGAAGGACTTGAGCACCAGCAGCGTGAACGGCAGCTGGAACGCGGTGTTGAGCAGGATCAAGACCAGATGCGTGTTGTATAGCCCGACCTGCCTGGCGAGGATGAACAGCGGTACCGCAGAGGCGATCGGCGGGATCATTTTGAGGCTCAGGATGTCGAACAGGATCGCGTCCTTGCGCCACAGCGGGAAGCGCGACAGCCCGTAGGCGGCGGGAAAGCCGAGGGCCAGCGTCGCCACCGTTGTGGCGATGCTGATGATCGCGCTGTTGAGGAGATGGTGCTCGACCGCCCAGTTCTCGAAGATGAATCGCCAGTGATCCAGCACCGGTGCGAAGAACCAGATTGGGTCCGGCGACAGCAGATCGCCCTCGCTCTTGAACGCGCCGGCGATCATCCACAGCAGCGGGAACAGGAACAGCGCCACGATCGCGGCGTTGGCAGCCACGTGCACCGACTCCATCGCCGATCGTCGGTTGCTATTTCGCATCGGCGAGGTCGCGCTTGAACAGCAGGGTGGTGATTGCGAGCACGGCGATCAGCACCAGGAACGAGATTGCGGAGGCCGAGGCGATGTTGAGATTCACAAAGCCTTCGCGCTGGATGAACAAGGTGATGAGGTCGGTGGCGCGCGCCGGCCCGCCCTTGGTCAGCACATAGACCGTGTCGAAGGTCGCGATCGCGAACATCAGGCGGAAGACGACGGCGATGACGATGATCCGGCGCATCATCGGCAGCGTCACGAACAGCAGGATCTGCCAGCGGCTGGCGCCATCGACCTGCGCCGATTCAACCGGCTCTTTGGGCAAGCCTTCCAGCCCGGCCAGCAGGATCAGGAACATGAAGGGCGTCCATTGCCAGACGTCCATGATGACGATGGACAGGATCGCGAGTTGCGGGTCCGAGAGCCACAGGATACTGCCGCCACCCGCGAGGATGCCGAAGTCGCTGTTCAGCATCAACTTCCAGATCAGCCCCACGCTCACTGGTGTCGCCATCACCGGCAGCAGCAGGAGGGCGCGCATGGCCGGATGCATCTTCGCCATGCGGCTGAAGGAATAGGCGAGCGCGAAGCCGAGGATGAATTCCAACGCCACCACCGAGACCAGGAACAACGCCGTTACGGCAAGCGAGTCCTGGAAGATCTCGCTGCTCAGCGCCTGCGCATAGGTGTCGAGCCCGACGAAGCTGGTGAGCGGGCTGGTCAGCCGCATATTGGTGAAGCTTGCCCACAGCGAATAGAACAGCGGATAGATGACGACCAGCAGGATGTAGCAGAAGGCCGGTCCGACGAAGAGGACGCCATTGAGGTTGCCGCGGGCGCGCGCCAGGATCACGCGCCGTTTCCTTCGACCTCGACCTGGGTCAGCGTCACGCCGCGCTTGCGCAACGCTTGCAGCAGGACGGCGTCCTGGCTGCCGGTGATGATCTCGCTCACCGCCGACAGCGGCAATGCGCCGATGCGCTCGGTACGCCGCAGCTTGGCGCCGACCGCGATCGCAACCGTGCGCTGGGCCTTGTCCGACATGCATTTGGCCAGGGCGGCATCGCTGGCATGGGTGAAGGTGAGGCCGCTCTCCGCGCTCAGCCCATCGGGCGCAATGAGGGCGAGGTCGGCATTGATCTGCGCCACCATCGCTTCGGCGAACGGCCCGGAGGTGGCGAGCGACGTCTGGCGCACGAAGCCGCCGAGCAGGCAGACCGTCGCCTTGGGATTCTCCGACAGCGCCGCTGCGACGTTGACCGCTGGCGTCGCCACGAACAGTTCGATGCCCGACGCGACGATCGCCTTGGCGATCGCCATGATGCTCGAGCCGTCGTTCATGAAGATCGTGCTGCCGGGCTCGATCAGCGCCAGCGCTGCCTCCGCGATGGCGCGCTTCTCCGCCACGTCCTGGGCTTCGCGCGCCGCGAAATGCTGCTCGGCCGGCCGCAGCGCTTGCACCGTCGCGCCGCCGTGGGTGCGCTCGATCCCGAGCGAGTCCTGCAAGAGCGTCAGGTCGCGGCGGATGGTGGCGGGGGAGGCGGAGACGAGGGCACACAATTCCTCGACCGACAGGGCGCCGCGGGCCAGCAGGAGCCGCTTGATCTCGCCCTGCCGCTGGGCCGGATTGCGTTGAATCTTGGTCATAATTCGCATTATACGTCAGACTTCGCTCCTAAACAATCACTAACGATCATTAAATTGACAATAATGATCGAATCATGACATCCTTGAGCTTGGGTGAGGCCAGGGAGGCAAAAATGCGCGCGCATAAAAATGGGCTGCGTCACGCCGTGGTTGGCGCGATCGCGGCGTTGGCGATCAGTGCTGCAACAAGTTTCACCGCATGGGCGGACACCGAGGTCCGCGTCATCGCGACCGGCGAGCCGTACGGCGCCGCGATGAAGAAGGCGGCGGAGATCTACAAGCAGCGCACCGGCGTGACCGTCACCGTCGACCAGTACCCGTATTCCGAGGCGTACAACAAGGAAGCGCTGCTCGGCAGCTCGGCCTCGGATGAATACGACATCATGGTTCTGGATTGCATCTGGCTGCCGCTGTTCGTGAAGAACAACTGGGTCCAGCCGTTCGACCCCCTCGAGGCCGCCGCCAAGCAGAAGATCGACTGGAACGGCTTCGTGCCCGGCATCGTCGATGCCTACGATCGCTTCAACGGCAAATACTACGCCGCGCCGATCGACTTCTTCATCGAGGTGATGGCCTATCGCACTGACCTGTTCGACGCGGCCGGCCTCACTGCGGCACCGAAGACTTGGGACGAGTTCCGCGCCTATGCGGAAAAGCTGAACCAGCCGGACAAGGGCATCTATGGCGTGGTGACGATGCCGGGCGAGCAGGACGCCGGCTATTCCGAGTGGACGGTGCGCCTGGCGAGCCTGCCGATGCCGCCGGATGCCAACCAGTTCGTGTGGGACAAGTCCTTCAAGTCGGCGTTGACGCACGAGGACAACGGCCGGAAGGCGCTGGACCTGTGGCTCGACATCAAGCCGTTCGTGGCGCCCGGCGCCAACGAGATGGGCTATGCCGAATCCACCAATGCTTTCATGCAGGGAAACGGCGCGATGTTCATCAACTGGTACATGACCTTCTCCGACGTCGAGAATCCGGAGACCAGCAAGGTGGTGGGCAAGGTCAAATACGCGCTGCCGCCGCGCAGCACGCTGGACGGCAAGCGCCACGACTATCTCGGCGGCTTCCAGATCGCGATCGCGGCCAACGCGCCGCAGCCGGCGGCGGCCTACGATTTCATCGCGTTCCTCACCACCGACGAGGGCCAGGCGATCATGCTCGACAACGGCGCGCCCGGCGCCTATCGGGCCTCGGTCTACAGCGATGAGAAATGGCTGGCGCGCTACCCGTTCCTGGCGCCGGTCAAGGAGGCCGAGGTGCTGCTGCCGCTGACCTCCGACTTCGCGGAGTATGTCGAGATGCAGCGCATCATCTATGACGAGCTGTTCGCCGCCTGGGCGGGGAACAAGAGCTCCGCCGACGCGATGGCCAAGGCGGATGCCGGCCTGAACGACCTGATGAAGCAGCTCGGCTATCAGAAATAGGCGTTCGCCGCTATTGGGGGTGCGGATGAGGCGCGGCTCCGGGCCGCACCTTTGGCGCAGGCCGTTTCAACGGGCTTGATCAATAGCGCATGGGATGTGTTAGCTTTCCGCCTCCAGGCTGCCGCTCGTATCGGTGTTGCCGCTGGTTCGAGTCCTGCGGGCCCACCGACCCCTTCAGCGTTGCCGAGACGCGGCCGGCGCGAGTTTTCGGAGGAAGCGACCATCAACCTTCCAGATGCCAATTCCCAGCGTGCCGACGGCCCGGTGCGTCCGGCGCAAGTGGGCGCCCGCCGTATCCTCATCATCCACAATCCCACGTCCGGGCGGCGGCGCGGCTCGCTGCGCGACGTGATCGCGCACCTGGAGGAGATGGCGTGCCGTGTCACGGTGCATCAAACGACATGCCGCGGCGATGCGCAGGCAGTGACATCGCGGACGACCAGCGCTGAATACGATCGGATCGTGGTGGCGGGCGGCGATGGCACCGTGAACGAGGTCCTCAACGGCCTGACGCCGGACTCTCCACCGGTCGCGCTCATTCCGATGGGAACGGCCAACGTCCTGGCAGCCGAAATCGGCCTCAGTTCGCGACCTGCCGAGATCGCCAGCACGATTGTGCTGGGGGACCCGCGGCCGGTCAGCCTTGGCGAGGTCAATGGCAGGAAGTTCGTGCTGATGACGGGCGTGGGGTTCGATGCATTCGTCGTCGCCACCGTCTCGGCGCCCCTCAAGCGGATACTGGGAAAGGGCGCGTACGTCCTGGCCAGCTTCTCGCAGTTCTTCCGCGGCCATCTTCCGCACTTCGAGATGCATGTCGACGGCGTGCGATACGAAGCTGCTTCGATGGTCATTGCGAACGCCCGATTCTATGGCGGCAAGTTTGTGTGCGCGCCCGAGGCCCGGATGGACAGTCCCGTCCTGCATGTCTGTCTGTTCGAGCGGGCCGGCCGGTGGTATGTCGCGGCCTATGCGCTTGCGCTGCTGCTCGGCTTCCTTCACAAGATGCCGGGCTATCGCATCCTCCCCGCCAAGCATATCGAGATCCGGCGACCGGACGGCGCGGCGATTCAATCCGACGGCGATTTCATCGGGCTGACGCCGGCGCAGGTAACCGTGATGCCGCGCGCGGCCTGGCTGGTTTTTCCGCGCCTCCAGGGATAGCGGCTCCTGCGCCCATTGCGGCCGCGCCCTAGATCCAAGAGCACGACGACCGCTGACGCACTCGGTCGATCCGGGTTTCATGCATATCGCTGCGAACCAGCGCTGCGTCTATGCGGCGGGCTGACGGCGAACTGCGCCTGATCGTGGATGATGGGTTCTGTTGGGAGCGTCGCGATCAAGCGCCTGTTGCGCTCGATCGGACGACCGGCTGGCGGCGCCACGCGCCTTTGTAGACTCACCCCGCGCGTTTCGCCTGCCAGCCTTGTCCTCGCGCCGGTGTCGGGAGCCGGCGCAGTTGTGCAAACTAGATCAGGCCTGCGATGCGCGCGGCACGCACGGCGTCCTGCCGCGTCTGCCAGCGCTGAACCTCGAGCTCCTTGAAGGAGTCGATGTTGACGCGCAGCCAGTTCAGCTGGTTTGGGCCCAGGCCCATCGCGGCGTCGGAGGCGCGCGCCGCGGCCAGCGTGGAATTGCCAGTGTCGTGCATGAAGGTCGAATTGCTCATGATCGTAATTCCCTTGGTCCTTGTGAGAGACGAACTAAGACGCCGCTGATGTCTGTTACACTTAGATAATGATTTCTCTAAAATTGTCAGCTGCTCGCGAGGCCAAGTCGACACACTCGGCTATGAGTTAATGCACGATTAACCTTAATTGGCGGGCTTTTCTCGTCATATCGGCACGAAAGTCACGATGCGCGCGCGCTCAGACCTTCACCGCTTCGATCGCAGCGCGGACCCAATCCAACCGCGCGGCCGGCACCAGGCCGTAATTGTAGTAGTGCAGATCTGTTGCGCCGGCCTGGATCGCTGCCTGGGTGCGCTCGACGACGTCGCGCGCCGATGCCATCTCCGGATAGAACAGGCGCATGCCCGCACCGAGGCGGCTTTGCGGCGGCAGCATCCGGCGCACCGCCGCGACATCTGCGCCGATCGTGGCCGGCGCGCGATCATAGGCGCAGAACAGGATGCCATCGCAGATCTTGCCGAGCGCATTGAGATCGCAGCCCGCACGCCAGCCATCGTCGATCACCTCGATGTTGACAGCGGGATCGGCGGCGGCCCGAATCTCCGTTACCAGGCTGGTGACCGGCTCGAAGCGCCAGCGCAGGTAGGCTTCGACTTCAGGATGGCCGTGGAACAGGTCGATGCCGCGCTGCGCGAAATCCGGCCAGCGCTGCGCCGGAACCGCGCGCGCCAGGCTCTCCTCGATCCAATGGCCCACCGTGCGTTGCGCTGCGCCGGCATCGACCCTGGCCAGGGCCGCGCGATCCACGCACGCCTCGCAGAAGCAGAGCGACAGCAGGAAGTCGTCTTCGGCGGTCAAGCCGACGCCATCCTTCTCATGATGGTATCCGTGGCCGTAGCCCATGAAACCGGGGCTTTCGAGCTGCACGATGTCCGGCCGGTAGTTGCGCGTCAGGTCCTGCACCAGCGTCACGACATAGCGGCGGACGTCCGGGTGGCTGGGGCAGAGGCTGTAGTAGTAGGGATCGCCGAAGGCGTTGTGCACGCAAGCGGTGGGATGCAGCATGCCGAGGCGCGTGTTGTGCAGGCACACGGTCCAGCACGCGACCGATAGGCCGGTCTTATCGCGCTGCCGCATCAGCTCGCGCAGCACATCGCCGCCTTCGGCGACCAGATCGGCAACCTTCGGAACGATGGCGCTGCCGGCCCACAGTTTGACGTCGGGCTGGAAATAGATCGTGCCGTCCTCCGGGAAATAGCTCTTGCGGCGCGGGCTGCGCGGCTGGAGGAAGCGGCCGGCATGATAGGACGCGGCGAGGTTGATGCCGTTCAGCCCGGCGCGGTCGCGGATGTCCGCCACCACGGTGTCGATGCCGAGGTCGAGGACGTCCCAGGGATAGGTCCAGATCGCGAAGCGCATGCCCAATCCTACACGATTCGCCGCGACCGCCACGATGCGCGTGTGGTGCCTGTGCTTGGAATCGTCGGCGCCTTGAGGTCTAGTAGGGACCTGACCGAAGCGGAGGAGCGGACGTGAGCGTGCGGGTGGGGATCATCGGTGTCGGAGTCATGGGCGCCGACCATGCGCGGGTGTTGGCATCGCAAGTGCCTGGCGCTGTGCTGCAGGCGCTGTACGACGCCGATCCGACGCGCGCCAAGGCTGTGGCGGACGAAACCGGTGCGCAGTCGGTGGCCGCCGATCCGCTCGCGCTGGTGCGCGACCCCAGCATCGACGCCGTGCTGGTGGCGTCGCCGGATGCAACGCACAAAGATTTGACGCTGGCGTGCCTCGCGGCGCGCAAGCCGGTGCTGTGCGAAAAGCCGTTGGCGCCGACCACCGCCGAATGCCGCGAGGTGCTGGCCGCGGAATCGAAGCTGGGTCGCCGGCTGGTGCAAGTCGGCTACATGCGGCGGTTCGATCCGGCCTATGTCGACATGAAGATGACGATGCTGTCCGGCCGTCTCGGTGCGCCGCTGATCTTCCACTGCGTCCATCGCAACGTCTCGGCGCCCAGCTGGTTCGATTCCAGGATGGCGGTCAGCAACTCTGCGGTCCACGAGTTCGACATCGCGCGCTGGATGCTTGACACGGAGCTGACCGACATCCAGGTGTTCCGGCCCAAGGCAGCCCGCGCGGACTCGCCCGGCGCTCCGGTGTTTCTCGTCCTCGAAACCGCGTGCGGTCAGTTGGTGAACGTCGAGATCTTCATCGACGCCACCTACGGCTACGACGTGCGCGGCGAGCTGGTGTGCGAAAAGGGCACGGTTTCCCTGGGCGCGCCGGGCCGCACCGAAGTCAGCCTCGACCTTGCGCACGGCAGCGCCTATCCCGCCGACTGGCGTCCGCGCTTCGCCGATGCCTATCGGCTGCAGAACCAGGCCTGGATCGCGGCGATCGCGGGCGGCGCGAGTGCTGGCGCCAGCGCTTGGGACGGCTACGCGGCTGCGGCGGTTGCCGAGGCGGGACTGCAGTCGCTGGCTGAGAACCGCTCGGTCTCGATCAGCCTGGTCGAGAAGGCTACCCTGTACAAGTAGCGCTCAGGACGCTCACGGGCTGGGTGAAACCGGTGAGCCGGCCCCCTGCCGTGGAAATTCTGTTGCAGGACGGCTCCATTGCCGTAACAATCGTTTCATTGCGCCAAGTGGCCCATGAGAGCCGCGACCGCACAGGGAGGATTCCGCGTGACATTGCTCGACGTGCGCAGTGTTTCCATGAGCTTTGGCGCGATCCGCGCGCTGACGGAGTTGAGCTTCACCGTCGGAGCGGGCGAGGTTGTCGGCCTCATGGGCGACAACGGCGCCGGCAAATCCACCATGGTCAAAATCATCGCGGGCAATTTTCCGCCGACCGATGGCGAGATCAAGGTCGATGGCGAGATCTGCCATTTCCACAAGCCGGGCGAGGCGCGCGCCAGGGGCATCGAGGTCGTCTACCAGGACCTCGCTTTGGCCGATAACCTGACAGCCGCCCAGAACGTGTTTCTCGGCCGCGAGCTCAAGAAGGGCGTCTGGCCGTTCCGGATCCTCGACAAGCGCGCGATGCTGGAGCGGGCCGACGCGCTGTTCCAGGAGCTGAAGTCGGAGACGAGGCCACGAGATCTGGTCAGGAAGATGTCCGGTGGACAGCGCCAGGCCGTCGCCATCGCGCGCACCAGGCTGACCAAGGCGAAGCTCATCCTGATGGACGAGCCGACCGCCGCGATCTCCGTCCGCCAGGTGGCCGAGGTGCTCGGCCTGATCCGCCGCCTGAAGGCGCAGGGTGTCTCGGTCGTGCTCATCAGCCATCGCATGCCCGACGTGTTCGAGGTGTGCGACCGGATCATCGTTCTGCGCCGCGGCAGCAAGGTGGCCGACAAGGAGACCGCGCAGACATCGCCGGAGGAGATCACCGGACTGATCACAGGAGCGATCCGTGCCGCCTGAACGAGAGATCGCGATCGAACCCGACCACGCAGCAATCTCCGACGTTGTTGGCGTCAAGGAGCAGACTCTTTTCAAAAAGGTCGTCGCCAGCCAGCCATTCTGGGTGACGGTGGCGCTGTTCATTCTGGTCGCGGTCATGGCCTCGATCGAGCCGAGTTTCGGCACCGCGAACAATGTCGGCAACGTTGCGCGCAACTTCGCGCCGTTCGGCATCATGGCGCTGGGCATGACCATCGTGATCATCACCGGCGGCATCGACCTGTCGGTCGGTTCCGTCATGGGCCTGGTCGCGATCGTGGCGGGCCTGTTCCTGACCTGGGAGTATCCCTGGTACATCGCCTTCGCCATGGGGTTGATCACCGGCCTGATGTGCGGGATCGTGAACGGCTTCTTCGTCGCCTATGTCGGCATGCCGTCGTTCGTGGTGACGCTCGGCATGCTGTCATTCGCGCGTTCTCTGGCGGTCGTGGTCTCCGGCAACCAGATGCTCTACAAGTTCGGGCCCGACGCGCCGATCGTGAAGGCGATCGGCCAGGCCAAGTGGCCGCTGCATGAGCCGGCGGGCTGGGCGCCGCACTGGATGCCGGAGCTGTCGTCGCACTTCTGGACCATGGTGGTGGTGGCGCTGTTCGTGGGCTTCCTGTTCAACTTCACGGCCTGGGGCCGGCACCTGTTCGCCATCGGCGGCAACGAGCAGGGCGCCCGCATGACCGGCGTGCCGGTCGACTGGGTCAAGTTCCAGGCCTACGTGTTCTCGGCCTTCACCGCGACCGTCGCCTCGCTGCTGCTGCTCGGCTTCAACGGCTCGGCCATCAACGCGATGGGCCAGGGCTACGAGCTGCGCGTGATCGCGGCGACCGTGATCGGTGGCGCCAACCTGATGGGCGGCGCGGGCACGGCCTATGGCGCGGTCATCGGCTCGGCATTTCTCGAGGTCATCCGCAACGCGCTGCTGATGGCCGGCATCGATTCGAATTGGCAGGGCGCGTTCGTCGGCGCCTTCATCGTTCTCGCGGTTCTCCTTGGCATGCTGACCAGCGGCCGGTCGTTGATGACGACCCTCCTTGGCCAGTTCTATCCGAAGAAGCATCGCTAGAGCCGATCACTGCGGACAAACAGTGAAGTTTAGAAACGGGAGGAGATGATATGAGGAAGCTTGTTTTGAGCACGGCGGTGGCCCTGGGTGCGATGATGGCCGCCGCGTCTGCCCAGGCGGAGTATACCTTCGCACTGGTTCCCAAGAACATGAACAATCCGTTCTTCGATCAGGCGCGCGACGGCTGCAAGAAGGCGGAGTCGGAATCGGCCGGCGCCTTCAAGTGCGAATATATCGGCCCCGGCGAGCATGGCGGCGGTGACGAGCAGGTACAGATCGTGCTCGACCTGGTCGCCAAGGGCGTCGACGGCATCGCCGTTGCGCCGTCCAACGCGGCCGCGATGGCGGTTGCGCTTGAGGCGGCGAAGGAAGCCAACATTCCGGTGCTGACCTGGGACTCCGACGTGCTGCCGGAGAACAAGGACCTGCGCATCGCCTATATCGGCACGCACAACTACGAGATCGGCGTGAACCTCGCCAAGCTCGCCATGGCGATCAAGCCGAAGGGCGGCACCGTGTGCATCCAGTCGGGTGGCGCGGCGGCGGCCAACCACAATGAGCGCATGCAGGGTATCCGCGACACGCTGTCCGGCACCAAGTCGGCGGCGTCGCCGGGCGATGCCTTGACCGGCCAGAACGGCTGGACCGAGCTCCAGGGCTGCCCGCTCTACACCGACGACGATTTCCCGCGCTCGGTGCAGCAGTTCGAAGACATCATGGCCAAGACGCCGAACCTCGATGCCTTCATCCCGACCGGCGGCTTCCCGCAGTTCATCCCGGATGCCAACCGGGCCGCGGTCGGCAAATACAAGGACAAGATCGCGTCCAAGGAGCTGGCATTGGTGGTGGCGGACACGCTGCCGGTCCAGATCGACCAGATGAAGGAGGGCCTGTCCCTGGGTCAGGTCGGCCAGCGTCCGTTCGAGATGGGCTACAAGACCATGTTCGCGCTGCGCGACATCAAGGACGGAAAGGCGGCTCCGACCGATCCGACCTATACCGGCCTCGACGTGTGCACGCCGGAAACGGCCGACACCTGCATCGCGAAGTAACGTTCAACGCAAACACCTCATACGAGCGGTGGGCAGAGCGCCCGCCGCTCGTTTCTTTTGTCATGAGTCGACGTGGTCGGTTGTCACACGCGGACAATACGCCCACCAGCTCTTGACCGGTTGGATCGCGGGTCCGTTGGAAATCTCCGTCTCCGGATCAGGGGCTACATTGGTTGGCGACGCCGCTGTGGCGGCAGGCGCATTGCCGGAAGCAGCGGGCAAGGCGGCGTAGATCAAGCCCAGGGCCAGCAATCCCGCCGCCAGGTTGAATTTCCAGCTACCCGTGCGCGGCACGTGGTCTTCCCAATGGTACGCCTCGAAATGGGTCATCGTCCGAACTCCCGTCTTTCCTGTTCCGATGACGCAGCTTCGCAAGGCAAGGTCGCAGAACTTTGTCGATACGGCCCCGCGACTGCCGCAACCTGTCGCGCAGGCGCCGGGTGACAAAGTTTGATACACTTTTGTGCCTGGGGCGGGGGGCCGGAGAGTGTTAAAACAACGGCCGGAGCTGCCATGGAATCCACCCCGCACATCGCCATCGTCGACGACCACAAGGACATCCGCGAGCTGGTCGGCCGCTATCTCGCGCAGCACGGCTGCCGGGTCAGCGCCGCCGACAGCGCCGCGACCCTGCGCCACCTGCTTCAGCGCAGCGCGCCGGATCTGGTGGTGCTCGATGTCATGATGCCGGGCGAGGACGGCCTCTCGGTCTGCCGCTATCTGCGCGCGACCAGCAACCTGCCGGTCATCCTGCTGACCGCTGCGGCGGAAGAGACCGACCGCATCATCGGGCTCGAGATCGGCGCCGACGACTACGTGACCAAGCCGTTCAATCCGCGCGAACTCTTGGCGCGCATCAAGGCTGTGCTGCGGCGCGCCAACAGCCTGCCGCCGCAGAAGTCGGCGCAGCGCAACAAGGCAGTAAGCTTCGACCGCTGGACGCTCGATGTCGGCCGGCGCGAGCTGATCGGCGGCGACGGCGTGGCGGTGCCGCTGAGCACCGCGGAATATCGCCTGCTGTGCGTGCTGGTGGAGCGGCCCGGCCTGGTGCTGACGCGCGATCAGCTGCTGGACCTGACGGTCGGGCGCGCGGCCGATGTCTATGACCGCTCGATCGACAACCAGGTCAGCCGCCTGCGCAAGAAGATCGAGCTCGATCCGCGCAATCCGGCGCTGATCAAGACCCATTGGGGCGGCGGCTACAGCTTCACCGCCGAAGTGACTCCGGCATGATGAGCGTCAGGTGCCTGTGGTCGCGCTGCTTCTGGACCAGGAGCCTGGTCGGCCAGCTGATCGGCTTCATGCTGCTCGCGCTGGTCGTGTCGCAGGCCATCAGCTTCTTCATCTACTGGGACGAGCGTGGCGAGGCGCTGCGTCACGCCGCCAAGGAGGAGTTCCTGGTGCGCTCGGCGTCGGTGGCGCAATTGCTGGAATCCACCCCCGCCGTCTATCACCCGGAGATCCTGCGCTCCGTCGCCACCAACTACACGCGCTTCTGGCTGACCAGGCAGAGCCCGGAAGACGTCAAGGCCTGGAAGAAGGAAGCATGGTACCGCCTGGCGCAGCCCTTGCCGCGCTATGGCGATCCGGACCCCGCGACCGGTAAGGTGCCCGAGCGGCAGGCGTCCGCCGACGATGTGTCGCTGGTCACGACGGCCCAGGCATCGGAGTTCGGTGCCTGGAATGTGGTGGACGCCGAGGCCTGGTCGCTGGCCCGCACCGCGCGCTATGTACGGCTCGATCACACCTATGGATCGGGCCTGACGGTACAGCTGCGGGACGGCACCTGGCTCAACGCGGCGTTTGCCAAGCCGGCCTACGGTTCGATCTGGAGCGCGCAATCCACCGTGTCGCTCGGCATCACGGCGGTGGTCCTGACATTGATCGCCATCCTGGTCGCCTATCGCGTTTCGCGGCCGATGCGACGTCTGGCGGTCGCGGCCGAGGCGTTCGGCCGCGGCGAAGAGATCGCGCGCCTGCCGGAGGAGGGACCGAACGACATCCGGCGCACGGCCGAAGCTTTCAATCGCATGCAGGAACGCCTGCACCGTTTCGTCAAGGACCGCACCAGCATGCTGGCCGCGATCGGCCACGATTTGCGCACGCCGATCACCTCGCTGCGGCTGCGCGCCGAATTCGTTGCCGATCCCGACGAGCGCGACAAGATCCTGGCGACCCTCGACGAGATGCAGGCGATGACCGAAGCGACGCTGGCGTTCGCGCGCGAGGAGGCGACCGGCGAGCCGACGCGCGTGGTCGACCTCGCCGCGCTGGCCGAGAGCGTGTGCAGCGACCTCGCCGATCTCGACTGGACCGTGACCTTTGCCGAGAGCGGCAAGGTGCCATACCGCTGCCGCCCGGCTGCCATCCGCCGCGCACTGCGCAACCTGATCGAGAACGCCGTGCGCTATGGCGGCTGCGCGCGCGTCAGCCTCGCCCTCTCGAAAGACTCGTTCGAGATCGTGACCGAGGATGACGGCCCCGGCATCCCGGAAGAGGAGTTCGAGCGCGTGTTCGTGCCCTTCTTCCGCCTCGAGGGCTCGCGCAGCCGTACCACCGGCGGCGTCGGCCTCGGCCTCTCGATCGCCCGCACCATCGTGCGCGGCCATGGCGGCGACATCGAGCTCACCAATCCCCGCGCCGGCGGCCTGCGCGCCGTGATCCGCCTCCCGCAAGTGCCGACGGTTCGCTGACGGCGCTACCGGACTGCAAATTGTATCAAAGTGTGCCAGCCATCCCGTCGCGTACACTTGGCGACAAAAAACCCTGCCCGGGGCAAATCCTCGCGACATTGGCGCGCTAGCTTGACCCTGCACGAGCGGTGCTTTCCGCTCTGAAGTCCAAAGCAAAGGTCAGTCATGGCGCGTATCACGGTCAAAGGAATTCCCCACGATGTCGACGTCGCGCCGAAGACGCCCTTGCTCTCGATGCTGCGCGAGCAGCTCGGCCTGACCGGCGCCAATTCCGTGGCGCCGAACGCGGGGCCGACGCTGGGCGTTGCACAGGGCGGCTTCTGCCAGTCGGAATGCCGCCTCTCTGGAATGCTTCATGGATGAGTTCGCATGCGCGACCGGGCGATATCCCCTAGGCGCCCGGCGCACCTGCAGCCATCCGAGGCATCTGGCCATGCTCGGCGCGGTGGCGGAGCGGATCGGCCGGCATCGACGCCACCGCAAGGGGTTCACCGCGGCCAGGCCCAGATCATGGGCCCTGGCAGCTGCGTCGCCGCGGCGACCGGGGTCCCGGTCACTGACGGTCAACCGAAGATCCATTGGATCGTCGCGGCGACGGACCTCGGCTAAGCCCAGGAGTGCTTGAGATGATTGCTGGTGTCGCCCCGGACCGCTGCCGCCAATCCTTCTGGCTGTGGGTGTGCGGTGTCGCGACCGCCGCCCTGCTGATGATCGCTTCGAGCGCGGCAGCTTAGCGTTCCAACAAGCGTGTGTGACCTCTTGGTGATCTTTCGTCGTTGCAAAGCCGGCAAGATTGAGCCGGCTGTCGGGCTGGGGCATAACGGGACGGCATTCTGAGCCTTCCGTTTGATTCCCGCCCCCGCAAGGACACGAGATGAGCCACCGTTCGATCCTGCCGGCGTGCGTGCTTGTGCTGTCCACTGCTGCCGCATCCGCCGAAGATTCCAAAGTCCTCGCTTTTGACAACGACGCCGGCATTGCGGTCACCATCGAAAGTGCGGGCGCGCCAGGTTCCGATCCCCGGCGGCGGTTGATGGACACCATCGAGCGGATGGAATCTCAGTTCGGCTCTGCGATGCCGGGCGATGCGCCACAAACCGAGTCGGTGGACGGGCATACCCTGGCCGCCGTGTTCCGGCGCTTCGAGGGCGCGCCGGATATGGTCCACGTTCTTCTGACCACCGACGCCGACAGCGCAATCTGTCACGTTGCCGGCCCCATGACGGAGCGGATGCAAGCTGCGCTGCCGGCCGCGATCCAGACCTGCGGCAGTGAACTCATGCGCGCCGCCACCGCAACAACCGCGCCGGCCCAGGCGGTTCAGCCGGCAGCCGCGGCGCCGGCGGCGGATGCGGCGTTCGCCGGCAACTGGTCGAAGGTATCGGAGGTGCTGTTCCGCAGCGTGGCGGCGATCGGGGTTGGCGGCATGGTGGTGATGGAATTCGAGCCCGTGATCCTGCTCGAGGATGGCACCTACTATGAGATCGGCGATGAGGCGCTGGAGGATGTCGACCTTGCGGCCGAGCCATCTGCCAGGCCGGATCAGTTTGGGCGCTGGTCGCAGTCCGGCGGCAGCTACGTCCTGACCAACGCGGACGGCAAGTCAAAGAGTTACGCGCTGCAGGACGGCGCCTTGTTCAAGGCATTCGCGGCCAAGCAGCCGGCCATGCTGGCGACGCGCTACAGGCGGATCTCCGGTGGCGGCAACACCGCCCTCGGCGGCGAAATGATAATCGCGCAGTCCAGCGTCTACACTTTCATGCCCGACGGCCGGTTCCGGATCGAAGGTAATATCGGCGCGTCAAGCTCTGGCGAGCAGACCGGCGTTTCCACCACGCTGCAAAGCGAAAGCGCGATGGCCGGACGCTATGCGCTCGACAATCATACGCTGGTCCTCACTTTTGCCGATGGCCGGCAGGAGCGGCACTTCTTCGCCTATGCGTCCAAAGGCAATCCGCCGGAGCTCGACCCGGGGATGATCTTCATCGACGACAACACGTTCACCGGCGACGAATAGCCTAGACCGAGAACACAAACTCGGGCTGAGCGCTGGCCGACACGATCAGCCTGCCGTTCGGCAAGTCGTTGGTCTCGACCTTGGCCATGACCTCGTCCGGCGGCAGCTGATAACCCTGCCAGCGGTCCACCAGCCGCCGGCGCAGCAGCGCTTCGGGAACCGCGATCATGATGGTGGTGTCGAACAGGCTGCGCAGGCTGGACCAGCCAGGCCGATCCAGCAGCAGGTAGTTGCCCTCGACGACCAGGTGGCGGACCGAGCGTGGGATGAGCCGTGCGCCGGCGCGCGCGATCTCCAGGTCGCGGTCGAACACCGGCACCGCGATCTCCGGCTCTTCGTTGCGCTTGAGGCGCTGCAGCATGTGGTAGAAGCCGGCGACGTCGAAGGTATCCGGGGCGCCCTTGCGCGGGCGCAAGCCCCGCGGCACCAGGACCCGGTCGTCAAAATGATAGCCGTCCATCGGCAGCACGGCGGCGCTATCAGGCGCCTTCTCGTTCAGCTGCGCAACGACAGCTTCGGCCAGCGTCGACTTGCCCGAACCCGGCGCGCCCGCGATGGCGGTTAGGCTGCGCGCCGATTGGCCGCGTTGGCGCAGCACTTGCAGGATGCCGGCGAGATCGAGCTGTTTCGCACTGCTCACCGCCGCCTCAGCGCACGATCTGGAAGCGCATCTCCAAGGCCATGCGGGTCTTGGTGTCGCTCTTATTGAAGGCGAGCCCGTGGATCAGATAGGGCGTGAAGATGAGCGCCTGGCCGAAGCGCACCGGCGCGCGCACCATCTCGAGCGGTCCGCTGCGCAGGCGGCCGATCGCCGGCACGCGATACGGATTGCCGCCCAGGACCGCGCCACCCGGCTGGGTCTGCCAGCAATCGGCTTCCGCGATCGCATGCGAGCCGGGCAGGATCGGCAGGCTGGTGGTCTCGTCGACGCCGACCACCGGGATCCACACGTTGAGCGTCGGCGCGAGGTGCGGCAACGAGCCGTCACGATGCGGCGGATTGTAGTCGGTGGAGCCGGGGCGGTTGATGCGCAGCTGCACCACGTCCTTGTCCAGGATCGGCAGGATCGGAGACAGTTTCACGCCGACCAGGTCGGCGAAATACTGCGTGAACTCCTTCGGATCGAGCCCGAGCTGGCTGAAGCGCAGGTCGCGGCTGATCTTGATGATCTCGATGTGGTCGGCCTCGCTGGTCACCCACGCGTGGTATTGCTCGAGCTCGGTCAGGCCGTCGAGATAGGGCAGGGCGCGGGCGCTGCGCTTGATGCGGTCGGCCGTCCCCGGCGGCAAGTCGATGACGCGGTAGCCCTCCGATCCCAGCACGGGCAGGAGCGGGTCCTGTTCGACCTGGCATAGCGGCCCGCCGCTGCCCCAGGAGAACTCGCCCTTGACGTCCCAGGAGAACGGCCGGCCATCGATCAGTGTTTCAATGTGCTGGTTCACCAAAGATACCTTCCACCGCTCCCGTCAACGCACCGTCCTCGGCCAGGGCCATGCCCCTGGCGATGTCCGCAACCTGTTCGGGGGACGAAGCGCCGGTCAGAATTGCCGCACACGGCCCGAAACGCAAGGCGTCCGCGATCACCAGGGATGCGGCAGAAACGCCGGCCCGCTTGGCTACGTCGAGCAGGCGCTTGATCCTGCGCGCCTGGGCCTCGTCGGCTTGCCAGACCTGCGGGCAATCGCGGCTACGCTCAGCGCGCGACCCGGCCGGCACTGCGTCCAGGTATTTCCCGGTCAGCGTGCCGCGCGCCAGGACGGAGTAGCCGATGATCGGCACCGGGACGGATTGCAGCGCGTCTTTGAGGGCCGCGGCCGGCGCGGGATGCAGGCGGTTATAGGGCTCCTGCGCCGCGGCGGGCGGCGGCAGGCCGAGCGCGCCGGCGAGGCCGGCGGCCTGCAGCACCAGCTCCGCCGGCCAGCGGCTGATGCCCCAGGCTCGGATCTTGCCTTGCTGCCGCAGCTCTGCGAGCGCCGCCAGCGTCTCATCCAAGGGCGTGTCGGGGTCGGCACGATGGCAATAGAGCAGGTCGATGCAGTCGCGCCGCAACCGCTTGAGGCTGCCCTCCACCGACCGGAACAAGGCAACCCGGCCCAGGCCGACGGGATTTCTGTTGGCGTCGAAATACGCCTTGGTGGAGATGACGACGTCAGTGCGATCGGCCAGGAATTGGCCGAGCCATTCCTCGGCAGTCCCGCCGGCATAGCTCGGCGCGGTGTCGATGTGCGTGATGCCGGCATCGAGCGCCGCGCCTACCACAGCGCGCGCGGTCGCGGCATCGACGCCGTCGCCGAAGGTCGCCCAGGTGCCAAGTCCGACGCGCGAAATCGGGCCGCAATCCCGCAGCTCCAGCGGCATCAGTCGACGTCTCCGACGACACGCGCCGGGGTGCCCCAGGCCTTCTTGCCGGCCGGCACATCGGCGTTGACGAACGACATCGCGCCGATCACGGCGCGGTCGCCGACGGTGACGCCCTTGGCGATCACGCTGTTGGGCCCGATATAGGCGCCGTTGCCGATGGTCGTGGGCGCCTTGGCGTGCTCCGCCTGGCCCAACGACGTGCTCCACGCGACGGTGTCGTGGGTGTAGATCTGCACACCCGCCGAGATCGAGCAATAGTCACCGATCACCAGTGGGCCGCCGCTGCCGTCGAGGATGCAGTTGGGTCCGATCCAGCTGTTCTTGCCGACCCGCACGTCACCGAGGATCAACACGTTGTCGTAGCACGACGTGCCTTCGCCGAAGCCATATTCGCGCGCATTCTGCCAGCGGTCGGTGACGAGATCGCCGAGCGAGACGCGGCGCTTGAACTCAGCGAGCTTGTCCTGCTGCAGCTTGGCTTGCAGCGCGCGGAGCTTGTCAATCATGGTCGAGTTCCGAAATGGCGACGTTGCATTCCACCTTGGCCGGCGCTTCGTCCAATCCCTTGATGACCAGGATGGAGCGGAAGTGGCGCTGAACGGCAAGAGCACAGAGCTCGTCGTCGGTCGGCGCCGCGGAGAACGTGACATCGGGCAATCCTGCGCCGAGCAGCGGCCCCTCGTCCGGGCAAGTTGCCTTTCCGGCGCTCTGGCCGCCCAGCATGCTGACGCCGGCAACCGCCATCGGCCACAGGCTCCGCCCGTCGCATTCGCCGACCAGACTCCAATAGGCGGAGGCCGGTGGGGCGAAGGCGATCGCGCCGGTCCTGGCCGCGCCGTCGACGCCGCGCAGCTGGTCCGCCAGCTTGAGCCCGAGCGGCTCCGCGACTGGCAACCGCATCAGCGCGAACAGCGACTGGTTGTCCAAGGCACGCTTGAAGTCGGCCTTCAGGACGCGCTTCTTGTGGTCGGCGAAATAGCTGCGGTCGCCGGTATGGATCAGCGCCTCGGCGGAAACGAAGGTGTGGGCGCGCAGCGGCACGGTGTCGACCAACCCGATTACGAGACCGATGACGGCGGCTGCGGTGACGGCCCAGCCACCAATGCGCCGGTTGCGCGATGAAGCGCGTAGCGCGGCCGGCGCCACGGCCAGCAGCGCCAGCAGGATCGGCAGCGCGAACCACTCACCCGCGATCAGGAAATACGCGGCATCACCGCCGGGAATCTGCATCAGCAGTCCAGGGAGGTTGGCGGCCACGGTCGCGATGATGACCGCCTCGATCAGCAGCTTGCGGAATCCGCCGTCGGCGTGGCGACGCAGCAGGATGAGTCCGATCAGGGTGGCGAGGCTCTGCCATTGCAGCTGCAGCGGCAGCAGGTAATTGCCTTCGGCGAACCCGCGCTCGACATAGTACGGCACGCCGAAAAGCGTGCCGCCGCCGCTGCCGGTCGGCGCGAACAGGTAGACGCTGCCGAAGAACAGGATCGCCATGACAGCGCCGAGCAGCCACAGCGGCAGGCGCTTGAGGCCGATCTTGCGCAGGGCGAGATAGCCAGCGACCGCGGTCCACACGTAGCCGGCCGAAATCTTCGACACCGCCAGCACCGGAATGGCGATCGCTGCCGCCCACCAGAAGCGGCCCGTTGGTTCGCCTGCGCGCGCCGGCACCTGTACCAGGATGGCCGGCGCCACCAGGATCAGCAGCGTGCCGCCGAGCAGCATCGAGGTACTGTACGCCACCAGGTTCGCAAGCCCGCTCAGCTGCGCCAGTGGCGCCATGACAAAGGCCAAGACAGCGAGCAGGAGGGGACGCGGCGCTTGCTCAGGAGCGAGGCGCGCGGCGATCAGCGCGGCGCCATGCGCCAGCGCAAAGCCCAGGAGCGGCGCCAGTACCAGCATCTGCAGCCCGATCAGCGCGAGCGGCGCATCGCCGCCGGCAAGCGGCGTCAGCGTCGCCGCCAGCGCGTAGAAGCCATAGTGGTACCTGGCGGGCGCGACGCCGTCGATGCCGGGCGCCGGCACCATCAGCGAGCTGAGCGACTTGGTGAGCGCCGCGTTGAGGTAGTCGTCGCCATCGGCGCGGCCGTGCAGGATGAGCTGGTCCAGCACGAAGTTGACGTATTTCGTGCCGCCCAGCTCCAGCGCGAAGAACAGCGCGCCCGCCAGCACAATCGCACATCCCAGCAGCACGACGGTCGCACGCGGGCGCGCCGCCCGTACGGCGAGCGCGAGGCACCCAAGGGCCAGCACGCAGACCACGACAACACCGATCATGCCGAGCAGGCTGATCGCGCCACAGGCGAGGATCAGCAACACGCCCGCCAGGGGACCGGTCCACACCTGCCGCTCCGGCCCACGCAGGGCCCACAGCGCCGGCGCAAAGGTCGCCACTACCACGATGCCGATGCAGGCGGCGAGGAGCGGGAGGGGAAATCCGAGGCCGGCCCGGGCGAACAGGGTGGCGCCGGCCATGACCAGGGCGGTTGCCGTAGCCAACGCTGCGAAGCCGATAGTCGCATTGCCGGATTGGTCTTGCATCTCTCTCTCGGTCGAATCCTGGGCGGGTTCTCTAGCACAGAGCACCCGGAATGTATCAGCGGCGGGCGGGGACCTGCCCTTGACGCGACAGGATTAATCGAGAATGTTGCGGGCCGCTCGCCCAAACCGCACCGGGCGGCGGTATCTCATGCCCAAGCCATTGATCGGGTTATAGAAAATAGATGTGTGCGCTCCGTATCCCGCTGGCCAAGGTGGCCTTCGGCCGACTCGAGGAAGAGGCGGTCACGCGCGTCCTGCGCTCGGGCTGGGTGACCCAGGGGCCTGAAGTCGCGGCTTTTGAGCGGGAATTCGCGGAGTTCTGCGGCGCGCGGCATGCTGTCGCGGTTTCGAACTGCACGGTCTCGCTGCACCTTGCCCTGCTGGTCAGCGGCGTCAAGCCGGGGCAGGAGGTCATCACCGTCAGCCACTCCTTCATTGCCACCGCCAACGCGATCCGCCATTGCGGCGCGCTGCCGGTGTTCGTCGATATCCGGCTGGACGACCTCAACATGGACCCGGCGCTGATCGAGGCCGCCATCACGCCCAAGACCGCCGCCATCATGCTGGTCCACCAGCTGGGCATGCCGGCCCGCTCGGCCGAGATCGCGGCGCTTGCGAAGCGGCATGGCCTGCCGCTGGTCGAAGATGCCGCCTGCGCCATCGGCAGCGAAACGCTGGACGGCAACCAGTGGCAGCGGATCGGCGCGCCGTTCGACAAGCTGTCCTGCTTCTCGCTCCATCCGCGCAAACTGCTGTCGACCGGCGACGGCGGCATGATCACGACCGACGATGCCGATCTGGCGGCGCGGCTGCGCCTGCTGCGCCAGCACGGGATGAGCGTCAACGACCAGCAGCGCCACCAGTCGCAGCAGGTGGTGTTCGAGGAGTATGTCGAGGTCGGCTTCAACTACCGCCTGACCGATATCCAGGCTGCGATCGGCCGCTGCCAGCTCGCGCGATTGCCGCAGATGGTGGTGCGCCGGCGGGAGCTGGCGGAACTCTACCGGGCCAAGTTGTCGCAGATCGATGGCGTCATCGTCCCCGCGGATCGCACCGACACGCGCACCAACTGGCAAAGCTATTGCGTGATGCTGCCCGAGGACATCGACCAGCGCCAGGTCATGCAGGCGATGCTGGACGACGGCATCGCCACCCGGCGCGGTGTCATGAACGCGCATCGCGAGCCGGCCTATTCGCGCGGCGAGGAGGCGACCGGCGTGCGCTTCCCGCTGCCGGTGTCGGAGACGGCGCAGGACCGCGGGCTCATCCTCCCCATGTTCGACCAGATGACGGAGCAGGATCTGGAGACGGTGTCGTCGTCCCTCGCCAACGCGCTCCGTCGGCAGAGAGCGCACTGACCATGTTGAAATACGGTGTCATCGGCTACGGCTATTGGGGACCCAACCTGGCGCGGGTCTTCAACCAGGCCGAAGGGTCCAAGCTGGTGGCGGTCGCCGACCGCGACGAGAAGAGCCGAGCGCGTGCCGCCGGCCTCTATCCCAACATCGTGGTGCATTCCGATGCGCGCGAGCTGATCGCCGATCCTGCCATTGACGTGGTCGCGATCGCGACGCCGGTCTCGACTCATTTCGCGCTGGCGGAGGCCGCGCTCAAGGCCGGCAAGCATGTCGTGGTGGAAAAGCCGCTGTGCGGCTCGTCCGACGAAGCGGCGCGGCTGGTCGAGCTGGCTGCCAAGGTCGGGCGGCAGATCCTGACCGACCACACCTTCGTTTACACCGACGCGGTGCGCAAGATCGCCGACATGTCGGCGAACGGCGAGCTAGGGCGGATTCTCTATTATGATTCCACCCGCATCAATCTCGGCCTGTTCCAGAGCGACGTGAACGTGATCTGGGATCTCGCGGTGCACGACTTCGCGATCCTCAGCCGCATCATGCCGGCGAAGCCCGAGGCGATCGGCGCCACCGCCATCGATCCGATGGGCACGGCGACCGAGAGCCTCACCTACATCACGCTCTACTATCCCGGCAACACAGTCGCCCACATCCATGCGAGCTGGCTGGCGCCGGTGAAGATCCGCAGCATCATCATTGGCGGCGACCGTTCGATGGTGGTCTATGACGATGTCGACGTGTCGGAGAAGATCCGCATCTACGACAAGGGCATCTCGATCATCAAGGACCCGGAGGTCCAGCGCCAGATGAGGGTGGCCTACCGCGTCGGCGACATGCGCGCGCCCAAGCTGGATGGCCGCGAGGCGCTGGGCGTCATGGCGCAGCACGCCAACGAGTGCTTCACCAAGGGTGTTGCGCCGATCACCTCGGGCGAAGTCGGCCTCCAGGTCGTGCGCCTTCTCGAATCCGCCGAAGCGTCCGCCCGCAAAGGCGGCCAGATCATCCGCTTGTAAGGAGCAGGAATGGTTCCGTTTCTCGATCTGAAAGCCCAGTACCGCGCCATCAAGGCGGAGGTCGATCCCGCCGTCATCGACGTGCTGGAAAGCGGCTCCTTTGTGCTCGGCCCGGCCGTGCAGCGGTTCGAGGCAGCCTTCGCCCGCACCTATGAGCTCGAGCATGCGATCGGCTGCAGCTCCGGCACCGCCGCCCTGCATCTCGCGCTGCTCGCCGCCGGCATCGGCCAGGGCGACGAGGTCATCACCACGCCGATGACCTTCATCGCGACCGCCATCACGATCGACCTGGTGGGCGCGACGCCGGTGTTCGTCGATATCGAGCCTGACACCGCACTGATCGACGCGAACCGCATCGAAGCCGCGATCACCCCGCGCACCAAAGCCATCATGCCGGTACATCTCTATGGCCAGTGTGCCGACATGGACCGCATCCAGCAGATCGCCGACAAGCACGGGCTGGTCGTGATCGAGGACGCGGCACAAGCGCACGGCGCCAAGATCGGCGGCACGTTCGCCGGCGGCATCGGCCGGCTCGCCTGCTTCAGCTTCTATCCGGGCAAGAATCTCGGCGCCTATGGCGAGGGCGGCCTGGTCTCCACCGCTGACGCGGCGCTGGCACACAAGGTGCGCATGCTGCGCGACTGGGGCCAGGACCGGAAATACCATCACGCCATCAAGGGCCTCAACTACCGCATGGACGGCGTCCAGGGCGCGGTGCTCGACGTGAAGATGCGCTACGTCGAAGCCTGGACCGAAGCGCGCCGCAATGTGGCGCGGCTGTACGAGAAGGCGCTCGCCGGAATCCCCGGCGTGATCCTGCCGGTCGAGAAGCCGGGCCGCCGCCACGTCTGGCACGTCTATGGGATCCGGGTCGATGCCGCGCGCCGAGACCGGATCGCCAAGGCGCTGAACGAGGCCGGCATCGCCACCAACCTGCATTATCCGATCCCGGTCCACCTGCAACCGGCGTTCGCCGAACTCGGCCATGGCCCGGGCGATTTCCCGCTGTCCGAGCGCCATGGCGCGGAGGAGCTGTCGCTGCCTATGTTCCCGGAGATGACCGCTGCTCAGGTCGACGAAGTCGCGGCGGCCTTGCGCGCCGTCACTGCAAAGGTCGCGGCGTGAGCCTCGAAGGTTTCACCGTCGTCGTCACCGGCGGCGCGGGCTTTATCGGCAACGAGGTGACCCGCCAACTGCTGGCACGCGGCGCCAGCGTGTCGGTGATCGACAATTTCGTCAACGGCAAGGCGGAGAACCTCGCCGATCTCGATGCCCAGCGCCTGGAGGTGGCGCACCTGGATGTGCGCGACCTCGAGCGCATCGCGCCGTTGTTCGGCTCGGCCAACCTGGTGCTGCATCTGGCCTGCCTGGGCGTGCGCCATTCGCTGCATGCGCCGCTCGAAAACCACGAGGTCAACGCGACGGCGACGCTGAAGCTGCTGGAGCTGGCGCGCACCTCGGGTGTGAAGCGCTTTGTCTACGTCTCGACCTCGGAGGTCTACGGCACGGCGCGCACCGCACCGATGACCGAGGATCACCCGACCTATCCGCTGACCGTCTACGGCGCTTCCAAGCTGGCGGGCGAGCGCTACACCGCCGCCTATTGGCAGACCTGGAAATACCCGACCAGCGTGGTGCGGCCGTTCAACGCCTTCGGCCCGCGCTCGCATCACGAGGGCGACAGCGGCGAAGTCATCCCGAAGTTCATGCTGCGCGGCATGGCCGGCATGCCGCTGGTGATCCACGGCGATGGCCAGCAGACCCGCGACTTCACCTTCGTCGCCGACACAGCGCGCGGCATCATCGAGGCCGCGCTGACCGACAAGACCATCGGCGAGACTGTCAATCTCGGCAGCGGGCGCGAAGTGACGGTCCTGGAGCTGTCCGGCCTGATCGGCCAGGTCCTTGGCGGCCGCAACGTGCAAGTTCAGCACGGCCCCGACCGTCCGGGGGACGTGCGCCGGTTGATCGCGGATTCCGGCAAGGCAAAGGCGTTGTTCGGGTTCCAGCCACAGGTCGCGCTGCGCGATGGCCTGACCATGCTCCGCGACTGGTATCAGAAGTCCGGCCGCAGCGTGGAAGACCTGCTGCGCGACGAGCGCTCGGTGAACTGGACCGCGCCTAGGGCTTAGCCCTGTTTCTCGCATCGCCCAGCACCTTTGCCGGGTTGCCGCCGACGATCGCGAAATCCGGGACATCCTTGGTGACGACCGCGCCGGCGCCCACCAGCGCCGAGCGGCCGATGGTGATGCCGCACAGGATGGTCGCGTTGGCGCCGATCGACGCGCCGGCCTTGACCAGCGTCGGCGTCGTGACCCAGTCGGTGGCCGCCTGCAGGCTGCCGTCGTCGTTGACGGCGCGCGGAAACAGATCATTGGTGAAACAGACGTGCGGCCCGATGAACACGCCATCCTCGACCGTCACGCCTTCGGGGATGAAGGCGAAGGCCTGGATCTTGCAGCGCTTGCCGATGACGACGCCTTTGCGAATCTCCACGAAAGCGCCGATCTTGGTTTCATCGCCGATCTCACAGCCGTAGAGATTGACCAGGTCGGGCTGGAAGACGATCGCGCCTTTGCCGAGCTTCACGTCGTCCTTGATCATGACAGCTCCTTGACCTGCGTCTGCGCCGGCTGGTCATTGTTCACGGGCGTCCCGTAGGTCGCCTCGATGATGAAGCGCGGGCGCTTGCGCGCCTCGCTCAACGCGCGCCACAGGTATTCGCCGCTGACCGAGGACTGGATCATCAGCAGGCCGCCGAGGATGAGGACGACCGCCATCAACGTGGTCCAGCCTTCGACCGGCGCACCGGCCAGCCAGTTGAACAGCAGGAATGGCAGGTAGATGAGCCCGAGCAGCGCCAGCACGACGCCGGCGGCCGCGGCCAGCCGGATCGGCAGCATGGAGAAGGATATGATGGTGTCGAGCGCCATGGTCAGCTGCTTGGCGAGAGTCCAGCCCGACCTGCCGCTGAGGCGCGGCTGGCGTACATATTCGACCGTCGCCTGGCGGAACCCCATCCACGCCACCAGCGCGAACAGGCTGAAATTCGACTCGCCGGTCTGCTTCAGCGCGTCGATCACCCGCCGGTCGATCATGAAGAAATCGACACCCTCCGAGGGCATCTCAGGATTGGCGACCACGTATTTGAGGACCCGGTGATAGAGGCTGGCCAGCACCTTCTTGCTGGCAGCATCGCCGAGGCGCTGTTTGCGCTTGGCCCAGATCACCTGCGCTCCGTCGCGCCAGCGATCGAGCATGTCGTCGATCACCTGGGGCGGGTCCTGCATGTCGGCCGCCAAGGTCGCCGCCACCGCGCCGCGGCACAGCGACAGCCCGCAATAGAGCGCGGCATGGGCGCCGAAATTGCGCGACAAGCGCACGCCACGGACCCTGGGATCGGCCTCCGCGAGCTGGGCGATCACCTTCGGCGTGTCGTCGGAGGAATGGTCATCGACGATGATCCACTCCCAGTCCAGGTCCTTGCCCTCGGTCAGGGACCGGATCTTCTCGTACACGGCAGCCAGGTTGCGGGCTTCGTTGAAGGCCGGCGAAACCACGCTCAACATGCTCTCCCTCATCTCGCGCCCTCTCGCTCGGCCCCGGGTTTGCGTGCAGATATACTGGCCCCGTTCCTGGGACACAACCTGGGGGACGAGATAGCGGGCGACTAGCCTACTTCAGGATATGGGGCCGGGTGAATGCGGGGATCGCCGGGACCGGGGCGCTGGCCGGCTGCGGCACCGGCTTGGCGGCCGGGCCCAGCAGCAGATAGAAGGTGTAGCCGCAGATGATGCCGTAGAGCAGGTTCCCCTCGATGGTCCAGTGCGGCATGGTCGCCATGTTCAGCAGCAGGAAGCTGGCATGCGCCGCCAGCAGCTTGCCCTTCGGCCCATGCTTCACGCGCAGGGCGCAGATGAACATCCAGGACCACAGCACGATCATCGCGATCACGCCGACGATGCCGTACTCGTAGAGCGTCCCGACCAGGGTGTTGTGGGCATAGACCGGGAACTTGCCGACCCAGGCGTTCGGCCCGAATCCCAGCACCCAGTTCTTCAGGCCGCCATTGACGTAGGCGTCGATATAGCCGGCCCAGATGTACGGCCGTGCCGACAACAGCCGCTTCTCGTCGGGCGTGTACTCCGCCTGCGGCTTGATCAGGTTGCCAGGGTCGGAGAAGACGACGGACATGTCGGCGAACTTGTCGCGCATGACCCAGGCCGCGCCGACGGCGCCGGCGGTGGTGATCCCCAGCAGCACCAGGCCGATGATGATCCGCACCCGCGGCGAGAAACGCGCCAGGACATCGGCGTTGAACTGCATGAGCACCATCGGCGCGAAGGCGACGATCGAGGTGCGGTAGTTGGCGAGGAACAGGCCGGCCAGCAGGGTCAGCAGCGCTCCTCCGCGCAGCCACAGGCTGAGGCCGGTCGCAAAGCAGGCGATGACGAATCCGGTCGCCAGCACGGTCGAGAAGCCGGCCTCGTGGTTGTAGCCGCCGACATAGCTCACGCCGGCGCCCAGGCCCTCGACGCCTTTGCTGATGCCGAATGCCACGGACAGGAACTGGAAAAAGACCGGCGTGACCATCGCCCACAACAGCAGGCTCATGGTCCGTTCCTCGCCGCGCTCGCTGATCGACTCATAGACGGCGATGGTGATGACGATGAGGTAGCCGAACTTCACCACCACATCGACGCTGCTGCCGAGCGAGCGGTTGGCGAAGGCGCTGAGGACGACCACCGCGATGACGGCGTAGAACGGCAGCAGCGTGGTCAGCAGCAGATGCCGGGTCCGGATCAGCAGCAGGCCGAGCACGAACACCAGCGAGGAGCCAATGGCGTTCCACGACATGCCGATCGGCGAGTCCTGGAAGGTGAAATCGTGATGCGCGCTCATCAGGTAGCGGAAGGACAGCGCAAACAGCACATAGCGCGCGATCAGGCTGCGAACCCGATAGAACGGATAGGCGAGGGCGACAAGCACCAGGAGGGTTGCCGGATAGAGCAACCATCCCGGCATCGATTTTCCGAGTTCGTCGAGACCTTCCATCAGTCAGTCTTGTTCCTGGGGCTTGTTCCTGCGGGTCGCGCCTGTCAGATCCGGCGCACGGCCATGATCGATTTGGTAAGCCCGAGCGCCGATTCGCGATGGATCTCGGCGTCCGGAAAGCACTGCCGCATATCGCGGACGGTCAGTAGATTAAAGTCCGGGACATGATTATAGAAGGGCCACCACTTCCACAGTTCCAACTGGACGGACCGCGGCAGCAACACGACCGGACCCGGCGCCATAGTGTGACTTTCTATCGGAAAGTGCTTGTAGGGGGTCTGCACGAAATAGCCGCGTCCGATGCGCCGCACCTCCTCAGCAAACCGCTGCTGATGGATTGCGGCCTGGGCTTCAAACGCGGCAGTCGACCGGATGTTCCCGACCGTATCCTTCGGCCCCGTCACGTGCTCGATCACCGACGAGCAGAACACGACGTCGAACTCGCCATCTTCGAACGGCAGCCTCGGCGATTCCGATAGCACCCGCCCCTTGTGGCCGAACTTCGATTCCGCGTGGGCGAGCTTCTTGAGGTCGATCTCGGCAATCGTCACGTTCCTGTGGCCCGGCACCACCGAGGCAATGTGCGTTCCGTCGCCGCCGCCCAGATCCAGGATCGACTGGTTCATCGCATTGGGGAACAGCCGCCGGAAGATCGCGGCGCGCCGCTTGCGGGCGCGCCTGGAGTAGGCATGCTTCATCTTCATGAGCATCATCTGCAGCCTCGATCGGTCGGGATGAGCAGGGTGGGCAACGGCGTCGCCGTCGGTGAACATCGGGCCGGGGTCGACGCTAGGGATGGGCCACCACCGTGGTCTGCCGGGGCGATGCCGGACGGGCCATCGTGCGCTCGCCCGTGAGCTGCGCCAGCTGTGCGGAGCAGGTTGCGTCCAGTCGCTCCTTCAGCGCGGTGCAGCGCTCGCGGATCCTCGGGTCGATCGGAAACGGCGGCCGTTGCGAGGGCCGGCGCGGATCGATGCTGGCGACCATGGCCTTGCGGTACGGAATCTCCAGGAAGCGACATACGCCGATCGCTACCCGCTCGGGCTCGGCCAGAAACTCATCGTAGTTGACGAGAATTGTATCGGCTCGCTGGTGCAGCCCGAGTTCGAAATACAGCGCGTTGCGCACGTACCAGAACAGCGCGGCGCCCGATTCCGCCGTGAGAGCATCGAGGTCGAAACTCCGCACGAAATCGGCGTTCTCGGTGGACAGTCCCGCGATCTGCCAGGTGTTCCACGGCTGCTGCTCTTCGTCGGCCGCGAAGGCCCGCAGCACGCGCAGGTTCGAATCGCCGAACTTCGCCACCGCCGACCGCACGCGGCCATCCACGTTGCGGTAGGCCCAGATTGCGCGAGCCCGCGTGCCGAAATGCGCGAGCAGTTCCGGCGTTCGGTGGGAATCGCACAGCGGCTTGAACAGGACGAACCTCGCGCTGCCCTGGCCGACCAACCTTTCGATCGTCGGCAGCGCGCGAATGCGGTAGTTCTCGAACGCCTTGGTGTTGCCCTCGTTGTAGACGTGGAACTCCGGCAACTCGTCCAGGCCGTGCGCCAGCAGATTGGTGCCGGACCGCTGGACTCCCACCAGGAACAGCGGGGCAGGCGGCGTCTTCTGATCGCGCTGCGTCAGGCGCCACCACGACTTCCGGATCGCACGCCGGCCGCGCACCAGCGGGTTGAGATCGTGCTCCTCGATGAGATGGGCCCAACTGTGCGCCTTGCTCCAGCGCCAGTTCTGCCGGATCCGGTGAAGGATGATGCTTGCCGCGTGTCCCGCACGGTTGTTCGACATGGATGGCCCGCTCCTCGCCGACATCAGCGGGACGAACGCTCCGCCGCAACGCTCTGCACGGGATCGGCCCGGTGCTGCCCGAGCCAACCACGCCGATCAGCGCTCGACGGAGGCTTGACCGGTCACAACCAGCGAGGCTAAACGCCCCTCTCGCCCGCTGTTCGCAGGCTGCGAGCGCTCGCCGGTTGATCCTGAGAGCACCACCGAAAAGCAGCCGTAGGTTGTCGTCGTTCCGGGCTGCGCGGGGTCATCCCGGCCTGGATCATAATGCCGCACATGACAGGCTGCGGGAGACAAATCTGTGACGTTTGCGGGCTCGGATTTCAGAGCGTCTTGTACATCACCGTCGTCGGATCGAGCTTCGCCTCGAACGGATCGCGGCAATATCCCGGAATGATGCCGGCGGTGCGATATCCCAGCGCCGAATAGAGCGGCTCCGCTTGGTCGCCGGTGCGCGTATCCAGCGTCAGCAGGCTGCGCCCCAGCGCGGCGGCGCGACTCTCAACCCCGGCCATCAGGGCCTTCGCGATGCCCTGCCGGCGGCAATCGGGATGCACCAGCAGCTTGCGCACCTCCGCGCGGTGCGGCTGGTTCGGCGGCGTGTCGTGATCGAGCTGCACCGACCCGACGATTCGGCCATCCAGGCGCGCGACCAGCAGGATCACAACGCCATCCTGCACCCGCGGCAGCACTTTGTTGCGCCAGTACGCTTTCCCCTCCGCCACCGTGAAAGGCAGCACGAACCCTATGCTGGCGCCATTGTGGACACAGGCATGCAGCAGCACGCCCAGCTCCGCGACATGATCCGTGGCCTCGGGCGCCGAGAAGGAAGAGATCGTGATGGACGGGCTCACGACACTCACACGACCACCAGGATGTATTTGGCGCCCGCGTCCTCGGGGGTTGCGAATGTGCTCGCGCCGAACAGCTGGTAGCGCAGGCAATCGCCCGGACGCAGCGCATGGCTCCGGCCGTCGACGGTGATGTCGAGCTGTCCCTCGGTCAGCACCAAATGGTGCTCCAATCCGCGCCGCGGCGTCTCGTCATAGGTGATGCGCGCGCCCGGCTCGAGCGTGCATTCCAGGACCTCCGCCGCCAGCGTCCGCGCCGGCGGCGAGACCGAGCGTCGCTCGAACCCGGTGCTGGGATCGCTCCACACCGGCTGCACGCTGCGGCGGATCAGGGGGGCGAAATCGTCCTCGACGAGGTGCATCAGCCGCGAAATCGTGAGGCCATGGGCCGCCGCCAGCTTGCCCAGCACGCCGGCCGTCGGGCTGACGTCGGCATTTTCCAGGCGGGACAGGGTCGCCCGGCTGACGTCGCTGCGCCCGGCGAGTTCGTCGAGCGACCATCCGCGCTCGGCGCGCAAGGTCTTCAGGCGCTGGGCGATGCGTCGATCAATGTTGGTTTCTTCCATATATGAGAAATTATCCCAGATACGAAAATCGATCAAGCCGCCTTAGGTGATCTCTGGGATCATCTCCTCCAGCATGCCGCTGTCGGCCGCGAAGTCCAGGAATGTGTAGCGGTTGCGGATCTCGCGCGCGTGCCGCACCGCCTCGCGGTAGGAGGCTCGCGGCCAGCCCAGATCCTCGGGCGTGCGCGGAGCATTCGCCTCCTGGAGGACCAGCGCCAGCAGGTCGGCATGCAGGGAGATCGCACCGATCGCGGCGCGAATCGCCGGCCACTTGTCCGCGATCCGCTGATTGACCCGCGCCGCCTTGTCGTCGGTCAGGCGCTTCTGGCTGAAGTCGCTCCAGCAGGACGGGCCGAGGGTCGGCCCGAAGCGCGCGATGAAATCCGCTTCCGTGTTGCGGTCGGCCGAGACGGTCGGTGGCGGGCCGTCGAGCATCCGGCCCTGCAGGCGCGCCATGGTCAGGGTCGTCACGCCGATCTGCTCGCCATGGAACGTGAAGGGCCGGCCCGCATCGGGCAGCATGTCGCCGTAGTGGCTGATCAGGTGCTCGCCTTGGCTGGCGGGCAGCGAGTTGCCGCAGATCGCGGTGCCGAAGCCGGACAGGAGCAGCGTGCGCACCAGCTTTTCCATCGCATCGAGGTCGCCGTTCACCAGCGCCTCCGCTGACGCAAACAGGTCCGGCTCGTCCTCCGCCAGCAGCACGAACGGCATGGTGCGATAGGGCAGGTCGAACAGCAGGTGCGAGAGCAGCCAATCGGCCTGCGCGGTGGCGCGGCACAGGCTGTCGCCGAGCCCCGAGCGGATCATCCGCACCGGCGCGGCCGCAAGAATCGAGAGATCGAGGAACGCGCCGACCGGCGCCTGCGCCGGCAGCGACTTCTTGTGCCCATGGACCGTGATGGCGGCATTCAGCGAGGTATAGCCGTTCATCGACGGCGCCGTGCCGAACACGACATACGGCTTGCGGTCGCGCGCGCTGGCATACTTGCACAGGTCGTTGATGGTGCCGGAGCCGACCGCGACCAGTGCATCGGCCGCGCTGGTGGCGGCACGCACGCGCTCGACGGTCGCATCGTCGGGATGAGGGTGCTCGGGCAGCACGATGCTGGACACCTCGCCGAGGCCCATCAGCGCGCGCTCGACGCGGTCGCCGAGGATGGCGTGGGTGGTCGGATCGCTGACGACGGCGATTCGGCGGCCGAGCGACAGCGGTCTGACGATGTCCGCTTCCATCCCGGCCAGCGATTTCGCGATCACCACGGCGCGAGTCTCGACCCGCAGCGGCGGTCCGCCGTCCGGGTCCGCATAGGTCCCCGCGATCAGCGGATCGATGACGTCCTGTACCATCCCGGAAAGTTCCTTTGTTCTTTTAGTTTCTTGGTTGTTCGGTGAAGAGCGGGCGCAGCGCGCCGAACAGCTGGCGATAGCGGCCATGCGCGTCGTCATACGCGTCCGCCTGCCGCCGGTCCGGCGCGATGTCGGTGTGACCGTCGGACAGCGCGCCGACCGCTTCCGTCAGATCGCGCGCCACGCCGCCGGCGACCGCGGCCAGCAAGGCGGCGCCGATCGGCGCGCTGTCGATGCAATTGGGCAGCTCGACCGGCCGCTGCACGATGTCGGCGCGCATCTGCGCCCACAGGCGGCTGTGTGCGCCGCCGCCGATCAGCAGCAGAGAGCGCGCTTCGACGCCCATCCGGTCCAGGCGGTCGACCACGTCGCGCATGGCGAAGGCGCAACCTTCGAGCACCGCGCGAGCCATGTGTCCGCGTCCATGCGCCGGCGTCATGCCGTAGAAGCAGCCGCGTGCCGCCGGCTGCCATTCCGGCGCCATTGCGCCGGTCAGGGCCGGGAGGAAAGTGAGCCCGTCGGCGCCGGCGGGCACTTCGGCTGCGAGCGCATTCAGCGTCGCAAGGTCGGGGATGTTCAGCAGCTGGCAGATCCAGGTGATCGATCCGCCAGAGAACCAACCTGGGTTCTCGATGAAGAAGGCGCCGCCCGGATAGGCATGGGTCTCCAGCAGGCCGCTGTCGTCGCGCATCGGCGTCGGATGCAGGCCGCCCACCACTTCGCCGGTGCCGAGCACGACGGCCACGCGACCAGGTGCGTTGAAGCCGGCGCCAAGCGGCGTTCCGAAGTCATCGCCGGTTCCCACCGCCACGGCGACGCCTTCCGGCAATCCGGTCAGCGCCGCGCCGCGCCGGTTCAATGTGCCGGCCTTGCTTTCCGCCGCGGCGATCGCCGGTAGTTGCCGCTCGCTCAGCTCGAATTGCGCGAGCAGCTCCGGATCGTAGCGCCGCCGGTCGAGCGAATAGAGCATGCTGGTCGAGGCCAGCGCGTGGTCGATCACCGCCACACCGGTCAGCTGCTCGACCATGTAGCTGATCGGCTGATGGAACCGCGCAATCGGCTTCGCCGGCGACAGGTGACGCAGCAGCCAGCGCGCCTTCGCGCCGAGGTGGCCCGGGTCGAGCACCAGCCCGCACTCGCCGTGCACGCGATCCGCCGGTACGTCCTCGATCTCCTCCGTCGCGCGCCGATCCATCCAGATCAGGCACGGCGACAGCGCGTTGCCGTCGCTATCGACGGCGATGCAGCCGTCGAGCTGGCCGCAGAACCCGATGGCGCGAATATCGCCCGGTGAAACCTGCGCCGCCTGCAGCGCCTCGGCGATCGCAGGGCCCAGCGCGTCGGTCCACAGGCTCGGCGCCTGCTCGACCCAGCCCGGCTTCGGATAGCTCGGCTGGTAGCAGCGGGCCGCCCGTCCGATCGTGCGGAGCTGGTCGTCGAGGACCGCGACCTTCAGGCTCTGCGTGCCGACGTCGGCGCCGATGATCATGCAGGTCTCCGCGGCCGACGGCCGTCAGCAGCAGGCCGGGGCCGGCTCTTTCGCCTGGCCGTAGCTCTTGAACTTGTCGATCACCCGGTTGATCTCCGCCTTTGGCAGGATGTTGGGTTTGCCGACCTGCAGCGCGCGCCAGTATTGCGCGGCCAGCGTCTCCACCTCGACCGCCAGCCACATCGCCTTCTTGAGGTTCGGCCCGATCACGATCATGCCATGATTGGCGAGCAGGCAGGCGTTGCGGTCCTGCAGCGCCTTGACGGCGTTGTCCGCGGTCTCCTGCGTGCCGTAGGTCGCGTAGGGCGCGCAGCGGATGTTCTCGCCGCCGGCCGCCGCGACCATGTAGTGCACGGCGGGAATCTCCATGCCGAGGCAGGAGAGGGTGGTGGCGAACATCGAATGGGTATGCACCACCGCACCGACTTCCCGGCGGCTGGTCATCAGCGCGTGGTGAAAGCGCCATTCGCTCGACGGCTTGCGCTTGCCGGTATGGCTGGCGTCCGGGCGCATCAGCACGATGTCGCCGGCCTTCATCTCGTCATAGGCCATGCCGGAGGGCGTGAGCAGGAAGCCCTCCTTCACGCGCACGCTGATGTTGCCGGACGTGCCCTGGTTGATGCCGCGGCGGTTCATGTCCTGGCATGCCTTGACGATCTCGCGCCGCTCCGTTTCGTATTTCACAAACCCGCTCCCTTGTTGGCGATCATGCTGTGTCCTTGTCCGCGATCAGGATCTCGACCGGCAGGGCACCAAGCGAATCGGTGATCTCGGGGTCCGGCGTCTGGTCCGTGATCAGGTGCGTCGCCTTCTCGAAATTGCCGACCCGGATCGGCGCGAAGCGGCCGAACTTGCCGTGGTCGGCGACGACGGCGGCGGTCCGCGCGGCCAGCAGCATGCGGCTGTGCAACTCGCCTTCCTCGCGCGTGTAGTCCATCAGCCAGCCGGCCGGCGATATCGCGCCGGCGCCGATGAAGGCGAAGTCGGCGAAATAATTGGAAAGCATGACGGTCGCATCGCGCCCCAGGGTCGCGCCGTTGCTGGGCTGGATCTCGCCGCCCAGCATGTAGATGCGGTTGCCGTTGTGCCCCATCAGCTTGCCGCAGCTGAAGATGCTGTTGGTGAAGACTGTGAGCTCCCGCCGCACCATCAGCGCCTCGGCGACCGCCTGCACGGTCGTGCCGCTGGCGAGGATGACCGACGCGCCGTCCGGCACCAGGGTCGCCGCCAGGCGTCCGATGGCGCGCTTGCCGTCGACATTGGTGACCTGGCGGACCGTCATCTCCGGCTCGCTCTGCTCGAGCGAGATCGCGCCGCCGTGAGTCTTGCGAAGGCGCTGGCTGTCGGCGAGCGCGACCAGGTCGCGGCGGATGGTCTCGCGCGAGACCTTCAGCTTGCGCTGGATCTCGGTGATCGAGATCGAGCCGCGGCCATTCACTATGGAAAGGATCAGTCGCTGTCTTTCTTCGGCAAGCACGGGCAGTCCTATTCAATCTTGGGCGATTCGGAATCGATTGGCCGACGTCATAGCAGAATCGCCGCTGGGGATTTTTAGCACTCTATTGCACATAATGGCAATTATGTTGTAATTTGTGTTTATCCGGCGACAGACCGGCGAAAAGAGCTGAGCTTCAGCCAAACGAGCAGGGAGATGCGGGCATGTCGAACGGCACATCGAAGCGTTCAGGGCGGGCTGGCGAATCGCTGTCCCGCCGCCAAGTCCTCGCCGGCGCCGCCGCTGTCGCGGTGGGCGGCATCGCGTTCCGGCCGAGTGCGCCCTTCATCAGCAATGCCGAGGCGGCGACGCCGACCTTGCGGCTGCTGATGTGGCAGCCTTACGCCATCAAGGAAACCATTGCGCAATTCGAGGAGTCGGTTGGCGCGCGCTTCTCGCCAACCTTCTTCGACGGCAACTCCGAGGCCTTCAACAAGATGAAGGTTGGCGGCACCAAGGATTTCGACATCGTGCAGGCCGACGGCTTCTGGCCGCGGCTCTATTTCAAGCAGGGCCTGACCCAGGGCGTCGACTACGGCAAGCTCGGCAATGTGAAGAACGTGTTTCCTGAGTTCCTGCCGGACAAGTTCACCCTGCTCGCGGACGAGAGCGGCCAGACCAACGTCGCCGCGCCGAACTGCTGGGGTGGCTACGGCATCACCGTCAACACCAGCAGGGTGGCGGCGGAAGATATCGGCTCGATCAACCTGCTGCTGAACGAGAAATACAAGGGCAAGATGTCCTCGAACTCCCGGTTCGAGGAGAACATCGCCCTCATGGGCATTCTGGCCGCGACCAATCTCGGCACCGTCGGCGGCGAGCGCCCGGATGGCAAGCCGTTCAACCCCTACAATCTGACCGACGCCGAGCTGGAAGAGACCAAGCGCCTGCTGATCGCGCAGAAAAAGCTGCTGATGACGCGCTACCAGGACTACGATGCGCTGGACCGGCTGATGCGCGGCGGGGCGATCTGGGCGGCGCCGGAGTTCGCCGAAACCTATCGCCACCTGACCGTGCTGCGCAAAGAGGGCAAGATCGACTTCGACGTCCAGCACGTCCTGAAGCCGAAGGAGGGTGGCCTCGGATGGGTCGATACCTGGATGATCAGCTCGGGCGCCAGTTCGGAGCAGGCGGAGCTCGCCCATCGCTGGATCGACCTCTACCTCACCAAGGAAAATTTCGCCCGCGTCGTGCGCTCGACGGGCTACGGCGGCACGGTCGACGTGCGGGAGCTGCTGAAGCCCGATGAAGTCGACCTCTACTTCCAGGACAAGAGCGCGGATGCGAGCCAGCTGCACATGTTCGACCAGCCCTCCTCGCCCGAGAAGTGGGAGCGGATCTGGTCGGACGTCGAAGCTTCGTGAAGTCGACGGAGGCAATCTGCGTCCGTTCCTCGCGGCAGGCCGGTTGATGCTTCCTCTCACTTGGTCCTGCTAGCGGGGGTCACCGTGCCGAGCGCCACACTCGCGTTGAAATCGGTAACCAGGCGCTTCGGCCCGGTGACGGCGGTCGACCGCATCGACCTCGCGATCAAGCAGGACGAATTCTTCGCGCTGCTGGGGCCGAGCGGCTCGGGCAAGACCACGCTGCTGCGCATCGTCGCAGGGCTCGAGCGGCCGGACGAGGGGCAGGTGGAGATCGCCGGCCGCGATGTCACCGACCTGCCGCCCTATGGCCGCCATGTCGGCATGGTGTTCCAGAACTTCCTGCTGTTCCCGCACAAGACGGTGGCGGAGAACATCGTCTTTCCGCTGCGCATGCAGAACCTGCCCAAGGCGCGGCGCGACGAGCAGCTCGCCTGGGTGATGGGCCTGCTGCGGCTGCAGGGGCTGGAGGCGCGCTATCCCAACGAGCTCTCCGGCGGGCAGCAGCAGCGCGTGGCGCTGGCGCGCGGCCTGATCTCCCGCCCGGCGCTGCTGCTGCTGGACGAGCCGCTCGCCAATCTCGACCGCGAGCTGCGGTCCGAGATGGAGGTGGAGATCCGACGCTACCAGAAGGAGCTCGGCATCCCCTTCATCTACGTCACGCACAACCAGGAAGAAGCGCTGACCATGAGCGACCGGATCGCCGTCATGCGCAACGGCCGGTTCGAGCAGATCGGCGCCAAGACCGAGATCTACACCAATCCCGCCAGCGCCTTCGTCGCGACCTTTGTGGGGCACGCCAACCGGCTCGAGGGCCGGATCGCGGAGATCGACGGTGCGCTGGCGCGCATGGCGTGGAACGGCCAGCCGTTGCTGGTGCCTCGTCCGGCGGGCGCTGGCGTGGGCGACAAGGTGCGCTACTTCATCAAGCACGAGGACTTGGAAATCCTGCCTGCGGCGGTGAACGGCGTCTCGGCCAACGACGTCAACGAGATCCGCGGCCTGTTGCGCGACATCATTTTCAAGGGCCAGACCGCGAACTATATCGTTGCCGTGCCGGACGGCGGCGACCTGGTGGTCAGCGATACCCCACGCACCGTCGGCGTGCATCCGAACCAGCCGGTGATCGTGCGCTGGCCGGCCGGCGCCGGCGCGTGCTTCGCGGACGAGGCGCCATGAGCGGCCTTGGCCCGCTCTCCAGCTTCAAGCGCAACCCGGCGCTGCGGTTCGCGGCGCTGGTCGGTCCGGGCGCCGCCTTCATCGTCGTCAGCCTGCTGCTGCCGCTGCTGTCGATCGTGGTGTTCAGCTTCTGGCGCACCGAGAGCTATGAGCTGCATGCCGACTGGAACCTCGACAACTACCGCACGCTGCTGGGAGAAGCAGCCTACCGAATCTTCTTCCTGCGCTCGCTGGTGACGGCCGTGCTCGTGACCCTGATTTGCGTGGTGTGCGGCTGGCCGGTGGCCTATTTCATCGCGCGCCATGGCGGTCGCTACCGGCTGCTGCTGGTGCTGGCGCTGGCGGCGCCGTTCTTCACCGGCGCCATCCTGCGCATCACCGCTCTGCAGGGCCTGCTGGGACCGATCGGCCTCATCAACATGGCTTTGGGTATGGTGGGGCTCGGCCCGGTCGAGGCGCTGATGTACACCCAGCTCGCCTCCGGCCTGGCGCTGGTCTATCTCTTCATCCCGTTCATGGTGACGGCGATCTATCTGTCGCTGGTCAATTTCAATTTCGAGCTGCTGGAGGTGGCGAAGATCAACGGCGCCAAGCCGTGGCGGGCGTTCATCGAGATCACCTGGCCGCTCAACTGGCTCGGCACCGCGATCGGCATGATCCTGGTCTTCATCCCGTGCCTCGCCAATGCGCTGACGCCGCGCTTCCTGGGCGGGCCGGACGCCACCTCGTTCGGCATGAGTCTGGCGCAGCAGTTTGGCGAGACCGGCACTTGGGCGCTTGGCTCCGCCATGGGGGTGGCGATGTTCGGCGCCTCGCTGCTGGTGATCCTCTGCCTCAAGCCGACCATCCGCCTCAAGCGCAGCGGCTTCACCGGAGCCATGACGCCATGAGCGCGCAACGCACACGCGCCGGGGTCGCGACGGCCTCGATGTCGATCGGGCTGGCGGCGATCTACGTCTTTCTCTACGCGCCGATCCTCTACGTGATCTACACCTCGTTCGCCGCGGACATCATCTGGCCGTTTCCGATGTCACTTACTTTGTCGGCGTATGACGACCTGTTCTCCAGCTCCTTGTATGGCGAGGCGCTGGCGAACAGCCTGACCTTGGCGACCGGCAGCGCGGCGCTCGCCACCGTGCTTGCGGCCGGCGGCGCGATCGGCGTGCTGCGCTACCGTTCGCGCCGCCGTGGCCTGGTGCTGTTCCTGTTCATCGCGCCGCTGTTCGTGGCCGACCTGCTGATCGGCATTTCCGTGCTCGCGTTCAATGCGCGCGTCCTCGGCCTGCCGGGCAACCTCATCTCGGCCATGGCGGCCAACGCGGTGCAGGGGACCTCGTTCGGGTTCCTCATCATCCTGGCGCAGCTGGTGCGCTACAACTGGGACATGGACGACGCGGCGATGGTGTTCGGCGCGCGGCCTTGGCGGTGCTTTTGGGAGATCACGCTGCCGACGATCTGGCCCTCCTTGCTCGGGGCCTATCTCATCAGCTTCATCCTGGCGTTCAACAACCTCGAGATCTCGTTCTACAATCTCGGCGCCATCCCGACGTTGCCGTCGGTCGCCTGGGGCTCGCTGCGCTTCGGATTGGGCCCGGAGCTGTTCGCGCTGGCGGCGCTGGTCAACTTCTTCGTGTTCGCGGTCTTCGCGGTCATGTACGGCTTGATGAAGACCGGGTTGGTCAAGTTCGGCTATCGCGGCCGCTAAACCTCCAGCCAGCGCACATCGACGTCCGCCTGAGCCAGCGCCTTCTGCAGATCCGCCGCCGGCTGTGTATCGCACAGCAGGTGATCGATGTCGGCGAGTGGGCAGACCGGATTCGGATGCCGGCTGCCGAACTTGGTGTGATCGAGCACCAGCACGGATTCCTCCGCCCGCTCCAGCATGGCGCGCTTGATCAGGGCCGCGTCGGCGTGCGCGCTGCTCGGGCCCTTGGCGTCGATGCCGCAAGCGCCGAGGATGGCGAGGTTGGCCCGGAAGCGGCTGAGGAACGACACCGTCTCCGACCCGCCGACCGCGCCGCGGTCGCCATGGTAGTGGCCGGGACAGAAGTTGACGCTGATGGTCGGGTTGGCGCTGAGCAAGGTGGCGGCGGGCAGGTTGTTGGTGATGACGGTGACGCTCTGCGCATCGCTGGCCATGCGTCGCGCTAGATCGAGGGCGGTGGCACCGCCGTCCATCATCACCACCATGTGCGGCCGCACGAAGCTCATGGCCAGGGCCGCCAACCGCTGCCGCTGGGGCGCCAGCGGCCGGTCCGGAGCAGCCGGATGGGCGCCCGCGGCGGCCGCCTTGCGCTCGCCCAGTCCCTCCGCATGCATGTGCCGCACGTCATCGAGAGCGGTCACCATGCCCGGAATCCACAGGTCGTTGCTGGCCCGCAGCGCCGCGAGGATTCGTCGCTGCCGCGCGCGCTTGGCGATTGGTCGCATTTCGCTCATCAGCCCACCACAATAAGTGCTTCGAAGCCGGTTTCTCCGCTATGCACCCAGTCCGGATTTATCCAGCGCCTGCCCGCGCAGCGCCGCACAGTCCGCCTGGATCGCCGCCAGCTGGGACAAGGTGGAGCCCAGGTTCTTCGCATAGGACCCGTCGAACACTGCCGAGCCGATGGTGAAGGCATCCGCGCCGGCTTCATGCAACGCCGCAATCTGCTCGCGCGTGGACACGCTGCCCGCCACGATCAGGTGGTGCCGGCCGAGCCCGCGGCGCGCGGCCCGCACCAGCTCCAGCGGGTCGGACGAGGTGGCGCGATAGGCCAGCAGGTCGGTGCCGGAGCACCCCTGCTCGACGAAGCGGCGGCAGTGCCCCTCGATCTGGTCCGGGCGGCCGCCGAGCTTGGTCGGGTGGCCGGTCGGGAATCCGCAGAACGGGTAGTAGCCGATCTTGCTGTCGCCCAGGACCTCCTGGACGCGCGCTACGTCGGTTCCGCCCAGCAGCCGGTCGATCCCCAGTTCCACCGCGACCTTGGTGGAGTTGAGCGCTTCGGCCGGGCTGGTGCTGACCACTTCCATGTAGGTGGTCGCACCCGACTTGCGGATGCGCTCGGCCAGGGCGGCCAGGGTCTTCTTGTCGACCCCGACGTCCTTGAAGCCGATATGGCGGAGCTTCAGCGGCAGGATAAGATCGAGCACCGCCAGGCAATCGGTGATAGTCCGATCCTGGCGGGTAAGCATGAAAATGAAATCCACTGGGCCTCCACCACGTCGCCAAAGGGCCACGTCACCAAAGGGTCGCCGACCTCGGCAAAAAACTGCAATAAAGTGCAATTGTCATCCGGTCATTATTGACAAAATCGCTCAATATGCAACATTTTGCAACAAGATGATTTGACGGGTGGACGACCTTCTGGATGGAGCCGGTGACGGACCTTGAAGGGGCCAGGCTTCAGCGGGAGGTGTGGGCATGCGGGTGCATCATCCATGAGCCGGCTCAAGCTCAAGGGTCTCACGCGAAAATACGGCGCCTTTACCGCGGTCGATAACATCGATCTCGAGGTCGGCGACGGCGAGTTCGTGACCCTGCTCGGCCCGTCGGGCTGTGGCAAGACCACGACCCTGCGCATGGTGGCCGGCTTCATCGCGCCGGACGGCGGCGAGATCTGGTTCGACGACCGGTGCATGACCGAGGTGCCGCCCCACAAGCGCAACACCGCGATGGTGTTCCAATCCTATGCGCTGTTCCCGCACATGAGCGTCGCCCAGAACGTCGCCTTCGGCCTCAAGATGCGCAACCTGTCGGCGGCCGAGCAGGCGAAGCGCATCGAGGAAGCGCTGGAGATGGTGAGCCTGCGCGGGCTCGAAGCGCGCCGTCCGGGCCAGTTGTCGGGTGGACAGCAGCAGCGGGTGGCGCTCGCCCGGGCGATCGTCACGCGGCCGGACATCCTGCTGTTCGACGAGCCGCTGTCCAACCTCGACGCCAAGTTGCGCGAGAAGGTGCGGCTCGAGATCCGCGAGTTGCAGAAGCGCCTCGACATCACCACGCTCTATGTCACGCACGACCAGGCCGAGGCGCTCGCGATCTCGGACCGCATCGTGGTGATGAACGGCGGACACATTGAGCAGATTGGCGACCCGGCCTCGATCTACCGGTCGCCGCGCAGCGCGTTCGTGGCCGATTTCCTCGGCGCCGCAAACATCGTGGAAGGTCATGTGGGCGACGGTGGGCTGGTCGATACGGCTGTTGGCCGTTTCGCCGTCGCCGAAGTTCCAGCCGCTGCGAATGGCGCGGTCAAGCTGAGCTGGCGGCCGGAGGACATGAAGCTCGCGGCGACCGGGCCCGCCAACATCCGCGATGCGACCGTGCGCAGCGTGGTGTTCCGCGGCAACTTCGTGGAACTGGTGGTGGAGGTTGCCGGCCATCCGCTGCGCGCGCAGATGGACAGCGATCTCCCCGTCGCCGAAGGCGACACGCTGAGCTTCACCGTTGCCGCCAACCGGATCCGGATCGTCGCATGAACGCCACGCAGCCCGGGCGGATAATGCTCATGCTCCTGGTCGTGCCGGGAGCTGGCTTCATCTTCCTGTTCCTGTCGGCGGCGATCGCGATGACCTTCCTGCAGAGCATCGGACTCTATTCGCTGGTCGGCGAGTCGCGTCTGACCGCCGACTATTGGTTCTCTTTGCTCGACAAGGGATTCTTCGATTCCTTCCTGTTCTCGCTCAAGGTCGGCGTGGGCAGCGCCTTCGGTACCCTGCTGTTCGCCTACCCGCTGGCGCTGTTCCTGCGGCGCAAGCGCTTCGGCTCGCGTACCATCGGGTCGATCATCAAGATCCCACTGTTCGTGCCGGCGCTGGTGGCTGCCTTTCTCATCCTCAATGTGCTGGCCTTCAACGGCATCCTCAACAGCGCGCTGATGGGCCTCGGCCTGATCGATCGGCCGCTGCGCATGCTCAACGACACCTTCGGCTGGAACGTGCTGGTGATCCAGGTGTGGAAGAACCTGCCGTTCCAGCTGCTCATCATCGCCTCGGTGCTGGAGACCATCCAGACCGACATCGAGGACGCCGCCCGCAATCTCGGCGCCAGCCCGATGCGCGTCATCTTTCACATCATCCTTCCCATGTCGGCGCCCGGCATCCTGATCGCGGTGGTGCTGGTGTTCATCCTGACCTTCGGCGACTACGCGATCACGCGAGTCGCCGGGCCGGTCTATCCGTCGTCCCTATCGGTGCTGATGTACACCGACGCCTTTACGTTGCAGCAATGGGGCATCGCCGCCTGCATCGGCATGGTCATCATCGTCGCCTCCCTCGGCTTCGTCGCGATCTACGCCCGCGCCGCCCGCGTCATCGAGGAGATGGGACGATGACCGCGGACGCGATGACCCTCGACGTTCCACGCCGCCAGCGGATGAGCTTCGGACGCTTCATCTCGCTCCTCATCATCGCGCTGCTGGTGATCTGGACGGCGGTGCCGCTGTTCATGGCAGTGATGTGGTCGCTGGTGAATCCCGACGACCCGTGGTCGCCGCCGGCGGTGCTGCCGCCGAGCCTGTCGCTGGCGCAATGGGAATATGTCTTCACCTATTCGGAGATCGTGAAGGCGGTCACCACCAGCTTCATCCTGGCGCCGATCGTCACCGTCCTCTCCTTCGTGCTGGCGCTGCCGACGGCCTATGCGATCGGCCGCTTCGACTTTCGCGGCAAGGAAGCGCTGCGCATCCTCATCCTGCTGCCGATCGTCATGCCGGCGATGGTGATCGCGATGTTCCTGAGCCGCGTGTTCTACGGCATGGGCCTGTCGCAGACCTTTCTCGGCCTGGTGATCGGCCACACGCTGCTCAGCATGCCCTATATGCTGCGCATCCTGGCGACCGCATTCGAGGCGATTCCGCAGGACGTGATCGACGCCGCGCGCAATCTGGGCGCCGGCCGCCTGGCGCTGGTGCGGCATGTGCTGATTCCGATGGTGCTGCCCGGCCTGTTCGCGGGCGCGGTCTTCACCTTCATCACCAGCCTCGAGGAGTTCAACCTCACCTTCGTGATAGGCACGCCGACCTTCCAGACCATCCCGACCGTGCTGTTCGACTATCTCGGCTACCACTTCGTGCGCACCAACGCAGCCGTCGTCTCCATCATCCTGATGGTGCCGAGCGTCGCGCTTCTTTTCATCGCGGAACGCTTCCTGAAGACCGAGTACCTGTCATCCGCTTTCGGGAAGCTGTGAACAAAGCCGGGGCCGATCGGCGGCCTTGGCGCTGAGCAGGGAGAAACGACATGAACACGAGACGCGTATTCCTCTCCGGTGCGTTGGGCGTCGCCGCATTGTTGGGTGCGATGACCGCGGCGCAGGCGGCCGACGACTACCTGAAGACGCCATGGGACAGGGTGGTCGAGGCCGCCAAGGCCGAGGGCGAGCTCACGTATTACGCCTGGTGGGGCGAGGAATTCTGGCGCACCGCCGCTAAGGACTTCGAAGCCAAATACGGCATCAAGGTCAACGTCGTGACCGGCGACCGCCCCGCCAACATCGGCAAGGTCGTCGCCGAGGCGTCGAGCGAGACCGGCACGATCGACGCCCTGCTGGTCGGCGGCGTGGAGTTGAAGTCGCTGCTCGATGCCAAGGCGCTGTACGGCCCGCTGGTCGGTGTCATTCCGGAGTCCGACAAGCTGGACGGCAAGCTCTCCAAGGTTCAGGAAGGCTATGCCACCAACGGCTACCTGGTGCCTGTCTACCGCAATCAGACCGGCTTCGTGTACGACCCGGAGAAAGTGCCGAACCCGCCGCAGAGCTGGGCCGAATTCACCGCCTGGCTCGACGCCAATCCGGGACAGTTCGCCTTCAACGATCCGTCGAAGGGCGGCTCGGGCCAGGCCTTCGTGCAGGCGGCGATCATCAACATCCTGGGCGACGGGGAGCGCTACGCCGGCGACACCGAGCTCGACGAGAAGAAGGTCGCCGACTGGGGCAAGGTGTGGGACTGGTTCAACGCCAACCAGGACAAGTTCACCATCACTGCGTCCAACAATGACTCGCTCGATCGCGTCAACCAGGGCGAAGTCTTGATGGCCGCGGCCTGGGACGACGACACCTCGGTGTCGCTCGCCAAGGGCACCTTGTTCAAGCGCGCGAAGCTCTACATCCCGTCGCTCGGCATGCCTGGCGGCGGCGACAGCCTCGGCGTTCCGGCGAACGCGCCGCACAAGGCAGCGGCCCTGCTATGGATCGCTTATCTGGTCGAGGCCGACGTGCAGAAGCAGATGAACGCCACCATCGGCAGCTATCTCGCCCGCACCGACATCGCCGGCGAGAACGCGCTGATCCCCGAGGAGCAACGCCAGAAGAACGGCCGCGCCTGGATTCCCGGCGCGTACAAGGGCTATTTCATCCAGGAATTCGTCGCCCAGGTCCTGCAGAAGTAGCCGCGGAGAAGCTGGGCTGCCGCCCCGCAGCCCAGCTTTGTCTCATGCGCATCATCGACCGCACCGTCTCGGTGCTGCCGGAGCCGGCGCCGCACCTGCTCGCACAAGCGCGGCGCGTGACGGCGAGTCGCGCCGAGCATGACCGGCTCGCCGCCGCTTTGGCCTGCCTGCAGGCGATCGAGCTGGTCCCACCGCCGCGGCCACAGCCGCTCGGCACCCGCGTCAGGATCGCGGCGTGGAATGCCGAGCGTTGCAAGTATCTGCCGGAAAGCGCGGCGCTGCTGGACGGGATCGGCGCGGACATCGTGCTGCTGACGGAGCTGGACATCGGCATGGCGCGGTCGGGCAACCGCCACACGGTGCGCGAGCTGGCGCGGACCATGGGCGTCGGCTACGCCTTCGGCGTCGAGTATGTCGAACTCGGGCTCGGCGACGACCGCGAGAAAGCCTGGCACGCAAACGAAAGCAACGCCGTCGGCCTGCACGGCAACGCGATCCTGAGCAAGGCGCCGCTCGATCGCCCGGCGGTCGTGCGGCTCGATGACGGCGCGCGCTGGTTCGCCGGCGAGCAATCGACCAACGAACGCCGCATCGGCGCGCGCATGGCGATGATCGCAAGCCTCGATGCCGCCGGCACGCCGCTGCTGGTGGCCGCGGTCCATCTCGAAAGCAGCACCGACGCGGCGGACCGCGCCGCGCAGGTCGCGGTGCTGTTGCAGGCGATCGAACGACGCGCCGACGGTCACGCGGTGATCATCGGCGGCGACTTCAATACCAGCGCGCTGCCACCGGCGGAGACGGATGACGGCGCGTGGTTCGAGGACGCGGCCTCGCATGAGGTGATGTTCGCTCAATTCAGCGAGGCCGGTTACGACTGGCACGCCGCCAACACGCGGTCTGCGACGGAACGGATGCGGCCGGATGGCACGCCGCAGCCGCCGTACCGCAAGATCGACTGGTTTTTCACGCGCGGCGCAGCGGTGCGGCGCGCCGTCACGGTGCCCGCCATCGATACCACCGGGTCGGCTATGTCCGACCACGACGTGATCATCGTCGACATCTGACGGTTGCACGGGCGAGCGCCAGGGATTTGACCGAATGGTCATTGGTGTGTCATAAGCCTGACCGAATTAGCATCTAGGCTAGGATATGAAACCCATAGATCGACGGGAGCGGATCGCGGCCATCGTCAAGGAGACAAGCCGCGTCAGTGTCGAAGAACTGGCCCGCATGCTGGCGACTTCGCACGAGACCGTGCGGCGCGACCTGGCCTTGCTGTCGGAGCGCGGCGTGGTGCGCAAGGTCCATGGCGGCGCAGTCCACACCCAGACCGCGCTGGAAAGCCCCTATGGCGACCGCAGCGTGATGGCGCGGGCGGAGAAGCTCGCCATCGCCGAGCGCGCCGCGCAGCTGTTCGAGCCCGGCGACAGCCTGCTGGTGGATGCCGGGTCGACCACCACCGCGTTCGCCGAAGCCCTGGCGCGCGCCGGCCATTTCACCGTCATCACCAACTCCATCATGGTGGCGCGGGAGATGTGGAGCGTCTCCAAGCGCAGCGAGGTCTATCTGCTCGGCGGCCGCTATTCGGGCGAGAACCACGAGACCGTCGGCCCGCACGCGATCGAGGAGATCCACCGCCTGCACGCCGACCATGCGGTGCTGACCATCGGCGCCATCGACCCCACCGGCATCTTCATGGACTACAACGCCGACGAGGCCTACGTGGCGCGCGCCATGATGGCGAGCGCCCGGCAGACCACGGTGCTGGCGGACAGCAGCAAGCTCGGCCGGCGGGCGCTGTTCCAGGTCTGCGAGCCGAACCAGGTCGACCGCCTGGTGACCGACAGGCCGCCCCCTCTGCCGCTGGCCGAAGCGCTCCGCACCGCAAGCGTCGACGTTCTGATCGCCGAGGCTGTCGGTTTGCAATAGGTTTTTAGTCATTGAATGTTTGTTGACATCCACTAACACTGTGCCTGATCGGTCAATATTGCATTGACTCGAATGACTACTTAGTCATCCTATACCCGTGAAAACCGGCACAACGGTCGCGCCCCGCCCGGGGCGACGCAAACGGGGAGATTCGGCATGAAGATTCGTGGACAGAACGGGTATCGGCGCGCGCCCGCCATCATCCTGGCGGCAGCATCTCTGACAGCTTTCGGCCTTGGGGGCGCCCAGGCCGCATGCCCGACGGTTGCCGATGCGCAAGGGCTGACCGGACAATGGCCGGAACAGGTCGAGATCGAAGACGCGACCGCAAAGGGCGTGAAGCTGACCTACACGCAGAACCCGGTTTTCGACAAGGATGTCGAAGCGGGCAAGCTGCCGCGGGTCGACCAGCGTTTACCTGAGCAGCCGCTGATCGTGCTGCCATACGAGGCATGCGGAGTCTATGGCGGGACCTTGAACGGCCTCGCGCGCGCGCCGGAATCAGGCACCTCCGACATCCTGAGCTGGCGCCAGGTCGGGCTGGTGCGCATCTCGGACGATCTGAAGACGATCGTGCCGAACGTGGCCCGCTCCTGGAAGTGGGCCGACGACTACAAGTCGATCACCTTCGAGCTGCGCAAGGGCCACAAGTGGAGCGACGGCCAGCCTTTCACTGCCGAGGACGTGGTGTTCTTCTTCGAGGACATCGTCAAGAACAAGGACATGTCGCCGGACACGACGGTCGAATGGGGCGTCAATCCCACGGCCGAAGCGATCGACGAGACGCACGTGAAGATCGGCTTCGATGAGCCCTTCCCGGGCCTGCTCAGCTACTTGGCGACCAGCGGCTCGTATTTCACGACTTTCGCCCCCAAGCATCACTTCGCGCAGTACCTGCCGAAATACAATGAGAAGGCCGACTCCGACGCCAAGGCCGCGGGCTTCGAAAACTGGGTGAAGGCGTTCGATTCCTACTATGACAAATGGAAGGACGCCGAGACGCTGACCGCCCACGCGCTCACGGTCCCGACGCTCGAAAGCCACATCATCGAGATTGCGCCCGACACCCAGCATCGCGTGTTCAAGGCCAACCCTTACTACTTCAAGGTCGACAGCTCGGGCCAGCAACTGCCCTATATCGACCATCACTATGAGCGCTTCCTGAACCTCGATCTGCAATTGCTGTCGGTCATGAACGGCGAGGCCGATTACAAGGCGCAGGGCCTCGACCTGACGCAGTATCCCACGCTGAAGGACAAGGAGGCGTCGGGCAAATACACCGTTCGCATGGCGGCCGGCTCCATCGGGCCAGCCATGGCCTTCAACATCACGCACAATGATCAGAAGCTGCGCTCGGTCTATTCGGATCTGCGGTTCCGGCAGGCGATCTCGCACGCGATCAATCGCACCGAGATCAACGACGTCATCTATTTCGGGCTCGGCAAGCCAAGCCAGGCGCTGCCGGCGCAGGTCCCCTTCGCCACCGAGGCCGACGCCAACTACATGACTGACTTCGACGTGGCAAAGGCCAATGCCCTGCTCGATGAGATGGGCATGAAGAAGGGCGCGGACGGCATGCGCACCTATCCCGACGGCTCGCCTTTCACCATCCTGTGGGAGTATTCGAGCCAGATGGCCTCGGCCGAGTTCGTCAAGCTGGTGAGCGACCATCTGAAGGCGGTCGGGCTGAAGGTGAACTCCAAGGAGCTCACCAGCGCGGCGACGCGCGAGAATGCCAAGGCGGAGACCTCCGACATCAACATGGAATGGGACGTGCCCTACGAGCCCACCCTGGTCGCCGACATCACGCTCTATACGCCGTACTACTCGGAGATCTCTCCGCTGTTCGGCGTGAAGTGGAAGCAGTGGTCGATCAGCAACGGCGCCTCGGGAGAGGAGCCGCCGGCCTGGGCGAAGCGGATGTTCGAGATCGCCAAGGAGTGGAAGACGGTTGTCCCGGGCTCCGACCGCTACATGGAGCTGGGCCGCGAACTGGTGAAGCTCAACCTGGAGAACATGACCATCGTCGGAACGATCGGCGAGCTGCCGAAGCCGATCATCGTGTCCAACCGCCTGCACAACGTGCCGACGCAGCTGGGAACGGCGCACTTCAACTTCGGCTACAGCTACGCGTTCCGCGGCGATCAATGGTATATCAAGGAGTAGCGTGACGAGCACATTGCCGGGGCGCCGGCCGGGATACCGGCCGGCGCCCCGGCTTGCCTGCACCCAGCCACACAACACAGGCGCCGTATGATCGCATACCTGGCCCGACGCCTCGTCTACATGGTGGTCACGCTGCTGGCGGTGTCGGTGGTCTCCTTCGTCATCGTGCAGAGCGCGCCCGGCGACTTCGCCGAGATCTATGCCGCGCGCAAGGCCGCTGCCGGCGCCATCATCAGCCAGGCCGAGATCGAGAATCTGCGCATCTCGCTCGGCCTCGATCAGCCCCTGATCGTCCAATACTGGCGATGGATTTCCAACATCGTGCTGCACAACAACTGGGGCATGAGCTGGGAGTGGAAGCGGCCGGTCGGCGAAGTGATCTGGGAGCGCATGCCGCTCACCCTCGGCATCGCGTTCTCCACGCTGTTTTTCATGTATGTGGTTTCCATCCCGGTCGGAATCTACTCGGCGGTACACCGCTATTCCTTCGGCGACCATGCCGTCTCGATCGTCGGCTATCTCGGACTTGCCACGCCCAACTTCCTGCTTGCACTGGTGCTGATGTATCTGACGCAGAAATATTTCGGCCAGAGCGTCGGCGGCCTGTTCTCGCCACACTTCCAGAACGCGCCCTGGTCCTGGGACAGGTTCGTGGACATGCTGGCGCACCTGGTGGTGCCGGTGGTCGTGCTTGGCATGGCCGGAACCGCCTTCCTGATCCGCGCCATGCGCGCGGCGGTCTTGGATGAGCTCGACAAGATGTACGTGCTGTCGGCGAAGGCGAGCGGCCTGTCGCCGATGAAGCTGTTGATCCGCTATCCGGTGCGCATGGCGCTGAACCCGATCGCGAGCACGCTCGGCTGGCGCCTGACATACGTGATTTCCGGCGCGCCAATCGTCGGCTACGTGCTCGCGCTGCCTGATACCGGTCCCTTGTTCCTGCACTCGCTGCTGAACCAGGATATGGAATTGGCCGGCGCCCTCATCTTCATCTATTGCGCGCTCACCATCATCGGCACGCTGGTCTCCGACCTGCTGCTGGTCGCGCTCGACCCGCGCATCCGGCTGGAGTGAGGAGGGACCATGGCGCTCCTCGACGCATTCGGATGGAGGCCCAGGCGCAAGGCTTTGCGCCGGCCCGACCTTGCCACCCAATGGACCTTGATGTGGTGGAAGTTCCGCCAGCACCGCCTTGCCATGGTCGGCATGGTCTTGTTGGGAATGTTCGGGTTATGCGTGCTGTTCGCCGAGGCGATCAGCCCGTATCCGCCGTTCGAGCGCGACACCAAGTATGTCACCGGCGCACCGATGATGCCGCATTTCTTCGATGCGGAAGGCAATTTCCACCTGCGGCCGTTCGTCTACGGCCGCAAGGCGGAGCGCGATCCCGTCACCCTGCGCATGAAAAGCACGCTCGACACCAGCCAGCACTGGGAGATCGAGTTCTTCGTCCGCGGCGCGCCCTATCATCTTTGGGGGCTGATCCCGATGGACATCCATCTGTTCGGCACGCGCGAGGGTTTCATCCACCTGTTCGGCACCGATTTCACTGGATTGGACCTTTTCTCGCGCACCATCCATGCGAGCCGAGCCTCGCTCAGCGTCGCCTTGGTGGGCGTTGTGATCTCCTTTCTGCTGGGCGCCGCGATCGGAGGGGCGGCGGGCTATTTCGGCGGCACGCTCGACAACATCGTCATGCGGGTCATCGAGTTTATCCGCTCGATCCCGACCTTGCCGCTTTGGCTGGCGCTCGCGGCCGCTTTGCCGCGGGACTGGGGGCCGCTGCCGACTTACCTCGCGGTCACCATCATCCTCTCCCTGTTGGGCTGGACCTGGCTGGCGCGCACGGTACGCAGCAAGCTGCTGGCAACCCGGCACGAAGATTTCGTGCTGGCGGCGCGCCTGTCCGGCTGTTCCGACTACCGGATCATCCGGCGGCACCTGCTGCCGTCGTTCCTCAGCTACCTGATCGTCGACACCTCGATCGCGTTTCCGGAAATCCTGCTGGCGGAAACCTCGCTCTCCTTCCTCGGCCTCGGGCTGCGCGAGCCGGTGGAGAGCTGGGGGGTCCTTCTCTACGCGGCGCAGAGCATCCGCTCGGTCGATCAGGCGCCCTGGCTGATGATCCCCGGCATTTTCGTGATCGTCGCGGTGCTGGCCTTCAACTTCGTCGGCGATGGGCTGCGCGATGCCGCCGATCCCTATTCGCGGTGAGATGATGACCGGCGCGCAACCCGTCCTCACCGTCACCGACCTGTCGATCGCGCTCGGCCAGGACGGCGCGCGCATTCCCCTCACCGAGGACGTGTCCTTCTCGATCGGGCGCGGCGAAGTGTTGGCGCTGGTGGGGGAGAGCGGGTCGGGCAAGAGCATCACCGCTTTGGCACTCATGCAGCTGCTGTCCAGGTCGCTGGTCATCGCCAAGGGCCGCATCGTGCTGCGCGCGAGCGACGGCTTCGAGACCGACATCGCGGCCCTCGGCCGGGACGGCAAGGCGATCGAGTCTATCCGCGGCGCGCGCATGGGCATGATCTTCCAGGAGCCGATGAGCTCGTTCTCCCCGATCCACACCATCGGCGCGCAGATCGCCGAAGTGGTGCGGATCCACGAGCGCGTTTCCCGCCAGGCGGCGCGCGCCCGCGCGTCCGAGCTGCTGGCCAAGGTCGGCATCCCCGATCCCAAGGGCGCGCTCGATCGCTATCCTTCGGAGTTCTCCGGCGGCATGCGCCAGCGCGCGATGATCGCTCGGGCGCTGATCTGCTCGCCCAGCCTGCTGATCGCGGACGAGCCGACCACCGCGCTCGACGTCACCATCCAGGGCCAGATCCTCGACTTGCTGCGCAAGCTGCAACGCGAGCTCGGCATGGCGATCCTGTTCATCACCCACGATCTCGGCATCGTGGCGCAGATGGCCGACCGCGTCGCCATCATGTATGCCGGCCGCATTGTCGAGAGCGGGCCGGTCGGCGAGATGTTCCGCCATCCCGCGCATCCCTATACGCGAGCCTTGCTGGCGGCGGTGCCGCGGCTGGGCGACCTCGACCAACGCCGCAAGATCAAGCCGATCGCCGGCTCGGTCCCGAACATCTTCGACGCGCCGTCCGGTTGCCGCTTTCATCCGCGCTGCCCGGTCGCCGACCCGGCGCGTTGCGCCAGCCAGCTGCCGCCGGTGTATGCGCGCGGCGCCCATGCCGTGGCCTGCATCCACGGCGAGACGGAACTGCCGGCATGAGCGACCTGCTCAAAGTCACCAACCTCTCGGTGCACTTCCCGGTGCGCACCCGCGGCGTGTGGCGCAAGACCGTCGGCCGCCTGGTAGCGGTGGACAATGTGTCGTTCTCCATCGCGCGCGGCGAAACCCTCGGCCTGGTCGGGGAAAGCGGATCGGGCAAGACGACCCTCGGTCTCGCCATCCTGCGCGGCACCCAGCCGACCAGCGGACAGGTCGAGTTGACCGCCGCAACCGGCACGATCGACGTGACCAAGCTGGACAAGCAAGCGCTGCGCGACGCGCGCCAGCATTTCCAGATGATCTTCCAGGACCCGTACTCCTCGCTCAATGCGCGCATGACGGTGCGCGACATTATCGCCGAGCCGCTGATCGCCCGCCGCACGCAGAAGCTGGACCGCAAGGCGATCGATCAGCGCGTGATCGAGATCGCGGAGCAATGCGGCCTCAACCGCGAGCAGCTGCGGCGCTATCCCCACGCCTTCAGCGGCGGCCAGCGCCAGCGCATCGCGATCGCCCGCGCGCTGGTTCTGCATCCCGACCTGGTGGTGTGCGACGAGCCGACTTCCTCGCTCGACGTCTCGATCCAGGCGCAGATCCTCAACCTGCTGGCGGAACTGCAGGAGAGTCTCGGCCTCACCTATCTCTTCATCGCCCATGACCTGGCGGCGGTCGCCTATGTGTGCGATCGCGTTGCCGTCATGTATCTCGGCCAGATCGTGGAGATCGGCGCAACCCGCGACGTCTATTTCACGCCGCGTCATCCCTATACCGAGGCCCTGATGTCATCGGTGCCGGAGCCGGATCCCTCGGCGCCGCTGCAGCCGATGCTGCTGCAGGGCGAACGGCCCGACCCGGCCAATCCGCCGTCCGGCTGCCGGTTCCGCACCCGCTGCCGCTACGCGACCGAGCTGTGCGCCACCACCCCGCCGGTCCCGGTTGAGATCGAGCCCAATCATTTTGCCGCCTGCCACTATGCCAAGGAACTGTCGCTCAAGGGCGCGCTGGCGCTGCGGAATGCCGGCCAGGACAAGGTCGCCGAATGACGCCTCCCAACATCCTGCTGATCACCGCCGATCAGTTCCGCGCCGACTCGATGTCCGGCGCCGGCCATCCGCTGGTGAAGACGCCGCATCTCGACCGGCTGGCGGAGGATGGCGTGCGGTTCGCGCAGCATTATTCGCAGTGCCCGCCCTGCGGTCCGAGCCGGACCTCGCTGCTGACCGGCATGTACCAGATGAACCACCGCTCGGTGCAGAACGGCACGCCGCTCGACGGCGCCTTCACCAACCTCGCGGAACTGGTGCGCACGGCGCGCTATACGCCGTGGCTGGTCGGCTATACCGACACCACGCTGGATCCTCGCCGCCTGCATCCCAACGATCCACGCGCCGGGCGCTACGAGGAATTGCTCCCGGGCATCCAGCAATTTGCGCCGGGCAGCGAGGAATGTTCCACTGACCCGGCATGGTGGGCACAGCTTCGCGAACTTGGCTATGATTGCTGGAACGATCCGTTCCGCCAGAAACCGGAATATGCCGCGGCGGCCCAGGCGAAAGGGCCCACCTATGCCCCCACCATCGTCAAGGCCGAGCATGGTCTGACCGCCTTCACGGCGGACCAGGCTCTGCGCTTCTTCCGCCAATATGCGGGCGCGTCGTGGTTCCTGCATCTGAGCTTCCAGCGGCCGCATCCGCCCTTTGTCGTCGCCGAGCCTTATCACGATCTCTATCGCCTGGAAGATGTGCCGGATTTTGTCTGTCTGCCGACGCGGGCGGAAGAGAGCGCGACGCATCCCTTCATGCCGTTCCGCCTGGAGCGGTTGGAGATGAACCCGAAGCTGCCGCTGGATATCTCCCATCCGAACGACAGTCCGGCTTGGCGGCAGGCGCGTGCGACCTATTACGGCCTGATCACAGAGCTCGACCATCATATCGGCCGCCTAGTTGCGGCGCTGAAGCAACTCGGCGCCTATGACGACACGCTGATCGTGTTTACGTCCGATCACGCCGAGATGCTGGGCGATCATTGGTGCTGGGGCAAGGAGACGCCGTTCGACGCCGCCGTGCGGGTGCCGATGATCGTGAAGTCGCCCCTGGTGACACAGAGCGCGCGCGGCGGCGTGGTCGATGCTTTCACCGAGCATGTCGACGTGACGCCGACCGTCCTCGATCACATCGGCGTCGACGTGCCGCTGCAATGCGACGGCCGCTCGCTGCGCCCGTTCCTGGAGGGCGGCCAGCCCGCCAAGTGGCGCGATGCGGCGCATTGGGACTTCGACTTCCGCAATATCAACGACGAGAGCGTCGAAGGCCGGTTCGGCATCAGCATCGACGAATGCTGCCTGGCGGTGGTGCGCACGACCAAGCAGAAGTACGTGCATTTCGCCGGACTGCCGCCGCTCTACTACGATATCGCCGACGATCCGACAGAATTGAGGAACCTTTCCGGCCAGCCGGCCCACGCCGCGGCCGAGCGCGACATGGCGCGGCGCATGCTGAACTGGCGCATGGCCTTCAACCGGCGGGAGCTGACCGGCATCCGCTTGCGGGATGGCACCCAGTTCCACGCGGCGCGCAGCCGGAGAATCGTTTGAGCGATCGCCAAGACGATGACCAACTGCGCCAGCGAGAGCATCGCCGAAAGCGGTCGTTGCTGCGGTCAAATCTGAGGGGATGTCATGGATCAGGGCACGAAAGCGAGATTTGACGCGGTGCTATCGCGCTGCGTCGATATGCACGTGGACATGCCAACGCTAGATAAGGCATCGGCGAGCAGGCTGCTGGAGCGCACGGCGAATGTGCCGTTCTTCGCCCACAGCTACACTTTTTATCACAACATGATTCACGGCTTCACGCCACACGACCTCGCGCGGTTTGCTTACGAACACGACCTGCACGGACTCTGCCTGCACATCAGCGACGGCGATTCGCTGAATGTCCGCCGCATGAATCCGTCCGAGCGGGACTGCTTTCGTAGGCTCGTGGAGGAGCTGGGCCTCCAGCTCCATCTGGAGATCAGCTCGACCGACAGGCAGGAAGTCGACACCGTTATCGAGTGTGCCAGGTCCCTGGGAGTGCGCAACATCCGGCTCTATGCGCGGCATGAAGGCCAGCTCAGCACCGTGATCACGAAGGTCTTTGCCGACCTCGCCTACGCCTGCGACCGCGCCAGCAAGTACGACCTGTATTTCGACTACGAGCAGCATGAGGACCTGCGCGCCGCGGAGATCGCCGGCATCCTGGCGCGCTTGAACGACCCGCGGATGAACGCGCTATTCGACTATTCCAATTCGCTCAACGCCTTTGAGGAGCCGCTGGCCGCCCTGCACATCCTGGCGCCCTACATCCGCCAAGCGCACATCAAGGGCGCGCGCAAGATCATCGAAGGCGACGGCTGGGGCCAGCTCGGCGTTCCGCAAGGCGCACCCGAGGACGAGCTGCCGGGCGCACGCATGCTGTACGATCTGCTGACGCTGGGAGACGACAAGCCCCAGGTCATCTGCTTCGCCCTGGAGCAGGAAGTCGACTACTACGCGCCTGCCTTCCGCCGCGCCAGCGACCCGTCCGACCCCGTCATCCAATACCGCGAGCCGAGTGATACGCCGGTCGACCCGACCAAGTCGCGCGAGCGGTTGCTGAGCGACGAGCGCCGCTGGGCGGTGCAGCAGATCGGCTGGAATCGCGACCTCGTCGCGTTGTTCCGCGAGCATGCGCGCGCGGTCGCGGGCGCCGCCGGAGGTCCCGACGTTCCAGCCATCGCAAAGCTCCCGCAAGCCACCTACGGCAACGCGGCGTAGGAACCTCAGGAATGTCCCACGCGGCGCGCAGCCGGAGGATCGTTTGAGCGACGCCTGGCACTCAATCCGCATTCCCGGCGTGCGCGAGATCGCGGAGCGCTACCGCACCTGGTTCGTCGATGCCTATGGCGTCCTGCATGACGGCGCGACGGCGTTTCCGGGCGCGGTGGAAGCGCTGATCCTCGCGCGCAGGGCAGGGGTGAGAGTGGTGATCGTAACCAATTCCGGCCAGCGCGTGGACGCAGTCGCCGCGCGCCTCGCCGGTGCCGGCATCGCCGCCGACGGCTACGACCACATCATATCGTCGGGCGAGCTCAGCTGGCGGTACATCGAAAAGCTGGATGCGCTGAACCGGCTGTTCCTGCTCTATCCGAGTGGCGGCCCGCTGTGGCTCAATCATCTGCGCAACCCAGTCGTCGATGACCTGGCGCAAGCCGATCTGATGGTGGTGGCGGACATGCCGCACCGCACGGAAGAGGCCGCGCGGGCCGGCGACGTGCTGGCGATGCTGGAGACGGCGGCCGCCCTGCGCCTGCCTCTGCTGGTGCCGGACTCGGACGTGACCTATCCGCACAACGGCGTGATCCGGCTGGGACCGGGCTGGATCGCGCGGCGCTACGCCGAGCTGGGGGGAGAGACCATCGAGTTCGGCAAGCCCTTCGCCCCGATCTTCGCCGCCGCGTGCCACCTGTGCCACGCCAAGCCGGAAGAGGTGATCATGGTCGGCGACAACCTGGCCACCGACATCGCCGGCGCCAATCGCACGGGGCTGGCATCGCTATTGGTTCTGAAACACGGTCTACATGGCGGGTTGTCGGTCACCGCGCTTGCCGAAGTGGCGCGCGGCCACGGCGCCGCGCCGACCTACATCGCACCGGCTTTCACCTGGTAGCTACTTCGCCTGGTCGCTACTCGGCGGCGCGGATCGGACGCACCGGCGGTCGCGAGTCCGCATGCGCGTGCACGATCGCCTCGATCTCGGCGCCCTCGATGGATTCGCGCTCCAGCAGCGCCACGACCAGCGCCGCATGGGCGTTCTTGTGGCGGTCCAGCGCCTCGAGCGCCTGGGTCCAGGCATCGTCGATGATGGTCTGGGCGCGCTCTTCCGCCTTCTGGCGCGCGGTCGTGCTTGAGTCGTCGGAGATCGACAGCACCGGTGTCGAGGTCGCCATCGACCACAGTGATGCCATGCGCGAGGCGAGGCTGGTCGCCTGCTTGAAATCGTCCTCCGCGCCGGTCGAGACGCCCGCGGCGCCGAACGCCTTCAGTTCCGCGGCGCGGCCGGCGAGGCACACGACGATATCGCCCATCAATTGCTGCCGGCTGACCAGCTTGCGGTCTTCGATCGGGGTCGACAGCACGACGCCGAGGGCGCGCCCGCGCGGCACGATGGTCGCCTTCTGCGGCCGCTTGGCGCCCTCGACCGTCGCCGCTGCGATGGCATGGCCGGCTTCGTGCACCGCGATCGCCCGGCGGTCGTCGTCGCGCAGGATGGCGCCGTTGCGCACGCGGCCCAGCAGCACGTCGAAATAGGCGCCGTCGATGTCATCCATCGTGATCGCGAGCGCCGCGCGCTTGGTTCCGCGGATGGCGGCTTCGTTCAGCAGGTTCTCGAGGTCGGCGCCGGACATGCCGGTGGTGCGGCGCGCCACTATCTCCAGGTCGACGTTGCCGGCCAGGACCTTGTTGCGGGCGTGCACCTTGAGGATGCCGATGCGGCCGGTGAGGTCGGGGATCTCCAGGTTGATGCGGCGGTCGAACCGGCCCGGGCGCAGCACCGCGCTGTCGATCAGGTCCGGCCGGTTGGTGGCGGCAAGCACGACCACGCCCTTGTTACCGACGAAGCCGTCCATCTCGACCAGCAGCGCGTTGAGGGTCGCTTCCTCTTCGCTGTTGATGCCGCTGCCGGCGCTGCCGGAGCGCTTGCGCGCCAGGGTCTCGATCTCGTCGATGAAGATCAGGCACGGTGCGTTCTTGCGCGCCAGCTTGAACATGTTGCGCACCTTGTTGGCGCCGAGGCCCATGAAGGTCTGGCGGAAATCCGCGCCGGATACCGCGATGAAGGCGGAGTGGGTCTCGCCCGCTACCGCGCGCGCCAGCAGGGTCTTGCCGACGCCCGGCGGGCCGACCATCAGCGCGCCCTTGGGCGCCTTGGCGCCGAGCCGCGTGAAAGTCTCCGGATCGCGCAGGAAATCGACGATCTCGGTCATCTGGTCCTTGGCTTCGTCCTGGCCGGCGACGTCGGAGAAGCGGTATTTGGCGGCGGTCGGATCGAGCAGCTTGGTTGGTCCGCCGATCGCGAAGCGGCTGGCGCCGCCCAGCACCTGCCAGGCGATCATCAGCATCGGTAGCAGCATCAGGAGCGCGAGGCCGTTCTTGCTGAAGAAATCGGTGAAAGCGGAGCCGCCGAAGGAGACATCGACACCGGCCTGCACCAGCTGGACCAGGGTCTCGTCCGGCAGCTGGCCGCGGAAGCTCGCTTCCCAGCCGTCGCGATAGACCAGCTCGATGGCGTCCTGGCTGATGCTCGCGGACTGGATCTGACCCTTGCGCGCATCCTCGATCAGGGTGGTCATGCTGATGCTGGGCGGCGTGGTGGTGGCGAGTTCGGTCCACGTCACCCACCCGATGGCGCCAAGCCCGAGCAGGGCCGTCGCGGCAAGTGCGATCTGCTCCCGGCGCGACATCAGACGGAACTTGCGCAACAGCTGATGCCACAGTCGATGCATCGTCATCCTCCGGGACCGTCGGCGCGAGAGCCTGATGGCGGCAATGCCTGCGAAATCCGGCTGATCGCGATGTCACCTTAGTAGCCGAGAATGGCTAACGGAACATTGACATAACGTCGCGGCAGCGGCGAACCGCTGCACGGCATCTATCTCTTTCGGCCTACCCGTCGCCTGCGATATCCTTCGACCGGCGAAAAAGGGGGACATCGTGCGCATCACCAAGATCACGGCCTACGGCCAGAACCAGCCGTTCCGCGACGGAGCCTACACCTGTTCCGGTGGGCGCAGCGCGCTGGGGTTCGACTCGACCATCGTGCGCATCGACACCGATGCCGGCTTGGCTGGCTGGGGTGAGATGGCGCCGCTCGGTGCGTTCTACGATCCTTCTTTCGCGGCGGGCGCGCGGGCGGCGCTGGGCGAACTGGCGCCGGCGCTGATCGGTGCCGATCCGCTGCAGACCATCGCGCTGAACCGGCGCATGGACCATGTGCTCAAGGGGCATCCTTATGCCAAGTCGGCGATCGACATGGCGTGCTGGGATCTGGTCGGCAAGAACGCGGAGCAGCCACTGGCGGAGATGCTGGGCGGACGCTTCGGCGACACCGTCGCGCTCTACCGCTCGGTGCCACAGGCCGAGCCCGATCGCATGGCGGAGCAGGCGCGCCGCTATGTCGCGGCCGGCTACACGCGCATCCAGGTCAAGGTCGGGCTCGATCCCGACGAGGATGTTGCCCGCATCGAGGCGGTGCGCGATGCGCTGCCGCGCGACGTGGTGCTGTTCGCCGATGCCAATAGCGGCTGGAACACCCACCAGGCGCGCCGCTTCCTGCGCGCCACGCGGTCGCTGGACTACTACCTGGAGCAGCCTTGCGACCGCTACGAGGAGAACCTCGCCTTGCGCGCCGATTGCGATCGGCCGCTGATCCTGGATGAATCGATCGACAGCCTGGCCGTGCTGATGCGGGCCTGCGCCGACCGCCTGGCGGACGGCATCACCATCAAGCTGGCGCGTGTCGGTGGCATCACCAAGGCGCGCCTGATCCGCGACACCGCGGTCGAGATGGGCCTCGCCGTGACAGTCGAGGACACCGGCGGCGCCGAGATCGACACCGCCGCCATGGCGCACATGTCGCTGTCGACGCCGGAGAGCGCGCGGCTGCACACGGTGGACTTCCACAACTGGGTGACGGTCAGCAACGCGACCGGGTTGCCGCCCTGCAAGGATGGCAAGATGGCGGCCCCAACCGCGCCCGGGTTGGGCGTCACGCCGCTGGAAGAGAAATTCGGAAAGCCGATCTACGTCGCCAGCTAGGCGCCGAACTTGGCCACGTTTGCGAGGTGGCCGGTCTTGACCCAGACGCGGCAGCCATCGGCGCCGGCCTTTGCCCGCAGTGTTGCCTTGGCGGGGAGGCGGAGCCACGACTGCTCCGCGAAGGATTCGCCGCGCTCCTTGAAGCTGCCGGACAGCACCAGGAACTCCGCGCCCTGAGGCAAGGCCAGCTCAATGCTCGCCTCCGGTGCCCAGCGTTCCAGGTACACCTCTTCACGTGCATCCTTGAACAGCGGCATGATCTCGATGCCGGGACGACCGGGTGCAGGTTTGAAGGCCGTCTTGTCGGTCTCGATCCGCACTTCGGTGCGATCGTGCGGATCGAACTGCCAGAGCTTGACGAAGATCACGCAGCCGGGCTCGGAGCCTGGCGTATGCCGCGTGGTCGGCGGATTGCGGACGTAGGAGCCGGCGGGATAGTCGCCATGCTCGTCCTGGAACACGCCGTCCAGCACCAGGAACTCCTCGCCGCCGCCATGGGTGTGCGGCGAGAAGTGGCTGTGTGGGGCATAGCGCACGATCGAGGTGGCGCGCGCCACTTCATCGCCGATGCGGTCCAGCATCCGGCGGTGAACTCCGGCCATGGGCGAGGGAGTCCAAGGGAGCTTTGCAGCATGTACCGCGGCGCGCTGCGAGAAATCGGCATTCAGTTCCATCGGGAACGGCTCCGTCTTCGCTCTCGAGCTGTTATTCGTCCAGCTCCGGCCGGATGTCAAAGGTCTTGAGCCCAGCGCCGCGCAGCACGGCGATGCGCGTCGCATGGCCGGCGATCTCCGCGGTCAGCAGGCGATGCAGATCGTCGATCGCAAACACGGTGGTGTCGGCGAACTCCAGGATGACGTCGCCTTTCTCGATGCCGGATAGCGCGGCCGGTCCGCCGGTCGGAACTTCCAGCACCTGCACCGCGCCAACTTCCGTACGGCGCAGACGCCGCGCCAGGCGCTGGTCCAGCATGATGGTCTGCCCCGCAAGGCCCAAGCGCGCGCGCCGCACGCGGCCATCGCGCATCAGCCGCATGGTGACGTCGGCGGCGGTATCGATGCCGATGGCGAAGCACAGGCCCTGGGCGCGGCCGATCATGGCGGTGTTGATGCCGACCACTTTGCCGATGCCATCGACCAGCGCACCGCCGGAATTGCCGGGATTGAGCGGCGCATCGGTCTGGATGACGCTCTGGATCAGGCGCCCGCTCGGCGAGCGCAGGGTGCGGCCAAGCGCGCTGACGATGCCGGCGGTGACGGTCGCCTGAAAGCCCAGCGGATTGCCGATCGCGACGACCAGCTGCCCGACCCGCAGCCGCGCCGAGCTGCCAAAAGCCGCATGCGGCAGGCCGGCGGCCTGGAGGCGCAACACGGCAAGGTCGGTGGCCGGATCGTCGCCGACCAGCTGCGCCTCGAACTGCCGCCCGTCGGTCAGGCTGCCGGAAAGCCGAACAGCCCCGGAGACCACATGGCTATTGGTGAGGAGATAGCCGTCGGGCGCGAACAACACGCCGGACCCGGTGCCGGTCTGGCGCCCCTGCGCGTGGATATGCACAACCGCCGGTCCGACGGTCTCGAACGCATGGGCGACCCTGGCGGAATAGGGGTCTAGCGCATCGTCCGGAGGCTCGATGGAATCGTATGGCATGGCTTGCAGATAGGCAGCGCAGGACCGGATCGCAAGGCGGAGTACGGGAGCGCGCTTCGTCAGCCTGGCCTGCGTCCATGGAATGCATCGTCCAGCAGCCGGCGGATGCCGTCGCGCGAGACCGGACGGGGATTGTAATAGGGATTGCGCGTTGCGATCTCCGCCGCCTGGTCCAGGTCCTGTTTCTGGAACCCGATCTCTTTCAAGGCGAGGGGAGCGCCGATCGCCGCGGCAAGATCATAGAGTCCGGTTGCGGCCTCCTTGCCGCCGAGCGCATGCGCGATGCGCCGCATCGCCTCTGGCGCCGCTTCGCTGTTGTAGGCAGCGGCATGGGGCAGCACGATGGTATGAGTCTCGGCGTGAGGCAGGTTGAAGCTGCCGCCCAGCGTATGGCAGAGCTTGTGATGCAAGGCCATGCCGACGGCGCCGAGCGAAATGCCGGCGAGCCAGGCGCCGTAGAGCGCATCGCCGCGTGCATCGAGATCGCCAAGGTCGGCCGCGATGCGCGGCAGGCTGCGTGCAAGCGTGCGGATGCCTTCCTCCGCCATCAGGGAGAGCACGGGATTGGCGTTTTCGGCGTAGAGCGCTTCCACGCAATGGGCGATCGCGTTCATGCCGCTCGGCCCGCTGATCTTCGCCGGCAGGCCGAGGGTGAGGAGCGGGTCGTAGATCACCGTGCGCGGCAAGACCTTGGCATCGCGTCCCGTCTTCTTCGCGCCGCCTTCCGTCAGCCCATAGATCGGCGTCATCTCCGAGCCGGCATAGGTGGTCGGGATGGCGACGATCGGCAGGCCGCTCTCGAGCGCGATCGCCTTGCCGAGCCCGATGGTCGACCCGCCGCCGATGGCGACAGCGCCATCCGCGCCGAGCCTGCGTGCTTCCGCGCGCGCGGCCTGCGCAGTCTCGATCGGCACATGCATCTTGGCGTGCGGATAGAGGCCGCCTGCGCGCGCGCCCAGGCGCCGCGCGGCTTCCTCGGCCAGCTTCACCTGGCCTGGTGTCGACAGAACCAGCAGCTTCGAGAGGCCGAGCCGGTCGACTTCCGCCGCCAGCTTGTCGAAAGCACCGGCACCAAACACGACGCGACTGGCAAGCTGGTCATAGACGAAATCCCGCATGACCCCGCCTTAGCACGGAACAGCCGAATTCTCTAGAACAGCGCCGGCCGGGCGCTATCCCGCCAGCGTGTACGACGTCTTCACGGTCGTATAAAACTCGCGCGCATAGGCGCCCTGTTCGCGCGGGCCATAGCTCGACGCCTTCCGGCCGCCGAACGGCACGTGATAGTCGACGCCTGCGGTCGGCAGGTTCACCATCACCATGCCGGCCTCGGAGTTGCGCCGGAAGTGTGACGCGTGCTTGAGGCTGGTGGTGCAGATGCCCGCTGACAGGCCGAACTCGGTGTCATTCGCGATCGCCAGCGCTTCGTCATAGTCCTTGACGCGGATGACGGACGCGACCGGGCCGAAGATCTCCTCGCGCGCGATTCGCATGGCGTTGTTGGCCTCGGTGAACAGGGCCGGCTGCAGATAGAACCCGGGCGTGCCGCGGTTCAGTCGCTCGCCACCCCAGTGCAGCTTGGCGCCTTCCTTGCGGCCGATCTCCAGGTAGCGCTCATCCTGGTCCAGCTGAGACTGGTCGACCACGGGACCGATCTGGCTGCCGGTCTTCAAGGCGTCGTCGACCACCAGCGCCTTCAGCTTCTCGGTCAGCGCATCCACGAAGCGATTGTGGATCTTGTCGGTGACGATGAGGCGCGAGGACGCGGTGCAACGTTGCCCGGTGGAAAAGAACGCGCCGTTGGCCGCGCTCGCCACCGCGACGTCCAGGTCCGCATCGTCCAGCACGACCAGCGGGTTCTTGCCACCCATCTCGAGCTGAAACTTCTTCATCGGATTGGCGGCGACGCAGGCCGCCGCGAGCTTGCGCCCGGTTGCGACCGAGCCGGTGAAGGAGAGGGCGACGACGTCCGGATTCTCCAGCATCGCCTGGCCCACCACCGAGCCCTTGCCCATCACCAGGTTGAGCACGCCCTTGGGCAGGCCGGCGCGCTGCAGGATGTCGACCAGCGCCCAGGTCGAATGCGGCACGATCTCCGCCGGTTTGATCACCACGGTGTTGCCGTAGGCGAGGGCGGGGGCGATCTTCCAGGCCGGGATCGCGATCGGGAAATTCCACGGCGTGATCAGGGCGACGACGCCGATCGGCTCGCGCGTCATCTCGACGCCGACGCCGGGCCGGATCGAGGGAATGGTCTCGCCGCCGAGGCGCACGCATTCGCCGGCGAAGAACGCCAGGATCTGCCCGGCGCGCGCGGCTTCGCCGATGCCCTCGGCCAGGATTTTGCCTTCCTCGCGCGACAGGATGCGGCCGAGCTCTTCCTTGCGTGCCAGCACCTCATCCGACGCCTTCTTCAGGATGTCGTAGCGCTCCTGCGGCGTGGTGCGAGACCATGCCGGGAATGCGGCCTTTGCTGCCGCGACCGCGTTCACGACATCCGCCGCCGTCCCGGAGGCGAACTCGCCGACCACGTCATCGGTGTTGGACGGATTGATGTTGCGAACGGCCTGGGTGCCGGCGACCTGCTCGCCGCCGATGAAATTGCTGAAAACCGCCACGATGCTCTCCCTGGAAAAGCCCGGCTCCCCGGCCTCTTGCCGGGGAGCGGTTCGGTCCATTGATGGCCAAGGACCTGGGAGGCGTCAAGCTAGCCGTTACGCAACCGGCGCAGGCGGCTCTCCACGTCTTCCTTGTTGAGATAGGCGCCGCACAGCCTGCGATAACCCTGATAGGCATCGCGGGCATGCAGCGCGCGCCAGTTGTCGAACATCACGGCATCGCCCGGCGCCAGCCGGCGGCGATACTGCATCTTCGGGTCGTTGATGCAGGACGCGAAGGTCTTGAGCGCGCGATACAACGCGGCCGACTCCTCAGCCGGCAGATAGAACGGCGCGCGGTCGTAGTTGTTGTAGCTGACCTGCACCAGCTGCCCCATGCGGTTCAGGCGGAACAGCGGGCGCGACGCCTGCAGATGGACGTTACGGTCGTTGTCGATGTACTGGCCGGTGATCTCGATGCTGGTCAGCGCGCGATAGTCCTCGGCGTGTTCGCGCCGCATGATGTCGGCGACCTTGAAGCCGTCGACGAACACGTTCTCGCCGCCGGTGCCGTTGAACGCGAGGCAGTGCAGCATCTGGTAGCCCGGCGCGTCGAAGCTGTAGGTGCCGTCGGTGTGCGGCCCGATCGCCAGCGTCGTATAGGCGGTATCCTTGTGCTCCATGTTGGCGGTGAAGTCCCAGAACCCGCCGAAAATGGTGTGGCGGATATAGGTCACGCGCTCCAGCAGCTTCTGGGTCGCTTCCGGCGTCGCCGGGGTGCCGGTCACGACGCAGAAGCCGTAGGTCTCGGTCAGCTCCAGCCACTGCTTGAGCGCGGCATCGTCGGCCATGACGGCGTCATGCGCCACCGTCGGCACCTGTGCCTCGATGGCGGCGGCATCCCACAGCACGCGTGGATCCGCGGCTTGATTGGCTGGCAGGACGGAGGCAAGGAACGTGGCATCGAAGCGGCTGACATGGGCGTGATCGGCCCACTCGATCTTGAGCACGCGGCCGTTCTCCTCGAGCGCGACGGTGTGTGCCGCGATGTCCTCGGGGATGGAGAAGGTATCGATCTGGCGCTGCCTGGTATCGGGGTGCAGGCATTGCGGGCTGGGGCAATGGTCCTTCAGCCACAACAGTGAAAAGCGGTCGCCGACCCGGCCGTCCGACCAGCTCAGCTCCACATGGCGATCCGCCAGCTTCACGTCCCGCAATGCAATGCCCATGGCAATCCTCCATTGTGCCGCTTGTTGTACAAATGTATAATAAGGAAAATGCCGATTGGCAAGAAGGGTCATGACGGCAGCTGAACCACGTTTCACGCGCGACCTGCCCGACGTTCGGCGGCGCAAGCTGATCGAGGCCACGGCGCAATGTCTGGCCGAGTTCGGCCATGCCGGCACCTCGGTGCGGGCGGTCGCCGCCAAGGCCAATGTGTCGCCGGGCCTGGTCGCGCATCATTTCAAGGGCATCGACGACCTGATCGTCGCGACCTACGACCATGTCGGCGCGCAGGTCGCGGAGATATTGAATGCCGCGATCGATACGGCGCCCGACGATGCCGAATTGAAGCTGCGCGCCTTCATCGAGGCCTCGTTCAAGCCGCCGGTGCTGGACCGCGACCTGCTGGCGATCTGGCTCAGTTTCTGGTCGCTGGTTCGCCGCGATCCAGGCGTGCGCAAGGTGCACAAGAAGGTCTATGCCGACTATCGCCGCCGCCTCGAGGAGTTGATCGCCGAGATCGCGCAAAGGCGCCGCTTCAAGATCGATGCTCACCTCGCCGCGCTCGGCTTCACCGCCATGCTGGACGGCTTGTGGCTGGAGCTCTGCCTCGATCCGACGACTTTCGCGCGTGAGGATGCGCTGCGCATCGCTCATGCCTGGGTCGATGACCTGGTGGCCGGCGGCTTCCACGCCCTAATGCTCAAGCCGCGCTAGTCAGCCTTCCGAGGTGCAGTTCCAGGAACTCGTAGCTGGCGCGGCGAAAGTCCGCGTGCCCGACGGCCTGTCGGTCGAGTGCGCGCTCGAGGAACAAGCCATCGATCAGCGCCTGCAGGCTGCGTGCGATCTCGGTGGCATTGACACTGTGTTGCCGCTGCTCGGCGACTTCGCCGATGAGCGCCGCCAGTGACTTGAGATAGCTGCGATAGAGCGTGCGGTGCGCGAGCCGCAGCTCCGGATTGACCACGATCTCGCCCCACAGCGCCAGCCACACAGTCAGATTGGCCGGCTTGAGATAGTCCGGGTCGATGATCGCGTCGATCACCCGACGTAGCCGTTCGGCCGGTGATCCGGTAGCTTCCTTGTCGTCCAGGTCCGCGATCTTGCGGTTCACGTCTTCATAGAGCGCCGCGCGATAGACCTCGGTCAGTAGCTCGGTCTTGCTCCTGAAATAGTGCGGCAGCAGGCCGAGCGAGACGCCGGCCTCCGCCGCGATCCGCTCCATCTTGAACGCCGCCATGCCCCCTTCGGCCAGGCACCGGATGGCGGCCTGCACCAGGTCGGCCCGCCGCTTTTCCGGCGTCTCGCGCTTGAACCTCGGGATTTTCTTCCGCGATTGCATTTCGTTATCCATTTTCTTATTGTAAGAACTTACAACAAGGAACAAGCGCGGTCCAGACGCATGAACGCGGTCAAGAAACACTATTCCGGCTGGTCGGTGCTGCAGGAGGGCCTGCGCGGTCAGACCGGCTGGACCAAGGCCTGGCACGACCGCGATCCGGCGCCGCGCTACGACGTCGTCATCATCGGCGGCGGCGGGCATGGGCTGGCGACCGCCTATTACCTCGCGCGCACCCACGGCATCACGCGCGCGGCGGTGATCGAGAAGGGCTGGATCGGCGGCGGCAACACCGGCCGCAACACCACCATCATCCGCTCGAACTATTTCTATCCCGAGAGCGCCGCACTCTACGACCTGTCGGTCAGCCTGTACGAAGGCCTATCGCGCGAACTCAACTACAACATCATGTTCTCGCAGCGCGGCATGATCGAGGTCGCGCACAGTGAGGCCGAACTGGAGATGATGTGCCGCGCCGCCAACTCGATGCGCATCAACGGCGTCGACATCGAGATCATCGACCGCGCCGAGGTCTTGCGGCTGGCGCCCTTGCTGGCGGCGGACCTCAACGTCCGCTGGCCGGTGCTCGGCGGCCAGATACAGCGTCGCGCCGGCGTGGCACGGCATGATGCGGTGGCCTGGGGCTATGCCCGCGCCGCGGATTCGCTCGGCGTCCACATCATCCAGAATTGCGAGGTCAACGGCTTCGAGATCGACCGTGGCCGCGTGACGGCAATCGAGACCAGCCGCGGCCGCATCGCCGCCGACCGGTTTGGCATGGCGGTCGCCGGCCATTCCTCCGTGCTGGCGGGCCTCGCCGGCTTCGCCCTGCCGCTGCAGAGCTACACCTTGCAGGCGATGGTGAGCGAGCCGGTGAAGCCCTGCCTCGACGTGGTGGTCGCTTCGTCCTCGCACGGCGCCTATGTCAGCCAGTCCGACAAGGGCGAGCTGGTGATGGGCGGCAACCTGGACCGCTGCCCGTCCTATGCCCAGCGCGGCAACTTCCCGGTCACCCAGTCGGTGGTCGCCTCGCTGATCGAGATGTTCCCTCCCTTCGCGTCGCTGAAGCTGATGCGGCAATGGGGCGGCATCGTCGATACCTCGCCCGACAACTCGCCGATCCTCGGCCCGTCGCCGGTGGAAGGGCTTTATCTCAATTGCGGCTGGGGGACCGGTGGCTTCAAGGCGATCCCGGCCGGCGGCACCCTGTTCGCGCACATCCTGGCGACCGGACAGCATCATCCGATCTCGGCCCCGTTCGATCTCGAGCGCTTCGACACCGGCGCGACGATCGACGAAGGCCACGCCGGCGTCGCGCACTAGGAGCAGCCATGCAGCAGTTTCCCTGTCCATGGTGCGGCAATCGGGCGGAAGGCGAGTTTCACTACGCGGGCGATGCCGGCATCGATCGTCCGGAGCGCACGGTCGATGACAAGGCCTGGGCGCAGTATTTGCACTTCCGCCGCAACGCCAAGGGCGCGGCGCGTGAGCTGTGGATCCACAGCGCCGGTTGCGGCCGCTGGATCGTGGTGTCGCGGGACACCGTCACGCACGTGGTGACCGGATCGGAGCCGATGGTATGACCCGGCGACTCGCCCATGGCGGCGCGATCGATCGCTCCAAGCCGCTCCGCTTCACGTTCGACGGGACGGCCTATGAGGGCTTTGCCGGCGATACCGTTGCATCCGCCTTGCTGGCCAATAGCGTCCGTATCGTCGGCCGCAGCTTCAAGTATCACCGCCCGCGCGGCATCTACACCGCGGGACCGGAGGAACCGAACGCCATCCTCGACCTGCGTGACGGCGCACGCCACGATCCCAACGCGCGCGCGACCTTGGAGCCTCTGGCCGACGGCATGGAGCTGCGCTCGATCCACGCCAGCGGCACGGCGGAGAACGACCGCTTGGCTTTCCTCGACCGGCTGGCGCGGTTCATCCCGTCGGCCTTCTATTACAAGACCTTCATGTGGCCGAGTTGGACGGCCTACGAGCATCGCATCCGCGCCCTCGCCGGCCTCGGCCGCGTCGATCCTGCCGCGCAGGCAAACTCGGCGGCTCATCGCCATGCCGAGGTGGATATGTGCGTGGTGGGCGCCGGACCGTCCGGCCTCGCCGCGGCGCAGGCGGCAGCGGGCAGGGGCCAGCGTGTGCTGCTGGTCGAAGAGCAGAGCGACCTCGGCGGCTCGCTTCACCATCGCACGACCGCGATCGACGGCATGTCGGGCGCGGAGTGGGCCGCGCGTTGCGAGGCTGCGCTCCAGGATGCCGGCGTTCAGATCCTACGCCAGTCGACCGCGCTCGGTCTCTACGACCACAATGTTCTCTCCGTCGTGCAGAAGGATGCGCCGGCCAGCCCCAACGGCGAGCGCATCTGGCTGGTGCGTGCCGGCCGGATCGTGATTGCAACCGGCGCCATCGAGCGGCCACTGCTGTTTGCGAACAACGATCGCCCAGGCGTGATGCTGGCCAACGCCGCGCTCGTGTACCTGCGCAACTACGCGGTCAAGCTGGGCGAACGCGTCATCGTCGCCACCAATAATGATTCCGCCTACGAACTCGCCATCGCCCTACGCCACGCCGGCAGCGAGGTGCGGCTGGTCGATTCGCGTGCGGATGCGGACCTTGATCCGGCCTTGTCAGCCGAAGCGCGCAGCGCCGGCGTCGCCGTGTCGACCGGCGCTGCGATCGAAACCGTGATCGGCTCCCGCGCCGTCGAGGCGGTGACCTTGAGCAACGGACAACGTATGCTGGCTGACCTGGTCGCCCATTCGGGCGGCTGGACGCCGAGCCTGCATCTCTATTGCCATGCCAAGGGCAAGCCGCAGTGGGACGAAGTGGCCGGCAACTACCGTCCCGGCGCCACCGTCGCCGGGGTCGATGTGGTGGGTGCCGCGGCCGGGCTCTGGGACCTCGATGCGATGCTGCGTCACGCGGTGGAGATCGGTGGCGGATCATCCGAGAAAGCCCTGCGCGCTGAGACCGAGGTCCGCCAATGGACAGCGCCGACTCCGCTGCACGCTGCTGGCCTCGGCAAGCGGGTCTGGATCGACCTGCAGAACGACGTGACCGCCGACGACATCGGCCTGGCGGTGCGCGAGAACTTCTCCGCTGTCGAACACCTCAAGCGCTACACGACCGTCGGCATGGGCACCGACCAGGGCAAGACCTCCAACGTCAACGCCCTCGCGGTGCTGGCGGCGGGCATGTCGCGCAAGGTCGCCGAACTCGGCACCACCACTTTCCGTCCGCCGTTCGTGCCGGTGTCGATGGCGACCATTGCCGGCTGCGAGCGCGGCGAGCTGCAGGCACCGATCCGCCGCCTGCCCACAGAGAATATGCACCGCGAGGAGCGTGCCTATTTCCGCGACTACGGCGGCGTTCTGCGCCCGGCCTGGTACGGCGCGCACGCCGACGCAATCGCCGCTGAATGCGTGGCCGCCCGCACCAAGGCGGTGGTGTTCGACGCGTCCTCGCTGGGCAAGATCGATGTGATCGGTCCACAGGCGGCGTCGTTGCTCGATTTCGTCTACTACACGCCGATGTCGAGCCTTGCCATCGGGCGCGCACGCTACGGCCTGACGCTGAGCGAGGCTGGAATCGTGGCCGACGACGGCGTGGTGCTGCGCCTCGGGCCGGCGCACTTTGTCGTCTCCTGCTCCAGCTCCCACGTCGCGGGCATGGTCGCGGCGCTGGAGGCGTGGCGGCAGGACCGCTTCGACCTCGATCAGGTCTTCATCCACGACGCGACTGCGCATTGGGCCACGATCGCGATCTCCGGTCCGAATGCGAAGGTCCTCGTCGCTGAGCTGGGGCTCCGCGTGGAGTTGGACGATGCCGGGTTCCCGCACATGAGCGTCCGCGATGCGCGCTTCGGCGGGCGGCCTGCGCGAGTGGCGCGCGTCAGCTTCACGGGCGAACGCGGTTACGAGATTTCCGTGCCGGCGCGATTTGGCGCGACGCTGTGGCAGCGGGCGCGCGAGACCGGCGCGGTTCCGCTCGGCATCGAAGCACTCGGCGTGCTTCGGGCGGAGAAAGGCTACCTCTATATCGGCCAGGACACTGACGGCGAGACCATGCCTCACGATCTCGGCATGACCGGGCCGCGCGCCAAGCGGCAGGACGCCTACGTCGGCGACCGCTCGCTGATCACGCCGGCGGCGTCCAAGTCTGGCCGCAAGCGGCTGGTCGGAATCCTGGCCGACGGCGCAGCGCCGATCCCGATCGGTGCGCATGCGATCGAGCGCCTCGCGGGCCGCAAGCGCAGCCTCGGCTATGTGACCAGCAGCTATCCGAGCGTGCATCTCGGCCATCCCATCGCCCTCGGCCTGATCGAAGGCGGATTGGAGCGTGGCACGGTCGAGCTCGAGCATCTCGGGCAGAGCTTCAATGCGCGCCTGGTGCCGCCTTGCTTCCTCGATCCAAAGGGAGAACGCCTCAATGCTTGATCGCGGACTCTTCTGGTCGCCCGTCCCGGACTGGTCTCGGGCGACAATCCGGCACGATGAGCTGAGCATCGATACTGTAGCTCCGCAGGTCGCGTGGCTGGTCAGCGGCAACCTCGCGACTTTTCTGGATCGGCGCGGCGTTCGCTTTGGAGACGCCGGCGATCGCTACGCCCTGCGTTTGGCGCCTGACCGGTTGTTGTTTGTGTCCGTCGACGGCGCTGCCACGGATGGCGCGACCTTCGGCTGGTCCGAAGATGGCTGCGCCATCACCGATGTCAGCGACGGATATGTGCTGCTCGATATCACAGGCCCGGCGGCCTTGGAGCTGATGCGGCTGGGTGCGTTGCACGATTTCGAAGCCAAGTCCGATACAGCATCCGCCAGCATCCTGTTCGCAGGCCAAAGAGTCATTCTCGCGCCCACCTCGCAGGGTTGGCGCCTGCACGTGGAGCGGCCAAACGCCGCGGCGATCTGGCAGTGGCTGCAGCGCGCAGCCTCGGAGTGGGCGAAGCCGCCGGCTGATGGTATCGGCCGCTCGAAGTCGCCCCCCATTCACGCAGAACAACAGGTCGTGTCATGAAATCGCACTATCGCGTCGTCATCATCGGTGGCGGCATCGTCGGATCGAGCATCCTCTATCACCTCAGCAAGTTCGGCTGGACCGACGTTGCGCTGATCGAGCGCGCGGAGCTGACTGCCGGCTCGACCTGGCACGCCGCGGCGGGCTTTCACGCCCTAAACGACGATCCCAACATCGCCGCTTTGCAGGGCTATACCATCCGCCTCTACGAGGAGATCGAGAAGGAGAGCGGCCAGAGCGTCGGAATGCACATGACCGGCGGCATCAGCCTGGCCGCGACGCCCGAGCGCTGGGAGATGCTGAAGGCCGAGCGTGCCATGTACGAGACCATGGAAATGGAAACTCGCCTGGTGACGCCGGAGGAGATCAAGGCGCTGTGCCCGATCGTCGACGTCGCCAATCTCCAGGGTGGGCTCTACGACCAGCATGAAGGCTACATGGACCCGCACGGCACCACCCACGCTTATGCCGGCGCAGCCAAGAAGCGCGGCGCGGAGATCATCCTGCGCAACCGCGTGCTCGACCTGAAGCCGCTGCCCAACGGCTGGTCGGTGGTCACGGAGCAGGGGACGATCACCGCCGAGCATGTGGTGAATGCCGCCGGCCTGTGGGCGCGCAAGGTCGGACGGATGGTCGGCATCAACCTGCCGGTCACGCCGATGCAGCATCACTATCTCATCACCGAGGACGTGCCGGAGATCGTCGCAATGGATCGCGAGATCGCCGCGATCACCGACCTCGAGGGCTTCACCTACCTGCAGCAGGAGCGCAAGGGCGTGCTGCTCGGCGTCTACGAGCGCGACCCGCGGCACTGGAAGACCGATGGCGCGGACTGGGATTTCGGCATGGACCTGCTGCCACCCGACATCGACCGAATCTCGCCGGAACTCGCGATCGGCTTCGAGCGCTTTCCGGCGTTGGCGAATGTCGGCATCCGCAAGTGGGTGAACGGCGCCTTCACCTTCACGCCCGACGGCAATCCGCTGGTCGGCCCTGTGCCCGGCCTCAAGAACTACTGGGTGGCCTGCGGCTGCATGGGCGGTTTCTCGCAGGGCGGCGCCATCGGCCTCACGCTCTCCAACTGGATGATCCACGGCGACCCGGGCGCCGACATCTTCGGCATGGACGTCGCGCGCTACGGCGGCTTCACCTCGAACGATGCGTATCTCAAGGCGATGACCGGCCAGTTCTACGCCCGCCGGTTCGTCATCTCCTATCCCAACGAGGAGTTGCCCGCCGGCCGGCCGCTCAAGACCTCGCCCTGCTACGATGCACTCAAGGAAGAGGGCGCGGTCTATGGTGTGACCTGGGGGATGGAGACGCCGCAGTATTTCGTCACGGGTCAGCGCGATTTCGTGGAGAAACCGACCCTTCGCCGCTCCAACGCGCACGACTTTGTCGCCGCCGAGGTGAAGGCGACGCGAGAAGCGGTCGGCATGTTCGAAAGCGCAGTCTATGCGCGCTACGAGGTGAGTGGTCCGAGCGCCGCGGCGTGGCTCGATCACTTGCTGGCGGCGAAGCTGCCCAAGGTCGGCCGTGTCCGCCTGGCGCCGATGCTGAATCCGTCGGGCAACCTGATGGGCGACTTGACGGTCAGCCGATTGGCTGAGGATCGCTTCTGGCTGATCGGCTCGTACTATCTGCAGACCTGGCACATGCGCTGGTTCGCCGAGCATCGGCCGCAGCAGGGCGTGACGATCCACAACCTGTCCGACGACTGGATGGGCTTCGCGATCTCCGGCCCGAAGTCGCGCGAATTGATGTCGCGTCTCGTCAAGGTCGACCTCGGCAACGCCGCGTTCCCCTTCCTCTCCTGCGCGGAGATGGAAGTGGGCATGGCGCTAGCCATGGTGGCGCGCCTGTCTCTGACGGGAGAGCTTGGCTACGAGGTCAACGTGCCGGTGGCGCATCAGCGCGCGCTCTATGACGCATTGCGGGCGGCGGGCGCCGACCTCGGCCTTAAGTCCATCGGCAACCGTGCGCTCGACAGCCTGCGGCTGGAAAAGAGCTACGGCATCTGGTCGACCGAGTTCACGCAGTCCTATTCGCCGGAGATGTCGAACCTTCGCCACCATGTCGCCTTCGACAAGGGCGACTTCATCGGCCGCGTCGCCGCGGTGCGGCAGCGCGAGAAGGGCGTCGACCGTGTGCTGGTGACGCTGCGCATCGACGCCAAGGACGCCGACGCTTCCGGCTTCGAGCCGGTCAAGCGCGATGGCAAGCTGGTCGGCTTCGTGACCTCTGGCGCCTACGGGCATCACGTCGGCCAGAGCCTCGCCCTGGCTTATGTCGACAAGGGGCTGGTGGGGTCCGGCGCTGCGCTGACCGTGGACGTGATCGGCGAGAATCGCCCCGCCGTAATGTTGAGCGAACCAGCCTACGACTCGCAAGGCGTGCGCCTCAGGAGTTAGGGGGATTTGGCGGCGCCCGGCGGGGCGGCTCTCGCCGCCGCCGCCAGGGCCTTCCCCGACATTCCGCTGGCATCACGCCGGATAGAAACCGTCGCCGTAGCCCGAGATCATCACCGGCCTGAGTCCGCGGTCGCGCAACTCGTCGAACACCTGCTGATAGCCAGCAGCGTCCAAGCCGTGACATGCCTTCCACTGACCGGCCGGGCCGCGCTTCCAGATCGCCGCATAGCGAGCGATGCCGGTATCGCTGTAGCCGTCGATGCAGGCGAGCCGCATGCCGGCCGCGACTTGCTGATCGAAGGCCTGCTGATAGGCGCTGGCGGTGAGGCCATGCCGCGCCTGCCACGCGACGCCGTCCTGCTTTTCCCAGATCGCGGCGAACAGCACTTCGACATTCACGCGATAGCCGCAGACCTGGGTGAGTACGTAGCCCTTCGCGGCCATCTCGTCGAACGCCTTCTGGTACTGCACGCGGTTGAGGCCATGGCGCGCCTGCCAGGCCGGCCCATCGCGCAGCTCCCAGATCGCCGCGTAGCGCGCCTCGCCGTTCTCCGCGTAACCACTGAGGCAGATCAGGCGATAGCCCTGTTGCATCAGGTCGTCGAATGTCGCCTGGTAGTGCGCGCCGGTGAGGCCGTGGCGCGCCTCCCACGCCGGCCCGCCGCGGCGGTGCCAGATCGCGTTGAAGCGCGCGCCGATTCCTTCGCCGTAGCCGCTGATGCTGGTCAACCGATAGCCGTCCTGCACCAGGCGGTCGAAGGTCGCCTGGTAGGTGTTGGCGTCGATGCCGTGCCGGGCCTGCCAAGGGGTACCGTCATCCTCCTCGAAGATCGCCGCGAAGCGGGCGGCGAAGCGCGACATGGTTACGCGCAGACCGCCACCGGCGCCGGAGGCGTGGTAAATGTCCGAGAAATTGAGGTGCACATCGAACTGCGTGCCGTCCAGCGAGCCGGGCGGCTCCGGTAGAGTCGTCGGCGCGATGAAGAATCGCAGATGGCTCCCGTTGTTGAGGAAGAAGCCGTTGACGTCGTGAGGGCCATCGGGGAGGTAGGCGGTGCCGAGCTTGGTGGCGGTGCCGGGCGCAACGAAATCCTCCGACCGGCGCAGCAGCAGCCGGAAAGTAGTGTTGCCCTGGGTCACCCACCAGTTGCCGAGCCAGCACGCCTCGTTCTGCACGAAGGCCGGATCGACCACGTCCTCGATGTACCAGCCCGACAGGATGGTCCAATTGGGATCGTTCGCGTACTGGATCTCGATGAACCGGTTCTCGCCCCAGCTGTTCTTGGCGAAGAACACCTTGCGATTCCGGTCGAACCCGATCAGCAGCAATACGTGGCCGCCGAGCGGAGTCTGCACGTCGCACACCACTTCGTGCTCCGCCAGCAGCGTGTTCTCTAGCGCCTGGACGCTGGGGTTCGCGCCGAGGGATTTCCAGCCAGTCGCCCGATATCGGGCGTTGACGCGCGCCAGCAGCGGAATGTGCTGCTCGCAGAACTCGACCGCGTCATAGTCCTCCTGGGTATCGACTGCCAGCAGGTTGGGCAGATCGAGTGTGGGCAGGATGCCGACCAGATCGCTCTGAGTCTGGACATAAGGCGCCGACCATTCGGGCGCCACAGCGTTCTCTGACAGCTTCTTTACAATGTCGCCGCAACCCTGGAAGCCGTAGAGCGAGGAGTTGTTCTCGACTGGTGTGACGACGGCTCCGGTCTGATCCTTGTTGAGGGCAAACGACTTGCCCATGTGGAAGACGTATTCCTCGGACACGTCGATCGCCATATTGAACTTGCGGCGGTAGGCGGCCTCGAGCGCTGCCGCCCCGGCGAACGCCCAGCAGGTGCCACGGTCGTTCTGTGTCTTGAAAGGAGATTGCCATTGCGCCAGCGTGAAAGCGCCGTTGACCGGCGCGAACATGGCCTGCGCGCCCTGCGGCACCAGCTTGCCGAGGCGCCGCGCGTGGTAGATCGCCTCCGCCACCAGGCGCTGATGTACCTCGTTGGCGAGAACCGGAGATGGGAATACAGGCGATGCCGCCGGCCGATATGCCAAACTGGTTTCGACAAATTGCTGGAAGGCGCGCCGTGCGCGATGCGCGGCGGATTTGCCGGTCTGCCGCTCGTGGTGCAGTGCTTCGGCGAGCAATGCGCTTGCATCTTCTAGGATGTCGGCAGGCTTCGAGACCTCGCTGATCGAGTCGGTGGCGCCCTCGGTTTGTTCGGTGAAAGCCGGCTGCCGTTCGATCACGCGTCGGGTGGTGCGACTCATAGTGTCCTCCGCAGGTTCCGGAAATATCGCGACTTGGGCCGCGGAAATTCGGCGGCCCGAATGTCGGCGAGACGAAAGGTCGCAGATCGCCACCTACGGATGACATCCGCCCCGCCCACAGCGATTTCCGGCCCGCCTACAGATGACTTACGGCGCCGGTAGGAGTGAACGTAACCTATTGAAATTATCCGAAAAAGTTCTGCCAGATCGCCGCTAAGGCCGCGCCAAACGATCAGGTCACCCGGACAGACCGGCCCGCGCCGGCCGCTTCGTATGCCGCCTCCACCAGGGTAAAGGTGCGCACGTTGTCCTGCGGCGAGGTATCGGCCGGGCGGCCGGCCCGCAGCGACTCGAGGATATGGTCGCAGGTGGCGAGGACGCTTTCCTGGATGATGTGCCACGGCCGCTCGGCCCAGGGCAGCACCGGCGCATCCGCATCGTGGGTCTTGGCCTTGCCCTCGATCGTGACGTCGAGGACGGAGCCCGGTTTCAGGATGATCGCGCCCTTCGGCCCCTCGATCTCCAGCAGCGTTTCGGGGAACACGTCCGGCACGCGCCGCGACTCGTAGGTGCATTCGACGATCGAGACCGCGCCGGAGCGGTGCTTCAGCAGCATGGTCGCGGTGTCCTCGCCGGCGACGTTGGGATTGCGCTTCTGCAGCTCCGCCGAGATGTGCTCCACCTCGCCCAGCAGCACGCGCGCCATGTCGAACACATGGACGCCGAGATCCATCAGGACGAAGCGCTCCTCCTTCGCGAGGTACGGCTGCCCCTTGTAGATGTCATAGCCGGTGCGGAAGCTGACGCGGCCCCAGGACGGCGTGCCGATCGCGCCGCTGCGCAGCAGCTCAAGGATCTTACGCATCGGCACCTGGAACCGGAAGTTCTCGTGCACCGCCAGGAACACGCCGGCTTTCTGCGCGTCGTCTGCCATGGCCTGGCAGGCCGCGAGATCCTGCCCGAACGGCTTCTGCACGATCGCCGGGATGCGGCGGCGGACTGCGAGCCCAACCACGTCGCGATGGGTCTCCACGCGCGTGACGATGTCGACCAGGTCGAGCTTGTGCTCGCGCAACATGGTCTCGGCGTCTCGGTACCAGGCCTTGACGCCGAACTTGTCGGCGGTGGTGCGCGCTTTGGCTTCGTCGACGTCGCACACCGCGACCACCTCGACGCCCTTGGACCTCAGGTCGGTCCACGCATGCAGGTGGTTCTGCGCAAAGAACCCGCACCCGATGACGCCAATTGCCGTGCGTTCCATGGCTCGATCGCTCCCCAGTCCCGATGGCGACTGAGCCTAGAGCCGTTCCGCCGACGTGTAAATCTGGGGGCACGGCCCGAATTTCCACTCTTGCGTGCCCAGGCGCCCGCCCTCGCTAATAAAGCGGTAACCTTTACTGGGCCATCGTATCTACCCAATTAGAGTTGCCCCCGGGTTTCGCTGCTTCTAAGACGTGATGGCTATGGCACTTGCTCCGAAAATCGGCGACTGGCAATCGGCGCCGGCAACGGCCTCCCGGCCGGTGTTCGCCATCGGCGACATCCATGGCCGGAACGACCTGTTCGAGCCGCTGATCGCCGCGATCCTGCGGATCGTGGATGAGGAGAAGCTGGAGAAGGTGGCGCTGGTCACGCTGGGCGACTATGTCGACCGCGGTCCTGCCAGCCTCGCGGTCCTCAAGAAGGTGCTCGACGGCATCAAGCATCCCAAGGTCGAATCGATCTGCCTGCCGGGCAATCACGAGCAGTTCCTGCGCCACTTCCTGGAGAGCAAGGGCGCGGAGCGCCGGGACATCTTGTGGAACTGGCTCGACAACGGCGCGGGCGCGATCGCACAGGAACTCGGCCTCAGTGAAGCCAAGGCTTCGGACCCGGATACCTTTGTCGCCGCCATCGCGTCCGACCTCGGCTTGGATCGGATCGAGAAGCTGTTCAAGCTCAACAATCACTATCGCCTGGACCAATATCTCTTTGTCCATGGCGGCATCCATCCGCAATTCGGGCTTGCGGCGCTGAAGCGCGACTGGCGGCGCCTGCCCAAGAGCGGACTCGACGAGGACCGCGATCCGCTGTGGGTGCGCGGCCCGTTCCTCACCTATGACGGCGAGCACGACGATGGAATTATCGTCGTCCACGGCCACACCCCGCGCAGCGAGGCGGAGCTGCTCGGCAACCGCATCGGCATCGACACCGGCGCCTATTTCTCTGGCCGCCTCACCTGCGTGCAACTGATGGGTGAGCGCTTGCGCCTGATCCAGGTCAGCGACCACGCCTGACGGGCTGCGGCAGCGGGGATCTCGGGCCATCCGGCGCCCAGGCACGATCTAACGCGTTGATCTTCCAGTTCCAATTTTGTCCAGACGGCCTTCATTTGGAAGGTCGATTTTCCCACCATTGACAATGCCTTTGGCGGTGCGCGCCGGATTGGCTATGATCGGCCTTACGCCAATCGGGGGTCACAGTTGTCATGCAGTATCGCATCTCGCCGTCTTCGAACGTGAGCGCACGCTCGTTCGGAGACGAGGTCATCGCCGCCAATTTCGTTCGCGGCGTCTATTACAGTCTGCTCGGTCCAGCAGCCCAGATCTGGGAGGGCCTGGTGGCCGGGGTGCCGCTCGACCGTGTTGTCGCTGAGGTGTCCGCACTGAGCGACGCCGAGCCGGCCGCGTTCGCCGCGGCGACCACCAGCCTGGTCGAAGCCCTGCTGGCGGAGGGCCTGCTGGTGGAAGGGCCTCCCGCCGAGGAGAAGGCATGGCAGGCGGTGGCCGGGAGCGAAGGGCAGTATGGCCTGCCGACACTTGAGCGGTTCACCGACATGGAAGACCTGCTGCTGCTCGATCCCGTCCACGATGTGGAGGAAATGGGTTGGCCGCACGTCAATCCGAACGCCGCGAATTGACGCCGCCACCTCACCTGGACCTGCGCGACATCTTGCGCGCGGCCCTGGTCGAGACCGACGTGCTGGCGACTGAGCGGCGGGCGGCGGCGTCGTTCTTTCGATTCGGCGAGCTTGCGGTCGCGGTCCGCATTCTCGGACCGGAGCCGCTGCGGCGCCTGCTCGCGATGATCGCTCCGCGCGCCGCCGATCCGTCGCAGGGTGCCGTGCTGCTGGATGTGATCGGCGGCGCGGTAAAGGGCCTTGAAGGTCTCTTGCCGATGCCGGACATGCGTGGGCGAACCGTGCTGCGCGCCAGCGAGGACATTTACTATCTGTGGCTGGACGAGGCCGGCGGTTACGTGACGGCGATCGATCGCCGTGCGGGGCGTGGCCTGGTGTGGTTCACCAAGCCGGACAGGATCGCATCCTGGCACATCGCCCGCCCGCTCATGCATGCGATCAAGGGCGCCTCGCTGCGGACATCCTGGACCCCGATCCATGCCGCGAGCGTGGCGCGCAACGACGGCGCGATCCTGATCGTCGGGCAAAGCGGCGCCGGCAAGACCAGCATCGCCATGACCTGCGCGTCGCAGGGCTGGGACTATCTGGGTGACGATGCGGTCATCGTCAGAGCCGATCCGGCGCGCGTCGCGTCGCTGTACAGCTCGGCGCGCCTGAGGGAGGATACGTTCCAGCATTATCCGGAGGCCATGCGGGCGTGCCGCGGCGTTTCGGACGACGCTGGTGAACTGAAGGCCGAGGTTGATATGGCTTTGCTCCGGCCGCCTGCGGCCGAGGCCGGGATCAAGGCGATCGTCGTTCCACAGCCGACCGATTGGGCCAAACTCCGGCTGGCCCCGATGGGCCGCGCCGATACCCTCAGGAAGCTGATGGAGGCGACGCGTCAGAGCATGCTGGGCGACGAAGCCGTTGCCTTCTCCAAGCTTGCCGCGCTCGTTTCGCAAGTGCCGTGCTACGCGCTGACCGCCGGCGGCGATGCGGCGACGCTCAGCGACGGCCTGGCGCGATTGATCGAGGAAAAGGCATGAAGGCCAGCGTTATCATTCCTGTCTACAACGGCAGCCAGTATCTCGCGACCACGCTCGAGAGCGTGCTGGCGCAGACCTATCCGCTGCACGAGATCATCGTCATCGACGACGGGTCGACCGATTCCTCGCCCGATATCCTCCGGTCGTACGGCGAGCGCCTGCGCGTGACACGCCAGGACAATCAGGGCGTCGCGGTCGCGCGCAACGTCGGGCTCCTGCAAGTGACCGGAGATGTCATCAATTTCATCGATCAGGACGACCTGTGGCCCGCCGGTCGGACCGCGGCGCTGGTCAACGCCTTGCAGTCGAATCCCGATGCGCTGGTAGCGGCCGGCCAAGTGGAAATACTCTATGAGCGGCCCCGGCCTCCGAGTCCTCTGGACAATTTCGGAACGGCCTTGCGCGAATTCTATGTGGGATCGTTGTGCATCCGGAAGCAGGTGTTTGACCTGCTCGGCCCGCTCCACACCGGCCTTGGATATGCTGACGACGTCGACTTCATGATGCGCCGGCGGGAGGCGAACATTAAGACGGTCTATGTGGACGACGTCACGCTGCAATATCGCCTGCACGAGGGCAATACCTCGTTCAACCGGAGCGTCACCAACGCACACTTGATGGCCGCGCTTCGGGAGTCGCTGCAGCGGCGGCGCAAGGAAGAGGGCAAGCAGCGCGATGAGCGCTCCTAGGCGGGCGGCAATGCGGGATGGGCGGAGCGTGGCATGAAGATCTCAGCCATCGTGCCGCTCTACAACACCCGCGCGTACATCGTCGAGGCGATCGACAGCATCCTCGCTCAGACGCGTCCCGCCGACGAAATCATCGTGGTCGACGATGGGTCGACGGACGGCGGCGCCGAACTCCTCGCCGGATACGGCTCCCGGGTGTGCGTCATCCATCAGGCCAATGCCGGAGGGGCCACCGCCCTCAATCGCGGCATCGCGCAGGCAACCGGCGATACCATTGCATTCCTCGACGCGGACGATCTGTGGGCCAGGGACAAGCTTGAGCGGCAGCAATCCATCCTGCTCGCGAAGGACAGCGTGGATTGCGTCTTCGGCCTGATTCAGCAGTTCGACCAGCGCGGCGCCGCGGGCGGCGCCGGCATCTCGCACGAACCGCAGCGCGGGGTGTCGCGGATCGGACTTCTGATCAGGCGCGCCGCCTTCGATCGCTTCGGTCTGTTCGACGAGTCGATGCGCGTGGTCGAATTCGTGCCATGGTATGCTCGGGCCAGCGTTCTCGGCCTGACGACGGAGATGCTGGATCACGTGGTGGCCTATCGGCGCATCCATCCCGGCAACACCGGCATCGTACGCCGTGACCAGCAGCAGCAGGAGAGCCTGCTTGGCCTGAAGAAGGCGCTTGACCTGCGACGTCAGCGCCGAAGCGCCGGCCCACCTGCACCGCCGTCCGCGGGTGAGCGTCCAGGCGAGGATTGAGGCCGGTCGATCGAAACCCTGGACACCCACAGGCCCAAACGGCGTTCGTCCGCGACGTTGACCTTCCGCCGTCGGCGCGGGTTCTCGATCTCGAATCTGACCGTCATCTCCGTTCCAGCCGGGACACGCTCCGGCAGGTCGACCGCGAGGGTCAGATTTTCCTTCGATGGCGAGCAGCTGAACGCACCGGTCCAGCGGTCATTGATCACCAGCCGCGTGCGGATGTCTTCCGCACCGCTGGCAGCGCGTGCGACCTCGACGCGCAGGACCGACTCCTGCGCAATGTCGCGCACCGCGCGCCAGCGAAGCACGGCGGCCTTGCCATCGGTCCAGGATCCGAGAGGCTCGGGTTTCGACCAGCCATGCCACAACACGTCGTGGTCGGAGCCGCTGCTTGAAAGGTCGACGGGCGCTTGGACGACATCGCGCGGTGCCGGATCGAAGGACATATGCTGGACAAAAATGCCGAGGGCGCGGGTATCGCCGTTGAAGCCGGTCTCGATTGGCGATGCTGGCCTACGGATCCGGAAGCGAAGAACGGCCGTGCCCTTTCGCCAGATCGTGGACGGCAGCCGGATCTCCTGCGCATAGGGGCCTACGCCGGACTTTCGCCACCGCATGGTCCCCAGCCGGCGCCAGCCCGCGGACACCTCGACAACGTGTGACGTGGTGGCGCGATGTGTAAAGGGTTTGCCACGCAAGGTGAGGCTGGTCGGTCGCGTGCCGTCCGGCGCGTTGAGCGCGCAGGACACCAGCTTACCATCGGTCCAACGACCTCCAGGCTCGGGCGCCGACCAGCCCTGCAAGTGGGTAATCGGCTCCTCGCGATCGTTGAGGATGAAAGCGCGGCTGCCTGAGAACGAGCCCAGCATGGATTGCGCCAGGGTCGAGATCGCGCCCAGGACCGAACGTCGCAGGTAGTGCTGACTCTGCCGGCGGATGCCTTGGAGCGCCAGGAGGAGCTCCGCTGGTATCGATCGAGCGGACGTTGAGGACAGGCGCGTGCGGGCCTCCAGGCGTTCCAGCACCGCCAAGGGCCGGCGAAGCCGCCGCAATACGGCGTCCGGCACGTCGATCCCGGCCTTGTGGCGTGCTTCTTCGAGGGCGGCGCCGACCATGTAGCCGAAGCGATAGCGGAGCACGCTGGCGGCCAGCTTGTCCCAATCAAAGCTGCCCGTAGTGCGCCGAAGCACCTTGATCACGTCGATCAGCCAGTCATAGCGCGGAAAGGGCGACCAATCGAAGCCGTGTGCGATGGCATGAAGCACGAGATGCTCCGGGCACGGCGCGAGACACGGCCGGCCGGCGAACGCCGTTGGCCTTGCGCTCGCGAACATCTCCTCGGCGAGCTCCACTGCACCGACCGACCGCAGGGGACGCCAGTGAAGATCGAAGTTCGCGTGACGGTTTTTTCGGAGCGCCAACGTGATGCCATGGATGACATCCAGGTCGCGCTGATCGATTCGTCCAGGTTCCAGGAGGTCGGAGCGCGCAAGGATATCAATCACCTCGACCGCGCGGCTTCTCGGCACGAGCATGTCGCAATCGGACATCGTGCGCAGCCCAAGATCGTCATCCATCGTCGATGCGATCGCCGCGCCTTTCAACAGCAGCACCGGCACGCCGGCGCGGCTCAACACGTCGAGCAGCTGTCCGCCGTTGGCGACCAGGTACTGATTCCGCACCCAATGATGGCGGGCGGTACCCTTCAGGCGCGCACGCAGGGTCGCGTCACGGATTTGCGTCCCCAGGTTCCAGTAGACCTGCGGAAATAGATTGGAGTCGGTGCCGCGGACCTCGTCGAAATCCGCGATGCCGGCCCACCACCGGTCAAGCGCCTCCGCCGCCACCGCCTTGTCCTGGCAAAGCGCGGCCTTGAGCAGAAGTATTTGCTGGCTGCCGATTCCAAAGTCCACGGGATCCGCCCCCCACTGTGGCGGCATCTTTACATCGGCCGGTCGTTGCAGGGAACCATGTCGAGCGCCGCGCGGCGGGTCGCCTTGCGGGGCGGCGGGGTTTACTTTACCAACTAGCACCACCAATCCCAACGCAACGGCCGTCAGACCGACATGACAACGCGCTTTTCCCGGATCTTCCCCGGCAAGAAACCAGTGATTGCAATGGTTCACTTTGGTGCGCTGCCGGGCTCGCCGCTTCATGATTCCGGCGCCGGCCTGGATGGGCTGGTCGAGGGCGTCCGCAACGACCTGCGCGCGCTGCAGGCCGCGGGTGTAGACGCCGTCATGTTCGGCAACGAGAATGACCGGCCGTACGAATTCAAGGTCGACACCGCCTCGACTGCGGCCATGGCCTACGCCATCGGCCAGGTGAAGCGCGAGATCACCGTTCCGTTCGGCGTCAACGTGCTGTGGGACCCGATGAGCTCGGTGGCGCTCGCGGCCGCCACCGGCGCCAGCTTTATCCGCGAGATCCTGACCGGCACCTATGCCTCCGACATGGGGCCGTGGAATCCCGACGCTGGCGCAGCCATGCGCTATCGCGACCGCCTGGGGCGCAACGACCTCGCGATGTTCGATAACATCTCCGCCGAGTTCGCCTGGTCGCTGGATCAGCGCACCCTGCCCGACCGGGCGCGCAGCGCGGTGTTCTCCTCGATCCCCGATGCCATCCTGGTTTCCGGCATCATCACCGGCGAAGCGGCCGCGCTATCTGAGCTGGAGGCGGTGAAGAAGGTGCTGCCAGACACACCCGTGCTCGCCAACACCGGCGTCAAGCACGCGACCGTGGCGGACGTGCTGCGGGTCGCCGATGGTTGCATCGTCGGCACCGCGCTGAAGGTCGACGGCAACACCTGGAACGCGGTCGATCCGGAGCGCGCCAAGGAGTTCATGCGCCTGGCGCGCGCGGCGCGGGGGCCCTGATCATGGCGAGAGCAACGAAAGGCGCGCAGGAGCGGCTGAAGGCGTGGCTCACCGCGCTGATGGCGGCCTCGGGCCTCAGCGGCCATGAAGGTCCGGTGCGTCGCCTGCTGGCCGGGCATCTCAAGGAACTCGGCATCGCCTCGCACAGCGACCGCATGGGCAACTTGATCGCGACCCTGCCGGGCGACAAGGCGCTGCCCTCGGTCATGCTGTTTGCGCACATGGATCAGCTCGGCCTGGTGGTGCGCAAGATCGAGGCGAACGGCCTGCTGCGGGTCGAGCGCGTCGGCGGCGTGCCGGAAAAGGCGCTGCCCTCGCAATCGGTGCGCGTGTCGGCCGGCAAGGGCAAGACCATTCCCGGCATCATCGCCAACAAGAGCCACCACGCCACCCAGCCGGAGGAGAAATACAAGGTTCTGCCGTATTCCGACCTCTACATCGACTGCGGCTATCGCAGCGCCGCGGAGATCGCCGCCGCCGGCGTGGTGGTCGGTGCGCCGATCGTCTATGCGCCGAACGTGCTGGAGGTCGCCAACAACCGCATCGTCGGCACCTCGGTCGACGATCGCGCCGGTTGCGCCGTGATGCTGGAGGTCGCGCGCGCGCTGAAAGGCACTGCCAAGCGCCCGACCTTGCACCTGGTGTTCTCCGTGCAGGAGGAGTTCAACCTGCGCGGCGCGGTCACGGCGGCTCACGCGTTGAACCCTGACGTCGCGATCCAGCTCGACCTCATCCTCGCCACCGACACGCCCGACATGACGCAGCGTGGCGACGTGAAGCTCGGCGCCGGCCCCGGCATCAGCCTCTACAGCTTCCATGGCCGCGGCACCCTCAACGGCACCATTCCGCATCCGGCGCTGGTCGAGCTGTTCGAGAAGACGGCCGCCGCCGAGAAGATCACGCTGCAACGCAGCGCCCACATCGGCGCGCTCACGGACTCATCCTACGTGCAGGTCACCGGCATCGGCGTTGCTTGCATCGATCTCGGCTTCCCGTGTCGCTATACTCATTCATCGCTTGAGATGTGCGACCTCGCCGACCTCGAAGGTTTGGCGCATCTGCTGACCGCCGGCATATCGCGCATCGACAGGAAATTCAGCCTCGACCGGGACCACTACCTCGAATGAAGCACTATCTTGGCGTCGATATTGGTACCTTCGAAACCAAGGGCGTCATCGTAGACCAGGGCGGCCGGATCGTGGCGACGGCAGCCCGTCCGCACCAGATGCTGGTGCCGCAGCCGGGCTGGGCCGAACACCGTCCTGAGGAAGACTGGTGGGGCGACTTCGTGTTCGTCACGCGCAAGATGCTGGCGGACAGCCGGATCGCGCCATCCACCATCGCCGCCGTCGGCGCCAGCGCCATCGGCCCCTGCATGCTGCCGGTGGATGCGGACGGGGCGCCGCTGATGAACGGCGTGCTCTATGGCATCGACACGCGCGCAGCAGAAGAAATCGAAACGCTGACACAACGGATCGGCGTGGATCGGCTGATCGAGACATGCGGCAATGCGCTCACCTCGCAATCGGTTGGCCCCAAGATTCTCTGGCTCAAGAACAAGCGCCCTGACCTGTTCGCCAAGACGCACAAGATCCTGACCTCGACCACCTATCTCGTGCATCGTCTGACCGACCGCTTCGTGATCGATCACTATTCGGCCGGCAGCACCAGCCCGCTCTATCTGCCCGACCGGCTGGCCTACAGCGATGAACTCGCCAGCGACATCGTCGCGCTGGACAAGCTGCCGGAGCCGGCCTGGACCACCGACATCGCCGGCACGGTGACGCAGCGCGCTGCCGACGAGACCGGGCTCGCCGCCGGCACGCCGGTGATCGTCGGCACCATCGATGCGGCAGCCGAGGCTCTCAGCGTCGGGGTGCTGAAGCCGGGCGACATGATGCTGATGTACGGTTCCACCATTTTCATCATCGAGATCACGCCCCAGCGCGTCGCCGACAGCCGTCTGTGGTATGCGCCCTGGCTGTTCCCGGGCCAGCACGCCTCGATGTCCGGGCTCGCCACCAGTGGCACGCTCACTCACTGGTTCCGCCAGCAGTTCGCGCGCGAGCTCGATCCCGACACGGCGATCATCACCCTGACGCAAGAAGCGGAGAAGTCACCGCCGGGTTCGAAGGGGCTCGTCGTGTTGCCGTATTTCTCCGGCGAGCGGACGCCGATCCACGATCCACAGGCCAAGGGCATGATCTTCGGCCTCAACCTGACGCACGAGCGCGGCGACCTGTTCCGCGCCCTGCTGGAAGGCATCGCCTGCGGCACCAACCACATCTTCGAGACCTACGCCGACGTTGGGCAGGAGCCGGCGAAGATCTTCGCCGTTGGCGGCGGCACCAAGAACCGCGTGTGGGCCCAGGCGACCTCCGACATCTCCGGCCGCGCGCAGATCGTGCGCGAGAAGACCATCGGCGCCAGCTATGGCGATGCATTCCTCGCCGCGATGGCGGTGGGCGATGCCAAGGCCGCCGACATCGAGCAGTGGAACCCGGTCGCGACCACCTTTGCCCCTGACCCGGCGCTGCACGATCACTACGCCAAGCTCTACCGGATCTTCCGCGATCTCTATCCCGCCACGCGCGGCGGCATGGCCGCGCTCGACTCTATTTGACCGAGCCGGCCGTCAGCCCCTTCACGATATAGCGCTCCAGGAACACGCCGATCACGATCAGCGGCGCGATCGCGGCGGCGGAGAGGGCGGCCATCGACCACCAGCTGATGCCTTGCGAGCCGGTCTGGCTCGCCACCATGACCGGCAGCGTCTTGGCATTGGTGCTGGTGAGCAGCGCCGCAAAGAAATACTCGTTCCAGCACAGGATGACGGAGAGGATGAAGGCCGCGACCATGCCGGGCAGGGCGATCGGCAGCACGATCCGCAGGTACGCGCCCCACACCGAGCAGCCGTCGACCAGCGCCGCCTGTTCCAGCTCCAGTGGAATGGTGTCGAACTGGTCGCGCATGATCCAGATGGCGATCGGCAGCACTGTCAGCGTATAGAGCAGGATGAGGCCGATGCGGGTGTCGAGCAGCGCCAGTTCCTTGTAGAGCACCAGGAACGGCATCGCGAGCACCACCGGCGGCAGGATCAGCTGCGACAGGAAGAAGAACGAGATGTCCTTGTTCTGCATCGGCCCGAACTTGTAGGTGAAGCGGCTGAGCCCGTAGGCCGCGCACGAGCCGATCAGGACCGCCAACGCGGAAGCGCTGATCGAGGCGATGACGCTGTTCTCGAACCGCTTCAGGAACTCCTCGCGCACGGTCGAGGTCTCGAAGATGGTGTCGGGCGACAGGCCGAGGGAGCGCCAGCCCTTCCAGTCCGGCACGAAATCGATCCATGGCAGCAGGTGGCCCTGCGTGACATTGACCGCGGTCTTGAACGAGGTCGAGAAGGTCCAATAGATCGGGAACAGGCAGATGAAGGCCCACAGGATCAGCAGCCCGTAAGTGATGATCTTGGTCGGATAATGGTGCGCGCTGAGGCTCCGGGTCGCCATGTCAGTTGATCTTTCTCATCCAGCGACTGACGAAATTCAGCAGCAGGGTCACGAAGATGATGATGATAACCAGGTAGAACTCGGCCAGCATGGTGCCGTAGCCGACATTCGAGCGGTCACGATACTCGCGGAAGATGAAGGACGACACCGTGTCGGTCGCGCCGCCTGGGCCGCCCGACGTCACGTTGATGACGATGTCCGCCAGCTTCAGCTGGAAGATGATGCGCAGCACCACCGCGGTTACGCTGACCGGCAGCATGATCGGGAAGGTGATCTGCCAGAACGACTGCCACTTGTTGGCGCCGTCGACCTTGGCCGCCTCCGACAGCTCCTTGGGCAGCGCCTGCAATCCCGCCAGCAGCATGATCATGATGAAGGGGATCCACACCCAGGCATCCATGAGAGCGATCGAGAACTTGGCGATCCAGGGCGAGGTGAAGAAGGCCGGGTTGTCCCAGCCCAGCTCCCGCGCCAGCCGGGAGACCGGGCCGAAGCGGTATTCCATCAGCGACTTGCCGATCATCCAGCTGACCGCGACCGGGCTCAGCATGAACGGCAGCAGGAACGCCACCCGGAAGAACTTGCGCGCCTTGATGTCGGCGTTCAGCAGCAGGGCGAGGCCGAAGGCCATGGCGTACTGCACCAGCACAGCGGCGACGTAGAACACCATGTTGCCGAGCGCGTTCCAGTAGTACGCGTCGTTGAACAAGTCGTAGAGATTCTTGAGCCCGCTGAAGCGCCGGCCCTCGAACGAGGACAGGTTCCAGTCGGTGAAGGCGATGTAGAGCCCGAAGAAGGTCGGGAAGATCACCATCGCGACGGTGAACAGCACCGCCGGCAGCACGAACAGGCTCCGGTGGCCCGCGGCGCCGCGCATCCGCACCAGCCCGAAGCCGAGCGCGATGCCCCACAGCACATAGGCATAGGCAATCGGCCGCCAGTTCTCGAAGCCCCAGGAGATGATGCCGAGATCGAACGCCAGCTGGATCAGCACCACCGCCGCGAAGCCCATGGTCGCGAGAGTGATGATGCGCTTGCCGTCCTCGACCCGCTCCGGCGAGACGCTGGCGGTCACCGCCTCCGCTTGCGTGACGGCGGAGAGGGCCGCCCGGGAGGGCATCGGTGCCGTTGGCGTGTCTACGGTTTCAGCCATGTCGCGACGATACTGGGAAGGACCTGGGGTTTCTACAAAAAGGAAACTGGTGGCGCCTTGCGACGCCACCAGTCGATTGAGAACGCGTGTCTACAACGTCCCCAGCCTCAGAGGCCGAGCGAGGCCTTGTAGAGCGCGATCTGCTTGTCGCGCCCGATCTCGTCGGTGATCTTCTCCCAGGCCGCGGCGATCTTGTCCGCCCCGGTCTGGGCATCCGAGCCGCCGGCCCAGATCTTGGAGAGCTCATCCTCGGCCACGCTGTAGTACTGGAAGATGCCGGGGATGCGCGGTTCGATCGCCGCGTTCGGATGGTTGTAGGAGTTGGCTTCGGAATCCAGGTACGACTTGATGAAAGCCTCGTCGTAGCCGGCGCCGACCCACTCCTGAATGTTGAAGTGGCTGTTGCGATAGGGCTGGAAGCCCGACGGATAGGCCGCCGTCCACAGCGAGAGGTCCTTGCCGCCGAGATGCGCGGCCGCCGACCACGCCGCCTTCTGCTTCTTGGAATCGCTGTCGACGCGCGCCATCACGTACACGCCCCAGCCGATATAGGCCATGTTGGGCGCGTAGTTCGGGCCGCTCGCCAGCGTGTCCCACTTGCCGGCCTTCGAGTTGTAGACATCGTCCGAGCCCGGCAGGATCGAGAAGCCGCAGACATCGCCGATGACCGAGCTGTCGTTGGTCTTGACGTTGGAGCCGATATCGCCCCACCAGGACAGCATGGAGCCGGTGCCTGCCAGGAACTGCTGGAAGCCGGTGGTGCCGGGGTCGGCGTTGAGCTGGTCGGCCGGCTCCGAGGGCAGCGCGTCGATCACGTCCTGGATCGCGCGGACCCAGGCCGGGTTGTTGACGCGCGGCTTCATGGTGTCGGGATCGAACAGCCACGCCTTGTCGTCCGGATGCTTGGCATAGGCGGTGGCACGGCTGCCGAGGAAATAGAAACCGAAGCCGCCCCAACCCTTGATTGGGTCAAGATAGCCATAGGCGTCCTGGCCGGCGACCTGCTTGCCCTTCAGGAACTTGGTGACTTCCTGGACCTGCTGCCAGGTCTTCGGCACGCCCCAGTCGCCCTTGTGCCCTTCGGACTTCCAGGCTTCCGCGAGTGCGGCGTCGGAGAAGTAATCGGTGCGATAGTTGAAGGTGTGGCAGTCGCCGTCGATCGAGATGCGATAGGTCTTGCCATCCCAGGTGCCGACCGGCGCCTTCAGGTAGCCGACATAGTCGTCCATCTCGATCTGCTGCTTGACCCAATCCGGCATGACCGAGGCGAGGCCCTTACCGCAGACATCGCCTTCGAATGGCGCGCCCATCTCGATCACGTCGAAGTCGACGGTGCCGGTGGCGATCGCCTGCTGCAGGCGCCCGTTGTAGTCGGCCTGCGCCAGGTCGATCCAGTTGATCTTGGCGCCGGTGTAGGCCTCCCACGGTTTCAGGAAGCCGCGGAACAGCAGGTTATGAAGGTTCTGGTTATTGAGCCCCATGAAGGTCAGCTCAACGCCCTTGAACTCGCCGGCCTGGACGGTCGACTTGGTCGAGCCGAGGCACAGCTCGCCGACCTTCTGCCAATCGGCATCCGTCGGCGATCCCTTGTTCACGCCCGGGATCTGCAGCAGGTCCGCGCGCAGATCGGCGCGCGCCGGCTTCGGCAGCGCGCTCACGCCCGTGACACCGAGCGCCGCGGCGGCAGCGCCGCCCTTCAGCACAGTGCGACGGGTAAGCAGATTGAAGAGCTCGACTTTCATTTGGTTTTTCCTCCCCTTGGCGCCCGTGCGATGAAACGTTGTACCGGCTGGGCTCGGATCGTGACCGCGAGTGACTTTGGCTCTCGCGGTCCCCCGGCACAACTTCTTGTTTGAAGGACGCAGCGCAAAGTATGCAAACCGCGGATAAGCTTGTCAATTAAGCGCCGGTTGCGAAGCCGTGAGCCGCCGTCACAAGGCTGTGCACAGCGTCAAATGGTTCGCGGGCTTGGTTCGCAGCTGCAGCGCCGCTATTGCAGGCGCTGCCCCGAGGCCGCGTCGAACAGATGGACTGATGAAAGATTGGGCCCGACCGACAGCACCTCTCCGGGGCGGGCGGAGATGCGTTCGCGGAACACGCCGACGATCTTCTGCCCGGCCAGCTTCGCCACCACCTGGGTTTCCGAACCGGTCGGTTCGATGACGGTGATCTCGGTCTTCACCGGTCCGCCGAGCGCCAGATGCTCCGGCCGGAAGCCATAGATCGCTTTCCGGCCGTCGCTGTTGCCCGGCACGCTGCTGAGCGGCAGGCGCGTGCCGTCCTCCGCCTCGAACGCTGGCGTCGCGCCCGGGCGGATCACGCCCTGGATCATGTTCATGGCGGGCGACCCGATGAACCCGGCGACGAACAGGTTGGCCGGCCGGTCATAGAGCTCGAGCGGCGAACCGATCTGCTCGACCACGCCGTCATGCAGCACCACGATCTTGTCGGCCATGGTCATGGCTTCCACCTGGTCGTGGGTGACGTAGACCGTGGTGGTCTTCAGCCGCTGGTGCAGTTCCTTGATCTCGGCGCGCATCGCGACGCGCAGTTTGGCATCGAGATTGGACAGCGGCTCGTCGAACAGGAAGACTTTCGGATCGCGCACGATCGCCCGGCCCATCGCCACGCGCTGGCGCTGTCCGCCGGACAGCTGGCGCGGGTAGCGCTCGAGATAGGGAACGAGGCCCAGGATCTCCGCCGCCCGCCGGACCCGCTCGGCGATCTGCTGCTTGGGGACCCGCCGCATCTGCAGCGCGAAGCCCATGTTGTCCGACACGTTCTTGTGCGGGTAGAGCGCGTAATTCTGGAACACCATCGCGATGTCGCGGTCCTTGGGCTCCAAGTCGTTCACGATCTTGGAATCGATCTTGATGTCGCCCTTGGTGATCGGCTCCAGCCCCGCGATCATGCGCAACAGGGTCGACTTGCCGCAACCGGACGGCCCGACCAGCGCCACGAACTCGCCGTCGCTGATGCCGATGGAGACGCCGTGGATGACCTCGTGCTCGCCATAGGCTTTGCGCACGTCAACCAGTTCGACCGCCGCCATGAATTACGCCTCCGTGGTGTTCTTTTTGATGCCCTGAATTTGGAGCGGCAACACTAAGCCAAGGAGTCCGGCCCGTCGAGAGGGGCGCTAGGCCGCCTCGGCCGCGCTTTGCCCGGGCAAGACCAGGCAGGGGACCGGCGCATAGTGCAGGATCTTGGCGGCATTCGAGCCGAGGAACACGCGCAGCAGCGGGCCAAGGTTGCTCGACCCGACCGCGACGATCTCGCCGTCTTTCCACGGCACCGATCCGAACGCTGCCTTCCAGGTCTTGCCGTCGGCAATGGCGGAAGTCGCCGGCGGCTTGGGCGGCAACGCGGCGATGAGGGCCTTGTGGCCGCTGGTCGCTTGCCGGCGCAGCTGGTTGGCCACCATGTCCTCCGCGCGATAGCCGGCGCCGGTCGGATACATCTGCCGGTCGCGCACCACGAAGGTCAGCAGCCGCAGCGGCGCCTGCAGCGTGGCGCAGAAAGCGTGCGCGGCGCTCGCCGTCCGCAGGGACTCCGGCGTCGCGGAAACCGCGCAGGTGATGCGGCTGACCTTCGCCTTGCTGGACGGCGCAAAGCCACGCGGCGCCAGCGCGACGGGCACGGGCGCGCTATGCAGGACGCCGGCGGTGACTCCCCCTTCCAGGAGCCCGCCGCGCGCCGCGCCCAGTACGATGCAACCCACGCCGATGTCCTGCGCCGTTTCGAACAACCCCTGGCGGACCGACGGCGCCGACCGCGACATGAACTCGGCGGGCGCCAGCTTGCCGACCTGAGCGCGCGCCTTGTCGAGCGTTTTCCTCGCATGCTGCTCCAGGAACCCGGCATATTCCGCATCGACCCGCGCCATCGACGGATGGCCCCAGGTCTCCGGCACGATCGTGCAGACAACCAGGCCGCCGCCGCTCGCGCGCGCCAGCAGGATACCGAGCGCAAGCGCTTCGCGTCCGCCCTGGTCGGCGGAAAATCCGACCAGGTACTTCATCGGCCACCTGCCGTTTTCTCGAGCCGCGAGTGGCGGACGCTGTAGGCAAAATAGAAGACCGCGGCGATCACCAGCCAGATCCCGAACAACTCGAAGATCGTGAGCCCCAGTTTGGTGATCAGGTAGAGACACGACAGGATGCTGAGGATCGGCAGCACCGGGTAGAACGGCACCCTGAATCCGCGCGGCATGTCGGGGCGCGTGTGGCGCAGGATCATGACGCCGGCCGACACCACCATGAAGGCGACCAGCGTGCCCATGCTGGTCAGGTCCCACAGCACCGCGTCCGGGACGAACGCCGCGATCGTCCCGACGAAGATCGCCACCACGATCGTGCAGGCCACCGGCGACATGGTGCGCGGATTCACGCGGTGAAACAGCTCAGGCAGCATGCCGTCGCGCGACATGGCGAACAGGATGCGGGTCTGGCCATACAGCACCACCAACGTCACGCTGAAGACCGAGATCACGGCGCCCGCCGCCAGCACGATCGCCGGCCAGGCATGGCCGGTCAGGTTCTCGAGAATGGTCGCAAGCCCGGCCTCCTGGCCTTCAAACTCCGCGGCCGGCTGAACGCCAAGAGCGGTCAACGCCACCAGCACGTAGAGCGAGGTCACGATGATCAGGGCCGCGATGATCGCGATCGGCAGGTTGCGCTTGGGATTCTCGACTTCTTCGCCGGCCGTCGAGACGGCGTCGAGGCCGACATAGGTGAAGAAGATGGTGCCGGCCGCGGCGCTGACGCCCGCGAACCCGAAGGGCGCGAACGGTTGCAAGTTCGCGACGGAGAACCCGGTCACCGCGATCGCGATGAACATGGCCAGCACGCCCATCTTGATCAGGACCATGACGGCATTCGCTTTGGCCGACTCCTTGGACCCGCGGATCAACAGCAGGCAGCACAGGAAGACCAGGACGGCGGCCGGCAGGTTGATCACGCCGTCGCCCCCGAAGGCGAGGCTGTAGCCGTCCGCTACCAGCGGTGCCGAGAGCAGGGCCGCCGGCAGCCCGGTGCCGAGGACGAGTTCGAGCAGCTTGTCGAGATAACCGCTCCAGCCGACCGCGACCGCCGCGGCGGAGATGCCGTATTCCAGGATCAGGCAGCTCGCGACGAAGAAGGCGACGCCCTCGCCCAATGTCGCATAGGCATAGGAGTACGATGAACCGGAGACCGGGATCATCGACGCCATCTCGGCGTAGCACAGCGCGGTGAGGCCTGCCGTCACGCCGGCCAGGGCGAAGGACAGGATGACCGCCGGACCTGCCGTCGGCACCGTGTGCGCCAGCACGAAAAAGATGCCGGTGCCGATGGTGGAGCCGACGCCGAACATGGTCAGCTGGAACGGCGTGATCCCGCGCTTGAGGTGGCCATGTTCGGGATCGGCGCCAGCCGTATCGCTGACGAGTGCCTCGATCGGCTTCTTGCGCAGCAGGCGTCCGACGAAAGATTCGCTCATGTCCCCTCCCGGTGCTGCAGATTGGATTGGATATTCAGTGATTGAATTCGGCGTCAGCAGCGCGACCGGGCTCGAATGACTCGGCCGCCATTCGTGGAGCGTCCGATGATGCTCGCGCGAAACGGGCGGTTTGTCACCAGTGCTGTGGGGCGCGCGCGCTTGACAAGCCACCGGCAAATGCCGAAGCTGTCAGATGTCAGACCACTTAGGCGCCGCCTGGGAAAGAGCGCCGGGGCCGCGGGGACGCTTTGCTGAAGATGAACAAGCCGACGCTCGGGCTGAAGCCGCTGCCAACGTCCGACCGGGCCGAGAGCGTGATGAGCGCGCTGGCCGGCTATATCGCGCGCTCGCGGCTGAAGCCGGGTGAAAAACTGCCGGCGGAGCGGGAGTTGATGGAGTCGCTGGCGGTCGGCCGTTCGACCGTGCGCGAGGTGATCCGACAGCTGCAGGCGCTCGGCATCGTCGAATCGCGGCGGGGCAGCGGCACCTATCTGCTGCGCAGCGTCTCGGCGGACACCATCCATGTGCCGCTCTCGATCAACACCACGCATCTGCGCGACGCCTTGCTGCAGACGCTGGACGTTCGGCGCGGGCTTGAGGTCGAGGCGAGCGCCCTGGCGGCGCTGCGCCACACTGCCAAGGACCTCAAGGTCATCGAGCGCAAGCTGGAGGAGATGGAGGCCGTGCATCACGAGAAGGGCACGGCCGGGCGCGAGGACCTGGCCTTTCATCTCGCGATCTACGACGCCACCCACAACCCCTTGTTCACGCAGCTGCTGGAGCAGATGCGCGAGGCCTTCGAGAGTTTCTGGGACAAGCCGTTCGACCGCGCCGACTTTGCGCGTCGCTCCTTTCCCTTCCACCGCGAGCTGTTCGACGCCATTGCGGCCCGTGACGACGAGGGCGCGCGGGACAAGACCCTGGCGATCCTCTTGATCGTCGAAGAAGACATCAAGGAAATGTCGCAATGAAGGATGCCGACGACCTGTTCGACCTGGCCTCGCTCGCGGTCGCGCACGACGAAACGAACGCGTTCGACGCGGTGGTGCCGCCGATCGTGCAGACCTCGCTCTTCACCTTCTCGAGCTATGCCGAGATGGAGGAGACCTATCGTGGTCTTAAGGTGCGGCCGACCTATTCACGCGGGCTCAATCCGACGGTCCGCATCTTCGAGGAGAAGCTGGCGCAGCTCGAGGGCGCGGAGGACGCGCTCGGCTTCGGCAGCGGCATGGCGGCGATCTCTTCGACCATCTTCACCTTCGTGAAGCCGGGCGACCGCATCGTCTGCGTCAGGCATTGCTATCCCGACACCTATCGCCTGAACGAGACGCTGCTGAAGCGCTTCGGGGTCACCGCCCAGTATGTCGACGGGCGCGACCAGGACGCGGTGGCGGCCGCGCTGCCGGGCGCCGCGCTGTTCTACATGGAGAGCCCGACCAGCTGGATCTTCGAGACCCACGACATCCGCGCGCTGGCGGCGCTTGCCAAGCGCCACGATGTCCTGACCGTGATCGACAACAGCTGGGCGAGTCCCGTCTTCCAGCGGCCGATCACCATGGGGGTCGATCTCGTCCTGCATTCCGCCTCGAAGTATCTCGGTGGCCACAGCGACGTGGTGGCGGGCGTGGTCGCCGGATCGAACAAGCTCATTGGCCAGATCCGGTCCGCGACCTTGCCCTATCTTGGCGGCAAGCTGTCGCCGTTCGATGCCTGGCTGCTGCTGCGTGGCCTGCGCACCTTGCCGATCCGCATGCGGGCGCACGAGGCGGCCGGCCTGTCGATCGCGCGGCGGCTCGCCACGCACGATGCGGTGGTAAAGGTCCACCATCCCGGCCTTGGCAACCACCTGCCGGACGGTCTCATCGGAACCTCCGGCCTGTTCTCGTTCGAATTCAGGCCGGGCATCGACATCCCCGCCTTCGCCGACAAGCTGCGCCTGTTCAAGCTGGGCGTCAGCTGGGGCGGGCATGAAAGCCTGGTGGTGCCGGCCGAAGTGGTGCGCAAGCAGGCGGCCGGGCCCAATTCCGCCATCGATTTCGGCATCGATGCGCGCTGCGTGCGACTGCATGTCGGGCTCGAAGGCGCCGACGTGTTGTGGAGTGACCTGGCGGGCGCGATCGATTTTGCCGCGCGCGCGCAGACCTGATCAGAAACCAAGCAACAGAGGAGGAGAAACATGCTCAAGAAGCTCATATTGGCAACCGCCATGTCGGCGTTGCTCGGCGGGTCGGCGTTGGCCGACACCACGCTGAAGCTGGTCGAAGTCATCACCAGCCCGGAGCGCACCGCGACATTGAAGGAAATCGTCGCGACCTTCGAAGCGGCCAATCCGGGCGCCAAGGTCGAGATCATCTCGCTGCCCTGGGGCGAGGCGTTCGAGAAGTTCGCCACCATGGTCTCCGCCGGCGAGACGCCGGACGTGGTGGAGATGCCCGATACCTGGCTCGCGCTCTACGCCAAGAACGGCTCGCTCGAGAGCCTCGAGCCCTATCTCCAGAAGTGGAGCGAGACCGAGGACCTGAACAATCGTGCGCTCGAGTTCGGCCGCGCGGTCGACAACACCGCCTACATGCTGCCGTACGGCTTCTATCTGCGCGCCATGTTCTACAACAAGAAGCTGTTCGAGGAAGCCGGCGTGGCCGGCCCGCCGAAGACGCTCGACGAATTCTGGGAAACCTCCAAGAAAGTCTCGGCTCTGCCCGGCAAATACGGCTATTGCCTGCGCGGCGGCCCCGGCGGCCTCAACGGCTGGGTGATGTTCGGCGCCACAGCCAACGGCTCCAATGATTTCTTCAAGGCCGACGGCGCCTCGACCTTCGCCGACGAAGGCTGGGTCAAGGGCATCAGCTTCCTGGTCGATCTGTACAAGAACGGCTACGCGCCCAAGGACAGCGTGAACTGGGGCTTCAACGAGATCGTGGCCGGCTTCTACTCCGGCACCTGCGCGATGCTCGACCAGGACCCCGACGCGTTGATCGCGATCGCCGAGCGCATGAAGCCCGAGGATTACGGCGTCGCGCCGTTCCCCAAGGGCCCGAGTGGCAAGGCCTTCCCGACCATCGGCTATGCCGGTTGGTCGATGTTCTCCAACAGCGCCAACAAGGATCTGGCGTGGAACCTGATCGCTACGCTCGAAGGCAAGGATGGCAACATCGCCTGGAACAAGCGCACCGGCGCCTTGCCCGCGCGCAAGTCGGCGGAGAGCGATCCATTCTACGCCGATCCGAAGTTCAAGGGTTGGTTCGAGGAACTGGCGGATGCCGACGTGCATCCGACGGTGATGCCGACGCACCTCGAGGAGTTCGCCTTCTTCAAGGACTCCCTGGTCATCAAGACCAGCCAGGAAGCCCTGCTCGGTGACCGCACGCCTGAGGATCTCGCCAAGGAATGGGCCGACTACATGACCAAGGCCCAGCAAAAGTTCCTGGCGGCGCAGTGAACGAAGACAGTCACCTAATTTCCCTCCCCCGAGCCGGGGGAGGGAGGTTTTTGTAATGACGACTGTTGTTCAACACGCTCCCTTGCATGCAGACCGCCGCCCCTTGCTGCGGCGCCTCGCGGTTGCGAGCGAGCCGTGGCTCTATTCCTCGCCGGCGCTGATCCTCATCATCGCGGTGATGCTGGTGCCGCTGGCGCTCGGCATCTCCTACGCCTTCCGCGACGTGCGGCTGCTCAACCCGTTCAGCGGCGGCTTCGTAGGGCTTCAGCATTTCGAGGAGTTGGCCGCCGACAAGAACTTCGCCCGCGCGCTCAAGAACACCTTGCTGTGGGCCGGCGCCTCGGTGTTCTTCCAGTTCACCCTTGGGATCATCCTGGCGCTGCTGCTCGACCGCCCGTTCCGCGGCCGCGCCATCGCGCAGGCGCTGGTGTTCCTGCCCTGGGCGGTGCCGAGCTTCCTGTCCGGCCTCAACTGGGCCTGGCTGTTCAATCCCGTCGTCGGCCCGCTGCCGCACTGGTTGTTCGCGCTCGGCCTGTTCGATGCGCCGGACAACATCCTCTCCGATCCGCAGAACGCGATGTGGGGCCCGATCATCGCCAATGTGTGGTGGGGCATCCCGTTCTTCGCGATCACGCTGCTGGCGGCGCTGCAGGCGATCCCGCGCGATCTCTACGAGGCCGCCTCGATAGACGGCGCCAATGCGTTCCAGCGCTTCTGGTCCATCACCCTGCCGTTCCTGGCCCCGACCATTGCCATCACCATCCTGTTGCGCACGGTGTGGATCTCGAACTTCGCCGACCTCATCATCGTGATGACCAACGGCGGCCCGGCCGACCGCACTCAGATCGTCGCCAGCTACATCTTCACCCAAGCCTTCCGGCGGCTCGATTTCGGCTACGCCTCCGCCATCGCGCTGGTGCTGCTGCTCCTGCTGATGGCCTATTCGCTGCTGATCGTGCTGCTGCGCCAGACCATGCTGAGGAAGGCCTGATGACCCGGCCGAAACGCATCGCCGGAGCGATCGCGCACCGCAGCGCCATCCTGCTCTACATCCTGTTCGCGCTGTTCCCGCTGTACTGGCTGCTGAAGGTCTCAGTCACGCCCAACGACCTGCTGTACAGCGAGGGCGTGCGCCTGTGGCCCTCGCGCACCAGCATCGAGCATTACCTGTTCGTGCTGGAGCACAGCGACTTCCCGCGCTTCTTCCGCAACAGCGTGATCGTCTCCGGCGCGACGGCGTTCATCGTCACCATCCTCGCCTCCTGCGCCGGCTACGCGCTGTCGCGGTTCACCTTCCGCGGCAAATACTGGATCGTGGCGCTGATGCTGCTGACCCAGATGTTCCCGCTGGTGATGCTGGTGGCGCCGATCTTCAAGATGCTGTCGCCGCTCGGCCTCACCAACAGCCTGACCGGCCTCGTCATCGTCTATGTCGCCTTCAACGTGCCGTTCGCGACCTTCCTGATGCAGAGCTTCTTCGACGGCATCCCGAAGGACCTGGAGGAGGCGGCGATGATCGACGGCGCCACCCGCTTCCGCGCCTTCAGCCAGATCATCCTGCCGCTGACGTTGCCCGGCATCGCCGCGACCCTCGGCTTCGTCTTCACCGCGGCGTGGAGCGAGCTGTTGTTCGCGCTGATGCTGATCTCCAGCGCCGGCGCCAGCACCTTCCCGGTCGGGCTGCTCTCCTTCGTCTCGAAATTCTCGGTCGATTTCGGGCAGATGATGGCGGCCGGCGTGCTCGCCCTCATTCCCGCCTGCCTGTTCTTCCTGTTCATCCAGCGCTATCTCGTGCAGGGCCTGACGGCCGGCGCGGTGAAAGGCTGAGGAGCGTCTCATGGCATCCATCGACATCGCCGACATCCGCAAGGCCTACGGCCCGGTCCCCGTGCTGCATGGCATCGACCTCTCGATCCACGACGGCGAGTTCGTGGTGCTGGTCGGTCCCTCCGGCTGCGGCAAGTCCACGCTGCTGCGCATGATCGCCGGCCTGGAGGACATCTCCGCCGGCGAGATCCGCATCGATGGCCGCCGCGTCAACGACCTGGAGCCGAAGGATCGCGACATCGCCATGGTGTTCCAATCCTACGCGCTCTATCCGCACATGACGGTGACGGAGAACATGAGCTACAGCCTGCGCCTGCGCCGCACGACCAAGGAGCGTATCGCCGCCGCGATCTCCGGCGTGGCCGCGAAGCTCGGTCTCGATGCGCTGATGGAGCGCCGCCCGCGTGCGCTGTCCGGTGGCCAGCGCCAGCGCGTCGCCATGGGCCGCGCCATCGTGCGCGCGCCCAAGGCCTTCCTGTTCGATGAGCCGCTCTCGAATCTCGATGCCCGCCTGCGCGAGCAGATGCGCGGCGAGATCAAGAAGCTGCACCAGTCCCTGGGCGCCACCTCGATCTACGTCACCCACGACCAGATCGAGGCCATGACCCTGGCCGACCGCATCGTCGCGATGAACAGCGGCGTGGTGCAGCAGGTGGGCAGTCCGCTCGATCTCTACGACCGCCCGGCCAACCTGTTCGTCGCCGGCTTCATCGGCTCGCCGGCCATGAACATGTTCGACGGCACCTATCGCGGGGCCGGTCCGGCGATCGAAGTCGACGGCGGCCACCGCATTCCGCTCCAACGCGCACTCCAGGTCGCGGACGGCACGCGCCTCACCGTCGGCATCCGGCCGGAACATATCCCGGTCGGCGCAGCAGGCGAGGGCGGCATCCCCGCCAAGGTCGAGCTGGTGGAGCCGACCGGCCTCGGCACCATCCTGCATGTGCGCCCGTTTGGCGCCACGGTGAAGGCTTTCACCCTCAGCCGCGACGCCACCGCCGTCGGCGACACCGTTGCGATCCGCCTCCCGGTAGAGCGGCTGCATCTGTTCGACGGGCAAAGCGGCCAGCGCGTTTCTTAAACACTGGTCTTTGGGATGAGTTCTGCGTTCGTCCGTTTACTCAGGGCGGCGGCGGCGCAAAGCTGTGTCCTCCGTCAATGAGGCGCAGATGATCGGGCACGCGCCCAGGTTTCTGACATTGCTCTGGCTCGCCGCGGCGGTCGTTGCGCCGGGCGTCGCGCACGCCCAGGATATGATGGGCCAGGTCAACCTGTCCTCGCCCACCTTCACCGAAGCGGAGATGACGCGCGAGGAGGTGGCGGCCTTGCTCGACGCCGGTCAGCCGCCCGACCTGTCGCTGCGCCGGCTCAACGGCCTTGATCTCTCCGGCCTCGATTTCTCGAAGGTCAATCTGCGCGGCGCCTACATGAACAAGGCAACGCTGACCGGCGCGACGTTCGACGGCGCGATCCTGGATCAGGTCTGGGCGCTGGACAGCAACTGGTCGGGCGCCAGCCTCAAGGGCGCGTCGCTGTTCGCGGCCCAGATGCGCGGCGCAAACCTGTCCGGCGCCGACCTTTCGAAGGCGCGGATCGCCGGCGACCTGATGCGCGCCAACCTCAGCGGCGCCAAGCTGATCGGCGCCGACCTCTCCGCCGACATGAAGAACCAGTCGATGGGACTGATGCGTGCGGTGCTCGATTCCGCCAACCTCACCGGCGCGGACCTCACCGGCGCCAACATGATGCGCACGCGCATGAAGTTCGCCAAGATGGGCGGCGTGAACTTGTCCAAAGCGAACCTGATGCTGGCCGAGATGGCTGGCGCCGACTTGACCGGGGCGACCGTGACCGGCGCGAATTTCAATGAGGCCGACGTGACGTCAACCAAGCTGATTGAGCTGGTGGGCGAGGATCAGGCGCACAACCTCGACAAGGCGAAGAACCTCGATCGCGCAATCCGGAAGTAGCGGAGCGATGGAAGGAGCGGCTTAGGCGCCGCGACCGGGTTCCAGGCGCCAGCGCGCGAGCCTGACGCCCGGGTGCTTTTCCAGCCACTGGGCCACCAGCGACTGGGCCTGGATGAACGCGGTCGACGGATTGGACGACAGCTCCGTGACCGGCTGTTCGTAGCTTCTGCAGTCTGTCGGTGCACTGATCATGCACACCGAGATCACAAGCGAATAGAGCATGACTCGTTCTCACACGATCGGGCCGACCGTAGTCGGCGGACATGGTTCACAAACAGCCACGCCTGCCCTGGTAGCGCGCACATACGCTATCAGCGGCCGCTTAATGGCCGGTTAGCACCCACACACCCGCAGAAACCCCCAACGTGCCGACGTTGTCCGCACGACACCCGATTGCTGCATTGCAGCGACTCGAATCTTATTACAAGTGCTTTGATTTTCAATAGGAACATTGCACTGCACCACGCCCATTCGGCCTGATGGCCTAAGCCTTCTAAGGGCGACCAAAAACACGCACGGCGTGCGGTGTGGTGGGAATCTCTACTGCGTGACGGCCAGCTGTTCCTGGATCGCACGCGACAGTGCGAACACCCGTTGCTCGATCACCCGCGGCTGCTCGCACACCACCGGCAGCAGGCGCTGGCGGTCGTCGAACACGCGGCTGTCCCAATCGATCTGCTGTTGCAGAGCGGCGCGCTGCTCGACCAGCTTCAGATCGGTCGAATTGGGATCGATCTCGCCCAACATCTTCCACCCTTCCTCCATCCGGTGGGCGAGGGCGTCCTGCCGGCGATAGAAGCGCTTGATGCCGCGCACGATCTGGTTTCGCTCCGAGCTCAGGGTCTCGAACACGCCCACGAACACCTGGGTCAGGATCTTGGCGCGCTCCTCGCCCTGGTAGCCGGCCGCGAAGCGCCGAACGCTGGCCAGCGCGTCCTCCTGAGGGACTCGCCGCGGCGCGATCTCGTCGACCAGCGCGACCACCGACGGCGCTTGGCGCCAATCCTCCTGGATGCCGGACGGATCGGGACCCTGCCACATGGCGCCGATCGACATCTCGCCGCGCAGCGGCTGTTCGCACGGCCAGTCGGCATTGGCCGGCGGCGCCGCCGGCTGCTCCGCCTCGCCGGTGACGCCTGGCATCTCGGAGCTTTGCGCCAGCGCGGCCGTCGCGACGAGCGAGGCGATGCCGGCCGCGGCCAGCAGGCGAACCGTGTAGACGAATGCGGTCATCTCGCTCTCCTTAAGCCGGTGCGCCGGCGCGCACGCGGGTGATGATGCCCTTGGATGGGTCGTAGGCGATGATCGCGCCGGTCACGAAGACGATCGTGCAGGCGGCGACCACCAATGCGGACACGCTTTCGAACTGGCCATAGAGCGCGAAGCGGACCAGCTCGACGGCGTAGGTGAATGGATTGAGGCCGCAGATGTCGCGCAGGATCGGACTCGCTTCCTCGACCTTCCACAGCGGATAGAGTGCGGAGGAGGTGAAGAACATCGGGAAGATGATGAAGTTCATCACGCCCGCGAAATTCTCCAACTGCTTGATCATGGACGAGAGCAGCAACCCGAGCCCACCCAGCATCATCCCGGCGATCAGCAGCGCCGGCAGCACCTGGATGTAGCCCAGCGGCGGCAGCTCGATGCCGTAGAGCCAGGCGATCAGCAGGAACACATAGACCTGCGCCAGCGACAGCAGCGTGCTCGACAGCAGCTTGGAGATCAGCAGGAACCAGCGCGGCATCGGGCTGGTCAGCAGCACGCGCATGCTGCCCAGCTCGCGGTCATAGACCATGGACAGCGATCCCTGCATGCCGTTGAACAGCAGGATCATCGCGACCAGGCCCGGGATCACGTATTCGTCGTAGAGGATGTAGGTCTCATACGGCGGCACGATCGAGACCCCGAGCACCGAGCGGAAGCCGGCCGCGAACACGAACAGCCAGATCAGCGGCCGCACCAGCGCCGCGACGAAGCGGGTGTACTGATGCAGGAAGCGCAACAGCTCGCGCCACAGAATCCCATAGAAGCAGCGGAACATGGCAGCGAGACTCATGCCGCCGCCTCCGTCACCCGCCGGAACGCATCGTTCAGCCCCTCGGCGCCGGCGATCTCGGCGGCGCGGCCCTCCCGCTGCACCTTGCCGCGGTGCAGGATGATGACGAAGTCGTCCGGCTCCACCTCGTCGATCAGGTGGGTTGCCCACAGCACCGCCATGCCGCGGTCGCGCACCAGCCCGCGCACGTCGGACATGATGTTGGCGCGGCTGCGCACGTCGAGCCCGACCGTCGCCTCGTCGCACAGCAGCAGCTGGGGATTATGCAGCAGCGCCCGCGCGATCTCGATGCGCCGGGATTCGCCGCCGGACAGGGTGCGGATCTTGCGGTCCGCCTCCTTGACGAGGCTCATGCGCACCAGCTCCGCCGCGATGCGCGCCCGCGCGACCTTGCCCGGCAAGCCGTGCAAAGCCGCGTGGTACGACAGGTTCTGCCGCGCCGTCAGATCGGGATCGATCGCGCGCTGCTGGAACACTACGCCCATGCTCGAAAGGGCGGCGGAGCTTTCCTTGCGCACGTCGTGCCCGAACACCGCGATGCTGCCCTGCTGCGCGGTGTAGAGCCGCGTCACCAGTGACAGCAACGTGGTCTTGCCGGCTCCGTTCGGTCCCAGCAGCACGACGAAGCGCCCCGCCGGCACTGTGAAGGCAACATCCTGCAACACCGGCCGGCCGCCGATGCGATGCGTCAGGCCATGGATCGCCAGCGCGTCCGGCGCGGATGCGGTGGGTCGTGCCGGAAGGTGCGCGAGGTCTGCCATGTCAGCGGATCGCGACGCCCCACGGCAGCTCGCCGACGGGTATGGACTTCAATACTTTCCTTTCGGCCACGTCGATCACCGACACGTCGTTGGACTCGCCGTTGGTGGACACCAGCAGCTTGGCGTCGGGGGTGAAGTCCATCTGCCACACCCGTTGTCCGACCAGCAGGTAGTCCTGCACTTCGTAGCTGGCGACATCGATCACCGCGACACGGTTGGCCGGGCCCAGCGCGACAAAGGCGGTCTTGCCGTCCGGCGTGATCCTGACACCGACCGGCTGGATCGTATCGGCGCGCACGCCCTGCACGGCGAACTCGATCTTGTGCAGGATCTTGCGCGTGGCGACTTCGATCACACTGACCGTGCCGCCGATCTCGGCCGAGACCCAGAGCTGCTTGCCGTCGGGCGTGAACTCGGCATAGCGCGGCCGCGAATCGACCAGGACGTTGTCGACGATCTCGAGCGTCGCCGTGTCGATGAAATGCGCCATGTTGGTGGTTTCGGACGTGTTGATCATGATCTTGTCGTCCGGACTGACCGCCATGCCCTCCGGCTCGACGCCGACCGGGATCTCGGCGCTGATGACGCCCTGGGTCAGGTCGAGAACCGTCACGAAATTGTTGTCCTCGTTCGCGATGTAGAGCTTGGTTCCATCTCGCGACAGCACGAACAGCTCGGGGTCGGGGCCGCTCGGCAAGGTCTGGATGATCTTCAGGGTTTCGAGGTCCAGCACCTCGATGTGGTCGGCATCGCTGGTGCAGATATAGAGCAGCTTCTTGTCGTGGCTGAGAGTGATGCCGCGCGGCCGCTCGCCGACCGGCACCGTCGCCACCGTCTCCATCTTGGTGAGATCGATGACGCTGATGGAATTGCCTTTCTCGTTCGAAACGTACGCCATGTTGGCGTCCGCCGCGCTCGTGAGCGCGACGCCGGCTAGCAGGGTCGCGAATGCCAGTATCCTATGCATCGATTTCCTCCCTTTGATGCGCGATCGGCATTGCTTTCGGCTAGCCTTGTTAATTCAAACGGCAGGTGGAATCCGGTTCATCATACCCCAATGAATCGAGTGGCGTGCGCTGGTGCAGGAAGCCCTCCTGCGGCGACACCGACACCAGCATCAGCGGAGTCGCGAGCAGGATCGGCTGGCGCAGCTGCTGGTCCCACTTGCGATAGGTCAGCGGCTTGCCCTTGAAGGCGGCCAGCTCGAACGTGTCGGACATGATGTATTTGTGCAGCGTGGGCGCATCGGCGCTGGTGGTACGCGTCACCGCCTCGCCGATCGACCGCACCGCCTCCCAGGCGGCATAGTCGCGCTCGAGCATCCAGCGATTGTAGTCGCGCATGAAGCGGCGCTGCAGCTGGGTCCCGCCCCATTGCTCCTGGCTGCGGTGCCAGGAGGTCGGGACCAGGCCACTGGTGCCGACCACCGGCCGCGGGTCCCAGTTGCGATAGGGCAGGTAGTCGCCGAACACCTCGCTCTCGTCCGCCACGATCACCACGTCATGGTCGGGCAGGCGCTGGGTCAGCTGTGTCATCTGCTCGCGCACCTGCTGCTCGCCGGTGTCAGTGCGGCGCGATCCCGCCTTCCACTCGTAGCCACGCTCCTCGACGATCTCGGCGCGGTAGCGCTTGGCGGTGCGCCGGATCGCGTCGGCGAAGGCGCGGTCGCCGTCATTGACGCCGTAGACCAGCACCCAGCGCATCCACTGCTTGCTGATCAGCCATTGCCCCAATGCATCCGCCTTCATGGCGCGGCTGGGGATGGTGTGGAACACGTTGGCGCGGCAGTCGGCCGCGCGCAAACCATCGTCCTCCGCCCGGATGTTGAAGATCACCGCGTCCTTCATCTCGGGCAGGTCGGCGAACTCCATCAGGCGCGGAGCGGTCAAGTCGGCGATGACCAGCTTCTGCCCCGCCGCCGACAGCTCAGCGGCCGTGGCCTTGAGATCGCCGCCGGCAGCGACCGTCTTCTCGACCAGCTCGAACTCCTGCTTCAGGAACTTGCCGGTGGTATTGTTGTCACCGATCGCCAGCTTGACGCCGGCGAGGCCGTTGTCGGTCGCGACCGGCTCGACCAGCGACAGGGGCAGCGGCTCCTCGATCGCCTCCTTGAGGTAGACGATGGGCACATGGAGCGGTGTCGACTGGGCGATCGCCGCGTGGCCGAATGCGAAGGTCAGCACGGCTAGACCGAGAATGCCGGCAGCGCGTGCGGACCTTCGTTCACTCACTGCGCTGACCCAGCGGCCTGTTCGAGATAGGAGATGAGATCCGCCCGGTCCTTCTCCTTGGGCAGGCCGGGGAAGGCCATCTTCGTGCCGGGCACCATGTCCTTCGGTTTGGCGAGATATTTGTCCAGCGTTGCGGCATCCCAGGTCAGGTGCGCGTTCTTCATCGCGTCGGAGTAGGTGAAGTCCGCCTCGCTGGCGGACGCGCGGCCCATCACGCCGTGGAGCGTCGGTCCCACCTTGTTCTTGCCGGCCTCGAGCGAGTGACAGGCTTGGCATTTCGCGAACACCTTCTTGCCGAGGGCTGGATCGCCTGCTTCCACCGCGCGTGCGACGCCGGCGGCAGTCAGGAACAACGTGGGCAGAGTGGCAGCAAGCAGCAAGGTGGACAATCGCATCGCAAACGCCTTCCGTGGTTGGCCCCACTTCGATCTTGGGGAGTTGCCAGGTGGCCGCATCGGGCCGTCAGTGGCCAAAGCGCTTTGCGCCGTGGTCCTCGGCAACTGTAGGAATCGAAAAAATGTCGGGCAAGGGAAGTTCGGCCCTGTTCGACCAAAGTACAATGAGCGTCGTTTCGGTTCGAAGGTTCCCGCGGCGCGGCGCACCGGCGGCTAGAAGCAGCGGAAATCGGCCTCGATCTGGGCCAGCCGCAATTGGTCGACCATCTTGGTCAGCATACTGGTGGTGCGGAATATCTCGGTGTTGGCGCCGGCGACACCCGCCATCCGGATCACCGTATCGGCCTTTTCATATGCGTCATACGGCAGGATCGAGGCGACCGTGTCGATGCTGCAGGCGCAGCGGCGCAGTATGTCCTGAGTCCCGCCATTGGACGCCATGCAACCGATCACATAGTCGGCAACCACTTCGGTGGGATAGACATTGGCCAATGCATGTTGCGATGCGGCAAGATTGCCAACGACAAAGAGACCTGCCAAGGCCGTGCGCACGTTCATACATCCTCCGCCGCGTTCGCTGCGAGACTTCCGGCACGAAATCACACGGTCATGCCGGTAATCAATTGATCTTCCGGCTAATGCCCCTACCATGGCGATCGCCGCGCCGATGCGAGGATAACGATGATCTCGAGCAAGCTGGTGGTGACGCTGATGACAGCGATATCGGGCTACACCGGCTATGCAATTCCCGGCGACCTACCAAATATAGAGACCTTGCCGCATACCGTGTTGGAGCAGCTCGTATGCGGCCGGCCGTGCCAGGTTTACGGATTTACCTTCCCGGATGGCCAGATCGTGATCGACGAAGCGCTGGCGGTCGGCGCCGACCCGGTGGCGACCAGCATCCTGGTGCACGAGCTGACGCATTTTCTTCAGATGAAAAGTATTGCCCACCCCGGGCCAATCACGTGCCGGATTTGGAACGATCGAGAGCGCGAGGCCTTCGATGTCCAAACGCGATGGCTGCGCGATACGTCCGTCAACGTCCATGTTTTCTCTGTGGAGATGGCCCGCCTCAATCTGGCCGGGAAGCACCCCATGTGCACGGATCACTCCGGCGTTGCGCTGCAACAATCTTGGACCAAAGGATGAGGGCGCCGGGACCGATTGCTCTGGCAAGCCGGAAACGCGGTCCTTAGAATAATTCTTGTCGGTGATGCCGACACCATTTGACTTTAACAATCGCTATGGACTGGGAGAGTTGACCATGAAGGTTTGGAAGACTCCGCGGTTGCGCGAGATTTGCGTCGGCATGGAGATCAACTCCTACGCCTGCGCGATCCTGTAACTGGACGCCCTCCGCCGCGCGTAAAGCGGGGCGACTTCGCATAGCCAGGGTCTAACAGCCATGGAAGTGGTGGTGCTCGGTTCTGCCGCCGGCGGAGGCTTTCCTCAATGGAACTGCAATGCGCCCACCAGCAGGCGTGCGCGGGAAGGCTCTGCGCGCGCCAAGTGGCGGACGCAAGCCTCGGTCGCGGTGAGCGCCGATGGCAAGCGCTGGGTCATGCTCAACGCGTCGCCAGACGCGCGCCAGCAGCTTCTGCAGAATCAGTGTCTGTGGCCGCGCGACGGCCTGCGCGATTCGCCGGTGCGCGCGGTCGTGCTGACCAGCGCTGAGATCGATCATGTCGCCGGCTTGCTTTCGATGCGCGAAAGCCAGCCCTTTGTGCTGTGGGGCACCCGCCGCGTTCTCGGCCTGCTGGCGGAGAACCCGATCTTCGGCGCGCTCAATCCGCAATATGTGCAGCGGCGGGCCTTCGATCTGGGCGAGCACATCGAGCTTGCTGGCAGCGACGGTTCGCTCGGCCTTGCCATGACCGCCTTCGCGGTGCCGGGCAAGGTCCCGCTGTTCCTCGAGGGGCGCGATCCACAACATCTCGCGGGCTCCGCCGAGGACACCATCGGCCTGGAAATTGCCGCCGGCAGCGCCAAGTTCCACTACATTCCAGGCTGCGCGCGCATGACGCCGGAGCTGGAGGACCGCATCCGCGGCTCGGCGCTGGTGTTCTTCGACGGTACGCTGTGGTCGGACGACGAGCTGGTGCAACTCGGCATCAGCTACAAGACCGGGCAGCGCATGGGCCACATGAGCATCAATGGCGGGTCCGGGACGTTGACCGCATTCGACCAGCTCGACATCGGGCGCAAGATCTTCATCCATGTGAACACCACCAACCCGGTGCTGGACGAGGATTCGCCGGAACGGGCGGAGGTCGCCGCCCATGGCTGGGAAGTGGCCGAAGACGGAATGAGGATTACCCTGTGACCGAGCTGATGGGCCCCGAAGACCTGGAAGCCGCGCTGCGCGCCATCGGCGCCGTGCGCTACCACAATCGCCATCCGTTCCATGCCCTGCTGCATGGCGGCAAGCTGACCAGGGGCCAGGTCCAGGCCTGGGCGCTCAACCGGTATTATTATCAATCGATCATCCCGCAGAAGGACGCCGCGATCTTGTCGCGCATGACCGACCGGGACATCCGCGTCGCATGGCGCCAGCGCATCATCGACCATGACGGCGACGAGACCTACGACGGCGGGATCGAGCGCTGGCTGCGCCTGACCGACATCCTCGGGTTCGACCGGGATTATGTGGTCTCCGGCGCGGGCCTGCTGCCCGGCACCCGCTTCGCGGTCGAGGCCTACCTCCATTTCGTGCGCGACCGCAGCCTGCTGGAGGCGATCGCCTCCTCGCTGACCGAGCTGTTCGCGCCAAACATCATCACCGAGCGGGTGGCCGGCATGCTGGCGAGCTACGATTTCATCAGCCGCGACGCGCTCAGTTACTTCGACAAGCGCCTCACCCAGGCGCCACGCGACGCCAACTTCGCCATCGAATACGTGAAGCGCGAGGCGCGCCTGCCGCATCAGCAGCAGGCGGTGCTGAAGGCCCTCGAGTTCAAGTGCGACGTGCTATGGGCGCAGCTCGATGCGCTCTACCACGCCTATGTTGCGCCGGGGCACGTCCCGCCCGGCGCCTTTCGCCCGGAGGAGGCCTCGTCATGACAATCCCCGCGTTGTCGAGCGAAGCGCGCCCCGGACTGGCGCCGGGCGTTCGTCTGACCTTCGACAAGGCGCGCGACCGCTGGGTGGTGTTGGCGCCGGAGCGGGTGCTGGTGCCGGACGAGACCGCGCTCGAGATCCTGCAGCGTTGCGACGGCGCCAAGCAGGTCGACGCCATCATTGACGAGCTGGCTACCGCCTACAGCGCCGACCGCAGCGAGATCGAGCATGACGTCAAGGACTTGCTGGCTTCCCTGATCGAAAAGCGGATCGTGACGGCATGAGCGCAGACCTTTCACCACCGCTGGCGGCCCTGCTGGAGCTGACGCACCGCTGTCCGCTGCAATGCCCCTATTGCTCCAATCCGCTGGAGCTCGAGCGTGCCAAGGGTGAGTTGTCGACAGCCGAATGGCTCCGCGTCATGGATGAGATGGCGGACCTCGGCATCCTGCAGGTGCATTTCTCCGGCGGCGAGCCGGCGGTGCGCCGCGATTTGGCGGACCTGGTCGCCCACGCCCACAAGATCGGGCTCTACAGCAATCTCATCACCTCCGGCGTGACGCTGGACCAGCCGCGGATCGCGCAGCTCAAGGAGGCCGGGCTCGACCACGTGCAGCTCAGCATCCAGGACGTCGACCACCAGACGGCGGCCTTCATCGCCAACTATCCCGGGGTCCAGGGCAAGAAGCTGGCCTTCGCCCGCATGGTGAAGGAGGCGGGGCTGCCGCTCACCATCAACGCCGTCCTCAACCGCCACAACATCACGCGGGTCGAGCGCATGATCGACCTCGCGGTCGCGCTGGGGGCGGGCCGGGTGGAGATGGCGCACGCGCAATATTATGGCTGGGCGATCAAGAACCGCGCAGCATTGATGCCGACGCTCCCCCAGGTGCACGAGGCCACGCGCCACGTCGAGGCCGCGCGCGAGCGGTTGCGCGGCCAGATCGTGATCGACTACGTCCTGCCCGACTATTATGCCCGCCAGCCAAAGGCTTGCATGGGCGGGTGGGGCCGGCAGTTCCTCAACATCACCCCCAGCGGCGAGGTGCTGCCCTGCCACGCCGCGCAAACGATTCCGGGGATGATGTTCGATTCGGTCCGGCACAAGCCGCTGGCGGAGATCTGGACCAGCTCGCCGGCCTTCGAGCGCTTCCGGGGCACCGACTGGATGCCGGACCTGTGCCGGACCTGCGATCAAAAGGAAGTGGATTGGGGCGGCTGCCGGTGTCAGGCACTGGCGGTAGTGGGAGACGCAGCCGCCACCGATCCCGCCTGCGCGCTGTCGCCGAAGCACGCCGTGTTGCGGGCGCTCGCTGATGACGCCGCCTCGCAACCGGCGCCTGATTTCGTGTACCGGCGCATGACGCCGCAAGACAAAAAGACCGCGCTCGCCGCCACGACGAGCTGAACGGGTCACAGCATCTCCTGCGAATGCGCCCGCGTTTTGCGGTGCGCTGCAGGTGGCGTGCAACACGCCGCCAATGACGCGTTTTTCCTCATCTTTGCTGCGATTCCAGAGCGATCAAGCGAAGTTGTACCAAAGGACAATGCTCTTTCGCGGGTTTGTCGACTAACGTTCGAACACGCCGCTCGCGATCAGTTATGGAGGATCGTGGGACAATTGCGAGCACCGGAAAAGCCGCCGTCCGAGCGAGCGGACTGATGCGACGGCGGGGAGAGCCGGAACCACTCCGACAGGTCAACAGAACGTTGCGGAGCCTGGATACCAATCCTTTTCGGGAGGAAAAGATGGCAAGATTGAAGCCTGCTTCAGGGTTTGTGCTGGCGGTCGCCGGCGCGATTTCGCTATGGGGTGCGCAAGCCATGGCGAACGACGAACTGCTCAAGATTCAACAGGACCCGAAGCAATGGGTCATGCCGCTGGGCAACTACTCGAGCACGCGCTACAGCGAGCTCGACACGATCACCAATAAGAACGTGAAGGACCTGCAGGTCGCGTGGACCTTCTCCACCGGCGTGCTGCGCGGCCATGAGGGTGGCCCGCTGGTGATCGGCAACATGATGTATGTCCATGCGCCGTTCCCCAACACCGTGTTCGCGCTGGACCTCAGCAAGGGCGGCCAGATCGTCTGGAAGTATGAGCCGCAGCAGGATCCGAACGTCATTCCGGTGATGTGCTGCGACACCGTCAATCGTGGCGTCGCGTATGGCGACGGCAAGATCTTCCTGCACCAGGCCGACACCAAGCTGGTCGCGCTCGATGCCAAGACCGGCAAGGAAGTCTGGAGCGTCGCCGACGGCGATCCGACCAAGGGCGAGACCGGCACCTCCGCTCCGATGGTGATCAAGGACAAGGTCCTGATCGGCAACTCGGGCGGCGAGTTCGGCGTGCTTGGCCATGTCACCGCCTACAACGTGAAGGATGGCAAGCTGGCCTGGCGGGCGAACTCGGCGGGTCCCGATAAGGACATGCTGATCGATCCCGCGAAGACCACCGCGCTCGGCAAGCCGGTCGGCAAGGATTCTTCACTGAAGACCTGGGAAGGCGATCAGTGGAAGATCGGCGGCGGCACGACCTGGGGCTGGATGTCGTATGACCCGGACCTGAACCTGGTCTACTACGGCAGCGGCAACCCCAGCACCTGGAACCCGGTGCAGCGGCCCGGCGACAACAAGTGGTCCATGACGATCTTCGCACGCGATGCCGACACCGGCATGGCGAAGTGGGTCTATCAGATGACGCCCCACGACGAGTGGGACTATGACGGCGTCAACGAGATGATCCTGGCCGACCAGCAGATCGGCGGCAAGGATCGCAAGTTGCTCGTCCACTTTGATCGAAACGGCTTCGGCTACACCCTCGATCGCGACTCCGGCGAATTGCTGGTGGCGGAAAAGTATGATCCGGCGGTGAACTGGGCCACCAAGATCGATATCAAGACCGGCCTGCCGGACCGCGTGAAGGAGTTCTCGACCGAAGCCAATGGCCAGGATGTGAACTCCAAGGGTATCTGCCCGGCCGCGCTTGGCAGCAAGGACCAGCAGCCCGCGGCCTACTCGCCGAAGACCGGCTTGTTCTACGTGCCGACCAACCATGTCTGCATGGATTACGAGCCGTTCAAGGTGGCCTATGCCGCCGGCCAGCCCTTCGTCGGCGCGACCTTGAGCATGTATCCGCCCAAGGGTGACGATCATCTCGGCAACTTCATCGCCTGGGATGCGACCACCGGCAAGATCAAGTGGTCGCTGCCCGAGCCGTTCTCGGTGTGGAGCGGTGCGTTGGCGACTGCCGGCGACGTGGTGTTCTACGGCACGCTGGAAGGCTATCTGAAGGCGGTCGATGCCGAGACCGGCAAGGAGCTCTACAAGTTCAAGACTCCCTCCGGCATCATCGGCAACGTCAACACCTACGAGTATGACGGCAAGCAGTATGTCGCAGTGTTGTCGGGCGTCGGCGGCTGGGCCGGCATCGGCATGGCGGCTGGCTTGACCGAAGACACCGCCGGCCTCGGCGCGGTGGGTGCCTACAAGGCGCTGTCGAGCTATACGGCGCTCGGTGGCACCATGACCGTGTTCACGCTGCCTGAGTAACAGTACCTCGAAGAATCGGGCGGGCGGCGCAAGCTTCCCGCCCGATCTCTTTCAGGACCGGACACGAAACACGCACACCCGAGACGCTTGCAGAGGCGGGACCTTGATGACGTTCGAATGGCGTATGTCGCTTGCATTTGCCGTTGCCCTGTGCGGCGCGATGATCGCCCAGGTGATGGAAAGCCGGGCCCAGGACACCGTGGCCGCCACCGACGAGGAGAAACCCTACAAGATCGCCGAGGACGGCACGACGGACTGGCCGACCTTCAGCGGGTTCCGCCGCTATAACAGCATCTGCCACACCTGCCATGGGCCGGACGGCGTCGGCAGCACCTTTGCTCCAGCGCTGACCGAGTCCCTGAAGCGCCTGAACTACGAGCAGTTCACCGAGATCGTGGTGAACGGCAAGCAGGAGGTGAACACGGCGGTGCAGAAGAAGATGCCGGCCTTCGGTACCGATCCCAACGTCATGTGCTATCTCGACGACATCTACGCGTACCTGAAGGCCAGGTCCGACGGCGCCGTCGGCCGCGGCCGACCGGACAAGCATGCGGACAAGCCGCCGGAGGCGGCGGAAGCCGAGAACGCCTGCATGGGCAACTAGCCGGCGCGACAATGTCGCTCAAGGCTCTCTGCATCCTGATCCTGGCCGCCGCGTTCCCCGCGGCGGCTCTCGCTGTCGATCAGCCGGAGGCGGTCGACCGCTCCGCGCTGCGCGTGTGCTCGGATCCCGGCAACATGCCGTTCTCCAACCAGAAGGGCGAGGGCTTCGAGAACAAGATCGCCGAGTTGATCGCCGCCAAGCTCGGCGTGCCGGTGCGCTACACTTGGTTTCCGCAGGCCACCGGCTTCCTGCGCAACACGCTGCGGGCGCGGCGCTGCGATGTCGTCATCGGCATGGTCAGCGGCGCGGAGCTGGTGCTCAGCACCAACCCATATTATCGCTCGACCTACGTGATGGTGACGCGCAAGGCCGACGGCATCACCGCCGACCGGCTCGACGATCCCGCACTCAAGTCGCTCAAGATCGGCCTCATCGCCGGCACGCCGCCCGCCGGCGTCGCCGCGCGCAACGGCCTGATGGCGCACGCCGCGCCGTACGACTTGATGGTCGACACCCGCTATGATTCGCCCAGCCATCGCATGGTGGAAGATCTGGTGGCAGGCCGGATCGACGTCGCGCTGCTGTGGGGGCCGCTCGCCGGCTATTTCGCCGCGCCGCAGGGCGATGCGCTCGCCATCACGCCGCTGGTGCACGAGGCGAAAGCCGACCGCATGGACTATTTCATCGCCATGGGCGTCCGCCCCGGCGAACACCGCTGGAAGCACGAGATCGATCAGGTGGTGAGCGAGAACAAGGACCAGATCACCGCCATCCTGCGCGAATACCACGTCCCGATGATCGACCTGCAGGGCAACTTGATTCAGTAGGCGTTAGCTTGCTCTGCTGAGCGGATCGCGCGCCTCCGGCGGATCCGGCCGCGGCCACGCCTGTGTCATGCGGCGCAGATCTTCCAGCACCGCCGACACCGCGCGGTCGTTGCGCAGCCGCGGGTCGGGTGGCGGCAGGGCGCAATCCGCGGTGAGCCGGCCTTCGCTCGGCGACAGGATGAGGATGCGCGTCGACAGCTCCGCCGCCTCGGCGAGATTGTGCGTCACCAGCAGCGTGGTGGTGCGCCGCTCCCGCCAATAATTGTTGAGCAGTTGGCGCATGCGCTCCGCCAGCGCGCTGTCGAGCGAGATCAACGGCTCGTCCAGCATCAGGAACTCGGGCTCGACCAGCAGCGCGCGCGCCAGCGCCGCGCGCCGCTGCATGCCGCCGGAGAGCTGGCCCGGCAGCGCGTCCTCGTTGCCGGCGAGCTCGACCGCGTTCAGCAGCGCCCGCGCGCGCTCGCGCCAGTCCGGCCCGGTCACCAGCAGCAGGTTGTCGAGGATGCTGAGCCACGGCACCAGGCGCGGCTCCTGGAACACTGCGCCGAACCGCGGCCGCCGCTCCGCCTGCCAGGTCACGCTGCCGGCATCGGGCGTGTCCAGCCCTGCGATGATGCGCAACAGCGTGGTCTTGCCCGATCCGCTCGGCCCGACCAGCGACACGAATTCGCCTGGCGCGATGGCGAGATCGATGCCGCGTAGCACGTGGCGGTCGGTCGGTTCGGAAAAGTCCCGGGTGACGCCGCGCAGCACCAATCCGGTCATGCGCGCCGCCAGCGCCCGAGCCGCCGGTCGATCGGCTGCAGCAGGAAGGTCTCGATCGCGATCACCGCCGCGATGAAGGCCAGCGAGTAGGCCAGGATGCTGGCGATGTCGAAGAAGTTGAAGAAGCTGCGGATCTGGAACCCGACGCCGTTCGGCCGGCCGAGCAGCTCGACCACCAGCACGATCTTCCAGGTGAGAGCGAGCCCGGCGCGCGCCGCCGCCATCAGGCTCGGCGCCAGCTGCGGCAGGATCACGCGCGTCAGCACCCGCGTCGGCTTGACGTTGTACACCTGCGTCATCTCGAACAACGAGCGGTCGAGCGCCTTGGTGCCCTCGCGCACGATCGCGGCGACCGTCGGCACCTTGTTGATGGTGACGGCGAGGATCGCCGCCACCTCGGTCAGCCCGAACCACATGTAGCACAGCACCATGGTGACCAGAGCCGGCAGGTTAAGCCCTATCACCAGCCAGCCGTTGAAGACCTGGTCCAGCGTCTGCGACCGGCCGAGCGCGATGCCGATGGCGCTGCCGATCAGCATGGCGAGCGTGAAGGCGACGGCAACCCGCGCCAGCGTGATGCCGACATGGAACAGCAGCTCGCCACGCATCAGCTCGGCATAGCCGGCCTGGAAGGTGGCGAGCGGCGATGGCAGCAGCGCCGGATCGTTGAGCGCCAGCGCGGCGCCTTGCCAGAGCGCCAGCAGCGCGATCGCCGACAGCAGCCGGTTCCAGCCGGCGCTCCATCGGAGCGGCAGTGCGCCGGCGACCCGGTTCATTTCAGGTAGCCGGACCAGAAGGTGCCTTCCGGCAAGCGCTCCAGGTTGGCGACCGAGGCGGGATCGGCGTCGCGCATCACCTCGAATGCGCTCTCCGCCGCCAGCACGTCCTTATGCTCATAGCCCTCGGGGATGCCGTCGCGATAGCCCTCCTTCAGCGCCTGGAAGATCGCATCGTCCTCCGCGTCCATGATCGGCCGCAGCCTGTCCCACACCGCCTCGTCGGTCTTGAGCAACGCCTTCGCCTCGTACGAGGCATCGATCAAACCCTTGGCGAGCTGCGGGTTCTTCCCGGCCCATTCGTCGCTGAACACCCAGCCCAGCAGCGGCGGGTCGGCGTCGAGCCCGAGCGCCGGCAGGATGTCGCGGATCGACACCACCGGCACGAAGCCCGCGACCTTGAGCCGCGCATTGAAGTTCCAGAAATTGACCACCGCGTCGAGCTTGCCGCGCTGTACCAGCTCGTTCAGCAGCGGCGGCGCGCCGAACTGCACGTCGGCTTTGTCCTTGAGATCGAGGTTGGCGGTCTTGCGGGCATAGGCCTGCAGCAGCACCCAGCTCTTGTCGCTCGGCCCGCCGGCGACGCCGATGCTCTTGCCGGCGAGGTCGGCGACGGTCTTGATGCCTTTCTTGGGATCCGCCATCACCGCGCCGACCGAGCGCGAGAACGGCACGAAGGTGAAGTTGTGGCCGAGCTTGCGCTGGGTCGCGACCCAGATCCAGTCGGTGACGATGACGTCGACCTCGCCCGACTGCAGCGCGATGCTGGTCGCGTCCTTGTCGGCGAAATCCATCCGCGTCAGGGCAAAGCCATGCTTCTCGTCGAGCCCGTCGGCGATCACCTTCAGCTCCCAGTTGACGGTGCCGAACTTCAGCGTCCCAACCTTGACCGGCGGAACCTCCGCGGCGATCGCCTGCGCACCCAGCATCAGGGCCCAGCAGCCGACGAGAACGCGTGTGATGGCCCTGATCATGCGTGCCTCCGCTTTACGCTGCGACCGCCCCAAGCGCAGGAATGCCCGGCATCGCGGTGAAGCCGGGAATCTGCTTGATGCGGTCGATCCAGTGCAGAATGTTGGGATATGGCTTGAGGTCGATGCCGCCTTCGCCCGCCATCGCCACATAGGGGAAACAGGCGATGTCCGCGATGGTCGGATGGCCGAACTCCAGGAACTCGCGGCCGGCGAGGTGGGCATCGAGGATGCGGAACGCCGCCATCGCCCGTGCCTGCAGCGCCGGCAGGTCGAGCGGGTATTTGAACAGCTTGACCGCGCGCGCGCCGGAGGCGGTCATCAGCTCGTGCCCGCCAAAGGCCAGCCACTGCATGATCCGGCCCATGGAGTCCGGCGCGTCGGGAAACCAGGTGTTCGACCGGTCATACTGGCGCGCGATGTAGACCAGGATGGATTGCGAATCGCGCAGCCGGACCTCGCCATCCTCCATCACCGGCACTTCGCCCAGCGGGTTCAGCTTCAGGAAATTGTTGGTCTTGTGCTCCTTGTTCGCGAAATCGACCGGCACGCGCTCGCACGACACCTTCAGTATGTTCAGCAGCAGGCGCACCTTGTAGCAGCAGCCCGATAATTCGAAATCATATAGCCTGATCATCAATGCCTCCCGTGGTGCGGGCCCTCATCCGGCTTGGCTCATCTGCCGGGCGTGATGTCGCACGTGGTCGGCGATGAAGGTCTGGATGAAGTAATAACCGTGGTCATATCCCTGGTGCCGCCGCAGCACGATCGCCTGGTTGGCCTGGCGGCAGGCGTCTTCGAACAAATGCGGATGGAGCTGCTCGGCGAGGTACGGGTCGTCGAGCCCCTGGTCGATCAGAATGGTGGTCGACAGCCGGTTGTGCTGCACCAGCTCGCTGGCGTCGTACGCGCTCCACTGGCTGCGATCCTCGCCGAGATAGCCGCTGAACGCCTTCTTGCCCCAGGGCGAGCGGCTCGGCGCGGCGATCGGCGCGAATGCCGACACTGAACGATATTGGCCGGGATTGCGCAGCGCCGCGACCAACGCGCCGTGCCCGCCCATCGAGTGGCCGAAAATGCCCTGGCGCCTCGGGTCGATCGGGAAGTTCTCCACCAGCACCCGCGGCAGTTCGGCGGTGATATAGCTGTACATCCGCCAGTATTCCGCCCACGGCGCCAGCGTGGCGTCGACATAGAAGCCGGCGCCGAACCCGAAATCCCAATCGGAATCGGCGCCCGGGGTGCCGGTGCCGCGCGGGCTGGTGTCGGGCGCGGCAAGGGCGATGCCGGTCTCAGCCGCGAAACGCTGCCCGCCACCCTTCAGCACGAAAGTCTCTTCGGTGCAGGTCAGGCCGGCCAGGTAATAGAGCACGGGGACGCGCGCCCGCGCCGCGGCCGGCGGCAGATAGAGCGAGAACTTCATGGTGACGCCGCATTCCTTCGACGGATGGCTGGCGAAGATCTGCCATCCGTCGAAACAATGATGGCGTGAGGTCTCGGTGACGCTCATGTCGTGCAGCCGGGGCGGCCGGACAGCCCACGGCCGCAAACCTCAAAATCGCGGATTTCCAGGGGTCGGACGGCCTCGTTTCGCATTGCAGCGCGCGTTTCCATCCTCCGCGCTCCCTTTATTGCGTGAGCGTCCATTTGCCGGCCAGAACCATGCGCGGCACGAGTGGATTTTGCCCGTCTGCTCTGATTGAATGTTAACGAGAAGTTCGCGCAGTCCGAAATTGGACTTTGGATCGAAGCCAATAGCACCGATAATGCAGCCACATGTCAGGCCGAGCGCCGACGGCCCCGCAACGATAGAAATCGGCCGCGTTCTGGGAGATAGGCCATGTCGCTCGCGTATCAGCATGCGCCCGGGGAGGCGCCGGATCCCAATGCCGCGCACCGCTGCATCCGCTGGGCCTTGCAGGACGAGGCCATGGGCAAGACGCCGAAGGAGATGGTGAACGCCATCCTCGATTCCTTCACCGGCGTGAAGTCCGAGCTGGTCATGCTGTTCTGCTCGCCGCAGTTCCACATCGCCGAGGTCGCCGCCGCGGTCGGCGAATACGGCCTCGACGCCACGGTGATCGGCTGCACCACCGCCGGCGAGATCACGCCGCTTGGCCATCGCCGCGGCTCGATCATCGGCGTCAGCTTCGATGCCGAGCATTTCGTCGCGTCCGTCAAGCCGATCGAACGGCTGTGCGACTTCGAGATCGCCGCCGGCTTCGCCGCCGCACGCGCCCTGCTGGCCGAGCAGGAACTGCTCCAGCAGCGCCTGGAGACGCCCCATACCTTCGCCATGCTCATCAACGACAGCCTCGCCATGCGCGAGGAGGCGATCGTCAGCGCCTTCGGCGCGGCCCTGGGCCATGTCCCGCTGGTCGGCGGCTCGGCCGGCGTCAGCCCGACCGTGCGCGAGCCCAACATGTTCCTGGACGGACGGGTGCTGGAGAACGCCGCCCTGATGCTGCTGATCTCCACCGACCACGATTTCCGGGTGTTCCAGACCCAGCATTTCAAGCCGCTCGACCTCAAGGTGGTGGTGACCAAGGCCGACCCCGCCAACCGCCTGGTGATGGAGATCAATGCCGAGCCGGCCGCCAAGGAGTATGCGCGGCTGCTGGGCCTCAGGCGCGATGACTTGACGCCCCAGGTGTTCGCCGCCCATCCGCTGGTGGTGCGCGCCGGCGGCCGCCACTATGCCCGCGCCATCCAGCAGGTGAACGAGGACGACAGCTTCCACTTCTTCTGCGCGATCGACGAAGGCATCGTGCTCAGCATCGCCGAAAGCGGCAACCTGGTCGCCGACCTCGAATCCCTGTTCACGCGCCTCACCGCCGATTTGGGGCCAGTCGAGGCCGTCCTCGGCTTCGACTGCATCCTGCGCTACATCGAGATGGAGCAGGGCCAGATGCTGGGCGACATCTCGCGCCTGCTGACCGCCAACACCGTGATCGGCTTCAACACCTACGGCGAGCAGTTCGGCACCATGCATATGAGCCAGACCTTCACCGGCATCGCCTTCGGCTCGGCGCACGCGGGGTAGCGGAGATCCTGGGATGGCGGCTGACAGCGCCCCGAACGACGAGCTAGGCGAGCTGCGCACCAAGGTCGCGAAACTGACCGAGATCAACCGCGCCCTGATGCAGCGGGTCGAGCACGGGCTCGACCTGCACGGCAACGCCTATCACCTGTTCCAGGCCGCGATCCTCTTGGACCGCATGGTGAAGGATCGCACGCGTGAGCTGGAGCAGGCGCTGGAAGCGGTCGCCACCTCCAATCGCGAGCTGAACGAGGCGGCGGTCGTCAGCATGACGACCCAGAACCGCCTGCAGGACGCGATCGACAGCATCTCCGAAGGGTTCGCGATCTTCGACCCGGAAGACCGGCTGATCCTGTTCAACCGGCGCTTCACCGATTTCTGGCCCGGCCTCGGTGCCGAGATGCGCACCGGCCTCACGTTCCAGGGCCTCATCCGGATCGCGTTCGAGCGCGGCTGCATCGCCGCGCCGGACGGGCAGAGCGCCGATGCCTGGATCGCCGACCGCATGCGCCAGCGCGAAAGCACCCGCCGCCACGGCGCCGACCGCTGGGTCTATGCGCAATCCAGCGGCCGCTGGGTCCAGGTCAACGACCGCCGGTCGATCGAAGGCGGCTTGGCCTCGATCTACACCGACATCACCGACGTCAAGGACGAGGAGCGCCAGGAGCGCGAACGCGCGCTCGCTGAGCGATCGCTGCATCTGCAGGCGACGCTGGAGAGCATGTCGATCGGCGTCGCGGTGTTCGACAAGGACCAGCGCCTAGTGACCGCCAACCGCCAGTATGGCGAGCTGCTGAGCCTGCCCGCCACCTTGCTGACGCCTGGCGCCGCCCTGCGCAGCTTCCAGCGCTTCAATGATCTGCGCGACGTGCCGGAGCTGGGCACCGCGTCGCCCATCATCACCACCCACGGCGGCGCGCCGGCGGAGGTGTCGGTGAATGGCCGCTGGTTCGCGATCAAGAGCGACCCGATGCCCGACGGCGGCTTCGTGGTTTCCTATTCGGAGATCACCGACCGGCGCCAGGCCGAGGAGGCATTGCACGACAGCGAGGCGCGCATCCGCCTGTTCGCCAACGCGATGCCGACCATGATGTGCTACATCGACGAGCAGGAGCGGTATCAGTTCGTGAACCGCGCCTATCGCGCGGCCTTCGCCCGCGACGGCGGCAAGCTGGTCGGGCGCAAGATGCGCGCGATCCTCGGCGAGGTGGAGTACAATTTCCGGCGCAGCTATATCGAACGGGCGCTTGCCGGCTCCACCAGCGTGTTCGACGTCGGCCTGCCCTCCGCCGACGGCGATCCGCGTTTCGGCCTCGCCACCTACGTGCCGCATCGCAGCGCCTCGGGCCGGGTGATGGGCTTCTTCACCCTGATTCAGGACATCACCGAGCGCCGCCGCACCCAGCACATGCTGGAGATGGCGAAGGAGGACCTGGAGCGCCGGGTCTATGAGCGCACCGCCAGCCTGCAAGAGCTGAACGAGACCCTGGTGCGCGAGATCGAGGAGAGGCGCCGCATCGCGCGCGAGCTGCGCTCCGCCAAGGTCGAGGCGGAGCTCGCGAACGCCAGCAAGACCCAGTTCCTGGCGGACGCCAGCCACGACCTGTTGCAGCCGCTCAACACCGCGCGCCTGTTCATCGCCTCGATCCAGGGCGGTAAGCTGCCGCGCCGCACCGCCGACTATGTCGAGAAGGTCGACCGAGCGCTGGTCAACATCGAGGATATCCTCAACATTCTGCTCGACATCTCAAAGATGGAGTCCGGCCGGGTGAACGTGCAGCTCGGCCCGGTTCCGCTCGGGCCGCTGATGCTCTCGCTGCGCGACGAGCTGGCGCCGCTGGCGGAGCGCGCCGGCCTCAAGCTTTCAGTGCTGTCGACCTCGCTCAGCGTGCGCACCGATGTCCGCCTGCTGCGCCGCCTGCTGCAGAACCTGCTTAGCAATGCCTGCCGCTACACGCCCAAGGGCAAGGTGCTGTTCGGCGTGCGCCGGCGCGGCAAGTTCGTCGAGATCCAGGTCGCCGACACCGGCATCGGCATTCCCCAGGACAAGCACGACGAGATCTTCGCGGAATTCCGGCGCCTCGCCGATCTCGCCGGCGGCGCCAAGGGCTATGGCCTTGGGCTCTCCATCGTGCGCCGCATCAGCCGCCTGCTCGACCACCCCGTCCACGTGCGTTCGCAGGTGGGCAAGGGCTCGGTCTTCACGGTGCTCGTTCCGATCAGCGAGGATGCCGCCCAGGCCCGCCCGATCCAGGCGCCGCGCCTGCCGCGCCATCGCACCATCGACGGCGTGCGCGTGCTGGTGATCGACAACGAGGCGCAGGTGCTGGAGGGCATGACCAGCCTGCTCGACACCTGGCGCTGCCGGGTCATCGCGGCCTCCAACGCAGAAGGCGCGCTGTCCGAGCTCGACCGCACTGGGGAGACACCGGAACTGTTGCTGGTCGATTACCACTTGGACCACGGCCGCGTCGGCACCGAGGCGATCCGCGCCATCCGCAAGCGGGTCGACGCGGGCATTCCGGCGGCGATCATCACCGCCGACCACAGCCCATCCATTCAGGATGACGTGCGCAAGCTCGCAGGCGTCAGCCTGCTGCTGAAGCCGATCAAGCCAGCGCGCCTAAGGGCGCTGATTGCCTCGGTCCGAGAGTGAGGCCTGGCGGCAGTATTTCTGGTACAGGATGACCGCCTGGGTGCGGCGCGAGACCCCGAGCTTCTGCAACAAGCTCGAGACGTGCGCCTTGACCGTGGTCAGCTGGACGTCGATCGCGTAGGCGATTTGCTTGTTGAGCAGGCCCTGCGCCATCAGCTCCAGCACCTTCCATTGCTGGTTGGTGAGCAGCTCGAACCGGCAGCGCATCGCGTCGTCCAGTTCCTCGCTGTCGTCGGTCTCCTCGGCGCGGGTGTGGCCGATCTGGCTGTCGTTCGGCGTGAAGCTGCCGCCGTCCAGGATGGTCTGGATCGCGTCGGCGATCCCGGCTCGCGGCAGCGATTTGGGAATATATCCGATGGCGCCGGCATCGAAGCACTGCTGCACCACCATGCTGTCATCGAGCGCGGAGATGACCGCGATCGGAATATCCGGCCGGCGGCGGCGCAAGGTGCGCACGCCCTTGACCCCGCTCATGCCCGGCATGCGCAGGTCCAGTAGCACCAGATCGATGTCGTTGGCATTGGCGACCTGATCGATCGCCTCGGTCATCGAGCCGGCCTCAAGGACGCCGACCCGGTCGAACATGGTGCGCAAGGCATCCGCGATCGCTTCGCGAAACAGCGGATGGTCGTCGGCCACCAGGACAGTCGTCATGCGGCGTCGTTCCTTCCCAGAGGCGGCGCTCCCCGCGCACGCCGATTTTTACGGCTTTTTCTCATTGAATCCCCGATGTGGGGCCCTGTCAACAAGCATGGCGGGGACATTTTCCTTTATCCAGTATTCCCACTATGGGGTGCAGGAACTACTCTTCATTTCCGTAAAATTTGACAATGTTATCAAAGTATTAGTCCGAAATGACTATGGCTATATTAGGCTCTGATTAATAATTCTCGTCTTTATTCGAAGCGAGCGAGTCAGTCGAGCCGCCATTATTAGCGACCCCGACATCTCGCGCCCAGACATTCAACAGGACTTGATAATGGCAACGCTCTACGTTTCGCCAAACGGCGCTGGCTTGCGTGATGGATCCTCGATCGCGAACGCAGGCACCCTCGCCAATCTCAACCAGTTCATCCAATCGGCCGGACCGGGCGGCGAAGTGCTGCTGTTGGCGGACCAGGGCGCCTACCAGCAGAACACTCAGCTCTCGATCAGCAAGGGCGGAACCGAGGGCGCGCCGGTCACCATCCGCGGCATCGACAGCAGCGGCGATCCGATGGCGGCGGAGATCGTGGGATCGCGCTCGTCCACCTGGACCTACGGCATGAGCGAGGGCAACGAGCTGTTCCGCCTGCTGTCCGGCGCCAACAACCTGGTGTTCGAGGACCTCTCCACCAGCTACTTCGGCAACGGCGTGTTCCGTGTCGGCGCGGACATCTCCAACCTCACCATCCGCGACGTCGACGCCAGCAATGTCGCCCGCTTTGTCGAGAACTACGTGTCGGGCACCGCGACCTCCGCAACCATCAGCGGCCTGACGGTCCAGGACGTCAACGTCACCGACTATTCGCGCAGCGTGATCCGCCTGCAATACGACACCCACGACGTGGTGATCGACAACGTGGTCGGCGACAGCGAGCGCACCTTCGGCGGGCTCTACGTCTGCGGCATCGCGCTCGATGGCACGGCGCACGACGTCGTCATCTCCGACACCGTGATGAAGAACAACTTCGGCCAGGGCACCGCCAGCGAATACTGGAACGGCGACGGCTTCTCGACCGAACGCAACGTCTACAACGTGCGCTTCGAGAATACCGTGGCGTCCGGCAACACCGACGCCGGCTATGACCTCAAGTCCAGCAGCACGGCCCTGGTGAACACGGTCGCGGACGGCAACAACCGCAACTACCGCTTCTGGTCCACCTCCATCACGATGGAGGGCGGCAGCAGCCTCAATCCGACTTATTACGGCGGCAACACCGACACCGCCCATGTCTGGCTTGGCGTGGACGCGGAAGCGACGATCGACAACCTGACGTTCTCCGACGCGCTATTGCCGCAGGTCCTGTTCGACATGACCAAGGGCGGCGCGACCGTGCATCTCGCCGACACCGTCATCCCACTGCTCTACCAGCCGCTGATCCTGCTCAAGAACGGCTCGCTCCTCGACATCCTGCCGTCCAATGCGGCGCCAACCGGCGTGACGCTGGCTGGCGGCACGGTCGAGGAGAACGCAATCGTCGGCACCGTGGTCGGCACGCTCGGCGCGGTGGATCCGGATACCGGCGACACCCACAGCTTCGCTCTGACCGGCGGCGCCACCAACCTGTTCGAACTTGCCGGCAACCAGATCCGTGTCAAGGCCGGTGCGTCCATCGATTTCGAGTCTCAATCCTCCCATGCGCTCACGGTCAAGGTCACCGACCAGGACGGCCTCAGCACCACCACGGCCGTGACGATCGGCGTAGCCAACGTGGTGGAGACCGGAACCACGGGCCACGATGTGCTGGCTGGCGGCGCTGGCGGCGATCGCCTCACCGGCGGCTTGGGCAACGACACCTATACCGTGAACAATGCCGGCGACATCGTGGTCGAGCTCGCGAGCCAGGGCGCCGATCATGTGAAGGCCAGCATCGCGAGCTACACGCTCGCGGCCAACGTCGAGACCCTGACCTTCGTTGGCACCGGCGGCTTCGCCGGCACCGGCAACACGCTCAACAATGTCATCACCGGCGGCGTAGGGAACGACACGCTGCGCAGCGGCGGTGGCAACGACACCATCTACGGCAGCGCCGGCAACGATACCGTCTACGGCGAGGGCGGCATCGACCTGGTCTATGCCGGCGATGGCACGGACAAAGTCTTCGGCGGCGCGTCCAACGACCGGTTGTCCGGCGATGCTGGCGACGATTGGCTGCTGGGCGAGAGTAACCGCGATAATCTCTACGGCTGGACCGGCAACGACCTGCTCGACGGCGGCGCCGACAACGACAACATGATCGGCTGCGCCGGCAACGACACCTACATCGTGAACAGCATCGGCGATCTCGTCACCGAGAAGGCGAATGAAGGAACCGACACCGTGCAAAGCTCGGTGACCTACACGCTTGCGGCCAACACCGAGAATTTGACCCTCACCGGCACCGCGGCGATCAAGGGCACTGGCAACACCGCCAACAACATGATCGTCGGCAACGCCGCCGCCAACACGCTCAGCGGCGGCAGCGGCAACGACATTCTCAGCGGCGGCGTCGGCAATGACGTCATGACCGGCGGGCAAGGAGCAGATACCTACGTCGTCGCACCCGACGGCGGCAGCGATCTCATCTCCAACGCCGACACCGATCTCGGTGCGGACAAGCTGGTGTTCGGCGCCGGCATCGCGGAGGATCAGCTGTGGTTCGCGCGCAGCGGCAACGATCTGGTGGTCAGCGTTCTCGGTGCCACCGATCGCGCGACCTTGCAGGGCTGGTACGCGAGCAGCAGCAACCAGCTCGATCGTTTCGAGCTGAGCGACGGCGCGACCCTCGCGGCCACGCAGGTCCAGCAGCTGGTCGACGCGATGTCCGCCTTCAGCGCGCCGCCGTCGAGCATGAGTTCTCTGACATTGGCGCAACAACAATCTGTCGAATCTGTGATTGTGGCAAATTGGCACTCGGCCACATGACTTCGGCCAATTGACAGAGTCGACGGCCCGTCGCTAATTGTAATAATAATTGCATGCTCGCAGCGAAGGCGTCTGGGTGGCTGCCTTCGCCTGCGTGGGGGAAAGACCGAATAGGGTCACGTGATGCGCCTTGAGCCGAAGCCGATCTGGCATCGGTTCTCGAGGCGCAATCGCTTTTTGAGTCTTGGGGATTTCGACGCGCGTGCCGGCTGACTGCCGACCGCGCGGACGGGTCAATTTGCCTGCAAGCATTCGGAAGGCGCACCATGAAAGTATACTACATTTCTCCGACCGGCTCCGGCTTTCACAGCGGCTCTTCGGCCGCGAATGCCGGCACGATCTACGATCTTCCCAGGTTCATCGCGGCCGCCGCGGCGGGCGACGAGGTGCGGCTGCTCGCCGACCAGGGTGCCTACAAGGTGATCAAGCAGATCACCATCGCGGCCGGCGGCGCCGCGGGCGCGCCGATCACGATCCGCGGCGCGACCAGTGACGGCACGGCGATGGCGGCGACCATCGTCGGCACGCGCGCGACGGGCTGGACGCCGGGCCTCGCGGAAGGTGTCGAGCTGTTCCGTCTGGTGGGCGGCGCGGACCACCTGAAGTTCTCGGACCTGGCGACCAAGAATATCGGCAACGGCGTGTTCCGCATCGGCGCCGATATCGGAGACCTCAGCATCAAGCGCGTCGCGGCCACCAATGTCGCCCGCTTCATCGAGAATCAAGTGTCCGGCTCCGAGACCTCGGCCAGTGTCAACTGGCTCAAGGTCGAGGACGTCACGATCGCCGGCTATTCGCGGAACGCGATCAAGCTCAAATACAACAGCCGCAACGTGACGCTGCACAACGTGGTCGGCGACAGCCAGAAGCAGAATGGCGGCCTCATCCTCGCCGGCGTGGCGCTCGACGGCACGGTGCACGACGTCGTCATGGATCATGTGACCATGCGCAACAACTACGGCCGCGGCGCCGCGGGCGACTATTGGAACGGTGATGGCTTCGTGGCGGAGGGCGGCACTTACAACCTGACCTTCCGCGACACGGTCGCCACCGGGAACACCGATGCCGGCTACGACATCAAGGGCAACAACGTGACGATGCTCCGGGCGTCGGCCAGCGGCAACAACAAGAACTTCCGCCTGTGGGGCGCCGAGTCCGTAACCATGACGGACAGCGTCAGCACCAACCCGTACCATTTCGGCGGCATCGGCAAGCCGTCGCATTTCCAGGCAGCGAGCGGCGCCAACGTCACGCTCGATAATTTCCGCTACGCCGACAGCTCGACCGCCAAGGTGTTCGACCTGTCAAACGGCAACAATGTGGTGCGGCTGGTGGGCATGGCACTGCCGAGCGTGAGCGATATCCATTTCGGCAACAACAGCCTGGTCCGCCTGCCCAGCGGCCTGGTTATGAACGGCACCTCCGCCGACGACGTGCTGGCGGGCGGCGCGAGCGGCGACATGCTGATCGGCGGCAAGGGCAACGATACCTACACTGTCAACCACACCGGCGACCGGCCGGTGGAACAGGGCAACGAGGGGACCGATCTGGTGAAGACCACGCTCGCATCTTACACCCTTGGCGCGTACGTGGAGAAGCTGAGCTTTTCCGGTTCCGGCAACTTCAGCGGCACCGGCAACAACCTCAACAACACCATGACCGGCGGCGCCGGCAACGACTGGCTCAATGGAGGCACTGGCAACGACGTGCTGACCGGCGGCAACGGGAGCGACACCTACTGGTTCGCCCGCGGCGGCAAGCAAGACACCATCTACAACGGCGATACCGGAGGCGCCGACCGGCTGCTGTTTGGCGCTGGCATCACCGACGATCAACTGTGGTTCGCGCAGAACGGCAGCGACCTGCTGGTAACGCTGCGCGGCACCGGCGGGACCGACACGGTCCGCGTCAAGGGCTGGTACTCGGACACCGATAACCGGCTCGGCACGTTCCAGCTCAGCGATGGGCAGGTGCTGGCGGCCACCCAGGTCCAGCAGTTGGTCCAGGCGATGGCGGATTTTTCGACGACTTCCGGCTCGCCCACCAGCCTCAGCGGCAGCGAGCAGCAGACCGTGGAGACGGTGATCGCGGCCAACTGGAAAACCACCTGATAAGGCGGGCAGGGGGCAGGACCCGACCGGTCTATACCCCCTGCCTAGTAGGTGTCGGCGGCCGCGGTCCCAAAATATGGGGCGAATTATTGGAAAAGCTGGCCATTATTAAGGGTTTAGTCAGCTATCGCGGCGATAGTCCAAAGGTGCAGAAAAGTTTGGTTAAAAAATCAACGCCGACATGACAAACCAGATGCTCACCGTGGCCGTTGACGCCCGACAACGGACCTTGAGTTGCCTCGCAACCTTGCTCCGCTTTCATGGCCTCGCCATGGGCGCGGATGCGATCGGTCGCGAGTTGCCCGGCTCCGACAACATCACCGGCGATGACATCGTGCGCCTGGCCCGCCAGCAGGATCTGAAGGCGCGCCGGACGACCAGCTCGTATGATCGCCTGCCCGCCGCACCGTTGCCGGCGCTCGCCCGCGGCCACGACGGCAGCTTCTTCATTCTCGGCCGCTGCAGCGACGACAAGGTGCTGGTGCATCGCGGCGCCGGCGCTGCCGCCGAGGTGATGGACAGGGGCGCGTTCGAGGCGATCTGGGACGGCACCCTCGTCTTCGTGACGCGCCGCGCGACCTTGACGGATTTCGGCCGGCAGTTCGGCATCTCCTGGTTCATGCGAGCAATCTACAAGTATCGCAACCTGCTGAGCCAGGTCCTGCTCGCCTCCTTCTTCCTGCAAATCTTCGCGCTGATCTCGCCCTTGTTCTTCCAGGTGGTGGTGGACAAGGTGCTGGTGCATCGCGGCATGACGACGCTCGACGTGCTGCTGATCGGCCTTGTCACCGTGTCGATCTTCGAGACCATCCTAGGTGCGTTGCGCACCTACGTCTTCTCGCACACCACCAACCGCATCGACGTCGAGCTGGGCGCGCGCCTGTTCCGCCACCTGGTGGCTCTGCCACTCGCGTATTTCGGCGCGCGCCGCGTCGGCGATTCGGTCGCCCGCGTGCGCGAGCTGGAGAACGTCCGCCAGTTCATCACCGGCTCCAGCCTCACGCTGGTGATCGACCTGTTCTTCACGGTGGTCTTCATCGCGGTGATGGCATGGTACAGCTGGTGGCTGACCGTCATCGTGCTGGTGTCGCTGCCGATCTATGCCGGCATCAGCATCGCCCTGACGCCCCTGTTCCGCGCGCGGGTCGAGGAGAAGTTCAAGCGCGGCGCCGAGAACCAGGCCTTCCTGGTGGAGGCCGTGACCGGCATCGAGACCCTGAAGGCGATGGCGGTCGAGCCGCAGATGCAGCGCCGCTGGGAAGAGCAGCTGGCCGGCTATGTCGGCTCCTCGTTCCGCGTCGCCAACCTCGGCAACTACGCCAGCCAGTCGATCCAGCTGGTCTCCAAGCTGGCGACCGCCGGCATCCTCTATTTCGGCGCCAAGGCGGTGATCGCCGGCGACCTCACGGTTGGCGAACTGGTCGCCTTCAACATGCTGGCCAGCCGCGTGTCCCAACCGGTGCTGCGCCTCGCGCAGGTCTGGCAGGATTTCCACCAGGTGCGCCAGTCGATCCAGCGCCTAGGCGACATCCTCAACACCCCGCCGGAACCATCGGCGACGCCCGGCCGTGGCGCGCTGCCGACGGTGAAGGGCGCCATCCGCTTCGATCATGTGAAGTTCCGCTACCGCATCGACGGACCCGAAGTGCTGCGCGGGGTCGAGATCGACATTCCCGCCGGCCAGGTGGTCGGCATCGTCGGCTCCTCCGGCTCCGGCAAGTCGACGCTGGCCAAGCTGGTGCAGCGCCTCTACGTGCCCGAGTCCGGCCGCGTGCTGGTCGACGGCATCGACCTCGCGATGGTGGACGCCTCCTGGCTGCGCCGCCAGATCGGCGTCGTGCTGCAGGAGAACGTGCTGTTCAATCGCACGGTGCGCGAGAACATCGCGCTTGCCGATCCGGGCATGCCGCTCGACCAGGTGGTCGCGGCCTCCAAGCTCGCCGGTGCGCACGACTTCATCCTGCAGCTGCCGGAAGGTTACGACACCGTGATCGGCGAACGCGGCGGCACGCTCTCCGGTGGCCAGCGCCAGCGCATCGCGATCGCCCGCGCACTGGTGACCAACCCGCGCATCCTGATCTTCGATGAGGCGACCAGCGCCCTCGACCTCGAATCCGAGCAGGCCATCCAGCGCAACATGCGCCACATCTGCAAGGGCCGCACCGTGCTCATCATCGCGCACCGCCTGTCGACCGTGCGCCACTGCGACCGCATCATCACCATCGAGCAGGGCCGCATCGTCGAGGAAGGCAAGCACGAGGAACTGATCGGGAGCGGCGGCCGCTACGCGCTGCTGCACCGCATGCAGTCGGGCGAGGTGATCGATGCAGCGTGACAACGCCGCGCACGCCGTCCCCGAGGCATCGGCGAACGACAGCCGCGAATCGCCGCTGAACCGGCTGCTGCGCAAGCCGGCGTCTGAAGCACCCATCGCCAAGCCGGCAAACGCGCCGGCGGCACCCGTCGCCGGCGCGCCCCAGAGTTCATCGCAACCGGCTGCTCCCCAGCCGGCGGCAGCGCTCTCGCCCGCCGAGATGATCGTCAACAAGCTGCGCGGCAAGCAGGCGCCGGCGCCGCTGCCGTGTCCCGAGCCGCCGCGCGCCCCGGCATCGGTGCCGGAAGTGACGGTCGCCGCCGAGCCGGTCGACGTCGAGTTTACCCCGGTGGAAACGCCGGCCGCGCCGATCGTCGAGCCCGCGCTAGCGCCGGCATCGGCCGCTGCGCCCGCATCGAGCTCTGCGCCCGCGCCGATTGCTGCACCCGCGCCCGCCGCTGCCAAGCCACTCGACCGATTGCTGCCAGCTGCGGCACCGGCTGAGCGCGCAGCGACGCTGGCAGCGAGCGCAGCGTCTGCACCGTCCGCCGTCGTGCCTCAAAGCCAACCAGCCACCCCAGCGCCCGCGCCGGCACCGTCAGCGCCGGCCATCAAGCCGCTTGAGACGCAAGCACCGACGACGAGCACACCGCTGCAAAAGCAGGTCATCGCACCGCAGCCGCCGGTCGATCGGCCCGCGCCCGCGCAAGAGACGGCGCGCGAGGTACCCCTTGAGCAGCCGCGCGCCGCCGCAGTGCCCGCGCCGCAGCCCGCCGCGACCACGACCGCGACAGTACCGCAGGCGCCTGCACCCAAGCCGGCCGTGCCTCCGGCGGCCGCACCACAGCCAGCCGCACCGCAGGCAGCGGCACCGCAGCCGGTCGCGCCTCCCGCGCCCGCGCCCCAGCCAGCCCCGCTAGCTGCGATGCCGGAAGCGCCCGTCGCCGCGCAGCCGCGGGCTCCCGAGCCCGCGCCGCAATCGCCGGTGCAAAGACTCAGGGCTGCGGCAGCGGAAACGCCTGCGCCAGGCACCGCGCTGCAGATCCCGACCGGGATCGTGCCGCGCGCACAGGTGACCGAGAAAGAGAAAGGCGTCGGCAAACTGCTGCGCCTTCCCAAGCGCAATCGCGACGAGCGCGAGTTCCTGCCGGCCGCGCTGGAGATCGTCGACACGCCGCCCTCGCCGGTCGGCCGCGCCATCGGCCTCACCATCATCCTGGTCGCGATCATCGCCATCGTGTGGTCGATCTTCGGCAAGGTCGACATCGTCGCGATCGCCAGCGGCCGCATCGTGCCGGCTGGCAAGACCAAGATCCTGCAACCGGCCGACACCGGCATCGTCACCGCGATCCACGTCTCCGACGGCGCTCACGTGAAGGCGGGCGACGTCCTGATCGAGCTCAATTCCAACCAGGTGTCGGCGGACCGCGACCGCTTCGTGCGCGACCTGCTGCAGGCCAATCTCAATCTGGCGCGGCTACGTGGGCTTGCCGCGACCTTGCCGGGCACGCCGGGCGAGGGCAAGAAGCCGAACCTGGTCGACCCGCCGGGGGATGCGAAACCGGAGGACCTGACGCTGACCCAGGCCGCCATGCGCGCCCAGGCCGCGAACGAGAATGCCAAGCTCGCCGATCTCGACCAGCAGATCGAGGCCAAGCAGGCTGAGGCCGCCGAAGCCGCCGCCAATGCAACGAAGCTGCAGGCCTCGCTGCCCATGCTGGCCGACCAGGAGCAGCTGTTGCGCACCATGCGCGACCAGAAGATCGGCAGCAAGCTCGACTGGTACCAGATCAATCAGCAGTTGATCGAGCAGAAGCACGAGATCGGCGTGCTCGCCCACCGCCGGGAAGCGGCCGAGGCGGCGCAGCGCGCCCTGCGCGAACAGCGCGCCGCAGCGGCGACGCAGTATCAGATGGAGATCCTGTCCGAGCTGGATAAAGTGCGCTCGCAGGCGAGCGAGCTGAACGCCGAGCTCACTAAGTCCCAGCAGCGCGTTAGCCAGAATGTCCTGCTCGCGCCGATCGATGGCACTGTGCAGCAGCTCGCCATCCACACCATCGGCGGCGTCGTCACGCCCGCGGAGTCGCTGCTCGCGATCGTGCCGCATGACGATAGCCTGGTGGTCGAGGCTTCGGTCCAGAACCGCGACGTCGGCTTCATCAGCGAAGGCCAGACCGTGCGCGTGAAGGTCGAGGCCTTCAACTTCACGCTCTACGGTCTGATCGAAGGCAAGGTGCTGAGCGTCACCCGCGACGCCGTCCAGCAGTCGAACGACGGCAAGAACAAGAACAACAAACAGGACGAAGGCGACCCCTCCGCGACCGAGGGCCAGTCCGGCCCGGTCTACATGGCGCGTATCGCGCTCGACCAGGACTGGATGATGACCGAGAACGGCAAGGTCCAGCTCACGCCCGGCATGGCCGTGACCGCCGAGATCCAGACCGGCGAACGCCGCCTCATCAGCTACCTCCTCTCGCCGCTGGTTCGGAAGGTCTCCGAAAGCATGCACGAGCGCTGAGCTCGCAGCAGTGGCGCAATCGGTCTAGGGCTGACTCACTTCGCGACGAGATCCGGCCAGCCGCAATGCGGACGTATCCAATCGATCTCGGAGGGAATATACGGGATCGCAAATCGCGTATCCCGGTTCGGCAGGAACGTCATGATACCAGTGGCCTGCCAGGCGCGCCATTTGCGGTCCGCGGCGTCATAATCGGCCTTCGGCATCTGGGGCTCGAGTGCATTCCGTCTGTCCAGCGCCGCTTGCCGGACGTCGCCACAGCCGTGGAACCACGCGTTCGAATACCAGAGATAGGACTGCACGAAGTCACGTTCGACGCAGTCGCCTCGTTCGAAGATTGTGGCGAGTAGAAATTGGGCAAAGGGCAGATCTCGATTGGCGGCTGCCGCCAGCCATTGTACTGCCTCATTGCAGTTCTGTTGCACGTCTTTGCCGCGATAGAGCAAGTCACCCAGACTCGCTTCGGCCTCGGCAATCTCTTGCTCGGCCGCCATTCGATACCAGGTCAACGCCGCTGGCATGTCGCGCGGCACGACGCGCCCCTCCTCGAGCATGACGCCCAGGACGTACGCTGCCGGCCCGAACTTTTGATCGGCCGCGCGCTGAACCCATCGGGCGGCTTCGGGTCCGTTCTCCGGGACACCGAGATACTCCACGCCCCGGTAGTACATCATGCCGAGCGTGAGCTGGAACTGGGGCGTGCCCTGTTCTGCGGCGAGAGTGAACCACTTCATGGCTTCATCATGATCCGACGGGCCGAGATAGCCCGTGGCGTACATCTCGCCAAGGTCGAACATGGCATATGGCCAGCCGCCCTCCGCCGCACGCCGCATCCAGTTAGATGCCGCGGCCTTGTCGCGTTTCACGCCCAGCGCGTCGCGGTAGATCCGCGCTATGGCATATTCGGCACGAGGATCGCCCGCTTCGGCAAGCGGCTGGAATTCGCGGAGAGCGGTCTGATAGTCGCCTTGCTGGAACGCTGTGACGCCCTGGTCGAAGTCGGCAGAAGCGGAGGTACCACTGGAAGCGAGGAATGCCACCCAGACGAGTCTCAGCGCTATGGAAAACCAGTCTTCCCTGAGAATGATGCCGCTGATCGCCATCACCGCGTCTCCCTGCCATCAGCGTATGCCTGACGACCTGGATCTGCAACCTTTGCGCGTCGCTTTGATTTCGGAGCACGGGCGGCCTAGGATCAGATGCCATGAATGACAGGACTTCGCTTCGCCCCGATACCATGCGGGCGTCGCCTCTCACGCCTTTCAAATACAACATCTTCCTGGCGCTCTGGCTGGCCAGCCTGTGCTCCAATTTCGGCGGCCTGATCCAGTCGGTGGGCGCCTCCTGGCTGATGACCTCGCTGTCGCCGACCGCTGACATCGTGGCGCTGGTCCAGGCCTCGACCGTGCTGCCCTACATGCTGTTCTGCCTCGCCGCCGGTGCCGCCGCCGACGTGTTCGACCGGCGCATCCTCATGCTGTCGGCGCAGATCCTCGCGCTGGTGGTCTCGGTCCTGCTCACCGTCTTCACGTTTACGGGGGTCATGACTCCTTGGCTGCTGCTGACCTTCACCTTCCTGGTCGGCTGCGGCAACGCGATCTACGGTCCGGCCTGGCAATCCTCGGTGGGCGAGGTGGTACCGCGCGCCGAGCTGCCTCAGGCGGTCGCGCTCAACAGCCTCGGCTTCAACATCGCGCGCACGGTCGGCCCCGCGATCGGCGGCTTGATTGTCGCCGCCTCCGGCTCGCAGGCGGCGTTCCTCGTCAACAGCGTCAGCTATCTCGGTCTTATCATCGTGTTGCTCTCCTGGAAGCGGCCGGTCGAGCAGCGGCCGTTTCCGCCGGAGAGCATCCCGTCCGCCATGATGGCGGGCCTGCGCTACGTCGCGCTGTCGCCGTCGATCCAGAGCGTCCTCATCCGCGCCGTGGTGTTCGGAATGGCCGCCAGTTCCATCTGGGCCCTGATGCCGCTGGTGGCGCGCGACCTGATCCAGGGCGGCCCGTCCATCTACGGCCTGCTGCTCGGCGCCTTCGGTGTCGGCGCGGTGCTGAGCGCGTTGTCGAGCACGCGCCTGCGCGCCGCCTTCACGACCGGTCAGATCGTCACCATCGCGACCTTGTTCTTCGCCACCGGCAGCATCATCGCGGCCTTCAGCACCAGTCTCCCCATCACCATGATCGGCATGGTGATGTGCGGCGGCGGCTGGGTGCTGGCGCTCTCCACCTTCAACATCTCGGTGCAGCTGTCGGTCCCACGCTGGGTGGTCGGCCGCTCGGTCGCGATCTATCAGATGATGACCTTCGGTGGCATGGCGCTGGGCAGCTGGCTGTGGGGTTTGACCGCGCACCATTTCGGCCTGGTCTTCAGCCTGGCGCTGGCAGGCGGCGTGCTCGCCGCGTCCACCCTGCTGGCGCGGCTCTGGCCGATGCCAAGCATTGCCGGCGAGAATCTCGATCCGCGCTTGCCGGAATCCGCGCTACCGATCCTCGACCAGGGGATTCCCTACCGCGAGGGTCATGTCGTCCTCACCATCGAGTATCGGGTGGCCAAGGAGGATGCCCCGCAGTTTGCCAGCGCCATGCGCAAGCTGGCGCAGGTGCGCCAGCGCAACGGCGCCCGCCGCTGGTCGCTGATGGTGGACGTGACCGATCCGCAGGTGTGGGTCGAGCGCTTCCAGTATCCGAGCTGGACCGAGTACCTACGCCAGCGCCATCGTGGCACCGTGTCCGATCGCGCCGTGTGGGATCATGCGCGCAGTTTTCACCGCGGCGAGGAGCGGCCGAAGGTTCGTCGCCTGATCGCGCAGTCGGTGGAGGACATCGCGGGCACGCCGGGCGCGCGACCTGAGCGCACGCCGACCGTCGCGATCACCGATCCGGCTTTGCCGCCCGATCCGTCACCCGCTACAGGGTCATCGACCTCGGGTTCCCCGACAGGAACTCCATCCGACAGAACTCAATGAAAGCGCGCGTCGGCGCCGGCAGCTCGGCGCTCTTGGACCAGGCGAGGCCGACGTCCATGGTCGGAACCTGCTGGCTGATCTCGCGCGATTCCAGCTTGTCGCCTTCCAGCGACCACGGACGGTAGACCATGTCGGACAGGATGGTGACGCCTGCGCCGGTCGCCACCAGGCTGCGCACCGCTTCCACCGAGTCCGTGCGGAACACCACGTTCGGCGCCAGCTTGTGCTTGGACCAATAGGAGAGGGTGGTCTTCGCCGCCTCGTCGATGGTGAGCTGGATGTAGGGTTCCTTCGCGACGTCGCGCAGCGTCACCTTGCCCTTGCCCAGCAGCGAATGGTTGGTGGAGGTCCACAGCCGCCGGCGCGATTTCGCCAGCGTTTCGGTCGCCAGCTCCTCGACATGCTTCAGGTTGGACACCAGCAGGATGCCGAGCCCGAGTTGCCCGGCGACCAGCTGCTTCTCGATCACGCTGCGGTCGAGCTCTCGCACCGCGACCTTCACGTCGGGGAAGGAGCGGCGGAACCGCGCCAGCGGCGCCGCCAGGAAATAGCCGGCGACCGTGATGGTGACGCCGATGGTGAGCTCGCCTTCCACCCGCTTGCGGTTGGCGCCGACGGCAATTGTCGCCGCGCTCAGGGCGGAGAGGACATTCCTGCAATGCTGCAGAAAGACATAGCCGTCGTACGTCACCTTGATGCCGCTGCGGTGGCGCGTGACCAGCCGCGTGCCGACGCTTTCTTCCAAGTCCTGGATCGCCTCGGTGATCGCCGATGGCGAGATGCCGACCGCGGACGCCGCGGCGACGATCTTGCCCGCTTCGGCCGCGGCGACGAAATATCGGATCTGGCGGATGTTGAGGCTCATTCTTAGAGTCGCTCGAAGTTCGGAATTCCCGAAATTCTAACTCAGAAGATCGCACTTTACAAAACCCCGGCGAAATTCAGGATTTGCGGCAATCGCGAGATCGAGGCGCATGGGAGACGCGCCGCGGTGGAATCAGGGCCGACATGGGAAGGGAGTCCCGTGTCTTCCGCGAAGGATCAAACAGCAGGGAGGGTTGCACATGAAGAAGTCGCTCACGCTGGCGGCGTCCGCCGCCGCGCTCGTCACTCTGTCGGTCGGCGCCTACGCCGCCGCCAACTGGTATCCGTACAAGATCGAGGTGTGGGAGAAGGCGTTCGATATGGCCAGCAAGCGCCATATGATGGAATACACGCCGCTCGAGAAGGCGTCGCAGAAGTGGAAGATCTGCGTCTCGTTTCCGCACATGAAGGACGACTACTGGCTGGCGGTCGACTATGGCGCGATCGACGAGGCCAAGCGCATGGGCGTCGAGATGCAGGTGCTAGAGGCCGGCGGCTATACCGAGCTCAACAAGCAGCTCAGCCAGATCGAGAATTGCGTCGCCGGCGGCGCGCAGGCGGTCATCATCGGCGCGATCTCGTTCGACGGCATGAACAACCTGGTCGGCCAGCTCGCCGACAAGAAGATCCCGGTGATCGACGTGATCAACGGCATGTCCTCGGACAAGCTGTCGGCCAAGTCGCTGGTTTCGTTCGGCGAAATGGGCGGCAAGGCCGGCGAATACCTGGTCAAGCTGCATCCGAAGGGCGGTACGCCGGCGAAGGTCGCGTGGTTCCCCGGCCCGGCGGGCGCCGGCTGGGTCGAGGCGGGCAATACCGGCTTCACCGCGGCGGTGAAGGAAGGCGCGATCGAGGTCGTCGACACCAAATACGGCGACACCGGCAAGGAAGCGCAGCTGGCCCTGCTCGAGGACGCGCTGACCGCGCATCCGGACATCAACTACATCGTCGGCACGGCCGTGACGGCCGAGGCGGCGATGCAGCTGGTCCGCGACCGCGGGCTGGAGGATCAGGTGAAGATCCTCTCCTATTACTTCACGCCCGGCGTGTTCGAAGGCATCAAGCGCGGCCGCATCCTGGCGGCTCCGACGGATTCCGCCGTCATCCAGGCGCGCGTCGCGGTCGACCAGGCCGTCCGCATCCTGGAAGGCAAGGAATACGAGAAGCATGTCGGTCCGGAGCTCTATGTGATCGACAAGGCCAACGTCGAGACCTTCGACCGCAACTCCTCGCTGGCGCCGGACGGCTTCAAGCCGGAATTCAGCGTGGAGTAAGAGTGTGCCGTGACCAACGGCCAAACGCATAGTCAGGTGCCTCCCACGGCACCGGCCGGCGCCGCCGCCTTCCCTGGCGGCGCCGGCCACCCTTTGCTGCGGACGGAAGGCCTGACCAAGCACTATCCCGGCGTCGATGCGCTGGTGGACGTGGATTTCGAGCTGGCGCCGGGCGAAGTCCATGTCCTGTTCGGCGAGAACGGCGCGGGCAAATCGACGCTGATCTCCATCCTCGCCGGCGCCAACCAGCCGACACGCGGCCAGCTCTACGCCAACGGCGCGCCGATCACGTTTGCAGGCGTGAGCGAAGCGCGCGGCCGCGGCATCTCAGCGGTGTTCCAGGAATTCTCCCTGGTGCCGCAGCTCACTGTCGCGGAGAACCTGTTCCTCGGCGCCGAGCCCACCAGGCACGGTATCCTGGACCGCGGCGCCGAGATCAGCAGAGCCCAGGAACTGCTGGAGCGCCTCGGCTTTCCGCTGCGCGCCGACAGGCAGGTGCAGTATCTCTCCCGCGCCGAGCAGCAGATGGTGGAGATCGCCAAGGCCTTCCGCTCCGATCTCTCCGTCCTCATCCTCGATGAGCCGACCGCCTCGCTGACCGAACGCGAGACCGAATCCCTGTTCGCGCTGATCGCCCAAGCCAAGGCCCGCGGGGTCGGCATCGTCTACATCACCCACCGCATCGCCGAGATCCGGCGCATCGCCGACCGCGTCACGGTGCTGCGCGATGGCCGCAAGGTCGGCATGATGATGGCGGCCGATGCCGACGAGACCAAGCTGATCCAGATGATGTCCGGCCGTCCGATCTCGCAGATCTTCCCCAAGGTGAAGTACCAGCCTGGCGAAGTCCTGCTGCGAGCCGAACGTATCACCACCCGTGACGGCTCTGTGCGTGACGTCAGCATCGAGGTGCGCGCCGGCGAGATCGTCGGCATCGCCGGCCTGGTCGGCTGCGGCAAGTCCGAGGTGGCGCGTGCCTGTTACGGTGTTTTGCCGCTCGCCAAGGGCAAGGTGAGCTTTTGCGGCCAGGACGTGACCGGGGCCACCCCGCGCCAGATGCTCGACCGCGGCTTCAGCTATCTGCCGCCGGACCGCCACAAGGAAGGCTTGGTGCTGAGCCGCTCCTCGGTCGAGAATGTTTCGCTGCCGGCGCTCCATCTCGGCAACTTCTCCAACGGCATTTTCCTGCGCCGCGGTGCCGAGCGGCAGGCCGTCTCCGATCTGGCGCGCAGTCTCCAACTCCAGCCCTTCGACATCGACCGCGATGTCGGCACCTTTTCCGGCGGCAACCAGCAGAAAGTGCTGATCGGCAAGATGCTGACCCGCGAGGTCAAGCTGTTCGTGTTCGACGAGCCGACCGTCGGCGTCGACGTCTCGACCCGCGTCTCGATCTACCAGCTGATCGCGCAATTGTGCGAAGGCGGGGCGGGGGTGCTGGTCATCTCCTCCGACCTGCCGGAGATCCTGCATCTGACTAACCGCGCCTATGTCATGTTCCGCGGCCATGTGCAGGTCGAATTGCAGGAAGGCCAGATCACCGAGGATCGGGTATTGTCGCATTTCTTCGAGAGGGCGGCCTGATGGCGGAGCGGGTGATGGATCGCCAGGCGCAGGGCTACGAGCGCAAACTGCAGCAGATCTTCGTGGCGGTCGGCGTGCTGCCGATCCTGCTCGCGATCGCGATCATTCTGTTCGCGCTGATGTCGGACCGGTTCCTCAGCGGCGCCAACATCGCCAATGTCCTCAGGCAAAGCTCCTATCTCACCATCGTCGCCCTGGGGCAGATGGTGGTGATGGTGACCGCCGGCTTTGACCTCTCGGTCGGCTCGACCCTTGCCGTGACCTCCGTCACCAGCGCCCTCGCCATGTCCGGCATCGCGGTGGGATATCCGGAGTCGCCCTGGCTCGCCATCGGCGGCGGGATTCTCGCCGGGTTCGCCTGCGGCCTCGCGGTCGGCATCGTCAATGGCTTGGGCGTCGCGCTGCTCAGCGTTTCGCCGTTCATCATGACCCTTGGCATGGCGTCGGTCGGATTCTGCGCGGCGCTCTATCTCACCGCCGGCATGCCGGTGCGCGGAATCCCGTACGAATTCTCCGACACCTTCGGCAGCGGCAAGATTCTTGGCCTGACCACGCCGGTCTGGATGGCGCTGATCCTGTTCATAGCCGTCTATGTGCTGATGACCTGGACCCGCTTTGGTCGCCATTTCTATGCCGTAGGCGGTAATATCAAGGCGGCGGCGCTCTCCGGCGTCAACACGCGGCGCACTTTGTTCCTGGCCTACGCGATCTGCGCGGGCCTCACCAGCGTCGCCGGCCTGCTGCTGACCGCGCGCATGGAGACGGGTGAGGCCAACATCGGCGCCTCGTTCCCGTTGGCGTCGATCGCCGCCTGCGTCATCGCCGGCGTATCGCTGCGCGGCGGCACCGGCAAGGTGCCCTATGTCGTGCTCGGCGCCCTGTTCTTCGGCGTGGTGGAGAACGGCATGAACGTCTCCGGCGTCAGCTCCTATCTGCAGATTGGCGTCACCGGCCTGATCCTGATCTTCGCCGCGGTGGCGGACGAGTTCCGGCGCCGCCTCAGCGTGCGCACCAAGGACTAGATGATACGAGTGGAGGAATTTCCATGGCTTTGATCAACTGCGACATGGGCGAGAGCTTCGGCCTCTACCGGATGGGCGATGACGAGGCGATCATGCCCTTGATCCACGTCGCCAACGTCGCCTGCGGATTCCACGGCTCCGACTTCAACCACATGCGCACAACCGTCCGCCGCGCCAAGAAATTCGGCGTCAAGGTCGGCGCGCATCCGTCGCTGCCCGACCTGCAGGGCTTCGGCCGGCGCGAGATGAAGATGGGCCGCGAAGAGCTGGCGAACTGCATTCTCTACCAGGTCGGCGCGCTCAAGGGCTTCCTCGATGCCGAGGGCATGCCTCTCAACCACATCAAGCCGCACGGCGCGCTCTACGGCATGGCGGCGCGGCAGGAGCATGTCGCGCACGCCGTGTGCGACGCGGCCGACGTCTACAAGGTGCCGCTCATGGGCATGGCGGGCACCCTGCACGAGAAGATCTACACCGAGCGCGGCTTCAAGATGATCGCCGAATACTATGCCGATCTTGACTATGCCGACGACGGCAACCTCATCATCACCCGCGTGCACGAGGCCAAGGACCCGGTGGAAGCGGCCGCTCGCTGCGTCCGCGCCATCAAGGAGCGCAAGACCAGGTCGGTCGGCGGCAAGGACATCGCGGTCGGCTCCGACGCCATCTGCGTCCACTCCGACACCCCCAACGCCGTCGCCATCGCCTCGGCGGTACGGGAGGCGGTGAAGCCCTATCTGGACGCGGCCTAGGGATGGATGCAACGATCAACTCCACCGTCATGGTCGTGCTTGGCCCGACCATCCACGAGTTTCGCGGGCTAGGACGAAGCCGTTCCATGCAAACTCGTGGATCCTCGTGCCAAGCTCGAGGATGACGAATTAGAGGCAGCACAAGGAGACTTATAGGATGGCGACCAAGCAGATTCTCTCGCCGCTCCCCGGCACCTTCTACCGCAAGCCGGCGCCGGACAAGCCGGTCTACAAGTCGGACGGCGACAAGGTCGCGACCGGCGAGGTGATCGGCCTCGTCGAAGTCATGAAAAGCTTCAACGAGGTGAAGGCAGACATCGCCGGCAAGATCGTGAAGTTCCTGGTGGAGAACGAGGACGCGGTGATGGCAGGCCAGCCCCTGGCCGAGGTCGAGGTCTAGCGCTTTGATCAAGCGTCTGCTCATCGCCAATCGCGGCGAGATCGCGGTCCGCATCATCCGCGCCGCGCGCGAGCTCGGCATCCACACCATCCAGGTCCATAGCACTGCCGACGCGGACTCGCTGGCGGTGAAGCTGGCGGACGAAGCCGTGCTGATCGGTCCGCCCCAGGCTGCCAAGTCCTATCTCAACATCCCCGCCATACTCGATGCCGCCAAGCGCAGCGCCGCCGATGCGGTGCACCCCGGTTATGGTTTCCTGGCGGAGAATGCCGGCTTTGCCGACGCCGTGACTAATGCCGGCCTCACCTTCGTCGGCCCGAGCGCGGAGGCCATCCGCCTGATGGGCGACAAGGTGGCGGCGCGCAAGGCGGCGATCGCAGCCGGCGTGCCGTGCGTTCCCGGCAGCGACGGCCGGGTCGACGATCCGGCCGCGGCGCGCGGCATCGTCGAGCGCACCGGCTTTCCCATCATGATCAAGGCGGCGGCTGGCGGTGGTGGCCGCGGCATCCGCATCGCGACCAATCTCGAGGAGTTCGAGCGCCTGATGCCGCAGGCCAGCGCCGAGGCGCAGGCGGCGTTTGGCGACGGCGGGCTCTACCTGGAGAAAGTGATCGAGCGCGCCCGCCACATCGAGGTTCAGATTCTCGGCGACGGCAAGCGCGTGATCCATTGCTTCGAGCGCGAATGCTCGCTGCAGCGCCGCCGTCAGAAGGTGTGGGAGGAGGCGCCCTCGCCGGTGCTGCCCGACGACATTCGGCAGAAGCTGTGCGCCTCGGCCGTCGCGCTGGCGGAGGCGGTGCACTATAGCGGCGCCGGCACGCTAGAGTATCTCTATGACGACGAGACCCGCGACTTCTATTTCATCGAGATGAACACCCGCATCCAGGTCGAGCATCCGGTCACCGAGTTCATCACCGGCATCGACCTGGTGCGCGAGATGATCCGCGTCGCTGGCGGCGAGCCACTGCGTATCGCGCAGGCGGATGTACGCCGCCAGGGCCACGCCATCGAGGTCCGCATCAACGCCGAGGATCCCGCGCGCAACTTCATGCCCGCGCCGGGCACGGTCAGCGCGCTGCGGGTGCCGGGCGGCAACGGCGTGCGGTTCGATACGCTGCTGTATGCCGGCTACACCATTCCGCCGTTCTACGATTCGCTGCTGGGCAAGCTGATCGTGTGGGACGAGACGCGGCCTGCCGCGATCGCGCGGTTGAAGCGCGCTCTCATGGAACTGGAGATCGTCGGCGTGCACACGACCAAGGCATTGCACCAGGCGCTGGCGTCGGATGCGGCGGTGATGGCAGGGCGTTTCGACACGCGCTGGCTGGAGCGCTGGCTGGAACAGAACGGATCGCGCCTGGCGGAAGCCGGGCCGGAGCAGGCGAGGGAGGTGGCGGCAAGATGAGCAACCGATATTCGTTTGGCGGCGACGAGCACATCTTCGTCGAGGTGAGCGAGGAGATGTCGCTTGAGGCCTTTTTCAAGAGCCTCTCCATGACCAACGCCGTGCGCGAGTCGAAGATCAAGGGCGTCACCGAGATCTGCCCGGCCAACGCCTCGTTCCAGATCAAGTTCGATCCGGACGTGATCAGCCCCGACGACATGCTGGCCGAGCTGAAGCGACTGGAGCAGGGCGCGGACAAGTCGGATTCGGTGCTGAAGACCCGCATCATCGAGATTCCGGTCCTCTACAACGATCCCTGGACCAACGAGACCCTGATGCGGTTCCGCGAGCGCCACCAGGATCCGAAGAGCACCGACATCGAATACGCCGCGCGCATCAACAACCTCGACGGCATCGACGGCTTCGTGAAGGCGCATTCCGGCTCGCCCTGGTTCGTCTCGATGGTGGGCTTCGTGGCAGGCCTGCCGTTCCTCTACCAGATGGTCGACCGCAAGCGGCAGATCGAGGTGCCGAAGTACCTGCGGCCGCGCACCGACACGCCCAAGCTGACGGTCGGTCACGGCGGCTGCTTCGGCTGCATCTACTCGGTGCGCGGCGCGGGCGGCTACCAGATGTTCGGCATCACGCCGATGCCGATCTACGACCCGCAGCAGAAGATCAAGTACCTGCGCGACTTCATGGTGTTCTTCCGGCCCGGCGACATCGTGAAATGGAAGCCGATCGACCGCGCGCAGTATGACGCGACCGTCGCCGACGTCGAGGCTGGCAAGTTCGCGCCGCGCATGCGCAACGTCACCTTCTCGCTCGACGAGTTCCATAAGGATATCGACGGCACCAACCGCAAGCTGGAGGGCGCCCTCAATGGCCATTAAAGTCAACGCACCGGGCCTCGCGACCATGGTCCAGGACCTCGGCCGGCCCGGCTACTATCACCTCGGCATCCCGTTGTCCGGCGGCATGGACCGCTTCGCCCTGCGCGCTGCCAACCTGCTGGTCGGCAACGAAGAGGGCGCGGCGGTGCTCGAAGCCGTGTTCATGGGGCCGGAACTCGAATTCACCGCCGACGCAACGGTCGCCGTCACCGGCGCCGAGCTGCCGCCCAAGGTCAACGGCGAGGTGCGCGAGACCTGGACCAGCTTCCGCGTCAAGGCGGGACAGGTGCTGAGCTTCGATTACCTGAAGAAAGGCGCGCGCGCCTATATCGCGATCTCCGGCGGTGTTGAAGTGCCGATGGTTCTGGGCAGCCGCTCGACCTATGCCTTGGGCGCGCTCGGCGGCCACGAGGGGCGCAAGCTGCAGGCCGGCGACCAGTTGCCGGTCGGCACCATCTCCAAGTCGGTGCCGGAAGGCACCTCGGTCCCCGCCGCGCTGCGCCGCGGTCCGAGCAACACCGCCGAGCTGCGCATGCTGCCCGGCCTCTACTGGCACCGCATCACCGACGGCGCGGGGAAGCAGTTCTTCGAGGACACCTGGAAGGTCGCGCCGGAGGCCGACCGCATCGGCTATCGCTTCAAGGGCGGCAAGGCGCTGGAGTTCGTGCCGCGCACGCCGCCGTTCGGCGCCGGCTCCGATCCCTCCAACATCGTCGACGCCTGCTATCCCTACGGCTCGATCCAGGTGCCCGGCGGCACCGAGCCGATTGTGCTCCATCGCGACGCGGTCTCCGGCGGCGGCTATTTCATGGTCGGCACCGTCATCTCCGCTGACATGGACCTGATCGGCCAGCTGCAGCCGCACACGCCGACCCGGTTCGTGAAGGTCGACCTCAAGACATCGCTTGCCGCGCGCCGCGACCGCGCCGGCACGCTCGACAAGGTGCGCGCCGCCTTGCGTTAGGCGTCGGCGTCCCTGAAACGCATCGACCCCAAGGCCGGGCCTTGGGGTCGATGGAACTGGTCTTGCCTGATCTGCTTGGAACGCGCTATTCGGCCGCTTCCGGCCGCGCGATCTTCGCCTGCTCTTCGGCGAAATCCAGCACCGCGTCGCGGATCTTGCCGCCGATCTTCGGATGACTGAGCGCGTAGGCGATGTTGGCTTCGATGAAGCCGGCCTTGTCGCCGCAATCGAAGCGGCGTCCTTCGAAGCGATAGCCGTGGAACCGGCCGCGCCCGCACATCAGCGCCATCGC
>PNKY01000002.1 GCA_013822765.1 Rhodospirillum sp.
AGCACGGGCCCTTGCAGGGTTCGAATGCCTGGAATTGGGTCGTTCCGGCGGCAGCGAAAGCGGTCGCCGGATCGGCGTTAGAAGGAGAGCCCGGCGCGCATAGGAGTGTAGCTCAACTGGTAGAGCACCGGTCTCCAAAACCGGGGGTTGGGGGTTCGAGCCCCTCCACTCCTGCCAGCGACCTGAGAGGGAACGCGGCGCGCACGACAGGTTCGAAGGGAATTGGTCAGGAAGTAGATGGCGAAGTTCAGCCCCGTTGAGTTCGGCCGCCAGGTCAATGCGGAACGCAAGAAGGTCACGTGGCCGACTTGGAAGGAGACCTGGGTCACCACCGCGATGGTGTTCGTGATGGTCGTGCTGGCGTCGCTCTTTTTCCTGGTCGTGGACTGGATCCTCGGCACGGGCGTGACCGCTCTGCTGGGATTGGGAAAGTAAGTCGATGGCGCACCGTTGGTATGTCGTGCACGTCTATTCGGGCTTCGAGCGCAAGATCGCGCAGTCGCTCAAGGAGCAGGCCGTGCAGAAGGGTATGGACAAGCTGATCACCGACGTCCTGGTTCCGGCCGAGGAAGTGGTGGAAGTGCGTCGCGGGTCGAAGGTGAACACGGAGCGTAAGTTCTTCCCGGGCTATGTCCTGGTGAAGATGGAGCTGACCGACGACACCTGGCACCTGATCATGAACACGCCCAAGGTGACCGGTTTCCTCGGCGCCAAGGGCAAGCCCTCGCCCATCAGCGAGGCGGAAGCATTGCGCATCCTGCACCAGGTGCAGGAAGGCGTGGAGCGGCCGAAGCGCGCGATCATCTACGAGATCGGCGAGCAGGTGCGGGTCAACGACGGCCCGTTCACCTCGTTCACCGGGTTCGTGGAGGAAGTGGACGAAGAGAAGGGCCGCCTCAAGGTGGCGGTGTCGATCTTCGGCCGCGCGACGCCGGTCGAACTGGAATATGGGCAGGTCGAGAAGGTCTAAGGGCCTTTCGACTGCGATATCCGCGCGGCGACGGTTTCGCCGGAACATGCGGGAGGCCAGCCAAGTGCCGCACCGCAAACCTAGGGCCGGTTTGGTCCTGAGGATAGGACATGGCAAAGAAGATTGAAGGCTACATCAAGTTGCAGATACCGGCCGGCAAGGCCAATCCGTCACCGCCGGTCGGTCCGGCGTTGGGTCAGCGCGGCTTGAACATCATGCAGTTCTGCAAGGAGTTCAACGCGGCCACCCAGCAGATGGAAGCGGGCATGCCGATCCCGGTGGTGATCACGGCCTTTTCGGACCGTTCGTTTACCTTCGTCACCAAGACGCCGCCTGCCAGCTATTTCCTGAAGAAGGCGGCGAAGATCGAGAAGGGCTCGCAGACCACCGGCCGCGGTTTCGTCGGCAAGGTGACGATGGCGCAGTGCCGCGAGATCGCCAAGCAGAAGATGGCCGATCTCAACGCGCACGACATCGAGCATGCGGCCCAGATGATCAAAGGGTCCGCCAAGTCGATGGGCCTTCAGGTGGTGGAGGAATAAGCGATGGCCGGCAAGAAGCATAAAGCGTCGCTCGCGAATATCGACCGCGACAAGTTCTACGGCGTCGAGGATGCCGTGAAGCTGATCAAGGCGGGCGCCAAGGCGAAGTTCGACGAGACGATCGAGATCGCGCTCAACCTCGGCATCGATCCGCGCCACTCGGACCAGAACGTCCGCGGCGTGGTGAACCTGCCGAACGGCACCGGCAAGACGCTGCGCGTCGCGGTGTTCGCGAAGGGCGAGAAGGCGGAGCTCGCGAAGAAGGCGGGCGCCGACATCGTCGGCGCCGACGATCTGGCGGAGAAGGTGCAGGCGGGTCAGATGGATTTCGACCGCGTCATCGCCACGCCGGACATGATGGTGACCGTCGGCAAGCTGGGTAAGGTCCTCGGCCCGCGCGGCCTGATGCCGAACCCGAAGCTCGGCACCGTCACCAACGACGTCGCCGAAGCGATCAAGGCCGCCAAGGGCGGTCAGGTGGAGTTTCGCGCCGAGAAGGCCGGCTTGATCCATGCCGGCGTCGGCAAGGCCAGCTTCAGCGAGAAGGCGCTGGTGGAGAACGTGAAGGCGTTCGTGACGGCGATCAACAAGGCGAAGCCGTCCGGATCCAAGGGCACTTATCTGAAGAAGGTGTCCATCGCGTCCACCATGGGCCCCGGCGTGAAGCTGGATGTGAGCAGTTTGGTCGGCTAGCGCCGGCTACGAGTTTCGTCGCGTCGGCGAGAGTCGGCACGGCGATCGGAGGGAGAGAGCAATCTCTCCACCCTGTCCGAGACTGCAGGTCTCCAATCCGGTCTTTCGGGGCGGAGGTAATGAGGCAATCGCCTGCAATAGACGGGAGTTGAACCGAATTTCGTTCAGGTTCCCTGGGCGAAGCGCGGCTTGAGCTTCTGGGACAGGCAAACCGGACCTTCCGGCTTTGCCCAACCGGGCAAGGATCGAAGGGTCCATGCGCAACCGGGTGCGATGAACGGTTCATCGCATCCAGATTCGGAGACGAACAGTGGACCGATCTGGCAAAGAGTTGCTGGTCACTGCTCTGCAGAATGCCCTGAGCGACGCCAACCTGGTGGTCATCACCAAGCAGGCGGGACTCACGGTGACCGAAGTGAGTGATCTTCGGCGCAAGATGCGGAGCGCAGGGGCCGGCTACAAAGTCGCTAAGAATCGGCTGGCACAGCGCGCTCTGAAAGGCACGAAGTACGAAGGCCTGGAAAGTCTGTTCAAGGGGCCAACCGCAATCGCCTATTCGACCGACCCGATCGCGGCGGCGAAGGTGGCGGTGGCCTACGCGAACAGCAATCAGAAGCTCACCATCGTCGGCGGTTCGATGGGTGCGACTGTCATTGGCCCCGATGGGGTCAAGGCGCTCGCCACTCTGCCGTCGCTCGACGAGCTTCGCGCCAAGCTGGTTGGCATGCTGCAGACTCCGGCGACGCGCGTCGCCACGATCCTGCAGGCGCCGGCCGGCCAACTGGCGCGGGTCTTCGGAGCTTATGCCAAGAAGGGCGAGACCGCGTGACGGTCTGTTCTTCGCGGTTCCGAATTGAAGTTCAAGCAACGCGTTACGAGATAGCCTAGGAGACTAAAATGGCTGATTTGCAGAAGTTGGTGGACGAGCTCTCGAAGCTGACCGTCCTCGAGGCCGCCGAGCTGTCCAAGAAGTTGGAAGAGGCTTGGGGCGTTTCGGCTGCCGCGCCGGTTGCGGTTGCTGCTGCCGGTGGTGGCGCTGCCGCCGCTCCGGCCGAAGTGCAGACGGAGTTCACCGTCATTCTCGTCGATGGTGGCGAGAAGAAGATCAACGTGATCAAGGAAGTCCGCGCCATCACCAGCCTTGGCCTGAAGGAAGCCAAGGACCTGGTCGAGGGTGCGCCGAAGGCGGTGAAGGAAGGCGTGAGCAAGCAGGAAGCTGCTGACCTCAAGAAGAAGCTGGAAGACGCCGGCGCCAAGGTTGAGCTGAAGTAAGGCCTTCAGCCTGTTGTTCGAACGGGGGAAGCGCCGGTTTCACGATCGGCGCTTCCCGCGTCCTCAAGTTATAGGAAATTGCGCCTCTCCGATCGGCGCGAATAGTAGATCGGACCAGGGATCGGGGCGCCTCGGATCGCTGGAAGAGGGCACAGAGGCCAAAGAATTCGCGGGCGGCAGACTTTGTTTCTGGGCCCAATTGGATCGGATTGGCAAGCACGGCGGACGCGTCGTGCTGCGAGATGACAGAGGTCGCTGATGACAAAACCTTTCACCGGACGCAAGCGCATTCGCAAGGATTTCGGCCGTATCGGCGAGATCACGCGGATGCCAAATCTGATCGAAGTGCAGAAGAGCTCATACGACCAGTTCCTGCAGATCGGCGTCACGGCTGAGAAACGCGAGAGCATTGGGCTGCAGGAAGTGTTTCGCTCAGTGTTCCCGATCAAGGACTTTTCCGAGAAGGCGGAGCTGCAGTTCGTCCGCTACGAACTGGAAGAGCCGAAGTATGACGTCGAGGAATGCCAGCAGCGCGGCATGACGTTCGCCGCGCCGCTGAAGGTAACGCTGCGCCTGGTCGTGTGGGATCACGACGAGGAGACCGGCGCGCGCTCGATCCGCGACATCAAGGAGCAGGACGTCTACATGGGCGACATGCCCCTGATGACCTCCAGCGGCACTTTCATCGTGGCCGGCACCGAGCGTGTCGTCGTCAGCCAGATGCACCGTTCGCCGGGCGTGTTCTTCGACCACGACAAGGGCAAGACCCACTCCAGCGGCAAGTACCTGTTCGCCGCGCGCGTCATTCCGTACCGCGGCTCGTGGCTCGACTTCGAGTTCGACGCCAAGGACCTCTGCTACGTCCGCATCGACCGCCGCCGCAAGCTGCCAGCGACCACGCTGCTGCTCGCGCTGTGGAGCAAGGGCGTCGAGCAGAAGCTCGCCAAGGGCGGCGAGCTGGAGGACGAGAACCGCCGGTTCGGCGGCATGTCGGCGGAAGAGATCCTGAACTTCTTCTACAGCCAGGTGGTCTTCACCCACGGCAAGAAGGGCTGGACCACGCCGTTCGAGCCGGAGCGCATGAAGGGCGTAAAGCTGGCCGTCGACATGGTCGACGCCAAGACCGGCAAGGCGGTGGCGGAAGCCGGCGCCAAGATGACGCCGCGCCTCGGCAAGAAGCTGCAGGAAGCGGGCCTCAAGGAAGTGCTGGTGCAGCCGGAAGAGCTGCACGGCCGCTACGCCGCCGTCGACATCATCAACGAGAAGACCGGCGAGATCTTCGTCGAGGCCGGCGCCGAGATCACCCAGGCGGTGCTCGACCAGCTCGAGAGCGCGGGCGTGCGCGACCTGCCGACCCTCGGCATCGATCACGTCAATGTCGGCCCGTATATGCGCAACACGCTGATGGCTGACAAGAACTCCTCGCGCGAGGAAGCGCTGATCGACATCTACCGCGTCATGCGCCCGGGCGAGCCGCCGACGCTCGACACCGCGGAGACCCTGTTCCAGGGCCTGTTCTTCGACCTCGAGCGCTATGACCTCTCTTCGGTCGGCCGCGTGAAGATGAACTCGCGCCTCAACCTCAACTCGCCGGATTCGATCCGCGTGTTGCGCAAGGAGGACGTGCTGTCGATCCTCAGGGTCCTGGTCGACCTCAAGGACGGCCGCGGCGAGATCGACGACATCGACCACCTCGGCAACCGGCGCGTCCGGTCGGTCGGCGAATTGCTGGAGAACCAGTATCGTCTCGGCCTGCTGCGCATGGAGCGCGCGATCCGCGAGCGCATGAGCTCGGTCGAGATCGACACGGTGATGCCGCACGACCTGATCAACGCCAAGCCGGCGGCGGCCGCGGTGCGCGAGTTCTTCGGTTCCTCGCAGCTGTCGCAGTTCATGGACCAGACCAACCCGCTGTCGGAGATCACCCACAAGCGCCGCCTCTCGGCCCTTGGCCCGGGCGGTCTGACGCGCGAGCGCGCCGGCTTCGAGGTGCGCGACGTGCACCCGACGCATTACGGCCGCATCTGCCCGATCGAAACGCCGGAAGGTCCGAACATCGGCTTGATCAACTCGCTCGCCACGTTCGCGCGGGTGAACCAGTACGGCTTCATCGAGAGCCCGTACCGCAAGGTCGAGAAGGCCGCCGTCACCGAGGAGGTGATCTATCTCTCGGCGATGGAAGAGGGCAAATACACCATCGCGCAGGCCAACGCGCGCCTGGATGCCCGCAACAAGCTGGCCGACGACCTCATCTCCTGCCGCCGCGCGGGCGAGTTCGTCATGGCCCGTCGCGAGGACGTGCAGTACATCGACGTCAGCCCGAAGCAGCTGGTGTCGGTGGCCGCGGCGCTCATTCCGTTCCTCGAGAACGATGACGCCAACCGCGCGCTGATGGGCTCCAACATGCAGCGTCAGGCGGTTCCGCTGCTGCAGGCGGATGCGCCGCTGGTCGGCACCGGCATGGAAGGCACGGTCGCCCGCGACAGCGGCGTCGCCATCGTGGCGCGCCGCAAGGGCATCGTCGACCAGGTTGACGCCACCCGCATCGTCATCCGCGCGACGGAAGAGACCAACACCGCCGCGCCGGGCGTCGACATCTACAACCTGCTGAAGTTCCAGCGCTCCAACCAGAACACCTGCATCAACCAGCGTCCGCTGGTGAAGGTGGGTGACGTGGTCGAGAAGGGCGAGATCATCGGCGACGGTCCGTCGACCGACCTCGGCGAGCTCGCGCTCGGTCGCAACGTGCTGGTCGCCTTCATGCCGTGGAACGGCTACAACTTCGAAGATTCGATCCTGATCTCCGAGCGGATCGTGAAGGACGACGTCTTCACCTCGATCCACATCGAGGAATTCGAAGTGATGGCCCGCGACACCAAGCTGGGCCAGGAGGAAATCACCCGCGACATTCCGAACGTGGGTGAGGAAGCCCTGAAGAACCTCGACGAAGCCGGCATCGTGTATATCGGTGCCGAGGTGAAGCCGGGCGACATCCTGGTCGGCAAGGTCACGCCGAAGGGCGAAAGCCCGATGACGCCGGAAGAAAAGCTGCTGCGCGCCATCTTCGGCGAAAAGGCGTCCGACGTGCGCGACACGTCGCTGCGCCTGCCGCCGGGCGTCAGCGGCACGATCGTGGAAGTGCGCGTCTTCTCCCGCCGGGGCGTGGACAAGGACGAGCGCGCCCTGGCGATCGAGCGCGCCGAGATCGAGCGTCTGGCCAAGGACCGCGACGACGAAAAGGCGATCCTGGAGCGCAACTTCTACAGCCGCTTGAAAGAGCTGCTGATGAACCAGACCGCCACCGGCGGTCCGAAGACGCTCAAGGCCGAGACCAAGATCACGGAAAAGACCCTGTCGGAGTTCACCCCTGGCCAGTGGCGCCAGATCGGCGTGAAGAACGACAAGCGCATGGCCGAGATCGAAGGTCTCAAGAAGCAGTTCGAGGATTCCGTGAAGGCCCTCGAGAAGCGCTTCGAGAACAAGGTCGAGAAGCTGCAGCGCGGCGACGAGCTGCCGCCGGGCGTCATGAAGATGGTCAAGGTGTTCGTCGCGGTGAAGCGCAAGCTGCAGCCGGGCGACAAGATGGCCGGCCGCCACGGCAACAAGGGCGTCGTGTCGCGCATCACGCCGTCCGAGGACATGCCGTATCTGGAAGACGGCACGCCGGTCGACATCGTGCTCAATCCGCTGGGCGTGCCCAGCCGCATGAATGTCGGCCAGATCCTCGAGACCCATCTGGGCTGGGCCTGCGCCAATCTCGGCCGCCAGATCGGCCAGATGATCGACGCAGTCCACAAGGGCGACACCAAGGCCGCCGAGTTGCGCAAGCACCTGAAGGACATCTATGGCGAACGGACCTACAAGTCCGACCTCATGGACCTGCAGGACGGCGAACTGGTGGAGCTGGCTGAAGGCCTGCGCAAAGGCGTGCCGGTGGCGTCGCCGGTGTTCGATGGCGCGCGCGAGGACGACATCAACCAGATGCTGGATCGCGCTGGCCTGAAGAATTCCGGCCAGGTGATCCTGACCGACGGGCGGACCGGCGAGCGGTTCGATCGCCAAGTCACGGTCGGCTACATCTACATGCTGAAGCTGCACCATCTGGTGGACGACAAGATCCACGCGCGTTCGATCGGCCCATACAGCCTCGTGACCCAGCAGCCGCTGGGAGGCAAGGCCCAGTTCGGCGGCCAGCGCTTCGGCGAAATGGAAGTGTGGGCGCTCGAGGCCTACGGCGCGGCTTACACGCTGCAGGAGATGTTGACGGTGAAATCCGACGACGTTTCCGGCCGCACCAAGACCTACGAAGCGATCGTGCGCGGCGACGACAATTTCGAGGCGGGCATCCCCGAATCCTTCAACGTGTTGGTGAAGGAATTGCGGTCGCTCGGCCTCAACGTCGAACTGACGCAGAACCAGTATTGATTGATCGGATCGGCTGAGACGGCGGGGTGGACGCACCCCGCCGGTCCGGCCCGAGGAGAAGATGATGAACAATGAATTGATGAACGTGTTCGGCCAGCCCACTGGCACGCAGACCTTCGATCAGATCCGCATCTCGATCGCCAGCCCGGAGCGCATCCGCTCCTGGTCGTATGGCGAGATCAAGAAGCCGGAGACGATCAACTACCGCACCTTCAAGCCGGAGCGCGACGGCCTGTTCTGCGCGCGCATCTTCGGTCCGATCAAGGACTACGAGTGCTTGTGCGGCAAGTACAAGCGCATGAAGTATCGCGGCATCATCTGCGAGAAGTGCGGCGTCGAAGTCACGCTCTCCAAGGTGCGGCGCGACCGCATGGGCCACATCGAGCTGGCCTCGCCCGTCGCGCACATCTGGTTCCTGAAGTCGCTGCCGAGCCGCATCGGCCTGCTGCTCGACATGACGCTGAAGGACCTCGAGCGCATCCTCTATTTCGAGAACTACGTCGTCATCGAGCCGGGCCTGACGCCGCTTAAGCTGCATCAGCTGCTGACCGAGGACCAGTATCTCGACGCCCAGGACGAGTTCGGCCAGGACGCGTTCCAGGCCGGCATCGGCGCCGAGGCGCTGAAGCTCATGCTCTCCGCCATCAACCTGGAGACCGAGCGCGAGCAGATGAAGGTCGACCTGCGCGAGACCTCCTCGGAGGCCAAGCGCAAGAAGCTGGTCAAGCGCCTGAAGCTGGTCGATGCCTTCATTGAATCCGGCTCGCGCCCCGAGTGGATGATCCTGGACGTCGTGCCGGTGATCCCGCCCGAGCTGCGCCCGCTGGTTCCGCTGGACGGCGGCCGGTTCGCGACCTCGGACCTCAACGACCTCTATCGCCGCGTCATCAACCGCAACAACCGCCTGAAGCGGCTGATCGAGCTGCGCGCGCCCGACATCATCGTGCGCAACGAAAAGCGCATGCTGCAGGAGTCGGTCGACGCGCTGTTCGACAACGGCCGCCGCGGCCGCGTCATCACCGGCGCCAACAAGCGTCCGCTGAAGTCCTTGAGCGACATGCTGAAGGGCAAGCAGGGCCGCTTCCGCCAGAACCTGCTCGGCAAGCGCGTCGACTATTCGGGCCGCTCGGTGATCGTCGTCGGTCCGGAGCTGAAGCTGCACCAGTGCGGCCTGCCCAAGAAGATGGCGCTGGAGCTGTTCAAGCCCTTCATCTACTCGAAGCTCGAGCTCTATGCGATGGCGACCACCATCAAGGCCGCCAAGCGCATGGTCGAGAAGGAGCGGCCGGAGGTGTGGGACATCCTCGAAGAGGTGATCCGCGAGCATCCGGTGCTGCTGAACCGCGCCCCGACGTTGCACCGCCTCGGCATCCAGGCGTTCGAGCCGGTGCTGATCGAAGGCAAGGCGATCCAGCTGCATCCGCTGGTCTGCACCGCCTTCAACGCCGACTTCGACGGCGACCAGATGGCGGTCCACGTGCCGCTGTCGCTGGAAGCCCAGCTCGAAGCGCGCGTGCTCATGATGTCGACCAACAACATCCTGTCGCCCGCCAACGGCAAGCCGATCATCGTGCCCTCGCAGGACATCGTGCTCGGCCTCTACTACCTGTCGATGGAAGCGGACAAGGAGCCGGGCGAGGGCATGGCCTTCGTGAACACCGGCGAGGTGCTGCACGCCATCGATGCCAAGGTCGTCTCGCTGCACGCCAAGGTCAGGGCGCGCGTCGACCATTATGACGACCACGGCCAGCGGGTGACCAAGGTCATCAACACGACCCCGGGCCGCATGCTGCTGGCGGAGCTTCTGCCGAAGCATCCGAACGTGCCGTTCAGCCTGATCAACCGCCTGCTGACCAAGAAGGAAATCACCACCGTCATCGACTCCGTCTACCGCCATTGCGGCCAGAAGGAGACGGTGATCTTCGCCGACCGCATGATGGGCATGGGCTTCGCCCAGGCCTGCAAGGCCGGCATCTCCTTCGGCAAGGATGACCTCATCATCCCCGAATCCAAGCAGAAGCTGGTCGCCCAGGCGCAGGAGAAGGTGAAGGAGTACGAGCAGCAGTATCTCGACGGCCTGATCACCCAGGGCGAGAAGTACAACAAGGTGGTCGACGTCTGGTCGAGCTGCACCGAAGACGTGGCCGCCGAGATGATGAAGGTGATGCAGAAGAACGCCTCGGGCGTCGGCATCAACTCGGTCTACATGATGGCGCACTCGGGCGCCCGCGGTTCCGCTGCGCAGATTAAGCAGCTGGCCGGCATGCGCGGCCTGATGGCCAAGCCCTCGGGCGAGATCATCGAGACGCCGATCATCTCGAACTTCAAGGAAGGCCTCACCGTGCTCGAGTATTTCAACTCGACCCACGGCGCCCGCAAGGGCCTGGCCGACACCGCCTTGAAGACGGCGAACTCGGGCTACCTGACCCGCCGCCTGGTGGACGTAGCGCAGGACGCCATCATCACCGAGGAGGATTGCGGCACCGTCAACGGCCTCACCGCCAAGGCGGTGGTCGAGGGCGGCGAAGTGATCTCCGCGCTCGGCGATCGCATCCTCGGCCGCAGCGCGTCGGAGGACGTGAAGGATCCGCTCTCCGGCAAGACCATCGTCAAGGCCGGCGACATGATCGACGAGCCGCTGGTCGACGAGATCGAGCGTGCCGGCATCGACGTGGTCAAGATCCGCTCGGTCCTGACCTGCGAGGCGCACACCGGCGTCTGCGGCAAGTGCTACGGCCGCGACCTGGCGCGCGGCACGCCGGTCAATATCGGCGAGGCGATCGGCGTGATCGCGGCGCAGTCGATCGGCGAGCCTGGCACGCAGCTCACCATGCGCACGTTCCACATCGGCGGCGCGGCGCAGCGTGGCGCCGAGCAGAGCTCGATCGAGGCGACCATCGATTCGACGGTCGACGTACGCAACCGCAATGTGGTCATGAACAGCCAGGGTGTCCCCGTGGTGATGGGCCGCAATTGCGAGATCGTCCTGAACGACGATCAAGGCCGCGAGCGGGCGCGTCACCGCATTCCGTACGGCGCGCGCCTGCTGTCCGATCATGGCGTCAAGGTGACCAAGGGCACCAAGCTGGCGGAGTGGGATCCGTACACCCTGCCGATCATCACCGAGCGCGAAGGCATCGTGAACTACATCGACCTGGTCGAAGGCGTGTCGATGCGCGAGGTGATGGACGAGACCACCGGCATCTCCAACCGCGTGGTCATCGACTGGAAGCAGCAGCCGCGTGGCAACGACCTGAAGCCGCGCATCACGCTGCGCGACGAGAAGGGCAACGTCATCATGCTCCCCAACGGGCTTGAGGCGCGCTACTTCATGTCGGTCGACGCCATCCTGTCGGTCGAGAACGGCGCCCACGTGAAGGCGGGCGACGTGCTGGCGCGCATCCCGCGCGAGGGCACCAAGACCCGCGACATCACCGGCGGTCTGCCGCGCGTGGCCGAGCTGTTCGAGGCGCGCAAGCCCAAGGATTTCGCGATCATCAGCGAGATCCCGGGCCGCATCGAGTTCGGCAAGGACTACAAGACCAAGCGCCGGATCGTGGTGGTGCCGGAGGATGCGTCGGAGGAATCGCGCGAGTACCTGATCCCGAAGGGCAAGCACATCTCCGTGCAGGAGGGCGACTATGTCCAGAAGGGCGACCTGCTGATGGACGGCAGCCCGGTGCCGCACGACATCTTGAACGTGATGGGCGTGGAGGCGCTGGCCACCTACCTCATCAACGAGATCCAGGAGGTCTACCGGCTGCAGGGCGTGAAGATCAACGACAAGCACATCGAGGTGATCGTTCGCCAGATGCTGCAGAAGATCGAGATCTCCGATCCGGGCGACACCACGTTCCTGGCGGGCGAACAGGTCGACCGCTCGGAGTTCGAGGAAGAGAACACCAAGGCGTTGAAGGATGGCGGCCGCCTGGCCAAGGGCTCGCCGGTGCTGCTCGGCATCACCAAGGCCAGCCTGCAGACCCGCTCCTTCATCTCCGCGGCTTCGTTCCAGGAGACGACGCGCGTGCTGACCGAGGCCGCGGTTTCCGGCCGGGTCGACTCGCTGATCGGCCTCAAGGAGAACGTGATCGTCGGCCGACTGATCCCGGCCGGCACCGGTTCGGTGATGAACCGGATCAAGGCCGAGGCCGCCGAGCGCGACCGCGAGCTGTCGGACAAGAAGCCGGCTGCCCTCCCGGCCGCCGAGCCGAAGCAGGAAGTCGCGTAAGCGACCGACTGGTCTACTCAAGCATCACGCCCGCTCCCGCAAGGGGGCGGGCGTTTTGCTTTGGTGCGCGCAATTGTCGCGCCAACCGGGGCGTTTCTCACACAGCGTCACAAGATGTTCACGCGGTGCCCGGGAGCAAAACTCGCGGCTGCAGAGTTTACCTATCCCGTGCATCACCGTGCCCGGTCGTTTCGTGGCGCGGTGATTGCGATTCTGACCCCCGCGCGCTGATCCGCAATTTCCGCGGAGATCGGGCACAGCTGAGAGTGGCGTAATGATCGATAGGCTGGGATCGATCCTGTTCGTGGCGGCGATTGCGTTCCTGGCCTTTGTCGGCGGGGCGATCGCGATGCTGGGCGAGACCTTTCCGCACCGCTACCTGCGCGACGCCTACCTTGCCGGCGAGGCGCTGATCGCCCAGCGCGAGGAGACCGCCGACCCCTACGACACCGACCAGTGGCGCAAGGCGCGCGACGGCGAGAAGGGCGTCACCGTCAACGATCCGGCGCGCGCGAGCAAAGGCTACACGCTCTACACCAGCGCGGGCGAGGCGGCGGCGCACCTGATCGACATGAATGGCCGCGTGGTGCACGAATGGCGGCGGCCGTACAGCGACGTGTGGAACGAGCAGTCGGAGGTCAAGAAGCCGCAGCCCGACACCATGATCCTGATGGACAAGGCCCGGCTGTTGCCCAACGGTGATCTGCTGGCGATCTATGCCGCCGCGGGCGACACGCCCTGGGGCTATGGCATGGTCAAGATGGACCGCGACTCCAACGTGATCTGGAGCTACCTCGCGCACACCCACCACGATTTCGACATCGCACCGGACGGACGCATCCTGGTGCTGACCAACGCCTTCACCTCCGACGAGATCGACGGGCTTGGCAAGGTCGACAAGCCGTTCCTGGAAGATTTCGTCGTGATGCTCTCGCCTGACGGCCGCGAGTTGAAGAAGGTCTCGCTGACGCGCGCCCTCGCGAAATCGCGCTACAGGCTGCTGCGCCTGGCGATTCCCAACTACGCCCTGGGCGATCCGCTGCACACCAACTCGGTGCAATACATCACCGCAGAACAGGCGAAGAACTTCCCGTTCGCGAAGGAAGGCGACCTGCTGCTGTCGTTCCGCGACATCAGCGCGGTCGCGGTGTTCTCGCAGGACAGCGGCGAGATCAGCTGGGCGATGCGCGGACCTTGGCTTTGGCAGCACGACGCCAGCCTGCTGGCCAACGGGCATATCACCCTGTTCGACAATCTCGGCGGCTTCCGCGAAAACAACAGCGCGCGGGTGCTGGAGGTCGATCCGAAGTCCGGCGCCGTCGCCTGGAGCTATCGGGGCGACGAAAAGCATCCGTTCCACAGCCCGCTGCGCTCGTCGGCCGAGGTGCTGCCCAACGACAACGTGCTGATCACCGAATCCGACGGCGGGCGCTTGTTCGAGGTGACGCGCGCCGGCGAGATCGTGTGGAACTTCGTCAATCCCACGCGCGGCGGCGCGAACAACGACTTGATCGCGATCGCAACCTGGGGCCAGCGCGTCGATCCGGAATCGCTCGACCCCGACGTGCGCGCGCTATTCGAGACCAGAAAGGAGGCATCGAAATGAGATTCAACAAACGCCAAGCGGCCTTGCTCGTGATCGGCGCCAGCGCGGCCGTGCTGGCCGCTTCGCCGGCCTTTGCCTATGTCGGACCCGGCGCGGGCCTAACGCTGCTGGGCGCCCTGTGGGGCCTTATCCTTGCGGTGGTGGTGAGCGTCGGCTTTATCCTGCTGTGGCCGATCCGGCGGCTGATGCGCCGCAACCGGCAGATTGGCCCGACCGGCGACCAGCAGGCGGCGGACGATGACCCGACGCATTCGATGCTGGGCAACCCGTCCGACCGCGACGACCGGCGCATGTGATGGGCCTGCTCGACCTGCCCGCGCCGTTGTTCGACTTCGTCGACGGCAGCATGCTCGGCGCGCTGCCGCCGTTGGTGCGCCTGGTCCTGTGGGCGATCGCCGGTGCGGCGGTCTCGCTGACGCTTTATCGCTGGCTGTCGCCGCAACGCCGCATCGCGGCGGCGAAGGCGGCGGCGCTGGATGCGCGGCGGCGGCTCAACGCCCATGACGGCGACCTGGAGAGCGCATTGCCGCTGATGCGGCAATCCATGAAGGCGGCGCTGCGCCACGTCGGGCTGGTGTTCCCGGGGGCTCTTATCGCCTCGCTGCCGGTGCTGGCGCTGCTGGTGTGGCTCGACGGCGCCTATGGCTACCAATTGCCGCAGGACCGGCAGGCGCCGGCCGTTTCGGTCGAGCCCGCGCGCTTCAGCGGCCAGTGGCAGGCTGATAGCAGTATCGCAGTGCGCGACCAGGGCGGCGCCGAAGTGGCGCACCTGACCCTCGCCGAGCCCATCACGCGCATCGAAAAACGCCAGTGGTGGCATGCGATCGTCGGCAATCCGGCCGGCTATCTGCCGGAGCAAGGACCGATCGACAGCGTCACCATCGCGCTGCCGGAGCGGCAGTATCTCCCGGTCGGTCCGGACTGGCTGCGATCCTGGCTGGCGGTGGCGCTGACCGCGCTGGTGATCGCCTCGCTGCTCATCATGCGCATCGCGCGGATCGCGTGACATGACCAAGGGCTTCGACGTGGCGCCCTGGATGGACCGGCTCGGTGGCCACATCGAGCGGCATCCCCTGCGCTGGATCAAGCTGGGCGGGCTGGAGACGCATCTGGTTGCAAGCTCGCTCGCGGACGTCCGGGTCGAGCGGCCGGTCTACGTCACCGGCCTCGCGCGCTCCGGCACCACCATCCTGTTGGAGACTCTAGCGCGCCATCCGGAGGTCGCGACCCATCGCTACCGCGATTTCCCGATGCTGTTCACGCCCTACGCCTGGAACCGCTGGCTGGAGCTGGTGCCGCGCCAGCAGGAGGCGCCGGCCGAGCGCAGCCATGGCGACGGCATCGCGGTGACTTCGGAAAGTCCGGAGGCGTTCGAGGAGCCGCTGTGGATGGCGTTCTTCCCCGAGCTGCATGACACGGCGCAGAGCGCCGTGCTCGATGGCGCCACGCATCATCCGCTGTTCGAGCGCTTCTATCGCGACCATGTCCGCAAGCTGCTGGCGGTGCGCGGCCGGCGCCGCTATGTCGCCAAGGGCAACTACAACGTCACGCGCATCGGCTATCTGGCGAAGCTGTTCCCCGACGCGCGCTTCGTGATCCCGGTGCGCGACCCGGTCTGGCACATCGCCTCGCTGATGAAGCAGCACCGCCTGTTCCTCGACGGCCAGCGCGACAATCCCGCCGCGCGCCGGCACCTGCGCCGCGTCGGGCATTTCGAGTTCGGCGAGGATCGGCGGCCGATCCGAATCGGTGATGGCGCGACCACCGCGGAGATTGTCGCGCTCTGGCGGGCCGGTGAGGAGGTGCGCGGCTGGGCGCGCTACTGGGCGCACGTTCATCACCACATTGCCGACGTGATGGAACGGGAGTGGACCTTGCGGCCCGCCATCCGGATAGTGCGCTACGAGGATCTGTGCGCGTCGCCGCACGCGACCTTGCGCGCGGTGCTGGACCATTGCGCGCTGCCGGCGCGCGAGCCGTTCCTCACCGACGCGGCCGGGCGGCTGCACCAGCCGACCTACTACCGGCCGCGCTTCAGCGCCGAGGATCTCGCCATCATCGCGGAGGAAACGGCGGAGGCGGCGAGCCGCTTCGGCTATCATGTCGACCGCGCGCAGGCGCTCAGGCAAAGCGCGGAGTAGCCCGTGCTCCCGTCGGTCCGAGGGAACCGGACCTATCCAGAATAGGTTGACGGCAAAGGAACAGCTTCCTTGCCGGTGAACCGCTCGGTCCACATAATGGCAGGGGAGATCGGAGCCGCCGCATGCAAGACCCGGACTGGCTCGCGCGGTCAAGCGATGCCATCAAACGGATGTACGGCTATTGGCGATCGAAGTGCGAAGGCGATCGCCTGCCGCCGCGCCGCGCCATCGATCCGGTGGAGATTCCGCGCTTCCTGCCGCAAATCACCATCGTCGAGGTTGTGCCGGATGCACGGCGCTATGTGTATCGCCTGGTCGGCACCAAGGAGGTCGATATCCGCGGCCGCGACCCGACCGGCAAGTCGGTCCTCGACGGCTTCTTCGGACCGTCGCTGGACGACGCGCTCGGCTGCTACGACACGGTGGTGAGGACAAAGCGGCCGCACTACGACGATTCGCCTTATATCACGCCCGACGGCCGCTTCTCCGATGATGAGACATTGTTCCTGCCGCTGTCGGAGGACGGCGACAGCGTCAGCCGGATCCTGGTGTTCGGCACTTACTCGCCAGGCCCTAGGCCGTAAGTACTAGCGAGCGTGCGTCCGTGCATTGTGGTTCCCACGCCCGGCGAAGCCGCGCCGAATCGGGCTTGGTTAAACCTCTTCTTAGTACTGCATTTGCAATGCTGCGGGTTGGACCACCGTCGTCAACAACCCATCCGGGGAATCCGCAGCCATGTACAAGACTTCGCTTCTGTTCGGAGTTGCCGCCGCAGCTCTGTCGTTTGCTCTGTCCACCACTTCCTTCGCCGACGATGCCGCCGAGATCAAGGCCAAGGCCGAGGACTACACCAAGAGCCAGGTGGCGCAGTGGGTCGCCGACGCCGACGTCGTCGCCGCTCTGTCCGCTGCCAATGCATCGAACGCCGCCTTTGACCAGGGCAAGATCGACGCGCTCGACAAGCAGTGGCGCGCCGAAGTCGGCGCCGCCGCGCATCCGCTGATCGACCAGGTGATGGCGAGCTCCGCGTCGACCAAGGCCAAGAGCTGGTGCTCCGGTGCCGGCGGCGTGGTGACTGAAGTCATCATCATGGACAACAAGGGCCTCAACGTCGGCATCTGCGACGCGACCAGCGACTACTGGCAGGGCGACGAGCCGAAGTACCAGAACACCTTCCCGAAAGGCGCCAATACCGTCTTCGTCGACGAAGTCGAGCAGGACAGCTCCACCCAGAAGTTCCAGGTGCAGTCCAGCATGACCGTGGTGGATCCCGCCAGCGGCCAGCCGATCGGCGTCGTCACTGTCGGCCTCGATGCCGAAGGCCTGATGATGCAGTAACGCCGGCAGTGATCGAGGACGGGCCCTGAGCCCGTCCTCGATTCTGCTGTACGCTTTTGATTGCAAGGTTCGCGCGTATGACCAACGACGCCAAGAAGCGGTTCTGGACCATCGGACGCAAGATCGCCTTGACGGTCTTCGTCGGCCTCGGCCTCGGCTTTGCCGCGGTGCTGGCCTATCAGTCGGTATCCCAGCGTGACCTGGTGCTAGAGACGGTCGACAACAACCGCCTGGCGATCGCCGACATGATCGCGGCGCAGGCGGTCGGCGGCGTCAAGTTCAAGAAGGGCGAGGCGATCGCCAAGGTTTACACCCGCTATCTCGAATCCAATGCGTCCGCGCTCAGCGCAATCGCGGTCTATGGCATCGACGATGCGGTGCTGTCGTCCGGCGCCCATGCCAACGCGGCGCCGGTCGACCTCAACGCCCTGATGCCCGAGGCCAAGCCGACGGTGGAAGAAGGCAAGGTCTTCATCCGCAAGAGCGCCGGGCAGTTCATCGCTTTCGTTCCGATCATGGATGGCGCCGGCGACCAGGCGCGCCGCGTCGGCACCCTGGCGCTAGCCTGGACCAACGACGCGCTGATCTCGGAGATCGGCGAGCATCTGTGGATCGGCATCGGCATCTCCGCGGCAATCGCCGGCGCGCTGATCGCCGGCTTGCTGGCGGCAATCTGGCACATCGTCAGCCGGCCGCTGGCGGCGATGGCGGGCACGATCGCCAAGCTGGCTGACGGCCAGCTCGATGTCGCGATTCCGGCGCAGGACCGCCGCGACGAGATCGGCACCCTCGGCCGCGCGGTGGCTTCGTTCCAGAGCCAGCTGCACGAGGTCGAGCAGCTGCGCCACCAGCGCGAGGCGGCGGACAGGGCGGCGGCCAATGAACGCCGGCAAGCGCTGCATAACCTTGCTGCCACCTTCACCGCCAGCGTCGCCGGCATCGTCGACGTGGTGCTGACATCCGCCAAGACTGTTCAAACCAACGCGCAGACCCTGAAGTCCGCCACCATGAGCTCGCGCTCGGAAGTTGACACCGCGGCCAGTGCCACCGACGATTCCAACAGCAGCGTCTCGCTGGTCGCCACCGCGGCCGAGGAGCTGACCGCCTCGATCAACGAGATCGACCGTCAGATGCGCGAGAGCACGGCCGCGTCGGAGCAGGCCTTCAGCCAGGTCGGCAGCGCGACCGAGACCATCAACGGCCTCGCCCGCGCGGCTGAAGGCATTGGCGGCATCGTCGAGTTGATCAACCAGATCGCCAGCCAGACCAACCTGCTGGCGCTCAACGCCACCATCGAGGCGGCGCGCGCCGGCGAAGCCGGCAAGGGCTTCGCGGTGGTCGCCAACGAAGTGAAGAGCTTGGCCAGCCAGACCGCGCGCGCGACCGAGGAAATCACCGGCCAGATCGCCTCGATGCAGGGCATTGCCTCGACCGCGGTCGGCGCAGTCAGCGGCATCAAGGCGTCGATCGCCAAGATCAACGACATCGCCGGCCAGATCGCACACTCGATCCGCGAGCAGGCGAGCGCGACCCAGGAAATCTCCACCAACGCCCAGCGCGCCGCCGAGCGCACCGGCAACGTCAACCAGAGCATCCGCGTCGTCACCGAGACGGTCGAGGAGACCGGCCGCGCCGCCGGCTTGCTGCTGGATGAATCCAACAACCTCGCGACCAAGGCGACCGAGCTGCAGCATCAAGCGGATGCATTCGTGCGCCAGGTGGAAGCGGGCTGAGCGGAATTCGGATCAGGCGGCGGCTTGCTGCGGATCGACGTAAATCACCAGGAAGACCTGATCGACCGGGCCGCCTAGGCGCGAGCGCACGGGAAGCAACAGGCGCGTGATGAACTCCACCTCGTTCTGGAACACGCGCATGGTGTGGACCATGGGCTTGTGCGTATGCGCGATCTCGCGCATGAAGTCGGCGATATGGCAGCCATACTTGGCGTCGACGTCGCTGGCGCGCTTGCCGGTCCAATCCTCGCCCGTGATGGCGACGATCGACGTGCCTTCGAGCCGGATGCGGAAATCGTCTCCGTCATCGACCGCTTCGTAGATGCTGATGTGGCCGAGCCACGGCCGCAACGTGAAGGCATCGAGCCGCTCGCGGCTCGGCACGGTGTCGCCGCCGGCAGTGTCGGACCAGAATTTCAGCAGGCTGTAGAGTGACGGCGAAGCCGAGGCCGGCAGCGCATCCAGTTCCTGTTCAAGGACCGGGCGCTGCAACAGCGGCGGATTGAAGCCCATCATATGCGTCTTAAAGACCATTGAATCCTCGAGACGCTGCACTCCCGTCAAACGCATCGTGTCATTCATTGTAACGGGGAGCAATACGGATAGGTTCCTTCACCTATCGTACCCGTATCCAATCGAACTCAAGGTTGAGTAGTGCGGCCGACGCCTAACCCCTACTGGTTGAGGCCGAGCGCATAGACCCTTCGGCGCAGCTCGCGCATGGCGAGGGCGGCGGACGGGATTGCAGCCATCTCCGACCAGGCGATCGGACGCCCAACACGCACCTGCAGGGGCTTGCCGCGCCGCTTGTTGAGTTCGCCCACCAGCAGCGCGATGCGCCACGCCATGCTGACCCGGCTGGCGGCATGGAACATCGGGCCGTTCTGACCGACGAAATAGAGCGGCAGCACCGTGGCCTCGGCCGAGCGGATCAGGCGATAGGCGAAATTCTTCCACGGCAGGTCGTTGGCGCGGGCGAACTGCTTGAGCGGCAGCTTGAGCGGCGCAGTCGAGACACCGCCAGCGGGGAAGATCACGATGGTCTCGCCGGCGTGCAGCGCATCGAGCGCGCGGCGCCGCGCCTCGATGTTGTTGCGCACCGCGTCTTCGGTCTCGTTGAAATCGATCGGCAGGAAATAGGGGATCAGCTCCGGCACCCGCATGAGTTGGCTGTGCGCCAGGATCTTGAACGGCCGGCCGAGCTTCTCCGCCAAGGCGCAGATCGCGATGCCGTCCAGCAGGCCATAGGGATGGTTGGCGATCACGACCAGGCGCTCGTCGCGTCGCACCGGAGGGGGCCATGCTTCGCCACCCATCTGCAGCGACACGCCGAGCCAGTAGAGCGCGCTCGACCACAGCGACATGCCGCTGAGCGGCCATTGCGCGCGCCAATGCTCATAGAGCTTCACCAGCGTCGAGCGTCCGCCGATCACCTCGATCAGATTGATGAGGGTGCGCTCCAGGATCGGCGCGGTAGGATCGGCATAGGTGAGGGGGTTCATGGTGCGGGCGAGTATGCCTAGCCTCATGCCAGCCATGGCGCCCCGGATTGATCAGCGAGTCGGAAGACCCATATCATCCTCACAGTCTACAGTCGGCCCGTGACGGATTGGTGACGGTCCCTACACAAAGGAGTTTCGATGGCACAGCGTCTGAGTTCGGCCGAAATGGTCACCCGCTTCATCGACGAGCGGATGTCGCGGGAAATGCCGGCGCAGCAGGCCCTGCGCGCGGAAACGCGCAAGCTGCCCGGTTCCGGCATGATGAGCCGGCCCGAGGCCGATGCCCTGCTGCAGCTACTGATCAAGCTGACCGGCGCCAAGCGCGTGATCGAGGTCGGCACCTTCACCGGCTCGGGCTCGCTGGCCATGGCGCTCGTGCTGCCGGAGGAGGGGCGGATCGTCGCCTGCGATGTGAGCGCGGAGTGGACCGCGGTCGGCCGCAAGCACTGGCAGCAGGCAGGCGTCGCACACAAGATCGACCTGCGCCTCGCTCCCGCAGGCGAGACGATCGCGGCGCTGCTGAAGGATGGTGCGGCCGGGACATACGACATGGCGTTCGTCGATGCCGACAAGACCGGCTACGACGCCTATTACGAAGGCTGCCTGAAGCTGCTACGGCAAGGCGGGCTGATGGTGCTGGACAACATGCTGTGGAGCGGCGACGTCGCCGATCCGGACAAGCACGACAAGGATACCGACGCCCTGCGCGCGCTCAACCTCAAGATCAAGGACGATGACCGCGTGGATTTCTGCCTGCTGTCGGCAGACGACGGCATCCTGCTGGCGCGCAAGCGCTGACACGAGGAGGCGCAGATGGATACGGAGCGACAGGTCGCCGGCTACTACACCCACGGGTCATTGCAGCAGGCGATCTTCGATGCGTTGAGATCGATGGGCAAGGATCCCGACCATTTGACGACGACGGATATCATGGCCGCCGACGAGTTCCATCTCGGCTGGCGCCCGGCGACCGCCGCGCTGGCGGATGATCTCGACCTCCAAGCGGGCATGAGGGTGCTGGACGTCGGCTCCGGCATCGGCGGTCCGGCCCGCTTCTTTGCGGAAGCGCGGGGCTGCCACGTCACCGGCATCGACCTGACGGATGAATTCGTCCAGGTCGCGACCGAGCTGACCCGGCGTTGCGGGCTGTCCAAACTGGCGTCATTCCGCCAAGGCAGCGCGCTCGACTTGCCGTTCGACAGCGGCAGCTTCAATGCCGCGACCCTGATCCATGTCGGCATGAACATCGCAGACAAGGCACGGCTGTTCGATAACGTGCGGCGGGTGTTGAAGTCCGGCGCGTTGTTCTGTGTCTACGATGTGATGCGGGCGGACGAGGGCGACTTGCCCTATCCCATGCCGTGGGCTGAGACCGCCGAGACCAGCTTCGTCGAGACGCCGGCAACCTATCGCCGGCTGCTCGGCAAAGCCGGCTTCAAGATCGAGCGCGAGGAGAATCGGCGCGCATTCGTGCTCAAGCTGGCGCGTGAGATGCGCGAGACGGCGGCCGCCCGTGGCGCGCCGCCGCTCGGCATCCACGTGCTGATGGGGCCCGTTTGGCATGAGCGCCTCGCCAACGTCATGGCGACGCTGGAACGCGGCACCATCGCGCCGGTCGAGATGATCGCGCGGGCGAGCTAGTCCTTATCCGACTTGCGCCGTTGCGGGAGGATGGCGACCAGCATGGCGCCTTTGTTCTCGGCGAGGTCGATTTCGGCGACGCCGTCCAGCACCTTCGCGGCGGACCGCAGGGCGCCCCAGGCGATGGTGAGCGGGCGCTGCGCCGATTTGCGGTCGGTCGGCTCGCGGGCGGCTGTCAGGATCTCGGCCGCGGGCTGGCCGCAGCCGCTGGTCTGGATGGTGAGCAGCAGGCGATCGTCGGAGCCGCATTGTGCGCGCAGCACAATCCCTCCGCCATGCTCCACGCAGCCCAGCGCGAAATCCAGCTGTGCCTCGATCAGCTTGCCGAGCAGCCGGCGCGGCAGGTGCACCAGGGCGGCGCTGGATTCGATCTCGGTCTCGATCGCGATGCGGCGACGCTCGGCGTTGGGCTGGCGCTTGGCGAGGATCTCCATCACCAGTTCGCGCAGCGCGGTCTCGGCGTTGCTGTCCTTGCGCCGTTCCTTGTCCGGATGAGCGGCGCCGTCGAGCAGCGCGCGCGCCTGGTCGATGCCGCTGACCGCTTCCGACAGATAGCTCTTGTAGATGGCGACGCCGACCGGGCCGAACACCTCGTCGGTCATCATGTTGATGTTGCGTCCGATGAGGTCGAGCCGCGTGGTCACTTCCTTGGCCAGCTCGTGCAGCAGCTCGGCATTGGCGCGCAGGCCGTTGGGGCCTTCGCCCTGCACCGCGTTGTGAACCGGAACCGCCGGCGCGCCCTGTTGCTTGGTGACCCAATCGACCTCGCGCAGCACGCAGGCGATGAGGTTGCGGCCGAAGCGCTTGTAGGGATTGCACAGGATCTCGATCGGCCGGCTGAACCCGCCGGGCAGGCGCAGGATCGCCATCGACGGCCCGCGCAGATCTTCCAGAGTTTCCGGCGTCCAGGTATTGCCGCGGCCGTCGTCCACCGCGCGCGACACCAAGGCGGAGAATGGGGTGCCGATCAGCGCGCCGCCGCTAAGCCCGAACATGCGTTCCGCGCCGGCGTTGGCAAGATCGATGGCGCCGTCCTGGCGCAGCGCGACCACCGCTTCTGGCAGCGCGTCGAGCAGGGCGCGCCCATGGTCGTCGGTCTCGTCGCTGGCGGTCGCCATCCAGTATTGCAGGGAATCGTCGCGCAGCTTGCGGCGCTCGAGGCAGGCGGAGAAGCAGAGCCGCGCCACCGAGCGGTCCAACGGCTCGCGCAGGACATCGTCGATGCCGATCTCGATGGCCTTCTGGGTCGGCGTGCTCTCGACGTCGGCGCTGATCGCAACGCACACGATGCTGGACAGCAGCGGATCGCTCCGCAGGCGCTCGATCGCGGCCAGGTGCGCCATGCCGTCGCGCACAAGATCCACGATCATGAGGTCGAAGCCGCCGCTGCGCAGGACGGCGATGGCCTTGTCGCCGCTGTCGACGCGCTCGGCCGGCGACCGGCCCAGCGCCGCCAGGGCGCTGTCGATCGCGGCGAAATCATCCTGGCGAACGGTAAGCAGCAGCGCCCGCCGAACCGCGGTCGCAGCCTCATTCAGTTCGCCCGGAAATGGGCCTGACAGCGAGTTCATGGGGCTTCTGACGCCACCGTTTTTGTATCGTTTTAACCTGCGGGAAAGGTCTTAAAATTGGGTTAGTTTTTGAGGCAAAGTCAGTGCAACTGACCTGCCAAGGCGGCTTCGGCCCGCGTCACGGTGGCGCAGTATTTTCACGCCATATCAATAGGCTGGGACGGCGCTACAGCAGCGCGTCGATGCTCGCACGCCCGGTCAGGGAGCCCGCTCGATGATGGCAAGCTGATAGAACCCGGCGAGGGCGTATTCATGGTGCACCGAGATGGCGCGCGAGGATGCGTGCCGGTGCAGCTCCTGCGGCAACTCGAGGCAGGGCGGGGCGTCTTGGCGCGACAGTGTCTCGATGCAGGCCTCCGCCAGCCAATCCGGCAGGCCACCGAAATTGCCGAAGTCGACGATCGCCAGGATGCCGCCCAACTCCACCGCGTCGATTGCAATGGCGAGGGCGCGACGCCAGTCCGGCATCATCGACAGGCTGTAGGACATGAGGACGCGCTGGGATTTGCCTGCGATCGGCTGGGTGGCCGCGTCGCCTTGCTGCAGGCTGACGCGATTGTCGAGCCGCGCCCGCACAAGGTTGGCGCGTGCGGATTTCAGCATCTCGCCCGAGATATCGGTACCGGTCAGGCGCAGCGCCGGGTACGCCTCGGCCATGAGCTTTAAGTTTCGTCCGGTGCCACATCCGATTTCCAGGACCGAGTGCGCTTCGCCAAGGCGCAGCGCTGCAATCGCCCGTTCGCGGCCGAACAGGATGAATTTGCGCGACAGATCGAAGACGTGCCGCTGGTAGCGGTACCTTCGATCCATGCGCTCCTGGTGGCGGCTGTCGTCGAACATGAACGACGTCGTCGGCGGCATGAAATGGAGATCGTCGTGAATCATGCGATTGCTCCTCCGTCCCATTCGATGTCGTGCGTTTGCGGCGGCTACGCAGCGCGAAGGTGCTGTCGCGGTGCCCGCAGCAGCGCGGAGCAGGCGCTGGCGATCGCAGGGGCGAAATTGGACATCGTGCCGGTGAGGCTGCCGTAGATCAGCGAAAGGGCCGGCTGAATGATCGCGCCCAATACCATGGAGGCAGCGAGGGCGGGATTCTGTTCGGGAATCTCGCCCTGTTCAATGGCACGGGAAATGAGACCCCGGAAGATTACGGCGGGGCTGGTGGGCGCGGTGCGGATGTTCGGCAGCGCGGCGTGCTGCACCAGCAACAGGAAGCGATAGAGTGTCGGCTCCTCGTCATATAGCCGGCACATGAAGTCGATCATCGCGCGCAGCTTGGCATCGATGCCGCCGGCGGTTTCGGCCTGGATGCGATTCAGGTCGGCGCCGAAGCGGACGTAGTGGTCGCAGAAAAGGTCCCGGACCAGATCGTCCTTGGATTCGAAGTGACGGTAGATCGTGCCTTCGGCGATACCGGCCTTCTTGGCCAGGTCCCGGGTCGTGGTCTCGACCACGCCCTGCTCGACGAACAGTTCGAGCGCGGCAGTGCGGAGGCGGCGGCGTGTGGCATCGGCTGGCACAGTCCATTCCTCTCTGAACGTGAGTGAGCGATCACTCACAAACTAGGCAAAGCAACCTAAGGAGTCAAGGGTTTCGCGACAGGTTCCTTAAGCCATTGTTCCAATAGTGTGTATTTGGCGCTGCTGGATTGCCGTCCTGCCGGCTCCCGTCTTTGTGAGAGCGAAAATGGTCGCCTTCCGGCCATCGCGGCAGGCAGGGCAGCAGGCACTGTCGGGAGGAAAGCGAGGGGGCGTGACGGAGCCGGGACTAGCGCAGGGTCGGCCGGTTGAGGCCGAGGCGGGCCATGCTGTCCGGAGCCTGGTCGGCTGCGGGCTGGCGCTGCTGGCGGTGGCGATCTGGTCGGGCTGGCTGGTGATCACCCGGGTGGCGGTAACCAGCACCCTCACCGCGGAGGATTTGTCCGCGCTGCGCTTCGGGTCGGCGGGGCTGATCCTGCTACCGGTGCTGTGGCGGCGCGGGCTCACGCTGGATCGGTTCGGCTGGCGCGGCCTCGCGCTCATCGTGATCTGCGCCGGCGCGCCTTATGTGCTGCTGGCGTCGCACGGGCTGGCGCTGGCGACTGCGGCGGAGGCCGGCGTGCTGATCCCCGGCACCATCCCGCTGTTCGTCGCCCTGATCTCGGCCTTCACGGTGCGCGTGCGAGTCGGCTGGATCGCGCGCATCGGGCTGGGCCTCATCGTCACGGGCGTCGCCACGATCGTGGTGCCTGCGCTGCTGCAGGCGGTGGGCTGGCAACTGGCCGGATATGGTATCTGCCTGGTGTCGGCGATCATGTGGGCGGCCTACACGATCGAGGCGCGGCGCGCCGGCGTCGATGCCCTGCACGCGACTGCGATCATCATGGTGATCTCCGCCATCCTGTTCCTTCCAATCTATCTGCTGCTGCCGGGACAGCGGCTGTGGGAGGCCAGCGCGACGGAGTTCTGGGTCCAGTTGATCTATCAAGGGCCGATCACCGGCATTGTCGCACTGCTGGTCTATACCCGCGCGGTCGCGATCCTTGGCGCGACGCGCGCCTCCTCCTTCACGGCGCTGCTGCCGCTCTCGGCGATGTTGCTGGCGATCCCGGTGGTCGGCGAATGGCCCACCCTGCGCATCGCGATCGGCGCGATTCTGGCCGCGCTGGGCGTCCTGCTGGCGACCGCGTTCGCGCGGCGATAACGCGCCGTTTTTGGGGGTGGCAGGGCCGTGGGTTCCTGGCTATAGCTTGCCCCATGAACCAAGCGGTCATCCTCATCTCCGGCCTGGTGCTCGGCATCTGGGTCTATCTGGTGCTGCTGCACGGCCGCTATTGGCGCGAGCGGCCGGCTAAGGCCCAGGGCACAACGTCCGCCGAAGGGCCGAAGCATTGGCCGGAAGTCTGCGCCGTGGTGCCTGCGCGCAACGAAGCGCCGGTGGTGGCCGAAGCCGTGGGTTCGTTGCTGCGGCAGGACTATCCCGGCAAGCTGCGCATTATCCTGGTCGACGACCAGAGCAGCGACGGCACTGCCGACATCGTGCGGCGCACGGCTGACGAGCTGAGTGCAGCGGACCGTGTGCGCGTGATCTCCGGCAAGCCGCTGCCCGAAGGGTGGACCGGCAAGATGTGGGCCGTGCACCAGGGCTCGGCGGAGATCGAGGATTTCTCCGCCGGCGCCAAGTATGTCTGGCTGACCGATGCCGACATCGCGCATGACACGGACAGCCTGCGCGGCTTGGTCGCGCGGGCGGAGGCCGGCAAACTCGCGCTGACCTCGCTGATGGCGCGGCTGAAGACGGACACCTTCGCGGAGCGCGCGCTGATCCCGGCCTATGTCTATTTCTTCCAGATGCTCTATCCCTTCGCCTGGGTGAATGATCCGAAGAAGAAGATGGCGGGCGCCGCCGGCGGCTGCATGCTGGTGCAGCGCAAGGCGCTGAAGGCGGCGGGCGGCATCGCGGCGATCAAGCACGCGCTGATCGACGATTGCGCGCTGGGCAAGGTGCTGAAGAAGCAAGGGGCCATCTGGCTCGGCCTCGCCGACGGCGTGCGCTCGCTGCGCGGCTATCCGGCGTGGGGCGACATCTGGCGCCTGATCGCGCGCTCGGCCTTCACGCAGCTTCAGCATTCGCTGCTCATTCTGGTCGGGTGCGTCGCCGGCATGGCGCTGACCTTCCTGGCGCCGCCGCTGCTCGCGATCCAGCCTGACTTCGGCGTGCGCGTGTTCGGCCTTGCGGCCTGGGCGCTGATGGCGCTGACCTACCTGCCGACTCTGATCTATTATCGGCAGCCGGTGTGGTGGGCGCCGCTGCTGCCGTTGACGGCTCTGTTCTATCTGGCGGCCACCGTCGATTCCGCGCGCCGGCACCTGATGGGGCGCGGCGGCGAGTGGAAGGGCCGCGTGCAGGCCCAGAAGGTCGTGTGAGTGCGATGAGCGAGGCCGCCTTGGATATCGCGACACCGTCGGGCAAGGACAAGGGCGCCGAGAATTTCCCGGTCGGCTCCGCGCTGATCTCGCCCGCCCTGCGCCCGCACGTGCACGCCTATTATCGCTGGGCCCGCATGGCCGACGACATCGTGGACAATCCCGCGCTTGCGCCGGAGGACAAGGTCGCGCGCCTCGACGCGATGGAGGCTGTGCTCAAGGATCCGGCACGGCGCGACGTTCCGGTTGCGGCGGAGATGCGCGAAAGCCTGAAGGCGACGAACGTACCCGCGGTCGATTGCACCGACCTGCTGATCGCGTTCCGCTGGGACGCGACCAAGCTGCGCTACGACGACTGGGCCGACCTGATGAAGTATTGCCGCTATTCGGCATCGCCGGTCGGGCGCTACCTGCTCGACGTGCATGGCGAGGATCCGGCGGGCAAGCATTACTCGGACGCCTTGTGCGACGCGCTGCAGGTCATCAATCACCTGCAGGATTGCAAGGACGACTATCTGGAGATGAACCGGGTCTATGTGCCACTCGATCATCTTGCGGCCGAGGGGATCGGCGTCGAGGCGCTGGCCGAGGCGAATTGCTCGCCGGCGCTGCGCCGCGTGCTCGATCGCCTGCTTGACGAGACCGACGTGCTGATGCAGCGCGCACGCAAGCTGCCTGGGGCGTTGCGCGACACGCGCCTGCGCTGCGAGAGCGCGACCATTGTGCGCCTGGCCGACACGCTGATCGGTCATCTGCGCCGGCGCGATCCGCTGGCCGAGCGGGTGAAGCTGAAGAAACCCGCGGTCGCCTGGTGCGCGATCCAGGGCATCGCCTGGGCGCTGGCGACGCCGAAGCCGAAGCGCGTGTCATGAGCGGCAATGGCGCCGTGACTGCGCAAATGGCCGCGCTGCAGTCGGACATCGCGGCCAAGGTACAGGCGTCCGGCACCTCGTTCTATTCGGCGATGCGGCTGCTGCCGCAGGCGCGGCGCGACGCCATGTTCGCGATCTACGCCTTCTGCCGCGAGGTCGACGACATCGCCGACGAGCCGGCGGAGATCGACGACAAGAAGCGGAGGCTGGAAGGCTGGCGCGGCGAGATCGCGAAGCTCTATGACGGCTCCCCGCAGCACCCGATCGCCACGGCGCTGCTGCCCTGCGTCAAGCAGTTCAATCTGCGGCGCGAAGACTTCCTGGCGGTGATCGACGGCATGGAGATGGACGCGGTCGAGGACATCGTCGCCCCGCCGATGGACACGCTCGACCTCTATTGCGACCGGGTGGCGAGTGCGGTCGGCCGCCTGTCGGTGCGGGCGTTCGGCGCGACCGAGCCGCAGGCCGACGATGTCGCTTATCATCTCGGCCGGGCATTGCAGCTCACCAACATCCTGCGCGACCTGGGCGAGGATGCGGAGCGCGGCCGGCTCTACCTGCCGCGCGAACTGCTCGACGGCTGCGGCATCACCGATCGCGCCCCGATGAAGGTCGTCGCGCATCCGAAGCTGAACGAGGTTTGCCAGGCGCTGGCCCGGCGCGCACGGCAGCATTTCGCCGGCGCTCATGTCGCGATGGCGGCCTGCGCCAAGGGGCCGATGCGGCCGGCCGCGATCATGGGCGGGGTCTATCGCGCGATCCTGGATCGCCTGATCCTGGCCGACTGGCGCGATCCGTTCGCGCGCATCTCGCTGCCGAAGTGGCAGAAGCTCTGGCTCGCCTTCCGGTACGGCTTCCTGTGAGTGCTGCCGGCTCCATGCAAGGGCGCCGGGTCCATGTGATCGGCGCCGGCCTAGCCGGGCTGGCCGCGGCGGTCCGCCTCGCCAAGCAGGGCGCGCATGTGCGGCTGTACGAGGCGGCGCAGAATGCCGGCGGCCGCTGCCGCTCTTACATTGATGCCGAGCTCGGCTGCCGGGTCGACAACGGCAACCACCTGGTGGTCTCCGGCAACGATGCCGCCATGGCCTACGTGGCGGAGATCGGGGCGGCCGCGACCTTCATCGCGCGCGACCTGGCGGAATTTCCGTTCGTCGATCTCAGAACCGGCGAACGCTGGTCGGTCCGCCCGACCGATCACCGGTTGCCGTGGTGGACCCTGCTGGCGGACCGACGGGTTGCCGGCTCCCACGCCTGGAACTACCTGCAGGCCCTGAAGCTGCGCGGCGCCGGCCTCGACGAGACGGTACGGGCGGTGCTGCCGGACTCGGTGCTCTATGACCGGCTGTGGCGGCCGCTGACCGTCGCCGCGCTCAACACCCAGCCGGAGGAAGCCTCGGCGCGGCTGCTGTGGTACCTGTTCGCTGAGACCTTCGGGCGGGGTGGCGCGGCGCTCCATGCTCTGCTGCCGCGCGAGGGGCTATCGGAGAGCCTGGTCGATCCGGCCCTGGCCCTGCTGGCGGCGCGGGGGGCGCAGGTGTCCTTCGGCCATCGCTTGCGCAGCCTGGCCGTCACGGCCGGCGCCGTCGCCTCGCTCGATTTCGGCGCCAAGGGGCAGGTGGACGTGGCGGCCGACGAGGCGGTGCTGCTCGCGGTCAACGCCCCGGTGGCGGTCGACCTGCTGCCCGACCTGGTCGCTCCCACCGAGTTCCGCGGCATCGTCAACGCGCACTACCGGATCGAGCCTGCCAACGCGGCACCGAACAGTTTCCTTGGCGTGATCGGCGGCACCGCGGAGTGGGTTTTCGTGAAGCCGGGTCATGTCTCTGTCACCATCAGCGCGGCGGAGCATTTGATCGACCGCGCGGCGGAGGATCTCGCCCAAACGATCTGGCGCGACGCGCAGCGTGCGTTGGATCTTGGCGCGACGCCGATTCCACAATGGCGCATCGTGAAAGAGAAGCGCGCCACCTTCGCTGCCACGCCCGCACAGCTGCGCCGAAGGCCCGGCCCTGTGACACAGCATCACAACATGTTCCTGGCCGGTGATTGGACTGACACAGGTTGGCCATCTACCATCGAAGGCGCGATTCGCTCCGGGTTCACGGCAGCGCAGGCGATCGGCGGTCAGAGACAACACTGAGCCCGCCATAGTCTCGGCGCATTTCGCCGCTACGAAGGCAGCGAGACTCCAGAGTGGGGACAGTGCGCATGCTGGCTGCCAGCATCACCCCGACCGGCCCCGAGCGGACCGGCTATGCCGATGCGCCTGGCGGGCGCATCTGGTGGCGCATGGATGGTGTCCGCCATCTCAGGTCGCAGCGCGTACCGCTGATCGGAATCCACGGCGGCCCCGGCGGCTCGCACGACTACCTGCTGCCGCTCACCCGGCTGAGCGAAGAGCGCACCATTGTTCTCTACGACCAGCTCGATTGCGGCGACTCGGACAAGCCGGGCGATGCGCGCAACTGGACGGTCGAGCGCTTCGTCGCGGAGGTGGACGCCCTCCGCGCCGCGCTGGAGATCGACCGTTGCATGATCCTCGGCCATTCGTGGGGCGGGCTGATCGCGGTCGAGTACGCCGCCCGCAATCCCGCCGGCCTGCAAGGCGCGATCTTGGCCTCGCCGCTGATTAGCGCGGCGCGTTGGATCGCCGACAATCTCGCCCATCGTGCGTCTTTGCCGCCGGACGTACAGATCGCGCTGGAGCGCCACGAGGCCGAGGGCACCACCAGCGATCCCGGCTACCAGGTGGCCCTGCGTCTCCTGATGAAGCGGCATTTCTGCCGGACCAATACCGAGCCGCCGGAAGTCGCCAGCCTGTTCCGCAAGATGAATGGCACGCTCTACCGCACGCTCTGGGGCGAAGGCGCCTTCGCCTGCACGGGTCTGCTGAAGGACTACGACGCGAGTCCGCTGCTCGCGCAGGTCCAGGTGCCATGCCTGTTCCTGTGTGGCGAGTTCGATGAATCGACGCCGGCGGCCAACCGCGCCTTTGCGTCCCTGACCCCGGACGCCAAGGTCTCGGTCATTCCGGGCGCCAGCCATATGCCGATGTTCGAGAATCCGACCGCATTTCTGACAGCACTGCGATGGTTCGCCGGGACTTAAGTCCGCAGAGTCGGTGCAACTATTCCTTTTGATCTATGACAGGCTCACCACAGGTTGAAAAATTTAACTCCTGTGGCGTCAACCACCTTGACTTGTAACAACCTGTCCGTATGGTTATTAAGTTGTTAACGAGAGGTTGGCTCGTAAAGTATTCTCTAACCATGTTTTTACAGCGAGGAGGGGAGCATGGTAGATCGGACACAATCCCTGGAGGGGGATGCTACCGTCGGCGACATTCTGGTGAAGATTCGCGGCCGCCATTATTTGATTCCTGCGGAAGCGATCGGCAGCCCGCTGGAGGATGGCGGGACTGAAGTTCTCGGGATGCTGGAAAAAGAATTGAGTGCGCTCGGAGCGACCGGCGACTTCGCGATGGAATTGGGTGAAAGCGAAGACGACCGCAACGCCCGCGCCATCACTGCACGTTCTGGCCGCCAGTGCGTGCGTCAAAGCCGTCAGTGCGCTCGTCAGAGCCGTCAGTGCGCCCGCCAGAGCCGGCAGTGCACCCGCTCAGCGCGCGCCATCCATCCGCAAGCTGTCTGATCCACTGCTTGCGACGTGGAGTTAGGTAACCGGGCCGCGCCCAAGGCGTATTTGCGCGGAACACATCGAGCAGTCGCGCCAGCGGAAACGCTGGCGCGATTTCGCGTTTTTGCTGGCCCGATGGGGATCACGCGCCTAGCCGACGTCACCGGCCTCGACTACATCGGCATCCCGGTCATCATGGCGTGCCGTCCAAACTCGCGCGCGCTGTCGGTGGCGCAGGGCAAGGGCCTCGACCTCGACGCCGCGCGCGCCTCCGGCTTCATGGAGGCGGCGGAGACCTTCCATGGCGAGCATATCGACCTGCCGGTTCCGGTCGCCGCGCGCCGCGAGCTGGCAAAGGACCGCCGCGTGGTGGACCTCGGCATCGTGCCGCAGTCGAACGACTTCGCCGCCAGCGACCGCACCGAGCTGCCGTGGATCGAGGCCGAGGACCTGCTGGACGGCAAGCCGATCTGGGTGCCGTACGACCTCATCCACACCGATTGCCGCGAGGTGCGCGAGCACGAGAGCAGTGGCGATTTCCCGGTCTGCAGCAACGGCCTTGCCTCCGGCAACAACCGCCTGGAAGCGATCTGCGCCGGGGTCTACGAGATCATCGAGCGCGACGCCAACGCGCTATGGGCGCTGCGGCCGCGCGCCGGTCGGGCCGCGACCCGGCTCGACCTCGAAACCGTCGACGATCCCTATTGCCGCACGCTGATCGACCGGCTGACCGAGGCCAGGATGATGCTGTCGGTCTGGGACATGACCAGCGACGTCGGCGTGCCGGCCTTTTTCGTGCGCCTGCGCGAGGGACCTGGCAACACGCGGATGCCGCTCGGCTCGTTCTGTGGCGCGGGCTGCCATCTCGCGCGCGGTATCGCGCTGTCCCGCGCCGTGACCGAGGCGGCGCAGTCGCGGCTCACCTACATCTCCGGTTCGCGCGATGATCTGAAGCGCCATGATTACGACGAGCCGGCGAAGCAGCGCGTCATGGAGTTCGCCAACAAGCTGTGGGAGAACCGGATCCCGGCGCGCCGGTTCGACGAGATTCCGGACCTGGCGCGCGGCGATTTCGACTCCGACCTCGCGTTCCTGCTGGAGCGCGTGAAGGCGGTCGGCGCCGAGCATGTCTGCGTGGTCGACCTGACCAAGAAGGAATTCGGCATTCCGGTGGTGCGGCTGATGGTCCCTGGGCTCGAACTCGACCCGGAGGATGCGCCCGATTATGCTCTGGGGGAACGCGCATTGCGCTTCCAACAGAGTTTGACATGACCATTGCGGTTTTTGCCGGGCCGTCCCTCGATCGCACTGACGCTTCGGTTCCCGGGATCACCTATCTCCCGCCGGCGGCGGAGGGCGACATCTATCGCGCCGCGCGCCAGGGGCCGCGCGCGATCGGCCTGATCGACGGCTATTTCGAGGCCCAGCCCGCGGTCTGGCACAAGGAAATCCTGTGGGCGATGTCGGAAGGCATCCACGTATTCGGCGCGGCCAGCATGGGCGCGCTACGGGCGGCGGAACTGTGGTCGTTCGGCATGGTCGGAGCGGGCGTGATCTATCGCGCGTATCGGCGCGGCACGCTGATCGACGATGCCGAGGTCGCGGTGCTGCACGGGCCGCCGGAGCTGGGATACCCATCGGTCACCGAGGCGCTGGTCAATGTGCGCGCCAACCTGTCGCGCGCGGGGGCTAAGGGCGTGCTGTCGAACGACGCGCGCCGGCGCGTGCTGCAGAGCGCGATGGCGATCTACTACAAGGATCGCACGTGGGAGCGCATCCTGGCGAAGGCAATGGCCGATGGCGTGTCAACTGATGATGCAACACGGCTCAAGACTTGGCTGAAGAAGAACAGCTTTGATCTCAAGCGCCGCGATGCCGGTTCGCTGATCCGGTTGATGAAGGCGCGCGAAGCCACCTTCGATCAACCGCTCAGCGTGTCCTACGCGTTCGAGGACACCAGCTTCTGGCAAGAGCTCATCGACCGGCATACGCCGGAGGATGACGAGGGAAGCGAGGAGCGCTCGGTAGGTTCCGGAAAATAAAGCATTTTCCGCAATGCCGCAGGGCCCTTTAACAGGCTTTATTCCACCCTATCTCTAGCTATACTGCCGGCCATCTTTCCCCGGCATTTCGAGGATCAAAAATCATGTCGCAAGCCGCGCTCAAGAAGCCATCCGCTCTCTCGCTCAAGGACCCCAGCCTGTTCCGCCAGCAGTGCTACATCAACGGCCAGTGGGCCGATGCCGACAGCGGCAAGACCATCGACGTCACCAACCCGGCGACCGGCGAAGTGCTGGGCACCATCCCCAACATGGGCACCGCCGAGACGCGCCGCGCCATCGAGGCGGCCAGCGCCGCCTGGGCCGGCTGGCGCAAGAAGACGGCGAAGGAGCGCGCCAACATCCTGCGCAAGCTTTTCAACCTGATGATGGAGAACCAGGAGGATCTGGCGATCCTGATGACGGCCGAGCAGGGCAAGCCGATGGCGGAGTCCAAGGGCGAGATCGCCTACGCCGCCTCGTTCATCGAGTGGTTCGCCGAAGAAGGCAAGCGCACCTATGGCGATGTGATCCCGGCCCACGCGCCGGACAAGCGCATCGTGGTGACCAAGGAGCCGGTCGGCGTGGTCGCCGCCATCACGCCGTGGAACTTCCCGGCCGCCATGATCACCCGCAAGGCCGGCCCGGCGCTGGCCGCCGGCTGCCCGATCGTGCTGAAGCCCGCGACCCAGACGCCGTTCTCGGCCCTCGCGCTGGCCGAGCTGGCGCACCGCGCCGGCGTGCCGGCGGGCATCTTCAACGTCATCACCGGCTCCGCCACCCAGATCGGCGGCGAGATGACCGGCAACCCGATCGTGCGCAAGCTGACCTTCACCGGCTCGACCGAGATCGGCAAGATCCTGCTTGAGCAGTGCGCCAAGACGGTAAAGAAGACCTCGATGGAGCTGGGCGGCAACGCGCCCTTCATCGTGTTCGACGACGCCGACCTCGACGCCGCCGTCGAGGGCGCAATCATGTCCAAGTACCGCAACACCGGCCAGACCTGCGTGTGCGCCAACCGCATCCTGGTGCAGGACAGCGTCTACGACGCCTTCGCCGCCAAGCTGACCGCCGCGGTCGCCAAGCTCAAGGTCGGCGACGGCCTCAAGGGCGAGACCCAGCAGGGCCCGCTGATCGACATGAAGGCGGTCGAGAAGGTCGAGGAGCACATCGCCGACGCCGTGAAAAAGGGCGCCAAGGTGGTGGCGGGCGGCAAGCGTCACGCCCTCGGCCATAGCTTCTTCGAGCCGACCATCCTGGTGAACGTCACCACCGACATGAAGGTGACCCGCGAGGAGACCTTCGGCCCGGTCGCCCCGCTGTTCCGCTTCAAAACTGAGGATGAGGCGGTGAAGCTGGCCAACGACACCGAGTTCGGCCTGGCGGCGTATTTCTATGCCCGCGACCTCGGCCGCGTCTGGCGGGTGGCGGAGGGGATCGAATCCGGCATCGTCGGCATCAACACCGGCATCATCTCGACCGAAGTGGCGCCGTTCGGTGGCGTCAAGGAATCCGGCATCGGCCGCGAGGGCTCGAAATACGGCATCGAGGACTACCTCGAGGTCAAATACATGTGCATGGGCGTCTAAGCCCGGCAGCATATCGCGCAAGAACGGGCGGGGCCTTTGGTCCCGCCCGTTTGCTTTGTTGCACTCGCGCGATCAATGCGGCGCGCTGGCGGTATCTAGAAATTGCTGCACTGCCTCAAACAGGGACATCCGGTTCTTCTCAAGCAGCATCATGTGCGACCCTTCCTTGAGCTCGACAAACCTCCGGTGGGCACTGCTCGCAAGTGAATCATGGAGCGCCTTCGCCCCATCCGGCGGTGTAGAGTCATCCCACTCGGCGACCACAACCAACGTCGGCGCCGTTATCTTTCCCGGGTCGTAATAGGACTTTCCTTGGTCCCAGGACGCCTGAGAGTCCTGGTTTACGCCGGGCGGGACCCGCAGCACGGGTGGGGTCTGCGTAGCGCCGACGGGGTCGGTCGCGAGGGCGGCGGCCGACCACGCCGCGAACGACTCCAGCGGCAGCAATTCGTCGCGTCGGTCGTAGGGTACACCTGCCTGCATCCGATTGCGTGCTCCTTCCATCGACGATTCGACCACGAGGCCGAGTTCGCGCCTCGTCTCGCTTGAATCGGACCTCGCCTCCGCGAGGTGCGGATCAAATTCGCACGACCCTTGGCACCAGACCGGAGCATGGAGAACCAAGCTGCCGACCTTGTCTGTGTGGGTCGCGGCATAAGCGCCTACAACGATGGTTCCCCACGACCAGCCCAAGAGACTGATCCTGGGCTCGCCTCGGCGCTTCAAGATGAAGCCGATGACGGCCTCGGCGTCTCTCACCTTAATGTCTGTCGAGACAATCGGCGCTTCGATGGCATCGGATTGCAGGAGCTCAGGTGAGCGCGTCGATCCGCCATATCCGCGCGCGTCCATCAAGTAGACGTCCCACCCCCGGCTGGCGATGTAGTCCATCCACGATAGTCCCTCGAGCTGGAGATCAAATGTCGCTTCCGAGGGCTGCGTCGCACCATGCACGTAAAGAAGCACATGCCCGGACGGTACCTGTGTCAGATCGACCGGGTGCTTGTTACGGACATAAAGCTGAACGCCCGGATCGCCTGCATCGACCATGAATTCCTCGGTCGCGAGGGCGAACGGCGGGTCCGCTGCTTCGGAGTGTCCGACCAGCGCCAGCAAGATTGCCGCCGCGATTGTGGCATGTGCGCACCGCATCGCAACCATCCTTTCCCGGCATCGGAAAAGTCGTGCTGGGATCGCGTCGCTGTCGCCAATCGTCGCGCTTTGGGTGCGGCCGGTCAAGCGATCGCGCAGGGACCCGCCTTCAGGTGGGACTGAGCTTTGCGGTCAGCATTTCATTGACCCGCGCGGCGCCGTCCGCGGTGTTGGACAGCACTGTCAGGATCACGCCCTCGCCGCGCCAGACTTGCGATTCCATCGAGGCTCCGGGGTCGCTGCCTTCGACCGACACGACCCAGTTGCCGCGCTCCTGCCGCAGCCAGACGCCGCGGCCGTAGTGCCAGGACGCGTCGCGCTCGGCCACCTGCACCGAGGACGCCAGGAAACGGTCCAGCCAGTCGCGCGCGAGAACGCGTCCGGCCAGCAAGGATGTCCAGAACAGGCGCATGTCCTGCACCGTGGTGAAGGCGCCGCCGTCGCCGCCGCCGATCAACGGAACGGAGTAGATATTCGTGCGCCGGTCGGACTCGTCCTCGCTGAGATAGCCAAGTGCGGTGTTATCCGGCAGGGCATCCATGGCGAAATAGCCGCTGCGCACCATGCCGCACGGGCCGAAGATGCGCTCCGCGACGACCTCGCGGAAATCCCGTCCCGTCAGCTCCTCGATCACCAGACCGAGCAGGACAAAGCCGGCATTGCAGTAGTTGAAGCCTTGTCCCGGCGGCGCCTTCATGGGCGCGTTCTCGAACAGCGGCAGGAAGTCCCGGACGGAGGCCATGCGATAACAGGGGCGGTCGCGCCACAGCGCCCCATAGTCGGACTCCAGCTCTTCGTCGAAATAATCCGGGACGCCCGCGGTGTGGTTGAGCAGTTGCCCAACGGTGACCATCGACCCGAAGTGGAACTGCCGCGAGCGCACGCACTCGGCCAGAGTCGTATCGAGACCGATCATGCCTTCCTGGATCAGCGATCCCACTACCATGGCGGTGAATATCTTGCAGCCCGAGGCCATCGCGAACCGCGTTTCGACCGTGTTGGGAACCCGGTGGCTGCGCTCGGCAAGGCCGAACGCCAGGTCCAGTGATGGCCAGTTTCCAAGCGGCGCAAGGGAGATCACGCCGGAGAAGCCGGTCTCTCCGACCAGGCGCGCGATGTCTTCCGCCGATATGTCCGCGATGTCGATCATGGCGGCCGACGATATCATCGGCCGTGGGTGGCGCAAGTGAAGTGCAACACAGCGCTGCTTGCCTTTGCGCGCAATCCGGACCAGAACGTCATCATCTTGAGTCGATGAGGGGCATCGCATGATCGAAGGCAATCCGCTGAAGCGCAAGTTGCGAGCGGGGCAGCCCTGCTTCGGCGCCTGGATGCTCAGCACCTCGGCCGACATGGCGGAGATCCTGGCCTATGCCGGGATGGACTTCCTGCTGCTGGATCACGAGCATGGGCAGGGTAGCATCGACGATGCCATCGGCCAGCTCCGCGCCATCAAGGGCAGCGACTGCATCGGCGTACTTCGGGTTCCGAGCAACGATCCGGTCTACATCAAGCGCGCGCTCGATGCCGGCGTCGGCGGCATCATGGTGCCGAACGTCAACAACGCCGAGGAGGCGCGCAGAGTGGTCGACGCCTGCCGCTATGCCCCAACCGGCATACGCGGCGCCTTCGGCGGCATGCGGGCGATGCAGTACGGTTTCAATCCGGGCTATTACGAGACCAGCTTCGAGAACCTGCTGGTGGTCGCGCAGGTCGAAAGCGCGCGGGCGATCGACGCCATTCCGGAGATCGCCGCCGTCGACGGCATCGATGTCCTGTTCATCGGACCGCGCGACCTGTCGGCGACGCTGGGCAAGCTCAACCAGTTCGACGATCCGGTGGTGCGGGGACAGATCGACCGCGCGGCCCATGCCATCCTCAAGACGGGTAAGCTGCTCGGCAGCACGGCGATATCGGGAAGGATCGCAAAAGAAATGGCGGCGCGCGGCTACCGCTTCATCATTCCGGGCAGCGACGTGACCCTGCTTGGGCTCGGCGTCCGCGCTACGTTGGCGGATGCGAAGGGGTAGGGCGCGTCGAAGAGACGGCTAGTCGTCGTCACCGTCTTCTCCGCCTTCACCACCTTCGCCGTCCTCGCCACCTTCACCGTCGCCGTCCTCGCCACCTTCACCATGGCCGCCCTCGCCATCTTTGCCGTCGCCGCCTTCTCCCCCTTCGCTGTCGTCACCACTGCTCGGTTCGCCGCCAGATCCGCTGCCGGCGCTTTTGCTCGGCGTGCCTCTGGCGGTGGTGTTAACGTCCTTAATGTCGCTGCGACCGCCGTTGTCATCGTCCGAACCGCCGGAGGTCGAGCCGGCCCTTGCGGCGAGGCCAAGGGCTTTGGTGGCGGCCGCTGCTCCACCTGCTGGCGTAGGGCCAAGCGCGGGTGCGTCCTCGGCGCCGGTGACGGTGGCGGTCTTGCCGGGCGTCACATCGATGCCGCCGACGCGGTCTGTGGCCTTGACGGCAACCCTGCCTTCGTAGACCGAGACGGCCGAGCCGTTGCCGGTGGCGCTGACTTCGAATTCGGTGCCCTTGACCGTGGCCACCAGCAGCAGGGTCCGGACATTGAACCCCTGGCCGTTCTTGCGCTTCGCCGCTTTCACGCGAACCGTGCCGGTAATCAGACGGACGCTGGTGTCGGGTCCGGTCTCCTCGATCGTGACCGCGGTGCTGGGATAGAGTTCCAGGATGTCGCGACCCAGCCGCAGCACGCGCGTCTCGCCGCCCTTGGTGACGATCGCATCCGGTGGCAGCGCGGACAACGCGGCGGGTTCGGTATCGGGATGGGTTTGAACGAGATCGGTCAGCCAGTCCCAGACATCAGCTCGGCTTCCGGCTGGGACCGCGACAACAAAGAGGGCGGCGAGCACGCAGGCGGACAGCCTCGTCGCGACCCACAATTTCGCCTTCGCACGCTCCCGTGTGAGAAACATCGCTCCGACCCGTACTCTGGACGCCGTTATGCCAAATTTGGCACCCCAGACGTTAAGTGGCCCTTACTGAATCAAGGGCATTTGGCTCAGATTCTAGGGACCCGCAGGCCTGCAGGTTGGGCGGCGGGCGCGTGCTGCAACCCGCCAACCGGGGCGCGGCTCAGCACGAGCGTTCGGGACCGAAGCTAACCCTGTGACCTAGCGCATATTTCCGGGACCGCCGCGTGGGTAAGGCTTGACCCAACCCGAGTCCTCAGGGACGAATCGCGCCCATGCTGTCAGTCCGCCATCTGGTCTTCGACTATCCTGGGCAACGCGCTCTGGACGACGTGTCGTTCGACATCGAGCCGAAGAGCATCACGGCAATGGTCGGGCCCAACGGCGCCGGCAAGTCAACCCTGCTGCGCTGCTGCGCGGCGCTCGACCGGCCGTTCGCCGGCGAGGTCAAGCTGGATGGGCTGGACATCCACGACGCGCCGCGCCTGGCGCATCAGCGCATGGGGTTCCTGCCGGATTTCTACGGCCTCTATGACGAGCTGACCGTGCGGCAGTGCCTGACCTATCGCGCGGCGGCGCTCGGCGTGCCCCATGGCGACCGGGCGGCGCGCGTTCATCTGGCGGCCGAGCGCATGGAGATCCTGGACCGGCTCGGCGACAAGGCCGGCACGCTGTCGCGCGGCCTGCGCCAGCGCCTGGCGATCGCGCAGGCCATCATCCACGAGCCGGCGCTGCTGCTGCTGGACGAGCCGGCGGCCGGGCTCGATCCCGAGGCGCGCATGGGCCTGTCTGCCGTGCTGCGCGCGCTGCGCGACAAGGGCATGACCATCATCGTCTCCTCGCACATCCTGGCCGAGCTCGAGGATTACTCGACCCACATGCTGGTGATCCGCGAGGGGCGCATCCTGCATCACCGCGCGCTCGATCCGTTGTCCAAGCAGCGCGTGCGCATCCGGGTCGAAGTGGCCGACAGCGAGCACCGGCTGGTCGAGGTGCTGAGCCACGAGGGCGGCGTCACCGAGATCACGTTGATGGGCTCGACCTGCACGTTCGAATATCCGGCGAGCGCAGTGTCGCGCCACACGCTGCTCAAGCACCTGATGGCGGCCGAGCTGCACGTCATCGAGTTCGCGATCGACGAGCAGGGCCTGCAGGAAGCCTATCTGGAGCAGGTGCGCGCGGCCGAGGCGGCGCGCGCGCTGCCCAAGATCGGGCCCAAAATTGGATTGGGGCGGTAGGCCATGTGGTTCAGCCCGGAATTGCAGCGCAACCTTTGGCTCCAGCTGGGGTGGGGCCGTGTGCTGGCGGCGCCGATCCTGATCGGCATCATGGTGGCGGCGCTGATTGCGTCGTGGAACCCGGCGCCCGGTTCCCTCGCCGAGTATGCGCGCTGGGGCTTCGTGCTGCTGCTGGCGCTGTGGAGCACGCGAAGGGTGGCGGATTCGCTGGCCGAAGAGGTCGGCGGCGGCACCTGGGAAGGCCAGCGCATGTCCGGCATGTCGGCCTGGTCGATGGTGTGGGGCAAGCTGATCGGCGGCGCGTCCTTCCCGTGGTATTGCGCGCTGATCTGCCTTGGCCTGATGGTCTGGTTCACCCTGAAAGCGTCGCCTGCCGACCCGCGGATCGCGCTGGGGTATCAGGTGGCGACGCTGGTGCTGGCCGCCGTGCTGGCGCAGGCGACGGCGCTGGTGGTGGCGCTGCTGCTGTTGCGCAAGGCACAGTTCCGCCGCCGCCTGACGGTGACGATGGCGCAGATCGCCGGACTGTTGGCCTTCGCCGTCGCGGTCTATTGGGAATATTCAGCGGTGCCGTTGGCGGCGGAGATCGGCACCGTCCGCTGGTATCGGCAGGAATATCCCGCCAACCAGTTCTATCTCTGCTCGGTCGCCATCTTCACCGTCTGGGCGCTGGTGGCGGCGTGGCGGTTGATGCGGGCCGAGTTGCTCTATGTCAACCGGCCGTGGATGTGGACGCTGTTCACGCTGTTCTGCATGGGGTATGCGGCTGGCTTCGTGCCGTGGGACATCGAGCCTTTGACGTCGCGCCTTGCGAGCGCCTGCGTCGTAGGCCTGGTGCTGACCTATGCCGCGTTCTTCGCCGAGGCCAAGGATCCGGTGCGCTATCGCTGGGGCCTGGCGCGCTTCAAGGCGCTGCAATGGTGGCGCGCGCTGGAGTTCACGCCGTGGTGGCTGATCTCCTACGTGCTGGCGGCGGTCGCGGGCGTTGCCACCATCTGGTCGATTATGATCGGAGGGGAACTCGCGTGGCTGGATAGCTGGCAGGCGGCGATGCAGCGTTACGCGAGTGTGCTGACGCTCGGCACCTTCTCGTATGTCTTCGCCGCGCTTCTGCTGTTTACGCTACGCGACACGCTGTTCCTGCTGTGGCTGAACTTCACCGGCAAGGTGCGCGGCCGCGCCGACCTGAGCGGGATAGTCATTCTGGCCATCGCCTATGGTCCGCTGCCTATGCTGCTGATAGGGGCCGGCGCAACACAGTTCCTGCCCGCCGTCTGGCCCATCATGGTGACCAACCTGATCGCGCTCGCATGGCCGGCGGCGGAGGTTCTCGTGGTGTGGTTCTTGCTGATGATGCGCTGGCGCCAGGCGACGCGGATCGAAATCTTCGCCGACGATCGCGAGGAGCCTTCGATCGGCCAGGGCTAGGCTGCCCATCACTTCGCGTCGTGGAAGATGATGCCGAGCGTCATGCGATGGCCGGAGCGCAGGCGGCTGACGCCGTGGCGCATGGTGACGCGATAGGTACCACGCGTGCCGGCGGCCGGGCGGTGATGCACCGGGAAGATCACGCCTTCGCCGAGGCCAAGGGGCACGACTTCGACGCGCGACTGGCGGCGCGGGCGCTGCTCGGTCAGCACGAACTCGCCGCCCGTGAAGTCGCGCTTCGGATCTGACAGCAGGATCGCGAGCTGCAGCGGGAACACATGCTCGCCGTAGAGATCCTGGTGCAGGCAGTTGTAGTCGCCCGGTCCGTATTTCAGCAGCAGCGGCGTCGGGCGCGTCTGCCCGGCCTTGTGGCAGCGAGCGAGGAAGGCGTCGAGCTGGTCGGGAAAACGGGTTGCGATGCCGAGACCGTGGTTCCAGCGATTGGCGATCTCCGCCAGCGGTTGATAGAAGCGCGCGCGCAACGTCGCGATCGTCTGCGGCAACGGCGCGGCGAAGTACTTGTACTCGCCCTGGCCGAAGCCGTGGCGCTCCATCACGATCTTGCTGCGGAAGCGCCCGTCCTCGTCGTAGCTATCGATCAACTGCGCGCAGGCCTCAGCCGGCAGCAGCGGGCCGGTGGTTGCGCAGCCATGCGCGTCGAGTTCGGACGCGATGCGGGGCCAATCGAGAGTGGCAGTTTGTCTATTGAGCACCATCTTGCCTCCTCTCCCATGTCACCCCGGCCTTGAGCCGGGGTCCATCAATGAACCGTTCGTGCGACAGCGGAATGGATCCCGGCTCAAGGCCGGGATGACGATAAGAGAAGGATGGTGACGGCGTTGCGCCTGCGCCCTCCGATCCTTGCTCAGAATACGAAGCCGCGGCGAGTGAGCCAGTCCTGGTCGAGGGTGCCTTCGGCGATGCGCTCCACTTCGACGGTGGTTCGGACATTCCGCAGGGGTTCGGCCGGCGTTTCGTCGAACTCGATGCTGAGCGTGCCGCCACCGCTGGCGCGGATCTTGACCGGCGGCGTGGCGAGGCCAAGGCGATAGGCGATGAGCGCGATCGCGGTCGCGCCGGTGCCGCAGGACAGGGTCTCGGCTTCGACGCCGCGCTCGTAGGTGCGCATGCGGAATGAATTCTCGCCCGCGGCCGAGGCCCAGTTCACGTTGCAGCCGCGCGGGAACAGCGCATGGCGCCGGAGTTCTGGCCCCAACTCGGCCAGATTCACTTGGGCCACATCGTCGACGAACAGCACGACATGCGGCACGCCAGTGTCGATGTAATGGCCGAGGAGGGTGCCTTCGCTGGTCGGGATCGAGAGGTTCAGCCGCTCGTCCTGTGGATCGGTCATGCGCATGGTCACGCGGAAGCCGTCCAGCGCCGCGCCGATCGCGCCGGCATCGGTATCCAGCACGGTTTCCGATCCCTTGAAAAAGCCAAGCTCCCAGGCCCGCCGCACCGCGCAACCCGCGCCGTTGCCGCACATCTCGCCATCCATGCCGTCGGCGTTGATGTAGTTCATCACGACATGGCCCTGGCTGCCGTTGGACAGCAGCACCAGGCCATCGCCGCCCAGCCCGCGGCGGCGGTCGCACAGCGCCTGCGCCAGGGCCTGGCGATGGCGGCGCAGCCGGCCGGCACGGTCGTCCACCACTACGAAGTCGTTGCCGCTGCCGTGCATGCGCGCGAAAGGAATCATCTCTGCTCTTTTCCCATGCGAAACCAATTGCAAACCAATTATGCCCAGCTTGCGCGCGGCGGCAAGCGTGCTAGGCTTCCGCCCCGCAATGCGCGAGAAAGAGGCCGAGTGCAGCGCCATCAAGAGCGCGGGGCCGGACAGCGCAGCGGGCAGGGGCGGGACGATTGGACCAACAGAACGCCAGGGCATATGCGTTGCTGTCGCCGGCGCTGATCTCGCTGGCGCTGTTCCTGGTTGCACCGATCATTTTCGTCATCATCTATTCCTTCTGGCTGCGGACGGCCGAAGGGCTCGACGTGCCGGCCTTCCAGTTCGGCAATTGGATCGCTGTGGCGACCGACTACTACTACTGGCTCGGCCTCTACAGCACCTTCAAGATGTCGCTGATCACCACCGCGGCCTGCGCGGCGATCGGCTATCCGACCGCCTATTTCCTGGCGCGCATCCGGTTCGGCAACAAGGCGCTGCTGCTGTTCCTGCTCTTCCTGCCGTTCTGGGTCTCCTACATCATCCGCACCATGGCGTGGATCAGCGTGCTGGGGAAGACCGGCGCCGTGAACACGGTGCTGATGTCGATTGGCTTGATCGATGAGCCGCTGAAGATGCTCTACAACGATTTCTCGGTGGTCATGGGCCTGGTCTATTTCCTGGTGCCCTACATGATTATCAACGTCTATGTCAGCCTCGACGGCATCGACCGCAATCTCGAAGCCTCGGCGCGCACGCTCGGCTGCTCGCCGTGGCAGACCTTCCGCGAGGTGACTCTGCCTTTGTCGCTGCCCGGCCTCGGCGCCGGCTGCATGCTGTGCTTCGTGTTGGCGGCGGGCTCCTACGTCACGCCGCGCCTGCTGGGCGGGCCGGATACGCTGTTCTTCCCGGACCTCATCTACGAGGCGATCATCTCGCAGCTCGACTGGCCGACCGGCTCCGTACTGTCAGTCATCCTGCTCTTGTCCCTCGGCCTGCTGGTCGCGGTCTATAACCGCTTCATGAGCCTCAGCGACATCTACCGGAGCTTCGCGCAATGAGCGCGACGCTCGAATCGCGGACGGCCCTGTGGCTGCTCGGCCTGTTCTCGATCGGCGTCTACATCTTCCAGTTCGCGCCCATCGTGGTGGTGATGCTGCTGTCCTTCAACGCCTCGCGCAGCGGCGCCTTCCCGATGGAGGGCGTCAGCCTGCAATGGTACGGCAAGCTGTTCGCCAACGATTCGGTCCTGGAGGCGTTCCAGACCTCCCTCATCTTGGCGTTCGGCTGCTCGCTGCTGGCCACGATCCTCGGCGTGATGGCTGCGATCGCGCTGGTGCGCTACCAGTTCAAGGGCAAGAACGCGGTCAGCACCCTGATCTCCATGCCGCTGCTGATCCCCGAGGTAGTGCTGGGCGTCGCGCTGCTGATGTTCCTGAAGCTGATCGGCGTCTATCGCAGCTTCGGCATGCTGCTGCTCGGCCACACCGTGCTGGCGCTGCCGTTCGTGGTGCTGGTGGTGCAGGCGCGCCTGGTCGGCCTCAGGCAGAATTTCGAGGAAGCGGCCCTCAGCCTGGGCGCCAACCGCCTGCAGACCTTTCGCGAAGTGACGCTGCCGCTGATCTCACCCGCCATCCTGGGCGGGTTCCTGTTCGCGATCGCGATCTCGTTCGACAACATCACGGCGACTCTGTTCTGGAAAAAGCCCGGCATCGAGACGGTGCCGACCAAGATCTTCGCCATGCTGCGCACCTCGATCTCGCCGGAGATCAACGCGCTGGGCACGGTGATGATCATCTTGACGATCTTGCTGCCGCTGATCGGCGGATATGTGGTCCGCCGCTTCAGCCGCGGCCGGTGACGACGCCCGGACGGATCCGGGCGAAACTTGGGAGGTAGATGACTATGAAATTCGGTAGCGAAAAGAAGTACGAGCGCCTGTTGGAGGCGTATGGCAATGGCGACGTCAGCCGCCGCGACATGATGCGGCTGCTGACGGTCGCGGCGGCCGCGGTCGGCGTGGTCGGCGGGCCGTTCGGCAAGCTGACGCGCGAGGCGCTGGCGGCGGTCGAGCAGGTGCGGTTCGACGGCTGGGGCGGCATCGTCTCGGAGGCGTTCCACAACTTCGCCTTCCCGCCGTTCACGGAAAAGACCGGCATCAAGGTGGTGGAAGGCGAATTCGGCGATACCGACGAATTCCTGACCCAGGTCAAGGCGGCGCAGCCGGGCGAATACAACATCTTCCTGGTGAGCGGCGTCTACGACTACGCGCGCTTCAACAAGGCTCAGTTCGGCGCCTTTATCAACGAGGCGAACATCCCGAACCTGGCGAAGATCCTGCCGGCGACGCTCGATGCGTTCCGCAGCGAGAGCGGCGGCAAGCTGTCCGCCGTGCCATTCGATTACGGCACCACCGGCATCGCGTATAACCGCAAGTACATCTCGGACGACGAAGCCAAGGCCGGCGCCAAGCTGCTGTGGGACGAGAAGTACAAGGGCAAGATGGCGATGTATGACGGCTGGCAGACCCGCGCCTGGATGGCCAGCATCTACACCGGCCAGGACCCTCAAGGCGCCACCGACGTGGCGGCGATGTGGGAGGCCTGCCGCAAGCAGCGCGAGCTGGTGGTGAAATACTGGGGTTCTGGCCAGGAGTTCATCGACCTGATGGGCAAGGAGGAGATCATCCTCTCTGACGGCTGGTCGGGCCGCGTCGCGGCGTTGCGCGAGGCCGGCCACGACATCGGCTTCATCGACACCGCCAATGCCGGCTTCGCCTGGCTGGAAGGGCTGATGGTGCTGGCCGGTAGCCCGATGCCGGAGTGCGAGCAGCTGCTCGACTTCTGCAGCGAGCCGAAGGTCGCGATCGCTATCGCCGAAGGCCAGAACTATCCGCCCGCGCTTGATCCCAACAAGGTCGAACTGACCGATAAGGTGAAGGCGCTGCCGGGCTTCGACCCGACCGGCAAGTTCGAGAACTTCATCTGGGAGAAGGCGGCGTACTGGACGGAGAACCAGGACGCCTTCAAGAAGGAATGGGAGCGCGTCTCCAAGGGTGCCTAGTTCGGCGCGCCTCGGGGACTGTGAGAGCGTGACGGGAGGGGCCGGTGGCGGAGGGGAGTCGCTGCCGGCCCCACATCGAGATCATCGAGAGCCATCATCGCAATGCATGCCGTTGAACTGAGCCAGGTGACCAAGCGCTTTGGCCACAGCATCGTCGCCGTGGACAACATCGACCTTACCGTGCCGACCGGCGCGTTCGTGACGCTGCTCGGCCCCTCCGGCTGCGGCAAGACCACGACGCTGCGCATGATCGCCGGCCTCGAGAGCCCGAGCGCGGGCGAGATCCGCATCAAGGGCCAGCGCATCAACGAGCTGCCGATCCACAAGCGCAACCTCGGCATCGTGTTCCAGAACTATGCGTTGTTCCCGCACAAGAATATCGCCGCCAATGTCGGCTTCGGTTTGAAATACCGCAACGTCGCGCCGGACGAGATCGGCCGGCGGGTGGCGCGCGCTCTCGACATGGTGCGCCTGCCGGGCGTGGAGGATCGCTATCCGCAGCAGCTGTCCGGCGGGCAGCAGCAGCGCATTGCGCTCGCGCGCGCCTTGGTGATCGAGCCCGACGTGCTGCTGCTCGACGAGCCGCTGTCCGCGCTCGACGCGAACCTGCGCGAGGAGATGCGAGTCGAGATCAAGAACATCCAGCGCCGCATCGGCATCGCGACGGTGTTCGTGACCCACGACCAGGGCGAGGCGCTGGCGATGTCCGACCATGTGGTGGTGATGAACAAGGGCAAGATCGAGCAGATCGGTGCGCCACGCGAAGTCTACGAGCATCCGATCAGCGCCTTCGTCGCCAGCTTCCTCGGCAATGCCAACTTCATCAACGGCCAGGTGCGCTCGGCGGTCGAGGGTCACGCCCAGGTCGGGCTCGGCGTGCACGTGCTGAACGCGACCACCGACCGCCGCGTGCAGATCGGCGAGGCCGTGACCGTGGTCGTGCGTGCGGAAAAGATCGACCTGATGCCGCCGGGCCAGGGCGGCCTGCCGGGCACGGTGGCCGACGTCGACTATCTCGGTGCCCTCGCGCGCTACCAGATCGCGCTCAGCGACGGCACCAGGCTGCTCGGCCTCGCCAGCCTCAAGGACAAGCCGCTCGCGGTAGGGCAGGTGGTGGAGCTGCGCATCGATCCGAAGCATTGCCGGATTTTGTGAGCTGTTTCCATCCACCGACGCACCAACTCACCGTCATGGCAAGGCTTGGCCTTGCCATCCACGAGTTTCGTTGGGCGAGATCAGGAATTCACATGCAAACTCGTGGATTCCCAAGGCCAAGCCTTGGGAATACGGGTTAGGGTGTGGGATGAGGCGCTACTGCCCTCGCAGTCCCCTGGTCTTCGCCTTCTCCAGCGCGCGCTGCCGTGCCAACCCGCGTTCCTGGTCCGGCACGTGGATCAGCCCAGCGATGCGGCGCAGCAGCGCGTCCTCGTGCGGGTCGAGCACGCCGTCGGCATAGGCGACCTCCCACATCATCTCCAGGATGTGGGCGCGGTCCTCGTGGCTTATGCGCTGGACGATCTGGCGGGTGAAGGGGAAGAACTGCGTCGACTGGCGCACAGCTTCCTCGGCCGCCTCCATCAGCGCATGCAGGGCATCCGGCGTGAGGTCGAAGCGCTCGGTCAGCAGCCGCTCGATGGTGGCGCGCTCGGCGGCATCGAACTGGTCGTCCATGCGCGCCGCCTCGATCAGCAGCGCCGCGACGGCGAGCTCCAGCTCATCGGGCCGGTTCGCCAGGGCCGGCGTCTTCCGGCCGGTCAGGAAGTCGAGCATGCGATCGATCATGTGAACACTGTCCGGCAGCTTTGTAACGAAATGATGTCAGGGGAGTTTGGTTGCGCAACGGCATGCGTCAAGAAAAAAGGCCCGGAGCAAGTGCGCTCCGGGCCCTGCCATGCGGGGCGGATCTAGGGGGCTCCGCTCCGCCTGTCGTCAATCGCTACGCGGCGAGGCCTTCGGCCTTGGCGGCCGCTTGCGCCGAGGGGCGCGAGGCGACCCGCTCCATGAACGACTTGATCGCAGGCCACTTTGCAAAGTCGATCGCGAAATACTTCGCCCAATTGAGCACGGTGTAGAGATAGGCGTCCGGCGCGGTGAAGGTCTCGCCCAGGATGAACTTGCTCTTCGACAGATGCTCGTTGATCACGTCGAAGCGCGTGAACATCTTCTCCTTCACCATGGTCTTGTACTCCTCCGGCACCGCCTTGTTGAACAGCGGCGAGAACTGCTTGTGCAGCTCGGTGGAGATGAAGTTGAGCCAGGATTGCAGCTGGTAGCGCTCCGGCGTGCCGGCTGCGGGCGCCAGCTTCTTGGTCGGCACCAGGTCGGCGATGTATTGATCGATCGCGGGCCCTTCGGTCAGGACAGTGCCGTCCTTGAGCTGCAGCGCGGGTACGTAGCCGTGGGGATTGATCTTCTTGAAGTCGGCGCCGGTCTCGGTCTTCTTCTCGGCGAGGTCGACCTTCTCGATGGTGAAGTCGAGGCCGGCTTCACGCAGCAGGATGTGCGGCGCATGCGAACAGGCGCCGGGGGCGTAAAAGAGCTTCATCGTCGTTAGCTCCGATAATATCTGATGCGTGGCGCGCGAAATGGGCGCGCAACGCCGTTGGTGACGCAGCATATGTAACATAATAGGTTACTATATTACGTCAAGGCCCCTCCGCGGTTTATTGCGATGCGGAAGGCCGGTTAATAGAGTGGAATCCGCAACTCCAATATCCGGGCGCACACCATGGCCTTTGACTACGATCTCTTCATCATCGGTGCCGGCTCGGCCGGCGTGCGGGCTGCCCGCATTTCGGCCAATCACGGCGCGAGAGTGGCCATCGCCGAGGAAAGCCGCGTGGGCGGCACCTGCGTCATCCGTGGCTGCGTGCCGAAGAAGCTGCTGGTCTACGCCTCGCACTATGGCGAGGACTTCGAGGACGCCGAGGGCTATGGCTGGGCCGGGCCACGCCCGACCTTCGACTGGGCGCGCCTGATCGCCAACAAGGACAAGGAGATCGACCGCCTCAACGCCGCCTACAAGTCGACCCTGGCGAAGGCGGGCGCGGCGCTGATCGAATCGCGCGCCGAGCTGATCGACCGCAACACCATCTCGGTCGGCGGCAAGCAGGTGACGGCGGAGGTCATCCTGATCGCGACCGGCTCGTGGCCGGAGATGCCGAAGGTGCCAGGCATCGAGCACGCCATCTCTTCCAACGAATGCTTCCACCTGGAGAAGCTGCCGGAGCGCGTGGTGGTGGTGGGCGGCGGCTACATCGCGCTGGAGTTCGCCGGCATCTTCAACGGCCTCGGCGCCAAGGCGACGGTGCTCTATCGCGGCGAACAGGTGCTGCGCGGGTTCGACCACGACGTGCGCCAGTTCCTGCAGGACGAGCTGGCGAAGAAGGGCATCGATGTGCGTTGCCGCACTGACGTTGCGCGCATCGACAAGGCGGCGGGCGGGCTTGCCGTGACCCTCAGCGACGGCACGGCGATTGATTGCGACCAGATACTGTACGCGACCGGCCGTCGGCCGCTGACCCGCACCATGGGGCTGGAGAAGGTCGGGGTCGCGCTCGACGACATCGGCGCGATCAAGGTCGACGGCTGGTCGAAGTCGAGCGTGCCCAACATCTACGCAGTCGGCGACTGCACCAACCGGGTGAACCTGACGCCGGTCGCGATCCGCGAGGGTCACGCCTTCGCCGACAGCGTGTTCGGCAAGCGGCCGTGGATGGTGGACCATGCCGATTTCCCCTCGGCGGTCTTCACCCAGCCACCGGTCGCCACTGTCGGCGACACCGAGGAGCGGGCGCGCGCCAAGTATGGCGAGGTCGACATCTACCGCGAGACCTTCCGCCCGATGAAGCACACGCTGAGCGGCCGCTCCGAGCGAACGCTGATGAAGCTGGTGGTCGACCGCAAAACCCAGGCGGTGGTGGGCGCGCACATGGTCGGCATGGACGCGCCGGAGATCATCCAGACCCTCGCCGTCGCCGTGAAGCTGAAGGCGACCAAGCAGCAGGTCGACCAGACCATCGCCATCCACCCCACCGCCGCCGAGGAGTTCGTCACCATGCGCACGCCGGTGGCGGCGGAGTAGGGAAGTGCCCGTCCCGATGCGTGCTCCGACAAGGGCGAAGGACGGCTATTTCGACCTGGTTCCTTTGCGCGCTGGCATTGTCACATACGTTCTAACGTGCGCAATCTTCGTGTCTCTCTCAACGACAGAAGAGTCGATCATTGATGGCACCACGCGTGAGATGAGTTTCGTTGTGCTGGCGTCTGCGGCGGCCATAGTGATTGGAGCCGCGATCGCGTTCTTTCGACTGCCATCTCGCAATGGATCATTTCGCGGCTTCCCGAACGATGCGACGCCCGCGAAACGGAGGAGACTCGCTTGGTTTACGTCGGCAGCGTGCGCGCGGTGGTTTTTCTGGTCATCCTCGATGCACTTCTGCCTGAATGCGCATTTCAACACAAAGGTCGATTCTTGTGCATCACGCTGCCGGTGAATGATGCCTCATTGGCAGCCCTGCGGTCTTTCCCAGCGAGCTTCATCGTGAGCTTATTCTCGTACTACGTTGCCACCGCAATCGGTTACGCTGCTGCCTATATGCGGGAGTTGTTGCCGACTCGTTCGTAACTTGATGAGCTGCGAAGTCAATGAAGTTCTCCCAGTCCTACCTCGGCAAGCTGCGCAAGATCGTCGGCTCGCGGCTCGTTCTCCTTCCCGGTGCGCGCATCGTGATGCATGACCGGCTAGGGCGCGTGCTGCTGGAACTGCGCAGCGACTTCAAGCGCTGGGGCCTGCCGGGCGGGCACCAGGAAGCGGGAGACAGCATCGCCGAGACGGCGATCCGCGAGGTGTTCGAGGAGACCGGCCTTAAGATCACGCGGCCGCAGGTTTTCGGCATCGCCTCCGATCCGCGGCACGAGACCTTGCGCTTCCCCAATGGCGACCGGACGCAGACCGTCTCCATCCTGTTCCACGTTCGCAAGCCGCGCGGCGAGCCGAAGTTCAATCCCGGCGAGACGCTGCAGCTCGGCTGGTTCGCCTTGGACGACCTGCCGGCGAACATGATGCCCAACAGCCGGCGCACGCTCAAGGCGTTCGCGCGCTACCGCAGGACCGGCAAGGCCCAGATGATCTAACGCTTGCAATCCGCGGCGCCATCGGGTGATGGTGGCGGCGAGAGCGCTCGCTATTCCAAGGATATTTCATATGATCGCACGCATCTGGCACGGCCGCGTTCCGGCCGCGAAGGGCGATTCCTATCTCGAGCACATGCGGACGTTCGCCATTCCGCGCTATCGCGCGGTGCCGGGCAATCTCGCGGCCTATGCCCTGCGCCGCTTCGAAGGCGACGTCATGCATATCGACATGCTCACCTTCTGGGAATCGCTGGAGTCGATCAAGGCGTTCGCCGGCGAGGACGTCGACAAGGCACGCTACGACGACTTCGACAAGGACTACCTGCTGGAATACGAGCCGACCTGCCGGCACTACGAGGCGTTCGAGACGTAGTCGACGCCACCCTCCATTCGTCATGGTCGTGCCAAGCACGCCCATGACGGAGAGGGGCGGGATAGCGGTGCCAGGCGGGCGGCGGCGGAGCGGAGCCTTTCCTACCGGTGCCCGGAGTCCTTCATCATCTGCGTAATCCCGGCGCGCAGGTGCGACAGGTCGCTGCCGGCGATCAGGAAGGTGTAGCCGCGGCCGAACAGCTCTTTCACCAGCGCGGCGGTCGGCGCGACGGTGCCGAGCGCCTTGCCGGAGGCGAGTGTCGCCTGCTCGACCTTGGCGATCAGCGCGCGCAGCTCCGGGTCATCCATTTTGTTGAGCTTGCCGAGGGCGGCGGACATGTCGCGCGGGCCAATGAATACTATGTCGACGCCATCGACGGCGGCGATCGCCTCGACATTCTCCACCGCTTGCGGCGTCTCGATCTGCACGATGATGATCAGTTCGTCGTCCGCCCGGTCGTAGTAGCCGGTGTCCACGCCATAGGCGGCGGCGCGGGTGCCGCCGGCGGCGCCGCGGATGCCGCGCGGCGGGTAACGGCAAGCGGCGACGGCGACGCGCGCCTCTTCGGCGGTGTTGACCTGCGGCACCATGACGCCGTGGATGCCGGCATCGAGCGCGCGCTTGATGAAGACCATGTCGTTCCACGGCACGCGCATCAGGCCGGCGCAATCGGTGCCCTTCATGGCGCGCAGCTGGGCGATGGCGTCGGGCAAAGTGGCTTGGCCGTGCTCATGGTCCATCAGCACGAAATCCAGCCCGCTCAGGGCCATGACCTCGGCATTGTCGGGCGAGGTGCTCATGGTCCAGGCGCCGAGCAGCTTTTCACCGGCTTTCAGGCGGGCTTTTAGTTTGGCGGTCACGCGTCGCACCTTGTCCTGTGATTGCGCGACCTTATCGCCCGGCATGGGGCTCGTCTACCCGCTCGGCCCGATGAGGCTTTACGGCGGGTGATTTGCTCGCTAAGGCTGCTGACCACGATGGCCCGCACCCGACTGCCCTATTGCTCGCCCTATCGCCTGTTCTTGGCGCCCTTGGGGACACCGCGATCCGCCTCCGACCGGATCCATGCCGCCTATGCCCGCTTTGCCTGGCGCAGCATGGATCCGCGGCACTTGGCGCTGACGGTGGCGCTGTGCGTGCTCTGGCCGGTCAATTTCATCGTCATGCTGTGGATGTTCACGCGCCCAATCGGGCCGACGGTCGCGCGCGCCACCGGCAAGCCTGTGTGGCGCCAGATCTTGGAGCAGCTGTGGCTGGCGTTCCGCCATTCGATCCCGCCGGACAAGTATTATGTGTTCGACCTGTTTCGGCCGGAGCGCCTCGCCAACGCGCGGCACTACATCCTGCGCTACGAGCTGAAAGGCGGCTTCCACAACCTGGTGCATTTCCACACCCGCGTCACCATGCGACGCAGCACCAAGGAATCGCTCAAGGACAAACTACTGTTCTTCCGCCGCTGCGAGAAGGCCGGGGTGGCGAGCCCGCGGGTGTTCCTGGTCGCGACCGCCGACGGCACGTTCGCGGCGGAGAGCCATCAGGGCGAGGGACTGCCGCCGCACGATCTCTTCATCAAGCCGGCGAAGGGCAAGGGCGGGCGCGGCTGCGAGAAGTGGCTGTATCGCGACGGCAGCTACGAAGGTCCCGCCGGCCAGCGCCTCGGCGATGCAGAACTGCGTGCGCACATCCTGGCGCTGGTCGCGAAGCGCGGCCGTTACCTGATCCAGGAGTGCCTCCAGAATCATCCGGATTTGATGCGCTTCGGTGGCGGGCTCACCTCGCTGCGCATCACCAGCTGCAAGAACGAGAGCGGCAGCTTTGAGGTCACCAACGCGGTGCTGAAGATGTCGCTGGCGGCCGGCTCCTCGGTCGACAACTTTCACCAGGGCGGCGCGGTCTGCCGCGTCGACGTCGCGACTGGCGAGGTCGGCCCGGCTTGGGACAACTGGATCAAGCGGCCGTGCGTACTGCATCACGCCCATCCCGGCACCGGCGCCGCCATCGCGGGCATGATCCTGCCTTGCTGGCCGGAGACGGTGTCGATGGTGGCGAAGGCCGCGAGCCTGTTTCCCGACCGCATCATGGTGGGCTTCGACGTCGCGATCACCGACCGCGGGTCGGTCATCATCGAGGGCAACGTGCAGCAGGGCTCCGACATGGTTCAGCGCACGCACGATCTGCCTGTCGGGTTGCAGCGGCTCGGCGACTTGCTCGCCTACCAGGCGAGCGAGGCGCTTGCCACGCGGCCGCCGCGCGCCATGCGCTGGTATGGGCCGCGCGACTATTGGGGTCCGCGTTAAGGAACCAAAACGCACCAAAGGCGTTTCCTCTGCAACGCGTCCTATGCGACGGACGTGCGCAGATTTACGCGAGGAGAGATATGGTGCGTACAAGCAAGTTTGCCTTTCTGTTGCCGCTGATGATGCTGAGCGTCGGCGCGGCCGGCTGCTCCGTGCAGTCGGGCCAGGAATCGACCGGCGAGTATGTCGATTCGGCAGCCATTTCCACCAAGGTGAAGACCAAGCTCGCCACCGATGGCAGCGCGGCCCTCGCCAACCAGGTGGAGGTCGAAACTCTGAAGGACGTCGTGCAGTTGAGCGGCTTTGTGCCGACCGACGGTGACCGCACCAAGGCAGAGCAGATCGCCTGGAGCGTCGACGGAGTCCGCGGCGTGAAAAACGACATCATCGTTCAGCCGTAAGCATTTCAACAGTGGTCCCGCGTGAGCGCGGGGTGAGAGCGGCGTAATCGCGCGACGGATGTACTCGCGCGAGTCCGCCGCTTTCTCTATTTCCTCAGCAGGACTTCGCCTTCGATCTCGACCGCAATGTTGAAGGGCAAGGCGGCGACGCCGATCGCCGAGCGCGCATGGCGTCCGACTTCGGGGCCAAAGACCGACAGGACAAGGTCCGAGAATCCGTTGATCACCGCCGGATGCCGATCGAATCCCGGCGCGCTGTTCACCATGCCGAAGACGCGCACCCAGCCCGCGATGCGTTCCAGGTCGCCGAACTCCCGCTGCAGGCTGCCGAGGATCGACAACCCGACCTTGCGCGCGACCTCGTGCGCCTGCTCCAGCGTCACCTCCGCGCCGACTTTGCCGAATGGTCCGGCGAGCGAGCCGTCGGTGTTCTGCGGCCCGTGGCCGGAGATGATGACGCGGTCACCGCGCACGTTGATCCACGGGAACGGCAGCTTGATGCCGCCGGGCGCCTGCATCGGCGGCGGCAGGGCGAGACCTAGCTCAGTCAGTCGTGACGCGACGCGTGACATGCCGGACCCTTCAGACCAGTGCACTCGAGGCCACGGACTTCACCAGTGCGAATACCTGTTGTCCAGCCTGCAGATGGAGGCGTCGCGCGGAATCGGCGGTGAGCAGCGCCAGCAGGGACGCACCGCCGAGATCGAGCCGGAGCAGGCAGCGGCCATTGGGCCGGTCGGCGAGAGCCGTGAGGCGGCAGGGCAGGACATTCTGCACACTCAATCCCTCCGGCCGTTGTGTGGCGATGGCGACATCGCGCGCCAGCACGCGCAGCCGCACCGGCTGGCCCGCCGGCAGGTCGATGTGTGAGAGCAGGAACTCGGCCCGGCCGATCGCGACGCGCGTGACACTGCGCGCATCGTCGTGCCCGCCGACGCGGCCGAGCAGGATCGCGCCGACATCCGGGCGGTCGATCAGCAGCGGCAAGTCGAGACGGCCGGAGAGCTCGCCGGGAGAACCGGACGCGGCAACCGTGCCGTGGTCAAGCAGTACAAGGTGATCGGCGATGCGCGCGACCTCGTCCATGCTGTGCGTCACATAGAGCATCGGAATCCCGATCTCGTCGCGCAGCCGCTCCAGGAACGGCAGGATCTCCGCCTTGCGCGGATCGTCGAGCGAGGCCAGCGGCTCGTCCAGCAGCAGCAGGCGCGGGTTGGAAAGCAGGGCGCGGCCGATGGCGACGCGCTGCTTCTCACCGCCGGACAAGGTGCGCGGGCGGCGCTCCAGCAGCTTGTCGATGCCGAGCAATGCGACGATATCATCGAAGCTTGCAGCCGCAGCGTGCTCCTTGCGGCGCTTGCGGCCGTAGTCGAGATTCGCGCGCACGTTCAGGTGCGGGAACAAGCGCGCTTCCTGGAACACGAAGCCGACGCGGCGACTCTCGGCGGCGACATTGATCCCGCGCTCGGAATCGAACAGAGTCTCGCCGGCGATTTCGATGCGGCCGCTGTCGGGCTTGACCAGGCCGGCAATGGCGGCTAGCAGGCAGCTCTTGCCCGCGCCCGACGCGCCGAACACGACGGTCGCGCCGCGCGCCTGCGCCTCGAAGCTGGTCGCGAGCCTGAAGGCGCCGAGCTGTTTTGCGATGTCGATCCGGAGCAAGCGCGCCTATCCCTGCGCGATATGGGCGCGGTGGGCGATGCGCTCCGACACGAACAACGCGGTGAGAGCCAGAATGAACGACACGATCGACAGCCGCGCCGCCGTCTCTTCGCCGCCGGGCACTTGCAGCGCGCCGTAGATCGCGAGCGGCAGGGTCTGGGTCTCGCCCGGGATGCTGGCGGCGAAGGTGATGACCGCACCGAACTCGCCGAGCGCCGCCGCGAACGCCGTCATCGCCGCCGCCGCGATGCCGGGAACCATCAAGGGCAGGGTGACGGAGACGAACCGGTCCAGCGGCCCGGCGCCGAGCGTGCGCGCGGCGTCTTCCAGCCCGCGATCGACGGCGCCGGCGGAGAGGCGGATGGCCCGCACCATCAGTGGAAAGGTCATGACGGCGGTCGCCAGCGTCGCGCCCGCCGTGGTGAAGGCGAAGCGGAAGCCGAACCAGTCATTGAGCAGGGAGCCGACCGGCCCCTTCACGCCGAACAGCAGCAGCAGCACGTAACCCGTGACGACCGGCGGCAGCACGAACGGCAGGTGGATGAAGGCATCGACCACGCTCTTGCCGAAAAAGCGCCGACGGCCAAGCAGCCATCCGACCAGGATGGCGATGGGCAGGCTGAACAGGATGCTTTTGAGCGCGACCTCGAGGCTGAGGGCGACGGCGGTCCATTCCTCCGGTGTCAGGGTCAGGAAGCGGCCGTCGTCGTTCAAAGTGTCTTGAACCCGTAGCTCTTGAACAGGGCCTTGCCTTCGTCGCTCAGCAGGAAGTCGAAGAAGGCCTTCACTTCCGGCCGGTCATGTCCGGCAACGATGCCCATAGGGTACACGATCGGATCGTGGCTGTCGTCAGGGAAGGTGCCGACCACCTTGACACCCCTCGCGCTGCGCACGTCGGTGGCGTAGACGATGCCGAGCGGCGCCTCGCCGCGCTGCACCAGCGCCAGTGCGGCGCGCACATTCTCCGCCGGCGCGGTCTGCGCCTCGATCGAGTTCCACACGCCGAGCTTGGTCAGCGCAGCCTTGGCATAGGTGCCGGCCGGCACGCCCTTCGGATCGCCGATCGCCAGGCGGCCGCCATTCAGTGCGCCGGCCAGATCGAAGTTCGGCGCGATGGCGATCGAGGCATTGGAATCGGCTGCGCCGATCAGGACCAGGTCGTTGCCGATCGGACGGTCGACCGTGCCGGTGTCGACCAGGCTCTTGTCGGTCAGGTACTTCATCCACTTCTCATCGGCGGACGCGAAGATGTCGGCGGGCGCGCCGGCCTCGACCTGCTTGGCGATTGCCGAGGATGAGCCGAACGACAGCACTATCGGCCCATGGCCCTTGCTCTGCCACGTCGCCGCCGCGGCCTTCAGCGCGTCGGTCAGTGATGCCGCCGCGAACACCGTCACCGGCTGCTCGGCGGCCGAAGCGGCGCCCGCCACGGTCAGCGTTGCAGCGATGCTGGCAAAGACCGCGCGGCGGGAAAGCGCGATGAAGCCCTGGATCATGACCATCCCCTCGTCGTCATTGTCGTTATATTCTATTGGATATATCGGTTTGCGGCGGCGACGGCAAGGTGCCAGCCGGGAGCATTTATTTCTGGGATCTGGTGTAGGAGGTGAGTGCGCCGAGGTCGGCCGCAATGGCCTTGTGCGTCTTGCGCTCCATGCTGCGGAAGTGCTTCAGCACCCGCGCGCCGAGGTCGGTCAGGCGCGCGCCGCCGCCATGGGCCCCCCCTTTGCCGGCCGCCACCAGGGTGGACTGGAACGAGCCGTTCAGCTCCTCCACCAGCAGCCAGGCGCGGCGGTAGCTCATCTTGAGCTGGCGGCCGGCAGCCGAGATCGAGCCGGTCTCGGCAATAGCCTCCAGCAGGTCGGCCTTGCCCGGGCCGAGAGCGATGCCGGGGCCGAGGACGACTCGCAGCCGTGCGCCGGTCGTGGGGTGTTTCGGTTTCATGGCCGCCCACCATAACGCTCGCGGGGGAGCGATCAAGCAGGTGGCGCGGGGTTTGTGACCGGTCGCACAGCCGGTGGGCTGGACAGTGCCAGGTCGGTCACCCACAATAATTCCAGGGCAACGATCGGGGGTCGCGTGTCATGCTGCGGACGGTCGCGCATTGGGTCGGAGCGGGTCTGCTCGCGGGGAGCCTCGCGTCTTCCGCCGCCGCGCAGGAGCTGAGCGCGATCGTCGAAGCCGTCTCGCCGCCGCGCGAGGACGTGCGCGCGTTCGACATCGTGGTCGAGGGCACGGTGATCGAGCTGAAGCCGGGCGAGACGCTGAGCCTCGGCTACATGAATTCCTGCGCCCATGAGGAGATCTCCGGCGGCAAGGTCACGGTCGGCGCCACCGAAAGCAAGGTGGAAGGCGGCAACGTCTCGCGCACCATCGTGCCATGCAACGGCTCGGTCGACCCCGACAGCGCCGCCGGCGCCAACGAGGCGGCGGTGGTCGCGATCCGAGACCTGGGCGACAACAGCGATGAGCCGGTCCGGCTGGTGGACAGCCTCCAACCGGTGTTCGTGCTCGACGAGGGCGCGGTGCCGGACGACCCCACGCTCGTGATCGAGCGCAAGGACGGCAAGGAGCCGCCGGTCCGCGTTTCGCTGTTTGGCCGCACCCTCGACCTCAAGCAGACCGGCATGAAGCTGACCCAGGGCGGCGTCTATAGCGCGACCTGCGGCGACCGCACGGTCGGGTTTCAGATCGCCCCCAACGCCGGCGTCAACCCGGTCGTCACGCTACAACGCGTCGTGCGCTTCTGATTCATGAAGACGCGCGTTCGCTTCGCGGCGATCGTCGCGGTCCTGGCACTGCTGATCGGCTTCCTCACCGAGCGCGAATTGACGCGGGGCCTTTCGCTAGATGCGTTATTGACGCTTCGTCACATGATCGTCGGCGACCGGCATCTGGCGGGGGATTCGCCCGTTGTCGTCGTGAACGTCGACGAAGGGACATTCGGCTCGTCGGGCTTCAAGGGTTACCCGATGGCACTCTGGGGGCCGCAGTTCGCGACGGTCCTGGATGCCCTTGATCGCGCCGATGCCAAGGTCATTGGTGCTGACATCGTGTTTGCTGCTACGGCGGAAACCATTCCAGAGTTGCGTGGCCGCGACCTGACGTTCCGTGAGGTGCTGAAGCGATTGGGGGCGCGTGGTCGTATCGTCCTGGCCGAGACGGATGTTGGCAACAAGATCATTGAGCCACATCGCAGTTTCGGGATGATGGTGGGCTACCAGCAGAACATCCGAAGGCCCAATGTACGGGTCGGCATCGATGGCGTCGTCCGCCAAGTACCATTGTGGCAGCCGGGCGGTGATGGATCAGAAGTACCTGCCTTTGGATTGACCATCGCGGAACGTGCCGGCTTCGATCTTGCCCGCGTGCCGGAGAACATGCGCTTCCTCGCGCAGAACTATGGCGACGCGACCGTGGCGCCGGTCTATGCGATGCAAGATGTCTATCAGTGCGCGATCGGGGGCAGCATTGAGTCACTAAGAGCGAGCTTCTCGGGCAAGGTTGTATTGCTCGGTGCTGAGCTCGACATTGAGGATAGGAAAGTAACGTCCGGCCGTGCGTTCCTGGAACGCGGCACGCCGCAAACACTGCCTTGTAGCACAGCCGTCCAACCCGAGGGATCAGCACGAACGACGGTTCCAGGCGTGTTCATCCACGCTCAAACCATCAACGATCTGCTGCGCGGGGAGATCGCGCGGTTCTGGCCGATCGGCTTTGGCATGCTGGCCTTTGCCACGATGGCGACCGCGGGCTCCGTGTTTTCCATCTTCCTGCGCGCGCAGACCGCGAGCCTGCTGCTCGCCGGCGCGCTGCTGGTGTGGCTGTCGGGCACGGTCGCATCCGCTTCGCTCGACTGGTTCGCGCCGTTGCTGGGCGGCGTTACGGCAGCAGTGGCCGCGTTCCTGATCGGGCTCGGCCTGCGCACCTTCGTGATCGACCGCGAGCGGCGGCGGATGGCGCTCGCCCTGTCGCGTTATCTCGACGTGCATCTGGCGCAGAAGCTGATGGAGAGCGACCGGCCGCCGGAGCTGGGCGGCGAGACGCGCGAGGTCACCATCTGGTTCTCGGACATCGCCGGCTTCAGCACCGTCGCCGAGACGATGGACGCGAAGGAACTGGTGGCGCAGCTCAACGCCCACTTCACCCTGATTGGCCAGGCGATCGAGGCGGAGGGCGGCATCATCGACAAGTACGTCGGCGACGCCGTGGTCGCGATCTTCGGCGCGCTGGTGCCATTGCCCAACCATGCCGCCGCCGCCATGCGCGCCGCGCTCAAGGTGCAGGAGCGGCTCGGCGCCGAGGCGGGCAAGGAGGGCGCGTTCAAGATCCGCATCGGCCTCAACACCGGCAGCTGCGTGGTGGGCAATGTGGGCTCGATCAACCGCATCAACTACACGGCGATCGGCGATTCCGTGAACGTCGCCGCACGGCTGGAGGCGGCGAACAAGGAACTCGGCACCGCGATCCTCGCCAGCGAGTCCACCGTCCGGGCGGCTGGTCCCGGATTTGTCTGCCGGGACCTCGGCCCAATTCACGTGAAAGGGCGAGCCGAAGTGGTGGTTGTGCATGATGTGGTGGGGTTGGCGTAGCCGACATTCTGGGCTGTTGCATTTCCAGCAAGGCCGCTAGTCTCGCTGCCATCAACTGCCGGGGTGGGGCTTGATGTTTTTCGTTGCGCGCGTTCTGCCGTACCTGATCCTTCTGCTTGCCGCTGTCACTCCGGCCTCTTGGGCCCAGGGCCTCTCGCCCGACGGGCGGCTTACCGTCACCGCCGACGCCAACAGCGCGATCCAGCGCTACGTCGACCAGGTGTCCGGCCGGTTCGGCGCGCTTGCGGTCTCGCAGGACGGCGCCAAGGCGGTCTCCTACATCTGCCAGTCGCGCCTGTGGAAGAATTGCGACGAGCCGGGCGCCGAGGACAGCAACATCGCCATCCCCTCGGGCAAGATCGCGCGCGACGAGGCGTTGACCCGCTGCCGCAGCCAGAGCGGGGCGGCCTGCATCCTCATCTTCATCAACGACGACCAGCGGCGCGACTTCGCGGTCCAGCCTTGAAGGCTGCTATGAGGGTCGTCGCAGCTAAGTGTGGGCGCGGCTTGCATTCCGCGCCGGGGGTCGCCGAAATAGGCTGCGCGTGCTCGAATCGGAGGGGATCATGTTCGCAGGATTGAAAAAGGTCGTCGCGGCCATCGTCACCGCCGGCCTGGTCGCGGCCGGCGCGGCTGCCCCGACGCAGGCGGTCGACACCGGCCTCCAGCCCGACGGCACGATCATCGTCGGCCCAGCGGCCGCCAAGGTGATCGGCCAGTATCTGGAGAAGGTCTCTGGCCGGTTCGGCGCGCTCGCGATCTCACGCGACGGCCAGGCGGCCGCCTACTACATCTGCCAGTCGCGCCTGTGGAAGAACTGCGACGACTACAGCCTCGAAGACAGCTTCATCTCCATCCCCTCGGGCCAGCTGGCGGCCAAGCTGGCGGAGCGGCGCTGCCGCGGCTATGCCGGCGGCAGCGGCGGCTGCGTTGTGCTCTTCGTCAACGAGAAATGGAAGTACCAGTTCACCCTGGCCCAGTGATCCGGAGCGATCGAAAGATCCTCTCGCAGCGATCGAAATTACCCCCATAGCGCATTGAATTTACAGCAAGATTTGAGGATTGTTGCGGCCAGCTCCGCATGTTAGCTTGCGCGCCATGCGGAAAGCGCGCCTGGACAAGGTCCGGGAAATGATGCTTTCCCATGTGGGATGAGCGAGCAGCAGCAAGGGACCATCATGAACGCGAAGTGGGCGCCAGACAGCTGGCGGACCAAGCCGGTGTCGCAGGTTCCGGACTATCCGGATGCGGCCAAACTCCAATCGGTGGAAGAGCGCCTGAAGAGCTATCCGCCGCTGGTGTTTGCCGGCGAGGCGCGGCGGCTCCAGGAAGCGCTGGGCAACGTGGCCGAGGGCAAGGCCTTCCTGCTGCAGGGCGGCGACTGCGCCGAGAGCTTCGCGGAGTTCTCCGCCAACAACATCCGCGACACCTTCCGCGTGCTGCTGCAGATGGCCGTCGTGTTGACGTTCGGCGCCGCCTTGCCGGTGGTGAAGGTCGGCCGCATCGCCGGCCAGTTCGCCAAGCCGCGGTCCGCCCCGACCGAGACCATCGGCGGCGTCGAGCTGCCGTCCTATCGCGGTGACATCGTCAACGGCATGGACTTCAATGCCGAGGCACGCAGGCCCGACCCGGAGCGCCTGGTCCAGAGCTACAACCAATCGGCCGCGACGCTGAACCTGCTGCGCGCCTTCGCCCAGGGCGGTTTCGCCGACCTGCACAAGGTGCACCGCTGGAACCTCGAGTTCGTGGCGGACAGCCCGCTCGGTCACCGCTACCAGGAGCTGGCGACGCGCCTTTCCGAGACGCTGGAATTCATGGCGGCCTGCGGCCTCACCTCCGAGACCGTGCCGCAGATCCGCGAGACCGAGTTCTACACCAGCCACGAGGCGCTGCTGCTGCACTACGAGCAGGCGCTGACCCGCGTCGACAGCCTGACCGGCAAGTGGTACGGCTGCTCGGCTCACCTGCTGTGGATCGGCGACCGCACCCGCAACCTCGACGGCGCCCACGTGGAATACATGAAGGGCGTCCAGAACCCGATCGGCCTCAAGTGCGGCCCGAGCCTGGAGCCCGATGACCTCTTGCGCCTGATCGATGCGCTGAACCCGCAGAACATTCCCGGCCGCCTGACCCTGATCGCCCGCATGGGCCACGAAAAGGTCGAGGCGAAGCTGCCGGCGCTGGTGCGGGCGGTGAAGCGCCACGGCGCCAAGGTGGTATGGTCGAGCGACCCGATGCACGGCAACACCATCAAGTCGGCGAGCGGCTACAAGACCCGGCCCTTCGACCGGATCCTCGGCGAGGTGAAGAGCTTCTTCGCGGTCCATCGTGCGGAGGGCACCCATGCCGGCGGCGTGCATTTCGAGATGACCGGCCAGGACGTGACCGAGTGCATCGGCGGCGCCAAGGCGGTCACCGAGGACAGCCTCGCCGACCGCTATCACACCCATTGCGATCCGCGCCTCAACGCCAGCCAGTCGCTGGAGCTCGCCTTCCTGATCGCCGAGCAGCTGAAGGCCGAGCGCAACGGACATGGGAACCGCATTGCCGAAGCATCCTGACCACTTGCGTCCGGTCGAGGCCGATGCCGTCCACGAGCCGGGCCCGGCTGCCGGGCCCGACCCGGACGCGGTCGAGCAATGGACCGACCTCTACTTCCTGAAGACCAAGGCGGTGGTGGAGAAGTTCGGCGACGCACGGGTGGTCTATGCGGTGTTCATGCGCCGCCCGGTGATTTCCGCGCCTCGCCTCGCCATCGACTGGTTGAATGCGATGGCGGCGAAGCGGGGGACCGAGTTCCAGATCGACCTGCGCTATTCGGAAGGCCGCTGGGTCGGCGCCGGCGAGCCGTTGATGTACATATCGGGCTCGCTGTTCCATCTATCCGACCTTGAGACCATCCTGCTGCAGAAGCTGGGGCCGGCTTGTGTCGCCGCGTTCAACGCCTTCACCATGTGCTCAGACCTGCCGCGGGTCGCCTTCCTCGCCATGGATGCGCGCCACTGCGCCGGGCTGGAGATGGCGGAGATCATGGCCTACGCCGCCAGCGTCGGCTCCAACCGTGCGCGCCGCAAGGTCAGCGCCGTCGGCTTCATCGGCAACGCCACCCACGCCACCGCGCACTATTTCGGCCAGGAGCAGGCGATGGGGACGATGCCTCATGCGCTGATCGGCTATGCCGGCTCGACCCTGCGTGCGGCCGAGATGTTCCACGAGACCTTCCCCGACCAGCCGATGACCGTGCTGGTCGATTATTTCGGCCGCGAGGTGACGGACGGACTGACGGTGGCGCGCCGCTTCGCGCACCTCGCTTCGCAGGGCAAGCTGGCGGTGCGCATCGACACGCCGGGCAGCCGCTTCATCGAAGGGCTCGACCCCTCGGCCTCCTACGCCGTGTTGGATCGCAACGTGCCGGACGCCATCCGCGGCTACCGTAACGAGACCGAGTTGCGCCACCTGGTCGGCGCCGGCGTCTCCGCCGCCGCTGTCTGGCACCTGCGCGAGGCGCTGAACCGCGAGGGCTTCCAGAAGGTGAAGATCGTCGCCTCTTCCGGCTTCGATCCCGCCAAGTGCAAGGTGATGGCCGAGGCCAACGCGCCGATCGACATCGTCGGCACCGGCTCCTTCCTGCCGCAACGCTGGACCGAGACCTACGCCACCGCCGACATCATCGAATATAACGGCGTGAAGCGCGTGAAGATCGGCCGCGAGTTCCTGTTTAGGAAGTAGGCGCAACTCTCCGCCAATCGCACTCTCTTTCGTCATGGTCGTGCTTGGCACGCCCATCCACGAGTTTGCCTGCCACTCCTGTGCGCTGCCCCATGAAACTCGTGGATAGTCGGACCAAGTCCGACCATGACGGAGTAGGGGAGGCAGCGAGCAAACGCACGAACGTTCAAGACGGTCGGCTTGCCCTTTCCATATTCCGATGGAGAGGGAGGCCCCAGCCATGTTGAACGTCGCCGATGAGTTCAACGCCATCACCGAACACTTCTCGCCGCGCGTCATTGCGATGGCGAACGGGCAGTATTTCAAGCTCGCCAAGTTCAAGGGCGAGTTTCCGTTCCACAGTCACGCCGACGAGGACGAGTTCTTCCTGGTCCATCGCGGCGAGTTCACCATGTGCTATCGCGATCGCGAGGTGGTGCTGAAGGCCGGCGATTTCCATGTCGTGCCACGCGGAGTCGAGCATCGGCCGCGCGCGACGGAAGAGGCGTGGGTGATGTTCGTCGAGCCGGCCGCGACCAGGCACACCGGCGATGCCGTCACCGAATTCACCAAGTCGATCGCGCAGCAGATCTCGCATTTGGCGTAACGCGCGCCAGACCATTCTGTCTTCACGCTTGCGTCCCGCGCGCAGCCAACGCCATCCCTTGACTCGTTTACCATATGCTCTAACCAGTACTGTCATTTTATAGTAAAGATGGTAGGCCTTCTGGCCTAGTTCTTGAGAACGAGTGGCAATACTCGAAAAATCGCTTCAATATCCGCCGCGAACGTCACTAATATTCCGTTAAGCTCTAGGAACGTGGGTTGGTTATTCAGACCCTAACGCGCCGCTATGCGCGGGAGCTTCACGCTTAAGTGGCATGACAAGGGGGATCTCATGGCGACCGCACCGAAACTGGATTTTGGCGATTTCACCCGCAGCAAGCGCGTGCTGCACGCATCGCAGCGGCAGCATCAGCGCGCGGCGAAATCGCTGCCGCTCGGCGTCTCCGACACCTATCGCTATTGGGGCGATGACGCGACGATCTACGTGAAGCGCGGCAAGGGCGCGCTGCTGTGGGATCTCGACGGCAACCGCTATGTCGATTTCCGCCTGGGCTGGGGCCCGATCATCCTCGGCTATGGCGATGAGCGCGTCGACCGCGCGGCGCGGCGCGGCATCGAGATCGGCGGCGTGGCGGCGCTGGCGACCGAGTTGGAGGCGTCGGTCGCCGAGCTGATGATCGAGATGGTGCCGTCGGTCGAGAAGGTGCGCTTCGCCAACTCCGGCTCCGAAGCAGTGGCGACGGCTCTGCGCGTCGCGCGCGGCTATTCCGGCCGCGACGGCTTCGTGATGGTCGAGGGCGCGTTCCACGGCATGTTCGATCCCGTGCTGTGGCGCACGCAGATGGAGAGTTGGAATCCGACGTCGGGCGAAGCGCCGGAGGTGGTGCCGTTCGGCCGGGGCATTCCCAAGGCGCATCGCGACCTGGTGGGCGTGGTGCCGCTCAACGACGCCGACGCGCTCGAGGACCTGTTCAAGCGCGAGCGCGACCGGATCGGCGCTTTCCTGATGGAGCCCATTCTCGGCAACTGCTGCTCGATCGCCTCGCGCCAGCGCTACCTGCACGACGTGCGGTTGCTGTGCGACAAATACGACATCGTGCTGATCTTCGACGAAGTGAAGACCGGGTTCCGCGTCGCGCGCGGCGGCGCGCAGGAGCTCTATGGTGTCCGTCCGGACCTCAGCACCTTCGCCAAGTCGATGGGCAACGGCTATCCGATCGCGGCGCTCGGCGGCTCGTCCGAGATCATGAAAGTGATCTCCGGCTTCGATGGCGTGATGCATGGCGGCACCTTCACCGGCCATCCGGTGAGCCTGGCGGCCGCCGAGGAAACGCTGCGCATCCTGCGCGACACCGATGCGCTGCCGCGGGTCGAGGCCTGGGGCCGTGCGCTGCAAGCGGAGCTGGGCGCGGTGTTCCGTGCGGCCGAGCTGCCGCACGTCTTCACCGGCCATCCCTCGATGTTCGGCATCATGTTCCGCGAGGACCTGCCGGAGAGCTATCGCGACTGGACAACCTCCAACCACGATCTCTACGATGCGATGGCGCGGGCGCTGCCGGACTACGGCCTGCTGCCGGAGCCGGATTCGCGCGAGCCCTGGTTCGTGTGCGAGGCGCATGCCGAGTTCGACCCGGCCGGCATCGCCGGCGCGGTCGCCGAGGTCATCGCAACGCTGGAGCGGTAAGCTTCCACACCAGCACGGCGCTGATGGCGAGCAGCGCGGCGGCTGCGACCGACGGCAGCAGGAACGTGCCGGTCAGGTCGTGCACCCAGCCGGCGAAGATCGGCCCGATGATCTGGCCGAGGCCGAACGCCGCCGTCATCAGGCCGATGATTCGCGAGGCCGCGCCTGCGGCCAGGCGGCGCGCGCCGACCAGGCCCATGACCGTGATGCCGATGGTGGTGCTGCCCAGCAGGATCGCGGCGAGGATCGCTCCGGCGGGTGCGATCCACAGCACGCTCGCCAGCACGCCCGCCGCCAGCACCACGCTGGCGATGGCATAGGCCTCGCCGGTGCCGAATCGCCGGCCCACCATCGCCCATAGCGGCACCGACGGCACCGCGGCGAGGCCGACGATCGGCCAGACATAGGGCTCGAGCGGCATGATCGCCGGGTTGGTTCGCACCAGCTGCACCAGGAACGTCGCGGTGATGACGTAGCCGAAGCCGAACAGCCCATACGCGACGATCAGCGCCCCGAGCGCGCCGCCGACGCTGGCGCCATTGCTGCCGCCGGCGGAAGCCGCCGTATGTGGACGGGGCGGAATGAGGATTGCCACCGCCGCCAATGCAAGAACCGACAGCGCCGCACAAGCCAGCCATTGCCATTGCCAGGCCACATGCTGCGCGGCCAGGACCGCGACCAGGACCGCCGAGATCGCGATGCCGGCGCCGACACCGGCGAACTGATGTCCGGCCATGTGGCCGCGGCCGGTGTCCGACAGCCGGTCCAATACCAACGAGGAGGTAAAGACGAGGGCGAAGGCGCTGGCGAAGCCGCCGAGGAAACGCAGCAGCAGGAAAGCGAACAGCGACGTGCCGGTGGCCATCGCGCCGGTCGTGAGCGCGCTCACCAGCAACGCGGCCAGCATCCAGCCGCGTCGGCGCGGCGCGAAGAAGGACGCGGCGGCAACCAGCGCGCCGATCAGGTAACCGGCGAAATTGGCGGAGGCGATGAGCCCGGCTTCGCTGGCGCTGAGATGCAGCGCCGCCACCATCTCCGGCAGGATCGGCGTGTAGGCAAAGCGGCCGATGCCCATCGCGGACGCGAGCGCAATTGCACCGCCGATGGCGAGGGCGATGGGGCGAGTGCTGCGGATGTGTTCACTCGGTGTCACAGCTGCTCCTACCGTCATCCCGGCCTTGAGCCGGGATCCATTGGTGAACTGCTCGTGCGACTGCGGGATGGACCCCGGCTCGAGGCCGGGGTGACGTCAGTGAAGTAGCAGGAGCGCGGGAAAACCTGTTGGAACTATCGATCTAGTCAATTCGTCGGCGGCTTGGCGTAGGGCACCTCGACCCAGACGTAGCCTTGCTCGTTGCCGTTGGGCTTGCGGGAATATTCCAGGATCCAGGAGCGGCCGGTCTCGGTGTCGAACATCATGTTGATCTTGGGGTCGCCCTTGGCCAGGTCGCGGTCGGCCTGGTCCAGCACGATCAGCACGAAGCGCTGGCTGATCGGCGCGGTGACCGGCGTAGGCGAGACGGTGTAGGTGCTGTCCTGCGCCGCCGCCGGAACTGTCAGCGCTGTCATCGCGAGCAAGAGCGGCAAGACGCGCGGCAGTACATATCGAGACATCAAATCCCTCCAACGCAACGGTGGAACCCGGTTGCCGCCCCCAAACCTCGATAGGGAAACATGGCCGGCACCCCTTGGCAAATGCGCGGAACGGGGGCCATGCATGCAAGGATGTCGGGCTGGCGGGGTTTGCAGGCGGGCGGAATGTCCGTAATCTCGGAGAAGCAAGCACTGACTTCCTTCAGGTCGCCATGACCCACGAACTCAAGATCGCCCTAGCGCAAATCAACCCGACGGTCGGCGACATTGCCGGCAATCTCGCGTTGCTGCGGAGCGTGCGCGCGACGGCGGCCAAGGGCGGCGCCGACCTGGTGCTGACCACTGAGCTTGGCATGTCCGGCTATCCGCCGGAGGATCTGGTGCTGAAGCCGGCGTTCCAGCAGGCGTGCCGTTCGGCGCTCGATGACCTGGCGAAGGATACGGCCGACGGCGGCCCGGCGATGCTGGTGGGCGCGCCGTGGAAGGAGGGCGACAAGCTGCACAACGGCCTGTTTCTCCTGAGCGAGGGCAAGATCGCGGCCAGCCGCTTCAAATACGAGCTGCCGAATTACGGCGTGTTCGACGAGAAGCGGGTGTTCCAACCGGGCCCGTTGCAAGGGCCAGTCAGCTTCAAGGGCGTGCGCCTCGGCCTGCCGATCTGCGAAGACATCTGGTTCGACAACGTCACCGACTGCCTCGCCGAGTCCGGCGCGGAGATCCTCTTGGTGCCGAACGGCAGTCCGTTCGAGATCGACAAGATGGATGTGCGCATGAACATCGCGGTCGCGCGCCAGCAGGAGACCAACCTGCCGATGATCTATGTCAATCAGGTCGGCGGGCAGGACGAACTGGTGTTCGACGGCGGCTCGTTCGTGCTGGATCGCGGGCAGCAGATCAAATGCCAGATGCCGATGTTCCGCGAGGCGATCGAGATCACGCATTGGCGGCGCACCAACGAGGGCTGGAGCTGCGATCCGGCGACCATCACGCCCGAAGCCCCGCTGCTGGCGACGACATACCAGGCGATGATGCTGGGCCTGAAAGATTACGTGAACAAGAACCGCTTCCCCGGCGTGCTGCTCGGTCTCAGCGGCGGCATCGATTCCGCGCTCACCGCCGCGGTCGCGGTTGACGCGCTCGGCGCCGGCAAGGTACGCGCGGTGATGATGCCGTCGCCCTATACCAGCCGTGAGTCCTTGGAGGACGCGGAAGCCTGCGCCAAGGCGCTCGGCATTTCCTATGAGAGCATCTCGATCGAGCCGGCGATGAAGGCCTACGCGCAGATGCTGGCGCCTGTTTTCGCTGGCCAGAACGCCGACACCACCGAGGAGAACATCCAGAGCCGTGCCCGCGGCCTGACCTTGATGGCGCTGTCCAACAAGTTCGGCCACATGCTGCTGACCACCGGCAACAAGTCGGAGATGTCCGTCGGCTATGCCACGCTCTATGGCGACATGTGCGGCGGCTATTCGGTGCTCAAGGACATCTACAAGATGACGGTGTTCGAGCTCAGCCGCTGGCGCAACGCCAACCACCCCCTGGATGCCCTTGGCCCCAAGGGCGCGGTGATGCCTGAACGGGTCATCACCAAGCCGCCCTCCGCCGAGCTCAAGCCCAACCAGACCGACCAGGACTCGCTGCCGCCCTATGACGTGCTGGACGGCATCCTGGAATGCCTCGTGGAGCGCGAAATGACGGTGGACGAGATAGCCGCCAAAGGCTATGACCGGGCGACGATCGTCCGGGTCTGGCGGATGCTGGACTTGGCGGAATACAAGCGCCGCCAAGCGCCGCCGGGGGTCAAGATCTCGTCCAGGGCCTTCGGTCGCGACCGGCGCTATCCGATCACCAACGGCTTCAAGGCCAAGAGCTGATTATGGAGTTCAGTGGGCAAGATGGCTGTACGCGTCCGCTTCGCCCCGTCGCCGACGGGAAGGCTGCACGTCGGCAATATCTACATCGCGCTGCATAACTGGCTCTATGCCAGGAAGGCAGGCGGCGAGTTCCTGCTGCGCCTCGACGACACCGACCGGGAACGCTCCACCGAAGACTTCGCGAACGGGATCAAGGCCGACCTGGAATGGCTCGGCCTGAAATGGGACCTGTTCGACCGGCAGTCCCGGCGCCTGTCCATCTATGACGAAGCCGCCGAGCGCCTGCGCGAGGGCCGGCGGCTTTATCCCTGCTACGAAAGCGCGGAGGAACTCGGCCTCAAGCGCAAGGTGCAGCTGGGCCAGGGCAAGCCGCCGATCTATGACCGCGCGGCCCTGAAGCTGAGCGATGCGGATCGCGCGAAGCTGGAAGCGGAGGGCAGGCGCCCGCATTGGCGCTTCAAGCTGGAGCCGCGCAACATCGCCTGGAACGACCTGATCCGCGGACCGCAGCAGGTCGATGAAGCCAGCCAGTCCGACCCGGTGTTGATCCGAGAGGACGGCAGCTATCTCTACACCTTGTGCTCGGTGGTGGACGATATCGAGTTCGGCATCACGCAGGTAATCCGCGGCGCCGATCACGGGTTCAGCAACACCGCGACGCAGATTCAGATCTTCGAGGCGCTCGGAGCGGCCGCGCCGACCTTCGCCCATCTGCCGCTGCTGGTGGATGCGGCGGGCGAAGGCCTGTCGAAGCGCCTGGGCTCTCTGTCCGTCGGGCAAATGCGCGAGGACGGGTTGGAGCCGATGGCGATCAGCGCATATCTCGCGAAGATCGGCACCGGCGATCCGATCGCACCGGCGCGCGCGCTTGCCGACCTACTGCCCGACCATGATCTTTCCAGGTTCGGCAAATCCTCGCCACGCTTCGATCCGGGTGAGCTGAAGCACCTGAACGCAAAGCTGCTGCATCATCTGCCGTTCGAGGAGGCGCGTAGCCATCTCACCGCCCTCGGCCTCGGCGATATCGATCCGGCCGTTTGGGACGTGGCGCGCGCCAATGTCGAAAAGGTGGAGGATGTCGCGGTGTGGCAGTCGGTTGTGAAAGGCCCGGTGAAGCCGGCAATCGCCGATGCCGCTTTCGCCGCCAAGGCTGCCGAGCTGTTGCCGCCGGAGCCGTGGAATGCGGAGACCTGGAGCGCCTGGACCAACGCGGTGAAGACCGCGACCGGCCGCAAGGGCAAGGAGCTGTTCATGCCCCTGCGCCAGGCGCTGACCGCCTCGGACCATGGCCCCGAGCTGAAATTGCTGCTGCCGCTGATCGGCCGGGAGCGGGCGCTGAAACGCCTGAAGGGAGAGACGGCGTGACGATCCACCTCTACAACACCCTCACGCGCGAAAAGGAGGCGTTCGCGCCGATCGATGCCAAGAACGTGCGCATGTATGTCTGCGGCCCGACGGTCTACGACTATGCGCATATCGGCAACGCGCGGCCAGTGGTGGTGTTCGATACGCTGTTCCGCCTGCTGCGCCACACCTATGGCGAAGCGCACGTGACCTACGTGCGCAACATCACCGACATCGAAGACAAGATCATGGATGCGGCGAAGGCGAACGGCGAGAGCATCGCCGACCTGACGACGCGCACGACCAGGTTCTATCACGACGACATGGGCGCCTTGAACGCGATGCGGCCCAGCCAGGAGCCGCGCGCGACCGAGTACGTGCCGCAGATGATCGCGATCATGGAGACGCTGGTCGCCAAGGGCTTTGCCTATGTGGCGGAAGGCCATGTGCTGTTCAATGTCCCTGCGATGCCAGACTACGGCCAGCTGTCGCGCCGCTCGCTCGATGACATGATTGCCGGCGCGCGGGTCGAAGTCGCGCCCTACAAGAAACACCCGGCGGACTTCGTGCTGTGGAAGCCGAGCACGCCGGACCAGCCGGGCTGGGACAGCCCCTGGGGCCGCGGCCGCCCTGGCTGGCACATCGAATGCTCCGCCATGTCGGGTGCGCTGCTGGGCGAGGTGTTCGATATCCATGGCGGCGGCATCGACCTCATCTTCCCGCACCACGAGAACGAGATCGCGCAGAGCCGCTGCGCACACGGCACGGCGGTGATGGCGAAGACCTGGATGCACAACGGCTTCGTGCAGGTGAACGGGCAGAAGATGTCGAAGTCGCTCGGCAACTACTTCACCGTGCACGAGCTGCTGGAAGAAGGCCATCGCGGCGAGGCGATCCGCCTGGCGCTGCTGTCTTCGCACTATCGCCAGCCGACCGACATCACTCGCGACGGCATCAAGGAGGCGAAGGCGCAGCTCGACCGCTTCTACACGGCGCTGCAAAAGCATGCCGTTGTCGAGGCGAAGCCCGAGGCGTCGAGCCACCTCCTGGCGGCGCTGGCGGATGACCTCAACACGCCGCTCGCGATCTCCGAAATGCACGAGTTGCTGTCGAAGCTCAACAAGGCAACGAGTGCAACCGAGATCCGCACGGCCAAGGCGGACCTGCTCGGCGCCGGCGCCCTCATGGGACTGCTGCAGCAAAGCCCGACGGCGTGGCTGCAAGCGACCGGCGGTGTCGATCCCGCCGAGATCGAGCGCCAGATCGAGGCCCGCAAGCAGGCGCGCAAGACCAAGAACTTCGCCGACGCCGACCGCATCCGCCAGGACCTTGCGGCCAAGGGCATCATCCTGGAAGACGGCCCGCAGGGGACAAGCTGGAAGCGCGCTTAAGGCGCCCGCTCCGGCGTGCGGCTTTCCCTACCCCTCGCTCCGGGGCGACGATAGCGCAGATTGGGCGATCTTGCGTCCGGGCCGCCGCTTCGAATGCGCTTCGGCCAAGTCCGCCAGGAACGCCCGCATCACCAGGGTCGGGGCGCCGGCCTTGCGCAGCACCGCATGGAACTGCGAGCGGTAGGCGAGGCGGCGCGGCAGGATGGGGCGCATCTGGCCGCGTTCGACCCATTGCAACGCGTAGTGGGTCGGCAGGAAGGCAATGAAACGTCCTGACAGGATGAACATCGCCAGTCCTTCCATCGAATCCGACGTGGTCGCCGGCATCAGCTGGACGGGAAGCTTCTCTTCCGGATAACCGCGGCCCGCATAGTGGCAGGCGCTGACGTCATCCAGCGCGATCGACGCATCGGAGCGCCGGAACAGGGCGTGGCCGGCGCCGCAATACAGCGTCTGCTCCTCGTCGAACAGCGGTCGGTAGTCGAGTGCAGGCAGCGCGTGATGGAACGCGCCGATCACCAGGTCGAGCCGGCCGTCCATCACGCGCTGCTCCAGTTCCGGCGGCGCGTCGATGTGGAGCGAGACGCGCACATCCTGGTCGCGGTCGCAGAATCGGCTGATGACCTCGCTCAACCGGCATTCCGGATTGCTGACGATGTTGTCCACCATGCCGATGGCCAGGTTTCCCACCAGACGCCCGCGCAGAGCGCCGACCTCTGCCTTGAATCCCTCGAGGCTGTTCATCAGCCTGAGGCTCGACTGGTAAACCTGGGCCCCCTTGTCGGTCAGGCGGAAGCCGACCCGGCCGCGGTGGCACAGCCGGACACCCAGCCGCCGCTCCAACTCGGCGATCATGGAGCTGAGGCGCGACAGGCTGATGTTGAGGACGGCCTGGGCTGGGCCGAAGCCGCCATGCTCCACCACCGCCGCGAAGACCCGCAGAAGCTTGAGATCGACGTCGTGGAGCGCGGAGACCGCCATTTGATACTTTCTTAAATCCAGAAATATAGTTCATCTATTTGCTATTTTTCGCAACTGTCCTGTCGTGGGAGCCTTGCACCCGCAGGGTTTTCTGGGACTCATCTCGTGAACGAACACAATCCGCAGCCGGTCGACGCGGCCTTGGTGCCGCGCTTCGGCGCCATTCCGACCTTCATGCGCTTGCCGCATGTGACTGATCCCGCGCGCCTCGACATCGCGCTCATCGGCGTCCCGTGGGACGGCGGTACGACCAATCGGGCGGGTGCGCGCCACGGGCCGCGCGAAATCCGCAACATGTCCAGCTTCATGCGCAAGGTGCATCACGTCAGCCGGATCGCGCCCTATGACCTGGCGCGGATCGCGGATTTCGGCGATGCGCCGGTCAATCCGATCGACTTGATGGACACGCTGGGACGGATCGAGAAGTTCTATGCCAAGGTCCACGCCGCCGGCACCGTGCCGCTGTCGGCGGGCGGCGATCACCTCGTCACGCTGCCGATCTATCGCGCGATCGCGAAGGGGCGGCCGATCGGCATGGTGCATTTTGACGCGCACTCCGACACCAACGACCGGTATTTCGGCGACAACAAATACACCCACGGCACGCCGTTCCGCCGCGCCGTGGAAGAGGGGCTGCTCGACCCCAAGCGCGTGGTGCAGATCGGCATCCGGGGCTCGATCTACTCCTCCGCCGACATGGAGTTCGCCGAGAGCTCCGGCATGCGCGTCATCTACATGGAGGAGTTCACCAAGCTTGGCCCGGCGAAGGTGATCGAGATCACGCGCCGCGTGGTCGGCGATGGCCCGACATACATCAGCTTCGATGTCGACGGGCTCGATCCGGTCTATGCGCCCGGCACCGGCACGCCGGAGATCGGCGGCATGACCACGCGCGAGGCCCAGGAAGTGGTGCGCGGGCTGCAGGGACTGAACTTGATCGGCGGCGACGTTGTCGAAGTCTCGCCGCCGTTCGATCCAAGCGGCAACACGGCGCTGGTCGGCGCCACCTTCATGTTCGAGATCATGTGTGTGCTGGCGGATGCGGTGGCACGGAGGCGCAAATGAGCACCGTCATGATGGAGCAGATGTCCTGGCCGGAGTTCCGCGACCGGGTCGCGAAGAATCCGGTGGTGTTCCTGCCCTGCGGCGCGACCGAGCAGCATGGGCCGCATTTGCCGCTCTCCGTTGACGCGCTGATGTCGGCGGCCGTCTCGCGCGAAGTAGCGGAGGAGGTCGGCGGCATCGTCGCGCCGACCCTGAATTTCGGCTACAAGTCGATGCCCAAGTCCGGCGGCGGGCCGTTCTTCGCCGGCACCATCAATCTCGATGCCACGACCCTGATCGCGATGGTGCGCGACGTGATCCGCGAGCTGGTGCGGCACGGCGTGCGAAAGGTCTGCGCCATCGTCGGCCACTACGAGAACCAGTGGATCGTGACCGAAGGCGTCGACCTTGCGATGCGCGAATGCGGCCACACTGGCCTGCGGGTGATGCGGCTGGAATACTGGGACTTCTGCACCGAGGACACGCTGAAGAAGGTGTTCCCGGATCACTTCCCCGGCGTGGCGCTGGAGCATGCGGCGGTCATGGAGACCTCCATGATGCTGCATTACTATCCGGAGATGGTGCGGCTGGATCTCATCCCCGATCATCCCTCCGCCGATTTCCCGCCCTACGACATGTTTCCGCCGCATCGCGAGTGGGTGCCGTCGTCCGGCGCGCTGACCTCGGCCAAGGCGGCGACCAAGGAGAAGGGGCGGATCATGATCGAGCAATACCGCCGCGACATCGCCGCCGCCGTGCGCAAGGAGTTCGGGGTTTAAGAAGACTACGGGAGATCAGGGTCGGCGTTTGATCCAACAGGAGGGGCAACAATGAACAAGTGGATTGCGACCGGTATCGCCGCCATCGCGGCGAGCTGGATGTTTGCGTCGAGCGCTTCGGCTCAGGATCTGAGCATCAAATGCGCTTATCCGTTCTGGCCGGGCTTCGCGCCGGTCTACCTCGCCCAGGAGCTGGGCTACTTCAAGGAAGAGGGGCTGACGGTCGAAGAGACCTTCGATGACGACCGCGGCAACGTGCTGCCCGCACTCGAGCGCGGCGACATCGGCTGCGACATGCGTACGGTCGGCGAACATCAGGGCCGCCCGCGCACGCCGGAGACGCAGGGCCGCATCATCGGCACCATCGACATCTCGATGGGCGGCGACGGTGTCCTGGTCCAGAAGGACATCAAGACCATGGGCGACCTCAAGGGCAAGGTGTTCGCGGCCGAGCCGAACACGCCGGCCCGCCTGATCGCCCAGATCATGCTGAAGAAGGAAGGCCTGACCTTTGCCGACCTCAAGCTCAAGGACATAGCCTCGGCCGACGCCATCGCGGTGTTCGCCGATCCCGACGTCGCCGGCGTCGCGGTCTATGAACCGACCTTGACCGAGGCGCTGAAAGCCTCGCACAAGGAGGGCGCCTACATCATCGCGTCGTCGCGCGATTTCCCCGGCCTCATCACCGATGTGATCGTCGCGCGCACCGACGACCTCAAGGCCGACCCGGAGAAATACCGGAAGTTCCTGCGTGGCATCTATCGCGCCATCGACTTCTTCAACAAGGACCACGCCAAGGCCGTCGAGATCATGGCGCCGCATTTCAAGCTGGACGCGGCGACCTATGAGGACGTGCTGAAGAACCTAACCTACACCTCGTACGAGGAAGCGGTGGAGTTCATGGGCACCGGCGGCAAGCGCGGCACGCTGCACGACGTGTTCGACGACATCATGGATCTGAACCTGGAGAACGGCGCGGCGGATTCCAGGCTCGATTCCGAACAGCAGATCGACAACTCCGTCATCACCGGTCTGTTCGACGGCCACAAGCGCTAGCACCGGAAGGCACGGGTATGCCGGCCGGCTGGAAATCGCTCGTCTCGTTCCGCGGCCCCGAACGCCGCGGAACGACGCTGGCGCTCGGGGCCTTGAGCTTCCTCATCGTGCTGGCACTGTGGTGGATTGCGGCGGCGCTCAAGCTCCTGCCGCCGCAATACCTGCCGAGCCCTGCCGCGGTGGTACTTCGGCTCTACCAGCTGTTCGTCCAGTACGGCTTCATCGGTGATATCGGCATTTCCGTCTTCCGGGTGTGGACCGCGTTCCTGCTCTCCGCGTTGATGGCGATCCCGCTCGGCATCATGATGAGCTCCTATCCCATCGTGAACGGCATGTCGCAGTCGCTGGTCGATTTCATCCGCTACCTGCCGGTGCCGGCGCTTGTGCCCCTCACCATCATCTGGCTCGGCATCGGCGAAAGCTCGAAGATCGCGCTGCTCTGGATGGGCACGTTCTTCCAGCTGGTGCTGCTGGTGGCGGACGACGCGCGCCGCGTGCCGCGCGAGTATATCGAGATCGGCCTCACCACCGGTGCGAAGCCGCGGCAGATCCTGGGCTCTATCGTGCTGCCGGCCATGCTGCCAAGCATGGTCGACAATCTGCGCATCACCCTCGGCTGGTGCTGGACGTACCTGATCATCGCGGAGATCGTCGCTGCGGATTCCGGCATCGGCTACGTCATCATGTCGGCACGGCGCTATGTGAAGACCGACGAGGTGATGGCCGGCATCCTCGCCATCGGCGTCATCGGCCTTGCCACCGACCAGGCGATCCGCTGGCTGCATCGCCGCTGGTTCGCGTACCTGACGTGATCGCCATGGCGCATTTCCTCGAGATCGAGCACGTCAGCAAGACCTTCGGCGCCAACGGCGCCGCCGGCATCCACGTCATCGACGACATCTCGATGCAGGTGGAAGAGGGCGAGGTCGTGGTCTATCTCGGCCCGTCCGGCTGCGGCAAATCCACCCTCATGCGCATGGTGGGCGGTCTTGAGACCGTGACCAGCGGGCGCATCATCCTCGAAGGCAAGGAGGTGAAGGGTCCGGACCGTCAGAAGGGGATGGTGTTCCAATCCTACTCCTCCTTTCCCTGGCTCAAGGTCATCGACAACGTGCGCTTCGGACTCAAGTTCCGCACCGATCTCGACACCAGGGAAAAGGACCGGATCGCGCGCCACTATCTGCAGATGGTCGGACTTGGCGAGTTCGAGGACTACTGGGTCAACCGGATCTCCGGCGGCATGCGCCAGCGCGTGGCGATCGCGCGCACCTTCGCCGCGGGACCGGACATCCTCTTGATGGATGAGCCGTTCGGCGCGCTCGATGCCCAGAACCGGGAGTTCCTGCAGCTCCAGTTGCGCGATCTCTGCCTCAAGGAACGCAAGACCGTGATCTTCGTCACCCACGATGTTGAGGAGGCAGTGTTCCTGGCCGATCGCATCTTCGTGTTCTCCGCGCGGCCAGCGAAGATCCTGGAGGAGATCCCGATCCGCGACCTGCTCCCGCCGGCGCGCGACCTGAAGCTGCGGGAATCGGACACGTTCTTCAAGCTGCGCAACCGCATCCTCGGCCTGACGCGGACCCAGGCCTTGCGCAGCGAACAGCTCGAGGTGAAAGGCGCATGAGATTCGATGGCAAGCATGTGGTGGTGACGGGCGCCAGCCGTGGCATCGGTCGCGCGGTCGCGGAGGCGTTCGCTTCGTCGGGCGCGCGGCTCACCATCTTGGCGGACGATCCAGCCATCACGCAGACAGCCAAGGAGATCGCGCGATCCAGTTCATCGGCGGTATCGCCGATCCAGTGCGACATCGCCGATCGCGTTGCCGTGCAGGCGGCCTTCGCGCAGCTCGAAGCGATCGACGTGCTCGTCAACAATGCCGGGCTGGAACGTTTGACGCCGATTCGGACCGACGACCCTGCGGTACTCGAAACCTACCGGCGCATCATCGACATCAACGTGAATGGCAGCTTCTGGGTGACCCATGCCGCCCTGCCACACATGAAGCGCGGTGGACGGATCATCTTCACGGCATCGATCTGGGGCAAGAGCGTGGAGGCGGAGTTCGCCGCCTATTGCGCATCCAAGCACGCCGTCATCGGCCTCACGCGCGTGCTGGCCAAGGAACTGGGCTCGGACGGCATCACGGTGAATGCCGTCTGTCCCGGCTGGGTGCGCACGGAAGCCTCGATGCGCTCGCTGCGGATCATGGCGGAACGCTCCCAGCGACCCGAACCGGAATTGCTGGACGAAATCGTCGGCGGGCAGGCGATCGGCGGCCTGATGGAGCCGAAGGACATCGTCGGTCCCTACCTGTTCCTGGCCTCCGATGCGGCGGCCAACATCACGGGCCAAGCCCTCAACATCGATCGCGGCGAGGTGATGATATGACTCGCATCCTCAATGGCAAGGTCGCCCTTGTCACCGGTGGCGCGCGCGGAATCGGCGCCGCCATAGCGAAGACATTCGCCGCCGAGGGCGCGGCCGTTGCCGTCACGTACCATGAACACGGCGCGGAAGCTTCGTCGGTGGTGGCCGACGTCGTCGCGGCCGGCGGCCGCATTGCGGCGATCAAAGCCGACGTCGCATCGGAAGAGGATGCGGCGCTCTCGGTGCGCGAGACGATCAACAGGTTCGGCGCCCTGGACATCCTCGTGAACAACGCCGGCGTCATTCTCGAGAAGCCGCTGCTCGAGACCACGGCCGCTGATTTCGACTGGCTGATGTCGATCAATCTTCGTGGCACTTTCATGACGGGGCGCGAGGCGATCCGACACATGGTGCAGGTTGGCAGCGGCCGTATCATCAACATCGCGTCCGATCTTGGATATTTCGGGCGCGAGCAGTTCTCGGTGTATTGCGCGTCGAAAGCGGCGATCCTCAACCTGACGAAGTCCTGGGCCAGGGAGTTCGCGCCGGACATTCTGATCAATGCGATCGCACCAGGGCCGATCGATACCGACATGCTCGACCTCGCCAACATGTCGCCGGAGTGGCGCAAGAAGGAAGAGATGATCCCGATGGCGCGCATTGGCCGAGTCGAGGAGGTCGCCACCGCAGCCTTGTTCCTCGCCAATCCACAGAATAGCTTCATGACCGGGCAGACGGTCGATCCCAACGGTGGAAGCGTGATGCCCTAAACCTTTCCATTCCGGCGGTGCGATCGTCTGAGAGGGGTTTTTCCCTCATTCGTACCACCTAGACTTCTGCATACATTGAAGAGCCGGGGTCGAAGGCGCAGCTTCTCGCACACAACGCGGTGCGTGGTGGCTCGGGAATCATGCAAGTCTGCATCAAGCAACCGGAACAGAGTGCGCACGCCTTCAGCACGTCTGAAGAGCTGCTGCACAAGGCGACCGGCGGCGTGGCCCAGGTCTTCCGCTACTGGGACCGTGTGCGCGGGGCGCGGGTCATGCCGTCCCGGTTCGAGATCGACTTCCTCGAACTGCAGCCCTGGCTGCCTGGCATTCTTATGATCGAGGTGGCTGGGGGCGAGGGTCGCGAACTCATCTATCGCATTGTGGGGGAGCGGGGGGTCCGCCTGCGCGGCTATGACCCGACCGGCATGACGGTGTCAAAGGCTGCGTTTGGCCAGTCCGTCGCCCATGTCCTCGTCAACTACGACGTGGTTATCGACCTGCGGATTCCGCTCTATGGCTGGTATGACGACGAGGTGGCCGAGGGCCGGCGGGTTGGCAGCGGCACATTGCTGCTTCCGCTTTCCAGCGACGGCCACAAGGTGAACTGGGTCCTCGTCTATATCGAGGATGCAGCCGCCTATGATTGGGCCTGGGCCCGGTAGCCCCTCCTTCCCTGCATGGCAGCCCCTGCTGCCGCGCCGCAGCACGTTAATGCGCAATAAAATTACCGAAATGCCCGTCCGCCGATAACAAGGCACGCCTGCCTACGGGCCGCGGCGTGATTCCATATCAATCCCACAAGGCTTGCAGGCTTAGCGTTTCGCACATGCGAAAACGCGCATTGTCCAATCGGTCAAATTTCCCCAAATAGCTCGCCAACAGCACACACCAATCCAGCAAAACCATCGGTGATCGGACATGTTGTGGGAGAGCGTAGCCCGCCCCAACTCGGCAAGTGCGCGTACCTGGGAGCGGTCGAATTGTCTGAAGTCTTTGGAGCGCTGCGGCCCGAAGGCCGTCGCTCTTTACCAATATTGGAACGCCCGGCGCGGCGTCCGGCCGATGCCGACCCGCGCCGACATTGATCCGCTGGAGATGCGGCAATGGCTGCCGCGGCTCAGCCTGGTCGACGTCAGCCCGGACGGCAAGAGCTTCACCTATCGCCTGGTCGGCACCCAGATGGTGGACCTGCTGGGCGTCAATCCGACCGGCCGCCTGGTCGAGACGGCATGGCCGGAGGAAATGGCTGACACGGTGGTCGAGGGCTATCGCCAGGTGGTGGAGAGCCGCCAACCGCTGTTCTGCCAGCAGATCAATGGCTGGCTGGAAGACCAGAAGCCGACCGCCTGGGCCATGCGCCTGCCGCTCTCTTCCGACGGCGAGGAGGTCGACATGATCCTGGCCTATCTCAGCGACAACATCGGCATGTTGAGCCAGCTCTAGACGCGCCGTTCCGTCAGCACTAGCCGCACCGCCAATCCCACGAACACCAGCGCCAACACGCGATTGAGCCAGCGGCCGAAGCTGGCGGAACTGCCGAGCGCGCGGGCGGCGGCGCTGGCCGAGCAGGCGACGATCGCGTTCACGCTGGTGCCGCCGATGTTGAAGATCAGGCCCAGCAGCAGGATCTGCACCGCGGCGTTGCCTTGAGTTGGATCGACGAACTGCGGCAGGAACGCGAGGATGAACAGCGCTACCTTGGGATTGAGCAGGTTGGTCAGCGCGCCTTCGCCGAACACGCGCCACAGGCTGGTGCGTGCCAGCGTCCGGTCCACTGCCACCGCCTGATTGCCGGCCCGGATTGCCTTCCAGGCAAGATAGAGCAGATAGGCCGCGCCGGCATATTTCACCACCAGGAACGCCGTCTCCGAATGCTGCAGGATCGCCGACACGCCGAGCGCCGCCAGCACGCTGTGGACCAAGCTGCCGGCCGAGATGCCGAGGCTCGCCGCGATGCCGGCGGCGCGGCCTTGGGTCGCGCTGCGGGCGATCACGTAGGTCATGTCCGCGCCGGGGGTGAGATTGAGGGCTAGGGCCGCGGCCACGAATGGCAGCAGCTGGGTCAGATCGAGCATGGCACCCCTTGGGTCAGTTGGTTGACCCCCTCGGGGCCGATGTGCTGAATAGCCCAGCCGACGAGGCGGGAAAAGATGGCCCCGGGGAAAAATGGCCGATAAACGCGTCTATTTATTCGACAGCACGCTGCGCGACGGCGCCCAGACCCAGGGCGTCGATTTCAGCGCGGACGACAAAGCGGCGATTGCCCAGGCGCTGGACCGGCTCGGCATCGACTATGTCGAGGGCGGCTGGCCGGGCGCCAATCCGACCGACGACGCCTTCTTTTCCCAGCCGCCGACCCTGAAGCGCGCCAAGCTGGTGGCGTTCGGCATGACCCGCCGACCGGGCCGCAGCGCCGCCAACGATCCCGGCCTCAACGCTTTGCTGAATGCCAAGGTGCAGTCGGTCTGCATGGTCGGCAAGGCGTGGGACTTCCACGTCGACGTCGCGCTCGGCATCACCAAGGACGAGAACCTGGAGATGATCGCCGAGAGCATCATGCATGCGAAGACGCGCATGGCCGAGGTGATGTTCGACGCCGAGCATTTCTTCGACGGCTACAAGGCCGATCCCGCTTTTGCCCTGCAATGCATCGAGGCGGCCTATACCGCGGGCGCGCGCTGGGTCGTGCTGTGCGACACCAACGGCGGCACGCTGCCGCACGACATCGAGCGCATCGTCGGCGAAGCGACCAACAAGGTGCCCGGCAGCAATCTCGGGATCCATTGCCATAACGACACCGAGAACGCGGTGGCCAATTCGCTGGCAGCCGTGCGCGCCGGCGTGCGCCAGGTGCAGGGCACGCTGAACGGCCTCGGCGAGCGGTGCGGCAACGCCAACCTGGTGTCGCTGATCCCCAGCCTGATGCTGAAGACGGATTTCACGGTCGGGCTGAGCGAAAAGGATCTCAGCCAGCTGACGCATGTCTCGCGCCTGCTCGACGAGCGGCTGAACCGCGCGCCCAGCCGCCACGCCGCCTATGTCGGCGACAGCGCCTTCGCGCACAAGGGCGGGCTGCATGTCTCGGCGGTCGAGAAGGACCCGCGCACCTACGAGCATATCGAGCCGGCCAAGGTCGGCAACCGGCGCCACATCGTGGTCTCCGACCAGTCCGGCCGCGCCAACATCCTGGCGCGCTTCCGCGAGATCGGGCTCGAGGTCGATGCCGCCGACCCCAAGGTCGCGAGCCTGGTGGAGCAGGTCAAGGCGCGCGAGTTCGACGGTTATGCCTATGACGGCGCGGAGGCGAGCTTCGAACTGCTGGCGCGCCGCGCCATCGGCGGCCTCCCCGGTTTTTTCACGCTGTCGCGCTTCCGCGTGATGGACGAGCGGCGCTGGAACGCGCGCGGCGAACTGGTGACCGAATCCGAGGCGACGGTGAATGTCGAGGTGCGTGGCAATGCGACCATGACGGTCGCGGTCGGCAACGGCCCGGTGAACGCGCTCGACACCGCGCTGCGCAAGGCGCTGATGCCGCACTATCCGCAGCTCGACGACATGCGCCTGGTGGACTTCAAGGTCCGCATCCTGACGCCGCAGGCCGGCACCGAAGCGATCACGCGCGTCATGATCGAGAGTGCCGACAGGACCGGTGAGCGCTGGAGCACCGTCGGCGTCAGCGGCAACATCATCGACGCCTCGTACGAGGCGCTGAACGACGCGATCACCTGGAAGCTGCTCAAGTCGCGTGGCCACTGATCCCGCACAAGCGCAAGCGGCGCCCGCCATCATCCTGGTGTCGCCGCAGCTGGGCGAGAACATCGGCGCCGCGGCCCGCGCCATGCTGAACTGTGGCCTCACCGACCTGCGCCTGGTGGCGCCGCGCGATGGCTGGCCGAACCCGGCGGCCGACCGCGCTTCCGTGGGCGCGCTTGATCTGATGCCGCCGGTGCGGGTGTTCGACCAGCTGGGTGAGGCGATCGCCGACCTCACCATGGTCTATGCCACCACCGCGCGCGACCGGCAGATGGTGAAGCCGATCGTGACCGCGCGCCAGGCCGCGCTCGAATCTCGCGTGCATCTCGCGGTCGGTGGCAAGGTCGGGTTCGTGTTCGGTCCGGAACGTACTGGATTGCTCAGCGATGACGTCAGCCTTGCCAATAAGCTCATCACCGTGCCGCTCAATCCCGCCTTCACCTCGCTCAATCTCGGCCAGGCGGTGCTGCTGATCGGCTACGAATGGTTCCAGTCGGGAAACGAGACGCCGGCCTCGCAGCTGCCGATGAACGGCACGCTGCCGGCGACCCAGGCGGAGCTGCAGAACTTCTTCGCGCACCTGGAGCGCGAGCTCGACGCCTGCGGCTTCCTGCGCAACCTGGAGGCCCGGCCGCACATGATCCGCAACCTGCGCGCCATGTGGCAGCGCGCCGAGTTGACCGAGCAGGAGGTCCGCACCCTGCACGGCATGGTCAAGGAACTGACCACCCTGCGCGCGCCGCGGCGGCGCCAATGATGTCACTGCGCGCCGCGATCTATCAATATGAATGCCGAGACGAATCACCGGCTGAGCGGCTCTCGCGCCTCGACCGAATGCTGGGCGCGCACGAAGGCGAGTTGGACCTGGTCATCTGCCCGGAGTTGTTCCTCTCCGGATACAATGTCGGCGACAAGATCCGGGAATTGGCGGAACCACAGGGCGGTCCGTTTGCGCGGGCTGCAGCCGCGCTCGCCAGTAAACGGCGCGCCGCCCTGATTTACGGCTATCCGGAACAGGCTGGCGAAGCGGTCTACAACGCGGCAGCTTGCATCGACCGAGATGGCCGCACCATCGCGCATCACCGCAAGCTGCGCCTGCCGAACGCGTATGAGAAGAGCTACTTCACGACCGGCAACACCTACACGCTGTTCGAACTGCACGGCTGGAGCGTCGCCATTCTTGTCTGCTACGACGTGGAGTTTCCGGAGGCAGCCCGAGCTTGCGCGGCGCGCGGCGCGCAGCTGGTGGTCGTACCGACCGCGCTCAAGAAGGAATGGACCTTCGTCGCAAGAAGCATGATTCCGACGCGCGCATTCGAGAATCGCTTCTTCGTCGCCTACGCCAACTACTGTGGAATGGAAGGGTCGTCCGAATATCTGGGCGAGAGCTGCTTCGCAGGGCCAAATGGCCGCGTCGTTGCAGGCGGCTCCACGGAGGAGCTTGTCTCAACCACGTTGGAGTCTACTGACATCACAACCGCCAGGCAGGCTCTGACCTACCTCGACGATAGCAAGCAACTCAACGAAGCACGCTGACTAACCGAGGTCGAAGTCCTCGGGCTGCAGGCTGTCGAAATCCTCGATGACCACCAGCATGTCGATGCGCTCGCCGTCGGCGGAGAGCGGCCAGATGCCGGCGTAGAGGTCGCACAGCGCGCCGAAGCGCGAGTTCATCCAGTCGCGCGCGTAGACCGGCCGGCGGTGGCGTACCACGAATTCCATCTCGCGCAGATAGTCGTCCTTGCGGCCGCGATCGAAGGTGTTCGCCTCGTGCAGATACTTCCATTTGCCCTTGGGCCGGAACTCGTCGATGCGGGTGCCGCGCAGCCGGACGCTGACCCGGAAGGGATCGTAGCCGACATTGAGCAGGATGATGTTGGGCAGGATGGACTTCAGATCCGCGGGATCGATGTCGGCCCGCGACGGCAGCCGTTCGGCCTGTACCTTCGCATGCCAATAGGCGTCGAAACGGGCGATGCAGGAGGAAGCGACCTCCGACAGCGGGAGATCGAACTCGTAGTTGTGCCGCGGCAGCGCCAGGGTTCCGCTGCGGGCGCGCTGGAACTTGATGATCTTGCCTTCCCACTCGCGGTACATGGCGCCCCCCAAAAGCCCGTGTCCCACTGGTTGCGGATCAAGCCTGGTCGATCCTCTATCGGTTTGCCCCGTAGGTCCATATCACAAAGGGCATAGCGGGTCGCGCAAAGGTATAGCAGAGGTGGGAAACCTCTACCGCCCCGTATGAGGACGGGTGACCTACTTGAAGTCAAAATCGTCGATCGAAAGGCCCGCGAAATCCTCGATCACCACCAGCATGTCGACCAGCGTGCCATCCGCGGCGAGGGGCCAGATGCCGGCATAAATCTCGCGCACCGCCCCGAAGCGGGTTGTCATCCAGTCGCGCGCGAAGCCCGGCCGCTTGCTGGTCGCCACGAACTTCATCTCGGCAATGTAGTCCTCGCGGCGGCCGGGGTCGAAAATGGTGCCTTCGTCGAGATACTTCGTGGTCTTCTCGATCGGGCGGAATTGCTCGGCCCTGGTGCCGCGCAGGCGGACCCGGCAACGGAACGGGTCCCACTCGACATTGAGCAGGACCAGGTCAGGCAGCAGCGGCACGATCTCGGCGGGGTCGATATCCTCGCGCGAGGGCAGGCGGCCATCCTTGGCCTTGCCGCGCCAATAGGCATCGAATCCCTTGATGGGCGCAGACTCGACCTCAGACAAGGGAATGTCGAAGGAGTAGGTCGGCTGGGCGCTCGAGGCGTCGGACTCGGATTCCGTTGGCGTGTCCGCGTTCATGGTTGATCACTGAATTGGGCGTAAAGTTGTGGCCGCAAACAACGCCGTCTGCAACTGCCCAAATCAGAATAGCACAACGGTGGTTAATACGCCTGTAGGACCGCTGAGGGTTTCACATCGGCCGAGCGTAGCTTGAGGTAATCCTCGACCGCGATGCACAGGTCGACCGTGCGGCCATCGCTGGATAGCGGCCAGATGCCGGTCTGGAAGGGATAGCGGGCGCCGAATTGCCCGACCATCCAGTCGAAACTGAACACCGGCCGGCCTTCGGTCGCCGCGATCTGATACTGCCGGAGATAGGCGGCGGCGCTCCACACATCGCTGGTCGCGACCTCGTCGAGATAGCGGCCGGTGAGGTTGCCGCAGAACTCGGACGCCTTGGTCCCGCACAGGCGATAGCGCACGCGGAACGGATCGTGCTCGATGTCGCTAAGGATCACATTCGGCAGGATGCGCTTGAAGTTGGCCGGATCGATATCGGCGCGCTGCGGCAGCCGGCCGTTGGCGCAGATCTGCAGCCAATGCCGGTGGAACTGCTGGATCATGTCGGAGCTTATCTCCGACAATGCCAGGTCGAACCGGCTCTCCGCCTCGTAGGGGTTGATCATGTTCATCATAATGATCCGCGCGGGGCGCCCTGGTTTGCATAAGGCGCGCTCATGAAGCAAGGTCGCCGGAAATCACCAACAAAACTTGAATCGCGCGGCGGCGCATTGACGCGTCGCGCATATGGACAGACTGGTCGCGATCACGCGCGCGGACCGATCAGTCCATTCTTCTCACAGTTGGATCAATGCGATATCGCGCGGAGTTCAATGCGTCGCCAGCCTGCGCGCATCGACCACCCGCATTGGTCTTGCGTCGCCTGGCTTAGGCCGAATGGCGTAGCACACTCTAAGACCGCTGAAGGCCCGGCAGGCAGAGGGGACGAGGAGCGCTACGCGGCGCTGCGTTCCAGAGCGAACGCGCTCTTCGCGATTGTCGAGGCGTTGCGTGCGCGCCGTGGCGTGCGGCCGCGTTCCGCCGTCGGCGTGCGGCCATAGAGCTCGGTATAGCGGCGCGTAAAATGCGAGATCGAGGCGAAGCCGGTGGCGATCGCGATCTCGGTGACGCTCAGCGTCGAGTATTGCAGCAGATGGCGCGCGCGCTGCAGCCGCGCTTTCAGGAAATACTGCGTCGGCGTCATGCCGAGATGGCGGCGGAACAGCCGCTGCAGCTGGCGCTGGCTGACGCCGGACTGCGCCGCGATGCCGTCGAGATCCTCGCCCTCGGTCATGCGACGGCGCATGGCGGCGACGGTATGCGCGATGGCGCTGGCGCCGCGCTGTCCGCTGAAGTCGAGCTCGCTCAATTGCCGCTCGCCGGCCTCGCGCGGGCGCGCATGGTTGAGGCGGTCGGCGATCAGGCGCGCCAGCCGCTCGCCGGCGGCATCGGCGATCAGGCGCAGCGCGAAGTCGAGCGTCGCATCGCGCCCGGCGCAGGTGGCGATGCGCTCCTCGATGACAAACAGCCGGTCGGCGATGTCGAGGTTCGGCGCGCGCTCTCCCATTGCATCGGCGAGCGACCAGTGCGCCGCGCAGGGGCGCTTGTTCAGCAGCCCGGCCTCGGCCATCAGGGCGCACGCGGCGCCAATGCCGGCGATCCGGGTGCCGACTGCGTAGCGGCGGCACAGCAGCGCCGAGAGGCCAGGCTTCGCCGGATCGGGCGCGCCATAGGCGGAGAGCACGAACAGATGGCGGTGTTCGCTGGCCTGGGCCGCGCGGGAGACCGCAACCGGCAGCCCACCGGCCGAGCACACCGGCGCGCCGTCCAGGCTGGCCAGGTGCCAGCTGAACTGGGTCTCGCACAGCGCGCGGTTGGCGCAGTCGAAGACCTCGGTCAGGGCCGACAATTCGTTGAGCTCGAAGCCGGGCAGCAGCAGGATCTGGCATGTGACGATGCCGTCGGTGCCGCGCGAGAGGAAATGGGGCGTGGCGGCGCGGGCCTGTTCGCCGGCCAGGCAGGCGTCACCGAACCTGCGGCGACCCCCGGCATTCACGCTGCCATTTGTGGCGCCGCGCGGCTCCGGCTCGACCGTCCGGCCCGCGTTCGACATCGCATCGAGCATGCCCAGCCCCCAAATCCGGCCTTATCTCCCGGCATAGGAACCGGCCGATGGCGGGAATTTGATCAGCTTCGGGGACGGGCATGAACGCCCAAAAAACTCAGCGACGATGTGCGGCGAACTCATGCAGGACGTCTTAGAACGCGGGCAGGGGCGGTGCCGGCGGAAAATCCAGCTTCAGGGCCGATGCGTGCCCGATTGCGGCGGCGGTGAGATTGAGGCCGACATGCAGGATGACCTCGGTGATCTCGGCGTCGGAGAGCCCGGCCTGCCGGACCGCGGCGAGATCGGCCCCGGCCAGCTCGCCGCGGTTGATCACCAGCCGCCCCGCCAGGAACAGCAGCGCCGTCCGCCGATCGGAATCGCCGCAGCCCTCGCGAGCCGCCTGGATCCGATCCTTCGTGAGGCCTGCCTTGTCGGCTTGGCGGCTTTGCACCGAGAGCCAATAGGCACTGCCGCTGCGCTGCGCGACCATCAGGCCGATCAGACAGCGCTCGACTTCGGTCAGCCGGCCCTGCGCCAGGCCATGATGCAGGCCGAGATAGCCGGCGAGCGCGGCCGGCGAGCGCGCCAGGACATTGAGCAGACCGGGGCCGTGGTGTGGCGCCTTCGGCGCGGCTGTTCCGGCGCGACGCTTGCTTCGACTGAGCATGCAGGGACCTCGATCTATTGGCTTCTTGCCAATTGGATGCCGAAGCCGCTCGCCGCGTTCCCTAGAGTTCCGACAGTGCCTGGTCGATCGCCGCGATGGTCATGTCCGCCTGCGCGATGCTGAAGCAGATCGGCGGGCGCAGTTTCAGGACGTTGCCGTGCGGGCCCTCGGTTGCGGTCAGCACGCCGAGGTCACGCATGCGGTTGACGACGCGCTTGGTCTCAGGCCCCGCCGGCTCAAGCGTCTTGCGGTCGCGCACCAGTTCCAGGCCGACCAGCAGGCCGCGGCCGCGCACGTCGCCGATGAACGCGTGCTTGTCCGCCAGCCGGCGCAGGCCGTCTCGGAAATGATGGCCGACGACGCGCGCATTCTCCTGCAGGCCCTCGCGCTGCAGCACGTCGAGCACGGCCATGCCGGCGGCGCACGAGACATTGTTCCCGCCGAAGGTCGAGAAGAAGATGCCCTGGTCCACCAGGGTCTGGATGATCTCCGGCCGGGTGATCACCGCGCCCATGGGATGGCCGTTGCCGATCGGCTTGCCGAGACAGACGATGTCCGGCGTTACGTCGTGCAATGTGAAGCCCCACATCGCGTCGCCCTGGCGGCCGAAGCCGGATTGCACTTCGTCGGCGACGGCGAGACCGCCAACCTTGCGCACGCGCTCGTAGACGCCCTGCAGCCAACCTTTGGGTGCGTCCAGCACGCCGTTCATGAGGAGCGCGCTATCGGCGATGAAAAGCGCCGGCGCGTGACCGCCTTCTGTCAGCGACTGGATCGCGCGGTCGGTGTCGGCGGCATAGCGCGCAGCGATGTCGTTGTCGCCGCGCCGATATGGACCGCGATAGTCGTCGGGGCCGATCACCGCGCGCACATGGGGTTTGATTTGGTAGCCGACCCGGATCTCCGGAGACAGCGCCTCTACTGCCTCGGTCCAGCCGTGATAGGCGTACTCCACGATCAGCGCGCCGGTGTGCCCGGTGTAGGCCTTGGCGAGGCGCGTCGCGAGATCGACTGCCTCGCTGCCGGAATTGACGAACATGCAGGCGGTGAGGCCGGAGCCGGCCGGCATGGTCGCACTGAGGCGCTCGGCGTAGTCCAGCACCTCGTCGAACAGGTAGCGCGTGTTGGTGTTGAGGATGGCGGCTTGTCGCGCGATCGCCTCGACCACGTGCGGGTGGCAATGGCCGACATGCGGCACGTTGTTGTAGACGTCGAGATAGCGCCGCCCCGTCACGTCATAGAGCCACGCGCCTTCGCCGCGCACCATGTGCAGCGGCTTGTCGTAGAACATGTAGGTCTGCGGCCCCATGACCTTGCGGCGGCGCGCCAGCATTCGCTCGCGGTCGGCGTCGACCTCACTCTCGTCGATGCGCGGCGGGATGACGGAGCGCGCCGGCGCGATCGCGCGTTGGAAGGCGGCGGTGGCTTTCTCCCGCCCGATCTCTTCCAGCGCGTGCAAGGCATTCCTGCACGGCACTGCGTAGATCTCGACATAGCTCGGATCATCGGTGACCTGCTGCCGCCGTGTGGCCAGCACGGCGAGAGTCAACGCCTGGCGCGCCTGGATCAAATCGAACAGTTGCGCGACATCCGGCCCCGTCAATGGCAGGTGCGCGTGATAGCCAGCGAGCAGTTCAGCGACTGCCTCGATCGGCCGGTCGGTCTCCATCACGGCTTCGGAGGCTGCATTGGCTAACTCCAGCGCCAGCGGCCCATGCACCATGTCGCCGAAATCGATCAAGCCGGTGATGCGCTGCGGATGCTGCACATCGACCAGCAAATTGTGGAAGTTCATGTCGTTGTGGATGACCTGCGCGCGCAGAGCGCTCAGCCGCGGCAGGCAGTCGATAGCGAACCGATCGACGACACGCTCGGCCGCGGCGCGATCCGCCTTATCCTCGAGCAGCGCCAGTTGCGGCCGCAGCCGCGGCGTGTGGCGTGCATCCCAGACGATCTCGCGCCCCGCCGCCGGATGGAAATAGCCGGCCAGCGCCAGATCGACCCGCGCGGCAAAGCCGCCCAGCTCGCGCAGCGGCTGCGGCGACGGCTTCGCCTCCATCAACGGTACGCCGGGCAGGAAATCCAGCATCCAGACCGCATGGCGTCGGCCGTCCGCGTCGATCGTGTGATCAAGCTGACCGCCGCCCTTGTTGCGGATGACGCGGGGCAAGGCGAGCGTCGGACCTTCGCGCGCAATCCAGTTCAGCGCCTGGATCTGGAAATCGAGCGTCGCCTCGTCCTCGTCGGGATGCACGAGCTTCAGCACATGCTCGCGCCCGTCGCCGGCCTTCAGGTGAAAAACGCGATCACGCTCCGAATAGAATTCTTTCGCCTTCGCCGCGATGCCGTAGAGGTCGCGCGCAAGGCGTTCGGCGTCGGCCTTCGTGAAGTCGGGCCGCGTGACGTCGAGGAATTTGACCGGAGCGGTTTCTGCTGAATGAGCCATGATGCGCGAGACATAAGCGGAGAATGTCCCGGCTGTCCAGTTTCACCGGAGCAACCCCGCCATGCGGCAAGCCTCAGTCCCGCCGCGCGTAGCGCGCGCACGCTTGCTTCAACAGGTCATGTGGAATTGCGCTAACCGTGCGCCCTTGCCAGCCTGTCATCGTCTCCGCCGCGATCATCGCGTTCCAGATCGCCTCCTCGGTTGCTTCGGCGGCAGCCTGGAACAACGGCGTGCATTGATCCATGCCGAGCATGCGCATGTTGGTCATGGGCGACTTCAGCGGCACCGCGTTGCCGGTGGAGAAAGCGAGGAAGATGTCGCCCGACGAGTTCGATCCGAAGCCGCCGACCCAGGCGAGGCCCGTGGTTGCGCGCCGCGCCAGCCGCTGGCACTGGATGGGCAAAAGCGGCGCGTCGGTCGCCAGGATCACGATGATCGAGCCTTGATCGGCTTTCGGCTTGATCTCGCGCTCCGGCACCGGCACCACGTCGTCGGTGATCTCCAGCCCGACCGGCGCGTGGCCGCAGCGCAGCATGTTGCGCATGCCGTAGTTCGCCTGCACCAGTGCACCGACGGTCCAGCCGCCGAGCTCGGCGGGCAGCCGGCGCGAGGCGGTACCGTTGCCGCCCTTGAACTCATGGCAGATCATGCCGGTGCCACCGCCGACATTGCCTTCCGGCACGGCGCCGCCCTTCGCGCTTTCCAGCGCGGCGATCGCGTCGTCCGAGGTCACCGGGAAATGCTCGGCATCGGACAGCCAGCCATCAAAGGTTTCGGCGGTCACCGGCAAGTGCCAGGCCAACTCGATCTTGCGCTTGCTGGCCAGTTGCACGATCGCGTCGCGCACCACGCCGACCGCGTGGGTGTTGGTGATGCAGATCGGAGAGGCAAGCAGGCCCTGCTCGGCCAGCCAGATCGTCCCAGTCATCTCGCCGTTGCCGTTGAAGGAATGGAACCCGGCCGGCAGGAAGTCCGTAAAGATGCTGGATGACGGCCAGACCGCGGTCACGCCGGAGCGCGCCACGTGCGGCTGGTCCCTGATGATGGTGGAAACGCCGACGGTGACGCCGGCGACGTCGGTGATGGCGTTGAGTGGTCCCGCCGGCAATTGTCCCAGGTTGATCCCCAGGTCGCGTAGTCTGGCTTTTGGCATGATGATTCGTCCGCTGCGAAGGCGGCGATTATGCCTTGGCCTCGTCGAGCTCGGGAAGCCTCATCCACCCGGGGATGGCGGGCGACAGCCTGGCGGTGCCGGCGTGGAAGGTCGGGGCCGCGTTGCCGGCCAGCGCCTCGAGCCGCACCATGGCAAGACCGAGCGTTCCATCGGCGCTGGCGCTGCGCATCTCGCCCAGCTCCTGGTCGCCCAGCATCAGCGGCGTGCCGGGGGCGGGCGCGCCGCCCTCGATCCGGACCGGCAGCAGGCGCTTGCGCACTAGGCCGCGATAGCGCGTGCGGGCGGTCAGCTCCTGGCCCATGTAGCAGCCCTTCTGCCAGTCGATGGCATTGAGCTCGTCGAAGCCGTTCTCCAGCAGGATGGATTTCTCAGGGGTCAGGTCGCGCGTCGCATCGGGCACACCGAGCGCGATGCGACGCTGGTGATAAGCCGCCCCGTCGGCGTCCTCGGTGGCGTTCAGCCCGGTGAGCGCCGAGTGCGCCGTCGCGCGCGGCAGGATCAGGCGAACGCCAAGATCCGGCAGGCGGGGGTCGACATAGACCACGCCGCCGCCAAGGGCCGTTGCGCTACCGGCCTCGCCGCCGAGCCCGACCGCCGCGGCGGCGCCATCGCCGAACAGCACGGCGCCACACCAATCCGCATCGGCATCGGCGATGGCGACCTTCGAGCGCAACCGATACATCGATAGGCGCTTGACGAGGTCGGCCCGGCGCGGCGCAGCGCAATCCACCAGGTAGCGCCCGTCCTGCTCCGCGATGAACAGGTCGAACAGGAACCGGCCCTGCGCGGTCAGCAGTGTTGCATAGATCGCCCGGTCCGGCGCGATCTTGGCCGTGTCGTTGGAGACCAGGCCCTGCAGGAAGGCCTGGCGATCATCGCCCGAAACCGCGATCACGGCGCGGTCCGGCGGCAGGTGGTAGCGCAGGCCGGTCATGGTTCGCCTTCGTTCCTGATTCGATATACTTCGACTCGGCCGCGTAAAACCCTCGACAAAGACTGCGGCCTGGCAATAAATCTCGGCAACTGGTCCCGGATTTGCAACCATGCTAGTGGGAGGGGCAAAATGGCCTCGAGAACCGCGACTGCCGAGGGCGACCACGGGCGCCGCCATACCAGCAACAGGGAGTTTCCCGATATGACGACGCTTTCGGCTGAGGATTTCTGGACCTTCAGCCTGGACTTCTATGGCAAGCAGAACGTCGCCAAGGCGTGCCTTTCGCTGCAGGACCGCCGCGACGCCGACGTCAACCTGCTGCTGCTGGCCGCCTATCTCGCCAACAAGGGCCATGTGCTGGACGATACCCACTTGTCGATCGCCGATGGCATGACCGCCGGCTGGCGGGCTGCTGTCCTCCTGCAGCTGCGCCAGGTGCGCCGCCGCCTGCCCAAGTTTGCCGAGGAGGTCCCCGAGGAAGACCGCAAGAACGTCAAGGAGAAGATCCTGGAGGCGGAGCTGGCGGCTGAGCAGGTGGCCCATCGCCTGATCTTCAAGCGCTTGGACGACGCCCCGATGCCGACCGATGGCGGCAGCGTCAAGGACCGCGCGGAAAAGAACTTGAAGCTCTATCTGCGCCGCCTAGTGACCCAGGGCGGCGGCCCAGGCGCGCCGGACGAGCGCGACTTCGGCGACGTTAGTTCGATCGTGGCGGCGCTCTAAGCGCCACCGCGCGCTGCTTCGACATATCCCGCACGCTGTCCCTCTCCCTCAAGGGGAGAGGGGGACGCTGTCAGCGCCCGGGTGACAGGGCTTAAGTGCTCTTCTTCGAGCCCGGACGCTTCTTGCCGTCCTCGCCCCAGCGTTTCGCGCCTTCTAGGTGGATGCCGTAGAGGTCGAGCACGCGGGCGAGATTCTGGTCGATCACGTCGCCGAGGCTCTTGGGCTCGGCGTACATCGCCGGCACCGGCGGCGCGATCACGCCCCCCATCTCGGTCACCGCCAGCATGTTCTTGAGATGCCCGGCGTGCAGCGGCGTCTCGCGCACCATCAGCACCAGGCGGCGACGCTCCTTCAGCGTCACGTCGGCGGCGCGCGAAAGCAGGGTGGTGGTGACCCCGCTCGCGATCTCCGCCAGGCTCTTCACCGAGCAGGGGGCGACGATCATGCCAAGGGTGAGATAGGAGCCGCTCGAGATCGGCGCCGCCATGTCGTCGATGTCGTGGCAGTGGTCGGCGAGCGCCTTCACGTCCTTGACCTTGTGGTTGGTCTCGTACGCCAGCGTGACCTCGGCGGAGCGCGACATGACGAGGTGCGTTTCGATCACCGTGTCGCGCAGCAGTTCGAGCAGGCGCACGCCGAAAACGACTCCCGACGCGCCGGAGAGTCCGACGATGAGTCGCGCTGGCTGAGGCTTGTGAGTCGGGCCGGAAATCGGCGCCATTTAGGTCAATCCTGCTGCTGCATTAACCGGTAATCTTAGGTCTTTTTCGTGCGTGCGATGGTTCGTCCGTTTACTCCGATGGCCGATGGGAGTAGCATGACCGCATCAAATTCGGTTGATCATTTTTCGAGGATTTTGCCCGAGAAATGCACCACATGCCCCTCAATCGCCCAGAGAAAAGGAGATAGCCCATGGCAGTCGCCTCGCATCAGGAATCCCTCAAGGCGAAGCACGCGGACCTAGACGCGCAGATCGCCGAAGAGGAGCGGAGACCGCACCCCGATGACGTGGTGATCCATCACCTTAAGAAGATGAAACTGAGGATCAAAGACGAACTGATGCAACACATGACGCACGCCGAATAGGCGCGTCTGACAGTTTCGCCGCCGGGACCTGAACGGACCGACGACGCACCCCGGCGCTGCCAGCGTCGGAAACAGCCCTCCCCGAGGCCAGCCCTCCGGAGGGCTGTTGCATTGTGGGCATGGTGCCGTCCCTGGGCTTGACCCTCCGCTGTGTCGTCGGTAGGGTCCGACTTATGCACAGCTTGGCCCTTACCCTGCGACTTACCGCCCCGGCGCTTTAAGAGCGTCGGCCTTGGGGCGTCACGCCCCAAATTCCGCGGATGCAGGTGAAGAGGGTTGTTGATGTTCTCCCCCAAATCGGCAATTTTGTTGCGTTCGGACATTTTGTTGCGCACCCATCGGCGTAGGCCGACATTCGGCCGTCGGCGTAGGCCGACATTCGTCGCCTGCGGCGGGTGTGGGGGTGCCAGGCTGCGACTTCGCTGCGGTCGTCGGGCTTAGGCGACTGCCCGGCGGCCGATCGATCTGACGTCGCGATCGACCAGCAGCGAAACCGATCCAAAGGAATTCCGAGATGCGTATCGACCCAGCCAAGAAGTACCGACCGTTCCAGCCCATCAACTTGCCGGACCGACGATGGCCCACACGCGTCATCGCCGAGGCGCCGATCTGGTGCAGCGTCGATCTGCGCGACGGCAACCAGGCGCTGATCGAGCCGATGGGGCCGGAGCGCAAGCTGCGCATGTTCCAGACGCTCTGCCGCATGGGCTACAAGGAGATCGAAGTCGGATTTCCTTCCGCTTCGCAGACCGATTTCGACTTCCTGCGCCAGCTGATCGAGGAAGACCTCATTCCCGCCGACGTCACCATCCAGGTGCTCACGCAAGCACGCGAGCATCTGATCGCGCGCACGTATGAAGGCCTGGTCGGCGCCAGGCGCGCGATCGTGCATGTCTACAACTCGACTTCGACGCTGCAGCGTCGCGTCGTGTTTGGCCAGGACATGGAAGGCATCAAGGGCATTGCCGTTCAGGGCGCGGAATGGGTGCGCGACTATGCACTGCGCCATCCGACCGACACCGAGTTCGTGTTCCAGTATTCGCCGGAGAGCTTCACTGGCACCGAGATCGACTACGCGATCGAGGTGTGTGAAGCGGTGATGGATGTGTGGAAACCGACCCCGGCCAACAAGTGCATCCTCAACCTGCCGGCGACGGTCGAGATGTCGACCCCCAACATCTACGCCGACCAGATCGAGTATTTCTGCCGCAAGCTCAAGAACCGCGACAGCGCCATCATCAGCCTGCATCCGCACAACGACCGCGGCACCGGCGTCGCCGCAGCGGAGCTCGCGGTGCTGGCGGGCGCGGAGCGCATCGAGGGCACCTTGTTCGGCAACGGCGAGCGCACCGGCAACGTCGATCTCGTCACGCTCGGCTTGAACCTGTTCACCCAGGGCATCGATCCGAAGATCGATTTCTCCGACATCAACGACCTCGTCCACACCGCCGAATATTGCAACCAGCTGCCGGTGCATCCGCGCCACCCGTACGCGGGTGACTTGGTATTCACCGCCTTCTCGGGATCGCACCAGGACGCGATCAAGAAGGGCTTCACCGCCATGAAGCAATCCAACAGCGGCGAGTGGGCGGTGCCGTATCTGCCGATCGATCCGGAGGATCTCGGGCGCGACTACGAGGCGGTGATCCGCATCAACTCGCAGTCGGGCAAGGGCGGCGTCGCCTATCTGATGGAGACCGACTACGGCCTCAGCCTGCCGCGCCGGCTGCAGATGGAATTCAGCGCCGTGGTGCAGGAGCTCGCCGACAAGACCGGCAAGGAAATCTCGTCCAAGGACATCTGGAAGGCGTTCAACGACGAGTATCTCGGCTTCGAGAAGCCATTCAAGTTCATCCATCACCAGACCCAGTCCGATGCCCACGCCTCGGAGATCCGGCTCCTCACCGCAAACATGAAACGCGACGGCAAGGACATCGAGATCCACGGCAAGGGCAACGGCCCGATCGACGCCTTCATGGATGCGATGAAGAAGGAGGCCGGGGTCGACCTCAAGGTGATCGATTACCGCGAGCATTCGGTCGGCCTCGGCGCCGATGCCACGGCGGTCGCCTACCTGGAGACCCGCACGCCCACCGGCGGCACCGTGTTCGGCGTCGGCATGGACCCGAACATCGTCCAGGCTTCGCTGAAGGCGATCGTCTGCGCCGCCAACCGGGCGCTCGCCGGCAAGACTAAGGACCTACCGGCGTAAGAGTCCGGTCGGCGGTACTGACCCGAATCCACCGTCGGCCTTGACCCCGGCGCGCAATCGCGAGAGGAGTAGAGCGGGGATGGTGGCTCGCGTTCTGCGCGAGCCGCAGATTGCGCGTGATCGGGGAAGGGGCCGTGAACGACGCCACCCGGGCGGCACAACCAGCGCATTCTCCGGCGACCCTGCGTCTGCCGGTCGCGTTTGACTATCCGCGTGGCGGCATCCTGGGTCGCACGGCGATCGGTGTTGCGTTGCTGGCGCTTGGTGCGGCGATGCTGCTGGAAGCCGGCATTCTCGGGATCGCCGGAGGCGCGATCGTGGGCGTGCTCGGCGCCGTCGCCGCGGTCAGCAATCTCTCTGCGCTGCTGGATCCTGACCGGCGCAAGATCGTGCTCGACGAGGATGGCGTCGAGATCCGCTACGGGCTCTCGCGCCGCCAATATCCCTTCCTGGAATATTCGGACTATCGCATTTCGCGTCTCGGGGTGCGGCGCTTCCTGACCGCGCTGCCGGTCGAGGTCGAGCGGAGGCTCGGCAGGCAGGAGCGGGTGCGGGTCACGCTCCATGATCGGCCGGCGTTCCTGACACCGATGCCGATGCTCGGCGCCGGTGCGCCGGCGACCTTGCTCGAATGGCAGGCCACGCTGAACGAGCTACGCCGCGCGGCGCTCGCCGCCGCCGGCGTATCGCTCGAGGCCGAGGCGCGGGCGCAGCGTGCGGAGGAAGCGCGCCACACCGCCATCTGGCGCGCGCGCGAGCAGGCCGGTATGCGGCCATCGCGCCTGTCGCGCGCCGGATATACGCGCGGTCGCTTTGTTCTGACGCTGGCGTTCTTCGCGCTGCTGATCGCGCCGATCGCATTCACGACGGCGGTTCAGCACGGCGCGATTGCGGTCTGCGGCGCGGCGAGCGCGTCCGGCTGCCTTAACATCGAACCGGGATTGCAGGTCGTCGTGATGATCGGAGGGCCGGCGCTCGCGGTTCTCGTCTTCATGATCGGCAACGCCTGGATGGCGATGCGGCGCGCGCACGACCTCGACGAGGACATCGGCTTCTGGCGCGCGGCCACCGCGTCGTTGGAGCGTCATGGCGCGCTGCGGCGCCGGCTCGCCGGCGAGGACGGAACACCGGGCACCAACCGCTTCGGCCCGGCCACCGGCGCCTAGAGCGGAATACAGCTCTTACTCCCAAACATTTGAGTCAAAGTCGTCTCGAATACCCGAAATGGCGCGCCGAGGCCGCGCCCGCTATGATGAATGCAAAGGGACGGTTCGTAAACCTTAAGGGGATCCGAATGCGTAACCTGGCGCTGTCATCCAATGCCTCGTTCGACACAGTCGCGCTGCGCTGGTCGAAGAGCGATCTGCCGATCACGCTGCAGTGGCGCAGCACCCTATGGCGCTTCATCGTGCCGCCGCTGTGGGCGCTCGGCTGGGCGTTCTGGATCTGGGTGCTGAGCGTCGAGACGCCGGGCCAGAGCGCGGCGGCATACGCGCTGCTCTTCATCAGCATTCCACTGCTGCTGGCGGCCTCGGCCGCCTGGTGGGTCGGACAGCTGCTCCACAAGCGCCACGCCGGAACCATCGTCATCAACGACGACTATCTCGAATGGGAGTTCGAGATGGGTTCGACGGTCGAGATGCTGGCCGAATGCGGCCAGTTTGCGCTGCTCGGCAAGCACAACTTCGATGCGCGGATCGAGTGGGATATGATCGCCGGCGATCATGCCACGGAAGGCTTGTCGCGCTGGCTCAAAAAGCTGGTCAAGGCCGACAACACGCTCTATGCGCGCGACTTGGGTCTTGATCGCAACGACCTGGACAGCTTATGCAAGCTGCTGAACGAGCTTCGCGACGAGGCCAAGGCGCAGCGCTGACCGCCTCCTCGCGTTTTCGGGGAGGCAGCATGCTGTTCATGATCATCGAGCATTTCCACGGCAACAATCCGAAGCCGCTCTACAAGCGCTTCCAGGAAAAGGGCCGCATGATGCCCGAGGGGCTGAAATATGTCGGCTCCTGGATCGAGGCCAATTTCGGCCGCTGCTTCCAGCTGATGGAATGCGACAACCCCAGCGCGATCCAGGAATGGGTGCTGGTGTGGGGCGACCTGTGCGATTTCGAGGTCGTGCCGGTGGTGCCGTCAAAGGAGACGGCGGAGCTGGTGAATAGATATATCTAGCCGATGCCGGTGAGCTGGTAGCGCCGGGGTGACTTGGACCACCGACACAGGGGACGCGCTTCCCCCGCTCGAGAGCCCCAGCCTTGCCATCACGTGCTCAGCCCGGCATAGCTAGTTTATGGTCCGTCGCTTCTACAAACTCCCCTCCCTCAATGCACTGGGCGCCTTCGAGGCGGCCGCGCGGCATTCGAGCCTGTCGTTCGCCGCTGCCGAGCTCAACGTCACGCCGAGCGCGGTCAGCAAGCATGTGACGTTCCTGGAGCAGGAGCTGGGCATTTCGCTGTTCGTGCGCGGCCATCGCACCATGCGCCTCACCGCCGAGGGCGAGCAGCTGTATCGCTCGCTGTCGGAGAGCTTCGCCGGCATGGCGGCGGCGTTCGAGGCGATCAAGACCAGCCGCACCGCGCGCACCGTCACGGTTGGCTGCACCACCGCGTTCGCGCAATTGTGGCTGATGCCGCGGCTGGGCGAGTTCTGGCGCGCGCACCAGGACATCGTGATCGACCAGGTGGTCAGCGACCGCAGCCAGGACCTGCGGCGCTCCGAGGTTGACCTACGCGTGCGGTACGGCGACGGCAGCTGGCCGGAAGAGACCTCGATCAAGCTGTTCGACGACGTGGTGGTCGCGGTGGCGAGCCCGGAGTTCGTGCGCAAGCACAAGCTGAAGGAACCTGCGGAGCTGATCAGCTTGCCGCTGCTGGAGGTGGAGAGCCAGGAGCGCGGCTGGACCGAGTGGGAGGAGTGGTTCGCCGCCATCGGCGTGCCGGCGCGGCGATTGAAAACGCGTCGCATCAACAACTACATCATCGCCTGGCAGGCGGCGCAGGACGGGCAGGGCGTCGCACTCGGCTGGATGAGCCTGGTGGCGCCGCTGCTGGAGGCGCGCAAGCTGGTGACCGTGACCAAGGCCGAGTTCATCCCGCCGGAAGCCACCTACGTCAGTTGGAGCGCGCATCGCCCGCTGAGCGCCGAGGCCACCACGCTGCGCGACTGGCTGATGGCGCAGGCGGCGCTGATGGCGAAGCGATGACCAGCGTCGATGGTCGTGCACGGCTTGCTCTTCCCGTCACCCCGGCCTTGAGCCGGGGTCCATCGCGCCGCGGCTCGTGCGTCGGAGGAATGGATCCCGGCTCGAGGCCGGGATGACAGCGGAGCGGCGGGGACGCATGCGTGCCTCTTGCTCGCAGCAGGCCGCTCGTCCAATCTAGCGCGGCACGGTTTTGGGGACGCTGCTTTGACCGACATCATCAAGCCGCCGCTGGCGGTGCAATGGCCGCTGCCCGGCGCGCCGGCGACGCTCTCGTGGGCCAATTGGGACTGGCCGCCGCAGAACCGCTGGGCGTTCCAGCATGTCGGCGACCTGCTGCGCGTGGCGAGGATCTCGCGGGGCTATGGGCCGGCCTGGCATTTCGGATCGGCGCCGCGCGACATTTCCGGAATCACCTTCACCGATGCGGACGGGCGGACGCGCACCGTCGCGGATATGCTGGTCGCCACCAACACCGACGGCTTCCTGGTGGCGCAGGACGGCAAGATCGTCGCCGAAATCTACATGAACGGCATGGAGCGATCGACGCTGCACCTGTCGCAATCGGTGGTGAAGTCGTTCACCAGCACACTGGTCGGCATCCTGGTGGCGGCGGGCGAGATCGATATCGCCCGTCCGGTGTCCGACTACATTCCGCAGCTGGCGACCAGCGGCTATCACGGCGCAACCGTGTCGCAGGTCCTCGATATGCGTTCCGGCGTCAAGTTCGGCGAGGATTACCTGGCGCCCGACAGCGAGGTGGCCGCGCTCGACCGCGCCAGCGGCTGGAAGCCGCGGCGCGACGCTTCCGATACGCTGTCGACCAAGGGCCTGATCCTCAGCCTGCAGCAGGAGCGGCCGCACGGCGGCTCGTTCCTCTATCGCTCGATCGAGACCGAGGTGCTGGGTTGGATCGTCTCCAAGGTGACCGGGCAGGATCTCGCCACCTTCATGTCCAACGCGCTGTGGCAACCGATGGGCGCCGAGGCCGACGCCAACATCACCATCGACCACGAAGGCACCGCGCTCGCCGACGGCGGATTGAGCGCGACGCTGCTCGACTATGCACGCTTTGGCCAGCTGTTCCTCGATGGCGGCGCGCGCGGCACGAAGCAAGTCGTGCCGGAATCCTGGGTACTTGCCTGCCGCACCGGCGACGTCGAAGCGTTCCAGGCCAACTATGCCGAGCGCGCCGAGCGTTTCCCCAACGCAGCCTACAGCAAGCAATGGTGGGTGCTGGACACCAAGAGCGGGCTGCACCATGCACGCGGCATTTACGGCCAGCTGATCCACGTTGAGCCTAAACGGCGCCTGGTGGTGGCCAAGCTCTCGTCGTGGCCCGACCCGCTCAACGATACGCTGGATGATCTGACGTTTCGTGCGATCGATGCGATCGGCCGGGAGTTGGCGGGTTAGATTGATCGATATCGCCACGCACTCTGCCGTCATCCCGGCCTTGAGCCGGGATCCATCGCTCGACCGCACGTGCCACGGCGGAATGGACCCCGGCTCAAGGCCGGGGTGACAGGTTGGGGAAACGCCTACGCCGCGTCCGTCAAGAACGCCTCCAGCAGCGCGTTGAACTTTTTCGGCTGCTCCAGGTTCGGCAGATGGGCGGTGCCTGGAATCAGCTCGGACCTGGCGCCCTTGATGCGCTTGCCGAGCAGCGCGCAGCGTTCCTGCAGGTGCGGGAAATCGAGGTCGCCCCAAATGAGCAGCGTGGGTGCGACGATCTCTTTCAGGCGCTTGAACGAATCCTTGGCCGCTTCGTCCTTGCCGGGCGAAGGGCTCTTCAGCGGGATGATGTTCATGCGCAGGAACAGGTCGCGCGCCGAGCCCGGTACGCGGCCGTCCTCCGAGCGCGGGCCGTCGAGCCACATATGCGCTTCGATGCGGTTGACCAGGTCGTAGTGCTTCTGGTCCTCGGCTTGCTCCGCTTGCTGCAGCAGGTTGTCGATGTCGTCCGGCAGCTCATCCGGCTGCGGCGCGCCGCCGATCGCCGGCGCCACCAGCACCAGCTTGCTGACACGCTTCGGATAGGCGAGCGCGAAGTCGACCGCAAAGCGACCGCCCTGCGAGCAGCCGACCAGATTGGCCTGCTCGATGCCCAGCTTATCCAGCACGGCGCGCAGGTCCTGCATGTGGGAGAAGGTCTCCGGCTTGTAGCGGGTCTCACCGAAGCCGCGCCGGTCGTAGGCGACGACGCGATAGCGATCGCCAAAGGCCGCCATCTGGTCGCGCCACATGCGCTTGTCCGCGACGCCGGCGTGGAGGAACACCAAGGCCGCTCCCTTGCCGTCCTCGACGCCGGTCAGCTCTGCATTGCCGCTGGTGATCGTGAAGCTTCGCATTTGCTAGGTGCCTGGTTTTGTAAGAGTGAGATACACGCTGTCGCTCCACTCGCCGCCGATGTGATAGGTGCGCTCGGCCCGGCCGGTCTCGCGAAACCCGAGGCGGGAGAGCAGGCGCACGCAGCGTTCATTGCGCGGGTCGGCCTCGGCGCGGATTTCCTCGTGCCCGCGCTCGCGGAAGGCGCGTTCGATCACCGCCTGCAGCGCTTCGCGGGCAAAGCCCTTGCCCCAGACCGCGGGCGAGAACAGGAAACCGATCTCGTTGCGGTTCCACAGCCCCGCCTTGCCGATCAGCAGGCCCTCGTGCTCGATGAAGAAATCATCGCAGTCCCCGGCGTTGATGGCATCGATGGTCTTGGTCACCCAGGCCTCGCTTTCCGCCAGCGTCGTGTGGGGCAGGGTCGACCAGTACCGCATGGCCAGCGGGTCGCGCAGGATCGCGTGCATGGCCGCGACATCGTCGGAACGCGGGCGGCGCAGGATCAGGCGCGGGGTCCGTAGGATCGTGTTCATGTCGTTCATCTAGCATAAAATTTTGCCCTGTCGCCTGAGTCGATCTTGGCGAAGCGGTTGCCCTGGTCTAAGCTGTATACAGCTCTGTTGGAGCACACAGGGAGGAAAGAAGAGCATGGTAACACGTGGTTCGCGCTGCTGGATGGCGGCGCTGGGCATCCTGGCCGGGCTGGGCACCGTCCAGGCGGAAGCGGCCGACAAGGTGAAGGTGGGCTATTCGCCGGAGCCGTACGCGCCGTTCTGGATTCAGGATACCGCCGGGAGCTGGGGCGGCTTCGAGGTCGAATTGATCGACGCCTTGTTCAAGCAAATGGGCAAGGACTACGAGCTGGTGCCGATCGCCTGGGACGGCCTGATCCCGGCGCTCCAGGAGAACAAGATCGACGCCATCATGAACTCGATGTCGGCGACCGAGGAGCGCAAGCAGGTGGTCGATTTCAGCGACAAATACTACGAGACCACGGTCTCGTTCTATGCCCGCAAGGGCGAGGCGTTCGACTACTCGGACGCCGGGCTCAAGGGCAAAGTTGTCGGGGTGCAGACCGCGACCTCGCAACTCAGCTGGCTGCAGGCGAAGTGGGGCAACGTCGTGGAGATCAAGCTCTATGACACCCAGGACAACGCGGACGCCGACCTGGCCGCCGGCCGCATCGACTATGGCCTGGCGGACACCGTCTACACGGCTGAGGGCTTCCTGAAATCCGAAGCCGGCAAGGAGTTCGAGCTGAAGGGCGCGCCGGTCAGCGATCCCCTGATCGGCGGCAATGTCGGCGCCGCGATGCGCAAGGGCGACCCGCTGCTCGGCGACATGAACGCCGCGATCAAGGCGCTGCGCGAGAAAGGCACCTACAAGGCGATCAACGACAAGTATTTCGCCTTCGACGTCTTCGGCAGCTGAGCGTCACGCTCTGGGCCGCCAGCGGGGGCCGGCTGTCACGCCGGCCCTTTCGCTGTCGGGTCTTAGAGGTCTGTGGCGTAGCGCTGACGCAGCAGCGCCGGACGGCGGTCTTCCTCGGTCTGCGCCTTCGGCTGCGGCTTCACCAGGGAGGCCGCCTCGAGCGAGATCCGGGTAATGTCGCCCCGGCTCATGCCCATGTCGTTGAGTTCGCGCTCGGTATAGCTCTCGAGTTCGGCGCGGACGCGCTGGTAGGTCGCCCAACGGCGAGCCATGAGTCCAATTCGTTCCAGAAGCTTCATCATCTCTTTCATTCCTTCGGTTCTTTGTTGCCCTCACTCCCAGAACCGTATGAAGGATATGGGAACGCCTTGTTGCATCGCAAAATCGATTTCTGCAAAGCTGCTCATGAAATTTCGCATTGCAGCGTAAGTAATTGATTAATCTGTGACAGTTTTTACTCATGGGCGCGCTGCAGTGCAAAATCATTGGGCATCCTGACGCCTTTTTGGGCAGCTGGTTGACAGTCCACGGCCGATACCGCATCCCTTCGCCGCCTTTCCAGAAAACGAGAGTCGGATCGAGGATTACATGCGTAAGCTGGGTGCATTGCTGAAAGAGCTGGGTGTGGACGTGCGGTCGCTGGCGGCGGGGGACATTGCAGTCCGTTCGCCGATCGACGGCGCGGAGATCGCACGCCTCAAGTCGGATACCAAAGGCTCGGTCGCCAAGAAGATCGCGCGCGCCGACGAGGCGTTCCGCGCCTGGCGCCTGGCGCCGGCGGCGAAGCGCGGCGAACTCGTTCGCCTGTTCGGCGAGGAGCTGCGCGCCCACAAGGCCGCGCTCGGCCGCCTGGTCTCGATCGAGACCGGCAAGATAGTCCAGGAGGGTCTCGGTGAAGTGCAGGAGATGATCGACATCTGCGACTTCGCGGTCGGCCTGTCGCGCCAGCTCTACGGCCTCACCATCGCCTCCGAGCGGCCGGGCCATCGCATGATGGAGACCTGGCACCCGCTCGGCGTGGTCGGCGTCATCAGCGCCTTCAATTTCCCGGTCGCGGTGTGGTCGTGGAACTCCGCTCTCGCGATCGTGTGCGGCGACAGCGTGGTGTGGAAGCCCTCCGACAAGACGCCATTGACCGCGCTCGCTTGCGCCGAGATCTTCGCCAAGGCGGTGAAGCGCTTCGGCGAGGCACCGAAAGGCCTGCTCGAAGTGGTGTTCGGCGGCAAGGAGGTGGGCGAGGCGCTGGTCGACGACAAGCGCGTCGCCCTGGTCAGCGCCACCGGTTCGACCCGCATGGGCCGCGAGGTTGGCCCGCGCGTGCAAGAGCGCTTCGGCCGCGTGCTGCTGGAACTGGGCGGCAACAACGGCATGATCGTGTGCCCGAGCGCCGATCTCGAGCTCGCGGTGCGCGCCATCACCTTCAGCGCGGTCGGCACCGCCGGCCAGCGCTGTACGTCGCTGCGCCGCCTGATCGTGCACGAGAAGATCTATGACCAGCTGGTGCCGCGCCTGAAGAAGATCTACGGCAACGTCGCGATCGGCAATCCGCTCGACGCCAAGACCCTGGTCGGGCCGCTGATCGACGAGGGCTCCTTCAAGCGCATGCAGGACGCGCTGGCCGAGGCCAAGAAGCAGGGCGGCAAGGTCACCGGCGGCGAGCGCGTGAAGGTCGCGAGCTGCGCCGGCGGCTTCTACGTGAAGCCGGCGATCGTCGAGCTGCCGTCGCAGACCGAGGTGATGAAGGAAGAGACCTTCGCGCCGATTCTCTACGTGGTGAAATACAAGGACTTCGGCAAGGCGATCCAGCTGCACAACGACGTGCCGCAGGGCCTGTCGTCGTGCATCTTCACCCGCGACGTGCGCGAGGCGGAGCAGTTCACCTCGGCGCTGGGCAGCGATTGCGGTATCGCCAATGTGAACATCGGCCCATCAGGTGCCGAGATCGGCGGCGCGTTCGGCGGCGAGAAGGAGACCGGCGGCGGCCGCGAGTCCGGCTCCGACGCCTGGAAGAGCTACATGCGCCGGGCCACCAACACCATCAACTACTCCGACAGCCTGCCGCTCGCGCAGGGCATCAAGTTCGACGTGGGGTAGATGACGGCGTGCTGTGTCGCTGGCGTGAAGCGGCGCGAGAGCTATTTCTCGTCCTTCATCCAGTCGATGTGGCCGAGGATCATGACCATGTTCACGGTCCGCCCATCCAGGGACAGCGGCAGGAACAGCACGTCCTCGCGCTGGGTGCGGGTGCTGAGCGGTTGATAGGTGCCGCGGTACAGGACCGGCTCGCGCGTGCGCACCACATGGTCGAGATACCAGGTGCTCTCCTCGGCGGATTCGGCGTAGAAGGCGTCCTTGATCGCCTTGCCGGTCGGATCGCTGCCGCGCATCTCCACTTCGCGCGTGCCGACCAGGCGATAGACGTAGCGCCGCTCGTCCGGCACGACGTCGATCAGCATGAGCAGCGGCAGCACCGGCTTGAGATCGATCGGGTCAAGGTCACCGCGCGCGGGCATCACTCGGGTGCCGCGCCGGGCGTTCCAATAGTCGTAGAGATTGCGCAGCGAACTGTGGCAGTCCGCAAGCATGTCCGGTGACCACGCCGCGATGGCTTGTGGCTCTATCGGGTCACCCGGGTCGAACATATTGAACTCGTTTTCATCCATGCCGCAGAGTGCGCAGTGTCCCTTAAGAAAGCGCGAATAACCAGCGTATACTCACACACCGCTCTATTGCATCTCATAGATCATTTGGCCGATGTACTGAATGAACGCGCGATTCTGGCACCAAGCTGTGCGTTGTTGAGCGCGAGTGCGACATTTGCGCGCTGGCTCTCGCCCTTGGTCAAATCGCGGATGCGCGCGAGCAGGAACGGCGTCGCCTCCTTGCCGGCGATTCCCTGTGCCTTTGCATCCTGCAGGGCCACGGCAATCTGCGCCTCGATCTTCTCCGCGGGGATTTCGTCCGCGCTCGGGATCGGATTGGCGATCAGCGCGCCACCGGCGTTGGACAAGCGCCAGCGCGCTGCGAGAATGGCGGCGATCTCCTCCGGGCTGTCGGCGCGCGCCGGAACGCGCAAGCCGGAGCTGCGCGAATAGAAGGCAGGGAACTCGTCGCACTGATAGCCGATCACCGGCACGCTCAGGGTCTCCAGCATTTCCAGCGTGCGCGGCAGGTCGAGGATCGCCTTGGCGCCGGCGGAGACAATGGCGACCGGGCTCAGCGCGAGCTCCGTCAGGTCGGCGGAGACATCGGCGGTGGCCTCGACCCCGCGATGCACGCCGCCGATCCCGCCGGTCGCGAACACGCGGATGCCGGCCATCGCCGCGATCCGCATGGTGGAGGCGACGGTGGTCGCGCCGTCGTGCTTGCCCGCGATCAGCACGGGCAGGTCGCGCACCGATGCCTTGGCCATGTTTGGCGACTGCGCCACGTGCTCCAGTTCGCCCTCGTCCAGGCCGACCTTCAGCCGTCCGCCTAGCACCGCGATGGTGGCCGGCAGCGCTGCTTCGTTGCGGATCACATGCTCCAGGGCGCGCGCGGTGACCACGTTGCCGGGATAGGGCATGCCGTGCGCGATGATGGTCGATTCGAGCGCCACCACCGGGCGGCCTTGCGCCAGCGCATCGGCGATCTCCGGCGCGACGTCGAGGTCGGGATGTGTCATGCGGCATGCTCCTTTCGGCGTTTCTTGAGCATCGCCTGCAATGTCGCGGGCGACAAGGTTGGGCTCACGGTCTCCGGCACGCTGACGGTCAGCGCCGCCGCGGCCTGGCCCCAGCGCGCCGCCTCCGCCAGCGGTTGCTGATCGAGCAGGCCGCAGATCGCGCCGGCCAGCGCGGCATCGCCACCGCCCGTCACATCGCTCAGCACGGCGGGGAACGGGCGCACCAGCGTCCCGGCGCCGTCGGCGCTCGAGGCGTAGGTGCCGCGATCGCTGAGGCCGATCAGCACATGCTGCACGTTCATCCGGTGCAGGGCGCCCGCCGCACGCTTCAGGTCGGCATCGGATTGCACGCGCCCGCCGGCGAGGATCGCGGCTTCGTCGCGGTTGAGGGCGAGCAGATGGATCGGCAGCCTCGCCTTCAGGAGCGGTCGCAGCCGCTCGGCCTTGCGCGTGGACACGGCATCGACCGCCAACGGCGACTTGGCGCCGGCGCACAATTCCGCGAGGCGGAGGAGGGCAGCCTGCTCCAGGTTGCAGTCCGCCACCACCATGCGCGCCTGCGCCAGCGCGGCGGCGCGCGCGCCGATGCGCTGCGCGGTCAGTTCCTCCATCGCGTCCATGGCCGAAATGGCGGCGGTCAGGTCGCCGTCGCGATCGAGCAGCGCGACATAGGTGCCGGTCGGCTTGCCGCTCAGCAGGGTCATCGACGTGTCGATGCCGGCGGCGCGCGCTTCGCGCAGGATGCGATCGCCGAATTCGTCCTGCCCGACCACCGTGAACAGCGCGGTCGGCGCGCCCAGCCGCGCCAGGTTGCGCGCGATGTTGCAGGCGACGCCGCCGACGGTCGCCGCCATCCGACCGGGATTGGACGTGCGCAGCACCATCGGCGCCTTGGCTTGGCACTTGAAGTCCATGTTGGCGCCGCCGATCACGACCACCTGTCCGGCCGGTTTCAGCACATAGCCGCGGCCGACGATCTCGCCCTGCTGGCGCAGCGCGCTCAGATGCACGGTGACCGCGGCCGCGCTGCTCTTCAGCCGCCGCGCGATGGCGGCCGCCGACAGGGTCGGGTCGTCGCGCAGGAGGGCGAGGATCTGGCGCTCGCGTTCGGTCATTCTTTAGGAGTCCAAAGGCTGGTTTGGAATTATAAAGAACAATCGCACATTATCAACGTCATTGCCGGGCAAGACGCCCTCGGGTCCGCGCCTTGCGCGGCCCAAGGACAGGCTCCGCGTCGAGACCCAGCAATCCAAGTGTGGTCGAAGCGATGGATGGAAATTTGGATCACCGGGTCTCGCAGCTTCGCTGCGGCCCGGTGATGATGGAAGGGAGGGAAGCGAGCGGTCTGAGCGCTTAGCTCTTGTTGCCGCCGAAGAACGCGCTGTAGCGGCCGGCCTCGACCGGCTGCTGTGCCGGCTCCTCGTGCACCGGTTCCGGCGGAACCAGCGGCTCGAGGGTCGCCGGCTTGCCGGCGGCCTTGCGCGCCTTGAGGATCGCGGCGTTGAGGTCGGTCTGGGTGCAGAGGCCGAGCAGCACCGGATCGCGCGGCCGCAGGTTGGCGGTGTTCCAGTGGGTGCGGTCGCGCACCTGGGCGATGGTCTGCTTGGTGGTGCCGATCAGCTTGGAGACCTGGGCATCGCTCAGCTCCGGGTGATGGCGGACCAGCCAGGCGACCGCGTCCGGCTTGTCCTGGCGCTTGGAGACCGGCGTGTAGCGCGGGCCCTTGGTGCGGATCTGCGGCAGGGGGATGTTGACCTTGGCCTGTGTCAGCCGCGCGGCGGGGTCGCCTTCGCAGCGCTTGATCTCCTCTGCCGTCAGCTGGCCATTGCTGGTCGGGTCCGTCCCGATGATGCCGATCGCGACTTCGCCGTCGGCAATGCCCTGGACCTCAAGCGGGTGCAGCCCACAGAACGCGGCGATCTGCTCGAAGCTCAGCGTGGTGTTTTCCACCAGCCAGACCGCGGTTGCCTTGGGCATCAGAATTGGCGCCATAACATCTACCTCCTCGGCCAGCCGCGGGGCGACCCGCGGACAGGCGGCCAAGACCAAGCTTGACCGATTTTTGGTGAAGCATGCCCCTCCGATGCCTGAGTGGCAACCAGGAGAGGCCGCGAAAACGTGGCGCTCCGATAGCATCTTTGGCAGCGCCCTGCCAAGGATATAAGCACTGTCCGGAAGGGGTTAAACCCCGGAATCTAGGTTAAAGGGTCAACATGATCTTGCCGACATGGATGCTGCTTTCCATCAGCCGGTGGGCGTCGGCCGCCTGCTCCAGGGGGAAGGTGGCGTGGATCTGTGGACGGACCTCCCCGGCCGCCACCAGCGGCCAGACCCTCTCCTCCAGAGCCTGGGCGATGGCGCCCTTCTGGGCCACCGACCGGGGACGGAGCGTGGCGCCGGTGATGGTCTGGCGCTTCACCATGACATTGGCGAAGTTGACCTCGGCCTTGGCGCCCTTGAGGAAGGCGATGTGCACCATGCGGCCGTCGACCGCCAGGCACTGGAGATTGCGGTTGATGTAGTCGCCGCCGACCATGTCCAGGATCAGGTCGACGCCTTTGCCGCCAGTCTTCTGCTCGACCACTTTGACGAAGTCCTCGGTCTTATAATCGATCGCAACGGACGCGCCCAACTCTCTGCATTTAGAGCATTTTTCGGGTGAGCCGGCGGTCGTGAACACACGCGAGCCGAAGCGGCTGGCAAGTTGGATGGCAGTTGTGCCGATGCCGCTCGATCCGCCATGCACCAGAAAGGTTTCGCCCGCCTGCAGGCGCCCGCGCTCGAACACGTTGGTCCAGACCGTGAAAAAGGTTTCCGGCAGGGCGGCCGCCTCGATCATGGTCAGGTTGCCGGGGATCGGCAGGCATTGCGGGGCAGGGGCCACGCAATACTCGGCGTAACCGCCGCCCGCCACCAGGGCCGTCACCTTGTCCCCGACCTTCCAGCGCGGCGTTTCCGGCCCGACGGCGACGATCTCGCCTGCCGCCTCCAGCCCTGGCAGGTCAGTGGTGCCGGGGGGCGGGGCATAGGCACCCTGGCGCTGCAGGATGTCCGGGCGGTTGACCCCGGCGGCGGCCACCCGGATCAGGACCTCGCCCTTGGCCGGCTGCGGCACCGCGCGCCTGGTTGGGACCAGCACCTCGGGGCCGCCCGGCTGTTTGATTTCGATGGCGCGCATCTCGGCGGGGATCGGCATGGCGGAATTCCTGTTGCGACAAAGGTGCGACATCCCTAGCGGATTTGCCGCTGCAATGGAATTGACCAGAGGCCCTGGGTAGACTGCCCGTCATCTTCGCGTCAGGGCAGGAGGGGAAAGATGGATCTGGAAGAACTGGAACCGAAGAAACAGAAACCTCAACCGCGCAACCTGGATGTGCTCTCGATCGAGGAGCTCAACACCTACATCGAAGAGATGCAGGCGGAGATAAAGCGGGTCGAGGAAAAGATCGTCGCAAAGAAGGCGCATATCAACGCTGCTTCCGGCCTGTTCAAATCGGCATCATAGAAAGACCAGCATGCTCAAAGGAAAGAATGCGATCGTCACCGGTTCCACCAGCGGGATCGGCAAGGGGATCGCGGAAGCGTTGGCGAACGCCGGCGCGAACGTGATGCTCAACGGCTTCGGCGACGCCGGCGAGATCGAGCGCCAGCGTGCCGCGCTGTCCAGCGCCGCCCGGGTCGAGGTCGCCTATCACGGCGCCGACATGTCGAAGCCGGCGGACATCCGCGACATGGTCGCAAGCGCGCACAAGACGTTCGGTGGCGTCGACATCCTGGTGAATAACGCCGGTATCCAGCACGTCGCGCCGGTGGAGCAGTTCCCGGAGGACAAGTGGGACGCCATCATCGCGATCAACCTGTCGTCGGCCTTCCATGCCACCAAGGCCGCGCTCCCCGACATGCGCGCGCGCAAGTGGGGCCGTGTGATCAACATCGCCTCGACCCACGGCCAGGTGGCGTCGGCCGAGAAGTCGGCGTACGTGTCAGCCAAGCATGGGATTATAGGCCTGACGAAGACCGTCGCGCTGGAGACCGCCGGCAGCGGCATCACCTGCGTCGCCATTTGCCCAGGCTGGGTGCTGACGCCGCTGGTGCAGAAGCAGATCGACGCCAAGGCGGCGGCGGGCAACATCTCTCCGGAGGCCGCCAAGATGGCTCTGCTGGGCGAGAAGCAGCCGTCCAAGGAATTCACGACGCCGGAACAGATCGGCCAGACCGTCCTCTTTCTCTGTAGTCCTGCAGCAGAGCAGATCACGGGTTCCGCGATTGCGCTGGATGGCGGTTGGCTCGCGCAATAGCCCGAAAGGACGAGAGAAATTACCGTTTCTGGTTAACGGTTTCTTCATGTGTCCGGATTAAATTGGCAAGCAGGAAGGTGGGCTCCCCACCTCTCCTCCTGGATCTTCGATCCAGTTTCATGCCTCCCTGTCTAACTTGCACCGCCGGCTTTCCGGCGGTGTTTTTTTTGCGCGCGCGTCATGTGCGCGCTTGATGACAACCAAGTGAAATGTCAACTCGATTGTTCGCTTGACGGCGCAAAGGGGCATTCATAGGCTGCACCCCGCTGAAGAACCTAGGCGCAAACGCCAGGGGCAAGTTAGACAGGCAGAGGCTTGAAAACGAGAGGGCCGCCACCGTAAGGTGCAGCGGCCCTCCGCTTTTTCGGACTCAATTCTCGACGCAGAAAAAACCGGTCGGGCTTGCGCCCGACCGGTCGGAACGACGCAGATCGGATGAGGTCTGCGCGATCGAAGGCGACTTAGGCCGCCTTGTTCTCAAGCACCTGCGGCTTGCTCTCGCTGCCGATCTTCACCTGCCGCGGCTTCATCGCTTCCGGCACTTCGCGCACCAGGTCGACGTGCAGCAGGCCGTTGACCAGCGACGCGCCGTTGACGCGGATGTGGTCGGCTAGCGTGAAGCGACGCTCGAACGCGCGACCGGCGATGCCGCGATAGAGGTACGACTGCTCGTCCTCGTCCTTGGCGTTCTTGCCGGAGATCAGAAGCTGGTTGTCTTGGGTGGTGATGGTGAGATCGCTCTCGCCAAAGCCAGCGACCGCCATCGTGATCCGATAGGTGTCATCGCCGGTCCGCTCGATGTTGTACGGCGGATAGGAGAGCGAACTGTCGTCAATCCGGGTCGCCGCATCCATCAGGCGCGACAGACGGTCAAAACCGACAGTGGAACGGAAAAGGGGAGATAGGTCGAACGTACGCATGGCATGTCCTCCAATGAGCAACATGGGTTGAAACGTGAGTCGCCGAACCAGTGGCCGACTCGTTTTTGCACCAAAGCCGCAAGGGCCTTCGGTAACCGACATGTAGGGCTTAAATCCGCGATTTCAAGCATCGGGATAGGGTGGGTTGACCACGCTAAAATGCCCCTCTAAGTGTTTATTAACGGCTTTGACCTATTCCAGCTTAACGCCCTGGAGCGGTCGCTCCGCCGGTTTGGCGAGTCAGAAAGAAATCGGACGCTGCATGTCGGCCACCGTAGAGTTCTTCGACCGCACCATGATGGAGGCGATGGCGCTCTTGGCCGAGACGCGCCGCTATCTGATCGATCGCTCCGAATCCGAACGCAAGGGCATGCCGATCGAGACCGGCCTCGCCGCCAGCATGGAATCGATGCGGCTGGTGGCGCGCCTCACGCAGGTGCTGGCCTGGCTGCTCACCCATCGCGCGGTCCATGCCGGCGAGATGAACCTGATCGAAGCGACCCGACCGGACCGCCGCCTCGGCGGCCGCGAGCTCTGCCTCAATACCCAGGGCGAGGATGATGTCGATATGCCGGAGGAGCTGCGCAATCTGCTCGGGCGCTCGCTGTCGCTCTATCGCCGGATCGCCCGCCTAGACGAGCAGGCCGCGCAGCGCGCGACCGATCAGCTGCGCAAGAACGAACTCACCTATCCCGGCAAGGGCGCTTCGTAGCGCTGCCTCTGCTCAGGCCACCCGCGCTTTATCGCGGGCGCACACCTTCAACTTTGCCGCCATGCCATGATCCATCTGCTTGCGGCGGATTCGGGTGATCGCAGCTTCGCGCGGATCACGGACAAAGGTCGCTCGACAAGGGCAACGATCAGGCACGAGAGCGCGATGGTTGTCGCGATTGCCGCCAGGTCTATCCAAACATTGGAGCGTCCGAGCAGGCCGTACATTGCGGCACGACAGGGGATGTGCATCAGGAAGACCGGATAGGCCAAATCGCCGAGCGCAGAATCCCAGCGCCGCGTCGCCGTATCCTTGAGCCCTACGATGGCTACGGCCGTAACGATGATTGAAAGATGCATGCCGCCGGCGCCCGCGAACGTCACCGACATCTTCAGGCCGAGAAAAATGAGCACGCAGCAGGCTATGATCGCCAGAATTGGCGAGATGGCCGGCAGCTTTTCTCGAAACTGATAGACCATTGCCCCGGTGGCGAAGGCAATCGACGATCCATAGGGCGAGAAGTACAGCCATTCGAACGAGAAGCCGCGAAGCAGCAAGACGACAACCGGCGTCGCCAAGGCGAAGACGAACCACAGCACAGTCAGCAGCCTGAATCGGCCGAGGATGGCGCCGATCAAGACATAGTAGATGAGTTCAACGTGAAGAGACCATGCCGGAACCACGAGAATGGGCGAGCGAGGCTGCAGCCCGATGATGGTGATGGACTGTAGCCAGCCTTCGGGAAACATGTACCACCCGGCGGCCGTCTGCGCCGCAACGGGCCAAAGGAGGAGGACACCTGCAGCGAAAGCAGCGGCCACATAGTAGGCAGGATAGATCCTCAGCGCTCGGTTGCCGAGATAGCGAAGATATCCGGAGAGGCCGTCTGAATAGGTCTCATTGACGATCCTGGTCATCAGGTGACCGGACAGACAGAAGAATCCGAAGACTGCCACCGGGCCGGTCAACCCGCCGCCAGTGTAGTGGCTGTGCACTACCATCATGGCGAGCACGAAACGAAACGTTCCGAACATTACTGAGACCAAAAGAAGGGACTAGGAAGCCGCGAGTCCCATTCGGCGAGCCGTCGGTGATACCGGCACTAGCCAACAAGCGGAGTGCGCATGATGCGATCATGACCAAATTGTGTTAAGTGAAGCTGAAGTTTACGAGTGCAAGGATGGTGCTCAGGCACGCGCGCTCGCTCTATCGCCCGCCTCGACGAGCAGGCCAGCTGCGCGAGAACGAGGTGTCCCACCCGGGCAAGGCGCTTAGCCGCACGCCACATCTGGAATGATTAGGCCCGCCAGGAGACTTGCCGCCACGCGACGAGTTTCGCGTGTTCGAGCACATCGGGCGATCGCAACTTCGTGCGCATCTGGGACAGAGGTCGCTCGACAAGAGCAACGACGAGGTACGAGAGGATAAAAGTCGCCCCGATCGCCAGTACATCCACCCATGCATCGGAGCGACCAAGTAGTCCGGACATGGCCGCTCGACAGGGGATGTGCAGGAGGAAGACCGGATAGGCCAGGTTGCCGAGCGCGGAATCCCACCGCGGTGCCGGCATGTTCCTGAGCGCGATGATCGATAGAGCCGCAATGAAGATTGAGGCGTGCAGGCCGCCAGCGCGTGCGACCTCAAGAGGCATCCTCATGCCGAACAGGACAAGCATGCAGCAGGCTGCTATTGCCAGCTTTGGCGAGAAGGCTGGCAGCTTCTCTCGAAACTGGTAGATCATGGCGCCGGTGGCAAAGGCCACCGAGGATCCATAAGGCGAGAAGTAGAGCCAATCGAACGAGACCCCGCGAAGGATCGCGACGACCAGTATCGCCAGGGAGCAGAAGAACCAGAGCGAGGTGAGCAGCCTAGATCTGCCGAGAATGGCGCCGATCAGGATAAAATGGACAATCTCGACGTGAAGGGACCATGCGGGCACAAGCAGGATGGGTGAGCGCGGCTGCAGCCCGATGATGCTGAGGGTTTGCAGCCAATCCTGAGGGAACCTGTACCAGCCTGCAGCGGTCCGCGCCTCCATCGGCCACAGCAACAAGACCGCGGCGGCAAAAACAATGGCGGCATAATAGGCCGGGTAGATCCTGAGCGCCCGATTGCTGAGGTAGCGAAAAAATCCGATGACGCCGTCCGAGTAGCTCTCATTGACGATCTTGGTCATCAGGTAGCCGGACAGGCAGAAGAAACCGAAGACCGCGACCGGCCCGCCCAATCCACCACCCGCAAAGTGGCTGTACACCACCATCAGGGCCAGCATGAGACGAAACGTTCCGAACATCGGGACTTTCCAGGTGGTTGTTCTGGCAGCACGGGGTCGGGAGCGAACATGCTCATTTGCCGGCTACCACTCTGGACTATAGGTGAATAGAAAGTGATATGGCTCTAATTCGACTGAAATGCAGCAGCCTGCTGTGTGCGATCCGTTCGATTTGTGGCAAATGGGGGAGCCGACGCTTCGCCGGTACATGAAAAAGGCCGCCCGATCAGGCGGCCTTCCGTTTCAGCAGCGCTCTTGGCGCGCTTACTTCTTCTTCATCGACATGCCCTGGAAGCGCTTGTTGAACTTGGCGAGCTGGCCGCCGCTGTCCATCAGGCGATGCACGCCGGTCCAGGCCGGGTGCGACTTCGGGTCGATGTCGAGATGCAAGGTGTCGCCCGGCTTGCCATAGGTGGAGCGGGTGGTGAACTTGCTGCCGTCGGTCATCACGACATTGATCTCGTGATAGTCCGGGTGAATCTTCGCCTTCATGACTTAACTCCTTGAAACTCGGGCGGGGTTATAGCGAAGCCGCTCCCGGGTGGCAAGGGCATGGGAAGCGGGGCGGCGTGACGTCCCATCGCCTTGTTTTCGCGGCTGGAATTCGTTAATCCCCAGGCTGCGCCAGCGTCTCCGGCGCCGCACCAACGGGCTTTCCTCATGAATCAGGCCGAGTTTGAGCGCCGCGCCGCCGAAATCCTGGACTCTCTGTTCGAGCAGATCGAGGACCAGCTGGGCGACTGGCTGGACGTCGAGATGAGCGGCGGCATCCTGCAGATCGAGCTGCCGGACGGCGGTGCCTACGTCGTCAACAAGCACGGCCCCAACCGCGAGATCTGGGTCTCCTCGCCCAAGAGCGGCGCCTGGCACTTCGCCCCAGTGGAAGGCGGGGCCGACGACGGCGTCTGGCGTTCCACCCGCGGCACGGAGGAACTGACCGCGCTGCTTGCCGGCGAGCTCGCCGCGGCATCGGGTCGCGTCGTTCAGCTGGAGCTCTGATGGCGCGTTCTCCCAGTGACCGGGCGTCCAGCGATCGGGAGGTCTCGCGCGACTACCGGCTGCTGTTCCGCCTTGCACGGTTCGCGATGCCGTACCGCTGGTACATCGCCGGGGCGACCCTTGCGCTGATGGTCGCGGCGGGCACCACGCTCGCGCTCGGCTCCGGATTGCGGCTGCTGATCGACCAGGGCTTCGGCGTGGCAGGCGACGGCTCGCTGCTCGACCGCGCGGTGCTGATCCTGTTCGGCGTCGCGGTGCTGCTGGCCCTCAGTACCTTCGGGCGCTTCTATCTGGTGTCCTGGATCGGGGAGCGTGTGGTCGCCGACATCCGCAAGGCGGTGTTCGATCACATCATCGGCCTCAGCCCCGGTTTCTTCGAGATCACCCGCACCGGCGAGGTGGTGTCGCGCCTCACCACCGACACCACGCTGCTGCAGGTCGTGGTCGGCTCGTCGGTCTCGATCGCGTTGCGCAACACGCTGCTGATCATCGGCGGCGCTGTCATGTTGTTCATCACCAGCCCGAAGCTGACCCTGCTGGTGCTGGCGGTGGTGCCGCTGGTGGTGGCGCCGATCGTGCTGTTCGGGCGCAAGGTGCGGCGGCTGTCGCGCATCAGCCAGGACAAGGTGGCGGAGGTCAGCGCCGAGGCCAGCGAAGCGCTCTACGGCATCCGCACCGTGCAGGCCTTTGCGCACGAACCGCACGACCGCGCGCGCTTCGCCGAGCGCACGGAGGAGGCCTTCACCACCGCGCTGCTGCGCATTCGCTGGCGGGCGGTCCTGACCGGCATCGTCATCTTGCTGGTGTTCGGCTCGATCAGCGTCGTGCTGTGGGTCGGCGGCGCCGACGTGGTGGCAGGGCGGATCAGCGCCGGGCAGCTGTCCGCCTTCGTATTCTATGCCGTCATCCTGGCCGGCGCCTTGGGCGCGGTCAGCGAGGTGATCGGCGACCTGCAGCGTGCGGCCGGCGCCATGGAGCGGATCGGCGAACTGCTGACGACGCCGCCGACGGTCGTTGTGGCGGCCAATCCGAAGTCGCTGCCGCAGCCAAGCCGGGGCGCCGTCAACTTCGAGCGGGTGACCTTTCACTATCCGTCGCGGCCGATCGTGCCGGCGCTTGACGACTTCACCCTGTCGATCGCGCCGGGCGAGCGGGTTGCGATCGTCGGGCCCTCGGGCGCGGGCAAGACCACGGTCATGCAGTTGCTGCTGCGCTTCTACGATCCCGATGCCGGCGCCATCCGGTTCGACGGCATCGACATCCGGGAACTCGATCCGGCCGCGCTGCGCCGTGCCGTCGGCGCGGTGCCGCAGGACCCCACTGTCTTCGGCGCCAGCGCGCGCGACAATATACGGTACGCCCGGCCGGATGCCGGCGACGCCGAGGTGCGCGCGGCGGCGGAAGCCGCGCACGCGCTGGATTTCCTCGACCGGCTGCCGCAGGGGCTCGACACATTCCTGGGCGAGCGCGGCGTTCGGCTGTCAGGCGGCCAGCGCCAGCGCATTGCGATCGCGCGGGCGATCCTGCGCAATCCCGCCTTGCTGCTGCTGGACGAGGCCACCAGCGCGCTCGACGCCGAATCCGAGCGCATCGTGCAGCAGGCGCTCGACCAAGTGATGAAGGATCGCACCACGTTGGTGATTGCGCACCGGCTGGCCACGGTGTTGAAGGCCGACCGCATCGTGGTGATGGACAAGGGACGCATCGAAGCTATTGGCACGCATGCAGAACTTATGAAGCAGGGCGGGCTGTACGCATACCTGGCGGCGTTACAATTCGATCAACCGCGGCTAAACGTTCCCTAAATTGCGCTGCTAAAATAATGACTTAGATAAAATTGTATAGCGCTCAGTTCAGCTGACGTTCAGGTTCGCGTCACTAGCATCGCCGCATCAGTTGACCATGCCCCTGAAACGCGATGTTCAATTTTGCAAAGTTAAGAGCATCTGAAGCCGCCGAGCGGATCGCGCCCACCGTTTTAGAAGTTGCAGCATCGGGATGCACCGCCGGCAGAGGCCTGCTGGGGCGCATCGCGCGCGACCAGCGCGGCGCCACCGCTATTACCACCGCGCTCGTTCTCCTGGTGCTGGTGGGCTTTGTCGGGCTCGGGACGGAAGTAGGCATGTGGTACGCCGAGCGGCGCGCCATGCAGAATGCCTCCGACGCAGCAGCGCTAGGGGCGGGCTTCGACATCTACAAGAACGGCAAGAAATCCACCGGCATCGTCGAGGCCGGCCAGTCGGATTCGGCCCGGAACGGATTCACGAACGGCGAAAACAACGTCACCGTCACCGTCAACTATCCGCCTAAGCAGGGCAAATACGCTAACAGGAACACCGCCGTCGAGACCGTCGTCGGCAAGACGCGCGCCAGCCTGTTCGCCGCGTTCTTCATGGACGGCCCGGTCGATATCAAGGTGCGCAGCGTCGCGACCATCAAGATCATCAGCGTCTATTGCATCCTGGCCTTGTCGCCGCACGACGAAGCCGCGCTGCTGTTCGAGGGCACCGCAGACGTGCAGCTGAAGAATTGCGGGATCAACGTGAATTCCGACGATGGCGACGGCGCGATGACCGCCAAGGGCGCCTCTGTCGTCGGCGCCACCTATGCGGAGATCGTCGGCGGCCTCAACCAGACCAACAATGCCGAGCTCGATCTGGGCGACATCACGACCGGGGCCGACGCGGTCGACGATCCCTATGCCAACCTGGATGTGCCGGACGGCTCCGGGTGTAACTACACGGACTTCGTGGTCGGAGCGAGCAAGACGAAGACCCTCTCGCCGGGACGCTATTGCAATGGCCTCAAGATCCAGGGCACCGCCTATATGCAAGCGGGTGAGTACGTGATCGTCGGCGGCACGTTCGACGTCACTTCCACGGCGCACGTGACCACCGACACGGAGGATGGCGTCACCATCTTCCTCACGGGCAGCGGCAGCGATTATGCCAAGGTGACGATCAACGGCGGCGCCCAAGTCGACATCGTCGCCACCACGGAAGGCGAATATAAGGGCCTCGCGTTCTTCCAGGACCGCGATGCACCGGTGATCGACAGCGGCTCGCCGAACAAGCTGAATGGCGGATCGTCCATGAACATAACCGGTGCGATCTACTTTCCCCAGCAGCGCCTGAGCTTCAGCGGCGGCAACGGCAGCGAAGGCACCTGCACACGTATCGTCGCCTACATGATCGACTTCACCGGCACCTCAGGCCTCAATACCGACTGCGGCTACGGGTTCGGTGAATCGCAGACCTGGCCTCCAGTCCTTGCGGAGTGAACCATGCACAAGACCAGAATGGCTCTTCGATCGCTCGCGAAACGCCTGGCCGGCAATGAAGACGGCGTGGTTGCCATCGAATTCGGTGTGATAGCCACCTTCCTCATCCTGATGCTGATAGGCGCCACCGACCTCGGCTTCGCGGCCCGCCACCGCAGCCAGATGGAAGGCGCCGTGCGCGCCGGCATCCAGGAGGCGATGAAGGGTGGCACCGAGGAGGCGATAGAGGCGGCCGTCGCGGCTTCGACCGACCTGCCGGCCAGCCCGACGGCGGCGATCTCGGTCACCAAGCTCTGCTACGACGGCGACGGCGAAGCTGCCGACTGCGAGGCCTCGAATGTCACGGCCTATATGGAGATCATCCTGGAGCAGCAGCACACGTGGATCCTGGGGATGCCGGGCTTCTCCAATCCCTCCACTCTCAAGGTGGTCAATTCCGTGAGGGTTGGATGATGCTCGTGGCGCGCCGCCGGCTATCCCAGCTCCGCCGCGACCAGCGCGGCGTGGCGGCGGTCGAGTTCGCGATGATCGCGCCGATCTTCTTCGGGCTGCTGATCGGCATCATGGATGTCGGCCGCTATATGTGGACGCTCAACACTATCCAATACGCGATCGACCAGGGCGTCCGCGCCGGGGTCGTTCAGCAATTGTCGACCGAGGACGTCACCGATCTGGTTAAGGGCTCGCTCGCCGGCCTGGACGCCAGCGCGGTCGAAGTCGACGTGACCGACGATGCGGCCTCGCTCTCGGTGGTCGCCGCGACCGACTACGCATTTTTGTTTCCGATCTCCATGTTCATGAGTGGCACGACGATCAGCTTGCGCTCCGAGATGCCGAGGTAACGCGGCTAACGAATTCATCGGCGAGGTTTAACCAAACCTCGCGCCCAATGCCGAATAACGCACATTGCAATGTGGCGAATGCCGTGTCTGTCCATCCGCGATTAATCCTTCCTTAAGACCCTCAGCGCAGAAATGGATGCGCTAAGTACCTAAGAAGAAAAATAAAACTAAAATTTTATCGATCCGCCCGGGCGTCAGTTCGGATGGGTCGTCGGCATCTGATCGGCGGTTCGGGAACCAAAGCAATGCAGACGTACCGTACCAAGGATTTGCAGTCAGGCCATCAGGCGCATGTGCGCGGTGGCCGGTTCACCGTGCGCCGGCTCTGGCGCGAAGATTCCGGCACGACGGCGATCGAGTTCGCCTTCATCGCGCTCCCGCTCGTCTATCTCATGGTGGGCATCATCGAGTTCTCGTTAGCCATGACGGTCGGCAACTCGCTGGAAGCCGCGACCAATATGTCGTCGCGCCTCGGCAAGACCGGTTATGTCGACGAGGACGCGGAAACGCAGGAACAGACCATTCTTGACGAGGTTGAGCGTCGCGTCGGTCCGCTGATCGACATGGAAAAGATCGCAACCTCGAATGAGGTCTACAACGATTTCGAAAGTCTCACCAATCCGGACATTTTCGAAGACAAGAATGACGATGGTGATACGAACGATCCGGGCGAATGGACCGATGTCGACGGTGACAGTTTCCGCGACGGCAGCGATGGCGTCGGCACCGCCGGAGACATCATTGTCTACAAGATCAGCTATCCCTGGCAGGTCATAACTCCACTGATCGGCAACATTGTTGGCGACCATGGCATCATCAATCTGAGTGCCTACTCGGTCGTGAAGAACGAGCCCTATTGAGAGGCGCAGTCATGCTGAATCACCTTCGAAAGCTATGGCGGGATGTCGGCGGTGTGGCCGCGATCGAGTTCGCGCTGCTGCTGCCGATGCTGCTCGCGCTGCTGATCGGATGCCTTGAAGTCACTTTCAAGATCTGGTCGACGCAGAAAGCCGAGAAGCTGGCGGTGACGCTGTCCGACGTGATTGCCCAGTCAACCAACGTGACCAGCGGGGATCTGACGAAGCTGACCAGTGCGGTGGACAAGATCATGGATCCATTTCCGTTCGGCGCCGACAAGGGCAAGGTGATCATCAGCTCGGTGTACTGGAAGCAAGGCGACGACGAAGCCAAGGTAAACTGGCAATGTCCGTACGGCGATTACAACGGCGCCAGCAAGTTCGGCGCGGAGGGCGAAGATGCAACGTTGCCTCCGGGTTTCACCCTGGTCGAGAAAGACAACATCATCGTTGCCGAAGTCTTCTATGAGTATGAGCCAATCGCGCCGGGCTATCTGTTCGACACGGCCGCCATCTATCGGCGCGCAATCTTCAAACCGCGTCTGGGACTCCTAACAGCCGATCCCGGTTGTTGAGCCCGTGCGAACGCAACTAACTTGTAGGTAAGCCCATGAAAAAGCTCCGCAACGGCATAAAGAAGCTCTGGTCGTGCGACAGCGGTGCGGTCGCGCCACTCGTCGGCGTCTGCGCAATCATGCTCGTCGGCGCGGTGGCGGTGGCCGTCGATGTCGGACGAGGGCAGGTGGCGCAGTCGAAGCTGCAAGCCGCGTTGGACTCGGCCGGCCTGGCCGCAGGCGCCGTCGTCAGTCAGAGTGTAGACGAAGACGCGTTGAAGGCCGAGGCCAGGAAGTATCTGGACGCAAATTTTGCCGGCTTTACGGTCGACGCGACCATCGATGCAGATGCAGACGGCTTCGTTCTTGATATGGCCGACAACGAGAAAACGATCACTTTGTCAGCCAGGGCCACATTGCCGACGACCTTCATGAGGATCTTTGGCCAGGATACCATGCATGTCGCCGCGCGTACCGAGATCACCCGCGAGATGACAGGCCTTGAGGTCGTGCTGGTCCTGGACGTGACGGGCTCCATGTGCGACGGCGCCTGCGAAAAACGCGACACGATGAAGCAAGGAGCCCTGAACCTCGTTGACAAGATGTTTACCGACGGAGCCGACAGCAATGACCTCTGGATCGGCATCGTGCCATTCTCGCAATCCGTCAACATCGGCACCGGCCACAGCGCCTGGCTCAGCGACTACACGGGCAGAATGGCGTATGACAACTGTGTCGGTATAAGTAACCACACCAACTGGACGCACACTCACGCCACGGGTGAGTCACTCCCGAACTACTGCCCGACGAACGGGCCGAACGTCAGTACGCGCACCAAGGCCAACACGCTGGTCAATGACTGGATGGCGGCGCCCGACCCGGTCGCGCCGAAGGTCAAGTTCCGGACAGCCGCGTGGAACGGTCCGATGGCGCCATGGTACTTCCGTCCCCATGCCTGGAGCGGCTGTGTCGAGGAGCGTCATGTCAGCGGTCGCGATGTGACTGACGATCCGCCGTCTGTCGAGAAGTGGAAGACCTATTTTGCTCCAGACACGGATGACTCCGGCGGCAACAACTGGCGAGGCCCGTCCACTTCCCCTTCCAGTCAGTCCGCACTTCTAAAAGAGTCTGGCTCCTATCGCGTCACCGCGTCGCGATCGGCCAACAAGGGGTGCCCGCCGTCGCCGATCACGCCGCTGACGAATGACAAAGCAAAGCTGGATGCGGCCATCACCGCTCTCGACGTGGATGGATACACCCTGCTGCCGGTGGGCGCGGCCTGGGGATGGCGGCTGTTGTCGCCTGCGTGGGCCGACGGCGGCTGGGGGGATGCCACGATGACCGCCAACGATCTGCCGCTCCCCTACGATGAGCCGCTGATGGACAAGGTCGTCATTTTCTTGACGGACGGCAACAATGACATGCCTGGAGATAGCACCTACACGGCGTATGGCAGGCTCAATGACGAGTTCCTCGGAACCGACGATGAAGCCGATGCAGAAGACGAACTCGACGCTCGCTTTCTCGAAATCTGCAATGCGATGAAAGGCGATGAGGACAACCCGAGAGGCATCAAGATCTATACGATCAGCGTTGGTTCAGCGGTCAATGCAGCGACGAAACAGCTGTTGGAATCCTGCGCGAGCACAGGACCCTATTATTTCCACGCGCCAACGCCTGAGGATGTGATCACGAAGTTCGACGAAGTCGCGGACGCGTTGTCCAAGCTGCGCGTCAGTAAGTAACGGCGCCAGCGCAAACTGAACAGGGCGGCGGCCACATCGGCCGCCGCCTTTTTTATTCGCTTCCCCATACGCGCACATGGTGGCGCAGCTCGAACGGATCCTCCGGCCCGGGCTTCGCCGTCTGCGGCTGGCCGGGCAGGCCGACGAAATCGACCGGGCGCCAATCGCTCCAGCCGTCCTCGGGGTCGGGCTTGGCGGCGAGGCCAAGGCGGAAGATGCGGTCCCTGCCGTCTGGAAACCGGAACACCAGCAGCCGGCTGGACGTCCGGTAGTAGAGCTCGACCGTGCCGGAGAGGACTTGCCGGTCGCCCTCTTGCCGCAGCGCCGGATCGAGCCAGGCCGCCGGCTGCTGGTTGAGGTCGGTGTCGAGGCTGACCTCGATCGCATATGGATCGTCCGGCAGAACGAAATCCGCCGGCGCGCGCAGCTCGAATTCCAGCGAGGCGCCGGCCTGGTCGTATTCCAGCCGATGCGGAATCGAATAGTAGTAGATCGCCAGGCCACCCGCGGCGAGCGCCACGATCGCCAGCAGCGCGATGCCGGCGCGCCCCAACGCCTTCCCGACTGGCTGCGTGCCGCGCCTGAGGCCGAGCCAGAGGCCGCCGACGAGCCCAAGCAGGCCGCCCAGGGGTCCGAAGCCGAACACCGCCGCCATGCCGCGGCCACCTTCGAAATCCGAGACGCCGAACCAACCCATCACGATGCTGGACAGGAAGGCGGCCGCGAAATAGCCGATCAACAGGCCAACGATGCCGCCGATTACAGCGCGCAGGATGGACATGGCCTGTCGCTTTTCAAGGTTATGAAGGTGCCTACAAGAAGCCGGAGGATGCCGCCCAGAATCACGCGCAACCCGATCACGCGGCGGCTCCCTATCGCTGGTCGAGCTTGATCTCGATGCGGCGGTTCTTGCGGCGGCCTTCGTCGCTGCCGCTGGTGTCGATAGGCCGGAACTCGCCGAAGCCGGCGGCGGCGAGGCGGTCGGCGGGGATGCCGCGGCTGGCGAGATACTTCACGACCGCGACGGCACGCGCGGTCGACAGTTCCCAGTTGGAAGGAAACTGCGTCGAGCTGATCGGCCGATCGTCGGTGTGGCCGTCGATGCGCAACACCCAGTCGATCTCCGGCGGGATCTCCGGCAGCAGCAGGATGAGCGTGGTCGCGAGGACGTCGAGCTGGTCGCGCCCCTCCAGCCCGAGTTCCGACGAACCGCTGTCGAAGAACACATCCGAGCGGAACACGAAGCGGTCGCCGACGATCTGGATGTCCTCACGGTCGCCGAGGATCTCGCGCAGGCGGCCGAAGAATTCGGAGCGATAGCGCGCCAGCTCCTGGACCTTGCTGGCGAGCGCGGTGTTGAGCCGCTTGCCCAGCTCGGCGATCTGGACCTCCTGGTCGCGCGCCTTGATTTCGGCGATCTCGAGCGCCTCGCTGATCTCGGCCAGCTGCTGGCGCAGCGCCAGGATCTGCTGGTTCAGCAGCTCCACCCGCTTCTGCGCCTCGGTGCTCAGCTCCTCCTTCTCGGTCTCGTAGTTGCCGATCTTCTTCATCAGCTCGTCGCGCAGACTCTGCAGGGCGGCGACATCCGTGAGCAACGCGTTGATCTTCGCCTTGTCGGCCTCGATCGATTTATAGGCTTCCTCGAGCTTCTTCTGCGCCTCGGCGGTCAGCGCCGCCTGCGCGGCGACCTGGTCGGAGGATGATTTCAGCTGCTTCTGCATGTCGCCGATCTGGGCCTGCAGCGTGTCGCGCTCGCCGATCACGACCACCAGCTGGTTGCGCAGCTCGTCGCGCTCGGCGGTCGATTTGGTGAGGGAGCCGGACAGCTGGTCAACCTGGGTCTTGAGCGCGCTGGTCTCCTGCACCCGCAGGGACAGGATGTCTGCCATCTCCGCGATCTGCCGGTTGAGCTTGGCCAAGGCCTCGTCGCGGCCGCTCAGCGCCTGGCTCAGGAACAGCTGGCCGATGACGAAGATCATCAGCACGAACACGATCACCATCAGCAGCGTCGACAGCACGTCGACGTAGCCAGGCCACGCTTCGATTTGACGATGGCGGCTTCGCAAAGCCATCGGCGATTGGTTCCTTTAGCTGCTGCGCTGCTGTTCCATGCCGGCGGCGACGGCGATGGTGCGGGTCAGCAGCTTGATCTCGCTGCGCAGCTCCTGCACCGCGTTGTGGCGGCCGGCGGCGATATCGTCGGCCATGCGCGCCAGCAGGGCATCGATGTTGCGCAGATGCGTGCGGCTGTTGGGATCGATGCCGAAGCCGCCATGCTGCGCCACGTCCGCCAGCTTGCCGATCACGCCGCGCATGTCGGTCTGGGTCTCCATCAGGCGCTGCACCACCTGCTGCTGTGCGCGCAGCTGGTCGGTAAGGGCGATCATGTGGTCGGCCAGCACCTTGAAGTTGTTGCTCGCGGCGAGCCGGTCCGCTTCGGTGCGCGAGATCGTGCGCTGCAGGTTGTCGAGGCTTTCGGCGGTCTGCTCCAGCAGCGCCTGGATGTAGGCCGGCACCGGCTGGTCGCCTTCCATCATCGCGCCGCCGCCGCCGAGCTTGGTCTGGCCGCTCAGCCAATCCTCGACCTCGCCGAAGAAGCGGTTGTTGGCCTGGCCGGCCTGCAGATCGAGAAACCCCAGCAGCAGGGATCCTGCGAGACCGAACAGCGAAGCGGAGAAGGCGGTCCCCATGCCGGCCAGCGGGCCTTGCAGGCTCTTCTTCAGATCGTCGAACAACGCGGCCGGATCGCTGCCGGTGAGATCGAGCCCGGTGATTGCCGCCGTCACGGCGTTGATGGTGCCGAGCAGACCCCAAAACGTGCCAAGCAGGCCGAGCAGAATGAGCAAGGTGATCAGGTAGCGCGAAATCTCGCGATGCTCGTCGAGCCGCGCCTGGATGCCATCCAGGACCGAACGGAGGGTCGTGGCGGACAGGCTGAGGCGATTATGCTGCTTGTCCTTGACCATCGCGGCCAGTGGCGCCAGCAGCCGCGGTTGCGCGAAGGAGCCGGCGTGGCCGCCGCGCTGGAAGCCCTCGATCCAGTTGATGTCGGAGGTCAGGCGCGCGACCTGGTAGAACACGAACCCGATGCCGACCAGCAGCACAACCAGGATGCCGGTATTGAGCGCCGGATTGTGCAGGTACGAGGCGATGATCCGGTCCCACAGCAGGAAGATGACGCCGCCGGCCGCCACCAGGCCGACCACCATCCACAGGAGCTGAGTCGTCGGGCGGCTCATCGGTCAAAGCCCGTCGGTAGGCGCACGGTGCGGAACACGGCACGCCGTCGGCGCACGCAGCTCGCCTGCGATTGACTTGGGTGTTGACGGGAGATTGCCGCCGCGCCGGTCACGAACTTGCCGGAACGATGTCGACACGGTCCGCCGGCTGACCTTCGGACTTCAGGCCGAGCGCGCGCACATCCATGCGCGTGGTCCGGACGTCCTTCTTGAACAGGTATTGGCGGATGTTGATGCAGCGCTGCAATGACTTGCGCCGCGCCTTGCTCTCGGTATCCGACGTGCCGCTGGCATAGCATTTGATCTCAATGCGCATGTTCTCGTCGGCCAGCATCTGCGCCGCCAGATCGTCGAGCGCGCTGTTGGCCTCGACCGGCACATCGTTGAACTCGGTCGGGAAGACGATGCGGATGCCGCCCTGCGGGATCGGCGCGGCCGGCTGGGTGTTGTCGGGCTCCGGCGGCGCTTCGGCTTCCTCGGTCGGCTGCTCTTCCGGCGCCTCGGCCGCTTCGCCTTCGGCCGGCGGCGTTTCGCTGGGGGCGGCCGCGGCCTCGGGCTCTTGCGCGGCTTGCTGCTGCGCCGGTTCTTCCGCAGGTTGCTCCTGCTGCGCGGCCGGCTCCTCGGGAGCGGGCTGCTCAGCCGGCTGCTCGGGGGCCGCCGGTTCCTGCGCCGCCATCTCGGTTTCTGCCGGCGGGGCAGGGGTCTCCACCGTTGGCGCTGTTGGCGACACTTCGCCATCCGCAGCCGGCGGAGGCGCCGGTGGGGTCGGCTCCAGCATCGGCACGTCGGCGGGAACCTGCTCGGGTTCGTCCGGCGGCTCGATCGCTGCAACCTGGCTATCCGATGTTTCGCCGTATTGCTGGTCGGCAGCGCCCGGCCTCTTCAACTGGATCGGCACCGTCGGCCGGCCATTGGGGCCTAGCGTCGTCAGCGCGCTGGTGGGCGTTCCAGACGGCGGCGCGGCGAGCGTCGGGGCGTAGCCAGGCACCATCGGCGCATAGATGCCTGGACGCACCATGACATAAGGTGCGTAAGGCGGCATCGCAGCGCCGTAGGGGACCGGCGCTGGCGCATAGTTGGGTGCAACCTGAGGCGCCGGTTGTGCGGCCGGACCCTGCAAGCCATTCAGTACGTCGTAGTCTACGATGACCCCATTGGAAGCGCTCTGCGCGGACGCGCCATCGCACAGGAGACCGACCGCCGACAGCAGCGCCGCCGATAGAATCGGTAGGCCGCGTTTGGCGTGCCTGTGCCAGCTCCGGTTCATCGTGTAACCCCTGGACATTTATAGTTTTATTCAGCCTCGCCCGAGCCGCATCGCGGCAGCCGCAGGACTATAGCCGATTAGAAAACGCTATCACAACCGGCTTTGGCCGGTTGTGTGGCCTAGGTCTCAGGCCGAAATGTGGCGAAAATCCGCCTGTTGGCCGGGTTCGCTCAGTGCGGCTTGAGCAGCCCCTGGATCGGGGCGTGCAGCAGGCCATTGGTGGCCAGGATCGAGCCGCCGTGCAGCATGGTCTGCCCGCCCTTGAGGTCGGAGATATAGCCGCCGGCTTCCCGCACCAGCAGAATCCCGGCCGCGACGTCCCAGGCCGCGAGGCCCTCTTCCCAGAACGCGTCGTACCGGCCGGCCGCCACGTAGGCCAAGTCGAGCGAGGCGGCGCCGAAGCGGCGCACGCCCGCGGTCTCGCGCATGGCGAACTCGAGCTGGCGGCTGAACGCCACCGGGTCGCCCTTGCCGCGGAACGGGATGCCGGTCGCCATCAGGCTGTCACCCAGCGACTTGCGGGCCGAGACACGCAGCCGGCGATCGTTCATGAAGGCGCCGCCGCCCTTCTCCGCGACGAACATCTCGTTCTTGATCGGATCGTAGATCACGCCGGCCAGGATCTCGCCGGCCTTCTCCAGCGCGACCGAGATCGCGAAGTGCGGCAGACCGTGCAGGAAGTTGGTGGTGCCGTCGAGCGGATCGATCAGCCAGCGGTGCTCGGCGTCGCTGCCGGCTTGCGCGCCGCTTTCCTCGGCGAGGAAGCCGAACGCCGGGCGCGCCTTGGACAGCTCCTCGCGCAGGATGCGCTCGGACTTGAGGTCGGCGTTGGAGACGAAGTCCGACGGGCCTTTCTGCGAGACCTGGAGCTGCTCGACCTCGCCGAAATCGCGCTTGAGGGCGCGCGCGGCCTTGTCGACGGCTTTGGTCATGACGTTGAGGATGGCCGAGCGCGGCGTCATCGGAATTCCAGTTCAGAGGTTCAAACAGCAGAAGAAAAAAGCGGGAGCGCGCGATCAGTCTTTCGCGCGCTCGACATAGGTCGAATCGGCGGTGTTCACCACGATGCGGGTCCCGGATCCGATGTGCGGCGGCACCATCACGCGCACACCGTTTTCCAGCGTGGCCGGCTTGTAGGAGGAAGAGGCGGTCTGGCCCTTCACCACGGCGTCGGCTTCAACGATCCGCATGGTGACGGTCTCCGGCAGCTCGACCGAGATAGGGGAGCCTTCGTAGCTCTCCAGGTTCACGACCATGCCTTCCTGCAGGAACACCGCCGGCTCCCCGATCAAGTCGCTGTTGAGCGTGATCTGCTCGAAGGTGTCCTGGTCCATGAAGGTGTATTCATCGCCGGCGGAGAACAGGAACTGATAGGGATGCTCGTCCAGCCGCACCTTCTCCACCGTCTCGGAGGAGCGGAAGCGCTCGTTCAGCTTGGTGCCGTCGCGGATGTCCTTCAACTCGACCTGCAGGTAGGCGCCGCCCTTGCCGGGCTGGGTGTGCTGGGTCTTGACCGCGCGCCACAGCCGGCCTTGATGCTCGATGATGTTGCCGGGCCTAATGGAGTTGCCGTTGATTTTCATGCGTAAACCACGTTGGGGTGTCGGAAAAATCGGCGCGGAAGCTAGCAAAGTGCCTGGGCAGAGTAAACCCGCGCCTTCCACGCGTTAGGATAGCCTCGCCGGCCGGTCTCCGGGCGTATTTCGTTGTATCTGGACAACCTGGGGCTGTCGACCCACACTCGATGCCGGGGCCGGGTCGCGAGTACGCACCATTCCAGCCGATGGGGGTGGCTATGCACCACGGTGAAATCGACCTCGAGACCGCGCAGGCGCTGCAATTGCTCTCCGCCTCGATCGACCAGTTCGAGCTTCCATCATCGAAGCTCGACGAGACGCTGATCGTCGCCTCCTGGAACATCCGCGAGTTCGGCAAGACGCCGCGCCCCAAGAAGGCGCTGCACCTGGTGGCGGAGGTCCTCGGCCAGTTCGACCTGATCTCGCTGGTGGAACTGCGGGAGAACATGGCCGACGTGCGGCAGGTGCTCGACTATCTCGGTCCCTACTGGCAGGCGGTCTATTCGGATTCGATCGACGACTCGGGCGGCAACTGGGAGCGCCTGGGCTTCATCTTCGACAAGCGTTCCGTCCAGTTCAACGGCTTCGCCGGCAATGTCCATCCGGCGCGGATCAAGGAAGGCGACGAATATCTCGCCGAGAAATCGTTCTGGCGCCCGCCCTACATGGCGTCGTTCTGCTCCGGCAATTTCGACTTCATCGCGATCTCGGCGCACGTCCGCTGGGGCACCAGCAACGTAGCGCGCCAGGCGGAGATCCGCCGCTTCGCCGAGTGGCTCAAGAAGAAGACCGAGCGCAAGGAAGTCGCGGACAGCGACGTCATCGTGTTCGGCGACTTCAACACCGAGGGCCAGGGCATGATCGACGATCTGCTGCAATACGGGCTGAAGATACCGGAGCCGCTGATCGGCGTGCGCACCAACGTCAAGCAGACGCGGCACTACGACCACATCCTGTTCCTGCCGAAGTTCACCGACTTCCGCTCCTTCACCAACCATGGCGGCGTGCTCACGGCCTGGCAGGGCATCGGGCAACAGCTGTTCCCCGGCCAGAGCGACCAGGCGATCACCTATCTGCTGTCGGATCACTATCCGATCTGGATGAAGCTGAAGACGGATAACGACCAGGAGAAGCGCGACCAGCTCATCCAGAACCTGCGGATGGGCGATCTTTAACTCACGATGAAACAGCGTGGGGGAAGCGAGCGATGGCTGTCACACCGAAACGCGGCTTCCCCCTCCCTGACCTCCCCCATGCTGGGGGAGGGGATTTCAACGCACACTTGGCTATGAACGACGGGACGCTCGTTGAAGCGCGCTACCGGAAATTCGGATCGCGCTGCAAGGGCGGCGTCTGCTCGGACAAGGCGGTCTTGACGCCCATGAGCTGAGCCGGCTTCAGGCCCATGCGGCGGCAGATGCCGAGCGTCAGGTCGGCGCGGTTCAGCGTGTAGATGTGGAACTCGTTGATGCCGGAGGATTGCAGCGCGCGCATCTGCTCGGTCGCGACCATGGCGGCGACCAGGCGGCGGGTGTCGGGATCCTCGTCCAGCCCGTCGAACAGATCGGCCAGCCAGTCGGGCACCTTGGCGCCGCACATGGCGGCGAACTTGGTCATCTGCGCAAACTGCGTGACGGGCAGGATGCCCGGCACGATCGCGCCGCTGACGCCGGCGGCAGCGGCGCGGTCCAGGAAATCAAGGTAGGTCTGGTTGTCGAAGAAGAACTGGGTGATGGCGCGGTCGGCGCCGGCGTCGAACTTGCGCTTCAGGTTCTCGATGTCCGATTGCGGCGAGTTCGCCTGCGGATGGGTCTCCGGATAGCAGGCGACGCTGATCTCGAAGTTGGCGATCCGCTTGATGCCCGCCACCAGCTCGGCGGCGTTGGTGAAGCCGTCGGGGTGCGGGACGTAAGAGCTCCCGGCGGGCGGATCGCCGCGCAGCGCCACGATGTGCCGCACGCCGGCAGACCAATAACGCCGCAACAGGTCCTCGATCTCGCTCCGACTCTGGCCGACGCAGGTCAGGTGCGCCGCCGGCCGCAAATGCGTCTCGGTAAAGATCCGCGTGACGGTCTCGAAGGTCTGGTCCTGGGTGCCGCCGCCCGCGCCGTAGGTGACGGAGACATAGTCCGGCAGCAGGGGCTCCAGCGCGCGGATGGCCGCCCACAATTGGGCCTCGGCCGCCGGCGTCTTGGGTGGAAAGAACTCGAAACTGACGGCTGGCTTGGGCGCCCGCGGCGTCGTCATACTCGGCACGTCCTCCAGAGGCGACTGGACATATTCCTAGAAACGGCGCGCACAAGAGAAAAACAGTCGCTTCCAGGCTGAATCCTACGTAGCGGAAACGGCTGGGGCTTACAACTTTCAAAACAAAGACATCAGAGGGGATGGGCAGGCCGCGCTTAGTCAGCAACAACGCGCGGCAGTTGACCTAGGTCGATCGATGTAGGTGGGAACTCGCTGCTACGCTTGTGAGTTCGCGCCGATTATTTGCTCCATACATTTGGATAGGTGGGGCCTCCTGCAGTTTTTCAGTATTCCTTAACATCGCCCCGACACACTCGTCTGGCGTGAACAGAGATTCGCGTGTTCACCCAGATGAGAGGGATTCCATGCGCCGTTTCTTGCGCAGCAGCACGATGATCGCCAGCGCGATCGGCATTTGCGTCGCGGCCGGCAGCGCCGTCGCCGAGCAGGTCGCGTCGGCCCAGCCGGGCGATGCCGACATCGCCGCGATGAAAAAACTCTATGTACGGCCGACCGAGATTCCGTTTCCGAAAGACAACGCCTACGCCCCGGCCAAGGCCGAGCTCGGCAAGACGCTATTCTTCGATCCCCGGCTGTCGCGCTCCGGCGTGCAGGCCTGCGTGTCGTGCCATAATCCGAGCTTCGGTTGGGAGGATGGCCACAAGACCGCCGTCGGCGAGAACATGCTCGTGCTCGGCCGCAACTCGCCGACCATCATCAATCGCGCCTGGGGCGAAATCTTCTTCTGGGACGGCCGCGCCGAATCGCTCGAGAAGCAGGCGACCGGCCCGATCACCGCGGCCGGCGAGATGAACACGCCGATGGACGTGCTGATCGACCGCCTCAAGGGCATCTCCGGCTATCAGAAAAAGTTCGACGAGGTGTTCCCCGGCGAGGGCATCACCGAAAAGAACATCGCTGCCTCGATCGCCACCTTCGAGCGTACCATCGTCTCCGCCGAGGCGCCGTTCGACCGCTGGGTCGCCGGCGACGAGAAGGCGGTCAGCGAGGACGCCAAGCGCGGCTTCGTGCTGTTCAACACCAAGGCCAACTGCGTCAGCTGCCATTCCGGCTGGACCTTCACCGACGACAGCTTCCATGACATCGGCCTGACGGCGACCGACGATGTCGGCCGCGCCAAGATCGTGCCCGGCGTGCCGGAGCTGCAATACGCCTTCAAGACGCCCGGCCTGCGCAACATCGACCAGCGCGCGCCCTACATGCACGACGGCTCAATGGCGACGCTCGAGGATGTTGTCCGCCATTATGTCGATGGCATCGAGCAACGGCCGAGCCTCGATGCCGAGATGAAGCCGCTGGCGTTGAACGATCAGGAGGTCAAGGACCTGGTCGCTTTCATGGAAACCCTGACCGGTCAGGACCGTCCGATGACGCTCCCGGTCCTGCCGTAAGACAAGAAAAGAGGACTTAGTCACATGAGATTCGTTGCCATCATCATCGCTGCCCAGCTGGCGTTCGTCGCCGCGGCGTCGGCGGACGAAATCACGGTCGGCCAGGCCGGCAAGGCGTTCAATCCCGGCGACCTGCAGGTCAAGGTCGGCGACAGCGTGAAGTTCAACAACGACGACACGGTTACGCACGCCGTCCTGGTCAAGGGTCCGCACGAGAGCAACCTCGGCCAGATCAAGCCCGGCGATGCCAAGGCGGTCAGCTTCGACCAGACCGGCACCTACGACGTCAAGTGCGCCATCCATCCCAAGATGAAGCTGACCATCACGGTGCAGTAGCCCGTAGCCCGAGAGATTTTCAACATGTCCATCCGCATCAAGTTGCTGATCGCCTGCCTGGTCCTGCTCGGCGTGTTCGTCGGCAAAGGGTTCTACGCGCAGCAGACGGTCAACTCGCTCGGCAAGCTGGCCGTCGATATGTACGACGGGCCGGTCATGTCGGTGAACTACGTCCAGTTGGCCGTGCGCGGCTTCGACGATGCCGCCGACTTCCTGAGCACGACGACGCAGTTCGACAACCGGGTCAACTGGCAGGAAGCGGTTCCGCAGTTCGACAGCCAGATCAAGGAACTGCTGGAGAATTTCTCGGTCGTGAAGGAGCGCGCCACGACCGACGAGTCGCGCGCCAAGGTGGATGAGGCGGTCGCTGTCATCGAGCAATGGCGCGCTGCCGCGATCACGCGCCTGGGCGGCGCGGAAGGTGGCGCCATCGCGCTGCTCGACGACACCCAGATGGACGTCCTGCACCAGAAGGCGACCACGGCGCTCGACGAGCTGACCGAGATGATCCTGGCCGATGGCTATGCCGCGCGCGAATCCGCCGGCGAGACCCTGACGGCGGCGGCCCAGGAGGAATGGATGATCACTGGCGGCATCGCCGTGATGGTCCTGCTGGTGTGCTGGCTGCTGTCCCGGATGATCATGGGACCGCTCAAGAAGGCGATGGATGCCGCGCGCACGATCGCGGGCGGAAACCTGGAACAGGAGATCAAGGCGCGCGCCACCGACGAGTTCGGCCGCCTGCTGCAGGCGCTGGAAGCCATGCGCGGCGAACTGCGCAAGCAGCGCGACCAGGAGACCGAGGCGGCGCACCGCCAGGCGACGGACGCCGCGGCCAAGGCCGAGCGTCAGCAGCGCATCGACAGCATGAGCCAGACCTTCGCTCAGCGCGTCGAGCAGCTGATGCAGGGCGTCTCGACCGCCTGCAGCACGCTCAACGAGACCTCGCAGCAGATGGATGGCCTCGCCAGCCGCACCAACACCATCGCGGTCGATGCCAAGCAGAATGCCGAGCAGGCCAGCGGCAGCGTCGTCGTCATCTCGAGCGCGACCGAGCAGCTGTCGAGCTCGATCGACCAGATTGCCGATCTGGTGGGCAGGTCCGCCACCATCAGCAACGAGGCCGTGACACGCATGAACCAAACCTCGAAGACGGTCGGCGCGCTCAACGACATGTCGCTCAAGGTCGGCGAAGTGGTGGTCCTCATCCGCTCGATCGCGGAGCAGACCAACCTGCTGGCGCTGAACGCGACCATCGAGGCGGCGCGCGCCGGCGAAGCCGGCCGCGGCTTTGCGGTGGTGGCGCAGGAAGTGAAGGCGCTGGCGACCCAGACCGCGCGCGCGACCGAGGAGATCGAATCCCAGGTCGAGGCGATGCAGTCGGCGTCCGGCACGACCAACCAGGCGTTCCAGGATTTCGTCGGGATCGTCGGGCAGATCAGCGCCATGGCGGGCGACGTTTCGCGCGCCGTCAGCGAGCAGAGCCAGTCAACCCGCGAGATCTCGCAGAACGCCACCACGACGGCGAGTGGCGCCAGCCAGCTCACCGCCACCATCAGCGACCTGGGCGAAGCCTCGCAGCAGACCGGCCAGGCCTCGTCCCGCGTCATGAGCGCGACCCAGGACGTGTCCGAGCAGGCGCGCCTCATCAACGACGAGATCGTGCGCTACGTGCGCGAGATGCGGTCGGCTTAGGCACGACACCCTGCGGCTGTCTGACTCAGTGGTACTAGCGTCTAGGCGGGGTCCAGGGCGAGTGGCCTCGGGCTGCGAATCCCCGCCGCGTTGCGCCCTGATTCCGCCGCAAAGCTTCATCGGAACGCCATGACTCCGTGCGCAAGGCGCCACAGCCCAGCGCTGTAATCGCGCCGGTCGATCAAACGATCGGCCGTCAGGTTTAGCCAGCGATCTCCTTAGGGGCACCTCATCATGTCAACGTTCCTTCTTCCCGTCGCAGTCCTCGACTGCAGCGGACGCTTGTTGTCGCGCGCTCGGGGCGCAGCGGCGGCTTTCCTTGCGTTACTGATCTCACTCCTTCTCGCGACGTCCGCGGTCCACGCGCAGTCGAGCGAAGAAGCGCCGAAGGGCGGGCTGTTCTTCAAGTCGGACAAGGCCGGCGTGCTCTATGAGGCGCCGATCCTGCGGACCGACGTCAAGCTGGCGGTCGCGGGCACGATCGTGCGGGCGACAGTGCGGCAGCACTTCGTCAATCCGTCGAGCGCCTGGCTCGAGGGCGTCTATGTGTTTCCGCTGCCGGAGCAGTCGGCGGTCGACCATCTGGTGATGGAAATCGGCGAGCGGCGCGTGGTCGGCCAGATCAAGCCGCGCGAGGAGGCCAAGAAGGTGTATGAACAGGCGGCCGCCGCGGGTCAGCATGCCAGCCTGGTGGAGAGCGAACGGCCCAACATCTTCACGACCTCGGTGGCCAACATCGGGCCGGGCGAGAAGATCGTGGTGGAGATCCAGTATCAGGACCGGGTCTCAATCGACGCCGGCACCTATAGCCTGCGCTTTCCCATGGTCGTCGGTCCGCGTTACATCCCGGGCGACGCGATCAACCTGGTGGCGGACCGGTCCAACGGCGGCGGCTGGGCCGATGACACGACCCGCGTTCCCGATGCCAGCCGGATCACGCCGCCGGTGCTGCATCCGCGCGAGGGCAAGATCAATCCGGTCACGATGAGCATCGATTTCGCGCCGGGCTTCCCTGTCGAGCGCGTCACCAGCCTCTACCACCCGGTCGTCGCGACCGACGCCAACGGATCGAAGGTGATCACGCTGGCCGAAGGCGACGTGCCGGCCGACCGCGACTTCGTGCTCGAATGGATTCCCAAACCGAGTGCGGCGCCGGCCGCCAGCCTGTTCGCCGAGCAGCGCGGCGACGATGTCTACCTCTTCGCCATGCTGACGCCAGCGACGGCAGAGCAGGCGGAGACACCGCGTCTGCCGCGCGACGTCGTCTTTGTGATCGACACCTCCGGGTCCATGGGCGGGACGTCGATCGACCAGGCCAAGGCGGGGCTGCTGCTGGCGCTGGACCGGCTGACGCCGGCCGACCGCTTCAATGTCATCCAGTTCAACTCCATCACCGATTCGCTCTATGGCGAGCTGAAGCCGTGGACCGGCGAAACGCTGCGGGAGGCCAGGGCCTATGTCGATCGGCTGAAGGCCACCGGCGGCACGGAGATGCGGCCGGCGCTGCAGCTGGCGCTCGACGGCGAGACGTCGCCGGGTCGCCTGAAGCAGGTGATATTCCTGACCGACGCCGCCGTCGGCAACGAAGCCGAGCTGTTCGACGACATCGCCCGGCGGCTCGGCGACGCCCGCCTCTTCACCATCGGCATCGGCACGGCGCCGAACAGCTACTTCATGCGCAAGGCGGCAGAGCTCGGCCGCGGCAGCTTCACCTATATCGGCGACGTCACCGAGGTGGGCGAGCGCATGACCGAGCTGCTGCGCAAGCTTGAGCAGCCTGCGATCACAGATATCGCAGTGCGTTGGCCGGACGGACTGCCGGCGAGCGCGGAGATGTATCCGGCGACCGTGCCCGACATCTATGTGGGCGTGCCCGTGACGTTCACCGCCCGGCTGCCGGGGACGAAGCTGGATCAGCTGAGCGGCCTGCTGGCGATCGAAGGGGAGGACGGCGACGCAGCCTGGCGCCACGGCATCGACATCGGCCAGGCGCGCAGCGGTGCCGGAGTCGCCGCCGTGTGGGCGCGCGCCAAGCTGTCCGCCATCGAGGACGGACAATGGCATGGCGCAGACCCGGCCCGCGTGCGCGAAGCCGCGACGGCGCATGCCCTCGCCTACGAGCTGGTCAGTTCCTACACCAGCCTGGTCGCTGTCGACGAAGAAGTGGTGCGGCCGCACAACGAGACCCTGACCTCGGCGCAGGTGCCTACCAACCTGCCGCACGGCTGGGTCTACGAGAAGGTGTTCGGTCCTGGAAGCGACGGCGGTACCAACCTGCCGCAGCCCGGCCAACTGATGCGCAAGATCAACTTCACGGGCACGCCGCTCGACGGCCTCGCCCTGCCGAAGACGGCGACGCCGGCGATGGTGCACCTGCTGATCGGCCTGTTGCTGACGGTCGCGGCGCTGACAATCCATCTGCTGTACCGCCGGAGGCGCACGCAAGGACCGGCTACGGACGCGCTCTCCATGGCCGCTCGCCGCATCGCATGAGCCTGGTCCTGTACCGTCGCCTGACCCTCGCGGTGGTCCTCGGCCTCGGCCTGTGGCAGATCGGCGAGGGGCTGTGGATCCCGGCCAAGGCATGGCTGGCGCAGCAGCTGATCGCCCAGGCCTGGGATGAGGCGATGGCCACGCGGCGGCCGGTGCCGCCCTGGCCTTGGGCCGACACAACGCCGGTGGCGCGCCTCGTCGTGCCGGCGCTGGGCGTGGACCAGGTCGTCCTTGCCCATGCGACCGGCCGCACGCTGGCCTTCGGACCGGCGCATCTCGACGGAAGTCCCGCTCCCGGCGCGGCCGGCCTCTCGGTGATCAGCGGTCATCGCGATACGAACTTCCGGTTCCTGGCCGATGTGGTCCCGGGCACCGCCCTGCGGATCCAGCGCGCCGACGGCACCTGGGTGGATTATGTGATCCGGGAGGTCCAAGTCGTGGACGGGCGAAAAGTGAGGCTGCCGCTGGTCGGCAACGGACCGCCGCAGCTGGCGCTGACCACCTGCTATCCGTTCGATGCGGTGATGCCTGGCGGGCCGCTGCGCCTCGTCGCCCTGGCCGAGGCGGTGCCTTAGACGGGCGACCCGGTCGGCCTCAAGCGGGTGGCGACACGAAGTCCGCGTAGGCGCGCAGCCGATCGGTTTCGATCGGCGCATCCACCAGCGCCACGATCGGTGTCGTCATCATCTCGAACCACCACTCCAGCAGGTCTTCAGCAGCTTGCAGGTTGTCGGCCGTCACGCGCACCGCGACATAGTCCGCGCCATCCTCGGCCGCGACCATGCAGGCGTGCCGTTCCAGCGGGCATTCGGTGCCGAGCACCAGGCCATCGCCGAGCTTGGCCCGCATAGCACGCACGCGTGCTGCATCAGTGAGATGGAGGCCATCGGCCTGCAGCGCGTTGCGGCGCTCGACGTCATCGACGACGAGGGCGGGGCGGTCGGCGGCCTGGATGCGATTGACCGCCGCGCGCGCGGCGTCCACCGGTAGATCGGCAGGCAGCAGCACACTGGCGGCCTCGGGATGCGCGAGCGCGCGGTTCAACGCCTCCTCGAATCCGGAACCCGCCGGCAAGCGGAAGAACAAGCGGCAGTGGTGCGCGTCGCTCAATCCTTGCTCTGATAGATATTGATAATGCCGTCGAGCAGCTTCAGCGCATCGGCGCGCGGGCGCTGGAAGGTGTTGCGGCCGATGATCGAGCCGTTGCCGCCGCCGTCGCGGATCGCGCGCGCTTCCTCGAAGATGCCGTCCTCGCCCTTGGCGGCGCCGCCGGAGAACACCACGATGCGCCGGCCGTTGAAGCAGGACTGCACGACGTGGCGGATGCGCGCCGCGCCGCTGGAGACGTCGATCTTCTCCTTCTCGTAGACCTTCTTGGCTTCAGCCAGCTCGAGGAAGTTGGTCGGCGGCTTCACCTTGATGATGTGGGCGCCGAGCAGCGCCGCCATGTGGGCCGCATAAGCGCAGATGTCGATCGCGGTCTCGCCTTCCTTGGACAGCGCGTCGCCGCGCGGATAGGACCAGACCACGACCGCGAGGCCGACCGATTTCGCTTCCTCCGCCAGATCGCGGATCTCCTGCATCATCTCGAAGGCGTAGTCGGAGCCCGGATAGATCGTGAAGCCGATTGCCGAGCAGCCGAGCCGCAGCGCATCGCCGACCGAGCCGGTGATCGCCTGGTCCTTCGCCTTGGCGAGCGAGTTGGAGGAGTTGACCTTGAGGATGGTCGGGATCTGTCCGGCAAAGGTCGCGGCGCCGGCTTCGATCATGCCGAGTGGCGCGGCGTAGGCGTTGAGCCCCGCCTCGATCGCCAGCTCGAAGTGATAGTGCGGATCGTAGGCCGGCGGGTTGGGCGCGAAGCTGCGTGCCGGCCCGTGCTCGAAGCCCTGGTCGACCGGCAGGATGACCAGCTTGCCGGTGCCGCCGAGGCGGCCCTGCATCAGGATGCGGGCGAGGTTCGCCTTGGTGCCTGGATTGTCGCTCTCGTAGTTGGAGAGGATTTTCTGGACTGCGGGGGTGAGCTTCATGGGAGGGGTCCTCGTGTGATCGGGCGGCGTATCAACGCCGGAAGCGCGGAAAGGGTTCATACCGCACCAGCGAAGGGCATTTCAATCCGGCCTTGCTGTCCTGCCGCGGGATTGCGAGGATGCCGGCGAGGACCGCACTGGGTTCGCGCAACATACTGGGGAAAAAGGAAGATTTCCATGCAAGGTTCGACTCGCAGAGGGTTCGGGCTGGCCTGCCTGCTTGTGACAATTATGACATCCGTTGGCGCTCTTGCCGATGATGCTGTTTTGACTTTTTCCGGCAAGGTGCCGGGCGGTGCAGTGACCTTGACGCGCGACGAGATCGCCAAGCTGCCCCAGCGCGAGCTGACCGAGCAGCCAACGAGTTTTCCGCAGCCGATGAAGTTCAAGGGGCCATCGCTCACCGACGTGCTGAAGCTGGCCGGCGCGACCGGCGGTGACATCACGCTGTCGGCGGCGGATGACTACAAGGTCGACATCACCGCCGACGACATGACGAAGTTCGCCCCGATCCTGGCGATCGAGAAGGATGGAGTCCGAATGGCGCCAGACGATTTCGGTCCGTTCTTCGTAATGTGGCCGTTCAAGGAGAAACCCGAGATCGATATCGAGGCCTATCAGGCCAAGGCGATCTGGTCGGTGGTGAAGATCGAGGTCAAATGACGCAACGAAGCTGGCGCTGGGTGTGGCAACCCGATCTGGGCGAGGGCGCGGAGCAGTTCAGCTTCCGCGCCCCCGATCGCGGGTTCGAGGCGCGCGGCGATGTCGCCGCGACGCTCGAGGGCGAGCCGCTCAACGCCAGTTACCTGGTGGAGACCGATGCCGCCTGGCGAACGCGCCACGTTCGCGTCGACGTGAAGGACGGCGGCACGCTCGAAATCCTGTCGGACGGCGCTGGTCATTGGCGGCGGGCGAATGGTGCGGCGCTGCCGGAGCTCGATGGCTGCGTCGATCCCGACATCTCGATGACGCCGTTCACCAACACCGTCGCGATCCGCAGGCTCGGTGCGAAAGTCGGCGCGGCGGCCGACATCAAGGTGGCCTACATCCTGGTTCCCGAGTTGTCGCTGCGCGCCGCGCCGCAGCGCTACACGCATCTGTCCCAGCGGCTCTGGCGCTTCGACGGCCTGGACATCGACTTCACCGCGGACATCACGGTGGATGATGACGGCTTCGTGGTGGACTATCCGGGGTTGTTTCGCCGCCAGTTGTAATCGCGAGCGGCTGGTCGGCCTCAAGGCGTGATTTCGAATGCCAGGAACTGCGTGATCTGTACCGGATTGAAATTGTTGTCCGAGACCAGCACGAGGCTGCGCTTGCCGTCCGACAACATCGGACCCCACGACATTCCTTCGATGTTGTCGACCCGCCCGACTTCGGCGGTCCTGGCGAGGTCGATGACCAGGCGCTTGGTCGCCGGAATGTAGTTGGCGTTCGCCAGAGACGGCACGGCGGCGATGTCGGTGGCGCCGGTGGTGTCGATCGCATAGATGCGGATATACAGCTTCCAGATGCCGTCCGCGCCTTCGACGCCGGAGCGCTCGAGCACCAGGGCATGGGTGTCGTCCAGCGCCAGGATTTCGCTGACGCCGTTGTCGCCGTTTTTGCCGGTGGGCACCGCCTGGATCGGGTCAACGGGATAGGCGAACTGCGCGAGTACCGTCCCGTCGCGGTCGAGGCGCGTGAGCCGCGCGATCGCGCCGGCACTCGGGGTTGCGATCGGCCCGTCCTGATAGAGCGCCGATTCCATCGTCAGCCAGATCGACTTGCCGTCCGGCGCGAAGCTCAATCCTTCGAAGGCCTGGTTGTGGCGCGGGCCGATCTCCTGGGTTTCATCCATGCGGAGAATCGCCGGCGTGATGAACGCCTCCGCAAACTTGCCGTTGGGCGTCGTGGCGCGTAGGAAGGGCGACAGCCCGAGCTTGCGATCTCCCTCACTGGTCCACCACAGATTGCCGGTCTCAGGATCGCGGCGGATCGATTCAGGGTCCGGCACGTCGCCACCGGTCGTCGCATTGGGATAGGGCTGGCCCTCGAATTGCAGCAGGGTCACTGCGTGCTCGATCTCGACCGACGCAAGGCTTGCTTTGTCGAACGTCAGCTTGGCCGTGTAGAAGCGCGCCGGGTTCTTGTCCGACTTGTCGTCGGAGATCAGGTACCAGAGGTCTGCGGCGGGGTCGTAGTCGATGCCCGACAGGCCGCCCACCAGCGTGCCATCGATTGTCTGGTCGTTCGGCACGGTGACTGCGCCGATGAAGCGCAGACCGCCGATCTCGGCGGTCGATTGCGCCGCCACAGGGAAGGCGAGCGCGAGGCCGAGCGCGGCGAGAGCAAGAGGACGCAAGAGAGAGTACACGATGCCGCTCCACACGAAGAGATTGGCCGGGCTATAGCAGCCCGCCATGACAGCTTGATGTCTCTCAGGCAAGATCGTTGAGGGCGAGCACCTTCACGACCGCCGGCCGCGCATTGACCGCCGCCACCACCCGCCCGATGTTCGGGCAGCGCTCATACAGCGCGCGGCGGTTGGGCCGCGTCCACAGCGTCACCATCATCAGATAGATATCCGCCGCCGATACCACCTTCCCAAGCATGAAGCCGCCGCCAAGATGTCGTTCGACGATATCGAACAGGCCATCCACCTTGGCTCGCACCGCCTCCGCCAGGCTTGCGCGCGAAGCCGCGTCGCCGACCGTGTTGCCTTCGTCCTCCAGGAACTCGGCGGCGTTCATGGTGGAGTAGATCTCGGCATTCATCCAGGTCAGCCAGGACAGGTACATCGCGTGGTCCGGCGTGCCTGGGCGCGGCGCGAGCGCGCTGGGATGCGCGTCCGTGGTGTGCGTGACGATGGCGGAGCTTTCGAACACGAAGCGGCCGTCGGCGAGCTGCAGGCTCGGCACATAGCCGAGCGGATTGATCTTGCGATAGGAGCCGCGCCGGTCCTCCGCGGAGAGCCACACCATCTCGTAGGGCGCGCCGACTTCCTCCAGAATGCATTGCGGCCCGAGCGAGCCCCACTTCTTGACGCCATAGAGCCTATACATGTGCTTCTCCATCCGATTGCGCCGCTAGCCGACGATCCGGCCGCTCGACGGCGCCGCCTGTTCGCCGAGATCCTCGAAGATACGCAGCAGGTACCCGTCCGGATCCTGCACCAGGAACTGGCGGTTGCCGCTGTAGGTTTCGTTACAGCGATACCACGCTTCCTCGACCGGACGGAACAGGGCGATGCCGGCTTGCTCGATGCGCGACAAGATCGGGTCGATCGCGTCCACCTCGATCTGGAGGTTGATGCCGCGGCCATACGGCTTCTCACGCGGCGCCGTCACCCAAAAGTCGGTCTCCTGCTCGATCATCAGCGCCGCACCGCCAAGGTCGAGGTACGAGAACTTTTCCTCCGGGCGCTCATAGCGCACACCGAACCCGATCACGCCGACATAGAAATGGTGGCTGGCCGCGTGGTTCGACACCAGCAGTTCCGGCACCAGCTTGGCGGATGACATGTCGTTCGCTCCTTGTCCGGCACGACCGATGGTGACTCGAGCTGTAGCAACGGGTTAAATGGCACGCAAGGTCGCTGCGAGATTCTGAGTCGTCGCAATTTCAACACGGGACCGCATGGGGCTCAGCCCAGTCAGGCAGAAAAGCTGGATCGCGCCGGTGAGCATCGCCATAGCAGGCGTATTGCTCTCGAGCCTTGCGTTCTGGATGGCGAAAGAAGCGGACGATGAGCGGGTCCGGACGATCCTGGAGCTCCGGTCCGAATGGCGCGCCCGCGACCTCGAGGCGAAGATCCGGCTGGCCGGCAATGCGGTCGAGAACATCGCCATTGCGATGACCGTTGCGGACTCGCTCGATCCCGACCAGTTCACCCGGCTGGCGACACGGGCCAGCCGCGGCCTCGATCACGTGAATTCGCTGCAATGGGCACCGCGCATTCCCCGCGACCAGATCCCGGCGCTGGAGCAGAGGGCGCGCTCGCTCGGCTTGAAGGACTTCCAGGTCTTCGATGTGACGCCCGACTTCCAGCGCACTTCGTTGTCCGACCGCCCGGAATACTTCCCCGTCCTGTTCGATGAGCGACCGCACGGCGAACGGCGCGTGTTGGGGCTTGCGCTCGGCAAGTACGAGGGGCGGCGCATTCCGATGGAACGGGCGCGCGACGAGGGCGCTCCCGTTGCGACCTTGCCGGTGCGGCCCGTCGGCCCCGCCGCGGGCGAGCTGGTCTATCTGTTGTTCTGGCCGGTCTACGACACCACCGATGTGCCCGAGGCCGTCGACGATCGCCGAGCGCATTTGCGCGGCTACGCCATCGGCAACTACAACCTCGCGGCCCTGATCACGGCGGCCATGCCCAACACGCCGGAGCTGATCGAATCGCTGCATTTCTCGATCGCCAAGGAGCATCAGGAAAATGCGGCGGAATCGGCGTCGGTGGTCTACTCCCTGGCGACCAAGCGCGCGGAGGTGCGCAGCGAAGGCACCGCTCTACCGGCGCAGCCCGCGGTCCGGCTCACGCGGGACTTCAATGTGTTCGGCCAGCACTGGGACCTGACCTTCGACTACCCTGCGCCGGCGGTGGCCTCCTTGCGTTCCAGCAGCCCCTGGGTCTGGCTGCTGGCCGGGCTGTCATTGACGGCGGTCCTGGTGCTCTACCTCTGGCGCGAGACCGGGCGCACCCGGGCGATCGAGGCGCTGGTCCACGCCCGTACCGCCGAGCTGCGGCACACCAGCGAGCAGCTCCATCAGGCGCAGAAGATGGAGGCGATCGGCAATCTCACCGGCGGGATGGCGCACGACTTCAACAACCTGCTCTCGGTGGTGATCGGCAATCTCGATCTGCTGCAGGACCGGGTGAAGTCCGACCCCGAGGCGATGGCGCTGTCCGAATCCGCGCTGCAGGCCAGCATGCGCGGCGCCGAGCTGACGCGCCAACTGCTTGCTTTCGCCCGCCGGCAGCCACTTGCGCCCAGCGTGGTGGACCTCAACGAGCTGGTTGCCGGCATGACCCGGTTGCTGGAGCGCATCCTCGAAGAGAACATCGAGGTGGTGCTCAACACCGGCCAGGATGTCTGGCCGGTCCTGATCGATCCCGCGCAACTGAGCGCGGCGATCGCCAATCTTGCCACCAATGCCCGCGACGCCATGCCGAAGGGCGGCCGGTTGACGATCGAAACCAAGAACGCGCACCTCGACGCCGACTATGTCGCGCTCAATCCGGAGGTCGATGCCGGCGATTATGTGTTGCTGGAGGTGTCCGACACCGGCACGGGAATGTCGCCGGAGACGCTGAGCCAGGTGTTCGAGCCATTCTTCACGACCAAGGAGGTCGGCCGCGGCACCGGCCTTGGCCTCAGCATGGTGTTCGGTTTCGTGAAGCAGTCGAAGGGGCATATCAAGATCTACAGCGAGCTCGGTCATGGCACGATTGTCCGGCTCTATCTGCCGCGCGGGGCGCAAAGGCCGGTCGCCGCGGCAGCCGCGGCCGAGGCCATGCCAGCATACGCCGCGAACGAATCCATTCTGGTGGTGGAAGACGATGGCGAAGTGCGGCGCATCGTCACCAAGCAGATCGCGGAGCTGGGGTATACCGTCATCGAGGCGCAGAATCCGAAGGAAGCGCTCGCCTTGCTCAAGGACCCGCAGGTCAGGATCGACCTGCTGTTCACCGATCTGGTGATGCCGGGTGGCATGAATGGGCACGAGCTGGCGCGTGCCGCTATCGCCGAGCGGCCCGGCTTGCGGGCGCTCTTTACCTCCGGCTATTCCGACAGCTCGCTGCGCGGTGACGAACGGCTGCGGGAGGACGAGCATTTCCTTAGCAAGCCGTACCGCAAGCAGGACCTCGCCCGGAAGCTGGAGCAGATCTTCAGCCAGTGACCATGCATTCGGCGTCCAGTTGCCGTGCGATGTCCTGCAGCGCTCGCGCCGCGTCCGGGTGCCCGCTGAACCGGATGCGCTTGATGCCTTCGACCAGCGCCGCGTGTGCCAGGTCGGCGCGACTGCCGCAATCGACTGTGAGCGAAAAGGGCAGGGCCGGAAATTCCGCAACCAGGGCGCGGTTCAGCTCGGCGAACCACAGCACGCCGTAAATGCTTGCGGCGTCGGGCGGGCTTTCCAGCTCCGCCGCGACGCCGCTTGATCCTGCCGCCGCGAGGGCGGCGCGTGCTTCAGGCAGGGATGCGATGATGGTGCGTGTCATCGCATCCCGATTGCTTATCCCAGCTTGCCCATCGCAACGGCAGTGTCGCCCATGCGGTTGGAGAAGCCCCACTCGTTGTCGTACCAGGTCATGACGCGCACGAAGGTGCCGTCGATCACCTGGGTCTGCAACAGGTCGAAGGTCGAGCTGGCCGGGTTGTGGTTGAAGTCCATCGACACCAGCGGCTGGTCGTTGGTGGCGAGGATGCCCTTGAGCGGGCCGTTGGCCGCCTCGAGGATCGCGGCGTTGACGGCTTCCTTGGTCACGCTCTTCTTGGGCACGAACTTGAAATCGACCAGCGACACGTTCGGCGTCGGCACGCGGATCGAGGTGCCGTCCAACTTGCCCTTGAGGTCGGGGATGACGAGGCCGATGGCCTTGGCGGCGCCGGTGGTGGTCGGGATCATGTTCAGCGCGGCGGCGCGGGCGCGATAGAGATCCTTGTGCATCGTGTCCAGCGTCGGCTGGTCGCCGGTATAGGAGTGGATCGTGGTCATGTAGCCGTGCTGAATGCCGAACGCGTTGTGCAGCACATGGACGACCGGCGCCAGGCAGTTGGTGGTGCAGGACGCGTTGGAGACGATGGTGTGGCTCTTCTCCAGCTTCTGGTGGTTGACGCCATAGACCACGGTGAGATCGACGTCGGTGCCGGGCGCGGAGATCAGCACGCGCTTGGCGCCGGCGGCGAGATGCGCGCTCGCCTTGTCCTTGGCGGTGAAGAGGCCCGTGCACTCCAGCGCGATATCGACGCCAAGGTCCTTCCACGGCAGCTTGGACGGGTCGCGCTCCGCCGTCACCTTCATGAAGCCGCGACCCACGTCCATCTGGTCGCTCTTGGTCTTCACCTCGCCGGGGAAACGACCGTGCACGGTGTCGTAGCGGAAGAGGTGCGCGTTGGTCTCGACCGGGCCGAGGTCGTTGAGGCCCAGCACCTCGATGTCCTTGCGGCCGCTCTCGATGATGGCGCGCAGGACCAGGCGGCCGATGCGGCCGAAACCGTTGATGGCGACTTTGACTGTCATCTTTGTCCTCTTCTGCTTGGGCTTACAGCTTGGCCTTGACCTGCTCGACAACGGCCGCAGCGGTAATGCCGAAATGCTTGTAGAGTTCCGGGGCGGGCGCGGAGGCGCCGAAGCCCTGCATGCCGACGAACACGCCATCGGCGCCGATATAGCGCTCCCAGCCGAAGCCGCCGGCGGCTTCGATCGCGACGCGCAGGCCGTCGCCCAGCACTTCGCGGCGGTAGCTCTCGGGCTGCTCGTCGAACAATTCCCAGCAGGGCAGGGAGACCACGGCAGTGCCGATGCCCTGTGCTTCCAGCGCTTCGCGCGCCTCGACCGCGAGCGAGACTTCCGAGCCGGTGGCGATCAGCGTCGCCTTGCGCGCGCTCTTCGCCGGGCGGATCACGTAGCCGCCGCGTGCGCAGTGGTTGGCGACCGCGGCGTCGGCGCGCAGATGCGGCAGAGCCTGGCGGGTGAGGGCGAGGATCGAGGGCCGGTTCTTCTGGCTCAGCGCCAGGGCCCAGCACTCCGCCGTCTCCATGGTGTCCGCGGGGCGGAACACCAGCAGGTTGGGAATTGCGCGCAGGGCGGCAAGATGCTCGACCGGCTGGTGGGTCGGGCCATCCTCGCCGAGGCCGATGGAGTCATGCGTCATCACATAGATGACGCGCTGATGCATCAACGCCGAGAGGCGGATCGACGGCCGGCAGTAATCGGTGAACACCAGGAACGTGCCGCCGAAGGGAATGACGCCGCCATGCAGCGCGAGGCCGTTCATGGCCGCCGCCATCTCATGCTCGCGGATGCCGTAGTAGATGTAGCTGCCGCCATAGGCGCCGGCCTTGATCGGCGCGGCATTCTTCGCCTTGGTGTTGTTGGAGCCGGTGAGGTCGGCGGAGCCGCCGATGAATTCCGGCATGATCGGGGCGAGCGCCTCGATCACCTTCTGCGAGGATTGGCGCGTCGCGATCTTCGGCGCTTCGGCCGCGATCGCGGTCTTCAGCTCGTTCACCGTGCTGGCGAAGTTGGCCGGCAGCTCGCCCGCGATCACGCGGTCATGCTCGGCGCGCTGGGCATGCGCATCATGGCGCTTGGTCCAGGCCGCGAAGTCGGCAGCCCCGCGCTGGCCGGCCTTGGCCCAGGCGGCGCGGATCGCATCCGGCACCACGAACGGCTCATGCGCCCAGCCGAGCTTCTGGCGCGCGCCCGCGACTTCGTCCTTGCCGAGCGGCGAGCCGTGGGTCGCGGCGGTGCCCGCCTTGGTCGGCGCGCCATAGCCGATGGTGGTCTTGCAGGCGATCATGGTGGGCTTGTCGTGGATCTTGGCCTTGGCGATCGCGGCGGCGACCGCGGCGGCATCGTGGCCGTCGACCTGCAGGGTTGCCCAGTTGGCGGCCTGGAACCGCGCAACCTGGTTCTCCGAGGTCGAGAGCGAGGTCGGGCCGTCGATCGAGATCGAGTTGTCGTCCCACAGCACGATCAGCTTGTTAAGCTTAAGATGGCCGGCGAGGGAGATCGCCTCCTGGCTGAGGCCTTCCATCAGGCAGCCGTCGCCCGCCAGCACATAGGTGTAGTGACCGACCAGGTCGTCGCCGAAGCGGGCGTTCAGAATGCGCTCCGCCAGTGCGAAGCCGACCGAATTGCCCAGGCCCTGGCCGAGCGGACCGGTGGTGGTCTCGATCCCGGCGGCGTGGCCGTATTCAGGATGGCCGGCGGTCTTGCTGCCGAGCTGGCGGAAGTTCTTCAGCTGGTCCAGCGTCATGTCGGCATAGCCGGTCAGATGCAGCAGCGAATAGAGCAGCATCGAGCCGTGGCCGGCCGACAGGATGAACCGATCGCGGTCCGGCCAGCTCGGATGTTGCGGATCGAACTTCAGGAACTGGGTAAATAGGACCGTCGCCACGTCCGCCATGCCCATCGGCATGCCGGGGTGGCCGGAGGCGGCCTTTTCCACCGCGTCCATGGACAGGGCGCGGATGGCGTTAGCCATATCCCGCAGCGATACCTCGGGTTGCGCCGATCTCTGGGCGGTGGCAGCGTCCATTTTGGGTCCTAAAAGCTGGCGAAAGTGCGGCGCACCATGCCGCCCGCCCGCCCCCCGGTCAACAGCAGAAACCCGCCCTGTCCTGCACCTCCTGGACTTGACGCGAATCCAAGTATTTGGCGGCTTCCATTGACGTTCTGCGTGATCGCGGGTTTAATTTCGGCAGGGGAAACCAGGGTGCGCCCGAGTCCACAAACTTGTCCGCGCAACCGGCATTCCCGACAGGGACACATGAAAAGAGGCCGGCCATGAGCCAGCTCGACCTAGCCATCAATCGCCTGGATGCCGCCATGGCGCGGCTGGATGCCGCAGTGGCGGAAAGTGCGGCGCGTGGCGAGAAGGACCGGGAGCTGCTGCAAAGCGAGCTCGCGATCCTGCGCCAGACCTACGACTTGCTGCAGACCGAGGCCCGCATCGTCGCCGACCAATTGGACGACGTGATCGACCGGCTGGGCGACGTCGCCCAGGTCGAAGCCGTCGGACAGCGCTAAGGATCCCGCCCATGCCGACCGTCACCATCCCGCTGAACGGCCGAAACTACGATATCGCCTGCGGCCCCGGCGAAGAGGATCGGGTACAGGAGGTTGCCACCCGCCTGCGCGAGCGCATGGAGGGCATCGCCCATTCCCTCGGCAACGCGCAGGAGCACTTCCTGTTCGCCGTCACCTCCCTGCTGCTGGCCGACGAGCTGGAGCAGCGCGAGAAGGAGCTGAACGTGGCCCGCGGCCAGCTCAAGGAATCGGCCAAGCACCGCGAGGTCAACCTCGCCAACACGCTGGAACGGCTGGCCGGCCGGATCGAGGCTATTGCCGCGCGGCTGGAAGCCGCCTAAATACACCCCGGGCGGTCGCTGCCGGGTGCGACAGGTCGCGAGTATCCCCGGGGCCATAAATACCTCTAGGGAGCTGTCCCTACCGAGACCGTGGTCTCGGCACACGGCGCCCACCTGCAGTGCAGGCCTTAGAGGATCATGCGAGCCATCGGCCCATATGGTGGCGCCGCCCACTTCACCAACTCGGTTTTGTCAGGACTTCCTCGATTGATCGATGCCGCGGAGACCCAAGCGCTGAAGGCCAACCTCCGGCGCGAGGCTGGCGCGCGGCGCAAGCAGGCGCATGCCGGGCATCCGCAGGCGGGCTTGGCGCTGATGCAGCATTTTAAGCAGTCGGTCGACGTGCCGGCCGCTGCCGCCGTCTCCGGCTTCTGGCCGATGGGCGAGGAGATTGACGTCAAGCCACTATTGGCGCAGCTGCATGCTTCGGGCCATCCGATCGGCTTGCCGGTGGTGGTGAAGAAAGGCCAGCCGCTAATCTTCCGCCAGTGGCATCCCGGCATGGCCTTGGTCAGCGGTGGGTTCGGCACCGAAGTGCCGCCGCCGAGCGCGCCGGAGGTCGAGCCGCAGGTGCTAATCGTGCCGCTGCTGGCATTCGATGCCGAAGGCTATCGCCTCGGCTATGGCGGCGGCTTTTATGACCGCACGCTCGACAAGCTGCGCACCGGCAGCGCGGCCGATCCGATGGCGGTCGGTGTGGCTTTCTCCGCGCAGCACGTGGTCCGTGTTCCGCGCGACGACTACGACCAGCCGCTGGATTGGATCGTGACTGAGAAATCCGCGCATCATTTCGCGAGCGTTCCCGCCGAGGTGATCGCCGCCATGAATCAGGTTTGGTAGCCATGCGTCTGTTGTTCTGCGGCGACATCGTGGGAAGGGCCGGGCGCGACGTCATCGTCGAGCGCCTGCCGGCTTTGAAACGCGATCACAAGATCGATTTCGTGGTGGCGAACGGCGAGAACGCCGCTGGCGGCTTCGGCATCACCAAGAAGATCTGCGACGATCTTTATGGCGCCGGCGTCGACTGCGTCACCACCGGCAATCACGTCTGGGATCAGAAGGAAACGATCGGCTTCATCGGCAACGATGCGCGCCTGCTGCGGCCGAGCAACTTCCCCGCCGGCACGCCGGGCAAGGGCGCCGGCATCTATCCGACCGCCAAGGGCAAGAAGGTCGGCGTCATCAACCTGATGGGCCGCCTGTTCATGGACCCGCTCGACGATCCGTTCCAGCAGATCGACCAGCTGCTGAACGGACACCGCCTGGGCGGCAATTGTGACGCCATCATCCTCGACTTCCACGGCGAGGCGACCAGCGAGAAGATGGCGATGGGCCACGTGGTCGACGGCCGCGTCAGCCTGTGCGTCGGTACACATACGCACGTGCCGACTGCCGACCACATGATCCTCGTCAAGGGCACCGCCTATCAGTCCGACGCCGGCATGTGCGGCGATTACGATTCCGTCATCGGCATGGACAAGGCGATGCCGATCGCCCGCTTCACCCGCAAGATGCCGACCGAGCGCTTGTCTGCCGCGAATGGTCCCGGCACGTTGTGCGCGGTGCTGGTGGAAACGGATGATGCGACTGGGCTGGCGAAGAGCGTGCAGCCGGTGCGGCTGGGCGGGAAGCTCAGTCAGAGCGCACCGACCAGCTAGCGCGCTTCCCTGCCGCCCTCTCCCATGTCATTCCGGCCTTGAGCCGGGATCCATCGATCAACCGCACGGGCGACTGCGGAATGGACCCCGGCTCAAGGCCGGGGTGACGGATTGAGATGCGGCAAGAGAGATGCTCCTATCCGTGCTTGACGCGCGAGTCTTTGGGCGCTTCCGCTCTCTCCTTCATCCCATAGTCGCGCACCACGCTTGCGATGCGCAGGCGATAGTCCGCGAAGATGCCGCCGCGGCCCTTGGCTTGCGCGGCGCGGTGCTGTTCCAGGTTGCGCCATTGCGCGACCGCTGTCTCGTCGCGCCAGAAGGAGAGGGAGAGGATTTTGCCCTTGTCCGTCAGGCTCTCGAAGCGCTCGACCGAGATGAAGCCGTCGATCTTCTCTAGCTGAGGCTTCAGCGTGGCGGCGAGGTCGAAATAGCCGCTGCGGTGATCGGGATGAGGCCAGACCTCGAAAATGACGGCGATCATGCGGCGCCTCCGAATAATGGAATGCGGCTGTTGACGGACCTTCGATACGCGACCGGGCCGGACAGCGCAGCGATGTCGAGGCCGTGCGTCGTCAGCGCCTGGATGCCGGCGGCGGCGATCGCGGTGGCGATCGCCTGGCCGGCACAGGCGTGGCGGCCGGCGCCGAAGGTGAAGCTGCTGCGGTCGGCGCGGTCCGGATCGAACACATGCGGGCGCTCGCAACGCGCCGGATCGCGGTTGGCGGCCGCCAGCACGACCAGGATCTGATCGCCCGGTTTCAGGATCTGCTCCGCGATCGTGCAATCCTCGGCAACAAAGCGGCGGGTGTTGTGCACCGAGGGATCATGGCGCACCACCTCCTCGATCACGCGCTGGAGCAGAGCGTCGTCGCTGGCCACCCGGCGGCGGAGCTGCGGCTGGCCCGCCAGCGCCAACAGCGCGTTGCCGATCAGCCCCGCGGTCGCTTCGTAGGTCTGCGACATGAAGCCGACGAGATTGGCCAGCACTGCATCGCTGGTATCGAGACCGAGGTCGCGCAATCGCTCGACATGGGCGGCAAGGCCGCCGTGACTGCTCCGCCGCCATTCATCGCGCAGCAGCTGCAGCAATGACTCGGCGGCCCGATTGCTTCGCGCAATCTCGTCGGGAGTGCTGATCGGCGACAGGCAGCGCACGAAATCGCCGACCAGCGCCGCGCACTGGCCGGCCATGTCCTCGGGCAAGCCGATCAGCTGCGCGACCACGCGGACCGGCAGGGCGAAGTTGAACAGGTCGAGTCCCTGGCGGTGCTTGACAGCCAGGGTACGGGCGAGGGCGGGTGCATCGCGCCGCGCGATGGCCGTGGTTTGCGCTGGATCGAAGGCGCGGAGGCATGCGCCGACCGCCGCCTTCGCCTGCGCGTGCCGGTGTCCGTCGTTCATCCGCACTAGGTCTTTGAAAATATCGCCCGCCGGCGCGCCCTTGATGGCCGCGGGAACTGGCTCGGCCAGCGGACGCACGCGGACGGCTTCGCTCGCCAGAGTTTCGGCGACTTCCTGCGCGCCGAGCGCGACCCACAGGCCAAGCCGATGCTCCTGGTAGAACGGGCGGTAGGCGAGCAGCGCCGCGTAGTAGGGATAGGGATCGGGATGAGCGGCCGCCGTCAGCAGACTCTCTGGGAACAGCACCACTTCCTCGGACGGAGCGGGCGACATGACACGACCTTGCCGGCAGTTGGGAGGACCCGAGTGTCGCGCGATCAGCGCCCGGCGTCACGCAAAGACGGTTCGATCGAGGACGAACGATCCAGAATGCTAGTGCGCGGTGGTGCCGGGCACAGACTTGAGTGTCTCGGGCGTGAAGCCGACCTGCTCCAGCTGGTGCAGCGTCTGCCACCCTTCGCCGAAATCCACCACGCAGCTGAGGCCGGCGGGCGTCGTCTTGATCACGGTGAAGCTGCCGCTCTGCGCCAGATAGATTTCGATCAACGTGCCGTCGCTGGAAACGCCATGTCCCAGGATCTTTTCGCCAAATTCCGCGCGCAGCTTGTCGCCGGCGCCGTCATGCGTCATGCAGGTGCGCGGCTGCGTCATCCCGTTGGTCGCACCGGGTGTTTCCTCAAGCGTTTCCCCGGGCCGCTGGCTCTGATGCACCGGCGGGTCCGCGTAGGCGGCGCCAACGGCCAGAGCGCAGAACAGAGCGGGCGCCGCAATAGCGCGGCCGGTCTTTGCAGCAATGTCGCGCATTGCGACCTCCATCAACTCCCCGACCTCCATCAGCACGGCTCCCCAATGAAAAACGCCGGCCTCGGAAAAGAGTTCCGCCGCCGGGGAGGGAACGAATCCGGACAGTCCTGCGGCTCACGCATGGCTCGGGCGGGGCCTGACTGGTTTCGCTCCTGCCATAGTTTGGCTCCGATCAAACTATGATCTCTTGTTTCACGTTGGGTGCTTTCCTAGAGTTGTGACATGACAAAGCTGGACTATGGCGGCGGCGCGAGCCTCGAGAGCTTCGCGAAGATCATCGGCGATGCCACCCGCATCCGGATGATGCAGCTTCTGATGGAGGGCCGCGCCTTGACCGCCAAGGAGTTGGCATACGGCGCGCGGGTCGAGCCCGCCACGGCGACGCAGCATCTCCGCCGGCTGCAGGAGGGCGGGCTGGTGTCCGTGAAAGTCCAGGGGCGTCACAAATATTTCAAGCCGGCATCGCCGCAGGTGGCGGAGCTGATGGAGCTGCTGATGGTGCTGGCGCCCGACAAGGACGGCCGGGCGGTCGGCCCGCGCGTCGAGGAGCCGCTGCGCCGTGGTCGCATGTGCTACGACCACCTCGCGGGCGAGCTCGGCATCGGCATCACCGAGGCGCTGGTGAGGCAGGGCATCCTGCGCAAGGAGGCGGACGCTTTCGCGCTGACCCGGCGCGGCGCGGACTGGTTCGCCGGCCTCGGGATCGACGTGGACGCCGCCCGCGCCCTGCGCCGCAAGTTCGCCGCCACCTGCCTCGACTGGAGCGAGCGCCGCGACCATCTAGGTGGCGCACTCGGCGCCGCGCTTGCCGAGCGGCTGGTCGATCTCGGCTGGATCGCCCGCAAGCGCAACAGCCGCGCGGTGAGCGTGACGGAGGCGGGGCGGCGCAAGCTGGCGGAGGAGTTCAAGCTGGATCTGTCATGATCGCCTGAACGCGGCCGCGTGCAACCTGCTTGCGGAATCCAGCGGAAGGGCGTGGAATGATCCGTGCTACGCGGAGGCGGTCATGAGCAAGCATGAAAAGCCCGGCTTCTCCTATGTCACCTATATCGGCGCGGCGCCGGATCGGGTCTGGCAGGCGCTGACCGATGGCGCGTTGACCCGGCAATATTGGTATGGCCGGCGCGTGGAGTGCGACTGGAAGGTCGGATCGACGGTCACCTTCTGGTACGAGGTCGATGGCGCCGAAGCGGTCAGCGACCGCGGGATCGTGCTGGAGAGCAAGCCGCCGCGGCATCTCTCCTACACCTTCCATGTCGAGTTCATCGACGAACTGCTGGACGAGCACCCTTCGCGCGTCACCTTCGATCTCGAGCCGGTCGGCGACGAGACCAAGCTCACGCTGACCCACGACGAGTTCGAACCGAAGAGCCAGGTGCTCGAGGGCTGCCGCACCGGCTGGCCCGCCATCCTCAGCAGCCTCAAGAGCCTAGTGGAGACGGGAGAGCCATTGGCGGTGTCATCCGTCGCCGCGGCCGCGAAAGCCGCGGCCGCTTAGTTGGTCGCATTTTCGGCGCCGACCCGGCGTCCATCTCGGGGGAAAATCCAGCTCACTTCTTGCACACGATCTCGTCGAACACCTTGCACTTGCTCTTCGTGCAGAACTGCCCATCGAGCCGGGCGGCCTTGCCTTTCCGGGTCTCGGTGTCGACCTTGGTGACATCGGTGAAGCCCTGCTGCTGGCAAAAGGCGAGGGCAACCGCCTTGTTGGTCGATCCGCCGCAATCGTCGCCGTCCAGCTTCTCGCACGCGAACAGGCGATGACCGGCGTTGGTCGTCGGCCCGCTATAGTGCTTGGAAGCTGGCGTCGCGGCAGGCGGACTGGGATCGGCGACCAGCGGCCCGTCGGGATTGGCGACCAGCGGCCCGGCCGTGGCCGGCACCGGCGGCGGGAACACGAACAGCACGTTGGAGGCCATGCCGTAGACGTGGCCGAACGGACCGATCGCCGGCGTGAAGGTGCCGCCGCCGACCCAGAAGATCTCCGCGCGCTTCTCCCAGGTGCTGGGATCGTAGGTGAGGAACGAGCCTGCGGTGGACACGAACAGGTGCGTGCGCGAGGCCGCAGCCGAGACGATGGATTCGCCGGGCAGCGGCACGGTGCGCTCCTGGCTCTTGCCGTTGAGGATCGTCATTTGCCGGCGGAGCTCGACGATCGCCGTGCGCCCGTCCGCCAGGCGCGTGGCGGGAGCATAAGAGAACGGCCCCTTGATCGGCTGCCAGGCTACCATGTTGGGGCCGAGGAAGGCGATCGAGCCTCTGCCTTTCTCGCCGGACGTTGCGATCACGGTGTGGCCGTCGGCCATCACCATGGGCGTCGACAGCAGCGAGCGGCTCTCGTCATGCACGCGGAACAGCTCGCGGAACTCGCGGTTGGAAAAGGAATAGCCGACGAAGTCCTGGAACTGGTTGGACACCAGGATGAAGGGCTCGATGACGCTGCTGTAGCGGACGATCGCGACCCCGGGCCGCGGCGCCACCGTGCCGTCCGGCAGCTTGGTCGCCGGATCCTCGACATATTCGCCGCCGCTCGGATTGAAGTCGGGGCCGATGAGACAGCCCAGGTTCACCAGCGGGATCAAGCACCACGACGGCAGGTCGCTGCCGCCGGTGACCTGGTAAACCACGGTCTTGACCTTGACGGTGTCGAGGGTTGCTCCGGTGGTCGAAATTGCGACGAGGTTGGTGTCGTAGCCGCCGGTCAGGCGGTTCTTGTGGTCGAACGGCACGATCACCACGTCGGATTCGCCGGGAATGCGCCAGAGGTTGGGCGGGGCGCTGGAGGTAGGTCCGTCGAAGGCGTTGGGGAAGCGCGTCTCCCACGCCAGCGCACCGGTGGGCGTGAACTTGTAGAGGCTGGTGTCGTAGCGGGTCAGCGGCGGATTCACCTGCTGATTCTTCACCGTGCGCGTGCCGACCACGTAGACCGAGCCGTCGCTGCCCACGAGCGGAGCCGCAACGATGGAAAATCCTGGCGTGATCCCCAGCGTCCACTTGCGCGTGCCGTCCGGCTGCAGCGCGATGAGCTGCCCTTCTTTGTTGCCGAGATAGACGGTGCCGTCCGGCGCGATCGCGGGGCCCGCGCCGGCGGCGAAGGTGCCGATGCTAGGGACCGTGCGCGGCGCCGCGGCCGGCACGGTGTCGACGTCGGCAAAGCCGCTGTTGGCACCGTCGGCATGCGGCCGTTCCCAGGCGGACGCGCCGGTCGCGGCGACCGTACTCAGGAATGCCGCCGCGAGGATGCGGCGGCATGATGAGACTGCCCTCTTCATGTGTTTGCTATTCCCCTCACATTTCGCAAGCGATCGTGTCGAACACCTTGCACTTGTTCTTGGAGCAGAACCTTCCGTCGAGGGTCTCGGCCTTCACCTTCTTGCTGTCGACATCGTAGTCCTTGACCTTCGGATAGCCCTGCTTCTGGCACCAGGCGAGTGAGATGTCCTTGTGATCGCCCTTGCCGCAATCGTCCTGGTCCAGTTCCTCGCAGGCAAACAGGTGATTGCCGTTGGTTGTCATGGGCGGCTGGTACGTCTGCTCTTGTGGTTGCGTGGTCGCGGGATCGGGGTTGGTTGCGACCGTCAGGCCGCTCTGCGGCTGGCGTATGGTCGTGTCGACGCTAAGCTTCGGCGGGAACACGAACAGGATATTAGAGGCGATCGCATAGACGTGTCCCTTCGGGCCGATCACCGGCGGGTTCAGCCCGCCGCCGACCCAGGGGAAGCGTGCCACCTCCGCCAGCGAGTTCGTGTCGTACGTGACGAAGCCGTCCGTGCCCGAGACGAAGAGGTGAGTCCGCGATGCCGCTGCGGATGCGATCGACCGGCCGGCACCTTGCATACCGTTGAATGGCTTGCCATCCTTCACGATGACTACGCCGCCGGCGCCATCGACCACCGCGACCCGGCCGTCGGCCATGCGCGTCGGCGCGGCCTGCGTGGCGACCACCAGAGCGACCGGCGCGATCTTGTTGCCGTTCGGCCCTGCGAAAGCGATCCGGCCGCCGCTCGCCGGTGTTTCCGCCCCGATGTTGTCCCGTTCCAGCCCCTGAACGCCGATCAAGCTGTGGCCGTCGGGCAGGATCATGGGTGGCGTGCGCATGAACCCATTGTTGTCATGCACGCGGAAGGTCTCGGTAAGCCGCTGGCTGGAGAAGGTATAGCCGACCAGGTCCTTGTAGTGATCCGACACCAGGATGAAGGGCGTGCCGCCGCCGGCGAACGTGAAGATGCCGACACCGGGAGCGGGCGCTGTCTTCAACAGCGGTCCCGAGCTGGGCGGGGTGTACTCTCGGGCGCCGAGGCACACGCCCCACCCGAGGACCGGAACCAGGCATGACGCATCCATCCAGCTTGGCCGGCCTGAACCGCCGAAAGTCTGAGGTGTGATGTTGATGACGACCTTGTCGTCGAGCACTTGGCCGGTGAGCGAGAAGGCGATCAGCCTGACCGAGTATCCGCCGGTAACCTTATTGCGGTAGGCAGCAGGGATCATAATGGCTTCGGCGCTGCCGGATCGCCAGATGTTCGGCGGACTGAGTGCAGCGGGTCCGACTTCGCCGTGTTGCGGAAAGGCGATCTGGTTCAGCCACGCGCCGGTGCTGGTGAAGTGATGCAAGGTCGCGCTGGCGACACGCGCATCGGGCCTGTTCTCCCGCTCGACCCCGACGCCGATCACATAGACCGATCCATCGGACGAGATCACGGGCGAGGCGACGATGGACTGCCCGGGTGTGATATCGCGACTCCAGAACGGGCTTCCGTCGGCATGGAGCGCGACCAGCTTGCCTTCGATCGTCCCGACATAGACGGTGCCATCGAGCGCGACGACCGGTCCTGCGCCGGGCGCGAACTTTCCCAGGCCGGGCACCGAGAGCGACCCTTTGCCGGCGGGGGCAGTCACGACATTGGCAAAGCCGCTGTTGTCGCGGTTGCCGTGGGCGAACTCCCACGCCGATGCTGGTGTGCCCGCCAAGGCGACGGCACCCACAGCGCAAAGAGCGATCAATCGCGTGACGGAAAAGTTTCGCAGCATCATTGGTCAGCCTCCCCAATGCCATCGGAACAGAAACCCAGCCTGGACCCGTCCCGCGCCGGACGAGCTCGCTGGGTTGTCACTCTCAACTTAAGTACGTCCGATCTGCATCGCGTAGGAGCGATGCAGTAGATTCATTGTCCCTGGACGACATCCAGCGGATCCGAGTTGCTCTGATTGGGGCGCGCCTCGGCATGCGCCGCCGATGTGGCGAGCCTCAGTGCGAGAAACAAGCCCGCAGTACCGGCGATGGACGGGTGCAGTCCCCATGCCATGGTGCTCTCCGCTCCAGGCGTCCCCATGTGTCAACATACAACAAAAGGTGGGATTTCCCCAACACAAACCGGTGAAGCGGTGCGCGGGACCGGGCAAATGTGCGCGCCGTCACACCCGGGCGGCGGATGCGACGGTGGGTTTCGCGAGGCTGCTCACATCGTGCAGACGATCTGGTCGAACACCTTGCATTTTTTCTTGATGCAAAACTGGCCGTCGAGGGTCTCGGCTTTCACCTTCTTGCTGTCGACGTCGATGTTGTCGGCGTTGGCGAATCCGTTCTTCGCGCAGAACGCCTTTGCGATCGAGCGGTGGTCGCCCTTGCCGCAATCGTCACCGTCCAGCTTTTCGCACGCGAACAGGCGATTGCCGTTGGTGGTGAGCGGCGGCGCGTAGGCCTGCGTTTGGGAGGTCGGCGTGTTGGGCGTGTTGGTCGACTTCACGACCGGCGGGAAGATGATGAGGTTGTCGCCGTCGATCGCGTAGACGTGGCCTTGAGGGCCGATGACGGGTTGCGACGTGCCGCCTTTCTTCCAGGCGAAGGTGCCCTTCGATTCCAACGTGCTCTTGTCGAAGGTATGCAGCGCGGTCGCGGTCGAGACGAAGATATGATTATTCGAGGCGGCGGCGGACGCAATGGAATGGCCGGGGAAGGGAGCCGACTTCTCAATCGAGGCGCCGCGCACAATGGTAATACCGCCCGTTCGGTGCACGATCGCGTACCGGCTGTTGCCCAGCGCAGTCGGAGCCGCGAAAGACGTCGGACCCGACACTTGGGTCGTGCCCAAGTTGAAACCGGCGAATACGAGCTGCGAGGGGATATCGTGACCGTTGCTGGCGATCATGGCGTGGCCATCGGGCCAGGCAAGCGGCGTCGCGTTGAAGAAGCGTTGGTCGTCGTGAATGCGGAACCGCTCTTCGAATGCCGCGCCGGTGAAGGCGAGGCCGACGAGGTCCTGGAATCCGCCCGACATCATCACGGTCGGCGCGCCGCCGGCGGCGTTGTGAACCGCCACCGCCGGGACCGGCGGTCTGACGTTGTAGGCGAGTGGATCGCCCTCGATCGGAGTCCCCTCGACCGGGGTGAACCTGCAGCCATGGCCGCCCATCAGGCCTTCGCAGATGAAATCGCCAAAATCCGCGTCGCTCCAACCCGTGGTCTGCGGCGAAAAACTCGACACCATCTTGCTGGCCAGAATGCCGCCATCCTGTGTGACGGCGGTGAGCGTGGCGTTGAACGGAGCGCCCGACTGGATCCAGGGCACCAGGACGACATCCTGGCCGCCCATCCGCAGCATGTTCGGTGAGGCGCTGGTCACCTTGACGCCGTTTGTGGGGAGCGGCACATGCCACGCCCAGCCGCCGCCGGAGGTGAACTTGTGCAGCTCCGCGATGTGAGTCACGGTCGGAGGATTGGTCCTTCGGTCGCGGATCGTCGCCACCCCGACCACATAGACCGATCCATCGTTGCCGAGGACGGGCGCCGACATGATGGCTTGCGAACCGACGTCGCGGCTCCAGCCGGGCTGGCCGTCGGCGCTGAACGTCATCAGCTTGCCGCGGGCGTTACCGATATAGAGCGTGCCGTTGGGTGCGATCACCGGCACGACTCCCGACGCGAGCCCACCCAGCCCGTAGACGGTGTTCAATGGCGTGACTGCCGGCGCCGTTTGAACGGCAACGGCGCCGCTATTGTCAGGCTGGCCATGGGCGGTCTGCCAGGCGACAGCCAAATCGACGCTCGATGTCATGAGAGCCGCGCAAGCGGCAAGCGCGCCGATCGCACGGCGCGCGAAGCGTGGGCAAGAGCTGAACAAACGAACCTCCAGCGGCATGCCGGCAGCCCTGAGTGCAGCAAAGACTCTCAGGTGCTTCCGGATCTATCAGCCCACAAGGAGCGGGGAGATACACTATTCGCGTGTGTCTGCCAACCGTGATTGGGTCGACTCTGGTGTGTGCGAGATCACAAAACGATCAAAACGTTAGCAAAAAAGGCCGGCGCCACACGTGGACCGGCCCTGAGCTACGCATTGCTTAGTTGTTGGCGCAGCTGATTGCTTCGAACACCTTGCACTTGTTCTTGGTGCAGAACCGGCCGTCGAGGGTTTCGGCCTTCACCTTCTTGCTGTCGACACTGACCTTGCCGGCGCCGATGAAGCCCTGCTTCTTGCAGAACGCCGTCGCGATGGTCTGGTAGTCGCCCTTGCCGCAATCGTCCTGGTCCAGCGCTTCGCAGGCGAACAGGCGATTGCCGTTCGCTGTCATCGGCGGCTTGTAGCTCTGCTGCTGCGGCCCCGTCGCTGGCCCCGGATCAGTCGCGACCGGAAGGCCGGCCTTCGGCTGAGTTGTCACCGTGAAGGGTTTCTTGATCGGCGGCGGGAACACGAACAGGATGTTGGACGCGATGGCATAGACATGGCCCTTGGGCCCGATCGCCGGCGGGTTCAATCCGCCGCCGACCCAGTCGATCCGCGACACTTCCGCGAGGGTCGCGGCATCGTAGGTGACGAAACCATCCTCCGCAGATACGAACAGGTGCGTCCGTGATGCGGCCGCCGATGCAATGGAGCGTCCCGGCGCTTGCAGCGTGGTGGCGACCTGCGCGCCGCTCACGATCGTCACCTTGCCGAAGTTGCCGACGACGGCGATACGGCCGTCCGGCAGGCGCGTCGGCGCCGCGAAGCTCGACTGGATCTTGTCGACGAAGCCGGTGCGGTCCGGAGTCATCAGGAGCAGGCGGCCCAGGAACGCCGGATCCTTCCTCGGCCCCTGCGGCGCTCCCTGAAGCCCGATTGCAGCACGGCCGTCGGACAAGACGACCGGCGGGGTTAGCGCCACGAAGCCCTCCTGGCGCAGTCGGAAAGCTTCCTTGAGCCGCCTGTTGGTGAAGCTGTAGCCGATCACCTCGCTGGAGCCATCGGATGCCAAAATGAGCGGAGCGCCGCCGCTGGTCCCGATACCGACGCCGGGCGTCGGCGGGACGTTCACGAGGGGAACATCGAACGGTCGCGGATTGAAGTCGCAACAGAGTTCCCAGTCCCCAATGCCACTACCACCAGTGATGTCGGGTGCGAATCCCAGCATCACCACGTCATCCAGCACCAGCCCGTTCAGATCGAACGCGACCAACCGCACCATGGGCTTGCCGCGAAGCCTGTTGGCGTAGAGAGTCGGGACGAAAATTGCTTCGATGCCGCCGAACCGCCCGATGTTGGGCGAGGCGACCGCGGCCGGGCCGATGCCCCCGTGACCGGGGAATGGAATCTGCGCCAACCAAGCGCCGGTGCTGTTGAAACGATGAAGCGTGGAGGTGACGGTCACCTTCGGCGGATTGACGCGGTTGTCCCTGATCGTCTCCACCCCGATTACGTAGATCGAGCCGTCGGAAGCGATCGCCGGCGATGCGACGATCGATTGGCCCGGCGTGATGTCGCGGCTCCACAGCGGCTTGCCGTCGGCCTGCAGCGCGATCAGCTTGCCCTCGACGGTGCCGAGATAGACCGTGCCGTCAGGCGCGATCACCGTACCCGCCCCTGGCCGGAAGGTGCCGAGGCCCGGCACCGAGACCGACCCCTTGCCCGCAGGTGTCGTCGCGACATTCGCAAAACCGCTGTTGTCGCGGTCGCCATGGGCGGATTCCCAGGCAACCGCCGCGTTGCCGGACGTGAGCGCAATGGCAATCGCCACGCAGCGATGAATCACTCGTCTAATGGAGCAATCTCTCAGAAACATTGTCAGCCTCCACAATGCCGTTGTCCCCAAGGATTGTCGTCGTGGTCACGGTGACGTCGACGATCGACGCTCTTTTCTAATTGTTCGCGCAGACGATCTGTTCGAACACCTTGCACTTGTTCTTGGAGCAGTAGCGACCGTCCAAGGTCTCGGCCTTCACCTTCTTGCTGTCGACCTTGATCTGGCCGGCGCCGATGAAGCCTTCCTTCTTGCAAAACGCGGTCGCGATCGTCTGGTAGTCGCCCTTGCCGCAATCGTCGCCGTCGAGCTCTTCGCACGCGAACAGGCGGTTGCCGCTCATGGTCAGCGGCGGCTTGTAGGGTTTGGTATCCGCGCCGCTCGCGCTGACTGCCGTCGGCGCCGACTCCGGTATCACGCGATTGGGCGGCAGCTGCTTCAGCGAGGGCGGGAACACGTACAGGTTGTCGCCGGCAATAGCATAGACGTAGCCGGTCGGCCCGATCGCAGGCTGCGACCGGCCGCCTTCGCTCCACAGCATGCGCGACAGTTCCGTCAGCGAAACGGGATCGAAGGTCTGGATCGCATCGTTTGTGGAGACAAACAGGTGCGTGCGCGAAGCCGAAGCGCTGGCGAAGGACGCGCTATGGAGCGCGATCTTCTTGTCGACCGCCGCGCCGTTCAGAACGACCATTTGCCCGCCCGCTCCGATCAGGACGGTGCGCCCATCGGCGAGCCGCGTCGGCGTGACGAAGATCGGCGGCAAGCCGCCGACCGGTCCCAGTTTGTTGAGGTTCGGTCCGGAGAACCCGACGCCGCCGGTGTCGGTGCCTAGCATCGTGTCCTGGTCGAAGTCCTCCACCCCGATGACCGAGTGCATGTCCGGTAAGATCGCAGGCGCCGAGCGCATGTAGCGGTAGTCTTCGTGGCGACGGAACGTTTCAACGAAGGCGCCGCCGGACAGCACGAAGCCGACGAGATCCTGTATCCGATCCGACAGCAGGATGAAGGGCGTCCCGCCCTGTGGGTTGGTAAAGATGCCGACACCCGGAAACGCCGGTACTGTGATGTTGCGGCCCTGTGCGCCGTCGCTGGCCGGGAAACCGACCCCTTCCATTAAGGCACAGAAAGGTGCGGCCACCGGCACGTAGCAGGCCGAGCTTGCGTCGGAGTAGCCGACGACGCGGGGCTGGACAGTGGTCGCCAGTTGATCCAGCACCAACGCGCCGCTGGTTGAGAATGCGAGGAGGCGGACCTTGATGGAGCCGCCACGATAGACAGCAGGTACGATGACCAATTCGGTACCGTTGAAACGCCAGATGTTCGGCGATGTCGTGGTCCCGCCGCCGCCTTCGTGGTCGGGGAAGACCGTCTGCCCGAGATATCCGCCGGTGGAGTTGAAGACATGCAGGTACGAATCGACGCGGTCCACGGATTTCCCGCCGCGGTGATCCCTGGCTACGCTGACGCCTATGACATAGACCGTGCCGTCGGAGCCGATGGCGGGCGATGCAAAGATGCGTTGGCCCGCTGCGATCGTGCGGCTCCAGCCGGGCGTGCCGTCCGGCTTGAACGACATGAGCTTGCCTTGTTCGTTCGCGATGTAGACGGTGCCGTCGGGCGCCACCACTGGTCCGGCGCCGGGCGTGATGGTGCCGATATCGCCGATCGTCTTTGTTGCGTAGTCCGCGGGCTTGGTGACGACGTCGACGAAACCGGTGTTGTCCGGTGGACCGTGGGCGGTTTCCCAGCACCAGCCAGTGCCGGGTACCAGCGACGCCAACAAGCCAGCACCGAACGCAGCGCCGGCGATCCTGTGGTGTATTCGTGAGTGGAAGCTGAGCAAGGCGCCCTCCGCGCAATGAAGCCTCGGCGCGGAGATCCGAAGCGGATCCCGGCGCATCTGTCCCCACACATGCAGCGAGTTACACTCTTTTTGCTTGTCTGCCAACATAGTCGCTGGGTTTCACCAATGCCTATGAGGTAGTTCACAGGCCCAGGCGACGACCCGAAATGGCGCGCAAACAAAAAGCCCGCCCAAACCCGGGCGGGCTAGCGAGGAGGGTGGAAGCTCGGAACTAGTGGCGCTGGCCGCGCGCGACCGCCATGAAACGGTCGATCTCGCCCTGCATGATGGAGGCGCGGGACAGGACCTGGTTGGCGATGTCGCGGACCCGGTCCGGCGTATCCAGCATCCGGTCGGCTGCCAGCGAAAGGGCGGAACCGATCCCGTCCAGGGCCGCCTGCCGCGTCGCCTCGCACACCATGTCGGCCATGCGGGCCACCTCGGCCTGCAATTCGGCGACGTCCTGGATACGCTCTAACTTCAATGCCTCGGACATGACAACTCCCCAAGCTCTAACCTGATGGCACGGGACCAGCCTGCGCCCTAGACGTAAAGGAATGGTTAACCCGGATGCGGTATGTCGCTCCCAAGTGCTTGGCAGGGCTAGGATTTGTGCTATATGGGCGCCCAATTCCTGCCATATTCGGGGCCTAGCTTGGTCAACTGGTCCTGGCCGGACCCGCTAGATATGGTAGGATTTCCCGCAACGATCTCAAAGGTTTGGGTCCCGGAGTCAGGGTCATGGCCGGTCATTCACAATTCAAGAACATCATGTATCGCAAGGGCGCGCAGGACGCGAAGCGCGCCAAGGTCTTCACCAAGATCATCCGCGAGCTGACGGTCGCGGCCAAGACAGGCTTGTCCGATCCCAACGCCAATCCGCGCCTGCGGGCCGCCATGATCGCCGCGCGCGACGCCAACATGCCCAAGGACACCATGGAGCGCGCCATCAAGCGCGGGGCGGGCGGCGCCGACGATGCGTCCTACGATGAGGTGCGCTACGAGGGCTACGGCCCGGGCGGGGTCGCCCTCATCATCGAGGCGCTGACCGACAACCGCAACCGCACCGCGGGCGAGATCCGCACCGCGCTCACCAAGGCCGGCGGCAATCTCGGCGAGACGAATTCCGTGTCCTTCATGTTCGAGCGCAAGGGCGTCATCGTCCATCCGGCCAAGGCGGCAAGCGCCGATGCGATCTTCGAAGTCGCGCTCGAGGCGGGCGCAGACAACGTCGAGAGCGATGCCGAGGCGCACGAGATCACCTGCGCGCCCGCGGACTTCGCCGGTGTTCGCGATGCGCTCGAAGCGAAGTTCGGCCCGGCGCGCGAAGCCAAGCTGCAATGGCGACCGCTCAACACGGTGCCGGTGGAAGGCGATGCGGCGGATTCGCTGCTGAAGCTGATCGATGTCTTGGAAGACAATGACGACGTCCAGCTCGTCAGCGCGAATTTCGAGATGTCCGACGACACGCTCGCCAAGCTGACGGCATGACTCGATGAGACTGCTGGGCCTCGATCCCGGACTGCAGCATACCGGCTGGGGTGTGATCGAAGTGGAGGGTACGCGCCTCAGCTTCGTCGCGGCCGGCACCGTCAATTCCACGCCGACCATTTCGCTGGCCGAGCGGCTGGTGCAGATTCACGACGGCCTGCGTGAGGTGATCGACCAGTATCAACCGGCGGAGGCCGCGGTCGAAGAGACCTTCGTCAACAAGAATCCGGTGTCGACGCTGAAGCTGGGCGTCGCGCGCGGCGTGGTGCTGCTGACGCCGGCCCTGTTCGGACTCAAGGTCGCGGAGTATCCCGCCAACCTGATCAAGAAGTCGGTGGTCGGCGCCGGCCATGCCGCGAAGGAACAGGTGCAGATGATGGTGCGCGTGCTGCTGCCGGCCTCGGTCGCCGGAACTGCGGATGCCGCCGACGCACTCGCAGTTGCGATCTGCCACGCGCATCATCGTGCCTCGCTCGAGAAGTGGGGCGCGAAGGATTTCCGCGAGGTGCTGCGGTGATCGGCAAGCTGACCGGCACGCTGGATTCGATTGCGGGCGACGCGGCTCTTGTCGACGTCAACGGTGTCGGCTACGTCGTGCATGCCGCCAGCCGCACGCTCTCGAAGCTCGGGCCGAATGGCGCGCCGGTCTCGCTGCTGATCGAAACGCACGTGCGCGAGGATGCGATCAACCTCTACGGTTTTTGGGACGCGACCGAGCGCGACTGGTTCCGCCTGCTGACAACCGTCCAAGGCGTGGGTGCGAAAGTGGCGCTGGCGATCCTCAGCGTGCTGGCGCCGGACGATCTGTCGCTGGCGATCGCGGCGCAGGACAAGGCGATCGTCACGCGCGCGCCTGGCGTCGGCCCGAAGCTGGCGCAGCGCATCGTCTCCGAACTGAAAGACAAGGCCGGCAACATCGCGCTCGGCGCCGGCGCGGTTGCGCCGGCCGTCGCGGTCAACGGCAGCGGCAAGGCGTCTGGCGGGCCGGCGGAGGATGCGATCTCCGCCTTGGTCAATCTGGGGTATCGCCGTGCCGAGGCCTACAGCGCGGTCGCCAAGGCGGCGCGCGATCTGGGCGAGCGGCCGAGCCTCGATGCGTTGATCCGCGCCGGGCTTAAGGAGCTGAGCCAGTGAACCAGCAGCCCTTCGATCCGGCGCAGCGCGTCACCGATGCCGCGCGCCAGCCAGAGGATACGGGAGAGCAGTCGCTGCGTCCGCTGGTGCTGGGCGAGTTCATCGGCCAGCAGAAGCTACGCGAGAATCTCGCGGTGTTCATCGAGGCCGCGCGCGGCCGCGACGAGGCGATGGACCACGTGCTGTTCCACGGTCCGCCCGGCCTCGGCAAGACCACGCTGGCGCAGATCGTGGCGCGTGAGCTCGGCGTCGGCTTCCGCGCCACCTCCGGCCCGGTGATCACGCGGGCAGGGGATCTGGCGGCGTTGCTCACCAACCTGCAGCCGCGCGACGTGCTGTTCATCGACGAGATCCATCGCCTCAGCCCGGCGGTCGAGGAAGTGCTCTACCCGGCGATGGAGGATTTCCAGCTCGACCTCATCATCGGCGAAGGTCCGGCGGCGCGCTCGGTGCGGATCGATCTGCCCAAGTTCACGCTGGTGGGCGCGACCACGCGCCTCGGCCTCATCACCACACCGCTGCGCGAGCGCTTCGGGATTCCAATGCGGCTCAACTTCTATGAACCGAAGGAGCTGGACCTGATCGTGCGGCGCGGCGCACGGGTGGTCGATCTCAACATCAACGACAGCGGCGCGATGGAGATCGCGCGCCGCTCGCGCGGGACACCGCGTGTTGCCGGCCGCCTGCTGCGGCGGGTGCGCGACTTCGCCAGTGTCGCGAAGGTGAAGATTGTCGACCAGAAGGTCGCCGACGAGATGCTGAAGCGCCTCGACGTCGACGACCTCGGCCTCGATGCCATGGACCGGCGCTATCTGCGCCTGATCGCCGATCACTACGGCGGCGGGCCCGTGGGCGTGGAGACCCTGGCCGCCGCGCTCTCCGAGCAGCGCGACACCATCGAGGATGCGATCGAGCCCTACCTCATCCAGCAGGGGCTGCTGCAGCGTAGTCCGCGCGGACGCATGCTGACCATCACCGGCTATCGCCATCTCGGCCTCACGCCGCCGCGCAACCAGGCGCAGCTCGATCTGTTGGCGGCGCAAGGAAGCGAGGCCGCCGATGAATGACGTGAGCAAGATGAGGTCGGGCGCCCCTGGCGCACCAATGGCGACCCACCGCCAGGCGATCCGGGTGTATTTCGAGGACACCGACGCCGCCGGCATTGTCTACTACGCCAACTACCTGAAATTCGCGGAGCGCGCGCGCACCGACATGCTGCGTGACCTCGGAATCTCCCACGCCGAGATGATGAAGCGCGATGGCCTCGTCCTGGTCGTGCGGCGTTGCGAGATCGACTATCTCAAGCCCGCCAGGCTCGACGACCTGCTCACGGTCGAGACCGAGGCGGCAAAGCTCGGCGGCGCGTCGGTGGACCTGCGGCAGCGCGTGCTGCGCGATGGCGACGTTCTGGCTGACCTCAAGGTGCTGGTGGTGTGTATCGGCCAGGACGGCCGGCCCGCCCGCATTCCCGATTATGTGCGCGGGGTTTTTCCCCGCATGACCCAATCCGAATGAGACAGGTGTAGAGAGATGGAACCACAGGCACCCCAGGCAGTACCGGTCGCACCGGTTGATGCGGGCCAGGCGATTGACCAGCTGCAGGGCGCGGCGCTCGCGACCGGTCCCGGCGTCGGCGCGGCGGCGCACGATCTTTCGGTCTACGGCCTCTTCCTCCAGGCCGACTGGATCGTGAAGGCCGTGATGATCATGCTGCTGCTGGCGTCGATCTGGAGCTGGGCGATCATCATTCACAAGCTGATCCGCCTGCGCAGCCTGCGCGCCCAGGCCAAGCAGTTCGAGGACGCGTTCTGGTCCGGCGGTTCCCTGGAAGAGCTGTTCGACCGCATCTCCAACCGGCCGACCGATCCGATGGCCTCGATCTTCGTGGCCGCCATGCGCGAATGGCGCCGCTCCGCCGCCAAGGGGCTGCTCAGCAACGAAGCCTTACGCGAGTCACTGCGCGACCGTATCGAGCGCGTGATGAACATCGCGCTCGGCCGCGAGATCGACCAACTCGAACGTTACATGACCTTCCTGGCATCGGTCGGATCGGCGGCGCCGTTCGTCGGCCTGTTCGGCACGGTCTGGGGCATCATGAATTCGTTCGCCGCCATCGCGGGCTCCAAGAACACCTCGCTGGCCGTGGTGGCGCCCGGCATCGCCGAAGCCCTGTTCGCAACCGCCCTCGGCCTGGTCGCGGCCATTCCCGCGGTGCTCGCCTTCAACAAGCTCAACAACGACATCACGCGCTACAGCAACCGGCTGGAGGCGTTCGCGGGCGAGTTCGGCGCCATCCTCTCACGCCAGCTTGAGGAGAAGCACTGACCATGGCTGTCAGGCTCGGCGCCCGGCCGCAACGCGGCATCCACCGGCGCAAGGCGCATCCGATGGCGGAGATCAACGTGACGCCGATGGTCGACGTCATGCTGGTGCTGCTGGTCATTTTCATGATCACGGCCCCGCTGCTGACGGTCGGCGTGCCGGTCGATCTGCCCAAGACCAAGGCCGAGGCGATGCAGGATCCGGACGAGCCGCTGGTCGTCTCGATCAACAAAGAGGGCAAGATTTTCCTTCAGGAAGCGGAACTTACCGCCGAGCAGCTCGGCCCTAGAGTCGCCGCAATCTCGAACAACAATCCGGAAGTGAAGATTTTCATCCGCGGCGACCAGGCGGTGAACTACGGCAAGATCGCCGAAGTGTTGGGCCAGCTGGTTTCGGCCGGCTTCCGGCACTTGGCGCTGATCTCGGACTCCGCGGCGCCGGCGAATGCGCCGGCGGCGGACGGGACTACCACCGCTCCTGGCGCGCTCATGGAGAAGTCGAACCCGTGACGACGATGCGCGAGCAGTGAAAGCGTGACCCCCTATTCGCAACATATCGGCTCGAAGCAGAACGAGCCGCCGTTTCAGAACAGCGGCAGCAGCGGCTCGCTTGGCGCCGGCGTGTTTCTGAGTGTCGGGCTGCACGCGGTTCTGATCGGCTTCATCATCTTCGGCCTGCCGATCTTCTGGCAGCCGGAAGTGCTGCCTGGCGCCATCGGCATCGAGCTGGCGCAGCTCTCCGACATCACCGCCGCGCCCAGGGTGCAGAAGGAGGGCAAGCCCAACAAGCAGCCCGAGCCCCAGCCGGAAGTGCAGAAAGAGGAACCGAAGAAGGAAACCCCGCCGCCACCGCCTACGCCCCCGGCGCCGGCTGCTGCAGCGGCACCGCCTCCGCCGGAGCCTGAGGAAGTCGCCGAGGCGATCCCCGATCCGGCGGTGGAAAAGAAGAAGGAAGAGCAAAAGAAGAAAGAGGAAGAGAAAAAGAAGAAGGACGAGGAAAAGAAAAAGAAGGAAGCCGAGAAAAAGAAGAAGGAAGAAGAAAAAAAGAAGCAGCAGAAGAAGGACGACGAGGCGCTCGAAGCGATGCTCGCGAATCTGACGCCGGACAAGCCCGCGCCAGAGACCGACAAGAAACCAGAGAAGAAGAAGGCCGAAGCGAAGCCCGCCGAGCCGAGCACAGGCCCGCAGACCGAGCTGGCCTCCGAGGTCGCCCTCACCGCGTCCGAGGAAGACGGGATTCGTGGCCAGATCGAGAAGGTATGGAATCTAGGCAGCCTCGCCGGCTCGCCCGACCTTGCCGGCTTGGTGATCGAATTGCGTATCACATTGCAGCCGGACGGCACGGTGACGCGCGTTGACGTGCTCAACATGAGTCCGAGCCCGTTCTTCGGCCCAGCGGCGGATAGCGCCAGGCGCGCGGTCATGATCGCCAGTCCGCTGAAGCTGCCGCCGGGCAAGACTTACGACACCATGCGACTGCGCTTCTATCCGGACCAGGTAGTGTACTAGGGCACGGCCGTGAAAACGACTCGTACTGCAGCGGTGCTGCTTCTCGCCTGCACGTCGCTTGGATGTGCAAGCAGTGGAGGGAAGCCGCCCGAGGTCGCCGAAATTGCTGCTTCGGCCGGCGCCGACCACCCACTTGCTTCCAAAACCCCACTTACCGCTGCTGAAGAGCGAAGCATCCGTGATCAGATCGTGCGGAACTGGAACATCCCTGCCAGCGATAAGGAGTGTCCGATCGAGCAGCGAGAGCCGGTCGAGCTGCGGCTCTATCTCGATACCGACGGAACCGTGACCAAGTTCGAGCCGATCACCGACGTCTCCAAGGACAAGTGCCTGCTCAGGACGTACGACGGCGCGAGGCGTGCCGTGATGATCTCGAGCCCCCTGAAATTGCCCCCCGGCAAGGCCTACCCGATGATGACCATAAGGTTCAGTCCGGCGGAGGTTCTCCAGTAGGCGGCAAAGGCCCAACAAATGCCACGATCTTGCGGCAGGAAGCTTCCAGGAACCTCACGGGGGTTTGTTGGTTCCTGCCACGGGTCCGGTAGGCAAGGTTCCGCGGATCAGTATAAATTCGGCCGATCCGCCGATTCGGCGTTTCCACCAACGCAATCCAAGAGCTGAGGCATGACGATGGTTTGGACGGTACGGGCTGCTGTAACTGCGACAAGGGCGGTTGCGATGGCTGCCGCGATGGTTGGCGTGGTCTATGGCTCGGCAGTGCCAGCCAAGGCCGAACCGGTCATCGACATCACCAAGGGTGTGGTCGAGCCGATGCCGATCGCGATTCCGGTGTTTGGCGGCGCCAATCCGGCGGACAACCAGCTTGGTGGGGAGATCGCACGCGTTGTGGCCGCGGACCTCGAACGCTCCGGCCTGTTCGCGCCGATCGACCAGCGCGCCTTCATCCAGCAGGGCGTCACCGCCGACGCGGTGCCACGCTTCCAGGATTGGCGCCTGATCAATGCCCAGACACTGGTGGCCGGTTCGATCAAGCCGGTGGCCGGCGGCAAATACAGCATCGAGTGGCGCCTATGGGACGTGTTCGGCGGCTCGCAGATGGATGCCAAGTCTTACACCGTCACCCAGGATATCTGGCGGCGCGTGTCGCACATCATCGCCGACGACATCTACAAACGCATCACCGGCGAGGATGGCTATTTCGACACCCGCATCGTCTACATCGCGGAGTCAGGCCCCAAGGACAACCGCCAGAAGCGCCTCGCCATCATGGACCAGGACGGCGAGAACCATCAGTTCCTGACCAACGGGGCCGACCTGGTGCTGACCCCGCGCTTTTCGCCCGCGGCCCAGGACATCACCTACATGTCCTATTACGGGAACAAACCCCGCGTGTATCTCTTTAGCATCAGCACGGGGCAACAGGAGGTGTTGGGGGACTTCCCCGGCATGACCTTCGCGCCGCGTTATTCGCCGGATGGGAACAGCGTTATCATGAGCCTGGCGCAGAACGGCAACACCGACATCTACGTCATGGACGTGCGAACTCGGCGGTCCAAGCGCCTCACCGACCATCCCGGCATCGATACTTCGCCTTCCTACTCACCGGACGGTGCGCGGATCGTCTTCAACTCCGACCGGGGCGGGGAACAGCAGCTCTACGTGATGAACGCCGACGGTTCGGGTGTGGCGCGGGTCAGCAAGGGAGGGGGCCGTTATGCCACGCCCGTATGGTCGCCGCGCGGCGACCTCATCGCCTTCACCCGCATCTACCAGGGGAGTTTCTTTATTGGCGTCATGCGCCCTGACGGCTCGGCGGCGCGCGACTTGTCGCAGGGCTGGCTGGTCGAGGGTCCGACCTGGGCCCCGAACGGGCGGGTTCTTGCCTTCTACACCCAGGATCAGGGAGGCCGTACTCAGCTCCATTCAATCGACCTGACGGGCCACAATGAGCGGGTCATGAAGACCCCCATGGACGGCTCCGATCCGGCTTGGTCGCCCTTGCTGAGCAAGCAATAATGCTTTATGTTCCGCGCGATTCCGGGGGTTTTCTGAGGGCCCGGCGCGTAGCCACCATCAGTTGCGGAATTTCCGAACAAGCCGGCGTCCTTGGTTCCTGGTAGCGGGGATGAGGCGCGCATGGTTTGAGACAAACAAGAGGATGAGAGGACAAAATGCGTCTTAAGATGATCTCGGCGATGGCTGCAGCGCTGCTGCTCGCGGCTTGCGCCTCCGACGAGGCCGCGACCACGGGCGATGCAAGCTCGGGCGGCGGTACTACCAACAACAGCGGCATCACGCAGACCGTCACTCCGGGTTCGCCGCAAGACTTCCAGCAGAATGTCGGCGACCGCGTGTTCTTCGACACCGATCGCTATGACCTGTCGGCCGAAGCCCAGTCGCAGCTGCAGAAGCAGGCCGCCTGGCTCGCTCAGTATCCGTCCGTGACCGTGACCGTCGAAGGTCACGCTGACGAGCGCGGCACCCGTGAATACAACCTGGCGCTGGGTGAGCGCCGCGCCAATGCGGTCGCCAACTACCTGACCGCCCTTGGCGTCGATGCCGGCCGCCTGTCCGTGATCTCTTACGGTAAGGAGCGTCCGGATTGCAGCGACTCGAACGAAGGCTGCTGGGCGCAGAACCGCCGCGGCGTGACTGCTCCCAACGGCTAATCGGAGACGGAGAAGAGCGAGCAGGAGAGGATCGGGATCTTCCGCCTCGGCTCTTCGTTCTCTGAGACGACACCAACCCTCTCCCGGGCGTTCCGCTACCGGAACAGGCTAGGGAGGGGGTTGTATTTTCCGACCCTTGTATTTTCCGGGGGCGCTTCAGCCCGCCGCCGCAAATCCGCCATCAAATCTCCGTGACGCCGCCATGGCCGCGCCGCCGATCGGCCGTAGGCATGAGCGAGGCTTTCCCCCGTCCGTATCTCCTGGCGCTCCTCATTCCCTTCCTTCGCGCTGGGCGGACTGTTGCAACGCAACTTGGGGAACAGACATGTCAAAGATTCAATTCGTGTCCAGCCGCGCGGCGCTCGCGTCCGCGGCGTTGCTGTCGTTGGCCTTGCTCTCGGCGTGCCAAAGCAAGGATGGCCCTGTGAGTGGCGGTGAGGTGGCCAGCACCGACACTCAGCCTCCGATCAGCGATCCGGCGCCGGAGCAGCTGCCTCCTTTCAACGGCGAGCTTGTGCGTGTCGGCGATCGGGTGCAGTTCGAACTCGACCGCTACGATCTTTCACCGGAGGCCGAGGCGACGCTGCAAAAGCAAGCAGCACTCCTGCAGCTGTATCCAGAGATCGTGATCACGATCGAAGGGCACGCCGACGAGCGCGGTACGCGGGAATACAACCTCGCTCTGGGTGAGCGCCGAGCTGACGCGGTGCGCAACTATCTGGCCGCCCTCGGCGTCTCGACTGGCCGGGTCTCGGTCATCTCCTATGGCAAGGAGCGCCCCGCGTGTCCCGAGGCCTCCGAAGGGTGCTGGTCGCAGAACCGGCGCGGCGTGACCGTGGCCAGTCAGTAATCAGCGGCCGGATGACAGGTGTCAGTGGGGAATGTCCCTTCTGGCATCTGAAATCCGGCATCTGGCCAGCTTGAAGCCCAGGGGCCCCTCTGGCATGTTCCCTCACTGATTTGTGGCGGATTCGCTAGGCGTCAAGCCATGTTTTCGCCTCATTGACGGCCGACGATCCGGCCATGTCCGGGGTTGACCAAAGGCTCCGCCGGGGCGGGCCTGAGCAAGAGGATGATGAGATGGTGGGTCATGCCACGCGGGGGCTATTGAGCCGGGGCGGCTGGATTCTAGCCGGCAGTGTTGCGCTCGGTCTGGCGGTCGGAGCGGCGGGCGCCGCCCGCGCCGACGAGGTCGACGATCTCCGCGCCGAAGTGGAGCAGCTGAAGCAGCAGGTGCTCTATCTGCAGAACCAGATTCCCGGCGCCAGCGCCGGTGTGTCGGGCGGAGGTGGCAACCTCGCCGCCCAGCAGCAGCTGCAAGCGACCCAGTTCCAGCAGCAGCTGACGGAGCTCACCGGCCAGATCGAGCGCCTGGAGCTCAAGGTCAACGACATGGCCGGGCAGCTCGAGCGCATGCAGAAGGACACCGAATATCGCCTCGGCGCGCTTGAAGGCGGCGGCGTCGCCGGCGCGGCCGCAGGCGGTATGGTTGCCGCCGACGGTGTCGCTACGCCCGCGGCCGACGCCGGGCAACAGGCCGGCCAGCAAGTCCAGGCGCAAACACAAGCGCCCGCGACACCGCCACCAGCCAGTGGGCAGCAGGGAGTCCTCGGCACCCTCTCTACGTCGCAGGCGGCGAACCTGCCGCAGGCGCCAGCCGGCGCGGCCGAGGCCGCCGCGGCGCGAGCCGGCCAGCAGGTCGCCATGCCCAACGCCGGCGTGGCGTTGCAGGGCGCGACCCCGCGCGAGCAGTACGAATACGCCACCAACCTGATCCAGCGCGGCCAGTACGATCAGGCGGAGGTCGCGCTCAAGTCCTTCATCCAGCAGCACCCGAAGGACAGCCTGACGGGCAACGCGCAATATTGGCTGGGCGAGACCTACTACGTGCGCAACGATTTCAAGAACGCGGCGGTCGTCTTTGCCGAGGGCTACCAGAAGTATCCCGACAGCCAGAAGGCGCCAGACAATCTGCTGAAGCTCGGGATGGCGCTGGGCCAGCAGGGCCAGAAGGAGAATGCCTGCGTCGCCCTGCGCCAGCTGGAGAAGCGCTATCCGGACGCGTCCGCCAACGTGAAGGACCGCGCGATCCGCGCCAAGAAGAACTACAGCTGCCCCTGAGCCGAGCGGCTGGCGCGCCGCTCCCATGCCTGAGATCGACATCGCAGCATTGATGGCGCCGCTCGGCCCGTTCGAGCGGCCACCGTCCATCGCAGTCGCGGTGTCGGGCGGGTCGGATTCTCTCGGTCTCGGATTGCTGCTCGCAGATTGGGTGCGGGGCCGAGGCGGGCAGTTGATCGTACTCACCGTCGATCATGGCTTGCGCGCGGAAGCGGCCGCCGAGTGCGCGCATGTCGCAGAGATTTTTACCGCAATTACAAACTGTTCGGCGCATGTCCTGCGATGGCGTGGCGAGAAGCCGGACCACGGCTTGCAGGCGGCGGCGCGGTCGGCGCGCTATGCCTTGCTGGTTGACTGGTGCCGCGCCCATGGCGTGCTGCATCTGGCGGTCGGCCACACCGCGGAGGACCAGGCCGAGACGGTCGCGATGCGGCAGGGTCGTGGCAGCGGCCCTGCGGGTCTTGCCGGCATGGCGGCGCTCCGGCCAGAGACTGGCGTGCGATTGCTCCGTCCGCTGCTGCCGGTTTCGCGGCCGGCCATCCGAGACTGGCTTCGGTCGCGCGGACAGACCTGGTTCGAGGATCCCAGCAACGCACTCACCAGATTCGAACGTGTGCGGATCCGACAGTCGTTGGGGGTGAGCGAAGCGGAGCAGCTACGCGAGCGAGCGCGACAGGCCGGCCACGAGCGCGACCGGTCGGAACGGGCCGCTGCAGCCTTGCTGGCCGGGGCGGCCCAGGTACATGACAGCGGTTACGTCGCGGTGGGGCTCGGACCGTTTCTGGCGACCCGGCAGGAGGTGCGGGCGGCGGCCCTGCGTCAGGTTATGCTTTCCGTGTCCGGGGCCGACTATCCATCTGATCTTGAAAATATTTTGTCGGCGGTCGCTTGCGGGGGGCATGGCGCGTGGACCCTTGGCGGATGCCAGCTCCAGGTCCTGCAGGACCGGCTTTGCGTGTTCCGGGAGGCGGCCGCCATCCCAGCCCCGGTACCGGTGGCCCCGGGCTGGTCTGGCTCGTGGGACAACCGGTTTGGCCTCAGGGTCGTCGGCGGGCTCTCCCTGGCCGCGGGGTGGGCGATCAACCCCCTGGGGGAGGCTGGCCTGCGCCAAGCCGTGGATAGGTTTGGAATCCGCTTGAGGCGCCATGCCGTGCCCCTAGCGGCCCGCTTGGCGCTGCCTGGCCTGTGGCAAGGGGAACACTTGGTCTGTCAACCGCATTTGAAGCTGGGAGAAGGGCTTGCGGCCTGGCCGACACCCCGCCATACCGTGACAACATGCGGCTTTACAGTTGCGGTCGGACGGCCGCACACTATCTATTCATCAGTGCCGAGCTAGTTTGGAATAGTTGTAGATCGGTGGATAAGTCCCCCGAGCAGGCACCCAAATTGGCCGGCTTGCTCAGCGAGCGAGGATCGATCGGTGAATTTCGGTAGGAATCTCTGGATTTGGGCAGCGGTCATCGTGCTGCTGTTCGTGCTGTTCGAGATGTTCCAGGGCGGCGCCAACCAAGCCGGCGCGGCCGAAGTGAAATACTCGGAGTTCCTTAACAAGGTCGACGCGGGCGAGGTCACGAACGTCGAGATCCACGGCCCCGAGGTCAGGTTCCAGACCGGCAGCGGCGCCTACACCACCTATGCGCCGGATGATCCGAAGCTGATCGAGACGCTGACCGCCAAGGGCGTCGCGATCGAGGCCGGTCCGCAGGAAGAGAAGAACATGCTCTTCCTGGTGCTCGCGCAGTGGGCGCCGATCATTCTCATCGTCGCGTTCTGGATCTTCATGCTGCGCCAGATGCAGTCCAACGGCGGCAAGGCCATGGGCTTCGGCAAGTCGCGCGCGCGGCTGCTGACGGAACGCCAGGGCCGCGTCACCTTCGACGACGTTGCCGGCATCGAGGAAGCCAAGACCGAGCTGGAAGAGATCGTTGACTTCCTCAAGGATCCGCAGAAGTTCCAGCGCCTGGGCGGCAAGATCCCCAAAGGCTGCTTGCTGGTCGGGCCTCCGGGCACCGGCAAGACGCTGCTGGCGCGCGCCATCGCGGGCGAAGCCAACGTACCGTTCTTCACCATCTCCGGCTCAGACTTCGTCGAGATGTTCGTCGGCGTCGGCGCCAGCCGCGTGCGCGATATGTTCGAGCAAGGCAAGAAGAACGCGCCCTGCATCATCTTCATCGACGAAATCGACGCCGTCGGCCGCCATCGCGGCGCCGGCCTCGGCGGCGGCAATGACGAGCGCGAGCAGACCCTCAACCAGTTGCTGGTGGAGATGGACGGTTTCGAGGCCAACGAAGGCGTCATCCTGATCGCCGCCACCAACCGGCCCGACGTGCTGGACCCGGCGCTGCTGCGTCCCGGCCGCTTCGACCGGCAAATCGTGGTGCCCAATCCGGACATCAACGGCCGCGAGCAGATCCTGAAGGTGCATATGCGCAAGGTGCCGCTGGCGCCCGACGTGGACGCCCGCACCATCGCGCGCGGCACGCCCGGCTTCTCCGGCGCCGACCTCGCGAACCTGGTGAACGAGGCCGCCCTGATGGCCGCGCGCGCCGGCAAGCGCGTCGTCACCATGTTCGATTTCGAGCAGGCCAAGGACAAGGTCATGATGGGCGCCGAGCGCCGCTCCATGGTCATGACCGAAGAGGAAAAGGCCATGACCGCCTATCACGAGGGCGGCCATGCGATCGTCAACATCCATGTGCCGGGCAACGATCCGCTGCACAAGGTGACGATCATCCCGCGCGGCCGCGCCCTCGGCGTGACCTGGGCGCTGCCGGAAAAGGATCGCCTTTCCATCACCAAGGAGTTCCTGGAGGCGAAGATCGCCATGTGCTTCGGCGGCCGCATTGCCGAGCAGCTGGTCTATGGCGAGAACCACCTCAACTCGGGGGCCTCGAGCGACATCAAGCAGGCGACCGGCATGGCGCGCGCCATGGTCACCGAATATGGTATGAGCGAGAAGCTTGGACCGCTGCGCTACGTCGACAACCAGGAGGAAGTGTTCCTGGGGCACTCGGTCACGCGCAGCCAGACCATCTCGGGCGCGACCGCCAAGATGATCGACGAAGAGGTCCGCCGCATCGTCGAGGAGGGCGAAGCGAAGGCGCGCGAGATCCTGACTGCGCATCTCGACGAGCTGCATGTTCTCGCCAAGGGCCTGCTGGAATACGAGACGCTGAACGCGGACGAGGTGAAGGACCTGCTCGCCGGTAAGCCGATCCGGCAGGGCGGCGATCATTCCGGTCCGCAGAAGCCGCGCTCCTCGATCCCGACCACCGGCGGCACAGTCACCCGCCCGGGCGGTTTCGAGCCCAAGCCCGCCGGCCGCTGATCGGCCGCCAGAAAATCAGCCCCGCCGGAAACGGCGGGGCTTTTTCTTTTGATGCTCCGAATTTCGATCGCCCGTGTTGTAGGATGGCAGGCGGCAGTGCTTGTCGCTGGCTCGACGACGGGTGAAACGGGTCGATGGCGCGCTATCTCATCCCACGCGGTTTGATCTCCGGCCCTGCCGCCGCGCGTGCGGTCGACGCCGGCATTGCGCTGCCGCTGGCGGGTGGGCCGCTGGCCTTTGCGGCGGCGGAAGCGGTCGAGCGTCGCGCGGGTGAGGAGGGGCAGCGTCGCTCGGTCAGTCTCTCGCAAGCGCGCGCCTTTGCGCCGGACCTGGTCGACGGCCTGGCCAATCCACGGCCGCACTGGGCGGGCTTCGATCTCAAGCGGCCGCTGATCATGGGGGTCGTCAACGTGACGCCCGACAGCTTTTCCGACGGCGGCGATTTCGCGGAAGCCTCGCATGCCATCGATCACGCCCGCGCCATGCTGGCGGCGGGCGCCGACATCGTCGACGTGGGCGGCGAATCCACCCGGCCAGGCGCGCAACCGGTGGCGCCGCAAGATGAGGCGGCGCGCGTCCTGCCGGTGGTGCGGGCGCTCGCGCATGCCGGCGCCATGGTCTCGATTGACACGCGGCATGCAAGCGTGATGGGCCAGGCCGTAGAGGCGGGCGCCTGGATCATCAACGACGTCACGGCGCTGACCGGCGATCCCGATAGCGCGCGCGTCGCCGCCAGGTCCGGCGCCGCGATCGTCCTCATGCACATGCTGGGCGAGCCGCAGACCATGCAGGCCGATCCGCGCTATGCCGACGTCACCTGCGATCTGCTCGACTATCTCGCGATGCGGCTGGCGGCGCTGGATCAGCTCGGCGTCGAGCGTGCGCGCATCGCCGTCGATCCAGGCATCGGCTTCGGCAAGACGGTTCAGCACAATGTGCGCCTGTTGGACGAATTGGCGGCATTCCACGTGTTCGGCTGCCCGATCCTGCTCGGCGCCTCGCGCAAGAGCTTCATCGGGCGGCTCAGCAGGGATGAAAAGCCGAAGCAGCGCCTGGCGGGCACGCTCGCGGCGCACCAGATGGGGTATGATCGCGGCGTCCAGATCGTCCGGGTGCACGACGTTGCCGAGGCATTTCAAGCCCGTGCGATATGGATGGCAGGACTAACCAATCATTAAGCTTGTCGATTTTGAATGGTGCGATTGAGCGGAGCGGCCCGTGGCATTTCTCTATCTCGCATTGGTTCTGGCAGTTCTGATCGGCATCGTCCGGCTTGTCGTCGCGCGGCGCCCGCAGAAGCCGCAAGTCGACACCGATTCCGCCGAGTATTTCCGGGGGCAGTGCCAGAAGCTGCTTGAGACCAACAAGCTGGACGAGCTCGTTGCCTATACCCGCGAGCGGATCAGGAAGCGCCCAAACCATACCTACGCGCACTGGTACCTGGCGCGCGCCTTCTATCTACAGCAGAAGTGGATCGAAGCCCTGCGCGCCTTCAATGAAGTGGCGCGTCTCGACCCGAGCTGGATCGAGGACAGCGTGACGCCGTACGTGCGCGCGATCGAAGCGAAGATCAAGCCGCGCGAAATGCCGGTCGCGTCCGACGCACCGGAGCAGCAGCGCACGCTGCACTAGCCGCGCGACGGCGGTAGATATCGTGCTCCCGCGCGCTCCCAATATGATCAGGCGAGCCTAGTCGCCTTCACCCTGGGCACCTTCACCTTGGCCGCCTTCACCCTGGCCGCCTTCACCCTGGCCGCCTTCACCCTGGCCGCCTTCACCCTGGCCGCCTTCACCCTGGCCGCCTTCGCCCTGGCCGCCTTCGCCCTGGCCGCCTTCGCCCTGGCCGCCTTCGCCCTGGCCACCTTCGCCTTGGCCGCCTTCGCCCTGGCCGCCTTCGCCCTGGCCACCTTCGCCTTGGCCGCCTTCGCCCTGGCCGCCTTCACCTTGGCCGCCGCCTTCATTCGGTTCGCCGCCACCTTCGTTGGGCTCACCTCGCGGGGATGGCCGGTCTGCGGCAGCGGCAGCTTGTGGGCGGTCTCGGTCCTGGCCGCCGTGGGCCGCTTCCGGATGATCGTTGCCGCTGTTGGCTGGACCGGCGGCGGTGGAGAAGGAGCCGATGTCGCCGCATTGCGCGTCTTCATCCTCGCCTGCGATCAGGATGCTTTGTCCACCGACACAGGTGATCGACTGACCCGCGCCGTGCGGCCGCGCCTCGACCGCGCCATCCAGGATATCGATGATGGTGACGTCGTCACCGTCGACGTGGACGAGAAATTCCGTGCCACGGACGCCGATGGTCGCGACCGGCGTGCGCAGTTGCACGCCTTGATCATCATTGCCGTTGGACTTGAAATGGAACAGGCCGTTGTTGAGGTTGATCAGGCCCGTGCTGGCTGATCCATCGAACACATAGTCGGACAGCACCATCTCGCTGGATTGCTCGACGCTGAGCTCGGAGCCGTCGACGAACTTGACCTGGATCGCCGACTCTTTCTCCGTGCGCAGAGCCTCTTCCTGCACCAGCTCGTCGGACGCCTTGGCGGCCGTCTCGTCGGCGCCCGGCGGCGTGCGATAGCCCTCGTTGACAACGTCCACCACGGTCGCGATGCCGGCGGCCTTCGCGCCGCCCGGCAGCGCCCACAAGGCAGCAAGGACGCAGCCAATCTGGTACGCCAGTTTCCGTCTCATGAACCCCTCCAAATCGCGCCGGCCGTTCATCGGTCGCTGCGTCAGCGTTTGGCGCGCGCGCCTTGCAGCGCTCGCGCGACAAATATCACCGCGCCGCATGAGTCTCTGCTCACGCACCGCATGTTGGTCGGTCCCTGATCGAATTCCGACTGGCTCACCAGCACCCGCGCAGCGAAGCCATCGAATTGGGCGAGTGTTCGATTGTTCGAATATTGTCTGACGTGGCCGTTATTGTCCGCCGGCAACGCCGTACCATGACCCATCGGCAGGCCATGGATTCCATGGTCGCCCTCTGCCCGACGTCGGTCTGGTAGACCGGATTGTCTTTGTTTGGGTGTTTGGGGTCAACACAAAGTTTGTTAAATCCAACAGCGCAGTTGGATAGCTACGCCGATTGCACCGCGCTCCCCGCGAGCGGCATAGCGAGATCCCGGATCGCATGAACCATCGATGCGGAGCCGACGAAGCCACTGGCGTCCAGCTTGCGTACGGCGTCGCGCTCGCTGGCGGTGAGCTGCATCGCAGGAGGCTGCGAGCAGGTTTGGCGAGGCGGTTGATCGCCCAGCCGGCGGCTGAGGACAGCGAGCGCACGATCGCGCTCGCCGCGCAGCCGGTTCAGCCTCTGCTCCCTGGCCCGCAGGGCCTCTGTCGACCACAGGTCGGTTTCGTCGACGGTCGCATCATCGGCAAACACTGCGTCGCATTTCGCGTGGTAGCGCGCCCAGATATCGTCTTCGCTGGCCCGCCTGGCGTCCTCCCAGGCCGCGTGAGGATCGGCAGGCGCGCCCCGCAGCTGTGCGATCGCCAGCTTGATCTTGGCATCGAGCGCGGCGTTGACCTCGGGCCAGGTCATCTGCCCGGTCCCGACCAGGGCGGCGAGCTGGATGGCGTCTCCGAAGGGCAGACGGGCGAACAAATGGCTGCTGTTGTGGGGCAGTCCGATGGCAAGCCACTCCATCCGCCGCGTGCGCTCGGTGGTCGAGACCTGCCAGGAAGGATTTGCCCGGCTCCGCGCTGCGCAGGGCGTGCTCTCGCCAGTGGTCGCGGAGACTGGCGGTGGCGAATTTAATCCGGTTTTTTCAGTGGCTTGTGGATAGAGTGGGTACACATTGCCGACGCCGAACGCAGGCTGAGGCGGGCAGCATCCTGGCATTTTTCTTCCCCTTTGACTCGATCCCCAGTCCGATCGGCGCAAACGGCGTGCCAGGAATCGATGCCCTGCCGGGCGGCGCTTGGCGCTTCGCCGCAATTCGGTCATAACGGCCGATAGAATCGGACTGTCACAGGGGAGTCGCCGAAACCGCCATGGCGCGCAAGCTGTTCGGGACGGATGGAGTCAGGGGCCAGGCCAATAGCGAGCCGATCACGGCGGCGACGGCCCTGCAGTTGGCGCTGGCGGCGGGCGCGCATTTCCGGCGCGGCGACCACCGGCATCGCGTCATCATCGGCAAGGACACGCGGCTCTCGGGCTACATGCTGGAGACCGCGCTTACCTCCGGTTTCCTGTCCATGGGCATGGACGTGATGCTGCTGGGTCCGCTGCCGACGCCGGCGATCGCGATGCTGACGCGCGTGATGCGCGGCGATCTCGGAGTCATGATCTCGGCCTCGCACAACCCCTATGAAGACAACGGCATTAAGCTGTTCGGACCGGACGGCTACAAGCTCTCCGACGCGATCGAGCTGGAGATCGAGCGGCGCATGGAGCGCAACGATTTCTCCAAGGCGCTGTCGCCCTCGGCCGACCTCGGCCGCGCCAAGCGCATCGACGACGCGCCGGGCCGCTACATGGAGTTCGTCAAGTCCTCGTTCCCCAAGGGCCGCAACCTGAGTGGCCTCAAGATCGTGGTCGATTGCGCCCATGGCGCCGCGTACAAGGTCGCGCCGACGGTGCTGTGGGAGCTGGGCGCCGAGGTCATTGCGGTCGCCTGCGAGCCCAACGGTACCAACATCAACAAGCAGTGCGGCGCCGTCCATCCGCAGACCATGCGGAGTCAGGTGGTGGCGCATGGCGCCGATCTCGGGATCGCGCTCGACGGCGATGCCGACCGGCTGATCGTCGCGGACGAGAAGGGCGCGGTCCTGGATGGCGACCAGCTGATGGCGCTGATCGCGTTGTCCTGGCATGCCGGCCAGAAGCTGAAAGCCGGCGGCATCTGCGCGACCGTGATGTCCAACCTGGGACTGGAGCGCACGCTGGCGGGGCAGGGGTTGACGCTGTGGCGGGCTCCGGTCGGCGACCGCTACGTGCTGGAGGAGATGCGCAAGACCGGCTGCAATGTCGGCGGCGAGCAGTCCGGCCATATCATCCTCAGCGACTTCGCCACCACCGGCGACGGTCTGCTGGCGGCGCTGCAGGTGCTGGCGGTGCTGGCGGACAAGCAGCGTCCGCTGAGCGAAGTCGGCCGCGTCTTCACGCCATTGCCGCAGATCCTGAAAAGCGTCCGGTTCGATGCGCGCAGCGGCCAGCCGCTGGACAATGCAATGGTGAAGGCCGCGATCGCATCGGGGGAAGCCGCGCTCAACGGCAAAGGCCGCCTGCTGATCCGAAAGTCCGGCACCGAGCCGCTGATCCGCGTGATGGGCGAGGGCGAGGATGAGGCCCTGGTGGCGCGGGTCGTCGCGGACATCGTCGCGGCGGTTCAAGCAGCGGCCTAGAGCCCAGCCGTTAACCTTCCAACTTCTTCCAGCCTGAGACACTCCGGTGTGCAGAGATGCATGCACGTATGGCGGGTGAATTAATCGCGACAGCCTAGTTCCATAGCGTCACGGATCGGTGGCAGCATTCCCCTGTTTGCCCTCACTTCAACGACTGGGGATAAAGATGTCGAATTCAATGAAAGGTATGAGCCTGATCACGCTCGAGGAATTTTCGCCCGAGCAAGTGCAAGCGTTGCTGTCGCAAGCAATCGAGCTGAAGCGCAAGAAGCGGGCGCGAATTTTCCCGCGCTCCCTCGCCGACCGGAACTTTTGCATGATCTTCCAGCGGCCGTCCTGCCGCACGCGCACCGCCTTCGCGATCGCTGCGGCGGACGAGGGGGCGCAGGCGCATGCGATGTCGCCGCAGGAGATCCGCTTCGGCAGCGGCGAGAGCATCAAGGACATTGCGCGCGTGCTGGGGCGCATGTTCGACGGCATCGCGATCCGCGCCTATGACACGCCGCTGATCGAGGAGGTGGCGGAGCATGCCGGGGTGCCGGTGTGGAACGCGCTGACCGAGCAGCATCATCCGACCCAGGCGCTCGCCGACTTCATGACGTTGCAGGAGAACGGCATCGCGCTGTCCGGCGCCAAGATGGCCTATGTCGGCGAAGGCAAGGCGAACGTCGTGACGTCGCTGATGGTGGCGGCGGCGAAGCTCGGCGTTGAATTGCGCGTGGTGACGCCGAAGGGCCATCACCCGGAGCCGAGCCTGGTCGACCGGCTGCTCGGCTGGCGGCACAACGATCGTACCAAGATCGTCGTCACGTCCGATATGCGCGAAGGGCTGCTGGGCGCCGACGCCGTGTACGCGGACATGTGGGTGCCGATGGAAGGGAACTGGGACATCCCGGCGATGGCGCGCGACTTCCGCGGCTACCAGATCAACCGCGAGGCGATGGCGATGACCGAGAATCCGCGCGCGCTCTTCCTGCATTGCATGCCGGCGCAGCACAATCTGCAGACCGAGTTCGCGCGCAAGCATCCGGAGGCGATCGAGGCGACGGACGAGGTGTTCGACGGCCCGTTGAGCCGCGCCATCGACCAGGCGGAGAACCGCATGCACACCATCAAGGCGCTGATGGTCTCGACGGTGTAGTGGAGCATGAAGGCGCGTTGGCGGCCGCCCGAGGAAGCAGAGCGGCCGCCATTCTCCAGGGTCAAGCCGTGATCAGGTCGTCGATCGTGACGTTCGTGACATTGTCGAGCGTCGCCAAGGTGATGAAGCCGTCGCCGCCTCCGTTCCGGTCGAACAGGATGTTGGTGTTGATGCCCACCACCTCGATCTTCAGGAAACCGCCGCCGACTGGATCGGCAGTTTCGATGTTGAATTGATCGAACAGATCGCTGAGATCGATCTTGTCCTCGCCGTGTACAAAGCCGCTGATAACGTCGCCGCCCAGATTGGCCAACTCGGCAGCGGAGTTGATGGCATAGCGAATGATGTCGCTGGCATCTTCGCCGCCGCCGACAAAGATGGCATCTTTGCCCTGACCGCCCTCGATCAGGTCGCTTCCCGATCCGTCAAACAGCTCGTCGTTGCCTGCGCCGCCGATCAGAGTATCGTTGCCGAGGTTGCCGAAGAGCGTGTCATCACCGGCACCCCCGCTCAGGAGATTGTTCCCGGTGTTGCCAGAGATCGAGTTGTTAAGTGCATTGCCGGTGCCAGTGAGATTCCCGGCGCCGAACAGATCAAGGCTCTCCAGATTCGCGCCGAGCGTATAGCTGACAAAGCTTTGCACCACGTCGAGGCCCTGGTTGGCCCCCTCGATCACGACGTCCTTCGCGCTGTCGACCACGTAGATATCGTTGCCGCCCTCGCCGGTCATCCGATCGTCGCCGGTGCCGCCGTTCAGCAGGTCGCTGCCATCTCCTTCTCCGCCTTTCAGCGTGTCGTTGCCTGCAAAGCCGAACAGATCGTTGAGGCCGGCATTGCCGATGATGACATTATTGAGGTTGTTACCTTTGCCGTCGATGTGATCGATGCCGATCAAAGTCAGGTTCTCCAGGGTGGGATCAAGCGTGAAGGAGACCGAGCTCAGCACCTGATCGACGCCTTCGTTCTCGTTCTCGACGACCGAGTCGAATTTGCTGTCGACGAAATAGGTGTCGTTGCCGGTGCCGCCGCGCATCAGGTCGTCACCGCCCTTGCCATCGAGAATGTCATTGCCGGCCTCGCCGGTCAGCACGTTCGAGACGTCGTTGCCGTTGATGCGGTTGTTGAGGGCGCTGCCGAAGACGTGGAGGTTGGCCATGCCCGTGAGGTTGACGTTCTCGACATTCGGGATCTGTGCCAGGTCGATGTCGATCACACCGGTAACGATGGTATCCGTGCCCTGGCCGGCCAGCTCAACCACCTTGTCGCCGATGCTGTCGATCACATAGAGGTCGTTGCCGATGCCGCCCTGCATGACATCGTTGCCGACGCCGCCGTTCAGGCCATCGTTGCCTGCGCCGCCGATCAAGGTGTCGTCGCCGCCGACCGGCCCGATCTCGCCGGTGATGGTGTCGTTGCCGGCACCGCCCACCAGGAGGTTGCTGCCCCGGCTGCCGATGATGTCGTTGTTGAGTCCGTTTCCGGTGCCGTTCAGGTTCGCATCGCCCACCAGGACCAGGGTCTCCAGGTTGGCGCCAAGGGTATAGTCGATGGCGCTTTGCACCGCGTCGCCGGTTCCCTGATTCGCGCTTTCGATCACAATGTCCTTGCTGTTGTCGACCCGGTAGATATCGTTGCCGGCGCCGCCGGTCATCCTGTCATTGCCGGTCCCGCCCTCCAGGAGATCATCGCCGTCTCCGCCGTTCAGCGTGTCGTTACCGGTCCCACCGTCAAGAATATCAAAGTCTCCAGCCCCTCCGTTGATGGTGTCGTTGCCGTCAAGGCCGATGAGGATGTTGCTGCCGCTGTTTCCGGTGATCACGTTGGCAAGCTCGTTGCCGGCGCCGTTGAGGTCGTCGGTCCCGAGCAGGATGAGGTTTTCGACGTTCGCGGCGAGATCGAGATCGGTGACAGTCGCCTGCACCGTGTCGATGCCCTCGTTGGGGTTCTCGACGATGGTGTCCAGCTTGTCCGCCACGACATAGGTGTCGTTTCCGGTCCCGCCGGTAAGCGTGTCGCTGCCTGCGCCGCCCTCGAGCGTGTCGTTTCCGGCGCCCCCGGTGAGCGTGTCGTTGCCGTCGCCGCCGTCGACCGTGTCGTTGCCATCCTCGCCAGCCAGCACGTCGTCGCCTTGCTCGCCGCGCAGGATGTCGTTGCCCTTGCCGCCATTGAAGGTATCCGTGGCGATCAGGCCAAAACCAGTAATCATGACGTTGTTCAGGTCGTTGCCGTTGATGACGAGCTGGCCGTTGGCCACGACGTTCTCGATATTGGCACCGAGGGTCATATTGAAGACTGCGGCGATCGTGTCGGTCCCGCCATTGGCGGCTTCCACGATCTTGTCGTCGGCGCTGAAGACGAAATAGAAGTCGTCGCCGCTGCCACCGACCATGACATTCTTACCCAGCCCGCCGTCGAACAGGTCATTGCCCGCTCCGCCGTTCAGGCTGTCGTCGCCGGCATCGCCAAAGAGGTCGTCATTGCCGGCGCCGCCAAGCAGCGTGTCATCGCCGCCGAGGCCGACGAGCTCATCATCGCCGGTCTGGCCATCCAGCTTGTTGGCCAAGCTTGTGCCAAATATTTGATTGCCGAGAACGTTGCCGGTGCCGACCGCCGCTCCGGCAGTCTCTTCGAAGACCAGATTTTCGACATTGGCACCCAGCGCATAGGTCCCGATCGCTACGCGAACCGAATCGAGACCCTCATTGGCCTTTTCGATGATCGTGTCCTTGGCGCTGTCGACGATGTAGGTGTCGTGGTCAGCCCCGCCGACCATCCTGTCGTTGCCGGTTCCGCCATCCAGCGTGTCGTTGCCGCCGTCGCCGATCAGGGTGTCATTGCCGCCGCCACCCTTCAGAATATTGTCGAAGACGTGGCCGGTAATGATGTTGCCGAGGCTGTTGCCAGTGGCATTGTCCCCGCCGAGCAAGGTGATGTTCTCAACGGTCTCCACCCCGGTAGCCTCAAGATCGATGTTAACGAAGGCATGCACCGCGTCGATGCCGGCCTTGTCGCCCTCGATGATGACGTCGAGCGGGTCGTCCACGACGTAGATGTCGTTTCCAAGTCCGCCTTCAAGGCGGTCGACTCCCCGGCCGCCGTCCAGGACGTCGTTGCCGACGCCCCCCTGAAGATTGTCATTGCCTTCGCCGCCATCCAGGCTGTCGTCGCCCACGTCGCCGGACAGGAGATCGTTGCCGAGAGAGCCGCTCAGCACATCGTTGCCATCGGCGCCCAGGATCGTGTTGTTGCCGATGCTGCCCTGAATGACGTTGGCGACGGCAGTCCCTACGGCGGTGAGGTCGTCGAAGCCCACCAGGATGAGGTTCTCGATGTTTGCATAGGCTTTGCTGGTGAGGTCGATTGAAATCGAAGCGTCGATCCGGTCGATACCCTGGTTGGCGAGCTCGATCACCTTTGTGCTGGCGCTGTCAATGTTATAGGTGTCGTTGCCAGCGCCGCCCTGTGCCGTGTCGTCACCGTCGGTCCGGAGTATGTCGTCGCCCGTGCCGCCGATTAGCAGGTCCTTGCCGGCGCCACCGCTCAGATCATCGAAGCCGGTGCCGCCCTGCAGGGTATCGTCGCCGACGCCGCCCGACAGATCGTCACTGCCGGCATCACCGAACAGCATATCATTGCCGTCCTTAGCGGACAGAAAGTCGTTGCCGGCGCCCCCTGCGAGCTTGTTGGCGCCGGCGGTGCCGAAGATGGTGTTGGCGATGGCGTTGCCGACGCCATTGAGGTCGCCGCCTTCCAGCTCGAGCACTTCGATATTGGCGCCGAGCGTGAAGCTGACGGTGCTGTGGACCCGGTCGAAGCCTTCGCCGGCTTTCTCTGTCGCGGTGTCGCCGGTGCTATCGACTAGATAGAAGTCGCTGTCTTTGCCGCCGGCCATCCGGTCGTTGCCGGTGCCGCCGTCCAGCGTGTCATTGCCGGCGCCGCCAGTCAGCGTGTCGTTGCCGCCTTCCCCTGAAATCGTATCATTCTCGCCAGTGCCGTTCAGAGTATCGTTGCCGGGAGTTCCGGGAATATTGGCCATCGTCACCCTCCATGGACATGACTCCACGATCGGCGCGCGCAGCCTGCCGCCGTTCGTGTGCTCTGCCGCCAGCCCTGCGGGTTAGATGGATGCCTGTCTCATATAGACAGACACGTCACGCTCTTTGCCTTGAAGCGAACGCGACGTGCAACAAAGGATGATAGGTGCGGCGATTGTGATCCAGTCATTTTGAATCACAAAAGTGCGGGCACTTTCACGATGTGAACATGCTTGCAGCACGATCGGACGGGAGCCGATCGTGCCACGAGCCCAATGCCGCTTGATCGGATAGGAGATGTGGCCCGCCCAAGAGAACTGGGCGGGTCGTGCAACCGCGCTACAGCACGATCGGCGCAGGCGGGTAGATCACGTCCGCGAGCGTCACGCCGATGACGCCGGTCAGCGTCGCGAGCGTGACGGCGGCATCGCCGCCGGCGCCGTCGCTGTCGAACTGGATCTTGGTGTCCGATCCAACCACCTCGAACTTGAGAAAGCCATCGGCGATCGGGTCCGCCGATTCGATGCCGAAGTCGGCGAACAGGTCATAGAGGTTGATGGTGTCCTTGCCGACCTCGAAGCCGTTGATGGTATCTCCGCCGAGCATGGCCAGCTCCGGTTCACTGCCGATCTGGTAGTAGAACTGGTCGTTGCCGGCGCCGCCGTTCATCGAGTCGGCGTCCAGGCCGCCTTCGATGACGTCGTTGCCGACAGCGCCGTTCATGGTGTCGGCGCCGTCGGTGCCGAACATGAAGTTGTCCAGGGCATTGCCGGTCACGGTGAGCCCGGCGACGGCCAGATAGGCATCCTCGATATTGTCGGGCATCACCCCGCTGAAGTTCTGGCTGATAAGGTCGTTTCCACTGTTGGGCGCCTCATCGATCTTGTCGTCTTTGTCGACGTAGTACTCATCGTTGCCAGCGCCGCCAATCAGGGTGTCGATGCCGGCACCGCCGACCATCTCGTCATTGCCGGCGCCGCCGACCAAGCTGTCGTCGCCCTCGGCACCATGAAGATGGTCGCTGCCGTCGCCGCCTTCCAGCTGGTCGTTGTCCTCGCCGCCGTCCAAGCCATCGTTACCGGTACCGCCGATCAAGGTATCGTTGCCCGCCAGGCCGGTGAGGCCGTCGTTGCCTCCAGCGCCGTTCAGACTGTCGTTACCGATAGTTCCCAGGATGAAATTGTCGGTCGCGCTGCCGGTGCCGGTGGCGCCGACGACCGAGCCGTCGAACTCGAGCCGCTCGATGTTGGCGGAGAGGGCATAGCTCGCGGCGAAGCTGGTGACCAGGTCATCGTCGCCACCACCTGCCAGCTCGGTGATGACGTCGCCACTCTCCTCGACAGTGTAGGTGTCGTTACCGCCGCCGCCGATCATCGTATCATTGCCGCCGAGGCCGACTATGATGTTGTTGCCGCTGTTGCCGGTGATCACGTTGGCATGGTGATTGCCAATGCCGATGAGGTCATCCGTGCCGGTCAGCTTGAGATTCTCGACCTCGTCGACCAGCCCGCCGAGGTTCTGGTTGGTCTCGACGGTATCCGTTCCTTCGCCGGCGTCCTCGAGGACGGTGTTGGTGCCGAAGCCACTGAGCAGCAGATGATAGGTGTCGTTGCCCTTGCCGCCCTTCAGTTCATTGGTGCCGTCGCCCGCCTCGAGGACATCGTTGCCGTCGCCGCCGATCAGCGTGTCATTGCCGTCGCCGCCGCCGAGCGTGTCGTTGCCTTCCTTGCCGTCGACGAGGTCGTCCTTGGCGTTGGCGTTGATCGAATTGTTCAGGTTGTTGCCGGTGGCCGTAATGTTGACGACCACGCCGCTGAACAGCAGGTTTTCGACGTTCGCACCCTTGGTGGTCAGGTTGAAGGTGGCAAGGTTGGTGATGATGGTGTCGGTTCCTTGCGCCGCCAGTTCCGTCACCTTGTCGCCGGCATCCAGGACCAAAAAGAAGTCGTCGCCAAGGCTGCCGCGCATGTCGTCGTCGCCGGCATCGCCGCCCAGGACGTCGTTCCCGGTCCCGCCGATCAGCGTATCGTCGGCGCCGCCGCCCGTGAGCGTGTCATTGCCGGCGCCGCCGTCGAGCGAGTTCTTGCCATCGTTGCCTTCCAACCGATTGTTGAGACCGTTGCCGGTGCCGTTGAGGTCGGCCGCGGTGGCAAGCTTGAGATCCTCGACATTGCCGCCGAGCGTATAGGTGATGGAGGCGAAGACCTTGTCGGTGCCTTCACCGGCATTTTCGGTGACGGTGTCGGTCTTGGTGAGGACCTGATAGACGTCGTTGCCCTTGCCGCCGATCATCTTGTCGTTGCCGTCGCTGCCCTCCAGCGTATCGTCGCCCTCGCCGCCGTTGAGCGTGTCATTGCCGATGCCGCCGATCAGGAAGTTGCCGCCGCTGTTGCCGGTCAGGATGTTGTTGAGATCGTTGCCGAGGATCGAGGTGCTGGCCGACGCCAAGAGCTTGGAATTCTCGATGTTGGCGAGAGCGCCGGTCATGTTGATGGCGGTAGCGGAGCGCACCTCGTCGGTGCCTTGGCTGACGCCTTCCACCACCACGTCGAAACCTTCCAGGATGTAGATGTCGTTGCCGAGGCCGCCGGTGAGCGTGTCGATGCCGTCCTCGCCGGTCAGCGTGTCGTTGCCCACCCCGCCGGTCAGCGAGTCGGCGGCGCCCCCGCCGTTGAGGCTGTCGTTACCGTCCTTGCCGTCGATGGTGTCCTTGCCGGTGTTGCCGTTGATGACATTGCCGAGAGTGTTGCCGGTCAGCGTGGCGTCGCTGCTGGTATTGTGGATAAGGCCCTCGACGTTGGCGCCATTGGTGGTCAGGTTGAACGTCGACAGCGACGTAACGATGAGGTCCTTGCCTTGCCCCGCCAGCTCGGTGACGATATCGCCGGCATCGTCCACGACGTACACATCGTCGTTGAGACCGCCCTTCATCTGGTCGTTCCCAGCTCCGCCGAACATCGCGTCATTGCCGGCGCCGCCGGTGATGACGTCGTTGCCGGCGCCGCCATCGATCGTGTCGTTGCCAGCCGCGCCATCCAGCGTGTTGTTCCCGTTGCCGGCCTCGATCGTGTTGGCGAGCGTGTTGCCGGTACCCTTGGTATTGGCGCCGTCGGCGAGTTTCAAGCCCTCGACATTGGCGCCGAGCGTATAGTCGATAAAGGCTAAGACAGTGTCGTTGCCGGCGCCGGCGCCCTCGGTCACGACATCCGTCTTGCTGTCCACGGCGTAGGTGTCGTCGCCTTTGCCGCCGGTCATCTTGTCGTTGCCGCTGCCGCCATCGAGCGAGTCGTTGCCGTCGCCACCGTTGAGCGTGTCATTGAGGGCGCCACCCGTCAGGTTGTTGGAAGCACCATTGCCCGTGATGACGTTGGCAAGGCCGTTGCCGATGACATTGGCCGTTCCGGAGCCAGTGAGGGTGGCGTTCTCGATGTTCTGCAGCGCAACGGCGCTGAGGTCGATGTTGGCGCCGGAGCGAGCTTCGTCGGTGCCTAGACCAACACCTTCCTCGATGGTGTCGGTGCCGACCCCGATGATGTAGACGTCGTTGCCGGCGCCGCCCCTCAGGGTGTCGTCGCCGGCTCCGCCATCCAGGAAGTCGTGGCCGATGCCGCCTTCCAGCGAATCCGCATTGTCGCCGCCTTCAAGCTTGTCGTTGCCGTCTTCGCCCTGGAGTATGTCGTCGCCGCCTTTGCCGACCAGGTTGTCGTTGCCGGTGCCGCCGATCAGGGTGTTGGCGCCGTTGTTCCCGGTGATGACATTGTTGAGCCCATTGCCTTTGCCGGTGAAGTTGGAGCCGCCCAACAGGGTCAGGTTCTCGATATTGGCGGGTCCGGCGTTGAGGTCAAAACTGAAGATGGCCTCGATCGTATCTGTGCCTTCGCCGACTTTCTCCGTTATGACGTCGTCATCGTCGACCGTGTAGAGATCGTCGCCCTTGCCGCCGGCAAGAACGTCCTTGCCGCTGCCGCCATAGAGCTGATCGTTGCCGTCGCCACCCTGCAGGTCGTCGATATCCTCCTCGCCGGTCAGGATATCATTGCCCAGGCCGCCGACCAGCTTGTCGGCGCCGGCGCGGCCGAACAGAACGTCGTCGCCGCCGGCGCCGTTCAGCGTGTTGGCGGAGACGTTGCCCTCCATGATGTTGTCCACGGCGTTGCCGGTGCCGACTGACGCGCCGGCTGCGGCAAGGAACTCCATCGCCTCGAAGTTGGCGGCGATCGTGTAGGTGCTGAAGGTGGTGCGGACGTCGTCGAATCCTTCGCCCGCCTTTTCGGTGATCTTGTCGCCGGCATCTTCGAGGACGTAGACATCGTCGCCCTTGCCGCCGGTCATCTGGTCGTTGTTGGCGCCGCCCTCGAGCCAATCGCCGCCGTCGCCGCCGAGCAGCGTATCGTTGCCGACCAGCCCGAACAGGAAGTTATCGCTGCCATTGCCGGTGATGACGTTATTGAGGGCGTTGCCGTTCGCGTTGATGGCAGTGCCGGTCAGGGTCGCCTTCTCAATCTCCTGGCCTGGCGCCTGAAACGCGAGATCGATGTCCAGTGACGAACGGATCTCGTCAATTCCTTCGCTGGCCTTCTCTTCGTATGAATCGGCACCGACGATGCTCACGAGATAAACGTCGTTGCCCTTGCCGCCGATGAGTGTATCGGTGCCGGTCCCGCCATCCAGCTGGTCATTGCCGTCGCCGCCGGTGAGGCTGTCGTTGCCCTGGCCGCCGGTCAGTGTGTCGTTACCCTGTTCGCCGTTGATGGTGTCCTTGCCGAGATCGCCATCGATCGCGTCGTTCCCGGTACCGCCAAACAGCACGTCGTTGCCGTTGCCACCGTCGATTATGTTGTTGAGCGCGTTGCCGATGCCGCCGAGGTCGGCGCTGCCCGAAAGGCTCAGCTTTTCGACCTCCGCGCCGTTGACGGACAGGTCGAAGGAAATGCTGCTGATGATGTGGTCGATGCCACCGCCGGCGGCCTCGCTGACAACGTCGCTCAGTTCGTTGACGAGATAGGTGTCGTTTCCGGTGCCACCTTCCAGCTTGCCGGTGCCGGCTGTGCCGTCGAGGAAGTCGTTGCCAGCGCCGCCCTGTTGCAGGTTGGTGCCCGCACCGCCGATCAGGAGGTCGTCGCCGATGCCGCCCTTCAGGGTGTCGTTGCCGCCGTACCCGGCCAGCAAATCGTTGCCGGCGCCGCCGTCCAGGATATTGGCGAGGCTGTTGCCCAGGATATCGTTGTCGAATCCATTGCCGGTACCATTGAGCGCGCCGCCGACCAGTTGGAGGTTCTCGACATTGGCGGAGAGGGTGAGACTGATCACGCTGACGATGGTGTCCTGCGTGCCCTTGTCGAGCAACTCGGTCACCACGTCGCCGGCCTGGTCGACGAAGTAGGTGTCGTTGCCGGGGCCACCGCTCATCGTGTCGGCGCCCGCGAGGCCGTCCAATGCGTCGTTGTCGTTGCCGCCGGTCAGCACATCGTTGCCGCCGGTCCCGATCTTGGTGAACATGCGCCCTCTCCCCAAGGCGGCAATCCGGGAGCCGTATGCGCCGAAGACTGCCGCGAATCTTCGGCCATGACGCTAGTTCAGCGGATCGTGCGGATTGCGCCCCTCCGACGTGGGAGTGTGGGCGGATCCAATGATCCGGTCCTATGTCCCCGTGTCCCCGAACGCAGACTTACTGGTAGTGGTTGAATCCTTCCACAATACACGCAGCATGCCAACCATCGACGCGCTGGTTGTGACAGCCGTCATAGGGCGCTTGGCCGGTATCTTGACGTAATTCCATCAATCCGGGCGCCTTAACCGGGAACGTCGGCGGCGTGCCAGCCGGACGCTGGCGGACGGCGCGGCGAGTCGGACCGGTCAAGCGGGAGGCGGGAGAACTTTCTCCCCGTCACGGCCGGCCTGGGGCCAGCCATCCACGAGCGTCTGCGCGGTTAACTCGTGGATGCCCGGACCGCGGAGTCCGGGCATGACGGGGAGAGAGCGGCGCGCCGTGGGCTGACAAGCGCGCCGCCCAAGCTCACACGATCGAACTGTTCTGCGGATAGATCAGGTCCGCCAGGGTGACATCCGTGACGCCCTGCAGCGTCGCCAGCGTCACGAAGCTGTCGGCGCCGCCATCCTTGTCGAACTGCAGCAGCGTGTTGCCGTTGTCGACCTCGAGACGCAAAACGCCGGAGTCGATCACGTCCTCCACCGATATCTCGAAATCGACGAACAGATCGTAGAGATCGATCTTGTCCTTGCCGGCCTCGAACCCGGTGATGAGATCACCCCCCAGGTTATTGAGGTCGGCAGGATTCTCCAGGCGATAGCGAAAGAGGTCGCTGCCGGCGCCGCCGTCCAGCTTGTCGACGCCGAGCCCGCCCTCGATCACGTCGTTGCCGGCACCGCCGTTCAGGATGTCGGCACCATTTTGGCCGTGCAGCACATCTGCGCCGTTTTCTCCGTGAAGCGTATCCGCTCCGCTGGAGCCACTCATGAGGTTGTTGAGCGCATTGCCGCTGATCGTCAGCCCGCCGATCTCGGCATATCCATTCTCGATGTCGGCGCCGAGGGTGATGCTGATCCTTGTGCTGATGGCATCGATGCCACCGTTCGCGGCCTCCTGGACCGCGTCGCCAGCGTCGTCGACCAGGTAGGTATCGTTGCCCGCCCCGCCGATCATCAGATCCTTGCCGGTTCCGCCAGTCAGCGTATCGTTGCCGGCGCCGCCATTCAGCGTGTCGTTGCCGGTCGAGCCATTGAGTTCGTCGTCCCCGATGCCGCCGATCAGCGAATCATTGCCACCCTCGCCATCGATGAAGTCGTTCCCAGCCTTTCCGTCGAGCGTGTCGCTACCCCCGCCGCCGAAGATCGTGTTGGCCAGTTCGTTGCCGTTTCCAACAACACTGGCTGTTGCGACCTCGAAGGAGAGCTGCTCGACATTTTTGCCCAACGTGTAGCTCGTGAGCGTCGTCAGGACAGAATCGAGGTCTCCCTCGCCGACATTCTCGATGACCTTGTCGCCCACGTCGTCGACATAATAGAAGTCGCTGCCCTGGCCACCGCGCAGGGTGTCTTTGCCCGCCTCGCCGATGAGCACGTCGTCACCGGCACCGCCGATGAGCAGGTCGTTGCCGCCATAGCCGTTCAGTTGATTGTCGCCTTCATTGCCGGTGATCACGTTTGCCAGTTCGTTGCCGCTGACGTTGTAGTTGCCGACGTCGATCAGAATGACATTCTCGAGATGGTTGCCGAGGGAGTAGTTCTGGTTCGTGACAACGGTATCGATGCCCTGACCTTCGAGTTCGCCAAACTCGTCGCCATCCTTGTATTCGTAGGTATCGTCACCTTTGCCGCCGATCATGACATCGTTGCCGGCGCCGCCGACCAGCGTATCGTTGCCGTCGTCGCCCTCTAGCCAATCATCGCCGTCACCACCAAGAAGACGATCGTTCCCCGCGCCGCCGTGAATCGTATCGTTGCCCTCGCCGCCGAGCAGGCTGTCATTGCCGGCCCGGCCGTCGATGAGATCTGTCCCGCTTTCGGCCGTGATCGTGTTGTTGAGGCTGTTTCCGATGAGCGTGTAGTTCTTTGGGTTGTAAGCCTTCAGGTTCTCGACATTGGCCCCTTCGATCGACAGGTCCAAAGACCGCGAGGTCAGGATGGTATCGATGCCTTGCCCCGCCAGCTCGGTGACCTTGTCACCGTCGTCTTCGACGAGATAGGTATCGTCGCCGGCGCCGCCGCTCATCGTGTCGTTGCCGGCGCCGCCAGAGAGCTGGTCTTTCCCAAGACCGCCGATCAGCGAATCATCGCCACCGTTGCCATACAGCGTGTCGTTTCCGGCAGCGCCATCCAGCTTGTTCTTGCCGTCGTTGCCTTCGATGAGGTTGTCGAGGGCGTTGCCGGTGCCTTTCGTATCGCCAGTGCCGTCGATGACGAGCTGTTCGACATTGGCGCCGAGCGTGTAGTTGATGGCGGAATGGACAGTGTCGTAGCCCTGGTTCTTGCTCTCGACGACCGTGTCTTTCGCGCTATCAACATAGTAAAAGTCGTTGTCCGCGCCACCGACCATCTTGTCATTGCCGCCTTCGCCGTACAGAAAATCCTCGCCGGCACCGCCGAACAGGACGTCGTTGCCGTCGCCGCCACGGAGCGAGTTGGCGTTGTCGTTGCCCTTGATGACATTGGCGAGCGCGTTGCCGGTGCCGTTGATGGAGTCGGAGCCGGTCAGGGTTAGGTTCTCAACATTGGCCAATGCGGCGAGCGACCAAGCCAGGTCTGCACGAACCTCGTCGATACCGCCGTTTGCGGCCTCCTCGATCGTGTCGGTGCCGCCGCTCACGATATAGACGTCGTTGCCGACACCGCCATGCAGCTTGTTGACGCCTCCGCCGCCGTCCAGGACGTCGTGGCCGGCCTCGCCGTAAAGAAAGTCGTCGTTTTCTCCACCGGACAGGATATCGCGGCCGTCATGGCCGAACAGCGTGTCATTTCCTGCGCCGCCAAGCAGGGAGTCGTCACCGAAGACACCATCGAGCTGGTCGTTGCCTGCGGCACCGTCGAGCCGGTCATTACCCGCCCCACCGGTGATGATATTGCGGCTGCCATTGCCGGTGATCGTGTTTGCAAGGGCGTTGCCGATGGCGTTGAGTTCGCCCGTGCCTTGCAGCGCCAGATTTTCGATATTCAGGAAAGCCTTGTCGGAGAGGCTCAGGTTGACGTCCGAGAAGATCAGATCGGTTCCCTGTCCGGCCAGCTCCACGATCTTGTCGTTCGAGTTGTCGACATAGTAGATGTCGTTGCCCTTGCCGCCGGTCATGACATCGTTGCCGTCGCCGCCATATAAGAGGTCATTGCCATCGCCACCGATCAGCGTGTCGTGGCCTTCCAAGCCGTACACGTAGTCATCGCCGGCCTTGCCATCCAGCACGTCGTTTCCGGAACTGCCATAGATGTTGTTGGCGAGCGCATTGCCCGTGCCGTTGACGCCGGGGGCGGTATCGAACTCCAAGTTCTCAACATTGGCGTCCAGGACGTAGGTGGAAAGGGTGCTGCGAAGAGTATCGAAGCCTTCGCCCGCCTTTTCCTCGACCTTGTCGCCCAGGTCATCGACGACGTAGAAGTCATCACCCACGCCACCCGACATCTTGTCTTTCCCGCCGCCGCCGAAGAGCCGGTCGGCGCCTGCGCCGCCGGACAGCGTATCGTCGCCCAGCGCGCCAAACAGGTCGGTGTCGGCATCATTGCCGGTAATGACGTTGTTGAAGCCGTTGCCGCGCCCTTCGATCGCGGCGTCACCGGTCAGAACCAGGTTCTCGATGTTGACGAGATTGCCGAGCGCAAGGTTGGTGTTCTCATCGCTAACGACAGTGTCGAGGCCCTCGCCGGCGATCTCGACAATCGTGTTCGTCCCGAGCACGACGATGTAGGTATCGTTGCCAGTACCTCCGGTCAGCGTGTTTGCGCCGGTACCGGCGTCAAGGGTGTCGTCCCCAGATTCACCGGTCAGCACATCATTGTCGACCCCGCCTTCGAGGCGGTCATTGCCGTCGCCGCCGAAAAGGGTGTCATTGCCACCATTCCCGAACAGGGCGTCGCGGTCGCCGTAGCCAAGCAACAGGTTGCTGCCTGCGTTACCGGCCAGGACATTGCTCAGGGCGTTGCCTTCGCCCTTGAAGCTGCCTCCGTCGGCAAAGTTGAGGTTCTCGACCGCATCGCCGAGCTTATAGTCGATCGCGGCGCGAACGGTGTCGTTGCCTTCGTTGGATTTTTCGGTGACGACATCGCTGGCGGTGTCGACTTCGTAGAAGTCGTTGCCCGCGCCGCCGACCATCGTATCGCTGCCGTTGTTGCCCTGCAGGTAGTCGTCGCCGTCGCCGCCCAGAATGCTGTCGTTTCCATCGCCGCCATAGAGGGTGTCGTTCCCGGCTCCACCCAGCAGGGTATCGTTGCCGTCGCCACCCTCGATGTTGTCGTTCCCAGCGGCACCGTCCAGCTGGTTATTGCCGCTACCGGCGCTGAGGAAGTTGTCGAGCGCGTTGCCTGTGCCGTCGACGTTGCCGTCTCCGAGTTCCAGGCCCTCGACATTCGCGCCGAGGGAATAGCTGAATTCGGCGACGACGGTGTCATATCCCTCGCCAGCGTTTTCCGTCACGGTTTCAGTCTTGCTGTCGATCCGGTAGGTATCGTCACCCTTGCCGCCGACCATGGCGTCGTTGCCGGCACCGCCCGTGAGCGTGTCGGCGCCGTCGCCGCCGAACAGCGTGTCGTTGCCCTCGTAGCCGCGCAGCTCGTTATTGCCCCGATTGCCGTTGATGGTGTTGTCAAGCGTGTTGCCTCCGCCGGAGTAGTCGCCGGTGCCGTCGAGAGTCAGGCGCTCGATGGCGGCGGGAACATACACATTGTTGTCGTCGTATGCGCCGAGTTCGCCGAGTTCGATGCTGTCTTCTCTAATGACCTCGTCCACGCCGGATTCGTCGATGACGTAGTCATTGTCGGCGATGTGGTAGACGTCGTTGCCTATTCCGCCATTGAGCGTGTCCACGCCGTCCTGGCCGTCCAGGTCGTCGTTGCCATCGCCGCCGATCAGTGCGTCGTTGCCCTCGCCGCCGTTGAGGGTATCGTTGCCGCCGCGGCCGTCGATCTTGTTTTCGTAGTCGTTCCCGGTGATGTAGTTGGCGAGCTCGTTACCTGTGCCGTCCAGGTTTTTCGAGCCGGTGAGATACAGCTCCTCCACCTGAGTGCCATTGATCGAAAGGTCGAACGAGAGGGACGTGAAGACGACGTCGGTACCCTGGCCGGCTTGTTCGATAACCTGATCGCTGGCGCTGTCGACGTAGTATCGGTCATCGCCGGCGCCACCCTGCATGACGTTGTCGCCGTTGAGGCCGACGAGGGTATCGTTGCCGGCGCCGCCCTGCAGAAGGTTCTCGCCGCTGCGGTCGGCGATGTAGTCGTCGCCCTTGCCTCCGATCAAGGTATCCTTGCCGAGTCCGCCCGACAGCAGGTCGCTCGCGTCACCGCCATCGAGCGTGTTGTCGAAACTGTTGCCAAGCAGGACATTCTCCTGCTTGTTCCCGGTGCCGTTGAGCGCTCCGCCGACCAGCTCAAGAACTTCGGCGTTTGCGGCGAGCGTCGTGGAGACGGTCGTGAGGACCCGATCGAAAAATCCCTTGTCGGTGAGCTCTGTCACCACATCGCCGGCCTGGTCGACGAAGTAGGTGTCATTGCCGTCGCCGCCCGCCATCTTGTCCGCGCCAAGCAGCCCGTTCAGCGTGTCGTCGTCGTTGGTCCCCGCGAGCACGTCGTTGGCGGCGGTTCCGGTAACGTCAGCCATATCCCTCTCCACAATCGGCAGCAGTCAGCCCTCGTGCGCCGCGGCTGCCGCCGCTCGGCCCGCACGCTTTAGTAGTTTTATTGACCGTTTGTGCCCCTCAGGCCGTCTCGGCCCGGTCTTTGGATCTATGTTGTGATTGCCACAACCTCCACAGCCCAAATCCGCGTGGCGGGCGATTTATGGGCTAAATGGCCCAAAGTCAACCGCCAGACTGTGGAGAGTTGGTCAGATTCTGCACATTCTAAGGCGAAACAGCCGAAACCCCGAGTAATTTCCAAAGGTTGTAGCGGCTCTCAAAAATGCATCAAAAGTGATTTGATAGGCGATGGTCGCGCGGCTCACCGCTTGATCGCACCCCCAGCACCGCGCCGGGAATCGGCGAGAATGCGCTCGGCCGCGGCGAACGCGCCGCGGCCGAGCGAGTCTCATGGCATCTCAAGCCGGCAGATGAGCCTGCTGATAGATGATGTCGGCCAGCGTCAGGCTGGGTGGGCCGACCAGCGATACAAGGTTGACGAAGTCGTCGCCGCCACCGTCGCTGTCGAATTGCAGGATCACGTTGGCGCCGGCGGGCTCGAACTTCAGGTAGCCCTCGGCGATCGGATCCGCCGAGAAGATGTCGAACTCCTGGAACAGGTCGTAGAGGTCGATCTTGTCCTTGCCGACCTCGAACCCGCTGATGAAGTCCTCCCCCAGCTGTGCCAGGGCGCCAGCGTTGTCCAGCTGATAGAGGAAGACGTCGTTGCCGGCGCCGCCACTCAACGTGTCATCACCCAGGCCGCCCTCGATCACGTCATCGCCATCGCCACCGTTCAGGGTGTCATTGCCGAGGCCGCCGGAAAGCAGGTCATTGCCGCCGGCGCCGATGATCTCGTCCTCGCCGACCGACCCGTTGATGACGTTGGCGAGGGCGTTGCCGGTGACGGTGATGCTGCCGACCTCCAGGTTCGCGTTCTCGATGTTGGCGCCGAGGTTGAGAGTGATGAGGGCGCGGATGGTGTCCGTGCCGCCGTTCGCGGCCTCCTGGATGACATCGCCGCTGTCCTCCACGTAGTAGGTGTCGTCGCCGGTGCCGCCGATCAGGAGATCGTCGCCGGCCTCGCCGAACAGCTCGTCATTGCCGGCGCCGCCCTTGAGCGTGTCGTTGCCGCTCAAGCCGCTCAGCAAGTCGTTGCCATTGCCGCCGTCGAGCTGGTCGTTGTCCTCATAGCCTACCAGGAAGTCGTCGCCGTCGCCGCCCAACAACGTATCGTTGCCCGCGAGACCGTGCAGGCTATCGTCGCCCGCCTTGCCGTCGAATTTATCGTTGCCCGCCCGGCCCTCGATGCCGTTGTCGAGCGCGTTGCCGTTGCCGACGTTGTTCGCCGCGGTCAGGAAGGTGAGGTCTTCGAGATTGGCGCCCAGCGTATACTTGGCGAGGGTGGTGATGACCTCCTCTTCAAGGCCTTCGTTGGCGTTTTCGATGATGATGTCGCCGATGTTGTCGACGTGATAGGTGTCGTTGCCCTTGCCGCCCTGCATGACATCCTTGCCGGTGCCGCCGTCAAGACGGTCGTTTCCCTCCGCGCCGATCAGCGTATCGTTGCTTTCGTTGCCATGCAGATCGTCACTGCCGGAGTTGCCTTTGAGCACGTTGGCGAGTTCGTTGCCTTCGAGGGTCGCGCCGATGCCGCTGAGCAGCGTCAGGTTCTCGATATTGGCGCCCAGAGTCATGCCGGTCAGGCTACGGATCTCGTCAATGCCTCCACCGACCAGCTCAGTGATCGTATCTGCGCCGAACACGAGATAGACATCGTTGCCGGTGCCTCCGGTCATCGTGTCGCCGCCGATGCCGCCCTCGAGCGTATCGTTGCCGGCGTTGCCGATCAGCGTGTCGGCGCCGGCGTTGCCGATGAGCTCATTGTTGAGGTTGTTGCCGGTGAGAACGGCGCTGCCCATGTCCACATAACGCGCGTTCTCGACATTCAAGCCCTTGGTGGAAAGGTCGAAAGAGACAAAAGTCACGATGCTGTCGGTGCCCTGGCCGGCCGCCTCGGCCACCTGGTCCTGCGCGCCGTTGACGACGTAGAGATCGTTGCCCGCGCCGCCCTTCATCGTGTCATTGCCGTCCCCGCCGTCGAGGGTATCGTTGCCGGCGTCGCCGACCACTAGGTCATTGCCTTCCCCGCCTTCGAGCGTGTCGTTGCCGGCGCCGCCGATCAGGGTGTCCTCGCCTTCGTGACCGAGGATCTCGTCGTTGCCGGCCGCGCCGTCCAGCTTGTTGTCGCCGTCGAGGCCGCCGATGTGATTGTCGAGGGCATTGCCAGTGCCGTTGATGTTGCCGCTCGAGTTCAGGCTGAGGCGCTCGAGATTGGCGCCTAGCACATAGCTGACCGCCGAGACGACCAGGTCATTGCTGCCTTCCTTGGCGTTCTCAGTCACGCTGTCCTTAGCGCTGTCGACGAAATAGGTGTCGTTGCCCTGGCCGCCGGTCATCTTGTCGATTTCGGTTCCGCCATTCAGCGTGTCATTGCCCAATCCCCCGATCAGTGTGTCGTTGCCGACGCCGCCGGCCAGCTCATTGTCGCCGCTATTGCCGGTGAGGACGTTCGCGAACACGTTGCCGGTCGCATCGAGGCTGTCGCTGCCAAGCAGGGTGGCATTCTCGACGTTGGCCATCGCCGCCAGGCTGAGATTGAGAAAGATCTGCGAGCGGATCTCGTCGATGCCTTGGTCGAACTGCTCTGTAACTGTGTCCACGCCCTCGAGGACGTAGATATCGTTGCCCTTGCCGCCGATCAGGTGATTGGTGCCGAGGATGCCGCCTTCCAGCCAGTCGTTGCCGTCGAAGCCCTCTACCAGATCGTCGCCGTCGCCGCCCTTCACCACGTCGTTGCCGGCGCCGCCGGACACGATGTCGTTGCCGAGCCCGCCTTCGATCTGGTCGTTGCCGTTGCCGCCGCTGAGATCGTCGTTGCCGGCGCCGCCATCGATCGTGTCGTTGCCCTCGTCGCCGGAGGCAAGGTCGTTGCCGTCGCCGGCGATGATGGTGTCGTTGCCGCCACGGCCGCCAATGACGTTGTTGCCGAAATTGCCGACCAGCTTGTTCGCGCCGTCGTTTCCGTGCAGCTTGAGGTCCCCCGTGCCCTCGAGAGAGCCGTTCTCGATGTTCTTGAAGGCGGCGGAGGCGAGGTCCAGATCCGCGATGACGTACACCGTGTCCGTTCCCTGGCCGGCCGCCTCGATCACCACGTCTCCGGCGTCGTAGGCGATGTATTGGTCGTTGCCGGCGCCGCCTTGCATGGTGTCGTTGCCGGCGTCGCCAGCGAGATAGTCGTTGCCGGCGCCACCTTGTAGCGAGTCATTGTCGTTCCCCGCGAACACAACGTCGTTGCCGTCGCCGCCAAGGAGCGTGTCATTGCCGTCGTTGCCGTATAGGGAATCGTCGCCGCCCTTTCCGTCCAGCTTGTTGCCGAAGCTGTTGCCTATGATCGTGTTGCCGGCGGCGTTGCCGGTACCGCTGGCGTTACCGCCGAGGTCCAACAGGGTCAGGTTCTCGAAGTTGGCAGCGAGCGTAAAGCTGCGGAAGATGGAGACGGTGTCGATGCCCTCATTGGCCTTCTCGACGTATTTGTCACCCAGATCGGTGTCCTCGTAGCTGTCGTCGCCCTTGCCGCCGATCAGCAGATCATTGCCGGTGCCGCCCTGCAGCCGGTCATTGCCAACGCCACCGATCAGCGTGTCGTTGTTGGTGCCGCCGTTGAGGCTGTCGTTGCCCGCCGCGCCGGTGATGAGGTTGGCTTGTCCGTTGCCGTCGACGTCCTGCGAGCCGCCGAGCAGCGTGAAATTCTCCACGTGGTCGGCCATGAAGAAACCGAAGATGCTTCGGATCTCGTCGATCCCCTGGCCCGCGGCCTCCGTGATCGTGTCTTCGTCAGTGGCTAGGTAGATATCGTTGCCGGCGCCGCCGGCCAACACGTCGGGGCCGGCTCCGCCGTCCAGCGTGTCGTTGCCGTCGCCACCGATCAGAGTGTCATCGCCATTGGCGCCGAGGATTTCGTTGTTGAGGGCGTTGCCGGTGACCTTGGTATTCGCGCTCGAGAAGATCAGCACCTTCTCGACGTGTTCACTGACGGCCGTGAGGTCGATCGAAATCCAGGTGCGAATCTGATCGATTCCCTGGCCCGCCTGCTCGACGATCTTGTCCCCCACTGCATCATAGATGTAGGTGTCATTGCCGGCGCCGCCTTCCATGACATCGTCGCCGGTTTCGCCATCGAGGTCGTCGTTGCCGGCTCCACCGACGAGGGTGTCGTTTCCCCCGCTGCCAAAGAGGCGATCGTTGCCGCCAAGACCCTCGAGCCTGTTCTTGCCGTCGCCGGCTCCCATGGCATTGTCCGCGGCATTGCCGGTGCCGTTGACGTCGTCATTGGTTTCAAGCGAGAGATCCTCGAAGTTCGCGCCGAGGATTGTCGTCACGTTGGTGACGATCATATCAGTGCCTTCGCCGGCCTTTTCCGTGACCTGGTCGAGTGCATCGACATAGTACGTATCGTCACCTTGGCCACCCACCATGACGTCCTTGCCCTTGCCGCCGATCAAATCGTCATCGCCGGCCCCGCCATTGATCGTGTCGTTGCCGTCGGCGCCGTCCAGGCGGTTGGTGTTGCCGTTACCGGTCAGGACGTTGTCGAGCCCGTTGCCCGTGGCGGCGGCGTTCAACGTGCCGGTCAGGGTGATATTCTCGATACTGGCGAGGCTGGCGATCGCCAAGTTGACGTCGACGATGGAGCGGATCTCGTCCGTGCCCTCGTTCGCGAGCTCGGTGATCGCGTCGTGGCCGAAGTCGGCGACGTAGACGTCGTTGCCCTTGCCGCCGGCGAGCTGGTTGGTGTTCTCGCCGCCATTCAGCAGGTCGTCGCCATCGCCGCCGACGAGCGAGTCATTGCCGATGGCGCCATCGAGCGTATCGTTGCCATCGCCACCGGAGAGCGAATCGTTGCTGTTGCCACCATCCAGCTTGTCGTCGCCGATGCCGCCCGCAAGCGTGTCGTTGCCAAATCCGCCGATCAGCGTGTCGTTGCCGGCCGCGCCGTCCAGTGAGTCATTGCCGTTGGCGCCTTCGATGACATTGTTCAGTCCGTTGCCGGAACCCGTGGCGCCAACGTTGGTGAAGAAGGAGAGATTCTCGATGTTGGCGGCGGCGGCGACCGACAAGTCGAATGCGGATTCGGTGCTGATGGCGTCGATGCCTTGCCCGGCGAGCTCCACGATCTTGTCACCGACGTCGAACAGGATGTAGGTGTCGTTGCCGACGCCGCCTTGCAGCTCCTCGCCGCCATCGCCGATCAGGATGTCGTCGCCGACGCCGCCTTGCAGCAGGTCCTTGCCGTCGCTGCCGGTCATGTGGTCGTTGCCCTTGCCGCCGATCAGCGTGTCGTTGCCGTTGTGGCCGACCATCTGGTCGTCGCCGTCGGCGCCATTCAGGACGTTGTCGAAGAGGTTGCCGATGAGGAAGTTGCGGCCGGCATTGCCGGTACCGTCGAGCGCGCCGCCGGCCAGCTCGAGAAACTCGACGTTAGCGGCCAGGGTGGTGGAGAAGGTGGAGACGACGTAGTCGAAGGTGCCTTTGTTGGCGAGCTCGGTGACGATGTCGCCGGCCTGGTCGATGAAATACCGGTCGTTGCCGTCGCCGCCGCTCATTTTGTCGGCGCCGGTCAGACCGTTCAGTGTATCGTCATTAGCGGTGCCGGCGAGGGTGTCGTTGGCGGCAGTTCCGGTCACGATAGCCATTGCGCTCTCCACAGCTGCACATGCGGCAGCCAAGGAGATGCATGCACACGCCGAGGGTGCCGCGCCCACCGCGTATGAGGCTGTCCCGTGAAAGCGACCGGTCTGCGAAAGTTGCCCAATACCGAGGCGGGGTGCCGACCGGTCAGTCCCGCTTGTTGTTGTGATCCGCTCGCTTGCTCTTTTTATGATGAGCGGATGCACTCAGCTAATGTGGAATATGCAACAGAGTCAATCCGCAGAATGTGACATAGATCATAGCGAAAGCAATTTGCCGCCAACCGTGGCGGAACGTCCGCGCACTGCCGGCGGCCTTGGATGCGGCGCTCTCAGACCTGATCGACTGGTCGCACCAAATCGCTGGATTGGTTCCCCGTCACGGCTGAGCTAAGCTCAACCATCCCCGAGCGTCTGCGCGGTGTACTCGTGGATGCCCGGCTGGGCGTGACGGGGAAGGGATACGGCGCCCACGGGCTGAGCGGGCGCCGCCCCATCGCGAACTGATTTCTCCCCGTCACGGTCGAGAAGGGGCTCGACTCATCCGTGAGCGTCTGCGCGGTCAAGCTCCCGGATCCCCAGAGGTCGGCGATCGGGCATGACGGGGAGGGAGCGGCAGCTTGGGGGGCGTGCCGCCCATTCAGAAATCGAGTCAACGTGGTCGTGGCGATCATCGACGTCTCCATGCGCCGTTCCGCGAACTGCATAGATGCCTCTGACGAAATAGATGCGGAACCGGCGCGGTCTCTTCTTGGATGGTGTCGATTCATATTCCGTTTCAAATTTTTGTGCTGCGCAGAGTCAATATGCATGAGGCTATCGGGTTGTCCGAGAGTCTCGTGTGACCTACATCACAAGAACACGAATGATTGAACACGAGCGCGGCGCAGTGGTTGCGATCGTGCATTGCGCGCTTGGCACGAATGCCGTTGTAGCGACGCACATTTGTGCTCGGTGCGGAAGCGGATGCATCCCTACACGATGGATGGCGATGGATAGAGCAGGTCGCTCAAACCGAGATTGGTGACTCCCTGCAGGGTCGCCAGCGTGACGAAGCCATTGCCGCCGCCGTCGCTGTCGAAGCCGAGGATAGTGTTTCCTCCGACCACCTCGATCTTCAAGAAGCCGTCACCGATCACGTCTTCCGAGTCGAATCCGAAATCCAGGAACAGGTCGACGAGGTCGATCTTGTCCTTGCCGGCTTCGAACCCGATGATCAGGTCGCCGCCGAGGTTAGCGAGATCGGCCTGACCGCCCAGGCGATAGAGGAAAAGGTCGTTGCCAGCCCCACCGTTCAGTTGATCCGCGCCGAGACCGCCTTCGATCACATCATTGCCGTCGCCGCCGCCGACAGAGTCGTTGCCGGCCTGGCCGAACAGCGTGTCGGCGCCCTTGCCGCCGGCGATGGAATCGGCGCCACCGCCGCCAGCGACGAGGTTGTTGAGGTCATTGCCGGTGACGGTCGTGTTGCCGCCGGTGACCACAGCATTCTCGACGTTGGCGCCGAGTGTCAGGTTAACGCTGGTGAAGATGGTGTCGATGCCGCCGTTCACCGCCTCCTGCACGACATCGCCGCCGTCGGTGACGGAGTAGGTGTCGTTGCCGGCTCCGCCGATCATGATGTCGTCTCCATCATCGCCGGACAGGTCGTCGTTGCCGGCGCCGCCGTTCAGCACGTCCCGGCCGGCATTGCCGCTCAGCACGTCATTCCCGGCGTCGCCGTTCAGCACGTCGTCGCCGTCATTTCCGACCAGGAAGTCGTTGCCGGTTCCGCCGAGCAGCGTGTCCTTGCCGGCGCCGCCATCCAGCAGGTCGTCGCCCTCGCGGCCGTCGAGCTTGTCGTCGCTGGCGCTTCCGATGATGTGGTTCGCCAGGCTGTTGCCGGTGCCGGTGACGGGGCCTGCCGCCTTGCCGAAATCGAGGTCCTCGAGATTGGCGCCGAGGGTGTAGGAGGCGAGGGCGGTGACGACGAGGTCGCGGCCCTCATTGGCGTTCTCGATCACCTTGTCGGCGAGGCTGTCGACGATATAGGTGTCGTTGCCGGCGCCGCCCTTCATGGCATCGTTGCCGAGGCCACCCTCCAGCAGGTCGTTGCCGGCTCCACCCGACAGAATGTCATTGCCCGCGAGACCGTTCAGCCGGTTGTTGCCGCTGTTGCCAACCATCACGTTGGCCAGCGCGTTGCCGAGGCCGTCGATGCTGAGTGCGCCGGTGAGGGTGAGGTTCTCGATGTTGGCTGCCAGAATGTGGTCGGCGAGTCCGATGCGCACCTCGTCGATGCCCTCGCTGGCCAGCTCGATCAACGTGTCGGTGGTGCTCCTCAGGTCATAGACGTCGTTGCCCTTGCCGCCGCTGAGCAGGTTGGGGCCGGTCCCGCCATCCAGGTAGTCGTTGCCGTCGCCGCCGGTGAGGGTATCCTTTCCGTTGCCGCTGGATAGCGTGTCATTGCCGGCCTTCCCGTCGAGCGTGTTGTCGCCTTCTTCGGCGAGGAGGAAGTTGTTCAGGCCGTTGCCGATGATGATGTAGTTCTTTATCAAGCCGGCAACGACGTTCTCGACATGCGCGCCTTCGATGGATAGGTCGATGGAGCGCTCAGTCCGAATGGTGTCGTTGCCTTGCCCGGCCAGCTCGGTGACCTTGTCGCCGGCGTCGTCGACGAAGTAGGTGTCGTCGCCGGCGCCGCCGCTCATCGCGTCGTCGCCTTCCCCGCCGTTCAGAGTATCGTCGCCGGCGCCGCCGATCAGCGTATCGTCGCCGTTTTCGTCGTGGAGGAAGTCGTTGCCGGCGCCGCCATCCAGCCTGTTCGTTCCGAATCCGCCGAAGATCTCGTTGTCGAGGGCGTTTCCGGTGCCATCGACATCATCGCCGGTATCGAGGACAAGCTTTTCGAGATTCGCGCCGAGCGTGTAGCTGACGGTGGAAAAGACCGTATCGAAGCCTTCGTTGGTTTTTTCCCTGACGATATCCTTGGCGCTGTCGACGAAATACTCGTCGTTGCCTTTGCCGCCCTCCATCCGATCGTCGCCCGCTTCTCCATCCAGACTGTCGTTGCCGCCGCCGCCTCTCAAAACATCGTTGCCGCCGCTGCCTTCCAGGAAGTTGTCGCTGCCATTTCCCGTGATGACGTTGGCGCCATCGCTGCCGATCGCGCCCCAATTGCTGGTGCCCGTGAGCGTCAGATTTTCGACATTGAGGTAGCTGGGCTCGCGGAGGTCGATGTTCCGATCCGCCCGGATTTCATCGATGCCTTCATTGGCGCCCTCGGCGATGGTGTTGGTGCCGACGCTGCCGAGCTCGTAGAGATCGTTGCCGGCCCTCCCGGCGAGCGCGTTGGTGCCGGCGCCGCCGTCCAGCACGTCGTTGCCGCCGCCGCCGGTCAGGGCGTCGTTGCCATTGCCGCCGGTGAGTGTGTCGTTGCCCGCGCCGCCGTCGATGAAGTCGTTGCCGATCCCGCCGTCCAGCGTGTCGTTGCCGATGCCGCCATCGACCATGTCGTCGCCGTCGCCACCAAAAATCTCATCGTTCCCGCCTTCGCCGCGCAGATTGCTCACGCCCTCGTTGCCGAAGATGAAATTGTTGCCGGCGTTGCCGGAACCGTTCAGGGCGCCGGCGCCGACCAGCAGCAGGTCCTCGATGTTGGCGAAGGCCTTGTCGGCAAGGTCGACATCGATCCTGGCGACCACGGTGTCGATCCCTTGCCCGGCTGCTTCCGTTACCTTATCGGCGCCGCTGTCCACGTGGTACACATCGTTGCCGGCGCCGCCGGCCATCACGTCGCCGCCGATCCCGCCGAACAAGGAGTCGCCGCCGCCTCCACCCAGCAGCGTGTCGCTGCCTTCGCCACCGTCCAGCCTGTCGTCGCCTTCCTTGCCATCGAGGACGTTGTCGAAGGCGTTACCGGCGATTTCGTTGCCGACGGCGTTGCCGATGCCGGTCGCGGCGCCAGCGGCGAGCACAACGAGATTCTCGATGTTGGCTCCGAGTGTGTAGCTGGCGAGCCGGGAAATGACGGTATCGAATCCGTCCTTGGCATTCTCCGTCACCTTGTCGAGCTTGCTGTCGACGTCGTAAACGTCGTCGCCCTTGCCACCCGCCATGACATCATTGCCGGCGCCACCGCTCAGGCCGTCGTTGCCATCGCCACCGTTCAAGATATCGTTCCCGCCGCCACCTTCCAGACCGTTGTTCCCCGCATTGCCGACAATCACGTTGTTGAGGCTGTTTCCAAAACCGTCGAGGCCCGCATTGCCGGTCAAGGTCAGGTTCTCGATGTTCTCAAGGCCGGCGGTGGCAAGGTCGATCGACTGTGCGCTGGCAATCCGGTCGCTGCCCTGGCCGGCGAGTTCGACGATCGTGTTGGTGCCGGTTGCGCCAATGATGTATTCGTCGTTGCCGAGACCGCCGGTGAGCGAGTTGGCGCCGTTGCCGCCTTCGAGCGTGTCGTTTCCTTCGTTGCCGCTCAACGTGTCGTCGCCGGCATTGCCGGACAGAAAGTCGTGGCCGTCGTCGCCCTGCATGAAGTCCTTGCCGTCGCCGCCGGTTATCGTGTCGTTGCCGATGCCGCCGAACAGGAAATCGTTGCCGGCGCCACCACCGAGGAAGTCGTCGCCCGCCAGACCCTGCAGGTTGTTGTTGCCGGTGTTCCCGAAGATCGTGTTGCCGACTGCGTTGCCAAGTCCCGCGAGGTCCGCGGCGCCGGCGAGATCGAGGTTCTCGACGTTGCCGCCATTGGCCGCCAGGTCGAATGACACAGAGGAGGAAATGTGGTCGGTGCCTTGGCCGGCGGCTTCGACCACTTTGTCGTCCACGCTGTCGACGTGGTAGGAGTCATTGCCCGTGCCGCCCTGCATCTCATCGTTGCCGGTACTACCAAACAGGTTGTCGCTTCCCGCGCCGCCAACAAGGGTGTCGTCTCCGGCATCGCCGAACAGAAAGTCATCGCCGTGCCCGCCGCTGAGCACGTTGTTTCCAGCTGTACCGAAGATGCTGTTCTGGAGGGCGTTGCCGGTGCCGTCGATATTGCCGTCCAGCAGCACCAGAGTTTCGATGTTGGCGCTAAGCGTGTAGCTGACGCTCGCGATGACTTGGTCGTTGTTGCCTTCGTTGGCTTTCTCGACTACCTGGTCGAGCGCATCCACATGGTAGACATCGTTGCCTTCGCCGCCGGTCAGGATGTCCTTGCCGGCTCCCCCGATCAGCGTGTCCTCGCCCAGGCCGGCATTAATCGTATCGTTGCCGTCGCCGCCCTCCAGCTTGTTGTCGCCGCTGTTGCCCGTAATGATGTTGCCAAGCGCGTTTCCGATCGCGTCGGTGCTGAGGTCGCCGGTGAGGGTGGCGTTCTCGATGTTGGCAAGGACCGTCAGGTCGACACTCTGGACGGAGCGGATCTCGTCGATACCTTCGCCGGCGTTCTCGACGATCGTGTCGGTGTCGATGACCTGGCTGATGACGTACACGTCATCGCCCTTGCCGCCGACAAGCGTGTCCTTACCCGTGCTGCCGTCGAGCGTATCGTTGCCGACGCCGCCCTTGAGGACGTCGTTACCCGCGCCGCCGGTGAGCGCGTCGTTACCCGCTTCGCCGGTCAGCACGTCCTGTCCACCGTTGCCGTGGAGCAAGTCGTTGCCGCCGCCACCGCTGAGGACGTTGCTGCCGTCATTGCCGGAAATGGCGTTGTTGAGCGCATTGCCGATGCCGACCAGGTCGCCGGCGCCGAACAAGCTCAGATTCTCGATATTGGCCCCTGCGGCCGAAAGATCGAACGAGATGGTGGACAGGATTCCATCCGTGCCTTGTCCGGCGGCCTCGGTGACCTTGTCGGCGGCACTGTCGATCTCGTAGGTGTCGTTGCCGACGCCGCCCTGCATGATGTCGTTGCCGGCGCCGCCGCTGATGTCGTCATTGCCGGCGCCGCCTTGCAGGACATCATCGCCGTCACCGCCGCTCAGCGCATCATTGCCGGCATCGCCGATCAGCGTGTCGCTCCCGTCATTGCCGACCAGCGCGTCGTTGCCGTCGTTGCCCTGCAGCAGATCATTGCCGAGGCCGCCGAACAGGACGTCATTGCCGGCAGCGCCGACCAGCGTGTCGTCGCCAGCGTTGCCGGCGAGCTCATCGTTGCCGGCGCCGCCATCCAGCTTGTTGTTCAGGTGATTGCCGGCGAGCAGATTGCCAAGCGCGTTGCCAGTACTGTTGGTGGCGCCGCCCATCAGCAGGAGATCCTCGAGATTGGCGCCCAGAGTCATGGAGATGGAGGAATTGACCTGATCGAAGCCTTTGTTGGCGAGTTCCGTCACTACGTCGGCCTTATCGTCGACGACATAGACATCGTCGCCGGCGCCGCCGCTCATCTTGTCGGCGCCGACAAGGCCGTTCAGCATGTCGCTGGCGTCGGAGCCGATGAGGGTGTCATTGGCGGCGGTGCCGATCAGATCGGTCATGGCTGTCTCCAGGCTGCTCAACGCGCGCCGGCGCGATCCGGTGCGGGGCCGCAAGCTGCTGGAAACAGAATCCTAAGACTTGGCGAAAATTGCCGATCTTGCCGCGCAGAACTGCCTAATTATGTGGCATTCTCCACATAATATAGGTTCATAGACCTGGTGCTCTGCTGGGCGAAATCAGCGCCCGCGGGCGGTGCGTCCGACGTTCCACTGGCGGCACCGCCAGCCGGGCAGGCGGATGGTGGCGGTGGTGCCGCGGCCCTTTTCGCTGTCGAGGGTGAGGGCGCCGCCGTGCATCTCGACGAATGCTTTGGTGATGGTGAGGCCAAGGCCGGTGCCGTCGTAGCGGCGGGCGAGGGTGCCGTCGATCTGGCCGAACGGCTCGAGTGCGCGCGGGATCTCGTCCGGTTCCATGCCGATGCCGGTGTCGCTGACGCTGATCAACAAGTCGCCGACGCCGGCCTCACGCTTCGCGACAATGTTGATATAGCCGCCGGCCGGCGTGAACTTCACCGCGTTGGAGAGCAGGTTCAGCAGCGCCTGGGCGACCAGCTTGCGGTCGGCATAGACGCGCGCGATGTCGGCGCCGATGTCCGAGCTGAGGGCAAGGCCGGCCTTTTGAGCGCGGATGTCCAGCAGCCGCTTGGCTTCGTCGATGGTCTCGGCCAGCGCGAAATCCTGCTCCACGATCTCGAACCGGCCGGCTTCCACCTTGCTGAGGTCGAGGATGTCGTTGATGAGGGAGAGCAGGTGCTGGCCGCTGCGATGGATGTCGGCAGCGTAGCCGGCATATTGCGCGACGCCGACCGGCCCGAAGAATTCGCGCTCGATCACCTCGGCGAAGCCGATGATGGCGTTGAGCGGCGTGCGCAGCTCGTGGCTCATGTTGGCAAGGAACTGCGACTTGGTGCGGCTTGCCACCTCGGCCTGCTCCTTGGCCAGGCGCAGCTCGCGCTGGCTGCGCGCCAGCTCATCGCCGCGCTCCACCAGGTCGCTGACGTCGGTGTAGACCGTCACCATGCCGCCGAGCCGCGTGCGGCGGTCGCTGATGCGCAGGTGGCCGCCGTTCAGCATGCGCATCTCGACGTGACCCTGGCCGCTGCGATGCTGCTGGCTGCGTTGCAGGGTCCATTCCTCCTCCTGCGCTCCGGAATGCCCTAGGGCCGATACGACCTGGCCAGCTTCCAGTTCCAGGCGCAGGACGTCGTCGAAGGTCATCGTCTCGATGTTGGTATCGGCGGCGATGCCAAGATAGGAGCGCGCGATCTGGTTACAGAACCGCAAGGTCCCATCCGGCGCGTAATACACCAGGCCATCGGTCATGCCGTCGGTGGCGTCCAGCAACTCGCGCCGCACGGCGGCAGCTTGCTGTTCGCTGGCGGTGAGGCGGACCGCGGCGCGCTTCTGGTCCGTGATGTCGAGCACGAAGCCGTCCCAATAGACCCGGCCACGCTCGGGATCCGGCGCGGCCCAGGCGCATTCGCGGAACCAGCGCAGCTCGCCGGTCTTCGGATGCACATAGCGGTAGTCGTGGAGGTAGGGTTCGCCCAGCTCCTTGCGGCGGCGTTCGGCCTCGCGATAAGCGGGCATATCGTCGGCATGGATGCGGCCGATCCAGGTCGCGATGTCCGCCAGGTGCGAGCTCGGATCGATCGCGCCCATCATCTCGACCGCGTCGCGGCCCCAGCAGCGCACCGCGCCGCCGACGAAGCCGTAGCGGCCGTCGCCCGGCGTGCCCTGGTAGACCATGATGTTGTGCATGTTCTCCAGCAGCGCCTCGACCCGCCGCAGCTCGGAGCGGCGTGCCATCGCGGCCGCCTGACGGCTGACGCACAGATGTACCAGGCCCGAGGCTCCCGCCAGCGCATCCTCGCAGGTCTGCGACGGCGGCTCGGATTTCAGGAATGCGAAGATCTTGCCGCGGTCGTTGGACTGCGGACCCTGAATGACGGCAGTGCGCAGCTTGAGTTCGGGCATGGCGAAGCGGATCGCCTCGTCCGGCATCGAGGCGGAGGCGATGGCGATCCGCTCCAGCGCTTCCGGCGTGCCATGGCTGACGAACAGCATGGGTTGCTCGCGCAAGCCGGTGATGGTGATGGCGGTATGCGCGATGCCCTCGACCGAGCAGAGCCGGTCGCAAACCAGCTGCAACTGCGTATCGAGTTCGGCGCAGCGCGCAAGCTCGCGTGCGAGCTCGGCAAGGTCACGCATCCCCTGCATCGGACGTCGGCCCAATCGTCCATGGTTAAAAAGTTGCGAAATTCTGCACCTGGATGGGTTAATAAACCCTAGCCAAGCGGCTTAATCTGTTCGGAAGTGGGCCGCCATTTCGAGAACAGACCGGGAATGAATCCTTTCACGCGACCGTGCCCACGCATCTTCGATCAGAAGATCGCCAGATGACGCAAAGCCAGCGCGACACCGAGCCCAATCGCGATGGTCGCCATCAGATTGCGGATGAGCAGCGAGGCGGCGATCGCCGCGATGGTGGCGAACAGGTCGGGGTTCAGCCACGCGCTGCCGTCCGGCGCCTGGTCGAGATGCAGCGCGACCGGCACGATGATCGCGGTCAGCACCGCGACCGGGCAATGCGCCAGCGCCTTCTCGACGATGCCGGGGATTCGGATGCGGTTCGCCACCAGGAACAGCGGGCAGCGCAGCGCCAAGTTGATCAGCGCCATGCCGAGGATGATGACGCCCGCGCTCATGCCCGGATCCTGCGCGCTTCGATGCGCCGCTCGACTATCACCGCCACGGCGATCGCAACCAGGGTCGCGATCGTGAGGCCGGCCTTATAGGGCAGGGCGGCCAGCAGCGCCGCGAGGATGCCGGCGACCGCGGCCGCGGTCTGGGCGCCGGGCGTGCGCAGCTTCTGCACCACCATGCCGATGAAGGTGGCGATGGCGGCGAACTCGAGCCCAAGCCCATCAAGACCGCTCATCTGCGAGCCGACCGCGATGCCGATCAAGGTCCAGCAGTTCCAGTTGACGTGCATGGCGACGATCGAGGCGAGATAGGCCCAGTGGCTGTTGCGGTGTACGCCGAGGCGGCGATAGCGGTCTTCCATCGCCGCGAAAGTCTCGTCGGTCAGTCCCGCCGACAGGATGAATCGCCAGCCGACCGACAGGTGGCGAACGTTGCCTACGAGGGTCGCCGCGTACAATGTGTGCCGCAGGTTGAGAATGAAGGTGACGAGCCAGATCACCCAGGCCGGCGTCGCCGCCGCGATCAGCGCGATCGCGACGAACTGCGCCGAACCGGAGAACACGAACAGCGACAGCGCCATGGTCTCAAACGCCGAGAGGCCTTCCGAGATCGCGAGCGCGCCGAAGATGACGCCGAACGGCGCCGCGCCCACCATGAAGGGGAGCGTAGACTTCAGGCCATCCAGAATTTCCGTGCGGCGGCTAGGGGCGGCCGCCGGAATATTGGCGGCCGCCTGCACCGTTGTTCCGTCAGACAAGCGAAAAATCCACCCTCGGCTTTTCACGCGCGAGGCGCGCGACGATATCGAGCCCGCGCGCGACCATGTCGATCGAACCGGGCGCACTGATGCTGATGCGGATGCCGTTGCGGCCGCTGCGCGATAGCGAGAAGCTGCTGGTTGGGCAGACCGCGACGCCGCGGATGCGGGCCTGCAGCGCAAAGGCGTCGGCCGGCCAATCCTCCGGCAGGTCGAGCCAGCCGTGCATTGCGGTCGGATGGCCGTAATAGGGCAGGCCGGCCAGGATCTCGCGCGCCGCCGCCTGGCGCCGGGCGTATTCGTCGCGGCGCTTGGCGGAGATGCGATCGCCCTCGCCGTTGTGGATCCAGCGCGCGGCGATCTCCGCCGCCAGCGGCGTCGCCAGCCAGGTCGAGTGCCGCACGGCGTCGTTGATCAAGGTGCAATCGTCGGTCATGACGCCGAGATAGCCGACGCGCAGACCCGGCGCCATCGACTTGGAAACGCTGCTGCAGAACACGCCGAGCTCCGGCGCGAAATTGACCATCGGCTGCGGCGCGTTCGGTACCAGGAAGCCATAGACGTCGTCCTCGACGATCTTCACGCCATAGCGCCGCGCCACTTCGGCGAGCTCGCGCCGGCGCAGCTCCGGCACCACGATCGAGGTCGGGTTCTGCAGGTTGGTGACGCAATAGAGCGCCTTGATGTTGCGACCGCGGCAGGCGGCTTCGAACGCGTCGGGCAGGATGCCGTCCTTGTCCATCGGCAGCCCTTGCACGCGGAAGCGCAGGAAGTCGCCGAGGCGGCGCAGGCCGGGCCAAGTCAGGCTTTCGGTCAGCACGGTGTCGCCCGGCTCGGTCAGCGCGCCCAGCGCCACCATGATCGCGTGCTGCGCGCCGGCAGTAATGAGGACGCGGTCGGGATCGACCCGCACGCCGAACTGCGCGAGCAGCTTGGCGCCCGCATCGCGATGCGAACGGTTGCCGCCGTTGGACTGGTAGTTGAGCAGCGCGCCGGCGCTGGCCGAACCGGACAGCTCGCGCAGCGTCTCGCGCATCATGCCTTCGTACTCGCCGCCGGCATCGAGATCGGTCGGCGTGTTGATGCTGAAGTCGATCACGTTGGGCTGCGCGGTGGCGGCGGCGATCGTACTCGTCACCGGAGCGTTCGAGCGGATGCTCGCGCGCACCGCGATGTCGCTGCGGACGTAGGTGCCGCGGCCGACCTCACCGCCGATCAGGCCACGCCGTTCCGCTTCGCCGTACGCGCGCGTGACGGTACCAACTGTCACGCCTAGCTGATAGGCAAGCTCGCGATGAGTGGGGAGTCGATCGCCGGGCGAAAGCCGGCTGCTTCGAATGTCGATGGCCAGCGCATCCGCAATCGCCAGATAGCGCGGGCCGCGGTGACTGCTAAGGTCGGGGATCCAAATTGTCATGAGGACAATGTTTGCGTTGACTGCGCACAATGTCAATAACAATATGCGCGCTCAGGGAGGCAATTGGGACAATCTAACGTTTCTGATGCTGGAGAATGTAAGATGTATCGGTACAATGCGAGTGACAAATCGAGTTCTTACTTCGTGCGTCCCACGCGGACCAAGGCCGACGGCGGCCTCGTTACGCGCCTCTTCGATCAAGTATTCACTTGGCTCGATCGCGCCCGTCAGCGCCGTCACTTAGGCGAGCTCGACGACCGGCTGCTGCGCGACATCGGCCTTAGCCGCGCCGAGGTCGATTATGAATCTTCGCGGCCGTTCTGGCAGACCGATCGCGTCTAGCGACGACGATGGAATAGGGACGCGTTGGGCGAAAGAGCCGCGACAGCGGCACGCCCACGCTCTCCTCATCCACGCCGAGGAGCTCTCATGTTCGTTCCCGAACAGTTCAAGATGACCGATCCGGCGGACGTATTGTCGCTGATGCAGGCGAATCCGTTCGCGGCGTTCATCAGCCACGATTCCGACGGACTGACCGCAACGCATCTGCCGACCGTGACGCGGCGGGAGGGCGAGACGGTGGTGGTCGAATGCCATCTCGCGCGTCCGAACCCGCATTGGAAGCGGCTCGCAGCCAATCCCGAGGCGGAGGCGATGCTGATCTTCTCGGGCCCGGAGGCGTACATTCGTCCGGGCTGGTATCCGTCGAAGGCAGAAGCCGGCAAGGCAGTGCCGACGTGGAACTACGCCATCGTCCATGCCTATGGCCGCGCCGAGGTCATCGAGGATGGCGCCTGGCTGCTGCGCCACGTCACCGAACTCTCCGCACAGCAGGAGAGTCCGTACGAGATGCAGTGGAAGACCAGCGACGCGCCGGCAAAGTTCATCGCCGCATTGATCCGCGGCATCGTCGGCGTGCGCTTCACCGTCTCGCGCGTCGATGCCAAGGCCAAGATGGGCCAGAACCGCGACACGCGCGATGCGCTCGGCGCCGCCGATGGCCTTGCGGTGCGCGGCCAGGGCGCCGACCTCGCCGTGTCGGCGATGATGCGGATCGGGCGCGACTAGCGGAACCATCGGGGGAAAGCATGACGCTCGAGTCCGCGATCGCCTTTGCTATCGGCATGTTCCTTCTCGCGTTGTCTCCGGGACCTGGTCTTGCGACCATCATCTCGCGCGCGCTGGCGTCGGGACCGGTTGCGGGCCTGGCGGCGACCGGCGGCCTCGTGCTCGCCGACTTCTTTTTCATGGCGGTCGCGATGGTGGGACTGACTGCGATTGCGACCGCCATAGGACCGTTGTTCCAGATCGTGAAGTATACCGGCGCCGCTTATCTCGTCTGGCTCGGCTACAAGGCGGTCCGCTCTTCGGCATCGCCTCTGATGGTTGCGCCACGGAACGGGCAGGGACTTGTCAAGGATGTCGGCCTCGGTTTCCTGGTCACACTCGGCAATCCCAAGGCCATCCTGTTCTACAGCGCGCTGTTGCCGACCTTCCTCGACATGACCGCGATCAAGCTCGCCGACTTCCTGGTATTGGCCGGAATCGTCGTGGTCGTTTCCTATCTGGTCTACGGCAGCTATATCTTTCTGGCCGAACGCGGCCGGCGCCTGCTTGCGTCGAGCAAGGCGTCGCGTCTGTTCAATCGCCTGACGGGCACGGTCCTGATCGGCGCGGGCGTTGCGGTCGCGGCACGGTAAAGGGGGCAGGGATGGCGATGAAGTTCTTCCAGGTCGACGCATTCAGCAGCAGGCCGTTCGCGGGCAATCCGGCGGCGGTGATGCCGCTCAAGGAGTGGTTGCCCGATGAGATGCTGGCGGCGATCGCGGCCGAGCATAATCTGGCGGAGACCGCCTATTTCGTGCCGCAGGGGCGCGACTTCCATCTGCGCTGGTTCACGCCGACGGTCGAGATGCCGCTGTGCGGGCATGCGACCCTCGCCAGCGCCTTCGTAGTGCTCAATCATCTGGAGCCGAGCCGGGACAAGGTCGTGTTCCACACACTGTCGGGCCCGCTCACGGTGACGCGCGACGGCGACCGGCTGATCATGGATTTCCCGACCCGCAAGAACGAGCCCGCGTCCGTCTCCGAGCTGGCGCCGGTGGCCGAGGCAATCGGCGCCAAGATCATCGATCTTCGTCGCAGCTGGACCTATTTGGCAGTCGTCGAGTCCGAAGACGTGGTGCGGACTCTCAACCCCGACATTTCCAAGATTGCACGGCTGCCGCTGGACGTGACCGTGACCGCGCGCGGGGCCAAGGCCGATTTCGTCTCACGGGTGTTCGTGCCCAAGGTCGGAATCCCGGAAGATCCGGTGACGGGCGGAGCGCATTGCGCGCTGGTGCCCTATTGGTCGGAAGTGCTGGAGCGCAAAACCTTCTTCGCGCGCCAGCTGTCCAGCCGCGGTGGCGAGCTGTGGCTGCGCCTCGAGGGCGACCGGGTAAAAATGTCCGGCCATGCCGTCCTGACCGTCACCGGCGACGTGCACGTCTGACGCGCCACCGATTGTATCGACGACGACGCTCGCCGGATTTGCCTCGACCGCGCTTGCCAGGGTGGTGACGCCGGGGCCGAACATGGCCTCTCTGGTTTCGCGGACAATCTGCCGGGGCCACGCCAGCCGGCGCTCACCCCTGCGCCTGATCGCCGCTTGCGGCGCCGGCGCGATTTCGGCTACTTACCTGTGCCCAAGGCCCCCGCATGCGGGGCCGGGGGCGCTGTTTACAAACCCGAGATCGCGCCCGACCCATGGCCAACGGCAAGGACCATCAATATCTGCTGCCCGCGGGGCTGAAGGACGGCCTGCCGCCCGACGCCGCGTTCGAGGCCGCGATCGTCGAACGCCTGATGGCCTGCTTCGCCGCTTGGGGCTATGAGCGGGTCAAGCCGCCGCTGATCGAGTTTGAGGACGCGCTGCTGTCCGGCATGGGCGCGGCGATGGCCTCCGATACCTTCCGCCTGATGGACCCGGTGTCGCAGCGCATGATGGGCGTGCGCGCCGACATGACGCCGCAGGTCGGCCGCATCGCCGCCAGCCGCCTCAAGGGCTCAGCCCGGCCGCTGCGCTTGTCCTACGCCGGCCAGGTGCTGCGCGTGAAGGGCGAGCAGATGCGCCCCGAGCGCCAGATCGGCCAGGCCGGCATCGAGCTGATTGGGATCGCCAGCGCCGCGGCCGATGCCGAGGCTGTGCTCTTGGCAGCAGAAGCGCTGCAGCAACTCGGCGTCACGCAGCTGGTGGTCGATCTCAACGCGCCGACGCTGGCGGTGTCCTACCTGCGCGACTCCGGCATCGCCGATCCGGCGCCGATCATCGCCGCGCTCGACCGCAAGGATGCCGCCGCGGTCAAGGATTTGGGCGGCAAGCTCGCGCCGATCCTGGCGCAGCTGATGAATGCGGTCGGTGCGCCGCCGCAAGCGCTGGATCGCCTCGCCGCGATCGCTCTGACCAAGAATGCCGCGACACAGCGCGATCGCCTGATCGAAGTGGCGAAGCTGGTGCAAGAGGCCGCGCCAAGCCTCAGACTCAACGTCGACCCGACCGATCATCGTGGCTTCGAGTATCACACCGGAGTCACGTTCTCCCTGCTCGGGCGCGGTGTCGCCGGCGAGTTCGGACGCGGCGGCCGCTATGTCAACCAGGCGGGCGAGGACGCGACCGGCTTCACGCTCTATCTCGATACACTCTCCGCCGCCTTGCCGGCGCCCAAGCCAGCGCGCCGCATCCTGCTGCCGCGCGGCACCTCGCACGATGCCGCATTGCGCCTGCGCCAGGAAGGCTGGATCACCATCCACGCGCTCGATACTGGTGCGGAAGACGAGAAGGAAGCGCGCCGCCTCGGCTGCTCGCATCTCTGGCGCAACGGCGCCGTCCAAATGCTTTAACGGGCAAATGCTCTAGCAAGGAAGTCTGGTATGGCGAATGTAGCGGTCATCGGCTCGCAGTGGGGCGACGAGGGCAAGGGCAAGATCGTCGATTGGCTGTCGGAGCGCGCCGACGTGGTGGTGCGGTTCCAGGGCGGCCACAACGCCGGCCATACGCTCGTCATCGGCAACAAGACCTACAAGCTCAGCCTGCTGCCGTCCGGCCTGGTGCGCGGCAAGCTCTCGGTCATCGGCAACGGCGTGGTGGTCGATCCCTGGGCGCTGTTGAAGGAGATCGAGACTCTGCGCGGCCAGGGCGTCGAGGTGACGCCCAAGATCCTCGCGGTGGCCGAGAATGCCGCACTGATCCTGCCGCTGCACAGCAAGCTCGACGTGCTGCGCGAGGAAGCGCGTGGCGCCGGCAAGATCGGCACCACCGGCCGCGGCATCGGCCCGGCCTACGAGGACAAGGTGGCGCGCCGCGCCATCCGCGTGTGCGACCTGTTCGATCCCGCCGCGCTCGACGCGAAGGTCGAAGGGCTGCTGCTGCACCACAATGCTCTGCTGCGCGGCATGGGCGCGGAGGAGATCGACGGCGCGGAGCTGCTGGCGCAGCTGCGCGAGATCGCGCCGAAGGTGATACCGTACGTGAAGACCGTGTGGCAGATCCTCAACGACGCGCGCAAGCGCGGCGACCGCATCCTGTTCGAGGGCGCGCAGGGCTCCATGCTAGACGTCGACCACGGCACCTATCCATATGTCACCTCGTCCAACACCGTGGCGGGACAGGCGGCGACCGGCTCCGGCATGGGCGTCGGCGCGGTCGGCTACGTGCTCGGCATCACCAAGGCCTACACCACGCGCGTCGGCTCCGGACCGTTCCCGAGCGAGCTGCACGACGAGATCGGCCAGACCCTGGGCGAGCGCGGTCGCGAGTTCGGCACCGTGACCGGTCGCAAGCGGCGCTGCGGCTGGTTCGACGCGGCGCTGGTGCGGCAGTCGGCCAAGGTCGGCGGCATCAACGGCATCGCGCTCACCAAGCTCGACGTGCTCGACGGTTTCAAGGAGCTGAAGATCTGCGTCGGCTACGACATCGAGGGCAAGCGCTTCGACTACCTGCCGTCGGCGACGCACCTGCAGGCCGCCGCCAAGCCGATCTATGAGGCAATCGAAGGCTGGTCCGAATCCACCAAGGGCGCACGTTCGTGGGCGCAGCTGCCGGCGACCGCCATCAAATACATCCGCCGCATCGAGGAATTGATCGAGGTGCCGGTCGCGCTCCTCTCCACCTCGCCGGAGCGCGACGATACGATCCTGGTGACCGATCCGTTCGCGGATTGAAGCAATGAGACCCCAGGCGCGGGTCATCGTCATTTCGATTGCCGCGCTATCCTGGATCTTTTCCGGCGTTGTTGCCCATGCCTCCTGCAAGCCATTCGGGCGACCAAACCTAGCTCATGCTCCGATGGACGTGGCAATCGTCACCGAGCTCGAAGACGCGGAGCTCGAGAAGGATGTCACCTATCTCAACAGCCATCAGAGTCACTATCACTTGACGCTGTTGGAGGGCAACAGTGTCTGGTCTCGGATTCAAGCGAACTTGGGTTACGATGTTATCGTCGCGGTCGACCGCGAAATGATGGAAGGCGACAAACCCAAGTACAATCAGTATCTCACGTCGTATCGCGACGAGGATATTTCTGCCCAGACCATGATCATTGACTGGCGGTTCAACGACAAGAACGAGGTCGATTCGGCATTTATCCAGATTTCCGCCGCGAACGCACAAGCAAGATCGCGCCTCCTAGAATTAGGGTTGCTCGCTCTTGCGGGCCGCGGATGGGCCTTCGAACCGGATGTTCAGGACTACGTCGCGCGAATTGATAAGATCGTCGAACGAGACGATGCGATGCTTTCAGCTTCGGCGATCGCAGAAATCGAAGAGGCGCGAAAAGGCGTTGTTGCCAGTTGTTTCGCAGAAGGTGAGTGACCCTGGCAGGAGGAGATAACATGGTCCATTCATTGGCCGACCTCGCCCGTAGCGCTTTGGACGATGTGGCGCGGGTGGTCGCGAAACTCGAAATCGACGACTTCGAGTCCTTCGCGCAAGCAATCGCCGGCGCCAAGACCATCGCGCTGCACGGCCTTGGCCGCGAAGGCTTGCAGATGAAGGGGCTCGCGATGCGGCTCTTCCATCTCGGGCTCGATGCGCATGTGGTAGGGGAGATGACCACGCCGCCGGTCGGTGACGGCGATCTGCTGATCTGCTCCGCCGGTCCCGGCGATTTCGCCAGCATCGCGGCGCTGACCAGGATCGCGAGGACGCCGGCGCCACAACTGCGATCGTCACGGCGCAGCCCGCGAGTAACCTCGCGAACAACGCCGACCATGTCCTGCACATCCCGGCGCAGACCATGGCCGACGATCAGGGCGTCAAGATCCGTGTTGCCGATGGGATCGCTGTTCGAGCTGTCGCAGATGCTGGTGTTCGAGCTGCTGGTGCTGCGGCTGCGCGAGATCAAGGGCGAGACCGCGGCCACCATGCGCGCGCGGCACACCAATCTCGAGTAGGCCTAGCGGCGATTGTGTGCCGCTGCTGCAAACTCTGCCAGCTCGCGGTTGAAACGCTCCACATCCTCCACGAACGGCGCGTGGCCGACACCTTCGAACATGGAAAGCCTGGCGCCCGGCACGAGCGCGGCCGTCAGTTCGCCAAGGCCCTTGGTCACCAGCAGGTCCTGGTCGCCCTGCGTCACCAGCACCGGCACGTCGATCGTCCGCAAGATCGCGCCGTCGCTGGGCGGCCGCGACAGATGCGCGGCGCGGACACTGGCCGGCACAAGCATGTTGTAGTCGATGATCCGCTCCAGCACCTCGGGTCCCGGCTGCCGGGCGAAACAGGCGCGCACGAAGGCCCGCGTCGCCGCCAGGTCGGCCGCGCGATCTTCGCCTGTCATGGCCGAGAGATGATCGTTTCCCGATCCCACGAACTCCGGCTGATTGTTGGTGCGGGCGCAGACGTAGTTGATGCCGGCGATACGCGCCGTTCCATACGCCTCGAGATAGTCCTCGATGATGCGGCCGGCATACGACCAGCCAACCAGCACGGGATGGTCCAGCTCGAGCGCGTCCATCACGGCCTTCACGTCGTCGGCGAATAGGCGGTCTTCGGCGTAGCGATCCGGCGCGGGCGGTTTGTCGGACGCGCCATGGCCACGGAGATCGAACGCGGCCAAGCGGAAACGGCTGCTCAGCTGCGGGTCATAGAATTGCGGCTCCCAGCATTCCGCGCATTGCGAGAAGCCGTGGATGAAAAGGATCTCCAGCCCGGCGCCGTTGCCGGCCTCGTAGGCCGCGAGCTTCAGGCCGTCCGCGGACGTGACTTCCGAGCGCCGCATATCGTTCTCCCGCCATCCGTCCAGTGCAGTGACACAGGCCTAGCCGCTGCGTCAATTTGGTCCTCGTTTTCTTGACCCAGGGAGCCATTCCTTACCCTCCATTAACCACTTCCGATCAATAACCTAGCATTGGCCCACCATGTGTGTGGGCACGGCTTGGGGCTAAAGGGCTCGGCCGAACGGATTTTGGGCGCAAAGCGCGATTGGCGATGGCGGACGATCAGATCCTGCTGGACGAACGGTATGAGATTGCGCCCGACCGGCGCATGCCCAAGTTCGATTCGCCGGGCGCCGAAGCCTTCGCGGTGCACGACCGCAACGAGCCCGGCCGGCCGATGTTCGCGCTCATGGCGCCCGGGCACCTGCCGTGCCGCTATCTCGGCCTGACCACCAAGAAACCGCCGTCCGACACGCCAGTGCTGTGGCCGCGCGCCGGCGGCGTGGTCGACTGGCCGCTGTCAGCGAATGGCGCGGTGGTGTGGGGCCGCCGCCCAACACTGATCTTCGATGCGCCCAAGGGCGAGCGCGTGTTCGGTGGCGAGGTCGCACCGCCCCGCGCGATGACCGAGCCGCAACTGGCGCGCCAGGTGATCGGGCCGCTGGTCACCGTCGCCCGCGAGTTGACGCAGATCGGCATCCCGCATCGCGGCATCCGCCCAGGCAACCTGTTCTATCAGACGAGCAACCAGGGTCCGATGATGCTCGGCGAGTGCTTCAGCATGCCGCCGGGCTTCGCGCAACCGGTGCTCTACGAGACCATCGAGTGCGCGATCGCCGATCCGTACGGCCGCGGCCCCGGTCTCAATGCCGACGATCTCTATGCGCTGGGCGTACTCATCCTGCAGCTCCACGTCGGCCGCGACCCGACGGAGGGCATGTCGGACGAGGAGATCATCTCCGCCAAGATCAGCGCCGGCTCGTTTGCGGCGCTGGCCGGCCGGGAGAAGCTCTCCACCTCGATGGCCGAAATCCTGCGTGGCCTGCTCAACGACAAGGCCTCCGATCGCTGGACTTTGCGGCACCTCGATGCCTGGACGACCGGCCAGCACTTCACGCCGACCATGCCGTATCTGCCGCAGCGCGCCTCGCGGCCGATCCGCTTCGGCGACACCGACCACATGAACAAGCCGGCGCTGGCCCATGCTATGGCGCGCCGCTGGCCCGATTCCATGAAGCTGGTGGACAGCAGCGACTTCGACAATTGGATGAAGCGCAGCTTCAACGACGACAAGGTCGGCGACATGATGGCGCGGCTGATGACATCGGCCGCCAGCTCCGGTTCCACCGCCGCCATCAAGGACCGCTATTTGTCGCGGCTCATCATCTGGATGAACACGCAGTCGCCGATCTGCTATCGCGACATCCGGGTCAATATCACCGGCATGGCGACCATGCTCGCCAACGTGCTCGAGAACCAGCCGCTGCTCAACCAGTTCGCCGAGCTGCTGCGCGGGCGATTGGTCCAGGTCTGGATGAACGAGCAGGTGGGGCTGAACTCCGACCAGCTGCAAATTCGTCGCATCATGGAGGAGATCGAGAAGCACATCGAGAAGCCGGCCATCGGCCAGGGCGTGGAACGCGCGCTCTACGAGCTGGATCCGCTGGTCCCCTGTCGCTCGCCCATGATCGCCGACTTCTATGTCACCAACATGCGCGACCTGCTGCCGGCGATCGACGCGGCGTTGCCGGGCCTGGGTCAAGGCACCATCCCGATGGACCGCCACGTCGCGGCCTTCATCGGCGCGCATCTCAGACGCTCGATCGACCGCGAGCTCAACGCCATCGCGCAGACGCAGGACGAAGCCGACCGCCGCGTCGCCATCCTGCGACTGCTCGCCATGGTCCAGCAGTCCTACCCCAACCGCAAGCTGCCGCGGCTTGCCGAGGCCGTCGTCGCCATGCTGGCGCCGGCGCTCAACAGCTTCCATCACGCCAACTCCCGCCAGGACGCCGAGCGCCGCATGCAGAAGCTCGGCAAGGACTGCGACTTCGCGGCCCTGGCGCTGCTGTTCGATCCGAGCGGCCCTTATCGCCGTTCCGACAGCCTGGGTTTCACCGCGGCCAAGCGCGCCTTCGTCAGCTTGAAGCGGGAGGAGGGGTGGCTGGAGAAGGGCGGGCTCACCCATCCCGACCGGACCCGGCTGATCGGCCAGCGGGCGGCCGCCATCACTTCCGCCTTCGTCGCCAGCGCGGCGATCGCGGTCTATAGCGTCTACGCGTTGTTGTAAGAGGACATCGTGGCCAAGCAAGCACCCGCGAAGGGAAAAGCGTCATCGGCACCCAAGGCTTTTAAGCCGGCGCTGCTGCTGGTCCTGCTGCTGCCGGCCGCCGCCTTGATGGCGCCGATCGCGATCGTGATGGTGGCGGCCCTGGTGCCGACGGTGGTGGCGCGCATCGTCGACACCAACCCCAACCGCTATCTCACCTTCACCGTGCTCGGCCTCAACCTGGTCGGCTCGCTGTATTTCGTGCACCAGGTGCTGACCAAGGGGAACAGCCTCGAGGTGGTGGCCATGGTGTTGCAGGATTCGGTTGGCTGGCTGTCGGCGTTGAGCGGCGCGGGCTGCGGCTGGCTACTGTTCCTGGCGGTGCCGCCGCTGATTGCCAAGGCGGCGGAAGCGCAGTCCGGGCTGCGGTTGCGCCGCGTGCACCGCGACCAGACCCAGCTGATCAACGAATGGGGCGAGGTGGTCGCGGCCAAGGACTAGCGGCGTCGCCGCGGCCGGTCGCCCGTCAGCCAGGTCCCGCTTCGACCAGCGCGGGGTCGAGTTGCCGCAGTGCATCGCGGATCCGCGTTTCGCGGATCAGCGTCCCGCCTGCAATTCCGGCAGCGATCTGCTCGGCGTTCAGCGCACGCTTCGCATAGTAGGCCTCCGCCTGGTCGGGCTGGAGATGGCCGCGGTACAAACTTCGCCATCGTCTTGCCGAGCTTGGATTCATCGGAGAGTTCGGCTCCAAAGCCATCAAGCCCCGGCGGATCCTGCGCTCGAGCTGATCCAGGCTGCGCAAGGGATAGTGGACGATGCGCAGCGCATGATCGCGCTTCTCCGCAAGCCGGGCGCCGCCGCGCAGGACAAAGTGATTGCCTTGAGCCACCCGGATGTCGGAATAGGCGCGATGACAGACCTTCGGCGCCTGATTGCCAAGGACGGCCCGGCCGCTGCCCAGGTGAACGGTCATGGATTCATAGAACCTCTCGGCCTTTTCGCGGGGCGGCAGCATGTCGACCCGCGGCACCTGCAGGCAATCCGTGTCGCGTGGCATTGCTGCCAGGACGTCGCGCACGGTACCTTGTTCCGCGAGCCAGAATTCGTCGGCGTCGTTGTTGATGACCCAATCGGCATCGAACTTCACCGCCGCCTTTCTCGCCATGCGCGAGACCCACTTGCCCTGCTGATGGGTTAGCTCCGGCTGGTGTATCAGATGCAGCTGGCCTCTTTGGACAAAGCGCTCCAGCAGACTCGGTGTCCGGTCGCGCGAAGCATTGTCGGTGGCGATGACAAAATCGACGCCCTGCGCGAGGTGGTAGGCGATGTTGTAGCCGATGATGTCCTCTTCATCGCGGCACAGCAGGGTCATGATGATGCGCGGCCGTCGACGGAACGGCCGTTTCACCATCCGCACCAGCGATCGCGCGATCGATTTCGGCTTCATGTGATTCGATGCAAAAGAAAAGCCCGCGCCAACAGGTAGCGCGGGCTTGTCCCGGTGTCGATACGCGAACGATCAGTTCACGGCCAGCTTCTCGTCCAGGGCCGCGTTGCGGATGGCGCGCTGGACCTTGTCAAAGGCGCGCACCTCGATCTGGCGCACGCGCTCGCGGCTGATGCCGAACTCCTTCGAGAGGTCCTCGAGGGTGGTCGGCTCGTCCTTGAGGCGCCGCTCGGACAGGATGCGCCGCTCGCGCGGATTAAGCAGCGTCAGCGCGCGGTTCAACAGCTTCTGCCGGCGGCCGAACTCTTGGCTCTCCGCCAGCATGGTTTCCTGGCTGTCGCCTTCATCGACCAGCCATTCCTGCCATTCGCCTTCGCCGTCCATGCGGACCGGCGCGTTCAGCGAGTGATCGGGCGCGGCCAGGCGCCGGTTCATGTCGACCACGTCGCTCTCCGGCACGTCGAGGCGGGTGGCGATCTCCTTCACCGTCTCCGGCCTCAGGTCGCCTTCCTCCAGCGCCTTGAGCTGGCCTTTGACCCGGCGCAGATTGAAGAACAGCTTCTTCTGCGCGGCGGTGGTGCCGATCTTCACCAGCGACCACGAGTGCAGGATGTATTCCTGGATGGCGGCGCGGATCCACCACATAGCATAGGTGGCGAGGCGGAAGCCCTTGTCGGGGTCGAAGCGCTTCACGGCCTGCATCAGGCCGACGTTGCCTTCGGAGATGACTTCGGACATGGGCAGGCCGTAGCCGCGATAGCCCATCGCGATTTTCGCGACCAGCCGTAGATGGCTGGTGACCATCTTGTGTGCGGCTTCGGTGTCCTGATGTTGCTGCCAGCGCTTGGCCAGCATGAACTCTTCGCTCTGTTCCAGCATCGGGAACTGGCGAATCTCCGCGAGATAGCGGGCCAGATTGGAATCGCTGACAAGACTTGGAAGATTTCGTACGGCCATATCGTCCCCTTTATGGTGCCCGTGAAGGCATCATAGAACAGCCCAGTCCCTATCCCATTACGATTGCCGCAGGGCAGCAGACGACTCCCTGCATGGCTTTTGAGAAACTGAGTGGATGTTAGATGGGCTTACATTGCGCGCGTTTCAAGTGGTTGACTTGCGCGCTTGGACGCTATCGCTAAGCCTTTGATAGAATGGTGAATAATTCCATAAGATCCGCCGGCAGCGGCGATTCCCAGCGCAGCTTCTTGCCGGTGCGCGGGTGGTCGATACCGAGCACCGCAGCATGCAGCGCCTGTCGTGGAAAGGCGGCGGCGCCGGGGTGCGTCTTGCGGCGTGCCGGCGTGACCCGGCCATAGACCGGGTCGCCGATCAGCGGGTGGCCGATCGCCGCGAGATGGACCCGGATCTGGTGCGTGCGCCCGGTCTCCAACTGGCAGGCGAGTTCGGCGGCGCCGAGCCCGAACACCTTGGTCACATGATAATGCGTGACAGCGTGCTTGCCGCCGGACTTGACGATGGTCATGCGCTTCCGGTCGATGCCGTGGCGGCCGATATTGCCTTCGATAGTGCCTGACTTGGGCGAGGGCAGACCCCACACGAAGCAGCGGTACTCCCGCTCGATCGCGTGCGCCGCGAACGCTTCGCTGAGGGCCTTGTGCGCCGCGTCGTTCTTGGCGGCAACCACCAGACCGCTGGTGTCCTTGTCGATGCGGTGCACGATGCCGGGGCGCTTCACGCCGCCGATGCCGCTGAGGCTGTCGCCGCAATGGGCGATCAGCGCGTTCACCAGCGTATTGTCTGGATTGCCCGGCGCCGGATGCACCACCATGCCGGCCGGCTTGTCGATCACGATCAGATCGCGGTCCTCATAGACGACCTCGAGCGCGATCGCCTGGCCGCGCGGGACGGCGTCCTCGGGCGGCGGCACGGTCAGGTCCAGGATCTCGCCCGGTTTGACCCGATAGGAGGCCTCGTCTAAGGTTTCGGCTGTGCCGCCAGCCGGCGGGACGATCTGCAAATTGCCTTGCTCGATCAGCGCCTTGATGCGACTGCGCGAGAGCGCGGGAAAGGCCGCAGCCAGGCAGCGGTCGACCCGCTCTCCGGCCTCCGCCTCGCTGACGCGATGACGGGTGGAGCCCGGGACCTCGGCGGTGGACGGGGCGCTGTTGTTGGTGGGCGCGATCATTGGGATGGGGCGTGACGTGCCGGAAGCTGGGGTGGAGCATCAAGTACAGCAGGGCAGTCGGCTGCTCAAGGGCGCGGTGGTCGGCCTATGCGCCGTGCTGGCGGTTTGCGCCGTCGTGATCACCGGCGTGATCGCCTATCGCTTCGTCGAGCCGGCGCCGCCACGAGCCCTTCCGCCGTTCGGCGTGTCCGCGCTGCCGGTGCCGGTCGGCTGCGTTATCGACTATGTGATGGCGGAGAGCGACCGCCTGATCGTGCAGATCGGCGGCAGCGACGAGTGCCGGCGCATCCTGGTCACCGACCTGACCACCGGCACGCTCCTCGGCCACTACCAGTTTCCCAGTCAATGACACGGACCATTCCATGAATTTCATCAGCGACAATTCGGTCGGCGTAGCGCCGGAAATCATGAGCGCGCTGGTGGAGGCCAATCGCGGCCCCAGCATGCCGTACGGCAACGACGACTGGACCCGCCGGGTGGAGCGCAGGCTGGCCGACATCTTCGAGCACGCGGTCCGTGTGTTTCCGGTGGCGACCGGCACGGCCGCCAACGCGCTTTCGATCGCGACGCTTGTGCCGCCCTACGGGTCGCTCTACGCCCATGAGGAAGCGCACGTCATGGTCGACGAGTGTGGCGCGCCCGAGCTGTTCAGCGGCGGCGCCAAGCTGCGGCCGCTACCAGGCGCCCATGGCAAGCTGACGCCCGAAGTGCTGGACCGTGCGCTGAAGCGCGACAACAGCGGCGACGTCCACCAGGTTATCCCCACGGCCATCAGCCTCACCCAGGCGACGGAGGCCGGCACGGTCTACAAGCCGGCGGAGCTGCAAGCGATCGCCGAGGTGGCACGCCGCCATAAGGTGCGCCTGCACATGGACGGCGCGCGCTTTGCCAACGCGATGGCGTTTCTCGGTGTGCCGGCGCGGCAGGTGACCTGGGAGGCGGGCATCGATGTTCTCTCATTCGGTGCCAGCAAGGGCGGCTGCATGGTGGCGGAGGCGGCGGTGTTCTTCGACCCCGCGTTGGCCGAGAGCTTCGGCCACCGGCGCATGCGCGGCGGGCACCTCGTCTCCAAGATGCGCTTCGTCTCGGCCCAGCTCGAGACCTATGTCGCCGACGGACTGTGGCTGAAGCTGGCGCGTCACGCCAACGCGATGGCGCAGCGCCTGGCGCAGGGACTGACTGCGACGTTGCCGCATCTGCCAGGAGCCAGGCTGCTGCATCCGGTGGAAGCCAACGAGCTGTTCGTGCAGTTGCCGGCCGGCATCATCGCCGGCCTGCGCCAGGCCGGTTTCCAGTTCTACGACTGGCCGGCGGAGGAGGGGCAAGCAATCCGTTTGGTGACGGCGTTCAACACCGAGGCGGCCCATGTTGAACAGCTGCTAAAGACTCTTCGGGAGCTGATCGGCCGGGCGGCCTAGGAGGCCCCACCCTAGACACCATAAATTAACCATCTAGCGCCATGTTTTGCCGGTGGATTGGACCGACCGGCGCATGGCTTTTCTCGATCTCCGCGAGCGACTTTTCATCGGACGTATTCCGCTGCCTTTGTGGGCGGCGTTGGGGGCGGGTGCGCTCGGCTATTTCCTCGCGGCCCAGCTCGGCCTTGGTTTCGCAAGCGCCTATAAGGCGGTCTCTCCGATCTGGCCGGCCTCCGGCTTGGCCATCGCCCTCCTGCTGCAATTCGGACTCCGGATGTGGCCCGCCGTGGCGGTTGGCGCCTTCGTGGCCAACGCCCTGGTCCTGGGCCCCGGCACCGCGCTGATCGTCGCCGGCGGCAACACGCTGGAAGCCGTGGTCGGCGCCCTGATTCTGCGCCGCGTGATCGAACGACCGGGCGAGGCGCTGATCCTGGCGCGCACAGTAGGATACGTGCTGTCTGCCGGCTTCGCTACCGTGGTCAGCGCGACCATAGGCGTCTTCGCGCTGTTCTTGGCCGGCGATGTCACCGGACAGATGGCGCCGATGGCCTGGATCACGTGGTGGGGCGGCGACGCGCTGGGAATTCTCGTGGTGGCGTCGGCACTGCTGGCGCTGCGGCGTACCTCCGGGGCGCAGCGCGGCCTGGTGCGCTTGGCGCTGGCAATCGGTGTTCTCGTCACCATCGTGGCGTTGCTCGCGCTGTTTCGCGCACAGAGCGAGGCGGCGTGGCTCATTTTCCTGGCGTTCCCCCTGGTCTTCGGCGCAAGCCGATTGCTGGGGCCGCGCGGCGGGACCTGGACGGTACTGGCTCTTGCCGTTGGCCTCATCGCGGAGACTGCCTCTGGCGCTGGTCCCTTTGCCATTGGCGCTTTCGCCCAAAATCTGCTCGATCTCCAGGTGTTCGTTGCCGTTCTGGCGCTGGCGGGTCTGGTGTTCTCGGATCTCCATCAACTCGACCTGCGCATCCCGGGCGCAGTGTGCCTTGCGGGCACCGCGATTGCGCTGCTGGCTTCGTTCGTGCAGGACCGGCAGCAGCATGAACTCGAGGAGTTGCGGTTCAAGCAATTGACGGAAACCGCGAGCGAACGCATCCGCGAACGCACGTCGATCTACAGCAATGCCATGCGGAGCGCCGCCGGCCTCTACACCGTGACCGATCAGATTACGCAGCCGCAGTGGCGCGATTTCGTTGCGTCGCTCACGCTGGTCGAACGATATCCAGGCATCGCCGGGATCGGCATCGTCGTGCCGGTCAAGTCCGGCGAGGTTGATCAGTTCGTTGCTGCTCAACGCGCTTCCGGCGCTGCGGAATTTTCGGTCAGGCCGGTGCCGGGCGGAGATCTTCGCCGCGCTCCCGACGACGAGCGGTTCATTGTGCAACTCATGGAACCCGCCGAGAATGCCTCCATCCTCGGCGTCGACGTCGCATCCGAGGCCAGTCGCCGCGAGGCGGCGCTGGCGGCACGCGACACCGGCTTGCCCGCGATATCAGGACCGATCCTCCTGGTATCCGATCCCCGACAGCGCCTGGGTTTCCACATCTACTTGCCGGTTTATGACACGCCGACGCCGCCTCGCACCGTCGAACTCCGCCACGCGCATTTCCGCAGCTGGGTTCTGGGCCGGTTCGTCATCCAGGATTTCTTCGATGCGGCCTTGATGCCGATGGGCGATGCGATCATCGCGGAGGTGTTCGACGGCAATGCCGTCGATGCCGGCAAGCTGCTGACGTCGACATGGGCGACGTGGGGTGTGTTGCCCGCGGAATCCGGGCGGCGGACTGTGACCACGCTGCCGTTGGCGGGCCACGTGTTCACCATTCAGTGGCATACCGGTCCCAGCTTCGCGCGCGAGCAGCATCGCGTTCCGATCGTTGTGGGGTCGGTCATCGTGCTGCTCATCATCTTGTTGGCCGCGCTGGTCGCCAACCTGCAGTCGCTGCGCCAGCGTGCGACCGCGATTGCGGAACAGATGACCGGTGCGCTGGCCGCGAGCAACGAGCGGTTCGAGCTGGCGATGGCCGGCACCAGGGACGGCATCTGGGACTGGGACCTCAATGGGCGCAAGCTGTGGGGATCGCCGCGTTGTCGGCAGATGCTGGGCTACGACGAGGCTGAGCTGCCCGACGATCCACGCGCCTGGCGCGCGCTGCTCTTGCCCGCGGATCAGGCGGCGACGCGCACGGCGTTCGAGCGTGTCCGGAGTGGCGCATTGGCCGAGTTCGATGTCGTGCAACGCTACCGGCACAAGGACGGCCATACCGTTCACCTGCACAATCAGGCCTTCGCGGTGCGAGATGAGCAAGGGCGGCTGACCAGGCTGGTCGGCGCCTTCACTGACATCACCCCGATGGTCAAGACACAGGAGCAGCTGCGGGCCGCGATCAACGTCATGGAGGACGGGTTCGGGCTGTTCGACGCCGACGACCGTATCGTGCTCTACAACGACGCCTTCATGGACGAGGGCAGCCGCAAGATCCTGGGCAACGACGTGACCGGGCGCAGGTTCGAAGAGATCGTGCGCGCCTTCGCCTATCACGACATGCCGGTCGACGATCCAAACTTCGATCGCGAGGCGTGGATCGCCAAGCGCATGGAGCGCCATCGCAACCCGCCGGAATCGCCGATCGAGGTGCAGTGGAGCGGCGGCCGCTGGATGCGGATCAGCGAGCGCCGCACGTCCGATGGCGGCTATGTCGGCATCTGGAGCGACGTCAGCAAGATCAAGCTCGCCGAGCGACGCCTGTTGACGGCGATCGACGCCATGGACAGCGGCTTCGCCCTGTTCGATGCCGACGACCGTCTGATTGCCGCCAACGACCGCTTCGTCGGCCCTGACGTTGAACGCCGTCTCGGCGACGTTCGCGGCCGCAGCTTCGAGGAGATTATTCGCGCTTTTGTCGAGTTCGGACCTTCAGTCAAGGGATCGGAGATCGATCGCGAGCGATGGATCCAGGATCGCCTCGTCCGCCATCGAAGCGCCGAGGGCGAGCCGTTCGAGATGCAGCTTGGTGACGGCCGGTGGGAACGCGTGTCGGAGCGTCGCACCGAGGATGGCGGCTACGTCGGCATCTGGACCGACATCACCGCGGTGAAGGTCGCGGAGCAACGGCTGCTGGCGGCGATCGATTCCATGGCCGACGGCTTCGCCTTGTTCGACGCGGAGGATCGTCTTGTCTACTACAACAAGGGTTTCATAGACGAGCGCACGTCCAGGCACTTCCCGGATCCGCGCGGCCACACCTTCGAGGAAATCATCAGGGCCTTCGCCTATGACGATGTGACGGCCGTCAGCGCATTGCTGGATCGCGAGACGTGGATCAAGCAACGGATGGAGATGCATCGCAGCCCGGCGGCCGAGCCATTCGAGCAGCAGACCACGGACGGAAAGTGGTATCGCGTCTTCGAGCGTCGCACGGCAGATGGGGGCTTTGTCGGTATCTGGACCGATATATCGGCCTTGAAGGATGCGGAAACACGCGTGCGCGACGCGATCGAGAGCATCAACGAAGGCTTTGCGCTTCTCGATACCGAGATGCGCTTTGTTCTCGTAAACAGCAACTTTGCGCGCATGTATCCAGTTTCCGGAAAGCTCGCAGTTCCGGGCGTCCGCATGATGGACATGCTGCGCTACGGCGCAGAGCATGGCGAGTATCCCGGCATCAAGACGCCGCCGCAGATCGATGCGTTTGTCGCACACTGGATGGAACGCTTCACCAGCGGGGACCGGTATCTGGGCGAGGGCGAGATGCCGGACGGCAGCTGGTATCTGGTCAGCCATCATCCGACGGCGAACGGCGGCTATGTCAGCATCCGCGCCGATATCACCACGCAGAAGAAGCGCGAAGCCGAGCTCAGCGCCGCGATGAGCGACCTTGAGGTCAAGACCCTGGAGCTTGCCGTCCTGGCCGACGAGCTGGAGCAGGCGCGCCGCGCCGCCGATCTCGCCAACCTGGGGAAATCGCAGTTCCTGGCGAACATGGCGCACGAACTGCGCACGCCGCTCAATGCCATCAACGGATTCTCCGAGATCATCCTGAAGGAAATGTTCGGCCCGATACCGGAGCGCTACAAGGGCTATGTCGAGTTCATCCAGCAGGGCGGTGGGCATCTGCTGTCGCTGATCAACGACATTCTCGACCTGTCGAAGATCGAGGCCGGCAAGATGGACGTGCATGTCGAGGCGGTGCCGACCGAGCAGGTCGCGTACCAGGCGATGGAGTCGCTGCGCAAGGCGGCGGAGGAGCGCAAGCTTGCGCTGCGCTCGGACATCGCCGCCAACTGCCCGATCCTGCATGCCGATCCGCGCGCGGTACGCCAGATCCTGCTCAACCTAATGTCGAACGCGGTGAAGTTCACGCCGCACTTCGGCACCATCACGCTGGCCGTCCGGCACGCCGGCGGCACCGGCATCTCGATCGAGGTCGCCGACACCGGCATCGGCATGGATCCAGAGGAGATCGTCAAGGCGCTGGAGCCCTATGGGCAGGTGGAGTCCGATCTCTCCAAGAAGCACAAGGGCACCGGTCTCGGCCTGCCGCTGGTGAAGTCCCTGGCGGAGCTGCACGGCGGATCGATGCAGGTGAAGAGCGAGCGCGGCAAAGGAACGACGGTGACTGTCTTCCTGCCCTGGTCCAGGGATCTGCCGCGAGATTTGAGCTAGGCCCGCTTGAAATCGCTGCAATTTGTGGAACGATCGGTCTGTCGACGTCGCGCAGCACTGCTTTCTAAGGACAATATCCCTTTTGCGTTAGTGTGTTAACGCGTAAACTGTGTGCCATCCACAACGCAATATTAACCACTACAAGCCAGGATTTCCTGTCGTCACAAGCCATCGTGGCAATGGGGAAGAACTTGTCTCTCCTGCGTGAGCGGGTGCGTTTCGATTCCTGGTCTCTGCCGTACTGGTTGGCGGTGGGGCTGGGCGCGCTCGCCTATTACGCGCTTGCCAAGCTCGGCATGCAGTTCTTCAGCCGCGAGCTCGGTGTCTCGCCGGTCTGGCCGGCGTCGGGTCTTGCGGTTGCAATGATCCGCCTGTTCGGCCTCCGCATGTGGCCGGCGATCTTCATCGGCGCTCTGGGCGCGAGCATTTTCGGACAAAGCCAGATCGTGGCCGTGATCAGCGCGACCGGCAGCACGCTCGAAGGCGTGGTTGGCGGCTTGATCATAAACCGCCTGGTCAGCCGGCACAGCGACAGCTTCATCATGGCCCGCGTCCTGGGTGTCGTTCTGGCGGCATTGTGGGCGGCGCTGATCGGCACCACCCTTGGAGTCAGCGCTACATTCATCTTCGGGGGTTTGACCGTCGAGGGCCTCGGCGGCGCCTGGTTCACCTGGTGGGTCGGTGATGCGCTCGGCATCCTGATCGTCGCGCCGGCCCTGTTCGCGTTGCGTGGGCGCTACGCGAGCAATCTGGGTTTGCGCGTCAGCGCGCAGCGGATCGCTGTACTGGCCCTGACGATCGGGGCGGTGCTGTTGGCGAGCCGCGTGGGCAGCAACTTGGCGGTCGCGATTTTCCTCGCCTTTCCGATCGTCATCCTGGCCGGCCACTGGTTCGGGCTGCGCGGCGCCGCCTGGAGCGTGGTCGCGATCGCCATCCCGCTGACAATCATCACCGCGGCAGGCGTCGGCCCCTTCGTGGAAGCGACGCGGCACGACGGGCTGCTCGACATGCAGGCCTTCCTCGCGGTCCTGGCAGTCGCCTCGCTGCTGTTCGCCGATCTGAAGTCGTTCAATCTGCGCCTCCCGGTCGCTACCTTAATGGTAGGCGTCGCGGTGGCCGCGGGCGCCTTTGTGTTCGAGCGGCGCGAGCTCAACCATCTCGACGACGTGCGCTTTGACCAGCTGATCCAGACCGCATCGGACCGGGTGCGGGAGCGCATGGTCGTCTACACCAACGCCCTGCGCGCCGGCGCCAGCATGTTCCAGGCCAGCGAGCGCGTGACGCGCAACGAGTGGCGCCAGTTCGCGACCTCCATGGGCCTGATGGAGCGCTATCCGGGAGTCCGCGGCCTGGGCGTCGTGGTGCCGGTCGCGCCGCAGCGCCTCGAGGAGTTCCTGGTGTGGGAGCGCTTCGACGGCGCGCCGAACCTGCAGCTAAAAACCTATCCCGAAGTGGCGACCACGCGCGGGCTGAGCGACGATCACTTCATCGTGCTCTACCTCGAGCCGGAGCAGCGGAACGCCGCCGTCATCGGCATCGACCTGTCTTCGGAGCCGGCGCGCCGCGCCGCCGCCGTCCGGGCCCGCGACACCGGCCATCCCGCGATCACCACGCAGATCCCCTTGTTCCAGGAACCGCTGGGCCGGCCGGGCTTCCTCTACTTCCTGCCGGTGTATTCGGGGATCGAACCGCCGGCGACCATCGAAGAGCGGCGCGCCCGGCTCCGCGGCTGGATCTTTGCGCCGTTCGTGACCGCCGAGTTCTTCCGTTCCGCGCTCGGCGAGCTGTCGGGCCAGGTTCACGCCGAGATCTTCGCCGGGACTGCCAGCGACGCCAACCGCTTCCTGCTCTCGACCGTCTCCGGGGGCTCCTATCATGCGCTGGAGTCCGGCTGGCGAAAGACCACCACGCTCTCGCTGGTGGATCAGCCTTTCACGCTGCGCTGGCATACCGGGCCGAACTTCGTCATGGAGAGCCGGCGGAACCCGGTGCTCATCAGCTGCACCATCGTCGTGCTGGCGATGCTGCTGGCGGCGCTGATCGCCAACCTGCAATCGCTGCGCCAGCGTGCGACCGGCATCGCCGAGCAGATGACCAAGGCGCTGGCCGCCAGCAACGAGCGCCTGCATGCCGCCATCAATGTGATGGAGGACGGTTTCGCATTATTCGACCCTGAAGACCGTATCGTGCTCTTTAACGACGGCTTCCTGGACGAGGGGACCCGAAAGGTTATCGGCAACAACGTCACCGGCCGCAAGTTCGAGGAGGTCGTGCGCGCGTTCGCCTACTGCGGCGGCATCGGGCGGACTGAACCCAACTTCGACGCCGAAGCCTGGATTGCGCGCCGCATGGAGCTGCACCGCAATCCGCCGGCGTCCCCGCTGGAAGTACAGTGGAGCGGCGGCCGCTGGATGCGTATCAGCGAGCGGCGCACGTCCGACGGCGGCTATGTTGGCATCTGGAGCGACGTGACCGAGATCAAGCTGGCGGAGCAGAGGCTGAAGACCGCGATCGATGCGATGGACAGCGGTTTCGCCCTGTTCGACCCCGACGACGTGCTACTGATCCACAACAAGGGCTTCATCGACGACAACGTCGCCCGCAACTTCGGCGGCGACGCCAGGGGCCGCACCTTCGAGGAGATCATCCGCGCCTTCGCGACCAACTCGGTCACGCTCGCCGGCTCCGATCCAGTCGACGAGGCTTGGATCCAGAGGCGGCTGCAGCGCCACCGCAATCCGCCGGCCGAGCCGCTCGAGCAGCAGATGAGCGACGGCACCTGGATCCGCGTGTCGGAACGGCGTACCGCTGACGGCGGCTATCTCGGCACCTGGACCGACATCACCGAACTGAAGCGTGTCGAGACCCAGCTGCGCGACGCGATCGAGAGCATCAACGAGGGCTTCGCCCTGTTCGATGCCGATCTGCGCTGTGTCGTCGCCAACAGCCGCCTGCGAGATCTCTACCCGGTCTCCGGCCACCTCGCCGCCCCGGGCGCCAGGCTGGAGGACATGCTGCGTCACGGCGCGGAGAACGGTGAATATCCGGGCGTCGACGGGCCGGAGGCGGTCGACGCCTTCGTCAGGCTGTGGATGTCGTGCTTCGCCAGCGGCCAGGCCTTCGTCGGCGAGGCCGAGCTGGCCGGCGAGCGCTGGCTTATGGTCAGCCACCACCCGACTGGCAGCGGCGGCTATGTCAGCATCCGCGCCGACATCACGGCCCAGAAGCAGCGCGAGACCGAGCTGCAGGAGGCCAAGGACGATCTCGAAGCGCGCTCCGGCGAACTCATGGTGCTGGCCAAGGAGCTGCAGGAGGCGCGCCGGATCGCAGACATGGCCAACCTCAGCAAGTCGCAGTTCCTCGCCAACATGGCGCACGAACTGCGCACGCCGCTCAACGCCATCAACGGCTTCTCGGAAATCATCCTCAACGGGGCATTTGGACAGCTGCAGCCGCCCAAGTACCGCGAGTATATCGAGTTCATCAGCCAGGGCGGCGCGCATCTGCTGTCGCTGATCAACGACATCCTCGATCTCTCGAAGATCGAGGCCGGCAAGATGGAACTGCACATCGAGGCGGTGCCGACCGACCAGGTGGTCTATCAGGCGGCCGAATCCGTCCGCAAGATGGCCACCGACCGCAGCGTGGAGCTGCGCGCCGACGTCGCCAACGATTGCCCGATCCTGCATGCCGACCCGCGCGCGGTGCGCCAGATTTTGCTCAACCTGCTGTCCAATGCCGTCAAGTTCACGCCGGCGGAGGGCTCGGTCACCATCGGCGTCGCGCGCAATGGCGGCGACGGCATCCACATCTCGATCGTCGACACCGGCATCGGCATGACGGAAACGGAAGCGGCCAAGGCGTTCGAGCTCTACGGCCAGGTCGAGTCCGATCTCACCAAGAAGACCAAGGGCACCGGCCTCGGCCTGCCGCTGGTCAAGTCGCTGGCCGAGCTGCATGGCGGCTCGCTGTCGCTGGTCAGCGAAAAGGGCAAGGGCACGACCGTCACGGTCTTCCTGCCCTGGCACTCCGATCTGCCGATCGGATTGAACTAGTCGCCCAGGAAAAATTCCGGCAGCGCCAGCGAGAATTCCGGCACGTAGGTCACCAGCATCAATGCCGCCAGCAACGCGCCATAGAAGGGCAGGATGGTGCGCATCACATGCTCGACCGAGACGCCGCCGATGGCGCAGCCGACGAACTGCGTGGTGCCGACCGGCGGGGTGTTCAGCCCCAGCGCGCAGTTGATCAGCATCAGCATGCCGAACTGCACCGGCCCCATGCCGAACTGCATGCAGATCGGCAGGAAGATCGGCGTGCAGATCAGGATGGTCGCCGCCATGTCCAGGAACGTGCCGAGCAGGAACAGGATGAGGTTGACCAGGAAGAAGATGATGACGGGCGAGCTCGAGATGCTGCTGAGCGCGTCGGCCGTCAGCTGCGCCACGCCGTAGAGGCTGATCAGGTAGCCGAAGGTGTTGGAGATGCCGATCAGCAGCAGCACGATGCCGGTGGTCTTCACCGCCCTGGCGGCCGCCTTCATCAGATGCTCGAACCGCAGGCTGCGATAGAGGAAGGCGGAGATCAGCAGCGCATAGATCACCGCAATCGCCGCCGACTCCGTGGCCGTGAACGCGCCGGACAGGATGCCGACGATGATGATGACGACGACGAACAGCCCCGGAACGGCGGCGGCCAACGAGCGCACGACCGGCCACCAGCCCGGAAAGAGGCCGGCGGGATAGCCGCGCTTGATGGCAACCAGGTAGGCCGCGACCAGCATGCAGGCGGTGAGGAGCGCCGCCGGCAGCAATCCCGCGAGGATCAGCGCGGCGATCGAGACCTTTCCGCCGGCCGCCAGCGAATAGATGATCATGTTGTGGCTGGTCGGCATCAGTGCGCCGACCAGCGACGCGTGGGTCGTCACATTGACCGCGTAGTCGGCGTCGTAGCCTTCCTTTTTCATCATCGGGATCATCACGGATCCCATCGCCGACACGTCCGCGACGGGCGAGCCGGAGACGCCGCCGAACAAGGTGCAGGCCACCACGTTCGACATGCCGAGTCCGCCGCGGATGTGGCCGACCAGGTTGCGCGCGAAGGTGACGATACGGTCGGCGACACCGCCATAAAGCATCAGCTCGCCGGCGAAGATGAAGAACGGGATGGCGAGGAACGAGAAGATGTTCATGCCAGCCGTCATGCGCTGGAACACCACCGCCAGCGGCAGGCCCTCGTAGAGGATGGTGGCGACGGCGGAGAGGCCGATTGCGAAAGCGACCGGAACGCCGATCAGCAGCAACAGGATGAAACAGAAGCAGAGGATGATCAGTGCCAAGCGGGGACGACCTTCTTGCCTTCGATCAGGGCGAGGATGTGCTCAATGGAGAACAGGACGATGAGCGCGCCGGCGATCACCAGCGGGATGTGGTTGACTCCTTCCGGCAGGCCCAGGATCGGGATCTTGTACGGCATCACCGAAGCCGCCAGCACGCCGCCGTGCCAGGCCATCAGGAATCCGAACAGGCCGACCAGCACGTGGATGACATACTCGAACCAGATGCGATGGCGCTCCGCCACCGCGTAGGCGAGGACCGACTCTAGCCCGATATGGCCGGCGTCGCGCACGCCGACCGCGGCGCCGAACATAGTGACATAGAGCACCAGCACCAGCGCCAGGCTTTCCGCCCAGGTCGGCGTGTCGTTGAGGACATAGCGCCCGAACACCTGCCAGGCTACCACCGCGACGATCAGCAGCAGTCCTGCGACGGCGGCGAACATGCAGAGGCGCGCGATCCAGGCGTTGATGGGGGTCAGGAGGCGAAGCAGCAAGCAACCCTCTCGCAAGAAAATCCCCTTCCCCTTGAACGGGGGAAGGGGATCGGACTCATCTAGCAGCTTACTCGGTCGCCTGCACCTGCTTGATCAGGTCCTGCAGCTTCGGGTCGGCGGCGAACTTGTCGTACACCGGCTTGGCGGCATCGACGAAGCCTTGGCGGTCGATGTCGCTGATGATGGTGGCCCCGCCGGCTTCGACCGTGGCGCGGGCCTTTGCTTCGCGCGCGTCCCACTGCTCGCGCATATAGGGCACCGATTCCTTGGCGGCGGCGCGGATCACGTCCTGTTCTTCCTTGCCGAGGGTGTCCCACACCACCTTGGAGAACACCAGCAGCTCCGGCGACATCGAGTGCTCGGTCAGGCTGTAGTTCTTCGCCACCTCGTAGTGGCGCGAGGATTCGTAGGACGGCCAGTTGTTCTCCGCGCCGTCGACCACGCCGGTCTTCAGCGCGGTGTAGACCTCGGCATAGGGCAGCGGCGTCGGATTGCCGCCCATCGACTGGATCAGCGTCACCCACATGTCGGACTGCTGCACGCGCAGCTTCATGCCCTTCACGTCGGCGACCGACTTGATCGGTTTGCTGGTGGTGTAGAAAGAGCGCGAACCGCTGTCATAGAAGGCAAGGCCGATGAAGCCCTGCGATTCCAGCGCCGCCAGGATCTGCTCGCCCACCGGGCCGTCCAGGCACTTGCGCATATGCTCCTTCGACTTGAACAGGAACGGCAGCGCCGGAACGATCGTCTCCGGCACGATGTTGTTAAAGGCGGCGACGTTGACGCGCACCATGTCGAGCGCGCCCAGCTTCACTTGCTCGACCGTGTCCTTCTCCGAGCCCAGCGCACTGTTGCCGAACACCTTGATGGTGTATTTGCCGCCGGTCTTCTCGGAGATGATGTCGCTCATCTTCTTGACCGCCATCACGGTCGGATAATCGTCCGGATGCACGTCGGCGGAGCGGAACTCCTTGGCGAACGCCGGCATGCTCAACGTCAGCGCGACCGCCGAAGCGGCCAGAATTCGAGTCAGCTTGGTCATTGGGGTCTCCTCCTTATCGGCGGTGATTGCGTTGATCACCGCTCGTCCCTGGATGCCGATCGCGAGCCTTGTAAGCCCATCTTGTCTGTCATCATACAACTGGATTGACGATCGATCAATATCGCTGTGTTGCTCAATGAAATAGGCGATCAGTTGTCATACATCTAGTTTGATGCTATGGAAAGGCGACGCATCCAGGGAAGGGAGCCGCCGTGTCGGCCTTGCGGCAACGAGAGACGCTGACCTCGCAGCTGGTCAAGGCGCTGACCGACCGCATCCGCGCGGGCGAGCTGAAGCCCGGCGACCGCCTGCCGACCGAGCAGGAGCTGAACGAGGAATTCAAGGTCAGCCGCACCGTGGTGCGCGAGGCGATCTCGAGCCTCAGGGCCGCCGGCCTGGTCTCGACCCAGCAGGGCGTCGGCGCCTTCGTGCTGCAGGCCGAATCCGCGCCACCCTTCCGCATCGACAACGTCGATCTCAGTCTGCTCAAGGATGTGATCGCGGTGCTGGAGCTGCGCATCGGGATCGAATCCGATGCGGCGGCTCTCGCCGCGCAGCGCCGCAGCGAAACGCACCTCGCGGCGATGCGCGACGCGCTGGACCGAATGACTGCGGCGATCGACGCCTCCGACGACGCGGTGGCGCCGGACTTCGATTTCCACCGCACCATTGCCGAGGCCACTGGCAACCGGCACTTCACGCATCTCTTCAGCTATCTGGGGTCGCTGCTGATTCCGCGCGCGCGGGTGCAGACCTTCCGCTATTTCGCCGCGGACCGGCAGGAGTATCTGCGCCGCGTCAACCGCGAGCACGAGGACATCTACCAGGCGATCAAGCGCCAGGATCAGGAGGCGGCGCGTTCCGCCATGCGGCTGCATTTGAGTAATTCACGGGAACGCCTGCGGCTCGCAATGACGGACGGCGACAGCGCCTAACAAGGAAGCGCAATGGATCCGAATGAACTGAAAACCGTGCTCGGCGACGGGCTCTTGTCTTTCCCCGTCACCGATTTCGACGCCGCCGGCGATTTCAACCCAGCCAGCTATCGCAAGCGCCTGGAATGGCTGATGCCGTACGGCGCCACCGCTTTGTTCGCGGCCGGCGGCACCGGCGAGTTCTTTTCGCTCGCAGCCAGTGAATATTCCTCGGTCATTGGAGCCGCGGTCGAGACCTGCAAGGGCAAAGTGCCGATCATCGCCGGCACCGGCTGCGGCACGCGCCAGGCCATTGCCTTCGCGCAGGAAGCGGAGCGCCTCGGCGCCGCCGGCCTGCTGGTGCTGCCGCACTATCTGGTCGAAGCGGATCAGGAGGGCATCTCGCGCCACGTCGCCGCGATCTGCAAGTCGGTGAAGATCGGCGTCATCGTCTATAACCGCAACGTCTGCCGGCTAGGCCCCGACGTGCTGGAAAAGTTGGCGGCGCAATGCCCGAATCTGATCGGTTTCAAGGACGGCATCGGCGATCTTGAGCTGATGGTGGCGGTGCGCCGCCGCATGGGCGACCGCTTCGCCTATCTCGGTGGCCTGCCGACGGCGGAATTCTTCGCAGCCCCCTACAAGGCGATGGGTGTTCCGGTCTATTCTTCGGCAGTATTCAACTTCATTCCGAAGACCGCCATGCAGTTTTACCGCGCCATCGCCACCGATGATTCCGCCACCGCCAACCGGCTGCTCGACGAATTCTTCATGCCCTATTCGGCGATCCGCAACCGCCGCGCCGGCTATGCCGTCAGCATCGTGAAAGCCGGCGTCGACCTGGTCGGCCGCTCGGCCGGTCCCGTCCGCACCCCGCTGATGGACTGCACGGCGGAGGAACGGGCCGCGCTCAAGGCGCTGATCGAGAAGCTCGGCCCGCAGTAACGGAGGAGGCATGCAACGCGTCCTGCTCACGGGAGCGAGCGGCGGGGTCGGTGCCCGTTTGCGCAACCTGCTGCCCGCGCATTACGCGCAGCTCCGCCTCAGCGATCTGAAAGCACCGCAGGATCTGCGCGCCGAGGAGGAATTCGTCGCCGCCGACCTCGCCGACATGGTCCAGGTCGAGCATGCGCTGGACGGCATCGACGGCATCGTGCACATGGGCGCTTATTCCGTGGAAGGCCCGTGGGACACCGTCCTGCAATCCAACATCGTGGGTACCTACAATCTGTTCGAAGCGGCGCGCCGCAAGGGCGTGAAGCGCGTAGTGTTCGCCTCCAGCAACCATGTCGTCGGCTTCTATCCGCGTGACCAGCGCATCGGCGTCGACGTCACCGCGCTGCCCGACACGCGCTACGGTGTCAGCAAGGCGTTCGGGGAATCGCTCGGCGCCTTCTATGCCTACAAGTTCGGCCTCGAAGTGCTGTGCCTGCGCATCGGCAATGTCAGCGATCAGCCGACCAACCTGCGCCTGGCCTCGATCTGGCTGAAACCGGAAGACTTGGTGCAGTTGATCCGCATCGGGCTCGAGCATCCCGACATCCACTACGAGATCTTCTACGGTGTCTCCGCCAACACCCGCGGCTGGTGGGACAACAGCGTCGCCTGCCGCTACGGCTACAAGCCGAGCGGTGATTCCGAGACGCTGCTGCAAGGCGCCCGTGAAGGCCAAACCAAGCTGCAGCCCGACCCCATCGGCGACTACTACCAGGGCGGCCATTTCGCCTCGCAGGAGTTCGACGGCGGGCTGGAGCGGGTGCCGGAGAAGAAGCGATGATGCGTCGCACCGTCCCCAATCGTCACCCCGGCCTTGAGCCGGGGTCCACTCATCCGCCGCACGTGCGACTGCGGAACGGATCCCGGCTCACGGCCGGGATGACGGGCGAGGGGAGGGGACGGCGAGGCTCATGACCACCATCGCCCGCATCGACACCATCCGCCTCGATATCCCGTTCGGCGATCACTATGACGGGCCGCGGGCGAAGCCGCGCGGCTGGACCCAGCGCGATGTGCTGCTGGTGCGGGTCGAAACCGGTGATGGCATCGTCGGTTGGGGCGAAGCGTTCGCCTACGCCTGCGCGACCGTGACCGAGGCGGCGATCCGCGACATGTTCGCGCCTCGCCTGATCGGCCAGGCCTGCCACGACATCGCCGCGCTGAGCCGCGAGATGCAGCGCCAGCTCCACATCCAGGGCCGCTACGGCATCACCATCTTCGCTTGGTCGGGGATCGAGATGGCGCTGTGGGACGCGGCCGCCAAACGCACCGGCGTCTCGCTCGCGACCTTGCTCGGCGGCCGCCGGCGCGGCAGCGTGCCGGCCTATGCCAGCCTGGTGCGCTATGGTGGCGCGCGCGAGGTGCGCGATGTGTGCGCCAAGGCGATCGCCGACGGCTACCGCGACGTGAAGCTGCACGAGATCGCGTACGAGCCGATCGCCGCCGGGCGCGAGGCGGTCGGCCCCGATGTGCGCCTCACTACCGACGTGAATTGCAACTGGAGCCTCGAAGAGACCGAGGCGATGCTGCCGAGGATGAAGGCGCTCGACCTCTACTGGGTCGAGGAGCCGATCTGGCCGCCGGAGGATTTCGAGACCCTGGCGCGGCTGGAAGAGCAGTTTGGCGTCGCGCTCGCCGCCGGCGAGAACGCCTGCACGGCGTTCCAGTTCCAGGGCGTTATCCCCGCCGTCACCTTCGTGCAACCGAGCGTCACCAAGATCGGTGGCATCCTTGAGTTCATGAAGGTGGTGGATGCCACGCGCCTGGTCGGCAAGCAGGTGATGCCGCACTCGCCCTATTTCGGCCCGGGGTGGTGGGCGACCCTGCAACTCGCCGCGCATGCACCGGAGATCGGGCTGATCGAGTATCTCTACATCGAGAGCGAAGGCCAGGTCGGCAAGCACATCCCGCTGCCGAAGAAGGGGATGATCCAAATTCCGGACACGCCGGGATTGGGTTTCGAGCCGGACTTCGACGCGATCGACAGGTTCAGGGTGGGGTGAGACATGACGGCAAGTCGCAGCACCTTCCATCGAGTTCGCCATCCCAAGGCTTGGCCTTGGGATCCACGAGTGTGCCTGCAGCGTCCGGCTCGCCCTCATCGAAACTCGTGGATGGCAGGGCCAAGCCTTGCCATGACGGATTAGGAGAGGACGGCATGACGCTCGTCCGCACCCTCGCCGGCCCGCCGCCGCGCCTGAAAGCGCCGGCCGGTACGTGCGACACGCACATGCATTTCTATAGTCGCGCCTATCGTGCGCTGCCCGGCACGCTCAATCCACCGGATGCGACGGTCGCGGATTACCGCCGGGTGCAGGCTTGGCTCGGGCTCGAGCGCGCGATCGTGGTGCAGCCCAATGCGTATGGCGATGACAACCGAGCGACCATGTCCGGCGTGGCGGCACTCGGGCCAACGGCCCGCGGCGTCGTCGTGGTGAAGCCCAGCGTGACGGACGAGGAGCTCGAGCGACTGACCAAGGCTGGCGCGCGCGGCATCCGGTTCATGAACCTGCTCGGCGGCACGCTGACCTTCGCGCAAATGGACGAGATGGCGGCGCGCGTGCATCCCTTCGGCTGGAGCGCGATCGTGCAGCTCGATGGCCGCACCTTGCCGGAGCACGCGGCGCAGCTGCGCCGCCTGCCGATGGATTACGTCATCGACCATTGCGGCAAGTTCCTGGAGCCCGTCGCCCCCGATCATGAATCCTTCAAGGCGATGCTGCGCCTGGTGGAGACCGGCCGCTGCTGGGTCAAGATCGCCGGCGCCTACGAGTTCTCCAAGTCCGGCGGCCCGGCCTACGAGGATGTCGCCCGCCTGATGCGCGTGCTGATCGAGGCCGCGCCGGAGCGGGTGATCTGGGGCAGCAACTGGCCGCACGCTTTGGCGGAGAAGATCGGCTATCCGAACGACGCCGCCCTGTTGGACCTGCTGCTGGATTGGGCGCCGGACGAGGCGGTAAGGCGCAAGATCCTGGTCGAGAATCCGGCCCGGCTATATGGGTTCTAGACTTGAGGCACCCGCTGTAAGGGCCTGAAGCTGCGGCAAAATCGCGGATTTGGCTGGACCGGCGGCGAGGGTCCACAAACCGCTTGATCGCCGGCCCCGCATCCCGTATCAGATGGCCCTCACCAAGCCGCGACCCCATCGTCTAGTGGCCTAGGACATCAGCCTCTCACGTTGAGAACACGGGTTCAAATCCCGTTGGGGTCGCCACTCTTCCATGCAACCGTTACCTCGGGATTCTGCGGCTCTCTCGGAACGCGCGCCATCCTCTCGGCCCCGATCGAGTTGCTCGGCCGCTAGCCCGCCCCATTGCGGCGTATGAGCCGCGCGAGCTGCGCGCCGACGACTGGTATCGAGAAGTACGTCTCCACGCGGTTGCGCGCCGCCTTTCCTAGGCGGATTCGACCGCATGGATCGCCGGCCAATCGTTCGAGCGCGGAGACGAGGCCCGACACGTCCTCGCGTTTGGTCAAGATGCCGCCATGATCCTCGCCGGCCGCGAAGATGTCCGGCAGGCCGTGGGCGTCGCTCGACACGACGGGAAGTCCGCACGCCATGGCTTCCAGAGGCGCGACCGGCATGCCCTCGTTGCGCGACGTGATCAGGTAGGCGTCGGCAGCGGACAGCCACTGGCGCATGCGCGGGCGATCGGTGACATAGCTCGAGAGCCAGGTCAGGCGAGCGGGCGCGCGCTGCTGGAGCAGCTGCGCGAAAGCCGCGTGGTCCTGCCCCGAGCCGATCAGATAGGCCAGCGCGTCCGGCCGGCGAGCGGCAAACTGCATCCAAGCCGCCACCAGGATGTCCAGGCCCTTTCGCCCGATGTCGGTGCGGCCGTGATTGACGACAATGAAGGCATCAGCGGCCAGCCCGAGTTCGACGCGGGCTTGGGCGCGGTCGACTGGGCGCCATTCATCGCAGTCGAGCGGATTGGGGATCTCGGCAACCGGTGCCCGCAGGCGGGGATAGGTCTGCGTGAGCCGCGCGCGCTCGCGCGCCGAAGCGACGATCAGGCCGTTGCACAAGCGCAATGATGAAGGGCGCACCATTCGTTCGAGGGCTGAGAGCGTGGCGTCGCCACCTTGGAAGGTCGCATAGACCGGAATGCGCCGGCGCTTTCCGAGTCGCGCCAGCAGGTCAAACCGAAAATACTCGTACTCCTGTGCCAACAACGCGACGCATCGCTCTTGCGAGAGCACGGCGGCGAAATCGCGCATGGGACTCCGCAGCCATTGCTCGGCGCAGTGCAGGGATGCCCCTCGCAGTCGCGTGGACCGCTGGCCCGGAACGGCCCAGACCGGCGCGCCCGTGCCGGCATGCGTGAGGCGCGTCGGGCTCTGAACCCGATCGGACGCGCACACGATGATCGGACGCCAGCCCTGCCGCTGCAGGGCGAGGACATAGCCGAACAGCCATCCGCCGGTCATCTTGTTGACGAAGCCGTCGAGGTCGAGACTGAGGGAGTCGAGGAACTGCTCGATCACCTCGCCCCACGGAAAGATGGCCACGGTGGGAGCGGCCTCGCCGTCGCCTTCTAGCGCCGCCATGCGAACGCGGTCTCGCTGCCGGCGGTGCGGGGGCGGTGGGCAAGGTAGCCGATCGAGACGACCGGCGCGGCGACGGCATAGAGCGGCTTGCGCACCCGGCGCGGCAACCGGGAGAAGGCCAGGTCGTGATAGAACGATGTCACCGCGTTGATAAAGGTGGCGGATCGTTCCGGCGAAGCGCCGAACAGCGCGGCCAGTTCCGCCGTGTCATAGCCGCGCCGCACATGCCCCCAGCTTGCCATCAGCTCCGCCTCGGGAGGGCAGACCGGCGTCATGAATCGATAGAAGGGATAGTGCCAGTCGGCGTTGGGCGTTGACACCAGGACGACGCCGTTCGGCCGCGTGACACGCAAGGCCTCGCGGGCGGCGATGCCGTCGTCCTGGATATGCTCGAGCACATCGAAGAGCGTGACGGCATCGAAGGCGCAGTCCGCGAAGGGAAGCCGGCGGGCGTCACCGCAAACGAACGCCGCAGCGGCCGATACGCTATCGCGCAGCGCGAAATCGAGGTCGAGCGTCACGACCTCGGCCCCGGGATAGAGCAGGCGGGCGAGGCCGCTGCGGCCGCCGCCGATCTCGAGGATCCTGGCGTCCCGCCCGCCGATGTCCGCGGGCGCGATACGATGGATGGCGCGCATCTTTTCGCGGTAGAACAGGCCATCGGTCCATCCGTTGGGGAATGGATTGCGGGCGAGGAACGCGCTGAGCGACGCTTTCTTCATAGCGGGGATTGCCGCGCCGATGGTCCCAGAGCGCGCGATGCCGGCATATCGATCGGTCGCTTGCGCCATCGCGGCCGGAAGCCGTATTGCAGGCCGCACAGCCACCCGCCCATCTCGTCCCACAGAATCTGGAACCGGCGTACGCCGCCGCCATCGCGCAGCGCCAAGAAGGCCGAGCGCGCGAAATAGGCGGGCAACTGCACGAATATCCGCCGGATGTTGCCGCCATGGCGATGCCGCGCGGCCTGCACGAACAGGGCGGAGACATGGCCCTTCATGTAGGCCCTGACCTGCCGGCGCAGTTCCGGCCACTGCTCGCGATGATGATGCATCACGACCGCGCGCGGTTCGAACAGACAGGCGCCGCCGGCGGCGATCAACCGGTACCACAGCTCGGAATCCTCCGAGCAACCAGACGCGCCGGCGCCCAGCCGTTCGTCGAACAGGCCGACGCGCTCGAACACCGATCGCCGGAATGCCATGTTGGCGCCGGCGCCGATGCGCCAGACCTGCGCGCCCATGGCCTTGGTCTCGTCGAGGAAGCGGCGGTCGAAGATCAGCGGCACGCACTCGCTGCCGAAGCCGCCCATCTTGAACTGGAAATAGCACTGCGCCGGCGTATCGAGCCGGGCCGGCAGCACCAGCCCGGTGACCGCATCCACCGCCGCACCGGAGAAGGCGCGCACAATCTCTGCGGTCCAGCTTGGGCCAGGCTCGACGTCGTCGTCGGTGAAGGCGATCAAGGCGCCCTTGCTCGCCTGGATGCCGGCATTGCGCGCCACGCTCAGTCCCGGCTGGGCCTCGTGCACATAGTCGACGCCGGAGAATTGCGCGGTCGCCGCCTCGGCCGAGCGGTGGCTCGAGTTGTCGACCACCACGATCTGGCCGGCCCGGCTGGTCTGCGCCGCCAACGCCGCCAGGCAGCGCTCGAGCGCCTCGGGCCGGTCACGGGTGCAGATGACGACACTGAGCGGCGTTGCCGAAACCGGAGATGTCTCCGCGAAACCATCCAGCTGCCTCAGCAGGTCCCCGCAGTCCTGGAGCGTATCGACGGGCACCCTCAGCAGCGGCCGGCCATCGTACGTCGCGCGTGCCGGGCCGGCGAAACGCGGTGAGCGCGCGGCCAGCTGCGCCGAAGCGAATTCGGCGGCAAGGGCGGCGAGCTCGCTGCGGCTGAGCGGAAGCTGCTCCGGCAGATAGCTCTTGACGCCAATCGGCAGCGCGCCCCACCAGAACACCATAAAGACTGGACGCGCGTTCGCCGCGGCCACCGGTTCGGCGCCGCTCAGGTCGACGTGGCGGATATCCCACGCGCTGTTCATGATGCCTGTTCGCGGATTTTCTGAACGCGCTTGAGCGAGCGGTCATACTCGCCGGCCATGCCGACGATGCCGCCCCGCAGCTCGGCGGTCAGGAAGCCCAGCTCGCGGAACCGCAGGCAGCAGGCGGCAACGGCCATGCCGGCCAGCTTGTCGAGCAGCCACCAGCGGAGGATGGCTGCCTGCTTGCGCTTGAGTGCGGGATCGCTGCGGCGGGATTTGGCCAGGAAGGCCATGAAGCCCAGGCCCCAAGTCCAGTACTGGTGCTTCAGCTGGGGCAGTGTCTCGCGATGCTCGTGATAGACGGCGTAGCGCGGCTCATAGACGATGGCCCGGCCGCTGCGCAGCACGCGATAGAAGATGTCGAGATCGCCGCCGCCCGGAAGCGGCGCGCCGGTATCCAGCGCCTCGTCGAATCCGCCAAGCGCGAGCAGCAGCGACCGGTCGAACGCCATGTTGCAGCCGGCGCCGATCACGCCGGAGCCGACTGGATGCAGCGGGTTTTCGGCGCTGGCGGTATGGAACGTCTTCGGTTCGAAGCCGCGCCCGAAGCCGCCGCGCAGCTCGAACTGGACCTGCGCCTCGGTCTCGAGCCGGTAGGGCAAGACCAGGCCACTGAAGCCGCCTGCCTCGGGGCAGCTGTGCCAAGCGGTGAACAAGCCCTCCAGCCAGTCACGATCCACCACCACGTCGTCGTCGAGGAACGCGAGCAGATCGCCGGATGCGTGGCGCACTGCCGCGTTGCGCGCGAAGTCGAGCCCGGCGCGCGGCTCGAACACGTAGTGGACGCCGGCGAAGGCGGCGGCCGCGTCCCGGGTCGCGGAATCGACCGAGGCGTTGTCGATGACCAGCAGTTCGGTAGCGCGGAAACAGCTTGCCGCCACCACAGGCTGGAGGGAGCTCAGCAAGCGCGTCAATCGCTTGGCACGGTCCTTGGTGCAGATGGCAATGGTCAGCGACGGCGGCTGGAGCATGCTGACCGGCCAACGCCGGGCAAGGGCGGCTTCGACCTCGAGCGCGATCAGCCGGCGCCCGAACCGCTTGGCGCAGAGAGCCGCAATCTCTTCCGCGGAGAATGTGTATCCGGGCGTCGCGCTCGCCATGCGAAATCCTGCGAGACGTCCCTTCCAGCGCGCCAGGACGGCGAGACCATCCTGCTCGGGAGCCAGAGCGATGGACGGCAACGGTTCAGACAGTTCGATCTCCGCGATCCGATACGCCATGGCTAGCCCCGCATCGACATCTTGCCGAACTGCAGGCCGTGCAGGCGCGCGAACTGGCCTTCGCTGCGCAGCAACGTCGCGGGCGGGCCGCTCTCCACCACGCGGCCAGCCTCCAGCACGATGACCTGGTCGGCATCGGCGACGGTCGCTAGGCGGTGCGCGATCACCACCACGGTGCGACCGCGCGCATAGATATCGAGCGCGTCCTGGATCGCGCTCTCGGACTCGCTGTCGAGGGCATTGGTCGCCTCGTCGAGAAGCAGGATATCCGGATCACGCAGGATGGTGCGCGCAAGAGCAATGCGCTGCCGCTGGCCACCCGACAGGCGCATACCGTGGTCGCCGATCTCGGTGGCATAGCCGTCCGGCATCGCGCGGATGAAGTCGTCTGCACCGGCCACCGCGGCCGCCTTGCGGATGACCTCCGGCGCCGCGTCGAGGTCGCCATAGGCGATGTTGGATTCCACCGTCTCGTTGAACAGCCGCACCTCTTGCGACATCAGCGAGAGGCGTTTGCGCCAATCACGGATGTCCAGCTCCGGCAGCGGCGTGCCGTCGACCAAGATCTCGCCGCTGGTCGGATCTTCGAACCGATAGAGCAGGGTCATCAGGGTTGACTTTCCGGCGCCCGATCGCCCGACGATCGCGGTATTGCGGCCCATGGGGATGGTGAAGGAAACGCGATCGAGCGCCAGCGGCTCGTGCGGCGCGTAGCGGAACGATACCTCCCGGAATTCGATCGCGGTCTCGAATGCCGGAAGCCGCTTGGTTCCGCTCTTGATATGCGGGGCCTTGGTCGCTTCCAGGTATTCGGCGACGTCGGCGACGGATGCGCCGAGCGTGTCGAGTGCGACCTTGGAGGACATGATCTCGCGCACGGGCCCCTGCATGCGCCAGAGGACCGCCAGAAACGCCGCCAGGACGGCAAAGCCGGTCCCCAGCATGCTGCCGGTCAGGATCAGCAGGCCGATCAGCGCCGTGGCAAAGATCTCGGACAGGGGGCCGGGCACCGCCCACAGCATGTCCATTTTCAGGATCCGCCAGTGGACATTCTCGGACAGCGCTTCGAAGCGCGTGAACTCGTAGTCCTCGCGCGAGAAGCTGCGGATCAGCGGCAGCGCATTGATGCTCTCCCACATGCGCAAGCCAAAACGCTTGTTCTCGACGACGACGCTCTTGCCCGCACCCGCGGCGCGCCGGGTCGCCAGGTGGATCATCGCGGCGCTGATGCCGAGGAAGAGCAGCGCGACCGCCGTCAGAGGGATCGAGATCGACAGGAGCAGGACCAGGAACACGGCGCAGGTGCACACGCAAATGACCAGCCGATAGACCAGGATGAGACCGCTGCTCACCTTCCAGGTCTCGGTGGTGAGAGTGTTGACGATGTCGGTCTTCTTGTTCTGGACCCGGTAGTCGATGCAGGAGGAGATGGTCTGCTCGAACACTCGCAGCCGAAGCCGATGCGCGACGTGGCCACCGGTCAGGCGCGTGACGTAGGTATTGAGGAAGCTCACGGCGTTCTTGAGCACGACGGCGGTAATTACTGCGGCGACCAGGACCGCGACGCGGCGATCGGAGGGAATCGGTGCCAGAAGATCGTTGAACTGGTGGCCGATCTGATCGCCGGCGGCGCTGCCCGCGCTGAGGCTCTGCACCAGCGGGATGAAGAGATACAGCGTTGCGCCCTCCAGGAACGCTGCCAGCAGGCCGAGCGCCACGATGCTCGGCGACGACCAGCGCGGCGGATCCGCCACCTTCAACAGGCCGATCGCACGGTCGAGGAAGGTCAGGCTCATCGGAGCGCCCGCGTTCGGCTCACGACCTAGCCATTCGAGACGGCCCGTCGTTCGCGCCGCATCTGGTTGGCAAACCAGTCGATGGTCATCTTGACCCCCTGCTCATAGGGGATGTGGCAGCTCCAGCCGGGCAGCAGCTGCCGCGCCAGGGTCAGATCAGGGCACCGGTTGGTCGGGTCTTGCGGCGCCGGATCGACATGGATGATGCGGCTGCCCGGCACCAGCTTGCAGACATGGCGCGCGACGTCGATGACCGAGATCTCACGGTCGTTGCCGATATTGAGCGGCCCCCGGTAGTCGAACGTGTCGCGCCAGAAAAAGCGCTCGAAGCCTTCGATGATGTCGTCGATATAGCCCCAGCTGCGCGACTGCAGGCCGTCGCCGTAGATGGTGATCGGGCGGCCGGTCAGGGCCTGCATCGCAAAGTTGGAAACCGCACGACCGTCGTCGGCGCGCGTGCGCGGGCCGTAGATGTTGAATGGGCGCACGACCCGGACGTCGAGGTTGCGCACCCTCTGGCTCTCGAACAAGAAGGCCTCGGTGCACCGCTTGCTCTCGTCGTAGGACGAGCGCGGGCCGGTGCAATCGACCTGGCCGCGATAGGATTCGGGCTGGGGCGATACGATCGGGTCGCCATATACCTCGGACGACGAGGTGTAGCAGAACCGTCCACCATCTTTCAGCAGCTCACGCAGCCGCATGGCGCCAATCAGGTTGGCGGAGATGGTCCGCTCCGGCTGCTGCATGTACCAGGGCGGCGAGGCGGGAGAAGCCAAGTGATAGATCTCGTCGAACAGATGCGGGGATTGCACCGCCTCGACGTCGCTGGGCTCGAAGTGGAACCGCGGGTCGCGGATGTGCGACAGGTTGTCGACCAGCCCGCTCCACAGATTGTCGACCACGACCAGGCGCGCGATGTCCGCTCGCCTCAGCAGGCGGTCCACCAAATGAGAACCGACAAATCCGGCGCCGCCGGCCACAAGCACGGATTTCATGGTCAACCTTTTTGATAGGTGCAGGAGGACGTGAGGTCGCGGGAATCGAAGGCGTCCAGTCCCTGATCGAGCGCCGACGAGATGGCATGCGGCCCGGTCGGTCGCGCCAACGGACGGTAAGCGCGATCAAACCTTGCCAGCCGGCGCAGCGCCCGAGAGGTCGCAGTGTCGTGATGGAGGTCGATGCCGTCCAACGGATCGAGTTCGTAGAAGTGTGGGAGGGCAGTGCCGGACCTGCCTGGCAGTAGCGTCGTGGTAGCCGCGCGATTGACCTTGCCGGCCAGCGCGGCAACCTCCGACCACAGCGCGCCGGCGGCGAAGGCTGGGCTCAGGGCGACCTGGCGAACAAACGGCCACAGGCTCTCGCGCAGCTGCCCGGCTTGCACCTGTGCGCGCAACCGGTGCCACGCGTAGCGCTTCAGCATCGCGTCGGCGGACAAGCTGGGAATGTGCCGGCATTCGGACAAGGCCTTGTTCACGGCCAGGATGCCGGAGCGGATCATCTGGTCCTTGTTCGACGACATATTATCGGGCAGCCGGCGGTATCCGACCAGATACTCGGACACCTCGCCGAAGCGGTAACGTGCCGCGATCCTGAGCTGGAGCAGCAGGTCTTCGCATCCCTCCGCGCCCTGCTGCAGCAGCCAGGAATCGAAGCCGCCGAACTCCTCCAGGACGCTTCGGTGCACGAGCAAGGCGCTGCCGTTGCCGACCAGGTTGCTGTAGAAGTGCCGGTGGATCACCCAGCCGTTGACGCCGTATTTGTGCGGCGAGGCCAACACCCGGCTATCGGCATCGATCAGGCGGAACGGCGCGTAGACCAGGGCCATGTCCGGACCACCGGCCAGCAATACTTTCAGCTGCTTGGCGATCTTCGTGGGATGCCAAAGATCGTCGGCGTCGATGAAGGCGACGAACGCGCCCGCAGTGCAGCGGATTCCCGCATTGCGCGCGGACGCAACGCCGCCGTTGGGCTTGGTGACGACGCGTACCCGTGAGTCGGTTGCGCCGTAACGCCGGGCGAGGTCCGCCGTTTCATCGGTCGAGCCGTCGTCGACGACCACGATCTCGAGCGCGGTGTAGGTCTGCCGGGAAATGGACCGCAGCGTATCAGAGATGGTTTTCGCCGCATTGAATGCGGGCACAACAACCGAGACGAGCGGACTACCGTCGATCATGGAGTTTGGCTTCGCGTTGTTATCGGCGGACGGAATCCTGCATATCAGGAGCGCCTGATGCTCGCAGTCCAAATGTCGCCAACACACACGGCATGCACTTGTTGTCACTGGAAGATCATGGTGTGACGCGAATGCGAAATCCGAAGATGAATGGAAGATGAACAGAGCTAGGTAAAAAGTCTGATCTCTTGGATTCCCACGCGCTCCACATGCCGCGAGAAACGCGGGAACAAACTGTCGCAAGAGTCGTTGTTGACCCTCGTTAACGACACTCGCCGGCGGCCATCCCCCAAAGCCGCCGGCCTTTTTCCGAGGGCATCGAGATGACGATGGCGGAAGAGCGCTCGGCGATGCCGCCGTCGCCGGCCATAGACATCGTGATCTGCACCTACAATCGCGCATCGGGCCTCGACCTGATGCTGGAGAATCTTTCCCGGCAAAGCTGTGGCGATCACGCGCAGTGGCGGATCCTGGTCGTCGACAACGCCAGCACCGACGCGACGGCAGAAGTGGTGGCGAAGCATCACCACAGAGCTCTGTTGCAGGATCTACGCTATGTGTTCGAGCCAATGCCGGGCTTGACGGCGGCGCGGCTGCGCGGCGCACGGGAGACGACGGCGCCCTGGATCGCGTTCGTCGACGACGACAACTTCCTGGAACCGACTTGGCTGGAGGCAGTCACCCGCGCGATCGGGATGCATGGCGATGCCGGCGGCATCGGCGGCAAGGTGATCCTGGATTGGGAAGCGAATCCACCACGCTATCTGAAGGAGTTCGCCTTCTGCTTTGCCGCGCAGGACCACGGCGAGGCAGATTGCATCGTCGACAGCCTGGCCGGCGCGGGCATGGTGATCAGTCGCAGGGCGCTCCAGGACTGCGGCTGGCTCGACCAGCCGCTGGTCGCCGACCGTGTCGGCGCAAAGCTGACGTCCGGGGGCGACGTCGAGATGGCGCAGCGCGTGCGCGCGGCCGGCTATGACTTGTGGTTCGTGCCCGACGCCGTGCTCCGGCACCGCATTCCAGCGAGCCGCATGACGCGGCGCTATCTGTTCCGCATCAACCGGGAGCTTGGAACCAGCTCAGCCGTGATCGGTCTTCTCACTTGGCCGGAGGACTGGCAGTCCTGGCAGCGGATGGCACTGGAGCGCCGGCGCCACTGGTACGGCCTCGCCATGCGCGGTCTCAGGCACGCGGTCCGCCGCCGCACTGGCTTCACACCCGCGATCGCCTGGGCTTGCTTTGCCCTGGGATTCGCGCGCGGGGTGCGACAATGCCGAGATCTCGCGGGATCGCGACGCGCCAAGCTACTCGGCGCCGCGGCCTTGCATCATCGCGGCGACAGCCAGTCCTCCCTACCGGCGTAGGCCTGCCGCCACTTCCTCGATCGCATCGCGTGTCGCCATGACGACGGTCAGCGTGCAAGCCGATGTCCGCTACCCACTGCAAGCGGATGTCAGCGTGGAATCGAATCTATCAGGCGCTTGGTATAGGGGTGTCTTGGGCGGCCGATCACATCCTCGGCCCGGCCATGCTCCACCACCTCGCCGAGATAGAGGACGTAGATGCGCTGAGCGACCTGGCGCACGACCGCCAGATCATGCGTGATGAAGAGGTAGGATAATCCTAGTTCCTGCTGAAGCCGCTTGAAGAGGTTAAGAATCTGGGCCTGGACGGAGACGTCGAGCGCCGAGACAGGCTCGTCACACACCAGGACCTTCGGGTTGACCGACAACGCGCGCGCGATCGCCACACGCTGACGCTCGCCACCGGAGAGGGAGGAAGGCCGCCGATCGGCATAGTGTTCCGGCAGACCGACCTCACGCAGGAGTTCGGCAATCCGCGCATCGAGCTCCGATGCCGATAGGCGGCCGATGGTGCCGAGCGCTTCGCTGAGGCTGCGCCGCACCGAGTGGCGCGGGTTGAGTGTCGAATAGGGATCCTGGAACACCATCTGGATGGTGCGGCGGGTGGCGGCGCGGTCGCTGTTGTTCATTGCCGCGAAGTCCGAGGCGTCGACGCCGGCGACCTCGATCCTGCCGCGCGTCGGCGTCTCCAATCCGACCAAGGTGCGGCCGAGCGTCGTCTTGCCGGAACCGGACTCGCCCACCAATCCGACGCTCTCGCCGGGCCCGACCTCGATGGTGACGCCTTTCAGGGCTTGGACAATGCGCCCCTGGCGGCCGGCGAAGTCCTTCACCACAGCCGTGGCGCGCACGATCGGCTGGGTTGCCGGTTCAAGCGGGGGCAGCTCCGCTGCATGGTCGAGGACAGCGCCACGCAGCGCACGCATCTCAGGCGCGATCTGGGTGCGGCGGATGCAGGCGGTGAGGCGGCCGGACGCCAGCTCCGCCAGCGGTGGAGCCGCGGCGCGGCACTCCTCTGTCGCCCAGTCGCAGCGGTCGGCGAACGTGCAACGCCCCATCACCGCGTCGGCGCGCGGCACCTGTCCCCGGATGGCGATCAGCTTCTGGACGCGCTTGTCGACTGGCGGCTCCGACAGCAGCAGGCCGAGCGTATAAGGATGGAACGGATCTTCCTCGACCGCGCGCGCGGTGCCGACCTCTACCAGCGAGCCCGCATAAAGCACGTAGATGCGGTCGCAGGTGGAAAAGGCGAGCCGGAGATTGTGCGTGATGAGGATGAGGCTCATGCCGCGCCCCTGCTGCACCCGCTTCAACAGCTTGATGATCTCCGCCTGGGTGGTGACGTCGAGCGCAGTCGAGGGCTCGTCGGCGATCAACAGCTCCGGATCGTTCGCCAGCGCGGCGGCGAGCGCCACGCGCTGGCTCATGCCGCCGGACAATTGGAACGGCATGCGCTCGGCCACGTCCGGATCGGTGATGCCGACTTCGCCCAGCCGGCGCGCGACCTCGGCCTTCAAAGCGGCGCGGCCGCGGAATTCGGACCGGCCCCGCAGCACTTCCGCGATGTGCAGGCCCGATTTCATCAGCGGGTTCAGCATGGTGAACGGGTCCTGCAGCATCATCGACAGGCGGCGCCCTCGGAACTCGCGCATCTCGCGCTCCGGCAGGCTCATGAGATCGACGCCGTCGTAGAGAATGCTGCCGGTTGCCGTCACGCCCGGAGGCAGCAGGCGCGCGATCGCCTTGGCGGTCAGCGACTTGCCGGAGCCGGATTCGCCGACGATGGCGACGGTCTCGCCGCGCCCGATCTCCAAATTGGTGCCGGCGGTGATGGCGAGCCCAAAGGCGGAAATGGCGAGGTTGCGCACCGCCAGCAGGGGCGCGGCCGTGCTGTCCGCAGTCATCGCGTCAGCCGCTCGAACAGCCAGTCGCCGATCAGGTTCATGCTGACCGCGGTCAGGATCACCATGGCGGCGGGCAGCAGCAGCGCCACCGGGTTGGTGAACAGGATTGTGCGGTTCTCGAACAGCATGCGGCCCCAGTCGGGCGTGCCGGGCTCGACACCGAGGCCCAGGAAGGAAAGGCCCGCGAGGTTGACCAGCGCGAAGGCGAAATCCAGCACCACATAAGCCAGGATGATGGGGAGCACGTTCGGCAGGATGTGGACGAACAGGATGCGGGTCTTCGAGATGCCGAGGGCGCGCGCGGCGTCGATATAAGGCCGTGGCCGCTGCTCCAGCACCGCGCTGCGCACGATGCGGGTGTCGGGCGCGGTGAACAGGATGATGAGGACCATGACGGCGGTCCAGTAGCCGCCGCCGACCACGCCCACCACCACGATGGCGATCAGTGGCGCGGGCAGCGCCAGCATGAAGTCCACCCAACGCATGATCGCGGAATCGACCCAGCCGCCGAGATAACCCGACAGCAGGCCGAGCACGGTAGCGATCATCCACGCGCCGACGGCCACGACAATCGGCCCTACCAACGCGGTCCAGGCGCCGAAGATGACGCGCGACAGCACATCGCGGCCGAGGAGGTCGGTGCCGGCGATGAACTCGGCCGACGGCGGCTTGTCGCCGACCTCCAGCCGCTGGGTGAAGGGCGAGTCCGGCGCGACGCTGCTGCCGAACAGGGCGCAGATGACAACCACCGTCACGATGCAGAAGCAGATCACGATCCCGATCGAGATCGTCATGCGCGGCGCCCGGCCCGCGACCTTGGTTTCGTCGACGTGCAGGCTCATGACTGCACCGCTCCGAAGCGGATGCGCGGGTCGATCAGGGTATAGATCACATCGACCAGCAGGTTGATCGCGACCACGAACACGGCGAACACCAGCGTCGTGCCCTGGATCAGCGGGATGTCGCGCTTCTGCACGGCATCGACGATCAGGGAGCCGAGGCCTGGGATGGCGAATGTGACCTCGACATAGATCGCGTTGGCGAGGAACCCGATGACGATGATGCCGCCCGCCGTCACCACCGGGATGAGGGCGTTGCGCAGGATGTAGGCGAAGGTGATGCGCGTCATGCTCATGCCACGGGCGCGGGCGAAGGCGACATAGTCGCGATCCATCACCTCGATCATGGAAGCGCGCGTGATCTTGACCACGATGGCCATGATGGACAGAGCGAGCGCGACCGAGGGCAGGGTGAGATGCCAGAAGCGATCGAGGAAGCCGCGCCCCGCGCCGAAGGTCGGGAACCAGCCCAGCACCACGCCGAACACATAGAGCAGGAAAATGCCGGTCACGAAGGCGGGCGAGGATATGCCGAACACGCCGAACATCACGACAAACCGGTCCAATCGTCCGCCGCGCCGGAAGGCGGCGAGCATGCCGAGCAAGATGCCCGCCACCAGCACGATCACCGTGCTGACGAGGCAGAGATAGATGGTGACGCTGGCGCGCTCCTTGATGGTGCTGAGGACCAGGCGGTTGCCGTTGATAGACCGACCGAGGTCACCCTGCATGACCTGCCCCAGCCACTTGCCGTACTGGACGATGAACGGGTCGTTGAGGTGGTAGCGCTCGCGCAGGTTGGCGAGCGTCTCCGGGTCGGACGGCCGCGTGCCGAGCAGCGCGCGCACCGGGTCGCCCGGGGCCAGGTGCACCAGCGAGAAGATGCCGAACGAGATGACCAGCAGCAAAGGGACGGCGATGACGAGCCGCATCAGGATCAGGCGCGCGACGCCCGAACGGATCATTGCGCCGCCTTCACATAGCGGTCGAACCAGGCGGTGACGCGCCGCGCCTTGTCAAGACGGTGGGCGCGTTCCTGGAACCCGTGTCCTTCGCGCGGATAGACCACGAGCTCGGCGGGCACGCCACGCTCCAGCAGGGCGCTGTAGAATTCCTGACCCTGGCCCAGGGGCGTGCAGCGGTCGAGCTCACCATGCACGATCAGGGTCGGCGTCGTCGGCTTGTCCAGCCGGAACAGAGGCGAGCGGTCGATGGCGATCTTGCGGAACCTCTCGTCCTTGAGCGGTCCGCCCACGATGAACTCGCCGAAATCGTGGTTGCAGGAATAGTGGCAGCTCCATTGGTTGCAGATGCCGGAGACCATGACGGCCGCCTTGAAGCGGTTGGTGCGCGCGACTGCCCAGGCCGTCATATATCCGCCGTAGCTGGCGCCGGTGACGCCGAGCCGGTTGGCATCAACGAAGCCCTCGGCGATGCAATGGTCGATGCCCGCCAGGATGTCGTCCCACTCCGCGCCGCCGGGATCGCCAATGTTGAGCCGCGAATAGGGCTGGCCCCAGCCGGTGTTGCCGCGATAGTTCGGCACGAACACCGCATAGCCGGCCGCCACTTCGTGCAGCGCGAAGCCGGGATTGAAGGCGTGCTTGGCCGACCAGGTCGGCCCGCCATGGATGTCCACGATGGTGGGCAGCGGCCCAGGCTTGCGATCCTTGGGTAGCAGGATCAGCGCCTCGACCGCGAGACCGTCCTTGCCCTTCCAGTGCACCTCGCGCACCTCGGGATAGTCGGCGTAGTCCGCCATGATCCCGGCATTGAGCGCGGTGACCGGCGACCAGTTCGCCTTGCGCGAGACGTTGAACACGATTTCCGGGGGCGTGCCGATGGCTTCGCGAATGGCCGCGAAGCCTTTGTTGTCCGGCGCGGGGGAAATCGCGGCGAGGAAGCTGTTCGGACCGATGACGGCGTCTTCGCGCTCGATCCATTCGAAGGTGCCGTCCAGCCGTACGATCCCGTAGGTCGAGCCGAGGCGCGACCAGCCGGCGAACCACAGGCTCTCGTCATCGCGCCAGGACAGCGAGGTGATGTTGGATTGCTCCGCCGGTGCGAGCGAGGTGACCTTGGCGGTGGCGAGGTCGAGGATCCGCATCTCGCCGGCCACCAGTCCGCGGTCGCTCGACCAGCCTTCGAGGAATGCGACACGATTGCGCGAGGGCGAGGCGACCGGACCCTGCAGCTGCCACGGCGATACGTGCAGGATCCTAACCGCGCGGGTCGCGAAATCGATCTGCGCCACTTTCGAATGATACCAGCCGCGTTCGCTGGCATCGGCGGAGACCAGCGCCATCGCTGCATCGTCGCCGAACAGGTCGAACTCCCAAACGGTGGCATCGCGCGGGCCGATCTCGACAGTCTTGCCATCGGCAACCGACACCTTGAACAGGCGCCGGCGCGCGTCGGTCGGGTTGGTGACGGCGGGGTCCTCCGTTCCATCCCACCAGATGCGCACGGCGCCGTTGGTCGCGCCGCCATCGAGGCCACGGTCGGCGGCAAGGACGACGATCGCGGAGGCATCGCTGGTCCAGCGCAGATCTTCGATCGTGCCGGGAATCTGGCCCAAGGGCTTCACGCTGCCCTGGTCGAGGATGAAGAGATCGGCCTTGCCGCGCACCGTACGGTCGGAGGTGAACGCGAGACGGTCGTCGACCGGCGACCAGCGCGGCGAATAGTCGCCGTTGGGGCCGTGAGTCAATTGCGTCGCCGCGCCATCGAGATCATAGCGCCAGATGCGGCTCTGGTAGCTCTGCTCCGCATCGCGGCCCGCCGGCCGAACCGCGGTCGCGATGGCCTTGCCGCCGCGATGAAAGGAAATGTCGGACGGGAATTGAACGCGATCGAGCCGGCCGATCACCTCTGCGAGCTTGTCCATGCGCAGACCCACACCTTGTGCACTGAATTGCCGCCGAAGGGGTCGCCGGCAAGAAAGGGGCCGCGATTGTGCGGCCCCCGCCTGTCTCAAGCTTTCAAGCCGAACCCTCGGATGGCCCAGGGAATGTTGTACCAGAACGCGCTATAGCCGGTCAGCTTGTACTTGTTGCTGATCGCCATGGCGGACGCCGGCCAGAAGATCGGCACCAGCGCCGCGTCTTCGTTGACGATCTTGAACGCCGACTTCAGCGCCTCGGCCCGCTCTTTCGGATCGGACTTCAGGTTCGCGATCTCGAGCGCCTTGTCGACTTCGGCGTTCTTGAAGTTCGAGCCGTTCATCCCGTCCTTCACCGCGTTGGTGCTGGCGTAGAACAGGAATGGATAGTTCGCCGCGTCGGCGAAGTCCGGATAATACGCCATGATCTGCATGCCCAGATTCTCGTGCCGGAAGTAGCCGGCGAGCCACTGGTTGGCATCGAGTTCCTGCACCTTCATGGTGATGCCGATCTGTTTCAGGTTCTCCGACACGCTCTGCAGGATGTTGATCATGTAGGGATCGGCGGATGAGCCCGGCACGGATATTTCGAAGCCGCCGGCATGTTTCGACTGCGCCAGTTCGGCCTTGGCTTTCTCGAGGTCGAACTGATAGCCGGGCAGGGTGGCATAGAAGGCGCGCGCGTCGTCGGCCGACATGATGCCGGCCCACATTTCCGGTGGATTGAGCGCGGTCGCCGCTTCGCCGTTGCCTTTCAGCAATGCCTTCACAAGGCCTTCGCGGTCCACCGCATACGAGATCGCCTTGCGCACATGGATGTCGTCGAACGGCGCCGCCGACTGGTCCATCGTCAGTATGAACACGCCCAGCGACGGCGCGGTGATGACGTCGACGTTGCCCAGCGACTTCCATTGGTCGATGTCGGAGATCGCAAGGTCGAAGGTGCCGTCGATGTCGCCGTTCTTGGCGGCGAGCAGGCGAGTCTGCCGGTCGGGGATCGAGGAGAAGACGATGCGCTTGGCGACCGGCTTCGGTCCCCAATAGTCGTCGCGCGCCTCCAGCACCACGGAATCGGCCGGCGTGAACTCGACCAGCTTGTACGGACCGGTGCCGAGCGGCAGGGCATCCGGAGTGCCAATGTCCTCGGGAAACTCCTCCAGCTGCTTCTTGCTGAACAGGAAGCCGGCCATGTGCGCCGGCGTGTACTGGAACTGCACGTTCGGCGCCTTCAGCTTCACGGTCACTTCGCTGGCGCTTCCGGCGGTCACCGTGTCGACCGACCCGAAGAACGCGGCGAGCTGCGACCCCGACTTCGGGTTCATGTGATACTGGAACGATGCAACGACGTCGTCCGCGGTCAGCGGCGAACCGTCGCCGAACGTCACGCCTTGCCGCAACGTATAGACATAGGTGACGTCGTCGGTCTGCTTCCAGGATTCGGCGACCGCCGGCTGCAGCGACAGATCATCGCCGAAACCCAGCGGGCCTTCCTGGACCAGGGACATGATCGCGCCGACATAGGTGCTCCAGGCGCGGGGCACGAACATCGTGTCGTTGACGGCGGGCAGAGCCCAGCGGACTTCTTCGATCGATTCCTGAGCGCTGGCGCGAATGGCGCGGCTCAGCATGACGATCGACATGGTCGAGCCGGCCATGAACAGCCGGCGCGTGATGTGCGCGTGCATAACAACCTCCCCATCTTTTCTTGTGACGACAAGTCTTGATAGAAGCGTAGGGTGAGTCAACATCGATGCGAATGGAGCGAAATCCTATCGCAGTCCATTCAGCGGATTGGTTCGTGAGAAAACGGGAAAACGTCATGAGAACCAACGTGTCGCGCGATTGTATCATAACAACCTTCTCGATCGTGGCCGCTGATCTCGCGACCGGCGATCTCGGCATTGCGGTGGCCTCCAAGTTCCTTGCCTGCGGCGCCGTCGTGCCGTGGGCGAGTGCAGGCGCCGGAGCGGTGGCAACCCAGAGTTTTGCCAACACCGCGTACGGCCCCGATGGCATCAGGATGATGCGCGACGGACTCTCGGCGCAGGATGCGCTGGCGAAGCTGCTGGCCGGCGATGCCGACCGCGATCTGCGCCAAGTGGGCCTGGTCGATGCGCGCGGCGGTGCGGCGGCGCACACCGGTCCCGGCTGCCACGCGTGGGCGGGACATCATGTCGGCGAGGGTTTCGCGTGCCAGGGCAACATCCTGGTTGGCCAGGAGACGGTCGATGCGATGGCCGCTGCGCTCCGCGCCGCAAAGGGCGAGCTGTCGGGTCGCCTGGTGACCGCCCTCGCCGCCGGCGACAAGGCCGGCGGCGACAAGCGCGGCAAGCAGGCGTCCGCCGTCTATGTGGTGCGGCCGAAGGGCGGCTATGGGGGGATGAACGACGTGCTGGTCGATCTGCGCGTCGACGATCACCCGGAGCCGGTGGCCGAGCTGCGCCGCTTGCTTGCGCTTCGCAACCTCTATTTCGGGACGAGCCCGGTCGCCGAGAAGCTGAAGATCGAGGGAGCGGTGCTGGTCGATCTGAAGCGTCTCATGACGGCGCGGGGCTTCTATCGCGGCGACGCTTCTGGTCCGTGGGACGAGGCGACGGAGAAAGCGATCGACGCCTTCATCGCGTCGGAGAATTTCGAGGAGCGCGTTGACCTCAAGCAGCGGACCATCGACGCGCCGGTGCTCATGCACCTGCGTGCGCAAGCTTGACGGTTGGCTCGGTGAGTCCACGTTGGAGAATTGCGGAAAGCTCCAGTCCCGTCGCTTTCCATCGGAAGACAACCGATGAAGCGTGCGACCGTAGAAATCGGCCCAGAACAGATCGCCAGTCGATGCGTTCCACAGCACGCCTTCGCCTAGCTTGTCTCGGCTGTCGGTGACGATCCGCCAGTCGGGTTTTCGCGCCATGGCTGACAGGGGAGGAGATTGAGTTTTCGGGTCGGCACTGTAGAGTTGCGCGGACCGGACCGCAAGTTCACCACAGTGTCCGGCAATCTGGGAGGCCATCGCGGGGGCATGGCGGAATCGGACATTGCAGTACGGGTCCGCGGCCTAAGCCGCAGGTATGGCGCGCTCACGGCGGTCCATCCGATCGACCTCGACATTGCTCGTGGCGATTTCCTGGCGATCCTGGGTCCGTCCGGATGCGGCAAGACGACCCTGTTGCGGATGATCGGCGGTTTCATCGCGCCGAGCGCGGGGCGGATCGAGGTCGACGGCGTCGATGTCACGCAACGCGGCCCGGAGATGCGCCCCGTCAACATGGTGTTCCAGGGCTACGGCCTGTTCCCGCACATGAACGTGCGGCAGAATCTCGGCTATGGCCTGAAGCTCAAGAAGCTCGATCGCGTGGCCATCGATGACCGCGTGCAGAAGGCCATCGCGCTGGTGCAGTTGGCGGGCTACGAGGACCAAATGCCTGCGCACCTGTCCGGCGGCCAGCAGCAGCGTGTCGCCTTGGCGCGGGCCTTGATCATGGAGCCGCAGGTCCTGCTGCTGGACGAGCCGCTCGCCGCGCTCGATCTCAAGCTGCGGCAGACGATGCAGGAGGAGCTGCGCCGAATCCACCGTACGATCGGCGGAACCTTTGTGTTCGTGACGCACGACCAGGGCGAGGCGCTGGCGCTGGCGAACCGCATCGCAGTCATGAAGGACGGCCGCATTGAGCAGCTTGGCACGCCGGAGGAGATCTATTTCAGGCCAGCGACGCACTTCGTCGCTGGCTTCATCGGCGAGGCCAACCTGCTGAGGGGCGTTCGCCGGAACGGGCAGGTGGAGGCGGCGGCTGGAATTGTCTGTCCTGCACCGGGGCCGGATGGCGCCGTCGCCCTGGTAGCGCGGCCGGAAAGTACACGGCGGCTGGCGCCTGGCGAGGTCGCGGAGGTCGAGCTATCCGGGGTGGTGGAGGAGGTGATCTTCTTCGGCGCTCATGTCAGGTATGTGCTGGCTCTGGCAAGCGGAGAGAAGTTGCGGGTGCAGGATTCCTCAGGCTCCACGCGCGCCGTCATCGGCGAGCGCATGCGGGTCGGCTGGAACACGTCCGCGCAGCGTGTGATCGCGGAGAGCGCGCGCTAGACCCGCTTCCCGGCGCTGGCGCCGCCATCGGCCATGATGATCGACCCGGTCAGGTAGCGCGCGCCGGGCGAGGCGGCAAACACGATCGCCTCCGCGATCTCGGCGGGCGCCGCGACGCGTCCCAGCAATGGATAGGACGCCCATTGTCGCCGGGCGGCCTCGGGATCCGGCGCCGTAGCCACGCTGGCCTGCATCATGTCGGTCTCGGTCGGGCCGGGGCAAACGCAGAGCGCGCGCACGTCCGGCGCCAGCTCGGTCGCCAGGGCGCGCGTCAATCCGACCAGCGCGCCCTTGGCCGCGCAATAGGCGACGCACCCGGCATAGCCGAGGACCGCGGCGTCCGATCCAACATTCACGATTACGCCTTGCCGCCGCCGCAATGCCGGCAGCAGCGCCTGGGACAGTACCCACGGCGCGCTCACGTTGACGGCGATGGTTTCGTTCCACAGGTCGAGCGTGGTTTCACCGATCGACGATTCCCGGAAAATGCCGGCGCAATTCACCAGCACATCGAGTTCGCTGATGCTCTGCGCCAGCGCCCTGCACTGAGCAGGGTCGGCGAGATCGGCGGCGATGCCGGACGCGCGCGCAGTGCTGTTCGGCAGCCGGGCCAGCGCGGCATCGAGCTGTTCTTGCTTTCGACCGTGCAAGATCACCGAACCACCGCGCCGCAGGAACAGCTCCGCAACGGCAGCGCCGATGCCGCGGGTGGAGCCGGTGACCAGGATCGTCTTGCCGTCGAAGTCCATGGCTAGAGCCGTCCGGCAGTGCTGCCGCCGTCGATTGCAACCGCCGCGCCGGTCATGAAGGCGGCCGCGGGCGACAGCAGGCACACAGCGAAAGCGGCAATTTCTTCGGGCGATGCCAGGCGGCCGAGCGGGTGATAGCGCGCGAACGCAGCGTAGTAGGCATCGGGATCGCCGCTGTCGTTGGCGCAGTCGCGCATCAGCTCGGTGTTCATCGTGCCGGGGCAGAGCGCGTTCACTCGCACACCCTCGGGCGCGAGCTCAATCGCCATCGCCTTGGTCATGGCGATGAGCCCGTGCTTGGCGGACACATAAGCCACGTTGTTGGCGATGGCGTGCAGGCCCAGCTCCGACGCCACGTTGAGCACGCAGCCGCGGCCAGGCTTGAGCATCGGCAGCGCCGCCTGAACCGTGAGGAAGCTGGCGCGCAAGATGACTGAAAGATGCAAATCCCAATGCGCATCGTCGGTGGCCTCGATCGGCCGCTCGACGTTGACCGCCGCGTTGTTGACCAGGATATCGAGGCGGCCGCGTGCGCCGGCGAGCGCCACGGCGCACGCCGGGCCATCGCCGGTGGCGAGATCGGCGGCGGCCGCGATCAGGCGGTCGCCGCCGCCAAGACGCGCGATCGCATCGGCGCAGCTTTGTTCGGTCCGGTCGTTGAGAGCGACGATCGCACCGGCTTCGTGCAGCGCCCTGGCAATGGCGAACCCCAGGCCGCGACCTGCGCCAGTCACCAAAGCGACCTTGTCTTCGAAGCCGGCCGTCATGCGTAGCCCCGGTAGCGGCTGACGCGCAGCGCCAGGAAAGTCGATCCGACGCTCAACAGGATGAGCAGGCTGGCCATCGCGTTGATGGTCGGATCGAGGGAAGTGCGGACCATGCCCCAGACCAAGGTCGGCAAGGTGTTGCCGCCGCCGATGGTGAAAAAAGTGATGACGAAATCGTCGAGCGAGATGGACAGGGCGATCAGAAACGCTCCGACCATGGTCGGCTGGATGATCGGCAGCGTGACGGTCAGGAACGCGCGCAGCGGCGAGGCGCCGAGATCGCGAGCGCTGTCGACCACCGCCCAGTCGAAGGTCGCGAGGCGCGCATAGACGATCATGATCACGAACGGCTGGGCGATCACCAGGTGGCCGAGAACGACGGTGGGCAAGCCAAGCGGCAGGTCGGCGAATCGCACCAGGTAGCTCATCAGCGCCACGCCGATGATGAGGGCAGGCAGCATCATCGGCACGCTCAAGAGGGCGATGATCCAGGCCGCGCGGCGGGCGATCATGCGCGCGAGCGCGAGCGCCGCCATGGTGCCGATCGTGACCGAAAGCAGCGCCACCATGCTCGCGACGATGAGGCTGTTCCACAGAGCCGGCCAGAACGGGCCGAGGGCGAACAGCTTGCGGTACCAATCCAGCGTGAATCCGGTCAGCGGCAGGCTGGTCAAGGCAGAGACATTGAAGCTGAACAGCACCACCAGGACCAGCGGCACCGCCATGAAGGTGGCGGCCAACACCGCAAACAAACGCCATCCCAGATCGCTCAAATGCGTGCTCATGGCCGCAGGCTCCGCACCAGCAGCGAACGCAACAGCACGACCAGCGCCAGCGACACCCCCATGACGGTGAAGGCCATGGCGCTGCCCATCGGCCAGTTGAAGCCGAGCGAGAATTGCAGCTCGATGAAATGTCCCATCATGGCCGCGCCGCCGCCGACAAAGCGCGGCGTGACATAGTCTCCAGCGGTAATCAGGAAAGCGAAGACGAAGGCGATCACGATTCCTTTGTCGCACTGCGGCAGGATGATGTCGCGCATGACTGCCCACCGCCCCGCACCCAGGTCGCGCGCCGCCTCGATGGTGGTCGGGGAGATTGCGCGCAGATTGCCATAGATCGGCAGGATCGCGAACGGCAGCAGGAAGTAGGTCAACGTGATGACGACGCCATTGACGCTGTAGAGCAGGGCGTCCAGCGGCTGGTCGATGATGCCGAGGCCGGTGAGCGCCTGGTTGAGAATGCCTTCGCGCCCCAGGATGCTCTTCCAGGCGTAGATCTTGACCAGATAGCCGCCGAACAGCGTGATGAGGGCGAGGAACAGCAGCGGCGCTTCGAAGCGCCCGCACTTGAAGCGGATGGCATAGGCGAATCCGAAGGCCAGCACCGTCGTAAGCGTCCCGATCGCCAGCGCAATCAGCAATGTGCTGGCCATCGCGTCGTAATAGTCGACCCAGGTCGCGACGTAGTTCTTGAGGGTGAAGTCCGGGCGCATGATGCGCGCCCGGACCGACCAGCAGCTGATCACCAGGAAATACAGCAGCGGCGCCACGAACGCGCCGGCAAAGACCAGAACGGCCGGCAGCAGAAGCCAGTTCCGGCTATCCGCTCCCGGCCGCAGGATCTGCACGCGATCAGGCCTTCGACAGGCGCTGATACTCGCTCAGGAAGTCGTCATAGGTCGCGACCGATCCGTCGGACTCCGTGGGCGGCACCGGTTGCAGGCGGGCCTTCTTCATGAAGCCGTCGATGTCGCCATAGTTATAGGATTCCGCCAGCTCCTTCGGCAGCATCGGTACCGTGTCGAGATTGGTGATGCCGGCGCTCTGCTCGGTTGCGAACTGCTTCTGCGGCTCGGCCGAGATCACGTGGTTGATCATCTTGTAGCTAAGGTCGAGGTGCGGCGCGTCCTTGGGGATACACAGGCAATCCATGAACATGCCGGTGCCTTCCTTCGGGATGGTGTATTTGATGGTCTTGCCCTTGGCCTGAGTCCAGACCGCGACCGCCTCCCAGCCGATCGCCGACACGGTGACCTCGTTGCGTGCGAACGCATCCGACATGTCGCCGTAGCTCGGGAAGAAGGCGCGGGCATGGTTCTTCTTGATCTCGATCAGCTGGTCGATGACCTTCACCATCTCTTCCTTGGTGAGGATCGTGCCCATTGGCTTGCCGGTGACGACGGTGCCCCAGATCAAGAGGTTGCCGAGCGGGTCGTCGACCATCGCGACCTTGCCCTTGTGCTCCGGCTTCAGGATATCGAGCCAGCTTTCCGGCGGCGTTGTGACGACGGCCGGGTCATACATCAGGGGCAGGGAGCCCCAGTTCCACGGCACGCCCATCAGCTGCCCATCGTGCTTGATCGCGTCCTGGGCCAGGAATTGCGGAATGAGCTTGGAGATCTGCTCGATCTTGCCGGGATCGATCGGTTCCAGCAGCTCGCCTTCGGCCATCAGCGGCAGGTAGCCGAAATACATCGTGATGAGGTCGGTTTTGCCGATCCCGCCGGCCTGCAGCTTGGTGATGATCTCCTCGTTCGAGGCGATGAAGGTCGGCTGGAAATCGATGTCGTTGTCGGCAACGAAGCTGCCGCTGAGGATTGGAGTCTCGTAGCCCTGCCAGCCCATCCAGGTCATGGTGGTCTTGGCCAATGCCGGCTTGGCGCCAAGGCCGAGCATGGTGCCCAGCGCGGCGCCGCCCGCGATGACCTGCCGGCGTGACAGTGCAGAGCGCGCCGACAATTGAGCGAGCGCACTCGAGGAACGTTCCTGAACTTGCATGAAAATGGCCTCCCAGCCTGTGTCGCGAGGCTGCCCGACAGTGCGGCCCGACGCCTCGACCTGCAAAGAGGGCTTGTGCCCTTCTTGTCGATGTTATTCTCATCGCATCGCTCCGTTGCCGGATCGTGCGACGCTTAAGCATATGCGTGATTGTGACTGAACCGTATCACGCGCCAAAAAATCGGGTCAAGGTCGCGGGCCGCATCGGCGCGACGCGCCGGAAGCTGGCGCTACGCCTTGCGGAATTCTGCCACCACTGCCGGATCGAGCGTAATGCCAAGGCCTGACGCTTCCGGCACCGCAACGCGGCCATCGTCCCCGATGTCAAAACTTTCCTTTGTCGGAGGCCAGCGCAGCGGAAATCGACTGATCGAGTGCCGATCAGCGCGTGTTGAGGCCCATTGCAACACACGCTCGATCGTTTCGATGTCCGTGATCTTTATGCGTCCCACCACTACGTCTTTCGCACGTCCACGCCCGCCGACCTGAGCGCGGCGGCCAATGAAGGCGGCGGCAGCACGTCCGTTACCAAGGTGTGGATTGCTTCGAGCGATCCCACCTGCACCATGGAATGGTGGCCGAACTTCTGGGCGTCGCACAGCACCACGACGCGCTTGGCCTGCTCCATGTAGATGCGCTTGATCTCGGTATCTTCCGGCGAATAATCGAACAGTCCGCTTTCTGTCACGCCCGAGACGCCGATGAACGCAATGTCAAACCAGTAGGACCGGATCTGCTCTGCGGTGACCGAGCCATAGACGGAGAGCTCCTTGCCGCGCACGCGGCCGCCCGGCACATAGACCGCATGCGGCGAGCTTGCCAGCAGGCTGGCGGCGCGCAGATTGTTGGTGACAACCCGGAGCTCGCCAACGTCGCCCAGGCAGCGCGCCAGCTCCAGCGTCGAGGTCCCCACATCCAGCGCGATGGTGAAACCGGGCCTGACCAACTGTGCTGCCGCGCGCGCGATCGCGGTTTTGGCGCGGCTGTTGCGGCGGCGGCGCGCATCGAATGTAGGCTCCGAAGCATCGAAGATCTCAACCTGACCGTCGCGGACGGTCATCGCGCCGCCATGCGTGCGCTTCAGCGCCTGGCGTTCTTCCAGCTCCGCCAAGTCGCGCCGCGCGGTGATCTCCGACACGCCGGTAGCCTCGGCCACCTCGCGCACCGTCAGGAAGCCCCGGCTCGCAAGCAGCTTCAGGATGTGCGATTGGCGCGGACCGGGCTGGCGGAGGGACAGCATTCCTTCATGTTCCCAAACAGAGCGGCTGATTGATCACTTTCGATCCATGCGTCCCGCTCATTCGCTCAATACTAGCAGCTTGCGCGGATTTTGCGAGCCGATCATAATGATCAAAATCGATCACTGAAGATCGATGGGAGGCAGCACTGCAGGAACTTCGCGGCAAGGGCGCGATCGTGACCGGTGGCGCGACCGGGATCGGCTTGGCGATCGCACGGGCGCTCGCGGACGCGGGCGCGCGGGTCGTCATCGCCGACCTTGACGGTGCAGGCGCGGAGCGCGTGGCGGGGGAGATCGGCGGCGGTGCGTCCGGCATCGCGATCGATGTACGCAAGCGCGACAGCGTCGAGCAGGCTTTTGCCGGCATCGAGCAGAGGCTCGGCGGCTACCAGATCCTGTGCGCCAATGCCGGCGTCTCGACCATGAACTTGGTCGCTGACCTGACCGACGAGGAGTGGGATTTCAATTTCGACGTCAACGCCCGCGGGGTCTTTCTCACCAACCAGGCCGCGGTGCGGCATTTCCTCAAGACCGGCGCCAAGGGGATCATCGTCAACACCGCGTCGCTGGCCGCGAAGTGGGGCGCGCCGTGGCTGGCGCACTATTCGGCGAGCAAGTTCGCGGTCATGGGGTTCACCCAGGCACTGGCACGCGAGGTGGCGGCGAACGGCATCCGCGTCAATTGCGTCTGCCCTGGATTCGTGAAGACCGGCATGCAGTCGCGCGAGGTGCAGTGGGAGGCAAAGCTGCGCAGTCTGACGCCGCAGCAGGTGATCGACGAATACATCGCGCAGACGCCGCTCGGCCGGCTGGAGCAGCCGGAGGATGTGGCCAAGGCGGTGCTGTTCCTGTGCAGCGATCTCTCGGGCTTCATCACCGGCGAATCGCTGAACGTCACCGGCGGCGTCAGGATGGACTGACGATGAAGCATTTCGTCCGCGCATTCGGCCCACATGTCGTCCTGGTGATGTTCTCCGCCATGATCCTGCTGCCGCTGCTGTGGGTGGTGAGGGTCAGCCTAACCGACAAGTTGACCGCGTACAAGATCCCGCCGGAAGTGGGCACGCTCGGGCTGATGAACTACGAGACGATCTTCGCCGACTATCCCTTCACCACCTGGTTCCTCAACAGCCTGGTCGTCGCGCTCGCCACCACGGTGATCGCCTTGCCGCTGGCAACCGCGCTGGCCTATGTGTTCGCGCGCTGGAACACCGGCGGCGTGGCGCTGCGCCTCGGCGTGCTGGCGAGCCAGATGCTACCGCCCATCATCCTGGTGCTGCCGCTGTTCGGCATGTTCCTGACCGCTGGCCTCATGCAGAGCCGGCTCAGCCTCATCATCGCCCATCTCACCATCTGCCTGCCGTTCCTGTCCTGGATGCTGGTGTCGTTCTTCGAAGGCGATGTCGCGCGGCTGGAGGAGGCTGCGCGGGTCGACGGCGCCACGCGCTGGCAGGCCTTCATCAAGATCGCGGTGCCGGTGGCGGCGCCGGGCCTGCTGGCGGCCGGCTTGCTGGGCTTCATCCTGTCCTGGAACGAGTTTCTGTTCGCCCTGGTGCTGAGCGGCCCGGACACCCAGACCCTGCCGGTCGGCCTTGCGGGCCTCGAGACCCACGCCGGCGTGGAGATCGCGCCGCTCGCCGCCGCGACCGTGGTGTCGCTGCTGCCGGTGTTCCTGCTGTTGCCGTTCCTGCGCAAGCACCTGATCAAGGGGCTGTCGCTGGGAGCGCTCAAATGACCGACCACAACAAAGAACGACATGGAGGAGGCAAGATCATGATCACGCGTCGATTGCTGCTCGGCAGCGCGCTGGCTGTCGGCTTCGCATTCCCGGCCTATGCGGACACGCTCAATATCCTGATGGAAGGCGTTCCGGATACCGAGTTCGTCAAGCAGGTGGTGCCGGAGTTCGAGGCTGCGACCGGCCACAAGGTCAATCTCGAGGTCGTCAACTACGCCGAGATGCATACCAAGCTGGTGCCGCAGTTGGTCGCGCCAAAAGGCAGCTACTCGGTGATCGTGGTCGACTTCTATTGGGTCGGCGAGTTCATCAAGGCCGGCTGGCTGCAGCCGCTGGACGAGCGGATCGCCGCCGACAAGGTCGATACCTCCGTCTACGTCCCGGCGCTGATGGACCTGGTGGGCAAGGTCGACGGCACCACCTACATGCTGCCGTTCTACAACTATGCCATGGGCCTGACCTATCGCACCGATCTGCTGGCCGACCCCAAGAACCAGGCCGACTTCAAGGCCAAGTACGGCATGGACCTTGGCGTGCCGAAGACCTGGGACGAGTATTTGAAGCAGGTCGAGTTCTTCACCAAGGACGGCATGCATGGCGTGGTCAACCAGGGCCTGCGGCCCGACCCGATCGCGATGGAATGGTCGAACTACCTGTTCGCCAACGGCGCCGAGTATCACGACGACAAGTGGAACCCGACTTTCAACAACGAGAAGGGCGTGAAGGCGGTCGAGCAATACGCCACCGCGATCAACAAATACGGCCCGGTCGGCTCGGCCAGCTTCTCGTTTGACGAGGCCTTCAATGTGATGGCACAGGGCAAGGCGTACAGCTACATCACCTACAACTTCTTCCGCACTGCCTATGACGATCCGGCAAAGTCGGCGGTGGTGGGCAAGGTGGAGATCATGCCGGTGCCCGGACCGACCGCCGACACCGGCGGCAGCCTGAACGGCGCCTGGGGCTGGGCGATCCCGAAATCTTCGCCCAACTCCGATGCCGCCTGGCAGTTCATCAAGTGGGTCGAGAGCCCGGAGATCGCCAAGAAGCGCGCGTTGGCGGGCGGCTCGCCAACCCGCACCGACGTGTTCGACGATGCCGAGGTGAACAAGAAGTATCCCTACGCCCAGGCTCTGAAGCAGATGCTCTTGACCTCGCACAACTTCCCGGTCTTCACCTACACCCCTCAAATGGTCGAGGTGCTGGGCCGCGAGCTGAGCCTGGCAGTCGCCGGCGAGAAGTCGCCGCAGGATGCGCTGACGCAGATCGAGAGGGAGTTCGTCGAGCTCGCCAAGAAAGACGGCAAGCTGAAGTGACGCGTTCTTCGCTACACGATGTGCACTCTCTCGTTGTCATTGCCGCACTTGGCGCGGCGATGACGACGAGCGTGGGCGCATGACGGCTGGTCCCTATACCGCGACCATCACGCTGACCGATCGCCGCGACCGGCGGTTCGGTTGGCTGATGGCGTCGCCCAGCCTCGCTTTGCTGTTCCTGGTGATCCTGTTCCCGGTGTTCTGGGCGTTCTTCACCAGCCTGCACGACTACACCCTGATCGCACCCAACTTCGACACCTTCACCGGCACCGGCAACTTCATCAAGGCGGCGGAGGACGGCGAGTTCCGCCATTCGCTGGGACTGACGGCGATGTTCGTGGTCGGCGTGGTGCTGCTGGAGTTCGTCCTCGGCTTCCTGGTTGCTCTGGCGCTCAACAAGGTCGAGCGCTTCAAGGCGATCTACTACGCCATCCTGCTATGCCCGCTGCTGATGAACCCGGTGATCGTTGGGCTGATCTGGCGGATGTTCCTGCATCCGAACCTCGGCATCGTGAACTACCTGCTGTCCGTGGTCGGTATCCCGCCGGTCAACTGGCTGGGCAGCACCAACGTGGCGATCTGGACCATCATCCTGGTCGATATCTGGCACCAGGTCTCGTTCATGATCGTCCTGCTGCTGGCGGGACTGTCCGCCTTGCCGAAGGAACCCTACGAGGCGGCGCGGGTCGACGGCGCCAGTCCGCTGCAATGCTTCTGGCGCATCACGCTGCCGCTGATGCGGCCGGTCATCATCGTGACGCTGCTGATCCGGCTGATCTTTGCGGTCAAGACCTACGACCTGATCTACATCATGACCCGCGGCGGGCCGGGGGTTTCCACCGACTTCATCAGCTACTTCATCTATCGCACCGCTTTCGTCTCGCTGAACATCGGCGAGGCGTCGGCGATGGGGATCATCCTGCTGGGGATTATCCTGGCGCTCACGCTCTACCTCTACCGCTACATGCGCTCGCTTGCCTGAAAGTCATCATGGCCGACATCACTCTAGACCGCGTCAGCAAGATCTATCCGAACGGCGTGCCGGCTGTGCGCGAGGTATCGCTCGACATCAAGGATGGCGAGTTCATGATCTTTCTCGGCCCTTCGGGGTGCGGCAAGTCGACGACTCTGCGCATGATCGCCGGGCTCGAATCCATTTCATCGGGCGCGATCAGCATCGGCGGTCAACGCATGAACGACGTCGATCCCGCCGACCGCAACATCGCGATCGTGTTTCAGAACTATGCGCTCTACCCGCACATGAGCGTGGCGGGCAACCTCGCGTTCGGCCTCCAGCTGCGCCACGTGCCGAAGGCCGAGATCGACCGGCGCATCGCCGACATCGCCGCGATGCTGGGCATCCGGGAACTGCTGGATCGCAAGCCAGCCCATCTCTCCGGCGGCCAGCGCCAGCGCGTGGCGCTCGGCCGCGCCCTGGTGCGGGAGCCGAAGGCCTTCCTGCTGGATGAGCCGCTGTCGAACCTGGACGCCAAGCTCCGGGCCTCGATGCGCACCGAGCTGATCAAGCTGCATCAGAAGCTCGGCACCACCATCGTGCATGTCACCCACGACCAGGTCGAAGCCATGACCATGGGTCAGCGCATCTGCATCATGAAGGATGGCGAGATCGTGCAGGTCGGCGCGCCGATGGAGGTCTATCGCAACCCGGCCGACACTTTCGTCGCCGGCTTCCTGGCCAGCCCGCCGATGAATCTGGTGGCGGGGCGGCTGGAGCCGGACGCAGGCAGGCTGGCGGCGGTGGCGGGCCATGCGCGCTTCGTGCTGCCGCAGCCACTGGCCAGCGCCTATGCTGCGCAGTCCGGCAATGCGGTGACGCTCGGCCTGCGGCCGGAGGATTTCCATCTGTCGGCGGGCGATCTGAAGCTGCCACAGGCCGTGCCGGTCACGGCCGTCGCGATCGAAGTGCTGGGGCCGGAAGTCATCCTGGTCTGCGAACTGGGCGGGAAAGGCGGACCGGAGATCATGGTGCGCTGCCCGCGCGATTTCGTGGCCGCGCCGGGCCAGGCGCTGGCGTTGCACTACGACCTCAGCCAGATCCACCTGTTCGACAAGTCCACAGGCAAGGCCTTGCAGCGGCCGCGCACTCTTTGATCGACGGAGAACCCCATGAAACTGAAAGCCACCTTCGGCCACGAAAAGCCGATTGTCGCGATGGTCCACCTGCCGCCGCTTCCCGGCTCGCCGCTCTACGATCCCAAGGGCGGCATGCAGAAGATCATCGATTCCTGCGCCAAGGACATCGAGGCTTTGCAGGCCGGCGGCGTCGACGCGGTGATGTTCGGGAACGAAGGCGACCGCCCGTACTTGCTGAAGGCCTCACCGTCGACCCTCGCGGCCATGAGCTACGCCATCGGCGAGCTCAAGCGGCTGATTAAGGTTCCGTTCGGCGTCAATTACCTGTGGGATCCGGTCGCGACCGTGGCGCTTGCGATCGCCAGCGGCGCGAGGTTCGCGCGCGAGATCTTTACCGGAGTCTATGATTCCGACATGGGCCTGTGGGCGCCGGATGCGGCGGGGGCGTTGCGCCTGCGGACGGACGGCCATCGCCAGGACCTCGTGCTGATGTACAACATCAATGCCGAGTTCGCCGCGCCGGTCGGCGACCGCTCGATCGCCCAGCGCGCCAAGAGCGCGGTGTTCTCTTCGCTTGCCGACGTCATCCTGGTGTCGGGGCCGATGACCGGCCAGCCGGCGGAAAGCGCCGACCTAAAGCATGTGAAGGACGCGATCCCCGCGACACCGGTATTTGCCAACACCGGCGTCAACATCGACAATGTCGCGGATGTCCTGTCGATCGCCGACGGCGCCGTCATCGGCACCCACTTCAAGGTGGGCGGCGATACCTGGAAGGCAGTGGACAAGACGCGGGTCAAGCGCTTCATGGACAAGGTGCGAAAGCTGCGATAGCTGCAATGCCGCTGCTGCTCGGCCTCGATATCGGCACGACCTCGACCATCGGCATCCTGATCGATGACCGGGGCGGGACAGTCGCGGTCGAGAGCAGGCCCGTCACATTCCACTCCGACCACGCCAACTGGGCGGAAGAAGACACCGAGGAGTGGTGGCGCAACGTCGGCGAGATCTGCCGCGCCCTTGCCGCCAAGGCTGGAGATGCCATCGCCGCCGTCGGCGTAACCGGCATGCTGCCGGCGGTCATCCTGCTCGATCGTGCTGGGCGCCCGCTGCGCCGGTCCATCCAGCAGAACGATGCCCGTGCGACTGCCGAGCTGGAGAATTATCGCGCCGCGATGGATGAGTCCGCTTTCCTGTCATTGACGGGCACGGGCTACAGCCAGCAACTGGTGGGACCGAAGCTGATGTGGCTGCGGACTCATGAGCCGGATGTTTACTCGCGGGCAACGCATGTGCTGGGCGCATCCGACTACATCACCTATCGCCTGTCCGGCAGCCTGCAGGTCGAGCATAATTGGGCGCTCGAATCTGGTTTCGTGAGCATCGCGACCGGAGGCTATGACGATCGGCTGATCGGCCTTGCCGCGATCGACCGCGCCCTCCTGCCGCCGATCCGCAAGAGCCACGATGTCGTCGGCAGCATCACGGACGAGGCCGCGCTGCATACCGGCCTCCGTGCCGGCACGCCGGTGGTGGCCGGCTGCGCGGATCATGTTGCTTCGGCCTTCGTGTGCGGCGCCGCGCGCAACGGCGATCTTGTCATCAAGTTCGGCGGGGCGGGGGACATCCTGCTGTCCTCCGACGCGCCGGTCGCCGACCGCCGCCTGTTCATCGACTACCACATCGTTCCCGGGCTCTATTTTCCGAACGGGTGCATGGCGGCGAGCGGAACCTTTCTCAACTGGATCGTCCGGAACTGGGCCGGCGGAGAGGCGGAAGCAGCGCGTGCCGCCGGGTTGTCCATCCATCAGTGGCTCGACCGCCGCGCGATGGAGCTTCCTGCGGAGGGCGACCTCTTGTTCCTGCCGTATGTCCTCGGCGAGAAGACGCCGCTGATGGATCCGCATGCCCGTGGCACCCTGATCGGGCTTGGCCTGCATCACGATCTGCGCCATGTCTGGCGCGCGGCGCTCGAGGGCGTGGTCTTCGGTTTCCGCCATCACGTGGAGGTCTTCGCCGAGCGAGGGCTGGCAGTGTCGCAGGTGTTCGCGGCGGATGGCGGCGCCGCCAGCGATCTCTGGCTGCAGATTGCCGCCGACGTGCTGCAGCGTCCCGTCACGCGGATCGATCGCCATCCAGGGTCGTGCCTGGGCGCGGCTTTCGTGGCCGGGATGGGCACGGGGCTGCTGAAGGACTGGTCGGATATCGGCCGCTACGTCGCGGCCGGCCGGCAGTTCGTGCCTGGTCCCGGCGCGACCGCAATCCTCGATCGGAAATATCAGCTCTGGCGCGAGAGTTATCGCCGTCTGCAGACGATGTACCCGCAGCTTGGCGCGCTTGCCCGCACCTGAAGGAGGTCTGCCATGAACAAGAGCGGCGATGTGATCGTGGTGGGCGCCGGCATCGTGGGATCAAGCACCGCCTACCACTTGGCGGCCGGCGGAACAGCCGTCACCTTGGTCGAACAGACGCACCCGGCGGGCGGGCCGACCGGGAAATCGTCGGCGCTGCTGCATGCCTTTTATCTGATGCCCGAACTGTCCCAGCTTGCGATTCGCGGGCTTCAGGTCCTGCTGTCCTTGCCCGAGATCGCGGGCGCGGGTTCGTTCGTTACCCAGGTCGGCATGATGTGGGTCTGTGGCAAGGACAGCGAGGCGGCCTGGCGCGCCGCCGCTGCGCGCATCCGTGGCGAAGGCGCGAGGATGGAGACGCTCTCGCCGCAGGCCTTTGCCGATGCGGCGCCTTGCTTTTCCCGCGACGATGTCGCCGTCGCGATCTGGGAGCCGGAGTTCGGGTATGCGGATGCCTTCGGCGCCACCAACGCGATTGCGAAAGCTGCCCGGGCACGCGGCGCCACCATCATGCAGAACGCGCCGGTGCGCGTGCTTCGCCGGCAAGGTAGCCGCATCACTGGCGTAGACCTCGCGAACGGCGACAGGCTGGAGGCCGACACGGTGGTACTCGCCGCCGGGCCGTGGACCCGCCGTCTGCTGCAGACCGCGGGCATGGACCTGCCGTTGCACGTCGAACGCCATCCGATGGCGGTGCTGGACGCGGCCGGGCGCGCCCGCACGATCATGCCCTTTGCCTGGTGCGACGATATCGCCTGTAACTACGGAAGGCCCGACAACGAGGGCGTCATCCTGGTGGGAACCTGGGCGGGTGGCGGCACCGGCATCCGACATGACGAGCCGATGCAGCCGCGCCGGGTGGATGATCCCGATCACTACATGGAGGGCGTCGACGAACGCGAGTCGGTCGCGATTGTCGAAACCTTCGCCAGCCGGATCCCGGCGATGACCGGGCTCGGGATCAGGCCGGGCTATGCCGGACTTTACGACATGAGCCCTGATGATCTGCCGGTGATCGGCGCGATGCCGGGAGTCGACAATTTCATCGTAGCGGCGGGATCTTCAGGCCACGGGTTCAAGACCGGCCCCGCTGTTGGCGAAGCCATCGCGCAACTGGTGACGCGCGAGCGCCAGCGGATCCTTGAGCCGTTCTCGCCCGGACGGTTCGTCGCAGCCTGAAACGATTCGGCCGCCGGCGCTCGCAGCCTTGATACCCAGACACCCTCTCGATGGGCGCGTGAAACTATCGCCAGATATTGATGGTCGCCAGGGTGCGCAGCAGATGGTCGGAGACGAGCTTCTCGGCCCGCTTGCCATTGCGGTCGGCGATCGCATCGACGATGGCGCGAAGTTCCTTGTGGGTCTGCTGGCGCACCAGATCGGGCGCCGGCTTGTCGGTATCCCGTCCGTCGAATAGCACCGCGCGGCGGTCGTCGAGGATCGAACCCATGATCTGCTCGAGGAACTTGTTCTTGGTCGCGGAGAAGACCTGCCGGTGCAGGGCGTAGATGCTCTCCTTGAAATCCTCCCAGGTTGGCGCATCGAGAATCGCTTCCAGCAGGCGACGCATCTCGGCGATCTCGCTCTCTTCGACCCGCCGCACGACCAGATGCATCATCGCCGGCTCGAACAGCAGGCGGCCTTCGACGATCTCGGCGAACGAAGGCACGTCTTCATGATTGCCGGTCTCGGTCTGATCCATGCGACCGAACACGTCGTGCGCGTCCTCGGTCAGGAAGGTGCCGCTGCCGACGCGACGACGCACGAGGCCCTGCCGCTCCATCATGGCGAGCGCGCTGCGCACGGCAGTCCGGCTGGTGTTCAATTGCTGCGCCAGCTCGCGCTCGTTGGGCAGCCTGGCGCCTGGCACCATCAGCCCTTCCCTGATGCTGCGCAGCAGCGAACGGTAGACCAGCGACGGCGTCGCCCGGTCGTTGGTGCTGACGGCGGTCAGTTGCGGCAGTGCGGCAGTCGCGGTCATCAATAATGTTCCTCGGTGTTGACGAGTCGGGCCGGATCCTGTGGCTTCATCGCAGCACCGGGACCGGCTGTCCACTGCGCGCCGATTCCGCCAGCGCATCCAGCACCGGGATGGCATCGAAGGCTTCGCGATAGTGCTGCCGGTAGGGCGTGCCGGCGAGCGTTGCGGTCACGAAGTGGCCGATCTCGTCGGCCAGCCCGCCGGCGATCCTGCCGTTGATCTCGGGCCAGAGATGCGTGTCCCCGCCGATCGTGCCGGCATCCGTGACAAAGCTCAGGCCCTGGTCGGACACGTCGAGCGCGGCGGCGGAGCGCGTGCCGACGATCTCGAACGCCGAGCGGAAACCGTTCATCAGGCCGTCAGGCCAGGCCCAGGAATAGTCGAGGCTGCCGATCGCGCCGTTCTCGAAATTGATGACGGCATAGAGCGCGTCCTCGTTACCGGCGCCGAGCGCCTCGCGCTTCTGGGCGTAGACCTTGGTGATCTTCGACCGGCCGATCCATTGCATCGCGTCGACATCATGGACGCCCATGTAGAACAGGATCGATGAGCTTGCGCCCAGCCGCTGCGCCACCGATCGGGTGGCGTTGCGCTTGGCGCGCAGATGGATCGGCTGGCCGAGGTTTTCGGGGCTGGCGGCGTTGAAGACCTGCACGTAGCGCGTATCGAAGCGCAGGATGTGTCCGATCATCAAGCAGCCGCCGCTTTGCTCGACCGCGGCCACGATCCGCCGCGCAGCTTCTGCCGTGTGGGCGAGCGGCTTTTCGAGCAGGATCGCCATGCCGGCCTGCGCCGCCGCAATTGCCGCTTCCTCGTGCAGGCGATCCGGCAGGCAAATGCTGACGGCTTGAAGCCCTGGCAGAGCCAGCAGCGCTCGGTAATCGGCCAATCCCTTGGCGCCGGTCGCACGGACTGTTTCTGCAACACGTGCTGCATCGACGTCGGCGACGGCGATAAGTTCGGATGCCGGATGGTCGTGGAAGACTCGCGCGTGCCGGCTCCCGAAGAAGCCGAGCCCGATGACGCCGACCTTGAGCCGTCCGGTCACGGACGAGGCTCCGGAATGGTCCAGCCACGGAAGTCCGCGATGAAGGCGGCGAGCTCGCTGGTGACGGCGGCGAAGAATGTCTTCCCGGCTTCGGCGCTCGCGAATGCCGGGTCGCCGAGCGTGCCGGTAGGCGAGAGGTCGCCGAAATCGTGGTACAGCCGGATCGCCTGCGCTCCGAGCAGATCCGTCGTGAGATACCGCGAACCGGGATCGGGATAGCAGGTTTCTGCCTGCTCGATCTTCACCAGCTCCGGCCGGAGGTGTTGGATCATCGAGGTCTCGAACTCGCAGGCATGACCCATGCCGCCGGGCTTCGACTTGCGCAGCCTTGCTATCGCGTCGCGCGCCAGTGTGAAATAGGTGAGGGCGGCGATCCGGGCCTTGCCGTAGTGCGTGTTACCGAGAGTCGAGGCCAGCACGTCGATCAGGCCGTTGTTCCCGCCATGCCCGTTGACGATGAGGATGCGACGAAATTCGTGCCGCACCACGGAGGCGACCACGTCCTCGACCAGCGCCAGGAGAGTCTCGGCGCGCAGAGTAATGGAACCCGGAAACCGCATGTGATGGGCCGAGAAGCCGTACCATGGCGGCGGCATCACGACTGCGCCGCCGCATGCCGCGGCGGCCGCGCGCGATACGGCCTCGGCCAGCATCGTATCGGTGCCGATCGGCAAGTGGTTACCGTGCTGCTCGACCGACCCGAGCGGCAGGATCACCACCGTCCGGTCGCGGTCCAGGGCGCCAATCTCGGCCGACGTCAGTTCTTCCCAGTGCATCAACGCACCCCTCAGGTCCCATCGCCCAGCATCACGCTCAGGCATAGCCGTGCACGCCCGGGATCGCCAGCGACCACCGCCATAACTGGTTTGCCTTGCCTACCAAAACGGACTTTCGCCCTGTTCCACAAAATGGTTGCAATTGATCTAAAGTGGTTCATAGAGTCCAACCAGCGGGCGCACGTGTCAACATGAATTGCGGCGCCTGCCATGCGGCCCGGAAATGGCCGTCTTCCGCGAGACAGGGAGGAAAAAATGAAGTACCGCAAGTTCCTGGCCGCCATGGCCCTGGCGTCCGGCCTTACCGCGCAGCCCGCGTTGGCTGAAGATCTCACGCTGGAATTCGTCGTCTGGAACTACTCGCTCGAAACCATTCAGGACAACGTCAAGCAGTTCGAGCAGGCCAATCCCGGTATCAAGGTCAAGGTCACCGACTATGCCTGGCCGGACTATCATGACAGCCTGATCCTGCGCCTCAGGGGCAATACGCCTACGGATGTCATCTATGGCGGCCAGGATTGGCTGCCGGCGTGGGGCGCTGCCGGCTTCATCGCGCCGCTCGGCTCAGTCGCGCCGACCGGCACGGTCGAAGAATTGTCCAAGGACATCGCCGGCTTCGCGCTCACCGACGTGACCTATGACGGCAAGGTCTACGGCCTGCCGTACTACTCGGACACCATCAGCTTCATCTACAACAAGAAGATCCTCGCCGATGCTGGCATCGCCGTGCCGACGACCTGGGAGGAGGTGACCGCGGCCGCCGAGAAGCTCAAGGCCGGCGGCATGGATAAGCCGATCATCTACGAGTACAACCAGGAGCTGCCGAACTTCTACGACGCCTTCGTGGCGCAGTCCTACGGACGCGGCGCCCAGCTGTTCGATGCCGAGCTCAATCCGCTGTTCGCCGATCCTGAGAACGGCGCCTACAAGCAGCTGCAGTGGATTGCCGACGCCTATTCAAAGGGCCTGGTCCAATCGGACAACCACGAATCGACCATCATCACGGCGATGAACACCGGCAAGCACGCCTTCACCATCGTCTATACTTACGTGCTCGCAGCCCTCAACGATGCCGCGACCCAGCCACTCGCCGGCCAGTTCGCGCTGGCGCCAATGCCGGGGGAAACCCACGCGACGCTCGGCTTCGCCAAGTCCTATGTCGTGACGGCCAAGACGGCGGCCGATCCGGCACGTGCCGAGGCCGCCTGGAAGTTCGTCAACTTCATGGCCGGCAAGCCCTACACCGTCGCCAAGCGCTGGGCGGTCGAGAAGGGCCTCGGCTTCGGGCAGCTGCCACTGTTCGAGGACAAGGATGTCATCGCCGCCTGGAGCAAATGGGCGGATGTCGGCGCGCTCGGCAAGCAGGCCTCGATCGCCAAGGCGGGCACCTACACCGAGTTCTCCTCGGTCTGGTCGGCCTATTTCCGCCCGCTGCTCGCGAAGGCGATGGTCGGCGAGGCGCCGGTCGATCAGGTCATGAAAGACGGTGCGCAACGCTGGACCGAGCTTAAGGAGCAGTTCGCAAACAGGTAGGATTGCACCGGTGCCGGCGGGCAAAGTCCTGCCGGCACCTCGTTCCGACTCTTTGCGGGGTGCCCGATCGATGTGGTCCAGCAACCGTTTCCCGGGCCTATGGCTGCTGCCGGCTCTTCTGCCGGTCGTCCTGATGACGCTCTACCCGATCGGACATGCGCTCTGGACCTCGCTGCACGAGGTCATGATCCTGTTCCCGGGCGAGCCATTCGTCGGCCTCAAGAACTACCAGCGCGTGATCGGCAGCAACTATTTCCGGGACGCCTTGCGGAATTCGCTGGTGTTCACGCTGCTTGCGGCGCCTTCGGTCGTCGTTCTCGGCACGCTGATCGCCCTGTTCCTGCGACGCCGCTTCTTCGGCTCCGAGGTCGTGCGGTCGGTGGTGCTGCTGCCTTGGGTGCTGCCGGGCGCGATCTCGGCGGTGCTCTGGGTCTGGGTGTTCCATCCGAGCTTCGGGATTTTGAACGGCATCCTGCGCGACCTCGGCCTGATCGATGCGTCGATCGCCTGGCTCACTGATCCGCAGACGGCGCTGCTGGCGGTCGCGGCTGCGCACGTCTGGACGCAGATTCCATTCGCGGTGATTCTGATGATGGCGGCGCTATCCGCCATCAACACAGAGACTCTGGAAGCGGCGGCGATCGATTGCCGCAATCCTCTTAAGCGCTTCCGCTACATCGTGTTTCCCGAGATCAAGGCGATGATCGTGGTGCTGCTGGTCTATAACGCACTGACCGCATTCACCAGCTACGACCTGGTCTACGCCATGACCGGCGGCGGACCGGGGACGGCGACCACGCTCCTGAGCTTCCAGATCTGGCGCGAGAGTTTCTCGATGTATGATTTCGGCGCCGGCTCGGCGGTCGCCTTCATCGTCGTCATCATCTCCGCCTGCCTGATCACCGCGATCACGCGCGCGCTGCCCTCTGACCTGTTCGCGAGCGATTGAGATGGCTGGCAGGCTGCATCCGCTCGCGACCTTTGCATTTGCCGCGCTGATCCTGCTGTTCACCGGCGGGCCGGTGTTGCTGTCGCTCTACGGCAGCCTGGTGCCCGATCGCGTGCTCTTGAGCCCGGACAAGTCGATCCTCACTGAAGGGCCGAACTTCGAGAGCTATCGCTACGTCTTCACCGGCCAGCTGCCGGACAGCTACATGCAGGAAAGCGCCAACCGGGCGATGATTTCGGACGCCGCGCGGCAAGTGCCCGGTGCGTTGGTGAATTCATCGATCAACGCGCTGGCGGCCATGCTCCTTAATCTCATCCTTGGCGCGCCGGCCGCCTTCGTGTTCGCCCGCTATGTCTTTCCGGGCAAGCGGATCACTTTCATGTACTTGATCCTGTCTCCGCTCGTGCCCGCTGTCGCGCTCGTCACACCGATCTACATGATGCTGGAGTTCCTGGGACTGGTCGGCACCCAGATCGGCATCATCCTGGTGCACACGGCAAAGGCGTTGCCCTTCACCGTGCTCATCCTCTCGGTATTCTTCCGCAAGATCCCCGCCGAAATCTTCGAAGCCGCCACACTCGACCATTGCAGTCGGTTCCAGACTTTCTGGCGCATCGCCTTGCCGCTTGCCTTGCCGTCGGTCGGCGCTACCGGCCTGTTCGCATTCATGCTGTCCTACTCGGAATACATGTTCGCCATGATCCTGTCCGGAGACGCCCAGACGCGTCCGGTCTCCGTCGTGATGGCGGCGCTGGCGCGCAATACCGACGTGAGCTGGAGCCTGCTCAACACTGGCATCTTCATCGCGATCGTGCCGACGCTGGTGCTGGTTGTCCTGGTGTGGCGGTTCGTGGTCGAAGGCCTGATCGGCGGCGCGGTCAAGGGATAGGCCATGAGCAAGCGCGCCGACAAAGACATCCCGAATCCGCTCAAGCGACGACCGGAGGGCGCGCGCCAGCACGCGACCGCAGGCCCTTATTCGCCGGTGCTCGAAGTCGACGCGCAGCGCCTGGTCGTGATCTCCGGGCAGGTCGCGGTCGATCTTGACGGGCGCGTCATCGGCGGCACCATCGAGGAACAGACCCGGGCAACCCTCGGTAACTGCACCGACTGCCTGGCCACCGCCGGGTGCACGCTCGGCGACGTCTTCAAGGTCAACATCTATCTCGCCGACCTCGGCCATTGGGCGAGCTTCAATGAAATCTACGAAAAGGTGATGCCGGAGCCCCTGCCGGTGCGAACCGCGGTGCAGGCGATCCTACTGCCCGGCTATCTGGTCGAGATCGAAATGTGGGCGGTGAAGGCGAGGGAATAGGGCGTGGCATCGGTTGAACTCAGGAACATCTGCAAGAGCTTCGGCAAGGTCGAGGCGGTCAGCGACGTATCGCTATCGGTCGCGGATCGCGAGCTGGTGGTTTTCGTAGGCCCTTCGGGGTGCGGCAAGTCCACATTGCTTCGCATGATCGCGGGTCTCGAGGAGATCACCTCGGGCGTCCTGTCGATCGGTGGCAAGACCATGAACAAGGTACCGGCGGCCGATCGCGGCATCGCCATGGTGTTCCAGTCCTATGCGCTCTACCCGCACATGACGGTGGCCGAGAACATGGGATTCGCTCTCAGGATGATCGGTATTGGAAAGGCCGAGGTCGAGGCCAAAGTGCGCGCCGCCGCCGCCGTGTTGCGGCTCGAAGGCCTGCTGGACCGCAAGCCGCGCCAGCTTTCAGGCGGCCAACGCCAGCGCGTCGCGATCGGCCGCGCCATCACACGCTCGCCTGATGTGTTCCTGTTCGACGAACCGCTCAGCAACCTTGATGCGGACCTGCGTGCCCAAATGCGGGTCGAGATCGCGCGGCTGCGCGATGAGCTCAAGACCACCATGATCTATGTGACGCACGACCAGGTCGAGGCGATGACCCTCGCGGATCGCATCGTGATCCTCAACAACGGCCGGGTCGAGCAGGAAGGACGGCCGCTCGCGCTCTATGAGAAGCCGGCCAACCGGTTCGTCGCCGGATTTCTTGGTCAGCCGAAGATGAATCTGTTGCGGGCGGCGGTGGTCGCGGCCGGCGCGGGGGTGGAGCTTCGCTTGACTGCGGACGGGCCGTCAATTGTAGCGCGCCCGCGAGATCCTGGATTTGTCCCTGGGACGACCGTCGAAGTTGGCATCCGTCCTGACGCTTTCACGCTGGTCGATAGCGGTGGGCTCGACGCGCGCGTTATCCTTGTCGAGCGTCTTGGCGGATCCAGCCTGGTACATGCTCGCGTCGAAGGGCTTGCCAATTCGATAACGGTCGAGTTGTCAGGGACGTACCAAGGGCTTGCCAATACGTCCATTCGTCTCGGAATTGACGCTGAGCGTGTCCATGTCTTCGGCGAAGATGGACATCGTATTTGATGCGGTATCAGCCGCGGAGTACTGCTTTCAGTCCGCTTTCATGCCAGCCGCTGTGTCTGCAACGCCAGCTTGTCGAAGGGCGACGTGACTTCGAGGGCGAGCCCGATCGAGAGGGCGAGTTCGTCCTTGTGCCAGCTGGTGACGATCTGCAGACCGGATGGCAGGCCCTCGGAGTTCATTCCGCACGGGACGCTGATTGCCGGCAGTCCGACCAGGTTGTAGACGCCGCTGTACATCATCTCGCCGGCGCCTTCCTCGCCGCCCACCGGCGGGTCTTCTGCAGGCGCCACCCACGGGACGGACGGCGAAACAATGACGTCGATGCTTTCGAATGCACGTTGGAAATCAGCTGCGAGCCGCTCGCGGACGCGGAGCGCATCCAGGTAATCGACCGCGGAGATCCCGAAACCGGCTTTGAGCTGCGCGCGCGTGATATCGGAAAAACCGGCCGGATCGTTGCGCAACAAGTCGCGGTGGATGAGGCTCGCCTCCGGCTCGATGATCGCGATCAGCGTCTCCCGCGCCAGCTCCAGGTCCGGCACCTTGATTGGCCGGACGTGGGCGCCCGCGCGGGTCAGTTCGCGGGTGACCTGGTCGAAGTGTGCCTGGACCTCTGTCTGCAGGAACTTTTCGGCGCCCGGATGATGCATGATGCCAATCCGCAGTCCGGAGAGTTCCGCGCGCGGAACGTGGAGCCGGGTTCCGGTCATGCCCTCAAGCGCTAGCGCGGCATCGGCGCAGGAGCGCGTCAATGGCCCGGCATGATCCAGCGATGGTGACAAGGCCTGGATGCCCTCCAGGCTGACCCGTCCGAAGCTCGGCTTCAGTCCCGTCACGCCGCAATAGGAGGCGGGGATGCGGATAGATCCGCCGGTATCGGTGCCGACCGCGGCGAAACAGAAGCCGGCGGCTACCGCCGCCGCCGAGCCGCCGCTGGAACCGCCGGAGGTGCGGCGCGGATCCCACGGATTGTTGGTCTGCCCGAAGTCCGGATGCACGGCGCCATAAGCGTATTCCAGCAGGTTGGTCTTGCCGAGGATGATGGCGCCGGCTTGCCTCAGGTTTCGCACCAGGACGGCATCGGTCTCCGCCAGGCGCGGGCTGCCGGCGCGCGAGGCGAAGGTGGTCGGAACGCCCGCCATGTCGATCAGGTCCTTGATGGCGATCGGCACGCCGTGAAGTGGGCCGCGATCGCTCCCCGCTTTCAACTCGCGCTGTGCGCTTTCTGCCTGGGCCAGGCTGTCCGCTTCCAGCACCGTGATGAAGCTGTTGAGCGTCGGATCGAGCCTTGCGATCCGGTCCAGCAACACGCGGACCACCTCGACCGGCGAAATAGATCCATTCCGGTAGCCTGCTCCCAGGGTCGCGATCGAGGAAAAGTGCATCTCGCTGTCCATGCCGTCCCCCGCGCGGCGGTCGCGCTAGGATGCTCGAAGGAACTCGTCGGCGCTGCGCTCGCCGAGCAGCTCCCAATAGCGGATCCAGGCCTTCAAGCCGTCATCGAGCCGCTGCAAGCGGAAGAACTCGTTGGGCGCGTGATAGTCCTCGTCCGCCGTGGAGAACGAGAAGAACACAGTCTCGGCGCCGATCGCCTCGCGGAAGATGAGGCCGATGGGAATGGTCGCGCCCATCCGCACGCGTATGCTGGGCTTGCCATAGACCTCCTGCAGCACGCGCTCCGCCAGCGCCAGGCCCGGATGGTCGTCGGGGATCGCATAGGCGATGGAACCGTGATCGCCGGGCGCGATGTCGAGCGTCACGCCGGTGGGGCAATGCTTGCGCAGATGGTCGGAGACCAGCGCGACGATCTCGTCCGGTTCCTGTCCAGGCACCAGCCGGCAGGTGATCTTGGCGCCGGCGGTGGTCGGAATGACGGTCTTGGTGCCCGGCCCCTGATAGCCGCCCCACATGCCGTTGAGCTCCAGCGTCGGGCGCAGCCATTGCCGCTCCAGCAACGTGTAGCCTTCCTCGCCCACGCCGGCTGGCGCACCGATCGACTGCAGGTATTTCTCCTCGCTGAAGGGCAGGGCGGCGACCGCCTGCCGCACCGAGTTCGAGATCGGCTTGGCCTTGTCGTAGAAGCCGGCGACCGCGATCCGGTTCTTGTCGTCGTGCAGGCTGGCGACCAGGGTAGCGATGGCATGCAGCGCGTTCGCGACCCCGCCGCCATGGCGGCCGGAATGCAGATCCTTGCCGGCGCCGGTCACGGTGAATTCCAGCGCAGCAAGGCCGCGATTGGCGACCGTGATGGAAGGCTCGTCGGGGCGCCACATCGCGCCGTCGGCCGACAGCACGAAATCGGCGCGCAGCCTTTCGGCGTTCGCTGCCACGAAGGCGCCGAGATGCGCGCTGCCGCGCTCTTCCTCGCCTTCGATCACCAGCTTGAGGTTGATCGGCAGCTTGCCGGCGGTTTTGAGGAACGCTTCCGCCGTCTTGATCGGGATCAGCATCGGCCCCTTGTCGTCCGACACGCCGCGCGCATAGAGACGGTGGTTGCGCACTTGCGGCTGGAACGGCGGCGACTGCCATTTGTCCAGCGGATCGGGCGGCTGCACGTCGTAGTGTCCATAGACCAGGATGGTCGGCGCGCCCTTCGCATGCAGCCAGTCGGCAGTCACGACCGGGTGCCCTTCGGTCGGGTTGATCGTCACATGCTCCAGGCCGGCGCGGCGCATGCGCTCAGCCACCCATTCGGCGGCTTCGGCGATATGCTTTGCGTACGCGGGATCGGTGCTGACGCTGGGAATGCTGGCGAAGGCGATCAGCTCATCCAGAATCTCCGCGCGGCGAGCTTCGACATATTCCAACGCGCCCATGCCGCTACTTCCCTCCGTCGACCGACAGCACTTGCCCGGTGATCCAGCCTGCATAGTCCGACGCGAAGAACATCACCGCATGGGCGATGTCCTCCGGCGCACCGAGGCGCTTGAGCGCAATCGAGTCCACCAGCTTGCGCTGGCCCGCTTCGCCGTACGAGTCCCACTGCCGCTCGGTGGTCGGGTTGGAGCGGACGAAGCCGGGCGCCACGTTGTTGACCGTGATGCCCCAGGGGCCAAGCTCATGCGCCAACTGCCGCGTCAGGCCGATCTGCGCCGCCTTGGCGGAGGCGTAAGCCTGGATGCCGGTCAGGCTGATCTCGAGCCCGGCGCGGCTGGAAATGTTGATGATGCGGCCGCGCTTCTTCTGCTTCATGCCGGGCGTCACGGCCTGCGCGAAATAGAACGCGCCGGTGACGTTCACGTCGAAGATGGTGTGCCAGTCCTGCTCGGAGATCTCCTCGATCGGCCGCCCGACCTGGCCGCGCACGCCGCCGGCGTTGTTCACCAGCACATCGATCGCTGCGCCGCCTGCGGCTTCCGCGACGAAGGCGGTGACGGCGGCGCGGTCCGACACGTCGAGCGTGCGCACCTCGCAGGTCTTGCCGCACAACCTCCTGGTTTCCTCGAGGCCGGCGGCGTTGAGGTCGCACGCCCAGACGGCCGCGCCGGCATCGGCGAAGGCCTTGCTGATGGCGCGTCCGAAGCCGTGGCCCGCGCCGGTCACGATGACGCGTTGGCCGTCGAACGCGATCTTCATGATACGGCCGCTTCCTTCGGCAGCATTTCGGCGAGTTCCGCCAGCGTGTCCCAGGACAGCGGCTTGCGGCCATCCTCGATGTCGTGGATGAGGTCGGCGGTGCGGCGGGTCAGGGGCGCCGTCAGACCCAGCTTTGCGGCGGTCACGGAGATCGGGCCAAGCTGCGCCTCAACCTCGGTCTTGCGCTTGCGAACGGCAAGATCGCGCCAGATGCCGCTGTGGCTCTTGGCGGATTTGCGATTGTGGATGACTAGCGCATCGAGCGAGGCCGCTGCGGCAGGACCGGAGCCGGGCAGGAAGGCGCGCGGATCGAATCCGTCGAACGGCTCCAGCTTGATCTTCGCCGCTGTCGCGATCGTGACAACCTCGCGCGCCAGGGCGATGAAGACCGGGCGGAACTTCGGCTCCGCCAGGCAGTCGGCAATCGATTCGTTGGTGAGGGCGGTCGCGAACAGCAGCGCGCCATAGGCGAGCTTGCTCCACAGATAGCCCCAGATGTTCGGCGTCAGCACCGCCTTCTTGTCGAATATCCGCATCAGGCGGTGGATCTCCTGGATGCGCGGCGTGGTCTTGCCGTCCAGCTCGCCCACCACCACGGCGCCGTGGCCGGCATAGGTCACGACGCCCGGCGACAGATAGTCCGCGCCGAAGTTGACGAAGGCACCGATGGTGCGCTGCTCGCCGATGCGCGCGGCGATCACCTGCTCGTTGAGGCCGTTCTGCAGCGAGACGACATAGCCGTCGTCGGCCACGAACGGCGCCAGCGCGGCGATCGCGTCCTCCGTGTCGTGCGCCTTTACGCACAGGAAGGCGCGCTTGTACCGCCCCGTCAGATCGGCGGGCACGCAGGCGGGGGCCGGGATCTGAAACTCCTCGATCGGGCCGGTGATCTGGAGGCCGCCATGCCTCATCGCGTCGACATGCTCGGCGCTGCGGTCGACGAACAGCACGGGCAGACCGTCGCGGCGTAGATACGCGCCGACCGTCCCGCCGATCGCGCCGGCGCCCCAGATCAGGATGGTGTCGTCGGTCATTCCCACTTGGACTCGATCAGGGCACGGGTCTCCTCGACGGCAACCGCCCACAAGGCATTCATGTCCTCATCGGGCTTCTCGTAGTAGCCGCCGAAATTGCCGTCACCAAGCAGCGTGCGGACTTCCTGCGCATTGGAGCGGTGCATTTGCTCGTAGGAGATCATCGGCTTCTGCTGAGTCGGCGCCTTCACGCCCTGGAGGCGCGTCCAGGGGAAATTCTCCATCCACGAGGCGTGGGATGCCACGGGATCGATTTCCTTCACCTTGGCCCAGGTCTTCGGCGCGTTGTACCAGTTGTGGAACTTGACCCGCATGCCGGGATTGTTGGTCATCCACTCTTGCGCCAGCTGCTGCGCCGAGCCGTTGCCGCCATGGCCATTGACCAGCACGATACGCTTGAAGCCCTGTTCCTTGAGGCAGTTCAGCATGTCCTCGATAACCGCGAGGAAGGTCTGCAGCCGCATCGAAATGGTGCCTGGAAAGGCCCGGAAATAGGGCGTGACCCCGAAATGCACGGTCGGAAAGACCGGAACGCCCAGCGGCTCGGCGGCGTCGGCACTGACCTTCTCCGAGAGGATGCAATCCACCATCAGGCTGAGCTGTGCGTGCTGCTCCGTGCTACCCACGGGGATGACAGCGCGGTCGTCGCGCTTCAAGTAGTCCTCGACCATCATCCAGTTCATGTCTCTAATTCTCATGGGACCTCCTCAGCTTCGGATCCGCATCGGCGTTCGCCGGGAAGGCGCCGCGAATGGATTCCAGCATGGGCAACAGGACCTGGTCGATCTCGCACGGATCGGGTGTGTGGCGGTATTCGAAGTGCGCGGTGCCCTTTTTCAGCAACCGCACGGCCTTCTCGGAGCCGGTCGCCAGCACCACCACGCTCATCCGCGCCAGAGTCTCTTTGAGATCGGGCGCATCCAGCACGGTCGCCTTGATGCTCTGCACGTGCGGTGCGAAGCGCTGCACGCCGGCCTTCATGATCGGCAGGAATTCCGGGAAGGTCGAGACGATGCACACCCGCGCCAGCGGATCGACCTGGGCGAGCAGGGTGCGCGTGCGTTCCGACGGGATGTAGTTGATGCCGAGGATGCGCTGCTTCGGCAGCATGTCCGCGACGTCGGCCTTGCGGTTGGCGAGGGTGAGGACGAGATCGGCATTGAGTGCCCGCTGGCGCGCCAGGTCGTTGCTGGTGACCTCGCTCATCGTGGTGGTGGTGATCACGTCGCCGTCCGGCAGCTTGGCCTGAATGTCGGCGCCATAGGCTTTGGTCGCTTCCTCGAACAGGCCGACGAATACCAGCCGCAAGCCCTGCTTCGCCACCGCGCGTCGGTTGATGCGTGCGTTGATCAGTGTCGCCAGCTCCGCGCTCGACAGGCCCGCGGCGGTCGCATCATGCAACAACTGGTCGATGCGCAATTGCAGGTCCAGGATCGCGGGCCTCACCTGGTCGGGAACGGAGGCGCTGACAAAGGTGCCGTGGCCCGGCTTGGTCTCCAGCAGGCCGGCATCCTTCAGCTCCTTGTAGACCTGGCTCACCGTCATCGGCGCGATGTTCAACTGGCTCGCCATCGCACGCACCGGGGGCAGGCGTAGGCCGGCCGGCAATTGTCCGCATACGATTCCGTACTCGATCACGCCCCGAAGTTGGACGCCGAGCGGCACTGGCAGATCGGGGTCGATGTTGAAAGGCATCACGGGCGGGTTGCTCAATTTGTGTGCTAAGATGCTATAACAACTTGCATTGCCGGATCAACCAGCCACTTCGATATTAGCCCCTTGCGGCAGTCTCAACTGCAAACGCGCTCCGGCCGGCGGTAGAATGGCCGTTCGCTTGACAGGGCGAATGTCTTCATGGTGTCATAGTCCATTAGAACAATAAAGTACCACGGGCAACCTCTTACAGGGAGGACAATCCTCATGACTCGATGGCTTCGAGCGCTTTTGGCATGTGCGTTGCTGGTTGGGATGGCCGGCGCCGCCGAAGCAGTGACGCGTGGCGGCACGCTGACGTATGCGCGCTACGCCGATTCCTTGTTCCTTGATCCGGTCCTGAACGACGCCAACGTCGATATCTGGATCCTGACCAACCTCTATGACACGTTGCTGCAGCCGACTTCCGACGGCAAGGACGTGCAGCCGGGCCTCGCCACCGAATACAAGATGTCGGACGACGCGAAGTCGCTGACTCTGAAGCTGCGCTCCGGAATCAAGTTCTCGGACGGTTCGCCGATCACGGTCAACGACGTGAAATGGTCGCTGGACCGCGCGCGCAATCCGAAGAACGGCATCTGGAACTTCACGCTCGCATCGGTCGATTCGATCGAGACCCAGGGCGAGGACACGGTCGTCCTGAAACTGAAGAATCCGGATCCGACGCTGGTTGCGGCGCTCGCCACCTTCAATGCCGCGATCCTGCCGCAGAAGCAATTCGAAGCCACCGCCGGTGCGACCGACGAGGAGAAGGCCAAGGCCTTCGCCGAGAAACCGGTGGGCTCCGGCGCCTTCATGTTCGACCGCTGGCAGCGCGGGACCGAGCTGGTGATCAAGCGCAATCCGCACTACTGGCAGATGGGCGAGGACGGCAAGCCGCTGCCATATCTCGACGAGGTGCGCTTCCCCGTTATTCCGGACGATGCCACCCGCATCCTGAAGCTGCAGGCTGGCGAAGTTGACGGCGCCGAGCTCATTCCCTATGCGCGCGTCGCGGAGCTGAAGGGCGATGCCAACATCAACATGGAGCTGTTCCCCTCGACCAAGGTGCAGTTCATCACCGTCAACGTGCGGCCGACCCTGAAGAACGGCGAGAAGAACGTGCTGGCCGACCCGAAGGTGCGGCAGGCGTTGAACTACGCCATCGACAAGAACGCGATGGCACAGATCGTGACCTTCGGCATCGGCACGCCGCTGGTGTCCTTCATGTCGTCGGCGACACCGTTGGTCGACAATCACGGCGAGATCTATGCCTATGATGTCGAAAAGGCCAAGGCTCTGTTGAAGGAAGCGGGGATCGCCGAAGGGACTGAAGTGACCTCCATCGGCCTCGCCGGCAGCGCCGACGAGACCGCCATCCTCTCGACCATCCAGCAGATGTGGTCGGCGGTCGGCGTCAAGCTGAACATCGAGCAGCTCGACAACGCCACCCGTACCGCGCGCTATCGCGACGGCGATTTCCAGATGCGCGTGTCGCTATGGACCGACGATATCGCCGATCCGAGCGAGATCACCTCGTACTTCGCCTACTTCCCGAACATCGAATCCCTGCACAGCGGCTGGCAGGACAAGAGCGTCGACGAGCTCTTCCTGAAGTCGCAGCAGGAGATGGACAAGGAGAAGCGAGCGGACATGTACAAGACGATCCAACAGAAGTACGTCGAGTCCGCCCCGATCATGTTCCTCTATGAATCGCCCTATCCGGTTGCCCTGCGCAAGCAGGTCAAGGGCTTCAACCAGATTCCGCTTGGCAACAATATCTTTTCCAGCGCCTATGTGGAAAAATGAAGGCTGAGTAGAGCGCGCGCGGGCTGCCGTGCTGCAGCCCGCGCCGCCGGCGGCCCGGCAGCCATCGCCAAGCGAAGCCGAGAGGAAGCGTGAACCTGAATTACGTGGTGGTAAGGTTGGCGCAGATCGTGCCGACCTTCTTCCTGATCATGGTCGTCATCTTCGTCCTGGTCCGCCTGCTGCCCGGCGACCCGACCAGCGCTGTGCTCGGCATCCACGCCACCGACGAAGCGGTGGAGCGCATCAATGCCGAGCTGGGCCTTAACCGCTCTATCCCAGTCCAGTTCGGGTTGTTCTTCGAGCATTTCCTGCGCGGTGACCTCGGCGATTCCATCATCCTCAAGGTGCCGGTCATGCAGCTGGTCCTGGAGCGGTTGCCCGTTACCTTGTTCCTGACTGCGTTCGCGGCGATCCTCGCGGTGGTGCTCGCGGTTCCGACGGCGCTGGCCAGCGCCATCCGGCGGGATTCACTGCTCGACAACTCCATCCGCGCGGGCTTCCAGGTCGGGCTTTCCATGCCTGTCTTCTATATCGGTATCATCCTGCTGACCTTCCTCGCGGCCAAGCTGCGCTGGTTTCCGGTCGGCGGCTTCGGCGACAGCTTTGGCGACAACCTCTACCATCTGTTCCTGCCGGCGCTGACCCTTGCTCTCAGCCTCTCTGCGGTGCTCATGCGCAACCTGCGCAGCAGCATCATCGACGTGCTGGACGCCGAGTATGTGGACTTCGCCCGCGCCAAGGGCCTGCGCAACCGGGTGGTGCTGGGCCGTCACGTGTTGCGCAATGCGCTGATCTCGACCGTCGCCTTGTTCGGCCTCAACATCGGCACGCTGTTCGGCGGCGCGGTCATCACGGAATCGGTGTTCGCGATTCCCGGTGTCGGCCGCCTTCTGATCGATTCGATCTACGGCCGCGACTATCCGGTCATCCAGGGGCTGACCCTGGTGCTCGCCATCCTGGTCTCGCTGGTCTTCCTGGTGACCGACCTGGTGCAGGCGTGGCTCGATCCAAGGGTGAGCCATTCATGACCTTCGCCACGCTCACCGCCGGCACCATCGGTCGCGCGATTGCGCCGCGCTGGACCCTGGTGGTCGGCGCGACCATGCTCGGGTTGCTGATCCTGATCGCCATCGCGCCGGGCGTTGTCTCGCCGTACGATCCGCTTGCTTTCGACTACAAGGCCATCATGCAGCCGCCGAGCGCGGCGCACTGGTTCGGCACCGACAATTTCGGCCGGGACGTCCTGTCGCGCACGATCTGGGCGACTCGCATCGACATCCAGATCGCGATCTTTTCCACTTTGTTTCCGCTGGTGTTCGGCACCATCGTCGGAACGCTGACCGGCTATTACGGTGGATGGCTGGACGCAATCTTCGGCCGGCTGGTCGATCTCGTCATCACTTTCCCCTTCCTGGTGATCGTGATCGCCATCGTTGCCGTGCTCGGCCCGGGCCTGCTCAACATGTACATCGCGGTCAGCGCCATCGGATGGGTATTCTATGCTCAGCTGATACGGGCTGAGATCCGCGTGCAGAAGCAGAGCGATTATGCCGCCGCCGCTCGCGTGCTGGGTTATGGCGAGATGCGACTCATCTTCCGCCACCTGCTGCCCAACGCGATCACGCCGGCCATCGTTTATTTGATGACCGACATGGCGCTGGCCATCCTGCTGGGGTCGAGCCTCGGCTATCTCGGTCTCGGCGCGCAGCCGCCGACGGCGGAGTGGGGCGTCATCATCGCCGAAGGCAAGAACTTCATGAGCACGGCGTGGTGGATCTCGGTCTTCCCCGGTATTGCCATCGTGGTGGCCGGCGTGTCCTTCAGCATGGTCGGCGACGGGCTGGCGGATCTGTTCCGGAGGCGCCGATGAACGGCGCGCCGCAGATACCTGAGCCGCTGCTATCGGTGCGCGGTCTGCGTGTCGCGTTCGGGACACCGCGCCATGAGCTGATCGCCGTCGACGGCGTCGACTTCGATGTCCGACCCGGAGAGGTGATGGGGCTTGCCGGCGAATCCGGCTCGGGCAAGAGCCTGACCTTGCGCGCCATCCTGCGCCTGGTGAAGCCGCCGGCGCGGGTCAGCGGACAGGTGCTGTGGCGCGGCCGCGACGTGCTGCAAATGACGGAGCCGGAGGTGCGCGGCGTGCGGGGCGGGGAGATCGCGATGATCTTCCAGGAGCCGATGAGCGCGCTCAACCCGGTCCTCACCGTCGGGGCGCAGATTCGCGAGAATCTCGAGGAGCACACCGATCTCGACGGCGCTGCGCGGCAGGCACGGGCGATCGAGTTGCTGGACCTTGTCGGCATTCCGGCGGCCAAGGCGCGCATCGAAGACTATCCGCACCAGTTCTCCGGCGGCATGCGGCAGCGCGCGATGATTGCCATCGCCCTGGCGTCCGAGCCTCAGCTCCTGCTGGCGGACGAGCCCACCACGGCGCTCGACGTCACCATCCAGGACCAGATCCTGAAGCTGATCCTGCGGCTGCGCCGCGACCTCAACATGAGCGTCGTGCTGGTGACACACGATCTCGGCGTGATCGCGCAGACCTGCGACCGGCTGGCGGTGATGTATGCCGGCCGCGTTGCCGAAGCCGGGCCGGTGGCGGAAATCTTCGAACGGCCACGACATGCTTATACGCTCGGCCTGCTCAACTCGGTGCCACGCGGCGGCGCGCTGCGGGAGCCGCTGAGCTCGATCGCGGGCCAGCCGCCGAGCCTCTCCAACCGTGCGCCGGGCTGCGCCTTTGCGCCGCGCTGCCCGTTCGTCGTGGCGGAATGCAGCGCCGCGCCCCCGCCCTTGGTCGACATCGCGCCGATGCATGAGACCGCATGCATCCAGCATCGCAAGGTGGCGCAGCGATGAGTGTCGCGCCCATCTCGGGGGCAATCATGCAGGTCGACGGCCTGCGCATGCATTTCAAGCGGCCGCGTTCCGTGATGGAGCGGCTGTCGGGCCAGCCGGCGCGTATCGTCCACGCTCTCAACGGCGTCAGTTTCACCGTCGCGCGGGGCGAGACGCTGGGCATCGTGGGCGAATCGGGTTGTGGCAAGTCGACGCTCGCGCGTTGCCTAGTCCGGCTCAACACGCCGACCGCGGGCACGATCGGCTATGACGGCAAGGACGTGTTAACCCTCGCCGGCGCGGCACGGCGCGACTATCACCGCCGGGTCCAGATGGTGTTCCAGGATCCGTACGGCTCGCTCAACCCGCGCATGACGGTCCGGCAGGCGCTGACGGAGGCGATCCAGTTCCACGGCCTGCGCACCGGCGGCGCGGTTGCCGAGCGGGTAAACGAGCTGCTAGGACTGGTGCGACTGCCGATGGATGCGGCTGATCGTTATCCGCACGAGTTCAGCGGCGGTCAGCGCCAGCGCGTCGGCATCGCGCGCGCCTTGGCGGTGGAGCCCGATTGCCTGATCGCGGACGAGCTGGTCTCGGCGCTCGATGTCTCGGTGCAGGCGCAGATCATCAACCTGCTGCTCGAGCTGCAGCAGCGACTGCACCTCACCATCCTCTTCATCGCCCACGATCTGCGCCTCATCCGGCACATCTCGCACCGCGTAGCGGTGATGTATCTCGGCGCGATCGTGGAGCTGGCGGAGACCGAGACCCTGTTCAGCGCGCCGGCCCATCCCTATGCCGAAGCATTGCTGAAAGCGGCGCCGGAGCTGGATCCGGCGCGCCGCTCGGTGATCGACGCGGTGCGGGGCGAGCTGCCGAGCCCGCTGGCGTTGCCGGCCGGCTGTCCCTTCCACCCGCGCTGCCGCTACGTGATGGATCGCTGCAAGGTCGAGCGACCGTTGCTGGAAGGGCGCGGTCCCCATCATCTCGCGGCCTGCCACCTGCCACCGGACACGCTGAGACCGGCCGCCGTGCAACCCCAGTCCGAGGAGCCGGTCCGGGCCCGTATTGGAGGAATGCCATGAGCCTCGAACCGCTCAAGGAGCGCATCGGCGCCATCAACGATCTGCTGACGACGGTCAACCTGCTGGTGTGGGATTCGCGCACCATGATGCCGGCCGGCGGAGCGGCCGCGCGCGGCCGGCAGGTCGCGACGCTGACGCGCCTCGCCCGCGACCTTGCCTGCGACGACGATATGATGCGCCGGCTGGAAGTGGCGGAGCGCGATGTTGCGGTGGCGGGCGTGCCAGAGATCGATCGCGCCGCTGTCCGCCAGGTGCGCGGTGCAGTCGATGCGCATCGGCGCATCCCGGCGGAACTGGTGGAGCGCCGCGCAAGGCTGCAGGCCTCCGCGACGCAGTCCTGGATCGACGCGCGGGCGCGGGACGATTTCGCGTCGTTTGAACCGCTGCTGGCGGAGACCATAGTATTGGCGCGAGCGCTGGCCGATGCGCTCGGCTGGTCGGAGCATCCGTATGACGCGCTGGTCAACCTCTACGAGCCGGGTGAGACGCTGGCGAGCCTGCGCGCCTTGTTCGGCGAACTGCGTCCGGAGTTGAAGCGTATCCTCGCGGGGGCGCAGGCGCGGCCGCCAGCGCGCGACGTGCTGTCCGGCGACTTCCCGCCGGCCGAACAGCTGGCGCTGTCCGCGCGCCTTGCCGCTGCAATCGGCTATGACTTCAAGCACGGCCGCATCGATCCGACCGTCCATCCGTTCGAGATCTCGTTCACGCGCGACGATGTCCGCATCACCACGCGCTTCAAGCCCAACCACGTGGCACAATCCATCTTCGGCACGTTGCACGAGGCCGGCCACGGCCTCTATGAGCAGAATGTCGACCCATCCTTCACGCGTTCGATCTTCGCAACCGACCTGCTCGGACTCTATGCCGTCGGAGGAACCAGCTACGGCGCGCACGAATCGCAATCCCGCCTGTTCGAGAACCACGTCGGCCGCAGCGCTGCGTTCTGGCGCCGTCGATATCCGGATCTGGTCACGGCATTTCCGGTGTTTGCATCGGTGCCGCTGGAGGCGTTCCTTGCGGCCATCACGCGGGTGTCGCCTGGTCTCATTCGTACAGACGCGGACGAAGTGACCTACGACTTCCATGTCATGGTGCGCGTGGAGATCGAGGCCGCGCTGCTGGATGGATCGCTCGCGGCGCGCGATCTTCCAGAGGTCTGGCGCGAGCAAGTGCGCGCAAACCTCGGCCTCGAGGTGCCGAATGACCGGGAAGGGTGCCTGCAGGACGCACATTGGGCGGCCGGACTGGTCGGCTCCTTCTGCACCTACACGATCGGCAACATCATGGCCGCGCAGCTCTTCGAGACGGCATGCGCATCATCACCGCAAATCCGAACGGCACTCGAGGAGGGGGATGTCGGCCCACTCTCATCCTGGCTGAGAGAGTCCGTGTGGCGACACGGCCGACGCTTTCACCGAAACGACCTACTAGCCCAGGCAACCGGAAGCACGTTGAAGCTCGCGCCCTATCTCCGTCATTTGAGCCAGAGATACCTGGATCCTGCCCGCTGATGTGAAGTCTGAACCACGGCCGACGCTTGGGTCGCAGCGAAAGATCTGGGTCTTCAGGAAACCATGCCGGAAACGCTGCTGGGCAGCCAGCAATAAGAAATACAGCAAATTCAGCGTCTTGTAGGAGAGATGATGGCTCTTGGGCGCGTGCGCCAGATTGTCACCCATTAGCGCCGGAACTTCCGCACCGTCCCGTCATTGAAACAACGGGTAACTACATTTCAGTGGCGAGGTAATGGCATGGACGAGCTCAACGGCCTTTCGATCCTGGTGGTGGAGGACGAGGTGATTTTCGCCACCGAGACCGCTTGCGCCATCGTAGCGGCGGGCGGGTCGGTCGTCGGGCCGGCTTATTCTCTGGCCGAAGCCTTTGAGATGATCGAAGGCGCCGAGATTGACGGCGCGCTGCTGGACCTGAACCTCAGGAACGAGAAGGTCTTCAGCTTGGCCGACGTGCTCGCCGACCGTGGCGTGCCCATCGCGTTCGTGACTGGCGAGATCTGGCCGGTCATCCCCGAGCGTCACGCCGGCTGCCGCGTCGTCAACAAGCCGATCACCGACACCAAGGTGGTGGGCGCCATCAGCGGCGCCATCGCGGCGGAGCGGTCGCGCGCAGCCGCGTAGGATCTTTGGGTCGAGCTAAAGCCAGTTTGGCTGATGTTGCGCGCTGTGTTATGGCGCCTCATGTCCGTTCGCGCGCGGGCTGCACGCTAAGCATCCGATCGACGGCGCTTTTCACGTCCTGGAAATCGTAGGGCTTGTTCATCACGGCTGCCGTTGGGAAGCGGGATTCTATTCCGTCCATTCCGCCCCCCGTCGCGAAGGTGAAGGGCACCCGCTGTTTTTCAAGTGCTACGGCAACCGGCGTGCAATCGCCATCGCCTACCGACAGGTCGAGGAAGGCCGCATCGATGCTGGTTTTCTCGATCAAACGCAGGGCCTCTTTTACGAGTGGGACCGGGCCGGCGACCTCGCAGCCCAGCTCAAGCAGCCATTCCTCCAGCAGCGCGGAAATCAGAAGGTTGTCGTCCAGCACAAGAATTCGTGGCATTTCTACCGTCGGCTCCTTGGATTGCCCCCTCGACGTTTCGATCCTATCATCGATCAGCCGGGGATCGATGCGGGTCGGTCGCCCGGAATTAACGGGGAAGGGGCGGGTTTGTTTCCATGCGGTCGACAATAGGCGACTGGATTGTCGGGCACAGTCGCCTGACTTTTGTGACCGCCATGGGGCTGGTCGTGGTCGCCGGACTTCTTGCGGCGGCCATCGCGCTCAACGCTAGCCGTGCGCAGGGGCTGGTCGACGAGGCCTTCGTGGTCCGCGCGGCGGCGCGCGATCTGCTGGAAATCGCTCAGGACGCGGAAACCGGCCAGCGCGGCTTCCTCCTTACCCAGGAACGCAGCTATCTCGAGCCTTTCAACAGCGCGGAAGCCAGGGTCGGCAGCACGATCGCGCAGCTGAAGGCTCTGGTTCTCAACTCGCCGCACATTTATCAGCGGGTCGAGCAGATCGACCAGCTGATGCATGCCAAGCTGGAAGAACTGCAGCAAACGATCGCTCTGGTCGAGACGGGCAGGCCGGATGCAGCGATCGACATCGTGAGGGCGGATACCGGCAAGGCGCTCATGGACAACATTCGAAGCGAAGTGGGTAGCCTGGTGGACGAGCAGTACAGCCTGCTGCTGGTGCGCCAGGACGCAGCGGAGACCCTGCGCCGATGGATGCTGGTCCTCGTCGCGATCAGTCTGACACTCGCGCTCGCCGTCTCCGGGTTCCTGGTCTTCTACAGCCAACATTTCATTTCGGAACTCCGCGATCGCACGCGCGAGCTCGAGGCGGAGGCCCGCCGCCGCGCCGTGGCGGAAGAGACGCTTCGCCAGTCCCAGAAGATGGAGGCTGTTGGCCAGCTCACCGGCGGCATCGCGCACGATTTCAACAACCTGCTCACCGTCATCATGGGGAATCTCGATACGTTGCGCCGTCGCCTGGGACAGGCGCCGGCCGATCAGACATTGGCCGGAATCGCCGATCGAATTCTCAAACCATTAGAGTCCGCATCCCAGGCGTCCCGCAGCGCTGCCCAGTTGACCCACCAGTTGCTCGCTTTCGCCCGCAAGCAGCCGCTCAAGCCGGTCGCGATCGATCTCAATCGCCTGATCTCGAACATGTCGGAGATGCTGCGGCGAACTTTGGGGGAACCTATCAGCATCGAGACGGTGCTGGGCGGCGGACTGTGGCCGGCGCTTGCCGACGCCAATCAGCTGGAGAATGCGTTGATCAACCTCGCGCTCAATGCGCGCGATGCGATGGCGAACGGCGGATGTCTTACCATCGAGACGGCCAATGCCTACCTCGATGATGCCTATGTCGCCCGGTTCGGCGATGTCGCCGCAGGCCAGTATGTCATCCTGAGCGTGACCGATACCGGCACGGGCATCGACCCCACTGTCCTGGAGCACGTGTTCGAGCCCTTCTTCACGACCAAGCAGGCCGGTTCCGGCTCCGGCTTGGGGCTCGCGATGGTGCACGGCTTCGTCAAGCAGTCGGGCGGCCACATCCGGATTTACAGCGAGATTGGGCACGGGACCACGGTCAAGATCTATTTACCGCGATTGGCGTCAGCGACGACCGTCGCGTCTGTGCCGGCGGAGCGTGCAGAGTCGGCAACGGTGCGCCGTGCTCGTCCGCAGGAATCGATCATGCTCGTGGAGGACAATGACGGCGTGCGGGATTACGCGCGTGGAGCACTCGAGGAGCTGGGCTATTCCGTGCTGGCAGCGCGTGATGGCACGGAAGCCCTGCGTATCATCGACGGTGCGCGTGTGGATCTGTTGTTCACGGATGTGGTGCTGCCTGGCAACGTCGGTGGGCGGGTGCTTGCGGACAAGATCCTGGAGCTGCGGCCAGGCCTGCCGGTTCTGTTCACCACCGGATACACCCGCAATGCCATCGTGCATGACGGACGGCTCGACCCGCACGTCCAGCTCCTCAGCAAGCCCTATACGCAGCAGGACCTAGCGCGGAAGATACGAGAAATGATCGATCAGAAGACCGACGGCTGACCGGCGATCGCCCGCGGCGCTGGTAGGGAACGGGTTCGCGCCGTCGCGTAAAGGCTAGAGTAGTTCCGCCCCAACCGGGGCGCCCAGGTCGCCCTCGGCTGCCGGGTTGGCGCGCGCGATGATGTGCTCCGAGATTCCGCGCGCGATCTCGCGCTCTCCCATGATGATCTTGTTGGCGCCGAGCTTGGAGAGGTAATCGACCTCCGCATCGGAGTGGGCGCGCGCGATGATGTCGAGCGCGGTGTTGGCGGCGCGGGCGCGCTCGATCAGGTTGCCGCTTTCGAATGGGTTCGGGATGGCGCTGATGAGGAACCGGGCGCCCGCGACATTGGCGGCTTCGAGCATGTCCGGCTGCGCGGCATTGCCGATGATCACCTCCGTGCCGGCGGCGCGCAGCGCCTCGGCGATCGCCGAGCGTTCCTCGATTACCAGATAGGGTTGGCCCATCTCGCCCAGGGTCTGCGCGACCAGGCTGCCGACCCGGCCATATCCGACCAGCACCGCATGACCGGTGAGGCTGGTTTGCGGCAGCTCGGGACTCTCCGCCTCGGCGGCTTGCTCCCCAGGCGCGCCGGTCTCGCGCGTCTTCAACCAGCGCGGCAGCAGTCTTTCCGCCGCGACGAACAGGAGCGGGTTCACCAGGATCGATATCATTGCGCCCGCCAGGATCAGGTCCCGGCCGCTCTCTGGCAGCAGTTCAAGCTCGACTCCTATGCCAGCGAGAATAAAGGAAAATTCGCCGATCTGCGACAACGTGAGGCCAAGGGCCAGGGCGTTCTGGATCGAGTGGCGGAACAGGCGGGCGATGGCGAATACGGCGGCCGCGTTGCCGGCCACGATCAATAGCACGGTCATCCCGACCAGGAAGGGCTCGCGCACGGCGACCGTCGGATCGAACAACATCCCGACCGAGACGAAGAACAGGACCGCGAACGCGTCGCGCAGCGGCAAGGTCTCCTGGGCCGCGCTCTGGCTGAGCTGCGATTCCGCCAGGATCATGCCGGCGAAGAAGGCGCCGAGGGCGAACGAGATGCCGAACAGCTCCGACGCTCCGAACGCGACGCCGAGCGCCATCGCGAGGACGGCCAGCCGGAACAACTCGCGCGACCCGGTATGGGCGATGTAATGCAGGATCCACGGAATGACGCGCCGGCCGACCAGGATCATGAGCGCGAAAAAGGCTGCCAGCTTCGCCAGGGTGAGGCCAAGCGCCTCCATCAGCGTATCCGGCTTGAAGAAGCCAAGGGCGCCGCCCGCCGCCACATCGGCTGTCGCCTCATCGCCGCCCAGCACGCCAGAAAATGCCGGTAGCAGGATGAGGGCGAGGATCATCGCGATGTCCTGCACGACCAGCCAGCCGACCGCCATGCGGCCCTGCTCCGACTGGAGCTGATGCCGGTCCTGCAGCGAGCGCAGCACGACCACGGTGCTGGAAACCGACAGCGCGAGGCCAAAGATGAGCCCGGCGCCGATCGGCCAGCCGATCGCGTATGCCACGCCGAGCCCGATCAGCGTCACCAGCGTCATCTGGCCCACCGCACCGGGAATCGCGATCTTTCTGACCGAGAGCAGGTCGGCGAGCGAAAAATGCAGGCCGGACCCGAACATCAGCAGAATGACGCCGACCTCGGCCAACTGGCGCGCCATCGCCTGGTCGGCGACGTAGCCCGGCGTGAACGGCCCGATGACGATGCCGGCCACCAGGTAGCCGACCAGCGGCGACAAATTCAGCCGGTTGGCCACGGCGCCCAGGATAAAGGCCAAGCCCAGGCCGACGACCAGCATGGTGATGAGCGGTGTGTGCATCTCTCCCGTCAGCGGTCAGGGGTGATTCGGAGGCGTGAACGATGACGATCTTTTTCGCACAAACCCTGAGCGCGTGTCGAACGTCGCAGTTGCGATAGGAACGGCGACCGCTTTCTGCCTACCCCCGCCCGACGAACGGCATCTTGGTCGCCATCACCGTCATGAACTGCACGTTCACCTCGAGCGGCAGGTCGGCGATGTGGACGATGGCGTTGGCGACGTGCGCGGCGTCCATCGTGGGCTCGGCCATCATGCTGCCGTTGGCCTGCTTGATGCCTTCGCCGATGCGCTTGGCCATCGCGGTGCGGGCGTTGCCGATGTCGATCTGGCTGCAGGCAATGTCGTAGGGGCGGCCGTCGAGCGAGATCGACTTGGTGAGCCCGGTGATCGCGTGCTTGCTGGCGGTGTAGGGCGCGGAATCCGGCCGCGGCGCGTAGGCCGAGATCGAGCCGTTGTTGATGATGCGCCCGCCCTGCGGCGACTGCCTCTTCATCTGGCGGAATGCCGCCTGCGCGCACAGGAACGAGCCGGTCAGGTTGACATCGATCACGCCGCGCCACTGTTCGACGGTGAGGTCCTCGAACGAGGCGCCGACGCCGGTGCCGGCATTGTTGAACAGCACGTCGACCCGCCCGAATGCCTTGACCGCGGCATTGAACAAAGCCGTGACCGAGGCGGGATCGGTCACGTCGGTCGCGACCGCGAGCGCGTTGGCCTTGTGGTCGCCCGCCTTGCTCACCGTCTCCTGCAGCGCATCGAGTTTGCGGCCGGCGAGCGCCACCTTGTAGCCATGCGCCAGCAGGGCCAGCGCCGTGTCCCGTCCGATCCCCGAGCCCGCGCCCGTCACCACCGCCACCTTGCCCGCTGCCATTTTTCCCTCCCATTCATGCGAATGGGCCATAGAAAAGGAGAGAGGCGGTTGATGCAAGGGGCGCCTCCTGCCACAGTCCGAGGCGAACATGAAGCGCAGCGCCGCCCTCCTGGTCTACAAGCGCAGCAAGACCGGCATCCACGTGTTCCTCGTGCATCCGGGCGGACCCTTCTGGGCCAAGAAGGATCTCGGCGCGTGGTCGATCCCCAAGGGCGAGTTCGACGACACTGAAGACGGCCTTGCCGCCGCCAAGCGCGAGTTTTTCGAGGAGGTGGGGCAGACGATCGACGGCACGTTCATCGCGCTGACGCCGGTCAAACAGCGTGGCGGCAAGATGGTGCACGCCTGGGCTGTCGAAGGCGAGGTCGACGCGGCCGCCGTGAAGAGCAACGAGTTCGAGATGGAGTGGCCGCCGCGCTCCGGCCGCAAGGCGCGCTTCCCGGAGGTCGACCGCGGGCAGTGGTTTCCGGCGGCCGAGGCGCTAGGTCGCATCCTGCCGGCCCAGGCTCCGATCCTGGAGGAACTCCTGGCAAAGGCCGGGATCTAAGCCGTCCGGGCTAGAAAACTGCCGAAAAACGAGAAATCATCCCTATTTTCAAGCAGGTGGCGGCCATTCTCGTAAGTCGAGATTAACCAACGGCCGGTATGGTGTCTCAAGCTGATACGAGCCGGCCATGCCCCGCAACCGTTCCAAATCTTCCGGCGTTGAGGCGCGATGAACGCGCCGTCGAGAGCCGCTGCCCATCGCACCGCCGGCGTGCCGACGGACGAGTTCGTATTGCAGGTCGTGAATTCGGTCCAAAGCCCGATGTTCGTGAAGGACGAGCAGCTGCGCTTCGTGCTCACCAACGAGGCATTCTGCCAGCTGGTCGGCCGGCCGAACGACTCTCTGCTCGACCTCACCGACTACGACATCGTGCCGCGGCAGCAGGCGGCCTTTTTCCAGGAGATCGACCGCCGCGTCCTCACCACCGGCGCTCCCTACGAGACCGAAGAGATGCTGACCAGCTCCGACGGCGCCGAATACTGGTTGTTCACGCGCAAGTCGATGGTCGAAGTGGCGAGCGGCGAACGCTACCTCGTTGGCATCATCTCCGATATCACCGAGCGCAAGCGCATGGAGAAGGACCTGGTCGCCGCAAAGCTGAACGCCGAAGACGCCAATCGCGCCAAGTCGATGTTCCTCGCCAACATGAGCCATGAGCTGAGGACGCCCCTGAATGCGGTGATTGGCTTCGCCGAGATCATCAAGGACGAACTGCTCGGCGCGATCAACGAACCGCGCTACCGCGACTATGCCGCCGACATCCACAGCAGCGGCAAGCACCTGCTCCGCGTTATCAACGATATTCTTGATATGACCAAGGTGGAGGCAGGGACCTATCAGCTGCGCGAGGATGTGTGCGATGTCGCCAAGGTCGTGCGGGATGCAGCCGCTCTAGTGGCCAATCTCGCGATCCAGAACGAGCTGACGGTGCGCGTCGACGTGCCAGACGACATTCCATTCCTGTTCGCGGACGAACGCTGCGTCCGTCAGGCGGTGGTGAACTTCCTCTCCAACAGTATCAAGTTCACGCCTAAAGGCGGCGACGTCGCGGTGTCCGCGCGGCTCGAGCCGGATGGCGCGATCGAGCTCGCCGTCATGGACACCGGCATCGGCATGGCGCCGGACGACATCCCGCAGGCGCTCAGCCCATTCCAGCAGCTGGAGGGCTCACATGGCCGGAAATACGAGGGGACCGGGCTCGGCCTGTCGTTGATCAAGGCGATGATGGGCCTGCACGAAGGCTCCCTTCACGTCGACTCGAAGCTGGGGGCGGGGACGACCGTCACCGCCAAGTTCCCGCCGAGGCGCACAATCTACCGCTGAGTCATTTTCCGATGCTTGTCGTGTCTCGGCGGCCGTTACTATTCGTTACATAGATCGCGTTGCTCCGGCATGTGCCCTGTGTTCCGCTTGTCGTCTACGAAAAGGAGCGGACTCGCATGACCAAAATCGCACCGATCACCTTGCTTTTCGCCGGCGCGATGCTGCTCGCGCCGCTGGCGCCGGCCTTGGCCATCAGCAATGAAGAAGCGCCGACTGGGGGTGGCGGCGCCCAGATCGCCGATCCGCACGAAGCGATCGACCATTTCGCCAACCCGAACTCAAGCACTGGTGAGGCGACCATCGAAGTGCCGCCAATCGCGATGCCCAGCGATGGCTCCGATGATTTTTTGTCGCCCGATTCAGATGATGACCCGGCGGCGGATGCGCCGTCGGAGCAGGGAGCGGCCAACTAACCATGGGCGTCTCGGCGCGGCGCTGTCGCTGCGGGTGATCCTGGTCGCTGGGCCCGCCTTGCTCCAGGTGCGGCCAGTGCGCTAGACAAGCGTAGCTCGCGGCATTCCCGGTCCATCGTGGCAACCGTCATCCTCCTCAACGGCGTCGGCAGCGCTGGCAAGAGCTCGATCGCCAAGGCGCTGCAGGCCATCACGGCAGAACCATTCCTGCACGTGGCGATGGATGCCTTCCTCGAGATGATGCCGGCGCGCTATTGGGACCATCCCGATGGCGTCACGTTCGAGACGATCCAGCAGGACGGCAAGCCGTCGGTCGTCATCAAGAGCGGGCCGGTAGTCGATCGGACGTTGCTCGGCATGCGCCGCGCGGTTGCCGCCATGGCGGGCGCAGGCAACAACCTGATCGTCGACGACGTGCTGCTGGAGAACGAGATGGCGGAATACGCCTCGCTCCTGGCGGATGTCACGTTCCACGCCGTCGGCGTGTTCGCGCCGCTCGATGTGCTCGAGGCGCGCGAGCGGGAACGCGGCGACCGCCTCATCGGTCTGGCACGCTGGCAATACGACCGCGTCCATCGCGGCAAGCGTTACGCCCTGGAACTTGACACCAGCAACGCCACGCCGATGGAGTGCGCCACTCTCATCAAGCAAAGGTTCGGGCTGTAGCCGCAGCTGGTGCAGAAGCTATGCGTCGGGTCCGTCAGTACGGCCCATGAGGCGGTTGAGATCCGCCGTTGCGTCTTCGATCAGGTGCTTGAGGCGCGGATCTCGGGCATCCGGCGCCGCCGCAAACAAGCGCAGAAGATAGAGAGCTTTCTGCGCTGCGTCCGGCCAATCCGCAGCCGGCGCCGCGAACAAGAACTTTTCGAGCTCGGTCCGGCGGCGTTGCAGCGCGGCCTGATCGGCCTCGATTTCAGAACGCTGGCGCCGTGCATCGGTCTCTTTCTGCGAGGCCATGCCGCGATGCTCGTCTAGGACAACCGGTGACGTTTCGTTATCGTTGTCCGTCATGGCGGCGTGCAGATGCTCAGCTCGCGGCGGACTTCACGAGTGCGTCGGCGCACTTGCTGGCCAACTCGCGGTTCGGCTCGCCGGCCGCCGGCATGGTGGCCCAACCGGCCTTGAGCACGAAATCGCGCTGCTCATAGGACGTCTTCATCCCGACCAGCTGCCCAAGCTTGGCAGTCCCTTCGGGATCAAGCTTCGACTGGCTGATGCAGACTGGAAGCAGCGCGTCGATCACGGCAACCTCGGCCTTCTGTTGCGCCAGACGGTCGGCTGAACCGGTGGTGTACCATCCACCTTGCGAGAAGCCGACGATCATCGTCGCGATGGCGCCAACGATCGCACCGGTAATGCCCGGTTTCGTCCATGTTGGGATTTGCATTGGGGAGCTCCCTGTGCGGGCAGCGGCGGTGCCGTTGCTCCGTTTCGTCAGGATGCGCGCTCAATAGAGGAAAAGATACGACAATAGCGCTGTGGCCCGCGATCTTCCGATCGGCCAGGATCACGAAGCGTGTCGTGCGATCGGCTATTCCTTCGGCTTGTTGGAAGTCCTCGGGGCGCGCAGTGGTTCGGCCGGCTTGGGTGGATGTCGGAATGTCCGGAAGAGATCGAAGCGCTGGCCTTCAGCAGGCTTCTTGGCGGCGGGCGCGCCTGCACGACTGTCGGCGGTTTTGTCGGTCGACATGAACGTAACCTTTTCTGGCAGGCGAGAAGATCTGATAGATGGTCCCGATGGCGGCAAATAGCAACGCTTTGTTCCGGCACGACGTCGGAATAGTCGCGCGTCGTTCGTTGCGCGCGCGCCGTTGAAGCGGCGCTAATGGACTGTTGTTGTTGGTTTCTTTGGTCGCGGGGCAGTGCGTCGTTGCAAATTGCGGCGGAACAGTCCATTGTGCGGCCGACCTTGCTTGCTCTGGGCGTTGACCCGCTTTATCGCTCCTTGCGAGCGTAGATTCGGCTTCATCCTTTTTGCAGTTCGGCCCGTCGTGCGATCGCGCACGGCGGCACTCGGTTTTTCTCGAGGTCCAAATGTCTAACGGTAAAGTTAAGTGGTTCAACGCCCAAAAGGGCTTTGGCTTCATTCAGCCCGACGGCGGCAGCAAGGACGTGTTCGTCCACATCTCCGCACTCGAGCGCGCCGGCATCGGCATGTTGGTTGAAGGTCAGGCTGTCAGCTTCGACGTCGTGCAGGAGCGCGGCAAGGAATCTGCCGGCAACCTGAAGCTGATCTAAGGAACGGTCCGGGCCGCTTTGGCTGCCCGGACTGGTTATCTACTCAGCCGCGGCGCAGAGCATCCCGACCGCGCGGCGCCATCGCATCAGATCCATGAGAGACGCACCATGAACAAATCCACGCTCCGAGCCGAAGAGGCGCGCCGTCAGGCCCAGGCCGTTTTGCTCGAGGCCAAACAGCAGCAAGCCCAGATGGTTGAAGAGCGCGCGATGTTCTTCGCGTCCGAAACCCGCAAGGTGTACGACCTGCGCGCGCAGCGCCTCGCCAACATGGCGCCGGGCAAGGATGTGACGCCGGTTCGTGCGGCGCCGGTTCGCGCGGTGCGCCGCAAGGCCTCCTAGGCAGCGCATCGGGGGAGCGCATCGCGCCTCGGGCGTCCCCGTCTTGCGAAGATGACCTGACACGATGCTAGAATGGCGATGCCTGCTGCTTCAGGAGGATTATCGCCATGCCGACAGCATCATCCACCATGGCCATGGGCACGGTTGCGCCCGCGTTCGATCTGCCCGACCCGAAGGGTCGCCGCCACGCGCAGAAGGATTTCGCCCAGGCGCAGGCGCTGCTGGTCGTGTTCATGTGCAACCACTGCCCCTATGTGAAGCACCTGAAGAAGGCGCTGGTGGATTTCGGCAACAAGTATCAACCGCGTGGCCTCGCGATGGTCGCGATCAACGCCAACGACTGGTCGCGCTACGCCGAGGACTCGCCGCAGAAGATGCAGGTGGACGTCGACACCTACGGCTATCCGTTCCCCTATCTGGTCGATGAGACCCAAGCCGTGGCGAAGGCTTATGGCGCGGTCTGCACGCCGGAGTTCTACCTGTTCGACAGCGGGCGCAAGCTGTTCTACCACGGCCGCTTCGACGACAGCACGCCGGGCAACGGCCGCCCTGTGACCGGAGCGGACCTTTCGCTCGCGGTTGAAGCCGCCTTCGCCGGCGAGCCATTCCCGCGCGAGCAGAATCCGGCGATGGGTTGCTCCATCAAGTGGCGGTAGCGCGCTCTAGTCCGAGCGGATCACCACCAGCCGGTCGGCGCCCGATTCCGCGCCCCACACTTCGCCCGGCCGGCCCAGCAGCTGGCGTACGTTGGCGTCGTCGCGGTCGCTGGGAAAGCTCTTGAAGGTCTCGGTCGCAGGATCGAAGCGCACGATGGCGTTGGCGCCGAAATCGGTCAGCCACACCCTGTCCTGGTCGTCGACATAGACTGCATAGGTCTTCGGCCCGTCGCCGGGCAGGCGCCAGCTGTGCCAGCTGTGGGTCGCGGGATCGTAAGCGGACACCTGTCCCGACTTCCATTCGCTGACCCAGATGCGGCCCTTGGAATCCGACCAGACGCGGCGCGCGCCCTGGTCCTTGGTCGGCGGCTCGATAATCATGGACTTGCCGGTCGCGGCGTCGATGCGCGCGATGTGACTGCCGGCGAGCGAGGCGTAATAGACCGTGCCGTCCGGGGTCGCGGTGATGCCGTACGGCCCGCGGCCCTCCGGATCGTTATAGACAGCCATCTTTCCCGTCGCGGGATCGAGCGATCCATAGATGCCATTCTGCCCGGTGAACCACAGGATGCCGTCCTTGCCGAACGCGGCGGTGTTGAGGTTGGCGCTGTCGTCGGGATCGGGCAGAGGATAGGTCTTCACCTCCAAGGTAGCGGGGTCGACCCGGACAATGGCGTTGAGCCCGCCATCGGTCACCCAGGCAGCGCCATCGGGCCCGACGATCACGCCGTGCGGCGCCGAGTCCTCGCCCAGCGGCACCTGCTTGACCTCGCCGCTCTTGGGATCGAGACGTCCGAGCGCGCCCTGGCCCTGGGCGGTGTACCACACCGTGCCGTCAGGAGCGGGTGCGACATCATGGGGTCCGGCGCCCTCGGGGACCGGAAAATATTGCACCGTTTCCGCATGGGCCGCCGACAGCGCGAGCGCGAAACATCCGACCGTGGCAAGCAACGCCAGTGGCTTCATGGCAACATCCTCCGGGCAATTGCAGCAACACTGACATGTGTTGCCGGCGGCCGGTCCGCAATGGCAGCTCGACCCAAATTGACCAGCATTGCAACGCCTTGCCACCCTCTCGGTTGACTCCTCGAGAACCGTTCAACGGCAAGCCGGAACAGGAGGTAGCACCATGCAGATTCGGGAAGTTATGAGCCGCGATGTGATCCTGGCCAGCCCCCGCCAGACCATCGGCGAGGTGGCGCAGATGATGGCGGCACGCGACATCGGATTCATGCCGGTTGGCGACGATGACCGCCTCGTCGGGATGATCACCGATCGTGACATCGTGGTGCGCGGCGTCGCCGCCGGGAAAGGGCCGGACACGCCGGTCTCCGAGGTCATGACGCAGGACGTCAAATATTGCTTCGAGGATGAGGACATCGACCATGTGGTCACCAACATGGGCGTGAACCAGGTGCGCCGTTTTCCGGTCATGAACCGCAACAAGCGTCTGGTCGGGATCGTGACCTTGGCCGACGCCGCGCTGGAGCACGATCCGGTGGTAGTGGGAGAGGCGCTCCTGCGCGTGGTCGAGCCCGGCGGCGATCATTGCCAGTCGGCGGCTTAGCGTCCAAAGAAAACGCCGCGCTCCGATCGCTCGAAGCGCGGCGCGCAGAGGGAGGCGGCGCTACTGGATGTTGGCGCCCACCACCGTGTCCCATTGCTTAGTGATGGTTTCCTTGAACTTGCCTTGCAGCTCCAGGCTGGGGAATAGCGCCGACTCGTAGGCGGCCGCGGGCGGCAGCTTGTCGAGCAGTTCCTGCGGAACCTTGCCGCGCTTCACCAGGTCCTGGAACCGGATCGGGTGGCAATAGCCCTTCAGCCACGTGATCTGGCTTTCGTCCGAATAGAGGTGCTCCATCCACAGCTTCGCGGCATTCGGATGGGGCGCGTAGGCGCTGATCGCCTGCACATAGACGCCGGCGACCACGCCGGTCTTCGGGACGATGGTCTTCACCGGAGGATTGCCCTTCAGCGTGTCGTTGTCCCCGAGCGACAGGTAGTCCCAGCGCACCGTGATCGGCGTTGTGCCCTGGGCTAGCGCCGCGGCGCTGCCGCCGGTTGGCACCAGGTTGCCGAGCTTGTTGAGTTCGGCGAAGAACTTCAGCCCCTCTTCCGCTGCCGTGTCAGCATTGCCGCCGCTGGCCGAGAGGCCGGCTGCGAACACGCTCATGATCGACTGATTGGAGGTGCGCGGATCGCCGCCCAGCGCCACCATGTTGGCATACTCCGGCTTCTTGAGATCGGCCCAGTCCTGCGGCGGGTTCGGCACCAAGTCGGCGTTCACCTCGAACGACAGGACGCCGTAATAGTCGCCGTACCAATAGCCTTCGGGGTCCTTCTGCGCCTCCGGGATGCTGTCCCAGGTCGAGACCTTGTAGGGCTGCAGCAGGCCTTCCGCCTTGGACGACGGACCGAACGACAGGCCGACGTCGATGACATCCGGCGACTGCGGTCCCTTGTTGCCCTTGTTGGCCTTGATGGCCTCGATCTCGTCGCCCGAGCCCGCGTCGGGGTCGAGCTCGTTCAGTTTCAGGAACGGGTATTTGGTCTTGAAGTCGGCGATGACGTCGCCATAGGCGCACCAATCGTGCGGCACCGCGATGATGGTGAGTTCGCCCTCTTTCTTTGCCGCCGCGACCAGATCGCTCATCGCATCGGCCATGGCCGCGTTGCTGGCAGCCAGAAAAGCAGCCACGGACAGCGATCCGATCGCGGTCCGCAGCAGGAACGCCTGTTTCATGCTTCTCTCCCTCCGAAAGCCGGTGCGGGCAGCGACCCGCAGGCCCTGTCTTTGGTTCTTGTGAATTTGATCCGGCGAGCCGCTTCTGGCAGGGTCGCGGCCGGCCACGCCTTGCCGTTCTTGTTGGTTCGCACTGCCAGACTTGAGGGGAAACTATCACGCGTTCTGTTGCCCTTCAATGCTCATATTTGTAACTTTGCACAGTTGGCCCGTCATAAATGCGCAACTTGCCACATGACCGATTCGGTCATTTTCAGGTATAGAGACGGGCAGGTTTCAGATCAGGATGGGGACACCATGAGTGGTTCACAAAGATTGTCCAAGAGGGACCGCCAGCAACGCATCCTCGCAGAGCTTCGCGTCTCCGCGACATTGCGCATTTCCGAGCTGGCGACGGAGCTTGGGGTTTCCTACGAGACGATCCGCCGCGATCTCGAGGAGATGGGAGAGAGCGGCCTCATCAACCGCACCTATGGCGGCGCGGTCGCGCGGCCGTTCGGTTTCGAGCCCGCCTGGAGCGAGCGCGCCAACGCGATGACCGCCGAGCGCGAGCACATCGCCTCGCTGGCGATCCGCTTCGTGCGGCCGGGCGAGGTGCTGATGATCGACGCCGGGTCCACCACGTTGCACTTCGCGCGCCGGCTGGCGGCGGAGCTCAAGGACCTCACCGTCATCACCAACAGCTTCGCCGTTGCGCAGGCGTTGGCGACCAACCCGACGATGACGGTGATCGCGTGCCCCGGCCGCTACGAAGTGCATGAGGGTGGCGTCGCCGGGCCCGACTGCATCGCGTTTCTCGGCCGCTACAACGCCAATCGCGCCGTCATTGGCGCCAGCGGCCTGACGCTGGAGGGACCGAACGAGGCCAACTCCAACTCCGCCGCCGTCAAGCGCGCGATGTTCGCGCGCGCGCAGGAGCGCATCCTGCTGATCGACCATCTCAAGTTCGGCGCACCGAACCTGGAGGTCGTCTGCCCGCTGAACGAGGTCAATCGCATCGTGACCGACAAGGCGCCGTCGCGCGACATGGCGCTCGCGCTGCGCAAGGCGGAGATCGAGCTCAACCTGTAAAGCAGGTGCCGCGATCTAGAGCAGCTCGTCGATCACCTTGAGCCAGGCCGGCAGGCAGATCTTGCGCTGGTCATAGTGTTCAACGACGAAGCGGCGCGCTTCCGCACGCATGGCGGTGAAGCGCTCCGGATGCCGGCAGGCCTCGATCAGCGATTTCGACAGCGCGCCGAAATCAAAGAAGTTATGCAGCAGACCGTTCTTGCCGGGCTCGATGATGTCGCGCACCGGCGGCGTGTCCGATCCCATGAACACGACCTCGCAGGCCATCGATTCCATCGAGGACCAGGACAACACGAACGGGTAGGTGTAGTAGACGTGCGCCCACGACAACGACAGCGCGGTCAGCATGGTGTCGTGCGGCACTGGCCCGGTGAAGTGGACGCGGGAATAGTCGATCCGGTCGCCCATCTCCTTCTTCATGTGCGCGCCCCAGGTGCCGCCACCCGGCGCCGCGATCCCATAGCCGGAGGCCTTGTCGGAGCCAATCATCAGCACGCGGACATCCGGCACCGCCTCCAGCAACGCTGGCAGCGCGCGCATCATGATGTGGAAGCCGCGCATCGGCTCGAACACGCGGTTGATGAAGGTGACGATCGGGGTCGAGCCGTCGATTTCCTTGTCGCCGAGTTTCAGCTTGGCGTTCGGCACGCGCCTGATGCGGTCGGTGTCGATGCCTTCGTGGATGACCAGCGCCCGCTCGCGGAACGCGATGGGAAAGGCGCTGGCCTGGAACGGCGTCGGGCAGATGATGCGATCGGCGTCGGCATAGGCCATGCTCATGACGGCATTCTTGGCGTGGACCCTGAAGGGTTCCGTGACGCCGATTTCCTTGAACTCGGGGTCGAAGCCGACATCGCCGCCAGTTGAACGGTAATAGAATTCGCCGACCATGATCTGCCGAGCGCTCGGGAAGATTTCCTTCATGAAGGTGGTCTCGCCCCAGGCCGGATGGCCGATGACGAGGTCGGGCACGAACCCGTCCTGCTTCAGCCGCAGCGCGCAATCCGCGGCGGCGCTCCCGCGGATCAGGTCGGCCTCGGCGCGCACCGCGAGGTCGAGGATTCCGGCGGTCGAGGACCGGTTGCTCTTCCACTGCAGCAGGGGAACGCCATCGGCCTGCCGGCCGCCTTGCGCGATCGCGAAGCACTGGTGGCCAGCCGCCTTCAGCGATGGCAGCAGGAATTCGAAACGGCCGGGGAAGTTGTTGTGGACGAAAAGAATTCTGGCCATTTGGGCACGTAATTTCGTTTGCCGGCGGGGCCGCAGAATCTCCGCATCGTGCGACGCGGTCAAGGCGCGAACGGAAAGGTAGCCCAGCGTGCTCTTGACAAGCGCAACGGTCCGTCGTCTTATTTGCACATAAGTTCGGTATCTGAACTAAAGTTCAGAACACAAAAAACACGACGGGAAGCGCTCCAGGTGCAGGGAAATGATCGCAGCCTCGCGGCACGTGCGGCGTGGCTCTCCTTCATCGGCGGCTACACGCAGGAAGAGATCGCGCAGAAGCTCGGTCTCTCGCGCGTGAAGATCAATCGCCTGATCGCGGAAGCGACCGAGGCGGGCTTGGTGCGCGTGTTCGTCGAAGGCAATGACGCCGAGTGCGTGGCGCTCGAGGATCGCATCGCCGCACACTGGAAACTGGATTTTTGCTCCGTGTCTCCCACGGTTGGCGAAGGCCCGCTGCCGCTGCGTACTCTCGCGGCAGCGGGCGCACACTATCTTCACAACGTGCTGGAGCGCGGTGAAAAGAAGCTGATCGGGATCGGCCACGGCCGAACGCTTGACGAGGTCGTCAAGTATATGCCGCGCGCCAAGCGGCCGAACGTGCGCTTTGTCTCGCTGCTCGGCAGCCTGACGCGCCACGCCGCCGCCAATCCGTTCGACGTGATCCATCGCCTGGCCGAGGTTACCGGCGCGGAATGCTACTTCATGCCGGCGCCGTTCTTCGCGGATTCGATGGAGGACAAGAAGGTCCTGCTGGGGCAGAAGGGCCTCAAGGACGTGTTCAATCTCGCCCGCGCGGCGGAGCTTTACGTCGTCGGCATCGGCGAGATCGGCGCCCACGCGCACATGCTCGCGACCGGCATGATCACCGAGAAGGAGTTGCGCGAGGTGAAGCTGGCGGGGGCGGTCGGCGAAGTGCTCGGCCGCTTCCTGGATAAGAACGGGCGCGCGGTGCACGCGGGGCTGAACGAGCGCGCGGTCGGCATCAAGCTGGAAGAGATCGAAGGAAAGCCGGTCGTCGCGATCGCCGGCGGCGAAGACAAGCCGCAGGCGATCATGGCGTCACTGGAAAGTCGCGTGATTAAAGGCCTGGTCACGGACGAAGCCACTGCAAAGACCATCGTCGAGACCATCGACGCCGGGGCCAAAGCAGGGGGCCTGCAAAGGGCCAAACGATAAAGCGATACGGAGAGGAGACAGCACCATGTACGAGAAAGGGCGTGATCTAGCGGCCGCCTTCGTCAGGAAGCAGGTGAGCCGTCGTGAGCTGATCCAGCGCGCCAGCCAACTCGGCCTCGGCGTCGCCGCGACCAGCTTCTTCGTCAACCAGGCGATGACCCAGGCGATGGCCGCCGACTTCGACTGGCAGAAGCACAAGGGCACCAACCTCAAGCTGCTCTTGAACAAGCACCCCTATGCCGACGCGATGATCGCCGACCTCGACAATTTCAAGTCGATGACCGGCATGAACGTGACCTACGACATCTTTCCGGAGGACGTCTATTTCGACAAGGTGACGGCCGCGCTGTCGTCCGGCTCCAGCGAATACGACGCCTTCATGACCGGCGCCTACATGACCTGGACCTATGGCCCCGCGGGCTGGATCGAAGATCTCAACGAATACATCCAGGACGCCGGCCGGACCAATCCCAACTACAACTGGGACGACGTGCTGCCGGGCCTGCGCGCCTCGACCGCGTGGAACGGCGTGCCGGGCGGCGAGCTCGGCTCGGCGGACGCCAAGCAGTGGTGCATCCCCTGGGGCTACGAGCTCAACAACATCTCCTATAACCAGAAGATGTTCGAGAAGGCCGGCGTGAAGCCACCGAAGAACCTGCCGGAGATGGTCGAGACCTCGGCCAAGCTCACCAAGGATCTCGGCGGCCCATACGGCGTCGGCGTCCGCGGCTCGCGTTCCTGGGCCAGCATCCATCCGGGCTTCCTCTCTGGCTATTCCAACTATGGCCAGCGCGACTTCACCGTCACCGACGGCAAGCTCAAGGCCGCGATGAACACCAAGGAGTCCAAGGCCTATCACGAGCTGTGGGTGAAGATGATCCAGGATTCCGGCCCGAAGAACTGGTCGACCTACACCTGGTACCAGGTCGGCACCGATCTCGGCGCCGGCGCCTCGGCCATGATCTTCGACGCCGACATCCTCGGCTACTTCATGAACGGCGGCGACAACAAGGAGAAGGGCAACATCGGCTACGCGCCCTTCGCCGCCAACCCGTCGGCGTCGGCTCCGACGCCGAACGTCTGGATCTGGTCGCTGGCGCTGTCCAGCTACTCGAACCAGAAGGACGCCGCCTGGTACTTCATGCAGTGGGCCTCCTCGGTCGAGCATGACCTGTTCGGCGCCCGCAAGATGGACTTCGTCAACCCGGTCCGCGCCTCGGTCTGGAAGGACGAGGAGTTCCGCGGCCGCATCGACAAGTCCTATCCGGGCTATCTCGAGCAGCACGACGTCTCGGCGCCCGGCGCCAAGATCTACTTCACGGCCCAGCCACTGTTCTTCGACCTCACGACCCAGTGGGCGGAGACGCTGCAGAAGATGGTGGCCAAGGAAGTGCCGGTGGACGAGGGGCTGGATCAGCTCGCCGCCAGCGTCGACAAGCAATTGAAGGACGCCGGGTTGGGCGGATAAGGACCTCCCTGAGCAGCGGCAGCCCGGCAGGTCCGGGCTGCCGCCTTTTTTCCGACGCTGACGCCTTGGAAATTTAGACCAATGGCCCTGACGGATTCGGTAAGATCGAGCATGACCACCGCGACTCCGCAGACCGCGACCGCACCACGGCGGCCAGGCCGGCACCGGCTAACGCGGCGCGCCTTGCCCTATCTGCTGAGCCTGCCGGCCCTGCTGGTCTGCATCGGTATCCTGATCCCGTTCTTCACCGCGGTCTATTACTCGATGATGCGTTATCGGCTGAACCTGCCGATGATGAAAGGCTTCATCTGGTTCGATAACTACATCTCGTTCCTGAGCGACGCAGCATTCTGGAACACCATCTCGATCTCGCTGCTCTACGCCTTCGTGACGGTGACTGGCGAACTGATCCTCGGCCTCGGCATCGCGCTGCTGCTGGTGCGGCCGACGCGTATCAACAACGCCGTCTCGATCATGCTGCTGCTGCCGCTGATGACCGCGCCCGCGCTGGCCGCGCTGATGTGGAAGCTGATGACCAACCCCAACTTCGGCATCCTCAGCTATCTGGTGGGATTACTCGGCTTTACCGACTTCAGGTGGGCGTCCGATCCATCGACCGCGCTGCTGACGGTCGTGCTGGTCGATGTGTGGGTCTACACGCCCTTTATCATGATCCTGCTGCTGGCCGGCCTGCGCTCGCTGCCCAAGCAGCCGTTCGAAGCGGCGGCGCTCGATGGCGTGCCGCGCTCGTTCGTGTTCTTCCGCATCACGCTGCCGATGCTGATGCCGTACATCATCACGGCCAGCCTGTTCCGCCTGCTCGATTCGATCCAGCAGTTCGATATCGTCTATTCCATGACCCAGGGCGGGCCTGGCGACACCCTGATGGTGTTTCAGGTGCAGTCGTACCTGGAGTTCTTCCAATACACCAATGTCGGTCGCTCGGCGGCGTTGTTAATCGTGCTGTGGGCGATCACGTACGCGCTGTCCAACCTCTTCATCAAGCACTGGCTGAAGCTGCGCGAACGCGCGCACGGTCCGGCGTGAGGGCGTGATGAATCAGATTTCAAGCCTCGAAAGAATCATCCGCGGCGTGCTGATTGCGCTGGTCCTGGTGTTCTTCCTGTTTCCGATCTTCTGGATCCTCTTGATGTCGTTCCAGAACAACGACCAGATCCTCCGAATCCCACCCAGCCTGTTCTTCGAGCCGACCCTGCAGAACTACACTGCATTGCTGACCGGCAGGCTGGAGACGACCGCCGGCAACCTCGACATCGCCTTCATGCGCAACCTCGGCAACTCGTTGCTGCTGTCGACCTGCTCGGTCCTGCTGGCGCTGGTGTTGGGCGTGCCGGCGGCCTATGCCTTCGCACGCTATAAGTTCCGGCTGGGCGAGAACATCGCCTTCACGCTGCTGTCCTTCCGCTTTGCGCCGCCGCTGCTGGTGCTGCTGCCGCTCAGCCTGTTCTTCAAGCATCTGCATCTGACCGACACCTACATCGGCCTGATCTGGGTCTACCAGCTGATCTGCCTGCCGCTCATCCTGTGGATCGTGCGCGGCTATTTCGAAGACATCAGCCCTGACATCGAGCATGCCTATCGTATTTCTGGCCACGGCTGGTGGAAGACCTTCCGCAAGATCGCAATTCCGCTGGCGCGGCCCGGCATCGCGGCGGCCGGACTGCTGGCCTTCATCTTCGCCTGGAACAACTTCATCTTCGCGCTGATTCTGGCCTCCGCATCGAAACAGCCGGTGACGGTCGGCGCGCTCGCTTTCGTGACGGCCTCGGGGATCCAGTACGGCCAGATTGCCGCCGCGATCGTGTTGTCCGTCACGCCGACCCTGCTGCTGGCGCTCTATGCCCAGCGCTACCTGGTCGAGGGACTGTCGCTCGGCGCGGTGAAAGGGTAGGGCGATGACCAGCCTCGAACTGCGCAACATCTCCAAGGGTTTCAAGTCCGGCAAGGTGTTGGAGGACGTGTCGCTGTCGGTGAAGGCCGGTGAGATCGTGGTGGTGTTCGGCCCCTCCGGCACCGGCAAGACGGTGCTGCTGCGCATGATCGCCGGCGTGCACTATCCCGATACCGGCAGCATCGCCATCGATGGCGAGGACGTGACCGATGCCGCGCCCGAAGCGCGCGGCGTCGGCATGGCGTTCCAGAACTTCGCCCTGTTCCCGCATTTCAGCACCTTCGAGAACATCGCGACTCCGCTCGAGGCGCGCAATACGCCCGCGGCCAAGCTCAAGGAGCAGGTCGGCGCCATTGCCCGCATGCTCAAGATCGATCATGTCCTCGATCACGCGCCGCGCGAATTGTCCAACGGCCAGAAGCAGCGCACCGCCCTGGCGCGGGCACTGGTGGCGCAGCCCAAGGTCTTGCTGCTTGACGATCCGCTGCGCAATGTCGATGCCAAGCTGCGCTACGAGATGCGCCTGGAGCTGCCGCGCCTGCTGCGCACCTTCAACACCGCCGTTATCTACGTGACGCAGGACTACAAGGAGGCGATGGCGCTTGGTGACCACATCGCCGTGCTGCGCAACGGCCGGATCGAGCAATGGGCCGCGCCGCCAACGGTGTATCGCGAGCCCATCTCGGTGGATGTGGCGCGGTTGTTCGGCGATCCCACCATCAACCTGCTGCCCTGCAGGCTGGAGATGAATGGCACTGGCTCGGTCACTCTGCTGGGCCGGCGCGCTCCAGTCTCCGGCGCTTACGCCCACGCGGCGGGCCGCGACCTGATCGCCGGGTTGCGGCCGGAGCATGTCGTGGTGTCGGAGACCGAAGCGCCGGATGCGATCCCCTTCGATCTCGATGCGGTGATGCCGGTCAACGTGCGCAGCGTGCTCTATCTGCGGGGCGCCAAGGGCGAGGAATTGCTGGCGACCGTCGGCGAGACCGAGGCGGCCAAGTTCGGTCGTGGCCATCGCAAGGTATGGGTGCGGTTTACGCCAAGCGATCTGCTGCTGTTCGATGCCGCGAGCGGCCAGCGCCTCTTGCCGCAGGTTCATTGAGGAAACGGTCATGGCACAGCTTCTCCTCGACAGTGTCTCCAAGACCTACCGCCCGCGCGGCAAGGAGCCGGTGCAGGCGGTGAAGCGGGTCACCCTCGACGTGAAGGACGGCGAGATCGTTGCGTTGCTTGGCTCTTCCGGCTGCGGCAAGACCAGCATGCTGCGCATGATCGCCGGCTTTGAGGACGTCACCGAGGGCGCCATCCGTATCGGCGGCAAGGCGATCCATACGCTGCCGCCGGCGCAGCGCGATGTGGCGATGGCGTTCGAGGGCTACTCGCTCTATCCGCCGCTGAAGGTGCGCGAGAACATCGGCTTTGCCCTGCTGCGCGAGCGTGGCGCCAGCGCCGACATCGAGAAGCGCGTCAGGCATATCGCAGAGCTGCTGGAGATCACCGATATCCTCGACCGCTATCCGACCGTGATCTCCGCTGGGCAGCAGCAGCGCACCTCGCTTGCCCGCGCGCTGATCCGCCGCGCGCCGGTCTCGCTGCTGGACGAACCGATGTCGCAGCTCGAGCCGCAACTGCGCGCCATCCTGCGCGCGCGCCTCAAGGACTACCTAATCGAGCACAAGATGACGACGGTGTTCGTCACCCACGACCAGACCGAGGCGATCGCGCTCGCCGACCGCATCGCGGTGATGGAAAAGGGCGAGCTGCAGCAGTTCGGCACGCCGGCCGAAATCAAGCAGAGCCCGAGCAACCTGTTCGTTGCCAGTTTCATCGGCGAGCCGCCGATGAACATCTTCGACGCCGCCATCGCGCCGGAAGGCAACGCCACGTCCATCAGCGGCCTCGGCCCGAACGGACAACCGGCTTTCCGCCTCAAAGCGCCCGCCGCCGAAGCAAGCAATGGCAAGCGCGTGCGCCTCGGCATCCGTCCGCACCTGATCGAGATCGGCGCCAACGGCTCAGCCGATGCGACCGGCAAGGTCATCACCAATCACTGGCTCGGCGACCAGAGCCACATCTGTTTCGAGATCGGCGGTTGCTCGGTGGTCGGCGTGACCGACAAGCCGGTCGAGGCGCAGGCCGGCGATGCGCTGTCGGTGCGCTTCCCGCTCGGCGCCGTGCATCTGTTCGATGCCGAATCCGGCCGCGCCTTGGCGCACGGCCTGGGTCAGCGGTGAGCTGAATGGCGCGCGACCTCATCCTCGCGATCGATGCCGGCACCTCGGTGATCAAGGTGTTGGCATTCGATCTGGATGGCAACGAGGTCGCCACCGCGGCGCGCCCCAACACCTATCGCACCGGCATCGGCGGGGCGGTCGAGCAGGACATGGCGCGCACCTGGCGCGACACCGTCGCCGTGCTGCGCGAGCTGACCGACAGCAACGCCGGCTTCGCCAGCCGCGCCGCCGTGCTGGCGGTGACGGGGCAGGGCGACGGCACCTGGCTGGTCGATCGCGACGGCCTGCCGGTCGCCCCGGCCTGGCTGTGGCTCGATGCGCGCGCCGCCGGACTGGTCGAGGAAATGGACGCCAGCGGCGTGCGCCGGCGGATGTACCAGCACACCGGCTGCGGCCTCAATGCCTGCAACCAGAGTGGGCAGCTCGCCTGGATGGAGCGGCACACGCCGGAGGTGCTGGACCGCGCCGCGACCGCGCAGCATTGCAAGGACTGGCTCTATCTCAACCTCACCGGCCAGCGCGCGACCGACGTGACCGAGGGTATCTTCACCTTCGGCGACTTCCGCACCCGGCGCTATGTGCCCGAGATCCTGGATTGGATGGATATCTCCAAGCGCCGTCATCTGCTGCCGGACCTGGTGGACGGTACGCGCACGACGCACGGGCTGACGGAACACGCGGCCAAGGAAACCGGCCTGCCGTCCGGATTGCCGGTATCGCTGGGCAGCGTCGATGTCGCCTGCTCCTCGCTCGGCGCCGGCCTCTACGAGCCGGGACGGAATGTCGGCTGCTCCATCATCGGTTCAACCGGCATGAGCATGCGGTTTGTGCCCAACGCCAACGACCTGGCCTTGGCGCCGGAGCCCGGCGGCTACACCATGGCCTATCCGGTCGATGGCGCGGTTGCCCAGATGCAGTCCACCATGGCGGCGACCATCAACATCGACTGGATCGTCGAGGTTGGCCGCGACGCCGCCAAGGCGCTGGGCCACGAGGTCGATCGGAAGGAGGCTCTCAAAGCGCTCGACGCGCGGGTGCTCGATGCCAATCCGAATTCCGAGATCTACCACCCTTACATCCTCGAGGCCGGCGAACGCGGGCCTTTCACCAACGCCAACGCCCGCGCGCAGTTCATCGGCCTCACGCACCACACCAGCTTCATAGACTTGGTGCGCACGGTCTATGACGGCTTGGTCATGGCCGCGCGCGACTGCTACGCCGCGATGGGGTCGCAACCGGAGGAGATTCGCATCGCTGGCGGTGCCGCGCGGTCCAAGGCGCTGAAACTGCTGCTGGCAAGCGCGATGGGCGTGCCTGTGCGCGAGAGCGCGCGCGAAGAATCCGGCGCAGCCGGCGCGGCCATGATGGCGGCGGTCGCGATCGGCGCGCTCCCCGACATGGCGGTGGCGGTCGAGAAGTGGGTGAAGCCCAGCCTGCGCGGCACGGTCCAGCCCGATGCTCAGTTGAAAGCCCGCTACGACCAGCTGTTCCCGATCTATATGAAAGCGCGCCAGGCGATGCCGCCGATCTGGGCCGACCTCGCGCGCAGCAGGAAGCATTGATGAACAAGTTCAAGATTGCGGTGATCGGCGACCAGTTCATGAAGGCCTCGGCCTTCACCGACGCGCTCGCCAAGGTGCCCGGCCTCGATGCCGACGTGCGGACCATGGAGCTGCCCTGGCCGGACCAGCCGATGCGCCACGGCTATGTCGATGGTGGCCTGCAGGGCCTGCGCGAATATATGGGCGAGCCGGACGAGATCGTGCGCTTCGTCGATGGCGCGGAGATCCTGATCAACCACCTGGCGCCGATCAACGGCGATATCCTGGATCGCCTGCCGGCGTTGAAACTGATCGCTGTGTCGCGCGGCGGGCCGGTCAACATCGACGTCGCGGCCTGCAAGGCACGCAAGGTGAAGCTGGTGAACACGCCGGGCCGCAATTCCTCGGCGGTGGCGGAATTCACCATCGCCGCCATCCTGGCTGAGACGCGCCTGATCCGTGCCGGCCACGAATCGCTGCGGCAGGGCGTGTGGCGCGGCGATCTCTACCGCTTCGACAAAATCGATGCCGAGCTGTCGGAAATGACCGTTGGCCTGATCGGCTACGGCCATATCGGCACCAAGGTCGTGCGCCTGCTGAAGCCGTTTGGCTGCCGCATCCTGGTGTGCGACCCCTACGTCCCGCTCTCGACCGAAGACCGTGATGACGATGTCGAGCAGGTCGATCTCGATACCCTGCTGAAGCGCAGCGACGTGGTCAGCCTGCACGCCCGCGTGACGGAAGAAACCAAGGGCTTCCTGGCCGCGCCGCAGTTCGCGCGCATGAAACCGGGCGCCTATTTCATCAACACCGCGCGCGGGCCGATGGTGAACTACGACGATCTCTACCAGGCGCTGAAGTCGCGGCACGTCCGCGGGGCCATGCTGGAAACCTTCTGGCTGGAGCCGCCGCCGCCGGAGTCTCCGCTGCTCAAGCTTGACAATGTCACGCTGACTCCACACATCGCTGGCGCTTCCACCACCACCGTGCGGATCGCCGCCCGCATGATCGCCGAGGAGATCCGGCGCCACGGGGCAGGCGAGCCGCCGCTCAATCCTTGCTGAGGGCTCGATGAACAAACAAGAACTGGATCTGCGCAAAGGGATCATCGCCGCGTGCCGTTCGATGAACGCGCTCGGCGTCAATCAGGGCACCTCGGGCAACGTCAGCGCGCGCTACCAGGACGTGATGCTGATCACACCCTCCGGCGTGCCGTACGAGGACCTGAAGCCCGCCGACATCGCGACCATGCCGATCAAGGGCGAATACGGCTCGTGGTCGGGTCCGCTCAACCCGTCCTCGGAATGGCGCTTCCACCTCGACATTATGCGCTCGCGGCCCGAGGTCGGCTCGGTGGTGCATACCCACAGCACCTACGCCACCACGCTCGCGATCTGCGGCAAGGAGATTCCGGCCATCCACTACATGGTGGCGGCGGCCGGCGGCCCGACGGTTCGCGTGGCTCCCTACGCCACCTATGGCACCGAGGATCTGTCCGCGCTCGCCTTGAAGGCGCTGGAGGGACGGACCTGCTGCCTGCTGCGCAACCACGGCGTGATCGCGACCGGCGCCAATGTCGGGCGCGCGCTGTGGCTGGCGGTCGAGATCGAGACCCTGGCGCGGCAATACTACCTGTCGCTGGCGATCGGCGGCGCGCAGATCCTGCCGGACGACGAGATCGTCCGAGTGGTCGAGAAGTTCAAGAACTACGGTCCCAAATCCAAGCCGACCGCGCTGAAAAAGGCGGCAGCGAAGTCCAAGCCGGCAGCGAAGAAGACCGCCAAGCGTAAGTAGTGCCAGTCAAGAGATGACCATTCGTTCCCACTTTCCCTCATGGCCGGGCGAAGACCCGACGATCCAAGTTGGCATCCGAGTGGCTCGTCAAGACTTGGATCACCGGGTCTCGACGCTTCGCGCCGGCCCGGTGATGACGGAGAGGATGAGTAAGTGGATGCGGCCCGCATGACCACGTACGACCTGCTCGTCATCGGCGGCGGCGTCAATGGTGCCGGCATAGCGCGCGATGCGGCGGGGCGGGGGCTCAGCGTGCTCCTGTGCGAGAAAGACGACCTGGCGCAAGGCACCTCCTCGCGCAGCGGCAAGCTGGTGCATGGCGGGCTGCGCTATCTCGAATACTACGAGTTCCGCCTGGTGCGCGAGGCGCTGATCGAGCGCGAGGTGTTGCTCGACGCCGCGCCGCACATCATCTGGCCCATGCGCTTCGTGCTGCCGCATTCGCCGGAGCAGCGTCCGGCCTGGCTGGTGCGCCTCGGCCTCTTTCTCTACGACCATCTCGGCGGCCGCAGGAAACTCCCCGCCACCCGCGCCATCGACCTCGCCAACGATCCGGTGGGAAAGCCGATCAAGGACGCGTACACGCGCGCCTTCGAGTATTCGGACTGCTGGGTCGACGATTCCCGCCTGGTCGTGCTCAACGCGCTCGATGCCCAGGCGCGTGGTGCCGAGGTCCGAACACGCACCGCGATGCTGTCGGCCCGGCGCGACGGCGATGCCTGGACCGTTGAACTGGGCGATGCTTCGGGACAGCACACCGTGCACGCTCGCTGCATCGTCAATGCGGCGGGGCCGTGGGTGGAGGATGTGCTCGCCGGCATCGACGGCTCGTCCAGCAACCGCCGCGTCCGCCTGGTGAAGGGCAGCCACATCGTCACCCGCAAGTTCTGGGACGGCGACCAGGCCTACCTGCTGCAGAACCACGACAAGCGCGTGATCTTCGTCAACCCGTACGAGGGCGACCTGGCGCTGATCGGCACCACCGACATCGCGGTCGAGGGCAAGCCGGAGGACGCCGCGATCGATGATCGCGAGATCGATTACCTGCTCGCGGTCCTTGCGCGGTATTTTGATCGCCCGCCGACCCGCGCCGACATCGTGCACAGCTTCTCCGGTGTCCGGCCGCTCTATGACGACAACGCCGAGAATCCTTCGGCTGTGACACGCGACTACATCTTCGACATCGATCCGAAGCTGCCGAACGGCGCAGTGCCGCCGATCCTGTCGATCTTCGGCGGCAAGATCACGACATATCGCAAGCTGGCGGAACATGCGCTCGACAAGCTGGGACCTTTCTTCCCCGGAATGAGCAAAGCGTGGACCGCTCGCGTGCCGCTGCCCGGCGGCGATATGGAGGATTTCGACGGCTGGCTCGCGGCCTTCCGCAGGCAATTCCCCTGGCTGCCGGGTGATCTCGCGGTACATTACGGCCGGCTCTATGGCACCCGCGCCGCCGCGCTGCTGGAAGGCGCGAGAAGCCTGTCCGATCTCGGCATGCATTTCGGCGCAAAGTTCTATGAGCGCGAAGCGCGCTTCCTGCTCCGCACCGAATGGGCGCGCGCGGCAGAGGACATCCTCGACCGCCGCACCAAGCATGGCCTGCATCTGACCACGGCCGAGCGCGCTGCCTTCACGCGGTGGCTGGCGGGCCTGAACGAGCAGGCACCGGTGCCGATGCGCGCTGCCACATGACGGCTTTGTTCCTCGGCATCGATGTCGGCACCAGCGGCGTGCGGGCCTGCGCCATCGATGGCGAAGAGCGCGTCATCGGCACGGCCTCCGTCGCGCTGTCCGCGCCGCGCCAGGATGGCGCCGCGATCGATCAGGAGCCCGGCTATTGGTGGCAAGCCACCTGCGATGCCATCCAGGCGATCGGCCGCTCGGTCGACCTCAAGGACGTGGGGCGCATCGCAGTCGACGGCACCTCCGGTACGTTGCTGCTGACCGATGCCGCCGGCCAGCCGTGCTCGCCCGGCCTCATGTACAACGATGCACGCGCCACGGCTGAGGCGGCACGCGTCAAGGCGGTCGCGCCGGCGGAAAGCGGCGCCCATGGGCCGAGCGCCGCCCTCGCGAAGTTGCTCTACCTCCTCGGCACCGGCATCCGTGCGCAGGCTCACTATGCTCTACACCAGGCGGACTGGATCGCCGGCCGTCTCGCCAACCGCTTCGGCGCGAGCGACGAGAACAATGCGCTGAAGCTGGGCTACGATCCGGTCACGCGCTCCTGGCCGGCGTGGCTGGACGAGCTGCAGGTGCCGCATGCCTTGCTCCCCGAGGTGCTCGTGCCAGGCGCCGCCATCGGCCCAATCGATCCCGCGGTCGCCGCGACGCTCGGCTTGCCGGAGACCGCGATCATCTGTGCCGGCACCACCGACGGCGTCGCTTCTTTCATCGCGACCCGCGCCGCGTCGCCCGGCGATGCAGTCACCTCGCTCGGCACCACGCTGGTGCTGAAGCTGCTGTCGGACCAGCCGATCTTCGCGCCGGGGCAGGGCGTCTACTCGCACCGCCTTGGCGACCGCTGGCTGGTGGGCGGCGCCTCCAACACCGGCGGCGGCGCGCTGCTGGCGCATTTCAGCGCCGAGCGGATGGCCGCGCTGACGCCGCAGCTTGATCCCGCACGGCCGACCGGTCTCGACTACTACCCGCTGCCCAAGCCCGGTGAGCGCTTCCCCGTTTCCGACCCGCAACTGCCGCCGCGCGTGACCCCGCGGCCCGCCGACGACGTGCAATTTTTCCAAGGCCTGCTGGAGGGCATTGCCGCGGTCGAAGGACTGGCCTATCAAGCGCTCCGCGACCTTGGAGCACCGACCTTGAGCCAAGTCATCAGCATCGGCGGCGGAGCGCGAAACCCAGCCTGGACCGCCATCCGCCACCGCATCCTGGGCGTGCCGGTGAGCGTGGCGGAGGAGACCGAAGCCAGCTTCGGCGCCGCGCTGCTGGCGCTGCACGGCGGCCCGCCATGACCGCGCTGATCGCCGGCCTGCGCGAGATCGCCGACCGTTTCGACCACGTGCTGCTCGATCAATGGGGCACTGTGCACGAAGGCAAGGCGGTGTTCCCCGAAGCGCGCGACTGCATCCGCGCCCTGCGCGCGGCGGGCAAGCGCGTGCTGATCCTCTCCAACTCCGGCCGGCGATCCGATGACAATGCGGAGCGGCTAGCCGACCTCGGTCTGCCCGCGGAAGAGCATGACGGCGTGCTGACCTCCGGCGAGGTGGTCTGGCACGGGCTGCGTGAAAAGTCGGAACCGCCCTACAATGCCCTCGGCCGCCATGCGCTGCTGATCGCGCGCGGCAATGCCCTGTCCATGGTCGAAGGCCTCGACTTCGTCGCTGTGACGAATCCCTCGCGTGCCGATTTCATCTGGCTCGCCGGCCTCGACGACCTGAGCACCAATCCGGAAGATTGGCGCGAAGAACTGGAAGTCTTCGCCGCGCGCGGCCTCCCCATGCTGTGCGCCAATCCGGACCTCACCATGTTCACGGCGCGCGGCCTGCTGCCGGCGCCGGGAGCGCTGGCGCGGCTCTACGCGCAGCTTGGCGGGACAGTCCATTATGTCGGCAAGCCGCATGCGGCGATCTTCACGGCAGCCCTGCGTCGCCTGGGCGATCCCAAGCCCGAGCGCGTGATGGTGGTCGGTGATTCCCTCGACCACGATATCGAAGGCGGCCGCCGCGCCGGCATGTTGACCGCGCTCATCACGTCGGGCGTGCATGCCGAAGCGCTGGCCGAGGCGCGCGACCTGGCTGCGGCGATCCGCGATCTGGCCGGCGACCTCAAACGTATGCCCGACTGGGCGATCCCGCGGCTGACCTGGTGAGGCATGCGATGACGCAACCGGCAGAACTGCAGCTCCTGAAAGAAGTCTCGGCGCGCCTCGGCTGCGACATGGGGCTGGTGCAGGGCGCCGGCGGCAACACTTCCGTGAAGGAGGGCGGCGTCCTTTGGGTCAAGGCCTCCGGCGCCTGGCTGTCCGAAGCGGACAAGCGCGACATCTTCGTGCCGGTCGATCTGCCCGGGGCGCTGCGCGCGCTGGAGCAGGGAATCGAGAAGATGCCGGTAGCGGACCCCGCTGCCAAGCTGCGCCCGTCGATCGAGACCTCGCTGCACGCCCTGCTGCCACATCGCGTGGTGCTGCATGTCCACGCCGTCAACACCATCGCCTGGGCCTCCTGCCTCGGTGTCGATCAGGAGATCGCGACGCACCTCGAGGGACTCGCATGGGCACGCGTGCCGTACCGCCGCCCGGGCCTGCCCTTGAGCCAGGTGGTGGCGGAGACGCTGGCGCGGCGCAGGCCCGACGTGCTGATCCTCGGCAATCACGGACTGCTGGTCGGGGCCGCTGATTGCGCCGCCGCCGAGGCGCTGGTGCACGAAGTCGAGCGGCGCCTGCGTCTGCCCGTGCGTTCGGCGCCGGCTGGCAATGGCGCCGCGCTCGAAGCCTTGTGCCGCGACACCGACTATCGCCCCGCGCCGGACGATGCCTGCCATCGCCTCGCCACCGATCCACGCAGCCTGGCGTTCGTGACCAAGGGCTCGCTCTATCCGGATCACGTGGTGTTCCTTGGCCCTGCCATGCGGGCTCTATCCGCCGGTGAAAGCATCGGGAACGTCATCGCCGCCAATGCGGCAGCGAGCCTGCCGCCGCCGGTCGCGCTGCTGGCGCCGGGCGCCGGCGCCATCATGCGCTCGGACATCCAGCCCGGCGCCGAAGCGATGCTGGTCTGCCTCGCCCTGGTGGCGGAGCGTCTGCCCGCCGATGCGCGCATCAGCTACCTGCCGGCGGACGAGGAGCTGGCGCTGCTCGACTGGGACGCCGAGAAGTATCGCAAGGCGCTCTCGTTGAAGGCCTGACGGTGGCCCGGGTCCGCCCGGCGCGAGACGAGGACTGCGCCGCGATCGCATGTTTGCGTTGTCAGACCATCCGCCACGTCAACGCGCGCGACTACCCCGCAGACGTGATCCGCCGCTGGGCGACCAAGGAAAATGCCGGCACGCTGCGCATGAGCGGCGCCGGCTGCAAGCGCTGGGTCGCCGTGGAGCAAAGCAGGATCGTCGGCTTCTGCGAGCACACCTTCGACGGCGTATTGTCGCGCATCTACGTGCACAAGGATCGCCTTGAAACCGGCATTGGTTCCCGCCTGCTGGCTGTCGCCGAGGCATCGCTCGAGAGGCTGGGCTGCAAGAGGATCATGCTCGACTCGACCGTGACCGCGAAAGGATTTTATGCGGCCAAGAGATACAGATTCGTCAAGAAAGGGACATACGGCGAAAACGCGAGCGAACCAGTCTACAAAATGCTGAAGACGCTCTAAGCTCTCCCTTCGCTGAGAGCGGGGAGGCACCATGATCCGCAGACTTGCGCCAAGCTACGACAAGCCGTTCGATTGCCACGAGATCCCGATCGTCGAAGCCACGCCCGAGACGTTGAAGGGCTACGGCGTGCTGGTCGACGATTTCGCCACCGCGAAGATTGAGATCGTGCGCTGGCCGGCGCAGGGCTGGCGGCCGGTCGACCCCGATACCGGCGATGAAGGCGGTACGACCGAGGGCCAATTCTCCTTCTATTGGAAGGGCGAGGTGCTCTACGGGCAGAACGAGGCGGTCAACGACAGCTATCTGATCGGCTGGACCCGCGATCCCAAGCAGGCGTCGGAAGAAATCGAAAAGCCCGACCGCTCGCGCGTTCTGGTGTGGCACGCCAACTACCATCCCGACGGCGGCCAGCTGTTCTTTCCCAAGGAGCGCAGCCCGTTCATCGTGCCGCTCGCCTTGCCCGGCGACGATCTGACGCCGGACAAGTTCGTCGGCTTCTACTGCGATGGCAGCAAGGGTCTCTACTTCCATCCCGGGGTCTGGCACACGCCGGCCTTGCCGTTCTCATCGACCATGGTGTTCGACGATCGCCAGGGCCGGGTGCACGCACGCGTGAGCTGCCATTTCGTCGACGAGTTCGGCAAATACCTCTCGGTCCCGCTGCGGAAGCCTTAGAATCCCGCTAGGCGCAGGCGCCGCCGTTCCTGAAGCTGGGCATAGTACTTCGCCAGGCTTGGCGCGATCTCGACTGCACGCTTGATGAGGGCCTGACTGCCTTGGTCCCATAAAGGCTCGTCGACGGCGCTCAGCCGGCTTTCGATGTCGCGCAGCTCCTGTAGCGCCTCCGGGCGGTTCGCGAGTTCCGGAGCAATGGTGTGAACCGTGATCGGCTCCTGCTTGCCCTTGACGTGGATCGTCTCCAGGGGAACCAGCGGCAGGCGGTCGGCGACCTGCCGTGCTGTTTCCGGCCCGATCACGATGGAAACGCCCAACTCCTTGGATGCCGATTCCAGGCGCGATGCCAGATTCACCGAATCGCCCAGCGCCGAATAATCGAATCGTTGGTCTGACCCCATGTTGCCCACCACGCATCGGCCGGTATTGAGCCCGACACCGATAGCAATGCTGGGTAGGTTCTCGGCAGCGAGCTCGCGGTTGAGCGTCGCGATCGCCTTGATCATGGCAAGCGCGGCGTGCGCGCCCTTCAACGCGTGCTCGGGCTCATCCAGTGGCGCGTTCCAGAATGCCATGATGCAGTCGCCGATATACTTGTCGATCGCGCCGTTCTCCGCGAGCACGCAGTTGGACAGCGGCGTTAGAATGCGGTTGACCAGATGTGTCAAGCGCTGCGGATCGGCTTGCATGCGTTCGGAGATGGTGGTGAAGCCGCGCACGTCGCAGAACAGGATGGTCAGCTCCTTCACCTCGCCGCCGAGCTTCAGCAGGGCCGGATTGTTCTGCAGCCGCTCCACCATCTCCGGGGCCAAGTAGTGGCCGAACATGGTGACAACGCGCTGCCGCCGCGCGCGCTCTTCGAGATAGCCGAGCCCTGTGCGCCCCACCGACATCAGCACGAGAGCCGTGACCGGCAGGACCGGCGGCAGCCACAATCGGCCGAGGCGCAGCAACGCGAACGAGAGAATCAGGATCGCCGCGAGTCCGGCGATCGTCCAGAAACTCGAGCGCACCAGGCCGAAGTTGCGCAGAGCATGTCCCGTTGCCAGCGCTACAGCCAGCGCCAGCAGCGCCGTGACCCAAATCGGCAATGGTACGATCCACAGAGAGTAACGCAGATTGTCGACGATAGTGGCGTGGATCTCCGCGCCGAACATCGCGCCACCACCGCGGCTGGTGAAGCTAGTGGCGAAGGCGTCGGCGGTGCCGATCGACAGATCGGCTTGAGCATCCTGACCGAAGCCGACGATGACGAGTTTGCCCTTGAAAGGATTGGTGGCCAGAAAGTTCTGCCAGTCCATTGCCCGATAGTAAGACACTGTTTCGTACGTCTGACGCGGGCCGAAATATTGTATGAATGCATCCTTCGTGGGAGGTCGCGCGGTGTCGTCGGGCAGGAGCTGGCGCGCGACTGCCGCGAGCGAATCCGGCTGCTGCGGCATGCGTCGGATGATTTCGTCGGGATCAGGCTGCGCCAGCTTCGCGAAGCCATAGCGCGCACCTCCGTTGGTCAGCGCCGGGAGCGGCAGGATATCGCGAGTGCCGGACACATTGGGGTCATTGATCTTCATGAGATCGGCCGCCAGCACCACGTCCGGACCCATTACCCGCGCCAGTGCCGCATCGGCATCCGGATAGGCGCTGGGCTCCGCGAAAACCAGGTCGAGCACGATACCCTTGGCGCCTGCCGCGCGCAGCTGCTCGATCAGGCGGGCGTGGATGTCACGGCGCCAGGGCCATTGGCCGAATTCCGCGAAGCTCGGCTCGTCAATCGCGACGACGATCGAACTGGGCGCCGGTGGCCCCTTGGGCAAGAGAGTCGAAGTCAGGTCGAACGACAGCAGCTCCAGCCGTTGCCATTGCGGTGTGAAGCTGAGCGCGCCGGCGACTACGAGCGCGAGGAGCGCCAGCGCCAGCGTCTGCCGCCAGCTCGCGCGGTCGGCGTCGGGTCGCTTGCCTCGCTCATCCATTCAAAGCCGCTCAGAACCGGACATGGCCGCTCAGGATCACGGTGCGGCCAGGGGCGGGAATGTCCTCAGCCAGGTCAAAATCCTGATCGAACAGGTTGATGGCGTCGAGCGAGAGGTCGAGCCGCTTGTCCCACGGCTGCCATTCGATCGAGAAGTTGGTGATGGCAACGGCACCGAGCTCGTCGCCGTCGACCTCGCCCAGCCGCTCGCCGATCACGACCTCGCTCAGGGTGAAGGTGATCTGCTCCGGGTGCGCCCAGCTGACGCCGGCATTCGCAAACCAGTCGGGCACCAGCGGCAGCCGGCCGTCGCCCGGACCGTCGGTGATCTCTGAATCGAATCCGCTGGCGCTGGCGAAGGCGCCGAAGCCGTTGCCGAACCAGACGTTCGCGCCGCCGGTCACGCGTTCGATTCTGCCGTCTTCAGCGGACAAGGTGCCGAACCTGTCGACCAGGCTGGCGCCGAAGTCCTCGACCTCCTGGTGCTCCAACTCCAGGAATGTGAACAGATGCGGATTCCATTCCGCGTCCCAGCGTGCGACCAGGCTCTTCACTTCGCCCCCTTCGTTGATCGGCGTGTCGCCGGGCGTCAAGCCCACCACCGTGACCGGCGCGAGCGACGTGAGGAAACCTTGATCCGGCACCTCCTGGTAGGCGAGGCGCAGCCACTGCCCATCCGTCGGCAGCCAGGCAATGCCGACGTGCGGCTCGAAGCGCGTGTCGTCGACCCCCACCCCGTTTTCGATATGCGCGACGGTGAGGCCGCCCTGCAGCATCAGGCTGTCGGCGATCGTGGTGGAGACGTCGAAATAGGCATTGCCCTGGAGCGGTGTCGAATCGGTGACCTCCTCGGTTCCCACCAGCGGAACTCCGAGGAAAGCGAGGGTATCCTCCCGGCTGATGTCGCGGTCGGTGCTCTGGCCTTCGACGCCATAGCGCAAGGTGACGCCGCCGAGATCGACATTGTGCGCCAAACCCACGAACAGTCTGTCGTCATTGTTGTCGAGGTCTTGCAGCAGGTCGAAGCCCGCACCCAGTTCAGTGTCGTTGTCGACGTCGGCGTCGACGTTGCCGTAGGCAACGACCGCGTTCATCAGGTTGCGTGCGCCGAATGAATGCGAGTAGCCGATTCCCGCCTGATAGCTGGTCTGCCGTGCATCCTGATCCAGATTGCCGGGAAGGGTAACTTCCGGAATGTCGTCTTCGGCGTGCGCGAACTGCCCCCACGCCACCAGCCGATCAACCATGGTGAGCTCGGCGCCCAGGAACAGGTTGGCGCTGTCCACTTCGTCCAGCGCGCCCAGCGTGTCACCATCGACTTCGTTGCGGATGTAGTTGGCGAAGAAGGCGACAGGAATCGGGCCGTTCATGAAGCCCTGCGCGCTGCCGTCGGCGCTCCAGGCCGACTGGCCGTCATCGTCGAAGGAAACACTGCCACCGGCCTCGCTGTCCAGGAACGGCCGGCGATAGAGATCGGTGAAGCGGATGCGCGCCGCCACCGACAGCGGCTCCAGCAGCAGGCCCTGGATCAGCGCCGGCTGGCTGGTTGAAAACTCAATCTTCTGCTGGTTGATCGCGACCGGGGCGCGGGATGCCGTCACCTGATAGAACTGGCTCCCGGCGTCGAACGGGCTGAACAGCAGATCGCCATAGAGCCGGCTCCAGTCCGTCAAATTCAGCGTGTCGAACGCCGCGGTCATGTAGGAGCCGGCCGATTGCGTCGCCGCGAAGGGGTTGTAGATTCCGCCACGCGCGCGATAGCGCTCAAACGCCTTGCGCGCATTGATTATGGCATCATCGATCTCGGCCCGGTCGAGCGCGATCACCGTGCGCACCAGCGGCGCGATCGGATCGTTGGGGTCCAGTCGCTCGGCCGCCTCGATCGATTGATAGGCCTGCGTCAGGTCGCCGGCTTCGTATTGCTGGATGGCAAGACCGAGGGTCGATTGCGCCATCAGCGGGTTGGCCGCGACCGCGTCCAGGAAGTCCTCGCGGGCTGCCGGCAGGTCGCCGCGCTGGATGTGCACCCTACCCTTGGCGAGCAGCGCGATGTAGAACGATGGATCGAGCGCCAATGCCTGGTCGGCGAGCGCATCCGCCTGGTCGAGCTTGTTGGTGTCCACCAGCACGATTGCGTAGTTGGCGCGCGGCAGCGGGTCTTCGGGGTCGAGCGCGATCGCGCGCTCGAAGGCGTCGCGGCCGCCTCCCTCGTCGCCATTGTCATAGAGCACGAGGCCAAGTTCGTTGTAGAGATCGGCATCGCCGGGCGCGGCCGCCATCGCGCGCTCAAGCGCCGCCCTCGCCGCGGGAGCGTTCCAATCGTAGTCGGATGCAATATTGGCCTGGACCCGCAGCGTCTCCGGGCTGTCGGGGTCGATGGCGATGGCGCGCTCGGTCCAACGCCGCGCCTCCTCCTCGTGGCCGAGCAGGATCTCGATCTGGGCAGCGAACAAGGCCAGATCAACGTTCTTCGGATAGCGCGGCTGGGTCTCCTTGATGATGGCGAGTGCCTGCTCCAGGTCGCCGGACATCGCGCTGAGCCAGGCGCGCGACATGGCGCGGACCGGGCTGTCAGGATAAGTGTCTAGCTTCGCGCTGGCCTGGCGCGCTTCGTCGGGCCGCTTACCCAGGAGCAGCGCCATGTAGCGGCCGAACTCCGCGAGATAGAGGTCATCGCCGCTCAGCCCCGGAATGGCGGCGGTGAATTTTGCTTCCGCGCCGTTCCAGTCTGTGCGCTGCCCGGCCAGCAATCCCTCGACCAGCTTGAGGCGCGCTTCTTCCTCCACGCTCAACGGTCCGGCCTTCCGGGCATTCGCCACGGCCTGCTCGACTGCGGCGCGATCGTCGAACGCCAGGCCAATCTGTGCAAAATCGATCCAATCCGCCTTGCTGCGCGCCTCGGCCGGCTTGGCAAGGATTTCTGCGCGCCGCGCACGAGCATCGGCGCCCGATGGCGACGTCTCGAGCCCGCGTGTCGGGGCGACCATCGAAAAGATATCGCGTGCGCCGACGTGATAGAGCATCTGCTCCCGGCCCGGCGCCTGGGTCAGGAAAATCTTGGACGGGGCCTTGCCGAGCGCGGCGATGGCGGCTTCGCCGGGGCCGACGCTGACGCTGCCCTGTGCGTTCTGCAATTGCACGACGCCATCAAGCACGATCAGCCGCGTCGACTTGTCAGGCAGCACTTCCAGCGTCCAGTCGGTGCCGCGGATGGCAGCGGTCGCGGCCGGCGTCTCGACATTGACGCCGGTCCCGCCGGTGGTGGCGCGCGCCCAGACGCGTCCCGTATCCAGCTGCAGTTCCGCCGTGCCGTCTTCCGGCAATGCCTTGACCGTCAACTCGGAATTGCGGTGCACACGGATCATGGTCTCGTCCGCGAAGCGCAACGCCAGCGTGCCCGCCGGCCCCGTGCGCAGCGCATCGCCGGCTAGCAATTCCTGGGTCGCCTCGGCGATCCGCCAGTTCGCTTCGCTGACGAAGCGCAGGCTCTCATCGCCGTTGACCGTAACGATGGCGCCGGCGATGGGAGCGGGGCGGGGCTCGACCGCCAGCGCGGGGAAAGCAGCCAGCGCCGAAAGACTGGCAATCAGTGCACAGCGGGATGCTGCAAGCGCCCCGCGATTCCAGTACGCACTCGTCATGACCCCCTCAACATTGTCCGTTCGCAGACTCCCCGAAACGACCGGTCTCCATAGGCGAACGGCTGCCGAAAATCAAACCGGCGGAGCAATCATGTGAGCCTTCGCACACAACGCCCCATGCTGCGCCAACCTCCGCTAGCTGCGCCCGCCGACCTCGTCGATGTGATGCAGCAGATCGGCCGGGTCTTCGTAGACGCGGTACGCGCTGCTGCGTTCAAGCTCTTCCCGCCCATAGCCACCCGATAGCAATCCGATGCCGAGCGCATTGGCGCGCCGCGCTGCCAGCATGTCCCAGATGCTGTCGCCCACCACGCACGCGGTCCGGATGTCGACCTTCAAGCGATCCGCCGCCTCCAGAAACAAATCCGGGTCGGGTTTCGCGTATTTCACCTGGTCGCGCGTGACGACCGGCACTTTGTCGAAATCGACCCCCAGGTTCTCGAGGACAGGGCGCGCGGTTTCCATCCGGCCGCTGGTGGCAATCGCCCAGGGGATGTTCGCTTCGCTCAGGTAGGCGAGCAGCTCTTTCGCACCCGGCAGCGGCGGGATCTTGCGGGCACGCTTGAGATACGCCTCGGCATGCAGCTTGCGCAGCCGGTTGACGCGCTCCTCGCTGATATCGAGTCCCGTCTCGCGCAGCAGCATGTTGGTGAAAAGCCCGCCGCTCATGCCGATCTTGCGGTGGATGCGCCAGACCGAGAGATCGATGCCCTCTTCATCGAGCGCATCGCGCCACGCCAGCACGTGCTCGTACACACTGTCTACAAGCGTACCATCGAGGTCGAATAGAAACGATGTTTGTAGGCGCGGCATCGGGCAGTTCTCCTTAATTAGAATGATTTGAAATGAATACTGCGCGAGGCATTCGATACAAACCAGTCTGTCTAAACGACAATCCTATACATCCTCACACCACAGGAAACCCACAAACAGCATAGCCAAAACCCTACGCATTGGGATATGCACGTTCTGCTGCGCGACTGGCCAGCAGTGGAGTATCCCTGTGCACGGCAATTCGGAAGCCATCAGGACGATGGGGCGACAGGACGCACGCGAACGAATTCTAGAGGCGGCGTACGATTTGTTCGCCCATCAAGGCACGCGTTCGGTCGGCGTGGACGCTATTATTGAGCGGTCCGGCGTCGCCAAGATGACATTGTACCGCCATTTCAGATCGAAGCAGGACCTCGTGCTCGCGTTCCTCGATCGGCGCGAGTCCCTGTGGACCGAGGACTGGCTGATTCGTGAAGTCAGCGTTCGCACCACTGATCCCAAGGAGCGGTTGCTGGCGATCTTCGATGCGTATCACGATTGGTTCCAGATCGAGGATTTCGAGGGCTGCACCTTCGTCAACGTGCTGCTCGAGTATCAGGCCGACAATCCATTGCATATCGCGGCGGCCGGCCATCTGGCGAAGGTACGCGCCTTCGTGTGCGAACTGGCGACCAGGGCGGACATCAAGGATGGGCCGATGTTCTGCGATATCTGGCACATGCTCATGAAGGGCTGCACGATCGCCGCGGCTGAGGGCAACCGTCAGGCTGCCCTGCAGGCCAAGCGGGCCGCCAAGATCATTCTCGACAATTGGCCCTAGGGATGGCCGCACCGTCATGGCAAGACGTGATCTTGCCATGACGTGTCTGCGGATCTCCTAGGGACGCGCTTCGAGCACCATGTTGAACGGTGTTTCCGTGGCGCGGCGGACTCGCGAAAATCCGCCCTGGCGCACGATCTCCGACAGGCGCAGCTCGCCGGCCTGGGCGCCCAAGGCCGCGCCGACCTCCTGATTGAGCGAGGCTGGCACGCACACCGCGGTCGAGAACGCGTAGAACACGCGGCCCACGGGGTTGAGATTGTCCGCGAGGCTGTTGCCGGCCATCGGCTCCACCAGCATCAGCGTTCCGTCGGACTTCAGCGCCTTGCGGGCGTGCGCCGTCGCACCGGCCGGGTCGCCCATGTCGTGCAGCGCATCGAACATCGTGACGAGGTCGAAGTCCTTGCCCGCGAAGTCCTGGGCGCGCGCGGTCTCGAAGCGCACGTTGGGCAGGTGCTTGGCGTGCTCCTGGGCGTGCGCGATCGACGCACCATGGAAGTCGATTCCGACGAACTGCGACTTTGGGAACGCCGCCGCCATGATGATGGTCGAGGCGCCGTGACCGCAGCCGACGTCCGCGACCTTCGCGCCGCGTTCCAGCTTCTGCACCACGCCGTCCAGGGCTGGCAGCCATCCGGTGAGGAGGTTCGCCCGATAGCCCGGCCGGAAGAAGCGCTCGACGCCGCAGAACAGGCAGTTGCAACGATCGCTCCAGCCGACGCCTTTGCCGGTGCGGAAGGCCTGCTCGAGACTCGGCTGGTCGGCGAACACTGCCGCGAGCGAATGGAAGCCGCCGGTCATGTTCACCACGCTGGCATCGTCCGCGAATACCGCCGCCTGCTCGGGCGACAGCGCGAAGGTCTCTTCGCGCGCGTCGTAGGTGACGAAGCCGGAAGCGGCCTGCGACGACAGCCACTCCCGCACCAGGCGCTCGTTGGTGCCGGTCCTGGCCGCCAGCTGGTCGGGGGTCACCGGGCACCCATCGGCCATCGCGCGATAGAGGCCCAGCCGGTCGCCGGTGAAGACGAGGGCGGCATTGGCGGCAGCGCCAAGTTCGCTAACAAGTGTTCCGAGCAAGGGCTCGAGCTTTTTCATATCCAAAGTCATGGGTTCTCCATTCCCTTCTTGCGTTAGTCGCGCGTCTCGGACGCGATAGGCCGGGAACATAGGGATGGCGTTTGGGAGCAGTCAGAGGCAAAATGGCCGGAATGGAGCCATTTGAGCCAAGGTGTGATATGGGCCACAGGCCGACTCAGGTTAGCATCCTGGTATTCCCGGAATGCGATCCGTCGATCATCTACGGGATGTACGACACCCTCTGGTTCGCTGGGATCGAATGGGTCAATGGCAAGACCAGCGGCGAGCATCTATTCGAATCGCGCATCGTGACCGCGGAGCCAGGCGCGATCCGGTTGTGCACCGGCGTCAGCATCGTGTCGCAGGCGACCGTCGACGAAGTGACCAGCACGGATGTTGTGTTCATTCCCAACGTCATCATCAATTCCGCCGACGGTCTGCGGAAGCTCGATCGGCGGCTGCTCGACTGGCTCGTGCGCATGCACGCGCAGGGGGCGCAGATCTATGCGGCTTGCGGCGGCTCTCTGGTTCTTGCGGAGGCTGGTCTGCTGGACGGACAGGAGGCGACGACCCACTGGTGCTATGTGCCCTTGTTCAGGGAGGAGTTTCCAAACGTAAAACTGCACGAGGATCGCATCCTGGTGCAGACCGGTGAAGGCCGCACCATCCTGTGCTGTGGCGGCGCATCGTCATGGCAGGATCTGGCGCTGCTGCTGATCGCCAAATACGGCGGCACGGACGAGGCGATCCGCATCTCCAAGTTCTTCCTCTACCAGTGGCACCGCGAAGGGCAGCTGCCGTTCGCATCGATGATCGCCAACAAAGGGCATGGCGACGCGGCAATCGAGCGCTGCCAGACCTGGCTGGCACAGAACTACGAGCGTCCCGACATCATAGCGGAGCTGGTGCAGCGCTCGGGCCTGCCCAAGCGCACGTTCGACCGGCGCTTCCGGTCGGCGACGGGTTACTCGCCGCTGGCGTATGTGCAGGCGCTGCGCATCGAGGAGGCCAAGCACCTGCTGGAGACCGGCAGCCAGCCGATCGAGGAGATCGCGCAGGAGGTCGGCTATGCCGACCTGGCGTCGTTCCGCCGGTTGTTCCGCCGGCAGGCCGGCATGTCGCCCGGCGATTACCGCAAGAAGCTGCAGCTCCCGGATTTCGTCCGGCAGATGGCAACACGCGCCGAGGCTACTGCTGCGCGAAGCGGAACTGCGTCAGCTGCCGATAGGTCTCGTCCGGCCGCAGCACCACGGTTGAGAAGTGCGGGCGGTTGATCGAATCCGGGAACCGCTGCGGCTCCAGGCACAGGCCGCGATAGGGCAGGTGCGGTTCGTTCTCGTACGCCTCCTGCGACGGCGCGAGGCGGATGCCCTCGTAGAACTGCAGGCCGGGCTCGGTGGTCGACAGCTCCATCGCCAGGTCGCCGCTGGGCGACACCAGGCGCGCCGCGAGCGGCAACTCCGTGGCCTGCGGCTGCCAAGCCTGGTTCAGCACGAAATTGATGTCGTAGCCCGGTCCATGCTCGGCGCGGATCGGACGCAGCACGCGGAAGTCATAGACGGTGTCGATCACGCTGCGGATCTCTCCGGTCGGGATCAGGAACCGGTCGAGCGGCGTGTAGAAATCCGCCGCCACCATCATGCGGTGGTCGCGCACGTCGCTGCCCGGCTGCAACGTGAAATACGAATGGTGGCCGAGGTTAGCGACGGTCGGCGCATCGGTGGTCGCGGTCAGCTCGATGCTGAGCGTGCCGGGACTCGTGATCGCGTAGGTGCAGCGCGCCGTCAGCGCGCCCGGATAGCCGGCATCACCGTCGGGCGAAGCGATCTCCAGCGTCATCGAATTGTCGGTCGCGCCGATTAGCTTCCATACGCGCTTGGAAAACCCATCCGGCCCGCCATGGAGGTGCACATGGTCGCCTTCGTTGACCGGCACTTTGTAGCGCTTGCCGTCGAGCGTGAAGCCGGTGTCGATCCGGTTGATGCAGCGCCCGACCGTCGCGCCGAGATAGGCGCGGCCCTCGATATAGCCCTGCAGCGAGCGATAGCCGAGCACCACGCGCCGCTTGGCCGGCCCCATCGGCACTACGAGATCGCGCAGGATCGCGCCGTAGGTGATGACCGAGGCCTCCGTGCCGCAGCTGCCGCGCAGCTTGATTTCCTGCACGCCCTGGTCGCCGAAACGGCCGAATTCCGAGATCGACATGGTGACTTGATCCGTTATTTTCCGTTGTTTAAGTCGGTTCCGAGGCTTGACTTGAAGCCGGCCTCCCGCCACTGATAAAACATATAATACTACAAATACCAACCCCCCTCTCGGGGGCCGGGAGGCCATCAGGGTGCAGGTCAAACGCAAGCCGTCGCGCATGTTTTCGCAGCGCAGCATCCATGGCCGCATCGCGCACGAGATCGGTCAGCAGATCCTGCGTGGCGACCTGGCCCCGGGCGAGGTCCTGCCCAACGAGACCGATCTCGGCGGCGACTTCGGCGTCAGCCGGACCGTGCTGCGCGAGGCGATCAAGGTGCTGGCCGCCAAGGGCCTGGTCGAATCTCGTACCAAGATCGGCACCCGCGTCAAGGCGCGCGATCAGTGGAACATGCTCGACCCCGATGTCCTCAGCTGGAGCCTCGCCTCGCACGACGCCGAGGCCTACGCCCTGGCGGTGTCGGAGATGCGCCGGATGCTGGAGCCGGCCGGCGCCGCGCTGGCGGCGCAGCGCGCGACCCCGGAGCAGATCGGGCGCATCCGCGACGCCCTGGAGGGCATGGCCGCGGCCGGCGAGAAGACCGAGGAAAGCGTCGATCACGACTTGCGTTTTCATCTCTCCATCCTGGAGGCGACCAACAACCCGTTCCTGGTCTCCATGGGGCACGTGATCGAATCGGCGATCGCCTTCAACATCAAGCTCTCGGTGAAATTCCCGAACCTGCGCGTTCAGTCGGTGCCCTTGCACCGCGTCGTGCTGGAGCGGATCGAGAAGGGCGACCCGCGCGGCGCCCAGGCGGCGATGGTCAAGCTGCTGCAGGAAGCCCAGGTGGACATCGAACAAATTCTGGCCAAGCCTCGTGGCCGCGCTGCGCGCGCGGCGTCCACGAGGCGGCTGCGCAAGGCACTTAGATAGGAGTACGGACAAATGGCCGACGGCACGGACGGCAAGAAGCAGCTGAGATCCCGTCACTGGTATGGCGGCGCCAACAAGGACGCCTTCATGCACCGCAGCTGGATCAAGAACCAGGGCCATCCGGACCACATGTTCGATGGCCGGCCGGTGATCGGTATCTGCAACACCTGGTCCGACCTCAATCCGTGCAATGCGCATTTCAAGGAACTGGCCGAGGTGGTGAAACGCGGCGTCTACGAGGCCGGCGGCTTCCCGGTGGAGTTCCCCGCCATGTCTCTGGGCGAAACTACCCTCCGCCCGACCGCGATGCTGTTCCGCAACCTCGCCAGCATGGAGGTCGAGGAATCGATCCGTGCCAACCCGATCGACGGTGTCGTGCTGCTGGTCGGCTGCGACAAGACCACGCCGGCGCTGCTGATGGGCGCGGCCAGCTGCGACCTGCCAACCATTGCGCTCAGCGGCGGCCCAATGCTGAACGGCAAGTTCCGCGGTTGCGACGTCGGCTCCGGCACGTCGGTCTGGCAATTCAGCGAAGCCGTGAAGGCGGGCGAGATGACGCTCGCCGATTTCATGAGCGCGGAATCCGGCATGTCGCGCTCTCCCGGCCACTGCATGACCATGGGCACGGCCTCGACGATGGCCAGCATGGTGGAATCGCTCGGCATCGGACTGCCGGAGAACGCGGCTTATCCGGCGGTGGATTCGCGGCGCAAGCGCCTCGCGCACCTGGTCGGCAACCGCGCGGTCGAGATCGTGAAGGAAGATCTGCGCATCTCCAAGGTGCTGACGCGCGAAGCATTCCAGAACGCGGTCCGCACCAACGGCGCGATCGGCGGGTCGACCAACGCGGTGGTGCATCTGCTCGCCATCGCGGGGCGCCTCAATCTCAACCTCACGCTCGATGATTGGGACCAGTGGGGCAAGGAGGTGCCGACGATCGTCGACCTCATGCCGTCCGGCCGCTTCCTGATGGAGGATTTCTGCTACGCCGGCGGCCTTCCCGTCGTCATGAAGGCGCTGGCCGAGCATGGCCTGCTCAACAAGGACGTCATGACAATCAATGGCAAGACTGCCTGGGACAACGTCAAGGACGCGCAGAACCACAACCAGGAGGTCATCCGTCCCTGGAACAATCCGCTGACCTCCCATGGCGGCATCGCGGTGTTGCGCGGCAACCTCGCGCCCAATGGCGCGATCCTGAAGCCGTCGGCGGCGACGCCGGCGCTGATGCAGCATCGCGGCCGCGCGGTCGTGTTCGAGGACATCAACGACTACAAGAAGAAGATTGCCGATCCCAATCTCGACGTCGACGAGACCTGCGTGATGGTGCTGAAGAATTGCGGACCCAAGGGCTACCCCGGCATGGCCGAGGTCGGCAACATGGGCCTGCCGCCCAAGGTGCTGAAGAAGGGCATCACCGACATGGTGCGCATCTCCGATGCGCGCATGAGCGGCACGGCGTACGGCACCGTGGTGCTGCACACCTCGCCGGAAGCCGCCGCCGGCGGCCCGCTGGCGCTGGTGAAGGATGGCGACATGATCGTGTTGGATGTCGCCGGTCGAAAGCTGCATATCGAGGTCAGCGACGAGGAGCTGGCCAAGCGCCGCACGCAGTGGAAAGCGCCCAAGCCGCCGATGGAAAGCGGCTACCAGAAGCTCTACGTCGACCACGTGCTGCAGGCCGACAAGGGCGCCGACCTCGATTTTCTGGTCGGCAACCGCGGCGCCGGCATTCCGAAGGAATCGCATTAGGGACGTGTTGCCGCCAGCGCGGCCAATACGAAGTTGAGTACAAGCCATCACAACAAAAACTGAGGAGGGAACAATGGCAGGCAAGGGCAAGCTCATAGGCGGTATTGCCGTCGTCGTCATCGCGGCTGCTGCGGTCTACGGCTACATGGAGTACAAGAAATCGAGCGGGGGAGCCGCGGGCAAGAAGATCGCGCTTAGCAACAACTACGCCGGCAATTCCTGGCGCCAGTCGATGCTGAAGAGCTGGGACAAGGTGACCAAGCAGGCGGTCGCGGATGGCATCGTGGCCGAAGCGACGCCCTTCACCACGTCCGAGAATCAGGTCACGGAGCAGGCCGCCCAGATCCAGAACCTGATCCTGCAGGGCTATGACGCGATCGTGCTGAATGCCGCCTCGCCCGACGCCCTCAACGGCGCCGTCAAGGAAGCATGCGATGCCGGCATCATCGTCGTGTCGTTCGACGGCATCGTGACCGAGCCCTGCGCCTGGCGCATCGCGGTCGACTTCGCAAAGATGGGCGAGGTGCAGCTCGATTATCTGAACGAGAAGATGCCGGGCGGCGGCAACCTCCTGGAGATCCGCGGCCTCGCCGGCGTGTTCGTCGATGACGAGATCCACAAAGGCATCGAAGCCGGCGCGCAGAAATACTCGCAGTTCAAGATCGTCGGCTCGGTGCATGGCGACTGGACCCAGACGGTGGCGCAGAAGGCGGTCGCGGGCGTGCTGCCCTCGCTGCCAGACGTGGCCGCGGTCGTGACCCAGGGCGGCGACGGCTACGGCGCCGCACAGGCCTTCAAGGCGGCCGGCCGCGCGACTCCGCTCATCATCATGGGAAACCGCCAGGACGAGCTCGCCTGGTGGAAGGAGCAGAAGGATGCCAGCGGCTATGAGACCATGTCGGTCTCGATCGCCCCAGGCGTCTCCACGCTCGCCTTCTGGGTGGCGCAGCAGATTCTCGACGGCAAGGAAGTGCCGAAGGACATGATTGTGCCGTTCCTGCGCATCGATCAGGCGAACCTGGAAGAGAGCCTGAAGAACACCGAGCAGGGTGGCGTCGCGAACGTGGAGTACACGCTGGAGGATGCGCAGAAGGTGATCGCTTCAGCGAAGTAGGGAACGACCGGCAGACCATGCTCCAGGCCACCGAAAAGATCGTCAGCCTCTCCGGCATGACGAAAAGCTTCGGCGCGGTACGCGCGCTCGCCAACGTCGACCTCGCGGTCGGCGTCGGCGAGTGCCTGGGGCTGGTCGGCCACAACGGCGCCGGCAAGTCGACGCTGATCAACCTGCTGGCCGGCACGCTGGCGCCGGATGGCGGAGAGATCCGGGTCAATGGCGTGACGCAGGCGGCCGACTACGGTGTGCGGCGCGCCGGCGCGCAGGGCATCCGCTGTGTGTTCCAGGAGCTATCGCTCTGCCCGAATTTGAGCGTGGCGGAGAACACCCGCATCTATCACAAGAGCCTGCGCGGCTGGGGCTGGCGCCGCAACGCCGCGGCGCTGGTGCAGCGCAAGCTGGATGAGATTTTCCCGGGCCATGGCATCTCCGCCCATGCGACCGTCGGTGACCTGCCGATCGGCCAGCGCCAGATGGTGGAGATCGCACGCGCCTTCACCGTGACCGACGGCCCGACCCGGCTGGTGGTGCTGGACGAGCCGACCTCTTCGCTCGACGCGGTCGCCGGCAAGCAATTGCTGACCTACGTACGCACCTTCGTGGCGGAGGGTGGGTCGTGCCTGCTGACCTCGCACCTGCTCGGCGACATCCTGGACTACTGCGACCGGATCATGGTCATGAAGGACGGCGGCGTGGTCGCCGACCGGGCGGCGGTGGAGTTCGATCGCGAGAGCCTGGTTGCGGCGATGGGCAACGTCGTGAGCGAGGCGCGGATCAAGGCACACGAACGCGCCGTGGCGGCTCGAGGCGAGGCGCCCGAAATCGTGCGTGCGCTCCCCAAGCAGCAAGCCGACCAGACGGCGCTGGTCGCGCACAAGGGCGAGATCATCGGCCTTGCCGGCCTGGCCGGCCATGGCCAGACCCGCCTGCTGCTGCAGATCTATGAAGCTGCCGAGCAGCGGAGCGCGGAGACGACCGTCGCGGGCCCGGTCGCCCTGATCGCGGGCGACCGCCAGAATGACGGCGTGCTGCATCTCTGGTCGATCGCGCGCAACATCTCGGTGCGCTCCATGCGAAGGCTGGTGAAGGCCGGCCTGATCGACGGCGCCGCCGAGGCCGCGCTCGCGAACAAGTGGCGGGAGCGCATCCGCATCAAGACGCCGGACGTCGACAACAACATCCTGTCGCTCTCCGGCGGCAACCAGCAGAAGGTTCTGTTCGCCCGCGCGCTCGGCTCCGATGCCGGCATAATCCTGATGGACGACCCGATGCGCGGCGTCGATGTCGGCACCAAGCTCGAGGTCTACGAACTGATCCGCGCGGAGGCGGAGGCGGGGCGCACCTTCATCTGGTACACCACCGAGATCGAAGAGCTGAACAACTGCGACCACGTGTACGTGATGCGCGACGGCCAGATCGTCGCCGACGTCGCGCGCGCCGACCTGACCGAGGAGAAGGTGCTGCAGGCCTCCTTCCGCGAGGGAGGGCGGGCATGACCGACGCTGCCCTGCCGAGTCCTGCGCGCGAGCAGTCCGCGTTCTATCGCGATCCCAAGCTGCTGCGGCGCGCGCTGCCCGCGGTCTCGCTGGCGGCGGTGCTGATTGCGATCTTCATCCTCAACGACCGCGCCATGAGCTATCGCGGCCTCGACCTGATGCTGAAATACGCGGTGCCGATCGCCTTCGCGACCATCGCGCAGATGTTCATCCTGACGGTCAACGACCTCGATCTGTCGATCGGCGCGTTCGTCGGGCTGGTGGCCTGCATCGCGGGCATTTGGATGGTGGAGCAGCCGCTGCTCTGCCTGCTGATCCTCGCAGGCTGCGTCGCCTCCTATGCCGCTGTCGGTGCGCTGATCCATGTGCGCCGGCTGCCCAGCATCGTAGTGACGCTCGGTATGTCGTTTGTCTGGCTCGGCATCGCGGTCATCCTGATGCCGACCCCCGGCGGCACGGTGCCGGAGTGGCTGAAGAGCCTGATGAGCTGGAAGTCGCCGATCATCCCGTTCCCGATCATCGCCTGCGTCGTCATCGGCCTCATCGCCCACCTGCTGCTGATGGAATCCTCGTACGGCGCCGTGCTGCGCGGAGCGGGCGGCAACGCCACTGCCGTCGACCGCGCCGGCTGGTCGCTGCTCAAGATCCGCATGCTGATGTACGCGCTGGCCGGGTTCTTCGCGGTGCTCTCGGGGCTCAGCCTGATCGGCCTCACCACCTCGCCGGACGCCCACATCGCCGACCGCTACACGCTGCTGTCGATCGCCGGTGTGATCCTGGGCGGCGGCGAGTTCGTGGGCGGCCGCGTCTCGCCGATCGGCGCGGTGATCGGCGCCGTCACGCTGACCCTGACCGGCTCGTTCCTGATTTTCATGCGCATCTCGCCGGACTGGCAGATCGGCGCGCAAGGCGCGGTGCTGATTGTGGTGTTGGCCCTGCGCGCGCTCATCAAGCTGCGGGAGGCACGATGAAGGCCATCGCCACCCGTCTTGGCAACCAGCCCTGGCTGCTGTCCTTCCTGGGCGCACTGGCAGTCTGGGTCGCCACCATCCTCTTTACTGAAGGCAAGGGCGGGGGAGAAGTCATTACTGCGGCGCTCTCCTTCTCGACTTTCACCGTGATCGTCGGCATCGGCCAGATGTTTGTCATCACCACCGGACCCGGCAACGTCGATCTCTCGATCCCGTCCACCATCGCGCTCGCCGGCGGCGTCGCGATGAAGATCATGGGCGGCGAGGACGGCCTGATCTGGCTGGGCCTGCTGGCTTGCGTCGGCTCCGGTCTCGCCGTGGGCGCGTTCAACTACGCGCTGATCCGCATCCTGAAGATCCCGCCCATCATCGCGACCCTGTCGTCGAGCCTGATCGTGATGTCGGTCGCGATCTCCTACGGCCGGGGGTTGCAGATCAAGCCGCCGCCCAGCTTCGCCGATTTCACCACGGCCCAGATCGCCGGCATTCCGCTGCTGTCCATCTGCGCCATCCTGTTCGCGATCGTGATGGCCGTGATCCTGCAGCGCACAATCTACGGCCGCGCCACGCTGGCGATCGGACAGAATATGCGCGCCGCGCATCTGGCCGGCGTCAAGGTCGAGCGCACCCGCTGCATCACTTACCTGATGAGCGCCGCCTTCGCCGGCCTGTGCGGGGCGCTGCTGGCCGGCTTTTCCGGCGGCAATGCGCTGAACATGGGCGAGGAGTACCTGCTGGCGACCATCGCCGTGGTGGTGATCGGCGGCACCTCGGTCGCCGGCGGCCGTGCCAACGTGCCGGGTATCTGGGGCGCCGCCTTGTTTCTGTATCTGCTGGTCACCATGCTCAACACCTACGGCGCCAGCGCCGGGGTGCGCCTGGTGCTGACCGGGATTATCATCATCGCGATGATCACGCTGGCCGGCGGCGACAAGCCGAGCCGCTGAAGGGGAGGATAGAGATGCCTGCGAACGACGGTCTCTACGAGGTTTTCGACAAGCGCTTCAAGTCACTGATGATCGGCATTGCGCATCTCGACAAGCTGGCGGACGGCTGCATCTGGGCCGAGGGCCCGGTCTGGTTCGCCGACGGCGGCTACCTGCTGTGGAGCGACATCCCCAACAACCGCATGCTGCGCTGGACACCGGAGACCGGTGTCAGCACCTTCCGTGCCGAGTCCAACAACAGCAACGGCAACACCCGCGACCGCCAGGGCCGTCTCGTCACCTGTGAGCACTTGACCCGACGCGTGACCCGCACCGAGCCGGACGGCTCGATCACCGTCATCGCCGACAAGCACAAGGGCAAGCGCCTGAACTCGCCGAACGACGTGGTGGTGAAGTCCGACGACAGCATATGGTTCAGCGACCCCAGCTACGGCATCATGACGGAGTTCGAGGGCAGCCGGTCGGAGCAGGAGCAGGGCGGCTGCTACGTCTACCGGATCGATCCCAAGACCGGCGAGATTGCAACCGTGGTCGAGGATTTCGTGAAGCCCAACGGGCTTGCCTTCTCCCCGGACGAGAAAATTCTCTATGTCGCGGACTCGGCCGCCTCGCACGATCCGAACGCACCGCACCACATCCGCGCCTTCGACGTGGTGGACGGCAAGAAGCTGGCCAATGGCCGCGTGTTCTGCGACATCAAGACCGGCATCCCGGATGGCTTCCGGATCGACGTGAACGGCAACCTTTGGACCAGTTGCCATGCCGGCGTCGAATGCTACGCGCCCGACGGAACGCTGCTGGGCCGCATCAACGTGCCGGAGATCGTCGCCAACGTGACCTTCGGCGGCAAGCGCCGCAATCGCCTCTTTATCACGGCGACCACGTCGCTCTATGCCATATATGTCAACACGACGGGCGTGCAACGACCGTAGTCCGTGAGGAGACCAGTATGAATCAGATCATCGGTGGAACCACCATCCGGCTGCACCAGGACGACAACGTGGTGGTGGCGGCGCAGAATATCGGCGCCGGCGCGACCATTCCCGGTGAAGGGGTGGTGACTGCGAGCCCGGTTCCGTCGGGCCACAAGATCGCGACCCGCGCCATCGTCGCCGGCGACTATGTGCGCAAATACAACCAGATCATCGGCGTTGCCACTGCCGACATCGCGCCGGGCGACCATGTCCACGTCCAGAACTGCGCGATGAGCGACTTCGAGCGCGACTACGCCTTCTGCGCCGACGCGCGCCCGACCCAGTATTTCACCGGGCAGGATCGCGCCACCTTCAAGGGCATCGTGCGCGAGGACGGCCGGGTCGCCACCCGGAACTATATCGGCGTGATGACCACGGTGAACTGCTCCGCCACGGTGGCGAAGCGCGTCGCCGCCGCGTTCGAGAATGGCGGGCTCGACGAGTATCCCAACGTCGACGGCGTCGTGGCGCTGGTGCACGGCACCGGCTGCGGCATGGCGACCAAGGGCGAGGGCTTCGATGTCCTGCAGCGCATCCTGTGGGGCTTCCTGCGCCATCCGAATTTCGCCGGCGTGATCCTGATCGGCCTCGGCTGCGAGGCGGCGCAGATCCGCTTCCTGTTGGAGGCCTACGGCATCAAGGCGACCGAGACCTTCCAATACATGACCATGCAGGGCACCGGTGGCACCCGCGCCACCATCGAGGAAGGCGTGAAGCGGGTGAAGGCCATGCTGCCCAAGGCCAACCAGGTCAAGCGCGAGACGCTGTCGGCCGAGCACTTGTCGCTGTGCCTGCAATGCGGCGGTTCTGACGGCTATTCCGGCATCACCGCCAACCCGGCGCTCGGCGCCGCGGCCGACCTGCTGGTGCGCCACGGCGGCACCGCGATCCTCAGCGAGACGCCGGAAATCTATGGCGCAGAGCATCTGCTCACCCGCCGCGCGGTCGACCGCAAGATCGGCGAGAAGCTGATCGACCGCATCAAGTGGTGGGAGGAATACACCACCCGCAACGGCGGCGAGATGAACAACAACCCTTCCCCCGGCAACAAGGATGGCGGCCTAACTACCATCCTCGAGAAGTCGCTCGGTGCCGCGGCCAAGGGCGGCACGACCAACCTGGTCGATGTCTACAAATACGCCGAGCCGATTTCGGCGAAAGGCTTCGTGTTCATGGATTCGCCCGGCTACGACCCGGTCTCCGCAACCGGCCAGGTGGCGAGTGGCGGCAACATCATCTGCTTCACCACCGGCCGCGGCTCGGCGTTCGGCTTCAAGCCGGTACCGAGCATCAAGCTCGCCACCAACACCGCCATGTACCAGAAGCTGTCCGAGGACATGGACATCGATTGCGGCGAGGTCCTTAGCAAAGGCGTGCCGGTTCCCGAGATGGGCCAGCGCATCTTCGACACGATCCTGCGCGTCGCGTCGGGCGAGCAGTCCAAGAGCGAGGAGCTCGGCTACGGCGACAACGAGTTCACGCCCTGGCAAATCGGGGCGACGATGTAATCATGGATCTCACGCTGACTCTCAAGGACACGCTGCCCCACGACGGCACCGCCGGCACCCTGGTCGGCCGGGCGTCGGTGCCCGGCAATCCTGGCGGCCCCTGCGTCGTTCTGGTCAAGGCGGACGGGCTCTATGACCTCACCGCCCGTTATCCGACCCTGTCTGCTCTGCTGAACGAGAAGAGCCCGACCGAGGCGGCGCACCAAGCCGGCAAGACGGCCAAGCGGATCTGCGGCCTGGACGAAGCGGTTGCCAACTCCCCATCGGATCATCGCACGCCAGACAAGCCCTACCTGCTGGCGCCGGCCGACCTGCAGGCGCTGAAAGCCTGCGGCGTCACTTTCGTTCTCTCCATGCTGGAGCGCGTGATCGAGGAGCGTGCCAAGGGCGATCCCACGGCGGCGAATGGCCTCCGCGCCGCCATCAACTCCGAGATCGGCGGCGACCTCGCGCGCGTGAAACCAGGCTCGGCCGACGCCGAAAAGCTGAAGCAGGCGCTGATCCAGCGCGGGATCTGGTCGCAGTATCTCGAGGTCGGCATCGGCCCCTATGCCGAGGTCTTCACCAAGTCGCAGCCGATGTCGGGCGTTGGTACCGGCGCGGACATCGGCATCCACCCGGAATCCAGCTGGAACAACCCCGAGCCGGAAGTCGTCCTGGCCGTAAATGCTAGCGGAACCATCGTCGGAGCGACGCTCGGTAACGATGTGAATTTGCGGGATTTTGAGGGTCGCAGCGCGCTGCTCCTTGGCCGCGCCAAGGACAATAACGCGTCCTGCGCCCTCGGCCCCTTCATCCGCCTGTTCGACGGCACCTTTGCGCTGGAGGATCTGCGCCAGCTGGTCATCACCGTGCGCGTCGACGGCCCGGATCAGTTCGTGCTCGATGACTCCTCTTCGATGGCCAAGATCAGCCGCGACCTCACCGATCTGGCGTCGCAGACCCTGAGCAAGAATCATCAGTACCCGGACGGCTTCATGCTGTTCTGCGGCACCATGTTCGCGCCGATTAAGGATCGCGACGCGAAGGGGCAGGGCTTCACGCATAAGGTCGGCGACATCGTGACCATCGCCACCCCGAAGCTGGGCGCGCTCACCAACCGGGTGAAGCATTGCGGTGACGTGGCGCCCTGGACCTTCGGCACCGGGGCCCTGATGGCAAATCTCGCGCAGCGCGGGCTGCTGCGCTGACCAAGGAAGAGGACTGATCCGAGCATGAGCGGGCGTTTGAAAGGCAAGAAAATTCTCGTCACGGCGGCGGCGCAGGGCATCGGCCGCGCGATCGCGGAGCGGTTCGCCGCCGAGGGGGCGAATGTCATCGCCACCGACATCAACATGGAAGTGTTGGGCACGCTGAAGGCCGCCAACCTGACGACGCGCCGCCTGGACGTGCTGGACCTTGCCGCGGTCGCCACGGCGGAGCAGGAGGTCGGCGCGATCGACGTGCTAGTCAACTGCGCCGGCTTCGTCCATCACGGCACGATCCTGGATTGCGAGGAGAAGGATTTCGACTTCTCCACCAATCTCAACGTGCGCGCCGCCTATCGCATGATCCGCGCCTTCCTGCCCGGCATGCTGGCGCGCAAGAGCGGCAATATCGTCAACATCGCCTCGATCGCCTCCTCGCTTATCGGGGTGCCGAACCGGTTCATCTACGGCACGACCAAGGCCGGGCTGATCGGGCTTTCCAAGGCCGTGGCGGTCGATTTCGTGACCCAGGGCATCCGCTGCAACGCCATCTGCCCTGGCACGGTGGAGACGCCGTCACTGGAGCAGCGGATGGCGGCGCGGGGCGATGTGGAGGAAGCGCGCAAGGCCTTCATCGCGCGCCAGCCGATGGGCCGCCTCGGCAAGGCGGAGGAGATCGCCGCCCTGGCGCTCTATCTGGCGTCGGATGAGTCCGCTTTCGTCACCGGCCAGGAATTCGTCATCGATGGCGGCTGGACCGCCGCCTGAGTTTCATTGAGAGGATTTGATATGGCAAAGCCAGAGCGCGTTGGTTTGATCGGCGTCGGCCTGATGGGCCACGGCATCGGCAAGAACATCCTCAGCAAGGGCTTTGCGCTCAATGTGCTGGCCAACCGCAACCGCGGTCCGGTCGACGATCTGGTCGGCAAGGGCGCCAAGGAGTTGAAGAGCCCGCGCGACATCGCCGCCAACAGCGATCTGGTCCTCACTGTGGTGGGCAATTCGACCCAGCTCGAGGATATCGTGTTCCGCGAGGACGGCCTCCTCGCCGGCGTGCACAAGGGCATGGTGCTGGCGGACTGCACCACCGCCATGCCGGATTCGACGCTGAAGATCGCCAAGGCGATCCAGGCCAAGGGCGGCCGCTTCGTCGACACCCCGATGACCCGCACACCGAAGGAGGCCGAGGCCGGCAAGCTCGGCCTGATGACCGGCGGCGATCCCGCGACCCTGGCGGAGATCCGGCCGGTGCTGGACTGCTTCTCCGACCTCATCGTCCATTGCGGTGACGTCGGCGCCGGACACAAGGTGAAGCTGGTCAACAACATGCTGAGCCTCGGCTACGGCATGGTGACCGCGGAGGCCTTGCTCGCCGCCAAGAAAGGCGGGATCGACCTCAAGGCCTTGCGCGATGTGGTGAGCGGCGGCGGCGCCAACAGCATCATGTTCCAGCGGCTCGCGGCCTATGCGATCGAGAACGACAACACGCAATTGCGCTTCGCGATCGCCAACGCTGCCAAGGATGTGCGCTACTTCGTCCACATGTGCGAGAGCCTGGGGGCGGCGACGCCGGTTGCGCAGGCGGTGCACCAGGCCTATGCGATGGCAAACAATTCAGGCCTCGGCGAGCAATACGTGCCAACGATGGTGGACGTGCTGGGGAAGTGGAACGAGAAGGCGAAGTAGAGCTTCGCCATCGCCGCTCCCTCAATCGTCATGGTCGTGCTTGACACGACCGTGAGGGAGTTGGCTGACCTGTTGCGACCTCTCTACCTGTCATCCCGGCCTTGAGCCGGGATCCACTCCTCCGCCGCACGAACGCCTGAAAAATGGACCCCGGCTCAAGGCCGGGGTGACGGTAGGAGAATGAGGCGACGTTGGCGTATCGCTATTTCTTCACGATCCACTCGTGCGCAGGGTCGTTCTTGAACACCCAGCGCCGGTTCGGCCCGGCCATCACGTTCAGGTAGTACAGATCGTACCCATGCGGCGCGCCGACCGGGTGGTAGCCGCGCGGGACCATCACGCAATCGCCGTCCTCAACCGCCATGGTCTCGTCGATCGAGCGGTCGTCGGTGTAGACGCGCTGGAATGCGAAGCCCTGGGGCGGATTGAGACGGTGGTAGTAGGTCTCTTCCAGGAAGCTCTCCTCCGGCAGCGCGTCGCGGTCGTGCTTGTGCGGCGGATAGGATGACCAGTTGCCACCCGGCGTCACCACTTCCACCACCAGCAGGCTCTCGGCCGCCGCGGTGTCCGGCAGGATGTTGTAGACGAGGCGCCGGTTGGTACCCTTGCCGCGCTCCTCGAACCCGACTTCCTCGGGCGGAATGACGCGCGGCGGAAACTTCTTGCCGCCGGGCGCGGTGCAGATGCCGACCTCGATATCGGTCAGCGCCTTGAGCTGGCAGCCGGTGCCCGACGGTAGATAGACCGACCAGCCGGCCCCCTCGAACACGTTCTTGCGCCCGCCGATCTCGACCGCCGGGCGGCCTTCGATGATCGCGCTTGCCTTGCCTGACAGCACGACCAGGCAGCTCTCGCGGCCTTCTGCCTTCCAGTTCAGGTCTTGGCCCTTGGCGCGGCGATAGACCTGGAAGCCGACGTATTTCCAGCCCGCGCTCTCCGGCGTGACCGACAGCGCGAGGCCGTCATTGTCCGGCTTCTTCCCTTTGACCAGCAGGTTCGCCATGTGCGTTCTCCTTACGCCAATTTGGCGTCCTTGGCGTAGCGCTTCAAGTTGTTGCAGCCCATCGTGGCGTATTTCAGCGGGTTGGCCTTCTCGGGGTCCTGCTCGGCCTCGACCACCAGCCAGCCGGAATAGCCGGGCAGTTCCTTGAAGAAGGCAGGGTAGTTGACCATTCCGTCGCCCGGCACGGTGAAGCAACCTTCCACTACGGCGTCGAGGAAGCTCCAGTCCTTCGCCCGTGCTGTAGCCAGCACATCCTTGCGCACATCCTTGCAATGCACATGGGCGATGCGGGTGCGATATTTCTTCGCGAGCGCGACTGGATCGGCGCCGCCGAAGGTGGCATGGCCGGTGTCCAGCAGCAGCTTCACCGCATTGCCGGTCGATTCCATGAAGGCATCGATGTCCTCACCGCTCTGCACCACCGTGCCCATGTGGTGGTGATAGGCGAGGGCGACGCCTTCCTTCGCCACCGTCTCGGCGACCTCGGTCATGCGCTGACCGAACTCACGCCAGTCGGCGGTCTTCAGCTTCGGCCGCTTGCTGAGCGGCTTGCTGCGGTCGCCGTGGGTCGCATTCGACGTCTCGGCGAAGATCAGGATGTTGGAGCCGAGCGCCTTCAAGAGGTCGAGATGCGCGCACAGATGCTTCATCTCCTCCTTGGCGTCGCGCACCAGCAGCTCGCTGGAGTACCAGCCGGACACCAGGTCGAGCCCGGCCTGGTTCAGCACGGCCTTCAAGGCTTTGGCCTCGCGCGGGAACTTGTGGCCGAGCTCGATGCCGTCGTAGCCAGCCTGCTTGGCTTCCTTGAGGCAGGTCTCGAGCGGCGTCTTGCCGCCCAGGTCGCGCAAATCGTCATTCGACCAGCCAATCGGATTGACGCCGAAACGGACACTCATGGTTCTCTAATCTCCAACGCGCTGCAATGTGGTTGATTTCTCGTAGGCCTTGCGGGCGGCGCGCACCTTCGGGCGCTCCGACACTTCCGGCACGGCCACGTCCCACCAGAAGCCGCCGGCCTCGGTGGTCTTGTAGGGGTCGGTCTCGATCACGATGACGCTGGTGCGATCCGCCTTGCGGGCCCGCGCCATCGCGGCCTCCAGCTCCGCCGTGCTCGACACTTTCTCGGCCTTGGCACCCATGCTCTTGGCATGGGCTGCGAAGTCGATCTCGGGCAGGGTCTCGTGCTTGGCATGCTGAAGTAGGTTGTTGAAGCTCTCGCCGCCGGTCGCGCGCTGCAGCCGGTTGATGCAGCCGAAGCCGCGGTTGTCCAGCAGCACGATGATCAGCTTCTGGTCCATCATGACGGAGGTCGCGATCTCCGAGTTCATCATCAGGTACGAGCCGTCGCCGACCATGACCACGACCTCGCGCGCGGGGTCGGCCATCTTCACGCCGATGCCGCCCGCGATCTCGTAGCCCATGCAGGAATAGCCGTATTCCAGGTGATAGCCGCCCGGCGCGCCGGACTGCCACAGCTTGTGCAGCTCGCCCGGCAGGCCGCCGGACGCGCCGACCACGATGTCGCTCGGCTTGCCTGCGCGTTGCACCGCGCCGATCACCGCGCCATCAGACGGCAGCCCACGATTGGGCGCGGCCGTCGCCGCGGCATGCTCGGCGGTCCAGGTCTTGCGCAGGGCCGCGGCCTGTTTCTGCCAGGCGCCCGGCGTCGACCAGTCGCCCAGCGCCTTGTCGACTGCAGCGATACCGGCGCGTGCGTCGGTCACCAGCGGGATGCCGCCATGCTTGCCGGCATCGAAGACCTGGGCGTTGAGGTTGATGATCTTGCGCTCCGGGTTGCGGAACAGGGCGCGCGATCCGGTGGTGAAGTCCTGCAACCGCGTGCCGATGGCGAGCACCACATCCGCTTCCTGCGCCAGCGCGTTGGCGGCGCTGCTGCCGGTGACGCCGATCGAGCCCATGTTCTGCTTGTGCTGGATCGACAGCGCCGACTTGCCGGCCTGGGTCTCGGCGACCGGAATGCCGCGCTTGTCCGAGAAGTCCGCCAGCGCCTTCTCGGCCTCGGAATAGAGCACGCCGCCGCCCGACACGATGAACGGCTTCTTGGCGCGCTTGAGGTGTGAGACCGCATGCGCCAGCTCGTCGCGATCCGGCTCGATCCGCCGCTGGCCCCACACATGCTCTTCGAAGAACGCTTCGGGGTAATCGTATGCCTCGGCCTGCACGTCCTGGCACATGCAGAGCGTGACCGGACCGCATTCCGCCGGATCGGTCAGAACCTGCATGGCGCGGGGCAGGGCGGTCAGGATCTGCTCCGGCCGCAAGATGCGGTCGAAATAGCGCGAGACCGGCTTGAAGCAATCGTTGGCGGAGACGGTGCCGTCGCCGAAATCCTCGACCTGCTGCAGGACCGGATCGGGCCGCCGGTTGGCGAAGATGTCGCCGGGCAGCAGCAGCACCGGCAGCCGGTCGACATGCGCCACCGCGGCCGCCGTCACCATGTTGGTGGCGCCGGGGCCGATCGAGGTGGTGCAGGCCATTATCTGCCGCCGCCGCGCCGCCTTGGCGAACGCGATCGCGCTATGCGCCATCGCCTGCTCATTGTGCGCGCGGAAGGTTGGCAGCGTGTCCTGCGCGTGATACAGCGCCTCGCCGATGCCGGCGACATTGCCATGCCCGAAGATCGCCCACACGCCGGCGAACAGCGGCACGTCCTTGCCGTCGCGCACGCTGCGCTGGTTGGCGAGATACCGCACCACGGCCTGCGCCATGGTCAGGCGGACGGTTTTCATAGAACAGCTCCCAGTCTCGATCTTGTTGGCATCGATTGTATCAAGCCGCGGCCGAGTTGGCGCGCTTGGCTTTTTTCCAGGCATCGGTGAGGCGCGAGAAACGCTTGGCCATTTCCGCGACCGCACCGGCATCGTCCAGCTGGCCGCGCAGCCAGGCGTCGGCCGGCTCGGCAAAGATGGTGCGGCCGACGGCGAAACCCTTCACGATCGGATCGCTCGCCGCCGTCTGGAACGCCTGGTCCAGCGCATCTTCGCTGGCTTCGAGGCCGAGCAGAACCACGCCGCGGCAGAACGGATCGCGGGTGCGGATCTCGTCGCCGACATATTGCCAGGCCGCACGCGTGGCTTGCGGCTCCAGCTTCCACCAATCCGGCCGGATGCCGAGATCGTAGAGCCGGCGCAGCACGCTCACGACCGTCTCGTCGGTCAGCGCGCCATGCTTGCCGGCAATGATCTCCACCAGCAGCTCGCGGCCCGCTGTCCGCGCGGCGTCGTAGAGCGTCAACAGCCGTTCCTCTTGCTCGATGCGCAGCGCCTCGGGATCGTTCGGGTGATAGAAGCACAGGCATTTGATAACGTGCGTCACCGGCCATTCGGCGAGATGCGAGCCGAGATCCTCGGTCTCGAACCGCAACGGCCGGGAGCCTGGCCGTTCCACCGGACGGGAAATCCAAAGCTCATGATCAGCGGCGCGGAACAGCGCTTCGCGGCCATAGGTGCCGTCGAGCAGCATGCCGAAGCCCGGCTGCCCGTCCGCCACCTTCGTGGCCGCCGCCACCGCCAGCACCTTGAAATCGCCGATGCGCGCACGGGGCGCGCCGGCCTTGTCGGCCAGCTCTTCCAACTGCGCACGATGGTCGATGGCAAATGCCATCAAGGTCGGCCAGTGGTCGCGCCGCGTGGTCGACCAGTGGATGTGATTGAGGTCCGCGTCGTGGCGCAGCGCGTGGTGCTTGCTGCCGTATTTCAAGAAGAACTGCAGTTCGGTCCAGGTCGGGATCTCCGGCGAGCACAGGAGGCGCGACACCGCGAATGCGCCGCAGGCATTAGCCCAGGTCGCGCAGGTCTCCAGCGCTTCTCCGGTCAGCCAACCGCGCAGGAAGCCGGACATGAAGGCATCGCCTGCGCCCAGCACGTTGTAGACCTCAATCGGGAACCCGCCGCCGACGATGCCCTGATCGACGTCGTCCGGGATCGCATCGGGAAATACCGTGCAGCCCTTGGGCCCGCGCTTCAGCACGATGGTGGCGCCGCTGCGCACGCGGATGTTGCGCAGGGCGGTCAGCACGTCTTCGGCTCCGCCTGCGATCTTGACCTCTTCCTCGGTGCCGACGATCAGGTCGCAGTCGGGCAGGATCGGCTGCAGGTGCTGCGACACCCGGTCGGAGGCGATGTAGCGTGATTCGCCGGCGCCGTGGCCGGCGAGGCCCCAAAGGTTCGGCCGATAGTCGATGTCGAATACGATCTTGGCGCCGGTCTCGCGCGCGATCGTCATCGCCTTGCGCTGAGCCGCCGCTGTGTTCTCCGTGGAGAAATGCGTGCCAGTCACCACGATCGCCCGCGCACGGCGGAAGAACGTCGGATCGACTTCGCTCTCGTCGAGCGCCATGTCCGCGCAGTCGGTGCGGTAGAAGATGAGGGGAAAGCTGTCGGAATCCCGCACGCCCAGGATGACCAGCGCGGTCAGCCGCTTGGGGTCGGTGATAATGCCATCGATGGCGACGCCTTCGCGCGCCATCTGCTCGCGGATGTAGCGGCCCATATGCTCGTCGCCGACCCGGGTCAGCACCGCGGACTTGAGGCCGAGGCGCGCCGCACCGATCGCGATGTTGGAGGGGCAGCCGCCGACCGACTTGGCGAAGGAGCCCATGTCCTCCAGCCGGCCCCCGACCTGCTGGCCGTAGAGGTCAACCGAGGAGCGCCCGATGGTGATGACGTCAAGGTCTTGGGCCATTTGGCCTTCCTGCCCAGTGTTTCCGCACAGCGCCGGGGAGCGTTCATTCGCCTCCCGCTCTCAGCGCGCCAGAATGGGCGCACCCTATCGACGCGCTGCTTGACGTTGGCGCTTGTCATAATGAAACAAACATTCTATTTTATGTCAATAACGGAATGAACGTGTTCTTGAGGGAGGTACATCATGCGGATCGGGCTCTTAGGCGCTGGCCGGATTGGCCAGATTCACGCGCGTTCGGCCGCCGGGCATAAGTCCGCAAAGCTCGCCGCCGTGTTCGACGTCGACGCCAAGGCGGCCGGCGTGGTCGCCGCCGAGACCGGCGCTGCGGTCGCCAAGGGCATTCCCGACATCATCGGCGACAAGAACATCGACGCGGTGCTGATCTGCACGCCGACCGATACCCATGCCGACCTGATCGAGCAGGCCGCGAAGGCCGGCAAGGCGATCTTCTGCGAAAAGCCGGTGGATCTCTCGGCCGAGCGCGTGCGCGCCTGCCTCAAGGTCGTTGCCGACACCAAGGCCAAGCTGATGATCGGCTTCAATCGCCGCTTCGACCCCAGCTTCGCCTCGTTGCAGAAGCGCCTGGCGGCGGGCGAAGTGGGCAAGCCGGAGATCGTGACCATCCTGTCGCGCGATCCGGGACCGCCGCCCATCTCCTACATCACGCGCTCCGGCGGCCTGTTCCGCGACATGATGATCCACGATCTCGACATGGCGCGCTTCCTGCTGGGTGAGGAACCAGTCGAAGTCTCCGCCATGGCCGCGTGCCTGGTCGACCCCGCCATCGGGCAGGCCGGCGACATCGACACTGCCGTGGTCACGCTGAAGACCATGAGCGGCAAGCTCGCGCAGATCTCCAACTCGCGCCGCGCCACCTACGGCTACGACCAGCGCATCGAGGTCCACGGCAGCGGCGGCCTGCTGCGCGCCGATAACCAGTACGCGACGACGGTGCAAAAGGCGACGGGCAACGGATTCTCCTCCGATCCCGTGCTCAACTTCTTCCTGGAGCGCTACACGCCCGCCTATCGCGCGGAGATGGATACGTTCGTCACCGGCGTGCTGGAAGGCAAGCCGCTCAATCCGACCGGCGAGGATGGTTTGAGAGCGCTGGTGTTGGCGGATGCCGCGGAGGAGTCGGCGAGATCGGGTAAGAGCGTCAAGGTCGGATAGAGCGCAAAATCATCCACCCACTCCGTCATCCCAAGGCTTGGCCTTGGGATCCACGAGTTTGCCTGCAACAACGCGATCATTGAAACTCGTGGATGGCAAGGCCAAGCCTTGCCATGACGGAAGAGTGTACGCGTGCACTCTTGGCGCGTTCTACCCGGTCGCCCCCAGCGCCACCACCAGCGACTGCGCCAAGCACATCGATGCCCCCAGCGAGCGAAAATCGTGCACCGCGGCGTCCTCGACATAGAACACCACGTCGCATTGCGCGGTGAGGGGGCTGAGGGGCTGGTCGGTGATGCCGACCACCGGCACCTTGCGCTGTGCGGCAAACGCGACGGTCTCCACCACGCGCGGCGTGTAGTCGGCGTAGGTGATGGCCACTAGCGCGTCGCGCGGTTCCATCAGCAGGCGCTGCTCCTGGTCCATGCCGCCGATCGCGTCGATCAGGTTGGCGCGCCGGCCGATCTTGCTGAGGGCGTAGTAGAGGTAGGCGGCGAGCGGGAAGGAGCGGCGCTGCGCCACTAGGTAGATGGTCTCGGCCTTGCGCAGGATCTGCACCGCGCGGTCGAGGTCGCTGGCCTTGGTTTCTTCGCACAGGTGCTGCAGGGCGGCGATGTTGGCTTCGGCGAAGCGGGTCAGAATCGCCTGCGGGCCATGGTCGCTCTGGCCGTGCAGCTCCTCGCGCATGGCGGCGATGCGCTCGGAATAGCTCGGCCGGCTCTCGCGCAGGCGCTGCTGGAAGATGCGCTGCAGGTCGGAGAAGCCCTCGAAGCCGAACGCCTTGGCGAAGCGGATCAGCGCGGAGGGCTGCACGCCGGCATGCTGCGCGATCACCGCGATCGATTCGATCGCGATCTCGTTGGGATGCTTGAGCGCGAATTCGGCGATCTGGCGCAGCCGCTTGCTCAAGGTCGGATAACGCGCCGAAATCTCGCGATTGAGGCCGACGACATCGGCCGGGCCGCCGCCTGCCGGCGTCGTACGTCGCGCCCGGGTTCCACTCGATGTCAGGCTCTTGCGTTTGGGCATCTGCTTCCCGCTTTTGATGGAAAGACCGCAAAATAGAATAAAAATTCCTCTTGCTTGATACAAACGAAAAATTTCAGAATTTGGCCACCGCCGCGGAAACGATGCGGTTTTGGAGTTCAGCAATGCCGCAATCCATCGGAATCGGTGTCGTCGGCACCGGCATCATGGGCGCTGCTCATGCCATGGCGTTCAGGTCCGCGCCGACGATTTTCGAGACCACCCTGTCAGCCAGTCTCGAAGTGGTGGCGGACGTGAACCTCGCCGCCGCGCAGAAGGCCGCGCAACGTTTCGGCTTCAAGCGCGCCGTGGGTTCGTGGCAGGAGCTGGTCGCCGATCCGGCTGTCGATGTGGTCTCCGTCACCACGCCCAACGCGCTGCATGCGGAGATCGCCATCGCCGCGCTCAAGGCCGGCAAGCATGTCTATTGCGAGAAGCCTCTGGCCGCTGATCTCGACGCCGCCGAGGAGATGGCCGCGGTCGCAAGCCGCGCCAAGGGCAAGACGCTGGTCGGCTACAACTACATGCGCTCGCCCGCCATCCGGTTCGCCAAGCAGCTGATCAAGGATGGCGCCATCGGCCAGGCCAGCTATTTCCGCGGCGTGTGCGACGAAGACTACATGGCCGACGCCGAGACGCCCTATTCCTGGCGCTGCCGGCGCGACATGGCAGGCCTCGGCGCGCTCGGCGATCTCGCCTCGCACCTGGTCAGCATCGCGCACGACCTGATCGGGCCGGTGCGCCGCTTGGTGGCCGATACGCGCATCGTAGTTCCCAAGCGCCCCGTGCCGGCCGCCGGCGACGGCACCGAGCGCCGCGACGTCAAGGTGGCGCTGAGCGGCGAGTATCGCGCGGTCGAGAACGAAGACACCGCCCACGCGCTGGTGCAGTTCGACGACGGCGTCATGGGTACGCTGGTCACCAGCCGCGCCCATTGGGGCCGCAAGTCGCATCTCGGGTTTGAAGTCTTCGGCTCGAAGGGTTCGCTCTTGTTCGACCACGAGCGCATGAACGAGCTGCAGATCTACACCAAGGACGCGACGGATGCCGCGACCAACGGCTATCGCCTGATCCCGATGGGGCCGGAACATCCGTTCTACGGCCGCTTCTCGCCCGCCAAGGGCCATGGCATCGGCTTCAACGACCTCAAGATCATCGAGGTCGCGCACCTGCTGAACGGCATCGCCGGCAAGGAAACGCTCTCGCCCACCATCGCCGACGCGCTGGCGATCGAGAAGGTGCTGCACGGCATCATCGGGTCGACCAAGAGCGGGGCGTGGGTGGAGCTGTAACGCTCTACCCGGTCAGCACACCTTAGCCTCAATGCTTCCGGCTGGATGCGCGCTTCGGCGCTGAGTCAGGCTGCGCCGGCTGTTGCGGCTGGCTCGGCCTTTGCGGCTGCTGTGGATGCGATTGCGCTGCTGGCTTCTCGGGCTTTGTCTCAGACGATTGCGCCTGGTTGGTCGCCGGATGCTGCGCGATGGCCGGCGGCGGAACGAAGGCCGGCGCGCCAGGCACACCCTGCATGATGCCGCGCCGTTCCAGGTTGTGCTTCAGGCGGCGGTTGAACTCGCGCCCGACGTCCCATTGCTTGATCGGCCTGGTCCTGATGCGCGAACGCACGATGAAGCTGGTGTCGGCGAAGCTTTCCAGCCCGAGAATCTCGATCGGCTGCAGGATGTGGTATTTGAACGAGGAGTCCGCGCGCAGCTCTTCGTCGGTCTCGCGCAGCACATCCATCACATCGTCGGGATCGTACTGGTACGAGATCTTGGTATCCAAGACGTAGTAGGAGAATTCGCGCGTCATGTTGGTGACCATCGCGACCGAGCCGAAATTCACCGTGTGCAGGCTGCCGTTGAGGTCGCGCAAGCGCATCGTCCGGATGGTCATGCCCTCCACCAGCCCGCTCTTGCCGCCGATATCGATCACATCGCCGATGTTGATGGTGCCTTCGAACATGAAGAACGCACCGGCGATGACGTCCTTGACCAGCGACTGCGCGCCGAAGCCGACCGCCAGGCCGATCACGCCGGCGCCTGCCAGCAGCGGCGCGATGTCGACGCCTACCTCGGACAGGATGACCAGGATCGTCATCGCGGTGATGACGATGAGGAGGGCATTCCGGATCAGCGGCAGCAGTGTGCGGACACGTGCCGAGCGCAGGATGGCATGCCCCGAATCATCCTGCCGGTTGAGATGCGCATAGATGATGCCGCCCAGGAGTTCCCACGCCACCAGCGCCAGCACCACCACGATGACGATATCCGCGACCCGGCCCAGCACCTCGCGCCCGACCTGCCCGAACAGCAGGCCGCTCACATCCACGCGCCATGCGGCGAGAATCAGCAGGATGGCGGCGATCCGCACCGCATAGGTGACGATACGGCGCAGCACCGGGATGTAGCGATTGGCCCGTGTGGCGACGATCGGATAGCGGGAAACCAGCGCGGCATCGACGCCCGCAAAGCGGTTGAACAGCCGCGGCAGCCATTTCTCGGCGACGGCAACCGCTCCGATCACCAGGGCGGTGATGATGGTGGCGCGCACCAGATAGAAGAATCCGCCGGCGATGTTGAAGGCCCACACCAGGTAGATGCCGACGACATAGACGATGACCGCCACGTGCCAGATCTCGGCGAGCCGGGAGCGTACGATGCCGGGTACGATGCGTCGTCCGCCCTCGACCGGCCGGCCGCGGATCCAGTGCGCCACCGCTTCGCGGTTCTGCAGGACGAGGACCACGAGCATGGCGGTCACGACGAAGCCAAGGACCTTGACCCCCACGAGATAGCTGGAGGGCGGCACCCCGAGCAGCAGGGCGGTCTGCAGCGACACATAGCCCCATACGCCGACGACGATGAAGCGCCGCGACCAGATGTAAAGGTATGCCGCCGTCAAGTCAGACATCGGGAGGGGTCGCAGACCCGGTTCCATGGGGCTGAATAGGCAGCGGGCCACGACCGCACCCGCCATGCTGATGACCGCCGCATTGATGATTGCGAGCAAGGCCAGGCGCGCGGTCGGGAGAGGCGCCGCCCAGCTTGCGACCGCCAATCCGACAACGCCGAACGCGATGAGCGGCAGCAATTCGAGGACCAGCCGCGTGGCAGTGAAGCGGATGCGCCGGAATATCCGGTCGCCTGCGCGCACGGCCAGGCGTCGCCGGCCGGACTTGACGGCAAGACCCACCACATAGGCGGCAAGCGCACCGGCGCCGAGGCTGAGCGCGAGGTCTTTTCCGATCTCAAGCCACATCGCACGTTGCTGCGGATTGGAGCCCTGGACCTCCAGCCAAGTCAGCAGATTTCCGGTGGCGCCGAAGCTTCGGGCGACATTCTCCATGAACTGGCTGACTCGCTCGAACCCGGTCGACAGGGCGCTCAGCATGCTTGCGCCGATGCCTTGCTCCTCCGGCGGCGGCGCCTTGGCCTGCTGGACCTGGAGCATGGTCTCGAGCTGCTTGGCGAGCTCGTCGCGCTTGGCCGGGTCGCGCAAGGTCTCCAGCATGTTCTGCAGGTCTTCGCGCGTCGCAGCGGGCGGGGCGGATTGGTCCGCACTCGGAGTGGATTTCGGGACTGGGACGACTGTCTGTGCGATGGCCTGCGGTGCGGCAATGCAAAGCACAAGGGCCGCCAACGCCAGCGCGAGCCACCCTTTCAACCGTCCCATCGCTGTCATTGGCTCTCCCACAGACGGAAGGCGGGCGGGGCGATCTCTCGCACCCGACCCGCGCCTCAGCGTCGCTGGCATGCTCGGACAAAACACACCGGGCGTCGCCAAGTCATGAAACAATCCAGGGATAAATCCGTTGCAGGGCTGAAAGCTGGTTATTAGTGTGTGACCCCTTCAGGGAGGTCCATGCTCTTGCGCAATCTGGGAAAAACCGCGATCCGCGTGACCGAAATTGGCTTCGGCGGCGCGCCGCTGGGCAGTCTGTTCGCCGTGGTCACCGACGAGGACGCCCAGGCCAGCCTCAAGACATCCTGGGACAGCGGCTGCCGGTTCTTCGATACCGCCCCGCTGTACGGCTACGGCCTCAGCGAGCGGCGCGTCGGTGACGCGTTGCGGGAAAAACCGCGCGATCAATACGTGCTGTCAACCAAGGTCGGGCGCCTGCTCCGCCCGGGCATGGGGCGTGACAACGTCGCGGATTTCAAGTCTCCGATGCCGTTCCACGCCGAGTTCGACTATTCGTATGACGCGACCATGCGCTCGTTCGAGGATTCCTTGCAGCGGCTTGGCCTTGAACGTATCGACGTCGCACTCATCCATGACGTCGGCCGCGATTGGCACGGCGATCGCCAGCCCGAGATGTTCCGCAAGGCGATGGACGGCTCGGTCAAGGCGCTGATGAAGCTGAAGGCCGAGGGCATGATCGGCGCGATCGGCGTCGGCCTCAACGAGGCGGATGTGTGCGAGGACGCGCTGAACGCCGCCGACTTCGACTGCATCCTGCTCGCCGGCCGCTACACCTTGCTGGAACAGGGACCGCTCGACAGCCTGTTCCCGGCGTGCCGCAAGCGAAACGTCTCGATCATCGCAGGCGGCGCCTTCAATTCCGGCATGCTGGCAAGGCTCGGTCAGCCGGACGCAACCTACAATTACGGCAAGGTCCCACCGGAGATCGCCAAGCGCGCAGCCGCGCTGCACGAGGTCTGTGCGCATCACAACGTGCCGCTGCCCGCGGCCGCCTTGCAGTTCCCGCTTGCGCATCCGGTCGTGGCGACGGTCATCCCCGGCGCGCGCAACGCCGCGGAAGTGGCGAGCCACTGGCAGTGGGCGCGCATGACCATTCCGGCTGCCTTGTGGGAGGATCTGCGCGGGCTTGGTCTGCTCCATCCCGACGCGCCGGTGCCGCAAGGTCCAATCCTCTGATTTGAACTTCGTATTCCTCAGGAGAATGACGTGAAATTATTGCGCTATGGCCCGAAAGGTCGTGAGAAGCCCGGCATCCTGGATAAGGATGGGAAGATCAGGGACCTGAGCGCCCATGTCCCGGACATCGCGGGCAGCGTGTTGCAGCCGGATTCCTTGAAGAAGCTCGCGGCGCTCGATCCCAGCCAGTTGCCGTTGGCCTCTGGCGAGCTGCGCATTGGGCCGTGCGTGGGCAAGGTCGGTAAGTTCGTCTGCATCGGCCTCAACTACGCCGACCATGCGGCCGAGACCGGCGCGCCGATCCCGAAAGAGCCGATCATCTTCATGAAGGCGACCAGCGCCATCATCGGTCCGAACGACGAGGTCGAGATTCCGCGCGGCTCGGTCAAGACCGACTGGGAGGTCGAACTCGGCGTGGTGATCGGCCGAAACGCCAAATACATTCCCGAGAATGCCGCGATGGACTACGTGGCCGGCTACTGCGTGGTCAACGACGTGTCGGAGCGCGAATACCAGATCGAGCGCGGCGGCCAGTGGGACAAGGGCAAGGGCTGCGACACCTTCGGCCCGACCGGCCCGTGGCTGGTGACCAAGGACGAGGTGCCGGACCCGCAGAACCTCGCGATGTGGCTGGAGGTCGACGGCCACCGCTACCAGAACGGCAGCACCAAGACCATGATCTTCAACGTGCCGAAGCTGGTCTCCTACTTGAGCCACTTCATGAGCCTGCAGCCCGGCGACGTGATCTCCACCGGCACGCCGCCCGGCGTTGGCATGGGGCAGAAACCGAACCCGATCTATCTGAAGGCCGGCCAGACCATGCGCCTCGGTATCGCCGGTCTCGGCGAGCAGCAGCAGAAGTTGGTGCAGGGGTGATATGAGCACCCGGTCGCCCGTGGCACACTCTTTCGTCATGGTCGTGCTTGGCACGACTATCCACGAGTTTGCCTGCAGCAAGGCGGCCTAGTTGATGGAAACTCGTGGATGGTCGGACCAAGTCCGACCTGACGGAGCGAAGCGGAGCGTCCAGGCCTTTACCGGAGCACGCCATGACCAAGATCACCGCTGTGACCGTCCGCGACATCCGCTTCCCGACCTCACGCAATCTCGACGGGTCGGACGCGATGAATCCAGATCCGGACTATTCCGCCGCCTATGTTGTGCTGAAGACCGACAAGCCGGGCCTCGAGGGGCACGGCCTCACCTTCACCCTCGGCCTCGGCACCGAGCTGTGCGTGGCAGCGGCAGAGGCACTCGCGCCGGCGGTGATCGGGCGCACTCTCGCCGACATCACCGGCGACATGGGCACGTTCTGGCGCAGCCTCACCGAGTTCCGCCAGCTGCGCTGGGTCGGGCCGGAGAAAGGCGTGTTGCATCTCGCGACCGCCGCGGTGGTGAACGCGATCTGGGACTTGTGGGGCAAGGCGGTGGGCAAGCCGGTGTGGCGCCTGGTCGTCGACCTCACGCCAGAGGAATTCGTGCGCCTGATCGACTTCCGCTACATCACCGACGCGCTGACGCCGGACGAAGCGATCGCCATCCTGCGCGCCAACCAGGCGAGCAAGGACATGCGCATCTCCGAGATGGAGAAGAACGGTTACCCGGCCTACACCACGTCCGCCGGCTGGCTCGGCTATTCCGATGACAAGGTGCGGAGCCTGACGCGCGAGGCCATGCGGCAAGGTCTCGACTACATCAAGATCAAGGTCGGCCGCGACCTAGCCGACGACAAGAAGCGCTGCAAGGCGGTGCGCGACGAGATCGGCCCCAGCCGCAACCTGATGATCGACGCCAACCAGGTCTGGGACGTGGCGCAGGCGATCGAGTGGGTCACGCAGCTCGCGCCCTATAAGCCGCTGTGGATCGAGGAGCCGACCTCGCCCGACGACGTGCTCGGCCACGCCGCGATCCGCAAGGCGCTGAAGCCGCTCGGCATCGGCGTCGCCACCGGCGAGATGTGCCAGAACCGCGTGATCTTCAAGCAGCTGATGCAGGCCGAGGCGATCGATTTCTGCCAGATCGATTCATGCCGCCTGGGCGGCGTCAACGAGATCCTGGCCGTGATCCTGATGGCGAAGAAGTTCGGCGTGCCGGTGTGCCCGCATGCCGGCGGCGTCGGCCTGTGCGAATACGTGCAGCACCTATCGCTGATCGACTACATCTGCGTGTCGGCCAGCCTGGAGCATCGCGTGGTCGAGTATGTCGACCATCTGCACGAGCATTTCGAGGACCCGGTGGTGATGAAGAAGGGCCGCTACATGCCGCCCAAGCGGCCCGGCTATTCGATCACCATGAAGCCGGAGAGCCTCGACCGCTACGAGTTCCCCAAGGGCGTGGAGTGGCGCGGCTAGCGTCAAGGGATTAGACTACGCACCGTAGCGCGATTCGAGGGGTTCCATGGCGATTGCGGCAGAGTTGCTGGCCGCCTACACGGCGACGGACTTCGTCGTGTTCGACGGCGCGGAACAGTGGGCCTTGCACGTCGGCGCGGCATCGCCGCGCGTCGATGCGCTGCTGGACCGGCACGACGCCACCTGCGCAACCATCGTCACGGCGTTCAATCCACGCAGCCAAGTGCTGGCGCCAGAGGCGAATACGGCGCGCCACCGCACACTCGTGCAAGTGCTGAAAGAGCGGGGACTTACGTTCCTCCTTGGCGAAGGCCGCGATCCGAGTGGCCAATGGACCGCCGAGACCGAGTGCGTCGTGTTCGGCATTTCCCTGGCGGACGGGCTGGAGATCGCCCGCCGCTTCGAACAGAACGCCGTGGTCTTCATCGAGCGCGGCAAGGCGCCGCGGCTGGAATTTCCTGAGGAGTGACGCCTGATGCCAGACATCACGCTGCCCAAAGGGGCGATACCGACCCTTGAGACCGAACGCATGCGGCTGCGTCCTCACCGCCTGCAGGACCTGGATGCGTGCGTGGCGATGTGGGCGGATCCCGTCGTCACCCGCCACATCGGCGGCAAGCCGTTCACGCGCGAGGAGACCTGGTCGAAGATCATGCGCTATGCCGGCCACTGGGCGCTGATGGGGTTCGGCTATTGGGCGGCCGAGGATAAGGCGACCGGGGCCTATCTCGGCGAAGGCGGCTTTGCGGAGTTCCGGCGCGACGTGCGGCCGCCGATCGAAGGCATGCCGGAGATCGGCTGGGCCCTCGTCCCTTCGGCGCACGGCAAGGGCCTGGCAACCGAGGCGGTGCGCGCCATGTGCGCCTGGGCCGACCAGAATTTCGGATCGACGTCGACCGTCTGCATGATCGACCCGGAGAACATCGCCTCCGCCTGGGTCGCCAAGAAATGCGGCTACCAGGAGTTCCTGCGCGCCACCTACAAGGACCACTCGACGATGCTCTATCGCCGGCAGGTGTGACGCCGACGACTCGGCTAGGACTCCCGCACGGCCCGCTGCGGGGATTGCGTCTTGCGGCCCTGTCCGCCTATGGTCGATCATCGGAAAACCGAGCCGGCTTGCTCGAAGATGGTGCGCGGTGTTTTGAGGCGTTCCTGATTCCTCCGCATCAGCGAGCCAAGCCTCGCATCTGCGATATGATTCGGAAGGGGCATGGCGGCCGTTCAAAGGATTGTAGACATCGCCGAGGACGCTGTTGCGCTGCGCCGCCGGCGCCGGCGCGCACTGTTTCGCCTCGGCATACCGATCCTCGGCGTCACGCTGGTCGTCGCCGCGATCTTCGTGATCGCGCTCTATTCGTATGCGGCGAACCGGCGCGGCGCCGTTGCCCTGTCGGACGATCTCCTCGACACACTGGATGCGCAGATCGCCCAGCGGGTGGCGGCCTTCCTGGACCCATGCGAACGGGCCCTACGCATCATGCGCGAGGTCGCCGCCGACGTGCCGCTGATCCAGCGGCGCGCCTCGGACGAGCGGTTCGCCACCGCCACTCTCAAGGAGCTGCCGCAGATCGCGGCTTTCTATGTCGGCGACAGCGCCGGCAACTTCCTGATGGTGCGGCGGCACGATGACGGGGTTCAGACCAAGCAGATCATCAACCAGCCGGGCGATCGCAGCGTCGTCCTGATCGACCGCAACGCCGGCGGTGCAGAGGTTGCGCGTCGCGAGGACCCGACCGACGACTACAATCCCCGATCGCGGCCGTGGTTCCAGGGCGCCGTCGAAACCGGCGATGTCTACTGGACCGGCATCTACATCTTCTTCAGCGATCGCAAGCCCGGCGTTACGGTCTCGACCCGCGTGCCCGAGCCCGGCGGGTTCGACCGCGTGTTCGGGGTCGACGTCACGCTGGAGGAATTGTCCCGGTTTCTCGCCTCGCTGGAGATCGGCGCCGATGGGCGGGCCTTGATCATGGACGACAAGGGCCAGGTGATCGCCGTGCCGAACTCGGAGAAGTTCATCAAGCCTGTCGGGGACGAGTTCGTGCCGCCCAAGGTGGATGAGCTCGGCGATCCGGTGCTGACCGCCGCATTCGATCGCTTCCGGGTCGAAGGGCAAGGCCGCCGCATCCTCGAGCGCGAGGACGTGCGATACATCTCCAGCGCGACGCCGCTGCCCGGCTCCGGCCGCAACTGGTGGATCCTGATCGTCGTTCCCGAAGACGATTTCATCGGTTTCGTCGCCAACAACAACCGGGCCGCGCTCGCCATGTCGCTGGTCATCGTGCTGGCGGTGATCGCCCTCGCCATCCTGCTGGTGCGGCAGAGTCTGCGCTCCGATCGCTCCATCCAGATGATGACCGAGCGCGGCCGGAACCTGTCGCGGCAGAGCGCGGCCTATACCGCCATCTCGGACCAGATCGCCAAGCGCGCCGGCGAGCTGCCGCCGGCTCTGACCGAAGGCTTGGTGGAGGTGACGCGGGCGCGGCGGGCGAGCATCTGGCGGCTGGAGGCGGACAACCAGATCTTGCGCTGTTCAGACAGCTATGACCGTGACAGCCAGGGGCATTCCGGCGGCTTCGAGTTGCATCGGCGGGAGCTGCCGGCGTTCTTCGAGCTGCTGGAAAGCGGCGAAGACGTGGCGCTGGCCGATGCGGCGGCGGACCGCCGCAGCGCGCAGTTCCACACCCTCATCATGCAATCGCTGGGCAGCCGCGCCATCGCGATCGTTCCCTTGCGGCGCGGGGAGATAGTGGTCGGCGCCATCGGCCTGGAGGATTCCGGCCCGCTGGAGGGCGTGCGGGACTTCCTGCGGACCACTGCCGCCATGATTTCAGCGACCTTGCAGCCCGACGCGCGGGACGATCGGCCAGCCGCCCGCAAGCCCGTGGCAAAGGCGCAGGCCGCTGACGACGCCGCCGTCCAGCCGATCCTGTCCGCCGATCTCGCGCCGAAATCCACCGAGCACGCCCATCTGCGCGCCGAGCATTTCACCGACGTGGCGGTTATGTCGCTGTCGCTCACCGGAGCCACGCAGCTGGCGAAGAAATGCGGCGCGGCCGACACCGGCATGGCGGTGCAGATCAGCGAGCTGCTGCAGGAGATCGCGAGCGAGCATGGCATCACGTACCTGAAGTTCGTAGGTCAGGATGCGATTGCAGCCGCCGGCTTCGACCGCCAGGACCAGGACGCCATGAATTGGATCGCGGCCCTGGCCATTGCAGTCCGCGACCGCTTGTCCGAGCTGATCGACACCGCCGGGCCGGGTGCGGAGTTCCGCATCGGCCTTGGCTTCGGCGGCTGCTATGGCTGCTTGGTCGGGCGCGAGCGCCAACAATTCAATCTGTGGGGCGAGGCGTTCGAGACAGCGCATCACATGGCGCGCTCCGCCGCGCCCGGCGCGATCCAGGCGAGCGCCGGCGCCTACGCGCGGCTGCGTCAGGACTTCCTGTTCCGGCCGCGTGGAACCTTCTATCTGCCGGGCGTCGGCCAGTCGCGCACCTTTGTGCTGGCAGGCCAGCTATGACGGGCGCGCCATCAACCCTCATGGACTCGCCGTCGGCGCGGTATTGGCGCGCACCGCTGGCGTGGGTGGGCCGCGGCGTGCTGGCCCGGCTGCGCTTCGTGCTGACCTTGATGGCGCTCAGCGCCGGCATCGTCGCGGAGGCGCTGTTGCCGCGGTCATGGCGGCGTTCCGTCCGATCCGAGTTCCGCCGCGTGCTGCGCATGGCCCTGGGCGGCAGCCTGACGGCCACGATCTTCGTGGCGGCGCTGATCGGGGTCGGCATGGTCTATCAGGCGGTCTATTGGCTGCGCGTGGCGGGGCAGGAGGGTTCGCTCGGCAACCTGCTGGTGGCGATCCTGCTGCGCGAACTGGCGCCGATCCTGGTCGGCATCATCCTGCTCGGCCGCAGCGGTGCGGCGATGCTGGCCGAGCTCGGCCACCTGCATGCCGACAAGCAGCTCCATGCCTTGCAGGCGCAGGGCGTCGACCCGTTCCAGATCCTGGTCATGCCGCGCGCGATCGCGTTCGCGCTGGCCTCCTACACCCTCGGGATCATCTTCATCCTGGTGACGATGGTGGTCGGCTTCGCGTTGGCGAGCGCGCTGGATGTGGTGCAGACGTCGCTGTGGTCGTTCCTGGACATGCTGCTGCGCGCCGCCGCGCCGGCCGACTTCGTGGTGTTCCCGGTCAAGATGCTGGCCATCGGCCTGCTGATCGGCGCGACGGCGTGCCTGACCGGTCTGCAAGCGCACGAGGGTGAGGATATCGGTCGCCTGATCTCACGCGGCTTCATTCGCGGCATGCTGGCCATCATGCTGACGAGCGGCCTGCTCAGTCTGGCGATCTAGCGCATGGCGGCTGCAGCTCCTGTCCTCGATCTGTCGGGCGTGCGATCGGTGGCGCTGTTCGGCCGTTCGGTCGGCGTGCTGAACCTGCAGCTCAACTCCGGCGACCTGGCGCTGATCGATGCCCGTGACCTCATGTTGGCTGGCGGCTTTGCCGACCTCTGCTGCGGTCTGCACCGGCCGGAGGAGGGCAGAATCCGCTTCCTGCAGCGCGACTGGTCCCAGCAGCCGGCCGAGATGGCTGATGCCTTGCGTGGCCTGGTCGGCCGGGTGATGTCGAACCCGGGCTGGCTGCGGTTCCTCGACGCCACCACCAATGTCCTGCTGCAGCAGATCCATCACACGCGCGCCGATTTCGATGGTCTGCGCGAAGATGCCGCTCGCCTCGCCGCGCATTTCGGACTGCCCGGGTTGCCCAATGGACCGATCGGCGAGCTGTCCGCCGGCGACCTGGTGCGCGTCGGCTTCATCCGCGCGTTCGTCGGTGAGCCCAAGCTGGTGATCCTGGAGAGCCCGGTCCAGGGCCTCTATCAGGACATGGTGCCGGCGCTGCTCAACCGGCTGTGGGAGGTGCGCGACCGGGGCGGCGGGGCCATCTGGCTGACCCGCAGCCGCATGATCTGGGACAACCCGCTGTTCCCCGCGACCCATCGCCTGCGGCTCGACCATCAGGGCCTGTCCGCGATCAAGGCGGCCGCATGATCCGGCTGCGCCACACCGACGAATGGGTCGGCGCGCTGGTGATCGCGGCGGTCGCGCTGCTGCTGATCGCGGCGCTGCAGGCCGGTGTGCTGCGCGAGTGGTTCAAGCCGACCGCGGAGCTGCGTCTGGTCCTGCCCTCCGCCGGCGTCGCCGGGCTGGAAGTCGGCGCCGACGTCGAGATCCTGGGCACCAGGGCGGGGCGGGTGAACGAGATCGTGCTCGATCCCAATCAGCAGATGTACGCCATGCTCGAGATCGACGAGCAGGCGACGGCCTTTATCCGCCGGGACAGCAAGGCCGTGATCCGCCGGCGCTTCGGCGTGGCCGGCGCCGCCTTCGTCGACATCTCGCGCGGGACCGGCGAGGAGATGGATTGGACCTACGCGGTGGTCGAGGCGGTGACCGAGCGCGCGCCGACCGACAGCGTCAGCGCATTGATCGACGAAGCGCGCCAGAAGGTGTTTCCCATCCTGGACAATGCCGGCCGGGTCACCCAGTCGCTCGCGGAGGTCGCCGAGCGCATCAACCGCGGCGAGGGCAATGTCGGCCGCCTGCTGGTCGATGACTCGATGATGAAGGAGGCGGAGGCGACCGTCGGCGCGGCCCGCGATGCGGTGGCCGCGCTCAACTTGCTGATGGCCGACCTCCAGAAATCCGCCGGTAACCTCAGCGCCCTGACACAGCAGGTGAGCGCACCCGACGGCGTTCCCGCCATCCTGGCGCAAACCGATCAGAACCTGGCGACCCTCAAGAAGATCCTCGACGACGTCGCCGTCGCCACCCAGCGCACGCCGGCAATCGCCAAGAACCTCGAAGGCAGCACCGCCAACCTGCCGGCCTTGCTGACCCAGCTCCAGGTCACGATCCAGAAGCTGGATCAGCTGGTGGCGCAACTGCAGCGCTCCTGGCTGCTGGGCGGCGGCGGCGGGCAACCGCAGGAGCCCAAGCAATTCTCACCCTCGCAGGTGCTGCCTTGAAGCGGGTCGCTTGCACATTGTTGATTCTGCTCGGCGCGTGTGGCGGCGACGAGACGCAGCCGGCGAAAGCGCCGGAGGATCAGGCGCTGGTGCGCCACGAACAGGCGGGAATGATCGCTTACGACCTCGACCGGCCGGACGAGGCCGTGGCGCAATTCGAAGCGGCCCTGACCCAGGCGCAGGCGCGCGACGACCTCAAGGCCATCGCCGATCTCAGCTTCAATCTGGCGGTGGCACAGCTGCGCGCCAACCGGCCGGCGGACGCACTGAAGACCACGCAACAAGCGCGCGCCGAACTGATCCGGCGCGGCAGCCAGCCGTTCCCTTCGTTGCTGCTGGCGGAGGCGACGGCGCTCTATCGGCTCGATCAGCGCGGACAGGCCGACGCCCTGGCGGCCGAGGTCGAAGGGGCGGGCGATGCCGATGCTGCGGCGGGCGCCAGTTTCCTGCGCGGCCTGATCGCGGATGAGTCCGGCGACGAAGCCGCGCTGCGCGCGGCTGCGGGCCGGCTGGCCGGGGTGTCCGCGCCGCTCCGCGTCGCCGACCGGCAGGAGCTTCAGGCGCGCCTGGCGTTGCGCCAAGACGATTTTGTGACGGCACAGGCGGCCGCCATGCATGCGGCCACCGTTCGTCAGGAAGGGCTGGACTATCGCGGCATGGCGCGCGCCCTCGCCGTCGCGGCGGCGGCGGCGGAGCAAGCGGGCGAACGCGAACTCGCGGCCGATCTCTATCTGCGCGCCGGCCGCAGCGCTGCGGCGCAATCCGACGCCGCCACGGCGCGTCCCTGGCTCGAGCGCGCGCTCGGCCTCACCCAGGACGACGCCACCGAAGACGCCGCCGAAGCGGCCCTCGCCGGGCTGCCCTAGCGCGGGCGGCTCGACCGCCGCGCTACACCAGCATTTTAGGATCGCTGTTGGCCGGCCCGATGTCGACGGTGTCGGTCACCTCGGCGTCTTGCGGAACGAGGCTGGTCTTCCGATCGTCCGCCCAATGCGCGACCTTCACGAGATAGGTCGTCTGCTCGCTGATGGCGTCCCCGCCGCCGCGCTCCACGACATGAAGGCCTTCCGATCCAATGAAGAAAGTATGCGGCCCGAACACCGATTCCAGTTCCGGGACGGTCGGGTGATCGTCCGGGATGACCTCGGCAGGCAACTGATCCAGCACGTGCTCCACTTGGGTGTCTTTGAGCTTCATGGCCCCGGTTCCTTGGCAAATACGGTTAACTTTCGCCAACAAGGAGCGCAGATGGGTGTTCCGAGTGGGGGACAATAACTGCAATCAACTCTGATAAGCGATGCAATTTAGGGAAATTCTCGGCAATCGCCCGTATCGACAAGTATAAATGAAGTAATTAATAGAAGAAAGATAAAATTTTCCGGATAATAAGGATTTTCGTAACCTTAAGCACTGTTCACCACGAAAAATTTTCCCGATTTCATCTTCATGTAGTGCGCGAAGTAAGGAATTATGCTAGATATTCACACGGGAGTACGAAGTCGGGGAAACTTCGGGTGCGTTCGGAACTCGTTTTTGGGAGTGGGCCATGAGCAAGGGATCACCGACCAACCTGTTTGATTTCAACAAGTGGTTCGGCAATTCGTTTAGCTGCCAGAACTGGGGTCAGAGCGGCCCCAACGGCCCGTCTTCAACGCCGGCTGCAAGTTCCGGCGGTGCGACTGGACCAACCACCACGCTGACGGTCACCTTCAATTCCGAGGAAGCCGGATATGCGAACGCGATGGGTTGGTACAACGCGCGCACCGGCGAGGCCGGCATCCTGTTCAAGAACACGAACGACGACGGCTGGAACGCCGGCGTCAAGGCAGGCGACACGCGCAGCCTCACCGCCCTGCAGAGCGACGTCGACGCCAACAACATCGGCTTCTTCCTGATCCCCAACGGCGCCAATGAGCTTTCGAGCTCGACCCTGTCATCGACCATGAAGTTCCAGGTCGGATCCAACGGCGACGGGAAGATCGTCATCGACCGCCAGTATGGCAACGATGTCGTTCTGAGCGGCAGCGAGGTGCTGTTCAGCAACCAGGTCCACAACAAGGGCGACTACGACTACGTCTCGGGCAAGATCGGCACCGATGGCCAGACCAAGCAGCAGAAGATGGGCAGCCAGTCCGATGGGCCTGATGGCATCCTGGGTACGATGGCCTGGGACGACCAGTCGATGAACAGCTGCGGCAGTACCGACCGCGACTTCAATGACGTGGTGTTCACGGTCACCAAGAGCGGCAGCACCAATCCGCCGACCAACGGCGCGCCGACCGACATCAATCTGAGCAGCGCCAGCATCAACGAGAATGTCGCCGGCGGCGTCATCGGCATGCTGTCGACGGTCGACCCCGATGCGGGCGACAAGCACACCTATTCAGTCAGCGACAGCCGGTTCGAGGTGGTCAACGGTCAGCTGAAGCTGACGGCCGGGACCAGCCTGAATTATGAAAACGGCAGCAGCGTCCAGGTGACGGTCACCACCAAGGATCAGGGCGGCCTCAGCTACTCGGAAAACTTCAACATCGCCGTCAAGAACGTCAACGAGGCGCCGACCGACATCTCGATCAGCAACCTGTCGGTGAACGAGAATGCGATTGGCGCCGTCGTCGGCACGGTGACGACGGTCGATCCGGACGCCGGCGACAAGCACAGCTACACGGTCAGCGACAACCGGTTCGAGGTGGTCAACGGGCAGCTTAAGCTGATCGCAGGCAAGAGCCTGGACTACGAGACGGAGAGCAGCGTCAAGCTGAACATCACAACCAAGGACCAGGGCGGCCTCAGCTACACCGAGAGCTTCACCGTCAAGGTCAACGACGTCAACGAGGCGCCGGCCAACAAGGCGCCCACCGACATCTCGCTGAGCGGTGCCACGATCATCGAGAACGTGGCCGGTGCCGTGGTCGGCACGCTGACAACCGTCGACGCCAATGTGGGCGACATGCACACCTACTCGGTCAGTGACAGCCGGTTCGAGGTGGTCAACGGGCAACTGAAGCTGACAGCCGGGACCAGCTTGAACTATGAAAACGGCAGCAGCGTCCAGGTGACGGTCACCACCAAGGATCAGGGCGGCCTCAGCTACTCGGAAGACTTCGCCATCGCGGTCCAGAACGTCAACGAGGCGCCGACCGACATCTCGATCAGCAATCTGTCGGTGGACGAAAATGCAAGCGGGGCCGTCGTCGGCAAGCTGTCTACGGTCGATCCCGACGCCGGCAACACGCACAGCTACACGGTCAGCGACAACCGGTTCGAGGTGGTCAACGGCGAACTGAAGCTGATTGCGGGCAAGAGCCTGGACTACGAGACGGAAAGCAGCGTCAAGCTGAATATCACCACCAAGGACCAGGGCGGCCTCAGTTACACCGAGAGCTTTACCGTCAAGGTCAACGACGTCAACGAGGCGCCGCCCAACAGCGCGCCGACCGACATCAAGCTCAGCGCCGGGGTGGTGACCGAAAATGTCGAGGGCGCGGTCATCGGCACTTTGTCGACCGTGGATCCCAACGTGGGCGACACGCACACTTACGGAATCAGCGATGATCGCTTCGAGATCGTGGGCAACCAGCTCCAGCTGAGATCTGACGTCAGCCTCAACTTCGAGGAAGAGAGCAGTTTCGCCGTCACCGTCACGACCACCGACAAGGGCGGCCTGAGCTACTCTGAGGACTTCGCTATCACCGTGAAGGATGCCGCCGAAGCTCCGGTCGACATCTTCCTCTTTCCCACCACGGTCGAAGAAAACGCGGTTGGTGCAGTCATTGGCACCTTGGTTGCCATCGATGAGGACGGTGGCGATATGCACACATACAAGGTCGTCGACGATCAGCGCTTCGAGATCGTCGGCAACGAGCTGCGGCTGACGGCAGGGTCCAGTTTGGACTTTGAAGAAGAGCCAACCGTCACCATCAACGTGACCGCAACCGACCAGCTGGGCAACAGCCTTACCAAAGAGATTATCATCGACGTGCAGGACGTGGATGAGGGCGTTGCGATGATGGCGTTCGGCAGCGGCGGGGTGGATACGTTCCTGCTCGATCTTGCCCAGGAGGCCGTCACCACACTGGTCGGATTTAGCCGGTCGAACGACCGCTTGTCCTTCAGCGGTGTCGCCGACGCGAACTCGAACGGCATCATCGGCCTGAACGACTTGTTCGCGATGGTGTCTGGCGTCAGCGACTTCGGCGCCGGCAACGACATCGTGGTCGATTTCACTACCGGCGCCAGCCTGGTCCTTCAGGGCGCCGGCACGGGGGCCGTGACCAGCATGTCGAACCTGGTCTCCAGCCCTTCGACCCAGTACCAGTTCGCCTAACGCTATGTGACGTGGCGCGGAGATCGGCTCCGCGCCACGCGAGCGAACCAGTTTCTTCCCGGCTATCGCATGCGTTCTTCGACCGGCGCCTCAAGCGCGCTGGTGGATGCGATCGGCCACTTCGAACACGTACGGCAGGTTGTGGCTGATGAGCACGATTGGCAGCTCGCGCCGCTTCACGTCCAGGATTGTCTCCAGCACGCGGCGGGATTCCTTGACGCCGAGCGCCGCGGCGCCACCGCGACGCCCAGGCGCTGGCTGGGCGGACAATCGTTCCCTCGACTGGCGTTAACCTTTCGCCTGGCTTCGCGATAAGGCCTTGCGGGGCGCAGGGGCAAACATCAGGATGCTCCCTGGTGGCTGCCGCTGATGTGGGGAGAGCATGCTTGCCAACCTGAGCGAAGGTGACCTTCGATTGCTGCGCGTGTTCGCGAAGGTCGTAGAGGCCGGCGGCTTTTCCGCCGCGCAGATCGAGCTCAATGTCAGCCAATCGACCATCAGCACGCACATGACCGCGCTGGAGCATCGGCTCGGCCTGCGCCTGTGCCAGCGCGGGCGGTCCGGCTTCAGCCTGACCGAGAAAGGGCAGCTCATCTATCAGGCCAGCCAGCGCCTGTTCGCCGCGATCGAGGAATTCCGGTCGGAAGCAGGCGCCGCGCGCGGCTGCCTGGTCGGCAATCTCACGGTCGGCATCGTCGACAACCTCATCAACAATCCCGCCTGCCGCCTGCACGACGCCATCACCCGGTTCAATGCGCGCGCGCCCGAGGTGCAGATCGGCGTGCAGGTCGGATCGCCGACCGAGATTGAGCGCGCGGTGCTGGAAGGCCGTTTCGATCTCGGCTTCGGCGCCTGCGGCCGGCACTCGCCCTATCTCACCTACGACGATCTGTTCGAGGAACGGCAGGTGCTCTATTGCGGGCGCGGCCACCCGCTGTTCGAGCGCAGCGGCGAGGTGTCGGTGTCCGACCTCAAGGGCCAGCAATTTGCGCGCCGCGCCTATGCCGCTCCGAACAAGCTGCCGAGCGGTGTCAGGTTCTCGTCGACGGCGGTCGCGGATTTGATGGAGAGCGTGGCGGTCTTCATCCTGTCGGGACGCTATATCGGCTTCCTGCCGACACACTTCGCCCAGCAATGGGTGACACAGGATCTGATGCAGCCGTTGCTCGAGCAAACGCTCGGGTACCAGAACCCGATCTATCTGGTGCTGCGCAAGACCGAGCAGAAGAAACCGATTCTGGCCGCATTCCTGGGCGAACTGCAGAATGCCCATCGCGCCGTCGCGGCATCGGAGCCGGGAAAGAAGCCGCGCAAAGCGGCGGAGTGATGCGCGCCTAGCGGAACTGTCCGCGACCCGCTAATGCCCCAGGATCTGTCCCAGGAACGCCCGCGTCCGCTCGCTCTTGGGCGCTGAGAAGAACGTCTTGGGCGGGGCGACCTCGACAATCTCGCCATGATCCATGAAGACGACGGTATCGGCGACCGTGCGCGCGAAGCCCATCTCGTGGGTGACGCAGATCATGGTCATGTGCTCTTCGGCTAACTCGATCATCACGTCGAGCACTTCCTTGATCATTTCCGGATCGAGGGCGGAGGTCGGTTCGTCGAACAGCATGACCTTCGGCTCCATGCACAGCGAGCGGGCGATCGCCACCCGCTGCTGCTGGCCACCGGACAGCTGGCTGGGATATTTGTGCGCTTGCTCCGCGATCCGCACGCGCTTCAGGTAGCGCATCGCGGTCTCCTCCGCTTCTTGGCGGCCGATGCCGCGCACCTTGCGCGGGGCGAGCGTCAGGTTCTGCAGGATGGTCAAATGCGGGAACAGGTTGAACTGCTGGAACACCATGCCGACCTCGCGCCGGATCAGGTCGATGTTCTTGAATCCCGGCGTCAGCTCGACACCCTCGATCAGGATGTGGCCTTCCTGGTGATGCTCCAGCCAGTTGATGCAGCGGATCGCGGTCGACTTGCCCGAACCGGACGGGCCGCAGATCACCACGCGCTCGCCCTTGCGGACCGACAGCGACACATTCTTCAACGCCTGGAACTTGCCGTACCATTTGTTGACGTTGCGCATCTCGACCATCGGCGCGTTGGCATCGAGCGGCAGCGGGTTCGTTCGGGCAGTCATCGGAGTTTCCTCGGTCAACGGGCTCGACTGAGCTTGCGCTCGAGCAGCCGCGCGCAATAGGTGAGTGGGAAGCACATGCAGAAATAGATCAGCGCCACCAGCCCGTACACGACGACCGGCTGGAAGGTGGCGTTGGTCACGATCTGGCCGGCCTTGATCAACTCGTTGAAGCCGACGATCGAGGCGAGCGCGGTGCTCTTCACAAGCTGCACCAGGAACCCAACGGTCGGCGGTATGGCGATCTTCAGCGCTTGCGGCAGGATGACATAGCGCATCTGCGGGACAAACTTCATACCCAGGCTGGCGCTGGCCTCCCATTGGCCGCGCCCGATGGCATCGACGCAACCGCGCCAGATCTCGCCCAGGAACGCGCTGGCATAGAGCGTCAGCGCGACGCCGGCAGCAAGGATCGGCGACACATCGATGCCCAGCAACGGCAGGCCGAAGAATACCAGGAACAACTGCAGCAGCAGGGGCGTGCCCTGCAGCACCTCCACATAGAGGTTCATGAACCGGACGCCGAAGTTCGGCCGCGCATAACGCAGGAGCAACAGCAGCAGAGAGCCAATTCCTCCACCGATGAAAGCGATGACCGACAGCAGCAGGGTCCAGCGCGCCGCCGCCAGCAGGAACCACAGGATGTCGATGACGGAGATGCTCATCGTGACCGGCCCGCAAACAGCCGGTTGCCGGCGCGCCGCAGCAGCCAGCGCAATCCGATCGCCATTGCCAGATAGACCAGGGCGACGATGAAGTAGGTCTCGAAGGCGCGATAGGTGCGCGACTGGATGTAGTCGGCGACGTGGGTCAGGTCCATCACCGCGATCTGCGAGACCACGGCGGATTCGAGCATGATGATGATGACCTGGCTGACCAATGCGGGATAGACGTTGGCAAGCGCCTGCGGAAGGATGACGTAGGTGAAGACCTTCACCGGCTTGAGGCCGAGGGCGAGGCTCGCCTCGCGCTGGCCGGGCGGCACCGCCTCGATCCCGGCGCGCACGATCTCGATCGCATACGCGGTGAGGTTGATGGTCATCGCCAGGATCGCGGCCGTCATCGCCGTCATCTTGATCCCGAGCGCCGGCAGACCGAAGAAGATGAAGAACAGCTGGGCCAGGAAGGGCGTGTTGCGGATCAGCTCGACATAGGCCAGGACCAGCGCGCGGGCCCATCCGAGGCCCCAACGCGCGGTCGCGGCCCCGCCGATGCTGAGCGCGATGCCGAGGCTCGCGGCGATCGTCGTCAGGCCGAGCGTGACTCCTACGCCATGCAGGAACAGGCCCAGATAGCCGGCGAGCGCCGAGAAGTCGAGCTCGTAGCCCATGCAAAGATCGTTAGGCTTAGAAGTCTGCGGCCAAAGGCTGCTTCAGCCACTTCACCGCCATCTCGTTCAGAGTGCCGTCCTTCTTCATGCCGGCCAGGATCTCGTTCAGCTTCTTCTGCAGGGCGGTCTCGCCCTTCTTCACCGCCATGTTCGATGGCGAGGTCAGCAGCTGGAACTTCTCGACCGGCTTTATCGCCGGGTTCTTGGCAAGGATGGTGGCGCCGACGTCGTTGCCGACCACCATCAGCTGCGCCTGGCCTGACAGGAACGCGGAGATGACGCCGTTATAATCGTTGTAGCGCTGGATATCCGCGTCCGCCGGAGCCACCTTCGTGACCTCGGTATCTTCGAGGGTGCCGCGGTTGACCGCGATCGTCTTGCCGGCGAGGTCGGCGGCGCTCTGCACCGCGATCTCTTCCGGACCCATGACGGCGATGTAGTAGGGCGCGTAGGGGTCGGTGAAGTCGACGACCTGGGCGCGCTCGTCGCTGAAGCCGATGCTGAGCAGCAGATCGACCTTGCCTTCGGACAGGTACGGGATGCGATTCTGCCCGGTGATGCCGACGATCTCCGGCTTCACGCCGAGCGCGGCCGCCAGCTTCTCCGCCATGTCGACGTCATAGCCCTGGATCTTCATGTCCGAGCCGAGCGAGGCGAAAGGAGGGAAATCCTCGAACAGGCCGATCCGGACTGTTCCCGCCTTGGTGATGTCTTCAAGTGCGTCCGCATTGGCCATACCGGCGGCGCCGGTCATCAGTGCGATGGTCAAGGCAAGGCCCTGCACCAGCGTAGTCCGCCGCGATTGAAGGAGAGTCATGGTCGCCCCCTGTCGATGTTTGGAATAAATTCGGTTGTGCGATGCGCCGCCGGACCTGAGCCGGAAAGGCTGCAGCGGGCTGCACAATGCGCATCCGACGGCCCGCTTGCAATAGCCCCGGGCCGAAACTCACTTCAGGCGGCGTCGATGTAACGATCAGATAGGGAACAGGCCCTAGTGCACGCGCTCTTCGGCCGGTGCCTCCAAGGCGCCTGTCATGAGCGCGACCGCTTCCGACATGGTGTATTTCTTGGGGTCGATCACCGTCAGGCGGCGGCCCAGACGGTGGATGTGGATGCGGTCGGCCACTTCGAACACATGCGGCATGTTGTGGCTGATGAGCACGATCGGCAGGCCACGGCGCTTCACGTCGAGGATCAGCTCCAGCACACGCCGGGATTCCTTGACGCCGAGCGCGGCGGTCGGCTCGTCCATGATCACCACCTTGCTGCCGAAGGCGGCGGCACGCGCCACCGCGACGCCCTGGCGTTGACCGCCGCTCAGGGTCTCCACCGGCTGGTTGATGTTCTGGATGGTGAGCAGGCCAAGCTCGGACAGCTTCTCGCGCGCGATCTTCTGCATGCTCGCCTTATCGAGCTTGCGGAACAGCGTGCCGAGCGGGCCCTTGGCCTTGATCTCGCGCCCCAGGAACAGGTTGTCCACGATCGACAGGGCGGGGGAGAGGGCGAGGTTCTGGTACACCGTCTCGATTCCCGCGCGCCGCGCATCCAAGGGCGAGCGGAAATGGATCGGCTGGCCGTCCATCAGGATCTCGCCGTGATCAGGCGCGACGGCGCCGGTCAGCGCCTTGATCAGCGTCGACTTGCCGGCGCCGTTGTCGCCGATGACCGCCAGGATCTCGCCGGAGTAGAGCTCGAAATCCGCCTGGTCCAAAGCGGTGACGCGGCCAAACCGCTTGGTGAGGCCGCGGGCCTGCAGGATGGGCGTGCCGTTCGTCATGCCGAGACCCTCCGCAGCCACTGGTCGATCGCGACCGCCGTGATGATGAGGAAGCCGACTGCGAATTCCTGCCACAGCACGTCGACGCCGGAGAGCGCGAGGCCGTTGCGGAAGACGCCGACGATCAGCGCGCCGATCAACGTCCCGATGATCGAGCCGCGCCCGCCGAATAGGCTGGTGCCACCGATCACCACGGCGGTGATGCTATCGAGGTTCGCGGTATATCCGGACTGCGGGCTGACCGAGCCGATGCGGCCGATCAGCGCCCAGCCGGCGCCGGCGCAGATGAAGCCCGCAATCGCATAGACCGAGATCAGCAGCCCATCGGTGCGAATGCCGGCGAGCTTGGCTGCTTCCGGATCGTCGCCGATGGCGTAGACATGGCGGCCGAACGAGGTCCAGTTGAGGATGTACCAGAACAGCACCACTAGCCCCAGCATCAGGATCGAGCCGATGGTGATGCGCGCCTGGCCTAGGACAAAGGGCGTGCCGGTAAATTGCAGGAAGCTGGCGGTGGCCGCGATATCCTGCGAGCGGATGCTCTCGCTGCCCGAATACCAGAGGTTCAACGCGAAGAAGATGCTCCAGGTGCCGAGCGTCACGATGAACGGCGGCAGGCGCAGCTTGGTGACCAAGAGGCCGTTGACGATACCGCACAGCGTGCCGATCACGAGGCCGCTGGCGAAGGCGACGGGCACCGGCAATCCAACGTCCATCGCGAACTTGCCCATCACCACCGAGCTCAAGACCATGATGGCGCCGACCGAGAGATCGATGCCGGCGGTCAGCACGATCAGAGTCTGCGCCACGCCGACGATGCCGATGATGGTGACCTGCTGGAGCACCAGCGAGAAATTGAACGGGTGCAGGAATTTCGATCCCGCGATGAACGAGAACAGGACGATCGCAAGCACCAGCACGAAGGCCGGGATCGCGGTCGGATGCGCGTGCAGAAAATGCTGCAGCCGCCGCAGCGGCGTCTCGGCATCCTCTTCGAACGAGGCGACGCTCTGGTCCGCTTTCTTGAGCACCTGCTCGTAGCCAGCCGCGCCAGCTCTGGATTCCGAATCGGCACCGCTCATGCGGGACTCCCCTGATCTTTTGCTCCTTCCCCCTTGTGGGGAAGGTTGGGATGGGGGTGATGCAGTGCGCGAATCTCTCAGGATCAATCGCTTCTGCGAGCACCGACCTTGCGGGGGCACCCCCCAACCCAGCTCCGACTAAGCTCACTTTGTTCGCTAAGCCTCCGCAACCCTCCCCCACAAGGGGGGAGGGCAGGGAGCGTGTGGTTTACGGAAGCCTGGACTCAACCCCAGCACTTCGCAAGGCCTTCCTCGACGCTGAGCGACGGGACGCCACTGACCGGCTTGGCGGTGATGAGTTCGACGCCGGTGTTGAAGAAGTCGAGGCCCGGCGTGTTCTCCGGCTTCTTCTTGGTGTTCACATAGTCGACCACGGCCTGCACGCCCATCGAGGCCATCAGCAGCGGATATTGCTGCGAGGTGGCGCCGATGACGCCGTCTTGGACATCTTTCACGCCTGGACAGCCGCCGTCGACCGAGACGATCAGCACGTCCTTCTCGCGCCCCACCGCCTTCAGCGCCTCGTAGGCGCCGGCCGCCGCCGGCTCGTTGATGGTGTAGACGACGTTGATGGTCGGGTCCTTCTGCAGCAGGTTCTCCATCGCCTTGCGGCCACCCTCCGGATTGCCGGCGGTCACGTCGTGGCCGGCGATGCGCGGATCGTCCTCGTCGCCGATGTCGGTCGGGTTCTTGATGTCAATGCCGAAGCCCTTCATGAAGCCCTGGTCGCGCAGGTAGTCCACTGTCGGCTCGCTGGCCGCGAGATCGAGGAAAGCGACGCGCGCATCCTTCGCCCCGTCGCCGAGGGTCGCGGCGGCCCACTGGCCGATCAGCTCGCCGGCTTTGAAATTGTCGGTCGCCAGCGTGGCATCCGCTGCGGTGATGGGTTCGAGCGGCGTGTCGAGCGCGATCACCAGGAGGCCGGCCTCGCGCGCCTTCTCGACCGAGGTGACAATCGCCTTGGTGTCGCTGGGCGTGATGAGGATGCCCTTTGCGCCGGCGGCGATCAGGCTCTCGATCGCGGCGACCTGGGATTCGTTGTCGCCGTCGACCTTGCCGGCATAGGAGCGCAATTCGACGCCAAGCTCCTTGGCCTTGGCCTCCGCGCCCTCCTTCATCTTCACGAAGAAGGGGTTGGTGTCTGTCTTGGTGATGAGGCCGACGATGATGTCCTCGGCGAGGGCAGGGCCGCTGCTGACGAAGGCGAGGCAGGTGGTGCCGAGGGCCGTGCCCAAGGCGAAATTTCTGACGCGGCGGAATGATATCTTCACGTGAGTCCTCCCATGGTTCCCCGTTCAGGGGTGAGCATTGATTGGCGTCTAATCGCGGCCGGCGGCCCTTCGCGGGGACGCGCATCCCATTCAAATGGCTCCCGGCCACCGCGGCCATTCCAGACAATGTTTCACGTGGAGTCAATAATTAAATCACGCGGATTTAGTTATTGACCCAGAACCTGAAAGTGGCGATCTTTCAACGTGTAAGGCCGTCCAGGCCAGGTCGAAAACAACAGTAGATCGATGGCAAAAGCCGATTCCGAACCGCTGGCGTATCAGGCACCCGCCCATCCGGGCGATCTGGCACGCGGCGGCAGCCAATCGGGCGTGCGGCTCTACAACGAGCGCCTGGTGCTGGCGCTGATCCGGCGCTACGGCAGCCTGCCGAAGGCGGAAATCGCGCGCGTGACCGGCCTCAGCGCGCAGACGGCGTCGGTGATCGTGAAGCAGCTGGAGGCGGACGGCCTGCTGCTGCGCCAGCGGCCGCAGCGCGGGCGCATCGGCCAGCCGCCGGTTCCGCTCAGCCTCAATCCCGATGGCGCCTATTCGATCGGCCTCAAGGTCGGGCGGCGCAGCGCGGACCTGGTGCTGATCGATCTGATGGGCAAGGTGCGCGCGAGCCGGCATCGCACCTACCGCTATCCCGAGCCGGCGGCCACGCTCGCCTTCGTGCGCGCGGGGATCGAGGAATTGGAGCGCGACCTCAAGCCGGCGCAGCGCGCGCGCATCTCCGGCCTCGGCATCGCGACGCCGTTCGAACTGTGGAACTGGGAGAAGGAGATCGGCGCGCCGCGCGACGTGCTGCAAATATGGCGCGCGTTCGATCTGGTGGGCGAGGTAGCGAAGCTGTCGAGCTGGCCGGTGCAACTGTGCAACGACGCCACCGCGGCCTGCGCGGCGGAACTTTCCTTCGGCATCGGCAACCGCTATCGCGACTTCGTCTATTTCTTCATCGGCTCTTTCATCGGTGGCGGCATTGTGCTCAACGGCATGCTGTACCAGGGCCGCACGGGCAATGCCGGCGCGCTCGGTTCCATGCCGGTCAGCGGCGAAGGGCCGCTTGGCGTGCAATTGATCCGCTCGGCCTCGCTCTACCGCCTGGAGCAGCTGATCAGCAACCAGGGGCGCGATCCCTCCATGCTTTGGAATGTGCCGCAGGACTGGGGCGAGATCGGCCAGCCGCTCGACCTGTGGATCAAGGACTCCGCCAGCCATCTCGCACAGGCAATCGTCGCGAGCGTGTCGGTGGTGGATTTCGAGGCTGCGATCATCGACGCCGCATGTCCCCCCGACGTGCGTGCACGCCTGGTGCACGAGACCAACAAGCAGGTCGCGCTGCTCGATCAGCAGGGCCTGTCGCCGTTCGCGATCGTCGAAGGCACCATCGGCAGCGACGCGCGCGCCATCGGCGGCGCCAGCCTGCCGCTGCTCGCGAACTTTGCGGTGGACCGGGAGATCTTCTTGCGGAACGCGGGGTAGGGCCTCTTTCCGTCATTGCCGGGCTTCGCCACGGCAACGACGGAAAAGGTATCGAAGACGATCTCAGCGGAGGCCCAGGTAACCAAGGATAACGGCCACGACCACCACGACGCCAATGATGTAGAAGATGTTCATCCCAACTCTCCACCAAAAATGGACCCACGGCTGCCCCGAGGGCAGGTGTCACGCTCTGAGTAAAAGGCTGAGGGGTGCGAAAGGTTCCGCGCTGCGCCCTAATGGCGGCGCAGCAGCAGGTCCGCGGCCAGATTGGGCGCCGCCCAGTGCGGCATGTGGCCGGCATTCTTTACGAAGTGCACCGCGGCGTGTGCCGGAAGCTGCGCCGCATGCTGCCAGGGAATGACGCGGTCCTCGAGACCGAAGATTGCGGTCACCGGCACTTTCACGCCCTCGAGATCGGCAATGATGGAATAGCGCTGAGCGCCGCCCTCGTTGATCGAGTCGGCGAGCGCACGCAGCATCGGACGTCGCGACTGGATGCGCGCCAGCAGTTCCTGCAGATAGCTGGGCGACAGCGCGCCGCCATCGAGCTTGGCCAGTTGGCCTGCCAGATCGGCAGTGCTGTCGGCGGCGATCATGCCATCGATGAAGCTGGCATCGATCTCCTTGCCAAGCCCGGCCGGAGCCAGGAGCAGCAGGTGATCGAGCGCGACCTCGCCCTCGGCGGCGATCTTCGCGGCGATCATGGCGCCGAGGGAGTGACCTATTAGACGCAGCGGACCGACGGCGAGCGCGCGCAGTGCCGTCGCGGTCGTATCGACCAGCTGGTCGAGCGTGGTTCCGGTGGCATCACTGCCGCCATGGCCGGGGAGATCGATTGCGAGGACGCGCAATCCGCCCTTGGCGAGGCGCCGCGCGAGCAGCGTGTAGGACTCCGCATCGGCGAACAGGCCGTGGATCAGGAACGCGTCGCCGCGCCGCTGCCCGATCGCCGGCCATTCGCGCACCTGGATGGTGCCGGCGATGGTGGCGACCTGGATTGCGCTTGCAGCGAGCGCATCCTTGGTGGCTCCCGTCGCCAGCACATCGTCGCCGCTGATGCGGCCGTTGCGGCCGCTGCCGGTGAGCGCGGCCAGATCGACGCCACGATCGCGCGCGAGCCGGCGGGCGCGCGGGCTGGCGCGCAGACCGCCGTTGCTCGGCGACGGAGTTGCCTGCGGCGCCGGAGCCGGCACAGTGGCCACGGGCTTCGCCGCTTGCTTCGGCGCCGCCGAGGCTGCTGGCGCGCTGGCGACCTCGATGCGCGCGATCGGCGCGTCGACCGGGATCATGTCGGCTTCGGCGGCGAGATGGCGGACCATCACGCCGTCTTGCAGCGCCGGCACTTCGACCACGGTCTTGTCGGTCTCGACCTCGAGCAGGATTTCGCCGCGCTTGAAGCGGTCGCCCGGCTGCTTCAGCCAGGTGACGATGCGGCCTTCCTCCATCGTCTCGCCCAGACGCGGCAGCGGCAGATCAACCTCGGCCATTATTGCGCAGCCCAGGCCGGCGCCGTTCTGCGCGCCAGCCACAAGCCGGTCTCAGCGATGAGTTGCGCGTTCGGCACGGAGCCACGCTCCAGCGCCGGGGAGACCGGAATTGGGATGTCCTCGCCGGCAACGCGCGCGACCGGCTCCTCCAGGTGATCGAAGCAGGATTCCTGGATGCGCGCCGACAGCTCCGCCGAAAAGCCGCCGGTCAGATGCGCCTCCGTCACGACCATCGCGCGGTGGGTTCGGCGCACCGAGGCGGCGACGGTCTGGTCATCCAGCGGATTGAGGGTGCGCAGGTCGATCACTTCCGCTGAGACGCCTTGCGCGGCGAGCTGCTCGGCCGCGGCGAGCGATTCCAGCACCATCTTGGAATAGGTGACGATCGTGAGGTCCGTGCCGCTGCGACGCACCACCGCCTTGCCCCACGGCGCATCGGCCTTGGCCGGATCCATCGTGCCCTTCTGCACATAGAGCCCCTTGTGCTCCAGGAACACCACCGGATCGGGCAGCGTCAGCGCGTGGCGCAGCAGATGATAGGCATCGTTGACCGTCGCCGGCATGGCGACGCGCAGGCCGGGGATATGCGCCATCCACGCCTCCAGCGACTGCGAATGCTGCGCGGCTGCCGAGCGGCCGGTGCCGCCTTGGCTGCGCAGCACCATCGGCACGCCGATCTGGCCGCCAAACATGTAGCGGATCTTGGCGGCTTGGTTGGCGAGCTGGTCCATCACGATGCCGACGAAGTCGACATACATGAGTTCGGCGACCGGGCGTAGGCCGCTCATCGCCGCGCCGATCGCCGCGCCCACGATGGCGGCTTCGGAGATCGGCGTATCCAGGATGCGCTCCGCCCCGAACTGGTCGATCAGGCCCTTGGTGACGCCATAGGCGCCGCCATAAAGCCCGACCTCCTCGCCCAGCACGACGATGTCGGGGTCCTGGTTCATGGCGTCGATCAAGGCCTGGCGCAGCGCCTCGCGATAGGTGGTGTCGACCGCACTCATCGCGTGGCCTCCGACAGCATCGCGTTGAGCCGCGTGCGCAAGGGCGTCGGCTTCGGCTGGTCTGGAGCGAACACATCCTCGAACATGGTGTCGACCGGCGGCAGCGCGGACTGGACCGCGGCTTCCAGCGCCGCGTCCATTTCGGCCGCGACCTCGGCATCCAGTGCGTCCAACTCCGCCGCCTTGGCGCCGCGCTCGATCAGCCGCGTGCGGGCCTTGCCCAGCGGGTCGCGAGCGCGGCCGGCTGCTTCCTCGTCGGCATCGCGATAGGGACTCTTGTCCATCCGCGCGTGGCCGTAGAAGCGGTAGCAGGTGATGGAAAGGAACCCCGGCCTGCCCTGGCGCGCGTTGCCGATCATGCGCTCGGCCGTCTCATGCACCAGCTCGACATCGGTACCGTCGACGATCATGCCGTCGAGACCGAAGGCGCGGGCGCGCTCATCGAAGGCGAGGTTGGCGGTGGCGCGGTCGACCCGCGTGCCCATGCCGTACTGGTTGTTGATGCAGACGAACACGACGGGCAGCGACCACAGCGCGGCGAGGTTCATGCTCTCATAGAGGATGCCCTGCTGCATCGCGCCGTCGCCGAAGAAAGCGACCGAGACGCGCGGCTGTTTCTTGCGCTTGTAGGCGAGGGCGGCGCCGACTGCGTGCGCGATGCCGCCGCCGACGATGGCGTTGGCGCCGAGATGGCCGAGGCCCATGTCGGCGATGTGCATGGATCCGCCCTTGCCGCGGCAATAGCCGTCGGCCTTGCCGGCGATCTCCGCCAGCATGCGCGCCGGCTCGGCTCCGCGCGCGACGAAGATGCCGTGACCACGATGGTGCGTGGTGAAGCTGTCCAGGTTGTCCATGGCGCGCACGATCCCGGCGACTCCTTCTTCGCCGATTGAGAGGTGCAGCATAGAGCCGGCGCTTTCCGAGCGCACGAACAGCTCGCTGACCCGCTCCTCCAGCGAGCGGATGCGGCGCATGTCGCGATAGAGCGCGTGGAGCAGCTTGTTGTCGGCACTCATTTGGTTTCACGTACCTTTTTCAGCGCGGCGTAAAGCTCGCGGTATTGCGGATAGAATGCGTCATAGCGCTTAGCGTTGGCGGCATTTGGCTCGATCGTGCGCGCCGTGCGCACCATGGCCTTGGCGCCTTCCTCGATGCTGCCGAAGCGCTCGGCGCCATGGGCGGCGAGGATCGCGCAGCCGAGCGCCGGCGCGTCGGCAACCTCGGTCAGCTGCAGCGGGGCGCCGATGGTGTCGGCGTGGATCTGCAGCCACAGCGGCGAATGGGTCGCGCCGCCCGCCACCACGATGCGCTTGGGCGTGAAGGCGGTGCCGAAATTCTCCACGATCAGCTTGGTGCCGAGGCAGATGCCTTCGATGATCGCGCGATAGACGTGGGCCGGCGTGTGCTTCAGCGTCAGGCCGGTGATGGCGCCGCGCGACAGAGCGTCGGTGTAGGGCGTGCGGTTGCCCTGGAAATGGTCCAGCACCAGCAGCCCTTCGCAGCCCGGCTCGATCTCGGCGGCTTCCTCGTTCAACGCATCGAAGGTTGTGTTGGGCGCAAAGTGGCGCTTGAACCAGGCGATCACCGAGCCGGTGGAGGTCTGGCCGCCTTCGATCACCGGCTTGTCGGGATAGACCGCGTCCATGTAGGTGCCCCAGATGCCTGGACCATGCACTTCCTTGGCGGCGATGCCGAGATGCAGATGCGACGATCCAGTGATAAGCGCCATCTCTCCAGGTTCGGTGACGCCAAGGCCGATCACGCCGATGAAAGCGTCGGCGCCGCCTTGCACCACCGGAATGCCGGCCTTGAGGCCCAGATGCTCTGCCGCCGATTTGCTGAGGGAGTCGATGACGTCGCCCGGCCGCACGATGGTCGGCGGCCATTTCTGCTCGAGCTCGGCGAGGCCGAGCTTGGCCAGCAGCGACGACGGCAAGCCACCTTGGCGGCTCTGGTAGTGCCAGCGCACCGCCATGTTGTTGAGCGACGCGACCCAGCGGCCGGTGAGGCGCCAGTTGATGTAATCCTGGTATTCGCACACCCGCGCGGCGCGCTGGAACAGCTCCGGCTGGTTGCGCTTCATCCACAGCGATTTCGGGATCATCCACTCGGCGGAGACCGGGCCGCGTCCGTCGCTGTTGATGCGGAGCGCAGAGTCGCCGCTCGCACCAACGTCGGCGGCTTCGGCGGCGGAGCGCACGTCCATCCAGATCATTGCGGGGCGCAGCGGCGCACCGTCCGCATCCACCGCCACCACCGAGCAGCAGGTGGTGTCCACGCACAGCGCGATGATCTGATCGGCGGAGGCGCCGGCCGCCGCGACCGCGCCGCGCACCGCTTCGCCCAGGCAGCGCCACCAATCCTGCGGGTCCTGCTCGGCCCAGCTCGGATTGGGGAACTGTGTCTGATAGGCGCTGGCGTGCGAGCCCTTGGGCCGGCCCTCGGGATCGAACAGGATCGCGCGGATGCTCTCGGTCCCGCCATCGATGCCCAGGAAGTAAGCCATGCCGTCCCCTGACGTTCTGGTCGTGCGGCTGCACTAAAGCACAGGGAATGCGATTTGCAAAAGTCGCGTCAGTTGAAGAACTGGGTGTCCGGACCAAACAGCCGCTTGGCTCCGGCAAAGGTTCGCCAGCGCGCTCGGTAGAGGCCGAGATCGAGGTCGGGCGGCGTCAGCGGCGCAGGCATGTCGGCCCGCATGCCGGGGTCGACAAGCATCGCGGCGCCGAGGCTGGTGCCATGCGCATCCAGGCTGGGCCGCAACTCGCTCGCGGGCCGCAACGCCGCCAGCGCGGTGATGTAGGTTTCATTCGCCGCGAATGGGCCTTCGAGCAGGATCGGCCCGCGCGCACTCACCAGGTCCAGCGACAGGTCCGTCATGAGCGCCGCATAGAGCGCGGCCAAAGTGGCGCGACGCCACGGAATCGCATCGTCGCCGTTCGCATCGACGAAGCGGCCGTGTGTGCCGGCGAACGGGCCACCTTGGTCGGAGAAGGCGGGGAGGGCGAAGCAAGGGTTGGCGGCGAGCGCGGCAAGGCGCTCTACCGGCGGCTCCGGATCGTCCGCGGCGTCGCCTCTGATGAGTTCGTATTCGCGCCCGCCCATGAAGCGCGCGCTCGCCACCAGGTTGCCCAGCGCGTCGACGTTGCCCAGGCAATCGAGATGCTCGCCATTAGCCGGCAGCGTGCCGCCAGCGGTCAGCAGGATGATCCAGGTGCCGCTCGACGCGACGGTGAACGGCTCCTGCAGCCGCAAGCGCCAGCGCAGGAAGGTGGCGTTGCTGTCGTGGATGCCGCAGCGGATGCGACAGTGTGGCGAGAGTCCGGTGCGCGCCGCGATCTCCGGCCGGATCGTCCCAAGCACGTCGCCGGCGCCACGCAGCGGCGGCATCAGCTTGCGCCAGCCGGTCTTGTCCACCAGAGGCGAGAAATCCTCGGCGCGCGGCTGCCATAGATCGGTATGGCAACCGAGCGCGGTGTGCTCGCTGGCCGCAACGCCGCTCAGCAGGAAGGACCAGTATTGCGCATAGCCGACGATCGCCTTGGCGCGGGCGAACTGCTCCGGGAACTTGCGCTGCAGCCAGAACAGCTGCCGGCCAGTGTTATGGCCGCAGGGCAGGCGGGGTGAGCCGCTCGCGGTGAAATTGCGCGCGAGCCGGTCGTATTCGGAATCGAAGTCGGAGATGTCCAGCTCGTAATCCAGCATGGGCAGGACGAGCCCGACATCGTCGATCAGCGCGACGCTGGCGCCGTGCGCGACCGGCACGATGTCCGTGATGTTGAATCGACGGGCCAGATCAGCAAGCTGCTCCAGCGCCCACTCCCAGATCCGGTCGTTGGCGAGGTGCAGATAGGGCGGCGCCGGGTGGGATTCGCTGTGCCGGCGCCGCTGCTCGATCACACGGGCACCGGCTACCAGGGTGACCTTGGTGTTGGTCTTGCCGATGTCGAGAATCGCGATCGCATCCATGCCCAATGTTTGCCCGGATTCCCAGAAAATGGGACTTCCTAGTTATCTTGATGTATGATATCTTGATACAGAGATATAAAAATGGATGTTATTCAAGACTTTATCGACCGCGGCCAGGCAGAACGCCAAAAAGGCGGGCGTGCTGCTCAGCTCGCTGATACCGCGAACCTGGCCCGGGTGACGCGTCTGGCCGCGTATCTGGAGCGGGGCTTGGCCGAGATCAGCGTCAATGCCGGGCTGAAGGCCGGTCAATTCCAGGTGCTGGCCGAGCTGCGCACCCGAGACCCGTTGTCCATGACGGTGTCCGAGCTGGCGCGGGCGGTGATCCTGACCTCCGGCGCCATGACGCCGCTGCTGGATCAGCTCGATGAGCGCGGCCTCATCCACCGGCAGACCGATCCCGAGGACCGTCGGGCGCGCCGGGTCTCAATCACCGAGAAGGGCCGGTCCTTGATCACCCGAGCCCTGGAGCAGCAGGTCGCCCGCCACCGGTCGCTTAATTCAGTGCTGACGGTCGAGGAGCGCGAGCAACTCTCCGACATCCTGCGCAAGCTGCTGATTGCGGTCGAGGGCGAGGCGGCGTAAGCAGGAGGCATGCTCCGCTTTGCCGCCAACATCTCCTTCCTGTTCAAGGAACTGCCGTTCCTCGATCGCTTCGCCGCCACCGCCGAGGCTGGCTTCAAGCTGGTCGAGTGCCATTGGCCGTACGACAATCCCGTCGAGGCGCTACGAGAGCGGCTGGAGCGCAACCGGTTGTCGCTGGTGATGGTGAATACCGCGCCGGGGAATCTCGACGCCGGCGATTTCGGGCTCGGTGCAATGCCGGGGCGCGAGGCGGATTTCCAGGCGGCGCTGGACCAGTCGCTGCATTACGTCTCGGCGCTGGGCGCCACGCGCATCCATTGCATGGCGGGCAAGGTTCCGGTGACGGCGACGGCGCATCGCACTTTCGTCGACAACCTGCGCCGCGGCGCCGACAAGGCGCGAGACAAGGGCGTGACGCTGGTGATCGAGCCGCTCAACACCCGCTCGGCGCCGGGTTATTTCCTGACCCACGCGCAGCAGGCGGTGGACATCATCGGCGAGGTCGACCGGCCGAACGTCAAGCTGCTGTTCGACGTGTTCCATCTGCAGATCATGGACGGTGACATCATCATGCGGCTGGAAAAGCTGCTGTCGCTGATCGGCCACGTGCAGATCGCCGCCGTCCCCTCGCGCGCCGAACCGGACGAAGGCGAGATCAACTACCGCGCGGTGTTCGATGCGCTGGAGCGCATCGGCTATGACGGCGTGGTCGGCGCCGAATACCTGCCGCGCGCCGGCACCAAGGAGGGCCTTGGGTGGACGAAGAAGCTGGGCGTGCCGTTGCGCTAGCGCACCACCGTTCTCCCCTCATTGTCATGGTCGGACTTGGTCCGACCATCCACGAGCTTCGATGGGCTAGACCAGAAGGTGGCACGTAGACTCGTGGTGGCCGTGCCAAGCGCGACCATGATGGAGCGAGGGGCCGTTATCCGGCTTGATCCAAAAACGCCGCGATCCGCTCCACCACCAAGTTCGGCGTGTCGAGCATCGCGAAGTGGCCGGCGTCGGGCAGGTAGGACAGCCGCGCGCCCGGGATCAGCGCCTGCAGGCGCGGCGCGGTCTCCGGCGCGATCCAGCGGTCTTCGGCGCCCCACAGGATCTGGGTCGGCGCCTTGGTGCGCGGGTAGAGCGTCTCCAAGTAGCCGGTGAAATCGTGGTCATACTGCGCGACCTGGCGATAATAGGCGGCTTGGCCGATGTCGCCGGTCCACGGCGCGAGCAGCGCCTGCAAAGTGGCGTCGTCGAGGACGCGGCTGACGGCGGAGCGCAGATGGGCCGCCAGCATCGCCTCATGCACATAGGCAGGCAGCGCCTGGAACACGCCGACATTGGCGCGCACCAGCAGCGAGTAGGGCGTGCCCCAGGGATTGAGCGTGACGCCGTCGATGATGGTGAGGCTCGCGGCCGGCACGTCCTCCACCAGATGCGCGCCGAGCACGATGGCGGCGCCGAAATCGTGGCCGACCAGGTTCGGCCGCTTGAGGCCGAGATGCGCGATCAGTTCGGCCAGCACGTGGGCCTGCGCGCGCAGCCGCACATCCTGCGCTCCATACTTGTCAGAGTCGCCGTAGCCGGCGAGGTCGTAGGTGATCACCTGCCAGTGGCCCGCAAGACGCGGCGCCACCTTCTGCCAGACGAAGGAAGAACTCGGCGTGCCGTGCACCAGGATCACCGGTGCGCCGGCGCCCTGGACGTCGTACCGAATGCGGCCCTGGGCGGAGGCGAAGGATTGCGAGGTCATTGCTTCACCATGAAATCTGTTCCAGCGATGCCTTCAGTCTGGGTAAATCTGGCCCAGGAAATAAGCGAATTTGCTTGCACCAATACTTGAAGAAAGTTCAAATATCAGCGCATGAAATTCCCGCCCTTTGCGCCGCTGAAATCGTTCTTCGCCGCCGCGGAAGCGTCGGGCTCGGGGCGGTTGCGGGCGGCGGCGGTCGCGCTCGGCCTCACCGAATCGGCGGTCTCCCACCAAGTCAAGCGGTTGGAGGTGTATCTCGGCACCGCCTTATTCGAGCGCCACGGGCGCGAGCTGCGGCTGACTTCGGCCGGCGCGCGTTTCCATCGCGCGATCAGGCCGGCGCTGGCGGCGATCCAGGCGGCGACCGACGACATGATGGCGGCGCCGCGCCGGCAGCGCGTCACCATCACCGCGCCAACCTCGATTGCAGCCTTTTGGTTGATGCCGCGGCTCGCCAGGCTGCAAGAGCACCACCCGTCGGTCGATCTGCAGCTGGTCGCCACCAACCGGCTATGCGATCTCGCGCGCGAGCAAATTGATCTCGCGATTCGCTACGGCGCCGGCCAGTGGCGCGATCTCGAGGCGCACCGCTTGATGCCGGAGCTGTACTTTCCCGTCGCCAGTGCCGAGTTCATGCGCCGGACTCTTGGCAAGGATCCGGCAGAGCTGCTGAAAACCAGCCGCACAATTTCCAATGCACTACATCCCGATGAGTGGACCGAGTGGTGTGGCGCGCACGGCTTGCAGCCGCCGCGAACATCCAACATGATCGAGCTGAGCTCGGCGGAACTGGTGGTGCCGGCCTTGCTCGACGGGGTTGGAATTGGCATCGGCCGGCGGCCGATCATCGATCCTCTGCTGAAAGAGGGAAGATTGGTGCCGTTGTTCCGTGATCGGGCCATCGGCAAGGCAGCGTATTATCTGGTGCAGTCACCGACGAGTCGCAGCGCGGCGGCCCGGACGGTTGCAGAGTGGCTGATGGCGGAAGGGCGCGCCACGGTCGAAGGTGGATCGGGTGGCGCGGCGGGTGGTGATCTCTCCGGTCGCGGCAAGAAGACTAAGAAGACGAGAGGGCAAAAAAAATGATCCGCAGCGTCCGCCAACACGATCCGGTTCAAGGACGGGTTCGATGAGGCGTTTCCTCCGATCCTTGCTCATCATCGTGATCGGCATTGTGGTCGCGATTGCGGCCCTGATCTGGGAGGGCACGACGCTGGAGAGCATGCTCTATGTGGGCGACGTGCCGGTCATCGATTTCGCGACGCTGCAACGCGATTCCGTGCCCAACCAGTATCTGCTGTGCCCCAAGGGCATGTGCTCGACCGAGACCGACGGCGAAGCGCCGGTGTTCGATGTGCCGATCGAGCAGCTGCAGGTGGCCTGGGATGAGATGCTGGCCGAGCAGCCGCGGCTCCAGATCCTGCGGCGCGACGTCACCAACATCCAGATCGACTATGTCCAGCGCACGCGCCTTTTGCGTTTCCCGGATCTGGTCACGGTGCGCTTCGTCCCGATCGACGCTGGGCACTCCACGGTCGCGATCTACAGCCGATCGGTCTGGGGCAAGGGTGACATGGGCGTGAACCGGACCCGCGTCGAGGAATGGCTCGCGCGCCTGAAGGCGAGGGTCGGCTAGGCGCGCAGCGTCAGTGGCCCAACACCTGCTCCAGGCAATCGCCGAACAGCTTGGCCCAGCGTTGCTGCCCGGCTGCGTCCGCGACCTCGTCCTGCCGGAACTCCATCTGCAGTTGCTCGAGGCCGCGGCGGGTGGCGTGGAACGGCACCGAATAATCCTCGTTCGGGTCCAGGCTATAAGGCTCGTTATCCCCGACCACGATGCCGGAGTGCGCGCGGAGGGCGTCGAGCATCGGCGCGCTCAGGCGCTGATCGGTGTCCCAGCACACGGCGATCTGCCAAGGGCGTGCGATGCCGCGCATGGTCGGCGTCATGGAATGGATGGCGAGCACGACCGGCGAACGGCCGCGTGCCAGCTTGCGGTCGATCGCCTGCGCAATGGCAGCGTGGTAGGGCTGATGATAGAGGCGCCAGCGCGTCTCGCGCTCTGCTTGGGAAAGGTCGCGGTTGGCGGGAATCTGGGTGCCGTCGCTGATCGCGGGCGTGAGGTTGGGATCCTCGAACCGGCGGTTGCAATCGATCAGCAGGCGCGTGACGGTGGAGAGGATGGCCGGCGCGTTGAAGCGCCGCGCCAGGATCTCGCTGACCGCGGCGGCGCCGATATCCCAGGCGATATGCCGCTCGAACGCTGCCGGCGGCAGGCCGAGGTCGCCATAGCCCGCCGGCACGCGGTTGCTGGCGTGATCGCAGATGATGACCATGGCGGCAGGGCCGTCCTCGTTGACGAGGCGGTAGGGCAGGTCCGTCATCGCCGGCCGTCGGTTGATAATTCCATGCCTCCCATCTAACGTGCCCCGGCAACGTCGTTCAATCCGAAACTCGAGGGCGCATGGCTGACGGCGATATCACCTATCTGGCGTGGAACGATCTGGTCGGTTTGACCCGCGTGCGCGGTGTTCCGTCGATCGAGATGCGGCGCCGCATGGAATACGGCCTGGGCTGGGCCGTGGCCGGCCAGGCGCTGACGCCGTTCGAGCATATCGCGCCCAACCCCTGGGGACCGATGCTGGAGGTGCGGCAGACGCCGGTCGCCGACACCGAGACCAAGATCGACATCTGGCCCGACGGCATCCCGCTCCACTTCTTCCTGTGCGATTCCATGATGCCCGACGGCACCGTGTGGGATTGCTGTACGCGCGGCTTTATGAAGCAGGCGCTGGCGGCGCTGAAAAAGGAGACCGGCCTGCAGTTCATGGGGGCCTTCGAGCATGAGTTCCTGCTGAGCGGCGGCGCGCGCGACTGGTGCGTGCCGTTCTCGCTCGAGCAGGTGCGCATCAACGCCGAGTTCCTACGCGACGTCGCCAAGGCCTTGCTGGCGGCCAAGGTCGTTCCCGAGACCATCGAGCCGGAATACGGCGTGCTGCAGTACGAAGTCACGTGCGGTCCGGCGATCGACGCGATGGCGGGCGATCGCGCCATCATCACGCGCGAGGTGATCAGGGAAGTGGCGCGGCGTCTCGGCCTGCGTGCCAGTTTCTCGCCGAAGCCGCGACCGGAGGCGGTGGGCAACGGCGCGCACTTGCATTTCAGCTTCCGCGACGACGCCGGCAACAACGCGGCCTACGACGTCGACGCGCCGAACAACATCTCGCAGGTTGCGCAGCATTTCATCGGCGGCGTGGTGCGGCACATGCCGGCACTGTGCGCGCTGATGGCGCCGAGCCCGGTGTCTTATCTCCGCCTGGGACCGCATCACTGGAGCTGCGGCTACAACGCGTTCGGCGTCCAGAACCGTGAAGCCTCGATCCGCGTCTGCCCGTCGCCCGAGCGCGATCCGATCAAGCGCAGCAGGGCCTTCAACCTCGAGATCCGTGTCCCCGACGCCACCGCCAGTCCGTACATGGTGATCGGCGCGCTGGTGAATGCCGGCCTCGCGGGGGTGCGCGAGAAGCTGCCGCTGCCGCCGGCCGTGAACAGCGATCCGGGAGACATGTCGGACGACGAGCGCGAGAAGCTGAACATCGTCGCGCTGCCGTCTTCGCTCGCCGAGGCCCTCGACGTGCTGGAGGCGGACGAGCTGGTGAAGTCGTGGCTGTCGCCGACCTTGTACACCGCCTACACGGCGGTGAAGCGCATCGAGGCTGCGATGTTCACGGACCAGGATGCCGACTACATGTGCAAGCGATATCACGATGCCTACTGAGATTTCGCTCGATCTGCCGCTGATCGACCATCACTGCCATGGCGTGTCGCCGGCGGAGCTCGACTACAAGGGCTTCCAGGCGATGTTCAGCGAGAGCTACCTGCCGCCGCCCGCTGGCACCAGCGAGTTCCAGAAGCCGCTCGGCCTCGTCATCCGCCGCTTCTGCGCGCCGGTGCTGGACCTCGAGTCCTTGAGCAGCGGCGAGGCCTATGTTGCGCGCCGGCTGGAACTGGGCGCGGCGGAGGTCAACCGGCGGTTCTTCGCAGCGTCGGGCCTGGAGCGGCTGCTGGTCGACACCGGCCACCGCTCCAACGCCATCTTTTCCTGTGAGGACATGGAACGGGTGGCGGGCAAGCCGGCGCACGAGATCGTGCGCATCGAAGCGGTGGCGGAAGAGGTCGCGAAAAGCGGCGTCTCTGCGAGCGAGTTCCCCGATGCTTTCGCTGCGGCGCTCGAAACGCGCGCGAGGAATGCCGCCGGCCTCAAGACTATCGTCGCTTATCGCACGACCTTCAAGATCGACCAGAGCGCACCCAGCAAGGCCGACGTGATCGCGGCGGCCGGCGACTGGTTCCGTGTCGCACAGGGCAGCGGACGCTGGCGCTTGGACAATGTGGATATCGTCCGCCATGGCCTGTGGATCGGCGCGGAGCTATGCCGCGCGCGCAAGTTCCCGCTGCAGGCCCATGTCGGGTTCGGCGATCCCGACATCTATATGCATGCCTGCGACCCGACTCACTTCACCGACTTCATCGCGGCGATGGAGAAGTGGCAAGTGCCGGTCACGCTGCTGCATTGCTACCCGTTCCAGCGCGAGGCCGGCTGGCTGTCGGAGATTTTCCAGAACGTCTACTACGACGTCGGCTGCGTCCAGAACTACACCGGACCCAGCTCCGCCGACATCTTCGGTGAGGCGCTGGAGATGGGGAAGTTCACCAAGCAGCTGTACTCCTCGGACGCGTTCGGATTGTCCGAGCTGTACTATCTCGGCCAATTGCTGTTCCGCCGCGGCGTCAAGCAACGCCTCGATCGCTGGATCGCGGAGGATTTCTGCACGGTCAAGGAAGCAGACGAGATCGTGCAGCTGATCGCCAGCGAGAATGCGCGGCGGATTTATCCGGTAGGGGATGCATGAAGCGCGACTGTTCTCCCATTCCGACATGACGAACTCTGAGAGACATGACAGATGACGCAAACTCTTTCCCGCGAAATTCCCCTGGTGCTGTCCCAATCGGCGCTGCTGTTCATCGACGTGCAGAACTTCGCCGCTAAGCGGGAAGGGTCGGAGTTCCGCGACATTACCGAAGCCGAGTTCCAGGCGAAGTACGGCTGGTATTTCCGCGAGCTTTTCGGGCGCGTCGTTCCCAACATGCAGCGCCTGCAGGCCGCGTTCCGCAAGGCCAAGGTGGAGGTGCTCTACACCACGATCGAGAGCCTGACCAAGGACGGACGCGACCGCAGCCTCGACTACAAGATCAGCGGCTTCAACGTGACCAAGGGTTCGTGGGACGGCAAGGTGATCGACGAGCTTCGGCCCGGCGATGATGAGATCTGCCTGCCCAAGTCCTCCTCCAGCGTGTTCGTCTCCACCCACATCGACTACCTGCTGCGCAATCTCGGCGTGAAGCAACTGGTCATCAGCGGCCTCATCACCGATCAATGTGTGGAGTCCGCGGTCCGCGATGCGTGCGATCTCGGATACCTGGTGACCGAAGTGACCGACGCCTGCCTGACCTACAGCCAGGAGCGGCACGACAACTCGCTGCGCGCGATCAAAGGTTATTGCCGCCAGCGCACCACCGACCAGGTGATCGCGGAGCTGGCGTGACGGATAACGGCTTGCCGCCGCCGAACGCCTAGGGCGGCGCGCGGGAGTCCCCAGATAACTCCATCGATTCAATGAATTCACCCGGCCACGGCGATGCGCGGCCGACCGGCTTCTCGCTTTCACGCTGGCTTCACGGCGGTCGTGGCCCCTTGCCCGCACAGGCAGAAACCGAAGGAGGTCACGATGCCAACACCTACGATGAATGTTCAATCGGAACCGGGGCGGACCCGGATTGCGAGGTCGTCATGCTGACGGCCCTCGTCCTTGTCTGCTCGATCGCAACGACCCCCACCTGAAGGATTGCGATGCGAACAACGCGCGCGTAATCATGCGCGTTCCTGAGGCCTACACGAGCCCGGCCGCCTGTGCGATGCAGGGCCAGGCCCATTTGGCCGAGACGGCGATCGGCCGATCACTCGGTTCGAGCGACCGAGTGAAAGTGGTCTGCATGTTGCAGAACCATGCCGAGGAAGCCATGGCGAACCTGGGCAACCGCTGATTCTCACGGGAACGTCCCTTCCCAGGCGGATGGGAAGGGGCGTGGTTCCTATCTCGTGCTACTGCCCGCTCCACGGCGCCAGCACACCGCGCTTGGCGGCGCGCTGCTCTTCGATCGGCAGCTTGAAGTTGCCGCCGAACGGCGCGGATTCGAACGAGCCGTAGCTGGGGTTGGGCAGCATCAGCCAGTCATGGCCCCAGCGGGCGGCGTTCTCTTCGTACACTTTCTGCCGCTCGTCCACGCTGCCCTTATAGGCGTCGGTGAAGTCGCCGAAGTTGTCGCCCATCAGCAGCAGGATGCGATAGTGCTTGGCGATGACGGCGCGCCGCGTGCCCTTGGCGGAGCCCCAATCCGGCTGCTCCTTGGCGGTCAGGATGGTGTCGATGTTGGCTTGCATGGGAAAGCCGAGCTTGCGCATGTTCTCGCGCGTCGCAGGTTCTTCGACCTTGGTGCGGTTGGTGACGTAGAACACGCGCACGCCCTTGGATTCCGCATACTTCGTGAACTCGACGGCGCCGGGAATGGCGGTCGAGGTCTGCGAGTTGACGAACTGGGTCCAGGTCTTCGGGTTGAAGGTCTCGCCCTTCGCCACCATCCAGGCCTGGTAGCCGGAGTTGTCGAGCACCGTTTCATCGGCATCGAGCACGACGGCAGGAGAAAGGCTCTTGAAGTCGCCCGTCTGCTCGGCCGGCGCCGCGGTCCAGCTCTTGTCCTTGAGCGCCTGGTCGAGGCGGATCTTGGCGAGCGCAAAGACCGCCTCGGCATTGGCCTTGTATTCGACCGACTTCTGCATCCACAGAACGGCGTTCAGATTATCGTTGGCGTCCTGCGCCAGGGCTGCGGGGGCCAGGGCAAGGCAAAACGCCATGGCTGCCAGCGGACGAAGAGCTCCCATGATGACAGTCTCCCTACAGTTTTATGAAGCAGCGATCATAGGAAGGATGTCGTGGCGGTTGCAAGGTGATTGCCGGCCGGCCGGAGGGCACGCCCCGCCAAGGCCGTCCCGTGAGGATCGGGAATACCTGGATGCCGCAACCGGCCTGCCGCCGTCAGTCATCGATGGCGGCAGGCCAGGCGATCAATCGACGCGGAAGAAATAGGGATCGAGCACGCGTACCTCGGTGATCTTGTCCACCGGCAGCTTGGTGCGCTGTGCGGCCTTGCGGATCGAGTCCGGATTCGGGCCGTCATAGATGCAGAAGCTCTTGGTGCGGTCGGGCGTGAAATACGAGTGGACCCAGGTTACGCCTTCCTGGGCGTTCTCTCCGACGACGTTGATGCAGACTTGCGCGCCTTCCGCATTCTGCGGGAGGCCGAGGCCCTGCGGAAAGCTGCGTTCGACGAGATAGCGTGGCATGGATTTCTCCTTCTTTGCCTATTGCCGGTGGATGTAACGCTCCCAGGTCGGCTGCTCGTAGCCCGGACTATTCAGTCCGACGTCGACGAGCAGGTGGTCCGACAAGGTCGCGAGCTTTCGCGTGCGCGCGTGCGACCGCGGCCGTACATGCCGCCAAAGTGCGTGCGCCAGATCCAGCAACGTTGGCGCCCGCACGATTTGTCCACTTCGCACCACAGGTTTGATCGAGCTCATCGCTCGCTCCTTTTCACGCTCACGCGCAGCGGCCCAAGAGATGCAGCAGGCGGCCATTCGCCAAAAGCCAGGAATGTGACATTGATGGACGGCGATCGTGCCAACGCGCGATGTGTCGGTGGGGCGTTCGAGACTTTGCCGCTGCAGGGCTCACACGCTCGGCGCGCAACGCCAGAACGGGCCGCTTGGCCCTCTACGAGTCGATGCTGCGCCGCAACCGATCCTTGTGATTGGTTCGCCTGATGTCCCCAAAGGTTCCACACCCTGTATGCGGACATTTCATCAATCTGACGGGAAGCTGACGGATTTAGGTGCAATAGAAGCGCACCACTAGCCGAAAAGTGACATTAAGCCGCCGCGATCGTGCCAGGGTGTAAAACCTGCTGGAAGAGTCGCGTCCACTCAGCGATACTTGTGGAACCTCGGACCAATGCTGCGGTGCTTCCAATGTTAGATGTGACTATCGTCTTGGTGAACGACGGATACGCCTCGACCTCGATCGGGCCAATGGAGGTGTTCTACGCCGCGGGGCGGATGTGGAACGTGCTCGACGGACACGGCGCGGAGCCGCGCTTCCGCATCTCGGTAGCATCAATCGATGGTGCGCCGGTTACCAGCGCCTATGGTCTCAGCATCACGCCGCAATCCTCGGTTGATGCGATCGAGCGTAGCGACCTCATCATGGTGTCGGCCTCCGGCCTCGAACCGAATGCATGGCCGCAGAAGGCTCCGGAGCTCGCGCCGTTCCTGCGCAAGTGGCACCGGCGCGGCGCCATGATCGCCGGCCTATGCACCGGCGTCGCCTTCCTGGCCGAGGCCGGATTGCTCGACGGCCGGCGCGCGACCACGCATTGGGGCGTGGCCCGCCGCTTCGAGCAGCTATATCCGCGCGTCGATTGGCATCCGGAAGTGCTGATCACCGAAGATAACGGCATTTTTTGCAGCGGCGGCGTCTATTCCTCGGTCGATCTCAGCCTCTACCTGGTGGAGAAGCTGTGCGGCCACCAGATCGCGGTGGAGTGCTCAAAGGCGCTGCTGATCAACATGCCGCGCTTCTATCAGTCCGGCTATTCGATCCTGCCGGTGTCGCGGCCGCACTCCGACCAGAAGATCCGGCAGGTGGAGGAGTATCTGCAGGCCAATTTCAGCAGGGCGTTGTCGATCGACGAGCTGGCGCGGCTGGTGGGCATGAGCCGGCGCAATTTCCTGCGGCGGTTCAAGGCGGCGACCGGCGCGATGCCGGGCGCCTATCTACAGATGTTCCGGGTCGCCGCCGCGCGCCAGATGCTGGAAGAGAGCGTCACGCCGGTGCAGAGCATCGCCTCGTCGGTCGGCTACGACAACGTCACCTTCTTCCGCCAGATCTTCCGGCGCTATACCGGGGTCACGCCGGCGGAGTATCGCAGCAACTTCAAGCCGATCCCCTCGGTCGGAACCGACCTCGAGATGGAGGAGCCGATGACCATGAGCATCGCGGTCTAGCGCGACGCTGCCGCCGGCACTGCTATCGGTACGAGGCGCGTGCCGACCGACGCCAGCACAAGCTCGTATGCCCGGTCGACGATCTCGTCCAACGAGATGGTGCGCGCGAACATCGCCTTGGCCTGCGCCACGAATTCGTCGCGGCTCGGCATCTGCGGCAAGTGAAAGGTGGAGAGTACTTCGCTCGTGCGCTCGCTGGCGCGCGCAAGGCTCTCCTGCAAGCTCGATAAGGCGGGACCATGCAGCGTCGCTGCGATCGCCTGGGCGATGCGCTCCGAATTGAAATGCGCCGCCAGCTGCTCAGCCGCGCGGTTGACGATGCGCGCCCCCAGCTTCTGCTCGTTGCGCAGCACGTGCACGGGCGGCGTCTTGAGATCCCAGATCAATCCGATCCACGACATGGCCTTCAGGACGTAGTAGGCCAGATCGACCTCCCACCACTTGAAGCCCTGCCGCACGCTGCTTTGGAAGGCATGATGGTTGTTGTGCCAGCCCTCGCCGAGGGTGACGATCGCCAATAGCCAGTTGTTACGCGAGTCATCGCCGGTGACATAGCGCTTGCTGCCGCTCACGTGCGCCAGCGAGTTGATGCAGAAGGTCCCGTGATAGACCAGCACCGTACTCCACAGGAAGCCGACCACCAAGCCGGACCAGCCCGCGACCAGGAGGCACAGGACGCCCAGCACCACCGCCGGCAACAACTCGAATTTCTTGAGCCACACCAGCTCGGGCCAGCGCGTGAGATCCGCCACCTTGGTGAGATCGGCCTGATCGTGCTTGCGATCGAAGATCCAGCCGAGGTGGCTATAAATAAAGCCCTTGCGGCGTGGCGAATGCACGTCCTCTTCGGTATCGGAGTGGAGGTGATGGTGCCGGTGCTTGGCCGCCCACCACAGCACGCTCTTCTGAGCGCTGCTTTGCGCGACGACCGCAAGCACAAACTGAAACGCCCTGCTGGTCGCGAACGCGCGATGCGAGAAATACCGATGGTAGCCGGCGACCACGGCGAACATGCGCAGGACATAGAGCGCGGCGCAAAGAGCAAGGGCGGACCACGTCACGCCCGACCAGATGGCTGCGAGGCAGCCGAGATGCATGAGCACAAAGGGGATGGCGGACGGATACATGATATCGTCACGGAGGCCATCGCCGAGAGCGTGCATCGTCAAGAACCTTTCTTCGCCGCCTTGGCCGGCTTGGCTGGTTTTGCGGGCTCTTGACCGGCTTCTTTTGCCAGGCGCAGGGCTCGCAGGCGTTCGGTATTGGCGAGGACGGCGCGCTTCTCGGCCTCGTATTCCTTCATGGCCGCTGTCGCGTCGCGCTCACGATCCTTTTTCATGGCTTCCCGCGCGGCGCGATCCGGACGCACTTTCTCCGCTGGTTCCGTTTGTCCGCCGGTTGGACGGCCTTGGATCTGGGGACGAAGGCGGCTCATGATCATGGATGCCATTCCTTGAGAAATCTTCAACAAACAAGAACCCCGCGGCTGGAGAACCAGGCGCGGGGCGCGAAACCATTGGGCCTTGCCAGTACATCCGTGGTCAAAGCGACATGGTTGTTCTCACAGCCGTTTAGACGGTGCGCAGATTGTCCGCAGAAGACTTGCCGGTCTTGCGATCGGCAACGACGTCATAGGAGACCTTCTGGCCCTCGTTGAGGGCGCGCAAGCCAGCGCGTTCGACCGCGCTGATGTGAACGAAGACGTCCTTGCTGCCATCCTCCGGCTGAATGAAACCGAAACCCTTTTGGCTGTTGAACCACTTAACGGTGCCTGTGCTCATAGAAATTATCCTTTAGTCGAGTGTGTTTGAGCCGCGTTATTGACGCGGCAAGTCAAGTCGAGGATCTGGGGAGAAAGTCGTCAGTCAGGCGCGCTATAAGCGGCGAGGCCAAGGCGATCGGCCGAAACTCGATGGGATATACATAGCAATTAGACCCCGGTTCCGCAAGGGCATGCCGCGATCTAGGCCGACCGATCTATAGGAACGCCAGCTATGTCAGCTGGTTGGCGTCCCCAGCGCGGCGGCCGTCAGAGCGCCAAGGCTCTGCTGCTGCTTGCCGTGCGCATCGAAATTGCCGGGATCGAGCCAGGTCTCGTAGGCCGCTTTCAGCGCCTGCCATTCGTGGTCGATGATCGCGAACCAGGCGGTGTCGCGGTTGCGGCCCTTGTAGATGGTGGCTTGCCGGAACACGCCTTCGAAGCTGAAGCCGAGGCGCGCCGCCGCCTTGCGCGACGGCTCGTTCAGCGCATCGCACTTCCATTCGTAGCGGCGGTAGCCGAGCTCGTCGAACACCCGGCGCATCATCAGGTACATCGCCTCGGTCGCGGCGCGCGTGCGCTGCAGGCGCGGCGAGTAGTGGATGTGGCCGGTCTCGATTGCGCCGAACTTGGGGTCGATTCGCAAATAGGAGGCGACTCCGACCGCCTTGTCGGTGCTGGTGTCGATGACGGCATGGAACAGCGGATCGTCGCCCAGGCAGGTCGTCTTCATCCAGGCGCGGTATTCCGGCAGCGTGCCGAACGGGCCGTAGGCCATGTAAGTCCAGGTGCGACCATCGGCGTCGTCGGAGATCGCCTCGAACAGCTCGGCGGCGTGCCGGTCGATGTCGATCGGCTCGATCCGGCAATAGCGCCCGGCAATCGGCGCGCGCGGCGGCGGATTGACCGCCTTCCAATGCGGCACCTGATAGCCGACCGGCTGGCCCAGCGAATTCACCCGATTGTTCATGCGGATCCTGCCCCAGTGCCACAGTCGGCATCATCATAAAGCCTTTGCCGCCGCCCGCCACCGGTTTGCTGCGGCGTGTGTCGCGGGCCCTTTCCGGTTGCGCGTGCGCCGCGGCACAGTAAGACTCTGCCTATGTTGCCTGCCGCCGACACCTATGCCGCGCTTGCCCGCGATTTCCGCTGGCAGGTGCCAGAGCGCTACAACATCGGCGTTGATGTGTGCGACCGCTGGGCGGCGCGGGAGCCGGAGCGCATCGCCCTGACATTCGTCGGCGTGGACAACCAGGCCCGCGACTACAGCTATTGCGAATTGCGCGACTGGTCGAACCGCCTGGCCAATCTGTTGAGCCAGCTGGGAGTCGCACGCTGCGATCGCGTGGCCGTGCTGCTGCCGCAGGCGCCGGAGACCGCCGTCGGCCACATCGCGGCCTACAAGCTGGGGGCCGTCGCCGTCCCGTTGTTCGCGTTATTCGGACCCGAGGCGCTGCAATACCGGCTGGTCAATTCCGGCGCGAAGGCCGCGATCACCAACCGGATCGGTGCTGCCAAGCTGGCGGAGATCCGCGGCCATCTGCCGGAGCTCAAGCACGTGCTCTGCATCGACGGCGACGCGCCGGGCTGCCGTGACCTTGCGGCCGCGCTCGTGGATCAGCCGGCGACGTTCGAGCCGGTCGACACCGCCGCGGACGACCCGGCCGTCATCATCTACACCTCCGGCACCACCGGGCAGCCGAAGGGCGCGCTGCATGCGCATCGCGTGCTGCTGGGTCATCTGCCCGGCGTCGAGATGAGTCATGACCTGCTGCCGCAGCCCGGCGACAAGATCTGGACCCCGGCGGACTGGGCCTGGATCGGCGGCCTGCTCGACGTGCTGCTGCCGGCGCTGCATGACGGCGTTCCGGTGGTGGCGCGACGGTTCGAGAAGTTCACCGGCGAAGCGGCGTTCCAGCTGATCCAGGATTTCGGCATCCGCAACGCCTTCCTGCCGCCGACCGCGCTGAAGATGATGCGTGCGGCGCCCGAGCCCGCGAAACGCCTCGCCATGCGCTCGATCGCGAGCGGCGGCGAGACGCTGGGTGCCGAGCTGATCGAGTGGGGCAGGCGGGTGTTCGGCCTCACCATCAACGAGTTCTACGGCCAGACCGAATGCAACATGATCGTCTCGTCCTGCGCTCGGATCATGCCGGCGCGCCCCGGGATCATGGGCCGCGCCGTTCCGGGGCATCGGCTCGCGATCGTGGACGATGCCGGCGCGGTTGTACCGGCGGGGACGCTGGGCAACATCGCGGTCAAGCGGCCCGATCCTGTGATGTTCCTGGAATACTGGCGCAACCCGGCGGCGACGGCGGCCAAGTTCGCCGGCGACTGGCTGCTGACCGGCGACACCGGCGTGATGGATGCGGAAGGCTGGATCAAGTTTGTCGGCCGCGACGACGATGTCATCACCTCGGCCGGCTACCGCATCGGGCCGGGCGAGATCGAGGATTGCCTGCTCGGACATCCTGCTGTGCGCGTCGCCGGCGTGGTCGGCAAGCCTGATCCCGAGCGCACCGAACTCGTGAAGGCCTACATCGTGCTGAAAGAGGGATATGCAGCGAGCGAGGCGCTGGCCCGCGAGATCCAGGCCCATGTGAAGACGCGCCTCGCCGCGCACGAATATCCGCGCGAGGTCGAATTCGTGAGCGAACTGCCGATGACCACGACCGGCAAGATCATCCGCCGCACGCTGCGGGCCCGCCAGCCCTGAATATGACGGGCGATGCTGCGATCAGGATCGGATCTTTTCAACGATCAGCTGATAGCCGCGATGCAGCTCGCGATACTCGCCGGTGCGACCCGATAGAAACCCATCGATGCCCAGCCGCGGACGTTCCGTCGGCTCGGGCGCCAACGGCCATTCGTAGTCGTCAAATATGACCAGCCCGCCCTCGCGCACCATCGGCCAGGACAGCGTCGCGTCGAGCTCCACATCCGCGCTTCGGTGGCTGCCATCGACAAAGACAATGTCGAAACGCCGGTCCTCGGCCTGCAGGCCCGCCAACGCGCGCGCCGATGTATCCTTGAGCTTCTCCACACGTTCGCCGAACTCCGCCAGATTCGAGTCGAAGCGCTGCTCAATATGAGGAAGCGCGGCCTGCCATTCCGGATCCTGGAAGTGCTCCGGGCTTCCGGCGAAGGTGTCGATGCATGTTATGTGACAGCGCCTGAGATATTGCAGGAAGAAGATGGCGGACCGGCCCTCCCACGACCCGATCTCCAGCACCGCCAGTGGCATGTCCCGCGATGCCGCCAGCAGGGGTGCCCATATCGAAAAACTGTGCGAGGTCCAGTCGGTCGTGAGGTCCTTTCCCCTGAACCAGGCGGAGTAGTCTTCTTTCATGATCCTGATCTCTCTGCCGGCTCCTTGGTCATCGGGGGTGTTGAAGGCCGCGGTGCGTCAAACCGGCAAGGACTCGCGCAACCTGACCTGCGACTGCGGCGCCGCCTCGGTCTCCGGCTTGTCACAGTAGCCGAGGGCGAACAGATCGAAGCCGTCGCGCTGGGCCCTGACCGCCGCAAAGCCGGCGCGCAGGAAGTATTGGGCAATGGTCTTCCTGGTGAAGCCCATCTTGTGCGCCATGAAGAGATTGCCGGCGGCGAGGCTCTTGCGGAACCCGTACAGCATGTCGACCGGGCAGATCGGGCCGCTCGGCGACATGTAGGCCGGGTCCTCGAGCTTGTCGGCCGCGATCAGCTCGCCGACGCGCTGCAGGTCCGGCACAATGATCAGGGCGAAGCCGGTCGGCTTCAGCACGCGCTTGAACTCGGCGAGCGCCGTCGGCACGTCGTGCGGATAGAGATGCTCCAGATTGTGGCTGGAGAAGATGGCGTCGAACTGCTCGCTCTCGACCATCGACATGTCGGTCATCGAGGCGACGATGTCGGGCTTGGCGTTGGGATCGATGTCGAGCCTGGTCTCCGCCCACTGCTTGGGATCGTGGAAGGTCGGATGAGTGTTGGCCTGTGTCTTGGGCCCGCAGCCGATATGCAGCAGCTTGCGAACGCCCTGAGGCTTGTCGGTCATGCGCGAGAACCCCCAAAACTCCGACGGCCCGGGGGTTGCCCGAGCCGTCGTCACTATAGTGGGTTTTGGCGCCGGAGCGCGAGTGGGATCAGTCGAGGAGGTCGAGCGCCGCGACCGTCAGCACGTCGAGGATGAGGTTGCTGGCGGCCTTGATCAGCATCACGCGGTCGTCGACGATGACGTACTTGTATCCAGGCTGCAGCGGCGGCAGCTCGACGATCAGGTCGTGCGGCAACGAACGTTTCTCGAGGCCCGGGGGCAGGTGGCCGTTGCGCGCCAGCTGCTTGGCAAGGCCCGGCGGCAGCGTGCCCTTCTTGGCGAGTCCCGGGGGCAGGCCCTTGTGCTTGTTCTTCTTCTTGCCCTTGTTCTTCTCGTGCTCGTGCCACTCGGGGCTCTGCTGGTACGTAACCAGCTGCCGCTCGTAGTAGCTGCGGATGATTCGCTTCTCGAGTTCACCGATGAAGATGTCGACAGCGTCCGGCGCTTCCGCAACCGACGGCTGGGTGCCCGGCGCGCCGTTCTGGCCGGGCTGATCGGCGAGGGCAGCCGGCGCCAGCAGGGCCAGCGGCAGAGCGAAGCTCATGGCTCGTAGAATCGAACGACGGTGGACAAAGCGCTGCATCGGAAGCTCCCCTGTGTTTCGTCGAGGACTCATAGATAGCGCTTCGCCACCGCCGTTAAACGCAAGAAGGCGTGACCGGTTTGTTCAGCTGCGGTTCAGATTCCGCAACGCTCCCCGATCAGTAAGACGGGTCTTCGCCGCCGCCATCGCCGCCACCGGCGCCGGGCGACGGTGGAGGAATCTGATCCACGGTCGGCTCGGTCGGAATCGGGCCATCGCCGCCACCGGCGCCGCCACCGCCGCCGCCGCCACCGCTGGTGCGCTTGGTGCCGGGAACCACGGTGCAGCGGTCGCCGCAGGCGAACTCCGTCTCTGTGATGTTGGTGCCATCGGGCGCGAGCACCGAGACCTGTGAGCTGAGGCTCTTCGCGTGGACCACGACCTGCGTGTCCATCGTGATGGTGCCTTCGCTCATGACGATGAGGCGCGTGACGCCAGGCGCCCGGCCGATGACGACCAGACGGTTGGGCGTCTGCACCGTGACGTCCGCGATGTTCGGATTGCCGATGACGATGTCACTGGCGGCCGTGTCCAGCTTCAGGATCCTGGCGCCGTCCAGTTCGACCGTCAGGGCGTCCGCGGCGTGGGCGATGCTTGCCGTAGACAAGGCAATGCCCGCAGCTGCTGTAAGCAGCCAAGTCGTTCGGACCATGCTCATCAATCCCCTCTTCTTAAACGTTTTGTTCATCATGTTGGGCCATGCTGTTGGTCGAGAGATACTCCACCAGAACATCCTCAACGATCAGTTAACGCAGGCTAAGAACCGCAGAGGTAAGGGGAAAATGGCGCGATTTACGACGCGATTGCTGGGCACTGTGGCCGTTTCTGTTCTCCTCGCCGGATGTGCGGTGCCGTCCTCGCCGCACCAGGCCACCACCACCGACCTGACGCCGACCGAAAAGGCCAATGTCGAGCCGGCGCTGCGCCAGGCGGCGATGATGTCGGAGCGCAATGCCAGCTATGGCGAGGCGGCGCAACACTACGCCTCGCTCCATTCCAAATATCCGCAGGACAAGCAGATCACCCTGGCGCTCGCGCGCAACCTGCGCTTCGCGGGCAACCCGCAGCAGGCGATCGCGGTGCTCAACAGCGGCGCCATGGCCCAGGCGCACGACGCCCTGACCCTGCTGGAACTCGGCAAGGACTATCTGGCAGCCGATCAGCTGAACCTCGCCAAGCCGACCCTGGAGCGCGCCAAGGCCGCCGCCCCGCTGAACTGGGAGATCCTGTCCTCGCTCGGCGTGGTCTACGACTACGAGGGCGACTACGAGCAGGCCCAGCAGCAGTATGACGCGGCCCTGTTCCTGGATCCGGAGAACCCGACCGTCCTCAACAACAAGGCCCTGTCCCTGGCCCAGCAGGGCCGCCTGGACGAGGCGGTGAAGACCATGCAGATCGCCACCGACCAGCCGTCCGCGAGCGCCCAGGCGCGCCAGAATCTGGCCCTCCTGATGGCCCTCAAGGGCGACTCCGAGGCGGCCGAGCGCCTGGCCCGCAAGGACCTGCCGCCGGCGGTCGCCGAGGCCAACATCGAATACTACAAGTCCCTGTCGAAGCCGGAGCAGCCGCCGGTGAAGCCGACCCAGAAGGCGCGTGTGAAGCCGGAAGTGCCCTCGAGCGACGAGGACCTGCCGCCGCCGCCCCCGCCGCCACTCGATTACTAACCCCGACGCGCGTTTCCTACTGAAACGGCGGCCTCCTCCGGAAGGAGCGGCCGCCGTTTTCATTTGAGGCAAATGCCGGGGATGTCAGGCGCGCGCTCCGCGGACTCTTTGACGAGGGCTGCCTCGAGCTCAGCCTCGATGAGCTGGAACATCCTGATGTAGATGCGGAGGATGGCCTCCAGCTCACGCAGGGAGGCGAAAGGTCCATACCCTCCGGCGCATCCTTCCTGCCTGATTAGGAAAAGCCAATCGAACTTCAATCCCGCACGTTTGCCGGACTCGTCCTCTCGTGGCTTGAGCGGACGAATGTTCAGCCATACATCGACCGACACGACGTTCAGGCCCGCCTGTCGCGGGATCGATCGACGGCTTCCGGTAAGGACTGTTCAAATGGCTTCCATTGATGTGGAGCGAAGCCTTCCAGTCTCGTGCAAGGTTCCTGGAGAACACGGGCGACACCTTGCTCGCCAGCTTCCGGTCCAGCCAAAGGCCCGCGGCGGGTTCCAGCGCGGCAAAGACCGCCTTGCCGAACTTCGATCTCTTTTGACCCACCCACTCCTCGGACTGAGAAAGATCGGATGAGAATCGATCGACCTCTTCACGAAAGAGCTCGTCTCGCTCCTCCTCGTATGGTTGGCGCATTCGTAGAAGCTCGCTGCGCGCTTGCACCAGCATCTTCATGTAGTGCACTCGAAAAGGTTCTATCTGCCCTTCCCAGATACTTCCGAATCTCATTCGACGTCTCTCGGCCTCGTCCCGCGCCTTAAGGAACCGTTCGTCAAAATCGGGATCGGGCCAGAGATCGGACCTGAAGCGGTCTCTTTTGAACGTTCTGTGTGCCGCCAGTTCATCCGCGCTAGCAAATTGCTCTGCGAACTTCAGCGCTGGAGCGAAGGAATGGATGTGATTGGCGTGCAGCAGCGCTTCGCGCGTAACAGCGGTCAAGCAGGCCAGTCATGTCTCAGTGCCAAAACGCTCATGGCCGCGACTGGCGCGGCCATGAGGACCCCCGAGCGTTGGATTGCGCCTAGCGGTCCGACAGCATTGCCACGATCTGGATGCCGGCGGGTGCGGCGATGATGATGAACAGCACCGGCAGGAAGAAGATGATCATCGGCACGGTGAGCTGAGCGGGCAGGGAGGCTGCCTTTTTCTCGGCCAACGACATGCGGGTGTCGCGGTTTTCCTGCGCCAGCACGCGCAGGCCGTTCGCGATCGGGGTGCCGTAGCGCTCCGACTGCAGCAGCGTCGTGGCGAGCGACTTGAAGGACGCCAGGCCGGTGCGTTCGGAGAGGTTCTCGAAGGCTTGTCGCCGGTCGCTGAGGAAGGCGAGCTCGGCGGAGGTGAGGCCCATCTCTTCCGACATCTCGGGCGACTGCTCGGCCATCTGCTCGGTCACCTTGTTGAAGGCGGCTTCGATCGACATGCCGGATTCGACGCAGATGACGATCAGGTCGAGCGCGTCCGGGAAGCCTCGCTGCAGCAGCTTCTGGCGCTTGGTGATGGCGTTGCTGAGCAGGATCTGCGGCGTCAGGTAGCCGATGGCGCCGGCCGCCAGCACGCCCGCCAGGCGGACCGCAAGCGGCTTCTCGGGGAACACGATCCAGGCGTAGAGCAGGGCGATGATGACGAAGCTGATCGGCAGCGCGATGCGCTTGAACAGGTAGTTGGCGACCGCGCTCGGGCTGCGCTTGCCGGCGCGCGCCAGCTTGAGGCGCAGCTCCTTGGCGTCCAGCAGGTCTGACATGCTGATGCCGCGCAGCGCGAACCCCTTGATGCCCTTGTCCGGCACCGCCTGGAGGCGGTTGCGCGCCTGGAAGGATTGGGTCTGGGCCGTCGACAGGGCGCGCCGGCGCTCGCGCACAGCACGCAGGCGCTGCTCGAAGCGCTCGCCGCGCATGAAGGGCAGGGCGAGGGCGAAGATCGTCGCGATGGTGGCCACGAACACGATCAGCACGATCATGCTGGTCATGTTGAAGCCGCCGGAAAAATCTACTCCAAATTGCTCCATGGCGCGGCGATCCCTAGATTTCGAAGTTGATCATCTTGCGCATCACCAGGATGCCGGTGCCGAACGAGCAGGCGCCGACCACAATGCACCAGTTTCCGGCATTGGTGGTGATGAGCAGGCTGACGTAGTCGGGCGCGGTAAAGCTGAGGACGCCGGCGACCGCGAATGGCATGGCGCCGATGATGGACGCCGAAGATTTCGCTTCGCTCGACAGCGCCTTGATCTTGTCGCGCATCTTCTTGCGATCGCGCAGGATGCTCGACAGCTTGGCCAACGTCTCGGCGAGGTTACCACCGGTCGTCTGCTGGGTGATCAGCACGATGGTGAAGAACCGAGCCTCGTTGGTCGGCACTCGCGTGATCAGGCGGTTGAGGCAATCCTCGAGGGTGATGCCCATCTGGATGCTCTCGGTGATGTGGCGGAACTCGATGCCGATCGGATCCGGCATTTCCTTGCCGACGATGGAAAGACATTCCGCAACGGTCATGCCGGTCTTGACGCCGCGCACGATAAGGTCGATCGCATTCGCGAAATTGGCGGTGAAAGCCTTCAGGCGCTTGTTGACCAGGTAGCGCAGGACAAAGCGCGGAATACCGAAGGTGCCGACCAGCAGCCCAGCCGGGATGGTGTAGATGATGCCGCTGGCGACGTAGATGAGTACGGTGAACACCGCGCCGCAGGCGATGCTGTACATCCAGAACTGCTTGGGGGTCGTCTTGAGGCCGGCCTGGATCAGCTTTTCCTGCAGCTTGTAGCCGCGCTGCTGGCGCTTCATCTGCTCGGCGGCCTTCAACTTGGCCTCGATGTCCCTGCGCTTCATGCCGGACTGGGTCTTGGGGCCGCCTTTGCCGCCACCGCCACCGGTCGGGCCGGCGACCGTGTTGAGTCGCCGCTCCAAACGGGCGCGCGGCCCGTAGAGGCTGTTCATCAGACCAAACGACACGATGATGAGGGCCAGCACCAGGACGCCGACGGCGCCCATGATCATGGGATCGAGCTTGGCTAGGTTCTCAATCAACGTCTTCTCCCATGATTTCCGCGAGGTCGCGTTCACGGCCGAAATACTTGGCCTGGTCCCAGAACGCCGGACGCAGGCCGGTGAACTTGTGGCGGCCGACAATACGGCCGGAGGCGTCTTCGCCCTGGATCTCGTAGATGAAGAGGTCCTGCAGGGTGACCACATCACCTTCCATGCCGATGATCTCGGTGACGTGGGTGATCTTGCGCGAGCCGTCGCGCAGACGCGCCGCCTGGACGATCACGTTGATCGAGCCGGCGATCTGCTCGCGCACGGTCTTGGCCGGCAGGTTGTAGCCGCCCATCGCGATCATGTTCTCGAGACGCGAGATGCATTCGCGCGGGTTGTTGGCGTGGATGGTGCCCATCGAGCCGTCGTGGCCGGTGTTCATGGCTTGCAGCAGGTCAAACGCTTCGGTGCCGCGGACTTCGCCGACGATGATGCGTTCGGGTCGCATACGCAGACAGTTTCTGACCAGGTCGCGCATGGTGACCTGGCCGACGCCTTCGAGGTTGGGTGGACGGGTTTCCAGGCGCACCACGTGCGGCTGCTGGAGCTGAAGTTCCGCGGCGTCTTCGCAGGTGATGACGCGCTCGCCCTTGTCGATGAACTGCGTCAAGCAGTTCAGCAGCGTGGTCTTACCGGAACCGGTGCCGCCCGACACGATAGTGTTGAGGCGGCAGTGGCCGACGATCTGCAACAGCTTGGCGCCCGCCGGCGAGATCGAGCCGAAATTCATCAGCTTCTCGAGCGTCAGGCGATCGCGTTTGAACTTACGAATGGTGAGCGTGCAGCCGTCGAGCGAGAGCGGGGGCGCGATCACGTTGACGCGGGAGCCGTCCATCAAGCGCGCGTCGCAGATCGGGCTGGCTTCGTCGACACGCCGGCCGACCGCCGAGACGATGCGCTGACAGATGTTCATCAGCTGCTGCTGGTCGCGGAACTTGATGTCCGTCAACTCGATCTTGCCGTTGGCTTCGATGTAGACCTTGTCCGGGCCGTTGACCATGATGTCCGCGATGTCGTCGCGGGCGATCAGGGGCTCGAGCGGACCCAGGCCGAGGACGTCGTTGCAGATATCGGTGACGAGCAGCTGCTGTTCGGCAGCACTGATGGTCAGGTTTCGGAGATTGATGATCTCCGCCACCACCTCGCCGATCGCCTCGCGGACCGATTTGTGGTCGAGCTTCGCCAGTTCGGCGAGGTCGACCGTCGAAATCAGGTCGTTGAAGACGTTCTGCTTGATCTCCTGCAGTCGACCATCGAGCTCGCCGGGCCGGCCCGGCCCGCTGGCTCTCTTCGGTGCGGCAGCAGCAGCAGCCTCCACCGCCTGGTTCGCGGCAGCCGCGACCGGGGCGGTTTGGGTGGGCGCCGTTTGGGTCGGCGGTGAGGAACGACGGCCGAACATGAACGCTTAGTCCTTTACGCGGTCTTTGCCTGCGGCTTCTTGAACAAGCTCGGGAATCCCATCTTCTTCTGCGACTTCACAGGGCCGGTCTTGGCGCTGGCGCGCACACCGGTCCGCATCACGAGGTCGGTGAAGACGCCGATCAGCTTGTGCGATTTGAACCGATCTCCGATCATCTTGCCGTCGTTGGCGGACTCGATGAAGGTCGTCGGGTCGAACGGAATCGCCGCCACCGGCTGGATGCCGAGCGTGTTCGAGATGTCCTTCGGCAGCAGGCGGGTGCGCTTGGCGATGTCGGACTTGTTGATGATGACCTTCACCTGGCGGCTCTCGCCACGCTTGCTGTTCAGGAAGTCGAGCATGTTGCGGGAGTCGCGGATGTTGGCGATGTCAGGCGCCAGCACCAGGATGGTCTCGTCGGCGGCGGTCAGCAGACCCTCCGACCAGTCGGTCCACACATGCGGAACGTCGACGATCACCAGCTTCGCCATCTGGCGGCACAGGTCGATCGCCTTGTCGACGGCTTCCTCGTCGATGCTGTCGTACTGGCGGAGCGCGCCGGGGGTCGACAGGATCTGCAGGTTCTCGTCGTCGCCGGTCATGTACCGCTCGAGCAGCGTGATGTCGAGGCGGTCGGCATCGGTGAAGGCCTCACCGAAGGCCTGGCGCGGGTCCTGGTTGAAGGCAAGACCGGCGGTGCCGAAGGTCAGGTCCATGTCCGCGAGGATGGTGCGGATGTTGGCCCGCTTGGCCGCCGCCCACGCCATGTTGTGCGCGATGGTCGACGCGCCGACGCCGCCGCGCGCACCGGTCACCGCGACGAACTTGCAGCGCTCCGGACCCTTCGGGTCGTGCGCGGCGCGCTCGATCGCATCCATCATGCCTTCGAGGCTGAGGGGCGACACCAGGTAGTCGGTGACGCCGAGCGACACGATCCGGCGATAGACCGAGATGTCGTTGACGGCGCCGACCACGATCAGCTTGCGGCCGGGCTCCACCACCTGCGCCAGCGCGTCCAGACGCGATTGCAGCGTGCTGGTGTCGCCGTCGTCCTCGACGATGATCAGGTGCGGCGAGGGATGGTCCGCGTAGTGCGTGACTGCACGGGCGAGGCCGCCGTCGCGCACCGCGACCTTGCAGCGGGCGAACGCCCGCTGCTCGGCCAAGGCCTTGCCAGCGTTGGCGGTCTGTTCGACGTGACAGAAGACATCGATTGTCAGGCGATACTGCATGGCTGCTCTCTCACTAGCTCGAGATCTTGAAGTTGTAGTCCTGCAGAAGGTCGTTGGCGCTCGGCAGCGGCTCGCCCCTCTGGTAGTGCTCGATCACGTAGAAGGAGCGAATGCCCGACCGGCCCGGAGTCATCTCGCGCGGATGCACGAGATCACGCGGATTGGCGACCATCGCGTCGACGTTGTGCTGGATCGCGCAGCCGTAATTTGGCTCGATCGAGTTGTCGTGGTTGAAGTCCCAGTAGTCGGTCGTGTAGCCGCACTCTTCCGGCGACGTGATGTAGATCGGGAACGTGACGCTGGCGGTCCCGTTGGTCTGCGTCTCGGCGACGTAGAGGTTGATGTCCTCGGCCGGCACGCCGCGCTGCATCAGGGCGTTGGCGAGCTGCAGGGCATGTTCGCGCGCGGCCGGATCGTCGGTCGACTTGCCGGGCACGGTCACTTCCAGCGGCCGCTCACCCTGGGTCTGGTAGGCGTAGAGGAACTCGTCGATCCGCTCCGAGTCGGTCGGCGCTGGCTTGCCGGCATACATCGGTCCCACGTCGAGCCGAGCCGTCTTGCGCTGGACGGTGGTCGGGTGGGAGTAGGCGGGATCGTGCTCGGTGATATCGGTTTCGCAGGCGCTGATGAATACAGCGACGAGACCTGCGCATGCGCAACGAATTAGCGAGTTGGTCACGGCTGGTCTCCTCAATTGATGATGTAGCCGATGGGGCCCTTGGGACCCTCGCTCGGTTGGCTGCCCTCGGGCGGCCGCTTGACGTAGAGGCTCTGCATCTTGCCAAGGAAGTAGCGGTCGAGGTCGTGCGACGGCGCGAAACCGTCGGTCGGCGTGGCGAGCTGATCGGGGTCGACCGGCTTGGCCAGCATGACGTTGACCAGGATCACCAGTTCGGTCTCGTTGCGCTGGAACGAGGTCGAGCGGAACAGCGAGCCCAGGATCGGCAGATCCATCAGGCCGGGAACGCCGTTGACGCTGCTGGTGATGTCGTTCTGCAACAGACCGGCGATCATGATGCCGCCGCCGCTGGGCAACTCGATCGTGCTGTTCGCACGGCGGGTCGACAGGCCCAGGATCTGGAAGCTGTCGTCGCCGAACGGCACCACCACCGAGTTCTGGGCGGAGAGCGCGCTGACTTCGGTCGACACCTTGAGCCAGATGCGGCCCGGAGCGATCACGACCGGCAGGAAGGCGAGGCTGACGCCGAACGGCTTGTACTCGACCGACACCGTGCCGGTATCGCCGTCGTCGGACACCGCCAGCACCGGATACTCGCCACCGGCGAGCATGCTGGCCGGCTCACCCGAGATGGCGAGCAGGTTCGGTTCCGCCAGCGTGCGAAGCAGGCCGTGCGTTTCCAGAAGCTGGAACGTCGTGTCCGTATCGCTGCTGCTGATGCCGAGCACGCCCGCGAAGGTGGACGCGCTGAGGCCGGTTGCGGCGGTCGCGAGGTCGAGGGTGAGGGGGCCAAGGTTCTGCGGATCGAGGATGTTCGACGCACCCAGCTCCTTCAGAACGCTCTTCTGGATCTCCGCCACCTTGACCTTGATCAGCACCTGCTGCTCGGAGCCGACGGTGATCATGTTGACGATATTCTCGTCCTCGGGCACGAAGCGGCGGGCGATCTGATGGGCCTGCGCCGCGGCGCCGTCCGAGCTGGCGACGCCGGAGAGCACCACTGAGTCGCCGACGCCCTTGGCGTTGATGCGCTCCTTGGGCAGCAGCTGGCGGATGGCGGCCTCGACGGAGGAGCCGTCCGGCTGGACCACAACCTCGAGCTTGCGCACCAGGCCGCCCTTGGAGTCGACCAGGAAGACGTTGGTTTCGCCGACCGAGCGGCCGATCAGGTAGACTTGGCCCGGCGCGCGCACCACCACGTCGGCAACCTCGGGGTTGCCGATGATGACGTCGCGAACCGCGCGGTCGAGCTCGATCGGACGGGTCTTGTTGAGCGGCAATTCGAACTGGTCGGCATCCGCAGTCGGGCTCGCCGGCAGCGGCTCGACCGGGATCTGCACGCGCTTCACCGGAGCCATCGCACCCTTCGTGGGATCGAACTCGTAGGCGTCGAGCGGCACGTTGGCGGCGGGCTGGTTGACCGGCAGGGTGGCGGTGGGCATCGAGTGGGTCGCCATCATCTCGCTCGGCGACTCCACGTGGACCGACTCATCTGCATTGCGAAGCGTCTGGTCGCCGCCGACCGTGACGTCGCGCATGGTCTCCGGAGTGTTGATGACGCCGATCACCTTCTTGACTTGCTTCGCGCCGTTGGGCTGGTTGGCGATCGCGCTCGCAGCCGCCGCTGCCGCCGCTGCTGCGCTGTCCGTGTTGCTGGCAGCGGGCGTGGGCGTCGGAGCAACGGTCTGCGGCGCCGACTTCTTGGTCGGCACCAGCCGCTGGCCACCCGGAGCGACTACGTTGCCGTAGTTGTCGACCGGCGCCAGCATGATCGAGTTCGGACCAGGCACCGTCGGTCCATTGGACAGCGGCACCGTGTCGACCACGGTCAGCGGAACTTCAGGGGACGTCGCTGCCGGCGGGGATTCCGCGAGCGTCGGTGAGGCCCCCCACAGCGCCCCAGCGACCAGGATGGCTGCGATTCCGTGAAGTTTGCGCACGGCTTAGTTTCCTTCCTGAGAAATTGAACCGCCCCTATTGACGCGCACGGCGTCGCCTCGATAGCCGTAGAGCGACGACGTCGTGTGAATGGCCGAGACCGCGCGGCTGGCCGCCACGTCGGTCGTGAAGTTGAACGGATCTTCGAACGCGTCGACGTCGTCCTGCGGCGAGGTCTCCACGACCATGCTGCGAAGAACCAACGCGATGCTGCCGAGATTCGACGCAGTGAGCAGCTTCTCGGTATCGGGCAATGAGACCTCGAGCGTCGCGGTCTTGCCGACATCGGCAGGCCCGTCTTCGCTGCTGCGGCCGAGCTTCTGGTCGATGGCCAGCACTCTGACGTTGCGCAGAACCGTCTCGGTCGAAACCTTGACCAGCTCGTCGCCGTCCGCGAGCACGGCCGCCGAGCCATCCGGCATCGGCCTGCCCGAAGCGTCGTAAACCTTGAGCTTGTGATCGATCGACAGCATCACGTCGACATAGTCGCCCGGCGCGATGAAGCCGCCGGATGCGGTCTCCGGTTTGATCCTGATCGAGACCGCCCGCATGCCTGGCGAGACGACAGCGGAGCCGATGCTGCGATCGCCGCGCTGGATGAGCTGATCCGGGCTGATCGGTTCGTTGGCGAGAATGCGGCGGCGTGCAACCGCGCCGACGATCGCCACGTCGGCCGAGCCGGGCTGGGCGCTCTGCTGCTCTTCGCCGCCCTCGACCTTCTTCGCAGGAGTGCCTTCTTCAGTGCGCACCACCATGCCGACTTGTGTCGGCGGCACAGTGGCAGACGGCACCACGAACTCGCTCTCGTTGATCATGCGATCTTGGACGAGCGACTTCGGCCACTCGGCCCAAGTTACGTCCTTGGTCGACAGAATCTCGCCGGGATTGATGGTGCGAGACGCGACCAGCACGTTCGCGACACCCTTCGGCTTTTCCTCTTGGACGACGACAGGGTGCGCCTGCTTCTCGAGGAACACTTTGACCAGAAACGCCGCGGCGCCAGCGAGAACGAAGGCGATGACGGCGAGCATGATGACTGATGGCCTCATGGAAAAACCTGCTCCTCTTCCCACGAAAAATTCTGCAACGCGGACTTGTGTGAGTGTCCGCAATCGTCCCGATGCTAGGGACCCATGGTGAAGGATTGGTAAATTCCGAGAGCGCTATTTGCGAATTACTGCTTAGGGCAAGAACTTGGGCCAATAGCGTGCGTTTTGCCGCTGCGGTACCGCGCTATCTACGCCTTCCGAACGACGATCGATAAAACTCTCGCTAATTGAAATTTAGAATACGTTCCTAGATTTTCGACCGCTATTGCATCCATGGCCAGAGCGGCGCGAGCGGAGAATGCTGGCTGATCAAGAAGAAATCGAGGCCGGCGATCGCAATGCCCACGCCATAAGGGATGTGGCTTTTGCGCGTGGGTCGCGGCGTTTCGGCCGTCGACGCTGTGGCGACGGTTGCTTCAGCTGCGGAAGATTCCGTGGCCGCGGGCGCCGAACTGGCCATCGCCGGCTGCTGGCGTCGGCGCTTTAGCAGAAGGACGAGCCCGATCAAGCCGCCGGCGGCGCTCATGATCAACAGGAACCGCGGCAGATCCGCGAAGCCGGTCCACAACGCCATGGCCGCGATCAGCTTCACGTCGCCGCCGCCAAACATGCCAAGCGCGAACAGCCCGGCGCCGAGCAGGAACATCGCGACTCCCGCCAGCACCGGCCAGACGATCGCCGGCCAGGCGAAGTTGAAGATCGCGCCGACCGCGAAGGCCGCGACGATCGCATAGACGATCACGTTGGGAATGCGATAGCGCGTGATGTCGCTGGCGGCGGCCGCGATCAGAAGAATCATGGTGGCGGCCGCGGCGATGAGCTGGATCCAGTCGCTGAAATTCATGGCTTCGAATCGGCGTGATGAACCTCTGCGGATAAGCATCGCAGAGGGCCGTGATCGATGGCAAGAGGGCGATGGCTGGGGATGAAGGTCGCAACGACGCGGGACCCGGAAACACCAACGGCGGGCCCGATGAATCGGGACCCGCCGTTAGCATTGTTTTTTGAACTCGACTAGTTCTGCAGCCCGCTGTCGAGCGTCGATCCAATGTAATAGAAGACGTTCTGGAGCTTGCTGCCGACCATCGTTACCGTCGTGACGATTACGATGGAGATGAGCCCAGCGATCAGGCCATATTCGATGGCCGTCGCGCCGTCCTCATTCTTTCGAAGTCTACGAAAGATTCGGAACATCGTCAGTCTCCCACGCATCCATCGGACAAGCCCGAGATGGAGCGCCGGTTGGCCCTCGAAGTGCAAACGGCGAGCGGGTGACCCGCCCGCCGTCTGAATTGCTCTCAGAGCTTAGTTCAGAGCGCCATCAAGCGTCGAACCGATGTAGTAGAACACGCTCTTGAGGCTCGAGCCCACCAGCGTGACGGCCGTGATGATGACGACCGAAATCAGACCGGCGATCAGACCGTATTCAATGGCCGTGGCGCCGTTCTCGTCCTTGCGCAACTTGCGGAAGAAGCGAAGCATCGTTAGTCCTCCTAATCGACGTGGCGCCCCGACGGCGACCACTTCCCACTCCACTCATGCGGCATCGGATTGTTTCCAGCCGCATGTCACATGAGCTAATAAATCAACTGGCACGTTAACACAAGTAAAAATCAGAACTCGTCCGAAGAGTTATTTTAGATAACTGAGTTTATATATGCTTTTTACTCAAGTAATTCGATATTCAAAGTATTCGTTTGGACTGTTCCTGGGCTCGACTTGCGAATGTTGTTCGCCCCCGCGCCCTGGGAACGTGCCTGTTATAGGCCTCAGAAATTAACGAACGGTGAAAATGCCTTTGATAAGTCATCCAGTCCCACCCAAAACTGTGGACAAAAGGCCACAGGGTGGTGTCGATCTGCGCGCTAAAATTTTAAGTAAATCTGGGTCAATACTTCGACACAGGCAAATATTCGAAGTAATCCACGGCAATAAGCCAAGACAGCCTCCGCGCTTCAACCCAAGCGCTGGTGGAGCTATTCTTTGGGATAGAAAGCGGAGATTTGCATGGCCATTCTTTACGCGGACGATCCGGCCGACGCGGCGGCCTGGGCAGTGGCGATTCGGGCCTTGGCTCCGGGGGTGGAACTGCGGTTCTGGCCGGACTCCGGCCCGGCGGACGAGGTCGATTTCGCTATCGTCGGCGGGAAGGCGCCGGGCGATCTGCGCGGTTTCGCCAATCTCCGGGCGATTCAATCGACCTGGGCGGGGGTCAATCACCTGCTTGCCGATTCGAATCTGCCGTTCGACCGGCCCCTGGCGCGGATGGTCGACCAGGGCCTCACCGTCAGTATGACGGAATTTATCGTCCTGCATGTGCTGGACAGCGCGCGCCAGGGCCCCCGGCTGCGTGCGGCGCAGCGAGCGCGCCAATGGCTGGATCTAGATCCGGTCGCGCCCGGCACCATCGTAGTGGCCGTCCTTGGCCTCGGCACGCTCGGCGCCGACGCCGCGACGCGGCTCGTCGCGCTCGGTTTCTCGGTGCGCGGCTGGAGCCGCAGCCGCAAGGAGATCGCCGGGATCGAGAGCTTCGCCGGCAGCGATGGCTTCAAGGCGTGCCTGTCCGGCGCCCACATCCTGGTCTGCCTGCTGCCGCTGACGGACGACACCCGCGGCATCCTCGGCGCGGCAGCCTTCGCGCCGCTGGCGCGCGGCGCCGTTCTCATTCAGGCCGCACGCGGCGCGCACCTGGTCGAAGCCGATCTGCTGGCCGCCCTGCAATCCGGCCAGCTCTCGCGCGCCGTGCTCGACGTCTTCGCTCCCGAGCCGCTGCCCGTCGATCATGTATTCTGGCGGCATCCTCAGGTGACGGTGACCCCGCACGTCGCCGCCATCACGCGACCGGGCACCGGCGCCGCCGATATCGTCGAGAATTATCGCCGCGCCCTGGCCGGCGAGACGCTCATCAACCAGGTCGATCGCGCGAAGGGATACTGAAGAAGGCGCTATGCCGTCGCGGGCGCCGTCTCGGGGCGCCAGGGAGCGTCGCTGCCCCAGAGCAGGCGGCGCACCCACCCGAGCTTCAGGAAGCGCCCGACGCACCACCAGATCACCAGGGTGCCGATGGCGGCGACGTAGCCGTCGATCGCATAGTGCCAGCCCAGGTGGACCGAGCCGATTTGCACGATGAAGGTGAACAGCATCAGCAGATGGCCCAGTTTTCGATTATGTGCGTAGCCGACCAGTGCAAAGGACAGCGAGGTCGCAATATGCATGCTTGGCATCGCCGTGATGCCGCCGAGGGTCGCCAGTCCATTCTTGACGTACGAGCTCCAGAGCTGCTCCTGCACGTCGAGAGCCATCACCGGCACGACTTGGTTGGCGGCATGGAGGTAGTCCATCAACGGCTGGAACGGGCTCGCGAGGCCCGTCACCCGGGCATAGTAGACGGGTCCTGCCGACGACAGCACGATCGCCAGGAAGTTGCCCAGGATCGCCCAGATCAGGATAAAGGTCAGGAAGAACTGCATGCGGGTATGCGGCCGTGTCAGGCTGCCGCTCTGCCACAGGAACATGCCGAACATCAGCAAGAACCATAGGTGATAGACGCCGTTGATCGCGGCCGTGATGTACGGGTTGCTCAGCAAGGGATGCAGGATTTCCCAGGGATTCATGCCGCCGTGGAGTGCCCGGTCGATCTCAGCGAGCCGCACGTCCCAGTGCCAAGGCTGGATGTTCGGCAGCAGGATGCGGAAATAGGCGAAGGCCGAGCCGAAGAACGGAAACAGCAGAAGGACTGGCAGCGCCGTAAAGATGCGTCGAGCAGTCAGAAATCGTATGGCGGCCTGCGCCAGATAGAGGGTCAGCGCCTTCGGCCGGATCCAAATCATCACATAGACGCCATAGATGCACGCCGGAAAGGCCAGCGTCGCCGCGCTCATCATCAGGAAAAAGCGATAGCCAAAAGCCGGCTCGAACGGCGTTTCGACGCCCATCAGGGCCGGCAGATATAGTTCCGCTGCAACGTAGAGCGCGATCAGTCCGGTGAACAGGATGTGGACGCGGGACGAACGCAGAGCTTCGGCGGCTGCCGAGCGCCATGTGCCGGCGAACCACACTGCGAGACGGTCACCGGGGGACCGGCTGCCGGAGAGTTCGGGGCGTGAAATCAAGGATTCGATCGTCATGAATAGCCCTCGAAAATCCAGCAATTGCACTTGTGTCCTGAGGCCGGGACGAGCTCGTGCAAACGGGGCTGGCTCCCGGTCCGGCGCATGCTAGCGACGGGTCCGTTAAGACAGGGCTAACGATTGCGGTTCAATGCATTGACAAGGCTGGGAACCTTCGTGGTCCGCACGCCGCGCAGATCGTCCTGCAATTGAGGCGATTTCTTGCGATCCGGCGGCGCTTCGATATTGCGCCGAAGTCCAACCATGACGAAGGAGAGCGGTGAGCCAATCGCCCGCCGGCTCACCGTGGCTTGCGATAGCCTTCGGCGCGGGCGAGCATCATGGAGATGTGATTGCGCCGGATCATGCCGAGCGCGTCGAAGTCGTTGACCGCGAGCGCGCGCATCGATTCCTCGACCTCGTAATAGAAATACTGGATCTCTTGCCGCACGTCGGCCTTGGCCAGCCAGCCGTACCAGTAGCGGTCGGTCTGGGTGTAGAGCTGATCCTGGAACTGGCGCAGGAACGAATTGCCGATGACGTTGTTGAGCCGCGCGAAGAAGCGGTCGCACAGGTCGGCGTATTCGCCGATCTCCGGATCGGTCTTGCTGGCCAGGACCTCCGTCAACCGCTGCTTCACGGCGTTGAGCTCGGCGAGGTCGGCCTTGGAAAGTGGCCGCGGCGAGAGCCGGCCGATCAGCGTCGCCAGCGCCATGCGCAGCTCGTAGATGTCCTGCAGCTCGGCATCGTCGACCTTGGTCACGCGGATGCCGACGCCGTTCTTCACCTCGACCAGCCCTTCGACCGCGAGGCGATGCAGCGCCTGGCGCACCGGCGTGCGCGAGACCTCGAACTCCTGGGCGATCTCCGCTTCGGTCAGGCGGTCCCCGGGAGCGTATTGCCGGGTGGCGATGCGCTGGCGCAGCACGTCGTAGACGCGCATCGAATTGTCGCCGTGGCGCGCCGGCGCGTGCCGCTGCGGCGTTACGCCCCGGCCGGCGGTCGTTTCCTGCGCTGCAAGTTTGTTTCCCCGCTTGGTGCTCATCAATCCCCGCGCTCCTCGAGGGGCGCTCATAGCAGGGCGCGCCGGGGGAAGCCAGAAATTAACCGGTCGGCCGGGACAATAGCCCGGTATCCGTATCGGTAGGAGCAGATGGCGGATTTCGCCGCGGCGATCCAGAGCGACGTGCTGCGCCGGCTGGTGGCGCACTGGTCGCAGATGCGCGGCGAGCGCCGCATGCCGGCGCGCGCCGACTTCGATCCGCTGGCGGTGCGCTATGCCCTCGGCTACCTAAGCCTGATCGAGGTTCATCGCGATCCGCTGCGCTTCTATTTCCGGCTCGACGGCACCAAGCAGGTGGAGCTGTTCGGCGTCGATTGCACGGGCCGCTACCTGCACGACGCCATGCCGCCGGATCACGTGGCGCTGGCCACCGCGTCCTACTCGAACGTTATCGAGCGTCGCGAGCCGAGCTACCTCCGCCGGCAAATCGCCTTCCACGAGCGGCTGATCGAATACGAGGCGGTCATCCTGCCGTTCTCGAACGACGGCGAGCGGGTCGACTTGCTGATGACAGGGATTGTGCCGGATCGGCCGTTATAGGGCGTCGGGTGGCGGACTGTGAGGGACGTCACTTTCAGGTCGCCGGGGAAAGGGCATATTGGAGTGTGACCTTTCACCGGAACCTGAGACTGATCACCGAGTTGTGTGTGTCGAATCTGATCGGGCCACTGATATTGGATGCGGGAAACCGGGGCGCCCCGCGGGGAAGCGTCCTGTAAATCGAGAGAGGATGAGATGAAAAGGTTTTTGACCGTGGCGGTGGCGATGGCGACCCTGGCGGGCTGCGCCCAGACTTACCAGCCGGTGGTCGATACGAAGGGCCACGATTCGGCCCGCTATCAGCAGGATCTCTATGAGTGCCGTCAGTATGCCGAGCAGGTGAGCCCGGCCGGCCAGGCCGCCGTCGGCGGTTTGGGTGGTGCAGCGGCGGGCGCCGCGCTTGGCGCAATCACCGGTGCGCTGGTCGGTGGCGTCAGCGCCGGCTCAGGCGCTGCGCTCGGTGCTGCCACCGGCGGCGCGGTCGGCGTCGGCGCCGGCGCCTACAAGGGCGTCAATGAGCAGCAGCAGGTGATCGATAATTGCCTGCGCGGCCGCGGCTACAACGTTCTGAACTAAACGCAATCCGATCAGGTGCCAAGCCCCGGTCGTCGCGAGACGGCCGGGGCTTTCTCATGGCCTGCAAGGTTTTCTTAACGCGGCCAGCACTAGGCTTTCTGGACTAATTGGGGAATTTCCGATGTCCAGGACAATCGCATGGCACGCGCGCTGATCATCGCCGTCGCCGTCCTCTTGGGGGCGGCGAGCGTCTGGTTCTTGGTTCCCACGGTTCCGCTCGCCAAGGTCACGGCGGTGCAAACATCGTCGAACCTGCCGACCTCCAAGGAGATCGTCGGCAAGCCCGTCCGTCCAGGCGGCCCGATGAGTGCCGAAAAGCGCCATGCCCGGGCCGAGCAGCTGATCGGCGAGCCGTTCAAATACATCAGCAAGGACGAGGTCCATAGCAAAGGCTGGTTTACCGAGCACGGTGTGCAGGTGATCGAGCGTGCGATGGACGAGTGCTATCTCATGGGCGAAGGCGACCTGTTCTGGCAGCACGTCAAGGAGACCGCCGACAGCGACCTGCTGGAGATGGACGAAGAGGAGCAAGTCGCACACTTCAAGGCGGTTCGGCCGACCTTCACGCAGTTGCACAACTGCACCAACGCCAAGCGCGCCTACGACGCGCTGTTCGAAGCCCAGGGCTGATTGCGGCAATTCCGCCGGTTGCGGCTTGCACCGGTTTCTGTATGTTCCCGCCCAATCGAGCGGGAGTGCAGCCCATGGACCTTTCCAAGATCAAGACCGGTGAAAACCCACCCTACGACGTGAACGTGGTGATCGAGATTCCGCTCGGCGGGAACCCGGTCAAATACGAGCTCGATAAGGCGTCCGGCGCCATGTACGTGGACCGGTTCCTCTACACGGCGATGTTCTATCCCGGCAACTACGGATTCATCCCGCACACGCTGGCGGCGGATGGCGATCCGATGGACGTCATCGTGCTCGGCCCGACCGCGGTAGTGCCGGGCGCGGTGGTGCGCTCGCGCCCCGTCGGCGCGCTGCTCATGGAAGACGAGGCCGGCGGCGACGAGAAGATCATCGCGGTGCCGGTCGACAAGCTGCATCCCTACTACGCCAACGTCGGATCCTATCGCGACCTGCCGGAAGTGCTGCGCGAGCAGGTGCAGCACTTCTTCACCCACTACAAGGACCTCGAGAAGGGCAAGTGGGTGAAGGTGTCGCGCTGGGCCGACCCGGAAGAAGCATGCGAGCTGATCCGGCAATCCATCGCCGCTTTCGGCAAGGCGTGAATCTTGCTGCCGCGTCAGTCCGTCAAGGCGCTCTCGGGCTTCGTGCGCGCGGCGGCGCAGGCGGATCGCGCCGACATCACGATCGAGCGCGCGTTGCCGGGCGATGCGGGACGCGCGCATTGCCTGATCGCTGCGGACATTGTGGGCGGCCCGCTGGCCGGGCGCCGGACCTTGGTGTTGCGCGGCCAGAGCGATGATCGCGAGACGACCAGCGCCGAGGAGTTCGCGATTCGCCAGGTCGCCTTTGGTGCGGGGCTGACGACGCCGGAGCCGCTGTGGCTGGAGCCGAACGGCGATGTCCTCGGCAATCCCTTCATGATTCTTCGCTTTGCGGGCGGCACAGCGGACGCCGCGGTTCTGCAGGAAGAGCTCTCGGTGGAGGAGGGTGATCGCCTCGCTTATCGCTTGGGCCAGGAGCTCGCGCGCTTGCATGCCGTTCGCCTGGAACAGACGCCGGCCGGCATTGCGTTTCTGCCGCGGCCGGATGCGGACTGGATGCAGCAACGCACTGCCGTCTGGCGCGCCGCGCTGGATGGCATTGCGACGCCGCAGCCGTGTTTCGAATGGGCGATCAATTGGCTCGCCGATCATGCGCCGAAGGTCGAGCGCTTCGCGCTGTGTCATCGCGACCTGCGCCTCGGCAACTTCGCGGCGGAAGGCGAGAAGCTGACTGGCATCTTCGATCTCGAACTGGCGGGCTGGAGCGACCCGATGGAGGATCTCGGCTGGCTCACCGCGCGCGGCGCGCGGCGCGGCTTGCCGGATCGCGAAGCCGGTGGCATCGGCAGCCGCGAAGCGCTCTATGACGGCTATCGCGAGATCGCGGGCGATGAGGTCGACGACCGCCGCGTGCGCTACTGGGAGATCGCCGCCGCTGTCCGGCAAGGCATCGCGGCGCTGCAGCGCGCGGCGCAGCCAGGGGGCGATGTAGAGCAGGGGCTGGCAGCCAGGCTCGACGGCCTGCAGTCGCTCGAGGCCGAATACGATCTGCTGTTCGAGATCGAGCAATTCAGCGCGGAGGCGGCGTGATGGCGCGGTCTCCACTTCTGCCCGACAGCCCGGAAGAGCTGCTCCAGCGCGCGATCGAGACCTTGCGCGCGCGCCTGTTGCCGCACACGGCTGACACGCCGGATCACGCCGCCGCGCTCAGCGCGCTGCGCGCGCTCGCGATCGCGCAGGCGGAACTGGCGAGCGATCCGGCGATCGCAGGCCGCGAGCTGGCGGAGATCGAAGGGCTGCTGGGCCGCGCGTTCGACGGCGATGCATCGGCGGCGCGCCGTGCTCTCGCCGCCGCAATCCGCGCGCGCAGCCTGCCGGAGGATGGTCCGACCCAGGTGCGCCTGCGCGATCACCTGCTGAAGGCGACCGCCAACCGGCTGCGCCTCACCAATCCCAAATACATGACGCGGCGAAAGCGGCGGGCGGAATCCTCGTACTAGCCGCCTGTTTCGCGCCAACTCCTTGAGATACTTGGAAATTGCCCGAGCAGCGTCGTCCGGTCGGCCGTCCAGGTCGGCGAGAGACCGCAGCGCGTCCGATCCCGCCTGCGCCTCGTAGCTGTGGTGCGGGTCACATCGACCGGTGCGGCCCTCTTGGCAGTCCGCGGCGCGCTCAGCTATTGATGAATGCGAGCGGTCGTCTCGGGAGGCGCGCCGCATCGACCTGGACCCAGCGTCCTGAGTCCAAACCAAAGAGGGATTGTCATGAAAGCGATGTTGAAAGGCGCATTGGTCGCCCTTGGCCTTGCCGCGACTATGGCGATGGGCATGCAGGCCGCAAGCGCGGCGGACGATTCGTTGCTGCAGAAGATCCTGAACCGCGGAACGCTGCGAGTCGGCACCACCGGCGACTACCCGCCGTACTCGGAGCTTGATCAGGCCAACAACACCTACAAGGGCTACGAGATCGACGTGGTGACCCAGCTCGCCGCCGATCTCGGCGTGAAGGTCGAGTTCGTGCCGACCAGCTGGGATACGCTCGGCGCCGGCATCGCGGCCGACAAATACGACATCTGCGCCTCCGGCATCACCATGACGTTGGAGCGCCTCAAGAGCGTCGCGTTCTCCGATCCTTATCTCGACTCGCCGCTGGTGCCGCTGATCCTCAAGAAGGACGAGGGCAAGTTCGCCAGCTGGCGCGACATGGACAAGGCAGGCGTGAAGCTGGCGGTGATGGCCGGCACCTCGGCTGAGGAATCCGCCAAGAAGAGCTTCACCAAGGCGGAGATCGTGTCGATCACGGCGCCCGCGCTCGACTACCAGGAGCTGCTGGCCGGCCGCGTCACTGCGGCGATCACCGACACCATCTTCATCAAGAAGGCGCTGGCGCAGTACGAGAAGGACTTCGCGGTGGTGGACATCGATCACCCGATCGAAGGCCAGCCCATCAGCATGATGACCCTGCAAGGCGACCAGGTGTGGCTCAACTGGGTCAACACCTGGGTCGATCTCAAGAAGCAGTCCGGCTTCTTCGACAGCCTGTTCCAGAAGTGGATGGCGGGTTGAGAGCATTGAGCTGAGCGGGGGAGGAGCCGCAGCGGTGGCTCCCCCTCACTCAAGCTTTTCTCCACGATACGGAGAAGGGCTCGGCACCCGCTGGATCCTTCTCGGCGCCGCCGCGCTCGCGCTGACCGGCTGCGGAAATTGGGCGGTGCTGATGCCGACCAATCCGAACGGGCAGAAGCATCTGCTGTTACTGCTCTCCGGCATTCCCCTCACGCTGCTGATCTCGTTCTATTCGATCATCTTCGGTTCGATCATCGGTCTCAGCGGCGCCTTGATGCTGCGCAGCCGGCACCGGGCGCTGCGCTGGTTTGCTGCCGGATACGTCGACCTGTTCCGCAAGCTGCCGCTCTACGTGGTGCTGCTGTGGATCTATTTCGGCTTCCCGACCGCGTTGCGCGATGTCCCCGACGAAATCAAGTCCATGCCGGTGGTCTCGCTGTTCGCCCACATGACGGCGGTGACGGCTGCAACCATCGGCCTCTCGCTGAACGCCGGTGCGTTCCTGATCGAGGTGTTCCGCGCCGGCATCGAAAGCGTGTCCAGGGGGCAGGTCGATGCCGCCTACAGCTTCGGCATGTCGCGCGCCGTCGCGATGCGCCGCATCGTGCTACCGCAGGCGCTGCGCCGCATGCTGCCGCCGACCGTCAACCAGTATATCTCGGTGGTGAAGGACTCCTCGCTCGCCGGCGCGATCGGCGTGCTGGAGATCACGCGCCAGTCGACGCTTCTTCAGACGCAGATCCTGCACGCGCTGGAGATCTACACCTTCCTCGGCGTGCAGTATTTCGTGATCCTCACCGTGTTGACCTGGCTGGCGCGCTACCTCGAGCGCAAGTTCCCGCAATACAGCTGACGTGCGCCGCTCGACTTCTGAAGCGTACGCTCGTTCCGAGCACGTCATGGTCGTGCTTGGCACGACCATCCACGAGTTTGCCCGCCACCTCGCGATACAGCACATGGAAACTCGTGGATGGTCGGACCAAGTCCGACCATGACGAGAGAGAACGCGCCAACTTACTTTGCCGCCATCGCCTCATCCGCGCTGCGGGCGAGGCCGTGGAGGGATGCGCGCACCATCTCGCATGGCACCGTAGCGGCTTGCTGCAGCAGGTGGGTGACCCCGTCGTGCACGGCATAGAAACGCACCAGCCGCGTCGCGAGGTCGGCGCGCAGGGCGTCGAGCCGGTCGGCATTGGCGGTGAACACGGTGGCGCCGGGGAGGTTGAGCAAGCCGTAGTGCGAGCCGGGGATCGGCCGATCCGGGCTCAAGCTGGCCGTCCAGTCATACTGCTCGAGCGCGGCATCGCGGATCGCGGACACTTCGGCCAACAGCGCCGCGGCCAGCACCTGGTCGTCGAAGCCGTTGTCGTCAGCGTCGCGCCGCCGCGCCAGCAGCGCGAGAGCGATGATGCCGAGCACCGCCATGAGGCCGAGCAGCGGCGCGTGCTCGATCCATTTCGGGATCGCGCTTTGCAACAGTGTCGGCGGCGGCGGTGCGGCGGCCGGCGCGGCATTGCGCGGGGCCCAGATGCCGAGCTTGCGCTCGCGGGCATCGGCTTCCTCGGTATCGTAGCGCGCGGCCAGCTCGCGCTCCTCCAGCGTCGGCGGGGCGCCGACCCGGTAGACTGCGGCCAGACCCTGCGCCAGCAGTTCGGTCGCGAGATCGGTGCCCTCGATGGTGCAGATCGCGATCGACTGCTCCTCGATGTTGCGGTCGACCTCGGTGCAGATGATGTGCTGGCCATCCGCCAGGCCCTGCAGGGAGAGCCGCGCGTCGGGGCCGAGATTGGAGCTGATGTCCGGCGCAGCGATGCCGAACAGGCGGATCAGGCTGTCGCCGACCCTGAGCTCGTCGCCGTCGATCACCGTCGCCAACCCCTCGATGGTCTGGCCGGCAGCGCGCGAGATCGGCTCCTCGGTCACTTCGCCGATCGGCACCGCGGGTGGCGCGGGGGCCTCGTCTTGGGCGAGGGCGACGCTGCTCGCGATGCACAGTGCGGCGGCGATGGCGAAGGGTCGTTTCATGGCCAGCTCGACAGTCGGGACTGGCCTTGGTAGCGAAGCACGGCGCGGGCGTCAAATCGGGAGCCCTAGAGCTGAGCTTCGATCGCCGCCTTGTCTATGACCGACCAGACCTGCGCGATTTTCCCGGTCCGGAAATCATAGAAGACGTTTTCGGCAAAGGACACGCGTTTCCCGTTCACGTCCAGCCCAAGGAACTCGCCTTTTGGCGTGCAGGCGAATGCCAGCCGGCTCGCGATATGGGGCGGATCGGAAACCAGCAGCTGAATGTTGAAGGAGAGGTCCGGAATCTCTCGAAAGTCCTTCTCCAGCATCGCGCGATATCCGGCTAGCCCGATCCGCCGGCCATTGTAGTGCACGTCGTCATCGACGAACTGTCCCAGCTTCGGCCAGTCCTGCCCATTGAGGCAGGCGATGTAGGCTCGATAGATGTCGGAAAGGTTGGCTTTGGTCATGACGACGAGCCTCAATCGAGCCGGATGCCCGCGAGCTTCCACAGCGCCTGGGCATATTTGTCGGCGGTGCCGGCGATCACCTGCGGCGGTATGCGTGGGCCGGGCGCCTTCTTGTTCCAGTCCAGCGTCTCGAGATAGTCGCGCACGAACTGCTTGTCGTAGCTCGGCGGGCTGATGCCGACGTGGTACTCCTCGGCCGGCCAGAAGCGCGAGGAGTCCGGCGTCAGCATCTCGTCCATCACATAGAGCGTACCGTCGGCGTCGGTGCCGAATTCGAACTTGGTGTCGGCGATGATGATGCCGCGCTCGGCGGCATAGGCGGCCGCCCACTTGTAGATCGCGAGCGTCGCGTCGCGCACGCGCTCGGCCAGTGCGCCGCCGATGGCCGCGACCACCGTGTCGAAGCTGACATTCTCGTCGTGGTCGCCGACCGTCGCCTTGGTCGAGGGCGTGAAGATCGGCGCGGGCAGTTGCTCCGCCTGGCGCAGACCAGTGGGCAACTTGATGCCGCACAGCGACCCGGTCGCCTGGTAGTCTTTCCAACCAGAGCCGATCAGGTAGCCGCGTGCGATCGCCTCGACCGGCAGCGGCTTGAGGCGCTTGGTCACCACCGCACGCCTGGCATAGAGCGCCGCGTCGGCGCCCGCCGGCAGCACTTCGGCCGGCCTCGTCGGCAGCAGGTGATTGGGCATAATGTGAGCGGTCTTGGCGAACCAGAAGTTCGAGATCTGGGTCAGCATCTCGCCTTTGCCCGGAATCGGATCAGGCAGCACCACGTCGAACGCCGACAGCCGGTCGGTCGCGACGATCAATAGCCGTTTGCCGGAAAGGGCGAACACATCGCGCACCTTGCCGCGATGGATGAGGTCGAGGCCGGGCAGGTCGGCTTGGAGGAGGGTGGTGGGCAAGGCGGCGCTCCAGCGGTTGGAGCGCCTTTGATAGGGAAGCGCGCGATGCACGTCAACGAGAGCCGGCCGACGCCACGCCCCAACCCTAGCCCTATCCTGAGGCGGGGAGAGAGCGCACTATCCTGTTGGCCCCTCTGCCCCCGTGCGAGGAAATTGTCGTTCAGCGTAGCCCCACTACAGGGAGGTCCCCGTGTACATTCTCTATGGGGGTGACTTCACTCGTGCAACGTTGGTCCAATGGGTGCTCGAGGAAGGCAAAATAGAGTACGAACTCAGAAAAATAGACATTCAGACTGGCGAGCATCGCTCCGCGGATTTCCTCGCCATAAACCCGGCCGGCTTGGTGCCAGTGCTGATTACACCTGATGGTGACGCACTCTATGAAGTAGCCGCACTGATGCTGTACCTGGCTGACCAGCATCAGCTCACAGATCTTGCTCCTCCATCGACCGATCGGGATTGGGGCCTGTTTCTCTCGACTGTTTTCTATATTGCCGCAGATATACAGTCCGAGATGAAGCGCTTCCATTTTCCGCACCGCTTCTCACTGAGAAGGGAGGACAACGCCGGGATTCAGGATCTGGCAAAATCGCTCGTCCTCAGCCGCCTGAACGTCATGAATACCAGGCTGGCAAAAAGAGGGCCATACGTCCTGGGAACCCGCTTCTCTCTTGCAGATTTCTACTTGATCTTTTGGGTCGCATACCTCGACCGCGAAGGTGTGTGCGCACAGCTTCCGTCGATTGCCAGGCTGTACGACTTGGTGCGATCTCGTCCGACCGCGCTCCCCTATCTCGAAGAGACCGAGAGGACGTCAGACGCCTATGCAGAGATGATGAGAAAGAGCCCCGGAGGCGTCATCGCCTGACCGGCTACAAAGCAAAACGCCCTCCCGTGAGGGAGGGCGCTGCAGCTTCTATCGAGATGCGGGTTACCCGCTGATGCCCGGCATTAGCTTCTTGTCGCCTTCGTGGTCGTCGTCGCCGTCGGAGAGCTCTTCGAGGGTCAGGTCGACCGCCTGCTCGAACTTGCTCAGCGTCTCGCTGAGGCACGCATCGTCGTGGCCGGCGGAGATGAACCAGGGCTCGCGGCTGTCGGGCTCGCACATCACGCCCATGTCGATCAGGATGCCCGCCATCGTGTCGTAGAAGGTGTAATCGCTGAGCTTCCAGTTGCGGTAGGTGGTCGGCGCCTGGGCGCTGAAGAACAGGCCAGACATCGAGTAGTGCCCGGTGAAGCTGTGCGGGATGCCGCGGCGGCTCAGCACCTTGTGCATGCCGTCCTGCATCGCCTTGCCGTAGTTGGCAATGTTCTCGAGCGCGTCGGTGTCCTTGAGAATGGTCAGCGTCTTCTCGGCGGCGGCGAGGCTCATGGCCTGCGCCGTGTAGGTGCCGCCGTGGGCGACGCCCTTGCCGTATTTCCGCATGATCTCTTCTTTGCCGCCGATCGCCGCGATTGGGTAGCCGTTCGCCATCGCCTTGGCGACGGTGAAGATGTCGGCCTCGATCCCGTACAGCGCCTGGGCGCCGCCCTTGCCGACGCGGAAGCCGGTCTTCACCTCGTCCACGATCATGACGACGTTGTACTTGGTGCACAGCTCGCGCACCGCCTTGATGAACTCGGGCTTCGAGGGGATGCCGCAGCAATTGCCGAGGATCGGCTCGATCAGCACCGCCGCGATCGAATCATGGTGCTGTTTCAGCACCTCTTCCAGACGGTTGGCGTCGTTGTACGGCACCTGCCAGAACAGCTGGCGGACCAGCTTCGGAATGCCCTGGCCGTAGGAGACGAGGACCGGGTCCTTGCTCTGGTCCTTCATGCTCTCCGGATCCGCTGTCCACATGGTGGCGTCGAACAGGCCGTGATAGGAGCCTTCGAAAGTGACGTAATTGTCTTTCCCGGTGTAGCCGCGAGCCAGGCGCAGGGCGGCCATTACGGCCTCGGTGCCGGAGTTGGAGAAGCGGACCAGATCGGCCGCCGGCATCATGTCCTTGATCAGCTTGGCGACCGTGACTTCCTTCTCGGTGCCGAGGGCATAGACGGTGCCGGTCGACTGCGCCTCGCGAACGGCTGCGTCGACCTCGTCGTTGCAATGGCCGAGGATCGCGGGGCCGTAGCCCAGGCGATAGTCGATGTATTCGTTGCCATCGAGGTCCCAGAGGCGCGCGCCCTTGCCGCGCTTCACGAACACCGTCTCCTTCTCGCCCCAGAAGCGGAAGTTGGACGACACCCCGAGTGGCAGATGCTTCACAGCCTCCTCGTAATGCGCGTTGGATTTGGTGAGAGTGCGCCGCGAGGTCTTGATGTGGCTCATGATGGCATCCGCTCCGGGGTTGAACCGGTCGCTGAAGCCCTCCGTAGCGTCGTCTCAGCGACTGATTTGTTAAATGACGATATAGAAAATCTAGCCCTTCTCTGTCATACTGTCCAGTATGTTAAATGAACATTTAATTCCGCAGGTGCAGCAATCCGTTGCATTTCAACGGGTTGCGTGTAGAGTGCTCGCCCGAAACACGAGATGGGGACTCGTGTGGTAAGGGTTGTTAAGATGGCCAAAGCGGAAGCCTCCAAGGAGATTCGGCGCAAGCAGCTCATCGACGCGACCATGCGTGCGATCGGGCGCTACGGGTATGCCAGCCTCACGCTGACCCACGTCGCGGGCGAAGCGGGGCTGTCGCCCGGCATCGTCAATTTCTACTTCAAATCCAAAGACCAGCTCCTGATCGCGACGCTCGAGAATATCGCGGAGGAGTATTCGACTCTGTGGCAGGCCGCGATCGCCAAGGGCAAGGTCTCGCCGGCCGCCGGCCTCGAAGCGATGATCGAGGCCGACTTCCACGCCTTCGTGTGCAATCCGGAAAAGGTGTCGGTCTGGTACGCGTTTTGGGCAGAGGCGCGCAACAACGCCAACTACCAGGGCCTGGTGATGGGCCTGGAGGACGAATACCTCAAGGAGACCGAGCAGCTGTGCGCCCGCATCTTGGCGGAGGGCGCCTATGAGGGCGTCGACGCGCACCAGGCCGCCGTCGGCCTCAACGCGATGATCGACGGGCTGTGGTTCGACTGCCTGATGTCGCCGGCCAAGTTCGACCGCCAGGCCGCCAAGCGCACCTGCCTCGCTTACCTCGCAGCCGTGTTCCCGGCGCATTTCGGCGCGGCCGCGGCGACCAAGCGCGGCAAGGGCGAGGTCGAAGCCAACATCGTGCTCGCCATCGACCAGGACGTGCAGGGCCGCGACGCGCACCGCGCGCGACTGGCGGCGGCATTGCGCAAGCGGCTGGAGCCGGTCGGCCCGTTGCGCCGCGAGGCGCTGGCGGCCGCGACCGGCGTCTCGGTCAAGGTGCTGGAGAGCTGGCTGGAGGGACGGGCGGAGCCGACCTCCTGGCAGATGGGCCGCCTGATCGTCGCGGTCGACGCGCAGCTGTGGATGGATGTCTACGGCCCGGTTCACGAGGAGGCGCAGCGCCTGTTCGAAGCCAAGCTCGCCCAGCAGCGCGACTTCGCCGAGCGCGAGCAGGCGGTGCTCGGTTCGCTGTCCGGCAAGCCGAAGGACTGATCGTCTCCATGTCCAACGTTGTCCGCTTGCCTTCGGCGTCTTCCGCCGCGCTCCAGGCGCATAAGGTCGCACCCTTGCTGATGCCAAAGCGCGTCGCGCTGGTCGGCGCCTCGCCCAAGGAAGGGACGGTCGGCAACGGCATGATCGTGGCCGCGAGCACCGGTGAGCCGGTGGCGGAGATCGTCCTCGTCAATCCGAACTATCCCGAGATCGGCGGCCGCAAGGCCTATCCCAGCCTGCGCGAAGCCCAGGGCGCAACCTTGGGGCCGATCGACATGGCGGTGCTCGGCGTCTCCAACGAGCGGCTCGAAGCGGCGGTTCACGATGCCATCGCAGCGGGCGTGAAGGCGCTGACCATCTTCGCGTCCGGCTATCTCGATAGCGATCCGGCGCCGAAGTTGACGGCGCGCATCAGTGCGATGGCGCGCGAGGCGGGCATCCAGATCTGCGGCGGCAATTGCATGGGGTTCTATAACCTCAGCTATGGCCTGCGCGTCTGCGGCTTCCCGCCGCCGCAATGGATGCGCAAGGGCGGTGCCGTGCTGCTCACCCATTCGGGTTCGGTCTATTCCGGCATCTGCCACAACGACAAGCGCATGGGCTGGGCGCTGGCGGTCTCGGCCGGGCAGGAGCTGACCACCACCGTCGCCGACTATCTCGACTTCGCGCTGGAGATGCCGGAGACGCGCTGCATCGGGCTGTTCCTGGAAACGGTGCGCGATCCGCAGAATTTCGTCGTCGGCCTGGAGAAGGCACACGAGCGCGACATTCCGGTGATCGCGCTCAAGGTCGGCAAGACGGCAGCCTCTGCCGCCAAGGCGGTCAGCCATTCCGGCGCCATTGCCGGCAACCACGCGGCCTATGCCGCGTTGTTCGACCGGCACAATGTGATCGAGGTCGAGACGCTGGACGATTTCGCCAACGCGCTGCGGTTCTATTCCGGGCCGCGCCGGCTGGCGCCGGGCGACATCGCGACCATGCATGATTCCGGCGGCTTGCTGGAGCTGACCATCGATCTCGCGGAGAACCGCGGCGTCGGCTTCGCCGCGATCTCCGACGACACCAAGCGCAAGCTCGCCAAGCGGCTGGATGCGGGGCTGGAGCCGAGCAATCCGCTCGATGCCTGGGGGACGGGCAAGGACTACGAGGCGGCGATGGGCGACATGATGACCGTTCTGGCCGACGATCCCGCCACCGCCTGCGGCATTTTCTGCGTGGAGACGCGCGACGGCTATTACCTCTCCGACGGCTATGCGGCCTTGATGGAGGGCGCCTTGGCCCGCACCAACAAGCCGTTGCTGCTCGCCACCAACCTCGGCAGCAACGGGTCGGACGGGGTGGCGCAGCGTCTGACCGAGCATGGCATTCCGGTGCTGTCCGGCGTGGAGTCCGCGCTCAGCGTGATGAAGCTGGCGATGCGGCACCGCGACCATGCTTCGGCGCCGCGGCTGGAGATCCCTGCTGCGCCGGTCGGCATGCGGGCGAAATGGGAGCCGCGCCTGGCGCAGGGCGAGCCGCTGGACGAGGATGCTAGTCTCGTGCTGCTGGAGGATTACGGGCTGCAGGTGCCGAAGCGGCACGTGGTCGGCAGCGTCGAGCAGGCGGTCACCTGGGCGCAGCGCATCGGCTATCCGGTGGTGTTGAAGACCGCGGCGCCGGGCATCCTGCACAAATCCGACGTCGGTGGGGTGAAGCTGAACCTGCGCGACGAAGCGGAGCTGCGGGCGGCCTTCGACGACCTGGCGCAGCGCCTGGGCGCCCGCATGCTGCTGACGCGCATGGTGGGCAAGGGGACGGAGCTGGCGCTCGGCGGCGTGCACGATCCGCAGTTCGGGATGCTGCTGATGCTGGGCGCCGGCGGCACGTTGATCGAGCTGCTGGACGACCGCGCGTTCGCGCTGGCGCCGATCGACGAGCTGGAGGCCGAGCGCAAGCTCGACGACCTGAAGCTGCGCAAGCTGCTCGGCGGCGTGCGCGGCGCGGCGCCGGCCCATCTGCCGAGCGTGGCCATGGCGATCTCGCGCTTCTCGGTGATGCTGGCGGACCTGGACGGCCTGATCGCAGAAGCGGACGTCAATCCGCTGATCGCCGGCCCCGGCGCCTGCACGGCGGTGGACGCGCTGATCGTGCCGCGGAAGCAATGATGCACCACACCACGCCACATACTCCGCCGTCATCCCGGCCTTGAGCCGGGATCCACCGATCGGCCGCACATGCGACCGCGGAATGGACCTTGGCTCAAGGCCGGGGTGACAGTAGAGGGGCGGCAAGAGCGAGAATACGAGGGGAATAGCGCACATGGACCTTTCACTCACCACCGCCGACATCGAAGCGCAGGCCCGCGCCCGCGCCTTCGCGGAAACTTGGCTGCACCCGCACGAGATCGCCTGCGATGAGCGTACGCTTAGCAAGAAGACGCTGGCCGAGATCAAGAAGAACGTGCTGCGCTACAAGCTGAACGGCGTCAACCACACCAAGGAAGACGGCGGCCACGGCTATACGCCGCTGCAGCAGATCCTGATCTGCGAGCAGCTGGGCCGCGCCACCAACGGCATGTGGACGGTGTGCTGGAAGGCATCGACTCCGCTGAAATACGGCACCGAGAAGCAGCGCAAGGAATTCCTCATCCCGATCAACCAGGGCAAGGGCCGCGCCTGCTACGCCATCACCGAGCCGCAGGCGGGCTCCGATCCGTCGATGGTCAAGACCACGGCGGTGAAGAAGAAGGGCAAGTGGGTGATCTCCGGCGAGAAGTGGTTCGTGACCTCGGCCGACGCCTCGCACGTGATCCTGGTGCACGCTCATGTCGACGGCGATCCCAAGAAGCCGACCATCTTCATTGTCGACAAGGACGCGCCGGGCGTGAAGGTCGACCGCATCCCGAAGTTCACCCACAACTATCTCTACGAACATTTCGAGATGACCTTCGACAAGGTGACGGTCGACGACGACCGCCGCCTCGGCAAAGTGGGGCAGGGCTTCGACCTCACCAAGGAGTGGTTCACCGAGACGCGGATCGAGATCGCGGCCCACTGCCTCGGCGCCGCGACGCGCGCGACCGAGATTGCCAACGACTACGCTGCCGGCCGCATCCAGTTCGGCAAGCCGATCCGCGATTTCCAGGCCATCGAATTCATGCTGGCCGACATGGCGGTCGAGCTGTTCGCCACCAAGAGCATGATCTACCGCGTCGGCGGTGAGCTGAATGCCGGCCTCGACAAGAAGATGGAGCACGCCCGCGCCTCGGCGTTGAAGCTCTACGCGTCCGAGATGGCCGGCCGCGTGGTCGACAAGGCGGTGCAGATCCTGGGCGGCCGCGGCTACATGCGCGAGAACCCGGTCGAGCGGCTCTACAGGGACGTCCGCGTCGACCGCATCTGGGAGGGCACCAGCGAAATCCAACGCATTGTGATCGCCGGGCAGATCAAGAAGCGCGGGCTGGGAATCTATAGCGGGTGGTGACGGCCTAATAGGCAAGTGGATACTAATGCCCTTCGTTGACAGCATTTGCACGCAAAACATACTTAGTATAAGAGTCTATGCTCGCGATGATTGAGGCAAACGATGCCGTTGGCGTTCGAGCAGACAGATCTTTGGAAGAGAACCTTAGCTCCCCAAAAGAAAGATGATTTTGAAGCAGCGCGAACGCGACTCCGAGAGTCGCTCCTGCGAATGCGATCGAATGCGGCACTTCTTGTCCAGCTCATACCAGAGAACTGCAAAGGGCTGACAGTTCACGATGTAACCCACTTAGATGCGCTCTGGGAGATGGCAACGCTTATAGCTGGAGATTCATTCGAGATGAATCCTGCTGAAGCCTTTGCATTCGGCGCGGCGGTCCTAGTTCACGACGCCGGTATGAGTATCGCGTCATTTCCAGGTGGCGTCGATGAGATAAAGCAAACGACAGAATGGTCTGATATCGCTCATTCAGTCTTGCGTCGGAATCGAATCCCGATCCGTGACGGGTCGATAATTTTGGATCCGCCCGCTCAGGTCTTTGATGAGATTGTCTTTGCGGTTCTGCGTGCTCTTCACGCAAAGCACGCTGAAAAGTTGCTCACGGCAAAATGGAAGGCGCCCGGCTCCCAAGCGGAGACGCAGCTCTTAGAAGATACGTTGCTGCGCAACGCCTACGGGACGCGAATAGGACGCATCGCCCACAGCCACCATTGGCCTATCGCCCGCGTCGAACAGGAGCTGCGGAAGGATATCGGTGCCGCGACTGAGATTCCGGCTTCTTGGACGCTCAATGAGATCAAGATTGCATGCCTGCTCAGGTGTGCAGATGCCGCTCACATTGATGAGCGGCGAGCACCGTCTTTTCTATACTCGCTAACTAAACCTAGAGGCCTGTCCAACGCTCACTGGAACTTTCAAAACAAACTCAACAAGCCGACGCGTTCGGGTGATGTCCTTGTTTACTCGGCGGGTCAAGATTTCAGTATAGGCGAGTCGTCGGCTTGGTGGCTTTGCTTCGATACGATAAAGATGATTGACGGCGAGCTTTCATCATCTAACGCGTTGTTGCAGGACGGTGGTACATCAGGATTTGCTGCAAAGCGGGTTTTCGGAGCGGAGAATCCAAAGATTCTTGCCGAGAACATTAAGCCGTCCGGTTGGCGTCCCATAGATGCTTCCATTACAGTTTCGGATCCCGTCCGATTGGCCCAGACAATAGGGGGGCCAAACCTCTACGGACATGGCGCGTTGGCACCAATTCGAGAGATTCTCCAGAACGCGGTTGATGCAGTACGAGCGAGGCGAAATTACGAAAGACGGGGAAGCCTTTGGGGACTCATTGCTATCACAATCGAGGAAGTTGAAAGCGATACCTGGCTTCATGTGGATGATACTGGGATCGGCATGTCCGAACGGGTTCTAACAGGTCCATTGTTGGATTTTGGTAATTCACTATGGGGTTCGAATCTCCTGCGAGAGGAGTTTCCAGGCCTCGAAAGCACAGGTCTGAAACCCATCGGGAAGTTTGGGATCGGTTTCTTTTCAGTATTTCTGTTGGGTGATCGCGTTAAAGTAACCAGCCGCCGGTTTGATGCGGGGGCTACGGAAACTCTTACTTTGGAGTTTGCGTCAATTGCTACACGGCCAATTCTGCGCTCCTCCGCCGCGGGTGAGCGCAAAGCTGACATCAGCACAAGAGTGAGTGTGGCCCTCAGGAATCCAAGTATCTTATCCAGAGCAGAAGCCAAGAGACAGACGCCACCTCAAAGTCGGTATCACTTGGAAAGTGACATTATTGCGCAGATACGCCGGATGATCGCAGCTCTGGATGTCAGAGTAGTAATAGAAGACAGGCGATCCAAGGAACGGTTCGAGCACGATCCAAACTGGACCGCTAGCGCTCCGGAGAAGTTCTTAGATGAACTCTTCGCATGTGCATCTGAGGATGAAAGGCGGATACTCATGGCGCATGCGCCAAGACTCGCGGTCGTTTCTGACAGCGATGGAGGAACCTTGGGTCGGGCAGCGCTGCTGTTGAGTGACACGGAAATTGGCTTGACCGAGTACACTCAGCCAAGTGAACCGAGTGCGGCCTTTCTCTCAGTAGGAGGGTTTATCGGATCGAGTAGTTCATCGTACTACGTGGGAATTTTCAGCGGAGATACGGAGGATGCCTCTCGGCGAACCGCTGAGCTAAGCGTCGACCGTGGCATTGTGGGTAAATGGGCATCGGCGCAAGCAGCAGCCATAGATCACGCGCAGCACCATCGGTTTGACCTAATTAGAACTTGCCATCGAGTGCTGCGCCTGGGAGGTGACCCTGGCAAGTTGCCGTTCTGCTTCGCTGGCGGAAGGTTTGTGTCCTATGGCGAATTTTGTGATCTGGTGAAGAAGTTGCGATCGATTCATCTCTTGATAGAGAAGAGATACGACGATTCATTCAGTATGATCGGAATACGCGATCTAAGGACGCCATTTTTTATCTTAGAGGTTCAGCCGAACGTGATAGCTGTGAGTCAGTACACCGGCATCACCACTCATCTTGTTGAGACAAAAGTTGGCCGGAAGGTATTAGAGCAATCACCCAGGACCATAGAAAGAGATGAGATCGCTTTCGATTTAAGAGGATCGGCCTTAGGTCTAACCATGGATGTGGTAGAGAAACTTTGGGGATGTAAGGCGCGGCTCCAGATCGAGCAAATTCAAGTATTCGGAACATCGATGAGAAAGCCGCCCGTTCCATTGTGGGTACTTACATTGTTGCCAGGGGCTGAGGGGGTGACGTAGCGGCTCCGCGGGCATAGATAACAGATTGCGCCTATGTGGCGGCGCTATCGTCACCGCCGCCATCCATGCGATGCTGCGTGCGGGTGGCGAGCTTGTTGCGGCCCACGGCGACCATCAGCAGGATGCAGACTCCGATCGAGCGCTTCGTGAGCCACGTACCACGCGATGATCGCGACAATAGCGCCCCTGGCTGCAGCGAGGCCAAGGCGGCCTGCCACGGTCAGGAACACCTTGGCGGCCCGCGGCCGCCGCACGACCGCGCCGGTTCGCTGTGACGGTGGCCGACTCACCAGCAAATTCTCCCTAGTCGCTGCCGCCGCCAGTCTCGCTTTCGCCTGGCCCGCCTTCGGTGTGGTCGGTCTCGCGTCGGCGATGGCGGAGTGCGAGATGTGAGGCGCTGTCTAGATGGCTCTCCTCGCGCCCACCATCGTGCGTCGGCACGCGCGGACCGAACATGAAGAAGAACGTGATCCAGAACAGGAAGAAGCAGACGGCGATCACGCCGACCATGCCGTGCGCATTGGGGGAGTCGAGCCCGCCGATGGCGTAGATCAGGATGCAGCCCAGGACGACGGTGACCGCCAGAGAGCGGACAGCGGAGGTCAAAAGGTGAGCGAGCATGGAGGAGTCTTAGTCGCCGCCGCCGCGATCAACGCGATCCTGTGGGCGCGCGGCGGGCTTGTTGCGGCCCGCGGCGGCCATCAGTAGGACAAAGACTCCGATTGCGATCACTCCGAACAACGTTGCCATCGGTCACTCCTTGCCGAAAAGCATGCCTGCGATCACCCGATCCCGAACTGCGCGATCACCTTGCCGAAGTCGTCGGCGAACTGGTCGCCGGTGCCGAGGATCGCGACGTCGTCGGGGATGCCGGGGAACAGGCTGCGGTCGTTGCCCTGGCTGGTGAGGATGGCGGCGGGAATTTTCTGCGTGGCGGAGATCGCGCGCACCGCGCGCACCAGGTCGAGGCCGGTCATGGTGCGCATCACCTGCGAGGTGATGATCATGTCGGGCCGCGCGCGCAAGGCGGCGTTGAGGCCGTCCATCGGGTCGTTGACTGCATTGACGCGGAAGCCGCAGGCCATGATCTGCTGGCTGAGCAGCTTGGCGAGCGCGCGGGTCGGCGTCACCAGCAGCACCTCGACGGTGTGGCCAGTGATCTCGCGGACCGAGAAATTCTGTACCAGGTGGGAGGGCAGGGCGCGCACGATCTGCGCCAGCTCCTCGTCGGCCGGCTGCTGCGGCCGCTCGAGCATCTCGGCCATGCGGTCGATGAACTTCTGCAGCAGGCCGGGCGTTTCCTTGGTCCAGCTCGTCAGGTCGCTGACGTAGCTCTCCATCCGGTGCGCGATCTGCGACAGCGCGGGATAACCGAAGCTGCCGCCGATGCCCTTCATGTTGTGGGCGAGGCGCCGCAGCGAGGCGAGGGCCGGGTCCGATGGCCCCTCGGCGCCCATGCGCTCGAGTAGGCGGCTCATCTCGGCCAGCCGGTCGTTGGCGTCGTCCTGCAACTCGACCTGCAGGACCCGCATCATCTCGTCGTAGTTGCCACCGGTAATCTTGATCGCCGTCATATTGAATCCCCACATCGGGCCAGCCAGCCGCAGCTATACCGGATGCCATGGAGCCGGTTGAAATATGGTAAAGGCGAGGTCGGAAAATCGCGTCAAATGCGGGGGAACGAGCGGTTTCGGCCGCCTACCATCTCCCGTCATGGCAAGGCTTGGTTTTGCCATCCACGCGTTTCCATCGGCCGGGCCGCGTCATTTGCGAGCAAACTCGTGGATGCCAGGGCCAAGCCCTGGCATGACGGAGAGGGGGAGGCTGCACGGGAAAGGGGCCCTGCGAAACCCTCACCACGCTGGATCGATCGGCGTCTCCAGCCCGTGCTGTGCCTCGATCACTTCGGCCGCGTCGAGGGCGAGGTCCTCGCGGTAGCGCCCCGCGATCACCTGCACGCCGAGCGGCAAGCCTTTCGGCGCGCCGTCCACCGGTGTAGTCCCGACCGGCACCGCCGCGGCGGGGAAGCCGAGCAGATTTACCGTCACCATCAGCGCCTGGCTGTCGAGCACATGCTGGGTGCGCGCCAGGTCGGTGGTGTCGAAGCCGATCTCGAACGGCAGGTCGCCGCTGTTGGGTCCGACCAGCACCGGATACTGCTCGAGGAACAGCGACCATTCGCGCCGATGCCTGGTGATGTGAGAGAAGCCTTTCAGGTACTCGCCCATGGTGATCGGCGGCAGCGCGTCGCGCCACAGCTTCACCGCCTTGATGCCGAGTGGATCGGCATTGGCCTCGATGGTCTCCCACAGCAGTTCGCGGATGTCCGCCGCAACCAGCTTCACCCAGAGCTCGCGCGCGGCCTCGATCGACGGCGGCGTCACCTCCTCCACCGCGTAGCCGGCATTGCTGAGAGTGACGCCAGCCTTGCGCACGGCTTCCGCGACCTTCGGATGGACGTAGGGCGCTTCCGTGATGAGCCCGACCTTGATCGGCCGCTGCGGCGAGCGGCCGTGATGATGCGCCGGCACCCACCAGGGATCGCGCGCATCGCGTCCGCTCATGGCATGGAGGCCGAGGCGCACATCCTTGACGCGGCGGGCGAGGGGCCCCTGCACCGAAAAGGTCAGGAAGGTCGGCGCCCGCTCCGCTTGCGCCGAGGGATTGTAGGCCGCGACGCGGCCCATGGTGGGGCGAATACCGGCAACGCCGGAGCAATAAGCAGGAAAGCGGATCGACCCGCCATAGTCGTTGCCGTGGGAGATCGGGCCGATGCCGGCAGCGACCGCCGATGCTGCGCCACCGGAGGAGCCCCCCGGAGTACGCCCCTTGGCCCACGGGTTATAGGTGCGGCCACGCAGCGCGTTGTCGGTGTCCCAGCGCAGCGAGTAAGCGGGCGCATTGGTGCGGCCGATGAAGATGGCGCCGGCCTTGCGCCAGTTCGCGACCACGGGCGAGTCCGCGGGTGCAATCACGTCCTTGTAGGCGACCACTCCGTTGGGCGTCGGCAGGTCCTTCTGGTCGATATTCTCCTTGGTGCTGACCGGCACGCCGTGCAGCGGGCCCAGCGCCTCGCCGGCCTTCACCGCCGCATCGGCGGCCTCGGCGTCGCGCAACGCCTGCTCGCCGATCTGGAAGGTGATGGCGTTGAGCTTGGGGTTCACCGCGTCGAGGCGATCGAGGCAGGCCTTGGTGGCCTCGTGGCTGGAAATCTTTCTCAGACGGATCGCTTTTGCCAGATCGACCGCATCCCACTGCCACAGTTCCGTCTTGCCCATGATTGACCTCAGCCCGTGATCAAGGCGATGACCGTAGCGCGGGGCTGGATGAATGCCAACCGGAGCATTTTCCGCCGAAGTGGCCGCCGGTTGGCGTAGAAAATGCGACCAAGCCACAGTAGAGTGGCGCGCAATTCAATTCAGAGGATGGCATGAAGGTCTTCATCAGCGCCGACATCGAGGGCACGGCCGGCATCACCAACTGGGACGAGGCGCGCAAGCCGCATGCCGACTATCCCGAGCATCGCCAGCAGATGACGCGCGAAGTGTTGGCGGCGTGTGACGGCGCCAACGCCGCGGGCGCCAAGGAGATCCTGATCAAGGACGCGCACGCGACCGGGCGCAACATCCTGCAGGCCGACCTGCCGGAGAATGTGCGGCTGATCCGCGGCTGGAGCGGCCATCCCATGAGCATGGTGCAGGAGCTGGACAAGAGCTTCGATGCCGCGATGTTCATCGGCTATCACTCCAAGGCGGGGGACGAGACCAATCCGCTCGCCCACACCTTGACGCTCGAAGTCATGCGCATGCGCATCAACGGGGTGCCGACCTCGGAATTCCTGTTGCACGCCTATGCAGCGGCGCATGTCGGCGTGCCGGTGGTGTTCGTGTCGGGCGACTGGCAGCTCTGCACCGACATCAAGGAGACCAACCCCAACATCACCGCCGTCGCGGTCAGCGAGGGCATCGGCCCCTCGACCGTCAGCCTCGCGCCCAAGGCGGCGTGCGCGCAGATCCGCGAGCGCGTTCAGCAGGCGCTGCAGGGCGATCTCAAGAAATGCCTGCTGAAGCTGCCGGAGCGCTTCACGCTGGAGATCGAGTTCAACAATCCCGTGAAGGCGTACCAGTCGTCCTGGTACCCCGGCTGCAAGCACATCGGCGAGCGAACGATCCGGTTCGAAACCAGCGACTATTTCGAGGTCATGCGCGCGCTGCAGTTCGTGGTGTAGACGCCAGCGAAAACTCGCCGCGTCCTCCACACTCCGTCATGGTCGGACTTGGTCCGACCATCCACGAGTTTCGATGGGCGATCCTCGGCAATGGCAGGCAAACTCGTGGATGGTCGTGCCAAGCACGACCATGACGGTAGAGGAGCGGTGAGAGCGGGCGAACGCTGCTGACGGCGTGGCTAAGCCGTCGCCACCAAATGTCCACCGCCCAGGTCGCGGTAATCCACAAAGCTCGGCACATAATCCACCGGGCGGAACGGGCTCGGCACTTCGCCTTCGAGCCGCCGGCGCGCGAGGCCGCGGCGCGACGGGTCGGGGATCGGCACGGCGGCCAGCAGCTTCTTGGTATAGGGATGCTGCGGGTTGCCGAGCACGTCCCTGGTCGGACCGGTCTCGACGATCTGGCCGAGATACATCACCGCGACGCGGTGGCTGATCTGCTCCACCACCGCCATGTCGTGCGAGATGAAGAGGTAGGAGAGGCCGAGCTCGGCGCGCAGCTTCTTCAGGAGCTCCAGGATCTGTGCCTGGATCGAGACGTCGAGCGCGGAGACGCACTCGTCGGCGATGATGATCTTCGGGTTGAGGCTGAGGGCGCGCGCGATGCAGATGCGCTGGCGCTGGCCGCCGGAGAACTCGTGCGGATAGCGCGTGATCTGTTCGGGTGTCAGGCCGACGCGCTGGAACAGGTCGGCCACGCGGTCCTTCAGTTCCGATCCCTTGGCGAGGCCGTGGATGACCAGCGGCTCGCCCACCAGGTCGCCCACACTCATGCGCGGATCGAGCGAGGCGTGCGGGTCCTGGAAAATCATCTGAACGTCGCGGCGCAATGCGCGCTGCGCGTCGCCGGTGAGGCCCGCCGTTTCCTTGCCGGCCACTTTCACCGAGCCGGCGAAGGGCGAGAGATGCATGATGGCGCGCGCGGTGGTCGACTTGCCGCAGCCGCTCTCGCCCACCAGCGCCAAGGTCTCGCCGGGCGCGAGGTCGAACGAGATCTTCTCCACCGCATGGACGCGCTGCCGGGTGCGATGGAAGAAGCCGCCTTTGACGTCGAATCGCACGATCAGGTCGCGCACGGACAGCACCGGCTCCGGCTTCGCGCCGTTGCCCGGCGCGTTCCGGCCGTTGGCGAATTTCGGTACGGCGGCGAGCAGCGCTCTGGTGTAGTCGGCCTGCGGCGCCGCGAACACCGACTTGACGCTGCCATGCTCCACCATCTTGCCGTGGCGCATGATGACGACGCGGTCGGCCATCTCCGCCACCACGCCCATGTCGTGGGTAATGAGGATGATGGCGGTGCCGGTCTGCTTCTGCAGGTCGCTCATCAGCTCCAGGATCTGCGCCTGGATGGTGCAGTCGAGGGCGGTGGTCGGCTCGTCGGCGATCAGGATCTTGGGATCGCACGACATCGCCATCGCGATCATGACACGCTGGCGCATGCCGCCGGACAGCTCGTGCGGATACTGCTTCATCCGCCGCCGCGCGTCGGGAATGCGCACCGAATCCAGAACGGCGATGGCGCGCGTCTCGGCCTCCGTCCCGCCGAGGCCCTTGTGGCGGCGCAGGCCCTCGATCATCTGCGTGCCGATCGACAGCACGGGATTGAGGCTGGTCATCGGCTCCTGGAAGATCATCGCGATGTCGTCGCCGCGGACGTCCTGCATCTCGGCATCGGAGAGTGCGAACAGGTCGCGCCCCTGGAACAGCGCCGTACCGGCGGTGACCCGCCCGCCGGGCTTGGGCAGCAGCCCCATCAACGACAGCGCAGTGACGGACTTGCCCGAGCCAGATTCACCTGCGATGCAGAGCGTCTCACCGGCATCGAGCGTGAAGCTGAGACCGTCGACCACCGTTGCGGGGCCGGACGGCGTTGCAAAGGCGACGCGCAGTCCGTCGAGCTTGAGAAGGCTCAATCCAGCACCACCCGCGGGAAGTAAAGGCTCACCACCCAGTTCGGCATGTCGACGATCTCGCTGATCCTGAGGTCGGCGCAGACCGAGCACAGCATGTAGGCTTCGATCGCCGACATGTTGTGGCGCTTGGTGAGCAGGTCGATCATGCCGCTGACCGCATTGCGCGCGCCGGTGAACAGGTCGGGGCCGATGCCCGTCGTCACGTCGTAACCCTTCTCATCGAGATGGCGCGACACCGGGCCCGGCGTGCGGAAGCGCGGCATCTTGAGTTTGGCGTCTTTCACAAGGTCGAGCTTGAGCGTCACCTTGTGCTGGCTTTCGATCGCGGTGCCGCACACTTCGCCGTCGCCCTGCGCGGCGTGCGGATCGCCGATCGAGAACATTGCGCCCTTGACCTCGATCGGGAGGAACAGCTCGGTGCCGATCGACAAATCGCGGATGTCCATGTTGCCGCCGACCTGGCGCGGCGGCACCACCGAATGCAGGCCCGCCTCCGCCGGCGCGACGCCGATGGTGCCGCAGAACGGCTTCAGCGGCACCGCCGCCAGCCCGCCGAACATGGCGGGCTGGCTGAGGCTCGAATCATACTTCCAGATGTGCAGCGCCGGCTCCTTGAACTGGTCCGCCAGCAGGCCGAAGCCCGGGATGTTGGCGGTCCAGCCCCAGCCGCAATTCTGGAAGCCGAGGAACGTGATGCGCAGCGCATCGCCCGGCTCGGCGCCGTCAATCTCGATCGGACCGAGGGTCGGGTTGATGCGCCCGAAATCCAGCCGCGCCAGGTCGGCCGCTTTCCAGTCCGGCGTGATCTGGCCGCAGGACGGATCGAGGCAGTCGAATTCCAGCACGTCGCCTGGGGCCGCCTTGGCGACCGGCGGGAACGCGTTGTTCCAGCCGATATGGTGCTGGTGGCTGTGGATGGAGTGAACCGGCCCGTGCGGATGGTTGTGGCGCATCACGTCACCTCATGCTTGAGCTACTCGACCCAGACCGCGTCGAACGGGAAGGGCTGGGCGATGATGTCCTGGAACAGGCTGATGTCGCCCTTCAGCCGCTCGGACCGCAGCGAGTAGCGGTTCGGATTGAACAACGGCACCCAGGCGGCGTCGTTGTCCATGATGTCCGCCATGATCTTGCTCCAGGTATCGAGCCGCTCCTGCGCGCGCGCCGGATCGGTGATGGCGTCCGCGGCCTTGGTGCGGGCGTCGATGTTCTTGTTGCAATAGAATGACCAGTTGTAGCCGCCCTCGACGGCCGCACCGCAGCCGAGAATGGGAGCATAGAAATTGCTCGGGTCGGGGAAGTCCGCGTACCACTCGGTCAAGGTCATGGCCGCCGCGTCTGTCTTGCTCGCGGTGCCGACGAAGGCCGACAGGTCGAGCCCGCGCAGCTCCGCCGTGATGCCGACCGCCGCCAGATCCTGCTGGATCGACTGCGCCATGCGCGGCCACGGATCGACATTCTGGAAATAGAGCTCGGTCGTGAAGCCGCCGCCCTGGCCGGCTTCCGCCAGCAGCGCCTTGGCCTTGGCCGGATCGTACGGATAGCCATGATACTTCGGATCGAAACCGCCCATCGCCGGCGGCAGCACCTGGCCCGTCACGGTGCCGCGGTTGTTCAGCACCTGCACCAGGCGCTGCTTGTTAATCGCCATGTTGACGGCGCGCCGCACGCGCACGTCGTCGAACGGCTTGATGTTGAAATTCATCGTCATGTAGTTGGTGTTGAGCTGCCCCGCCGTGACGAACCGGTCCTTGAGGGCCGGGTTCTGCGATACCTCGGCGTATTTCGCGGGCGGGAAGATCTCGCCCAGGATGTCCGCCTCGTTCTTCTCGATGCGCAGCACAGCCGTCACTGGCTCCAGCCCGAACTGCAGCGTGAACTTGTCGACGTAGGGCCGACCATCCCTGTTCCAGTCCGGATTGCGCTCCAGGACGATCTGCTGGCCTGGGTTGTAGGCAGTCATCTTGTAGGCGCCGGTACCGACGGCGTTGTGGGTGAAGTCCGGGCCGAACTTCTCCGCCACTTCCTTCGGCACGGCGAAGGAGAAGTTGAGCGCGAAGACGTGCAGCATGGTGGCGTTGGGTTCGATCAGCTGGAACACCACCGTGGAGTCATCCGGCGTGGTGATCCCGGACATCTCGGTGACCTTGCCGTCCAGCTCGTCCTGGCATCCGATGATGCCGGTAAAGAAGCTCGCGCCGGGCGATTGGGTCTTGGGATTGCAGACACGCTCGATCGAATACTTGATGTCCGCCGCCGTCAGCTTGCGGCCATTGTGGAACTTCACGCCCTTGCGCAGCTTGAAGGTGTAGGTCTTGCCGTCGGACGAGATCTCGTAGCCTTCCGCCAGGTCCGGCACCAGCTCGCTCGTTCCGGGCTTGTAGTCCATCAGCCCGTCGAACACTGCCTTGATCGGGCTCCAGCTCTGCACGGTGTAGCCGATCGCCGGGTCCATGGAATCGAAATCGTCCTTGTAGAGGACAGTGACCTCCCCGCCACGCTTCGGTTCGTCCGCGAGCGCGAGAGACGAGGCGAGCATCAGGCCCGCCATCAAGGGCAGCAGGTAGCGAGACATCGCGTTCTCCCTGTTCCTGGTTGTAACGGGCGGGACACCTGATCAAAGGCCCCAGAACGGGACCGGTGGCCCGCCCGCTCGTTGGTTACTGCGCGTCGGTTGCGTAGACCTCGTCGTAGTTGACCGGGATATGGATCGGATCGGCGAAGATGCCTGCCGGTCCCGCGATCCGCGCCGAGTGGATCACATAGGCCTTCTCGTTGAAGACCGGCGCCCAGGGGGCGTCCGCCATCAGGTCTGTGAAGATCTTGCCCCAGGCGACGGCGCGCTTGTCCGCATCGGCCGGGTTGGTCATGGCGTTGGCCTCTTCGGCCCGCTTGTCGAGGTCCGGGTTGCAGTACCACGCCCAGTTCCAGCCGCCGTCAACTGCGCCGCCGCAGCCGAGGATCACAGTGTAGAAGTTGCTGGGATCCGGGAAGTCGGCGATCCAGGCCATGCCGCCCGACCAGATCATCGGCGCGCCATCCTTTTTGCCGCCGGCGGCGATCACGTTGCCCTGGTCCAGGTTCTGCAGGGTGGCCTTGATGCCGATGGCGGCGAGGTCCTGCTGGATGGCCTGGGCGATGCGCGGCTGCGGATCCGTGTTGGCGACGAAGAGCTCGGTCTCGAACCCGCCTTCGAGCCCGGCTTCCTTCAGCTTCGCCTTGGCGCCTTCGACGTCGTAGGTGTAGCCCTTGAAGCCCTTGTCATAGCCCGGCATGGCGGGCGGCAACGGCTGGTTCGCCGGCACCGCGCGGTTGTTGATGATCTGGACGATGCGGTCCTTGTTGATCGCCATGTTGACAGCCTGGCGGACGGCGACGTTGTCGAACGGCTTGATGTTGACGTTCATCGTCACGTAGCCGGTGTGCAGCTGCTCGGCGACGATGACGTTCTCCTTCCACGTCGGATCGTTCATCACCTCGGTGAACTTGGCGGGCGGAACGCCGTCGCCAGGAATGTCGATCTCGCCCTTTTGCAGGCGCAACAGGTTGACCACCGGCTCCTGGCCGATCTGGAAGGTGATCTTGTCGAGATAAGGACGGCCTTGCTTGAAGTAGTCAGTGTTGCGGTCCAGCACGATCGACTGGCCGCTGGTCCACTCCGACACCTTGTAGCCGCCGGTGCCGACCGGCTTGTGGCCGAAATCCGGGCCTTCCGCTTCGACCACTTCCTTCGGAACGACGAAGGAGAAGTTGAGCGCCATCAGGTGCAGCAGGGTTGAATCCGGACGGCTGAGCTTGATCGTCACGGTGTGGTCGTCAGGCGTCTGCACGCCGGAGAGTTCTTTCGCCTTGCCTGCCTGGAAATCGTCGAACCCTTCGAGCGCGCCGTAGTAGCCGGCGCCGGGCGACTGCGTCGCCGGATTACAGGTTCGCTCGAGCGAGTATTTCACATCGGCCGCCGTCATCTCGCGGCCATTGTGGAACTTCACGCCCTGGCGCAGCTTGAAGGTGTAGGTGAGGCCGTCGTCCGAAACGGTGACGCTCTCCGCGAGGTCGGGCACCAGTTCCGTCGTGCCGGGCTTGTAGTCCATCAACCCGTCGAACACGCTCTTGATCACCGACCAGTTCTTCCAGTCGTAGCCGATCGCGGGATCGAGCGTGATGAGATCGTCCTTGAAGGTTACGGTCATCTCGCCGCCTTGCTTCATGTCGGCAAAGGCGGGCACGGCCGCGATCATCATCGCGGCGATCGAGACGGATGCGAGCAAGCGTTTCATGCGTAAGTCTCCCCAGTCAGTTTTTTGCAGCGTTAGCGCAGCTTGATCCTTGGATCGATCAGGGGCGCCACCAGATCGGCGAGCAGGTTCCCCAGAATGATCGCACAGGCCGATAGCAAGGTTACTCCCATGATGATCGGTATGTCGATTTGTTGGATGGCCTGCCAGGTCAACTGGCCGATCCCCGGCCAGCCGAACACGGATTCGACGACCACGATGCTGCCCATGAAGTAGCCGATGTCGATACCGACCATTGCGATGATTGGTAGGACGGCGTTGGGCAGGATGTGTACCGAGACAATCCGCCAGCGATCGAGGCCCTTGGCGCGCGCCGTCCGGATAAAGTCCTGTCTGAGCACCTCGATGACGCTTGAGCGAGTGACCCGCGCGTACCAGCCGCCGCCCAGCAGCCCAAGCGCGACCGCCGGCAGGACCAGGTGCTTGAACTCGCCGTAGCCGCCGATCGGGAACCAGCCGAGCCAATAGGCGAAGACATAGATCAAGGACAGCGATACCACGTATTGCGGCGTGGAGATGAACATCAGGGCCGTGATCATCAGGCCCTGATCAAGCACTGAGTTGCGCCGGAGCGCGGCAATGGTTCCAAGCGTCAGGCCGATCACCAGCTCGCAGAAGATGCCGCCCGCCATCAGCAGCAGCGAAGCGGGCAGGCGGGCTGCCAGCAGGTCGGTCACCTGCGTGCGCTGCAGGTAGGAGCGGCCGAGATCGCCCTGCAACAGCTTCCACAGATAGCCTGCGAACTGTTCCCAGATCGGCCGGTCAAGGCCGAGCTGCGTGCGCACCAGGTCGACCTGGTCCTTGGTGGCCGAGCGGCCGGCCACCATGCGGGCGGGATCGGCCGGCAGCATGTAGAGCAGCAGGTACGTGATGGCGGCGACACCCAGCAGGATCAAGGCGACCTGGATCAGGCGACGGCCGATATAGGCTGGCATCAGTGACGCCCCCGCAAGGTCGGGTCGAGCAGGTCACGCAGCGCGTCGCCGACCAGATTCACCGACAGCGCGACCAAGGCGACCGCGAAACCGGGGATGAACACGAGCCAGGGGGCGGTCTGGAAATAGGATTGCCCATCAAAGACGATGTTGCCCCAGCTTGGATCCGGCGGCCGCACGCCGACACCGAGGAACGACAGGATTGCCTCGAACAGGACGGTCGTGGAGATTCCGAGGGTACCCCACACGATGATCAGCGGCAGGAGATGCGGCAGGATGTGTCGGAACAGGATGCGCGCCGTACCGGCGCCGAGTGCGCGTTCGGCGGCGATGAATTCGCGCTCCGCCAGCGAGGTGGTCTCGGCATAGATCACGCGCGCCACCGGCCCGGTGTTCACCAAGGCGATCACGAGGATGACGTTCTTGATGCTGGGACCCACCAGCGACGCGATGACGATCGCGAGGATCAGAGCCGGGAATGCCATCATCAGGTCGGTCGACCGCATCAAGATGCCGCCGACGACGCCACGCAGGAACCCCGCTGTTAGACCGATCAAGGTACCCGCCATCAGGGCAAGACCGTTGGCGACCAGCCCGATCAGGAGCGAGATCCGAGCGCCATAGAGCATGCGGGACAGGAGATCGCGGCCCAGCACATCGGTGCCGAACCAGAATTGCTCGCTTGGTGGCAACGGCGAACCATCGGCCGTCATGCCGCCGGGGACCATTTCCTGCGGTGCGTAGGGCGCGATGAGCGGCGCCGCGAGTGCAAGCACGACGAAGCCGACGGCGACCACCAGACCGACCATCGCCACCCGCCGGCGCATCAACCCGCGCCATACGCTCATCTTGCCCGCCCCGTCTCAGCCTGCGTTCTCATCGCGCAGCGGCGCGCAGTCTGCCCGACCGGAGGCATTGCAGGCAAGGGCCGAACCACGCCGCTTTTTTCAGCCGGACGAGGTGCTTGCCGCCCCTTTTTCAGGCAGGAGGTGCGGGCGCGCGGACGTGCAATCGCTCCGCCTCTCTTTTCGTCATCCCGGGCTTGACCCGGGATCCATTGTGCCGACGCAGGAGCAGATGATGGGTGGACCCCGGCCCAAGGCCGGGGTGACAGCGGAGAAGCGTGTCGATCGTCGCCTCTGTGACGCTAGATCGACCAGCACCCGCCGCTGAGGGGGACGATGTCGACCGTATCGCCGGCCTTGGCTTCCGGCGCGTGCGGCTTGCGGACGATCAGGCAATCGGCGCGGGCAATCAGCGACAGCATCGAGCTGTCCTGCGGGGCGAATGGTGTTGCCACGCGCTGGCCGTCCGCGTTGGTCACCAGGCGCGCACGCACGTAGTCCTGGCGCGTGTCGTTGGCCGACATGTCCTTGCCCAGCAGCGCAACCTCGCGCGCCGCCTCGACGCCGCTGAGGCCCAGCATGCGCTCGATCGCGGGCTTCAGGAACAACAGCGCGGTGACGATGGTGGAGACCGGATTGCCCGGCAGGCCAAGCACCTTCAGTGTGTCGAGCGAGCCGAACATCAGCGGCTTGCCGGGACGCATCGCGATCTTCCAGAAATCGAGATGCATGCCGCGCTGGGTGAGGGCGGTCTGCACCAGGTCGTGCTCGCCGACCGACGCGCCGCCGGAGGTCACCAGCATATCGAAGCCGAGGGCGGCCTCGATCGCGCGGTCGAGATCTTCGAGCGTGTCGCGGGCGATGCCGAGATTGACCGGCTCGCCGCCGAACGTGCGCACCAGCGCGGCCAGGCCGATGCCGTTGCTGCCGATGATCTGCGCCGGCCCGACCGGGTCGCCGGGATTGACCAGCTCGTCGCCGGTGGAGAGCAGGGCGATGCGCGGCCGCCGCGTCACCTTCAGCCACGGCCGGTTCATCGCGGCGGCGAGACTGATATCGCGCGCGGTCAGGCGGCGGCCGGAATGGATCGCGATGTCGCCGGCGCGGAAATCGAGGCCACCCTTGCGGATATGCTGGCCAAGCTTGCGGTTGCCTTCGCGCACCGTCACATGCTCGTCGGCCTCGTCGCAATTCTCCTGGATCACGACGGTGTCGGCGCCCGGCGGCACCTGCGCCCCGGTGAAGATACGTGCCGCTTCGCCCGCGCCGATCGCGCCGCTGGGCGGCTGGCCGGCGGCGATGCGCTGCACGATCTTGAGCGTGGCCGGCAAGGTCTCGACATCGGCGGCGCGCACGGCATAGCCGTCCATCGCGGAAACATCGGCGGGCGGCTGTGTCAGCCGCGCCTCCAGCGCCTCCGCCAGCACGCGGCCGAGACCTTGGTCGAGCGCAACCATCTCCGCGCCCAACGGGGTGAAAGTGCGCTCGATGCGCTGGATGGCCTCTTCGACCGAGATCATCAGGCGCGCTCGTAGGTGCCGGACTTGCCGCCGCTCTTGTGGATGAGGCGGATGTCGACGATCTGCATGCCCTTATCGACTGCCTTGCACATGTCGTAGACGGTGAGGGCGGCGACCGAGACGGCGGTCAGCGCTTCCATCTCGACGCCGGTCTTCCCCTTCAGCTTACAGGTCGCGGTGATGTCGACCGCGTTGCGGGCTGCGTCCAGCGTCAGGTCGACCTGCACCGAGGTGAGGGCGAGGGGGTGGCACAGGGGGATCAGGTCCGGCGTCTTCTTGGCGCCCATGATGCCGGCAAGGCGCGCGACGCTCAGCACGTCGCCCTTCTTGACGCCACCGTCCTTGATGAGGGCGAGGGTGGCGGGCTGCATGATCACGGAGCCCTTGGCGGTCGCGCTGCGCTCGGTCTCCGCCTTGTCGGAGACGTCGACCATGCGGGCCTTGCCCTCTTTGTCGAAATGGGTGAACCCGGCCATCGCTTACTCGGCCGCCACGGCCGGCGCGTGCCGTCCCAGCAGGGCGCGGGTCGCGTCCGTCACATCAGCCTGGCGCATCAGGGATTCGCCGACCAGGAAGACGGAGGCGCCGACGCGGTGCATGCGTTCGAGGTCGGTGGTCGCATAGAGCCCGCTTTCGGCCACCAGCATGCGGTCCTTAGGGACCATGGGCGCCAGTTGCTCCGTTACCACAAGATCAACCTGCAAAGTCTTGAGATTACGGTTATTCACGCCGATGAGCTTGGAGTTCAGGCGCAGCGCCCGGGTCATCTCGGCGGCGTCATGCACCTCGACCAGAACATCCATGCCGAGGTCGAAGGCGAGGGATTCCAGCTCCGCCGCTTCCGCGTCTTCGAGCGCCGCCATGATGAGCAGGATGCAATCTGCGCCGATCGCGCGCGCCTCGAACACCTGGTAGGAGTCGAGCATGAAATCCTTGCGCAACGCCGGCAGCCGGGCTGCGCTGCGCGCCTGCTCCAGGAACGAGTCCTCGCCCTGGAAATACGGCGTGTCGGTCAGCACGGAGAGGCAAGTCGCGCCGCCCGCCTCATAGGCGCGGGCGAGCGACGGCGGATCGAAGTCGGCGCGGATCAGGCCCTTGGATGGCGAGGCGCGCTTGATCTCCGCGATCAGGCCGAAGCGGCCGGCGCGGACCACGCGCTCCAGCCGGGCACGGAAGCCGCGCGGCGGGTCGGTGCGGTTGCGTGCCTCCGCGGCGGCGCGCATCTCGGACAGCGGGCGAGCCGACTTGCGGTCGGAAATATGTTGGCGCTTGTCGGCGCAGATCTTGGCGAGGACGTCGGTCAAATTACTGCTCCGGCGCCTTCGGCTCGTTGGTGACGCGGATCAGGTCCTCGAGCACCTTGCGTGCCTTGGCGAAGTCGATCGCCTCCGCCGCCATCGCGATGCCTTGCTTCAGATCCTTCGCCGCGCCCGCCACCACCAGCGCACCGGCGGCGTTCAGCAGCACGATGTCGCGATAGGGGCCGACCGCACCGTCGAACAGCTCGCGGATCGCCTGGGCATTGTGCATGGGATCGGCGCCCTGCAGCTCGGCCGCGGTCGCGATCCGGATGCCGTAGTCGGTCGGCGAGATCTCGAAGCGGCGGATGTTGCCGTTCTTCAGCTCGCAGACATGGGTGACGGTGGTGGTGGTGATCTCGTCCAGGCCATCCCCGCCATGGACCACCCACGCATGCTCGGTGCCGAGATTCTTCAGGACCTGGGCGATCGGCTCCAGCCACTGCTCCGCGAACACGCCGAGCAGCTGGCGCTTCACCCCGGCGGGGTTCGACAGCGGACCCATGATGTTGAAGATGGTGCGGGTGCCGAGTTCCACGCGGGTAGGACCGACATGGCGCATCGCGCTGTGATGCTTCTGTGCCCACATGAAGGTGGTGCCGACCTCCACCAGCGCGCGCTGGATGGTCTCGAGATCGGCGTCGATGTTGACGCCGAGCGCAGCGAGCACGTCGGCGGCGCCGCTCTTGGAGGAGGCAGCGCGGTTGCCGTGCTTGGCGACCGGAACGTTACAGGCCGCGCACACGAATGCGACCGCGGTGGAGATATTCAAGGTGCCGGCCTGGTCGCCGCCGGTGCCGCATACGTCAATGGCGTCGGGCAGGGCAGAGACGCGCAGCATCTTCTCGCGCATCGCGGTGACGGCGCCGGTGATCTCGTCGATGGTCTCGCCGCGCACCCGCATCGCCATCAAGAGGCCGCCCATCTGCGCCGGTGTCGCCTCGCCCGACATCATGATGGTGAACGCCAGCTCTGCCTGGGCGCGGGTCAGCGAGCGACCTTGCGCCGTGAGCCCGATGAAGCCCTTGAGGTCGGTGATCGGCGTTGCCGGCATGGGCGTGGACAGGGGCGCGCTCATTGCAGCACGTGCGAACCGGACAGGTTGCAGCCAGCGCCGCGCAGGAAGTTGGCGAGCAGCTTGTGGCCGTGCTCGGTCGCGATGCTCTCGGGATGGAACTGCACCCCGGCGAGCGGCAGCGTCTTGTGCTGCAGGCCCATGACGATGCCGTCCTCGGTCTCCGCCGTGATTTCGAGATCCTTGGGCCAGCTGTCGCGCTCGACCGTCAGCGAGTGATAGCGCGTCGCCTCGAACGTCTTCGGCAGGCCGTGGAACACGCTCTTGTCCTGGTGCTTGATGCGGCTGATCTTGCCGTGCATCGGCTTGGGCGCGCGCACCACCTTGCCGCCGAACGCCTGGCCGATCGCCTGGTGGCCGAGGCAGACGCCGAGCAGCGGGATCTTCTCCTTGGCGGCGGCCTTCACCAAGTCGAGGCAGATGCCGGCCTTGTCCGGATCGCACGGACCGGGCGACAGGATGATGCCTTGCGGATGCTTGGCCAGAACCTCGTCCACCGTGATCTTGTCGTTGCGGTGGACTTCGATCTCGGCCCCCAACTCCCCCAAATAATGGTAAAGGTTGTAGGTGAAGGAGTCGTAGTTATCGATCAGGATGAACATGGTCGCGCAACACCGGTCCCCAGAAGGCCATTTTAAGCTCGGACCCGAGTGTAGCCGCGTGGGGATGGCGGGGGCAAGGAGCGGGCTGCACCTCCGCGGATGGACTTATTCTTCTGCCCCTCGCCCCCAACTTGGGGGAGGGTCTTCCCCCTCCCTGACCCTCGCCCCTATCGGGAGAGGGGATTCATGAACGTGACGGAGGCGGCGAGCACGGCTCGCGCTGCTACCAGGAACGGCCGCTCCGTCTGGATTTGGCCGGTCGCGGCCGCGGTGCTGGCGGCGTGGCCGGTCTGGCGGTCGTTCTTTTCAGAGGTCCCGGACATCGGCTCTGCGCCCTTGCGCGGGCAAGTGCTGGCCGGGGTCGCCGAGCTGGCGCTGCTCGGGCTCTGGGCGGCGCGCCATCGGGGGCGCCTGACAGGTTTCATGCTGCCATTTCTCGCCGTCGGGTTCGCGGCCGTCGTGCTGATCATGGCCGGCGCCCATGGCGATGCGCTGACCGTGGACATGGCGGCGCTGGCGATCTGCTGGCTGGCGGTGGTGTTCCTGTTCGCGGGCGCTGTGCTGCTCGATGCCCAGCGCGCCTTCGCCGCGCGGCTTGGCGGGGCGGTGCCGCCGGTCACCATGCTGGTGCGGGCGCACGAGCGGATCGGCTATTGGCTGCTCGGTATCGCGCTCGTGGGCATGGCTCTGCTGGAGGTCTCTCCGCAGAGCTATCTGCTGGCGGCCTTGGCGGCGGTGTCGCCGGGTGCGGTGCTGATCTGGGCGGCATTGTGCGACACGGCGCGCTCCGTGCTGGCGCGGCGGCGCGTCTACGTCGCGGATCCTTCCGCCCTGTTCGCGCTGACCGAGCACAAGGCGCTGCTGTTCGGCGATCCCGGCATGCTGATCGCCGTCCGGCCCAAGGTCATCAGCATCATGCCGGTGGCCGAGAGCAAGCCGGCCGAGATCGTCGGCATCGCCGCCGCGCTGCTGGCCGAGGATGACAGCGACGCCGCGCTTGGGTTGCAGGATTTCGGGGTCGCCCATCGCCTGCGGCTGCCGCCGGTCAAGGCGCTTGAGGCCGGCGCATCGTCGCTCCACCGCGGGCAATTGCCGGATCGCAGCGTGGTCGAGGTCGGCCCCGTCGCTACGCTGAGCGAGGCGGTGCGCCAGCCGTTCGTGGAGCAGCTGTTGCGTGCGGAGGAGCTGCATCGGCAGGTCCTGGCGCTGACCGAGATCGAGCCCGCGCCGCGCCTGCTGGGGCTGCTGGTGCTGGCCAAGGCCGCGCGGCCCGGCGCGGCTGAAACCGTGCGGACCTTGCGCAAGGCAGGATTCGCACTCGCTCTCGATCAGACCGATGTCCTGCCGCGCGATCGCGAGCCGTTGAGCGGCTTGGCGCTGGACGACGCAGCGGATTTGCCCGCCGCGGCGATCGGCCTGGCGCGGCCGGGGCAACCGCCGCTCGACTCATGCGTGACGACGGTTCACTTCGGCGGCGGCACCAAAGCCGCGCCCGCACAGGATAGCGAGATCGTGGTCGCGCGCGACGACCCGCGTACCATCGTCGATCTGCTGCAGTTCGCGCGTGATTTCCGGGCGCGCACGCGGATGGCGATCATTGCCGCGAACCTGCCCGGCATTGCCTTGGTGGCGGCCGCCCTGGGGCACCTGCCGGCCACGCCGCTGGTCGTCAGCGCCGTCGCGCTGGCCGGAGTCGTGCTGGGCGCGGGCTTGCCGCAAGCCTTGCGCCTGTCCCCGACCCTCGCTAATCAGGTCGACGAGGAATAGGGGAAATGGCTCGCAAATCGAGGGCACGGTCGCGCCACAAGGCGCGCAGAGGGAGAGGCCGGCGCGTCGTCACCGGCGTGCTCGCCGCCGGCGCGATCGTGCGCAGCGGCTGGGGCCAATTCGCGTTCGGCATCCTGATCGGCCTGGCGCTCGGAATCGGCGGCGTCTTCTACCTGGGCGGCCTCCATCTCGGCAACAAGGGCGGGGCGAAGGTGACGACGCTCAACGCCTCGCCGGTGCAGAAGCCGGCGCAAAAGGTCGCCGAAGCGCCCGCACAGCCGAAGCCCGCGCCAGACGTGGTCGAGCCGGCCTCACCGCACGCCAAGCCGCTGGGCGAGGAAGCCAAGGTGGCGGCACAGGCCTCCAAGCCGCCCGCTCCGGCGCCGGCGCCGGCGCCGCAGGTCGCGACCATCGCGCCGCCGCCGATCAATGCCGGCGCCGATGCGGCGTGGCTCAAGAACTCGGTCGCGTTCTCTGTGCCGCAGGGGCGGCCGTTGATCGCGGTGGTGCTCGACGATGTCGGGGTCGCGCGCAACCATGCCGAGCTGGCGATCGATCTGCCCGGCGTCATCACGCTGTCGTTCATGACCTATGCCGACGGCGTCGCGGACATGGCGGCGCGCGCCCGCGCCAAGGGGCATGAGCTGATGCTGCATGTGCCGATGGAGCCGCTCGGCCACGAGGTCGATGCCGGGCCGCACGCCCTGACGGTCGGCGCCTCGGAAGGCGAGTTGCTGAAGGGGCTCGCGTGGGGGCTCGACCGCTTCCCCGGCTATATCGGCATCAACAACCACATGGGCAGCCGCTTCACCCAGGATGAGCGTGGCATGCAGGTGGTGCTGGCGGAGCTGAAGCGGCGCAACCTGCTGTTCCTGGACTCGCGCACCATCAGCAACACGGTGGGCGGCAAGCTGGCCGTGCGCATGGGCGTCCCCCATGTGATGCGCGACGTTTTCCTCGACAACGAGATGGACGAGGCCGCGGTCATCAAGCAGCTGATGCAAGCGGAGCGGGTCGCCGCCAGCGAGGGCCAGGCCATCGCCATCGGCCATCCGCATCCGGCCACCATCGCCGCGATCCGCGCCTGGATGCCGAAGGCCGCGGCGCGCGGCTTCGTCATCGTGCCGCTCTCCGCCGTCGCCAAGCTGCGCCTCGGCGCGTCCGGCTAGCACACTCCCTGTCATCCAGTCGGAACGGTCTCCCTGTGGCTTAGTTCACAGCGACGCAGCTTCGTCTCGCCTACGGTGAGGTCTGGGGCTCACCCGGCCGCTGAAGGCCGTCCACGGCCAACCGGCCGGTACATCGTCGAACAGCATGCCTATCGGGGACTTTTCCGCATCGGCCGCACCTGCGTGGCGGCGCCGATCCGCATCCGCAAGAGGGGAATTCCATGGCTACGATCAATGGCGGTGCAGGCAACGACGTGCTTAACGGCACCGGCGCCGATGACATCATCAACGGGCTCGGCGGCAACGACGAGCTGACGGATGCGGGTGGCAACGACAAGCTGGATGGCGGAACAGGCAATGATACGCTTGCGGGCGGGCTCGGCGCTGACACGTTGATAGGCGGTGCAGGCAACGACAAGCTGAGCGGCGGTGCCGACAACGACACGCTCAACGGTGCGGCCGGCAATGACACCTTGGACGGCGGCACCGGCCAGGATGCCATGACGGGCGGCGCCGGCAACGACGTCTATATCATCGATGCCGTTGGAGACACCGCGATCGAAGCGGTCAATGCAGGCAAGGACGAAATCCAGACCCTGATCGACGGCCTCAGCCTCGCCGCCTTCGCCAATGTCGAGAACCTGACGTTGCTGGGCGCCGCGGTCACCGGCTCGGGCAATGACCTGGCCAATACCCTCGTCGGCAGCGCGCTCGATAACAAGCTGATCGGGGGCAAGGGCAATGACGTTCTGGAGGGCCGTGGCGGCCTGGACACGCTGACCGGTGGTCTCGGCGACGACACCTACATCATCGACGACGTCTTAGACGTCGTGGAGGAAAGCGCGGGCCAGGGCAAGGACACGATCCTCACCTTTGGCAACTTTACCCTGGCGGCCGGCATAGCGGTTGAAGTCATCGCCGTGGCCGGCACAGACGACCGCAATGTCGACGGCAACGAGCTTGCCAACATCATCAATGGCAACTCCGGCAAGAATGACCTGGAAGGCGCCGACGGCAACGACACGATCAACGGCGCCGGCGGGAACGACCGCATCTTCGGCGACGACGGCAACGACTCGCTGGTCGGCGGAGATGGCGATGACAAGTTCGACGGTGCCGACGGCAACGACACGCTGACCGGCGGCAATGGTAACGACGGCCTGGATGGCGGCATCGGCAACGATGTGATGATCGGTGGTAAAGGGGATGACGAGTATCAGGTCGACAGTGCCGGCGACAAGATCACGGAATTGGCGAATCAAGGTGAGGACTTCGTTCGTTCGACCATCGCCAGCTTCACGCTCGGCGCCAATCTCGAGAATTTGCAGCTCGAGGGCGCAGCCCTCAACGGCATCGGCAACGGACTCAACAACGATATCGTTGGCAACCTCGGCAACAACAAGCTGGACGGCGCCGTAGGCGATGATCGGTTCCAAGGCGGGTTTGGCCAGGACACCCTGATCGGCGGCGCGGGCAACGACACCTACTTTCTTTCCGATGCCACTGGCGACCTCAATGAGGATGTCGTCAGCGAGCTGGCCGGCGGCGGATCGGACACGATCGCAACGGATGTCGACAATGTCTCTCTCGTTGCTTTTTCCCAGATCGAGAATCTCACACTATTCGGCGACGAGGACATCGACGGCAATGGCAACGACGTTGCCAATAAGATCACAGGCAACGACGGCAGGAATACGCTCACCGGCGGCAAGGGCGACGATACGCTGGATGGCGGCTTGGACGGCGACGCACTGAACGGCGAGCTCGGCAATGACACCTATTTCGTGGACAGCCTTACCGACACCGTGACCGAGGCCACCGGCGAGGGCAAGGATACGGTCTTCGCGAATCTCAGCTACCTGATCGGGGCAAACGAGGAGGTGGAGGTCCTGACGCTGATTGGAACCGGAGACTTCAACCTCACGGGCAACAAGTTCGCCAACAGCATCAACGGCAATACCGGGTCAAATGTCCTCAGCGGCGGTGGCGGCAACGACACGCTGAACGGCGGCGATGGCGATGATGCGCTCGATGGTGGGATCGGTAACGACGCCATGACCGGCGGCAAGGGCAACGACTTCTACAAGGTCGATAGCGCGGGAGACAAGGTCACTGAAGCAGCCAATCAGGGCATAGACGAGCTCTTCTCGTCTATTGCCAGCTTCACGCTCGTTGCCAATGTCGAGAATCTCGAACTGATCGGGAGCGCCCTGAACGGAACCGGCAACACGTTGAGCAACCGGCTGACCGGCAATCTCGCCGACAACAAGCTGGACGGCGGTGGGGGCAACGACTTCCTGATCGGCCGCGACGGCAAGGACGTGCTGATCGGCGGCGCCGGCAACGATACCCTGGGCGGCGGCATTGGCGATGATGCGATGACCGGCGGCACCGGCAACGACCTCTACTTCGTCGAGGATGCCGGCGACAAGACGACCGAAGCAGCCGGTGGCGGTGTCGACGAGGTGCGCACATTCATCGACAACCTCACGCTTGCGGCGAACGTGGAGAACCTGACGCTGGAGGGAGTCGCGACCTTCGTTGGCCAAGGGAACAGCCTTGCAAATGTCCTGATCGGCAATCTCAACGGCAACCTGCTGGTGGGTGGCGCGGGCAATGACACGCTGGATGGCGGGACCGGCAAGGACGAGATGCTTGGCGATCCCGGCAACGACACGTTCATCGTCGACAATGTTGGCGACGTGGTGCGCGAGCTTGCCGGTGAAGGTAAGGACACGGTCAAGAGCTCCGTCGACTTCACGATCAAGGACACTCAGGAGATCGAGACGCTGATCCTGTCGGGCGGCGCCAGTAGCGGCGTGGGCAACAAACTTGCGAATGCCATCAGCTTCGCCGGAGACACTGGCAACTTCCTGCTCTTGTTCGGCAACGGCGGCAACGACACACTGACCGGCGCCGGCGGCAATGACACGCTGGATGGCGGAGAGGGCAATGACGCGCTGGACGGCGGAAACACCGGCGTCGGCGAGGACGAGCTGCTCGGCGGCGCCGGCAACGACTCGCTGAAGGGCGGTAACGGCAACGACCTGCTGGATGGCGGCATCGGCAATGACATCATGGCCGGCGGCAAGGACGACGACAGCTACATCGTCGAGCAAGCGGGCGACAAGGTGACGGAGGCGGCCAACCAGGGCCGCGACAGAGTCGAGTCAAGCCTCGCCAGTTTCACGCTCGGCGCCAACATCGAGGACTTGTTCTTATTTGGCACGGGCGTCAACGGTATCGGCAACACATTGAACAATGAGCTTCGCGGCAACGAGCTCGCCAACAAGCTCGACGGCGGTGCAGGCAATGACCTCCTGGCTGCAAGAGACGGCGCCGATTCGCTACTCGGCGGCACCGGCAACGACGAGCTGCTGGGCCAAGGCGATGCCGACACCCTGAAGGGCGGTGCGGGAAACGACATCCTGGATGGCGGCGACGGCGCCGACATCATGTTCGGCGAGGCCGGCAACGATATCTTCCGCTACGCGGTCGAGGGCGAGAGTGAACTGCCGGCCCTCGGCGGTGATGCCATCAACGGCTTTCAGACCGGTGCCGATAAGATTGATCTGAGTGATCTGCTCGATGAGTTCGACGTCGACCCCAACGCAGCCTTCAGCGGCGGGTTCGTGCTGCTGACCAAGAACGGCGCGGACACGTTGGTGCAGTTCGACAGTGACGGCGCCGGCATCTTCGGCGCGCTTCCACTCACACTGGCGACGGTCGTCAACACGACGGTGGCGCAGAGCGACATACTCGTTTCCGGATGACCTGCAAAGGCGGGCGGGCTGACGACAGCTCGCCCGGGGAAATGTCTTTCGGCGGCCGGCGGCTAGGTGCTCCAAGACGGGGACGACACGCTGGTGCGGGTGAACTGGCGGCAATGGGCCAGGCCATCGCCCTCGGCCCTCCGCATCCCGCCACCGGCACGACAGCCTGTATGGCGGCGCCGGCAATGACAAGCTGACCGGAGGCTGGATTCCAGATTCTGAGGCGGCGAGAGCACGAGCGATATCGCCGCGCATTTATGTTGTGTTGACGACACCTGCACGGCACCCTCAGCAAGCCAACCGGTCTGCAGGCTTCGAGCAGCTTTGTGCTTTCCGTCACACGCCAACCGCTCGACTTTGGGAATTCCTTTCCCCACACTCATAGGGTGAGTTGATTGTCTGTGTACGGCCCGCGACTACGGGCGAGCGGGCCCATTTCCTAGAGCGTACATAGCGGGGACCATTCGATCGGCGGCCAGCGGCGCGGCGCTGCCGATCCGCACTCGAAGAGGATTCCATGCTCATCAATGGCAAGGCGGGTAACGACACGCTCAACGGCACGGGTGTGGACGACGTCATCAACGGCCTGGGCGGCAACGACAGCCTGTTCGGCTTCGCGGGCAAGGACAAGCTGGACGGCGGGGCGGGCAACGACGGTCTCGACGGCGGAACCGAGAACGACACGTTGCTCGGCGGCGCCGGCAACGACACGCTGATTGGCGGCACCGGCACGGACCAGATGACCGGCGGTGCCGGCAACGATGCCTATGTCGTTCAGGATGTCACCGACATCGTTTCCGAGCTGGCGGGCGGCGGCACCGATTCGATCTCGACCAACCTCGGTGGGCTCAGCCTGGCCGACTACGACAATGTCGAGATCCTCAGCTTATCCAACGGCGCTCTTGTGGCGAGCGCGACCGGCAGCAAACGGTCGGACAGCCTCAACGGCAACGCCTTCGCAAACACACTGACCGGTGGAGAGGGCAACGACACCATCGACGGTGGCGGCGACGACGACGTCATGAAAGGCGGCCTCGGCAACGACACCTATTACATCAGCAGTTCGGGTGATCAAGTCCTGGAGGCCATCGGCGAAGGCAAGGACACGGTCAACACGAACGTCGACTACGAGCTCGCCGTTGGTCAGGAGATCGAAGTCCTGGTGCTCAACGGCATCGGCGACATCGACGGCACCGGCAACGCCTTCGACAACCTGATCACGGGCAACTCGGGCGTCAACGACATCGACGGCGGCGCCGGCAACGACACCCTGAATGGCGGCGAAGGTTCGGACGTTCTCGACGGCGGCAAGGGCAGCGACGTCATGAACGGCGGCAAGGGCGATGACTCCTTCATCGTCGACAACGCCGGGGACAAGGTGATCGAGGCGGCGGGCCAGGGTAACGACGCGGTCACTTCCAGGCTCGCCAGTTACACGCTGGGCGCCAACCTCGAGTCTCTCTACCTGGAGGGCTTCGCGACCAAAGGCACCGGCAACGCCCTCGACAACTATCTCGGCGGCGGCGTCCTCAACGACACTCTGGATGGCGGTGCCGGTAACGACTCCATGGGAGCAGGCAACGGCAACGACTCCCTGATCGGCGGCGCCGGCAACGATACGATGGACGGCGCCGCCGGCGATGACACGGTGGTAGGCGGCGCCGGCAACGACGTCTACATCGTGTTCGACACGGCCGTCATCGTCGAAGCCGCGGGCGGCGGCATCGACAGGGTGGTCTCGAACGTTGGCGGCTACACGCTTGCCGCCAACGTGGAAAACCTCGAGATGCTCAGTGCCGGGATCATCGGTCTCGGCAACGACCTCAACAACGTCATCACCGGCAGCAGCCTCGCCAACACGATCGGCGGCGGCAAAGGCAACGATTCGCTGTTTGGCGGCGCTGCCAACGACAGCCTGTTCGGCGACGACGGCAACGACACGCTGGACGGCGGCGCCAGCAACGACCTCATGAGCGGCGGCAAGGGCAACGACACCTACTTCGTCGACGACGGGGCCGACGAGGTGTTGGAGGACATCGGCGAGGGCAAGGACACGGTCTTCGCCAGCGACAGCTTCGCGCTCGTGTTCGGTCAGGAGGTCGAGATCCTCAACCTGACCGGCAAGGACGACATCAACGGCTTCGGCAACAATTTCGCCAACACCATCACCGGTAACGCTGGCAAGAACAATCTGGACGGTTTCGGCGGCAATGACACGCTGAACGGCGGCGACGGCAACGATGCCCTGGACGGCGGCGCCGGCGCCGACGTGATGAACGGCGGCAAGGGTAACGACAGCTATACCGTAGACGACGCCAAGGACAAGCTGACGGAAGCGGCCGGCCAGGGCATCGATACCGTCTGGCTGAAGGTCGCGTCGTTCACGCTCGGCGCGAATTTCGAGCAAATGGTCCTCACCTCCGGCGGCCTTCACGCGACCGGCAACGCGCTCGCCAACCTGATCGAAGGCAACGGCTCGGGCAACAAGCTCGACGGCGCGGGCGGCAACGACGACATCGAGGGGCACAGCGGCAACGACACCCTGATCGGCGGCGCCGGCAACGATACGCTGGACGGCGGCGCCGACACCGACGAGATGATCGGCGGCGCCGGCAACGACACCTATGCGGTCGAGGCCTTCGCCGACAAGGTAACGGAAGCGGCCGGCGGCGGCACCGATACGGTGCGGACGGCGATCAACGGGCTGACTCTCGCCGCCAACGTCGAGAACCTGACCTTGACCGGCGGCTCCGACATATCGGGCAAGGGCAACAGCCTTTCCAACATTCTGACCGGCAATGGCGGCTTGAATACGCTGACCGCCAACGCCGGTAACGATACCCTCGACGGCGGCGGCGGCGCCGATACCCTGATCGGCAACACCGGCAACGACACCTATTTCGTCGACGATCTCGGCGACAAGGTGCAGGAGGCCGCGGGTGACGGCAAGGATACCGTGCACAGCTCTGTCACGTTCAATTTCAACGACAGCGTCGAGATCGAGACCTTGATCCTGGACTCCGCATCGACCGTCGCCTCGGTAGCCAACAACTTCGCCAACCTCATCACGATGGCGGGAGCCGGAGCGGCGTTCCTCAACGGCAACGACGGCAACGATACGCTGAACGGCGGCGTGGGCAAGGACACCCTGCTCGGCGGCAACGGCAACGATATCATTAGCGGCGGCAGCGGCGATGACTCGCTCGATGGCAATTTCGACAACGACAAGATCATGGGTGGAGAGGGCCACGACACGCTGTACGGCGGGGTCGGCAAGGACACGATGGTGGGTGGCAACGGCAACGACACCTACGTCGTCGGCGACATCGGCGACGTGGTCACCGAAGCGGCCAACCAAGGCCACGATGTTGTCCAGTCATTCGTGGTCAGCTACACGCTTACCGCCAACGTCGAAGAGCTGCTCCTGATCGGCGGCGTCAACGGTACCGGCAATACCCTGGATAACTCGATCGAGGGCAACGGCTCTGACAACAAGCTGGACGGCGGCGCCGGCAACGACACGCTGAATGGCAATGGTGGCCTCGATCTGCTCCTGGGCGGCACCGGGCACGACTGGCTCCAGGGCGACGCCGGCGTCGACACGTTGAAGGGCGGCGCAGGCATCGATGTCCTGGACGGGGGTCTCGGATCCGACGTCCTCTATGGCGAAGCGGATAAGGACTACTTCCTGATCCGCGGGGATAGCAGCGAGCTGCTGCTCATCGGCAATGACGCCATCAATGGCTTCCAGACCGGAAAGGACAAGATCGAGCTCAGTGTCCTGCTGGACGAATTTGGGATCGTCGACGCCAACGCTTTTAGCGGCGGCTTTGTCCTGCTGACCAAGGACGGCGCCGACACGCTGGTGCAGTTCGACAAGGACGGGTTCGGCGGCTCCGCGGCGGTCACGGTGGCTACCGTCGTTAATGCAAGCGTCGCGACCAGCGATCTGTTCGTCAGCGAATTAGTGATCTCATAGATGCTGGAGGGTTTCGCCTAGAGCGCCCCGGACGTCAGTCTCGCGGATCCGGCCGCGCCGGATCGGCCATTAAGTCCTCCAGCACAACTGAGCATGGAAATTAACGCAGTTTGTGTGCGCTGTCACACGCCGCGCTCTCGACTCTGGCCCGGCCTGCGCGCAGGATTACCGGGTCGGCTGGACGATCGCCCGGCGCGGGAATTTCTAAGGGGCGGGGCGGTGGGGCTGCTTCACGTCCGCGGCCACCCGATACAGCAAGATTGCGTGCACATGTGGGGACTCAACACCGGCGAGCGGCGGCGCTCCGCCGCTGGTCTTGCATCGGCAAGGGGGAGTCATGGCTGTCATCAACGGTACCGCCGGCAATAACACGCTGCTCGGCACGGCCGCCGCCGACGTCATCAACGGCCTTGGCGGCAACGACCAGATCACCGACACGACCGGCGACGACAAGCTGGATGGCGGTACCGGCAACGATAGCTTGGCCGGCGGCGACGACAACGACACGCTCAAGGGCGCCGCGGGCAACGACAGCCTGGATGGCGGGGTAGGCAATGACAGTCTAGATGGCGCCGCCGGCAACGATACCCTCGATGGCGGGCTCGGCAACGACACCATGACCGGCGGCGCCGGCAACGATGTCTATTTCGTCGACCATGCCAACGACAAGGCCAACGAACTGGTCAACGCCGGCATTGACACGATCAGGACCAAGCTCGACACGATCAATCTCAATGACTATGCGCAAGTCGAGAACGTGACGTTTCAGATCGGTTTCAACAACGTTGCGACCGGCAACAATCTCTCCAATGTCATCGACGGAAACATCGGCAACGATTCGCTGACCGGTGGCATAGGCAACGATACGCTCAATGGCGGTTCGATTGCCGACAGCGACACGCTGATCGGCGGTGCCGGCAACGATACCTACTTCGTCGAAAGCGACTTCGATCTGGTGACGGAGACCATCGGCCAGGGCAAGGATACGGTGATCTCCGCAGGAAACTTTGCTCTCGATGCCGGCCAGGAAATCGAGATTCTGACTCTGACTGGCGGTGCTGTTTCGGGGTTCGGTAACGAGTTCGCGAACACCATCAACGGCAATTCCGGCAACAACTTTCTGACCGGTTTCGTTGGCAACGACACGCTCACCGGCGGCGAGGGCAATGACACCTTGCAAGGCGATGGCGGCAACGATGCATTGGACGGCGGCATCGGCGACGACAAGCTGGAAGGGTTTACCGAAAATGACGTACTGAGCGGCGGCGACGGCAACGACACCGTGAACGGCGGCAGCGGCAACGACACGCTGAACGGCGGCAACGGGAATGACCAGTTGGTCGGTGGCGGTGCCGGATTTGATGTGCTGGACGGTGGTGCCGGAGACGACGCGCTGGTCGCCGGCGAAAGTGGCGGCCTGCTGAATGGCGGCAGTGGCAACGACACGCTGCTCGGCAGCTTCGCCGCTGACACGGTGAACGGCGGCGACGGCAACGACAGCTACGAGGCGGGTGTCGGGAAGGATGTCGTTGCGCTTGGCAAGGGCGATGACCAGTACGCCATCGCCGATCCGGCGGCCAAGCTGACGGAACAGGCGAATCAGGGCCGCGATACTGTCTTTTCCCTCATCAGCTACAAGCTCGGCGCCAACTTCGAAGATCTGGTCCTGTTGGGGGCCGGTGACGGTACCGGCAATGCGCTTAACAATGTCATCACGGGCAGCAGCAACGACAACCTGCTGGACGGCGCCGGCGGAAATGACAGCCTCAGCGGCGCTGGCGGTAACGATACCCTCAGCGGCGGCGCCGGTGACGATACGCTGATAGGCGGCGCTGGGCTGGATCTCGTCGCCGGCGGCGCGGGGAACGACACCTACTATTACTTCCAGGTCGACGATGCCGATGTCGGGGGCCTCATCTTTGAAAAGGCGGGTGAAGGCATCGATACGATCATTACCGATGTCGACAATGCTGATCTGACCGGAAGCAACTTCGAGAACCTGCAGCTGCTGGGCAGCGCGAACATCGATGCATCCGGAGACGGCGGCGCCAACAAGCTGACCGGCAACGCGGGCGAAAATATTCTCATCGGTAGCGGCGGCAACGACACGCTGGACGGCGGCAGCGGCAACGACACGCTGAAAGGCGGCGCGGGCAACGACACCTACTTCGTCGACAGCGCAGACGACCAGATGTTCGAGGAGATCGGCAAGGGCAAGGATACGGTTTTCGCCATTGCCAGCTATGTGCTGGCTGCCGGCCAGGAGATCGAGACGCTGACACTCAAGGATGGCGCCAACATCGACGGCAAAGGCAACGAGTTCGCCAACACCATCAACGGCAATGCCGGCATCAACGCGCTGCAGGGTCTCGGCGGCAACGACACGCTCAACGGCGGTGACGGCGGCGACTTCCTGAATGGCGGCGCCGACATCGATGTGATGGGCGGCGGCAATGGCAACGACCTGTACTTCGTCGACAACGCCAAGGACAAGGTGACGGAAGCCGCTAAGCAGGGTACGGATACCGTCGTCTCGTCGCTCGCCGGCTACACCCTCGGTGCGAATGTCGAGACGCTGTTCCTGGATACCGGCGCCGGCAATGGCACCGGCAACACGCTCAACAACCTCATCATCGGCAACCTCACTGCCAACACGCTGGATGGCGGCGGCGGCAACGACGAGTTGAAGGGCCTCGACGGCCTCGACGTGCTGATCGGCGGCGCTGGCAACGACACGCTGAACGGCGGTGTCGGAGCCGACACCATGAAGGGCGGCGTCGGCAACGACTTCTACCTGGTCGACGACGGAGGCGACAAGGTCAGCGAGGCCGGCGGCAGCGGCGTCGACAAGGTCGAATCGAGCGTCACCTTCACGCTCGACGCCGGGCTGGAGAACCTGACGCTGACCGGCAACGCGAACATCGACGGCACAGGCAACGACCTTGCCAATGTCCTCATCGGCAACGGCGGCCAGAACACACTCGAGGCCTTCAAAGGCAACGACAAGCTCGACGGCGGCGCGGGCGCCGACACGCTCAAGGGCGGCCTTGGCGACGATACCTACTTCGTCGACGATGCGGGCGATTCTGTCACGGAGGGTCTTGGTGCAGGCAAGGACACGGTGCGCAGCAGCGTTGGCTTCGCGATCCTGAACAGCCAAGAAATCGAAACTCTGATCCTCACATCGGCGTCTGCCGTGACCGGCCAGGGCAACAACCTGGCCAACACTATCACCATGGAAGGAATCGGGCAGGCCACGCTGGCCGGCAATGGTGGCAACGACACCGTGACCGGAGGCGTCAATCATGACCTGATATTTGGCGACGCCAACAACGACGTGCTCGCGGGCGGCGAAGGCAATGACACGCTTGCGGGCGGCGAAGGCAACGACAAGCTGACGGGCGGGAATGGCGACGATACGGTGAATGGCGGCGCCGGCAACGACACCATGGCCGGTGGCCTCGGCAGCGACTACTACGTCGTCGATTCGATCAAAGACATCGTGACAGAGGTGGTCGATACGTCGTTCAACCGCGACACGATCGAATCGCACCTGGCGAACTACACCCTGGCCGCCAATTTCGAGAACTTGATTCTCCAAAGTGGAGCTGTCAACGGTACCGGCAATGCGCTCCACAACCAGATCGTCGGCAATGGCGCCGACAACAAGCTCGACGGGGCCGCTGGCAACGACGAGCTGCATGGCAACGGTGGCCATGACAATTTGGTCGGCCAAGCCGGCCAGGACGGCCTTTACGGTGGGGCAGGCAACGATACCATCTCGGGCGGCGCCGATATCGACTTCATCGATGGCGGTTTCGGCAATGACGTGCTTTCAGGTGGCGCGGACCAGGACGTGTTCGCGATCGGCACCACAGAGGCTGGCGACCTTCCGCTGCTTGGCAACGACACGATCAACGGGTTCCAAACCGGACTGGACTTCATCTTCATGAGCGATCTGATCCAGGGATTTGGAATTGACTCTGCGGACGCATTCTCCGGCGGCTACATCCTTCTTACCAACAGCGGTGCCGACACATTGATACAGTTCGACAAGGACGGCAGCGTCGGCGGCGGTTCCGCGTTGACGCTAGCGACCGTCACGAACGCGACGGTGGCGGTGTCCGACATAGAATTGGGCGCCATCTGATCTCTGTCGCTCGCGGTCATCGGCGCGCGAACGTCAGTCCGCCGCCATCGCGCGGGAAGAGCAAGCCAACGAGGTCTCCAGTACAGCGAAATATTGACACTGCCTGGCACGGAATAGCCCGGCTTCGGCTTGTGCGCCGCAGGTTTCCCAAAACTAGGTAGCCGTTTCACCGAAATCTAGGTGCCCTGACCGATGTGCGCAGGCGGCGCTGCGCCTAGGTTCCGTCCGTCGCGGCCATGGAAGGTCCATGCGCTCGCTCACCCCAAGGGGAAGGACGGAAGTCCATGGCTACGATCAATGGCGGTCCCGGCAACGACACGCTGCCTGGTGGTCTGCAACCCGACTTAATCAATGGACGCAGCGGCAACGACAGCCTGCTGGGCGACGGCGGCAACGATAGGCTGATCGGCGGTGCGGGCAACGACAAGCTGGCCGGCGGTGTGGGGCGCGATCTGCTGCTGGGCGATGACGGGAACGACACGCTCGACGGCGGCCGGCAGGAGGATACGTTGAGGGGCGGCGCTGGCAACGACCTCTATCTGGTCGACGATTCCTTGGACGAGGTGGAGGAGGGCGCGGGCGGCGGCAAGGATACCATCCGCGCGACCTCCAACTATCGGCTGTCCGATGACCAGGAGATCGAGAGCTTCATCCTCGACTCAGGAAGGGGGATCGTCGGGATCGGCAACAGCCACGGCAACCTGATCACCATGGTCGGCGCCGCCCGGGCGGTGATGTCCGGTCAGGCCGGGAACGATACCCTGAAGGGCGGTGTCGGCGATGACCGACTGCTTGGCGGCGAAGGCGACGACATCATGGCCGGCGGCAAGGGCAACGATGCCTATTTCGTCGACAGCATTGCCGACAAGGTCTCGGAGCTGGCGGGACAGGGTCACGACATGGTCGATTCGTCCCTGACGGACTACACCCTCGCCGCCAATGTCGAGGATCTGCTCGTCAACGGCCTCAATGGCACCGGCAACGCTCTGGACAATTATCTCGACGCCAATGCGCTTGCCAACATGCTGAGCGGGGCTGCAGGCAACGACTTGATCTTCGGAAGGGATGGCAACGATACCATCAACGGCGGGGCCGGCATCGATCTTTTGATCGGCGGCACTGGCGACGACAGCATGACCGGCGGCGCGGGCAATGACTGGTATGACGCCGTGGACGACGCGGGCGATGTCATCGTCGAACTGGCCGGCGGTGGCATCGACACGGTGGAAACCAACAGCGACGGCCATGTCCTTGCCGCCAACGTCGAGAACCTGGCACTGGTCGGGGGCGCTGCCATCTCGGGCAGGGGCAACGGCCTGGCCAATGTGCTGAGCGGAAGTTTCGTGGGCAACGTGCTGTCCGGCGAAGCTGGAAACGACACGCTGGATGGGGCCGGCGGCGACGACACGCTGAAAGGCGGCGCGGGGAACGACCTCTATCTGATCGACAGTCCCTTGGACGTGGTGGTGGAGGGCGTGGGCGGCGGCAAGGATACCATCCGCGCCACGTCCAGCTATCAGCTGTCCGATGGCCAGGAGATCGAGAGCTTGATCTTCGACTCCGGTAACGAGATCACCGGGATCGGCAGTAGCGCGGGCAATCTCATCACCGTGGTCGGCGCCGGCCGGGCGCTCATGTTCGGCCTGGCGGGCAACGATACGCTGAAGGGCGGCATCGGCGATGACCAACTGAATGGCGGCGCCGGCAGCGACATCATGGCCGGTGGCAAGGGCAACGATGGCTATATCGTCGATGGCCTCGGTGACAAGGTCTCAGAACTGGCGGGGCAGGGTGTAGACATCGTCGTTTCGCACATTGAGAACTACACCCTCGGCGCCAATTTGGAGGACCTGATTGCCGCCGGCCTCAACGGCGCCGGAAACGCGCTGAACAATCGCATCGTCGGCGCCTTCGCCGACAACATCCTCTCCGGAATGGGCGGCAACGATTCGCTCTTGGGCGACATGGGCAACGACACCCTGCTTGGCGGTGTCGGCAGCGACAGGATGAGCGGTGGGTCTGGCGACGACTCGATGAATGGCGGCGCCGGCAACGACCAATATGTCGTGGTGGACGCCGGCGACATCGTCACCGAGGCGAAGGGCGGTGGCACCGATACCATCGAGACCAACCTCAACAATTTCACTCTTGTCGCCAACGTCGAAGACTTGGGGCTGTTCGGCGACGCGAGCCTGAACGCCGTCGGCAATGGGCTCGCGAACAAGATGACCGGCAACACCGGCCAGAACATGCTGCTGGGCGAGGCCGGAAACGACACGCTGGACGGGGCCGGCGGCAACGACACGCTGAAGGGCGGTGCCGGCAACGACGTCTACCTGGTCGACAATATCAACGATGTGGTCGAGGAGGGCATCGGCGGCGGCAAGGACACCATCCGCGCCACGGCCACCTATCAGCTTAGCGAGGGCCTGGAGATCGAGAGCCTCATCCTAGACTCGAGCGGGATCATCGGCGGGTTCGGTAACAGTCAAGGCAATCTGATCACGATGGTCGGTACCGGCCCGGCGGCCATGTTCGGTACCGGCGGCAATGACACGCTGACAGGCGGCGTGGGGATCGACGAGCTTCACGGTGACGCCGGCAAAGATATCCTCTCCGGCGGCGGCGCGCTCGACGTCCTAGTCGGTGGGGAAGACAGCGATACCTTGAAAGGCGGCGCCGGTGACGACGTCCTGACGGGCGGCCTTGGCGCCGATGCCCTGTTTGGCGAGGCGGGCGCCGACCGGTTTATCTATTCCATCGATCTCGCTGCGGAGCTGGGAGCCCTTGGCAACGATACGATCAACGGTTTTCAGAAGGGCGTCGACAAGATCGACCTGCGCGATCTGATCACAGACTTCGGGATCGACGCCGACGATGCGTTCACGGGCAAATACGTGATCCTGAGCAAGGCAGGCGCCAGCACCATTGTCCAGTTTGATCAGGATGGAAGCGCCGGTGGCTTAGGCCCCGTGACGCTGGCGACCGTGAAAAGCGCCGCCATCACGGCCGCCGATTTGATCCTGGAGACCATTTGAACTCGCGGCGCCTGTCATGGCCCCGAATGCCGGCCGCCGCCGGCCGATCTGATCGCTCCGGCCGCCCGATCGGCCGGACTCTCCGCCTCGCCATTGACGCTGGGGACCGGCGCGGTGGTGACGAAGAGCGACCTCCTGCTGTGGGAATCCGCGCAAGCCGATCGCTGGCTAGTCCGCCGCCGCCGCGCGCCGGCGCAGGCGGCGTTCCTCGCGCGTCACCAGGTGCATCGGGAACTGCAGGTGGATCTCGGAACCACGGCCGCTGGTGTTGACCACCGCCAGCTGCCCGCCGATCGAATCCATCAGCGCGCGCACGATCATCAGGCTCATGCCGGCGGCCTCGTCGGCGCGCGAGATCATCAGCGAGCGGTGATCGTGGGTGCGGCGCGCCGGTCCGCCGGAGCCGAGTGTGGGATTGGGCCCGGTGTCGCGGATCGACAGATCCAGCCGGCCGTCGCCGCCGAACCCCACCGCCAGAATGATGGCACCACCGTCCGGCGTGCGCATCGCGGCGTCCTTGATCAACTCGCGCACGATCTGGCGCATCAGCAGCGGCTGGACGCGGATGCCGACGTCGAGCTCCGGCATGCGGATGCCGAAAGTCAGGCGCTTGGCGGCGAAGGTCGCGACCGCCCAGGTGTGCGCCTCGCGCAGCACGGTGGCGACCGAGGTTGCCTGTTCCGCCGGCTTGGCGATCGAGCCTTCGACCCGCGACAGCTCGATGATGTCGGTGATGCGCGCCAGCAGCTGGCGGCCGGCGCCGCCGATCTGCTGCGCCGCCTCGCGGTAGGCCGGGCGGCCGATCGCGCCGTACATCTCGCGCTCGATCATCTCGCCATAGCCGAGGATGGTGGTCAAAGGCGTGCGCAGGTCGTGCCCCGCCTCGGCCAGGAAGCGCGACTTGTCGGCATTGGCCTGGTCGGCGTCCATGCGCGCGCGCTCGGCGCGCAGCAGCAGGGCTTGCGCCTCCTTGCGCACGGCGTCCTGCGACTGGGCGTGGCGCAGCAGGCGCAGCACGGCGACCACCAGGCAGACCGAGGTCGCCACCACCAGCACCAGCACGATCCAGTGCAGGAGCGTGAGGTGGGCGACCTCTCGCGGCGTGGTTGCGGAGGCGGCCGACAGCGCAGCAGCAACCTCGCCCTGCTGGCGCAACAGGAGCGGAATGCCGATCACCAGCACGGTTCCCAGCACGCCCGCCGCCGCCAACGCGATCGACTGCGTCAGCACCAATGCACGCGGGCCAGCCAGGCCCGACTTCGGGGGCGGCGGCGCTAGCTCAAGCGGCGGTGGCAGCGGTTCGGGCAACATGACGACAGGCTATACGGCGCAGGGCAGAGTGACAACGCAGCCGGAGGCTTGAAATTCACGACACCGGTGGCGGCAGTTCCAGGGTCATGGTGGTGCCGCGGCCGGGCTGCGTCACCACGCGGATCTGGCCGTTGTGCAGCTCGATCAGCGCCTTGGTGATGGCAAGGCCGAGACCGACGCCGTCCTGGCGCTGTGTGGTCTGCGCGGCGCGGTGGGCGTAGGCCTCGAACAGGTGCGGCAGCACCTCCTCCTCGATCCCGGGGCCGCCGTCCGCCACGCTGATCTTGGCGCCGCCCAGGCTCGATGGCTCGAGGCGGACATCCACCGTGCCGCCCGGCGGCGAGAACTTCACCGCGTTCGAGACCAAGTTGATCACCATCTGCGTGACCGCGCGGCTGTCGCAGTTGGCGCTGAGGTCGGCGCCGTTGGCATGGAACTTCAGGTTCACTGAGCGGCGTTCCGCGATCGGCTGCGCCATGCGGATGCTGCGCTCGATCAGCGGCGAGAGCACCTGGCGCTCCAGCTTCAGCGGTTGGCGCCCGGCCTCGATCTTGGCGATGTCGAGGATGTCGTTGATCAGCGAGAGCAGGTGCTGGCCGCTGCGCTGGATGTCGTCGACGTAGCTGACGTAACGGTCGTTGCCGAGCGGCCCGAACATCTGATAGCGCAGGATCTCCGCGAAGCCGATGATGGCATTGAGCGGGGTGCGCAGCTCGTGGCTCATGTTGGCGAGGAAATTGGACTTGGTGCGGTTGGCATCGACCAGCGCCGCGTTGCGATGCTGCAGCTCCTGCTGCGCCGTGGTGAGGTCGCGATGCGAGTTGGCGATGTAGTTCGCCATCGCGTTGAAAGCCTGGCTGACGTCGCCGATGTCGTCGGCGCGGTTGATGGTCGCACGCGCATCGCTCTTGCCGGCGGCAAACGCGCGCACGGCGTCGGCGAGGTGGCGGATCGGACCCACGATCTGCCGCTGCACCAGCAGGTGCGTGACTGCGACCACCAGCACGATTGCGACCGCGGCGGTGAGGCCGAACAGCAGCAGGGCCTTGGAAGCGCTGCCGGTGATGCTGGCGATCGGCGTCACGACGTAGTAGCGCCAGCCGGTCTCGGGCAGCGTGCGCATCAGCACCGACACCGCCTCGCCATCCAATTCGGCCCGCACCGCCGCGCCGTCTTCGGCGCGCCCGGCGAACGCCGCCTGCACGCGCTGGATCGTGTCGTCGAACGCGCGGCGCGCCTCGCCGTTCAGCTTGTTCTGCTGCAGCGTGCTCTGCCATTTGCCGGCGATGATGGGAGCGCCATCGGCATCCACCAGGAAATGCTCGGTGCCCGGCAACTGGTCGGGGCCCACCAGCCGCTGCACCAGTTCGCCGACGAACAAATCGTGGCCGATCGTTCCGACCCACTCGCCGTTCAGATCGAACGGGCGAACCGCGCTGACGAGCAAGCTGCGCAGCACCGGATCATAGATGGCGTGGGTCCAGCGCAGCGCGCGCTTCGGATTGGTCTTTGGATCGCCCAGGGTGATCCATTCCGATTCCAGATAGTTGTTGCCGGTGGTGGCGCGGTAGATGAAATCCGGATCGCGCGGCATGTAGATGACGGTCGTGAGGTCGCGCGTCAGCATCCACATGGAGTCCAAGGGCGGCACCACGGCCCCGGCATAGATCGTCATCAGGCGCTGCGCGCGCGCGTGGAGGCGATAGGCCTCGTCGGTGGTCGGCGCTTCCGGATGGAACAAGACGCCGGCCTGCGCCTGTCCGTTGAAGTCCTTGCGGCGCGAGACCAGCATGCCAGCGTCGTTGGGCTCCAGCACAGAGCGGAAGCGCGAGACTTCTTCGTCTGTTCCGCCGAAGGCAAGGCGGTCGTGCAGCATGAGGTCGAACCGCGCCAAGCTGGTATCCGCAAGACGCAGCGTGTAGTTCAGCCCCAGCACGCGCCGGTCGGCCGACGTGGCGGCAAACTGCTCAGCCTCTGTGATGGCCGCATCCCGCGTGAAGAAATAGAAGACCAGGGCCGCCGGCGCGGCCACGGCAATCACGCTGGCCGCCAGAATCGCGAGCATGCGCTGGGACAGGGATGGCGACCATGATCTCGCGGGCGTCAGGCGCGTCATGGATGAACTGCTAATTGCTGGCTAAATTGCCCTTCCACGCCAGTGTAACCCGGCCTTTCCACCCTGCTGCAAGCAATCCTTTCATGTGCTTCGCAATATTGCGGAAATTCATGTTGTTAACGAATTATTGCAGAGCGGTTGAAATACCGCCCGAGTTCAAGCATTCTTCGCCTTAAGGTGGGTAAATTCGAATGGTTCTAAATATGAGCAGTCGCGGACTGGCCGCAGCCCGTGAGCAAGGCTTCGCTGATCTGTTGGGACGCGTCGAGACCGGCGTGACCAGCGCGGCGGACGCCTTGGCGCGCCTGCAGCAGCCGGACGGCCATTGGGCGTTCGAGCTCGAAGCCGACGCCACCATTCCCGCCGAATATATCCTGCTGCGCCATTTCCTCGGCGAGCCGGACCATCCTGTGCTCGAGGCCAAGATCGTCCGCTACCTGTGGTCGGTCCAGGGCGAGCATGGCGGCTGGCCGCTGTTCCACGGCGGCGACTTCAACATGTCGGCCAGCGTGAAGGCCTATTACGCGCTCAAGATCTGCGGCGAGCATGTGAACGCGCCGGTGATGAAGCGGGCGCGCGAGGCGATCCTCTCCCGCGGCGGCGCCAAGGAATCCAACGTCTTCACCCTGGCGCAGCTCGCGCTCTTCGGTCAGGTGCCGTGGCGCGCCGTGCCGGTGATGCCGATCGAGATTATGGCGTTGCCGCGCTGGTTCCCGTTCCACCTCGACAAGGTCAGCTACTGGTCGCGCACCGTGATCGTGCCGTTGCTGGTGCTGATGTCGAAGCGACCGCTGGCGCGCAACAAGCGCAAGGTCGACGTGCGCGAGCTGTTCGTGACGCCGCCGGAGCAGGTGAAGGACTGGTACAACTACAATCGCAAGGGCGCGTGGGCTTCGTTCTTCCGCGGCGTCGACCGCGTGCTTCAGCGCACGCAAGGCCTGTTCCCGAAGAAGCTGCGCGAGCGTTGCTATGACGACGCCGTGAAGTGGGTGACCGAGCGCTTGAACGGCGAAGACGGCCTCGGCGCGATCTACCCCGCGATGGCCAACTCGGTGATGATGTTCGACACCCTCGGCTATCCCGAGGATCATCCCGACCGCGCGACCGCGCGCGGGTCGCTCGAGAAACTGATGGTTCTGAAGGACGGCATGGCCTATTGCCAGCCGTGCCTGTCGCCGGTGTGGGACACCGCGCTCGCCGCGCATGCGATGATGGAAGCCGGCGGAGAAGCGGCGGAGCGGGTGAAGCCCGCGATGGACTGGCTGAAGGACCGGCAGATCCTGGACGTCTATGGCGACTGGGCGGTCAATTCTCCCGGCGTGCGTCCCGGCGGCTGGGCGTTCCAATACAACAACGCGCATTATCCGGACGTCGACGACACCGCCGTGGTGGCGTTGATCATGGATCGCACCGACCGCGAGCGCTATCGCGAGAGCATAGATCGCGCGACCGAATGGATATTCGGCCTGCAGAGCAAGAATGGCGGCTGGGGCGCGTTCGACGCCAACAACGAATACTACTACCTCAACCACATCCCGTTTGCCGATCACGGCGCGCTGCTCGATCCGCCGACCGCGGACGTTTCGGCGCGCTGCCTCTCCATGCTGGCGCAGCTCGGCTACAAGCAGGATCATCCGAAGGTGAAAGCCGCGGTCGACTATCTGCTGCGGGAGCAGGAGGCCGACGGTGCGTGGTTCGGCCGCTGGGGCACCAACTATATCTATGGCACATGGTCGGTGCTGTGCGCACTCAACTCGGTCGGCGTGCCGCCCGATCATCCGGCGATGCGCAAGGCCGCCGACTGGCTCAAGTCCAAGCAGCGCGAGGACGGCGGTTGGGGCGAGGATGGCGCGTCCTATTGGACCGACCAGCCGCACGGCGAAGGCAAGGATTCGACGCCGTCGCAGACCGCCTGGGCCGTGCTCGGCCTGATGGCCGTCGGCGAGGTCGATGGCGCCGCGGTCGAGCAGGGCATGCAGTACCTGGCCGCGACCCAGACCGAAGACGGGATGTGGAATGAAGAGCATTTCACCGCCGTCGGTTTCCCGCGCGTGTTCTACCTGCGCTATCACGGCTATCGCGCATTCTTCCCGTTGTGGGCGATGGCGCGCTATCGCAACCTGAAGCGCGGCAACGCGACCAGCGTCATTCACGGGATGTGACGGCCCGTGCTGGGCGTCGTCACCGGCCTCAAGTCCGAAGCAAAGCTCCTTAACGTCCTGAAGGTCGCCTGCGTCAGCACGGGCGGGCAGGCGCGCGAGGCGCGCCGCAAGATCGACCGCCTGATCGCCGAGGGCGCGACCGGCCTCGTCAGCTTCGGCATCGCCGGGGCGCTGTCGCCGGAGCTCAGGACCGGCGACCTCGTCGTCGCCGACATGGTCGCCAACGACATCGGCGAAGCGTGGCAGACGCATCAGCCCTGGCTGGATGCGCTGCTGGGGGCGATCGAGCCAATGCGCAACGGCCGCCGGCCGGACGATGTGCCGCACCACGCGGCTGCGCGCAGGGCCGAAGGGCACGCCGGCACTGCGCCGCTCTGGTCGTCCGACGGCGACGTGCCGGAAGGCGCTCCAGCGTCCGCGCGCGCACCGTCCGTCACGTCGGCAGTGCGCCCAGGTCCGGCCGAGGCGGCCACCGGCAAGCAGGGCGAGGGACAAGGCGTGAGGGTCGGCGCGATCCTGGGCCTCGACCGCATGGTCTCATCGCCGCAGGAGAAGGCCGATGGCTTCGCCCGGCGCGGCGCGCTCGCCATCGACATGGAGAGCCATCACGTCGCCCGCGCGGCCGGCGAGCGCAACCTGCCGTTCATCGCGGTGCGCGCCATCTCCGACCAGGCCGACGAAGTCCTGCCCGCGATCATGGCGACTTTCGTCGATGCGGAGGGCCAAACGAAGATGAGCGCCGTGTTGGCGGCGCTCATCTTTGGTCGTGTCAGGCTGGGCGCGCTGCTACGGGCAGGCGGCGCCTCGCGGCGCGCCCACCAGGCGCTACTCCGCTGCCGTGGAGCGCTTGCCGGACTTGGCTAGCTCTTTCTCTTCCTTGATCTTGGCCATCGCGTCGTCGACGTGGCGCGCGAACACGTATTCGGCCTTGCGCTGGTTATCGAGCGAGATCTCCGGCGCCATCTCGCCTTCGACATTGACGCCCTTCAGCGAGACGCGCAGCGCCTTCAGCGGGCTCGTGATGGCATGCTTCACGGCGGTGCCTTCGAAGCCGCTATGGACCATGCAATCGGCGCACTTCTCGTAGTTGCCGACGCCGTAATCGTCCCAGCGCGTGTCTTCCATCAGCTCCTTGAAGGTCTTGGCGTAGCCTTCGCCGAGCAGGTAACAGGGCCGCTGCCAACCGAACACGTTGCGGGTTGGGTTGGCCCACGGCGTGCATTCGTAGGTCTGGTTGCCGGCCAGGAAGTCGAGGAACAGCGAGGACTGGCTGAACTCCCACTTCTTGCCGTTGCTGCCGCGGCGGAAGATGTCGCGGAACAGCTGCTTGGTGCGCTTGCGGTTGAGGAAATGCTGCTGGTCCGGCGCGCGCTCATAGGCGTAGCCGGGCGAGACGGTGATTCCGTCGACCCCCATCGCCATCACGTCGTCGAAGAAGTTCGCCACGCGCTCGGGGTCGGTGCCGTCGAAGAAGGTGCAATTGATGTTGCAGCGGAAGCCGGCATCCTTCGCCTTTTTGATCGCCTCGACCGCCTTTTCATAGACGCCCTGCTGGCAGACCGACTTGTCGTGCTCGTCCTTGCTGCCGTCGAGATGGACCGACCAGGTGAAGTACGGCGACGGCTTGTAGTCGTCCATCTTCTTTTCCATCAGCAGCGCATTCGTGCACAGGTACACGAAGCGGCCCTGCTTGATCAGGCCGTCGACGATCTCCGGCAGTTCCTTGTGCAGCAGCGGTTCGCCGCCGGCGATGGAAACCACCGGCGCGCCGCATTCCTCGGCCGCCGCGAGCGCGTCCTTGACCGAGATGCGCTGGTTCAGGATTTCAGCCGGATAATCGATCTTGCCACAGCCGGCGCAGGCCAGGTTGCAGCGGAACAATGGCTCCAGCATCAGCACCAACGGGTAGCGCTTCCTGCCGAGCAGGTGCTGCTTCACCACGTAGGCGCCGACGCCGATCATCTGTCTCAAAGGAATGGGCACACTATGCTCCTTTTTGTCGGACTCTTCTTAAGCCGCGCTACTTCGCCGCGACCCGGTCGTTAGCCTCGAGCTGCGGAGGCAGGCGGAACTTCACATTCTCCGCGATGCCTTCCATCACGCTCAGGCTGATTTGCTTTAGATCCCGCAACTTGGCGACCACTTCCTGCACCAGAACATCAGGTGCGGAAGCGCCCGCCGTCACGCCCACCGACTTAACACCGTCGAGCCACCTGGGATCCAGCTGGCCGGCATTCTCGATCAGGTGGCTCGGCACGCCGAGCTCTTCGGCGATCTCGCGCAGGCGGTTGGAATTGGACGAGTTCGGCGCGCCGATCACCAGGATCATGTCCACCTGTTCGGACAACTGTCTGACGGCGCGCTGGCGATTCTGGGTGGCGTAGCAGATGTCCTTGGTGTCCGGACCGACGATCGCGGGGAAGCGCCGCTTCAGCGCCTCGATCACCTCGCGCGTGTCGTCGACCGACAGGGTGGTCTGGGTCACATAGGCCAGCTTGTTCGGGTCCTTGACGATCAGCTGGTCGACCTCGCCCGCATTCGAGATGAGCTGAACGCCGCCAGGCACCTGACCCATCGTGCCCTCGACCTCGGGATGGCCGGCATGGCCGATCAGAATCACTTCGCGGTCCTGGGCGGCATAGCGCCGGCCCTCGACATGGACCTTGGAGACCAGCGGGCAGGTGGCATCGATGACTTGCAGGTGTCGCGATTCTGCATCCGTCTCGACCGTCTTGCTGACGCCGTGCGCGCTGAAAATCGCGATCTTGCCTTCGGGCACTTCGTCGAGCTCCTCGACGAACACGGCACCCTTGGCGCGCAGCGAATCGACCACGTGCCGGTTGTGCACGATCTCATGGCGGACATAGACCGGGGGACCATAGGTCTCCAGCGCCTTTTCCACGATGTCGATTGCCCGCTCCACCCCGGCGCAAAAGCCGCGCGGCTGTGCCAAAACTACCTTCATGATCACCATCTAGTCAGACCAACACCGAACACCCGAAGGGCGTCCCCTAGTGTTGGACTCGGTCAATACCGAACCTGAACCGGCAGCGGCGCTGACCGATCGATTTTTCTGTAACATAGAACGCCCGCTTTGCCCACCCCAGTTGCGGCACTGCACACACCGGGTTAAGTATTTGACATAAAGACCATTAATGTGACTCGGCTATTGTGACATATGGGGTATGCTGGATTTTGCCGGCTGACTTCCCTATAAGCAGCCGATTCGCGGCCAAGATCATTCCTAGGCCGTGGGGGACAGCCACGTACACAGAGTGAGAAGCATTATCGTGACCGCTGCCAGCAAGACGCCGCTCCTCGATCGCATCAAGACGCCGGCCCACCTGCGTCAACTTGACCCAAGCCAGCTTCGCCAGGTCGCCGACGAGTTGCGGCAGGAAACCGTCGATGCGGTTTCCGTGACCGGCGGTCACCTTGGCGCGGGCCTTGGCGTGGTCGAACTGACGACAGCCATCCATTACGTCTTCGACACCCCGTACGACCGCCTGATCTGGGACGTCGGCCACCAGGCCTATCCGCACAAGATCCTGACCGGCCGGCGCGACCGCATCCGCACCATTCGCCAGGGCGGCGGCCTCTCCGGTTTCACCAAGCGATCGGAATCCGAATACGACCCGTTCGGCGCGGCGCACTCCTCGACCTCGATTTCCGCTGGCCTCGGCATGGCGGTGGCGAGCGAGATGATGGGCCGCAAGCGCAACGTGATCGCGGTGATCGGCGATGGCGCGATGAGCGCCGGCATGGCCTACGAGGCGATGAACAACGCCGGTTCGCGAGACACGCGCCTGATCGTCATCCTGAACGACAACGATATGTCGATCGCGCCGCCGGTCGGCGCGCTCAGTTCCTATCTGTCGCGCTCTCTCTCTTCGACGTCGTTCCGCTCGCTGCGCCATGTCGCGAAGGACATCTCCAAGATCCTGCCGCGCCCGTTCCAGCGCGCGGCCCAGCAGGCCGAAGAATTCGCCCGCGGCATCATCGCTGGCGGCGGCACTTTGTTCGAGGAACTCGGCTTCTACTATGTCGGTCCGATCGACGGCCACAACATGGAGCACCTGGTCCCGATCCTGCAGAACCTCGCCAACTCGGACGAGCCTGGCCCGGTGCTGGTCCATTGCGTGACCCAGAAGGGCAAGGGTTACGGCCCCGCCGAAGCCTCCGCCGACAAGTATCACGGCGTAGTGAAGTTCGACGTCGCCACCGGCGCGCAGCAGAAATCGACGCCCAAGGCGCCGAGCTATACCGGCGTGTTCGCCAAGGCGCTGATCGCCGAGGCCAAGGCCGATGACCGCATAATCGCGGTCAACGCGGCGATGCCGTCCGGCACCGGCCTCGATGCGTTCGGCAAGGCGTTCCCGGAGCGCACCTTCGATGTCGGCATCGCCGAGCAGCATGCTGTGACATTTTGCGCCGGCGCCGCGACGGAGGGTATGAAGCCCTTCGCCGTTATCTATTCGACGTTCCTGCAACGGGCCTATGACCAGGTTGTTCATGACGTGGCGATTCAAAGCCTCCCCGTGCGTTTCGCGATGGATCGCGCGGGTCTGGTCGGCGCGGACGGGCAGACTCACGCGGGCAGCTTCGACATCGCCTATCTTGGCTGCCTCCCGAACTTCGTGATCATGGCGCCGGCGGACGAATTGGAGCTGATGCATATGGTGGCCACCGCCGCCGACATCGACGACCGACCCTCGGCTTTCCGCTACCCACGCGGCGAGGGCATCGGCCTGCAGTTGCCGGAGCGCGGCACCGTGCTGCCGATCGGCAAGGGCCGCATCCTGAAAGAGGGCACCAAGGTCGCGATCCTCAATTTCGGCACGCGCCTGCAGGAATGCCTGAAGGCGGCGGAGGATCTGGGCGCCAAGGGCTTGTCCACCACGGTCGCGGATGCGCGCTTCTGCAAGCCGCTGGACGAGGACCTGGTGGCGCGCCTGGCGCGCGAACACGAGGTGTTGATCACCATCGAGGAAGGCGCCATTGGCGGCTTCGGCTCGCACGTCCTACATTACCTGTCCCATGCGGGCTTGCTGGACGGCGGGTTGAAGGTGCGGCCGATGGTGCTGCCCGACCTCTTCATCGACCATGACTCGCCGCAGAAGCAATATGACGTCGCCCGTCTGAACGCCCCCCACATCGTGGACCAGGCGCTGCAGGCTCTCGGCATCGCGCAGAAGGTCGTTCGACTGTGACATTCAATCGGCGTGGTTTCATGATCGCCGCAGCAATGCTGGCGATCAGCAGCGGCGTTTCCCCGAGCTTCGCGGCAGCGCAGAGCACTGGTGATCCAAAGGCGATCGTCCAGGGCTTCTATGACGCGCTCGAAGAAACCATGAAGCAAGGCGACGAGCTCGGTTTCGATGGCCGCTACAAGAAGCTGGAGCCGGTGATCCACGACACCTTCGACGTGCCGGTGATGGCGAAGATCGCCGTCGGCGCCGAATGGACCAACCTCAAGGCCGACGAGAAAAGCAAGCTGCTGGAGACGTTCGACCGCTACATGGTCACGACCTACGCGGCGCGCTTCAAGACCGACAAGGGCTTGAAGTTCGAGGTCGGCGAGGTCAAGCAGCCGAAGGAAGATCGCACGCTGGTCGAGACCAAGCTGATCCGCGCCCACGGCGATCCGGTTGCGCTCAACTACCTGTTCCGGCCCGACGCCAACGGCAGCTGGAAGATCATCGACGTCTATCTGAGCGGCGCGATCTCCGAGATGGCGCGCATGCGGTCCGACTTTTCAGCCACCGTCACCGGCGGCGGCGCCGAGGCCCTGATCGCGGCGCTGGAAAAGAAGATCGTCGACATCAAGAAATCGCCGGACCAATAGGTCCGACGCGGCCCCACCCACCATAGCCTGGCTCAAGCAGTCGCGGGGACACTCGAGGCGGCCGGCGGCGGGCCGAGCAGCGCCGGCATCAGGCTGAAGATGCTGAGCAGCGTCATCGCGATGCCGGTCAACAGCACGATGCCCATGCTGGCGGTGCCGAGATGGCCCGAGACCGCGAGGCTGGCGAAGGACGAGCCGGTGGTCAGGCCGCTGAACAGGACACCGCGCGCCGTGCTGGTCTGCAGCGGGCCGCTGATGCCGTTGCGCCAATTGACCACGAAATAGATGTTGAAGGCGACGCCAATGCCGAGCAGCAGCGGCAGCGCGATGATGTTGGCGAAGTTGAGCTGCAGCCCGATTAGCCAGCAGATGATCGCCGTCGCCAGCGCCGCGGCCGCCAGGGGTACCAGCACCATCAGCACGTCGGTCATGCGCCGCAGGATGAGGAACAGCAGCACCGCCATGCTGGCCAGCGCCAGCAGGGTCGCGATCTCGAACGCGCGCGCGACAGCCCGGCCGGATTCGTAGATCTGCACGGCGGAGCCGCTCGCTTCCGGCGCCACCGTGCGCACCGCGGCGATGAATCGCTCCAGCACCGCGTTGTCGTTGCTGTCGCCGGCGGGGATCACCAGAACGCGCGCCTGGCCGTCGGCCGCGATCCAGTCGTTGCGGATCTCCGGCGGTAGCGTTTCGACGGTCAAGGCCTTGGCTGTCAGCGCTGTTTTCAGCGCTTCGAGGCGCGGCTTCAGCGTGGACAGCAGCACGCGGTCGAGCCGCTGCAGGAACGCATCGTCGGAATCCGCCGCCTGGTCGAGCAGCCGCGCCAGCTGTTGCGCAATGTCGGAGGAGGCAACGGCCTCGCGCAGCTTCACGGCGGTCTTGCGCAGGGACGCGCGCACTTCATCCGCCGTCGGCGGCGCTGCGATGTCGAGCGGATCGAGGCTCAATCCCACCAGGTCGTTGAGGTCCTGGATGATCGTGAGCTTCGCCTCCTGGTCCTTGGGCACGAAGCTGTTAGCGGTCAGCACCAGGTTGACTTCGCGCAGCTTGCTGAGCTTCTCCGCCAGCGCCTGCGCCTCTCCGATACCGGGCGTAAGGATCTCGATATTGTAGGGCGTGCGCAGCGGGTCCTTCATCAGATCGACCATGCTGGCAACCGATTCGACCTTCGGATCCTTGAGATGCAGCGGGTTGAAATCGAAGCGCAGCGCGAGCGCGGCAAAGATGCCGACGACGCCGATCGCCGCCCAACTGCCAAGCACCAGCCAACGGCGACGCAGCAGGAACGCGTCGACCGGCTCGGCCCAAGGAAAGCCCATGTCGAGCGGTTGGCTCTTCGGCGGGAACAGCTTCAGCAGGGCCGGCAGCAGAGTGAGGTTCAGCAGCAATGTGATCGCCATGCCGGCGGCCGCAATCAGCCCGAGTTCGGATACGCCCTTGTAGTCGGTCGGCAGGAAGGAGAGGAAACCGGCGGCGATCGCGATGGCGGCGAGCGTCAAGGGCCGCGCCATGAAGCGGCCGGTGCGCGGCAGCGCGCTGCCATCGTCCGCGATGAAGCGCTCCTGCCCGTAGCGCACGCCGAACTGGATCCCGAAGTCGATCGACAGGCCGATGAACATGACGGCGAAAGCGATCGATACCAGGTTGAGCGATCCGATGGCCAGCGCCGTGAAGCCGAAGGTCCAGATGAGGCCCACGATCAGCGTTCCGAAACACGCGATGATGAGCCTGACCGAGCGCAACGCGGCGAACAGCAGGCCGAGCACCAGCACGATGGAAAGGAACAGCGCCCAGCCCATGCCTTCGGCGACGGTGCCGAACTCCTCGTCGTTCAGCGGCACCTGTCCGGTCAGGCGCACGGTCACGCCGTGATTGGGGTCGAGGGCGAGCTCACGCACCATGTCGCGCACGGCGGCGGTGGCCTTGGCGCCGGGCTGCAACGCCTGGAAATCGCGCTTGGGCTGGGCCAGGATCAGCTTGCGCAGCTCACGAGGATCGACTGGCCGGTCGACCATCAGGCAGCGCCAGCAGAGCGGCACCTCGCTGCCGGTCAGGGTGGAACTCATGGACTCCGAGATGAGCGACAGCGGCCGCTCGAGCGAGGCGAAGTCGGTCGCCTTCTGCGCAACGCCTTCCATCGCCAGCGACAGCACGTCGAACAGGCCGCGCAGGCTGGGATCCGCCGCCAGGCTGCCGACGAAGCCCTGCGCACGGATCACCGAGCTCGAGGTCTGCTCCAAATCCTTGGTCGGCAGCAGCATCATGCCGTACTGGTCGAAGAAGTGGCCGCCGTCCGCACGCCGCACGGTGGCGAACAGGTCGGTGCGCTCCTGCATCTTCGCGAACAGGGCGGCCGCCGCGTTCTCCGCCGTGTCGGGATTCTCGCCGTCGACCATCACCACCAGCAGGCCGACATTCTGCGGGAAGGCGGCGTTGATGTGCGCCATCTGCCGCTTCCACGGCAGCTCGGCGTTGATCATGCGCGCGGTGTCGGTGTCCATGGTGAGCGTGCGCGCGGTGTACAGCACAGCCGCGACAGTCAGCGCCAGGGCAAGGGCGACCACCAGCTTGGCATGGTCGATGGCCCAGGCCACCGATCGTTCGACGATACGCTCGAGCATGCGGGTCTCAGATTTCCCGGTAGAGCAACAGTGTGAGGGCCGTGAGGCAGAAGAAGGTCGGCCACAGCCAGCCGGCGATCACCTTGGCCCGGCCGTCTTCCAGGCGCAACTCCAGCCAGCGGGTCCAGCCCGACCAGATGGCGAACACGGCCAGCGGCATGTGGGTCATCTCCAGCAGCAGCAGCTCTTTGACATTGGCGATGGAATGCGAGTGCGTCAGCAGCATCATACCGCCGAGCGCACAGATGAGGGGAAATACATATTTCGCCCAGCCGCTCCGCATCACCTGGTTGCGTACGCTCCATTCGAATGCGGCGAACGCCGTCATCAGAACCATGAAGGTCTTGTGCTGGATGAACTCCGGATCCCTCAGGGAGTCCGTCAGCGACAAGCTGCCGGTCGGCCAGCCCTCCGCCTCGGAGCGGAGGAACAGGAAACCGGCGAGCACGATCAGCAGCAGCGGCCAATGCCGCGCCCACGGCGCCTTCCCGGATTTCTCCACAAACACCAGGATGCCCATGACCAATACGATCGCGCCGGCCACATGATGATTGTATTCCGACCACGCAATGTCGGCCGCATTGCGCGGCAACGGCGCGCCGGCGCCCGGCACATAAGCCTGAAGCGTCGGCGGCTTGTTCTCCGCCTTCTCCTCGGCCAGCGTCTTCTGCTCTTCATAGAAGGCGAGGGTGTCGCGGCTCGGGCTGGTCAGCGCGGGCAGTTTCGGCTCCAGCCGTTCCGTGATCTCGCTCAGGCTGACCCGGTCGCGCGTCAGGTCGATGGCCGGCGGCAGCGAGGTCATGGAGGCGGCGACGAAGAACATCGTGATGCCGACACCCAGCTCAACCTCCGCGAAGCGGCGCAGGCGCAGGATCGATCCTTGCGGATTGTTGGCAAGGCTGCGCACCACCCGGAAATTGCCATAGCCGAGGGCGAGCAGGCCGAAGAACAGGGTGGTCTTGGTGGCCAGCATCATGCCGTAGGCGGTGCCGTATATCGCATCGACGCTGCCGACGTAGTGCACCAGCATGCCGACGCCGGAAAACGTGATGGCGCCGACCGACAGCATCGACAACAGGGAATAGCGCGCGCCGACCTGTCTGCGCATTGCGCCGCCCGGCAGCCGGCGCATCGCCGACAGGAAGCAGGGCAACCCGCCGATCCACACCGCCGCGCCGGCGTGATGCAGCGCGGTGATGCCGACCAAGAGTCCGCGATCCTCGATCCGCGCCGCGGCATGGCTGGTGGCGACCCCGGCGCTGAGGTCGACGAGCGCCAGCGCCAACAGCAGCGGCACGCTCGGACTCTTGCCATGGAGCAGCGCCAGCATCAGCAGCGCGCCAACGATCCGGACGCTCTGCGCGATGGCATAGTCACCGCCGACCGCTTCGCCGATCGTGATCTCCGCGGTGCCGGCAAGGATGGTGACCTGCATGACCAACAGCACGCCGACCGAGATCAGCAGCGCCCAGGCGAAGCGGCGCGTCAGTTGGATGACGCGCGGCGCCAGCTTCGCCCCGTCCGCCGCGCCATGCCCCAGCGGCACGGCCACCAGGGCGAGGAAGGCGATGCTGCCGAGGGTCAGGCACTGCGCGGTGCGCGCCACGCCGGAGAGCAGGACGCTCGCGAACCCGAATATGTCCAGGAGCAGATCCATCGCCGTCGGGAATCAGTTGCCTACCACGAAGGGAATGTCGCCGCGGGTGATGTGCCCGTCGATCGCCAGCACCTGCCAGCGCAGCACATAGGCGCCGGGGGTGAGCGCGCCGGTGGTGCCCGCAACGACGTTGGGATCGCCGGCCTGGTCGATCGGTACGTCGGTCTTGCCACCGGCCGGCACCATCACCTGCAGGCGCGAGCGCACCTTGTCGATGCGGGAATTGAACTCGATGCGGACGGGCAACTCGCCGGGCGCGACATGCTCATTGGCGGTCGGGCTCGCCGAGACGATGACGGCATGCGCCCAGGCCGGCGCCGCCGCTGCAGCAATGCCGGCAGCGACCGCGACTGCGGCGAAATTTCCTATATATTTCCGCATCTTGGACTTCCCCCACGGACGACCGTAGGGTTCTTAGCAGAGCTTACGCCGCTTGTCATCGCGGCGATGCGCCAGCCTCGCCATTGAAAACGGCCGTGGGGTCGCCACCCTGCGCGGCGACGAGGCTGGTGACCCAGCCGCGGAGAAATTGTCGCAGGCTGAGGCCCAGGGCGGAGATATCGGAGACGCGATAGCCGGTGGCGGTCGGCCGCAGGGTCCATTCCACCTTGATCTCGCCGAAGCGCGGCACATCGGCGGTGCTGAGGACGTGGCGGTTGCCGTCGGCGTCGATTCGCAGGCCGCGCAAGGCGATGGTCAGGGCCGGCATGTCCTTGCCCGCGCGCCGCGCCAGCAGTCCGAGCTGGCGCTCCAACTGCGCGCCCACCTCGCTCAGGCCACCGGCATCGAGCTTGGCGCCGTAGTGCCCGATCGCATAGCGGGTCAGGCTCGGCCAATCGATCGCATCGCGGATCAGGATGTCCAACGCATCGCTGGCCTTGCCGGAGACCGGCGGCTTCGCCAGGACGAGCGCGCGCTCGATCTGGTCCTGCAGGAATCGCGCGGCGGGAGTCGTGGTCGGGCGCTCGTGCGCCGCGGCGGGGCCGCAGAAGAGCGCGATAGCGGCCGCGAGGCCGATGAGACGGATTTGACTCGGGCGCATGGTTCCGGCACATCGTGCCGCAGCTTTTCGGCCGGCAAAAGGGGGCTTCGTGCGCCTCAATCTGGTGACAGGCGGATGCGGCTTCATCGGCCGGCATCTGGTGGGTGCGCTTGTCGCGCGCGGCGAGCGCGTGCGCGTGCTCGATCTGCGACCGCTCGACCCCGCAGTTGATGGCGTTGAGCAAGTCGTCGGTTCCATCACCGACCCCACGATGGTGGCGCGCGCAGTCGATGGCTGCGAGCGCGTGTTCCATCTCGCCGCCAATCCCAACCTGTGGGCACCGGACCCGAAGAGCTTCGATGCGGTGAATCATCAGGGCACGCGCCGCATGCTGGAGGCGGCGCAGAAGGCGGGCGTGCAGCGCTTCGTCTACACCTCGACGGAATCGATCCTGAAGAGCTATCGCGCGCCCAAGCAGTCGGCCCGCGCCCTGATCGACGAGACGGTGGTGCTGACGCTGGGTGACATTCCCGGCCCTTATTGCCGGTCAAAGTTCCGGGCGGAAGAGGCAGCGCGCGAGGCCGCCCGCGGTGGCTTGCCGGTGGTGATCGTCAATCCGACCATGCCGATCGGGCCCGGTGATGACCTGCTGACGCCGCCCAGCAAGATGATCCTCGGCTTCCTCAACGGCGAGACGCCGGCCTATCTCAATTGCGAGTTCAACCTGGTCGATGCGCGCGACGTCGCGGCCGGGCAGCTTCTGGCGGCGGACAAGGGCCGGGTGGGAGAGCGCTACATCCTCGGCAATGTCAACCTCAGCCTCGGCGAGCTGCTGGCCGAGCTGCAGCGCTTGACCGGCCTCGCGATGCCGCGCACGCGCATCCCCTACGCGCTGGCGATCGCGTCCGCGCTGGTCAGCGAAGGCATCTCGAACATCACCAAGAAGCCGCCGATCGCGCCGATCACCGGCGTGCGGCTGGCGCGCACCTCGATGGCGTTCGATTGCAGCAAGGCGCGGGGCGAACTCGGCTGGTCGTGCCGCACCCTCGAGCAATCCTTGAATGATGCGATCCGCTGGATGTCAGGGCGTGGATTGCTGCGACGTTCCGTGGTTGCCGCTTGAAATGATCGTCGTGCTGGTCCCGCTCGGCGTGCCCTTGTCCGCCAGATTGTAGACAAAGCCGGAGGCGGGATAGATCGCGCCCCACATGCGCGCGTCCTTGTTCCAGAACCGCAACTGGGTCCAGTCGTTGGCCGGCGACACGTCCATCACCGCCATGTTGGTGATGATGGCGTCCGGTTGCCAGTTCGCGTGATCGAGGCGGATTTCCCGCTCCGACACGATTGCGGTCACGACCCCGACGTGCCCGCGGCGCAGCCGCTTGGTCTTGCTCAGCACCAGGACGGAGCCGACCAACGGCAGCTTGCCGCGCGCGTATTGCCCTTCGGCGTTGTTCCACCACGTATAGGCGTCGCCGAAGATCTTGATACCGGAACGGGAGCGGGCGTAGGGCACGCACTGGGTGCCGATGCCGGGACTGACCCGGTAGCTCTGCAGCAAAGCAAGCGGCGTCGTCGGCAGTTGCGGCGGCGGCAATGGAACGGAGACGGCCTCCTCCGGTACGGGCTTCGGGGTGGCGCACCCGGCGAGCAGGACGAGTGCGGCCAAACGACCCACGTGTCGCTTCCATCGCCCAGCCTTCGTGCCAACCGCTGTCGTCATCCCATTGAAATTCCTGTCCCTTGCCGCCGTCCGACGCTCGGCCCGCTGAATTTTCCAACGATTCGAGGGACGCAATCCCTGTGATCCTAGTCGAAATCAGAATAGTCAAAAAGACGGAGGGAAATACCATCACTTTCAGCGGGAGACGTCCGGATCAGAATGGAGTGGTCCGCTCGATCGTCTCATCAGCGTCATTCATCGCGCGACCAGAGTGCTCGCGTGCCGGGTGAGAAGGCGGGAGCTAAAGCCGGCGCTTGTGGGCGCTGGGCTTTATCTACACTTCACCTGAGTGAATTGACACTGGCCGATGGACAATCGGAGCGCGTCCAGGCATTTCTATCGGGTGGGATGGTGCAGCGCAAAAAATGGCGCGCACAGGTCATTTAATGACAGAAGCCTGCGGAGGAAGCCCATGAATATCCACGAATATCAAGCCAAGCAGCTGCTGCGGCGCTATGGCGTACCGGTGCCGCGCGGCGATGTCGCCCATAACCCGGCCGAGGCCGAGACCATCGCCGAAGAGCTGGACGGTCCGGTCTGGGTGGTGAAGGCCCAGATCCATGCCGGCGGCCGCGGCAAGGCCGGCGGCGTCAAGATCTGCCGCTCCGTGAAGGAGGTCGTCGCCAGCGCCGACAAGATGCTCGGCATGCGCCTGGTCACGCACCAGACCGGTCCGCAGGGCAAAGAGGTCAAGAAGGTCTATATCGAGCAGGGCAGCGACATCGCGCGCGAGCTCTATGTCGCGCAGCTGATCGACCGCGCGACCGGCGGCGTCGCCGTCATTGCCTCGACCGAAGGCGGCATGGACATCGAAGAGGTCGCCGCCAACCATCCCGACAAAATCATCCGCCTGTCGCTGCCGCCGGCAACGCCGATGCGGGCGTTCCAGGCGCGCAACATCGCCTTCCAGCTCGATCTCAAGGAGCGCGAGGTCCACAAGTTCGTGCGCCTGCTGATGGGGATGAACAAGGCATTCCGCGACCTCGACGCGACGCTGGTGGAGATCAATCCGCTGGTGGTCACCAAGTCGAACCGGCTGATCGCGCTCGACTGCAAGATGACGTTCGATGAGAACGCGCTGTTCCGGCACCACGACGTGCACGACATGCGCGACGAGAACGAGATGGACCCGCTGGAGCTCGAAGCCTCGCGCCACGACCTCAACTATGTGAAGCTGGAGGGCGATATCGGCTGCATGGTGAACGGCGCCGGTCTTGCCATGGCGACCATGGATATCATCCAGCATTACGGCGGAGAGCCGGCGAACTTCATGGACATCGCCGGTGCGGCCACCAAGGAACGCGTCGCCTGCGCCTTCAAGCTGATCTTCAACGATCCGGGCGTGAAGGGGATCCTGGTCAACGTGTTCGGCGGCATGATGCGCTGCAACTCCATCGCCGAAGGCATCGTCGGCGCGGCGCGCGAAGTGGGCCTCGACCGCCCGCTGGTGGTGCGCCTGGAAGGCACCAACGTCGAGCTTGGCCGCAAGATCCTGCAGGAGTCCGGCCTGCCCATCATTACCGCCACCACCTTGTCGGACGCCGCCGGCAAGATCGTGAACGCCGTGCAGGGGAGGGCGTAGCCATGAGCATCCTCGTCAACAAGGCGACCAAGGTGATCTGCCAGGGCTTCACAGGAACCCAGGGCACCTTCCATTCGCAGCAGGCGATCGAATACGGCACCAACATGGTGGGCGGCGTGACGCCGGGCAAAGGCGGCTCGCAGCATCTCGGCCTGCCGGTCTTCAACACCGTCCTGGAGGCCAAGGCGAAAACCGGCTGTGACGCAAGCATCATCTACGTGCCGCCGATCTATGCCATGGATTCGATCATGGAAGCGATCGACGCCGGCATCGAGGTGATCGTGGCGGTGACAGACGGCGTGCCGGTGCAGGACATGGCGCGCATCAAGAAGGAGCTGAAATACTCCAAGTCGCGGGTGATCGGCCCGAATTGCCCCGGCATCATCACGCCCGACGAGTGCAAGATGGGCATCATGCCCGGATACGTGCACAAGCCGGGCCGGGTCGGCATCGTGTCGCGCTCCGGCACGCTCAGCTACGAGGCGGCGACCCAGACGACAATGGCCGGCATCGGCCAGTCGACGGTGGTCGGTATCGGCGGCGATCCGGTCAACGGCTCGAGCTTCGTCGATATCCTCGAACTGTTCCTGGCCGACGATCACACCGACGCGATCATCATGATCGGCGAGATCGGCGGCACGCCGGAGATCGACGCCGCCGAGTTCCTGAAGCGCTCCAAGCGCAAGAAGCCGGTGGTCGGCTTCATCGCCGGCCGCGCGGCGCCTCCGGGCCGCCGCATGGGCCACGCGGGCGCCATCGTCTCCGGCGGCGGCGAAAGCGCGACGGAAAAGATCGAAGCCTTGCGTTCGGCTGGCATCATCATTACGCCGTCGCCTGCGGAATTGGGCTCCACCATGCTGCAAGCCTTGGGGAAGGCGGCGGCCTAGCCGAGAAGAGGGGACGGGATGGCAAAGGGAGCCGGAAGACAGTCAGGCAGGAAGCCCGCGGCGCGGATGGCTCTGCGGGCGACCGAGCAAATCGCTTTGCCGCGCAACGGCCGGAAAGCCGTGCGCGACGATCTGCCGGCCGGCGCGCGTGCCTTTCCGGACTCCGCTTTGCTCGATCCGGCAGCGCTGGAGAAAGATCTCGGCCAGCTGTTCGGCACGCTCGGCGACCTGCGCGAGCGCAACCCCTTCGGCAACTCCGTCAAGCTGCTAGCGCTGGAGCTGGGCAAGCGGCTTGATGCCGGCAAGCTCAGCTACGGCGATATCGAACGGCTGATCCAGCAGCTGTCGGCGGAATCCTACGCCCATCGCGCCGAGCGCCTCGCCGCCTATCTCGGCGAGCGCGATGAGGCGAAGAACGAGGCAGCGATCCGCGCCGCGGTACGACGCGTCGCCGTGCCCGACGAGGCCAAGAGCAAGAAACCCACGCCGCGCCCGTTCGCCGAGTTCCAAGGGCTGCTGGAGCGCGAGCTGTTCGGTATCGTCATGACCGCTCACCCGACTTTCAGCCAGTCGACCGAGATGTTGCACAATCTCGCCGAGCTGGCGATGGAGCGCGACAGCGCCGGCAACAAGCTGAATGCCAAGGAGCGCGCCCGGCGCCTGACAGCGGCGCGTACGGTGGAGCACCGCCCGCCGGTGCAGATTGATCTCGCCTACGAGCACAAGTTGTCGATCGAGGCGATCACCAACGTCCAGCGCGCGTTGCGCCGGGTCTATGACATCGTGTTCGACGTCGCGGCGGAGTTCTATCCCAAGGACTGGGAGCAGCTGCGCCCCAAGCTGCTGACCATCGCCAGCTGGGTCGGCTACGATCTCGACGGCCGCTCTGACATCAAGTGGAGCGACACCCTGTTCAAGCGCCTGCGGGTGCAGACCGCACAGCTGCAGCAATATCTCGAAGTGATCGAGGAACTGCGCGCCCAGAAGCCGCGCGGCGAGAACGGCGTCGACCTCGCGCACCTGATGGAGCTGCTGGAAAGCCGCCTGGCGTTGGCGATCAAAGAGGCCGACGACGAGATCGAGGTGTTCCAGAACGGCGACACCGATCCCAAGACCTGGACCGAGCAAGTGCGGCGCCTCGCCAAGCGCATGCATGAGAGCCGCCACCTGCGCTTGATCGAATCCGGCCAGCTGTTGGAGCTGATCGAGCGGGCGCTGGAGCTGTCGACGCGCACAGCGGAGCGGCGCAAGCTGCTAATCCTGCGCGCCGAGCTGACCAACCACGGCCTCGGCATGGCGCACACCCATGTGCGGCTGAACGCGGTGCAGATCCACAACGCCGTGCGCAAGCTGATCGACATGGAGACCGAGCCGGACGATCCGGCCCGCAAGCGCTCCTATCTCGCCTCGGTCGCCAAGCTGCTGCGCGACGTGAAGCCGATCCGCATCAACTTCGCCTCGATCCTGGCGGAGCGCACCTCGGCCAAGCGCCTGTTCATGATCGTCGCGCAGATGCTGAAATACATCGACGCGACCACGCCGGTGCGCTTCCTGATCGCGGAAACGGAATCGCCGCTGACCCTGCTGTCGGCGCTCTACTTCGCGAAGCTGTTCGGGGTCGAGGCCAAGGTCGACATCTCGCCGCTGTTCGAGACCACCAAGGCGTTCGAGCGCGGCCTGCGGGTGATCGACGAGTGCCTGCAGAACCCGGACTTCGCCGCCTATGTGCGGCAGCGCGGGCGGCTCTGCATCCAGACCGGCTTCTCCGACGCTGGCCGGCATCTCGGCCAGACCGTGGCCGCCATCTCGGTCGAGTGGCTGCGCCTCAAGCTGGCCGACGTGCTGCGCGACCGCGGCTTCGCGGACGTCGAGCTGGTGGTGTTCGATACCCACGGTGAATCCATCGGCCGCGGCGGCCACCCGGAAGGCTTCCAGGCGCGACTGGAATATGCCGCCTCGCCGGCCAGCCGGCGCAAGTTCCAGAATCTCGGCATCCGCGCCAAGGAGGAGATCAGCTTCCAGGGCGGCGACGGCTATGCGCTGTTCATCACGCCACAGATCGCCTTCGCCTCGGTCACGCGCATCGTCCAGTATGTGTTGACGCCCATAGGCGAAGACGTGCTGGCCGATCCGATCTATTCGGTCGAAGAGGACTACATCAAGGAGTTTTTTGTCACCATACGCCGGTTCAACGAACAGGTGATGAACGACTCGAACTACGCGGCGCTGCTGGATGCGTTCGGAGCCAACTTCCTCTATCCCAGCGGCTCGCGCGCGCTGAAGCGCCAGCACGACGATCTCAACCTGCGCATCAACCTGACGCACCCGACGCAGCTGCGCGCCATCCCGCACAACGGCATCCTGCAGCAGCTCGGCTTCCTCGCCAACACCCTCGGCGGCGTCGGCCAGGCGATTGTCAAGGATCCCGAGCGCTTCCAGAAGGTCTACAAGGCCTCGCCGCGCCTGCGCCGTCTATTGGGCATGGTGGAATGGGCGCTGGAATGCTCCGAGCTCGATGCGCTCAAGTCGTACGTCGACCTGTTCGACCCCGGCCAGTGGCTGAGCCGTGCCTACCAGGCCGGCGATGCCCAGAGCGCCTGGGAGCTGCGCCGCGTCGCCGAGCACCTGGAGAGCGAGGGCGTGCACGAGAAGCTCGCCAAGATCTATCGCGTGTTCCAGCGCGACATGCTGGACCTGCGCGACGGCCTCGCCGTGATCGACGGGCCGAAGCCCAAGCTGCCACCACAGGCACGGCTCAACCTGCGCCTGATGCACGGCATCCGCATCGGCCTGCTGATGCGCCTGTTCGCGCTCGCCACCCACATCCCGGACTTCTCGGTCCAGCACAACATCTCGCGCGAGCAGCTGATCTCCAAGGTCGTGCATCTCGAGGTCGAGGACGCGATCCGCAAGCTCGCGACCATCTTCCCCAAGGTCGAGCAGGAGAAGTTCGAAGGCGATTTCGGCGAGGTCGCGACCTATGTCGGCGACTGGCACCAGACCTATGAGCGCGAGCACCAGCTGATCTTCCAGCCGATCTCGGGGCTTTACACGCTGGTGCGGCGCCTGGGCTCGGGGATCATCCACATCATCGGCGCGATCGGGTAGCGATGCGTCCGGCGACGAACGTACACCAGACGCAAGTACACACCAACTGTCATCCCGGCCTTGAGCCGGGATCCATGCCGCAGCCGCACTTGCGGTTGGAAGATGGGCCCCGGCTCAAGGCCGGGGTGACGTGAGGAGAGTGGGGCGAGAGCTACGCTTTCTTCGTCAGCGTCACTTCCACGCTGTGCACGGCAGAGCTCTCCGCCATGTCGGTCTTGCGTCCCGGATTGAGCGCGTTGATGTTGGCGTGTTGCTTGGAGAGCTTCGGCCAGCGGCTCTTGTGTGACAGAGCAACGCCGGCGGGCACGATGTCCGCGACGCCGAGGCGCAGCTCCAGCTGGCCGGTCTCGTTCGACGCGATCACCGTGTCACCGTCCTGCAATCCAAGGCGCGCGGCGTCCGCGGTGTTGACCGTGACCGTTTCGGCGCCCAGCTTTTCCGCAACCTTCGGATCGTCATTGTAGCTGCTGTTCATAAGCCATATGGAGGCGGGCGAGAGCAAACGGAACAAACCGCCTTGCGGCCGTGGATCGGCGATCGGTTGCGGCAGGCGCGGGTGACCGTCGGCTTCAGCGGCCGCGCTCGAGATCTCGATCTTGCCGCTCGGCGTCGGGAACGTCAGATCGGCGAATTGCAGCACCGGCTCCGGCCAGATGTCCACCGTGCCCTTGGCGGCGAGGCTCGCGAAGTCCTTCAAACCCATTTGCCGGCACGCCGCGTCGAGTGCCGTGCGATCATCCTCGAATAGCTCAGCCTCGTTGTATCCCATCGCACGCGCCAGGCGGCGGAAGATCTCCTGGTTCGGCAGCGCGTCGCCCATCGGCTCCAGCGCCTTCACCTGCGCCGACATCGACAGATGGAAGTACGGCGACACGATGTCGTCGAACTCGAGGAAGCTCGCGGCCGGCAGGACGAAATCGGCAAAGTCCGTCGTGTCGGTGGGGAAGGGATCGACCGCAACATGGAACAGCCGCTCGTCGCGCAGCACCCGGTGCAGGCGCGCCTGGTCGGGGTTGGAGGCGGCGATGTTGATGTTCCAGGTGACGAGCGCCTGCGCCTTCCTGGGATCGCTCAGCGTCGCCACCAGATCCATGTGGCTGACCTTGCGCCGCTCGCCCTGACGCAGTTGCGGCGCCTCCAGGTAGTCGCTGTCGATCCCGCGCCTTGCTCCGCCGTTGAGATAGAGGAAGCCGGCGCCCGGCTTGGCGAGATTGCCGGTTGCAGCCGGCAACAACCCGACGGCGCGGAACACGTTGCCGCCGGTCGGTTGGCGCTGCAGGCCCTGGCCCAGCCAGAGCAGCGACGGGCCGTCGCCATAGATGGTCGCGGCCTCTTCGATCTTGCCGACCGGAATGCCGGTGATGGGCGCTGCCCAATCCGGCGAGCATCGCATGAGGATGGGCTCGAGCTCCGCCCAACCGATCGTGTGGTCATTGAGGAACGCGCGATCGATGCGATCTTCCCGCACCAGCACATGCAGCATGGCGAAGGCGAGCGCGGCATCGCTGCCGGGGAACAGCTGCAGGTGCAGATCGGCGTCCGCGGCGGTCGGGTGGCGCACCGGGTCAATGACGATCTTCTTGGCCCTCGTTTCCTTGAGCCAGTGCTTGTGCTGGTGCGGCGCGGAGGCGAAGGGGTTGGCGCCCCAGACCACGATGCAATTCGCGTCCTTGGCCGTGCGCGGATCGAAGCCGACATTGCTGGCGCCGTACAGGTATTGCAGCGCGGCGTGGCCGGCGGCGTTGCAGATCGAATCCGGATCGACCTCGCTGGCGCCGAGCCGGTTGAAGAAGCGTTGCGGGAAACCGCCCGCCAGCAGCGAGCAGGTGCCGGTGTAGTGCGTATGCCAGATGGTCTCAGCGCCCTGTCTCGAGACAATGTCCTTGAGCCGCTCTGCGATCTCGCCGGTCGCCTGGTCCCAGCCGACGGCCTCGAAGCGGCCTTCGCCCTTCGGCCCGACACGCTTCATGGGCCGGGTTACCCGCGCCTTCGGATCGAGCCAGGCGCCGTTATAGGCAATCGCGCACTTGCCGCACAGCGCGCCGCGCGACACCGCATGCTCGGGATCGCCCAGAACCTTCACCAGGCCGTCGGCGCGCTTCACCACCGCAATGCCGCATGCGTCATAGCAGTCGCGCGGACAGGTGGTGCGGACGATGGTCTTGTCGGACATGGCCTCTCCCCAGTTCTTGCCCGAATACTAGGCGGGTGGGGCGCGCTTAGCCAGCCGGCCTTAGAGCAGGCAGTAATCCACCGGCTCGATCATCGGCGGCAGGTCGCGCTCGCCGAGCGTCTCGCGTAGGTTGATCTCCAGCATCCGGCACAACGCCGTGAGCGGCAGGTCGTTGACCAAAGTGCCGAACGGCTCCTCGATCTCCGAGCCCAGGACGTCGAGGCCGAAGAACGTGTAGGAGACGATCGCGACCACCAGCGGCGTCGCCAGGCCGACCGTGGCGATCAGCCCGAACGGCAGCAGGAAGCAATAGAGATAGGCCGTGCGGTTGCAGCAGCAAGGTATAGGCGAAGGGCAGCGGCGTCAGGCGGATGCGCTCGCAGCCCGCGATCACGCCGCCCAGCGACGCCAGCCGCTCCAGGAACGCGAGCGCCAGTTGGTGGCTGACCGCGCCGGCCCGCACCTGGGCGCCAAGCTCGCGGTGCAGCATGTTGAGGATCGCGCTCGGCACGTGCTTGGACCCCGTCGCCCGCTTCAGGTCCGCGGGCTCCAGCAGCGGCGCCAGGTCGGCCTTCGGGTCGCTGTCGCGCAAATGGTGCCGGAGCGCATGGGCGAACGCGATCATCATATGGACCATGCGCCGCGGCGAGGCGGCCGCCTGGTCGGTGGGCAGGTGGATCCATTGTTGCGCCAAGGTGCGGCAATCGACCATGGCCTGGCCCCACAATCTGCGCCCTTCCCAGAAGCGGTCGTAGCTCGCGCTGTTGCGGAAGCCGAGGAAGATCGAAATCGCAAGTCCGATCAGGATGAAGGGGATCGGCGTGAAGCCCGGCACCAGTCCCGGGCGATAATGCCCAAGCACGCTCAGCGCCGCCGCGAACGCGGTTGCCGCCAGGATCTGCGGCAGGATGTGAAACACCACCGATCCTTTGGTGATGAGGAACAGGGTGAGCGCATTTGGCTGAGGTCGGACGATCATGATCGCTGCATTCCGTTGGAGACGCGGGATTACAAAGCAAAGCACCGTTGCGAACCCGCTGTAGGCCGCCGGGGTTTTACATTTCCGCGACGCTATGCTGAGATCGCCGCCGGTCAGTGGAGGGGTTTTGTTTCATGCTAGTCGAAGTGATCGCCAAGCCGGTGGAGTCCGCCGACGTCACCGTCGTGTTCGCAGGCGAGGGGAAGAAGCTGCTCGGCTTCGGCGCACCGCTCGGCAAGGCGCTGCAGAAGGCGATGGCCGCACCGTCGTTTTCCGCCAAGCGCGGCGAGATCCTCGATGTGCTGGGCGCCGCCGTCGCGCGGCGTATCCTTGTTGTCGGCGTGGGCAATCCGAAGGAGCTGTCGGCGATCCGCGCGCGCAAGCTCGGCGGCAAGATCGCCGCGCACCTGCTGCAGGCGCGCGAGCCCAAGGCGCAAATCCTCGGCGGCGGTGTGGGCAAGCTCGAGGACGCCGTATTCCTCGGCAACATCGGGCTCGGTGCGCGCCTGCGGTCCTATCGCTTCGGCAAGTATGTGACGCAGACCAAGCCGGGGAATGAGCCGGTTGAGATCACTGGCCTGTCGCTGGTGTCGGCGGAGCGTTCGGCGGTGCAGAAGCTCGTGGCTGACGCCGAAGCGCTCGCCGCCGGAATCTGCTTCGCGCGCGACCAGGTGAACGAGCCGCCCTCCACTCTGTGGCCTGACGTGTTGGCCAAGCGCCTGGGAGAATTCGAGAAGCACGGCATCGCGGTCGAGGTCTATGACGAGCGCGCGCTGCGCAAGATGGGCGCGGGCGGCATCCTTGCGGTGGCGCAGGGCTCGCAGCATCCGCCGCGCCTGGTGGTGCTGCGCTGGAACGGAAAGGGCGGCAAGCAAAAGGGCGGCCCGGTCGCGCTGGTCGGCAAGGGCGTATGCTTCGACAGCGGCGGCCTGTCCTTGAAGCGTACGTCGCAGATGCTGACCATGAAGGGCGACATGGGCGGCGCCGCCGCGGTTGCGGGCGCGATCCTCGCCGCCGCGCTGCGCAAGGCCAAGGTCGACGTGGTCGGCGTGATGGCGCTGGTCGAGAACATGCCGTCGGGTTCGTCCTACCGGCCCGGCGACATCGTGAAGACTCTGGCCGGCAAGACCATGGAGATCATCGACACCGACGCCGAAGGCCGCGTGACGCTGGTGGATTCGCTCTACTACGCCGCCTCCAAGCTCAACCCCTCCTGCATACTCGATGCCGCGACCCTGACCTACGCGGTCACGGCGGCGGTGGGTCCGGTCTATGCCGGCCTGTTCGCGACCGACGAAGCCCTGGCGCGCGAGGCGCTGGCCGCCGGCGAAGCCGCGGGCGAGGAGCTGTGGCGGCTGCCGGTCAACGCCGAGTATGTGAAGAACCTCAAGTCCAAGATCGCCGACTACCGCCAATGCGCGCCCGACGACGTCAGCGCCGACGCGTCACATGCCGCCGCCTTGATGGGCGAGTTCGTGAACGGCAAGCCGTGGGCGCATCTCGACATCGCGAACAAGGAATTCGCGAGCCGCGACACCGCGATCTGCCCCGAGGGCGCCACCGGCTACGGCGTCGCGCTGTTCGACGCCTTCCTGCGGCAGCGGGAATAGATGTTCGCTCGGAAGGGCCACGCATAAGCCATCCGTAAGCGGCCTCTTGCTACCATCTCTCAACATGCGGTTCCTCGGGCCATTCGGTCCTTGGACGATCCCCGACAGGGGCGAGATGGAGGCTGCCAATGGCCCATCCATGGGAACTAATCTGTCATCATGCCTACGGCGGCTTTGCGGGCATCGTGGTCGATCGCTCGCCGTCATCGGCAAGCGACGCGCGGGTCGTCAACATACCCGACGAAGACTTCCTGCCCGATGGTGCGCGCCCGGAAACTGGCTCGATCCGCTTCGCCCAGGGCACAGGCAGTGTCCGGATACCAGCCACAACTATGCCCTGGCGCCTGCTTGAAGGCCTGCGGGTCGAGGCCTTGGTCCGGCGCACGTCCGCGCACAAGAATTTCATTCTGGACAGCAACGCGTTCCGTTTCTTCGTGGAAAACGATAACGGCAACGAGGGGCATCTGATCGCCAGATTCGTCGATACGGCTGGCACCAGTATCCAGGTCGATTCCATCAACGACGCTGTGGCAGGCCCCTTCGGTGTCGACGTGAACAGATGGGTGGCCCTCGGCTTCGTCTATGATGGCTTCGGCAAGATCGAACTCTTCGCAGACGGCGTTGTTGTTGCTCGCAAGATCGGTCTGATCGACATCCTCAAGTCCGTTGACGGCGACGGCGTCCGCATCGGCGAATCCAGGGACGGCATTCATTCGTTCCAGGGCCAGATCGATGGCTTGAAGATCTGGCGGCGCAATCCGCGGCGCTTCTACGACGATTTCCACGCTCGTCCCATGAACCCGGAAACGGCAGCGTGCTGGCGGAAGTTCGACGAAGGACTGCAGGCCGCCCAGCGGCGGCATCCGGAATGCGCGGAGCGCCTCAACAAGGATCTGCGGCAGGGCTTGCGAAATGCCCTCTGGAGCATCGTGAGCGACGGGCCAGACGCCATTGATCGCCTCGGCGAGACCGTCAAGGAATATCAACGCCTGTGGCGCGCGGGCAAGGTGGGCAGTCCGGAGATGATCGCATGCATTGCCGGCTTCATCGAGTGGCTGCAGAGCGCGGGCCTCGACGGGGCTCTCAAATCGGGGGCGAACGAACTCAGCAGCTCCGAGTGCTTCCAGACCATCGCTGCGGAAGTCCCCATGCCCGACTGCGACCGGCAATTCAAGCATCTGTTCGAGCAGGTCGCCGCAAGGTTGTCCGGCCAGAATCAGAAATCAAAGGCTTAATCGCGGGAGCTTCCCATGGCACGCATCGCATTGACCGGAGCCGTATCGAATAACGACCTTGCTCAGTATACGACCGCGGCCGTAATTGCGCCCGCGAAAGCGCTAATCCTTGCGTGGGTGGCAAACACCGGACCGTCTTCAGAACCCACGGTGTCCGGGGGCAACGTCACCTTTAAGAGCGTCGCCACGATTGCGGTTCCCGGGGGAACCAATCGCCGCCTATCGTGCCTGCGCGCCATGAGCGATACGGGCTTTACCGGTCCGCTGAGCATCACCTTCGGTGCAACTCAGATGGCGTGCGCTTGGGCGGTCCATGCCTACACGGACGTCGATACCACCGGAATCAACGGCGAGGGGGCGATCGCGGCGCCGACGACCAAGACGAATGCTGCTGACACGATGCATTCGGTTGCGCTATCCGGCCCACCTGCACCGCAGAGCGTTGTGGCCGGCGCACTCATGACACGGTATAGCCGGAATATCACGCCCGGTGCCGGCCTGGATGAGATCAACGTGCTGTCAATGGCCGGCGACTACGGAACGCTCGATACGGTAGACAGAGGCGACGGTCAGCCATCCGCCTCCTGGTCTTGGACATCGAATTCGGAATCCGCCTCGATCTTGTTCGAGATAAAAGCGCGACCTGTCGTTCAGCCTCCCGAACCGGTGCCGTCCACCACGACGGACCGCGATCTGGCAACGCGGTTCGAGCCGATCATGGTGATGGATCCGGCGGAACTTTTCGTTCCCTCGGACGCAAAACGCTATGTGGAGCATTGCGCGCTGTGGAGGGCGCAAGCTCCGTACGACGACAAGAATTCCTGGGGCGGCACCGTGGGCGATCCATTCGGTCGAAATCCGGAGATTGCCAAAGGAATGATCGCAGCCATCCTGGGTGAACCCGGGGACAAGACCGTCGATCTGCCTGCCGGTGCTCCCAGCGGTGGTCCGCGCGAGCGGTTCCTCGAGCTGGCCGGATGGATAAACCGCACCAACGTCGCCGAGCCAGCAGTAACTGCGGCGAGCGGCAACTTTTACGCCGACCGGGCTGCTGTTGGGACGCTGTACGCGCCGTCAGACGGTGGCGATCAGACACTGCCGAACAGTCGATTCTGGTACCACGCGGAAGTGTTCAGGACCGACAAGCTTCGCGCATTGTTGCCGCTGGTTCCCGCACCCGACTTGGTCAAGGTGCTGGACAACCTGGATAACCCCATTCTGCTCAACTACTACTTCTTCTTCCCGATGCATGACGAACCGTTGGCCCCGCCGTGCAACGACATGTACTCCCGTGAATTCGGCGGATTTGGCGGGGAATGGCAATGCCTGTCCATTCTCCTGCAGGGAGGTGACAACCTCGTTCCGACCTTCATCGGGGTGACTGGCCGGCCGGTTGCCCAACTCCCGCCAAGAACCGTGGCGCGGATCAACGACGACGATCCGGCCGGGCGCTTCTTCATGCGGGTCAGCCCGTACGACGAAGCCGAATCGATCGCCGCGCCCGGTCGCACCATGACGGTTCTTTTTGCCTCCAAGGACACGCACAGCCTCTACCTCAGGGGAGGGACCATTCAAACAACCTACCCCGTGGATGAAGGGCCTATCAGTTGCGGATACAGCGAGGGGCCACTCAGGCCAATGCCCCCGTCCCATAGCGGAGAAGACCACTGGGCGGTCGATGCTGGAAAGTTCGTTGCCAAGGTCGGGTTCGGTGCCTTCTTTCTTGGCCCTTGGGGCGCGATCATTGGATATGCTGCGGCACTCGTTGAGATGTCTGAGGACTGGGGCTTCGATGTGCACGGCGACTACTCGAAGGATCCTCCGCCGCCCGACAGTACCGCCGCGACCCGTATGAATGCTCTCATCATCAGGCCTGCCCTGAACCTGGTGGGTTTTGGACCGAACCAGGTCCCCTGGGCAGTGAAAGTGACATCTGATGGCGACCGGAGGTACGACTTCATGGTCGACCGCCAAAAGCAGCTCTGGTGGCCCTCGTATGACGGCGAATCCGGTTTCCGCGGACGCTGGGGCCCACGAGTGGAAAAGGATCCCTACGAGCGCCGCGCCGGCATGCGCTTCCCGGCCTTCTGGGCCATGTTCTTCCGGGCGCTGGCGGCCGGAAGGGACGCGAAGATCTTCTGACGTGCGCGTTGCATTAGGTTCGCCATGCTCTCCGCGCGCATGGCGAACCTGGTCATGTTGAGCCCGCCCGGACGAGCTTTTCTCTGCTGATTGGCGGCGCCGTGGGGATGGCTTGCGTCGCCGTCGGACACGCCGGCCATTGACCGAACTTTCACATTCCGTGTTTATGTTACAGTTTCATGACATGGCGCGTCCGAATCGGTCGGGCAGCGCTTATTGTTCGAAGTCGCCATGATCTTCCTGATCCAGCTTTTTGGTGCGGCGGCGCTGCTCCTGTGGGGCCTGCGCATGGTGCGGACGGGCGTGCTGCGCGCGTTCGGCAGCCAGCTGCGCAGCTTCCTCGGCAGCGCAATGGGCAACCGCTTCAGCGCCTTCTTCGGCGGGCTGGGCGCGACCATCCTGCTGCAATCCTCGAGCGCCACCGCGCTCATCACTTCGTCCTTCGCCTCGCGCAAGGTGGTGGGGGCGGGGGCGGCGCTCGCCATCATGCTGGGCGCGGACGTCGGCACCTCGCTGGTGGCGCAGGCCTACGCCTTCAAGGTCACCTGGATCTCGCCGCTGCTGATCCTCGTCGGCTACATCATGTTCAATCACGTGACCGAGAACCGGACGCGCGACCTGGGCCGGGCGATCATCGGCCTCGGCCTCACGCTGCTCGGCCTCTCGATGATCACGCTGGCGGCCGAGCCGATGCGCGATGCGCCGGTCGTGCCGGTGATCCTGAAGCTGATGGCGGACGCGCCGATCTCCGCCGTCATCGTCGGCGCGCTGCTGACCATGGGCTCGACCTCCAGCCTTGCCATCATCCTGCTGATCGTCTCCTTCGCGACCCACGATTTGATCCCGGTCGAGGTCTGCTACGCCCTGGTGCTCGGCGCCAACCTCGGCAGCGCGGTGATGCCGATCATCGCCACATTGTCGGACCCGCCGGAAGCGCGCCGCGTGCCGGTCGGCAACCTGATCTTCCGCGTTGCCGGCGTCATCATCGCCCTGCCGCTGTTGCCCTTGATCATGCCGGAGATCGCCAAGCTGCAGCCGGAAGCCTGGCGCCAGGTCCTGAATTTCCACGTCGCCTTCAACCTCGGGCTGGCGATCATCTTCATCTGGGCGATCGGGCCAGTCGCGCGCCTGACTCAGCGCCTGCTGCCGGAACAGGAGAAGTCGGACGACCCCGGCAAGGCGCGCTACCTGGCCGAGGGCGCGGTGGAGAATCCCTCGATCGGCCTCGCCAACGCCAGCCGCGAGGCGCTGCGCATGGGCGACCTCCTGGGCCAGATGCTGGACCTGTCGCTGCAGGCCTTCCTGCATGGCGACCGCCGGCAGATCGACCTCTGCTCCGACGTCGACAACCAGATCGACCGGCTCAACGAAGCGATCAAGCTGTATCTGACGCGGGTCAGCCGCGACCTGATGGATTCCGGCGACCACAAGAAGATCATCGACCTCATCACCTTCACCACCAACCTCGAGCACGCCGCCGATATCGTCGACAAGAGCCTGATCGATCTGGCGGCCAAGAAGACCAAGTACGGCCTCAAATTCTCCACCGAGGGACTGAAGGAAATCGAGGACATCCACCGCCGCCTCAATGCCAACGTGCAGCTCGCGATGAACGTGTTCATGACCGGCGACCTCAACCTGGCGCGCAAGCTGTTTGCCGAGAAACATGCCTTTCGCATCCTGGAGAAGACCGCGTCCGAGAACCACCTGCTGCGCCTGCGCGAGGGGCGGATCGAGAGCATCTCCACCTCCGGCCTGCATCTCGACATCCTGCGCGACCTGAAGCGCATCAACTCGCATTTGGCGCTGGTCGCCCAGCCGCGGCTGGAAGCGGCGGGCGAGTTGCACCCCTCGCGCCTCAAGGAAGAAGCGACGGCCTAGCTATCGAATCGCGGCGGGACGTGCGATTTTGGTGCCATGGGGGGTATCCTGGACAATCTGAGAGCGTTGTGGCGCGGCAAGCTGCCGTTGGAGGTCGCGTTCTGGCACTACGCGATCTTCTACGGGCTGATCGTCAACATCATCGCCACGACCGTTGCCATCGCCCTCGTTCTCGCTGATGCGTCGATCCTTCTGGCGGTTGGGGTGCATCTGCTGCCGGTGCCGTATTCGGCCGTGACCGCGCTCGGCGTGTGGCGCAGCGCTCGCCGCTTCGAGGGACCGGTCAAGTTTGCCAACTTCTGTCGGGTCGGGGTGCTGGTATGGATCTGTTTCTGGCTGGCGGTCTAGGGTTGAAAGCGCCCGCCGGTCGCGCGTAACGTTCGGGCGCCCGAAGGAGAGGCAAGCCGTGCAGATAGCAGTCCTGACATTCGATGGCTTCAACGAGCTGGATTCGTTCGTCGCCGCTGCGATTCTCAATCGCGTCAGGGCCAAAGGCTGGAAGGCCCACATCACGTCCCCCTCCGCCGAAGTCACCTCGATGAACGGCATCACGATCCGGCGCCAGCAGCCGCTGGAATTCGCGCGAGGCGGACGCGGTCATCATCGGCAGCGGCGTGAAGACGCGCGAGATCGTGGCCGATGCCGCATTGCTGTCCCAGATCAAGCTTGATCTCGCACGGCAGCTGATCGGCGCGCAATGCTCGGGCACGCTGATCCTGGCCAAGCTCGGCTTGATCGGCGACCTGCCGGCCTGCACCGACCTCACCACCAAGCCCTGGGTGATCGAGGCCGGCGTGCGCGTGCTGGATGCGCCGTTCGTCGCACACGGCAACGTGGCGACCGCAGGCGGATGTTTGTCGTCGCAATACCTGGCGGGCTGGATGATCGCGCGCGGCGGTTCGATCGAGGACATGCAGGCCGCGATCCACTATGTCGCGCCGGTCGGCGAAAAGGCGGAGACGGTGGAGCGGGTGACGGCCGTGGTGTCGCCGTTCCTCGCGCCAGCCAAGGCGACGCGCGCCGGCTGACTACCAGCAGGCCTCGAAGATGCCATCCAGCGCCTGGTCGGCGCCGTCGAGCGGCAGCTTGGATTTCCAGGCCTTGGCCGGCACCGCGATCTGCGCCTGCTTGCCGGCGCGCAACGCTTCGGTCACTTCCTGGACGCGCAACTCCATGTTGGCGTCGGCGGGCGACACCAGCAACTCGCCGTCCTTGGCGATGCCGGGCAGGTCGTATTTCACGCCGTCGATGACGAAGCGCAGGTCGAAGTTCCTCCCGTCCGGCAGGATCGGGCTGAGGATCAGGTTGTTGAGGCTGATGATCGCTGTGTTCGGCACCTGGTAGGCCGAGCAGAAGAAACCGAGCGTGGTGCCCGGGCCGATCCCGGCCACTGCGACTTCGTAGCGTTCATCGCGGCCGCGCTCCCAGATCGGCGCCTGCGCCAGCGCATGATGCGCGGCCAGCACGAACAGACAGGTCAGCGCCAAGCCCTTCATCGTCCACCCTTCACGTCGGCGGTCTCCTTTACCACAGCCAGGAACGCCTTGACGAGCGGCGAGCCCTTGCGCTCCTGCAAGCAGGCGACGAACTCGGTCGAGGTGATCTGCTGGCCCTCGAACGGCAGGGCCTTCAGCCGCAGATCGTCGCCCAGCTCCGATTGTGCGATGATGCCGACGCCGAGGCCCGCCGCCACCGCTTCCTTGATCGCCTCGCGGCTGCCGATCTCCAGCACCTCGCCCAGCACGATGTTGGCCTTGGCCATCGCGGCATCGAAGGTCTGGCGCGTGTTGGACATCGGCTCGCGCAGCAGCAGGCGCTGGCTCGCCAGCTCAGACAGCTTGACGCCGCGCCGGCGCGCCCACGGATGCGCGCGGTCGACGAACGCGATGAAATGGTCCTGGCGGAAGGGCAGGGCGAAGATCCGGCTGTCGGTCTTCACATTGGCGGCGATCGCGACGTCGCAGCGCTGGTCCAGCAGGTCGTCCAGCAGCGACTTGGTGTTGCCCATGGTCATGGAAAGGCGCAGGTCGGGATAGCGCCGGTGGAACGCCGACAGGAATGGCACGGAATGATACGGTGCGTCGGCGCCGATCCGGAGATGCCCGCGCTTCAAGGCATGGGCGGCAGAGAGCACCTGCACCGCCTCCAGCTCGAGCGAGAACATGCGGAAGGTGATGTCGAGCAGGTTGCGGCCGATGTCGGTGACCTCGATGCGCCGCCGGCGCCGGTCGAACAAGCGGACGCCGAAGCGCTCCTCCAGCGTCCGGACCTGGCCAGACAAGGTGGGCTGGGTCACGTTGAGCAGCTGGGCCGCCTTGGTGAAGCTGCCCTCGGTGGCGACCGCGTGAAAGGCCCGCAGCTGGCTGTGACTTATAGACGTCATCTATGCATCGTATAATTAAGTGCGATTTGCCTTATAGTAGGACGCGGCGCATCTTAAGGCAACGCGCTGGGGCGGAGTCGGCCCCGGCCATCCATTGAGGGTGCTAAATGTCTCAAGATCCTTGGCTTTTGACCCCCGGACCGCTCACCACCTCGATGAGCGTCAAGCAGTCGATGCTGCACGACTGGGGCTCCCGCGACGCAAAGTTCCTCGCCATCAACACCCGGATGCGGTCCCGACTGGTCGCCATGATCGGCGGCGAGGGCGCGTTTACCTGCGTTCCGATGCAGGGCTCCGGCACTTTCGCCGTCGAAGCCATGATCGGCGCCTTCGTCCCGCCGGCCGGCAAGCTGCTGGTCCTCATCAACGGCGCCTACGGCAAGCGCATCGCCAAGATCTGCGAATACTACAAGCGCGCGAGCGCCGTCCTGGAATGGGCCGAAGACCAGCCGGTCGATCCGGCGCGCGTCGCCAAGGCGCTGGCCGACGACGCGGCGATCACCCATGTCGCGGTCGTCCATTGCGAGACCACCTCGGGCGTGCTCAATCCGATCGCCGAGGTTGCGCGCGTGGTTGCCGCTGCCGGCCGCAAGCTGCTGATCGATGCCATGAGCGCGTTCGGTGCGATCGCGCTCAGCAGCCAGGAGGTCCCGTTCGACGCAGTCGCAGCCTCGTCCAACAAATGCATCGAGGGTCTCCCCGGCCTGGGCTTCGTGCTGGCGCGCGTCGACGCGCTAAGGCAGTGCCAGGGCAACGCACCGTCGCTGTCGCTCGATCTCTACGAGCAGTGGCAGGCGCTGGAAAAGACCGGGCAATACCGCTTCACCCCGCCGATCCATTGCATCGTCGCGTTCGACCAGGCGCTGACCGAGCATGAGGAGGAGGGCGGGGTCGCCGGCCGCGGCGCGCGCTACCGCAACAACTGCAAGATCCTGGTGGACGGCATGCGCGCGCTCGGCTTCGAGACGCTGCTGCCCGACCAGCTGCAGGCGCCGATCATCGTCACCTTCCACATGCCGACCGATCCGCGCTTCGTATTCCAGACCTTCTATGACAAGCTGAAGGATCGCGGATATGTGATCTATCCGGGCAAGCTGACGGTCGCGGATTCCTTCCGCATCGGCTGCATCGGCCGCCTGGACGAAACTCACATGAAGGGCGCGCTCGCGGCGGTGCGCGCGGCGATGTCCGAAATGGGTGTCGCCAATGGCAGCCCGCGCCGCCAGGCCGCGAGTGCGGAGTAGATCATGACCAACAGCGTTACCGTCAACGGCAAGATCTACGCCTGGCCCAGCGCGCCCATCGTCGTGATCTGCGTCGATGGCTGCGAGCCGGCCTATCTCACCGAGGCGATGCGCGGCGGCCACATGAAGTGGCTGAGCCAGATGCTGCCGCACGGCACCGACACCATCGGCGATTGCGTGGTGCCGAGCTTCACCAATCCCAACAACCTCTCCATCGTCACCGGCGCGCCGCCGTCCGTGCACGGCATCTGCGGCAACTACCTCTATGACCGCGAGAGCGGGCAGGAGGTGATGATGAACGATCCCAAGTTCCTGCGCGCCGAGACCATCCTGGCGGCCTTCTCTGTGCTGGGCGCCAAGGTCGCGGTCGTCACCGCCAAGGACAAGCTGCGCAAGCTGCTGGGCAAGGGCATGATCGGCATCTGCTTCTCCGCCGAGAAGGCCAACGAAACCACGGTGGCCGAGCACGGCATTGACAATGCGCTGGCCTATGTCGGCCGGCCGCTGCCCTCGGTCTACAGCGCGGACCTCAGCGAGTTCGTGTTCGCGGCGGGCGTGAAGCTGCTGAAGGAACGCCGGCCGGAGATCATGTATCTCTCGACCACCGATTATGTGCAGCACAAGGCGGCGCCGGGCTCGCCCGACGCCAACAGCTTCTATCGCATGATGGACGGCTACCTGGCGCAGCTGGATGCCGAGGGCGCGACCATCGTCCTCACCGCCGACCACGGCATGAACGACAAGCACAAGGCCGACGGCACGCCGAACGTGATCTACCTGCAAGACGTCCTCGACGGCTGGATCGGCGCCGGCAAGGCGCGGGTGATCCTGCCGATCACCGATCCCTACGTCGTGCATCACGGCGCGCTCGGCTCGTTCGCCACGGTCTACTTGCCGGACGATTCCAACAAGGGCGACCTCATCAAGCGCATCGCGGGGCTGCCGGGCATCGAGCTGGCGCTGGACCGCGCAACCGGCTGCAAGAAGTTCGAGCTGCCGGAAGACCGCCTCGGCGACGTGATCGTCGTGTCCGAGCGCAACACCGCGATCGGCAGCGCCGCTGCCAAGCATGACCTGTCCGGCCTCACCGTGCCGCTGCGCTCGCATGGCGGCATGACCGAGCAGAAGGTCCCGGTCATCCTCAACCGCAAGATCACCACGCTGCCGGCCGGCTACCGCCTGCGCAATTTCAGCGCCTTCGACCTGGCGCTCAACTACGCCGTCGCTCAAGCACCGCTGAGCAAGGCCGTCTAGGAGTCCACATGGGCGTTCAAGTCCGCAGGGAACATATGCGCGTCGCCACCGGTCCGGGGACCAGCGAGCGCCAGATCGACGTCTACAATCCCTACACCAACGAGATCTGCGGCACCGTGCCGAAGGCGAGCGTGGCCGATGTCGAGGCCGCGTTCCGCGTCGCCAACGCCTATCGCCCGGAGCTGTCGCGTTCGCAACGCTCTGAGATCCTGCGCAAGACCGCCGACCTGCTGGTCGCGCGCAAGCAGGAGATCGCGGAGCTGATCACCGCCGAATCCGGCTTGTGCCTCAAGGACACCATCTACGAAGTCGGCCGCGCCTACGACGTGTTCTTCCTGTCCTCGACCGCGGTCATCAAGGACGACGGCGAGATCTTCTCCTGCGACATCACCCCGCACGGCAAGAAGCGCAAGATCTTCACCCAGCGTGAGCCGCTGCAGGGTGTCATCACCGCCATCACGCCCTTCAATCACCCGCTGAACCAGGTCGCGCACAAGATCGCGCCGTCGATCGCCACCAACAACCGCATGGTGCTGAAGCCGTCGGAGAAGACGCCGCTCACAGCGCTGTTGCTGGCCGACATCCTCTATGAGGCCGGACTGCCGAAGGAGATGTTCCAGGTGGTGACCGGCGATCCGCGCGAGATCGCAGACACCTTACTCACGCACCCGAATGTCGACGTCATCACCTTCACCGGCGGGGTCAAGATCGGCAAATACATCGCCGCGAACATGGGCTATCGCCGCGCCGTGCTCGAGCTGGGCGGCAACGATCCGCTGATCGTGATGGAAGACGCCGACCTGGAGGAGGCGACCAACCTCGCGGTCTACGGCTCCTACAAGAACAGCGGCCAGCGCTGCACTGCGGTCAAGCGCATGATCGTGCACGAAGCCATCGCCGATCGTTTTGCCGAACTGCTGGTCGAGAAGTCCAAAAAGGTGAAGTTCGGCGACCCGATGGACCCGAACGTCGACATGGGCGCCGTGATCGACGAGGAATCCGCGCGCTATTGCGAGGACATGGTGAACGATGCCGTCCGCGCCGGCGCCAAGCTGCTGCACGGCAACCAGCGCACGGGCGCGCTCTACGCCCCGACGGTTGTGGACCACGTCCCCTACGACTGCAAACTGGTGAAGTGGGAGACCTTCGGACCGGTCTCCCCCATCATCCGCTGCAAGGACATCGCCGACGCGATCCGTATTTCCAACTCCACGGTCTATGGCCTATCCTCCGGTATCTGCACCAACCGGTTCGACTACATCCAGCGCTTCATCAAGGAGCTGGTGGTCGGCACGGTGAACGTGCGGGAGGTGCCGGGCTACCGGATCGAGATGTCGCCGTTCGGCGGCATCAAGGACAGCGGCCTCGGCTACAAGGAAGGCGTGATCGAGGCCATGAAGGCCTTCACCAACGTCAAGACCTATTCACTGCCCTGGAGCTGATTGCATGCGCATCGTGCTGGCTGAACCGGAGAAGGGCGGGTTGGCCGCCACCTGGAGCGACGGCACCACCAGCTTCTGGCCCGCCATCTGGCTGCGCGACCAGTGCGCCTGCCCGCAGTGCCGCCACCCGAGCGGCCAGCGCTTGTTCGAGATCGTCGACCTGCCGGAACAGCCGCAGATCGAGCGCATCGCGATGCAGACCGACGGCAACCTCCGCGTCACGTGGAAGGGAGAGGAGCATGTCTCCACCTACCTCGCCGCGTTCCTCTACGAACACAACCTGAAGACCCCGCCTGCCGCGCCGATCAGGCTATGGGGCGCCGATCTTGCAGACCTGCCGGAGGGCGACTGGCCGGCTGTGGCGCGCGATCCGGAATCCGAGTTGCGCTGGCTGGAGAGCTATCACAAGCACGGCTTCGGCCTGCTGCGCAACGTGCCGGTGCGGCCGGGCATGGTGGCCGAGGTCGGCGACCGGCTCGGCTTCGTGCGCACCACGAACTACGGCAAGCTGTTCGACGTCATTTCGGTGCCCGACCCAAACAACCTCGCGAACACCGCGCTCGGCCTCGGCGTGCACAGCGACAATCCCTATCGCGACCCGACCCCTGGTGTGCAGCTGCTGCATTGCCTGGTGTCCGATGCGCCGGGCGGCGATTCGCTCCTGGTTGACGGCTTCGCCGGTGCGGAGCAGTTGCGCCAATGGGCGCCGGAGCAGTTCGAGCTGCTGACCCGTGTCCCCGCCAACTTCCGCTTCGCCGACAAGGATGCCGACCTGCAGACCCGCACGCCGCTGATCTCAGTCGACTTCGAAGGGCGGCTGACCGCGGTGCATTTCAACAACCGTTCCTTCGCCGGCATCGATGTGCCGGTCGAGCTGGTCGAGCCGTGGTACGAGGCCTACCGCAACTTCGCGCAGATCCTGAAACAGCCGGAGCGCGAGCTGATCTTCCGCCTGGCACCCGGCGATCTGCTGGTGATGCAGAACGAGCGCGCGTTGCATGGCCGCACCGCCTTCGACGCCAATCTCGGCCGCCGGCATCTGCAAGGCTGCTACGTCGACAAGGACGGGCTCGAGAGCCGCATGCGCGTGCTGCGCCGCCAGGTGGCGAAGGCCCAGGCGGCGGCGCAATGAGCGCGCTCGCTGAGATCCGCGCCGCGTTTGCGCGCCGTGGCGTCGAGACCTACGGCGAGGGTGTCTCGCAGCTGGAGCACGCACTGCAATGCGCCGCGTGTGCCGAGCGCGACGGGGCGAGCGCTGCGCTGATCGCGGCGACGTTGCTGCACGACATCGGCCATCTGGTGCACGACCTGCCGGTCGACATCGCCGACCAGGGCATCGATGCGCAGCATGAGAGCCTCGGCTCCGCGTTCCTGTCGCAGTATTTCGGCCCCGATGTGACCGAGCCGGTGCGGCTGCACGTCGCCGCCAAGCGCTATCTCGCGACCACCGAGCCCGGCTATTTCGAGCTGCTGTCACCCGCCTCGGTGCAGAGCCTGCATCTGCAGGGCGGCCTCATGAAGGCGGACGAGAGTACCCGTTTCGCAACCGAGCGCTACGCCGAGGACGCCGTGAAGCTCCGCCGTTGGGACGACGAGGGCAAGATCGTCGGCGCCAAGACTCCCGACCTGGTGCATTTCGAGCGCTACGTCTCCGCCGCACTCCGCTAACCTCACACGCTGCGCGGGTAGTTCCCCCGACAAGCGCGATCCGTAGCTGCAAGTACAGAAAGTGGACTGAAAGACTGAGCTTGCACTGCAATTGCCGCTGTTCGGCAGATGGTTGTGCGTCGCCGATACAGATCCTGAACTGGAACCCGGCCCCGATTCAGCCCGACTCTCATCCGGTCAAATGCAACTCACTGGCTGAAGGGGGAAGGGCATGACCAAGTCTCTGTACGAGCGTCTCGGCGGTGCAGCCGGCATCTCTGCGTTGGTGGACGACATCGTCGAAGCGCATATGGCCAATCCGCGGATCAAGTCGCGCTTCCTACCGTATCGCGAGGACTCCAAGCGTTTGGCCGATGTAAAGAAGCATCTTCGAGACTTTCTGGGCATGGGCAGCGGCGGGCCGGAACAGTACAGCGGCCGGAGCATGCCGAGCACGCATCGCGGCATGAACATCAGCGCAGAAGAGTACATGGCCGCGGTGGACGACATCCTGGCCACCCTCGACAAGCACCGCATTGATGAGCAAACCCGCAAGGACGTGCTGGCGATTGCCTATTCGCTGAAAGGCGAAATCCTTCACGCCTGAAAGGCGGCGTCCGTCGCCCGGGAGCGGGAGTATCTCCCTCGCTCCAGGGGGCTGGCGTCGCCCAATGCCGGGCGTATACTCAAGGCAAGACTGGTCGCGGCGTCTGCCCGACCGTTGTCTGACTTGGGCAAGCGCCGCACGCGGCAGGGCCCGTGCTGGCAGTCCATCGATGATGCGGCCTTGAGCAGCGTCGACGGCCTCTCGAACCAGCAGCGTTCGGAGGAAACACCATGGCTCAGACGATCCGTAATCCCGTCGAATGGGTGGTGGACGAGCTGCGCGAAGTGGCCGGCGGCCTCGGCCAGGCGAGCCGCTCGGTCCAGCACACCTCGACCCACCTGTTCTCGCGCCCCCTTGCGGTCAGCCACATCACCGTCGCCGACCTCAAGGACGTGCTGGCGAAGGGATTCGACGATTTCATGGCCTACCGGACCGACATCATTTTCCTGATCGCGGTCTATCCGATCATCTCGCTAGTCGTCATCGCGGCGTCGTTCCGCTACGAACTCCTCCCGCTGGTCTTCCCGCTGGTGTCCGGCTCGGCGATCCTCGGCCCGTTCGTCGGTGTGTTCCTCTACGAGATGAGCCGGCGACGCGAGATCAACATCCAGCGCCATCATGTTGACAGCCACAGCTGGGCCAATGCCGTCAGCGTCGTGCGCGCGCGCAACTTCGGCAAGATCATGCTGCTCGGCATGATGCTGGTCGCGCTCTATACGGTGTGGCTGGTGTGCGCCTGGGGCATCTATCAGGCGACGCAGGGCCCGACGACGGCGGAAAGCGTGGGTCGCTTCATCAACGACCTGTTCCTGACTCAGGCCGGATGGTGGCTGATCATCGTCGGCTGCGGCGTTGGCTTCCTGTTCGCGGTTGCGGCCCTCGTCACCACGGTGGTCGCGTTTCCGCTGCTGCTCGATCGTGATGTCGGTTTGGGCACGGCTGTTCTCACCTCGATCCGGGCCGCGCGCGCCAATCCGGGTCCGATCGCCGCGTGGGGGCTGATCGTGGCGGGGGGCCTGATCCTGGGCGCGATCCCGCTCGCCATCGGCCTGGTGATCGTGATGCCGGTGCTGTGTCACGCCACCTGGCATCTCTACCGCAAGCTGGTGCCGCGCCAGCACGACGCCTAACGACTCATTGACACCTCGAACGTGGCTGCCCGAGAGTGCGGCCATGTTCGAGGATCTCAAAGGGCGCGTCGCGCTCGTCACGGGCGGAGCCACCGGCATCGGCGGTGCGATCTCCGCCGCCTTCGGCGCGGCCGGCATGGCGGTCGCGGTTCACTATCATGCGGGCGGCGAAGCGGCGGAGGGCGTCGCGGACCAGATTCGCCGCGCCGGCGGCCAGGCACTCCTGCTCCAGAGCGACATCACCGAATCCAAGGCGGCGGAAGACCTGGTTCGCCGCACCGTGGAGAAGTTGGGAAAGCTGGACGTGCTGGTGAACAATGCCGGCGGCATGGTGGCCCGGCGGCCAGTCGAGACGCTCGACGATGAGTTCTTCGACGCGGTGATCGACCTCAACGTGCGACAGCTGGTTCACGCCTGCAGGGCAGGGGCTGCCGCGATGACGCCCGGCGGCTCAATCATCAACGTCAGCTCGATTTCGGCGCGCACTGGCGGCTCGCCGGGGTCGAGCATCTATAGCGGCGCCAAGGCATTCGTCTCGACCTTCACCCGTTCGCTCGCGCGTGAGTTGGCGCCGCGGAACATCCGTGTCAACGCGCTGTCGCCCGGAACCATCGCGACGGCGTTCCACGAGCGGCATTCGACGCCGGAAAAACTGGAGGCGACGCGCAAGTCGATCCCGCTGGCCCGCCTGGGCCGCGCCGAGGATTGCGCCGGCACCGCGCTGTATCTCGCATCCGATGCACTATCCGGCTATGTCACCGGCCAGGTGATCGAAGTGAATGGCGGGCAGTTCATGGGTTGAACCGCCCGCCACCAGCACTGACTACCATTGCCTATCGTCAGAATGCGTCGCCAATCTCGTCGCCGACCTCGTCGATCTCATCGCCGGCTTCATCCGCGGCGTTGTCAATCTCGTCGCCGGCCTCATCGGCCGCTTCGCTGATCTCGTCGCCGGCTTCATCGGCGGTATTTTCGGCGCTCGCGCCGACTTCGTCGCCGAAGTTATCGCCATTGTCTGCGTCTGCGCGCTCAGCCGCCTGCGATCGATCGGAGTTCGATTGATCGATGCGACCCTTTTCATCGACGCGGTTGCCGTCTTCCAGGCGCATCTGCTCCTGCGTGCAGAGCGCACCCTGACCGGTGCAGCTGTAGCCCTGCTCATATCGGTCCGGTAGCGCAAGTGCCGGCGTCGCCAAAGCAATCGCCGCCACGGATCCCATCAATATCGCTGATCTCATCATTCCACTCCTTCCGAAGTTGCCGACCATCCTGAACAGATGGCCGCGGCGAAGATTCCGTGAAGGAACGCGCAATCGGAGGGAACGTATGACAGCGGAGGTTGTTTACGCGCCTCGCGGGGAGATTGTTTACGCGGCCTCACGGCCGGTGCGGCAGGCCGAGCACAGGCCCTGCGCCTCGATGGTGAGGCGGTTCAGCGAGAATCCGGACTGGTGGGCGCTCGCTTCGACCGCCTGCGTGATGGCTGGATCGTTCAATTCGACCGCCGCCTTGCACGACGTGCAGATCAGGAACTGCGAGATGTGCCGTTCTTCCGGCCGGTCGCAGCCGACGAAGGCGTTGAGGCTCTCGATCTTGTGCACCAGCCCCTGGTCCAGCAGGAACTCCAGCGCACGATAGACGGTGGGTGGCGCCGCGGCGCGGTCGTCCGCCGCGCGCAGCAGGTCCATGATCGCATAGGCGCCGATCGGCGCATGGCTGTCCCACACCAGCTCCAGCACCCGCCGGCGCAGCGGGGTCATGCGCGCGCCGCGCTCGGCGCAGACGGTCTCCGCCCTGCTCAAGGCATCGTCGATGCAATGGCGGTGATCATGAGGATGCAGGGCTTGCGGCGCGTTCATCCGGGCGAATCCGTCGGGTTGATGGCCGGAGTATAAGGGTCGGGCGGCCAATGGGCGAGGGGGGCCAGCCAGGGGTGTACGCTGGAGCCAGGCATTTATAACACTGAAGTGATGTTGTTTTTGTGTTGGGCATTTCGTGGTTCAGCAATACATTGAAATACATTGAATATAACGAGATTTGATGCGTAGCAGGTCGGCCGAATTTCGCCGTGCTCATGCGGGCATTACAAATTCACACTGTAAAATAGAATTGACTTGGAGGGATGTCTGACCTAACTAGTCGGAAAAGGCGCACGCTAGGCGTCTTTCCACGAATCTGGGTGTGGATTAGATGCGCAGCTTTCCACTGTTCCTGAAGCTCGAGGGCCGGCCGGTCCTGCTGGTCGGCGCGGGCAGCGCCGCGGCGGCCAAGCTGCGCCTGCTCGGCTCGGCCGGGGCGCGCGTCGCCGTCGTTGCTCAGTCGCCATCTGCCGACCTGCTTGCCGCTGTGGCCGACACGCGCGCCGAGCTCGTTCGTGACGCGCTCACGCCGCAGCTTTTTGCGTCGGCCGAACTGGTGTTCGGTGCGACCGGCAACGAAGCCGATGATCGCGCCGTCGCGGAGCAGGCGCACGCAGCCGGCAAGCTGGTCAACATCGTCGACCGGCCGGAGCTCAGCGACTTCACCATGCCGGCGATCGTCGATCGCGGCGACATCGTCGTAGCCGTCTCCACGCATGGCGCATCGCCGGTGCTGGCGCAGCGTGTGCGCGCGGCGATCGAGAGCGTGTTGCCGCCCGGCCTCGGCCGCTTGTCGCAGTTCGCGCAGCGCTTCCGCACAGCCATTCAATCGCGTATCGGCGAGAATGCCGCGCGCCGCCGTTTCTGGAACCAGGTGCTGAGCGGCCCCATCGCCGCCGCCGTTCTCGCGGGCGACGAGAAGCGCGCCACCCGCGACCTGATCCGTGCCGTCAATCGCGGCGAGCCGAAGGCCGAGACCGGCCGCGTCTCGCTGGTGGGCGCTGGCCCCGGCGATCCGGAGCTGCTGACCCTGCGCGCGGCCCGTGCGCTGCGCGAGGCGGACGTCATCGTCTATGACAAGCTGGTCGATCCAGCGGTGCTGGAATACGCGCGGCGCGATGCCCGGCGTGTGTTCGTCGGCAAGAGCAAGAGCGACCACACGCTCCCGCAAGCTGAGATCAATGCGCTGCTGGTGGCGGAGGCGAGATCCGGCCGTCACGTCGTGCGCCTCAAGGGCGGCGATCCGTTCGTGTTCGGCCGTGGCGGCGAAGAGCTCGATGTCTTGGTGGCCGAAGGCGTCCGGGTCGAGGTGGTGCCGGGCATCACCGCGGCGACCGGCTGCGCGGCCTATGCCGGCTTCCCGCTCACACATCGCGATCACGCCTCGAGCGTGGTGTTCGTCAGCGGCCAATCCAAGGACGGGGTGTCCGATCTCGATTGGCGCGCGCTCGCCAATCCGCGCCAGACCATCGTGGTCTACATGGGCGTGAGCGCCGCGGGCGAGGTCGCCGGCAAGCTGATCGAAGCCGGTCTCGGCGCTTCGACGCCGATCGCGATCGTGGAAAACGGCACGCGGTGGGACCAGCGCGTGATCAAGGGCGAATTGCAGCAAGCCGCGGACCTGATCCGCCAGCATGGCGTGGCGGGTCCCGCGCTGCTGGTGATCGGCGAGGTGACGCGCGCGGCGGAAGCCGGCGTGCGCGCCGAGCTCAAGGCCGCGGCGGAGTAGGGACGAGATGGCAATCGCACCGCAGATGGTCACCGCCAACCGCCTGTCCGATGGCGCGGTGGTCTATTACACCGAGGCCAAGAGCTGGTCGGAGAATTTCGTCGACGGCGCCGTGTGGCCCGACAAGGACAGCGCCGACGGCGCGCTCGTTGCCAGCGAGGACGCAGTGAAGGCGCGTCTGGTCGTCGGCCCGTACCTGTTCGACGTGGCCGTCACCGAAGCCGGCCTGAAGCCCATTGGCGCGCGCGAGCGGATCCGCGCCGACCACAAGCCGACCTTCGAGCCCGACCAGGGTTCGTGGACCGGCCCGATTGCGGAATAGTATAGCATGTATCGTTACGACGAATTCGACGCCACCATCGTCCAGGAGCGGGTCAACCAGTTCCGCGGCCAAGTCGTGCGGCGCATCGCCGGCGAGCTGACCGAAGACCAGTTCCGCCCGCTGCGCCTGAAGAACGGGCTCTATCTGCAGCTCCACGCCTACATGTTGCGCATCGCGGTGCCTTATGGCGTGCTGTCGTCCAAGCAGGTACGCAAGCTCGCCTACATCGCCCGGCGTTACGACCGCGGCTTCGGCCACTTCACCACGCGCCAGAACATCCAGTTCAACTGGCCGCAGCTGCCCGACGTGCCGGACATCCTGCAGCATCTCGCCGACGTCGAGATGCACGCCATCCAGACCAGCGGCAACTGCATCCGCAACGTGACCTCCGACCAGTTCGCCGGCGTCGCCGCCGACGAGATCGAGGACCCGCGCATCTGGGCGGAGATCGTCCGGCAGTGGTCGACCTTCCACCCGGAATTCTCCTACCTACCGCGCAAGTTCAAGATCGCGGTCACCGGCGCGCCGGATGACCGCGCCGCGATCCGCGTGCACGATATCGGCATCCGCATCGTGAAGAACGAGGCGGGCGAGGTCGGATTCGAGGTCTGGGTCGGCGGCGGCTTGGGTCGCACGCCCATCGTCGGCGTGGTGTGCCGCAAGTTCCTGCCCAAGGAGCACCTGCTGTCGTATCTCGAGGCGATCCTCCGGGTCTACAATCTGCTCGGCCGGCGCGACAACATCTACAAGGCGCGCATCAAGATCCTGGTACAGGCGACCGGCGGCGACAAATTCGCGGCGATGGTCGAAGAGGAGTGGGAGAAGATCAAGAACGGCCCGCTGCACCTGCCGCAGGCCGAGATCGAGCGCATCCATCGCTATTTCGCGCCGCCGGCCTACGAGACGCTGCCCGACATCGATCCGGCGTTCGAGACCGCGAAGCTGGAGAACCCGGAATTCGCGCGGTGGGCCCGCACCAACCTGGTGAAGCACAAGGTGCCGGGCTACGCCATCGCCAACGTCTCGTTGAAGCCGGATGGCGGCGCGCCGGGCGATGCCTCCGCCGACCAGATGGACTTGATGGCCGACCTCGCCGACGAGTTCTCGCTCAACGAAGTACGCGTCACGCACCACCAGAACATCGTGTTCCCGAACGTGCGCAAGCGCGACCTCTTTGCGCTGTGGCAGCGCCTGAAGCCGGCCAAGCTCGCGACCTCCAACCTCGGCTTCATCAGCGACATCATCGCCTGCCCGGGGCTCGACTACTGCAATCTCGCCAACGCGCGCTCGATCCCGGTGGCGCAGCGCCTGTCGCGCCACTTCAGCGATCCGCGCAAGCTGGACGACATCGGCGAGCTACGGCTCAACATCTCCGGCTGCATCAACGCCTGCGGTCACCACCATGTCGGCCATATCGGCATCCTCGGGGTCGACAAGCAGGGGCAGGAATTCTACCAGGTGACGGTCGGCGGCTCGTCCAAGGACGACGCCTCGCTGGGCAAGATCGTCGGTGCCGCCTTCTCCGAGGACGACATCGTTCCGGCGATCGACACCATCATCAACACCTATCTCGCCAATCGTGCCGGCAAGGGCGAGCGGTTCCTCGACTATGTGCGCCGTGCCGGCGTGGATCCCTTCAAGGAGGCCCTTTATGGCCCTGCTACAGCACGGCGCCCTGCAGCCGAATAACTGGCGCTTTGTCGGCGACGATGCGGCGATCCCGGCCGAGGAGCCGGTGACCGTCAGCCTCAAGCGCTGGCAGGCCGAGAACGAGGCGCTGCGTGGCCGCAACACGCCGATTGGCGTGCGCCTGAAGAACGACGAGCAGGCGCTGGCGCTCGGCGACGACGTGCATCGCCTGTCGCTGATCGAGGTTGAGTTCCCGAAGTTCACCGACGGCCGCGCCTTCTCGCAGGCCCGTATCCTGCGCGATAAGCTCGGCTACCAGGGCGAACTGCGCGGCGTCGGCACCATCCTGCGCGACCAGTACCTCTACATGACCCGCTGCGGCATCGACTCCGTGGAGCTGCTTGAGGGCAAGCCGATCGACGGCTACCTCGCCGCGCTCAAGGAATTCAGCGCCTGGTATCAGCCTGCGTCCGATGGCCGCGTGACGGTGCTGGAGCTGCGCCACCCCGCCAAGGCGTCCGCCCGCCGGAGCGGTGCGACTTTCATCAGCGAAAGCGTCGCGGCGCACTCAGCCTAGGGTGCACGCGTATCACGCGGTGCTCCGTTATCGACTGCTGCGCAGGAAAGACCTGCCATCCAACTCAATGGAGATGGCGCGGTTCCTGATTGGCAAGATTGTGGTGCGGGAGCATCCGGATGGCCGCGCCAGCGGCCGTATCGTCGAGACCGAAGCCTATCCGCCCGGTGACGCCAGCGGCCACGCATACGGCGGCGAGACTCCGGCCCGCCGCTCCCTGTTCCTGCGGCCGGGGCACGGCTATGTCTACATGGCGTATGGCTCTTGCTATTGCTTCAACGTGAGCAGCGAACCCGCAGGCGTAGGCGCGGGCGTCCTGATCAGGGCGCTGGAGCCGCTGGAAGGGATTGCATTGATGCAGCGGCGGCGTGGAACGGACACGCTGCGCGACCTTGCGCGGGGTCCGGGGCGCCTGGCCGCCGCGCTTGCGATCGGCCGCGATCTCGACGGCATCGATCTCTGCGTCAAGGGTCCGTTGTGGCTTGCGCGCTCCGCACTGCCGACTGGTGCGGTCGCGAGCAGCGTGCGCATCGGCATCTCTCGGGAAGCGCACCGTCTGCGCCGCTTCCACGAACGCGGCAGTCCTTTCGTCAGCGGCACCCAGCGACTCAACGCGCGTTAATCTCCACGCGTCCGACTGTGGCCACGCGCCGGACTTCTTGCCAAGCTCACACCACATAGAGCAGATGCGGCTGGCATGCCGGCCGTTGAGCGACGACGATCACTCTGCCGGCCACCTGTGCTTGACGGCCCCATGCTCCTGCGCAATGCTTTTGTCATACAGGGTTGCACCTCACTCATTTTCGAGCTCGGGCTGATTTATCTTTCCCGCACAACATACTGCTGGGGGGTAGCCACTATGGTCGGGTCAGGGGGAATCGCATTGGCGCGCGCCGCACTTGCCGCAGCGCTGTGCATCGTCGTTGCTGCTTGCGACAAGGCGGTCGAAGACGAGGCCACTGTCGCCGGTCTCACCGGAGAGAAATTTCCGCAGGCCGACGAAGACTACTTCAAGGACATGGACAACGGCATTGCGCTCACGCCGGACGAGGTCCAGGGGCGCAACATGTGGCTGGTGTGGAGCGGCGGAAACGACCGCTTTTGGGACGGCATGGGCAAGCCGACCTTGGGCGGCTTCGATCTGCTGAAGATCGTCGCGCCGCCGCCGGGCAAGAAGATGGACCGGCAAGACCGCTGGTACACGCTGGGCCTGGTCAACGAGCCGTGCTTCGACGGCGCGTCGCCGGACGGCGATCCATCGCGCTTCGGCCTCAGGCTCGATGTGCGGCGCGCCGACTGTCCGGCCGATCCGTTCGCCAATGCGCAGAAATATCCCGGCGTGAAGATCGGCGCGCGCGGCGCGACCTACAACGACGGCTCGGTCCTGCCGATCGGGTCCTATTTCGGCGAGCCGACCGGCATCCTTGGCCTGCGTCTCTTCACCAATCCCGATTTCGACGAGGCGGCGAAGGCGAAGTGGGATGCGAAACGCTACTACACCGACCCCGCCTATTTCAGCGACCCCACGCTCATCAAGCCGTATCGCGTCGGCATGTCCTGCGGCTTCTGCCACGTCGGGCCGAGCCCGATCAATCCGCCGGCCGATCCCGCCAACCCGCTGTTCGCCAACCTCAACTCGACGGTGGGCGCGCAATATATGTGGGTCGACCGGCTGTTCCTGGTCGAGCCCAACAAGGCGAACTTCATGTACCAGCTGGTGCAGACCTATCGCCCGGGCGCGATGGATACTTCGCTGGTCTCCACCGACAACATCAACAACCCCCGCACCATGAACGCGGTCTATAGCCTCAAGGCCCGGATGGAGATGGCCAAGCGCATCGGCCACGAGGAGCTGAGTGGCGGTGAAAAGAACAACAGGCAGTTCAACGAATTCATCGACTCCGGATTTCTAACCCAGTTCTTCAAGAGCCCAGACGAGGTGTGGACGCCGCGCGTCCTCAAGGACGGCTCTGACTCGGTCGGCGCCCTGGGGGCGCTCAACCGCGTCTATATCAACATCGGCCTCTACAGCGAGGAGTGGCTGCGGCATTTCAATGCCGTGGTAGGCGGCCAGCCGATCACGCCGATCGAGATCGCGACCGCGCAGGAAAACTCGGCCTACTGGCGCGCGACCGAGCTCGGGACGCCTAAGACCGCCTTGTTCTTCCTCAAGGCCGCGCAGCCCGATCACCTGGCCGACGCGCCGGGCGGCCAAGCGTACCTTTCCGTCGACGATGCAACGCTGACGAAGGGCCGCGAGGTCTTCGCCAACACCTGCGCGCGCTGCCACTCCAGCAAGTCGCCACAGCCGCCGGACGACCTCGGCCTGGTCGACTGCAACGGCCCGAACTACATGCAGTGCTTCAAGAAGTGGTGGGCCTGGACTCAGACCGACGACTACAAGACCCAGATGCGCGCCATCGTCGATGCGCCCGACTTCCTCGCCGACAACTACCTGTCGACCGACGCGCGCATTCCGGTGACCCTGCTGCGCACCAACGTCTGCAGTCCGCTGGCCACCAATGCGCTCGAGGGCAACATCTGGAATGACTTCTCCTCAACCTCCTACAAGACGTTGCCCTCGGTCGGCTCGGTTACGCTGCAGGACCCGTTCGACGGCCACGGCTGGAGCTACGAACTGAAGGGTGGCGGCCGCGGCTACACGCGCGTCCCGTCGCTGACGTCGCTGTGGTCGACCGGTCCCTATCTGCTCAACAACACGGTCGGGCCATTCTCCCGCTATCCCTCGGTCGAGGAGCGGATGAAGGTGTTCGACGCCTCGATCAAGCAAATGCTGTGGCCGGAAACCCGCGAGCGCGATGCGGAGCTGGGCGACAAGCTCGACGGCAAGATCGATCGCACGGACGAGCGCAGCTTCATCTTCATCCCGAGCTACTACGTCCAGAAGGTGCGGGAGCATGTCGGGCCGATCGCCCGGCGGATCATCGACAAGCGGCTGGACGAGGGTGGATTTGTCCAGCTTGGCCCGATCCCCAAGGGCACGCCGGTCAATCTGCTCGCGAATCTCCAGCCGCTCGCGGAATCCAGGACGCCGTCGGAGATCATCAAGCACTATGACGAACTGTTCGATCTGCTCGCGACCCTGAAGATCGACCTGGCGACCGACCCGAATACCGACGACGACAACGCGCTGCGCAAGCACTTCTCGGACGCGCGCGGCGGACTGATGGCGCTGAACAAGTGCCCGGACTTCGTGGTCAACCGAGGCCACTATTTCGGCACCGCCAAGTTCAACGAGACCGAAGGGCTGACCGAGGATGAGAAGGCCTACGGGACGGAGCCGGTTCTCAGCGATGGCGACAAGAATGCCCTGATCGAGTTTCTCAAGACGCTCTGATGACGCCCGACTGCGACTACGTGATCGTTGGCTCGGGGGCGGGCGGGGGAACGCTGGCGGCGCGCCTGGCGGAGAGCGGCATGTGTGTTGTGCTGCTGGAAGCCGGCGGCGATCCTTGCGACAAGACCCAACCGCGTCTGCCGGAGGACTACGAGGTCCCGGCGTTCCATGCCTACGCCTCGGAGAATCCGGCGATGGCGTGGAACTTCCGGGTCGAGCATTACTCCGATCCGGCGATCGCCGCGCTCGATGAGAAGCGGGAGAAGGACGGCATCCTCTATCCCCGCGCCAGTGCCCTCGGCGGCTGCACCGCCCACAACGCGATGATCTTCATGGCGGCCCACGATTCCGACTGGGACGGTCTCGCCGCCTTGACCGGCGATCCATCCTGGTCGGCGCGCGCTATGCAGCATTGGATGCGCCTGGTGGAGGATTGCCGGCACCGCCCGGTCTGGCGCTTCCTGCGCTTGTTCGGCATCGACCCGACCAGGCACGGCTGGAACGGCTGGCTGCGGATCGAACGGTTCGAGCCGCAGCAAGCCCTCAGCGACCGCTGGCTGACCTGGAGCATGGCCGCCGGCGCGCTCGCGGCACTGCACGGCATGCCGGGCTGGCTGGGCGACCTGCTGCGCCTCATCACTGCCAAGGGCGATCCCAACGACGTTCGCACCGACGGCAAGGAGGGCATCTGGTATTCGCCGCTCTCCACCGCCAGCCACCGCCGCGTCGGTGCGCGCGAGCGCGTGCTGGACGTGGCGCAGCGGCATCCCGAGCGCCTGACCATCGAGCTCGACGCGCTGGCCACGCAGATCCTGTTCGAGGGCGGCCGTGCGGTCGGCGTCGAGTATCTGAAGGGGCGTCACCTCTACCGCGCCTCCGCCAATCCCTCCTCGGACGCCGGCGAGCGGCGCCGCGTCACGGCCCGGCGCGAGGTGATCGTATGCGGCGGCGCCTTCAACTCGCCGCAGCTGCTGATGCTGTCCGGCATCGGTCCACGCGCTGAGCTCGACAAGGCAGGTATCCCGGTCCGCGTCGATCTCTCCGGCGTCGGCCGCAACCTGCAGGACCGCTACGAGGTCGGCCTGGTCCACCGCATGAAAAAGCGCTGGAAGGCCCTTGAGGGCGCCGGTTTCGAGCGCGGCGATCCGCTGTTCCGAAAGTGGCAGCACGGTGGTCGCGGACTCTACGGCTCCAACGGCTCGGCGCTCACCGTCACGCGCCGGTCGCGCCAGAGCGACGGCGACGTCGACCTGTTCATGATGGGCATGCTGGCGAAGTTCAAGGGCTACTACACCGGCTATGCCGACAAGCTCTGGCGCGACGGCAATGGCCTTACCTGGTGCGTGCTCAAGGGTCATACCCGCAACCGCAGCGGCACCGTGATGCTGCGCTCGGCTGATCCGCGCCAGCCGCCGCAGATCGACTTCAATTATTTCGCGGAAGGTGGCGATGCCGACCTTGCCGCCATGGTCGAGGCGGTCGAGATCGCGCGCGAGATCGCGCGGCCGCTGCGCGAGCGCGGCGTGGCGATCGAGGAGCTGCCCGGCATCGAGATGCAGGGCCAGCAACTGGCGCAGTGGATTCGCGCCAACGCCTGGGGGCATCATGCGTCCGGCACCTGCGCCATCGGCGCGCGCGCGGAGGGCGGCGTGGTCGACGGCGATTTCCGGGTCCATGGCGTCCAGGGGGTTCGCGTGGTCGATGCTTCGGTGTTTCCGCGCATCCCCGGATTCTTCATCGTCAGCGCGGTCTACATGATCGCGGAGAAGGCGGCGGCCGTCATCCTGGCGGACGCCGCGGCGGCTTCTGCGTCGCAGCGACCGGCGCGCATTCGCGAAGGAGCGATGCCATGATCCTCAGAACCGCGCATGCCATCCTGGTGTTCTTCCTGCATCTCGAACGGCGCTTCGAACCGTTCTTCCGCTCCGGCCTCAACTGGCTGCTGCGCGATCCAACGCGGGTCGTCCTCCAGTTTTTCTACAATCTCGGCCGCAAGAATGATGGACTCGGCCTCGCCCAGGAGAAGGTCGATCCGGATGAGGAGGCCAGCCTGCAGAGCATGATCGACTCCATGCGCGAGCATCTGCGCCAGGACTTCAAGCCGGGCGAGATGGAGCGCGCCGGCAATACCAAGACCCACGGCCTGATGAAGGCGACCTTCACGGTGCACGACAAGCTGCCGGTTCATCTGCGCAAGGGCATTTTCGCCGAGCCCAAGACCTATCGCTGCTATGTGCGCTATTCCGGTCCGGGTCCGCATGTCGAGCCGGACATCGACGATGTCGGCTTCATCTCCATGGCGGTGAAGGTGCTGGGCGTGCCGGGTCCGAAGCTGATGGACGACGAGAAATTCACCCAGGACTTCACCAGCGTCAGCACCCCGACCTTCGTGACGCCCAACACGCGCTCCAACGCCAAGCTACAAGTGTGGAGCTGGCGGCATCTCCCGGTGTTCTACTTCTTTGATCCACGCGGCCCGACCGGCACGCACATCCTCGACTTCCTGATGCAGGGCCTGTGGAACGAGACGCAATACAACCCGCTCGGCCACGAGTTCTTCAGCTGCGTGCCGTACCTGATGGGCGAAGGCCAAGCGATGAAATACAGCTTCCGCTCCCTAACCAAGGTGCATCGCAAGATCCCGCGCGTGCCGTTCCGCCCGCCGGACAACTACCTGCGCGACAACATGCAGAAGACGCTCAACGAGCGCGACGTCGAGTTCTACATGGAGGTGCAGATGCAGACCGATCCGCACCGCATGCCGATCGAGGATGCGGGCGTCTATTGGTCGACGCGCGCGTCGCCGCGGATCCCGGTCGCCACCATCCGCATCCCGCGGCAGAAATTCGACAATCCGAAGCAGCTCGGATTCGCGCGCAACCTCACCATCAATCCCTGGCACTGCATCCCCGAGCATCGTCCGCTCGGCAACCAGAGCCGCGCCCGCCGCCGTATGTACGCGGACCTGGCTCGCTTCCGGCAGGCGCAGAACAAGGAGCAGCACATCGAGCCTACGGGGGACGAGGTGTTCGAGTGAGCGGTGACTCTCGTGCGATTTGACCCCGCGATCTTCATCGCTTCGCGCACCGAGACCACGAAGCAGATCCGCGTGGCCGGCGCGGTTCTCTTGATTCTGGCGCCGGTGCTGCTCGTGGGCGCCGCCGGTATCGTTTGGCTGCTCTTGGGAATTGGGATTCCAGCCGAATGGCTTCCCGAAGGAACCAGGATCGAAGGAACGCCAGGCGAGGGACTCGCGCCGATTCAGCGGATAGCTCTGTGGGGCCTCGCCTCGTTGTTCCTCGCTTGCGGCGCGGCGACGGTATTGCAGGGCTTCTGGCAGTTGTTCCTGGGGCGCAAGAACAAGTGGCTCCTGCGCGTCATCATTGCCGCGGCGGTCATCGTGGTTGTCGGCGGCGTCGCAGCCTCGATCTACACGGGCTGCCCGATCGGGCGCATCTGTCAGTAGCGGGCCTAGCGGTCGGCCAGCAGCCAATCCAGTGCGCGCAGTCCTGGCAGGAAAAAGTACGCGCCACCCACCACCGTCACGAATTGCGGCAGGCTCGAGCTGACCAGGCACGGCCCATCCACGGCGGGACGTGTGAAACGGTCGTTGGGCTGTGTGCCGGGGAAGGGCGCGCGGTTGCCGAGCAGCGGGTCCTGCTCGTTGCTCATGCCGGCGAACTTGGCGCTTGCCATCCATGCGCCCTGCACGAACTCGAACTGCCGGGCAGGGTTCGCGTTCAGGCACAGGAAGTGCAGGCCGCTCTGCGGGTCCGGCGCGTCGGGCTTGACGGCGTCATGGCGGTCCAGCCAGCGGCCGTACTCGCGGCCGCGCCGCAGGATGCGGTGGAAGCGGGCCGAGGCGATGCGGTCTTCCTCCGCCGAGCCGGTCAGGCCGAACAACATCAACAGCTTCTTGATGAGCCCGGTGCGGCCGGTCGGATAGTCGCCGGTGCGCGGGTTGGCGCGCCGGATGTGGGCGCCGATCGGGCAGACCTGGCCCGAGCGGTCGCTCATATAGGTAAAGTCGTTGCGCGCCACGCCCGGCTTGTTGCGGATGCCGGGGATGTCCGTCTGGCCCAGCGCGGCAAAGGGCTCGCCGTCGATGTGGCGGCCGACCATCGCCTCGGACAATGAAACCGCCGCCGGATCGCCATCGCTCGCGCGCTGCAGCCAGCGCCAGAAGCCGCGCACGTCCTGGTGCAGCTGGCGGAACACCAGGTAGCTGCCGTTGCGCCCGAGGTCGCGCATTGCCGGCTCGTCCTCGGCGGCGGGCAACGACGCGGCGCCGGGCGCGCTCGCGTTGAGCAATGGGCGATCGGTGTAGAGGCCGTACTCGTTGGCATAGCCGAGCAGGAACTCGCCGGTGGCGATCAGGTTGTGGAACGCCATGTCGGCATCGGAGCCGGGCGTGCGCTCGGTCTTCCAGTCGATCGCCGGCTGCGACGCGCCATCGACAAAACCGAACGGCTCGCGATCGCCCATGTCGCCGCTGTCGAGGATCTGCGGCTCCCAGAAGCCGGCGGCGCGGGCCTCCTTGGCCAGCACTTCGGCCATCGACCTGATCTGCTCGCTCTCGTCGAACACCGCCAGCAGCACATGCGGCTCGCGCGCGCCGCTGCCCCAGGCCCAATTGGCGGGGTCGTTGGCGCCGGTATCGCCGAGGCGCCGGGAGCGGCTGGGGTCTTCCGCCAGCCCTACGACGAACTCCGGTGCGAACTGCTCCACGAGATCATCCGCGATTCGCAGCGCGCGCAGGCCGGCCGCGGTGAAGGCCATCTGGCGCGCATGGGTCAACCGCTTTCCGCCGCCGATCTGGCTGAACCGTGTCACGCCGGAACCCTGGCTGCGAAGCCAGGCGCGCGCCCGGCCAACGTCGGCGATCCGCAGCAGCAGGTAGCAGCAATAGAGATCGTCGAAGCCGGTCTTGAGCAGGGCCTGGGTGTCGACTGCGTCGTCGGGCGTGAAGGCCATGGCCGTCAGATCTCCGCCAGCCAGCGCCGCGCCTCGTCGTCGCTCAGGTGGGATTTCTCCAGCCCCTGGCGGATGCGGGCGTTGCGCGCCAGGTCGGCGTTGGTGAGGCCGGGATAGGCCTTGTACCAGACGTCGGTCTTGACCTGCCGGCGGTGCAGGAAGTGCTTGAACATCTGCTCGCGCCACGCGCCGCGGTGCACCAGATAGTCGGTCGGCGGATAGGCGATGCCGTTGGAGAACACCAGGTTGAGCCCGAACGCCACCTTGTTGATGAAGTCGTCCATGTAGCTTTCCAGGCTGCCGTCGTAGTTGCTGGCGAAGAACACACGGCGATTGTCGTCCAGCAGGACCCAGCGCGCGAAATGGATGGTACTGACCCGCGCCAGCCGCCCGCGATTATAGAGGAAGATCGCCGACAGCCCGACGGCGCGCAGCGCGACCACGGTGATGGCAAGGCGGAACCAGCCCGGCTTCAGCGAACCGATTGCGCTGAAAGGATTGGTCACATCGCGGTCCTCGTCGATCGCGATGGCGCGGGTGTAGGCGGCGTTCACCCGCTTGCGGGTCACCGGATCGGTGGTCTCGGCGCGCCGCAGCATGAGCAGGAAGAAGGGTGCAACGATGATCGTTGGAATGAACAGGAGAATGGCCAGGATCAGCAGGCCGACGATGCTGAGAATGAAGCCGATCCACTGGCCCAAGGTCCGCGGTTCCAGTGGCGTCAACCTCGGCCCATTGGCCATCGCCGCGCGCAGCTTGGCATGCAGCTGCCGCGCATCGCGCTCGCTCATGCCGGCGAGCGCGACCCGCAACGCCTCGTGCAGGGCCGCTTCCTCGCGCACTTGGCGGACGGTGCGGCCGATCCAGTTGACATAGATCGCCGTCGGCGGCGTCTGATGCGCGCGCATCCAGGCGAGCAGATCGGCGCGCGCGTCGAAGTCGTCGCAATGGGCGAAGATATCGCGCAGGCCGTTGCCGGCTTCGGCGGCGATCCTCGCCAGCAGCGCGTCGCCCGGGCCGTCGCAATCCGCCAGGAAGATGAGCAGAACGCGCTCAGTTGCCGGCAGGCCGGGAAAGGCCGTGCGGTCGTCCAGCGTCTGATCGTCCGCGATCACGAAGCGCGCGACGTGGAGCGTGTCGAACCGGCCGAACGGGACCAGCCCGTTCATCGGATCGACCATGCCCGGTCCGCTGTTCATGGTGGCGAGCAGGTCGCGCAGGTCCTGCACCCGGTCCGGCCGGACCGGAGCGGTCACCATGAAGTGCCCCTGGGTGATCAATCGCCAGCCCGGTCGAAGCCGGTCAGGACTTGAATTCGAGCGCGAAGTCGATCAGGCGCGACTTGTTCCAGTAGACCTTGCCGAGATAGACGTTCGGCGCGATCAGGCGGATCTCGTCGCGGATCCACTGCGCCACCATCGAGGTCTCGGAGTAATCGAGGACGATGCATTCCTTCTGGTCGAGCCAGCTCGGCGCCTTGTAGACCTTGGCGACGATCGCGTTGAGCCCGAACGGCAGGATGCGGTTGCGCAGGGTTCCGCTCGCGGCGTCGAACACCTTGCCCTGCCAGGCGAAGATGTTAACCAGCTTGGCGATCTCGTCGCTGAAATTGGTGCCGGGCGCCACGATCGCCGTGCCGTCGGCCGGGCCGTTCGGGATGGGGCCGGCCTCCTTCGCGCTGAACAACGCATCCAGCTCGGCCTGCGACTTAGTCAGAAGCTGTTTGATGGTCTCGCTCATGATGTCACCCCCGCAAATGGAGCGCCCCCGCTACACAACGGCAGCGCCACTCGAAAAGAAAGCAAGCGCGACGCCGAACCCCCAGCGTGCGCAACTGCGATACGTGCGATGCAATGATAGTGTCGCAATCATACCCACGGGCGCTGGGACCATACAATGCGGAACGGCCCAGGATGCGCGGCTTGGTGATGTTAACATATTCTAGCGCATGGGCGTGGTGGGTCTCGCCAATCCTGGCCGCACGGCTAGTCCCCGAACAGGGATGGTTCCTGCTCCTTTCCGGTGCCCCTGCCTGAAATGCGCTGATAGGCGGCGAGCGCCGCCTGTCGCGCCTTGGCGTGATCCACGATGGGCAGCGGATAGGTCTGTCCGAGCGTTACGCCGGCGGCCGACAATTGGGCCTTCTGCGCGGTCCAGGGCTGGTGGATCGCGCCATCGGACAGTTTCGCCAGCTCCGGCACCCATTCCCGCACATAAGCGCCCCTGGGGTCGAACTTCTCGCCCTGCAGCACCGGGTTGAACACGCGGAAGAACGGGGCGGCGTCGGCGCCGCAACCGGCGACCCATTGCCAGTTGCCGCCGTTCTGCGCCGGATCGGCATCGACCAGGGTGTCCCAGAACCATTCCTCCCCGCGCTGCCAGGGAATCAGCAGATCCTTCACCAGGAACGAGGCCACGATCATGCGCACGCGATTATGCATCCAGCCGGTTTGCCAAAGCTGGCGCATGCCGGCATCGACGATCGGGTATCCGGTCTGGCCTCGCTGCCACGCGCGCAACAGCGCGGGATGATCCTTGGCGGGAAAGGCAGTGAACTTCGCCTGCATCGGTTGCCAGGTGAGATCCGGGAAATCGTGCAGCAGATGCATGTTGAAGTCGCGCCAGGCGATCTCGCGAACAAAGGGCAGGGCCTTGTCGCCGAGCCTGCGCGTGAGGTGGCGCCAGATCGCATGCACGCTGATCTCGCCCCAGGCGAGATGCGGCGACAGGCGTGACGTTCCGTCCCGATCGGGACGATCGCGCTCGGTCGCATAGCCCGCCGCGAGTTCGTCCGCGAAATGCGCGAGGCGCTGCTGCGCCGCGTGTTCGCCGGGCTCCCAGGCCCGCGCGATGGATTGCGTCCATGATTCGGTGACCTGCAAGGTGTCAAGCGGCACGCTCTCCGGCCAATGTGCAGGACCCTCGAGGCGCTTCGGCATGCGCAGTTCGGTCAGTGGTGTGTAGACGCCGCGCAGCCGGTTCCAGAACGGCGTGAACACCTTGAAGCCGCCACCGCTCGCCGTCCGCAGATGAAGCGGATCGTGCAGGTAGTTGGCATCGAACGTCTCGACGCCGATGCCGCGTTGCCGCAGCCAGCCAATCAGCGCCGCATCATCGCCGGCGTCGTCGCGACGGAGATTGAAGTAGACCGAGCGCGCGCCGGTTTCCGTCAGCAGCGAGTCCAGCTCCGCTTGCGGCGACCCCTGTCGGACGATCAATCTTGAGCCGAGCGCGCGCAGAGAGTCATCGAGCGCCACGAGCGATCGACCGCGCCACCAGCGGGCAGCACCGCCCGGACGGCGCGCCGATTCCTGGCCGTCGTCGTCGACGTAAACCGGGAGCACCGCCGCGTCGGCCGAGGAAGCCGCGGATAGAGCAGCGTTGTCGGCGATTCGCAGATCGCGCCGAAACCACACGATTCCCAGGGCTTTCTGTGGCCTCTCCGATGTCACGCTTGCACTCACCCGCTCGTCAAAAGGCTGTCAAAAGCGACGGTATTAACCCGGTGCCTGTGACCCCGATCACACACAACACGTCTCCGTGATGCTCGAATTGTTGTCTATCGCGTAAGCGTAACTATATCAGAACTCGTTTCGCGCGCAGGAGGGACCAATGCGCATATCACTAATCATTACCGGAGCCTGTCTATTGATCGTTGGCGCGGGTGTCGCCGTTGGACAGCACTCGCAGGCCATGACCATGAATATTGGCTCGCAACCGCAAGCGACCCGTGTGGCCGACGTGGCGCCGGGCACCGGTGGCATCCAGACATGGACCCGCATGATGGAGTTGGGTGGCCTGGAGAATTTCGGCAAGGCGCCGCAGACCATGTTCGTGCCTTCGGACGATGCGTTCCAGACTCTTCCGACCGACGAGCTGAAGGCGTTGCTGTCGCCCGGCGAGAGCGATGCGCGGCGCGCCTTCCTGGCGCGTGGCGCGACCGATTCGCGGCTGACGCCGGAGGCGATCGCCGGCAAGCGCGTCTCGATCATCACGCTCGATGGCCGGCCCTTGACCATCGACGCCACCGGCGAAGAAGTGCTGGTCGGCGATGCCGAGGCGCTCGACGTGCGCCGGCTGCCGGATGGCAAGGTGATCTACGTCCTGGATCACACCCTGACTCGCTAAGGCGGGGCTCGTTGAGCGGAGCCCACTGAGCGGGCGCTGGCGCGGCACAAGGCGCTTGGGATAGAGTGAGACGGCCCAGACCCGCCTCGCGGAGATGCGAGGGCGGGCGAGGGCCGTTTCTTCTTGTCACCGCCGGATTCATGAGCGCCATTCCCGATCGACCGATTGCCTTGCTCTCGCCCATGGTGGAGGAGCGCGACGCGCTGTTCCATCGTTTGACCGATGCCGCCACACACGCGATCGGAACGCTGCAGGTCGTGACGGGAAAGCTCGAAGGGCACAGTGTGGTCCTCGCCGAAAGCGGTGTCGGCAAGGTTGCGTCGGCCGCCATTACGACGCTGATCGCCACGGCGCTCGATTGCCGTGCGATCGTGGTGTGTGGCGTTGCCGGCGGCATCGATCCGGAGCTTGGGATCGGCGACGTGGTGATCGCTGACCGCCTGATCCAGCACGACTACGGTCATCTCACCAACCAGGGCATCCGCAATTTCCGCCCCGGCATTGCGCCGCTTGGCGAGGCGCGCGATCGCATCGCGTTCGACCTCCATCCCGAGCTGCTGATGCGGATCGGCGCCGCGGTGAAGGACATCCAGCTGCTGCCCTTGCCATCGGACCTGGGCGTCGTCACGCGGCGTCCGCCGCGCATCGCCTTCGGCCCGATCGTCAGCGGCGACCAGTTCATCAACAGCGAGGACGTGCGCGAGCGCTTGCACCGCGACTACGCCGCGCTGGCGGTGGAGATGGAAGGCGCGGCGGTCGCGCAGGCGGCCGAGCTGATCGGGATTCCCTGCATCGTCATCCGCTCCTTGAGCGATCTCGCCGGCGCGGAGAGTCATCTCGACTTCCCCAAGTTCCTGCGCGCGGTTGCGCCGACCGCGGCCGAGGTGGTTTCGCGCATCGTATCGGTGCTGTGATGGTGCCGCAGCTGGGCGCCACCATCGCGACGCTGGTCGTGGCGCTCGGCTTCGCCGGGCTCGCCAACTGGCAGATGCGGCGGCCGTTCGAGCGGCGCTGGCTGCCGGTGGTTCCTTGGCTCGGCGTTCAGTTTCTGGCGGTTGCCATTGCCCTCATCATGCTCGCGCACCTGGTCTCGCTCTTGACCGGGCAGCCCTTCGGCCGCAACTACGCTCCCTAGGGCCGTCTATCCTCCATAGGGCGACAGCGCGGTGCGCCAGGTCTCGACCTCGCGCGCCGCATCTCCGGGCTCGAACCGGATCGGCGCGGCTTGGCCCCAGATCGGCTTCGGCCAGGCCGGGTCATCCTTGAACCGGCCCAGCACGTGGACATGGAGTTGCGGCACTAGGTTGCCCAGGGCGGCGACGTTGATCTTGTCCGGACGGTGCAGATCCTTCAGCGCCTGGCTGGCCCAGGCGATCTCGTCCATCAGGCGCACCCGGTCGGCGGCCGACAGGTCGATTATCTCGCGGGCATCGGTCAGGCGCGGGACCAGGATCAACCAGGGGTAGGCGGCATCGTTCATCCGCAGCACCTGCGTCAGCGGCCAATCCACCAGGAACAGCCCGTCGGCTGCGAGCTGCGGATGCAAAGCGAATGTCGCCATGAGAAAACTTTCTATTGCGCCTGGGACGGGGGCTGGGCTATCTCCCGGCCCGACTCACGCCTCTCCCCAAGCCTAACACATGTGCCACCCCGTCAATCCGAAGCCGGCCGCCTGATGGTCAACGCGCTGCGCTCCGTCTTTTCGCTGCTGCTCGGCGCCGGGTTCATGGCTTTGGGCGTGGGCCTGCTCGGCCTGCTGCTGCCGATCCGGATGGGCCAGGAAGGGGTAGCGCCGCAGATCGCCGGCTACGTGATGTCGGCCTACTACGCCGGGTTCGTCGCCGGCAGCTTCATGGCCCAGAGGATCATCGGGCGAGTCGGCCATATCCGGGCCTTTGCCGCCTTCGCCGCCGTCCTGACCGCGTCGGTCATGGTACACGCGCTGGTCTTCAATATCCCGGTCTGGGGCCTGATGCGCGCCGCGGTCGGCTTCTGCATGGCCGGCCTCTATGCGGTGATCGAGAGCTGGCTGAACGTCCGCAGCCCCAATGAGCTGCGTGGCCGGGTGCTGTCGATGTACACCCTCACCATCTACATCGCGTCGGGCATCGGGCAGCTCGCCATCAACATCGACCCGAACATCCATCAGAATGCCGGCCTGCAGCTGTTCTGCCTGGGCGCGCTGCTGACCTCGCTCTCCCTGGTCCCGGTGGTCATGACCCGGGTGGCGGGGCCGGAGCTGGGCAACATCAAGACCATGAGCTTGGCCGGACTCTATAAGGCGTCCCCCCTCGGCACCGTGGCGACGGCGGGGGCGGGACTCATGAGCGGCTCGCTCTATGCCCTGGGGGCGGTCTACGGGACCCAGATCGAGCTGTCGATATTCGAGAACTCGGTTTTCATGGGGGCCCCGATCATCGGCGGCTTCCTCCTGCAATGGCCGATCGGTCGACTTAGCGACAAATTCGACCGACGCACCGTGCTATTCGGCGTGCTGATGGCCACGGTCGGGGCGGCCGTGCTGCTGGGCGCCTTCGCCTTTGCGGAAGGCAATTTCCTGCTGCTGGCGACCGCCAACCTGCTGCTGGGCGGCTTCCTGGCGACGATCTATCCGACCGCCGTCGCGCACGCCTTTGACTACATCGACCGCAGCCAGATGGTGGCCGCCAACAGCGGCATGCTGTTGGCCTGGGCCGTCGGCGCAACTGCCGGGCCGTTGATCGCGTCCTCATTCATGGCGATCGGGCCGGCGGGTTTGTTCGTGTTCATCGCCAGCGTTGCCGTCACGCTGGCGGTCTATACCCGCTGGCGCATGAGCCGCCGCGCCGCCAAGCCGGCGGACGAGCAATCCAAATTCGTGCCGGTGCCGTCGACCTCTGCGATTGCGGGTGCGCTCGACCCGCGCGCCGATCCTTTACCGGAATTTTACTATGAAGACGAAGACCCAGGTGACCGGTAAGGTCGCCCCCCGTAATCGCGCGCTTTTTTCGTCCAATCGATAAAATCGAATCTTATCGCTAAGCGATTTTTAATCGGGCAAGGGCATTCTATGCCTGTATTTGCACCTTGACCGTGACCTTCAGAGCACCACACCCCGTGTCCCGCGCCAATCACACCGCCGACCAAGCTAAACTGCCGATCATCGTTCGGGTCGGCCTGTGCGGTCACCGCCGGCTGCGTAAGCACGGAGCGACTCAAGCGGCCAGCGCGCCAAGGCGTACAACGCGGAAAGCGGAGCGGCGCACCTCGCGCCGGAGCGGCCTGTGACGCGCGCTGTGACACAACCCGTGATCGAATCGTGGCAAGCTCGTGAGAACTGCATCGCGCGTGTGTCGATCGATGAAATTCCATCTCTTCGAATCACACGCATAGGGTTAGACTCCTCCACACAGGTTCGGCGCTTGTTGGGTATGCGCATCGTCGCAAGGTGCGCGCGGGGGCTGGCGAAGCTCAGCGCAGCGACGGTGGCGTTCGGGGACGCTCAGCTATTTCCGCAAGACCGAGTTCGGACACCTGCACATGAACGCGCTTGGCCGATGGGCCGGGCGCGCACGAGTAACTTTTTGTTCTGAGGTTCGCATGACCACGCGCCGCAAACCCATCTTCGCCCGCAACAAGAGGAGCGTCTCTCAGCCGCATTGGCTGTGGGTTGCCCTTAGCCTCTGTGTGCTGATCGCCGTGACCTTGTTCGACGTCGGCCAGAGCCATCACAGCTTCGCCACCACCACGCCCGACCAGCTCGAGCATCAGGCGCCGACTCAGGCCGAGACGCAGCTCCAGGCTTCGAGCTAGGCCATCACTCAGCGCTGCGCTGTCCGCCAATTGGGGTGGACGAAGACCGGTGCGTTTGATTTCGGCAGCGCCGGTTTGCCCAGGATCATGTCGGAGCATTTCTCCGCCATCATGATGGTCGGCGCATTGAGATTGCCGCTGACGATCGAAGGCATGATCGAGGCATCCACGACTCGTAGACCCTGAAGCCCATGGACCCGCGCCTGCGGGTCGACCACCGCCAGCTCGTCGGTGCCCATCTTGCAAGTGCAGCTGGGGTGATAAGCGCTGTCGCCCTTTTCCCGGATGAAGGCGTCGATCTCTGCATCGCTCTGGACCTTGGCGCCGGGGGCGATCTCCGGTCCGCGATATTGGTCGAACGCCTTCTGGGCAAAGATCTCGCGCGTCAGCTTGACCGCGTCGCGGAACTCGCGCCGGTCGGCCTCGGCCGCCAGGTAGAAGGGCTGGAGGCGCGGATGGTCCTTGGGGTTGGCGCTCTTCAGCTTGATCCAGCCGCGCGCCTCCTGCCGCATGTTGCCGATATGGACCTGGTAGGCGTGGCTGGTGCCGTTCTTGCGCCCGTGGTCGTTGACGGTCGAGGGCAGGAAGTGGAACTGCAGGTTGGGATGCTCGATTCCGGCGGCCGAGCGGATGAAGCCGCCGGCCTCCAGGTGCGCCGAGGTGCAGACCCCCTTGCGGGTCAGGAACCACTGCACGCCCGACATCGCCATGCGGTGCGGCTTGGTATAGGTGTAGAGCGTGATCGGCTTGGTGCAGTGCTGCTGGATATACATCTCCAGATGCTCCTGGAGATTCTGCCCGACGCCCGGCAGGTCATGCTGCACCGCGACCCCGGTCTCCTTCAGGTGGTCGGCCGGCCCGACGCCCGACAGCATCAGCAGCTGGGGCGAGTTGATCGCGCCGCCGGACAGGATGACCTCGCGCTCCGCCCTGTAGCGCACGATCCGTCCGTTCTGCGAGAATTCGACGCCGACGGCGCGGCTGCCCTCGAACAGGACCCGCAGCACGAACGCGCTGGTCTCCACATGCATGTTGGGCCGTTTTTCGGCCGGCCGCAGGAACGCGGTCGAGGCTGACCAGCGCCGGCCGTGATGGATGGTCATGTCCATCTTGCCGAAGCCTTCCTGGCGATAGCCGTTCATGTCTTCGGTGGCGGCATAGCCGGCCTGCTGCGCCGCCTGGATGAAGGCCTCGAACAGTTCATTGGGCTGGTCGGCGGTGTGGACCCACAACGGGCCGCTGTCGCCGTGATAGGCATCGCCGCCCTTCTCGCGATGCTCGGCGCGCCGGAAATAGGGCAGGATCTCCTGGTACGACCAGCCTTCGCAATTCTCCTTGAAGGCCCAGCGGTCGTAGTCGAGCGCGTGGCCGCGGATATAGACCATGGCGTTGAGCGACGACGAGCCGCCCAGCACCCGTCCGCGCGGCCAATACATGATGCGCTCGTTCATGTAGGGCTGCGGCTCGGTGTGATAGTACCAGTTGTACCGGTCGTCCATCAGGTTATACATGAGGGCGGCCGGCATGTGGATCTTCCAGTTCCACCACGCATCGCGCGGCCCGGCCTCGAGCAGGCACACCTTGTTGGCCGGATCCTCGCTCAGGCGGTACGAAAGCACGCACCCGGCGGACCCGCCGCCGACGATCAGGTAGTCATAGACGCCGTCGAATTTCATGTGCCCCGTCCCGTTCTCTCTTCGTCATGGTCGTGCTTGGCACGACCATCCACGAGTTTGCTCGCCGCTACTCAGTCCTGTTCCTCTACACTCGTGGATGGTCGGACCAAGTCCGACCCTGACGGAGTGGGATTTTGGGGTCGCGCGCGTTCATCTCAATACGGCGCCGCCACGTTGCCGCCCTCGACATAGACCGACTTCACCTGCGTGTAGTGCTCGATCGCGGCCAAACTGTTCTCGCGGCCGATGCCGGATTGCTTGTTGCCGCGAACGGCCTTCACCAGCGCGCCGTGGATATAGAGCTTCAGCTCGTCCATGGCGTGTCTCCGATCTTGATACTCAGACGGCTGGTGATGAACGCGATGGCGGCCCGGCGCGCGTCGGCGCCGTCGGGCCCGGCCGGGCTTAAGGCCGCGCGCAGCCACATGCCGTCGATCAGGCAGGCGAGGTCCTGGGCCACATGCTGCACCTCCGGCTCGCGCAGAAACGGGCGCAGCGCATGCACCAGGTTGCTGTGCAGGCGGCGGATGATGACGGTCTGGATGCGGGCGAGGTTGGAATGGGTCGGCACCTGCGACCAGAAGGCAAGCCAGGCCGACACCGCCTCGGCCCTGAACAGCTCCGGTCCCAGGTTGCCGTCGACCACCGCCATCAGGCGATGTGCCGGAGTCTTGGCCGCCCGCTGGCGACGGACCACCGAATTGCTGAGGTTGACGGCCAGCTGGCGCATGGTGGCTTCCAGCAACTCGCCCTTGTCCTCGAAATAGTGGTGCACGATGCCGGCGGAGACGCCGGCCGTGGCGGCGATGCGCGAGACGCTGGCCTCCGAGAAGCCGACATCGTGGATCGAGGCGATGGTCGCCTCGATCAGCTGCCGACGCCGGATCTCTTCCATGCCGACCTTGGGCAAGCGCTGGCCTCGCGTCAGGATGGGGCGGCCGAAGCCGCGTGATTCGGATACTCTAGGTTTTTTTAAGTTGGTTGATCAATCAAAATAAACTTGGATTAGGATCAACCCTTCGATAATGTCGCACCCAGGACTGCAGTACGTCGGCGGGGCGGCATTGTTGCGGGGCAGGTGAGGCTATATGCCGTGCGAGGCCGATGATTGCGAACGCCAACGGCGGCCGTGATTCCATTGACCGGAGCGGAAGGGTCCCGGCGCATCGATCGGGCATTTAAATCATCGTAGGGAGGATGGCGTGAAGCATACCTTGAGACTTGCGGCTAGCGGTTTGGCCATTGCGCTTGCTCTGACTCTCGCCGGATGCGGCGAGGAGAAGAAGGAAGAGCAGGCTTCTTCAACCGAGAGCACCGCGCCGGCGAGCACCACCGAGGCGCAGCCGGCGGCGACGCAGGAAGCCGCCGCTACGCCGGCCGCGGTCACCGAACCTGACTCGTGCAAGAAGGTTCGCATTGCGGATGTGGGCTGGAGCGACAACACCGCGCAGAACGGGTTGTTCAAGACCGTCTTGAAGGGCCTCGGCTACGCGCCAGAGGACCAAGTTCTGGCCTTGCCGGTCATCATGGAGAGCTTGAAGAACAAGGACCTCGATGTCTTCCTCGACAACTGGATGCCATCCAACTCGGCCAATGTTCAGCCCTACCTGGATGCCAAGTCGCTGGAGATGCTCGATGCCAACCTGACCGGCGCTGGCTATGGCCCGGTGGTGCCCGACTATGTCGCGGCCGCCGGCGTGAAGGACGTCAAGGATCTGGCGGCCAACGGCGACAAGTTCGACAAGAAATTCTACGGCATTGAGCCGGGCAATGACGGCAACAAGATTGTCCAGGCGAAGATCGATGATGCCGCCAACGGCCTGCAGGGCTGGACGCTGGTGGAATCCTCTGAGCAGGGCATGCTCGCCCAGGCCGAGAAGTCGATGAAGAACCAGGAATGGATCGCGTTCCTCGGCTGGGCGCCGCATCCGGTGATGGGCAAGATGAAGTTGGTCTATCTGACCGGCTTCGAGAACGACGGCTTCGGCGATGCGCAGATCAAGACGCTGACCCGCGTGGGTTACAGCGCCGAGTGCGCCAATGTCGGCAAGCTGTTGGCCAATCTCAAATTCGACCTGCCGATGGAAAGCGCCATCATGGAAGCAATCGACGGCGGTGCGGAAGGCGAGAAGGCCTCGGCCGACTGGCTGAAGGCCAATCCGGGCGTGCTCGACGCATGGCTTGCCGGCGTCAAGACGACCGACGGCCAGGACGGCTTGCCGGCCGTCAAGAAAAGCCTCGGCCTCTAAGATCGATGTCGCATCGGCGGCTCCGGCGGGGAGGCCGGAGCCGCCCATTGTGCGACCGCCCGTCGTCGGGCTACTCATTGCAAAGTCAGGACTTCAAACGACTGGGCCAGCGCCACTGAGGCGGGTGGGGCGGCCAATGGGGGACGCCGCATGGAACAGCTCCAGAAGCTTCAGGATCTGATCACCGAGCATAAGATTCCGATCGGCCAATGGTCGAAAGCGATCATCGAATGGCTGACGGCCAATTTCGAGTGGCTGTTCGACGCCATCTCGTCGGTTCTCAAGACCCTGATCGACGGATCCTCCGACCTGCTTCTGCTCGTCCCGCCGCTCGTTCTTCTCGTCATCATCGCAGCGCTCGCGCATCTCATACAGCGCAACTGGAAGATAACGCTGTTCGTCGCGGTCGGTCTGCTGTTCATCCTCAATCTCGGCCTTTGGGGGGCGATGGTCGAGACCCTGGTGCTCGTGGTCTACGCGACGCTGGTCTCGCTGGCGATCGGCGTCCCGATCGGGATTCTGGCAGCGCGGCGGCCGGCGGTCTGGCACGCCATCGCGCCCGTGCTCGACATGATGCAGACCCTGCCCACCTTCGTTTACCTGGTGCCTATGCTCGCCCTGTTCGGCCTGGGCACGGTGCCGGGCATGTTCGCGACTGTGATCTTCGCCGTTGCGGCGCCGATCCGATTGACCTACCTCGGCATCAGCCAGGTGCCGGTGGCCTTGATCGAGGCAGGCGAGTCCTTCGGCTCGACGCGCTGGCAGCTGCTGTTCAAGGTGAAACTGCCGGCTGCGTTGCCCACCATCATGGCCGGCATCACCCAATGCATCATGCTGTCCTTGTCCATGGTGGTCATCGCGTCCATGGTGGGCGCCGGCGGTCTCGGGGCGCCGACGGTGCGCGCGCTCGCGACCAACAACATTCCGTTGGGTACCGAGGCGGGCTTAGCGATCGTTATCCTTGCCATCGCGCTCGATCGCGTGATGAAGCAGCGTTCGGTCAGGAAATAGGGGGCGGCCATGAGCGGTTCATTGAGTGCCGTCGCGTTCGAGCATGTCGACGTGGTGTTCGGCTTGCGCGCGGAGGAGGCAGTCGCTCTGCTCGACAAGGGCGAGGGCCGCGACGTCATCCTCGACAAGACCAACTGCCTGATCGCGGTGCACGACGCCTCTGTCTTCGTCAAAGAGGGCGAGATCCTGGTGTTGATGGGCCTCTCGGGCTCAGGCAAATCCTCGCTGCTCCGCTGTATCAACGGCCTCAACAAGGTCAGCCGCGGCAAGGTGCTGGTGCATGACGGCAACAGCACGGTCGATGTCGCCAGCTGCGATCCAGAAACGCTGCGCCGCCTGCGCCGCAACCGTATTTCCATGGTGTTCCAGCAGTTCGGCCTGATGCCGTGGCTGACGGTGCGCGACAATGTCGGGTTCGGGCTCGACATCCGCGGTCTCGACAAGGCCGAGCGCGAACGCATCGTGGACGACAAGATCAAGCTGGTGCGGCTCGACAAGTTCGCCAACAAGTTCACCCACGAGCTCAGCGGCGGCATGCAGCAGCGCGTCGGCCTGGCGCGCGCGTTCGCGACCGAGGCGGACATCCTGTTGATGGATGAGCCGTTCTCGGCATTGGATCCGCTGATCCGCGAGCACCTGCAGGACGAGCTGATCGAGCTGCAGCAGAAGCTGAAGAAGACTATCGTGTTTGTGAGCCATGACCTCGACGAGGCGCTGAAGATCGGCACCCGCATCGCCATCATGGAGGCGGGCAAGGTGGTGCAGTTCGGCGTGCCGGAGGAGATCATCCTCAACCCGATCAACGACTATGTCCGGCAGTTCGTGGCATCGATGAATCCGCTCACCGTGCTGAAGGGTGGCACCTTGATGCGGCCGCTCAGCGATCTGGCGCGCGAGCCGGGCGGCGCCACCATCCAGCTTGACCGTGCCGGCAAATGCCGCTGCCAGATCGACAGCCGCGGCAAGCCGACCAACCTCATGGTCAACGGCAAGCCCGGCGAGCTGGTGCCCTATGCCACCGACCTCAACCTCTCGAAGCTCCCGGACCATGTCATGATCTGCGGCACCGAGCGCACGCCGATGCGCGCCGCGGTCACCGTGCGCTCGCAGACCAAGCGCCCGATGGTGCTGCTGGGCGAGGACGGGGTGCTGATCGGCGTGGTCGGCGAGCACGAGATCTATCGCGGTATGCTGCGCCAGAGCGAGTATGCGAGGGTCGACGGCGCGCCGCCGATGTGAGTGAAAGAACAAGAATCATGATCGCCGCCATCCTGTTCGACAAGGACGGGACCCTCTACGACTTCTATCATACCTGGGCCGGGCTGACCGAGCAGGCTGCCCTGTTCGTGGCCGGCGGCGACGCCGAGCGCGCGAAGTTCCTGATGGAAAACTCCGGCAAGGATCCGGCAACCGGCAAGTATGGGCCGTCGTCGCCGATCGCCGCCGGCAGCAACCGCGAGATCGTGGAAGTGTGGTGCGGCCTCATCCAGCGTGCCGACGTGGACGATGTCTATCAGCACGTCTCCAACATGTTCCTGGAGCATCAGACGAACGGCATCGAACCGGTAACGAACCTCGACCTGTTTTTCGGCCGGCTCAAGGCGCGTGGCCTGCGTCTCGGCGTTGCCACCATGGATAGCGAGAAGGCGGCGCGCGCCGCCATGCGGCGCGCCAATGCGACCCACCATCTCGACTTCATCTGCGGCTACGACACCGGCCACGGCGTGAAGCCGCTGGGCGGCATGGTCGAAGCTTTCGCGCGCCAGGTCGGCGTCGCCCTGCCGCATCTCGCGGTGGTAGGCGATTCCCCGCACGACATGCACATGGCCCGCGCCGGCAAGGCCGGCCGCGCCATCGGCGTGCTGACCGGCGTGTCGCCCAAGGAAGCGCTGCTGGAGGCGGGGGCGCATGCGGTGATCGACAGCATCGCGGAGATCGAGAGCGTGCTCTGAGGCGTGGAACGGGCGGCAAGCCTATGCAGCGCATTGTAGATAAGGGAATTTTGGACCGCAAAGGCCACGGCCGAGGGAGGAAGCATGATCCGCAGGTTCGACCGCGACTCAGCATTGCTGCTGATCGATGTCCAGCAGGGCGTCAACCTGCTGCAGCATTGGGGCGGCAAGACCGGACGGCGCAACAATCTCGCCGCAGAGCAGAAGATCGCTGCTGCGCTCGATGCCTGGCGACAGCGAGAGCTGCCGGTGTATTTCACGGCGCATGATTCGCTCGAGGCCGCCTCGCCGCTGAAGTTGCGGCTTGAAACTGGTCGCTTCATCAAAGGCCTGGAGCCGAAGCCGGGCGAACCTGTCATTGCGAAGTCTGCGAACAGCGCGTTCATCGGCACCGGCTTGGAAGTCGCGCTCCGGCGGCGGCGCATCAACCGGCTGATGTTCGTCGGCTTCTTCACCAACTTCTGTGTCGAGACCTCGGTTCGGATGGCGAACAACATGGGGTTCGACACCTATCTGGCGCACGACGCCTGCGCGACCTGCAATCGGGTCGGGCTGAACGGCGAGGACTATGACCCGGAGCTCGTGCATGCGCTGAGCATTGCCGGCATGCACCGGGAGTTCTGCACCGCGATGTCGACTGCCGATGCGATCGCGCTGACGCGGGCAGACGCGTCCCACTTGGAGCGCGTTCAGGGGAACGAGTAGATTCTCGGGTTCTCCGCGCTCGGGCGGATCATGAGATAGTCAGAACACCCTGCATCACCGCCGCGCACCGCCCGCTGATGCGAGGCGGGGCGACCTTGCCGCGGCGCATCTCGGCGTAGCCGTGGAGCAGGGAGGGGCGGCCCATCTCCACGCCTTGGCGGGCTTCCAGATGGAAGTCGCTATCGGGGCGCAGATCCAGTTGAGCCAGCAGCGCTGTCAACGTGGCGGTGGCGCTGCCGGTGGCCGGGTCTTCGCCGATACCGTCGTAGGGCGACAGGTTGCGCGCCTGGATGCGCACGCCGTTGTCGCTCGGCCACTTCACGTAGAGATGCACGCTCTCGACGCGATGGCTGGCGCGGATCAGGTCGAAGGCCTTCAGGTGCACGCGCGCCTTGCCGAGGGCCGCGACGTCGCGGACCTCGGCAAACATGAACTCCAGTCCGACCGTGGCATTGGTCGGCGCGTGGGTGCTGGTGACGATCTCGGACTCATCCAGGTTAAGCGCGGCCGCGACCGCCGCGACGCTTGGCGCCTCCCGGGTCGAGAGCGATTGCGGCGCGGTGAGAGATGCGCCTACGACCTTGTCGCCAACGCGGTCGAGCCGCAGGCGGACTAAGCCAGCTTTCTCCTCGAATACGAGCTCGTCGGTCTTGATGGGCCGGTCGCTGGCCAGAGCGAAGGCGGCACCGATGTTGGGGTGGCCGGCAAACGGCACTTCATCGGCTGGCGTGAACAGCCGCACATGCGCGGTATGCGCGGGGTCCTGCGGCTTCAGAATGAACGCCGTCTCGGACAGGTTGAACTCGCGTGCGATCGCCTGCATGCGCGTGCCGTCGAGCGTGTCGGCGTCGAACACGATGGCCGCCGGGTTGCCCTGCAGCGGCGCCTCCGCAAAGACGTCGACGATGGCGTAGCGCAACTGCGTCATGCGGCGGAGCGGTTCTGCAGCAGGAAATTCCGCATCACATTCAACCCGTCCTTGGTATAGAAGCGGCCGAAGCCGATGCGGAAGCGGTCGGGCGGCGTCGGGGTAAGGCTCGAGCGGTAGATCGACGCCGGCAGCAGCACCACGCCGACCTCTTCCACCAAGCGACGGCAGAAGGTCTCCACGCCGTCCTGGCCCAGATAGCGCGGATAGGCGACGCACCCGCCGTCCGGCCGCCGCCATTCGAACCAGCCGGGGAATTCGTTGAAGAAGCTGTCGACCAACTCGACGTTGACCTTGAGCAGCGCGAGGTTACGGCCGATCACCTTGTCACGCGCCTTGAGCGCGATAATCGAAAGATGCTCGCTCGGCCCGGCATTGCAGATCGAGAGATAGTGCTTCATGTGCTCCATGCGCGAGAGCAGCCCGTGGTCCTTGCACGCGATCCAGCCGACGCGCAGGCCGGGCAGGCCATAAGCCTTGGACATGACGCCGAGCGACAGGCCGCGCTCGTAGGCCTCGACCGCCGCCGGCAACTGCTTGGCGTGATCCAGCTCCAGCCCGCGATAGACCTCGTCGGAGAACAGCCATATGCCGTGTTTCCGGCACAGCGCGACCAGCGCATCGAAGGTGGCGCGGTCGATCACCTTTCCGGTCGGATTGTGCGGGAAGTTGATCGAGATAAGCTTGGTATTCGGCCGGATCTTGGCCGCCAGCTCCTCGAGGTCGAGGTCCCAGTTGCGGTCCGCTCGCAACGCGACGCCCTCGGTCGCGCACAACGCCAGCGGCAGTTGCTCCGCTGACTGGTAGTTCGGCGTGATGACGATCGCGTGGTCGTCCTTGGTGAGCAAGGTGTGCATGGCGCAATAGATGCCTTCCTCGGCGCCGGCGAAGGCGAGCACGTCGTCGCTCGCCACGCCCCGGTAGGTTGCGGCGATGGCGGCGCGCAGCTTGGGCGTGCCCCAGGTCTCGATGTAGCTGAGCGGCATCTCCTCCCAGGCCGCGCGGTCGTCTGGATCGGCCAGCGCCAGCAGCTCCTTGATGGTCAGGGTCTGCGCGTCCGACGGCGTCATGTGCCAGCGGGCGGCGAACTCCCACTTGCCGAGATAGACTTCGAGGTTGAAATCGGGGAGCAGGGTCATTGGGCGGCCTTCATGCTGGAATTGCGTGCGGCGTTGAGCAGCGCGTAGACGGTGGCGCGCGAGACGTTCATCGCGCTCGCGACGTGCGGGGCGGCGTTACGGGCGGCGAACAGGCCCGCCGCGTCGATCTCCGCGATCAAGGCGATGCGCTCCTCGCGGTCGAGCGCCTTCAGCGCCTTGCGCTTGGTCTCGAGGAAAGCGCGGATGAGGAGGTTGATGTGCTCGCGCCAGTCCTGGCGGAACATCGCCTCCGGCCGCGGCTCGCTCGGCGCGGCGAAGGCGGAGAGCAGCTTGATCGCCTGGTCGAACTGCGACACGTCCATGTTGACGCACATCAGCCCGATGCGCTTGCCCTTGTCGTCGCGCAGCGCCGCGGTGATCGACTTGAGCCGCGCGCCGTCGACGTTCGCCTTGTCGTACGGCCCGTACACGTCGCGGTCGAGATGCAATTCGATATCGTCGCCGAGCAGCGATTCATCGCCGGCCTTGCGGTGCGAGAAGGCGTTCCAGATGTCGACGATATGACCGCTGCGCAGGTCGTGGATCACCACCTCGGCATGCGGGTGGAGCAGGGCGGCGATCGCCTGGGCGATCGGTCGGTGAACGGCGAAGATGTCCTTCATGGCGCTATTTGCGCGCTGACTGGACGATCTGTCAATGCAGACAAATTGTCATGATGCGGTCTGGCTTGACTCTTTTTCACCGAAATAATATTCAATGAATAAGTCCTCTACGAAATGAAAGACGCTCGTGAAACGCCGACCCTATCAACTGAAGCGCCGGGCGGAAAACGCGGAGGAGACGCGGCGGCGGCTGGTCCGGGCGACGTTTGCGCTGCATGGCGAGCAGGGCATCGCCGCCACCACCATGACGCAGATCGCGGAGCGGGCGGGCGTGGGGATCGGGACCGTCTATCACCATTTCCCGACCCTCGATGATACGGTCGTGGCCTGCGGGCAGATGGTGATGGCGGCCTATCCGCCGCCGACCGAGGCGATCTTCGCCGGCGTGCCGACCATGAAGGAGCGGCTGGTCCGCCTCGCGCACGCGTTGTTCGATCATCAGGATCGGGTGGGATTGGACATGGTGCGGCCCGATCGGGACCGCTCGCCGATCGTGCGCAAGTTCGTCGACGAGGACCAGGAGCACCGCGTCGAACTGACCCGCGCCGCGCTCGCGCCGTTCGCGATCGACCGCGATCTCATTCGCATGGCGGCCGCGCTGCTGGATATCGGTGTCTGTCGCGCGCTGCAGGGCGTTGGTCTCACGCTCGATCAAGCCGCGGAGACGATCGCCGAACTGATTCACGCGCGGCTAACGCGCAAGGACTAGCTGGGAGAGGAAGATGGAAACGCGCATCGACGAAATCGCCGACGGCATCTATCGCTTGTCGACCTACATGGCCGAGGTGGCGCCGCCGGCCGGCTTCACCTTCAACCAGTTCCTGGTGAAGGCCGACCAGCCGCTGCTGTTCCACACCGGCATGCGCGGGATCTTCCCGCTGGTGTCGGCCGCGGTCTCGAAGATCGTGCCGGTGGACAGCCTGCGTTGGGTCACCTTCGGGCACGTCGAAGCCGACGAGTGCGGCGCGATGAACAAGTGGCTGGAGGCTGCGCCGCGCGCGCAGGTCGCGCATGGCCAGATCGCCTGCGCCGTGTCGCTGAACGATCTGGCCGACCGCGAGCCGCGCGCGCTGAATAACGGCGAGGTGCTCGATCTTGGCGGCAAGCGCGTGCGCTATCTCGACACGCCGCATGTGCCGCATTGCTGGGAAGCCGGCGTGCTGTACGAGGAGACGACCGGCACGCTGCTGTGCGGCGACCTGCTCACCCATCTCGGCGACGGACCGGCGCTGACCAGCAGGGACATCGTCGGCCCGGCGATCGATGCGGAAGAGATCTTCCACGCCACCAGCGTCGGCGCCGCCACCGCGCCGACCATCCGCAAGCTCGCGGACCTGGAGCCGCGCACGCTGGGCGTCATGCACGGCAGCTCGTTCAATGGCGACTGCGCCCATGCGCTGCATTCGCTGGCGGACTACTACGCGATCGGCCTGAAGGCGATGGCAGCGTAAGGCGCACCGACACAGCCCACTCCTTCGTCACCTCGGCTCAAGGCCGGGATGACGGTTGAGGGTGGCGAAACTGGTGCGAATTAGTCGAGCATCGCCGCCGCGATTGCCGGCAGTGCGGTGCCTGCCTTCTCCCGCAGCACAAAATTCGCCAGCTTGCTGAGCGGCGTGAAGTCGGGATTGATCTCGATCACCGTCGCGCCGTTGGAGCCGGCGATGAAGGGCAACTCGGCGGCCGGGTAGACCATCGTTGACGTGCCGATGCTGAGGAACAGGTCGCATTGCGCCGCCGCTTGCTGCGCGCGGACGAGGGCATCGCCGCGTAGCGGTTCGCCAAACCACACCACGTCGGGCCGTAGCAGGCTGCCGCAGTGCGCGCAGCGCGGCGGCGGCTCGTCAGTCGGCGCCCAGCTGTCCGCGGGATGACGATGGTCAAAGCAGATGGTGCGGCGAATGTTGCCGTGCAACTCGACCAGGTTGCGGTTGCCGGCACGGGCATGCAGGCCATCGACATTCTGGGTCGCAAGGAAGAAGCCGGGATGCGCTGCTTCGATCTGTGCCAGCGCATAGTGCCCCGGGTTCGGCTCGGCCTTTGCGGCGACGCCGCGGCGCCACTCGTACCACTCCCACACCATGCGCGGATTGCGCTGGAACGCTTGCGGGGTCGCGAGGTCTTCGGGGCGGTACTTGGCCCAGAGGCCGGTTTGCTTGTCGCGGAAGGTGGAGAGGCCGCTCTCCGCGGAGATGCCGGCGCCGGTGAAGGCGACGATGCGCTGGGCGGCGCGCAGGCGATCGATCAGCTCCGAGGGAAGATCGATCACCATCGCGCTACATCCGCTCCGGCACCTCGATGCCGAGCAGGCTGAGCGACAGTTCCAGCGTCCGCAGCGTCACCGCGCACAGCGCCAGGCGCGATTGCAGCAGCGCCTTGTCCTGTTCGCTCAGGATATGGAACTGGTTGTAGTAGCTGCTGAAGGTCTGTGCCAAGCCGAACGCGTAATCCGCGATCTTGTTGGGGCCGCGCTCCTCGTACGCCGCGGCGATGGCGTCGGGCAGGGCCCCGAGCGCCAGCAGCAAATCGCGCTCGCCGGGTTCCGGCGGCAGGATCCTGCCGGGCTTCTCGCCCTGCGCCTCGGCCTTGCGCAAGATCGATTTGATGCGCACGGCGGCGTATTGCAGGTACGGGCCGGTCTTGCCCTCGAAGCGCACGAAGCGGTCGAGATCGAACACGTAGTTTGCGACCGGATGATTGCTGAGGTCGGCGAACTTCAGCGCGGCAAGGCCGACGCGGCGTGCGATCTCCTGCCGCTCGGCCGGGTCGTAGTCGGTGGCGAGACCCTGTTCGTTGAGCCGCGCCATCGCGGCGCCGCTCATCATCGCGATCAGATCCTGCAGCTTCATCACGCCGCCGGCGCGGGTCTTGAACGGCTTGCCGTCCGGCCCGTTCATGGTGCCGAAGCCAAGATGCTCCATCCGCGCCTTGCCGTTGATGCCGGCCATGATGGCGGCGCGGAACACCTGCTCGAAATGCAGGTGCTGGCGCTGGTCGACGACGTAGAGGATGAAGTCGGGGTTCTGCTCGTGCACCCGGTCGACGATGGTGGCGAGGTCTGTGGTGCCGTACATCGCCGCGCCGTCCCGCTTGATGAGGATCAACGGGGGAATCTCTTTCTTGTCGTCGGGCTTGGCGACCGGAACGATCAGCGCGCCCTGATCCTCACGCGCGATGCCTATGGCCTTCATCTTGTCGACCATCGGTGCGATCAGCGGATCGACGCAGGCTTCGCCCTTCCACAGATCGAAGTGGACGCCGAGCGCACCATAGTCGCGCTTCATCGCCTCGACCGAGACATCGAAGAAATGCTGCCACAAGGCGCGATAGCCGGGCCGGCCCTGTTGCAGCTCAGCGGTCGCCACGCGCGCCTTCTCCATGCGCGCCGGATCGGCCTTGCAGGCGGCCGCGGCGGTTGGATAGACCTCTTCCAGCTCGTCGACGGTGACCGGGCTCGCGTTCGGGTACGGTCCTTTAAAGTTGGGATCGAAGTAGGGCAGATCGGGCCGGCGGATCTCCAGCTCGGAGATGATCATACCCATCTGCAGGCCCCAATCGCCCATGTGCACGTCGCCGACCACCTCGTCGCCGGCGAAGATGAACAGGCGCCGCAGCGCTTCGCCAATGATGGCGGCACGCAGGTGGCCGACATGCATGGTCTTGGCGATGTTTGCGCCGCCGTAGTCCATCACCACCATCTCGCGTTTCTTGGTGGGGACAGCGAGACGGTCATCGGCCGCGACCTTGTTGGCGTGTTCGGCGAGCGCCTTGTCGGTTAGTGACAGGTTGATGAAGCCCGGGCCGGCCAGCGAGATGTCGCGCAGCTGGGGCAGGGCCTGAAGCTTCGCCATCACTTGCTCGGCGATGGCGCGCGGGTTCTGCTTGGCGGCCTTGGCCGCGGCGAGGGCGCCGTTGCACTGGAACTGGCCGAGGTCCGGACGATTGGAGACGGTGACGCGGCCATATTCGGCCGGCAGGCCAAGATCGCTGAACACCCGCGCCACGACTTCAGTGAGCGCGCCGCTTAAAGAAGACATCGAAAGACTCTGATTTTGTAGTTCTTGTTGGTCAGAAGTTTGGGTGGGGGTCGGCCCCGTTCGCGCGCCGCCGGTTTCGTCGGCCGCCGCCGGGCTGTTCCTGGCCGAGGGTCGCCGCCGCCTTCGAGGTGATGGGACCGAGGCGCGTCACGATGTTGTCGACGGTCGGCATCTCGCCCGGCTGGTGATGGTCGAGCGAATTGCGCAGCGCCTGCAGGTGCTCCGGCGAGGTGCCGCAGCAGCCGCCGACGATCTTCGCGCCGGCATCGCGCACGACCCTGGCGTATTCCGCCATCAGCTCCGGCGTGCCGTTGTAGCGAATGTGACCTTCCTCGTAGTACGGGATGCCGCAATTGCCCTTGGCGACGATCACGTCGCCCGGCCGTGCTGCAGCCGCCAGCTGCGTGATGGTGACGGCGAGGTCCGGCGCGCCGACGCCGCAATTGGCGCCGTAGGCCAGCGGCTTCGGGTCCAGCTCATGCACGAAGGCGACGAAATCGGCGGGCGTCAGACCCATCATGGTCCGGCCGTTGGTGTCGAACGAGCAGGTGGCGACGATCGGCAGGCCGGTGACCGCGGCGCCCTTCACGGCGGCGGTCACTTCCTCCTTGGAGGACATGGTCTCGATCCACAGCACGTCGACGCCACCCTCGGCCAGGGCACGCGCCTGCTCAGCGAAAGCGTTCGCGCCGTCGTCGATGGTGAGCGGACCCAGCGGCTCATAGAGCTCTCCGGTCGGACCCATCGAGCCGGCCACGATCACGTCGCGGCCCTTTTCCTGCTTCGCTTTGTCGGCGATGCGGCGGCCGATGCGGGCGGCCTCGCGGTTGATCTCGCGCACCCTGTCCTGGAAATTGTGCAGCTTCAGCCGGTAGCGGGTGCCGCCGAACGAGTTGGTCAGGAACAGGTCGGCGCCCGCATCGACGAACGACTGGTGCAGCGCCTCGATCCGCTCCGGATGCTCGAAATTCCACATCTCCGGCGCGTCGCCGGTCATCAGGCCAGCCGCGAACAGGTTGGTGCCAGTGGCCCCATCCGCCATCAGGAAGGGGCGGCTGCTCAGGAGTTGCTGAAAGCGATCCGACATGGGCCTCAAAATCTCTGTGGATATCTGTCTGCTGCATCGCAACCTAGGCCGTTCCGCCCGGCCCGGCAAGCGAGAAGGACTTGTGCCCCATGGACGCGCCCAAGTGCTTGACTTAAAAGGGTTGCGAGGCTCCGTAACGCGCGCTCTGGGAGGGCTGAATCGTGGATCTCGGAATTGCCGGCAAGAGGGCCATCATCTGCGGCGCGAGCAAGGGGCTGGGCAAGGCCTGCGCCGAGGCCCTGGCGCGCGAAGGGGTGAAGATCACCATCGCTGCCCGCCACCTGGCGCAGTTGGCCGAGACCGCGGAGGAAATCCGCAAGGAGAGCGGCAACCGGGTCACCGCGGTGGTGGCGGACGTCACGACCGCGGAGGGACGGCAGGCGGTGCTGGCCGCCTGCAACAACCCGGACATCCTCATCACCAATTCCGGCGGCCCGCCGGCCGGCGACTTCCGTGACTGGAGCGAGGTCGAATGGCACCAGGCGGTGCAGAACAACATGATCACCCACATCCTGATGATCAAGGCGGTGGTGGACGGGATGATCGACCGGCGCTGGGGCCGGATCGTCAATGTCACCTCGGCGGCGGTGAAGTCGCCGTATCCGAGCCTCGGGCTCTCGAACGGTGCGCGCGCCGGCTTGACCGGCTTCGTGGCCGGCCTGTCGCGCGAGGTCGCGAAATACAACGTGACGATCAACAACCTGCTGCCCGGCTCGCACGAGACTGACCGCCTGATCAAGCTGACCGAGGCCGATGCACGTGCGCGCCGCGTGCACCTCGACACGGCGCTCGCGGAGGCCAAGGCTGCTGAAACCAGCGGCCGCTTCGGCACGCCGGAGGAGTTCGGCGCGGTCGCGGCGTTCCTGTGCAGCCAGCATGCCGGCTACATCGTCGGGCAGAACATCCTGGTCGACGGGGGGACGTATCCGGGCACCCTATAGAGCGTGCGCGGCTTCGGAAGGGGGGCCGAATGAGACGCAATGGCTTTCTGCTCGGGCTCCTCGGACTGCTGTTCTGCAGCGCGATGCCGGCGCACGCGGACACGCCCGATGCCTTGCGTGATGCGGCCGCCGCGGCGCTGCAAAAGCTCGACCAGTTCGCCGTCAAGGAATCGGCACGGGTCAAAGACGCCGCGCGGGCGACCAGGGACCTCGGGGTGCAGCTCAACTCGGTCGCGGCCCAGAGTGCGCCGCTCAATGATCAGCTCAAGAACAGGAAGAGCGAGCTGGAGGACAAGATCGACGCGATCGAGGAGCAGGTCCAGAAGCTGAAGGTGCAGGCAGACAAGCTGGACGCCATCCTGCGAAAAATCACCGAGTTGATGCCGAAATTCATGAACGCCGCCGCGAACGATCAAGGCATCGAGGCGTCACAGCACATCCTCGCGTCCATTGTTCAGGACCAGACGAAGGCCGCAAGGCTGGCCGATGCGATCGCGCAGCGGAACTCCGACGAGGTCGGCAGCCTGCTGCGGCACGCTTTCGAAGGCGCACGCGTACAGGTCAGCGCGATGCCGGAGGGCCAGGGCGCGACGGTGAACTTCCGCGTCGGCAGCCTGGTTCATTGTCTTTCGGCGAACAAGCGCTGCCGTGGGTCGCCATCTTCGCTCGGCAAGAGCGCATCGCGCGATGCGCCGGACACCGAGGCGCTCCTGAAGCAGCTGCAAAGCCTGCTGGTCGCGGCCAACCGGGAAGCGGCGGCCTGCAACAAGAGGGTCGGAGATCTGCTGTCCAAGCTCGACACTGCGCAACGCGGATCGGCCCCGATCGATGTCGACCGGGCCGCGGACCTGCAGCGTTTGATGGGGCGCCTGAGCACGTTGCAGTCGACGGCGAGCCAGGTGTCTCGCGACGCCACCGCGGCCATGGACCGGGTAGTCGCCCGCAGCTGATGATGCGTCGAGGGGCTCTATCGACCCGAGGGTCGCCCTGCTCGCCAAGGCTTCGCGTCCTTCCCCCATAAGGGGGGAGGCGACGCATTACGCACGAGAGCCGAGCACCTTGCAGAAGGTGCCGGTCTCTTCCTCGGTATTGAAGTAGTGCACCGACGCGCGCACCACCTGGCTCAGCCCCCGCCGGCCGAAATCGAGCTGGGCCGACGACTTGCTCGACACCGAGACGCCGATATTGGCGGCGCGCAGGCGAGCCTGAATGTCGCGCGGTTGCTCGCCGTCCTTGGTGAAGGTCACGATGCCGGAGCGCACGCGGCCGAGGTCCTGGACTGTGACGCCTGGCAACTCCGCAAGGTCCGTGCGCAGGCGATCGGCCAGCAGGGTGACGCGCGCGCGGATCGGCTCGAGGCCAAGCTCGAGCGCGTAGCGCACGGCGGCGCGCAGGCCGACGCGGCCCGCGACATAACTCTCCCAGTTCTCGAACCGCCGTGCATCGGGGCTTAGCTTGAACGTGCGCGCATCGGTCCAGGTGGCTGCGTGCAGGTCGATGAAGGGCGGGTCGAGGCGGTCGATGATCTTCTTGGAGACGTAGAGGAAGCCGGTGCCGCGCGGGCCGCGCAGGAACTTGCGGCCGGTGCCGGAGAGCAGGTCGCAGCCGATCTTCTGAACGTCGAGCGGCATCTGGCCGACCGACTGGCAGGCATCGAGCAGATAGGTGATGCCGTGGCGACGCGCGATCTTGCCGATCTCCTCGGCCGGGTTGACCAGGCCGCCCTGGGTCGGGATGTGGGTGATGGCGATGAGCCTGGTCTTCGGACCGATCAGGCGCTCCATGGCATCGAGGTCGACCTGACCGCTGCTGTCGCACGGCGCCACGTCGATCTCGAGCCCACGGCGCCTGGCCTGGTGCAGGAAGGCGAGGAAGTTGCTGACATACTCCGCTTCGACGGTGAGGATGCGGTCGCCCTCCTTCAACGGCAAGGAATAGAACGCCATGTCCCAGGCGCGGGTGGCGTTCTCGACATAGGCGATCTCGGAGCGATGGCAGTTCAGCAGCGCGGCGAAGGCGTCGTAGAAATCCTCCAGCGCCGGTTCGGCCTTGTCCTCCGCGTCATAGCCGCCGATGGTCTGCTCCAGCGCCAGGTGATCCAGCACCGCCTGATAGACCGGCGTCGGCATCAAGGAAGAGCCGGCGTTGTTGAAGTGGATCAGCTTTTCGCAGGCCGGCGTATCCGCGCGCAGGCGGGCGATGTCGAGATTGGTCATGCGAAGTGCCTCACTGGATACTTTCCTTTGACGTCATGGCCGGCTGAGCGGCGAGGAAGGTTTCTCACTTTTCCGTCCTGGCCGGACGAAGATCCGGCCATCCAAATTCGCGTGCAAGCGGCGGATCGACACTTGGATCACCGGGTCTCGTCGCGCTGCTCCTCGCCCGGCAATGACGGAAAGAGAATGGGCGTCGTCATCCGTCACGCCGCGCGCTTGGCGAGGCCCAGCATGCCACCCATCGCGATCAGGACGCCGCCGGTGGCGCGGTTGATGTTCCTGCGGGCGCGGTAGCTGTGGATGAAGCGGCGCACTTGCGCGGCTAGGGTGGCATAGAGCGCGGAGTTGAGGGTGCCGAGGATGACGAAGCACGTGCCCAGGCGACCATCTGCGGCAGCAGCGGCCGCTCGACGTCAATGAACTGTGGAAAGAACGCGACGTAGAACATGATGCCGGCCGGATTGAGCGCGGTCACGACGAAGGCCTGCGTGAACATGCGCCATCTGTCGCGCGCCAGCCGGCCGTCGTCCTCCAAGGTCTCCGGCACCGGCGCGCGCCAGGTCTTGATGCCGAGGTAGATGAGGTAGACGGCGCCGGCGATCTTCAGCGCGTTAGACTGCTCGGCGGACGTCATCAGCAACGCGCCGAGGCCAAGCAGCGTCAGCGTGAGCGACACAATGTAGCCGAGGCAGACGCCCGGAACGCTGGCGAGCGCAGAGCGGCGACCCCGGGTCAGGACGTAGCTCACGACCAGCGTATCGGTCGGGCCGGGCATCACCAGCAGCAGGATTGCAGCGGTGATGAAGGCGCCCATGGTGTGGAGTTCAGGCATTCGCTCTCTCCATCAGGCCGCGCGCTTCGCCAAGCCCACCAGGCCGCCCATCGCGATCAGGAAGCCGCCGGTGGCGCGGTTCATGTTCTTGCGCGCGCGATAGCTTGTGATGAGGCGCCGCACCTGCAGCGCCAGCGTGGCGTAGAGGATGGAGTTGAGGGTGCCCATCACGATGAAAGTCGCGCCGAACACCGCGACCTGGTTCAGGAGTGGCTTCTCCGCGCTCAGGAACTGCGGGAAGAAGGCGACGTAAAAGACGATCCCACCAGGATTGAGCGCGGTCGCCATGTAGGTATGCGCCATGATGCGCCAGCGGCCATGCTGCAGCGGCGCGCCGTCGTCGAGCGTCTCCGGCACCGGCGCGCGCCAAGTTTTGATGCCGAGATAGACGAGGTAGAGCGCGCCGGCGATCTTCAGGATGTTGAACAGTTCGGCCGACGCCATCAGGATCGCGCCGAGCCCGAGCAGCGACAGGATCAGCGCGGTGGCGTCGCCGAGCGTCACGCCCGGCACGCTGGCCCAGGCCGAGCGCTTGCCCTGGGTGAGGGCATAGCTCACCACCACCATGTCGGTCGGGCCGGGCAGGATCAGCAGCGCCTCGGCAGCGAGGACGAACGCGATCCAGATCTGAAGATCGGGCATGACGCTCATGCTGTGCGGCGGGCGAGGCCGAGGATGCCTCCGGTCACCAGCAGGATGCCACCGGCTGCACGGTTCAGGTTCCTGCGGGCGCGATAGCCCTTCAGGAAGCGCGTCACCTGGCCCGCCAGCAGGGCGTAGAGAACGGCGTTGACGGTCGCCATCACCAGGAAGGTGCCGCCGAGGACCACGACCTGCGGCAGGAGCGGCAGGTGGGCGCTCAAGAATAATGGGAAGAACGCGACGTAAAAGACGATGCTCTTGGGATTGAGCGCCGTGACGGCGTAAGCGTGTGCCGTGATGCGCCAGGGGGAGCTTTCGCGCGGCGCGTTCTCGTCGAGCGTCTCCGGAACTGGTGCGCGCAGCACCTTGATGCCGAGATAGATCAGGTAGGCGGCCCCGGCCAGCTTCAGCGCGGTGAACAACTCGGCCGAGGCGGCGAGCACCGCACCCAGGCCCAGCAGGGACAGCGCCATCGCGGTGAAGTCTCCGGCTGCGACTCCCGGCACCGTGGCCCAGGCGGAGCGCTTGCCCTGCGCCAGGGCGTAGCTGATGACCAGCAGCACCGTCGGGCCGGGAATGATGAGCAAGGCCTCCGTCGCGGCGACGAAGGATATCCAGGTGTGGAAGTCGGGCATCTTGGCGCTCCTGGTCTCGACCGGAGGCCAGCCAGCCATGAGGGAGCGCTATTTCGCAACCCCCAAAATTGTGACGGTACAAGGTGCCGCGGTTGGTGGCCGCGGTGCTCTCGCTATTGCGAGAGGCTGTAGATGAAGTCGTATTCGGTGCCCTTGTCGTTGCGGGCATGAAGCTTCATCTCGCCACGCACGCCGGAATACTTCCCGGTGCCGCCGGTCACCGCGAGGGTGGAGTCACCCGCATCAAGGAACGGCCCCTCGACGGTGAGCTGGCCGTCCGCCAGGGTGAGCGTCCAGAAGCACTCCCACGCCTTGCCCGGAACGGTGCGGATGCACCAGCCGTTGTCGTCGCCGAGCTTGTTGGCGTTGCTCTCGTCATAGATCTCGTTGGCGAAGGTGAGGAGATCGCCGGCGCTGTCATCCTTCGCGCCGAGATCGGTGACGGCATCAGTGGTCGCGCGTTCCACCAGCTTCAAGGTCATGTTGCCTGCGATTGCCGACGGTCCGGAGACAATGAGCAGAATGCTGGCCGCAGCCATGATGATCTTTCCCATTTTTCCCTCCCTTGTCCGGTGGCGTTGACGCGTGCGGCCCGCACGCGTACCGCTGTTGTAGTATGCCGCTAACACCGTTTGTGCGTCTGTACGAATAAACTGGCGGTCTCGCACCTGCTGGGAGACACCATGCGCCATCGCTGGTTTCTGGGTTTGTTGGGTTGGGTCGCGGCGTGGGGGCCGGCCAGCGCTGACTCGGTCGATCTCGCCGGCGCCGAGGCGCAGTTCAAGAAATCCTGCGGCACCTGCCACGTCGCGGCGGCGGATGGCGGGAAACGGCAGGGGCCGAACCTGTTCGGGGTGGTCGGGCGCAAGGCGGGCGAGGTGGGGGAGTTCAAATACTCGGAGGCCTTCGCCAAGGGCAGCGGCAGCATCGTCTGGGACGAAAGCACGCTCGACCGCTGGCTGGCCGATCCGCAGTCCGTCATCCCCGGCGCGGTCATGCCCTACAAGCAAGCCGATCCCGACAAGCGCCGGCTGGTCATCGAGTATCTTAAGACCCGGCGCTAGGCCATTCCGAACCAATCCACCTTGACCCGGTCAACCTTGATCCTTGGGCGACTTGATTGCGGTCGCAGAGGGTTTAGTCTTGCCCCTAGCCTGCGCATGGGAATGTCCGCCAAGACGCAAGCATGACAGGCCCGCAAACGGGCTGACCTGGGAGGAGCCACCGTCATGTGCCACGTGTTCGCCAGCCAAGATCCCGCCATCTACCAGACAATCACCCGCTCGGTGCGGCTGAGCGGCTTCAGCACCAGCATCCGGCTCGAAGCGCTGTTCTGGTCGATCCTGGACCAGATCGCCAAGAGCCAGAATATGTCGACCGGTCGCTTCATCAGCACCTTGCACGATGAGGTGCTGGAGCTGCGCGGGGAGGTCGGCAATTTCACCTCGTTGCTGCGCGTGACCTGCGCGGTGTACATCGAGCGCAATCAGGGCATGAACCTTGTCCAGTCCGCCCAGAGCGACCTAACCGAAGAGAAACAGGTGGCGTGACTATGCTGCACTGCGAAGCGCGGCAAGAAACCGCACTGTAGTAATCGGATAACACCCGCCGGCCAGCGGGACTCCTAAGCTTTCGGACGAAGGCTTGGGAGAAGCCAGTGGCCAAAGTCATCCACAGCATGATCCGCGTCCGCGACCTGGACGCGTCGATGAAGTTCTATGAGGCGGCGTTCGGGCTGACATCGGCCGACCGGTTCGATTTCGACGGCTTCACGCTGGTCTACCTGCGCAATCCGGAAAACGATTTCGAGATCGAGCTGACGTGGAACCACGGCCGCGCCGAGCCGTACACGCACGGCGACGGCTACGGCCATGTCGCGGTCACGGTGCCCGATCTCGACAGCGAGCATCGGCGCTTCGTGGAGCGCGGGCTCAATCCCAATCCGATCAAGGAATTCCAGCGCGACGGCGCGCTGATGGCCAAGTTCTTTTTCGTCCAGGATCCCGACGGCTACAAGATCGAGGTCTTGCAGGAACACGGGCGCTATCGCTGACCAAGAACAATCGACCGCGGCACACGCGGCGCAAACGAGTGGAGGATACGAAATGTCGACGACGATGATGGATCGCCGAGCCTTCCTGGCGGCGAGCTCCGCCGGCGCAATCGCGGTGGCGGTGGGCGGCAACCTGGTGATCGGCGGCAACGGCGCCTGGGCCATGTCGACCAAGGCGCTGACCGGCGACGAGGCGGCGATGCTGGTGCGCATGGCGCGCGCGACCTATCCGCACGCCATGCTGGACGATGCGATCTACGGCAAGGTCGTCTACTCGCTCGACGAGAAAGCGGCGGCCGATCCCGCGCTGCTGCGCTCGCTGCAAGAAGGCGCCGCGACACTCAAGAGCAAGAAGTTCGACACGCTGGACGAAGCGGGCCAGGAAGCGGTGTTGAAGCAGATCGAGACCTCCGCGCCGTTCCAGGCCGTCCGCGGCGAATGCGTCACCGGCATCTACAACAACCCCGATGTCTGGAAGGTGCTGGGCTACGAAGGACCCTCAGCGGAGCTGGGCGGCTACATTAATCGCGGCTTCAGCGACATCGACTGGCTGCAGGACGCTTAGGGAGAACCATCATGGCCACAAAATTTGAACTGAACGACGACAGCGTCGTGGTGGTGATCGGCTCCGGCGCTGGCGGCGGAACCCTGTCCAACGAGCTCGCGCAGAAGGGCGTCAAGGTGGTGCTGCTGGAAGCGGGCGGCCGCCACGAGATCGAGGACTTCGTCAACGACGAATGGTCGAGCTTCGGCCAGATCTCCTGGCTCGACAAGCGCACGACCTCCGGCAACTGGCGGGTGGCGAAGGATTTCGCCGGCCTGCCGGCATGGATCGTGAAGGCGGTCGGCGGATCGACCGTGCATTGGGCCGGCGCCTCGCTGCGGTTCCAGGAGCACGAGTTCAAGGTGAAGTCGACCTATGGCGACATCGCCGGCGCCAACCTGCTGGATTGGCCGATCTCGCTCGCCGAGATGGAGCCCTACTACGACAGGGCGGAAGACAAGATGGGCGTCACCGGCACGCACGGCATTCCGCGCCTGCCGGGCAACAACAACTTCCGGGTGTTGGCGGCCGGCGCCAAGAAGCTCGGCTACAAGGAGTTCCACACCGGCAACATGGCGATTAACTCGCAACCGCGCGACGGGCGCGGCGCCTGCCAGCAGATCGGCTTCTGCTTCCAGGGCTGCAAGTCGGGCGCCAAGTGGTCGACCCTCTATACCGAGATCCCGAAGGGCGAGGCGACCGGCAATCTCGAGGTGCGGCCGAGCAGCCAGGCGCTGCAGATCCAGCACGACGATAGCGGCAAGGTGACCGGCGTGCTTTATGCCAACAAGGACGGCAAGCGGCAGGTGCAGCTGGCGAGGGTGGTGGCGGTGGCCGGCAACTCGATCGAGAGTCCGCGGCTGCTGCTCAATTCCGCCACGTCGAAATACCCCGACGGATTGGCCAACTCGTCGGGACAAGTGGGCAAGAACTACATGCGGCACATGACGGGGTCGGTCTATGCGATCTTCGACAAGCCGGTGCACATGTATCGCGGCACCACCATGGCCGGCATCATCCGCGATGAATCGGCGTTCAAGCCCGACCGCGGCTTCGTCGGCGGCTATGAGATGGAGACGCTGTCACTGGGCGTGCCGTTCATGGCCGCGTTCCTCGACCCCGGCGCCTGGGGCCGCGACTTCTCGTCAGCGATGGAAGGCTACGCCAACATGGCCGGCATGTGGCTGGTGGGCGAGGATATGCCGCAGGAGAAGAACAGCGTCACTCTGCACGCCACGGAGAAGGATCAGTACGGCCTGCCGGTGCCCAACGTGAATTTCGACGACCATGCGAATGACGTCGCGATGCGCGAGCACGCATTCACGCAGGGCAGCGCGGTCTATGACGCGGTGGGCGCGGTGAAGACGTTCCGTACGCCGCCTTATCCGTCGACCCACAATCTCGGCACCAACCGGATGAGCGAGAAGGCGAGCGACGGCGTGGTGAACAAACACGGCCAGGCCCACGACATCGCCAACCTGTTCATCTCGGACGGCAGCCAGTTCACCACCGGCGCGGCGGAGAACCCGACGCTCACCATCGTGGCGCTGGCGATCCGGCAGGCGGAGTATATCGCCGACCAGATGGCGAAGAACGAGATCTGAGGGTCCTCCCTGGGGTGCGCCGCTCCGGTCGCTGACCGGGGCGGCGTTGCCTTATTCCGCCGCGCGGCGCGAGATCCAACCCTGCAGGGCGCGGCAGCGCGCGACCACCTCGGACAACCCGGAGATTCGGGTCAGATCTTGTGCGGTTTTGCGGATCGGCGGCATCTCGGGATTGAACGCCGATGCCGGGCGCGCCAGGTCAAGCGCGTAGACCGCCTGCTGGATGCGCCGCAGGTCGCGCGGATATCGCAGGATGTGTTGCGCATGCAGCCAGTCCTGCGCAGCATTGAGCCGCTCGCCGGCGCCTGTCAGGCCGCGCGCGCGCATGGTCTCGCTCAAGCGGCTGAGGCGGTTGAACAGGCCGCGGCGCCAGCTGCGCTGGAGATCCACGCGGTTGGGCGATTCGATCACATAGGTCGGCGTGCCGGAGCCGCAGCCATCGAGGATCATGGACGCGCTGTCGGCGGTGACGAACAGGCACGCGGACTCGCGCAGCAGGGTGTCGTAGGGATTGCTGTTGTCGTTGGCATGGTTGTCGTTGGCCGGGGCAGGAGACCAGCGATAGACGCGCGGGCGGAACAGGACGCCTTCCACCGCGGCGATCCAGGCCTCGGGCGTGCGCCGCGACGTGCACACGATGACCGATCCGCCATGGCGGTCGGCGGCCATCTGGGCGCGCAGCGCGACCTCCTTGAGCGTGCTCTCCGCAGTATCGAACTCCTTGACCTCGCCGCCCAGCAGGATGGTGAACCATGGCTTCGGCGCCGGCACGACGGCGCTGCTGGCATTTCGCATGCGCCGCGGACGCGCCAGCGGCAGTCGCAGGCCGACGACATTCGAGCGCTTGGGCAGCATGAACTGCGGCGTGCCGACCAGCAGATCGTATTCCGCGATGGCGCGATGTGCGCGGCCGATCGAGACGATCCTGGTGCGGCCGCCAGATTGTTCCTTGACCCAGAACGCAACGCGGCTCGCTCGCCGACCGCAGCACACGATCAACGACGGCCAGGGTGCCTGCAAGCCAAGCGCGTGGCGGCGGCGCGCGCCATCGTCGGTGTCGGACAATAAGCGATGCGTGAGAACGCGATCGTCTGCGCCAGCGGCCCAGTCGAGGCGCTTGATCACGTACGGTCGATCGAGCGCGTCGGCCAAGGCTAGGCACTGCTCGTTGTCGCCGGAGGCGTGGGTCTGGAGAATCCAGATATCGGACTGAAACGCGCTGATCATGCTCACTGCGGACGGATGTGCGATATCGCCAATGCTACGTTGCAGCCGGTCCCCTAGATGTTGGGTGCCGCGCCCCGCCCGGCAAGGTGCCGGAGTGCGACAAAAACCACCTGTGTCACCGATCACAAAGCCGCGATTCGGGTCTTGCGCAAAAACCGCGGTGGGTTGGGGGATATTGCATCAATTCAAGCCGCCCGCAATCGATCTCCGCTAGAGACGCCTCTTCCCACCTTTGTGGGGGAAGGATCCGGAGCCTTAGCGAGGCGCAGCTGGATCGGGGTGCCGCCGGACGATCGCTTGGGCGCCCCGTTGGCTGTCGTGCGGCGGCCCCCATCCCAACCTTCTCCCACAAGGGGGAAGGGGCTCAGCAAGCATGTCGGATCGGCCGTGCGTTCCGTATGCGATGGCCGTGAGAACGGCGACACCGGTTGCATCCCTGTGACATCGGCGCAGTGCGGCAACTTGCGGGGCGTTGGCGGCTTGCTTCCCGGACCGGGGCCACTTTCCGGCGCCGGACCTATCTGCTAGGACCTTTCTGCCAAGAGGGGGCGCGGCGAGTGGGCCATGGTCGTGGCGGCGCAGTGTGGCGAGCGCCATTCGCAAGACGGTAAAAGGCCAATATCCAGCCCATGAACGACAATTCTCGGACAAGCCGGCAGGCCTTGAAAAAGGCCAATTCCAGCACGCGCAAGCTGACCGAGCCGGAGAACGACGAGCCGAGCCTCTACAACGAAGACCTGAGACAGAAGACCCGCTGGTCGATCCTGTGGACGGTGGTCCGCATCGCCTCGGATCAGATGTTCTCGTTCGTCGTGTTCGTGATCCTGGCGCGCCTGTTGTCGCCGCACGAGATCGGAATCTTCGCCCTTGCCATCGCATTCACCGAGGTGAGCCGCGTCATCGCCATCCAGGGCATGGTGCAGAACATCCCGCGCGCCAAGAAGCTGACGCCGGAGCTTGCCGACACGGTGTTCTGGACCAACCTCGCGATGTCGGTCGTGGTGGCATTCGTGGTCCTGGGCCTCGCGCCGATCATCATGGGCGTGATCGACCAGCCCGATGCGGCCGCGCCGCTGCAGGCGCTCGGATTCGTGCTGCCGATCGCGGCACTGGGCGCGACGCACATGTCGCTGCGCCTGCGCGAGTTCGGGCACAAGTCGCTGGCGCTGCGCTCACTCGTCGGCGGCACCATCGGCGGCGGCGCCGCAATCGCGGCGGCCTTTGCCGGCTGGGGGATCTGGAGCCTGGTGGTGCAGCGCTTCGTCACCGAATCGATGAACGCGCTGATGGCGTGGCTGTCCTACCGGTGGCTGCCCGGCCGCAACTTCTCGATCAAGCAGCTGCGCGCGATCTGGGGCTTCGGCTTCAACATGGCGTTGACGCAGATTCTCGGCCTGTTGCCGCGGCGCGCCATAGATCTGGTGATTGGCACCGTCATCGGTGCGGCGGCGGTCGGTATCTATCGCACCGCAGGCCGGACCAGCGAACTGGTGGCGACCGGCACCATCTCGCCATACACCACCGTTGCGCTGCAGACCCTGTCGCGCCTGCAGACCGATACCAAGGAAATCACCAAGGCGTTTCGCTGGATGGTCTCTCGCAGCGCGATGCTGACTATTCCGGCGATGGTCGGCTTCGGGGTGCTGGCGCCCGACGCAGTGCCGGCAATCTATGGCGAGAAGTGGCGGGATGCCGGCGTGCTGGCGCAGACCTTCGCCTGCCTCGGCGTCACCTACTCGATCTCCAGCTTCGCCTCGCCTCTGCTGATGGCGCTGGGGCGAGGCGCGACCCTGCGGACCCTGTCCATCTGCAACCTGACCGCTACCGTCGTGGTGGCGATGCTGGCGGCGCCGTTCGGCATCTTCGTGATGGCGTGGGCGTCGGTCGTGCGCGGCTATCTATCGCTGCCCTTTACCCTGTGGGCGCTGAAGCGCGCATCAGGCATCACGCCCTTGGATGCACTGTCGGCGGTTTCCAAGCCGCTCGCCGCCTCGCTGATGATGGGGGCGGGGGTGTGGGGCCTGATGGAACTTATCCGGCCAATGTTCGCGCAGGTCTTGATCCCGGTCTTCATCTGCGTCGGGGCGGGCATGGCGATTTATGCGATACTGATTCTTGCGATCTCGCAACAGGCCCGACAGCTGGCTGGGAACCAACTTAAGCGCGTGCGCGCGTTCACTGGAAAGAAGTAGCGGCTTCTCTGGTGCCGACTTCATCTGCCGGGCGACCGGCATGGTGATGCATGGGATCACGCTATTCGGTACTTCGCCCGAATCGCACAAGTTCGCGGCATCAGTTCAAGGCTCCCCGCGCCCGCCGGCAGCCGACATAGGCGCGTTTGACTGCGAGGGCGACGCGGATTGCGGGGCCACGTCCCGTCGAGCCTTCTCTTTCGAGTTGTGGATAAGTGGCCGCAGCTTGGCAGCGATGCGCTGTCGCAACTGGCGCGCCGGCAAGGCCAGACGATTCTTGGCTACCGCCAGCTTCAGGCTGGAAATCCAGGGGCCGCTCTCGCCATTCTTCCTGGCGGCGGTCAAAATCTCGCGCAGGTACGAAAGCTGCACCCGGTTTCGGGCGAGAATGCCAACGATCTCGGCATGTGTCGGCCTGCGGTCAAAGCACAGCGGCTCCCGGCCGTTTGCCATGAAGTTGAGCTTCGTCCGGATGCACTTCTCGCATCGGCCGCAATTCCCGCCGGTCATCGGTCCTTCCCAGCAGACGCGAAGCTGCACAGCGATCTCCGGGTAGTCGCAGATCAGGCGCACGCGGTCCGTGCGCGTGAAGCCACCGCCCTCGGTATGGATCTCGAAGCCGCCTCCGGACAGGAGCGGGTTGGTGATCGGATTGGAGCCCCAGGGCAACTCGATGTGGCCGTAATCCTCGTCGGCGCCGAGGATCCCGACGTTCGCCACGCCCTGGAACAGATGTAGGCAGGCGGCAAGTCCGCCGGCGAATTCCAACGTCCACGTCTTGCATGCCACATCGCGCCAGTTGGTGCGCACAGTCGACAGTGGCACGCCGAGGGTGCTGGTCATGGCGGCGATCGCGCTGCGCGCGCGCTCGTAGGCCTGCACCTCGGCGAGCGGCAGGTCGAAGCCATGGATCAGGACGGCGCACTCCGGCCGTGCGGTACGCAGTCCCGAGTGGCCACAGTGATGCCGCAGCAGCGCGAAGGTCCCGTCGACGCCACCTGAGACTGCAAACACGCCCCGGCGCAACGACGACGATGTCTTGTCGTGCAGCATCTGATCGGCGGTGATCCGGATCGGCGTGTAGCTGGGGCGCCAGAGCGCCCAGGCCTCCTGGAACTCCTCGAGGTTCCGGATCAGCGTTTCGGTCACTGGCCCTTCGACGTGCATCGCACGTCCCTCTCGCATCGCCACGAACAATGCGGCGACAACCGCGAAGTCATAGACCTCCAGAGGCGGCGGCAGCACGTCCCCGGAGATCTCGAAGAAGATCGTGCGGGAGCCGCCGACGGCATTGAAAGTAGCCGTCCGTACAACGGAATGGCTGTCGCGGTCCTCGCGGACGGAAATGCGCAAGCTATCGGCCAATGAGCCAATCCCCACCAATGGACATATCTTCGAGCGCAGGCTCCGATCCTTCGGAAGGCTCGTCAGGAGAGAAAGTGCCGGCGCCAGTACTAGTTCCCATGTGCGATAGCAGGGCGATCTAGGCGGGTGGAGGGACAAAGCGGTGACATGGCCCGAGCAGGCGCGCTCAGGGCCAACAACCGATTGATTTCGTCAACCCGTCATCAGGATGTGCGGTGCGCGAGGCGCCGTGGATGGATGCTATCGGTTGACCGCCGTCCGTGTCTGGGGCAGGTCGCGGCCGAGCCTTGCGCGTTGACTGCCGGTCTTTGCCGTCGGTTCGCGTAGCGATTTGAGCTTGCCGCTAATGCGCCGCCCTGCGGCGCGGCCCAGCATCGCCACTCTGTTCTTTTCGATCGTCAGCCTAAGCGCCGTCACCCAAGACCCGCTCATGCCGTTGGCTGCTGCAATCCGCAGAACTTCGCGCAGGAAATGGATCTGGATTGGATTGCGGGTCCTGAGAGAGAGGATTTCCGCGAATGTCGGCGGCCGGTCGAAGCACAGCGGCGCGCTGCCGACTGCCATGAAGTTGAGCTTGGTCCTGATGCACTTCTCGCAGTGGCCGCAATTGCCACCAGTGAACGGACCTTCCCAGCAGACGCGCAGCTGGGCCGCGATCTCCGGATAGTCGCACAGGAACCGGACGCGCTCGGTGCGCGTGACGCACCCGCCTTCGGTGACGATATCGAATCCGCCGCCCGACATCAGGTGATTGGTGACGGGGTTGCATCCCAGCGGCACGATGATGTGGGCATAGTCCTCCGCCGCGCCGCAGACGCCGACATTCGCGAGACCGCGAAACTGCATCAGGCAGGAGGCGAGGGTGGCCTGGCAATCCATGCCCCAGTCACGGCCGAGTACGTCGCGCCAGTTGGTCTCCACGATCGACAGCGGAATACCGAGCGGGCTCGTCATCGCCGCGATGCGATCGCGCGCATGGTCGAACGCAAGCTGCTCGCGCAGCGGAATGTCGAAGCCATGCACCAGCATGGCGCAGACCGGACGCACCGCCCGGATGCCGGCGTGGCCGGTATGGTGCTTCAGCAGCGCGTAGGTGCCATCGACGCCGCCCGAGACCGCGAACACGCCGCGCCGGACGTCAGAGATCTCCGTCGGCACGACCTGGTCGGCGGTGATCTGAACGCGGCGGTACTTCGGCTGCCACAGCGACCAGATCTCCTGGAACTCGTCGACGTTGCGGAGCAGGGCGGCGCTGACCGGTCCTTCGACGTGGACATGCCGTCCTTCGCGCATCGCGACATAGAGTGCGGCGATGACGGCGAAGTCGTAGGCGTCGAGCGGCGGCGGCAGGGTCTCGCCGGTGATCCGATAGAACACGCTGACCGGCCCGCCGGCCAAGGTGTAGGTGGCGGTTCGTACAATGGCGTTCGATTGCCGCTGCTCGCGCACGGCAATGCGCATGACGTCGTTCATGGGTTGTACCACGTTGCCCTCTGGATGCCTCGACACGCGCTGATCGGCGCGTTCCGGGTTCCCCAAGAACCCGGATGGAAGAGTTAACTCAGGGCTACGATGTTCCCGACGCGGGGGCTTTCCGTTGGGTCAAAACGGTGACAACAAGTCGCGTGCGTTATTCGTTCTTCGACTTTGGCACTTTCATTCCCAACCGCATGTCTTTGCACCTATGTGGGCACGCGATAGAGCTGCATCAGGTGCGCGGCTTCAGGTTCTCCGGGTCGTATAGCGGCTTGTAGCCGACGCCAGCGACCTCGACCGGATAGGTCTCGCCGAAATACTCCACGATCAGTTTGCGGCCTTCCTGGCAGTGCGACCACGGCAGATAGGCGAGGGCGATGTTCTTGCCGATGGTGGGGCCGTAGGCGACCGAGGTGGTGAAGGAGCGACGGCCGAGCTCGTCGACCAGGGTCTCCTTCGTCTCCGGATCCATCACCGGCATGATGCCGACGGGATAGCGCGCGACGCCTTTCGAGTCCGTGTTGCTGGTCATGACAAGCGTGCAGAGCATGGCGGGCTGGTGCTTGCGCGCGCGGTGTTCCAGGTGCCTGGCCTTGCCGCGGAAGTCGGCTTCCTTGACCTTCGGGCGCTGGAGGTCGGATTCGAGCAGGTTGTATTCGGTCAGCAGGTCGGCGTTCTGCAGGCGCAGGCTCTTTTCCATGCGGCGGCTGTTGGCGTAGGTCTCGACGCCGAACGCCATCACGCCGGTCGCGCGCAGCGCGTCCCAGACGGCGAGGCCGTCCTCGTACTTCATGTGCAGCTCCCAGCCTTGCTCGCCGACATAGGAGATGCGGAAGCCGGTGACGCTCTTGCCGGCGATCTTGATCGGCTTGATCGATGCGAACGGGAAATTCTCGTGGGTCAGGCCGTTCGGGTCCTCGGCGACCCTCTGCAACGTCGCGCGCGCGTTCGGCCCCCAGATGCCGATGGTGACGTATTTCTCGCTGACGTCGGTGACGGTGACGTTGAAGCCTGTGTCCTGCGCCAGCCGCTGCACGTAGCGCAGGTCGCGCGGCCCGGCGTCGGCGCCGTCGATCACGCGACAGCGGTCGGCCATGCGGATGACGGTGAGGTCGGCGCGCACCATGCCCTCGTCGTCGAGGAAGTGGGTGTAGATGCCCTTGCCGATGTTGGGATCGCCACCGATCTTGGCGGCGCAGATCCATTCCATCAGCGCGACGTGGTCCGGGCCTTCGACGTCGAACATGTAGAAGTGCGACAGGTTCACGATGCCGCAATCCTCGCTCATGGCGAGATGCTCGGCGTTGGAGACGCGCCAAAAGTGGCGGGAATCCCACTCGTTCTCGCGCACCGGCACGCGGTTGCCGTATTTCTTCAGGAGGTGCTCGTTGGCGGCGTAGCCGTGCGCGCGCTCCCAGCCGCCCAGCTCCATGAAATAGCCGCCGAGCTCCTTCTCGCGCTCGTAGAACGGCGAGCGCTTGACGTTGCGGCCGGTGGCATAGGGCTCGCGCGGATGGACGGCAGGATTGTAGATCTTCTGCGCCGCCTCGCCGCAGCGGCCTTCGATGAATGCCTCCTTCAGCTGGTGCGCATAGAAGCGGGCATAGTCGATCTTGGCGTGATCGATCTCGGTACGGCCGTCGGTCATCCAGTCGGCGACCAGCTTGGCCATGCCGGGCGCGTCCTTGACCCAGATGGCGACGGCGTACCACAGGCCGCGCACCTTCTGGCTTTCGCCGATCGACGGGCCGCCGTCGGCGGTCACCTGTAGCAGGCCGTTGAACGAGCGCTGCTCGTTGTAGCCAAGCTCGCCCAGGATCGGCGTCAGCTCGATCGCGCGCTCCAGCGGCTCGAGGATCTGCTCCATGTCGAGGTCGCGCTGCGAGGGCGACAGGCGCGCCTGCTCCTTTTCGAGGATGTCGCGCGGATGGCACAGGCGCGGGTTCTTCTCCTCGTAGTAACCCCACTCGATCATGCCGCCTTCCGAGGTGGTCGGATCGCCGGTGTCGCGCATGTAGGCGGAGTTGCCCTGGTCGCGCAGCAGCGGGAAGCCGATCTCCTTGCCGGTGCCGGCGAACTCGGTGTACGGCCCGAAGAACGTGAGCGGATGGTCGACCGGCATGACCGGCAGATCCTCGCCAGCCATCTCCGCGATCAGGCGGCCCCACAGGCCGGCGCACACCACCACATAGTCGGCCATGATGGTGCCGCGGTCGGTCTTGACGCCCTTGATGCGGCCGTTCTCGATGATCAGCGCCTTGGCGGGGGTGTTGGCGAACACCTTGAGCTTGCCGGAAGTCGCGCCCTGGTCGATCAGCTTGCCGGCGACGGTCTGCGAGCGCGGGATGACGAGGCCGGCGTCGGGGTCCCACAGGCCGCCTTGCACCTTGTCCAGTTCGATGAGCGGGAACCTCTGCTTGATCTCGGCCGGGCCGATCAGGCGTGCGCGGGTGCCGAACGCCTTGGCCGACGCGATCTTGCGCTTGATCTCATCCATGCGCGCATCGTCGCCGACGCGCGCGACCTCGAGTCCGCCGATGCGCTCGTAGTGGCCGAGCTTCTCGTAGAACTCGATCGAGTAGAGCGAGGTCCAGCAGGACAGGAAGTCGTGGCTGGTCATGTAGCAGAAATCGGAGGCGTGGGCGGTCGAGCCGATGTCGGTCGGAACGCCGGACTTGTCGATGCCGACGATGTCGTCCCAGCCGCGCTGGATCAGGTGATGCGCGACTGCGGCGCCTACGATGCCGCCCAATCCGACGATGACGACCTTCGCCTTCTCCGGAAACCCTGCCATTGCCAACGACTCCCAATCGGTCTTTCGGCGGACTATAGGGGGGCGGCGGCCGGCTGGCCGCCTGTTAGCGACATTCGCAAAATGCCGTGCGACACCCGCCCGCCGCGTCCAGCTGTATAACCCCCGGAAAACAACTCATTTTGCACCCGCGCAGGGGGCGCGAAAAGGGTATCGCCTGTCGCTCATCCGCTAGAGGAAACCGGCCTCCGGTGACGAAATGGCGGCATTTCCGGCCGGAGTCCAGACGGGCCGCCGGCGGTCGTTTTTGTGACAAAGAGGCAGGTCTATGGCCATCGCAGAATCCAGCGCGGAACAGGGCGGCGGTCGCCGCGGTCGTGGTTCGGGCGGCGCCGAAGCAAGGCGGCATCTCCGCAACAAGCCGAAGCTGGTGCAGAGCCCGTTCATCGCCCGCCAGATCCCCATCTACGAGGTGCTGAGCGAAGAAGGGCTGCAGATCGTCGAGAATAATGCCGACACCATCCTGCAGGAAGTCGGCATCGAGTTCCGCGACGAGCCGGAAGCGATCGAGCTGTGGAAGACGGCCGGCGCCGACGTGAAGGGGACGCGCATCCGCTTCCCCAAGGGCCTGCCACGCTCCATCATCCAGAAGTCCGCGCCGCGCGAGTATGTCCAGTATGCCCGCAATCCGGAGCGCAATGTCACCATCGGCGGCAACAATACGGTGTTCGCGCCGGTCTATGGTCCGCCGTTCGTGCGCAACCTCGATGAGGGCCGCCGCTATGCGACCATCGAGGACTTCCGCAACTTCGTGAAGCTCGCGTACATGTCGCCCTCGATCCACCATTCGGGCGGCACGGTGTGCGAGCCGGTGGACCTGCCGGTGAACAAGCGTCACCTCGACATGGTCTATTCGCACATCAAATTTTCCGACAAGCCGTTCATGGGCTCGGTCACCCAACCGGAGCGCGCCGCCGACACCGTGTCGATGGCGAAGATCGTGTTCGGCGAGGATTTTCTGGAGAAGAACACCGTCATTACCAGCCTGATCAACGCCAACTCGCCGATGGTGTGGGACGGCACCATGCTGGGCGCGATGAAGGTCTATGCGCGCGCCAACCAGGCTTGCATCACCACGCCGTTCATCCTGGCCGGCGCGATGAGCCCGGTGACGGCGGCCGGCACGATCGCGCAGGTGCTGGCGGAAGTGCTGGCGGGCGCCGGCACCTGCCAGCTCTACAGGCCTGGCGCGCCGGTGATCTTCGGCGTGTTCGCGAGCTCGATCTCCATGCAGTCGGGCGCGCCGACCTTCGGCACGCCGGAGCCGACCCTGGTCTCGTTCGCGTGCGGCCAGCTGGCGCGGCGCCTCGGCATCCCATACCGCACCGGCGGCTCGCTGTGCGGCTCCAAGACTGCGGATGCGCAAGCGGCGTACGAGAGCGCGCACACCCTGCTGCCGACGCTGCTCGCCAACACCAACTTCGTGCTGCACGGCGCGGGCTGGCTGGAAGGCGGCTTGGCGTCGGGCTACGAGAAGTTCGTGATGGATGCCGACCAGCTTGCCATGATGCAGGTGCTGGCCAAGGGCGTCGACCTCAGCGAGAACGGCCAGGCGCTCGACGCCATCCGCGAAGTCGGGCCGGGCAGCCATTTCCTCGGCTGCGCCCACACCCAGGCGAATTTCGAGACCGCGTTCTACCGCTCGACCATCGCCGACAACAACAGCTTCGAGCAGTGGGAAGCGGAGGGCCGGCAGGACGCCGCCCAGCGCGCCAACAAGCTCTACAAGCGGATGCTGTCGGAGTACGAAGCTCCGGCGCTTGATCCCGCGATCGACGAGGCGCTGCTCGCCTTCATGGCGGAGAAGAAGTCGGCGGTTCCGGACAGCAACATCTAGGCTCCGGCGGCGCTTGGCATCGTCGCTCGTTGCTGTTGAACAAGTATCGCGCGCTCACTACCCTGGACGCTCAGGTCCACGTGGGGGAGGTGAGCGTGCGTCCAATTCTGATCGCTACGGCGCTCTTCCTGGCTTCGGCATGTTCGGGCACAGGCGGGTCGACGTCTGCCACGACGCCCAGGGCAACGACCGATGCGAGTCCCAAGGTTTCGGCCAGCATCGATCCCGCCACAGTGACGCCGGAGTACGTCGCGTCCTTGCCGCGAGATCAGGCGGAGGCAGCCATGAGTTCGCTCACCCAACGCCACCTTCGCTTGGCGATGAATCCCTGTCCTGGTCTGACGGATGCCTGCCTCAGCGAGCAACTCGAAGCCTCGCTCGACCAGAGCGGCGAGTTGGCGGCGCTGTGCAAGGTGAATGGGACCGGAAAGGAATACCATGTCTGCTTGTTGATCGCCCCTGTGACCGTTGCGATGGTAACGGCGGCCGGCGGCAATCCAGCTACGGATATCGACTGGTCGGATGTCGACAGCACCAATAACGCGGCACGAAGGCAATTCGCAGAGTTCATCTTTGCCAAAAAGTGCGGCGACGACGTGCGCTGCTTCGTCGACCAGGCGGCGGCGCTCCTGGGCCTGTCGCCGGCGGTCGCGAAATCCTGCCAGCGTCATGAGTCGCCGAGCGATCGGATGAATTGCCTCAGCGACGCGCAGGAGGCGGAGGTGCTTCAGCGGGCCATCAGGTCCCTGTCCTAGCTGATCAGGCAAGCCCGCATGGCGCGAACAGTGCCACCGTCGAAGATCGCCGCACTGCTGGTCGCATCCGCGATCACGCTGGCGGCGTGTCAGACGCCGGGCGAAACCGTGATGCCGCGATACGGCGCGCCGGAGTGCTACGATCCGTCGCCGGAGGAAGCCGAGCACGCCGCGCGACTCCTTGACGAGGCGTTTTTCGACCGTTTGAAGGACGATATCTTGATTCGCCTCATGGCGACCTGCGCGGACGTCGGTGTACCCGCGAGATCGCAATGCGTGAACGAGGCGATCCTCACCGGCTTTGACGAGACAGGCGAAGCGCGCCGTCAATGCGCTGACACGGAGGAAAGGATCGTCTGCTACATGTTCGGATCTTACGGCTACAACCTTGCGCGCCGGCAGCAGCCTGACTTGTCGCAGGGCTACGATTGGCAGGATCCGCTGGCGTCGCTCAAGAGCACAATGGACACAATCCGTGACCAAAGCATTGCACTATGCCGATATCACGGATCCGGGACGCGGGTTGAGCGATGCGTCCTCGAGCAGTTCGGCGCGGCCTTGTCCCTGAGCAGGGAGCAGGTCTTGACGTGTGTGGGCATGGGTGACGCGAAGACCGCCTTCCGTTGCGAGTTGCGCAGCCATCTTGAGCAAGCCTTCGAAGCGGCATTCTCTCGCATGGAAAACAACAAAGGTGTGCGCACTTGATGCTGGTCGAAGGGATCGTTTGTCCTCTGGACAGTCGCCGGTTGCGTCGCAAGGCTGCCCGTTGCAGATTGGCGTCGGAGCATGGGGAGGGGGCGGCGTGACGGCAAGAGCAGCGGGTCTAGGGGTCGTCGCACCATTCCTTTTGATGGCCGTCGCAGGACCATCACAGGGCGACGTGACATCTGCCGATATCGACGGCGCGACCGTTACGCCCGAATATGTGGCGGCGCAGCCGCGCGACAAGGTCGAACCCATCCTCTATGCGATGATCGATGTGGTCATGGACCGGGTCATCGGCGCTTGTGACCAGCGGCAAGGCAAAGCGCGCGACAGATGCATCGACGAGACCCTCCTGCTTGCCTTCGAGAACGATGGCGTCATGGGCCGGAACTGCAAGAGCAGAGATCCCGGCGAGGACTATCAGCGTTGCGTGATGATGGGGACGCGTCTCGTCCCAGTCGCCAAGGCGGTGGGCGCTGACCCTGCCACGCTGATCGATTGGTCGGATCTTGAAGACACTCAATCTGTCTTTGATAAGCTAAGTGAGCTGATCGACGACCGCTGCAAATCGGCCACCACCGAGGATGAGCTGATCGGGTGCTCAATCGGTACCAGGGCGTCGCTCTTGGGCCTCAGTCCTGCCGTCGCAGAGCATTGTCAGGAACGTGGGGGAATTGAGGACATGCCAGCTTGCGTGCACGACGCCCTTGATGCGGCGATCTATCAGACCGCCATCCGGCGGCTCTCGTCATGATGACTGTTCCTCGGGTCAGCTGATGCCGGGCGGTGCGCCAAAGGTGAGCGTTCGCTGGCGGGCCATTGCGCTCGCCATGCTTGCCGTCCTCTCGGCGTGCGGCTATTGGCCTGATGAACAGCTCCCTGGCGAGGCAGCCACGTCGAAGGCGGCGACCGGCGACCATCCGATCACCCCGGAACATGTTGCCTCCCTGCCGGCAGGGCAATCGCGGCCGGTGGTCAACCAGCTGTCCAACGAAGTGGTCGCCGCGGAGACCGCGCCGTGCAGCGGCAACCCCGATGTCGATTGGGAAGCGTGCGTCAGCGCGCGGATGCTGAGGGCGTTCGACCGCTACGGCTTTCTGACGGGCCACTGCCGCAGCCAACCGGACCTCAAGGCGGTGCGCAGTTGCGTGCAGTTTGGGCGGTCGGGGATCGACTGGCTGCTGGCGATCGGCGGCAACCCGGACACGGACTTCGACTGGTCGAATCCGGAGAAGTCCCATGAGGCCGCGCTCAAGAAGCTGAATGATGTGCTGACCGAGCGCTGCGACGGCAAGCCGGAGCAGCCCGGCAATTCCTGCTTCACCAGCGAGAGTGCGCGCGTGCTCGGCCTCGGCGAGGTGGTGGCGACAAACTGCGCCGCGCGCCAGACGCTGGAGGAGCGCGGCGCCTGCGTTGTCGATGCGCACGATGCGGCGATGTACAGGGATGCGCTCGCGATCCTGAACCGCTGATCGCGGCTAGCCGACCTTCTGACCCAACCATCCCGACAGGTCGCCGAGCGCGCGCCGGGACATCAACGGCTTGCGCTGGGCCTTCCATTCGCGCACCTGGCCGCGGGTCAGGCCCTCCGGCTCAGGCAGCACCGGGAACAGGCCGAAATTCACGTTCATCGGCTGGAAGCTGGCGCTGTTGGCGTTGATCGTGATGTGGCGCAGCAGCGCGCCGAGCGCGGTGGTGGCGGGCGGCGGCACTACGCCGACGCCGAGGCGTTCGGCGGCAGCGAAGCGGCCGGCCAACAGGCCGATCGCCGCGCTCTCGACATAGCCCTCGACGCCGGTGATCTGGCCGGCGAAGCGCAGGCGCGGCATCGCCTTCAGGCGCAGCTTCTCGTCCAACAGCTTGGGCGAGTTGATGAAGGTGTTGCGGTGCAGCCCGCCGAGACGCGCGAACTCGGCGCGCTCCAGGCCGGGAATGGTGCGGAAGATGCGCACCTGCTCGCCATGCTTCAGCTTGGTCTGGAAGCCGACCATGTTGAAGAGCGTGCCGAGCGCGTTGTCCTGGCGCAGCTGCACCACGGCATAGGGCGGCCGGCTGGCGCGCGGATTGGTGAGGCCGACCGGCTTCATCGGGCCGAAGCGTAGCGTTGCCGGCCCGCGTTCCGCCATCACTTCGATCGGCAGGCAGCCTTCGAAATACGGCGTGTTGGTTTCCCACTCCTTGAAGACGCCCTTCTCGCCGGTCAGCAGGGCATCGATGAAGGCGAGATACTCCGGCTTCTCCAGCGCGCAGTTGATGTAGTCGCCGCCCGCACTGCCTTCGTCGTAGCGCGACTGCATCCAGGCTTTGTCCATGTCGATCGTCTCGCGATAGACGATCGGCGCGATGGCGTCGAAGAAGCTGAGCGCGGTCTCGCCGGTCAGGCCGCGGATCGCCTCTGAGAGAGCGGGCGAAGTGAGGGGGCCGGTGGCGACGATGACGCTGTCCCAGTCCTCCGGCGGCAGGCCGGCGATCTCGCCGCGGCTCAGCTCCACCAGCGGATGGCTCGCCAGGCGCTCGGTGACCGCGCGCGAGAAGCCATCGCGGTCGACCGCCAGGGCGCCGCCGGCCGGCAGACGATGCGCATCGGCCGAGGCCAGGATCAGCGAGCCGGCGCGGCGCATCTCCTCATGCAGCAGGCCGACTGCGTTGTTCTCGGCGTCGTCGGAGCGCAGCGAGTTGGAGCACACCAGCTCGGCGCAGTTCTCGGTCTGGTGCGCCTCGGTCGGGCGCATCGGGCGCATCTCGTGCAGCACGACGGGAACGCCGGCCTGGGCGAGGTGCCAGGCGGCCTCGCTGCCGGCGAGGCCGGCGCCGATGATGTGGACGGGCTGGGACTGGGTTGCGGTCATGGGGTCTGATAGCGGCTGGGCGGGCGCGCCTCAAGCCCAATCGTGGGCCGCAGTGCGGCGCAATTACCGCAAGCCCAAGGGAAAATTCAGCTTTTCGTAACCATTACCCCGCATGAACAATGGACAAGCAGGGCAAATCTGCCAATCATCGGATGCCAAAGGGGGACTCGGGTACGAATGTTGCAGCGCCTGAATCCGGCGAGCGTGTCAGCGCCTTTCAGCCGATATTCCCATGCGGTGATCGCGCCGGAGGGCTATCGGTGGCTGTACATCTCGGGTCAGGTCGGCGCCGATCGCGACCGCAAGATCCCCAAGGACTTCGAAGCCCAGGCCGAGTTGGCGTTCCAGAACCTGATCGCCTGCATCCGTGAGTCGGGCTTTGACCTGCAGGACCTGGTGAAGGTCACCGTTCTGCTCACCCGGGCGAGCGATATCGCGGCCTATCGGCAGGTTCGCGACCGGATGCTGGGAAGCGTGGCGCCGGCGAGCACGCTCATGATCGTGGCGGGGCTGGCGGCGCCGGAACTGCTGGTCGAAGTCGAAGGGGTGGCGGCGCGGCCCGCCGAGCGCACAGCATGACCACCGACGAGGATCCGTTCGCCGACCGTCGCTCGTCCGTCCGCAAGAAGGTGACGCGCGCGGCGCGGGTGTTTTTCAACGACCGGCAGAGCCTGATCGACTGCACCATCCTCGATCTGTCCGACGGCGGCGCCAAGCTGGAATTCGCCGGCCGCCAGATGCTGCCGCGCACCTTCGATCTGCAGATGCAGAACGGCGCGATCTATCGCTGCGAAGTGCGCTGGGCCAAGGACAATTTCTTCGGCGTCCGCTTCCTGGACGACAACGAGTAGGCCGCGGCGGGCGCCATGACCGACGATCAGGGCAGCTCACAAGACACGCGACGCGGCCAGGACCGCAAGACCGTCCTCAAGGGCGCCAAGGTGGTGTTCAACAACGGCAAGGGTGTGCTGGTCTGCCGGGTGCGCGACCTGTCGCCGGACGGCGCGCGCCTGGAGTTTGCGCCGCGCCAGGCCGTGCCCGATACCTTCGAGCTGCACGTGATGGGGCAACCGGTGCGCAAATGCGAGCGGCGCTGGGTCCGGAACAATATCGTCGGCGTGCGGTTTGTGGCGGAGGACAAGTAGCGGCGGCGAGTCATGACCGACGATCCATCCCATCCTTCCGATGAACGACGCGGCCGCGAGGCCCGCCGGACCGCTCTGAAGAGCGGGCGCATCGTCTTTCCGGGCGGCAGCGTCGAATGCAAGCTGCGGAACATCTCCGACGGCGGCGCCCGCCTGGAGATCGGCGGTCAGCAGCTCCTGCCACACACCTTCGAGCTGCACATCACCAGCTGGCCGATCCGCCAATGCAGCCTGCGCTGGGCCAAGGACAACCTGGTCGGCGTGCAGTTCCTGGATTAGCGGTCAGCTGCTGCTGCGCTCGTATTGCGGCAGGCCGTCGTCGAGTTTGATCCAGGGCAGCTTCTCCGCCACGTGCACATGGAACTGCGGTGCCGCCTGCTCTGGATGCGCCAGCAGCGCGGCGTAGAGATGCGTCTCGCCCGGCCAGCGCTCGCTTTCAAAGGCGACCGGGGATCCGCAGTTTCGACAGAACGAGCGGCGCGCGCCGGGGGACGATTGACGAATGAGCGGCTCGACACCGGTGAAGCGGCACGACTCACGGCGCACGCCGATCCAGGTGGTGAAGGGCGAGGCGGTCGCACGCCTACAGCTCTCGCAATGGCAATGGCCGCACCAGATCGGTGAGCCGGTGAATTCGAATGTCACCTGGCCGCACAGGCAATGGCCCTTCGTCACGCTCATTGTGTCCCCCTAGACCGGCTGTTCGATCCCCTCCGCCTTCAGCATGCGAGCATAGCCAGGCCGCTGCATGACCAGCCGGATCAGCTTGTTGACGTGCGGATTGGCGTGGGCGGGAGTTGCCATGAACTCGGTCCACTGCGCCAGCATCACCGCGTAGTAGTCGCAGACGTAGAAGGTCTGGCCACAGAGATACGGGCCGGACTTGGCGAGGTGCTGGTCGAGGAAACGGAACATGCCGGCGGCCTGCTGCTCGGCCTTGGTCTTCAGCTCGGCCTGGCGGTCTGCGCCGTCGATGACATGCTCGGGATGCCACCAATGCATCAGCGCAATCTGCAGCGTGTTGGTGAGATAGGCCATCCATTGCAGGAACAGCGGGCGATCCGCGCTGTCCGTCTTGGGCGCCAAGCCGGCTTCGCGATGTCGCTCCGCCAGGAACAGGGCGATGGCAGTGGTTTCGTAGAGGATCTTGCCGCCGTCATAGACCAATGTCGGCACGCGGGCGTGCGGGTTGATCTTGAGATAATCGGGGCTGCGCTGCTCGCCCTTCGACGTATCGACCTTGATCAACTCGTACGGGACGCCGATATCTTCCAGCATCGCGTGCGGCGTCATGTTGGCACTGGCCGGCGACCAATAGAGCGTATACATGTGGTTCTCCTCGCCTCAGACCGGCTGCTCGATGCCCTCGGCTTTCAGCATGCGCGCGTAGCCGGGGCGCTGCATGACTGCACGGATCAGCTTGTTGACATTTGGAGTGGTGTGCGCGGGCGTGACCATGGCGCGGGTCCAGCGTGCCAGCATCACGGCATAGTAGTCGCAGACGTAGAAGGTCGAACCGCACAGATACGGACCCGACTTCGCAAGCTGCTCATCGAGGAAGCGGAACATCTCAGCCGTGCGCTGCTCCGCCTTGCACTTCACGGCGGCTTGCTCACTGTCGCCGTCGACGAATTTTTCCGAATGCCACCAGTGCATGCAGGATTCCTGCAGCGTGTTGGTGAGATACGCCATCCATTGCAGGAAGAGGCCACGGTCCTTGCTGTCGCTCTTCGGCATGAATGGGATGTTGGGGTGGCGATCAGCCAGGAACAGGCAGATGGCGGTCGACTCGTACATCACCCGGTCGCCGTCATAGACCAGGGTCGGCACGCGCGCGTGCGGGTTGAGCTTGAGGTAGTCCGCGCTGTGCTGGTCGCCGGCCTTGGTGTCGACCTTGATCAGCTCGAACGGCGCGCCGATCTCCTCCAGCATGGCGTGCGGCGCCATCGCGGCGCTGCCCGGCGCGAAATAGAGTTTGTACATGCGGTTCCCCCTGACGTTTCCTTCGCATCATACAGCGCTCAACAGAATTGGATTACCGGGCCGCGACACTTCGTGTCGGCCCGGTGATGACGGTGGGGAGGGGGCCACTATAGCTGTGCAAGCCGCTCCAGCAGCAGGGTGCGGACACGGTCGGCGTCGCAGGAGACGGCGACCCGGATATTGCCGTCGCCCTCGCCGAGCTTGAAACGGGTCTGGCCAGCGCGCTCGGCGTCGGCGGTCTCGATCTCGAGCGTGGTCGCGGTCACGTCGAACAGGTTCGGCGCGATCAGCCACATCACAGCCAGTGGATCGTACAGCGCCGCCGCCGGTTTCTTGAACGACTTCATATAGAACTCTAGCATGTCGGCGCCGGCGTTGCAGCAGGGGCGGTCGGTTGCGCGCAGCAGGTCGATCCACATCTGGTCGACGCTCGCCTGCCGCGCGACCTCCAGCGGCGCCCAGAACATCGGCCGCCCGCAGTCCAGCACCTTGTGCGCGGCCTTGGGGTCGACATGCACGTTGAACTCGGCATAGCGCGAGGAATTGCCGCCCTCGGGACCGAGCGAGCCCGCCATCAGCACGATCTCCTTGATGCCGCGGACGATATCCGGCTGCTGCTCCAGGGCGAGCGCCAAGTTGGTCTGCGGGCCCAGCAGCACGACGGTCTGGCTGTTGGGCTGGGCCGCGGACAGGATCTCGATCAGCGCCTCGACCGCCGATCCCCGGCTGCCGTTCGGGCCGTCGGGAATGGTCGCATCGCCGATGCCGTTTTGGCCGTGGATGTCCTCGATCGTGCTCCAGGTGCCCGCCAGCGGCTTCTCGGCGCCGCGGAAGACGGGAATCTGCGACTTGCCGGCCAGAGCGACCAGCGCCGACGCGTTGCGCGTGGTGCGGTTGATGCCGACGTTACCGGCAACCGTCGTAACCGCGCGGATCTCCAGCTCCGGCGACGCGCAGGCCAGGAAAATGGCCAGCGCGTCGTCGATCCCCGGATCGGTGTCGATGATGATCGGTCGTCTAGCGGCCACGGGTGCCGGACCGCCGCGCGCCGCGCTTGGGGGCTAGGTAGGGCGCGAGATACTTGCCGGTATAGGAGGCCGGCGTCTCGGCGACCTGCTCCGGCGTGCCCGCCGCCACCACGCGGCCGCCCTTGTCGCCGCCCTCGGGGCCGAGGTCGACGATCCAGTCGGCGGTCTTGATGACCTCGAGATTGTGCTCGATGACGATCACGGTGTTCCCCTGGTCCACCAGTTGGTGCAGCACTTCAAGAAGCTTTCGCACATCTTCGAAATGCAGACCAGTGGTCGGTTCATCCAGGATGTAAAGAGTCCGGCCGGTCGCGCGCCGCGACAGCTCCTTGGCCAGCTTCACGCGCTGGGCCTCGCCGCCTGACAGGGTGGTGGCCGCCTGGCCGACATGGATGTAGCCGAGGCCGACCTGCTCCAGCATGGCGAGCTTGTCGCGGATCGCCGGGACGGCGCGGAAAAACTCGACACCTTCCTCAACCGTCATCTCAAGGACGTCGGCAATCGACTTGCCTTTGAAAGTTATTTCCAGAGTCTCGCGGTTGTAGCGCGTGCCTTTGCACTGGTCGCACTGGACATAGACGTCGGGCAGGAAATGCATCTCGATCTTGATGACGCCGTCGCCTTCGCAGGCCTCACAGCGGCCGCCCTTCACGTTGAAGGAGAAGCGGCCGGCCTTGTAGCCGCGCATCTTGGCTTCCGGCAGGCCGGCGAACCAGTCGCGAATCGGCGTGAAGGCGCCGGTGTAGGTCGCTGGATTCGAGCGCGGGGTGCGGCCGATCGGCGACTGGTCGATGTCGATGACCTTGTCGAGATACTCGATGCCTTCGATTTTGTCATGATCGCCCGGGTGGGTGCGCGCATCGTGCAGGCGCCGAGCGAGCGCGTTGTAGAGCGTCTCGATGACCAGGGTCGACTTGCCGCCGCCCGACACACCGGTCACGCAGGTGAAGACGCCAAGCGGCATCTCCGCCGTGATGTTTTTCAGGTTGTTATGGCGGGCCCCGACGATGCGGATCTTCGCTTCCTTGCCGAAGCCGGGGCGGCGCTCTCCCGGCACCGGGATCTCCTTGCGGCCGCTCAGGTACTGCGCGGTCAGGCTGTCGGAGCGCATGACCTCGGCCGGCGTGCCCTTGGCCACCACGTGGCCGCCATGGATGCCGGCGGCCGGGCCCATGTCGATCAGGTAGTCGGCGTGGCGGATGGCGTCCTCGTCATGCTCCACCACCAGGACGGTGTTGCCGAGGTCGCGCAGGCGCTGCAGCGTGGCCAGCAGCCGGTCGTTGTCGCGCTGGTGCAGGCCGATCGACGGCTCGTCCAGCACATAGAGCACGCCGGTCAGGCCCGAGCCGATCTGCGAGGCCAAGCGGATGCGCTGGCTCTCGCCCCCGGAGAGAGTGGCGGAGGCGCGGCTCAGGGTCAGGTATTCCAGGCCGACGCTGTTGAGGAAGCCGAGGCGCTCGTTGATCTCCTTCAGGATGCGCTGGGCGATGTCCCGCTGCTTGGAGGTCAGTTTGCCGCTGAGGGCCGCGAACCATTCGGCCGCCTGGAGGATAGAGAAGTCCGTGACCTGGGCGACGTTGAGGCTGTTGATCTTGACCGCCAGAGCCTCCGGCTTCAGTCGCAAGCCGTTGCAGGCCTCGCAAGGCGAGGTGGCCTGGAAGCGGCTCAGTTCCTCGCGCACCCACGATGAGTCGGTCTCGCGGAAGCGCCGCTCCATGTTGGTGACGACCCCTTCGAACGGCTTGGTGGTCTTGTAGCTGCGCACCCCGTCGTCGAAGCTCATGGTCACCGCGTCCTCGCCGGAGCCGAACAGGATGATGTCGCGGATCTTCTTGGGCAGCTCCTGCCATTGCAGGGTCAGGCTGAACTTGTAGTGCTTGGCGAGGCTTTCCAGCGCCTGCATGTAATATTGCGAGGAGGAGTTGGCCCAGGGCGCGATGGCGCCGCCGCGCAGGCTCTTCTTCTCGTCGGGCACAACCAGCTCCGGCTCGAAATAGAGCTTGCTGCCGAGGCCGTCGCACACCGGGCAGGCGCCGAACGGGTTGTTGAACGAGAACAGGCGCGGCTCGATCTCGTCGATGGTGAAACCAGAGACCGGGCAGGCGAAGCGCGAGGAGAAAATGATGCGCTCGCCCTTGTCGGCCGGGTCGACGAACAGCAGCCCCTCGCTCAGGCCCAGCGCCGTTTCCACGCTATCGGCCAGGCGGGTGCCGAGATCAGGCTTCACCGCCAGGCGGTCGACCACCACCTCGATGTCGTGCTTCAGCTTCTTGTTGAGGGCGGGGACGTCGCCGATCTCGTAGAGCTTGCCGTCGACCCGCACGCGCTGGAAACCGCGTTTCTGCAGGTCGAGGAACTCCTTCTTGTATTCGCCCTTGCGGCCGCGCGCGATCGGCGCCAGCAGATAGATGCGGGTGCCTTCCGGCAGCGTCAAAATCCGGTCGACCATCTGGCTGACGGTCTGGCTTTCGATCGGCAGGCCGGTCGCCGGCGAATAGGGGATTCCGATGCGCGCAAACAGCAGGCGCAGGTAGTCGTAGATTTCCGTCACCGTGCCGACGGTTGAGCGCGGATTCTTGGACGTGGTCTTCTGCTCGATCGAGATGGCGGGCGACAGGCCTTCGATCGATTCCACGTCCGGCTTCTGCATCAGCTCCAGGAACTGGCGCGCATAGGCGGAGAGGGATTCAACGTAGCGCCGCTGGCCCTCGGCATAGATGGTGTCGAAGGCGAGCGAGGACTTGCCCGAGCCCGAGAGGCCGGTGATGACCGTCAGGGTCTGGCGCGGGATGTCGACGTCGATGTCCTTGAGATTGTGCTCTTTCGCGCCGCGCACGGAGATCGATCCGTGCGCCCAGAGGTCCGCGCCATTCGTCCTGTTCGACCGATCGCCCGCCGTCGCCATGTGTGCCTTTTTCCTTTCGGGAGATGAGCGACTATCCCCGAATCCGCCCGGACTTCAAGCGCCATGAATGCATTGCTGGAAGGCGCTGATCCGCCGTGTTTTTTGACATTCGGATGCGCCCAATTATGCAGTCTAAACAAGGGTCGTGACAAAAAGTGGCAGGAATTGGATGCACGTCGCAGTGGGCGAGGGCTATCGGACGGTGACGTAACCTCCGCCGCTCAGCGTCTCGACCTTCCTGAACCGGCGTCTCAGGTAGGCGAGCACATCCTCGTCCAGAGCACCCGAAAGCGGTTGCTTCGCATCACGTGAGCCGAATGGCCCGTACAAAGCAACCTTGCCAGCATCGTCCAAATACGCGCGCGCCCAAAAGTACCGTCCGCCATTTTCAAAGTGGTAGACGATATAGTTGTACCTTTGGATCAACCTCTTGCCGTCGTACATCTCTTCGCATCGGTGTTCGATCTCGGTCGGTCGAACGGTATCGTCGGGCGGGTTCGAACATCGGGCGTCAAAAACCCCATTACCGGTTCGGTATTTGATTGGAGCATGCTATCCGGTTCGACCACCTGGGACACGCCCTCTTCGCCGGGACGATCCCTTTACGTTCTCCTGACCGGGTGCTAAAGCTGCGCCTTTATCGGTTCAAGAAAAGACAGGCAGGGAAGCTATGGCTGGCAGCGTCAACAAGGTCATTCTGGTCGGCAATCTGGGCCGCGATCCGGAGATCCGCTCGACCCAGGACGGGACGCGAGTCGCCAACCTGTCCTTGGCGACCTCGGAGAGCTGGCGCGACAAGGCCAGCGGCGAGCGGCGCGAGCGCACGGAGTGGCACCGCGTGGTGGTGTTCAACGACCGCCTGGTGGATGTCTGCGAGCGGTTCCTGAAGAAGGGCAGCAAGATCTACATCGAGGGCGCGCTGCAGACCCGCAAATGGACCGACCAGTCCGGCGCCGAGAAATACACCACCGAAGTCGTGCTGCAGAAGTTCCGCGGCGAGCTGACCATGCTCGACGGCCGCAGCGGCGGTGCCAGCGGTGGCGCCGAGGATGATGCCGGCGGCGGCTTCAGCGACAGCGGCAGCAGCAGCAGCGGCCCCGGCCGCATGGGCCGCGCCCCGGCCGGCGCCGGCGGCGGGGACCTGGACGACGATATCCCGTTCTAAGGCGCTTCGGCGCCGTCGCGTCCCAGCCGGGCGAGAACCTCTCGAGGACGGATGCTCATGTTCGCGACGAAGGCCATCGAGACCGACGACAAGGCGGCGCTCTACCGCGAGTTGGCGCAGCAGCTGGAAGGCTTGCTGAGCGGCGAGCGCGATGCGATCGCCAATGCGGCCAACACCGCGGCGCTTCTGTTCACGACGCTGCCGGACCTGAACTGGGCCGGCTTCTACTTCCTGAGATCGCCGGACGAGCTGGTGCTGGGTCCGTTTCAGGGCAATCCGGCCTGCGTGCGCATTGCGGTCGGCCGCGGCGTGTGCGGCGCGGCGGTCGAGCAGCGCCGGACCATGCTGGTCGAAGACGTGCATACCTTCGCCGGCCACATCGCGTGCGATGCAGCCTCGCGCTCGGAACTGGTGGTGCCGCTGATCCGGGACGGCCGCGTTCTCGGCGTCATCGATCTCGACAGCCCGCACGTGGCACGGTTCGACCGCGACGATCAGCGCGGCATCGAATCCATCGCGCAGATCTATGTGAAGGCCAGCGACGACCTCGGCGTGCCATGACCCGCGCGGCGACGATCCTCCCGGCGACGCGGCGCCGGTTCCTCTCCTGTGCGTCGGCGCTTCTTGCCGGTACCGTGGTTGCAATGATACCAACGCACTGGAGCTTCGCTGACACCGACGTACAATGGGCGCGCCTGCAGCGCGGCTTGAGCCAGAAATCCATGGCCGACTGCCGCAAGGTGGCGGAGCGGCTGCGGCCGCGCCTCGGCGAGTTGCTCAAAGGAGCGCAGTGGGAGGGCCAGCTCGTCAAGGCGGTCGCCGACGAGCTGAAGCGAGCCAAGGCTTATCCCATCCATCCGCCGCCGCCCGGTCCCGCTTGCGCGGAAGCGCTGCGCGGCGAGGCGGGGTCCACATCCTCATCCGCCGGTGCGATCGATGCCGGCGTCAACGCCGCCGCTGCGACGACCGCGACGTTGCCCGGGATCGGCACGGTCATAGCTGCCGTGCTGCTGGTGGTCGCTGCGGTCATCATGATCATCGCCCAGACCATGACGAGCGGCAAAGAGCAGCAGGCGGCCGACAAGGAGCACGAGGAACAGACGGCGAAGGTCAATAAGCTGCAGCGGCGCGTGACGGACGAGATGGAACGCAGGGACGACTGCACCTTGTTCGGAAAGAAGCCCGACTAGGCTTCTCGGGCAGCCTGCGAGCGCGATCGACGATCTTGTTAGTTGCTCGCCTTGCCCGCCATGACCAGGACCGGTTCGTCGCGGTAGAGCGCCGGGAAGATGCGCTCCAGGTTGCGGACCTTCGGCAGGTCGTTGATCACAATATAGGGATAGGTCGGGTTCAGCGTCAGGAAGTCCTGGTGATAGTCCTCGGCCGGGTAGAAGCCGTGGCCGGGCTCGATGGTGGTGACGATCGTATCGCCATAAACCTTCGCCTGATCGAGCTGAGCGATATAGGCCTTCGCCACGCGCGCCTGCTCCTCGCTGGTCGGAAAGATCGCCGAGCGGTATTGCGGGCCGATATCCGGGCCCTGGTAGTTGAACTGGGTCGGATCGTGCGCGACCGAGAAGTAGATCTGCAGGATCTTGCCGTAGCTGATCTTGGTTGGGTCGAAGGTGATCTCGACCGCTTCCGCATGGCCGGTCGTGCCTTGGCCCACCATTTCGTAGGTGGCGGTCCCAGCATCGCCGCCGGCATATCCGGAGACCGCGCGCGTGACGCCAGCGACGTGCTGGAAGACGCCCTGCACGCCCCAGAAGCATCCGCCCGCCAGCACCGCGACCTCGGAGGTGCGCGGTCCGGGCTGCGCGTCGATGACGGGGGCGGGGATGACGACAGCCTCTTCAGCCGCCGCGGACGTTGCCCACGGTTGCCAGGCCGCGACAGCGAAGATCGCGGCGACCAGGGCGATCGGCACGACGTGCCGGAGGTTGCTTTTGCTCAACATCGTTCGTTTTTCCGCATTCAGGGACTGCAAACGTAGTCCTGATCCTCGGGGCGGAGAAGGGTGCATCGCGGAAACGTGATACGCGCCGGTGGCTGATCCATCGCGCAGCGTGACCGCAGGTTGCACCCGTGCTAGGCTCGGGCCGCTCTGTCGCCTCGGGGTCCGGTGCCATGATGCAATGGTCTCCAATCGCTGCGCGGCTTCGATGCCTTGCCGTGATCGTCGCCGGCCTTGCCTGTTGCGACGTGGCGGCGGCGAAGCAGATCTCCTGCACCAAGAGCGGGGTCGAGTTCGATCATGCCGCCTATTCGGCTGAATACGAATTCTTGTGCAGGAAAGAGACGGTCGACGAGGATTCGTTCGACCAGCTGCGGGCGAGCAAGCCTAAGAACTGGCAGCAGCTGATCGATTTCGGTCAGGCGTTCCTGCCGCCGAACACCGTCGTCGACGGATCGATCATGTCGAGCAGAAAGGGACACTATGGCAGTGTCTACCTGGTGACGGCGATCGGCCCGGTGCATCTGACCGAGCCCAAGTTCAAGCTGGCGATCGAGGCTATCACCAAGGCAAATCCGCTTGGCGTTCCGGGGTCGGTGACCTGGCGGTCCGGAGAGTCGATCGGCGACTATTCGGTCGAGTTCTATAATCAGACCTTTCCGGAGAGCAATGTCGGCGGCGGCCCCCGCGAATGCATGGGGTTCATCCGCTACGTCAGCGGCACGCCGCCCAGCCACGCGCAGCGTGTGATCGGCACCTATTGCGAGATCGGCAAGAACCCGCTCAACAGCGCGCGCGCCGCGGCGGTGCTGAAGACGCTGATCGTGCGCCCGGATGCGGTCGACTAGCACGGCAGCTCAGTTCGCGCTCGCCCGCGCAGCTTAGGACAGCAGCGGAATGTCTTGGCGGGTCGCGACATGCTTGAAGTGGTGGCGCCACAGCTTTGCACCCAGATCGCCTGATCTGTCGATCGAGGAGCCGGCAACCAGATCGGTGAGAAGCGTCGGGTGCAGGCCGGCATCGAACAGCGCAAACCCGGCGGCGAGCACGCAGGTATCGGCCTGGACGCCGCACACCAGGACGCGGCTCGGCCGCAAGGCGACCAGGTGTTCGATCGCTTCCGGCGGCGGCAGATAGCCATGCTTCACGAAAATCCGGTCGGCGGGGACGAGGCTGTCGTCGGACGCGCCGGGAGCCCAGCCAAGCTGGCGTCGGAACGGCGTCCGTTCCTCGTCGTGGCGTTCGACCGTTGCGATCGACGGCATCGTCCCGATGAGCGCGCTGATGCCGGTCACGAGCCACGCCGGCGGCGAGAAGCTGGGCTGGACATCGATGACCATGAGCGCAGGGTTGGAAGCCATGGTGCCTTCCTATTCCGCGCCAGCCTTGATCAAGTTGTCGCGCAAGTCAGCGACGCCTTTTCGCATCCTGCGAAATTCCTCCGGGTTCAGGCCGGACGCTTTCACTAGATTGGTGGTCGATATTTTCTCGCGCAGCCGCCGGCCGGCATCGGTCAGGCTGACCACCACCTGGCGTTCATCCGCCGCGGCCCGCTCCCGGCGGACATAGCCCATCGCTTCGAGCTTCTTGAGCAACGGCGTGAGGGTATTGGATTCAAGGAACAGCTTCTCGCCCAGGCTGCCGACGGTCTGGTTGTCCTCCTCCCACAGCGCCACGATTGTGATGTACTGGGGGTAGGTGAGGCCGACTTGGTCCAGGATCGGCTTGTAGGCTCGTCCGAAGGCAAGGTTGGCCGAATAGACGGCAAAGCAGAGGAAGTCGCCAAGTCCCCGAGCTGGCTTGGTTTTTTCGTCCTTGGGGGTCATTGTACGCGCTCCTGATACACGAAAAGGTGACCATCTCCCCTAAATATAATCGTATGCGATTAAATCGCAAGCTTGACAAGCGGGGCCGTCTCGCTATATAGATCGCATACGATTTAATCGCGAACGTCAAAATAACCACCCACCAGAAAGGAAACGGACCATGACCACCACCGCAAAAGTCCTCTTTACCGGCGGCACCCACACCACCAGCGGCCCCAACGGCGCCTCGCGCAGCAGCGACGGCTTCGTCGATGTCAAGCTGGCTCAGCCGCACCCGGCCGCCGAGAACCTGTTCGCCAGCGCCTGGTCGGCCTGCTACCTCGGCGCGATCGAGCTCGCCGCTGCCCAGCGCAAGGTCAAGCTGCCGGAGCATCCGGCAGTCGACACCGAGATCGACCTCAATCGCGACGGCAACTCGTTCTTCCTGCGGGCGCGCTTGAACGTCAGCCTGCCGGGCGTGGACCGCGCGGTCGCCGAGCAGTTGGCGGAAGCGGCGCATGGAATCTGCCCGTACTCCAAGGCAGTCCACGGCAACATCGAGATCTCGACCAACGTCATCTGACGATCTCCGACAGCCTGCCCGGATCGATCGGGCAGGCTGCGGTGTCGTTCAACAACAAATGAAAATGGTGTCATCATGATTCCGCTTCGCATTCTCATGCTTGCGGCGGCGAGCAGCTTTGCCTTGACCTGCAGTGCCGCCGCCGCCGAGAGCTACGCGCCCGCGCCGCTGCCGGTCGCCTCCGAGCCGGCGCCCCGGCTGCACGTCGATGAGCCTCTCCCGGAGGCGCTGGCGCGGGGGCTGGCGGTGATCCGCTATCGCACCGAGAATTTGCGGATCGTGCCGGTGTTTGGTCCGGGCGCGCTCGATGTTTCGCCCAGGGTCGGGCACCTGCATGTCTCCGTCGACGGTTCGCCGTGGCATTGGGCGGACGCCAGCGGCGTGCCGCTCATCATCCAGGGCCTGCCGGTCGGACAGCACAAGGTGCTGGTCCAGATCGCCGATCCAGCCCACACGGTGCTCGAGAGCAAGACCGTCGAATTCTTCATTCCGGTGCAGAACGAGACGCACCACTGACCCGCCGGCCTCTTATCGAGATTTCATGGAAGGTCACAATCGGATGCTTGAAGACATTCAACTGGCCCGACGCGGCTTCCTGGGCGCCGCCGCTGTCGCCGTTGCCGAGCTCAGTGGGCTCGGCGCCGTTCAAGCGCAATCCAGTGCTGCCGGCTCAACGAACAAATCGTTTGGCCCGTTGAAGCAGGTCGATGCCGGCGTGCTGAATGCGGGTTACGCCGACGTGGGTCCGGCCGACGGTCCGGCGGTCATCCTCCTGCATGGCTGGCCGTACGATATTCACACCTATGTCGACGTCGCGCCGCTGCTGGCATCGGCGGGCTATCGCGTGATCGTTCCCTATCTGCGCGGCTATGGCGCCACCCGCTTCCTGTCGACCGACACGCCGCGCAACGGCCAGCAATCGGTTCTCGCGATCGACGTGATCGCCCTGATGGATGCGCTCAAGATCGAGCAGGCGATCGTCGGCGGCTGCGATTGGGGCGCCCGCACGGCCAACATCGTGGCGGCGCTCTGGCCGCAGCGCGTCAAGGCGATGGTCTCGGTCAGCGGCTACCTGATCGGCAACCGGGAGATCAACAAGAAGCCCCTGCCGCCCAAGCGCGAGCTGGAGTGGTGGTACCAGTACTACTTCGCGACCGAGCGCGGCCGCGCCGGCTATCAGGAATACCGGCGCGACTTTGCCAAGCTGATCTGGCAACTCGCGTCGCCGAAGTGGAAGTTCGACGACGCGACGTTCGAGCGTAGCGCGGCTGCCCTCGACAATCCGGATCACGTCGACATCACGATCCACAATTACCGTTGGCGGCTGAGCCTGGTCGAGGGCGAGTCACAGTACGACGAACTGGAGCAGCGCCTCGCGGAGTTGCCGGTCATCGCGGTGCCCACGATCACGCTGGAAGGCGACGCGAACGGCGCGCCGCATCCAGATCCGGCGGTCTATGCCAAGAGGTTCTCCGGCCCCTATGCGCATCGCCTGATCAGCGGCGGCATCGGGCACAACCTGCCGCAGGAGGCGCCGTCGGCGTTCGCTGCCGCCATCATGGATGCAGCCAAGATGTAGCGCGGCGCGCGCATCGCCTCAGTGGTGATAGCCAATGTCCGCGCGCACCTTGCCGCGGAACACCCAGTACGACCAACCGGTGTAGACCAGGATCACCGGCAGCAGGAACAGCGTGCCGACCAGCAGGAAGGCCTGGGTCTTCGGCGAGGAGGCGGCCTCCCACAGGGTGTAGTGGTAGGGCACGATCATCGGAAACAGGCTGATCGCGATGCCGATGTAGGAGAGCGTGAACAGGATCGCCGCGCCGATGAACACGCCGGCCTCGGAGTTGCCGTTGAGCGCGCGCCAGGTGCCGAAGGCGGCGAGCGCGGTCGCGATCGGGACCGGCGCCAGCAGCGCGATGTTGGGCCAGGAGAACCAGCGGGCCGCGATCTCCGCGTGTTGCAACGGGGTCCACACGCTGACGATCAGGACCGCGACCAGCACGCCGATGAGGCAGATCTTGCCGTGGCGGCGGGCGGCCGCCTGGATCGGGCCCTCGGTCTTCAGGATCAGCCAACCGGCGCCGAGCAGGCCGTAGCCGAACACCAGCGCGATGCCGGTCATCAGCGAAAACGGCGTGAGGAAGTCGAAGGTGGTGCCGGCGAAATGCCGGCCGTCGACCTTGAAACCCTGGATGAAGGCGCCGAGCATCACGCCTTGCGCGAAGGTGGCAATGGCCGAGCCATAGCAGAAGCCGTGGTCCCAGAAGGTGCGATGGGCCGCGTCGCGGAAGCGGAACTCGAACGCCACGCCGCGGAACACCAGCGCCAGCAGCATCGCCAGGATCGGGAAGTAGAGCGCGGGGATGACGATGGCGAAGGCGAGCGGGAAGGCGGCCATCAAGCCGACACCACCCAGGATCAGCCAGGTCTCGTTGCCGTCCCATACCGGCGCGATCGAGTTCATGATGATGTTGCGGGTGCCGGTGTCCGGCGCGAGGCCGTAGAGCATGCCGACGCCGAGATCGAAGCCGTCGAGCAGCACGTAGAAGAAGATCCCGACGCCGAGGATGAGCGTCCAGATCGGGACAAAATCGAGGACCTCGTTCATGACACGTCCCCTTCCGAACGGACCTGGATCAAGGTCGGACTGGCCGGTCGTCCGCTTTCGATCGGCGAGTCGGCTTCCGGCCCCGCCACTGGGCCCTTCCGGATCATCCGCACCATGACCATGATGCCGGCGGGGAAGATGATCAGATACACTGCCATGTATCCCAGCAGCGATATGAGAACGTCGCCGCCGGTGAGCGACGGCGGCACGGAGTCCGCCGTCCGCATCAGGCCATAGACGGTCCACGGCTGCCGGCCGACCTCCGTCGTGGTCCAGCCGGCGAGCACCGCGATGAAGCCGAGCGGCCCCATGAACAGGCATGCGCGCAGATACCACGCATTGTCATGGAGCTTGTCGCGCCAGCGCAGCCACCAGCTCGCCACCACCATCGCCAACATCAGCAGACCGATGCCGACCATGATGCGGAACGCGAAGAACGGGATCGCGACCGGCGGGCGATCCTCCACCGGAAAGTCCTTCAGCCCCTTGACCTCGCCGTCCAGGCTGTGGGTCAGGATGAGGCTGCCGAGATAGGGCACGTCGATCGCGAAACGGTTGGTCTCGGCGCTCTCGTCCGGAATCGCGAACAGGGTGAGCGGCACTTGCCGCTCGGTCTCCCAGCGCGCCTCGATCGCGGCCAGCTTGGCCGGCTGATGCTCGCGCGTGTTGAGGCCGTGCTCGTCGCCGAGCAGGATCTGCAGCGGCACCAGGACGCTCAGCAGCCACAGCGTCATCGAGAGCATAATCTTCGCTTCGGAATAGAAGCGGCCACTGCGCAGCAGCCAGGCGGCGACGCCCAGCACCGCGAAACCGGTCGTCACGTAGAACCCGACCACCGTATGACCGAGGCGGTACGGGAACGAAGGATTGAAGATGATCTCGATCCAGTCGCGCGGCACGAAGCGGCCGTCGATCAGCTCATAGCCGGCTGGCGTCTGCATCCAGCTGTTGGCCGCCAGGATCCAGAAGGACGAGAACAGCGTGCCGAGCGCCACCATCAAGGCCGCGATGAAATGCGCCCAGGGCGGTACCAGCTTGCGCCCGAACAGCAGAACGCCCAGGAACGCCGCCTCCAGGAAGAACGCCGTCAGGCCTTCGTAGGCGAGCAGGGGGCCGATGATGTCTGCCGTCGCGTCGGAGAAGCGGCTCCAGTTGGTGCCGAACTGGAACGGCATGATCACGCCAGACACCACGCCCATGCCGAACGATACCGAGAAGATCTTGATCCAGAACATCGAGACGCGCAGGTAGACCTCGCGCCCGGTGAACAGCCGCATGCCTTCGAGCACCGCGATGAAGGAAGCGAGGCCGACCGTGAAGGCCGGCATCAGGATGTGCCAGGCGATCACCCAGGCGAATTGTAGGCGCGAGAGGAAGACCGGATCGAGTTCCATGACGCCATCCCGTAGAGTGCGTGCGGCTCCGGCAGGGTGGCGCTATTGCCACGACTTTTCAATCAGTACATGGTCGGAGCAAAAGTGTCATTTGCGCGCGCTTGCGGAGCCGGGACATGAAACCTCTGCATATCGGGATCGTCGCCTGTTCCGCGGAGGGCGCGGCGCTGTGCTACAAGACCATCTGCGTCGAGGGCGCGCAGCTGCTTAGACCCCACGCGCACCCGGAAATCTCGATGCATACGCCTTCGCTGGCGGACTACGTGGCGTGCCTCGAGCGTGGCGACCTGCCGGGCGTCGCCGACCTGATGCTCGCCTCGGCGGAGAAGCTGGCGCGGATCGGCGCCGACTTCCTGATCTGCCCCGACAACACGATTCACGAGGCGCTGCCGCTGGTGCTGCCGCGCTCGCCGTTGCCGTGGCTGCACATCGCCGAAGTGGCGGCGGCGGAAGCGGCGGCGCGCGGATTCCAGCGCCTCGGCATCACCGGCACGCGCTGGCTGGTCGACAGCGAGGTCTATCCGGAGGCGCTGACGGCGCGCGGGCTCGACTACCTGCGTCCAAATGCGGCGGAACGCGCGGAGACCAATCGGATCATCATGGAGGAGCTCGTCTACGACACGTTCCAGCCGGACTCGGTTGCCTATTTCCAGCGCGTGATCGCGCGCATGAGGGACGAAGGGTGCGACGCCGTGATCCTCGGCTGCACCGAGATCCCGCTGATTCTCAGCGATGCCAACTGTCCGCTGCCGACGCTCGATTCCACGCGACTGCTTGCGCGCGCCGCATTGCAGCGAGCGGTGCAGGGCACTGCAACGGAACAGTAGAGGCGCCGGTCGACCTTCTTTCATACGTCATGGTCGTGCTTGGCACGACCATACACGAGTTTCTCCCGATCGACGTGTCTCTGCCCATCGATACTCGTGGATGGTCGGACCAAGTCCGACCATGACGGAGTAGGGGAGGTGCGAAGGAGCTCAGTCGATCTCGTGCGACGGTGTGCGGGACTGGGCGCCTTTCGGTGCGGCGCGGAGGTACTGCGAGGGCCAGGCGCTCTCGTGGCCCAGTTCTGCGGCGGCTTCCAGTGGCCAGTATGGCGAGCGCAGCAGCTCGCGCGCCAGCAGCACCATGTCCGCTTCGCCGCCGCGGATGATGTGATCGGCTTGCGCGGCGCCGGTGATGAGGCCGACGGCAGCGGTCGGAATCCCCACCTCGCGACGAATGCGCGCGGCGAACGGCGTCTGGTAGCCGGGACCGACCGGGATCTCGGCCTTCTGGACGTTCCCGCCGGAGGAGCAGTCGATCATGTCGACGCCGAGGTCTTTCAGCTGCCGGGCAAGCTCAATCGACTGCTCGATGTCCCAGCCGCCCTCCACCCAATCGGTGCAGGAGATGCGCACCAGCAGGGGGCAGCGCTCCGGCAGGTCGGCCCGCACCGCCCGCACGGTGTCGCGCAGGAACCGGGTGCGGTTCTCGAACGAGCCGCCATACTGGTCGGTGCGATGGTTGCTGAGCGGCGACAGGAACTCGTGGAACAGGTAGCCGTGGGCGGCGTGGATCTCGATCACGCGGAAACCGGCGTGATAGGAGCGTTCCGCCGCTTCGACGAACGCTTCCTGCAGCCGGTGGATGCCGGCGGCGTCGAGCGGCTTGGGCATCGGATAATCCTCGGCGAAGGCCTCGGCGCTGGGCGCGAGCGGAACCCAGCCGCCGGCATTCTCGGGCACCTTGCCGTGGCCGGACCAGGGGCGGTGCGTGCTGGCCTTACGGCCGGCGTGCGCCAGCTGGATGCCGGCGATCGAGCCTTGCTGATCGATGAAATGCGTGGCGCGGGCGAGCGGCTCGAAGTGGCGGTCGCTCCAAACACCCAGGTCCTGTGGGGATATGCGGCCCTCGGGCGTGACCGCGGCAGCTTCCGTGAAGACCAGGCCGGCGCCGCCGATGGCGCGGCTGGCCAGGTGCACGAAGTGCCAGTCGTTTGCCATGCCCTCGCGCGAGGAGTATTGGCACATCGGCGAGACGCCGATGCGGTTGCGAAAGGTGATCTCGCGCAATCGGAATTCGTCAAACAGGTGCGGCATGGCGGAAATCCTTCAGTCGATCTTCCATAGATAACATCCGGGCGCGATTTCTCAATGCGCGCCGGCCGCACTGCCGCCGATGGTTTTCTTGAGCGCGAGGGTGGCGAGCAGGCTGAGCACTAGGCCGATGCCGATCAGCAGGAACACGTCGCTGTAGCTCATCACGAAGGCCTCGCGGCGGACGATCCGGCCGATGGCGATGATGGCCTGGTGCTGGGCGACCAGCGGATCGGCGATGCCGTGGGTCTGGAAATAGTGCGTCAGGTCGGCGATGCGCTGGCGCGTCGCCTCGTTGAACAGCGAGACCGAGTCCATCAGCACGTTGGAATGGAACTGCTCGCGCTTGGTGATCAGGGTCTGCAGCGTGGCGATGCCGATGGCGCCGCCCAGGTTGCGGGTCATGTTGAACAGGCCCGAGGCCGAGCCGGCATTCTCCGCCTCGATGCCGGCGCTGGCCACCACCGACAGCGGCGTCATCACCAGCGCCTGGCCGATGGCGCGCACGATGTTGGCCCAGAACAGCTGGTCGGCGGCATAGTCCATGGTCATGTGGATGTTCATGAAGTTGCTGGCGGCGAACAACGCGAAGCCGATGCCGATCAGCACGCGGATGTCGACCATCCGCATCAGCCGCGGCACCAGCGGGATCATGATCAGCTGCGGGATGCCGGTCCAGGCCAGCACCTCGCCGATCTGCTCAGCATTGTAGCCCTGCTGCTGTGACAGATAGAGCGGCAGCACGAAGGACGAGCCGTAGAGCGCCGCGCCCAGCATGAAGTTGGCGGCGGTGCCCAGGCCGAAATTGCGCCGGGTCAAGAGGCGGAGGTTGATGACTGGGTTTTTTCCCCTCAGCTCGATCCACAGGAAGGCGGGAAGCGCGATGGCGGCGATCACGGTCAGCCGCACGATGAAGTCGGAGCCAAACCAGTCCTCGCGGTTACCTTCCTCCAGCACGGTCTGCAGCGCGCCGAGGCCGATCGCCATCGCGGCGATGCCGGCCCAATCGCCCTGGCGCAGCAGGCCGAGCTGCATCCGCGCCTTGGGCAGCGAGGCGAACAGCATCGCCAGCATGATGAGGCCGGGCACCAGGTTGACGTAGAAGATGTATTCCCAGCCGTAGTTCTCGTTGAGATAGCCGCCGACGGTCGGGCCGATCGCCGGCGCGAAGGTCGCGGACAATGCGAACATCGCCAGGCCGATTGGCTGCTTGCTGCGCGGCAGCATGGTCATGATGAGGGTGAAGGCGGCTGGGATCAGCACGCCGCCGGTGAAGCCCTGGAAGGCGCGCAGCACGATCATCTCGCCAAGGTTGGCCGAGAAGGCGCAGGCGACGGAGAAGGCCAGGAACAGGGCGGTGTTGACCAGCAGGTATGTGCGCATCGAGAACACGCGCGACAGCCAGCCGGTCAGCGGGATGACAATGATCTCCGGGATCAGGTAGGCGGTGGAGATCCAGCTGCCGTCATCGATGCCGGCGCCGATGGCGCCCTGGATGTCAGCCAGCGAGGAATTGACGATCTGGATGTTGATGACGGCCAGGAACGCGCCGAGGGTGGCGCCGATCACGGCGAGCCAGGTGGTGAGGGAAACCGCGTCGGCGTTCTGGTTGGCCGGCGCGGCGATGACGGGCGGAGTCAGCTGCCGCGGGCGGAGGGAATGGTCTTCAAAGAGTTCGGCGACGGACATGGCGCGCCCCGTATTCCTGCGGTCAACGGACGGCGACGTTCTCGGAAGAAGCAACCGGCGCTTCGGCGAAGGTGCGGGTATCGATCACCGGCTCCACCGACATACCGGCGCGCAGGCGGCCGGCGAGCGCATCGCTGGGCTCGATCGCGATCTTCACCGGGATGCGCTGCACGATCTTGGTGAAGTTGCCGGTGGCGTTGTCTGGCGGCAGCAGCGCGAATTCGAGGCCGCTGGCAGGCGACAGGCTATCGACATGGCCCTTCACGACATGGCCGGGGAAAGCGTCGACTTCGATCTCGACCGGCTGGCCGGCCGCGACATAGGTCAGCTGCGTCTCCTTGTAGTTGGCGACGACATAGACGGCATGCAGCGGCACCACCGCCATCAATTGCGTGCCGGCCTGCACATACTGGCCGACGCGCAGCGAGCGGGCGCCGACCGTGCCGTCGATCGGCGCGGTGATGGTGGTGTAGGAAAGATTGAGCTGCGCCTGATCGACCACGGACTGCAGGCGCGTGACCTGAGTCTCGGCCTTGACGCGCGCGGTGTTGAGCACCTCGACCCGCTGGTGCGCGGCGGTCAAGGCGGCGCGGTCGCTCTGCAGCTCCGCGGTCTGCTGCTGGAAGACCGTCTGCGCGCGCTGCACGTCCTGGACCGAGGTGATCTTGCCGGCGGTCAGCTTCTGATAGCGGTCGTAATCGTCCTTCGAGAACTTGACGGCGGCCTGGCCGGCGACGATGGCGGATTCGGCCTGCGCGATCACCGACTGCTGCTCGGCCAGCTGGGCGTCGATGTTGCGGATGTCGGCTTCGGCGCTGGCGACGTCGGCCTTGGCCTGGGCGAGGGCGGTGCGGTAGTCGCGATCGTCGATCCGCGCCAGGACGTCACCGGCCTTTACCTGCTGGTTGTCCTCGACCGCGACCGCGGAGATGTAGCCGGAGACCTTGGGCGCGATGGTGGTGTAGTCGGCCTGGACATAGGCGTCGTTGGTGGATTCCAGGAACCGGCCGGTGTCGTACCAGTACCAGCCATAAGTGCCGCCGCCGGCCAACACCGCCACGCCGGCGGTTGCCATCAGGATGCGCTTCAAGGACTTGGACATAGCCGTCTCCGGTTCGTTTGTAATGGTCAGTACTTGACGCTCGCCAGGCGCAATTCAAGGCACGCGGCTATGCAGCCGCCGCGTGGCTCCATTGCATTTCTTATATTAATGCCCAATTTGTCAGCATGTTGCGGATTCGTCCGGATCTGGCCGGCTGGATGACTGGTTAAAGTCCTGCCCGGAACGATGGGGTTGAAAGTACCGTTCTGGACAGTACATTGGGATGGAAAGGAACGACCATGCCCGCAGACACCCTCGCTCCCTCGAAACCACGGCCCCCCAAGAAAGGCCGCTGTTCGCCGTCCGAACGTCGCCGGTCGCTGCTGGACGCCGCCCGCGACGTGTTCCTGGAGCGCGGCTTCGCTAATGCCACCATCGACGCGGTGGTGGAAAGGGCAGGCGGCTCCAAGGCGACCGTCTATGCCCTGTTCGAGAATAAGGAGGGGTTGTTCGCCGCCCTGGTGGCGGAGGCCGCGGAGGAGCTGTCAGCGCTGGTGCAGAGCTATCCGCTGGACGGCAGGATCGAGGACGATCTGCGCGACTTCGGTCTCCACTATCTCGAGATCCTGATCCGGCCCGAGCGGCTGGCGCTGTTCCGGCTGGTGCTGGGCGAATGCGGCCGGGTGCCGGAAGTGGGTGAGATCTTCTTTCGCACCGGGCCCCAGGTGATCTTCCGGAAGGTAGCCGACATGCTGCGATCGGCCGCCGCGCGCGGCCAGATCGCCATTTCCGATGCCGAGGGCATGGCGCACTTTTTCATCGATGCGCTGCGCGGCCACGTCCATATGGAGGTGATGCTGAATCCGACGCGCCGCCCGACCCAGAAGGAGATCGAGCGGCACGTCGATTTTGTGGTGGCGAATTTCCTGCGCGCTTGCCGGCTCCCCACGCGCGACTGATCCCGCGCGCTTAGGGCTATTTACCAGCGCTTTCGCGGCCGTTCGACTTGCCAGCGCGGCCAGCGACCTTGCCCGCCGGCTCCTCGGTGACGACGCCGAAATCCTTCGACTTGGCTCCCTGGTTGGCGAGGTCGAATCCTTCCGCCGCCAAGCCGCGTTTCAGCAATTCGCGCACGGCAGAGGCGCGGCTCGGCATCCTGGTCTTGAACCGCCAGTCGTCGACTGCCTTCAATTCGTCGTCGGTCAGCATGATCTGCAGGCGTTCGCCTCGATTGAGTTCTCCCATAGCACCCTCCCGTGGAATAGGTGGACGTATTATGTAGATTTCTCTCATAAGACGTCAAGTGAGGCCATGACGGTTTTTACTCATTTTTTGCATTTGGCGGACGGAGCGTCAGCGACGCTATCAGCGACTCAGCAGTCAAATAACAACAAGTAGACGAATAGTATTCGTTAGATGGAGAAGCATCCTCATCAATAGTGCACTTAAAAACTTTGAAGTATTCATTGCTTTCTCCGTGAATAGTGCGATGCTGTTGGCTTGCTAATCCCTTCAATTACGGGAACGAGCCATGGCAACGCGACCGACATTGGCCTTTTCGAGGCCGGATCTACCGGCGGGACCGGATCGCCGTATTGCGGACAACCTTTCCATCGTGGCCGGGCTGGTCCGGGACCAGGCATCCAGCCTCGACGGCCGCTCCAGCACGCTCGATCGCGACGAGGTCCAGGCGATCCTGGCCGAGCTCGGCGGGCGGGTGGACGCGGTCGCGCGCCTGCACCGTCTGCTGGCGGAGAGCTCGGCGGAAGCCGCCCTCAACCTCGGCGAGTACCTTGAGGACATCTCGGCTGCCATCGTGGCGGCGTTGTCCGGCGATCGTGTCATCCGGCTGCAGTTTGCCTGCGACCCCCACTGCTTCGTGCCGCCAGAGCGCGCGCTGTCGCTCGGCTTCATCGTGGTCGAGCTGGTGACGAACGCGGTCAAATACGCGCATCCGACCGGGGTGGCGGGCGAAATCACGGTGCGATGTGAGCAGCGTCCGGACGGAACCATCACCGTGGAGGTGTCGGACGATGGGGTCGGCCTGCCGGAGGGGATGGACCCGATGAAGGCCAGCTCGCTGGGTCTACGGGTTGTACGGTCGTTGGCCACCCAACTTGGCGCCCGGGTGGAGTTTGAGCACGACGCGCTTGGATTGTCCTGCGTGCTCCAGATGCCTGGGGAACTGCGCGCATGACGTTATTGAAACCGCGGCGGGGACGGTGCGGAGAGGAAGAATGATCAACAAGAACTATCGCTGCTACTTCACAGATGCGGGCGATCGCATCCGGACCTACGAACAGATAGCGTGCGCGGACGATACAGTGGCCGCGCTCAAGGTCGACGAGCTGCTGTCCATATCGCAGTATACCTCTGCCGAATTGTGGGAGGGCAAGCGCCTGGTCGGCAAATGGGCCGTCAACGGTCACGCCGATCCGAACGGAAAGCACATCGCGAACGGGACGGCCGAAGCCAAGTAGCGCGATCGGAAGATCCGCACCGTCGCCATCCCACTCAGGACATTACCATGCGACAAGCCCCGCCGGCGCGAACCGGCGGGGCTTTTACGCTCGTTTGAGGGCTATTTCACCTTGAAGGAATTGTTGCCGTCGTCGAGCTCGATGATGCGGTTCGGGTCGTCGACGCGGACATAGAGCTGGATGGCGCCATCGATGGTGCCGCCGAGCTCGGCCAGCACGACCTGGGACTGGCCGGGCAGCACCGCCGGCACCAGCGTACCGCGCGCGGTGGCCGTGTCGCCGACCCAGCGCAGCGCCTTGAGGTTGGTCGGCGTGGACGCCGCGGTGCCCTTGTTCGTCACCTTCACGAACAGCTTGGTCGGGACGGCGGGGCTGGGCTGCACGCTGTCGATCACCAGGTCCGCCATCTTCTTGCTCGGCGTCGTATCGCTCTTGATGCCTCCCACGAAGCCAGGCGTCAGGTCGGTGGGCTCGGTCGTGACCTTGCCGTCGCCGGCCGTCTTCACGGTGCACTTCACCGAGTAGTCGGCGATGTTGGACAGCTTCTTGTGTGGCGCGAGCACCTCCACCCGGAAATAGCCCTGGGTCAGGTTCGGGTTGCTCGGGGCAGTGAGGCCGAGCGCGCCGCTCGCGGGCTGCGCGGCCTTGAAGCCGAGGCCCTTGGGCGCGTTCTTGTCGTCGATCTCGATCACGTGGTCGAGGAACTTCACGTCGGACTTGTCGAACTTGACCTGGAAGGTCTGCGAGTGGTTGCCGAGCTGATCGACGAAGCGGTATTTCACCGTGCCCTTACCGGTCGCCTCGATGGTCGGGTTGAGGTGCAGCTTGGCCGGGCACTTGGCTTCGTAGTCCTTGGGCGTGATGGCGAGCGCCGCCTGGTTCACCTGGAACCCCATGGCGATGTCGTTGCTGCCGGTCGGCTTTGGCTTCGGCGGATCGCTGACGGTCCGTTGCGGCCCGCCCTTCTGGCAAATCACGTTGATGTTGGCCCAGCTCGGCTGCGACTGCTTCCACTGAACGCTGGGTGCACCCGCTTCGTTGACGTCCTTGTTGTCGTTCTTGTGCGCGACGCGGGCGACGTATCGAAAGTCGGTCGGCAGGGTGGTGGTGCGGTCCTGGCCGAAGATCTGGTCGCGCGTCAGGCCCTGGTCCTCCAACTCGCCGCGCAGCTTGCGGCAGGCGTTGCGCGCCCGCGTGGCAACGCTGGTACCATCGATCTCGAGAGTCCACCAGGCGTCGCGATCGATGTCCTCGGTGGCGCCATGATCGACCGCCGCATCATAGTTGTACTGGTTGAATTCGGCCATCGAACCGCAGCAGCTGCCGACCTGGCCGGCGGAGATCAGCGGCGCAACGCCGATGACAAGGTAGGATTCCTTGATCCGCCACTTGTTCTTGCTGGTGTGCGCTTCGACGTGGAAGGGCAGGGCCAGCTTGGTGGGCTTGGCGTGGGCGTAGTCCTGGTCGTCGGGCACCACGACAATGGTGTCTTGACGGCCGATCGCCGCGGCTTGGTGGTTCTCGGCGGGCGAGATCTTCGGATCGCTCATCGACTCCGATGACGGCGTGTAGATGTCGGCAGACGCGCCCGCGGCGCTTAACAGCACGCCGATCGCGGCGCTCAGCAGCATGGTGCCCCTAGTCATGGCGTATCTCCTGGCAAGGATGCCGGCGCCATGATCGGCGCCTGCACTCACAGGCTCGGTCGATACGGCCGGGCGAGAGGTTTGCCTTCGATCACGCCCTTGTCAGCCTAAGCGCATGGAACGTGACGGCGGTCACACGATCTCCGGGCCACCCTGACGATCGCTCAGGGGCGGCCCGACCAGCTCGATGCCGTTCTGCCGGCAGGTCTCGGCGATCTCCGCCATGGCGTCGGCATCGGGCGCCGTCTGCGGCGGCAGTCCCGGGCGGTTGGCCGGGCGACTCAGCGACCGCAGCATGCTTTCGAAGTCGTGGCCGCGCGTGATGGTCATCACCCGGGCGCCGTCGGATTCCACCACGTAGCTGTGCGGAACGCCCTTGGGCGCGACGGCCGCGTCGCCGGCCTGGAGATAGTGGGTGCACCCGCCGACCTCCAGCCGCAGCGTGCCGTAGAGCACGACAAAAACCTCGTCCTCATGGTGGTGCAGATGGAGCGGGGGCGCGTCGCCATGGGGCATGTGATGCTCGACCACGCACAGGCCGTCGTTGCCTTCCCGTGCCGAGACCAGGAACCTGATGGCGCTGCCGAGAAACCACCGCATTTCGCCGCCATCCCGATTTATGAGTGCCACGCCCATGTTCGTCTTCCTCAGTGCTGCGAATTGGCCGTCGCGGCAGTTGCCGCCGCGATGCGAGGCTGTTTAGGCTGTCCCCGGCGGAGACGGAAATCGATTGATGATATGGGGCCAATCGACCCAATGAATTTGGCGCTATGAATCTGAACGGGTTCGATCTCAACCTGTTGCGGGTGTTCGACGCCTTGATGCGCGAGCGCAGCGTGACGCGCGCCGGCGAGCGTATCGGCCTCAGCCAGCCGGCGGTCAGCGCCGCACTCAACCGGCTGCGCCACCTGGTCGGCGATCAGCTGTTCGTCCGGCGCGGCAACGACATGGTGCCGACACCGCGGGCCGAGGATCTGTCCACCCCGGTGCGGTGCGCGCTGGCGGAAATCGAGAAGGCGTTCGTGGGTGGCGCCAGGTTCGATCCGGCCACGGCGGAGCGTACCTTTACCTTCATGGGCGCTGACTACTTTTCTATGCGCCTGATGCCGGAGTTGGCGCGGCGGATTTCAGCTGTGGCGCCGGGCATCATCCTGCGGCTGCTGGACAGCGCGCGCGGCGACGTCGATCGGCTGCTCCAGGAGGATTTGATCGACGCCGCCCTGGAGCGTCCGCTGCAGGTGCCGGACTGGATCTCCAGCGCGTTGCTGTTCACGTCGCCGTTCGTGGTCATTGCCGCGAAGGGCAACCCCAGGCTCGATGGCATCGCGCCGGGCGAGACCATCCCGCTCGATCTCTACTGCGCGATGCCCCAGGCGATCCGGTCGATCGATGGGTCGCTCAACGGCTTTGTCGACAGCGCGTTGGCCGGCATTGGTCGCCGCCGTCGCGTCGTGCTCGCGCTGCCGCATTTCCACGGCATCGCGCTGTCGGTCGCGGCCAGCGGCCTGATCGCCGCCGTGCCGAAACAGGTGGCGGATATCCTGCCAATAGGTCTCGGCTTGGCGATCTACCAGGCGCCGGTGGCCATGCCGGAGCCGGACGTGCGGATGTATTGGCATTCGCGCCATGACGACGACCCGGGGCATCGCTGGATTCGCGCGGAAATCCAGGCTGTCCTGCAGCCGGTCCAGGCGCGTTCCTGAGTCTGAAAACAGCGGTCTCCGACCCGCCTGGCCCGGGTCGATTTTTCCAGCGGTAAATCATTGAAATAACAGGGTGTTTTTGCGAGTGCGAAAGGTTGTTTCGGCAGATCGAATCTGCTATCAACCGAAAGCCGGACTTAAGGGCGATTCCTGCCCCTTCGCCAGCCCTAAAAATCGAGCACCAGTTCAGTGAACGACACACCAAACACGCCAAGATTCGACATCGCGCCGGTTCCGATCGAAGAGGAGATGCGGCGCTCCTATCTCGACTACGCGATGAGCGTGATCGTCAGCCGCGCACTGCCGGACGTGCGCGACGGCCTGAAGCCAGTGCATCGCCGCATCCTCTACGGCATGTTCGAGGGCGGCTTCGGCTCCAGTGGGCAGACCAAGAAATCCGCCCGTGCGGTCGGCGAAATCATGGGTAACTATCACCCGCACGGCGACCAGTCGATCTACGACGCGCTGGTGCGCATGGCGCAGGATTTTTCCATGCGCGTCACGCTGGCCGACGGGCAGGGCAATTTCGGCTCGATGGATGGCGATCCGCCGGCGGCGATGCGCTATACCGAGGTCAAGCTGACCAAGGCGGCGGAAGCGCTGCTCGACGACCTCGAGAACGAGACGGTCGATTTCCAGCCCAACTACGACGACAAGTCGAAGGAGCCGACGGTCCTGCCGGCGCGCTGGCCGAATTTGCTGGTCAACGGCGCGGCCGGCATCGCGGTCGGCATGGCGACCAACATCCCGACCCACAATCTGTCGGAAGTGATCGATGCCTGCGTCGCCTATCTCGAGAACCCGGAGATCACCATCGATCAGCTGATCGAGCATCTGCCGGGACCGGATTTCCCGACCGGCGGCATCATCATGGGGCGCAACGGGATCCGCGAGGCCTATCACACCGGCCGCGGCTCGATCGTCATGCGCGGCCGCACCCATATCGAGGACATGCGCGACCGCGAAGCCATCATCGTCACCGAGGTTCCCTATCAGGCCAACAAGTCGCGCATGATCGCGCGCATGGCCGAAGTGGTGAAGGAAAAGCTGATCGACGGCATCTCGGCCATTCGCGATGAAAGCAACCGCGAGGGCGTACGCGTCGTCATCGAGCTGAAGCGCGAGGCGATGTCGGACGTCGTGCTCAATCAGCTGTTCCAGTTTACGGGGTTGCAGACCAGCTTCGGCGTCAACGCGCTCGCGCTCAACCGCGGCCGACCGGAACTGATGAACCTGAAGCAGATCATCGCTGCTTTCATCGAGTTCCGCGAAGAAGTCATCACCCGGCGCGCCGCCTACCTGCTGCGCAAGACCCGCGAGCAGGCCCACAACTTGATGGGCCTGGCGGTGGCGGTCGCGAATCTCGATGCGGTGATCGAGCTGATCCGGCGCGCGCCCGACCCGCAGACCGCCAAAGAGCAGCTGATCGCGCGATCCTGGCCGGCGGAATCGGTGATCGAGCTCATCAAGCTGATCGACGATCCGGCGAACCTGGAACAGGTGGCGCGGGCCTACCAGCTGTCGGAGGCGCAGGCCAAGGCGATCCTCGATCTGCGCCTGCAGCGCCTGACCGGCCTGGAGCGCGACAAGATTGCCGGCGAGCTGCGCGAGATGGCGGTGAAGATCACCTACAACCTAGAGATCCTCGACAGCCGATCGAAGCGCCTTGACCTGCTGCGTACCGAGCTTCTCGAAATGAAGGAGAAGTTCGGCACGCCGCGCCTGACCGAGATCCAGGACCTGGAATTCGAATCGGACATCGAGGCCCTGATCCAGCGCGAGGATATGGTCGTCACGGTCACCCACGGCGGCTACATCAAGCGCGTGCCGCTCTCGACCTATCGCGCCCAGCGGCGCGGCGGCCGCGGCCGCACCGGCATGGCGACGCGGGACGAGGATTTCGTCAGCCAGGTGTTCGTCGCGGACACCCTGACGCCGATGCTGTTCTTCTCGACCCGCGGCATGGTCTACAAGTCCAAGGTCTACCGCCTGCCGCTCGGCAATCCGCAGGCGCGCGGCAAGGCGCTGATCAACCTGCTGCCGCTGGAGGAGGGCGAGACGATCTCCACCGTCATGCCCCTGCCGGAGGACGAGAGCACTTGGGCGCAGAGCCAGATCGTGTTCGCGACGTCCAGCGGCTACATCCGCCGCAACGAGCTCAGCGATTTCGTCGACGTGAAGGCGAATGGCAAGATCGCCATGAAGCTGGAGGACGGCGACCGCCTGATCGGCGTCGGCGTCTGCGCGGAGGCCAACGACATCCTGCTGGCGGCGCGCAGCGGCAAGGCGATCCGCTTCGCGGTCGGCGACGTGCGCGTGTTCGCGGGCCGCGATTCCATCGGCGTGCGCGGCATCAAGCTGGAGGAGGGCGACCGCGTCGTCTCGATGTCGGTGCTGCGCCATGTCGAGATCGCGCTCGAGGAGCGCGATGCCTACCTGCGCTATGCCGCCGCCAAGCGGCGCGCGCTGGGCGAAGCGCCGGCCGGCGAGGAGACCGAGAGCGACAGCGGCGTGGAAGCGGCCGAGGTGCCGGCGATCGATCTGCCGCAGGAGCGCCTGGTCGAGCTGGAGGTGCTGGAGGAGTTCATCCTCACCGTCACCTCCAAGGGCTTCGGCAAGCGCACGTCGGCCTACGAGTATCGCGTGATCGGGCGCGGCGGGCAGGGCGTCGCCAACATCGAAGTGACGCCGCGCAACGGGCCGGTGGTCGCCTCCTTCCCGGTGGGCGAGGACGACCAGATCATGCTGGTCACCAACCGCGGCCAGCTGATCCGCTGCCCAGTCCACGACATCCGCATTGCACGCCGCCAGACCCAGGGCGTCACCGTCTTCCGCGTCGGGGAGGACGAGGAAGTGGTGGCGGTGGCGCATCTCAGCGATCTCGGCGACGATGAGGGCGGCAACGGCGAGGAAGCGGCGCCGGACGGCGACGCACCGGCGGGCGACGGCGGGAAGTAACAGCATATACGCCACTGGGAGGGGCGGACATGGCGGACAAGCGCATCGGCATCTATCCAGGCACGTTCGATCCCGTGACCAACGGGCACGTCGACATCATCCGGCGCGCGACGCACCTGGTGGACAAGCTGGTGGTGGCGGTGTCCGTGAACGCCGGCAAGGGCCCGGCCTTCACGGTCGAGGAGCGTGCGTCGCTGCTGAAGGGCGAGATCGCGGACGCCAGGAACGGCTTTTCCGCCGAGATCGAGGTGGTGACGTTCGACAGCCTGCTGATGCATTTCGCCGAGCAGATGAAGGCCAAGGTCATCATCCGCGGCCTGCGCGCCGTGTCCGACTTCGACTACGAGTTCCAGATGACCGGCATGAACGCCCGCCTCAACCCGGACATCGAAACCGTGTTCCTGATGGCTTCGGAACGCAGCCAGTTCATCTCCTCCCGCTTCGTGAAGGAGATCTACAAGCTCGGCGGCGACGTCGGCCAGTTCGTCTCCCCACGCGTGGTCGAGGCGCTGAAAGGGAAGTAGCGGACGCTGCTCGATCGCTCCGTTTCTCCTACCGTCATCCCGGGCTTGACCCGGGATCCATCGTCGCACCGCACTGCCCGTGCAGCGGAGGAATGGGCCCCGGATCAAGTCCGGGGTGACAGCGGAATGGGTGCCAAGAGGGTGCATCCCTGTCCTTGCTTGCCTGTCAGCTTGTGCTAGCCTCCCGCCGTCAAGGGGAGTGGCATGCAGGATTTCACCCATCGGCAGAATGAGATTCTCGCGCTGGCGCGATCCGCCGGGCGGGTCAGCGTCGATGACCTCGCGGTGCGCTTCGACGTGACGCCGCAGACCATCCGAAAGGACCTCAACGACCTGTGCGACCGGCGGCTGCTAAACCGCGTCCATGGTGGGGCGGTGGTTGCGTCCGGCATCGAGAACCTGGCCTACGAGGCGCGCCGCTTCATCGCGGCGGAGGAGAAGCGGGCGATCGGCAAGGCGGCGGCCGCGCTTATTCCCAACCAGAGCTCGCTCTTCATCAACATCGGCACCACCACGGAAGAAGTCGCGGCCAACCTGATGGGCCACGAGGAGCTGCTGGTCATCACCAACAACCTCAACGTCGCCATGCTGCTCTACCGTCACCCGACCATCGAGGTGATCGTGGCGGGCGGCGTCGTCCGGCGCACCGACGGCGCGGTGGTGGGCTCGAGCGCGGTCGACCTGATTCGGCAGTTCAAGGTGGATACAGCTGTGATCGGCGCCTCGGCGATCGACGAGGACGGGGCGCTGCTCGATTTCGATTATCGCGAAGTGAAAGTGAGCCAAGCCATAATCGAAAATGCACGCAAGGTGATCCTGGTGGCGGACCGCCTGAAGCTGGAGCGGGCGGCACCGGTGAAGATCGCACATTTGTCGCAAATTCATACGTTTATCACCGATTCTTTGACTTCGGCGGAGCTGCGCGACCTGTGTGCAACGCACAATGTACAGGTCGTGGAAACGAGCGGCCCGGCGGTATTCGAAAGCGAAAACTCGGCGGCTTAGGCTTCGGTTCTTTCGAATGAACTCTATTGCGAACGTTAAAACGTTCATCTAGGGTTCGCTTCCGAAACGATGTGAAATTAAAAAGATGCATCGGTCAGGGGGCGAGTTGGGTGGCACGTTCGACGTCGCGATCATCGGCGGCGGAATCAACGGATGCGGGATTGCTCGGGACGCTGCGGGGCGCGGTCTCTCCGTCTATCTGTGCGAGCAGGCCGACCTCGCGAGCGGGACCTCCTCGGCCTCCACCAAGCTGATCCACGGTGGCCTGCGCTATCTCGAATATTACGAGTTCCGCCTAGTGCGCGAGTCGCTGCAGGAGCGCGAAGTGCTATGGCGCGTCGCGCCGCACGTCGTATCGCCCCTGCGCTTCGTGCTGCCGCATCACAAGGGGTTGCGCCCGGCCTGGCTGCTGCGGCTCGGCCTCTTCCTCTACGACCATCTCGGTGGGCGCAAGCTGCTGCCGGCAACGCGGACGCTCGATCTGCGCAGCGATGCCGCCGGCAGGCCGCTCAAGCCGGGCGATTTCACCAAGGCGTTCGAGTATTCCGACTGCTGGGTGGACGATGCGCGGCTGGTGGTGCTGAACGCGGTCGACGCCGCGCGCCGCGGCGCCGACATCCGCACCCGCACCCGCGCGGTCTCCGCCGAACGGCAGGGCGACCGCTGGATCCTCACCACCGAGCATGTCGAGAGCGGCCAGCGCGCGCAGATCGAAGCCCGCACGCTGGTCAACGCCGCCGGTCCCTGGGTCGCGCGCACCTTGTCCGACGTCGCCAAGATCGAAACCAAGGCGCGCATCCGCCTGGTGCAGGGCTCGCACATCGTGGTGCCGAAGCTGTTCGACCATGACCGCTGCTACATCTTCCAGAATACCGACGGGCGGATCGTGTTCGCGATTCCATACGAGCAGGACTTCACGCTGATCGGCACCACCGACCAGGATTACCAGGGCGAGCTCGGCGACATCCGCATCAGCGCGGAGGAGACCAGCTACCTGTGCAGCCTCGCCAACGGCTACTTCGCGCGGCAGATCACGCCCAAGGACGTGGTGTGGAGCTATTCCGGCGTGCGCCCGCTCTACGACGACGGCGCCAGCGCGGCCCAGGCGGCGACCCGCGACTATGTGCTGGCGGTCGATGCCGACAACGGGCAGCCGGCGCTGCTGTCGGTGTTCGGCGGCAAGATCACGACCTACCGGAAGCTGTCGGAACACGCGCTGGAGAAGCTGTCCCCTTTTCTCGGCACCGACGCGGCGGCCAACAAAGGGTGGACCGGGCGCGAGCCGCTGCCGGGCGGCGAGTTTCCCGTGGAGCGCGTCGCGGCCCAGGTCGACCAGCTCATCAGCCGCTACGGGTTCCTGGCGCGCCCGCACGCGGCGCGGCTGGTGCGGATGTACGGCACGCGCGCCAAGGACATGCTGGGCGCGGCGCAATCGGCGGCGGACCTGGGGCGCGATTTCGGTGCGACCCTGACGCAGGCCGAGATCGACTATCTGATCCGCGAGGAATGGGCGGAGCGCGTCGACGACGTGTTGTGGCGGCGCAGCAAGCTGGGCCTCAGGATGAGCGCCGAGCAGGCCACCGCGGTCGCCGACGCGATGGATGCGCGCCGGCGCAATGCCGCGCGGCAGCCGGCCGTCGCGGGAGCACGGCCATGAAATTGGAATCTGGATCGCACCGGAGTTCGCCAGACAACTGGCAAATCGGACCGCGCTGGGTGCGAGCGCGGACCGCACGTGGGAGCGTACCAAACGCAAATCGACCGGGCTCGTGCGCACTGGTCGAACGCGAACAGCAAAGGCGCACTTTGGAGGAAGCGATCATGGCGATACGTAGAACCGTGTCGTTGGCTGTCCTGATGCTGGCGTCGGGGATGACGCCGGCGGTTGCGGACATGGCGGCGGCGGAGAAGTGGGTCAATGACGAGTTCCAGCCTTCGACGCTGTCGAAAGCCGACCAGCTGAAGGAGATGGAGTGGTTCATCAATGCGGCGAAGCCACTCGCCGGCATGGAGGTCAACGTGCTGTCGGAGACCATCCCGACGCACGAGTATGAGTCGAAGGTCCTGACCAAGGCGTTCGAAGAGATCACGGGCATCAAGGTCAACCACCAGCTGCTCGGCGAAGGCGAAGTCGTGCAGGCGGTTCAAACGCAGATGCAGACCAATCGCAATCTGTATGACGGCTACATCAACGACTCCGATCTGATCGGAACGCATTCGCGTCTGCAGAGCGCAGTCAACCTGACCGACTTCATGGCGGGCGAGGGCAAGGACGTTACCAATCCGGGCCTCGACATCGATGACTTCATCGGCAGGTCGTTCACCACCGGTCCGGATGGCAAGCTGTGGCAATTGCCCGACCAGCAGTTCGCCAACCTCTACTGGTTCCGCAAGGACTGGTTCGACCGCAAGGACCTCCAGGCCGCGTTCAAGAAGAAGTACGGCTATGACCTCGGCGTGCCGGTCAACTGGTCGGCCTATGAGGACATCGCCGAATTCTTCACCAACGACGTGAAGGAAATCGACGGTGTGAAGGTCTATGGCCACATGGACTACGGCAAGCGCGCGCCCGATCTCGGCTGGCGCATGACCGACGCGTGGCTGTCGATGGCGGGCGAAGGCTCGCCGGGCCTGCCGAACGGCCGTCCGATCGACGAGTGGGGCATCCGGATGGAAGAGGGTTCCTGCAACCCGGCCGGCGCCTCGGTGTCGCGCGGTGGCGAGACCAACGGCCCAGCTTCGGTCTACGCGATCGCGAAGTGGGACGAGTGGCTGCGGAAATACGCGCCTCCGGGCGCTGCCGACTACGACTTCTATCAGTCGCTGCCGGCCCTCAGCCAGGGCAACGTGGCCCAGCAGATCTTCTGGTACACCGCCTTCACCGCTTCGATGGTGGCCCCGAAGAAGGACGGCAACAACACGGTCGACGATGCCGGCAAGCCGCTGTGGCGGATGGCCCCATCGCCGCATGGTGCCTACTGGAAGGAAGGCCAGAAGCTCGGTTATCAGGATACCGGCTCCTGGACTCTGTTCAAGTCGACCCCGCTCGAGAACCGCAAGGCGGCCTGGCTCTATGCCCAGTTCGTCACCTCGAAGACGGTCGATGTGAAGAAGAGCCATGTCGGTCTGACCATCATTCGCGACAGCACAATCCATCACAAATCCTTCACCGAGCGCGCGCCCAACCTGGGCGGCCTGGTCGAGTTCTATCGCTCGCCCGACCGCGTCAACTGGACGCCGACCGGCATCAACGTCCCCGACTATCCGAAGCTGGCACAGCTCTGGTGGCAGCAGATCGGTGACGTGAACTCCGGCGCCTTCACGCCGCAGGAAGCGATGGATCGTCTGGCCGCCGAAATGGACCTCGTCATGTCCCGCATGCAGGCTGCCGACGAAGCCAACAAGACCTACGGCGGCTGCGGCCCGCGCCTCAACGAGGAAAAGGATCCCTCGGAGTGGCTCGGCAAGCCGAACGGCCCGCATGCCAAGGTCGATGAGGACCCGAAGGGTGAAACCATCGCCTATGACGAACTGGTCAAGCGGTGGGCCAAGTAGCGCACGCCGTTTCCGAAGTGTGCTAGTGTCCTGAACCGGCATCCCCGGGGGTTAACATCCCCCGGGGCTTGCTGGCAGGGAAAACCAAGTCAAAAACAATGCGCGGCTGGGAATGACCCTCGAACTACGGAAGGTGACGAAGAGCGTTGGCGGTAGCGTGCACATCCACGAGACCAACCTGACGCTGGAAGAGGGGACCTTCAACGTCCTGCTCGGCACTACTTTGTCCGGCAAGACCACCTTGATGCAGCTGATGGCCGGGCTCGACAAGCCGAGCAGCGGCGAGATCTGGTTCCGCGGTAAGAACGTCACCGGGGTCGCGGTGCAGCAGCGCAACGTCTCGATGGTCTATCAGCAGTTCATCAACTACCCGCATCTGACGGTCTACGAGAACATCGCATCGCCGCTGCGCGTGATCGGCGTCGACAATGCCAAGATCAAGGAGCGCGTCGGCAAGGTCGCGGAGTTGCTGCGCCTGGTGCCGATGCTCCAGAGGAAACCCGCCGAGCTCTCCGGCGGCCAGCAGCAGCGCACCGCGATCGCGCGCGCGCTGGTCAAGGATTCCGACGTCATCCTGCTCGACGAGCCGCTCGCCAATTTGGACTACAAGCTGCGCGAGGAGTTGCGCGACGAGCTGCCACGGCTGTTCCACGACCGGCACTGCATCGTGGCCTATGCCACCACCGAGCCGGTGGAGGCGCTGCTGTTCGGCGGCAACACCGCGACCCTGCATGAGGGGCGCGTGACGCAGTTCGGACCGACCGCCGCGATCTATCGTCAGCCGACCGATCTCTTGAGCGCGCAGGTGTTCTCCGACCCGCCGATCAACACCGCGCACGTCACCAAGGCCAATGGCCGCCTCCAGCTCGATGACGGCACCAACTGGCCGACACCGGCCTCGGTGGCGCATGCGCCGGACGGCCCTTACACGCTGGCGATCCGGGCGCACCACATCACGCCCATTCCGCAGAATGGCGGTGCTGTCACGGTCGATGGCCGGGTGCTGGTGGCGGAACTCAGCGGCTCCGAGAGCGTGCTGCATTTCGACCGTGGCGGACGCACCTGGATCTCGCAGTCGCACGGCGTGCATCCGTACGCGGTCGGCCAGACCGCAAAGCTCTATGTCGATGTCGGCCGCTCGTTCCTGTTCGGGCAGGATGGGCGGCTGGTTGGAGGGCGCGCCTGATGGCCAAGATCACGCTCGACAACCTGCGCCACAGCTATACGCCGAACCCGCAGCGGCCGGAGGACTGGGCGCTCAAAGAAATGAGCCAGGAGCTGAAGGACGGCGGCGCCTATGCGCTGCTCGGCCCGTCGGGCTGCGGCAAGACCACGCTGCTCAACCTGATCTCCGGGCTGCTGCGGCCGACCCAGGGCCGCATCCTGTTCGACGACACCGACGTGTCGGATATGACGCCGGAACAGCGCAACATCGCGCAGGTGTTCCAGTTCCCGGTCATCTACGACACCATGACCGTCTACGACAATCTCGCGTTCCCGCTGCGCAATCGCGGCGTGCCGACGGCCGAAGTCGACAGGCGCGTGAAAGAGGTTGGCGAGATGCTGGATCTTGGTCACATGCTGACCAAGCGCGCCTCGGGCCTGACCGCGGACGGCAAGCAGAAGATCTCGCTGGGCCGCGGCCTAGTGCGCTCGGACGTCAACGTCATCATGTTCGACGAGCCGCTGACGGTGATCGACCCGCATCTCAAATGGGTGCTGCGCTCAAAGCTCAAGGAGCTCCACCACCGCATCAAGCGCACCATGATCTATGTCACGCACGACCAGACCGAGGCGCTGACCTTTGCCGACCGGGTGGTCGTGATGAACAACGGCGAAGTGGTGCAGGTGGGAACGCCGATCGACCTGTTTGAGCGGCCGACCCACACCTTCGTCGGCCATTTCATCGGTTCGCCCGGCATGAACGTGCTGCCCTGCAGCGTCGAGGGCGGACGGGTCGGCTTCATGGGGCTGCCGATCGAGACCGCGAGCGCGGTGCAGACCGCGCAGGCGAATGGCAAACTGGAGCTGGGCGTGCGGCCGGAGTTCATCAAGTTCGAGTCCAGCGGCATTCCGGTTGACGTCGTGAAGGCCGCGGACGTCGGGCGATTCCGCATCGTCGAGACCCGCCACCGCGAGCACCGCATCCGGCTGCTGCTGCCGGAAGGCCAGCCGATGCCGTCGGGTACCGCGCATGTGCGCTTCGACCCCAAGCATACCCACGTCTACCGCGACGGCTGGCTGGTGAACTGAGGAACCGGGGATGTACAAGCAGCTCAATCAGAAAGCCTGGCTCCTGGTCTTGCCCGTGGTGGCGCTGGTGGCGTTCAACGCCATCATTCCGCTCATGACGGTGGTGAACTACTCCGTCCAGGAGACCTTCGGCGACAACATGTTCTTCTGGGCCGGCGTGCAGTGGTTCGAGCAGGTGCTGACGTCCAGCCGCTTCCACGAATCCCTGCTGCGGCAGATGCTGTTCACCGGCCTGGCGCTGGCGATCGAGGTTCCGCTCGGCCTCATCGTCGCGCTGTCGATGCCGCGCAAAGGCGTGTGGGTTTCTGTGTGCCTCGTCACCATGGCGCTGCCGCTGCTGATTCCCTGGAACGTGGTCGGCGCGATGTGGAACATCTTCGCGCTGCCGGACATCGGGTTGATGGGCAGGGGACTGAATGCTCTCGGCATCGACTTCAACTACACGCGCCAGCCGTTCAGCGCCTGGTTCACCGTCGTCCTGATGGACGTCTGGCACTGGACCTCGCTGGTCGTGTTGCTGTGCTATGCCGGCCTGGTCTCGATCCCGAACGACTACTACCAGGCCGCCAAGATCGACGGCGCGAGCGCCTGGTCGGTGTTCCGCTACATCCAGCTGCCGAAGCTGCGGCGGGTGCTGACCATCGCGATCCTGCTGCGCTTCATGGACTCGTTCATGATCTACACCGAGGTGATCGTGCTGACCGGTGGCGGGCCCGGCAACTCGACCACTTTCCTCTCGATCGACCTGGTGAAGACGGCGCTCGGGCAGTTCGACCTGGGACCGGCGGCGGCGATGTCGCTGATCTACTTCCTGATCATCCTGCTGTTCAGCTGGCTGTTCTACACCCTCATGACCCGGAACGAGGCGCAGTGATGGACATCTCGGTCTCCATGCCGGTGGCGAAGCCGGCTTCATCAACCCGCGGGCTGTTCCGCGTCGTGCTGCGCGCCTTCATTACGGCTCTTTACATCCTGTTCCTGATGCTGCCGATCTATTGGCTCGTCACCATGTCGTTCAAGTCGACCAACGAGATCCTCGGCGGATTCACCTTGTGGCCGCGCGACTTCACGCTCGCCAACTACGGGATCATCTTCACCGACCCGACCTGGTACAACGGCTACATCGCCTCGCTCGAATACGTGATCATCAACACCATCCTGTCGGTGGCGGTGGCATTGCCGGCGGCGTACGCCTTCTCGCGCTACCGGTTCCTCGGCGACAAGCACCTGTTCTTCTGGCTGCTGACCAACCGCATGGCGCCGCCGGCGGTGTTCGCGCTGCCGTTCTACCAGCTCTATTCGGCGGTCCAGCTGTTCGACACGCCGTGGGCGGTCGCGCTGGCGCACACCTTGTTCAACATCCCGCTGGCGGTGTGGATCCTCGAAGGCTTCATGTCGGGCGTGCCGAAGGAGCTGGACGAGACCGCCTATGTCGACGGCTATTCGTTCTCGCGGTTCTTTTTCAAGATCTTCATGCCGACCATCGCGGCCGGCATCGGCGTCGCCTGCTTCTTCTGCTTCATGTTCTCGTGGGTGGAATTGCTGCTGGCCAAGACCCTGACCTCGGTCGACGCCAAGCCGATCGCCGCGTTGATGACCAAGACCGCGAGCACATCGGGCTATCAGCTGGGCTTGCTCGCCGCCGCCGGATCGCTGACGCTGATTCCCGGCGCGGTGGTGATCTATTTCGTGCGCAACTACATCGCCAAGGGCTTTGCCCTCGGGCGCGTCTGAGGCAGGAGCCGAAGGATGGACGGAACCTCACTCATTGCCTGGATGGCCTGGACGTGGCAGACCGCCGCGTTCTTCGGCTTCATCCTGCTCTGTCTCATCGGCATGTCGGTCTGGGAGATGCGCTCGCCCGGCGGCGCCCCACGCCACGGCATCCTCGGCCTCGACACCACGCGCGGCGACCGGCTGTTCATCTCGCTGCTGGGCAGCGCCTTCATCTTCCTGGCCTGGCTCGGCTTCTTCGGCTTGCCGCTGTGGGCGCCGCTCGGCATCGCGCTGGTCTACGCCTTCGTCGTGTTCCGCTGGGTTTAGAGCATCAAGTCTGGCCGCAGGCGGCATTACCGCCTTCTGCCAGTGCCTTGCCGCACTCGAGCGATGCGGCCAGCGTGGCGCTCAGGCCGGCCTGATCGGCCAGCACCTCGCCGACCAGTTCGCTGACCTCCGCGCCCGTCATCGGCTTCACGTTGAAGTCGAGCTTGCCGGCATCGGAGATAAACGCAGGCGAAGCGGCGGTGGCGTCGAACGCTTTGCGCCACTCCGCGAGAACGTCGGGAGCGGTATTAGGCGGCGCGGCGAACCAGCGCAGCAGATTGGCGCTGGCATCCATGAACTTGAGCAGGGGTGCGGCGGCGGGCTGATCGCGAACCAGGTCGGCAAGCAGCGGGCGAGTCTTGAAACGGTCGGGACTGTCGCCGTCCACCATGCGCAGGACGGCGTCGATCTCGGGCAGCTCCAGGAACTTGCGATCGGTCGGATAGGTCTGAGTGGTCAGCATAACCTCGCCACTGATCAACGCCGCGTCTTTTTCCATCGCCTTGTAGCCGGGCACCGGCTTGATCCGGACGCCAAGCAGGGCGTTGATCCACAGCGCCTCGTGATAGACGTAGGATGTGGTCGATCGCACCGAGAGCGGGGAGGGAGTCTTCTTCGCACGGAACTGCTCGAAGTCGGCGAAATCGGCGCCGGGTCCCTTGACCAGAAACCGAGTCTCCGCCGCCACCTTGCCAACCCAGCTCCACTGGGCGAGGTCATAGGCGACGCCCTCTTCGCCGAGCACCTGCGAGCTCAACAGGCCGGGCGTGCTGGTGAACAGCATGCTGCCGTCCGTCGGACCGCCCTGCAGCATTTGGGCCGCGAGTTTGCCGCTCGCCTGCGGCACATTCTTGATGTCGACGCGAAGGCCGGGAACGGTCTGTTCGAGATGCCGCGCCAGCGTGCGGCCGCATAGATCGTAGCCGCCGCCGACTTCCGACCCCACCAGCATCGTGATCGTGCGATCCGCCAGATGGGGATACTCTCCGGCCGCCCAGGTTCGCCGTGGTCCGTACAACAATCCGGCGCCTGCAATCGTGCCGCCCACCATGAACTTGCGCCGGGACAGCGCACCGGCAGCACCTGAAGGGGCGAGACCCGCCGTCCGCCCGAGAGCGCGCTTCTGTTCCATATTCATCCCCCAACGGTCCGAGATTGGATTGCTATCGCCGACATTGCGGGGCGACCCGGCCCCATCATCCTAGAAGTGCATCCCTGGCGCAACATCCGCTGGATGCGCAATCGCACGAGTATCTCTAATGCGCTTTATCCGACCGCGAGCGCCACGGTATAGTCTGCGCACACCGGGGAATGGCATGAGCACCAACTTCACTCACACGAACCTCGCTCTCGACAAGGTGGGCGACCTGATCGATTGCGATCGCTTGGCTGCGGATATCGATGAGCCGTTGCGGGTCAGCGCCCCCCTTAATTTCCGCGCCGCTCACGAACTATGCGAACGCAAGGCCGATTTGAACGATTGCTACGCCTATCATGCGCTTTGGCAGTATCTGCGGCTGGCGGGGATTGCGCGCGCTCTTCGCGTCGACGGCCCGCTCTACGTCGATGCGGCCGAGCGGTTCGCCCGCGCCGGACGCCTGGATCGCGTGCTGATCTCCGGTACCGCCGATTATTCCATGCTGGCTCACCTGGCGCATGGGGCCGCGCGGGCTGGACAAGCGGTTGCTTTCGACGTGCTCGATCGCTGCGATACCACGCTCAACATCAATCGCTGGTACGCCGATCAGCGCGGCCTTCAAGTCAGAATCATCAAGGACGATGTGCTGGCGTTCCAACCGGACCGGCAATACGACCTGATCTGTAGTCACTCATTCCTGTTCTGGCACGCGCCCTCGGATCGGCCGCGATTGTTTCAGCGCTGGCAAAGCTGGTTGGTTCCCGGCGGCCATCTTTGCTTCTCCAACCGGGTTTCGCCGCAGGCCATTCCCTTTGATCCCGTAGAGCGTACAGACCGCATGGCGCATATGGCCGAGGAGGCGCTACGCCAATTGTGCGCGCTCGAGGTTCCGCTGCCCTGCGCGGAGGCGGAGTTCATTGCGCTCGTTGACAAGTTCGGAAAGCGGCGCCAGGAAAGCCTTCCTGGACTTCCCCTTGAACTGATCGAGCGGTGGATCACCGATGCCGGATTGGCCCTTGATCTGGCAATCCGAGTCGCCGACGTGTTGCCCGGTCCGGAGGACAAGACCATCATCTCCGGGCAGCCTGCCGGCCGGCCGCGGACATGGTTCCAAGTGCGGCGGTGATAGGTCGACATGCTCTATTACGTCACGCGCGAGCAGCACGCCTACACCATCGACCGTCTTCTCACGTCGCTCCAGACCTCCTGGCTGCCGCCTCCGGAGTTCATCCGCACGGCCACCTACGAGACGCTGTTTGCCCTGCGCCGCGCGCCGATCGCGAACTACGTGTTCACCGATCTCGACCGGCTGACCGGCTTCGAGATCGACGCAGCGACGGAGATCGCCAAGAGCCTGGTCGCTGCCGATCCCACGGTGCGCATCACCAACTGGCCCAACAAGCCGGCGGGTCGCTACACGCTGCTGCGGCGTCTTTATGAGGCCGGGCTGAACAGCTTCAATGTCTGGCGCCTGGATGAAGAGCGGGCGCCTGACGCATTCCCGGTCTTCATCCGGCGCGAACAGGATGCGCTGGGGCCGGAAAGCCCGCTGCTGCACACCGAAGCGGAGTTTCGCGCGGAAGTCGCCAGATTGCGTGCAGCGGGCAAAGCGCTGACCGGCAGGATCGCGGTGCAATATCTCTCGGCGCGCGACGAGCAAGGCAGACACAGGAAGTATGGCGCCTTCCGCTTCGGCGATCGCATCGTGCCGCAGCATCTCATGGTCTCGGATTCGTGGATCGTGAAACGGGCGCTGACCGATTTGGCCGCTCAGATCATCGAGGAGGAGCGGGACTACGTCGTCAACAACCCGCATGCCGAGCAGCTGCTGAAAGTCTTCGATCTCGCCGAGATCGACTTCGGACGCATCGACTACTGCATTTCGAATGGGCGCATCGAGGTGTTCGAGATCAACACAAATCCGCACTTTCCGCGTGCCCGGATCAGCGATGACGACCGCATGTTCCGCCGCAAGATCGTCGTCGAAGGCATCATCGACGGGTTCCGTGGCCTCGACCCGCCGAATGCCCGGCACGGCCTTGCGCGATTCCGGACGCCGCAACCGAAACTGCACCGCCTGCGCAGTCGCTCCTTGGGCCGTCGACTCATGGATTGGATGACGTTTTGGCGCTGGCGGACCCAGCACGGACCGTCGCTCGCTAGAGCCAAGCGCCGAAAACCGGTTGCCTGAGCCACAGGGCAAAGAGGACCCAGATCGACACGGCGACCAGCGCCGCTATCGAGACCGCGCGCCACGGCGAGGAACGCAGCTCGACCATGCAATGCAGGGCGGCGTAGAGGGCGCTCGCAGGCAGGGCGCCGATCAACGGAATCGTCGCGAGATAGCCGGCGAACATCGCCAGAAGCCGCCACGGCACCGGCCGCGGATTCGTGGGCATTTCGTTGGGCGGAGCCGGATGGGGTCTGCTGCGAACGATGATGATGCCGGTCAGGACGGCGCCAGCACCGCCGGCTATCAGCGGCAACATCCGGGCCTCGAGGGGGAACGGCCAAGCCGTCGCGCACGCCACCAGGAACAGGCAGCAGAGCGCGATGGTCAGGAGCCGGTCTCCGTTCTGCAACGTTCGCCGGGCGGCGTTGCGCCGTGACCGCAGCGAGTGCCAGAGGATCAGCAGGAGCGCGCCGATGAGCAGAAGGCTTGGCCAGCGCTCCAGGGCGGTCCAATCATAAAGCTCCACCGTCTTGATGAGGTTGATCTCCGCCAGCTTCCCCATGATGAAGCCGAGCAGCAACGGCGCGCGCGGCCAGTCGAAATTGGCGAGCAGGCAACCGGCCAGCGACACGCCAAGCAAGGTCGCGATCGACCACCAACCGGCGTGATCGATCAGGGTGCCGGTGATCGCGACCGTAATGACCAGCGGGGCGACATATTCGATCCGCATGTAGACGGTGCGGCCGAGGAGCGGCAGCACCGCCAGGAAGAAAACCACCGCCAGCAGGTTCGACCACAGGATCGTCCAGCCGATCAGCGCGACCAGATCGCCATGGTCGCGCGTCATTGTGGGTCCGACCGGAAGGCCGAGGATCGCCAGCGCGGCCACGACCAGCGCCATCGCCGATGTGCTGGGAATGCCGAGGGCGATCGTCGGCAGAAAGCCGCCGCCTTCCTTCGAGTTGTTGGCGGTCTCCGGGGCGATCACGCCCTCGACCGCGCCCTGACCGAACCGCGACTTGTCCTTCGACGACTGCACCGCGTGGCCGTAGGCCAGCCACGCCGCGACCTCGGCGCCCAGGCCGGGCATCATGCCGATGCCCACGCCGATGAAGCTCGTGCGCAAGGTGAGCCAGCGGTGATGCCAGACCGCGACCATCCCGCGGAGCACGTCGCGATAGGAGCAGCCGGCGGCCGCGAACTCGCCTCGCGGGCGCATCGTATTGTGGCGCGCAAGATCCATCAGCTCCGGGATCGCGAACAAGCCGGTCACCAGGATGAGGATGTCGATGCCGTCCCACAGCTCCAGAAAGCCGAACACGAAGCGTGGTGTTCCGGTGGCGTGATCCATGCCGACCGTTCCGGCCAGGACGCCGAGGGCGCCCATGGCGAGCCCTTTCAGGGGCGATGCGTGACTGAGCGTCGCGACCGCGGATAAGCCCAGCAAAGCAAGCAGCAGATATTCCGGCGCACCGATGGTTTTGCCGACCGCCGTGAAGCCCGGCAGCAGCACGAAATAGCAGATCGCGCCCAGCGCGCCCCCAACCGCTGACGCCGACATGCTCGCGCCCAGCGCTTCGCCGGCGGCGCCCTTCTTGGCCATGGTGAAGCCATCCAGCACGGTCGCCGCCTCTGCCGCTCCGCCGGGAACCCCAAACAGAATGCTGGGAATCGAACCACCTGAGTGCACGACCGCATGCATCGAGAGCAGCAGCACGATGCCCACCGCCGGGTCCATGCCAAACATCAGCGGCATCAGCAGCAGGATACCCATCTTGGCGCTCAGCCCGGGCATCGCACCGAACACCATGCCCATGCTCATGCCCGCGACCATTGCGCCGAGCAGGGCAGGATCGATGAAGATCGTGGCGGCGGATGAGAGCACGTCAGCGAAAGTCACGCCGACCCTCGCAGCGCGCTGTCTGAACCGACCATCGGTTGCATTCCCCCAATTCGTACTGGTTGCGCCGGTGCCCGGTGAGCGCAGGGGGCGGAGTCTAGGGTCGTGACCTCCGAAAGGCAAACATCGCGCGGCGATCCGGACTCGGAACAGGTGCGCCGCATCTTTGTTTTCCTAGGCCCTCGGCCAGCGGATGATGCACGATGTTGCCAACTCCATCCTTCCTCGGTCCCGATGTCACGACTTGGTTGCTGAGCGATGCCGACGGCAACGCCCGCGCCGCGGTGATCTGCTGGGGCATCGCGCTCAGCGCGTTCGTCATCCTCCGCATTCCGCGCAAAGTGCTGCTGGGTTGCCTGATTGTCGCGAGTGCGACGGTCGGCCTGGCCGCCATGGTGGTCGACATCACACCAGGCCCGGCGACCGCCAGTCAGAATGCGCGTGAGATTGCCTCGGCGAGGGCCCCGTCCGCCGTGCCGCCGAGAGGTCCAGCCGCGGGCGCGACCACGCGGGAGCGGCAGTATTAGTCCAGGATCGCCCAGGCGGGCGCATGATCGCTGGCGCTTTCCCAACCCCGGACGTCCCGGTCCACGCCCGCGTCGCTCAAGCGCGGCGTGATGGTGGGGCTGAGCAGGATGTGGTCGAGACGCAGCCCGGCATCGCGCGGCCAACGATTCCGCTTATAGTCCCAGAACGTATAGATCTTCTCGCCAGGATGCAGGGTGCGCAGGGAGTCGGTCCAGCCCTGCTTCAGCAGGCGCTGGAACGCCGCGCGGCTTTCGGGCTGCAGCAGCGCGTCGTCGTCCCACGACTTGGTCGGATAGATGTCCAGATCGGTCGGCACCACGTTGTAGTCGCCGGCCAGGATCACCGGCTGCTTGCTGCGTTTGAGCGAGGCCGCGTGCTTGATGAGGCGATCGAACCAGGCGAGCTTGTACTTGAACTTCGGGCCGGGCGGCGGATTGCCGTTGGGCAGATAGATCGACGCCACCAGGATGCCCTTGACCGCCGCCTCGATATAGCGGCTCTGCCGGTCGTTTGGGTCGCCTGGCAGCTCCGTGCGGGTCAGCACCGGCCGCGCACCGCGCGCCAGGATGGCGACACCGTTCCACGTCTTCTCGCCGCGATGCACGGAGAAGAAACCGGCGTCTTCGATCGCCGAGGCCGGGAACGCCTCCTGCGCGGCCTTCAGTTCCTGCAGGCATACGATGTCTGGCTTCGCCCGCTTCAGCCACGCGAGCAGTACGGGCAAGCGCCGTTGGACGTTGTTGATGTTGAAGGTGGCGATCTTCAAGGCGGCTATTCTGGTGGGGCGATCCAGTTGGCGTGGCGGAAGGACGGACGGTCGGTGACAGCCTTCAGCGCAGCTTTGCCCACCGTTCCATCCTTTGTCCAGCCGTCGAATTCGATCTCGGCCACCAGGTCCGGGCTGATCCAGTGATGGCGATGACCCGGATGCTCCGGTGGTTGCTTGACGAACGGACTGGTCTCGACCTCGCTTTCGCGCAGCCGCGGTTCCAGCAGAGTCATCGCGAGGCCGTCCGGGTCGGTCTTCACCTCGCCGATGTAGCTGAGCTTGCGCCGGCGGCCCTGCCGCACGCCGAGCAGGAGGCTGATGAAGTCGCCGCGCCGCTGCGACCAGCCGCCGACGAAGGCATGCTGGACTCCTTGCGGACGACGCGCTGTCGTGCGGGATGATCCTGCTTTCGGCATGTCGGCGTGCGGATCGTTCAATGCTGCGTCATGCCGACGGAGTGTCCGGTCATCGTGCTATCCAAGGTATCGATGACGTTCACGCAATCGTGCAAGGCGGCAATGCTCTCGGTCGGGATCGCGACGAACAAGCGCAACCCCTCGTCGAGCAGGAGCTCGAGCCCGAAGCTGCCATCCTCGAACGAGACCACGCCAACGCCTGTCAGTTGCAGCGGCTGACTGAGGAACTCGTCCGTGTCGGCGGGAAATGCGCGCGCCGCCTGCAACAGCGAGACGATCAAGGTCCCGAGCACGCCGCGATGGAGCGCGAGATGCGTCGAGCGCTGGTCCGACGAGCAATCGACGTGCACGACGTCGTTATGCCGGTGCGGTCGAACGCCACTGATGCCAGTGATCACAATGCGATCGGTCATGTCGGTTTCTCCAGGAGTCGCCGGCAGGCGGTGCCGTCGCACGTCCAATATGGGAACGTTTGAGGCTCCCTCGGTGTTCCGATGATTAGGTCCCTCAATTTGGAGCACATGCCATGCACGACCCTCTGATCAACCGCAGCCTTTTGTTGGCTGGCCTCATCGTCCTCGGCCCGGCGCTCTCCGCCTGCAACACCGTCGAAGGCGCCGGTGAAGACGTCGAGAGCGTGGGCGATGCGGTGAGTGAGGCCGGCGAAGAAGCCGGCGAGGAGATCGGCGAAGAAGCCGGCGAGATCGACTAGTTCAGCATTATCGTCATTAGTGGGGCCGGCCGATCTCTTCGGCCGGCCCATCGCTTGCCGGGTCACCGCTCTCGGGCGCGCGCTTTTCGAGCTTCCTCGCACAAACGGTGTTTGTCACGGCGAGCCGAAGATAGCGGCGCTTGCGATCACGGCTTGTTGCGTGTTGAGCACGGGCCAGATACTCCCTGGCCCACCGACGGTGGATCGTTGCGGCGATCATGGAAATCCTCCTTGCCTTTCAATTTGAACAAGTCAGGCAAGGTGACGTTGCGGCCGAGCGCCGCTTGAATCCTCGGTGTCAGATCGCGGTGTCGCCCACCGTCTCCGTCAGATCGAAGATACGCCCGTCGGTTCGGTTCAGCCGAACGACGACGTTGCGGCCGGCGGCTTTGCTTTCCATTGCCAGCTTCACGGCACTGTCGATCGCGGACTTCTGACTGGGATGGGATGCCGAGTGGCGTCCGACATGCAGCACCTTCCAGTGACCGCGGTGGCGGACGACGTCATAGGTCATCGTCGGAAGTGGTTCGACGGCGGTTGCTTCGACGGCGGTTGCTTCGACGGTAATCTCCATTGCCGCGACTGCCGCCTCCGCGAGGTCATGCATGGACGCGCTCCTTCGGTCGGGCCTGCGCCAGCCTGGCGGCGCGCAGCCGGGTCAACTGCGCGAGCCGTTCGGCGTGCAGTCGCTCGCGTTCGACCAGGATAGAGGCGGGTTCCGGCGCGATGCTCGATTCCGTCGTGTCAAGATGATTGGCCTCGATGAGTTGCATCCACATGTCGCGTCCATCGGAGTCGTTTCCGTGCATCAGGCACGTCCAAGGAATGGAACAGGAATGCAAGCGACGCGTCCCGGTTCCACGGGCACAAGTCTGCGTGAGGGGTATGCGGGCATGCTTTGGCTGGCGCCGAAGCAAGTCGGGCCACCGCGCCAGGTGCGCTCTTTTGGAAATGGGGGGTGCTACAGATCGCCTGGAAGTGGTGGGCCCGGCGGGACTCGAACCCGCGACCTCTCGATTAAAAGTCGCTTGCTCTACCGACTGAGCTACGGGCCCACACATGGCCGCCGGCGGGTCCGCCGGTGCCGGCAAGGGCTTCCCAAAATCCAGGCCAAAAAGCAAGCGCTAATCCCGACGCCAGGCCCTTCGGGTGGCGCCAAGAGTTGGCAAAAAGCCGAGAAATTCCGCCGTGTTACGGGGTGAGGTCGCGCGGGGCACCCGGGGTCGTGCCGGCCAGGGGCTTCAGCGGGGCGGCCTTGACGACGGATTGGACCGGCACAGCCGGCGGGGGCGGGGCCACTTGGGCGCGTGCTGGCGGCCGTGCGGCGGCTGTGGTGGGCTGGCAGTCGCGCTCGGCCCATTCGAACCGGTGCCAATTGTCGCGCATCACGTCGGGCCACATGCCGCTGACCCGGTGGTCGGTCCAGTAGAGATCGCCGTTCCAGAACCGCACCGTCGAGCCGCCGGCGTAGTCGGACTGCACCTCCACGAAGGCAAGTTTTTCCCCGCGGGGCGATTCGATCGTGATCTCGTGGGTCCCGGCATAGGTGTCCACGATCGGCCGGTGGTCGCGGAAACGCTCCCCCAGCTTGATGGCCAGGCACTGGGCCAGAACGTTCGGCGCCACTGGCGACTTCATGACGATATCCGGCTCCGCCACCTTCGAGGTCGGGGTGCAGGCGCCCGTCGCCAGCAGGATGGCGAGCAGGGGGGCGGCAAGAAATGCAGGGTTTCTCTTCATCACAAGGTTATGAAGCAAGTGATATGCCAGAACTGAAAGTGACCCAATTCACATTTCCCGATCGTTAATCCTTGTAAGGTCAAATGGAGATTGGTTAACACCGGCCCCGGCGTGGGCGGTGTTTCGAAGGAATGAGTCTATGTGCCGGTGGCTTACCTATTGCGGCGACCCGATCTATCTCGACAAGGTCCTGTTCGAGCCGCGCAATTCCCTGATCAGCCAGAGCCTGCGCGCCCGCCACAGCCACGTGACCACCAACGGCGACGGCTTCGGCATCGGCTGGTATGGCGAACGGCCGACGCCCGGCGTCTATCGCGACATCCTGCCGGCCTGGAACGACCAGAACCTGAAGAGCTTGGCGCACCAGATCCGCTCCGGCCTGTTCCTGGCGCATGTGCGCGCCTCCACCGGCACCGCCACCTCGCGCGCCAATTGCCATCCCTTTGCGCACGGCAAATGGCTGTTCATGCATAACGGCCAGATCGGCGGCTATGAGCGCGTACGGCGCCGGCTGGAGGGGATGATCCACGACGACTACTATTGCCATCGCGTCGGCACCACCGACAGCGAGCTCATCTTCTACATGCTGTTCAGCGAGGGGCTGGAGACCGATCCGATCGGCGCGCTGACCCGCACCATCGGCAAGATCGAGCGGCTGGCGCGCGACGCCGCGGTCAACGAGCCGTTCAAGTTCACCTCCGTGCTGAGCGACGGCAATGCCATCTATGCCGTGCGCCATTCCACCGACGATGCCGCGCCGACCATGTTTCACCGGCAGCGCGGCGATCACGTCATGGTGATGTCCGAGCCGTTCGACGAGGACGAGGAATGCGAAGCCTGGCGCGAAGTGCCGGCGGGCCAGATGCTGGTGATCGAAAAACGCGGCCGGCTGAACATGGCGCCGTTCGTGCCGAGCATCTAAACCGGCGCTTCCTCCGTACTCCTTCCCAAGTGACGGCCATCACAGTGTTAAGGCTGTGTGAGGAGCTTCACATCACGCCCCATTTTCGATGCCTAGGTATCGGTCAGCGGATTGAAGCCGTCGCAGGTGCACCCCATCTGCCATCCACGAGTTTGGAGGGACGGGACATGTCTACTTTTGAATCCTATCACGACGTCTTGAGTGAGAGTGGCCATCGCGGCCATGTCATCAGCAGCGGCTGGATCGTGGTGGCCGCGATCGCCGTCGCGCTGATGTTGTTCGCCTGACGGCGAGCGCGGTTTCAGCTTTCGGGCAGCCCCAGTTCCTTGCGCCTCTTCTTCGAGAGGCCGAGCGCCACGATGCGGTGGGACTCCTTGAGATAGCCTTTCAGGTCTTTGTCCGAGAGACCCGGCTTCGCGTAGTTCTGGATCCATTTCATGCCGCGTGAGGCGAGATAGGGCGCCGGCCGGCAGCCGCGCTTGTCCTTCAGCATCTCGTACGCGATCGGCGAAACCTTGAAGGTGATGTGCGCCGCTTCGCCATCGTCCCAGCCGCCGATCGCGAACACCTTGCCGCCGACCTTCCACACATGCGAGCCGCCCCACTGCATCACGTAGGTCGTGGCGGGCAGCGATTTGCAGAAGGCGTTGTATTCCTTGTAGGTCACGGTCAGACGTCCAGGTCGCGCGCGAACTGCGCATTCTCCTGGATGAACTGGAAGCGCAGCTCCGGCTTGCGGCCCATCAGGCGTTCCACCAAGTCCGAGGTTTCGCGCGCTTCCTGGCGCTCTTCCTCGACATAGCGATGCGGCATGCGCACGAGCAGCAGAACGCGGAACTTGGGGTCCATGGTGGTCTTCTTGAGGTCGCTCGCCTCCATCTCGCCCAGGCCCTTGAAGCGGCTGATCTCCACCTTGCCGCGACCAGCGAACTCGGTCTTCAGCAGCTCCTCCTTATGGGCGTCGTCGCGCGCATAGATCTTCTTGGTGCCCTGGGTCAGTGAGTAGAGCGGCGGCTGGGCCAGGAACAGGTGGCCATTCTGGATCAGGTCCGGCATCTCGCGGAAGAAGAAGGTCATCAGGAGCGACGCGATGTGGGCGCCGTCGACGTCGGCGTCGGTCATGATGATGACCTTGTCGTAGCGCAGGCGCTCCTCGTCATAGTTGTCGCGCGTGCCGCAGCCGAGCGCCTGGATCAGGTCGATGAGCTCCTGGTTGCCGGAGAGCTTGTCGGCGGAGGCGCTGGCGACGTTGAGGATCTTGCCGCGCAGCGGGAGGACGGCCTGGAGCTCGCGGTTGCGCGCTGACTTGGCGGAGCCGCCGGCGGAATCGCCCTCCACCAGGAAGATCTCGGTGCTGGCCTTGGCATCCTTGGTGCAGTCGGCGAGCTTGCCGGGGAGGCGCAGCTTGCGCGTGGCGGTCTTGCGCGACAGCTCCTTGTCCTGGCGCTTGCGCAGGCGTTCCTCGGCCCGCTCGATCACCCAGTCCAGCAGGTCCTTGCCGCGCGCAGGGTCGTTGGACAGCCAGTGGTCGAAGTGGTCCTTGATCGACGTCTCGACTAGGCGGGCGGCTTCGGCGCTCGCCAGCTTTTCCTTGGTCTGGCCCTGGAACTGCGGATCGCGGATGAATAGCGACAGGATCACGACCGCGCCGCCGATCACGTCCTCGGCCGTGATCTGGCCGGTCTTGCGGTTGCCGACCAGCTCACCATAGGCCCGCAGCGAGCGGCTGAGGCCGGCGCGCAGCCCTTGCTCATGGGTACCGCCCTCGGGCGTCGGGATCGTGTTGCAGTAGAAGCTGCGCAGACCCTCTTCCTCGTCGGATTCGACCGGCCAGGCGACCGCCCATTCGACCCGGCCCTGCTTGTCGGGGAATTCCGCCTGCCCGACGAAGGGGGCGGAGGTCACGGTCTGCTTGCCGTTGAGGCGCGCGGCCAGGTAGTCGCCGAGGCCGCCCGGGAAATGCAGGGTCTCCTCGGCCGGCGTCGAATCCTTGTCGCTGATCAGCGATGGGTCGCAGGACCAGCGGATCTCGACCCCGCGGTAGAGGTAGGCCTTGGATCGGCACATGCGGTAGAGGCGGTTGGGGCGGAAGTGCGCCTGCTTGCCGAAGATCTCCGGATCGGGGTGGAACCGGACCGTGCTGCCACGCCGGTTGACGTTGCCGGCGTTCTTCAGTTTTCCCTTCGGCTTACCCTTGCTATATGCCTGAACATAAAGCTCTTTGCTGCGCGCGATCTCGACCACGAAATCGTCGCTGAGCGCATTTACGACCGACATGCCGACGCCGTGCAACCCGCCGGAGGTTTCATAGACCTGCCCGCTGAACTTGCCGCCGGAATGGAGCGTGGTGAGCAGGACTTCCACGGCCGGCTTGTTGCCGTATTTGGGCATCGGGTCGATCGGGATGCCGCGGCCGTTGTCGCGCACCGTGACGTAGCCGCCGACGCCGAGTTCGACCTCGATCCGGCTGGCATGGCCGGCGACCGCCTCGTCCATCGAGTTGTCGAGGATCTCGGCGACCAGGTGATGCAGGGCATGCTCGTCGGTCCCGCCAATATACATGCCGGGACGCCGCCGGACGGGCTCAAGCCCCTCCAGGACCTCGATATCCTTGGCTGTGTATTCGCCGCCCTTCTTGCCGCTGCCGAAAAGGTCGTTCATGGCCGGGATCGCGACTCGCTTGCTGACTATGGGGTGCGGGCAAAGACATAAGGCCGGGCGCGGCCCGCCCGCAAGGCCCAAGAAGTGGGCAATCTTCCATATATTTCAATAGGCAAGCGCCCGGTCCGCGGCGTCAGCGGGATTGCGCCGCCCGGCGGCGTCCGATAAATACATCGCACCCGACCGCACCCAGGCAAAGATGGCGCCGAAACTCTCGAAAATCCTCTACCTGCCGATGGAAATTGCCTCGCGCGAGCTGGATTCGCGCCTGCTGCTGACGACCATAGCGGCCTCGCACGGGTTCGAGATCGTGCTCGGCCAGAAATGGCTGATCGAGCGCAACATCGAGCGCATGACGCCCGGCGTCTACCTCTCGAAGACGCTGACGGTGCGTGACGCCAAGATGCTGTCGCGCGCGAAGGAGGCCGGCTACATCACCGCTGCGATCGACGAGGAGATCCCCGGCCTCTATGTCCACGACAAGAAATTCTGGTGGGTATCGCCGCGCGCGGTCGAGGCGACGGACCTGATCTTCTTGCCCGGCAGCTTCAACAGCCAGGGCTTCACGGAGAGTTTCGGCTTCGCGCCGGGGCGCGTACGCCAGGCCGCCAATCCGCGCTGGGACCTCCTGCGCAAGGAATTGCGCTCGGTGTTCGAGGCGGAGGCGGCCGAGTATCGCCGCAGGTTCGGCAATTTCATCCTGGTCAATTCCAACCTCGGCTTCACCAACTCCCACAAGGGCAGCGCGGCCGAGATGCTCCAGTCGATCATCGACCAGGGCAAGATCGACCCGACCAACACCGAGCTGATGGGCCAGTTCAAAGATTTCGAGATGATGGAGCACGCCAACCGCGCCGCGCTGATCGACCTGCTGCCCAAGCTCGCGCAGGCATTCCCGGATCATCGGATCATCCTGCGGCCGCACCCGAGCGAGGTGACGGAGACCTGGCAGCGCTGGACCGAGGGGTTTCCCAATCTGTCGATCGTGCGCGAGGGCGCGGCGATTCCGTGGATCATGGCGGCGAAGGCGCTGATCCACACCAATTGCACCACCGGGGTCGAGGCGGTCGCGCTCGACCGGCCGTCTTTGTGCCTGGTGCCGGCGGAGAACCCGGCCAACCGCCGCTATCTCGCGAACCAGATCAATCCGGTGATGCGCACGACCGAGGACGTGATTGCCGCCACGCGCCGCGTCCTGGCCGATCCGGAGTCCTGCTACGATTCCGAGATGATCGCGCGCTTCCGGGATTTCCTGTCGTACGACGGCAAGCGCCTGGGCGCCGAGCAGATGCTGTCCGCGATCGAGGAGTTCGGCGCCACCCATGGAGGATGGAGCGAGGTGTCGAACGGAATCAGCGCCTGGCGCCCGATGCTGGGCTATCGCTGGCATCAGCCCGACAAGAACGTGCGCGGTGAGCTGTTTCCGCCGGTCGATCTGAATGCGGTGGCCGCACGGCTGGAACAGTTCGGCTCCTTGCTCGGCCTTGATGGCCAGCTGAAGATCCAGACTTGCGGCACCAAGGTGTTGCTGGTTTCGCCCCGCGCTTTGCCGATCTCGACCCGCATTCGGCGCGCGGTGGGCCGGTGGTAGGGCGGTGCAGAAGGAAGAAATGACATGAAGCGTGTCACCATCGACGGACGGGAAATCGGGCCTGATCGGCCGCCCTATGTGATCGCGGAGATGTCTGCGAACCACAATGGCAGTTTGGATCGCGCGCTCGCGATCGTGGCGGCCGCGAAGTCCGCCGGCGCCGATGCAGTCAAGCTGCAGACCTATCGTGCCGACACCATCACCCTTGACTATGACGGTCCCGAGTTCATGGTGCGCGGCGGGCTGTGGGACGGTTCCAGCCTCTACGAGCTCTATCAGAAGGCCGCGATGCCGTGGGAATGGCACGAGCCGCTGTTCAAGCGCGCCAAGGAGCTGGGGATCACGATTTTCAGTTCTGTCTTCGACTTCACGGCGGTTGACCTGTTGGAACGCGTGGGAGCACCCGCCTACAAGGTGGCTTCGCTGGAAGTATGCGACATTCCCTTGATCCAGCGCATCGCCGCCACCGGCAAGCCGATGATCCTGTCGACCGGCGCCTCGCAATTGGGAGAGATCGCGGAGGCGGTGGAAGCCGCGCGAGCGGCGGGCGGGGAACAACTCATCCTCCTTCACTGCACCTCCGGATATCCAACGCCGGCGTCCGACAGCAACCTGCGCACCATTCCGCACTTGGCCCAGATGTTCGATGTCGCCGTTGGTCTGTCCGACCACACCATGGGCATCGCCGTTCCGGTCGCCGGCGTGGCGGCCGGTGCCTGCGTTCTGGAGAAGCATGTGACTTTGCGCCGCGCCGATGGCGGCGTTGATTCCGCTTTCAGCCTGGAGCCGGAAGAGCTCACCGCGATGGTCGAGGGGTGCCGCACCGCGTGGGAGGCGATGGGCCACGTGCATTACGGCATCGAGGCCAGCGAGGAAAAGGTGCGGGAGTTCCGCCGCTCGCTCTACATCGTCGCAGATGTGCGTGCCGGAGAAATGCTGACCGGCCAACATGTGCGTTCGATCCGCCCCGGGCTGGGTCTGGCCCCGAAGTATCTCAGCAAGGTGGTAGGGCGAAGGGCGGGCCGCGATCTGAAGCGCGGCACTCCCCTGCGCTGGGACATGCTGGAGCCGGTGGACTAGGCCTGCCGTTTCGAGGTCAGCAGGCGCTCGATGGCGGAAACCACGCGCGGGGCGCCTTTGCCGTCGACTGGGCTCGAATGTGGCGCGAAAGGTCGGTGCAGCACGGTGGCTGCGATCGCGGCCGTTTCCTTGGGCCGGAATCCTTCAATCACTGCGTGACCGAACTCGCCAAAAGCCTGTGCGTTCAGACGCTGGTTGTCGGAAATGACGCACAGAACCATGTCGAGCCCGATCACCAACGCCTCCAGAGCCGTCATTCCGGCACCACCGAGATACAGCCGCGCGCCCGCCAGCAGCTTCGGCATGTCCGGGCTCTGCTGCAGGATGACAACGCCCGGCCGTTCAGCGGCAATCGCTGTTGCTTCCGGGCTCGGTGTGACGCCGGGAGCAACCACGATGTGGAATGGACCTGCAAAACTCGATAGCAGGAGGCGCGCAAGGGTGGCGGCACGGGCGCCATCATCGGTTCCACCGAAGCTCAATACAACGCCGCTTCCGGCGCGCTCCCCGCGCGCGACCCGCGCCTTGAGCAATTCGGAGTCGACCAACGTGCATTGAGGACCGGTCAACACCGTCGCATTGGTGAGGCCGGTGTAGTCGATCCTGCCGCCGTAGAGGTTGTGGTTGAGCACGAGATCGGCGTCTATGTGCCGTTCGCCCATGTCGTCGAAGACCAGCAGAACCGAGGCGCGGCCGCGAAGGCCGGCTAGCCGTGCCCTGTCCATCAGGTATGAGTCGCAGATCACGACATCGACCGGTGGGAACTCCCCGATAGCTGCCGGCGGAGCAGACGCCGCACGGCCGATGGCCGCCGCGGCATCGATGTCCTCGCAATAGAGCCGACAATTGAAACCCGCCCTTGTCATGGCATCGAGCAGAATGCCGCTGCGGCGGAGGTGGCCAAGACCAACACCAGGACCAGCATCGACAAAGAAAGCTGCGGACTTCATCCGTCAACCACGATCTCGCGCGATAGCCGGACAATGGTCATGCCCGATCGCGCTTTTGCCGGCCGCATGGACCGTCCATCCTGGGAGTTGAGAATCCAGACCAGGTCTTGGAAGCCGGCCAGATGACGCATCATCACGGTGCTTGAGAACCTGGGATTGATCTCGAAGACCTTCGGCTGGCCGCGGAACAGGCGCAGCTGCACGTTGATAAAGGCTCGATCCGGCAAATCATCGGCAATCGTCCGCAGCATTCGGTCGATTGTCGGATCTTCGACCATCGTCGCCTGTTTGGTCAGACCGCCTTGGAGCGCGCGCCGCATCGTGACGGTGTTGACGATTGCACCATCTTTCGCGATTGCGCAGGTATATTCCTCGTCCGGCGCGTCAAGAAATTCCTGCGCAATCCATTCGCCGGTCGCCTCCGACCGAATAGCGGCCAGGCGCTCCGGCGAGCGGACGATCTCAACGCCCTTGGAGCCCCAGCCGGCGCGCGGCTTGGCCACGATCGGCAGATCGCCGCTTGTGACATCCTGCAGGCGCATGGTTCGCGCGCTGAACCCGCCGCGCTTCTCCAGCCACCGCGCGGTTTCCAGCTTGTCGCAGAAGGTCGCGATGACCCACGGCGCATTCATCACAAGCGGCACCGCGGCGCGCCACGTGTCGTCCTGGGCGGCGAGCTCGATCAGCTCCGGTTCCGGCACCGGGATGACGCGATCATATCCTGACGCCAGTGCTCGGAATGCATCGATGAACTCGGGCGCGCTGGCCCTGGGCAAAGCGTGCACATGATCGAACAGAAGACGGGCCGGAAGAGTGCCCTGGCAATCCGCGCCATCGACCACGGCGTGTGGAAAGCTCGTCTTCAGAATCCGGCCGATGGCTTCAGCGATGTCTCCGTTGGCACCGGTAACGAGGATGCGCATGGTCATTGACTCGTCAGTACGTCAGCGAGATAGGGAAGGTGCGGGTCAATACGGCGAGCGCGGCCCGCAACCACGTGGGTGTCAAACGATGTTCGCTGGAGGGTGACCTCCATGCTGCGCGTATCCCATAGAGCCCAGCAAGATCCTGGCTTGCGATCGCGCGGCTGACCGACGGAACCGGGGTTGACCACCATCGTGTTTTCGACCCGCCAAATCACCGGATAATGGGAGTGGCCGTAGACGACAAGGTCCTGGCCACCGCTCGCCATGCGCTGGCGCTCCTCGAGTGGCGCGCTCGGATATACATAGTGGTCAGGGTCCCACGTGCTACCATGGCAGAGGAGGACCTTTCTGCCATCGATCTCAAGATCCCTGCGCTGCGGCAAGCTGAGCAGCCGTGTGTGCGCCGACTCTGGCATCCTTGCCGCCATCGCGATTCCTGAACCGTATCGAGCGTGGATTGCCTCGCGGTCCTCGCCACCAAGCCAGCGCTCGAGCATGTCCTCATGATTGCCTCGGATGCCCTGCCATTGCCAGCCGTCAAGGAGGGCCAGCATGGCATCGGGTGCATGATAGTAGCCGACGAAGTCGCCACAACACATCAGTTGTTCCGCACCCGCGCTCCGCGCCGCATCCAGTGTCGCCGATAGCGCAACTTCATTGGCATGAATGTCGGACAGCAGGGCGACCTTCACCGCGTCCTCTCGTATTCCAACGCTTCGCGAAAGCTTCGTCCGGCGGGCATGTCCTGGCTGTGGAGAACAATCTGATCGGCGGCTTCCAAGCCCGCACTCCCCACGGGTGCTTTGCTTGGCAGATAGACCTCGCAGATCGTGTCCAGCATTTGCCGCATGGTTAGAATCTGGCTGCCGCCGACCCAGCGCACGCCTTCCGGTCGAGACTGGACACAATACGCGATCACCGCCGCCGCATCATGCACGAAAAGATAGTTGCGCCTCGCGGTGCCCTGGCCGACAAGCGTCGGCGGCTCGCCTTTCGACGCAGCACGAAGCGCGCGATTGAGCCCGAGGTGCGCGGGTCCCGACCGGCCGAAGAGCCCGCTCAGCCGCAAGCTGACGGCGCGGCAGCCTGACTGATCGATATTCCTCTCCGCCAGCCACTTGGAGCGGCCATAATCGGTGTCAGGCCGATCCGGAGTTTGAGATCCGGCCTCCCGCACCTGTGCGCCATGCACCGCGATGGTCGATGCCTGCACCAGATATCCGCCGTTGGCCCGGCACCACTGCGCCATCAGCGCCGGCAGCAGCGCATTGACCGAGAACAAAGTTGGGAGGATGTCGATTCCGAAATCGACGCGCGCGGCACAGTTTACGATAACCTCCGGCCTTGTCGCATTCAGCAGCGAAATGACGGATCCGGAGTCCTCCAGATCCGCGGTCGCCATGCCCGCATGCGCTGTGCGCGATATGCCCACCACGTCGTGGCCGGCGCCGATGAGCGTGCTGCAAGCAGCGCTTCCGAGGAAACCGCGCGCGCCGGCTACGAGCACTTTCACCGCTACGCGTTCCTTGAGGGGCGGGCGATGACGGTTACATTGCGGCCGATGCCGCACTTCGTCATTGCCTGGCAAAGGCCGAGCAGAGGCGCAATGCCGTTTTCGGCCAGCAGCAGATCCAGTTCCACGCGCGCCTTGTGAGCCTGCTTCCCGGCAGAGGAGTTCTCGATGTAGTTGGACCCTGGGTGATACAGGAAGAACTCGATAGGAAAATCGGCAAAGGCATCGAGCGTCGCGAATCCCATTGCAGCCATGAATGGCGGCAGGGTGCTGGTGTTGAAGTAGTGAAGATGCTGCGGCGGCGCCACCCAATACTGACGCGAGATCAAGCCCTGCGCCTCCGCTTTCATCTGGATGCGGCTGAAGTCGTTGGGAACAGTAATGACGGCAACGCCGTCTGGCTTCAGCAGGCGTCGAATCTGTCCCATCAACGCCCGCGGGTCGATGACATGCTCCAAGACATTCTGCAGGCAGCAGATATCGTAGCGCTCGTTGGCGGATACGACCCGATCGAGAATAGCGAACGCATCTCCCGCTTCGATGCTGTCGGCCAAACCAGGGTGGAACCGTCTCAGGCCAAAATCCGAGAAGTCGATTCCTTTGATGCGGTAACCGGCATCCTTTGCCACTTTCAGTTGAAACCCTTCGCCGCATCCGACCTCAAGAAAATCGCGGTCCGCCGGGCTGCCGGGCGCCACCTGTGCAATGGCATTTAATGTCACGCGACCGCGCAAGTAGCGCTGTTCCAGTTCGTCGGGCGAATAGGAGGCCTGGTAGCTCGCGGATTGCGGCGCCTGGTAGTAGAGCTTTGAATAGAATTCGGCCAAAGCCTGCGGATTAGGCAGAGGATCGACCGATTGGAACCCTTCGGGCTGCAGCACGAGGCGGTATTCGGTCTGCTGATCCATGAATCCCGGGCCCTAGCGCATTGCGGCTCGCAGCGCCGCCACCACCGCATCCTGATCGGCTTCCGACATCGCCGGATAGAGCGGCAGGCTCAGCGCTTCTTCCGCATAGAGCTCCGCCTCCGGGCAATGGCCGGGCTTGAAGCCCAGCGCGCGGTAGTACGGCTGCAGATGGACCGGAATATAGTGCACCTGCACGCCGATGCCGGCGGCGCGCATGGCGTCGTAGACCTGGCGGCGGGTCTTGCCGGTGCGCTTGGGATCGATGCGGATCACGTAGAGGTGCCAGGCGCTCTCGTCGATCAGGTCGGCCAGCGGGCGCGTCACCGGCAGTTCGGCGAGCAGCCGATCGTAGCGCGCGACCAGTTCGCGGCGCCGGTTCAGGAACGACTGCAGCCGGCGCAGCTGGCTGAGGCCGAGCGCTGCCTGGAGATCGGTCAGGCGGTAGTTGAGGCCGAGCGCGACCTGCTCGTAATACCAGCCGCCTTCGGTCTTGTTGGTGAGCAGGTGCTCGTCCTTGGTTACACCGTGCGTGCGCAGCAGGGCCATCCGCTCGGCCAGCGCCGGATCGCGCGTGGTGGCGAGGCCGCCCTCGGCAGTGGTCACGATCTTGACCGGATGGAAACTGAAGACTGCGATGTCGGACCAGCGGCACGAGCCGATCGGCTCGCCGCCGTGGGTCGCGCCGACGCTGTGCGAGGCATCCTCGATCACGCGGAAGCCATAGTCCTTGGCGAGCGCCCAGATCGCGTCCTGGTCCGGCGCGCGGCCGCTGAAATGCACCGGGATGACGGCCTTGGGCAGGCGGCCGGCCGCCTTGGCGTCGCGCAGCTTGTGCGCCAGTGCAGGCACGCTGATGTTGTAGGTGCGGGGATCGATGTCGACGAAATCGACGTCGGCGCCGCACAGCCGCGCGCAATTGGCGGAGGCGACGAAGGTGTTGGGCACGGTCCACACGACATCGCCCGGGCCGGCGCCGATGGCAAGGCAGGCGATGTGCAGCGCCGAGGTGGCGCTATTCACCGCGATCGCGTGCGGCACGCGGCACAGCGCCGTGAACGCCGCCTCGAGCTTGCCGATCGCGGGACCCTGGGTCAGCCAGTCCGACCGCAATGTGTCGACAACGGCCTGGATGTCGGCGTCGTCGATCCATTGGCGGCCATACGGGATCATGCCGTTGCCTCGAGCAGGCGGCGGATCTCGGCGACCGACAGGAAGTGCGGATTGCTGCCGGAGCTGTATTCGAAGTCCTCGACCACCGGCTTCGAGGTTTCGCCGGCCGCGCTGATCGCATAGTCGGCCTTGAAGCCGATATTGATCGACGGCTTGATCACATAGTGTCCCGGGAACTCGACCGTCAGGTGATAGTCGTCGCGCGGGCACATGATCTCGTGCAGCTTCTCGCCCGGCCGGATGCCGATCACCTTGTGCGGCAGGCCGGGCGCGATCGCCTCGGCCAGATCGGTGATGCGGGATGAGGGGATCTTGGGCACGAAGATCTCGCCGCCATGCATGCGCTTGAAGTTCTCGAACACGAAATCGACACCCTGCTGCAGCGTGATCCAGAACCGCGTCATGCGCACGTCGGTGATCGGCAGCTCCTTCACGTTCTGCGCCAGCAGGTTGCGGAAGAACGGCACGACCGAGCCGCGCGAGCCCACCACGTTGCCGTAGCGCACGACCGAGAAGCGCGTGCGGTGGCCGCCGGCGATGTTGTTGGCGGCGACGAACAGCTTGTCCGAAGCAAGCTTGGAGGCGCCATAGAGGTTGATCGGGTTCGCGGCCTTGTCGGTGGACAGGGCGATGATCTTCTCGACCTCATTGTCGATCGCGGCCTGGATCACATTCTCCGCGCCGCCGATGTTGGTCTTCAGGCACTCCAGCGGGTTGTATTCCGCCACCGGGACATGCTTGAGCGCGGCCGCGTGGATGACGTAGTCGACGCGGTTGAACGCCTGGCGCAGGCGCGGCCCGTCGCGCACGTCGCCGATGAAATAGCGCATGCAGGGATCGTTGAAGACCTGCGCCATCTCGAACTGCTTCAGTTCATCGCGCGAATAGACGATCACGCGCCGCGGCTTGTGCAGCTTGAGCAGCGTCTCCACGAACTTCTTGCCGAACGAGCCCGTGCCGCCGGTGATCAGGACCGATTTGCCGTCAAACATGCTGTGCTGTGCCATCCATCACCCGCGCCCCGAGTCACGCGAGGCCCATGTCACTCCGCGCGGGATTGCAATAATGTTGCCGTGCCCGTCTGTCCAGCGATGGATTGTGCCTCGTCGGCCAGGATGCAAATTAACACATTGATTTGACAGCACTCTGACAGCCGGCGCGCACCCAAGCGACTCAGCGTCGCGGCCACAGCGCCGGGTTCAGCAGCTGCTCGGGCAACGGGCCTGGCAGGGACGCGGCGACGGCCTCCGCCTCGGCCGGCGTCAGGGCCGGGGCACGGAACAGCCGGATGTTCTCCGCCATCTGGGCCGCTGTCTCGGCCCCTACCACGATCGCCGCCAGCCAGGGCTGGGCGCGGGCATAGGCGAAGCACAGATCGGCGACGGTTTCCCGCCCCAGGCTCGCCGCCGCGGCTTGCAGTACGGCAATACAGCGGCGCGCCAGATCGCCGTCGGGGATCGGCCAGAGCAGGGGGTCATCGATGGTCAGCAGCCCCTGCAGCAAGGCAGAGCGGCCGTGCAGGATGACATCGGGGCGGTTTGCGATGGCGCGCTGCACGGCCGGCTCCAGCCAGCGCCGGTCGAGGATGTTGAAGGGAAGCTGCACAAGCCCGACGTCCGGGACCGCCAGCAGGGCCGCGAGCTCCTCCGGGCGGTAGATCGAGGCGCCGATGCGCCCGATCTTGCCCTCGCTCCGGAGCGCCAGTAGCGTCTGCCAGATCGCGCCCTCCGCGGCCCCGTAATGCTCGAACCGGTGTAGCAGCACGGCCTCCAGCCTCGGGCGGCCAAGCAGCCATAGCGACCGGTCGACGGCGACATGGACGCGCTGCGCCGCTTCGCGGGCGGTCGGCTCGCCGTCCGCCAGGTTGGGCGGCAGCTTGGTGACGATGCCGAGCGGGCTGTCCGGCCCCAGCGCGGAGCCGATCCGATGCTCGCTGTCGCCGTAGCCGGCGGCGGTGTCGAGGTGCGAGACGCCGGCCGCCTCCGCCAAGGCAAGGATGGCGTGCAGCTCATCATCGCCCGGCTTGCCGGCACGGTTGGCGATGCCATAGGGCATGCCGAACTGCGCGCCGCCCAGCACCAGGCTCGCCTGCAGCTCGCCGGCCACGATCCGGGCCGGCACGAAGGGCTGCGCGTGCCCGGCTCGGCGCGCCAGGCGCCGGCACAGTTCCGGCCACGGCGCCGCGACCGGATCGGCCAGGCCCGCCAGCGCGGCGGTCACGGTGCGATAGTCGTCCAGCGTGTCGATGGTGCAGCGCAGGTCGGACAGATCGAGATCGTCGACACGCGGGATCGCCGGCGCACTGCGGCCGCATTGGCGGATGATCCAGGGCGTGACGTGCTCGCGGTCCTGCGCATCGCGCGCCCCGCGGTCCGCCTGCCGCAGCAATCCCACCCGCATGGCCTCGCCAGCCAATCCATACGGCAGCCCGTCCGACCCGCCGGCGATCCCGGCATAGCCATGGCTATTGCCTTCGGCCGCGATCAGCCGGCGCACGAAATCGCCATCGGGGAAGACGTTGTCGGAGGTGAGGCGCACGCAGACGTCGCCGTCGTCGAGGGCGGCGGTCGCCGCGATGAAGCGCCCCAGCACGTCGTCCAGCGGGCCGCGCACATGGCGGATGCCATGGCGGCTCAAAGCCTCCGCCAGCCGGTCGTCGCTGGGATCGTCGGAGGTCGCGACCACCGTCTCGATGCCGTCGCGGGCCGCCCGGCGCGCCGCCAGCACGACCAGCGGCAGGCCGCAGACCGGCAGCAGCACCTTGCCGGGCAGGCGGGTGGAACTGGTGCGCGCCTGCAGAACAATGCGATGGCGCGTCGCTACCACGCGGTCCAGCCACCATCGACCGGCAGGTTGGCGCCGGTCACGAAGCGCGATGCGGAGCTCGCCAGGAAGACCGCGGCGCCGCCGAGGTCCTCCGGCTTTCCCAAACGGCCGAGCGGCACCTTCTGGGTCAGCGCGGCGGCGAAGGCGGGGTCGCGCTGCTGCGCCGCGTCCGGCGGAAATGCGCCGGGGCTGATCGCGTTGACGCGGATGCCTTCCGGGGCCAGGTGGACCGCCGCATAGCGGGTGTATTGCAGCAGGGCGGCCTTGGCGGCGCCATAGTGCGGCGGGTTATTCATGCCGGATTGCCCGTAGACCCGCGGATCCGGGCTCACCATGCCGTACATGGACGAGATGTTGATGACCGAGGCATCGCCGTTGTCCTGCACCGCCTTGCGCAACAGGCCGTGCGCGGCGTTCACCAGCTCGGCCGCGGCCGCGACCGCGATCTCGATCGCATTCACGTAGTCGCCGGCCCGGCTGTTGGACATGACACCGGGGCGGCCGGCATAGGCGTTGTTGATGAGGACATCCAGCCTGCCATGACGTTTGCGCAGGTCGGCGACCAGGGACTTGATGTCCTCCGCCATGGTTACGTCGCTGGCGACCGCCTCCGCCCGCAGGCCGCGATCGGTCAGGCTGTTCGCGAGCTTGGCCAGCGTGCATTGTGTGCGGCCCAGGATGCAGACATGGCCGCCGGCCTCGGCCAGGGCGGTTGACATCGCCGCGCCCAGGTGACCGGCGCCGCCCGTGATGAGGCATACCTTGCCGTCGAGGCGGAACAGGGTCTTGCGGGCGGTCGAAGGGGAAGACTGGTCCGATGAGTTCATGAAATCTTGCGGCGGGTGATTCGGCTGGTTGTATGGGATCATGGATTCTACCATGGCCGCTTTCCAGCCGCCCCATCAAGATGCGCGCGTAACCGGCTCAAAACACTTGCGATTCGTCGGGAAACCCACCCAAACTGTCCGCGGCCAACAACAAACAGGGGGGACGCCATGCTCAAAGAGTTTCGGGATTTCGCGATGCGCGGCAACGTCATCGACCTTGCCATCGGCATCATCATCGGCGCGGCCTTCACCACGGTGGTCAACTCGTTGGTCAAGGACATCATCATGCCGCCGATCGGCTACATCATGAACGGCATCGATTTCTCCAACTTTTTCGTGGTGCTGAAGGGCGAGGCGTATCCGTCCCTGAAGGCGGCGCAAGATGCCGGAGCCGTGTCGATCAACTACGGCGTCTTCATCAACGCCTGCATCAACTTCCTGATCGTGGCCTTCGCAGTGTTCCTCCTGGTGAAGCAGGTCAATCGCTTCCGCAAGCAGGAGGCTGCGGCCCCGGCCGAGCCGCCAGCGCCGACCACCAGCGAGAAGCTGCTGTCCGAGATCAGGGACCTGCTGAAGACCCGCTGATCTATTGCATATTGTATCCAATTCGGGCAGATAACCGCCGCAGCGTGCGCTAGTATCTGCCCGAACGGGATCGGCCATGGCCAAATTCACCTTCAGTTGCGTGGACGCGCATACCTGCGGCAACCCGGTGCGCGTGGTGATGGGCGGCGGGCCGCAGCTCAGCGGCGCCAGCATGAGCGAGCGGCGGCAGCATTTCCTGGCCGAGTTCGACTGGATCCGCACCGGCCTGATGTTCGAGCCGCGCGGCCACGACATGATGTCAGGGTCGATCCTCTACCCGCCGACCCGGCCGGACTACGACATCGGCATCCTGTTCATCGAGACTTCCGGCTGCCTGCCGATGTGCGGCCACGGCACCATCGGCACCGTGACGGTGGCGGTGGAGCAGGGGCTGGTGCGGCCGAAGACGCCGGGCGTGCTGCGGCTCGAGACGCCCGCCGGCCTGGTGATCGCCGAGTACGAGCAGAAGGGCGAATACGTCGAATCCGTGCGGCTGACCAACGTGCCGGGATTCCTGCATTCGAGCGGGCTCGAGGCGGAGTGCCCGGGCATCGGCACGCTCAAGGTCGACGTGGCCTATGGCGGGAACTTCTACGCCATCGTCGAGCCGCAGACCGGGTATCGCGACATGGCCGATTTCACCGCTGGCCAGCTGGTGCAGATGAGCCCGGTGCTGCGCAAGAACCTGAACGCCAAATACATCTTCCAGCACCCCGAGAATCCAACCATCAAGGGGCTCAGCCACATCCTGTGGACCGGCGCGCCGAAGGCCGAAGGCGCGCATGCGCGCAACGCGGTGTTCTATGGCGACAAGGCGATCGACCGCTCGCCATGTGGCACCGGCACCTCGGCGCGCATGGCGCAGCTGGCGGGCAAGGGCAAGCTCAAGGTCGGCGACAGCTTCGTGCACGAGAGCATCATCGGCAGCCTGTTCAAGGGCCGCGTGAAGGAAGCCGCCAAGGTCGGCAATTACGAAGCGATCGTGCCCTCGGTCGAAGGCTGGGCGCGCATCACCGGCTACAACACCATCTTCATCGACGATCGCGACCCGTACAAGCACGGTTTCCAGGTCATTTAGCGCCGCCTTCCCATTCAGCTTGAACCACTGGGCAGGCGTCCGTAATCTGCGCCGCAATGGCGGCCATTGTTGCAACAACCGGTCGCCCACAAAAATCACACCGACAGGGGCGCGCCATGCCGAAAACCTTCCCGGAATTTCCCAACCTGTTCGTGATGGATCACCCGCTGATCCAGCACAAGCTCAGCATGATGCGCGACAAGAACACCCCGACCATCCTGTTCCGCCAGCTGTTGAAGGAGATCGCGCTGCTGATGGGCTACGAGCTCACGCGCAGCCTGCCGATCACCACGCGGCCGATCGAAACGCCACTGACGACGTTCGACGCGCCGATTCTGGAGGGCAAGAAGGTCGCGGTGGTGCCGATCCTGCGCGCCGGGCTCGGCATGGCGGACGGGCTGCTGGAGCTGGTGCCGTCGGCGCGCCTCGGCCATGTCGGCCTCTATCGCGATCACGAGACCAAGCGGCCGGTCGAGTATTTCGTGAAGCTTCCGGACCCGGAGGGCCGCACCTTCATCCTGGTCGATCCGATGCTGGCGACCGGGCACTCCTCGGCGGCCGCCGCCGACACGCTCAACAAGCGCGGCGTCAGCGACGACAACATCCGCATGATGGTGCTGGTGGCGGCGCCGGAAGGCGTGCGCGTGTTTCAGAAGGCGCATCCGAAGATCCCGGTCTACACCGCCGCGCTGGATTCGCACCTGAACGAGAATGCCTACATCGTCCCGGGCCTGGGCGATGCCGGCGATCGTTTGTTCGGCACGAAGTGAGGGGGCCATGCCGGATTTCATTCTCTCGATCGACCAGGGCACGACCTCGACGCGCGCGATCCTGTTCGACCTGAAGGGAGAGCAGCAGGCGGTCGCGCAAAAGGAGCTGCCGCAGATCTTCCCGCAGCCCGGCTGGGTCGAGCACGACCCCGAGGAGATCTGGCGCGCGGTGCAGCAGGTGTGCCGCGACGCTATGGCCAAGCGGCCGGCCGGCGGCGTGCGCGCCATCGGCATCACCAACCAGCGCGAAACCACGGTGGTGTGGAACCGCAAGACCGGCAAGCCGATCCACAACGCCATCGTCTGGCAGGACCGCCGCGGGGCGCCGCTGTGCCGCAAGCTGATCGACGACGGCTGGGAGCCGAAGATCCAGGCCAAGACCGGCCTGCTGATCGATTCCTATTTCTCCGCCACCAAGGTGCGCTGGTTCCTGGACAACGTGCCGGACGCGCAGGAGGCGGCGGAGCGCGGTGAACTCGCGATGGGCACCATCGACAGCTTCGTGCTGTGGCGCCTGACCGGCGGCAAGGTGCATGCGACCGATGTCACCAACGCCAGCCGCACCATGCTGTTCAACATCCACAAGATGGACTGGGACGAGGACCTGCTGCAGCTTTTCAATGTGCCGAAGAGTATGCTGCCCAAGGTGCTGGAATGCGCCGACGAATTCGGCACCAGCACGACGGATTCAATCGGAGTGGCGTTGCCGATCGCGGGCATCGCGGGCGACCAGCAGGCGGCGCTGATCGGCCAGGCTTGTTTCCAGCCCGGCATGATCAAGAGCACCTATGGCACCGGCTGCTTTGCGCTGCTCAACACCGGCAGCAAGGCGGTGGCGTCGAAGAACCGGCTGCTGACGACCATCGGCTACAAGATCAAAGGCAACCTCGCCTATGCCAACGAAGGCAGCATCTTCGTTGCCGGAGCGGCGGTGCAGTGGCTGCGCGACGGCCTCAAGCTGATCCAGCAGGCGGGCGATACCGAGGCGCTGGCGCGTTCTGTTGCCGGCACCAACGGTGTCTACCTGGTGCCGGCCTTCACCGGCCTCGGTGCGCCCTATTGGGATCCGACGGCGCGTGGCGCGATCCTCGGCCTTACGCGCGACACCGGCATTGCGGAGATCGTGCGCTCGGCGCTGGAGGCGGTGTGCTACCAGACCCGCGACCTGATGACGGCGATGGCCGGCGACGCCAACGCCACCACCAGCAGGTTGCGCGTCGATGGCGGCATGGTGCGCAACGACTGGGTCATGCAGTTCCTGGCTGACATCCTCAATGTCCCGGTCGAGCGGCCGGTGGTGACGGAGACGACAGCGCTGGGCGCAGCGATGTGCGCGGGCCTCGGCGTCGGCCTGTTTTCATCGACCGACGAAGTGGCGCGCAACTGGCAGAGCGACCGCGTGTTCCGGCCCATGATGAAGGACGACCTGCGTGACCAGCTCTATGCGGGCTGGCGCGCCGCGGTGAAGCGGGTGCAAAGCCCAGCCTAGTTCGTACTAGGTCAGCCGCGCCGCATGAAGGTGTCGGCAAGAGCCGGGGCGACGCCGACGACCCGGCGGTCGGGGGATTCGATCTCCAGACCGCCGGTCACGTTCACGCCATCGTTCGACAGCGGAAAGTAGCCCCATTCGTACGACACCATGGCGTCGGAACGGGTGCGCATCTCGGTGACGCCGTAGACCGGCGCCTTGGTCTCGACCAGGGCGCGGTAGATGTTCTCGGCGATCTGGCGGTAGGCATCGCTGATCGGGCGGTCGTGCATCCAGGTTCCGGTGAACTCGCCATAGAACTCGGCGATGCGGGTGCCGACCAGGCGGTAGTAGACGCGCAGCGGGTCGCTCTCGATGTCGACCAGCACGACATAGGGCAGGAACTCGCGGATCTCGGTGGGATCGATGTCGGCGCGGGATGCGATTGCACGCTCGCCACGCTTGCGCGTCAGATACGCGGCCATGCGCTGGATCATGCCCGACGTGACTTCGCCCTGGCCGATCAGACGGTCCGTGATGTCCGTTTCGTCGACCCAAGTGATGGCATTGCGCATCCGGTCGAGCCCCAAAACGACGGCTTGAGCTGTAAAACTGTACCCGCCAGCGCCTAAAGCCGTCCATCCCCCCAAAAGAACTATTAAACGCCGTGAATTCGCCGCGATTGCATTGCAACCAGGAAAGATGAACCGGTCCGGGCGCGCGACGACCCACCTGATCTTAGGACTGCTCGTGGCGGTGCTCCTGGCCTTGTCCGCGAGCGCAGCGGAGCGCGGCGCGGTCGACCGGATCGTCGTGGAAAAGTCGCAACGGCGCATGGACCTGATGTCCGGCGACGTAGTCATGCGTAGCTACGTGATCGCCCTCGGCTCCGCGCCGGAAGGAGACAAGCAGCAGGAAGGCGACGGCAAGACGCCCGAGGGCCAATACGTCATCGACGGCCGCAATCCCTCAAGCGCCTTCCATCTTTCCCTCAAGATCTCCTATCCCGATGCCGTCGATCGGGCAGCGGCGGCCGCGCGCAACGTTTCACCGGGCGGCGACATCTTCATTCACGGCGCGCCCAACTGGTGGCTGATGCCGGGCCAACCACCCGGCGATTGGACCCGCGGCTGCATCGCCGTGACCAAGGCCGAGATCGAGGAGATTTGGCGCCTGGTGCCCGACGGCACGCCGGTCGAGATCAGGCCCTGAGCTACTCCGAGGGCTGCTTGATCTGGTGCCGCATGATGAGCGGAATCTGCGTCACCATGAATAACAGGTTGAGGCCGAGGATGCCGAACACCTTGAAGTTGACCCAAAGGTCGGTCGACTGCGTGCGCCAGACGATTTCGTTGAGGCTCGCCGTCACAAGGAAGAACAACGCGAAACGCAGGGTCAGTTTGCGCCAGCCGGCGTCGTCCAGCTCGAGCGCCGAGCCCATCAGGAATTTCAACGGCGGCTTGCCGATCATCAGCCCGCCGATCAGGATTGCTGCGAACAGGGTGAGGATAATGGTCGGCTTCATCTTGATGAAGGTCTCATCCTGCAGCCAGATGGTGAGGCCGCCGAATATGCACACGATGACCAACGTCACCAGCGGCATCGGCTGAATCCTGCGAGTCAGGACATAGCCGAGAGTGGTCAAAACTACCGTGACGACGATCAGGACGACGGTCGCCTGCATGATACCGCCCGTCTTGAAGGCGATGAAAAAGGCGACCAGCGGCCCCCAGTCGACCAGGTGCTTGACCCAGGAATGTTGCGTATCCTTCATGGTTCTCCCATAACGGTTGGCGGCGGGAGTGGCAAGGCGGCCGAAGCCCGCAGGTGGAGGATGTAGGAATGGAAGACCCGGGACTGAAGCGCCTGTTCGAGCGGAACCGCGCCTGGGCGAAATCCGTCAAGGAGCGCGACCCGGAGTTCTTCGCCCGGCTGGCCAAGCAGCAGGCGCCGGAATACCTGTGGATCGGCTGCTCGGACGCCCGCGTGCCGGCCAACGAACTGATGGGAATGGCGCCGGGCGAGCTGTTCGTCCACCGCAACATCGCCAACCTGGTCCACAACATCGACACCAACCTGATGTCGGTCCTGGAATACGCCATCAACGTGCTCAAGGTCAGGCACGTCATGGTGGTCGGCCACTATGGCTGCGGCGGCGTGCGCGCGGCGATCGAACGGCAGGAATTCGGCCTGATCGACAACTGGCTGCGCAAGATCAAGGACGTCTATGCCGCCAACAAGGACGCGCTGGATTCCGAGGCGGACCCGGAGAAGCGCCTGAACCTGCTGTGCGAGATCAACGTGCGCCAGCAGGTGCTGAATATCTGCCACACCAGCATCGTGCAGAACGCCTGGCGCGAGGGGCGGGAGCTCGCCGTCCACGGCTGGATCTACGCCATCGCAGACGGGCTGCTGAAGGATCTCGGCTTCACCATCGACAGCGCCCATGCCACCGAACCGATCTATCACCTGCCGAGCGTCACCGACGAGGTCGGGTTTTAGAACCTACTGGTGCGGCAGCTGTATTGCCGCCTTCGCAATCTTGTGCTCGCGGTGGGCGATGTAGACGTTGGCGGCGATGACGATGGCGGCGCCGAGCAGCACCGCCGGTATCGGCGTCAGGCTGAACAGCCAGAGATCGAAGAGGATCGACCAGATGAGGGCGGTGTATTCCAGCGGGGCGAGCATCGAAGCTTCGCCCAGCCGATAGGCGCGGATCACCGCATAGCTGCCGAGCACGCCCCACACGCCGACCAGCAGCAGCAGGCCCCAGTCGACCGCATCGGGCATGATCCAGATCGGGACCGTGTTGAACCCGCCGACCAGGAACGCGCCGATCGCGCTGTAGAACAGGATGTTGTGCGTCGGCTCCTGGCTCGCGAAACGGCGCAGCAGCACCATCGACAGCGCATAGGCGAAGGCGGAGATGATGATCAGGATAGGTCCGATGCCGATCGCTCCAACACCGGGCCGCAGCGCCACCAGGATGCCGGCGAAGCCGATCATCACGGCGCCCCAGCGGCGCCAGCCAATCTGCTCCCCGAGGAGCGGGCGCGACAAAATGGTGATGAAGAGCGGCGCCGTAAAGGCGACGGTGATCGCCTCGGCCAGCGACATCAGCTTGAGGCCGGTGAAGAAGCACCAGATCATCGGGATGGTCAGCGCGGCGCGCAGGATCTGCACCTTCGGGAACTTGGTATAGAAATTGAAGGGATTGCCGGTTTCCCGATAGGCCACAGTCAGCGCCACCACCAGCGGCACGACGCGGCTGAGAAATATGATCTGCCACGGATCGTAGCCTTGGGTCAGCCATTTCGCGGTCGCATCGAGCAGCGAAAAGAACAACACGGCCGTTCCCATGAGAACGAACGCGAGCAGCGGCTTGATCGGGGTGTTGACGATCGTCGGTGAGGTCACGGTGTATGGGAATCAAGGTTAATATGCGAGGGGCCTATCCTGGCGGATAGCCGGAATACCTACAAGTCGGCACTGGAAAGCCGCGTGGGCTGGCCCCATAATCGCCGGCGCGGGACACCATTGTCTCGATACGCGAAGACTTGACCGTCAGAGCATGCAAAACAGTCGATTTGCCGTTGCGATCCACACGCTGGTCCTGCTTGCCGTCAAGGCGGGCAAGCCGACCTCGTCCGAGTATATCGCGGGATCGGTCGGCACCAACCCGGTGCTGATCCGGCGCCTGATGGGCGATCTTCGCGCGGCGGGGATCGTGGATTCGCGCGCCGGCGCCACCGGCGGCTTCGTCCTGGCACAGCCGGTGGAGCGGATTGGCCTCGACGAGATCTATCGCGCGGTCGAGGACGCGCCGTTGTTCGCGCGTCATGAGAACGCCAATCCCAATTGCCCGATCGGCCGTGCCGTCGGTTCGCTGCTGGATCGCGTGCTGGGCCAGGCGGAGAGCGCAATGGTGCAGAGCCTCAAGCGCACGACGCTCGCCGACCTGCTGCGGTCACAGGAAGTGGTCACGCAGCTGGCTGGATAGCCAAGCAAATCGGCTTTCGAGGGGGAACGAACGAGATGCGACGGCTATTCTTGGCGGCCATCCTGGCAGCGCTCGCCAGTGGCGCGCAGGCGCAGACCGAACTGCGGGACCTGGGATGCGCCGGCGAAAGCAGCCTTCGGTCGACCGACGAGACGACGATGACCGAGGTCATCTTCTTCAACCAAAGCCCGGCGCCGATCCGCACCTATTGGCTCGATCATCAGGGCCAGCGGATCTTCGGCTCCGAGATTCGTCCGGGCGACAGCTACGTCCAGCAGACCTACCTCACGCATCCGTGGGTCGTCACCAGGAGCACGGCGAAAACGTGCATGGCGATCTACCAGCCGGAAGCTCCGTCGGCGATCGTCGTCGTGCACTGAGGGCGAGGCCTATGCTTCGATCGCCAGATTGAAGTCCCGCGCGACGATCTCCAGCCAGCGCCAGAGATAGTCCGAGAAGCTCTTCAGCACATACAGCTCGAAGGTTGGCGCATCGTCGACCAGGTGCAGCAGCGCATTCGCGCGTGATACGCCGGTCTGGGCGCATTGGCCGACGTCGAATTCGCGCGGGTGCAGGTCGAGGCTGACGCCGCGCATCAGGACCTCGCGCGCCTTCGGACCCTTGAGCGCGATGATGGCGCGGGATTCGGAGACGTCGCAGGCGGTCGCATGCTGGCCCACGAAGGCGGCGCGCAGGGCTTCGACCAGCGCGTCCGCTTCTCCGTCCGGCGCCGTCAGCCACCATTCGTTGGGGCCGAGCCAGAGGATCTGCCGCGCGCCGCCGGTCGAGACGGTGTTGGCCGCGCTCGGCAGCGCGACGCCGGTCGCATTCTGCACCGCCGACGAGAAGGCCGGATCAGACGCCGTGCCGCGGATGTTGACGATGGTCCGGTGCGGTACCACGGACATGACGATGCCGGCGCCATCCTTCGTGCTGGACGCGGCGCGCGCAACCAGGCCGAGGTGCGCGAGCGCGCTGCGGCGCTGATAGGTCTCAACCATTGATGCGCGCTCCTTCCGGATCGTAGAACTTGGGCTCGGTCACCTTGGCCTTCACCACCTTGCCCTCGTACGGCATGTAGAGCGTGTCGCCCATGCGGTTGCGACCGTTCTTCACCAGCGCCATGGCGATGGAGCGGCCGCAGTTCGGGCTGTAGTAGCTCGAGGTGACGTGGCCGATCATTTCCATCGGCGGCTTGTCCTTGAGGTCGGCGACGATCTGCGCGCCCTCCGGCAGCACCTCGTTCGGGTCCTCGGTCAAGAGGCCGACCAGGTGTTTGCGGTCCGGGCGCTTGGCGTCGGAGCGCTGCAGCGAACGCTTGCCGAGGAAGTCCGGCTTCTGCTTGCTGACGATCCAATCCATGCCGAGGTCCTGCGGCGTGGTGGTGCCGTCGGTCTCCTGGCCGACGATGACGAAGCCCTTCTCGGCGCGCAGCACGTGCATCGCCTCGGTGCCGTAGGGCGTGATGCCGTATTTCTCGCCCGCCTGCATCAGCGCGCGCCACACATGCATCGCGTAGGAGGGCGGCATGTTGAGCTCGTAGGTTGCCTCGCCGGTGAAGGTAATTCGGTAAACGTGGCATTTGACGCCCGCCACGATGCCGTCGGTGAAGGACAGATGCGGGAAGCTCTGGTCGTCGAGCGCCATGGTCGGCGCGACCTCGGCCAGCAATTTGCGCGCCATCGGCCCGCTGATGCCGATCACGGCCCATTGCTCGGTGACGCTGGTGAGGTAGACCTTCTTGTCCGGCCACTCGCACTGCAGCCAGTCCTCCAGCCACGCCATCACGCGCGCGGCGCCGCCGGTGGTGGTGGTCATGTGAAAGTGGTTGTCGGCGAGACGGCTGGTCACGCCGTCGTCCATCACCATGCCGTCTTCGCCCAGCATCAGGCCGTAGCGGCAGCGGCCGGGTTCCAGCTTGGACCAGGCGTTGGTGTAGACCATGTTGAGGAACCAGGCGGCGTCCGGCCCCTGGATGTCGATCTTGCCCAGGGTCGAGGCATCGACGATGCCGACCGAGGTGCGCACCGCCTTCACTTCGCGGTTGACCGCGTCGTGCATGCTCTCGCCGGGCTTCGGATAGTACCAGGCGCGGTGCCATTGGCCGACCGTCTCGAACGGCGCGCCGTGCTGCTCGTGCCAGGAATGCAGCGGCGTCTTGCGGATCGGGTCGAGGAAGTCGCCCTTGTCGACGCCGGAGAAGGCGCCGATGGTCACAGGCGTATAGGGCGGGCGGAAGGTCGTGGTGCCGACCTCCGGCACGCTGACGCCGCGCAGATCGGCCATCAGGGCCAGCGCGTTGACGTTGCTGGTCTTGCCCTGGTCGGTCGCCATGCCCATCGTGGTGTAGCGCTTCAGGTGCTCGACCGAGCGATAGCCTTCGCGGTGCGCCAGCGCCACGTCGGCGGCTGTTACGTCGTTCTGGTAGTCGATGAAGTGCTTGCCCTCGTGGCCGAGCGGCTTGGTCGAAGGGACGACCCACATCTCACGCATCGCGCCCAGCGCCGGCGCAGCGCCCGACACGGGCGTGTTGCCCGCGGGCTGCGTAAAGCCGGCGGCGTGCGCGGAAGCCGCGCCGGCGGCATGACCGTCGACCAGGCAATCCGCCAGCGCAAAACGACCGCGCGCCGCGCCGACCGATTGGTTGTTCTGGCCGGGGAGCAGCTTGTCGGGCACGAAGGCCAGGATGTCCGCGTTCCACTTCACCTTGCCGCGCGACTGCGAGAACAGGTGCACGGTCGGTTGCCAGCCGGCGGAGCTCAGCACCAGGTCGCAGGAGATCGAGCGGCCGTCGCTGGTGACGCCCTTGCCGTCGCCGGTGAGGCGCCGGACCTCGACCTCGCTCACCGCCAGCTTGCCCTTGACGTGGGTAACGGCGTGGGTGGCGAGGATCTCGATGCCGCGCGAGCGTGCGGTCGCGACCAGCTCACCATCGGGATTCTCGCGCACGTCGACGATCGCGGCGACCGAGACGCCGGCGTCCACCAGGTCGAGCGCGACCTGGTAGGCGGTGTCGTTGTTGGTGAGGATGACCGCGCGCTTGCCCGGCGCGGAGCCATAGCGGTTGACGTAGGTCTGCGCGGCCGAGGCCAACATGCAGTTCGGCCGGTCGTTGTCGAGATAGACCAGCGGCCGCTCGATCGCGCCGGTCGCCAGGATCACGTCCTTGGCGCGCACGCGCCACAGGCGCTGGCGCGGCTGGCTCAAGGCTTCGAGCGAGGTCGGATTGAGATGGTCCGTCACCCGCTCCATCAGGCTGACCATGTTGTGGTCGTAGTAGCCGAAGGCAACGGTGCGCGGCAGCAGGGTCACGTCCGGCATCGCGCGCAACTCGGCGAGCGCATCGGCGACCCATTGGGTCGCAGGCTTGCCATCGATCGTCGCCTTGCGATCGGAGAGCAGCGAGCCGCCCATCTCCTGCTGCTCGTCCACCAGGATCACGCGTGCGCCAGCGCGGCCGGCGGCGAGCGCGGCGGCCAGGCCAGCGGGACCGGCGCCGACGACCAGGGCGTCGGCGTGGGTGTAGAGCTTGTCGTAGCGGTCGGGATCGGGCTCGGTCGGGCACTTGCCGAGGCCGGCCATGCGGCGGATGAAGTGCTCATACTTCAGCCAGAAGCTCTTCGGCCACATGAAGGTCTTGTAATAGAAGCCCGACACGAAGATGCGGTGGAACAGGCTGTTCACCGCACCGAAATCGGTGGTCAGGCTGGGAAAGCGGTTCTGGCTCTCCGCGACCAGGCCGTCGTACAGCTCGATCTGCGTCGCGCGCAGGTTGGGCTCGGAGCGGTTGCCCTGGCCGAGCTGGATCAGCGCGTTCGGCTCCTCGGCGCCGGCGGAGAGGATGCCGCGCGGGCGGTGATACTTGAAGCTGCGGCCGACCAGCACCACGCCATTTGCCAGCAACGCGGAGGCGAGGGTGTCGCCGTGATAGCCCTGGTACGGCTTGCCGTCGAACACGAAGCGCACCGGCTTGGTGCGGTCGACGCGGCCGCCCTGCGGCAGGCGGTTGACCTGGCTCATCAGCCGTTCCTCCGCTCGATCCCACGATCGATTTCTGGAGCCGGCTGACCCATCTCATAGACCGCGTAGATCTCGTGCGTCACGGTATCGCGCGCGGCATAGAAATAGCGGCGGCAGCCCTTGGCATGCATCCAGCGCTCGTAGTGCACACCCTTCGGGTTCTTGCGCATGAACAGGTACTGCGCCCACTCCGCATCGGTCAGCTGCTCGCCGTTGGTGGGCCGCGTGATGTGGCCCTCGCGCGCGTACGTGAACTCGTGCTCGTCGCGCTTTCCGCAGTAAGGGCAGGGGATCAGCAACATTGGGTGATGCCTCTCAGTGAGCGACGCCGGCGGCGCCGTGCTCGTCGATCAGGTAGCCGGTGGTGAAGCGCTCCAGCGCGAACGGCGCCGCCAGCTTGTGCGGTTCGCCGGTCGCGATGGTGTGCGCGAAGACGTGGCCGGAGCCGGGCGTCGCCTTGAAGCCGCCGGTGCCCCAGCCGCAATTGAAGAACAGGTTCTCGACCGGCGTCTTGCCGATGATCGGGCTGGCGTCGGGGCAGGTGTCGACGATGCCACCCCACTGCCGCAGGAAGCGCAGGCGGCTAAACATCGGGAACAGCTCGATCAGCGCGTTCAGCATGTTCTCGACCACCGGCGGGCTGCCGATCTGCGAGTAGGAGTTGAAGCTGTCGATGCCGGCGCCGAACACCAGCTCGCCCTTGTCGGACTGGCTGACATAGACGTGGACTTGTCCGGACATCACGACGCAGTCGAGCACCGGCTTGATTGGCTCCGACACCATCGCCTGCAGCGGGTGGCTTTCGATCGGCAGGCGGAAACCGGCCATGCCGGCCAACACGCCGCAATGGCCGGCGACCACCACGCCGACCTTCTTGGCGCGGATGGAACCGCGGGTGGTCTGCAGGCCGACGACCTTGCCGCCGTCGATGTCGAAGCCAGTCACTTCGCAGTTCTGGATGATGTCGACGCCACGCGCGTCGGCCCCGCGGGCATAGCCCCAGGCGACCGCGTCGTGGCGCGCCACGCCACCGCGGCGCTGCAGGCTGGCGCCGAATACCGGATAGCGCGCGGTCGGCGAGCAATCCAGGATCGGGCAGTAAGCCGCGACCTGCTCGCGGGTCAGGATCTCGGAATCGATGCCGTTGAGCTGGATGGCGTAGACGCGTCGCCGGAGCGCCTGCATGTCATGGATGGTGTGCGCGGTGGAGAGCAGGCCGCGCTGGCTGAACATCACGTTGTAGTTCAGGTCCTGGGACAGACCCTCCCACAGCTTCAGCGCATGCTCGTAAAGGTGCGCTGATTCGTCCCACAGGTAGTTGGAGCGGACGATGGTGGTGTTGCGCCCGGTGTTGCCGCCGCCGAGCCAGCCCTTCTCCACCACCGCGATGTTGGTGATCCCATGCTCCTTGGCGAGGTAGTAGGCGGTCGCGAGGCCATGTCCCCCGCCGCCGACGATGACCACGTCGTATTCCGGCTTGGGGTCCGGGCTGCGCCAGGCCTCGCTCCACTTCTCGTGGTAGCTGGCGGCGTTCCGCGCGAGCGTGAAGATCGAATAATGCTGTTTCATCAGGACTTACCGGGACGATCTCGGAATCGGCGGGGAGGATGGCTGGTCCGGCCACCCGCGTCCTTTGGCCGAGCGCCATGTATTATCGTCGGAACGCCAAGGTCAAGTGCTGGAAGCTCAAGGACTTAGGCCACGCCGGCCTGACAGGAATCGAGAAGCAGTGGCATCATCCGACCATGAACCATGACCCGCACCAGTCCCGGCGTTTCCACGAGGACCTGGAAGCCAATCTCCAGCTGGCCGAAGAACTGGCGCCGACCCACTGCGCCGGTTGCGGTGGCTACCACTTGGCGCGCGCCCGGCGGCGGCCGACCTCCGGGACGCCGGACGCCCTCGACCGGGACGAGATGGTGCGGTTGCTGCGGGCGTGGGCGGTGGACCGTCCTCTCTCCGGCACCGAACCGCTCGAGGTCGTCATCGTGGGCAGCGCGGACACCAACCTGCTGGCGATGGCCGCTGAGGCCGTCGCGGACCTCAGTCCGGCGCGATATACCGTCCTCGACCGCTGCCGGACGCCGCTGGCGCTGTGCGAGGCGTTCGCGCGGCAGCATGGCCTGGAGATCGTGACCCGACCATTCGACATGGGCGCGCCGGACGAAGCTTTCCCGGCGGACGCGATCATCGTCCACAGCCTGCTCCGGTTCTTGCCGCAATCCGTCCATCTGGCGGGCATGGCCGCGATGAAGCGGTGGCTGAAGCCGGGAGGCACGATCGTTTTCTCGCACCGGATGATGGCGGCAGACCCGGGGGCGCCGTACTACAAGTCGGAATACCAGACGCTCGCGCAACTTCTGCGCCTGTTCGAGGCGGCTGGGCTGAAGGTCGCGGCGCTGCAGGAAGCCATCGAGGAGGGCGGGCCGCGGCACCGGATCCTGGCCTTGCTGAAATCGGCCTAGCGGCCGAGCAGCCACCATAGGCCGCGCCCCAGGATATCCCGCTCGATCCCGATATCGAACACGACCGAGAGCAGCAGGAGCTGCAGGCCGATGAAGCCGAGCACCGTCAGGGCAATCGGCACGAGCCTGATCCGCAGCGCCTGTAGCATCAGGGCGAGGAATATGCCGGAGGAGACGGTCAGGCCCACGATCGGGTTGGCCACCAGGAAACCGCCGACCAGCCAGCCGTAGCGCAGCGTGCCATCGTTCGGCCGTCGATCCGCGGCTTGCGTTGGCCGGACCAATGTAATCGCCGACAACACCAGGCCGGCCATGCAGATCGCAAAAACCGGGATGCGGTCCTGCGGGTTGCCATGGAGCTCCGCCAAGGCCGCCAGTGCGAAGATGCCGATCGGCAAAATGGCGCCGCTCTTGTCGGGGTGATCGACGGAGGCCGCGCGCTGTTGCTTGCGCCGGATGAGGTACGCCACCCAGGCGACCAGCGCGACCGCCAGGACGATGGTCATCGGCCGCATCAGTGCCGACCAGCCCCAGATCGCGGCAGTCTGGTACGACGATGCCTCGAGCAGGTCGCCGACCACGAAGCCGAGGATAAACGGCGCCCGCGGCCACTTCGCCGCCTTGAGCGCCAGCCCGAGGGCGGTCGCGAACAGCAACTCGACATGCGTGATCAGGTTGGGTTCGTGGATCAGCGACGCCGTCACGCCGATCACGATGGCAAAGGGCGCGATCACCTCCCGCCGCACCGCGGAGAACCGCACGATCCACGGTACCGCCAGGAAGAACAGCGGGATGGCGATCAGGTTGGCGGCGACGACGGTTCCACCCAGCAGATAGGTGAGCGCGATGTCCGGGCCTAGCATGCGCGGACCCACGGACACGCCGGCCAGCGCCAGGGCCGCCATCATGATCGCCATGCTGGAGCTGCCTGGAATCCCGAAGAACAGAGTCGGGATCATCGCGCCGCCTTCCTTGGCGTTGTTGGCAGCTTCAGGCGCGATGACGCCGGCGATCGCGCCCTGACCGAACGGGATCTCCGATTTCACGGTGCGGGCGGCATAGCCGTACGACAGCCACACCGAGATCGAGGCGCCGAGGCCCGGCATCAGGCCGACGACAATCCCGTAGAAGGTGCTGCGCAGCAGCGTTGCGCGATAGCGCAGCGTCACCGCCATGCCCTTGAACACTTCCGAGATGGTGGTGAGCTTGGCGCTGCGTTCCGCGCCGTCATCCGCGAAGCGCGTCGGCGTCAACATCTCCGGGATGATGAACAGGCCGGCGACCAACGCTGGGAGGTCGAGCCCGTCCCACAGCTCCGGCAGGCCGAAGGCGAGCCGCGGCTCACCGGTGCGCACGCTGAGCCCGACCATCGCGCACAGGACACCGATCGCCGCCACGGTGAGGCCATGCACCATGCCTTCGCGCGACACGGCGCTGATCAGCGAAATGCCCATCAGCGAAAGCAGCAGGAACTCCGGCGGTCCGAAGCTGGTGACGATCGGCCGCGCGATCGGTACGGCAGCGACGAATGCGAGCGCACCCAGCACCCCGCCGATCGCCGACGCGCTGAGGCTGGCGCCGAGTGCTTCGCCGGCGCGGCCCATCCTCGCTAGTGGATAGCCGTCGAGGACCGTCGCCGCATCGGCGCCGGAGGTCGGCAGCGCGAACGCGATGGTCGGGATCGAGGAGGAGGTATGCACCACCGCATGCATCGCGATCAGGAAGATTGCGGCGGGATAAGGGTCCCAGAACACGCACAGCGGTATGGCCAGGATCAACCCGACCCGGCTGCCGAGGCCGGGAATGAGGCCGCAGATGAAGCCGAGCGCCGTGCCGAAGACCAGCGCCGACAGGTACGGCAGCAGCGACGCGTCGAACATCCAGGCGCTACAAGCTTCCGCTGTCGCAGGAGTGCCGGCCGCTATCGCTGATCTGCTGGCCGCAGGCGATCATGGCTTTGAGATCGCCGAGCACCTTGGCGTTGCCGAGCAGGTCGCCGATGAACCTGGTGACGGTCTCGGCGTTCGCCGGCGTTCCGATGAAATTCGCTGCCTTCAGGCCAGCGAGGTAGTCGGGATCGGCCACGACCTGATCAAATGCTTTGGCCAACGCCGCACGCTGTGCCTCCGGGGTCGCGGGGGCGGCGACCACGAACCGGCCCATGTCGCTGAGCTTGGTCGAGAGCGCGATCACGTCGCGCGGCGCATTGGGCAGCGCAACCTGCTCCAGGGTCGGGAGCGTTGCCAGCGCATCGGGATAGCCGACCGTGCCGAACTTCAGCACCGGCACCAGGTCGCCGGCCTCGATGAACTCGCGGAAGTTCTCGTAGGTGCCGATGCCGGCGTCGGCGTCGCCCGCCAGCAGCATGGCGTTCTGCTGCTCGGTCTTGAACCCGGGCACCATCTTGAGCCGCAGGTTGGTGGTGCCATTGAGCAGCAGGCCGTCGATGTAGTTCTGCGCGCTGGCGCTCATCGCCAAGCTAACCAGCGGCTTGGCGGCGGCGTTGGACTTGCTCGGTTCGGCGCGGTCCAGCGCATCCTTGCGCACCACCAGCACGCGCTGCGAGCTGGCGAGGGCGCCGATCCATTGGAAGTCCTTGATGTCGTAGGGCAGCGCGTCGCCTTGCGTCACTTGCGAGAACACCACGCTGCTGTTCACGAAGCCGACTGTGACCAGCGACGCCTTGGAATCGTGAATCTCGGCCATGGCGAGGCTGCCGCCGTTGCCGTCTAGATTCTGCAAGTTGATCGAGCTGTCGGGCAGGTATTTCTCCAAGGTCTTGGCGAACAGCCGCGCCATGGTGTCGGTGGTGTTGCCGGCCTTGTGGGCGATGATGATACGGATGGTCGCGCCGTCGAGGGCGCTGTCGGCGTGACTGGGCGCACTGGACGCGCAGGCGAGCAGGATGAGCGCGGCGGCGAACTTCCCGAGAGTCTTGGCGATCATTGCTTCCCCCGAAGCTAGGCGCAGGCAAAACGGTCCGGCACAATATGTCGGACGGAAATGCCCTTCAGTTTTGCCCACTGAATGTCTGTTACCCACAGACGCGCCGAACGATAGCACCTTCGATGGATATCGGAAAGCACGGTGGGCTAGGAATAACCGTCAGTCAGTGCGCCACGCCCGAGGCGCCGTGCTCGTCGATCAGGTAGCCCGTGTGGAACCGCTCGAGCGAGAAGGGCGCGGCGAGAGGATGCGGCTCGCCGGTGGCGATGGTGTGGGCATAGACGAAGCCGGAGCCCGGCGTCGCCTTGAAGCCGCCGGTGCCCCAGCCGCAATTGAGGAACAGGTTCTCGACGGGAGTCTTGCCGACGATCGGGCTGGCGTCCGGGCAGGTGTCGACAATGCCGCCCCATTGTCGCAGGAAGCGCAGGCGGCTGAACATCGGGAATAGCTCGATTAGGGCATTCAGCATGCCTTCGGTGATCGGCGGGCTGCCGGCCTGTGAATAGGAGTTGTAGGTATCGATGCCGGCGCCGAACACCAGTTCGCCCTTATCGGACTGGCTGACATAGACGTGCACCAGGCCGGAGGTGATGACGGTGTTGAGCACCGGCTTGATCGGCTCCGACACCATCGCCTGCAGCACGTGGCTGGAGATCGGCAGCTGGAACCCGGCCATGCCGCACAGAACACTCGAATGGCCGGCAACGGCGATGGCGACTTTCTTGGCGCCGATGGCGCCGCGCGTGGTCTCGGCGCCGGTGACGCGACCATTCTCCACCTTGAGGCCGGTGACCTCGCAGTTCTGGATGATGTCGACGCCGCGCGCATCGGCCGCGCGGGCGAAGCCCCAGGCGACGGCATCGTGGCGCGCGACGCCGCCGCGGCGCTGCAGGCTGGCGCCGAGGATGGGATAGCGCACGTCCCGGCCGACATGGATGATCGGGCACCATTCCTTGAGCTGCGCCGGGGTCAAGAACTCGGAATCGATGCCGTTGAGCTTGATGGCGTAGACCCGGCGGCGGAGCGCCTGCATTTCATGCTGGCTGTGCGCCAGCGAGACCAGGCCGCGTTGCGAGAACATCACATTGTAGTTGAGGTCCTGGGACAGGCCTTCCCACAGGTTCAGGGAGAACTCGTAGAGATGCGCGGACTCGTCCCACAGATAGTTGGAGCGCACGACCGTGGTGTTGCGTCCGGTATTGCCGCCACCCAGCCAGCCTTTCTCCAGCACCGCGACATTGGTGATGCCGTGCTCCTTGGCCAGGTAGTAGGCGGTGGCCAAGCCGTGCCCGCCGCCGCCGATGATGACCACGTCGTACTCCGGCCGGGGATCGGGGCTGCGCCAGGCCTCCTGCCAATCCTGGTGGTGGCTGAGCGCGTTCCGCGCCAGGGAGAAGATCGAATAGGTCTGCTTCATGGACGGGAAGATCCGGCGGCGGGAAGGGCCCCGATTTCCCCAGGATTTCGGGGATCGGTCAAGCGCATAAGGCCGCTTTAGGCCGGTATTCTCGGCCATACCTGCGACCGAAAATCTCCTAGCGACAAGTGCGGTGATATGTTCTATAGACGGCACCGACTTTTCAGATCGCGCCGTGGGCTTCTTGGGGAGGCCGGCGCCTTAGAGGGTTGTTCGCCGCCCATGTTTGGAGCAAAGCCGAGCAAGCTGCCGCAGGAGATCGCCTTCCTGCTGGTGCCCAACTTCTCGATGATCGCGTTCACTTCCGCCATCGAGCCGCTGCGCCTCGCCAACCGCGCAAGCGGCAAGGAGCTGTATCGCTGGCGGCTGTTCTCGCCGGACAGCAAGTCGGTGCGCGCCAGCAACGGCATCGAGCTGGCGCCGGAAGGCGGCATCGACCAGATCGGCGGCTACCAGACCGTCATCCTGTGCAGCGGCATCGACGGCCATCTCTACGAGGACAAGAACGTGTTCGCGGCGTTGCGCCGGGCCGACCGGCAGGGCGCGGACATCGGCGCGCTGTGCACCGGCAGCCACATCCTGGCCCGCGCCAACATGCTGAACGGCTATCGCTGCACCATCCATTGGGAGAACCTCGCCAGCTTCTCCGAGAATTTCCCCGAGATCGAGGCGACCTCGGAATTGTTCGAGGTCGACCGCAACCGCTTCACCTGCTCCGGCGGCACCGCGGCGCTCGACATGATGCTGAACATGATCTCGCAGCAGCATGGGCACGAGCTGGCGGCGTCGGTGTCAGAGCAGTTCATCCATGAGCGCATCCGCGACCGGCACGATCACCAGCGCATGGCGCTGACCGCGCGGCTCGGCGTGCGGCATCCGAAGCTGATCCAGGTGATCCAGCTGATGGAGCAGAATCTGGAAGAGCCGCTGAGCCGCCAGGAGCTGGCGGAGGCGGCGGGCCTATCCAGCCGGCAGATGGAGCGGCTGTTCGCCAAGTATCTCCACCGCTCGCCGGCGCGCTATTACGTGGAGCTGCGCCTCAACCGTGCGCGCCTCCTGCTGCTGCAGACCAATATGTCCGTGATCGACATCGCGCTCGCTTGCGGGTTCGTGTCGGCGTCGCATTTCTCGAAGTGCTATCGCGATTTCTTTGGCAAGACACCGCGCCGCGAGCGCGCGGGACCGAACGCCGTGCTGGAAGACGAATCGGAGAGGAGAAGCGCGGCGGGCCGGGCCTGACCGGCATTCATCGTCATTTCATTAGGGGGGATGATCATGCGGCATTTGCTGCCATTAGCGGCTATTCTCACGCTCATGCTTGTCGGCTGCGAGACCACCAACAAGGAAGCAGCCCCGCCACCGGTCCAAGACCTCGCGTTCAATTATCCCAAGGCGATCTACGTTTATGACTTCGCGGTCGCGCCGGCCGAAGTGCCCTATGCCAGCGTTGCCGCGGCCCGATTCAGCGGTGCGACCGACGACCCGGACAAGACCGAGAAGCGCGACGCTCTCGAGCGTGAGATCGCCGATGCGGTCGCGACTCAGCTGGTCACTCAGTTGCAGGAGCTTGGGTTGCCGGCCGTGCGCTGGCGCGGAACGCCGCCGCTGAACGAAGACTCGTACGTCATCGAAGGTCAGTTCCTGACTATCGGCGTTAACGGCGTGCCGGACCAGAAGATTGTCGGTTTTGCGTTGGGCGGAGGCGAGCTGCGCGTGCTCTCGCAGGCCTATCGCGTCGACGGCAAGCAGCGGAAGCTGCTGGGCGAAGCGGACGTCGGCAGCGACAGCGCAGCGCCTGGCCTCGCCACGACCCTGCCGGTCGCCAAGCTGTCAGCCTCGCGCGCGGCTGCGTCGGTTGCCACCGGCGTCGGCGTGGTGCGCTCGGTGACCAGCAAGGTGAAGAAGGGGGCGGAGGATACCGCCGCCGCGATCATCGATCAGCTCAATCCGAAGATGCAGGAGCAGGGCTGGTTGTAGCCAGAGGCGTCCCGGCTACGAACTAGGCAGCGGCCGATTTCAGCCGCGGCGGACGCTGGCTGTTCGCCGGCTCAGGTGCGGACGCCTTGATGCTGTCGGTGCGATGCGTCACGGGCGGGCGCGGCTGCTCGGCCGGCCACGGCCGGACGATCTTGATCGAAGTATTGGTCATTTTCAGATGTCCTGGTTGGAAATTTCGTTCGCCTCGATCGAGGCCAGAGAATTGTCGATCATGCGGCGATCGGGATCGACCGCTTCGACCTTCCGCTGCTCGGACAGGGCAGCCGGCGCGGCGCCGGTGTCCGCCAGAGCGATCGATGCGCTGACGGCAAGGCAAACCACCATCAGCACCAGCGTCGCAATACCCAAAATCCGAAGCATGATACCCCTCGTGAACTGCCTGATTCGGCGCGCAGTCCGCGAATCAAGCATGAGGGGAATCTAGGAGGCGGCCGGCCCGGCGTCTGTGACCGACAGCACAAGCCACCGATGAGAGGTTAACGCGCGCGCTCTCCTAGTCGATCGGCGCGGGCTCCCATAGTTCGACCCGCCGGCCATCGGGGTCGACGAACCATCCGAACCGCCCTTCCATCGTTTTCTCAACGCGATCATCGACTTGAACGCCGGCGTCGCGAAGCCGCTTGAGCAAGCCATCCAGGTCGTTGACGCGGAAGTTGATCATGAAGGTCTGGCCGGAATTGCCGAAGTAGCTGGTGGAGGAGCGGAACACGCCCCAAACGGTGTAGCCGGGTTCGCCGTGCTGGTCCTGCCAGGGGAACGCCCAGCTTGCGGAATCCGCATCGGCCGGCACGCCCAGCACGTCGCGGTACCAGCGCGCGAGGTCGGAGGGACTGCGGGACTTGAAGAACACCCCCCCGATGCCGGTCACGAAGCTCATACAACGGCCCCGCCGAACGGCGGCCGCGCCAGCAGCCGGCGCATCATCGGCTCGAACGCATCGAACGGCAGCGTGTCGTAGTTCGGATCGAAGGAGCGCTGGTCCCACTTCTCGCAGAATTCGGCGGTGCGCTCGAACATCGGATGGCCGCGATAGCGCTCGCGCGCGAAGCGGTCGCCGCCGGAGTGGTGGAAGTAATAGTATCCCTGGAAGATGCCGTGATGCTGGACCAGCCAGTGATTGTCCGGACTGAGGTACGGCTGCAGGATCGCGGCCGCGAGGTCGGAGTGGTTCCACGGCGCCAGCGTATCGCCGATGTCATGCAGCAACGCGACCACGACGGTTTCCTCGTCGGCGCCATCGCGCAACGCGCGGGTTGCGGTTTGCAGGGAGTGGTCGTAGCGGTCGATCTGGTACCCAAGCTTGTCGCCCCGCAGCCGATGCAGCAGGCTCAACACGCTGTCGAACAGCTCGCGGTCCAGTTTCTTGTAGTGGCGATCGAGGAGCTGATATTCTTCGCGCGTTCCTTCATCCATGCGGGTGAAGCTGACGGTCTCGGATTCAAACATGGCGAACAGCCCCTTAGAGTGGCGCAATGGGCGCCATGCTAGACTTGAGCCTAGCGCCGCGTCCAGGAGTGCGTGTGCCGCTCGCTGAGCTGACGGAGGCGCTTGCGCGCCATGGGTTGCGCCTGCGCGGCGGTTTCGCAACCGATAGCACGGTGGACGCCGATATCCTCGCTGTTGCCCCATGGGCGCAGACGGTCGTCCTCATCGGAAACGTAGGATCGGAACTGTGGGACAAGAGCGGCGCGGAGATCGCGGCGCTCGGCGACCCGGATCCGCTCGACCGCTGGACGCGCCGGGTCATCGAGCCAATCGCCTCATCGGTCGGCGGCCTCGTGCTGTTCCCGTTCGTGGGGCCGCCCTACTGGCCGTTCCAGCGCTGGGCGGAACGGGCGGAGGGCGTGCGCTCCTCGCCCATCGGGATCCAGATCCATCCGGAGTTCGGCCTGTGGCACGCCTATCGCGCGGCCATCCTTGTGCGCGAGGCGATCGCGCTGCCGCGGCGGGAACAAGGGCATCCATGCGATGCTTGCGCGGATCGGCCATGCCTGACGCGCTGCCCCGTGAACGCCTTTTCGCCGGCTGGCTACGATGTCGACCGCTGCGTCGACCACGTTGCTGCAGTGCAAAATGAGTCCGGATCATGCATGGACGTTGGATGTCTCGCGCGCTTGGCCTGCCCGATCGGGACCGCGTGGCGCTACCGGCCGGAGCATGCCCGCTTTCATATGCATGCGTTCCTTAATGCTAGAATGCGATCGAAAAGAAATCCCTCGTTAACAAACTCGACGGATGATGTAGGTCGAACGAAAGCTTGAGACCAACTGAGTCCTTAGAGTATTAAGTCATTCACTTATTTGATCTTCGAGGGGTGCCCCGTGCGGACTTTCACGCGCGTCGCGACTTTTCTGTTGGCTGTCGGCGTCTCCGTCGCAGCCTTCCTCACCGCCGGCAACGCCGCGAATGCGGCTGCTGAGGCCGAGGTCACCATCAGCGCCACCAACGGCGCCAATGGCAAGGAGATGACCGAGCCGGTCTCCTGGACCATCACCAAGCTCGACAAGAACGGCAAGCCCGGCAAGAACCCGACGGTGCAGGAAGCCGCCGCGGTTCTGAAGACCAAGCTGAAGCCCGGCCAGTATCAGGTGCTGGGCCAGGCGAAGGGCATGGCCGCCAAGCAGACCTTCACGGTCGGCAAGGAGCCGGTGGTCCGGACCGTGATGTTCGGCATGTCCGAGATCAGCATCAAGATGATCACGTCCAAGGGCCGCAAGCCGGTCAAGGACCCGATCCAGTGGGAGATGCTGACCTATGTGAAGGGCAAGCCAGATGGCGGCAAGCGCATCGACATCGTGACGGCGCCGACCGCCAGCTTCGTGGTTCCCGCCGGCGGATACGTGGTGCGCGCGAGCTACAAGGGCACGACCGCCGACCTGGTGGTGCCGCTGAAGGCCGGCCAGGCCTACGACTACACGCTCAATCTCTATGCCGGCTTCACCGAAGCGGCGGCCTTCAACGGCAAGACCAAGGTGATGCAGGACATCACCTGGCAGGTCCTGCGCGAGAAGCCGAACGCGAAGGGCGAACACGAGCTGGTCGCCGAGCAGGTCAGCGCTGAGCCGAAGATCATGCTGCGCGAGGGCAAGTACATCCTGCTGGCCAAGCACGGCGAAACGTGGGGCAAAGAGCGCCTCAACATCACCGCCGGCGAGGTCGCCAAGGTCAAGGTCAAGCTGACCAAGGACGTCGGCATGCCGGTGGTCGCCACCTCCAAGGTCGCTTCCAAGTAAGCGCCCCGGCATAGGCATTCCAGACGGGGGCCTTTTCGGCCTCCGTTTTCTTTTGCGGCCATCGCAAAATAGCGGCGGTCCGCGGCTCAAATCTCATTGGCTTGGGAGCAAGGGGGCTGCTATCGAATCAATGAGTTAGTTCGCTCCGGTCGAAAGGGATCCGCCATGCAACGAGAGCAGCGCGTGCGCCGCGAACGCCGCACCGTCGGCGGCGTGAAACAGCTGCCCTGGCGCACCTATCGCAATCCCTATAAACCGATTGAGGTGCTGACCGAAGAGCAGATCGAGCGCATCCACGATGCCTCGATGCGGATCCTGGAAGAGTTCGGCATCGAGTTCCTGGATGACCAGGCGCGCAACCGCGCGATCGCTAAGGGCGCGGAACTGGTGCCCGGCACGCAGCGCCTGCGCTTCGACCGCCACCTGGTCGCGGAGTATGTCAGCAAGGCGCCGGCGGAGTTCACGCTGCATGCGCGCGTGCCGGAGCGCAACCTGACCTTCGGCAGTAACCACATCAATTTCGGATCGGTCGCCTCGGCGCCCAACGTTTCCGATCTCGACAAGGGACGCCGGCCAGGGAACTTCGAGGATTACTGCAACCTGCTGCGGCTGACGCAGAGCCTGAACGTAGTGCAGTTCCTCGGCGGCTATCCGGTGGAGCCGGCAGACATGCCGCCGCTGACGCGCCACCTCGATGCGCACTACGCCGCGATCACGCTGACCGACCGGATCTGGCATCCGTATAGCCTGGGCCGCGAGCGCATCCTGGACGCGGTGGAGATGATCTGCATCGCGCGCGGTGTCAGCAAGGAGCAGCTGGCGAAGGAGCCGAGCCTGTTCTCCATCGTCAACAGCAACTCGCCGCTGCGCCTCGACGTTCCGATGCTGCAGGGCCTTATGGCGATGGCGGAGCATGGCCAGCCGGTGGTGCTGACGCCCTTCACGCTGTCGGGCGCGATGGCGCCGGTCACCATCGCCGGCGCGCTGGCGCTGCAGAACGCCGAGGCGCTGGCCGGCTTGTGCTTCATCCAGATGATCAATCCGGGCGTGCCGTGCGTCTACGGCGGCTTCACCTCGAACGTCGACATGAAGAGCGGCGCGCCGGCCTTCGGCACGCCGGAATACACCCGCGCCGCGATGGCGAGCGGCCAGCTGGCGCGGCGCTACAAGCTGCCGTTCCGCTCCAGCAACGCCTGCGCCGCCAACGCGGTCGATGCGCAGGCGGCCTATGAATCGCAGATGTCGCTGTGGGGCGCCGTCATGGGCCACGCCAATCTCATCCTGCACAGCGCGGGCTGGATGGAAGGCGGGTTGGTTGCCTCGTTCGAGAAGATGGTGATCGATGCCGAGATGATCCAGGGCATGACAGAGTTCATGCGGCCGCTGGAAGTGAACGACGACACGCTCGCGGTCGATGCGATCAAGGCAGTGGGACCCGGCGGCCACTTCTTCGGCTCGCCGCATACCATGGAGCGGTACGAAACCGCCTTCTATGCGCCGATGGTCAGCGATTGGCGGAACTTCGAGAACTGGACCTTGGCCGGCTCGGTGCAGGCGGCCCAGCACGCCAACTCGATCTGGAAGCAGCTGCTCGCCGAGTACACGCCGCCGCCGCTCGATCCCGCGATCGACGAGGCGCTCAAGGAATACGTGGCGAAGCGCAAGGCCGAAGGCGGCGTTCCCGGCTATTAGGAACGCCTAGACTAGACGCCGGCGCCTGACCACGTCGCCTGCTGGTTTGAAGCGCGCAGTTCGGCCGGATGCACCATCGGCTCCTTCGGACGCATGAACCACTTGCCAAACACTTCGGCATAACCGCTGAGGCGGTAGTAACCGTGCTCAGGCGTCAGCTGCGCCTTCTCCGCCTGGTACTTTGTCGCGCGCTGGTGCCAGGCGAGGCGCGGATGGCGGTGATGGATCAGGTGCAGGTTGTTGTAGAGGAACAGCCAACTCCAGAAGAAATTGGATTCACAAATCACCGTGCGCTGCTGCACCGGGCCGGAGGCGCGATGCTCGGCGTAGGAGCGCACCAGGGTGAGCGCGGTGCCGGGATAGGCGAAGAACGCGACATAGGCCCAGAACGGGATCTCGCACACCACCAGCACCCAATAGAGGATGGCGGCCACGGCGGGCAGGTGCCACAGCAGCGGCCGCAGCGCGCGCCAGCGCCGATCGCGCACCGCCAGCACCTTGTCCTTCCAGGCGAAGAAGCAGTAGTAGGCCGGGCCGAACACCATGCGGCCGCCCAGCGTGCGCATCATGTTGCGCACCATCAGGCGCAACGGCGACATGGCGACGATCTGCTCGGCGGTCAGGTAGTTGGATTCCGGATCGAGATCCGGATTGGTCAGGTTCTCGTCGATGTGATGAGTGCGGTGGGTCCAGCGGTAGCTGAGATAGGGCAGCCACAGCCACAGCGGCCAGCCGACGATGAAGGAATTGACCGCTTCCCACCGGGTCGGAAAGCCGTGCGTCGCCTCGTGCTGCAGCGAGCCGTGCAGGCAGACGATCGTCGCGCCCAGCGGCAGCACCAGCCACCACGGCATGGCGTGGTAGTTCAGCGTGATGATCGCGAACGTCGCATACACGCCGATCGCGAGGAAAAGCGTGGGCCAGTCGATGAAAAAGCTGGGGGAGTCCGAACTGGACTGGGTAGGCGAGGCGGGCGGGACGGTGGACATCTGCAGCTTGGTCCGGAATCTATGCTACCTGTATATACAAGTTGACGCCGTCCGCCAAGTCGGCCGGAAGCGCTAACCAGACGGATTTATGCGGACGAGGCGTTAACAAGCCGGTTATGTAGGATTGAAGGCGCAAAGAGGGTTTCTCCGGATGTTGCACGGACAGTGTTTATGCGGCGCGATCCGCTACCGCTATGGTGGCGATCACAAGGCGCTGACAATTTGCCATTGCGGCATGTGCCGGCGCTGGCACGGCTCGCTCGGCGCCTATGTCGGCGGCAAGCCGGCCGACTATCATCTGGAGGGCGAGGAGCATCTGAGCTGGTACGCCTCGTCGGCGGACGCCGAGCGCGGCTTCTGCGGCCAATGCGGATCGAAGCTGTTCTGGCGCGCCAACAACGGCAGCGCGATGGACGTCACGGCTGGCTCTGTGGACCAGCCGACCGGCCTCAAGACGACCGCGCATATCTGGATGCGGGACAAGGGCGACTACTACGGCCTGCCGGGCGATGCGCCCAGGTTCGTCCTATCGGCCGGTGAGGCGCCGCAGAATGTCGACCCGCACCCACCGGCGGCTCGTGAGATCGCCGAGCATCACGGCAGCTGCCTGTGCGGTGCCGTTGCCTTCGACGTCGCCGGCAAGATGCGTGACGTGGTGTGGTGTCATTGCGGCCAGTGCCTGCACTGGCACGGGCATTTCGGCGGCTACACCGCCGGCACCTGGCAGAACATTGTGCTGCACGGCGAGGATAAGCTCGCCTGGTACAAATCATCCGACCAGGCGCGGCGCGGGTTCTGCCGGCAGTGCGGCTCCAGCCTGTTCTGGGAAGGCGTCGGCCGTGACTATGTCTCGATCGCCGCCGGCGCGCTCGATCGGCCGACCGGCCTCGTCACCGCGCGGCACATCTTCGTCGAGGACAAGGGCGACTATTACCGGATCGGCGACAGCATCGCGCAGTCGTCAGGCTCCATGGCGGCCAATCCCGTGACGTTCTGAGCAGGATCGCCATGCGCGCGATGATCTCGATGTACGACATGCCGGAGCGCCGGCCCGCGATCGGAGCCTGGTGGGAAGGCTTGGCCCGGCACTGGCGCGCAGCTGGCCTGCGCGACGTGTCGCAGACCACGCACATGACGGACATCGATCTCTACGAGTTGTGGCTGGCGCCCGACCTCTTCATCGCGCAGACCTGCGGCTATCCGCTGACGCATCGGCTGAAGGATCGAGTCACGCTGGTGGCGACGCCGGTCTATGCGGTCGATGGCTGCGCCGGCGGCCGCTATCACAGCGTGATCGTGGCGCGCCGGGACTTCGATGTGCGCAGCCTCGATGACGTGGCGGGCAAGGTGGCGGCAATCAACGGCTATGACTCGCAGTCCGGGTGGAATGCGCTGCGCCACAGCATGATCGACAAGGGTGCGCCGGCGCGCATCCTGGAAACGGGAGGCCATCGCAAATCCGTGGCTGCGGTGCGAGAGGGGCGTGCGGATATCGCCGCCATCGACTGCGTGACATACGCGGGGCTGGAAGCCCTCGCACCACAAGAGATCGCACCCTTGCGCATCATCGCGCGCAGTGCGAGCGCGCCGGCGTTGCCGTTTGTCACGCGCCGGGACATTGCTCCAGCCGATCTGGAGAAGCTGCGCGCCGGGCTTCGCGCCGCCATGGCCGATCCAGCGCTCGCGGAAACGCGCGCTGCGATGCTGCTCTCGGGGGTCGAGATCGTCCCGTTGCAGGCCTACGACCGCTTGCTGGAGATGGAACAGGAAGCGGATCGCGCGGGATCATTGGTGGTCGATCACTCATGAGCGCGCGCCACCCGCTGTTGCTGCCGAGCCTGGGCATCGTCCTGTCGGCGGTGTTCTGGGGCTCGATGTGGATGCCTCTGCATGCCGCCGATGGCACCGGCCTGTCCGGTGCATGGGTGGCGTGGATGATCTATGGCCTGCCGGCCTTCCTGGTGCTGCCGTTCATCCTGCGCAACGGCGGGCGTGGTCTGGTGGCGGGCGGTTGGCCCTTGCTGTGGCTCGGCATCTCGACCGGCATCTGCAACTATCTCTACGCGGCGGGCGTGGTCTACGGCGACATCGCGCGCATCGTCCTGTTGTTCTACGTCAATCCGGTGTGGAGCGTCCTGCTGGAGCGCATCATCCTCAAGACGCCGGTTACGCCGGGCCGGGCCGCGGCGCTGGCGGTCGGTCTCACCGGCATGTTCATTCTGAACTACGACGGCGAAGGATTGCCGCTGCCGCGCACGGTGGCGGAGTGGTGCGGCCTCGCCGCCGGCTTCTGCTGGGCGGTCGGCCTCGTCACCATGCGCATGACGCCGCAGGTCGGCATGACGGAAAAGGCGTTCCTGCAATACGTCACCGCCATGATCTTCGGCGGCGCCGTGCTGGCGTTCGGTGTCTTTCCCAGCCAGACCGACTGGTCCGCGGTAGATTGGCCGCTGGCCATTCTCTGGATCGCGATCATCGCGGGCATCTGGGTATTGCCGGGACTGTTGCTGAGCTTTTGGGCCGCTGCGCGCCTGTCGCCAACCCGGGCCAGCATGCTGTTCATGGCCGAGGTGGTGGTCGGGGTGGTCACGGCAGCGATCTGGACCGACTATCCGTTCGGCTGGCGAGAGGCGGTCGGCGGCATCATCATCGTGTCCGCCAGCGTGATTGAGATCTTGTTCGGCGCGCACGCGCCTACGGTTCAGGAGACGGGCAAGGCATGACCATCCATCATTTCGACGCGAAGGGCATGAAGTGCCCGCTGCCGGTCCTGAAGGCGCGCAAGCTGATGAAGGATCTTGGCAACGGCGACGTGCTGGAGGTCCACGCCACCGATCCGGGCGCGCCCGGTGACTTCAAGCATTTCTGCGAGACGACCGGCCACCGGCTGCTCGACAGCAAGGAAGCCGATGGCGTGTTCGTGATCCGGATCGAGACGGTGCGAAGCTAGTTCGTCGCGTTCGGCTGCGGCTCAGGCGCCGGCGCTTCGACTTCCTGCGCTTTGCCGAGTTCGGCAAGGGCGGCTTCGGCGCCGGGGTGGATCGGAACGGTCATTCGATCGAGGTTCAGGTGGATCTTGCCGTCGCTCTTGGCGGCGCGCAGGACCGCCTTGGCAAGGCCGTCGGCGAGCTCGTCCGAGAGCGAGGAGCGCACCACCCAGACAGCCGGCATCGACAAGGTCGCCACGACGTCGGTTCCGGAATATTGCTTGTGCTTGATCCAGTCGGTGACGATATAGGCGCTCTTGCTGTCGTCGGCAGGCTTGGCGCTGAGCAGCTTGTAGTTGCCGGTGCGCATCAACGACGCGACATCGGCGTTCGGCAGTTGCGCGACCAGTACCAGGGCATCGACCTTGTCGCCCAGCAAGTCCAGCGCCGCAGCTTCCGGATCGCCGGTCAACAGCTTGGTCTTCTTTTCGTTGATGCCGGCGGCGCGCAGCAGGGCGCGCGCGGTCACCGCGTTGTCCGAATCCTTGACGCCAATGGCGATCCGCTTGCCGTTGAGCGCCGACAGATCAGCAAAGCGGGCTTCCTTGGCCACCAGCACATGCAGGACCAGCTGCCCCACATTGGCGATGGCGCGCAGCTCGGTCATCGGGCCGGATTTCTTGAACGGGCCGGTGCCTTGCACCGCCGCGTCGGCGATGTCGGCGGAGACGATGACCGATTCCACCAAGCCGTCGTCGACCGACTGCAGTGCGCTGACGGGATCGGTCGCGGTCTGGGCGAGGCCGATCACGCCTTCCACGCCGCAGGGGCCGTCATTGTCGCATTGGCGGGAGCCGGGCGGGTTGCTGATCGCGCTGGCGATCTGGCCGGCCAAGTCATAGAGCGTCGAACCCGGAGCGCCCGCGCCGATGCGGAAATAGGCGATGTCCTGGGCGAACGCTTTGTCGAGGCCAGTGCCGGGCAGCAGGTAGGTCGCGACCGTGACCGCACCGGCGGCCAATGCGCCGCCAAACCACATCATCCTGGCCCTGGTGCCGGAAGCGGTTCTAAACGCCGTCACAGCTCTAATCCTCAAGGAATGGCCCGAGATCCGACTCGGGCAATTCATGATTTTTTCAAACTTACGTCCCGGGTCGCGGTTACGCTATACGCCAAACGGCAAATACGCGCGATTTCAAGACATTGTGTGGCCAGACTCACGCACCTGGCGTTTTCTGGGCGCTTCGATAGGGCAGCTATACGACCCATTTTTCGAAACTTGGTGTGAGCCGTCGCGGCGCCGCTCTGCCGGGTCGCGCCCAGACCTTCCCGGAAATGGTACGGTCTGCTAACACCCAACCCCGGCAGGATATGACTCGTGGCGCTAAGGATCGGTGAATGAACGCGGAATTATCACAGCGTCAGCGCAATTTGCGGCGCCTGTTGCGGCCGCGGCACGTCGCCATTGTCGGCGGGCAGGCGATGGCGGATTCGATCCGGCGTTGCGCCGACACCGGATTCACGGGTGAGGTGTGGGTCGTCAATCCGAAATACCCGGAGCTTGGCGGGCGCAAATGCTACGCCTCGATCGCCGATCTGCCGGAAGCTCCGGACGCCACTTTCATCGCGGTGCCGCGCGAAGCGACCATCGACATCCTGAAGCAGCTCGATGCGCGCGGCGGCGGCGGCGCGATCTGTTACGCGGCCGGCTACACCGAAGTGGGCGGCGAAGGTGTCGCCCTGCACGAAGAGTTCACAAAAGCCGCCGGCAATCTCGCGGTGGTCGGGCCGAACTGCTACGGCATGCTCAACTTCATCGACGGCATCTGCCTGTGGCCGACCGGCGCGTTGGGCCACCAGGTCGAGACCGGCTGCGCCATCGTCATGCAGAGCGGCAATATCGCGCTCAACCTCAGCCGCAACGACCGCTCGGTGCCGTTCGCCTACGTCATCAGCTCGGGCAACCAAGCCGTTCTGAATGCAGCAGACTACGTCGATGCCTTGGCCGACGATCCCAAGGTGACGGCAATCGGCCTCTATCTCGAGGGCATCAAGGACGTGCCGGCGTTCAGCCGAGCGGCCGCCAAGGCTCTGCAGCGCGGCAAGCCGCTGGTGGCGCTGAAGGCGGGCAATTCCGAGCTCGGCGCCAAGTTCGCCATGAGCCACACCGGTTCGCTCGCCGGCAGCGGCAAGATGTACGACGCGCTGTTCGAGCGGCTGGGCATCATCCGCGTCCATTCCGTGCCGCAGCTGCTCGAGACGCTGAAGCTGGTCTCGACCGCGGGCCTGCCCAAGGGCGACCGGCTGGCGGTGTTCACCTGCTCCGGCGGCGAATGCCTGCTGACCGCCGACCTGTGCGACGAGCTCGGCATCCCGTTGCCTGGCTTCTCCAAGGACCAAGCGGATGACCTGCGCGCGCAGCTGCCGAACTTCGCGACCGTGTCCAACCCGCTCGACTACAACACGTCGCTGTGGGGCCACGAGGATCTGCTGGTGAAGTGCTTTTCCACCGTCATGCGCGGCGAGTTCGACGCCGGCATGCTGGTGATCGACTTCGCCACCGACGGGCCGGAGACCGAGGCGGCCTGCATGGCCGGCGTGCGCGCGCTCCTGAAAGCCTGCGCGATGCACGGCAAGATGCCGATCGTGACCTCGACCTTGTCGGAGTTGCTGCCCGCGGTCGCGCGCGCGGAAGTGATCGCGGCCAAGGGCGCGCCGATGCAAGGGCTGGAGGAAGCGCTGAACGCCTTCGCCGCAGTCCATCGCTTTGCGCAGCGCAAGGCCAAGGTCGCTGCGCCCGCGATTCCAGCGACGCCGCTGGCGGGCGAGACCAGGCGCATGCTGTCCGAGGTCGAGGGCAAGAAGCTGCTGGCGAGCTTCGGCCTTGCCGTTCCAGAGAACCGCGTGGTGGCGCCGGTGGATGCCATTGCCGCCGCGGAGGCGCTCGGCTTTCCGGTGGTTCTGAAGGTCGCGGAGCCGCTGATCGCGCACAAGACCGAGGCTGGCGCGGTCGCGATCAACCTCAAGTCGCCGGCCGACCTGGAGGCGGCGCTGGCGCGGATGGAGAAATCCGTCGCGACCTATCTCAAGGGCGGCCGCATCGAGAAGGTGCTGGTCGAGCGCATGGTCGGCGACGTCGCCGCCGAGCTCATCGTCGGCATCCAGCGCGATCCGCAATTCGGCTTGGCGCTGGTGGTGGGCGCGGGCGGCATCCTGGTCGAGCTGGTCGAGGACGCGGCGATGCTGCTGCTGCCGACTTCGGCCGAGGAGGTGGAAGCCGCCATCCGCCGCCTCAAGATCGCCAAGTTGCTGGCCGGCTATCGCGGCAAGCCGGCCGCCGACATGGCCGCGCTGGTGAACAGCATCATGGCGATCGCCGCCTTCGCCGAAGCCCATCGCGACACGCTGCTGGAACTCGACGTCAATCCGCTGATGGTGCGGGCGGACGGCGCTGTTGCCGTGGATGCGCTGGTCGTTCTCGGCCAATAGTCCCGGATAATCCTGGGGAGTCGTTTAGCCGCTTTCCGACGTCGCAATCCGCTCAGTTCGCCGCCCTGACCGTCAGTAGCGTGCCCCTCGTGCCGTTCTACGCGAAGGAGCACGCGCAATGACCTACCAAGCTGGCCGCCATTTCCTGCAGGTCCCGGGACCGAGCAACATTCCCGACCGCATCCTGCGCGCCATCGCGCAACCGGTGCTGGATCATCGCGGCCCTGCCTGGGCCAAGCTCCAGGCGGAGATCTTCGAGCGCATCCGGCCAGTCTTCAAGACCAGGCAGCCGGTGATGATCTTCCCCGCGTCAGGTACCGGCGGATGGGAGTCCGCGCTGGTCAACACGCTCTCGCCCGGCGACCAGGTGCTGACCTTCGACACCGGCCAGTTCGCGGTGCTGTGGGGCAACATGGCCCACAAGCTCGGGCTCGACGTGCAGATGCTGGCGACCGATTGGCGCCGCGCGCCGTCGCCCGAAGCGGTCGAAGCCGTGTTGACCGCCGACAAGGCGCACAAGATCAAGGCGATCCTGCTGGTCCACAACGAGACCTCCAACGGCGTCATGAGCCGCGTGGCGGAGATCCGCAAGGCGATCGACCGCGCCAGCCATCCGGCACTGCTGATGCTCGACACCATCTCCTCGCTCGGCAGCGCCGACATGCGCATGGACGAATGGGGCGTCGACGTGGTGGTCGGCGGCTCGCAGAAGGGACTGATGCTGCCAACCGGCCTCGCCTTCGTCGCCGCCAGCGAGAAGGCGCGCGCCGCATCGAAGACCGCGACCCTGCCGCGCGCGTTCTGGGACTGGGAGCCGATGCTGGCCGCCGCGGAGGGCAAGGGCAACCTGCCGTACACGCCGGCCTGCAACCTGTTCTTCGGACTCCAGGAAGCGCTCGACATGATCGACGAAGAGGGGCTGGAAAACATCTTCGCCCGTCACACGCGCCTTGCCGAAGCAACGCGCCGCGCAGTACGCGCCTGGGGCCTCGACACCGTGTGCGCAGAGCCGAGCGAATACAGCCAGTCGGTAACCGCGGTGTTCGTGCCGGAGGGCTGCTCGGCCGACGGACTGCGCAAGGCCATCCTCGAGCGCTTCAACATGTCGCTCGGCGCCGGGCTCGGCAAGCTGGCCGACAAGGTGTTCCGCATCGGCCATCTCGGCGACTTCAACGACCTGATGCTGGCCGGCACGCTGAGCGGCGTGGAGATGGGCCTCGCCCTCGCCAAGTTACCGCACCGCACTGGCGGCGTGCTGGCGGCGCTGAGCTATCTATCGGGTGTCGAGGAACGCCGCGCGGCGGCCTAGATCTTCGCCACCAGCCGAACGAGCCAGAGCACGCCGATCACCGGCAGCCCGATCAGCAGGATCATTGCGAGTTCGAGAGGCCAGAGATTGTGGCTGGTTGGGTCGATCGCCGTACTGACGAGGATGAGGATTAGGTCGGCCCCAGCCAGCAAGAGGGGCGCGGCTGCGAGCCAGCGCCACACGCCCTGCCACGCTCTGATCGCCCAGATCTGTAACCCGATGACCGCGATCGCGACCAGTACGATGGGCACCAGCACTTCCAGCAGCATGGATCAGCCCCGCCGCAGCCGGCTGGCCGGCAGATAGACCGTCACCGTGGTGCCGATGTTCGACTTGCTGACGATGCCGATGCGTCCGCCGTGCAACTCGATCAGCTGCTTCGACAAGGAGAGGCCGAGGCCGGTGCCTTCGTAGCGCCGCGTGAGCTCGTTCTCGACCTGCACGAACGGCTCGAGCACGCGATGAAGATCTTCCTCGCGCATGCCGATGCCGGTGTCGATGACCTGCAGCATCAACTCGTCGTCCATCGACAGCTGCGCGCGCAAGGTGACCTCGCCGCCGGCGCGGGTGAACTTGATGGCGTTGGACAGCAGGTTCAACAGCACCTGGCGCAAGGCGCGCTGGTCGACCATGACGTGGGGCAGGTTGGGGCCGGCTTCGAAGCGCAAATCAATGTGCTGCTCGTTGGCGCGTTCCTGCATCAGCCGCAGCGCGACGTCGCACAGGTTGGCGATTGGCGTCTCTTCCTCGATCAGGTCCAGCCGGCCGGCCTCGATCTTCGCGATATCGAGGATGTCGTTGATGATGGACAGCAGATGCTTGGCGCTGCCGTTGATGTCGGCGGCGTACTGCTCGTAGGCGGGCGCCCCCATCGGCCCGTGGATGGCAAGCGCCATCATGTCCGAGAAGCCGATGATGGCGTTGAGCGGCGTGCGCAGCTCGTGGCTCATGTTGGCGAGGAACTTGGTCTTGGATCGGCTGGCCTGCTCGGCCGCTTCCTTGGCCGCCAGGATCGAGCGCTCGCGTTCGCTGAGATCGGTGATGTCGCTGGCGGTGCCGCGATAGCCGAGATGGGTGCCGCCGTCGGGATCGAACACCGGCACGGCGCTGACCAGGAAAATCTTGTCGCCGCCGTCCTTGGCGTGGATCGGCAGCGTGAAGTCGCGGAACGGCGCCATGGTCTGCAGCCGCGCCAGCAGCCCATCGGCGATCTCGCTGTCGGCGGCGAGCGCCAGGATCGAGGTGCCGATCAGCTCGCGCGGATGAAAGCCGGTGGCGCGCTGGGCGCGGTCCGACACGATGGTGAAGAGGCTGTCGGCATCGATCTCCCACACCCAGTCGGAGACCAGGCGGACGACGTCCTCCAGCCGCTCCTGCGTCGAGAGCAGCCGTTGCGCCACGTCGGACTCGTCAGGAACCACCTGCACGAAGCCGGCGAGCGCGGGCTTCTGCCGCGCGCCGTAGGTCAGCTTGGCATAGCTGGCGCGGATGGTGACGGCGCGGCCGTTGGCGGTGCCGCGCGCCGCGACCGTCCAGGAGGTGGCGTTGGCGGGCGCATCGTTCAGGTTCGGATGCAGGAGGCGCTGCGCCTCCGACGCATTCACCAGTTGGGCGGCGAGCGCGTAGTAGCCGTCATTGGCCCAGATCATGGTGCCGTCCGGCTCCTGGAAGAACACCGGCGCCTGCGCGGCGATCGGTCCTTCGGACAGCAGCACGCGGGCGAAGGCCTCGGCGAGATCGTTACGTTCCCGCGCCGCCGGGTCGATGGTATCCGAACGGGACGACGATGGCGTCATCGGCGGGCTCAGGACACCGCGCGGGGACGCTGGCGCAGCGCGCGCAGGAACTCGGGATTGACCATGTAGCGCGCGGCAACCTTGCGTGCGGTCTCCGGCCGCAGCCGGTCGAACAGCTCCAGCCCGCGACGCAGCTGCTGCGGATCGTCGGCGGCGCCGCGTGGATGGATGCGCTGCAGCAGCAGGAACAAAGTGGTGAAGGTCGAACGGTCGAAGCCGCTGACCCGCGCCGCGATGACGAAGCCGTCCGCTTCCTCCTCGTACATCAGGCGGCAGGCGAGTTCCTGCGGCAGGGTTGTCAGCTGGCTCATCATCGCTTCGAACAGCGGGACTTCGCCGCGCCGCAGAGTCTGCACCACCAGGTCGTGGGTGAGCTCCTGGCGCTGCGCCAGCTTGTCGGCCAGCGCCTGGGCGGCGTCGACATGGTTCTCGGCGGTCGCGCTCTCCAGCGCCTCGGTCGTCACCTGCGCCAGCGTCGCATCGAGCTCGGCGCGGTCGACATTGTAGTGCGCCAGGATGAAGTCGCGCAGGCCGGCGGAGACGTGCACATACATGCGCTTGGCAAGATCCGCGCTGAGGTCGTGGCGGCGCAGCAGCGGCTCCTGGAACTCGTCGACGGTCGTCGACTGGTCGACCAGATAGGCGAGGGTGGCCTGCGAAATCTCTGCGCCGTGATTCTCCAGGAGGCGCTTGATCACGTCCGGTTCCTGGGGCTCCACCAGCGCGTCGCTGACGCCGTTGCTGACATGCTTGCGCATGGCTATGGCGAGGCGGTGCTCGCGGGTGCGCTTGCGGATGATGTCGATTAGCGCCCGATCGGTCAGAAGCTCGCTGTGCTGTAGGATCGCCGCAGACACATCGATCTCGTCATTGGCGAGGATCTCGATCACTTCAGCGGGCGCACTCTTGGTGTGGGCGAGCTTGACGGCCAGCGCCTTGCGGATTGGGCGCGCGACGTCGTTGATCAGCTTCTTGAGGATGTCGTTCATCAGCGCCAGTTCCTGGGCGCTGAATTGACGGTCGTCTTCGATCAGATCGCCGATGGCGCTGACGAGTGCGCTGCGACCCTCGGCGGAGCGGTTGCGCGCCAGGTCAATCAGCTTGCTGACATCGGTCGCGATCACGGGCTCAATCCCATTTGCATTCAATATGATCCCGCGGCCGCCGCACCCAATCCGCGGGTTTCTCGACAATTAAGGCTAAAGATACTGGCTTACCAAAATCTTAATATTGCAGCGTAACTATTTGGTCATTCATCAAAATTGCGCCCGGCGGTGTGAGGTTTAGCGCGGGAAATGGTGCCGGCTACCTGGATTGAACAGGTGACCTACCGCTTACAAGGCGGTTGCTCTACCGCTGAGCTAAGCCGGCATCCGTGTTGGCGCTGCGGACAGATAGCCGCAACGGCGGCGCCGGATCAAGCCATCCGGGCCGTCCCAGGACGAAGGGCCCCTAGTTCCGGTATTTCACCCCTGGCAGCACGCACAGCATCTCGAACAGCAGGTTGGCGGCCAACAGCGAGGTGTTGCCGCTGGAATCGTAGGGCGGCGCCACCTCGACCAGGTCGCAGCCGACGATCTGCAGGCCCTGGCAGCCGCGGATGATCTCGATGCCCTGGATGGTGGTGAGGCCGCCGATCTCCGGCGTGCCGGTGCCCGGCGCGGAGGAGGGGTCAAGCCCGTCGATGTCAAAGCTCAGGTAGACCGGGCCGCCCTTCACCTGCTCCTTGATCTCGCGCATCAACGGAGCGAGGGACTTGTACCAGCACTCCTCCGCCTGCACGACGCGGAAGCCCTGGGAGCGCGGCCAGTCGAAGTCCTCGGCCGCATAGCCGGTCGCGCGCAGACCGATCTGCGCCACGCGCTTGCCGTCGAGCAAGCCTTCCTCGACCGCACGGCGGAACGGCGTGCCGTGGGCGATCTTCTCGCCGAACATGGTGTCGTTGATGTCGGCGTGGGCGTCGACATGCACCATGCCGACCGGCCCGTATTTCTTCTTCAGCGCGCGCAGGATCGGCAGCGCGATGGTGTGGTCGCCGCCGATGGTCATCGGGATGCAGTTGTGGCTGAGGATCTCGTCATAGGCCGCTTCGATGATGGCGACGCTCTTCTCGAGATTGAAGGTGTTGATGGCGACGTCGCCGATATCTGCGACGCTGAGGGAGTCGAACGGCGCGGCGCGGGTCGCCATGTTGTAGGGGCGGATGAGGCAACTCTCGGCGCGGATCTGGCGCGGGCCGAACCTAGCGCCGGAGCGGTTGGAGGTGCCGATGTCGAACGGCACGCCGACAAAGGCGGCATCCAGCCCCTCGGCCGAGGTAACCGCGGGCAGCCGCATCATGGTCGCCGGGCCGCCGAAGCGCGGCATCTTGTTGCCGCCGAGCGGCTGGTGATAGACCTTTTCCATCGACACGTCCTCCCACGCAATTCAGCCCGATCATAGCGTCAACTTGCACACTGCAATAGCGGTTGCAATGACCAGGATTGGTCAAGGTTTGCAATGCACCAGGCCAGCTTGACCGCGCTCACAAGGTCTTGCAGTGTGCCGCGCGTCAGGAGCCTGAAGGACTTGCTTTCATGAGATTTTCGCCCTTGGTCGACCGGTTGCAGGGGGAGGGCGTCGCCGCGTGGGACCTGCACTACCGCGCTTCCGCCGATCAGCGGGCGGGGCGGGACGTCATCGTTCTGTCGGTCGGCGATCCGGATTTCGACACGCCGGCGGCGATCACCGAAGCGACGATCGCGGCCCTGCGCGCCGGCGAGACTCACTACAGCGAGCTGCTCGGGCTGGACGAACTACGCCTGGCGGTGGCGCGCCGGCACCAGGAGAAAACCGGGCAGCCGACCACGATCGAGAACGTCGCGATTATGTCCGGTGCGCAGTGCGGGCTGTTCGCCTCATCCATGTGCCTGTTGGCGCCGGGCGACGAGGTGATCGTGCCGGAGCCGATGTACGTGACCTACGAAGCGACCTTGCAGGCGCCGGGCGCCCGGATCGTGCAGGTGCCGCAGCGTCCGGAGAACGGCTTCCACCTCGATCCGAAGGATTTGGCGCGGGCCATCACGCCGCGCACCAGGGCGATCTTCTTCGCGACACCATGCAATCCGACCGGCGCGATGATGCCGCGCGCGACTCTGGAGCAGGTGGCCGCCTTGGCCCGGCAGCACGACCTCTGGGTGGTGTCCGACGAAGTCTATGCGACGCTGACCTTCGGCGAACGGCATGTGAGCATTGCCGGCCTGCCCGGCATGGCCGAGCGCACGGTGACCATCAACAGCCTGTCCAAGTCGCACGCCATGACCGGCTGGCGCATGGGCTGGATGACCGGGCCCAAGGCGCTGATTGCCCATGTCTACAATCTTAGCATGGCGATGCTGTACGGCTTGCCGACTTTCCTGCAGCGCGGCGCCGTAGTGGCGCTGGAGCAGGACCTGGCCGAGGTGGAGGTCATGCGCGCGATCTACCAGCGGCGCCGCGACATGGTGGTGAAGCGGCTGAACCAGGTGCCGGGGCTGACGTGCCTCTCACCCGATGCCGGCATGTTCATGATGCTGGATGTGCGCAGCACCGGCCTTGGCTCTGGCGAATTTTCGACGAAGCTCTATGAGGCAACCGGCGTCTCGGTGCTGGACGCCACGGCATTCGGCAAGAGCGCGGCGGGCCATGTCCGCATGTCCTTCGTCGCCGACGACAAGAGTTTGGAGGAGGCATGCCGCCGCATCTCCGGATTCGTCCGGACGCTGCCCGGCGCCGCTGCGTAAAGGGAACAGGGATGCTCACCGGAATCAATGAATACGACCGCTTGCGGAGGGTAGCGATGCGCCGCCCGGCCGATGCCATGATCGATCAGAAGACCATCGACCGCGAATGGCGCGACCTCAACTATCACACCGCGCCGGACTTCAAGCGCGCGGTGGCAGAGCATGCCGCGTTCGCCGAGATCATCGCGAGCGTCGGCGCGGAGCTTCTCTATCTGCCGCCCGACGATGCGCTCACCATGGACAGCCTCTATGTGCGCGACGCCGCGATGGTGTGCCCGCGCGGCGTCATCCTGTGCAACATGGGCAAGCCTGCGCGCAAGGGCGAGCCGGCGATCCACGGCCGCGCGTTTGAGCAGGCCGGCATTCCCGTGATCGGCAAGATCACCGGCGACGGCCAGGTGGAAGGCGGCGACCTGATCTGGCTCGACGAGAAGACCGTCGCAATCGGCCGCACCTATCGCACCAACGCCGAGGGCATCCGCCAGTTCAAGGACATCGTCGGGCCGGGCGTCCATGTCGAGGTCGCCATCATGCCGCACTACAAGGGACAGAGCGACGTGTTCCACCTGATGTCGGTGATGTCGCCGCTCGACCGCGACTTGCAGCTGGTCTACTCGCCGCTGATGCCGATCCCGTTTCGCGAGTGGCTGGTGGCGAAGGGCATGCAGCTGGTCGAGGTGCCGGACGAGGAGTTCGCCGGCATGGGCTGCAACGTCCTCACCATCGCGCCGCGCGAGGTGGTGATGGTGCAGGGCAACCCCGAAACCCGGCGCCGCATGGAAGCGGCGGGCTGCAAGGTGCACGTGATCGCCGCCGACGCGATCTCGGTGCCGGGCGAGGGTGGGCCGACCTGCCTGACGCGGCCGTTAATGCGGGTTTAAGCATCAGTGTCTGGAGACGGCGAGGGTGCCAGCGTCTGCGTCCAGCGTGGCCATGCATCCTATGGCGACGCTGAGTGGTTCGTGGCCGTGCCCCAGGAGCAGGCCACCGACGATTGGAACGCCAAGGCGTTCGAGATGATCGCGCAGCAGATCGACGATCGGGACGCTTGCGTTCGGGTCAAAGCCGGTGAACTGGCCGAGCGCGATTCCCGCGATGCCGTTCAGGTGGCCCGCCTTGCGCAGCATAGTGAGTTGGCGGTCGACCTGTCCCACATGCATAGTCACCGCTTCAAGCAAGAGGATCGCGCCGGCGAGGTCGGGCAGCGCCCAGCCCGCCGCGGTTGAGACCATGTCGAGATTGCCGCCAAGGAGCCTGCCTCGTGCGGTTCCGCTGGTCGTCAGGGCGGAGGTCGGCTCATCGCCCCGCGACTGAAGGCGGATGTCGTCGGAGGACATCAGCGCGCGGCGAAGCGCTTCGCTGTTCGCCTCGGTGAAACCGCCATTGTCGTCCATGAGGGCGCCATGGATGCCCACCAGCCTGCAGTGCTTCCAAAGGCTGAGATGGAGAATGGTGATGTCGCTGAATCCGATCAGGAGCTTGGGATCGGCGCGCGCCGCATCGAAATCCAATTGGTCGGCGATGCGGTAGGATCCCTTGCCACCGCGGGTCGCCATGATGGCGCGAACATCGCGATCGCGCAGGGCGGCATTGAGGTCCGTCAAGCGCTCTTCATCGGTGCCGGCGAGGAACCCTCGCTTCCGGAACACGTGCTGACCGAGGTCGACCTTCAGCCCCCATCTCTCCAGCACGGCCTTGCGCCGGAGGACCCCGCTCTCGTCCGGCGTGCTCGCGGGTGACACAAAGCGGATCTTGTCCCCGGCTCGCAACGTCGGCGGCAACAGCACGTCGGATGGCATCAAGAGTCCTTGAACGCCGTGTACATCCGATCCAGCCGTCCGCGATATTCGGCGGTGTAGGCGGGGTAGTCGAACTCGAGCTCGGAGTGGATCTCCTGCACCATGCTCCACATGGTCTCGCGCAACAGGGATGCGCACTTCATGGCGCGGTAGCTGCGCCAGAGCGCCGGCGTCAGCGGCTTCTCGAAATAGCTCTCGAGCAGCCAGCGTTCGTCGGGCTCCGAAACCTCGTTGTTGGAGGCGAGGTTGGAGAGGTCGAACAGGGGCGAGTTGAAGCCGGCATAGTCCCAGTCGATCAGCCAGAGCTTCTTGCCGTCGTCGAGGAAGTTGCTGGGCAAGAGGTCGTTGTGGCCGAACACGATGTCGACCGGCCCGACCGCGCGCTCCAACTCATCCGCCATGCGCATCAAGGCGGGGAGGGCCTGTAGGTCCCGGCTGATGCCTTCCTTAAGCGTGTGGGCGTAGTCGCGCACAACGTGGAACACCCAGAAGATCAGCGCCGGCCCGCGTACATGCTTCGGCATCTCATGATGGCAGGTGCGGAGCAGCGGCAGGATGCGCTCCAGCATCGCGCGCGGGCGCACATCGTCGGCGCTCAGGGTCTTGGCTTCGATGAATCGGAACACCAGGGCGCCGGGCGCCTGGTGCAGCAATTCAGGCGATAGGCCGCAGGTGGCGGCGGCGCGGCTGGCGGCGCACTCGTTGAAGCGCATCACGCCGTGGATCGGGATGTCCTCGCCGACCCGTACGAAATAGCGCTGGCCGGCATCCTCGACCAGGAAATTGGCGTTGGTGATGCCGCCCTTGACCGGCTTGGGCTCGACCTTGCCCTTCCAGAATGGCAAGGAGCGCGCTACATCGATTGCCGCCATATCGAGTCCCCATGTTCAAACCGGGGCGATCCTGGCACGCAGGGCCGGGTTCTGACAATGCGGCGAGTCAGTAGCGGTTAGCGATCAGCTTCGGGCTGAGGGTGACGCAATAGGCCTTCTTGTCGGTCAGGATCTTGCAGGTGTTCTGCGCCGACGTCTGCTTGAGACCGGACAGCAGCACGGTGTAGCGCGTGAGGCCGGCGGCGCCCTTCTTGATGATGGCGGGCTGGCCGGCGCCGGCCGCCTTGCCGAGCTTGGTCTGCGCGCTCTGCAACGCCCCCTGCGCCTTGGCCCGACTGCGATAGTCGCCGAGCGCCACGGCCCAGCCGCTCAGTTCGTCGGGAGAGTCGATGAGAGTGCTGCCCGCCAGCGCCGGTGTCACGCAGTTGCTACCGGTGAGAATGTTGGGCGGGGCGCCGTTGTCGGCATCGGTCAGCTCATCGGCCAGGGCCATCAAGGTCGTGGTCGGCGCCGCCCCGGCGGAGAAGCCGACATCGAGCAATTTCCTCATCTCCAGTGTGCGCGCGCCGCCATTGCGGCTGCCGAGTACGATGCCGATCAGGCGCCGGCCGTCACGCTCCGCCGATGCCACCATGTTGTAGCCGGAGGCGCAGGTGAAACCGGTCTTCATTCCGTCCGCGCCATCGTAGGCGCCGAGAATTGAGTTGACCGTGCCGCGGCTGCGCTTGCCGACCGTGACGCTGCGCTGGTTGAACAGCGCATAGTGCTGCGGGAAGTCGCGCAGGAACGCGGTTGCCAGGATCGCGAGGTCGCGGGCGGTCGTGACTTGTCCATCGGCCGGCAGGCCGCTCGCATTCGCGAAAAACGTTCGGAACATTCCGAGTTCCATGGCCGTGTTCGTCATGCGTACAGCGAACGCGGTTTCGGTCTCGGCGATCTTCTCCGCCAGCGCGACCGCGGCATCATTGCCGGAAGCGACGATGGCCGCGTTGATTGCATCGCGCACCGTGATCACCTGGCCGGAGCGCAAGCCGAACCTGACCGGATTCTGCCGTGCGGCGTGCTGCGAAACCTTGATCTTGTCCTCGAAGCTGAGGCGCCCTGCCTCGATCTCGGACAAGGCAATGTAGACCGTCATCAGCTTGGTGAGGGATGCGGGATACCAGAGATGATTGGGTGCCTCAGCCGATAGCACGGTGCCACTGCTGGCATCGACCACGATATTGGCCGCGATCGCAGGACGGCCCGCGCCGAGCGGCATGCCGACCAGCATCAGGAGGATCAGAAATCGCCCCGTCCCCCTCACGCGTGATGTCAGCATTTCATCGATATATCCGATTGTGGCAGATGGCGGACTGTAGAAAGGCAGCCCGAAAGGGAGAATGGATAAAGCTGTGACAAGTTCCCTAGGGCGGGCCAGCTTTCAGAATCGCTGTGAATTGCGGATCAAATGTGCGCGAGATGGGTTGCATCGCGGCGCCCAACGCGGCCGACCATAATCCTGTGGCGCCGAGGGTGAGGCGCGGGCGCTGCCGCTCGCGGCGATGCGCGACCGACGGAAGCAGTGGTTCCAGCGATGCGACCATGGAGGCGAGCACGCCCGGCGGCATCTGGCCGCCGATGACGATGGTCTCCGGATCGAACAGGGACTCGAGCGTCTGCACGGCATGGCGCAGGTGACGTACGGCCTGCGCGATCCAGGGGCGGATGCGCTTGTCGTCGGCCTCGAACAGGCCTTGCAGGTGATCGAGCAGGCCCGCGCGCCGGGGATCGACGCCGAGGTGGCGGCACAGCGCCAGCAGCGAGGCATAGTGCTCGATCGCTTCGGGGTTGCCGGTGCGCGCCGCGGCGGAGACTACCTGGCCGATCTCGCCGGCATTGTTGGCGGCGCCGGAATAGACCTCGCCGCGCAGCACCAGCCCGGCGCCGAGGCCGTAGCCGATGAACAGATGCACGAAATTCTCAAGCCCCGCGGCGGCGCCGTACATCTTTTCCGCGATCGCGCCGGCGGCGGCGTCGTTCTGCACCGATACCTCCAGCCCGGTCTTGTTGGCGAGCCAATCGGCAAGCGGGAAATCTTGCCAGCCTTGCATGCCCCAGGGGTCTTCATTATCGATGACGCCGAACGGACCGGGCATGGCGATGCCGAGGCCGAGCAGGCGCGATGTCGCCTGGCGTTCCTCCGCGACGGCGCGCAGCTCGCCGATCAGCTTGAGGAGGGCCGCGCCGCCCTTCTTCGGCCCGCCCGCCGGTAGCTGCCGCTGGCGGCGCATCAGCGGCGCGCCGGCGAGGTCCACGACGACGCCGAGCATCTGGTGCCGGTCCAGCTGCACGCCGATGGCGCAGGCGCCTTCCGGCAGGATGCGATAGGGGCGGGCCGGCTGGCCGCGACCCTGCCGCCGGGGCTCGTCCGCGACGATCAGCCCGTCCGACCTAAGGGAATCCACGATGTTGCTGACGGTCTGCGGCGTCAGCTGGGTCGCGCGCGCGAGGTCGGCGCGGGTCAGCGCGCCGTTGATCCGCAGCGCGTCGAAAATCACGCGCCGGTTATGCGCGCTGGCGCCGTCCAGATTGGTGCCGGCGACCGCGCGGATGGCGCGCCTGGCCGGTTGCTCGGCAGCTGAATTGGCCGTTGACATCAAATCGTTCCTGTCAGACTATTACTTAAGTCAATTGAATTGAAATATTCAAGGGACTTGTCGGAGGGCACTGGGGGCGGTGTGATTAACTCCGGCAAAGGGCGCGCAAAGAAAGCCCCAACCGACAGCGGAGGACAGACATGTCGAAGACAATTGCCGCGACGGCCGTGTCGGCCGTCCTGGCACTGGGCATCGCCAGCAGTGCGGCCCATGCCGAAACCACGCTCAACGCGCTGTTCATGGCCCAGGCGGCCTATAGCGAGCAGAACGTGCGCGATATGACGGCCGACTTCATGAAGGCCAATCCCGACATCAAGGTGAATCTCGAGTTCGTTCCCTACGAAGGGCTGAGGGACAAGACATTGCTCTCGCAGGGCGCGGGCGGCGGCTATGACGTCGTGCTGTTCGACGTGATCTGGCCGGCGGAATATGCCACCAACAACGTGCTGATCGATGTCAGCGACCGCATCACGGCGGACATGAAGTCCGATATCATGCCGGGCGCCTGGACCACGGTGGACTATAACGGCAAGGCCTACGGCATGCCTTGGATCCTCGACACCAAGTACCTGTTCTACAACACTGACATGCTGAAGGAGGCTGGCATCGCGGCGCCGCCCAAGACCTGGGACGAGCTGCTGGCGCAGGCCAAGACCATCAAGGACAAGGGCATCGTCGAGTTCCCGATCGTGTGGAGCTGGGCCCAGGCCGAGGCGGTGATCTGCGACTACACCATGCTGCTCGCTTCCTATGGCGGCAACTTCCTCACCGACGACGGCAAGCCGGCCTTCCAGTCGGGCGGCGGCGTCGAGGCGCTCAAGTACATGGTCAAGAGCTTGGACGATGGAGTGACCAACCCAAATTCCAAGGAGTATCTGGAGGAAGACGTTCGCCGCGTGTTTTCGAGCGGGCAGGCGGCCTTCGCCCTCAACTGGACGTACATGTTCAACCTCGCCAACGATCCGAAGGAATCCAAGGTCGCCGGCAAGGTAGGCGTGGTTCCTGGCCCCGGTATCGCCGGCAAGCTGGATGCGTCCGCCGTCAACGGCTCCATGGGCCTCGGTATCACCGCGGCCAGCAAGCATCCGGACGAGGCGTGGAAATACATCCTCGCCATGACTTCGCAGGAGACGCAGGACAAATACGCTCAGCTCAGCCTGCCGATCTGGTCCGCCTGGTACGATAGCCCGGTGGTCGCGTCCGGCCAGGAGAGCCTGATCGCCTCGGCCAAGGTTGGCCTGGCCGCCATGTATCCGCGGCCGACCACGCCGAAATACCAGGAGCTGTCGACCGCCATCCAGCAGGCGATCCAGTCGGCGCTGCTCAAATCGGCGGAGCCGGAGGCGGCCTTGAAGGATGCCGCCGCGGCCTCGGGGCTGTAAGCTAAGGCAGCACTCCGTTGGAAAGGGACATTCCAGCCGATGATCGAAAATCGTTGGATGAGCAGCCGCGCGTGGTTCCTCCCGCTGCCGCTGCTGTTCATCATGGCCGCGATCATCGGCTGGCCCTTCCTGTGGACACTGTGGACCAGCTTCACCAATGCCAAGCTGATCGCGCCCGGCGCTGACTGGGTCGGCCTCTCGAACTACATCAACGCGCTCGGCAATCCGCTCTTTCAATCGGCGCTGCTCGTCACCATCAAGTTCACGGTGATCTCGGTCCTGATCGAGTTCGTGGTCGGCTTGTCCGCCGGGCTGCTGCTCGACCAGGATTTCCGCGGCCGTATGCTGCTGCGCGCGCTTATGATCCTGCCCTGGGCGCTGCCGACTGTGGTCAACGCCACCATGTGGCGGCTGATCTACCAGCCGGATTTCGGCGCGCTCAATTCGATGCTGACCCAGCTCGGCATGCTCGACAGCTACCGCTCCTGGCTGGGCGAGCCCAGTTCTGCCCTGTGGGCCGTCTGCCTCGCCGACGCCTGGAAGAATTTCCCGCTGGTTGCTCTCATCTGCCTTGCCGCGTTGCAATCGGTGCCGGGCGAACTGAAGGCTGCAGCGACTATCGACGGCGCCGGCTTCTGGAAGAAGTTCCGCGCGGTCTATCTGCCGTTCCTGGTCGGGCCGCTGACCGTCGCGATCGTGTTGCGCACCATCGAGGCCTTCAAGGTGTTCGACATCATCTGGGTCATGACCCGCGGCGGGCCGGCCAACAGCACCAAGTCGCTCAGCATCGTGGTCTACCAGGAGGCGTTCTCGTTCCAGCGCGCCGGCAGCGGCGCCTCGATCGCACTCATTGTCGCGCTGATCAGCGCCGTGCTGACGGCGGTCTACGTCACGGCCATGCGCCGGCAGGCGGAGGTCCGCTGATGTCGCGGCGTCGGCAAAGGCTCGTCAATTCGTGGCTGATCCATGCGGCAGCGCTGCTACTCACCGTTCTGATCTTGGCGCCCGTGATCTGGATGGGGCTGATGAGCGTCAGCAGCACCAACGACCTCACCACCGTGCCCCTGCACTGGATCCCGGCGGAGTGGGACTTCTCGCGCTACGTCAAGCTGCTGACGATCGCCGAGAACACCACCGGCGCCGCCTTCACCGCGTCGCTGCGCAACAGCATGGTAGTGGCCGGCCTGGGCGCGATCCTGGCGCTGGTCATCGGCATTCCGGCGGCCTGGGCGGTCTCGCGCATGCCGCGGCGCTTTTCCTGGATGCTGCATGTCTCGGTCGCCACCTACATGTTGCCTCCGGTGGCGCTGGTGGTGCCGATGTATTTCGCGCTGAGCGGAATGGGCGCGCTCAACTCCGTCTTCAGTCTCGCGCTGATCTATCTCAGCATCCTGGCGCCCTTCACGGCTTGGTTGCTGAAGAGCAACTTCGACAATGTGCCATTCGAGATCGAGCAGGCGGCGATGATGGATGGCGCGAATTTGTGGCAAATCATGCGCAACGTCACGCTGCCGCTGGCCGCGCCGGGCCTTACCACAGCGGGCTTGTTCGCGTTCCTGCTGGCGTGGGACGAGTTTTTCTATGCGTTGCTATTCACCTCCGACCAGCGGGCTAAAACCTTGACGGTCGCGATCGCCGATCTCGCTGGCGGTCGCATCGCGGACTATGGTCTGATCGCGGCTGCTGGCATAATCGCGGCCCTTCCGCCGGTGATCATCGGCTTCGGTCTGCAGAAGGCGCTGATCTCCGGCCTGACCACAGGAGGTGTCAAAGGATGAGCCCCCAAGGCAACATCACGGCCGAAGGCGTCATCGCAATCGATCGCGAGATGTCGCGTCAGCATGACGACGCTCTGGCGTCATACGCAGCTGCAACGGAGCTGGCCGCGCGCATGGCCGACGCGCTGCGCTCGCGCAAGCGCGCATTCCTCTTGGGCATGGGCGGCTCACACGCGGTCAACCGGATGGCGGAAGTGGAGTATCGCGCACTCGGCATCCAGGCCATCGCGGTCTCGCTGTCGGAGCAGCTTTATTCCCCGCTCGACCTCAACGATTCCGTCGTGATCGTGACGTCGCAATCGGGCGAGTCCGCCGAAGTCCATCGCATCCTCGCCTCTCTCTCGGGCGATCCCGCCGCTTATGGAATGACCCTGGAGCCGAGCTCGACCCTGGGGCGAATGCTGCCCTCGCTGATCGGCGCCGGCGGTACCGAGCATGCCTTTGCCGCCACCCGCAGCCTCATGATCACGCTGGCGCTGCATCTCGGCGTGCTGGCCGCGCTTGGGCGCGATGCGAGCCCGGCGCTGGAGATACTGCGCACGCGCGCCCGGCTCGACGTGACTGAGGCGGTGAAGCTGCTGAAGCCGTGCCGCGCCATCGTCTATTCCGGGCGCGGCCTGCGCGGCTTGGCGGAAGCAGCGGCGCTCAGCACCATGGAGTTGGCGCGCATGCCGGCCTATGCGCTGGAGGGCGGCCAGTTCCGCCACGGCCCGCTGGAGATTCTCAGGCCCGACCTGGGAGCCGTGCATTTCTGTGCCGACGAGCCGGCGGCGTCGCTGGTCGGCGGGCTGGCACGCGATACGGTCGCAGGCGGATCGCCGACCCTGGTGTTCGACACTTCAGGCTCGGACGAGGTCCGCGGCGACCTGATCCTGCGCTTCCCCAAGGCCAGCGGCATCGCCGCCATCCTGTCGATGCTGCCGACGGCGCAGCGCCTCGCCATCGGCATCGCCGGGCAGCGCGTCTCCGACGTCGGCGTTCCGCTGCGCACCGCCAAGATCACGCGGACGGAGTAGGGATGTCGCGTCCGCTCGCCATCATCGGCAACGTCAATGTGGACATCATCGTCGGCGATTACCCGCCGACCTTGCATCCCGGGACCGAATCCATGGTGGCCCATGGTGATGTGCGGCCCGCGGGCTGCGTCGGCAACACCGCGCTGGCTTGGACGGCGCTCGGCACGCCGTTCCAGGTCGCGGCCAACACCGGCAACGACATGTTCGGCGACTGGCTGCGGTCGATCTTCCGCACGCACAGCGGCGCTTGGCCACGCGAATCCTGCGCTACTACCTTCTCCGTCGGAATCGCGCATCCGGATTCGGAGCGCACGTTCCTGACCACCCACGGCCATATCGAGAAGCTGAGCCTGGACGAGGTGAGGCGGGCCCTGGATTTCGAGGCGCTGAGCGGTGGCATCGCACTGCTGGTCGGCGGGTTCCTGATGGATCGTCTGAGTGCGGACTATCCAGGTCTGTTCGATCTGCTGGAGCAGCATCGGATCGAGGTAGCGCTCGATACGGGATGGCCGATCACCGGCTGGACTCCGGCGATCCGCGCGCAATGTCTCGGCTGGGTCGCGCACACCCATCATCTGCTGATGAACGAGGTTGAGCTGCTGTCGCTGTTCGAGGTGCCGGAGGTCGAGGACGCGATGATGGCTGCCGTCCGCATGATGCCCAAGGGCGCCCATGTCATCGCCAAGCGCGGGCCGCTCGGCGCGTCCGGATTGCGGGGCGGCAGCATGATCCATGTGCCGGCACCGGTGGTGAAGGCGGTCGACACCATCGGCGCGGGCGACGTGTTCAATGCCGGCTACCTGGCCGCGATCGCCAGGGGCGAAAGCTTCGACGCCGCGATCGCCGCCGGCGTGGCGACCGCGTCGCGCGCGATCTCGACCCATCCGCGCGAGTATGTCGCGCCGCCGGTGCAGAAGCAGAGCCTACGGGGAAGATAGCATGTCGTCCTTGAGCATACGCGGCATCAAGAAGCGCTTCGGCCCGGTGGAGGTGCTGAAAGGCATCGACATCGAGCTGGCGAGCGGCGAGTTCCTGGTGCTGCTGGGCTCGTCCGGCTGCGGCAAGTCGACCCTACTCAACATCATCGCCGGCCTGATCGACCCGAGCGAAGGCGAGCTGCTGATCGGGGAGCGCGACATCACCGATGTGCACCCGAAGGACCGCGACATCGCGATGGTGTTCCAGTCGTACGCGCTCTATCCGAACATGACGGTCGCGCGCAACCTGACCTTCGGGCTCGAGATTCGCAAGGTCGACGATAAGGCCCGCGAGGCGGCGCTGAAGCGCGTCGCGACGTTACTGCAGATCGAGCATCTGTTGGATCGCAAGCCGGCGCAATTGTCCGGCGGCCAGCGCCAGCGCGTCGCCATCGGCCGCGCCCTGGTGCGCGAGCCGAAGGTGTTCCTGTTCGACGAGCCGCTGTCCAATCTCGATGCCAAGCTGCGCGCGGAGATGCGCACCGAGATCAAGAAGCTGCACCAGCGCCTTGGCACCACCATCGTCTACGTGACGCACGACCAGATCGAAGCCATGACCCTGGCCTCGCGCATCGCCATCATGCGAGACGGCGTGGTGCAGCAGTTCGCGCCACCGGAGGAGATCTACGAGCGGCCGGCCAACATGTATGTCGCCAGCTTCATCGGATCGCCCGCGATGAACTTCCTGCGCGGCCGGCTGGAGCCGGGGACCGGCGGGCTCGGCGTCCGCGTGGGGGAGGCTGCCTGGTTGCTCTTGCCGCAGGCGCCCCGAGGCGCGCAGACCGGGCAGGAGGTCACGCTCGGCATCCGGCCGGAAACCGTCACTTTGGCCAACGGCGAGGGGCATTCGTGCCTCGATGCCGTGATCGACGTGCTGGAGCCGACTGGGGCCGACACCATGGCTGTGGCTTCTGTGCACGGCCACCCCGTGACAGCCCGGTTAAAGCCCGGGACGGTGCGGGATGTGGGCCGTCCCGTGCGCCTGGCCGTGGACATGAGCCGCGCCAGCCTGTTCGATCCCGCAACAGAATTGCGCATTGCGTAGGGCCGAGGCCCCGGAACCCCACGAAAAAACTGTGTTTTCCGTCACGGACCGGCATGATTATTTGCGGCTGCTGGCTGGTTGCGGTAATGGTTCGCATTGGCCAGATGATTGTTGAGGGGGAGGGCGCCTAGCCCCGGGGATCCATTTGCCCGCATTTCGGGATCGCGCTGGAACCTGGAAGATTCCAGCGGTCGATGCGGGAGCGATGTACCGGATGTAATGGAAGCGCCGCGGACTGACACATGGAAATGCCGACGCCGAGTACCCAGCGTAATCCCCTGATTTCCGAACCGTTCGACATGGTCGTGTTCGGCGGCCGCGGCGACCTGGCGAAGCGCAAGCTGCTCCCCGCGCTCTACGAACTGGACCGCGACAATCGCCTGCCGCCCGATGGCCAGATCATCGCCGTCTCGCGCGGCGAAATGGGTCCCGACGATTTCATCAAGCTGGTCGAGGAGTCCTGCATTGAATTCTCGACCAAGGGCAAGCCGCTCAGTCCGGACGTCTGGGACCGTTTCTCCAAACGCCTATCGTACGTTGGGATGGATGCGACCAAGCCCGATGCCTTCGGGCCGCTGAAATCCGCGCTCAAGGACCGGCAGTCGGTAGTGCGGGTGTTCTACCTGGCGACGGCGCCGGATCTGTTCGGTCCGACCGCGGCCAACCTCGGACGCAATGAGCTGGTGACGCCGGTGTCGCGGCTGGTGCTGGAAAAGCCACTGGGCAAGAACCTCGCCTCGTCGCGCGCGATCAACGAGGCGGTGGGCGAGGTGTTCGCCGAGCGGCAAATCTATCGCATCGACCACTATCTCGGCAAAGAGACGGTGCAGAACCTGATGGTGCTGCGCTTCGCCAACTCGTTGTTCGAGCCGCTGTGGAACCGCACCCATATCGACCATGTTCAAATCACGGTGGCGGAAACGGTCGGGGTTGGTGGCCGGTGGAGCTATTACGACGCCTCGGGCGCGCTGCGCGACATGGTGCAGAACCACCTGCTGCAGGTGCTGTGCCTGACCGCGATGGAGCCGCCGATCACGCTCGACGCGGATTCGGTGCGCGATGAGAAAGTAAAGGTGCTGAAGTCCCTCAATACGCTGTCCGGCCAGGAGGCGGCCAACGCCACGGTGCGCGGGCAGTATCGCGCCGGCGCGATCGAGGGTCAGCCGGTGCCAGGCTATCTCGACGAGACCGACGCCAAGGATTCGAGCAACCGCGAGACCTATGTCGCGATCCGCGCCGAGATCGACAACTGGCGCTGGGCCGGCGTGCCGTTCTATCTGCGCACCGGCAAGCGATTGCCGCAGCGCTGCTCCGAGATCGTGGTGCAGTTCAAGACGCCGCCGCATTTCATCTATCCGACCTATGGCGCTATGCCGCCGTCCAACCGCCTGATCATGCGCCTGCAGCCGAACGAGGGCGTGCGGTTCCAGATGCTGAACAAGCGGCCGGGCCCAGGCGAATTGCGCCTGGAGCAGACCGCGCTCAACCTCAGCTACGCCGATACTTTTGGCAGCATCATCCCGGACGCGTACGAGCGCCTACTCCTGGATGTGATTCGTGGCCGGCCGACCTTGTTCATGAGGGTGGACGAGGTCGAGGCGGCCTGGCGCTGGACTGATTCCATCCTGGATTCCTGGCAACAACTGAATGTGCCGGCGAGGCCATATACAGCCGGCTCTTGGGGGCCAAGCGCCGCCATCGCGCTCATCGAGCGCGATGGTAGGACTTGGCATGAGGACGATGCTTGAGAAACCACCGCTTGGTACCAAGGTCCGCTGGACCGATTACGCTGACCGCCAAAGCTGGGCCAACAAGGCCGCGGACAAGATCGCGGAATTGCTGGACAGCAGCATCGCTTCGCGCGGCGCTGCCAGCCTGATGGTCGCGGGCGGCACGACGCCGCAGCCGATCTTCAATCGCCTGTCGCATCTGCACCTGGACTGGCCGAAAGTGCATGTCGGCCTGACCGACGAGCGCTGGGTGCGCCCGAACCATCCCCAGAGCAACGAGCATCTGGTACGCCATTCGCTGCTGCGCCACCAGGCGAGGTCGGCGCGCTTTCATCCCCTCTACCGCGACACGCCGCGGCCGAGCGGGGCGATTGCGGACGCGGAGCGTACGATCAACGCCATACCGCGCCCCTTCGACGCGGTCTTGCTGGGCATGGGAACCGACGGCCATTTTGCCTCGTTGTTTCCAGGTCTGCCGGAGACCAAGGCCGGGCTCGATCTCCATAACCCGGCTTTGTGCGTGGCGGTGGATAAGCAGCAGAACGGGTTCGCGCGCCTGTCGCTGACGATCTCGGCGCTGCTCCATGCGCGGCTGATCCTGGTGGCGATCTCGGGCCGGCCGAAACGCACCGTCGCGCTGCAGGCGCTGGCCGGCGGCAGCGACACGCCGATTGCAACGTTGCTGTCCCACCGCAAGGACGACCTGGAGTTCCTTTGGACCGAGTGAGTGCCCCATGACCCAGTTGAATCCCGCCATCCAAGAGGTCACGGAACGGATCAAGGCCAAGAGTACGGACAGCAGACGGGATTACCTGGAGCGCATGCAGGCGGCGCGCATGCAGAAGCCGCAGCGCACGCATCTGTCCTGCGGCAACCTGGCGCACGGCTTTGCAGCGTGCGATTCCCAACACAAGCAGGCGCTGGCGGCCGATACCGCGCCCAATATCGGGATCATCTCGGCGTATAACGACATGCTGTCGGCGCATCAGCCGTACGGCGACTATCCGCCGCTGATCAAGCAGGCGGCGGACGAAGTCGGCGCCGTGGCCCAGTTCGCCGGCGGCACACCCGCCATGTGCGACGGTGTCACCCAGGGCCAGCCGGGCATGGAGCTGTCGCTGTTCAGCCGGGATGTCATCGCGCTGTCGACCGCGGTCGCCCTCACCCATGGCATGTTCGACGCGGCGCTTACGCTCGGCATTTGCGACAAGATCGTGCCAGGCCTGTTCATGGGCGCGCTCGCCTTCGGCCATCTGCCGGTGATCTTCGTGCCGGGCGGGCCGATGCCGAGCGGCCTGCCGAATCCCGAGAAATCGCGCATCCGACAGCTCTATGCCGAAGGCAAGGTCGGGCGTCCCGAGCTGCTGCGCGCGGAATCGGAATCCTATCATGCGCCGGGCACCTGCACGTTCTACGGCACCGCCAACTCGAACCAGATGATGATGGAGGCGATGGGCCTGCATCTGCCGGGCGCCGCCTTCGTCAATCCGGGCACGCCGCTGCGCGCGGCGCTGACCCGTGCGGCAACCCACCGCGCGGCGCAGATCACGGCGCAAGGCAACGACTACCGGCCGATGGGCGAGATCATCGACGAGCGCGCCGTCGTCAATGCGATCGCGACCCTGGTCGCGACAGGAGGGTCGACCAACCACACCATCCACCTGGTGGCGATGGCGGCGATCGCCGGCATCCACATCGACTGGACCGACATCTCCGACATCTCGCGCGCGACGCCGCTGCTGGCGCGGGTCTATCCCAACGGCCAGGCGGACGTGAACCACTTCCAGGCCGCGGGCGGCACCGGCTTCGTGATCGATCAGCTGCTCGCGACCGGCCGGATGCATGGCGACGTCGAGACCGTGGTCGGCAAGGGGCTTGCCGCCTATGCGCGCGAACCGTGGATGAACAACGGCAGGCTGGATTGGCGCGACGCGCCGAGGGAGAGCGGCGACCGCAGCGTCCTGCGCCCGGCCAATGACCCGTTCGATTCCGAAGGCGGCATCCGGCTGCTGACCGGCAATCTCGGCCGCTCGATCATCAAGGTGTCGGCGGTGAAGCCGCAGCATCGCGTGGTGCGCGCACCGGCCGCGATCTTCGACGACCAGGACAAGGTGCTGGTGGCCTTCAAGGAAGGCAAGCTGCACCGCGACGCCATCGTGGTTGTGCGCGGGCAGGGACCGCGCGCCAATGGCATGCCCGAACTGCACAAGCTGACGCCGGCGCTCGGCGTGCTCCAGGACCTCGGCTACAAGGTCGCGCTGGTGACCGATGGCCGCATGTCCGGCGCATCGGGCAAAGTGCCCGCCGCCATCCACGTATCGCCGGAAGCGGCGGGCGAAGGTCCCATTGGCAAGCTGCACGAGGGCGATATGGTCTCGCTCGATTCCGAGCACATGACCCTGACCGCCGAAGTGCCGGACGCCGAGTGGAACGCCCGCGCACAATGGCGTCCCGATCCGCGCAAGTCGGCGTTCGGCTTCGGCCGCGAGTTGTTCGGCTCCATGCGGGCGCAGGCAACGCAGCCGGAGCAAGGCGCCATCACGCTACTCGGAGCGGCGTGACGCATGCCGCAGAACACCGATCTGCTGGTCGCCGACATCGGCGGCACCAATGCCCGCTTCGCCATCAGCGACGGGGAGGGCGCGCTGCTCGAGTTGCGCGTGCTGCACGCCGCCAACTTCCCGAAGATCGATGAAGCGATCGCCGCCTACTTCGCGGAGCTGAAGCGGCCACGCCCGAAGCAGGCCTGCTTCGCCGTCGCCTGTCCGGCCAAGGGCGCGGAGATCAAGCTCACCAATTCCTCCTGGCGCTTCGTGAAGGAGGAGCTGCGGCAGAATTTCCAGTTCGAGCGCTTCGTCGTCATCAACGATTTCGAGGCGCTGGCGGCCTCGGTGCCGGTCCTGAAAGGCGCCCAGCTGGCGGAACTGCGGCCCGGTGTTGCCGATCCCACCTCCGTCAGCCTGGTGATCGGTCCGGGTACTGGCCTCGGCGTCGGCGCATTCGTGCCGGCAGGCAAGAGCGCGTGGGCCGTGATCTCCGGCGAAGGCGGCCATGTCGGTTTCGCACCCAACACGGAGCAGGAGATCCGGCTGTGGCAGCGCATGCGCGAGAAATACGGCCGCGTGTCGGCCGAGCGCGTGCTCAACGGCGCGGGGCTGGTGAATGTCTACCGCTTCATGACCGATGAAGCGGGCCAGCAAATCGGCGAGATCGACGCGCCGGAAATCTCCCGCCGCGCCCTGGCCGGCGAGGAGGTCGCGGTCAACACGGTGCTGATGTTCTTCGACATGCTGGGCAGCGTGACCGGCGACCTGGCGCTGGCCTTCGGATCGCGCGGCGGCGTCTATATCGGCGGCGGCATCACGCCCAAGCTGCTGGATTTCGCCCGGCGCAGCAAATTCGTCGACCGCTTCCTCGACAAGGGCCGGGTGGCCGCCATCCTGCACAGCATGCCGATCTGCGTCATCCTGGAGGAGCGCGCCGCGCTTTATGGCGTGCGCCGTCAATTCGATCGCGAGGTGTCATGAGCGGACCATCTTCTGTCTTTGCCCTGCTGGACGGCGTCCGTGCGCTGCCGGTGGTGGCGATCGACAATGTCGAGGACGCCGTGCCGCTGGCCGATGCGCTGGCGGAAGGCGGCCTGCCGGCGATCGAGGTGACCCTGCGCACGGCGGCGGCGTTCGACGCCATCGCCAAGCTGCAGAAGGAACGGCCGAAGCTGTTGATCGGCGCCGGCACCGTCGTCACCGGCGCGCAGATGAAGACCTGCGCCGCGCTCGGCGTGCGGTTCGCGATCAGCCCGGGGCTGACGCCCGCGCTGCTCGAGGTCGCGCACGAGCTGAAGATGCCGTACCTGCCCGGCACCGCGACGGCTTCGGATGTCATGGCCGGCATCCAGCATGGCTGGAGCGAGTTCAAGTTCTTCCCCGCGGAAGCAGCGGGCGGCGTGGCGATGCTGAAATCCTGGGCCGGGCCGTTCCCAGACCTGCGCTTCTGCCCGACCGGGGGGATCAACGCCCAGAACGCCGATGCGTACTTGGCGCTGCCCAACGTGGTGATGGTGGGCAGCTCCTCGATGATGCCGGCGTCCTCGCTCAAGGCCAAGGACTGGGCCGACATCGCGCGCCGCTCGCGCGCCTTCACTGACGCGCTCGACAACATCACGGCGTGCTAAAGCCAAGGAAACGCGATTTCCCTGTCAGCGAGGTCCGGCGCTATTTGGAGCCCGGGCCGATCGTGCTGGTGAGCTCGCGCTGGCGTGGTGAGACCAACATCATGACCATGGGCTGGCATACGGTCATGGAGTTCACGCCATCTCTGGTCGGCTGCATGATCACGGGGAGCAATCACAGCTTCGAGCTGATCCGCCGGAGCCGCGAGTGCGTTATCAACCTGCCGACGACCGCGCTGACCGACACGGTCGTCGCCATCGGAAACAGCACCGGCGCGGAGATCGACAAGTTCAGCGCGTTCGGCCTGACGGCCGGCGAGGCGCGGGAGGTGACGGCGCCGCTGATCCGGGAGTGTCATGCCAACTTCGAATGCCGCCTGCATGACGACGCCCTGGTCCGCAAATACAACTTCTTCATTTTCGAAGTGGTGCGGGCGCATGTCGCCGTTTCGCCCAAGCATCCGAAGACCCTGCACTACACCGGCGATGGCGTATTCATTGTCGCGGGCAGGATCATCAGCCGCCGTGCGCAGTTCCGGCCCGGCATGCTGTAGCCCCAAATAAAAGTGCGCCCGGAGGGGATGATTCTCCGGGCGCCGGTTCAGATCGGCACCCTTGGGGACGGATGGGTGTGGGCGCCGCCTGATGGAAGGGAGTAAAGACCCAACGGCCGATTCCGGTCTGTGATGCCCATCACACCACTCCCGGTAAGCAATTCTGCGATCACAAATCCATACCGGCCCCCGGGTTGAAGCCGGACCGGCGCGGCCGATACACTCCGGCCCATCAATCGGGCCGCATTGCCGTCCGCTTCACCCCAGGGAGATTGCTCATGTCCGCCGCGCTCAGCCGCGAAAACTGGAACGACCGGGCTCGCAGCCTCAGCTACCGCAACCAGTGCTTTATTGGAAATCGTTTTGTTTCAGCGGCTTCCGGCAGGACTTTCACCTCCACCAACCCGGCCACCGGCAAGCCGCTGACCCAGGTCTCGGCAGGCGACAAGGAGGACGTCGACCGCGCCGTGAAGGCCGCCCGCGCCGCCTTCGACAAGGGCGTCTGGTCGCGGATCGCCGGCGCCGAGCGCAAGAAGGTGTTGCTGCGGTTCGCCGACCTGATGGAAAAGCACGCCACCGAGCTGGCGCTGCTCGAGACCCTGGATATTGGCAAGCCGATCGGCGACAGCTCCAGCGTCGACGTTCCGCTCTCGATCCAGTGCATCCGCTGGTATGCCGAGGCGATCGACAAGATCTATGACGAGATCGCACCGACCGAGCCGAACGCCATTTCCCTGATCCGGCGCGAGCCGCTGGGCGTCGTGGGCGCCGTCATCCCGTGGAACTTCCCGCTGCTGATGGGCAGCTGGAAGATCGGCCCGGCGCTCGCCACCGGCAACTCGATGGTGGTCAAGCCGGCCGAGCAGTCGCCGCTGTCCATGCTGCGCCTTGCCGAGTTGGCGGCGGAGGCCGGCGTCCCCGAAGGCGTGTTCAATGTCGTCCCGGGTTATGGCGAGACGGCAGGGCAGGCGCTCGGCCGCCACATGGATGTCGACGCTATCACCTTCACCGGCTCAACCGAGGTCGGGAAGTTCTTTTTGAGATATTCCGGCGAGAGCAACATGAAGCAGGTCTCGCTGGAGTGCGGCGGCAAGACGCCGAACATCATCATGGCGGACGCCCCCAACCTCGACGCCGCGGCGGAGGCGGCCGCCTGGGGCATCTTCTTCAACCAGGGTGAGGTGTGCAACGCCGGCTCGCGGCTCATCGTCGAAGAGTCGGTGAAGGACGCCGTGCTGGAGAAGATCCGGAAAGTGGCGCAGATCCTGCAGCCAGGCGATCCACTCGACCCCAAGACCAAGATGGGCGCGATGGTGGACGAGACGCAGATGAACCGCGTGCTGGGGTACATCGAGGCCGGCAGCAAAGAGGGCGCCAAGCTCGCCTTCGGCGGCAAGCGCGTGCGCAGCGAGACGGGCGGCTACTACATCGAGCCGACCGTGTTCGACGGCGTGAAGAACAGCATGAAGATCGCACAGGAAGAGATCTTCGGCCCCGTGCTCTCCACCATCACCTTCAAGGACCCGGCGGATGCGGTGAAGATCGGCAACGACACGGTCTACGGCCTCGCCGCCGCGGTGTGGACCAGCGACATCAACAAGGCGTTCAAGACCTCGGCTGCCCTGCGCGCCGGCGTGGTATGGGTCAATTGCTTTGACAACGGCCACATCTCCTCGCCGTTCGGCGGCTTCAAGCAGTCCGGCTTTGGCCGCGACAAGTCGCTGCACGCGATGGACAAGTACACGCAGCTGAAGGCGACCTGGATCAACATCAGCTGATGCCTCGATTGATCAAGGTGGAGAGGGCGCCCGACGGCGCCCTTTCTACTTCGGCGCGCTCCAGGGACGCGGCTCGATGTTCTGATTCAAGCGGAAGAGATTGTGCGGATCATAGCGCGACTTGAGACGCGCGAGCTGGTAGTACTTCTCTTCGCCATAGGCATTCAGGGCGATGTCCTTGCCCGTGTCGCTCTGCTCATTCACGTAGTTCGCGCGCAAGGAGCTCTCGGCAAGACGGGCTGCGCTCTTGCGGCCCCATGACGTGCACGCGGAATCGAGTGCCGGATCGTCCCAGACGCCTTCGATGATCCAGTAGTGGCCGGCCGTGCGGCCGGAGTAGGGTGTGTCGCCGTCGTCGGCATCGTCGACCGCGCCGCCCAATTGCAGGATATACATCTCCGAATCCGGATTGGGAACGTCGGTCATGCAGTCGGTGAGCGTGGAGATCAACGAGTCATCGATCTCGTGGACGAACCCGCCCTTGGCATAGTACCGACGGCCCCATGCCATCCTCTCGTCGCTGGCACGCTGCAGGTCAATGAAGTTCGCCGCGCCGAGCGAGGCGGTGGTGGCATTGCCAAGCTCGCCGTATTTCGCCAACGCCGCTTCCGCGCCGTGGATGGAACCGGTCCACAAGGCGGTAATTCTGAGTTCGGTGCTAGTGTACACCACCATCGTCGTCAGTTCGCGCGGCGCGCCGATCAATGCCGCGGCATAGCGACGGAGCACGGCGGGCGCTTCCCGAGGTGAGTAGCTCCACCGGCCGACGAAGGTCGGGCCGAGGGTGTGCGTGCGGAACCAGAACTTAGTCACCACGCCGAAATTGCCGCCGCCGCCCCGAATCGCCCAGAACAGATCCGGTTCCTTTTCGGCGTTGATGCGCAACAGGCGGCCATCCGCCATCACGATGTCCACGCCAAGCAGGCTGTCGATGGTTAGGCCGAACCGGCGGCTCAGCCATCCCATTCCGCCGCCAAGGGTGAGGCCGGCGACACCGGTGTGCGAAACGACGCCAGCCGGCGTCACGTGCCCATGTGGCAGGGTGGCTGCATCGACGTCGCCAAGCAAGGCGCCGCCGGCGACCTCGGCTGTTTGGGCCTCAGGGTAGACCATCACCTCCTTCATCAGCGACAGGTCGAGCACGATGCCGCCATCGCAGGTCGACAGGCCGGGGAAGCTGTGGCCGCCGCAGCGCACGGCCAGCAAGGCCTCCCGCTCCGCCGCCATCCGCACTACCTTTTGCACGTCGCGCTTGCTCGTTGCACGGACGATGGCCGCCGGCCGCCGATCGATCAGCCCGTTGTTGACCCGGCGCAAGCGTTCATACAGGACGTGGCTGCCGTCCACGAACTCGCCATCGAAATCCGCATTCGCGAGGTCGCGAGCCAATGCCGCCCTGTCCATCCCCAACTCCCGACCGTTCAAGCCAGCACCACGATATTGCGCGATCCAGGGCTTGTTGTCAGCGACGCAGTCGTGAATCCGGGATGAACGGGAGGAGTCTTCGATCCTATCGGCGATCGCCCGCGGTCAGACGGCAGATTGCAGCGCATAATGCCGCAGGACGACTTCTCCGACGATGCCGTGGAACATCGTGCTATTGTAGGGCCCGGCCATCGTGAGCACGACCAGCCCATTGCTCGGGACGATGTAAAGCCGCTGGCCGCCATAGCCGACGCCGGAGATCCACTTGACCTCCTCGCGGTTGGCGAGCGAACGGCCGAGCCACCATTGATAGCCATAGAAGAACAGGCCGTCGCCGTTGATGTGCGGCGCCGTCGACTCTTCGATCCACGCTCGGGAGATGACCTACCTGTTCTGCCAGCGTCCCCCGTCGAGCACGAGCTGACCGACCTTCAGCAAGTCGCGCGGCCGCAGGCGGAGGCCGGAGGCCGGAGGCGGCGACCGGCGTGCCGTCGATGTAGCGAATCCATTCCACGTCGCCGATGCCCAGCGGATCGAACAGCTCCCTCTGCGCCAGCACGTCGAGCGGCTGGCCTGCGGCCTTGTGGAGGATCGCGGCGAGCAGCGCGGTGGTGCCGCCATTGTATATGTAGACGCGTCCCGGTGGCCGGACGAGCGGCTGTTCCAGCACGTAGCGGCAGCGGTCCGGCGCGTCGGTCATCAGCCGTTCGCTGTTCTGGGGGTTTTGGTAGGGCAGATCCTCGCTCCAAGCGAACCCGGCCGACATGGTCAGCAAGTGCCGCAGGGTGATCGTATCCTTCTCCGCCGTGCGCAGGTCGGCATGTTCGGGGAAGAAAGTGAAGACCGGCGCGTCGAGATCGGCGATCCAACCGCGATCGACCGCGATGCCGACGAGCAGCGATGTGATGCTCTTGCTGATGGACCGCAGATCGTGGCGCTTGGTGGCGTCGTAGGCCACGCGGCCGAGGGCCTTGCCCCAGGCCCAGTCTTCGCCAGTGAAGTAGCGCTCGTAAACCAGCTTGCCGTGCCGGGCGATCAGGACGGCGTGGGCGTTCGTATCGGTCCAGGATTCGAAGTGCGGGCCGATGCCCCGGATTAGTTCGCCATCCAGGCCCATGCTCTCCGGCGAAGCGACCGTCCAGCCATCCGCCAAGGTCGCCGGAATATCGTCGGCCATGTCAACATTGCCTCTTCATCACTTTCGGACGATGTCGCCCCAATCCAATCGACGCGCAATCTTGAAGGAGTCGCCGGCACGCTTCGCGAAGACACGGTCGGCAGCGTATCCGTCTTCCTGGCACAATTTCAACGTTACCGCGGCCTTGCTCGCCCGCGGCGGCGCAATGACTCGCCCCTCGGCGCGAACGCCCGGCTGTCGCGAGGCTGCAACATAGATGAACTTCTCATCCTCCCACGGCACCGTTCCGCCTTTCGCTTCGCGGTGCAGGCGGGAGCGTGCGACGCGGACGGCGAAGTGGCACCAATCGGGCGCGGCGAGCGGACAGGCCCGGGCGTGCGGGCAGGGCGCCAGGATGCGCGCGCCGGCTCGGATCAGGATATCGCGGGCGTGGAGGATGCGCTTCCAGCCGGCGGGCGTGCCGGGCTCAACAATGAGAAGCGTGTCCGTGGTCAGGGGCCAGAGCTGCGTGATCAGGGGCTCGCGCGCGGCTTCAGGCAGTTCGTCGAGCACGTAGGTCAACAGGACCAGATCGCTTGGAGAGAGATCGACGAGCGCGGCATCCAACCTGGAGGGACGCCAAGTGACGCGTGGGAGCGTCAGCCCCAAACGTTCTCCAACAGCACGGATGGCTGGGCTCGCTTCCACCAGTGTCGCATCCTCTAGGCTGCCCCACTGTTGGCCCGCGGCCCAGGTTGCAGTGCCAGGCCCAGCGCCGGCGTCGAGCGCGCTGCGGGGCGCGAAATCGGGCCGCGCCACCGCAACGGCTGTCAAGGCAGCCGAGATCGCAGCGAAGGTCGCCGGCAGGCGTGTCGTGAGATAGGCGCGGGCCGCGGCATCATCGGCGAGGTGCAGCCGGCCGTCCTGCACTTCCGCGCGATAGCGCTGCGACAAGGCCTCCGACGCGCGGGTGAGGTCGGCGAGCGCGATGCCTTCCAGCTCCCGGTCGATCGCCGCGCGCAGGGAAGACGGCAACTGCATGGCGTTTCAGTGCTGCGTGCCGTCCAGGGTCAGGACCGGCTTGTAGAGGTCCGGCCGGCGGTCCCGATAGATGCCCCAGTTCTGGCGATAGGCACGAATCTCGGCGAGGTCGAAGGTGGCGGTGACCACCGCCTCCTGGTCCTCCGGCGCCTCGGCGACCTTGGCGCCGAGATGATCGGCGATGAAGGAGGAGCCGTAGAAGCGCAGCCAGTTGCCCTCGGGGTCCTGGGTGGAACGCTCGACCCCGATGCGGTTGGAGGCGACCAGCGGCATCACGTTGGCGGCGGCGTGGCCCTGTTGCGTCCGCTGCCAATGCTCGCGCGAATTGTGCGGCGGAGAGGGCGGCGGCTCGGTGCCGATCGCGGTCGGGAACAGCAGGATCTCGGCGCCCATGACGGCCATGGAGCGCGCCGTCTCCGGGAACCACTGGTCCCAGCAGATGCCGAGCCCGATGCGCCCGTGACGCGTATTCCATACCTTGAAGCCGGTGTCGCCGGGATTGAAATACTGCTTCTCCTGGTAGCCGGGGCCGTTGGGAATGTGGCTCTTGCGATAGACACCCATCACCTCGCCGTCGGCGTCGATGATCGCGGTGGTGTTGTAGAACGCGTGATTGGCGCGTTCGAAGAAGCTGATGGGGATGACCGCATTCAGCTCCCTGGCGATCGGTCGGAAGTGGCGGATCGCGCGGTTGTCCTCCGTGCGGGTGGCGAGCGCGAAGTGCTTGGAATCCTGCTCGATGCAGAAATACGGCGTCTCGAACAGCTCCTGCAGCAGGATGACCTGCGCACCCTGATCGGCAGCCTTGCGCGCCAGGCGTTCGGCGCGGGCGATGTTGCTCTCGATGTCCCAGTCACACGCCATCTGGGTGGCGGCGACCGTGATGCGGCGCGGCTGATTCGAGCTGCTCATGCGCGCAGTCTAGGGGCGGTCAGGTCTTGGCCGCAATGGCGCGGATCGCCATCTGCTCGTCACGTTGCCGCTGCTTCTCGGCCCGGCGCATATGGATGGTCGCGGCGATCACGCCGACCGATACCACCGCGATGATGATGGTGGCGAGCGCGTTGATCTTCGGATCGAGGCCGAGGCGGACCTTGGAGAACACCACCTGCGGCAGGGTGGTGGTGCCGGGGCCATTGGTGAAGGCGGTGATCACCAGGTCGTCCAGCGAAATGGTGAAGCCGAGCAGCCAGCCGGAGACGATTGCGGGCAACACGATCGGCAGGGTGATGACGAAAAACACCTTGAGCGGCTTGGCGCCGAGATCCTGCGCCGCTTCCTCCAGCGACAGATCCAGCGTCAGGAAGCGGGAGCGCATCACGACCGCGATATAGGACATTGTGAATGTCACGTGCGCGATGATGACCGTGGTCAATCCGCGGCCCTGGGGCCAGCCGATCAAATCCTGCATAGCAATGAACAGCAGAAGCATGGAGAGGCCGGTGATGACTTCGGGCATGACCAGCGGCGCATTGACCATCCCGGAAAAGGCGGTCCGTCCCATGAACTTCGGGAACCGGACCAGCACGTAGCCGGCGATCGTGCCGAGGATGGTGGCGAGGGTCGAGCTGATCGCGGCGATCTCGAGGCTGAGGACGGCGGCCTCGATGATCTGCCGGTCCTTCGCCAGTTCGCCGTACCATTTGAAACTCCAACCCGCCCACACCGTCACCAGTTTGGAGGCGTTGAAGGAATAAACCACCACCGAGATGATCGGCGCGTAGAGGAAGGCGAAGACCAGCACCAGCCACAGAATCACGAACCATGAGATGCGGTTGCTCATGATTCCTTCTCCAGCTCTTTATCCTGGAACTTCTGGTAGATCATAAGCGGGACGACCAGCGCCAAGAGGATAGCGATCGCCACTGCGGACGCGGTTGGCCAGTCACGGTTGCTGAAGAACTCGCTCCACAACACGCGGCCGATCATCAGGCTCGACGGTCCGCCCAGCAATTCAGGAATCACGTACTCGCCGACCGCCGGGATGAAGACCAGCATGCTGCCGGCGACAATGCCGGGAAAGCTCAGCGGGACCGTGATGACGAAAAATGCCTTCAGCGGCTTGCAACCGAGATCGGTCGCGGCCTCGATCAGCGACATATCCATCTTCTCGAGGTTGGCGTAGAGCGGCAATATCATGAACGGCAGATAAGAGTACACGATGCCGAGATAGACGGCGAAATTCGTGTTCATCATGCTGATCGGGCTGTCGATGAACCCGATCCAGATGAGCACATCGTTGATCAGGCCGTTGTTCTTGAGCAGACCGATCCAGGCGTAGACGCGGATCAGGAACGAGGTCCAGAACGGCAGGATCACCAGCATCAGCAGGATGTTGCGCACCGAGTGGCCGCAGCGCGCCATGCCGTAGGCGAACGGATAGCCGATCAACAGGCAGATGACGGTCGATACAGCGGCGACCACCAGGGAATTGAGATAGGCCTTGATGTAGAGCGCATCGTTGACCAGCCGACCGTAGCTGTCGCTGAGGTTGAGGCAGTAGCCGGTGCCGTCCGGGCACAGATGGGTATAAGGCGGCTGCGCAATGGCGATGAAGGCGACGCTGACCTTGAGGACGATCAGGAACGGAACGAAGAAATAGAGGAACAGCCAGAGGAACGGGATGCCGATGACCAGCGTGCGGCCGCGGATCCCCAGGCTGAACAGCAAATTGTGAAGCCAGCCGGATGCCGGCAGCCGGCTCGCGCTTCTGACGGTCTCGGTACTGGCCATGATGCGCTTCTCAGCTCAGCAACGCGACTGGGCTATTGGCGTGCCAAGTGACCGAGACCCGGTCATCCCAATCGATCACCGCCTCTGCGGCGCGAATCTGGTTCGGCATCGTGACCTTGATCTGCTTGCCGCTATCGAGCTGCACCAGATAGATCGAAAGGTTGCCCATGTAGGCGATGCCCTTAACCACGCCCTTGACGCAGTTGTGGGGCTCATTCGGGTCCTGCTTGGTGAGGTGGATCTTCTCCGGGCGGATCGCGACCCAAACCTTGGCGCCCGGCGCGCTGGAAATTCCGTGGTCGATATAGATGTCGCCGCCGGCTTCGTCTGAACGGATCAGAACGTGGTCCGGCTCATCCTCGACGATCTGGCCCTCGAACAGGTTCACCGAGCCGATGAAATCCGCGATCATCTTGTTCTGCGGATACTCGTAGATCTCCTGCGGACTGCCGATCTGCACGATCTGCCCGGCGTTCATGACGCCGATGCGGGTGGAGAGGGTCATGGCCTCTTCCTGGTCGTGGGTCACCACGATGAAGGTGATGCCGAGACGATCCTGGATGTTCATGAGCTCGAACTGCGTCGCCTCGCGCAGCTTCTTGTCGAGCGCGCCCAGCGGTTCGTCCAGCAGCAGCAGCTTCGGCTGCTTGACCAGCGAGCGGGCGAGGGCGACGCGCTGGCGCTGGCCGCCGGACAATTGATGCGGCTTGCGCTTGGCGAACGGCGACAATTGCACCATCTCCAGCATCTGGGAGACGCGCTGCTTGATCTCGGACTCCGGGTACTTGTCCTGCTTCAAGCCGAAGGAAACGTTCTGCTCCACCGTCATGTGCGGAAACAGCGCATAGGACTGGAACATCATATTGGTCGGCCGGTCATAGGGCGGGATGCCGGCCATGTCGACGCCGTCGATATAGATCTTGCCGCTGGTGGGGTTCTCGAACCCGGCCAGCATGCGCAGCAGCGTGGTCTTGCCGCAGCCCGAGCCGCCGAGAAGAGAGAACAGCTCGCCGCGATAGATGTTGAGCGAGACGTTGTTGACCGCGACGAACTCGCCGAACTTCTTGGTCACGTTCTCGATCCGAATATAGGGCTCGGCATTCGGGTCGTTCCACGGCATGCTGGCGTGCTTGTGCTGCGGTTGCTTCGTCTTCTCTGCGGCGGCCATGATATCCCCTAGCTTGTGAGCTCCCCCATCCGCGCGGCGAACGCGGACAACCTTTATTGACCGGTCTTCAACCTGGTCCACTCCCGCGTGATCACGCGCTGCACTTTCTCGTCCCGCTCGACCGCGGGGAACATGCGCTTCTGAACCTCTTCCGGCGGATAGATCGCCGGGTCTTCGAGGATCTCCGGCAGGATCATCGGGCGCGAAGCGAGGTTGCCGTTGGCGTAGTAGATATAGTTCGTAGCGTCAGCGATCACGTCGGGCCGGAGCATGTAGTTGAGGAAGAGGTGCGCATTGTCGGGGTTCGGTGCGTCGCTTGGAATCAGCATCGCATCGAACCAGATGTTGCTGCCTTCCTTTGGGATCGTATAGGCAAGCTCGATATCCACCCCGGCTTCAGCGGCGCGATTGGCCGCAACGGCGTAATCGCCCGACCAGGTCATCACCAGGCACATATCGCCGTTCGGCAGCGAGTTGAGATATTGCTGGGTGTCGAACAGCTTGATGAAGGGACGGACCTTCATCAGCATTTCCGTCGCCGCGATGATATCGTCGGGGTTCTGCGACGTCGGATCCTTGCCCATGTAGGCTAGCGCCAGCTGGTAAACGTCTTCGGGCGAATCCAGCAGGCTGACGCCGCAATCCTGGAACTTCGAGACCACGTCGGGATCGAACAGCATCTTCAGGCTGTCGAGCGGCGCGTCCGGCATCCGCTCCTTGATCATGGCCACATTGTAGGTGAAGCCGTTGGTGCCCCACATGTACGGCTCGGCATATTCATTCCCTGGATCGGCGGCCGCCTGATTGGTGAGAACGAAGGGGTCGAGGTTCTTCCAGTTCGTGAGCTTGGACTTGTCCAGCTTCTGGAATATGCCGGCCTTGATCAGGCGCTTGAAAATATTGGAAGAGGGAAAAACGATATCGTAACCGGTGGAACCGACAACGAGCTTTGATTCGAGGGTCTCGTTGCTGTCGAAGGTGTCGTAGCGAACCTTGACGTTGTACTCTTTCTCGAAGTTGGCGACGGTGTTCTCGCCGATATAGTCCGACCAGTTGTAGATGTTGAGCTCACCATCGGCCCTGGCTGGCGGCGGTAGCCACGTCGCAGCGGCCAGGACAAGGGATACGGCGGCAAACGCCATCAGCGCCGGCTTGGCCGGGCGTGCGGATCCAGACATGCAAATCCTTCCCATCGATCGAGCGCGGTCCGGCGGTTGTCCGGCGGTCCTTGTCGCTCATGCCTCGTTCTTATTTTCTGTAACTATGGCGGTGGGTTATCTGGGCTGTCAACCGCTGGGCGGCTCCGGCGATGGAATTTTTGAATACTCATTCAATCCTGGCCGGGCGACTCCCATGAGAAACGGGCCCTGCCGGTCGGCAGGGCCCGTCAAGAGTTTCGCGAAGTCCCGCGGGTTTATTGGCCGGTCTTGACCTTGGTCCACACCCGCGTACGCAACCGATCCAGTTCCGGATCGACCGGCGCATCGGAGAACAGCTTCTTCTTCACCTCGTCCGTCGGATAGATGGAGGTGTTCCCCTTGACCTCAGGATCGACCAGCTCCAGCGCCCCGGTGTTCGGGCTGGCGTAGCTGACATAGTTGACGCCATTGGCCGCAACCTGCGGCCGGTTGAGGTAGTCGATGAACTTCAAGGCGTTGTCGACATTCTTGGCATCCTTCGGAATGGCCAGCGAATCGACCCAGAGCAGGGTGCCTTCCTTCGGGATGCTATAGCTGAGCTCTGCCTTGCTGCCCGCTTCCTCGGCGCGCGCCTGGGCGATGAAGATGTCGCCAGACCACCCGATGACCGCGCACAGTTCGCCGCCGGCCAGATCGTTGATGTACTGCGAGGAGTGGAAGTATTTCACGTACGGGCGCACGGCGGTCAGCATCTGCTCGACCGCGGCATAGTCCTCCTCCGACTTGGAATGCGGATCCTTGCCGAGATACTTGAGGGCTGGCGGCAGGATGTCGGACGGCGAGTCCAGCATGGAGATGCCGCAATCCTGCAGCTTGGCCGCATTCTCCGGCTTGAACAGCAGGTCGAAGCTGTCGATCGGCGCGTTCTCGCCCAGCCGTTCCTTGACCTTGGCGACGTCGACGCCGATGCCGACGGTGCCCCAGAAATACGGCACGGCGTACTCATTGCTCGGATCGAACGGCTTCAAGGCTTCCAGGATCTGCGGATCGATGTTGCCGTAGTTGCTGATCTTCGACTTGTCGATCTTCTGATAGATGCCTGCCTGGATCTGCTGGCCGAGGAACGAGCCGGTGGGCACCACGATGTCGTAGCCGGTGTTGCCGGCCTTCAGCTTGGCATCGAGCGTCTCGTTCGAATCATAGACGTCGTAGCGGACGGTGATGCCGGTTTCCTTCTGGAAATCCTCGACCGTCGTCTCGCCGATATAGTCGGACCAGTTGTAGACATTGAGTTCGCCGCCGGAACCGGGTTCCGCCGCGGCGGGCGCGGCAGCCGGCTGCTCTGTCGAAGCGGTCTGCTCTTGCGTCGCCGGTTGAGCCGGCTGTTCCGCGGCGGGCGCTGCTGCTTGTTCCTCTTTCTTCTCTTCGCCGCAGCCGGCCAGGAGCAGGGCCGATACAAAGGCGACCACGCCGAAACGTGCTGATTTCACGATAACCTCCAAGTCACGCGTGTTTCCGGGTCTCGCTCTGATGTTCAGGCCAGGGCAGCCTGATGAGCTTGTTGTTGCGCTGACACTGCAGTCTCCCCAGCCGTTCCGGGGCTGTCAACAGGACATCCGTTCAGGTTGAGCGGCCGCGGCACTATCACCCTTTGGGAAAGTCGAACTTGTAGGAGCGGGCATTGGCGAACGCAGTCTCGGCGATTCGCGTATACCGCATCGTGTCCTGGCGGTATCGCAGATAGGAGGATGCGATCTGGCGCGTGATGTCGTCGCCGCGCTCCAGCAGCTCCTGCAGTACTTCGCCCGAGGCGATGCCAAAAGCGACCAGCACGTCGCGGGGGAATTGCTTGAGCTGCACGCCGTGCTCGTTGACGAGCGAGGCGAGGGCGGCCGGACTGCGGCCGTTGAACTCGGCCAGCATCATGTCGTTCTCGGCGCTGCAGCAGGCCGCGACGATCTGCTTCAGCTCGTCCGGCAGGGCCTCGAACTTGCCCTTGTTCACGATGCATTGCGTCGCGGACCCCGGCTCGTGGAATCCCGGCCAGTAATAGAGCTTGGTGATCTTGTAGAAGCCGAGCGACAGGTCGTTATAGGGCCCGACCCATTCGGCGCCGTCGATCGCGCCCGACTGGAGGTTGGAGAATATCTCGCCATTGGGCAGCGGCACGATCTCGACGCCGAGCTTGGCGAGCGCCTGCGCGCCGTGGCCGGTGATGCGGAACCTCAGTCCCTTGAGGTCGGCGACCGAGCCGATCTCCTTGCGGAACCAGCCGCCCATCTGCGCGCCGGTGTTGCCGGCGAGGAAGGCCTTTACGCCGGATGGCGCGTAGAGCTCATCCCACAATTCCTGGCCGCCGCCGAAATAGATCCAGCCGTTGTGCTCGCCCGCCGTCAGGCCCATCGGCATCGCGCTGAAGAAGCCGGCGGCCGGCAGCTTGTCGATGTGATAGCTGCTGGAATCGTGCCCCATCTCCGCCTGACCCTGGGAGACCGCATCGAAGCAGCCCATCGCATCCACCAGCTCGCCGGCAGCGAAGACCTTGACGTTGAGCCGACCGTCGGAGGCCTTGGTGATGCGCTCCGCCAGACGCTCCGCGCCGGTGCCAAGACCTGGCAGACCTTTCGGCCAGGCGGTCACCATCTTCCATTCCAGCCGGTCCTGAGCGATCGCCGGTCGGGGCAGGGCGGATGCAAGTGTTGTCGCGCCCGCCGCCAAACCGGCGCCGGTCAGGAAATTGCGACGTTTCATGCCCGAAGACCTCACACCAATTCAGAGCACATGCTCGCCATTGTCGATGCGCCGTCTCCCTGACTTGGCGTCGCATCAGCGGGCGGAAACTAGCAGGGCATATGCGGTTGCAAAAGACCTCTCACCCGTCCGTGGGATGCAGGGTCACTCCAGACGCTGCCAGCCCTCCGGACCGTATCCTTCCAGCGGACGGAAGCCGGACTTATACGCCATCTTCCGGCTGTTCTCGACCCAATAGCCAAGATAGACGAACGGCAGGTCGCGGCGTCTGGCTTCTTCGATGAGCCATAGCACCACGTAGACTCCCAGGCTGAGATCCGGCCGCGCTGTTTCGTAGAAGCTGTAAACCGCGGAGATGCCGTCCCTGTTCCAGTCGGTCAGGCAGCATGCCACCAGCTTGCCGGCGGGATCGCGCAGTTCGATCATGCGCGTGTCGACCGGACTGTCGGCGACCATGCTGCTGTAGTCCTGCGGACCCATGCCGACCATCTCGCCGTCGGCGTGGCGCGCTTCGAGGTAGTGCACGAACAGCTCGAACTGCTCCTGGGTCGGGACGTTGTCGCGGATGCGCGCGGCCAGATCGCGGTTGCGGCGGTTGATGCGGCGCTGCGTCCGGTTGGGCTCGAACTCCGCTACCGGGATGCGCACCGGCACGCACGCCTGGCAGCCGGAGCAGGCCGGGCGGTAGGCGATGGAATGGCTGCGGCGGAATCCGGCGTGAGACAGGAGCTCGAACAGCTCCGGCGCATTGCCGCCGGAGAGTTCGGTGATGACCTTGCGCTCCATCCGGTCAGCCAGATACGGGCAGGGCACCTCGGTGGTGACCAGGAACGGGATCGGAAAGCCGCGGCCCAGGACGCTCATGCGGTACAAAATACCGCACTTCCGGGCCGTTGCGCCAGCGGCGCTAAGGCGTTCTTTAGGTTAGCTAATTGCCTTTCCAGGCATCGGCCCGCACCACCACGGTTCCGGCCAGGAAATCGTGGACACAGCGCCAGCGGGGGTTCAGGAACACCACCGCCGCGGCCAGCCAGCTGGTTACGCCATGAACGGCCCAGAACAGGCCGGACATCAGGAGGGCCTGCAGATTGTCCGGACGGCCGCCCGACCAATTGATGACTTTCAGCCCGAACATGCGCATGCCGGGCGTCGCGGAAGCGGGGCCGCCGATCGTGAACACGTCATACAACAGGCCGAAAGCCACAATGCCAAACAGAGAGGCCGGGATGGTCAGCAAGCCAAAGGAGATGATCGACAGCACCGTCAGCGGGATGATGGCGATCAGCATCACCAGGCTGATCAGGATGAGGTCGACGAAGAAGGCGAGCATCCGCCGCAGCGCCACACCGTCATAGAACTCGGGATGCAGGAGCGGATCGTGGATCGCTCCGTCATCGCGGCTGTTGCTGCTCGTCCCGCCCAGCACGATTGCCGGGAGCTTGCGTTCGGTCACCTTGTGTCCGCCTTTCGATCGCCAAAGGGGAATCGCCCTTCCATATTGAGGGGCTTGCCCGGCTTTGCAAGGGGGGCACAATCTGTTGAGCGGCTGTAGGGCGCCTTGACCGAGTCCTAGGGAACCAGCTCCGCCGGTGGTCCGGAACGGGTGGTCGGTTCCGGGACAGAGGCGGGCAGGATCGCGCCGCCACCCGATGGCGCCGGCTCGGGGCTCTTTTCGCGCAGCAGGACGATGCTGATGCGCCGGTTCTGCGGATCGAACGGATCGGCCTTCACGAACGGATCGGTGTCGGCCTGGCCCTTGATCATGGTCAAGCGGTCGGCGCTGATGCCGGCGCCAACCAGGACCCGGCGCGACGCGTTAGCGCGGTCGGCGGAAAGCTCCCAGTTGGTGTAGTTGTCGCCGCCGGCGTACGGCTTGGCGTCGGTGTGGCCGGAGATTTCGATCTTGTTCGGCAGCGTCTTCACCACCTCCGCGACCTTCTCCAGCAGGTCCTTGCTGCGCGGATTCATCGCTGCGCTGCCGGAGGGGAACATGGAGATCTTCTCCTGGTCCAGCAGCTGGATGCGGATGCCATCCTCGGTCTTGTCGATCTTCAGGTTCTTCTCCAGCGCCTTCAGCTCGGGGTCCTCCTGGATTGCGTTCTTGATGTCCTGCTGGATCTGCTCGAGCTGCTTCTGCTCGGCGGCGGCAACCGCCTTCTCGGCTTCTTCGAGGTCGACCGGCTTGTCGCCCTTTCCAGGCTCCGGCTCGTTGCCGGTGCCGATGTCCGGCTTGTCGCCATCCATCGATTGTGGCCGGTCGCCTTCGCCGGTGGCGGGCGCCTGCTGCATCGCCTGGTCTTCGTCTTCGGTGTCCGAATCCTGCGAGGCGCCGCCCGACATGTCATCCATAGGCTGGGCCTGGCCGGTCAGGATGGTGAAGGTGGCGGAGGTGTTCTGGACCGCGAGGGTCGGGCGGAAGTAGGCGGCGATGCCCTTCTTCTGTTCCTCGGTGACCGCATTAAGCAGCCACAACAGCAGGAAGAACGCCATCATGGCCGTGACGAAGTCGGCGTAGGCGACTTTCCAGGCGCCGCCGTGATGGCCGGCTGCGACCTTCTTGATCTTCTTGACGATGATCGGGCGTTCGTCTGCCACGGCGCGATCCCTAGACCGGCGGCAGTGCGCTCACCGCCTGCTCCACTTCGTAGAAGTTCGGCCGTTCGGTGGAGAGCAGGACCTTGCGCGCGAACTCAACGGACACCGCCGGCGGATAGCCCTGCATGTGCGCGAGCAGGCCGGCCTTCATGCACTGGTAGTATTTCGCGTCCGCCTCATCGACTTCCTTGATGATGCTCGCGAGCGGCGCGATGAATCCATAAGACATCAAGACGCCGAAGAACGTGCCGACCAGCGCCGCGCCGATCAGCTCGCCGAGCACCTTGGGAGGCTCTGTGATCGAGCCCATGGTGGTGATGACGCCGAGAACCGCGGCGACGATGCCCAGTGCCGGCATGCCGTCTGCCATGGTCTGGATGGCGTGGGAGGCGCCGTGCAGCTCGTTGTGGTGCGTCTCCAGCTCTGAGTCGATCAGCGTCTCGACCTCGTTCGGGTTCTCGGTGCCCAGCGTCATCATGCGCAGGTAGTCGCACAGGAACTCGACCGCGTGGTGATCCTGCTGGAACTTGGGGAACTGCCCGAACAGCGCGCTCTCGTCCGGCTTTTCGACGTGCTGTTCCAGCGCGAGCATGCCCTTGGTCTTGGCCAGCTTGAAGAGCTGGTAGAGCACGCTCAGAAGTTCGATGTAGTCGGCCTTCTTGTAGGTTGGCCCCTTCAGGGCGCGCTTGAGCCCCTTCAGGGTCTGCTTGATGTTGGTTTTGGTATTGCCGATGATGAAGGCGCCGAGGGCCGCGCCCAGGATGATGATGAACTCGATGGGCTGAATCAGGATCAGCAGATTGCCATGCACCGAGTATGCGCCGAACACGCACGCAAGAACGATGACGGCGCCGATGATGACGAACATGCCGAACGACCAGCCGGAACAAGTATTTACCTGTCCGGCAAGATGCCCGGAACTTAGTTAAAACTTGGTTAGGTAAGGCCTGTGGCCATTCACCCTTCGCCCGACTGGCTGCTCATGCGGCGGGTGGAAAATCCAGCCTGTTCAAGCTCTTCAATGATCTCGGTGACATGGCTAGCATTGCGCGTCTCGACCAGCACGTCGATCTCGGCGCGCTTGACCGGCAGGTCGACGAACATCCGGTGATGGGTGATGTCCATGATATTGCCCCCGGTCTGACCGATCACCTTGGTGATGGTGGACATGACTCCGGGCTGGTCGATGATCTCGATCCGGAGGGTCGCCATGCGCCCGTCCAGCACCAGGGTGCGCATCAGGATCTGCGACAGCAGGCGCGAATCGATGTTGCCCCCGCCGATCACCACCCCGACCTTACAGTTCCTGAAGGCCGACGGGTGGCAGAGGATGGCTGCTATGCCGGCGGCGCCGGCGCCTTCGGCCACGATGCGCTGAGTTTCGATCAGGGTACCGACGGCGCGCTCCACCGTCATCTCGTCCACCAGCAGGACCTCGCGGACATTCTGCTCGACGATCGCCCGGGTCAGCGCGCCGGGCGACTTGACCGCAATGCCGTCGGCCAGGGTCTGGCCGCCGTTCGCCGGCGGGATCTCGTTGATCGCGTGATGCATCGAAGGATACAGGTCGCTTTCCACGCCGTAGACCTCGATGCTGGGCTTCAGCGCCTTGACGACGGTGGAGATGCCGCTGATCAACCCGCCGCCACCGATCGGAATCACCAGGAAGTCGAGATCTGGATCGTCCTCCACGATCTCGAGCCCGATGGTGCCCTGTCCCGCGACGATGTAGGGATCGTCGTACGGATGCACGAACACCAGGTTCTCCTTGGCCGCCAATTCGCGCGCGTAGACCGCTGCGGCGTCGATGCTGTCGCCGTTCAGGATCACGCGCGGACCGAAGGCTGCGGTGCGCTCGATCTTGGTGAAGGGCGTTTGCTCCGGCATCACGATGGTGGCGGGAATGCCGAGGCGCTGCGCGTGATAGGCGACGCCTTGGGCGTGGTTGCCGGCGGACATGGCGATCACGCCGCGCTTGGCTTCCTCCGACGTCAGGCTCTTCAGCTTGTAGTAGGCACCGCGATCCTTGAACGAGCCGGTGAATTGCTGGTTCTCCAGCTTCAGCCGCAGGGAGGCGAGGCCGAGCTGCTTGGCGAGGCGCGGCGCGGACACGAACGGGGTGCGCACGACCTGGCCTTTGATGGCCTCGGCCGCGCGGCGAATATCCTCGATCGTCGGCTTGGGGATCCCGGTCATGGCTTGGCCTCCTCCGCAGTCGCTGGCTTTTTTTGTTGCGGCCGGAGGATCAGCACGTCTTCGGCCGGATTCTGGAACGTCCGATAGGTGCCCACCGCCCATTCGGGCAGCAGGTCGCTGAAGTGCGACGATAGCGGATGGCCCGATTGCCCGCCCGCCAGATTGAACACGGGCGCGCCGGGATGGCTCATATCGACCGCCATGCGCATGCCGGGACCATGCACGTGGGAGAAACGCGCGCCGTCGGTGGTGACCCCCATGCCGCCGCGATTGATCGTGAAATAGTCGCCCGGCGTTGCCACCCTGGGAACCAGGTGATCGCCGATATAGGGCAGGCTGGCGTAGACCGGGTGCCGAAACCGCAACTCGTGAGCTTCGCCCCAGGACCAGGTCAGCCATTCCTGGCCATAGCGGCCGCGCAACGCCTCCAGCGCGTCGCCGAAGGCGGCCCGCACCGCGTCGCGGCAGCTTTCGGCGGTGGGCGTCTCGCGGTCGTCGCACCAGCGATCGTCCAACATGGCATCGTCGAGGATGTCGACCTGCCAATGCCACCAGTTCCTGAAGCGCTCGTCGCCCATTTCGTCGGCCAGCACGCGCCGCGCGGTGGCATAGAGCCAGGCGGTCGCGATCAAAGGCTCCGGCTGGTCAGGGGCCATGCGGCCGTCCCAGCCGGCCATGGCCGAGGCGATCTCGATCGGCACGGACGATTTCACGGTCGCGAAATGGCTTCTGACGAAACCGTAAAGAGGGCCGGAGAAATCGTCCAGCTGGATGCGCTCCATGTCCTCGAGCGTGGCCTTGGACGTTTCGGCCAACAGGGACTGGATGCGGTCGCGCCGATAGGGGCGGTCGAACGCGTGGCCGAGAAACTTGAAATAGCGCGCGGGGCGGATGTCGTTGTTGGCGGTGACGATCATGCCGTCCGATGGATTGTCGATCTGCGGCAGGTCGGTAAATGAGAGGCTGCCGGTCCAGGCGTAGTCGTCGATCCAGCCCGGCGCCGGGAACAGCGATTCATTCGGGATGTTGCGCCGGGTGGGCACGCGGCCGGCGGCGACGAAGCCGATGTTGCCGCTGTCGTCGGCGAACACCACATTCTGCTGCGGGGTATGGAAGTCGCCCAGCGCGGTCTTGAACTCGGCCGCGTTCTTGGCGCGATTCATCTTCAGGAACGCCTCGGGCGAGCGATCGTCCGGCATGAACCCGGTCCACGCCAGCGAGAAGCGCCGATGCAGGTACTGCTCCGGCTCGAGATCGCTGATCAGCGGGCCGTGGCGCGTCGAGCGCACGTTGAACACGACGTCCGCGCCGTCCTTGACCTTGATCACTTCGCGCCGCACCTCGAACGGCATCGGACCCTGCGGCGTGTCGTAGTGCTCCGGCTTGCCCTGCGACAGATGCTCTTCGAACAGGTCCTGCGTGTCGCTGTGCGTGGTGGTGAAGCCCCAGGCCACATGCCCGTTGCTGCCGATTACCAGGAACGGCAGGCCGGGCACGGTCGCGCCGACGCGCACGTTGTCCGGGGTGGAGATGCGCGCCATGTACCAGGTCCCCGGCGCGCTCAGTCCAAGATGCGGATCGTTGGCGAGGATCGGCGCACCGCTGGCTGTGCGCGCCCCGGCGAGCGCCCAGTTGTTGGAAGCGCTGCGGGTCGGCGCCAGCCCGAACAGACTGGCCTGCCTGCCTTCCTCGCGCAGCAGGAGCGGCAGCAGATCCGCGTTCACCGTGCGACGCAGCTGCTCGTTCTCGATCTCCTGGTCGGCATTGCCGGACAGCAGCCAGGCCATGATGCGGCCCCACAGCAGGCTGTCGACCGGACGCCAGGGCTCGGGCTTGAACCGCAGCAGGACGAATTCAGGCGACAGCGGGAAGCCCTGCCACGCGATATAGGCGTTGACGCCGGCCGCATAGGCATCGAGCGCCGCGCGCAGGTCGGGTGACGCCGCCTGATATTGCGCCTCGGCTTGTTGGGCGAGGCCGGCCAGGCGCATCCTCTTATCGGTCTTGAGCGCGCGCAGGCCGAACAGCTCCGACAGCCGGCCGGAGCCGAGACGCCGCATCGTCTCCATTTGGAACAGCCGGTCCTGGGCATGCACGAAGCCCAGCGCGAAGTCGGCGTCGAACTCGGTCTGCGCCGTGATGGTGACGATGCCCGAGCTGTCGCGGCCGATGGTCAGCGACGCCGAAAGCGCGGCGTCGGTGATCCGGACCTCGCCGGAATTCTTGGGCAACGAGCCCAGGACCGCCCATGCCGCGAGACCGATCGCAACCGCCAGCAGGAACGCGAGAGCCAGCAATCCGCGGCGGAGCCAGCGCCTGATGCGCAACCGTCGGACCGGCAGCGGCTTCATGAGTCCGGAAAGTCGGCGAGGATGCGGGCGCGATCCGCATCCAGTTCCGGCGCGGCGTCGCGCCGGTCGCGATCGGGATAGGCCGACATCTTGATCGGCAGCCCGGCGAGCTTGATCCCCGGAAGCGTCTCGTCGTCGACCGGCACGATCATGTTGCGGGCGGCCACTTGCGGATCGGCGCAGGCATGCGCGATATCGTTGATCGGCGCGCAGGGAATGCCGGCAGCACTCAACGACTCCAGCCAATGCTCCACATCGTGCGCCAGCAGGATCGTTTCCAGTTCGTCCTTGAGCGCGAGGACATTGTCGCTGCGGCGAGCGTTCTCCGAAAAGCGCGGATCGGCGGCCAGGTCCGGGCGCCGCAGGCTGGCCGCCAGGCGCCGGAACAGCTCGTCATTGCCGCAGGCGATCACAATGTAGCCGTTCCGGGCGCGATACGGCTCGAACGGCGCGATCGAGGAATGGCGCGCGCCGGTCGGCTTCGGCGACTGGCCGCTGGCGAAATAGCGGATGATGGCGTTCTCGAGCAAGCCGATCTGGCTGTCGAGCATCGCCACATCGATCAGCATGCCCTGGCCGGTGCGCGTGCGGTCATGCAGCGCCGCGACGATGCCGAGGGCGGTGAACAACCCGGCGCCGAGATCGCCGATCGAGGAACCGACGCGGGTCGGCGGGCCGCCCTCGTGGCCGGTGAGGCTCATGATCCCGCCCATCGCCTGGGCGATCACGTCATAGGCCGGGCGCTCGGCATAGGGCCCGGTCTGCCCGAATCCGGAAGTGGCGGCATAGATGAGATTGGGGTAGCGCGCCTTGAGGTCCTTCCAGCCGAGCCCGAGACGGCCCATCGCGCCGGGCCGGAAGTTCTCCACCAGCACGTCGGCCTTGCGCAGCAGCCGGTGCAGGATCGCCACGTCGCCCGCCGCCTTGAGGTCGAGCGCGATCGATTCCTTGCCGCGGTTCTGCGCCACGAAATAGCCGGATTTGCCGTTGATGAAGGGACCATAGGCGCGGGAATCGTCGCCCTTGCCCGGCTGTTCCACTTTTATGACCCGCGCGCCGAGATCGGCGAGCAACAGTGTGCAGAATGGGCCGGCGAGCACCCGTGTCAGGTCAATAATGGTGATGCCGGAAAGCGGTCCCGCAATCGTCATGCGTGTCAAAAATCCACAATATAACTCCCCCACCGGTTCATATCGGAATCGCCCGGCCGAAGCCAGTCCCGCTCGCATCGACAAGGCCCGGTGGTTCCGCTAAAACGCGAAAAGAACAGGGCCGGAGAGGTGGCGCGATGTCCAGGGAGTTTGCCGACGTTCCGGCCATGCTGACGGCGCTGACGCCGAGCTATCCGGTGTATTGCCTGCGGCCGCATGTCATTGCGGCGACCGCCCGGCGATTCCTGGAGCTGTTTCCCGGCCGGGTGCTCTATGCCGTCAAGTGCAACCCGCATCCACTGGTGCTGCGCGCGCTCTATGACGCCGGCATCCACCATTTCGATACCGCGTCGCTGCCGGAGATCGCCCTGGTGCGCGAAAGCCTGCCGGACGCGGCTTGTTATTTCATGCACCCGGTAAAGGGCAGGGCGGTCATCGGCACCTCTTCGCGGGTCTACAACATCGACAACTACGTCATCGACCATCCAAAGGAGCTGGAGAAGATCCTGGACGAGACCGATGGCGGCGAAGGGTTGACGATCTTCGTGCGCATCGCCACGCCGCCGGTCGAGGGCACGCTCTACCACCTCGCCGCCAAGTTCGGCGCCGAGGTCGACGAGGCGGCGGCGATGCTGAGAGAAGCCAAGTCGCGCGGCTGCCAGGTCGGCCTCGCCTTCCACGTCGGCTCGCAGTGCCTGAGCCCCGAGGCCTACGGCAACGCCATCGACCTCGCCGGTTCCGTGGTGGAGAAGGCCAAGGTCGACATCGCCGCCCTCGATGTCGGCGGCGGCTTTCCGGCCAAGTATGTCGGCACCAACATGCCGGCGCTCGAAGACTACATGACCGCCATCGAAGAGGGCGCCAAGCGCATCAAGCTTCGGCGCGACTGTGTGCTGATGTGCGAACCGGGGCGCGCCCTGGTGGCTGCCGGCGTCTCGCTCATCACCCAGGTGCAGCTGCGCAAGGACGACAAGCTCTACATCAATGACGGCATCTACGGCGCGCTGAGCGAAACGGTGCAGGGCGGCGTCAAGCTGCCGGCGCGCATGTGGCGGCTGAAGGGCGAGCCATCGCGCGAGTTCGCGGACTTCTCGCTGTCCGGACCGACCTGCGATTCGCTCGACATTCTGCCCTACAAGACGCCGCTGCCGGCCGACATCGACGAAGGCGACTGGATCGAGATCGACTGCCTCGGTGCTTATTCCAACGCCAACGCGACGCGCTTCAACGGCTTCCACAACGAGACCTGGATCACGGTGCACGACCACCCGATCGGGCATGTGAAGTGATGTAGGTGGTGATGCCGGCTTTCACCGAACACCATTTCTCCGGCCTCAGCCCAGCCGGCTTCCATCGTGTCCGCTACCTCGAATGGGGCGCGAACGACGGCCGGCCGACGGTGCTCTGCGTCCACGGCCTCACGCGCAACGCTCATGATTTCGATTTCCTGACCGAGCGGTTGGCGCGGCGCTATCGCGTCATCGCAGTCGATGTCGTCGGGCGCGGCGGCAGCGCCTGGCTGACGGATCCGGCGCACTACACCTACGCACAATACCAGGCCGACATGACCGCGCTGATCGCGCGGCTCGAGGTCGAGCGGGTGCATTGGATCGGCACGTCGATGGGCGGGTTGATCGGCATGTTCCTGGCGGCGATGCCCGAGACGCCGCTCGCGTCCCTGTTCATGAACGATGTCGGGCCGATCATCCCGAAAGCGGCGCTGCAGCGGATTGCGGACTATGTCGGGCTCGAGAACCGCTTTTCCTCTCTGGAAGCATTCGAGCGCAACATGCGCAAGGTGCACGCACCGTTCGGCCCGCTCACCGATGATCAGTGGGCGCATCTGGTGCGCCACGGGCACCGTCGATTGCCGGACGGGAGTTATGGCCTCGCCTACGACCCCGCCATCGCGGAGAACGTGAAGAAGGGTGTCGCCGATGTCGACCTGTGGGCATTCTGGGATCGCATCGCGGTTCCGACGCTGGTGTTCCGCGGCGCGGAGTCCGATCTGCTGTCCGCCAGGACTGCGCGCGCGATGACGGAGCGCGGTCCGCGGGCGCGAGTCATGCAGTTCCCCGGCATCGGCCATGCGCCCGCGTTGATGGCCGACGACCAGATCGCCGCGATCGAAAGCTGGCTTGCCGAGCGGACATGATCAAGGTTCCGTGGTTCGTGCCGCTGCCGCCCTGGATCGGCGGCGATCTTCAGACCCTACGCAACTTCATGCGCCCGCCCGGCGACATCCTGGCGGGCTGGCCGGGCCAGGTCATGCGCTTCGCCATGAACGACGGCACCGGCGACGAGTTGGTCGGCACGCTGCATCGTCCGGCGGAGGAGCAGGGCAAGCCGCTGGTCCTCCTGCTGCATGGATTGACCGGCTCCGAACAGAGCTCCTATCTGCGCATTACGGCGCGCGAGATGCTGCGCGCCGGCTATCCGGTGCTGCGCCTGAACTGGCGCGGCGCGGGGCCGAGCACCGGCAAGACCCAGGCCTTCTATCATGCCGGCCGCAGCGATGACCTGACCGCAGTGATCGGCAGCATGAGCGGTGCGCTCGCCCACAACGGCATTGCCGCCATCGCCTATTCCATGGGCGCGAACGTCCTGCTCAAATACTTGGCCGAGCGCGGCGGCCTCGCGCACTTGCGGGCTGCCGTCGCCGTCTCGCCGCCGGTCGACTTGCGGGCGGCGCAGCAGCGCATCGCGGCGCGGCGTAACCGGCGCTATCACCATTATCTGCTGGAGCGCATGCGGACGGAGCGGCCGTGCCCCGACGATGTCAAATCCATCCTCGACTTCGACAATCGCGTGGTGGCGCCGGCCAACGGCTTCCGCGATGCGCTCGACTACTATGCGCAATGCTCGTCGGGACCGCGCCTCGCCGCGATCCGCACGCCGACTCTGGTCATCCACGCCAAGGATGATCCGTGGATTCCGTCCAAGGCGTTTCGCGAGATCCAGTGGGGCCAGCTGAAGAATGTGCGCCTGCTGATGCCGTGGTCAGGCGGCCATGTCGGGTTCCACGCCCTCGGCCTGAAGCGGCCCTGGCACGACGAAGTGGCGCTGCGCTTCCTTGCGGCGGCGGCCTAGCCGCGCAGCTTCTGCGCCGCCTCGATCGCGAAGTAGGTGAGGATGCCGTCCGCACCCGCGCGCTTGAAGCAGGACAGGCTCTCGATCATGGCCTTGTCGTTGTCCAGCCAGCCGTTCTGCGCCGCCGCCTTGATCATCGAATACTCGCCGCTGACCTGATAGGCGAAGGTCGGCATCCGAAAGGCCTGTTTCACGCGATGCAGGACGTCGAGGTAAGGCAGGCCGGGCTTCACCATCAGCATGTCGGCGCCTTCCGCCACGTCCAGCGCGCATTCGCGGATCGCTTCGTCGCCATTGCCGAAATCCATCTGATAGGTGCGCTTGTCTCCTTTGAGCGCACCCTTGGAGCCGATCGCATCGCGGAACGGCCCGTAGAATGCCGAGGCATACTTGGCCGCATAGGACATGATGAGGGTCGATTGGTGACCTTCGGCGTCGAGCGCGTCGCGGACCTGCCCGATGCGGCCATCCATCATGTCGGACGGCGCGACGACGTCGACGCCCGCCTCGGCCTGCGCCAGCGCCATGCGGCAGAGGATGTCGACCGTCTCGTCGTTGACGATGCGCTCGCCTTTCATCACGCCGTCATGCCCATGAGACGTGAAAGGATCGAGCGCAACGTCGCAGATGACACCGATCTCCGGCACGGCCTTCTTCAGGGCGCGGATCGCGCGATTGCAGAGGTTGTCGGACCGCACCGCTTCTTCCGCGCGCTCGTCCTTGCGTTCCTTGGGAACGTAGGGGAACAAAGCGATCGCCGGGATGCCGAGCCTGGCGGCTTCCTCGGCGGCGGTCAGCAGCGCGGGGATGGTCAGGCGGTGGACGCCAGGCATGGAAGGAATCGGCTCGCGCTTCGCGCCGCCATCCTTGATGAAAACCGGCCAGATCAGATCGTCGACCGTCAGGTTGGTTTCACGCACCAGCCGGCGCGACCAGTCGCTGGCCCGATTGCGCCGCATGCGCACGCGCGGGAACTGGCCGTGCTGGCCCCGGTCAGCTGCTAGCTCGACCTTCTTGGTGCCTTTGTGCGGGCGGTGTTCCATGGCGCAGTCCTTCCTGGCGATGGCGGGACTGTAACAAATCGGCGCGGCAAAGCGAAAGGGCCCGGCCGTTGCCAGCCGGGCCCCTCGAAAGCAATCCCAGGCGCTTATTCCGCCGCTTTTGCCGTCGTGGCCGCCGTCAGGGCCTGCGACAGATCGCCCAGGATGTCGTCGATATGCTCGAGGCCGATCGACAGGCGCACATAGTTGTCGTTGACGCCGGTCGCCAGCTGCTCGTCGGGCGACAGCTGGGAGTGCGTGGTGGTGGCGGGGTGGATCGCCAGGCTGCGCGCGTCGCCGATGTTGGCGACGTGGTAGAACAGCTGCAGCGCATCGATGAACCGGCGGCCGGCCTCGCGCCCGCCCTTGATCTCGAACCCGACCAGCGCGCCATAGCCGCCCTTGAGATAGGCGTCGGCCCGCCGCTTCGGCTCGCCCGTCATCGCGCCCGGGAAGTAGATCTTGGTGATGGCGGGATGGCTCTTCAGGAAGTCGGCGACGGCGTTGGCATTGCGGCAGTGCTCGCGCATACGCAGGGGCAAGGTCTCCAGCCCCTGGATGAACTGGAATGCGTTGAAGGGGCTCATGCACGAGCCGAGGTCGCGCAGCAGCGTCACGCGCGCCTTGATGATGTAAGCGATCGGGCCGAGCGGCTTCACCGCCTGGGTCCACACCGCGCCGTGATAGGAGGGGTCCGGCTGGTTGAGGCCGGGGAAGCGCGCGGCGTTCTTCTCCCAGTCGAAGTTGCCGCCGTCAATCAGCACGCCGCCGATCGAGGTGCCATGCCCGCCGACATATTTGGTGGTCGAATAGACGATGATCGCGGCGCCATGCTCGAACGGGCGGCACAGCACCGGGCAGGCGGTGTTGTCCATGATCAGCGGCACGCCGAGCTTGCGGCCGATGTCGGCAACCTCCTTGATCGGGAACACCTTGAGCTTGGGATTGGGCAAGGTCTCGGCGTAGTAGGCGCGGGTCTTGTCGTCGGTCGCGCGCCCGAACGCCTCAGGATCCTCCGGATCCACGAATCGCACCTCGATCCCCATCTCCTTCATGGTGTTGGCGAACAGGTTCCAGGTGCCGCCATAGAGATCGGTCGAGCTGACGATGTTGTCGCCGACGCGCGCGATGTTCTGGATCGAGAACGCGGTCGCGGCCTGGCCCGAGCTCAGCGCCAGCGCGGCAACGCCGCCTTCGAGCGCCGCCAGCCGCTGCTCCAGCACGTCGGTCGTCGGGTTCATGAGGCGGGTGTAGACATTGCCGAATTTCTTCAAGGCGAAGAGATCGGCGGCATCCTGCGAGTCGTCGAACTGGTAAGATGTCGTCTGATAGATCGGTACCGCCACGGCGTGGGTTGTTTCGTCGCGGCGGTAGCCGGCATGCAGGACGATAGTTTCCGGATGCTTGCTGGAGACTGACATCACGTGGCTCCCTTGCTTTTTCGTCTAGGCCGCGATCGGCGCGGCGTCCTTGGTGTGCGTCAAGACCAGTTCAACCCTGACCGGCGTCGAGTTGCGGACGATGTCCAGGACCGGTGCGTGGCGCTCGACTGTAACCCGGAGCCGCTCGATCTCATAGATGTCCGCCGGCGAGGAAATCTCGACGGTGGCCTGAAGATTGCTGAAGCCGGCGCGGATCCGGTCGGCAGCGGCATAGAGTCCGCGCAAGTCGAGGGCGGCCTGCAGCTTCACCTGCACCCCCTGCAGTGGGATGCCGAGGACCTCGGCATAGAGGCGGTAGGTCTGCTCATGGCACTGCGCCAGCGCCTGCAGCACGCGCAGGGTGGGGAGCAGGTCGGGATTGTCGGGTTCGGCACAAGCGCCGCTGCCGGCATGCAAAGTGGTCTTGCCCTGGTCTGGGTTGTCGGTCAGCCAGTGTTGCTGTTGCGCGATGCGGGTGTCAGTGATGTCGGTCATAGAGACGGGCCCTCCTGTTGCCCGGATGGTTGGGGCAGAGGGCTTTCGCCTTCAGCGCTTTAGCATTGGTGACGCGGTGCAAGCTGCCCCTCAAATCCCGCGGGCGCCCGGCCAGGACGCCAAAACGAAAAAACCGCCACAGCGACAAAGCTGGGCGGCCCGCCCACGCTTTAGCTGCATTTGTAACGCGCCCAGCAAGCTGAGGCTCAAATCGGCGCGGCTGGTTTGTCGCAGGATTGGCGCGGCGCTGTCAAGGGGCGCCGACTCCGGAAGAGGTAACACGGTGGATGGAAATTAGCGTTCTGGTAGAATTGGGGGACGGTGTGCGCCTGCCGAGTGAACCTATCTTGTCCTCAGTTTTTCTTGTCCTCAGTTTTCGTCCTCAAGGAGTAAATCATGTCGCGTGGTCTAGTCATGCGAGCTGATTCGGAGGGGCATCTAGTCATTCCACTGCCCGCGGAGATCTTCGGAAGCATCTTCTCTGAGGACATTCCGGATGATGCCGACTTGCAGACTGTGATGGACCAAGGCGTCATACAAAAGTGGAAAACGGATCTCAAAATCTACATTGCACACGAGCATCCGAGCGACGCTGACTCAATAAGTCATCTGATAGGAATACAGCTCAAGCCGCTTATGCTCTCGGTCTCCGAAGCGACCGGCCTCGGTTTCAAACGGGTCAACTCACTGAGCGAAGCCAACGTAGTTTTCATCTTCGCGGAGAGGTCGAGTGACGCAGAAAATTTCTTGGATCTAGCCGAGTTGAGGAAGTGGTTCGGTGCAAGGGATGCGCAGCGGTTTGACGACATCGAGTCTGCTTTCCGTGACGCACCGGCCTTCTGCTTTCGATTCACGAACGCGCCTGAAAACGAGATAACCAGGGCGATTGGCTTCACTTCCACTGCCGAGAGCGAAACTGTCCAGGAAAAGTGCATGGCGCGCAATCTCCTGTTCGCCGTTGGCCTCAAGGGTAAGGCGGCGGACAGTCCGGATTCTGCCATGTCTCCAGAGACGTCGTCGAGATCAATTGGATTGCTCGACGAGATGGCATTAAACGTCCTTTACCGCGAAGGGGTCGAGCCTGGGATGACGCTGCGGCAAGCGCTCAGCAAATAGCCGTTCGGCCGCCAACAAGACTTGCTTGACGCTAGCGCTGTCCTGGCCCAAGAAGCGCCCAACAATTGGCGCTGGAGGCAGTTCTTGTTCACCGACGTGCTGTTTGAGGTCGCCGACGGCGTCGGCAAGGCCACGCTGAACCGGCCGCAGCAGATGAATGCGCTGACCCTGGACATGATCCGGGCGCTCGACGACAAGCTGGCGGAGTGGGCGGGGGACGCGTCGATCCGCGCCGTCATGATCCATGGCGCGGGCGACAAGGCGTTCTGCGCCGGCGGCGACATCCGCGCGCTCTATGACGCGAAGAAGAGCGGCAACGGCACGCTGCTGTCGGAGTTCTTCTGGCATGAGTACCGCCTCGACTACCGGATCGCGACCTATCCCAAGCAGCTGATCGCGGTGATGGACGGCCTCACCATGGGCGGCGGCGCCGGGATTGGGCTCAACGCCCCGGTGCGGGTCGCGAGCGAGCGAGTGGTGTTCTCGATGCCGGAATGCGCGATCGGGCTCTATCCCGACATCGGCGCGGCGCACTTCCTGCAGCGCTGCCCGGGCGAGCTGGGCATGTTCCTGGCGCTGACCGGCCTGCGGTTGCGCACGGCGGGGCTCTATTACTGCAACCTGGTCACCCACACGGTCCCGTCCGAGCGCCTGGGCCGGCTGATGCCGGAGAGCCTGTCAATCGACAATATGACCACGCGCACCGCCGACATCTCCAAGCTGCAGCCGGCGATCGACGTCTGCTTCGGCCTCAACTCGGTCGACGCCATCATCACCGCGCTGGAGAACCGCAACGACCCGGGCTCGACCGACAGCCTGAACCTGCTGCGGCGCAGCTCTCCCACCAGCCTCAAGGTGACGTTCGAGCACATGCGGCGGATGCGCGGGAAGACCCTGGCCGACGTGCTCAAGCAGGACTGGCGCATCAGCCGGCACATGATGGCCGGCTCGGAGTTCTTCGAGGGCGTGCGGGCGCTCCTGATCGAGCGCGACAATGAGCCGAAATGGAACCCACCGACGCGCTCGGAGGTTTCGGAAGCGATTGTTAACCGGTATTTTGAGAAACTACCGGATGAGCCGGACCTCGATCTGAAGCTTTAGCGGCTCGCTCCGAAGGAGACGTGTCATGCCCAGCATTGGTTTCATCGGCGTCGGCCACATGGGCGCCCCCATGGCGCGCAACCTGCTGAAGGCCGGCCACCAGGTCACCGTGTTCGACCCCAACGCCGAGAATGCCAAGGCCGTAGCGGGCGCCAAGCAGGCCGCGAGCCTGGTGGAACTGTCGGCGACCAACGACATCATAGTCAGCATGCTGCCCTCGGGGCGCGAGCTTAAGGTCGCCTATCTCGACAATGACGGCATCGTGGCCCACGCCACGGCCGGCGCGCTGCTGATCGACTGCTCCACCACCGATGTCGACAGCGCCCGCGCGGTCGCGGACGCCGCCAAGAAGCGCGGGCTGCAGTTCATCGATTCGCCGGTTTCCGGCGGCGTAGCGGGCGCTGAGGCGGGTTCCCTGACCTTCATGGCCGGCGGCGAGGACGTGGCGGTGGACGCCGCGCGGCCGATCCTGATGTCGATGGGCAAGAACGTGGTCCACACCGGCGCCAGCGGCTCCGGCCAGGCGGCGAAGATCTGCAACAACCTCATCCTCGGCATCAGCATGATCGGCGTCAGCGAGGCCTTCGTGCTGGCCGAGCAGCTCGGCCTGTCTCCGGAGAAGCTGTTCGCGGTCTCCTCCACCTCGTCCGGCCAGTGCTGGTCGCTGACCTCCTATTGCCCGGTGCCTGGGCCGGTGCCGGCGGCGCCGTCGAATCGCGAGTACCAGCCGGGCTTTGCCGCCAAGATGATGCTGAAGGACCTGCGCCTCGCCACCGATGCGGCAGAAAAGCACAAACAGGCGATCGAATTGGGCGATCTGGCGAAAAAACTCTACGAGCGGTTTGTCCAGGAAGGCTCCGGGGACCTCGATTTTTCAGCGATTATTCGGGCGATCCGGCAGCGGTAACGGCCTAAGGGGGGATTGAATTCCTGGCCCTTTTTCATCTTTTCAATAACGCGCCATTTACCATTCTTTTACAGCGAATGCCTAACTTTGCAGGGGAGCGTTCATACCGGGCGCTAGAAATTATCCGGTTACCTGCGAAGGGGAACCCACGTGAAGAAGGCTTATCTGGAAACCATCGCGCTGGTCGAGCGCCTGCACCGCGAGTGCCTTGAAGTCATCAAGGCCGATCTCGACCGGCAGGGCATCCGGGACCTCAACAACGTCCAGGCGATGATCCTGTTCAACATCGGCGAGGACGTGCTGTCCGTCGGCGAACTGACCAACCGCGGCTACTATCTCGGCTCCAACGTCTCCTACAACGTCAAGAAGATGGTGGAGAACGGCTACCTGGTTCAGGAGCGCTCGCCGCACGACCGCCGCGCCGTGCATGTGAAGCTCTCGCCCAAGGCGCAGGCCGTCTGCCAGAAGATGCACGAGATGTACGACCGTCACGTGCGCGGCATGACCGAAGTCGCCACCCAGGCCGACCTCGACACCGCCAACGGCACCCTGCGGCGCCTCGAGCGCTTCTGGGGCACCTCGATGAGCTACGCCACGCGTTGATCGGAACAGGCGCGGGTCAATTCGGACCCGCGTTTCATCTTTTCCGAGCTGCATTTCCTTGTCTCATGGCGCCCGCTGGCGCCGGTATGACCATGGAAAAGATCATCGGGCAGTTTATCTGCTACGCGGTAGCGAGCGTGATCGCTCCGCTGATCCCGTTTGCTGTACTCAGCGCAATTTCCTTCGTAGTCTTTGTTCTGGGCGGAATCATTCCGCCACTTATGTGGGCGGCGCCAATTCTGGTGCTGGCGCACGCAATCAAGAAGAGAAGCTCTGGCGGAATACTCGGGGCGTTGTGCGGGCTACCGTTGTTATTCGCCTACTTTGAAATCGCTCTGTCTCTGGAAGCAGAGCGGATTGAGGCGCTTGATCAGCGCGGCATCTTGCCGCCACAGCAAGAGCACAGGGTATTGGTCATCGAAGATAGCTATTTCAGCATCCTGGAAGGCACGGAGAGCTGCAAAGAGATTTGCCTCCAGATACTCTTTGACGGCCGCTACGCACCGGTTATCGCGGACAGTGACGGAGATGTGTGGCGTGTGTTTCGGCTCGCACATCAGCAGGCCTGCGTCGCATCGCCGCGAGAGAGCCGATATCTTGAGTTGCTTGGCCGGCGCTACACAGACGTCTGTATTTCCGTTTCGGAGGAAACCCCACAAGCAGATGCCTTGGTCATCCGCGAACACTTCTCCAAGAACTCGAAAGTTCGCCAGGAGCTGCCGCATCGGTCGTCAGTACGAGAATACCTTGAACGCCTGAACAATCAGGACCGTCTCTTGAGTCGCTGGGTCACGAGCTATATTGAAAAGTCTGGTCCATGGGGCGTGTTCTGGGGAAATCGCAACCGTACGATTGGAATACCTTTTCAGGAGGAAGAGTTCTACGCGGCAGTTCTCGGCATGCCGATCCAGAAGAATCTTCCACGAAGGAAGGCACCCCTTCCAGAAATTCTCAACGAATTGCGGCCCTTCTTCGACGATCCGCAAATGGCGGATTGGGCGATGTATGCCTTCGAGAGCGCAGTCAGCCAAGCAACTATGGAGGAGAGGGGGCTGGCGCGCCAGTGCAGGCGCGCATCGCCAAACTCAAAGCGTCACCGGACGCTGATCCGAAGCGCATCGAGTGGTTCGAGCACTGGCTGAAACGGCACTAACCGCCGTCGCCCTCACATGAACGCCTGGATCCCCGTCTGCGCCCTGCCGAGGATCAGGGCGTGGATGTCGTGGGTGCCCTCGTAGGTGTTCACCGCTTCCAGGTTCATCACGTGCCGGATGACGTGGAACTCGTCGGAAACGCCGTTGCCGCCGTGCATGTCGCGGGCCTGGCGGGCGATGTCGAGGGCCTTGCCGCAGGAATTACGCTTCAGCATCGAGATCGCTTCCGGCGCGGCGCGGCCTTCGTCCCTTAGACGGCCGAGGCGCAGGCAGGCGTGCAGGCCGAGCGTGATCTCGGTCTGCATGTCGGCGAGCTTTTTCTGGATCAGCTGGTTGGCGGCGAGGGGACGGCCGAACTGCTTGCGATCGAGCGTGTATTGCCGCGCGGCGTGCCAGCAGAACTCCGCGGCGCCGAGCGCGCCCCACGAGATGCCGTAGCGCGCATTGTTGAGGCAGCCGAACGGGCCCTTCAGGCCCTGCACGTTCGGCAGCAGGTTCTCTTCCGGCACGAACACGTCTTCCATCACCAGTTCGCCGGTGATGGAGGCGCGCAGGGAAAACTTGCCTTCGATCTTGGGCGTGGAGAAACCCTTCATGCCGCGCTCCAGCACGAATCCGCGGATCACGTCGTCCTCGGTCTTCGCCCACACCACCGCGATGTCGGCGATCGGCGAATTGGTGATCCACATCTTGTTGCCCTTCAAGACGTAGCCGCCGTTGGCTTTCTTGGCGCGGGTCTTCATGCCGCCGGGATCGGAGCCGTGGTCCGGCTCGGTCAGGCCGAAGCAGCCGACGATCTCGCCGGTCGCGAGCCGCGGCAGGTACTTCTCGCGTTGTGCCTCGGTGCCATAGGCATAGATCGGATGCATAACCAGGCTGGATTGAACCGACATCGCGGAACGATAGCCGCTGTCGACGCGCTCCACTTCGCGCGCGATCAGGCCGTAGGAGACGTAGTTGGTGCCGGCGCAGCCATAGCCCTCGATGGTGGAGCCGAGCAGTCCGAGCGCCCCGAGCTCGTTGATGATCTCGCGATCGAACTTCTCGTGGCGGTTCGCTTCCAGCACCCGCGGCATCAGCTTGTCCTGGGCATAGGCGCGCGCGGTGTCGCGCACCATGCGCTCTTCCTCGGTCAGCTGGTCCTCGAGCAGGAGCGGGTCTTCCCAGTGAAATTCGGCTTTGCTCTTGGTCTTGGCGTCCATGGCCGGGCTCCTGATCGTGCTGTGGTGACTTGCTGTAGTCTGCGGGAGGCGCCGCGTATAGCATGCGTTCCGGGGACGTGGCAGAGGCCGAACATCATAGCCCTATGTCCGAGGCGGATAACTACATCATCGAGTTCACCCAGATCGGCGGCAGCGTGAAGGTCACGGCCGTCGACCCGAGGACCATGACCGAAGTCTCGATCGTGGGCGGTCCGCAATACTCGCAGGAGTTCCTGACCCGGCAGGCGGTCAAGAAACTCGAGTACGTGCTGTCCAAGCAGGCCGAAAAGGGCAATGAGCGCTAGCGCTTACGGATTGTATACAATATAATTTATGGCTTGTGGCGTGGAAACACTTGGGTTACAACCCGCGCCGCATTAAGAATCGATCGCTGGCGGCTGATACTTGGACGTGAGATCCGGGACGGGCCAACAGGGGGCTTTGGCATTTCCATTCTGCGTTCATGCATGGTCGTCGCGCAGCCGATTTGCATCGGTGCGACGGCGCGTGCCGTCATGAACACGACATGGCGCCCTGCACGCGGGTAGCGCGCGCGGCGGCGATGGGGGGCTGATGGAATATTTCACGCAACAGCTGATCAACGGCCTGACGCTCGGCTCGATCTACGGGCTGATCGCGATCGGCTATACGATGGTCTACGGCATCATCGGGATGGTCAACTTCGCCCACGGCGACGTCTACATGATCGGCGCCTTCCAGGCGATGATCATGCTGCTGATCTGCGGTGCCCTCGGTCTCACCTGGGTGCCGCTGCAGCTTGCGCTGATGCTGGTCGTGGCGGTGATCTTCACCGCTGCCTATGGCTGGGCGGTCGAGCGCATCGCCTATCGGCCGTTGCGAGGGTCGAGCAGGCTGGCGCCGCTGATCTCGGCCATCGGCATGTCGATCGTGCTGTCGAACTTCGTCCAGCTCGCGCAGGGCCCGCGGCCGAAACCGGTCCAGGCGCCGATCCGCGGCGGCATTGAGTTGTGGAGAAACGCGGAAGGTTTCGTGGTCCAGCTTGGATATCTCCAGATCGTCATCATCCTGCTGACCATCGCGCTGATGGCGGTGTTTGCCTATCTCATCGCCAAGACGCCGCTCGGCCGCTCGCAGCGTGCCTGCGAGCAGGACATGAAGATGGCCTCTCTGCTCGGCGTCAATGTCGACCGCACGATCTCGCAGACCTTCGTCATGGGCGCGGCGCTGGCGGCGGTTGCCGGCATGATGGTGACGCTCTATTGGGGCGTGAACGATTTCGCGATGGGCTTCGTCGCGGGCATCAAGGCGTTCACCGCGGCGGTTCTCGGCGGCATCGGCTCGCTGCCGGGCGCGATGCTGGGCGGCATCCTGATCGGCCTGATCGAAGCTATGTGGTCGGCCTATTTCTCGACCGAATACAAGGACGTCGCGGCTTTCGGCATTCTGGTGCTGGTGCTGATCTTCCGGCCCACCGGACTGCTCGGCCGGCCAGAGATCGAGAAGGTGTAGCCGATGGCGACGATCACCATGCCGGCCGCCAAGACAGCGCCGACCGCGGCGATGGTCGCGCTCAAGGAAGCCGTCATGACCGCCTTCGTTGTGTTCATGCTGTGCTTCCTGATGATCGGGTTCGAGACGCAGGCAAGCCAGGGGCAGCCGCTCGGCTACGTGACGCGTTTCGCAGCGATCGCCTGGGGCATCGTGCTGGTGCCGCTGGGGCGCGTCGCGCTGGTGCTCGATCGCTACGGCCATCCGATGCCCTCGCTGATCGGCGGCGGCTTGGCCTTCCTCTATCTGTTCGGCGGTGCGGTGATTTCCCTCGCCTTCGACGTGCCGGTCGTTGCGTTCAACGAGCATCTCATCGGGTCCGATCTCGCGGCCGCCGGCGGCATTCCCATGCCGTTCGGCGATCCGATCGTCGATGCGATCTTCGGCCTGGGTGCGCTCTACATCGTCGTCCTGGCGGTCCAGACACTGAGACGCACGGCACATGGCGAGCTGACATTGGAGGCGCGCGAGGAGAAGGAAGAGCGGAGCTCGACGCGCGCGAAGCGCCTGTCGCTCATCCTCGGACCGACCTTGATGGTGCTGGCCGTCATCATCCCGTTCACGCCGTTCTCGGATCGCGGGCTGATCGAGACGCTCACGCTCATCCTAACCTACGTCATGCTGGGATGGGGATTGAACATCGTGGTCGGTCTCGCCGGCCTGCTGGATCTCGGCTACGTCGCGTTCTACGCGGTCGGCGCTTATTCATACGCCAAGCTCTCGCTCGATCTGAATCTCGATTTCTGGGCCAGCCTGCCGCTGGCCGGCATCTTCGCGGCGTTCTTCGGCGTCGCGCTCGGCTTCCCCGTGCTGCGCCTGCGGGGGGACTACCTGGCGATCGTCACCCTCGGTTTCGGCGAGATGGTGCGCATCATCCTCATCAACTGGCAGGTCTTCACCGGCGGCCCGAACGGCATCAGCGGAATCAAGAAGATCACGTTCTTCGGCTTTCCGTTCGAGCGCAACGCACCCGAAGGTACCGTGACGTTCGCGAATCTGTTCGGGCTGGAATTCAGCACCATGCACCGTGTGCTGTTCCTCTATTATGTGATCCTGGTGCTGGCGCTGATCACAAACTTCTTCACCATGCGGCTGCGGCGACTGCCGATCGGCCGCGCGTGGGAGGCGCTGCGCGAGGACGAGACCGCCTGCCGCGCCCTCGGCATCAATCCGACCAACACCAAGCTGACCGCCTTCGCCATGGGCGCGATGTTCGCAGGATTCGCCGGTTCATTCTTTGCCGTGCGCCAATTGTTCATCAGCCCGGAGAGCTTCGTCTTCATCGAATCCGCCGTGATCCTGGCGATCGTCGTGCTGGGCGGCATGGGCAGCCAGGTGGGCGTGGCGCTGGCCGCCATCATCCTGATCGGCATGCCCGAAGTGATGCGCGAGCTGTCGCTCTATCGCATGCTGGCATTCGGCGCGGTGATGGTGCTGATCATGCTTTGGCGTCCGAAGGGTCTGTTGGCGCACCGTGAGCCAACCATCCTTCTGCGCCGCGGCAATGGAAAGAAAAAGAAGGCGGGGGCGCCGGCATGAGCGCGGCCGCAGCACAGGTGGCGACCACCGCTCCCAAGAACAGCCTGCTGGAGGTCGAGCACCTGACCATGCGGTTCGGCGGCCTGCTTGCGATCGACGACGTCGCATTCGTCGCCCGGCAGCGCGAGATCACCGGCATCATCGGCCCCAACGGCGCCGGCAAGACGACGCTCTTCAACTGCATCACCGGCTTCTACAAGCCGACGGTCGGCCGCTTGACCCTCTTCAACGATGGTCACCCGGCCTATCTGCTGGAACAGATGGACGGCCACGTGATCGGCAAGAAGGCGCGGGTCGCGCGCACGTTCCAGAATATCCGCCTGTTCGCCGGCATGTCGGTGCTCGAGAACCTGATGGTGGCGCAGCACAACAAGCTGATGCTAGCCTCGGGCTACACGGTATTGGGCATCCTCGGCCTTCCGGGCTATCGCAGGGCCGAGAAGGCGGCGAAGGAAAAAGCGGTCCAGTGGCTGGAGCGCGTACGGCTGATCGACTATGCAGATCTATCTGCCGGCAACCTGCCTTATGGCGCGCAGCGTCGATTGGAAATCGCGCGCGCCATGTGCACCGATCCCGTCCTGCTATGCCTTGACGAACCGGCCGCGGGCCTCAATCCGCGCGAATCGGCCGAGCTCAATCAGTTGCTGATGTCGATCCGCGATGAATTCGGCATTGGGCTGCTGTTGATCGAGCATGACATGAGCGTGGTCATGGGAATCTCCGATCACATCGTGGTGCTCGATTACGGCAAGAAAATCTCCGACGGCACGCCGGCCGAAGTGCAGCGCGATCCTGCGGTCATCCGCGCCTATCTGGGCGAGGAGGAAAAGGAATGACCGCGATGCTCAAGATCTCGGGCATCCACACCTTCTACGGCCATATCGAGGCCTTGAAGGGCGTGGACATCGAGGTCACGCAGGGCGAGATCGTCACCATCATCGGCGCGAACGGCGCCGGCAAGTCGACGCTCCTGATGACGATCTGCGGCACGCCACGCGCGCGTCACGGCTCGATCGTGTTCGAAGGCGAAGATATCACGCAGAAGCCGACCTTCGAGATCATGCGCAAGGGCATCGCGCAATCGCCGGAAGGGCGGCGCATCTTTCCGCGCATGTCGGTGCTTGAGAACCTGAAGATGGGCGCGATCACGTCCGATCCGAAGCTGTACAACGAAGATCTCGACAAGGTGTTCGCGATCTTCCCGCGCCTGAAGGAGCGGCAAGCTCAGCGCGGCGGTACCCTATCCGGCGGCGAGCAGCAGATGCTGGCGATCGCGCGCGCGTTGATGAGCCGTCCGCGCCTGCTGCTGCTGGACGAACCTTCGCTCGGCCTGGCGCCGCTGATCGTCAAGCAGATCTTCCAGGTCATCAAGGACATCAACGAGCACCAGAAGGTAACGGTGTTCCTGGTGGAGCAGAACGCCAATCATGCGCTGAAGCTGGCGCATCGCGGATATGTGATGGTGAACGGGAACATCACGTTGAGCGGCACCGGGCGCGAACTGCTGGCCAATCCGGAAGTGCGCGCCGCGTATCTCGAAGGCGGACATTAGAGGACGAACAGGCGGATGCTGGCTGAAATCAACTTTTGGGAGTTTCTCGGCATCACCGGAATCTTGTTCGGTGGTTGCGCTTTCATGATGGGGCAGGCGATCGCCGATACCTGGCGTCCGGCCTGGCAGAACATTCCCTACGGAATTTTGCTCGCGGGGGGAAATCACTTTCTGGACAGCGCGCTGTTCGGCGGCTCCTGGGGCAACTGGATACATTATCTGCTTGATGTCGTGGTTCTCGTGGCGATTGCCCTGTTCGCGCATCGCGTAACCATGGCGCGCAAGATGGTGACGCAATATCCATGGATCTATGAACGCGCCGGCCTTTTGAGCTGGCGGGAAAAGGCTTCGGCTTAGGCCCAATCCAACGGGCCAAAGGGGCATCCGTATATTTCACGCGAAATTGCGGGCAATAGCGGATTGACCGGGCTGCGCAACCGGAGGATGATTGCGCCAAGCCCGCATGTTGGAAGACCAACCGGGTGACAACACAAGGCTAGAGAGAGGGAGACATGTTGAAGAATTTGCTTTCCACGACTGCGCTCGTGGCTGCGGTCGCTGTTGGAGCGTTCGCGATGCCGACGGTTGCAAGTGCGGACATCACGATCGCCGTTGCCGGTCCGATGACCGGCGATCTCGCGGCGTTCGGCGAGCAGCTGCGTCGCGGTGCGGAGATGGCCGTGAAGGACATCAATGCGGCCGGCGGCGTGAACGGCGAGCAGATCAAGCTGGAAATCGGTGACGACCAGTGCGATCCGAAGCAGGCCGTGCAGGTGGCGAACGATCTGGTGAAGAAGGGCGTTGCGTTCGTCGCGGGTCACTTCTGCTCCGGTTCGTCGATCCCGGCGTCCGAAGTCTACATGGAAGAGGGCGTGCTGCAGATGACGCCCGCTTCGACCAACCCGGCCTTCACCGAGGGTCCGGCATCGAAGGGCGTGAAGACCATCTTCCGCACCTGCGGCCGTGACGACAAGCAGGGTTCGTTCGCCGGTCCGTGGATGGCGAAGACCTATGCCGGCAAGAAGGTCGCCATCCTCGACGACAAGTCCGCCTATGGTCAGGGCCTCGCCAACGAGACCCAGAAGAACATGGAAGCGGCCGGTCTGAAGACGTCGGTGCGCGATACCTATACGCAAAAGGAGAAGGACTTCTCCGCTCTGATCACCAAGCTGAAGAGCTCGGGCGTCGAAGCCGTCTACATCGGCGGCTACCACAACGACGTCGGCTTGATGGTGCGTCAGGCGCGCGAGCAGGGCTTCAACGCCGCGTTCATCTCGGCCGACGCTCTGAACACGGCTGAGTTCTGGTCGATCTCCGGCCCGGCCGGCGAAGGCCTGCGCTACAGCGACGGCGCTTCCGCGGTCAATCTCGACAGCGCGAAGGCGGTCGTGGAGAAGTTCCGCGCCGAGAGCTACGAGCCGGAAGGCTACACTCTCAACTCCTACGCGGCGATCCAGGCTTGGGCCGCTGCTGCCGCGATCGCCAAGTCGACCGACGGTGAGAAGGTTGCCGAGGCGCTGCACGGCAACACGATCCCGAGCGTGATCGGCGATCTGACGTGGGACGAGAAGGGCGACCTGACCAAGGTCAACTACGCCTGGTACGTCTATCATGACGGCAAGGCCGTTCAAGAGCCGCTGAACTAAGCCGTTCAGAGCTTCATCTCGAAGGCCCGGGTGGCAACGTCCGGGCCTTTTTTCTTTGCTCGCCGCTACCATCGGCGCGCACCATGACGTAGCTTCGATGCGCGTCAAGATTGCCTGCTTCAGATGTTCATGGGGATTCGATATGACGAAGCATTCATTTCACCTCGCCTTGATCGCCGTTCCTCTGTTGCTGTCGGCGTGCGCGGGCAACGGCGCTCCGGCATCCAAGCAAGCGCCAGCATCTCCCAATGAAATCGTGATCGGCGTCGCCGGTCCGATGACCGGCGATCTCGCTGCTTTCGGCGAGCAGCTGCGGCGCGGGGCCGAGCAGGCGGTCGCAGACGTGAACGCCGAGGGTGGCGTTCTCGGCAAGAAACTTCGGCTGGTCATCGGTGACGATCAATGTGATCCGAAACGCGCCGTCCAGGTGGCGCAGCGCCTCATCGCAGATGGCGCCGTGTTCGTGGACGGTCACTTCTGCTCAGGCTCCTCGATCCCGGCGTCCGAGCTTTATGCTGAAGCGGGAGTTCTGCAGATCACGCCGTCCTCGACCAATCCGAAACTGACGGACTCCCCGGCAGCCATGGAGTCCAAGACGCTGTTCCGCACCTGCGGTCGAGATGACCGGCAAGGCACCTTTGCGGGCGCTTGGATTGCGAAGAACTATCTTACCAAGAAAGTCGCCGTCTTCGATGATCTGTCGCCCTACGGCCGCGGGGTGGCAGACGAAACCGAGCGTGCAATTCAAGCCGGCGGCGTCCAGCCGGTGCTCCGAGAGCATTTCACGCAGAAGCAGAGCGATTTCTCCGAGATCATTGCAAGACTGAAAGACGCGCACGTTGAGATGATCTACTTCGGTGGTTATCACGATCAGATCGCCGGCTTCGTGCGGCAGGCGCGTGAACAAGGCTTCACCGGCGACTTCGCCGCGCCGGATGCCCTGAATACCTCGGAGTTCTGGTCGATCGCCGGTTCCGCCGGCGATGGGGTGCGCTTCACCGATGCCAGCTCTCAGGTCAACTTCGTCAGTGCCAAGTCGGTGGTCGAGACGTTCCGCTCCGGCAACTATGAGCCCGAGGGCTACACATTGGGTTCCTATGCCGCGGTGCAGGCCTGGGCGGCAGCCGCCGCGATCGCTGGATCGACCGAGGCCAGCCAGGTCGGCGCGACGCTCCACAGCCGCACCATTCCGACGGTGATCGGCGACCTCAGCTGGGATCACAAGGGCGACCTGACGCACGTCAACTATGCCTGGTTCGTCTGGCACGAAGGCCAATACACGGAAGAGCCCTGAATCGGTTCGATATTGGATGCTCCAAAGGCCCGGGTATCGATCCCCGGGCCTTTTGCTTTTGTCGATAGATTGTGGTTGGCGGGGCAGGGGACGGGTTATATTGTATGCCGCCTCGCGTAACCGGAACCCCAGAGATGCCCAAGGAAACCATCGCGATCGCCAGCGACCATGCCGGCTTTGAGCTGAAAGCCCAGTTGAAACAGGAACTGGTGGCGATGGGCTTCGAGCCCCTGGACCTCGGGACGGAATCCGCGAGCTCGGTCGACTATCCCGATTTCGCCGATCGCCTCGCCGGCGCCCTCAAGGACGGCAAGGCCAAGCGCGGGGTCCTGGTCTGCGGCACTGGTATCGGGATCTCCATGGCGGCGAACCGCCATCGCCATGTCCGCGCCGCCGTCGTGCACGACGTCACCAGCGCGCGCCTGACCCGCCTGCACAACAACGCCAACGTGCTGTGCCTAGGCGCCCGGCTCACCGGAATGGATGTCGCAAAGGACTGCCTGAAGGTGTTTTTAACGACAGATTTCGAGGGGGGCCGTCACGAAAATCGCGTCGCCAAACTGGGCTGATCTGGCCCGGTTCCGCCTGCGATAGAGGACCAGCAAGATGACGACCCAGACCTATACCCCCATGCCCGGCTTCTTCACCACCGGCCTGTCCGAGCGCGATCCCGAAGTATTCAGCGCGATCGGCAAGGAGCTCTATCGCCAGCAGGACCAGATCGAGCTGATCGCGTCCGAGAACATCGTGTCGCGCGCCGTGCTCGAAGCGCAGGGTTCGTGCCTCACCAACAAGTATGCCGAAGGCTATCCGGGCAAGCGCTACTACGGCGGCTGCGAGTTCGTCGACATTGCGGAAGCGATCGCAATCGACCGCGCCAAGAAGCTGTTCAACTGCGCCTTCGCCAACGTGCAGCCGCATTCCGGCGCACAGGCCAATCAGGCGGTGTTCTTCGCGCTGCTGCAGCCGGGCGACAGTTTCCTCGGACTCAATCTCGCCGCGGGCGGTCACCTGACGCACGGCTCGCCGGTCAATCAGTCGGGCAAGTGGTTCAAGCCGATCCCGTACACGGTGCGCACGCAGGACCAGCAGCTCGACATGGACCAAGTCGCCGAGCTGGCAAAAGAGCACAAGCCGAAGCTGATCCTGGCCGGCGGCTCCGCCTATCCGCGCTTCTGGGACTTCAAGCGCTTCCGCGAGATCGCGGATTCGGTCGGCGCCTACTTCTTCGTCGACATGGCGCACTTCGCGGGCCTGGTGGCCGGCGGCGTGCATCCGAGCCCGCTGCCCTATGCGCATGTCGTCACGACGACCACGCACAAGACGTTGCGCGGCCCACGCGGCGGCATGATCCTCAGCAACGACGAAGCGATCGGCAAGAAGATCAACTCCGCCGTCTTCCCGGGTCTGCAGGGCGGCCCGCTGATGCACGTGATCGCAGCGAAGGCCGTGTCGTTCGGCGAAGCGCTGCGGCCCGAGTTCAAGGTCTATGCGCAGACGGTCGTCGAGAATGCCAAGGTGCTGGCCGACACGCTGGTGCAGGGCGGCCTCGCCATCACCACCGGCGGTACCGACAATCACTTGATGCTGGTGGATCTGCGGCCGAAGAAGCTGACCGGCAAGGATTCCGAGCACAGCCTCGAAGAAGCCGGCATCACCTGCAACAAGAACGGCATCCCGTTCGATCCCGAGAAGCCGGCCATCACCTCCGGCATCCGCCTCGGCACGCCGGCGGCGACCAGCCGCGGCTTCGGGCCGAAGGAGTTCAAGACGGTCGGGCAGATGATCGTGCGCGTGCTCGACGGGCTCGCGGCCAATGGTGCCGACAACAGCAAGATTGAACACCAGGTGCGCGAGGAAGTGCGCGCCTTGTGCAAGAGGTTCCCGATCTACGGGAGCTGAACACGAGGTTTTTGGGGGACGTGAATGCGCTGTCCGTTTTGCGGAAACGAGGATACCCAGGTCAAGGACTCCCGACCGACGGACGATAACTCCGCAATCCGCAGGCGGCGGCAATGCACCAATTGCGGTGCGCGCTTCACCACCTTCGAACGCGTTCAGCTGCGTGAGCTGGTCGTTGTGAAGAGCAACGGCCAGCGCGAGCCGTTCGACCGCGAGAAGTTGTTGCGCTCCATGCAGATCTCGCTGCGCAAACGGCCGGTCGATCAGGATCGGCTGGAGCGCGTGGTCAACGGCATCGTGCGGCGCCTTGAAAGCTCCGGCGAAACCGAGATTCCGACCACGCACATCGGCGAAGCCGTGATGGACGCGCTCGCCACCCTGGACAAGGTCGCCTATGTCCGCTTCGCCTCGGTCTATCGCAACTTCCGCGAGGCCAAGGACTTCGAGACCTTCATCGGCAAGCTCGGCAGTGACGAAGACTGATCACTGGAGCGCCGATCTCGAGCACATGGCCGCCGCCCTGTCATTGGGTGCGCGCAACCTGGGGCAGACCTGGCCAAACCCTGCCGTCGGCTGCGTGATCGTCGATGCGGCCGGCCATGTTGTCGGGCGCGGCTTCACGCAACGCGGCGGCCGGCCACACGCCGAGACCGAAGCGCTGAAGATGGCTGGCGCGCGCGCCAAGGGCGCCACCGCCTATGTCACGCTCGAACCTTGTTCCCACCACGGCAAGACGCCACCCTGCGCCGCAGCGCTTGTCGCCGCCGGCATCACGCGCTGCGTTGCCGCCATCGAGGATCCCGATCCGCGCGTCTCCGGCCGCGGCTTGGCGAAGCTGCGCGAGGCGGGCATCGCGGTGGAGACAGGCGTGCTCGCCGCGCAGGCGCGGGATCTCAACGCCGGCTTCCTGACGCGCGTCACCGAAGGGCGGCCATTGGTCGCACTGAAGCTGGCCACCTCGCTCGACGGCCGGATCGCCACCCGCGCCGGCGAGAGCCGCTGGATCACCGGGGAGGAGGCGCGGGCATTCGGCCACAGGCTGCGCGCCACGCACGATGCCATCGCAGTCGGGTCGGGCACTGTGCTGGCGGACGATCCGGAGCTGACGTGCCGCATTCCCGGGCTGGAACACCGCTCGCCTGTTCGGCTGGTCTTCGACCGGCGCGGACGCACCCCCGCGACAGCGAAGATCTTGACCCCAACTCCGCCAACCTGGGTCATCGGAGAGAATCCTGTTAAGAACGCTGCGCAATTCATTGAAATGGCGCAGAACGCCGGGCTCGGCGATGTGCTGGCCAAGCTCGCCGGAGCCGGCTTGACCCGCATCCTGGTCGAAGGCGGCGCCACCCTCGCCACGGCGTTCCTGAAGGCCAGCTTGGTGGACCGCCTCTACTGGTTCAGGGCGCCCATGACCATCGGCGGTGATGGCCTGCCTGGCATTGCGCCGATGGACGTCGACCGCCTTGCACAGGGCGTCGGGCTGTGTTGCACGGGTCGCCGGGCACTCGGGAATGATGTGCTGGAACTCTACGAGCGGCCTGCCTAGATTGGCGCCGGCTTCACGGCGTTAACTTTTTTACGGCGGACATGTTCACCGGCATCATCACCGACCTCGGCAAGGTCAAGACCATCGCGTTCGGGCCGACCACGCGGCTCGAGATCGCGACCGCCTACGACACCGGCGGCATCGCGCTCGGCGCCTCGGTCGCCTGCAATGGCTGCTGCCTGTCGGTGGTCGAGAAGGGACCGGGTTGGATGGCGTTTGAAGCCAGCCGCGAGACCCTGGACAAGACCACCATGGGCGACTGGAAGGTCGGTCACCCGATCAACCTGGAGCGGGCGCTCAAGCTGGGCGACGAGCTGGGCGGCCATCTGGTCTCCGGCCATGTCGACGGCGTCGGGCGCATTCTGTCGATCAAGCCAGATGGCGGGAGCCTGCGCATCGTGATCGAGGCGCCGAAGGAGATGGCGCGCATGATCGCGCCCAAGGGCTCGATCGTGGTCGATGGCATCTCGCTGACCGTCAACGAGGTCGATGGCGCGCGCTTCGGCGTCAATATCATCCCGATCACGCAAACCGCGACCAATCTGGGCCAGGGCAAAGAGGGCGATCGGGTCAACCTGGAAATCGACCTCATCGCGCGATATGTTGCGCGCCTGCTGGCGCCGGCTGAGTAACCCGGCAAGGACACATCATCCGACATGACTAACGACAAACCGCATATCTTGATCGTCGAAGCGCGCTTCTACGATGACCTGCTTGACGCCATGCTCAAGGGCGCGAAACGCGTGCTGGACAAGGCCGGCGCGACCTACGAGATCGTCACCGTACCCGGCGCGCTGGAGATCCCCGGCGCCATCAAGTTCGCGCACGAGGCGGGCAATGCCGGACGGCTGGAGCATCGCTTCGACGGCTACGTCGCGATCGGCTGCGTTATCCGCGGCGAGACCTCGCACTACGACACCGTGTGCGAGGAAAGTGCGCGGGGACTGATGGACCTGACCATCCAGTACGACCTCGCGATCGGCAACGGCATCATCACGGTCGAGAACGAAGACCAGGCCTGGGCGCGCGCCAAGCCCGAGGATCAGGACAAGGGGGGTGGCGCCGCGAAGGCCTGCCTGACCATGGTGGCGCTGAAGCGCCGCTGGGGGCTGGAGTGATGGCGGGCAAGGCACCCGACGATCGCGCGGAGCGCGGTAAGCGCCTGGCCCTGACGCGCAGCAACGCGCGGCTTGCTGCCGTGCAGGCGCTCTATCAGTGGGAAGCGACCGGCACGCGTGCAGAATCAGTCATCAAGGAATTCGCCGATCATCGTTTGGGCGAAGTGGTCGACGATGTCGCCCTTCCGCCCGCCGACCTCAAGCTGTTCACCACCGTCGTGCTGGGCGCGGCGTCGAACGTCGCCGAGCTCGACGACATGATCGCGGCCGTGCTGACCGAGGATTGGACGGTCGAGCGGCTTGAGGCGACGCTGCGCGCCGTCTTGCGCTGCGGCGTGTTCGAGCTGGCGCACCGCGAGGATGTGCCGCCGCGCGTGGTCATCGCCGAATACGTTGGCGTGTGCGACGCCTTCTTCGGGGCCAAGGAGACCGGCCTCGTCAACGGCATTCTCGATCAGCTTGCACGGCAGTTGCGGCCGGCGGAAATGGGGCCTGGCAGCCCCGCCGGTCGCTGAGCGCGGCGGTGGCGGGGAAGGGCAAGCTGCCGGGTGAGTTCGATCTCATCGCGCGCTACTTCGCGCCGCTTGCCGCCAAGGCGCCCGGCGCGCTCGGCCTCAAGGACGACGCCGCAACGTTCCAGCCGCCTGCCGGCATGGAGCTGGTCTTCACCACCGATGCGCTGACGGCGGACCTGCATTTCCTGCGCAGCGATCCGCCCGACCTGATCGCGCGCAAGATGTTGCGCCAGAATCTCTCCGACCTTGCGGGCAAGGGCGCGAAGCCGCTCGGCTATCTCATGACCACCGCGCTCGACGATGGGATCGACGAGGCTTGGATCGCGAAGTTCGCGGAAGGTCTGGCGCAGGATCAGGCCGAATTCGACATCGCGCTGTGGGGCGGCGACACCACCTCCACACCAGGCCCGCTGGCGCTGACCGCGACCCTGATCGGCGCCGTGCCGGCCGGCCGCGCGCTGCGGCGCAATGGGGCGAGGCCCGGCGATCGCATCCTCGTCACCGGCACGATCGGCGACGGTTTCTTCGGCCTCGCGGCCCATCGCGGCGAACTGCCTGACCTGGCGGAACCGGCGCGGCGCTTCCTGGCGCAGCGCTACGTGCTGCCGCAGCCGCGCGTCGCGTTGGGACGGATGCTGGCGGAGCAGGGGCTGGCGCAGGCCGGCATGGATGTTTCCGACGGCCTCGCCGCCGATCTCGCCCACATGTGCGCGGCGTCGCATTGCGGCGCGCGGGTCGAAGTGGCGGCGGTGCCATTGTCGGACGCCGTTGCCGATCTGGTTGCCGCCGACCCGGCGCTGATCGCCTCTGCCATCACGGGGGGCGATGACTACGAGCTCGTGCTGGCGGTGCCGCCCGATCGCATAGCGGCGGCGCTTGACGCGGCCCGCCAGTCCGGAACCGCTATCGTCGAGATTGGCAGCTTTGTCCAGGAATCCAGACTCACATTCCTGGATCGCGACAACCGGCCCTTGGCCTTTGAAAAGGCTGGTTTTACCCACTTTTAACCATTCCAGGCGCTATTTGGGACCAGGTTCCGCAGGGTGTGCGGTTCCCAAGGAGTCCCGCTGGCGTCGCGATGAAAAAGCTGCTGATCGTCTTCGTCTTGTTGTTGCTGCTGGGTGGCGGCGGTGGCGGTGCGGCTTGGTGGTACTATTTCCGCACGCCCGACATAGCCGAGGATGAAGGACCCGCGGTCCCGCAGCTCTCGCAGATCGAACTCGAGACTATTCCCATCACGGTCGTGCGCAATGGCAAGCCGACCTATCAATTCTTCTTCCGCATCGTGCTGATGTTCGACGATCCGATGAAGATGGAGATGGTGCAGTACAACCTGCCCGCGGTGTACGACGCCGTGACGACCGAGCTTCACCAACTGCTCGGTCGCAAGCAAGTGGAGCAGGCAGGCTTCGAAGAGCCGCTGATCCGCCAGCGCCTCGACAAGGCGGTCCGGGCTCGCGTCGGCCAGGACAAGATCTACAAGGTCTCGATCCGCGCCATGGAGCGCATGGATTTGAAATAGGACAATTTCGTCCTTGTAGCTCCGGGCACTGTTCCCGCAGTGTCGCGCCGCATGTCGACTCGTTCCCAGCATCGCGCGGTCCTGCTGCTCTCCATCGCCCAGGCTCTGGCGAATTCCTATACCTCGGTGGTCGCGACCATCTCCGCCCTCACGGGACAGATGCTCGCCGCCGATCCGCGCCTCGCGACCGTGCCGCTGGGTCTTCAGTTTGTGGTCACGATGGCGGCCACCATCCCGGTCGCGCACCTGATGCGGCTGATCGGCCGCCGCAACGCCTTCTTCATCGGCGCCCTGATCGGCGCGGCCGGCGGTGCGCTCTGCATGGCCTCGATTTATCAGAACAGCTTCATCCTGTTCTGCGTCGGCAACGCGATCCTTGGCGCTTCCAACGCCTCGGCGCTGCATCTGCGCTTCGCCGCGGCCGAGGTCGCCGACGATGCATTCCGTCCCAAGGCGATCTCGCTGGTCCTGGCGGGCGGCATCGTTGCGGCCGTCATCGGGCCCCGCCTGGCAACCATCGGCACCGATCTCTTTGCGCCATTCACCTTCGCCGGCGCCTTTCTGTTTGTCGCGCTGCTGTCGCTCGGCATGATCCTGCCGGTCATGCCGGTGCGCTATCCGACGCCGACCGCGGCCGAAGTGTCGGGCGAGCAGCGGCCTCTGGCCGAGATCCTGCGCCAGCCAGTCACCATTGCCGCCTTGTTTGCGGGCGTGTTCGGTTACAGCACCATGGTCTTCATCATGACGGCGACGCCGCTCGCCATGAAGTTCTGCGGCTTCGGGATCGGCGACACGGCCAACGTGCTCTCGGTCCACATCCTCGGCATGTTTGCGCCGTCCTTCGTCACGGGCCACATCATCCGGCGCATCGGCGAGCGCAGGGTCCTGCTCACCGGCGTCGCCGCGATGATCGCCACCGTGGCGATCGGGCTCGCCGGCATCGACATCCTGCATTTCTGGTTCGCGCTGGTGCTGCTCGGCATTGGCTGGAACTTCCTGTTCGTCGGCGGCACCACCCTGCTGACCAAGTGCTATCGCCCGGCCGAGCGCGCCAAGATGCAGGGCATGAACGACTTCCTGACCTTCACCGGTGTCGCGTTGTGCTCGTTCATTGCCGGCGCGGTCGAGCAGAGCTGGGGCTGGAACGCGGTGCTGCTGGGCTCGCTGGTGCCGACGGCGCTGATCCTGGGCGCCGTCGCCTGGGGCGCGCCGCGTCAAGGCGTGGCCAGGCCGGCCTCGGCCTAGCGGAATCGGGCCGGGTTGCACCCTTCGGTCGTTTTCCCTATGCTCCGCGCCCGAAAGTGTGCCGGGCCTCGGATTCTCTTTGGATTCCATGGCTTTGGCCAGGACGATACTTCTGACAGGGGATGATCTCGATATGGATGCGACTTACTACTGGGCCGTCATCGTGTGCGGCGCCTTGGCCCTGGTTTACGGATTGTGGGCGACCCAATCGGTTCTGGCCGCTTCGGCCGGCAACGCGCGCATGCAGGAAATCGCGGCCGCCATTCAGGAAGGCGCCAAGGCCTACCTGAACAAGCAGTACACCACCATTGGCATCGTCGGCATCGTCGTTGCCGTGATCCTGTTCTTTGCGCTGTCCAAGCTCTCGGCGCTCGGCTTCGTCATCGGCGCCATCCTCTCCGGCGTCACCGGCTACATCGGCATGAACGTGTCGGTCCGCGCCAACGTGCGCACGGCCGAAGCCGCCCGGCAGAGCATGGCGCATGCCTTGGGGATTGCCGCCAAGTCGGGCGCCATCACCGGCTTGCTGGTGGTTGGCCTCGGCCTGCTCGGCGTCGCCGGCTACTACATGTTCCTGCGTTCCACCGGCACGGAAATGCGCCCGATGCTGGAGGCCCTGGTCGGCCTGTCCTTCGGCGCGTCGCTGATCTCGATCTTCGCGCGTCTCGGCGGCGGCATCTTCACCAAGGGCGCCGACGTCGGCGCTGACCTGGTGGGCAAGGTCGAGGCCGGCATTCCCGAGGATGATCCGCGCAACCCGGCGGTGATCGCCGACAACGTGGGTGACAACGTGGGCGACTGCGCCGGCATGGCTGCCGACCTGTTCGAGACCTTCGCGGTCACCGTGGTGGCGACCATGCTGCTCGGCAGCATCTTCTTCACCGACGTGCTGCAGCAGGAACAGCTGATGCTCTATCCGCTGCTGATCTGCGGCATCGGCGTCGTCAGCTCGGTCATCGGCATGTTCTTCGTTCGCCTCGGCGCCAGCCAGAACATCATGGGCGCGCTCTACAAGGGCCTGATCGCCACCGGCGTGATCTCTATCGTGCTCATTGCCGTGCTCACGCATCTGGTGTTCGGCTTCGATGCCGTTTTCACCGGCACCAACGTGACGCTCACCGCCGGCAGCCTGTTCTGGTGCGCCGCCATCGGCCTCGCGGTCACCGGTTTGCTGGTTTGGATCACCGAGTACTACACCTCGACCGCCTATCGTCCGGTGCGCAGCGTCGCGCAGGCCGCAACGACCGGTCATGGCACCAACATCATCCAGGGCCTCGCGGTCTCGATGGAAGCGACTGCACTGCCGGTGGTCGTGATCTGCGTCGCGATCATCGCGGCGTACACCCTGGGCGGCCTCTACGGCATCGCGATCGCCGCCACCAGCATGCTGTCGCTGGCCGGCATCGTGGTCGCGCTCGACGCCTACGGCCCGGTCACCGACAATGCCGGCGGCATTGCGGAGATGTCAGGTCTGCCCAAGGAAGTCCGCAAGGTGACCGATGCGCTCGACGCCGTTGGCAACACCACCAAGGCGGTGACCAAGGGCTATGCCATCGGCTCCGCGGCGCTGGCGGCACTGGTGCTGTTCGCTGCCTATACCGAGGACCTGAAGCATTACTTCCCGGATCTCACCGGCACGATCTCGTTCCAGCTGAACAATCCGTATGTCGTCGTCGGCCTGTTCATCGGCGGCGCGCTGCCGTTCCTGTTCGGCGCGCTCGGCATGATGGCGGTCGGCCGCGCGGCCGGCTCGGTGGTGATCGAGGTCCGGCGCCAGTTCAAGGAGATCAAGGGCATCATGGAAGGCACGGCCAAGCCGGAATACGGCAAGGCGGTCGCCATGCTGACCACGGCGGCGATCAAGGAGATGATCGTCCCGTCGCTGCTGCCGATCCTGGCGCCGATCCTGCTCTACGTCGTGGTCAACGTCGCGGCGGGCCAGGCGGAAGCCTTCACCGCGCTCGGCGCCATGCTGCTGGGCACGATCGTGACGGGCTTGTTCGTCGCCATCCAGATGACGTCCGGTGGCGGCGCCTGGGACAACGCCAAGAAGTACATCGAGGACGGCCATCACGGCGGCAAGGGCTCCGATGCCCACAAGGCCGCGGTGACCGGCGACACGGTCGGCGATCCCTACAAGGACACCGCCGGCCCGGCCATCAACCCGATGATCAAGATCACCAACATCGTCGCATTGTTAATGCTGGCGGCGCTGGCCGCGTAACCGGCGATCGATCGCGAAACGCAAAACCCCCGGCCATTGCGCTGGGGGTTTTTGTTTGTGGTTCGACGGTCGCGATGAGCTGCGCTAGTTGGGGCGCTCGTCGCCCTCGGGATTGAAGCGGCCGAGGTTGCCGAGCAGCTGCTGGATGATGGTGAGCTCGTTGCCCTCGGTCGGCGTGGTGCGGTCGACATAGGCGATGGTGCGGCCGTCTTCCTGGCCGTAGACGCGCATATTCTGCACGACACCGCTTTCGTCAAAATTGATGGCGAGCACTTCCTGGTCCGTCACGTCCGGATCGAAGAAGGCCGTCGTCTCGGTGCGCTTGGAAATGTAGTACCAGGTGCGATCATCGAAGGTCGAAATGGTCGACGGCGTGCCGATCAGCTCGGCGACGCGGTTCTTGTCATCGACGCCGGGGTTGATCTGCACCACCTGCTCTTCATCCGGCTTGTTGCCGCGCTGATCGATGCGGGGCGCACAGGCGGCCGCGGTCGCGGCGACAGCCACGATGACACCGGCGAGCAGCGTGCGGCGATAGCGACCGGTCATGCGGATCATGCCCTCGAAACCGTTGTAGCCCTTGTGCTGGCGCGCAGCCGGCGCTATGCCCAGGGCGTCCTTCCCGCGCGGACCATACGCACCGGCAGGCCTCGCTGTCAAGATTCAGGATCCGGCTATCGTGTTGTTTTTGAAGAGATTATTCCAAGCGCCGCGGCTCGAGGCGGAAGCGCGAACGCTATATCGCCAGATCGCCGAGCGAGCGCGGCGGCCGATCCTGTTCACGCTCTATGGCGTGCCCGACACGATCGACGGCCGGTTCGAGATGCTGTGCCTGCACGCCTATGCGCTGTTCCATGGATTGAAGGGCAAGGGCGCCGATGCCGAAGCGTTGTCGCAGGCGGTCTATGATGCGATGTTCGCCGATCTCGACGGTTCGCTGCGAGAGCTTGGCGCCGCCGACATCGGCGTCGGCAAGCGGATCAAGGCCATGACCGAGGCGCTCAATGGGCGCATCCAGGCTTATGATCTTGGTTTCGCCACCGGCGACGCCGAGCTCGAGCAGTCGATCCGGCGCAACGTTTACGGCACCGCGACGCCGACCGACCGGCAGGTGCGTTGGATGGCGCGGCACCTGCGCGGAATCCGTTCGGTATTCGCAGGCACTCCGGTGAAGGAAATCTGCGATGGCAGTGTGATGTCGCTGGTGCCTGAGCCGCCGGATGAGAGCTTGTTGGAGAGTATCGATGGAGCCCGCTGACCCTGCGGAATTCTCGCGGCCGCTGTCGCTGGACCGCATCAGCATGACCCAGCATCGCGAGGAGATCGTTGCCACCGACAAGGAACGCGCCGACTTGGTTGAGCGCTTCGGCTTGCTCAGCCTGGATAGCCTCACCGCCAACTTCACGCTGAAGCGCGCCCGCAAGGACCTTGTCAGAGTGAAGGGCCACGTCACGGCGGAGTTGGCTCAGGCCTGCGTGGTCACCTTGGATCCGGTTCCGGCGCGGATCGACGAACGCTTCGAGGTCGATTTCCTGGAGGGCGTCCAGCCGGTGGTGACCGACCTGGAGTTGGATGCCGAAGCGGCCGAGGCGCCCGAGCCGGCGCCGGATGGCTGGATTGACCTCGGGGAACTAGCGGCGGAACAGCTGGGCCTTGCCCTGGATCCTTACCCCCGCAAGCCCGGTGCGGCGGTGCCGGCCGAGTGGCAGGCCGAGCCAGTCGTGGAGCCGGTCGCGGACGAGCGTCCTAACCCCTTTGCGGTATTGGAGAAATTAAAGGCTGACAAGGGTTGACCGGCGGCTCGCCAAGCTCCCGGGTGGCGGGTCTGCCCTGCGCGCTCGCACCTTGCGCGAAAGGGCGATATTGGCTATGAACCCGCCAATTGGCGGCAGCGACAAGCTGCCTTTATTTTTGTAGTGAGACTGGACCATGGCAGTTCCTAAGAAGAAGGTATCGAGTTCGCGCCGCGACATGCGCCGCAGCCACCACGCGCTGACAGTGCAGAAGGCGACCGAATGCCCGAATTGCGGCGAGTTGAAGCGTCCGCACCATGTCTGCGGCGCCTGCGGTCATTACGACGGCCGGGAAGTCGCGCCGACGACCAGCGCCTCCTGACGTCACGGCGGTCGACCTGTAGGGGGGCTCGGCCAGCCAGGAAGGAGATCGGGGGGTGAGCGCCAGCCTGGCTATCTCTCTGGATGCGATGGGTGGCGACAACGCTCCGGAGATGGTGATCCGGGGCGCCGATATTGCACGTCAGCGATTCCCCACTGCACATTTCCTGTTCTTCGGCGACGAGCAGCGCATCAAGCCGATGATCGAGCGGCTGCCGGGCTTGAGCGCCGTCAGCGCCGTTCGCCATGCCGAGACCGAAGTGAAAATGGAGGACAAGCCGAGCCAGGCGCTGCGCGCCGGCCGCAAATCCTCCATGCGCCTGGCCATCGACGCGGTCCATAACGGCGAGGCTGCCGCGATCGTCTCCGCCGGCAACACCGGCGCGCTGATGGCAATGGCGAAGATCGTGCTGCGGACGCTGCCGGGCATCGACCGGCCCGCCATCGCCTCGTTCTTTCCGACCATGCGCTCCGAGAGCGTGATGCTCGATCTCGGCGCCAACGTCGAATGCGACGCCACCAACCTGGTGCAGTTCGCGGTGATGGGCAGCGTGTTCGCGCGCACCGTCCTCGGCGTGCGCGAGCCGTCGATCGGCCTGCTCAATGTCGGCACCGAGGAGATGAAGGGGCACGAGGAAGTGCGCGGCGCAGCCCAGATATTGCGTGCAGCCACGCACCTGCCGGGCACGTTTCACGGTTTCATCGAAGGCGACGACATCGCGCGCGGGATCGTGGACGTGGTCGTGACCGACGGATTCACCGGCAACGTCGCGCTGAAGAGCATCGAAGGTACCGTCAAGCTGTACGGCCATTTCCTGCGGCACAGCTTCAAGAGCTCGTGGATGGCCGGCCTCGGCTACCTGATGGCGCGGCCGGCGCTCAACGCTTTGCGCGCGCGTCTCGATCCAAGGCGGTATAATGGCGCGATCTTCATGGGCCTCAACGGCATCTGCGTGAAGAGCCACGGCGGCACCGACGCTTTTGGATTTGCCAACGCAATCGGCGTCGCAGTTGATATGGTGCAGAATGGCGCCATCGCGAAGATGCAGCAGGAGTTCGAGCAGATGATGGCGACGCTCGACGCATCACAGTCCGCCGCATCGGTTTAAGGTCGATTTCAAGATGGTCACACGTTCCAAGATTCTCAGCGCCGGCTCCTATTTGCCGGCCCGCATTGTGACCAATGACGAACTCGCCAAGACCATCGACACCACCGACGAGTGGATCCAGCAGCGTACCGGCATCCGCCAGCGCTACATCGCGGCGGAAGGGGAGCTGACCTCCGACCTCGCGATCGCGGCCTCGCGCCAGGCGCTGGAGAACGCGGGCCTCAAGGGCAGCGACATCGATTGCATCGTGCTCGGCACCTGCACCCCGGACCACACGTTTCCGGCGACCGCGACGCGCGTCCAGCATGTGCTGGGCGCCAAGGGCTTTGCGCTCGATATCGGCGCGGTGTGCTCCGGCTTCGTGTTCGCGCTGGCGGCGGCCGACAATTTCATCCGCCTGGGCCAGGCCAAGAACGCGCTGGTGATCGGCGCCGAGACCTTCTCGCGCATTCTCGACTGGACCGACCGCAACACCTGCGTGCTGTTCGGCGACGGCGCCGGCGCGGTGGTGCTGCAGGGTAGCGAGGGCAAGGGCGACAAGACCGACCAGGGCATCCTTTCCACACACCTGTTCTCCGACGGCGCGCACTACGAGCGGCTCTATGTCGACGGTGGGCCGTCGACGACCCAGACCACCGGCCACGTGAAGATGGACGGGCGCGAGGTCTTCCGCCACGCGGTGGTCAACCTGGCGGCCGCGATCGATACCGCCATCGCCGCCAACCACATCACGGCGGCGGAGGTCGACTGGCTGGTGCCGCATCAGGCCAACCGGCGCATCATCGACAGCATGGGCCACCGGCTGAAGCTGACCGAGGATCGCGCCGTCATCACCGTCGACCGTCACGCCAACACCTCGGCCGCCTCGATCCCCCTGGCGCTGTCCGAGGCCGTAAACGATGGGCGCATCAAGCGCGGCCAGCTGGTCCTGATGGAAGCGATGGGCGGCGGCTTCACCTGGGGCTCGGCTCTCGTGCGCTGGTAAGCGCAATTCATCCACCGCGCGTTTACCATAGTGTGCGATCGACACGACTCGAGCGTCTTAAGATCGTTCCTTAATTGACTGATATATCGTGACTCGTTAGGGTTGTTACGGGCCTGTTGCGAGAGACTCGCGGGCCAAGCCGCGCACCAGACGCGGCGTCACAAAGGAACGGGGACGACGCGCATGACCGGAAAGACCATCACTCGCGCTGACCTGAGCGAGTCGGTTTATCAGGAGGTAGGGCTCTCTCGAAACGAATCCGCCGAGCTGGTCGATACCGTGCTCGAGGAGATCTCCGCCGCCCTCACGCGGGGCGAGAGCGTGAAGATCTCGTCCTTCGGCTCCTTCCTGGTGCGCATGAAGGGCGAGCGCATCGGCCGCAACCCGAAGACCGGCGAAGAGGTGCCGATCAAGCCGCGCCGGGTCCTGGTGTTCCGCGCCTCCCACGTGCTCAAGGACCGGGTCAATAAGGGCGTCGCATCATGAGCAACGCCAAGCACGCCCCCCGTCCGGAGGCCCAACCGACGCCACAAGCCGCGCCACGCGCCCGGCGGGTCGAGAAATCGGCCGATGCCTTCCGCACCATTTCCGAGGTCGCCGACGAGCTGGAAGTGCCACAGCACGTCCTGCGCTTCTGGGAGACCAAGTTCGCCCAGATCCGCCCCCTGAAGCGGGGCGGCGGCCGGCGTTATTACCGGCCGGAGGATATCGACCTGCTGCGCGCCATCCGCGGCCTGCTCTACGACAAGGGCTACACCATCAAGGGCGTCCAGAAGCTGATCCGCGAAGGCGGGTTGAAGCTGGCGGACGGCGAGGTGGTGCCGGATGTCCCGGGCGCCCTGGAGGGCGAGGAGGTGGCCAGCACGTCGGAGTCCGGGACCGGGCACGATCTGCCGCTGTTCCGCGCCAACCTGAGTGCCGAGCAGGTGCAGGACGTCAAGGCGGCGGTCGGCGAGCTGTCCGACCTGCGCGACCGCCTGCGGCGGGCCCTGGACGCCTGCAAGAAGGCCGCCCGGAGCTAGCTCGAGACGTTAACGAGCCGAAATTAACCACTGTGATACCGTCGTCCTTGCCCGCTTGGACAGCGGTCGCTATATAACCCGCGCCGGCTGGTCCACCCCCAGATTTGACGGATCGCCGCGCCATATCACGCCGAAGTCGGAGCGTAGCGCAGCCTGGTAGCGCATCAGACTGGGGGTCTGGGGGTCGTGGGTTCAAATCCCGCCGCTCCGACCATTCTTTAAAAATGCTGGGTCGGCACCGATCCATTCGCCGGCGCGCGGATGAGGAGAAAGCCGCGGGTGCCTGCGTCGGGTCCGATCGGCTCTGCCATCGCCGCGAACAGACGCTCTGCCAGGACCCAGACTGCGGGCGCCTTGTAGCGGGAGACGTCCAGGATCAGGAATCGATCGCTGTCGGCGTCGTAGGCGCCGAGCGGGGAGATATGCCCAGGCCCGTCCTGTCCCAACGCGGTCCGGCTGTAGTTGACGATCACGTGGCTGCCGGGCCGGCCCAGATGCTCCGCTGCCCTGCCGCGAAACGCATCGATGCTCGACTGGCCGGCGTAGCGCACGTCCACCGACAAGCCGTAGGCCCGCAGCACGCGCGCCACTTCGATCAGCGCCGCCTCTGCGCGCGATAGCGCGACCGCTGGTGATCGGCTCGGACAGCGCATCCAAGACGTTGTCCTGCGTGAACAGGCGATACGAATCGAAGGCCGCGGGCGCCGGCACTTCGAGCGCGTTCAGCACCATCACGATCGACGCCGGACCACAATGCACGGTGCTCTTCTGCGTTTCGAACTGCGCGATCAGCGGGAAGAACGCTTCGTGCGCCTCGCTCTCCAGCAACAGCCGCCGGCCCTCAGGCGCTTCGAACCTGACAAGGCCAGGCGCGGCGCTCCGCGTTTGCGACGCAAGCTCCACGCCGCCGCGACTGAACCAGTGATCGTCGACGAGAACGAACGCCAGCGTCGCTGCCGCGAGCAATGCCGCAAGAGCGATCCGGGGCATCCGAGATTTCACGGCCGCACCCATGTCCGCCTGAAGGCGGAATCATAGGCCGGTGCCGCCGGCGGTCAAAGGTCGCTGAAGGAGAGGGTGCCGCGGCGATGGCGGCTGCTAGAGCCAGATCCACAGAATGGCGGCGATCAGGCAGGCCCCGCCCGCGAGATTGAGCCAGTTGCCGATGCCGCTCTTCCTCTGGCCGGCGAGAGCGGCGGCGCTGCCATAGGCGTTGGCGCGGGCGGCTTCCACGCCTACCTTGCGCAGGGCGGTACCGGCGATCAGCGCGAGCAGTGCGAATCCAAGCAGCAACATGATCTCCTCTCATTGCGGCGGCTAGTGCCTGCGGGAATCATGGGCGGGGCGCCTCGCTCCGCCAAGCAAGCAAATCTGTCCTCGGCGGCGAGTTCTGCTTACGGCCGCCTTCCTGGCGCGACGCTGACGGCGGCGGCGCGCTCTTGCGCGAACCGCTGCATCCTTCGGCTTATGTCGTGCGGCAAATTTTCGCGGGTGGGGTATCGCGCTATATTCTTAATGATGAACGCGGAACCAACCCAGCCGGAGCTCCGGGAAATGACTCAGCATGTCGCGGTCACGGCGTCGACTCCGCTGGCGCGATTCGCGCCGGGCGCATCGGCGGTCCCGGATCAAATGGTCGATCAGTGGGTGGAGCAGGAATTGCGGCGCGGTCGCAGCAGCGTGCGAGCCGGCCTTGCCATGCTCGCCTGTCTTGCCGTGGTGGCGATCCCGCTCGTAATCTGGTTTTGAGAGAGCGGGAGAACGGCTCCTAGTGCATGGAGCCGATTTTACGCTGCGTCTCTGACTTCGCTGGATTGACGGTGACCAGGCGGAGTGGGCTGCCGGTGTAGCGCTTCGGCTGAGGTGCGGTCTCGGACACCGAAATGTCATGCAGCATGGCGTCGACCGCTTCAATCAGCTGGACATGCTGCGGCCACGACCAGTCGGGAACATTGCCCGATTTGAGCCGCGCTTCCGCCAGCGCACGCACCTTTTGCAGATCGCTTTTCACACCCGCCTCGTTAGTGTTGGTCGATCCAGCTCAAACACCGGGCAGGGGATTCGGTTCCACCGGTGGCGAACGGCCTGCCTGACCAACTCGTCCGATGTGAGAAAACACCTAAGCCATTGCGGAAATGCCCCACGCGCAACGCAGCTCCGCGCGCGAATCCGCAGCGTGGGTAAGGGCACAGACATGACGATTGCGCGTCATCATTGTGCGGCGATTTGCCCATCCCAATATCCATCGCTGCAACGTGACCGGACGGGCAGGGCTGCGTGCCACGCCGGATCGGTGCGCTGCGGGCCGACAGTCGGGACATTGCCGGCGGGCCTTCGTATTGACCTGTCCGTGAGGGATCACATGACCACCAAGATGCTTCTCCTAGCGCCGCTCGCCGCCGCCATTCTCGCTGGATGCGCAGCGACCAACGATAGCGCGACGTCGTCGCAGAGCAGCGCGCAATGCGCCGATCTGTCCGGCTCCGCCTATCTCGAATGCCAGAAGAAGGCGACTCCGGCGGCCAACACCACGAGCAAGCCTTTCAAGATGGTGCGTCCCAAGGCGCCCAACGGCGACTTCGGGAGCTTCGGGAGTCGGTAACGCGTCCCCAGGATGGAAGCGTAGGGGCATCGCCGCTGCGCTTCCCGCTGGATCCACCAGCGCCGCTATGGCCGCGCGATGAAGCTCTTGCGCAGGGCGAGCACCGAGCCCGGTCCATGCACCGCCGCGAACAACAATCCGGCGATGAAGGTGAAGTGATCGACGAAGAAGCCGAACTCGGTCTGATTGTCCGGCTTCCATTGCGCAGGTCCATGGAAGGCAAAAGCCAGGAACAGCACGTAGATCGCGGCGAGCAGCGCCGCCTCGGTGAAATACGCGCCGGTCAGCAGGCACAGCACCAGCGCCGTCTCGAAGAACGCGGCCAGCCAGGCAAGCAGCAGCGGGAACGGAAAGCCCGCGGCGGCGATGTAGCCTGCCGTGCCGTTCATGTCGGCGAACTTGAATGCTGCCGCCATGGCGAACAGCCCGGCGAAGATGAGCCGGCCAACCAGGATGGCGGCCACCTGCCATTTGGGAGTCGTCGCAAGGGCGTTCATCGGTCGCTCCAATCTGTGTGAGATCGGAAACGCTAACCGACGCGCAGCGCGCGATTCAACCGAAGCATTGTATCCAGACGGGGGCCGCCCAAGCGGCCCAATGGCCGCCGCCCTAGTTGATGCCGTTAAGACGGGGGCGGTCTTCAGTCGGCACCAGGTTGCCGATCAGCAGCCGCATTTCCTCCAAGGCATGGTGCAGCAGGGCGAGCCTGCGCGCGGCCTCCAGGGTGTCCTGCCCGGATTGCCGAAGTTCCACAATTTGTGCAGTCTGTTGCGCAATCCGCGCTTCCATCTGGCGAATGTGCTGGAGCGCAGCCGTCGAGGTCCCCGTCATGCCTGCCATGCCCGTCGTCCCAGTCCACAAGCCCGTCCCAGTAGAATTTTGGGGCTCGGAAGATGAACCGTGGATGAACGGAAACCGCGGTCGGGCTGACAACGGGCCCGGCATCGGGTAGCAAAAGGATATGTGCGGCCGCTACGCCTTCACATTGCCCCCGGAAGCCGTCCGCCAGCTGTTCGGCGTTGCGGGCGGGGACTGGGTCGAGCCGCGCATCAACCTGTCGCCGTCCACCACGAACCCCATCATCCGGATGAGCGAGGGCGCCAGGGAGTTGGCGCCGATGAAATGGGGACTCCGACCGTTCTGGTGGGACCCTGCAAAAACCAAGAACCAGCCCTTCAATGCCGCGGCGGAGGACGCCGCCAGCAAGCCGTTCTTCCGCGACGCCTTCAAGCATCGCCGCTGCGTGGTGCCCGCCACCGCCTATTACGAATGGGATCGCGCGAGCAAGCCGCCCAAGCCGTTCCAGTTGACGGTCGATGGCGGCGCTCCGTTCTGTTTTGCGGGGCTGTGGGAGCGTTGGAAGTCGCCGGACGGGGAGTGGCTGGAGAGCTATGCCATCGTCACCACCCAACCCAACAGATTGGTCGCCAACTGGCACAACCGCATGCCGGTGATCCTCGATCGCGAGGAGATCGACAGCTGGCTCGCGCAATCGGATCGCGTGCTCCTGGAAGCGATGCTCGATCCGTTTCCGCCGCACCGCATGGACGCCAAGGCGGTCTCGCCCAAGCTCAACCGCTCCGACTACGACGGCCCGATCTGATCCTTCATTTGAATGACCTGCATCTGTTGACCGGCTGCGGCACGGGCGCGAGCATCGAAGCGCGATGTCTCGATGCTGGTCAGGGAGTTCGGGATGAAGCGCATCGTTCTTGCCGCCGCCATCGCCGCGGCGTGTATGAGTTCGGCCTTCTCCGCAGGCGCCGAACGAACCGTCGCCGGCCAGGCCCAGGTGATCGACGGCGATTCCCTCGTCGTCAGCGGCGTGCGCATCCGCATCCTCGATGTCGACGCGCCGGAGAGTGGGCAATTCTGCTTTTCGAAAGGCGAGAGCGTCGATCAGGGCGCGTGGCATTGCGGCAAGCGCGCCGCCGCCGCGCTCTCCGACTGGATCGGCGAGCAGAAGATCAGCTGCGATACCACTCGCCAAGGAGTCCACAAGGGTTGGCTGGCACGCTGTTCGGTCGACGGCGAGGACCTGGCGCAATGGCTCGCGGCCAACGGTTGGGCCGTCCCTGCGCCGGACTGCAAGTGCGAGGTCGTGCGATCCGCCGCGGATCAGGCTAGGACATCGGGGCTGGGCATCTGGTCCAGCGCCTTCACGATGCCGTGGGAGTGGCGCGCAGCGCGCTAGCGGCTTTCCGCCCGGTAGAGAAACAACCGACCAAGAAGCTGTCGATCCGTACGCTGGCGGCGAACTCCCCCAGGACCGACATGGCACGATCCTCCCCGTTCGATCGATCTTAGGCCGCGCGATTGTCTTGATACAAGCTCAGCACGCGTTGCCCATCGTTGGTTTGCGCGCCATTTCTGACTAAGATGGCGCGGCCAACGTCCGAGGCTTCCGTGACTGCATCGCTTGCCGATCATCCTCATCACCACGACCCTGCACGCGATCATGCGCACAGCGAGGTGCCGTCCGATCCGGCGCTGCGCACCAAGGCGCTCGAGAGCCTGTTGACCGAGAAGGGACTGGTCGACCCCGCCGCGATCGATGCCTGGGTCGACGCCTATGAAACGAAGATCGGTCCCCGGCGCGGCGCGCAGATCGTCGCGCGCGCCTGGATCGACCCGCAATTCAAGGCGCGGCTGTTGCAGGACGCGAGCCGCGCAATCGAGCCACTTGGATTCCTGGGGCGGGAAGCGCAGCATATCGTGGTCGTCGAGAACACGCCTGCCGTCCATAACCTCGTGGTCTGCACGCTTTGCTCCTGCTATCCGTGGGGTTTGCTCGGTTTGCCGCCGCGCTGGTACAAGGCGGCGCCGTACCGCTCGCGCTCGGTGATGGATCCGCGCGGCGTGCTGGCCGAATTTGGCTTGGCGCTTGGCAACGAACTCGAAGTGCGGGTATGGGATTCGACCGCCGAGATCCGCTACCTGGTGCTGCCGGAACGGCCAGCCGGCACTGATGGTCTTACCGAGGCGGCATTGGCGGAATTGGTCACGCGCGATGCGATGATCGGCGTCGCGAAAGTGGAGTCACCGAAGGGAAGGACGGCATGAACGGCGTTCACGACATGGGCGGCATGCATGGCCACGGACCGGTCGCGCCCGAGGATGAGAAGCACGAGCCGTTGTGGCATGCGGCTTGGGAGGCGCGGATGCTCGGTATCACGCGCAGCATGACCTATCCCAAGGGCTTCAATATCGACCGCTTCCGCCACATCCGCGAACTGATGCCGCCGGACCTCTATCTGGCGCGCAGCTACTACGACCACTGGTACGCGGTCTGCGTCGCGGCCCTGCTGAATGGCGGCCTCGCGACCAAGGAGGAGATCAAGAACGGCCACGCCGCCGCCGGTAGCGCGAAGCGCAACGATGCCGCGCGTGCCGACCAGGTGTGGCAGAGCCAGAAGACGCAGGGCATCTTCACGCGCGAGGTCGCTACGCCGCCGCAGTTCGCCATCGGGCAGCGCGTGCGGGCGCGCAACATCAATCCGACCGGGCACACGCGGCTGCCACGCTACGTCCGCGGCAAGGTCGGGGTGGTGCAGATCCATCACGGCGGCCACGTCTTCCCCGATACCAACGCCCATCAGCAGGGCGAGGCGCCGCAGCACCTTTACACGGTCGTATTCTCAGCGCGCGAATTGTGGGGCCCCGATGCCTCCGCGCGCGACGAGATCTGCGCCGATTTGTGGGAGAGCTACCTTGACCCAGCATAGCCACACGCACGATCACGATCTCGCCCACCATCACGACATCCACGCGGAGCTGCCGTCCGATCCGGCCTTGCGCGTGAAGGCGCTGGAGAGCCTGCTGACGGAGAAGGGACTGGTCGACCCGGCCGCGATCGATGCGTGGATCGAGATCTATGAATCGAAGATCGGCCCGCGCAATGGCGCGAAGGTGGTCGCCAAGGCCTGGGTCGATCCGGCCTACAAACAGCGGCTGCTGAGCGATGGCAGCAAAGCGATCGGCGAGCTGGATTTCCTCGGCCGCCAGGGCCAGCACATCGTCGCGGTCGAGAACACGCCGGAGGTTCATAACCTCGTCGTCTGCACCTTGTGCTCCTGCTATCCGTTGTCGGTGCTGGGGCTGCCGCCGGCCTGGTACAAGTCGGCGCCGTACCGCTCGCGTGCGGTCATCGACCCGCGCGGCGTGCTGAAGGAGTTCGGCTTGGAGCTGCCGGAGCACGTGAAGATCCGCGTCTGGGACTCGACCGCCGAGGTACGCTATCTCGTGCTGCCGGAGCGGCCCGCCGGCACCGAGCGGATGAACGAGGAGCAGCTGGCTGCGCTGGTAACGCGCGATTCCATGATCGGCGTCGGCAAGGTCTCCGCGAAGTGAACGCGATCCACGACCTCGGCGGCATGCACGGCTTCGGTGCGATTGACGCCGAGCGCAACGAGCCGCCGTTCCACGAGGCGTGGGAGGGCAGGGCCGGCGGCATCCTGGAAGTAATGACCTTTCCCGCCGGCTTTACCGTCGACCGCTTCCGATATCTGCGCGAGACGCTGCGTCCGGCCCTCTATTTGACGCAGACCTACTACGAGCAATGGATCTACATCGCCGAGCAGGCGTTGCTGGAATCCGGCATGATCTCAGCGGAGGAGCTTGCGCGCGGCAAGACCCAGACGCCAAAGCGCGATGATGCGATGCGTTCCGATGCGGTCTGGGGGTTCCTCCATGATCGCACGCATAGTGGACGCGATGTGAGCGACACGCCGCGGTTCGCCATCGGCCAACGCGTGCGGGCGGACAACATGCAGCCCACTGGTCATACGCGTTTGCCGCGCTATGCCCGCGGCAAGACCGGCAACATTGTCAGCCACCACGGCGCGCATGTCCTGCCCGACGCCAGCGCGCACGGCAAGGGAGACATGCCGCAGCACCTCTACACGGTGCGCTTTGCGGCGCGGGAGCTGTGGGGCGACCGCGCCAATCCGCGCGACAGCGTCCATCTCGATCTGTGGGAGAGCTATCTTGAGTCAGCCTGAGGGCGCATGCGCCGACGCCGCGCTGCAGCCGATCCGCCGCGCCGAAGGCGAGCCCTTGTTCGCCGAGCCGTGGGAGGCGCAGGCGCTCGCGCTCGCGATCGCGCTACAACAGTCCGGCTGCTACACCGCAGTCGAATGGGCCGACGCCCTCGGCGCCGCCATCAAGCGCGCGCAAGCGGCCGGCGATCTGGATGATGGGTCGACCTACTATCACCACGTCCTGTCCGCGCTCGAGCATCTGGTGCAGGAGAAGAAGATCGCCACTGCCGACCTGCTCGCGGCGAAGAAAGCGGCGTGGATCGAGGCGTATGAACATACGCCGCATGGGAAGCCAGTGGAGTTGCGGTAAAGCACGCTCGTCGACCATTCTCATCTGTCACCCCGGCCTTGAGCCGGGGTCCACTCATCCGCCGCACGAGCGGTTGCGCGATGGAGCCCAGCTCAAGGCCCGGGGGGTGACGATGGAGGGGGCGGTGAGGTCGGAGCGACTACGCCAACCCAAACACCTGCCGTTCGTCCGCGATGCCCTTCAGCGCGTGCGCGCCTAGATCTCGCAGTTCGCTGCGGTCGCGCAGCAGGGCGGCGAAATCGTCCGAGATCACGCAGCCTTCGCCCAAGCGCGCCGACAGGCTCTGCAGCCGTGCCGCCAGATTGACCGCAGGGCCGATGACAGTGAAGTCCAGCCGAGTCTCGCCGCCGATGTTGCCGTAGTGCACCTCTCCCACATGCAGCGCGAGGCCCCACTGGATCATGGCCTGGTCGGCCGCGCGGCGCGCGAGGTTGATCTCCGCGATCCGCGCCTGCGCCGAGCGCGCCGAGGCGAGCGCGCGTTGCGCCGCCTTGCGGCCGCTCGAGGCGGTCGCGATCGGGTAGATCGCCAGCAGGGCGTCGCCGATGAACTTCAACGTCTCGCCCTGCTGCTGCTCGACCGCGCGGGTGAGGGCGCCGAAATAATCGTTGAGCAGCGCGATCAGTGCCTCGTTGGGCAGCGCGTCCGACAGCTCGGTGAAACCGCGCAGGTCGGAGAACCAGATGATGGCGCGCACGTCCTCGCCCTGGCCGCGCTTGATCTGGCCCTGCAGCACGCGCTGGCCGGAGATGCGCCCGACATAGGTGTCGAGCAGCACGCGCGCGGTGCGGCGCAGGGTCTGGATCTCCAGCAGGTAGGCGAAGTGCGGCATCAGCACCTGGAGCGCCGCGATCTCGGCATCCCTGAACCCGCCCTCCTGGCGGGTGGCGAAGGTCATCGCCTTGATGGTGCCGTCGGAAAACGGCGCGGGCAGGGCGATGTAGTCGCTGAAGCCTTCCTCGCGCAGGTCCGAAACGATGGGATATTCGCCAGGCTGCAGTTCCGCCGTCACACGCGCCCGGACTGGCCCGTCGCCGCGATAGACGACGTAGAGCGGGCTGCGCTCGTACATCGAGCGGGTTAGGCTGGTCATCTGCCACTGCCGCTCGTGCGCCAGCCGCGCCGGCTCCCACACCACGCTGGAGGAGGCGATCTGCGGATGCAGCATGGGGATGCCGGTGGTGATCCGGTCGATCGGCAGCCCGATCTCCACGAGCTGCTCGCCCAGGGCCTCCACGAAGGCCTCGGTCTCGATCAGGCGGCGGCCGGGACCCTCCAGCCAGCCGAGCAGCGGGGCGAGCTCTATCACTTTTAGCCTCCTGCGACGGATCGCAGCATAGCGCGCTGAAATCTCTGAGGAAATGGCCCTAATGCCTTGAACTAGCTAGGGGAATATCGGGGCGTAGCCGGCCCTCACAATCCTGCGAACAGTTCGCATTCGCGCTTGCGCTGGATCGAACTCCTGCGTATCTTCCCTGCGAACGGTTCGCATTGTCACCGAGCTGGCATGATCATCTGCATTTGCAATCGCATTAGCGACCACGAAATCCGCTCTGCCGCCCGCGCCGGCGCCACCTGCTGCAAGCAGGTATTCGGCGGCAAGGGCACGGCCCCGCAATGCGGCTCCTGCATCGATGCGATGGGCGAGATCCTCGACGAGACCATCGCCAGCGGCGAACGCCACCTGATGGCGGCCGAATAACCTCTCTCTAGGACGACGGCCCTTCGCCAATCTGGGTCTGCAGGTAGTTCTGCAGCCCGACCTTCTGCACCAGTTCCAGCTCCGTCTCCAGGAAGTCGATGTGCTTCTCGGTGTCTTCGAGCAGGTTGGTGACCATGTCGCGCGAGACGAAATCCTTCACAGTCTCGAAATGCGCGACGGCGGCGACCATGTCGGTACGCGCGGCATATTCCAGTTTGAGATCGCTCTTCAGGCATTCCGGCACGGTCTCGCCGATCAGCAGTTTGCCGAGGTCCTGCAGGTTGGGCAGCCCCTCCAGCAGCAGGATACGCTTGATGAGGTGATCGGCATGCTTCATCTCGCCGATCGATTCCTCGTAGATCTTCTTGCCGAGACGCTCGAACCCCCAGTGCCGCAGAGTGCGACCGTGCAGAAAATACTGATTGATCGCGGTCAGCTCGTTCTTTAGCAGCTTGTTGAGATGCTTGACGACACTGGCGTCGACTTTCATGGCGGCCTCCACGGCTCTTGCTCCACGGACTCGTCGACGAAGGCTAGTCCGCTTAGGGCTGCCCTGCAACGATAAGCTGCGCAATGACTGTCATTCGCACCAAGCGGTTAGCTGCGCTTCTGTCACCGTATTGCCACGCCAGCAATAGAGCGCCAGCAGAGTGGAGTCGGTGGCCTTGGTCTCGTGCACGATCATTGGCGGATGATGGATCGCGCGGCCGGCGGGAACGGTTCGCCAGTCCTCCTGAGCACGTCGCCACAGCCCGCCCTCGGTGAGCGGATGATAGATCTCCTCCGCCGGGTGGGCGTGCGCGGGATAGTGCAGGCGCGGTCCCAGAAGCAGGAGCCCGACCCGGATCTCCGGCGCGTGGAACAGCGCCTCCTTCGGTCCAGCGAACTCGACATAGCCGTAACCCGCCATGAACGCCGCGCCCATGTTGGCGGCGCTGTAGTTGGGGTTCTGTCGCCACGTGAAGAGATGTGCCGCGGCGGCGATCGCGTCCCGCACCGGCAACAATTCCGGCAGCTGAATGCGCGCCAAGGCGGGCGCCAGCAAAGCGGCAGCCGGCAAGGCGCGTGGCACCGCAGCGGGGGCGCTGGGCACGCAGCCGTCCAGCGCCGCGCACACCGCCCCGACCATGGCGCGCTCGCCGGCATTGTTCGAAGAGTTCGGCGATTGCAGGAAGTCGCGGACGACGCGCCGCAGCCGGTCCGGTTCATCGCTCACGGTTAGACCCCCGCACAATTTCCCGGAGACGATCGGTTTCCCGTCTCACCGCGGGCGCCAGCCGCAAGGCATCCGTCAGCGTGACCGTGTTGCGATCCATTTCGACGAACAAGCTCTGATCACGCTTGGCGCGGTGTGGACCGCCGCCGCGACCGCGCGCGCGCTTGCACTCGAACTCCTCCCAGGAGCGCGTGCAATAGTGATGGAGGCGGGCCGGGCCTTGCAGAGGCGGCACGGCTGGATTCCGTGGCGGAACTGTGTTGCCGAGCGGATCGACCAACCTGCTGCCCGGCGAAAGCCGAGGAAAATGAACGCCCATGTAGGCGACGGCGCGCGGCCGTACCAGCGATTTTATGGTGCCTTCATTGGATCGATCGGCCTTGGTGAATCGCTCGATCGAGAGGCCGAGATCGCGGTTTCGCAGACCCGCCGATCCGAACACCCGCCAGGCAAGGGCCACCGCACCGATCGTTGGGTCCGACGGCAGGATGGCGTCGATCGACACGCCATCGTCAAGCATGAGAAACTCATCGAGATCGGCGAACAGGCACCATTCCGGGCCATCGCGCAGCCGCGCAAGCGCGTGGTTGTATGCCGATGCCTGTTTGTGCACGTGAGACCCGACGTGCCAATAAACGGCATCGATCTCGCCGGCCTTAGCGAGTCTCCGCAAGATGCGCCAGGACGCATCGTTGCTGTTGTTGTCATAGATGACGATGCGATCAAAGCCGAGCGCGCGATGGTGCGCGATCCATTCGAGGAGATAGGGCGCCTCGTTGCGCACGATGCCAACCAGGCCAAGCTTGGCGCCAACCGGGCTCCTCGCGCGCGGGTACCAGCGCTGCTTGCGCTGGATCGTATCGACCGTGGGAATGGCGGCACTGGGCGTTTCTGCCTTTCGGCCAACGACCCACGACATCAGCGCACCGCCGGCCCGACCATGGCTCAGCGCCACCGCGCCGGCATCGAACAACCGTCGCAAGCCGGTCGATCGCCGAATGTCCCATCGCGATCCTAGAGTGAGGTCGACGATGCTGGTCGTATGCACGAACCAACCCCCGGGACGCAGCACGCGCAGCGTTTCGCGCGCCGCGTCGTCCAGGCTGTCGCACAGATGCAGGGCGCGGTCCGCGATCAGGAAGTCGTAGTTGTCGCTCAGCAGCGCCAGGTTCTCGTTGGTGAATTCCGGATACTCCAGGACCAGCAGGCGCGTCTTGTGAAGGCCTAGGGCCTGCGCCAGCGAAGGAGATCGCCCGATCACGATCGCCGTTTTGTCGGCGGAATCTTCCGCGGCGAGACGGCCTTTGAGCGCGGCATGCGTGGCGGCGTCGAGAAAGGCCCACTTGGGCCGGCACTCGGTGAAGACCGCCTGCGCCAAGCGTTCTCGTAGTCGGCGGAAGAAGCGCAGTGCTCGCCGGACCGGTCGGAAGGTCGGCACGGTCCGAGTTAGGAATTGCCGCGGCCGCTGGCGGCGAAGCGAACGGCTTCCTGCGCGGCGCGCACCAGGGCGCGGGCCTTGTGCTGGCACTCCTGATGCTCGCTCTCCGCCACGCTGTCGGCGACGATGCCGGCGCCGGCCTGCACGTACATGACGCCGTCCTTCACCACGGTGGTGCGCAGCGCGATGCAGGTATCCATGCTGCCGTTGGCGGCGAAATAGCCGACGGCGCCGCCATAGATGCCGCGTTTCTCCGGCTCGAGCTCCTCGATGATCTCCATCGCGCGCACTTTCGGGGCGCCGGAGACGGTGCCGGCGGGGAAGCCCGCCATCAGCGCGTCCATGGCATCGTGCTTCGGATCGATCGTGCCTTCCACGTTGGAGACGATGTGCATGACGTGCGAGTAGTTCTCGATCTTCATGCGCTCGGTGACCCGGACGCTGCCGACCTTGGCGACCCGGCCGACATCGTTGCGGCCGAGATCGAGCAGCATCAGGTGTTCCGCCAGCTCCTTCTGGTCGGCCAGCAGGTCGGCGGCCAGCGCGCGGTCTTCGTCCGGCGTCTTGCCGCGCGGCCGGGTGCCGGCGATCGGGCGGATGGTGACCGTGTCGTCGCGCAGCCGCACCAGGATCTCCGGGCTGGAGCCGATGACCGAGAAGCCGCCGAAGTCGAGATAGAACAGGAACGGCGAGGGGTTGAGCCGGCGCAGCGAGCGGTAGAGCGCCAGCGGCGGCAACTGGAACGGCAGGCGGAAGCGCTGCGACAGCACGACCTGGAAGATGTCGCCGGCCAGGATGTATTCCTTGGCGCGGTCCACCATGGCGCGGAACGCCTCCGGCGCCATGTTCGATTCCGGCTCCGGCAGGTCGAGCAACACGCCGTTGTTGGAGCGCTGCTGCGGCAGGGCGCGATCCAGGTCGTGGACGATGTCGGACAGCCGCTCCATCGCCTGGTTGTAGGCCGCGCGCGCGTTGCCGCCGGCAGCGGGCCAGATCGGCGTCACCACCGTGATCATGTCCTCGACGCTGTCGAAGATCGCCATCACCGTCGGACGCAGGAAGATGCTGTCCGGCAGGTTGAGCTTCTCGGGCTTGAGGTCCGGCAGCTTCTCCACCAGCCGCACCGTGTCGTACGACATATAGCCGAACAGGCCGGACGCCATCGGCGGCAGGCCCTGCGGCAGCTCGATGCGTGATTCCGCGATCAGGGCGCGCAGCGACGCCTGCGCTCCGTTTGTCTCCGCCACGAACCGGTCGGGCTGAAAGCGCGCATCGCGGTTGATCTCCGCCTTGTCGCCGCGGCAGCGCCAGATCACGTCGGGCTTGAGCCCGATGAGAGAGTAGCGCCCGCGCGAGCGGCCGCCTTCGACCGACTCCAGCAGAAATGAATTGGGGCGCCCGTCCGCCAGCTTGAGCAGGGCGGAGACCGGCGTCTCGAGGTCCGCGATCAGGCGGGTCCAGACGACCTGCGGCTTCCCGGCATCATAGGTGGCGGCGAACTTCTCGAACGCGGGCTCGACGTTCATTGCTCGGTCGCGATCATTTTCTGGATCACGTCGTCGTTGCGCACGACCTTGACCTCCTGGCCGAGCGCGAACAGGAACTCGGCGTAGAGATCCTTGCGCATGGTGTTGGAGAGGCTCTTGGAGAGTTCCGCAACCTTGTCCTTGCTGTCCTCCGGCTTGGCCGGCGTGATGGCCGAGACGCGCGCGACGATTGCGCCGTCGGCGGTGCGCCCGGTCGCGGCCTCGCCCTGCTTCACCGCGAACAGTTTCTGCGCCAGCGATGGATCGATCGCGCCGTCGCCCTTGTCGCGCGTGAATGGGTTGCTGGTCTGCAGCACTAGGCCAATGCTCTTGCCGAGCGCGGCCAGGTCGCCGGCTTTGGTCTTGTCGGCGATCTCCTTGGCCTTGGCATCGGCGGCGTCGCGCCGCGCCTTGGTCAGCCAGTCCTGCTTCGCCTGTTCCGCGACCTCGGTCAACGGCTTGGCTTCCGCCGGCGTCACGCCGGTGACCTGCACGAGCGCATAGGAACCGTCGCTGAGCGTGGTGACGAGGCTGGTCTGGCCGGATTCGGTTTGCTGGGCGAGCTGCTGGATCTCCGGGATGACGTTGACGTCTTTGCCGTCGCGATCCTTGCCGGAGGAATCCACCGCGTCGTACTTCTGCACGGGAAGCTGCAGCTGCTTCGCGGCTTCTTCGATCGAGGCGCCGCCGGCGAGGCTATCGTCGAGCTGGTCGATCACCGAGACCATCGCGTCGCCCGCCTGGCCCAGAGCGAGTTCCTGGCGCAGCTGATCCTTCACCTCGTCGAACGTCTTGGTCGAGCCCGGCGTGATCGCCTTGACGTGCACGACATGCAGGCCGAACGCGCTCTTGATCGGGTCGGAGACGCCATCTGCGGGCAGGGCGAAGCTCTGCTCCGCGATATCGGCGGGCAGGTTATCCTTGGTGATGTCGCCGAGATCGACCGGCGTGCCGCCCGTCGTCTCCTTCACGGCGTCGGCAAAGCTCTTGCCGCCTTTGACCGCCGCGATGATCGCATCGGCCTTGGCCTGGTCCTGCACCACGACCTGCTCGACCGCGCGCGATTCCGGCGTGGCGAATTCTGCCTGACGCTCGTCGAACGATTTCTTCACTTGGTCGTCTGCGATCTTGACGTCCTTGGCGAAGTCCTCGGCTTTCAGGTGGAGGGCGGTGAAGGCGCGGTATTCCGGCCGCTGATACTGCGCGATGTTGTCCTTGTAGAACTTATCCAGCGTCGCCTGGTCCGGATCCTTTACCTCGGCCATGCTGGCATCCGGGATGACCAGGAACTCCGCGGTGCGCGTCTCGTTGAGATAGGCGTATACCCGGTCCACCAGAACCGGCGGCATGGCCAGCGCGCCAAAGGTCGGCCCAGTCAGCTGCTGCATCCGCATCTCATCCTGACGGATCTGCACATAGCCCGCCTCGCTGAGGCCGTTCTCGCTGAGGACCGCGAGGAACTGGTTGCGGTCGAACTGCCCGAGGCCGTTGCGGAACGCCGGGTTGTTCTGGATGTCGGCGACCGCGACCGCCTGCGGGATGGTGAGATCGAGCTGGTCGGCATAGTGGCGCAGCAGCATCTGGCTGGTCTGCTGGCTGATGATCTGGTCGATGCCGCCGAGCGCGGCGAACTGCTCAGCATTGATGTCGAGGCCTTGCTGGCGGAACTGCTGCAAGCGGCGGCGCAGATCGCGATCGAACTCCTGGGGGCTATAGGTCAATTCGCCCACCTCCAGCACTGGTTTGCTCAGGCCGCGGTTCGCGAAAATATCGCCAATGCCCCACGCCGCGAACGCGACGATGAGAATGCCGAACAGGCCATAGACAAGCCAGGACTTGGACCCTTTGCGGATGGAAGTGAGCATGATGCCCCAATCATTGAAAAATCGGCGCGCATCATAGGGATGCACCCCCATAGCAGCAAGGGTCGTGGCAACGGCGGTGCGGCGTGCCGATGGGGTCGAACGGAACGGCTGACGGCCAAAAAGCCCTGTGCTAACAAGCGTCTCCCGCCTCTGGAAGGATGAGCCATGAGTGCCTCGCGCCTGCGCCCACTGATCGCCGGAAACTGGAAAATGAACGGCAGCCGCGCCCAGACCGAGGCCCTGGTACAGGACCTCAAGGGCCGCTTGGCGTCGCAGCCGGGGCTCGCGGCCGACCTGCTGGTCTGCCCGCCCGCGCCCTATGTGGCCCAGGCCGCGGCGCTGACCGCCGGCAGCGCGCTCGCGGTGGGCGGCCAGGACTGCCATGCCAAGCAATCCGGTGCCCATACCGGCGATGTCTCGGCCGCGATGCTGGCGGATGCCGGCGGCCGCTACGTGATCGTCGGCCATTCCGAGCGCCGCGCCGACCATGGGGAAGGCAGCGAGCTGGTGGCCGCCAAGGCCAAGGCGGCGCATGAGGCGGGCCTGATCGCCATCGTGTGCGTCGGCGAGACCGAGGCCGAGCGCGACCGCGGCGCCACCCTGGATGTCATTTCGTCGCAGCTCGAAGGCTCGGTCCCGGCCGACGCCGAGGCCGCCAACCTGGTCATTGCCTACGAGCCGGTCTGGGCCATCGGCACCGGCCGCACGCCGACGCCCGAGGACGTGGCCACGGTCCATGCCCATATCCGCGGGCTGCTCAAGGCCTGGTTCAAGGATGGGCCGGAGATGCGCATCCTCTACGGCGGTTCGGTCAAAGGGTCCAATGCCGGCAGCCTGATGCACGTACCCGAGGTCAACGGCGCCCTGGTCGGCGGGGCCAGCCTCAAGGCCGAGGAATTCTGGGCGATCGCCCTTGCCGCGGCGGGCGCCTAGGCCAATATTCCGGCTGGCGAAGCCCTTGAAAAGCGGATAGAACCCGCGCCGTTCCCCGCAATGGTTGGATAGAGCATGATCGTCCTTGTGGTAATTCACGTCCTGATCGCCATCGCCTTGGTGGGCGCGATCCTTCTGCAGAAGAAGGAGGGCGGCATCGGCGGCCTGGGCGGCGGCGGCAGTGGCGGCCTCGGCGGCCTGATGTCCGGGCGCGCCAAGGCGGACGGGCTCAGCAAGATGACCGGCATCCTGGCGACGGCGTTTTTCGTGATCAGCCTGACGCTGGCGTGGATCAGCACCCACAACGCTGGGCCGAGCGAGATCGTGCCCGGAACCATCGGGACGACGGCGCCAGCGACGGCGCCTGCGGAAGGAACTGCGCCGGCGACTGGAACGACGGATGGCGGAGCGGCAACCGGCGGCACTGCACCGGCGGAAACTGCACCGGCACAGCCAGCGACTCCAGCGGTGCCGGCGGGGGATTAAATCTCTCCCGCCAAGGGTTTTTCGTCAATCCGACTCGGGTGATCCCAGAGGAGATTGTTTCCTTGCTGGGGCCGCCCGACTCGTTTCATAAAGTCGGCCCATGTCTCGCTTCATTTTTATCACCGGCGGCGTGGTTTCTTCGTTGGGGAAGGGACTATCGTCGGCGGCTCTTGGCGCGCTCTTGCAGGCCAGGGGCTTCAAGGTGCGCCTGCGCAAACTCGATCCCTACCTGAACGTCGATCCGGGCACCATGAGCCCGTACCAGCACGGCGAAGTGTATGTCACCGACGACGGCGCGGAGACCGACCTCGACCTCGGTCACTATGAACGCTTCACCGGCATCTCCGCGCGCAAGACCGACAGCGTCACGACCGGCAAGATCTATTCCAACGTGATCGCCAAGGAGCGCCGTGGCGACTATCTCGGCGCCACCATCCAGGTCATCCCGCACGTCACCGATGCGATCAAGGAATGGATCAAGGCCGACCTGGGCGACGAGGATTTCGTGCTGTGCGAGATCGGCGGCACGGTCGGCGACATCGAGAGCCTGCCGTTCCTGGAAGCGATCCGCCAGCTCGGCAACGAGCTGGGCAAGGAACGCGCGATGTTCGTGCACCTGACCTTGGTGCCGTTCATCCCCGCCGCGGGCGAACTCAAGACCAAGCCGACGCAGCACTCGGTGAAAGAGCTGCAGGCCGTCGGTATCCAGCCCGACCTGCTGCTGTGCCGCTCCGATCGCGAGATTCCGGCCGACAGCCGACGCAAGATCGCGCAGTTTTGCAACGTGCGGCCAAGCGCGGTGATCCAAGGGCTTGACGTCGACACCATCTATGCCGTGCCGCTCGCCTATCATGCCGAGGGCTATGACCGCGAAGTGTGCCGGCATTTCGGCATCGAGGGGAACGAGCCGGACCTTTCCAAGTGGCAGCAGATCGTCGACCGCATCCGCGCGCCGGAAGGCGTCGTGAACATCGCCGTGGTCGGCAAATACACCTCGCTGCTCGATGCCTACAAGTCGCTGGCGGAAGCGCTGCGTCACGGCGGCATCGCCAACAACGTGAAGGTCAACCTCAACTGGATCGATTCCGAGATCTTCGAGCGCGAGGACACGGTCCAGCACCTGGAAGGCGTGCACGGCATCCTGGTGCCCGGCGGCTTCGGCGAGCGCGGCTCGGAGGGCAAGATCAACTCGGCCCGCTTCGCGCGCGAGCGCCAGATCCCGTATTTCGGCATCTGCTTCGGCATGCAGATGGCGGTGATCGAGGCGACGCGCAACCTGGTCGGCGTGAAGAACGCCGGCTCGACGGAATTCGGACCCTGTCCGGAGCCGGTGGTCGGCCTGATGACCGAGTGGGTGCGCGGCAACCAGCTGGAAACCCGCAAGGCCGGCGGCGATCTCGGCGGCACCATGCGCCTCGGCGCCTACGAAGCATCCCTGAAGCCGGGCAGCGCGGTCGCCCAGATCTACGGCAAGACCGCGATCTCCGAGCGCCATCGCCACCGCTATGAGGTGAACATCAACTACAAGGAAAAGCTGGAGCAACAGGGACTGCTGTTCTCCGGCATGTCGCCCGACGGCATCCTGCCAGAGATCGTGGAAATTCCCGACCATCCGTGGTTCATTGGCGTGCAGTTCCATCCGGAGCTGAAGTCGCGCCTGTTCGAGCCGCACCCGCTGTTCGTTTCATTCATCGGCGCGGCCGTGACGCAATCGCGCCTGGTGTAAGGTGGCTGTCATGACCAAGCCGCGCCGCGTGAAGATCCACAATCTGGAGATCGGCAACGACAGGCCGTTCGCCTTGATCGCCGGCCCGTGCCAGCTTGAGAGCCGCGCCCACGCGCACGAGATGTGCCAGGCGCTGACCGAGCTTACGCGCAGCCTCGGCATCGGCCTTATCTACAAAACCAGCTTCGACAAGGCGAACCGCACCAGCTCGACCGCCGCGCGCGGCCTCGGCATGGAAAAGAGCCTGCCGATCCTGGCAGAGTTGCGCGCGACCTTCGACGTGCCGGTGCTGACCGACGTGCACGCGCCGGAACAGTGTGCGCCGGTCGCCGAAGCGGTCGACGTGCTGCAGATCCCCGCCTTCCTGTGCCGGCAGACGGATCTGGTGGTGGCGGCGGCATTGACCGGCCGCGCGGTCAACATCAAGAAGGGCCAGTTCCTCGCGCCCTGGGACATGAAGAACGTCGCCGCCAAGTGCCACGACGCCGGCAACGACAGCGTGCTGCTGTGCGAGCGTGGCGCCAGCTTCGGCTACAACACGCTGGTCAGCGACATGCGCGCTTTGCCGATTCTCGCGGAGACCGGTTATCCGGTGGTGTTCGACGCGACGCATTCGGTACAACAGCCGGGCGGACAGGGCACCACGAGCGGCGGCCAGCGCGAGTTCGTGCCGGTGCTGGCGCGCGCCGCCGTCGCAATCGGCGTCGCCGCCGTCTTCATGGAGACGCACCAGGACCCCGACCACGCGCCGTCCGACGGCCCCAACATGGTGCCGTTCAAGCACCTCCGCCGTGTGCTCGAAACCCTGCTCGCGTTCGACAAGATCGCCAAGTCCCGGCCGATCGAGAATATCGCGCCGTAATCGGACACCGCCGCCCAGCGTTCCAACTCTCCTTCCAAATTATTAGGAGTCATTGCGTGGCTGTTCACGCCGCACATCTATTCGTCATCACCGGCGGACCCGGTTCCGGCAAGACCACGCTGATCGATGCCTTGGCGCGGGCAGGCTTCGCGCGTACCGTCGAGGCGGGCCGCGCCATCATCCAGAATCAGCAAGCGATCGACGGGCCGGTGCCACGCGCCCCGGCGCATGTCCGGCAAGCCGCCACGCAGTTCCGCTACAACCGCCGCGTCTTCATTGCGCCGCCTTGCGCCGAAATCTACGAGCCCGACGCCGAGCGCAAGCAGAGCTTCGCAGAAGCTGTCTGGACCTGCGACGCAATGGTCGCGACCTACGAAGCGCTCGGCCACGGCCTGATCGAGCTGCCGCGCTGCAGTATCGCCGCGGGTCGCGTTCTTGAGGACCAAGGTCCACGATTGACCGTAAACCTCGAACCGGCCTAGGGTTTTCGCCATGGAAGGCGACAGCCGAGACTCCGCAGTGCCGGCGGCGAGCCCAACCGACGATGAGCCGGATCGGGGCAGGTTCGGCCAATTCCAGAACCTGATCGAGCGCACGCGACAGCACCGCGCCTACACCCTGGTCGGCTACGTGGTCCGGCGGTTCAGCCGGGATTCCTGCGCCTCGGTTGCTTCGTCGCTCAGCTACACGTCGCTGCTGGCGATGGTGCCGATGATGGCGATCGGCCTCGCCATGTTCGCGGCGTTCCCGGCCTTCAGCGGCATGCGCGATACATTGCTGCGGAGCTTGATCGAGAATGCGGCGCCCAGCTTGGCGGTCATGGTCGAAGAGCATCTCCAGACTTTCATCCGCAACGCCGGCGAGACCACGGGCGTCGGCATCCTTGGTCTGGCGGTAACCGCCCTTCTGCTCATCAACACCATACAGACCGCGTTCGATCGGATCTGGGGCGGCGGGCGCGGGTTCAAGATCCAGAGGTTCCCGGTCTATTGGGCGCTGATCACATTAGGCCCGATCCTGTTCGGCATTGCGTTCTCGATCTCCAGCTATGCGTTCGCGCTCGCCCAATCGTCGAGCTACATGTCGGACGCGTTGCGGCTTTATTCCTGGATTGCGCCGTTCCTTCTCGAGGCGGTCGGGTTCCTGCTGTTCTATCGCCTGATCCCGACGCGGCCGGTGCGCTGGTCGGATGCGGCGTGCGGCGCCGTCATTGCGGCCGTGATGTTCGAACTCCTGAAGCGAGGCTTCGGGTATTATCTCGGGATGCTGACCGGCTACCAGACGCTCTACGGCGCGCTGGCGACGCTGCCGATCTTTCTCGTCTGGATGTACCTCGGCTGGCTGGTGGTGCTGATCGGCGCGGAGATCACCGCATCGCTGCCGGAGTGGCGTTCCGGCCGGCGCGATCCGGACGAGCGGCCGCGGCGAGGCGATGTGCTGGGTCTGGCTCTTGGCGCGCTCGCCAGCCTGCGCAAGATCCAGAGCACGACGAGCGGTGGAGAGAAACTGGACTATCTGAGCCGCGAGTTGGGCGCCGAAATCGGCAAGCTCACCTACGTCATGGACATGCTGCGCGGGTCACGCTTCGTGGTTCGCAGCGACAATCGCCGCTGGGTTCTGGCGCGCGACCTCAACGACGTTACACTCAACGACCTGGTCACCGCCCTCAATCTCAGCCTGGCGGATATCCAGGACGTTCCGCGGCAGACCAAGGAAGTCATGACAGACCTTGCCGCCGCCGAGCGCGGCCTGCTCGACCGGACTGTCGAAGACACCCTGAAATCCCACGGTTTGCGCTGATTTGTGCCGGTCGCCGGATTTTCCCTGGACCCCCGGGGTGCCTGCGATATAACGGGCGCGACCAGTCTTTAGGGAGCTAGGCATGAGTGCGATCGTCGACGTCCACGCGCGGCAAATCCTGGACAGCCGCGGCAATCCGACCGTGGAGGTGGAGGTCACGCTGGAAAGCGGCGCCAGCGGTCGCGCTGCCGTGCCATCCGGCGCCTCTACCGGCGCGCACGAGGCGGTCGAGCTGCGCGACGGCGACAAGAAGCGCTATCTTGGCAAGGGCGTGCTCAACGCGGTCGACGCGGTGAATGGCGAGATCCAGGATGCGACCGGCGGCCTCGACGGCGCCGACCAGGTGCGCATCGACCAGATCATGATCGAGCTCGACGGCACGCCGAACAAAGCGCGGCTCGGCGCGAATGCGATCCTGGGCGTGAGCCTCGCCGTGGCAAAGGCCGCTGCGGCGGAGGCGGGCCTGCCGCTCTACCGTTATGTCGGCGGCGCGCAGGCGCGCGTCCTGCCGGTGCCGATGATGAACATCATCAACGGCGGCGCACATGCCGACAATCCAATCGACTTCCAGGAATTCATGATCATGCCGGTCGCGGCCGCGAGCTGCGCCGAGGCGATCCGCTGGGGCGCCGAATGCTTCCACGCGCTGAAGGCGCAGCTGAAGGCGGCCGGTCACAACACCAATGTCGGCGACGAGGGCGGCTTCGCGCCCAACCTCAAGAGCGCGGAGGACGCGCTCGACTTCATCATGAAGGCGGTCGAGAAAGCCGGCTTCAAGCCGGGCGAGGAAGTGGCGCTGGCGCTCGATACCGCGTCGACCGAGTTCTACAAGAACGGCCAATACAACATGGAGGGCGAGGGCAAGGTGCTGGATAGCGCCGGCATGGTCGCGCTCTATTCCAAGCTGGTGTCGTCCTATCCGATCCTCTCGATCGAAGACGGCATGGCGGAAGACGATTGGGACGGCTGGAAGGCGCTGACCCGCGCCATCGGCGACCGCGTGCAGCTGGTCGGCGACGACCTGTTCGTCACCAATCCGGAGCGCCTGTCGACCGGCATCGAGCGCGGCATCGCCAACGCCATCCTGGTCAAGGTCAACCAGATCGGCACCCTGACCGAGACCCTGACCGCGGTGGAGATGGCGCACAAGGCCGGCTACCGCGCCGTCATGTCCCACCGCTCGGGCGAGACCGAGGATTCGACCATCGCCGACCTCGCCGTCGCCACCAACTGCGGGCAGATCAAGACCGGCTCGCTGTCGCGCTCCGACCGCATCGCCAAATACAACCAGCTGATGCGCATCGAAGAGGGCCTCGGCTCCGCCGCGCGCTATGGCGGCCGCGCGGCCTTGGCGCGCAAAGGGCGATAACACGCGCAATTCTGTTGACGAGACGAATCGGAGTGTGATTCCGTCTCGTGATGCAGGTTTCTCGCGAATTCAGCCGGCGACTCAAGTCTTTGGCGGCCCAGCTTCTGGGCGCGTGCGTCGCCGGCTACTTCATCTATCACGCCGTCCAGGGCGATCGCGGCATCCTCGCCTGGCTGCGCGTCACCCAGCAGCTCGAGGCGGCGCAGGTCGAGCTGACGAAGAGCGGAACTGATCGCGCCGCGCTGGAGCAGCGGGTCGCGCTGCTCAACAACTCCTCGCTCGATCTCGACATGCTGGAAGAGCGCGCGCGCGTCATGCTCAATTTCAGCGATCCCGACGATGTCGTGATCTTCCTGCCGAGCAATAAACCTGCCGGCAGCACACCGCAAAGATAGCGAAAATTCCCTGATTAACCGTTTTTAAGTTAATCATGTATTTGCCATTGAAAACAAAAGCTTATCTCCCTTGCTTTTTGCGGTTTCGCTAACCATAATTCGTCAAAAGCGGTTCAACCCGCCTATTGTTCCTAGCTCGCCACTCCAGCCAGTCAGGGGTCCACCATGGCGAAACCCGCGCAAAGCCGCGCTGCCAAGGCCGGCGGCGAATCCACGCCCCAAGATATCCTCAAATATTATCGCGACATGCTGCTGATCCGCCGGTTCGAGGAAAAGGCCGGCCAGCTCTACGGCATGGGTCTGATCGGCGGCTTCTGCCATCTCTACATCGGCCAGGAAGCCGTGGTGGTGGGCATGCAGGCGGCGGCCGAGCAGGGCGATACCGTCATCACGTCGTACCGCGATCACGGCCACATGCTGGCCTGCGGCATGGACGCCAAGGGCGTGATGGCCGAGTTGACCGGACGCAAGGGCGGCTACTCCAAGGGCAAGGGCGGCTCCATGCACATGTTCAGCCGCGAAAAGGGCTTCTACGGCGGCCATGGCATCGTCGGCGGCCAGGTGCCGCTCGGCACCGGCCTCGGTTTCGCGCACAAGTACCGCGAGGATGGCAAGGTGAACATGTGCTACCTCGGCGACGGCGCGATCAACCAGGGCCAGGTCTACGAAAGCTTCAACATGGCGGCGCTCTGGAAGCTGCCGGTGGTCTACGTGATCGAGAACAACAAATACGCCATGGGCACCAGCATCGAGCGCTCATCGGCTGGCACCGAGCTCTATAAGCGCGGCGTCGCCTATGGGATCACCGGCGAGCGGGTCGACGGCATGGACGTGATGGCGGTGCGCAAGGCCGGCGCGGCGGCGTTGGCTCATGCGCGCGGCGGCAAAGGCCCCTTCATCCTCGAGATGATGACCTATCGCTATCGCGGTCACTCGATGTCCGACCCGGCGAAATACCGCAGCAAGGAAGAAGTCGCGAAAATGCGGCAGGAGCATGACCCGATCGACCGGCTGCGCGAATACATCCTGAGCGGCAAGGTGGCCGACGAGGCGAAGCTCAAGGACTTCGACCGCGAGATCAAGGAGATCGTCAGCGCTGCCACCGAATTCGCACAGCAGTCGCCGGAGCCCGATCCGTCGGAGCTGTGGACCGACATCCTGGTCGAAGCGTGAGCAAGGGAGGCGACAATGGCCGTTGAAGTTCTGATGCCCGCTCTGTCTCCCACCATGACGGAAGGCAAGCTCGCCAAGTGGAGCAAGTCGGTCGGCGATGCGGTGAAGCCGGGTGACATCCTGGCCGAGATCGAGACCGACAAGGCGACGATGGAAGTCGAAGCCGTCGAGGAAGGCGTGCTGGACCAGATCCTGATCCCGGCCGGCACTGAAGGTGTCGCCGTCAACACGCCGATCGCCATCGTGCGCAGTGAAGGCGAGGCAGCCGGCGCGGCGCCGAAGGCTGCTCCGGCGCCCGCTGCCGCGCCCGCCGAAGCCAAGGCGCCGGCCGCGCCAACCGCCGCGGCCCCCAAGGCGGCCGCTGTTCCGGCGGAAGCAGACTACAAGGGCGAGACCCAGGCCCTGACCGTGCGCGAAGCGCTGCGCGACGCCATGGCCGAAGAGATGCGCCGCGACCCCAGCGTCTTCCTGATGGGCGAAGAAGTCGCGGAATACCAGGGCGCCTACAAGGTTAGCCAGGGCCTGCTGCAGGAGTTCGGCCCCAAGCGCGTGATCGACACGCCGATCACCGAATACGGCTTCACCGGCATGGGCGTCGGCGCCGCGATGGCGGGCCTGAAGCCGATCGTCGAGTTCATGACCTTCAACTTCGCCATGCAGGCGATCGACCACATCATCAACTCCGCCGCCAAGACGCTCTACATGGCCGGCGGGCAGCTGGGCTCTCCGATCGTGTTCCGCGGCCCGAACGGTGCCGCGGCGCGCGTGGCGGCGCAGCACTCGCAGTGCTACGCGAGCTGGTACGCGCATTGCCCGGGCTTGAAGGTGGTTTCGCCCTGGTCGGCGGCCGATGCCAAGGGCCTGCTCAAGGCCTCGATCCGCGATCCCAATCCGGTCATCTTCCTCGAGAACGAGGTGCTCTACGGCCAGACCTTCCAGGTGCCGACCGATCCCGAGTGGATCGTGCCGATCGGCAAGGCCAAGATCGTGCGGCCCGGCGATGCCGTCACCATCACGGCGTTCTCGCGCATGGTCGGCGTCGCGTTGACCGCCGCCGAGGAACTCGCCAAGCAGGGCATCGAAGCGGAAGTCATCGACCTGCGCACCATTCGGCCGCTCGACACTGAGACCATCGTCAACTCCGTGAAGCGCACCAACCGCCTGGTGACGGTGGAGGAAGGCTGGCCGTTCGCCGGCATCGGCTCCGAGCTGGCCGCAGTCGCGATGGAGCAGATGTTCGACTGGCTCGATGCGCCGGTGGTGCGCGTGCACGGCGCGGACGTGCCGATGCCCTATGCCGCCAATCTGGAGAAGCTGGCGCTGCCGCAGGCCGAGGCCATCGTCGAAGCCGTCAAGCGCGTCACCTACAAGTAAGGAGGCCGGGCCATGCCCATCAATATCCTGATGCCCGCCCTCTCTCCCACCATGACCGAGGGCAATCTCGCGCGCTGGCTCAAGAAGGAAGGCGACGCGGTGAAGCCCGGCGACGTGATCGCCGAGATCGAGACCGACAAGGCGACCATGGAGGTCGAAGCGGTCGAAGAAGGCAAGATCGGCAAGATCCTGGTGCCCGATGGCGCGCAGGGCGTGAAGGTCAACGACGTGATCGCCGTGCTGCTAGAGGAGGGCGAGGACGCCGGCGCCATCAAGGCCGGCGCAGCGCCCGCCCCGAAAGCCGCTGCGGCCCCAGCCCCCAAGGCCGAAGCAGCACCCGCGAAGGCCGAAGCGCCGAAACAACCTGCCGCCGCTCCCGCAGCGGCAGCACCAACACCAGCGCCCGCAGCTGCATCCGGCGCGCGCATCTTCGCCAGCCCACTTGCCAAGCGCCTGGCGCAGCAGCACGGGCTGGACCTGTCGCGCGTCGTCGGCTCAGGTCCGCACGGCCGCGTGGTCAAGTCTGATGTCGACAAGGCCGCCGCGAGCGGCACCGCGAAGGCCGCGCCAACCGGCGCCAAGGCGCCTTCGGTGCCGGGATTCCAAGCGTTCGGCGAGCCGGAGTTCGAGCTCCATCCGCACAGCATGATGCGCAAGACCATCGCGCGCCGGCTGCAGGAATCGAAGCAGTTCGTCCCGCACTTCTATCTCACGATCGATTGCGACATCGACCGCCTGCTGAAGGTGCGCGAAGAGGTCAACGCCGGCGCGCCGAAGGAAGGCAAGGGCGCCTTCAAGCTGTCGGTCAACGATTTCGTCATCAAGGCCTGCGCCGTTGCGCTGAAGCAGGTGCCGGCCGCCAACGCTTCGTGGAGCGACGAGGGCGTGAAGTTGTACAAGTCCGCGGACATCTCGGTCGCGGTCGCGATCCCGAACGGCCTTATCACGCCGATCATCCGCCACGCCGAGGACAAGCGCCTGTCCGACATCTCGGCCGAGATGAAGGATCTCGCCGGCCGCGCCAAGGCCGGCAAGCTGAAGCCGGAGGACTATACCGGCGGCAGCTTCTCGCTCTCCAACCTCGGCATGTTCGGCATCAAGGACTTCGCCGCGATCGTCAATCCGCCGCAGGGCTGCATCATGGCGGTCGGCGCCGGCGAGCAGCGGGCCGTCGTCAAGAACGGCGCGCTCGCGGTGGCGACGGTGATGAGTTGCACCTTGTCGGTCGATCACCGGGTGGTGGACGGCGCCATCGGCGCCGAATATCTGGCCGCGTTCAGGAAGCTGATCGAAAATCCGCTGGCGATGCTGGTGTAGGTCCGATGCGGGGTGCGCTGGCTCTGGTGCTCCTGCTGGCCGGCGCGACCGCCGCTTCGGCTGGCGATCCGCTGGAGAAGCAGTTCTTCGATTACTTCACGCAGCGCTGCCAGGCGGCGATGGAGGCGGAATGGAAAGCCGCCAACCTCGATCCCGCCAATCCCGAAGCGCACGAGGTCATGACGAAATATTGCACGTGCACTAGCCAGGCGGTGGTGAGCTTCCTTAACGCCGAGGAGATCATCGCCTTCGCCACCAACCCTGAGCAGGAACCGGCCGCCAGCAAAATGCGGCCGCATTTCATCGAGTGCCAGGAGCGCGCGCGCAAGAAGGCAGAGCAGGGTTAGATTGCTGGAGAGGGGAGAGCGATCATGAAGTGGGTTCTCATTATTGTCGGCGGCATCGTCGGGCTGCTCGTACTGCTCGGCGGTCTTGGCTACTACTTTCTCAGCAAGCCAATCGATCCGAACTCGGACATTGGCCAGGAGTATGCGAAAGGTTTCAAGACCTCTTTCGTGGAGAGCTGCCTCGGTCGGGCAAATGCCGCGGCCGCGGATCAGGTGACGCATCAGCAAATGCAGACCGCATGCGAATGCGGCGCGGAGGGTACCTATCATGAGATCAAGGATGTGCCGCTGACGGAGCAATATTCGCGCCTGCAGGAGCCAGACATGCAGCAGAAGATGGGCGAGATCATGCAAACCTGCATGCAAAACGCCGGTCTCCAGTGAGTCTCGGGAGTCGATGATGGCGGGCATGGGCCTCGGGGCTGAGAGCAATGGTGAGTAGATGCTGCGGTGGTATCTGGCCAGTCTGGTGTTCCTGCTGGTCGTCAGTCCGGCCATCGGATTCGGCGTCTACCACTATGTGATGACCCATCCGGCCGAGCCGGGAACCCTGGCCGGACGGGTCTATGAAAAGACGGTGAAAGCGAAGCTGTCGCGCCTGTGCATGAAGAACATGCGCCCTTTTGTGAAGGCCGACGATACCGAGGAGCAGCTGGAGGCTTCGTGCAGGTGTTTCGCGGACGACATGTTCGAGAAGTTCCGCCACGTGCCGCCTGGCGACCTCGACGCGATGGCCGAGCAGAAGGAGACGCAGCAAAGCGCCCAGGCGATCTTCACCAAATGCGCCAATCAGTCCGGCGTCAGCGAGTAGTCGGGTGGAATGCTGAAGTGGCTGGTCCTGGCGATCGTGATCATAGGTGCGGGGTTGGTGGGTCTCTACAAATACTCGCTGGATCATGCGACTGAGGAGGGTTCCTTTTCTGCCAAGGTCTATGAGCGGACGATTGAAAAGCAGCTGCTGACGGCCTGCAACGCGCTGGTCAAGGAGGTTCGGCCGCCTGACGACGAGAACACGCCGGCGCAGTACGCTGCGACTTGCGAGTGCGTCGCCAACGAAATGTTCGAGAAGGTCCGTACCGTTCCGCCGGACGAGCTGGAGAGCTACTTCGAGAAGGACGCGACCAAGACGAGCCTGCAGAACATCATCGAGAAGTGCGGCTATGCCGCGGGATTGAACTAGAGAACCGAGGACTCACCGATGGCTGAAACCAGTTTCGACCTCATTATCGTGGGCGGCGGACCGGGTGGATACGTGACCGCGATCCGTGCCGCACAGCTTGGCCTGAAGGCCGCTTGCGTGGAACGGGAGCATCTGGGCGGCATCTGCCTCAACTGGGGCTGCATCCCGACCAAGGCGCTGCTGCGCTCGGCCGAAGTCGGCCATCTGCTCAAGCATGCCGACGCCTACGGCTTCAGCGCCAGCAACGTGACGTTCGACCTGAAGAAGGTGGTCGACCGCTCGCGCAAGGTCGCGAATCAGCTGTCCGCCGGCGTGAAGCACCTGCTGAAGAAGAACAAGGTCGAGGTGTTCGACGGCCATGGCCGGCTCAACGGCCCGGGCAAGCTGAAGGTGGAGAAGGACGGCAAGCCGGTCGCCGACCTTACCGCCAAGAACATCATCCTCGCCACCGGCGCGCGGGCGCGCGCCCTGCCGGGCCTGGAGCCGGACGGCAAGCTGGTGTGGACCTACAAGGAGGCGATGGTGCCCCCCACCATGCCCAAGTCGCTGCTGGTGGTCGGCAGCGGCGCGATCGGCATCGAGTTCGCCAGCTTCTACCGCACCCTCGGCGCCGAGGTGACGGTGGTCGAGGTGCTGGACCGCGTGCTGCCGGTAGAGGATGCCGAGATCTCCGCCTTCGCCAAGAAGGCGTTCGAGAAGCAAGGCATGAAGATCATGACCTCCGCCACCGTGAAGGCGCTGAAGAAGGGCGCCGACAACGTGACCGCGACGGTCGAGGCCGGCGGCAAGTCACAGGACATCACGGTCGACCGCGTGATCCTGGCCATCGGCATCGTCGGCAACGTAGAGAATCTCGGCCTCGAGGGCACCAAGGTGAAGGTCGAAAAGACCCATGTGGTCGTTGACGGCTATGGCGCCACCGGCGAGCCGGGCGTCTACGCCATCGGCGACCTGGCCGGGCCGCCCTGGCTGGCGCACAAGGCCAGCCATGAGGGCGTGATCTGCGTCGAGAAGATCGCCGGCGTGAAGGGCGTCCATCCGCTCGCCGTCGCCAACATCCCGGGCTGCACCTACTGCATGCCCCAGGTGGCGAGCGTCGGCCTCACCGAGCAGGCCGCCAAGGACAAAGGCTACGACGTCAAAGTGGGCAAATTCTCCTTCATCGGCAATGGCAAGGCGATCGCCCTGGGCGAACCGGAGGGGCTGGTCAAGACCGTGTTCGATGCCAAGACCGGCGAATTGCTCGGGGCACATATGATCGGCGCGGAGGTGACGGAGCTGATCCAGGGCTATACCATCGCCAAGACCATGGAGACGACCGAGGCCGAGCTCATGCATACCGTCTTCCCGCACCCGACCTTGTCGGAAATGATGCACGAGGCGGTGCTGGCGGCTTATGGCCGCGTGATCCATATGTAGAGAGCGACTGTTGGATTCGCGATGACACCTGACCTGAAGCTTCGCCACCCCGAAAAGGCGCACCGGCCGGATAATCCCGTGCTGCGCAAGCCGGACTGGATTCGAGTCAAGGCGCCGACCAGCGCCGCGTATGCCGAGACCAAGGCGCTGGTGCGCAAATACAACCTGCACACCGTGTGCGAGGAGGCTGCCTGCCCGAATATCGGCGAGTGCTGGCAGCAGAAGCACGCCACTTTCATGATCCTGGGATCGGTCTGCACCCGCGGCTGCGCCTTCTGCAACGTCGCCACCGGCCGGCCTGACCAGCTCGACCCGCATGAGCCGGAACACGTCGCGGAGGCCTGCGCGCAGCTGGGCCTCAAGCATGTGGTCGTGACCTCGGTGGATCGCGATGATCTCGACGATGGCGGGGCTGGGCACTTCGCCCAGGTGATCCGCCGCATCCGCGCGGTCTCGCCGGGCACCACCATCGAGGTGCTGACGCCGGACTTCCTCAACAAGCCGGGCGCGATCGCCAAGGTGGTCGAGGCACGGCCGGATGTGTTCAACCACAATCTCGAAACCGTGCCGCGGCTCTATCGCTCGGTGCGCCCGGGCGCACGTTATTTCACCTCGCTGCGCCTGCTGCAGAGCGTGAAGGAGATCGACCCGCTGATGTTCACCAAGTCTGGCATGATGGTCGGCCTGGGCGAGGACAACAACGAAGTGTTCCAGGTGATGGATGACCTGCGCGCCGCCGACGTCGACTTCCTCACCATCGGCCAGTACCTGCAGCCGACCAAGAAGCACCACGCCGTCGAGCGCTTCGTCCCGCCGGCCGAGTTCGAGATGTTCAAGCGCCAGGCGATGGGCAAGGGCTTCCTGCTGGTTGCGGCCTCGCCGCTGACCCGCTCCTCGCATCACGCCGGCGATGATTTCCAGCAACTGCGGGCGGCACGGGAAGCCCAGGCAAAGGCGGGCGCCGTTGCGGAATGAAGGTCCACACCGAACAAAAGATCCTGCCTTTCAAGCCGGACGAGATATTCGAACTGGTCGGTGACGTCGCGAAGTATCCGGAGTTCCTGCCCTGGTGCACCGGCGCGCGCATCCGCGAAAAGCAGAAGACCTCGACCGGCGAGACCATGATCGCCGACTTGATGATCGGCTTCAAAATGGTGCGCGAGAAGTTCACCAGCCGAGTCACGCTGGATCGGCCGAACCTGCGCATCGACGTCAACTATCTGCAAGGGCCATTCAAGACGCTGAAGAACCACTGGACCTTCTCTGCGACCCAGAACGGGCAGTGCCAGATCGACTTTCACCTGGAGTTCGAGTTCAGCTCGGTCCTGCTGCAGAAGCTGATCGGCGTGCTGTTCCACGAGGCGGTGCGCCGCATGGTGGCGGCGTTCGAAGCCCGCGCTTATCAGCTCTATAAGCCGATCTCGTAATAGACCCGGCCCTCCAGTCGCTGGAACGCATCCGGCTCCTTCGTCAGGTCGGCGCGCGCCGTTGCGACCGCGCCGATGGCGGCATCGAGCGCGTCGCCGCCTTCGTTGTCGACCAGGAGCGAGCGCATCCCGCGGCTGGGCGCGGACAGCGTGCCGCGATCGATCAGTCCATCCAGGATCCGCCGGCGCGCTTTCCGGTGCGCGGCGTCCTTGCCCTTGTAGGGCGGGTAGAGATCGATCGACTTCAAGGTGCACGCGGCGCAGACCTCGATCAACGTCGGCTTGCCCGCCAGGAGCTTCAGCTGCGGTCGCACCGTTGCGGCTCTGTTCGCGACGAGCGGCCGCAACACACCGGATATGCCCCACCAGGTCTGGCGATAGAGACGCAGATTGTAGGAATTGAACGGGGTCTTGGCGATCCGGTCGGTCATGCGCTTGTGCTCGGCGGCGTTGTGCCGGGTGCGCATCAGGCTGCGGAACGTATCGGCGTCGGTGAAGTCTGCGGCATAGCGCAAGGCGAAGCTGCGCCAACTCCGCGCGCCGACCAGATCGCGCGGCAGGCTGAACGGGAAGTCGCAGCCGACACGCGCGACACCAAGGCCGGCGATATGGCGCGCGAGAGCGGGGACAGCTTCGGCGGGTGCTTTTCCGCCACCCGGCAGGTCAATGGCCGCGACACAGGCCAACAGGTCCAGCGCACCGTTGCCGTCAAGCCGGCCCTCCGCCACCCAGATCTTGCGGCCGGCGTCGCTGGCGCCGCTGAAGTCGACGCCGAGGATGCGCGTCACGAAGCGGCCTCGGCCAACATCTCCAGCGCGCGCTCGACGGTCGCCTGCCGCACCGCGGCGCGGTCGCCGTGGAACTGGTGACGCTCGATCACCGGATCGGCGCCGCGCCGCGCGACCGCGAGATAGACCAGGCCCACCGGCTTGGCCTCCGTTCCGCCGCCAGGCCCGGCAACGCCGGTCACCGCCACCGCCACGTCCGCCTTGGAATGCCTGAGCGCGCCTGCCGCCATCTCGCGCGCCACATGCACGCTGACCGCGCCGTGATGCGCGATGAGGTCGGCCGGCACGCCGATCAACTCGGTCTTGGCTTCGTTGGAGTAGGTGACGAAACCGCGCTCGAATACATCGGATGATCCCGCGATATCCGTGATGGCGGCCGCGATCATCCCGCCGGTGCAGGATTCCGCGGTCGCAATGCGCAGTTGCTTGGCGCGGTAGAGATCGAGGAGGGTGGTCGCGTCCATGGTTCGTGTGCTCCTCATTCACGCTGCGAGGAGAGAGTGGCTAGCTCGCTGGCAACGCCACCGTTGCCGTGGCCTGTGCGGCGATGCCTTCGCCGCGACCGGTGAAGCCGAGTTTCTCCGTCGTCGTCGCCTTCACGCTGACCCGGTTGGCGGAGATTTTCAAGATTTCAGCGACGCGCTTCACCATGGCGTCGCGGTGCGGCCCGACTTTCGGCCGCTCGCAGATGATGGTGACGTCGCAATGCGCCACGCGACCGCCGCGCTCCGCCACCAGCTTGGCGGCGTGGTCCAGGAACTTCCAGGATTCGGCGCCGCGCCACTTCGGATCGCTCGGCGGGAAATGCGCGCCGATGTCCTTGGCGCCGATCGCACCCAGGATCGCGTCGGTGATGGCGTGCAGCCCGACGTCCGCGTCCGAATGCCCTTCCAGCGCCATGTCGCAGGGGATGCGCACGCCGCACATCGTCACGCCATCGCCGGGGATGATCCGATGCACGTCGAAGCCATTGCCGGTTCGGAATTCCATCTGTGTGCCGATCATCCGCTCCGCCCGCTCCATGTCGTCCTGTGTCGTCACCTTGAAATTACGCTCCGAGCCCATCACGAAGGTGACGGGAATGCCGGCCGCCTCCGCCACCGCCGCGTCGTCGGTCAGCTCGCCGCCCGCCACCTTGCGGTGCGCCGCCAGGATAGCAGCGAAATGGAAGGCCTGCGGCGTCTGGGCGCGCCACAGGTCGCGCCGGTCGACGGTATCGCCAACCCGCCCACCCGCGCCGCGCTTGATGGTGTCGACCACCGGGACCGCGACCAAGATGGCCGGATGCTGCGCCAGCGCGTCGATGGTCCGGCTGATCGTGCCGGGATCGATCAGCGGCCGCGCGGCGTCATGGATCAGCACGTAGTCCGGCCGCTCGGCCGCCAACCGCTCCAGGCCGTTCAGCACCGAGCCTTGCCGCGTCGCACCACCCTCGACCGGCGGCAGCAGCCTAGCGACGCCGGCGGCGGCCACGTCATAAAGATCGCGCTGCGCGGGATGGATCGCCACCACGATGCCCACGATCCCGGGATGCGCCGCGAAGGTCTCCAGGCTGTGTCGCAGCATGGGCTTGCCGGCGAGCGTTTGGTACTGCTTCGGGAGGTCGCCGCCAAAGCGCTGACCGCTGCCGGCGGCGACGACAAGAACGAACGTGCGAGCTGAGGGCATATCCAGAAAGGTATGAGGCGCGTTTGCCAAGGCCCGGCAGTTTAACGATAATGCGCGACATGTCGACCTTCCCGATTGCCGCGATCGCGGCCGTCTTCGCCCTTCTTCCGATCTCCGTCCTCGCCTGCAAGGGCAGGCTGGAGCGCAACATGCTCGGCTGGCTGCTGCTGGCTGCGGCTGTCGTCGGCGGTTCGCTGCCGGCAATCGTCGAGCTGCAGTCGGGATGGCGTTCGGGGCTGGCAGCAAGCCTGCACGTGACGGCCATTGCCATCCTGGTCGTGTTTGCCGCTTCGGTCGTGCTGAACGCGGCGGCACTCCGCTTGGCGGCCCTGGTCGGACCCTACGTGCTGCTCCTGATCCTGCTCGGCTGGCTCGCATCTGCATTCCAGGTCGAGCCGCCCACTGCCGTAGCGCCCGGTGCGTGGTTCGCCGGCCACGTCCTGCTCTCCATCGCCGCCTATGCCGCCCTGACGCTGGCCGCCGTGGCGGCCTGCGGAGTGCTGCTGGAAGAGCGGGCGTTCAAGGCACGGACCGACAGCTGGTCGACCCGGGTGCTGCCGCCTCTGGCGGAGACCGAGGCGCTGCAGAATGCGCTGCTGAAACTGGCCGCGATCCTGCTCCTTCTGGCGCTCGCGACCGGGGCCGCCAACGAGTTCCTGGTAGCAGGCCAAGCGCTCGTCTTCAGCCACAAAATCCTGTTGTCGTTCCTGGGCTTCGGGGTCGTTCTGATCCTGCTCATCCTGCACCACCGGACGGGTCTGCGCGGGCGCCGGGCGGCCCGCTGGCTGCTGAGCGGATACCTGTTGCTGACCCTGGCCTATCCGGGGGTCAAGTTCGTCCGCGAAATCCTCATCGGGCAGGGCTAGCCATTAGTCTAGGACGAGCTTTTTTGCTTTGCAGCATCGACTCGCCGCCCTATAACTCTGCTCAGAATTTGGGCAAGCCAGACGAGTGATGAAAAAGTGAGCATCCAGATTGGCCCGGTGAAACTCGAGGATCCGGTGATCCTGGCGCCGATGTCCGGCGTCACCGACCTGCCGTTCCGCCGCCTGGTGAAGCGCAGCGGGGCAGGGCTGGTGGTCTCCGAGATGATCGCGAGCGAGGCGATGATCCGGCAGAACCGGCAATCGCTGCGCATGGCCGAGAATGTGCCGGAGGAAGCGCCGATGGCGGTCCAGCTGGCCGGCTGCGAGCCGCTTGTGATGGCCGAGGCCGCCAAGCTCAACGAGGACCGTGGCGCCGCCCTCATCGACATCAATTTTGGCTGCCCGGTGAAGAAGGTGGTGAACGGCGAGGCAGGCTCCGCCCTGATGCGCGACGAGGTCAAGGCCGGCAAGATCCTGGAAGCGACGGTCAAGGCCGTGAAGCTCCCAGTCACGCTGAAGATGCGCAAGGGCTGGGATGACGCCAACCAGAACGCTCCACGGCTCGCCAGGATCGCGGAAGAGAGCGGCATCAAGATGCTCACCGTGCATGGCCGCACCCGCTGCCAGTTCTACAACGGCGCGGCGGACTGGCAGTTCATCCGCCGCGTCAAGGAAGCGGTCGGCATTCCGGTCATCGTCAACGGCGACATCCTCAGCCTGGAAGACGCCCGCACCGCCCTCGACCAGTCGGGCGCGGACGGCGTGATGGTGGGCCGCGGCGCCTACGGCAAGCCCTGGTTCCTGAAGCAGGTCATCGCCTATCTGCGCAGCGGCGAGCGGCTGCCCAATCCGTCGCTCAAGGATCAGCTCCATACGGTGATCGAGCACTACCAGGCGATGCTGAGCCACTACGGCGTCGAAGCGGGCCTGCGGATCGCGCGAAAGCATCTGGGCTGGTATTCGAAGGGCCTGCCCGGCTCGGCCGAGTTCCGCACCAAGGTCATGCAGATCGACGAGCCGAATGCGGTGATGGCGCTGGTGCGCGACTTCTACCAGCCGCAGATCGACCAGATGGCGGCGTGAGGCGGCGATGACGGGCGCTGCCATTCCACTCCGACCGGCGGCAGCCGACCACGAGCTGTGGGAGACCTTGGTTCTTCCCAACATGCTGATCGAAGCCCTGCCGGCCGCCATCATTGTGGTGGACCGGGATGGGCTGTGCCGCCTGCTGAATGCCGCCGCCGAGGATCTACTGCAGATCGGGCGCAAGACCCTGCTGGGCCGCCGCCTCTCGGAAGTGATCCCGGAAGATTGCCCGCTGTTCAGCCTGATCGAGCAGAGCCGGCTCAGCCGCTCGCCCGTCAGCGATGCCGAGATGCTGATCGACGGCCCGCGGCTGCACTTGGAGTACGTGTCGGTCGAGGTGGCGCCGCTCGACGATCCGAATGGCTCGGTCGCGATCTCGATGCGCGACCGCGGCCTGGAACATCGCATGGCGCGGCAAGGCGCCGCCGCCGAGGCGGCGCAGTCGGTGCGCTCGATGGCGGGCATGCTGGCGCACGAGATCAAGAACCCGCTCGCCGGCATCCGCGGTGCGGCGCAGTTGCTGGAATCCAAGCTGTCGCCCGCCGACGCTGCGCTGGCCGCTCTGATCCGCGAGGAATCGGATCGCATCGTCGGGTTGGTGAACGGCGTCGAGATCTTCGCAGACGATCGCGCGCCGGTACTCTCGATCGTCAACGTTCACGAGGCGCTCGACCACGTCTGCAAGCTGGCGCGCGTCTCGTTCGCGCGCAACGCGACTCTCAAGGAATACTACGACCCGTCGCTGCCGCCGCTGCGCGGCAATCGCGATCTGTTGATCCAGATCTTCCTCAATCTGGTGAAGAATGCCGCCGAGGCGTGCGATGGTGGCGAGATCGTGGTGACGACATCCTATCAGGCTGGGTTCCGCATCGGCGAGCGCAACAAGGCGCATCGCCAGCCGCGCCGCATCGCCGTCACGATCTCCGACAACGGGCCGGGCGTGCCGGAAGCGCTGCTCGGCAACCTGTTCGATCCCTTCGTCACCAGCAAGCCCGGCGGCCGCGGCCTCGGCCTGCCGCTGGTCGCCAAGCTGGTGCGCGCCCATGAGGGCGTGATCGAGTTCCAGAGCAAGCCCGGCGCGACACGCTTCACCGTGCTGCTGCCGATTTCCGACACTCAGACAGACGAAGGCGGGTCATGAACGCAACCATTCTGGTCGCAGACGACGATCGTTCCATCCGCCTGGTGGTGAGCCAAGCCCTGGCCCAGCGCGGCCACGCTGTGCGCGCCGCCTCGGACGCCCGCACGCTGTGGCAGTGGGTCGACGCGGGCGAGGGCGATCTGGTGGTCACCGACGTGCTGATGCCCGACGGCAACGGCCTCGACCTTGTGCCGCGCATCAAGGAGCGGCGCCCGGACCTGCCCATCATCGTGATGAGCGCGCAGAACACCATCCTGACCGCGATCCGCGCCAACGAGCGCGGTGCGTTCGAATACCTGCCGAAGCCGTTCGACCTCGACGTCCTGGTGGCCGCGGTCGACCGCGCGCTGACCCAGACCCAACCGGAGGCGCCCCCGGCCGGCCATGCCGCGGAAGAGGCGCTGCCGATCGTCGGCCGCTCGCAGTCGATGCAGGAGGTGTTCCGGGTCATCGGCCGCCTGGTCAACACCGACATGACGGCGCTGGTCAACGGCGAGTCCGGGACCGGCAAGGAGCTGGTGGCGCGCGCCCTGCACGATTTCGGCCGCCGCAAGGACAAGCCCTTTGTCGCCCTCAACATGGCGGCGATCCCGCGCGAACTGATCGAAAGCGAATTGTTCGGGCACGAGAAGGGCGCTTTCACCGGCGCCATCGCGCGCGGCGTCGGCAAGTTCGAGCTGGCGCAGGGCGGCACGCTGTTCCTGGACGAGATCGGTGACATGCCGATGGAGGCACAGACGCGCCTGCTGCGCGTGCTGCAGACCGGAGAGTTCACCAGCGTCGGCGGCCGCATGGCGCAGAAGGCCGACGTGCGGATCATCGCCGCCACTCACCGCGACCTCCGCCAGCTGATCGTGCAGGGTCGCTTCCGCGAAGACCTGTTCTATCGCCTGAACGTGGTGCCGATCCACCTGCCGGCGCTGCGCGAGCGGCGCGGCGACATCGCCGATCTGGCGCGGCATTTCCTCACCAAGGCGGCTCTCGATGGTCTGGCGTCCAAGACGCTGTCGACCGCTGCGATCGACGAGCTGCAACGCTACGATTGGCCGGGCAACGTGCGCGAGCTCGAGAACCTGATGCGGCGCATCGCGGTGTTGTACAGCGAATCCGTGATCGACGCCCGCATGGTGACGGAATCGCTGGCCGCCGGCGCCGCCGGGCGTGACGGCAAGGGCGGGGGCCGCCACGCCGACGAAACCCTGAGCCAGTCGGTCGACCGGCACCTGCGCGCCTACTTCGCGGCGCATCAGGGGCGGTTGCCAGCGCACGGACTTTATGATCGCATCCTGCAGGAGATCGAGCGGCCGCTGCTGACCATCTGTCTCGAGGCGACGCGCGGCAACCAGATCAAGGCGGCGGAGCTGCTCGGCCTCAACCGCAACACGCTGCGCAAGAAGCTGCGCGAGCTCGACATCCGTGCGAGGCGTCCCGGAACGGCTGAATGACCGAAGTCGCCATCAACGTCAGGAAGTCCAGCCTCGGCCGGCGCATCTATAACTGGTCGCGCCGGATCAACGTGGAACGCCGCATCGCCATGATGTTCCTGGCGTTGGGCGCTCTGTCGGGCCTGATGACCTATCTGGTCCTGACCGACGTCTGGCAGACCCAGAACCCGGCGCGCGCCATCACCTGGCTGCTGCTGTCCGACTTCATCATCGTGCTGTCGCTCGGCACCATGATCGCGCGCCGCTTTGTCGTGCTGTGGGTCGAGCGCCGCCGCGGCATGGTAGGCGCCAAGCTGCATTCGAGGCTGGTGCTGCTGTTCGGCCTGATCGCGTTGATCCCGGCCATCACCGTGTCGGTGTTCTCCACCACCTTCCTCAACTACGGCCTCGACATCTGGTTCGGCGACAAGATCAAGTCGGCGGTCGAAAGCTCGTTCAACGTCTCGCAATCCTACCTGCAGGACCATCAGCAGCGCGTCGCCAACGACACGCTGTCGATCGCCAATGAGATCCGCGACCAGGATTGGGGCGGCTTGCTCGACCTGTCCCGCCTCGATGCTTTCCTCGACCGCCAGGTTGACCTGCGCGATCTGTCGGAGGCGGTGGTGATCGACCGGCGCCGGCAGATCCTGGCCAGCGGCGGCTTCACCCTGATGATGGAATTCGATCTGGACCTGCCGGAGGACGCCCTGGTGCGCGCCGACAGCGGCGAGATGGTGATGTTGCACTCGCCGACCGGTGATCGCGTCCGCGCCCTGGTGGCGATCGATCCCTCGCAGGGCATCTATCTCTATGCCGGCCGGGTCATCGACGACGGCGTGCTGACCGCGATCCGCAACAACGAGGGCGCAGTTGGCCTCTATCGGCAGTTGGAGGGCGACCGCTCGCAGTGGCAGATCACCGTCGGGCTGATCTTCGCCGCGCTGGCGCTGCTGCTGCTGATGGCGGCCATCTGGGTCGCGATCATCTCGGCCACCAACCTGGTCAAGCCAATCCTGCGCCTGGTCGAGGCGGCCCAGCGCCTGGGCAGCGGTGACCTCGCGACTCGCGTCAAGGCCGGCAGGCGCGATGATGAGTTGGGCGAGCTGAGCCGCACCTTCAACACCATGGCCCTGCGCCTGCAGACACAACAGGTCGAGCTGGTCGCGACCAACCAGCAGCTCGACGACCGGCGGCGCTTCACCGAGTTGGTGCTGTCCGGTGTCTCGGCCGGCGTGATCGGCCTCAACGAGAAGGGCGAGATCGAGTTGCCGAACCGATCCGCTTCCGAATTGCTTGGCCGCAATGTGATGCAGCATGTCGGCGAGCCGCTGGGTGGCCTGGTGCCCGAGATGGGCGAGTTGGTCACGAAAGCACAAAGCCGTCCTGCCGGCACCGCCGAGGGGCAGATCAACATGTCGCACGGTGAGCTGACCCGCACGCTGCACGTGCGCGTGGTATCGGAGCGGAGCGAGGGCGACCATACCCGCATCGTGGTTACGTTCGACGACGTGACCGAGCTGCTGGCGGCGCAGCGCAAGGCGGCATGGTCGGACATCGCCCGCCGCATCGCGCATGAGATCAAGAATCCGTTGACCCCGATCCAGCTCTCGGCCGAGCGCCTGAAGCGGAAATACCTGAAGGAGATCGTCAACGACCCGGAGACTTTTGCGATCTGTACCGATACGATCGTGCGCCAGGTGGGGGATATCGGGCGATTGGTGGACGAATTCTCGTCCTTTGCGCGCATGCCGGCGCCGGTGCTCCGCCCGGAGGACTTGGTGGAGCTTTCGCGCCAGGCGGCCTTCCTGCAGCAGAGCGCCAACGCCAGCATCGTCTACGACGTGGCTCTGCCGGCGGAACCAATCTGGGCCAATTGCGACGCATCGCAAGTCGCGCGCGCCCTGACCAACCTGCTGCAGAATGCCGCGGACGCGATCGAGGCTCGGCTCGAGATGGAGCAGGCTTCGTCCGGCGCCGACGGACAGAATCGCTTGACGCCGGGTCGCATCCATCTATGGATTCGGCGCGATGGCGAGGAGGTGATCCTGGCGGTGGACGACAACGGCCGCGGCCTGCCGCGGCAGGGTCGCGACAGATTGACCGATCCGTACGTGACCACACGCGTCAAGGGCACCGGGCTGGGGCTGGCCATCGTGAAGAAGATCATGGAAGATCATGGCGGCAAGCTGCAATTGCTGGATGGGGAGAAGGGCGGCGCATCGGTGCGCCTGACCTTCCCATCGGAGATCGTCCTTGCCGACCCGGCCCTGAAATCGGTACAGGCATAGTATGGGTACGCTGAGTTTTCGAGGCATGGCATGGCGCGCGATATCCTGATTGTCGATGACGAAGCCGACATCCGGATGCTGATCGCCGGGGTGCTGGGCGACGAAGGATTTACCACGCGCGAAGCCGCCAACAGCGACGAAGCGCTGAACCTGCTGCGCCATCGCTGCCCCAGCCTGATCGTGCTCGACATCTGGCTGCAGAACAGCACGCTCGACGGCATGCAGATCCTGGAAGTGATCCAGGAGACCTATCCCGACGTGCCGGTGGTGATGATCAGCGGCCACGGCAACATCGAGACCGCGGTCAACGCCATCAAGCGCGGCGCCTTCGACTTCATCGAAAAGCCGTTCAAGGCCGACCGCCTGCTGGTGACGCTCGAGCGCGCGCTGGAAAATGCGCGGCTGCGGCGCGAGAACGAGGAATTGCGCGCCCGCGTCGGCGCCCAGGCCGACCTGATCGGCCGCTCGGCCGCCATGACCCAGCTGCGCCAGGCGATCGAGCGGGTGGCGCCGACCGGTAGCCGCGTGCTGTTCTCCGGCCCGCCCGGCAGCGGCAAGGAAGTGGCCGCCCGCCTGCTGCACCGCAAGTCGAAGCGGTCCGACCTGCCCTTCGTCGTGCTCAACTGCGCGACCATGCATCCCGACCGGCTGGAGATCGAGCTGTTCGGGACCGAGCGCAATGGCGACGGACGGGAAGGCGTGTCCAAGGTCGGCTTCCTGGAGCAGGCCCATAGCGGCACGCTGCTGCTGGACGAGGTCGCCGACATGCCGCTGGAAACCCAGGGCAAGATCGTGCGCGTGCTGCAGGAGCAGACCTTCGAGCGGGTCGGCGGCAAGACCAAGGTCGATGTCGACGTCCGGGTGATCGCCGCCACCAGCCGCGACCTGCAGGCGGAGATGTCCAACGGCCGGTTCCGGCAGGACCTGTTCTATCGCCTGAACGTGGTGCCGATGCGGGTCCCCGCCCTGCGCGAGCGGCGCGACGATATCCCGGAACTGCTCGAACACTTCATGCGCTTCGCCTCGGAACAGACCGGTCTACCGGGCCGAAACTTCGGCGACGACACCCTGGCGCTGCTCCAGGCCTATGACTGGCCGGGCAACGTCCGCCAGCTGCGCAACGTGGTGGACTGGCTGTTGATCATGGCCCCGGGCGAGCCGGGCGAGGCGATCCGCGCCGACATGCTGCCGCCGGACATCGGCTCGGCCAACGCCGCCGGCGTCTCCGCCGCCGACGGGACCGAGGTGCTGTCGCTGCCGCTGCGCGAAGCGCGCGAGATCTTCGAACGCAAATACCTGGAATCGCAGGTCTCACGTTTCGGGGGCAACATCTCGCGCACCGCCAGCTTCGTGGGCATGGAACGCTCCGCTCTGCACCGCAAGCTGCGCTCGCTGGGGATCACGGGGTCGGAACGCGGGGACAAGATCGAATAAGCTGGCGGCGGCCGCTTCCCTGGCCGTCCTTCGTCTGAACTGGAACAAGCTTCATGAAGGTCGTGATCTGCGGCGCCGGTCAGGTGGGCGCCAATATCGCGAAGTATCTCGCTCACGAAGGCAACGACGTCACGATCGTGGATGTCGACCCGCATCTCGTGCGCGACATCACCGACCAGCTCGACGTCCAGGGCATCGCCGGCTTTGCCTCGCATCCCAACGTCCTGGAGCAGGCGGGCTTGCGCGATGCAGATCTGCTGATCGCGGTGACCCATTCCGACGAAGTCAACATGACCGCCTGCCTGGTCGCGCACGCGATCTTCGACGTGCCGACCAAGATCGCCCGCGTGCGCGAGCAATCCTATCTGGAATCCAAGTGGTCGAGCATCTTCGGCTCCGACCATTTGGGCATCGATGCCGTGATTTCGCCCGAGGTCGAGGTGGCGGAGGCGATCCACCGCCGTCTGGAAGTGCCGGGCGCGTTCGACGCGGTGACGCTGGCTGACGGGCTGATCACCCTGGTCGGCGTCCATTGCGGCGCGAACTGCCCGGTGCTGAACACGCCGCTGCGGCATCTCACGACCTTGTTCCCCGACTTGCATGCGACCGTGGTCGGCATCGTGCGCGGCGACCAGAAGATCGTGCCGGAGGACAGCGACGGCATCGCCGCCGGCGACGATGTCTATTTCATCGCCGAGACCGCGCACCTGAAGCGCGCTCTCAGCGCCTTCGGCCATGAGGAGCAGGAGGCGCGCCACGTGATCGTGGTCGGTGGCGGGAATATCGGCCTCGGCCTCAGCGAGCTGATCGCGGAGCGCAATCCCGGCACCGACGTGAAGCTGATCGAGCTGGACCGCCGGCGTGCCGCGCTGGCGGCGGCGCGGCTGCCCAACTGGGTGGTGATCCAGGGCGACGCGCTCGATCCGCGCATCCTCGAGGAGGCGAACGTCCGCGGCACCGAGACCATCGTCGCGGTCACCAACGACGACGAGGTCAACATCCTGGCATCGCTGCTCGCCAAGCGCGCCGGGTGCCAGCGCACCATCACGCTGGTCAACTCCACCAATTACGCGCCGCTGATCGGATCGCTCGGCATCGATGCGGTGGTCAGCCCGCGCGCGACCACCGTCTCCAACATCCTGCAGCACGTGCGCCGCGGCCGCGTGCGCGCCGTGCATTCGCTGGGCGACGATTTCGGCGAGGTGATGGAAATCGAGGTTCTGGAAACCGCGCGCCTGGTCGGCACGCCGATCCGCGAAGCCAAGCTGCCGGACGGCGTCATCGTCGGCGCGATCGTGCGCGACGGCAAGGTGATCATCGCCACCGGCGACACCGTGCTGGAGAAGGACGATCACGTGGTCCTGTTCGCCGCCAGCGACGACGTGCGCGACGTCGAACGCCTGTTCTCGGTCCGGCTCGAGTATTTCTGATGTCCCGCATCGCCTACATCAACGGCCGCTATGTTCCGAAGTCGCACGCCCAGGTGGCGGTGGAGGACCGTGGCTATCTGTTCTCCGACGGCGTCTACGACGTCCTCCCGGTGCATGGCGGCAAGCTCGCCTTCGCCGAGCGCTACCTGGATCGACTCGATCGGTCGCTTGGGGAGTTGAGGATCGAGAAGCCAATGTCGCGCGCCGCGCTGCTGCACGTGATGAACGAGGTGATCCGGCGCAACCACCTCCGCAACTGCTCCGTTTATGTGCAGGTGACGCGCGGCGTCGCCCCGCGCGACCACAAGTTCCCCAAGGGCGTCAAGCCGTCTCTGCTGGTGATGGCGAGGACCTGGAAGGCACCGCCACCGGACCTGCTGGCCAAAGGCGCCGCCGTTATCACCGTGCCTGACCAGCGGTGGGCGCGCCGCGATATCAAGTGCATCAGCCTGGTCGCCAATGTTCTGGCCAAGCAGGCGGCTGCGGAGCAGGGTGCCCTGGAAGCGTGGCTGATCGACAATGACGGCATGGTGACAGAAGGCTCCTCGACCTCGGCCTGGATCGCGACGCCAAAGGGCGAACTGGTCACCCGTCCGAATGGCACCGAAATCCTGCCCGGCATCACGCGCTCGGTCGTGCTGGACGTGGTGCGCGATCTCGGCCTGACCTTGCAGCTCCGCCCGTTCTCGCGCGAGGAAGCCTATGCGGCGCGCGAAGCGTTCCTCACCAGCACCAGCAGCTTCGTCCTGCCGATCACACGCATCGACGGCAAGCCAGTGGGCGAGGGCAAGCCGGGGCCGATCGCCGCGCGCCTGCGCGAGGCCTACGTGAAGGCGGCGCACCATGCCTGAGCGCAAGATCCCGCGCGCCATCCTGTTCGACTGGGACAATACCCTGGTCGAAAGCTGGGGCGTCATCCACGAGGCGATGAACCTGACGCTGGCTGCCATGGGCCATCCGCATTGGACGCGCGAGGAGACGGAGACGCGGGTGCGCGCCTCCCTGCGCGATTCATTCCCGAGCATGTTCGGCGACCGCTGGCGGGACGCGGAGCGGGTCTTCTACAACAGCTTTGCCGCAATCCACCTTCAACACCTGCGCGCCTTGCCCGGCGCCGGCGAGATGCTGGCGGACCTCGCCCGTCAGGGCCTCTATCTCGGCGTCATCAGCAACAAGCGCGGCGAATACCTGCGGCGCGAGGCCGATCACCTGGGCTGGACCGGGCACTTCCGTGCGCTGGCCGGCGCCGGCGATGCCGCCCGCGACAAGCCCGCGATCGAGCATGTGAAACTCGCGCTCGGCGACCTCGCCTGCGGCGCGGACATCTGGCTGGTGGGCGACGCGGACATCGACCTCAAATGCGCAACCAATGCGGGCTGCACGCCCGTGCTGATGCGGCCCGCGGCGCCCGCCGCGGGCGAGTTCCCGGGGCACGAACCGGCCCTCTATTTCCCTGATTGCGCTGGTCTTTTAGCCTATCTGCGACAAGCTTAGTTTCCTTGCCGTCGATCCTATGTTAATCCTGAGGAGCGCCGTGCGCCCTTACCCCCCAAGGTGCGCGAAACTGGCGGGCTGGCGCGGCCCCAAAAATAAGGGACGAAACACATGGCTAACGAAAAATCGCAGAGCGTCCAGGACGTTTTCTTGAACAACATTCGCAAGAGCAAGATGCCGGTGACGGTGTTCTTGGTGAATGGCGTGAAGCTGCAAGGCATCATTACGTGGTTCGACAATTTCTCGGTGCTGCTGCGCCGCGACGCCCATTCGCAGCTGGTCTACAAGCATGCGATCTCGACCATCATGCCGGCCGGGCCACTGCAGTTGTTCGAAGGCGCGAAAGAGGGCGAGGAAGCCTAGCAGCTTCGATGCCGACGAACGGTATTTGACGAGGATGACGCTTGGATAAGGCAACCCCGATCGACCGGCGCGAGCCGCGGGTCGACATCGACGGCTTACGGCATGGCGACCGCGCGCTGGTGATCCACCCGGATCTGCACCGCCGCGCGAAGTCGTCCGCGGGCCTGCACTACCGTACGCCGGCCTCGCGGCTGGAAGAGGCGTGCGGCCTTGCGCTCGCGATTGATCTTGAGATCGCGGCGGCCGAAGTCGTGCGCGTGTCCGAGCCCAAGCCGGCAACCCTGATCGGGCAAGGCGCGGTCGATCGCCTGAAGGAGCTGATCGAGGAACAGGGCGTCGCCTTGGTGGTGGTCGATGCCGCAATCACGCCGGTGCAGCAGCGCAACCTCGAGCAGGCCTGGAAGGCCAAGGTCATCGACCGCACCGGCCTGATCCTCGAGATTTTCGGCGAGCGCGCCCGCACCAAGGAAGGCCAACTGCAGGTCGAGCTGGCGGCCTTGTCGTATCAGCGCTCGCGCCTGGTCAAATCCTGGACCCACTTGGAACGGCAGCGCGGCGGCTTCGGCTTCATCGGCGGTCCGGGTGAATCCCAGATCGAAATCGACCGCCGCCTGATCGACGAGCGCATCGTGCGCATCAAGCGCGACCTCGAGGACGTGAAGCGCACCCGCGCGCTGCACCGCCGCGCGCGCAAGCGCGTGCCGTTCCCGGTGGTGGCGCTGGTCGGCTACACCAACGCCGGCAAATCGACCCTGTTCAACCGCCTGACCAAGGCGGACGTGATGGCGAAGGACCTGTTGTTCGCCACCCTCGATCCCACCATGCGCCGGGTGCGGCTGCCGGGCGGGCGCGACATCATCCTGTCCGACACCGTCGGTTTCATCTCCGACCTGCCGACCGAGTTGGTTGCTGCCTTCCGTGCCACCCTCGAAGAGGTGCTGGAGGCGGACCTCGTCCTCCACGTGCGCGACATTGCGCACCCCGAGACCGATGCCCAGAGAGCCGATGTCGAGGCGGTGTTGGAGGGCCTTGGGCTGGAGCATACCGTCGTGCACGACATGATCGAGGTGCTGAACAAGATCGACGCGCTACCGGCCGAGGATGCCGAGCGCATCGCCGACCTGGCGCGCCGCGATCACCAGGTGGCGGCGGTCTCGGCGCTCACCGGCGTCGGCTGCGACCGTCTGCTGGAGGAGATCGAGCAGCGCCTGGCGCGCGACCGGCAGGTGGCGACCTATCGCCTGGGCCACGACCGCGGTGGCGACATCGCCTGGCTCTATCAGCATGGCGAGGTGCTGGAGCGCCACGACGACGAAGCGGGCGCCAGCCTCACCGTCCGCCTCTCCGCCGACGACCGCCGGCGCTTCGAAACCAGCCGACCTGTCTTGCAGAGCTAGCCCCCGAGAGTCATCCGAGCATGAAATCTCCCGACGTCAACAAAGTCGCCGCGCTCATCGCGGAAGTCGCGGCGACCGAGATCCAGCCGCGCTTCCGCAAGCTGGCCGCCCACGAGCAGCGCGAGAAGGGGCCGGGCGACATCGTCACCATCGCCGACGAGCGCGCCGAGGCCGCCATGACCCCGCGCCTGATGGACCTGCTGCCGGGCTCGATCGTGATCGGCGAGGAGGCGGCCGCAAAGGACCCGAAACTGGTCGAGCGCCTGCTGCACGATCAGGTGGCTTGGATCGTCGACCCGGTCGACGGCACCGCCAATTTCGCGGAGGGCAAGGAGGAGTTCGTCAGTATGGTCGCCCTGGTGCGTGGCGATGAACTGATTGGCAGCTGGATCCACTTGCCGATGACTGGCCACACTGCGATCGCGGAACGCGGCGCCGGCGCCACCTATGACGGCGTGCGCCTCCCGAAGCTGTCGCCGCAGCCGGCGGAGCTATCCGGCGTCGTCGGCGTCGGCAAGTTCAGCGCGCCGTCGCTGCATCCGCGGGCGGAGGCGCTGCGCCGGCAGGTGAAGCAGGTCAAATCCCTGCGCTGCGCCGGCCTCGACTATCTCCGCCTGGCGCGCGGTGAGCTCGATTTCATCCTGTTCGGCCGGGCCTGGCCCTGGGATCATGCGCCAGGCGCTCTGCTGGTGGAGGAGGTGGGCGGTGTTGCCGGACACGGCGACGGCTCGCCCTACCGACCGAGCCAGCCCTTCACCAAGGAAGGCGTGCTGACCGCGCGCAGCCCGCTGGTCTGGCAGCAAATTCTCGACCGGCTGAAGCCGGCGCACTGAACCAAGGGAGACGGCATCCATGAAAACGGCATTCCTGGGTCTGGGAGTCATGGGCTTCCCGATGGCCGGCCATCTGAAGAAGGGCGGCCACGAGGTGACGGTCTACAACCGCACCCAAGCCAAGGCGCAGAAGTGGGTCGAGACCCATGGCGGGACGGCCGCGGCGACGCCGGCCGAGGCGGCCAAGGGCGCCGACATCGTCTTTTCCTGCGTCGGCAACGACGACGACCTGCGCAGCATCGTCCAAGGCGGCGAGGGCGCCTTCGCCGGGATGAGCAAGGGCGCCATATTCGTCGATCACACCACCGCCTCCGCCAACGTCGCGCGTGACCTGGGCGAGGTGGCGAAGGGGAAGGGGCTGCACTTCCTGGACGCGCCGGTGTCGGGCGGGCAGGCCGGCGCCGAGAACGGCAAGCTGACCGTCATGGTGGGCGGCGGCCAGGTCGACTTCGACCGCGCCAAGCCGGTGATCGATTGCTACGCTCGCGCCTGCGTGCTGCTGGGACCGGTTGGCAGCGGGCAGCTCGCCAAGATGGTCAACCAGATCTGCATCGCCGGATTGGTGCAGGGCCTGGCGGAGGGAATGAACTTCGCCGTGAAGGCCGGCCTCGATCCCGCCAAACTGGTGGAGACCATCTCAAAAGGCGCCGCCCAATCGTGGCAGATGGAGAACCGCGCCCTCACTATGGTCGCGGACAAGTTCGACTTCGGCTTCGCCGTCGACTGGATGCGCAAGGATCTCGGCATCTGCCTGGAGGAGGCGAAGCGCAACGGCGCGCGACTGCCCGTCACCGCGCTCGTGGACCAATTCTACGCCCAGGTCCAGCAGCGCGGCGGCAAGCGTTGGGACACCTCAAGCCTGATCCACCTGTTGACGCATTCGTAGCTTTAACATCATCCGATAAATAGCTGATAATATAAGTTATATGATCGTATAGTTCCGTTTGTTTGACTATTGCATGCGGCATGCACATAATGCCTCTCCATTCCGGCGAGGAGGGCTGCATGCCGTGGGGTATTGCGGGCGTCGCCATCGACAGCGCAGGCGTAACAGGCGGCTCAGAGCTGACGCCGGCGGCCTTGCGCTGCTACAGCCGGTTGCCCCGCATGGCAGTGATCGACCATGGCGACGTTGTTGCTCCGGTCCACGACCATCGCCGCGATCCGGCGAGCGGGCTGGTCGGCCATCGCGAGGTCGTGGCTGCGACGGAGACCATCCGCTCGGCCTTCCTGCCATGGCTCAAGCCAGACCGCCGCACCGTCGTGCTCGGTGGCTGCTGCACCCTGATGATCGGCCTCGGGGCGGCGACGCGCGACAAGGTCGGACGCTTCGGCATCGCGTATATCGACGGCCATCTCGATCTCTACGACGGCCAGAGCTCGCCCAGCGGCGAGGCAGCGGATGTCCCGCTCGCCACCATGCTGGGCCATGGCGACCCGGATGTGCTGAACGCGGCCGGCGGCGCATCGCTGTCACCCGAAGGCGTCTATCTCCTTGGCTATCGCGACGCACTGCAGGCGAGGGGCCATGGCTCGCTGATGCCGGAGGACTTCGACCCCGGCTTTCGCCACGCCGATACCCCAGCCATCCGCACCGCGGGACCGGCCAACGTAGGGGCCGCAGCCCGCGTGCATTTCGACAACGTCAACTTGCCGTTCTGGCTGTTCCTGGACGTCGATGCCCTCGACCCCGACATCTTTCCGGCGACGGATGCGCTGATCGGCGACGGACTTGATTGGATGGAGGTGGAGGCGTTGGCCGGGCCATTGGCGCGCTCGCCCCGGCTGCTCGGACTTGTCGTCACCTGTTACAACCCGGAAAAGGACCCGGACGGCGCCTGCGGCCGCCGGTTGGGGCGGTTCATCGAGAGCGTGGTGGAGGCCAATTCGTGAAGCCGAGCGAACTGCGCGACCTCAACGTCATCGGCGCCTTCGCCCTGGCCCTGGCCGACGATTTCAAGGGTGCGATGCAGGACTTGGCTGACGGCAACGAAAGCGCCTGTTCCGCCCTGATCGTGATCGGGCGGGAGAGCGGACTCTCGGTCGATCGCCTGTCCAAGATCCTGCGCCTGTCGCAGCCCGGCACCGTCCGCCTGGTCGACCGCCTCGCCGAAGCCAAGCTGGTCGAACGCAAGACCGGCAGCGACCGCCGCTCCGTCGCGCTGCGCCTGACCGACGCCGGCAAGCGCCAGGTCAAGTCGCTGCTGGTCGGCCGCCAGCACGCCCTGTCCGAAGCGCTCCGCGGGCTCGACAACTGGGAACGTTCAACCCTCTCCGCCATTGCCAGCAAGGCGCTGCGCGGCCTCGAACACAGCGCGGTCGAATGCGATCGCCGCTGCCGCCTATGTGACGACGTGGCCTGCCCGGACGAAACTTGTCCAATGATGGCCGAGTAGACGGCGCGAACAGGATAAGGCCATGGAACAGCGACTGAGCCTCGTTACCCTGGGCGTGCGGGACCTTGCCGCATCGCGCGCCTTCTATCGCCGGCTGGGCTGGATGGAGTCACCGCCGAGCAACGAGAACGTTGCCTTCTTCCAGTCCGGTGGCCTGGTGTTTGCGCTGTGGACCCGCGACGCGTTGATGGAGGACGCCGGCGTCGATGCGCCGGGGCGTGGCTTCGCGAACATCAGCCTGGCGCAGAACGTGCGCAGCAAGGAGGCGGTCGACGCCACGATCGACGAAGCGAGGAAGGCCGGCGCCATCATCCTTAAACCGGGCGCCGAGGCTTTCTGGGGCGGCTACACCGGGTATTTCGCGGACCCCGACGGCTTCACTTGGGAGGTCGCCTGGAACCCCGGCTTCGAGATCCTGCCGGATGGCGGCATCAGGCTGCCGGGCTAGGAAGCACCGGCATTATCCAATGTTCTCAATAATTACGGCGCAATTGCTGCGACGAAATGTTCATGGCCAACGGGTCAGAATAAGTTCATAGTACGGGTGTTGGGGGGCCACCGATTAAGGGAGTGTGGCCGTGGACGGCATCAACCCGACTTTGGCGTTAGCCGCGCTGCTATTTGGCATGTCCGGCAACCCGCAGGATACGACGCACCAATCGGCAATGAACGCCCAAGTCCAGGACCGGACGGCGTGCGCTGCTATCGCGGACATTGGCGATCCCACGCAGCTACCTCGGGGCGGCGATCCAGTCGTGCGACCGTCCATCCCTGCTGCTCGCGCAGGAGCCGCATCGGACCCCTGCGAACCGGCGCGCTAACTAGGCATTCGCAATGTTGGCTCAGCGCTGTGCCAGCTCCACCTGGTGGGCCTTCGCCATCTCCATCATGCTGGTAAAGCGGAACTGATATTTCGGCGTGACGGACGGCGCCATGGTTGCGCCGAACCCCGTGTCGCCATGCCGCCGGTAGATCCAGCACGAGGTGAGGCCCGCGCGGTTGGCCGGCTCGTGATCGTGGAACAGGCTCTCCGCGGTGTGCAGGATGTGCTCCTTGCCGATACCCATGCCGCCGAGCTTCTCCAGCATGTAGCGGAAGTTCCGGTCGTCCGGCTTGTATGAGCCGATGTCCTCGGCCGTCAGGATGGCGTCGAAGGTCACCTGCAGCCGCTTGTTGCTGGCGGCGAAGCTCTCGTTGTCGACGTTGGACAGGATCACCAGCTTGTAGTGCTGCTTGAGATACTGCAGCGCCTCGGCGGAATCCGGAAAAGCCGGCCAGTTGCCGACCGATCGACCATAGACTTGGCATTCCTCCCACGACGCCGGCACGCCCCATTCCTCCGCCAGACGTTTGTAGACGATCGGCAGCAGCTCACGATATCGGCGCGCCGGCGTCCAAAGCTGCTGCGAGGATTCATGGCGCGCGTGCGCTTCGAGGATCTGGTTGCGGTTGAGGGCCGGCGTCACGCGGCTGGTGAGCGGTTTCAGCGCCTCCACCATCCCGCTCTCCCAGTCGATCAGCGTGCCATAGCAATCGAAGGTGAGGGCTTTGAACTCGCTCAGTTTCATCGTGGGCATTCCTTAGGCTTTCGCGGCGGCGAAGTAGATGAAGAGCGGCAGGTGCCGGCGCAGCCGCGCGAAGCTGGGATGAGCGGCGGCCATCGCTTCCGTCGGCCTCGGCTCCTGGATCTTGAGGATGCGGAAGTCGGCAGCGATGAGGCCGTTGATATAGGTCTCCAGCCGATGAGGAAAGCGCGGCATCGCGAACAGGTCGCCGTTTTCCTGGGGCGCGGCCGAGAAGCGCCAACGGTCGATATGGACGTCGTCTGAGAAATACTCGCCGACCCTGAACCCGATCTCTTCGCCGGCCTCGTTCTGCAGCCACTTCTGCGCCGGCGTCACGAAGCAGGGATGCAGCACGCTGAAATAGAGACTGCCGCCCGGCCGCAGCACGCGATGGGTGGCGCGCGCCGCGCCTTCGAAGTCGGGGCCGTCCATCAGCGCCATGGTCGAGACGGCCAGGTCGAAGCCGCCGACCGGGAAGGCAGAGAGGTCGGAGAACGACGCCTCGCGATAGGAAATGCCGAGCGGCTCTTGCGCCTCCGCCGACAGCGCCGCCGCGATCATCTTGCGCGAGACGTCGACGCCGGTGAGGCGTGCTCGGCGTCGCGCGAATTCCCGTGTGTTGCGCCCTTCGCCGCAGCCGAGATCGATGACGGTCTTTCCTGCCAGTTCCGGCAGGAAGGCGAAGAACATCGGGTTGTTGAACTCTTCGCGATAGCGATCCCAGCCGGCACGGACGTGGCGGATCCATTGATCCGCGTTCGCGTCCCAGGCCTGCGCCACTTCCGCGTCGGACCGCATCGCGTCGCCGCTGAGCCGCTCCATCGGGTTGGTCACCGTTCTTCGCCTTTGGCTTGGGTCCAGGCGGCTTCCATCTCATCCAGCGTGCTACCGGCCGGCTCTTTTCCTTGCGCGGCCAGCACTTCCTCGACCCGGCGGAAGCGGCGCTCGAACTTGCGGTTGGCGGTGCGCAGAGCAGTCTCGCTGTCGATCTCCAGGTGCCGCGCCAGGTTCACGACCGCGAACAGCAGATCGCCGATTTCCTCGGCGACGGAATCGTTTGGCGCCTTTTGTTCGAGCGCCGCGCGAATCTCGCCGGTCTCCTCGGCGATCTTGTCCAGGACCTGGGCCGGCTCCGGCCAGTCGAAGCCGACCCGTGCGGCGCGGTTCTGCAGCTTCACGGCGCGGGTGAGGGCAGGCAGGCCGCCGGTCACGCCGTCCAGGGCGCTCGGCTTCTGGCCCTTGGCGGCGGCCGCAGCCGCGCGCTCCTCGGCCTTCTGGCGCTCCCAGGCGTGGGTCTGCTCGGCGGCATCGGCGATCGCGAGGTCGCCGAAGACGTGCGGGTGGCGCTTGATCATCTTGGCGTTCAGCGCCTCGAGCACGTCGGCCATGGTGAAGGTGCCGGCTTCGCGCGCCATCTGGGCGTAGAACACCGCCTGGAAGAGCAGGTCGCCCAACTCGCCCTTGAGGCCTTCCATGTCGTCCTGCTCGATCGCGTCGGCGACCTCGTAGGCTTCCTCAATCGTGTGCGGGACGATGGTGCGGAAGGACTGATCCAGGTCCCAGGGGCAGCCGCCATTGGGGTCCCGAAGCTTCGCCATGATGGCCAGAAGCTTCGAAAACGCAGCGGAAGCGGCGTCAGATGGAGCGGAGTCAAGCATTTGACAAGCCTTCGTTTCTCTGACCAGTTATTCGCATAATGTATATTATGGAAAATATTCGAGTGACGTTAGACGTGACACATCCAGCCGGATCATAGCCCACGTTTCCGCCACGGACAGTCCTGGACCTCCAGGAGCTGGTTGCCGCCAGGAGCACATAGCCGGCAGCGCCCTCGCCGCACCCGTCGCGCGCTATTGGGGCTTGGCCTCCAGCACCCGAATGCGATCCAGGATCTATTCCGCCGTGCCGCGCCGACAGGCCGGACGTGTCGATCGTTATGCTCTGAGGCCAGCCGGGATCGAATGGCTGCCACTGTGCATTCAGCGAGACCTCCTCGGTATCGCAGCCCTTCAACCTCAGCCGGCGCTCCGGCGTAGAGACCCGGCGCACCAGCTCCTCCGGCGCGCAGGTCAGCCGAACGGCCAGCCTGCGCGCGCCGCGCCGGTCGGCGATCTCGGAGATATCCCGGCAAGTCACCTGATCGGCAGCTTCATGCTCCGGGTTGCCGCTCGCGGTATGGGTGAACACAGAGCTCCACGCGGGCGGCGAATGTGCGGCGATCGTCTCGAGCACTGCGCCGCGGATCTGCTCGGTCAATGGCCAGATGCCAGCCGGCAACGGCGTGACGCCGTCCTGGTGGATCAGGCCGAAGATGGGATTGAACCAATAATGGTTGTCGACGACCTTGCAGCCCGCGATCTGGGCCAATTCCTTGGCGACCGTGAACTTCCCGATGCCCCCTTGGCCGACCAGATAGATGATCCAACCCTGCAGCATGATTCCGCATAGCACATGGGCCCCCGTTTGGGGACGCGCTTTGACAGCGCGGCGGCCGCCATGCTTTACCGAGCCGCATGGATTTCACCATTCGTCCATACACGCAGGCGGACTACGACTGGGTTCTCCAGTGCGAAGTCGATCTGCAGGAGCACGAGCGTGCGATCCACGACACGCGCGGACCAGCGCTGCCGCACACCCACGACTATCTCGCCATGCTCTGGGACGAACTGGCCGAGGGCCAGGGCATTATGCTGATCGCGGAGAATGCTACGGGCGAACGCCTGGGGCTGGTCGCGGGACATATCCAGAACTCGCCCTGGCCGATGGAGACGCCGGATTCGACCCGCTACGGCTACGTTTCGGACATCTTCATCCGGCCCGAGGCGCGCGGCAGCGGCTTGGCACAAGCCCTCCTTGACGCCATCGCGGCGCATCTGCACGCGGCGGACCCGACGCTGACCAGGCTGCGGGTCAATGTCCTCGCCGTCAACGCAATCGCCCGGCGCTCCTACGAAAAAGCCGGATTCACGCCCTACGAAGTGATGTACGAGCGGCTGATCCATCCCGCCAAGCCATAAAGCTCCATCATCTCCGGTCCAGAAAGGGTAACGGACGCTCTCGCCGCTTGTTTTCGTTCGTGTGACAGGACGTCACGGAGGAATCATGGAAACGCGCGGAAACCCGGACGATGTCTGGAATGCCATCCGGAAACACCGGATCGCTATGCTGGCGACCGAAGAAGGCGGCCAACTCGTGAGCCGGCCGATGGCCAGCTACGGCCATGCGGAGGACGGACGGATTTATTTCATCACCCATCTCGACAACAATGTCGCCCGGCCGGGCGAAGCGGTACCGGTCAACCTCGCTTACGCCGACACCGACAAGAACAGCTACCTTTCGGTCTCGGGCCTCGCGCGGATCAACCAGGACCGCGAGAAGCTGCACGAGCTCTGGTCGGTGTGGGCGGAAGCCTGGCTGCCGCAGGGCCCGGATGCCAAGGATGTGGCGCTGATCGCAGTCGAGCCGGACAACGCCAGGCTGTGGGATGCCAGCAGCAAGCTGATCTACGTGGCCAAGATGCTGAAGGCCGCCGCAACTCAGACACCTCTCGACGACGGGACCGTGAAGACGGTCAAGATGTAGCGTCTAGAGCCAGCCGCGCCGGCGGAAATACCACATCGGCAGGACGGCCGAGAGGATCATCAATCCGATCGCCAGCAGGTAGCCGTAGCGCCAGTGCATTTCGGGCATGAAATCGAAGTTCATGCCGTAGATGCTGGCGATCAGGGTCGGCGGCAGGAATGCGACCGCCGCCACGGTGAAGATCTTGATGATCGAGTTCTGCTCGATGTTGATGAGTCCGAGGGTCGCGTCCAGCAGGAAGTTCACCTTGCCCGCCAGGAAGTTCGCGTGGTCGGTGATGGAACCGAGGTCGCGTGACAGCGTCTTGATGCGGGCCTTGATGTCCTTCTTCATCTCGCCCTGCGCGTTCAGGAACACCGCGATGCGGCTGAGGCCGAGCAGGGAATCCCGCGCCTTGGTGGCGAGGTCCCCCACCCGCCCGATCCGCCGCAGGGTGTCCTGCAGGTCGGGCGTCTTGCGTCGCGCCTCGCCGCTCTGCTTGTCGGTGCCGAGGACGGCCGCGCGCTTGGCGAAGATGTCGCGCGACACCAGCTCCATGTCCGCCTGCGCCAGTTCCAGCACGTCGGCAAGCCGATCAGTAATGCTCTCCAGCAGCCCCAGCAGCGCTGTTTGCGCGGTCGCCGCCAAGCCGGGATTGCGCTCCGCCCGCCGCGCGAACATCGCGAACGGCAGCGGATCGACGAACCGCACCGTGACCAGGGTCTGCGCCAGCAGGATGAAGGTGATGACGCCGCTCTCCGGGATCTCGGCGGTCGCGCGGTGCAGGATCGGCGCGGTCATGACCAGGGCGCCGTTCTCGGTGTAGAGCCGGCTCGAGGCCTCGATCTCGCCCATCTCCTCGCGGGTCGGCACCTCCATATGGAAGGCGCGCTCGATCGACGCGATCTCGGATGGGGTCGGATTGCACAGGTCGACCCATACGACATCGCGCGTCAGGGTGTCGGCGGCATGCTCCGCCACCGCCTGGACATGGCTCGGCAGATTGTCGACCGCCGGCAAGGCTTCCTTGACGGCAAGGTTCGCCGTCCCCGAGAGGATGCTCTTGGTCAGCGAACCATCATGAAAGACAAAGGCCGTGATCATGTCGCCTCCTCCTGGTCGGTCTCTCAATTCTCGGACCCGGAGGCGACAAGGACAGGCGACGGATGAACCCGTCAGTTCTGTCCGCGGCGCACCGGGACGAGGACGCGCGAGCAGCCATAGCCGCGGCAGCGACTAGGGTGGGGCTCGGTCACGTTCGACTGGGTCCCGTTCATGGAGCCTGTCCTGAACTTCTGGTTTCGGAATGACGCCGCGGAACCGGCGACGGCGGCTAGGTAGGCCCGCCGCATTTGCCTGTCAATTGAAAACTGACGCCCTATCCAACGTCCGGGACCTCGACTTCGAGCCCGTCGTAAGCTGGTTCCACGTCCGGCGGGCATTTGGCTTTGATGACGTCGTAGTCGACCATGTGATTCATGTGCGTCAGCACGGTGTGCTTCGGCTTAAGTTGCTCTGCCCACGCCACCGCCTGATCGAAATGCGCGTGGGTCGGATGCGGCTCGTAGCGCAGGCAATCGACCACGAACAAGTCGAGGCCGCCGAGCTTCGCCAGCGCTTCGTCGGACAGCTTAGCGACGTCGGTGCAATAGGCGACATTGCCGATGCGATAGCCGGTGCTGGTCGAGCCATAGCCATGATCCTGCTCGAACGAGACCACCGGGATGCCGTCGATCTCGAACGGCCCGGTCACCTCGATGGCGCGCAGGAACGGCTTGTAGAGGTGGCCGGAGCCGACCGTGTTCTGCTGGAAAATATACTCGAAGCGGCGGGCGAGAACGTCGAGCGTCTCGCGCGTGCCGTAGACCGGAATGGTCGACTGTCCGGCCGGCTTCTTCAGGAAGCGCACGTCGTCGATGCCCTGGGTGTGGTCGGCATGGTCGTGGGTGTAGAGGACCGCGCTCACCTGCCCGATGCCGGCATCCAGGCACTGCGATCGCAAGTCCGGCGAGGTGTCGACTAGGATCGTGGTGTTGCGCTGCCTCAGGGCAATCGAGACACGGCGGCGCCGGTTCTTCGGGTTGTTGGGGTTGCAGTCGCCCCAGTGCGGCCCCAACAAGGGAACGCCGCCGGAGCCGCCGCAGCCGAGGATCGTGACCTTCACGCCGCCGCCTTGTCGAACAACGTGTTGAAGTTGGCGGTGGTGCGCGCCGCCAACGCGTCGAACGAGAGGCCGAGCATGTCCGCGACATAGGTCGCGGTGTGGCGCACGAAGCTCGGTTCGTTGCGCTTGCCGCGCATCGGCATCGGCGCGAGATAGGGTGAGTCCGTCTCCACCAGCAGCCGGTCGAGCGGCACGGTCTTCGCGACCTGGCGCAGTGCCTCGGCATTCTTGAACGTCACGATGCCGGACAGCGAGATGAAAAAACCCATCTCCAGCGCCGCGTCCGCCAGATACTGGGTCGCGGTGAAGCAGTGGATCACGCCCTTGAGCCCGCCCTTCTCCGCGCCTTGGCGCAGCAGCGCGACGGTATCCTCGTCGGCGTCGCGGCTGTGGACGATCAGCGGCAAGCCGGTCTGCCGCGCCGCCTCGATGTGCAGGCGGAACACCTCTCGCTGCTTATCGTGCGGGCTCTTGTCGTAGTAGTAGTCGAGCCCCGCTTCGCCGATCCCCACCACCTTGGGATGCCTGGCGAGCGCGACGATGCGCTCCAGCACGATGTCCGGCTCGTGCGCCGCCTCGTGCGGATGGACGCCGACCGAGCAGAACATGCGATCGAACCGCTCGGCGACGGCCAGCACTTCGTGGAACTTGCTGAGCCGCGTGCAGATGGTCAGCAGCCGCCCAACGCCCGCTTGGCGGGCGCGCGCAACCACCGCGTCGAGCTCCGCGGCAAACTCCGGGAAGTCGAGATGGCAATGGCTGTCGACGAGCTCGGCCGTGCCGCCGTCCATTATTGCGCCGCCTCCTCCACGTAGCGTGGGAAGACGCCTTCCGGCTTCGGCAGCGCCGTACCGGGCTTCAGCGCACCACCCTCGCCAAGTGCAGCAAAAGTGCGCGCGTTAGCGGGCACCGCGAGCTGATCCAGCATCTTCGCGATTGCGTGCGGCATGATTGGCTGCACGACGATCGCGATGTTGCGCACCGTCTCCGCCAGAACGTAGAGCACCGTCGCCATGCGCGCAGGATCGGTCTTCTTCAGCGCCCAGGGTGCATTCTCATCGACATAGCGGTCGCCCTCGCCGACCACTTGCCAGATCGCCTCCAGCGCGCGGTTGAAGGACTGTTCCGCGAACAGCGGCCGCAGCTTGGCCAGCAAGCCGTGCGCGGAGCCCAGCAGCTTCTTGTCAGCATCGGTGAAGGCGCCGGGCTGCGGCACCTGCTCCGCGCAGTTCTTGTTGATCATCGACAGCACGCGCTGCGCCAGGTTGCCGAGGCCGTTGGCGAGGTCGCTGTTGATCCGCTGCACCATGGCGCGGTGCGAGAAGTCGCCGTCATTGCCGAACGGGATCTCCCGCAGCAGGAAATAGCGCACCTGGTCCAGGCCGTATTTCGCGACCATGGCATGCGGCTCCAGCGCGTTGCCGAGCGACTTGGACATCTTCTGCCCTTCGTTGGTCCACCAGCCGTGCGCGAACACCCTGCGCGGCGGCTGCAGGCCCGCGCCCATCAGGAATGCCGGCCAGTAGATGGTGTGGAAGCGCACGATGTCCTTGCCGACCATGTGCAGGTCGGCTGGCCAGAACTTCTTGTAGTTCGGCGCGTTCTCGTCCGGGAAGCCGACCGCGGTGATGTAGTTGGTGAGAGCGTCCAGCCACACATACATCACGTGCGCCGGATCGTCCGGCACCGGCACACCCCAGTTGAAGGTGGTGCGCGAGACCGAGAGGTCGCGCAGGCCCGACTTCACGAAGGCGATGACCTCGTTGCGGCGCGAGTCCGGCGCGAGGAACTGCGGGTTGTCCTCGTAGAACTTCAGCAGCTTGTCACCCCATTGCGACAGCTTGAAGAAATAGCTCGGCTCCTCCACCCACTCCACTTCAGCGCCCGACGGCGCGATGCGCTTGCCGCTGGGCGCGAGTGTCAGCTCTTCCTCACCGTAATAGGCCTCGTCGCGCACGGCGTACCAGCCGGCGTACGAGCCGAGGTAGATCTCGCCGCGATCCTTCAGCCGCTTCCACAGTTCCTGGCACGACTTGATGTGCCGCTCCTCGGTGGTGCGGATGAAATCGTCGTTCGAAAAGTTCATCGCCTTGCAGAGGTCGCGGAAATTCTGCGACACCTTGTCGGTGAAGGCCTTAGGATCCATGCCGGCGGCCTGGGCGGATTTCTCCACCTTCTGCCCGTGCTCGTCCGTGCCGGTCAGGAAATGCACCTGGCGCCCGTCCAGCCGCATGAAGCGCGCCAGCGCATCGCAGGCAAGCGTGGTGTACGCGTGCCCGACATGCGGCGCATCGTTCACGTAATAGATCGGCGTGGTCACGTAGTAGCGTTCGGCCTCGGCCATCGGCTCTCAACTCCGCAAGGGCTCGGTAATGGAGGCCTGAGGCTTAGCGTCCGGTGCCTTCGATGGCGAGGAATGCTGCGACCCAGGCCTGCTTTCTGTCCAGGTTCACGGCACGCACCCGGTCGAACAGACGGCTGACCTTTTCCCACACGGCAAGCCAGCGATCAAGACTGGCGGCCGCCTGCAGGCGGGCGATCAGGGCCGTTTCCCCCTCGAAAAGCTGGGTTTCCGGCGTTTCTCCGGTGGCAGCCATGCGTGCGAAGCGGGCGAACCACCAGCCCAGCAGCTCCACGGCGAGGTCGAACTGCGCGTCCTGGTCCCGTCCCGCGAGCTTGTCGCCCAGCTTGTGCAGCAGGCCGGCATCGAGCTTGGGCCAGCTCGCCAGCAAGCTTCCCAGATCGCGCAGCAGGCCGACGCCGTCGCGCTCGATCATGCGGATCGCCTGCCCCAGGCTGCCGCCGGCGGTTGCCGTCGCCAGCACGCGATCCTGCGCCTTCACGTCGGGAAAGCGCGCGGCGAGCTGGGCCGTAATCCGATCGCCCGGCAACGGCTGCAGCACCAGCTTGCGGCAGCGCGAGCGGATGGTCGGCAGCAGCGCCTGCGGCGCGTGGCTCGGCAGCAGGAGGACGGTGTTGGCCGACGGCTCCTCCAGGATCTTGAGCAGCGCGTTGGCGGAGTTGCGGTTGAGGTCGTCGGCGCTGTCGACGATCACCACGCGCCACGGGCTCACCGCCGGCTTCAGGTGCAGGAAGTCGATGACCGCGCGCACGTCCTCGATCACGATTTCCTTGCGCATGCGGCCGGTATTCGGATTGGGCGTGCGCTCGAGCACGCGGAAGTCCGGATGCCCCTGCTGCGCCACCTGCCGGAACACGCGCTGATCGGCCGTCATCGCGAGGCTCGTCGGCGCCGCTGGTGCGCTGCCACCGAACAGCCCGCCCTCCTCCGCCTGCATCGGTTGCGACAGCAGGAAGCGCGCGATGCGATAGGCGAAGGTCGCCTTGCCCACGCCCCGCGGCCCGGAGATCAGCCAGGCATGCGGCAGGCGCCCGGCGGCGAACGCCTTCAAGAACGCCTGCTCCGCCGCCTCGTGCCCGATCAGCCGCTCGGTCCAGGCCGGGCCGGTCTCGACCGGCGCCTCGATGACTTTGGCTTTGGGTGGCATCAGGCTTTCAGCCCATAGGCGGACGTAACGGCGTGGAGTACTCGGCGGGCAACCTCATCGACGCTCTTGCCGGCATCAATCACCGCGCGCTTGCGGCCGTCGGCGGATTTCGCGATCTCCTGGAATGCGGCGCGCAGGGTCTCGTGGAAGGCACGGCCCATCTTCTCGTAGCGCTGGCTGGCGACGGCGCGGCCAAGGCCGACATCGACCGGCAGATCGAACACCAGCGTCAAGCCAGGTTCCGTGTCGCCGACGACGCGCTTGCGCAATTCCTCCAGCCAGGCGCGCTCGAGGCCCATGCCGTAGCCTTGATAGGCCATGGTGGAATCCGCGAAGCGGTCGCAGATCACCCACTGGCCCTTGGCGAGCGCCGGTCGGATGGTGCGGTCGAGATGATCAGCGCGCGCCGCGTTGATCAGCAGCGCCTCGGTTTCCGGCGACCAGCGTGCGGTGTCGCCCGACACCAGCAGGCTGCGGATCGCTTCCGCGCCGGGCGAGCCGCCGGGCTCGCGCGTCGTCACCACATCCTGGCCGCGTGCGCGCAAGGCATCCGCCAGGCGCTGAACCTGGGTCGACTTGCCGGCGCCCTCTCCGCCTTCGAAGACGATGAAGCGTGCCGGCCCCTGGGCCTTGCTCATTGCGGTTGCGGTTGCGGCTGGCCGAACATCATGCGGTTGAGGTTGACCATGATACGGCCACCGAACCCGACCTCCGGCACATCCTTGGCGGCGACCAGCGGATAGGTGAACTCAGGCATGTTGGGCACGGTCACGATCAGCTTGCCGACTTCCTGCCCGGACGCGATCGGCGCTACGATCGGCGTATTGACGACGGCCTTCGCGGTTACCTTCTCGCGGTCGCCCTTGGGCAGCGTCAGCAGCAGGTCCTGCGATACGGTCAGCGGAACGGCCTTGCTGTCGCCGTACTCCACCGGCGCCTCGGCCAGCACCGCGCCCTTGGTGGCGACCGTGTAGTTGCCTGTCTCGCGGAACGCCCAGTCGAGCAGCTGCCCCGCCTCGTCGGCGCGCTCCTGCATGCCGGTCAAGCCATGCACCACCATGATGATGCGGCGGCCGTCGCGCACCGCCGATGCCGACACGCCGAAGCCCGCCTCTTCGGTATGGCCAGTCTTCAATCCGTCGACCCCCGAACCGGTGCGATAGAGCAGCGGATTGCGATTGCCCTGCTTGATGCCGTGCCAGGTGAATTCATGCTCGGCGAAGTACGGATAGTAGTCGGGGAAGTCGCGGATCAGCCGGTCAGAGAGGACCGCGATGTCCTTGGCGGTCATATAATGGTTGGGGTCGGGCCAGCCGGTCGAGTTGGTGAAATTGCTGTCGGTGAGGCCGATCTCCTTGGCCTTCTTGTTCATGCGCGCCGCAAATTCCTCCTCGCTGCCCGCCAGGCCTTCCGCCACCACGATGCAGGCGTCGTTGCCGGACTGGATGAGAATGCCGCGGATCAGATCCTCGACTTTCACGTCGGAATCGATATCGACGAACATCTTGGAACCCTGCATGGCCCAGGCCTTCTCGCTGACGTGGAAGGTGTCGGTCAGCTTGACGTCGCCGCGCTTCAGGGCGTCGAACAGCATGTAGACCGTCATCAGCTTGCTCATCGAGGCGGGGCCGAGCCGCTCCGTGCCCAGCTTGTCGTAGAGGACCGAGCCGGTCTGGTAGTCCACGATGTAGAGGTGCTTCGCATTCGTCGCGATCGGCTCGGCCGCCGCCATTGGCGACAACAGCGGCGAGGCCAGCAGGGCCAGGGCGGCAAGTGTTCGACGCAAGACCATGATTATCACCATTCAAAAACGCGGCATCCGCCGCGGAAACTCTGCCAAATCCACTTGAGCGTCAAGCAGCCCACTAGTCCACGACAATGCGCGATTCCGGATGGCCGTCGGCGATCATGCGCTTCAGCGTCTTGTCGGCCTCCGTGACCGAGGCGATCGGGCCGATCCGCACGCGGTAGTAGTTCTGCCGTTCGACTTTGATCGGCGTGACCCGGACCGGGCCGTATTTCCGAAGCTGCCCGCCCAGCTGGTTGGCGTTGGATTGGCGCAGGAAGGCGCCGGCCTGGATATAGATGCTGGTCGGCTTGACTGCGACCTGCGTCACCTTGCCGTCGGGTTGCGGCAGCGCGACGGACGCGACGTCCGCGCCCGGCTGCGCGGCTGGCGCGGCCGGTTGGGCGCCTGGCTGCGGCTGTCCCGCCTGCGGTTTTCCGGGCGCGACCTTCGACCCCTCAAGCGGCGCGAGGCCACCGCCGGTCACCTCGCCCACCGGCGCGGCCTTGGGCGGCGGCGGCACCTGGTCGCCGCCCGAGCGCGAAGAGAGCGCGGCGAGCTGCTGGCTCTCCTCCGGCATGATGTCGACGCGCACCCGCGCCGTGCCTTGATTGATGAAGCCGAGGAGCTGGGCGCCGCGCCGCGTCATGTCGATCACGCGCCCGGCCTCGAACGGTCCGCGGTCGTTGACCCGGACCTGGATCGAGCGGCCGTTCTCCAGGTTGGTGACCCGCACCATTGAGGGCATCGGCAGAGTCTTGTGCGCGGCGGTCAGGCCGTTCTCGTCATAGACCTCGCCGTTGGCGGTGCGCTTGCCGTGGAAACCCGGCCCGTACCACGAAGCGATGCCGGTCTCGCTGTACCGATAGTCGGCCTTCGGATAGTACCAGACGCCATTGACCTGATAGGGCTTGCCGATCTTGTAGGGCGCCGGCTTGGCGGGTCCTGGATTGGTGATGACCTTGGCCTGGTCCACCACCAGCTTGCCTTCCGTGCAGCCGGCGAGCAGCGCGGCGGAAGCCAGCAGGATCGGCAGGACATGGCGTCTGATCGTCCACATGATGTCGGTCGGCCGGTCGGATCTCGGTTTCAGGAATCGCCCCCCAAAGTGAAACACCCCCCGGGGGAAGCCGCCGGCAGGCTAAAGCCCGCGCCCGCCCCGCGCAACTCACGCGCCCTTGAAACGCCAAAAGCCGCGGAATCCCGCGGATTTATGAGACGAAATTGTGGCGAAATTCGAACTGTCGAGGTCGCCGGGCGCGACTCGGGAAGCCGGGCCGTGCTTGACCCCGGATCGCTCCCTACCCTATCTCACCCCCAGGACACGTTCTGCGGGATGGGTGGCCGAGTGGTTTAAGGCACCGGTCTTGAAAACCGGCGTGGGGGCAACCCCACCGTGAGTTCGAATCTCACCCCATCCGCCAAAACGTCAAACGCAGAAGCGGTTTTGGGAACCGATGGCCTGAAATCGGGTTGGGTGCTCGGCTGCGAGCTGGCGCTATGAACTTTGTCTATACAGACGACCTCGATGGCATTTCCGTTCTTCTGGTCGAAGACGAGGCACTCGTTGCCATCGATGTGAAATCCATCCTCGAGATGGCTGGCGGCAGAGTAGTCGGTCCCGCATTTAGCCTTAGCCAGGGTTTCAACTGCGCCGAACGAAGCCGGATCGATTGCGCGGTCCTGGATGTAAACCTGCACAATGAGAGTGTGTTCAAGCTCGCGGATGTCCTCGTCGATCGCGGCATTCCGGTTGTCTTCTTGAGCGCACATTCACTTGATGCTGCACCCCCACACCATCGGAGACGCTGTCTCGTTCGCAAGCCATTCAACACGTTCAGCCTGATCCAGGCGATCCGAACAGCGGTCGCGGGGAACCGAGCGCCTGCGGTCCCAATTTCCGCCGCGATATAGCCGCCATCGTCACCAGGTTGGTTGATGCTAGAGCGGTTATGGGAAACTCACCGAACCAGGAGAACGCGCATGGGGCCACCGTTCATTCCTAAAACCGTTACTTCCGAGATCGAAACTGGCCTCTATACGGAGGGGTTTGCGGCCATCCTTTCAGAACGTGAAGCGCTTGCGCCAATTTCGGCGCCCGTCGAGGCACGTCGCCCTATGCATGGCCATCGAGGCCCCTCCGATGACGTGCGACATCTACCAGCTCTCAAAGCCGCGGCACTTGGCTGGCTCCTGTTGCTCGGCAGTGGCGCTGCCTCGTGGTATGCGATCGTCAGCCCGATGCAGCGCACTCCGACGATAGTTACAAGCCTGGCTACGACTTCACTCCATATTCGTCCGACCAGCATGCCAAATTCGCGGCTCATCCAAGGCGAAAACCCTCTCACCGGCGCCGTGCAAGCGGTGGCAGCTGCTGACGAATTTGTGCTCGCGATGATAGATCCTATCTTTCCCAAGCCTACGGAAATAAAGGTCGAAACAGCTGCCCTTTTGACACCAGCTACCGTTCTGCCGTCACCAACGACGGATAGGCCAGCCCGCGATTTGGTAGTATCGGCCGCCGTTGAACCCACTCTGAGTGCCCCGCCATCGACCCACCCGAACGATACGATCGGCGCGCGGCCGGGTGACGAACTAGAAAACCCGCATACCGTTCGAAATGGGGAAGTCAAAGAGGCGCTCGGGAATCCATTCGATGATCTGTATCCCGAAAAGCCACAGCGCGCCTTGTCGAAGATTTCGACTGCCTCCCGCGAAGGGACAAGAAGCAGCGGCGCGGATGTTCCTGACGCCAAGGGTGACACGCGCGACGCCACCTCTCATACAGGCTTGCAAGGCCCGAAGCCTGCGGGCGGCGCACCTAGCGGCAGCAGCCAAGGTAAGAAGGAGAGTAAGAGCGACAACGGTGGCCACGGCTCTAGTGGTCCTGCAAGCGGGGGTAAAGGTCCCAAAGCCGGCAAAGACAAGCCTTCAGCCGGCAAAAGCGCTCCCGCTGGTCTCCAAGACAATCACAGATCGAACGGCGGTAAGCCGTCCCCGAGAAAAGCTGATCAGAATCAGAAGAGCGACGCCGACAAAAAGAACAAGGACAAGCCTGGAAAGGACAAGGACAAGCCTGGAAAGGATAAGGACGACAACGCAAAGGGCAAAGGCCCCCACTGAAAGAGGTGCCGGTTTGCAGGGCGCCAGATCTGGTCTGGATCATACGCGCGAACGCGAGTTCTTACGCCGAGTTCCGACGGAGCCCAGCCGTAAGGTAGAGGATTCGCGATGGCTTCGGCTCTCGCCTCTGGCGTTATGCTGTCCCAATACCGCAACTGGCATTGCGGCCCGGACGTTGCGCCCCTTCTGAGTGGAGACCGAGAGAAAAGTCGGCGAAGTCGTCAGTAAAGCGGACGCGCAACGACTTCGCCGTCTGTGCGATCGAAGCATCGGGGACGGATGTTTCCAGACCTGCACATGGCGAAGTAAGCCGGGCGCATCGGAAATGTTCCCGTAGCCTCGGCGCCTGAAGCACCTCCGAAGCATGCCGATGCTCCGCCGCTCGCGCCTGCTTCTCAGCCTCGCGTCAACGATCCTAAGCAGGTTCAGGTAGCGGGAAGGCGGGAGCAACAACGAGAACATCGATGTTGCGTTGCCCGCAACAAGACCGAGCTTCCATCACATTCAAGTCCAAGGAACTAAATGGGTTGTCTTAGGGTTGCCAGCATCTACCAAGCTGCACGCGCTCGAAAGTTCCGGTGATGCATACGGCGACCTTTTTCATAGCTACCGCTCGCTCAGGAACGCAGTGGGTTTGTCACTCTTTGCGAACTGTTTTTGGAGACTTACTCGCGATCGAGCACGAGCCGATCAAGTATGCCTACTCTCCAAAGCGTTGTCTGCGCAATCCAAGCGCGCTTGCGACGCTTCGTACTTATCCGATGGTCCGACGACACTTGGACAAAATTCACAGGACCCTGAAAGATCGGCCGTACGTTGAAGTCGGTTTCCCGGCGTTCGCCGCAGCGCCCTTGCTACTTGAAGAGTTTGGCTCACATCTGCGCCTAGTCCACCTTACGAGGCACCCACTACGAACGGCCGCCTCCATTGTGACTCATAGGTGGTTTGATCCCAGGGAACGCCCGGACATTATGGCCGATGTCGCTCTTACGCCCACGGATCATGGTGTACGGCTGCACCACTATGCTGGTCGATGGCCCCAGATGAGTCCATTTGAGAAAGCTTTATTTAACTGGACGGAAGTACATCTCTACGGTTTAGAAGTTCGAGACCAGTCCATTATCCCCGTTCTTCGGGTCCGCTTCGAGGATCTCCTAACGCAGAAGGCGGCTGGCTTTGCATTCTTGGACTTTCTTGATTTGCCACATCGATTCGAATGGGGCACTGCAGCCACAACGAAAGTCGACAACTTTCAAAAGAAGACCGAGAACAAAATAGACTGGTCGACAACTCGTACGCTCCCCGAGATGGCTGATCTGGCGGTAGCGCTCGGCTACGACTTGGAAGCGGTCTCGGAGCGGAAGCTTCGGTCGCGCTATTATGAGTCTTTGGCCGAGAAAACTGAGCGGCGACTTAAGCGCTTTGGCCGGCGAATAGCCACTTATTGTGGGCGCTCGTTCGCGCTGATGATCGGAGAGCAATGGTGGATTCTGACCTTGGGTACGTAAGCGACTACACTGGGCACCCTTTATTCAGAGTTGCCTAACGCGCCGACCATCTACTTACTGGCCGTTATTCCTAGGAGATCTCTTGAATTAGTAGTCGACTCGAGAATCACAACGGCGCCGGAACAAACACCACGTGAATGCATTGATCCCGCGATTGGCGATGGTAAATTTTCGTCATATCGGTCGCGGAGAGGGCCTTCGCGCATAGCGTTACCGCAGGCGGTTGCAGGCATGACCAGCATCTTTGCCGTGATTCTGACCTTTAATCGTAGAGACTTGGTAACGCGCTGCCTCGAAAGCATTTTCGCGCAGTCGCACGCCTGTGATCGCGTCGTTGTTATCGACAATTGCAGTTCCGACGGAACGGCGGAAATGCTCCGCGAGGATTGGGGCGATCGTGTCGAAGTTCACACACTGTCTCGAAACATCGGTGCTTCCGGTGGCTTTAACGCCGGCATCCGGGTTGCCTATCAGAGCGGCGCAGATTTCGTGTGGGTGATGGATGACGACGTGCTGCCCGAAAAGGATGCGCTGGCGAAGTTGGTTGAAGCTGACCAATTCCTTGCCGATCGCGGCGTAGCACGAGCGTTTGTCCTTTCTTCAGCGTGGACCGAAGATGGCAATGTCACGAACGTCCCGAAGATCGACACACGCCCCGACGCAAGAGGCTATGAGACCTGGCCATTCTATCTGGACCGGAGGATAGTGCCGGTGACGCGCGCGACCTTCGTTTCGATTCTTCTGCCCCGGTCCATCATCGCCCAATACGGATTGCCTCTCGCACCCATGTTCATATGGGGCGAGGATTCCGAATATACGCTTCGGATCACCGAGAGATGTCCGGGGTTTCTTGTGTCGGAAAGCCGAGTTCGGCATTTAAGACAGCTAAGCGGCGCCGTAAGCATCCTGACGGAAGTCGATAAGACTCGGCTGAAATATCATCGCCATTTCATCCGGAATCATATGTACATGGCGCGCGTTTACGGCGCCAAGCTGGATTTTCTCCGCCATACTGTGCGGCAAGTTCAATTGCTTCTGAAGCTGGCCAGAGCGCACAACATCGAAAAGGCCCGGATTGTCTTGACCGGAATTCTCGAGAGCTTCTGGTTTCATCCCTCTGTCGAAGCAGCCCACGCGCCATCGGACCGACTGGGCGTCAAAATCAGGTGCGATCATCCAATCGCGCCCGCGGCATCAGAGGACATAAGGTCGCTTGGCCACTCCGCAGGATCCCTGACTTAGCGTTCCAGAACCGGGCCGCGGCGCTCCCCTCCAACAATGGCCACGAGGCGTCCTTATCGGAGATGACGGTCACTAGCAGTGGCCATTGGATGCCGAGACGAGGATCGCTGTGCCGTACGCCCCCGTTCCGCTTCTTGGCTAGCGATCACACCCACGCGAGGCCCGCCGGCGCGGCCCGCGAAACGGGGGTGGGGCCTGCTACAGTTGCTACTCTGCTACTCGGTCAATCGACGCCATAGACGCGAACCCAGATCGGATTGCTTTTCACGGCCGAGATTTCTGATGGGTCGGGAATGACTCTTCCAACTTCCATCATAGCGGAACAGACTTTTCGGGCGGCTTGGATCGCATGCGAAATGGCCGATTCCATTTCGACGGATCTCCCCGTCGCACACCTAAAATCCGGCACTAGAGCGACCCAACCGTATTCGTGGGGATAGATCACTAAGACGTAACCGCGCTTCTCCCTTTCTCGCGCCGCGCCATCCGCCGATGCAACGGCTGGCCGGCGAAAGCCTAGGCCGTGTACCCATAAAACCCAGCGGCGTGATGCGACGAACGCAATGTCCGCTTTGCCCCGCTATTGCTTCAGCCGCTTCGCATTTGGGCTAGACGGGGACATCAAGGCGCACCCGTGACTTCCCAATCGTTCCTTTCTCTGCAAAATGGCATCGGTCAAAGATCGTCATTGGGGTGGGAAATTACATGGCAGACCAGAAAATTCGCTTCGACGATGGAGCCAGCTACGAGCAGATGATGGGAATTTGGAGCCGGTCCGCTGGCGAGATATTCCTTGATTGGTTGGCGCCTCCCTTAGGTTTGCGGTGGATCGACATTGGTTGCGGCAACGGGGCCTTCACTGAACTACTGTTCGAGCGATGTAGCCCCGCGGAGGTCCAAGGGATCGATCCATCCGAAGAGCAGCTCGCGTTTGCACGCACCCGACCCGGGTCGCGCTTGGCAAAGTTTCACCAAGGCGATGCTATGGCCCTGCCTTTCGCCGACAGCAGCTTCGATGCGGCGGTGATGGCATTGGTCCTTGTGTTCGTTCCAGACCCCGCGAAGGGTGTCAGCGAAATGGTTCGAGTAGTTGTCCCCGGCGGGGCAGTTGTGACCTACATGTGGGACATGTGGGGTGGCAGATCTCCGCTCGATCCAATCCACTCCGAGATACAGGCAATGG
>PNKY01000003.1 GCA_013822765.1 Rhodospirillum sp.
CGCGAGAAATCTTCCGGCATGACCAGCCGGCTCTCGCGCCAACGGAGGCGGGCTTATACGTGACAGTTTGGAAACCTGTCAACGCCCTTCTTGCTGATTCCTAAGCCGATTCTGAGACAATCTGCCGCAATCTCCGAAAATACATTGTATATCAGCCGTTTACCGGAATTTAACGGGAGCGGGTGCACCCTCTTGTGGAACACAGCAGGCGGAACGGACCAACGCAATAGATTCAAACTGTGGCTTTATCGCAACGCACCATTGCGCCACAGCAACAGATTTCGCGGTGCTCCGACCCGCCGTTTGGCTGCTAAATTCATGATCTAACAGGGCTTTTTGGGTTGACACCGTTGGCCATGGCAAGCATGTTCTTAACCTTAACAGCCGCGACTCGAGGCAGTTCCATTGCAGCGCACCTGCAGCCGGACTGTCGTGAATCGTTAAGAAAACCGACCTATTTGCTGAGTTGGGGGATCATCCGTTGATTTTCGCGCGTAGCCAAGTATGGGGCACGCTGAAGCGTTACCTGATGTTTACAACCGCCGGTTTCGTCGTGCTCGGCGGTCTCGGCGCCGCCTGGTCGCATCGGCCGGCTGCCATTGAAGCCGCCGCCGCCCGTGACTTTGCCAGCGTGCAGGCCGCCGACCAACTGATGCTGACGCAGAACACCCCGGGCTGGGCCCAGCGCATGATGGCCGGCCTCACCACCCAGGATCAAACCGTCGAAGCCGCCGAATATCCGATCATGACCGCGGCCGCCGATCACCGCGTCATTGCCGTCTCGCGCGATATGACGCCGCGCTTGAAGCCGCGCCGGAGCTTCGGCCGGGAAGAAATGGAAACGCCGGTCGCCACGATTCGTCTCGCTGATTCGGCGCCGTTCGCCACCGATCCTTTCGAACCGATCTTGAGCGCGACCGATCATCTGGTGCCGAACGCGCCGTGGTTCACCAGCGATGAAACGATCGCCGAGGCGATCGCCAGCGACTTCCAGAAGGTGATCGAAGTGCGGCCCGGCGACACGCTCTATGGCGTGCTCGTCAATGCCGGCGTCACCGAAGACGATGCCAACAGCGCGGTCGGCGCGATCGCGGAGATCTTCTCGCCGCGCGATCTGCGCGCCGGCCAGGAGATCACGCTCAACATCACCACCGCGTCCGGCACCCGCGAGAACGACGCCGACACGCAGCTGATGGGCCTCAGCTTCGAGCCCAACGTCACCACCGATGTCACGCTGACCCGCAACGACACCGGCCTGTTCGTCGCCGCCGCGGTCGACAAGCCGGTCGTCGAGCACAATCGCCGCGGCGCCGGCATCATCGACAGCAGCCTGTTCGATGCCGCACAGGAAGCCGGCGTGCCGATGCCGGTGGTCGCCGACCTCATCCGCACCTTCTCGTTCGACGTCGACTTCCAGCGCGACATCCAGGACGGCGACGCCTTCGAAGTGCTCTATGAGCGCATGGAGAACGAAGACGGCGAGTTCGTGAAGTCCGGCAAAATCCTGTTCGCGTCGCTCACGCTCTCCGGCAAGACCATTCCGGTCTACTACTTCGAGCGCGATGGCGACGGCGAATATTTCACGCCGAAGGGCGAAGCCATCCGCAAGTCGCTGCTGCGCACGCCGGTCGACGGCGCGCGCGTCACCTCCGGCTTCGGCATGCGCATGCATCCGGTGCTCGGCTTCTCCAAGCTGCACAAGGGCATCGATTTCGGCGCGCCCACCGGCACCCCGATCTTCGCCGCCGGCAGCGGCACCATCGTCGAGATGGGCAAGAAGGGCTCGTACGGCAACTACGTCCGCATCCGCCACACCGGCGACTACCAGACCGCCTATGCTCACATGAGCAAGTTCGCCAAGGGCGTGAAGAAGGGCGACAAGGTCAAGCAGGGCCAGGTGATCGGCTATGTCGGCGCCACCGGCCGCGTGACCGGCCCGCACCTGCATTACGAGATCCTGGTCGCCGGCGCGCAGGTCAATCCCGGCAAGGTCAAGACCGTCGCCAGCAACAAGCTGACCGGCAAGCAGTTGAAGGCCTTCCAGACGCAGGTGGCGAAGATCGACGCCCAGCGCACCGAACAGGCCAAGCAGCAGCTGATCGCCGAACGGCCCGACGCGGCGCCGCTGGATTGCAGCACGCCCTCCGGCTGCGAGAACTGAGCCCTCGCCCCTAGCACTGGATTTGTCCGCCGCGGCCTTGCGCAACGGCAGCATCGGCACGATGTTTGCTGAGCATCCGAGGCAACGGACGCGAGGACGTCGTGCGAGCGCGTCTCTTGGCAGTTATTCTAACGGCGCTCATCCCGGCCATGGCATCGGCCGATGGCACGGCGCAGCCGAAATACCCGCCGAGCTTCGACTGCTCCGCCGTGCCGGCGGGGTCGCATCGTCAAGCCTGCAACCGGTCGCACCTGGATCCGCCGATGGGTTCGATCGAGCAGCCTAAGCGCGTGCAGCCGGACAGCCTGGTACGGCAGCCCGCGCCCCAGCCATTGCCGACCGAAAAGCCGCCGACCATTCCGCAGCTGCCGGGGACGATCCAGAACAGCTACTAGAGACGAGGCGGTCAGGAACCGCCTGCCCGCATGGGGGTCCGCGTCAGGCCGCGCGGATGTCACGCACGAAGCGCTCGATCACGTTGCGGATGTTGCCGGTGTGCTCGCCGAGCTGATGCGACGCATCCAGAACCGTGGCCGCCGCGCCCTTGGTGCCTTCGGCGGCGTGGGCCACCAACTCCACCTTCTGCGAGACTTCGGCGTTGCCGGCGGACGCTTCCTGCACGTTGCGCGCGATCTCGCGGGTGGCGGCGTTCTGCTCTTCCACCGCGGCGGCGACGCCGCCGGAGATCTCAGTCATCTGCTTGATCTGGGTGCCGACCGAGCGGATCGCGTCAGCGGTCGATTGAGTCGAGTTCTGGATTGACGAAATCTGCACGGCGATATCCTCGGTGGCGCGCGCGGTCTGGTTGGCGAGGCTCTTGACCTCGTTCGCCACCACCGCGAAGCCCTTGCCCGCTTCGCCGGCGCGCGCGGCTTCGATGGTCGCGTTGAGCGCCAGCAGATTGGTCTGGTTCGAGATCTCGGTGATCAGGCGGACCACGTCGCCGATCTTGGTCGAGGCTTCGGTCAACAGCTCGACGCGGGAGGTGGTTTCGTTGATCGAGTGCTCCGATTGGGACGCGATGCTGGCTTGGTTGGAAACCTGGCGGCTGATTTCCATGATCGAGGCCGATAGCTCCTCGGTGGCGGCAGCAACGGTCGCGACGTTGGCGCTGGCTTCGGCCGCGGCGGCCGCAACCTTTTGCGCCTGCTCGAGCGAGTCCCGGGAGGAGTGATCGAGCGCACCGGCGGTCTTGTCGAGGGTTTCCGCCGATCCGACCAGAGCACGCAGGATCGCCTCGATATCGCGATCGAAGCTTTGCGCCAGACGCGCGATCTCCGACGCGCGCTGTTCGCGCGCCGCCTGCTCGCGCGCAGCCTCGGCCTGAAGTTCCTCGTTTCGCCGCATGTTCCGGGCGAAGACCTCCACCGCACGCGCCATGTTGCCGACCTCGTCGCGGCGGTCGGCGAACGGAATGGCGACGGTCATGTCGCCGCCGGCCAGCTGGTTCATGGTGCCGGTGATGGAGCGGATCGGCGCGCCGATCGAGCGCGACAGCCAGAAGAAGAAGCCGATCGACGCGGCCAGGGTCACGACCGCGCTCAGGATCACGGTCAGCGACGTGGTGTCGAGCGCGCTGTCCTTTTCGGCGCTGGCGGCCGCGGAATTGGCATCGAGGATCGCCGTGACGGCGGCGCCGGCGTTGCCCAGCTTGGAGGTCAGCTCCTCGCCCGCACCGGTGACTTCGATGGCGCGCGCCTCGTTCACGGTGTCGGGGTGGCGCATCAGCTTCAATTGCTGGGCAGCGGGACCCCTCCGCCAGGCATCGACCACCGCGCCGATGTCGGAGACGCCGGCGACCAGCTCGTCATCACCCGCCGCATGCTGGAGCGCGGTCTGCAGGTCGGTGTCGAAGGCAGTGCTCAGCGCCTCGAAATCCTTGCCGTATTGCGAGCTGCCGGTGACCAGGAGGCCGCGCATCGCCGCCTGCAACTTGGCCGCATCGGCCAGCACGGTGTTGACGCTCTTGGCCTGCAGCACGGTGCTGTCGCTGATCGCGCTCGCACTCTCTATGCGCGCCGATTGCGAGATCGCGATGATGCCCGCCACCATGATGACGAAGCCGAGGATCGAGAACGCCGCGATGAGCTTCTTGGCGACCGAGAGATTGGAAAGACGCATGGTCTGGGTCCTTAGATGCCGGTCTGGAGCCGGCGCTGCAGCTCGGTCAGGTTGATTTCCGCGGTGGCGGCGCCGATTGCCGCTTTGCTGGCCGGATCGACGATGGTGAGGTTGACCTGGACGCGCCAGGTCTTGGTCTCGTCGTGATATTCCGGCTCGTCGATGAAGACAGCGTCGGGCCCGACCTGGAACGTCTTCTGGAACTTGTCCTCGTCGCCCTGCCAGTAGTCGGACGTCACCGAGCTCTGGCCGACATTGAGGCCGAACTTGTCCATGATGAAGATCTCGGTGAAGAGGCCGGCGGACTTGGCCTGGGTATAGAGCAGGTAGCTGGACAGCGGGCTGCTCAGGATTTCGGCGATCAGCGGCTGATCGTCGGACTTGGCCTCGGTCTTCCAGGCCTCGTCGAGCTTGTCGATCTCGGCCTGCTGCACGCTCTCATGGCGCTGGTTCGAGGAGGCCACCGAGAGAATTGTCACCGGCTGATGCAGTTCCTTGCGCAGCGTCTCCACAAATTCCGGCGAGATGATGCCGGCGGAAATCGGCGCCGGTGCGGCTGCGACTATCTCTGGCGCTGGTACAGGCGTCTCCGACGCTGCTGCGGGCGCTGCAGCCTCTTGCGCGAATGCGTGACTGGAAAGGCCGAGCGTCAGGATCGTGACCACAGCGTTCAAGCTTCGTCGAACAGACATGGTTCCCTCTGGGTAACGGACATGTCTGGCGGTATAGGCCGTTCAGGGTAAAAGAAACGTCAAGGACTGCTGATAAACAGCGTTTAGGCAGCTGGGACAATAGGAGAACTGACCGCCGGCGCCCGTCTCAAGCGCGCCGGCGCATCTGTATCGCTAAGCCGCCTCGGACAGCTTTTTGCCGTCGATGGTGAGGCCATCCTTGTCGGCGGAGACGTGGATCGCGTCGCCTGGTTTGTAGCGGCCTTCCAGCAGCAAGCTGGCGAGCGGGTTCTGCAGCTCGCGCTGGATCACGCGCTTCAGCGGCCGCGCGCCATAGACCGGGTCGTAGCCGGCCTCCGCCAGCCACTCCTTGGCGCGGTCGTCCAGCTGCAGCTCCAGCTTGCGGTCGGCCAGCAGCGCCTGCAGCCGCTTGAGCTGGATCGCCACGATGCCGGTCATGTTCTTCCGCGAAAGGCGGTGGAACAGGACGGTTTCGTCCAGCCGGTTGAGGAATTCCGGCCGGAAGGCCTGACGCACCGCATTCATCACCTGGGCGCGCACCAGCTCGATGTCCTCGCCGTCCTTCTGGGCCGCCAGGATGTCGCTGCCCAGGTTGGAGGTAAGGATGATGATGGTGTTCTTGAAATCGACCGTGCGGCCCTGGCCGTCGGTCAGGCGGCCGTCATCCAGCACCTGCAAGAGGACGTTGAACACGTCCGGATGCGCCTTCTCCACCTCGTCGAACAGGATGACCTGGTAGGGCCGGCGCCGCACCGCCTCGGTCAGCACGCCGCCTTCCTCGTAGCCGACATAGCCCGGAGGCGCGCCGATCAGGCGTGCGACCGCGTGCTTTTCCATGAACTCCGACATGTCGACCCGGAGCAGCGCCTGGTCGTCATCGAACAGGAAGGACGCCAACGTCTTGGACAGCTCGGTCTTGCCGACGCCGGTCGGACCCAGAAACAGGAACGAGCCGATCGGACGGTTGGGATCCTGCAGTCCGGCGCGCGCACGGCGCACGGCGTTGGAGACGGCGACAACCGCCTCCTCCTGGCCGATCACGCGATCACCCAGCACCTTTTCCATGCGCAGCAGCTTGTCGCGCTCGCCTTCCAGCATCCGGTCGACCGGGATGCCGGTCCAGCGCGAGACCACGGAGGCGATGTCCTCCTCGCTCACCACTTCGTTGAGCATGCGGTGCTGCTGGGCCTGCTCGGCGTCCTTCAGCTTCTTGTCGAGGCCGGGGATGACAGAATAAGTGAGCTCGCCCGCGCGCGCGAAATCGCCGCGGCGCTGGGCCTGCTCGGCCTCCAGCTTCGCCTGATCGATCTGCTCTTTCAGCTTCTGCGCATCCTGCAGCGTGCGCTTCTCCGCCTGCCACTCCTCGGTCAGGCGGCGCGACTGCTCTTCCAGCTCCTCGATCTCGTCGACCAGGTTCTTCAGCCGCTCCTTCGAGCCCTCGTCACTTTCCTTCTTCAGCGCCTCGCGCTCGATCTTGAGCTGGACCAAGCGGCGGTCGATCTCGTCGATCTCCTCGGGCTTGGAATCCACCTCCATGCGCAGGCGGCTGGCGGCTTCGTCCACCAGGTCGATGGCCTTGTCCGGCAGGAAACGGTCGGTGATGTAGCGGTTGGAGAGCGTCGCCGCCGCCACGATCGCGCCATCGGTGATGCGCACGCCGTGATGCAACTCGTACTTCTCCTTGAGCCCGCGCAGGATCGAGATGGTGTCGGCGACGTTCGGCTCGCTCACGAACACCGGCTGGAAGCGCCGGGCGAGCGCCGCGTCCTTCTCGATATGCTTGCGGTATTCATCGAGTGTGGTGGCGCCGACGCAATGCAACTCGCCACGCGCCAGGGCGGGCTTCAGCATGTTGGAGGCGTCCATCGCGCCTTCCGCCTTGCCCGCGCCGACCAGAGTGTGCAGCTCGTCGATGAAGAGGATGATGTCACCCTCGGCCGCCGAGATCTCCTGCAAGACGGCCTTCAGGCGTTCCTCGAACTCGCCGCGGTACTTCGCACCGGCGATGAGGGCGCCGAGATCCAGCGACATCAGCGACTTGTGCTTGAGCCCTTCCGGCACGTCGCCGTTGGCGATGCGCAGCGCGAGGCCTTCGACGATGGCGGTCTTGCCGACGCCGGGCTCGCCGATCAGCACCGGATTGTTCTTGGTGCGGCGCGCCAGCACCTGGATGGTGCGGCGAATCTCCTCGTCGCGTCCGATCACCGGATCGAGCTTGCCGGCGCGCGCCTGCGCCGTCAGGTCGCGGGCGTATTTCTTGAGCGCTTCATAGCTGTCCTCGGCGCTCGCGCTTTGCGCGGTGCGACCCTGGCGCACCTCGTTGATCGCGGCATTGAGGCCCTGCGCGGTGGCGCCGGCGTCTTTGAGTATCCGGCCGGTGGCGCCGTCGCTGGTCAAGGCCAGCGCGAGCAGCAGGCGCTCCGCCGTGACGAAGCCGTCGCCGGCTTTCTCCGCCAGTTTCTCCGCCTGGTCCAGGACACGCGCCAGTTCGGGCCCCATGTAGACCTGACCGGCGCCGGAACCTTCGACCTTCGGCTGCTTGTCGAGCGCCTTTTCGGTCGCGGCCAGCGCGCGCGCCGGATCGGCGCCGGAATTGCGCAGCAGGCCGGCGGCAAGACCGTCCTTGTCGTCCAGCAGGACTTTCAGAAGATGTTCGGGAGTGAGCCGCTGGTGGCCTGACCGCAGCGCCAAAGTCTGCGCAGCCTGCAGGAATCCACGCGACCGTTCGGTGAACTTTTCCAGATCCATATTCGCCCTCTCTCAAGCGCGCCCGTTCAACAGCACGCGCTCTTGGATGCTCCGGGACAGCCATCGCTAAGCCCTGAGGACGATATGGGAATGCCTAATTTATAAACAAGGGGCGCGACGAGGCGCCCCGGCGCAGGGCCGGGGTCCTACCGCCTTCATCCAATTCGCTATTCCGGGTCGGCCTGACCCGAGCCGCCACCTTGGCGGCCGTCGCCCTGCCGCGGCCCACGACGGGGGCCACGCAGCCTGGGCCGTGGGGCCCGCAGCGTGCGCTGGACGCCGTCTTCAGCATCGTCCGGGGCCTGGGGCGCCGCAGGAGCGGCCGGCGCGGCCACCGGAAGCAATTCATCCGGGTAGTCCGGCTGGTCCTCGGCGGGGCCTGGCGCGGTGGCACGCGGCGGCTCGCTTGGCGCGACATACGGGGGTTGCGCTTCGTCACGATCGGCGTAGTTGCCGTAGTTATTGCCGTCGTGACCATTGGTCTGGGCGACGTTGCCGCTGGGCTGCTGGTGTTGGGCCTCGTGCGAGCGGCCGCCCTGCTGATGACCGTGCTGCTGGCCGCTGTGCTGGTGGCCGCGTTGCTGATGGCCGCCCTGCCGGTCTTGGCGATCTTGCCGGTGGCCACCCTGGCCCTGCTGGCCGCCGTGACCCTGATTACCCTGGTTGCCTTGATTACCCTGGTTGCCTTGATTGCCCTGGTTGCCGGGGTTCTGGCCCTGCATGCCGTCGCTCTGCATGCCGTCGCCCTGCATGCCGTCGCCCTGCGGATTGGGACCGCCGGAGGAATAGAGCGCGGCGGACAAGCCTTGGCTCACGTTCTGCACGTTAACGTCGGCGACGGAGAGCTCGCGCCCGCCCATGCGCGGACGCTGGCCGTCATTCATCGCACTCAGGACGCGATAATAATGGTCGGCATGCTGCAGGAAGTTCTCGGCGGCAACCCGGTCGCCGGCAGACCCCGCATCGCGTGCCAGCTGCAGATATTTTTCCAGCACTTGGTAGGCATTGCCGCGGACCCGCAGCTCCTGCCCGCCGCCTTCGTACCCCTGACCCTTGTTGTGGCCACCGCCCCCGCCCATCCCGTGGGGCTTGCGCGGACCGCGCCCGCGGGCGCGTCGGTTGTTGTTGTTATTCTGTTTCATGTTGAGCGTCACTTCGCCGTCGACTGTGATCGAGATGGCAGGTCAAGCCGCATGTCGGCGTCCTTGCGCGTTTTGCAATATCCTGGAGCGGCTCGCTGCCGCCCCCCTAGGCGCTGGACGCAGTCTATGTGCGGAGGCGCTGTTTTGGGGCTGGCTTCGCTGTGCGATGGCCGGCTTTCCCCCGGGCGCGGCCCATGGTCAGCCCCGACTGCCGGCGCTGACCCTAGTCGGTTCGGCGCGGCTTTCCAATAGCTTTTTTGACAGCCCAGGGTTGCAGCCTTGCAACGGCTTCAAGCTATTGACCCTTTTAGGATTTTCTGAATAGGACACACCGTTCTAAGGCCGCCAGATCGCGCCCCGTCGCAATATGCCGCAACCCGGCCGCCACCATCATCTCGCGCACCGAATCACCCTGCCCGATGCCGATCTCGAACGCCGCCAAGCCGCCCGCCGCCAGCAGCCGCACCGTCGCCGGGCCAAGCCGGCGATAAGCGTCGAGCCCGTCGAGGCCGCCATCCAGCGCTAGGCGCGGCTCGAACGACGCGACCTCCGGCTGGAGCGCGGCGATGTCGCCACTCGGAATGTAAGGCGGGTTCGAGACGACGATGTCGAATCCTGCTTCGAGCCCATCGTCCCAGTTGCCGCATCGGAAGGAGGCGCGCGGCGACAACCCGAGTGCGTTGGCATTTTCCGTTGCGACCGCGAGCGCCGCGGCCGATACATCGACGCCGAGGCCCCTGGCATTCGACAGTTCGTGCAGCAGCGAGAGCAGCAGGCAGCCGGTGCCGGTGCCGAAATCGACCAGCCGCATGGCAGCGGAGCGGTCCGGCAGCTGGTCGAGCACCGCTTGCACAAGGGTCTCCGAATCAGGCCGCGGGTCGAGGGTGTCGGCGGTGACCCTGAAGGGAAGCGACCAGAACTCGCGCTGGCCGAGAATGTGCGCCATCGGCTCGCGCCGGGCGCGCCGGACGAGCAGCTGCTCGAACCGCACCGCCGCATCGGCCGCAAGCGTGCGTTCGGGAAAGGCGATCTGGGTGGCGATCGGGATGCCGACGGCGGCCTGCAGCAACAGCCTGGCTTCGCGCACGGCGCCGTCGATGCCGGCAGTGGCCAGCCGCGTCGCCGCGGCGCCCAGAAGATCGCCGATCGTCACTCCACTTCCGCCAGCCGCTCGGCTTGGTCGTGGGAGATCAGCGCGTCGACCACCTCGTCGAGCGCGGCGCCTTCCATCACCTTGTCGAGCTTGTAGATGGTGAGGTTGATGCGGTGGTCGGTGCAGCGGCCTTGCGGGAAGTTGTAGGTGCGGATGCGCTCCGATCGGTCGCCCGAGCCAACCTGGCTCTTGCGGTTGGCGGCGCGCTCGGCATCGCGCTTGGCGCGCTCCGCGTCATAGAGCCGGGCGCGCAGCACCTTCATCGCCTTGGCCTTGTTCTTGTGCTGCGATTTCTCGTCCTGCTGCTGCACCACAACGCCGGTCGGGATGTGGGTGATGCGCACCGCGCTGTCGGTGGTGTTGACCGACTGACCGCCGGGGCCGCTGGAGCGGAACACGTCGATGCGCAGATCCTTTTCCTCGATGTGGATGTCGACCTCTTCAGCTTCCGGCATCACCGCGACGGTGGCGGCCGAGGTGTGGATGCGCCCGGACGCTTCGGTCTCCGGCACGCGTTGCACACGATGCACGCCGGATTCGAATTTCAACCGCGCGAACACGTTGCGGCCGGTTATGGTGGCGGTCGCTTCCTTGACGCCGCCGAGGCCGGTCTCGTTGACGTCCATCTGCTCGAACTTCCAGCCCTTGATCGCGGCATAGCGGGCGTACATGCGGAACAGGGCGGCCGCGAACAAAGCGGCCTCTTCGCCGCCGGTGCCGGCGCGCACTTCCAGGATGGCATTGCGCTCGTCGGCCTCGTCCTTGGGCAGGAGCATCAGCTTCACCCTGTGCTCGAGCTCCGGCACGCGGGCGCGCAGGGCGACCACCTCGTCCTCGACCAGGATGCGCATCTCCGCCTCGGTCTTGGGATCGGCGAGCAGAGCTTCCAGGTCGCTCAGCTCCTTCTTCGCGATCTTCCACTGCTGGATCGATTCCACCAGCGGCGTCAGGTCGGAATATTCCTTGGAGTTGCGCGCGTAGGCGCCGGCATCTTTCTGGTCCGGACGGGCCAACAGGGCCGCCAGCTCATCGTGCCGCTTCACCACGCGGTCGAGCTTTGGTTCCAAGCTCACTTTTTCTGGTCCTTGTCGTTCAATCCAAACAGACGGCGCAAGGCCGCCTCGAGATCCTTGGTCGGCGCCGCCGCTTTCAGCGCCAGCTTGGGGCTATGCAGCAGCCGGTTGATCAGGCGCCGCGTCGCCTCCGCCGCGTCGATGCCGGGTTGTGCCAGCACTTCGGCGCGGTGCTGCTCGAAGTGGCGGTGCAGATCGGCGATCACCGGGGCGGCCTCCTGCTCCGTCAGTTGCCGGCGGAAGCCCGCCACCGACTGGTCAACGATCCGCCAAGCGTCTTCCGCCTCGCTGGCGCGATGCTGGCGGCCGGCCATCGCCAGGCGCTCCAGATCGTCCAGCGTATACAGGAACGCATCGTCGAGATCGGCGATGCGCGCATCCATATCGCCCGGGACTCCGCTGTCGATCAAGAGGATCGGCCGCCGCTTGCGCGCTTTCAGCGCCGCTTTGACCATTTCGGCCGAAACGATCTGAGCACCGAGATCGAGCGCGCTCACCACCAGGTCGGATGCCGCCAGCGCCTGCGGCAGTTCGCCGAACGGCCGCCAATGAGAATGGTGGCGCTCGGCCCAGGCCCGGGCGCGGCGCTCCTGCGGATGCACCATGGTCCAGCGCTTCACGCCGGTGGCGGACACCTGCTCGAAGATCAGCTCCGCCATGTCGCCGTCGCCGATCAACAGGCCGCCGAGGTTGCTGACGTCGCCATGCATGCGCCGCAGCACGCTGACCGCGCAGGCGGCCATGGAGACCGACTGGCCGGCGATGCCGGTCTCATGCCGCACGCGCTTAGCCGACTGATAGGCTGCTTCGAGAATGCGGTCGAGCTCAGGCCCGCTCATGCCGGCATGTTGCGCGAGCTGCTGCAGTTCCTTGACCTGGCCCAGCACCTGCGGCTCGCCCACGATCTGGCTCTCCAGCGAGGCGGCGACGGCGAAGGCATAGCGCAACGCCGCCTGGTCGGTCAGCGCATGCAGGCGCGGCGCGATCTCCGCCTCGGTCAGCCCACCCGCCTCGGCCAGCAGGCCGGTCAATTTAGCCTGCGCGGTGCCGGTGTCCGGCGCCACGCACCAGACCTCGCAGCGGTCGCAGGTCACCACCGCCATCGCCTGGTCGATGCCGCTCTCGCGGCAGCGGCCGAGCAGCCGCAGCACGTCTCCGGCGTCGCCCTGCAGGCGTTCGCGCAGCACCTGCGGGCCAGTGCGATGATTGACCCCGACGATCAGGAATGTCGCGGCTTCTACCCCATGCGGGCTTGTGTCACTGATACTGAGCAAGGGACTCGATCAACGTCTCGAGCGGCACTTCGCGCTGCTCGCCGCTGTCGAGATCGCGCACAGCGGCGACATTCTTGGCCAACTCGGTCTCACCCAGGATGACGGCGACGCGGGCATTCAGCTTGTTGGCGCGCTTCATGCGCTTGCCCATGTTGCCGGAATAGCCGAGGTCGGCCGCCAGGCCGGCCTGGCGGATCTTGTTGGCGAGGATCAGCGCCTCGCGCTCCGCTTCCGCGCCGATCGGCACCAAGGCGATCGGCCGGCGCGCCTTCGGCTCTTCCTTGAGAAGCATCATGCAGCGCTCGACGCCACTGGCCCAGCCGACGCCCGGCGTCTCCGGCCCGCCCATGATGCCGACCAGGCCGTCATAGCGGCCGCCGCCCATCACGGTGCCCTGCGCGCCGAGATCGTCAGAGATGACCTCGAAGCAGGTATGGCAGTAGTAGTCTAGCCCGCGCACCAAACGCGGATTGACCGAATGCGGAATGCCGATCACGTCCAGCCCTTCCAGCACGCGCGAGAAGAAATCCTTGCTCGCCTGGTTCAGGTGGTCGGAATAGACCGGCGCGTTTGCGACGATCGCCTTGTCGCCCTCGTCCTTGGAATCGAGGATGCGCATCGGATTGCGATCCAGCCGCTCCAGGCTCTCCTTGCTCAGCTTGTCCTTGAAGCCGGAGAGATAGGACACCAGCACGTCCCGGTAGATCTTGCGGCTCTCGGCGTCGCCAAGCGAATTGACGTCGAGATAGCAGCGGTCCCAGACGCCGAGGCGGCGCAGAAACTCGACGCCGACGGCGATGATCTCGACGTCGCCCATCGGATCGGCGACGCCCAGCAACTCGACACCGGTCTGGTGGAACTGGCGCAGGCGGCCCTTCTGCGGGCGCTCATAGCGGAACATCGGACCGCTGTAGAAGTATTTGAGCGGCGCATGCTGCGCGAGACCTTCGGAGATGAAGGCGCGCGCGACGCTCGCCGTTCCTTCCGGCCTGAGGGTGATGGTCTCGCCGCCGCGGTCGGTGAAGGTGTACATCTCCTTGGTCACGATATCGGAGGTGTCGCCGAGCGTGCGCTTGAACACTTCCGAGAACTCGAAGATCGGGGTTTCGATCTCGAGATAGCCGGAGCATTCCGCGGCCGCGCGCGCAGTATCGACGACGTGCCGATAGCGGCGCATCTCGTCCGGCAACAGATCGTGCGTGCCGCGAACCGGCTGAAGCTGAGACACCGAAGAACCTTCCTGGAAAAGTGACGCGTGCGACCCGAACGAACTAGGCGGCGCTGCTGGCGGCCGGCTTCTCGGCCCCTTCGTTGGCCGCTTTCTCAGCCTCGATCTCGGCCGCCTTCTTCTCGATCAGCTCGGCCATATGCTCGACGATGTCCTGGTCCTTGAGCCGATGGTGCTGCTGGCCGGCGAGGTAGACCATGTGGGTATTGTTGCCGCCGCCGGTGAAGCCGATGTCGGTCTCGCGCGCTTCGCCCGGGCCGTTCACCACGCAGCCGATGATGCTGACCGTCATCGGGGTGGTGATGTGGCTGATGCGCTTTTCGAGCGCTTCCACCGTCTTGATCACGTCGAAATTCTGCCGCGCGCAGGACGGGCAGGAAATCAGGTTGACGCCGCGGTGCCGCAGGTTGAGCGACTTCAGCATCTCGTAACCGACCTTCACCTCTTCCGCCGGATCGGCCGAGAGCGAGACGCGCACGGTGTCGCCGATACCCGACCACAGCAGCATGCCGAGGCCGATCGAGGACTTGACCGTGCCAGTGCGCAGGCCGCCGGCTTCGGTGATGCCGACATGGAGCGGGTAGTCGCAAGCTTCCGCCAGCGCCTGATAGGCCGCCACGGCGAGGAACACGTCCGACGCCTTGACGCTGATCTTGAAGTCGAAGAAGTCGTGGTCCTCGAGAATCTTGGCGTGATTGAGCGCGGATTCGACCATCGCCTCCGGGCAGGGCTCGCCATAGCGCTCCAGCAACTCGCGCTCGAGCGAGCCGGCATTGACGCCGATGCGCATGGAGCAGCCATGGTCCTTGGCCGCCTGCACCACTTCCTTGACCCGCGCCGCGCTGCCGATGTTGCCGGGATTGATGCGCAGGCATGCGGCGCCAGCCTTGGCCGCCTCGATGCCGCGCTTGTAGTGGAAGTGGATGTCCGCGACGATCGGGATCTTCACCGCCTTCACGATCTCCGGCAGCGCCGCGGTCGATTCCTCGTCCGGGCAGGAGACGCGGACGATGTCGCAGCCGGCCGCCTCGGCCTCCTGGATCTGCTTGATGGTCGCCGCCGCGTCCGCCGTCAGCGTGTTGGTCATGGTTTGGACGGAGATCGGCGCGTCGCCGCCCACCAGCACCGAGCCCACCCGGATCTGCCGGGACTTGCGGCGGTGGATGTCGCGATAGGGGCGGACGCTCATCAATCAGTCTTTCCTGTTTCGGCGCCCCGGTTGCAATGGGGGCGCGATTCGTCGGGCGCGCGATGGCTTATCGCTGCGTCGGGCAGAAGATGCGCTGCCAGGGGCAAAAGATCAAGCCTGCCGGGCCTTCTATATCCTTAGGCCAAGCACTTGAAAAGAAATGGTAATCCGGATCATCTGGTGGGCTAGTTGGTCGCTGGGGCGGCCTTGGTAGTCTTGAGGGCGGTGCCGTCGCGCAGCTTCTTGGCGTCGAGCGGGATGTCGCGCTTGACTAGGCCGACGGTCCCCAGGCTTTTCAGCTTCTTGCCATTGACCAGGATCTCGATGCCCCCGGCGTTGCCGGTGGTCAGCATCAGGCCCTTTTCCTCGGGCACGGTGTAGGTCTCGCCGGACCGCAGGACGCGGGAGAACACCACTTCCTTCTTCTCGTTGGTGATCTGGATCCAGCTTTCCAGCCGCGCCCGCACCACGATCTTGCCGGCCTGCCCTTCGGCGGCAGCCTCCTCCTGGGGCGGCGATTCCTCGACCACCTCTTCGCCCGTGCTGGCGATATCCGCCTCCGGCGGCACCACCTGGTCCTCCGTGGTGGCCGGGATTTCCTCGGCCGGTGGGGTTGCCTCCGGCGTAGCTTCGGTGGCGGACCCGGTTGGCTCGGGGCCGGGGCTCGCCTCCGCATTGGTGGGCGACGGCGTTGCGGGCCGTGCGGCAACCTCCGGCTCCTCGCTCGGCGCCGGCTCGGCGGGGGCGGTTTCCTCGATTGGCGTGTCGGTGGCGACGGTCTCTGTCTCGCTTTCGCCGCCCGAAACGATGGCCCAGACGCCATAGGCCGCGAGGGCCAGGACGACCAAGCCGCCCAGCATCAGGACCGGGGAGCCGTGCACCTGGGACAGCGCCACCGGCGCCGGCTCGGCGGGCTCCACGCGCTTGTCAGGTGCCCTGCGCTGGCCGGCAAGCTCGGCGTGATAGTCGGTGATCAACCGGTTGCCGTCGAAGCCGAGATAATCCGCGTAGGTGCGGATGTAGCCGATCATGTAGGCGGTGCCGGGCAGGTCCTTGCGCCGGCCTTCTTCGATGGCTTTGAGATAAATCGGCCTGATGTGGGTGACGGCGGAAATGGTCGCTAGGTCCTGGCCGACCTCTTCGCGGCGGCGACGAAGCATCGCGCCGATTTCGGCCAAGCCGCCGCCGGCCGTCCGGTTCGTTTCTGAGCTGCCCGACCCGTCCATCATGACCATGTATCTGCCCGCGACCGTTGAGAAATCCTTTCAGGATTTCCGCTTTGCCCTCGTGTCGCCGGACGCTGATGTCTCGCGGCTATATATATACCGCGGCGAGGGCCCCGCAATGTTCTAAAGGGGTATCTTGTGATCCAAGGCATAATCCAGCAGAGCGCTCCTCAAAGACGGTCCGTCAAGCTGTTGGATGGTCTGCCAGTAACCATATAAGCCGTTGAAATCCAGGCTTCGAATCGCGGCCCGCATGGGCAAAACCCGGGGCGGTGCCATGGACAAGGCACGATAGCCGAGGCACAGCAGCGCCATTGCCGCCAGGGGATCCCCCGCCATCTCGCCGCACAACCCGAACGGCTTGCCCGCTTCGCTGGCCGCGCGTGCGACCTCTGCCAGGGCCCGTCTCATGGCTGGCGCCAGCGTGTCGTACCGCCCGGCTGCCGCCGGATTGTCCCGATCAGCTGCAAACAGGAATTGTTGCAGATCGTTGCTCCCGACCGAGAGAAAATCGACCCGCTTGAGCAATTCGGGGAGCTGCCATAGCAGGGCCGGCACCTCCACCATCGCCCCCACCTTGACCTCGCTCGGCAGCGGCGTGCTGCGCCCGGCCTGCCGCTTCAATTCGAGGTCCAGCAGGCGCCGGCAGGAATCGAACTCGGTGAGTTCGGTCACCATCGGGAACATGACCGAGAGCGTGCGGCCCGCCGCCGCGTTCATCATGGCGCGCAGCTGCTGGCGCAGCATGGCGGGCCGATCGAGCGCGATGCGGATGGCGCGCCAGCCCATCGCGGGATTCTCCTCCGGCGCGCGGTTCCAGTACGGCAGCACCTTGTCGGAGCCGATGTCGAGGGTGCGGAAGATGACCGGCCGGTTGCCCGCGCCGTCCAGCACCTTGCGATAGATCTCGGTCTGCCGCGGCACGTCGGGATATTCGTGCGAGATCATGAAGGGGATCTCGGTGCGATAGAGCCCGATGCCGACCGCGTTGGTCGCGGCCAGCTGCGGTACATCCATCAGCAGACCGGCGTTGATGTTGAGATCGACGCTGATGCCGTCGCGCGTTACCGCCGGCAGTTCGCGGATCGCGGCATAGGCTTCGCGTTTCACCAGGCGCTGGCGCATGCTTTCGACGAAGGTCGCCTGGATGTCATCGGACGGCCGGATGAACAAGGTGGCGTTGTCGCCGTCGATCACCAGCGGATCGCCATCGCCGACTCGCTGCATCAGATCCTGGCAGCGGCCGAGCACCGGAATGTCGAGCGCGCGCGCGACGATCGCGACATGGGCGTTCTGCGAGCCTTCCTCCAGCACCACGCCCTTGAGGCGCGTCCGGTCGTAATCCAGCAGCTCGGCGGGTCCCATGGTGCGCGCCACCACGATCGCCTCTTCCGGCAGGCGGCGCAGCGTCGGCATGTCAGCGCCCAGCAGATGGCGCAGCAGGCGGTTGGCAAGGTCGTCGAGATCGGCTAGGCGCTCGCGCAGATACGGGTCGGTCATCTCCCGCATGCGGGCGCGGGTGTCGTTCTGCACCTTCTGCACCGCCGCTTCCGCGGTGAGGCCGGTTTGCACCGCCTCCATCATACGGTTGCGCCAGCCCTGGTCCTGCGCGAACAGGCGATAGGTCTCAAGCACGTCGAAATGCTCGCCCTGGCCCGCGATGTCGCCGGCGCTCAGCATGGTGTCGATCGAGCTTTGCATCTCCATGAGGGCGGCAGCGAGACGCTCGGACTCGCGCTCGGGATCTTCGGCGACCAGCTGCTGCAGTTGAAGTGTCTGCTGATGCAGAACGGCGATGCCGCGCGCCAGGCCAGGGCACAGCGTGACGCCGTCCAGCCGTAGCGGCAGCAGCGCGATGCCGTCGCCGGGGCGCAGCTCCTCCGCGCTGACCAGCTCGCCGCTCGCCACCAGCTCGGCCAGCACCATAGCGACGGTCTCGAGGGTCTCGATCTCCTCCTCGGTGTACTGCCGGCGGGTGCGGTTCTGGATGACAAGGACGCCGATGACCCGGCCGGCGCGCAGGATCGGCACGCCCATCAGCGACTGGAACAGCTCTTCGCCGGTTTCCGGGCGGTAGGCGAATTGCGGATGATGCTGGGCGTCCGCCAACGCCAAGGGCCGCGCGTGGCCGGCGATGTCGCCGACCAGGCCTTCGCCCACCCGCAGGCGGGTCTTGTGCACGGCCTCTTTCTTCAGACCCTCGGTGGCGAACAGCTCCAGCACCTCGCCGGCGCGCAGCAGGTAGATGGAGCAGACCTCCGCCACCATCTCTCCGGCGATCAGCTTGACCGTCTGGTCGAGCCGCAGCTGCGCCGCGCCGCCCCGCGCCATCACGTTGCGCAAGCGCTTGAGCAACATGCGCGCTCCGGTGAGGCCAGGCGCTTCTGTCATGGCTAGCCTGAGATGGATTTGGGGCGATCCAGCAATGCCTGGAGCGCCTCTTCGATCAGGTCCTTGATGATCTCGGCGGTCGATTGTTCCTTGGTAACCATGCCGACGCTCTGGCCCGCCATCAGCGAGCCGGTCTCGACGTCGCCGTCGATCACCGCGCGGCGCAAGGCGCCCGCCCAGAAATGCTCGATCTCGAGCTGCGCCGCCTTCTGGTCCAGCTCGCCGCGGTCGAACTTCTCGATCACCTGCTTCTGGACCTCCATGAACTTGCGCACGCCGTCATTGACGATGGCGCGCACCGGGATGACCGGGAAGCGGTTGTCGAGCGCGACCGACGGGATGGCATCACGCGCCGCAGCGCGGATGAAGGCCTTCTTGAACTTGGGATGCGCGATCGATTCGGTCGCGCACACGAAGCGGGTGCCGAGCTGCACGCCCGAGGCGCCCATCTCCAGGTAGCCCAGCATGGCGTTGCCGCGGCCGATGCCGCCGGCCACGAACACCGGCACGTCGGTGACGACAGGCAGGATCTCCTGCGCCAGGACGCTGGTGGAGACCGGGCCGATATGGCCGCCCGCCTCCATCCCTTCGATCACGATGGCGTCGGCGCCGGAGCGCACCAGCTTCTTGGCGAGCGAGACGGCTGGCGCGAAGCACATCACCTTGGCGCCGCCCTGTTTCAGCTTCTGGATCGCGGCGGCCGGCGGCAACCCGCCCGCCAGCACGACGTGGCTGACCTTGCCATCGAGGCAAGCCTCGACCAGTTGCTCAAGTTGTGGATGCAGCGTGATTAAATTCACGCCAAAGGGCTGGCTGGTGAGCTTGTAGGTCTCGGCGATCTCGGTCGCCAGGATGTTCGGCGGCATGGAGCCGGAGGCGATCACGCCGAACCCGCCGGCATTGGAGATGGCGGCCACCAGATGGCGCTCCGAAACCCAGGTCATGGCGCCGCACATGATGGCGTAGCGGCAACCGAGAAACTCGGTTCCGCGCCTCCACAGGTGGTTCAGCAATGCCTCGGCGTGCGCACGATCCATATGGTCTTTGCTATCCCCAATCCCTCTAGGCGGCGTCGAGTCCGTATGCGGTGTGCAAGGCGCGTACCGCGAGCTCGGTATATTCCTCCGCCACCAGCACGCTGATCTTGATCTCCGAGGTGGAGATCACCTGGATGTTGATGCCCTTCTCGGCCAGCGCCTTGAACATGCGCTGGGCGATGCCGGCGTGCGAGCGCATGCCGACGCCGATCACCGACACTTTCACCACGTTGGAATCGGCGATCATGCCGGCGAACTGCACCTGGTTGCGCTGGCCTTCGATGACTTGCTTGGCGCGCTCGAAATCGGCCTTGGAGACGGTGAAGGTCATATCGGTGGTGTCGCCGCTCTCCGACACGTTCTGCACGATCATGTCGACGTTGATGTTGGCGTCCGCCAGCGGCCCAAAGATCGAGGCGGCGATGCCCGGACGGTCGGCAACCTTCAGCAGGGTGATCTTCGCTTCGTCGCGGCTGTAGGCGATGCCGCTTACCAGTTCCTGTTCCATGATCTCATCCTCATCCACCACGAGCGTGCCGGGCTTGTCCTCGAAGCTCGAGAGCACCTGCAGCCTGACACCGTGCTTCATCGCCATCTCGACCGAGCGGATCTGCAGCACCTTGGCCCCGACCGAGGCCATCTCCAGCATTTCTTCGTAGCTGATCTTGTCCAGCTTGCGCGCCTTGGCGACGATCCGGGGATCAGTCGTGTAGACGCCGTCGACATCGGTGAAGATGTCGCACCGGTCTGCCTTCAAGGCTGCCGCGAGCGCCACCGCCGACGTATCCGAGCCGCCACGGCCCAACGTCGTCACGCGCTTGTCCGGGCCGACGCCCTGGAAGCCGGCGACCACCGCGACCTGGCCCTGCTTGAAGCGCGAGATCATGTCCTCGATGCGGATGGTCTGGATGCGCGCCTTGCCGTGGGCATCGTCGCTCTCGATCGGGATCTGCCAGCCGAGCCAGGAGCGGGCATTGACGCCGATGGTCTGCAGCGCGATCGCCATCAGGCCGCTGGTCACCTGCTCGCCGGATGCCACCACCACGTCATACTCGCGGGCGTCGTAGAGCGGCGACAATTCACCGCACCAGGCGACCAGCTGGTTGGTGGCGCCGGACATGGCGGACACCACGACCGCGACCTCGTTGCCGGCGTCGACCTCGCGCTTGACGCGCAGCGCCACGGCGCGAATGCGCTCGATGTTGGCGACCGAAGTCCCGCCAAACTTCATGACCACGCGGGTCTTGGTCTTTGCCGGCGCATTCATGTTCGGAGAAAGCCCTTAAACTTCAGCGAGAATACCGGCCCGAAACCATTGTCTTGCCGGCGGCGGCTATCCATACTCAATGGAACCCAGCGAGGCAAGGGCTGGGCCCCCTCTCCAGCGGCGGATTTCCGCCAGATTCGGGCATTTTTTCAGATGTCTTCGCAAAGCGCACCAACGGCTACTACTGGGCCCTCGGTCAGCACCGTCGACAGCACCGAAATCGCCAAGTTCAACGCCATGGCGGAGGCCTGGTGGGACCCGCACGGCGACTTCAAGCCGCTGCACCAGCTGAACCCGACGCGCATCGCGTTCCTGCGCGATACCGCTGCGCGGCACTTCGGGCGCGCGGCGTCGGACGATGCACCGCTCGAAGGCCTCAGCCTGTGCGAGATCGGCTGCGGCGGCGGCCTGTTGACCGAGCCGATGCGTCGCCTGGGCGCCGAGGTGACAGGTGTCGATCCGTCCCACCGCAATGTCGGCATCGCCCGCGCACATGCCGAGAAGAGCGGGCTCAAGATCACCTATCTGCAATGCGCGGCGGAAGACATGGTCGATCGCGAGGAGCGCTTCGACATCGTGCTGGCGATGGAAGTGGTCGAGCATGTCGCCAACGTCGACGCCTTCATCGCGAGCTGTGCACAGTTGGTGCGGCCGGGCGGCCTGATGTTCTTCTCCACCATCAACCGCACCGCCAAGGCCTATGCCCTGGCGATCGTCGGCGCGGAATACATCATGCGCTGGCTGCCACGCGGCACTCACGACTGGCGCAAGTTCGTGAAGCCTTCGGAGCTCGCCCAGCCGCTGCGCCGCGCCGGCTTCGCGATCGAGCAGATGACCGGCGTGAGCTACAATCCGCTCGCGGATCGCTGGGGACTGACGCAGGACCTCGACGTGAACTACATGCTAGCGGCGAAAAGGATCTGAGGCAGGATTAGACGCTAGGCGTCCGAGCGGGGCAGCCAGGGAATGCGCGCGACCTCGACGCCTTCCTCCACCAGCTCCTGGTGCTGCTGGTCGGTCGCTTCGCCGTAGATGCCGCGGACTTCGCTCTCGCCGTAATGGATCTTGCGCGCTTCGTCGGCGAACTTGTCGCCAACGTAGTCGCAATTCGCCTCGACCTTGGAGCGGACCTCCTGCAGGTGCTGGCGCATCGCGGTGGCCATCACCGACATCGGATGGTTGCCTTCGGGCGCCGGCGTCTTGGCCGGCAGGTCGGCGGTTTGCTGCTTCTTCTCGGAGCCGCCGATGCGCGGCGCCATCAGCGCCTTGGCAACCTTGCGGCTGCCGCAGTTCGGGCACTCGACGGTCTTGCGCGCAAGCTGCCGCTCGCAGGTCTGGCCATCCTTGAACCAGGCCTCGAATTCGTGGTCCTTGCCGCAACGGAGTTGGTAGAGAATCATGGTCGAGTGCGTGCCGATATCGTGCTGTCCCAACCTAACAATTGGCACAGGAGCAAAGTTTAACAAGCCCAAATGCGCCAGACCCATGACATCCGCGTGTGAGAGTGGCCCGTCTGCATGGGTGCAAATTCATGCCGGCTTGGTGGCGCCCGGCGGCGAAGTGCTCGACCTGGCTGCCGGCGGCGGCCGGCACGCCCGCCATTTCAAGGACTTAGGATATCAAGCCACCGCGCTCGACCGCGATGTCTCCAGGTTGCAGGACGTGGCCGGCCGGGGCGTCGAGGTGATGTCCGCCGACCTGGAAGACGGCTCGCCCTGGCCCTTGGGGGCGCGGGAGTTCGACGGCATTGTCGTTACCAACTACCTGCATCGCCCACTGTTTCCGCACCTCGCGAGCGCCCTCGCGCCGGGCGGCGTGCTGATCTACGAGACCTTCGGAATCGGCAACGAACGCTTCGGCAAGCCGAGCAACCCCAACTTCCTGCTCCGCCCCGGCGAACTACTCGAGTTCGCCGCCGCGCATGGATTGCAGGTGCTGGCCTATGCGTGCGGCGAGGTCGCAGAGCCCAAGCGTGCGATCACCCAGCGGATCGTTGCGCAACGACTCAAATGAAAAGCGGCCGGCGAAATGAGCCGGCCGCTCTGCGAAGAACGGAAACGTGTCTATTTCGGCTGCGGCACGATGCGCAGGTAGGGCTTCAGCGCCTTCCAGCCGCCGGGGAACTTGGTCTTCGCCTGCTCGTCGGAGACCGAAGGCGGGATGATGACGTCTTCGCCCGGCTTCCAGTTCACCGGCGTCGCGACGGTGTGCTTGGCGGTGAGCTGGCAGGAATCCAGCAAGCGCAGCACTTCGTCGAAGTTGCGGCCGGTGCTCATCGGATAGGTCAACATCGCCTTCACCTTCTTGTCCGGCCCGATGATGAAGACCGAGCGCACGGTGGCGTTGTCGGCGGGCGTGCGGCCCTCGGAGGTGTTGCCGGCGGCGGCGGGCAGCATGTCGTAGGCCTTTGCGACACGGAGATCGGAATCGCCGATCAGCGGATAGTTGACCTTGGAGCCTTGCGTCTCCTCGATGTCCTTGGCCCACTTCTCGTGGTTGCCGACCGGATCGACACTGAGGCCGAGGATCTTGGTGTTGCGCTTGTCGAACTCCGGCTTCAGGCGCGCCATGTAGCCAAGCTCGGTGGTGCAGACCGGGGTGAAGTCCTTTGGGTGCGAGAACAATATGCCCCAGCTGTCGCCCAGGTAGTCGTGGAACTTGATCTTGCCCGCGGTCGAGTCCTGCTCGAAATCGGGCGCGGTATCGTTGATGCGTAGCGACATCTCTTCCTCCCTTTGCTTTGAAACTGTGCGGCTGGAGCCGCTATTCGCTGGCGGCGCGGATTAGGCTCAGCGGCCGCTGAAACTCCCGGTCATGGCGCAGCGCCGGCACCATCGAGCGCGCCTTCTGCACCTGCTCGAGATCGATTTCGGCGACGATGAAGCCGGGCTTCTCGCCGGCATCCGCCAGCACCTCGCCCCACGGCGAGACGATCAGCGAATGGCCGTAGGTCAGGCGCCCTTCGGCATGCTCGCCGGTCTGCGCCGGCGCGAACACGTAGCAGCCGGTCTCGATCGCGCGGGCGCGCAGCAGCACGTGCCAGTGCGCCTGCCCGGTCGGCACGGTGAAGGCGGCCGGCACCGTCAGCATCGCCGCGCCGGCATGGGCCAGCGCGCGATGCAGATAGCCGAAGCGCACGTCGTAGCAGATGGTGAGGCCGAGGCCGCCCCACGGCGTGGAGGCCACCACCGCCTGCTCGCCCGGCCGGACGCCGTTCGACTCGCGATAGGTCTCGCCGTTCGGCAGATCGACGTCGAACATGTGAATCTTGTCGTAGCGCGCCGCAATCGCGCCGTTCGGATCGAACAGGAAGCTGCGGTTGGCAACGCGCTTGTCATCGGCGCGTACCGGCATCGAGCCGATCAGCAGCCAGAGGCCGAGCTCCTTGGCCAGCGCCGCGAAATGCGGCACGCCGGGATGCGCCTCCTCAGGCGGAGTCTTGGCGAAGGCCCGGGCACGGTTTGGCTCGATCAGCGTGGTGTTCTCGGGCGTCATCACCAGCTGCGCGCCGGCACTCGCCGCGGCGCGTATGAACGTACTGGCGCTCTCCAGGTTCGGCGCGATCTCGGCGGCCGAATTCATCTGCACGCACGCCGCCTTGAAACTCTTGCTCATGGTGTTTCCGATCAGCTCGCCGGCTGTTCCGACGCCGGCTGTTCCAACAGGGGCTTCAGCTTGCCCGCGCGATCCAGAGCATACAGCTCATCGCACCCGCCGACATGCTGCCCATTGATGAAGATTTGCGGAACGGAGGTGCGGCCGCCGGCGCGCTGGCGCATTTCATTGCGCAGGCCGCCGTCGCACATGACGTCGACCTCCTGGAAGGTCGCTCCCCGCTCCTCCAACAGCTTCTTTGCACGCCAGCAAAAAGGGCACAGCATCGTTGTGTAGATCTCAACGCGTGCCATAAGCCGGTCCGTGCATGTCGCATCTCGCGGGCAGTTGCGGTCAGGTCAGTACTTTTGGCCGGGTACCGCCAATTTGCAAGTGGGTAGCCGCCCTATATTTCCTAGTTCGGCTGTACCCGGACAACTCGCGCCAAAACCAGCAGATCGACGGCCTTTGCCCCGACATTTCGCAGGGTTCTGGCGCACGCTTCCGCCGTCGCGCCGGTCGTCAGAACGTCATCGACCAGCAAAATCCGGGCCCCCTTGGCCACTTGGGCCCGGCCGGGATGGAGGGCGAACGCGCCGGCGACATTGCGGTGGCGCTGGCTGTGGCCGAGATGCCCCTGGGATGGAGTCGCGCGCCGCCGCACCAGCAGGTCCGGGACAACGAGTTTTCCTCGCAGATGGCCGATCGCATTGGCCAGGATGGCGGCCTGGTTATAGCGCCGGCGCACCAGCCGCCAGCGATGCAGCGGCACCGGCGCGATGATGTCGGCGCTCGCCACCAGCTCTGCCCCCGCCCGCGCCATCCAGCCGGCAAAGGTCGCGGCGCCGTCGATCCGGTCGGCGTGCTTGAAGCGCAGGATCAGGTCCCGGCTGGCATCGTCATAGGTCAGGGCCGCCCGTGCCTGGTCATAGAGCGGGCGGTCTGCGGTGCAGGCGCCGCACAGGCTGTCCTCGCCCATCTCGAACTCGAACGGCAGGCCGCAACAGGCGCAGCACGGCGGTCCCAGGAACTTGAGCTCCGGCCAGCATTGCCCGCACAGCGAACCGGAATCAGCAACGATCTCGCCGCATTTCAGGCAACGCGGCGGCAGGATCGCGTCCAGCAGCCAGGACGCCGATTTGCGCAGGGCGGGAGCGAGGCTCATGGCGGCAGCTTGCGGAGCGGTGGCGGTTCCTGTCAATTGGCGGCCGACTGGATAGGTGAATGGTTCAAGACACGGTTCCGCCTCAGGCCCGCATCTTCGACCGCCGCTTACTACGCGACCGCCGCGGCCGCGCCGCCGGCGAGCTGCATGCGCATGATTTCCTGCTGACCGAGATTGCCGAGCGGCTCGCCGACCGGCTCAGCGACATAGCGCGCCGATTCCCCGTGGCGCTTGACCTCGGCGCGCGCGACGGCATCCTGGCGCGCACGTTGCAAGGTCGCGGCGGGATCGAAACGCTGATCCAGTCGGATGCTTCGCTGGTCAATGCACGACGAGGCGACCTGGTCGCGGATGAAGAGCTCCTGCCCTTCAAGGAGCAAAGCTTCGACGCGATCCTGAGCAATCTCTCGCTGCACTGGGTGAACGACTTGCCGGGCGCCCTCGCGCAGATCCGCAGCAGCCTGAAGCCCGACGGTTTGTTCCTGGCCAGCCTGTTCGGCACCGGCACGCTGCAGGAGCTGCGCACGTCGCTGATGGAAGCTGAGCTGGCAGAGACCGGCGGCGCCAGCCCGCGCGTCTCGCCCTTTGCCGATCTGCGCGACGCGGCCGGCCTGTTGCAACGCGCCGGCTTCGCCTTGCCGGTGGCGGACGCCGATGCCGTGACGGTGACGTACGGCGACTTTTTCGCGCTGCTGCGCGACCTGCGCGGCATGGGCGAGACCAATATCCTGTTCGATCGGCTGAAGCGGCCGACGCGCCGCACCGTCTTCGCCCACGCTGCCGCGATCTATCAGGAGCGCTTTGCCGATGCGCAGGGGCGGCTGCCGGCGACGTTCCAGATCCTGTTTCTCACCGGCTGGGCGCCCGACCCGTCGCAACAACAACCCGCGAAGCGCGGCAGCGGCAAGGCCAGCTTGAAGGACTTGTTTGAAAGCTAGTGTCTGGCCTCCTCGCCCTGTCGTCCCAGGCTTGGATCGGTTTCCCTCCAACCTTAGGCAGGAATTAATGCAAGGAAATTGAATGTTGCGAATCTTCCAACGCATTTTTCCCTAGCGCTGCGCAAAGGACTTCAATTTCTCCGCGGATTGGCGGACTATGCAAAAGGCACTGAACTCTCCTTGGGGGATAGCGAGGGCAAGCACCAGCCGCCAAGGGGTGACGCATGTCTTCTCATGCCCCATCGTCCAGCATTGGAGGCGAGAAACCGGCCGGCAAGATGGCTGCGACGCGCCGGCTGGCGGCGATCCTGCTGATGGATGTAGCAGGCTACAGCGGCCTCGTATCCCGGGACGAAGCCGGCACCCTTGCCGCACTCAAGCGCCATTTCAACGAGCTCGTTCGGCCGCAGGTCACCGGCCATGAGGGCCGCGTCGTCAAGACGACTGGCGACGGCTTGCTCGCTGAATTCTCGAGCGCCGTCCAAGCCGTTCTGTGCGCGCTCAAGATCCAGGATGAAATGGCTCGTCGGAATCTCGACACTTCGGCGGATCGCCAGATGCAATTCCGTATCGGCATCAATCTTGGCGAGGTGATCTTCGAGGACGACGATATATTCGGCGATGGCGTCAACATCGCCGCGCGGCTGGAGAACCTGGCCGAGCCCAACGGCATCTGCCTTTCGGACGACGTCTATCGACACGTCAAAGGGAAGGTACCCGCTGACTTCCAGTATCTAGGCTTTCGAAGCCTGAAGGGCGTCAGCGAACGGATTCGCGTGTTCCGCGCGGTTATGACCGGCAGGTCGCCGCCCGAGGGCCCATCTCAAAGCCAGGAAATCACCAGGTCACAATCTCCCGTTCCCTGGGTGGCGGTTCTGCCGTTCGACAATCTGAGTGGCGATCCCGAGCAAAGCTATTTCAGCGATGGCATCACCAACGACCTGATCACCGATCTTTCGAAATTCCCCGAGATTGCCGTCATCGCCAGCCACTCGGTGTTCACCTACAAGAACAAGCCGACCACGATCGCGCAAGTCGCGGCGGATCTCGGAGTGCGTTATGTGGTCGAAGGCAGCGTCCAGCGCAGCGGCGATGGCGATACTGTCCGGATCAATGTACAGTTGATCGATGCAGCCAGCGAAACGCACCTCTGGAGCGAGCGCTACAAGCGTCGCTTGAACGGTCTGTTCGAAATCTACGATGAAATCGTAGATCGGCTGGTCGCCAGCCTGGTCGCGCGCGTGGAAATGTCGGAGCGCGAGCGAGCCCTACGCAAGCCGACCGAGAACCTCGAAGCCTACGACCATTGCCTGCGGGGCCGGGAGCTTTGGTACCGGTGGGACAAGGATTCCAACGAGCGTGCACAAGGCCATTTCCGCCAGGCGATCAGTCTGGACCCGGGCTTCGCGCAACCCTACCGCGGCCTCTCGTACGTCTTGATCCAAGGCTGCCTCAGCGGATGGACCGATGAGCCCGCAGCCGCCATTGCGGAGGCACGCGCACTTGCTGAGAAAGCCGTCGCGCTCAGTCCTGCCGATTTCGAGAACTACTCGCAGCTCGGATTCGCCTCGCTTTATTGCCGGGATTTCGGGCGAAGCCTGGCCAGCTATGAGAAGGCGCTCGAGCTCAACCCGAACAGCGCCGACCTGCTTGCTGAAATGGCCGATGCCTTGGTCCATGTCGGCAGGACCAAGGAGGGCATTGCGAAGGTCGTCCAGGCCAAGGAACTCAATCGGTTCTATCCCGATTGGTACGACTGGGTGCTCGGGATCGGGGCCTTTCATGACGGGCGTTACGAGGATGCACTCGATGCGCTGAGCCGGGTGGGCAATTTATGCACGTCCTTGCGCTGCGATCTGGTCGCCACATATGTGCGGCTTGGTCGACTGGACGAAGCGCGGGTGCTGGTGCGCGCGATTCTCGAGGAGCAGCCGACCTATCGGCTCGCGACCGAGACGTTGCGGCCCTTCAAGGATCCGAGCGTCTCGGGGAAATTCGTCGCGGACCTGCGCCTGGCGGGGCTGCCGGACTAGCGAATACGAAGGCCCAACACGACAAGAAGGGGCAGACCATGGACAAGGCATCGCAATACATCGCAAAAGCCGAGACCTTCTACCTCTACTTCCGACGCGACGCGAATGTTGAGAGCCAGCGACTATATCGCGAAGCAATCAAACTTGATCCTCAACGCGCCCAACCCTTCGCGGAGCTCGCCTACTCGCAGATGACCGCCTGGCTCTACAACTGGGACAAGGACATGAAGGATCTCAACGAAGCAATGACGAATGCGCAGCAGGCAGTGACGCTTGATTCGAACGACTACTACAACCACTGGATCGTCGCCGACGTCCACCTGTACCGCCGGGAGTTTGATGACGCTTCCAGGATTTACAATGACGTCCGCGCCAAGGCGGCGACGCAGGCGATCGATGAGGAAATCCGAGCGGTTCATGTCGATTGGGCAGACATGCTCCTTCTGACTGGCGATCCTGGTGCGGCGATAACGGAGGTGGAAACGGCCATCGCGCAAAGCGCCGTTCCTGAACGATGGTTCTATTGGGTGCTTGGCTGGGCGTACTACGTGAGCGGGGATTTCCAGAAGTCACTTGATGCCATGAGCCATCTTGGCAATCCGCGGAATGCCATGCGCAAGAACGTCATTGCCAACTTTGTGGCGCTCAACCAGTTACCCACAGCCGAGTACCACGCTCATACTTTCCTTGAGGAAGAAAGACTGCAGGGCATCACCTATGCCAGCCCAGGTCAGCCCGTTTGGCCGGCGCTGGAGCAGATCGAAAACCGGCTACCCTTCAAGGACACCACGCAGCTCGATCTGTGGAAGGACCGCTTGAAGCAGGCCTTTGGCAACCTGGTCGAGCCCTAATTCTTGGGCGGAGTACGCGACCGCAATCCTTCCTCCCGCAGAGCCACCCTGTCGATCTTGCCGCTCACGAGCATCGGAAGATCGTCCCTGATGACAAAAACCTTCGGTACCTTGTAGTTGGCAAGCCGCTTTCGACAGAAGGCCGCAAGTGTCCGCTCGCTGAGCCGGCAGCGCGGCCTGCGAAGCACAAAGGCATGCCCCACCTCGTGGTAGATGGGATCGGGCACTGCAACGACCGCAGCCATCGAAACTGCGGGATGTGATTCCAGCACGAGCTCTACCTCTCTCGGACGGACATTGTATCCGCCGCTCTTGAACAGATCCTTCGTCCTGCCCACCAGACGAAGCCGCCCTCTTTCGTCAAGCGAGCCAAGGTCCCCGCTATGCAGCCATCCTTCGGCATCGATCGCCGCGGCCGTTGCCTCTGGCCGATTGAGGTAGCCAGCCATCACACACGGTCCGCGCACCAGCACTTCACCGGTTCCGCCGAGGGACAGGTCCACGCCCGCCGCATCGACGATCCGCAGCTCGTAGGTCGGGGCGGCCCGACCGACAGTGTCCGCGAGCGCGTCGATGTCATCTTGCGCGCTTGTGAAGGTAACCGACGACGTTGCTTCGGTTAGGCCCCATCCAGTCACCAACACGCCGCCGAGCTGTCGGAGTTCCGCGATTCCGCTGCGGGACATTGGAGCGCCCAGAAAGAAGATCGCCTGGAGACTGGAGGTCTCGTACGAACCTTTCCGCCATGCGGCGAGTATTGGATAATACATGGCCGTGATCTGCAGCAGGCACGTAATCCGTTGCTCAGCGACCAGAGTGAGCACGCTTTTCGGATCGAAGCGCTCCTGAAAAAAAATCGTACCGGCTCCTGCCATCGCATAAGCAATGATATCGCAGCTGCAGGCGGTGTGACTTATGGGCAGATTGCAGACGATCCGCAGCGGCGAGACTGGAAAGAGCTGGTGCTGAATCGTGGCACAGTGAACAAGATTGCGATGCGTGATCATCGCGCCCTTCGGCGGGCCGGTCGATCCCGAAGTGTAGACAAGGAGTGCCAGGTCGTCCGACGACACGTTCGCGATTGCCTTCGAATATGCGCCTTCGCCGATCGTCTCCCCCGCACGCTCAAGGTCTGAATAGGATAAGCCCAAGTGCCTGGCATCGCCGGCGTCCATCATGATCAGCGACTGAATGCCGGGAAACTCTGCTTTGAGGGATCGGAGAATTGGCCGATGATCGCGGCCTCGCAGCTGTTGGAAGGCAAACAGCATCCGGGCTTGGCAGTCGGCGAGGATGGGCCGGTACTCATTCAGCTGATGGACCGGATTGAGCCCGACCACGATCGCCCCAATGCGCAGGGAGGCGAGCAGGACAACAAGATATTCCGGCCGGGGCGTCGAAAGGATCGCGATGCGATCACCCCTCGCTACCCCGTGAGCCAGTAGCGCGCGCGCGCAAAGATCAATTCGCCTGGCGAGTTCGCGGTAGCTCAGCCGTCGCTCACCCATGACAGCAGCAAGGCGATCCGGATGACTCCGCGCAATGCGCTCGGGACAGTCGCTGATTCTTGTCAAGGCGGCCTGCAGCATGATCGCCTCCAATCCACCCTGCCGCGACGGCATGTAGTTTCATCAAGCCTCAAATCGCCAGGGCTTCTGCGTCTCGAACCAGTCGAACAGCCGGTCATAGCGGCTGTGCCAGCCTTCCACTTCGTCCATCGCGGCCCGCAGCTTCGGCCAGTCCTTAAACACAGGGATATCGACGCCGGCGGTGGCGACGATGCCTTCGATCTTGTGCGTGTTGCCGGCGAGTGCGAGGAACGGCACGCGCGCCTTGCAGGCGGCGTAGACTGCGTGGTGGCGTCCGGTCAGCACCAGGCGCGCGGTCTTCAGCGAGCGCACCAGGGTCGGCCAGTCCATCGCGCGCATGTCGACGAAGGGATAGCGCTCCGCCCAGCGCGAGCGCAGGCGGACAAAGCTGCCGAACTCCCGAGACAGGAAGTCGGTCATCACGATGCCGCCCTTGAAGTCGACGACATCGCCCTTGGGGATCGGCGCGAAATACGACAGGTCGGGCATGACCTGGGCCGTGACGCCATGCGCCGCGATCGCGTCGCGCGACAGCACTTCGCGCACCACGACCTGCCGGCACCGGGCGAGCGCGGCGTCGAACTGGTGCGGATTGTCCTGCCAGACGCTGTTGATGAGATGGGCCGGCCGACCGGCCGCGACGGCGGATTCGACCAGCCGCATCTTTTCGACGAAGGCGCCGCCGCCATGGTGCATGGACCCTTCGCCATTCACCACCAGCACGTCGTAGGTATCATCCGTGACGAGCTCGCCATGGCGTCGCAGTTCCGCCGCGATGGTCTGCACCACCGCCGCGGAGCCGCAATGATAGCTCGAATGATCGCCGGCCAGCCGGAGTCGCATCGTGCCCCCGAGGTTCGCGGAGCCAACTGTGGCGGAGCGGGCCGGGACGGTCAACGCGCTCGGCGTCAGGTCAGGTCGTGCAACGCCTTGCCGATTGGCGGGGTCACGTCGAAATCCGAGAAGGCAACCTCCAGCCCGGCGCGTTCCGGCGAGCAGCACATCGGCCCGACGAAATACGATGCCGCCGTGGGAAAGGGACAAAGCCGGATGAACGGCCAGTGCGTGCCGTCTGCCGACGCCTGGACCTTGAGCACCCCATCCGAAACCGTCGCCCGTACCCAGAAGTCGCCGGGGTCTCCGGCGAAGGCGCTGAGCGCCCAATCGGACTGGCCGACGGTGAGGACGCTCGAGAGGCTCCCCTGCCCATCGGAATGCTCGATGCCGGCCTTGATCCAGGTCCGCTCGTCCACCAGCACCATGATGCCGGCCTGGTCATAGAGTTCGCGGAACGCGGCGCGCACCCGGACGCTGGCGGTGAAATCACCGGAGGTGCGGTAGCCGAACACATGGCCGCTGTGCCGCACGAAGCCGTAGTGGGTCTCGCGCCAGAAATCGGTCTTGAGATCGGTGCGGACGTGCAGCGTGTCGCCGTCAACTCGCCACTGCGCAGGTTCGTTCAGCCAGATGCAATGCTCGAACATGCCGGCGACCCTTCGAGAGACACGAGGCCGTCCGTTCTAACGCGCATCGGAGCGCGCGCAAACAAAAACCCGGGCGCAGTGGGGCGCCCGGGCCAAGTTGGTGGCTGAGAGGTCGTTACGCTGCCTGCTTGGCGCCCTGATCGCGGTAGCGACGGGCAAGCGGGCTCTTGGGTTTGAGCGCCAGCCGTTCGTTGGCCAGCGCCCGCACCAAGCTGGTCTCGCCGGCGCGATAGGCCGCCTCGATCAGGGTCAGATCGATGAGGTCGCGCTGCGCGTGGCTGCCGCCGAAGCGCTGGGCGATGTTGCGCAAGGGGCGCAGCAGGTCGATGGTCGCGGCGTATTTGCCGTGCTCGAAAGCCACCAGCGCGCGCGCCAGCGGCAGTCCGACGTCGCGGCTCATCAGCGCGTTGTCCGACTGCTTTCGCGCCGTCTCGGTCAGGATCGAGACCGTGCGCTCCGCTTCGCCTACCCGCCCGGCGCCGATCAGCGCCATCACCGCGTGGCAGTCGTTGAAGGCATAGAGCTTGTCCTCGATCAGCGGCTGCCAGCGGTCGGCGATCGCCTGCCAGCGGTCGCCGAGGTCGATTCCGCGCAGCTTCAGCCGCCACAGCAGGGCCGATGCATCCACCATGTCGAGGATCATCGAGGATTGGCCGCCGCGGATCGGCCCGTCATAGAGCTTGAGCGCTTCGGCCGCCTGATCGGCCTCGAGCCGGAACAACGCGAGGTGCCACCAATTGTGGACCTGGAAGAAGGATTCCGACGCCCAGCCGTCCTCGTTGTCGCGCATGTAGGCGGCGCCTTCTTCGTAACGCCCCATCATCTCCATAACATGAGCGATCGCGTGATGAGCCCAGCCGTCGCGCTTGTTGAACTGAAGGGCGCGGCGTGCGCTTTCCTCCGCGCGGGCGTAGTCGCCGGTCTCCTCGAGGCCGAAGGCATGCATGCCGAGCAGCGTGTGGTAGCCGGGCACATGCTCGTCCCACTCCGCCAGCACCCGCGCCACCCGGTCGCGCAGGTTGCGGCTGTCGCCGCGAAAGAAATCGAGCAAGTGGCCCATCTGCAGCGCGACGATGTCGTGCGGATCGTCGATCAGGATATCGTCCAGCCGCTCCGAGGCGCGGTTGAAGGCGCCGTCGATCAGGCAGGCGATGGCGGCGGCGTGGCGCCGCTCACGGTCGTTGAGCTTGAGGTTGCGCAGCTTGGCCAGCAATTCCGCGGCCTGCGGCACCGGCCCGCGTTCCATGCCGGACAGCAAGAGATACGCCTTGAGCGCGATCGCCATCGCGAAATCGGGGCTCTCGGCGATCGCATTGTCGACCGTCCCGACCGGATCGCCGACATAGCAGTTGAACTGGCAGACCGCGGTTTCATAGAGCTCGACCGCGCGCGTGTTGGCGCCGCTGAGCGGCGCACCGCGATGATCCTTTACGACCATGGACCCTCTCCCTCCCCAGGCCGCGCGCGTCGCGCAGCCAGCCTTTAATGATCTAGAGCAACGCCGACGGCGCCGCTGTGAGGCGCTTCACACCGGATCGATGCGGTCGACCGCGGCGTGCGCGCGCAAGGTGGCCAGATCGAGGACGGTCAGTCCGCCTTCCTCGGTGCTGACGATGCCCTTGTGGCTCCACACCGCCAGCTGCTTGTTGATCGCCTCGCGCGAGACGCCCAGCATCTGGGCGAGCTCGGTCTGCGAAAAGCGCTTGCCCAATCGCGCCTCGTTGCCGTCGATCTCGCCGTGCGCCATCACCAGGTCGCCCAGCTTGCGCGCCAGGCGCACTGGCAGGTCGGCGAACGCGAAATCGCTCAGCAGGTCTGTCTTTAACCGCATGCGCTCGCACAGCAACTCGATGATGTGCCGCGCCAAGGTCGGTTCGTTCTCGAGCACCTGCAGGAAGGCGGAGCGCTGAATGACCAGCAATACTGTCGCTTCCTGCGCGGTGGCGTTGGCGGTGCGCGGCAGGCCGTCCAGCAGGGCGATCTCGCCGAACACGTCGCCCGGCTCCTGGATGGTCAAGGTAAGCTCCTTGCCGCTGTCGCTGCCGACCCAGATGCGGACCAGTCCTTCCACGACAGCATAGAGCGCGTCGCCTTCGTCCCCCCGGTTGAACAGGGTTTCACGCCGGTCCAGGTGCTTGGTGACGGACAGGCCGGCCAGCCGCTCCAGAATCGGCTGCGGCACGTCCTTGAACAGGAAACTCCGCCGGATGAGCGCTTGCCGCTCGCTTTGGTCTAATCGCCCCATTTTATGTCCTAAATCCGCCTTGGCGGGCAGCCCCCACCGGGGGCGTCAACGAAAGTTAAAGATGGTGTTCCGCTGGCCGGGGACTGTGAACCCCTTCACTTTCCCCCGCTTCATCACGGCCAATCTAATTGACTACGAACGGCCGCACCCGGCATTGCTGCACGAGGCGAGACGCCGGGCGCGTTATTATTGTATCACCCTAGGCAGGGGACTTTGAATGGAATCGAGTGGTGCGATGGCTGAGGCATATCCCATGACCAATGCAGCGCGCTGGTTGCCGATCGTGGCCGGCGCTCTTGTCCTGGTGGCGCAGCCGGCGGCGGCGGCGGAGCGAACCTGCGAGGTGGCCGAGACCGCGGGTGAAGCCACCCTGACCCACGACGGCACCCGCAGCGATGCGCAGGTCGGCGCCGATCTTGCCCCCAGCGACCTGTTGCGGACCGGATCTTCCGGCCGGATCGACGTCGCCTGCAGCGATGGCACACGCGTGACGCTCGGCCCGGATACCGAGATCAACCTCGGCTCGCTGGTCGGCGAGCAGGACCAGAATGGGTCGATCGGCATGAGCCTGCATCGCGGTATCGCCCGCTTCCTGGCGCCGGTGCGAACCTGGGGCACCTTCAACGTGTTCGGCCCGGTGGCGGTCGCGTCGGTGCGTTCCACCGAATGGATCATGGAGACGCCCAAGCAGGGCACCAATGTCTTCGTCCTCGATGGCGTGGTCGCGGTGCAGAGCAAGCGCGGCGACAATGTGCAGCTGTCGCCCACCTACGGCGTCGACGTGGCCGCAGACGGCACCATGGGCGAACCCAAAAAGTGGGGCGCCAAGCGGGTCGCCGACGTGCTGGCAAGGCTCGGCCTGCAATAAGCGAGATCGCGCTTGCGTAAGACTCTTGGCAAGCTGCCCTGGCACTGGGTTTTCCTGTGCCTGTTCGTCGGGATTGCCATTGGCTGGTGGCATCCAGGCGAGCGCACTGCTTTGACCGCGGCGCTGGAAGGCCGCCTGCTCGATCTGCGCCATGTTGTGCGCGGACCGATCAAGGCGCCCGACGAGATCGCGATTGTCGCGATCGACGACAAGAGCGTCGCTGCCTTGCAGCGTTTCCCGGTGCCACGCGGTGCACTGGCCGCCGCGATCGATCGTTTGACGGAAGCCGGCGCCAAGGTCTTGGCGATCGACCTTCTGCTGCTGGACCGAGAGCCCGGCGGCGAAGGTGATGCGCTGTCAGCTGGCGATTCGGTGCTAGTAGCAACCCTGGGCCGGCATGGCTCCACGATTCTGGCGACCACGGAAGCGGCGGACGTGCCGCCGAATTCGGATCTCGTGAAGCGCAACATGTTTAGCGTCGTGCAGAGTGCCGGCGCCGCGTCCGAACGGCCGGCGGGAGCCGTCGGTTTCCTGCTGCCGATTGGAGAGCTTGCCCAGACCGCATCGCTGGCGCATGTCAATCTGACGCGCGATGCCGACCGCGCCGTCCGGCGCATGGTGCTGGCGATGCCGGTCGGAACGTCGGACTACCTGCCAGCCATGCCGCTTGAAGCGGTGCGGCTGCTGCGCGATCTGCCGCGCGCGGAGATGCAGTTGATTGTTGGGGAGAGCGCCACGCTCGGCCGTCAGGCCATCGCGCTCGATGCCTACAACGCTTTCGGACTCAATCACTACGGCGGCAGCGGCGCGATCCAGACCTATTCCCTGGTCGACGTAATCGAAGGCAAGGTGCCTAAAGAACGGATCGCCGGTCGCATGATCTTTGTCGGAGTTACGGCGCTGGCGGCCGGCGACATGTTCATCTCGCCATTCGCCGCGGAACTCCCGGGCGTCGAGATACTGGCGACCGCGGCCGGGAACATCGAGCACGATCAATACCTGCGGCGTGCTCCGTCCACCTGGGCGATCGACATCGTAGTGGCCGCGGTACTAGGCATGGCGGCTTTCGTCGCAGCCAATCAGCGATCCCTGGTTCTGGCGGCGATCGTGACAATCGCACTTTGGGGCTTCGCATTTGCCGGCGCGCAGTTCGCGTTCTCGTCCGCCTATCTCTGGCTCGACGCCACCACCTATGTTCTGACGCTGTTCATCGTGGGTTTCTTCACCTTCTCCGCGCGCATCGGGCAGCAGCGACAGATATCCGGTCAGCTGCAGCATGAGCGCGACAACCTTGCGCGCTACCAGTCGCCGCTGCTGGCGGAATTCCTGGCCGAGCAGGAGAACCCGAGCTTCGACCAGCGCGCCCAGGAAGCGGCGGTGATGTTCGTCGACGTCGCCGCCTTCACCCGCCGGGCCGAGCGGCTCGGCCCGACCGCGACGGTCACCTTCCTGCGCGAGCTGCATGGGCGGATCGAACGCTCTGCGCTCGCCAACCGCGGGGTGATCGAGCAGTTCATGGGCGATGGCGCCATGATCATCTTCGGCCTGCCGGAGCCCAAGGCCGACGACGCCGCCCGCGCACTGGCCGCCTCGCAGCACCTGCTCGACATCCTCTCCGATTGGAACCTCGACCTGGAAGCCGCCGGGCACGAGCCGGTGCGCCTGCGCATCGGGCTGCACTACGGGGCGGTGATCGCCGCCCTGCTGGGCGGCGAGCGCCAAGGCCAAATCACCGTCGCCGGCGACACCGTCAACGTGGCGAGCCGGCTCCAGGAGATGGGCAAGGAGCACAAGGTCACCATCGTCGCCTCGGCCGAGTTCGTCGCCAGCGTGCACAAGGCCGGCCGCGACGACATGCTGACTGGCATGCGCCGCCTGGTCGACCAGCATGTGCGCGGCCGCAACGAGGCCATCGACCTCTGGGTATGGCCCTGACCTGGGCGTCCGGTCGCTGACGCGACACTCAGCGTCGCGGTGGGTGTTCCATTTACACCATCACGTTCATATGGTCTTCTGACCAACACAAATAAGAAAATTCAGGGAGGCGGCCGCGCCGGGATAGCGCGGACCCCGCCACACCAATCGGAAGGGGACGGATGCTTGCTTTCTTCATGAAGCGGCTGGCGTCGCTGGTTTTCACGATGCTGGTCGTGTCAGCCTTGGTATTCGCCGCCTTCGAGTTCACACCGGGTCAGGTCGCGACCAAGATCCTAGGCCCGTTCTCCACCCAGGACCAGCGCGACCGCCTGATGGAGGAGCTCGGCCTCACCCGCCCGGTCTATGAGCGCTATCTCGAGTGGCTGGGCGTGCTGCCGGGCTGGACCGCCACCTCAGCGGCGGACGGCAAGCCGATCGGCCGGTGCGTGAGGCCGGGCGTCCCGCCGGAGGAAACACCCACCTTCTGTGGCGTGCTGCAGGGCGAGCTCGGCTACTCCACGCTCTACAAGCAGCCGGTCAACGACATCATCTGGAATCGCCTCGGCAACACCTTGCTGCTGGCGGCGCTCGCCTTTGCGGTCATGGTGCCGCTGTCCATCCTGTTCGGCATCACTGCCGGCATGCGTGAGGGTTCCAAGCTCGACCGCACCATCTCGGTCGCGAGCATCGTCACCACCTCGGTCCCGGAATTCGCGTCCGGCGTGTTCCTGGTCTCGATCTTCGTCATCGGTCTCGGCTGGCTGCCGGGGACAGCGTCGCTCGACTCGGGCGCCGGCTGGCCAATCGCGCTCCAGCTGATCCTGCCGGTCGCGGTGATCGTGCTCTACGACCTCGGCTACGTGGTGCGCATGGTGCGCGCCTCGATGGTGGAGGTGATGACCCGGCCGTACATCCGCACCGCCATTCTCAAGGGCCTGACCTTCCGCGGCGTGATCATGAAGCACGCGCTGCGCAACGCCATGATCGCGCCCTTCACCGTCATCCTGCTTCAGATCAACTACATGATCACCGGCGTGGTGGTGGTCGAGGCGGTGTTCGCCTACCCCGGGTTCGGGCGCATGCTGCTGGATTCGGCCTTGTCGCAGGACGTGGCGACGGTGCAGGCGGCCTCGCTGTTCGCAGTGATGGTTTCGGTCTGCACCCAGATCGCCGGTGATCTGGGCTACATGATGCTGAACCCGCGCATCCGGTTCAGCTGAGGGAGAACGACGGATGGCAATGTCCGACACCGCTGGCGCAGTAAGCCGGACCTGGGCGCGGGTAAGCCTGCTGCGCGAATCGCCGGTCGGCATGGTCGGCGCCGCGCTGGTGCTGTTCTGGATCCTGGTCGCGATCTTCGCGCCGTGGATCTCGCCCTACGATCCCAATTCCAACGACATGGATGCGCTGATCGACCCCGGCCCGACCGGCGCGCATTTGTTCGGCGCCGACATGCAGGGCCGCGACATCCTCTCGCGCGTGCTCTGGGGCTCGCGCACGGTGCTGACGGTGGCGCCGGTCGCGGTTGCGGTCGCCTATGCGATCGGCAGCCTGCTCGGGCTGCTGGCGGGCTACTACCGCGGCTGGGTCGACAATCTGATCAACCGCGTCTCCGACATCATCCTGTCGTTCCCGGCGATCGTGCTCTACATCATCGTGATCATGCGGTTCGGGCCGAGCGCCCTCAACATCATCCTCGCGGTCATCTTCATCGCCTCGCCGCAGATCATGCGCATCGTGCGCGGCATGACGCTGGAGCTGCGCGAGCGCGAATACATCGCCGCCGCCAAGATGCGCGGGGAATCCGCGCTCTACATCATGTTCGTCGAGATCCTGCCCAATGCGCGCGGACCGCTGATCGTCGATGCCTGTCTGCGCATGGGCTACACCACCATCGCCATCGGCGTGCTCGGGTTCCTTGGCCTTGGCCTGCCGCCGCCGGACCCGGACTGGGGCGGCATGGTCAAGGACAGCTATGCGCTGATGTCGATCTATCCGCACATGTCGCTGTTCCCGGCGGCCGCGATCACCTCGCTCGTGGTTGGGTTCAGCCTGCTCGCAGACGGCATGCGTGAAGTCAGCATGCGGGACTAGATGGAGTGACGATGGAATACGCCGCGGCCACCCAGACCAACACACGCCCCGCCACCGATGCCCAAAAGGCGCCGGTGCTGGAGCTGCGCAACGTCGCGATCTCCTACTTCGTCCGCGCCGGCGAGATGAAGGTGGTGCCGAACATCAGCTTCAAGCTCGGCCAGGGCGAGGCCCTGGGCCTGGTCGGCGAATCCGGCTGCGGCAAGTCCACCGTTGCGTTCGCGGTCATGCAGTATCTCGGCACGGTCGGGCGCATCACCAACGGCCAGGTACTGTTCGAGGGCAAGGACCTCGCCAAGTTCTCGCCGGCGGAGCTGCGCGCTATCCGCGGCCGCAGGATATCCATGGTCTACCAGGACCCGATGAGCAGCCTCAACCCGGTCATCCAGATCGGCAAGCAGCTGATGGAAGTGCCGATCATCCATTTCGGCCAGAGCGAAACGGAAGCGCACGCCCGCGCGCTGCAGATGCTGCGCGAGGTCAACCTGCCCGACCCCGAGACCATGATGACCCGCTATCCGCACCAGCTGTCGGGCGGCCAGCAGCAGCGCGTGGTGATCGCGATGGCGCTGATGGCCGAGCCCTCGCTGCTGGTGATGGATGAGCCGACCACCGGCCTCGACGTCACGGTGGAGGCCGCCGTGCTCGACCTGGTGGCGCGGCTGCGTGAGAAGCACAACACTGCCATCATCTTCATCAGCCACAATCTCGGCACCGTGGTGCGCATCTGCGACCGCATCGGCGTCATGTATGCCGGTGAGCTGGTCGAGGAGGGGCCGATCACCGAGGTGTTCCGCAATCCGCGGCATCCCTACACGCGCGGGCTGCTCAGCTGCATCCCGACGCTGGGCGCCGACAAGAACAGCCGGCCGCTGACCGCGATTCCGGGCCAAGTGCCCTCGATCCTCAACCGGCCCAAGGGCTGCGTCTTCCAGCCGCGCTGCAAGTTCGCGCAAGCGGACCGCTGCAGCCAGGATCCGCTGCCGACCCTCGAGATGTCCGAGCGGCATCGCGTCAAGTGCGTGCGGGCGAACGAGTTGCCGGAGCATGAGAAGCTGCCGCAGGGCCTCGAAGCGATCGCGCTCGGCAAGGCGCCGGTCGACGCCGAAGTGGTGCTGCAGATCGCGCACCTGCGCAAGACCTACCATCAATCCACCGGCATGTTCGGCGGCGCCGGCTACGATGTGCACGCGGTCGACAACATCGACCTCTCCGCCAATCGCGGCCAGACCCTGGCGATCGTCGGCGAGTCCGGCTGCGGCAAGTCCACCCTCGCCAAAGTGCTGACCGGCATCGAGCTCGGCACCGAGGGCATGGTGACGCTCTCCGGCAAGGAGATTAGCCAGATCCCGGTCGAGGACCGCGAAGCGCGTATCAAGAGCGCGATCCAGATGGTGTTCCAGAATCCGGACTCGACGCTCAATCCCAGCCATTCCATCGGCTACGTGATGGAGCGGGCGATCCGCAGGCTGCGCGGCCTCGGCTCGCGCGAGGCCGAGCAGGAAGCCGGCAATCTCCTGAGGACGGTCAACCTGCCTGTCGAGTTCGCGCAGCGCATGCCGCGGCAATTGTCGGGTGGCCAGAAGCAACGCGTGGCAATCGCGCGCGCGCTAGCCGGCGAGCCGGACCTCATCCTCGCCGACGAGCCGGTGTCGGCGCTCGACGTCTCGGTGCAGGCCGCCATCATCAACCTGCTGGTCGACATCCAGGCCAAGCGCGGCGCGACCCTGGTCTTCATCTCGCACGACCTCAGCGTGGTGCGCTATCTCGCCGACTACGTCGCTGTGATGTATCTCGGCCAGGTGATGGAGTACGGAAACACGGAAGACGTGTTCGCCCCGCCCTATCATCCCTATACCGAGGCCTTGCTGTCGGCGGTGCCGATTGCAGACCCGGACGTGCACCAGCGCCGCATCATCCTGGAAGGCGCGATGCCGAGCCCGCAGAACCGCCCGCAGGGCTGCCCGTTCGCGACGCGCTGCCCGCGCAAGGTCGGCGCCATCTGCGATACGACGCCACCACCGGTTCAGACCACGGCCGGCGGGCACCGCATCGCCTGCCACATCCCGATGGACGACTTGAAGAAGGTGGACGAGGTCGTGGTGGCGTAGCGCATGCCGCTCCACCGCGCTACGCTCGCTGCCCCTCAATCGGAGAGTGACGCCTACCGCTGCCCCGTCAGCGCCCAGCGCAGCAGGATGAGGCGGTCGTTGCCCCAATAGACTTCGCCGTCGAGGACGAAGCTCGGCACCCCGAACACGCCGAGGGCGACCGCGTCGGTGATGGCGTGATGCAATTCCGCTTTGGTGTCCGAGTTCTTGGAGGATTCGATCAGGCGCCGCGGATCGAAGCCCGCGTCGCGTGCCGCCGCGGCGATCACCGACTCGGTGTCGCGCTCCTCGCGCTCGCCCATGGTGAGAGCGAACACCGCCTGCGCGAACTTGGCGCAGCCTTCCGGTTCCTTCGCCGCTTCGGTCGCGGCGAGGTTGAAGCGCAGCCAATCGAACTTCTCCCACTCCACGATCCGCAGCGGGATGTCGTAGAAATCGGCCCAGCGCGAGACATCCTTGCGCCGGTACGTGATGTCATACTGGCCGGAGGTCGGCGCGCCGGAAAACGGATCCCACTTGCGCGCCACCATCAGCAGGTCGAAATCGAGCGCGCGCCACGTCACCTCGGCGCCGCACTCCTGTTCCAGTGCGGCGATTTGACTCGCGGCCAGATACGAGTAGCGGCTGTTGAGGGCAAAATAGAAATCGACATGCTTGGCCATGGAGGGGATCCATCGTCGGTCAAGGCTCCTGTCCGGCATTAGATCACAGGCACCGTCCGCTGTCGCGGGCGGAACCCATGCGCCTCAGGATGCCTCCCCCCGCCCCGATTGCAAGGCCGTCGGCGGCGCCACCAGATCGCGCAGCGCCCGCAACAGGCGCTCCGCCGATGCCTCCGCCTCGGCCGCGGTCTCACCCAGCGCGCTGAACTCGATGACCGGCGACCACACCTGTTCCGGCCCGCCGAGCTCGACGGCGCCCACCATCGCGACCGCAAACCGCACCACCCAGTCGTCATCGCCGACGTGGCTGTCGAGATGCGCCTCCAGCGCGCGGCCGAACAGCATCTGCCGGCGGCGGTGGATCGCCTCGCGCGCGAGGTCGGAGGACAGCAGCTGGACGTAACCCGCGGCTTGATAGGCGTCGCCTGGTTCCGCGGGCGGCCAGGTGCGCAGGTCGCAGCCGATGGAGAAATACTTGGAGGTGGGCTGGGCGAGCGTGCGCAGCAATTCCTTGAGCGCCGGCGAAGCCCCTGTCTCCGCGATCTCGTCGATCAGCTCCGGCCGGCCGCGCGTGTCGCGGAAGCCGTGATTGGTGCGGCCCTCCTTGAAGTTCCGCACATAGGGCAGAACCAGGACGGTCTCGTCTTCGTTTGGTCTCTCGATGTCGAAGTCCAGCGGCATCACCTTGCTCCCGTCATGCCAAGGCTTGGCCTTGGCATCCACGAGTTCCGAAGCGCGAGACCGCATCATTGCAGACAAACTCGTGGACCCCAAGGCCAAGCCTTGGGGTGACGGAGTTGAGGGATAGAGCTTTAGCTAGTTCCGCCCGCTGAGCAACCCGCGCGCCACGACCTGGGCCTGAATCTCGGCCGCACCCTCGAAAACGTTGAGGATGCGGGCGTCGCATAGCACGCGGCTGATGGCGTATTCCTGGGCGTAGCCGTTGCCGCCGTGGATCTGCAGCGCGTTGTCGGCGTTGGCCCAGGCGACGCGCGCCGCCAACAGCTTCGCCATGCCGGCGGGGATGTCGCACCGGCGGTCACTGTCCTTCTCGCGCGCGGCGAAGTAGCTGAGCTGGCGCGCGATCATGGTCTCGACCGCCATCCAGGCCAGCTTGCCGTGCACGCGCGGGAAGGCATAGATCGGCTTGCCGAACTGCACGCGCTCGCGGGCGTATTTGAGGCCCAGCTCCATGGCGCATTGCGCAACGCCGACGGCGCGCGCCGCGGTCTGGATGCGCGCCGATTCGAAGGTCGCCATCAATTGCTTGAAGCCCTCGCCCTCACGCCCGCCGAGCAGGTTCTTCGCCGGCACCTCGAAGCCGTCGAAGCCGATCTCGTATTCCTTCATGCCGCGATAGCCGAGCACGCCGATCTCGCCGCCGCGCATGCCGTTCACCGGGAACGGATCGCTGTCGGTGCCACGCGGTTTCTCCGCCAGGAACATCGAGAGGCCGCGATAGTCGGTCGAGCCGGGATCGGTGCGCGCCAGCAGCGTCATCATATCGGCGCGCGCGGCGTGGGTGATCCAGGTCTTGTTGCCGGTCACCTTGTACGTCTCGCCGTCCTTGATCGCACGGGTCTTGAGCGACCCGAGATCGGAACCGGTGTTGGGCTCGGTGAACACCGCCGTCGGGAGAATTTCGCCGCTCGCGAGCTTGGGCAGCCAATAGTGCTTCTGCTCCTCGGTGCCGCCGAGGCGGATCAGCTCCGCCGCGATCTCGGATCGCGTGCCGAGCGAGCCGAGCCCGATATAGCCGCGCGACAGCTCCTCGGTCACCACGCACATCGCGAGCTTGCCGAGGCCCGAGCCGCCGAACTCCTCCGGCACAGTCAGGCCGAACACGCCCATCTCCGCCAGCTGCGCGATGATCTCGAGCGGAATGAGCTCGTCCCTGAGGTGCCAGCGATGGGCATCCTCGCGGTGATGCTCCGCGAAGCGCCGGAACTGGTCGCGCACCATCAGCAAGGCCTCATCATCCAGGCTAGCTTCGCCGAACTCGCCGTCCGCGATCAGTTCGGCCAGCCGCGCGCGGAGCGCGGACAGGTCCGTCTGCTGGAATGTGCCCGCCATGTCCGACAGCTTCTGCAGATCGCTTGCAGCGAGGCCTAGGTCGCTCGGTCGTACGATCTCGCCCTGGCTCATCGGAATACCGCCGACGATCTGCGCCAGGTACTCGCCAAAGCCAAGCTGCAGGATCAACCGCTCGCGCTCGCCGAGCTTGCCGGCCTGGTCGAGCTTGACGGCCCAATCGAGGGTCGCGCGCAGCGCCGCGACGTAGGTCGCAAGCCACGCGAAGCCGTGCGCGGCGTGCTGGTCGCGGTCGAGCGCGGCGGCATCGACCTTGCCGCCCGGTGCGACGCGCCGCGCGACCTGAGATTGCGCGCGCGCCAGCACGGTGTCCGCCGCTTCCAGCGCGCGGCTGCATGCATCCAAAAGGTCGAGCGAAGTCACCGCCACCCCTTGCGCTCCAGCACTCATCGTCGCGGTCGCTAGCCTTCGACGACGTCTTCCAGGGTGCGGCAGCCGGGCCGCTTGGCCTGGACCAGGACCGCCATATTGCCGGGCTTGTGCTGGTTCTTCCACATCTTGGTATGGGCGGCCGGGATATCGTGCCAGCCGAACACCTCGGACATGCAGGGATCGATGCGCCGCTCCACCACCAGGTTGTTGGCCTGGCTGGCCTGCAAGAGGTTGGCGAAATGGCTGCCCTGGATGCGCTTCTGGCGCATCCACACGAAGCGCGCGTCCATGGTGAGGTTGTAGCCGGTGGTGCCGGCGCAGAACACCACCATGCCGCCGCGCTTCACCACGAAGCAGGAGACCGGGAAGGTCTGCTCGCCCGGATGCTCGAACACGAAATCGACGTCGACGCCCTTGCCGGTGATGCCCCAGATCGCCTTGCCGAACTCGCGGCAGCGTTTCATGTAGTCGTTGTAGCCGGCGACATCGTCGACGTCGGGCAGCTGGCCCCAGCAATTGAAGTCGTTGCGGTTGATGACGCCCTTGGCGCCGAGCGACATCACGAACTCGCGCTTGCTCTCGTCCGAGATGATGCCGATGGCGTGCGCGCCGGCGGTGGCGCACAGCTGCACCGCCATCGAGCCAAGGCCGCCCGAGGCGCCCCAGATCAGCACGTTATGGCCCGGCCGCAGGATGTGCGGGCGATGGCCGAACAGCATGCGGTAGGCGGTGGCGAGGGTCAGCGTGTAGCAGGCGCTCTCTTCCCAGGTCAGGTGCTTGGCGCGCGGCATCAGCTGCCGGCCCTGCACCTTGGCGAACTGGGCGAAGGACCCGTCCGGCGTCTCGTAGCCCCAGATGCGCTGCGAGGGCGAGAACATCGGGTCGCCGCCGTTGCATTCCTCGTCGTCGCCGTCATCCTGGTTGCAATGGACGACCACCTCGTCGCCCACCTTCCAGCGCTTCACCTTGGAGCCGACCGCCCAAACGATGCCCGCGGCATCGGAGCCGGCGATGTGGTACTCGGCCTTGTGCACGTCGAACGGCGAGATCGGCTTGCCGAGGCCGGCCCAGACGCCGTTGTAGTTGACGCCCGCCGCCATCACGAGCACGACCACCTCGTCGGAATCGGGAATGGGGGTCGGCACGACCTCGACCTGCATGCTCTCTTCGGGCGGGCCATGGCGCTCGCGCCGGATAGCCCAGGCATACATCTTGGACGGCAGGTGCCCCATGGGCGGGATCTCGCCGACCTCGTAGAGGTCCTTGCGGCCCCCGTTACCCTTGTGAAGCTGGATGACTTCCGCCGTCTCGGACATGTGCCTGATCTCCCTATCGCGCAAAACGGGACGCTCCCCTGATGAACAACCATGCCTTCGCAGGTGCGATTGCGCAACGCAAAAAGGATCGGATCGTTCCAATTGGCCTTCTACTAAGGTATTAAATGACCAAAAATGAGGCACGTATATAATTTAATTTCATGCAGATGTGCTGCAATGCGGGACCCCTACGGCTTCCCATAGCCATAACCCTACGCGTCTGGTTTGGTTGCCCGGCTCCTTCGGAGTCGCGTCGCGCTAAAATAGCTGCCAGAGCGCCGCGATCGCGCTGACGAGAACGATGAGGACGAATACCGGCCAGCCGGTGATGCTTCCGGCCTGGCCAGCCGCGAAGCTTACTTGGCGCACGGTGCGGGCGCTCACCGGCGCCAGATCGTTCGCCTGACCTTGAATGGCGGCGTAGTCCTGATCGTTCTCCAGCAACAGAACCGGGTCGACGCGGCGGTCGCGGATCACCCAGTCCCGATCCATGACGGGAATCGACAGATTTTCCAACTGGTCGAGTGACCAGCGCGCGACCTCCGTGCCCGTGAGAGTGCACAGGGACAGCGAGCGGTCCTCGAGCGCCACGCGCACTCGCTGGGGCTGGCTCTCGTTGTCCATGAGATACCAGCCTGAGATTTCCGAGTCGGTGGCCGATGGCTGCGTCATGTCGCGGGCAAGGTTGCGTGCAGCTCGAACGCCATCAGCGCGAGGAAGCCGGCCAGCGCCAGGTAGGCGGCGCCATAGCCGATGCGAACCGACCAGGCGGCATCGTGATAGCGCTGATGCTCTTCGGCGTTGCGATTCTTGAACAGCGACCAGACATGGCCGACCGCCAGCACCGCGATCAGGATCAGCAGCGGGCTCGGCCAATAGAAGAACAGCGCCACCAGCGCAGGAATGCCGATCAGCCAGACATGCGGCGACACGATGGAGGTGATGCGCCCGCCATCCAGCGGCGACAGCGGAATGAGGTTGAAGAGGTTGAGGATGACGCCGGAATAGGCCACCGCACGCAGCAGGTCGCTGTCGAACAGGTTGCCGAGGGCGAGGCAGGCCAGCGCACTGAGCGTCCCGATCGCGGGCCCGGCGATGCCGACGTAGGCCTCCGTCTCGGCGTCGCGGAAACCGTCCTTGATATCGATCCAGGCGCCGACGAACGGGATGAAGGTCGGCAGGCCGACTGCGAGGCCGCGCTGGCGCGCCGCGAGATAGTGGCCGAACTCATGGCAGAACAGCAGCACTATAAAGCCGGCGGCATAGCCCCAGCCGAACATCAGCGAATAGAGGAACACCGACAGCAGCATCGAGCCCGCCGACGTCGCCACCTTCGCCAGCCAGGCGAACTTCAGCAGCTTGATCGCGCCGAAGCCGATCGCCGCGATGCCGGCAAGGGCGGATCCCCAGCCCATGCGCTTCTTGCGCAAGCTTGAACCCGTTGCTTGGCCCTCACCCATGGGTCCGGAGGTCGGGTAGTCGTTCATGGTCCTCAACGATGCGACGGCATCGCGCAATCCACCTCAATGTCGGACAGCGCCGGGACGGAAACAAGGCCCGCCCGGCTTGGTCGCGGCAGGCCGCCGATGGGTTCAATGCCCCAGGCAGCTGCCTGTCTTGACTCCGCCGCCGGCCTGTGAATACTGCGGCCAGACCACGTGGTGATTTGGACCGGATTGCGGCCACGTAAAATAAGCAGCTAAAAGGTGCCTGGCGTCTTCCAACCGCCTCGACCTTTGTTCCGGTCGGGGTTTTTTTGTGCCTGGATTCCAGGGTTTGGGATCCAGGGGGAGCCAGGAAGATGCAGAACTACAAGCACGACGTTTCCCCGGACTGGGGTCTCGCCACCCAGATGGTGCATGGCGGCCTGACGCGCTCGCAGCATGCCGAGACCGCCGAGGCGATCTACATGACCTCCGGCTACGTCTATCAGTCCGCGGAAGAGGCGCAGGCGGCGTTCGACAATTCGAAGCCCCGCTTCGTCTATGGCCGCTTCGGCAACCCAACGGTCGCGATGTTCGAGGAGCGCATGGCGCTGCTGGAAGGCGCCGAAGCCGCGCGCGCCACCGCCAGCGGCATGGCCGCAGTGTTCGCTTCGATCGCCTGCCTGGTGAAGGCGGGCGACCGGGTGGTGGCGTCCGATGCCTTGTTCGGCTCCTGCAACTACATCGTCCAGGAGATCCTGCCGAAGTGGGGCATCGAGACCGAGTTCGTCGACGGCCGCGACCTCGGCCAGTGGCGCAAGGCGTTGAGCAAGCCGACCAAGGTCGTGCTGCTTGAAACGCCGGCCAATCCCAGCCTGCGCATCGTCGATCTCAAAGCGGTGTGCGATCTCGGCCACGCCGCCGGCGCGCAGGTGATCGTCGACAACGTGTTCGCGACGCCGCTGTTGCAGCGGCCGCTCGAATTCGGCGCCGACATCGTGGTCTATTCCGCCACCAAGCACATCGACGGCCAGGGTCGCTGCCTCGGCGGCGTCATCCTCGGCACGGCGAAATACATCAACGAGACTCTGCAGCCCTTCATCCGCCACACCGGCCCGAGCCTCAGCCCGGTCAATGCCTGGATCCTGCTCAAGGGGCTGGAGACGCTGGAGCTGCGCCTGCAGCGCCAGTGCGAGGCGGCGGAGAAGATCGCGAAGGAACTGCAGGGCCACCCCAAGCTGAACCACGCTTATTATCCGACGCTGGCGAATTTCCCGCAGGCGGAGTTGGCGAAGAAGCAGATGAAGTCGGGCGGCACGATCGTCAGCATCGATCTGAGGGGCGGCAGGGACGCCTCGTTCCGCTTCCTCAACGCGCTGAAGCTGATCCTGATCTCCAACAATCTCGGCGATTCGAAGTCGCTCGTGACCCACCCGGCGACGACCACGCACCAGCGCCTGACGCCGGAGCAGAAGGAGGCGCAGGGCATCACGCAAGGCCTGGTGCGCCTGTCGATCGGGTTGGAGGATGTGAAGGACCTGCTCGCTGACGTGCGTCGGGCGCTGGACGCGGCATAGCCACGTCTGCCTTCCCCCAAGTCCAGAATCCCCCGCTCCCTCGCACACATGCAAGGGCTGCGGGGGCTATCCTGAAAACACCGGATGCTCTGACCAGTCACCGTCCGTGAGCAGACGGTAGTTCACCGGTGGACTCAGAAGATCGTCGCACTGCAACTGTGCCAGATGACGCGAAATATACGTGGGAAACTCTTTGTCGATATCCGCTGATATCGAGTGTCGACTGGTCTCGACCGCCACTCTGGTGGTCACTCCACTTCCAGCGAAGAAATCCAATACGGTTGACCCTGGATAAGAGAGTGAGCGCACAATCCGCTCAATCAGCGCCTTTGGCTTCTGCGTTGGGTGCCCAACCCGTTCTTTCGAGTTGCCGTTCAGGCGTGGAATCTTCCAGACGTTGGTTGGATTGATTCCCTTCTGCAGATTCTCGTGATTCAGCCGTTTGTCTCGCTTGTAGATCTCAAGCGTTTCGGGATCCAGCTTCTTCCTGACGGCGTCCAGATCGAAAAAGTACTTGGTCGACTTCGCGAACCACGCGATTTCTTCGTGCCGATTTGCAAAGAACCGCTGTGCGCTCATGCCATTGGGGTAATTCCAGATGATGAGATTCGCCAACAGCATCTTGCTGTGCTGCCGCATCCAATGGATCAAGCTCAGCAGGTCGCCTGAGCCGGCTTCGCCTTGATATTGCAGTCCGCCAAAGACAACCAAGTTGCCGGTCGGCGCCAGGACACGCTCCACTTCGCGAAGCCACGCACCCGCCCAATCAACGTAGCGCTCCACCTCATCCCAGTCCGCGACATTGATGTTGTAAGGTGGATCGCACACAACCAACTGAATCGAATTGTCTGGAACCTGCCTGAGCAGCTCCAAGCAATCCGAGACGGTGATCACGTGCGACGTCGTTTCGAAAGAAGACGCGGCAAGTTTCAGCTCGGACGAATGCTGAAGCCCCTTCTTCCGAAGAATGTTCATGCCGATATGGCCGGCATTCCTGTGAGATCTGTTAGACATCGCTGCCGACCTCGAGAATTTCGGTCAAGTGACCCGAGTCGAGATAACCTTATGAGTGTATGAAGTCGTATCGAGGAAGGTCTGGCAAGCCCTCCAGCGTGACCGCCCGACATAGACAACGGCGCGCCTAGAGAAACACCGCCGCCAGATCCGCCGTCGCGCGGCGGCCGATCGCGGCGCGGTTGGTCGTCAGCCACGCGTCCGCCGCCTGTCGTCCATCGAGACGAAGCTTGGATACCATGCGCCAGTCCGGCACCAGCCGGCTGCCGGGCGGCAGCGCGGCGGTCGCCGGCGTAGCGTCGATCAGATGGAAGCGATGGCGCAGGAATGGCGCCATCCTGCGGCTCGCCATCCGCTGGATGGCGGCGATCTCTTGGCGTAGCGGCGCGTTGAAAATGATGCGGTTGAGACCTTCGCTGATGCCGGCGTGATCCGCCGGCACACCCTGCCCGGCCAGCGGGATGAGCTGGATCAGCAGTGTGTCCTCCGACTTCGCCGGATTGATCAGCGGCAGCAGCGGCGGATTGGCGACATAGCCGCCATCCCAATATTGCCGTCCGTCGATCTCCACCGCGCGATGGATTTGCGGCAGGCAGGCCGAGGCCATCACCGCGTCGAGCGAAATGTCGAGCCGCGTGAAGATGCGCTTGCGCCCCGTGGCGGCATCGGTCGCCGCAATGAAGAGATCCGGCCCAGCGCGCCGCAGCTGCTCGAAATTCACCAGCGTGCGCAGCAGGTCGCGCATCGGATTGAAGTCCATCGGATTGAATTGCGCCGGGGCAAGAAACTTGCCGATCAGGTCCATGCCGGCGTGCTGCAAGCGCTGCAGGCCGGGCAGCGTCTCGAACAAGCCGCCCACATCGCCGCCGCCTTGCCGGCATAGTCCGGTCCAGAAGCGCGCCAGCTTTTCCAGTGCGCCCGCCGGGCCATCCTCGATCAGCCCGGACGCCAACAGTACCGCGTTGATCGCGCCGGCGCTGGTGCCACTGATGGCGCCGAACGCCAGGCGGCGCTCCTCGAGCAGCCGGTCCAGTGCGCCCCAGGTAAAGGCGCCGTGTGCGCCGCCGCCTTGCAGCGCCAGATTGAGGCGGGAGGGCTCGACCCGCGGGACGCGTACGCGCGGCCGGACCCATCCTTGCCGTCCCCATGCTTGTCGTCCGATGACAATCAGCAACCGTCGTAGGCGGCGCGATAAACCGCGGCGCAGCGCTGGGGTCTGTGAGGCGGGTGCGAGCGACAAGCCCTAGCGGCCGGCGGCCCGCGTCTCGCCGACGGTATCGTTCGCCGGCTGGCGCAGGATTCCGACCTGCTTCATCCAAAGCTGATCGATGATGCGCTGGGTCCGCTCGGCCAGCGCCCGTTCATTGGGGAGGGCGAGCCACGTCACTTCGTCTTGGGTATAGGGCCACATGTCCGATTCCTTCTGCGCAGGTCGTCGCTGGCCCTGACTCGCGATCTCTTATGCTGCGCTGCACTATTTGTATGTTATTATTCTGGCTGCCGATTTCAAATGATTTTTGCGCTGCAGCATAGCAGGGTGTGTCGCTCCCAGACTGGACGCGGGGAACTGGCCAACTCTATATTGCATTGCAAAACAAGGCCGTAACGCCGGTACTGAGATCAGGGGCACCGATGGATCGAGCAAACATGCCGCAGTCCGGGACCGCAAAGGAGCAGCCCAGGGAACAACCATGGCTGTTCCGGACCTATGCCGGCCATTCCTCCGCCGCCGCGTCCAACGCGCTCTACCGCACCAACCTGGCGCGCGGGCAGACCGGACTTTCGGTCGCCTTCGACCTGCCGACCCAGACCGGCTACGACCCCGACCATCCGCTGGCCAAGGGCGAAGTGGGCAAGGTCGGCGTGCCGATCAGCCATCTCGGCGACATGCTGGCGCTGATGGACGGGCTGCCGCTCGACCGCATGAACACCTCGATGACCATCAACGCCACCGCGCCGTGGCTGCTGTCGCTCTACATCGCAGCGGCGGAGAAGCAGGGCGTGGCGCGCTCGGCGCTGCAAGGCACGGTGCAGAACGACATCATCAAGGAATACCTCTCGCGCGGCACCTACATCTTCCCGCCAATGCCGAGCCTGAAGCTCACCGCCGACGTCATCGCCTTCGCCTATCGCGAGGTTCCGAAGTGGAACCCGACCAACGTCTGCTCGTACCATCTGCAGGAAGCGGGCGCGACGCCGGAGCAGGAGCTGGCCTTCGCGCTGGCGACCGCGATCGCGGTGCTCGATCGTGTGAAGACGGTAGTGCCGGCGGAGGACCTGCCGCAGGTGGTCGGGCGCATCAGCTTCTTCGTCAATGCCGGCCTGCGCTTCATCACCGAGCTGTGCAAGATGCGCGCCTTCACCGAGCTATGGGACGAGATCACGCGCGAGCGCTACGGCGTCGAGGACGCCAAGCTGCGCCGCTTCCGCTATGGCGTGCAGGTCAATTCCCTCGGCTTGACCGAGCAGCAGCCGGAGAACAACGTCTATCGCATCCTGCTGGAGATGCTGGCCGTCACCTTGAGCAAGGATGCGCGCGCCCGTGCAGTGCAGCTGCCGGCGTGGAACGAGGCGCTCGGCCTGCCGCGGCCATGGGATCAGCAATGGTCGCTGCGCCTGCAGCAGATCCTGGCGTTCGAGACCGACCTGCTGGAATACGACGACATCTTCAACGGCTCCAAGGTGATCGACGCCAAGGTCGCTGAGCTCAAGGAAGCGGCACGCGAGGAACTCAGGCTGATCGATGAGATGGGCGGCGCGGTCGCCGCGATCGAGTCGAGCTACATGAAGCAGCGGCTGGTCGAATCCAACGCGCGGCGCGTGGCCGCGATCGAAGCGGGTCAGCAAGTGGTGGTCGGCGTCAACAGATACACCGACAGTGCGCCCTCGCCCCTCACCGCCGGCGGCGACGGCGGCATCCTGACCGTCGACAGCCGGGCCGAGGCGGACGCGATCGAGCGCCTCGGGGCCTGGCGGGCCAGCCGCGACCAGAAGGCTGTGACAGCTTCGCTCGCGCAGCTCGACGCCGATGCGCGCGCGGGCAACAACATCATGCCGGCCTCGATCGCGTGCGCCCATGCCGGCGTCACGACCGGCGAATGGGCCGCCACCTTGCGCAAGACCTACGGCGAGTATCGCGCGCCGACCGGCGTGTCGCGCGCCGCCGCAAACGCGCCGGCCGTCGATCTCGACGCGCTGCGCGCGCGCGTCGACGCCGTGTCCTCCAAGCTTGGCCGCCGTCTCAAGATCCTGGTCGGCAAGCCGGGACTCGACGGCCATTCCAACGGCGCGGAGCAGATCGCCGTGCGCGCGCGCGACGCCGGGATGGAGATCGTCTATGACGGCATCCGCCTGACGCCGGTCGAGATCGCCAACGCCGCGCTCGAGCAGGGCGTGCATGTCATCGGCCTCTCCATCCTCTCCGGCTCGCACATCACCCTGGTGCAGGAGGTGCTCGAGCGCCTGCGCGCCAGCGGGCTCGACGTGCCGGTGGTGGTCGGCGGCATCGTGCCGCCCGAGGACGCCGAGCGCTTGAAGGCGATGGGTGTCGCGCGCATCTACACCCCGAAGGACTACGACGTGTGCCGCGTCATGGGCGAGATCGTCGACCTGGTCGAAGCCGCCCATTCGCGCGCAGCCTGACGCCCATGTTCCGCGAGATCGTCGCCTTCCGGCGTTCGCCGCAGTTCAACGATCGCTTCCGCTATGACCTGAAGCAGCTGCTGCGCTGGCGGCGCGACGTGCGGCGGTTCCGCACCGATGCGATCCCGGAGACGCTGGTCGAGGAGTTGCTGGACCTCGCCTGCCTCGCGCCCTCGGTCGGCAACGCGCAGCCCTGGCGCTTCGTCAGCGTCGACGATGCCGGCAATCGCGCCGCCATCATCGCCAACTTCAACCAGGCGAACGCGCGCGCCCTCGCCGGCTATCACGGCGAACGCGCGCAGCTCTATGCCGGCCTCAAGCTAGCCGGCTTGAAAGAGGCTCCGCGCCATCTGGCGGTGTTCTGCGATGAAGGCACGGCCCAGGGTCATGGCCTCGGCCGCCAAAGCATGCCGGAAACCTTGCGCTATTCCGCGGTGCTGGCGGTGCACACGTTGTGGCTGGCGGCGCGCACGCGCGCCCTTGGCGTCGGCTGGGTCTCGATCCTCGATCCGGTTGCGGCGGCGGAGCAATTGCGGGTTCCCCGGGAGTGGACGCTGGTCGCCTACCTTTGCCTCGGCTGGCCGACCGAGGAGCAGGACGAACCGGAGCTTCAGCGCGCCGGCTGGCAGGCCCGAGACGCCGCGTGCCGCCAGGTGCTGTGGCGCTGACCAACAAGATAATAGACGAAGTCAGCCGGCGCGGCCGATAGCGGCACCGCCGCTTCGATATTCCCAATCTGTTCCGGACCGACGAGACGCGCGCCATTCCCGATCATACTAGCAGGGGCGGTGACTCAACTCGGATCGTGAATATGTGAAACGCGAGCCTTGCCGGTAAAGCGATGCTCGGCAAGCAGTCTTTCGATCATGATTGCAATGCGTCGTTCGCGCTTTGACGATCGGACCCGTACGCGCAGCCGGTCCATTGCGCGGTCCACGTCCGCGAGGGAGATCTCAGCCCACCCATCATCGCGACAGGCACGGTACAGATCCTCGCCAAAGTTCCGCACGCGGGTGCATGAGAGAACGCGGATCGCGTTCTTGATCGAAGTCTATGACGATCCAGCGCGGCATGCGCCAGCCGGTTCCTTACGGCAGCACGATCAGCGCATCATCATCGGCGCGCCAGTATTTGAAGCCCTCGAGGAACGGCTTGCCCAGAATGTTGTGACCCAAGCGATCGGTGGCGAACACCTTGAGCTGCAAGTTCTCGATGGTCGTGGCGCCGAGCTGAACCTTGGGCAGTGTTAGGTTGGCGGCATACTCCGCGCCGCCCGCGGCAACCTCGAATCGCTCGTTGTAGACCAGCGACGACGGACTGATGCCGATCTGCTTCGGCACATCCGGCCTCAACACGTTGATTGGTGTCGAGGGTTCCACCATGAAATCAACGATAGTGCCATCGATCGTGAGGTTGACGTGAAACATCCGGTCGTCAGCGCGCGCGATGCGTATGCCTTCCGATCCTGAACTGATCGACAACACGTAATCATAGATGCCCCGGCCGAGCGCCCCGACTTCCTGGTGGAAGCCGACGCCGATCGCGACCAGGAGGCCGGCGAGCGGATACAACGCGTCGACCAACGGGCCGCTCGCGTGATCGCGCACAAAGACCTTGATCAACATGACGAGGATACCGGTGCCTGACAGCGCCAGTAGCAGCATCATCGGCACGACGCTCCCGTTGGCCCCAGGCGGCACGACCATCAACGTGTTGCCTTTGATGCCCCAGCCGCGGGTGCGGTCGAAGAAGTCCCGGCCGAGGGTGCTGGGCGTGAGGTTGTTCGCCGACACGAGCGCTGGCACGTCCGCCATGGACGATTCCGATAAGTCGATGCTTTTCAGCGTTATTGCGGCGGCCGATTGGGGACCGTCCGGGCCATCGATCGCCACATCGAACGTCATGGTGGAAGGGTCGAAACCGGTTTTCCGCGCATCCGACTGGGAGAGCAAGATGTGCTTGGCTTCGGTATCCACTACAAACCACACCGACACGCCATTGACATCGAGCATGGGACGAAAGCGTCCATCGTCCGCGCGTGCGAACCATACTCCATCCGTTTCCAGGCTGCCGCCCGTGGCATGGCTCCAGAGCGCCAACCCGACACCACCGACATTTCCGACCAGGCAGAGCACAGCCAGAAGCGGGAACACCACGACCGGATGTAGCACCGTCAAAGCCGATGCGCCCGCCCCGATGCTCGAGACCGTATGGATGCCGCCGACCGCCACCGCGAGCACGAGGAGCAAGACGCCGATAAAAAGGAAGGTGCCGCCGTTGAGCAAGTCCGGCGCGAAATAGCTGACCGCGAACAGGGCAATCATGCCGGCGAATACCGGAAGCCCAAGCCGAAGCGCAATCGTCTGGTCCATATGGCCTCCAGGCCTGGCGGCACCAAGCCTGGAGAGTCCGGCTGCGGGAGTTAAGGATTCGTTATTCGGGCAGCCGCCCTTCGCTAAGGAACCAGCGTCAGCTCGCCGTTCTCGACTCGCCAGCCGCGCAGGCGGCCGAGGAATTCCATGCCGAGCAGGCTTTCCGACATGTCGGCGCCGTTGACGGTCGCAGGCAGCTGGTTCATCTCGATCGACCCGATGACCAGGTTGTCGAGGCGGATGGCGGCGCCGCTGACCGTGCCGTTGGCGGTCTGGGCGAACTGATCGAACACCAGGGTCGCGGGATCGATCCCGATCCGCTGCGCATCGTCCGGCGCCAGCACGACATCGGTCGCGCCGGTATCGACCATGAAGGTGACGCGGCCGCCATTCACCAGAGCCTGGATTCGGAAATGCCCGTCCGGGCCGGCATCGAAGCTGAGCGTGCCGTCATCATGTGCCACGCCCTGGGTCGGGGACAGCGCGCCCATGATGCGCTGTCCGATCAAGGCGGCGTCGTTCTTGAAGGCATAGAGGCCGACCAGACCGAGGATGATCGCCAGCCAGATCGCGGCCTGGCGCAACGCGGTCTTGGGATTCAAGCGCGCGGCGCCGATCACCGCCGAGCCGATCAGCGCCATCCAGCCGATCCGGGTCAGCAGGCGCATCCGCGAATCGGGATCGTCGAGCGCGCCGGGGTAGAGTTCGTTCAGCACGAACACCAGCGCCACGGTCGCACCGAGCAAGATCAGCAGCCAGAATCCAACGGACCGTGTCACGGCATCCCTCCCGCCTTCGGGCACGATCATAAAGATTGGCGGCCGCCGCGCCAAGGTGCGGCGACCGCCTGCAGTTTTCGGGAGAAGCCGGTTAAGACGTTACGAGCCGCTGTCGAGCGCCTTTGCCATCTCGACCAGCTCGATGAACTCTGCGCGGTAGCCTTCGCCGTCGGCCCCGCGCGACTCGCGCGCCACCTCCGCAATCTGGTCGTAGCCGAACGCGCCGATATAGTCGCCGCCGCGCAACCGCTGGCCGAATGCCGCCACCGCCGTGGCGAAGCGCGCCTCGGACGGCGCCGCGCCGGGCTCCTGCAGCGCCGAGATCAACAACGGCGCCCCGATTTCCGTCGACACGTCGCCATCCGGCGCCTTGTAGCGCAGGCGCAGGAACGCGAACTCGGTCGCGTTCGGATCGGCACGCTCGTCGGCATGCTCGCCGTAGCGCAGCGGGTCGACCGCCAGGCCTTTCGAGCCCTTGAGCGCGATCTCGTAGATCGCCGTCACGGTATGGCCGGCGCCGATCTCGCCCGCGTCCTTCTTGTCGTTCTTGAAGTCCTCGCGGTTGAGAGCGCGGTTCTCGTAGCCGACCAGGCGATATTCGGCCACCACGGCCGGATTGAACTCGATCTGGATCTTCACGTCCTTGGCGATGGTCTGGATGGTCCTGGACAGCTGGTCAGCCAGCAGCCGCTTCGCCTCCTTCGCCGAATCGACGTAGCCGTAGTTGCCGTTGCCGACGTCGGCGATCTGCTCCATCAGCGCGTCGTTGTAGTTGCCTTCGCCGAAGCCGAGCGTGGTCAGCGACACGTCGCTCTCGCGCGCTTCCGCCACCATGTCCTTGAGCTGCTCGATACTGGTCACGCCGACATTGAAGTCGCCGTCGGTCGCGAGGATGATGCGGTTGATGCCGCCATCGATCTTCGCTTCCTTGGCCTTGGCGTAGGCGAGCGCCAGGCCTTCGCCGCCCGCCGTCGATCCGCCCGCCTGCAGCCGGTCCAGCGCGGCCTTGATCTTGGCCTTGTCCTTGCCGGCGGTCGGCTCCAGCACCAGGCCGGCCGCGCCGGCGTAGACCACGATCGTGATCTTGTCGTCGTCGCGCAGCTGGTCGGTCAGCATCTTCATGCCGGCCTTGAGCAGCGGCAGCTTGTCCGGCTGGTCCATCGAGCCCGAGACATCGACCAGGAACACCAGGTTGGCGGCCGGCCGCTCGCCCGCGGGCGGCTCGTAGCCCTTGATGCCGACATGCAGCAGATAGGTCTCGTTGTTCCAGGGCGTGCGCTCGACCGCGGTGGTGACGCGGAACGGCTCGCCGCCGGCTTCGGGCTTCGGGTAATCGTAGGAGAAGTAGTTGATCAGCTCCTCGACCCGCACCGCGTCCTTGGGCGGCAGCTGGCCGTTCATCAGGAAGCGCCGAACATTGGAATAGGCGCCGGTGTCGACATCGATGGAAAAGGTCGAGACCTGCTCCACCGCCGCCTGCTTCACCGCGCTGTCGCTGGTCGCGATGTAGTTCTCGCCTTCGCCGGGGATCGGCTGGCCAAGCGCCGCACCTTGCCCGAGGGTGGCCTGCATCGCTCCCGAATTGCTGGGGGCGTAGGCAGGCGCCGGTGCAGGAGCGGCTTCGAGCTCAGCCACTTCGCCATAGGGCGCGGGCGCAGCTGGAGGCGTCGCCTGTGCACTCACTGAATCCTGCCGCGTTGCCGCCCCTTGCGCGACGACTTTCGCCTCGTCACTCTCCGCCTTGCTTTTGGCGGGGTAACTATACTCATTGCTGTTGGCGGACTGTTCCTTGATGGGCTGCGCTTCGCAGCCCACCAGAATGGCGATGGTGGATACGCCCGCGATCCAGAGCTTTGCTCCGGTCAGCTTTGTCCCTTGCATTTGCCTTCCCCTTCTCTAGAACCGTACCCTTGGTGCGCCTGTGGCGCGGGCAGGTTCAAAGCTTGTCGCACGCGGAAGTGGCGGCCTCGGGGCGCAATTGCGGCGGGACGATGGCAGATCGTAAGGAACGGCGAGCGTGAGCGCGACTTCATCCGGCCTGCTGCGGCTGTTCCGGCGCTGCCCGCCAGTCGACCTGGCGGCGGACCTCGCGCCCTATCGCCACTTCATCGTGGCCGATCGCCATGTCGGCTGGGTCGACCCCGATTTCGCCCGCGTTCTCGCCGAGTTCCCGGCGGTCTTCTACCTCACCGACCGCGCGGTTCGCCTGCATGACCGGTTGAGCGACGTCGAGGCGCGCAGCGCAGCGGTCGCCGAGGTCCTCGCCACGCTGCGCGAGCGCGGCCATGTGCCCGGCTGGCGCGGCGAACTCTATCCGGTCAATCGCCGCTTCGGCGAAGCGCCGCTGCTGCTGATGGAGCGCGCGGCGACGCCGCTGTTCGGGCTGCAGACCTACGGCATCAACGTGAACGGCCTGGTGCGCGACGGCGATACCTGGAGGGTCTGGATCGCACGCCGCGCCATGGCCAAGCATGTCGACCCCGGCATGCTGGACCTGATCGTCGGCGGCGGCGTGCCGCACGGCATCTCGCTCGCCGAAAACCTGCTCAAGGAATGCGCCGAGGAGGCCTGCATCGGACCGACGCTGGCCGAGCGCGCGCGGCCGGTCAGCATGACCACCATGATCATCAATGCGGCCGAGGGACTGCGCATCGGCGTGCAGTTCAACTACGACCTCGCGCTGCCGGCGGACTTCCAGCCGCGCAACGACGACGGCGAGGTGTCGGAGTTCCAGCTGTGGTCGCTGCCGCAGCTGGAGGAGAGCCTGCGCGGCGCCGACGACTTCATGTTCGATGCCGCCTTGGCCAAGCTCGACCTGCTGATGCGCTTCGGCATCGTCGGGCCGGACGATCCCGACTATCTCGGCCTCATCGCGCAGCTGCGCCGGCCAGCCCCGTTCGTGCGCACATGAGCCTGATCGACCACATCCATCGCTGCCAGAGTGCGGACATGGGAAAGTTCGTGCCATGGCTGATCGCCGGCGAGACCGCGGGCTGGGTGCGGCGCGACGTGGCGGCGCGCCTCGGCAAGTATCCGACCGTGTTTGCCTGCGACGACAAGACGGTGAGGCTGCGCGATCATCTCGCGAGCTTCGATCACCGCTCCGCCGCGGTCGGCGACGTGGCGCGCGATCTCTACGAGGCTGGCGTGTTTGCAGGCTGGCGCAACGAATGGTTCCCGGTGCTGACGCGCTTCGGCGCCGCGCCGCTGATGCGGCTGGAGCGCGCCGCTGTGCCCATGTTCGGCGTGCATGGCTACGGCGTGCATATGAACGGCTATGTGCGCGAGGGCGGCCGGCTGAAGCTATGGATCGGCAAGCGTGCCGACAACCGGCCGATCGAGCCGAGCAAGCTGGATCACCTGGTCGCGGGCGGCATTCCGCTTGGCCTAAGCGTAATGGAATGCCTGACCAAGGAATGCGAGGAGGAGGCCTCCATTCCCGCGACGCTCGCCGCGCGCGCCAGGCCCGCCGGCGCCATCCGCTATCGCATGGAGCACCAGGGCTGGCTGCGCAACGATACGATGTTCGTCTACGACCTGGAGCTGCCGGCCGATTTCAAGCCGGTCAACACTGACGGCGAAATCGCGAGCTTTCGCCTGATGGAGCTGGGCGAGGTGGAAGAGATCTTGAAGGCCGGCGAGGATTTCAAGTTCAACGTCGCGCTGGTGCTGATCGACTTCCTGATCCGGCATGGCCATATCCGGCCGGAGCATCCCGACTACAGCGACCTCGCCCTCGGCCTGTGGCGGCACGAGAGCTAGCTGGTCCGGCTACAGCAGCTGCGTCAGGTCGACCTTGGTGACGACCTCCATGGAGCCGCGCCAGATCATGTCGACGGCCACCCACAGGATGACGGCGAGGCCGACATAGGCGATCCAGTGGAACCGCTTCAGCAGGTTGGCGATCACGGTCGCCGCCGCGCCCATCAGGCCGACCGACAGCACGAGGCCGATGATCAAGACCGTCGGATGTTCGCTGGCCGCGCCCGCCACCGCCAGCACGTTGTCGAGGGACATGGAGACGTCGGCGATGACGATCTGCACGATGGCCTGGCGCATGGTCTTGGCCGGCGCGGCGCCGGGCAGCGCCTCCTCAGGCTCGGCCAGCTCGCGCCGCTCGTCCCTGGTCAATTCCTGACGCGCCTTGGCCGCCTGGCGCAACCGCTCGCGGCGCTGATGCACCAGCTCGCGCCAGAATTTCCAGCACACCCACAGCAGCAGCAATCCGCCGGCCAGAGTGAGGCCGATGATCAGGAGCAGTTGGGTGGTGACGAGCGCGAACAGGATGCGCAGGATCGTCGCCGCCGCGATACCGATGAGGATGACCTTGCCGCGCTGTTCCTTGGGCAAACCGGCTGCCGCCATGCCGACAACGATGGCGTTGTCGCCGGCCAGCACCAGATCGATCATGATGACTTGGCCCAGCGCGATGAGCTCGGGCCCGAGAGCGGTTAAATCCATCCATCCCGCGCGGGTCGTCGACGCCGCGTTCCCTGTAAGAGTTTCCTTTACCCGGGACCTAGTCGGAAAATCCCGCCAACGCCCGCACCTCCGCCGCCGATCGGCCTGCCCGACGCAGGGCCTGTATGGCCACCGCCCCGTCGCGCTTGGACAGCCGCTCCCCCGCAGCATTGGTCAGCAACAGATGGTGCAGGTAGGTGGGAACATTCAAGTCCAGAATCGCCTGCAGGAGCCGATGAATGTGGGTCGCGTGGAACAAATCGACCCCGCGTGTGACCAAAGTCACCCCCTGCAGGTGGTCGTCGACCGTGACGCACAGGTGATAGCTGGCCGGCGCGTCCCGCCGCGCCAATACGACATCCCCGAGCGTCTCCGGCCGAGCCACCACCGCCCCTTCGCGCTGGTCCTGAAAGGTCAGCGGGCCAGTCATCGCTTGCGTCTTTGCGACATCCAGCCGCAGCGCATAGGGATCGCCCCGCTCCTGCCGCGCCCGTGCCAACTCGGCCGGGAGTGCGCGGCAGGTGCCGGGATAGATCGGTCCCTCCGGCCCATGCGGGGCGCTGACCGCCGCCGCGATATCCTTCCGGCTGCAAAAGCAGGGATAGAGGACTCCCAGACCGCGTAGCCGGTCCAACGCCCCTTGGTAGTCGGCCAGATGATCGGACTGCCGCCTGACCGGCTGCTCCCAGTCCAGGCCCAGCCAGCCGAGGTCCTCCAGGATCGCGGCCTCGAACTCCGGCCGGCAGCGCGCCGGGTCGATATCCTCGACGCGCAGCAAGAACCGGCCGGATTCCGCCCGCGCCCTGTGCCACCCCACCAGCGCCGAATGCGCGTGGCCCAGGTGCAGATGGCCGGTCGGGCTGGGCGCGAATCGCGTGACGGTCATCAAGCTGCAAAGATAGAGTGTGGACGCATATGGCTAGACCTAAAGAAGATCAGGACCTGCTGCAACGCGCGTTGCGCCATCTGGCCAAGGCCGACCGCGACTTTGCGCGCGCGATCGACGAAGTCGGCCCGCCGTTGCCGCGCAAGCGTCCCGCCGGCTTCATGGGCCTGCTGCACGTCATCGTGGCGCAGCAGGTCTCGACCCACGCCGCCAAGGCGATCTCCGCCCGGCTCGACGCCGCGCTGGAGGCGAAGACGCCGGAGGCCTTTCTCAAGCTGACCGATGCCGGCCTGCGCGCGGTCGCGATCTCGCCGCTGCCTTTCTGGATGGCCGTCTGTCGATGCCCAAGCTGCGCAGGCAGAGCGACGAAGAGGCCATCGCCGCGATCACCAGCGTCAAGGGCCTCGGTGTCTGGTCGGCGGAAGTGTTCTTGCTGTTCAGCCTACAGCGGCCCGATGTGCTGCCGGCCCACGACCTCGGCCTCATTGTCGCGGCGCAGCGCATGAAACGCCTGAAGGAAAGGCCGAGCCCCAAGCAGCTGCGCGAAATTGCCGAGCCGTGGCGCCCCTACCGCTCCTACGCGTCGCGCATGCTCTGGCACTATTATCACGCGACGCCGGCTTTGTAGGAACGCGCAATGGCGGGACGGCCACTGACCAACCTGAGCGTCGAAGAATGGATTGAGTACGCCTTCGACCGCCCCGTGGGTACGGTCGAGAAGGTCTGGTATCGGCAAGACTACGATTGGTGGGACCCGAAGCCTTGCCAAGCGGTGGCGTATCTGACGCAGCTGTTCGAGAGCTCAGGTGAGTTGCTCGAACACTATACCGCCGGCGAGATCGGACAAGGACTCTGGTATCTGATAGACAACAGCTGCGGTGGTTATTGCCGATTCCTGATAGACGGCTCGGTGCCCATCGAAGCACGCGTTGCCTGTATCGAGGCGATGCAGAGTTTGTTCGCAAGGTTGTTTCAGCCGCGCTGCGCCCCGATCCTGTCGCACATGGGTGAACCGGGCGGTGATAAGCTCAACGGGGTCTGTTATATGTGGTGGGACATCATCCCGCTCGCCGCGAACTCGAAACCGCGCCAGCCCGATCCGATCCACGAAGCCAGCCTCGGCGTCATGCGCGCGACGCTGAGACTTCCCAATCCCGCCTGCCAGGAAAGTGCGCTGCATGGCCTCGGCCACTGGGCGCGCGCGTATCCGGAGTTTACGGCTACCACGATCGATGCTTATCTCGCGGCCAATCCGAAGCTGCGGCCCGAGCTTGTCCGCTATGCGCAGGCGGCGCGTTCGGGCTGTGTTCAATAGAAACGAAAGCAATCGCACATGATGGAACTCTCCGGCCCCTCTCAGCCTCCCGCCGCCGGCGGCAAGCCGAAGCAGCTGGTCGCGCTGCTGCACGGCTATGGCTCGAACGGCGAGGACCTGATCGGCCTGGCGCCGTTCTTCGCGCAGGCGTTGCCGGAGGCGGAGTTCCTGTCGCCCAACGCGCCGTTCCCGTGCGAGCTCTCGCCCTTCGGGTTCCAGTGGTTCGGGCTGGAGGATCGCTCGCCGGAGATGAAGCTGGGCGGCGTGCGCGTGGCGGCGCAGATCCTGGAGCCGTTCCTGGATGCGGAACTCGCCAGGCGCGGACTCGCCGACCGCGACCTCGCACTGGTGGGCTTCAGCCAGGGCACCATGATGTCGCTGCATGTGGGCCCGCGGCGCGCGAACCCGATCGGCGGCATTCTAGGCTTCTCCGGCGCGTTGATCGCGCCCGAGCTGCTCGCCCAGGAGACCAGGTCCAAGCCGCCGGTGTTCCTGGTCCACGGCATGGCCGACCAGGTGGTGCCGTTCGGGGCCCTGGCGCAGGCGGAGAGCGCCCTGCGAAACGCCGGGGTGCCGGTCGAGACCGAGTCACGCCCGGGCCTGGTCCATTCGATCGACCAGGTAGGCGCGGAGAAAGGCGCCCTTTTCCTGCGCCGGTGCTTCGGGAGCACCCCCGGCGCCACAATGACAAGCAAATGAAATCAACGGGATGGCGGATTTCAACATCTTGTGGTTTTCGCCCCGCCCCTCTATTGGTATTGTGTAGATATCGAGTGTGACGGGGTCGTCACCCGTCACAGATTGGTGACGGAGCTTATGCGTGCAGGCATCGCCTGAAGCTTGTCCGGCCCTGGTCCTCAATGCCGACTTCCGGCCGCTGAGTTACTTCCCCCTGTCGCTGTGGCCGTGGCAGGAAGTGGTGAAGGCTGTCTTCCTGGACCGGGTCAACATCATTTCCGAATACGAGAACGAAGTGCACAGCCCGTCTTTCACGATGCGGCTGCCTTCGGTCATTTCGCTCAAGGAGTTCGTGCAGCAGTCGCGCCGGCCGGCCTTCACCAGGTTCAACGTGTTCCTGCGTGACCGCTTCCGCTGCCAATATTGCGCGGAGACCTTCCCGACCCACGAGCTGACGTTCGACCATGTGGTGCCGCGCTCGCGCGGCGGGCGGACCAGCTGGTCGAACGTGGTCACCGCGTGCCAGACCTGCAACCTCCTCAAAGGCAGTCGTCTGCCGCACGAGGTGGGCATGCACCCACGGAGAAGGCCCCTGCAGCCCAGCACTCACGAGCTGCAGGAGAACGGTCGAGCCTTCCCGCCAAACTATCTGCACCAGAGTTGGCGGGATTTCCTTTACTGGGACACCGTGCTCGAGACCAGCTGAGGCGCCTTGCCGCCTAGAACACGTTCTCCTCACCGTCAGCGCGGGTGATTGCGCCATAGACCTCGAAGGCGTTGCGCTCCACCCAATTGTGGCGGAGCAGCCCGTCCTCGCCCACCTCCCACACCGCCGTTCCGCTCATCTCGAACGGCACGCCGTTCGGCTTCGTGCCCATCATGCCGTTGTTGCGTCCGGTGATCCGCCAGCGCGAGGCGACGCGGCTGCCGTCCTCGTTCTGGAAGGTCTCAACGATGTGGAACCGGAAGTCGTGGACTCGCTCCAGGAACTGCTTCACCCAGGTCTTGAAGTCCGCGCGCGACCGCACGTCATGATCGCCGGAAGTGAGGATGAAATCCTCGCTGACCAGCCGGTCGACGGCCTCCGGGTTCTGCTTCTGCCAGACTTCCTTCCAGAAATGTTCGACGATCGCCACACTGTTACGCCGTGTCATGGCACGATCCTTTTCATTGCTATTTTGGGTGTCAGATGATTCCGCCGTTGGCCCGCAGGACTTGGCCGTTGATCCAGCCGCCATCGGGACCGGCGAGGAAGGCGACGGTCGCGGCGATATCCTCCGGCTGGCCGAGACGCTCCAGCGGCGCGAGCTTGGTCAGATGATCGATGACCTGCTGCGGCTTGCCGTCCAGAAACAGGGCCGTCGCGGTTGGTCCGGGCGCCACCGCATTGACCGTGACGTTGCGGCCGCGCAGTTCCTTCGCAAGAATGTGCGTCATCGCCTCGATGGCCGCCTTGGTTGCGGCGTAGACGGCATAGGTCGGTTGATACAAGCCGACGACACTCGACGACAGGTTGATGATGCGGCCGCCGTTGCGCAGCCGCCGCGCGGCCTCGCGCAGGGTGTTGAAGCTGCCCTTGAGATTGACGGCGACATGGCTGTCGAACAGCGCGTCGGTGCTCTCCGCCAGCGGCGCCAGATGCATGATGCCGGCATTGTTCACCAGCACGTCGACACCGCCGAACGCCGTCTCCGCCGCGTCGAACATGCGCGCGACCGCAGCCGGATCGCTGACGTCGGCCTGCGCGGTCAAGGCGCGGCCGCCGGCCTGCTCGATCTTGTGGGCCAGTTCCTCGGCAGGACGCGTGTTGCCGCTGTAATTGATCACGACCGTCATCCCGTCGGCGGCAAGCCGCTCGGCAATGGCCGCGCCGATGCCGCGCGATGCGCCGGTGACGATGGCGACTCTTGCCGGGCTGTTGGGTTTCTTGCTGTCCATGGTTTCCTCCTGTGCGCCGCGTCCAGCGGCCGAAGTCCTTGATGTAGACCCTTGCCGTTGCCGGATAATCTGGCTTAAATTGGCATTACTATTCGTTATTTTCGAATAATGGTGGCGGATTGGACCGGCTGGATGCGATGCGTCTGTTTGTGCGGGTGGTGGAGCGGCGCAGCTTCACCCTGGCGGCCCACGACAGCGGCATGCCCCGCTCCACCGTGACTGAGGCGGTCCAGAGCCTTGAGCGGCGGCTCGGCGTGCGCCTGCTCCAGCGCACCACCCGGACAGTGCGGCCGACCCTGGATGGCGAGGCCTACCATCAGCGCTGCCTCGCCATTCTCAACGACATCCAGGAAGCGGAAGGCGCGTTCAACGGCGCGGAGCCGCGCGGCATGTTGCGTGTCGACGTGCAGGGCACGCTCGCGCGTCACTTCCTGATGCCCGGGCTGCCCGCGTTCTTCGCACGCTATCCGAAGATCGAGCTGTCGATGAGCGAAAGCGACCGTTGGGTCGATCCGGTCCGGGAGGGCGTGGACTGCGTTCTGCGCTTCGGCGCGCTGCCGGACAGCGGCCTGGTGGCGCGCAAGGTTGCAACGCTGGATCGACTTACCTGCGCGACGCCGTCCTATCTCCAGCGCTTCGGGGTGCCGGCCGGCATCGACGCGCTCGACGGGCACCGTCTCGTGGGCATCCGGTCGCTGACCACCGGCAACGTGCGGCCGCTCAGCTTCACGGTCGGCGACAAGGTGCGGACCATCGAGATCCCGGCGACTCTTTCGGTGACCGGGCCGGAAAGCTATCGGCTTGGCCTGTGGCTGGGCCTGGGCATTGCCCAGGTGCCGCGTTTCCATGTGGAAGAGGATCTGCGCGACGGCAAGCTGGTGGAGCTGTTCCCGGATTTCCCGCCGCCCACCGTCCCGGTCTCGTTGCTCTATCCGCGCAGCCGGCAATTGTCGCTGCGCGTCAGGGTCTTCCTGGATTGGGCGGCGCAGGAGTTTGCGCGGCGGAATCGGTCGTCCGGCTCCGGCAATCCGGCTTGAGAGAGGCGCGACCGTCCGAGATGTCTCCATTCAATCGCACGATTGACGCTTTGCGCGCGCGCCCCTAAGCCTGCGCGATGCGTTCCCTGATCTCCGTCGCGCCGCAGCGCTGGCTGATGCTGTTCTCGGGCTTCCTGCTGTGGGGCCTGGGGCTCGCTTTGTTCGTGCGCGCCAACCTCGGGCTCGGACCGTGGGATGCGTTCCACCAGGGTCTCGGCTTCCAGCTCGACATCACCATGGGCACGGCCAGCATCATCGCCAGCGTGATCGTGCTGCTGTTCTGGATTCCGCTGCGCCAGCGGCCGGGCATCGGCACCATCTTCAATGCGCTGACCATCGGCCCCTTCATGGACTTCTTCCTGTGGCTGTTGCCGCAAGAAATCGAGAGCCGGTGGGTGCAAGGCGCGATGCTGCTGTTCGGCATGGCGTGCGTCGGGGTCGGCAGCGCGCTCTACCTGCCGGCGGGGCTGGGCGCCGGACCGCGCGACGGCCTGATGATGGGGCTGCACAACAAGCTCGGCTGGAGCATCCGCCTGTCGCGCACCGCGGTCGAGGCCTCCGCCCTTGCCATCGGTTTCCTGATGGGCGGCACGGTGGGCGTCGGCACGCTCGTGTTCGCGTTCGGCATCGGCCCGGTGGTGCAGGCCAGCCTCGCCCATGGGCGCCGCTGGCTGCCGGACTGGCGCCTGCCCGCGCCGGCATCCGCCCAGCAATAAACCGCACGCATCCATTCCATCGGCGGTCGGCATTGGCCCGCCCGGCGCGCGAGCGCGATCTTCAGTGTGCTGCATCCCTCACGCATTGGAGGATCTCATGCGCACTTTCTTCGCGATCGCGATTAGCACCTTCATTCCAGTCCACGCCTTCGCCGGCGACATGCGGCCGATGTCGATCGACGACATGAAGGCCGCGATCATCGGCAACTCGATGAGCGGCGAGACTGAAACCGGTGACGGCTATACCGAGCACTACACGCCCGATGGCCACATCGTCGGCCTGTCCAAGGCTGCCGGCAAATATGAAGGGACGTGGTCGTTCCGCCAGGACGGCCTGATGTGCTTCCGCTATGGCGATGGCGTCTTCGATGGCGGCTGCGTGCGCCTGTCGCGTGACGGCGATCGGATCGGTCTGACGCGCGTCGATGGCTCGGTCGAACCCACCGCCACCTTGATCGAAGGCATGGCGCCGCAGCTGAAGTAGTGCACAGCACCACGCACGAACTTCTCTCAGATCACGCATCGGAGTGTGGTCGCATCACCGTTTACCATGAACCTTTTCCTGAGCGCCGCGAGACTAGTTAGTTTTCTCGCGCCATCGCTTCGTTCAAAAGGCGTAGCTGCGCAGAAAAGCGAGGACACAGCGGAAAATTTTCGTCTAAGGTCGCCGCACCGGCTCATGCCTCGGGGGACTGCGATGGCTGGAACCAAGACTGGCGACTTCGTCGAGCTCATTTCGCCGTTCCTGCGGCGCAAGATGAGCGAGCTCGAGATCGCGCACGGCATGAACAGCGCCGAGTGGCGCGCCATCGCGCTGCAGTATGTGAAGAATCCGGTGGAAGCCGCGGTTTCACCGCAGGAGCGCCGGCGCCACTACGAGTCCGAGATCACGCTCCAATTCAACGGCCAGCCGCTGGCGGGCGTCGAGCGCCTTTACCGCCGCACCGCGCTGCTCGAGCCGACTACCGTGTGCGCCGCGCATTGCCGCTGGTGCTTGCGCGGCCAGTACCCGGTGAAGACCCTGTCCGAGGGCGAGATCGTCAATGCCGCGCGCTATTTCGGCGAGGCGCAGGAGTGCGCCGAGGTCGACGAGATCCTGATCACCGGCGGCGATCCGCTGATGGCGCCGAAGCTGCTGCGCATCTCATTCCAGGCGCTTGCCGCGCACGCGCCCAACATCCGCACCATCCGTATCGGCACCCGCGTGCCGTTCCAGGATCCCGACCGCATCAACGGCGATTTGCTTTCGGTGCTGGCCTCCCTGCCCGGCCATCGCATCGAGATCGGCGTCAACGTCAATCATCCGATCGAGTTCTGGCCAGAGTCGCGCGCCGCGATCGCGCGCATCAAGGCGACCGGCGCCACGATCTACAACCAACATCCGTTGCTCAAGGGCGTGAACGACGACCTGGCGGTGCTGGCCCAGCTCTACTCCTTGATGCGCGACAACGGCATCGAGGCGCACTACCTGTTCCACGCCATCCCGATGCAGGGCATGCGGCACCATCGCACCTCGGTGAAGAAGGGTGCGGAGCTGGCGATGCGCCTCAGCGCCTCGGGCGAATTCTCCGGCCGCGCCAAGCCGCACTATGCGCTGATGACCGACATCGGCAAGATCGTGCTCTATGACGGCGCCATCATTGCGCACCGGCCGTCGGACAACTCGCTGCTGCTGCGCTCCGGCTACCGCGTGGAGGACCGCAAGAAGTGGAACCCCAGCTGGCGCATCCCCGCCAGCGTGGAGGTCGATGACGAGGGCTTCATGTGCGTTTGGTACAAGGACGGCGAAGACGAAGCCTGGAGCGAGCTGGGCCTCTGGGGCAACCTGCCGCTTGCCAGCAACGACACCGGGCCGCGGGCGAATTCGATCGCGGGCTAGCGCTTCAGCGTTTTCCGGAACCGGATCGCGCGCTCGACCTCTTCGAACCCAAGCGCAGCGTGGGCGCGTTCGCTGATCGTATTCTCGAGCAACGCGTCGGACGCCATCTCGGTATAACCCTCCGCAATGGCCGATTGTTCGGCCGCCCGAACCAGCGCACCGCCGATGCCCTGCCTCCGCGCCTCCGGCGCCACGTACCAGGCTTCGACGAACGGCACCGGCGAGCTGTCGCACCCATCCGCATAGGGCCGCAGCGACAGTTCCAGCATACCGACGATCTTGCAATCCGCCTCGGCGACGAACACGCAGTACGGCAGGAGCGGCTCGCCATGCGCCACGAAGTAGCGCGCCACCTCCAGCCGCAACTCATCGACATTCGCGTCCGGCCACAACGCCGCGCGCATGGAGACCCAAGCTTCGGTGTCGGCTTTGGTGATGGATCGGACTCTCACTGGGGAGAACTCAGATCCGCTCCGCCAGCCAGATCGCCAGCCTGGACCCCGCCTTGATCGCGCCGGTCAGCAGCGGATAGGCGGGTGCCTGCTGCGCGCCATGCTCCAGCCCCGTATCGCGGTGCTCCAGCTCTTCGGCGCGGAACTTGTCGATCTTGGCCTTGAGTGGCGCTTCGTCCGCGCCGAGCTTGTCCGACTGCTGGCGGTAGTGCTGGTCGATCACTTCCTCGACCGCGACGGTGCAGGCCATCGCCGCCTTCGGGCCGAGCAGCGCGGTCGCCGCGCCGAGCGCGAAGCCGGCGGCGTTCCACAGCGGATGCAGCGCACTCGGCCGCACGCGGCGCTCGACCATCAGCTTCTCGAACGTGCGCAGATGCTCCAGCTCCTGCTGGTACATGTGCTCGATCGCCTGCGCTTCCGGCTTGCCGCGCAGCACCGCGAGCTGGCCTTCATAGATGCGCTTGGCGCCGAACTCGCCGGCGTGATCGACGCGGATGATACGGTCGATCAACTCGTCCTTGGTGAGGTCGCCCGGCAGGCGCCCCGCCGCGGTCTGTCCTGGAGTGTCCCGTTCCGTCACGCAGCTTTGCTCCGCAGCGCGCCCTTGAGGGTGAAGGCCGCCAGGGCCAGCGCGTACAGGAGATTATAGCCCGCCATGGAAATTCCGAACATGGTCCAGGCCGGCACGTCGCAGCGCACGATCGGCGCGTTCTCGATCGCCTTTGCCAGCTCCTCGGGGGTCATGCCGGCCGTGGTCTGGCCGGTGCAGGCGGTGGTGCCTTCCCACCAGTGCTGCTCGACTCCGACATGGAACACGGCGATGCCGGCGGTCGCCAGGAACGCCAGGGCCAAGAGCCACAGCGCGATCCCTCGCCGCGGTGTTCCCGCCGGCTGCAGGATGGCGACCACGCCCAGGGCGATCGCCGCCCAATAGCCGTAGCGTTGCCAATAGCACAGCTCGCACGGCGCCAGCCCGAAGCCGTACTGCGCCAGCCAGGCAATGCATAGCGCCGCCAGCGCTCCACCAGTGGCGAGCCAGGGCACCGACGAGACCGGAAACAAGGGCTGGCGAGCGGCCATGGTCGGTCAGATCACATACTTGATGACGACGAAGCCTCCAACCAGCGCCACCACGAACAGAGTGGTGACCAGCGTCAGGCGGCGCTCGATGAAAGCACGGATCGGCTCGCCGTACCAATAGAGCAGCCCTGCGACCAAATAGAACCGGATGCCGCGCGTGATGATCGACGCGACGATGAAGATCGGCAGGCTGAAATGGGCGATGCCGCTGGCGATGGTAACGATCTTGTAGGGGATCGGCGTCGCGCCCTTGATCAGGATGACCCACAGGCCGTATTCCGCGTACCACTCCTGGAACCCAGCCAAGCTGTCCTGCATGCCGTAGAGCGAGATGATCCACTGCCCCAGGGTCTCCAGCAGCGCATAGCCGATGTAGTAGCCGAGCATCCCGCCCAGCACCGAGGCGATCAGGCACACGGCCGCGAGGCGCCAGGCGTGGCGCCGGTCCGCCAGCACCATCGGCACCAGCATCACATCGGGCGGAATTGGAAAGAACGAGCTCTCGGCAAAGCTCACCCCCGCCAGCCACCAGATGGCCTTCGGGTGGCGGGCCTTTTCCATAACCCAGTCGTAGAGGGAACGCAGCAAGGGGCGGGCACCAGAAAAATGCAGTGCGCCTGTTTAGCAATGCGCCGCGATGATCGCAAATCAGCGCGCCGTGAACCGACGCGCAACGACTCTCAATGCAGGGTCAGGAGTTCCTGCGCATTGCGCCACTTCGGCGGCGTCAGCAGGTCGACGCTGGAGACCTTCACGGAGTGCAGCTTGCCGTCGAGATTGTGGGACCAGAAGTCGAGGAACTTGCGCAAGGTCGGAAACTGGGGGGCGAGGTCGTATTCCTGCCAGAGGTAGGTCTGCAGCAGCGAGGGGTGATCCGGCATGTGATACAGGATCTCCGCCGTCGTTAACCGGTATTGCTTCAGTTGCAGCATCAAACCAGACATCGGCACCTCTCTCGCCGTTAGTAACGCGAGGGCGCCTGCCAGGTTCGACGCCACGGTCCGAAGCTGCCGGCGCGACTCGTCCATTAACGATACTCGAAGGATAACCCACAATCCTTAACAAAGTTGCAATTTGTCCGTAATTCCAATGAGTTATCACTCACGGACTGAAACTGCTGCTAAATCCCTGTACGGAATCCGAAAATTCGCGCCTCACGGCCTCTTGACTGGGACAGCCAGCGGCCCTAAATCGCTGGCACTCACGGAGCTTGAGTGCTAACAAGGCGCCTTGCTCCGGTCGGATTTTCCGACAGGGAAGCGAAAAAAACTCAAATCAATCGGAGGGTTTCCATGAAATTCCGCCCGCTCCATGACCGCGTTCTCGTGCGCCGGATCGAGCAGCAGGAGAAGACTGCTGGGGGCATCATCATTCCGGATACGGCCAAGGAAAAGCCCCAAGAGGGCGAAGTGATCGCGGCCGGCTCCGGCACCAAGACCGAAGACGGCAAGCTGCTGCCGCTGGACGTGAAGGCGGGCGACCGCATTCTGTTCGGCAAGTGGTCTGGCACCGAGGTGCGCGTCGACGGCGAGGACCTCCTCATCATGAAGGAGAGCGACATCCTCGGCATCGTCGAAGGCACTTCCGCGAGCAAGAAGAAGGCCGCGTAACTCCGCGACCACTGCCGTTACTGACACACATCCAACTGGAGGCAATTAGCTATGCCAGCGAAAGACGTACGTTTTTCCGGCGACGCGCGCGACCGTATGCTGCGCGGCGTCGATATCCTAGCCAACGCGGTGAAGGTCACCCTCGGCCCCAAGGGCCGCAATGTGGTGCTCGACAAGGCGTTTGGCGCACCTCGCATCACCAAGGACGGCGTCACCGTCGCCAAGGAGATCGAGCTTTCCGACAAATTCGAGAACATGGGCGCCCAGATGGTGCGCGAAGTGGCCTCGAAGACCAACGACATGGCCGGTGACGGCACCACGACCGCAACGGTCCTGGCGCAGGCGATCGTCCGTGAAGGCGTGAAGGCGGTTGCCGCCGGCATGAACCCGATGGACGTGAAGCGCGGCATCGACATCGCCGTCGCGGCGGTGGTTGCTGACGTGCAGAAGCGCTCCAAGAAGGTCTCGACCTCGGACGAGATCGCCCAGGTCGGCACCATCTCGGCCAACGGCGAGCGCGACATCGGCGACATGATCGCCAAGGCGATGCAGAAGGTCGGCAACGAGGGCGTGATCACGGTCGAGGAGGCCAAGGGCCTCGAGACCGAGCTCGATGTCGTCGAGGGCATGCAGTTCGACCGCGGCTATCTCTCGCCGTATTTCATCACCAACGCGGAGAAGATGACCACCGAGCTGGAGCAGCCCTACATCCTGCTGCACGAGAAGAAGCTGTCCTCGCTGCAGCCGATGCTGCCGATCCTGGAAGCCGTGGTTCAGTCCGGCCGCCCGCTCCTCATCATCGCTGAGGACGTGGAAGGCGAGGCGCTGGCGACCCTGGTCGTCAACAAGCTGCGCGGCGGCCTCAAGGTCGCGGCCGTGAAGGCGCCGGGCTTCGGCGATCGCCGCAAGGCGATGCTGGAAGACATCGCGATCCTCACCGGCGGCCAGGTCATCTCCGAAGACCTCGGCATCAAGCTGGAGAGCGTCTCGGTCGACATGCTGGGCAAGGCCAAGAAGGTCGTGATCACCAAGGAAGAGACCACGATCGTCGACGGCGCCGGCAAGAAGAAGGAGATCGAGGGCCGCTGCACGCAGATCCGCGCCCAGATCGACGAGACCACCAGCGAGTACGACAAGGAAAAGCTGGCCGAGCGTCTCGCGAAGCTGGCCGGCGGCGTGGCCATCATCAAGGTCGGCGGCGCCACCGAGGTCGAGGTGAAGGAGCGCAAGGATCGCGTCGATGACGCGATGCACGCCACCCGCGCCGCGGTCGAGGAAGGCATCGTCATCGGCGGCGGCGTTGCGCTGCTGTATGGCGCCAAGGTGCTGGAGAAGCTCCAGGGCGAGAATCCCGACCAGAAGGCGGGCATCGACATCGTCCGTCGCGCGCTGCAGCAGCCGGTCCGTCAGATCGCCGAGAACGCCGGCGTCGATGGTTCGGTGGTTGTTGGCAAGCTGCTCGAAGGCAAGGGCGGTTCCCTTGGCTTCGATGCGCAGAACGCCGAGTATGTCGACATGTTCAAGGCCGGCATCATCGACCCGACCAAGGTCGTGCGTTGCGCCTTGCAGGACGCGGCCTCGGTCGCCGGCCTGCTGGTGACGACGGAAGCCATGGTCGCCGAGCGGCCGGAGAAGAAGTCGGCTCCGGGCGGCGGTGGCGCTCCGGGCATGGGCGGCATGGGCGACATGGACTTCTAATCGAACTCACGTTCGATCAGAGCCAAGCTCGAAGGGCTGCACCGCAAGGTGCAGCCCTTTTCTTTTGCGTTTCCCATCGGGGGCCGCCGTCGCTAACCAAGCCGACCAAGCGCGACCGAGGCGTTCGCCGCCGCCAGCGGTTCGCCCTGCCGCGGCCCCATCAGGCCGAGCCCCCTCGCTCTCACGCGGGCGAGACCGAGGACGCTGTCGATGAAGGGGGTCGACACGTGTGCGATCTCGCCCAGGTCATGCATCACCGTCAGCAGGGCATCGATCTCCACCGGCGTGCCGCGTTCCGCGTCCTGCAGCATGGAGGTCTTGACCGGGCCGAATGAGCGCGCGCGCCGCAGCATCTCCTCGACCGTGAAGTTGGGCGGAATGCCAAGCACCTTGCCGATGCGGGCGGCCTCTTCCATCATGCGGCCGCACAGCTCGTACAGCAGCGGATCGTCCAGGATGCGGTCCACCGTCGCCGCGGTCAGCATGCTGATCGGATTGGTGCTGAGGTTGCCCCACAGCTTGAGCCAGATGTCGCGGCGGATGTCGGGGCTTTCTGTGCATTCGAAGCCGGCGCGCCGCAGCCAGTAGACCAGCCGCCACAGGCGCCGGGTCAGTTCGCCGTCTGCCTCGCCCAGGATCAGCTGCCGATGAGCGTTGTGGCGGATGATGCCCGGTCCTTCGAGCGCCGCGGAGAAGTAGACCGCGCAGCCGATCACCCGGCTTGCAGGGATGGCGTGGCCGATCGCGCCGTCGGGATCGATGGTCTTGAGGCGCCGGCTGACCAGGGAGCTGTTGTCGTTGGCGAAGAACCACCACGGCACGCCGTTCATCGCGGTCATCACCGCCGTGTCAGGACCCAGCAGCGGCCCGATCCGCGACGCCATCTCGGGCAAGGCGGGCGCCTTGACCGCGACGACGACGAAGTCCTGCGGCCCCAACTCCTCCGGATGGGCGCTCGCCCGCACCGGAATTCGCACGGTCTCGCCGGCGGTGATGATGGCCAGGCCGTCCCGCTGCAGGGCCGCCAGGGTCTTGTCCCTGGCGACCATGCTGACGGTGGCGCCGGCCTGGGCCAGCAGGCCTCCGATCATTCCGCCGACGGCGCCGGCGCCGTAGATGCAAAATCGTGGCGAAGGAGACATGAGACTTGCTCCTCAATAGTGAGTCTCTCAGTCGATATCGCGGCCATGCCGCACCGTATTTGCAATGTTCCCGCGCTTGATCCCGAGATCCTGCAGCATGCGGTCGTCCAACCTGGACAATTCAGCGACCGCGCGGGCGATATGCCGTTCACGCTCCAGGAAGGCGAGGACCTTGACGACGGTGTGCTTCACGCGGGCCAGCCAGCTCCGCCGGGGATACGAGGCGGTGTCGAAGTTGCGGTTGCTGACGAGGCCGCTGAGCGTAACGGTCGCCTGGCGGTCGGGCCGGCTCATCAACTCGCCGTGCAGGATGCCCGGGTGGCTGCTCTGGTCGACGTGTGACGGGCGCAGCCGCCGTGAGGAGGGGCGCGTAACAGTGGGTTGCCGGGGCAAGATGTACATGGGATCTCCAATCGTCAGAGGGATCGCCGGCCGCGCTGGAGCGGCCGGGATGTGGGCGCGCAGATGGGGTTGCTCAGTGCGCAGCGAATTGCGCCTGCTGTGTGCCGTTCGCGGAGTGCGCACTCGAGGCAAGGCTCTGGTTCATGGCCGGATGAAGCAGGTCCTCGGCGCCGATGCGGCGGAGCAACTCGGCCCGCACGCGGTCGGCCATGGCGTTCACGACCCCTGCCCCGTCGTCCGACGGATCGATCGTGGTGCGGAAAGGACGCGTGCCGAACGGCATCGAAACCAGATCGGCGATGGCGCGGCCGACGGTCTCCGGGTCGGCATCTTCCGGCTCGAGGCTGGCAAGGCTCTGCTGCATGGCCTCGGGCAATCCCTTATAAGGGCCGCTGGCGTATTCCGAAGCGACCGCAATGTCGTCCGGTCCGCCGGAATGGGCGAAATGGTTGGTGCCCTTTGTGAAGGCGCCCGGCACGACGATCGCCGTCTCGATGCCCCAGCGCGCCAGCTCACCGGCGTAGGAGACGGCGAGCGCGTCCATCGCCGCCTTGGCCGCGAAATAGGGGGCGAGGAACGGTGGCGTGCCGCCGCGGCTGCTGCTGCTGGACACCCACACCAGAAGTCCCCGGCCCTGCTCGCGCAGGATCGGGAGTGCCGCCCGGTTCACGCGCTGGGTGCCGAGGACGTTGACATCGTAGACGTCGGCATATTGCTGCGGCGTGAAGGCCTCGGCCGGGCCGAGCACCATGTGCCCGGCATTATGCACGACGACGTCGAGCCGGCCATGCGCCGCGAAGATCTGGTCGATGGCGGCGTCCACCGATTTCTGCGACTGGACGTCGAGCTCGATGGCACGCAGGTCGACACGATGCTCGGCCGCGTAGCGCGCGACCTCCTTCGCTTTCGCTGCATTGCGCCGATAGATGTCCCGCATGCTGGCATAGACAATGTCGCCGTTGGCCGCGAGCTGCCGCGCAGCCATGGCGCCGAATCCGCTCGAAGCTCCAGTGACGATGATGATCTTCCGCATGACCTTATCCTTTCCTATGAAGAAGAGTGGCTTCTCAGGCGAACCACCGTTGGCGCGCAGAATTTGGCCGTTCACCCAGCCGCCGTCCGGCCCGGCCAGGAACGAAACGACGTTTGCGATGTCTTCCGGTTGACCGAGCCGCTCGAGCGGCGAGAGCTTCACGAAGTGATCGACCTGGGCTTCGGTCTTGCCCTCCAGAAACAGCGGCGTGGCGATCGGTCCCGGCGCCAGGCCGTTGACCGTGATGTTCCGGCCGCGCAGCTCGTTGGCGAGCACGTGGACCAGGCCTTCGACGCCCGCCTTCGAGGCGATGTAGTGACCGTAGGTCGGGAACGATTTGGCGATGACGCTGCTCGAGAAAGCAATGATTCGACCGCCGTTGGTCAGGGCGCGTGCCGCTTCCGACAGCATGATGAAGGTGCCGCGCAGGTTGACCCGGATCACCTGGTCGAACATCTCGACATCGCCGTGCTCGATAGAGCCAAGAGGCATGATGCCGGCGCAATGGACCACGGTATTGAGCGCACCCAGCTCCTCGTGAGCCCGCGTGAACAGTCCCTTCACGTCGGCCAGGCTGGCGACATCGGCCTTGATCGCGGTCGCGCGGCCGCCATTCGCATTGATATCGGAGACCAGTTTGTCGGCAGGGGCGGAATTGCCGGCGTAGTGCGCCGCGATTCTGAAGCCGTCCGCCGCCAGCCGGCGCGCGACCGCGCCACCGATGCCGCCCGATGCGCCGGTGACCAGCGCTGTGCCCATCGCCTTCGTGCTCATCTCCCCCTCCATCAGGTTCAGGTTGATGGGGAAACGATAGCGATGTGGGCGATGGGAACCATCGTACTTGGGTTCCGTGCCTTATTGCTTTGGTATTCCCGCCTCATACCTAGGTATGGGTCACGCGCGGACGCGGGCGAAAACACCTTCAGTGGCGGGGATTTCGCGGTCGTCGCGTCGCGCCGGCCACAAGCCAAGCGGATTGAACTGCGCCAGCGGCCCACGCTAGATTTCCCACATGTAGCCACACTCCCCGGGGGTTCCATCGTGCTCGCCAAGGCGCGCAGCGTTCTGCCCTCCAGGATCACGTCCTGGAGCGCGCTCGTTCTCGCAATCGTCATATTTCTCGTCGACACCTTCAGCCCGCTCCAGACGGCGGTCGCGGTGTTCTACGTCATCGTGATCATGCTGGTGGCAAGCTCGTCGGACCGGCGCACGGTCATGCGCGCGGCAATTGCCTGCGTCCTTCTGACCCTCGGCAGCTTTGCGATCGTCCATGGGGCCGCGCCCGAGGAGGGAGCGCTCATCCGGTGCATCGTCAGTCTCTCGGCGATCGGCATCACCAGCTTCCTCGCCATGCGCAACCGGGCCGCCGAAACTGCCTTGCGCGAACAGGCCAATCTGCTGGAGCTCACGCACGATGCCATTTTCGTGCGCGACATGAACGATACCATCCGGTACTGGAACCGCGGCTCCGAAGAACTCTATGGCTGGCAGCGCCGCGACGTGATCGGACAGTCCTCCCACATCCTGCTGAAGACCCGGTTCTCCGAGCCGCACAACGCGATCCAGGACGCCCTGTTGAAGATCGGGCGCTGGGAGGGCGAGCTCGTCCATACCGGAAAGGACGGCCGTCGCATCGTCGTTGCCAGTCGGTGGTCCCTGCAGAAGAGCGAGCACGGCAAGCCGATCGCGGTGCTCGAGACCAACACCGACATCACCGCCCAGACACAAGCGCACGAAGCACTGCTCACCACGCAGTCGGCGCTGGCGCATGCGACCCGCGTTGCCACCCTGGGCGAGCTGAGCGCGTCAATCGCGCATGAGATCAATCAGCCCCTGGCAGCCATCGTGACCAGCGGTGAAGCGGCGTTGCGCTGGCTTGGGCGGGACCAGCCGGATCTGCCGGAAGCGCGCGCCGCCCTCGGCCGTGTCATTTCAGACGGCCGGCGCGCGGGCGAGGTCATCCGGCACGTCCGCGCGCTCGCCAAGAAAGGCGAGCAGCGGATGGTCGTCCTCAACGTCAACGAAGTGTTGAACGAATCGCTGGCTTTGGTTCAGCGCGAAATGGCCGGACGCGGCATCGTGGTGCAACGCGAGCTGGATCCGGCCTTGTCGCCGATCAAGGCCGATCGCATCCAGCTGCAGCAGGTGTTCATCAACCTCGCCATGAACGCCATCCAGGCGATGGATTCCGTGGAGCCTGATCGAAGAAGCCTGGTCTTGCGGACCTTCGCGGGCGAGGATGGCGGCGTGAGTATCCAGGTGCGCGACAACGGTATCGGGCTGGACGACGAAACCGAGAAACGCCTGTTCAACGCCTTTTTCACGACCAAGCCGTCCGGCATGGGGATGGGCCTCTCCATTTGCCGGTCGATCGTCGAGGCTCACAATGGCCGGATCTGGGCGACCCGCAACACGGATGGCGGCACGACTTTTCAGCTCAGTCTTCCCGCTGGAGCCAGTGCATGATCAAAGGCAGCGCATCGTCGTCTGGTGGCCCGTCACTGGAGGCTGGATGCATCTACGTTGTCGATGACGACGAGTCGGTGCGGGAGTCGCTCAGCAGCCTGTTCCGATCGGTCGGCTATCATGTCCAGGTATTCGGGTCGACCGCAGAGTTCATGAAGCAGCAGCCCGTGGATGCCAGTTCCTGCCTCGTGCTCGACGTTCGTCTGCCGGGCGCCAGCGGACTCGATCTCCAGAATCATCTGAATCGCGAGCGGATCCGCATTCCGATCATCTTCATGACCGGGCACGGCGACATTCCCATGTCCGTACGGGCCATGAAGGCCGGAGCCGTCGACTTCCTATCCAAGCCGTTTCGGGATCAGGACATGCTCGACGCCGTCGCCCATGCGCTCGAGGCCGACCGCGCGCGGCGGAGCGCGGATCGCTCGCTGTCGGCGGTGCGGGCCGCCTTCCAATCGCTGACGCCGCGCGAGCGCGAGGTCATGAAGCTGGTAACCTCCGGGCTGATGAACAAGCAGGTTGCCGGAAAGCTGCAGCTCAGCGAGATCACGGTCAAGATCCACCGGGGCAATGTCATGAGAAAGATGGCCGCGCAGTCGCTCGCCGACCTCGTGCGCATGGCGGAGATTCTCGGATCCGATTCGAGCTCCTGACCCGCCCTTAAACCTCTGTATGATACCATTTACGGTGCGCCGCCTTATGTTTGTGGCAGAAACGACATTGCGTGGCTGCTTGCCGAGCCAAGACCCGCGAGGAATTGGATTTGACCAAGGATACCATTGTCTCAATCATCGATGACGACGCTTCGGTGCGTGTGGCGCTCGAGAGCCTGGTGCGGTCCCTGGGCTATGCCGCGCGGACCTATGAGTCTGCGGAGGCGTTTCTCGGATCGGCGGAAGTCGAGGATACCTGCTGCATCGTCGCGGATGTTCAAATGCCCGGCATGGACGGATTCGATCTGCAGACTAGGCTCAAGAAGGCCGGCCATAGAGCGCCCCTGATCTTCATCACGGCGTTTCCGGCAGACCATGTCCGCGAGCGCGCGGAGACCGGCGGCGCCTTCGGGTTCCTGGCCAAGCCGTTCGACGGCCAAGCATTGGTCGGCTTGATCACCTCTGCCGTTCAGCACTGAATTGCTGGCCCTGAATCGTCATTTCTTGTCTGGCGCCGAGCCCCGGTCCCCCAGGAAAGCCTGCAATTTATCTAAAATTGAAATGAACCCAATTTTAAGTCCCATCGGTTGAGAGTCGGAGCCAGGGTCATCTTGGGGAATTCCGAACATGCCGATCATCATGGGCGGCGTCGTCGTCTTGCTGCAGTTGACGGTCATCTTCCATGCGATGAAGACCAGGCGGCCGTACTATTGGATCTTCATCATCATGGGCTTCCCGGTCCTGGGATGCGTGATCTATTTCATCATCGAGGTGCTGCCAGGCAGCCGCTCCGAGCGTGGCCTCACGAAGATCGGCAACGACATCGTCAAGGCGATCAACCCGGACCGCGACATGAAGCGCAAGGCCGAGGAGCTCGCGATCTGCGGCAGCGTCGAGAACAAGCTGAAGATGGCCGGCGAGCTGGTCGAGCGCGGCATGTTCGACGAGGCGATCGACCTCTACAAGAACGCGCGCGAGGGCCAATACTATTTCGCATCCGACCTGCTCTACAACTTCGCCCGCGCCCGCTTCTTCAACGGCGAGTATCTCGAGGCCCGCAAGCTGCTGGGCGAATTGCAGGAGCACGCGCCGCGCTACTATCCGCAGGAGGTCGCGCTGATGAAGGCGCGCGCCGCCGCGAAGTTCGGCGACCGCTCGACTGCGCGGGCCGAGATCGAAGTGCTGCTTGACAGGTTCGTCGGCCTCGAGGCGCGCTATCGCTATGCCGAGGTCCTGTTCGAGGACGGCCAGGCTGCCCGCGCCAAGGCCGAGTTGGAGCGCGTCCTAGACCACGCCAAGCGCTTCAAGGTCAGCGCAGAGGAGAAGACCTGGGCTAAGCTGGCGCGCCAGGGTCTCGCTTCGATGACGACGGCGGCGGCCTAGTCCGCGACCGGCATCAGCGCGTCCGAGGGTCGCTGATCTCGTTGGAGTAGTAGCCCTCCAGCCGCATCCACAGGTCTTTCCAGGTGGTCCATGCGTTCGTGGCCACCCACCAGTCGCTGTAAAACGGCCGCTCCGACGGCGTGTTGATGCCTGTCTTTACGATCTTGTGGAAATGCGGGTCGCGTTCCGACACGCGGACGATCGGGATGTATGGCGCGGCATACTGGTCGACATACTCCTGCCAGGTCGCGCCGGCCGGCAGACGTTTGAATTCGATCAACCCCTTCAGCATCTCGTCCTTCTTGGCCGCGCCCAGGATTGGAATGTTCTTCTGGCGCATGAACCGAAGCCGCTTGATCTTCGCCGCCGGCGGGATCGCCGCGATGTTCCACGCGAGCGGCTCGCAGATCGGGCTCTTGCCGCGGAAGCGTGTGAAATAGGCGACCACCCGCAGCAGGGCCCAGCGGCCCTTGGGAAGCGGACAGGCCAGCACGTCGCCGATCCCGAAGTCGCAGCGCTCGATGTAAGGCTGCTTGCGCTTGGCGGTATCCGGCGTCGCGGCGCTGAGCTTGGCGCCCAGCGCATCCAGCATCTTGCGATGCTTCTTTTGAGAAGCCTGATCTTCGAAGCGGGTAGGAAGCGCCGGGCTCTTGATGATGCGCAGCGCGGTCAGCTGCAGGGCCGTGGGAAGCATCCGGTCCTTGCACAGCAGGTCGGCCAGCGCCAGGTGCGCGAGCTGGCCGTCTTCGCTGTCCACCGATGTGCCGCCCACCGTCTCCAATACAATGGCGGCAAGATCGCTGCCGGAAAAGCCCAGCTTCTTGCAATCGCGATAGACATTGCGGACATCCGCCGCGGCGTCGCTCTGATAGAGCCCTGTGCCCCACGTCCCCATTCGATGCCCGTCGGCGGTTCGATGGCCCGAGACGTTACAAGCAGAGTGTGACGGCTGCCACAGGAATCATCACCGAAGCGTGATCCAATTTGCCATCGCGCCGCGTATAGTTGAGCGGCTGCGCCAACCTTGGGAGAGTTCCTGATGAGATCGAAGTTCCTGCTGGCGTTCGCGTTCGTGATGGCGACCGGCAGCGCGGCATTGGCCGCCGCCACCGGCAATCAAATTCGTTCCGCGATCTCCGACAGCACCGTCCAGGGCAACATGGACGCCAGCGGCCCCTACGCCGAATATTACGCGCCGGACGGCACCATCAAGGGCAAAGACTACAGCGGCCAGTGGAGCGTCGAGGGCGACGCCATGTGCTTCGCCTATGAGGGCACGCCCAAGACGTGCTGGAACGTCGAGCTCAACGGCGACCAGGTCCGCTGGATCAAGAACGGCGCCAGCCAGGGCACCGGCACCATCCTCAGGGGCAACGCCAACGGGTTCTGAGGCTACTCCGTCACCGTGAACTTCACGATCGCCAGCTCTACATAGGCATCGTCACGCATCAGGCGGGCCTCGTATTCGCCCGGCACCAGCGCATCGCCGAAATCCTCCGTCTTGAACGTGACCGAGCCGGCGACGCTGGCGTTGGTGTAGAGATAGCCGAGGTAGTTGTAGAGGTCCGGGTCGGTGGCGCTGTAGATGCCGATCCAGTCGAACTTGTTGCCCGGCGCACTGCTCCACGACACCTCGACCGGATCGCCGGACTTCACGCTGGCCTTGGCCACCGCGACCGCGGGCTTGGCATCGGGGTCGGTCACCCAGAAGGGCACGCCGGCCAGCCGCTTGCCGTTGGCATCGCTGACCGCGGCGAGATACGCGCCGGGCGCCAGGCGCGCGGTGCCGAATGGCGCCGCCAGATGATCCGCCGGATCGGCCGGCAATGCGGTGATCGGCGCCGCGTCCTCGGCCGCTCCGGCCGGGAAGACCTGGAAATGCCCGAGCTTCTCCTGCTTCTGAGTCGCAACCCGCACGATGAAGATCTCGCCCGGCTTCACCAGGCGCGGCTCGACGGTGATGAGGTCCGGCGTCGGCGCCGGCTCGACCTCGAACGTCGTCACCAGCGCGCGATGGTCCGCCGGCCAGGGATCGACGCCGATCGCGACACCGGGGCCGCCGTCTTCGCCGACGACGTCGCTGGCCACCGCCTTGGCCCCGATCGAATAGATGTAGTCGATGCGGTCATGCGTCTCCTGCGGCCGCACGAACGGATGCGGATAGCCCGGCGTCCAGGTCAGGCCCGGCTTCGCCACCGGATCAGCATGGACGGTCCGGTAGGAATCGACGAAGCCGCTGTCCGCCATCAGCTTGCTCTCCGGCCACTCTACTGGATATTTCACTGCGTCGGGCCGCGCCTGCACCATCGCAGCGGTCCAGTCGAGATGCGAAGGCGAATTGAAATCCCCGCCGACGATCAGCGGAATGCCCTGCGCCGCGACCTTGGGGAGCGCGGCGGCATAGGGCTCCAGCATGTACATCCGGTTGTCGGTTTCGCCTTGCAGCACGTCCTCGAGCCTGCCGCCGTCGCGCACCAGCTCCGGCCCGTAGGCGTCCGACGGGAGGTGCAGGTTGGAGATCGCCACCACCTTGGAACGCTGCACCTCAACATAGGAGAAGTGCACGTCGTCCTGCGTGCCCATGTAGAGCGGATAGCGCGAGATCAAGTGCACGCGCTCGTCGACATAGTCCCAGCCGAGCATGTCGGCGATCCGGCGCGAATTACCTTCCGGCTCCTGCAACGCGACGACGTCCGGATCGGCGGCGCGGATTGCGGCCACCACCTGGTGCAGACTGAGCTGCACCCCGCTGCGCCAGATGTTGAAGACCATGACCTTGAGCTCGACCGGCTCGGCGCGGGCCGACGACATCGTCGCGCAGGCCACCAGGATGAATGCGCACAGAATCCGCAGCAAACGCATGTCGCCCCCCTCGCCGAGATACGTTCGTTCGTCGCTATCAGCATGGCACACGCCGCCACGCTGGCTCAAGACAATAATGAATGACCGTTCATTAAATGGTCATGCTGCAAAGGGGCCGCCTGAGCGAGTTGCCGCCAAGGATCCAGCTTCATCGACGGGCATCATGGTTTCGCGCACACCCGCGCGTCGAGCTTCAGGCCACTCAAGCGCCGCAGCCAGTCATCGCTCCGCGTGACGACATAGGCCAGGTCAGGCGTGCCGGTGGCCGCATCGGTGGCCGTCACCGCGACGACATGGCAATCGGGCATTTCCTTCCGAAACACATCTTCGACGTCACGCCCGAAATGGCGATAGTGACCATGGAGCTTGGGATCCGAATATCCCCAATCGGTCGTGCAAGCGACATGGAAGGGATCCGGAAAGGACAGGAACAGGAAGCCCCGAGCGCTGAGGATGCGGCTGAGCTCGCGCAGCGCCGCCCGATAATCCGGCACATGCTCCAGCACATGGTTGCAGACGATGACGTCATAGCTTCCGTCCGACCGATCGATCTGCTGCAGGTCGAGGCTGTTCGATCTGTTGAAGACGCTGAGCTCGTGGCTGTGGAACCAACGGCGGTCGACGGTCGGGTCCTGGCTGAATTGCAGGCAGCGCAGGGTGCGCAATCGATTGGGACCTAGTCCCAGAAAGATCTGGCGGAATACGCGATGACGCTCGTACGAGTGGCAGCGTTTGCATCGCGGATGCTTGCCTGACGGGCTCAACCGATCGTTCGGACCCCGCGCGAATTTCTGACCGCCGCAGATGTTGCAGCGCGGTTTCGTGACGCGTCTCCAAAACTTCTTCAGCAGCCCCATGGCACCTCCTCGGTGACTGGCATCTAGCCGCTTCCCGGCGCGCGCGGCAACGGATGATCGCGAATGAATTGCAACCGCGGCTCACTCGGGCGAACGGTCGCAGGCGCCCGGCGGCCCTTGGCAAGCGCTTCGATTCCGGCTACACCAGCGCCGTCTCTGGGGAGTAGCCGCCCTCGTATAAGAGGGGAGTGCGTCAACATACTTGGCGTCGGACCTTCGGGTCACGGCCATGGCGCATTCGGACCCGTGCTCAGCACAGCTTGGCGAGACCTTTGACTTGCTTGCGTTCACCCGCGGGATCGGGCGCGCGAGAAGTCGAAGGCCATTCGCCCGGTCCCGCCAGACGGTTCTATGGAAGCCCTGCTCATTTCGACCGGTGTGGTGGCGCTCGCCGAGATCGGCGACAAGACCCAGTTGCTCGCTCTCATCCTGGCCGCCCGTTATCGCAAGCCGGTGCCGATCGCCTTTGGCATCCTCATCGCCACGCTGGTCAATCACGGCCTTGCCGCCTGGCTGGGCGCGCTGGCCGCCGGCTGGCTGGGTCCCGACGCGATGCGCTGGATCCTCGGGCTCGGCTTCCTCGCCATGGCCGGCTGGTGCCTGGTGCCGGACAAGGTGGAGGACGGGCCACAGGCGGCCGCCAAGGCCGGCGCCTTCCTCGCCACCCTGGTCGCGTTCTTCCTGGTCGAGATCGGCGACAAGACCCAGATCGCCACCGTCGCGCTGGCCGCCCGCTTCTCCAGCCTCTTGCTGGTGACCGCCGGCACCACCCTCGGCATGATGCTGGTCAACGTCCCAGCCGTCCTGTGCGGCGATGGCATCGCACGCCTGGCGCCGCTGAAGCTGATCCGCATCGCCGCCGCGGCCCTGTTCGCGATCCTCGGCGCGATGGCGCTGCTGGGGCTGGATTTCGGCCTGCTCGGGACTTGACGCCGCGCGTCTTGTCGCCTCATTCTCCGCGCCTTCACCGCTTGTGGGGCCGGACTTTGCCGACGCGTTGACCGATCTCAGTTGAGCTCGCTCCGGGCCGCCGATCCTTGAGGATCGACGCGGCCTGCGTCGTCCATTGGGCGCACGGCATGAGGCTGAGATCGGTACGGCATCCCGGATGGGCCATTCCCACCGCTCCACCCGATCGACGCCCCCGTGATGCTTGCCGCAGGCCCAGGCGGCCGTTTCTCCGCAGCATCGCCGTGCAGCCCTTCCGCAAAGGAAGGCTCTCATCTTGCACGAGACACTTCGCGTCACTTGGCAGGTGGCGCCGCTGCGGCCGCCGCTGGTCCGGCGTCACTGTAGCCGCTGCTCGAACCAAATGCCGTTTGACTGCAGCATGAAGTTCCGCACCAACGCGCAGAAGAAGCGCATCGACGTCTGGCTGATCTATCGCTGTTCAGCCTGCGACGAGATCTGGAACCTGCCTATCCTCGAGCGCGTGACAACGGGCGACATCGCGCCCGACGCCTTCGACGCCATCGCGCGCAATGATCCGACGCTGGCGCTGCGCCACGCGTCCGATCACGCGCGGCTGGCGCGTCACGGCGTGACGCTCGAACCGCCCGAGGTTTCGATCCGCAAGTCGCCGGTTGAGGGGTGCGCAGACAGCGCCGGCACCATCGCCATTGTGCTTGCGCTCGCGCTGCCGTGTGGGGTTCGGCTGGATCGCCTGCTGGCGAATGGGCTCGGCGTCAGCCGCGCCCAGCTTGGGCGATTGCTCGACGTGGGTGCGCTTTGCCTGCCGCCGGCGGCGCGCAAGGCGCTGCGTGCACCGATCAGGGACCGGCAGTCCATCGCAATCGATCTCACGGCGCTCGATGCCACGCTGGCGGAGGCTCTCCGCCGGCGCGCGCTCGCATGATCAGCTGGCCGGCTCCAGCCGGAGGATGCGCCCGTCGTCCTCGTCGGTCAGCAGGTAGAGACAGCCGTCCGGCCCCTGCACCACGTCGCGGATGCGCTCGCCCATGCCCTCGAGCAGCCGCTCCTCCTTGACGATGCGGTTGCCGTCGACCTCGAGCCGCACCAGCAGCTGGAACTTGAGCGCGCCGACGAACAGGTTGCCTTTCCAGGTCGGGAACTTGTCGGCGGTGTAGAAGGTCATGCCCGAGGGTGCGATCGAGGGATCCCAGTAATAGGCCGGTTGTTCGAGGCCTGCCTTGGCCGTGCCCTCGCCGATCTTCTCGCCGGAATATTCGCGGCCGTAGGAGATGACCGGCCAGCCGTAGTTCTTGCCCGGCTGCGGGATGTTGATCTCGTCGCCGCCGCGCGCGCCATGCTCCACGGTCCACAACGCGCCGGTGTCGGGATGCATCGTTGCACCCTGCGCGTTGCGATGGCCGAGCGAGTAGATATCGGGCGAATAGTCCGGGTTGCCGACAAACGGATTGTCCTTGGGGATCGAGCCGTCGCGGTTGATGCGCACCAGTTTGCCGATCTGCGCCTTCATGTCGGGGATGTATTGGCGCCGGTTGCGGTCGCCGAGGGTGACGATCAGCGTGCCGTCCTTCAGGAACACCAGCCGCGAGCCGAAATGATGCCCGCTGTCGAGCTTGGGCTGCTGGCGCCAGATGACCGCGACATCGTCCAGCCGGTCGGCGCCGAGCTTGCCGCGCGCCACCGCCGTGCCGCCGCCCTCGCCGCCCGGCTCGGAGAAGGAGATGTAGACCAGCTGGTTCGCCGCAAAGTCCGGATCGAGCGCCACATCCAGCAGCCCGCCCTGGCCGTTGTCATAGACCTCGGGAACCCCGCCGAGCGGCTCCGACAAGGCCCCGTCCGGCGCTACCAGCCGCAGGCGGCCTTCCTTCTCGGTAACCAGCATCCGGCCGTCCGGCAGGAAGGCGAGGCCCCAAGGCTGCTCCAGCCCGTCCGCGACCGTCACCACCGAGATCGAACCAAACTGGGAGCTTTCGGCGGCAAGGGCGCTCGCGCCGCCCATCGCCAGTGCCAGCGGCATCAGGGCACCGGCAATCCAACGTACTTTCATCGCCGCCTCCGCTTTGTCAGACTTTCAACTAAGGACAGATTGGAACGGTAAATGTTCCTGGCAAGTCCTGCCCGATCCCACATTGGGATGAGATTTGCCCGGCCGCGCCAGCGTTATGAGCGGCACAAGCGGCGGTATCGCTGCCTGCAAAGCACCGATACCTCCTGCCGGCTCGCTCATATTCATCTGCGGTTCATGATGCGCTTGATTGGATAGGCCGTTGCAAACGCCGTGTCGTGCTGTCTTAGGCGAGGGGAAGACCGCAATGGCCGATTACCGCTGTTACCTTGTGAACAATCTGCATCAGATTCAGTCGGCGACGGATCTGGAATGCGCGGAAGATTCCGAAGCGATGCTGCAAGCGGGAGCGCTCGCCCAATCGCAGTCGCTCACCGTTGAGATTTGGAACGGCGCCCGGCTGGTCGGGCGCGTGCCGCGGGTTGAAACGCCGCGCTAGAACGCGCTAGACGCCGCCCTTCAGCAGGGTCTGCAGGGTTTCCATCAGCGAGCGGATGCGGTCCGCTTCCTCGCGCGTGGTGTCGGCCAGCGACTTCATCTCCTGCGCCACCACCGCGAAGCCGGCGCCGTGCTCGGCCGCGCGCGCGGCTTCGATGCGGGCATTCAAGGCCAGCAGCTTCAAGGTGCGCAGTTCGCCGAGGATGTGCTGCACCGCCTCGACGATGTCGTTGCTGGTGCCGGAGATGTTGCTGACCAGCAGCTCCAGCTTCTCTTCCTGCTTCTTCTGCGGCGAGATGTCGATGCACACGCCCTCGAGGAACAGCAGCTGGTTGTTGTCGTCGAAGACGCCGGCGCCGCTTTCGTGAATCCACAACGGGTGACCGTCGCGCTTGATCAGGCGATAGTCGATCTCCCACTTGGTGCGCTTCTCGACGCCGGCGACGACTGCGGCGTCGACCGCGCTGCCGTCCTGCGGATCCATGATCGAGGCGAAGGTGCGGACGCGGTTGTTGAGGAATTCGTTGACCGGATAGCCCGTCAGCGTCTCGATGCCCTCGGTCATGAACAGCATCGTATAGCCGGCGTCGTTCTGGCATCGATAGAAGAAGCCGTTGAGGCGGCTTGCGACGCTCTCGATGACATTCCCCTGAACAGAATCGTACATACCGGCCACCATTCCTCTTATCCCCCGAACGGTTGGGAATAATCGCGGCAAGACGGTTAACAACCGGCAAACAATGACCGGCCCTAAAGGCCGGATAAGATGAATTGATAGCGATCAGGCCTGCTTAAGATGGGCAGACCGACCTGTCTCAGGTCGCATTTGGAACGGTCGGTCGTGACTGAGCGCTGGAATGCGGCTGCGGGCCCGGACAACCTCGGCCGGATCGATGTCCGCCAGCACGACCCCCTCCGCGTCCCCGCCATCGGCCAGCACGGCGCCCCAGGGGTCAACGATCAGCGAATGGCCGAAGCACGCCCCCCCGCCTGGCAAAGTGCCATATTGGCAGGGAGCGACCACGTAGCAGCCATTCTCGATGGCCCGGGCACGGTTCAGAACGTGCCAGTGCGCTTCGCCCGTCATCTTGGTGAAGGCGGCCGGAACGGCGAGCAGATCGGCGCCAGCCTGGGCCAGCCGGCGATAGAGGTGCGGGAAGCGCAGGTCATAGCAGATCGTGAGGCCCATGGTGCAGAAGCCGGTGTCCGCCAACACCGCGCAATCCCCCGGCGCGATGGTCGCCGATTCGCGCAGCGGCGCGCCCTCGGTCAGCTCGACGTCGAACATATGGATCTTGTCGTAACGCGCCGCGACCGCGCCCAGAGGATCGAGCAGATAGCCACGATTGAAGATGCGCCCGTCCGCGGCGTGAACGCCAAGCGATCCCAACAGCAGCCAAGCCCGCCGCGCCCGCGCCAGGTCAGCGAACGCCTGCAGCACCGGATGGCGCGCTTCCTCGAACGCCGCCGGATGGAGCAGCCCGTCCTTCAGCGCGACGCCGGAGAAATATTCCGGCAGGCAGACGATCGCGGCGCCGCGGTCGATCGCCGCCCGCGTCAGGCGCGTGGCGATGTCGATGTTGCGCTCGACCTCCGCCACCGCGCAATTCTGCACGCAGGCGATCTTGAATGCGGCGCTCATGGGCTGTGTCTCCGCTCGTTTACGCTATATTAGGTGGGCGCCCGTCAGATTGCCAATGCAGCCGGCCAGGGCCTCTCATGCAACCCGAAGACGCGTTCCCACAGTCGGAGCCGCTCTATCCGATCAAGAGCTGGGACGATGTCCCGACGGACATCACCGGCGCGGAAATCCATGGCATGGCGGTCAGGGACTTCTCGCCCCTTCGCATGCTCAAGAAGCTGCGTTTCCTGCGTGCAGTGTGCGATACGCCCGGGCAGTATGAGGATGTCGGCAGCCTCACCAATCTGCGCTGGCTCGCGCTCGATCACTGCGGCGCCACCGGCCTGATGCGCTTTGGCGGGCTGACGCAGCTGCAGGCCCTCAAGCTGTTCGCATTCAAGGCTGCGAGCCTGGACGGCGTGGCGGCGCTGCCCGCGCTTGAATATCTCCAGATCGAACACGCGCCAAAGATCGCATCGCTCGACCCGCTCGGCGGGTGTGGCCGGTTGCGCTGGCTGTGGCTGTCGACGCCGCCGGGCTGGGATGCATCGCGCAAGACCATCAAGGTCGAAAGCCTCGCGCCATTGTCGCAAGTTGCGACGCTGGAGTTCCTCACGCTGATGGGAGCCGAGCCGAGTGATGCCAGCCTGCAGCCGCTGGCGCGCCTGACGCGGCTGAAGCAGCTCCAGTTCAGCCATGTCTTCACCGTGCCGATAGCGGAATACGCAAGACTCGCCGCGGCATTGCCCAACACCAGCGGCGACTGCCTGCGCGCAAGCCATGCACTCAATGTCCGCATGGTCTGCCCCAGGTGCAAGGAAGCCGACCTTGTCTCTTTGACCGCGCCGCGTCCGCGCACCAAGGCGCAGCTATGCCCGCGCTGCGAAGCGCCGAAGCTCGCGGCGCACGAAGCGGCATTCAATCGGCTGAAAGAGACGCGATAGCTTCTGCGCGACCGCATTGCCGTGCCATCACCAGCTTAGGTGCGGCGTACGGCCACAGAAGGACTCCAGCCGCCTGCGACGTTGATGGTTCAAACGAAGGAGGTTGCGATGACACGCACCATCCGATGGAAGCACACCCTTGCCCTGCCGCTGCTGCTCGCCGGCATCCTGCTGACCGCTCCGGCGGAGGCCAGGGTTGGAATAGGCCTGTCTGTCCCCCTGATCGTCCCGCCGCCGGTGGTGGTCGCACCGCCCGTCGCCGCCGCCCCGCCGGTGGTGGTTCCGGCGCCGCCGATGGTGGTTGGGCCGCCGCAATACTATGCGCTGCCGCCCGGCTATTACTATGCACCGCCGCCGGCCTACGGCTACTTCTGGTACGACCGTTTCGGTCGCCGTCACTGGGCGCACTAGGCGCGCCGAATGGAGGCTGCAATGCGCAGCAAGACAACTCTCATGATGATGTTGGTCTTGGCCGGCGCCGCGGCGGTTCTGTCCGCTTGCGCGGCCGATACCGACTATGACTCATCCCAGTTCGCCTATGGCTATCCGGTCTACCAGGATCCGCCCTATGGCTACCCGGAGTACGGTTATTTCGACTTCGATTACTGGGGCGGCGACTGGCGCCGGCACGACCATTGGCATGGCGGCCACCACTGACCGCCACCCAATCACGCCTTCAGGCGGCTGAGCTTGGTGCGCGCGATCTCGGATGATCGGCGCTCGAGATAGTGCGCAATCGTCTCGATCCGGATCCGGACCGAGCCGGCCGGCTTGGTGGAATCCAGGTCCTGGAACGCGAAATAGAGCGTGCCGGACCGTTCGACGATCTCCTTGACTGGCGTGTAGGTCGGCTGATCCATGCCGCACTCGTAGCTCGTCAAGCGGATGACGCAGCTGATCCATGGGCACCGGGCCGCGAACTTGGCCGCCCACAGAATCTCGTTGGTGTTGCCGCTGTAGGACGACGGCCACACGTCACCGATATCGAGGGCGGACGCAATCTCGCCCTGCCGCACTTCCTCGCCGAACAGCCGATCGAGCAGGTCCGCATCGAGCGGCAGGTACTGCCCCCAGAGCACCGGATAGCCGCAGGCCTGGAGCTCGGATTCGATCTCGTGTCCGATGCCGGGGTCAAGATGATAGGGCCGCGCCAGGACCAGGATGCAGGACTTGTCGCCCGATGCGCAGCGATCGAGGATCGCGCGAGATTCCGCGCGGACCAACTGGTCGAAGTCGCGCAGCGCAGCATAGCCCTGCTCGACCGCCGCGCCGAGTTCGCGCAGCTGCAGGCCCGGAAGGAATTGCGCCATGGCCGGAAACAGCTGCTTGGGCAGGATCGCGGGCTCGGCCAGCGAGGCGAGCGGCGCTACATACCGGATGCCTTCCCTGGCGAACACATCGCCTTCCTTGGTGAATCCACCCCTGATGTTCTCCGGCGCCGCCATCACGCGCGGACAGGACAGCGAATTCACCACATGGCCGTGCAGGAACGACGGCAGCGTGTAGATCATCGGCGAGAGCAGTACGTCGATCTTGTGCTTCTGGCCGAACATCAGCTCGCCGTAGTGACCGATCATGCACTTGACCGGATAGCAGCAATCGACCGCGCCGCGCCCACGGCCGAAGTCGCGCATCTGCTCTTCGCTAGTCTCGGACGAGAACACGATCTTGCGCGGATCGACGCCCAACGCGGCCAGCAGCGCCAGCCAGAACCGGTGCGTCGACCACATGTTGAGCACGCGCGGAATGCCGATGCGCAGCTCAGACCGCGGCTTTTGGGGCGTTCGCGGCAAGTCGGAATGCCTTGCCGCGAACAACTTCTCCAACGTTCGGATGGACACGCTTCGCCTCCTCCATGCGCGCCTTCAGCACGCGCAATTCGTTCGCATCCTCGACCAGGCCCTTGGGGCAGGAATTGCCGCTGATGACCCGCTCCCAGCCGGCATCGAGCGGCACCTTGCTCCAGGTGCGTCCCGCGCCGTCCGGCACCGAGACGTCGATGAAGGTGCGGCGGCAGTTCACCGCGCACCAGCGGCAGGTCGTCTGCTCGCTGGTGGTCGAGCGATGGGTGAGCGACGCGATCGCGTCGAAGCCGCGAAACCGGCTGCGGCCCTGGCGCCAGCTCGGGTCGAGCGCCAGCGCGGCGCCGATGGCGCCGGCCTCGCCCGAATGCGGATGGATGACGATCTCCGCCTCCGGCACCTTGGCGGTGATGAAATCGACCTGGGCCTTGACCACCGCGAGGTTCCTGTGGGTGCCGCCCTGCAGCACGAACTTGCGGCCGATCGCGCGCATGTTGTTGAGCTGGCCGGCATAGATCCAGACATTGAGTGGCAGGATCGCCGCCAGGCCGGCCATGATCTCGTCCGCGGACCAACCCTTGCGCTGCTGGTTGACGATGTCGGACTGCAGGAAGACGCCGCAGCCCATGACCAGGCTGGGCATCGCGCCGGCCTGGAACGCCCGCTCCGCGTATTCGCCGAGCGGCACGTCGAAGCGCTCCGCCACGCCCTGCAGGAATGCGCCGTTGCCGGAGGAGCATTGCGAGTTCAGGCGGAAGTCGGTGACCGCGCCGCCGCGCACCAGCATGATCTTGACGTCGCAGCCGCCGACATCGCAGATCACATCGACGTCCGGCACGTAGTGCAGCGCCGCCTGCGCATGCGCGACCGTCTCCACCACGGCGAGATCGGCGCCCAGGATGTCCTTGAGCAGGTCCTTGCCGTAGCCGGTCAGGGCGAGCCCGCCGATGGTCTCGAAGCCGGCCTCGCGGATCTGCTGGAACAGGGACTGCGCGTCCTCGATCGGATTACCCTTCGACATGGCGTAGCAAGAGAACAACAAGTCGCCCGCCGCCGAGAGCGCAACTGCCTTGGCCGTCGTGCTGCCGAAGTCGCAGCCGATCGCAACCGGTTCGTCACGGCCGCGCGTCGCAACCTGCGGCGTGGATAGCTGGTATTTGCGGCGGAACGCCGCCAGCTCCTCCGCATCGCCGACCAGTCCCCGCCGCCCCTCGGCCGCCTTGCGATCGTGCTGGCCGACCTCGATCCACCAGCGCAGCTTGTCCGTCCCCAGATAGCGCGCGCCCTCCGCCTGCTCCGGCTCGACCCCGGCACAACCCAGCGCGGCGTAATAAAGCGCGTCTTCTGGCACGATGATCGCGGACTCGGCGTCGAGCCCGGGCGGCATCGGCATGCCGCGCTCGCTCCACAGCCGCGCGAGGTGATGGCGCCACGCCTGCTGCAATCCGCCAAAGAACAGGTTTGGACCGCCGAGCAGCAATACCTGCGGCATGGGCGTGTTGCCCTTGGTGAGCGTCGCGAGGTTCTGATGCACCACCGCCTCGAACAGGCTGGCCATGATCTCCTCCACCGGCACGCCGCTCTTGAGCAGCGTGTTGGCGTCGGCTTCGGCGAAGATGCCGCATTTCGAGCTGATGCGGTGCAGGGCCAGGCCGTCATAGGCCATGACGCTCAGGCGCTCGGGCGAGATCTGAAGCTTGCGGGCGGTCTTCTCGATGAAGGTGCCGGTGCCGCCGCTGCAGGCCGACTGCATGTAGACCTGCTTGTTGCGGCCCTCGCCGGCCTCGGACAGAAAGATCGTCTTCATGTCCTCGCCGCCGATCTCCGACACGAAGCGCACCAGCGGATGCAGGCGCTGCACGGCCGCCGCCACCGCCACCACCTCCTGCACTTGGCGCGCACCCACCAGCGGCGCGATCAAGCCGGCGCCCGAGCCGGTGAAGGCGACGGCATCCCGCCCCGGCACCAGCAGGCCGCTTTCCTCCAGGTGCTGCAGGAACCCCAGCACCTTCTCCGCCTGGCGGGTGTGATGCCGCTGGTAGTCGCGCCACGCGACCTCACCGTCCGCCAGCAGGACGCCTTTGACCGTGGTCGAGCCGACGTCGATGCCGAGAACAGCCATGGCGCTAGGACAGGTTGGCGACGAGATTCGCCGCGGTACCGACCCAGCCGCGCTGCACGACGCGCTCGGTCGCCTTCATCCAGTGTAGCTTGCGATGCAGACGGTCGCGCATCTCGTCGCGCGTGCGGCCGGCGAGCGCTTGCTCGAACTCCGCCGCCGCGCGCACCTTGGCGTCGGCCAGGATCATCTGGCAGCGCGAAAGGGCGTGGACCTCGGAATCGCCCTTGACCTCGATCGGGGCGTAAAGCAGGTCCGGATAGCGCCCGGTCACGCCCGCCATGGCGCCGATGCTCATGGTGTTCGGCAGGCAGGCATAGGGCGACAGCTCACAGATCATGTGCGCCTTCTTGTGCAGGTGCGCCCACAGCGCCTTGCCGACCAGCATGTCGCCTTCGCCGCCCGACATCCGGTGATGGAAGAACGGCGCTGCCAGCCGACGCAACTCGTACTGGTCCGGCAGCTCGTGCGGCAGGTTGCCGAGCGCGCGGCGCAGGCGGTTGTAGCTGAAGCGCAGCAGAGACTGGAGCAGGCGCGCCCGCGCCAGCTTGACGCGCGCCAGCTTGTCGACGCCCACATATTCCTCGACCTTCTGGATGTGGACGCGGATCAGGTAGTCGAGCCAGATCGCGATCGGCGCCGGATAGACCTCCGCGCCCTCCTGCTCCAGCCAGCGGTGGATGTTGTAGTTGGGGTCGCCCTCCACGGTCTGCAGGTAGAACTCGCCGGTGATCTTGACGATCGGCTTCACGCGCAGGCGGTCGACCTCGATCGCGTCGAAGCGCCGGAAGATGCGGCGCAGCACGCGGCAGAAATAGCCGGTCATGATGTGCCAGGCCATGACGCTCCAATGACCGTCGACCCGCGGCCGGTCGCGGAACGCGGCGCAGAGATCGGCGACCGCGTCTTCGACCGCGCGGTCGGTGGCGCCGGGCGTCACCTCGTAGGGTCGCGTGCGGTATTCGAGGCCCTGCAGCACGTCGGTGCACAGCAGCGCCCACACCACGCCCATGGTGAGCCGCATGTCGATCGCAAGGCCGCCGCCGGGCATGCTGCCCTGGCTGAACTTGGTCTGCTCCATCAGGAAGACGCGGAACGACTCGAGGCCGAGCGCCCGCAGCGCCAGCTCGTAGCTCTGGTGATACTGGCCGAAGCGGCAGGCGCCGCAGGCGCCGGCCGTCAGATAGACATAGTCGCGATTGACCGCCTCGGCGCCGACCCGGTCGCGCTCGCCGCGCAGGAAATTGGCGAGGTTGCCGGTGACGAAGCTGGTCGGGCAGCATTGGCCGACATCCGCCAGCTCCCGTCCCAGCAGCAGGTCCGCGCGCGTCGCCGGCGGCAGCGGGCGTGCGCGATAGCCGAGGTTGTCGAACACCGCCTGGATGACGCGTTCGGCCCGCCAGTTGAGGCCGCCGAACAGGATCTCCACCTGCTTGCGCTCCGCCGGATACATCGGCGGCGGAACATAGGCTTTGTAGTGACGGACGCTGTTCACGATGCCTCTCCTACACGGCCGCCGCGTCGCCCTTACCGGATTGCTCCTCGCGCTCCGGAATATACTCACCCCGGCCCTGCGCTGCGTGGCCGACCCGGACGTCGGAGACGATGGAATCGGCATTGACCGTGATCGTGGTCGGCCACACGCCGATGCGGAACCGGTTGGTGATGGTGCCCTTGGGATCGGGCAGCACCGTGAAATCGAGCCCAAGCTGGTGCTGCCACCGTTCGGCCTCGCGCGGATCGGCGCCATCGACCACCACCACGACGTGGGGAGCGCCCTCCTGCTGACCGTACCGCCCCATCAAGGAGCGCGCGCTATAGATCGATGCATCCGAATGCTGCTGGACGAAGGTGATGACGGTGTCCTTGCCCAACCGGCCCAGAGGCACTGGCGGACAATGCGACACCGCCGAATCGAGGATGTCCGCGAAGCCGGGCGTGAGGGCCGCGGCGGAGACGCCATATCCAACGTTGATGTAGTCGTGGTTGACGGGTGGCGAGAGGTCGGGCGACCGGCGCAGATGCGTATCGAGCGCGGTCGCCAGCACCTGGGGTTCGAGCCTGCCCTGATGGCGCCACGGGACAGTTCCTTCCGGCGAGACGAGCGCCAGGCTCGGCTCTCCGCCACCACCGCGCAGATCGAGCGTCCGCGACCAGCCGCCGTCCACGTCCTCGTTCACGTGCGCCATGATGCCGAACCGGCGGACGTGCCCGAGCACGGCTTCGGTCAGGCGCGGGCCGTGGTGGTCGAGCACGCCTTCCTTGAACAGAATGAGGACTGCCAGGCCGGCATCATAGCGCCGGCAGTCTTCCAGCCCCTTGCCAAGAGCGTTGGCGGTCTCGTCGCTCCACTCCTCTCCGGCATAGAGCACCAGCGTGTTGGCGGCGTTGTTGCCGCCCTGGCGCACCGCTACGAGCGCGCGTTCCTTGAGCTGCGGGAATGGCACGTCCTGGGACAGTTCCGGCATGTCCCGGAAGTGCAGGCGGCCCTTCGGCGGGTAGACCAATCCGAGATCGAATCCGAACCGCTGGCATCTGCGCTCGCTGATGACGGTCTCGAACTGACCGGTGACGGAGTTGATTCGCACGCCAATGACCTTGAGGCAGACCTTGCCCCAGCCATCGAGCCCAGGCAGCGGCTCCGGCACACCGATGCCAACGCCCCAGCGGCTCGCCTTGCCTTTCGGGCGCCTCAGCAGGAAGCGGTCCTTATGGGTCTTGCTGCCCGGTTGATTGCCTTCGTCCGACCAGGTCCAGGACCATTCGAAGCGATCGATGCGTCCGCCGGGAATCCAGGTCTGCAGCGCACTGTGTGCATCGCCGGCTGCGGTCTTCTCCTGCTGGATGACGGGGTGACGGCGGGGCGAGAGGCCGATGCCACCGCGCAATATCATCCCGTCGAATGTGAACTCGGCGGAATCGATCCATACGCTGGGTGACGGATCGAGCGATTTGAGTCGCTCCGCCAGCTCGCCGGTCTGCTGCGTCAGGCCGTTGACCGACGGCGAAGCGCTATTGCACGCGTTCTGCACCATGGGTGGAACGAGCTTCAGGATATTGTCCTTCACGATGTTGGCCATGGTGCCGCTGTAGATGCCGCTGGCATGCACCGTGACCTTCAATGACCCCGGCGACAGCCACAGGCTGCCGCCGAAATTCAGAACGATGTCCTGCTCGACGTCGAAGGTCGCATTGGGGAGGACGGAATTGGTGTTCGCCCACCCCTTGATTCTGATCTTGAACACGGCGTAGCTGCCGTTCGGGATCCACTCGACGGCTGGCGGGTGGACGCCAACATGATAGACCGTATCGATGTCGGGGGCCGGCCACGGCGTGGCAATATGCACAGGCACCGTCAATGCGAAACTGGCGAACGGCTGCACGGCTTTCTGAGCGACCGACATCAGATAGTTCACGTTGACCCCGACCGCGAGGTCGGCGCCGTTCAGCAGGACATTGTCGACGGTGTGGATGTCGCCCCAGGGATCGCCATTCAGGCCGAGCGGCAACGCGATGGCCGATTCGACCTGATTGTTCAGGCTGCGCAGCGACCCACGCCGGAAGCGCTTGGAAACGGGATGAGGCGTCGCCTCGAACCGTTTCGCAAGCAGGCGCGCGATCTGGCGGGTCACCTTGGCGATGTTGGCCGCTTCGATTGCCGCTGGATCGCCCGACGGAATGGCGACCATGTCGCCAAACCCGACGTCGTCCACCGCCGTGCCGCGGAACTGCACGGAGTCCCGCACCACGCGGAACCAGAGGAAGTCCGCGGCATTCTTGGAAAAGCCCGGACAGGACGGATCGATGTCCTGCAGCCGGTACTCGGCGCGGACCGTGCCGTTGATATAGGCCGGCAGCGGCTCGGTGCCGGGATCCGGCCGGTACCACGCGCGCACCGAGACCTGGAGGATGAAGCGGTCGGTGGCCCCGTGGACCAAATCGATCGTCGGCACCGAGACCTGGGCGTGCACGAGGCCGCGCACCCCCTCGTATGCATGATCGTCGCCGATCCGCATGCGCACACTGTGCGGGAAGCTCGGCAGCTTGGGATTCTCGAATGCATTCTGGTGCATGCTCGCCATCAGGCGGTTGAGCGTGCCGCCGCTGATCTGGAGGACGGCGTCGAAGTCGCCGGTCAATGGATTGGGCATGACGATGCCTCCTTACTATCGGTTTATGTCGAAGTGGTTCTCGATCTCGTCGGCGGAGAGCGGTTTCTTGTGCAGCACGACTTCCTGGATCTGGCTCATGAACGGATGCCGGAACACGGGATTGCCGGCGACCGTCGTGGTGGTGTTCTCGACGCCGATGAACAGCGGGACGTTGTCGGGGCGCGCATAGGATGGCAGGGTTTCCGAGACCGTGAGCTTGCCGCCGACATAGATCATGAGTTGCTTCGCGCCGGCCACCCCGGAATTCTGCATGACCAGTGCGAAATGGCTTCGGTCGGGACGCGGAACGAGCGGGGGCGACACGTAGACATCGGTCGCGCCGATCGCGACCCGCACCTGCCAATGACCGGCTCGGTCCTCGAACACGCGAAAGCCTCGGTCGCGCGCCGTCGAGCCCGGAAGGGCATAGCGGCCACCGCAATCGAACAACATGTGCTCGTAGTTCGGCCGCAACGCAGGCGGCAGGATCCACGCCTCGATCGTGAATTCGTCGGTGTAGAGATCCGGCTTGAACGGCACGCGCACGAAGCCGCCCTTGAATGAACGCCCGAGCGCTGCCGGATCGGACACGATCAGCCCCGGTTTGCCTTCGATATCGCCTGGTGCCGCCTCTGAACCGCCGATCCCGGCTGTTGGGTTAACGTTGAGCAACGCCGTGCCGCTCACATAGGTGCCGTCCTGGAACCCCTTCTCGTCCTTCGCGACCGTGCTACCGGCCGGATCGGTCAGCCGCCAATAGCCAATGACATCCGCTTTGTTCGGCTTGATCGGGTGCTTCGGGGTTCCCGTGGTGGACTCACCCATGATGTAGTCGCGATAGTTCGGCGGCTTGCCATCCGAGGGTGGCTGCGAGGGTTGCGACGGCTGCGATGGCGGCGGCAGGCTGGCCGGCGGCGGTGGCGGCTGTGCCGGCGGCTGCTCCGCTGGCGAGCCGGTCCCAACCACATCGAGACCGCAGCCGACAAAGCGGAACAGCAGCAGGATCGGCAAGACTAACAGCGGCGCGAGCAGGAACGTCCACAGAATCGTCATGACGTGATGCCCTTCCTGTTGATGTCCACGTGGTTGAAGAGTTCCGGTTGCGTCAGGAATTTGCTATGCAGCACCACCTCCTGGATCCGGAACAACGCCGGATGAAGCAGGACCGGATCAGCAGGCGAAGGAAAGAGTCGCGTGCGTTCCACTCCGATGAAAAGCGGCGCCCCGTTTGGCGGCGCATAGCTCGGAACTTCAATCGGCGTACCGACCATCTTGCCGTTGAGATAGAAGGCGACGCTTTTCTCTGTGCTGCCGGGGGTCTTGTCGCGAACCGTCAGCGCAATATGCGTGGAGCTGTTGACCGAGATGCTCGGCGGATGGGGCAACAGACCGGTTTCCCGGGGCGCCAGATACACTTGCCAGCTGTTGGTGCGATCCGCGACGATGCGGAACCCGAGAGGGGGATCTGACGGGTCCGCCGGATAGGCGTCGAACAAAGCATGCTCGTAGCCCTCGGTCAAAGTGCCAACTCTGACCCACGCCTCGATCGTAAACTGCGTGGTAAAGAGGTTCGGGACGTGCGGCACGACGACGTAGGCGCCGTCGAAGATGCGGCAATGGACGGTCGGATCGGAAGCGATCAGGCTATCTTCACCACGAAAAAAGCTGGCCGGGTTGCGCGGCTCGGAACCTGGCGCGTCTGGTGTTGGGTCGACATTGGGCAAGGCGTGACCCTCTCTCACCTGACCGGGCGCAAACCTTTTCTCGTCGCTACCGAATGCTGCCGACTCTGGCGAATCGTCGACCAAGCGCCAGTAGGCGATTACAGCGCCGCCATCGGGCACGAACTCGGGATTGCGAACGTTTCCTTTCCCTGGGTTCCCCAGGATGTAGTCACGATACTTCGGGACCGGCTGCTTCTCGGGAGGGATAGGGTACGACGTATCGAACTCGTCAAAGTCGAAGACCAACCCACAGCCCACGAAACGGAACAGCAGAACGATCGGCAGAACCAGCAGTGGCGCGAGCAGGAACGTCGAAAATGTCGTCATGGCGCGCCAACCTTCCGGTTGATGTCGACGTGGTTGAAAAGCTCCTCTTGCGACAGGGCCTTGCGATGCAGCACCACCTCCTGGATCCGGAACAAGGCCGGGTGGCGCAGGGTCAGGAGGGTCGGCGATGGGACGGGTCGCGTGTTTTCAATCCCGATGAATAGCGGCGCCTCGTGGGGTGGCGCATAGCTCGTAATTTCCGCCGGGACGTCCGTCGGCTTGCCGTTGAGATAGAAGGTGACGATCTTTTCCGCGCTGCCCGGTGTCTTGTCGGCGATGGTCAGCGCAACATGGGCGCGGCTGTTGGGCGAAATGAGCGGCGGCTTGGCGAATAGTGCCGTTTCTTTGGGCGCCACATACACCTGCCAGCTGTTGGTGCGATCCGCAACGATGCGGAATCCACGCAGTGAGGCTGGCGTGCCCGCCGGATAGACATAGGTGCCGCCGGCGTCGAACAGCACATGCTCGTAGCCTTTCGTCAGAGTCCCAACTCTGACCCACGCCTCGATCGTGAGCTGGCCGTGGAAAAGGTTTGGCACATGCGGCACGAAGAGATATGCGCCATCGAAGAAGCGGCAATGGACGGCAGGGTCTGACTCGATCAGGCTGTCTTCGCCGAGGGTGAAATGAGCGGGGTCGCGCGGCTCGGATCCCGGATCGTCATTCGTCGGAGCGACATCGGGCAAGCTGTGATTTTCTTTCGGCTGGCCCGGCGCGAATCCTTTCTCGTCGCTGCCGAACGCGTTCGGCCTGGTCGGGTCATCATCGATCAGCCGCCAGTAGGCCGTGACATCCGCGCCGTTCGGCACGATGCTCTTGTTGGCGACATCGCCCTTGGTATCCAGACCGAGGATGTAGTCGCGATAGCGTGGCGGCGCCTCGCGCTTCTCCGTGTCAGGAGGCGGTGTCGGAGTAGGTGTCGGCGTCGGCGCGGGGGTCGGCTGCGGTGTCGGCAGCGGGTCGCTCTGCGCCAGGGCCAGCTGTTCACCACATCCGACGAAGCGGAACAGCAGGACGATCGGGAGCACCAGCAGCGGAGGCAGAAAGAGGATCCACTCTGTCATCACGATGCTCCACCAGGATCGGCATGAGCCTTGATCTGCGCGGGGGTCCGGACTGTCCGGTACAGAACGACCTCCTGGAGCGCGCCCCGCAAAGGCGAGGAGATGTTGGGTTGCGCCTTGGTCTCGAGATCCGACGGCTCGCTCTCCTCCCCGCGCGCCGCCATCAGCAGGGGGGCGCCGCTCGGTCGCGAATAGAATGGAAGAGTGCTGTTGTCGGCCGCGAGCTTGCCGTCGATGTAGAGCGCGACCCGGGTGGTCGAAGGCGTTGCCCGCTGCACGCTGACGGCGAGATGCGTCGGGAAATTGCCGGCCGGCACCAGCGGCGGTGACGCCAGGACGGCCCCGGTGGATCCCAGGTCGACCTGCCAGGCACGCCCGGCCGTCACATGGATCCGGAAAGCATGGAAGTCAGGGTTGGTGTCGAACGGTGCGCGATAGAAGCCGCCGGCGTGAAACACCGTGTGTTCTACGCCTGACCCGAAGTCCGGGCGCAGCCAGGCTTCGACCGTGAATTCGTGGGTGAACAGGTCCGCGTGTGCCGGAATGATCACGTAGCCGCCATTGTAGTATCGGCACGACACCACCGGCTTGGTCTGAACCAGGCTGTTCTGACCAAGGATGAAATCACCCGGCGTGACATGCGGATCGCTGCTGTTGCGATATGAGCCCGCGTGCTTTCCGGTTTCGTCGAATGCGTCGATAGACTGGTCCACCAGCCGCCAGTAGCCGATGATGTCCGCCGCATCCTTCATGACGATGTCGCGATAGTTCGGAATGACAGGGTGCGGGATGGGATCGGGCTCCGGAGCCGGTGTCGAATTCTCCAGGCCAGCGATCTGCGCGCAACCCACGAAGCGGAACAGCAGGATGATGGGGAGGACCAGGAGCGGCGTCAGGATGAAGAGCAGTTCGGTCATCGTCCGCTCCCATCCGCCTATGACAGCCAGGCCACGGCGAAGGCCGAGAGCGACACAGCGACGAAGATGGCCGACAGCGCGCGGTGCAGGCTGATGCCGCGCACCCGGTCTGGCGCGTCGCGCAGCGTCTCCAGCACGATGCGACCGGCGCCGTACGCGCCCAGCGCGTAGAGGAAGATCGCGCCGTCGAAACCGAGCCGGCCCCACAGAAGCAACGCGCCCGAAGTCACCACGATGCCCCAGCACGCTTCCAGGATCTGCAGTGGGATGCGCCGCCGCCAGATGCCGCGATAGTCCGGCAGGTTGAGCCCCCACCAGGCGGTCGTGGCACGGCCCGCGCAGCAGCCGTTCAGGAAGCAGCCCGCGCGCGTAATGGTCATCCCGATGAGCATGGTGAAGGAGCAGGTATCCCAATAGGACCCGAACGGGACCTCAAGCGCACCGAGCACGGGATAGGACAGCGGGAAGCCGAGCAGCAATCCGCCGTACATCGAGGCGCCGCCGGCCGATACCTTGAGAATGTCCCGTGGACGCGCCCAATAGCGTTGCCAGTTCGGCACGACGTGGAGCAGGCGCGCGCCGAGCAGCGCCACCGCGACCAGCAGGATCGAGGCCGCGAAAACCCGCGTGGTGTCGAGCCCGAGCGACAGCGCGGCGAACAACTGCGCGTAGATGCCAAGGACAATGCCCACGTACAGCATCGCCGGGTAGCTGTGGATCGACCAGCCGAAGCAATGGAATAGAACGCGTCGCATCGGTCCTCCCGTCGGCCACGCCATGGTCTCAGGCCATGAATGAACGTCGCGCGCGTGGCGCGCCTACAGCTGCAATGCGCCGATCAGAACTCCCAGAACGATTGCAACATCCGCCAAATTGAAAACCGGCCAGACCTTCAGGTCGATGAAGTCGACCACGCCGCCGCGCCACAGGCGGTCGATCACGTTGCTGCTGGCGCCGCCGAGCGCCGCGCCCAAAGCGGCGGGCGCAACGGCATTCGTGAAGAAGCCGCCGAATTGAACCACCGCCACCAGCAGGGCGAACTCGACGAGCAGGAGCAGCACCGGGGCCGCCTCGCTGTTCCAGATGATCCAGCCCATGCGCCGGTTCAGCACCGTCCGGATCGCGAGGAACCCGACGCCGACGACCCGCCCCTCTCTCAGCGCCGCCAGCACAAGCGACTTGGTCGACTGATCGAGAGCGACCACGAATATCGCAGCCAACAGGAGCGCGGTGACGTGCATCGTTCGTGCCTCACTTGGCCCTTGGCTTGGCGGCGGCCCGTTGAGGACGCGCCGCCGTTTCCTTGTGACCGCCATCCTTGCCGTCACCGTCCACCTTCGCGCCGAGCGCGCCGGGTGCCTTCTTCGGCAGTTCCGCGAAGGGCTCCAGTCGCTCGATCATGCGTCGCGTCGTTCGCCTCATCGCGCGCTCCCCACTGTTTGCGAGTGTTGGCTGTTCTTGGCGCGATGGTTGCTGATGGCGGCTTACGGATCGCTTACGCCACGATTTCCGTCATCACCTGAAGCGATGGGAGGGAGTCGCACACGGATCGGCGCTCGATAGTGCTATTCTTTGCGCACGCTCGTGAGCCCGTTCGTCGCCACATCTCTCCACCAGCATTCGACATTCGCGTTGGGCGATCATCACCCGACGAATCGAATTTCACCCTTGGCGTGGCAGTGATGGGGGAGCGACGAGCAAAGGCGCCGACCATTGGTTGGGGGCCTTTGGTGATGACACCGGCGTGCCCCGCCTTGGACACGCCGCCCCCTCACCATGAATTTGTTAACGGCGGACCATATCCTACCGGCCAGCCAGCGCCGATTTTCCGGCAGTTCTCTCGGTATCCACCCCGAACCCCGAAGTTGCTTTGACAGGCTGGACCAGAATTGGTTTAATTGGCTCTGAAATGGCTCAGAAGCGGTCTAGTCCCTTCCTATACCGGTGGCCGTCTTGGTTCGCCCGGGGGGAATTGGCTAGGATGGTGCATTGGACCACCCGGCGGATCAGGGAGCGCGCCGGCAAACCAGTCGATGTCAACGCCTAAGCAAGGGAGAGCGCGGGAATGACTGACGTCAAGATGTGGGGCAAGGACCCGTTCTGGGGTCTCGGCTACGAGTTCGATCCGCAGTGGCTGTTGACCGACGAGCAGAAGAAACTCCAAAAGACGCTCATCGACCTCTGCCAGACTTCGATGCGCGAAAATGCGGTCGAGAGCGACAAGAAGCTGCTCTATCCGCGCAAGAACTTCCAGTCCCTCGCCAAGGCGGGCTTCCTCGGCCTGATCGTGCCGAAGGAGCTGGGCGGCATGGGCCAGAACCACGTGGCCGCGGCGATGGCGGTCGAGACCATTGCGCGCTACGGCTGCCCGTCGACCGCCATGTGCTACACCATGCACCTTGGCGCGGTCGCGGCGGCGCTGTTCCGCCACCACGACAATGCGGCGCTCAAGGACATCCTCAGCCGCATCGACAAGGATTGCCTGGTCGGCACGCTGTCCTACTCCGATCCGGAGACCGGCTCGCACTTCTGGTATCCGGTCTCCTCCAGCGCCAAGCGGGTCGACGGCGGCTGGCAGGTCACCAAGAAGGCGTCGTGGACCACCTCCGGCGGCTTCGCCGATTGGTATATCGTCCAGACCACGTCGCCGGATTTCGGCGGCAACTACGCCAACCTGTCGTGCTTCCTGATCATGGGCAACGAGGTGGAGGCCGATCCCGCCAACTGGGACGGCCTCGGCCTGCGCGGCAACCAATCCGGTCCGCTGGTGGTCAACAACCGGACCATTCCGGAGAATCGCCTGGTCGGCCCGGTCAATGACGGCGCCAATTCCAACGACGAGTGCGTCGATCCTTTCTTCCTTCTGTGCTCGTCGGCCTGCTGGAACGGCATCTCGCTGGCGATGATCGACATCGCCAAGTCGCACACCACCAAGAAGAAGCACGTCGACGTCGGCCTGCGCGTCTGCGACTACCCGACCATCCAGGATTATGTGGGCGAGGCCATCATCGACACCAACGCCTGCCGCCTGATGGACTACTCGATGGCGCAGGCGATGGACGCGGTGACCAACGATTGCGACTGGTCGATCCACAAGGACCTGACCGCATTGCCCCGCGCGCAGTACCTGTCGTGGATGTGGCAGGTGAAGTTCGCCGCGGCCAAGAACGTGGCGCACGTCACCGACAAGATGCTGCATGCCTGCGGCGGCACCGGCTACAAGCCCGGCCTCGGCATCGAACGCTACCTGCGCGACGGCAAGGCCGGCTGGGTCATGGGCCCGACCAACGAGGTGCTGCGGCAATTCGTCGGCAAGTTCGCCCTGCTCGGCATGGAATCGCTCGATTATTGGAACCAGGCGATCAACGAGCGCGCCATCCAGAACGAAGTGAAGAAGATGTCGCCCGAGCAGAAACGGGAGCTTGCCCGCAAGCTGGCCGCCGAAGCCGACGGCGCAAAGGCCGCCCAATAGATAGTCTTCTTCCGACAGACGACGACAGAGGCCGGGCAACGTCCCGGCCTCTTTGATTCAAGGCGGCCCGCGCGGTAGCAGATTGCCAATCCCGGCGGGGTTGTGTTGTTCTACAATCGCCGATGGTGGCACGGGATCAGCAGGACGAGCGGGATGAACGTATTTTGCCTGATTGCCGTCCGGAACGAAGAACGCTACCTGCCCGGCTTTCTCCATCACATGCGTCATGCCGTGGATGGCATCATCGCTCTGGATGACTGCTCGACCGATCGCACTCTTGAAATCCTCCGCAGCGAGCCCCGTGTCGTCTCCATCCTCGCCGAAGACCGAGCCGGACTGCCCCATGCGAACGAGACCAGCAACCGTCATCGCCTGCTGGTCGAAGCGGCCAGGCTGGGTGCACAGTGGGTCGTCTGCGCGGACGCCGACGAGCGGTTCGAAGCCCGCTTCCTGGATCGCCTGCACGCGGAAGCCGAGGAGGGCGAGCGGACAAGCAGGCTCATCCGATGCGTGCGCATCGTCAATCTCTGGAACTCGCCACAGCATTTCCGGGTCGACGGCCGCAATGGGCCGCGCTGGACGCCGCGCATGTTCAAGCTGCCAACCAAGCTTCCGCCGCGCCCTGCGGTCATGCACCGACCCTGGTTTCCCGTCGAGCTGGACAACGCGCCCAAAGCCAATGCCAATGCCTACCTGTTCCATCTGAGCATGATGAACAAGGCCGACCGCCAGGCCCGCTTCGAGAAGTTCCGGTTGATCGACCCGCAAAATGTCCATCAGACCATCGGCTACCGGCATCTCATCGATGAAAACAATCTCACTTTGCGACCGGTCCCTCCTTGGCGCGCGTATGTCGACTTGGCGTCGTCCGATCTCCCGACCAATCGGCCCGCTGCCTCTCTTCCGGACCCTGCCGATTTCGACGAGATGTACTACGTGTGCCAGCACCCGGACGTTCAACGCGCCGTCGCGCAAGGCCACTTCGCCAGCGGCTGGGAGCATTTCACACGATATGGCCTGGGCGAGGGCCGCCTGTGGCGACCGCGCGCGCGGTTGTCTGGACTCGATTTTGATGCAATATTCCGGCAGCGTCGCATGGGCAGCCGCTAGAATCGCTGGCTCCGGGAGCAGTTCTTGCATCACGGGCACAAGAATCTCCTGTTCATCCATCTTGAAAGCATCAGCTGGCAGACGCTGAACGCTTTTCCGGAGTCCTTTCCAAATCTGCTGCGAATCATGCCGAGCACGCGGCGATTCCGGTCTTACTTCTCCTCGGCCACGTCGACACAGATGGTCATGACCAGCCTGCTGCATGGCAATAGCTTCGAGCTCGATGCCGCGCCGGGGCTTGCGCGGCCTGCAGCCAACAATCCGAGTCTGTTCTCCATCCTCGAGTCCAGGGGCTATCGGACCGAGTTCTTGTGCGTGAGCGCCTTTAGCATTGGCCCCATGATGCCGCTGCTTGCCAATTCGCTGCCTCCAGTCTGGACGACCAGTGATTTTGCGGAACTGCTGGCAAAGTTCGAGACAGCGATCGCACAGGGGCCATTTGCCATCTATGTGTGGAATCTCGTCACCCACATCGGGCATGCGATCGCGCTGGAATCCTTCTCGGACAGCATCGACGATCTGGTCAGCGGCGCCTGCGCCGTCGCCGATCGGATCGTGGGCGCACTGTTCGACCTGCTCGAGCGCCATGGCGTGCTCGACGAAACCGTGGTGGTCTTGTTCGGCGATCATGGCGACGACTTCTGGACGCACGGTTTCAAGCGCGGCGTGACGCACGGCGCGGAACCGTACTCTCATGTCACCCACGCCCCGCTGCTCATTCGCGATCCGGCGTTGCCGGCCATGGACGACTATCGCATGGCAAGCACGGTCGATCTCGCGCCAACCTGCCTTGATCTCGCGAAGGTCCCCGCAGCGCTCCCCTTCAGCGAATCCGGGACCAGTCTTGCCTTCGGCGGCGAGCATGCCGTCTGCTTTTCGCAGAACTTCACGGCCAACCAGCCCGACGCACCGGAGCGGGACGTGCGCAAGGCATTTTGCGTCTACGACAACGCGTATGCTCTGCTGGTCAGCACGCGCGGACTGGAGCTCTTCAATCACAAGCTCGACCCGACGAATCATTGCAACCTGCTTCATCTCTTCGAGCTCGTGGATGGCGAGCTGGCGCTCCGTGTTCCGGGCGAACGTGTCGGCATTCACCTCGCGACGCTCCTGGAATTCATGACGAACGGGGAACGGGCGGTCACGCAGCGATTCAAGAAGCTCCAGTGCGAACTCAGGCAGCACATCTCGAAGAAAAACCGCTACGTCGCGGAGCACGCGCAACCGCCGTTCAAGGTGCTTGATCTGGCATCGCTGGATGCAATCAATCGCCACGGCCGAAGCGCATACTTCGGCGCGCTCGACGAGGCAGACGGGCCGAGCGCGCCCCAGGTCGCTGGCGCACCGCGCGAGACCCGAACCGCGCTGCGCAACATCACGGACGCATTGCTCGGTAGAAGCCGCAATGCCGGCCACTGACGCCGATCCGGGGCGCGTGGTGCAGGCGCTCATCCAGGCCGCCGGCAGCGGCAGCCGCCTGGGACAAGGTCCAAAGGCGTTCGTCATTCTGGGTGGGCAAACTCTTCTGGAACGGTCGATCGCCCTCTTTCGCGGGATCGCCGACCATATCATCGTGGCGGTTCCGAGCGCGGACCTTGCCAGGGCGCAGGCGCTGGTCGCCGGCGACCGGGTCGCCGTGATCGCCGGTGGGGAAAGCCGGAGCCAGACGACGCGCAGGCTCGTTGAGCGGGCATCGGCTCCCTGGCTGCTGCTGCACGACGTCGTGCACCCGTTCGCCTCGCCCGCGCTGGTCAGGCGCGTCCTGGACGCGGCCGTGATCCATGGAGCATCTGCTCCGGCCGTGTCAAACACCGAGTTCCTCTACGACAAGTACGGCAGCCCCCTGCACCCGCCGGGCGCGATCCTGATCGGCCAAAAGCCGGTCGGGCTTTCGCGCGAAAAACTGCGGGCCGCCTATCTCGCCTGTCCCGCCCTGCCGGGCGATCCCAGCGTTCTCGAAGTCTTGGCGGCCGCCGGCACGCCGACCCGGTTCGTGCCCGGCGACCGGCGGAATATCAAGATCACGGAGCCGGACGACCTCGCGCTCGCACGTGCCCTGATCGAGACCGGCGCCTAGCGCGCCTGCCATACCCCGCATCGTTAGCGAAATAGCAAGGCTCCGCTGCAAGAATGCGACTGGCTTTGTTTTTCTTGGGAAATATCGTGCGTTCCTGGTGCATCGGCCTGGCAATGGCGGCCGGATTGGTCGGACCCGTCGTGGCCGATTCGGGCCTGTCGCCCGAGGAGCCCCGGCGCTGGGATCCCCCGGCGCAAGCGGTCACCGTGACCGACGATCCCGCCGCGCCGTATGTCGCCTACTTCACGCCGCCCTATCGTGCGGCGGGTTCCGACGATCTGGCCTGGTCGATGATGGCGACCCGCTGGCGCGAGACCGGCGACATCCGGCTTTCGATCGGCGTGCGCATGCTGCACGGCGGCCAAGCCTGGGGCATCACGGGCTGGCGCCTCGCGGACCCGCGCTTTCCGCCTCACCGCACAGCCGCTTCCTCGTCGCAGATCCAGGCCTCGATCGAGCCGCTGAAGCCGCTCGACACCTGCACTGATTCCGGTTGCCGGACCTATGAGGCGGCCTCGTTCGCGCTGCCGCCGGCCGCGCTCGATCAGGCCGCGCTCACCCCCGATGGCGCGCTCGAAATCAGCATCCTCACGCAGGCAGGCGAAACCCATTCCATCCGTTTTCCCGCCGGCATCCTGGCCGAGCTGAACCGGATGCTCGCCGCCCAGCGGACCAGCCTCATCACGCCTTGAAGCGCGCACCCCGCCGCTGATAGCATTGGCTCCTTACCGCGTGAACAACCGCGCAATATGACGCGCGCAGTTCGTTTTCGCCTTCGGCATTCGACTCAGACTTTCGCATCGCGTGACGATTCCGGCTCCTCTGAGGGGCGGCTCCACGCGTCGATTTGGCGGCCATGTCTCTCCGGAGATCGCATGACGCACCTGGAGCGATTGAGCGAGACGCGTCAAGAACAGCGGGCCGCGCCGCAACCGGCGCAGCTTGAGGTGGTCGGCGTGCTGCCGGTCGTGGCGGGCGACACCATTCCCCTGCCATTCGACCCGCAGGGCCTGCGCGCGCGCCTCGACAGCAATCGCAACCTTGCGATCCGGTCCGGCGCACGCACCTACATCCTTCAGAACTATGTCGCCGCGGACCTGCGCGAGGATGTCACGATCCTCGCCGACGATGGCAGCGAGGTCGACCTGCCGCTGGTGATCGCCGCAACCGGACCGGAGGTCGTGTTCCCAACCGCCGCCGGCTTCGGCGGAGCGCCCACCGGTCGATCCTCTGTTCGATTCGCTGGAAGCGACTCTCGGCCCGCTCAGCGCACAGGTACGCACCGGCATGATCCAGGTCACGGTCGGCAGCGGCACGGCCCAGCTCTTCGTCGATGAGGACAACAATCCGGCGACCGGCCCTCTGTTGCTGGCGACCATCGCCACCACCGACCCGGATGCGGTCGGGAGATCTCTCATTGTCGACAGCTCGTAGGCTCCCAGCCGGCGACATGCAGTGCAGAGGCAAGGGCCGGACGTGTTCCGGCCCTCCTGCCATCCGGTAAACCGGCCGCGGTGTGATCGCCGACACATGCCTTCCGGGTTGCGGCGGGCGCAGAAGGCCGCGACTATGGGCGCTTCCATCCGGGGGGCCCCGGTTCATAGGATAGGATGGACAGTATGTCGCCGCTCGTTTCGCTGCTTGCCGAAGTGCCGCTGTTCCATCTGCTGGATGCCGACGAGCGCACCGCTCTGGCCCAGATGATGGAGCAGGCCAATTTTCCGGTCGGCTACCGGATCTTCCAGGAGGGCGAACCCGGCGACCGCATGTATGTGGTCTGCTCCGGCCAAGTGGAGCTGGCGACCACGGACAAGCTGGGCCAGAAGCTCGTGCTCACCACGGCCGCGCGCGGCGATCTGTTCGGCGAGCTGTCGCTGTTGGACAGCGGCGCCCGTACCGCCAATGCCACGGTGACCGAGGACGCCGAGCTGCTGGTTCTCGACCGCGCCACGCTGGTCGACTTCATCCGCCGCCACCCGGAAGTCGCACTCGACATGATGGCGGTGATGGGCGGGCGCATGCGCACCACCACCAGCCGCCTGCGCCAGATGGCGACGCGCAATGCCAACGAGGAGACCGAAGCCAAGGTGACGGTGATGGAGCGCATCACCGACGTGATCGCCGACTTCAGCGGCAGCTTGCCGTTCCTCGGCCTGCACGTCGCGTGGTTCCTGATCTGGATCGGGATCAACACCATCCCGGGCCTGCCCGCGTTCGATCCGTTCCCGTTCGGCCTGCTTACCATGTGCGTGTCGCTGGAGGCGATCTTCCTGTCGGTGATCGTGCTGCTCAGCCAGAACCGCCAATCGGCCAAGGACCGCATCCGCGCCGACGTCGACTACGAGGTCAATCTGAAGGCCGAGCTCGAGGTCTCGCACCTGCACGAGAAGGTCGATCACCTGCACTCCGTGCTGCTGAGCAAGCTGCACCAGATCGACGTAGCCACACGCCGCTGAAGGTGGCTTCCGGCACGTTCATTGCCTATGGACCGTGACCAACGGACGATTGGCGAAGCGCCGTCAACATGACTACCTGTGGCACCCGGACTCAAAGGGGTCGACTTGCGCCAAGGTCCAATGCTCGCCGTCGCAGCGGTTGCATTGGGCCGACGAGCCCGCGCCGCCGGCTTCCTCGACGTGGCCGCATTTCCAGCACGCGTATGGCACGCCGGGCGCGCGCGCCGCGCCGGTCACGGCAAATTTCTGTGCGGGAGTCCACTCGTCGAACGGCGGGATGATCGGCAGACCAGGCTTGCACTCATCTTCTGTCGCCCGGAACGCGCTGATGGCGCCGGACGGCTCGAGGTAGGCCTGCCGCACCTGCCCCAGCTGGCTCACGTTCCGCTCGCGCAGCAGCATGAACAGTTCCTCGCGGGAGAACCGCTCGCCATCGATTGCCTTGAGGTTCAGCTCGCCGTCGGTGACGATGCTGCAGGGCTGTCCTTCGAGGAAATCCTCCACCGCCTCCGAGCGGTTCGAGAGATAGGTGACGAAGCGCGTCATCGCCACCACCACGGTCACGACCGCGAGGCAATGCAGCAGCGGCACCTCCGGGTAGAACATCGGATCGCCGACCGCCGAGCCGAGCGCGATGATAATGGTGAATTCGAACGGCGAGAGCTGGCCCATGCCGCGCTTGCCCAGCAGGCGCAGCACCAGCAGAACATAGAGATACATGACCGCGGTGCGGAACAGGATCTCGATCAGGAAGCTCAGGGGCTGGTCCCCGATGAAAATCCGATAGAGATCAAAGCTGTGCGTGGTCGCGCTTTCCATGGTCCTGTCCGATCTTGTTGCCGTCCTCCAGACAAGCCGGTCGACCGAAAATTGTTCCGAACGGCTAAAGCAGGCGGGGCAACAAAGGACCGGATACCGTCGGGCGCCCCACCAGCTGCGGCAACCAGCGATTGAGGGTTGCGACCAGCGGTACTGCCAGGGCGATGCTGAGGAGCGAGAGCAGAGCGGCGCTCGCCGCCACCACCCAGCCGTCCTGCGGCATGCCGCCCATGAACCAGGCCGCGAACGGCCCGTTGACGTGGTGATAGACGATGCCATTGAGGCAGAACAGGGTCAGTGCATTGCGGCCAAGCCAGGCCATCCAGTCCGCGCGCTCCAGCAACTTGCCGAGCGCGAGCACGGCCAGTGTTCCGGCCAGCGCCGTCAGCGGGAACCACAGGATATGGCCATGTGCGGCGGCAAGTATCACCACCGCGTCGATCTTCATCCGGAACGGCCCCTGATTTAGATCGTACGTGAAAAGCACAATCGCGAAGCCAATAATCGCGAGCAGCGCCAGCATGAACCACGCAACATCATCGGAGAGCCAGCCCCACCGCCGCACCAGCACGCCCACCAAGTAGAGCGCGTACATGGTAATTGCCTCGTAGGCAATCCACCAGTTCGGCAGCGCATAGTTGCCGGGCTGGAAGAACTGGAACCGGCTGTTGAGCGCGTAGCCCGCCAGATAGAACAAGACGACCGCGACCAGGATGCGCGCGTCCGATCCGCGCAGGAACCGGAACACCGCATAGTGGATGCATTCCACCACCACCAGGCACATCAGGAACCAGGTGGGCACGTTGAACACCGGCAGCTGCAGGGCCGTCATCAGCGCTGTGCTGGCATAGTCCGCGCCGGTCGCGAGCGGGATCGGCGGGAAGTCCGGCTTGTGGATCAGGCTGAGCAGCGCCATGGCGGCGTTGAAGAAGATCAACGGCACGATCCGAGAGAAGAACCGCGACTTGGCGAACTGCCCGATCGATTGCTCCGCTGCCCAGTCCTTCGCGATCAACCCTGACAACACGAAAAACAGCGGCATGTGGAAGGAGTAGATGAGCTTGTATTGGTGCGCAGCGGCGACATTGCCGAGATACATCATCCGCTCGACCACGTGGCCGAGATAGACCAGGAAAATACCGATCAGCCGCGCTACGTCGGCATAGGCGAGCCGGATGCTGGTGCGGGACTCACTCTGAACGGCGGATGCCGCGCTCTGAACGGACATGCGCGGCTATGACCGGACCCGCGTCTTCTCCGGATCGTAGTGCGGGAAGCGCACGACCTTGGCCGGGATCCGCTTCATCTTGCCGTCGAGCTTGCCGACCTCGACCTCGGCGCCGGGCCCGGCATGGGTCACATCAAGGCGCGCCAGCGCGATGGTCTTTTTCAGGATCGGCGAGCGCGTACCGCTGGTCACCACGCCGATCTGGTTGCGGCCGATGAAGACGCCGTCGCCATGCGCCGCCGCCTCGTTGTCGGCAATGTCGAGGCCGACCAGCTGGCGTTGCGGATGGTCCCTGCGCTTGAGCAGCGCCTCGCGGCCGACGAAATCCTCGGTCTTGGTCTTGAGCGGCACGGTGAAGCCGATGCCGGCCTCGAACGGGTCGGTCTGGTCGCAGAATTCGTAGCCGTAGAAGATGAGCCCGGCCTCGATGCGCAGCATGTCCAGCGCCTCGAGCCCGCAGGGCGCGATGTCGTGCGGCTTACCGGCTTCCGCGATCGCGTCGAACACCGTGCTTGCATCCTTCGGGTGGCAGAACACCTCGTAGCCCAGCTCACCGGTGTAGCCCGTCCGCGACACGACCACTGGGACGCCGTTGAAGTCGCCGATGCGGCCGATGGTGAAGCGGAACCACTGCAGCTCGGAGATGCTGGTCTGCGCCGGCGGCGTCCATACCACCTGCTTCAGGATCTCCCGGCTGTTCGGTCCCTGGACCGAGAGATTGTGCAGCTGGTCGGTGGAGGAGCGCACCCAGGCGCGCAGACCCAGCTTCTGCCCCAGCTCGCGCAGCACGAGGCCGCTCGCCTCGTCGCCGCCGATGAAGCGGAAGTTGTCCTTGCCGAGGCGGAACACCGTGCAGTCGTCGAGCATGCCGCCGGTCTCGTGGCACATGGCGGAATAGACCACCTGCCCTTCCGACAGCTTGCGCACGTCGCGCGTCACCGCGCGTTGCAGCAGCGTCTCGGCATCGGGCCCGGTCACCTCGAACTTGCGCAGCGGCGAGAGGTCGATCATCACCGCGCGCTCGCGGCAGGCCCAGTATTCGCCGATCGGCCCCTCGTTGTTGAAGCGGCTGGGCAGCCAGTAACCGCGGTATTCCGTGAAGTTGCGCGTGAGCGCGGAGAGGCGCGGATGGAAGGCGGTTTCCTTGGTCATCTGAGCCTCTGCATCGGGAGTCCTGCGGAAGGCCACCGCGCGCGAGAAGCGCTCCTTGGCCGGATAGGTGCGGATGTGGACCGGCGTCGGGTTCCAGCCATTGGCGGCGTCGATGTCGTCCGGGCAGGCCGACGACACGCACACCAGGTCGGTCAGCGCGCGGAACAGCACGAAGTCGCCGGGCCGCGACCACGGCTCGTCGAGATAGAGCACGTTATTGTGGTCGATGCCGGTGTTGTAGAAGAGGTTGAGCGCCGCCCAGCCGCGCCGCCGCTTCACGCCATAGGGCGCCAGCGCGTCGCTGAAATTATCCGAGCAGTTGGCATGGCCCGGATAGCCCATGTCCTCGTAGTATTTCGCCGTGCAGGCCAGCGCGAAATTGTCGTGCCGCCCGCAGGTGTCCTGCACCAGCTCCACCAGCGGCTGGAAATCCTGGTCGAACACCTTGGCGAACAGGCCCGGCCCCGGATAGCCGCGCCCCAGCAGCGTGCGCGTCACCGTGTTGTCGAGATCGCGCTCGATCCCCTCCTGCAGCGCACGCGCATTGAGGCAGTGGAAGTCCGAGCACTGCCGGCCGAACAGGTCGACGATCTGGATGTAGTCACCTTCCTTCACCTCGTAGGCGCGGGCGGAGGAGCGCGGCACTTCGAAATCCAGCCGCGCGTCCGCGAGCGGATCGGGCAGCAGTGCGAATTCCTCGGAGCGCGGGCTGGCGCGCGCGATCCGCACCTCGATCTCGGTCGCCGTATCCTGCGCCTCCGGCGTCATCGCCTCGCCCGGCGCCGCGACGATCAGCACGCCTAAGCCCTGCGCGGTGAACTCTTCCTGCGCGCCCGCCGTGCTGTCGCCGCCGAACAGCCGCACCGCCTTGGCCTCGCCGAGATCGATGTTGCGCCGGCGCAGCCCGCCCAGCACCACGCGCGCGCTGTCCGATCCGCTCGCCAGGATGGCGCGCAAGCCGTCGGCGATGCCGCAGACCTTGCCGCCGATCAGGCCCGGATCAACGCGGCCGGACGCATCCGTCGCCAGCACTTCACAAGGCTGCCGCCCCTCGACATCGATGACGGTGATCCGGTCGCCGGCCGAGATCGGGACCACCGCCGCGCCGCCTCCCGGCACGCGGTAGCGCTCGACTCCGCTGGGCAGGTTGGGCACGCGGCGATCGATCAGCATAGGCAATCCCCCTTCCGGGAAAGGCGCCTTGGCCGGTGCTTCCGCACTACTGTGGCGCCAGAAGAAATGCTAAAAGATGCCGGGATTCCGATCAACGACCAAAAGGCTCGGTCGGTCGGAAATTGGTCTGAATTGGTTGCAAGGATGCAGCAAGATACTGGACTTCAGAATTCGGGGATCGACCCGCGCGAGTTTCGCAGCGCATTGGGCTGTTTCCCGACCGGCGTCACCATCATCACCACGATCGACCCGCGCGGGCAGTGCATCGGGATCACGGCCAACTCCTTCAACTCGGTGTCGATGGACCCGCCGCTGATTCTGTTCAGCCTCGCCCGCGGGGCCTATTCGATGCGGTCCTTCCTCTCCACCGACCATTTCGCCGTCAACGTCCTGAGTCTGGAGCAGGCCGAGCTCTCGACCCGCTTCGCCAAAGCCTCGGCTGACAAATGGGCGGCGATCGACTTCGAATTGTGGGATTCAGGCTGCCCGATCCTGCCCGGCTGCGCCGCCAACTTCGAGTGCCGGACCGAGCATACCTATGACGGCGGCGACCACGTGATCTTCGTCGGCCGCGTCATCCGCATGCGCCACGACCCCGCGATCAAGCCGCTGCTGTTCCACCAGGGCAAGTATCGCGCGGTCGAATGGTCGGTGTGACCGGCGTGACTCATCCCGACAACAACGTGGTGCTGACCGACGTCGCCGCCCAGCAGCTGCGCGACGACTTTCTGGGTTGGCAATGCCGCTTGCGCCAGCTGTCCGCCCGCCAGGCCGGCGGGCGGCCGCTGGATGGCATGCGGCCCAAGGTGCTGTCGCCTGGCGGGGACGAGCTGTCGCCCGGCATCATCGTGTTGATCGTGGAGCACGACTCCGCCAACAACACCCAGCTGATGCGCTTCCAGTACCAGAAGACACATGACCCGATCGAACGCTACGACAAGGTTCTGGAGCTGCTCTCGTCCGCCTATTTCCAGTATCCGAGGAATTTCAGCGACGAGATGACGGCGTTGTTCGGTCCGGTGTCAGAACTGCCGGCGAGCTTGCTGCACCTCGGCCGATGCGTGCTGGAGTTCGAGCAGTTCACCGAGGCATACCGCATCCCCTGCACGGTGACCGAACTGCCGGAGAGCCATGACTTCTTCCAGGCCACCTACTGGCACAACCACATGTTCAACGCGAACATGCCCCCGCAGATCCGCGTGCTGAGCTTCAAGCCCGACTGGCCGCACGCCAGCACCTGGCGCACGGACGCCTGACTTTCGTCACTGGCCGTCGATCAGCTCCGCCACCAGCGCCCGGTAGCGCCGGCCGATCACCTGCCAGTCCGAGGTCTCTTGGACCTGCCGCTTGGCGGCGGCGCCGACCTGCGCCAGGGCCGCGCGATCGGCGCCCGCGAGCTCCACGATCTGCGCCGCGAAGTCCTCTGGACTGGTCGGATAGTAGTGCTCGCCAGGCCGCAATCCGGTGCCGCGCGCGCCGAACTCCGTCGACAAGATCGGCAGGCCGGCGGCCGCATACTCGAACATTTTCACGTTCGAGCCGGAGCCGGACACCACAAGATTGAGTGCAAGGTCGCTGACGACGTAGGCCAGCCATTTCTCGGCCTCCGGGAGCTGACCAAGCATCAGCACGTTGGCAGGCAGCGCCCTCTGCAATCCCGGAAAGCTGCACACTGTGCCAAGGATGGCGAACGTGATGTCGGGCAGGTGCGCTGCCGCTGACAGGATGCACTCCACGGCAGCGATGTTCGGCGGGTATTCGCTGCCTCCAAACAGCGCGGTGAAGCGGCCGTCGAGGCCAAGCTGGCGCCGGCATTGCTGCCTGATCTCCGGCGACAGGATCGGCACCGCCGCGCAGTCGACGCCGTTTTCGATCACGGCGACCTTGTCCGCCGGCACTGAATACTCGGAGATGAAAGCATCGCGGTCGAAGTCGGTGCACACGGCAAGGGCCGCGCTGTCGGCGATGATCTCCGCCTCCATCGTGCGGATCAGCGGCATGATCTCGGCGGATTTCTCCAGCACGACCTTCTTCTGAATGACCTCGACATTGTGTGCGTTGTAGAGAATGGGGATCCGCCGATCGCCCTGAGCGTCCTTGATCGCGTGCAGCGAATAGGGGTGCGCCGAGATGGCGAGGCTGCTCCCTTGCATGCGCTCGCGCAGGATCGATTGGTAGAGCCGGCACTGATTCCAGTGGGCGGAATAGGTGGCGTCCGGCGGAACCTTCCGCTCACGCTGCTGGCGCTGCTCCAGCTCGGCGTATGGCTGTTCGGCCGGCACACGAATGATGGTGAGGTTGGGCTCGAACTCGAGATACTTGAGCGGGCCGCCCCGCGCCAGGGTGACGACGGCGACCGCGTGATCGCGCGAGAGCTCACGCGACAGGAAGAAGATGCGTCGTTGCCCGCCGTGAAGGAACGGATAGGCTGGATAGAAGCTGGCGACGACGATCGACGCCATGGGCCTATGACCCGTCACGCGTCGGCACGAGCGAGGCCAGCAACTGCCGCCGCGCGGCGATCCGATCATGATGTTTCGCGAACGTCCGCCGCGCGCGCCGATCGAGCAGCATATGCACCGCTGCCGCGAGCGGGCGCAGCCGCAGCATCTCCAGAGATCGCAGCACGCGATAGAGCCGCTTTGCTGGGGAGAGGCCGATCAGGCGGCCCGGTCCATTCAGGCGCCGCGCCTCGCAGTCGACTGCGAGTAGCAATCGGAACCGCCCTTCGGCCGACTGCGCCATTTCGATCTCATGCTCGGTCGGCAACCGATGCAACAAGGACCGGCTGACCGCATACGCGAAATCGGCGCCCTCGAACGCGGCGAGATCGACGAACCGCCAGCTCTTGCCATCCAGTCGCTGCAACGCGCCGGCATGCGGCAGCGTCGTCTTGTCGATGAGCGGCAGGAAGCGGACCAGGCTGTCGGTTCCGGGGCAAAGCACCGGCGGTGGGCTCACGTCTCGGACCTGCGGCAAGCACGTCCGGTCCGCCTTGAGATCAGCTGAGATGCGTTGCAGCGCGGCCACGAAATCGGCCGAGGCGCCGCCGGACTCTGGGAGCATTTGCCGTCACAGAAGGTGTTTCGCCACCTTCTGTTCAGGGCGCACTGGATGTCAAGGCGGGCATTCCCGCATCAACCGCCGCCGCGGCTGTTCGGGATGATCGGTTCTAGAACTTCTTATACGCCCGCTTCAGATCCCACAGCGGGTGCTTCTTCGACATCTGGAACTTGATCAGCATCTCGCGGGCCAGCATGTCGCGGCCCTGCTGGTCTTCCGGGAGTTTCAAATCGGGCGGGATGGTGATCCAGCCGTTGACGTTGCGGTCGAAGATCGCGGGGCGGCCTTCCTCGTAGCCCATGTGGACGTCCTCGAGCCAGTTGAGGTCGTCCCATCCCATCATCTCGATATACTTCTCGAGGAACGGCGGCAGGCGCTTGTAGTCCGGCACCAGGTTCACATCGTAGCGATAGCCGATGTGCTGGCCGATTTCCTTCTCGCGCTTGGTGTCGAGGCCGGCGGCGTCCTTGATGAACTTGTCGACGTCCTGAGTCTTGGTGTTGGCCATGGCTCAAGTCTCCTTTAGTAGCGCGTCATTTCGGGCCGGCCGACGGTGTGCTGGGTGCCGGCGAGCGGCACCATCGCCATCGCCGAGGCTTCCATGGTGAGGGCGGCGAGATCTTCCGGCTCCAGCGAATGCACGTCGGTCTTGCCGCAGGCGCGCGCCATCATCTGCGCCTCGATGGTGAGCGTGTGCAGGAAATTGTAGACCCGCTCCGCCGCCGCATCGGGATCGAGCCGCTTGCGCAGCTCCGGATCCTGCGTGGTCACGCCGACCGGGCAGCGCCCGGTGTGGCAGTGATAGCAATAGCCCGCCTCGACGCCGACCTCTTTCTCATAGTCGGCTTCCGGGATGTCCTTGTTGCAGTTCAAGGCCATCAGCGCCGAGTGGCCGATCGCGATCGCGTCGGCGCCGAGCGCCAGCGCCTTCGCGACGTCCGAGCCGTTGCGAATGCCGCCGGCATAGACCAGCGAGATCTCGCCCGACATGCCGAGGTCGTCCAGCGCCTTGCGGGCCTGGCGGATCGCCGCCATGCCGGGCACGCCGGTATCCTCGGTCGCGAGGTGCGGGCCGGCGCCGGTCGAGCCTTCCATGCCGTCGATATAGATCGAATCCGGGCCGCACTTGATTGCCATGCGCACGTCGTCATAGACGCGCGCCGCGCCCAGCTTCAGCTGGATCGGGATCTCGTGGTTGGTCGCCTCGCGGATCTCCTGGATCTTGAGCGCGAGGTCATCGGGGCCCAGCCAGTCCGGATGACGTGCGGGCGAGCGCTGGTCGATGCCGGCCGGCAGCGAGCGCATTTCCGCCACCTGGTCCGTCACCTTCTGGCCCATCAAATGGCCGCCGAGGCCGACCTTGCAACCCTGGCCGATGAAGAACTCGCAGCAATCGGCCAGCTGCAGGTGGTGCGGGTTGAAGCCGTAGCGCGACTGGATGCACTGGTAGAACCACTTGGACGAATAGCGCCGCTCGTCCGGGATCATGCCGCCTTCGCCGGAGCAGGTCGCGGTGCCGGCCATAGTGGCGCCGCGTGCCAGGGCGATCTTCGCCTCGAACGACAGGGCGCCGAAGCTCATGCCGGTGATGTAGACCGGGATGTCGAGCTCCAGCGGCCGCTTGGCGCGCGGGCCGATAATGGTCTTGGTCAGGCATTTCTCGCGATAGCCTTCGATCACGAAGCGCGTCAGCGTTCCGGGCAAGAAGGTCAAATCGTCCCAGTGCGGGATCTTCTTGAACAGGGAGAAGCCGCGCATGCGGTAGCGGCCGAGCTCGGACTTGATGTGGATGTCGTCCATCACCTCGGGGGTGAAGATGCGGCTCTGGCCGAGGCGGCTGGTATCGCGCACCTTCTTCACAGGTTTGGCCTGCGGCGCCACTTTCTCTTGCGTCATGTTGCGGGTCCTTTCCTGTGAATCCTAGAGAACGATCTTCTTTTCGGAAGGCTCGAGATTGTCGTAGTTCCACAGCTGCTTGCCGGCGACGATCTTGGTGAGATTCTTCACCCCGTTCGGCGCCTGCAGGCCGTAGAGCTTCAGCTTGCGTTCCAGAAATTCGATCTCGAGGTCGGTCATCTCGCCCTCGACCGCGTCGACGCCTAGGCCGGCGATCTTGCCACCGACATAGATCGTGCCGTCATACATCGAATCGCCCAGGTTCTTGCCGGCATCGCCGAGGATGACCATGCGGCCGCGCTGCATCATGAAGCCGCAGAACGCGCCGGCGCGTCCGCCGATCAGGATGGTGCCGCCCTTCTGGTCAATGCCGACGCGCGCGCCGACATCGCCCTTGCACACCAGGTCGCCGCCGCGGATCGCCGCGCCGAAGGTGGAACCGGCATTCTTCTCGATGATCACGCGGCCGCTCAGCATGTTCTCCGCGCACGACCAGCCGACCCGGCCCGAGATGTTGATGTTCGGACCATCGATCAGGCCGCAGCCGAAATAGCCGAGACTGCCCTTGATATGCAGGTTGAGCCGCTGCAGCAGGCCGACCGCGACGCCGTGCTTGGCGCCGGGGTTGTGCATGACGATGGTGCCGTTGCCCTGGCTCATCAGCTCGCGCAGCTTGAGATTGATCTCCTTCGCCGACAGCGGACCGGCGTCGAACTCGGCGCGCTTGTTGAAGTCGACGTCGTAGCCGTCGGGATAGAGGAAGTTCTCCTCCTCGCTCGGCGAGAAGAACCGCTGCTGGTTCTTGCCCGACAGCTTTTCGGTGTGCATGCCCATCTGCATTGAACGCTGAGCCATGGGTCGTTTGTCTCCCAGAAACTGGTCTGATTCCGCGCGCGCGTCAGGCGCGCGCTTCCGACTTCCACACCCGCACTTCGCCTTCATATGGATCCCAGGTGTCGATCTCGTGCGGGAACACGCTGCGGATCGCCACCTCTTCCGAGGCAAGCGCGATGAAGTCGTCGCTCTCGTAGAGCACCATCGGCTTGGCCGCCATCACGTCCTTGGCCATGCCGAGGGAGTCCGCGGTCGCGACGATGTAGGTGAAGACGCCGTCGAGCTCGCTGATCGAATCCTTCATCGCGTCCTCGAGCTTGGAGCCCTGCTGCATCTTGTCGGCGAGGTAGACCGCGATCAGCTCGGAATCGCAGTTCGACATGAAGCGATGGCCGCGATGCTCGAGCGCGCGGCGGCCCTTCCAGTAGTTGGTGAGCTGCCCGTTGTGCACGACCGAGACGTCGGCGAACGGATAGGCCCAATACGGATGCGCCGAGCGGATATCGACGTCGGACTCGGTCGCCATGCGGGTGTGGCCGATGGCGTGGGTGCCGATGAAGCCGTTGAGGTGATACTGGTCCGATACCCGCGCGGCATCGCCCAGATCCTTGATCAGCTCCAGCCCGAGGCCGAGGGAGAGGATCTCCGCCCCCTCGACGTCCTCGATATAGTCGGCCAGCTTGCGCCGGTCGCCGCCGAAGTCGATGCGATAGCGGAAGGCATATTCGGTCGCCTCCTCCACCTTCACCAGCTTGGCGCCCAGCTCCTTCAGGCGCTTGTCGACCTCGGCGCGACGGGCCTTCACCTGGCCGTGGATGTCGAAGCCCTTCTTCATCTCATCCTGCTCGGCGACCTTGAAGCGCAGAACCAGCTCGCTGCCGTTGGGCTGGCCGTAAAGCGCGAAGCCGGTGGAATCCGGCCCGCGATGCTTCAGCGACTTCAGCATGTTGGTCATCTCGGTGCCGACGTCGCCGGTCTTGCGGCGATGAATCAATCCAGCAATTCCGCACATAGTTATTCCCTCCGTATCAGGGCAGGATGTCCCAATATTGCTGCAGGTCCCAGTTGGTGACGGTGGCGTTGAACTTCTCCCACTCGTCGCGCTTGTAGTGCATGAACACGCGGTACATCTCGTCCGGCATGGCGCGCTTGATGACCTCGTTCTTCTCCAAGGCGTCGAGCGCCTCGCCCAGCGACATCGGCAGCTTCTGCACCTTCTTGCCGGCCTTCATCGCGTCGTAGATGTTGCGCTCTTCCGGCTCGCCCGGATCCATCTTGTTGACGATGCCGTCGTCGAACGCCTGCAACAGCGCGCCCGCCATCAGGTACGGGTTCACCGCGGCGTCGACCGAGCGGTACTCGAACCGACCGGGCGCCGAGATGCGCAGCGCGCACGTGCGGTTCTGGTAGCCCCAGTCGGCATAGACCGGCGCCCAGAAGCCGGTGTCCCACAGACGCCGATAGGAGTTGACGGTCGAGGAGCCGATCGCAGTCAGCGCGCGCACGTTCTTCACCACGCCGCCGATGCAATTCAAACCGATCGGTCCCGGCTTGGCCTGGCCTTTCAGCGGCATGAAGGTGTTCTCGCCGCCCTTGCGGTAGGTGAAGACCCCTTCCATGCCTGGCAGGTTCTTGCCGTTGCCGAGCGGGTTGACCTTCTCCTCGCCGCCCTTCCAAAGCGAGAGGTTGTGGTGGCAACCGCTGGCCGACACGCCCATGAAAGGCTTCGGCATGAAGCAGGCGATGATGTTGAATTCGCGCGCCACCTGGGCGCAGATCTGGCGATAGGTGGTCAGGCGGTCCGCGGTGCGCAGCGCATCGTCGAACATGAAGTTGAGCTCAAGCTGGCCCGGCGCGTCCTCGTGATCGCCCTGGATCATGTCGAGGCCCATGGCGCGCGAATATTCGACCACGCGCAGGAACACCGGCCGCAGCATTTCGAACTGGTCGATATGATAGCAGTTCGGCTTGGTATAGCCGCCGTCCGGCAACCCGTCCTCGCCCTTCTTCAGCCACATCATCTCTGGCTCGCAGCCGTGGCGCAGATGCAGGCCCTTGTGCTTCTTCTGGAACTCCTGGTGCAGGATGCGCAGGTTGCCGCGGCAATCGGAGGTCAGGTGACCGCCCGGATTGACCTTTTCCTCGCGATTGCGGAAGCAGGTGCAGAAGACGCGCGCGACCCTTTTGTCCCACGGCAACTGCACGAAGGTGTCCGGGTCGGGAATGCCGACCAGTTCGGAGGCTTCCGGGCCGTAGCCGATATATTGCTTGTGGCGGTCGACGAACAGGTTGGCGGTCGAGCCATAGACCAGCTGGAAGCCGCGCTCCGCGGTCGCTTCCCAATGATCGGCGGGAATGCCCTTGCCGACGATGCGTCCCGTCACCGAGACGAACTGGTAGTAGATATAGGTGATGCCAAGCTCGTCGATCTTGGCGCGGACTTTCTTCACCAGCTCCTTGCGGCCGGGTTGATTGACATGAGCTTCCAAGTCGGTCATCGCGGTCCCCTCTCCGTCTCCAGCATTCGTTTCCGCCGCTGCTTCACCGCGCGGCGCGCTCCCTGTAGCAAGTCGATGCGCTTTCGATTGGTCGGGCTTCAGTCAGCCCCGATGTGCCTTGCGCCGTTTACTCTCCTCGGTACGTTGCGCGGTTCCTGGTCTCGGATGCCCTGGACATCAGCTCCAGGGGAATGGGCTGTGCGACGTCGGATGCAGCTTGCCTTCGGCGAAGCGGCTGAAGCGGAACGGATGCAGCAGATCGCTCTCGTTGCCGCAGACGTCGTCCGCCACCAGCTTGCCGACGCCGAGCATCTTGTAGCCGTGGTTGCTGTCGGCGATCACGTAGACGTTCTCGCAGAACCGGTCGAACACCGGGAACGAATCCGCGGTGAAGCTGCCAATGCCGCCCGACGGCTCCTTCTTGTATTTCGGCATGGTGCCTTCGAAGCGCTTCTGGCAGAAGGCCAGCGCCGACACCCACATATGGGCGAAATCGTCACCGACGATGAAATCCGGGCTCTCCGGGCCGTACGGATCGATCTTCACAGCTTCAGGCGCGGTCTTGACCTTGAACGGCATCGCGCCGCCCTGGACGCCGCCGAAGTGAAAGTCCGGCTTGTAGTAGATGCCCCACAGCTTGTCGGTAATCAGCTTGCCGTCGACATCGGATTCGAGCGGCGCGTCGGTATCGACGTGGATCACCGGCGGCATCTTGCCGTCATTGGTGCGCTGCAGCTTGGGGTCGACGCCAAGCGTGCCCTCCTGCAGCGACCAGAAGGTCCACATCGGCACGTTGTGATGCATCTTGCCATCGCGGCCCTTGATCGAGATGTCCTTGGGCAGTTCCAGCATGTCCCAGACCTGCTTGACCCACGGGCCGGCGCCGATGATCACCTGGTCGCAGCCGATCTTGCCCTTGTCGGTGAGGACCGCCTTGACCGCGCCGGAGGCGTCCTTCTCGAAGCCGGTGACCTTCACGCCGGTCGCGATCCGCACGTCCTCGTTCTCCGCCTTCTTGGCGAGGCCGTAGATCGAGCGCGTGTTGTTGGCGTAGCCGCCCTTCTTCTCGTGCAGGACGGAGGTGATGCCGCCGGCCTGCCAGTCGGAGAACAGGCCCTGCATATAGGTCATGCAGTCCTTTTCGCCCTCGATGAAGGTCGACGGGTAGCCGATCTCCTTCTGCTGCTTGTAGATGCTGGCGACATCCTCGTGCATCACCTCGGGGCTGATCTGCATGTAGCCGACCGGGTGATAGGAGAAGGCTTCGGGGTCGCTTTCCCAGACCGAGACGCTGTGCGCCATCAGGCGGCGCATGGCGGGCTGGAAATAGTTGTTGCGCACCACGCCGCAGGCGATGCCGGAGGCGCCGGCGGCGATGCCGGTCTTGTCGATGACCAGGATGTCCTTGCCGCTGCCCTTCCCGCTCTTCCGCAGGTTCTCGCCCAGGTGCCAGGCGGTCGACAGGCCGTGGATGCCGGCGCCGACGATGACGTATTTGACGTGACTTGGAAGAGCCATGGAGTCCGTTTCCCAGAGGCGGATGACAGGCGTCCGCCACTATAGCCGTGCCCCTGCCGGTTACAAACCAATTTTTCAAAAGGCACAGAAATGGGTTTGATTGGTTGTTATTGGCTGGCGCAAGACCGGCATTCTGCCGTAAAATCGGCGAGAACCCGGCGTTTCCACCCGGCAAGAAGATCAGGGAGAGGCCATGGTGAAGCTCGTGAATGACCCCGTGAAGGGGTCGTCCTGGATCACCGGACAACTGAGACAGGCGATTCAGGCCGGCCAATACGGCCATGGCGATAAACTGCCGGCCGAACGTCAGCTGGCCGAAGCATTCGGCACCTCGCGCACGACGGTGCGCGCTGCGCTCGACCAGCTCGAGTCCGAGCGCCTGGTCAGCCGCCGCATCGGCAGCGGCACCTTCGTCAACTCCCCGACAAGACCTCAGGCGGAGGATGTCGCCGACCAGACCAGCCCACTGGAGCTGATCGACGTGCGCATCGCGCTCGAGCCCTACATGACGCGCCTCGCCTGCATCAACGCCGCGGCGCGCGACATCGACCGGATGTCGGAGCTGATGGAGCGCCAGGAGCGCGAATGCCAGGAGCGCGAGAGCTTTTCGCGCTGGGACGAGGCGTTCCATCTGACGATCGCCGAGGCGACACGCAACCCGCTGCTGATCTCACTCTATCGCCAGATCAACGAGGTGCGCGCGCACCAGCAATGGATGGCGATGAAGGACAAGGTGCTGACCACCGAGCGCATCGCGGACTACAACCGCGACCATTCCGCCCTGTTCGAAGCCATCCGTGCCCGCGACGTCGACAGCGCCGTCGCCATGATCACCAACCATCTGCACTACGCGCGGCGACAATTGGTCGGCGCGGTGATGGACTGAACGGTCTGGCGGCGCTGGGTTTTCCTTTGTATTTGAACCAATTCCAGACCACTTCATCAAAATTGATCTAGATTGGGGTGACAAACTGGCGCATCATTTATTGATCCGGCCAAAAGCCGCCGCGAGTCGGCTTGGCCGGCGTTGTCGGAAAGACCGGGCCATTTGGGCCGGGCGAGGGGACTAACAGGACTTGAAATCTTTGCAATGCGTATCGGCAGGCGGCATTCGATGCCGGCGGCTGGAGACTCGCAACCTGAGTGCGACTTGAACCTGGGGGAAGGAACTATGTCGGTCAGTAGCGCAACATCTACCACTGCGAACGGCGAAAACGTCCTGAAGCGCGCCATCGATTGGAAAGGCGCATTCTGGGTTGCCAGCGGCGTGCCCGCCCTGGTCGTGTTCTCGATCGGCGGCATCGCCGGCACGGTTGGCATCCCGGCCTACACGGTCTGGATCGTCTCCATGATCATGGGCTTCATCCAATCCTTCACCTACGCGGAGATCGCGGGCCTGTTCCCGAACAAGTCGGGCGGCGCCTCGGTCTACGGCGCGGCCGCTTGGCTGCGTTATGGCAAGTTCATCGCGCCCTTGTCGGTGTGGTGCAACTGGGTCGCCTGGACGCCGGTGCTCTCGCTCGGCTCGGCCATCGCGGCGGGCTACATCCTCAATCTGATGGAACCGACGCCAGGCGCCGAACAGATCGCGGCCTATATCGCGCAGCAGACGGCCGCGGGAAATGTTGTCGACGAAGCGGCCGCCACGATGGCGCTGATGCCGATCCACAATTGGTCGCTGTTCTCCATCAACCTCGGTGACGTCGTCTCACTGTCGGTGAACTGGACCTTCTTCATCGGCGCAATCCTGATGCTGCTGGCGTTTGCCATTCAGCATCGCGGCATCCTCGGTACCGCCAGCGTTCAGACGGTCGTGGGGCTGGTGATCGTCATCACGCTCCTCATCGTTGGCGTTGTGCCGTTCTTCAACGGCAACTTCCATTCGGAGAACTTCTCGCCGTTCGTGCCGTTGGCAGCGGCCTATGCGCCTGAACCGGGCGCGTGGAACATCACTGGCTGGACCTTGGTGCTGGGCGGCATGTTCATCGCGGCCTGGTCGACCTACGGGTTCGAGACAGCGATCTGCTACACCAGCGAATTCAAGAACCCGAAGACCGACACCTTCAAGGCCATCTTCTATTCCGGCCTGCTGTGCCTGGTGCTGTTCATCCTGGTGCCGATCACCTTCCAGGGCTATCTCGGCCTCGAGGGCATGCTGGCCGGCGACATCGTGGCCGGCACCGGCGTTGCGCACGCCATGGGAGCGATGGTGGCGGGTGGCAGCGCCCTCATCAACACCCTGTTCGTGTTCCTGATGATCGCAGCGCTCATCCTGATCATCATCACCGCGATGGCGGGATCGTCGCGCACGCTCTATCAGGGCTCGGTCGACGGCTGGTTGCCGCGTTATCTCTCGCACGTCAACCACAATGGCGCGCCGACCGCGGCGATGTGGACGGACTTGGTGACCAACCTGATCCTGCTCTCGATCGCGTCGGTCGATGCGACCGCCTACTACTTCATCCTGGCGGTCAGCAATTGCGGCTACATCATCTTCAACTTCCTCAACCTGAATGCCGGGTGGATCCACCGCATCGACAGCGGCCACATCGCACGGCCCTACAGGGCGCCGACCTTCATCCTTGCGCTGGGCGGCATCTTTGCGTTCGTGAACGCGATGTTCATGGGCGCGGGCGCCAAGGTGTGGAATCCCGTTGCACTCTGGTGGGGCCTCGGCATTGCCGCTCTCATCATCCCGGTGTTTGCGTTCCGGCACTATGTCCAGGACAAGGGCCAGTTCCCGCCCCGGATGATGGAAGATCTCGGCCTCAAGGCTGGCGACCTCGGCCAGAAGAAGGCCGGCATCCTGCCCTACGTGGTGCTCGTCGCCGGCTTGGCGGTGGTGCTGATCTCGAACTGGGTCTTCACCATCTAGCCGACTGACCTCTGTCAAAGGACAGTCCGGGCGGGGCGAAAGCCCCGCCCTTTTTTCTAGGCCGAAACGCTCATAGATCGTTCAGAGACCGACCTGTATTATTCCCGGCCTTGGGCGAGCGTATGAGCGAATCGAGGCGGTGGGTTGAACACGGGGACATTTCCGGCTGACCAGACGGTAGACGCGACGGCTGCGCTGTCGGAGCTGGCGCGCCGCACCGCCATGCTGGACGCCATCTCCTACGCCGCGGCGCAGATCGTCGGCGTGGCCGATTGGCGGGTCGGCATCCAGGAGTTGCTGAACCGCCTCGGCCGCGCCACCGATGTCAGCCGCGTCACCCTGTTCGAGTTCCACCAGCGGGTGGACGGCGAGCCCGTGGAAAGCTGCCGCTACGATTGGGCCGAGCCGGGCTATGCCAAGCTCAGCGACGATCCGCGCTACCACAACATCCCGATCAAGGAGCCGGAGGGCCAGCTGCACGCGTGGGCACTGGCGCGCCAGCGCGGCGAGATCGTGCAGGCGACGCTGCACGAGGTGACCGGCGAGACCCGCCAGACCTTCATCGAGCACGGCACCCAGAGCTTCATCTCCGTTCCCATCATGCTGCGGACCGGCGTCTGGGGCTTCCTCGGGCTCGACGATTGCCAGGAGGAGCGTGTCTGGCACGCGCTCGAGATCGACGTTCTGAAGACCGCAGCCGCTCTGATCGGCGGCGCCATCGAGCGCGCCGCAACCGACGAAGCGCTGCGCAACAGCCGCGAGCGCTATGCCCTGGCGGCGCGCGGCGCCAACGACGGCCTGTGGGACTGGGACCTGACCGAGGACCGCACCTACTTCTCGCCGCGGCTGTACGAGATCCTCGGCCTGCCGGAGGGCACGCTCGCCTCGCCCAAGGCGTTCGCGCGGCAGCTGAGGCCGAAGGACGCCGTGGTCTGGCGCAAATACCTGGCGCATTGCGTGGCCGAACGGCGGCGCAAGTTCGAGTTCGAGGCGCGCCTGCGGGCGGCGACGCCGGAGCAGCAGCGCTGGGTGGTGATCCGCGGCCTCATCGTCTACGAGCACGGCGCCGCCACCCGCCTGGTCGGCTCGCTGCGCGACATCACCGATCGCAAGAACATCGAGATCGACCTGCGCGCCAGCGAGACCCGCGTGCGCGCCATCCTCGACACCGCGTTCGATGCCATTATCACCATCGACCAGACCGGCCGCATCGTCGAGTTCAACAACGCTGCCATCCGCACTTTCGGCCACGCGCGCGCCGATGCGGTCGGCAAGATGCTAGCCGAGCTGATCGTGCCGCCGATCTATCGCGCCGCGCACCAGGCAGGCCTCAAGCGCTATCTCGAGACCGGCAAGCATTCTGTGCTGAACCGGCTGGTAGAGGTCGAGGCCCTGCGCGCCGACGGCAGCCATATCCCGGTCGAGCTCTCGATCACAGAAGTGCCGATCGCCGACGGCCGGCTGTTCACCGCGGTGTTGCGCGACATCTCGGAGCGCAAGCAGTTCCAGTCCCAGCTCGCCGTGGCGGAACGCCAGCGCACCCAGCTGACGCGGCACTTCTCGCCCAACATGGTAGAGGAGCTGATGCAGGCCGGCGGGCGCATCGGCGTCGCGCGCACCCAGCCGATGGCCGTGCTGTTCTCCGACCTCTACGACTACACCGAGATGATCGCGACCATGTCGGGCGAGGAGGTAATCGCCCTGCTGCGCGACTTCCACGTCGTTGTCGAGGATGCAGTGTTCAACCACGGGGGCACGCTCGACAAGTATATCGGTGACGGCGTGATGGCGACCTTCGGCACGCCGACGCCGGGGCCGATGGACGCCACCAACGCCATAGCCGCGACCCGCCAGATCCTGCGCGAGCTGGCGCGCTGGAACCAGCAGCGCGATGCCAGGGGCGAGCGCCGCATCCGCATCGGCGTCGGCCTGCATTTCGGCCTTGCGACCTTGGGGGATGTCGGCACCGATCAGCGCTTCGAGCTGACGGTGGTCGGCGACACCATCAACATCGCCAGCCGCATCGAGCAGCTGAGCCGCCTGGTGCGCACCGCCGTGGTGGCGAGCGACGACTTGATCCAGCAGGCGATCGCCGAATGCGGCCAGGAAGCCGCCGAAGGCTTCCGCGACCTCGGCGCCCACCGCGTCCGCGGCCGTGAGGCGCTGATCCGACTGTGGGGGTTGAGCGCGGAGTCGCAGAAGCCGTAAATCTCAACACCGGCCCCTTCCCCCTTGCGGGAGAAAGGGTTCTTCTCAGTATTCCGGCCGCAACCCCAGCGGCGCTTGGGACAGCAACTCGTAGCCCATCTCCGTCACCAGCACCTGCTGCTCGATCTTGACGCATTCCTTGCCGCCGACTGCGCCGATCAGCGCCTCGATGCAGACCGTCATGCCGGCCTCGAACTGGCCGTCGAAGCCCCAGCGCTGCCAGTCCTGTGGATAGACCGCGAACGGGTATTCGTCGCACAAGCCGACGCCGTGCATGATGCAGGAGTAGCGCCGGTCGACGAACTCCGCCGGCAGCTTGAAGCTCCGCTCGGTGAATTCGCGGAAGCTGAGGCCTGCTTTCACCAGACCGAGGTTGTGGTGGAGGTTGTCGATCGCGACGCCATAGAGCCGCCGCTGCTCGTCGCTCGGCGCAACATCGCCGGCGACCCAGCTGCGGCTGATATCGGCGCAATAGCCGTTGGGGCCGATCAGGTCGGTGTCGAACGCGACGATGTCGCCTTTCTGGATCACCCGGTCGGAGCATTCCTGGAACCAGGGGTTGGTGCGTTCGCCCGAGGTGAGCAAGCGGCACTCGATCCACTCGCCGCCCTTGGCGATGTTGGTGGCGTGCAGGTGCGCCCACAGCTCGTTCTCGGTCATGCCGGGCTTGAGCGCGCGCCACATCGCCTCGATGCCGGCCTCGCAGGCGGCGATCGCCTCCTTCATCGCCAGCACCTCGTCGGCGTTCTTGATGGTGCGGGCCCATTCCATCAGCTCTTCGCCGTCGGTGATGGTGACGCCTTCGCGCTCCAGCGCATGCACCGCCGGCGGGTCGAGCTTGTCGACCGCGAGACGCTTGTTGCCGCCGCCATGCTGGCGCACCAGGTCGGCGATCTCCCTGGCGAAGTTGCCGATATACTCGCCGTGCCGGCCGCCGTTGGTGAAATAGGTATGCGGGAAAGCGGTGCGGGTCTCGCCGAGCAGCTCATACCCCTCGCTCAGATGGCGCGCACAGCCGTAGTCGAACAGGATGACCGGCCCTTCCGTCGCCACATAGACGTAGCGGCACTTGTTGTGCAGCGCCCAGACCTGCATGTTGGCGACATCGGTGGCGTGGCGGATGTTGCAGGGATCGAGCAGCAGCGCCCCGCCATAGTCGCGCTGGCGCAACTGCCGGCGGATCCGATCCAGGCGGTAGCGCCGGAGGCCGGCGCGGTCGACCTTGCTGTGGTGATAGGCAGTCATTCCGGATTCTCCCCTGCCCCAACGTTAGGCGGTGCGCTCCCGGCTTGCCATATGAGAAATCCGCAAGGGCGGCAGGCATCCGCGGCAAACGAGGGCGGGGCGACAGCCTGCGGCATTGGCTTTTTGCGCCGAAACCAAGCTCTCCGGTGTTTCCCACGACGCCGACAAGGATTTGTCGCTGTCGTTTAAGCGGGTGTCGTGATTGACGCTTTCCCCCTCGCCCGATAACGTAACAATAATCGACTAAGTTGCCGCGCCACAAAGAAAGCGCGGGCCCGAGAGACGTCGCCGAATCCGGTCTGACAGGGACCTGTTCGCGTCATCGGACGATCGAATTCGGCGAGTCAACGAACCACAACAGGGAGGGTACCAACATGCGTTCCGGTTCCGGCGGTAAGGACCGCCACCATCCAGCCATTCCGCGCCTGGTCGATGCGCTCGAGCAGCGCAAGCTCGACCGGCGCGAGTTCCTGCGCACCGCCACCCTGCTCGGCATGGCGGCCCCGGTTGCCTATGGCATCGCCGACAAGGTACTGGGCGAGCCGTTTGTGAAATCGGCCCAAGCCCAGGCCACGAAAGGCGGCATCCTGCGCGTCGGCATCCGCGTGCCGGCGGTCGACAACCCGCATACCTTCTCGTGGGTGTACGATTCCAACATCGTGCGCCAGTGCAACGACTATCTCAGCCGCACCGAGCCCGACGGAGTCACGGTTCCGTACCTGCTCGAGAGCTGGTCGCCGAGCGAGGATCTCAAGACCTGGACCCTGAAGCTGCGGTCCGGCATCAAGTGGTCGAACGGCGACGACCTGGTCGCCGATCACATCGTCTGGAACATCCAGCGCTGGCTCGACCCCAACGTGGGCTCGTCGGTGCTCGGCCTGTTCAAGGGCTTCATTCTCAAGGACAAGGACACCGGCCAGAAGAACGAGGACGGCTCGGCCAAAATGACGACCGAGCTGTGGGACGCCAACGCGATCGAGAAGGTCGACGACCACACCATCAAGCTGAACGGCAACCAGTCGCAGCTCGCGATCCCGGAGAACCTGTTCCACTATCCCGCCCTGATCCTGCATCCGAAGGACGAGGGCAAGTGGGGCGTCAGCGCGCTCGGCACCGGCGCCTACGAGCCGACCGAGGTCGAGGTCGGCAAGAAGGTGGTCCTGAAGCGCCGCGGCTCCTACTGGAAGGAAGGCGGCCATCTCGACGAAATCCACTTCGTCGATCTCGGCGACGATCAGGCGACCAAGCTGGCGGCGCTCGCCTCCAAGCAGGTCGATGGCCTCTATGATGCCGACCTCAAGATCTACGAGAGCATCAAGAAGATCCCCGGCATCGAGATCCATTCGATCACGACCGCGCAGACCGGCGTCGCCCGCATGAAGATGGGCGCCGAACCGTTCAAGGATCCGAAGGTCCGCAAGGCCATGAAGCTGGCGATCGACAGCCCGAGCATCCTCAAGATCGCCTATCGCGATCTGGGCGCGCCGGGCGATCACCATCACGTCTGCCCGGTCCATCCGGACTATGCGGAAGTGCCGGTGATGACGCGCGACGTCGAGGGGGCGAAGAAGCTGCTGGCCGAAGCCGGCCACCCGGACGGCATCGAGGTCGAGCTGCATTGCAAGAAGGACCCGGATTGGGAGCCCAGCGCCTGCCAGGCGATGGTCGAGCAGTGGGCCGAAGCCGGCATCAAGGTGAAGCTCAACGTCATGCCGGGCGCCCAGTATTGGGACGTCTGGACCAAGGTGCCGTTCGGCTTCACCACCTGGACGCACCGTCCGCTCGCCATCATGGTGCTCGGTCTCGCCTATCGGACCGGCGTGCCATGGAACGAGAGCGACTACGCCAACCCGAAGTTCGATGAGCTGCTGACCAAGGCGGAAGGCATCATCGACCTCGAGGAACGCAAGAAGGTCGTGAAGGAACTGGAGCTCATCATGCAGGAGGACGGCACCATCGTCCAACCGCTGTGGCGCGCCAGCTATCAGCCTTTCACCGCCAAGCTGAAGAACTATCATCCGCACCCGACGGAGTACTACTTCTTCGAGGACGTGTGGCTGGAAGCGTAAGCTTCACTCCAAGCGCGATTGCGCAGACGGCGGCCCGACAAGGGCCGCCGTTTTTCTTTTGACCTCTTGGACGAATAATCAAGCGAAATTCACTCGCAATCCAAGGTCGGCAGAAGGACTTCCGACCGCCTTCCCGGCATCCTCCGCGCACTCGAACATCCAATCGGCCGGAGGGCCAGTCAGGTCAGCAGGAGGCAAACATGAACATGGACATCACCTCACATACCGGTAGAGCGAGCGCAGAGGAGTTGGTTCCGTCGCGCTATGCGCTGCAGGTCGGCGAGATCGACGTGCTGGTGGTCAGCGACGGGGTGCTACCTCTACCAACTTCGACGTTGGCCACCAATGCCGACCCGGCCGACCGTGCGGCCTGGCTTCAGGACATGTTCCTGCCGCCTGACGCGTTCGATTGGCCGTTGAACGTGCTCGTGGTGCGCAGTGGCGACCAGACCATCCTCGTCGACGCCGGGCTGGGCGGACAGTTCCCCGGCTTCCCGCGGGCCGGGCAGTTCCCCAAGCGGCTGGAAGCCGCCGGCATCGATCTGGCGTCCGTGACCGACGTGGTGGTGACCCACATGCACATGGACCATGTTGGCGGGCTGCTCGTCGACGACGTGAAGAAGCGGCTGCGTCCGGATCTGCGGGTCCACGTGGCCGCCTCCGAAGTGGCGTTCTGGACGGCGCCCGATTTCTCCCACACCTCCATGCCGGGGCCGGTGCCGGGCGTGCTTCGGTCGACCGCCAGGCGGTTCGCGAACGAGTATCAGAGTCAGCTGCGGATCTTCGAGGAGGAGCACGAGGTCGCGCCGGGCGTGCTCGTCTGGCGCACTGGCGGCCACACCCCCGGGCATAGCGTGGTCCGCGTGACGTCCGGCGGCGACCGGCTGACCTTCCTCGGCGACGCCATATTCCCGGTCGGCTTCGACCACCCCGACTGGCACAACGGCTTCGAGCACGATCCCGAGGAGTCGGTTCGCGTCCGGGTCCGTCTGTTGCGGGAGGCGGCGGCGACCGGCGAGCTGCTGGTGGCCACGCACCTGCCGTTCCCGTCCGTCGGCCGGGTGGCGGTCGATGGCGACGCCTTTCGCTGGGTGGCGTCCTTCTGGGACTACTGACATCGCTTCGGCCGACAAATAGAAACGGCGGCCCCACAAGGGCCGCTGTTTTCATTTGCCCGCGGCGACTACTCCTATCTCCAATAATTTAGAAACATAGTACTTGCTTTATTCGGCAGTCGCCTGCACCATGGATGCTTGGGCCTAACAAGGACATCCAGCCATGTTGCCCTGCCGTCACGCCTTTATGCCGTATGTAGAAGCGCCGCAGCATCCCAACATCGTGGTCGACGGGGCTGCGAACCAAAGCAGCGTGCTGACATTGTCGCACTGGCCGCAAAGCGGCACGCCCTGGCCGCTCAAGGCCGATACCTCCGTTGGCGTCGTGTTCAACTATCTTGACAATTCCGCATGGCACCGCGACGTCCCGGCGGTCACCAACAACCACTTCGATGAGGATGGCCTGATCGGGCTCTACTGCCTGATCGCGCCGGAGCACGCACTCGCGCAGCGGGCGCTGCTGATCGACGCTTCGAGTGCCGGCGACTTCTCCGTATGCCAGTCGCGCGAAGCGGCGCGGATCGCCTTCACGATTTCGCGCCTTGCCGATCGTGACGTTTCACCTTGGGGTGTGGATCGTTTTCCCGAGGACTATTCCGACTACTGCACGTTCGTCTATACGCAGCTGCTGCAACAGCTCGGCAAGCTGATCGATGATGTCGAGGGGCACAGCGCGCTATGGGGCGATGAGGATGCGCTGCTGTCGGCCAGCGAGCACGCGATCGCCTCCGGCGAAGCGACGATCGAGGAGCGCGCGGAGGTCGATCTCGCGATCGTGCGCATCCCGGCCGATTGGCCCGATCGACCTGCGCATCGTTATGCGAAGCACCTCAACGTGCCGATCCATCGCATGGCGGTGCACAATCGAACTTCCTGCAAGCGCATCGCGACACTGTGCGGCACTCGGATCGGCTTTTCCTACCGCTACGAAAGCTGGGTGCAAATGGTGAGCCATCGCCCGCCGCCGCGGATCGATCTCTCTGCGCTGGTGGCCCAGCTATCCGATGCGGAGCACGCCCCTTGGCAATTCGACGGCGTTGATCAGATTACGCCCTCCTTGCGCCCTGAAAGCGGCCATAGCGATCTCGATCACGATCGCTTTCTGGACGCACTGGTCGACGCGCTCCGGAACGGCAAGGGAGCCTGGAATCCCTACGACTAGAAGTCCCGTTCAGTCGATGGCCTAGACATTCGCGGCCCGCGCAATTCTCGGCACGCTCCACGCCCACAGAGTCAGCGCAATGCCCATCAACGCCGGCATCGAAACGGCGGGAAAATCCCGCACCAGGACCGACGGCGAACAGATGCCGACCGCCACCTCCCACACATGGAAGAGCGCATGGGCGATCAGCCACAAAGTGGCCGCGCCCCACAATTCGACGCGGCGCGCCGGCTTCCACATGCCGATCCCAAACGCGACGCCGATGAACAACTGGATGATCCCGATGTCCCGGATGAAATGCTGGTTGAAGGAGCCGGTGTCGGTGACGCCGGGAACCAGGTTGTACCACGGCTCCGGCGCCACCAGCATGAACAGGCCGTTGGCCGACAGGAACAGTGTGTTGAATGCGACCATCACGAATCCTAGGATCATGATGGCGCGATGCTCGATTGTGTTCATGGTCGTCGCCTTCCTCAGCTGCATGAATTTACTGCGCGGTCCACGCACCATCGACCGCGATCACGGACCGGGATCAGTCACGAGATCCCAAGCCCGCCATCGACGGTGATCACCTGCCCGGTGACCCATTCGGAGGCGGGATCGGCGAGAGCCACGATCCATCGTGCGACTTCCTCCGGGATGCCGCGGCGCCCGAGCGGGATCCGCTCGCGCTCCCGCTCCTTGACCGCCTGGGCCTGCTCGGGAGAGAGCCCCATCATCCCTGTCAACGCCCCGGTCTCGGTGGGGCCGGCGGCGACCGCGTTGACGCGCACCCCTTGCGGCGCAAGCTCGAGCGCCCAGCAGCGCGTCAAGTGATCCAGCGCGGCCTTGCTGGCGGCATAGTGCGACAGCCCTGCAGCCGGCTTGCTGCCGAACGTGCTGGAGACGTTGACGATGCTTCCCTTCATCGCCGCCAGGTACGGAAGCGCCGCCGCGGAAAGCAAACTCGGGCCCAGCACATTGACCGCAAAGATGCTGGTGATCTTGTCGGCCCTGGCGTCCGCCAGCGAGAGAATCGCGCCCGCGCCGGCATTGTTCACCAGAATGTCCACCCTGCCCCAGGTATTGAGCGTCTCCGTGATGGTCCGGGCGGCGTCGGCGGGTATCGACACATCCGCCGTGACACCGGCGATGTGGGGGTGATCGCCGGTGGCCAGCCTGAGTGGCGCAGAACGCCGCCCGGTGATGAGAACCTTGGCGCCGTGTTCCGCAAAGCTGCGCGCCGCGGCCCGGCCGATGCCGGATGTCCCGCCCGTGATGATCACGACCTTGTCCTTCAAGCCGGTCACGATTGTACGCTTACTGCTTGTCGTCGAAGACGAGGGTTGTCTCGCTGGTGTCGACCACGAACACGGCCAGTAGCTTGGCGGGCTCGGTCTTGCTGGCGTTCGCGCTGACGGCGTGGTGGTCGCCCGGCATCTCGGAGAAGTTCTCGCCGGCACGATAAACCGTCACCGGTCCGTCATTGACCTGGCTGCGGATGGCTCCTTCCAGGACCGTCGCGTAGATGAAGGCGGAATTCGGATGCGTGTGCGCTGGCGAGGACCCGCCGGGCGGGTATTCGACCAGCACGCCTTTCATGCTCTTGCCGGGCACGTTGGGCAGCGCATGGTCGAAGACCACCGTCACCTTGGACCTGGCCGGGTCGGCGGCCATGGCGGGGCCAAGAGCGAGGGTTGCGAGAAGGATTCCGCTGATGAGTCGTGTGAACATTGTGTGTCTCCCGGTTGGCGTGCGCCCGGCGCTACGCCTGGGCGAGCCAGGCTTCGAACGACGTGGAGCCGATGTTCGGGTTGTCTCCGGGGGTCAGGGACCTGTCGTTCAGCTCGGTGCCGAAATAGCGGGCGTGGACGTCGGTGACCACTTTGCGGGCATCGTGCTTGGCCGTGAGATAGCGGCGGACGAGATCGTCGAGACCGATGCGTTCCGGCCCGGCCAGCTCGATCACGCCGTTCGCCGGCGCCGCCGTTGCCACCTCGGTCACAAGGCCGGCGACGTCATTGGACGCGACGGGCTGGAGATGAGCCGGCGACAGCCGAATGGTGTTGCCGTCGGTCGCGGACTGGGCGATGCCGCCGAGGAACTCGAAGAACTGGGTCGAGCGGATGATCGTGTAGGGAATCCCCGATGCCTTGATCAGCTCTTCCTGGGCGACCTTGGCACGCAGATAACCGCTTTCCGGGTTGCGGTCGCTGCCGACCACCGAGAGGGCGATGTGATGCCGTACGCCGGCAACCTTTTCCACCGCGGCAATGTTGCGGCCCGCCGTCGTGAAGAACGCCATGACGGCGTCGTCCGCGAAATTCGGGGAGTTTGCGAGGTCGACCACGACCTGCGCCCCGGCAACGGCTTCGGCCAGCCCTTCGCCGGTGATGGTGTTGACGCCCGTGTTGGGCGACGCCGCGACGGCCTCGTGGCCCTTCTGGCGCAGGCTCGCCACGACCTTGCTGCCGATGAGGCCGGTGCCGCCGATGACTACGATCTTCATGATATCCCTCCTGGGTAGGTGAAGTTGATGGAGGGAGGATGACCCAAGATGTGCGGCAAGACTTTGCGGCTTCGTCCAAATTGCCTTCAGCGTCTGTCCAAATAATTGCCGGTGATGAACCCCGTCGCTCTTGACGGGAGCCTCCTTCCACTCCACTTTTTTGGCAGGATTGCTCTCCTTTCAATGGTTTGCATCTCTGGCGGGTCGGACGCACCCGGATCATGGGGGCCGGCGTGAGATTTGCATTCGACGATCACCTGCTCGATCCGGACCGGCGGGAGCTCACCCGCGGGTCCGAGCCGGTTGCGGTCGGGCCTCAGGTCTTCGATCTGCTGATGTATCTGGTGCGGAACCGGACCCAGGTGGTCAGCAAGGATGATCTGATCGCCGCGGTCTGGGGCGGCCGGATCGTCTCCGAATCCACCATGACCAGCCATATCAACGCCCTTCGCAAGGCCATCGGCGATTCCGGCGAAGAGCAGCGCTTGGTGCGCACCATCGCGCGCAAGGGCTATCGGTTCGTGGGAGACGTGCGGGAGGTCGGCGCTCCCGAAAGCCCCGTCGTCGTCGTCGTCAAGCCGCATGAGCCGGCATTGACGCTTCCGGATCGTCCCTCCCTCGCCGTCTTGCCGTTCGTGAATCTGAGCGGCGATCCAGAGCAGGATTACTTCGTCGATGGGGTGGTGGAGGACATCATCGGCGCCATGTCGCGCATGAATTCGCTGTTCGTCATCGCGCGAAACTCGAGCTTCACCTACAAGGGCCGGGCGGTCGACGCGAAGCAGGTCGGCCGGGAACTCGGGGTGCGCTACATCCTCGAAGGCAGCCTGCGCCAGGCGGCGAACCGGGTGCGGATCACCGGCCAGCTGGTCGATGCCGCCACCGGGACCAATCTCTGGTCGGAACGATTCGAAGGCAAGATCGACGACATCTTCGCGCTGCAGGACCAGCTGACCGCGGACGTCGTCGGCGCGATCGCGCCGCAATTGGAGCGTGCCGAGATCGAGCGCGCCAAGCACAAGCCGACCGACAGCCTGGACGCCTACGACTATTATCTGCGCGCCATGGCGCACCTGCATTTTGGGACGCGAGAGGCCGTCGCTGAAGCGCTCGGCTTGCTCTCCAAGGCGATCGAGCATGACGTCGAATACGCGCCGGCCTATGCCATGGCCGCCTGGTGCCACTTCTGGCGCAAGGTCAATGGCTGGATGGTTGATCGCGCGCGCGAGATCGCCGAGGGGACGCGATTGACCCGCCGCGCGATCGAGCTGGGCATGGATGACGCGGTCGCTCTCACGCGCGCCGGCCATGCGCTCTCTCATCTTGCCGGCGACCTCGATGCGGGACTCGCCCTGATCGACCGGGCGAAGGTGCTCAATCCCAACCTGGCCGCCGCCTGGTTCCTAGGCGGGTTCGTCCGGGTCTGGCGCGGCGATCCCGACGGCGCCATCCAGCATTTCGGCCAGGCGATGCGTCTCAGTCCGCTGGACCCGGAAATGTACCGCATGCAGGCGGGGATGGCGGTGGCGCATCTGTTCGCCGGCCGCTTCGACGAAGCCTCGTCCTGGGCCGAAAAGTCGTTCCGCGACCTGCCCAGCTTCCTGATGGTGGTCGCCATCATCGCCGCCAGCCACGCCCTCGCCGGCCACACCGACGAATCGCGCCGCGCCATGCAGCGCTTGCGCGGTCTCGACCCCACGCTCCGCATCTCCAATATCAGGGACTGGCTCCCGATCCACCGCCCGCAGGACCTCGCCATCTTCGCGGACGGCCTGCGCAAGGCCGGCCTGCCGGAATGAACGCCGCCGCTGGTTGAAGTGCGGTGACGTTGCGGCGGCCGCCTCTCCTTTCGGCGAGGTGACGTAAGCGTGGTGGCGCTATCGCATCCAATCCCCTTCCACGATCCCCTCGCGCGCCATCGCCTGGCGCACGCGGTCGTGGAAATACAGCACGCCGACTTCGTGCTTCGGACTCAGCGGCCCGCGCTGAAAGATGCCGGCCTCGAGATTGGCCTGCGAGCGTTCGCAGATGCCGAAATCCTCGCGCACGATATCGCAGTTGGTTTCGATCGTGCGCTCGTTCAGCTCCTGCGCGGACGCGCTGATATCGCGGAAGAAGAAGCTATAGACTAGGCGCGTGCGGTTCTCCGCGACCGGCACGATGCGCGAGCAGTTCATGCCGCCGGGATAGACCGACAGGGTGAAATTCGGCCAGCCCCACAGCCATAGTCCGCCATAGATCGAGCCGCCCTTCTGCGGCGCCGTCATGATGACCAGGGCATCGCCGTGCGTGGTCTCGAACTTCGAGAAATCGATCAACGCATGGAAGCTCGGGTGGATGCCGGGGATGTGGTAGCCCTCGACGAAGTTGTCGGTGTAGTTCTTCCAGTTGCAGTGCATCTCGAACTCGGCCTGGCGCACCTTGGTGAAGGTCTCGATCGGATAGTCTTTCACCGTCTCCGGCAGGCTGCCGAGGGAGTCGACCAGCGGCGGCGCGCCCGCATCGAAGTTCGCGAACATCAGTCCGCGCCAGGTCTCGACCCGGATCGGCATCAGGCCGTGGTCTTCCTTCCTGAACCAGTCCGCCTCGCCGAAATCCGGCGCGCGCTTCAGGTTTCCGGCGGTATCGAACACCCAGCCGTGATAGCGGCAGCGCAGCACGCCGCAATGGCCGTGCCCGTCGTCCAGCAGCTGCGAGGCGCGGTGCGGGCACACGTTGTGGAAGCCGCGCAGGCTGCCGTCGCGATCGCGGATTACAAAGAACCGATAGCCCGCTACTTCGGCTGCGGTGTAGTCGCCGGGGTTGGGCAGGTCGCTCGCCGGACCGACCAGCTGCCATTCGCGCGCGAAGATCTGGCGGCGTTCCGCCTGGTAGATGTCGCGCTCCCAATACCAGCGCGCCGGCAGTCCATGGACGCCCCGCGCCGACACGTTCGCCTTTTTGTCCTGGAGATCGATCTCAGACATCGCTACCGGCCTTTGTGGTTGCGGCAGTGATGGTGCTGGAGCAGATGCGAAAACTCAAGAGCGACTGAAACGTGTAGCCACGCTCAATAATATTCGATCTCGAATACGCCGACCTTGGCGGCGCCTTCGTAGAGGATGCGGCAGCCGCCGCCGCACTGCGTCAGCGCCATCTTCCGGGCGCCGAAGCGCATATCGTTGAAGCCGCCGCAGCCAAAGAAGCCCGTCTTGTTGCACTGGCCGATCCCGATGCGGCTGCCGCTCTTGTTGACCGCGAGGAAGCGGTGCTGGCCTGTAAAGCTCTGTGAGTTCTTGATGTAGCGCTCGATGTCTTCGCGCAGCCCGCTCGCGATGCGAACGACGGCGACGGCAGGCGCCGGCGTCACGGCCGCCTGCTGCGTCTCAGCCGGCGCAACCGGCTGTGGCGCAACGACCGGCTGTTGCGCAACGACCGGCGCTGGCGTCGCCTCCGCGGTCTGCGTCACCTCAGCCTTCTTCTTCTCGGCCTTCGGCGCCTGCAGCTTCGCAAGCAACGCTTCCGCCTTTGGCCGGAAATAGCCGCTCGGATGATCGGCGATGAAGCTCTGCGCCGAGGCTTCGCTCGGCGCGCTCTTCAACGCGTTCCAGGCCGCCACCTCGGTTGCATCGCTCTTCGCCATCAGCTTGCCGCTGACGAAGCCGGTCGTGCCCTTGACCGATACGCGCAGCCATTGGCCGCCGGCAACCTGCCCGGTCGTATCGACCGCCTGATCGACCGCCAGCTTGGCGACGATCTTGGCATCGGCCGCGGGTGCGGCGCGCACGTTGGCAGATTTGCTCGCGACATAGACGCCCGACAGCTCTTCGACCGCGAGCGGCGCGGGCGCCTCGGCCTGCGGCGCGGGCTCCGGCTCCGGGGCCACCGGCTGGATCTGGCGCGCCGCGCTCTGGGTCTCGGTCGGATCGCTTGATTCCAGCTCCGCGATCTTGGCGCGCGCCAGGCCAGCGAACACGCCATTGGGGAACTGGGTGAGATAGGCCTCGAAGGTCGCCGGGTTGTCGCTTTGCTTGATCGAATCCCAGAACAGCAGCTCGGCCTGCTGGGTCGAGGCGCCGCCTGACGGCTCCGACGGCGCGGGCGCTGGCGTGGCGGGCTCGACCGGCGTCACCATGGTCACTTGCTTGAGCACGACCGGGCCGGTCAGCGATGAGGAATCCCACGGCGTCTGGCGCTGGTTGGTGGCGGCCAGCACCTTGCCACGCACCGCGCGGTGCGCTTCCTCAATCGAGATGCCGGGCGTGTTCAGCTCTTCGACCAGCGCCAGGGCGTACGGGCTGTTGCTGCTCTCGCCGTCGACCGAGACGTCGCCCGGCGCGGTCGAGTAGCCGACGAAGCTGCCGCGCGGCGCGTCGACCCGCGCCAAGCCGCGCGAGCCCGAGCGGAAGCTGCGGGTCAGCGGATTGTTGCGGCAGGCATCGAGGAACACCAGGTTGACCGCGTTGCCGGCGAACTGCATCTGGCTGAGGATGCTGCTGGCGCTGACCGCCTCCAGCTCGACGTCGCCTTCAGCCTGGATCTCGGCGCCGACCGGCAGCAGAAAATTCTCACCGTCGACCTGCACGCCGTGGCCGGCGTAGTAGAACAGGCCGATGCCGTTTGGTCCGGTCGCGCGCAGCTTCTGGCCGAATTCGCGGATCGCGCGTTTCATCGCCTTCTGGTCGGCGTCGGTCACCAGCGCGACTTCGAAGCCAAGGCCGGTCAGCGTGTCGGCCACCATTTGCGCATCGCTGGTCGGGTTCTTGAGCTTGCCGATCTCGGCCGCGTAGTCGCCGTTGCCGACCACCAGCGCCACCCGCGCCGCAGCGGATGCCTCGCCCGACCACACAAGCCAGAGCGCGACGCCCAAGGGCGCAACGAGCAGCGCGAACACCCGGCTCATCCGACCCATCATGGTGACCCCTCCCGCACGGCACCGCGCCCCCGCGGTACCGGCTGCCTTCCACTGCAGCCCCGGATTGAAGGCAGCGCCTACAGATGCGGCGCGCGTGCTTCTATCATGCTTATAGCATGTGGGTCATGTTCGGCTGGAGGCTAGGATTTGTCCAGGCGGACAGGGACTTAGGTGACCCTCGTCACGCGTCACGCTGCTGGCGTCACGCCGATCGGATAGCGCACGCCGGTCGCGCCGAGGCCGCAGTAACCATTTGGATTCTTTGCCAAATACTGCTGGTGATAATCTTCGGCGTAGTAGAACGGCGGAGCCTCGACAATCTCGGTCGTGATCTCGCCATAGCCCGCCTTGTCGAGGCCTTTCTGGAACGCCTTGCGCGACTCCTCCGCGACGCGGCGCTGCTCCGGCGACGTGAGGTAGATGCCGGAGCGATATTGCGTGCCGACGTCGTTGCCCTGGCGCATGCCCTGGGTCGGGTCGTGGCCTTCCCAGAAGGTCTTCAGCAGCGCTTCGTAGCTGACCTTCTTGGGGTCGAACACCACCAGCACCACCTCGTTGTGGCCGGTCATGCCGCTGCAGACCTCCTGGTAGGTCGGGTTGGGGGTCGGGCCGCCGGCATAGCCGACCGCCGTCGCATACACCCCCGGCAGTTGCCAGAACTTGCGCTCCGCGCCCCAGAAGCAGCCGATCCCGAAGATCGCCGTCTCCATCCCCGCCGGAAACGGCGGCTTGAGGCCGTTGCCGTTGACCCAGTGGGTCGAAGCGGTCGGCAGCGGCGTTGAACGGCCGGGCAAGGCCTCGGCGGCGGTAGGGACTTTCATCGGCTTCTGCTTGAACGAGAACATCCGGTTCTCTCCTTAAGGTCGCTCGCAGCGTGCCCTAATATCTAGTCCGAACGCGCGAAATTGCCAGGACGTCCATCTTCACGACATCGCCAGCGGCTGCGGCTTGCGGGGCGGCGGGAAATCCTTGTCGAGGTCCATCAGGTCCTCCGCGGACAGCACGATGTCCGCCGCCGCCACGTTCTCGCGCACGCGCTCCGGCCGCGCGGACTTGGGGATCGTGATCACGTGCTCATGGCGCAGCGTCCAGGCCAGCATGATCTGCGCCGGGGTCGCGCGGTGGCGCTCGGCGATGCGCTTCAGCACCGGCTTGTGCGGGACGTCGCCATGCGCCAGCGGGCAATAGGCCATGATCGCGATCTTGCGCTCGCGGCACCAGGGCAGCAGGTCGAAATCGATGCCGCGCACGTTGATGCTGTACTGCACCTGGTTCGCCAGCGCCTTGTCAGCGCGGCTGACCGCCAGCCATTCCTGCATGTCCTTGGGGTCGAGGTTGGAAACACCGAAGCCGAGGATCTTGCCGGACTGCATGAGGTCGTCGAAGCCCGCCATGGTTTCGGCGAACGGCACCGCGCCGCGCCAATGCAGCAGGTAGAGATCGATGCGGTCGGTCTTCAACCGCTTGAGCGAGGCCTCGCACGCCTTCACCACGCCGGTGCGGCTGGCATTCTGCGGCAACACCTTGCTGACCAGATAGACGCTGTCGCGCCGGCCCTTGATCGCGGCCGCGGTCACTTCCTCGGCGCGGCCGGAGGCATACATCTCCGCGGTGTCGATCAGCGTGGCGCCGAGATCGAGCCCGGTCTGCAGCGCCCGCACCTCCTGCGCACGCTGGCGCACGTCCTCGCCCATCATCCAGGTACCGAGCCCCAGCGCCGGCACGCGCGCTCCGTTCCGCAATGCGACCTGCCGCATGCTGTTTCGCTCCTTGTTGGCGGGAGTCCTGCGCCAACTTAGCGTTGTGCCGGCCGCTGGCAAGCCGATATAGTCCGGCCCATGGCAACGATCTTCATCATCCTGACCGGTTTCTTCTTGGCGGCGACGGTGGTCATCCTCGGCGTCGGTGTCGTCGGCATGGGCAAGGGCGGCGATTTCAACCGCCGCAATTCCAACAAGCTGATGCGCATGCGCGTGGTCTGCCAGGGCCTGGCGATCGCCAGTTTCGTGCTCTACCTCTTTGCGCGCTGACATGGTGCGGCTGACGCGCATCTACACCAAGGGCGGCGACAAGGGCACGACCTCGCTCGGCACTGGCAAGCGCGTGCCCAAGCACGATACACGGGTGGAGGCCTATGGCACAGTCGACGAGGCCAATGCCGCGATCGGCATCGCGCGGCTGCACACCACGGGCGACGAAGACGCGATGCTGGCCCGCATCCAGAACGACCTGTTCGATCTCGGCGCCGATCTGTGCGCGCCCGAAGGCGAAGGCGCCAAGGATCGCCTGCGCATCATCGAAGCGCAGGTCGAGCGCCTTGAGCACGAGATCGACCGCATGAACGGAGAATTGGCGCCGCTCAATTCCTTCGTCCTGCCCGGCGGCAGCGCCGCGGCCGCGCACCTGCACCTCGCCCGCACCATCGCCCGCCGCGCCGAGCGCGACATGACGCGCCTCGCGGAAACGGAGTCGGTGAACCCGGCGGCGATCCGCTACATCAACCGCCTGTCCGATCATCTGTTCGTGCTGGCGCGCTGGCTGAACGACAAGGGCGCCAAGGACGTGCTGTGGAAACCGGGCGCTACCCGATAAGCGCCGGCGCGATCTCGTCCATCCGCTCGAAGAACAAAGTCGGCGACAGCGAGCGTAGAAAATTCGGATCGGCGTAACCCCACGCCACCAACCCGCTGTCGGTTCCTGCATCGCGCGCCGCCGCCGCGTCGCGGGTTTCATCGCCGACGAAGATCGCATCGCGCGGCTCCGCGCGCATCGCCTTGAGCACGCCGCGGATCTTGGAGGCCTTGCCAAACAGGCTGGCTCCGCAGGCGAAGTACGCGACGTGGGCGGCGGCCGGGCCGAGGACGCGGAGCACGTTGCCCTCGTCGTTCGAGCTGACCACCGCCACCTGCACGCCGGCTGCCTTGAGCGCGGCCAGCATCTCCGCAGCACCGGGGAACAGGCGGATCTGGTCAATGTCCCGCGCTGCCAGTTCGCGCATATGCTTGGCGATCATCGGCAGCTTCCAGGTCGGGACGCCGAGATCGTGCAGGATCGCGCGCGTCTCCAGCCCGCGCAGCCGCTCGCGGTCGCCGGGCGCGAGACGCCGATAGCCGAAGCGGTCGGCCACCTGGTCGAAGATGCCGAGGAACCAGTCCTGGCTGTCGGCCAGCGTGCCGTCGAAGTCGAACAGGGCGAGGCGGTGGCTCATTGCGATGGATCGGGCGGTGGTGGCGATGGTGGGCTGCCAGTTCTAACAGGCGGAGGCGCGCCGTCTATCCCATTGCGCAGGTGCGGCATGGCGTCTCGGACACCGCCTACCGCGTTGAAACTTCGCCAAATAGCAGCTTCCCGGCGGATTTGGGCAAGCCGGGCTGGCCGCGTTGACTCCAGGATAGGGTAACCCTATTGTGCGACCGCGAAATGCCCTGCTGGCACCCTCCCATGGGCGGATTCGCAAGCCTTCAGGGGATAAGGCAGACGGGACGGAGACGGCCTTGCAGGCCTGTGCCCGCATCTGTCAGGGACAACGATTCATTCGAGCCGAGCATACAAGATGAAAGTACTGGTCGCGGTTAAGCGGGTGGTCGACTACAACGTGAAAGTGCGCGTGAAAGCGGACGGCACGGGCGTCGAGACCGCCAACGTCAAGATGTCGATGAACCCGTTCGACGAGATCGGGGTCGAAGAAGCGGTCCGCCTCAAGGAAGGCGGCAAGGCCACCGAAGTGATCGCCGTCTCATTGGGCCCGACCCAGTGCCAGGAGACGATCCGCACCGCCCTTGCGATGGGTGCCGATCGCGGCGTCCACGTCCACACCGATGTCGAGCTGCAGCCGCTGGCGGTCGCCAAGCTGCTGAAGGCCGTGGTCGACAAGGAGCAGCCGCAGCTTTGCATCCTCGGCAAGCAGGCGATCGACGACGACGCCAACCAGACCGGCCAGATGCTGGCCGCCCTGCTCGGCTGGTCGCAGGCGACCTTCGCCTCCAAGCTGGCAATCAACGGCGACGGCACCGCGAACGTGACGCGCGAAGTCGACGGCGGCCTCGAGACCATCCAGGTCAAGCTGCCGGTGGTGATGACGACCGATCTGCGCCTCAACGAGCCGCGCTACGCCTCACTGCCCAACATCATGAAGGCGAAGAAGAAGCCGATCGAGCAGCTGACGCCCGAGGCGCTCGGCGTCGATGCTGCGCCGCGCCTCAAGACCCTGAAGGTGGTGGAGCCGCCGAAGCGCAAGTCCGGCGTGAAGGTGAAGTCGGTGGCGGAGCTGGTGGACAAGCTGCGCAACGAAGCCAAGGTCATCTGAGCCTTATCCATCACCCGCTATTCTGAGATTGGGATTCCCGAATCATGACCAGCCTCGTTCTCGTTGAACACGACAACAAAGAAGTGAAGTCGGCCACCCTGCATGTGATTCCCGCCGCGCAGACGATCGGCGGCGAGATCCACCTGCTGGTCGCCGGCAAGGATTGCCGCGCCGTCGCAGATGAGGCCGCGAAGATCCCCGGCGTCGCCAAGGTGCTGCTGGCCGACGATGCCGCCTATGCCAACCGCCTCGCCGAAAACCTCGCCAAGCTGATCGTCGGGTTGGCGCCGAACTACAGCCACGTGCTGGCGCCGACCACCGCGACCGGCAAGAACGTGATGCCGCGCGCCGCCGCCCTGCTCGACGTACAGCAGGTCTCCGACATCAGCGCGGTCGAGAGCGCCGACACCTTCATCCGCACCATCTATGCCGGCAACGCGTTGGCGACCGTTCAATCGGCCGACAAGATCAAGGTCATCACCGTCCGCCCGACCGCCTTCGAGGCGGTTGCCGCGACCGGCGGCTCGGCCGCGATCGAGAACGTGGCGTCGGCCGGCGACACCGGCCTTGCCAGCTTCGTCGGCCAGGAACTGTCCAAGTCGGAGCGGCCGGAGCTCACCTCCGCGCGCATCGTCATCTCCGGCGGCCGCGGCATGCAGTCGGGTGACAACTTCCACATGCTGGACAAGGTCGCCGACAAGCTCGGCGCCGCCGTCGGCGCCAGCCGCGCTGCGGTCGATGCCGGCTTCGTGCCCAACGAATACCAGGTCGGCCAGACCGGCAAGATCGTCGCGCCGGAGCTCTACATCGCGGTCGGCATCTCGGGCGCGATCCAGCATCTCGCCGGCATGAAGGACAGCAAGGTCATCGTCGCCATCAACAAGGACGAAGACGCCCCCATCTTCCAGGTCGCGGATTACGGCCTGGTCGCCGATCTGTTCCAGGCGGTTCCCGAGCTGGAACAGGCTCTTTCCAAGTGACAAGGTTCAAGTATATGCCGGACGGTGAAGGTCGTGGAGCTGGGCAACAGGAAAGCAAGGTCGCGATGATCGACAAGATCGGTGTGATCGGCGCGGGCGCGATGGGCAACGGCATCGCCCACGTCTGTGCGCTCGCCAAGCTGGACGTGAAGCTGGTGGATGTCAGCGAAGACCAGCTCAAGAAGGCAATGGATACCATCCGCTTCAACATGGAGCGCCAGGTCAAGCGCAACCTGATCACCGCCGCCGATGAGAAGGCCGCCCTCGGCCGCATCTCGACCGGCCTCAAGATCGACGTCCTCGGCGACTGCGACATGGTGATCGAGGCGGCGACCGAGAAGGAGCAGGTCAAGAAGGACATCCTGAAGGCGCTGTGCCCGGTCCTGAAGCCGACCGCCCTGCTCGCCTCCAACACTTCCTCGATCTCCATAACGCGCCTCGGCGCCGTCACCGACCGGCCGTCGAAGTTCATCGGCATGCACTTCATGAACCCGGTGCCGGTGATGCAGCTGGTGGAGCTGATCCGCGGCCTCGCCACCGACGACGAGACCTTCACCGCCACCAAGGTGCTGGCGGAGAAGCTGGGCAAGACCACCGCGACCTCGGAGGACTTCCCGGCCTTCATCGTCAACCGCATCCTGCAGCCGATGATCAACGAGGCGATCTACACGCTCTATGAGGGCGTCGGCACGGTCGACAGCATCGACACCGCCATGCATCTCGGCGCCGCCCACCCGATGGGCCCGCTGCAGCTCGCCGACTTCATCGGCCTCGACGTCTGCTTGGCGGTCATGCAGGTACTCTACGAGGGCCTGGCCGACAGCAAGTACCGCCCCTGCCCGCTGCTGGTGAAATATGTCGAAGCCGGCTGGCTCGGCCGCAAGACCGGCCGCGGCTTCTACGACTACTCGGGCGACAAGCCGGTCCCGACGCGGTAATCGCGGCGCGTGATCGCCGCCGCCAACGCGTGACGTGATGGCTCCATTCGGGCGTTCGATCGAGCTGATCCAGGTCCACTGTCAGGGCGAGATCGGCAAGGTACTGGTGGCCGGCGCGCCGGAGATTCCCGGCGTAACCATGCTCGACAAGATGCACCACATCAACAAGGTCGATGACGGACTGCGTCGGTTCGTGACGCTGGAGCCGCGCGCCAGCGCCCAGATGTCGGTCAACCTGCTGGTCGCCCCGACGCGCCCCGACGCCGATGCCGGCTTCATCGTGCTGCAGGCGGACCGCGCCCACGCGATGTCCGGCAGCAACTGCATCTGCGTGGTGACGGCGCTGCTGGAAACCGGCCGCGTCGCGATGCGAGAGCCGGAGACCATCGTCCACCTGGACACGCCCGCCGGCCTCATCACCGCCCGCGCGTATTGTTCCGCCGCCCGCTGCCTCTCGGTCAGCCTCGACAATGTCCCCTGCTTTGTCGAAGCGCTGGATCGCAGGATCGAGACGCCGGCCTGGGGAACCATCAGAGCCGACATCGCGTTCGGCGGCATCCACTACGCCATCGTCGATGTCGATCAGATCGGCCTGGCGATCGATCCGAAGAATGCACGTGCGCTCGCCGATGCGGGCATCGAACTGAAGGAGATCATCGGCCGGCAGGTTGAGGTCAGCCACCCCGAGCTGCCAGGAATGACCGAGATCGCTTACGTGATGTTCCGCAGCATCGAGCCGGACAACGCTATCCGAACCTGCACCATCCTGACCGCCGGCCGCGTCGACCGCTCACCCTGCGGCACTGGCAGCTCCGCCAATCTCGCCTGCCTCTACGCGCGCGGCGAGGCCACGGTCGGCGACTCGCGGCGCTCTCGCTCCATCATCGGCGGCGAGTTCCTGGTCGAGGCGATCAGTGAAACCACGATCGGCGGCCGGCCCGCGGTGGTGCCGCGCATCACCGGGCAAGCCTGGATCTACGGCCGGGAAGAACTGCGCGTGGATATGGCCGATCCCTTCCCCAAGGGATTCGCACTGTCCGATGCCTGGGGACCGCACCTCGTATGACGCGGTCGCTCTTCGCGAATCAGATCATCGACATCAGGAGATACGCGAACTGCTTCGGCCGGAGCGGCTTGGGCAGCTTGGCGGCGACCCGCAGGCCACGCTGGGTGGCAATCTCCTCCGCCATGTTGAGGTAGAGCGCGAACCCGCCGCTCATCAGGATCAGCTGTCCCCCATAGGAATGCCGCGCACAGGTATGCAGCAGCTCCAGCCCGTCGGTGTCCGGCATGACCAGGTCCATGGCGATGATGTCCGGCTTCCAGCTCGCGAGAACGGGACCGAACGCGACCGGCTCGTGGACCATCTCGACCGCGAGGCCCAGCCGTTCAGCATCCACTCTCAATTCCTGCGCGAAGCGCCGATCGTCATCGACGATCAGAAGTCGCGTGCTGTTCTGCGCCATGGCTGCCCGCGGTCATCTCCCCTCGCAGCACGATAGCACAGATCGCTTGAGTGGCTTTGACTTTGATGCAAACCACCGCGCGGTGATGCTGGCAGCCGCGCGGTGGTTGCGATCACGCGCGTCTCAGGTGCGCGTGATGGAAAGGCCGCCATCGATCAGGTGTGCCGTGCCGGTCACGAAAGCCGAATCGTCCGAGGCGAGATAGAGCACCGACCGTGCGAGCTCTTCCGGCGTCCCGGCGCGCTTCAGCGCGTGCAGGTTGGTGAGCCATGACCGCTTGTCGTCGGTGTCGTTGAAGGTGCGGTACATCGGCGTGTCGACCGCGCCGGGCAGGATAGCGTTCACCCGCACGCCCTGCGGCCCATACTCTGCCGCCAGGGTTTGCGTCAGTCCGACCAGGCCCGCCTTGCTCGCCGCGTAGGCGGCCACGCCCGGAAAGCTCGCCGAGTACCCGACGAAGGTCGAGGTGAAGATGATCGAGCCCCCGCCCTGCTTCAGCAGCGCGGGAATCTGGTGCTTGGCGCCGAGGAAGGCGCTGGTGAGATTGACGGCGAGCGCCTCGTTCCAGGCCGCGATGTCGACCTCGGTGCTGGGGCCGATCGGGCCCAGCGTCCCGGCATTGTTGAAGGCGACGTCGAGCCGCCCATAGCTCTTGACCGCCGCCGCGACCAGATCCTTGGCGTATTGCTCCGACTGCACGTCGCCGGCGAGCGCCAGAGCCTCGCCACCCGCCGTTCTGATCTCGCGCGCAAGCTCGGCCAGTTCCGCCTCGCGCCGGGCGCCGACCACGACCTTGGCGCCTTCCGCCGCGAACAGCTTGGCCGTCGCGCGGCCGATCCCCGAGCTGGCGCCCGTCACGATCGCGACCTTTCCGCTCAATCTCGACATCGTATGCTCCATTCTGTATTGATCACTACATAAAGGAAGTAGGGAGCTTGCAATCCCTAGTCAAGCGAATTATGTATTAACCGACACAGAATTAGGGAGATCGGATGGTGACCCGCGGCCGCCCGCGCAGCTTCGACCGGGACGCCGTCTTACAGGCGGCGATGAAGACCTTCTGGCAGTTCGGCTATGAGGGCGCGTCGATGGCCGCGCTGACCGCGGCGATGGGGATCAATTCGCCCAGCCTCTACGCCTGCTTCGGCTCGAAGGAGCAGCTGTTCCGCGACGCCGTCGACCTCTATCTCGCGACCGAGGACAAGAAGACCCGCAGCACGCTCGCCGAGCAGCGCACCGCGCGCGGCGCGGTCGAGGCCATGCTCGCACGGAGCGTCGCCAACCTGACCAACGCGGACGGGTGTCGCGGTTGCCTGCTGGTGCTGGGCGACAGCAACGCCTCGCCCGAGCACGGCGGCATCCACCAGTATCTCGCCCAGCGCCGCAAGGAGATCCAGGCCGCGCTCGAGGAACGGATCAAGCGCGGCATCGCCGACGGCGACGTGCCGGAGCATGCCAACGTCAAGACGATCTCCGCCTTCTTTATGACGGTGATGCAGGGCCTGTCGCTGCGCGCCCGCGACGGCGCCTCGCACGAGGCGATGCTGCAGGTCGCGGATGCCGCGCTGGCGGCGTGGGACGCGCTGGTGGCGAAGCCGGCGCCTGCCAAGTCTCGAAAGCGCGCCTAGCGCAAGCGGACGAGTTTAAAGCCCGAAGAGTCCTAAAAGCGGAATCGAAGGGGGCCCTGTTCCGGCTATCAGCGTGGAACAAGCGCTACTCCAGGAATAGGACCTGGGCTCTGGATCCTGAATAAATGTGGCGTGAACGACTTCACAGCGCGTAGCGCTCAATCAGCCTATCTCTTTGACGTCGCCCTGGAGCATCGGACTCGGGCGGACGCCGTTTTCGGACAGAGAGGTTGAGGAGGACGCGCCATGTTGCCGTTCGAATCCTATCGCGAAGTATTGAGCGAGCATATCGAGGGCCGCCATGTGGTGGCGAGCGCCTGGATCGTCGCAGTTGCGTTGGGCGTGCTGCTGGTGATGTTCGCCTAGCGAAGCGCCGCGGCTATTCGCAGGTCTTCAGTTCGTCCGTCATGACCGTGCCGTCGGCGATGAAGGCCTTCACCGCAGCCAGCGCCGTGCCGCTGTTCCAACACGCGTCACCGGTCACCATCGCCTTCACCTTGCCCTCGCGATCGACCAGCAGGCTGGTGGGCAAGGCGATGACCTGCGCCACCTTCTCGATGGTGCGGTCGCGATCGATCAGCACCGGCAGGCTGGCCGCGCCGTGACCGGCCAGGAACGGCGCGATCTTCGCAGGGTCGCGCTCGTCGATCGCAATCGTGACGACCTGGAACTGGTCGCCGCCCAGCTCCTGCTGCAGCGTGCCGAGCGAAGGCAGCTCCTTGATACAAGGCGCGCACCAGGTCGCCCACAGATTGACCAGCAGGACCTTGCCGCGATAGGGCGTCATGTCGGCCGGCTGGCGTTTGCCGTCGACCGGCGCGACCACCGTGAAATCTCCCTCGATCGGCGCGAAGCGGCTGACCGGCGACTGGGTCGCCGGGGCGGCAGCGCTGGGCGCGGGCGCCGGCGGCTGCTGGATGGTGATCGCCCCGACGATGCCGATGACAGCCAGGACTGCCGCGATTGCAATCAGGAGGATTCTGTTCATTGGCGGCCCGTCCCGGTCGTGCGCTGGGCCGGCTTGACCGGGCCGCGCCCGTCCGTCACAAGTCGGGGGCAATCGGGGACACTATTGCACGCGATGGACAAGAAACCCTCCAAACCGGCTACCCAAAAAAATACGCAATCCGGCGCCAGCCAGATGTGGGGCGGCCGCTTTGCCGCCGGCCCGGCTGCGATCATGCAGCAGATAAACGCCTCCATCGACGTCGACAAGCGCCTCTACAGGGAAGATATCGAAGGTTCGCTCGCCCACGCAGCCATGCTGGTGAAGCAGGGCATTCTGACGCAGGCGGACGGCGATGCTATTGCCGACGGCCTCGCGCGCATCCGCAAGGAGATCGACCAGGGCAAGTTCGAGTTCCAGACCGCGCTCGAAGACATCCACATGAACGTGGAATCGCGGCTGAAGGAATTGATCGGCGACGCCGCCGGCCGGTTGCACACCGCGCGCTCGCGCAACGACCAGGTCGCGACCGATTTCCGCCTCTGGGTGCGCGGTGCGATCGACGACATGAGCCTCGCGCTCAAGGATCTGATCCACGCGCTGATCGACCGCGCGGAAGAGCATGCCGCGACGGTGATGCCGGGCTACACTCATCTGCAGCCGGCCCAGCCTGTCACCTTCGGCCATCACCTGATGGCCTATGTCGAGATGCTGGGCCGCGATCTCGGCCGTATTGCCGATTGCCGCAAGCGGCTGAACGAATGCCCGCTCGGCGCCGCCGCGCTCGCCGGCACGCCGTTCCCGATCGATCGGCATGCGACCGCCAAGACGCTCGGCTTCGACCGCCCGACCGCGAACTCGATGGACAGCGTGTCGAGCCGCGACTTCGCGCTCGAATATCTCGCGGCGCTGTCGATCCTCGGCGCGCATCTCTCGCGCCTCGCCGAAGAGATCGTGATCTGGATGAGCGACGGCTTCCGCTTCATTAGCCTGAGCGATGCCTATACCACCGGCTCCTCGATCATGCCGCAGAAGCGCAACCCCGACGCCGCGGAATTGGTGCGCGGCAAGGTCGGGCAAGTGGTCGGCGCGCTCACCCAGCTGCTCATCATCGTGAAGGGCCTGCCGCTCAGCTATGGCAAGGACCTGCAGGACGACAAGGCGCCGACCTTCGGCGCCAGCGATGCGATGGCGCTGAGCGTCGCGGCGATGGCCGGCATGGTACGCGACATGACGGTGAATGCGGAACGCATGCGTAAAGCGACCGACGGCGGATTCCTCACCGCCACCGACCTCGCCGACTGGCTGGTGCGCACGTTGAATATGCCGTTCCGTCACGCTCACCATGTGACAGGCGAGCTGGTGCGACTGGCGGAGGGCAAGGGCTGCCGCCTGCAGGACCTGGCGCTCGCGGACATGCAGAGGGTGGAGCCGCGCATCGACGATGGGCTATTCTCCGTCCTCGGGGTCGATCAATCGGTGGCGAGCCGGACGTCCTTCGGCGGAACGGCGCCGGACAACGTGCGGCGCGCCATTCAGGACGCGCGGGAGCGGTTCAAATGAGGCGGCAGAGGTTATTCACGCGGTTGATGTTGGCGGCGCTGCTGGGAGTGCTGGCGCTGGCGCCGGCGGCGTGCGGCCGCAAAGGCTCGCCGGTGCTGCCGCCGGGAGAGACCGACCAGTTCCCGAGCAAGTATCCCAAGACGACCGACCCGCAGACGGGCGTGTTCAGCAGCTAGGGCCGGCCTTTCATGACTCATTTCCCCTATGTCGGCGGCGAGCTGCACGTCGAGCAGGTTCCGGTGCGGCGCATTGCGGACGCCGTCGGCACGCCGTTCTACTGCTATTCCAGCGCCACCCTGGCCGACAACTACCAGGCCTATGTGAAGACGCTCGGCGCGCTCGGCGTCGGCATCTATTATTCGCTGAAGGCGAATTCCAACCAGGCAGTCATCCGCACCCTCGGCCAGCTCGGCGCCGGCGCCGACGTGGTGTCGGTGGGCGAGATGCATCGCGCGCTGAAAGCCGGCGTGCCCGCCGACAAGATCGTGTTCGCCGGCGTCGGCAAGACCGAGCTGGAGATGGAAGCGGCGCTCGAGGCCGGCATCTACCAGTTCAACGTCGAATCCTTCGGCGAGCTGGAGACCCTGAGCGACGTGGCCGCGCGGATGGGCGTCAAGGCGCCGGTCACGCTGCGCATCAATCCCGACGTCGACGCCAAGACCCACGCCAAGATCTCGACCGGCAAGTCCGAGAACAAGTTCGGCATCGACATCGAGCAGGCCGCGCAGTTCTATTCCGCCGCGGCGCGCATGAAAGGCATCAGGATCGTCGGCCTCGCCGTCCATATCGGCTCGCAGCTGACCGACATCGCGCCTTATCGCGCCGCCTTCCTGAAGATCGCCGAGCTGGCGCAGACCCTGCGCAAGGCCGGCCTCACGGTCGAGCGCATCGACCTCGGCGGCGGTGTCGGCATCGCCTATCGCGACGAAGCCACCATCGATCTCCAGGATTACGCCGCACTCGTGAAGGAGATCATCAGCCCGCTCGGCACCAAGATCGAGATCGAGCCGGGACGCAGCATCGTCGGCAATGCCGGCCTGCTGGTGTCACGCGTCATCAACGTGAAGGCGGGGGTCAGCCGCAAGTTCGTGATCGTCGACGCCGCGATGAACGACCTGATCCGGCCCAGCCTGTACGACGCCTATCACGGCATCATCCCGGTGGCGGAGCCCGCCAGCGACGCGCCGGTCGAGCGCTGCGACGTGGTCGGGCCGATCTGCGAGACCGGCGACCGCTTCGCCGAGCAGCGGCCGCTGCCGCCGGTCAAACCGGGGGATCTGGTAGCCTTCGCAACTGCGGGAGCCTACGGGTCGGTCATGTCGTCGACCTACAACACGCGGCTGCCGGCGGCCGAGGTCCTGGTCCGGGGCGACCGGTTCGACGTGGTCCGGCCGCGGCCATCTTATGACCATATTATTGGCCTAGATAAGATTCCCGACTGGCTCGCCTGAGGGCCGGCTGGCACACTTTGCGACGAACTTGCCCTCGCAATTGAAGCGCGGGCTGGCTACATTGTTAACGACTCTGGGCTAGGATCGGACCGGAAAGCCGGGGCTACCCATGCAGGACCCAAGGCCATCGCTGCGCTCCCGTACTGCCGCCGATCCCATGGCGGTCCTCCCGCTGCGCGTCCGGCTGTGGGCCTGGAGCGCCTGGTTCCTGATGGTCCTGGAGCAAGTCTGGCGGGCGATCACCCCGGCCGTGGCCGTCGTCCTGGTCTTCGTCATCCTCAGCCTGTTCGATGTGTTTGCCGCCCTACCGCTGTGGCTGCACTGGGTCGGCTTGGTCCTGTTCGGCGCCGCTGTGGTCGCCGGCCTGTGGTACGGCTTCCGGTCCTGGCATGTGCCGGCGCGCGGCGCCGCCCTGCACCGGCTGGAGGCCGATAGCGGCCTCACCCACCGGCCCCTCACCCACCTGACCGACCGCCAGGCCAGCAACCTGGTCGATCCCTGGGCCACGGTGCTGTGGGCACACCACCAGAAGCGCCTGCTGGCCAACCTGGGCGAGCTGACCCTGGCGCCGCCCAAGAGCGACGTGGCGCGCCGGGACCCGATCGCGCTGCGCGGCCTCGCCATCCTGCTGCTGGCGCTCGGCGTCGGCATCGCCTGGGAGCAATCGGGCAGCCGCCTGATGGCCTCGGTCGCGCCGCAGCCCCGCGGCGCCGTCGACCTTGCCGCCATCACGGTCGAAGCCTGGATCACCCCGCCGGACTACACCCGCCTCGCCCCGATCGCGCTGAAGGCCGACCCGGCGGCCAAGCCGGTCGACGACGCGGTCGCGCTCACTCCGATCGAGGTGCCGGTCGGCAGCAAGCTCCTGGTGCAGATCCAGGGCCTAGGCGCCGCCGCCAATCTCAGCGCCAACAACGCCTCCAAGCCGATGGAGCAGCTGGACAGCGAGACCCAGCGCGCCGAGCTGGTGCTGAAGCAAGGTGACAAGATCGGCATTTCCGGCGGCGGGCTAGATGTCGGCTGGCCGATCTCGCTGAAGCAGGACATGGCGCCCAGCGCCGTCCTGCAGGAGCCGCGCACCACCGAGCGCGCCGTGCTGCACGTCGCCTACGGCGGTAAGGACGACTTCGGCGTGACCGACATGCGCCTGGTGATCACCTTGGGCAAGGACTCGGTCGAGCTGCCGCTGGCCATCCAGGGCGCCGACCCGCGGGAGGTGAAGGGCGCCAGCTTCCAGGACCTAACCGCGCATCCGTGGGCCGGACTGCCGGTCGAACTGCGCGCGGTGGCGCGCGATGCGCTGGGCCAGATTGGCGCCTCCGCGCCGGTTGCCATGACGCTGCCGGAGCGCAAGTTCTATCATCCGGTGGCGCGCGCCATCATCGAGCAGCGCAAGCGCCTGGCCCAGGATTCCGGCGCCAGCGCCCTGGCGGTCGCGCGGCGATTGGCGCAGCTGATGAGCCAGCCGGACGCCTTCGACAACAACATCACCACCTTCATGGCGCTCGATTTCGCGATCAAGCGCCTGACCTCCGACCCGGTGGGCAAGGAAGAGCTCGCCGACGTCCAGCAGCTGATGTGGGACACCGCGCTCGCGCTCGAGGACGGCGGCATCAGCATGGCGATGCGCGAGCTGCGCCGGCTGCAGCGCGAGCTCGAAGAGGCCTTGGCGCGCGGCGCTTCCGACGAGGAGATCGAGCGCCTGATGAACGAGCTGCAGCAGGCGATGAACGAGTATCTGCGCCAGATGCAGGAGCAGCTGGCCGAGGCCATGCAGAAGGGCATGCAGTTCCAGCAGATGGATCCGAACTCGCTGCAGCTGTCGCAGCAGGATCTCAACGAGATGCTGAACCAGGCCCGCCGCATGGCGCAGAACGGCGCCCGCGAATCCGCGCAGCAGATGCTCCAGCAGCTGCAGAACATGCTGGAGAACCTGCAGATGGCGATGCCGATGCCGGGCCAGCAGGGCGGCCAGGGCCAGCAGATGCTGAACGACCTCGGCAAGATCATGCAGCAGCAGCAGCAATTGCTGCAGGACACCTTCCGCCGCCAGCGCGGCCAGCAGCCGGGGCAGCAGCCGGGCGAGGGCCAACAGGAGGGCATGGGCGAAGGCCAGGGCCAGGGCATGCCGGGCGGCAACGGCGCCGCCGCGCAGGAAGCGCTGCGCCAGCAGCTCGGCGAGCTGATGCGCCGCTTTGGCAACGCCACCGGCGAGATCCCGCAGGGCCTCGGCTCGGCCGAGCAGTTCATGCGCGGCGCGACCGACGCGCTGCAGGGCAACGAGCTCGATGGCGCGGCCCAGGCGCAGAACGACGCGCTCGAGCAGCTCAAGCAGGGCATGCAGCAGATGAGCGAATCGATGCGCCAGCAGATGGGCGCCCAGCGCGGCCCCGGCCAGCGCGACCCGATGGACCCGTTCGGCCGCGCGCTCAGCGACGACGAAGGCCCCGGCGGCGACGCCTTCGCGCGCGAAGGCTCCGACGTGCTGCCCAAGGGCGCCGACATCGACCGCAGCCGGCAGATCTTCGAAGAGCTCCGCACCCGCCGCAACCAGCCACAACGACCGAAGATCGAGCGCGATTATCTCGATCGCCTGCTCCGGCAGTTCTGATCATTCCAATCAAGACTCACCAAAATCCCCTTCTCCCATCGCGGGAGAAGGATGCGAAGCCTTAGCGAGGCGCAGCCGAGCTTAGGCGAAGCTGGATGAGGGGGCGGCGCGGCGAAGAGCCGCGCTCAGCGCGCGAGCGCTTTGGGAGTTTCAGTGTGCGGGCGGTTGGTCCTCATAGAAGGCGAGGCCGGGCGTTCTAGTCTCGACGCCCTCGAACGACGCAATCTCGACGATCTCCTCCGCGAACAGCATCGGTGGGTCCGATCGATCGTTCAACACGCGTCCTCGCAGTTGGCCTTCCTGGCGAAAGGCTTCAACGACAAGGCGCTCGGCCTCGGCTTCGTCCTGCGCTTCGGCAAACCGTGTCGTATAGAAGCCGAAACGCCTAACTGCTCCTTCGGATTTCATGAAGAAGTTCTCTCCCCTGATCAGAATGCGGAACTTCTTCATCGAACTTGCCTGTAGAAAATCACTGCCCCGCTCGGCACCAACTGTTCCAGCAGATCGAAATCCCGGACGTTGCGCGTGAGGATCGCCGCGCCGACCTTGCGCGCCTGCAGATGGATCAAGCTGTCATTGAGCAATCTGCGCTCCTGGCCCTGACCAGGCGGAATGCGCCCGAGCCGCAGCGCCTTGCCGGTGAGCATGCCCGCCTTGCCCCAGAGGTCGGTATCGGGCGCAAACAGGCGGTGCCGCGGGATGTCGTCGATCGCACCGGCGAGTGCAGCCAGCGCCTTCCGGGTCGCCGCGTGGGCGGGATCTAACCGGCCGAAAGCGTGCGTCAGTTCTGCCAGGCAGACCGCGGAATGGAAGATGCTGCGATAGCGCAGGAGATCGTCGACCGCCGCCGATGTCCTGCCCTGGAGCGTGTCGAGGTAGACGGTGGTGTCGATGAGAAGCGGCAGGCCGGCCTTCGGTTCGTCGTCCGCCCACCGCAGCTCGGACGCTGCGCGAGGCCCCGGCGCGCGCTCGACCTTTTTGCTATCAGAGCTCAAGGTCGAGGTCCGGATCGACCGTGGCCTTGCGCTTCAGGAACTTGTCGCCAAAATCGTCCGCCAGCGCGAGGTTCGACAGCGCGACTTCCAGCAGCTCGGTATCGGTGCTGACGCCGGCGCGCTTCCTCGCCGCCTTGACCAGCGCGCTCGACACCCGGCCGCGAATGACCACGTCCTTCGGCCCGCCGATCAGCCCGGCATTCCGCGCCTCGCTCATGATGAGGTCGGTGCGGTTGCGCCGAATGGCGACGACCGCGCCCGGGGCCGCCGTGGTCCGCGCCGATTTGGGTCGAGGCATCGCGCAAACTCCTTGTGCTACAAATTACAGAAAATGTAGCCCAAGTCGGGCGTGGCCGTCACCTATGCATTCGCTCTTTCGTCATGCGACAAGGATGGTAGCCCCGCCCGGATTCGAACCGAGATAGCTCTCCAGTCCGGAGACAAGCCGCATATAAGGCGGGTGTTTTGCCAGTTAAACTACGGGGCCGCGATCAGGCGTGCGGCATCCGTATTCGACGGCTCAGGATGGCTGTCATCCGGCGCAAGTGAGGCATTGGCCTTACGAAATCCCGCGCGCCTGCAGCGCGTCGTCGACCACGGCGCAGATCTCCTTGAGAGAGAACGGCTTGGAGACCACGCGGTCGATCAGGGCGTCGAGATTGTGGGCGCGCTGGCGCTCGGCCGCGAAGCCGGTCATCAGCACCACCGGCAAAGCGGGCCGGTCCTTGGTCGCCTTCAGTGCGAGGGCGATACCGTCCATGCCGGGCATGACGATATCAGTCAGCAGCAGGTCGTACGCGGCTTCCTCGAGCGCCGCGAGCGCAGAGCCGCCGTCGCCCACCGCCGTCACGTTGTGGCCGTGATAGGCGAGCGCGCGCTTTACGAACTCGCGCACCGCTTCGTCATCTTCAGCCAGCAGAATTGCTGCCACCGATTCACCGTCTGATTGGCCGGCGTTGTCCGGGTTGTCCCCACATCCTGGTTGCCGGTCTAGCCCATCAGTCATTCTGGCTCAACTCATCCTTCCTACCAGGGCGTGGAACGCCCCGCCTATGCCGAAAGGATAAGCCGCCCGCTCTTAAGATTTGGTGATGACTCCTTTGTCCGGCAAAGTCAGGGCATATCGGCCCAGCTCAGCACCGCGCTGGTCGCATCAGGAGGCCAATTGTCGAAAGATTTCTTAAAGTTAATGTTTTGTCCCGGCTCCGCGACCAGTTCCTGCAGCCGGAACCGCAACGGTTCCATTTGGCTGTTCACCTCGTCGATCGGGATCACCATCAGCGTCGGCACATTCACCGGGTATTCGGACGCGTTGAAGATCGTCGCCGATAGGTCGATGACGTTGTGGCCGGTGCCTTCGTCGTGCGTGATCTTGGCGACGAAGTTGGAGATCTCGAGATCGGCGGCCGGATTGTCGGTGGAGAGATGGAGCAGCGCGTAGATCACGTCAGCGCCGGGCACCGTGCGCGAGATCACGCCGCGAAAGACGTAGGCCGCGATCAGCAGGCCGATCACCAGCCCCGCGATCAGGATGAGGCCGAGATTGGAGCTGCGCTTGGCCGGGCGCATGGGGCGCATGCGCGGCGGCACGGTAATGGGGCCGGGCGAGGTCTTGCGCGCCAGGCGGGCGATCGGGTTGGCTTTCGACGCCGCTTCCGAAATGCTGTAGCCGTCACCCCGCACGCCGGTCACCTGCTCGGCGATGGCGGCCAGGGACTGCGCCATCTCGGCCGCGGTCTCCGGCGGGCTCGGGGGATGGGTTTCAGCCTCTTCCGGCGGCGGCGGGAGCGACTCGGCTACCGGGGGAGGCTCACTGGGCGGCTCGGGGGGGAGCGGCTCAGGGGCCGCGATCTCGGCCGGCTCGTCGTGGCCTTCCGGCATCTGGCGCCAGCGATGCTCGCACTTGGCGCAGCGCACATTGCGCCCCGCCGGCAACAGCTTGGCTGAATCCAGATTGAACCGGGCTCCGCAGGACGGGCAGGCAATGATCACGCTTTTCTCGGTCCCCTTCAACCGCCCCAAAAAGGCAAGCGCTTCCTAATGGTTATAGTTCTCGGCCGTCCGACCGGGCAAGCCTGGACCTTGGGCCAGCCAGCGTGCAATCCTCCCCAGCCTGAGGGGCGACTCGGGTCGTCGGTAGGCGGTTTAGGGGCCAGAAGAGTGGTTTTGTTCGACGGCGTCGCCGTCCGCTATGCCGCTGGGCCGGAAGTGCTGCGCGGCATCTCCTTCACTTTGGCGCCCGGCTCGTTCCACTTCCTGGTGGGGCCGAGCGGCGCCGGCAAATCCTCGCTGCTCAAGCTGATCTATCTCGGCCTGCGCCCGGCCGCCGGTCGAGTCGAGCTGTTCGGCCGCGACGTCTCTGTCCTCAAGCGCTCGGACTATCCCGCCATGCGCCGCCGGATCGGGGTGGTTTTCCAGGATTTCCGGCTGATCGAGCATCTCTCCGCCATGGACAATGTGGCGCTGCCGCTGCGCATCGCCGGCGTGCGCGAAACCGACATCAAGCGCCACGTGCCCGAGCTGCTGGGCTGGGTCGGCCTCAAGCACCACCTCGACGCCCTGCCCGCCACCCTTTCCGGCGGGCAGCAGCAGCGCGTCGCGATCGCCCGGGCCGTGATCTCGCGCCCCAGCCTGCTGCTGGCCGACGAGCCGACCGGCAACGTCGACGACCAGATCGGCGTCCGCCTGATGTACTTGTTCGAGGAACTGAACAAGATGGGCACCACGGTGGTGATCGCGACCCACAACGAGGGCCTGGTCGGCCGCTTCTCCCACCGCCAGCTGCGCATTACGCAGGGCACCGTGAAGCTGGTCGATCCTTCGGGGCAGCCGATCGTCGCCGACGAGCATTCGGAGACCTCCTATGCCGCCGAAGCCGAGCAGCAGGAGAGCGCCTGAGCCATGCTGCGCTTCCGCACCGACCTGCCACTCGACCGCGACACCACGGCGCGCTTCCTGCCCTGGATCATCGGCTTCATGGTCTATCTCGCCATGATCGCGGCGACCGTCGCGTTGCTGGTCGACCACGTGACGCAGCGCTGGCAGCGCGACTTGAGCGGCCAGCTGACGGTCGAGCTGCCCGGTATCGCAGGCGAGGACGCCGCGCAGCGCCAGCAACGGGTCGATGCGGCGATGGAGGAGATCACCGACACCAACGGCATCATCGGCACGCGCCTGCTGGACGAGGCGGAGGTGAAGCGCCTGCTGCAGCCCTGGCTGGGCGACCAGGCCGACCAGCTCGGCGTCACGCTGCCCGACCTGGTGGCGGCGTCGGTGCAGCCCGACATCCGCCCCAACCTATCGGAGCTGGCCGAGCGCCTGCAGCGAGTCTCGCCCGGCGCCGCGATCGACGATCACGCGCAGTTCAATGCCGGCGCGCTCAATTTCCTGCGCACCATCGAGGTGCTGGCGCTCAGCCTGCTGGGCTTGGTGCTGGTGGCGACCGCCGGCGTCGTCGCCTTCACCGCGCGCGCCGGGCTGTCGATCCATCGCCGGATCGTGGAGATCGTGCATCTGGTCGGGGCGCACGATTCCTACGTCGCACGCCAGTTCCAGGCCCAGGCCTTCCGCTACGGCTTCATGGGCGCCTGCCTCGGATCGCTGCTGGCGGCGGCGACTCTGCTATCCGCCGGCGTGTTCGCCGCCCGCGGGGCCGCGCCGATGAGCGCCGCGGTCAAGGCCTTCGAGCCCTGGATGATCTGGCCCCTCGCCCTCATCCCGCTCGCCGCCGTGCTGATCGCCATGGTGACCGTCCGCATCGCCGTGCTCCAGGCGCTGCGCCGGATGGCGTACTGAGAGCTGTGCTCGCGCGAGCACGACGATCTCCTCCCCAACATGGGGGAGGGGGTGAGCGAAGGCACCACCTCATGACACCGCCCTCCCGACCTGCTAACAACCCTGTCCCATGAGAGCCGCGCGAATCAGTTTCAAGGATCAGCACCCGCCGGGCTGGGGTCGGCGGATCGTCCATGTGCTGCTGCTGGTCCTGGTGGTGTGGCTGGCCGGGTTCCTGGCGTTCGCCGCCGCCATCCCCGCCACGGTGCGCGATGCCGAACAGCCGGTGGATGCGATCGTGGTGCTGACCGGCGGCGACGTGCGGCTGGCGGAAGGGTTCGCGCTGCTGGACCGCGGCGTTGCCAAGAAGATGCTGATCTCCGGCGTTTCCAGCGGGGTCGACATGCCGGCGCTGCTGCAGACCCTGAACGGCACCCCGCAGCCCACCCAGGCGGTGCTCGATTGCTGCGTCACCCTCGGCTACGACGCGCGCTCGACCGAAGGCAACGCGCGCGAGAGCCTGCGCTGGCTGGGCGATAACAACTTCACCACCATCCGGCTGGTGACGGCGAACTATCACATGAACCGCAGCTTGCTGGAATTCCGCCGCGTGATGCCGCAGATCACCGTCATTCCCAATCCGGTGTTCCCGCGCCAGGTGCAGGACCCGTACTGGTTCGCACGGCCGGGCACCGTCATCCTGCTGTTCAACGAGTACCACAAGTACCTGGTGGCGGCCGCGCGGGTGAAGGTCGCCGACCTCGGCGCCAGCATTGCCGGCCTCAGCAACCGCATCGCCGCGATGGCGGGGCTGTGAGGCGGACGAGCGCGTGGCCCTCCTCCGCTCCATTCTGTTCAACGTCAGCTACCTGATCTGGTCTGTCGTCATGCACGTCGTCAGCCTGCCGCTACTGCTGGCGCCGGCGTCGTGGGTGTGGAAGGCGGGCCACCTGTGGATCGACGGCACGCTGTTGCTGCTGCGGGTGTTCTGCGGGCTCGATCATCGCGAGATTGGCCTCGAGCATCTGCCGAAAGGCCCCGCGATCATCGCCGCCAAGCACCAGTCGGCGTGGGAAACGCTGTTCCTGTCGCGTCGGCTGGGCCAACCCGCCTTCATCCTGAAGCGCGAGCTGCTGATGATCCCGCTGTTCGGCTGGTTCATCCGCAAGGTCGGGATGATCGCGGTCGACCGCGCCGGCAAGGCGGCCGCGCTCAAGAAGATGGTGCGCGACGCCAACGACGCCTTCGCCCAAGGCCGCCAGATCATCATCTTCCCCGAAGGCACCCGGGTGGCGCCGGGCGAGCACAGGCCCTACCAGCCCGGCATCGCCGCGCTCTATGGACAGCTCAACGTCCCGGTGGTGCCGGTGGCGCTCAATTCCGGGCTGTTCTGGGGCAAGAAGGCGTGGGTCAAGAAACCGGGCCGGATCGCGATCGAATACCTGCCGCCGATCCAGCCGGGGCTTGACCGCAGGGCCTTCATGGCCGAACTGGAAGCGCGGCTTGAGCCGGCCGCGAAGAGGCTGCTCACCGCCTAGCTGGCGTTCGCGCGAAGCCAGTCTGCGAAGGCGTCCTCTTCGATCTCGCCCGCGGCGAGCCGGAGCATCGTCAGGACGCAGCTCTCATCGCTCGCAGTCAACGTCACGCCGTTCAGGTCCAGGAAAACTTCCGCCGCAACAAAGGCGGTACGCTTGTTGCCGTCGATGAACGGGTGATTCCGCGCGAGGCCGAACGCATAGGCGGCAGCCAAGGTTGCGAGATCCGCTGCTGGATCGTACGCAAACCGATTCTGCAGTCGCGCCAGCGCGGCCTCGAGCAGCCCCTCATCGCGCACGCCCGCACCTCCGCCATGCTCCGCCAGCTGCTCGTCATGGACTGCTAGCATAAGAGCCTTCGTGAGCCATTCCGGCTCCATTACTTGGCAAGCTCGCGCAGGACGTTGCGGCGCTTTTTCATGACCTTGCGCGCCGCGTCCATCTGGCGTTCGAAGGCGGGGTCGTACGGCGAGACGCGGTAGCCGTCTTCTGTCTCGATCCCGAAGACCTCGTCGCCCTTCACCACCTTCAGCTTGTTGGCGGCTTCCTTCGACAGCATCAGACAGAGCGAGTTGCCGACCTGGGCGACCTTGAATTTCATCATGGAAACAGCTCCACGTTATAACAATTGTTATAACATAGAGGTTCCAACCGCCATTCGTCGAGCGCGATACGCCGCCGGTACCTGACGGCAGGTGGCGAGTTATCCACAGGTGCAATTCGCGGCCTGCCTGTGGCTTGTGTGGAAAATGTGGATAACTAGAATTTCATAAGCCGTGCAAGGCTTTGGTACGGCCTAGATTGGGGATAAATCGCCCGAACCTTGTTGAAACAAATGGCGAACATGCGGTCGACTCTCGCGGGCTGATTTGTTAGTCTCTTTGCCCCGCGATGGTTAACCCGTTGGCACGCAAGGATCACCGATGGCGCAGGTAGCCGCGATCTCGCAGCAGATCTGGGACATGAAATACCGGCTCAAGGGGCCGGACGGCGCGCCGATCGACAAGACCATCGAGGACAGCTGGCGCCGGGTGGCCGAGGCGCTGGCGGAGGCCGAGGCGCCGGAGGTGCGGGCCGAGTGGACCGAGCGCTTCTACGAGGCGCTCGCCGGCTTCAAGTATCTGCCGGCCGGGCGGATCCTCGCCGGCGCGGGCGCCAAGCGCAACGTGACGCTGTTCAACTGCTTCGTCATGGGCACCATTCCCGACGACATGAGCGGCATCTTCGAGCACCTGCGCGAAGCCGCGCTCACCATGCAGCAGGGCGGCGGCATCGGCTACGACTTCTCGAGCCTGCGCCCCAAGGGCGCACCGGTGAAGGGCGTGGGCGCCGACGCATCCGGCCCGCTCAGCTTCATGGACGTGTGGGACGCGATGTGCCGCACCATCATGTCCGCCGGCCACCGCCGCGGCGCGATGATGGCGACCCTGCGCTGCGACCACCCGGACATCGAGAATTTCATCGAGGCCAAGCAGCAGCCGGGCCGGCTGCGCATGTTCAACCTCTCGGTCCTGGTCACCGATGCCTTCATGCTGGCGGTGAAGGAGGACGGGCCGTGGGAGCTGAAGTTCAACGGCACCACCTTCCGCGTCGTGCGGGCGCGCGAGCTGTGGGACAAGATCATGCGCTCGACCTACGCCGCGGCCGAGCCGGGCGTGATCTTCATCGACCGCATCAACCGCGCCAACAACCTGCAATATTGCGAGACCATCCAGGCGACCAATCCGTGCGGCGAGCAGCCGCTGCCGCCGTATGGCGCGTGCCTGCTCGGCTCCATCAACCTGACCACGCTGATCCGCGAGCCGTTCACGCCGAACGCGCATCTCGACCTCGATGAGCTGGATCGCCTGGTGCGCGTCGCCGTGCGCATGATGGACAACGTGGTCGACGTCTCCAACTTCCCGCTGCCGCAGCAGACCCACGAGGCGCGCTCCAAGCGGCGCATCGGGCTCGGCGTCACCGGGCTTGCCGACGCGCTGATCTTGTGCGAGGCGCGCTATGGCAGTGCGCGCTCGGTCGAGCTGACCGACCAGTGGATGCGCGCGCTAACCCGCGCCGCCTATCTGGCCTCGGTCGAGATCGCCAAGGAGAAAGGCCCCTTCCCGCTGTTCGAGCGCGATGCCTATCTCAACAGCGAGTTCGTGAAGACCTTGGGCCAGGAGGTGCAGGATGCGATCGCCGCGCACGGCATCCGCAATGCGCTGGTCACCTCGATCGCGCCGACCGGCACCATCTCGCTGTTTGCCGACAACGTCTCCTCGGGGCTGGAGCCGGTGTTCAGCTTCAAATACACCCGCAACGTCATGATGCCCGACGGCACCCGCACGGCGGAGGAGGTCAGCGACCATGCCTATCGGCTGTTCCGCCGCTTGAACGGCGACGAGGCCGCGCTGCCCGACTACTTCGTCGATGCCCAGACGCTCTCGCCGCAGGACCACGTGCTGATGCAGGCGACGGTGCAGAAGCACATCGACAGCTCGATCTCCAAAACCATCAACTGTCCGGTCGACCTCTCGTTCGAGGCGTTCAAGGACATCTACATGATGGCCTATGAGACGGGCTGCAAAGGCTGCACCACCTATCGCCCGAACGACATCACCGGCGCGGTGCTGGAAGTGCCGAAGGAAAAGGCGCGCCAGCAGGAACTGCCGCTGAGCCTGAAGCCCGAGTCCAGGGCGCAGGATATCTTCGAGGCCGGCGGCGTGGTCTACATGACCCAGCCGCTCGACCGGCCCGAGGCGCTGCCCGGCCAGACCTACAAGGTGCGCTGGCCGGAGAGCGACCACGCCATCTACATCACGCTCAACGACATCATCCAGGACGGGCGGCGCCGGCCGTTCGAGATCTTCATCAACTCCAAGAACATGGAGCACTACGCCTGGACCGTCGGCCTCACCCGCATGATCTCGGCCGTGTTCCGCCGCGGCGGCGACGTCTCGTTCGTGGTCGAGGAATTGAAGGCGGTGTTCGACCCGCGCGGCGGATCGTGGGTCGACGGCAAATACGTGCCCTCGCTGCTGGCCGCGATCGGCGACGTGATCGAGCGCCACATGATCGCCATCGGATTCCTGCCTGACCCGCGCCGCGAACAGGAAGAGCTGCAGCGCATGGCCGCCAGGAAGGTCGCGAACCTCGCCGACGGTCTTGGGAATGGCGATGCCGGGTCAAGGCGCCTGCCGCACTGCCCCAAGTGCAGCTCGCCCACGCTGATCCGGCAGGAGGGGTGCGATCTCTGCACCTCTTGCGGTTACAGCAAATGCGGGTGAGTCGTTAGACCTTTCCCTGTCATCGCGGGCTAGCGTTCCTCACGCTTTGCCGGGCGGATCAACCAGCTGGTTTCGAAAATAGTCGACCGTCTTTGCAAGGCCGATCGAACGATCGATCTTTGGTTCCCAATCCAGCAGCCGCTGCGCCTGCGTGATATCCGGACACCTGCGCGCCGGATCATCCTGGGGCAAGGGGCTGAACGAAATCTTGGAGCGGGATCCGCTGATGGCGATGATTTCTTCTGCCAGGGTCCGGATGGTCACTTCTGCAGGATTGCCGAGATTAGTGGGCCCCGTCACCTCATCGGACGTGTTCATGAGGCGAATGAGTCCATCGACAAGGTCGTCCACATAGCAGAATGAACGGGTCTGGCTGCCGTCTCCGTAGATCGTGATGGGCTGCTCCAGCAACGCCTGCACGACGAAATTCGATACTACGCGGCCATCATTGTGAAGCATGCGCGGCCCATAGGTGTTGAAGATCCGCGCGACCTTTATCTGAAGATGATGCTGCCGATAGTAGTCGAAGAAGAGCGTCTCTGCGCATCGTTTCGCTTCGTCATAGCAGGCCCTTGGTCCGATCGGGTTCACATGGCCCCAATAGTCTTCCGTCTGTGGGTGAACTGTGGGGTTCCCATAGACCTCGCTCGTCGAGGCCTGGAGGATCTTGGCCCTGCAGCGCTTGGCGATGCCAAGCATATTGATTGCTCCATGGACGCAAGTCTTGGTGGTCTGTACCGGGTCGTATCGATAATGGACCGGAGATGCGGGGCAAGCGAGATTGTAGATTTGGTCAACCTCGACATAGAGCGGAAACGTTATGTCGTGACGGAGGATCTCGAAGTTCTTTCGCTTTGTCAGATGGAAGACATTCTCGCGGCGTCCGGTATAAAAATTGTCGACGCAAATGACGTCGCAATCCTCTTCGACCAGGCGCTCACATAGGAAGCTTCCCAAGAATCCTGCACCACCGGTAACGAGAACTCTCGGTTTCGCGCGAAGAACCATGTCTTATCTCCAAGCATGAAATTCCGGCCGGTCGAGAATAGCGACGACGTCGACAGAGAGGACGCAATCAACGGCAGATGGGATGTGACGCAATTTGCGCTGGCTCATAGCTTGGAGAGCTGGGCGGAGTACAAGCGACGTCCGGACGGCGAGGAGCGGTTCATGTTGAAGATTTGCTGAACGGAGAGTTGAGCCAAGCCTTGAAGCGTCGCACGAGTCGCTTTAGCGGCTTGACGGGGCGCGCGGGTGGTAGGGCGGACAGGATCAGTTTGGCGTGAGGATTGGTCGCCGCCAAGGCAACGGCGCCTTCGCGGCCGGCAAGGGCAACGAGAACGTTCGCGAGGTATTGTCGCGGGAGCGTGGTCATAAGTGGTTCGGCGTTGTCGCATAGGCACCGGATGAGTTCCTCTTGGAAGGCGATGAGGATGTCATTTGGTGTCTGGCCGAGCGAAGTTCGGCTGCCATAGAGCACGTTGCGCGAGAAAGCATTTTCGCCATGCAGCCGGTAGCAACCCAGGCTCCGCTCGATTCGAACGGTGCCGCCGAGCATATGAGCTCCCTTTGCGAGATAGCCATCCGCGCAAAAGCGGATGCGCTCCGGGTGAGCCGGCCGAAGAGTGTCGAGGACGGTGCGCCGGAACATCATTGCGGAAGTGGCGGACCAGATCCAGCCTATGGGGGCATTGCTGGGCGCGATGAAAACGCGGGTGCCGTCGCCAAGCACCTCTTCCGTGAAGACGAGATTGCGGTGTGGCTGCCTGGGGTCGCCGTCCATGAAATTGGGTTTTCCGCCAGACAGCTGCGTTCCTTCCGCATCGATAAGTGCGAGGTTGGAGCACGATATCGCTGCCGCTCCCCTTTCGGACATGTGTGCCGAAACATGTCTTTCGAGAAACTCGGGATGCCACAGGTCATCGGCATCAAGGAAGGTGACGAATGGACTGGAGGTAGCATCCAGCCCTTCCAGCATCGTCGCCATCTGGCCACCATTGGCTCGTCGCAGAATGGCGCGAAAGCGTTGGTCCCCGAGCGATTGAAGGACTTGCTCGATGCGCTCATAGCTTCCATCAGTGGACCGGTCGTCGAGCACAACGCATTCGAAATCTTCGTAGCTCTGCGCCGCAACTGAACGGAGCGTCGCCTCGACGTAGGCAGCCTGATTATAGCACCCGACCACGACCGCAACCCGCGGCGGCCGGACGCCTGGGATCGGCATCGCCAACGACTCCGCCACTCCGTGCGCGGCGGCGGCATGCACTATTGCATCCATGTAAGTTTTAGCCCCCTACACGGGCGAAGCTTGCACCTCATCGGCTACCGACCGGATGCACAACCGGAAGATGAGCTCCGCTCCCGCTATCTGGCTCCTTTACGAGGCTCCTATAGCACATTTTGATGCAACGACCAAGTTGACGCAACCAATAGTCCAACCGGCGATTTGCCCGGCTCCCTTTCGAGACGGCTTTCTGCTATTGGTGATTTGGCCATGAATTGAGAACTGCCCATTTCGAAGTCATGCCGGGACATTGCGCTTGCAGCTGAAGACGCTGATACCACGCGCCATCAGGAAGCATTGGAAGAAAATCTTCCAGCGTCCCGCGCAGCCAGCGCCACATGGAAAAGACCCAGCGCCACATAGAAAAGACAAGGCGGCGCGGCGAGCGCGCCCGCCACAGGCACCAACACCTATAGTAGCACCCAGCACGCCGATCCAATTCGGACCCGTGCGGTTGCTGTCGGCAGCGCCACCCGTCTTCCTCTCCGGCCCGGCGAGCCTCACCGTGCTGGATAGCGCATGAAGTTTGTTGCCGCAGCAAACAATGCACCGGGAGCGACCCACTATCGCAGCCTCGATGGGCTACGAGGCCTGGCTGCCGCAATGGTGGCCTATGGCCACGCCGGCTATTTCGGCGGTAAGCACCCTTGGGTGCCGCTGTTGTCGGGATGCGCGACGATCGGCGTCATCCTGTTCTTCTTCCTGAGCGGGTTCCTGATGGCGCATCACTACCTGCCGACGGCCGCGTTGGGCATCTTCAGCGGCCGCGCCCTGAAGTACTGGGCCGCCTTTGTGCTTCGGAGGTTCGTGCGCGTCTATCCACCCTATTTCTTCGCTCCGATTGTCGGCTACCTGCTCTTAATGCCCCGCATGCCGCCAGACTTCGCGCGGGCGACACAGTTCGCAGATCTGTCGGTCTTCGAAGAGTTGATCAAGATCGCGGCCTTCAAGGGCGAACTCGGCATCTATTGGACGATCGAGGTCGAACTCTTCTTCTATTTCCTCTATCCGTTCGCCATCATTCTGTGCCTGCTGATCGGACGCAACGCGCGGACGCTGCTGGCACTGTCCCTGGCACTCATGTTCTTGAATCACTTCCAGCATGACTTGGCCGGGCTTTCCTGGAGCGTGCCGCTGCCGGGCATGTGGACGGGATATCTTTCGATCTTTCTCGCCGGAGCCTTCGCCGCCGTGGTAGCGAGCAAGATTTCGGGCGCGGCGAGCGGCAAGCCGCTTCTCTGGAACACGCTTGCGCTGACCAGCTTCGCGGCTTTTGCGCTAATGGTCGCCCTGGTCAGCCGATTCAGCTTACCCCAGGCATCCATATGGCAGCTGGAATGGCTGTTTGCCTGCTTGTTTCTTGTCATGTTCGTCAGCCTGGTGCGATCTCGCGGAATCGTCGCCAGGATCCTTTCGAGCCGGCCTTGCGTCGCGCTCGGACGGGTAAGCTACTCGCTCTACCTGATTCACATCGCCGCATACTATTTCGCCATCAAGTACTTGCCCGGCGGGAACCGCGCCATATTGGCTGTCCTCGCTCTTCTTCTCTTGACGCCCGCGTACTACGTCCTGTTCGAGAGACCCTTTGTGCGACTGAGCAAGAGGATCGCTGTCAATGCCGGGGCCGCACGTCGTATCGTCGTCGAGACCGGCGACGCAGATGGAGCGCCTGATCGCTGACATGAGGCCGAAAGGGCCTCACGATCAAGCCTCCACACGGCTCCCTGCGCGCGCCTCTAGGCTCCGCCCCTTCACCCAATTTTGCAGCCCGAGCCGGCGCCGCGCGTGCTCTATGATGAAGACGTGCGCCATAGAGGTTGGCGATCCACTGCCTGGCGGATCGGTTTACCGCGTCTGGTATGGATGGAAGATGTAATCCTTATTCTTCACCGCCACATGGCATGAGTGCCCGCAATCGGCGGGCGCCGGGTCGGCCGTGAACTTGCCGGTTGCGGCGTCGTAGTTGAAGAGCGCGTATCCCCAGCCGCCGGTATTCGGAAATCTTTTGCTGTCCTTCTCGATGACGAAAGCCTGCGTGAAGATGTCCGGAACATCCACGTCAAAAGGGGCCTCTGTACTCTTCTTCGATTTCCACTGGAGCTTCACGATCTTGGATCCTTCCGGGAAGGGCTGGCCATTGCCGGGTACGCCGGCCTTGTAAGCCTCGATCATCGCCGGATTGGCGACGATCACCTTGAGCACTTCGTCGGTGCGGGCGGAAGAGACGAACGACCAATCCTCGTAGCCCTTGAAGTCGGAGAACGCGATTCCATCTGGCGATGTCAGCGAGTACTTTTCCTGCGCATAAACGGTAGCGCCCATGGCGGCGACGAGCACTGCCGCCGCCGCTGCGACCCTGAAGATGTTCTTGCGCTCCATGGATAATACCTCTCGGGTTGGATTGATGCGCTGATCCTTATGGATCACCGCGAGCTAAGCCCTCTCCCCACCCTTCGGCGCAAGCTGCGGCCCCAGCCGGCGCCGCGCGTGCTCGATGGTGAAGACGTGGCCATAGAGGTTGGAGATCCACTGCTTGCCCTCGATGGTCAGCTCGAGATAGCCGAGCGCGGGCCCGATATAGGGCTCGACGTTCTCCCAGAAGAAAGCGGGGTACTTCTCGATCATGTCGGCCGGGCTGGTATAGCCGCAGCGCTCGGCCATGCCGGTTTCGAGGAACTCGTAGTAGAGCGCGTTGAGGCGCCGCAGGTAGAGCGGATCGGCGAGCTGCCCGATCAGATCGGCGGCGCGCACCAGGCCCGCTTCGGTGTCGGTATCGTCATGCTGGCCGTCCTTCGGCACCGGATAGCGGGTCATCTCGATCGCGCGCGCGATGCGCTCCTCATCCACGCCCGGCACCGACTTGAAGCGGTGGCGCACGAAGATCATCGAGCGGTCGACATGATAGGGCGCCAGCGCCGCATCGGATGCACCGCGCTTCAGCGTCACCGTCGCGCCGCTTTCATCGATCACGAAGCGGTCAGCCTCGTCTCCGGGGCAAGCGCCGCGCACGTAGCCGATGTCGTGCATGATCAGGGCCAGCGTGAAATGCAGCCAGTCGGCGGGCTCCAACGGCTGTCGCAGCAGGCGCCCACGCAGGATGGCCTCGCCCACGAGTGTCGATAGCGCGGTGTGGTTGGTGTTGTGATAGAGCGCATCGCTGTTGGCGATCCACTCGATCACCAGGCGGCCGGCGCTCTCCAGGATGCGCCCGTATTCCGGCTCCCGGCCGCCAAATCTCCGGTCATAGGTGTCCGCGAGATGGCGTCCCAACGCTTCCGCTACCAAGGCAGTCGGATTGAACATCCACGCCTCCCATCGATCCCGCGAGCGTCCGTCGACTATAGACCCCGCCGCGGCCCCGGCGATAGTCCGGCTGTGCCCCGGCTTGCCTGTCGCGGCGGCTATGCGGCCATGCTGGGCCAAACCCCAGCGAGGGGGAGCTGCCTGCCCGGCGCAGCCGTCAAATCTGATGTCCGCCATCACCCTCGCCTCCTCCTGCGCGAATGGCGCGACGAAGACGCCGACGCCTTCGCCGCCATGTTCGACGATCCGAAGGTCATGGAGTTCTGAGGCGAAGAACCGCGCGACGATCGACGCCATCGTCGGGCGCGTGCGCAGGCATTTTCGACGATCACGGCTTCGGCTGGTGGGCTGCGGAGCTGAAGGCAACCAACGCCTTCATCGACTTCATCGGGTTATCCAACATCCAGTTCGAGGCGCATTTCACGCCAGCGGTCGAGGTCGGCTAGCGCCTCGCCAGCGCGTATTGGGGCCAGGCTATGCCACTGAGGGCGCGCGCGTCGCTGACGCGGCCTTCACCCCGCTCGGCCGCCGGGAGATCATCTCCATCACGGTAGCCGCCAACACGCGCTCCATCCACGTCATGCAGCGCATCGGCATGCAGCGCGATCCCGCTGGCGATTTCGACTATCCGCGCCTCGCCGAGGGCGATCCACTCCGCCGCCACGTCCACTACCGCATCGGCCGCGAACGCTGGGAGGAGATGGGCGAGAAGCACTGAGCAACATCGCAGATACGCCAGCTCTGAGAGCCATGCCGTTGACATGCATGGCGATTGCACCCGTCGCGGGTTGAGCGGGCACAGTCGATTCATCGGAATACGGGCGTTTCACGCCCAAGCCGGGGGCGGACGATCTGCTGAGACTGGCCGATCAGGTAGGAGTAGGATCACTTGATGACAGATAACAACGACGCGAAGCAGGTCGAGCAGCTGCTCGAAATGCCGAACCTGGCCGATGCCCTCGAAAGCGATCGGTTCAAGCAATTCCTGGATCACATTCCCTTTGCGGTCGCCGTTTCCGAACTGCAGCCCACCGAGCGCATCATCTATGCGAACCTCGAGTTCGAGCGCTTGACTGGCCAGGCTGCGGCCAACCTCCATGGCAAGCCGTGGAGCGCGCTGCTGAAGAGCGTGACCGCCAAGGACGACGGACGCGACCTGAGCGACGCCATCACCGATGACGACGACTACATCGGCGAGTTCACCATCCAGCACGGGGACGAAACCATATCCGTCGATGCATGGTCGAACGCCATCCAGGATGACGACGGATCGGTCAGGTTCAGGCTGCTGGCATTGGCGGACATCAGCCACAAGGATCATCCCGATCATGAAACCCTGGAAGCGAAGATCCGCGAGAAGGACACGCTGCTGCGCGAGCTCCAACATCGGGTGAAGAATAATCTCCAGATGGTGACCGCCTTGATCAGGCTCGAAGCGCGCAACCTGCCGGACAACGCGGTGGAAGAACGGTTCGACCGGCTCGCGGGCAGGATGGAGGCACTCGGGTTGCTGTATAGCCTGCTGTCTTCGGAAGCACCCGATGACAGCATCGACCTCGGCGTGTACCTCAGCCAGATCGCCTCGGCCGTCATGAAGGCGCACGCGGTCGAGGGCGTGCGCCTTGACCTGAAGGTCGATACCTGGCCGGTCTCGATCAATGTCGCCATGCCGGCGGGACTGGTCGTCAACGAGCTGCTCACCAATGCGCTCAAGCACGCCTTCGCCGGGCGGGACGGCGGCACGATCAAGCTGCATAGCCTGGTCGATGAAACCGGCTGCCGGGTGACCGTCGCCGACGATGGCATCGGGCTTCCAGATGCGACCGAGTGGCCGAAGCCCGGCAAGCTGGCGGCGCTGATCGTTCAATCGCTGCGCCAGAACGCCGGCGCGCGGGTCGAGGTCGATTCTGCTCCAGGCAAAGGCGTAAAAGTGACCATCTTGTTTGCGCGCGCCAACGCCACTCCGGACACCCAGGGACCCGCCGCATCGAAGTGAGGCTCGCCCTCGCCTTGTCCACACTCGATGAGTGTCAACGGCACACGGAACGATGGCCGTTGGCATGCGCAAGCGCGGCGGTGGCGCCTTCAGCCCGCATCGTGGCCTGTCGCTCGATCTCGGCAACCCAGTTGCCGAACAGGAGATGCGCCCACGGCCGCCACACATTGGTCGCCGGGCGCGTGGGATCGTCGTCCGGAAAATAGTTGGCCGGGATCGCGGGCTGCTTGCCGGCGAGGCGGTCGCGGTGGAATTCGTCGCGCAGGGTCTCGGTGTCGTATTCCAGGTGGTTGAACATGCAGGTCGCGCGATTGGCGCGATCCTCGACCAGGCACAAGCCGTTCTCCGCCGACTGCGCGAGCACGCCCACTGCCGCCGGCAGGTCGGCGGCGCGCACCTCGGTGTAGCGCGAGACCGGGACCGGGAATTCGTCGCCGAAGCCCTGAAACAGCCCCGCGTCCGCGCGCATCACGCGCTGGCGGTAGACGCCGGACAGCTTGGCCGCGCGCTCATGTTTGGGCACACCGCGGAAATGATACAGCGCCGCCTGCGCGGCCCAGCAGATGTAGAAGCTGGCAGAGACCCGGGCGCGCGCCCACTCGAGCATGGCGCAGAGATCCATCCAGTAGTCCACCGCCTCGAACGGCAGGGTCTCGATCGGCGCGCCGGTCATCACCAGGCCGTCGAAGTGCTCGGCGCGGACCTGGCTCCAGCGCCGGTAGAAGGCGGCGATGTGGCTCTCCGGCGTGCTCCTGGATTGATAGGAATCCGGCACGCACAGCGTCACCTCGACCGGGATCGCGGTCGCGCCGAGCAGCCGGCAGATCTGCGTCTCGGTCGCGGTCTTTTTCGGCATCAGGTTGACGAGGCAGATGCGCAGCGGCCGCGCGCCGCCGTTACGCAGCGCCGCGCCGCTGACAACCTCGACGCCTTCCGTCGCCAGAACCGATCCAGCGGGCAAGCCGTTGGGAAGCGAGATGGGCAAAGGTGGTCTCCGGAGAGATGCAGCTGTCGCCGGGCAGGACGCGGCCTGTTCGCCGCGCCCTGCCCGCGCCCCTCGTGCTACTCGGCGGCCAGCGGAACCTTGTCCGCGGTGCCGAGTGCCTGGTCGAGATCGGCGATGATGTCGTCGATATGCTCGATGCCGACCGACAGCCGGACATAGTTGTCCGACACGCCGGTCGCCAACCGCTCCTCTGCGGTCAGCTGAGAGTGCGTGGTCGAGGCCGGGTGAATCGCCAGGCTGCGCGCATCGCCGATGTTGGCGACGTGATAGAACAGCTTCAGCGAGTCGATGAACTGCCGGCCGGCCGCCTTGCCGCCCTTGAGCTCGAAGCCGACCAGGCCGCCGAGCCCGCCCTTCAGATACGTCTTGGCGCGCCGCGCCAATTCGCCGCTCTGCTGGCTCGGGTGGATGACGCGGGTGACCGACGGATGCTTGCCGAGATGGTCGGCCACCGCCTGGGCGTTCCTGCAATGCTCGCGCATGCGCAGCGGCAGCGTCTCCAGCCCCTGGATGAACTGGAAGGCGTTGAACGGGCTCATCGCATAGCCGAGGTCGCGCTGGATGGTGACGCGCGCCTTGATGATGTAGGCGATCGGACCGAGCGGTTTCACCGCCTCGGTCCACACCGCGCCGTGATAGCTGGGGTCCGGCTGGTTCAGCATCGGGAAGCGCTCGGCGTGCTTCTCCCAGTCGAAGTTGCCGCCGTCGACCAGCAGGCCGCCGATCGAGGTGCCGTGGCCGCCGATATACTTGGTGGTCGAATAGACCACGATCGCCGCGCCGTGCTCGATCGGCTTGCACAGGATCGGGCAGGCGGTGTTGTCCATGATCAGCGGCACGCCGAGCGAGCGGCCGATGTCGGCCACTTCCTTGATCGGGAACACGTGCAGCTTCGGGTTGGGCAGGGTCTCGGCGTAGTAAGCGCGGGTCTTGTCGTCGGTCGCCTTGCGGAAATTCTCCGGGTCGGCGGGATCGACGAAGCGCACCTCGATGCCCTGGGTCTTCAGCGTGTTGGCGAACAGGTTCCAGGTGCCGCCGTAGAGGTCGGTCGAGCTGACGATGTTGTCGCCGGCCTGCGCGATGTTCTGGATCGCCATCGCCGAGGCCGCCTGGCCCGAGCTCACGCCCAGCGCCGCGACGCCGCCTTCGAGCGCGGCGATGCGCTCCTCCAGCACCGCGTTGGTCGGGTTCATGATCCGGCTGTAGATGTTGCCGAACTCCTTCAGCCCGAACAGGTTGACCGCATGCTCGGTATCGCGGAACTGGTAGGAGGTGGTCTGGTAGATCGGCACCGCCACCGCCCCGGTCGTCGGGTCGGAGCGGTAGCTGCCGCCATGCAGGGCCAGGGTCTGGGCATTCTTCGAATTCGTTGTCACGCCATGTCTCCTTGATTTTTCAGCGGTTTCAGGCGGCGGGCTGCCGAACAAGGGACAACGGGGTCCATTCGCAGTTCGCGGCTTCGGCGCGCACTCTACGGATGCGCCCTCAAGCCCCGGTCAAAGGCCGGTCAAAAATGGGGGAAAAGCGCGGGCCGGGGCCGCCAGCAAATCGATTTTGGCGCGCGCGGCAGCCTGGGGCGATGATCAGGCCAGCGGTGGAGGCCGATAGAGGCATGAATTACGATCGTCCTGGCGCGACCTCGCGCTTCCGATCCAGCTTCGGTGTTTCCACGCGAATCCACTCATGACGCCCATCTCCCTCACGACACCGCGCCTGCTGCTCCGCCCCTGGCGCGACGACGACGTGGAAGCCTTTGCCGCCATGTTCGACGACCCGGCGGTGATGGAGTTCCTGAGACCGGCCGACCGCGCGACGATCGAGGCGATCGTCGGCCGGGTGCACGCGCATTTCGATCGGCATGGCTTCGGCTGGTGGGCGGCGGAGCTCCGCAAGACCGGCGCCTTCATCGGCTTTATCGGCCTCGCCACCATCCCGTTCGAGGCGCACTTCACGCCGGCAGTCGAGATCGGCTGGCGCCTTGCCAGCGCCTACTGGGGCCAGGGCTATGCCACCGAGGGCGCGCGGGCATCGCTCGAAGCGGCCTTCACCCGGCTCGGCCTCGACGACATCGTCTCCATCACCGTGCCAGCCAACGCACGTTCGTGTCGCGTGATGGAGCGCATCGGCATGACGCGCGATCCCAACGGCGACTTCGATCACCCGCGCCTGGCCGAAGGCGATCCGCTGCGTCGGCATCTGCTCTATCGCATCAATCGTGCGCAGTGGCAGCAGGGCATGGCGTCCCGCTGAGCGCTACTTCACCACGTGCCAGACGCCGCCTTCGCCGTCGCCCTCCGCCTCTCCCGGCGCGTCGTCGTCGTGATACAGGTACAGCGGCTTGCCGCCATAGGCCCACTGCCGCGCGCCGTCGGTGCGCGTGACGACGGACATCTGGCCGAACGGCTGCGCATCGGCGGCGGCGGTGACGGGCGGCCATTCCTCCGCGCAGCCGCCATAGCAGCTCGAGGCGCCGGCCGCATCCTGGTCGAAGGTGTAGACCGTCCGGCCTTCCGGCGTGGTCAGGACCTGCCCGGCCTCGGTGCTGCGCATGTAGCTGCCGGACGCCATGTAGTTGGCCGGCATCATGTGGGGCTGCATGCCGGAGTGATGGTCCGATGAACAGCCGGAAAGCCCGGCCGCGATCACGGCGCCGGACGCCGCGATGATCCTGAATATCGCCATGTCATGTCTCCATCCCTGAGAGCGCGCCTGCGATGGCGCGCGCCTCAGCTAGGGGCGATGAACCTGACGGCAGGCAGACGCGGCGAACAAATTTCGGTGAGGACGCCCTAGTTGCCCGCCTTGAGCGTGATCTGGCCGAAGCCGGCCGCGACATTGAGGCCCTGGATGCCCTCGACGCTCGCCGGCTGCAGCGCGATCTGGTCGTTGCTGCCGCCGAGCAGCACGTTGGCGCCGAGGCCGAGGCCGGCCGCGGCGGCGGCGCTGGCCCCCACATAGGTGCCGGAGAGCGCGCCCTTCTTCACATTGCCCGGCGCGAACACCAGCCAGATCATGTAGGCGCCCTCGGTGAAGCCGATGTCGACGCCGTATTTCTTGATCTCGCCCGCATAGCGCTCCGCGGTGCCGTCGTGGCGCGTGAACAGGCAGCTCAGGCTCTTGGTCGAACCGAAGATGAAGCCCGATCCGCCGGCGACCTTGCAATTGAGCGAGCCGACATTGACGCCCGACCCGGCAGTCGCCGGTTCAGTAGCGAACAACCCAGCGGTAAAGGCCGCGGCGAGCGCGGCGGCGATGCAACGTTTGCGCATGATAGCCCCCCTGTCGGATGCCCCCGCGGAATTGTGAGCCGTTTCAGCAGGCCCGGCAAGACCGTGAACAGCTTCTTAAGCCGGTTCGACGGTAACGTAGGTCTCGTTATAGGCGGGCTGGCCAGCCGGCGACCAGGCGGACGGCGTCAACCGGTTCATGGCGCCGGCCGATGGTTCGTCGCCATCCCACCACTTGCCCTCGAGCGCGAGGACGCCCGCGCGGAGTGCGTCGCTGACCTTGAGGACAGCCTGCACGCGGGCCGCCGCGCCGTGCAGCACCACGGTCGCGCCATCTGCCAGCGCGCGCGCCGCGGCGTCGGAAGCATTCATCACCACCGTCGCCTTGCCTTGCGATTTCTGCTGGCGCGCCATGTTGGCGAAGGTCGAGTTCAGGAAATAGTGCGAGCGCGGGTTGAGCACCTGGAGCTTGCCAGCTGGCGACGCCGGAACGGCCAGCGGCCCGTCGGCGATCCGCAACCGCTTGGCCATGGGCGCAATCGGCGGCCGCGGCATCGGCAGCTTGCGCCAGTTGGGCTCGGCAAGATCCTCCAAGCTCCAGCCCACCGGCAGCACGGAAGCGGCGATCTGTTCGTCGCTCTCGCGGAACGCCGGGTGATCGAGGCCGAGCCGCGGCGCCAGGGCGCGCATGATGGCGCCGCTGCTGCGCGCTTCTCCCTGGGGCGCGAGCGCCGGCCGGTTGACCGTCACATAATGATGGCCCCAGGCCCCCTGGACGTCGCAATGCTCGAACTGCGTGGTCGCGGGCAGCACAATGTCGGCAAAGCGCGCGGTGTCGGTCAGGAAGTGATCGCAGACCACGGTGAACAAGTCCTCGCGCACGAGCCCGCGGCGGAGCCGCGGCCAATCGATCTGGGTGACCGCCGGATTGGCCGACCAGACCATGAGACCCTTGACGGGCGGCGACGTGACGCCCGGGTCGAGCGTCTCCGCCAGCTTCGCCATATCCAGGGTGCGCGGCGATCCCCGCAGGAGATCGGGCCGCCCCGCGGGCGCATCGTCGAGCGGCGGGAATGACAGGATCGAGAGGCCGCCGCCGGGACTGCGCCAATGGCCGCCGAGGATCGCGAGCGCCGACAGGCCGCGCACGAACGCCTCGCCATTGCGCGCCTGCTGCGGCGCGATGCCGGCGCGGATCAGCGCCGGCCGCGCGGTCGCGAATTCCTTCGCCAGCTGTGCAACCTCGGCGGCGGTCAACCCGGTCGCCTCGGCCGCGGCCTCGAAGGTCCAGGGCGCGACCATCCTGCGATAGGCGTCGAGGTCTTCAACCCACAGAGCGGCCAGACCGAGGTCGGCTCGATCGGTCTCCAGCAAATGCCGGCCGATGGCTGCCGCCAGGATGGCGTCGGAGCCCGGTACCGGCGCCAGGTGGAGGTCGCACAGCTTGGTCGTGCGGGTCTGGCGCGGATCGATCGCGATGACGCGCGCACCGTTCGCCCGCGCCTGTTCGATGAAGTGCCACTGGTGATGACAGGTCGTCAGCACGTTCTGGCCCCACAGCAGGATGAGCCGCGCTTCCGGCGTCTCCTCGGGGTCGACATTCATCGGGTGCCCGTCCGCCAGCAGGGCGGAGGCCGACGCGCCGCACACAGCCCCGCCCTGACGGCTCGCCCCCAGCGCGTGAAAGATTCGGAGCAGCGCGAAGCGCTGCACGACGCCCATCGACCCCAGGTACTGGAACGGCAGCAGCGCTTCGGCGCCATGCTCCGCGATGATCGCCTTGAACCGCGCCGCGATGGTGTCGAGCGCCTCGTCCCAGGAGATCGGCTCGAACGCACCGGAGCCCTTGGCGCCCGTGCGCCGCAGGGGCTGCAGCAGGCGCTCGGGCGCCGTCACGCGCGCCTCGTAGTCGCGCACCTTGGCGCACAGCACGCCGCGCGTAATGGGATGGTCCTTCGCGCCCTCGACCCGCACGACGCGGCCGTCGTGCACATGGGCGACCCACGAGCAACTGTCCTGGCAGTCGAGCGGGCAGCACCCATTGATCTGCATAGCGATCCCCCTCGCCGAGACCTGGCTGTCGCGGGTTCGTGCCGATGCTGTCACCGCCGATTAACACTGTCAAATTTGGCCGGATCGCCCGGACGGCGCGGAACCACCGGCAGCGTGGAGCGTTGCCCTTATGCGTCATGCCAGGACAGCGGAGGGGGAGCCATGATCTTGCGATCCGCCCAGCCACAACCCGGAACCGGCCAGCTTGCACGCCACGCGATGGCCTACGTCCTTGCCGGAGGGCGCGGCTCCCGCCTGCTGGAGTTGACGGACAAGCGGGCCAAGCCCGCAGTCTATTTCGGCGGCAAATCGCGCATTGTCGATTTCGCATTGTCGAATGCGATCAATTCCGGCATCCGGCGCATCGGCGTCGCCACCCAATACAAGGCGCACAGCCTGATCCGCCATCTGCAGCGCGGCTGGAACTTCCTGCGCCCGGAGCGCAACGAGAGCTTCGACATCCTGCCCGCGAGCCAGCGGGTGTCGGAAACCCAGTGGTACCTCGGCACGGCGGATGCGGTGTATCAGAACCGCGACATCATCGAGAGCTACGATCCAGAGTATCTGATCGTGCTGGCCGGCGATCACATCTACAAGATGGACTACAGCCTGATGCTGGCCCAGCACGTCGATTCCGGCGCCGATGTCACGGTCGGCTGCATCGAGGTGCCGCGGATGGAGGCGACCGGCTTCGGCGTCATGCACATCAACGAGGACTGCCGGATCATCCGGTTCCTCGAGAAGCCCAAGGACCCACCCGCCATGCCCGGCAAGCCGGACGTCGCGCTCGCCAGCATGGGCATCTATGTCTTCCACACCCGTTTCCTGGACGACCTGCTGGCGCGCGATGCGGCCGATGCCAACTCGAGCCACGATTTCGGCAAGGACCTGATCCCCTACATCGTCAAGCATGGCACCGCCATCGCCCACCGCTTCGATCAGTCCTGCGTCCGCTCCAGCTACGAATCCGAATCCTACTGGCGCGATGTCGGGACGGTGGATGCCTATTGGGAAGCCAACATCGATCTGACCGCGCCCCTGCCCGAGCTCGACCTCTATGACCATGAATGGCCGATCTGGACCTATTCGGAGATCACGCCCCCTGCCAAGTTCGTCCATGACGAGGAGGACCGGCGCGGCAAGGCGATATCGTCGCTGGTGTCCGGCGGCTGCATCATTTCGGGCTCGAAGCTGAAGCGGACGCTGCTCTTCACCGGCGTCCGCGTGCATAGCTACTCCCACATCGAGGGCGGCGTCATCCTGCCCTATGCCGAGATCGGCCAGCATGTGCGGCTGAAGAATGTCGTCGTCGACCGCGGCGTCCACATCCCCGACGGCCTGGTGGTGGGAGAAGACCCGGAGCTCGACGCGCGGCGCTTCCGCCGCACCGACAGCGGGATCTGCCTGATCACCACACCGATGATCAATAGCCTCCAACGCCTGGCGGCATGAGCGATCTGCGCGTCCTGTCAGTCGCGTCGGAAGTTTTCCCGCTGATCAAGACTGGCGGCCTCGCCGATGTCGCCGGCGCTCTGCCGGGCGCCTTGGCTCCGCTCGGCATCGCGGTCACGACGCTGCTGCCCGGTTACCCGCAGGTCATGGATCAGCTATTCCGTCCCAAGGCCGTGCAGCGCTGGCCGGACCTGTTCGGTGGCCCCGCGGCGCTGGTTTCTGCCGAGGCGGCCGGGCTTGCGTTGCTGGTCCTCGATGCACCGCACCTCTATCGGCGCTCGGGCGGACCGTACCAGGACTCGCACGGCGCCGACTGGACCGACAACGCGCAGCGCTTTGCCGCCCTCGCCCTCGCGGCGGCCGAGGTTGGTGGCGGATTGCCCGGCGGCGATGCGCCGGATGTCGTGCATGCGCACGACTGGCAAGCGGCCTTAGCGCCGATCTATCTGCGCTTCGCGCGCGCGGAGCAAGCGCGTCGCCGGCCGGCGACCATCGTCACCATCCACAACATCGCGTTCCAGGGGCAGTTTCCGGCGAGCCTGCGCGCGCCGCTGCGATTGCCGCCGGAAGCCTTCACCATCGACGGCGTCGAGTACTACGGCCGGATCGGATTTCTGAAAGGCGGCCTTGCGCTCGCCGACCACATCACCACCGTCTCGCCGACCTACGCGATCGAGATCCAAGGCAGCGAGATGGGGATGGGGCTGGAGGGACTGCTGCGCCATCGCTCCCATGTCCTTAGCGGGATCCTGAACGGCGTCGATATCGGGGTCTGGAATCCCGCGACCGACAAGCATCTCGTCGCGCAATACGATGCACCGCGCCTTGACGACCGGCAGCGCAACAAGGCGGCCCTGCGCCAGCGCTTTGGCCTCGCCGATGATGCGCCCGGACCGCTGGCTTCGGTGGTCAGCCGGCTGAGCTCGCAGAAAGGCATGGACCTGCTGCTGGCAGCGTTGCCGCGCCTGATCGCGGAAGGTGGGCAGCTTGCGCTGCTGGGTGCGGGCGACGCGGCCTTGCAGACCGAGATCGCGGCTGCGAAGACTCGCCATCCTGGCCGGGTCGGCGCCGTCTTCGGCTACGACGAAGGTTTGTCGCACCTGATGCAGGGCGGCGCGGACACCATCCTGGTGCCGTCGCGCTTCGAGCCGTGCGGGCTGACGCAGCTCTATGGCCTGCGCTATGGCGCGGTCCCACTGGTGGCGCGCGTCGGTGGCCTCGCCGACACCATCATCGATGCCAACGATGCGGCGCTCGCGGCCGGCGTCGCCACCGGATTCCAGTTCGCGCCGGTCGCGGTCCATGCCCTCGAGGCGGCGCTGGCGCGCGCCGCGCATCTCTATCGGGACAGGGCAACCTGGCGCCGCATCCAGGAGCGCGGCATGGCGATGGACGTGAGCTGGCGTCGGCCGGCTGCTCAGTACGCCGATCTCTACAAGACACTGGCAGACCGCTGACGAGCCTTCAGGCCAACGCGCCGGTCTGGAACAAGCTCACGCGCAATCCGCCGTGCGTGACCGGAGCGCCCGGCGGTGCGAACGGCAAGCCGGTCGCCTCGGCGAGCGCGGCTTCGCTGGTGATGAGGCCGACGCGCCAGCCGGCGAACCTGGATAGCAACGTCTGACCGAGCACGCGGTAGAGCGGAGAGAGACTCTGCTTGTCACCGATGCGGGCGCCATACGGGGGATTGACGATGACGAGGCCGGGCGGTCCATCCGGCGGCATGAGATCGCTCACGTCCTGCTGCTGGAATTCGGTCAGCGCGGTCACGCCCACGCGCTCCGCGTTGGCGCGGCTCATCCGGATCGCGCCCGCGTCGTGGTCGCTGCCATGGAAACGCAAGCCAGAACCGGTGCCCGCGCCGCCCCCTTCGCCGCGCAGGTTGCGCCAGACTGCCGGATCGAAGCTCGCCAGCTGCTCGAACGCAAAGCGCCGCGACCGGCCGGGCTTCAATCCGATCGCGATCTCGGCGGCCTCGATCACGAAGGTGCCGGACCCGCACATCGGATCGAGCACCGGCTCGCTGCCGCGATAGCTGCATTGCCGCAGGAACAAGGCGGCCATGTTCTCGCGCATCGGCGCCTTGGCCACCTCCTCCTTGTGGCCGCGCTTGTGCAGCGATTCGCCGGAGGTATCGATGCTGATGGTGCAGAGGTCGTCGTCGATGCGCACCTTGATGGCGACCTCGGCGTCGTCGGAGACCGTCGCGCCCAGCGCATCCTTGATCGCGGTCTTGATGCGCTGCGCCGCGGCGCCCTGGTGATAGATGCGGGACTTCTTGCACGCGGCCTCGACCCGGAACGGGATGTCCGGGCGCAGGATCTGGGTCCAGGGAACCTTGTGCGCGCGCTTGTCGAGCTGGGCCAGGTGCATCGCGCGGAATTCGGCGACGCGCGCCAGCACGCGGACCGCGCCGCGCAGCTCCAGATTGGCCCGCCAGACCTCCGGCCACCCGCCCGTCACTGTGACGCCGCCCAGGATCGGGGCCGGCTGCTTGAAGCCCTTTTCCCGCGCCTCCGCCACCAGCGCGGATTCCAGGCCCGGAGCCGTCACCAGGAAAATCTCGAAATCGCCCTCGCTCATGCCGCTTGCATATAGTGGCGCAGCGTGGATTTCGACAAGTTTCTGCCGCCCTGCTTGACGCTCCGCCCACCCCGGTTAGTGTCTCAGTCGAGGACCATTGTGGAGCGCCATCATGGAGTACCAGGCCCGCTGCCATTGCGGACGCATCCGCTTCTCGTTCCGCAGCCCGGAGATCACCACCGGCGCGCGCTGCGACTGCTCGTTCTGCCTCCGGCGCGGCGCTGTCCTGTCGTCGCGCTACATCCCGGCCGCGGATTTCACGCCGCACGACGATCCTGGCGACCTCGGAAACTATCTGTGGAACGAGAAGGTCTTGAACAACTATTTCTGCAAGACCTGCGGGATCTTCACCTATATCGCCGACGGCGAGAACGGCAAGGACGGCTACCGCGTCAATCTCGGCTGCGTCGAGGGCATCGAGCCGCTCGCGCTCGAGATCAGCATGATCGACGGCAAGTCGGTGCCGCTGATCGGCGCGCCGCACTAATCATGGCGCGCGCCCGTTTGCTCCTACGGCAGCTCGAGGTCTTTCACGCTCTTTCCGAAGAACGCCTGTGGCAGCGACGAGGATTCGGACAGCTCCGATTCCTTGAGCCGCACGCAGGTGCTGGTGCGGTCGAACAGCTGTTTCCAGGTCTTCGATTTGGGCCAGGCGCCGAGCAGGCATTCGTCGAAATAGGTGAGCTCGAACTCCGCGCCGCACCCGAAGGAGACGCGGTCGTCGCGCGCGGCGGTCAGCCAGATGCGGTTGTCGCCCTTGCTGGCCTTGCCGATGAAGACGCCGGAGTGGCAGGCGGAGACCACCACCACGGTCGGGCGCTCGCCGCATTGCTTGTCGAGGATGCGGTCGAGCCTGCTGGGCGAGAGCGTCTTCTTGGAGTCGTAGTCCTCGCGCAGATAGAGTCCATCGGTCGACCCGTGCGATGTCATGAACACGAAGCAGCCTTGCGCCGTCGTGCCGGTGAGCGCGCTGTCGATCGTCTTCGCGCTGGCGATGCGGCGGGTGGCGGACCCCAGACGCTGATCGGAGGTGAGGCGATAGAGCTCGACCCCGGGCCTGCTGCCCAGGATCTCGGTGAAGCGGTCGACCGCGTTGTCGAACACCGCCGCCGAATCATCGCCCGCCACCAGCAGCACGCGCCAGGTCTGCAGCGCGGCGCTGTCAGCGCTCGCTGACAGCAGCGTCGCCGCCAGCGCCAGGGTCAGGCCCAGGATCACACGCCGCATCGTCGTCATTGCGTCCAGATCTCCTTGAGGCGCTGCAGCGCCGGCGCCACCAGATGCTCCGGCGCGGCGGCATATCCGAACATCAAGCCCTCAGGCCCGCCGCCGACCGCATCGTATTCGGACAGGCAGGAAAGCACGATACCCTCGCGCCGCGCCAGCGCCGCAAGCGCGTGGTCGTGACGGTTCCTGAGGCGGCCGAGCGGCCGTCCCACCAGGTGCAGGCCGCTATCTTCGGGCTTGAATGCAACCAGGCCATCGAGATGCGCTTGCGCCGCCGCCAGGAAGGCGCGCTGCCGCGCGGCGTAGGTCTGGCGCATGCGCCGCACATGCGCGGCGAGATGGCCGGAGCGGAACAGTTCCGCCAGCGCCGGCTGCGCCACCATCGAGGGCTGGTCATCGAGCGCGGCGCGCAGCCGCCGGAACGCATCGGCCAGCTGCGGCGGCGCGACCAGGTAGGCCAGCCGCAAGCTGGGGAACATCAGCTTGGACAGCGTGCCGACATAGATGACGCGATGGTCAGCATCGAGACTCTTCAATGCAGCGAGCGGCCGTCCGGCATAGCGGTACTCGCTGTCATAGTCGTCCTCCAGCACCCAGGCTTCCGCCTCGCGCGCCCAGTCCAGCAGCATCAGCCGCCGCTGCAATGAGAGCGCGACGCCGAGCGGATATTGATGCGATGGCGCGACGCACGCGAGCCGCGCCCGCGGCGCAAGGCGCCGGCCGGCCGCAACGTCGATCCCTTCGCCGTCGACCGGCACCGATGCGACCTGCAGGCCGTTGGCCACCAGCACAGCGCGCAGGCCCGGGTGGCCGGGGTTCTCCATCCAGGCCGCATCGTCGGGATCGAGCAGCAGGCGGCAAGTGAGATCGAGCGCCTGGCGGATGCCGCTCACCACCATCACGTGATCGGGATCGCAGGCGATGCCGCGCGCCTCGCCGACATAGTGCGCGATGGCGGCGCGCAGATCGGGAAGCCCGCCGGCATCGCCGCCCACCGGCAGCTGCGCCGACGGCCGTCGCCAGTGCCGCGCCAGCAGCCGCGCCCACAGGTCGAACGGAAAGCTCGATACATCCGGCAGCGCGCTGGCGAAGCAGCCCGGCCAACGCTTGGCATCTGGTGCGGCCCCCGGCGCGACCCTGGGATCAGTCACCGGTCGAGAACCGATGGTGGCCTGGCCGCGCTTGCCGATGCGCGGCGCCGGCGTCGGAGGGGTGGCGACCGCGACCGGCTCGGCGATCGGCAGATCCTCGGCCACGAACACGCCGGAGCGGTGGCGCAGTTCCAGGAATCCCTCGCTCGCCAGCTGGTCGTAGGCGGTCAGCACCGTGTTGCGCGACAGGCCAAGCTCCCGCGCCAGGAAACGGGTCGCGGGCAGGCGCACGCCCGGCCGCAGCCTGCCCTCGAGCACCGCCTGGCGGAGCTGGCGGTAGAGCTGCTGGAATAGCGGGTTCGGTCCCGCGCGCTCCAGGTCGAAGCCCAGCAATGTGCCGATGCCGGATTTACGTGCCATACGCAAAAAGTTTCCATAAATTTGGTATCTTCGATATTACGATTCTGGAGCTTTCTATGGAACTAGAATTACGGTGAAGTCCGGCCAGCTTCATCCTTCCCGAAAGGCCGGATTGCCATGACCGCGTTCACGCCCACCCACCGCTCCAAGGTCAAGCGACTGCACGAGCGCGGCCGCTACGACGAAGAGAGCGTGTTCGCGATCCTCGACGCCGGGATCCTCGCCCATATCGGCTACGTCATCGACGGGCAGCCTTATGTGACGCCGACCGCCTATTGGCGGCGCGGGCGGACGCTCTATTGGCACGGCTCGTCGGCCAGCCGCATGCTGCGCACGCAGAAGGTCGGAATTCCGGTCTGCGTGACGGTGAGCCTGCTCGACGGCCTGGTGGTCGCGCGTTCCGGCTTCCATCATTCGGTCAACTACCGCGCCGTCATGGCCTTCGGCCGCGCGCGCTTCGTCGAGGATGCAAAGGAAAAAGAAGCGGAGCTCGACTACTTCATCGAGCGCATCTATCCGGGCCGCGTCGCCACGCTGCGGCCGGTGAACCAGCAGGAGCTGAAGGGCACCACGCTGATCGCGATGGAGATCGAGGAGGCCTCCGCCAAGGTACGCACCGGCGAGCCCAAGGACGATGATGAGGATTACGCGCTCGACATCTGGGCCGGCGTCATTCCGATCCGGCAAGTGGTGGGCGCGGTCGAGAACGATCCCAGGCTCAAAGCCGGCGTTGCGCTGCCGGAGCATCTGCGCCGCTTCACCGACGGAACGCGATTCGATTCGCTCGTTGCCGACAGTACCGGGCGTTTGGCGAAGGCGGCCGAATAGCCACACTTGTACCTCCGTGTACCGTAGCTTTTCCGCCACAAGCTAGCCCCGCCTGTCCGCGGCCACTCTCGGCCTGTGGCGCGCTTCACAGCGGCATCGCACGCGGACCAGCACATAGCCTCCATCGCAACGAGCACGACCCAGGCCGGCGAACGCGGACCTGGGTCGTTACGTCACTGGAGGTACCTGTTTGTGGCAAACATCCTGGGCACGCCTGGCAATGACATCTTGCCGGGCACGGACAAGAACGACGTTATCGATGGCCTCGACGGTAACGACGCGCTGAGCGGCGGCGACAGCATCGGCAACGGCAACGGCAACGACAAGTTGTCCGGCGGCGACGGCAACGACTTCCTGTCCGACTCCCTTGGAAAGGATACGCTGATCGGCGGCAAGGGCGACGACATCTATATCACTGACGGCATCGGCGACACGCTGACGGAAGCCGCCAACCAGGGCCGCGACCAGGTCGTTTCAACCGCAGCCAGTTTTACCCTGGGTGCGAATTTCGAAGATTTGTCGATGGGAGACGTAGGCCTCAATGGCACCGGCAACGGTGTTGGCAACGGTCTCGACGGCAATAAACTCAGCAACAAACTCGATGGCGCTGCCGGCAACGACGAATTGTTCGGCGAAGACGGCAACGACACATTGCTCGGCGGCGCCGGCGACGACACGCTGGACGGCGGCCTCGGCAAGGATTCGCTCGATGGCGGCGCAGGCAATGACGTCCTGACGGACAACATCGGCGGCGATACCATGAAGGGCGGCGCCGGCAACGACAGCTACACAGTGCTGGGGACCAACAGCAGCATTATCGAACTCGCCAATGGCGGCATCGATGAGGTGTTCGCCGTCGATACGAGCTTTAGCCTCGCCGCGCTTGGCAATGTCGAGAACCTCACGCTGGTCGGGACCTCGACCGTCGGCACCGGCAACAACCTCTCCAACAGGATCCGCGGCAACAACGACATCAACCAGCTAGAAGGCGGCAAGGGCAACGACACGCTGGACGGCGGTGGCGGCGCGGACATCCTGATCGGCGGCCTTGGCAACGACACCTACGTGGTCGACACCGGCGCCGACCAGGTGATCGAGGGCTTCGGCAACGGCAAGGACAAGATCCTGAGCTTCGTCACCTTCAACCTGACGAATGCCGACGATGTCGAGGACTTGACCCTGACCGGCGCGGCCGGCATCTCCGGCTTGGGCAACAATCTCGCCAACCTCATCACCGGCAATAGCGGCGGCAACCGGCTCGAAGGCGGCGACGGCAACGACACGCTCGCCGGCGGCGAGGGCGACGACACGCTCGCCGGCGGTCTCGGCAAGGACGTCCTCGCCGGCGGCAAGGAAAACGACGTCTATTCGCTCGACGATGTCGGCGACACCCTGACCGAGCTGGTGGGGCAAGGCCGCGACCGCGTCGAGTCCAGCCTCAAGAGCTTCACCCTCGGCGCCAACTTCGAGGATTTGACGCTGAAGACCGGCGCCGTCGACGGTACCGGCAACGGCCTGGCCAATGAGATCCGCGGCAATGGCGTCGGCAACAGGCTCGACGGCGGCGCCGGCGATGACGACCTCAACGGCAATGGCGGCAACGACACTCTGATCGGCAATACCGGCAACGATGAGCTGAACGGCGGCGCTGCATTCGACGTGCTGAACGGCGGCACCGGCAACGACGTCCTGATCGATGACTTCGGCAATGATACCCTGACGGGTGGGGCCGGCAACGATCGCTATGTCGTGCATGCTGCCAATATCGTCAACATCGTGGAGCTGGCCAATGGCGGCATCGACGAGGTGCAGGCGATCGACGGCGGCTTCAGCCTGTTCGACCTGAAGACCATCGAGAATCTGACCTTGCTCGGCGTCGGCGACAACAGCGGCCTCGGCAACCAGCTGGCCAACAAGATCACCGGCAACGCCGGCGCGACCATCCTGAACGGCCTCGGCGGCAACGACACGCTGGATGGCGGCGACGGCATCGATACGCTGCTCGGCGATCTCGGCAACGATACCTATATCATCGCAGACAGCGCCGACCAGATCTTCGAGAGCGCCGGCAAGGGCCATGACAAGGTCCTGAGTTCCGTGACCTTCACGCTCGCCGCCGACCAGGAGATCGAGGACCTAACGCTGACCGGCCTCGGCGGCATCAACGGCACCGGCAACAAACTCGCCAACGTGGTCACCGGCAACGGCGGCTTCAACGGCCTGTTCGGCGAGGCCGGCAACGACACACTGAACGGCGCCGGCGGCAGCGACACGCTGGTCGGCGGGCCCGACAACGACGTGATGATCGGCGGCAAGGACAACGACTTCTATTTCGTGGACAGCGCCGGCGACAAGCTGATCGAAGCCGCCAACCAAGGCGAGGATGTCGCCATCGTCTCCCAGCTCAAGACCTTCACGCTCGGCGCCAACATCGAGAACCTTGTGCTGTCGACAGGAGCGATCAACGGTACCGGCAACAGCCTGGGCAACGAAATCACCGGCAACGCGCTCATCAACAAGCTAGACGGCGGCGCCGGCAATGATGACCTGGATGGCGGCGACGGCAACGATCTGCTGCTTGGCGGCCTCGGCAACGACACCCTCGAAGGCGGCATCGGCGACGACGATCTGTTCGGCGGCGCCGGCGATGACGTGCTGGAAGGCGGCATCTTCGGCGACCGGCTGACCGGCGGCGCCGGCAAGGACATATTCCTCTATCGCCTGGATGATCCGGACGATCTCAGCCAACTCGGCATCGATCTCATCGATGACTTCAGCAGAGGTTCCGACAAGATCGATCTTCGTGACCTGCTGGAAGATTTCGACATCGATCCGGCCACCGCCTTTTCCGGCGGCCATATCCTCCTCAGACAGCAGGACGGTGACACCGTGGTGTCCTTCGATGTCGTCGCCGGGGGTCTGACCGACGGCATCCTGGCAGTCGTCACCGGCGTGACGCTGACGGAATCCGACTTCCTGATTTAGGGAGAGTGGGATCGGGCGGGCGGCGCTAAGCCGTCCGCACCTTGGCCAGGAAGGTGGCGAGCTCGCTGCTGAGCTCCTCCGCTTCGCGGGCGAGTTCGCCGGCGCTCTCGCGTGCGCGCTCGGCGGCTGCGCCACTGTCGGCGGCGACGTTGGTGACCTCGGCGATGTCGCCGGCCACCTGCTGGGTGCCGGTGAAGGCCTGCTGGGTGTTACGGGCGATCTCCTGGGTCGCGGCGTCCTGCTGCTCGATCGCGGCCGCCACCGCCTGCGAGATCTCGTTGACCTTGCGGATGGTGGCGCCGACGCCGCGGATGGCGCCGACAGTGGTCTGGGTCGAGGACTGGATCGCGGAAATCTGGCTGGTGATCTGCTCGGTCGCGCGCGAGGTCTGCTGCGCCAAGTTCTTGACCTCGGCCGCCACCACCGCGAAGCCCTTGCCGGCGTCGCCGGCGCGCGCCGCCTCGATGGTGGCGTTGAGCGCCAAGAGGTTGGTCTGCTCGGCGATCTCGGTGATCATCTTGGTGACGTCGCCGATGCGCGCCGCCGCATCCGACAGCTGGCTGACCTCGGCGTCGGCCCGGCCAGCGACATCAACCGCTTCGGTGGTGGCATTGTGCGATTCGACCACCTGGCGCGAGATCTCCTGCACCGTCGTGGTCAGCTCCTCGACCGCGGCCGCCACCGTCTGCACGTTGGTCGCGGCCCCTTGCGAGGCGTCGGCGGCCGAGGCAGAGCGCTGCTTGGTGCGCTCGACACCGTCGGCTAGTTGCTCCGACAAGCCCGCCATCTCGCGCGCGGAATTGCCGACGCGCTGCACCACCGCGCCGATCGCCTTCTCGAAGCGGTCGGCGAAAGCCAGCATCTCGGTGCGCTGCTCCTCGGCGACGCGGCCGCGCTCCGCTTCCATCTCCGCCTGCATCTGGTCGGCCGACTGGCCGCTTTCCTTGAACACCTGCAGCGTGCCGGCCATGCGGCCGATCTCATCCTTGCGGCTCCGCCCCTTGACCATGACCGACCAGTCGCGCTTGGCTAGGAGCGCCATCGTGTCGGTCAGCGTGCCGATCGGGCCAGCGACCGAGCGGCTGATCACCCAGATCAGCGAGCCCGCCACCACCGCGACGGCGAACGCGAGCACCATCAGCATCTTCATCGCTTTGGCGATGGCGGACTCAAGGTTGTTCTTGGCTCCGTCGAAGCTCTTGGAGAAGGAATCGCTGAGCGCGACCGATTCAACGGTGATGTTGCCATCCCCCTTGGCCAGATTGCGGCGACTCTCGTTGAGCGCGCCGGTGGCGGCGGCGATCGCCTTGAAGGCTTGCTTAAATGCCTCCAGCTCCTCGCCGACCTTCTGATACTGCACGCCGACATTGCCGAGGACGGCATAGGTCTTCAGTTCCGCCAGTTGCGCCTGCAGCGTACCGAGGTCGTTGCCGGCGGCCGAGCCGTCGCCGGCCGACATGCTGGCGGCGTAGCGCGCGACCTCGCCATTCAGCCTGGAGAATGTGCCGTAGGCGGTGACGGTCTTCTTGATCAGGCTCAAGGTGCCGCTCTGCGCCGCACCTTCGGCAAGCGCCGCGAACGCGCCGGACAGCGATTCCGACCTCTTGGCGGCCTCGTCCACCGCCGCCTTGTGGCCCTCGCGCGCGGTGCGCATGCCATCGAAGGTCTTGCCATACTCGTCGACGATCCCGGCGATCTTGGCCACCTTCGCCGCCACGTCGGTGCCTTGGGTCAGCTCCGACAGGCTCGCGACGTTCTTTTTCATCTGGTCGATGCCGATGACCACCCCCTGCGCCTGCGCGTCGCCGCTCATGCGCAGATACTGGTTCTGCGCGGCGATCACGCGCGCGACGTTGGTCTCGATCTGCGCCGCCAGCTTCGACGCCGTGTAGGCGCCGGCGGCGCTGTCGAAGGTGCCGGAGATGGTGCGCATGCCGGTGATGCTGATGGAGGCGAGCGCGGCAAGGCTCATCATCAGGACGGCGAACACCACCAGGAACTTGCGGCTGATGCTCAGGTTCCTGAGAAAGCCATGACCGAACGTGGAACTGGAAATCAGCTTCGCCACGGAAATCCCCCGTACTATCCCCATAAATCGCCGTGGCCCCGCCGATCGGACAGTTCGGCTAGGCCAAATTGCATAACGATTATTGATGGGAATGCTTAACGGAGCGTAAGCGCTAGGCCCAAAGTCAGTTCTGCGCCTGCTGCGGCGGCACCCAAAAGGCGGGATCGAGCCGCACATCGAGCCAGTTCATGCCCCAATGCAGGTGCGGACCGGTAGCCCGACCGGTCTGTCCTACATGGCCGATCAGCTCGCCCTGCTGGACGTGGGTGCCGACCTCGGCCTTCACGGCGATCATGTGGATGAAGACGGATTGGACGCCGAAGCCGTGGTCGATGATGACCGTGCCGCCGGTCAGGAAGAAGTCGCTGGCGACCAGCCGCACGGTGCCGGGCGCCGGCGCGATCACCGGGCTGCCCTCGGGCGCCGCTATGTCGAGGCCGTAATGCGGCGCGCGCGGCTCGCCGTTCAGGATGCGCTGACTGCCATAAACCCCGCTGATTGGCCCTTGGGCCGGCCAGATGAACGGCACCAGGAAATCCTCGGCCGGCGTCGCATCGCCGCGCACCGCGTTGATCTTCTCCTGGTCGGACTTGATGCGCGCAACGTCAGCGGGGGCTGGTGTGACCTTGGACTGCTCCATGTTGTCGATGCGCTGGATGTCGAACTTGCGCTGCTCGACGGTGAGGGTCTGCTGCTCGGTCGCGCCATCGGGCTGGACGATGGTGAGCTGCGCGGTCGGCGCCTGATCGCGCCCGAAGCCGAACACGAACAGTCCGTCCTTGCCCACCAGCACCGCGCGATCACCGAGCAGCACCTTGGCGCCGGGCTGCGTGCGGCCGGTCACCAGGCCACCTTGCGCCAGGTGGCCGGTGAGTTCGACGGCTGACGCCGCGTGCAGCGGCATCAGCATGAGAACGACAGCGAGCAGCATTCTCACAGCAACGTCCCCTGCTTTTCCGGCTTCGCGGCCTTGCGCTTCGGCGCGGCGCTGCCGCCGTCGACCACGGCGCGGGCGCGGCCGTCGTGGAACTGCAGCGAGACCGCCATGCCCGACGAAAGAGAGGCAGCCCTGGTCAGAGGCTGGTCGTCCTCGTCGCGCACCAGGGCAAAGCCGCGTTTCAGGACGTGCTCGTACGAATAGGACTCGAGCAGGGCAGCGCAGCCGGCGAGCGCGTCGCCGCGGCGGTCGACCAGGTCGCGCAGCAGCTTTGGCCGCAGGTGCGCGCCGGCGTTGTCGAGGCGGCGGGCGGAGCGCTCGAGCGACGCGCTGATGCAGGTGGAGAGATGCGAGATGGCGGAACTGAGCGCGTTGCGCATCGCGGCGATCTGGTCGCGCGGCGTGCGCAGGCGGTTGCTGAGCGCGTGCAGCTGGTCGCGCTTGCGGTCGAAGAAGCCGCGCTGGGCATTGTCGCGCCGCTCGATCCAGGCATCGAGCTGCTGTGTTTTCTCCTGGATCAGGCGCACCGGATCGGGCAGGCCACGTCCGAGGCCCTCGATGGTCAGGCGCTGCTCGGCGATCTGGCGCGATGCGGCGCGCGCCAGGCGATGGCCACACTGCGCGACCTCGGCGATCAAATCGGCACGCACCGGCACCGCCATCTCGGCCGCCGCGGTCGGAGTCGGCGCGCGGCGGTCTGACGCGAAGTCGATCAGGGTGGTGTCGGTCTCGTGGCCCACGGCGGAGATCAGCGGGATCTCGCTGGCGGCCGCGGCGCGCACCACGATCTCTTCGTTGAAGGCCATCAGGTCCTCGAGCGAACCGCCGCCGCGCGCGACGATCAGCACGTCGGGACGCGGCACCTTGCCACCGGCCGGCAAAGCGTTGAAGCCGCGGATGGCGTTGGCGACCTGCTGGGCGGCGCCTTCGCCCTGCACCAGCACCGGCCACAGCAGCACATGGCGCGGGAAGCGGTCCTCCAGGCGGTGCAGGATGTCGCGGATGACCGCGCCGCTGGGCGACGTCACCACGCCGATCACGCCCGGCAGCAGCGGCAGCGGCCGCTTGCGCGCGGCATCGAACAGGCCTTCGGCGGCCAACTTCTTCTTGCGGTCCTCCAGCAGCTTGAGGAGCGCGCCGAGGCCGGCCAACTCCACGCGCTCGATCACCAGCTGGTATTCGGAGCGCTCGGCATAGGAGGTGATGCGCCCGGTCGCCACCACTTCCATGCCGTCCTCGGGGTTGAGGCCGAGGCGCACGGCAGTGCTGCGCCAGACCACCGCCTTGATCGCGGCGGCGTCGTCCTTGAGCTGCATATAGAGGTGGCCCGAGCCGGCGCGCTTGAAACCGGAAATCTCGCCGCGCACCCGCACGCGCTCGAAGCCGCTTTCCAGGGTCCGCTTGATGGCGCCGGACAGCTCGCTGACCGTCAGTTCAGCGAGGTTGTGGGTGGTCGGAATCTGCGGGGCGCGAATCTCTGTCATGGGGCGGTATTCTATGTTATCGGGTGACGCGAGGTCACGGTCATTTGGGGCGGCATTCCCATGCGGATTCTGGTGGTTGGGTCGGGCGGGCGAGAGCACGCTTTGTGCTGGAAAATCGCCGCTTCCCCGCTCGCCGACAAGCTGTTTTGCGCGCCCGGCAATGCCGGGATTGCGGCGCTGGCGGAGTGCGTCGCCATTGGCGTGGAGGACATCGACGCGCTGACCCAGTTCGCCGTTGACCAGAAGGTCGACCTGGTGGTGGTGGGGCCGGAGGCGCCGCTGGTGAAGGGCCTGGTCGACAGCCTTGAAGCAGCCGGCATCCGCGCCTTCGGGCCGCGCAGGAACGCGGCGGAGGTCGAAGGCTCCAAGGGCTTCATGAAGGACCTCGCCGCGCGGCACGGCATCCCGACCGCGCGCTACAAGCGCTTTCTCGACGTCGACAACGCCAAGATCTTCGCCCGCACCCTGCCCTTGCCGGTGGTGGTGAAGGCGGACGGCCTCGCCGCCGGCAAGGGCGTCATCATCTGCAACAGCCATGGCGAAGCCGAGATGGCGATCGATTCCATGATGGTCGGGCACCAGTTCGGCCATGCCGGCGACAGCGTGGTGGTGGAGGAATTTCTGGACGGCGAGGAGCTGTCTTTCTTCGCGCTCAGCGATGGCGAACACGTTCTGCCGATGATCAGCGCGCAAGACCACAAGCGGATCGGCGACGGCGACACCGGCCCCAACACCGGCGGCATGGGCGCTTATTCGCCGGCGCCGGTCGCAACGCCGGAGATCGAGGCGCGCATCATGAAGGAGATCGTGCAGCCGGCGATCGCGGGCCTGAAGGCCGAGGGCCGCGAATTCAAGGGCGTGCTGTTCGCCGGCATCATGGTGACCAGGGACGGGCCGAAGCTGATCGAATACAACGCGCGCTTCGGCGATCCGGAATGCGAGGTGCTGTGCATCCGCATGATGTCGGACATCGTGCCGGCGCTGGTGGCCGCGGCCGACGGCACGCTCGAGGATTTCGACCTGCGCTGGTATCCGGACAGCGCGCTGACCGTGGTGATGGCATCGAACGGCTATCCCGGCTCGACCAAGCCCGGCAGCGTCATCCGCAACATCCCGCCGGAGCAGGACGACGCGATCGTGTTCCACTGCGGCACCAGGCAGAACAAGGGCGAGATCGAGGCCCATGGCGGGCGCGTGCTGGCGGTGACCGCGCTGGGCGAGAGCGTGGGCGCGGCTCAAGCGAAGGCCTATGCGCTGGTCGACCGGATCGACTGGCCGGAAGGCTTCTGCCGCCGCGACATCGGCTGGCGCGCGATCGCGCGCGACGAGACGCGATGAACTCCGACGATCTCTTTACCGCCGGCTTCAAGTCCGAGCCCTATTGGTGGAAGGACGCGCCGCGGCCGCACATTCCGGCCGCAACGCTGCCGAGCGAGATCGACGTGCTGGTGATCGGCGCTGGCTATACCGGGCTGATGGCGGCGCGCGAGACCGCCAGGGGCGGACGCTCGACGCTGGTGATCGATGCGGAGAGCGCGGGCTGGGGCTGTTCCAGCCGCAACGGCGGGCAGGTCGCCACCAGCATCAAGCCGAGCTTCACCGCGCTCAGCGGCAAGCACAATGAGGAGATGGCGTTCGCGATCCGCACCGAGGGACTGAGCGCGCTTGAATACACCGACGTGCTGATCCGCGAGGAGAAGCTGGACTGCGACTGGCGGCGCACCGGACGCTTCCACGCTGCGCACAATCGCCGGCAATACGATGCGCTCGCCATGTTCGCTGGCAACCAGCCGAAGGGGCTGGAGGTGCCGATGGAGATGGTGCCGAAAGCCGAGCAGCATCGCGAGATTGCCTCCGACCTCTATCACGGCGGCGCGGTCTATCCGCGCCACGGCGCGCTGCATCCCGGCAAGTATCACCTGGAGCTGCTGCGGATCGCGCGCGCCGCCGGCGCGCAAGTGGTGGACCAGTGCAAGGCGCAAGCGATCGAGCGCGACGGCCAGCGGTTCCGCGTACGCACGGCCAAGGGCACGGTGACCGCGCGCGACGTGGTGCTGGCGACCAACGGCTATAGCGGGCCGCTGTCGCCCTGGCACCGGCGGCGCGTGATCCCGATCGGCAGCTACATCATCGCGACTGAGCCTCGGCCGGCTGAGGAGATGAAAAAACTTATCCCGCACGACCGCATGGTGAGCGACACCCGGCGCGTGGTGTTCTATTACCGCCTGTCGCCGGACCAGCGCTCAATCCTGTTCGGCGGCCGCGTCGCCTACATGGAGACCAACCCGCTGGTGAGCGCGCCCAGGCTGCACAAGTGCCTCAGCGACATTTTCCCCAGCATGAAGGACGCGCACGTCACGCATTCCTGGATGGGGTTCGTCGCCTACACCTTCGACACGCTGCCGCATGTCGGCAAGCAGGACGGCATCCACTACGCCATGGGCTATTGCGGCTCCGGCGTCTCGCTCGCGACCTACTTCGGAATGCGCGTGGGGCAGCAGGTGCTCGGCCGCGAAGAAGGAAAGACCGCGCTCGACAACGTGCCGTTCCAGACGCGGCCGATGTACACCGGCAACCCGTGGTTCCTGGCGCCGAGCGTGTGGTGGTACCGGATGCTCGACAGGCTGCCGATCTAACCGTCCCGTCCACACCGCTCCCACCGTCATGGTCGGACTTGGTCCGACCATCCACGAGTTTCGTTGGGCACCATCGTTTCCTCGACAAGCAAACTCGTGGATGGTCGTGCCAAGCACGACCATGGCGACAGCGAGAGCGCAAGGTCGGTCCGCACACTACCGTCACCCCGGCCTTGAGCCGGGGTCCATCGCGCAACCGCTCGTGCGGCGGATGGATGGATCCCGGCTCAAGGCCGGGATGACAGAAGGAGAAGCTGTGAGCGCGTGTGCGTCTACCGCTTGCTCTGGAAGAACGTCTTCAGCAACGTCGCGCTCTTGGTCTCGTCCAATCCACCGAACACCTCAGGCCGGTGGTGGCACGTCGGCTGCTGGAAGATCTTCGGCCCGTGCTCCACGCCGCCGCCCTTGGGGTCGCGGGCGGCGAAGATGATGCGCCTGAGCCTTGCGAACGAGATCGCGGTGGCGCACATCGGGCAGGGCTCGAGCGTCACGTAGAGGTCGCACAGCGGCAGGCGCTTTTCCTTGCGGCTGGTCGACACGGCGCGGATTACCAGCATCTCGGCATGGGCGGTGGGGTCGTGCAGCTCCTCGACCCGGTTGTGGTCGGCGGCCAGCACCTGGCCGGTGGTGGAATCGACCAGGACCGCGCCGATCGGCACCTCGTCGCGCCCGGCCGCCGCCTCGGCCTGGCGGAAGGCGAGGCCCATGAAATCGTGCTCCAGGTGCGGGCGGGGCTGGGTGGTCATGCGGCACTTGAACCCGGGCGTTGCGCGGCCGTCAAGGCTGCGGGGCTTGAGGCGGGGGCGTGGCTATTCTAGGGTCCGGCCAGCCAAAGGAGCTAGCCCATGCCGCCCATCGTCGGCCTAACCCTCGACACCGCCGGCCCGACCGGGATCGGCAAGGTCGGGCGGTACCTGATCCGCGAGAACTACTGCTCGGCCATCGCCAAGGCCGGCGGCATCCCGATGTGCCTGCCGCACGAGGCGGCGCTAGCCGAAGCCTATGCCGAGAGGATCGACGCGCTGGTGGTGACCGGTGGCGGGTTCGACGTCGACCCCCGGCTGTTCGGCGCCAAATCCACCCACGCGACCGTGACGCTGAAAGAGGAGCGCACGCTGTTCGAGTGGACGGTGACCAAGGCGATGCTGGCCAAGGACAAGCCGGTGCTCGGCATCTGCGGCGGCGAGCAGCTTATCAACGTGGTGCTGGGCGGCACCCTCATCCAGCATATCGAGGATGAGATCAGCGGCCACGTGCTGCACGAGCAGCCGAACCCGCGCGACGAGCCCGGCCATATCGTGCAGGTGAAGGCGGGCACGCTGCTGCATCGCCTGACCGGCGCCGCTGAGCTCGCGGTCAACAGCGCGCATCACCAGGCGGTGAAGGATGTCGGGCCGCAAGTAGCGGTCAACGCGACCGCGCCGGACGGCGTGGTCGAAGGTATCGAGTCCAAGATCCATCGCTTCTGCCTCGGCGTGCAGTGGCATCCGGAGTTCCTGATGCATGGCGGCGACCAGAAGATCTTCGCCGGCCTGATCGCGGCGGCATCATGACCGAGCAAAAGAGCGGCTTCGAGGGCGAGCGCATCGCCAAGGCGATCGCGCGCGCGGGCGTGTGTTCGCGGCGCGATGCGGAGGCGATGATCCTGGAAGGCCGGGTGTCGGTGAACGGCAAGAAGCTCACCTCCCCTGCCCTCAACGTCACCGACAGCGACGACATCCGCGTCGACGGCAAGCCGCTGCCGGCGGCGGAGCGCACCCGCCTGTTCCGCTATTACAAGCCACGCGGCCTCGTCACCACCGCCAAGGACCCGCAAGGGCGGCCGACCGTGTTCGACTCCTTGCCGCCAGGCATGCCGCGGGTGATCTCGGTCGGGCGGCTCGACCTCAATTCGGAAGGCTTGCTGCTGCTCACCAACGACGGCGAGCTGGCGCGGCGGCTGGAGCTGCCGTCAACCGGCTGGGTACGGCGCTACCGCGTGCGCGTGCATGGCGAGGTCGACCAGACGCAACTGGCGCAGCTCGCCAAAGGCATCACGGTCGAGGGCGTGCGTTATAGCGGGATCGAGGCGACGTTCGACCGCAAGCAGGGCGACAATGTCTGGCTGACTATGGCACTGACCGAGGGCAAGAACCGCGAGATCCGCAACATCTGCGGCCATTTCGGCTGGCCGGTCAGCCGCCTGATTCGCGTCGCCTATGGCCCGTTCCAGCTCGGCAGCCACCTCAATCCGGGCGACATCGAGGAAGTGCCGGCCAAGGTGCTGCGCGAGCAGCTCGGCGGCAACAAGGTGCACAAGGTGAGCGGGCAGCTCAAGTTGTCGCAGACGCCGCACGGTGATCGTCCCCGTGAAAAACCGCGGACTGACAAGCCGCGCGCCGGTAAGCCGCATGCCGACAAGCCGCATGGCGAGCGGCGGCACAAAGCTCGGCCGAAATCTGGGCGCCATGCGCATTGAGGCCGGCGCGCACAAGGGCACCAGGCTGGCCGTGCCGGACGGCATCGACGTCCGCCCGACCTCCGACCGCGCGCGCCAGGCGATCTTCAACATGCTGATCCACCGCTTCGACGCGGTCGAGGGTGCCAGCGTGATCGACGCCTTCGCCGGCTCCGGCGCGCTCGGCCTCGAAGCGCTGTCGCGCGGCGCGGCGAGCTTGGTGGCGATGGAGCTGGCCAGGCCCGCGCTCGACGCGTTGAAGCGCAACATCAGCGCCTGCCGCGAGAATGCGCGTACGTTGGTGTTCGCCTGCAATGCACTGAGCCCGCCGCCGGCCCAGCCGCGCTACGCCCCCTGCTCGCTGGTATTCCTCGACCCGCCGTACGGCCAAGGCCTGATCGCGCCCGCTCTGGCCGCGCTCGACAAGGCCGGCTGGGTCGCGCCCGGCGCGCTGATCGTCGCCGAGATGGGCGTGCGCGATCCGGTGCCGGAGGGCAAGACGTTGGCGGTCGAGGACGAGCGCCGTTATGGCAAGGCGCGGGTCGTTTTTCTCCGCAATGTGCCGGCGAGAGGTCGGCAGGCAATATGAACCGGCTGCTGTTGCTCGCGACGTTGTGCGTCTTGTCCGGCTGCCACAGCGCGTCGGGCCCGTGGACCGCCTACTTCAAGATAGCCGGCGCGACCGAGGCAGATACATTCATCATCGCGCTCACCGACCCCACCACCATCGCAGAGGCACGTGCCCTGGCCAGAGGACAGGAACCATCGAAGCACGTGACCGGTCTCGTGGTCTCCGAAGCCGTGCCTTACAACGCGCCCTGGAGCTTCCATCTCAACCCGGCCTCGATCTCGTTCGCCGAGATGTCGATCGAGGTCTGCGATGCCGCGACGAGCTATGTCGAAGAGCATCTGGCCGAGGTCGGCGGCGCGTTCCTGCCCGGACGACGCTGGTGCCCGTGGTCGTCGCGCGTGATCGAGGAAATCCAGTAGTCACCGATCGCGGCCGGCGCGGGCTATTGCTCGGTGCTGCTCATGCTCTGCGCGCAGGCGCGCGAGATCGCCCGGCCTCATAGCCTCGACATTGTCGAAGTCGCGCTTCCAGCTGGGATCGTCAGACCAGCGTTGCGGCGATTGCACGGTCGTGCGCGGCGCCGATGCACTCTCCAACACATGGAGCGCGAGGTCGAGGGTCGCGGCCTGCGAGGCCGCGTTGTGCGGCTTGCCGGCGGCGTTGCCGAGCGGGAAGTCGCTGAACAGGAAGCGCGGGACGCCGGCATGTTCCACGATGTCCTTGGCGCAGCCCATGATTACGGTCGGGATGCCAGCACACTCGAGATGGCGCGCGGTGAGGCTGATGGTCTGGTGGCAGATTGGGCAGTTCGGCACCAGCACGGCCACGTCGACCTCGTCCGCGCGCAGGAAGGCGAGGATGTCCGGCGCATCCTGCTCCAGCGTGCTGCGCTGGCTGCGCGTGGTGGGCGCGCCATAGAATCGCGGCGCAACGCTGCCGATGCGGCCTTCGGCTACGGCGCGCCTCAGTTGGGCGAGCGGGAACCAGCTGTTCGGGTCCCCCGCTGTGGTGTGGGTGCGGTCGTACGTGACGTGGGAGATGCGCACGTCGGGATTGCCCTCGATCGCATGCGCATAGGCGCGGTGGAACTTGGCCGCGGCGTTGTAAGCGGCACCAGGCCCCTGGTCGCCGAGCACGGGATCGTAGAGTGCGGCCGTTGTCACCAGGCCGACGCGGCATTCCTTCAGCGGCTTGCGCAACGGCGTGAACGGCACGTCGGCAAAGTGCGCCCAGCGATAGGGCTCGTCGTAGCCGAGCGCGCGGTAGTATTCGCGAGTCCGCGCCATGTAGGGAATGGACGTGTCCTCGGACGGCATCGCTAGAGCCGGCGCGCGGGCTTGGGGTCGATCGGCACAGCGCTGCTGACGCCGAGGATCTCGTCGATCGCGGCGGCGGCGCTCAGCAAGTCCGCATCGCCGCGCGGCGCGCCGACCAGCTGGATGCCGACCGGGCGGCCGTCGGCGGTGAAGCCGGCGGGGATGCTGATCGCCGGGCAGGTCGTCAGGGTGATGCAGGCCGGCAGCGTCAGCCAGCCGATGTAGTTCTCGAACTTGTGGCCGTCGACCTCGCGCACCCAGCGTTCCTCGATCGGATTCGGCGCGCAGCATGCGGCCGGCGTCAGCAGGAAGTCGTGCTTCTGGAGGAAGGCCACCATCTCGCCATAGAGGCGCGAACGGTAGAGCTGCGCCTTGGCGATGCGCTCGGCGGTCAGCGCCATGCCCGCTTCGACGTTCCAGATCACGTCGGGCTTCAGCTTGTCGCGGTGGCGTTCCAGCAGCACGCGCGTGTTGGCGACGTAGCTGAGGCCGCGCAGCACATGGAAAGTCTCCATCGCGCCGGAGAAATCCGGGCTCGCCTCCACGATCTCGATGCCGGCATTGGCGAGCTTGTCCGCCGCCTGGCGCACGATGGCGCGGGTCGGCTGGTCTACCGGCGTCGCGCCGCCGAGATCGATGGCGAGGGCGGCGCGTTTCGGCTTGCGCTTGCGCTGCGCTGTCGTGAGGAACGGTTCGGGCGGCGGCGGCAACGAGACCGGGTCTTCGACGCGCCAGCCGCTCATGGCGTCGAGGAACAAGGCGACATCAAGCACGTTGCGCGCCATCGGGCCTTCGACCGAGAGATCGTTGAAGCGCTGCTCGTTCGGCCCGTTGGCGACGCGGCCGGGGCTGGGGCGAAAACCGACGACCGAGCAGAAGCTGGCGGGCGTACGCAGCGAGCCGCCGAGATCGGAGCCGCTGGCCAGCGCGACCATGCCGGTGGCGAGCGCGACCGCGGAGCCGCCGGACGAACCGGCGGCGTTGAGCGCCGGGTTCCAGGGATTGCGCGTCTCGCCGAACACCTCGTTGAAGGTGTTGGCGCCGGCGCCGAACTCCGGACTGTTGGTCATGCCGACGACAATGCCGCCGTTGGATTCGATGGTCTGCACCATGATGTCCGACACGTTCGGTACGTTGTCGGCGAAAATCGGCGAACCGAAGGTGGTGCGCACGCCGGCGACCGGATTGAGATCCTTGATGCCGACCGGCAAGCCGGCGAGCAGGCCGCGCTCCTGCGCCGGCAGCTTCATCAGCCGGCGCGCATGCTCGCGCGCGCGATCATAGCACGGCGTCACCAGCGCGTTGACGACGCCGTTGACGGCGGCGGCGCGGCGCTCCACGGCGTCGATCAGGTCGAGCGGCGTCACGTCGCCGGCACGCAAGCGGCGCACGCATTCGAGCGCGGTGAGGCGGTAGAGGTCGTCGGTCATGCGGTCTCCCCTTTCGGGGAGAGGTTAGGAGATTGGGCTGAGGGACGCAAATACGCGCTCCCTGCCACCTCTCCCACTGTCACCCCGGCCTTGAGCCGGGGTCCATTCCGCAGTCGCACGTGCGGTGGAAAAGTGGATCCCGGCTCAAGGCCGGGATGACGGGAAGAGAAGCGGCGACAGGTGCGTCGTTAGCTCGGCCCGATGCCGGTCACGATCATCGAGACATGCGCGTCGTCTTCCGAGAGCGGCAGCAGCAGGATCTCGTAGCTCAGCCGCTTCTCGTCGACCCAGGCGTCGCGGCGGGCGCACAGCGGAGCCCGGCTGGCGATGACGGCTTCATAGGTGTCGATTGTGAGCTTGCGCAGGTTGGCTCGCGGCCAATCATCGATCCAGGTCCCGGTCAATTCGACTCCGGACAGCTGTGCCCACCACGATCCGACCACGCGCAGCCGGTAACGGCGCGGGTTTTCGTGCACCTCGGTCAAGGCAATCCGCGCCAGCATGAAGCCGAGATCGATGGCGTCGACATCCGCACGCCGAGGAAAGCTGCGCCCGCCGCGCTTGGCGCGCCAATAGTCCAGCAGCCGCAGCAGATCGGGATGCCGGGGCTCGTGACTGTTTCGTCCGGCGTCGTTCATGTCATGCAGTCTATGAGGCTTCTGCATGGATTTCCACCCATTGCGACACTGGTCAGGCCGCATGCCGCGCACTAGGATGCGACGGTCCATTTCGAGTCGCCGCCCCGCTCATGGCTTCCCCATCCGCCGCGTCGTCATCGGCCCTGCTGGTTCCGGGCCCGATAGCATTTGCCGCGATCTATGCGCTGGATTCCGGCGCGCGCGCCTTGACCGCGACCGTCATCCCGCTGCAGGCCTATTCCCTCTACAAGGAGTTTGCGACGCAGAATGCCGACTCCTATGTCGGCACCACCTATTCCGCCGTGGCGATGATCAGCTTCTTCGGCACGTTCCTGACGCCCTTCGTCATCCATCGCCTGGGGCGCAACGCAACCTACGTCATCGGCATCCTATGCTGTATGATCGGCATGACGGGCCTCGCGACCTCGACCATTCCGGGTCTCGGCCTCGGCATGCTGGGCCGCGCCCTGAGCGGCGTCATCGGCAGCGTGTGCCTGATCCTGTTCATCGTCGATTTCATCCCGCGCGCCAACCTGGTGCGGTCGGAGACCTTGCGCCTGTTCACCAGCTGCATCGCCTGGGGCTTCGGGCCGGTAATCGGGGTCGAGCTCTATGAGCGATACGGCATCGCCGCGCCGGCGGCGATCTCGATCGCCGTCCATTTCGGCCTTATTCTTTATTTCCGACGCCTCAAGCTGGCGAAGCCCAGCGTCGAATCGACGCCGCCGCCGCGCAACCCGCTGACCATGATCTGGCGCTTCGCGTCGCAGAAGCGGCTGCGCCTCAGCTGGCTGATCGTGTTCGGGCGCTCCGCCTGGTGGTCGATGTTCTTCACCTATCCCGCGCTCTACCTGCAGGACCACGGGATCGACGAGAGCTGGGCGGGGTGGCTGGTTGGTGTCGGCAACCTGCTGCTCGGATTGTCTCCGCTGGTCAGGATGGTGGCGCAAAGGCTCGGCATCCGCCGGCCGATCATCGGCGCCTTCTGGTGCGGCGGCGCGCTCACCATCGGTCTCGTCCTGTTCTATGACCGGCCGGTCGTGTTCTGCCTGCTGCTGCTGCTGGCCGCCACCTTCATCGTCACGCTGGATTCGCTGGGCAACATCCCCTTCATGCGCTTCGCCCGGCCGCGCGAGCTGCCGCAGCTGGCGACCGTGTTCCGCACCTACGTCGATACCGCGGAGTTCATCCCCTCCGCGATTTACGCCGTGCTCCTGACCATGTTCGATTTCCGCGCCGTGTTCGTGTTTGCCGGCTTGCTGGCGCTCATGGTCGGCGTTGCCGCGACCTGGTTGCCCAGGCGGCTGTGACGCTCCGCCTATATCCTTAGGTATACATTTTCGCTGTAAACACTGGCTTCACGGTTGATTAAACTTCCGGGAACACTCTGGAAAAATGGTTGCGCCCCTGCCAATGCCCGCCAACTCGAACAAGCCGGATGCCGAACAGCCGGGCGAGGGCCGTATCTCGAATGCCTTGGCGCGGGCCGAGGCGGCGGTCGCCAACCTGGCGCAGGATTATGCGACCTGGGCGCTGGCCGACGTCGCCAAGGCGCGCGCGGCCCTTGCCGCCGCGACCGACGATCCAGCCGGGTGCGCGCCGCATGTGGAGGCGCTATTCCGCGTCGGCCATGACCTCAAGGGCCAGGGCACCTCGTTCGGCTACCCGCTCGTCACCAAGATCGGACATTCGCTGTGCGCCCTTACGCGCGACCGCGCGCTGCAGTATGAGAGCAAGCACCTCGACCTCGCGAAGTCGCATCTCGACGCCCTCGACCTCATCCTCACCAAGGGCATCAAGGGCGAAGGCGGCAAGGTCGGCCGCGAGCTGGTCGCCAAGCTGGAGCAGCGCGTCAGCGAACTGCTCGGCTAGAGCGCCGGCCGAGGTGGTCGAGCGCCACCGCCAGCAACAGCACCACGCCGCGCGCCGTGTCCTGGTAGAAGGGCGCCACGTTCATCAGGCTCATGCCGTTGTTGAGGCTGCCCATCAGCAGCGCGCCGACCAGCGCGCCCAGCACGCGGCCACGCCCGCCTGACAGCGCCGTTCCCCCGATCACCGCGGCGGCGATGGCGTCCAGTTCCAGGAACAGGCCCGCGCTGCCGGCCACCGCGCCGCCGACCCGCGCGGTCAGGACAACACCGGTGACACCGTAGAAGAAACCGGCGATGACGAAGTTCCAGAAGATCGCGCGCTTGATGTTGATGCCGGAGAGGCGCGCCGCCTCCGGGTTGCCGCCGATGGCATAGAGCTGGGCGCCGTAGCGGGTGCGGCGCATCACGATCTCCGCACCGATGGCGCAGACCGCCACCAGCAAGACCAGATAGGGGATGCCCTGCCACGAGGCGATCAACAGCGCCGCCGCCGCCGCGATCACCGCCGGCGCCAGGGCGCGCATCAAGGCGGATTGCAGGTTGGCGATGACGCCGAGCTGGCGCGCGCGCTCCAGCTCGAACCAGCGCAGCGCGCCGTACGCCAGCAGGGCGCCGAGGATGATGACGGCCGACGGGACCGGCGGCAGGAAGCCGGTGGCGAACTTGGTGATCGGGCGCGGCAGCGAAGCGATGGTGGCGCCGTTGGTCGCGATCATGGAAAAGCCGCGGAAATACAGCATGCCGGCGAGCGTGACGATGAAGGACGATACGCCGACCTTGGTGATCCAGTAGCCTTGCCACGCGCCCATCAACATGCCGGCGAAGATCGCGGCCGGGACCGCGATCAGCGGCGAGACATCGAGGCTGCCCGCCAGCACCGCCAGCACCACGCCGACCAGCGCCACCGCCGAGCCGACCGAGAGGTCGAAGTTGCGCGTGACGATGAGGAGCACGGCGCTGATCGCGGCCAGGCTGACGATCGAGGTCTGCAGCGCCAGCAGCACCAGGTTGCGCGGCGTGAGAAAAATGCCGTCGGTGGCGATCGAAAAGAACAGCCAGATCGCCGCCAGGATGCCGATCAGCATGTAGTCACGCAGGGCCGACAGCCGCGCGAGATGGCCGGGCCCAATGGTTGCGTCCGGCGCCTTGCCGGCGACGGAATCCTGGTCAGACATCGGTTGCCATCCTCAACAAGGTCTCCTCCGACAGATCCGCACGCAACAACTCGCCGGCGATCGCGCCACGCCGGAATACCAGCACCCGATCGCAGACGTCCACCAGCTCCTCCGCGTCGGTCGAGGCGATAACGATGGCGCGGCCATCGGCGCGCAGATCGGACCAGACCCGCTTGATCTCCGCCCGCGCGCCGACGTCGACGCCGCGGGTGGGATCAATCAGGATCAGGATCCGCGCGTCGGCGATCAGCCAGCGCGCCACCTGCACCTTCTGCTGGTTGCCGCCGGACAGCGTGCCGACCAGGGTCTCGATCGACGGCGTCTTGATGTCGAGTAGGCGCACGAATTCCTGGGCTCGGCGCTGGCCGGCGCCGACATCGAGAAAGCCGCGATGGGTGATCGCGCCAAGGCTCGCCAGCAGCGCGTTGTCGAGCACAGTGTGCTCCAGCAGCAGGCAGTCGCGACGGTCCTGCGCCATCAGGCCCATGCCGTGCGCCACCGCCATCGTGGGATTGGCAATCGTGACGTCGCGCCCATCGAGGGCGATGCGACCGCTCACCTTGCCAGGCCAAGCGCCATAAAGCGCGAGCGCGGCCTCGATGCAGCCGGCGCCGAGCAGGCCGAACAGGCCGAGAATCTCGCCATGCGCGGCCTGCAGCGAGACGCGATCGACGCGCAGGCGGGTGGGATCGGCCGGGTCCGCAACCGTCAGATCCTTGGCTTCCAGCGCGACCGCGCCGGGTTTCTGCTCGCCGAGCGCAATGGGCGTGCGGACGCCGCCGACCATCTGCGCCACCACGGTGTCGCGCGAGACCTCAGTAGTCGCGTAGCTGCCGCAGATGCGGCCGTCGCGCATGATGACGATGCGGTCCGAGACCGCAAACACTTCCGGCAGGCGGTGCGTGACGAAGACGATGGCGACGCCGCGCCGGGTCAGGGTTCGCATGCGCTCGAACAGGCGGCGCGCCTCGGCCTCGGTCAAAGCGGCGGTCGGTTCGTCGAGGATCAGCAGCCGGGCGTTCTTGGACAGCGCGCGGGCGATGATCACCAGCTGCTGGGTCGAAAGGTCGAGGCTGCCCATGGCGGCGGCGGGATCGACCGCCAGCCCGAAACCCTCGAGCACACGGCGGGCACGCGCCAGCAGCAAAGGCCGGTCGAGGAATCCGAAGCGCGTCGGCTCGGCATTGAGATACATGTTCTCCGCGACCGTGAGGTCGGGCGCGACATTGACCTCCTGCGGCACCAGCGCGACGCCGGCGGCCTCGGCCTCCGCCACGCTCGCGGGCTGATAGGGCTTGCCGTCCAGCGCGATCTCGCCGCGATAACCGCGGTGCACGCCGGCGAGGATCTGGATGAAGGTGGATTTGCCCGCGCCGTTCTGGCCGAGCAAGGCGAGGATCTCACCCGGCGCGATCGAGAGGCTGAGGTTGTCGACCGCGACCACGCCCGGAAATTCCTTGGTGATGCCGCGCGCGGAAACGACGGCCGCTCCCGACGCCAGGACGCGGGCCACGTCTTGACTGTCGGGAGCGACCGATGCCGGCATAACGATACTTATGCCGGCTTACTGGCAGGTCGGCTTCTTGTCCGGCGCGTTCTTGTACACTTCGTCGATGTCGAGCCAGTGCTTGTGCGAGCAGGCGAACTCCGGCATCTCCTTCCCGCTCACCAGGTAGATCGGCGTCTTCACCCACGGGATATCGGCGGCATTGTTGTTGATCTTGTCGGTCGCGCCGATGTCCTTGCACTGGGCCATTGCGATCGCGGCATTGGCGCCCGCCACCGCCATCTCGTCCGGCGCCGGCCAGACGCTGCCGAACATGCGCCCTTCGACGATCGCTTGCGCGGCCGCCAGCTCCATGTCCTGCCCGGTGACCGGGATCGAGCCGGGCGCGATGCCGGCGCCGTCGATCGCCTGCAGGACGCCGACCGACATGCCGTCGTAGGAGACCAGGAAGGCGTCGATCTTGTTGTCGTTCTGGGTCAGCGCGTTCTCGGCATGAGCCTGCGCCGCCTCGGTCTTCCAGCCGGAGGAGAACTGGTCGAGCACGATCTTGATGTCGCCCTTCTCCGCCAGCGCATCGAGCACCGAGTGATAGCCCTCCTGCATCTGGGTCGAGCCGGTCTGGCCCGGATCGCCGCCGATCAGCGCGTAGTTGCCCTTCGGCACCAGAGCGCTGACCGCGCGCGCGGCCGAGGCGCCGCCCTCGCGCGGGTCGCGGCCGATGAAGGCGGTCTGCTTGGCGCCGAGGATGAGGTCGTCATACGAGGCGAGCGGGACCTTGGCCTCGATCGCCATCTCGGCGATCTGGGCGGCGACGTTGAAGTCGACCGGCTGGATCACGATGGCGTCGACGCCCTGGGTGATGACGTTCTCCGCCTGGGCGACCTGCTTGGCGGCGTCGTGGTCGGCCGACTGCACCAGCACCTCGTAGCCCGCCGCCTCCGCCGTCTTCACGAAGAACGGCACGTCGGCATTGAGGTATCGGAACGCCTTCTGGTGCTTGAGCATGAAGGCGATCTTCTTGGTGGTGCCCGGCTTGCAGCTGTCGTCGGCGCTGGCCGGCGCCGCAAGCCACGAACCTGCCGCCAGCGCGAGCACAGCGACCGCGCCGAGGCCTAGACGTCTGATCATGATTTCCTCCCGGTTTTTGACGAGCGTCGATTTTTCTCGACGTTCATGGTAACGTTAACTAGCACTAACATATGAGTCAATGGCGCTTGAAATGGCCGATATATGGGCTTGCGCGGCCTGCAGATGATGTTACAAGTCACATGACATTATGTTAGATGTAACAGAGAGGTTGGGATGGCGGTGACGTTGCGGGATGTGGCGAGCCGGGCCGGCGTGTCGGCCATGACGGTCTCGCGCGTCGTCAATGGCGGCGGCGGCGTCGATCCCGAGACCCAGCGCAAGGTGGAGGACGCCATCCTGGCGCTCGACTACGTGCCGAACCGCCTCGCGCGCGGTCTCATCTCGCACAAATCGAAGACCATCGGGCTGATCGTGCCGGACGTGGTGAACCCGTTCTTCGCACCGGTGGTGCGCGGGGCCGAGACCACCGCGCGTAAGGCCGGCTATCGCGTCCTGCTGTGCAACAGCGAAGCCGACCTTCGGCTCGAGCGCGAATATATCGAGGACCTGATCGCGCACCGGATCGAGGGCTTGCTGATCGCGCCGGCGACCGACCGCTCGCGCGTCAGCCTACTGGCGCTGCAGAAGAGCGGGTTCCCGATCGTGCTGCTCGACCGCTCGCTGCCGGACTTCGATTGCGATTCGGTGGTGAGCGACAGCGTCGCCGGCGCGCGCAAGCTGGTCGAGCATCTGATCAAGATCGGGCACCGGCGCATCGCGCACTTCACGGAATCAGACGATGTCTCGACCGGCCGCGACCGGCTCGAAGGCTATCGCCAGGCCTTGGAGGCGGCGCGCATTCCCTATTCCGAGGAGCTGGTGTTCCGCACCACCGTCGACCGCATCGGCGGCTACCGCGCGGCGCAGCATCTGCTGGCGCTCGATCCGCTGCCGACCGCGATCTTCACCGTCAACAACATGACGGCGGTCGGCGCCATGCAGGCGCTGCGCGAGCGCGGGCTCGCGGTGCCGAAGGACATCGGCCTGGTCTGCTACGACGATGTCGAGCACCTGGCGGTGCTGTCGCCCTTCATGACCGTGGTCGACCAGCCGGCGGAGACTTTCGGCAGCCTGGGCGCGCAGCTGCTGTTCGAGCGCATCGCCGACAAGGCCGGCGAGCGCAGCCGCCGCATCGTGCTGCAGGCCGACCTGATCGTACGGGAATCCTGCTGCGCCAGGACCGGCATACCGGGACGGGCGGCGCATTGACGGCCGCGCGCCAACCGGGTCAAGTGTCGCCAGCACGAACACTCAGTGGAATAGCGCGATGGCAATTGTCTACGTGGCGAGCAGCAAAGGGCTGGCCAATTGGGGCGCCGATCACGGCCTCACCAAGCATTGCTACAAGATCGGCGTGACCGACGGCACGGCCGAGGCCGCGGTCGAGGAGCTGAACGCCGGCGAGCATGCCGGGCATACCGATTGGAAGCTGGCGAAGCAGGTCGAGACAGACGAGGACGAAGCGGCGATCCTGGCGCGGGTGGGCGCCAAGGAGAAGCTGGTCGATCCCAACTACTATCCGGGCATCAAAAAGGCGCCCGGCATCTTCAAGGTGAAGCTGGCGACCGTCGAGAGCCGGCTGCTGATGGAGCAGACCCTGCGCGGCGAGAACCCGCACGTCGTCAAGGTGAAGACCGCCGACATCGTCGATCACCTCGTCAAGCTGGCGACGGTGAAGAACCCTCAGTGGTAGCGACCGCTACCAGATTGCACTCGGTTTGATCTCGCTCTCAACCGTCATGGTCGTGCCAAGCACGACCATGACGGAGAGTTGTCGAGTGTGGCGCGTTACGCCGTCCAGTCGACCGGCACGTCGAAATCCACGATCGGTCCCTTGGGCACGATGCCGGTCGGATTGATCCAGCGGTGGCTCTGGAAGTAGTGGCCCTTGATGTGGTCGAAGTTCATCGTCGGCCGCACCGCCGGGTGCTGGTAGAGCCGGCGCGTGTAGCGCCAGAGCGCTGGGTAATCCACCAGGCGCTTCAGGTTGCACTTGAAGTGGGTGTGGTAGACCGGATCGAAGCGCAGCAGCGTAGTGAACAGGCGCCAATCCGCTTCGGTCAGGCGATTGCCGACGAGATACTCGGCTCGTGACAGCTTCTCTTCCAGCCAGTCCAGCGTCTCGAACACCGGCACCACGGCCTCGTCATAAGCTTCCTGGCTGCCGGCGAAGCCGGCCTTGTAGACGCCGTTGTTGAGGGTGTCGTAGACGCGCTTGTTGACGGCGTCGATCTCGGCACGCAGCGCCTCGGGATAATAGTCGCCGGGCGTCGCGCCGATGCCGTCGAACGCGTTGTTCAGCATGCGGATGATGTCGGCGGATTCGTTGCTCACGATGCGGGACGTCTTCTTGTCCCACAGCACTGGCACGGTGACGCGGCCGCTGTAGCCTGGCTCACTCTTGGCATAGAGTTCGTACAGATAGCGCGCGTCGTTCACCGTGTCTGGGACGACGCCGGGCGCGGGGTCGAAGGTCCAGCCGTTCTCCAGCATCAGCCAGTGCGTGACGGAGAGGCCGATCATGTCCTGCAGGCCCTTGAGCTCGCGGAAGATGGCGGCGCGATGGGCCCACGGGCAGGCGCGCGCGATGTAGAGGTGATAGCGCCCGGCCTCCGCCTTGAAGCCGCCGCGGCCGGTCGGGCCTGGGCTGCCGTCCGGCGTGATCCAGTTGCGCAGGATGGAGTCCGGCCGCTGCATGCGGCCCTTGGAATCGGCCCATTTTCCGGCGTCCGATTGCCATTTGCCCTCGACCAGCAAGCCCATCCGATCCTCCACGGTTCCTGCTCCCTAGATGGGGAGCGGGACAGGCGCGATTAGTATCGGAACTGGAAACAATCCGTCGCGGCTCAGGTTGCGAGCGCGTAGTCCCGGTCAGGCAGCCCGATGATGTCGAGGTCGCAGGCCATCAGGCAGCCGGACCACGGCGCCTCGGCCAGCTGCTGCGGCGTCATGTCGAGGGACGCGCTGGTGATGTAGAGCCGCTTCATGTCCGGGCCGCCGAAGGCGATGGAGGTGGGCTTTGGCACCGGCACCGTGAGCACGCGGTCGATGCGGCCGTCGGGGTCGTAGCGCGTGATGCGCCAGCCGTCCCAGTGGGCGTTCCACAGGAAGCCTTCGGCATCGACCGTCATGCCGTCGGGATAGCCATCCTCCGGCTTGACCCTGGCGAAGCTCTGGCGCGGCCCGACCTCGCCGCTCGCGGGATCGATGTCGTAACACCAGATCTCGTATGCGTAGGAATCGGTAAAATAGGCGCGCGTGCCGTCGAGGCTGAAGGCCGGGCCATTGGAGCAGATGAAACCGCTGTCGATCTTGCGCGCATCGGCCTTGGCGTCGAACACCCAGAGGCTGCCGTTGGCGTCGGTGTCCTTGGTGTCGGCGCCGCCGGACCACAGGCGGCCACGCCGGTCGACCTTGGCATCGTTGAAGCAATTGAGCGGCTGCTCGGCATCCGGATGCGCGAGGGCGCGGCGCTGTCCGCTTTCGATGAGATGGAGGCCGCTGCGATCTGCCGCGACCATGCGGCCGTCGGTGGTGAAGACCATGGCGCCGAGGCGATCGCCAAGCTGGACCGGCAGCGTCTCGTTGCGGCCGGTGGCGCAGTCGTAGCGGAAGATCGCAGGGGCGCGCAGGTCGATCCAGTAGACCGCGTTCTCGCGCGGCCGCCAGGTCGGCCCCTCGCCCAGGATCGCGCGATGCGCGTGCAGCCGAATGATGTCGGTCATGAGTTCCCCCTTCTGCTGTCTGAGAAGGCTAGGCGCTCAGTGGAACGTGCGCAACCAAGTGCGCGTCAGGAAGCAGTGGCCGCCGCGATCCGGTCCGCCGGCAGCAGGATGCGGGCGACCGTGCCCTTGCCCAGCACACTCTCCAGGACCAGGGTCCCACCGTGGAGCTCGCAGATGCTCTTGGTGATGGCGAGGCCAAGGCCGGCGCCCTCGTGCTTGCGGGCGAGCCAGTTCTCCACCTGCACGAACGGCTTCATCACCCGCTCGAGATCGGCCCCGGCGATGCCGATGCCGGTGTCGGTGACCGTCACGGTCATGCCATTGTCCGACCATCCGGCCGAGATCTCGACCGAACCACCGGCGGGCGTGAACTTGATGGCGTTGGTGAGCAGGTTCAGCACCGCCTGTTTGATCCGGCGCGCATCGCCGCGCAGCAGCGGCGGGTCGCAGGACGCCGCCTGGGTCAGCTTGACGCCTTTGGCGGCCGCCTTGGAGCGCAGCAGCGCGACGCTGCTCTCCGCGATCTTGTCAATCTGCACCAGGGATTCATCGAGCTTCATCTCGCCGGAATCGATCAGGCTGAGGTCCAGCAGCTCGTTGATGATGGCGAGCAGGAAGGTGCCGCTGCCGTGGATATCGGCGGCATAGTCCTTGTAGCCCGGCGTGCCGAGCGGCCCCATCATCTCCGCCTTCATGACCTCGGAGAAGCCGATGATGGCATTGAGCGGCGTGCGCAGCTCATGGCTCATGGTGGCGAGGAACTGGGTCTTGGCGCGGCTCGCGAGATCGGCGCGCAGGTAGGCCGCGCTCATCTGCAGCTCGCGCTGTCGTTGCTCGGTGATGTCCTGCACGATTCCGAACGCGGCGATGCGCTGGCCCGCTTGATCGAACTCGTTGAGGGCATGCTCGACCACCCAGCGAACGCTGCCGTCCGGCCGGATGATGCGGTAGGTGACGGAAATTTCGCCCTGTCGATTCTGGATCCCGTCAACCAGGGTCGAACGCACGTGATCGCGATCGTCCGGGTGCACCAGCCGCCCCATGTAGTCGGCGTTGGCGATCGTCAACCCGCTTGGCGGCAGCCCGAACAAGTCGGCCGCGGTGTTGGAGTAGGTGAGCCGATGCTTCTCCCAGTCGCCGTCCGGGCTGAGCGCGATGCTCCAGTGCGCGAGCTTCGCGATGCGTTCGGCGTGGCGGTAGCGCGACTCGCTTTTCCTGAGCGCGCGCTCCAGCGCCTTCTCCTCGTCGATCACGATCATCAGGCCGCGCACGATCTCGCGGCCGGCAGCGTTGGTCACGAACGCGATGATGTCGCGGACCCAGATCTGCTGTCCGGATTTCGCGAGCACCCGATATTCGAGATTGTGGTCGCGGCGGCGCTGGAGGTGCCATTCGTATTTCTGCACCTGGGCGTCGCGATCGTCGGGATGGATCGCGCGCACCCAGGCGCCGGTCGCCATCCACTCTTCCACCGTGTAGCCGGCCAGGGTTTCGATCTGCGGACCGACATAGGTGATACTGTCGGTCTCCGGGTCGCCTTCCCACGGCACCGCGCGCAGCGTCTCGGCGAGCGCCCGGTACCGCTCCTCGGTCAGATGCGGTTGAACGTCCGCCGTGCGTTCCACGCGCGGCGCCACGCCTTCTCCGAGCTGCTCAAGCCGAAGTTTCATCACGGTTTATGATCCGGTGTTCCGTACTGCTGTCAAGTTCGGGGACAGCATAGGCGGGCGATGGTGTACGAAATATCAACGGCTGGTGGTGGGGCCACGGCCGACGGATGTAGTCCTAGCCGACGGCGGGCTGTTTCAGCTTGCGGCCTGGAGCTGACCCTTGGACGCCGCGGACAGCGCTGGCCATTTGAACTTGTCGACCGCCTTGATGAAGGCCGCGACCGCGGGGGAAAAACGGCGGCCGGCGACGGTGAGGATGTGGATGGTGCGGGTGACTTCGGGTTCCACGATCGGTCGGGTGACGATGCCGGGGATGACCGGCGTGAATTCCGGGATGAAGCAGATGCCCATGCCGGCCAGCACCATGGACTGGATCCAGTCCTCGCGCTCCGACTGGTAGACGTCCTGCACCTTGATCATGCGTTCCTGCAGGATGCCGTCGAGGTAGCCGATATACTCGCAGTTGGCGCGCGTCAGGTACGCTTCGCCGGCGATGTCCGCCATCGGCACAGCCTCCATCTGCTCGAACCGATGGCCGGGCGCGCACGCGATCATGAAGCGCTCTTCGTACAGCGGATGGAGATCGAGGCGATCGTGCGCCTCCGCCGGCTGGGTCATGATGGCGACATCGAGCTCGCCCGCCATCAGCGAGTTCGCCAGGCGCCGCGGCACCGATTCCATCAGCGAGACCTCTATGCCCGGATGATCGCGCCCGAAGCCGGCGAGGAAACCGATGAAGCGCATCGGGCCGATGGTGCACATGACGCCGAGCTTCAGCGGTGCATCCTTCAACTGCAGGAAGCTCTTGGCCGTGGTCTTGGCCTTTTCGCTCTGCGCCAGGATGGCTTCGAGCTGCGGGCGCACCAGGTGGCCGAGATCCGTCATGTGGGTGTATTTGCGCTCGCGCCGGAACAGCAGGCCGCCCAGCTCCTCCTCCAGCTTCTGCACCGCGCGGGTCAGGGCCGGCTGGGTGACGTTGCACGTCTCCGCCGCGCGCGTGAAGTTGAGGCAGTCGCAGACGGCCAGGAAGTAGCGGATCTGGTGCATTTCCATGGAGGCAAGGCTCCTTGTTTCCCCGAACCAACCATAACCGATCGGCATGGCCGGGGGCGATGCCCAGGATGCATCGTTACCATAGGACCCGGTAACGCCCTCCCCGGACGCGATGCCGGGCCAACATCAAACGCATAGAACACCAGCATTTTCCCGATTGCCCGGTATCGGCGATGGTCTCGGCGTGCGGCGCCGCTGGTGCGCTCGCTTTCAGCCACTGAGGAGTGTCACCATGTTCACCAAGTTCCTGCGGTCATGGCGCAAGGTTGCCATCGCGGCCATCGTCAGCGCCGCCGGCATCGCCACGGTCTCCACCGCCATGGCGGGCGAGTGCCCCGCCGACAAGATCGTTGCCGACGGCAAGGGCCAGCCGATGGGCGCGACCGCGCCCAAGGACGTGACCGATACCGTCCTGGCCGCGATCGATCTCTCCAATGAGAATGTGAAGGCCGACGACCATCAGTTCCGCATGCGCCAGCTGGTGATCCAGCCCGGCGGCATCGAACTGGCGGCGCGCCTGCACAAGGATATGGCAAAGGATCCGATGGTGGCTGAGCTGGCATCCTACGGGTGCGGGACCACCATGCATCTGGTGCGCCTGCTGGCGCCGCGCCTCGACCTCGACGATCACACCAAGGACATCGACTTCAGCGCCGAGGGCATCAGCGCGCGGTGGGAAGCCGGCTACGACTATGCCCGGCGCGCCATCAACCGGCAGCCCTGGGACTGCGAGGTGGATGCGCTGAGCGGCGTGCTGATCCATGACGTGAATGACGGAACAACGGTGACGGAACATGCTTGACCCGCAGCACGGACCGATGGGCATAGCGCGACGCTCTCCGGAACACGCTCGACCGCTCGCCGGCCGGGTGGCGCTCGTCACCGGATCGACCAGCGGCATCGGCCTCGGCATCCTGGAAGAGATGGCCGCTGCCGGCGCCGCGGTCGTGATGAATGGCCTCGGCGATGCCGGGCAGATCGAGGGCGAACTCACGCGCATCCGCAAGGCTCACGACGTTGCCGCCGTCTATCTGCCGGCGAACCTGATGGAGCCGAAGGCCTGCGCCGAGATGATCGCCATGGCGACGGCGCGCCTCGGCAAGATCGACATCCTGGTGAACAATGCCGGGATCCAGCACGTGGCGCCGATCGAGAGCTTTCCGCCCGAGAAGTGGGACGCCATCCTGGCGCTCAACCTCTCCGCCGCGTTCCACGCGATCCGCGCGATCTTCGGGGACATGAAGGCGCGCCGCTGGGGCCGCATCATCAATGTCGCCTCGGCCCACGGCCTGGTCGCTTCGCCGTTCAAGGCGGCCTATGTCGCGGCCAAGCACGGCATCATCGGCCTCACCAAGACGGTCGCGCTGGAAGGCGCCGAGTTCGGCGTCACCGCCAACGCCATCTGCCCCGGCTATGTCTGGACGCCGCTGGTCGAGCAGCAGATCGACGACCAGGCGAAATCGCATGGCATCTCGCACGACCGGGTCATCAAGGAGGTACTGCTGGCCAAGCAGCCGACCAAGACCTTCGCGCAAACCAGCGAGATTGGCGCCCTCGCCGTCTTCCTCGCTGGCGATGCAGCACAGTCCATCACCGGCACCGCCCTTCCGGTCGATGGCGGCTGGACCGCACACTGATCGGCCGCCCCGTATTCATCGCAGCCTGCGGGGCTGCCAGGCCGGCGCGTCCGTCTCTTCGCTGGACGCGCCGGCCGCTTCCTTACCATTCATGGTTAGCCATTCCTTAAAGTTTTTGGGCTTTGATCCGAGGCGATAGGCGCGAGGATTGCCGCAACCGCGGGGATTGATCGCGCCACCCGAGGCCGCCTGGTCAACCAATGCCGCCCCTGGCCGCGACTCGGACGAATCATTTATGATTCAAGGCTATTCGGGGGCTCAGGAGATACAAACATGCGTCGAATCCTGTGCGTGGCGGTTGTGATGTCGGCCCTGTCCGGGCCTGCTCTGGCCGGCATGAGCGAGGGTGTGGCCGCCGTCACCGTCGGCGACTACCAGAAGGCGATCGCGGAATTCCAGCCGTTGGCGGCTGGCGGCGATCCGGCGGCGCAGTATCAGCTGGCGAGGATCTATCTCGAGGGCCACGGCCCGGCGGACGGCCTGCCGCAGGGCATCGACCTCATGACCAAGGCCGCGAACGGCAACCATCCGGAAGCGCAGGCGCAGCTCGGCCTGATGTATGCCATGGGCCTCGGCGTCCAGGTCGACAACGTGCAGGCCTATGACTGGCTGTCCAGGGCCATCACGGCGCTGCCTGAAGGCACGCGCCGCACCGTGGCCGAAGCCAACCGCGATGCCGTCTTGAAGCGCATGAATGGGAGCCAGCAGGCTGCGGTCGCGACCTCGACTGCGAAGCCGGCCGCGCCGGTGGCGCCCGCAAAGCCCGCCCAGGAAGCGGCCAGCAAGCCGGCGGCCACCACCGCCAAGCCCGCCGCGACCACCACGACGACCAAGACCGTGACCGAGGCGGCGGCGACCAGCAAGCCGGCGACCACCGAAACCATGCCGGCGGGCACCACCACCAACGCGGCTGCGACCACTGCCAAGCCAGCAGCCACCGAAGCCTCGACCAAGACCCCCGAGAAGCCGGCTGAGAAGCCGGCGCAGGTCGCGAGCACCGAGCCTGCTGCCACTGCCGATCCGACGGCCAAGCCGACGGGCGTGCGCATCCAGCTGGTCTCGATGCCGAGCGAAGCGGCGGCGTGGGACGCCTGGAAGCAGATCTCCGGCAAGTATTCCGCCCAGCTCTCCGGCCTGACCGCGATGGTGGAATCGGCCGACCTCGGGACCAAGGGCACGTTCTATCGCGTGCAGACCGGCCCGTTCACGACCGTCGCGGCGGCGCAGGAACGCTGCACTGCGATGAAGGCCGCCGGCCTCGATTGCCTGGTGGTCGGCAAGCCCTGATCTTCGTTGGTCGCATTTTCTCCGCCGAACCAGCATCCACTTCGGCGGAAAATGCTCCAGGCCCGCCTCACGCGCTTGTGAGTGCCACAGACGCGCGGACTGGGTCAGACTCGCGTCGATCAACGTAGTACCTGCGACGCACTGCGGCGCATCGACCCTTGACCTCAATGGAGTTCCGACGATGAAGAACGCGCTGCTCCTGGCCACCGCTGTCGCGGCCGCCGTTTCCGGCCCGCTCATGATTTCGGCGCAGGCCGCCGACAACGAAAAGTGCTTTGGCGTCGCGGCCGCCGGCCAGAACGATTGCCAGACCGCCAGCAACTCCTGCGCCGGGCAGGTGGCCGATGCCGCCCGCGGCGACGCCTGGATCTATGTGCCGGCCGGCACCTGCGAGAAGATCAACGGCGGCAGCCTCGAGCCAAAGCAGGGCTGACACCGCGTCCTTTCATTCCTTCCTCTTTTTCTCAATCGGCGCGCCTCTGCGCGCCGATTTTCTTTTGGCCTGAGCGAACGCGATCGTTATGAGCGCGTCGTTCAAGCCAATGTGAACAGCCCTGTTTCCCGATGCCGTGTCATTATGGAGTGAATGCGAACACGGCATTTTAGCGGACTGCGCGGGGTCGCTAGCTTGAGGTGACGGCAGGTGCTTCGCATCGCCTGCCGATCGGACCCATCTCAAACGCATCAGGAGACCCCGACCATGAAGACCTCCCTCATCCTCGCCGGCGCCGTTGCCGCCGCCCTTTCCGCGCCGCTGATCGGCGTTGCTTCTGCAGCCGACAACGAGAAGTGCTTCGGCATCGCCGCCGCGGGCCAGAACGATTGCCAGTCCGCCGGCAATTCCTGCGCCGGCCAGGTGAATGAAGCCGCGCGCGGCGACGCCTGGATCTACGTGCCTGCCGGCACCTGCGCCAAGATCGACGGCAGCAGCCTCGAGCCGAAGCAGAGCTGAGCCGCAGCGGCGCGGAGCGGCGGCAATCGCCTGCCGTTCCGCCTTCGTCCAGCCGGAGCGTTCACCGTGCCGACCAAGAAGAAATCCTGCGAGCTCGTACAGCAAGGCATCGCCGGGCCTGCGCCGGATCAGATCCTCAACGCCATCCGCGCGGAATACTGGCTGCCGGCGGGCACGCCATCGCCACGCGAACCGAGCAAGGATGCCGGGCAGCCGGCTCAACCCGACACACTGAAGACCAAGGTGAAGTCATGACCGCCCTTGTCCACCACGCGCTCCGTCTCCGCGACCTCGCGAACAAGATCCCGTACAGTGCCGCGGCGCTGTTGGCGCGGGCGGCGATCGCGACCATCTTCTGGCGCGCGGCATCGACCAAGCTCGCCAATTTCGAACTCACGATCGCCCTGTTCCAGGACGAGTACCTGGCGAACCTGCCGTTCCTGCCGGCGGCGCCGATGGCCTACCTGGCGACCGCTGTGGAGCTCGTCATGCCGGCGCTGATCGCCGCCGGATTGTTGACGCGCCTCGCCACCCTGCCGCTGATCGGCATGGCGCTGTTCATCCAGCTATTCGTCTATCCGACGAGCTGGCCGGATCACCTGATCTGGATCGCACTGCTGGTCCTGCTGCTCGCCCGCGGGCCGGGTGCGATCTCGCTCGACGCGCTGCTAGCGCGGCAGTTCGGCCGCAGCGGTGCGGCAATGCGCGCAGGCGCCTAGGCCGCCCCTCCGCTCTAAGATCAATTGCCATTCCTGGACCGGGCGGCCACCATGGACAGTGGGGTTCTGAGTCGGACAGGAAGCATGGCAACGGAGAGGGGCGGCGCACTGCCACGTGTGGTGATTCTCGGCGCGGGATTCGGCGGACTATCCGCCGCCAAAGCGCTGCGCAACGCGCCCTGCGACGTGGTGGTGATCGACCGGCGCAACTATCATCTGTTCCAGCCCCTGCTCTACCAGGTCGCGACCGCGGCGCTGTCACCGGCCGAGATCGCGAGCCCGATCCGTTCCATTCTCAGCCGGCAGAAGAACGCACGCGTGCTGATGGCGCGCGTCACCGGCGTCGATGCCCAGCGCAAGCTGGTCAATCTCGAGCGTGGCCGCGATGAGCCGTTCGACTACCTGATCGTCGCGACCGGCGCGCGGCACGCCTATTTCGGGCACGACGACTGGGCGAAGAGTGCGCCGGGCCTCAAGAAGATCGAGGACGCCACCGATATCCGCCGGCGCATTCTGCTGGCGTTCGAGCGCGCCGAGACCACCGACGATGCCGACGAGCGCAAGGCGCTGCTGACCTTCGTGGTGATCGGCGGCGGCGCGACCGGCGTCGAGATGGCGGGCGCGATCGCGGAGGTGGCGCATTGGGCGCTGGCCGACGAGTTCCGTGTCATCGACCCGACCCAGGCGCGCGTCATCCTGGTCGAGGCGGGCCCTCGCCTGCTGCCGGCCTTTCCGGCCGATCTCGCGGAGCATGCGCGCAAGGCGCTGGAGAAGCTGGGGGTCGAAGTGCATCTCGGCCGCGCGGTCGAGCATTGCGACGACAACGGCATCGTCTATGGCGGCGAGCGGCTGGCGGCGCGCACCATCGTCTGGGGCGCCGGTGTGCAGGCCTCGCCCGCCGCCAAGTGGCTGGATGTCGACAAGGACCGTGCCGGGCGCGTGGTGGTGGCCAAGGACCTGACCGCGCCGGGCCACGCCGAGATCTTCGTCGTCGGCGATACGGCCGCGGTGCTGGACGGCAAGGGCCAGCCGGTGCCCGGCATCGCGCCGGCCGCCAAGCAGATGGGCGCCTATGCCGCGCGCGTGATCTTCGCACGGCTCGCCGGCAGCGAGCCGCCCGGACCGTTCCGCTACCGCCACGCCGGCTCGCTCGCCACCATCGGGCGCAGCGCTGCGATCGCCGATTTCGGCTGGCTCAAGGTCACGGGCTGGCTGGCCTGGTGGCTGTGGGGCATCGCCCACATCTATTTCCTGATCGACTTCCGCAGCCGCTTTATCGTGGCGATGCAGTGGTTCTGGTCGTACCTGACCTTCCGCCGCGGCGCGCGCCTCATAACAGGCACCGAAGCCGACGTATAAGCCCGCTCAGTATCCGAGCACTCTCAACCAGCTGTTGCGCGACTGCCACGCCGTTGCAGCGCCTGTCATCTGCTTGCAACGGAATGGGCGCCGTCCTGTTCGCGAGCAGGGTCTACCTGCATGGTGGGAGAGTCGCATGAATAGGATCTTGAGCCTTCGCGTGTTCGCGCTGTCGCTTGCTGGCGCGTGCACAGCCTCCGGTCTTGCCTTCGCGCAATCTGATGTCACCCCGTACAATCCGAACGCGACTCTGGTCGCCCAGGCCAACACGCAGCAGTACGTCGTGCTGTTCGCGTTGGACGATGCGACGCTCAATTCCGAGGCGCAGGCGACAATTGCCGCTGCCGCGCAGGAGTTCCAGCGCACCGGATCGGCCAGGATTTCGCTCCGCGGCCACACCGACACCTCGGGCGATGCGACCTACAACCAGGCGCTGTCCGAGCGCCGCGAGCAGGTCGTGACGGATGAGCTGGTCCGCCAGGGCGTTCCGGCCGACGCCATCTCCGGCGTCGCGGTCGGCGAAGCCGATCCGGCGGTGGCAACGGGAGACGGCGTCCGGGAAGAGCAGAACCGTCGCGTTGAGATTGCCCTCGAAGCGCCGCCGCCTGCACCCGCGGAGCCGGCCCCTGCACCCGCGCCGGAGCCTGCGCCGCAAGTCGTCGCCGAGCCCGCGCCGGAAACGAACCGCTTCACATTCTCCGTCGGGCCATTCTATGGCTACAACATCGAGGATTTGAACGGCGGCGACAGCCACTTTGGCGGCCTGAATTTAAGCCTCGACTACGAGATATCGCCCTGGGTCGGAGCCGGACTTGAGCAGGCCGGCTTCTATCACTTCGGTACCGACAATGAGGGCTTCGGCGGCCGCACCGCGGCGAGCCTGGACCTGCTGCTGGGCCGCGACGACGTCGTGCCCTATCTCGGCGGCAACATCGGATACCTCTATGGGTCGGGCATCGACGAGGACTTCTTCGCCGGACCCGAAATCGGCATCAGGGCCGGCGCCTTCAACGCCAAGGTCGCGTACGACATGCCGTTCAACCGCGATGCCGGGGAAGGCGTGGTGGCGACGACCATCGGCTACGGGTTCAAGTTCTAATGCGATGATGCGGCGGCGCGTGAATTTCGCGCGCGGCCGTCGGAGGCTCATCCAGCCTGTGCCCAGGCGATCAGCTTGCGCAGAAAGGCCTCGCCGGCCAGCATCTGGCTGAGCTCGATGAATTCGTCCGGCTGATGCGCCTGCAAGATCGAACCCGGTCCGCAGACGATGGCAGATAGGCCGGCAGCCTGGAACTGTCCCGCCTCGGTTGCGAAGGCGACGCCGATGGTCTGGTTGGCGCCGGTCAGGAACTTCACCAGAGTCTCCGCAGCGCCGCCGGGCTCGTCCACCAGGGGCGGCACCTGCGCGCGCGGCCGTGTGGTCACGCTCGCTTCCGGCGCGACCCGCTGCAACCGTGGCAGCACGGTGCCGGCGATGAAGCGCTCCAGCTGCGGCAGCACCAGCGACGGATCGGCGCCGGGCGTCGCGCGGAAATCCCAATGGACGGTGCAATGGCGCGCGACGATGTTGACCGCGGTGCCGCCGTCGATCCGGCCGACATTGATGGTGGGATAAGGCGGTTCGAAATTCGCATCGTTGAAGGACGAGTGCGTCAACTCGTTCGCGATGCGATCAAGCTCGCCGACGATCGCCGCGGCGGCGAGGATAGCGTTGGCGCCCTTGTGGGTCTGGCTGGAATGGGCGTCGCGGCCGGTGATCTCGGTCTCGAAGGAATAGCAGCCCTTGTGGCGGGTCCCGAGCTTGAGCTCCGTCGGCTCGCCGATGATGGCGAGCGCGGGCTTGGGAAAGCGCTTGCCCAGCTCCGCGATCAAGTGCGGCGCGCCGAGGCAGCCGATCTCCTCGTCATAGGAGAAGGCGAAATGGATCGGCACCTTCAGCGGGCGCGCCAGCATCTCCGGCGCCAGCGCGAGGCACAGCGCGATGAAGCCCTTCATATCGGAGGTGCCGCGGCCGTAGAGCCTGCCGTCGCGCTGCGACAGGGTGAAGGGATCGCTGCTCCACGGCTGGCCTTCCACCGGCACGACGTCGGTGTGGCCGGAAAGAACGAGGCCGCCGGGCGCATCGGGCCCGATGCTGGCCCACAGGTTGGCTTTCGGCTGGCCGTCGGGCGCCGGGACCAGGTCGCTCTTGATGCCGTGGCGCGCCAGCTCATCGCGGATCCACTGGATGAGATCGAGGTTGCTGCGCGCCGAGACCGACGGAAAGCCGACCAGCCGTTCCAGGATGTCGATCGCATTCGGCATGTCAGCCTCGCCAGAAGGTCGGCGTGAATAGCACGAGAACAGCCAGCAGCTCGAGCCGTCCCAGCAGCATCGCTAGCGACAGGATCCACTTGGCGCCTTCCGGCAGGGTCGAGAAATTGCCGGCCGGTCCGATCACCGTGCCGAAGCCCGGGCCGACGTTGCCGAGCGCCTGCGCGACGCCGGAGAAGGCGGTGGTCATGTCGACGTTGAACGCCGCCACCGCGGTCCCCAGCACCGCGAAGGTGAAGAGATAGAGCACGATGAAGCCGATGACGGAGCGCACCACGTCGTCGCTGACCGGCACGCCGTTATAGGTCGGCAGCAGTACGCGGTGCTGATGCACCAGGGAGCGCAGCTGCCACTTGGCGAACGAGCCGAGGATGCAGAAGCGGAACACCTTGATGGCGCCGGTGGTTGAGCCGGTGCAGCCCCCGACGAACAGCAGCACGATGAACATGGCTTCGGGGAACGGACCCCATTGGGAGTAGTCCTCCGACACGAAGCCAGCGGTGGTGCCGAGGCTGATGACTGTAAACGCGGAGGAGCGTAACGCCGGCTCGAACGCACGGTCGTTGACCGCGACCTGCCACAGCGTCACCAGGACGACGCAGAGGATGATATAGCCGAAATACCAGCGCGTCTGGGTATCGCGCGCGAGTCCGCGCCAGTCGCCGTGCCAGACGGCGCGCGCCATCAGCGCGAATGCCATGCCGCCGATCAGGGTGAACAGGGTCGTCACCCATTCGATCGGAGCGCTCTGGTAGAAGCCGATCGAGGCATCCTTGTTGGCGAAGCCGCCGGTGGCGATGATTGACATCGCGTGGCAGACCGAATCGAACAGCGGCATCCCGACCACCGTCAGCACGATCGCGCACAGCACGGTCAGCACGGCGTAGATCGAGAAGATCTCCCACGTCATCTCGCTGACGCGGGCGCGGATCTTGTCCGACTGGTCGGAGGATTCGGCGCGGAACAGCTGCATGCCGCCGACTCTGAGGTACGGCAGCAGCATGACCGCGATGACGATGATGCCGACGCCGCCGACCCAGTGCAGAAGCGCGCGCCACAGCAGGACGCCGTGCGATTCCGCCTCCAGGTCGGCGATGATGGTCGAGCCGGTGGTGGTGAGGCCCGAGGTCGATTCGAAGAACGCGTCGGCGAAGGCCAGCTGCTCGCGCGACAGCATGAAGGGCAGCGCCGCGAACACGCAGCTCACGACCCAGCTGAGGGTGATGAGCAGGAATCCCTCGCGCCGGCCGATCACCGGCTTGTGGCTGGTTCGGAAGGCGAGGATGGTGGCGCCGCCAACGCCGCCCGTCACCGTCGCGGACGCAAGGAACGCCGTCCAGTTCGAATCGGCGACGACGAAGTCGGCGAGCGCCGGCAGCAGCATCAGCGCCGCCAGCCCGCTCAGGAACGTGCCGAGCGCATAGAAAACCGAACGATGATCCGGCCACGACATCGGCCAGGCTTCCCCCTTTGTCGCCCGGCCTTACGAGCTGGATGCCACGGTCGCCGGCGGCAGGCCGATGATGGCGAGGAATTCGCGGCGGGTCGACGGGTCGGTGCGGAAGGCGCCGAGCATGCGGCTGGTGACCATGGAGGTGCCGGGCTTGTGCACGCCGCGCGTGGTCATGCATTGGTGGCTGGCGTCCACCACCACCGCGACGCCGCGCGGCTGCAGCACCTCCTGCAGCGTGTTGGCGATCTGCGCCGTCATCTTCTCCTGGATCTGCAGCCGCTTGGCGTAGCAATCGAGCAGCCGTGCCAGCTTGCTGATGCCGACCACGCGATGATGCGGCAGATAGGCGATGTGCGCGCGCCCGATGATCGGCGCCAGGTGATGCTCGCAATGGCTCTCGAAGCGCATGTCCTTGAGCACGATCATCTCGTCGTAGCCGTCGGTCTCCTCGAAGGTGCGCTTGAGGATGGACTTCGGCTCCTGGTCGTAGCCGCGGAAGAACTCGCGCCAGGCGCGCACCACGCGGTCGGGCGTGCCGAGCAGACCTTCGCGCTTGGGATCGTCGCCGGCCCAGCGGATGAGGGTGCGGACCGCCTCCTCCGCCTCGAACTGGCTGGGGCGCTGGAAGCGCGGCGCGGACTTCGGTGCGCGCGATGCGCCGGCGCGGGGCTTGCGAGGAGTCGCCACTGTCGTCGTCCTTGTCCGGGTTAGTTCAGCTTGACCGGCTGATAGGGGCTGTCGAGCGAGAAGGCCGGCACCCGCACGTCGAACTTCTCGCCGTGCTGGGTCTCCATCTGGTAGGTGCCGGACATGATGCCGGACGGCGTCGGCAGCGGCGTCCCGCTGGTATACTCATAGAACTTGCCGGGCTTCAGGACCGGCTGCTCGCCAACCACGCCTGGGCCGCGGACTTCCTGGACCCGGCCCACCGCATCGGTGATGCGCCAGTAGCGCGTGCGCAGCTGCACCGTGTCCTCGCCGTTGTTCTCGATCCGGACGTGATACTTCCAGACGTAATGCGATTCCTCGGGCGACGACTGGTCGTCGAGGTAGGTCGGCACCACCGTGATGGTGATCGATCGCGTGGTCTCTTTATACATCTTCGAACTTGGATGCCTTTGCTGGCCGGACGTTCCATCGACGTCGCGGGGATCGGCCGCGGGGCGTCGAGAAACGCTGATGGCCGACCTCGGGCGGATTCTATCGGCTATCGGCGATAGCGCAACCCGCAAAGAGAAGCGGCGCCGGATTGCTCCGGCGCCGCCAAACCCAACCAACCAGACCGTTTACTGAATGATGATTTCAGCGCGGCGGTTGGCCTGCTCTTTGACACCATCCTCGGTCGGGACAGCGTTCTCCGACTCACCCTTCCAGGCGGTCGTGATCGCTTCGGCCGGGATACCGCCCGCGATCAGCGCTTCGCGGACCGCATCAGCGCGGCGCTCAGACAGCTTCTCGTTGTAGGCATCCGAACCGGAGCGGTCAGTGTGACCGGTGACCGAGACGGCGGTCGACTTGTTCGCGTTGTAATCCGCGATCACCTGGTTGATGACGGCCTGCGCCGCATCGTTGATGTTCGACTTGTCGAAGTCGAACAGCACCAGGTAGACGGCCGGCGGAGTCGGCGACGGTGCAACCGGCGCAGCCTCGAGCTCGGCCAGAGCCGCGAGCAACTCGTCGCGGCAAGCGGAGATGTGGTCTTCTTGGAAGTTCTCTTCCTGCTGCTCAAGCCAGCAATCGAAGCGGCTCTGTGCGCGCGCGGCGATCTCCGGCTTGTTGTCGCGGGCGCCGCCGTCCAACGCCGCCAACAGGCGCGCGCGGACGTCGTTGATCTCGGACAGCGAATCTTCCGGCAGGTCGCGGTTCACCGGATCTTCCGGCAACACCACTTCGCCAGCTGCGGACTGCAAGCCGCGGCGAGCGTAGTAACCGGCATCGCGCCAGTCCATCATCTCGTCGGCTTCGAAGACCGCAAGGTCGCGATATTCCTTGGTCAGCGCTTGAGTGAACGGCGTACCGCCACTCGGCTCGGTCGTGCGAATGCGTTGAAGGTCGGTGGTGCAGGCGGCGAGAACGCCTAGCGCGCCGACAACCCCCAGGATCTTTAGTAGTTTCATTTCTCTCCTCGCTTCTGTCCCTTGTTGTCCAGCGACTGACGGAGAACCCGCCGAGGCCGTCTGGTTGTGACGATCAACGGAATGCCAAAAGATGACAGGTGGTGTTGCTCAGATGCCATCCCCAGTGACGTCGACTTTGCGCCGACACGGTATAAACTATAGAAAAGCGTTTGGTTCCTGTCAAAAACAGAAGAACTTGAATTAACAATTTCTTCCATGCCCCTGAATAGGGCGCAACTCCAGTACATCGCCGTCGGCCGCGACCGAATCTTGCGCGTCGTGACTTACCAGCAACACAGGCAAATGCGTCGCGGATTGGAAGACGAGCGACCGAAACCGGTCGCGGAGCGTCATGTCCAGCTTGGAAAACGGCTCATCCAGGAGCAGAGCCCGCGGCTCGGACAGCAGGACCCGGAGCAGTGCAACCCTGGCGCGTTCGCCTCCGGACAGCGTCGACGGGTCGCGATCGGCGAAACCAACCAGCTCAACGCGCGCGAGCGCCTGCTCGATTCGGCTCCGGCGGGCGGCGCGGTCCGGTCCCCCGCCGACATTGGGCGGCTGGCCGAAAGCGACGTTCTCCCCCACCGTCATATGAGGGAACAGCAGATCGTCCTGGAACAGGATGCCCAGTCGGCGCCGATGGGCGGGCAGATCCAGCACGGGGGCACCGTCCAACAGCACTTCGCCCTCTCCAGCAAGGCCGGCCGGCAGCACGCCGGTCAGCCAGGCCAGCAGGCTCGACTTGCCCGCTCCGGAGGGTCCCATGACGGTCAGCGGCCGCCCGGGCGCGACCCGGCAGGTCAACGGCGCGAACAACCTGTCGTCTCCCCGGCGGATGGTGACGTCGCGCAGGTCCAGCATCGCGCCCTCACGCCAGCGCCGGGCGCGCGGCCCGGCGCCCCACCGCATAGGCGGCGAAGAAGCCCGCCCAGATCAACAGGGCCTGGGCCGAGCCGTAGACCCCGACGATGCGGCGGTCGCCGCCGGACGACAGGGCGATGGCTTCGGTCGCGAGGGTGGCGATCCGGCCGCCGCCGACGAGCATTGTGGGCAGGTAGAGCGACAGGCTGACCGCGCCGCCGAGCGCCGCGGCAAAGGCCAGGGCCGGCATCAGCAGCGGCAGGCGCACGCGCACCAGCACCCGCCAGGGCCCGGCGCCGAGGCAAAGGGCCGAGCGCTCGTAGCGCGGATCGAGCCGCGCCCAGGGATCGGCCAGCGCCAGCAGGACATAGGGAAAGACAAACAGGGTGTGCACCAACGTCACCGGCACCCAACCGCCGCCCAGGCCCATTCCCAGCAGCAGGACCTGGACGCCCATCAGGAAGGCGACATCGGACACCACCAGGGGCAGGAATGCCAGCGCGCGCCCGTTGCGCCGCGCCGGCCGGCCGCGATCGCGCTCCAGCTGCAGCCAGGCGATCGCGCCGGCGAGGGACAATCCGGTGGCCGCGCTGGCGATGGTCAGGCTGTCGCGCAATGGCAGCCACAGGTCGGGGAGGGCGCGCTGCCATGCCGCCAGCGTGCAGCAATCGGGCATCGCATCGGGGAACCGCCAAGTCGACGCCAGCGACCACAGCGGCAACGACAGCACTGCGAGCACGCCGAGCACGATGGCGATCAGCGCCAGCGTGCGCCCGAGCGCGGCGCCGCACGACCACGGCCATGTCGCCGCGCGTGCGCCGTCGGCCAGGATCGGCCGCAGGGCGCGGCCGGCGAGCCGTTCCAGGAGGCGCCAGGCGCCGAGGACGCTCAGCGTCAGCAGCAGATGAAACAGCGCCAGGGCGGCGGCCGGAAAGCGCCGCGCGAGGTCCGGATCGTGCGTGAGATCGACGGCGAGGACCGCCAGCGTCGGCGGTGTCGTCGGGCCCAGCACCAGCGCCATGTCGACGGCCGACAACGCGTAGGCGAGAGCCGCGTAGACCGGCAACCGGATCAGCCCGTAGAGCCGCGGCGCGATCAGCTTGAGCCACGCGATGCCGGGCTGGTAGCCGAGGCTGGCGCCGATGCCGAGGATGCGCGGCGCATCGAGCTGGCTGAGCGCCGTGAGGCCGGCGAAGAACAGGAACGGCATCTCCTTCAGCACCAGGCCGGCGGCGAGGCTGAAGCCCCAGGGATCGCGCGGCACCAGCAGGTCGGGCGGCGTATCGACCGGCAGCGCCAGCGCCGCGATCCGCACCAGCCAGCCCGACGGCGCCACCAGGAACGCGAGCCCGAGGGCGAAGGCCGCGTGCGGCGTCGCCAGCAGCCAGGACAGCACTCTGGCCGCGACGCGCGGCAGGCCGGAAGACGGCGCACCGGCCGGCGCGATCCACGCCAGCGCCAGCATCGCCAGGCCCAGTGCGATCGGCACAGCAACCAAGGCCGAGACCAGGGTGGCGCGCGTGGCGGAGACGAGCCCCGGATAAGCGAGCAGGTCTCGCCACGGCTGCAGCGAGACAATCGTGCCACCCAGCGCCGGGAAGTAGCCGAAAGCGGGCAGCAGCACGAACAGCAGGCCAGCGCCGACGGCAATACCTGGTATGGCAACCAGCAGCAGCCAAGCGATCGGCGGGCGGCCGGACGCCTCGTGTGGATGCGAGGTCAGGCGCTGTAGCGCTTCAGCCATGCCTGCTCCAGCGCCGGCACCCAGCTGGCGTGCGGCTCGGGCAGCGGCCGGCCGAGCTGGTCGGGCGTCGGGGTCGCGATGCCGCGCGGCAGGTCATCGAACAGTTTGCGCTCGTCCGCGCCGAGGCGCGCCATCGACAGCACGGTCGGGTCGCCCCACAGCTCGGCATTCTCCTTGCGCGCCTGCGCCCCGGGCGAGAGGAGGAAATCGGCGAACACCATCGCGCCCTCCGACGCGCTGCTGTTGAACGGGATGGCGACGAAGTGGGTGTTGCCGATGCTGCCGGCGTTGGGCACGAACGGGCGCATCGTTTCGGGCAGCAGCTTCTGCGCGATGGCGGAGGAGGCATCGCCCGGATTGAAGGCGAAGTAGATGTCGGCCTCGCCGTCCGCCACCAGCTGGCGCATCTCGGTGCTGGACTTCGGAAACGCTGCGCCCTTGCGCCATAGCGAGGGATGCAGGCCGTCGAGATAGGACCACAGCGGCTCCATCGCCATCGCCGCACCGTCGCCCGCCGGCTTCAGCAGCTGCATCGGATCGGCGGTCGTCTCATACAAGGCCTGCTTCAGGAACGTGGTGCCGAGAAAATCGGGTGGCGCCGGATAAGCGAAGCGGCCGGGGTTGGCCTCTGCCCAGGTCTTGAGCGCGGCCATGGTGCGCGGCGGTTCCGGCATACGCGCGCTGTCGTGGAAGAACACCAGCTGCGCCATGCCCCAGGGCGATTCATAGCCGTCGGTCGGAATGGTGAAGTCGAGCACGACGGTCGGCTTGTCCTGCGGATCGACCTTCTGGAAGTTCGGCAGCAAGTGAGTGAATGGGCCGAACAGCAGGCCCTGCGATTTGAGCGCGGCGAAATTCTCGCCGTTGATCCAGATCAGGTCGACACTGCCGCCGGTCTCCTGCCCCGCCGCTTTCTCCGCGACGATGCGCGAGACCGCTTCCGACGTATCGGCTAGCTTCACGTGCCGCACCTCGACGCCGGCGCGCTCTTTGACCTCGTTGCCCGCCCACGCGATGTAGTCGTTGATGCGCTGATCGCCGCCCCAGGCATTGAAGTGCACGGCCTGGCCTTTGGCCACAGACCGGATGCCTTCCCAATTCAACTGCCGTGCTTGCGCCGGCCGGAAACGGCCGAGGGCCGGAAGCGCCGCCATCGCCGCCCCCGCTGCAATCACGGAGCGGCGCGACCAGTGCTGTGTCATGACAATTCCCTTGCAGTCGTTCCTGCAGCGGACAGGAGCCTATGCTGCACCGCACAGATTGCCAAGCATCGCATCTGCGTTCCGCGCTCTTCCGTATTTGATCTGACAGTGCACGGGAGCGTGACATGGCGGCCCTCCGATTCCTGACCCTCATCCTGTTTCTGATCTCCGGCGCGACCGCGCGGGCCGACGGCATCACCTGGCAGCCATGGTCGGAGCAGGTCTTCGCCACGGCGGCGCGCGACGGCAAGCTGGTGCTGCTGGATATGGAGGCGGTGTGGTGCCACTGGTGCCACGTCATGGATGAGACCACCTACCAAGACCCCGCGGTCATCAAGCTCATCAACCAGCATTTCATCGCGGTGAAGGTCGACCAGGACGGCAACCCCGCCTTGTCGCAGCGCTACGAGGATTGGGGCTGGCCCGCCACCGTCATGTTCGACGGCGCGGGCCGCGAGATCAACAAGGAGCGCGGCTACGTCGAGCCTGCCGCCATGGCGCAGGTGCTGCAGGCGCTGGTCGACAAGCCGGAGCCAATGCCGGAGATGCCAGCGTCGAAGCCGGCCGCGCTGGCGCTGCTCACCGCGCAGCAGAAGCAGGTGCTGATCCAGCGCCTGGGAGCTGCGTACGATGCGGAGCATGGCGGCTGGGGCAATCGCCACAAGTTCCTGCAGGCCGATGCGCTTGATTACCTGCTGCTGAATGCGAGCGCCGGCGACGCGACGGCGCGCGAGCGCGCGCGGCAAACGATGCAGAACGCGCGTGCCATCATCGATCCGGTGTGGGGCGGCATCTTCCAGTATTCCGACGATGGCACCTGGAACTCTCCGCACTATGAAAAGATCATGAGCTCGCAGGCCAATGCCGTGCGGCTCTACGCCACCGCTTCCACGATCCTGGGCGATGCGGAATTCCGCGCCGCCGCGGAACTGATCGCCGGCTATATGGTGACGCACCTGAAGGCGCCGGAGGGCGGCTTCTATCCCAGCCAGGACGCCGACTTGTCCGCCGAGATGGGCAAGGCGTTCTATGCGCTGAACGACCAGGAACGCCGCAAGCTGGGAGAGCCGCGGATCGACCGCAATCTCTATGCGCGCGAAGCGGGCTGGGCGATCTCCGCGCTGGTCGCATTGCACGAGGCGACCGGCGAGGACAAGTGGCTGGCCGCCGCGATGGATGCCGCGCGCTGGGCGATCGCGCAGCGCCTGGCCCCAAGCGGCGGCTGGCGGCACGACGCGGAAGATATCGGCGGCCCCTTCATGACCACCAACCTCGCGATGGCCAGCGCGACGCTCGATCTCTATCGCGTCACCGCCGACCGCATGTGGCTCGACCTCGCGCAGCACGCCGGCGACTTCATGGTGGATAAGCTGGAGGACAAGACCGTCGGCGGCTTCGCGTTGGCGCCGGTGCCGGCGGGCGCGACCGGCGTGATGGCGCAGCCGGTCAAGCATTTCGACGACAACACCAACGCAGTGCGCTTCTACAACGCGCTGACGCACTACACCGGCGATGCGCGTTATGCCGCCGCCGCCAAGCGCACCATGGCGTACCTGGCCGGCACGCCGGCGGCGAACCGCGCCGCCTTCTGGCCAGGCCTGCTGCAGGCCGACGCCGAGCTGGCGAACCCGCCGGTGCACATGACGGTGGTCGGCAAGAAGGGCGACGCGACGGCCGCGGCGCTGTACCGCCAGGCTCTCACCTATCCCGCGACCTATCGCCGGATCGAGTGGCTGGACGAGGCCGAAGGCGCGCTGGCCAATCCAGACGTGACCTACCCCACTCTGGCACGGCCAGCCTTGTTCGCCTGCATCGAGAAACGCTGCTCGCTGCCGATCTACGCCCCGGAAGAAGCGCACAAGAAGTTGGATCGGCTGTTCGGACGCACGGGGTGAGCTTGCTTCGCCCCCGCCCCCTCGCCTATATTTTTGGCGGAGCGCGGGTGTAGCTCAGCGGTAGAGCATCGGCTTCCCAAGCCGAGGGTCGCGGGTTCGAACCCCGTCGCCCGCTCCAGTCCCCTCAGGCCCAATCAACTTATCCACGTTATCCACGTCATCCACAGGGCCCGGCGCAGCAACTTCGTCGCGCCACAATTGCATTAACTACACAAGTCATTGTAGTCCCGGGACTTAAGTCCGCGATGTGTCCATGTGCTGAATTTCTCGGCGGTTTTACTGCCGTTTTATTGAGTGGGTTCGGCCGTGAATCGACTCTTTTCGGTTGTCATCCTCGATGCCGAGAGGCATCATCGCGCCACCTCACAAAAAACAACAACAATCAAACTGGCTACAGGGGACGGCGCGTGCGGGAAGTAGCGAGCGTCGAGGAACTCTCTTCCTCGATCGGCACCGAGCTATATGCATATTGGGAGCGCAAGCGTGGTTCGCGACGCATGCCGTCGCGTGCGGACATCGACCCCGCCGACCTGAAGCGCATCCTGCCCAACATCCTCCTGGCCAAGATCGACCGCGAGCGCGTGCGCTACACGCTGGTCGGCACGCGCTGCGTCGCCCACGCCGGGATGGACTATACCGGCCACTATCTCGACGAGATCGATTTCACCTGCGACTTCGACACCGACTGGCACGAGGCTTATCGCATCCTGACGCGCGAGCGGCGGCCGATCTTCGGCATCGTGAAGACCTTCCTCAAGGACAACCGCGTGTGCGAGCTGGCGGAAGTGCTGCTGCCGCTCTCGGATGACGGTGAGACCGTCACCCACTGCATCGCGATCGAGGATGCCCGGCTCGGCCTGCACGACGTCGAAGACCTGATGCCGGCGCGCCTGGCGCTGAAGCAGAGCGCCTAATCCACCCCTACTGCTTGCTGAGATCGAGTTGCGGCGAATACTGGCCGTCGGCAACCTTGGTGATTGCCTGGCCGCACACGACGCGCTTGGTCTCGGGATCGTAGGTCAGGGTCGGCGAGCCGTAGAGCTGCCAGCCGCGATTAAGAAGCTCGGTGATGCGGTGGCAGAACGAAGCGTCGTCGGGGCCGGTCAGATAGCGGTAGAGATTCATGGCTGCATCCGCACGTGAGTGGACGAGCGGACTCTAGCAGCGTCAGATTGCCGAGAGTTCCACGATCTCGCGCAAGGCTGGGTTGCGTACCAGGCGCTTGGCCGCATCGATCTCCGGCGCCATCAAGCGATCCTGGTCCCAGAATGCGGTGTTCTCGCGCAGCAGGCCCAGCACCTTCTGCAGGCGCGGGCTGGTGGTGACGGGCTTGCGCAGCTCGATGCCCTGCGCCGCGGCCAGCAGCTCGATGCCGACGATGGCGGCGGTGTTGTCGGCCATGTCGTGCAGGCGGCGCGCGCCGTGGGTCGCCATCGAGACGTGATCCTCCTGGTTCGCCGAGGTCGGCAGCGAATCAACGCTGGCCGGATGGGAGAGCAGCTTGTTCTCGCTGGCGAGCGCCGCCGCCGTCACGTGGGCAATCATGAAGCCGGAATTGAGGCCGGGATCGGGCGAGAGAAACGCCGGCAGGTTGCTCATCCGCGCGTCGGTCAGCAGGGCGGTGCGCCGTTCGGAGATCGCGCCAATCTCCGCGATCGCCAATGCAATGCCGTCGGCGGCGAGCGCCACCGGTTCGGCGTGGAAGTTGCCGCCGGAAACGATGTCGCCCTGATCGGCGAACACCAGCGGATTGTCGCTGACCGCGTTGCACTCGCGCTCGATGATGTTGGCGGCGTGGCGCAGCTGGTCGAGCGCGGCGCCCATGACCTGCGGCTGGCAGCGCAGCGAATAAGGATCTTGCACGCGGTCGCAGTCGATGTGGCTGGCACGCAGGGCGCTGCCTTCCATCAAAGCCTTGAGGGTGCGCGCGGCGTCGATCTGGCCGAGCTGGCCGCGCACCGCGTGGATGCGCGGGTCGAACGGTGCGTCGCTGCCCAGCGCGGCATCGGTCGACATCGCGCCGGCGATCAGGCCGGCGCGCAGCAGATCGTCGGCGGCGAACAGGCCGGTGGCCGCGAGCGCGGTCGAGACCTGGGTGCCGTTGAGCAGGGCGAGCCCTTCCTTGGCGGCGAGGTCGATCGGCTTCAGGCCGGCGATCTTCAGGCCTTCGACGGCGGAGAGGACCTTGCCCTTGTGGCTGACGTCGCCGATGCCGAGCAGGGTGGCCGACATGTGCGCCAGCGGCGCGAGGTCGCCGGAAGCGCCGACCGAGCCCTTGGCCGGCATGCGCGGATAGACCTCGGCATTCAGCAGCGCGACCAGCGCCTCGATCACGCTGCGGCGGATGCCGGAGAAGCCGCGCGCCAGGCCGTTGATCTTGAGGATCAGGACAGCACGCACGATGGAATCGGACAGCGGCTCGCCGGTGCCGGCGGCGTGGCTCAGCACCAGGCGGCGCTGCAGCTCGGTCAGCTGGTCGTCCTTGATGTGGGTGCGGGCCAGGGCGCCGAAGCCGGTGTTGATGCCGTAGGCGGTCTCGCCCCGGTCGATCACCGCCTGCACCACCGCGGCCGAGCGGTCGACCGCGCGGTGGCTGGCGGGATCGAGCGCGATCGGGCGCGGCGTATCGATCAGCCCTCGCAGCTGCTTCAGCGTCAGGGATCCGGGGTTGAGAACGAATGCACCGGCCATCCTTGGCCTCCCTCTCGCCAGGTCACTTGTATTAACTTGTATATACAAGCTGCCGTTGAGGACCGCAATATGTGGCACTGTCGCATTTGCGACACGCCGCTGGCTGCGGAAAAGTCATGCAAAACTCGAGATTTATCCCATTAACGCGGCGTCGCTACTAACTTATAACACGTCGCAACAAAGGCGGCTTTGGCCGCCTCGCTTTCGTACAAGAGCGGCGGCTTCAAACCCGAGGGTTACCAAGATGGCGAATGACGGCGAATTGGACCTGAACAGCCTCAACGACGACGATCTCACGCAGCAGATGCATGACGATCTCTATGACGGCTTGAAGGAAGAGATCGAGAAGGCCGTCCACATCCTGCTGGGCCGCGGCTGGGCGCCTTATGACGTGCTGACCAAGGCGCTGGTCGAAGGCATGCGGATCGTCGGCATCGACTTCCGCGACGGGATCCTGTTCGTGCCCGAGGTGCTGCTGGCCGCCAATTCCATGAAGGCGGGCATGTTCATCCTGCGCCCGCTGCTGGCCGAGACCGGCGCGCCCAAGGTCGGCAAGATGGTGATCGGCACCGTCAAGGGCGACATCCACGACATCGGCAAGAACCTGGTCTCCATGATGATGGAAGGCGCCGGCTTCGAGGTGGTGGATCTCGGCATCAACAACGCGGTCGAGAAATACATGGCCGCGATCGATGAGCATGCACCGGACATCCTCGGCATGTCGGCGCTGCTCACCACCACCATGCCGTACATGAAGGTGGTGATCGACGCACTGGTCGAGAAGGGCGTGCGCCAGGACTACGTGGTGCTGGTCGGCGGCGCGCCGCTCAACGAAGCCTTCGCCAACTCGATCGGCGCCGACAGCTATTGCCGCGACGCGGCGGTCGCGGTCGAGACCGCCAAGCAATACATGGCCAAGAGGCAGGGCTCGGCGATGGCGGCGCGGGCATAAGGCACCTCACCCGATTGCAATGCACCTGGCCCCGCTCGCAAGCGGGGCCATTTGTTTTGCGCGGCGTTCGGTTGATCCAGAGATAACTCGCACGTTATATCACGCGCACCAGAATGCGCGTCGTCCCAGCATCGCTGCATGCTACATTGATCGTCGCCTCACTGAGGAGACAGCCATGCAGTCATCAGCAGTGCGCGGACATGCGGTCGTGGTTCAGCCGGGCGGCGGACCGTCGTACTGGCAGCCGGTGCCCGCCAACGGACACGCCGACCCTGCACTCTTTCCGTCCAACACCAATTTCGACGGCCTGTCGATGGGGTTCCAGACGATCGCTGCCAGGAGCCGCATCCGGGAGCATTCTCATAGCGATCAGATCGAGCTTCAGATCTGCTTTTGTGGCCGCGGCCGTGTGATGGTGGAGGGAGTCGCCCATCCGCTGGCGCCGGGCACGGCGTGCTTCCTGGGCTATGATGTCAAGCACGAGATCATCAACGAAACCGATGACGAACTGGTCATGCTGTGGGTCATCTCGCCGCCCGGTCTCGAGCATTTCTTCCGCGAGATCGGCCGCCCCCGCGTGGCCGGTGAGGACGCGCCGCCTCCGTTCCAGCGCCCCACCGACGTTGTGGCCATCGAGCGCCAGCTGGGCATGAACGACACCGTCGCCTGATCCGGCAATCCGCCCGCGCGCGACGATCCTAGCACGAGGCGCGCGGCGAGGTCGATCACGCGAGCTGGAAATCACTGACATCAAGTGTGCTCAGCTGGGTGTTCTCCAGCACCAGACGATCGTTGCGGTCGAGTGCAATGACCGTGTCGCCGCCTTTCTGGGAGGCGTGCGACATCACGTCATCGAAATCCGCGAAGAACGCCGACAGGTCGACGACATCGCCGCCGGCGGCGCCCGCTTGGAAATCCGCGATCCGAAGGATACCGGAGCCATCCGCGACCAGGACGATGTCGTCGCCGCCGCCGAGGAAGAGGTCGCCGGCCAGCGAACCGCCTTTGCCGCAGGCGAAGGTGTCAACGCCGTCACCCAGAACGACGTCGCCCACGATGCGTCCGCAATTGACCACGGTCTCGTCGCCGGCTCCGCCGAGAACGGCGATCTCGGCGCCTTTGATGAGACCGTAATTCTCCAGTCGCGCCGCCATGTCTGCCGTCGCCGAACCGTCCTGTTCGATGACGTTCAGCTCGACTGCGGCCGAATCCGCATCCCTCGAACTGATGACGCCAGAGCGGGTATTCTCCACCAGCGCGTCATCCCCGATGACGACCACGCCGGCAGCGCGAAAGAGCCCGAGCGGATCGCCATCGAATGCGCCTCCGTCGGCCACGATGCGGCCGCTGTTCACGAGGTGATGGCCATTGCCGTTCATGGCAATCCCAGCGGCGCCGTCGCCCTCGGTCTCGATCACGCCGCGATTGATGATGGTGCCGTTCTCGGCGGGGCCGAACCCCTCGGATTTGCCGGCGCTGCTGATGCCGAGGGCGATGCCGATGGCGAGATCGCCGTCGGTGGTGATCCGGCCGGCATTGAGGATCTCAAGGTCCAGCCCGGCCAAATCAAACGATACAATACCGCGCGCCTCGATGCCGCCGGAGAAGAAGCCGTGCACGTCGATGTTGCCGAAGCTCTTGATCTGATGGCCGTCGCCAAATCCGGCCAACCCGAAGCTCCGCTCGCTCTCGACGTGAATGACGCCTTTGTTGATCACGTTCGTGTTCACAATGACGCCTTCCACGCCGGTCGTGCCGGGGGCGTCGAGCAGGATGAGTCCGCGATTCAGGCCGACCGCGTCTTCGCCAACGGCGAACATCGCGGTGTTGTTGCCGCCCCTGACGCGTATCAGCCCGGCATTGACCGCTTGCGCCTGGTCGCCATCGACAGCAATGGCCGAGGAGTCGACGGATTCGGTGTCCAGAACGCCGTAATTGGTGACGATGCCATCGTTGCCGATGCCGACCAAGCACGATGAAGCCTCGCCTTCCACGTGAACGCGGCCAAAATTGACGACGCGGAACCCGTCCCCTTCTGCAACGATGCCCTCCGCGAAGGCCTCATCGCCATCCACATCCGGATCCGGGTCGCGGATCCCGCCCAACGTCTCGACCGAGCCGAAATTGACGATCCGGGCGTTGCTGCCACGCGCAATGATGCCGGCAGCTCCCGGCCCTGTGGTCTCGATCTCACCGAGATTGAGGATCGATACCTCGTCTGCGTTGGCCGATATGCCGTCGGCGAGATCGCCCGATGTCGTCAGGCGGGCGAAATTGCGGACGCGTTCGCCGAGCGTGCTGGTCGTTAGCGCGTCTTCATCGAAGCCGGATGTAGACTTGTCTGTAAAGTTGTTGATCGGCATGACCCCTCCCATCCGGTGCCGCTGGCAACAGCGACCGGGACCTGTGCGCCCCACTGAATGAATTGTTGCAGAGAGCGACCTACGGATGGCTTACGTGATCTCGGGCGGCAGGCGCAGCGGGCGGCGCCCGAGGACCGTGTGGTAGCGCTGTGTCAACGCGCGCTCCAAGAAGAGCGTCGGCTGACGCCGGCCTCCGGCCCGCTGCTGCTTCCTGCCAAGATCGTTTCGTGAGCTGTGGTAGCGTCCGGCGATCAGACCAGCCAGCGGAAGGGTGACGCCGATGCCGAAGCCGATCATGAATCTCGATGAAGTCGCGTTCGACGATATCGAGGAGAACGGCAAATACACCTCGAGCCGCGGCCAGATCGGCACGCAGATCGGCGCCCGCAAGCTTGGCTACAACCTGACGGTCGTGCCGCCCGGCAAGGCGCAGTGCCCGTTCCACTGCCATCATGGCGAGGAGGAGATGTTCCTGATCCTCGAGGGCGAAGGCGAGCTGCGATTCGGGGACCAGCGCTATCCGATCCGCAAGCACGACGTGATCGCCTGCCCGCAGGGCGGGCCGGAGGTCGCGCACCAGATCATCAACACCGGCACGACCACCATGCGCTACCTCGCGTTGTCGACGATGTCGGAGGTCGACACCTGCGAATATCCCGATTCAGGCAAGATCCTGATCGTCACCGGCCAGATTGCGGGCTCCGGCGTACATGCGATGTTCCGCAAGGAGAACACGGTCGACTACTACGACCGGGAGCCATCCTGATCCTCGCCAAAATTTCGCAAGGTCGGTTGAACCGTCCGGCGCGCGGCCGCGACTGACTTGGTCGAGATGCGCTGCCGCGTGTCGTCCCTGCATCAGCCGATGAAATCCGACGCATAGCGATTTGAGTCGCGCTTGAAGCGACAATCCGCGTGCCCATGTCGCAATCATGGAGGGCATCGTGGAACTCGTCGTCGAGGTGATCGGTGCGATCGTGCGCGCCATCTTCGAGGTCGCGCTCGGCCGCATCGCGGATTTTGTCGGATCCATCTACGACCGCATCTACCAGACGGTGCGCTGGAATCTGAACTCCGATTTCCTCGCGACGCCGGTCACGATGCTGGTGATGCTTGCGCTCGGCGGGGTAACTTTCTTAGCAATCGTCAAAGCGATCCAGTGGATGATCGCCTGATGCACTACTCCGGCGGCTCTTCCGGATATTGCTCAGCGCCCGGCGGAATGACCGTGCCGGGCAGCTTGCGCGCGATCCAGATGTGGATGGCGTTCGAGACGTCGACCGGCTCGTCCAGCGAGCCGGCCTTGATGCTGAGATAGTCGCTGTCGAGCGCCTCGTGCCACAGCCGCGATCCGCAGTCAGGACAGAAGGCGCAACGCATGCGGCGGCCGCTGTTGGCAAGCCTGGTCCAGAAGTTCGGTGTGCCCTTGGTGACGCGGATGGTGCCCGCGGGCATGGTGAGCGACATGCCGAAGGCCGAGCTGGATTGGCGCCGGCATTCGGTGCAGTGGCAAACATAGAGCGAGAGCGGCTCGGCATCGCATTCGTACCGCACGCCACCGCACTGGCACCCGCCGCTTTTCATCAGCCCTTCAACTCCTCCGGCTTCAGGCGGAAGATGCGGCCGAAGCCGGCGACGAACAGGCCTTCGAAAAACCGGAAGCGATAGAACCTGAAGTCGCCGAAGCCGGCATACATCGCCGCCTCAGGATGAGCAGCGAGATAGCGCGCCTTGTCACCGGCCTGGTCGGACGAGACCTGGACTTCACCCAGCAGCGTCAGGCGCGGGCCGGTCAGCGGCTCCTTCAGCTCCAGCGTGCCGTCCATCAGCAGCGAGGCGCGCGGGTCGCGCTGCAGGTTCTTGGCGTGGTCGGAGAGGTCGGACAGCAGCAGGATGATCTCGCCCTCCGCGCTTTGCGCCGGCAGGACCAGCGAAACGAACGGATACGGCTTGCCGTCGCGCTCCGCGAGGCTGCCGAGGCTGCCCCGGTCGAGCGCCAGGAGGGCGCGGGCTTCAACTCTGTGGTCGGGTTTATTCATGGTCGCAATCCCTTAACCATACCATTTCAAGACCAAACCCTAAATCGCTGGAATTGCGCCGCAATTCCGCCCTTTTCCGGGCCATGCTTGGCAGAGCTGGCCTAATTCTATAAACCTTGCCTTCAAGAGAGGAGTCCCAACACGTGCCGCAGACCATTGCGCTGGTTGACGACGACCGCAATATCCTCACCTCCGTTTCGATGACGTTGGAAGCCGAGGGTTTCGCGGTGCGCACCTACACCGACGGCGCCGAAGCCTTGCGCGCGCTGATGCAATCGCCCGTCGACCTGGCTGTGCTCGACATCAAGATGCCACGCATGGACGGCATGGAGCTGCTCGAGAAGCTGCGCAAATCGAGCGACCTGCCGGTCATCTTCCTGACCTCCAAGGACGACGAGGTGGACGAGCTGATGGGCCTGCGCATGGGCGCGGACGACTATATCAAGAAGCCGTTCTCCCAGCGCCTGCTGATCGAGCGCATCCGCACCCTGCTGCGGCGCGAGGCCAGCCGCCACACCACCGAGAAGACCGGCGAGGCAGCGGTCACGCGCGGCGACCTGACGCTCGATCCCAACCGGCACCTGTGCACCTGGAAGAACCAGCCGGTGGAGCTGACTGTCACCGAGTTCCTGCTGCTGAAGGCGCTGGCGCAGCGCCCGGGCCATGTGAAAAGCCGCGACCAGCTGATGGACTCGGCCTATGGCGAGAACATCTATGTCGACGACCGCACCATCGACAGCCACATCAAGCGGTTGCGCAAGAAGTTCAAGGTCCTCGACAACGACTTCAACCAGATCGAGACGCTCTATGGCGTCGGCTATCGCTATCGCGATGGCTAACATCGGCGAAGGACGGTCGCGGCTGCGATGAACGAAATCGCGCGCACCACACCAGACGGCGAGGTCGAAGGTAAGGCGCGGTCCGAGGGGTCGCGCCTTTCGTCCGTGGAAAAGGCTGCCCCGCCGATCCTGCTGCAGCCGGAGCCGGAGATGCGGGTCGAGCGCTCCAAGCGCGGCGGCAAGCGCCAGCGCATCGACCGCGCCGGGCGGCCGCACCGTCGGCCGCTGTGGCAATCGCCGCTGACCCGCCGCATCCTGGCGGTCAACATCATCGCGCTGGTGATCCCGGTGGTCGGGCTGCTCTATCTCGACAACTACCGGCAGAGCCTGATCGAGTCGGAGCTCGAGCTGCTGAAGACCGAGGCGCAGATCTTCTCCGGCGCACTGGCGGCAAGCGGCGTGGTGACCGGGCCGCTGGGCGAGGAGCGCCTGCTGCCGGAGACCACGCGCCAGACCGTGCGGCGGCTGGTCGACGTGTCGCAGACGCGGGCAAGGCTGTTCTCGCCGGACGGATCGTTGATCGCCGACTCCTTCCTGTTGTCCGGCCCGGGCGGCGTGGTGGAGATGCAGCCGCTGGCGCCGCTGGATGCCGACGATTCCTTCCTGTGGCGCGCGGTGGTCGGCGCCTATGACTGGATCGCCGGGCTGCTGCCCAACGGCGGGCCGCTGCCGCCGTACAGCGAATCCTCGGTGCAGTCGGCGCAGGATTATGGCGAGGTGCAGAAGGCCCTGGCCGGCGAGACCGCGACCGCGGTGCGCGATGCCGGCGGCGGGCGCATGGTGCTGAGCGTCGCGGTGCCGGTACAGCGCTACCGCCAGGTGCTGGGATCGCTGTTCCTCACCAAGCCGGGCGATTCGATCGAGGCCACGCTGCGCGACACGCGCCTGACCGTGCTGGGCGTGTTCGGCATTGCGCTGTCGGTGACGGTGCTGCTGTCGCTCTATCTCGCCAGCACCATCGCCTGGCCGATCCATCGCCTGGCCGATGCCGCCGACCGCGTGCGGCGCGCCAAGGGCCGGCAGGTGAAGATCCCCGACCTGTCGCATCGCAAGGACGAGATCGGCGATCTGTCCGGCTCGTTGCGCGACATGACGGAAGCGGTGTGGAAACGCATGGACGCGATCGAGCGCTTCGCCGCCGACGTGTCGCACGAGATCAAGAACCCGCTGACCTCGCTGCGCAGCGCGGTCGAGACCGTGGCGCGGATCGACGACCCCGCGCAGCAGCGGCGCCTGATGACCATCATCCTGGACGACGTGCAGCGCCTGAACCGCCTCATCACCGACATCTCCGACGCCTCGCGCATCGATGCGGAAATGTCGCGCGCCGATGCCGAGCCGGTCGCCATGCGCGAGCTGCTGACGGCGATCGCGGACATCTATGGCGCCACCGCCGATCCGGATGCGCCGCAGATCGAGGTGATCGCGCGCGAGGGCGATTCGCTGATGGTCCTCGGCATGGAAGGACGCCTGGGGCAGGTGCTGCGCAACCTGCTCACCAACGCGGTCTCGTTCAGCCCGCCCGGCGGCACCATCACCCTGACCGGCTGGCGCGAACATGGCCGCGTGCTGGTGACGGTGGAAGATAGTGGGCCGGGCATTCCGCCCGACAAGCTGAAGGCGATCTTCGAGCGCTTCTATTCCGAGCGGCCGGAGGGCGAGAAGTTCGGCCAGCATTCCGGCCTCGGCCTCTCGATCTCGCACCAGATCGTCGAGGCGCACAGCGGCACGCTGACCGCCGACAACATGCTCGACCCCGACGGCCACGTGCGGGGCGCGTGCTTCACCATCGATCTGCCGGCGTATTAGAAATCTCCTCCCCCGACACGGGGGAGGGCCAGGGAGGGGGAAGCCGGTGCATAGTTGGAAGGAATCCTCGCTCGCTTCCCCCACCCCAACCTTCCCCCAGTTTGGGGGAGGGGGATCGCAGCACTAACGATGCGACGCCTGGTCAACGGAACGGCGGTGGCGTGGCGGGGTCAGGGGGTGCTGATCCTGGGGCCGACCGGCGCGGGCAAGTCCGATCTCACGCTGCGGCTGATCGATTCCGGCGCCACCCTGGTCGCCGACGACGTGGTCGAGATGGTGCGCGAGGGCGATCAGCTCCTGCTCTCCTTCCCGCCGGAGGGGCCGGGCGAGCTCAAGGGCAAGATGGAGGTGAAGGGACTCGGCATCATGAGCGTGCCGGTCGCCCCGCCAGCCGTGCCGCTGGCGCTGGTGGTTCGGTCGACGCCGCTGGCGGAGGTCGAGCTGATCCCAGAAACCCTGGAATCTGAATGGCTTGGCCTCGCGGTGACGACCATCGGGATCCACCTTCTGGAGCCCTCGGCTCCGGCCAAAGTCCGGCTTGCCCTGGCCAAGCTGACGCGCTCTATAATCCCGCCCTCATGACAACCCTCAACCCAGCGGGCCGGGCGTCCTCCGGCCCCGCATCCACCGCAACCTCCGCCACGCAGGATCGCCGCCGCGTGCTGCTCATCTCCGGGCTGGCCGGCGCCGGGCGCACCACCGCGTTGCGCGCGATGGAGGATCTCGGCTACGAGGCGGTCGACAACCTGCCGCTGGAGCTGCTGCCGCATCTGGTCAGCGGACTCGCCAGCGGCGATGCCAACGGACCGATCTCGATCGGCATCGACAGCCGCTCGCGCGGCTTCAGCGGCGCGGAGTTCCTTGCCAGCATCGAGCAGCTGCGCGCCGACGCGCGGTTCGAGCTGGTCCTGGTGTTCCTGGACTGCACCGACGACGTTCTGATCCGCCGCTTCACCGAGACGCGCCGCCGCCACCCGCTGGCCCCCGATCGCAACGCCGCCGACGGCATCGCGCGCGAGCGCACCTTGATGTTCCCGATCCGCGCCGTGTCGGACCTGGTGGTCGATACCTCCAACCGATCGATGGCGGAACTGAAGCGGCTGTTGACGGAGCGCTTCGCGCTGGATCGCCAGCCTGGGCTCGCCGTCACGGTCATGTCTTTCTCCTACCGCATCGGCGTGCCGCGCGAGGCCGACCTGGTGTTCGACGTCCGGTTCCTCGCCAATCCGCACTATGTCGAAGCGCTGCAGCCGCTGGACGGCGAGACGCCGGAAGTGGCGCGCTTCATCGAGCGCGATCCGGCACTCTCCGGTTTCCTGGCGTCGCTCGACGCCCTCATCGAGCCCTTGCTGCCAAGCTACGAGCGCGAGGGCAAAAGCTATCTCACGATTGCCGTCGGATGCACCGGCGGAAAACACCGATCGGTCTATGTCGCCAAGAATCTGGCGGATGCGCTCCGAGCGAGCGGCCGCCCAGTCGCGCTGCTTCATCGCGATCTGACCCGCGACGTTTCCGGCCGATCGGAACAAGCCTAGAGAAAATGGGCATAAAAGACACAGGGATGCGTCAATGATTGGGATGGTATTGGTCACCCACGGCAAGCTCGCCGCCGAATTCCTGGCGGCGCTCGAGCACGTGGTCGGCAAGCAGCAGAAGGTCGCGACCGTCTGCATCGGGGCCGAGGACGACATGGAGCAGCGCCGCAAGGAGATCCTGGAGCGGGTCAACGAGGTGGAAACCGGCGACGGTGTCGTGCTGCTGACCGACATGTTCGGCGGCACGCCTTCCAACCTCGCCATCTCGGTGCTCGACCGCGCCAATGTCGAGGTGATCGCCGGCATCAACCTGCCGATGCTGATCAAGCTGGCCGGCATGCGCGAGGGGCACACGCTGCAGGCCGCCGTCACCGCGGCGCAGGAAGCGGGCCGCAAATACATCAACGTCGCCTCGCAGCTGCTGGCGGCGCGGGGGTAGTCCTTCATGAGCGCTGGCGGCGCGATCACTCGGATTGCCAACATCCGCAATCAGCGCGGGCTGCATGCGCGCGCGGCGGCGAAGTTCGTGAAGGTGGCGGGCGGCTTCAACGCGCAGGTGCGCGTGATCAAGGGCGACATGGACGTTTCGGGTACTTCCATCATGGGGCTGATGATGCTGGCGGCAGGCATTGGCACGGACATCGAGCTGCGCGCGAGCGGCGCACAGGCGAAGGAAGCCATGCAGGCGCTGGTCGATCTGATCGAGCGCAAATTCGATGAAGAGTGAGGACAAGAAAGCCCGCCGCCCGCGCCGCAGGAGGGACCGCGACGCCGAGCGGGTGTTCGAGGGCCTGGGCGTCGCGCCCGGCATCGGCATCGGCCAAGTGCACGTGGTCGAGGCCGGCGCCATCACCATCTCCGAATACGAGGTCGCGGAAGACAAGGTCGACGAGGAGCTCGAGCGCTTCCACGGCGCGGTGCAAAAGTCCGAGAAGCAGCTGCGCAAGCTCTCCAGCAAGGCGGAGGAGCTGCACGGCGCCGCGGCCGAGGAGCTCGGCTTCCTGCTCGAGGCGCACAAGCAGATGCTGACCGGCTCGCGCGTGACGCGCGGGGTCGAGACCCGTATCCGTGAGCACCGGGTGAACGCCGAAGCCGCGGTGCAGTTCGTCATCAGCAAGGTCGAGCAGGACTTCGCCTCGCTCGACGACCCCTATCTCGCGGCCCGCGCCGATGACGTGCGCGAGGTCGGCAACCGCATCCTGCGCAACCTGACGCAGACGGTCTACGAAGCGTTCAAGAACCTGCCGGCCGGCTCGATCGTGGTGGCGGAAGAGCTGACGCCGGCCGACACCGCCCTGCTCGACCCCAAGACCATCGAGGGCTTCGCGACCGTGCTGGGCGGCAAGGAAGGCCACACCGCCATCATGGCGCGCTCGCTCGGCATTCCGGCGGTGCTCGGCATCCCCGAGCTGCTGCGCTTTGCGCGCACCGGACACGCCATAATCGTCGATGGCGGCGCCGGCCGCGTCGTCCTCAATCCGTCACCCGCCACGGTCGCGGAGTACCAACGCCGGCTGGAGGTGTTGGAGCGCGACGAGAAGCAGCTCGGCCGCCTGCGCAAGCTGCCCTCCGTCACGCGCGATGGGCAGCGCATCGGATTGCTCGCCAACATCGAGCTGCCGCGCGAGGCGGAGATGGCGATGGATGCCGGGGCGGAAGGCGTCGGCCTGCTGCGCACCGAGTTCATGTTCATGAACCGCGAAGACCTGCCCGACGAGGACGAGCAGTACCAGGCGCTGCGCCAGATCGTCGAGACCATGGCGGGCCAGCCGGTCACCGTCCGCACCCTCGACGTGGGCGGCGAGAAATTGGCCGCCAGCCTGCGCGATCACATGGGCGATTCGGCCAATCCGGCGCTCGGCCTGCGCGCGATCCGGCTCAGCCTCAAGCGGCGCGACCTCCTGGACGCACAATTGGCGGCGATCCTGCGCGCCGGCGTGCACGGCCCGGTGCGCATCCTGCTGCCGATGATCTCCTCGGTCTCGGAGGTGAAGCAGGTGCGCGAAGCGATGCTGCAGACCGCGCGGCGTCTGAAGCGGCGCGGCCAGAAGCTGCCCGATCCGCTGCCGCCGCTCGGCGTCATGATCGAAGTGCCGGGCGCGGCGCTCGCCGCCGATGCGCTGACCCAGGTCGCTGACTTCTTCGCCATCGGGTCCAACGACCTCACCATGTACACCCTTGCCATCGACCGCGGCGAGGAGCAGGTGGCGCATCTCTACAACCCGCTGCATCCGGCGGTGCTGCGCCTGATCCAGTTCTCGACCGAGGCGGCGCTGCGGGCACGCATCCCGGTCAGCGTGTGCGGCGAGATCGCGGGCGACCCCAAGTTCGCGCCGCTGCTGCTGGGGCTCGGCATCAACGAGCTCAGCATGGCCGCCAATTCCCTGCCGCGCGTGAAGCAGCGCATCCGCAGCCTCGACTATTTGGCCTCCGCACGGTTCGCGCGCCAGGTGATGGACCAGTGGGATTCGGGGCGCATCGCCATGCTGCTCGACGACTTTAACGCGCTGGCGACGTAGATCTCAATACAGCGAATCCACTTCCAGGCCCGCTTCCATCCATGCATTGATGCCGCCACGATACCAATAGAGCTTGCGATAGCCGGCGTGATAGGCGCGCAGCACGGCGTTGTAGGATTCCCAGCAGCGCGCGCCCAGGCAGAAGAACACGATCGGCCGGTCCATTCGCCCCTTCGTGATCTTCGCCAGCTCCGCAGTGAGCTGCTTCTGGATCTCGTCGGTGAAGGTCCCCGGCTGACCGCCCATGGGGATGAAGTAGGCGTCCATGATCGTATAATTGTGGTCGCTGTTGAGAACATCGACCAGCAGCGGGTACTCGTCGTCGGGAGAAAACAAGAGCATGTCGTCCAGATCATAGGTCGACAGCGTCTCCGCCATATTGCGCGGAAATGCGGTCGGCGTCGGCGTGCCCACGTTGACCTGCAAATGGAACTGCGGCTTCACGCCGAAATCCACATTCTCCTCGGCAAAGTATTGCTGCACGGCGGGCTGCGGCGGATCTTGAGCGGCCACGGGTCCGACTGCGCCGGCGCAGAGAACGGCCAAGGTCAGACACACGGACAAGACGCGCATGCCACGCTCCATTAGACGGGTTGAGGCGGGATGATCCCCTACGCTACGCTGGAAGTTCACAGGCCGGCGATCATATCGTTCGAGTCCTGCGGGGGGCAATCCATGAGAACCGGACAGAGGGCTGCGATGACGCGGTCGACGGCTTTATCACTGGTTGTGTCTCTGCTTCTTTGCGCTTGCTCGTCGATCGACGAGCAGCTCGAAGCACCCGTCGACGAAGTCCTGCGTTCCGAGAAACCCGCCGGGGAGGTGGCCTACTGCCTGCTCGAATACAACACCGGTACCCTCGAGGAGTACAACGACGGCGCTTACTATATCGTCTGGTGGGAAAATCCGTACACGGGCGGTGTCGGCCTGTCGTTTGTCGTGTGGCGCGAGAATGCTGGGAGCCGGATCGAGGTGCGAAACTCGGGCGTCGTCCCCGGCCTCTACTACAGCGATGCGTGTCTTTGACAACGGCGATCGGTAGAGGTTGCCATGCCGCATGACTTGAAGCAGGCAGGCGCGAACGTGATCCAAACGTGCTTGGGCGATGCGTTCGATCGCCTGCCCGATACCGTGCAACGCGCCCATGCCGGCAAGATACGGCTTGGCGGCCACGCGCGAGTCACGCGCGGCAATCCGGTTGCCAGCATGATAGCGGCCGTCATGGGCCTTCCGGCAGCAACGGAGAGAGTCGCGATGTCCGTCGAGGGGGAGCATCTGCCGGACCGCATGATCTGGAACCGCCAATTCGGTGACCGCCAATTTCGCTCCTGCTTTACTCTTGATCGCGGCCGGTTGTTTGAATCGCTGGGGCCGTTCCGGCTGTATCTGCGCCTGGAGGCGCGCGACCGACGGCTGTACTACGTGCTGGAGCACGCGACCTTGTTCGGCTTTCCCGTGCCCCGCATCTTGGCGCCGTACCTCGAAGCCTGGGAGGGCGAGCGCGACGGCCGCTATGAGTTCGCGGTCGAAGTGCGCCTGCCCTTCGTCGGGCGGCTGGTCCGGTATGAGGGGCTGCTCGATCTCGCCGCCTGAATTTCGGCGCAATCAGCCGCGATGCTGCCCCATCATGCGGTTCCTGATTCGCGCAATCCTGATTCTCGTCTGCCTGCCCCTGGTCGCGCTTGCGCTCTACACGGTCGCGGCCTTCGGGGCGCTGATGTTCGTGCCGGACGCGAGCGAGCCCGAGGAGGGCGTCCTCGTCTACGCCTGCAACAATGGGGTGCATACTGACCTGATCGTGCCGGCGGTGGCTGCCGGGACCGACTGGCGCGCGCTGTTCGGACAGCAGGCGTTCATCGCGCCGGTCGATGCCTACGATCACATCGGGCTCGGCTGGGGCAGCCGCGACTTCTACATCAACACGCCGACCTGGGCGGACGTCGAGATCATGACCGCGGTCAAGTCGGTACTGTGGGACGAGACCGTTCTGCACGTCGAATATCGGCCGCGCCCCTTGGCGGGCGAAAACTGCCGCTCCTGGCGGGCGGACCCCGATTCCTATCAGCGGATCGCTCGCTTCATCCGCGACTCGCTTCGGCTGTCGGGAGAACTACCGGTGCAGGCCGCACCGGGCTATGGCGCGCGCGATGCCTTCTTCGTGGCCGACGGCCAGTACACCATCCTCGAGACCTGCAACCAGTGGACCGGGCGGGCGCTTCAGCTCGGCGGAGCGCCGGTCGCGCCCTGGACCCCCTTCTCTTTCCTGGTCACGTGGAATCTGCCAATGATCTCGCCATAGAGGCTGGGGCAGGCCGAACAGGGGGTGCGCGGAATGTGGAGCAGGCTGTTGCGGGGCAAGAAGCGCAGCAAAGCGCCATCGCGCGCCCCCAAGCAAGAGCCGTCGCGGCTCTCCAAGGAAGAAGTGCGATCGCTGGTCACGGCGCTTTATCGCGGCTTCCTCGATCGGGACCCGGAGCCGAAGGGCCTGCAATCCTGGATGCAGCAGATCGAGCACGGGGCGTTCGACACGCGCCTGCTCGAACAGTTCCTCCGGTCTCCGGAATACATCGCCAAGGGAGCGGTCGAGGAGGATACGCACGACACCTGCCGTGGACTGGCATCCTTCCTGACGTCGCACGGATTCCAGCGGCCGCTCACGATCGTCGACGTGGGCGCGCAAATGTACAATCACAAGGACCACGTCTATGCGCGGCTGCTGGATTTCATCCCCTGCCGCATGATCGGCTTCGAGCCGCTCGATGAGCGGCGGCGCGAGCGCGAGGACGCGGAAAGCGGTGCCGACCTGTCCATGCGCCCGGAGTTCATCGGCGACGGACAAACGCACGTATTCAACATCAACGAGCCGGATGTCACCTCTTCGCTTCTGCCTTTGAACGAGGAGGTGACCGGGCAGCTCGTGCCGTGGAACCGCGTCAAGACCGTGCGGAGGGCCAGCGCCGATACTGTCACGCTCGACCACGCGATCCATGAGGTCGAACGCGTGGACTTCTTGAATCTCGACATCCAGGGCTTCGAGCATGCCGCGCTCGCTGGCGCGCCGACCGTATTGGCGCGGACTCTCGCGGTGCATTGCGAAGTAGAGTTCATCGAGCTGTACCGGGGCCAACCGCTGTTTGCGGAGATCGACCTGCTGTTGCGAAAGGCCGGGTTCGGACTCGTGGATTTCGGCAGTCTGACCCGCTACGCCTTCGCCACCGGCGGGCGAAGCGCCGATCAGGTCGCCTGGGCCGACGCGATCTACTTCAAGGATCGAGACCGGGTTTCCGATCCGGCCGACCTCCTGGTCCAGGCCTTGATTGCCGCCGCCGTCTACAGGAAGACGTCCTTTGCGCGCTGGCTGGCCAGTGCCTATGACGCGCGGACAGGCCTGTCGGCGTCCGGCCTGTTCGGTTGACCGCCGGCCGGTGGGTACCGGACTCCATCTCCTTCCCGGTCACATGGAATCTCCCAATGATTTCAAAGTAGGGACATGCGTTTTGCATGCCTTGCGGGATGGGGGCGCGGCTGATAGAAGGCGGCGGACTTTTGGATAGCCCTTTAGGAGAGCCGAATGGCGACCGCCTTCACCGATTACAAAGTCAAGGACATGAGCCTCGCCGAGTGGGGGCGCAAGGAAATCGACATCGCCGAGACCGAGATGCCGGGCCTGATGGCCCTGCGCGCCGAGTTCGGCAAAGGCAAGCCGCTGACCGGCGCCCGCATCGCCGGCTGTCTGCACATGACCATCCAGACCGCGGTGCTGATCGAGACCCTGATGGCGCTCGGTGCGGACGTGCGCTGGTCGTCGTGCAATATCTTCTCGACCCAGGACCAGGCGGCGGCCGCGATCGCCGCCGCCGGCATCCCGGTGTTCGCCTGGAAGGGCATGAGCGAAGAAGAGTTCTGGTGGTGCATCGAGCAGACCGTCAGTGGCCCGAACGGCTGGCACCCCAACATGATCCTGGACGACGGCGGCGACCTCACCGTGCTGATGCACGACAAGTATCCGCAATTGATGGAGAAGGTGCGCGGCATCAGCGAGGAGACCACCACCGGCGTCGCGCGCCTGTATGAGATGGCGCGCGCAGACAAGCTGGCGGTGCCGGCGATCAACGTCAACAACTCCGTCACCAAGTCGAAGTTCGACAACCTCTATGGCTGCCGCGAGAGCCTGGTCGACGGCATCAAGCGCGCCACCGACGTGATGATGGCCGGCAAGGTCGCGGTGGTCGCCGGCTTCGGCGACGTCGGCAAGGGCTCGGCCGCTTCGCTGCGCAGCCAGGGCGCGCGCGTGATGGTGACCGAAGTCGACCCGATCTGCGCCCTGCAGGCGGCGATGGAAGGCTACCAGGTGACGACCATGGAAGAGGCCGCCGCGATCGGCGACATCTTCGTCACCGCCACCGGCAACGTCGATGTCATCACCCTCGACCACATGCGTCAGATGAAGCACCGCGCGATCGTGTGCAACATCGGCCACTTCGACAGCGAGATCCAGATCGCGGGTCTTCGGAATTACAAGTGGCACAATGTGAAGCCGCAGGTCGACGAGGTGGAGTTCCCCGACGGCAAGCGCCTGATCGTGCTGGCCGAAGGACGGCTGGTGAACCTCGGTTGCGCCACCGGCCATCCGAGCTTCGTGATGTCCGCGTCCTTCACCAACCAGGTGCTGGCGCAGATCGAGCTGTGGCAGAACCACAAGAAGTACTCCAAGCAGGTCTATGTGCTGCCCAAGCACCTCGACGAGAAGGTCGCGGCCCTGCACCTGGAGAAGATCGGCGTGAAGCTGACCAAGCTCACCACCAAGCAGGCCGAATATCTCGGCGTCGCCCCGGCGGGCCCGTTCAAGCCGGAACACTATCGCTACTAAGGCCCAGGCCAAATCGGCTTCCGGAACGGCGCGGTCCACCCGCGCCGTTTCTGTTTAGGTTGTCGCAACCCGTTGCAGCGACTACAGTCTCGCCATGTTTTGGGGGGAAGAATACCTAGGCCGGAGGGCCGGGCAGCGGCGCTGGAAGACGGTTGCGACGGCCCTTGGCCTGGTCGCGGCGTCTTGGACCGGCTTGCCCGCGCTGGCACAGACACAGCCGGATGTTGTGGTTCAGGAATTTACCGGCTCGAACCTGCCCGGCGTCAATTTGGTCTGGGCGGCCGTCCTCATCGGCGTCGCCCTTATTATCCTGGTGGCGCAGCAGATCACCCACCGCCTGGCGCTGCGGCGCGAGGCGGATGCGCGCGGTGATCTTTCGCGCCGGCTGATCGAGGCGCGCGAGCGCTTGGCGACCGGCCCGTTTGCCCTGATCGAGTGGAGCGGCGCCGGCGGTGCGGTCGAGTTGGAGCCGCGCGCGGCCGAGCTGCTGAGCCTCAACCGCCCGCAGACCACGCTCGAGGAAGTGCGCGCGCTGCTGCAGAACGACGGGCCGAATGCCGAGGAGACCTGGGCCGCCCTGCTGGCGGGCAAGGGCGCGGCGCAGGCCGTGATGCGCCACGTCCACACCGGCCGCCGGCTGCGGCTGCAGCGTCCGGAGCAGGGCGGCGCACGCCGGTTGTGGCTCGACGACGTCAGCGAGACCATGGCGCTGGTCGATGAATCGCGCGCAGCAGTGCGCGGCTTCATGGAACTGCTCGACCGGCTGCCGATGCCGATCTGGTGCCGCGACGAGAACCTCGCCATCACCTACGGCAACCAGGCGTTCCACCGGCTGGTCGACCTGCCGCCGGGCGAGGTGCCGCGCTCCGGCCGCGACATCAACAGCGCGGCGCGCGCCCTTGCCGCCCGTGCACAGAAGCTCGGCATGGTGCAGTCGGAAAGCCAGCAGCAGGTGGTAGGCGGCAAGCGCCGGCTGTTCGACTTCAATGAGGCGCCGCTGCCGACCGGCGCGCTGATCGGTTTCGCGCTCGACCAGACCGCGCTCGAGGATACCCATTCGGAGCTGGCGCGCCATATCGCGGCGCACGACGACGTGCTGCAAAGCTTGGGTACCGCGATCGTGATCTTTGGCCCCGACAAGCGCGTGAAGTTCTTCAACGCCGCCTATCGCGACCTGTTCGAGATGGACCCGCAGTTCCTGCAGTCGGAGCCGACCATCGACGAGGTGCTGGATTCGCTGCGCGAGCGCCGGCAGATCACCGAGCAGGCGGACTTCCGTAACTACAAGCAGGAGTTCGCGCGCCACATCATGTCCATCATCGCTCCGTTCGAGGAGCTGATGCACACCCCCAAGGGCCGCACCTTCCGCATGGTGGCGACCCCGCACCCGATGGGCGGCGTGATCCTGACCTACGAGGACGTCACCGACAAGCTGGCGATGGAAGCCAGCTACAACACGCTTATCGAGGTGCAGCGCGAGACCATCGATCATCTCTACGAAGGCATCGCGGTCTATGGCAGCGACGGCAGGCTGAAGTTGCACAACTCCGCCTTCACCCGCATGTGGTCGCTGACCGAGGACGAGATCGCCAATCAGCCGCACGTCTCCAAGGTGGTCGACCTGGTGGCGAAGTTCTTCGTCGGCCGCAAGGACTGGCCTTCGGTGCGCGAGCGCATCGTGAGCGAGGTGGCGGAGCGCGAGCTGCGCAACCTGCGGATCGAGCGCGGCGACCGCAAGGTGATCGACGTCGCGGCGATTCCGCTGCCCGATGGCGGGCGGCTGTACAAATACACCGACGTCACCGACAGCATCAACATGGAGCGTGCGTTGCGCGAGCGCAACGAAGCGCTGATGGCCGCCGACCGGCTGAAGTCGGAATTCATCGCCAACGTCAGCTACGAGTTCCGCACGCCGCTGAACGCCATCATCGGCTATGCCGAGCTGCTGTCGCGGCAATATTTCGGCACGCTGAACGAGAAGCAGCAAGAGTACAGCCACGGCATCCTCGATGCGGCGCAGGCATTGCTGCTGCTGATCTCCGATGTGATCGACGTGGCGGCGATCGAGGCCGGCTATATCAAGCTCGATCTGAAGCCGATCGACGTGAAGGACATGCTGGAGGCGAGCGAGCGGCTGTTCCAGCAGCGCGCGCGCATGCGCTCAGTGGCACTGAGCCTCGATACGGCGAGCGAGCTGGGCGAGATCGTGGGCGACCAGCAGCGCCTGAAGCAAGCTTTGTCCAACCTGCTGTCCAACGCCTTGTCGGCGGCGCCGTACGGCGGCACCGTCACGTTGCGCGCCAAGCGCCAGCCGCTGCAACTCGCGCTCGCGGTCGAGGTCAGCAGCGGCCCTGCGGGCGAAGGCACCACGATCGAAAGCAGCGCCATTCCCGCCGAGATCGGCGGCTCGGCCGGCTCCGGCCGCGACGTCACCAGCGGCCTCGGCATCGCGCTGGTTCGCACGCTGGTGGAGCTGCATGGCGGCCGGGTCGAGACCGAGATCGGCCTCGGCTACCGCCGCGTGGTGTGCACGCTGCCGCTGGACCCGACGGGACGCCCGGCGGCCCCGAACTAAGGCCCTGCCCTCACCCCATGCTCTCCCGTCATGGCAAGGCTTGGCCTTGCCATCCACGAGTTCGATGGGCAACACTGTGACGTCACATGCAAACTCGTGGATCCCAAGGCCAAACACCGTCGGCGAATGCCGACATTCGTCGGCAGGGATGACGGAGAATAGTGGCAAAGCCGGCGATGAAGACTACGACCGCCCCAGATAATCCATCTTGCCGAGTTCCACGCCGTTGTGGCGCAGGATGTCGTAGGTGGTGGTGACGTGGAAAAAGAAGTTCGGCAGCGACAGCTTGAAGAGATAGTCCTGGCCGCGGAACTTCATCTCCTCGCCGCGGACCTTCAGGATGCACGTGCGCTCCTCGCTGCCGTCTATCTGCGCGGCATTGCAGCCCTTCACGAAATCGATGGTCTTGGCGATGCGTGCCTGCAGTTCCGGAAATGTCGTCTCGGTGTCCGCGAAGCTCGGCACGTCGACGCCGGCGAGGCGTGCGACGCAGCCCTTCGCCGCGTCGGAGGCGATCTGCACCTGCCGCGCCAGCGCAAGCATGTCGGGCGCGAGGCGCGCATTGATGAAGACGGTGGGATCGATCTTCTTGGCCTCGGCATGGGCGGCGCCCTTGGCGAGGATGGCGGCGAGATTCTCCAGCCCGCGCAGGAATACGGGGACGGAAGCTTGATACATCGAGAGTGTCATGATGAATTCCCAGAACGAAATGCGAAGATCCGCAACCTAGTCGGTTGCAGCCGCTCGTTCTACCGCGCTCTCAACGTGGTCTTGTGACTACGCGTGCGGCACGCCCTTGGTGGTCGAGTATTCGAAGTGCAACGCTTCGCCCGGGTGCACCAGCGGGTAGATGCCGTGCGCGGCCATCGCCGCCTCGGAGAAGCCGCACAGGATGAGCTTCAGCTTGCCGGGATAGCGCGCGATGTCGCCGATGGCGAAGATGCCGGCCGCGCTCGACGCGCAAGTCTCCGGAGAGACCGTGATGTGGTTGTGGTCGAGATTAAGCCCCCAATGCGCGATCGGCCCGAGATTCATCGCGAGCCCGAAGAAGGGCAACAGCACATCCGCCTCCAGCTTGCGGACCTTGCCGTCGAGGGTCGCGACGTTGACGGCGCTGAGCTGGCCGGTCGCGCCTTCCAGCGAATGCAGCTGGTAGGGAACGACCAGCTCGATCGCACCCTGCTTCGCCAGCTCCTCCATGCGCGCGACCGATTCCGGTGCGCCGCGGAACTTCGGGCGGCGGTGGATGACGAAGATCTCCTTGGCGATGCCGGCCAAGGCCAGCGTCCAGTCGAGTGCGGAATCGCCGCCGCCGGCGATCACCACGCGCTTGCCGCGCATGTCCTCCTTGCGCTTCACCAGATAGAAGACGCTCTTGCCCTCGAACTCGGCCAGGCGCTCCAGTGGCGGGCGGTTGGGGCCGAAGGCGCCGACGCCGGCCGCGATGATGACCGCCTTCGCATCCACCCTGGTGCCGGTCGAGGTTTCGAGGTGCCAGCGGTCGCCGACCTGGGTCAGCTTATCGACCTGCTGGCCGAGATGGTACACCGGCTCGAATGGGGCGGCCTGCTCCTCCAGCTTCTGGATCAAATCGGCGGCGTCGATCGCGGGATAGCCTGGGATGTCGTAGATCGGCTTCTCAGGATACAGCGCCGCGCACTGCCCCCCAGTGGTCTCCAGCGCGTCGATGACGTGGCATTTCATTTTCAGCATGCCGCATTCGAACACCGCGAACAGGCCGACCGGGCCTGCGCCGATGATCGCCACGTCCGTTACATGCGCCGTCATGCCTTTGCTCCATATTCCTACGCGCCGAGGGCCGAATTGCGCCGCATCCTGCCGCCCGTATGCGCTGAAGTCCATCTTGGCGGCGACACCGGCGGGTGCAGTTCTGTCTGCCTGGCGGCGTTCGATCCCGTTCCGTTCCGAAATACCCTGTCGGTTCGCAGGGTGAATTGATCTTGCGAAAAGGGATCGTTAAAAGCTTGGCGCGATGATGCCCACGAGCAAGAGCGACTCAGCCATCGACCTGCCGGATCTCGCTGCGACCGATGCGCTCGGGCGCCGCCTGGCGAAGGCGCTGCGGCGAGGGGATGTGGTGGCGCTGAAGGGTGGCCTGGGCGTGGGGAAGACGACATTGGCGCGTGCGATCGTGGCGGAGCTGTCGCCCGACCTTGGTGACGTGCCGAGCCCGACCTTCACCCTGGTCCAGACCTATCCGGTCGAATTGAGCGATGGGCCGGCGGAGCTCTGGCACTTCGATCTCTATCGCCTGGACCGGCCGGACCAGGTCTATGAGCTGGGGATCGAGGACGCGTTGGCCGAGGGCGTGTCGCTGATCGAATGGCCGGAGCTGGCGGCGGGGCTGCTGCCGGAGGAGCAAATATTGACGATCGAACTGCAGATCATGTCGGGGCAAGCACGGCGCGCACAGCTGAGTGGCGGCGCGGCCTGGCGCGAACGCCTGGCGGGGTTATCATGACGCCGATCGACCGCACCGAGCGCGAAGCGCATATCGGCGCCTTTCTGGCAGAGGCCGGATGGGGCAGCGCGCAGCGCGGGCTGCTGGCGGGCGATGCCTCGTTCCGGCGTTACGACCGGCTGAAGCGTGACGGACAGACCGCGGTGCTGATGGACGCGCCGCCGCCGATGGAGAATGTCGGACCCTTTCTCAACGTCGCGACCCTGCTCGGCGGGCTCGGCTTCAGCGCGCCGCGCATCCTGGCGCAGGATCGTGCCCGCGGGCTACTGCTGCTCGAAGACCTGGGCGACAGCACCTATACGACGCTGCTGCGGCAAGGGCATGACGAACGCGCGCTCTATGAACTCGCAACCGATGCGCTGATCGAGGTGCGGCGGCGCGTGCCGGCGAAGGCGCTCGAGACGCTGCCGGCGTTCGACGAAGCGCGCTGCCTGCGCGAGGTGTCGCTGCTGCTCGATTGGTACTGGCCGGCGATCAAGGGCGCCAATGCGCCGGATACCGCGCGAGCCGAGTTCGAAGCGGCCTGGCGCGCCACCCTGCCCGGCATGTGGCAGGCCGGACGGACGGCAGCCTTGTTCGATTTCCACGTCGACAACCTGCTGGTGCTGCCGGGGCGCAGCGGTTTTCAGGCGTGCGGCCTGCTCGATTTCCAGGATGCGGTGGCGGGACCGGTGCCGTTCGATCTTGCTTCGCTGCTGGAGGATGTGCGCCGCCAGGTGCCGCAGGCCCTGGCAAACGCCATGGTGGATCGCTATCTCAAGGGCAACCCGGATATCAAGGCGGCGGACTTCCGGTCGGCCTATGCGGTCTCGGCGGCGCAGCGCAACACACGCATTGCCGGCACTTTCACCAGGCTGCTGAAGCGCGACAGCAAGCCGAACTATCAGCGTTTTATGCCGCGGGTATGGGAATTGCTGCAGCAGGACATCACCCATCCGGCGATGGCCGCAGTGAAACAATGGTTCGATAAGCATTTGTCGCCGGCCGAGCGGCGGCCCGTCATCGACATCAAGTAGTCATCGATCTCAAGTAGCGGATTTTGATTTTGAGCAACAACAGCAAGATGCCCAAGCGTGCGATGGTGCTGGCCGCCGGATTCGGCAAGCGCCTGCGGCCCTTCACCGACAAGGTGCCGAAGCCGCTGACCAAGGTGCTGGGCGTGCCGATGATCGATGTGGTGCTCGACCGCCTGGAGAACGCAGGCATCGAGCGCGCAGTCGTCAACCTGCATCACCTTGGCGAGCAGATCCGCACGCATCTCAAGGACCGCAAGAAGCCTGAAGTCGTGTTCTCGCAAGAGGACGAAATCCTGGAGACCGGCGGCGGCATCGTGAAGGCAATGCCGCTGCTGGGCGACGAGCCGTTCTTCACCGTCAATGCCAAGATCATCTGGCTCAACGGCAAGACCGACTGCCTGGTGCGTATGGCGCAGGCGTTCGATCCGGACAAGATGGACGCGCTGCTGCTGCTGCATTCCACGGCGCAGGCCGTCGGCTATGACGGGACCGGCGACTTCCTGATGGATCCGACCGGCCGCCTGACCCGCAAGCCGGAGCGGCAGATGGCGCCGTTCCTTTATGCCGGCATCCAGCTCTGCCACCCGCGCCTGTTCCGCGACACGCCCAAGGGCGCCTTCTCCACCAACCTCGTGTGGGACCGCGCGATCGAGGAAGGGCGGCTCTACGGCATTCGCCATGACGGCGAGTGGTACCATGTGTCGACCCCGGCCCATCTCCAGGAAGTCGAGCGCAACCTGACATTCCACGGCTGGCGATTCTGATACAATCCGGGGATGGCGAGTCCCCCGCTTCGCGACAAACCGAACGTTCTTTCGATCCCTGCCGGCGTCTCCTTCGCGGACACGCTGGCGGTCGCGCTGCTGCGTGAGGCCGACGGCGATCCGCTGAAGCTGGCGGAGATGACGGTGCTGCTGCCGAACCGGCGCGCCTGCCGCACGCTCCAGGAGGCGTTCCTGCGCCAGGCGATCCGGCCCGACCCGTCGGCGCATGCCGACGTTCATCGGCAAGGCAGCGCCAGCCTGCTGCCGCGCCTGATGCCGATCGGCGATCTTGATTCGGATGACCTGTCGGTGCTGGGCGGCGCGCTGTTCGGCGCGGCTGCCGACATCCCGCCGGCGATCGGCGAGTTGAAGCGCCGCATGCTGCTGGCGCGCCTTATCATGGCAGCACCGGCCCGCGGCGGCCCGCGCGCCGGCACCATCCGCCTGGACCAGGCCGCGCAGCTGGCCGCGGAACTGGCGCGGCTGCTGGACCAGGTCGAGACCGAGCGCAAAGATCTGTCGGCCCTGGAAGGGCTGGTGCCGGAGAGCCTGGCCGAGCATTGGCAGCTCACCATCGACTTCCTCGACATCCTGCGCCGCTCGTGGCCGGAGATCCTGGCGGACGAAGGCGCCATCGATCCCGCCGACCGGCGCAACCGCCTGCTCGACCTGCAGCGCGCGGTATGGGAAGCAGCCCCGCCGACCGCGCCGGTCATCGCGGCGGGCTCGACCGGCTCGATCCCGGTGGCCGCCGATCTCATGCACACCATCGCGCGCCTGCCGCGCGGCGCGGTCTATCTGCCCGGGCTCGACCGCGCGCCGAGCAACGAGGATTGGCAGGCGATCGCGGAGGATCCGAGCCATCCCCAGTACGGCCTGGCGCACCTGCTGGCACGCTTCGAGATGACGCGCGATCAGGTCGTGGATGTCGAAGTCGCCGCGCCGACCGATCTACGCCAGACGCGTGGGGAGATCGTGTCCGCGGCTTTGCTGCCGGCGGAGCGCACGCATGGCTGGAAGGAGCGCGCAGAGACCCTGTTGCCGCTGGCGGTCGGCGCGGCCATGGCAAGCGTCACGCGCATCGATTGCCAGAGCGAGCGCGAAGAAGCGCAGGTCATCGCCATCACCCTGCGCCGCTTCATCGCCGAGCACAACGACGGCGTCGCCGCGCTGGTGACGCCGGACCGCACGCTGGCGCGGCGCGTCGCCGGCGAGTTGAAGCGCTGGCGCATCGAGATCGACGATTCCGCCGGCCAGCCTTTGTCGCAGACCGCACCCGGCGCCTACCTGCTCGCACTGTGCGACGCGGCGGCGAACGAGTGGGCGCCGATCCCGTTGCTGGCGCTGCTGAAGCATCCGCTGACCGCGGCCGGGCGCGTGCTCGGCCGTTTGCGTAGGTCGGCACGGCGGCTGGATCGCTCGGTGCTGCGCGGCCCGCGTCCGGCGCCGGGATGGGATGGACTGCGCCAGGCGATTGACACGCGCACGCGCGATGAGCATGCACCGCTGTCTGCGATCGACGCGGAGAAGCTGACGCGGACCATCAGCGCGCTGGAGCGCGCGACCGCGCCGATGGCGGGTTGGACCGACAAGCTGCCGCCGGTCGAGCGCCTGCGCGCGGTCGTCGCGGCGGCGGAGGCCCTGGCCGCGACCGATGATGAGCGCGGCGTGCAGCGGCTGTGGCGTGAAGAGGCCGGCGAGGCCTTGTCGGATTTTGTCCATGACGCGCTGCAGAGCTTCGCCGGATTGCCGGCGGTGGCGGCGGAGGATTTCACCGCGCTGATGCTGGAGTTGCTGTCGGGCGTCGCGGTGCGGCCGCGCTTCGGCAAGCATCCGCGCCTCGCCATCTGGGGACCGCTGGAAGCGCGCTTGCAGCAGGCTGACCTGCTGGTGTTGGGCAGCCTCAACGAAGGCACTTGGCCGGCGGAAAGCGCGATCGATCCCTGGCTCAACCGCCCGATGCGCCAGGGCTTCGGCCTGCCGGCGCCGGAGCGCAAGATCGGCCTTTCCGCCCACGATTTCCAACAGGCGATGGGCGCGCCCAAGGTGCTGCTGACCCGCGCCGAACGTGTCGACGGCGCACCGACCGTTCCCTCGCGTTGGCTGCTCCGGCTCGATGCGTTCCTGACCTGCGCGGCCGAAGGGCTGCCGTCGAACGCAGGCGCGCTCGAGCGGCGGCTGGCGCATCTCATCGACCGCCCTCAGAAGGTCGAGCCCGGCAAGCGGCCGATGCCGCGGCCCGGCGCAGCGCGGCGGCCGGCGCAGCTGTCGGTCACGCAGATCGAGGCGTGGCGGCGCAATCCCTATGCGATCTACGCGCGGCACATCCTGCGCCTCAAGAAGCTGGATCCCTTGGACCAGGATCCCGGCGCGGCAGACATGGGCAACGCGGTGCACAAGGCTCTGCACGCCTTCACCGAGCGGTTCCCGCACGCGCTGCCGAGCGATGGACTGGCGCTGTTGCGCGCCGACGGCGAAGCGGCATTCCAGCCATGGCTCGACCGGCCGAATGTCTGGGCGTTCTGGCAGCCGCGCTTCCAGCGCATTGCCGCCTGGTGGCTGGGTGTGGAACGCGGACGACGGACGGCGCTCATGACCGCCATCGCCACGGAGCGGCAAGGCGCGCTGCCTCTGCCGGACCTTGCTTCGCCCTTCACGCTGACCGCGCGCGCCGACCGCATCGATGTTTGGCGTGACGGCGGCCTCACCATCATCGACTACAAGACCGGCACGCTCCCGAAGAAAGAGGACATCGAACGCGGCTTCGCGCCGCAACTGACTCTCGAAGCGGCGATGGCGCTGGCCAGTGCGTTTGAAGGCGTCGACGGCACCACGATCGCCGAGCTGGCGCATTGGAAGCTCTCCGGCAATCGCGACGGCGGCGCGATCGATCCGGTCAAGGGCGATCTGATGGCCCTCGCCGACGCGGCGAAGATGGGGCTCATCGCGCTGATTCGCGACTTCAGCGACGACAACATGCCCTATGCCGCAACGCCCGATGCAGCTTACGCGCCGACCTACGACGACTACGCGCACCTCGCGCGCAACACCGAGTGGCTGAGCGAGCGCGAACAATGGAAGTGACCAAGCGCGACATCCTGCGCGACGCGACCGAGGCGCAGCGCCTCGGCTCCGATCCCGGCTGGTCCGCCTGGGTGTCCGCTTCCGCGGGATCAGGCAAGACCAAGGTGCTGGGCGATCGCGTGCTGCGCCTGCTGCTCGGCAACGTGCCGCCGGCCAAGATCCTGTGCCTCACCTTCACCAAGGCGGCGGCGGCGGAAATGTCCAACCGCGTGGCCGAGCGGCTGGCAAAGTGGGCAGCCGGCTCGCATGACGAACTGCGGCGCGAGATTCGCGAACTGACGGGCGGAACCGACACCGAAGCCCTGGTGCCGATTGCACGCCGCCTGTTCGCGCGGGTGCTCGATACGCCGGGCGGCATGAAGATCATGACCATCCATGCTTTCTGCCAATCGCTGCTGCGGCGGTTCCCGCTGGAAGCAGATGTGGCGCCCCATTTCAGCCTGATCGAGGAGCGCGACGCCACCGCCCTGCTCGGCGAGGCGCGCGATGAGATGCTGAACGCCGCCCGCGCGGGTAGCGACACGGCGCTGCGCCAGGCCCTCGACACCGTGGTCGCGCGCATGCTGGAGGGCCGCCTCAACGACCTGATGAAAGAGCTGTTCGGCCGCCGCGCGCGCTTCGAGCGCCTGATCGAGAGCGCCGAGATGCCGGCGATCCGCGCCGCGCTGCGCCGCGAGCTCCGCGTCGGCGCGGAGGAGACGCGCGACTCGGTCCTGGCCGAAGCGGTGGCCGATTCGGCCTTTCCCAGGGCGGAGTTGCGCCGCGCAGCAGCAGCGATGGCAACGGGTAAGAAGACCGATACCGAGCGCGCGAAGCTGGTGCAAGGCTGGCTGGAGCAGAGTATCGACGTACGGATGGAGTCCTTTGACAAATATTGCGGTGTCTTCCTAACCCAGAAGCGGACAATCCAAGACAAGCTTCCGACCAAGGGCGTCGAAAGCGCCCATCCAGGTACGGCCGCAATCCTCGAGGCGGAGGCACGACGTCTGCTGCAGGTGGGCGAGCGCTTGCGCGCGGTGGAGGTAGCCACCGCCACCGAAGCGCTGGTCCATGTCAGTGCGGACGTACTGCGGCGCTACACGCGGCGCAAGGCGGTGGCCGCGCAGCTGGATTACGAGGATTTGATCCTGAAGACCGTCGACCTGTTGCAGCGGCCGGGCATCGCGCCGTGGGTGCTGTACAAGCTGGATGGCGGCATCGACCACGTGCTGATCGACGAGGCGCAGGACACCAATCCCGAGCAGTGGCGGGTGATCGTCGCGCTGACCGAGGAGTTCTTCGCCGGACAAGGCACCAACGAGAACCCGCGTTCGATCTTCGCGGTCGGCGACCGCAAGCAGTCGATCTTCTCGTTCCAGGGCGCCGCGCCGGATGAGTTCCTGCGCCACGAGCGGCTCTACACCGAGCGTGTCGAGCGCTTCCGGTCGGTACCGCTCAACACCTCCTTCCGCTCGACCAAGGCGGTGCTGCAGATCGTCGACACCGTGTTCGGCGGCGTGGCACAGGCGGGCGTCGCAGTCGCGCAGGAGACCATCACCCATACCGTCAGCCGCATCGGCGAGTACGGCGAGATCGTGGTGTGGCCGATCGCGCGGCCGATCGCGACCGACCCGCCGGCCCCGTGGCAGCCACCGACGGTACGCGAACTGGCGGCGGCGCCGGAGGCGCGGCTGGCGGAGAGCATAGCGGCGGAGATCGGCCATCTGCTGGGCACCGCCGGCACCCGCCAGCGCGGCGAGCCGCGCCGCATCGGGCCGGGCGACATCATGATCCTGGTGCGCAACCGCACCAAGTTCATGGACCTGATGGTGCGCGCCTTGAAGCGCCGCGCCATCCCGGTGGTCGGCGTCGACCGCATGACCCTGCTGGACCAGATCGCCGTCATGGACCTGATCGCGTTCTGTCGCTTCTTGCTGCTGCCGGACGACAATCTCAACCTCGCCGCCCTGCTGAAATCGCCGCTGGTCGGCGCGACGGAAGACGAGCTGTTCGCGATCTGCATCGACCGCGACGGCAAGAGCGTGTGGCAGCGTGTCCAGGAGCTTGCCGACACCCTGCCGGCGGCGCAGCGCGCCCGCGACCTGCTGGAGCCGTTCCTCAATCGCACCGGCTTCGCGACGCCCTACGAACAGCTGTCGCAACTGCTGGAAGCGGAGGGCGGGCGACGGCGGCTCTATGCGCGGCTGGGCGACGAGTGCGGCGAGGCGATCGACGAATTCCTCAACCTCGCCCTCGCTTACGAAGCGCGCCATGCGCCGAACCTGCAGGACATGCTGGCCTGGATGGAACAGGATGAGCTGCAGGTGAAGCGCGATCTCGACGAGGGCGCGGGCCGCGTGCGCATCATGACGGTGCACGGCGCAAAGGGCTTGGAAGCACCGATCGTGTTCCTGGCAGATCAGCGCCGCCGGCCGCAGGCGCTGAGCGGCCTGTTCTGGATCGACGTCGGCGATGCGCAGCTGCCGGTGTGGTCGCCGAACAAGGCCAGCGACGATCCGCTTGCCGCCCGCGCGCGCGCTGACGCGATGCAGCGCCAGCTGGAGGAGGAGAACCGCCTGCTCTATGTCGCGCTGACGCGGGCGGAGGAGCGGCTCTATCTCTGCGGCTGGTGCGGCCTGCAGAAGATCAACGAGCCGAGCTGGCACGACCATGTGCGCGAAGCTGCAACCAAGGCACAGGCGAAGAGCGAGCCGCGCCCGGCCACGCTGAGCGGACCGGAGGAAGGCTGGGAAGGCGAGGCCCTGCGGGTCAGCGCCGGCGCGGCGGTCGCCGCGAGCGAAGCACCGGCGGCGGTGCCGAGCGAGATCGCCCTGCCCGCCTGGCTCGATGCGCCGATCCCGGACCTGCCAGATCCGCCGCGCCCGCTGACGCCGTCGCGGCCGAGCGAGCCCGACCCGGCCACCATCTCGCCGCTCGGCGAGGATCAGGGCTGGCGCTATCAGCGCGGGCGGGTGATCCATCACCTGCTCGAGATGCTGCCGCAATTGCCGCGCGATGCGCGGCTCGGCGCGGCAGAAGCCTTTGTCGCGCGCCGTTCGAGCGCCGTCCCAATCGCGGAGCGTGCGCCGCTCGCCCGCGACGTGACGGCCATGCTCGATGTGCCCGAGTTTGCCGCGATCTTCGGCCCGGAGAGCCGCGCCGAAGTGCCGGTGGTCGCCACCCGCCGCGGACCCGACGGCCGGACCGAGGTGGTGAGCGGCCAGATCGACCGGCTGGTGGTGCTGGAGGGCGAGGTCTGGGTGGTCGATTTCAAGAGCAATCGCCCTGCGCCCATGCAGGTCTTGCATGTTTCACAGCAGTATGTGCGGCAACTGGCGGCCTATCGCTCGGCCCTCGCAAGCCTTTATAGCGACAGGAAAATTCGCTGTTTCCTGCTATGGACCGAAGGCCCGCGGCTGATGGAAATCCCAGAGGATATGTTGAACGCGCATGGCTGAAACCCCCGCCTTGACGGCGGCATAGGGGGCTCTAGATTCAAGCCTGAGGGTTCGCCCCTTCGTTCCGCCTTGTCCCGACGCCAGGGTGGAATGCGGCAGCCAAACAGGATCGCGCGGTTTCCCCTCCGGACCGGCGACCCAAACAAGGATTACCGGGATGACAGCAGCTACGGCTACCACCACCCACTCGCACACCATCCATGTCAGCGACGCCTCGTTCGAGGCCGATGTCCTGAAGGCCGCCGGCCCCGTGCTGGTCGACTTCTGGGCCGAATGGTGCGGCCCGTGCAAGATGATCGCCCCCGCGCTCGACGAGATCGCGCGCGACCTGGGCGGCAAGCTGACCGTTGCGAAGATCAACATCGACCATAACCAGCAGACGCCGAAGCGCTATGGCGTGCGCGGCATTCCGACCCTGATGATCTTCAAGGACGGACAGGTCGCAGCGACCAAGATCGGCAACATGCCGAAGCGCCAGCTGGCCGACTGGGTCGATTCAGCGATCGCCTGATCCGAATAGAATCCGCTTTGAGCCAAGCCCCGCGCGCAAGCGCGGGGCTTTTGCTTTGCGCCGTTGCCGGGCATGGCGCGAGCGCGTAGCCTCCGTCAGGGGCGATCGGCGTCGGAGTAGACTGTTTGCGCTGTCCGCAGTGCCAGACCGAGAACCGGGCGGACCGCAAATTCTGCGCCTCGTGCGGCGTGGCCTTGGAGCGCGCCTGCGCCGGCTGCGGTTTCAAGAACAACCTCTCGGACCGATTCTGCGGCGGCTGCGGCCGATCGCTGGGCGACGCGCCGGCGACCAGCGAGCCGGTCCATGCCTTGCCAGAGCGCCGGCCAGTCGCGGTGCTGATCGCAGACCTCGCCAATTTCACGCGGCTGTCCGCCGGCCGCGACCCGGAGGACACGCAGCGCCTGCTCTCCCGCTATTTCGCGGCCGTCGATCCGGTCGTGCTGCAGCACGGCGGAACGATCGACAAGCACATGGGCGACGCCATGATGGCCTTGTTCGGTGCGCCGATCGCCCATGGCGACGATGCCTTGCGCGCGGCGCGCGCTGCGATCGCCATTCATAGCCGGTTGGCCGAACTGTCGGCCGAGAGCGGCGAGGCATTCGGGGCCCATATCGGCATCGCCCTCGGCGAAGTGCTGGCGGGCCATTTCGGCAGTGCCGGCCACGCGGCTTATACCGTGACCGGAGACGCGCCGACCGTCGCCACGCGGCTGATGGAGGCGGCGCCGGCCGGCGAGACCTGGATCGACGATGCCATCGCGGGCGAGATCGCGGCCGAGATCCAGTGCAAGCCGCTCTCGTCCTTGTCGTTGAAGGGGCTGGATTCAGTCACCGCGCACGCCATCGCACATGACGCCAACGAAGCAGCGCGCCCACGGCGTCAGATGGTCGGGCGGCGGGGCGAGCTGGCACAACTGGTCGCGCTGATGTCGGACGCCGGCGAAGGCAATGGCGGCGCGGCGCTGGTACGCGGCGATCCCGGCATCGGCAAGTCGACCTTGCTGCAGGAAAGCGCCCTGGAGGCGGTCAACCGCGAGTTCTCCGTGACGATCGTGCGCGTCCTCGATTTCGGCGCGACGCGCGAGACGCAGGCGGCCGCCAGCCTGTGCGCACACCTGCTGCTGGAATGCACGACGCAGCAGGGCGAAGCTGCGCTGGCCGCGGCGCTGGCGTCCGGCGACCTGCCTCGCGAGCTGGCGCTGTTCGCGGCGGACCTGCTGTCGCTGCCGCGTTCTACCGACGATCTGGCGCTCTATCGCGCGATGGACGAGGCGATGCGCGAGTCCGGCCGGACGCGCGCCATGCAGGACCTGCTGGCGGCGGCGGCGCGCCGGCGACCCCAGCTGATCATCGTCGAAGACGTCCACTGGGCGGACGACAGCCTGCTGCGCACACTGTCGCTGCTGGCCGCCGGCCTCGCCGGCAGCGCGGCCTTGATCCTCATGTCGTCGCGCGCCGACGGCGATCCGATCGACGCCGCCTGGCGCGGGCGCGCCCGCGACGCACTGCTGGCGACCATCGATCTCCGCCCCCTGTCGGGCAACGACGCCGGCAAGCTGGCACATCACCTCTCGACCGAGTCCGAGGACTATCTGCGGCGCTGCGTGGAGCGCGCGGAAGGCAACCCGCTGTTCCTGGAACAGTTGCTGCGCAGCCGGGCGACCGACCAGGAGGGACATCTGCCGCCGTCGGTGCACGGCGTGGTGCTAGCGCGGCTGGACCGCCTGGCCCAACCGGATCGCCGCGCGATCGAGGCCGGAGCAATCCTCGGGCAACGCTTCGACCTCGGCGATCTCCGCGCCCTCACAGGCGACCAGGCCTACGAATGCGGCGAGCTGATACGGCGTCACCTGGTCAGGATGGATGGGGTGCAAGCCGCCTTCGCGCACGCGCTGATCCGCGATGGCGTCTACGCATCGCTGACACATGAGCGGCGTGCACAGCTGCACCGCGTTGCCGCGTCCTTGTTCGCCGAGCGCGATCCTGCCGTGCAGGCCGAGCACCTGGAGCGCGCCGGCGATGCTGGCGCGCCGGCTGCCTATCTGCGTGCCGCCAACGCGGAGGCGGCGCTGCTGCACATGGCGGTCGCCCTCGGTCTGGCTGATCGCGGCCTTGCCATCGCGCGCACCTCGTCCGACGTGTTCGAACTCGCGATGCAGGCCGGCACGCTGCAGCGTGACCTCGGCCGGGGCGAGCCCGCGCTTGCCAGTTTCACCAAGGCGCACGAGGCGGCGGTCGGCGCGCCGCAGCGCGCGGCTGCAATGATCGGCATGGCGGCCGCCAACCGGCTGCTGGGACGGGTCGCCGCCGGCTTGCAGCTGGCTGAGACACTCGGGCCGATGGTGGATGCGATCGGCGACGATCGGATGGCGGCCGAGTTCTTTTTCCTGCGGGGCAACCTGGCATTCGCCGCGGCTGACCTCGCGCTGTGCAAGGCCTCCCACCAGGCCGCGTTTGCGGCGGCCGAGCGCGCCGGCTCCGTCGAGTGGCGGATCCGCGCGCTGGGCGGACTCGGCGATGCGGCCTATGCCGGAGGCAACCTTGTCACCGCCCGCCGCTGCTTCGGGGAGTGCGCGGATCTTGCGGATCAGCATGGATTCATCCGCATCGCGTCGCCCAATCGCGCCATGCAGGCCAATTGCCAGCTCTATTTCCTGGAGATCGAGAAGGGGCAGCGGCAGTACGAGCTGTCGCTATCCGAGGCCCGGCGCATCGGCGACCAATATCTGGAGATGTTCACCAAGCAATCCATGGCGTTCGGGCTCTGGGTCGCCGACCGCCACGACGAGGTGGCGCGGGCCGCCAACGAGGCACTGGCGATTTCGCGCGCGCTGAAGGCGGACCGCTACACCTACGTCCTGCTGGCCTGCCTGGCGAGCGCGTCGCGCCACCGTTTACCGACTGACGAACTGCTGGCGCTGTGCCGCGAGGCGCTCGAGTTGGCGGAGCGTACTTCGATGACCTTCGCGGGGCCGCTGGTCTACGGCGTCTATGCCCTGGTGGAGCCCGATCCGGATCGACAGGTGGAGTTGCTGCGCCTGGGCGAGGCGTTGATGGAAAAGACCTCAATGGCGCATAACCGGGTCTATTTCCTGCGGTTCGCCATCGACTGGGCGATCGAGCGCGGCAATTGGGGCGAGGCGCTGCGCTATGCCGACATCCTGGCAAGCTACTTCGAAGTCCGCGAGAAGCTGCCTTATGTCGACCTGCTGGTCAGGCGCGCGCATCTTGCGGCCGCGCTTGCCGACGATCCGGGCAATCACGCAACGATGTCGGAGTTGGTCGCGCTCAGAGACGACGCGCAGGCGCACGGACTGCTGATGCCGTTCCCGCCGTTGAACGACTAGGGATTAGCCTTGGCGAGGAGGCCTTTTTCTTCGGCTTCCTTGTAGGTCATGTAGGACTGCCGGACGGAACGGCCGACCGCGAGGATGGTGCAGGGCGAATGGGCGCGCGCTTCGCAGCCCTGCAGCGCGGTGCGGGAGAAGCTGACCTCGTCGCGGCAGGTGATCGCCTGGCAATAGGCGTAAAAACCGACCGTCCCCTTGTCCGAGACAGCGAAGGCGCCGCTGCGGCCGCCGCCGATGGTCCGGTAATACTTGTTGAGATGCGACTCTACCTGGAGGGTGATGAAGACCGGCTTGCCGTTCGGCTGGGCCGGCTTCGACATGGGAGTCGAGTAGCTGGAACAGGCGGATAGCAGCGCTGCACAGACAGCAAGAGCCAGAGCGAATCGGGGCATGGACACTCGCGCGACGTGATAAACGGAACCTAGCCAGAGTGATTCGGGTGGGCAAGCTCAGATCGCGATGCAACACTTTTATGCTTAATAAGTTCCTAACGGTCACGCCGGGATGGCAGAACTGTGATCCGGATCACACTCAGCCGTTCTCTGCCAGCACCGTGCCGGCGAGATAAAGCGAGCCGCAGATGAGGACGCGGCGCGGCGCGGCGCTGTGGCCGGCGATGATCGCGGCGAGCGCGGCCGCAGGAGAGTCGTGGCCCTCGGCCGGCAAGCCGGTCTGGCGCGCGAAGCCGACGGCATCGGGCACTGCGATCGAGGAATGGTCGCCGGGGATTCCGACGGCCGAGAGGTCTTCCGCCACCGGCGCCAGGTGCCGCAGGAAGGCGAGCGGATCCTTGCTGGTCAGCATGCCGAAAATCAGGCTGACCGGTTTGCGCGCGGCTTGCTGCCAGTCTTCGATCATATCCGCGATCACCTGCCCGGCATCGGCGTTGTGGCCGCCGTCCAGCCACAGCTCCCAATCGCGCGGCAGGAGATCGACCAGCGGGCCGCGCGTCAGTCGCTGCATGCGCGCCGGCCAGACCGCGCTCTTGAGTCCGGCGGCGACCGCCTCATCGGTCAATCCGAAGTCCGGCAGCCAGCGCGTCGCCGCGACGGCGGCGGCGGCATTGCCATATTGGTGCCGCCCGGGCAGCACCGGCGTTGGCAGCGCAATCGCGCCCTTGCCATCGCGATAGGTGAAGCCGGCAGCGCCGATCTCGAAGGTCCACTCGCTGCCGCAGCGCCACAGCGGCGCGTTCAATGCCGCGGCGCGCTGCTCGATTACCGCGGCGGCTTCCGGCGGCTGCGGCGCGATGATGGCGGGGCGGCTCTGCTTCAGGATGCCGGCCTTGGCGGCCGCGATCTCGGCGAGCGAATCGCCGAGGAACTGCATGTGATCGAACGAGATCGGCATGATGATGGTGGCCAGCGGCGCCGCGATCACGTTGGTGGCGTCGAACTCGCCGCCGAGGCCGGTCTCCAGCAGCAGAATGTCGGCCTTCACGCGCGAAAACGCGAGGAAGGCGGCGACCGTGGTGATCTCGAAAAAGGTGATGGGGTCGCCGCCGTTGGCGCGCTCGCATTCCTCGATCAGCTCGACCAGCGCCTGCTCCTCGATCAGCGCGCCGGCGATGCGGATGCGCTCGTGGAAGCGCACCAGATGCGGCGAAGTATAGACGTGGACGCGCTTGCCGGCCGCTTCCAGCATCGCGCGCAGATAGGCGATGACCGAGCCCTTACCGTTGGTGCCGGCGACATGCATCACCAGCGGCAGCTTTCGTTCGGGGTTGCCGACCAGCGCCAGCAGACGCTCGACCCGCGAGAGCTCGAGGTCGATGATCTTGGGATGGAGCCGCATCACGCGCTCCAGCACGATGTCGCTGGTGGCGGTCATGCTGTTCTCTTGCCCACCACTCCCTCGTCATGGTCGGACTTGGTCCGACCATCCACGAGTTTCCAAGGGCAATACTCGATAGCGGCAGGCAAACTCGTGGATGGTCGTGCCAAGGTTGTCGGCGTAGGCCGACATACGTCGTCGGCCCATGACGGAGGAGTAGAGACTGTCCGCACGAGTGTTAAGCAGCCTCTTGCTTCGGCTGCTTCGTCAGGAGGCCGATGATCTTCGAAAGCTCTTTCGGCAGGTCCTTGCGCGCGATCACGATGTCGACGATGCCGTGGTCGAGCAGGTATTCGGCGCGCTGGAAGCCCTCGGGCAGTTTTTCGCGGATCGTCTCCTCGATCACGCGGGCGCCGGCGAAGCCGATCTGGGCGCCGGGCTCGGACACGTGGATGTCGCCCAGCATGGCGAACGAGGCGCTGACGCCGCCGGTGGTCGGATCGGTCAGCAGCACCACGAATGGCAAGCCGGCCTCCTTCACGCGGTCGACCGCGATCACGGTGCGCGGCATCTGCATCAGCGACAGGATGCCTTCCTGCATGCGCGCCCCGCCAGAGGCCGGGATAGCGATCAGCGCCGCGCGTTCCTTGACCGCGAGCTCGGAGGCGGCGACCAGCCCCTCGCCCACCGCCGCGCCCATCGAGCCGCCCATGAAGTCGAAGTTGAACGCCGCCACCACCATCTTGAGCCCGCCGACCAGGCCGTGCGCCACGATGATGGCGTCCTGCTCCTCGGTCTTGCTCTGCGCCTCCTTGAGGCGGTCGGAGTAGCGCTTGCGATCGCGAAACTTCAGCGGATCGAACTCGACCTTGGGCAGCTCGGCGCGCTCGAAGGCGCCGCCGTCGAACAGCAGCTCCAGGCGTTTCTTCACCTCGATGCGCATGTGATGGCCGCATTGCGGGCAGACCCGCAGGTTAGCTTCGAGGTCGCGATGGAAAATCATCTGCCCGCAGCCGGAGCACTTGTCCCACAGATTCTCCGGGACGTCAGTCTTGCGAACGAGCGCGCGGATCTTCGGTCGGACGAAATTGGTCAGCCAGCTCATGGGCGAAGCTCCCTTCCCGAGTCGAATCGCACTCTATCACTGCCGCGCGCGGCGGACACCGGCCGCAAGCTCGCGCACCAACGCGAGAGTATCTGGGACTGCCTGGGGCGAGGCGGTGCCGTCGGCGCCGACCTGCGCGCCGATCCGGTTGACCAGCGCCGATCCAACGACGGCGGCGTCCGCGACCTTTGCGATCGCCGCCGCCTGCTCCGCGGTGTTGATGCCGAAGCCGACGGCGACCGGCAGGTCGGTGTGGCGCTTCAAGCGCGCCACTGCGGCCGAAACGTCGGCGTTGGCGGCCGAGCGCGTGCCGGTGATGCCGGCAATCGAGACGTAGTAGACGAAGCCCGACGTATTGCGCAGCACGGTAGGCAGGCGCTTGTCGTCGGTCGTCGGCGTCGCCAGGCGGATGAAGTTGAGGCCTGCCTTGAGCGCGGGCAAGCACAGCTCCTCGTCCTCTTCCGGCGGCAGATCGACCACGATCAGGCCGTCGACGCCGGCGGCCTTGGCATCCTTGAGAAACGCGGCGACGCCGTAGGAGTAGATCGGGTTGTAGTAGCCCATGAGGATGATGGGCGTTTCGTTATCGCCTTTGCGGAACTCGGTCACCAGCTGTAGCGACCGTTTCAGCGTCATGCCGGTGCGCAAGGCGCGCAGCGACGAGGCCTGGATCGCGGGACCATCCGCCATCGGATCGGTGAACGGCATGCCGAGTTCGATCACGTCTGCGCCCGCCGCCGGCAATTGCCGCACCAGGTCCAGCGACAGCTCGTAGTTGGGATCGCCTGCGGTGATGAAGGTGACGAGGCCGCCACGGTTGGCGCTCTTGAGGGCGGCGAAGCGGCGCTCGATGCGGGTCGTGCTCACCTGTCCATCCGCACTCACAGCTTCACCCCGAGATGCTGGGCGACCGCGAAGATGTCCTTGTCGCCGCGGCCGCAGAGATTCATGACCAGCAGGTGATCCTTCGGCAGCTTGGGCGCGATCTTCGACACATAGGCCAAAGCGTGCGACGGCTCGAGCGCGGGGATGATGCCCTCCAGCTTGGACAGCAGCTGGAACGCCTCCAGCGCCTCCTTGTCGGTGGCGGAGACGTATTTCACGCGCTTCATGTCGTGCAGCCACGAATGCTCCGGGCCGATGCCGGGATAGTCGAGGCCGGCAGAGATCGAATGCGCGTCGTTGATCTGGCCATCCTCGTTCTGCAGCAGATAGGTGCGGTTGCCATGCAGCACGCCCGGACGCCCGCCGGTGAGCGAGGCCGCGTGACGCCCGGTCTCGACCCCGTCGCCGCCAGCTTCGACACCGTAGATCTCAACGTTGGCGTCATCGAGGAACGGATGGAACAGGCCCATGGCGTTGGAGCCGCCGCCGATGCAGGCGACCAGGCTGTCGGGCAGGCGACCCTCCGCCTCCGCCATCTGCCAACGCACCTCCTCGCCGATGATGGACTGGAAGTCGCGCACCAGGGTCGGGTAGGGGTGCGGGCCGGCGACGGTGCCGATGATGTAGAAGGTGCTCTCGACATTGGCGACCCAGTCGCGCAGCGCCTCGTTCATCGCATCTTTCAGCGTGCGCGTGCCGGACTTCACCGGCACCACCTCGGCGCCGAGCAGCTTCATGCGGAACACGTTGGGCTGCTGTCGCGCCATGTCGACCTCGCCCATGTAGACGGTGCAGGGCAGGTTGAACAGCGCGCACACCGTGGCGGTTGCGACGCCATGCTGGCCGGCGCCGGTCTCGGCGATGATGCGCTGCTTGCCCATGCGCTTGGCGAGCAGGATCTGGCCCATGCAGTTGTTGATCTTGTGCGAGCCGGTGTGGTTGAGCTCGTCGCGCTTCAAATAGACCTTCGCGCCGCCGAAATGCTCGGTCAGGCGTGGCGCGAAATAGAGCGGGCTGGGCCGGCCGATATAGTGCTTGCGGTAATACTCCATCTCGTCGGCGAATTTCGGGTCGGCCTTGGCGGCCTTGTAGGCCTTCTCCACCTCGAGGATCAGAGGCATCAGGGTCTCGGCGACAAAGCGGCCGCCGAACATGCCGAAGCGCCCGAACTCGTCGGGGCCGTTGCGATAGGTGTTGCGGGTTGCGGGAGCGGAGGCGGTCAAAGTGGCGTTTCCTGGGGTTCGATGGCGAGCCGCAATCAACCATAGGCGGGGGCAAAGGTCAAAGCCCGGGAGCGACCTAGACCCGTCTGCTCGCGTCCAGGAAAGCTTTGATTTTGCTTACATTCTTCTCGCCGGGCCGGTCCTCAACCCCGGACGACACATCGATCATCGGGGCGCCCGAAATGCGCACCGCCTCGATCAGGTTGTCCGCGGTCAACCCGCCCGCCAGCAGCCACGGCCGCTGGAAGCGCCGCCCCGAGAGCAGCGTCCAGTCGAAGCTGAGCGCATTGCCGCCGGGCAACGCGTTCGTCATCGCCTTGGGCGGCTTGGCGTCGAACATCAGGTAGTCGACCAAGCTTTCATACGCTGTGGCGCGGTCGAGATCGGCGGCGTCGCTCACCGCGATCACCTTGATGACCGGCTTGCCGAAGCGCGCGCGGATCTCCGTCACGCGTTCCGGGGTTTCGTGGCCGTGCAGCTGCAGCAGGTCGAGATCGCAGTTGCTGAGGATCTCCGCGATGCGCGCGTCGCTGTCGTCGACCAGCAATCCCACCTTGCGCACCACGGATGGCACGCTTGCCTCGAGCTGTTTCACCGTCGCGGGATCGACGCAGCGCGGCGAGCGGCCATAGAAATTGAATCCGACCAGCGACGCGCCGCCAGCCACGGCGGCGGCGAGCGTCTCCGGCGTCTTCAGTCCGCAGATTTTCGCAAGCACCGTCATGGCATCAGGCTCGGATGCCGACCAGCTGCCGGTAGGCGCCGGCCAACACAACTGCCTGCAGGATCGTGCCCGCGCTCTGGAACACCGAGCCAATGAACAGCATCGCGAGCGGCGCAGTCTGGCCGAAGCCGATGGCGAACATGACGTTGCTGACGATGAACAGGACCATCCAGAGCGGTAGCAGCACCAAGATCAGCGCCAACGCCAGCGCCACGCCATTGCCGCGCGTGACGGTCCAGGATTGCTGAAGCGACAAGGGCTGGCCGATCGCCTGGCCGACCGCAAACGGCAGCAGACGCGCAATGCCAACCAGAACGGCGATGACCACGATCGCAAACCCGACGCCCTTGACCATCCCGCCCAGGAACAGCAACGGCATGGAGATCACCATCAAGGCGATGAGCGACACGAAGAACAGCGCGATGCACGTCACGACGAAACTGACATGGGGCCGGCCGATATTGAGCCCGAGGCCGATGGCGGCCATCGGGCCGAGCAGCGCGAAGCGCAGCCAGTTCGCGACCAGGACGGCAAGCGACAACAGCGAGATCAAGGCCGAGACGAGGACGACGAAGGAATCGCCGGATGAAACCTGCTCGCGCGCGTCCGCCTGAATCTGCTGCATGACCGAGATCATGGTGCTCTGGCTGTAGACCAGGGTCGCGAAGCAGATCAGCGTCGGGATGAAACCAAGTCGCAGCGCATCATCCCGCTGCTGCCACAGGACCTGGAATGCCGACTTCACCAGCAGGAAGACCGGGATCGATTGCGGCCGCGGCGCAGTCATCAGGCGGGAACTCCGGCGATCTCCACGGCGATGCGGCGCGCCGCCTCGGCCGGATCGGCAGCGCCGGTGATCGGCCGCCCGATCACGATGTAATCCGCGCCCGCGTCCACCGCCTGGCGCGGCTCCATGACCCGCTTCTGGTCCCCGGCCGACGCCCAGGACGGGCGGACACCCGGCGTCACCAGCAGGAAGCCGGGTCCGATGTCACGGCGCAGCACCGCGATCTCGTGCGGCGAGCACACCACGCCGTCGAGGCCGCAGGCCTTGGTCAGTGCCGCGAGCCGGCGCACCTGGTCGGTCGCGCCCGAGGGCTGCCCGACCTCTGCCAGGTCGGCGTCGCTGAGGCTGGTGAGCACGGTGACGCCGATCAGCTTCGGCGGCGCGACCCCCAGCTTCGCAGCGCCCTCGCGCGCGGCATCCAAGGCGGCGCGCATCATGGCCGCGCCGCCGGAGGCATGCAGGTTGAGGATCATCGGCTTCAGCGGCGCCACCGCGCGCACGGCGCCGGCGACGGTGTTGGGGATGTCATGGAACTTGAGGTCGAGGAACAGGGGGGCGCCGAGGCTTGCCACCTCCGCCACACCGGCTGGCCCGCGCGCATTGAAGAATTCCAGCCCGAGCTTGATCCCGGCGACCGCGCCCTGGGTCGCGCGCGCCCAGCCCTTGGCCACCGCCACGTCGGTCGTGTCGAGCGCAACCAGAACCCCGCCGCTTGCCATGCCTCGTCCCTCCCGAATCGTTGTTCCGCGCCTGTCTAGACGCCTTTGCCGCCGCTGTCGATTGCGGGGCCGATTGCGGCCCGCTTGACAGGCCGGCCCGGGACCAGGGCACAATCCGTCCGGGAGATTCACCGTCAGGTGCCGATGTTCAAGTCCGGGTCAGGCTTCCCGAGCCATTCTGGTGCCGCGATTGCCGGATTCCTCGCCCTTGCCGTTCTGCTCGGCTGCGAGCTGCCGGCCAAGCCGCCGCCGGAGCCCTCTGGCCCGATTCCCTGGACCGCCGCCATCGGCCGGCTGGATGCGGAGGGCGATTCAACCTCCTGCACCGCAACCCTGGTCGAGCCCGATGTGATCGTGACGGCGGCGCACTGCCTGTTCCCGACCAAGCGGAAGCTGTCGCCGTCCGAACTCACCTTCACGCCCAATGTCGGAGCGCAGCGTTTGCCGACCGTGCGCGTGACGGAGATCATCGGCCTGGGCGCCGACAAGATGGATCCGGACAACCCGCAGGACACTCCAACCGAGGTCGACTGGGCGATCCTGCGCCTGGCTTCGCCGGTGGCCGACGTCACGCCGATCCCGGTCGAGCCGGTGGCGCTGGCGGACATCGAGCGGCGGATCAAGGCCGGCGAGGACGTGCTGTCCAACCTCGGCTACGGCACCTATGGCATCACCATCAGCCGCCGCCTGCACCGCAGCGACGGCTGCACCCTGATCGAGGACTGGCGCGAGATGACCGAGGGCACCGACGACCGCCTGGTCGTCACCACCTGCCCGGTGATCAAGGGCGACAGCGGCGGACCCATTCTGCTCACCGACAAGGCGCAGAACCGCCGGCTGATCGCGGTGGTGTCCGGCTACTGGCGGCGGCCGGAGCCCCAGGGCACCGTCAGCTTGGCAGTCGGAGCCCGCGCTTTTGCCGAAAAGCTGCGAGAGTGACGGCGCGCGCCGGGTCAGTCCGACGGCTGCAGATCGGCGATACCCTGGACCGTCACCTCGACCGTGACATCGCCCGCCTTCTCGAAATGGAGAATGGCCGGGAAGCTGGCGCCCTTCTTCAGCGGGCCCTTGAGCCCCATCAGCATCACGTGGGCGCCCTGCGGCGCGAAGGTGGCGTTGCCGCCGGCCGGCACCTCGACGTTCTCCACCATGCGCATGGTCATCATGTCCCCCGTGGTGTCCGAGAGATGCAGCTCGCAGCGGGCAGCGACCTCGGCGGAAACACCGAGCAGACGATCGCCTTCCGTGCCATGGTTGGCGACCGTAAGATACAGCGCGCCGGTCTTGGCGCTGACCGCCGTGGCGCGGGCCCAGGGATGGGAAATGATGAGGGCGCCGGCGGTGATCTCATGGGCCGACGCGCGCGTAGGGGATAGGATGGCCGCGCTTGACGGCAAAGCGAGCGCAAGGCCGAGAACGAGGGCTGAACGGCGCGTGACGGGGAACACCAATGGCGAACTCCAGGAAACCTGAGGCGGCCAGCTTAGCTGCGACCGGCATGGCTCGGCCATCGCCGCGCGCGGGGCTGCGACCATTGGCCCTCGCCCTGGCCTGTGCCCTGCTTGGCGCCTGCGCCGCCCGCGCGCCCGAGGCGCCGACACCCACGCCAACGGCGCCCGCTGGCTGGCAGGCGGCCATCGGCTTCCTGGATGTGACGGGCTCGCCGGAGGTCTGCACCGCCGTCCTGGTGCGCGCGGATATGATTGCCACCACGTCCCATTGCCTGCGCCCGAAGGGCCGGTTCGCCCAGCCCAACCAGCTGGTCTTCACTCCGAGCGCCGCCGGCCAGCAAGTCCGGGGCGCCGCCCTGGTCGCCGAAGGCGGCAGCGTCGCCCCCGGCAACATCAAGCCGGTCCAGGCGCAGACCGACTGGGCCCTGGTCCGCATCACGCCGCCGCTCGCCGGCATCCGTCCGTTGCCGGTGGCGCCGCTATCGCCGGCCATGGTGCGGGCGAAAGTCGCAAGTGGCGCCCGGTTCTACTCCGCCGGGTATGGCCAGGGCGCCAAGGACGAACTCAGAACCCACAACGGCTGCGGCCTGCTGCCGCCCGATCCCAACGGCGTCACCGAGGGCGCGCTGTTCTTCGCCACCGACTGCATCATCCGGCTCGGCGACAGCGGCGGCCCGGTCATCTTGATCGAGGGCGGACAGCCCAGGCTGATCGGCCTGATCGTCGGCTTCGCCAACCAGCCCGGGACCGGCGAGCCGATCGGCATCGTGGTCTCGGCCCAGGCGTTCGCGCAGTATCTCGGCGGCGGCCTCGTCAGCCAGCTGTTCCCGGTCGCACTGCCGGAAAACTCAATGAATTGACAAGGTTGCGGAAGCTGTATACAGCTTCCAGTCATCCAATGCTCGAGCCTGAAGGAGGCGCGTGATGACCGAAGCCGCCCTCACTGTCGCCGCGCCCGCTACGGGCCGCCGGCGCGAGCGCCGTGCGCCCCAGGCTGCCGTCCGGCAGCTGCCGTTCGCCCGCACGGTCAACCGCTATAGCCCAATCGAGGTGCTGAGCGCCGACCAGGTCGAGACCATCCACCTCACCGCGCTCAAGCTGCTGCGCGACACCGGCATCGAGGTGATGCAGGACCCGGCACGCGCCATCCTGAAAGCGGCCGGCGCCGAGGTGGACGAAGCGAACCAGCGCGTGCGGTTCGACCCGGCGCTGGTCGAGAGCAACGTCGCCATGGCGCCCATGCGATTCACCATGCAGGCGCGCAATCGCGCCTATGATGTCGGCTGCGGCGACGGCGAGATCATCTTCGCCGCCACCGGCGGACCGGCCTTCGCCCACGATTGCGACCGCGGCAAGCGCCCGGGCAACTTCGCCGACATGGTCGATTACCTGAAGCTGGTGCAGCAGCTGGGCGTGATCCACCAGGAGGGCGGCTGCCCGATCGAGCCGACCGACCTGCCGGCGGACAATCGCCATCTCGATTTCTACCAGGCCGCGCTGACGCTGACCGACAAGACGTGGCAATGCTGGGCGCTCGGCGAGTATCGCGTCGAGGATGCGATCAACATGGCCGGCATCGCCTATGGCCTCAGCCGCGCGGAGATGAAGGCGACACCGGTCACGCTCACCATCATCAATTCCAACTCGCCGCTGCGCCTCGATATCCCGATGTGCGAGGCGCTGCTGGCGATGGGCCGCGCCGGCCAGCCGGTGGCGATGACGCCCTTCACGCTCAGCGGCGCCATGAGCCCGGTGACCCTGGCCGGCGCGCTGGTGCAGCAGCATGCAGAGGCGCTGGCCATGCTGGCGCTGTCGCAGATCGCCTCGCCCGGCGCGCCGGTCATGTACGGCGGATTCACCTCGAACGTCGACATGCGCTCGGGCGCGCCCGCCTTCGGCACGCCGGAATACACCAAGGCGGCGTTGGCCGGCGGGCAGCTCGCGCGCCGGATCGGCGTGCCATACCGCTCCAGCAACGTGACGGCATCGAACTGCGTCGACATCCAGGCCAGCTACGAATCCATGATGTCGCTGTGGGGCGCGGTGATGGGCGGCGTCAACCTGATCGAGCACGCGGCGGGCTGGATGGAAGGCGGCCTCACCGCCTCGTTCGAGAAGCTGATCCTCGACGCCGAGCTGCTGCAGAACATGCGCGAGTTCCTGAAGCCGATCGCGGTCAACGAGGCGGAGATGGGTGTCGATGCCATCAACGAAGTGGGACCGGGCGGCCACTTCTTCGGCGTCGGCCACACGCTCGCGCGCTTTTCCACCGCGTTCTACGAGCCCATGCTGTCCGACTGGCGCAACTACCAGACCTGGGAGAATGCCGGCGCCAAGACCGGCACCGAGCGCGCCAACCTGATCTGGAAGGAGCTGCTGCGCAGCTACGAGGCGCCGCCGATGGACGAAGGGCGCAAGGACGCGCTCGCCGCCTACGTGGCCACGCGCAAGGAAGAGATTGCCACCGGCAAGATGGTGCCGGACGCGATCGAGTAATCTTGCTACGATCCTCCGCGGGAGGCGGAGATCGCGACATGACGGATGACGGACCGACGTCGAAACCGATTCTGATCAATGCCACGCCGCAATTGTTCGTGTCCGACATTGTGGCGTCGTGCGATTTTTTTACCCGCGTGCTCGGCTTTGGGGTGGAGTTCGTCTACGGCGAGCCGCCCTTCTATGCACAGGTCATACGTGACGGCGCGTCGCTGGCGCTGCGGCACGTGGACCGGCCGGTGTTGGAGAAGCTTGCCGAGGCCATGAAGACCGATGTCGACATGCTGGCGGGCAGCATCTCGGTCGATGACGTGCAGGCGCTGTATCGCGAGTTCCAGGCGGCGGGCGCCGCCTTTCATCAGGACCTGCGCGCGGAGGCGTGGGGTGCGCGCACCTTCATCGTCCGCGATCCAGACGGCAATCTGCTGTTGTTCGCGGGCAGCGCCGACTAGTCGCGCCAGCCGATCTCGGCGATGACCGGGAAGTGGTCGGACTCGGTGCGCGGTCCCGCCTCGAAGCTGGTGACGACGAGATGTCCGCGCGCCAGCACGTGGTCGATCGGCAGGCGCAGCGGCCAGGGCAGGAAGGACGGCCAGCTGGCAGTCCAACCCGCCTGGTTGTCGAGGCCGGTCTTGGCGCGGAACGCGCGCTGCACCCGGCTCCACGGCGCGCTGTTGAGATCGCCCATGACGATGAGATCCCCCGGCGCCTCGCGGTCGAGGAACTTGGCGAATAGCCCCGCCTGCCCGGCCTGGCGGCTCACCGGCAATCCTTCAGCCAGGTAGACGGAACGCTTGGCATCGTCGGCGCCCCACGGGCTGGCGTCGCTGCGCAGCAGGGGGCGGAACCAGTGCGTCGCCAGCACGGTGATCGGCCGGCCGTTCCACCGAACGACACCGCCGGCGACGATGGGCGTCGCCTTCCAGACGCGGCCGGCCACCGGCTGCTCGATCGGCAGCTTGGACAGCAGCATGGTCTGGCATTCCGGGTCGCGGTCGAAGCAATCGATCCGATTCGGATACTTGGCGTAGAGCGGCGCCAGGTAGGGGCGCCAGGCCGGCGTCGCCTCGATCAGGCCGATGATGTCGGCATCGCTGGCCAGCAACGCTTCGATGGTCCGGTCGTGGCCCGCGGCCGAGTGCCAGAGATTGGCGGAGACGATCTTGAGCCGCGCCGGCTCGGTGACGATAGCCGCCTCGCCCTGATGGCTGAAGACCGGCCAGGACAAGGTCGCGGTCAGCGCGGTCAGCAGGATGAAGCGCGCCCAGCGGCGCAGGACCAGCGCCAGCACGGCCGCCAGCAGCGCCACGATGCCGAGCTGCAGCGCGAACTGCTCCAGCACCGCAAGCCTCGGCGTCTCCGGCCCGTACCAGATCATCGCCTGGCAGAGCGCGAGCACACCCGCGAGCCCCCACAGCAGCACGGACCAGCCGGATGCCCACCATGTTCGCGAAGGTGTCCTGGCCGCGATGTCAGTCATGTCCCGTTCGAGAGTTGTTGGCAGACAATATGGATGATGAGACCCCGCGATTGTGTCGGAATTCGGCCGCAAGGGGGATGTCATCGGGATGTCGTCGATCCCTTGCCTCGCCAGGATCGCCGGGGCAATCTCCGCCCATGGAAGACCGCACCACAAGCAACGCCGCCGGCGCGGCCCTGGCCGAGCATGTGCGCATGGCGCAGGTGCTGCTGCCGTGCCGCGACCTCGCGGCGACGCTGGCCTTTTTCACGGATCGCCTGGGGTTCAAGGTCAACCTGATCTTTCCGGCGGACTCGCCGCACACGGCCGTGGTTTCGGGTCATGGTCTGACGTTGCGGCTGGAGACCGGCGCGCCAGCGGCGCCCATGACGTTGCGCCTGCTGTGCGACCTCGCCGCCTTGCCCGCCGGCACGCAGCATGCGTTGACGTCGCCGGACGGCACGCGCATCGAACTGGTGGAAGCGCGGCTGCCGATCGAAGTTCCCGAGGGCCGCCAGGAATTCGTGCTGAGCCGGATGGGAGACGATTGGGGCATCGGGCGCGCGGGCATGCAATATCGCGACCTGATTACCAGCCGCCTCGGCGGGCGCTTCATCGCCTCGCATATCCGCATTCCGGTCGGAGGACCGGTGCCGGACTATGTGCATTTCCACCGCATCCGGTTCCAGATGATCTATTGCAAGGCCGGATGGGCGCGCCTGGTCTACGAGGACCAGGGCGAGCCGTTCCTGTTCCACGCCGGCGATTGCGTGCTGCAGCCGCCGGAGATCCGCCACCGCGTGCTGGAAGCTTCGGACGGGCTCGAGGTCGTCGAGATCGGCTGTCCTGCGCTGCACGAGACCTTCGCTGACCACGCCATGACCCTGCCGACACCGCATCTGCTGCCGGAGCGTGATTTCGGCGGCCAGCGCTTCATGCGGCACGTCGCGGCAAAGGCGCAGTGGCTGCCGTGGCGCGCGAAAGGTTTCGAGATGCGCGACACCGGCATCACGGCGGCGACGGATGGATTGGCTGGCGCACGCGTGGTGCGGGCGCGTGATCGCGCTGAAGCGAAGTTCGGTGCGCATGGCGGCGAGTTTCTGTTCTTCTTCGTGCTCGCGGGTGACGTGGCGCTGGATGTGCAAGGGCACGGGCAGCCCCGCCTCAGGACAAATGTCAGCTGCGTCATTCCGGCAGGCGCCAGCTACGCACTTGAAGCCAGTGCCGGTTCTGAGCTGCTGGAAGTCGCACTGCCAGCCGAGCTGCCCAACCGCTGATCCCCTACTCCGTCATCCCCTCCGACGGCGCTTCAAACCCCTGCCGCGTTGGCGCGCTGGATGGCCAAGGTGACGATGCGGTTCAACAGGTCGCGGTACTTGATGCCGTCCTTGGCGGCGGCTTCGGCGAAGTCCTCGACCTTGGCGATTTCGGGGTTGGGGTTGGCTTCCAGGAAATAGGGAATGCCGTCGGCCGACAGTCGGAAATCGACCCGGGAATAACCGTCCATCTCGAGCGTGCGGCACACGCGCTTGGCGATGTTGGCGATGCGGGTGCGCATCTCCGGCGACAGGTCCTTGGCCGGGCCGCTCTTGATGCCGAGCTTCTCCTGGTATTCGAGATCGTGCTTGGCCTTGGCGGTGGCGATGTTGCGGCCGCCCTCGCCCATGTCGCCGAACTCGAACTCCCAGACAGGGAGCACGCGCAGCCGGTCGTTGCCGAGCACGCCGACATAGAGCTCGCGCCCCTCGATATACTGCTCGACCAGCGCGTCGGTGCCGACCTTCTCGTGGATGAAGAGGACGCGCTCCTCAAGCTTCTCGTCATTCTCCACCACCGAGGCCTGGGCGATGCCGATCGACGCATCCTCGCTCACGCTCTTGACGATCAGCGGGAAGCCGAGGCGCGCCGGCCGCTTCACCTTGCGCCGCATCGGGAACACCGCGAACGCCGGCACCGGGATACGGTGATAGGCCACCAGTTTCTTGGACAAGGCTTTGCCGCGCGCCAGCATCAAGCCGCGCGGATTGCAACCGGTGTAGGGAATCTTCAGCAGCTCCAGGTAGGACGCTACATTGGTGTCGTACGCGGTCTCGCCGTGGAACTGCTCCAACAGGTTGAAGGCGACGTCGGCCTTGAATTCCTCGATCGCGTCGCGGATCGGCTTCAGCTCGTATTGGACGCCGAGCGGCATGACCTCGTGCCCGGCGGCCCGCAGCGTGCTCACCACGTCGTACTCCGTCTTCCAGACGTTGATGTCCTTGTCGCTCTGGCCCTTGAGCGAATCGGGCGGCATCAGGTCGGGATGCAGGAGGACCAGGACACGCAGCTTTTTCTTCATAGCGCGAACCACTCCCGCCGCGAGGGGCTGTACAGGGAATGCACGGTCTTCGCCGTCAAGAGCACAGTGAAGTTGACGACCAGCTGACGCTGATTGCCGGCGGCGCGCAGCTTCAGCTCACGGCAGCGGGCGATCATCTCGTCGAGCACTGAATCCAACGTCAGCTGATATTCGCCGGTCCACTTCGCCACCATGCGCCGGATGCGGGCGCGATGATGCCGCAGGAAGGTCGTGGCCGCCGGCGCACGATAGTGGCGCGGCTCGTCGGAGAAGATGCGGCGCAGGTCGCGGTCGTATATCGTGGTGGTCGGCATCGCATAGAGCGCCTGCTTCTGCTTGTAATGCTCGGCCAGCGTCTCGGTCAGCGTGCTCAACGGGTCGATGCGGTGGCGGTGCGTCAGGGTCGGCCGCTCGCCGGAAATCTCCTCCATCAGCTCGTCGACATATTCGAGCTTCTTGAAGACCGGCCAGCCCTCGTAGCGCTTGCGCCAGTCGGAGCGCGGGCGCAGCCAGACCGCGAAGGTCTCGGCGAAGTCCTCGTCCGGATGGCTCTGGGCGTACCACAGGCGCAGATGCTGGACGTAGTTCTTGCTGGCGGGGTTCGGCCGGTAGAAGTCCGGATAGCGGGTGGAGGAGCGCCCGAACAGCTGCTGCCAGCGCCGGCGGCGGTGGAGCCCATAGGAATGCTGGATCACGTGCCCGGCCTCGTGGCGCAGGATGCGCATGCATTCCGGCACCGTGCCGCCCTCGACGTCGATGATCATCTTGCGCTCGAGGCGCATCAGGCGAGGATGGGCGAGATAGAACGGGATCGCGATGCCGGGCGTGGTGTCCGGGCTGAACCACTCGTTGGAGATCCAGGCGTGCGGGCGGACGCGCAGGCCGCGCTGTTCCAGCTCGCCCTGCAGCGCGCGCAGGCACAGCTCCAGCCACGTCCCTTCGACGGTGACCTTGAGGTCCTTGAGGCGGAGTTCGAGAAGCTCCTCGTCCGGCAACGAGGCCCAGGGAAACCGCGACGCCATGGCGCTCCGAATCGGGTTGGAACTACCATCAGGATGGTGTCATGGGCCTCGCAGTGAGGCAAGCGCACTACGTTCCAGAGCGCGACTCCGGTGTCGCAGCGCCGTACTATCCCGGGGTCAGCGGCGTCTGCTGGTGGAACGCCAGTTTCCACTCCTGGCCGTGGCGGGCATAGCCGCTGCTGACCAGGGCCTTGTAGGGCGTGCCATCCGCGCGCCCCGCCGTTGCCTCATAGCTCACCATGGCAAAGCCGTCGGCGGGCTCCAGGAAGCCCTTGCGCGCGATCGAGAGGCCCGACCACTTTCGGCCACCGCCGGCCGATTGCGCGATCTTCTCCCGGTCCAGGACGCCCGCCATCTCGGTAAAGACGGTCAGGCATTCGTCGTCGACGTGACGCCGGTAGTCGTCGGCGTTTCCCGTCCAAAGCTTCTCTTCCAGCTTGTACAATTCGTTCTCGGTCGACATGGCTGATCTCCTGCAGACATCGTCTACAGGAAACAAGCGCGCTACGGCCCGGTTCCGGGCTGGATCAGATCCCATTTGTTGCCGTAGAGATCGACGAACACGGCGACGGTGCCGTAGGGCTCGTGGCGCGGCGGCTCGAGAAAGCGCACGCCCTTGGCCCGGTAGGCCTCGTGGTCGCGCTGGAAATCATCGGTGTGCAGGAACAGGAACACGCGGCCGCCGGCCTGATTGCCGATGCGCGTCTTTTGCTCCGGAGTGTCGGCCTTGGCCAGCAGCAGGCGCATTTCCTTGGCGCCCGGCGGCGCCACCAGCACCCAGCGCTTGGTCTCGCTCATCCTGGTATCCTCGACCAGCGCGAAGCCGAGCTTGCCGACATAGAAGTCGATCGCTTCGTCATAGTCACGCACAACCAGGGCGATGGCGGAGAGATGCTGCGTCATCGCCATCACCACTGGACGCGCTGCTCGTCGAGCGCCGCCACGCGCTTCGCGCGGCCGTCCTCGGAGCAATCGATCATGGCAGGGTCGGAGCGATATTGAGCCGTGCCGACCAGCGTTGCGATCATCGCCGTCTGGCTGCCAGCAAGTCCGCGTTTGCGCTTGGCCGCCATGAACTCGTGAAACGGCGGTCGCCAGGCATCGCCGTCGCAGGCTTGCACATCGCCCAGCACGTGCCCGAGTGCAACCGCTTGCTCTTGCGCCTTGGCGAAGTCGTCGCCGCCGGTCGACCTCTGGGATGCCGACTGTGATGCGCAGCCGGAGGTGAGCAGCGCCACGGCCACGATGAGACGACCAAGCATTGGAATCATCGCCGCCCGAATAGCCGCTCGATATCCGCGAGCTTCAATTCGACGTAGGTGGGGCGGCCGTGATTGCACTGGCCCGAATGCGGCGTCGCTTCCATCTGGCGCAGCAGGGCGTCCATCTCGGGCTGGGTCAGGCGGCGGCCGGCGCGCACCGAGCCGTGGCAGGCCATGGTGGAGCAGACTTCCTGCAGGCGCTCTTTCAAGGACAGGGCGTCGCCGAGCTCGGCCAGTTCGTCGGCCAGGTCCTGGATCAGGCCGCGCACGTCGGATTGGCCGAGCAAGGCCGGCACCTCGCGCACCACGATGGCGCCGGCGCCAAAGCCTTCGATCACCAGGCCGAGTTCCGCGAGTTCGCCAGCGCGCGCCGTCAGGCGCTCGGCGTTCGGGCCATCGAGCTCCACCACCTCCGGAATCAACAGCGCCTGACGCGCAACCGAGCCCAATTCCAACGCCGCCTTCATACGCTCATAGACCAGCCGCTCGTGCGCGGCGTGCTGGTCGACGATCACGATGCCGTCGGCGGTCTGCGCCACCACGTAGGTCTCGTGCAATTGCGCGCGCGCAACGCCGAGCGGATGCGCGGCCGGCGCACTGTCCGCGGCCGGCACCGCCTCGACGCGCGCGCTGGGCCGGTCGATTTCCGCCGACAAGGGCGCGAAGGCGGCCATCGCCTGCGCGGCCAAGCCCGGACTTGAGCGCGCGGGGCCGGGCGTGTAGCCGCGCCAGGCCGGCGTCGAAAGCTGGGTCGGAAATTGGCTCGGCGCGGTGAAAGAGCCGAGTGTGTTGGCCGCGACGGTGCTGGAGGCGCGATGGCCCGCCTCCGCCAGCGCCGCGCGGATGGCGCTGACGATCAGGCCGCGCACCAGCGCCGCATCGCGGAAGCGCACTTCGGCCTTGGCCGGATGCACGTTGACGTCGACCTCTTCGGCCGGCAGATCGACGAACAACGCCACCATCGGATGGCGGTCACGTGCCAGGAAATCCTGATAGGCGCCGCGGATGGCGCCGATGATCAGGCGGTCCTTCACCGGCCGGCCGTTCACGAACAGGAATTGCTGGGTCGAGGTGGCGCGGTTGAGGGTCGGCAGTCCGGCGAAGCCGGTGAGCCGCACGCTCTCGCGCATCGCGTCGAGCCGCGCGGCATTGTCGGCGAAATCGCGGCCCATGATGGCGCCGAGCCGCTCCAGCGTCGCGGCGGCCGGGTCCTGCAGCAGGTCGGCGCCGATCGCCGGCAGGCGCAGCGCCAGCCGCTCCTCGTCCCGCAGGGTGAAGGCGACATCGGGGTGCGCCATGGCCAGGCGCTCGACGATCTCCTGCGCGGCGTTCGATTCCGAGCGCGGCGATTTCAGGAACTTGAGGCGCGCCGGCACCGCGTAGAACAGGTCGCGCAATTCGACCCGCGTGCCTTCGCCGCGCGCAGCCGGTTCGGCGGAAGACTTCACGCCGCCGTCGACCGCGACCTGCCAGGCGGTATCGGCGCCGCGCGCGCGGCTGGCGATCGCGAGCCGGCCGACCGCGCCGATCGACGGCAACGCCTCGCCGCGGAAGCCGAAGGAGTGGATGTGGACCAGGTCGTCGTCCGGGAGCTTGGAGGTGGCGTGGCGCTCGACCGCCAGCGCCAGCTCGTCCCGGGTCATGCCCTTGCCGTCATCCTCGACCACGATCAGGGCGCGGCCGCCCTCGCGCAGATGGATGTCGATTCGGCGCGCGCCGGCGTCGAGGGCATTCTCTACAAGTTCCTTCACCACCGAGGCAGGCCGTTCCACCACCTCGCCGGCGGCGATCTGGTTGACGAGATTGGGCGGCAGGAGGCGGATTGTCATGGTGACAAGTCTAGCAGTTTTCTCAGGCATAATCCGAGTCGCTAGTATGTCGGAAAATGAAACTGGGGGAAGAGATGGGAGCCGCCGATAAGGAGTTCATGCCGGCCGAGGAATACGGCCGTTCCCTGCAGGGACTTGGCATCAACCTGCTGGTGCGCGACGTCACGCGCTCGGTCGCCTTTGCGCGCAACGTGCTGGGCGCGAGCGTCGCCTATGCCGATAAGGATTTTGCGGTTTTGCGTTACGCGAACGGCCCGACACGGGCGGAGTGGATGCTGCACAGCGACGGCACCTACCACAGCAACCCGCTGCTGGGCCTGATCGGCGACGCGCAGGTGCGCGGGGTGGGCGTAGAGGTCCGGCTGTATTACTGCGACCCCGACGTCGCGGTCGAGCGCGCCAAGGAGCATGGCCATCATGTGCTGTCGGAAGCGGCCGACAAGCCGCACGGCTTGCGGGAATCCTACATTCTCGACCCGGACGGCTACTGCTGGGTGCCGGCAGTGCACAAGAGGGCGGGCTGACGCCATGGGCTGGTCAGAGATTCTTGCGTTCATGCTCGCGGCGACGCTCCTGGTGACCTCACCGGGGCCAAACGGAGTTCTGATCGCCACGACCGTGTCATCGTCCGGTCGCGGCGCCGGGTTTGCCAACATTGCCGGCTTCTTTACCGCATTCTATGTGCATGGCGCTTTGTCGATCTTGGGCATCTCCATCATCCTGTTGAAATCCGCGACAGCGTTTGCGGTCGTAAAATATCTTGGCGCCGCGTATTTGTGCTGGATTGGGATGAAGTCGCTCGTTGCGGCGCTCAGAGGCTCGGGACCGACCGTAACCGTCGCGCCTCAGAGAAAGCCGCGAACCCTCGGCAGGGCTTTCGCCGACGGGTTCCTGACGAACGGATTGAACCCCAAAGTGTCGATGTTCTATCTCGCCGTATTCCCTCATTTCATACCGATCAACGATCATTCGGCGGCGTCGGCTTTTCTGCTCGTCTTCCTGCATTCGATGATCAATCTCGTTTGGTTTGGCGCGATGGTTCTGCTGTTATCGAGATTGACGAAAGCCGCCCGGCACGCGCGCTTTGAGCGCTGGCTCAAGGGTGTCACCGGCGTCGTGTTCATTGGCTTCGGGTATAAGCTCGCGACCTATCGGCCAAGCGTCTGAAGCGCCCCGCGCCCGAGCCTAGACCTTCGCGTAGTCGCGGTACCACGCCACGAAGCGGCGGATGCCCTCGTCGAGCCTGATGGTGGGCGCGTAGCCGAGATCCTGCCGCGATACGGAAATGTCGGCCCAGGTCTTCGGCACGTCTCCGAGGGGCATCGGCGTGTCGATGCGCTGGGCCTTGCGGCCGCAGGCCGCCTCGATCGCGGTGACCAGGGCGTTGACCGATTCCGGGCTGTCGTTGCCGAGATTGTAGAGCCGGTGCGGCTCTTCGGCGTCGGCCGGCGGAGGGCGGTCGAGTGCCGACAGCACGCCGGCGACGATGTCGTCGATATAGGTGAAGTCGCGCTGCGGGGCGCCGCCGGCATAGGTCTCGATCGGCGTGCCTTCGAGGATCGCCTTGGTGAACTTGTAATAGGCCATGTCCGGTCGGCCCCAGGGACCATAGACGGTGAAGAAGCGCAGTCCGGTCTGCCGCAGCTTGAAGATGCGGGCGTAGGAGACGCTGAGCAGCTCGTCCGCGCGCTTGGTGGCGGCGTAGAGCGAGATTGGATGATCGGCCGCATCGTCGAGGGAGAACGGCACCTTCTTCGATGCTCCGTAGACCGAGCTGGAGCTGGCATAGACCAGGTGATCCAGCTTCGGCGCCAGGCGCGCCATCTGCAGCATGTTGAAGTGGCCGTTGAGATTGGCGCGCACATATTCTTCCGGCTGCTCGATCGAATAGCGCACGCCGGCCTGGGCGGCGAGATGGACGATCCGCTGGGTGTCCGGCAGCACGTCGGCCAACGCAGTCTTGAGCGCGGCCTCGTCGGCGATGTCGACTTGCCGAAAGCGGAAGCCGTTGCGGCCCTGCAGCCGCTGCAGCCGCGCCTGCTTTAGCGCGGGGTCGTAATAGGTGTTGAGGCTGTCGATCCCCAACACCTGCTCGCCACGATCCAGCAGCGCGGCGACCACGTAGGACCCGATGAAGCCGGCGGCGCCGGTGACGATGATTTCTGGCATTCCTGCTATCAGGCCTTGCGAAGGTGCGGGCCGGCAAAGCCGGCGCGGGTCATGGCGTTGCGGGTATCCAGCACAAGCCGCCCATGCTTCGCAACCATCGAATAGTCGACATCGTCGTGATCGGTTACGATCAGCACCGCGTCCGCACCCGACAGTGACTTAGCTGTGAGCGGAACCGACTTGCGTCCAGTGAGGTTGGCGTGCTCGCGGCTCGGCTTCACCGCCGGGATGTAGGGATCGTGATAAGAGACCTTGGCGCCGGCCTTTTCCAAGAGTTCGATCAGGATCAACGCCGGGCTCTCGCGCATGTCGTCGATGTTCTTCTTGTAGGCAAGGCCGATCATCATGATGCGCGCGTCTTTCAGCGCCTTGGCGCGCTGTTGGCTCAACTCTTCGGCCAGGCGTGCGACGACGTAGCGCGGCATGGCGGTATTGATCTCGCCCGCCAGCTCGATGAAGCGGGTGTTGATGCCGAACTCGCGCGCCTTCCAGGTGAGATAGAAGGGATCGATCGGGATGCAATGCCCGCCCAAGCCCGGGCCGGGATAGAACGGCATGAAGCCGAATGGCTTGGTCTTGGCGGCCTCGATCACTTCCCAGACGTCGATGCCCATCGCGGCGCAGATCACCTTGAGCTCGTTCACCAGCGCGATGTTGACGGCGCGGAAGATGTTCTCGGTCAGCTTCACGGTCTCCGCGGTCTCGGGCGAGCTCACCGGCACCGTCTTCACCACCACCTGGTCGTAGAGCGCGACGGTGAGGTCGAGCGCGACCTTGCCGTCGCCGCCGACCACTTTTGGAATGTCGTTGGTGCCGAAATTGGCGTTGCCGGGATCCTCGCGCTCCGGCGAATAGGCGAGCCAGAAATCGACGCCGGACTTGAGGCCGGTCGCTTCCAGGATCGGCTTCAGATCCTCGCGCGTGGTGCCGGGATAGGTGCTGGATTCCAGCACGATCAGCTGCCCCTTGCGCAGGTTGGGCGCGATCTCCTGCCCGGTCTTGACGATGAATTGCAGGTCCGGCTCGCGGTATTTGGTGAGCGGCGTCGGCACGCAGATGATGATCGCATCCATCTGCTTCAGGCGGGCGAAGTCATCGGTCGCATCGAACGTGCCGCTCTTGCGCACCGCCGCGATGCGCTTGCCCGGGATGTGCTTGATGTAGCTGCGCCCGGCATTGAGCGCCGTCACCTTTGGCGTATCGATGTCGAAACCGGTGGTCGGAAAGCCCTTCTCGGCGAACAGGCAGGCCAACGGCAAGCCGACATAGCCCAGGCCGATGATACCGATCCTAGCGGTGCGGGCGACGATCGCACGCCGCAATGCAGAACCGTCAGTCTCACGGCCCTTCGAACGCTGTGTAGAATTTTTCATCGCTTTTCTTGCCTTTATTTGCACTCTCGTGTGCGAATGAGAATGGTTCGCCCTTTTTAGCGCCAAATGGTTCGGCTATTGATGAACGGATGTTCATGTGGTGGGTCGTAATCAGTACAGCGAACCACTGCGTTTGGGTTGGTGGGGACATCAATGGCCGACGAGGTTTCAAACAAGCTGCTGAGCGGGCTCAACCGCATCAGCCTGGCGATGCGCAGCGCCGCGTGGGGGGATGCCACCGAATCCGGCCTGACGCCGACGCAAAGCCAGATCCTGGCTTTCATCGCGGCACGCTCGGCCCAGAACCCCCGATCGGGCGATGCGGCCGACGCATTGGGCATCACTCCGCAGACCGCGAGCGTAGCAATCGCCGCCCTGGTCGCCAAGGGTCTGGTCCAGAAGGTGCCGGATGCCAGCGACCGGCGCGCCTCATCCCTGAAGCTGACGCGGCAGGGCGAAGTGGCGGCACGGGTCGCGGCGCAGTGGCCGGACTTCCTGCTCGCCGCCGTGCAGGAGCTGGACCCGGCAGAGCGCAAGCTGTTCCTGCGCATCCTCATCAAGCTGATCCGGCGGTTGCAGACTGACGGACAGATCGTGCCGCAGCGCCTGTGCGTGACCTGCGTGCATTTCCAGCCCAACTCCCATCCGAACAACCCGGCGGGCCTGCATCATTGCGCCTACGTGGATATGCCGCTGGGCGACACCGATCTCAGGATCGACTGCCCGGATCACCGGAGCGCTTCGCCGGAGGTGGCGAACACCAACTGGTCGATCTTCCTGCGCACGGCGGCCTCCAAGAATTGACAGGAGTACCGGAGCATTTTCCGCTCAAGTGGTCGGCGGTTCGGCGCAGAAAGCGAAGCTAGTCGAGCCGGTGGCCTTCGCGCACCAGGTCGTCGGCCGCTGCCTTGATGCCGGCGGCGAGGCCGGTCACTAGCTCATCCACCTCGGCCTCGGTCATCACCAGCGGCGGCGACATGATGTTGAGATGCGCCAGCGGCCGCACGATCAGGCCGCGCGCCTCGCAATGATTGGAGATGCGCTTGCCGATGTTGACGCCGTCCGGCAGCAGCGCGCGCGTCCGCTTGTTGGCGACATATTCCGTGCACATCATGAAATGGCTGCCGCGCACGTCGCCCACTAGCGGCAGGTCCTTGAGCGCGTGCAGCCGCTGCTCGAGGTAGGGCCCGACCTTGCGCACATGGCCGCAGATGTCGCGCTTTTCCATGATCTCGATAGTCTTGAGGCCGGCCGCGCAGGCGACCGGGTGGCCCGAATAGGTGAAGCCGTGGGTGAACCAGCCATCGGGATCGGGCGATGAGATCCCTTCGTAGATCCGGTCGCTAAAGATGACGGCGCCGAGCGGCACGTAGCCGGACGAGATGCCCTTGGCCGAGACAATCAGGTCGGGCTCGATGCCGAACACGTCCTTGGACGCGAACCACTGGCCGAGGCGGCCGAACGCGGTGACCACCTCGTCAGAAACGTAGAGCACGTCGTACTTCTTGCAGATTTCCCAGGTGCGCTGGTGGTAGCCCGGCGGCGGCACGATCACCCCGCCTGCGCCCATGATCGGCTCGGCGAAGAACGCCGCAACCTGGTCGGGGCCGATCTCGAGGATCTTGCGCTCGAGTTCATCCACCAGCTGGTCGCAGTATTGCGCGACGCTCATCCCGTCCGGTCGACGATAGACGTAGGGGCAGGCGACGTGATGGATGAAATCCGTCGCGTAGTGGAAGTGCGGCGAGCGGTCGCTTTCGCGGCCGGTGAGCGACATCGCCAGGTATGTGCTGCCGTGATAGGAGCCGATGCGCGAAATGAGGTGCCGCTTCTCCGGCTTGCCGCGGCGGGCGTTGTAGTAGTGGATGAGCCGCACCGCCGTGTCGTTCGCGGCCGAACCGGAGCAGGTATAGAATACGCGGTTGAGATCGCCAGGCGCCAGGCTCGCCAGTTTCGTGGCCAGTTCCACCGCCGGCGGGTTGGTGGTGTCGACAAAGGCGGAATAGAAGCTGAGGCGCCGGATCTGATCGGCGACCGCCTCGGCCATCTCCTCCTCGCCGAAGCCGAGCGACATGCACCACAGGCCGCCGATGCCATCGAGATAGCGCTTGCCGCGGGAATCGGTGATGTGGGCGCCCTTGGCGCCGGTGATGACCAGCGAGCCTTCCTGCTTGAAGCTGTCGAAATGGGTAAAGGGATGGACAAAGTGGCGCTGGTCGTCGCGCCAGATGCGGTCGGTGTCGTAGTTCGACGCCGCAGCCGCTGCGAAGGCAGGTCCTTCACGCATGATCCGATCTCCCCATCGCTATCATCTGGAGCGAGTGTGACCGGCGGAACGCGCCCGCGAAATAGCCTAGATGGGTCAGCCCAGATCGGTCAGCGTAACCGCGTCAGCGGATCGCCCTCGAAGCCCGGCTCCACCTGCTCCAGGGCCTTGAAGAACAGGGCAAACAGCTCCGCCTGCGAGGCGACGCCGAGCTTGGGATAGATCCGCTTGAGATGATTGCGCGCAGTTTCCGGCGAAATGGTGAGGCCGCGCGCGATCGCCTTGGCCGAGTTGCCTTGCAGCAGCAGGTGCGTCACCTCGCGCTCGCGCTCGGTCAGGACCGACGCGCCGAAATGACGATAGGCCTGGCGCAGGCTGTCATGCAGCGCAGAACGGTCGTTGGCGGCAGGACTTTGAACCTCGTTCATCCGCCGCACCGCCGCGCGCACCAGCGGCGCGGTCGCCGCCAGCCAGTCGTGGTCGCGGCGTGTGAAGCGCGGACGGCCGCGCCGGCGCGTGATGGAAACGTGGGCGGCGCTGCCGGAACCGAGCGCCGTCAGCAGGCCAAGCTCGTCGCCGATCTCGAGATGGCGGTAATAGCTGGAGAAATATTCGCTGCGCAGGAAACCTTCGGGCGCTAGCTCGCTCAGGCGGAAGCAGCCCTCCGTGGTCCCGGCCAGGAAGCGGTTGTAGAACGGATCCAGCAGATAAGGCCCATCGTGATATGCCGGCGATGGCTCCTGCGCCCCGCCATAGTAGGGCGCGCTCGGCGGCGCATCGCGATGCAGGGCCGCGATCAGGACGACGTCGAAGTCCAGCACCAGCCGCAAGGCAGCATCCAGCGCTTCCGCAATAGCCGATGGCGCCACGGTCAGGACGCGCAGCGCCGCCGCGTTCCAGGCGGCGAAGTCAGGCGCGGTGAGCGGTGTGTGCTGGACCATGAGATTTCCCCTGCACCCAGGATAGAGCGTGCCGCGGCATCCCGTCGCCAAAATTTCGCTTGATTGAGGGGTCCGTTTCCCGTAACTGCGGCGGCTGGCGCGACGGCAGAACGACCCGCGGAACGACCTCGCCGTGCGCCGGTTCCTTCACAGACAACCTGCCAGACCGCGCTGGCCGCGTTCAGTCGCCCCCCAGTGCGATCCCGGGTTTCACCCGCGCCGATCGCAGCAAGGTGCAAGTCCGGAGGTGACGCATGGCCCATTTCCCTTACAGCGGCAATATCCTGATGATCGGCTACGGCTCGGTCGGCCGCTGCACGATGCCGCTGATCGAGAAGCATTTCGGCATGAACACGCTGTCGCGCGTGACCGTGGTCGACGGCCACGATCATCGCGCCGACGCCCAGCGCTTCATCGACAAGGGAATGAACTACCTGGTCCAGCCGCTCGTCCCGGAAAACCTGGAAGCGACCCTCGGCAAGTATTGCAAGAAGGGCGACATCATCCTCAACCTGTCGGTCGAGGTGGATTCGCTCGAGGTCGTGAAGTGGGGCCAGAAGCACGGCGTGATGTATCTCGACACCTGCATCGAGCCGTGGGCCAACTACTACGACAACACCAGCATCCCGGAAGACCAGCGCACCAACTATTATCTGCGCCACCGCGCGCTGGAAGCCCGCAAGTCGTTCCCGAAGAACGGCCCGTCGGCGCTGGTCACCCACGGCGCCAATCCCGGCCTCATCACCCACTTCATCAAGCAGGCGCTGCTCGACGTCGCGAAGTTCACCGGCAACGAGGGCGCCAAGCCGACGACGCGCGAGGGCTGGGCCAAGCTGATGCAGAAGACCGGCACCAAGGTGATCCACGTCGCCGAGCACGACCTGCAGGTCACCAACGTGCCGAAGCGCCCGGGCGAGTTCTGCAACACCTGGTCGATCCCCGGCTTCGTCGGCGAAGGCTGCCAACCGGCGGAACTGGGCTGGGGCACCCATGAGAAGCGCATCCCGGAGAACGGCGTGGAACACAAGGTCGGCTGCAAGGCGGCGATCTATCTGCGCCAGCCGGGCTGCATCACCGAGATGCGGTCGTGGACGCCGACCGGCGGGCCAATGATCGGTTTCCTGATCACGCACGGCGAATCCATCACCACTGCGGACTATTTCACGGTGCGCGACGGCAGCGGCAAGGCGGTGTACCGCCCGACCTGCCACTACGCCTATCACCCGTGCGACGACGCGGTGCTGTCGGTGCGCGAGTTCCAGATGAAGAACTTCGAGATGCAGCCGAAGACCCGGCCGCTGAACGAGGAGATCGTCGACGGCATCGACGAGCTGGGCGCGCTGCTGATGGGCGATTTCGGTGCCTATTGGTACGGCTCGCAGCTCTCGATCCACGAGGCGCGCAAGATGCTTGGCCCCGACTACAACGCGACCTCGATCCAGATCGCGGCGCCGGTGTTGGCGGGCGCGATGTGGCTGATCGAGCATCCCGACCGCGGGCTGGTGGAGCCGGAGGATCTCGACCACGACTACGTGCTCGATGTCTGCCGGCCGTACCTCGGCCCGGTGGTCGGCGTACACTCCGACTGGACGCCGCTCAAAAACCGCAACGTGCTGTTCCCGGAGCCGAACCTCGACACCAGCGATCCCTGGCAGTTCGAGAATTTCCGGGTTCGGCGGTAAAGCGCACTTTCCACTCCGCCCGTCATCCCGGCCTTGAGCCGGATCCACTCCGCAGTCGCACGAGCGGCGGAACGATGGACCCCGGCTCAAGGCCGGGGTGACAGCAGAGAAACGGCCCGAGCGTACCCGTTACGGCCACTCGATCGGCTGCAGGGCGAACAGCGGAACCGGTCCGAAGCTCACCGTGCGGTTCTGCAGCGACAAGCCGACGGTCGCCTGCAGTTTGCCGTCGGGGCCTGGCTTCTCCAGCGCCTTGGCGGTGGTGCGCGCGATCAGGGCGCGGTCGGCCGGGACGAGGCCGTCCTTGATCAAAATCTCCAGCGCGTCGCTGAGACCGGTGGTGGTGATGCTCCCCGCCCCCTCCGGCTGCAACGCCGCATCCAGCGCCACCGTGGCGTTGCCGGTGACGCCGAGCGGGCCCTGCGCGAAGGCGAAGCTGTTCAGCTCCACCACGCCGCCCGCATCCCGCCACGCGGCGAGCGCGGCCCGGAGCGGCGCCAGCGGCATGGCCCCTTTGATCGTCGCATCGAAGGACAGCGCCTCGACCGCGTCCTCCGTGAGCAGGCGCGTGCCGGGCGGCAGCGCCAGGCCCCGCAGGTCCAGCGTCACGCGCGCCAGCGGCATGTTGAAGTCGGCCGGCGGTGTCTCAGGCTGATCCAGCATCACGGTCGCGGCGGCGCTTGCCAGGACCGTGCCATCAGGCGCCGTGAGGTCCGGCTGTTGCAGCGCCAGCGTGAAACCGCGCAGCAATCCGCTGCCATGCAGGTCGATCGCACCGGCGAAGCCGGTGGCGGCGACGCGCCACTCGGCGGGATCGCCGGCCAGACGCAGCGACGCATCGTGCTGGCCGTCGGAGCGGACCTCGATCCGCCGAAGGTTCCACGGCGCCATCTCGGCATGGAGCGTGGCGCCGCTCCACGCCACCTCCTCGCGCGGCCCGCGCCAACGGATGGTCGGATCCTGGAAGGTCGCCTCGAAACGGAACGGGAAGCCGCCGATCCCGCTCCATGAAAATGCGACATCGTTGCCGAGCGCGCGCTGCTCGGTGGCCCAGGTATCGACGCCCATCTCCAGTTGCTGCGCGACATAGCGCCAATAGGCGTAATAGCCGCCGGCGAGCGCGATCAGCACGATCAGGACGCCGATCAACAGAAAAACTTGCTTGAGTTTTGAGCGGGGCTGGTATGCGGTCGGATGATTGTGCATGCAGTCCGCGGTTGTTATGGTGCGCCGCCCTGCATCGGCCATAAGCCTTGCCAAGTCCAGCGAAATTTCCCGCCATGAGCCCTGAGTCCGCACGCCAGGCCAGCGACACAGGGGGTGGCGGCGCAACCCCGCCCGAGGCCCCGCTGACCAGCACGCTGGCGCGCGTGGCGCCCGGCATCTTCGTGCTGCTGTGGGCGACCGGCTTCCTGATCGCCAAGCTCGGCGTGCCCTATGCGCAGCCGCTCACCATCCTCGCCATCCGCTTCGTGCTGGCCGCCATGATGATGGCGGGCGTCGCGTTTGTCATGCGCGCGCCCTGGCCGCGCTCGTGGCGCCGCATCGGCCACATCGCGACCATCGGCATCCTGCTGCATGCGGTCTATCTCGGCGGCTGCTATATCGCGATCTATGCCGGCATGCCGGCGGGCATGGCAGCGCTGATCGTGGGCTTTCAACCCATCCTGACGGCGGCCATGGCAGGACCAATCCTCGGCGAGCGCACGCGGTCGCTGCAATGGATCGGCATCGCCATCGGCTTTGTCGGGCTGATGATGGTGCTGTGGGAGCGCATCGTGATCGACCTCAGACATCCGGCGGCATTGCTGTTCGCGATATTGTCGCTGCTCGGCATCACCTCGGCGACGATCTATCAGAAGCGGTTCTGCCCCAGCTTCGACCTGCGCTCCGGCACCGCGATCCAATACATCGCGGCATCGCTGGTCATGGTTCCGCTCACGCTCGTGCTGGGCATCGGCGAGATCGTCTGGGCGTCGACCTTCATCTTCGCGCTGGGGTGGCTGGTGATCGTGCTGAGCGGCGTGTCGATCGCGCTGCTGACCTGGATGATCTCGCGTGGCGCCGCCTCCAAGGTCGCGAGCCTGTTCTACCTGACCCCGCCGATCGCCGCCATCGGCAGCTATTTCTGGTTCGACGAGACCTTGTCGCCGCTGGCGCTCGCCGGCATGGCGGTCATCGTGTTCGGCCTCTACCTCCTCAACCGGACCAGGGCGGCATGAGCGTCACCGACGAGGAGAAAGCCCTGATCGAAAGCCGGCGCCACAATCCGGAGCCGGGCAAGGACTTTTTCGTGTTCGCCTATGGCTCGCTGATGTGGCGGCCGGGCTTCCCGTTCGCCGAGATCCTGCCGGCGACACTCTATGGCTATCACCGCGCCTTCTGCATCACCTCCACGCACTATCGCGGCAACACCGAACGACCCGGGCTGGTGCTCGGCCTCGATCGCGGCGGAATGTGCATCGGCCGGCTCTATCGCATCGGGCATGCCGACGCGGCGCAGGTCGCGGAATATCTGCATCAGCGCGAACTGATCACCGGCTGCTACGTGCCGAAGCGCGTCACGCTGCGCCTGCAGGACGGCAGCAAGGTGGAGGGCCTGACCTACGTCGCCGACCGTTCGCACTATCAATACGCCGGCAAGGTTCCGGAGACAAAAATCGCCGAGGTCATCCGCCATGCGACCGGCGTGATGGGCAGCAACCGCGACTACCTGTGCAACACGGTGCAGCATCTCGAGGAGATGGGCATCGCGGACACCAGCCTGCATCGCATCCTGAAGCTGGTGGAGCAGGCGGCGTAGCACCGCGCTCCTCCGTCGCGAAGCGAGGACAGCGTTGTGAGGGGTGGCAACCTGCGCGCCGCTCGCCTATCTTGGCCTCCATCATGGACACACTCGAGCATCCGCAATCCTATTACGTCGCATCCGCGCGGCCGTTTCCGCAGCTCCCGGAACTGCAGGGCGAGACCGAGGCGGACGTCGCGGTGATCGGCGGCGGCTACACCGGGCTATCGGCTGCGCTCAACCTAGCGGAGCGCGGTCATCAGGTGGTGCTGATCGACCAGGCGCGGATCGGCTGGGGCGCTTCGGGACGCAACGGCGGGCAGATCAACACCGGCCTGCGCAAGGGACCCATCGAGCTGATCGCGACCTACGGCCGCGATCGCGCCAAGGCGCTGTTCGATCTGGCCGAGGAGGGCCGCGCCATCATCCGCGAGCGGGTGAAGCGCCATCGCATCCGCTGCGACCTCAAGGCCAACACCCTGTTCGTTGCGCACCGCCGATCGGAAGAAGCCGGGATGCGCGCCGAGGTCGCGGCGCTGGAGAAGGAGTTCGGTTACCGCAAGGCGCGCTTCATCCCGCACGAGGAGCTCGACGAGCATATCGGCAGCGATGCCTTCCATGCCGGCATCGCGGATTATGGCGGGGGACATCTGCATCCGCTGAACTATGCGCTGGGATTGGCGCAGGGCGCGATCGACGCCGGCGCCACCTTGTTCGAGCGCACGCAGGCCTTCGCGATCGAGGAGTCGGCCGGCGGCGTGACGATCTCGACCGACAAGGGCCGCATCAAGGCGGCCTATGCCGTGATCGCGTGCGACGCCTATCTCGGCGCGCTGGAGCCGCGCATCGCGTCCAAGATCATGCCGGTCGCCAACTTCCTGATCGCGACCGAGCCGCTGAGCGAAGCAGAAGCCAGCGCCCTCATCCCCAACGATGCCTGCGTGTGCGACAGCCGCTTCGTGGTGAACTATTTCCGCCTGTCGGGCGACCGGCGCATGATCTGGGGCGGCGGCGAGAAATACACGCCGACCCCGCCGCCGAGCATCCCGGACTTCGTGAAGCCGCACATGGTGCGGGTGTTCCCGCAGCTCGCCGACAAGCGGATCGAGTACGGCTGGTCCGGCATGGTCGGCATCACCATGAGCCGGCTGCCGAACCTGGGGCGCATCGGCAACATCTTCTATGCCCAGGGCTATTCGGGGCAGGGCGTCGCCATAACCGGGATCGCGGGCAAGCTGATCGCGGAGGCGCTGAGCGGGACGGCGGAGCGGTTCGACGTGTTCGCCAGCCTGCCGCACCGCTCGTTCCCCGGCGGCACCGCGCTGCGCCATCCGCTGATGGTGATGGCGATGCTGTGGTATGCGATGCGCGACCGGCTATGAGCGCGGTTTCGCGGCGGCCTGGAGCTTTTGCTTCACGCCCGGCGGCAGCTGGTTCCAGTGGCAGCCGCGCAGCGCGCCTTCCAGGGCATAGAGCATGATCAGCGAAACTTCGCGCGGAAAGGCGTGCTTCAGCCGGCGATAGGCGGCGATTGCGCCAAGCTTGCGCAGGGCGGCCTCGTCCTCGATCCCGGCCTCGCGCAATTGGCGAACGCTCGCCGGACCGATATTCTTGAGGCGGATGAGATCCATGGTCGACGAGCCTAATCAAGTGGAGTGAACCGTGAAAGTCCTGGTCATCGGCGCCGGCGGCGTCGGCGGATATTTCGGCGGCCGGCTGATCGAGGCCGGCGCCGACGTCACCTTCCTGGTGCGCGAGCGGCGCGCCAAGCAATTGGCGGAGAACGGCCTCGTCATCAAGAGCGCGGTCGCCGATGCGACGCTGCCGGTCCGCACCCTGACCAGCGCCGATCCCGGCCAGCCGTTCGATGTGGTCATCCTCACCTGCAAGTCCTACGACCTCGGCTCGGCAATCGAGGCCGCCGCGCCGCACATGAAAGCCGGCGGCGGACTCGTGTTGCCGCTGCTGAACGGCATGGCGCATATCGACGTGCTGCGTGAGCGCTTCGGCCGGGACCGCGTGCTGGGCGGGTTGTGCGGGATCTTCGCCACGCTGTCTCCGGCGGGCGAGGTGGTGCAGATGGCAGGCCTAGCGCCGCGCATCGCGTTCGGCCGGTTCAAGGACCAGGTCGAGCGGACCGTGCTGGAGGAACCGGCGGCCGCGTTCGCGCGGACCTGCAGCAGCGCCACCTTCAACAGCAAGCGGGTCGAACCGATCGAGCAGGGACTGTGGGAGAAATGGGTGGTGCTGGCGGCGATGGCGGGCGGGACGTGCCTGATGCGGGGCAGCGTCGGCTCGATCGTCGCGGGTACCGACGGCAAGGCAATCATGGAGGAGCTGATCGCGGAGAGCGCCGCAGTCGCGCGCGCCGCCGGCTACCCGCCGGCCGAAGAGTATCTGGCAACTGCCCGCGGGATCCTGACCGCCGCGGGATCGGATGCCACCGCCTCCATGCTGCGCGACATCAGGAAGGGCGGCGCGACCGAGGGCGACCACATCGTCGGCGAGATGCTGCGCCGCGCGCGCGAACTCGGCGTGCCGACGCCACTGCTGCGCATCGCCAACGCGCATCTGCAGACCTACGAGGCGGAGCGGAAGAAGGGCTGACTACTTCCCGCTGCCCGCCACATCCTGGGTATCGCGCGTCCAATAGTACGCCAGCAGGATCGGGCCGAAAGTGATCACCATCACGATGATGGCGGCGACGTTGGTGACCGGGCGCTGGTGCGGGCGGATCAGCTCCTTGAACATCCAGATCGGCAAGGTCTCCTGCTGGCCGGCGGTGAAGGTGGTCACGATGATCTCGTCGAACGACAGCGCGAAAGCCAGCATGCCGCCCGCGAGCAGCGCGGTCGCGAGATTGGGCAGGATGACGTGGCGGAAGGTCTGCAGCGAGTCGGCGCCGAGGTCCATCGAGGCCTCGATCAAGGCCGGCGACGAGCGGCGCAAGCGCGCGATCGCGTTGTTGTAGACCACGACCACGCAGAAGGTGGCGTGGCCCATGACGATGGTCCAATAGCTGAACGGGATGTTCGCAAGGTCGAAGGCGGCGCGCAGCGAGATGCCGGTCACGATGCCGGGCAGCGCAATCGGCAGCAGGATCAGCAGCGTCACCGATTCCTTGCCGAAGAACTTGAAGCGGTACATCGCCGCGGCGGCCAGCGTGCCGAGGATCAGCGCCGCCACCATGGCGATGGCGGCGACCGAGACCGACAGCCACAAGGCATGCCAGAAATCGGCGCGCCCGAACGTGACGCCGAACCACTTGGTGGTGAGGCCCGGCGGCGGGAAGGAATAGCTCTGCTCGTCGGTGGTGAAGCCGTAGAGCACGATGAACAGGATCGGCAGGTTGAGGAACAGCACCGCGAACCAGGCGCCGGCGGTCAGGCCAAGGCCGGCCCGCGGTGTCGCGCGGTCTGCTGCGAGCGCCTTAGAGGGCATCGAACGCTCCGAACCGTTTGGCGATCGAGAGATACACCGCCATGATGACGATCGGCGCCATCGCGAAGGCGGCGGCCATCGGGATGTCGCCGGCGGTGCCCTGGAACTGGTAGACCGCCTGGCCGATGAAGGGGCGCGACGAGCCGATCAGCTGCGGGATGATGTAGTCGCCGAGGGTCAGCGAGAAGGTGAAGATCGAGCCCGCCGCGATGCCGGGAATGGCGAGCGGGAAGATCACCTTGCGGAAGGTCTGGCTGGGCTTGGCGCCGAGATCGCTGGAGGCCTCGATGAAGGACCGCGGCACCCGCTCCAGCGCGGCCTGCAGCGGCAGGATCATGTACGGCAGCCAGATATAGACGAAGGTGATGCAGGTGCCGATGTGCGAGGTCGAGAGCGAGGAACCCTGCACCACCGGCAGCGACAGGATGCCGTCCAGCACCCAGCCCAGCCCGAGCTCGTTGAACGCCCAGTGGATCACGCCTTCCTTGGCGAGGATCAGGCGCCAGGAATAGACCCGCACCAGGTAGTTCGACCACAGCGGCAGCATGACCGCAACATAGAACAGCGCCTTGGTCCGGCCGGTGGCGTAGCGCGCCATGTAGTAGGCGATCGGAAAAGCGATGATGCCGCTGATGATGGTGACGATGGTCGCCATCGCGAGGGTGCGGCCGATGATCGAGAGGTTGACCTCGCCGAACAGCCGCACGTAGTTGCCGATGGTTGGCTGGTAGATCACCTGGCCGGTGAAATCGTCGAGCTGGAAAAAGCTCTGCGCCAGCAGCGCGAACAGCGAGCCGAGATAGACGATGCCGAGCCACAGCAGCGGCGGCAGCAGGAACAGCGCCAGCAACATGCGCGGCCGCAGGTAGAAGTAGGTGGAGACACGCGAGCTGAAGCTGGGTGTAACGGCGGCGGCTGCGGCTGTCACGGCAGCGCCTCCTGTTCTCTCGTCATGGCAAGGCTTGGCCTTGCCATCCACGAATCTCGCTGAGCGGCAACCATCGCGTACAAACAAGCTCGTGGATCTCGAGGCCAAGCGCCGTCGGCGAAGGCCGACATTCGTCGGCGGGGATGACGGAGTATAGTGACGCGATCGTGGGCGTGCTTCATCACGCCCCTCACCCGCCGAACGTCATCAGGTGCCGTTTGTCCCACCACAGCGTCACCTTGCTGCCTTGCTCCGGCGCGAAGTGGGTGTCGCGGTTCTGCTGCATGACGGCGAGGTGGCCGCCGCCGGGCAGGCGGATGTCGAAACGGGTGTTGGCGCCGAGATAGAGCAGGCTCTCGACCTCGCCCTCGATCTTCATGGCGTTGGCAGGCGCGGCACTGCCGGCGGGCGCAAGGTGGATCTTCTCCGGGCGGATCGAGCAGGCGCGCGCCGCGCCGGTCACCGATGCAGCCGCCTGGCCCTGCAGCAGATTGCTGACGCCGACGAAGCCGGCGACGAACTCGGTCATCGGTCGCTCATACAATTCGCCGGGCGAGGCCATCTGCTCGACCTTGCCCTGGTTGAAGACGGCGACGCGGTCGCTCATCGACAGCGCCTCGCCCTGGTCGTGCGTCACGTAGATGAAGGTGATGCCGACCTGGCGCTGGATCGACTTCAGCTCGACCTGCATCTGCTCGCGCAGCTTGAGGTCGAGCGCGCCCAGCGGCTCGTCGAGCAGCAGCACACTCGGCCGGTTCACCAGCGCGCGCGCCAGCGCCACGCGCTGGCGTTGGCCGCCGGACAGCTGCGAGGGCTTGCGCCCGCCGAAGCCGCCGAGCTTCACCATCGCCAGCATCTCCTCCGCACGCTTGGCGCGCTCAGCTGCCGGCACCTTCCTGATCATCAGGCCATAGGCGACGTTCTCCGCCACCGTCATGTGCGGGAACAGCGCGTAATCCTGGAACACGGTGTTGACGTCGCGATCGTACGGCGGGACGCCCGCCATGTCCTTGCCGTGGATCGCGACAGAGCCGCCGGTCGGCTGCTCGAAGCCGGCGATCAGGCGCAGGCAGGTGGTCTTGCCCGAGCCGGAGGGACCGAGCATCGCGAAGAACTCGCCGTCGAGGATGTCGAAGCTGACGTCGTCGACCGCTTTCACCGCGCCATAGTGGCGCGACACGGCACGGAAAGAGACGGCGATCGACTTGTCTGGCATGGCGTGGCTGATTTCGACGGGGGCCGATAGAGTTGGGGCGGATCGTCGCCGATCCGCCCCGTTAAGATCAAGTCTGGTCAGAACAAAGCGTGCTCAGCTGCCGCTTTGCACCGCCTGATAGCCGGCCACCCAGTCGCGATAGGGCACGCACTCCCGCCCGCCACCGCATTCACGCACCGGGGTCTTCCAGAAATGGATGCGCTTGAAGTTCTGGATGCCGTTGGTCTTGCAGCCGGCGTCGGTCAGGATCGGATCGGCGCAGGACGCCGGAACCGCCGGAACGCTGCCGAACCACGCCGCCGTGCCCGCCTGGGCATTGTCCGACAGCGAGTGGTTGAGCCACATGTAGGCGCAGTTCGGATGCGGCGCCGCAGCGTGCATCATGGTGGTGTCGGCCCATCCCGTGGCGCCTTCCTTCGGCACCGTGGAGCCGACCTTGATCTTGCCGCCGGCCCGCAGCGCGTTGACCTGGTACGGCCAGGAGGTCGAGGCGACCACGCCTTCGGAGGTGAAGTCGTCGACCTGCGCCGCCGCATCGCCCCAGTATTTGTTGACGATCTGGCGCTGCGCGCGCAGCAGCTCGATCGCCGCGTCGAACTGCGGCTTGGTCAGCGCATAGGGATCCTGGATGCCGAGCTCCGGCTTGTGGGTCATGAGATAGAGCGCGGCGTCGGCAATATAGATCGGGCCATAGTAGGCTTCGACCCGGCCCTTGTTCGACTTGCCGTCGGGCAGATTCTGCTCTTCGAACACGATCGACCAGCTCTGTGGCGCATTCTCGAACACGTCGGCGTTGTACATGAGGACGTTGGCGCCCCACTGCCATGGCACGCCGTAGTGCTTGCCGTTGACCGTGTGCCACACTGCGCTCTGCAGATTGGCGTCGACCTTGCTCCAGTCGCTGATCAGCGCGGTGTTGATCTCCTGCACCGTGTTGCCCGCGATCAGGCGCAGGCTGGCGTCGCCGGAGGCGGTCACCAGGTCGAAACCGCCGGCATTCATCAGCGAGACCATTTCATCGGAGCTGCCGGCCGTCTTCACCGTCACCTTGCAGCCAGTCGCCTTCTCGAAACCCGTCACCCAATCGTACGCGGGATCGGATTCGCCGCGCTCGATGTAACCCGGCCATGCCACGATCGAGACTTCGCCCTCGCCCGCACCGATGGCGGTCAACATATCGGCGCTTGCCGTCTGAGCGGCCAGGACAATGGCCGCGACGGTCGCCGTCAGCTTGATGCTTTGGGACATGTTGCCTCCTAGAAGTTTCCCCGTTCAAACCTTCGCTGAATCCGCAATGGTGGGCACGGACCCTCGGCCAGACAGGGCGGCATCAAGGCGCAGTACGCCCCGCCGGACCCTGACCGACCGGTCAACGGTAGCCTGCCCAAAGTTAAATGTAAAACCCGGAAAAGGATGGGATTTGATGTTTCGAGTTCACGCGTGAGGCTCGGCGAGGAACTCGGTCATCGACTGCTCCAGCCATGCACGCTCCAGGTCGCGCGTGATGAAGACGATGCGGGACCGGCGGTCCGGGCCGCTCCAACCCGGCAGTGTCGCCGGCGGATGGAACAGATGCTGAATGCCATGGATGGCGACCGGCGTGTCGGAGCCCGCAATGTTTAGAATGCCTTTGATCCGCAGCAGGTCAGCGCCGCGCATCGTGATCAGCATCTCGATCCAGGTGACGAACTTGTCCCACGCGATCGGGCGATCGTAGGTCAGGCAAAAGGCGCGGATGTGATCGTCGTGCCGGTTCACATCCAGCGGCTGGGCATGATCGTGGTCGTGGTGATGGTCGTGATGATCATGGTGACGATGATCGTCGGCCTGCGCGTAGGCTTCTTCCTTCAGCCAGCGCGCCACGTCGGTGCTCTTGTTTGCGGGATTGTAGAGGCCGGCATTAAACAATTGCTCCGCCGCTACAACCCCGTGTGCGACTGGCAATAAAGGCGCTGCGGGATTGAGCGCATGGAGGCGCGCTTCGAGTGCCGTCCGTTGCTCCGGCTTGGCGAGGTCAGTCTTGGTCAGGACCAGGCGATCGGCCACCGCCGCCTGCTTCACGGATTCGAACTGACGGTCGAGCTGGTCCATGCCGTTGACCGCATCGACCGTGGTGACGACGCCGTCCAAGCGATAGAAGGCGCTCAGCAGCGGATCGCCGATCAGGGTCTGCAGGATGGGAGCCGGATCAGCGAGGCCCGTGGTCTCGATCACCAGGCGCTTGAACTTCGGCACCTCGCCGCGGTCGCGGCGCTTGTAGAGCCGGCGCAGCGTGTCGATGAGGTCGCCGCGGATCGAGCAGCACAGGCAGCCGGACGACATCAGGATGGTGTCTTCCTTCGCCTCCTCGACCAGCAAATGATCGAGGCCGATCTCGCCAAACTCGTTGATCACGACCGCGGTGTCGGCCATGTCCGCCTGCTGCAGCAGGTTCTTGAGCAAGGTGGTCTTGCCGGAGCCGAGAAACCCGGTAATGACGGAGACCGGCAACCGCTCCAGCTCGGGCGCCTCGCTCATGATGGCGCCTTAAGCCCGTGCGCGGCGCAGGCCGTGCAAGGCATAGAGGCCGAGCGAGAACAGGATGAAGGCACCGGCCTGGTGCGCCACCGCCAGCGGCAGCGGCACCACCAGCATCAGGGTCGCGATGCCGAGCATCGCCTGCCCCAGCAGGCCGAACGGCAGGTAGTAGAAGCGGCGCTTCATGTCCGCGTCGAGCCCGGCGCGGCGCGCGCGCACCACCAGCGAGATCAGCGCGATCGCGACGAATCCAGCGGCTAGGCGATGCAGGAACTGCGCCGTCACCGGATTCTCGAAGAAGTTCGTCCACCACGGCGCCAGTGCGAACAGGTCCGGGGCGATCCAATGCTCGCCCATCATCGGGAAATTGTTGTAGACGAAGCCGCCATCCAAGCCGGCGACAAAGCCGCCGATGGCGATCTCCAACGTGATCACCGTCATCATGATCCAGGCGTGCCGCCGCAGCACCCGATGGACCGGCGGCTGCGGCCACACACGCGCGGGATAGAGCCGTTCAAGCGCACACCACAGGAGGGCGCCGTAGATCGCCAGCGCCAGCAGCAGATGCGCGACCAGGCGATACTGGCTGACGTCGGTGCGGTCGGCGAATCCGCTCTCCACCATGATCCAGCCCATCAGCCCCTGCAGCCCGCCGAGCACGAAGATCGCCGCCAGCCGGCCGGCCCGGCGGCCGCGCAGATGGCCGCGCACCCAGAACCACAGGAACGGAATGAGGAACGCGACGCCGATCAGCCGGCCCCACAGGCGGTGGAAATACTCCCACCAGAAGATCGACTTGAACCCGTCGAGCGTCATGCCGGCATTGACCTGGTGGTATTCGGCGATGCCCTGGTAGATGCCGAAGACGCGCCGCCACTCGGCATCGCTGAGCGGCGGGATCGCGCCGATGATCGGCTTCCATTCCATGATGGAAAGGCCGGAATCGGTCAGGCGCGTGATCGCGCCCAGCATGACTTGCACCAGGACCATGCCCGCCAGCCCCAGCAGCCACAGCCCGACGGCGCGCTCGGCCGTGGCCGGCCGGGCGGCGGCAGCGCCAATGGGTGCGGTCTGGACGTAGGACACGGATTGCGGCCTCAAGCCTCGCAAAATCAGCGGCGGACCATAGCCTGAGGTGGGGGCGGGATGCAGCCGAAAAAACGGCCAGGAGTGTCGCAGTCCGCAACGTTTTTCCGCCCACCGGCAAGGCACTGTACGCTTCCGTACCCGCTTCGGGAGAGAGGCCGTTGCGCTATGGATGCCGCTTGTATTTGGCCGGCAGCAGTTCCTCGACCGGGATGCGGACGTGGGCGTCGTCCCGCAGCAGGATCACGGCCGCGCCGGCGGCGAAGTCGGTCAGCATTTCCCGGCAGATGCCGCAGGGGGAGACCACCTTGCAGTCCTGGTGCTGCTCCCGTGGCCGCGGATGGCGGACCGACACGATCGCCTCGATGGCCAACTCTCCGCCGGCCATAGCCTGGCCCAGCGCGACGGCCTCGGCGCAGACCGAGGCCCGACCCACATAGGTGTCCAAGTGCAGGCCTGTGTAGACCCGGCCGGAGGCACCCCGCACTGCGCTGGCGATGTGGTGCCGATTCTCGGTATAACGCTGTTCGATCAATGACTTGGCAGCGTCGATCAGAACCTGGTCGGCGGCCGAGATCGGAGTTCCGGGGAGTGGCTTGTTCATGGCGCGATGCTGCGGTGCCGCAGGAGAGCCGTCAAGCCGGCCGAAGACCCCTCTGCCATCATGGTCAGAACTGTAGGCAGAGCCGGAGCGAGTCGTAGAGCGCGGCGTGGATGTTGCGGCTGCTGACGGCGTCGCCGACCCGGAACAGCTGGAACCGGCCGTCGCGGTTGCGCATCAGCGCTTGGGGCCGGTTGGCGATCAGAGCATCGATATCGAGTTCGCCGCGGTTCGAGGACTGCTCCTTGAGCGCGAAATAGACCTCGGCGGCCGGCAGGGTGCCGTGCTCGGCGATCACCTGGTCGGTGCGGCGCTCGGTCTCCGACTTGTCGTAGTCGTTGCCGAGGACCGCCACCAGCTTGTTGCCGTCGCGGCGGATGCCCTTCAGCCGGTGATTGAGGGTGAAGGTGGTCTTGGCGGCGTAGAGCTTCTTGAAGTAGGCGGGGTAGTTGATGCCGCCAACGTCGACGCCGGCCGCGCGCTCGGGCGAGACGTATTCCAACCTGGCGCCGTGATCGACCGCGAACTCCGCCAGACTCAGCCCTTCGTGCGCGCCATGATCGTCGAACAGCAGGACTTCCGGCGCCACCGGCGCCTGGCCCGCGAGAATGTCCCACGGGCTGGTCGCCAGCTCGGCGCCGAACTTGAGGCGGCCGGCGAACGGCAGGCCGCCGGTCGCGATCACCACGATGTCGGGGTTCTCCGCCAGCACGTCCGGCGCTTCGGCATAGGAGTTGAAACGGCAATCGATGTCGAGTAGGTGCACCTCCGCCGCCAGCCACTCGACGATGCCGACGATCTCGCGCCGGCGCTGCAGCTTGGCGGCCAGCAGCACCTGCCCGCCCGGCTTGTCGGCAGCCTCGAACAGCACGACCTTGTGTCCGCGTACAGCACTCACGCGCGCCGCTTCCAGGCCGGCGGGACCCGCGCCGACTACCACCACCTTTTTCCGGGCGCCGGTCGTCGTCGGGATGACGTGGGGCATGGCGGCTTCGCGGCTGGTCGCCGGGTTGTGCAGGCACAGCGCCTCCATGCCCTGGTACAAGCGGTCGATGCAGTAGCCGGCGCCGACGCACGGCCGGATCCGGGTCTCCTCGCCGCGCATGATCTTGGCGACGATGTGCGGGTCCGCCATGTGCGCGCGGGTCATGCCGATCAGGTCGACCGCGCCGGAGGTGATGGCGTGGCGCGCAGTCGCGACGTCGTTGACGCGCGCCGCCTGCATCACCGGCAGCTTCACCAGCCGCTTCACCTCGCGCGCCAGGTCAAGGTGCGGGCCCGCGGGCGTGCCCATGCCGGGAATAACGTGCGAGATGGACTCATCAGAGCCAATATAGCCCTGGATCACGTTGATGAAGTCGATCAGGCCGCTGTCCGCCATGTGCCGGGCGATCGCGAGCCCGTCCTTGCGAGTGAGGCCATCCTCCACGGTTTCATCCGCCACCATGCGCAGACCGACGATGTAGTCGTTGCCGACCTGGCGGCGGATCTCCTGCAGCACCTCGATCGAGAAGCGCATGCGGTTCTCCAGCGTCTGCGGGCCGTATTCGTCGGTGCGCTCGTTGGTGATCGGCGACCAGAAGGCGTCGAACAGATGGCCGTAGGATTCGATCTCGATGCCGTCCATGCCGCCGTCGCGGCAGCGTCGCGCGGCGGCGCCATAGGCCGTGATCACGCGCGCGAAGTCCCAGTCCTCCATCTCCTTGGGAAAGGCGCGGTGCGCCGGCTCGCGCACCGACGAGGGCGCGATCACCGGGAGCCAATGCTCCTTGGCCCAGGAGGTGCGGCGGCCGAGGTGCGTGATCTGGACCATCACCGCGGCGCCGTATTTGTGCACGCCGGCGGTCAGTTCCTTGAACCAGGGGATGATGGCGTCGCTGCCGACATAGAGGTTGCCAAAGGCCTGGGGCGAATCCGGCGCGACGATCGAGGACCCGCCGATCATGGTCATGCCGATGCCGCCCTTGGCCTTTTCCTCGTGGTACAGGCGGTAGCGCGCCTTGGGCAGCGCCTCCTCGGAATAGGCCGGCTCGTGGGAGGTGCTGATGATGCGATTCTTGAGGGTGAGATGCTTGAGCTGGAACGGCTGCAGCAGCGGATCGGCCATGCGACGACAATCTCCCAGAATGAGCCGCGACTCTAGGCGAAGCCGCCGCATTCCTACAAACCGGATTCGGCCGCTTCCCGGCGCGAAAAAGCAAACCGTCGCTTGACCCCGCCTCCCGCGCAACAGGCTTGCGCGCCGCCACGCGGCTGGAGGCCGAAGCTTGCGCGGATTGCGCCACCCTTGCCGCCAGCCCCTGCCAGTCTAGAATGCCCGTCAAAGGGGGCGTCACCAAAGCACCCAGCGGGAGGAATTCATGGAATTGCGGTCCCTCGACTTCGACCTGGGCGAGACGGCCGAGGCGATGCGCGAGAGCGTGCGGTCCTTCGCCGACGCCGAAATCGCGCCGCGCGCCGCCGACATCGACCGGAACGACGATTTTCCCGCCGATTTGTGGCGCAAGTTCGGCAACCTCGGCCTGCTCGGCATCACGGTCGAGGAGGAATTCGGCGGCGCCGGCATGGGCTACCTGGAGCACGTGATCGCGCTGGAGGAGATTTCCCGCGCCTCGGCTTCGGTCGGCCTCTCCTACGGCGCGCACTCCAACCTGTGCGTGAACCAGATTCGCCGCAACGGCACCGAGGCGCACAAGCGCAAATACCTGCCCAAGCTGATCTCCGGCGAGCATGTCGGCGCGCTCGCCATGAGCGAGCCGGGCGCCGGCTCCGACGTCGTCTCCATGCGCCTCAAGGCCGAGCGGCGCGGCGACCGCTATGTGCTCAACGGCACCAAGATGTGGATCACCAACGGGCCCAACGCCGACATCATCGTGGTCTATGCCAAGACCGATGCCGAGGCGGGGCCCAAGGGCATCACCGCCTTCATCGTCGAGACCAAGGCCAAGGGCTTCCAGGTCGCGCAGAAACTAGACAAGCTCGGCATGCGCGGCTCCAACACCGGCGAGCTGGTGTTCAACGAGTGCGAAGTGCCGGCGGAGAACGTGCTGCAGGCCGAGGGCAAGGGCGTCAACGTGCTGATGAGCGGCCTAGACTACGAGCGCGCGATTCTCGCGGCAGGCCCCCTTGGCATCATGCAGGCGGCGATGGACGTGGTCGTGCCCTATGTCCACGACCGCAAGCAGTTCGGCCAGTCGATCGGCACCTTCCAGCTGATGCAGGGCAAGCTCGCGGACATGTATTCGACGCTGTCGGCCTGCCGCGCCTATTGCTATGCGGTGGCGAAAGCGTGCGACAAGGGGCAGATCACGCGCAAAGACGCCGCCGGCGTCATCCTCTATTGTGCCGAGAAGGCGACCTGGATGGCGCTGGAAGCGATCCAGTGTTTGGGCGGCAACGGCTATATCAACGACTATCCGACCGGCCGCCTGCTGCGCGACGCGAAACTCTATGAGATCGGCGCCGGCACCAGCGAGATCCGGCGCATGTTGATCGGCCGCGAAATCTTCAATGAGACAGCGTGAAGGCATGTCCATCCTCAAAAGCGAGATCGACACCCGCTCCGAGAACTTCCAGCGCAACCAGGCTGCCATGCAGGCCCAGGTCGATGACCTCAAGAAGCTGGTCGAGGGCATCAAGCTGGGCGGTGGCGAGGCGGCGCGCACCAAGCATTTGAGCCGCGGCAAGCTGCTGCCGCGCGACCGCATCCGCTGCCTGATCGATGTCGGCGCGCCGTTCCTGGAGTTCTCGCAGCTCGCGGCTTATGACGTCTATGACGACGATGTGCCGGCCGCCGGCATCATCACCGGCGTCGGGCGCGTGGCGGGGCGCGAATGTGTCATCGTCGCCAACGACGCCACGGTGAAGGGTGGAACCTATTTTCCGATCACGGTGAAGAAACACCTGCGGGCGCAGGAGATCGCGCGCCAGAACAACCTGCCCTGCATCTATCTGGTCGACAGCGGCGGCGCCAACCTGCCCAACCAGGACGAGGTGTTCCCTGACCGCGATCATTTCGGGCGCATCTTCTACAACCAGGCGACCATGTCCGCCGCCGGCATTCCGCAGATCGCGGTGGTGATGGGCTCCTGCACCGCGGGCGGCGCCTATGTGCCGGCGATGTCGGACGAGAGCATCATCGTCAAGAACCAGGGCACGATCTTCCTCGGCGGCCCGCCGCTGGTGAAGGCCGCGACCGGCGAGGTGGTGAGCGCGGAGGACCTGGGCGGCGCCGACGTGCATTCGCGCCAGTCGGGCGTCACCGATCATTATGCCGAGAACGACCGGCATGCGTTGGAGATCGCGCGCTCCATCGTCGCGCATCTCAACCGCGGCAAATCGGTGTCGCTGGACGTCGCCGCGCCGGAAGCGCCGCTCTACGACGCCAAGGAGATCTACGGCATCATCCCGGCCGACCCGCGCCAGCCCTATGACGTGCGCGAGGTGATCGCGCGGCTGGTCGACGGCAGCCGGTTCGACGAGTTCAAGAAGCTCTACGGCACGACCCTGGTGTGCGGCTTCGCGCGCATCTGGGGCTATCCGGTCGGCATCATCGGCAACAACGGGATCCTGTTCTCCGAATCCGCGCTCAAGGGCGCGCATTTCGTCGAGCTGTGCGCGCAGCGCGGCATCCCGATCCTCTTCCTGCAGAACATCACCGGCTTCATGGTCGGCAGGAAATACGAGGCCGGTGGCATCGCCAAGGACGGCGCCAAGATGGTGACCGCCGTCTCCTGCGCGCAGGTGCCGAAACTCACCATGCTGATCGGCGGATCGTTCGGCGCCGGCAACTACGGCATGTGCGGCCGCGCCTTCTCGCCGCGCTTCCTGTGGATGTGGCCGAATGCGCGCATCTCGGTCATGGGCGGCGAGCAGGCGGCCAACGTGCTGGCGCAGGTGAAGCGCGATTCCATGGCTGCCCGCGGCGAGGACTGGCCGGATCACGATGAGGAGCACTTCAAGGCGCCGATCCGCTCGCAATATGAGGCGCAGGGGCACCCGTATTTCGCCGGCGCGCGGCTGTGGGACGATGGGCTGGTCGATCCCGCCGATGCACGCATGACGCTCGCGCTGGGACTGTCGGCCGCGCTTAACGCACCGATCGAGCCGACGCGCTTCGGCATCTTCCGGATGTAGCCATGATCTCTTACCTCCAGATCGAGAAAGCGGAAAAAGTATTGACGGTTCGGCTGAACCGGCCGGACAAGCACAACGCGTTCGACGAGCTTTTGATCGCGGAACTCACCCAGGCGTTCCGCGATCTGGCGAGTGATGCCGCGGTGCGCGTCGTCGTGCTCGCGGCCAATGGACAGAGCTTTTCCGCCGGCGCCGATCTCGACTGGATGAAGCGCATGTCGGCGATGGGCCGCGCCGAGAACGAGCGCGACGCCATGGCGCTGGCGAACCTGATGGAAGCGATCGATTACTGCCCCAAGCCGGTGGTCGGCGTGATACAGGGCGCGGCGTTCGGCGGCGGCGTCGGCCTCGTCGCCTGCTGCGACATTGCGATCGCGACCAGCAGCGCCAGCTTCTGCCTGTCGGAAGTGCGGCTGGGCCTGATCCCGGCGGTCATCTCGCCCTATGTCGCGGCGGCGATCGGGCCACGCGCCTGCCGGCGCTATTTCCTGACCGCGGAGAAGTTCGATGCCGCCACGGCGGCGAAGCTCGGGCTCGTCCACCGCGTGGTGGACCCGGAGGCGCTCGAAACCGCGCGGGATGAGACCGTCAAGCAGCTGCTGAACGGCGGGCCGACGGCGCAGGTGGCGGCGAAGGACCTGATCCGGCGCGTAACGGGCGCGCCAATCGACGAGGCGCTGCGGCGCGACACCGCCACAAGGATCGCAGACGCGCGCGCATCCGCCGAAGGCAAGGAGGGCATCGCGGCCTTCCTCGAGAAGCGCAAGCCGCATTGGCAGTGAAGGGAAACACCGGGGGATGTTCCGCAAGATCCTGATCGCCAATCGCGGCGAGATCGCCTGCCGCATCATGCGCACGGCCAAGCGCCTGGGCATCGGCACGGTCGCGGTCTATTCCGAGGCCGATGCCCATGCGCTGCATGTCGAGATGGCGGACGAAGCGGTGCTGCTCGGCCCCGCCCCCGCCGCACAAAGCTATCTCGCCATCGACAAGGTGATCGCCGCGGCGGTCGCGACCGGCGCCGAGGCGATCCATCCGGGCTACGGCTTCCTGTCGGAGAATGCGCGCTTCGCCGAAGCCTGTGGCAAGATCGGTGTCACCTTCATCGGTCCCCCGGCGGCGGCCATCCACGCCATGGGCTCCAAGTCGGAATCCAAGCTGCTGATGGAAAAGGCACGGGTGCCGCTGGTTCCCGGCTATCACGGCGTCGAGCAGGCGGACTCGCACCTGATCCACGAGGCCATGCGCATCGGCTTCCCGGTGCTGATCAAGGCGTCGGCCGGCGGCGGCGGCAAAGGCATGCGCATCGTGCGCGCCGAGCATGAGCTGCAGCAGGCGATCGACGGTGCGCGGCGCGAGGCGAAGTCGGCGTTCAGCGACGACCGGCTGCTGATCGAGAAATACCTGGAACGGCCGCGTCACGTCGAAGTGCAGGTGTTCGCCGACAGCCACGGCAACGCGGTCTACATCCACGACCGCGACTGCTCGATCCAGCGCCGGCACCAGAAGGTGATCGAAGAAGCGCCGGCTCCAGGCCTCTCCGACGAGACCCGCAAGCGCATGGGCGAAGCGGCTGTAGCGGCAGCCAAGGCGGTCGGCTATGTCGGCGCGGGCACGGTCGAGTTCCTCTATGCCGATGGCCAGTTCTTCTTCATCGAGATGAACACGCGCCTGCAGGTCGAACATCCCGTGACGGAGATGATCGCCGGTCTCGACCTGGTGGAGTGGCAGTTGCGGGTGGCGAGCGGCGAGACGCTACCGGAAGGCCAGGCTGAGCTGTCGCGCTACGGCCATGCGATGGAAGTGCGACTCTATGCCGAAGACCCGGCCAGGGGTTTCCTGCCGGCGACCGGGCGCATCGCGCATCTCACCTGGCCGAGCGCGGCCAGCAACTTGCGCATCGATTCCGGCGTGCGCGCCGGCGATGCCATTTCCACCTTTTATGATCCGATGATCGCCAAGGTGATCGCCTGGGGCGAGGACCGCACCGCCGCTGCGCAGCGCCTGCGCCGCGCGCTGATGGAGACGGAGATCGCGGGTCTCGCCACCAACACCGCGTTCCTGATCGATGTGCTGGGCCATCCCGCCTTCCTCAGGGAAGAGATCGATACCGGCTTCATCGAGCGTCATCGCGCCGACCTGTTGCCGGAAAGCTCGGGTACCTCGGACCGGGCGCTCGCTTTGGCGGCGGCGTTCCTGGTGCTGAGCGGCGGGGCGCGTGCGGCAGAGGCGGCCCGGCGCGGTGGCGATCCGCATTCGCCCTGGGCCACCACCAGCGGCTGGCGGCTCAATGGCGAGGGTGGGTCTTCGATCCTGTTGCGGGACAATGCCGGGCGGCAGCGCGATGCACGCATGACCTTCTCGGGCGAACTCTGGACCATCGCGATCGACGACGGCGCGCCCTTGCGCTTGACCGCGCCCAGGATCGACAATGGCGCGCTGGTCGCCGGCGCCGACCATGGCCGCCTGCGCGTGACCATCGTGCAGGACGGCAACCAGGTGACGGTGATCGAGCGCGGCCGGGCTACGCGGGTCGCCCGCATCGATGTGCTGGCGGAGGCGGAAGCCGCTTCGGTCGGACCCGGCCGGTTGACGTCGCCCATGCCCGGCACGGTCGTTCGGGTGATGGTCGAAGAGGGAGCGAACGTGACGCGCGGCCAGGCCTTGATGGTGGTCGAAGCGATGAAGATGGAACATACGATCGCGGCCCATGCCGACGGCATCGTGAAGCAGGTCAAGTTCAGCGCCGGCGATTCGGTCGCCGAGGGCGTCGAGTTGATCGCGATCGAGGTGGCGCCATGACCCTTCCCGCCCGCGTCAAGATCGTCGAGGTCGGTCCGCGCGACGGCTTGCAGAACGAAGCGACGCTGGTGCCGCTCGACATCAAGATCGCGCTGATCGACCGGCTGTCGGAGACCGGCCTCTCCGCGATCGAGGCCGGCGCGTTCGTCTCGCCCAAATGGGTGCCGCAGATGGCGGACTCCGCCGAGGTGTTCCGCCGCATCAAGCAGAAGCCCGATGTTTCCTATCCCGTGCTAGTGCCGAACGTGAAGGGGCTGGAGCTTGCGTTGGCGGCCGGCGCGGCGGAGATCGCGGTGTTCGGCGCGGCCTCGGAGAGCTTTTCCCAGCGCAACATCAATTGCTCGATCCAGGAGAGCCTGGAGCGCTTCAGCCACGTCTGCGACGCCGCGCAATCGGCCGGACTCAAGGTGCGCGGCTACGTCTCCTGCGTGCTGGGCTGCCCCTACGAAGGCGAGATCGCGCCGAAAGCGGTCGCGAAGGTTGCCGAGGCGCTGATCGGCATGGGCTGCTACGAGGTGAGCCTAGGCGACACCATCGGCGTCGGCACGCCCACCAAGGCGCAGCGCATGATTGAAGCGGTGGCGGCCGAGGTCGACATGCGCCATCTCGCGGCGCACTTCCACGACACCTACGGCCAGGCGCTCGCCAACCTGCACGCCGTGCTGCCGTTGGGGGTCGCGGTGATCGATGCCTCGGTCTCCGGCCTCGGCGGCTGCCCCTACGCGCCAGGCGCCTCGGGCAACGTCGCGACCGAAGATGTGGTCTACATGCTGCACGGCATGGGCATCGAGACCGGCATCGATCTCGACAAGCTGGCGGAGGCCGGCGCCTTCATCTCGCAGGCGCTCGGGCGGCAACCAGGCTCGAAGGCCGGCATGGCCCTGCGTGCGAGGACTCCGGGCGAGCCAAAGCCCGAGCAATGAGCGACTACATCGATTGCCACTACGCGCGCTCGCGCGTGGACCAGACTCAGCGACCCTATCTCGATGGCACGATCGCCGCCGGCACGGTCGTGGTGGGCGGCGGCCTGGCGGGGCTCACGATCGCGTTGGAGCTGGCGCGCGGCGGGCATTCGGTGGTGCTGCTGGAGGGACGGCGCATTGGCTGGGGCGCCTCCGGGCGCAACGGTGGATTCTGCGCGCCGGGTTACGCGCTGGGCTATGACCGCATCGCGCACATCGCGGGTGAGGAAAGCGCGCGTGAGCTGCTGGACTTGTCGCGAGATGGCGTCGACTACGTCGCCAACAATCTCGCCGCGTTCGGCAACAAGGTCGATACCAGGCACCGCGGCCACATCTCCGCACGGCGCATCCCGGCGCGCGGCGATCTGGAGCGCTATCGCGACAAGATGGCCGCGCTCGGTGTCGCACTGCGGGTGCAGGGAATCGAGGAGACGCGGGCGCTGCTGAAAAGCCCGCTCTATTTCGAATCGATTGTCGAGCCGACCTGTTTCGCCATGCAGCCGCTGGACTACGCGCTGGCGATGGCGCGGGAGATCGAGCGGCTGGGCGGCAAGGTGTTCGAAAACTCGCCAGCGCTATCGACCGGCCGATTCGGCGCCTCGCACCTAGCGGCGACGCCGCGCGGCAAGGTCAGCGCGCATCACCTGGTGATCTGCACTGGCGGCTATACCGGGCGGCTGATTCCTGCGCTGCGCCGCGCCATGCTGCCGATCGCGACCTATGCCATGGCGAGCGAGGCGAACGACGCGCTGCTGGACGGAGCGATCGCGACGCCGATGTGCGTCAGCGACGACCGGCGCGCCGGCGACTACTACCGCCGCGCGACCGACGGGCGCCTGATCTGGGGCGGCCGCATCACTGCGCGCACGCGCGATCCCGCCGACTTCGCGGCGCTGCTGCGCCAGGACATGATCGAGGTCTACCCGCAGCTGGCGACGCTCAGGATCGACAGCGCCTGGTCCGGCCTGATGGCCTATGCGCGGCACTACATGCCGCAGGTCGGGAAGCTGGACGAGGGCCTCTGGTACTGCACCGCCTTCGGCGGCCACGGCCTCAACACCACGGCGGCGGCCGGCGGTTTGATCGCATCGGCGATCGCCGAGGGTGACGACCGCTACCGCCTGTTCGAACCCTTCGGTCTCGCCTGGAACGGCGGTCCGCTCGGCCCGGCGGCGGCGCAGCTCACCTACTGGAAACTGCAGCTGCAGGATTGGTGGGCGGAGCGCGGCGTCGCTCAGAAGAACGTCGGCACCGCACGCGGCTAAAAGAAGGTCGCTACCGCTCCCAGGGACGTCCAGCCGTCATCCACCACGTAAATCAGGCGCCAGCGATCGAAGGTGGTGCAGGGATGCGAGATCCCGCAGCACAGCAGGTCGCCGACCGCGATGTCGGCATTCGCGGGCACCGATAGATAAGCGTGCTGGTCATTGAGCTTGGTGATCTTCCAATCCTTGGGCGTCGGCTCCGGCTGCGGTGTTGCGCGCGCGCGATGGCGCCAGACCGGCTGCGGCAGATGGATGTCGAACCCGACATCGCGCTTGCCCATGGTGAGCAGCGCCAGGCCCGGCTCCGGCACCGATTGCACCAGGCAGCAGACGAACAGCGCCGGTTCGAGCAGGCCGAGGTCCTTGGCGACCGCAGGATCGCGCTGCTTCATCTGCTCCAGATGCTCGACATAAGTGCCGCAATCGTGCGTCACGTAGCAGCCGCTGCGCAGGATCTTGACCGTCTGCTTGCGCAACTCGATCTGGCCGAGACGCCGGCCCACGATGTCGTAATAGGAGCTGCCGCCTGCCGTCAGGATCACCTCGTCGGTCAGGAACGCATTGCGCCGGTCGGCGAGCTGGACGGCTTCCGCGAACTGGTCGAAATAGGCTTCGACGCGCGGGCCGTCCTCTGTGCCGTTTGGTTGCACGATCTGGCCCTCGTAGCCGGCCATGCCGGCAAGGCGCAGGCGGCCCTGGTGCGACGGCAATTCGTCGAGCAGTTGACTGACCTCTTCCAGCGTGCGGCAGCCGGTGCGGCCGCCCTTGAATCCGAACTCCAGCAGCACGTTGACCGGATGCTCGGTCTTGGCGGCGGCAACATCGTCGGACAGCGCCTTCAAGCCCGCGACGGAATCCACCAGAACATAGATCTCGAGCGCGGCGTGCGCGTGGTTCAGCTCGACGATGCCGCGCACCTGGGACCGGCCGGTCACCTGGTTGGCGATCAGCACGTTACGGCAGCCGAACGCCGCCGCCACCTCCGCCTGCTGCACAGTCGCGACGGTGAGACCCCAGCAGCCGTGCGCCGCCTGCTGCGCCCACAGGTGCGGCGTCATGGTGGTCTTGGCATGCGGCGCCAGCTGCAGCCCGAACTTGTCGAGCAGGTGCCGCATCCAGCGCGCATTGTGCTCCAGCGCGGACTTGCGCATCACGGCCACCGGTGCAGTCAGATCGCCCGCCAGCAGGTTCCAGTTGTGGTTGGCGATGTCGCCCAGCGCGAGCGGCGCATGGGCGGGCGGAAAGCCTTTGGTGAGGGGATCGAAGACCTGCCGGTCGAGCGCTTCAAGCGCAGCGGCCATGGCCTCCGTATCGAAGCCGGGGCCGATGGAGCCGCGTAGGAAATCACTGGTCAGCGACATGACGCGCCTTTGCCCTTCCATCCCGTCATTGCCCGGCTTGATCCGGCAATCCAAACTTAGACCCCCGGGTCAGGCCCGGGGGGTGACGGAAGAATAGGACGACCCGGGGCGCAACGCCACCTATCAGTCGCTCGCGATCAGCTCGTAGGCCGGCAGCGTCAGGAACTCCGGGAACTCATCCGCGAAGATCAAATCCTCGAACAGCTTGGCGGCGGAATCGAAGGTACCGCTGGCGAACGCGCCGTCGCCGCTGGCGGCGCGCTGCTTGGAGCGCAGATCGTCGATGATGCTCTTGCACAACTGGCGGTCGATGGGTCGACCGTCCTTGAGACGCGCGCTGTGCTTCAGCCATTGCCACACCTGAGCGCGCGAAATCTCCGCCGTTGCGGCGTCTTCCATCAGGTTGTGCAGGGGCACGCAGCCGGTGCCGCGCAGCCACGCCTCGATATAGGCGATGCCGACCGAGATGTTGGTGGCGAGACCGGCTTCGGTGATGTCGCCCTTGGGCACCGCCAGCAGGTCGGCGGCGGTCACGTGCACGTCTTGACGCTGGCGCGCGATCTGGTTCGGCTCCTTCATCAAGCGGTCGAAGATCTCCTTGGCGATCGGCACCAGGGCGGGATGCGCGACCCAGGTGCCGTCATGACCGTCGGTCGCCTCGCGCTCCTTGTCGGCGCGCACCTTGGCCAGCGCGGCGTCATTGGCGGCCGGATCGTTCTTGATCGGGATCTGCGCCGCCATGCCGCCGATCGCGTGGACGCCGCGCTGGTGGCAGGTCTTGATCACCAGCAGCGAATAGGAGCGCAGGAAGTGCGCGGTCATGGTGACGCTGGCGCGATCCGGCATCACCGCCTTCGGGTCGCGCGCGAGTTTCTTGATGAAGCTGAAGATGTAGTCCCATCGTCCGCAATTGAGCCCGGCGGAATGATCGCGCAGCTCGTACAGGATCTCGTCCATCTCGAACGCGGCGGTGATGGTCTCGATCAGCACCGTCGCCTTGATGGTGCCCTTCGGCACCCCGAGCTTCGCCTGCGCGAACACGAACACGTCGTTCCACAGCCGGGCCTCGACATGCGATTCGAGCTTGGGCAGATAGAAATAGGGCCCGGTGCCGCGCGCAACCAGTTCCCTGGCGTTGTGGAAGAAATAGAGCCCGAAATCGAACAGGCTGCCGGACATCGGGTGGCCGTCGACCTTGATGTGCTTTTCCGGCAAGTGCCAGCCGCGCGGCCGCACCAGCAGCACCGAGGTTTTCTCGTTGAGGCGATAGGCCTTGCCGCTGCCGCGATCGTCGAAGGTGATCTGGCGGCGCACCGCGTCCATCAGGTTGCGCTGGCCGTCGAGCTGGTTGGCCCAGGTCGGCGCAGTCGAATCCTCGAAATCCGCCATGTAGCAGGAGGCGCCGGAATTGAGCGCGTTGATCACCATCTTGCGGTCGACGGGACCGGTGATCTCGATGCGGCGATCGAGCAGGTCCTTGGGCAGCGGCGCCACCTTCCAGTCGCCGGCGCGGATGTGCGCGGTCTCCTTCAGGAAGTCCGGCTTGTCGCCAGCGTCGAGCCGCGTCTGCCGCTGCTTGCGCGCCTCGAGCAGGCGCAGGCGCTCTGGCCCGAACTTGCGCTCGAGCTCGACCACGAAGCTCAAGGCCTCGGGTGTCAGGATTTGCTGGAATGTGGACTCAGGAAGCGGGGCAACCGAAACGCCAGGCAATGTCACGTCAAATCTCTCCAATCCAAAGATCAAGATGCTCGAGGGCGACCTCGTCGCAATTCTCATCCTTGGCATGCCGGTCCACGACCAGGAAATCCGTACTTTGGTCGAGGGCGATGAGCGGATGATGCCACACGCCGCGGCCGTAATTGACGCCCTGCCCCGCCATGGTCTTGAAACCGATGATGTTTTCAGGTTGATCGGCCGGTGGCGCGACCAATACCAGGAATGGGCGCGCCACCAGTGGAATGAAAAGCTGTGAACTTTTCGGATGGCGTTCCATCAGCTTGACCTGCAGCGGGAATTGCCGCGGCTTAGCGCGCACAATGCCGACATTGGGCGCGCCACTGTCTTCGAGTAGATCGAGCTTCGCCATGTCGGCGTAGCGCTCGGCAAAGCCCTGATTGATGGTGTAGTGGCGGCTGTCGCCGATCTCGACCACATCGCCATAAGGGCGGAATGAGTCGCGGGTCAGCGGTTGAACGGGAACGCGTGCCATCGCCGCCTCCTAGATAAGCTCGCCCCAGAGGCGCATACGACTGACGCCGCCGTCGGGAATGATGTTGAGCCTGACATGGGTGATGGCGCCGAGCTCCGCCACCTCTTTCTGGAAGACGTGCGGGCGGTCCATCTCCAGCTTCTGCTCCGGCAGCAAGGTGCGCCAGAACATGGATTGCGTGATCAGCGAGTCGTCGGTGCCGCCGGAGACATCGGCCGCCTGGATCGAGCAGCGGTCGGGATAGTTGCCTTTGAAATGCGCGGTGTCGATCTCGACCTTGCGGATGTGGCCGCGATGGCCAAGGGCGAAAATCGCCCAGTCGTTGCCGGGCTCGCGCCGCCGCCGCGTCTCCCAGCCGTCGCCCATGTTGACGCCACGGCCGGGATAGAGCACCTGCATCGGCGAGCCATAATGCTGGTCGCTGCAGGCGATGGAACGTCCGCCATTGGTGACTGCGGCGAGATCCACCAGCTGCTTGCGATCGACCTGCGACCAGTCGACCGCGACCTTGCCGTAGGCGCGCAGCCGCGCCATGCCGCCATCAGGGTAGATGTTGAGCCGCAGATGGGTCCAGGCGCGCTCGTCTGTCACCGCCACGAAATGATGGGAGTTGCCCTTGAGGCTGGTGGCCGGGACGATCTCGCTCCATTCGGTGTTGTGGCCGGGCACGCCCCCGGTTTGATTTTCGGGGATCCAGCACGCCTCGATCGACGCGGCTGGCGGGTAGTTGCCGGTGAAGTGGCTGGTGTCGAGGTCGAAGCCGGCGATGGAGCCCGGCAGGCCTAATTTCACCACGCAGTAATCATGCCCCTCGGTGCGCTTGCGGCGCGATTCCCAGCCGTCCATCCACTTGCCGTGATCGTCATACTTGCCGGCGATGAACACCGCCGGTTCGGGGTTCAGCATCCGCTCCTTGGGCGCGAAGAAATCGTCGGTGGCGAAGATCGCCTCCGCCCCCAGCCGCGCATCGGCCAGGTTCACCAGGTTGCTGCCGAACGGATGTTGCGGCTGTTCCATCATCACGGTCACCGTGCAGGTTGATAGGGATGGCGCTGGTGCCAGTGGCGCGCGATGTCGATGCGCCGGCAGACCCACGCCTTGTCGTGCTTGAGCACGTAATCGAGGAAGCGCTTGAGGCTGGCAAAGCGTCCCGGCCGCCCGACCAGCCGGCAATGCAGGCCTATGGACATCATCTTGGGCGATTTCGCGCCTTCTTCGTAGAGCGTGTCGAACGCGTCCTTGAGGTAGGCGAAGAACTGGTCGCCGGAGTTGAAGCCCTGCGCCGCGGCGAAGCGCATGTCGTTGGCATCGAGGGTGTAGGGCACGATGAGATGCGGCCCATCGACCAGCTTGGACCAGAACGGCAGATCGTCGGAATAATCGTCGGCGTCGTAGAGAAAGCCGCCATGCTCCGCGACCAGCTTGCGCGTGTTCTCCGACGTGCGGCCGGTATACCAGCCGAGCGGCCGCGAGCCGCAGATCCGGGTCAGGATTTCCATGGCCTTGGCCATGTGTTCGCGCTCGGACTCGACCGGCACGCCGTGATAGTTGATCCAGCGGTAGCCGTGGCTGGCGATCTCGTGCCCGTCGGCGAGGCAGCGCTCGATCACGGCCGGATGGCGCTCCGCCGCCATTGCCACCGCGAACACCGTCAGCGGCACGCCGCGCGACTTGAACAGGTCAAGCAGCCGCCACACGCCCGCACGTGCACCGTATTCGTAGATCGATTCCATCGACATGTGGCGCGCGGAAAGGAACGGCTGGGCGCCGATGATCTCGCTGAGGAAGGTCTCGGAGGCCTGGTCGCCGTGGAGAATGCAGTTCTCCCCACCCTCCTCGTAGTTGAGGACGAATTGGACAGCGACCCGCGCGCCGCCCGGCCAGTCGGCCAGCGGCGGGTTTCCGTTGTACCCGGACAAATCGCGTGGATAGTTCAGCATCGCACCCCCATTTCACCATAAAACCCGGCCCCTTTGTCGATCTTTGCCCGATTCTTTGAAAGTGCCTCAAAGGCCGGGTAAGAAGGCGCGACCATGGCCAAACCACCGCTCTCCCCCGAACAGATCCAGGCACGCCTGCTGTATCGCGACGGCCTGATCCTGGTGCTGGACAAGCCGGCCGGGCTGCCGGTTCATGCCGGGCCGGGCGGCGGGCCCAACCTGGAGCAATGCTTCGATGCCCTGCGCTTCGGCCTGCCGGCGCCGCCGGGCCTGGCGCACCGGCTGGACCGCGACACCTCGGGTTGCCTGGTCCTCGGGCGGCACCGCAAGGCACTGTCCAAGCTGGGGCGGCTGTTCCAGGGCGGGCTGGTCGACAAGACCTATTGGGCCGTCGTCGTCGGCGCGCCGGCGCAAGCTGAGGGCCGCATCGAAGCGCCCTTGCTCAAGACCACGCGCAAGGATGGCGGCTGGCGCATGGTGGTCGATCCGAAGGGCCAGCCAGCCGCCACGACCTATCGCGTGCTGGGCAGCGGCGATGGGCTCAGCTGGCTGGAGCTGAAGCCGGAGACCGGGCGCACCCACCAGGTGCGGGTGCATTGCGTGGAACTCGGCTGCCCGATCCTGGGCGAACCGATGTACGGCGCGCTCCCCGACCAGCGGCGCCAGCAGCCGCTGCATCTTCATGCGCGCGGCATCGTGCTGCCGCTCAGCAAGAACAAGCCGCCGATCGCGGTGACCGCAGAGCCGCCGGAGCACATGCGCGCGGCGCTGAGGTCCTGCGGCTGGAGCTAGGTCTGGAGCGCCGGCTTGCGCGCCGGAATGGTCATGGCGGCGACGCCGAGCACCACGCAGGCGAGGCCGAGCCAGGCGGTGGAGGTCAGCGTCTCGCCCAGGAAGACGACACCGATGGCGACGCCGATCGGCACGCGCAGATAGGCCTGCGAAGTCGTGCCGACCGAGCCCAGCGTGTCGAGCAGCCGGAAATAGATGGTGAAGGCGACCGCGGTGCAAAACACCGACAGCGCGAGCAGCACCAGGATGGAATCCATGGACGGCGTGAGCAGCCACGGTCGATCGATCGCCAGGCTGGCGGGAATGAGGATCGCTGTTCCGCACAGCATGGAGCCGGCCGCCGGCACGATCGAATCGAGCTCCTTGAAGCGCCGCCCGAAGATCGCCGCGCCCGCATAGCTCACGGTGGCGGCGACGATGGCGAGTTGCGCAATCAAGGCGTCGCCAAACCCGCCGAGCGCTTCCAATCCAACGATCAGGCAAATGCCCGTCATGCCCGCCACCACGCCGAACAGCCTGCGCGCGGTCGCAGCCTCGTGCCGCACCAGCAGGACGGTGAGCAGGAAGGTGAAAATCGGCGAGGTGGAATTGAGGATGGTGGCGAGGCCGGCATCGACCGTCTTCTCGCCCCACGCGATCAGCGTGAAGGGGATGACGCTGTTGATGCAGGCTTGCACGAGAAAGCTCAGCCACAGTCCGCGGTCCCTCGGCAGCGCGATGCCGCGCACGCGCATCACCAAGAGCAGGATCGACCCGGCGATCAAGGTGCGCGCCGCGATCAAGGTTACCGGCGGGATCGTCTCCACCCCGACCTTGATAAAGGTGTAGGAGGCGCCCCACAGAGTCGCCAATATTCCGAGCAAGGCCAGCTCGCCGGCGAGGTTCGGTCTTCGAGAAGTGCTGTCCGCCAAGGATTCCTCGCTGCCTGGGATCGGCGGGTATCCTGCCATGCCGCTGCGCCGAAATCAGTCATCAACAGTTTGGCGGCCACCATACAAGCGGATTGGAACGGCTGGTGCGCAGCTATCGTGTGAGTGGAAATTCCGATTGCCGGGGAGGTCGGAATCGAGGGTAAGGCATCCATGACTGCCGTCTCGCCCAACGCGCCGCTGTTGCGGCGGCGGCCGGCGCGCCTGCTCGATGCCGGCGATACCGCACCCGTTGTTCATGCGCCCGATCACACCGGAGCTCACGCCTCTACCGGGGCCGACCGGCTGGCCGGCAAGCCGATCCTGCTGTTGTTCTGTCCCGTGCTGGACGAGCCGAGCCTGATTGCCTTCCGCGCTTGCGCAGCGGAGCTGGCGGCAGCGCAAGCGGCTCTGTTCGCGATCAGCCGGCAGGGCATCGAGGCGAACGCAGCGGTGCATGACCGCCTCTCGCTGCCCTTCGCGATCCTCGCCGACACCCGCGCCGACATCTTCAAAGGCTACGGCGTCGATCCCTTCCCGGTCGACCCGTCCATCGTTCTGTTCATGCTCGATCCCGGCCATCGCGTGGCGCGCGTGCTGGAGCGGATGGAGCCGGCGGCGATGGCGGCGGAGGCGCTGGCGGAGCTGCGCCGGCTCGGCGCCGCCCGGACTGCCGTGAGGCTTCAAGCGCATCCGCCGGTCCTGGTCCTGCCGCGCATGCTGAGCCTCGAGGATTGCGCGTTCCTGGCCGCGGTCTGGCGCCGCGACGTGCCGGAATACCCGACCGACGGCTTCACCAACCCCGGCACGAAGCAGGAGACCGGCGACTTCAAGGTGGTGCATGACGGCAGCTACGGCCGCGCGGTCGAATACATCGTGCAGGACGAAGCGCTGCAGCGCTTCATCGACGGCCGCCTGCGCCGGCGCCTGCTGCCGGAGATCAGGAAGGCGTTCCAGGCGACCGGCCTGCAGCGCGAAGGCTACCGCATCGCCGGCTACGAGGCGCGCGCCGGCGGCCGCCTCAACCCGCACCGCGACAACTCGACCCCGACCAACGCCAACCGTCGCTTCACAATGACGATCAATTTGAATGCCGGCGACTACGCCGGCGGCGAACTGCGCTTCCGCGAATATGGCGAGCAGCTCTATGCGGTCGAATGCGGCACCGCGATCGTGTGGTCGGCCAGCCTGCTGCACGAAGTGCTGCCGGTCACAAAGGGCCGGCGGCTGGTGCTCGGCGTACACATGTTCGCCTAGCGGCTCAAGCGCCGGTCGAACGCCTCCTGTTCGTGCAGGATCGATGCTTCGATCAGGGATCGATAGGCGGCCGCGACGACGTTGCCGTCGGCGCCCAGACGGTGCGCCTCGGCCGTGACCCTGCCGAGTACATCCGCGATCCGTGCGTCGTCGCGCACCTGATCGCGGCTCACCTTGATGCGCGCCGCTTCGTCGATGTAGTGCAGCCTATCCGCCAGCAGCGCGACAATGGCGCGGTCGAGTGCGTCGATCTCGGCGCGCACCTCGGCCATGCTCTCGCAGTGTTTACGCCTGCTTGGCATCGATGATCGAGCGGCGGACGGCGCGGGTGCGGGTGAACCAGTCTTCGAGCTTTTCGCCTTCGCCCCAGCGTATGGCGCGCTGCAAAGCGGTCAGGTCCTCGCTGAATCGGCCGAGCATCTCCAGCACCGCCTCACGGTTGTTGAGGAAGATGTCGCGCCACATGATCGGGTTCGATGCGGCGATGCGGGTGAAGTCGCGGAAACCGGAGGCGGAGAACTTGATGACCTCCCGCTGGGTGTGCTCCTCGAGCCCGGTCGCGGTGCCGACGATGGTGTAGGCGATGAGATGCGGCAGGTGCGAGGTGATGGCCAGCACCTGGTCGTGATGCACCGGCTCCATGGTCTCGACCATCGCGCCCATCCTGCTCCAGAACTGCGCGAGCTTGCCGGCCGCCGCTTCGTCCCAGCCGGGCAGTGGCGTCAGGATGGTCCAGCGGCCATCGAACAATTCGGCGAAACCGGCCGCCGGCCCGGAATGTTCGGTGCCGGCGATCGGATGGCCGGGGATGAAATGCACGTGGTCCGGCACCAGCGGGCCGAGGTCGCGCAGCACCGCCTGCTTCACCGATCCAACGTCGGAGAGGATGCTGCCCGACTTCAAGTTCGGCGCGATGGCTTGCCCCACCTCGGCATAGGCGCCGATCGGCACGCAGACCAGCGTGAGGTCGGCGTCCTTGGCGGCTTCGCCCGGGTCGGCATGAATGGATTCGCCGAGATTCAGCTCGGCCGCGATCCTGCGCGCTTCCTCCGAAGAATCGGCGATGGAAATGTGCTTCGCCAGCTTGTGCTTGCGTGCGGCGCGGGCGATCGACGAGCCGATCAGGCCGACGCCGATGATCGCGACCTTGTCGAACAACACTTCGCTCATTGCGTCGCCGCTCCCTTCACGAAGGCGTCGAGCGCGTCGGCGCAGGCCTTGACCGCTGCTTCGTCCGCGATGGTGACGCGCAGGCAATCGGGCAGGCCATAGGCCGCCACCCGGCGCGGCAGGATGCGGCGGTCGTTCAGGAATTTCAGCGCGGTCTCGGCATTGAGCTTGGGGTCGCTCGGGAACTTCACCAGCACGAAGTTGGCGACGCTGGGATAGGGATGCAGCCCGAGCGCGCGCATGCGCTGCGCGAACCACGGCAACCAGCGGTCGTTGTGCGCCTTGGCCTTGCCCAGATGCTCGCGGTCGGCCAGCGCGGTGACGCCGGCGGCCTGCGCCGGCGCTGGCACGTTGAAGGGGCCGCGGATGCGGTTCAGCACGTCGGCCACCGCCGGCGGGCAATAGGCCCAGCCGAGGCGCAGCGCCGCCAGGCCGAAGATCTTGGAAAAGGTGCGGGTCATCACGACGTTGTCGTGCGCCTTCACCATGTCGAGGCCGGATTCATAGTCGGGCAGATCGACATACTCGGCATAGGCCGCGTCGACCACCAGCAGCACGTTGCTGGGCAAGCCGGCGCGCAGGCGCTTCAGCTCGGCGCTCGACACGTAGCTGCCGGTCGGGTTGTTGGGATTGGCGACGAAACAGATGCGCGTGCGTGGCGTCACCGCCTTCAGCAGCGCGTCGACATCGGTGCGCAGGTCGGTTTCCGGCGCGGCGACCGGCGTCGCGCCCACCGCCTTGGCCGCGATCGGGTACACCAGAAAGCCGTGCTGGGTGTAGAGTACCTCGTCACCCGGACCGGCATAGGCGCGCACCAGCAATTGCAGGACGTCGTCGGAGCCGGCGCCACAGACGATCTGGTCGGGCTCGATGCCGTAGGTGCGGCCGAGCCCGGCGCGCAGCGACTTCGAGGCGCCGTCGGGATAGCGATGCAACTCGGCCGACAGCGCGCGATAGGCCTCGATCGCCTTCGGGCTCGGGCCCAGTGCGCTCTCGTTGGAGGCCATGCGATAGACCGGCCCCTCGCCCGGCAGCGAATGATCGCCCGGCACATAGGCGGCGATATCCAGGATCCCGGGACGCACCTTGAGCGACATGTCGTTCAACCTTGAAACTCCTCAGTGACTCGAATCGTTGGCGAGCGCGGCCGCCGGCAGCGGCACCGCATAGCTGCCGAGCACTCGCGCCTCCGCACCCAGCGCTTCGCCAAGCGCGGCAATTGCGCCTTCAACCTCGCTCGCAAAACCCGCCACATCCAGCAGCCACTCGCGGCTCTTGCTGGTGCGGTCGAGGCAGAGGTGCGCATCGGGCTGCAGCGCCTTGGCGGCGGCCAGGATGGCGCGGCGCGAGCGCGGCTTGTTCAAGCTCAGCACAACCCAGCTCCTGTCATCGCCAGTCGGCTCGTTGGGCGCGCGGCCGATCACCATCGCCTCTGCCTTGGCATCACGGACATTGCCGATATCACCGAACGGCAGGCGGCCCATGACATGCGGAACGCTTTCGTCCTTGGCCAACAGCTGCGGCCACCAGGGGCTGCGCTCGCCCAGCCTAGGCATGGGCAGGATGCCGACCGTCGCCTTGCCGCGCGCGACCGCGTTCAGCACGTCGCCGCTGCCGGCCACCGGCGTGATGCGCACCCGGCTGCCGTAATGATCGCGCGCCAGGTCCCACAAAGCGGTGTCGCCCTTGGGCGCCTGAACCGCGACCACAAAAGGCCCCTCGACCTGCAGCAGGGCGGAGATCATCTCCCGCCACATGCGCACGATCACCGCCTTGGGCAGCTTGCCCTGGTGGCGCCCCACCAGCCGGCGCAGGATCAGCGCCTCGCGGGCCGGGCGGATGAACTTGGACCCGTCGGCCGGCGTGCCGCCCAGCGGCTGCACGCGCGCCTTCACCTCGCCCACCTGGACGGCAAGGTCGGTGCGCCGCATCAACAGGTCGTGCAGCCGGCTGTCGACCGCGTCGATCTCGGCGCGCAGGGCCGCAAGCTGCTTGTCAGGGCCGGTCATAGGCTCAAGGTCCGGGGTGGAAGGCGCTCAGTGATAGTCCGGGGAGGGCCCAAAAGCAAAGGGGCCAAATGCCCGCACTCCAGCCAAGGGCAAAGAAATCTCGCCATCCTGGTCGCCAAGGGTTGTTCCTGCTGCGGCGGCAGGACTAGAGCGGTTCCATCTCGCGCGTCGCCGGCGCCGGAATCCCCATCGGCGCGCTGAAGCGCACTCGGCGCTTCACCGCCTTGGTGGGCGCGGCGCCGTAGAGCTGCTTCATGGCCTCGATCACGATGACGCCGGCGAAGGTCGAGAACCAGCGGCGGCCGATGCGCTCCCAGCCCGGCGCGGCCTTGAGCCAGGCGCGCCAGGAGAACGGCATGAACAGCAGCGCGCGCTCCGACTGCAATGGCGTGAAGCCGTTCAGGCGCAAGAGGCGCGTCGCTTGCGCCTGGGTGAAAGGCTGGCCGTGGCCGAACGGCGTGCGCTCGAGGTGCGACCAGTAGCTGCGCCGGTTCGGCACCACCACCATCAGCCGGCCGCCGCCTGCCAGCACGCGCCAGCATTCCTTCAGCATGTCGCCGGGGTGCTCGCTCGATTCCAGCGCATGGACCAGCAGGATGCGGTCGATGGAATTGTCCTGGAACGGCAGTTCGGTCTCGTCGGAGAGGACGGTCATGCCCGCGCCGTCGCGCGGCCAGGGCATCACGCCCTGCGCCGCCGGCATGATGGCGCCGATCCGCTCAGCCTCCCCCAGGAACTGGCGCAGGTAGGGTATCGCATAGCCGATGCCGAGCAGGCGCTGGGCGGTCAAGTCCGGCCACAGGCTGCGGATGCGCAGGCGCAGCAGGTGCCGGGCGGTATGGCCGATTTCCCGGTCATAGAAATGCTTGAGGTCGCCGACGTCCTGCCACATCCGCCGCTATTTTTCCCGCTTTGAGGTGCGTTGATTATGCCACATCCCCTGCTATCGTGGGCCGGGAAATCTGGGAGCCAGCATGTCGACCAAAGAGCTTGAGATCGCGGTCATTCCGCTGCTGAAGGATAATTACGGATACCTGGTCAACGATGCGGCGACCGGCAAAACCGCGGCGGTCGACCCGTCTATGGCGGCGCCCATGTTGGCGGCCGCCAAGGAGCGCGGCTGGCGCATCAGCCATATCCTCAACACCCATCACCATTGGGATCACACCGACGGCAACCTCGGCATCAAGGAGGCGACCGGCGCGATCGTGGTCGGCCCGGCCTATGACCGCGAACGCATACCCGGCATCGACCAGGCTGTGGACGAGCAGAGCGGCTTCAATTTCGCCGGCCATGAGGCCGACGTGCTGTTCATCCCCGGCCACACCCGCGGCCACATCGCGTTCTATTTCGCCGGCAGCAAGGCGGTGTTCTGCGGCGACACCCTGTTCTCGATCGGCTGCGGGCGCACCTTCGAAGGCACCGCGCAGCAGATGTGGAGCTCGCTCACCAAGTTGCGCGCGCTGCCGGACGATACCTGGATCTATTGCGGCCACGAATACACCGAGAGCAATTGCCGCTTCGCGCTCACGGTGGAGCCGGAGAACCGCGACCTGGTCGAATTCGCCGAAGCGGTCAAGCATGCGCGCGCGCAGGGCGACAAGACCATCCCGTCCAATCTCGGCATCGAGAAGTTCTGCAATCCCTTCCTGCGCTGCGACCAGCCGCGCCTGCTGGAGAAATTCGGCGGACCCAAGAAGGACCCCGCCACCGCGTTCGGCGCGATCCGCGCCGCCAAGGATAAATTCTAGCTGCACCCACTCGCGACCAGGAGCCGACCCCATGAAACTCCGCTATTCCACCACTTCGCCGTTCGTGCGCAAGGTGCACGTGCTGGCGATCGAAACCGGGCAGATCGACAAGATCGAGCTGGTGAAGACCAATACCGCCGATCCGAACAGCGACCACGGCAAAGACAATCCCTTGAACAAGGTGCCGGCGCTGGCGCTGGACGACGGGTCGAAGCTGTACGATTCGCGCGTCATCTGCGAGTATCTCGACGCGCAATCGGGCGGAAAGTTCTTCCCGCCGGCAGGTTCCGCGCGCTGGACCGCGCTGCGCCGGCAGGCGCTGGCCGACGGCATGATCGACGCCGCCATCCTGCGCATGATGGAAAGCCGCAAGCCGGAGAACCTGCGCTCCGCCGACTGGGACAAGAAGCAAAAGCTGAAGGTGACGCAGGGCCTAGCGGCGCTGGAAGCCGATCACCTCGGTCCGCAGCTCGACATCGGCACCATGACGGTGTCGATTCTGCTCGAGTATCTCGACTTCCGCTTCAAGGCGGAGGACTGGCGGCCGGCGCATCCCAAGCTCGCCGCTTGGCACAAGACCTTCTGCGAGCGCGCCTCGTTCAAGAAGACGCTGCCGCACGACTAGAAGCGCGACGGCTCCATAAGTCGCGCGAGGCGATCACGGCGCCGGCGATGATCATCAGGCAGGCGACGATGACGGTCATCGTCGCCTCCGCCTTGCCGGCGAGGATCAGCAGCACGGTCGAGAGCAAGGGCGAAGCGTAGGAGCAGGCGCCGAGCGCCTTGATGTCGCCGTGCTTCACGCCGTAGTCCCACACGAAGAAGGCGACGCCCACCGGCCCCAGGCCCAGCGCCACGATCGCGGCCCATTCCCAGGCATCGGCGGGCCACACTGTCGGCTCGCCCACCAGCACATGCGCAATGACGCCGAGCAAGGCGGTGGCGCCGCAGAAGGCGCCGACCAGGTCGGTCGGCGCGTGGCCGAAGCGGCGGCTCATCACCGAATAGATCGACCAAGTGACGGCGCAGCCGAGCGCCGCCAGATAGCCGACGATGTACTGCGCCTGGAACGCGACCGCACCATCGGCCTTCTGCAGCACCAGCAGGATGGCGCCGCCAAGGCCGAGCGCGCCGCCCAGCAGGTGCGTCCAATGCAGCCGCTCACCCGGCAGCGAGGCCGACAGCAGCACGATCAGCAAGGGCCACAGGAAGCAGATTAGGCTCGCCTCGACCGGCGGCGCATGATCGAGCGCGGTGAAATAGAGCGCGTGATAGCCGAACAGCCCGGCGATGCCGAGCAGCCAGACCGCAGCCGGCTGCCGGAAGATGCGCCGGAACGCAGCCGCGTCGCGCCGCATCAGCCACGCCCAGCGCAGCAGCGAAACAGCGAAGGCGATGCCGAAGGTGAGGCTGAGCAGCTGGAACGGCGGCACCTGGCCGGTCGCGGTGGTGAACAGGGCCAGCGTCGCCCACAGCAGGATGGCGATGAAGCCGATCAGCGTGGCGCGCAATCGTTGGCGTTCTGAATTGGTGGCCGTCGACATGGGCGGCGTGGGTCGCACGCCGCCGCCGGGCTGTCAAGCGAACCGCATCACTTGCCGAAGTGGATGTAGGGCTGCAGGTACAGGATCAGCAGCCAGTTGGCGACCAGGATGATCGCCAGCATGAAGAACAACAGGATGTAGCGGTGCACGTTGGCTTCGCGCGGCGGCAGATAGGCGCGCACGTCGCGCAGCACGTTGGAGAAGCGCTCGGCGATCATGTTGAGCTTGCCGCGCTCGGCCTGCTGCCAGAACTGGAAGATCGCCAGCGAATAGATGCTGCCGCCGCTCACCACCATGGAAATGATGACGATGGCGGTGGTGAGGAAGCCGTAATGCGGTCCGAGTTCGCCCAGGATGCCGAGGGCCATGAAAATCGCCAGCGCACCGCCGGTGGTGGTCCACTGCTGCGACTTCGCGAAGCGCACGGAGTTCGCGCACTCGTTATAGATCATCAGCATTTCGGCATGGGTCTTCTCGTCGAGGTCGCTTGGCACGACCGCGATCGCTTCGCCCGATGCGGGCTCCTTCTCTTCCGGCGCCTTGGCCATCCTGATCTCCTTCGGCTGCCATCGTTGACAGGTTCGGTTAAATTTGACTTAAAGCACTGCGAAATCAGTGAATTTAGTCTTGGTCCGGCGACCTTTTCCGACCCGATAAGCGAGGAATTCCATGGCTCTAAGTGCGATCCTGCTGTTCGCCGCCGTCCTGGCCGTCGCGGTCGCGACGCCGGGCCCGACCGTTGCCGTCCTGATCGCCCGGGTCCTCACCCTGGGGCCGGCGCGCAACATCGGGTTTGCGGTCGGCTTGGTTCTGGGGGACATCGTGTGGCTGGCGACAGCAGTGTTCGGCCTCGCCGCCGTGGCTGAACAGGCGCACGGAGTGATGGTGGCGCTGAAGTATCTCGGCGCCGCCTACCTGGTTTATCTCGCGTACCGGATGTGGACCGCGCCGGCCGCCGATCCGATGCAGCCGCCGCCGCGCAGGCCGCCTCTGGGCTCGGTGTTGGGGGGCCTTGCCATGGCGATCAGCAATCCCAAGACCATGCTGTTCTATCTGGCGCTGCTGCCCAACCTGGTGCCGCTCGCCGGCATCAGCCTCGCGACCTTTGCCGAGCTGGTGGCGCTCCTGACTGTCGTGTATTCCGCCGTGCTCGCGGCCTACATGATCAGCGCCTCGTACGCCCGCCGCCTGATCACCTCGCCGCGCACGGTGCGCTACGCCAATCGCGGCAGCGCTGCGGTGATGGCCGGCACGGCCGCGATCGTCGCAAGCCGCTCGTAGTCTAGCGGCGGAAGGGAATGAGGGCGCGCAGGCGCGGCTCGCGCAGATAGAGCCCGCCCCAGATCAGCAGGCCGAGATAGACGCCGAACAAGGTGTGGCTGAACAGCGGACTGCCGATGCGCAGGTGGGTCGCGATCGCGCCGCCCATGTAGCCGGTCAGCAGGATGGCGCCGAGCACCGCGGTCTGCGGCATTGCGTAGAGCCCAACGCCGATCAGCGTCAGGATGCCGAGCAGGCGCGCGAACGAAGGGTCGGTCGGCAAGCCGATCTCGCCCGACGTTTGCGTCACGATCTCCAGCGGCACCAGCTTGATGCCGCCATCGAACAGCAGAAACAGGATGACCAGGCCGCTCATCGCGTATCCCGTCCAGCGCGCGGCCTTGGAGTTTGAAGCGATCGATTCCATGGGTGTTTCCCTCTCATCTATGCCCACGGGACGCATCCTCGTGCCGCCGGGCTGTGTGGCTATGGTTTCAAATCGACGGCGGCCTTGTAGCTGCCATCCATGTAGAACGGCACCGACATATGGTCGTGCGTGATTTCCAGGCGCCGTCGATCTTCTTCAGGCAGGTGGTTTGCCGCGCCCAGACATCGGCGTGCTCGCCGCCGACCTTGGTTCCGCTGATCCGGATTAAACCATGGCAATAGGCGACGTCGCCGTTGGCGGTGATGCTGACGTCGCGGGTCTCGTGGCCGATCGGCCCCTGCCACGTCGCGAACCATTCCTTGAGTCCCTGCTCGCTGCCGACTCCCGACCCCTCGTGCTTCAGCGGCGGCGCGAGATCGAAGATCACGCTGCCCGGCGCGTAGTGCGACAGCACGCGCCTGGCGTCCTTGTCGTGCAAGGCCTTCGACAGGTCGGTGATCAGGTTTTGAATCTCGGTCTTGCTCGTGCTGGTCATGATTCATCTCCTCTGTGTCTGAGTGGGGCGGCGGCCCACTCCAGGAGAACAGAGTGGGCCGCCATGGCGTCGCAAACGGAACTCAGATCTTGGCGGCGAGAGCGGCGAGCTGGTCGGCGCATTGGCCCCAGCCCTGGTGGAAGCCCATCTCTTCGTGGGTCTTCTTGTCCTCCGCCGTCCAGTGCAGGGCGCGCGCGGTATAGCGGGTCTTGCCGCCTTCGTCCTCGAAGGTGACGATCGCAGTCATGAACGGCTTGCCGGACGGCTCCCAGGCCTTGGTGTAGGCGTCGGTGAACACCACCTTCTCGTTCTTCACCACCTCCAGGACGACGCCCGGGTTGGGGTATTCCTGTCCTTCCGGACTGCGCATCACGATCAGGCTGGCGCCGCCCGGCCGCAAATCCATCTCGGCGTGCGTGACGGTCCAAGGCAGCGGCGCGAACCATTTCTTCATCAGCGCCGGCTCGGTCCAGCAGCGGAACAGCTTTTCCCGCGGCGCGTCGATCAGGCGGGTCAGGACCAGCTCGTGGTTGATGGGGGTGGCGGTGGACATCGTCGGCTCCTCATTCTCAGCTCTCTGTCCCTAGGACGAATGGAGCCACGAGGTTCCGACACGCCCCTCAAACTTTTTTTGCTGCCGGCGCGTTGTCCTGCTGCAGGCGGTCGAGCTGCCCGCGTATATGGGACGCTTCCGCCGCGTTGTTGGCGAGGGCGATGGCGCGGTCGAAGGCGATGCGCGCCTCTTCGGTGCGGCCCAGCTTCTGCAGCATCGCGCCCTTCACGCCGAAGAAATAGAAATAGCCGGACAGGTCTCCCGCCAGCGGCTCGATCATCGCCAACGCCACCTCCGGTCCTTGCGCCTTCGACACCGCGACCGCGCGGTTGAGCGTGACCACCGGCGAGGGCGTCAATCGCTCGAGTGTGGCGTAGAGCAGATCGATCTGCGGCCAGTCGGTGTCTTCCGGTCGCGCGGCGCGGGCATGGAGCGCGGCAATCGCCGCCTGCACCAGATAGGCGCCGGGCCGGCGATGGCGCATCGCCTTGTCGATCAGCGCCAGGCCTTCGGCAATCATCTCGCTGTCCCACTTGGTGCGGTCCTGATCCTCGAGCAGGATGATGGCGCCATCCTGATCGAACCGCGCCGCCGCGCGGGCATGCTGCAGCTGCATCAGCGCCAGCAGGCCCATGATCTCCGGCTCGCTCGGGAACAACCGCAGCAGCAGGCGGGCCAGGCGGATCGCTTCCTCGCACAGGGGCGCGCGCAGCGGCAGCTCGCCGCCGGTCGCCGAATAGCCTTCGTTGAAGACGAGATAGACCATGCCCGCGACCGCGCCCAGCCGCTCCGACCGCTCCGGCGCGCCGGGGGTCTCGAACGGCACCTCGGCCTTGGCGATGCGGGCCTTGGCCCGGGTTATGCGCTGCTCCATCGCGCTTTCGCTGACTAGGAAGGCGCGCGCAATCTGCGCCACCGTCAGACCGGAGACGACGCGCAGCGCGAGCGCGATCTGTTGGGTCGACGGCAGCTCCGGATGGCAGCAGATGAACAGCAGGCGCAGGATGTCGTCGCGATAGTGCGAGTCATCGAGGCGCTCGGCGATCGCGGTCTCGGCATCGCCGAGGTCCGACAAGGAGTCATCGTCCGGCAGCGGCTTGCTCTTGGCCTGCCGGCGCGCGGCGTCGATTCCGACATTGCGGCCCACCATGATGAGCCAGGCGGCGGGATCGCGCGGCGGGCCGTTGCGCGGCCAGGCGTCGAGTGCCTTCAGGCAGGCGTTCTGGAACGCCTCCTCCGCGCTGTCGAGGTCGCGGAAATAGCGCAGCAACGCGCTGACCGCCCGGGGACGCGCCGAGGTCAGGGCGGCGTCGAGCCAGGCGATGTCGTTCATTGCGCCAGGGTTCCCACCTTGAGATCACCGGGACGGAACACCAGCAGCGGGCGGATCTCATATGAACCGCCGGGGTTGGCGTTGCCGAGATCGCGCGCGAAATCCAGCGCCTCCTCCAGATTCTCGCAATCGACCACGTAGAAGCCGAGCAGCTGCTCCTTGGTCTCGGCGAACGGCCCGTCGATCACCACCGCCGGCTCGTGGTCCTTGCGCAGGGTGGTGGCGGCGGTGGTCGGCATCAGGCGCGCGACCGGGCCGAGCTTGCCGGCCTTAGCCATCTTCTCCTGGGCGGCGATCAGCTTTCCCATCACCGCCTCCTCCTCCTGCTTGGACCAGGAAAAGACTGAGTCTTCAGAGTTGTAGCAGAGCACGGCATAGAGCATGGGCGACCTCGTTCTCTCAAAGGACGAACGAGTATGCCCCGGAGCCGACAGGGGTCAGAAAAGATTTTTGGCCCACGCAGACCGAACCGTCTTCGGCGGGCTCAGTCAGCTACCTGGGGCCTTTTCGTTGCCCGAACGCTACCTTAAATAAACTGGAACCAAATAGAGTGATCGGCCGATGCGTGGAACTTTACTGCTGGCAATATTGACGACCAAGAGTAGCTACATCCGGGAAATTGAGGAGCCGGTGAACGAGCCGTCAGACTTGCCGGATACCCTGCAATGGTGGATTACCTCGGACGCAACGTGGCGTATCGGCACCTATGCGCTCGACCACGATATCCACACTTACGAGATCGGTGACCTTGCTGATGCGGTTCGAGTCGCTCAGGCAAACAACGAAAAGAACTATGGCGACGTGATTGCGTCACAGTTCCGGTTTGATTTTGCCGATTGCACGGACAAGAGCGAGACCGACGCCGCGTTACTGAGCGCAGGCCTGGAACCGCGGCTGGAGATCGCAGCTGGTCGCTTCGCCTTCTGGAACCGGACGACGCCAAGTACCGCTCGCAATCTGCACCAAAGTGAGCCGTCGCAACGCAGTTGTTCAGCCCTTCGGCCCCTTCGCCGCTTCGACCAGCTTTTCGTCCGGTTCGACGCGGTAGGCGTTGACGATGCGATTGGTCTCGTTCGCCATGCCGACGACGGCGATCAGTTCGTGCAGCATGGCGTCGGTCATGCCGGCCTTGCGCGCGCCGGCGGTGTGCGAGACGGTGCAATAGTCGCAGCCGTTGGTGATGGAGACGGCGAGATAGACCATCTCCTTGGTGCGCGCGTCGAGCGCCCCGGGGGCCATGATCTGCTTCAGGCTCTCCCAGGTGCGCTTCAGCATCGCCGGGTCGTTGGCGATGACCTTCCAGAAATTGTTGATCCAGTCGACCTTGCGGGTCTGCTTGATGTCCTCATAGACCGCGCGCACCTCGGCACTGGCCGCCGCTTCCTCGACAAATGGATACGTCGCCATTGGCGCCTCAATACATGTGCTGGCCGCCGTTGATCGAGAGCGTGGAGCCGGTGATGAAACCGGCATCGTCCGCCACCAAGAAAAGGACGCCGCGTGCGATCTCTTCGGCGCGGCCGAGGCGGCCGACCGGGATCTTGGCGACGATCTTTTCCAGCACCTGCGGCGGGACCGCGCGCACCATGTCGGTGTCGATGTAGCCCGGCGCGATCGCGTTGACGGTGATGTTCTTGGCGGCGCCTTCCTGCGCCAGCGCCTTGGTGAAGCCGTGGATGCCGGACTTGGCCGCCGCGTAGTTCACCTGGCCGTACTGGCCGGCCTGGCCGTTGATCGAGCCGATGTTGACGATGCGCCCGAAGCCGCGGTCGCGCATGCTGTCGATCACGCAGCGGGACATGTTGAAGCAAGAGCCGAGATTGGTCGCCATGACCTGCGCCCACATCTCCGCCGTCATCTTGTGCAAGGTGCCGTCGCGGGTGATGCCGGCGTTGTTGACCACGATGTCGACCGGACCCAGCTCGGCGGTGATCTTCTTGATCGCATCCTGGCACTGCTTGAAGTCGCCGACGTCGAATTTATACGAGGGGATGCCGTATTTCTGGCTGAAAGCTTCTGCGGCGGCGTCGTTGCCGCCATAGTTCGCGGCGACCTAGCCATGTTTCTTCAACGCGACCGAGATCGCCTCCCCGATGCCGCGGGTTCCGCCGGTCACCACTGCAACACGCGCCATCTTATCCTCCCTGACTGACTTGTTTTCGTTCGCTTAGCGCCCGGCGATCAACGTTCCACGGTGAGGGCGATGCCCATGCCGCCGCCGATGCACAAGGTCGCCAAACCTTTCTTCGCATTCCGCTTCTGCATCTCGTGCAGCAGCGTCACCAACACGCGGGCGCCCGACGCGCCGATCGGATGGCCGAGGGCGATGGCGCCGCCATTGACGTTGACCTTGGAGGTATCCCAGCCGAGATCCTTGTTGACCGCGCAGGCCTGGGCCGCGAACGCCTCGTTGGCCTCGATCAGGTCGAGGTCCTCGGCCTTCCAGCCCGCGCGCTCCAGCGCCTTGCGGCTGGCCGGGATGGGACCTGAACCCATGATCGCGGGATCGACGCCGGCGGTCGCCCAGGAGGCGATGCGGGCGAGCGGCTTCAGGCCGCGCTTGGCGGCGTTCTCCGCACTCATCAGGATCAGCGCGGCGGCGCCGTCATTGAGGCCGGAGGCATTGCCTGCGGTCACGGTGCCGTCCTTCTTGAACGCCGGGCGCAGCTTGGCGAGGATCTCGATGTTGGTGCCGGCCTTGATGTATTCGTCGTCGGCCACCGTGACGTCGCCCTTGCGGCCACTGATGGTGACGGGGACGATCTCGTCCTTGAACTTGCCGGCCTTCTGCGCGGCTTCGGCCTTGTTCTGCGAGGCGGTGGCGAACTTGTCCTGCTGCTCGCGGGTGATCTGCCACTTCTCCGCCACGTTCTCCGCGGTGATGCCCATGTGATAGCCGTTGAAGGCGTCCCACAAGCCGTCACGGATCATGGTGTCGATCATCTGCGTGTCGCCCATCTTGGTGCCGCTGCGCAGATGCATGCAGTGCGGCGAGAGGCTCATGCTCTCCTGCCCACCGGCGACCACGATGTCGGAATCGCCGTTGCGGATGGCCTGGTAGCCGAGCGCGACGGTGCGCAGGCCGGAGCCGCAGACCTGATTGATGACATAGGCAGTCTTGTCGGTCGGAATCCCCGCCGCGACCGCAGCCTGGCGCGCGGTGTTCTGCCCGGCGCCTGCCGTCAGCACATGGCCAAACACCACCTCGCTCACCTCGCCCGCCTCGACCTTGGCGCGCTTCAGCGCTTCGACGATGGCGATCTTGCCCAGCTCGTGCGCCTGGAGCGAGGACAGCGCGCCGCTGAACGCGCCGATCGGGGTGCGGGCAGCGGAAACGATGACGACGTCGGTGTTGGCCATGGGAAACTCCGTTGGAATTTAGGCAGCGCAGCCGCCGCTCGGCGTTGAACCGGATCTTGAAGGGAAACGTTAGGGCCCCTGTGTGTCAGGCGCAAGCTTGGGCCTCAGCTTGCGGCAATTCGCCGGAGCCAGGCATCGAGCGGGTCCCACACCTTGGCGCGCGCCGACCCGCCGACCATCATACCGATGTGACCTGCCGCAGGAGTCATGGTCTCGCAACGGGGCAGACGCTGCGCCAAGCCCAAGGCGCTGTTCGGTGGAACGATCCGATCGGCCGCCGGCACCATCGCCAGGGCGGGTAGCCGCAACGCCTCGGGCCGCACCGGCTCGCCGGCGATCAACCACTTGCCGAGCGCCGTCGTATTCTCGCCGTACCATTGCGTCAGGCACTCGAGCGCCACCGGCGCCGCCAGTCCGACGCCGTCGTTCAGCCAGTCTTCCAGCGCCACGAACTTGCGCGCCTGGTCGTCCTGCATCTCGGCGAAGCGGCGGAACTTGGCGAGGATGGAAAGGGGATCGAGCGAGGCGAAGAAACTCTGCAAGACATCGACCGGCATCTCGCCCAACGCCTGGAACAGCGGATCCATGCTGCGGCCGATGGCGCCGATCAGCTGCGCCTGGGTCTGGCCGTCGGCGTGGAAGTCCCAGGGCGTGGCGAGGCAGGCGAGCGCGGCGATGTCGGCCTGCCGCCGCAGCGCCAGCGCCAGGGCGAGGTTGCCGCCCATGCAATAGCCGACCACGACGATCGGCCCGCCGGGCTCGCGCCGGACGGCGTCCAGCGCGCCCTCCAGCCGGCCGGCGATATAGCGGGTCAGGTCGAAGCCCTGCTCCTCCGGCCCCGGCGCATCCCAATCGACCACGAACGGCGCGTAGCCGCGCCGGGCCAGATCGGCGAGGAAGCTGCTGTCCGGCTCCAGGTCTAGGATGTAGTAGCGGTTGACCAGGGACGGCACGACCAGCACCCGCGGTGCAGAGGCATCGCTGCCGCGCCGATAGTCGCGCAGCAGGGTCGTGCCCTCGCGCCACAGCACCGGCCGATCCGATGCCCCGCGCGCGCCGGGATGGCGCCGATAGCTCAGCACGCCGTCGATGAAGTGCCCCAGCCGACGATGCCCTTCGAGGGTCAGGGCGTCGACCAGCGCCGCTTCATCCGCCTTTTGGAGTTCCGGCGCGAGGCTTTGCAGCGCGCTTGCGAGCGGGTTTGGCTGCCCCTCCCCCTTCGAGCTCTGCCAGGCGGCCTTCAAGCTCGGCCAGGCGGCGGCGGAGTTCCCCCACAGCGCCAGCGCCAGCATCAGGTGCTGCGGCAGCGGGCGCGGGCCCAGGCGCCGCTGCGCCGGGGACGCCGAACTGGAATCCTGGGGCGAACCCGGGGAATTGACCTGCTGCGAACGCGTTTGGGGCAAAGCCGGGTCCTCCGGTTGGCGACATCCCCGGCCAAGGGGATGGCGCGTAAGCGGCCATCAGCTTCAGCGCCTGGGCCATCAGGGTCGGGTCCTGGGCCAGCGCCGACACGTGATCCTGCCAGAGATCTAGGAGCTTGCGCGCCAGAGTCTGCAGCTCTGCCTGCATCGCATCCTGCATCGCGGCCGAACGGGCGGCTTGTTGCGGATCAGCAGCCATGATTCCTCAGCTTTTCCGGCAATAATACGGGCCTATTCCGGCGTTTCGCAATGCAGCTATTGCATTGCCAAACGGGGGGGCTCCCCTGCTATGCTGCGCTGCATACAGCACACCGGATGGGGACGTTTGGGCATGAGTAACGGTCAGGACAACGGCAAGCCGACAGTGCGTATTAAGAAATACGCCAACCGGCGGCTCTACAACACGGCCACCTCGTCCTACGTGACCCTGGACTACCTGTCGCAAATGGTGCGCGAGGGCCAGGACTTCACGGTCGAGGACGCCAAGACCGGGGAAGACATCACCCGCTCCGTCCTAACCCAGATCATCGTCGAAGAGGAAGGCAAGGGGCAGAACATGCTGCCCATCAACTTCCTGCGCCAGCTCATCAGCCTCTATGGCGACAACCTGCAGTTCCTGGTGCCACGCTACCTCGAACAGAGCATGGAAGCATTCTCCAAGAACCAGGAGCAGATGCGCACCTATATGCGCGAGAGCTTCGGCGGCATCTTCCCGTTCGACCGGTTCCAGGAGATGTCGAAGCAGAACATCGCCTTCTTCGAGCAGGCGATGCGCATGTGGTCGCCGTTCCGCGGCAACCAGCCGGGCGGCGACGCCGGCAATGCCGCTGCCCCTGGCGCCAAGCCAGAGGCCAAGTCCGCTGACCTGGACGACCTCAAGGCCCAGATGCAGGCGCTGCAGAAGCAGCTCGAGACCCTGGCGCAATCCAATCGTCCCAAGGACGAGTAGGCCTCCGGGCCCTCCGGCCATGATCGACCTCAAGGGCAAGACCGTGCTGGTGACCGGCGGCTCCCGCGGCATCGGCGAAGCGATCGTCCGCGCGGTGGCGGCGGCGGGCGGCGACGTCTTGCTGCACTACAGCAAGAGCCGCGCGGCGGCCGAGGCCATCCAAGCCGCCATCCGGCCCGCGACCTGCCACCTGCTCCAGGTCGACCTTGGCGAGGCGGACGCAGCGGCCGCGCTGTGGCGCGCCGCGACGGCGGCGGCGCGACGGATCGACGTCGTCGTCAACAATGCCGGCATCTTCGAGCCGGTCTCCGTCGAGGCCACCAGCGAAGCGTGGTCATCGGCCTGGGAGCGCGTCCTGCGGGTGAACCTCCATGCGCCGGCCGAACTGTGCAAGCTGGCGATCCCGCATTTCCGCGGCCATGGCGGCGGCAAGATCATCAACATCGCCAGCCGCGCCGCGCATCGCGGCGACGCCCCGGACCAGTGGCCCTATGCGGCCTCGAAAGGCGCGCTGGTCGCGCTGACCAAGACCATCGCGCGCGGCTTCGCCAAGGACAACGTGCTGGCGTTCGCGATCGCACCGGGTTTCACCGATACGGACATGGCCTACACCGGCCTCGACGAAGACGGCATCAAGCGCATCATCGCCGACATCCCGCTCGGCAGCATGGCGAGCCCGGCGGAATGCGGCGCGCTCGCCGCCTTCCTGTGCTCGGACCAGGTCCGGCACCTGACCGGCGCCACCTTCGACATCAACGGCGCCAGCTACGTCCGCTAGCAGGACGGCACGCATCTCGTCCTAGCGGAATTCAGGCGGCGTTCAGCCGCGATGGCCTGGAATGGAGCGCCACGCCGGGGAGCGCGGCGAACTTGGCGAGGGCCACCATGAATCTCAGCGAGGGCGAACGACTGATCCTTGTGATGCTGTGCGATCCACAAGGCACTCAACCTGAAAGGCGCGATTGATCCTGACGCCCTGAAACCGTTGCTTCTCAACGCCGAGAAAAACGGCACGGCGGTCAACGGCGAGGCCGGCCATCGTCCGGACCGCGCGGCGATCGCCCGCGAGGTCAGCGAAATTCTCGACATGTGGTCGGCGATCGAGCGCGGCTACAAGCACCTCTCGGTCGACGAGAAGCGCGAGGTCGAGATCGGCGCCGGCCCGCTCGGGCGCGGCATCCGCTTCTCCGGCTTCGATGCCGAGAGCGAGATCGCGTATCGCGAGGCCGCGCATATCCTGATCGAGGAAGCCGGTCAGTTCGACCGCTTCCAGGGCCGCAGCCTGGATGCGCATATGCCGGCCCTGGCGGGCTATCGCCGCATGCTGCGGATCTATGGCACGATGCGGCCCGTGAGCGGCGACCGCCGGCTCGACGTACAGCAGGTCATCGCGCTGGCCAACGCAGAGAAATACGCCGGATAGCGGCTCGGCTACGGCTTGACGGTCTGCGCCAGCGGGATCGAGACCGGCCGCTCGCGGTCCTTGTTGAGATAGCGCTCCAGCCAGTTGAGGATGCGCGTCAGGATGAAGACCAGCACGATGTAGACGATGCCCGCGCCGATGAGGGTCTCGTAAGTCCGGAAGGACTGCTGGCGGATGAACTGCGCCATGCCCAGCACTTCGTATACCGTAACAGTCGACGCCAACGCCGTTGCCTTCAACAGAAGGATCGCTTCCGTGCTCATGGTGGGCAGGCAGATGCGAATGGCACGCGGCAGCGTGATGCGCCGGAAGATCTTGAACTTGGACATGCCGAATGCCTTGCCCGCTTCGATTTCGCCATGCGGCACGGCGAGGATCGCGCCACGCAGGATCTCTCCGGTGTAGCCGGCCGTGTTCAAGGTAAGGGCAAAGACCGCGTAGTAGATGGCATCGCGCAGGAATGGAACCGCGCGCATCAATGGCTTGCCGAACAGCGTCGTCTCACCGAACACCTGGCCCAGGCCGTAATAGATCAGATAGATCTGCACGAGCAGCGGCGTTCCGCGCATCAGCAGGATGAAGGCGTATGAGGGCATCCAGAGAATTGGATTGCGTGACACCCGCGCCAACGCGACCGGAATGGCCGCCAGGTTGCCCAGAACTCCCGATACGATCAGCAGGAAGAACGTCACCGGAATCGCCTTGATCAGCGCCGGAATGACCGTCCAAAGCAGGAAGCACCAATCGAACCCCGGGCCGGGTTCGAAGTGCAGAAAGGCATAGCAGCTCGCGATGTCCATCGTGGCCACCTATGCTCGCCGCACGCCGCGACTGGCACGGCGTTCGATCTGCTGCAATACGACCATGGAAACGATCGTGATCGTCAGGAAGCACAGGGCGCCGACCGAATAGAAGAAGATGTATTCCTTGGTCTGCGACGCTGCGCTCTTGGCAGCGAACAGAAGCTCGAACGCGCCGATGGCGCTCACCAACGCGCTATCCTTGGTGATGTTCAGCCACTGATTGCCCATGCCGGGAATGGCATAGCGGATCATCTGCGGAAACACGATGCGTCGGAAGCGCATCGGCGCATGCATGCCGTAGGCGCGAGCGGCCTCGATCTGGCCCTTTGGGATCGCCTGGATCGCGCCACGCAGGATGTCGGTTAGGTACGCCCCATAGATGAAGCCAAGGGCCGCGACGGCGGCGGCGAATGGCGAGATGTCGATACCGCGCTCCGTAATGCCGATCGCGATCAGGGCCGCGTTCAGAGCGCTCGAGCCCATGTAATAGATCATCAGGATCAGCAGCAGCTCCGGGATGGCCCGGACCAGCGTGGTGTAGAGATCTCCGACGCGATAGAGCGCCTTGCTGCCATGGAGCTTCGCGCCCGCTCCCAGCAATCCCAGGATGAAGGCCAGGATGTAACCGCAAACGGAAATCTGGAGCGTGAACAGAACGCCACGCAGGAACTCATCGCCATAGCCGTTGTCGCCATAGGCCATGAGCGACCACAAAGACGGCTGTGGATCCATGCTTCCCCCACCCTTCCCTATGCGGAGCCGGGCGATCCTTCAGTACGTGCCGCCCGTTCTCCTGCTTGCGACTCTAGCACACCAAAAACAAAACGCCGCCCGGATTTTCGGCCGGGCGGCGCTCCTGAACTATTCAGCCAGTCTCAGCTCTGCGGCTTCTGGATCTGCTCGGCGAGGCCCGGATACTTGGCCAGGAACTCGTCGTACTTGCCGCTCTTCACCACGTTGGCGATGCCGGCATTCAGCTTGGCCTTCAGCTCGGTGTCGTCCTTGCGGACGCCGCCGCCGACCCCGTTGCCGAAGATCGGATCCAGCGGCCAGGTCGCCTTGGTCGTGAAGTCCGGGTTGGACTGCAGGAACGGCGCCAGCGAGGTTGAGGATTCCGACACGTAGTCGACGCGGCCGGCCTTCAGGTCGGCGAGCGCGTTGTCCAGCGTGTCATAGAGCTTCACCTCGGCCGAGTTGCCGAAATACTTCTGGATGAAGTTGGCGTGGATGGTCGAGGTCTGCACGCCGATGATCTTGCCCTTCAGGCTGTCGGGATTGCCGGCGTCCGGCTGCGCGTCATCCGACTTGGCGCCGATCAGGGTGTTCGACGAGTCATAGTACATGTCGGTGAAGTCGATGACCTGCTTGCGCTCGTCAGTGATCGACATCGACGACCAGATGACGTCGATCTTTTTCTCCTGCAGCGCCGGGATGATGCCATCCCAGGCAACCTCGACCAGCTGGCAGTTCAGCTTCTGGTCCTCGCAGACGGCCTTGTAGAGATCCATCTCGAAGCCAACCCACTCGCCAGCGGTGTTCTTCTCCGAGAACGGCGGATACGGCTCTGCCGCAACGCCGATCTTCACGTCCTGTGCTTGGGCCGTCATCGCCGAAAACGCGAGCACCGCGCCGGCGACGAGACCACCGATAAGCTTCTTCATGTCCTAAGTCCCTTGATGTGTGACGGCCGATCCGGCCTATGCCTCCCGGGCCAATCTTTTGGTTGGCCGATGGGAAGGCCCGCCCCGATCAGCTCAGCCAAAACCCTAGCATAAGAAAAATCAGGCTGGGTAGCGGGATTCACCGCCCGTACGCCGCAAATTCCTGTGATGTTCCCGAATTGTCCAGGCGCTCAGGTGGCGATCAGGCCTTGCCTAGGAACGCCTGCAACCGGTCCATCGCCTCGTCGAGGCGGTCCTCGCCCTGGGCGTAGCACAGGCGCAGATACTGCTCGCCGCCGGCGCCGAAAGCGGTGCCGGGGGCGAGGCCGATGCGCGCCTCCCGCACCAGGCGTTTGCAGAATTCCACCGGGTCGCCCATCTCCTCGACCTTCAGCATCAGATAGAACGAGGCGTCCGCCGGGATGACAGAGACCCGGTTCATGCTGTTGAGGCGGGCGAGCACCAGGTCGCGGCCGCGCTTGCAGCGCTCCACCATCCATTTGACCCACGGCTCGCCCTCGCGGATCGCCGCGATGCAGCCGTGCTGCAGGAAGCTCTGCCCACCCGAGGTATTGAACTCGATCAGCCGGTCCAGCTGGTCGGTCAGGCCTTGCGGCAGGATGATCCAGCCGACGCGCCAGCCGGTCATCGCCCAGGTCTTGGAAAAGCTGTTGACGATGAACAAGGGATCGCCGGGCTCGGCGATCTCCAGGAACGAGGGCGCCACCGGGCGATTGTAGATCAGGCGGTTGTAGACCTCGTCGGAGATCAGCGCGATGCCGCGCTGCCTGGCGAACGCGAGGACGGCGCGGCGCTGCCCCTCCGGCATGACCCAGCCGGTCGGGTTGCCGGGCGAGGCGAGATAGATGGCGCGGGTGCGCTCATCGCACGCCGCGAACAGCCGACCGATGTCGAGCTCCCAGCCATGGTCGGTGCCGGTCATCGGCACGTGGCGCGCGACGCCGCCCTGGATCTGGATCGCGGCGAAGATGTTCGGCCAGACCGGGGTCACGCACACGACGTTGTCGCCGGCGGACACCAAGGTCTGCACGATCAGCATCATGGCGTTCATGCCACTGCTGGTGACCGCGATGCGCGAGTCCGCGATCTCCACGCCATAGAGGTCGCGGTGATAATCGATCAGCGCCGCGCGCAGCTCCGGGATGCCGCGCTTGTGGGTATAGAAGGTGTCGCCCGACGCCATCGCCTGCGCGGCGGCGTCGCAGATGAAGCGCGGCGTCGGCAGATCGCCCTGCCCGACCCACATGCCGATGACGTCGGGGATGTCGAAGCCCATGCGCCAGACTTCGACGATCTTGGACTCTTCCAGCTCAGCGATGTCGGGCCGGATGTTCAGGCTCATTCAAGACCTCATTCTGCGGCCGCGGCGGTTGCGCGCGGAGCGCGGCGCAAGGCGAACACGTTGCCGATCAGGATCAGCGCGACGCCGAGGATCGCCTCGGGCTGCGGACGGTAGTCCTCGAACCAGGCGCTCAAGGCCAGCGCCAGGATCGGAAACAGCACCGACGAATAGGCGGCGCGCGCGGCGCCGATGCGGCGCGCCAATGTGAGGAACGCGCCGAACCCGATCACCGTCGCGAACAACGCGAGGAACAGCAGCGAGATGGTGTAGCTCGGCGCCGGATTGTAGGCGAGCGGCGCGCCATGCAGCATTGCGAAGGCAAAGGACGCCGCTGCGCCGATGGTCATGCTGATGGTATTGGATTCGACCACGCCCACACCGCGCTTGCCGAGCCCGATGGACGCCATGTTGCCGAACGAGGCGCTGAGCGTGCCGAGCAGCGACAGGCCGAGCCCGGTCAGGATGCGATGATTGATCTCGTGCCCGACGATGTCCGACCAGAAGGTCAGCGCGAGCCCGACCAGCCCGAAAGCAGCGGCGATCGCGACGCGGCCCTCGATCTTCTGCCCGAACAAGATCGCGCCATTCACCATGTTGAGCACGGTGATCATGGAAAACACCACCGCGAGCAGACCGGTCGTCATGTAGGCGGCGGCGTAATAGAACAGGATGTAGTTGGTGCAGAACAGGAACAGGCCAAGCAACGTCATCAGGCCGTAGTCGCGGCCGCGGAAGACCAGCTTGCGCCGGGTCGCGATACAGAACGCGATCATGATCGCCGCCGCCATAACAAAGCGATACGCGATCGACAGCTCCGGCGCCACACCCACCTGATAGAGCATGGCGTGCCAGGACAGGCCCCAGACGACGACGGTGATGGTGTAAAGACCCCAGGTCGGCATGCGCGGGAAGCTATCGGGCCGGCCCGCACGGCACAATCCGAATCAAGCGCATGGCGGGCATGCGCCTTTTTAACCGTCATCACCGGGCCGATGCGAAGCATCGTGACCCGGTGATCCAAATTTCCTGCCGAATGCGATGGACTTGGATTGCCGGGTCAGGCCCGGCAATGACGTGAGAGAGGGGGAGTGCGGGAAGGCGCCCCTGATTGTCTCGCTACATTATCCGCGATCCGCCGCGTCCGCCGCCAGCCGCGCGGCGATCTCGGGCATCAGCGAGGCCTCCACATTGGCGAAGGCGACACGCAGGTAGTCGTCCTGGTTAGGACCGAAGACGCTGCCCGGCAATGCCAGCAGGTTCTGCCGGTCGACCAGGCGGCGCGCCACCTCCGCTGCCTTGCGGCCGCGATGCGGGTGCTTCACGTAGGCGAAATAAGCGCCGGCCGAGATCAGCTCGTATCCGAGGTCGTTGCGCGCGAACGCCTTGAGCAAAGCCGCGCGCCGGTCGCGCATCATGTGCGTATTGGACTGGCGCCAGTCCGCGAGATGGCCAAGACCGAAATGCGCCGCCTCCTGCCCGATGCGCGGCGCGCAGATCGCGATGCAATCCATCGCCTTGGCCGCGTGATCGATGAACCCGCTGCCGGCGACGATGGCGCCGACGCGGTAGCCGGTCAGCGCGAAAACCTTGGAGAAGCTGTAGAGGTGGATCAGCGTGCGCGGCCAGTCGGCATCGCAGAACAGATCGTGCGGCGCACCATCGGTCGGCAGGAAATCGCGATAGGTCTCGTCCAGCACCAGCGCGATGCCGCGCTCGCGCGCCAGCGCGAGGAACGCACGCAGCGTCTCCGGCTTGTAGACCGCGCCGGTCGGGTTGTTGGGCGAGACGAGGACGATGGCCTTGGTCTTGGGTCCGATGGCGCGCGCCGCTTCCGCGAGGTCGGGCTCGCCGCCGGCTTCCGGACGGAACGACAGCGGCACCAGGCGGATGCCCAGCATCTGCAGCCACATCTCGTAATTGAAGTAGTAGGGCGCAGGCATGACGATCTCTTCGCCGGCCTGGGCCAGGCTCATCATGGCGAGGCAGAAGGCCTGGTTGCAGCCGGCGGTGATCATCACCTGCGCCGGTTCAATCGTGCTGCCGTAGAAGCGCGTCATGTCTTCGGCCAACGACGCGCGCAACTTGGGCAGGCCGCAGATGTCGGTGTAGCGCGACGACGCCGGCTCCGAGACGATGCGCGCCAGATGATCGGTCAGCGCCGCCGGCGGCGGATAGCCGGGCACCGCCTGGCACACGTCGATCAGCGGCTTGTCCTTCGGGAACGTGCGGCCGGCGATCCAGCCTTGCGCCTCGGCGATCGCCGGCTCGGCGACACCGGCGAGCAGCGTGTTGACGCGGTAGTTGGGTGTGGTGGTCGTCATGTCGCTTGCTCGTGCCTCTTCTCAAACCGTCATCCCGGCCTTGAGCCGGGATCCATCGTGGAACCGCAGGTGCGGCGGAAAAGTGGACCCCGGCTCAAGGCCGGGGTGACGAAGGAGTGGTGCGCAAGGTCGAGTGTCCGTCACGTCTGCAGCTCCTTCAGGCCCTCGTACAGCGCCAGCGCGTCCGGATTGGCGAGCGCTTCCTTGTTCTTGACCGGGCGGCCATGCACAACGTCGCGCACCGCGAGTTCGACGATCTTGCCGGACTTGGTGCGCGGGATGTCGGAAACCTGCACGATCTTGGCCGGCACGTGGCGCGGCGTGGTATTGGCGCGGATCTGCTTCTTGATCCTGTCCTGCAGGGCCGCATCGAGTTTCACGCCATCGCGCAGGCGCACGAACAGCACCACGCGCACGTCGTTGTCCCAGTCCTGGCCGATGACGATGCTCTCCACCACTTCCGGCAGCTGCTCGACCTGCCGATAGATCTCTGCGGTGCCGATGCGCACGCCGCCGGGATTGAGCACCGCGTCGGAGCGGCCATAGACCACGATGCCGCCATGCTCGGTCAGCTCGACATAGTCGCCGTGGCGCCAGATGTTGGGATAGGTCTCGAAATAGGCGGCCTTGTAGCGCGTGCCGTCGGGGTCGTTCCAGAATCCGACCGGCATGGAGGGGAAGGGCGCGGTGCAGACCAGCTCGCCCTTCTCGCCCGTCACCGGCTTGCCGTTGTCGTCCCACACCTCGACCTTCATGCCGAGGCCACGCATCTGGATCTCGCCGCGCCACACCGGGCCAGTCGGATTGCCGAGCATGAAGCAGGAGACGATGTCGGTGCCGCCGGAGATCGAGCTCAAGCACACATCCTTCTTCACATGCTGGTAGATCCAGTCGAACCCCTCCGGCGCCAGCGGCGATCCGGTCGAGGTGATCATCCGCACCGTCGCGAGATCGTTGGTGCGGATCGGGTCCAACCCCTGCTTGGCGCAGGCGTCGATATATTTGGCCGAGGTGCCGAACAAGGTGCAGCGCTCGGCCTCGGCATAGTCGTAGAGGATGTTGCCGCCGGCCGCGAACGGCGAACCGTCATACAGCAGCAGGGTCGCGTCGGAGGCGAGGCCGGAGATCAGCCAGTTCCACATCATCCAGCCGCAGGTGGTGAAATAGAACACGCGGTCGTGCGCCCGCACGTCGCCATGCAGGCGGTGCTCCTTCAGGTGCTGCAGCAGCGTGCCGCCTTGGCCGTGCACGATGCATTTGGGCACGCCCGTGGTGCCGCTGGAATACATGATGAATAGCGGATGGTTGAACGGTACGCGCTCATACTGGATCGGCCCGCCCGGATGGCCGGCCAGCGCCTCGGGCAGCAGCTTGCCTTTCGGCAGCTTGGAAAGGTCCGGCTTGTCGCTGAGATACGGAAACACCAGGATCTGCTGCAGGCTCGGCAGCTTGGCCGAGAACTCCGCAACCCGCGCAATCGAATCGAACGGCTTGCCGCCGTACCAATAGCCGTCGGCGGTGATCAGCACCTTGGGCTCGATCTGGCCGAAGCGGTCGAGCACGCCCTGCACGCCGAAATCCGGCGAGCAGGACGACCAGATGCAGCCGATCGCCGCGGCAGCGAGCGCGCCGATCACCGCCTCCGGCGCATTCGGCACGAAGCCGGCAACCCGGTCGCCCGGCTTCAGCCCGAGTGCGCGCAGATGCTGCGCCAGCCGGCTGACCCGGTCGTGCAACTCGGCATGGGAAATCCGGCGCTTCACCTTGTCTTCGCCCCAGAACACGATGGCGTCGCCCTCGCCGCCAGTGGCGGAGAAACGCAGCATGTTCTCGGCATAGTTCAGCCGCCCATCGGGGAAGAACTGGGCGCCCGGCATCTTGCCGCGATCCTTCAGGGTGACCGAACCGGTTTCCCCGATCACGTCGCAGAAGCGCCAGAAGGTCAGCCAGAAGCGCTCGATGTCGTCGACCGACCAGCGCCAAAGCGCGTCGGTATCAGGCAATTCCACCGAGCAGTCGCGCGCTACCCTGGCGCGGAACTTCGCCATGTTCGAATCGGCGATCGCGGCGGGCGACGGCCGCCACAGCGGTTGCTCCATGAACGAGACTTCCTCCCTCTGCGCCGCCCCTTGCGCTTGCCGCATGACCACAATTCCGGCTCGGCAATGGCGGCGACGCACCTTTCTCTCTAATGTGCCGACCCATCATGTTCTTTGACAAGTTTAAAGCGCTGCCGGGGCAGCAGAACCATGTGCTGATCGCCGCCGGCTTGACTATTTTCGCCGGCCTGTGCTTCGCCGGGCTCAGCGCCCAGGTCAAATTCCTGACCACCGACCTGCACGGCTTCGTCATCACCTTCTGGCGCAATTTCTGGGGGCTGTTCTTCATGCTGCCCTGGCTGATCCGCCAGGGCCTGGGCGAGCTCAGCTGGCCGCGCATCCGCATGTTTACCCTGCGCTCTGCCCTCAGCCTGATTTCCATGCTGTTCGGCTTCACGTCGTTGAGCTACCTGACGCTCGCCAACGCCACCGCCCTCAGCTTCACCGCGCCCTTGTTCGCGACCATCCTCGCGGCCTTGGTGCTGGGCGAGACGGTGCGACGCCGGCGCTGGTCGGCGACCCTGGTCGGCTTCCTCGGCGTGCTCATCGTGTTGCGCCCGGGCATCAACGGGATCGGGATCGGCGAGATGCTGGCGCTGGCCGGCGCGTTCCTAACCGCTCTGGTCATCATCGTGGTCAAGCAGATGTCGCGCACCGAGCCCAGCAACGCCATCGTCGCCTACATGGTGCTGCTGCTGACGCCGATGTCGCTGGTGGTGGCGTTGCCGTTCTGGAGCTGGCCGGCCGGAGGCGATTGGGTATTCGTGGTCGGCATGGGCCTCGCGGGGACCATCGGCCACGTGTGCTGGACCCGCGCCATCTCGATGGCCGATGCCTCGGTGGTGGTGCCGTTCGATTATCTGCGGCTGATCTTCACCATCATCATTGGAATCCTTGCCTTCGCCGAGCAGCCTGACCGCTACACCCTGATCGGGTCCGCCATCATCGTGATGGCCGGCATCTACATCGCGCGGCGCGAGGCGATGCTGAACCAGCGCGCGGCGCGCGAAGCGGTCGCAGCCTCCGGCGATCCCTCGCGGACCACGGAGCGGGACGGCGCATGACGCTGACCCAGTCGCGCGAGCGCTGGTCCAGGCTCAGCCCCAACATCCAGGGCGCGCTGTGGCTGCTGCTCTCCTGCCTTGGCTTTTCCGTGATGGCAACGTTCGTGAAGTTCGCGGCGCGCGAGGTCAGCCCGTTCGAGATCACCTTTTTCCGCTGCTTCTTCGGCCTGCTGGTGCTGGCGCCGGTCATCGCCTGGTACGGCATCGGCGCGCTGCGCACCAGGCATCTCGGCATGCATGCATGGCGTGGCATCCTCGGCGCCACTGCCATGGGCTGCGCCTATTTCGGCCTCAGCCGCATGCCGCTCGCGGCCTACAACGCGCTCAGCTTTTCCAAGCCGCTGTTCGCGATCGTGCTGGCGGTGTTCGTCCTGCACGAGACCGTGCGCTGGCGGCGCTGGGCGGCGACCTTTGTCGGCTTCCTCGGCGTCATGGTGATGATGCGGCCGGGCACCGAGGCGTTCGATCCCAACGGCCTGTTCGCGCTGGGCGATGCCCTCTCCATCGCGATCCTGATCACGGTGCTGAAGAAGCTGCCGGCCTATGAACGACCGCTCGCCATGCTGTTCTATTTCGGGCTGGTGTCCTCGCCGATCGCCTTGATGCTGGCGATTCCGCACTGGACCTGGCCGAGCCCGCAGACCTGGTTGCTGCTGGCGGCGATCGGGACCACCGGGGCGCTGTCGCAATATTGGTGGATCATGGCGTTTCGCGCCGGCGAAGCCTCGGCGGTCGCGCCGTTCGACTATTCCCGGCTGCTGTTCTCGGCCCTGTTCGGCCTCGCCTTCTTCGCGGAAGTGCCGGATGTCTGGACCATGGCGGGCGCTGCCCTCATCGTCGCCAGCACGATCTACATCGCGCAGCGCGAGGCCAAGGTGGCGGCTAGTCCGCGCTAGCACCTCACCGTCTTGTGATCTGAAGGTGCCGTCTGGGCGGGCCTATGATCCATCCCTCCAAAATACGGATGGGAGGATTTCATGAAGATGCTATTCGGCAGTCTTGCCGGCCTCGCTTTGATCTTCCTTGCCGGCCTCGCTTTGATCTTCGGCGCCGGCGCCGCCCAGGCGCAGGACACCAGCATGAGCTTCTTTGTCACCAGCGCGAGTCCGGGTGACGGCGCCAATCTCGGCGGGCTCGATGGCGCCGATGCGCATTGCCAGACGTTGGCGAGCGCGGCGGGAGCCGACGGCAAGACCTGGCACGCCTATCTCAGCACCAGCGCCGTCAACGCCCGCGACCGGATCGGCGACGGCCCATGGCACAACGCCAAGGGCGAACTGATCGCCAGCACCGTCGACGAACTGCACAGCGACGCCAACAAGCTCACCAAGCAGACCGCCCTCACCGAAAAGGGCACGGTGATCAACGGACGCGGCGATACCCCGAACCAGCACGACATCCTGACCGGCTCGAACGCCGACGGCACGGTCGCGGCCGGCATGACCTGCGAGGATTGGAGCAGCAACGCCAGCACCAGCAAGGCGTTCGTCGGCCATCACGACCGGATCGGCCTGAAGGACGATGCGCCGTCGAAGTCGTGGAACGCCTCGCACCCCTCGCGCGGCTGCAGCCAGGAGGATCTGCCGAAATCCGGCGGCGCCGGCCTGTTCTATTGCTTCGCGGCGGATTGAGCTAGCCGGCCGAGCTCTGCAGCACCCGGTCCAGCGCTTCCTTGGCGTGGACCCGGTGCTCCGGCTTGATGTGCGGCGCGACGGCGCGAATCGCGGCATAGAGCACGGCCGCGTCGTCGGCAAAGCCGAGCAGCGGCATGAAATCCGCGAACACGTCGAACGGCATGATGAAGTAGGCCAGCGCCCCGAGCAGGACCGCCTTGCTCTGCAGCGGCGTCCTCGGGTCGAGCGCGCAGTAATAGACCGAGACCAGGTCGTCGATGAACGGGATCTTGCGGGCGGTCGCCTTCAGCTTCTGCCAGAAGTCCCGTTCTACCGTGGTCCGGTCCCGGTTCATCTTGTCCGCCTCGGCGGGGGTCAAGTCCTGGGCCATGGGGTTTCCATATGGCCCGCCTTGGCCGCGATGCAAGACCCCGCCGCCAGCAGGGGTGAAGGTTTCATTAACCAAGTTCTCCTAGCCTCTGCCCCATGTTGCGCCCGCTCCTGATCGCTGCTTTCTGCTGTGCCATCGCCCTGCCTGTCGCGGGTGAGGAGACCGCTTCGACCGAGGAGCAGCCAAGCTCGAACAAGACCTTCGAGATCCCCAATCCCGCCATGGCCGACGAGGCGCCGCAGCCGCTGCAGTCCCTGGTCGTGATCGTGGATGGCGAGGCGCGCTCCTGGGCGCCGCTCGAAAAGGGCACCGACGTCGCGTGGGTGGCCTATCGCGACGGCAATTTCCCGCAGGCCGTGCCGGTGTTCGCGCGTCTGGCGGAACTCGGCCATCCGGTCGCGGAGTGGCTGATGGGCAACATCTATTTCTTCGGCCAGGGCATCCCCAAGGACTACGCCAAAGCCCACGCCATGTTCGAGGCATCGGCCCAGCAGGGCTATTTCGCCGCTTTCGCACCGACCGCCCAGATGTACGTGCAGGGCCTCGGCGTTCCCGCCGATCCCAGCAAGGCCTACTACTGGTACAACATCGCCGCCGCCCAGTTGCCCGACAGTTCGGAGCGCACCGAGATGATGGACCGGCGCGAGGGCGTCGCCGCCTCCCTCACCCCGGCGCAGATCGAAGCCGCGCAGAAGCGCGCCAACAAGTTCGAGCCCAAGCCCGTCGTCCCGCCCGATCCCGAAGACGTGGATTGGATGCAGGAGTAGGCACGCTCCACCGCCGACATCCCATCACTTCGTCACCCCGGCCTTGAGCCGGGGTCCATCGCGCAGTCGCAAGGACCATCGGTCGTGCGCACGACTCAACCGTTCGTGCGGCGGACAAATGGATCCCGGCTCAAGGCCGGGATGACGGTTGTGGGAGGGTGCCGCCGGGGCCTCTACTCCGCGTCCTTGATCTCGAAATCGTGGGTGATCTTCGCCGTTTTCGCCAGCATGATCGAGGCGGAGCAATACTTCTCCGCCGACAGCTCGATCGCGCGCCCGACCGCCTCGGGTTTCAGGCCCTTGCCGGTCACGATGAAATGCATGTGGATGCGGGTGAAAACCTTCGGCTCCTCGACGGCGCGGTCGGCGTCCAGTTCGACCACGCAGTCGCGCACGTCGGCGCGGCCCTTTTTCAGGATGTGCACCACGTCGACGCAGCTGCAGCCGCCGGTGCCGAGCAGCACGAACTCCATCGGCGAGGGCGCCGTCGTCACCTCGTCGCCGAGGATCTTGGCGTGCATCGGCGAGGCATGGCCGCTGCCGCTTTCCGCCAGGAACCGCCCGCCGTCGACCCAGCCCACTTTGCCCTTCATGCCATCCGCCCCTGCTCGATCCGTCCCTGGTTCGTCCCGGGCGCCATGTCGGCGCGGCCCGCGGTCGCGGTCAACCGGCCGAGCGACGATGCGACGCCAAGCCGCGGCGAGGCAAGGACCGGCACCGGCGACTGCTTGAGCAGGTCGGCGGCGCCCGCCATCGAGGCCTGCGCCAGCACGATCGCATCCGGGCGCGGCCTCGTATGCAGGATGATGTCGGCGATGTGGCGCGCGAAGCCGGCTTCGTCACCCGCCTGGAACAACGGCCAGGCATTCTCCATCAGCAGGGTCTCGATCTCGACCCGCCGGTTCTGCGCATAGGCCACCTCGTTCAGCAGCTGGGTGGTCGGGCCGAGGGTCGAAGGCAGGCACGCCGCCACCAGCAGGTGCCGTCCGGCGGCTACCGCCGCTTCCGCCATCGGCCGGTCGACGCGCAGGGTCGGCAGGCCCATCTGGCGGCCAACCTGCTCCGCCATGCCGCCGACGCTGGAGCAGGTGCACAGCGCCTGGGTCGCGCCCTGGCTCTGCAGGGTGGCGAGCGCCGCTTCGATGCCGGCGGCGATGGTGTTGACCGGGAAGGTGTCGAGCGCCTGGCGCAGCAGCACCTCGCGCACGCAATGCACCCAGCCGACATTTTGCGGCGCCAGCTCCGTCAGCAGCCGGTCGAACCGCGCGCGGTGCGATTCGGCGGTGTGCAGCAGGCCCAGCACGCGCCTGGTCACAGCGCCGCGCTCCTGAAGAAGATGCGGGTGTTGTCGTAGCCCGTGATCACCATGAAGCGATCGCCGGGCTGCACCGCCATCGGCTGCGGGAAGAATTCCGCCGCCTGCTTCCAGTGATTGGTGCGGGTGGTGCTGGCCGAGGAATAGACGATCTCCTCATCCATCACGAGGTCGAACCAGAAGGCGATGCCGTGGGCGATGCCGGCGCTGGTCGCCGTCACCTGCAGGATGCGGGCGTCACGCTCCGGCATGTCGCGGCGGAAGTCGAACTCCATCGCCTTGAAGGGCTGCGAGACCTGGCGCACCAGGTCGGCGGCGAGGTCGATCTGCGCATAGCCGGGGGAGCGCAGCTTGTCGAGCGGGCTCAAGTCGAAGCCGGAAACCTGGCGCACCGGATTGATGCGCGCCAGCTGCGGCGCTTCGATCAGCGCGCCATAGACCACCGCCGCCGCCGGAATGATCTTGGCATCCGGTTTCAGCAGCGCCTCGCGCGCATGCTGCAGCACCGGGATCATGTTGGGCGACAGCATGCCGATGTTGATCAGCTCCGACACGAACACGTCAGCGCGCTCCGGCAGGTCGGTCCCGACCTGCAGCTGGGTCGATTTCTTGGTGAGCACGGTGATGCGTTCGGAGAGACCGTTCTTCGCCACCACCTCGCGCGCGATGTCCGCCATCAGCGGCAGCACCTCGCAGGTGACGACCTTGCCGGCGCCGGCGCGCGCCGCCATCATCGCGACCAGGCCGGAGCCGGTGCCGATCTCCAGCACCGTGTCGCCCGGCTTGACCGCGCGGCGCAGCGCCAGGTCGTAGGCCTGGTTGCGCTCCTCGTCGTTGACCATCGGGATGTGCCAGGCCGGCGCGACCGAGGAGAATTGCAGGCGCAGCATGAAGTCGACGTCTTCATCGTCGGGGAACTTTGCCTGTGCATCACGCAACAGCTCCATCGCTTCGTCGCGCTTGCCCTGATCGTGCAGGGATTGCGCCAGCGAGGCGTACGCCTGGCGGAAATCGGGATTGAGCTCGATGCAGCGGCGGAACTCCGCCTCCGCTTCCGGGATCATGTCGAGATGGTAGTAGAGCTCGCCCAGATTGAAATGCGCGTCCTGGAAGTCCGGCATGTGCAGGATGGCTTCGCGGAAGCAGATCAGCGCCTTGTCCAGCCGGCCGCGCCGCTTCAGCGCGACGCCGAGATTGTTGATGGCGCTGATGAGGCCGGGCGCCACCGCCAGCGCCTGGCGATAGCAGTTCTCCGCCTCCTCGACCCGGTTGAGCCGCAGCAGCGCGTTGCCGAGGTTGTTCCACACCGGCCCGTCCTGGTCGTTGATCTGGACCGCGCGGTGGAAGCTTTCCGCCGCCTCGAGGTCGCGGCCCAGGGCGTAGAGCAGGGCGCCGCGGGAGTTGTGGAACAGCGCCTGGTCGCCATCGAGCGCGATGGCGCGGTCGATCTGGCCGAGGATGGCGTCCGGCGCCGCCCCCTGCTGGTAAGCGATGACCGCCACCCAATGCAGCGCCGTGGGATGCTCCGGCTCGGCGGCCAGCACGCGCTCGAAGCCCTGGCGCGCCTCGTCGAGGCGTCCTTCGGAGAGGGCGGTCAAAGCCGCCTGCAGGATGTCCGGTGCCGCCACGAATCCCCCAGATCCGCCAATTCCACAACAGCGTCCGGGGCGATCCTAGTGGAGGGATCGCATCGATGGCACTGGAAAACGAGTTTGGAGCCGGCCTAGGCCAGATTCCGGGGCCGGAATCCTAGGCCAGAATATTGACGATCGAGCCGCGCGGCAGGCGCTTGTCGGCGCTGGCGCCATCGGCGGTGCCGCCCGAACCGTTGACCGGCTGCGCGGCGACCTGGGTCTGCGCGGTCGGCTGGGTCAGCATGGAGATCAGTGACTGGGCCTGCACCTGCGCCGACTTGATGCCGGAGAGCGCGGCCTGCTGGTGGCGTTGAGCGCCGGAAACCTGAGAAGCGGCAGCACCGAGAGCGGCGATGTCCATGTGCGGGTGATCCGTTCGCTAGGCCATGATGTCGAGCAGCGACTTGGTCTGCTCGTCGGTGCTCTTGAGGACCGCGACGTTGGCCTTGAAATCCAGGGCCGCCAGCGAAAGCGAGACGACGTCCTCGGGATTGAGCGAGCCCGACGCGATGTTCTGCGCGGCTTCGAGCGTTTTTGCCTCGGCCCTTTTCAGGCCCTCGATCGCCGATTGCGCGGCGCTACCGAGCGAGGAAACGTCCATATGCCTGATCCCTGATCAATTTGAACGGCACTCTAGCCCACAAATCTTAAGGAATCATTGGGAGATGGAGCACCCGACCACCTGGATCAATCCATTGTAATTGCTTGATAATATACCGAACATCGTGTTCGCGGATCGCCAATCCGGTAAATTCATAAGGTTCCGACCAGGATATCCGGGCCGGCGGTGATCACGTCGGCGGTCTTCAATGTGGCCACGGTGAGCTCGAAGCCGTTGAAGAGATTCCCGTCGGTATCGACGAAGACATCGACGCTGGCGCCCTTATCGAAAATGGAGACACGTCCGGCGCGATCGGCCGTGAGCACGCCGAGGCTGTCGAACAGCAGATCGAGGTCGAGCGTGTCCTGGCCGCCGGCCGCGTTGCCATCGAAGCCGACGATGACGTCGTGGCCGTCCAGCACGCTGGTGTAGCGGAACTCGTCGCTGCCGGTGCCACCGGTCAGCGTGTCGTCTCCCCGGGCCCCGTTGAAGATGTCGTTGCCGATGCCGCCGACAAGGACATCATTGCCCAAGCCGCCGCCGAGCGTATCATTGCCCGCGCCGCCATCCAGGTTGTCGTTGCCGTCGCCGCCGGACAGCTCATCGTTGCCGCCGCCGCCGACAAGCTTGTCGTTGCCGTCATCACCGCTCAGAAGGTCCTTGTTCCCGCCACCGGTCAGGGTGTCGTTGCCGGCGCCACCGAACAGTTCCAACTGAGGGGAGATCTTCAGCGCAGACGCATTGACGCTGTCGTTGCCGTCCAGCGCGAAAATCTCGATGAAGTCGCCCTCACTCGCATGAGCGACCGTCAGCTGCGCCGAAAGGCCGGTGATGGAGACGGCGCCTCCCACCAGCGTCAGCTTGATGGCATTGTTGCCAGCCGTGCCGTCAGCGAAGACGGAGTCGGCAAATCCGTCAAGGGTCTCGCCAAGATCAATCGCGACCTGCTTGACATCGGTGCCCGAGAGGTCGCCGACGAATATGGTGCTGACGTTCTCCAAGGCGCGAAACTCGATCCGTTCCACATCATCGAGGTCCTGGATGGTGTTGCCCGAGCTTTGGGTGAACAGGACGCGTCCGCTATCTGCCTCGATGTGAACCTCTTGCGGGATGTTGGTGGCGGTGACGCGAAGCGTGTCGAAGCCGGCCTGGCCCTCGATGGTGTCGTTCCCGTCACCAAGTCTCCAGAGGAACGTGTCGTTGCCGGCGCCCAGGAAAGCGGTGTCGTTGCCCTCGTCGCCCGACACCTGGTCGTTGCCGGCGCCGCCGCCGATCGTATCGTTGCCCGCGCCGGCGAAAACATGCAGCTCGATGCTCTTGGCGGCGAGCGCGATGGCGTTGAGGATCTCATTGCCGACATCGCCGTTGAGGGCCAGGACGTCCCCCTTGCCCCAATGGTCGATGGTGACCTGCGCCGGACCTGTCGTCGCCACCACCTTGCTGCCCACGTTCGTGACGGTGGTGATGCCGTCGAGCGTGCCGAGCACGTTGACGATGTCGGCCTTGGTGTCCGCGGCCTTGCCGCCCGCGGTCGCGGCGAGGTCGACGGCGACCTCCGTGACGTCGGTGCCGGCAAGATTGCCGACGGAGATGGAATCGGCGCCGCCCAACGCGCGGATTTCGATGCGCTCGACGTCGTTGACGTCAAGGCTGGTACTGTCCAATGCGTCCAGCTTCGTCCGCGCGCCGTTGGCCAAGACGGCGAAGGAGTCATCGAGATTTGATCCGGTTTGACGGACAGTGTCGATGTCGGCCTCGCCTTCAATGAAGTCGCCGGTATCGCCGACACCCCAGAGGAACAGGTCGTTGCCGGCGCCGAGAAAGGCGATGTCGTTGGCTGCGCCGCCGGTCAGCGTGTCGTTGCCGATGCCGCCGTTCAGGCTGTCGAAGTTCTTGCCGGCGGTGAGGACGTCGTTGCCATCTCCGCCGAACAGCTCGTCGAGGCCGGCGCCGCCGATGAGGGTGTCGTTGCCAATGCCGCCATCCAGTGCAACCGGCGTAGCGCCCGCCAGCAGCTTCGAACCATCGAGGATGTCGTTCCCGCCCAGGCCGTTGAGGGTGATGCTATCCTTGTCCACCTCGGCCCCGGAAATTCCCACCTGATAGGGCAGCCCGGTGATGAGGATCGCGCCGAAGATATTGACCTTGTCGTTGCCGCTGGTGCCGTTGACCGTGACAGTGTCGAGCGCGAGATCGCTCACCCCGAGTTCGATCGACACCAGCTTGACATCGGTACCGGACAGGTTGTTCACGGTGATGGCGTCGGCGCCGCCCTGGGCCCGGATCCAGACGTTTTCGACGTCGTTCAGATCCATCGTGGCGCTACCGACATTGTCGGTCAGAGCAGCGCGCACTCCGTTGGCCGACAGGCTGAACACGTCGGCGCTGCCGTCGCCGTTGGCACGCGCGGTGTCTATGCCGGCCTGGCCCTCGACCGTGTCGTTGTCGTCGCCGAGGTTCCAGTCGAAGAAGTCGTTGCCGGCGCCCAGTTGGGCGAGGTCGTTGCCATCGCCGCCGACGACGTAGTCGTTGCCGCCGGCGCCGCCAATCAGGGTATCGGCGCCAAAGTTGCCGAAGAGCTGCAGCGCCAGCTTACCGGCGGCGAGCTTGCTGCCGTCGATGGTGTCGTTGCCGGAGTTGCCAAAGATATCCAGGATGTCCGTCTTGTCGGCATGAAGAACGCTGACCTGGGCGGATAGACCGCTGACGACGACCTGGGCGCCAACGGATGCGATCTTGATGCTGTTGGCGTCGCCGTTGCCCTCGACGCCGACGCTGTCAAACTTCCTGTCGCCTGCGGCCCCACCGAACGTGCCGGCCAGGTCGACAACCACCGCGGTTACGTCGGTCCCGGCCAGGCCATTGACCATGACCGAATCCTCGCCGCCGAGCATCCGGAGCTCGATGCGCTCGACGTCGTTGAGATCCGCGAAGACGACGCCAACGTCGGCGAGCACGTTGGTGCGACCGCCGCCGTTCGTGGTAATGTTGATCTCTTGATTGACGGCGCTGTCGATGAAACGCAGCGTGTCGACGCCATCTCCGCCTTCGATCTTGTCGTCGCCGTCGCCGGGATTCCACACGAACAGGTCGTTGCCGGCGCCGAGCGAGACGGAGTCTTTGCCGCCGCCACCGGTGACCGTGTCATTGCCGTCGCCGCCGCTCAGGATGTCGTTGGCCGCGCCACCGGTGACGACGTCGTTGCCCGTTCCGCCATCCAGCCCGAGCCGGATGGCGGCTGGCAGTCCGGCGGCACTGATCTTGTCGTTGCCGTCATTGCCGTCGATCTGGAAGAAATCGCCAATCTCGGCAGCGGCGAGGGTGATCTGCAGCGGCAGGCCGGTCGCCGAGATGACGCTGCCGGTTTGCTTCAGGGTGATGCTGTTGTTGGCGCTGCTGGCCTCGGCAACGATGGTATCGGCCGCACCATCGCCGACGCCTGGTGTTCCGTTCGACAGGTCGATCGCCAGCAGCTTGAGATCGGTTGCGCCAAGGTTGTCGATCAGGACGAGATCGTTGCCGCCGAGGGTCTGGAGTTCGAGCCGCTCTACATTGTTCAAGAACGTGACGGTGTTGTCGATGTTGCGATCCAGGCGAACCTCGCCGCCGCCAACATCGACGATGTTGAAGGATTCGCCGACGTTGGCGCCGTTGAAGCGCAGCGTATCGGTGCCGGGGCCACCGTCGACGACGTCGCTGCCGTCGCCCGGGTTCCACACGAAGACATCGTTGCCGCCGCCCATCAGCGCCTTGTCGTTGCCGCCTGCGCCCGTGATGGTGTCGGCGGCGGCGGTGCCGGGCAGCGTTTCGCTTGCAGCAGTTCCGTTGATGACGGCCATCAGAGTCGAGCTCCCTCTTGCATGTCTGGCAAAACCGAGCGTTCAGACGCAGCCACGGGACTTCGCCCTGGCCGTATCCGCTGTTGGGCAGTACCGAGCGATGTTTGAAGTTGCACGTAATGAGCTTACTATCTGTGGTGATCTCCACGAGTGAAGTGGATCACTCCACCTGTGAAGCCGATCATTGCGGGGCAACTGGCCTTGTGACTTTATTCCGCCATAGCTATGCAGCAACCGTCCGATGGTGCCGATGATGCAAGCCGCTGGAATGGCAGTCGGTCGGCGACTCGCCTGGGGTCCGATGGGGCACGCTCGTTCCATTGACCAATCCCCGAATTCGTCTGGTGCGCCGATGGACCGAGCCATCTCGCGCGCGCGTGACGCAAGCCACGCGCCTGGCACCACGGTTCGTTGTGTCCCCTATCAACTGACCTACACGCACTTCCCGCCCGGCCGCTTCTCCCATTTGAGAGAGGATGTGTTGGATGCGCGGTGAACCGGCTTTGTTGAGCGCGATCAACCGGCTGTATGCAGCTACCCTGGCGCGCGACGATTGGGGGGCGGTGCTGGAACAGGTGCGCGACGCGTTCGGCGGACATCACGTGATCCTGGCCATGCATGACCTCGGCACCGGCGCCGTGCCGTTTGCCGCGAGCGTCGGCATTGAGCAGGAGAACCAGGCGCGATTCCTCTCCACCGACGCGGTGCGTCGGTCCGCTCCCATCTATGGCGCCTTCCCGATGGATACCGCCCTGCCGCGCAACGCGCTGATCTCGGATGGCGATTTCGCCCGCAGCGACTTCTACGACGAGTTTGTGCGTCCGATGCAGGGCTTCCATTCGGTCGGGGCGTTCCTGCGCGGACCGGACCAGCTGACGGCTTCGATCAACATCTGCCGCCCGGAGCGGGCCGGTGGGTATGACCTGCCCGATGCCACCGCGCTCCAGCTGATGCTGCCGCACGTCGCCATGGCGCTCGAGATTCAGGCGCGCATGAAAGCCGCCAGCAGAGGGAGCCACGACCTGGAGCGGCTGCTGGATTGCTTCGCTATTGCCGCGCTGGTGTGCGATTCATCCGGCCAGCCCGCCTTCATGAATGCGCGTGCGCAGGCGCTGTTCGCGGCCGGCGATGGCCTGTCGCTCTGCCCCGCAGGCCTTGCGGCGGCGACGCCAAATCGTACGCGGGAGCTGCGCGCCGCCATCGCGCGCGTGGCCGCGGCCTCAGAAACCGGCGGCCCCGCCGCCGTCCGACTCAAACTGCAGCGCCCGTCGCAGCGCTCGGCGCTCCGCGTCACGCTAACGCCGATCTCGCGTCTCGATCCCGATGGCGCCAGCGCGTTCGGCGCCGGCGTCGCGATGCTGATTACGGAACCCGACGCGCCGCCGCCGATCGACAAGGAAGCCTTGGCCGACAACTTTCACCTGACCCAGCGCGAGGCGGACGTGGCATACCTCCTGGCAAGCGGCGCGCCGCTGCAGGTGATCGCCGCCGCGCTCGATCTGGGCCTTGGCACCGTCCGGTTCCACCTGAGGCATGCGTTCCAGAAAACCGGCACGAGTTCGCAAGCGGCCCTGGTCGCCGTCGCGCGCGGGTTTGCGAAACCGGATCGATCCTAGCGCGGGCTCGGCATCGCTCAGACGCCGACGAAAATATCCGGGCCGACGGTGATCACGTCCGAGGTCTTCAGTGTTGCCACCGCCAGGTCGAAGGCGAGGTCGCCGTTGGTATCGACCGCGATCTCCACCGACGCACCCTTGTCGAGGATGGACACGCGGGCCGCCCGGTCGCCGATCGCCACGCCGAGATAGTCGAACAGAATATCCAAGTCGAGCACATCCTGGCCGCCGGCGGCGTTGCCGTCGAAGCCGATGACAACGTCGTGGCCATCCAACGTGTGGGTGTAGGAGATCGTGTCGTTGCCGGCGCCGCCGGTGATGGTGTCGTTGCCGATGCCGCCGGTCAGCGTGTCGTTGCCGCCACCGCCATTGAGGTTGTCGTTGTCGCCGCCGCCATAAAGCCGATTGTTGCCGAGGTTACCGGTAAGTTTGTCGTTGCCGGTGCCCCCATCCAGGACCAGCTGGCCGGCCTTGGTCGGCAGCGCGGCTACAGAGATTGAATCGTTGCCGCCGAAGCCGTTGATGAAGACGGTGTCGACCGCCTCGACATGCGCGATCGAAACCTGGGTCGGCAGTCCCTTGATCGAGACGGCGCCCGCAACAAGGCTGGCGACGATCGTCTCGCCGCCGGCCCCGCCGTCGACGCTGACGATGTCGGCCTGGCCGTCGCCGGTTGGGCTGAAGGACGTTCCGAGGTCGATCGAGACCAACTTGGCATCGGTGCCCGCAAGGTCATGCACGGAGATCCAGTCGGCGCCGCCAGCCGCATGGATCTGGAACCGCTCCACATCATTGATATCCAGAATGGCGCTTTCGCTTTGGGCGAGGAACAGCACCCGGCCGCCGTTCGCAGATAAGTCCATCACGTCGCTGGCACTGGTGAATGAAGCATCGAAGGTGTCGGTGCCGCCCACACCCTCGACCTGGTCATCGCCGTCGCCAGAGAACCACTGGAACACGTCGTTGCCGGCATCCAGGATAGCAAGATCGTTGCCGGTACCACCCTCCACCACGTCGTCGCCGGCGGAGCCCCAGATGAAGTCGTCGCCCTCGTCGCCGAACAGGCGCAACGCGATCTTGCCAGCCGGGATGATGCTGGCATCGATGAAGTCCTGACCGTTCCCGGCGTGGATCACAAGCAGGTCGGTCTTGCCGGCGTGGTCGATGCTGACCTGCGTCGGCAGGCCGGTTTCGACGATCTTGCTGCCGGCTATGCTGAGGAGAATGTTGTTGTTGTCGCCGGTGCCCGCGATCGACACCGTGTCGATCTTGGAGTCGGCCGTCTTCCCGCCGGCCGTTGCCGCCAGGTCGACGGCGACCTCGGTGACGCCGGCCGGCGCAAGATCGCCGATGTTGACGGTGTCGGCGCCGCCGAGGGCGGCAATCTCGACCCGCTCAACGTTGGTTGCGTCCAACTGGACTGCTCCGACATTTCGGGTCAGCGTGAATTGCGAGGCGCCCACAGAGGAGATCTGGATCGCCTCACTGGCCGCCGAGCCGGTGAACCTTAGGGTGTCCATTCCGGCGTCATCGCCAATGCTATCGTTGCCGTCGCCGTCGTTCCAGATGATCAGATCGTCGCCGAGGCCGGAGCTGATGAGATCATTGCCGCGCCCTCCGACCAGCCGGTCGTTGCCCTCCTGTCCGAACAGGAGGTCATTGTTAGAGCCGCCGGTGAGCGTGTCGTTGCCCTCGCCGCCGCGGAGGTTGGCCAGGAGCGTTGTCGCGGGCAGCTTGGACATGTTGATGACGTCGTCGCCGCCGAAAGCATGGACGATCAGATTGTCGCCGCTTTCGCCATGGACAATGGTCAGTGTCGGGGCCAAGCCGGTTACGGAGACGACGCCTTTGCTGATGGTCGTGCCGATCGTGTCGTTCCCCTCCGTCCCGTCGATCGAAATGCTATCGCCCTTGCCATTGCCGGACTTTCCGAGCGCGTCGCCCAGGTTGAGCGCCAACAGTTGAATCCCCGCGCTCGTGAGGTCCTGCACGTTGAGAAATGCGGCAGCTGAGCTGGCGCTGAACTGGATCCGCTCGACATCGTCCATGTCGATGGAAGCGCCGTCGCTGCGGGTCAGAAGCGCACGCCCGCCGTTGGCGCCGATCGTGAAGAATTCGTCGATGGCGGACAGAAGGAACGAATCGACACCCGACCCGCCTTCGATGAGGTCGTCGCCCGCCGAACCGTTCCATTCGACGACATCATTGCCGCCGCCCAGGAACAACTGGTCGTTGCCGCCGGCCTCCAGGACCTTGTCGTCGCCGGCGCTGCCGATGATCGTATCGTTGTTGGAATTGCCAAGCAGGTCGAGAAGGATCTTGCCGGCGGGCAGCGCACTGGCATCGATGAGGTCGTTGCCCAAACCACCGGTGATGCTCAGAACATCAGTCTTGCCGGCATGATCGATGCTGACGTCGCCATCGAGGCCTCCGATCACGATCTTGCCGCCGAGCATGGCCACGGTATAGGCATCGTCGGTGGAATGGGCGCCAATGGAGACTGTGTCGACCTTGGTGTCCGCGGTCTTGCCGCCCGCGGTCGCCGCCAGGTCGATCGCGAACGCCGTAATGCCGGTGCCGGTCAACTTGTTGACGTTAATGAAGTCGGCGCCACCCAAGGCGCGGAACTCCACGCGCTCGATCTGATCGAGCTGGAGGGTAGAGACGCTGAAGACCTCATCGGCATTGGATGCGGTGACGCGGACCGTATCGAAATCGGCTCCACCGTCAATCGTGTCGCCACCGTCACCGGCGCTCCACTGGAACAGGTCATTACCGCTGCCGAGCAGGACATTGTCATTGCCGCGCCCGCCGATGACCGTATCGTTGCCGGTTCCACCCTTGAGTCCGTCGCCGTTGACGCTGCCGGTCAGCGAGTCGTTGCCGTCATCGCCATGCAGGACGAGGAGGATACGGCCGGCGCCAAGCGTGGCACCGCTCAGCTTGTCGTTGCCGTCCGCGCCGTGCACCTCCACGACGTCGGACCCCTTCGCGTTGGTGGCGGAGAACTGTGTCGGAAGACCGGCGACGTTGACCGCCGCCGCTGTGGCCGTGACGGTCAGCGTGTTGTTCGCGCTCGAGGCATAGGTGGTGACGGCATCGTTGGCGCCCGCGAAATCCACGGTGACCTTGGTGACATCGGTTCCGGAAAGATCGCCCACGGTGACGGTGTTATAGAAGGCGATGGCCTTCAGCTCGAGGCGCTCGACGTCGTTGAGGGACACGATTTCGGCGCCCCCGCCAACGCCGGCAGCAATGAAGACTGTTCCCGAACCACTTGCCGACACGTTGAAAAATCCGCCCGTGCTGGCGAGCCGCGCCGTGTCGGTACCGGTGCCGCCCTCGACCACGTCGCTGCCGTCGCCCAAACTCCACAGCGACAGGTCGCTGCCGCCCAGCATCGTGATGGTGTCGGCGCCGCCGGCGCCGGTGATGGTGTCGTTGCCCGCGGTCCCGTTCAGGGGCTCCCCGACGGGCGTCCCGTTGATCACAGCCATTGTCCCTCTCCCCGCAACAGCAAGCTCATAGTCCGACGAAAATATCCGCGCCGATGGTGATCGCATCCGCGGTCTTCAGCGTGGCCACGTGGAGATCGAAGTTGAGATCGCCGTTGGTATCGACCGCGATCTCCACCGACGCGCCCTTATCGACGATGGACACGCGAGCCGCGCGGTCGCCGATCGGCACCGAGAGATTGCCGAACAGGCCGCTGAGATCGAGCACATCCTGCCCGCCGGCCGCATTGCCATCGAACCCGACGACGGTATCGTGCCCCCCGAGCACATTCTCGTAGTAGATGATGTCGCTGCCGGCGCCGCCGGTGAGGGTGTCGTTGCCGGCGCCGCCGACCAGGGCGTCATTGCCGAGTCCGCCGGTCAGGACATCGTTGCCTTCCTCGCCGAGGAGACCGTCGTTGCCGGCGCCGCCGTCGATCTTGTCGTTGCCGGTGCCGCCGAGGAGGCTGTCGTTGCCGGCGCCGCCGCTCAGAATATCGTTGCCGTCGCCGCCGCTGACCGCGTTGTAGCCGGCATGCCCGGTAAGCTTGTCGTTGCCCTCGCCGCCAATCAGATAGATCTGCGCGGCGGTCTGAGGCACGGTCGCGGCGTTGATGGTGTCGTTGCCGCCCTCTCCGCTGACCGTCAGAGCGTCGAGCGTCTCGGAGTGAGCGATCGTCACCTGGGTCGCCAAGCCCTTGACCGAGATGGCGCCGGCGGAGAGCGCGATGGTGACCGTATCGTTGCCGCCGCCGCCAAAGAGCTGAACCGAGTCCGTCTGGCCGTCGCCCTTGGTGCCGCCGGTGCTGCCAAGGTCGATCGACACCAGCTTCATGTCGGTGCCGGCCAGGTTCTCCACCTTGATCGCATCGAAGCCGATGCCACCCACCAGCTCGATGCGCTCGACGTCATTCATGTTCGCCTGGCCGCCATCGGCCTGCCGGAACAGATCGACCCATCCGGTGTCTGCGGCGATGACGATCTGCCCAAGGCCGGCTGCCGCACCGTATCTGTAGATGTCGGTGCCGGCATCGCCGTTGACCTCGTCGATGCCGTCACCGGTCGCGCAAAGGAAGATATCGTTGCCGTCGCCGAGGATGATGAAGTCGTTGCCCGCGCCGCCGATCACCGAGTCGTTGCCCTTCGACGCCAGGATCGAGTCGTTGCCGTCGCCGCCGATGATCTGCACGACGGCCTTGCCGGCGGCGATCGCGCCGGCGGAGATGGAATCGTGCCCGTCGCCGCCGATGAGGCTGATGATGTCCGTCTTGCCGACGTGGTCGACCGAAGCCGCCACCGCCAGGCCGTTGACGGCGATCTTGTTCCCGACCATCTGCAGGAAAATGTTGTCGCCGCCGGTTGTGCCGCTGAACGCGACGGCGTCGGACTTGGTGTCCGCGGTCTTGCCGCCGACGGTCGCGGCAAGATCGATCGCCACCTCCGCGATCCCGGTGCTGGCGAGGTTCTGCACGAAGATCACGTCGGCGCCGCCGAGGGTCGCGATCTGAACCCGCTCCACGGTCTGCAGTGTCAGTATGGCGGCATCAGGACCGTGAATCAGCTTGGTCTGGCCGCCGATGGAGCCGAGCAGGATCTGTTCGTCCACCGCCGCGCCGGTCAGGCGCAGCGTGTCGAAGTCGGCGCCGCCGGTGATTTGGTCGCTGCCGTCGTCGTGGGTCCACAGGATCAGGTCGTTGTTGGCGCCGCCATCGAGATTGTCTGCGGCGATGCTGCCCCGAAGGGTGTCGCTTCCGTTGCCGCCGGCCAGGAAGAACTGGCTAACGACCTTGGTCGGAATGGCCGAGACGTTGATGCTGTCGTTTCCGACGCCGCCGTCGAGTCCCACATGATCGCCGTCGGCATGGGCGATGCTGAGCTGCGTCGGCAGGCCCGCGACGGACAGCGCGCCCGCGGTGAGCTTGGTGGTGATGACATTGTTGTCGGCGTTCGCCAGCGCGGAGACAAGGTCGATCTTGCCGTTTCCGGTGGTGCCGCCGGGCGCTGCGAAGTCAATGGCAACCTGCGTGATGTCGGTGCCGGTCAGGTCCTGCACTACGATGGAGTCGCCCTGCCCGTCGCCGCGGAACTCGATGCGCTCGACGCCGTGTGTCCTCAGCGTCTGTCCGCTGTCGCCGCGGAAGTAGCGGACTTCGTTACCGATCGCAAAGATCGTGAGCCCGCCGCTCTCGCCATCGACCATGACAGTGTCGGTGCCGCCGTGGCCCTCGATGTAGTCTTCGCCCGCCAGCGCTTTCCACAGCGCCCGGTCATTGCCGCCGTTGAGGAGGACGATGTCGTCTTCGGAGCCGCCATCGACTAGGTCGTCGCCTTCAGTGCCGTAGATCACGTCGGCCCCGACATTGCCGGACAGCCTTACCGCCAGCTTGCCGACCGGAAGCTTGCTCGCGTCGATGATGTCGTTGCCGAAACCGCCGTCGATCTCGAGGATATCGGTCTTGCCGACATGATCGACGGTCGCCGCCACCGGCAGGCCATCGACGGTGATCTTGCTGCCGGTCATGGTGACAGCGATCTCGTTGTCGCCGAGGCCGGCCTGCAGCCAGACATAGTCGCTCTTGGTATCGGCGGTCTTGCCGCCGACGGTCGATGCGAGATCGATGGCGACCTGCTGGAGGTCGGAACCGTTCGTGTCGTAAATGAAGATGTTGTCGGCACCGCCCAAGGGTGTGATCTCGAGCCGCTCGATATCGTTCAATGTGACGATGGGCCCGCCGATGCTGATCCAATCCACCAGTCGAAGCAGCCCGCCCTGGATACTGACGCTGATGGTCTGGTTGGCGGCGATACCGATATCCATCCCTGTGTCGAAACCGGTTCCACCTTCGATCACATCGCTCCAGTCGGGCTGGCTCCACTGGAATCGATCGTTGCCATCGCTGAGCTGGATGATATCGGCGCCAAGCCCGCCGACGACCAAGTCATTGCCAGTGCCGCCGTCGATCGTGTCATTGCCGGCAGCGCCCTTGATCGTGTCGTCGCCGGCCGTGCCGGGGAGCGTGTCGTCGAACTTGGTTCCGTTGATGATCGCCATCGGAGTCAGCCCTCTCCAATTACTTGTCGGACGTGGCGCACCACGCGCCGTGCATCCGGTTCGGTTTCCATGATGAGACCCTCCGAACCAACATCAGGTCCGGAGCCGTCAGGTGCGCGGGGATTGTTGCGAAGCGATTGCGCAGGCGACCGCTCTTGCCGGCGAGCGCGCCAGTGATAACAGCCATCGGGAGTCAGCCCTCTCAGTGGCGTCTAGGCCGGCCCTCGCGCCGGCGGAGTCCCTAGTGCGTGCTACCTCTCGTGCGGATTGGCGCGGGTCGCGGAGCCCGCGCCAGCGCTTCTTCATCCAATCCCGGCGCGCCATGAGCGCGCCAGGCACCACGAGACCTGATCCCTTCGCCCGAAGCACGGGCGAGGTCGATCCAAAGACTGATCGAAGCTCCTAGAAGGAGACTAGTCACATGGCGCAATCTCCACAAGTGATGGTGATCACGCCACACAACGAACTCATGGTATTAAGACTATAATCCGTCAGAATTGCAGATCGATTGCCTCGTGCGAAACTGGCCGCTATTTCAGCTTGCTGACCATATCCTTGAATGCGGCGCACGCGTCCGGCGGCGCGGCAGGGTCGCTGCAAACAGCCTGAATCATAAGCGGCCGCAGGGAGGGACAGTCGGTGAGGACCTGTTTTAAGTATTTCGCTGAATCCCCCAACAGAAGTGGGTCGTAGACCTTGGCTTTCAGGATTGCGTCGCGGAACTGTGGCGTCGCCATCGCCGTCTCCGACTTGGCCTTACAAATGCAGTTTGCTTTGATCTCTTTTTCACTCTTTCCAATCCAACCTGCATCGTCCGAGTGACAAATCTCGTAAAGCCGCTCTTGCAGGGCATCTGCCGCAAGGGTGGCACTGCCGATCGGACAAGCGGAGAGCGCAATCGCGGGTAAGATCAAGAACCAACGCATATCGACTTATCCTCAAATTTTCGGCACGGGCCGCCCGATTGACAGCGATCCGTCGAAGGCAGCACTCTCCGCCCATCCTTCACGAACCAGCCGCCGCGCACAAATGAAAATCACTGCCATCCGCGCCTACCAGGTCGACCTGCCGCTGCACGAAGGCAGTTACAAATGGTCGGGCGGCAATGTCGTGACCGTGTTCGACTCGACCGTGGTGGCGGTGGAGACCGATGTCGGCATCACCGGCTATGGCGAGGTCTGCCCGCTCGGGCCGGCTTACCTCCCCGCTTATGCCGCGGGCGTGCGCACCGGCCTCAAGGAGATCGGACCGAAACTGCTGGGCCTCGACCCGCGCGACCTGGGCGTGCTCAACCGGCGCATGGACCAGGCGCTGCGCGGCCACCCGTACGTCAAATCCGGCATCGACGTCGCCTGCTGGGACATCCTGGGCAAGGCGACCGGCCAGCCGGTGGTGACTCTGCTCGGCGGACGCTATGGCGAGGACTTCCTGCTCTATCGCGCGATCTCGCAGGAGAGCCCGCAGGATATGGCCAAGCGCGTGCACCAGTATCGCGCCGAAGGCTACACCAAGTTCCAGCTCAAGGTCGGCGGCGATCCAGATGTCGACATCGAGCGCATCCGCGCCACCTCGCGCGAGCTGAAGCAGGGCGACGTGCTGATCGCCGACGCCAACACCGGCTGGCTGATGCACCAGGCGACCCGCGTGGTCGACGCCGTCAAGGACATCGACGTCTATATCGAGCAGCCCTGCATGAGCTACGAGGAGTGCCGCACGATCCGCGACCGCACGCAGCGGCCGTTCATCCTCGACGAGGTTATCGACTCGTTGTCCGCCGTGCTGCGCGGCTACGAGGACCGAGCGATGGACGTCATCAACCTCAAGATCTCGAAGGTCGGCGGCCTCACCAAGGCGCGGCAGATTCGCGACCTGTGCGTCGCGCTCGGCATCGCCATGACCATCGAGGACACCTGGGGCGGCGACATCGTGACCGCGGCGATCGCACATCTCGCGCATTCGACGCCGCCGGAGTTCCTGTTCTCCGCCACCGATTTCAACTCCTACGTCACGCGTTCGATCGCCGAAGGCGCGCCGCAGCGCGCGATGGGCCGCGCCAGGGCTTCGGACCAGCCCGGCCTCGGCACCAATCCGCGCTTCGAGGTGCTCGGCAAGCCTGTGCTGGAGGTCAAATGAGCGAGCTCATCTTCCGCCGCGCCAACGAGAACGATGCGGAGACCGTCCGCGCCCTGACCCACGCGGCCTATGCGAAGTGGGTGCCGGTGATCGGCCGACGGCCCAAGCCGATGAACGTAGACTACGAGCAGGCGGTGCAGACCCGCGCGATCGAACTGGCGTACGAGGACGGCGTGCTGGTGGCGCTGTACGAGACCATCCCGGCCGCCGACCACCTGCTGCTGGAGAACATCGCGGTTGCGCCGGCGCATCAACGCCAGGGGCTTGGCCACCGGTTGATGGCGCGCATCGAGGCGCTGGCCCGCGCCCGCGGCCTCCCCAAGGTGCGGCTCTACACCAACAAGGCTTTCGACAGCAATCTCGCCTTCTACCAGAAGCTCGGCTACGCGATCGAGCGCGAGGAGCCGATCAAGGCCGGCGGCACCCTGGTCCATTTCGTGAAGACGGTGAAGCAGCCGTAGCTGCTGCACGGTGCACCATCCGCCGCACGAGCGACTGCATGATGGACCCCGGCTCAAGGCCGGGGTGACTGTTGAGTGTGTGACGATGGCGTCGCGTGCTGGCTACTTCAGCCCGCTTGCTTGCGCTTCTTCCAGGCGCCGGTGCCGCGCCAGTAGACGCAGTCGCGGCCCAGCACGTCGTCAGGAGCATGATCCGGCAGCGCCTTGACGCGGTCATAGATCGGGCGGAGGTCCTGCTTCAGCGCGGTGAACAAGTCCGCGAAGCTCTCCAGCGCGAAATAGGTCTCCTGGAAATCGTCGATCCGGTAGAGCGTGTTCATCACGCGCTCCAGATCGAATGCGATCCGGTTGGGGCTGGGATCATCGACGCAGAACGCGGTCTCGGTGAACGAGGAGAGGATGCCGGCGCCGAACGCCTTCATCTTGCCGTTCTCACGGATCAGGCCGAACTCCACCGTGTACCAATACATGCGCGCGAGATACTGCGTCATGCCGAGGCGCTCGGCCTCCGCGCCCTTCACGCCATAGAGCTGCAGGAAGTCGGCGAACACCGGATCGAACAGCAGCGGCACATGGCCGAAGAAATCGTGGAAGATGTCCGGCTCGACCAGGTAGTCGATCTCCTCGGGCTTGCGCAGCCAGATGGTGACCGGGAACCGGCGCTCCGCCAGATGCGCAAAGAACGCGGTATCGGGAATGAAGCCCGGCACGGCCACCAGCCGCCAGCCGGTCGCGGCCTGCAGCTTCTGCGACACCTTGTCGAGGTTCGGGATCGCCTGGCTGAAATCGAGCTCGTCGAGCGAGTCCTGCACCACCTTGGCGGCATACTGCGGCATCAGCGCCGCCTGGCGCTGATAGAGCTTGCGCCACAGCGCATGCTCGGACTCGGTGTATTGGCTCCAGTCCTGCTGGATGGTGTAGTCCGCGGCCGCCTTCGAATAGTCGCCGCGCAGCTCGTGCGAGGTGGTCGCGACCGTAAAGGAAGGCTCGCTGCTTTTCTTTTCCATGCGGCTCATGCTGCGCTGTCCTTCAGCACGCCGCGTTTCACCTGGTCGCGCTCGATCGATTCGAACAGGGCGCGGAAGTTGCCTTCGCCGAAGCCTTCGTCGCCCTTGCGCTGGATGATCTCGAAAAAGATCGGGCCGACCATGGTCTGGGTGAAGATCTGCAGCAGCAGCCCGCCGCCCTTGCCGTCATGCGTGGGGGAGCCGTCGAGCAGGATGCCGAGTTCCTTCAGCTTGGCAACATCCTCGCCGTGACCTGGCAGGCGTTCGGCCAGCATCTCGTAGTAGGTCTCCGGCGGCGGCGCCATCAGCTCCACGTTGCCGGCGCGCAGGCGGCGCACGGTCTCGTAGATGTTGGTGGTGGACATCGCGATGTGCTGGATGCCCTCGCCCTTGTATTCGCGCAGATACTCTTCGATCTGCGACTTGTCGTCAGAGGATTCGTTGATCGGAATACGGATCTTGCCGTCGGGCGAGGTCATGGCGCGCGACTTCAATCCCGTCAGCTTGCCTTCGATGTCGAAGTAGCGGATTTCGCGGAAGTTGAAGAGCGTCTCGTAGAACTGCGCCCAGTGATCCATCCGCCCGCGATAGACGTTGTTGGTGAGATGGTCGATCTCCACCAGGCCGGCGCCCTCGGGATGCTGGTCGGCACTTTTGATCGGCTTGAAGTCGATGTCGTAGATCGAGCCGGTATCGTCGTAGCGGTCGATGAAAAAGATCCGGCTGCCGCCGATCGCCTCGATGCCGGGCAGCGCCAGCTCCATCGGGCCCGGCTCGTTGATCAACGCCTTGGCGCCCAGTTCCTGCGCTCTGGCCATCGCCTTCGGCGCGTCGTCGACCCGGATCGCGATGGCGCAGACGCTCGGGCCGTGCTGGTCGCGGAAGTCCTTGGGGAAGCCCTTGCCCTCGCCGTTCAGGATGAAGTTGATCCCGCCCTGGCGGAACAGGGTCACGTTCTTGGAGCGATGCATGGCGACGGGCGCGAAGCCCAGGGACTGGAACACCCGGGTCAGGGACGACACGTCGGGTCCGGTAAACTCGACGAACTCGAAGCCGCGGGTCCCCATCGGGTTGGAAGTCTGGTCGGCCATCACGTGAGCTCCTGGAACACCTTGATTCATATGGGATTATTATAGTGCATTTTCCATGCGCTTTCTGTGTATTCTGCAGCGATCCTGTGACGCGCTTCACATGAAACGCGCGGAAAGAGCCGGATTGACGCATGGTTGATGCATCGGGCCTGGATGGGTTCGACCTGAAGCTGCTGGCTGAGCTGCAGACCGACGGGCGGCTGACCAATGCCGAACTAGGGGAGCGGGTGCACCTCTCCGCCTCCCAGGTCTCGCGCCGGGTGCAGCGGCTGATCGACGAGGGCTATATCGAGCGCTTCCAGGCCATCCTCAGCCGGCAGAAGCTGGGGCTCGGTCTAACCGTCTATTGCATGGTCACGCTCAAGATCCACGCCGGCGATTCCATGCTGGCGTTCCATGAACGAGTGCGCAGCCTGCCCGAGGTCTTGGAATGCCAGTCCCTGACCGGGGAAGCGGACTATGTGCTGAAGATCGTGGTGGCGGATTTGAAACGGTTTTCCGACTTCATGTCGGAGCACCTGATGAAGGCGCCGGAAGTGGCCAATATCCGGTCCTCCGTAGTGCTGGAAAGCATAAAGGAAACAGCAGCTTACCCGCTCCAGGACAAGCCGCCGCGCTAGTGCCCAGTCCAGTCAGCCGCATTGACTCAGCGGCACACAATGTCTATACACCCGCGGCAATTTGCGAAGCATTTGGAAATCAAGGGAGTTTTGTCGTGAAGCGCACTTATCAGCCGAGCGCACTGGTCCGAAAGCGCCGCCACGGCTTCCGCACGCGCTCGGCGACGGTCGGTGGCCGCAAGGTGTTGGCTAACCGGCGCCGCCAAGGCCGCAAGCGCCTCAGCGCCTGAGCGTTGATCCGTGATCGGCCGCCTGAAGCGGCGGGCCGAATTCCTGCAGGTGGCGGCGGCAAATCGTAAATGGGTCGCCCCCGGATTGATCCTTCAGGTCCGCCGCCAGCCTTCCACTGAGTCACAGAGCGATAACGCGCCGCGTGCAGCGCTGCTGGAGCCTGTACGCGTCGGCTTCACGGCCAGCCGCAAGGTCGGCAACGCCGTGGCGCGCAATCGCGCGCGCCGGCGCTTGCGCTCGGTCGCGCGCGAGGTGCTGTGCCACGCCGAGCCCGGCAACGATTTCGTGCTGATCGCGCGGCCCGCCACTGTGGATCGCGACTATCAAGCACTGGTCACCGATCTGGTCGCGGGATTGAAGCGGCTGAAGCTTTATCGGAGCGAGCCGCAATGACCATGCTCCGCGCCGCCTTGATCGCGCCGATCCGGCTCTATCAGTGGACGCTGTCGCCGCTGGTCGGCTTCAACTGCCGCTACGCGCCGAGCTGTTCCGCCTACGCAATCGAGGCGATCGCGACCTACGGTCCCGTGCGCGGTCTCTGGCTTGGGCTCAAGCGGATCCTGCGCTGCCATCCGTGGGGCGGCTCCGGCTACGACCCGGTGCCAGCCTTGCATCACGACTGTCATCACCATCATTCCCACTAAGACCGGCGCGGAGCTGCGCCCAACAACGAAGATTCCGAAGCGCCATGGAAAACAAGAACGTCATCCTCGCCATCGTCCTGTCCGCCGCGATCATGATCGCCTGGTATGCGTTCGTCCAAGGCCCGCAAATGGCCAAGCAGCAGGCGGCACAGCAGGCCCAGCTCGAGGCGCAAAAAGCTCAGCAGGCGCAGCAGCCGGCCGGACAACCGGCGCAGCAGGATGCAGGCCGCACCGTCGTAAGCCGCGAAGAGGCGCTGGCGCAAAGTGCGCGGGTCTCGATCGACAACCCGCGCATCAAGGGCTCGATCAACCTCAAGGGCGCGCGGCTCGACGACCTGGTGCTCAAGGACTATCGCGAGACCGTCGAGCCGACGAGCCCCAACATCGTGCTGCTGTCGCCGCGCGAGACGCAGCACGGCTACTACGCCGACATCGGCTGGTTCAGCGAAGCCAAGGACATCAAGCTGCCGGACAAGGACACTGCCTGGCAGGCCGACGGCACCGCGCTGGCGCCGGACAAGCCGGTGACGCTGACCTGGGACAATGGCCAGGGCCTCACCTTCGCGCGCAAGTTCGAGGTCGATGCCGACTACATGTTCACCGTCACCGATACGGTGGCCAACGCGAGCGGCCAGCCGGTCGAGCTCGCGCCCTATGGCCGTGTCGTGCGCTACGGCACGCCGGAGCATGCCAGCCAGACCTACGTGCTGCACGAGGGACCGATCGGCGTCTTCGACAAAACGCTGCAGGAGCATAGCTACGGCTCGACCCGCGACGAGGGCGAGGATGGCGCCAAGTTCACCTACCCATCGACCGGCGGTTGGATGGGGATCAGCGACAAATACTGGCTGGTGAGCCAAATCCCGCCTCAGAACGAGGCGCTGACCAGCAACATGTTCTATGACCCAAAGGGCGACTTCTACCAGGTGGAATTTGCGTCCGCGAAGCAACAGGTCCCCACCGGCGGAAGCGCGACACGCACACAGCATCTGTTCGCGGGCGCCAAGGTGGTCAACATGTTGGCAAACTATCGTGACAACCTGTATGGCGGCCGTGGCGAGCGCTCCTGGTTTGCGGGTATTTTCGGCTCGGATGAAGCAGACCTGCCCATGTTCGACCGCGCGGTTGATTTCGGATGGTTCTTCTTTCTGACGAAGCCGCTGTTCGTCATCCTCGACAAGATTTTCGCCGTGGTCGGCAACTTCGGCGTCGCGATCTTGTGCCTGACTGTGCTGGTCAAGCTGGCGATGTATCCGCTGGCCAACAAGTCGTACCGCTCCATGAGCAAGATGAAGATCCTCGGCCCCAAGATGCAGGAGCTGAAAGAGAAGTACGGCGACGACCGTACCAAGCTCAATCAGGAGATGATGGCGCTCTACAAGCGCGAGAAGGTCAACCCGGCGGCCGGCTGCCTGCCCATCGTGGTGCAAATTCCGGTGTTCTACGCGCTCTACAAGGTCATCTTCGTCACCATCGAGATGCGGCATGCGCCGTTCTTCGGCTGGATCCGCGACCTCAGCGCACCCGACCCCACGAGTGTCCTCAACCTGTTCGGCCTGATTCCGTGGGACTACCATGTGCTGTTCACGATCCCGCTGCTGGGGACGCTGGTCCACTTCTTCTCGATCGGCGTGTGGCCGCTGATCATGGGCTTCACCATGTGGGCGCAGATGCGCCTCAACCCGACGCCGCCCGACCCGGTGCAGGCGCGCATCTTCGCGCTGATGCCCATCATCTTCACCTTCATGCTGGCGCCGTTCGCCGCCGGTCTCATCATCTACTGGGCCTGGAACAACACGCTCTCGATCGCGCAGCAGCGCCTGATCATGTGGCGCATGGGCGTGAAGACCTGATGGCGAAGGCCTGACGATGGCAGCGCCCAAGGCCAGCGACGGCGCCTGGCTGTTCGCGCAGGAATGCCGCTTCGTCGCCGGCACGGAAACGCTCGAACGATTGCCGCCGCCGGGCTTGCCCGAGGTCGCCTTCGCCGGCCGCTCCAACGTCGGCAAGTCGAGTCTGCTCAACGCACTCACGGGCCGGAAGCACCTGGCGCGCGTTTCCAACACGCCGGGGCGGACGCAGCAGATCAACTTCTTCGATCTCGGCAGCCACCTGATGCTGGTGGACCTGCCGGGCCACGGCTATGCCAAGGTCTCCAAGTCCAAGGTCAAGGGCTGGACCAAGTTGGTCGATTCCTACATCCGCGGCCGGCCCAACCTGTGTCGCATCCTGCTGCTGGTCGACGCCAACGTGGGCACCAAGGACGCCGACGAGACGCTGATGGATCTGATGGACGAATCCGGCCTCTCCTACCAGATCGTGATGACCAAGGCGGACCGGCTGAAGCCCGCGGCGCTGGAGAAAATGCGCGCCAAGCTGGCTGCCCAGGTGCGCAAGCGCCCGGCCTGTCACCCGGAGATTCCGGCGACCAGCGCGGACGCCGGCACCGGCATTGCGGAATTGCGTCAGGCGCTCGCAGCGTTTACCGCCTGACGGCGGCGCCGCGGCGTTTGCCGCCTGACGGCAGCGGAGCTGAGTTGCCGCTTGATTTTGAGGCGCGGACTCCCCATGGTCTCCGCGCTTTTCCTTGAGGGGCTTAAGCCGCGATGTCTCAGATCAACTACACCGACACCAAGCATTGGCTGCGCACCGCGCGGACCCTGACCGACGCCCTGCCCTACATGCAGAAATATGCCGGCCGCCGCTTCGTCATCAAGTTCGGCGGCCACGCGATGGTGGACGCCGAGCTCTCCCGCGTGTTCGCGGAGGACATCGCGCTGCTGCGCCAGGTCGGCATCCTGCCGATCGTGGTCCATGGCGGCGGCCCGCAAATCAACCACATGCTGAAGCGGCTCGGCATCGAGAGCACGTTCGTCGACGGCCTGCGCGTCACCGATGCCGCCACCGTCGAAGTGGTGGAGATGATTTTGACCGGCTCGATCAACAAGCAGATCGTGGCGGCGATCAACGCCGAAGGCGGCCACGCGGTCGGCCTGTCCGGCAAGGACGACAATCTGCTGCTGGCGAAGCCGGCGCAGCTGGTGAAGGACGGCAAGCAGGTCGATCTCGGCTTCGTCGGCGAGCCCGACAAGGTCAACCCACGCATCATCACCTACCTGGAGCAGGCCGGCATCGTCCCGGTGATCGCGCCGGTCGGCTTCGGCCCGGACGGCAAGACCTACAACATCAACGCCGACACGGCGGCCGGCGCCATCGCCGGCGCGGTCGGCGCGGCGCGCCTGCTCGCCTTGACCGACGTGCCCGGCGTGCTCGACAAGCAGGGCCAGCTGATCCCCGACCTCACCGCCAGTCAGGTGCGGGCGCTGGCCGCCGACGGCACCATCTCCGGCGGCATGATCCCCAAGCTCGAGACCTGCCTCATGGCCGTAGAGCGCGGCGTGGAAGCCGCCGTCATCCTCGACGGCCGCGTGCCACACTCGATGCTGCTGGAAATCTTCACCCCGCAGGGCGTCGGCACGCTGATTACCAAGGGATAGCGCGCCAGTAGCGCTCGCTCTTCGTGCTCCAACACTTGTCATCCCGGACAGCCGCGAAGCGGCGTGATCCGGGATCCATCTGTCCGTCGCACGAGCAGTTGACGCATGGACCCCGGATCAAGTCCGGGGTGACGGTTGGGGGTGCGGCCTCAGCGCGATTCTTTTCGGCAAAACCTACGCCGTCCCGAACAGTCCGAGCTGCCATTCCATCTCCGCCGGCGTCAGCGGATAGTCAGTGCCGCCGCGCGGGTTGAGGGCGGCGGTTGGTGGGATGTGGGCGATGCGCAATTGCAGCTGCAGGGCCTGGCGCATTGACAGGTTCGCGCGCCACGCCAGCGCGGTGACCGCCTTTGAACTCTTGGATGCCAGGATCGCCGAGACGACGCTGGCCGGCAGCTTGGCATCGCGCGCCAGGGCGGCGGCGACCGCGTCGCGCTTGCCGGCGCCGATGGCGGCGGCGATCGCCTCCTCGCCGACCGGCGGTGCCGCGGAGGCCGCGCCTTCCGCTTCCAGGCGGCGCTGCACGGTCTTTGCAACGTCCTTCGCCGTGGCGGCATCGAGGTCGGGCCGCTGCTGCAAGGCTTCCAGCAGGGTGTGGCTGACAAACGCCGCCAGGCGCTTGATCGCCTTCATCGGCAGGGTCGGGCGCTCGACCAGCGGCTCGTGCCAGGTCGGAACCTTGCCGGCCTGGTCGAGGATGCGGTCGAGGGTGTCCTCGCGAATCTGCGCGCTCTTGTTCTGCAGCAGCTTGCGCACGCTGTTGGATTCGGCGTCGGAATCGGCCAGCGCCGAGACCGCGACGCCGTCGCTCAGCTTGTCACTCAGTTGCCGGCGCTTGGCGATCGCGGTCAGCGCGCCGCGGATCGGGCCGTGGGCGATGATCTCCAGCAGATCCTCGTCGGTCAGGAGCGGCGAGTATTCGAGGATCGGGCCAGCCACCTGGATCTCGATGTCGCGCGCCAGCTTCTGGATCACCGCGATCGGCGCATCGACCGAATCCTTCAGCGCCTCCGCCACGATCTGGCGCACCTTCACAGCCTGATCGCGCGCCAGCGTCTCCAGCACCTGGTGGCTCAGCGCGCGGATCTTGTCGCGCTCTTCGCCGGCGAATTCCGGTACCAGGGCCGTGATCTTGGCGGCGAGCCGGCTGCGCACCGACTCGTCGCCGTCGCGGGTCAGGATGAGGTCGGCCTGGCGCGGAGTCGCGCGGTTCTCCGCCACCGCGCTCCGGACGCCGGTATCGGCGTCGTCCGCCAGGTAGAACAGAATCTCCGGGCGCACATCCGACTGTTGCGCCACCTTGCGGCGCTGCCGGGCATCGGGATCGGTGGAGAGTGTCTTGGCCTGCTCGTAATCCACGTTTCTAGTCTTCCAACACAGCGACGCCGCCTTTGGCGCCATGCTTCACCTGGTACATTGCGCGGTCGGCGAGAGCGATCAGATCGGCGTCGCTCATCTCCCGCCCCGGCCGCAGCAACGCGATGCCGACCGAGAATCCCACCTTCTTGTCCGACTCCGGCGCAAAGCGCTGCAATGCGGCCGCCGCCGTGGCCAACTCCTGCCCACGCCGCAGGACCTCGGCGCTATCATTTGTGTCCATCCAGGCGGCGAATTCGTCGCCGCCCATGCGCGCGACCAGGTCGCCGGTGCGGAACGCGCGACGCAGCAGCTCGGCGCCGGCGCGCAACGCGGCGTCGCCCTGGGCGTGGCCGTAGCGGTCATTGATCTGCTTGAAATTGTCGAAATCAACGTAGACCAGCGCGCCGCCGGTGCGGGTCAGCTTGGCGTGGGCAACCACGTCCTTGAGCCGCGCCTCGAAGCCGCGTCGGTTGAGCAGACCGGTGAGGGCGTCGGTCTGGCTGAGGCGCGACAGCGCCGCCTGCTCCTCCGCCTGGGCGATGGCAACGGCGAGCTGATCGGCCACCTCGCGCAACAGGAACAGATCGTCGTCCGGCCAGTCGGGCTGGTCTTCCGGCCGCCACAGCATCAGGACCCCGGCGACCCGGCCGCCCAGCTCGCCCGGCAGCGCGAGCAGGCGCCGGCCTGCGGACTGCGAACGGAACGGCTGCCGGATCTCGATCGCCTGGTGTGCCAGGCCAGGTGCAGCGATCGGGGAGCCGAACTGGGCGATCGCCTCACCGGCTTCGCCGTCGGTGACGGGGCACAGCATGGCGCCGGCCGCGCCGGTCGCCTGGGCCGCGGTCGCCACCCCCATTTCCATAGCAGCCTTCGGATCGCCAGCCTGGCGCAGAGCGCGGAACAGCTGGATCAGGGAGCGCTCACGATGGCGGGACTCCGCCAGAGCGACGTCGCGGTCCTGCTCGGCGGTCACGTCGCGGCAGGCGCCACGCACGCAATGGAACTCGCCCTGCTCGTCGAAGATCGCGCGGGCCCTGAGATGCAGGCAGCAGGGGGCGCCGGCCTTGGTGCTGGCCCACACCAGCAGCCCCTCGGGCGGCGAATCGGCCTGGAAATGCCGCGCGTCCTCCGGCGACAGAACCAGGTCGACGGGGTCGCTGCCCAACAGGTCGAGCGTCTCGTGGCCCAGGGCCCCGCCGGCGGTCACGAAGCTGAACAGGCCGTTGGCGTCGGTTTCCCAGCCGAAGTCGCAGGACAGCTCCAGCAACTCCTTCATCCGCTGGCGCGATTCGATCAGGGCCGCCCGCAGGGTGCCGTCGAGGTCGGCGGCGGATCGGTCGCCCGCCGGGACGGCGGCGGACGTGGCTTCCCGGGGATCGTGGGGCGGGCTGGAGACGGGGCGGACCATGCTGGCACCCTGAAACCCCCGGCCTTAATACGCGGTTAAGCGTCGCTCCAACTCTTGCGCTCGAGATGTCGCGTCCGTAACGTGCCGGCCGTCTCAGCCACCCGAAGTGACTATTGTCTTATGCGGCCCGCCGACGCCCAGTGCTGGATTTTCGACCTGGATAACACGCTCTACCCGGCGTCCTGCCGCCTGTTCGACCAGGTCGAGCGGCGCATCGGGGAATATGTCCAGCAGCTGCTGAGCCTGGAGCCGGACGCCGCCCGGGCGCTCCAGAAGCAGTATTTCCGCGACCACCAGACCACCCTCAACGGCCTCATGATCCATCACAAGATCAGGCCGGAGGAGTTCCTGGAGTTCGTGCACCGGATCGACGTGTCTGGCGTGCTTGCCGACGAGCGGCTGGACCAGGCGCTGGCGCGCCTGCCGGGGCGCAAGCTGATCTACACCAACGGCTCCGTCCGGCATGCGGCGAACGTCATGGGGCGGCTCGGTGTCGCACACCATTTCGAAGGCGTGTTCGACATCGCCGAGGCGGCCTATGTGCCCAAGCCGGACATCAGCGCATATCGCGCCCTGGTCGCGCGGCACGGCTTCGACCCGGCGCGCGCGATCATGCTGGACGACATGCCGCGCAACCTGGCGCCGGCGGCCGAGCTCGGCATGACGACGGTGTGGGTCAAGACCGACGTCAGCTGGGCGCAGCCGGCGGAGCAGACCCACTACATCCACCACACCACCGAAAATCTGGCCGATTGGCTTCACGCAGTGACGAAGGACGGACCTGTCGCATGAGCACGAACGAACTGCAGCAGATCATCGACGCGGCTTGGGAGCGGCGCGCGGAGATCAACACCGGAACCAAGGGCCAGGTGCTCGATGCCGTGCAGGCGGCGCTCGACGGGCTGGACCGCGGCGAATACCGCGTGGCCGAGAAGCGTGACGGCAAGTGGGAAACCAACCAGTGGCTGAAGAAGGCGGTGCTGCTGTCGTTCCGCCTGATCGACTCGACGCTGGTCACCGGCGGCGGCAACTACGCAGGCTTCGGCGAAGCGGGCTGGTACGACAAGGTGCCGTCGAAGTTCGCCGGCTGGACCGAAGCCAAGTTCCGCGACGCGGGCTTCCGCGCGGTACCGAACTGCGTGGTGCGGCGCAGCGCCTATGTCGCGCCCGGCGCCATCCTGATGCCGAGCTTCCTCAATGTCGGCGCGCGGGTGGACAGCGGCACCATGGTCGACACGTGGGTCACCATCGGCTCGTGCGCGCAGATCGGCAAGAACTGCCATATCTCCGGTGGCGTCGGCATCGGCGGCGTGCTGGAGCCGGTGCAGGCCGGCCCGGTCGTGATCGAGGACAATTGCTTCATCGGCGCGCGCTCCGAGGTGGTCGAGGGCGTGGTGGTGGGCGAAGGCTCGGTCATCTCCATGGGTGTCTTCATCGGCGCCTCCACCAAGATCGTCGACCGTGCCACCGGCGAGGTGCATTACGGCAAGGTGCCGCCCTATTCCGTGGTCGTCTCGGGCGCACTGCCGGGCAAGCCGTTTCCCAACAACGAGCCCGGCCCCAGCCTCTATTGCGCGGTGATCGTCAAGCGCGTGGACGAGAAGACGCGGTCGAAGACCTCGATCAACGAGCTGCTGCGGGATTGATTTGATCGATCCCGTCGCCCTTGCCCAGGCGCTGATCCGCTGTCCGAGCGTGACGCCGGCGGATGCCGGTGCGCTCGATACGCTCGCCGGCGCGCTGCAGCCGGTCGGCTTCGCTTGCCGGCGCATGCCGTTCGAAGCGGCGGGGACGGCGCGGATCGACAATCTCTACGCCAAGCTCTCTGGCAAGCAGCCGGGAAAGCATTTCAGCTTCGCAGGCCATTCCGACGTGGTGCCGGTCGGCCGGCGCGAGGGCTGGAGCGTCGATCCATTCGCGGCGGAGATCACCGGCGGCCGGCTCTATGGCCGCGGCGCCGCTGACATGAAGGGCGCGATCGCGGCCTTTGCCGCGGCGGCCGCGCGCTTCGTCGCGAAGACCGGCGGCGATTTCCCCGGCGCGATCTCGCTGCTCATCACCGGCGACGAGGAAGGCCCTTCGGACAACGGCACCAAGCCGATGCTGCAGGCGCTGGCCGCCGATGGCGAGACCTTCGACGCCTGCCTGGTGGGCGAGCCGACCAACCCCAAGCGCGTAGGGGAGATGGCGAAGATCGGCCGGCGCGGCAGCTGGACCGGGCATCTTACGGTCAAGGGGGTGCAGGGTCACATCGCCTATCCGCATCTCGCCGACAACCCGACCCATCGCCTGGCGCGCATGATCGTGGCGCTGACGGAAACGCCGCTCGATCGCGGCACCGCGCATTTCGAGCCGAGCACGCTGCAGGTTTCCACCATCGATGTCGGCAACCCGGCCACCAACGTCATCCCGGCCGAGGCCCGCGCCAGCTTCAACAGCCGGTTCAATGACGGTTTCAATCCCACGACTTTGGAAGCGGAGGTGCGCCGGCGCCTCGAGCAGGTCGGCGGCGCCTACGAGCTGCGCACCGAATGCTCGGGCGTGTCGTTCGTGACGCCGCCCGGCACGCTCAGCGACCTGGTGACGGCGGCGGTCCAGGCCGTGACCGGCCTCAAGCCGGAGCTTTCGACCACCGGCGGCACCTCGGACGCGCGCTTCATCAAGGACTATTGCCCGGTGATCGAATTCGGCCTGGCGGGCGCCACCATGCACAAGGTGGACGAGAACGTCGCAATCGCGGATATTCTCCAGCTTTCGGACATCTACGAACGCATTCTTGATTCCTATTTTCATGCCCAGCTGGATTGAGTTCCGCCTCGGTTGCCGAGGCCTATACCGCCTCGCGCTCTTCGACCGCAGTTTTGCGGAGTTCTTCGATCGCTCCACTGCCGGCGTCCTGCGGTCGTTCGGGCTGTTCCTGCTGCTGCTACCGATCGTGCTATGGCAAGTCTGGATCACCAACGACCTGCCGATCGACAACCTGTTCCTGTTCCTGGCCGGGAGGTCGGTGGCATACGCCTACAACTGGATCCTGTTTCCGTTCCTCATCATGTTTGCGGCGCGCTACCTGGATCGCGATGCCGAGGCGGCGGGCGGCATCGCAGTCTACAACTGGACGAGTGTGCTGTGGGTCGCGCTGCAGATGCCGACGACGCTCATCATCGCGCTCGGTGTTCCTGTCAATGTTGCGCAGCTGCTGGGACTAGCGCTGCTCGTCGCCAGCCTCGTGATCGAGGGCTTCATGTTCGTGGTCGTGCTGCGTCTCGTGCTGTGGCAGGCCGCAGCGCTGGTGGCGCTCGATTTCCTGCTCAGCCTGATGGTGATCTGGCCCATGGGGGACTGGTTGGGCGGCGTCAGGTAGGTCCGCGGCTAGGATTCGGGCAGCGGGTGGTATTTCACGCCGGTCAGATAGAGCCCCTGCGGCGGCGCGGTCGGGCCGCCCTTGGTGCGGTCGCGTGCCTCGAGCGCAGCGCGCACATCCGCCTTGATCCACTTGCCTTCGCCCACCAGCCGCAAGGTGCCGACCATGTTGCGCACCTGGTGATGAAGGAAGGAGCGCGCTTCCGCGATGATGTCGATCTCCTCGCCGGCACGCGACACGCTGAGCCTCGTGAGGGTCTTCACCGGCGATTGCGCCTGGCACAGGCTGGCGCGAAAGGTGGAGAAATCGTGCTTGCCCACCAGCACCTGGGCCGCATCGTGCATCGCGGCGGCATCGAGCGGCGCGTTGACCAGCCAAGCGCGGCCCTCTTCAAGGGCAAGCGGCGGGCGGCGGTTGATGATGCGATAGAGGTACGCGCGCCCCGAGGCGCTGAAGCGCGCGTGGAAATCCGGCGAGACGATCTCCGAGTGGATGATCGAGACTGCCCAGGGCTTGAGATGGAAGTTGAGCGCGGCCTGAATCTTTTCGGGCGTGAACTCCTTCTCGACGTCGACATGCGCCACCTGCCCTGTCGCGTGCACGCCGGCGTCGGTGCGGCCGGCCGCATGCGCGGTCACGGTCTCGGCACAGGTCTTGAACACGGCTTCTTCCAGCGCCTGCTGTACCGACATGCCGTTCTCCTGGCGCTGCCAGCCGACGAAGGCGCCGCCGTCATATTCCAGCGTGAATTTGAAACGGGTCACGACACCACCGTGCCTTTCGGCACGGAGAAGCCGCGCAGCATCTCCTCGGCGCTCATGGCGCGCTTGCCGGCGCGTTTGATCAGCGTCGGCCGCAGCAGGCCGTCGCCGCAAGCAATGGTCAGGCGATCATCGAGGATCGCGCCCGGCTCGCCCGACCCCGGCGCAAGGTCGGCCGCCAGGACAGTCAGGCGCTCGCCATTGATCTCGGTGAAGGCGCCAGGCGCCGGCGACAGGCCGCGGATGTGGCGGTCAAGTTCGGCCGCGCTGCGGCGCCAGTCGATGCGGCACTCTTCCTTGGTGATCTTGGCGGCGTAGGTCACGCCGTCCGAAGGCTGCGGCATCGGCTCGATGTCCGGCAGCTGATCAAGCGCTTGGCAGATCAGCCGCGCGCCGATCTCCGCCAGCGCATCGTGCAGCGTACCGGCATTCATGTCCGCACCGATGGCGAGCTCCTCTGTCAGCAGCATGGGGCCGGTATCCAGCCCCTCTGCCATCTGCATGATGGTGACGCCGGTCTTGGCGTCGCCCGCCATGATGGCGCGCTGGATCGGCGCCGCGCCACGCCAACGCGGCAACAGCGAGGCGTGGATGTTGAGGCAGCCATGGCGAGGCGCGGCGAGCACCGCCTTGGGCAGGATGAGGCCGTAGGCCGCGACCACTGCGACATCGGCCTGCAGCGCAGCGAAGGCAGCGGCCTCGTCCGCGTTCTTCAGCGAAACTGGCGTGCGCACCGGGATGCCCTGCTCCTCCGCGAGCAGGTGCACCGGCGACTTTTGCGTTTCCATGCCGCGTCCCTTGGGCCGCGGCGGCTGGGAATAGACGGCGACCACCTCATGCCCGGCATCCACCAGCGCCTTCAGCGCCAGCGCGGCGAAGGCCGGTGTTCCCATGAAGACGATGCGGAGCGCCCCCATCCGCGGCCGGTCACATGGCCGCGTCGGCTGCGGCCTTTTTCGCCTTCAGCAGCTTGCGCAGGATCATGTTGCGCTTGAGTGCGGTCAGATGGTCGATGAACAGCACGCCGTCGAGATGGTCGATCTCGTGCTGCAGGCAGGTCGCGAGCAGGCCCTCCGCGGCCATCTCCTGCTGCTTGTTGTCCTGGTCGAGGTATTTCACGCGGCACGCGCCGGGCCGCACCACGTCGGCATAATGCTCCGGCACGCTGAGGCAGCCCTCGTTGTAGGTAGCATCGTCGTCCGACACCCACACGATCTCCGGATTGGCGATCCGCAGCGGCTGCGGCTCCTCGCCCTCGCGCGCGAGGTCGAGCACGATGACGCGCTTCAAAACGCCCACCTGCGGCGCGGCCAAGCCGATCCCGGGCGCGTGGTACATGGTCTCCAGCATGTCGTCCATCAGCTTGCGGACGCTCGCGTCCACCTGTTTGACGGGTGCTGAGATCTTCTTCAGGGCCGGATCGGGCGCGGTCAGGATGGGCAGCAGGGCCATGGTTTCTCCTTCGGCGCTTTACCTAGGGTTTCGGCGCTGTATCGTCAAGCGAGGCGGGCCTGCGTGCGGCCCCGAGTCGAGGGCAAAAGCCATGGAACTTCAAGATATTGCGGTCTGGGCGGCAATCCTGGTGGCGGGCGGCACGCTCGCATTCCTGGCATTCGGCCGGCGCGGGACTGACGTTTCCGGGCAGCTCACCGGCCGCCTGGAGCAGCTTGCCGCCCAGCAGGCGGCATCGCAGAACGCCCTCTCCGAGCGGTTGCAGGCGCAGGAGCGCGCGCTGGCGGCCAAGCTGGACGAGCGGCTGGGCAGCCTGCAGGACCGGGTGGGCCAGAGCCTGCACGCCAATGCCGAGCAGGCGGGCCAGGCGCTGACCGACCTGCGCGAGCGCCTGGCGGTGATCGACGCCGCGCAGAAGAACATCGCCGAGCTGTCAAGCCAGGTGGTCGACCTGCAGAACGTGCTCAGCAACAAACAGGCGCGCGGCGCCTTCGGCGAAGTGCAGCTGCAGGACATCGTGCAATCAAGCCTGCCGGCGCAGACCTACGAGTTCCAGGCGCAGCTTGGGACCAAGCGCGTCGACTGCCTGCTGACCTTGCCCAATCCGCCGGGCTGCATCTGCATCGACGCCAAGTTCCCGCTGGAATCCTATCGCGCGCTGCGCGAGGCCAAGGACGAGATCGCGACGGCGCAAGCGCGGCGCGACTTCACCAACGCGATCCGCCTGCACATCCGGGCGATCGCGGAGAAATACATCGTGCCGGGCGAGACCGCCGATTCCGCGCTGATGTTCCTGCCGTCCGAGGCTGTATATGCGGAGCTGCATGCCAGCTTCCCCAACTTGGTCGACGAAGCAGGCAGGGCGCGGGTGTGGATCGTCTCGCCTACCACGCTGATGGCGACGCTCACCACCATCCGCGCTGTGCTCAAGGACGTGCGCATGCGCGAGCAGGCCCACATCATCCAGAAAAAGGTCGGCGAGCTCGGGCTCGACGTGAACCGTTTGGGCGATCGCGTCGACAAACTGCAAAGGCACTTCGGCCAGGTGGTCGAGGATGTGCGTCAGGTGGCCATTTCGAGCGACAAGATCGCTCAGAAAGCGGCTGCCATAAAAGACGTTGAGCTCGGACCAACCGACGGAAATATCACGCAAATTCCCGAACAACCGGCTTTGGCGCGCTTGAATTAACCAAACCGAAAGACAATCTCTCCGATTGTTCGGTCTCGTCACGCTTACGGCCTAGGATCAGGCCTCTTTGGGGAGGGACCTTTGGAAGCGGTCGTCACGCCTTTCACAATCTTCGTCATCGCCATCGTCGTCGTCGTGTTCCTGTTCGTGATCATGGCGGTCAAATCCGTGCCGCAGGGCCATGAGTGGACGGTCGAACGGTTCGGCCGCTTCACCGGCTCGCTGCGGCCCGGTCTCGGCTTCATCGTGCCGTTCATCGACCGCATCGGCGCCAAGATCAACATGATGGAATCGGTGCTCGACGTGCCGACCCAGGAAGTCATCACCAAGGACAACGCCATGGTGTCGGTCGACGGCGTGGTGTTCTACCAGGTGCTCGACTCGGCCAAGGCGGCGTACGAGGTCAACAACCTCGAGAACGCCATCCTCAACCTCACCATGACCAACATCCGAACGGTCATGGGCTCGATGGATCTGGACGAGCTGCTGTCGCAGCGCGACAAGATCAACGTCCAATTGCTGCACGTGGTCGACGATGCGACCCGGCCTTGGGGCATCAAGGTGACGCGCATCGAGATCAAGGATATCGCCCCGCCGCGCGACCTGGTTGATTCCATGGCCCGCCAGATGAAGGCCGAGCGAGAGAAGCGCGCACAGATCCTGGAAGCGGAAGGCTCGCGCGCCGCCGCGATCCTGCGCGCCGAGGGCGAGAAGCAATCCGCCATCCTGGAGGCAGAAGGCCTGCGCGAAGCCTCGTTCCGCGAAGCCGAAGCGCGCGAGCGCCTGGCGGAAGCGGAAGCCAAGGCGACGCAAGTCGTCTCGCAGGCGATCGCCGGCGGCAACGTGCAGGCGATCAACTACTTCCTCGGCACCAAATATGTCGATGCCTTGAAGGCGGTGGCGAGCGCGCCCAACCAGAAGGTGATCCTGATGCCGCTGGAGGCCGCCAATGTCATCGGCGCGCTGGGCGGAATTGCGGAACTGGCGAGGGATGCGTTGCAGTCCCGTGCCACGGGTGGTCCTGGTGGCGGCGGCGCGCCGGCCGGCGGTGGCGGCAGCGGCCCCTGGCAGCAGCCGCGCTCGTAGGCGCGAGCGGAGGGAACGATGGATATCCTGAGCTGGCTTGACGGTACGCAGTTCTGGCATTGGTGGATCCTGGCCGCGATCTTCGCGGGCATCGAGATCCTGGCGCCGGGCGTGTTCTTTATCTGGCTGGGCGCCGCGGCAGTGGTGACCGGCGTTATCGCGCTCGTCATCCCCGGCCTCGGCTGGGAGATCGAGGCGCTGCTGTTCGCGCTGTTGGCCGTCCTCAGCATCGTCGGCTGGCGCAGCTACCAGAAGAAGACTGCCAAGAACGAGGTGCCCTCCACTCTCAACCGCCGCGGCGAACAGATGATCGGCCGCACCGCCGTGCTCAGCGAGCCGATCCAGAACGGCCGCGGCAAGGCAAAAATCGACGATTCCGTCTGGCGCGTCGAAGGCAGCGACCTGCCTGCCGGCACGCAAATCAAGGTGACCGGCGTCGACGGCGCGATCCTGAAGGTGGAAGCGGCGGTGCGCTAGGCGCGTTCTGCTCCGTAGTACAGCGTCACCGTGTGCTTCGCTTCGGCGAAGAACAGCCAGCGTTCGGTGACGGTGCCGATCGCGTTCAGCACGATCGCAACTGCGAGCAGCGCTACGTCGAAGATGTGCTCCACGAAGAACGTGCCGATGACGGCGGCGAGCGGCAGCACGAAGCCAGCGAATAGCGCGATGCGGCGCAGCTTCTGCGCATGCTTACGCGCAACGCGGAAGCCCATCTCCTTCAGGAGATAGTTCTCCTCGGTGTGCGGCGCGGTCAGCATCCGCACCTTGCCGAACTGGCCGAGGCCGGTCGCGCTTTCGGCGGTCGCGGCGTGGACGCCGGAATCAAGGAACTGCCAGTAGGTGAGCTTGAGCGCGATCGCCGCCGCCAAGCCTATGGCAGCGAAATCGTAGGCCGGCTTTTGCACCGCCGGCATCAGCTCCGCCCACAAAGTGAACCAGAGCGCGCCGCTCGCAAGGCCCAGGGCGAGATAGCCTGGCACGGTCCACAGGTTGTGCCAGGCCCGGATCGGCTTCAGGCTGGCATAGATCATCGCCGTCGCGCACACCGTCGCGAACGCGCTGACGCTGAGCAGCAAGCCCGCCCACGCCCACAATTCGCCCAGGAACAGCCAGCCGATCGCATAGATGCCGGCCGGCAGGAAGGTGAACACTGCCAGCACGCCCTCGCGCGACAGCCAGGACGAGCGCCACTGCGAGAACGCGCGCCAAGCCCGCTCCGGATGGCCGAGATGCAGCGTCGAGGAGACGAGGCCGAACGCCACCATGCCCAGCGACACCACGAACGCGATCCAGCCGGACAACGGCTCCGCCGACAGCACGCCGCTGGCGCCGAACAGCCCGAGCAGCGCCAGCATGGCATAGCCGGCGCCGGACGCGGTGGTGAAGAGAATGACGGACAGCGCGGGATGCATCAGCGCGACAGCGCGCGGTCGAGCCAGCGCAGGAGCTTGTTGCCGGTGCCTTCCTCGCGCGGCTCGGCCAGCGGCTTAGTGACGGCACCGGTGCAGCCGGCTTGCGCGCGGCCAGTGCGGGGCGGGAGGTATTTGTTGGTCGGCTTGTAGCCGAGCTCCGGCATCAGATCGTAGCCGGCACGCTCCTGCACCAGCTTGGAGACTTCCGACTTCGGGTCGCCGAGATCGCCGAAATGGCGTGCGCCGACCGGGCAGGTCGAGACGCAAGCGGGCACGCGGTCGACCTCTTCCAGCTTGTCGTTGTAGATGCGGTCGATGCAGAGCGTACATTTCTTCATCACGCCGACATCTTCGTCGAACTCGCGCGCGCCATAGGGGCACGCCCATGAGCACAGCTTGCAGCCGATGCAGAGGTCCTCGTTGACCAGGACGATGCCGTCCTCGGCGCGCTTGAAGGAGGCGCCGGTCGGGCACACCGTCACGCAGGCCGGCTGCTCGCAGTGCAGGCACGACTTGGGGAAATGTACCGTGCGGCCGTTCGCGCCCTCACCCGCTTCGAAGCTGTGGATGCGGTTGAACCACACGCCGGAGGGCGAATCGCCCCAGGCCTCGTAGTCGGTGAGCGGGGCCATATGGCCGCCGCTGTTCCATTCCTTGCAGTTGACCGCGCAGGCGTGGCAGCCGACGCAGATGTCGAGATCGATAACCAGGCCAAGCTTGCGGTCCGAGGCGTGCGACGGTAGCGAGGTCATGGGCGCTCTCGCCGCGCGCGAAACTCGGCGCCGTAGGCGAGATCACCTCCGGGCTTCGGCAACCTCGTGTCCAACGTATCGAAGGCCGGCGCGGTCTCGCCCGCTTCCTCCGGCGCGCATTTGCGCAAGCGCACCTTGAGGTCGTACCACGCCGCCTGCCCGGTCACCGGATCGATGTTGGCGTAGCGGTGCCCGTCCGGCTGCGGTGGCAGCAGTTCCGAGATCACATGATTGAGCAGGAAGCTCTTCGTAGATTCCGGCGCTGTGGCGGAGAGGTTCCATGCGCCACTGCGCTTGCCGATGGCATTCCAGGTCCACACCGTGTCCTGGTTCACGCCTTCCATCAACTTGATCTCGGCCTTCACCTGGCCGTGCGGGCTTTCGATCCACACCCAGTCGCCGTCGGCGACGCCGAGGCGCTCGCCCAGCTTGCGCGCGATGAACAGCGGATTGCGCGCCTGGATCTGGCGCAACCAGGCGTTCTGCCCACCCCAGGAATGATACATGTGCATCGGGCGCTGGGTGATGGCGTGCAGCACGTAGCCTTCGCTGTCCGCCGCTGCGCCGAACGGCGGGTACCAGCTCGGCAGCGGATCGAAGCCTTGGCTGACGCGCGCGCGCAGATGGTCCGGCGGCTGGCGCGTGCCGTGGCCTTCGGCCGCGAGCTGGAACTTGCGCAACGGCTCCGAATAGAGCTGCAGCACGATCTGCTGCGGCTTGTCCAAGAACCCGCGCGGAATCGCCCAGTCGAAGAAGTCGCGGTTGGCGAAGCGGTAGAAGCGCGCCTTCTCCGGGATCTCGCCGCGCCAGAAGCAGCCGTTCTCGATATAGCGGTCGAGCTGGCGGCGGTTCGGCTCGCCCATGCCCTGCTTGTCTTCCTCGTGACCGCGCCAGCCGGACAGCATGCCGATGCCGGGCCGCCGCTCGTGCCACAACATGTAGTCCTTGAGCCCGCCGGGATAGAGCGCCTTGCCGTGGCCGTCGATCATGCCCGGCAGCTTCAGCCGCGCGCCGAGATCGAGCAGCACGTCCTGGAACGGCCGCACGTCGCGGTCGGGCTGAATCACCGGGCGGCGGATCGCGTCGCCCGCCGCGTCGGGATCGCTGATCGGGCGGTCGAGCAGCGAGATGCAATCCCAGCGCTCGAGATAGGTGGTGTCGGGGAAGACGAGATCGGCGTACGCCACCATCTCGGAAAAGAACGCGTCGGCATAGATGATGTGCGGGATCTTGTATTGGCCGCTCGCATCTTTGTCGCTCATCATGCGCATGGCGTCGGGCGCGTTCATCGCCGAATTCCAAGCCATGTTCGCCATGTAGAGAAACAGCGTATCGATCGGATACGGATCGCCGGCCCAGGCGTTGTGGATCACCATGTGCATCAGGCCGTGGACCGCGAGCGGCGCCTCCCAGCTGAAGGCCTTGTCGATGCGATGCGGCGTGCCGTCGATGTCGAGCAGCAGATCCTCGGGCGCGGTCGGGAACCCGAGCGGCAATCCGTGCAGCGCATGCATCGGTCCGACCTGCGCGGCGGGCTTGGCAGGCGGCGGCGCGGACTTCGGGAACGGCGGCTTGTAGCGGAAGCCGCCCGGGCAATCGATCGAGCCCAGCAGCATCTGCAGCAGATGGATGGCGCGGCAGGTCTGGAAGCCGTTGGAATGCGCGCTGACTCCGCGCATCGCATGCATGGAGACCGGGCGTCCGATGATCTTGTCGTGATAGCGGCCGGCCCAATCGACCCAGCCAATGGGGATTTCGATCGCTTGGTCGAATGCCGCCTCGGCCAGCTCCGCCGCAATGCGCCGGATGGTCGCGGCGGGAATACCGCACTGCTCGGCCACCTTCTCCGGCGCGTAGCTCTCGTCGAGATAGCGCGCCGCCATCAGCTCGAACACCGGACGCGCCTTGCGCCCATCGCTGAGCGTGACCTCGCCAACCAGGCGCGGCGCAATGTCCGCCGCCAGCGCGTTGTGGACGGCGCCAGCCTTGTCGGCACACAGCGGGTTGCCGCCGTTGTCGCGCACGAACAGGCCGTGGCTCGCGGTCCCCGGCGCATCCACCACCAGCCAGGGCGCGTTGGTGTAGCGCACCAGGAAATCGAGGTCGATGCGATCGGCCTTCAGCAGTTCATGCACGATCGCCAGCACGAACAGGCCATCGGTGCCGGGCGTGATGCCGATCCATTCGTCGGCGATCGCGGAATAGCCGGTACGGACGGGATTGATCGAGACGAACTTCGCACGGTTGTCGGCGGGGCGATTCTTCAGCTGTCCCAAGCCGATCTTGATCGGATTGCTGCCGTGATCCTCCGCGACGCCGAACATCAGGAAATAGCGCGTGCGCTCCCAGTCCGGCTCGCCGAATTCCCAGAACGAGCCGCCGATGGTGTAGAGCCCGGCCGCCGCCATGTTGACCGAGCAGAAGCCGCCATGCGCCGCATAGTTCGGCGTGCCGAACTGCGCCGCCCACCAGCCGGTGAGGGCCTGGCTCTGGTCGCGGCCGGTGAAGAAGGCGAGCTTCTTCGGGTCGGTGGCGCGGATGCGGCCGAGCCACTCGGTCGCGAGCTTCAGCGCTTCGTCCCACTCGATCTCCTGGAACTCGCCGGCGCCGCGCTCGCCCACGCGCTTCAGCGGCTTGCGCAGGCGTGCCGGCGAATAGTGGGTCATGATCCCGGCCGAACCCTTGGCGCACAAGACTCCCTTGTTCACCGGGTGGTCGCGGTTGCCCTCGATGTAGCGGATGCGGCCGTCCTGCAGGTGCACCTTGATGCCGCAGCGGCAGGCGCACATGTAGCAGGTCGTGGTCGAGACCTGGTCGTGCACCGCCGGCGAATAGTCGATCGCCTGCTCGTCGGCGCGTTGCTTGGGCGGCGATTGCGGCTCCGCGATATAGCGGCGGTCTGACATGCCTCGGGCCGCAGCCCCCTCCCAGAAACCGGTGATTCGGCCAGTGATCCGAATCCAGGCCGTCAGTATTCGGAAAAGACCTCGCGGAAGATAGCGCAGATTTCGTCAATATCGCGCTTCTCAGCGACCAATGCGGGCGCGCAGATGCCGGAATCGCCGGTGAACTTGATATGTAGGCCGCGCTTGAACAGGCGCTTGGTGGCGTCGTAGCCGCGCAGGCCGGGCCGCTCCGCCGGCGCCAGGTCAATGCCGGCCAGCATGCCGTAGCCGCGGATGTCGGTCACCGCCTTGATGCTCTTGAGATCGAACATGCGGTCGAGGAAGTAGTCAGACATCTCTGCCGCCCGCTCGAACAGCCCCTCGCGCTCGAAGATATCGAGGGCGGCGATGCCGGCGGCGCAGGCCGCCGGATGGGCGGAATAGGTGTAGCCGTGGAAGAATTCCACAGCGCCGTCGAGCGCCCCACTGGTGATGGTGTGATACACTTTTTCGCTCGCGGCCACCGCGCCCATCGGCAGGGCGCCGTTGGTGAGCGCCTTGGCCATGGTGATCAGGTCCGGCTGGACGCCGAAGCTTTGGGCCGCAAACGCCTTGCCGGTACGCCCGAAGCCGCAGATCACCTCATCGAACACCAGCAGGATGCCGTGCTTGTCGCAGATCTGGCGCAGGCGCTCGAGATAGCCCTTAGGCGGCACCAGCACGCCGGTCGAGCCGGCGATCGGCTCCACGAAGCAGGCCGCGATGCTTTTCGGGCCTAACAGGTCGACGCAGCGCTGCAGGTCGTCAGCCAGATCGGCGCCCTTCTCCGGCTGGCCGCGGGTGAAGCGCGCATCGGGCGACCAGGTGTGGCGCATGTGAGCGACGCCCGGCATCACAGCGCCGAACGCTTCGCGGTTGCGCACCATGCCGCTCAAGCTGACGCCGCCGATATTGACGCCGTGATAGGCGCGTTCGCGGCTGACGAACTTCGTGCGCTGCCCCTCGCCCTTGGCGGTGTGATAGGCCATCGCGATCTTGAGCGCGGTATCGACCGCTTCCGAGCCCGAGTTGCAGAAGAACACGTAGTCGAGACCGCCGGGCGTGATCTTCGCCACCTTGCGCGCCAGCTCGAACGAGGCCGGGTGGCCGAGCTGGAAGTGCGGCGTGTAGTCGATCTCCTTCATCGCGGCATGCACGGCCTCGGTGATTTCGGTGCGGCCGTGTCCGGCGGCGCAGCAGAACAGGCCGGACGAGGCGTCGATCAGCTTGTCGCCGTGATGGTTCCAGTAATGCATGCCCTTGGCCTTGACCATCAGGCGCGGGTCGGCCTTGAAGTCGCGGTTGGACGTGAAGGGCATCCAATGGTTTTCGAGGGTGTTCGCGGTGTATTGCATGGCGTCCGATCCATCCGGGGGCAAGGGATGGTCGACATGCTATGGGGCGGCCCGTGGGGCCACTAGGGTCAGATTGGCCCAATCTCCTGCGCCAAGGGGTCGGGTGCGGCCGTCAGGACGTTGCGGCCTGCAACTCCCCGGTCGCCACTTCGCTGCGCTCCGCCAGCTTGGCCTGGCGCTGGGCCCGGTCGGCCCTGGCCTGCTCGCGCCGCTTCAGGATCTCGTAGACGATCGCGCCGAGCAGCGAGATGCCGATGATGATGACGGCGAGCGCGGACAGCGCCGGCGTCGTGCCCTGGCGCACCTGGCCGGCCAGCACGGTCACCAGCGTCTTGTCCGCCAGGATGGCGAAGGTGGTGGTGTTGTAGTTCTCGAACGACGACAGGAAGCCGATCACCACCGCCGAGACGATGGCAGGCTTCAGGAACGGCAGCAGGATGTGCCAGAACACCTGTGGATAGGACGCGCCGAGATCGAGCGCGGCTTCCTCCTGCGCGCGGTCGAAGCGCGTCAGGCGCGCCATGAAGATCAGCAGGCAATAGGCCGAGACGAAGCTCGACTGGCCGAGGATCGCCAGAATGATGCCCTTGTAGAACACCGCCTTGGTGAAGTCGGTCACGCCCATCACGTCCTTCCAGAAGATCACGGTCGAGATGCCGATGATGACCCCGGGCGTGAGCAGCGGCGAAACCGTGACCAGGTAGAACAGGCCGCGGGCGCGATGATAGATCTGGTTCATGATGATCGAGGCGGCGAGTCCGGCCGGCACCGACACCGCGATCACGCCGAGGCCGATGATGATGGAATTGGTGAGGCCCTCCATCATCGCCCGGTCGTTCCACAGCTTCACGAACCAGTCGAGCGTGAAGGACTCGAACGGATAGGCCTGCGGGTAGCTCGGCGAATTGAACGCCGTGATCCCCATCACGACCAGCGGCCCGAACAGATAGGCGAAGAACAGGAAGATGTAGAAGCCGACCATCCCCCGCATGATCAAGCTCGACGTCATTTTATGGTCTCCCCGAGCGAGACCTTGAACAGACGCAGCATGAGCATCACGAACACGATGCAGGCGGCCAGCAACAGGAAGGCGTAGGCGGCGCCGCGCGCCCAATTGAACGCCTGGAAGAAGAAGTTGTAGATGACCGACGTGAACCACAGCGTGCGCGGTCCACCCAGGAATTGCGGCGCCGCCAGTGATCCGGCCGCCAGCATGAAGACCATGGTGCAGCCCGAGGCGATGCCGGGCTTGGCATAGGGGATGACGATGTCCTTATGGATGCGCCACCAGGGCGCGCCCAGATCGCGCGCCGCCTCGATCTGGTTCTTGTCCAGGCTTTCGATGGCGTTGTAGAGCGGGAAGATCATCACCAGCAGGTAGGCGTAGGACAGGCCGACATAGAGGCCGACATTGATGCCGAGGAAATCGATCGGCGCATCGGTCAGGCCGCTCGCCATCAGCACCTGGTTGATCAGCCCCTTGGACGCCAGCAGCAGGCGCAGCGAGAACGCGCGCAGGATCTCGTTCACCCAGTACGGCACGATCAGCGCCAGCAGGATCAGGCGCACCTTTTGCGGCGTGCCGGACTGCGCCATGTAGAAGGCCAGCGGGTAGCAGATCGCGAAGTTGAGCGCGGTGACCGCGATCGAGGCGATGATCGAGAACACGAACGCGCCCATATGAGTGCGGTTCAACCCATCGCCGGTGGGCGTCATGAAAAAGGACTGGTACTGCGCGATGGTGAGGACGTCTTTCGGTCCGCCGCGTTCCACCGGGCGCAAGGTCGGGTGGAAGCTCTCCACCACCATATAGAGATAGGGCAGCACGACCAGGAACAGGGCCCACAGCGCGACCAGCGATATGAACGCGATGCCGAGCACCATGCCATTGCGCTCGAAATAGCCTTTGTGGGTCGGATCGTGACGCAGCCGGCCCTCGTAGCGCGCCATCAGCCAGAAGATGGCGATGACGACGAACGGAATGAGGAGGACGAAAAGGCGGCTACTCACGGGCCATCTTTCCTTCCGGCAAGGCCAGCCCGAGTTCGGCTTCGTACGACACCGTCGCGACCGAGCCCTGCTCCGGGATGGCGGCGCCGATGTGCCGGCCGACCGTGACGGTGATGTCCTTCTTGCCGGCGCCTTCCAGGAACACGTGCGTCATGTTGCCTTCGAACGCGACGCTCTTCACCTTGGAAGTGAAGGTCGTCTCGGTGGCGCCCGGCGTGAGCCGCGCCGATTCCGGCCGCACGAACAGGATCGCCTTGTCGCCGGCCTTGAGCCCGCGCGGATTGCGGCCGCGCAGCTTGCCGAACCGGGTGTCGATCACCGCAAACGACCCGTTGGCGTCCTTGACCGTGCCGGCAAACGGATTGTTCTCGCCCACGAACGAGGCGACAAAGGCGGTCGCAGGCTCGTCATAGATGGTCTTGCCGTCGGCGACCTGCTGGATGACGCCGTCGTTCATGACGGCGATCCGGTCGGACATGGTCAGCGCTTCGCCCTGGTCATGGGTGATGTAGATGAAGGTGATGCCGACCATGCGCTGGATGGTGCGCAGTTCGTTGCGCATGTGCTGGCGCAGCTTCAGGTCCAGGGCGGACAGCGGCTCGTCGAGCAGCAGCACCTGGGGCTGCACGCACAAGGCGCGCGCGATCGCCACCCGCTGCTTCTGCCCACCGGACAGCTCGCTCATCTGCTTGTTGCCCTGGCCCGGCAGCGCGATCAGCTGCAGCAGTTCGTCGGCCTTGCGCATCCGGGTCGTCTTGTCGGCGCCCTGCACGCGCAGGCCATAGGTGATGTTCTCCGCCACCGACATCAGCGGGAACAAGGCAAGGTTCTGGAAGATGAGCGCCGTCGGCCGGCGGTTGGGGCCGATGCCCCGCATGTCCTTGCCGCCGATCCGGACTGTCCCTTCCGACGGCTCAAGAAAGCCCGATACGGTGCGCAGGATCGTTGTCTTGCCGCAGCCCGATGGCCCCAGGAAGGAGAAGAACTCGCCCCCCTTGATGTCCAGGGCCGCGTTGTCGACAGCGGTGAAATCCCCGAATCGGACCGTGATATGGTCGAGTTCGACGCCCGCACTCATCTGCCTGTCCCTGTTAAGCTTTTTTGTATCGCTTGATGTTGTGGCGAGTTTCCACGCAAGCCCGCGCAAGATCAAGCGGGATCAGGCCGCCCCAAAATGAGTCAGCCCCGGCGAACCGGGGCTGATCATCTGTTCTGCCTTTATTTTGATCAGGCAGCGGTGAACTGGTCGACGTATTGGCTGCGGATTTCCGCATACCAGCTCGGTTCCGCCGGCCACGGCCACACGCGATCCAGGGCATCGCCCGGATAGGCTTCCTGGAAGTTCTTCTTGAAGGCTTCCGAGGTCAGCGCATCCGCTCCGTTCACCACCGGATTGTAGTTCGACCCGTCGGAAACCTGGGCCGACACTTCCGGGGTGTGGAGATAATCGACGAACGCGTAGGCCTGCTCGGCATTCTTCGCAGACTTCATCAGCGAGACACCGTCGAGCCACACGATCGCGCCTTCGATCGGCGCCTGGTAGCTCACCGGCTTGCCTTCCTTCTTCAAGGTCAGCGGTGGACCATCCCAGGTCTGGCCGATCCACACGTCGTTCTCCATCAGGCCCGACTTGGTGTTGTCGGCGGAATCCCAGAACTGCTTCACCCACGATTTGTGCTCGATCGCGAAAGCCAGGATCGGATCCCAGAGCTTCTTGAAGCTCGCTTCGTCCTTGTAGCCATCGACCATGCGGTTGGACGGCTGCTTGCCGGTGTGGTCCCACCACAGGCCGATGCCGAGCAGGAACGAGTGACCGCGGCCCTGGGTATGGCCCTTTACCGCGTCGTCCCACAGGGAGCCGTAGCTGAGCTTCGTCAAGTCACCCTTGTAGAGATCGGTGCGGAACGAGAGCGCTTCCGAGCCCCAGCAATGCGGCAGATGATGGAGGCCGTCTTCCCAGGTCCACAGGCCCTTCGAGTTGGCGATCATCGAGGGCACCAGCGCCGACATGTTCTTCAGCTTGTTGGTGTCCCACGGCGCGAGGACCTGGAGGTCCTTGTACTGCGGCGCGCGGTTGCAGGTCGGCTGACAGATGTCGAAGCCTTCGCCGCCGGTCGCCTGCAGCTTGTTGATCTGCTCTTCATTCTGCGAGAACGGAGTCTGGTTGACCTTGATGCCGGTCGCCTTCTCGAAATTCGGGATCACCGGATCCGGGAACTCGTCCGACCACATCAGGAGATTGAGCTCGCCCGAGGATGAGAACGCATCCTTGACGATCATCGGAAAGCCGAGCGTGACCGCGCCCGCAGCGGCGGCACCCTTCAGCATCGTACGGCGATTGAACGCGCGGGCGGCGAGCAATGTATCCCGCGTCCGCATTTGATCCTTGGTTAGCTTCGTCATTAGTACCTCCCTCGACGAACTGGCCCGGCGGCCGAATGGCCGACCGTCGTTTCGGGAGGAGACGCAGAGAAGCCCGGCTGGCCCAAAGTTCTGGTCCCAACCGGCCTGCAACGCTCTTACGCCTGCTCCCCGAACTTCATGCCAATGCCGAGCGTAGTTGAAGTTGCGCGGCGCTGGCAACGTGCTTCACCGTTATTTCACGGGGGTGTTATAGTACTGTCATGGCGCGTGGCCCGGACTGTCGCCGAAATGCAGGGGCCAGACTGGGAGAATGCTTTGGGCCACCCTTCCCGCACGTTTTTGTTTCATCTTGAGCCGGACAAGGGCACCACCCTGCAGGCCCAGCTGCGCCGCATGCTGGTATCCGCCATTCTCGATGGCCAGATTCCGCCGGGCGGCCCGCTGCCGTCCTGCCGGTCGCTGGCCCAATCGCTGAAAATCGCCCGGAATACCGTGGTTCTGGCGTACCAGGACCTGGTGGAGGAAGGCTTCCTGATCGCGCGCGAGCGCAGCGGCTTTTTCGCCAATCCTGACATCCTGGGGGGCCGTGTGCGCGCCGCGGACGTCCGCGATCAGGCCGGCGAGACCAAGCCGTCTGTCATGCCCGCCGCGCCCAACTGGCAGGACCGCTTTCGGCTTCATCCGAGCGCACAAAGGAATATTGTCAAACCGACCAATTGGCAGGACTTTCCCTACCCCTTCATCTACGGCCAGGTCGACCAGGGCATGTTTCCGCTGGCGGCGTGGCGCGAATGCTCGCGCCAGGCGCTCAGCGTCACCGCCGTGCGCGACTGGTCGAAGGATCGCTTCGCCGATGATGATCCGCTGCTGATCGAGCAGATCCGCACCCGCCTGCTGCCGCGCCGCGGCGTGCGGGTGGCGGCCGACGAGATTCTCGTGACAGTCGGTGCGCAGAACGCGCTCTACCTCATCGCCAGCCTGCTGTTCGATCGCGATACCGTCTTCGGCATCGAGAACCCGGGCTACACCGATGCGCGCAACATCGCATCGCTGCACGCCGGACACGTGGTCGGCATCGGCGTCGACGACCAGGGCATGGTGCTGAGCTCCGAGTTCGATACCTGCGACTACGCCTATGTGACGCCGAGCCACCAGTTCCCCACCACCGTGACCATGTCGCTCGAGCGCCGGCATGTGCTGCTGGAGCGCGCGGCCTCATCCGACGTGGTGTTGATCGAGGACGACTACGAGAGCGAGCTGGCGCACCAGGGCTCGCCGCAGCCGGCGCTGAAATCGCTCGACCGCAACCACCGCGTCATCTTCGTCTCGTCGCTGTCGAAGACGCTGGCGCCCGGCCTGCGCATGGGATTCATGGTGGGACCGGCGGAGTTGATCCGCGAAGCGCGCGCCCTGCGCCGCCTGATGATCCGCCACCCCGCCGCCAACAACCAGCGCACCGTCGCGATGTTCCTGGCGGACGGGCACCACGATGCGCTGCTGCGCCGCTTGTGCAACGTCTACCGCGAGCGCTTGGCGGCAGCGATCACCGCGCTGGTCAAGCACCTGCCGGAATTCACCGTCAATCTCACGGCCGGCGGAACGGCTCTCTGGATCAGAGGGCCGAAGCAGCTCGACATGAATGCGGTGGAGAAAGAGGCGCTGAAGAAGGGGGTGGTGATCGAGCCCGGCGCCGTGCATTTCATGGCGCAGCCAGGGCCGGCCAACTACTTCCGCCTGGGTGTTTCCTCCATCCCCACCGAGCGCATCGAGACCGGCATCAAGCTGCTGGCCGAAGCGGTGCGCGAGCAGTTGAAGCGCGGATAGGGGCGCTCGCTCGCGCCACCACTCCTACCGTCACCCCGGACTTGATCCGGGGTCCAGTGCTCCGTCGCACGATCGGGCAGTGTTTTGGTACGACCATCGCCGCTTCCTGTGGCCGTTCTTGCGGCGGTGGGATGGACCCCGGATCGCGCCGCTTCGCGGCTTGTCCGGGGTGACCGCAGGAGGAGACTGTGTCGCGCGCCGCTGGCCCAACCGGGGGCAAAATGCTGGTCCTATGACTGGGCCAGCGTGGCTCCTATGCTTCCGGCATCCATTTATCAGGAGCATCCCATGACCCGCATGACGCCGTCCGAGGCCTTTGTCGAAACGCTCGTCGCCCATGGCGTGAAGCACATCTTCGGCATCGTCGGCTCGGCCTACATGGACGCGCTCGACATCTTCGAGCCGGCCGGCATCCGCTTCATCTCGGTGGCGCATGAGCAGGGCGCCGGCCACATGGCGGACGGCTATTCGCGGGTCAGCGGCAAGCAGGGCGTCTGCATCGCGCAGAACGGCCCCGGCATCACCAATTTCGTGACCGCGATCGCGGCGGCATATTGGGCGCATTCGCCGGTGGTGATGATCACGCCCGAGACCGGCGCCAACGGCATGGGCCTCGGCGGCTTCCAGGAGACCGAGCAGCTGCCGATCTTTTCCAAGATCACCAAGTTCCAGGGCCATGTCAGCGACAACCGGCGCATCGCCGAGCTGACCAGCCGCTGCTTCGACTACGCGCTGACGGAGCGCGGACCGACCCAGATCAACATCCCGCGCGATCTGTTCTATGGCGAGATCGACGTCACCATCCCGAAGCCGATCAAGATCGAGCGTGGCGCGGGTGGACCGGAAAGCCTGGAGTCGGCCGCGAAGCTGCTGGCCGAAGCCAAGTTCCCGGTCATCATGGCGGGCGGCGGCGTGGTGATGGGCGGCGCGCAGGCGCAGGCCGTCAAGCTTGCGGAATATCTGCAGGCGCCGGTCGTCACCTCCTATCTGCACAACGATGCGTTCCCGAAGTCCCATCCGCTGATGTGCGGGCCGCTCGGCTACCAGGGCTCAAAGGCCGCGATGAAAGTGATCGCGCAGGCCGACGTGGTGCTGGCGCTGGGCAGCCGCCTTGGCCCATTCGGCACCCTGCCGCAGCACGGCATCGAGTATTGGCCGGCCAACGCCAAGCTGATCCAGGTCGACATCAACCACCGCGTCCTCGGCCTGGTGAAGCCGATGCATGTCGGCGTGCATGGCGATGCCGGCAAGGCGGCGGCGGAAATCCTGCACCGCCTGCAGACCATGAATTCCAGCATCGCAGCGCACGGCAACAAGGAGACGCGCCTGCTGGAGGTGAAGAAGCAGCAGCAGGCGTGGGAGAACGAGCTCACCGACTGGTCGATGAAGGACGGTTCGCCGATCCCGCCGCGCCGAGTGCTGCGCGAGCTGGAAAAGGCCATGCCGAAGAACGCCATGGTCACGACCGACATCGGCAACATCTGCTCGGTCTCCAACTCCTACCTGCGGTTCGAGCAGCCGCAGAGCTTCTTCGCCGCCATGAGCTTCGGCAATTGCGGCTACGCCTTCCCGACCGCGATCGGCGCCAAGGTGGCGGCGCCCGACCGGCCGGCCATTGCCTATGTCGGCGACGGCGCCTGGGGCATGAGTCTGCAGGAGACGCTGACCTGCGTGCGCGACAACATCCCGGTGGTCGCGGTCGTGTTCAACAACGGCCAGTGGGGCGCCGAAAAAAAGAACCAGGTCGACTTCTATGCAGACCGGTATGTCGGCACCAACCTCAAGAACCCCAGCTTCGCCGGCATCGCGAAGTCCATGGGCGCCGAGGGCATCACGGTCAGTCATCCCGGCGAAGTTGGTGACGCGCTGAAGCAGGCGGTCGCCAGCAACAAGCCCACCATCCTGGAGCTGATGGTGACGCAGGAGCTGGGCGATCCGTTCCGCCGCGACGCACTCAAGAAGCCGAAGCGTCTGTTGGACAAGTACAAGGACTTCACCGTCGCCTGACGTCCGCGAACCGTGCATGATGAGCGGGCCGGCTCGCGAGAGCCGGCCCGTTGTCATTTGGGAGTGCCATGACCAAGCGCATCCTGGTCATCAACGCCGGCTCCTCGAGCCTGAAGTTCGCGGCTTACGTGGCCGATCACGAGGCGCGGCTGGAGTTGAAGGGCCAACTCTCGGGCATCGGCCAGGGCGAAGCCAGGCTGGTGGTCGTTGATGCCGGCGGGCGGGCGCTGGATTGGGGCAAGGCCGATGCGCTGGGGCACCACAGCGATGCGTTGAAGCTGCTGATCTCGCGGCTGGAGATCGCCGCGCGCCCGCAGGACTGGCTCGGCGCGGGACATCGGGTGGTGCATGGCGGGTCACGCTTCTCGACACCGATGCGGATCGAGGGCGCAATCCTGAAGGAACTGGCGTCGCTGATCCCGCTGGCGCCGCTGCACCAGCCGCACAATGTCGCACCGATCGAAGCGCTGCAGACGTTGCTTCCAAGCCTGCCCCAGGTCGCGTGCTTCGATACCGCTTTCCATGCCACGCAGCCGGAGATCGCCACCCGCTTCCCGCTGCCGGAAAAATTCTGGCAAGCCGGCCTGCGGCGCTATGGCTTCCATGGACTGTCCTACGAAGCGATCCTGCATGCCCTGCCCGCCGTTGCCGGCGGCATTCCAGGCCGCCTCGTCATCGCGCACCTCGGCAACGGCGCCAGCATGGCCGCGATCCGTGACGGAAAGTGCGTCGCGACCACCATGGGCTTCTCGACGCTGGACGGACTGGTGATGGGCACGCGGCCGGGGGCCATTGATCCAGGTGCCCTGCTGCATCTGCTACGCGACGGCATGACGCGCGATGAGCTGGAGCGGCTGCTCTATCACGATAGTGGCGTGAAGGGCGTCTCCGGTCTCACAGCTGACATGAAGACGCTGCTGGAAAGCGTGGACCCGAAAGCGAAGCTCGCCATCGACCTCTATTGCTACCGGATCGCGCGCGAGCTCGGCTCCTTGGCGGCCGCCCTCGGCGGGCTCGATGCGCTGGTCTTCACCGGCGGCGTCGGCGAGAACGCGACGGCGATCCGCGCGCGGGTGTGCGCGGACGCAGCGTGGCTGGGGCTGCAGCTGGACGACGAAGCCAACCGCCGCGGCGGCCCCCGCATCTCCACCGCCGCATCGTCGGTCGCCGCCTGGATCGTGCCGACCGACGAGGAGCTGACCATCGCGCGCCACACCCAGCGGCTGCTGACGCGCGCATGATTGACCTGTCTTTGGCCGTGCTGGCGGGCGCCAGCGTCTGCGTGTTCGTCGGCGCGCTGATCCGCGGCTTCACCGGCTTCGGGTTCGGCATCTCGGCGACGCCGCTGCTGGTGCTGCTGTTCCCGCCGGCGGAGATCGTGCCGGCGATCCTCATCCTCGAGGTGCTGGCTGGGGCGCAGATCTATCTGCGCACCCGCGGCCATGTCGATTGGAAGCTGCTGATCCCGACCTTCATCGGCGCGCTGGCCGGCATCCCGATCGGCACCCTGGCGCTCGACCTGCTGACGAGCAGCGCCATGCGCCTCATCATCGGCGTTGCTGTCCTGCTGGCGGCGACGTTGCTGGTCTCCGGCTTCCGCTTCAAGGCAAGGCCGCCGCGCTGGCTGTGCGGCGGGCTCGGCATTCTCGCCGGCGTCGGTTCCGGCGCGGCCGGGATTCCGGGACCGCCGGTGATCGCGCTGTTCCTGGCCTCGCCGGTTTCCATCGCGATCGGGCGGGCGTCTCTGTCGGCCTTCTTCCTGTGCGTCGCGACCATCTCCTCCGCCAGCGCCACCTGGCGCGGTCTCATGACCTGGGAGTCGGTGGTGCTCGGCGCCCTGCTGATGGCGCCGCTGCTGATCGGCAATCACTTCGGGGACAAGCTGTTCGCCAAGGTCGACGAGCGCACCTTCCGCCGCATCGCGCTGCTGCTGCTGTTCGCGATCGGCATCTCGACCATCGTGCGCGGGCTCTGGGGCTCAGGCGCCAGCCACTAGCGTCAGCACCGCCTTGCCGATCCCCAGCAGCGCCAGCGCCATCAGGATCACCAGCACCCAGCGCCGGAAGACCTGCTCGTTCATGCGCCGGAAGCCGTGAGCGCCAAGCCACACGCCGACCAGCAGGGCCGGCAGCCACGCCACGGCCTGGATGAACGTCCGCGCCGTCACCATGCCCTCTTGGGTCGCGAAGTAGCCGACGCCTAGGGCATCCGTGAACAGGAAGAAAAAGATGATCGAGGCGCGACCGATGGCGGCGGCGCCCGGCGTCGAGAAATAGAACAGCACGACCGGTGGCCCGCCGATCCCGAACGCCCCGTTCAGAACGCCCGAGGCGATCCCGGTCGCGGTGCTGGCCGGCGCCGCCGGTGTCGTTTCCAGGCGAAAGCCGCGCAGCATCAGGATGGCGGTGCCGATCACGAAGATGCCGAGTACGATCTGCGCCGGCGCCTCCGGCGCATGCGCCAGCGCATAACCGCCGAACGGCAGGCCGATCACATAGCCGACCATCAGCCAGGTGAGCGAGCGCCAATGAATCTCGCGCCAGATGCCGGGCAGCAGGTTGATGGAGGCCGCGATCTCCAGCAGGAAGATCGACGGCACGATCTGCTTCACCGGCAGGATCAGTGCGATCGCCGTGATGCTGAGCAGCGAAAAGCCGAAGCCGGAAAAGCCGCGCACGATCGCGGCCAGGAAGATCGCGGCACTGGACAGCGCCAGGATCTGCCAGTCGCTTTGCACCACGGCCCACAATTCGGCGAGCATACGAATCCCCGGCGATGAAACCCCGCCGGCACTCTATGGGCGCGTGCCGCCGCGACCAACGCAATTATGTTGGGCCAGGCACCGCGACCGCTTGACCGATTCTTTGATCATATCCGCAGGACAGGCAAAGAGTGGCGTGCGGAGGCATGGCCTCAGCGCAACGCGGGCAGGATTGGTCAAGCGGAGCGACGGTATGGCCACACTGCTCGCAGCTCTCCGCGGTCCGCTCGATCCAGTGCTTGCACGACGGACATTGGCGCTCAATCCATTGGCGCTTGTCGGGCCGAAGCAAGGTAGGACCGTATTTGGCCGCACCGCTGCGCTCGGGCCAAAGGATCGCAAGAACCATGATCGGATAGAGCGCGTAGTAGAGGTCGAAGAACCAGAGCGCCGGTACGTTGAGCGCAAGCATCAGAAGGACGAATCGATCTCTCCGAAACAGGAGCGTGATCAGGGTCGGCAGGAAAAAGAAGCTGCCAAGCACTATATTGAAAATCAACCACGCGAAGCCTTGGTCGCCCATGTTTCCGGACCCAAGAACGTTATCCGGTTACGTTGAACCCTCAGACGTTAATGCTTCGTTAGAACGATATTCGGTTTCACGGTGCTGGAAACAAGAAAGGAGAGAGCGGCACTCACATGCCGCTCTCTCCCGGAATGATCGAGTAGGCCCTAGAACGTGATCCGCACCTTGTAGGTCAGCTTGGCGCTGCCTTCGGCCGGCACGTTCAGCTGCCATTCGGCGGTCGAGGAATCGACCTTTTCGTGCTTCACCGATTCCTGCAGCATCTGCCAGTCGCCGGGCACAAACTCCCGCAAGGTCACGGTCACCGGCTCCGTCTTGGCGTTCTTGACCCCGATCTCGTACGAGTTCTCATAGACGTTGTCGGAGATGCGCTCGTAGTTGACCTGCTTGCCGCGCGCGGTCACGTCGAAGGCGCGGCCGAGCATGAGGTCGAGCTCCTCGTTCTTCGGCGTGTGCTTGATGTGATCCTCGCCGACGAAGATGGCATCGCCGTCGCTGTCGGCCTTGTAGACCCGGACCACGCCCATCGGCAGCGGCAGGCCAAGGTGCGAGGCATCGTCGTTCTTGATCTTCATGCGGACTTCGGCATTGACGCGCTCGGTCTCGCCGACCTTGGCGCCGTAGTTCCCGCCGAGCTGCGCGACGTTGACCAGCACGTATTTCTTCTCGACCGGCACCGACTCCGCGGCCAGCAGCGCGACCTGCTTGGTCTGGTTCTCCTTCAGCGTGGTCGGCCGGTCGAGGCTGTAGAGGTGGTATTCGAATGCCGCCTCACTCGACATCTTTTCGCGCCGCATGCCGTCGGCAGCCGCCATCTCCTGCAGCACCGGCATGGGCGGGGCCGGCTGGTACTGGTTCACCTCGCCCGCCACCAGCTGCAGCTTGGCATTGTTGTAGGCGATGCCGCTCATGTTGGTGAGGGTGACCCAGCCGTTGAGGTTGAGGGTCTTCTCGTCCGGCGAGAGCTCGGCGACATAGTCCGCCGACCAGGACAGGCCGCGCGTCAGGTACGAGAGGTCGACCGGCACGTCGCCGGCCTGCTGGCTGGCGAGCTTCACCACCAGCGTCGGGCGGTCGCGCAGGTTGGTTGGCACCGCGCTGTAGACCAGGCGGCCCGGCGGCGTCACCTCGATGCGGTCGCCGATCTTCAGCACCACCTGGCCCTCCGCCACCGACAGAACAGTGGCGTCCTCGGTGGTATCGGCACCCGTCTCCGGATTGGTGCGCACCACGCGAATGGTCTGGCCGACCGACTTCTCCAGCAGCTTCTGCGGGGTCAGCAGGTCGAAATCGAAATTCTGCTCAACGATGTCGAGCGGCGTGCCGCGGCCGGTGAGCAACGCGGTCTCCGGCCGGATGCCGGCGCTGACCTCGATGAAGGCGAGGTCGTTGTCGCCCTGGGTCAGGGTCACGGTGCGCGAATCGCGCACCAGCGCGAGGTCGTTGTTGTAGATCGTGACCGCGATCGCGCTCTGCTTGTCCGCGCCGACCGGCGTCTCGGCAAACGCAGCTTGCGTCGCAAACAGCGCCGCAGCCGCAGCGCCGATCATCAGGAACTTACGCATGGAATATCCCTATCGCAGTGGTGGCCAGGCTTGGCCGGTGAACGATAACCGATGCCAGAATCGCCCGAAAATTGCGGCGAGACCATGGCAGGAACTATGACGCGGGTCACGCGGAAGCTCAAATCTTGTTGATTGAACCGATGAGCGGGGCTGCACCACTCATTCCGTCCTTTGAGCTTTATATCGATTGCCGGGCCTGCAGCGCCTGGATCAGGGTGCCATCATCCAGGTAGTCCAGCTCCCCGCCGACCGGGACGCCATGTGCCAGGCGCGAGACCGCGACGCCGAAGGGCTGCAGCCGGTCGCTGAGGAAATGCGCGGTGGTCTGGCCGTCGACGGTGGCGCCGAGCGCCAGCACCACTTCTTTCACGCCGCCGGCTTCGATGCGGCGGAACAGCGAACCGAGGTTGAGCTGCTCGGGCCCGATGCCGTCGAGCGCGGACAAGACGCCGCCCAGCACGTGATAGCGCCCCTTGTAGGCGGCGGTGCGCTCGAGCGCCCACAGATCGGCGACGTCGGCCACCACGCACAGGATCGCCACATCGCGCCGCTCGTCGCGGCAGATGCCGCAGGGATCGGTGCCGTCGAGGTTGCCGCAAGCAGAGCAGGTGCGCACGTGATCGGCCGCGCCCTGCAGCGCGTCGATCAGCGGCAGCAGCGCCGATTCCTTTTTCTTGATCAGCGACAGCGCAGCGCGGCGCGCCGAGCGGGGGCCGAGCCCCGGCAGGCGAGACAGAACCTGGATCAGGCGGTCGATTTCCGGCGCGGCCATGCGCGGGGCTTGCGGGTCAGAACGGCAGCTTGAAGCCGGGCGGCAGCTGCAGGCCGCCGGTCAGCTTGGCCATCTGCTCCTGCATCTGGGCATCGGCCTTGGTCTTGGCATCGCGCGCGGCCGCCACGACCAGATCCTCCAGCACCGTGACCTCGTTCGGGTCGACCAGCTTGGGATCGATCTTCACGCGCTTGACGTCGCCCTTGCCGTTGACCGTGACGGTGACGAAGCCGCCGCCGGACTGGCCGGTGACCTCCAGGTCGGCGAGCGCGGTCTGCATCTCGGCCATCTTGGACTGCATCTCCTGCGCCTGCTTCAGCATCTGGCTCAGGTTCTTCATGCGATCTCATCCTCTATCGGTTCGTCCGCAGGCGGCACGTCGCCCTGCGGCGTAACAGTCGCTTCCGCCGCGGGTTCCAGGCTGCGCACCTCGTCGATGGTGGCGCCCGGAAATGCCTGCAGCACGGCCTGGATCAGCGGATGGCGCGCCGCCTCTTCGCGCTGCGCCTGCGCCAGGTCCGCGGCCTGCTCCTTCAGGGTCTTCTCGCCGGTCTGGGCGGAGACGCTGACCAGCCAGCGCTTGCCGGTCCATTCCGCGAGGCAGGCGGCGACCCGGTTCGGCAAATTGCTCGGCGCGCGATCGCCGGGGCGGAAGTCGATGCGGCCGACCTCGAACTGCACCAGATGCACGTCGGATTGCAGATGCGCGGCGAGAATTCCTTCGCGCTTGGCATGGAACAAAGCCACCACGTCGCCGAAGCTCTGCGGCTGCGGCAGGGACGCCTGCGGCGCGAGTTGTTGCGACGCTTGGGGCGCAATGTGCTGGGCCGGCTGCGGCGCGACCTGCTGCTGCGTTTGCAGGCGTGGCGCGGAAGTGGGTGTGCCACGGCCGCCGTCGCCATTCGCCCGCGATGGCGATGCGGGAGCGGACGCCGCCGCGCTGTTGCCTTCGCTCAAGCGCCGCACCAGGTCGGCGGGATCCGGCATGTTGGCGGCGTGCATCAGGCGGATCAGTACCATCTCGGCGGCGGCGAGCGGCTGTGGCGCGGCCTGCACTTCGGCGAGGCCCTTCAGCAGCATCTGCCACAAGCGTGCCAGCACCGGCACCGAGAGTTCCGGCGTCACCTTGGCGCCCCAGGCGCGCTCGGCCTCCGGAGTCGCGGGATCGGATAGCGGCTCGGCCGTGATCTTGGCGCGGGTCAGCCAGTGCGTCAGCTCCAGCATGTCCTGCAGCACGACCGCGGCGTCGACGCCCGCCTGGTGCATGCCGGCGAGGCGTTTGAGCGCCTCCGGCGCCTTGCCCTTCAGCACGTCGTCATAGAGATCGATCAGCTGCGTGCGGTCGGCGAGGCCGAGCATGTCGCGCACCTGCGCCTCATCGATCGCGCCATGCGATAGCGCGATCGCCTGGTCGAGCAGCGACAGGCCGTCGCGTGCCGAGCCATCGGCCGCGCGCGCGATCATCGCGGCGGCGCCATCGCTGATCTTCGCGCCCTCGGCGGCGGCGATCTTCAGGAAGTATGCGGTCAGCTCCTCCGCGCCGATGCGGCGCAGGTCGAAGCGCTGGCAGCGCGACAGCACAGTCACCGGCACCTTGCGGATTTCCGTCGTCGCGAAAATGAACTTCACATGCTCCGGCGGCTCTTCCAGCGTCTTGAGCAAGGCGTTGAACGCCTTCTCCGACAGCATGTGCACTTCGTCGATGATGTAGACCTTGTAGCGTGCGCTGACCGGTCGGTAGCGCACGCCGTCGATCAGCTCGCGGATGTCGTCGATGCCGGTGCGGCTGGCGGCGTCCATCTCGATCACGTCGACATGGCGGTCTTCTGCAATGGCGCGGCAATGCTCACAACTCCCGCAGGGCTCCGCGGTGGGGCCACCCTTGCCATCCGCGCCGATGCAATTGAAGCAGCGCGCCAGGATGCGCGCGGTCGTGGTCTTGCCGACGCCGCGTACGCCGGTCAGCATGAAGCCATGCGCCAGGCGTCCTTGCGCAATCGCGTTGCGCAGGGTGCGCACCAGCGCCTCCTGGCCGATCAGCCCGGAGAAGTCACGCGGCCGGTATTTGCGCGCGAGGACGCGATAGCCTTCGGCCGTCCCCTGCTGCGCACCGGCAACGGAGGAAGCGAAAGGCTCTTGTCCGTCTTGCATCTGATCCTGTGCGCCGAGGCGTGGACTTTTACCCCGGACCAGCGCCGGGAATTGTCAGGTGGGAGGCTGGACACGACCCGGGCGAAAACTCGTTACGGCTGCTTCCTTCCGGACCTGACCGGGTTGGCGAGGCGCCCGTCCACGCCAACCTCCCGGGCGCAGTATATGGGCCAGAGACGCGGCCGATGCAACTGGTGAATCGGAGTGGAAAAAGCCAGCGGAATCAAGGCGCCCGCAGCAGTTCCTGTCGGATGATGGAGCCGTCCTTGGCTTCCATCTGCGCGGCCACCAGGACGCCCGACTCGTCGTACCAGGCCTCGCGCTTGAAGTTGCCGGTGAAGACGAAATGGCGCGCGTTGACGGTACCGACCGGCAGCTTTACCTGCTCCACGCCCTTTTGCTCGACGGTAAAGGTGCGCTCGCGCCCCCGGGTGGTCTCGAGCACCGAGGAATGCTCGACCACCGCCGAGTTCCACAGGGTCGACGGCACGAGATGCCCAGGCAGATCGCGCTGCTTGCCGTCATAGGTGCCGACCAGCCGGTCGCCGTCGCGCACCAGCCTGACGTTGCGCGTGTCACCGTCGTCGACCGCGACCGAGGTCAGGCTCATCAGCAAGCCGTTCTGCCAGCTTTCCTCGATTCGCTGCGTGAAGTCGTAGACGTTGAGGCCGAGCAACGTGATGTTGATGCGCACATCGGTCACCACGCGCAGCTCCTCGCCGCGCCGCTCGAAGTCGTTGCGCTGCTCGCCCACCACCTCGCCGTCGCGCAGCACCTGATAGGCGTAGGTGCCGGTCTGCGCGCTTTCCGGCGAGAGGGTCGCGGCATCGGCGGTGGCGCAGAGGGAAAAAACTAGACCGATCGCCAAAGCGACTCGGGACAACAAGGCGGAGTTGACTGGCGAGGCTAAGCGTAGCATCACGGGCTCCGTCGTTTGCTTCGTTTCACCATCGATTGGCGGCGATGATTCATTCTTCAGGCCCCTCTGTCAATTTCTACACCACCGCTGGGTGGGATCGCGCGGTAGAAAAACGCGCCGATACCCCCTGGTTCCATCAATCATTACAAAGCCCAAGCACCCATTTCCATGTGGTGTGGCAAGGGCGCACCTTGGTGCGGCAGGAAGATCACAACGCAATTTTGACCCTGAACCGCGCAGCCGCCGCCGACTTGATCGACCTTGCACGCTCCGTGGTGCTGCTCGGCTGTGACGCGGAAGTCGCGCACATCGCCATCGACCTGTCGTCCCAGCCGGAAGAGCTGATCACGCGATTGGGACCTGCCATCGACCTGCGCACCGTCGGCCCGCTGCTGCCCCAGCGCGACGCCTCGCTGTCGGCGCTGGCGCGCGGCATGGCCTATTGGCACGAGCGGCACGTCTTCTGTGGCAGATGTGGTGCGCCGACCGTCAGCGAACAAGCGGGTCATCAGCGACGGTGCAGCAACGCCGAGTGCGGCGCGATCTTCTTTCCGCGCATCGATCCCGCCGTCATCATGCGCGTCGAGTATGGCGATAAGGTCCTGCTTGCGCGCCAGGCGAGCTGGGCGCCCGGCATGCATTCGGTGCTGGCGGGATTCGTCGAGCTCGGCGAGCGGCTGGAGGATTCGGTGCGCCGGGAGGTGAAGGAAGAGGTCGGCCTCGACCTCGTCGACGTGCGCTATTTCGCCTCGCAGCCCTGGCCGTTTCCGGCATCGCTGATGCTCGGCTTCGTCGCCACCGCGGCGGACGACCGCATCCAACTCAATACCGACGAACTCGAGACCGCGCGCTGGTTCACGCGCGAGGAGCTGCTGAACTCGCCGGAGAACGACGTGCTGCGCCTGTCGCGCAAGGACTCGATCTCGCGCGTGCTGATCGAGGATTGGATCAGAAGAGAGTAGCGCGCATTCTGCGTCGCACCATCGCCCACGTTGCACGTCATCGCCACCACCCATACGTCATCCCGGCCTTGAGCCGGGATCCATTGTTCAGCGGCACGTGCTCCAGAGGGATGGACCCCGGCTCAAGGCCGGGGTGACGGTTGAGAGGTGGACGCGTTGAGCGCTGTTACTTTTGCCCGGCGCGGAATGGGTTCGCCGGATACACACCCAGGATGCGCACCTCGCGCGAGAAGAAGCTGAGTTCCTCCAGCGCCAGACGCACCGAACGCTGGTCGGGGTGGCCGTCGATGTCGGCGTAGAACTGCGCGACGGTGAAGTTGCCGTCGATCATGTAGCTTTCCAGCTTGGTGATGTTGACGCCGTTGGTGGCGAAGCCGCCGAGCGCCTTGTAGAGCGCGGCCGGCACCGAGCGCACGCGGAACACGAAGCTGGTGACGACCGGTCCCTTGTTCGGATCGGGATCGATCGGGTCGCGCGCCATGATGACCATGCGGGTCGTGTTGTGGTCGGCGTCCTCGATGTCGGTCGCCAGCACGTCGAGCCCGTAGATCTCCGCCGCCAGCGACGATGCGACGGCGCCGACGCTCTTGTCGTTGCGCTGCGCGACGTCCGCGGCGGAACCGGCGGTGTCCGCGCGCACCACCGGCTTCAGCCCGTGTTCTTTGGTGAACTTGCGGCACTGCGAGAGCGCCTGCACGTGGCTCTCGATCGTCTTGAGGCCGGCGAGCGTCGCGCCCTTCGGCGCCATCAGGCAATGGTTCACCCGCTGGAAATGCTCGCCGATGATGTGCAGCCCCGCTTCCGGCAGCAAATGATGGATGTCCGCGACGCGGCCCGCGAGCGAGTTCTCGATCGGGATCATGGCGAGCCGCGCATCACCGTTCTTCACCGCCGCGAACGCATCCTCGAAGCTGGGGCAAGGCAGCGTCGTCATCTTGGGCTGTGCCGCGCGGCACGCCAGGTCCGAATAGGCCCCGGGCAAGCCCTGGAACGCGATGATGTTGTCGGATTTGCTCGCCACGTTATGCGCCTTCGATTTCGGGAATTACCGCGCCATCTGGGCGAGGATCGCCCGCGCGCGCTCGAGTTCGGCGGGAGTATCGACACCCAGTGGAAGCGTGTCAACGAGCGCCACGTCGATGCGCATGCCGGCTTCGAGCGCTCGCAGCTGCTCCAGCTTCTCGCGCTGTTCGAGCAACCCCGGCGGCAGCGCGACGAAGCGCTCCAGCGCCGCGCGGCGGTACGCGTAGATCCCGATGTGGTGATAGTGCGGTCCTTGGTTCGCCGGCACGGTGGCGCGGCTGAAATAGAGCGCGCGCGCAATCCGGTTGCCGCCGAACGCCGCCACCGCCTTGACGACGTTGGGATCGGCGCGCTCGACATCGCGCGTGATCTCGACCGCCAGCGTCGCGATGTCGACCGCCGCATCCGCCAGCGGCTCCACCACGCGCCGGATGATCGCGGGATCGATGGTCGGCAGGTCGCCCTGCAGGTTGACGATGGCATCGTGCTTGCCCGCGGGATCGGCCTTGCGCAGCGCTTCGAAGATCCGGTCGGAGCCGGAGGGATGATCGGGATCGGTCAGTACCGCCATGCCGCCGGCCTTGGTGACCGCCTCGGCGATCTCCAACTCGCCCGCCGCCACGCACACCGGGCCGAGGCCAGCCTCTATCGCCCGGCGCCACACTTGCACAATCATCGGCACGCCGCCGATGTCGGCCAGCGGCTTGCCCGGCAGGCGCGCCGATTTCATGCGCGCTGGGATGAGAATGATGGGCGATCGCGGAGGTGCCATGGAGACCTTGTGCGAGGAGCGCTGATGCCGCCCACTCATCGCCCGACTCATCCCGCCTTGGCAAGGCGCGACATTGTGCCGCTGGCCAGGCGTGCACGATAATCCTTAAGCCGTCGTAATCCCTGAGGAATTCACCGTCCGGCCGGTGGCCGGCGCGGCCTCACCCCGCATTGGACAGGCCCGGTCAAAGCCGTTAAATTCGCGCCGAATTCGGCCCTGCGAGGGCCAGAGTTTGAGATTCGGCCCCTGACGGGGCCGGGGGCATATCGAGTACCTCAAGTCCGGGGCGCGAATTAGGGAGAATCTCGTCCAGCGGGAACGCTACAAGACGCTGGGCGATCCGGACGCCGTTCGAGCGAAGGGTTGAGTGATGTCGTCATTGGAAGGCAACAAGATCGCCGCCGCCATTCTGGTGGGCGGCATGATCACTTTGAGCGTCGGGATTCTCACCGACTTCATCTATCGGCCGCATCACAGCGCCCAGGCCGCCCATGAGGGCGGCGAAGGCGGCGGCGCGGCGCCCGCTGCCAAGCCCGCGCCGCTCGAGCCGGTGCTCGGCCTCATCGCCACCGCCGACGTCGCCAAGGGCGAGAAGATCGCGCAGAAGTGCGAGAGCTGTCACACCGTCACCGCCGACGGGAAGAACAAGGTAGGCCCCGGACTCTATGGCGTGATCGGCCGCGTCTCCGGCACGCATCCCGACTTCGCTTACTCGGAGCCGATGAAGGCCCATGCCAAGCCGTGGACCTTCGCCGATCTCAACCACTTCCTCACGCGTCCGAAGGAGTTCATCCCCGGCACCAAGATGACCTTCCCCGGCCTGCCGAACGTGCAGGACCGCGCCGATCTGCTGGCTTGGCTGGACAAGCAGTCCGCCAACCCTGCGCCGCTGCCGACGCCGGAAGAGATCGCCGCCGAGCAGGCCGCGCTCAAGACCGAGGAAGCGCCCGCCGAGGGCGCAGCGCCGGCCGAAGGGGCCGCGCCAGCCGAAGGCGCCGCTGCTCCTGCCGAAGGCGCTGCCGCTCCGGCTGAAGGCGCTGCGCCCGCCGAGCCCGCTGCGCCTGCAGAAGGCGGAGCCGCTGCGCCCGCTGGCGAGAGCGCCGTCGCCCTGATCGCCGCCGCCGATCCGGCCGTAGGGGCAAAGGCCGCCGCCAAGTGCAAGGCCTGCCACGACCTGACCAATACGGCCAAGAACAAGGTTGGCCCCGCGCTGTGGGGCGTCATCGGCCGCAACCACGCCTCGGTCGAGGGCTTTGCCTATTCCGATGTCATGAAAGGCATGGCCGGCCATCCGTGGAATTTCGAGGAGTTGGACAAGTTCCTCACCAACCCGAAGGCCTATGCGCCGGGCACCAAGATGGCGTTCCCCGGCATCAAGAAGCCGGAGGAGCGGGCCGCGCTGATGCGCTGGCTGCGTGACCAGAGCGACTCGCCGGTCGCGCTGCCGCAATAGACCCTGAGAACTTGTCCGAAGTCGCCCAGGAATTCGTCGATCTCGCGAGCCGGCTGGCGGATGCCAGCCGGCCGATCCTGCGCTCGTACTATCGCCGCAAGCTGGACGTTGACATCAAGTCCGACGCCTCGCCGGTCACGCAGGCCGACCGCGAGGCCGAAGCTGCGATCCGCAAGCTGATCAACGCGGCCTTTCCCGAGCACGGCATTTTCGGCGAGGAGTTCGGCAAGGAGCGCGAGACGGCCGAATATGTCTGGGTGCTGGACCCGCTCGACGGCACCCGCGCTTTCGTCACCGGCCGCCCGACCTTCGGCACGCTGATCGCGCTGACTCGCAACGGCGCGCCGCTGCTCGGCGTCATCGACATGCCGGTGCTGGGCGACCGCTGGGTCGGCGCCGTCGGCCGGCCGACCACGCTCAACGGCGAGCGCATTCGGGCGCGCGCCTGCGGTGGACTGGGCGAGGCGTATCTCTCGGCCTCCAGCCCGATGATGTTCGACGCGACCGACAAGCGGCAGAGGTTCGACGCGGTGCAGGCCAAGGCGCTCTCCACCACCTTCGGCGGCGATTGCTATCAGTACGGCATGGTGGCGACCGGATTTCTCGACATCGTGATCGAATGCAGCCTGGTGGAGTACGACTACCTGGCGTTGACCCCGATCCTCGAAGGGGCCGGCGGCAAGATCACCGACTGGCGCGGAAACGGCCTCAAGATGGGGGCCGGCGATCGCGTGGTCGCAGTCGGCGACGCCCGCGTGCTGGACCAAGCGCTGGCCATCTTGGCCGGATAAAGCGGCGCGACCCGCGCGGAATTCCGCCTTTTTTCAGCCTTTAAATGATCTAGACTGCGAACCGCTGTTAACAAGATCGGAGGCTCCGCTCCATGGCGTTGCGACGCTGGCTTGCCCTGGCCCTCGTTTTTGGACTTTCCGCCCTCCCCGGCGTGGCCGCCCAGGCGCAAGAAGGGGTCAAGCTTCATGCCTTGACGCTGGGCGACGCACCGAAATACGGGCCTGACTTCAAGCGCCTCGACTACGTCAACCCGGACGCCCTCAAAGGCGGGACGATCAATACCGGCGCCACCGGCACCTTCGACAGCTTCAACCCGTTCATCGTGAAGGGGACGCCGGCGGGAACCGGCGGCCTCTACGACACGCTCACCGCCTCGCCCGAGGACGACAACCTTACCGAATACGGCCTGCTCGCGGAGAGCATGGAGATGCCAGAGGACAAGTCCTGGGTCATCTTCAATCTGCGGCCGGAGGCGCGCTGGCACGATGGCAAGCCGGTGACCGCCGACGACGTCGTCTTCACGTTTAACATGCTGATCGAGAAGGGCAGCCCCCAGTACCGCTACTACTACGCGGACGTTGCCAAGGTCGAGAAGCTGGGAGACCTGCGCGTCAAGTTCCAGTTCAAGCACGGCGGCAACCGCGAACTGCCAGTGATCATGGGGCAACTCGCCATCTTGCCGAAGCATTGGTGGGAGACCCGCAACTTTGAGAACGTGCTGCTCGAGCCGCCGCTGGGCAGCGGTCCCTACAAGGTCGGCAAGTTCGACTTGGGCCGATTCTACACGATGGAGCGCGTGCCGGACTATTGGGGCAAGGATCTGCCGATCAATATCGGCACCAACAATTACGGCCAGATCCGCACGACCTTCTTTCAGGATCCGGAGATTCAGCTCGAAGCGTTCAAGGCCGGAACGCTGGATCTGCGCTCGGAGAATTCCGCGCGGCGCTGGGCCACCCAGTACGACTTTCCCGCCGTCAAGGACGGGCGCGTGATCAAGGAGAAGATTCCGCATGCCAACCCGGTCGGCATCCAGGGATTCATCTTCAACATCCGCAAGCCACTGTTCGCCGACGGCAACGTGCGCGAAGCGATGATCTATGCCTTCGACTTCGAAACCTTCAACAAGACCTTGGCGTACAGCCAATATACGCGCACGCGCTCCTGGTTCCAGAACTCGGAGATGGAAGCAAAGGGTACGCCGTCGCCGGAAGAGCTGGAAATCCTGAACCCGCTGAAGGACCAGATCCCGCCGGAGGTTTTTACCACCGAGTACAACCCGCCGGTGACCGATGGCTCCGGAAACGCCCGCAACAATCTTGCGAAAGCCGCGGCGTTGCTGGACGAAGCCGGTTGGAAGGTCGAGAACGGCAGGCGAGTCAAGGACGGCCAGACCTTCGAATTCGAGTTCCTGGACGATGATCCCGCCGCCGAGCGCACCATCCTGCCGTTCGTGCAGAACCTTGAGTTGATCGGCATCAAAGTGAATCTCCGCATCGTCGACTCGGCGCAATATCAGGCGCGGATCGAGTCGTTCGACTTCGACATGACCAGCAAGATCTGGGGCGTCTCGAACTCGCCCGGCAACGAGCAGCGCGAATACTGGGGCTCGCAGGCCGCCGATACCAATGGCAGCGACAACCTGATCGGTATCAAGAACCCTGCCGTCGACAAGCTCATCGACCTCATCGTGACCGCGCCCACGCGCAAGGACCTCATCATCCGGTGCAAGGCGCTGGATCGTGTTCTGCAGTGGAACCACTACCTGGTGCCGAACTTCACCCTGGCCGCCTTCCGCATCGCCTACTGGAACAAGTTCGGAAAGCCGGACAAGCGGCCCGACCCGCCGTACAGCTATGGCGGTACTTCCTGGTGGGTGGATCCGGCGAAGGAAGCCGCGCTCGCCGGCCGCAAGAACGCAGAGCAACCGGCGACTGAGACTGCGCAGGGGACCACCGCCGCACCGGCACCGGCGGAAACGCAACCCGCACCGGCGCAACCAACCCCAGCGCCGGCCGACCAGCCAGCCGCCGCGACCGAACGCGGCCAATCGCCCCTGATCTATGCCGGCGGCGCGGTGGTGGTTGCGATCGTCGCCTTCCTTCTGGGCCGGCGCCGGCGCAAGGGCTCGTAGCCGCATGGATCGCTAGACGGCATGCTCGCCTACATCGTCCGACGGTTGCTGCTGATCATTCCGACCCTGTTCGGAATCATGGTGCTGAACTTCGTCATCGTGCAGTTCGCGCCCGGCGGCCCGGTGGAGCAGACGATCGCCGAGCTCAAGGGCACGGCCATTTCGGTGACCGCGCCGATCGTAGGCAGCCAATCCGACCTCGGCAGCAAGGCGCCCGATCCGAGCAACAAGAGCGTCTATCGCGGCGCGCGCGGGCTGGACCCCGGCATCATCAAGGAAATCGAGCGCATGTACGGCTTCGACAAGCCGGCCCATGAGCGCTTCTGGATGATGATGAAGGACTATGCCACCTTCAATTTCGGCGAAAGCTTCTTCAAAGGCCGGCCCGTCATCGATCTGGTGATCGAGAAGCTGCCGGTGTCCATTTCACTCGGCCTATGGACGACGCTCATCGTCTATCTGGTCTGCATCCCACTGGGCATCGCCAAGGCGGTGCGCGACGGCCACGAGTTCGACATCTGGACCAGCATCGTCATTATCGTCACCAGCGCCATTCCCGGTTATCTGTTCGCCGTGCTGCTGATCGTGCTGTTCGCCGGCGGCAGCTTTGTCCAATGGTTCCCGCTGCAGAATCTCACCTCGTCGGATTGGGACACCATGAGCTGGCCGGAGCGTGTGGTGGATTATTTCTGGCATCTGGCCCTGCCGCTGACCTCCTTGCTGATCGGGTCCTTCGCCAGTCTCACCCTTCTCACCAAGAACTCGTTCCTGGACCAGATCAATCAGCAATACGTCACGACCGCACGCGCCAAGGGCCTGACCGAGAGCCGCGTGCTCTATGGCCACGTCTTTCGCAACGCGATGCTGATCGTCATTGCGGGCTTTCCCGGCGCCTTTATCGGCATCCTGTTCACCGGCGCGTTGCTCGTGGAGATCATCTTCAACCTCGATGGACTGGGGTATCTCGGCTATGAGGCGGTGCGGACCCGCGACTATCCGATCATGTTCGCCACGCTCTATGTCTTCACGTTGATCGGACTCCTCACGCAGCTCGTCAGCGACCTGATGTACACGATCGTCGACCCGCGCATCGATTTCGAGGCGCGGTCATGACGGAGTTGGCGGTATCCCGGCCGGTCTCGGTGAAAGCGCGGTTGTTCGGCGTGCGCGTCCGGCCGCTGACCCTGCGCCGCTGGGCGGCGTTCAAGGCCAATCGCCGCGGTTTTCTGTCGGCGATCGTCTTCCTCATTCTGTTTGTCACCAGCCTGTTCGCCGAGCTGATCGCCAACGACCGTCCGATCCTCGTGATGTACGACGGCGGCATCTATTGGCCGGTCTTCACGGATTATCCGGAAACCACGTTCGGCGGCACCTTCACCACCGGCGCCAACTACAAGGACCCGTTCGTCCAGAAACTGATCGACGACAAAGGCTGGGCGGTCTGGCCGCCGATCCCCTTCAACTATCGGACGGCGGTGGCCGGCCTGCCGGGGCCGGCGCCGACCGCCCCGGACAACGTCAATTGGCTGGGCACCGACGACAATGCGCGCGACGTCCTGGCGCGGGTAATCTACGGCTTCCGCATCTCGGTCCTGTTTGGCCTGGTGCTCACCATCACCAGCACGGTGATCGGCGTGCTGGCCGGCGCCGTGCAGGGCTTCTATGGCGGATGGGTCGATCTTTCGTTCCAGCGCTTCCTGGAGATCTGGGGTGGCCTGCCCTTCCTCTACGTGCTGCTGATCCTGTCCAGCGTCATCGAGCCGGGCTTCTGGACGTTGCTCGGCATCATGCTCTTGGTGTCCTGGACCTGGCCGGTGGGCGTGGTGCGCGCGGAGTTCCTGCGCACGCGGAACTTCGAGTATGTGCGCGCGGCCAAGGCGATGGGCATGAGCGACTGGCGCATCATGACCAAGCACATCCTGCCCAATGCGCTGGTCGCCACCCTCACGTTCCTGCCTTTCACCCTGAGCGGATCGGTCACCACGCTGACGGCGCTGGATTTCCTGGGACTCGGCCTGCCGCCCGGCTCGCCCTCGCTCGGCGAGCTGCTGCAGCAGGGCAAGGAGAACCTGCAAGCGCCCTGGCTCGGCTCGACCGGCTTCTTCGTGATCGGCGGCATGCTGACCTTGCTGGTCTTCACCGGCGAAGCCATCCGCGATGCGTTCGATCCGCGGAAGATCATCGCATGAGCGGCCCCGACGCGAACGCGCCGTTGCTCAAGGTCGAGAACCTGTCGGTCGCCTTCCGTGGCCGGGTGGTGGCGGAGGACATCAACTTCGTCATCGAGCGCGGCGAGACACAGGCGCTCGTTGGTGAGTCGGGATCGGGCAAGTCGGTCACCGCCTTGTCCATTCTGAAGCTGCTGCCCTATCCGGCGGCGAGCCACCCGTCGGGGCGCATCCTGTTCCGTGGCGAGGATCTCCTGACGACGTCGCCGGAGCGTCTGCGCCAGGTCCGCGGCGGCAACATCTCCATGATATTCCAGGAGCCGATGACCTCGCTCAATCCGCTGCATCGGATCGAGCGGCAGCTGGTCGAGACCCTGACCCTGCACCGCGACCTGTCGCGCGAGGACGCGCGCAAGGAGGCGATCGAGCTCCTGAAGCTGGTGCAGATCCGCGATGCGGCAAAGCGCATGAGCGCGTTCCCGCACGAGCTCAGCGGCGGGCAGCGCCAGCGTGTCATGATCGCGATGGCGCTCGCCAACAAGCCCGACCTGCTGATCGCCGACGAGCCGACCACCGCCGTCGACGTCACCATCCAGGCGCAGATCCTGAAGCTGCTGCGCGAGCTGCAGGCGGAGCTCGGCATGGCGATCCTGCTGATCAGCCACGACCTCGTCATGGTGCGCAAGATGGCGCGCGAGGTGGCGGTGATGCAAAGCGGCAAGATCGTCGAGCAGACGACGACCGAAGCGCTGTTCAAGGCGCCGCAGCATCCCTACACCAAGCTGCTGCTGGCGGCGCAGCCGCGCCCCAAGGTGGACAGCGCCGACTTCGGCGACGAGCTGATCAGCGCCAAGGACCTCAAGGTCTGGTTCCCGATCAAGGCCGGCATTCTGCGCCGCGTCGTCGACCACGTGAAGGCGGTTGACGGCGTGTCGGTCGATATCCGCAGCGGCGAGACCGTCGGCATCGTCGGCGAATCCGGCTCGGGCAAGACCAGCTTGGCGCTCGGGCTGTTGCGGCTGGTGCAATCCAAGGGGCCGATCGTGTTCATGGGCCGCAATATCGAGGCCCTGAAGCGCGGCGAGCTGCGGCCGATCCGGCGCGAGATGCAGATCGTCTTCCAGGACCCGTACGGCTCGCTGTCGCCGCGCCTCAGCGTGGGCGAGATCGTCGCCGAAGGGCTCGACGTCCACGATTTGATGACGGATGAGGACGAGCGCGACGCCGCGATGGTCGCCGCGCTCAAGGAGGTCGGCCTCGATCCCGAGACCCGGCACCGCTATCCGCATGAATTCTCCGGCGGTCAGCGCCAGCGCATCGCGATCGCGCGCGCCCTGATCCTGAAGCCCAAGCTGATCCTGCTCGACGAGCCGACTTCGGCGCTCGACATGTCGGTGCAGGCGCAGATCGTCGACCTGCTGCGCGACCTGCAGAAGAAACACGGTTTCACCTACCTGTTCATCAGCCACGACCTGCGCGTGATCCGCGCTATGAGCGACCGCGTCATCGTGATGCGCGGCGGCAAGGTGGTGGAGACCGGCACCGCGCAGCAGGTATTCGAGGCGCCCCGCGAGGACTACACCAAGGCGCTGCTGGATGCGGCGCTGCACCTCGAAGTCAGCCACGTGGACGCGATCCGGCAATGAGTCGTACTTTGCTGATCGCGGCCGCCGGCGAACGCGCCGAGTCGTGGACCAAGGCCTTCGCCGAGATCGCGCCGGAAATCGATGTGCGCATGCACGGGCCCGGGCTGGACGTGTCCCGTATTCCCTATTGCCTGGTGTGGCGGGCCGCGCCGGGACTGTGGCCCGCGATGACGAATCTCAAGATCATCTTCGGCCTCGGCGCCGGCGTCGACCGCCTGCTGGCCGATCCCAGCTTGCCGCGCGATGTACCGCTGGTGCGCATGGTGGAGCCGGAGCTGACCCGCGGCATGGTCGAGTACGTGCTTTGGCAGTGCCTGTTCCATCACCGCAAGGTGTGGGAGCTGGAGGCGGCGCAGAGCTGCGCGACCTGGCGGCCGCACACCTATCCGGCGCCGTGGGAGCGCACCATCGGCATCATGGGCCTGGGCGAACTCGGCACGGCCGCGGCGGCCAAGCTGGTGGAGTTCGGTTTCAAGGTGCGCGGCTGGAGCCGCTCGCCCAAGGCGCTGCCGAAGGTCGAGAGCTTCCAGGGCGCTGAGCAGCTGCCGGCGTTCCTGGCCGCGAGCGAGATCCTGGTGTGTTTGCTGCCGCTGACGCCGGAGACCCGCGGCATCCTCAACGCATCGCTGTTCGCGCTACTGCCGCGCGGCGCCAGCGTCATCAACGCGGCGCGCGGCGGGCATCTGGTCGAGGCGGACCTGTCGGCGGCGATGGCCTCCGGGCAGATCACGGCGGCGACGCTCGACGTGTTCGAGACCGAGCCGCTGCCCGCCGACCATGTGTTCTGGTCGACCGAGCGGCTCTACATTACCCCGCACAACGCCAGCATCACCGACCCCCGCTCCGCCGCCTGGCGCATCTCCAGGCAGATCGCGAAATGCGAGGCCGGCGAAGAATTGGACAACGTCGTCGATCGCGCCCGCGGGTACTAGCGTCTACGCCGCGTCCTTTGCTTCAGCGGCCGCTGGCGGGGCGCGGCCTTGGGCGCGATGATGGCGGCGCCTTTGCCCTTCTTCTGCTGCGACCAGGCCGACACGAACGAGAACAGCGCGCGCAGGCATAGAGCTTCGCCACCTTCCGGCCGGCCGGGCCGGTCGCGCGTGTTCCAGGCCAGCGTATCGATGTGGGCCCAGCGCACGCCAGGATCAATGAACTCCTGCAGATAGAGCGCAGCGGTGATGGCGCCGGCATACGGGCCGCTGCTGACGTTGTTGATGTCCGCGACCTTGCTGTCCAGCATGGCGCGATAGCCCTTGTGCAGCGGCAGGCGCCAGAGCGGGTCGTCCTCCGCCTTGCCGTGGCGCAGGATCGCGTCGGAGATGTCGTCGTCGTTGCAGAACAGCGCCGGCAGGTCGGGACCCAAGGCCACCCGCGCGGCGCCGGTCAGGGTTGCGGCATCGAGGATGAGGTCGGGCCGGTCGCGGTGCGCTTCGGCCAGCGCGTCACACAGGATGACGCGGCCTTCGGCGTCGGTGTTGCCGATCTCGACCGTGATGCCTTTGCGCGTGCGGATGACGTCGAGTGGCCGGTACGAATTGCCGCTGACCGAATTCTCGACTGCGGGAATGAGCAGGCGCAGGCGGATCTTCAAGCCCGCATCCATGATCATCTGCGCCAGCGCCAGCATCAGCGCGGCGCCGCCCATGTCCTTCTTCATCAGCAGCATGCCGCTGGACGGCTTGAGGTCGAGCCCGCCGGTATCGAAGCACACACCCTTGCCGACCAGGGTCAGGCGCGGCCCGCTGTTGCCCCAATTGAGATCGATCAGCCGCGGCGGCCGCGAAGCCGCGCGGCCCACCGCATGGACCGCCGGATAGTTCTTCTTCAGCAAGTCATCGCCGACGATCACGCTGAACGACGCCTTGTGCGCCTTCGCCACCGCCTTCGCGGCGTCGGCGAGGTGCGGCGGCCCCATATCCTCCGCCGGCGTGTTGATGAGGTCGCGCGCGAGCGTCAGCGCGCTCACCAAGCGCCGAATGGCGGCGCGGTCCACGCCTGCCGGCCATACCAGGCGCGCCAACTCGCCATCACGCTTCTTGTAGCGCTGGAACCGGTAGGCGCCGATCGCCCAGGCGAAGCAGGCAGCTTCCGCATCGGCACCGCCGACCGACTCGGCAAGCCTGTAGGCGCCCTTCGGCAGCGACGTCGGCAGTGCGGCCAGGGACCAGCGGTCGAGTCCCTCTTCGATCCCAACCAGCACCTGCGCCAGCCCGCCCTCCGCATTCGGAACCAGGCAGACGCTGCCCGGCTTTGCGGCGAAGCCGGCGGCCCGCACCCATTGCCCGACCGGTTGCGGCTGGCGCTTGAGCCAGGCCTCGAGTCGTTGGGCGCGCAACGGCACAATCTCGACGGCATCCGCCGCGCGGTCGATCAGATGGTCGAACAAGACTGGACTCCCTGGGTCGAAATGGCGCAATGGGCGCGGATTGTAGCCATGCTTCGGGCCGCTTCCTAGAGTGCGTTGACGCCGATATGCTACGGCCTTGGCGGCATTTTCCGCGCCGACTCGAGGTCCGCGGAACAGGCGCGAAACGAGGATGGCGATTGTGAGTCTGGCGGCCGGCGAAAAGACTAATTGGTCCATGCGGGAGAACAGAGCCCGATGAGCGTCGAGGCGCTGCCCGAGGAAACCATCCTCTCGCCGTTCCTGCAGAAGCTGTCGCGCTCGGCGCCGTTGCTGTTCATGGGCGTGCTGATCTTCGGCGCGCTGGCATGGCGGCCGACCACCGCGCCGATCGAGCTGGAGACGCTGGCCTCCGCCTGGCACATGCATCTGCGCGGCGCGCTGGTGCCGCTGCGCAACGGCGTGGCCGCGCCGGAGATTCCCCCGCTGCTGCACTGGCTGATCCTCGGCGGCTGGCAGATATTCGGAGTCTGCGAATGGTGGCCGCGCCTGGTGCCGGCCCTGGCCAGCATCGGCACCGTCATCCTAGTCGGGCGCACCGCCCTGGTGCTGTGGCCGCACCGCGCCGCGACGCCGATCTTCGCGCGGCTGCTGCTGACCGGCGTCGGCGCCTTCGCCGTCGCCATGACCATGGTCGAGCCGCAGACCGTCGCCCTGCCCTTCATCCTCTTGAGCTTTCACGCGCTGAGCGAATTGTGGATGAGCCGGCCCGGTTTTTTCCGCACCCTCTTCGGCTGGATCCTCTCCGCCGCCGCGGCGGCGCTCGCGGTGATGGCCGGCGGCTGGAGCTGGGCGTTGGTGCCGGTGCTGTGCGCCATCGGCATCTGGGTGCTGGACGAGGCGACGCGGCGGGAGCGCAATGCATTCCTGTGGCTGCTGGGCGGCATCGTGATCAGCGTGCTGGCCCTGGCGCCGGCGTGGCTCTGGCTCGACCGGTACGGCAACCCCGAGCAGCTGATTTATTTCGGCAATGGCTGGAGCGACCCCGCCACCGAGGCCTCGCGGGGGGCGGCCTGGACGCTGCTGCTGCTGCCGGTGGCGCTCTATCCCTGGATCTGCTGGAAGACCTTGTGGCGCGCGCTCAGCCGGCATCTGCGCGAGACCGTCGGCGTCGGGTTCCGGCTGTGCCTCGCGTTCCTCGCCGCGTCCTGCGTCGCGGGCCTCGTCTCCGGCTGGCAGCTGGTCGGGCAGCTGGCGATCCTGTGCCCGCTGTCGCTGCTCGGCGCGCGGCTGCTGGCGACCCAGGAGATCAAGCCGAAGGATTTCCACGCCGTCGTTCCGGGCTTCTTCGCGCTGTTCGTCGGCCTCATCTTCTTCCTGATGAACATCGTGCCGACGGCGCATCTGGACGCGGTCTGGCGCCAGGTATTCGGCGCGCCGCTGCCGATCTGGCTCGGTGGCATCGGCCTCATCTCCGGCCTGTCGCTGCTGGTGATCGGCTACATCCTGGCGCAACTGTCGCCCAGCCATCAGCTGTCGCGCACCCTGCAGGTGGCGATCCTGCCGACCCTGCTCATGACCTCGCTCAACCTCGAGTTCGACGGCAACCTGCGGCCGTTCTTCGACCTGACGCCGGTGGCGAGCCGCATGAAGCAGCTGCAGGACGCCGGCATCTCGGTTGCGGTGTTCTCCGACTATCGCGGCGAGTTCGATTTCGCCGGGCGGCTGGAGATGGCGCCCGAGCCGGTGCCGACCCGGATCGCCGCCGCACGCTGGGCCGACGAGCATCCGGCCGGCGCGATCGTCACCTATTTCGACGGCTCGCCGCTGCGCCTACCCGCTTTGCCGATGTTCCGCGGCGTGGCGCGCGACCGCTGGGTGGCGATCTGGCCGGCGAGCGCGATCGACGGGCCCGATTCCCCTGTCCTCAATAGCCAGTTCTAGCGATTCCGCCTGTCTGCCGATCCGGCAGACAGCATTTGGCCTCTCTGGTAGAGTGATTCGGGCGGAAGGATCGGGACCCATGACCTCTTACACCACCGGCTATCAGAACGTGCGCGGAGCGGAACGGCGGCGCGACCGGCGCCTGCCGCTGCCGATCTTCACCGTGCGGCTGGACGGCGTGACCTACCAGACCGTGAACTGGTCCTTGGGCGGGCTCCTGATCGAAGGCTACACCGGCGAGCGGATGGGCGGCGACACGGTGCAGATCGACATAAAGGCCAAGGACGCCAATGCCGACTTCCGCATGCGGATCGCGGTCAAGGTCATCCGCGTCGTCACCGCCGAAAGCATTGCGCTGCAGTTCGAGGCCATGAGCACCGAGATCTACGAGTTCTTCGAGCGCTGCTTCGCCGACCGCTTCAAGCGGCGCTAAACCAGGGCAATGGTCTTCAACGCGAGCATTCTGGATTGGCTGGCGTTGGTGCTGTTCTTCGTTGCTGTCGTCGCCTATTCCCGCTACGCCGACCATGTCGGGGACCGGCTGCTGAACGCCCGCATGCGCGAGGTCCGCGCCATCTGGATGCGGCGCTATCTGGAGCGCGAAGACCGGGTGCTGGATTCGATCCTGACCGGTCACTCGATCAACTCGATTGCGCTGTTCAGTTCCGCGACATTGCTGATCGTGGTGGCGTTGCTCGGCGTCTTCACCAACGCCGACACTGCCTATCATATGTCGGTGACCAGCAGCTTCATCATCCACACCACCAAGGAGCTGTTCCAGCTCAAGCTGATCGGCCTGGTGTGCGTGTTCGTCTACGGCTTCTACCGCTTCACCTGGGCGCTGCTGCAATACAACTATTTCCTGGCCCTGGTCGGCTCGGCGCCGCTCAAGGATCACCTGACGCCGGCCGCGACCGCCGAGCTCGGGAACCAGATGTCGGTCGTGCTGAACAGCGCCGTCACCAGCTTCCATAGCGGCTTCCGCAGCTACTATCAGGCGCTGGCCTGGGTCGGCTGGTTCTTCCACCCGCTGGTGTTCATCGCCGCCACGGCGTTCGTGAGCTTCGTGCTGGTCTATCGGCAAATCGCCTCGCCCTCCGCCGGCGCCATCAAGGGCTACGCGGCCTTGCTGCACGAGGTCGAGAAGCAGAATCGGAAATGATCAGGCGTTGGCGGCGGTGAGCCGCCGGATGCGGATCTGCATGAACCAGCAGGCGATCGCAGTCAGCCAGCGGTTGAGCCGGCCGCTGGGCGTGAGGCCGGTTGCCTTCAGCACCATGGCGATGCCGCGCTCGATATGGTGGCGGCGGTAGACGGCATAGGCGCGGCGCGCATAGGCGCGGGTGAAGCGCTTGCGATCGTAGGTCTCGCCCGGATGGTTGGCGGCGAAATAGGCGTAGGCGAGCTCGTCATCCTCCGATTCGCCGATCCGGCTCAACGTCACCTTGAGCCGCTGCCAGCCGTTGAGGCCCTCGCGATCCAGGTAGCGCTGCAGGTAGGTGTAGAACAGCTTGTAGTGCCGAAGCTCGTCGGCCGCGATGTTGCGGCAGATCTGCTTCAGGACCGGCTCGTCGGTCGCTTCGTTGAGGGCCGTGTAGTAGGACGAAGTGCCGGTCTCCACGATGCAGCGCGCCACCAGCTCTCCGCAGCGCGAGCCGCGGATCGACTGCTCGACGTCCACGTCGATAGAATAGCCGGCGGTGAAGCGCTTGAAAGCCGACTCGAAGTCGAAATCGGGATCCGCCAGCTTGGCCCAGCGGGCCAGCGCCCGGCCGTGCTGCACTTCCTCCTGCGCCCAGGCGGCGGCGACCACCTGGAACTCGGGATCGTCCGCGAACACGCGCTTGAGATAGGTGGCGTAGTCCCCGCCGTTGAATTCCACCATGGCGGCGGCCTTCACCAGCTTGACGATCTCCGGATCGACCCGCGCGGGATCGAATCGGGTCCAGGGAATCTGTTCCAGCGTCCAGTGCTTCATCGGCGGCGCGCTACGACTGAACTGACATGACCGGCTCCCAAACCCCCAGGGCACCGGCCAAGCGTGGGATGGACCGGGAGGTTAGGCGAGGCGTCCGAGTCTGACAAGCATATGACAAGGGCCGCCTCGGCCGGCCGGTCAGTAAACAACCACGTCGATGGCTTGTAGCCGCGCCTCGGCCACTTCCAGGGCCTTCGCGGCCTCCTTGCGGGCCACGTCGTCCTTGGCGTCCTCGATGTCTTCCCGGGCATCCTGGATGGCTTGCTGGGCGCTCTCGCGCTGGAGCTCCGAGACCGGGACCGCATGCTCGGCCAGGACGGTGCAGCCGGTGCCGGTGACTTCGGCGAAGCCGCCTTCGACGAAAATCCGGTCCGTCACCTTGCCGTTCTGGAATATCGAGATCACACCGGGGCGGACGGTGGAGATGAGACGCGCATGGCCGGGCAGCACGCCGAAGTCGCCCTCGCTGCCGGGCACCACGACCGATTCGACATCCGCCGAGAACAGCAAGCGTTCCGGGGAGACCAGCTCGAACTTGACGGTATCCGCCATCTTCTATCCTTCCAACCTAGCCGAGCCCCGGGTAACCAACCCTGGAAACCCAATCCCGGATCGAGCGCCGGTATCCTTCCGGCATGTTGAGCCCGTCGACCTCGGCCGGGGCGAACCGCCCCAATTCCTTATGTTCGGTGCTGAGCTGGAGTTCCCGCTCAGCCATCGGCAGAACGCCGAAGGTCACGATCAGCACCTCGCGGGTGGGAAGCACCGGGTAGCGCCAGCAATCGAGCAGCGCGCCGATCTCGGCCGCGATCCCCAGCTCTTCCTCCAGCTCCCGCTTGAGGCAGGGAACTGGGTCCTCCCCCGCCTCCAGTCGGCCGCCGGGCAATTCCCACTCGTCGCGCTCGTTCTTCAGGAGAACGACCTTGCCGCCGACCAGGCATACGCCCTTGATGGAAACCGGCCAGACTGGAGACACGCCGGCCGGTGCCGTCATTCCGATCCGGCTTACGCCGCCTCCGCCATCTTCTGCGCCTTGGCGATCGCTTCCTCGATCGTGCCGACCATGTAGAAGGACGACTCAGGCAGGTCGTCATAGTCGCCGTTCACGATGCCCTTGAAGCCCTTGATGGTGTCTTCGAGCTTCACCAGCGCGCCCGGCGTGCCGGTGAACACTTCCGCGACGTGGAACGGCTGCGACAGGAAGCGCTGGATCTTGCGCGCGCGGGCGACGATCAGCTTGTCCTCTTCCGAGAGCTCGTCCATGCCCAGAATGGCGATGATGTCCTGCAGCGACTTGTAGGTCTGCAGCACGCGCTGCACGTCGCGCGCCACCTTGTAGTGCTCCTCGCCGACGACACGCGGATCGAGGATGCGCGAGGTCGAGTCGAGCGGGTCGACCGCCGGGAAGATGCCGAGCTCCGCGATCTGGCGCGACAGCACGGTGGTCGCGTCCAAGTGCGAGAACGAGGTTGCCGGCGCCGGGTCGGTCAAGTCGTCGGCGGGCACGTAGATGGCCTGCACCGAGGTGATCGAGCCCTTCTTGGTGGTGGTGATGCGCTCCTGCAGCGCGCCCATGTCGGTCGCGAGCGTCGGCTGATAGCCGACCGCCGAAGGAATGCGGCCCAGCAGCGCCGACACTTCCGAGCCCGCCTGGGTGAAGCGGAAGATGTTGTCGATGAAGAACAGCACGTCCTGGCCTTCCTCGTCGCGGAAGTATTCCGCCTGGGTGAGGCCGGTCAGGCCGACGCGGGCGCGGGCTCCCGGCGGTTCGTTCATCTGGCCGTACACCAGGGTGACCTTGGACTCGCCGTCGAGCTGGATGACCTTGGACTCCATCATCTCGTGATAGAGGTCGTTGCCCTCGCGGGTACGCTCGCCGACGCCGGCGAACACCGATACGCCGCCGTGCGCCTTCGCGACGTTGTTGATCAGCTCCATGATGGTCACGGTCTTGCCGACGCCCGCGCCGCCGAACAAGCCGATCTTGCCGCCCTTCGGATACGGGGTGAGCAGGTCGATGACCTTGATGCCGGTGACGAGCACCTGCGGCTCGGTCGCCTGGTCGACGAATTCCGGCGCCGGACGGTGGATCGGATAGCTGGTCTTGGCATTGACCGGGCCGCGCTCATCGACCGGCTCGCCGATCACGTTGATGATGCGGCCCAGCACCTCGCGGCCAACCGGAACGGTGATGGCATCGCCGGTATCGGTGACTTCAAGGCCGCGGACCAGACCGTCGGTGGTGTCCATGGCGATGGTGCGCACCGTGCTCTCGCCCAGATGCTGCGCAACCTCGAGCACCAGGAGCTTGCCGTGGTTCTGGGTATGCAACGCGTTCAAAATTGCCGGCAGGTCGCCTTCGAACTGCACGTCGACGACGGCGCCCAACACTTGCGTGATCTTGCCGACCAGGTTCTTGGCCATCGATCTCTCCTTCAATCCATCCCTTGTCTCACAGCGCCTCGGCGCCGGAGATGATTTCGATCAGTTCCTTGGTGATGTACGCCTGACGCGAGCGGTTGTAGGTGATCGTCAGGCGGTTGATCATGTCGCCGGCATTGCGGGTCGCGCTGTCCATCGCCGACATGCGGGAACCCTCTTCGCTGGCCGCGTTCTCCAGCAGCGCGCGGAAGATCTGCATGCCGATGTTGCGCGGCAGCAGCTCCTCCAGAATCGCATCCTCTTCCGGCTCGTACTCGTAGCTGGTATCGCCGGCAGCCGCGTTCTCGTTGGCCGCGCCCGCGATCGCGAACGGGATCAACTGCTGCGCCGTCACGATCTGCGTCATCGCCGACTTGAACTTGTTGTAGATGACGGTGCAGACGTCGAACTCGCCATGCTCGAACATCTGGCGAATGCGCTTTGCGATCTGATCGGCGGCGTCGAACTTCAGCTTTGGCTTACCCACGCCTTCCAGGCTGCCGATTATTTCCTGCGCAAACTCGCGGCGCAACTGATCGCGCCCCTTGCGGCCGACGCACAGGATCTTCAACGTCTTGCCCTCGCGCTTCAAGTCGCGCGCCATGCGGCGGGCCTGACGCGAGATCGACGAGTTGAAGGCACCGCACAAACCGCGGTCGGAGGTCATGACCACCAGCAGGTGCACCTGGTCCTTGCCGGTGCCGGCCAGCAGCGCCGGCGCACCGTCGCGGCCGGCGGCCGCGGCTGCCAGCGAAGACAACACCCGCTCCATGCGCTCGGCATAGGGACGCGCCGCTTCCGCCTGCTCCTGCGCGCGGCGCAGCTTGGCCGCCGCCACCATCTTCATGGCGGAGGTGATCTTCTGCGTGGACTTCACGCTGTTGATGCGGACCTTAAGGTCCTTGAGGCTTGGCATGCCTTAGGCCCTTCAGGTCAGGCGAACGACTTGACGAACGCGGTCAGGATATTGTTGAGCTTCTCTTCGGTCGCCTTGCTCAGCTCGCGCTCCTTGCGGATCGCTTCCAGGACGTCGGCATGCTTGGCGCGCACCTCGTTCAGGAACGCCGCCTCGAAGCGGTTCACGTCCGTCACCTGGATGGTATCGAGGAAGCCGCGGACGCCCGCGAAGATCGAGACCACCTGCTCCTCGACCGGCATCGGCTGGAACTGGCCCTGCTTCAGCAATTCCGTCAGGCGCGAGCCGCGCGCCAGCAGCTTCTGGGTCGAGGCGTCGAGGTCGGAGGCGAACTGCGCGAACGCCGCCATCTCGCGATACTGCGCGAGCTCGAGCTTGATGCGGCCGGCGACCTGCTTCATCGCCTTGATCTGGGCGGCGGAGCCGACGCGGCTGACCGACAGGCCGACGTTGATCGCGGGACGGATGCCGCGATAGAACAAGCCGGTCTCCAGGAAGATCTGGCCGTCGGTGATCGAAATCACGTTGGTCGGAATGTAGGCCGACACGTCGCCGGCCTGGGTTTCGATGACGGGCAGCGCGGTCAGCGAGCCGGCGCCGTTGGCGTCGTTCATCTTGGCCGCGCGTTCCAGCAAGCGGGAGTGCAGATAGAACACGTCGCCCGGATAGGCTTCGCGTCCCGGCGGACGGCGCAGCAGCAGCGACATCTGGCGATAGGCGACCGCCTGCTTGGACAGATCGTCATAGAAGATGACGGCGTGCATGCCGTTGTCGCGGAAGAACTCGCCCATCGAGGCGCCGGTATAGGGCGCCAGGAACTGCAGCGGCGCTGGCTCCGACGCGGTGGCGGCCACCACGATCGTGTATTCCATCGCGCCGGCGTCTTCCAGCGTCTTCACGATCTGCGCGACGGTCGAGCGCTTCTGGCCGATTGCCACATAGACGCAATACAGTTTCTTCGATTCGTCGCCGGAGGCGTTGATGCCCTTCTGGTTGATGATGGTGTCGATGATGACCGCGGTCTTGCCGGTCTGGCGGTCGCCGATGATCAGCTCACGCTGGCCGCGTCCGATCGGCACTAGGCTGTCGATCGCCTTGAGGCCCGTCTGCATCGGCTCATGCACCGATTTCCGCGGGATGATGCCGGGGGCCTTCACTTCGACGCGCTGGCGCTTGACGTCGGTCAGCGGACCCTTGCCGTCGATCGGATTGCCGAGGCCATCGAGCACGCGGCCCAGCAGGCCCTTGCCGACCGGCGCGTCGACGATGGCGCCGGTGCGCTTGACGGTGTCGCCTTCCTTGATCGAGCGGTCGTCGCCGAAGATCACGACGCCGACATTGTCGGTCTCGAGGTTGAGGGTCATGCCGCGGATGCCGCCGGGGAACTCGACCATCTCGCCGGCCTGCACCTTGTCCAGGCCATAGATGCGGGCGACGCCGTCGCCCACGGACAGCACGGTTCCGACTTCGGTGACATCAGCCTCGTTGCCGAAATTCTCGATCTGTTGCTTCAGAATGGCGGAGATTTCGGCGGCGCGGATTTCCATTATCCAACCCCTTTCATCGCGAGCTGCAGCTTCTGCAGCTTCGTTTTCACGGATCCATCGATCATGCGGCTGCCGACGCGGACGATGAGTCCGCCAAGCAGGCTGGGATCGACCTTCATATCAATCGAAACTTTGCCACCTACGACGCGCTTGATGGCTTCGCTGACGGCCGCCTTCTGCGCATCGGTCAGGGCGTGGGCCGCGGTCACTTCCGCCGCCACCTCGCCGCGCTTGTCGGCCAGCATCTTCTGGAAAGCTTTGACGATGGCGGGCAGCGCGAACAAGCGCCGGTTCGCCGCCACCAGCCCGAGGAAGCGCTGCGTCAGATCGCCGAATCCGGCGGCCTTGGCCACCGCGCCCATCGCGCGCGCCTGGTCGGTGCGGTCCATCAGGGGACTGAAGATCAGTTTCTGGAGGTCGCTGCTGTCGGCGATCATGTGGCCGAGCGCGACCAAGTCCGCCGAAATGGCGTCGAGTGCGTGCTTTTCTTCCGCCAGTTCGAGCAGCGCCCCGGCATAACGCAGCGCCATCGCGCCTTGCTCTGTCTTTTGGGCCAAATCCGCCCCCTGCCCTGTCTGCGGTCGCCGGCTTGAGCTGCCGACGATCCTGCTCAACCATTGAAACGATTTGCTGACATCGCGTGGAAACCCGCGACAAACTCCGCGGCGCCGGACCGGTCAGCCAACACCACAGCCGCCCGTCGCAACCCATCCCGGCCGCGAAAAGCGTGCGGTGTGTAACACAGGTGAGTGGGGTGCGCAACAGCACCGGGTCAAGGTGCCGCACCCCCGGTCAAGGGATTGAAACATTTACGCAAAGTCGCACCGAGGCGAACCCGATTTGGGACCGGTGCGGCGACCCGAGCGACGCCCCTTCCGCTGCGCAAAAACCCCGCTAGGCAACTGCCCTCTGGGCGGCCGGACCGAAGTAGCCAATCGCCTGGCTCAGCCCCTCGGAGAACCAGCGGTGGCCGATCTGGCAGTCCAGCCTGCCGTCGGCCCGCACCGGCTGGTTGGGGATATGATCGGCCATCCATTCCTCGGCAAACCGCCGGATCAGGCTGACCTCGCGGTCCTCGGTGGCGTCCATGTCCATCTCGACCAGGGCCTCGAACCGGTCATCGTCCAAGGCCGGCTGGGCCTCGCGCGGGAACTGGCCCCACTTATGGTCGGGCCCGCGCACCATCCGCGGCAGGATCCAATAGTCGCGGCCGTCGCGCGAGGCCAGGACCGGCTGGATCAGCGGATTGAGCCGGACCACCGGGCCGTTCGTCACTGGCTTCGCGGCGTCGCTCGAGGTCTTTCCGTCCAGCATGACGTGGGCCATGAAGGTTGCCGAATCCGGCGGGTCGGCGAGGACGCTGGTCGCCAGCTTCTGGATGTCGGTGGCCGGGTTGGGCTCCTTCGGCTGGGCGAGCAGGAACCGGTATTCCACGCTCCTGGCATCGGCCAGCGGCAGGAAGGTGTTGCCGGTCCCGAGGCTGAGGACGTGGATTTCGGCGCTGGCGATCCCGTTCGCCTTGGCCTCGGTGAGCCCCGCCAGGACCGGATTGTTGAAGCCGGTCACGCCGCCGTCCCAGAACAGGATATCGCGGTCGCCAATGCGCACCCGTGCCGGCTCTTCGAAATAGTTGATCGGCGCATTGGTCGAAGCGTGCACCGCCTCCGCCAGGGTCACGGTCGCGCTTGAGCCCGAGCCGGACGCGAGGCTGGAAGGATTGGAGCGGAAGAACTTGGCGCGGTCGCGGTCATACTGATAGCCGACGATCACCAGCTCGCTGCGCTTCTTGTTCAGCTTGTTGATCCGCTCCGCCGCCTGATCCAGCGTGATGGCGCTGTCGGCGCCGAACACCGCACGCAAGCCTGCAAGCTTTGCTGCTGTTTCGTAGCGCGGGCCGAGGCCAGCGAGGGTCGCGATCTTTCCAAAAGGCAGCGCGACGAACAGCTTGCGCCGCTCGGCCCTGGACTCGAACAGCGCCCGAATGGCGCTGAGCTTCATGTCGAGAAACAAGGCGGCCGCCACGATGCTGCCGCCGGAATTCGCGACCACCAGGTCGAAGTTCTTCAGCACATGGGAACCCGGCGCTTCATCGCCGTAGAGCTTCTGCAGCGTCATCACCTGGATGATCGCCCATGAGCCGCCGCCGTCGAGGGAAAGAATGTTGTACATCACGACCCCCATCTGATGTTGTGGCCGTATGCGTGTAATGCCTGAAGCCTAGCCCAACAGGGCTTACGAGTCACTTACGCCTAGCCAGCTACATGAAACTGTAAGGGTCGATGTCGACGTCAAGCATGAGGTCGCCGCGCGTCTTCACGCCGCCGAGCCAGTGACGCAGCACCGGCTGAAGCGATACATCACGGCGTGCTTTCACGAGAAAGCGCCGGCGATGACGACCGCGCAACAAGGCGAGCGGCGCCGGCGCGGGGCCGAGCACCTGGACGCCATCCTGGTGCGGCGCGGTGCGCGCGAGATGCTGGCCGAGGCGATCGACCTCGTCCGGGTCGCCGCCGGAGACGATCACGGCCGCCAGCCGGCCGAATGGCGGCATGCCGGCGATCCGACGCTCCTCCGATTCCAGGGCGTAGAAGCGGTCGCGGTCGCCCGCTTTCAGCGCCTGCATGACCGGGCGGCTGGGGTCGTAGGTCTGGATCAGGACGAGGCCCGCGAGATCGGCGCGGCCGGCGCGGCCGGACACCTGGTGCAGCAACTGGAACGTCCGCTCCGACGCCCGCAAATCGCCGCCGAAGAGGCCGAGATCGGCATCGACCACGCCCACCAGCGTGAGATTGGGAAAATGGTGCCCCTTGGCGATGATCTGGGTGCCGATCACCAGGTCGACCTCGCGGTCCGCGATCATGCGCAGCAGCTCCGCGGTCTTGGCCGGGCCGCTGGCGGTGTCGCTGGTGAGGATGAGGCGCGCGGCGTCCGGAAACAGCGCCGCCGCCTCCTCCGCCACGCGCTCGACGCCGGGGCCGCAGGCGGCCATCGAGCCTTCCGCCTGGCAGGCGGGGCACTTCGCCGGCGGCGGCGATTCGAAACCGCAATGATGGCATTGCAGCCGGCCGAGATAGCGGTGCTCCACCAGCCAAGCGCTGCAGTTCGGGCATTGCAGCCGGTGCCCGCAGGCGCGGCAGAGCGTGAGCGGCGCATAGCCGCGCCGGTTGAGGAACAGCAGCGCCTGCTCCTTGCGCGCGAGCGTCGCCTTCACTGCTTCGCGCAGCGGCGGCGACAGCCAGGATTGCCGCGGCGGCGGCTCGCGCCTGAGGTCGACCAGCCGGACCTCCGGCAATTGCGCGACGCCGTGCCGGTCGGGCAAATGAAGGAAGCGATAGCGCCCGGTCTCCACGTTGTGCATGGTTTCGAGCGACGGCGTGGCGGAGGTGAGGATCACCGGAATCTGCGCCAGATGGCCGCGCACCACCGCCATGTCGCGCGCCTGGTAGACGACGCCATCCTCCTGCTTGAACGCCTGCTCATGTTCCTCGTCGACGATGATGAGGCCGAGATCGCGGAACGGGAGGAACAAGGCCGAGCGCGCGCCCACCACCACCTTGGCATCGCCGCGCAGGACCGCGCGCCAGGTCAGGCGCCGCTCCAGTCCGGTGAGTTCCGAGTGCCACTGGCCCGGCGGCGCGCCGAAGCGTTCGGTGAATCGTTCCAGCCATTGCGAGGTGAGCGCGATCTCCGGCAGCAGGACCAGCGCCTGCTTGCCGCGCTTGAGGCACGCCGCGATCGCTTCGAAATAGACCTCGGTCTTGCCCGAGCCCGTCACGCCGTCGAGCAGCGTGACGCCGGCATGCGACAGGATCAGCTCGTCGGCGGCGGCGTGCTGCGCTGGCGAGAGCTGCGGCCCGGGCATGTCGGCGTCGGCTTGGCCGAACGGCTTGGCGAGCGGCTGCGCCACCACGCGCAATTGCCCGAGTTCCGCCATCTTGCCCAACACGCCGCCGGTCACGCCGGCCGCGCGCGCCAGCTCGCCGGGCAGCATCGACGGCACCTCTGAAAGCGCATTCAAGACGCGCTGCCGCGCCGCCGTGACGTGCCCAGACTCCGGATCGCCGACCGCGTAGGCCTTGAGGCTGCGCTCCGGCCTGAAGGCGTCGCTGACGCTCATCGCCATCTTGAGCACTGCGCCGGGCGCGGACAGGCAGTAGGTCGCGACCCAATCGATGAAGCGCCGCGAGATTTCCGGCAGCGGCGCCATTTCGATTTTTGCTTCGATTTGTTTCAGTTTGTTGCGCGGCACATCGTCCTTGGCCCCGCCCCAGACCACGCCCAGCACCGAGCGCGAGCCGAGCGGCACCTCGACGAAATCGCCGGCTATCACCTCCATCCCCTCCGGCACCAGATAGTCGTAGGCGCCGATCAGCGGCAGCGGCAAAAGCACCCCCATCCGGCGATCCGTAGCCGGCGCCGTTTCAGGTGGTGTATCGCTGGCGAAGAGCGAAGCCATGGGCTAGACTCGGGGCACCTTTTCCGGGGGTCGATTCGGACGCGGCATCGTACCGCGCCACCTCATCCGCCGGAACCTTGATTTGTGACGATGCTGCGAGTGAAACGGGCGCCATGAAGTTCTTTCTCGATACCGCTGAGATCAAGGAGATCCGCGAGCTGGCCGCATCCGGCCTGGTCGACGGCATTACCACTAACCCATCGCTGGTGATGAAGTCCGGCCGGCAGTTTGTCGACGTCGTACGCGAGATTTGCGAGATCATCCCCGGCCCGGTCAGCGCCGAAGTCATCTCCACCGAGCACGAGACCATGCTGGCCGAGGGTCGCAAGCTCGCGAAGATCGCGGGCAACGTCGTGGTGAAGGTGCCGCTGACGCCCGACGGGCTCAAGACCTGCTACAAGCTTTCGCAGGAAGGCACCAAGGTCAACGTCACGCTGTGCTTCTCGGCGGCGCAGGCGCTGCTCGCCGCAAAGTCGGGCGCGACCTACATCTCGCCATTCGTCGGCCGCCTCGATGACATCGGCACCGACGGCATGCAGCTGATCCGGGACATCGTCCAGATCTACCGCGCCTATGACAACCTCAAGACCGAAGTGCTGGTCGCCTCCGTGCGCCATCCGATCCATGTGATCGAAGCCGCGAAGATGGGCGCCCATGTCGCGACCTTGCCGCCCAGCGTGCTGAAGCAGATGTTCAATCATCCGCTGACCGACAAGGGCCTCGCCGCGTTCCTGGCCGACTGGGCCAAGACCGGGCAGAAAATCCTCTAGGCCGCGGTACGCTCATGGCGGAACGCACCGAGGAGCTGCAGAAGAAATCGCCGGCCCTGCCGAGCGCCGCGCAAGTGATCGCCTATCTGCGGCGGCATCCCGATTTCCTCTATCGCCATCCCGAGCTGCTGGACATCCAGACGCCGCCGGCGCGCCACAACGAGGGCCCGGTGGTCGACCTCCAGCATTTCATGGTCGAGCGCCTGCGCAACGACGTTGCCAAGCTGCGCGCCAACCAGGACGAGATCATCGCCAACAGCCGCGACAATCTCGGCACCCAGGAGCGCATCCACAAGGCGGTGCTGGCGCTGCTGGAGGCCGAGACCTTCGAGGAATTCATCGAGATCATCACCGGCGACCTGGTGCTGCTGCTCGAGGTCGACGTGGTGTGCCTGTGCATCGAGCGCACCGAAGGCTACAACCGCCGCCCGAAGTTGGACGGATTGGAACTGCTGGAGCAGGGCGCGGTCGACCGCATCATGGGCAAGGGTCGCCAGGTCCTGCTGCGCGACGATACGGTCGGTGATCCGGAAGTGTTCGGTGGCGCCTCCGAGCTGGTGCGCTCCGACGCGCTGGTGCGCCTGAAGCCCAGCAAGGCCGCGCCCAACGCGCTGCTCGCCTTCGGCACCCGCCATCCCGGCTATTTCCATCCGGGCCAGGGCACCGAGCTCCTGAACTTCCTCGGCCGGATCATCGAATTCGGCATCCGCTCGTGGCTGGATCTGCCGCGGTCCTGATGGACGGGTCCGAAGCGGCGGCGGGTTTCCGCGCCGCCGCCGATTTGCAGAACGCGCTGGGCCAATGGCTGTCGTGGCTGACGCATGAGCGCCGGGTCTCCGACCGCACGCGCGAGGCCTACGGCCGCGACATCGGCCAGTTCCTCGGCTTCCTCGCGCGCCACCAGGGGGAGTTGCCCCGCCTTGCCAGCTTGGCGGCCCTGAGCCGCGGCGATTTCCGCGCCTGGATGGCATCGCGCCAGGCAGAAGGGATCGAGGCGCGATCCCTGGCGCGGGCCTTGAGCGCGCTCAAGAACCTGTTCCGCTTCCTCAGCCGTCGCGAACTGGCCGCCAACGGCGCCATCGCCAGCCTGCGCGCGCCCAAGCTGCCGCGCGCGGTGCCGAAGCCGCTGACCGTCGGCGAGGCGATGGACATGGTGGACGAGATTGCCTCGCTGCAGGACGAGGATTGGATCGGCAAGCGCGATGCCGCGATCCTGATGCTGCTCTATGGCGCGGGCCTGCGCATCGGCGAAGCGATGTCGCTGAACCGCCGCGACCTGCCGGAGAAAGGCGAGGCGGGCACCCTCACCGTGACCGGCAAGGGCCGCAAGACCCGCATGGTGCCTTTGCTGCCGGAGGTCGTGACGGCCGTGCGCGCCTATCTTGCCGCCTGCCCGTGGGGCGGTACCGGCAGCGACCCGTTGTTCATGGGCGCCAAGGGCGGGCGGCTCAGCCCGCGCCTGGTGCAGAAGGCGATGCAGACCCTGCGCCTCGCCCTCGGCCTGCCGGAGACCGCGACGCCGCACGCCCTGCGCCATTCCTTCGCCACCCACCTGCTGGGCGCCGGCGGCGACCTGCGCGCGATCCAGGAACTGCTGGGCCATTCCTCGCTGTCGACCACCCAGCGCTACACCGATGTCGACGCCCAGCACATGTTGCAGGTGTACCAGGCCGCCCATCCCCGGTCGCGGCGCTAACCATACCCCGCAAGCATTGGCGCGACTCCCGCGCTTGTGGCATGGATCGGCGCATGACAATCACGATCCGCCCCCTCACCCCCGCCGACGCCGACGCCATCGTCGGCATGCACGACGCCTTCATGGCCTATCTGGGCGAGCTGGGCGACCCGGACGGCGCGCTGAAGTATTTCACGGTCGAGCGCTACCTCGCCGACGGCTTCGGACCCGATCCGGTCTTTGCCGGCTATATCGCCGAGGACGGCGGCGCACCCTGCGGCTACCTGCTTTATTGCAAAGGGTATAATGTGGACCTCGCGTATCGGCTGTTCTTCGTCTGCGACCTGTGGGTTCGGCCTGGTACGCGCGGCAAGGGCATCGGCCGCGAGCTGGTCAAACGCTGCGCGGCGGATTGCCGAACATGGGGCGGGGAATGGCTGGAATGGTACGTATACCGGCCCAACAAAATGGCGTTCGAGTTCTATCGCAAGGTTGGCGGGCTGGAGAGCGACGCATTGGCGGTCATGACGCTGAAGGCCGACGCGCTCTGATCAGGCTTGCGGCGTTTCTGTTCCTGTTCCTGCTGCCGGCCTCGGCGCACGCGCTCACCGTCCAGGGCAACCAGTTCATGGAAGGCGACCAGCCGGTCATCCTGCGCGGCGTCGCGATGGGCGACGTCACCGACCTGCCCAACGACGTCGACCCCTATCCCGAGATCGCCAAGGACTGGCACGCCAACGTGGTGCGCCTGTCCATCCATCCCGGCACCTGGCGCGACAAGAAGGACCAGGCCGCCTCCACCTTGAAACGCCATGTCGACATGGCGCGAGCGGCCGGGCTCTACGTGATCGTCGACTATCACGTCATCGGCTTTCCGGACGGCTACGCGCTCGACTATTTCGACATCACCGACCCCACCACCAAGACCGACTACTATGAAACGCGCTTCACCCTCGCGATGGATTTCTGGATGACGGTCGCGCTCAACCACACCGACCCCGCCGTCCTGTTCGAGCTGTGGAACGAGCCCAGCAGCAACACCGAGGAAGAGGAAGGCGGCGACCTCGCCTACTGGAAGAAGTACCGCCCCTACTGGCGCGTGCTGACCGATGCGATCCGCGCCAGCGGCAACAAGAACGTCGTGCTGGTCGCCCCGCCGCTGTGGGCGTTCAACCTGCGCGGCCTGCGCGAATCGCTGCTGCCGGACGAGCAGACCGGCTATGTCTGGCACGTCTATCCCGGCCACTATCCTGAGGAGTGGGCCGACACCCTCGACGATCTCGACCAGGAGAAGCCGGTCGTCGTCACCGAATGGGGCTTCGAGCCCGATGCCAAGCAGCACTGGTCCGGGGATGCCGAAGAGTACGGCGCGCCGTTCGCGGACTTCATGGATGCGCGCGGCCTGTCATCGACCGCTTGGTGCTGGAACCCCGACTACGGCCCGAGCCTGCGCAAGCCCGGCGGCAAGCTCACGGTGTGGGGCCAGTTCGCGCAGGATTATCTGAAGAAGCACGCGGTCGGGCAGTAGCACCCATGCTGGTTGCGTTCGCAGGCCTGCCCGGCACCGGCAAGACATCGATCGCGCGAGAGCTCGCACGGCGCCTGCGGGCGACGTATTTGCGGGTCGATACGGTTGAGCAAGCCCTCCGCTCGTGTGGAACGCTGGAGACCGTGGTGGCTGAAGGGTACGAGGCCATCTACCGGCTGGCGGAAGACAACCTGAACCTGGGCCTGACGGTGATCGCCGACTCGGTGAACCCGCTCGAGATCACGCGCGAAGCCTGGGCGGAGGTCGCGCGCGAGGCGAATGTCCGGCTCATCAATGTTGAGATCACATGCTCCGATGAAATGGAACATCGTCGCCGCGCTGAGACGCGTTCATCCGATATTCCCGATCTCGTTCTTCCCACCTGGGACAAGATCCAGAACCGCGAATATCACCCATGGACACAGCCGCGTATCGTGATCGACACGGCCGGACGCAGCGTCAGCGCTTGCGTCGATGAGCTAATTTCACAGCTAGCATCGTGAGCGCTCAGTACACCTCCCATCATGCCAAGCACGGGCATGATGAAGGGAGAGTGTGCTACGTGCCGCCTATACGTGGATCGGCTTGCTCACGATCGCGAGCGCGGCTTCCTTGATCGCTTCGTTCAGCGTCGGGTGGCCGTGGAAGGCGCGGGCCACGTCCTCGGCCGAGCCACCGAATTCCATCGCCATGGAGATTTCGTGGATCAGCGTGCCGGCTTCGGGGCCGAGCACATGGGCGCCGAGCAGACGATCTGTCGTGGCGTCGGCAAGCAACTTCACCATGCCGTCGGTGTCGGCGTTGGCCTTGGCTCTGGAGTTGGCGAGGAAGGGGAACTTACCGACCTTGTATTGAATGCCGGCAGCCTTCAGCTCTTCTTCTGTCTTGCCGACGCTGGCCAGCTCCGGCCAAGTGTAGACGATGTTAGGGCAGGTCTCGTAGTTCACGTGGCCGGCCTGGCCCGCCAGCATCTCAGCCAGCGCCACGCCCTCCTCCTCGGCCTTGTGCGCCAGCATCGGGCCGTGGATCACGTCGCCGATGGCGTAGATGCCGGGCACGTTGGTCTGGAAATGCGCATCGACCGCGATCCGGCCCTTGTCATCCAGCTTCACGCCGGCGAACTCCAACGCCAGGCCATCGACATACGGCCGTCGGCCGATCGAGACCAGCACGACATCGCCGATCAGCTCCTCCGCGCCGCCGCCCTTGGCGGGCTCGAGGCTCAAAGTCACCTTGCCACCGGCCTTCTTCGCCGCTGTCACCTTGGTGCCGAGCTTGAACTCGATGCCCTGCTTCTGGAGGATTTTCTGGTAGGCCGCGCCGATCTCGGCATCCATGGTGGCGACGATGCGGTCGAGAAACTCGACCACCGTCACCTTGGCGCCGAGCCGCCGCCAGACCGAGCCCAGCTCCAGCCCGATCACGCCGCCGCCGATGACGATCAGATGCTCCGGCACCTTCTCGAGCGCCAGCGCGCCGGTCGAGGTCACGATCTGCTTCTCGTCGATCTCGACACCGCGCAACGGCGTCACGTCGGAGCCGGTGGCGATGATGATGTGCTTGGCGCTGATGGTCTCGCCCTTGCCATCATTGAGCACCTCGACCTTGCCCTTGCCGATCAGGCGGCCGAGGCCCTTCAGCCATGTCACCTTGTTCTTGCGGAACAGGAACTCGATGCCCTTGGTGAAGTCCGCGACCACCTTGTCCTTGCGACCCATCAGGGTCGCGAAGTCGAGCTCGACCTTGCCGGCCTTCACGCCGTGCTGCGCCAGCTCGTGGCCGGCCATCGCGTAGAGGTGCGAGGATTGCAGCAGCGCCTTGGACGGGATGCAGCCGACGTTGAGGCAGGTGCCGCCGAGCGTGCCGCGCTTCTCGATGCAGGCGGTCTTGAGGCCCAGCTGCGCCGCCTTGATGGCACAGACATAGCCGCCCGGGCCGCTGCCGATCACCACCACGTCGAACGATTGTTCCGCCATGTCCGATCCTCTTGTTCAACGGCGCCGGAGCAGCACGGTCGCGCGTTCCTTCTTGGCGCCGTAGGCCGTCATCGCGTTAAAAGCGGCCCGCGGCACGGCATAGTCGCGCATGGTCCGGCGCGTGTTGCCGAGATTGGTGGAGACCCACGGGTCGTTGACCGTGACGGTCTCGTCGTCGATGCCGGTCACCACCACCCAATGGGCGGTCGGATCCTTGTGGATGTAGTCCATGCTGACCAGCACGATCGGCACCGCGCCCTGCGCGATGTCCTGCTGCATCTGATCGATCGAGCGCGCGCCGATGCGATAGGGAATCTTGAGCCGCTTCATCTCGGCGACATCGGCCTGCTGCAGCAGGCTCATCACCTTGGCGCGGTCCTTGGTCTTGGGTCGCCAACCGAGCAGCGTGCCCTTGTGATTGACCCAGACCTCGACCTTGAAGCCGCGGCGATGGGCGGCCAGCGCAAGGCCGGTCGCGCCGCAGCCGCCATGGCCGTCGCTGCCCATGAAGATGGTGTTGGCCTCGCGCCACAGCTGCAGCTCGTGGGTGCGCGAAAAGTCGGACTTGGGATCGAGCGACTTCATCGCCATCAGCAGCGAGGACGGCCCACAGGTGAAGTCGGTCGTCTGGTTGTAGTAGGGAACGGTGCCACGTCGACCCGATTTGGGCGCCGCCTTGCGAGCGGCACTTTTCGCCTGCAGCTTCGCCACGATCACAGTTCCAGGATCAGGCGCTGGGGATCTTCCAGGCATTCCTTGATGCGCACCAGGAAGGTGACGGCCTCGCGCCCGTCGATGATGCGGTGATCGTAGCTGAGCGCCAGATACATCATCGGCCGGATCTCGATCTTGCCGTCCACCGCCATCGGGCGCTGCTGGATCTTGTGCATGCCGAGGATGCCGGACTGCGGCGGATTGAGGATCGGCGTCGACATCAGCGAGCCGTAGACGCCGCCGTTGGAGATGGTGAAGGTGCCGCCCATCAGGTCCTCGACCGCCAGCTTGCCGTCGCGGGCGCGCTTGCCGAGCTCGCCGATCTTGGCCTCGATCTGCGGCAGGCTCAGCTTGTCGGCATCGCGCACCACCGGCACGACCAGGCCTTGCTCGGTGCCGACCGCGACGCCGACGTCATAGTGGTTCTTGTAGATGATGTCGTTGCCGTCGATCTCGCCATTGACCGCCGGGATCTCCTTCAGCGCCTGGATGGCGGCTTTCACGAAGAAGCCCATGAAGCCCAACTTCACCTTGTGGCGCTTCTCGAAGCTCTCCTTGTATTGATCGCGCAAGCTCATGACCGCGCCCATGTCCACCTCGTTGAAGGTGGTCAGCATGGCGGCGGTGTTCTGCGCCTGCTTCAGGCGCTCGGCGATGCGCCGGCGCAGGCGCGTCATCGGCACCCGCTCCTCGCTCGCCGTCAGCGCACGCGGCACATGCGGGACTTCAGGTTGCGGCGCCGGACGGGCGGAGGGCGGCTGCGGCGCCGGCGAAATCTGCGGCGCCGCGGGCTTCGCCAGATGCGCGGTCACGTCGCCCTTGGTCAGGCGGCCATCCTTGCCGGTGCCGGCGACTGCGGCCGGATCGACGTTGTTCTCCGCCACCATCTTGCGCACGGCCGGCGACAGAGTTTCAGCGGCCGGCGATTTTGCGGCGGCAGCGGGCGCCGCCGGCGTTGCAGCTGGCGCAGGCGCCGCGGCGGGCGCCGGCTTGGCCGGTGCAGCCGCGGCAACCGCGCCGTCGGTGATCTGGCCGATCACGGCGCCGATCGCGACCACGGTTCCTTCCGGCGCGGTGATTTCGCCCAGGGTGCCGGCGGTCGGCGCGTAGAGCTCCTGCGTGACCTTGTCGGTCTCCAGCTCCGCCAGCGCCTCGTCGGCTTTCACCGCATCGCCGACCTTCTTCATCCACTTGGCGACCGTTGCCTCGGTCACCGATTCGCCGAGTCCCGGCACAACAATGGGTGTCGCCATTTAAGCTCTCCTATTGCGCCGCGCGTTGCGCGGGCGCGTCAGTGACCAGCGCGTCTTCGACCAGCGCCGCTTGTTCCTTGAGGTGCCGGCGCAACAGGCCGGTCGCAGGCGAGGCCGCCGCCGGACGCCCGGCATAGCGCAGCCGCTGCTGCTTCAAGCCCATGTCCGCCATGACCGATTCGATCTCCGGCAGCACCGTGGTCCAGGGTCCCATGTTCTTGGGCTCTTCCTGGCACCAGACGATCTCCGCCCCGGGGAAGCGCGACAGCTCGGTCTTCAGCGGCTTGTGCGGAAACGGATAGAGCTGCTCGACGCGCAGGATCTGCACATCCGTGATCTCGCGCTTCTCGCGCTCCTCATAGAGGTCGTAATAGACCTTGCCGCTGCACAGCACGACGCGGCGGATGTCCTTGTCCGGCGCGGTCTTGCCGCTGTCCCACAGGATGCGGTGGAAGCTGGAGCCCGGGCCCATCTCCGCCAGGGTCGAGACCGCGAGCTTGTGCCGCAGCAGCGACTTCGGCGTCATGACGATCAGCGGCTTGCGGAAGTTGCGGTGCATCTGCCGGCGCAGCGCGTGGAAATAGTTGGAGGGCGTGGTGCAGTTCACGACCTGCATGTTGTCTTCGGCGCACAGCTGCAGATAACGCTCGAGTCTTGCAGAACTATGCTCCGGCCCCTGCCCCTCGTAGCCGTGCGGCAGCAGCATCACCAGGCCGGACATGCGCAGCCACTTGGATTCGCCGGAGCTGATGAACTGGTCGATGATGACCTGGGCGCCGTTGGCGAAGTCGCCGAACTGCGCTTCCCACAGCACCAGCGCCTTCGGATCCGCCAGGCTGAAACCGTATTCGAAGCCGAGCACACCGGCCTCCGACAGCGGCGAGTTGATGACCTCGAACTCCTGCTGGCCGCCAGGTCCCATCGGCGCGATGTTGTTGATCGGGATGTATTCGCTCTCGTTCTCCTGGTCGACCAGCACGGCGTGACGCTGCGAGAAGGTGCCGCGCTTCACGTCCTGGCCCGACAGGCGGACGAAATAGCCTTCCTTCAGCAGGGTGCCGAAGGCCAGGGCCTCGCCGGTCGCCCAGTCGATCCCTTCGCCGGACTTGAACATCTGCTCCTTGATCGCCAGCTGCCGCGCGATCTTGCGGTTGACGTTGAAGGTCGCCGGGACGGTGGTGAGGGCCTTTCCCACCTCCTGCAGCGCTTCCATGCTGGCGTCGGTAGTGCCGCGCCGCTCGTCGCCGGAGGCGATGGCGAGGCCGGACCAGGCGCCCTCCAGCCAGTCGGCCTTGTTGGGGCGATAGGCGTTGGCGGCCTCGAATTCCCTATCTAGCTTGGTCTGGAACTCTTCGGTGATGCGGTCGACGTCCTCGCGCGTCAGCGTGCCCTCTTCGACCAGCTTGTCGGCATAGATCTGCCGTGTGGTCGGGTGGGTTCCGATCTTGCGGTACATCAGCGGCTGGGTGAAGGCCGGCTCGTCGCTCTCGTTGTGGCCGAAGCGGCGGTAGCAGAACATGTCGATGACCACGTCGCACTTGAATTCCTGGCGGAATTCCATGGCCATGCGCGCAACATGCAGCACCGATTCCGGATCGTCGCCGTTGACGTGGAAGATCGGCGCCTGCACGCCCTTGGCGATGTCCGAGCAATAGGGGCTGGAGCGCGCCGCGGTCGGGCTGGTGGTGAAACCGATCTGGTTGTTGATGATGAAATGGATGGTGCCACCGGTCTTGTAGCCGTCGAGTTCCGACATATCGAGCGATTCCGGCACCAGGCCCTGGCCGGCGAAAGCGGCGTCGCCGTGCAACAGCAGGCCCATCACCTCTTCGCGGCTCTTGTCGTTGCGCTGGCGCTGCTTGGCGCGCACCTTGCCCTGCACCACCGTGTTGGCGGCTTCCAGGTGCGAGGGGTTGGCGGTCAGCGACAGATGCACGATGCGCCCGTCGAACTCGCGGTCGGCGGAGGTGCCGAGGTGATATTTGACGTCGGCCGAGCCCTGCACGTCCTCCGGGTTGGCGGCGTTGCCCTGGAACTCGGAGAAGATCGCCGCGAACGGCTTGTTCATGAAGTTGGCGAGCATGTTGAGCCGGCCGCGGTGGGCCATGCCGATGACCACCTCCTTCACGCCGAGCTGGCTGCCGCGCTTGATGACCTGCTCCAGCGCCGGGATCATGGATTCGCCACCATCGAGGCCGAAGCGCTTGGTGCCGGTGTATTTCTTGTCGAGGAACTTCTCGAACATCTCGGCCGCGGTCAGGCGCTCCAGGATCGCGACCTTGCCGCGGTCGGTGAAGTCGCGCTGGTTCCGGCTGCCTTCGATCCGCATCTGCAGCCACTTGCGCTGGTCCGGATGCTGGATGTGCATGTATTCGACGCCGATGTTGCCGCAATAGGTCTGGCGCAGCACATGGACGATCTGGCGCAGGCTCGCGCTCTCGTAGCCGAGGATGTTGTCGATATGGATCGGGCGATCCATATCGGCCTCGGTGAAGCCGAGGGTACGCGGGTCGAGGTCGCCATGCTTGGCGCGCGGCTTCAAATCCAGGGGATCGAGGCTGGCCTCCAGATGGCCGCGCACGCGATAGGCGCGAATCAGCATCATGGTACGCAGCGAATCGCGGGCGGCGCGCTTCAGGTCCTGCGGCCGGGCGGTGCGGACCGCGACGCCCTCTTCATAGTGGCCGTTGCCTTGCGCGTCGCCATCCTCGCGCGCGATCTCGACCGCGCGCTCGCGCGGCGCCCAGGATGCGCCACGGATGTCGTTGAGGACGACCTCGCTCTCATCCTCCAGGTCGGAGAAGAACGTGCGCCAGGATGGATCGACCGATTCCGGCTGATCCAGGTACTTGGCGTAGAGTTCCTCGATGAACGGTGCGTTGGGACCGGAGAGGAAGGTCGACGGATTGGTGCTCATGCGTCGCTCGCTTCAAGGACCGCGATCGGGCGACGGCCCATCATTCAGCTGTTGCTCGAACCGGGTCGGCCCGCGCCCGATCGCCGCGAACCATGACCCGATCCCGTTACAATCCCCCTATCGCCCCATCGCCTTCAGCATAGCGGAGCCGAGGCTGGCGGGCGATTCCGCCACGTTGATGCCGGCGGACTTCATGGCTTCGATCTTGTCCCCGGCGCCGCCCTTGCCGCCCGAGATGATCGCGCCGGCATGACCCATGCGGCGGCCCGGAGGCGCGGTGACACCGGCGATGAAGCCGACCACCGGCTTCTTGCGCTTCTCGCGCTTCAAGAACGCGGCCGCGTCTTCCTCGGCCGTGCCGCCGATTTCGCCGATCATGACAATCCCCTGGGTCTCATCGTCCCCCAGGAACATTGCCAAACAATCAACGAAATTGGTGCCGTTGACCGGGTCGCCGCCGATGCCGATGCAGGTTGTCTGGCCGAGGCCGGCGGCGGTGGTCTGGGCCACTGCTTCATAGGTAAGCGTGCCGGAACGGGAAACAATACCGATCTTGCCGCGCTTGTGGATGTGGCCCGGCATGATGCCGATCTTGCACTCGCCCGGCGTGATGACGCCCGGGCAGTTCGGCCCGACCAGGCGGGTGTGGGATCCGGCAAGCGCCCGCTTCACCTTGACCATGTCGAGGACCGGAATCCCTTCGGTGATGCAGACCGCGAGCTCGAGACCGGCATCGACCGCCTCGACGATCGCGTCGGCCGCGAACGGCGGCGGCACATAGATGACGCTGGCGGTGGCGCCGGTTTTGGCGACCGCTTCGGCGACGGTGTCGAACACCGGCAGGTCGAGATGGGTGGTGCCGCCTTTGCCGGGCGTGACGCCACCCACCATCTTGGTGCCGTAGGCGATCGCCTGCTCGGAATGGAAGGTGCCTTGCGAGCCTGTGAAGCCCTGGCAGATGACCTTGGTGTCCTTGTTGACCAGCACTGCCATGGCTCAGGCCTCCTTCACCGCTTTGACAATCTTTTCGGCGGCGTCCGCCAGATTGTCGGCGCTGAGGATCGGCAGGCCGGACTGCGCCAGTATCTTCTTGCCCAGCTCCACGTTGGTGCCTTCGAGACGGACCACCAGCGGCACGTGGAGGCTGACCTCCTTCGCCGCCGCGACCACGCCCTCGGCGATCACGTCGCAGCGCATGATGCCGCCGAAGATGTTCACCAGGATCCCTTCGACATTGGCGTCGGAGAGGATGATCTTGAACGCGGTGGTGACGCGCTCCTTGGTGGCGCCGCCGCCGACATCGAGGAAGTTGGCCGGCGTGCCGCCATAGAGCTTGATGATGTCCATGGTCGCCATGGCAAGGCCGGCGCCGTTCACCATGCAGCCGATGTTGCCGTCGAGCTTGATGTAGTTGAGGTTGTGCTTGCCGGCTTCCAGCTCCGCCGGGTCCTCCTCGTCCTCGTCGCGCATCTCCTCCACGTCCTTGTGGCGGTAGAGCGCGTTGTCATCGAAGTTCATCTTGGCGTCGAGGGCGATGACGTCGCCGGCGCCGGTAACGACCAGTGGATTGATCTCCACGATCGAGCAGTCGAGCTCGAGGAAGGCCTTGTACATGGCGGTGATGAACTTGGTGCAGGAGCCGACCTGGTTGCCTTCGAGGTCGAGGCCGAACGCGATCTTGCGCGCATGGAACGGCTGGATGCCGGTGGCCGGATCGACCGCCACCTTGATGATCTTCTCCGGATGCTCGGCGGCAACCTTCTCGATCTCCACGCCGCCTTCGGTCGAGGCCATGATGGTGATGCGCGAGGTGGCGCGGTCGACCAGCATGCCGAGATAGAGCTCGCGCCGGATGTCGCAGCCGCTCTCCACATAGATGCGCTTCACCAGCTTGCCCTTGGGGCCGGTCTGGTGAGTGACGAGGGTCATGCCGATCATGCGCTTGGCGTTCTCGCGCACCTCGTCCAGCGACTTCGCGACTTTGACTCCGCCACCCTTGCCCCGGCCGCCGGCGTGGATCTGCGCCTTTACGACCCAGATGTTGCCGCCCAGCTTCTTGGCCGCCTCGACCGCCTCGTCGGCGGTGTAGGCAACCTGACCCGAAAGGACTCCGACGCCGAATTTGGCGAGCAGTCCCTTCGCCTGATACTCGTGGATGTTCATGTCCGGGCCTCAGTTAAGGCGACGCAAAGCGCGGCGCAGTGATGCAGGCTGCATCCGCCGGAACCCGGACCCCTGGCCTTCGAGCGAGGCCGATCTCAGTGTGAGGAAAGCGGGCGACAGCGGCAGTCCTGGAAATGCTGTGGTGCAGCAATCCGAATTTACCCATCTCTGCGGCCGGTTCAAGCCGATTATGGCCCCTACCGACCTTTGGAGGCAGGCGGTGTGCGGACTGCCGCCGTCGCTAGCCGATTGCTAGAAAGCGAATCGGGAAGGCTACTACTTCTTCTTCGCGGCCTTCTTTTTGGCGCCCTTCTTCGACGCCGCCTTCTTCACACCCTTCTTCTTAGCAGCCTTCTTGGCCGCCAATGCGATACTCGTCATTGCTTCTCTCCTCTTTGAAGCTTCCTCACCACATCGATGAGGCCCCTAACGGCCGCGACCGATTTATCGAACATGGCCTGCTCGGCCGCGTTCAAATCGATCTCGACCACCTTCTCCACGCCGTTCGCGCCGATGATGACCGGCACGCCGACATAGAGCCCTTTCACCCCGTATTCGCCATTCAGCATGGCGGCACAGGGCAGAACTCGCCGTTTGTCCTTGAGATAGGACTCCGCCATGGCGATGGCGGATGAGGCCGGCGCATAGAACGCCGAGCCCGTCTTTAAGAGGTTCACGATCTCAGCGCCGCCGTCACGGGTGCGCTGCACGATCGCATCGATCTTTTCCTGGGAGGTCCAGCCCATCTTGATGAGATCGGGCACCGGGATGCCGGCGACCGTCGAATAGCGGATCAGCGGCACCATCGTGTCGCCGTGGCCGCCCAGGACGAACCCAGTCACATCTTCGACCGAGACCTTGAACTCGCTGGCCAGGAAGTAGCGGAAGCGCGCGGAATCGAGGACACCCGCCATGCCGACCACGCGGGCGGCGGGGAGGCCCGAGGCTTCCTGCATCACGAACACCATCACGTCGAGCGGATTGGTGATGACGATGACGAAGGCGTTCGGGCACTGCTTCTTGATGTTCTGGCCGACGGTCTCGATGACCTTGGCATTGGTCGCGATCAGGTCGTCGCGCGACATGCCAGGCTTGCGCGGGATGCCGGCGGTGACGATGACGACGTCCGCGCCTTTCAACGCGTCATAGGTGTTGGTGCCGACGTACGTCGCATCGAAGCCCTCGACCGGCGATGCCTGCGCGAGGTCGAGCGACTTGCCTTGCGGCACGCCTTCGACCACGTCGAACAGCACGACGTCGCCGAGGTCCTTCAAGCCAGCGAGAAGGGCGAGCGTTCCACCGATTTGTCCAGCGCCGACAAGCGCGATTTTGCTACGTGCCATTCAGGACCTAGACCCCGGTTTACGCATCGCCGCCGTTTCCTTCGGCAGCACAGATTGCCCCATTGCGCCCGATACAAGGTGTTGTGTTAATACTATCATTTAACCCCAAGAGCAAGCGTTAACGACATTCCTCATTTTGCGTCACGCACTCACGTCAAATGCGGTCCAGTGAGGTAGTCGACCGATTGCATCTCATTCAAGCGCGAGACCGTGCGCCCAAAGTCAAAAGAGCCATCCCCCGATGGATAGAGCCGCTCCGGCGGAGCAGCTGCGGCGATCACCACGTTGACGCGATGCTCGTAGAGCGCATCGATGAGCGTGACGAAGCGCCGCGCAACGTCACGCTGATCCGGCGACAAGGTTGGCACGCAATCGATTAACACAGTGTTGAAATGCGTCGCGATTGCGAGATAGTCGGCAGCGCCGAGCGGCCGTTCGCACAGCTCGTCGAAGTCGAACCACGCGACACCCACGGCTTGGCGCGGCACATCGAGACGACGCTCCTGCACGATCAGATGATCGGCGCGCGGTGCAGCGCCGCCGGTCAGGCGCGCGAAGCTGTCCGTCATATGGCGCGCGGCCAAGTCGCCGAGCGGATGGAAATAGGTCCGCATGTCCTTGATGCGCTGCAGGCGGTAGTCGCGCGCGGCATCCAATTCCAGAATGTCGAGCTTGTCCTTGATGAGGGCGATGAACGGCAGGAACCGATCGCGCTGAAGGCCGCCCTGATAGAGGTCATCCGGCTCCCAGTTCGAGGTCGCGACCACCACCACGCCGCGATCGAACAGCGCCTCGAACAGGCGGCCGAGGATCATAGCGTCGGCGATGTTGGAGACATGGAACTCGTCGAAGCAGAGCAGGGTCGCTTCGCCCGCGATCTTGTCCGCCAGGGCGGCGATCACGTCGTCCTTGCCGTCCTTGTCCTGGCGCCAGCGATGCAGGGTCTCCTGCACCTCCAGCATGAAGGCGTGGAAATGGACCCGGCGCTTGCGCTCGATCGGCGCGGTCGCGAAGAACAGATCCATCAGCATCGACTTGCCGCGGCCGACCGGACCGAAGATGTAGAGCCCCTGCGGCGCTTCCGCTTCGCGCCGGCGCGCGAGGCCGAGGCGCTCGCGCCAGCCACCGGCCTGTTCGCTCGGTTGATAATTCTTCAGCGCCTTCCACAGCGACTGCAGTTTTTCGGCGGCCAGCTCCTGCGCAGCATCGTGCGCCAACGCGCCCGTACTCTGGAGAGCACGATAGCGCGACAGGGGTCCGTCTTCGAGGGATGAAGAGACCAGCGCGTCTGACACAGCGAAAGCGGCGACTCGGTCAATATGCATGTTGCGCATATCACATCACATTTTGCGTCACTTGACTATATGGAAGTGATTCGCGCCCGTGCGATCCGTTCCCTTTTCGCCACGCGACTGAGTCATCGCTGCAACAGATGAGCGCGAGCGCGCGCAGAAAAAGAGCCGCACCGATCGCGACCGGTGCGGCTCGATGAGCGTCCGCAATGTGATGGCGGTCACATCCGCGAGATCACATCGGCTGGCCGTTGACCGTCATCTGGCCCGCCTCGTTGACCTCGATCTTGAACTTGTCGACTGGCTTGCCGTCGGCGCCTTGCTCGCGCGCCGAATAGACTTGCAGCATCTGGATCGATTGCATCGCCTGCTGCGCGTCGTAGTCCTCGGGCGTCTTCTGCGCCAGCGCCAGCAGGTCGTCGACGCCGCGGATGGCGACGTTGAGGCCGCCGACGATGCCGAACGCGGCCTGTGGCTGCACGTCGAACGCACCGTCGGCCTTGATCTCCACCAGCTGCGAGAGCAGCTGAGACGGCGCAATCTCGACCTTGGCGCCAGAGCTCTGGAACACCGCCTGGAGCGCCACAACCATGGCCATCGCATTAGCCTGCGCCATCGCCGGATCGCTCGATGCCATCCCAGGCAGGTTGTCGGTCAGCACCTTCACCATGTCCTTGCTCGGGATGTTGCTGACCTTGATGCTAAGGTTGCCGCTCTTGGGCAGCGATGCCTGGGTGACGGGGCTCGCGACCTCGGGGCTGTTCACCATCAGGTCCTGGTGCGCGATGTCGAAGTCGAGGGTCGCCTTCTCCTGGTTGATGCCGTCGATGACGGTCCCGATAGTCAGGCCGCCCATGGCGAAGGGCTCCTCCCCCGCCTCGGTGAACTTGAGGTCCTTGAACGCGATCTTGAAATCGCCACCCTTGATCGACGCCGCCATGGTGTTGATCGCGTCGGCCAGCGCCTTCTGCTCCTCGGGTGTGAGCGAGGCAGGCTGTGCGGAACCGGATTGCCCGGTGGCGGCCTGCTCCAGGAAGGCCGCCTGCTTCAGGACCAGCTCCTGGTATGTGAGCGCGGCGGCCTGGTACTCCGCCAGCTTCCACGAATCGTATTTTGCGTCGATCTGAGTTTCGGCGACGGTGAAGATGCCGCCCGCACTCTCCATCGCCGTGAGCCCGGCCAGGATGGCCTTGACTGTGGCATCGGCGACCCCGCCGCCTTTGTCCGCCACATTGACCGTGAATTTGGCGTTGGCGAGCCCGACTTCGGCGCCCTGGTCGTCGGTCGCGATGATATCGGCGAACTCGGCGTCCACCTGCTGGAACGTTGTCAGCGCCTTGGAATAGACGCCGCTGAACGACTTGGTCGTGACGACGAGCTTGCCCTTTTCCGTCCCGTCCGGCGCCTTGAACGGCATGCTCTGCGGCACGGTCAGCTTGGAAACCGAGTAGGAGGTCTCGTCCTTCGGCTTGGCGAGATAGCTGACGGTGCCGACCTCGAGATAGCCTTCCGGCGACGGCTGGACCTTCAGGCCTTCGATGGAGACGAGATAGGCATCGTCATCCTGCGGCGTGACGTTGACGGCGCTGTGGCTGAGGACCTGTTGGCCCGCGGGACCCCCCGCCTTCTTCAGCTGCTCCTCGACGCCGGCCTTGAGTTCCGCGGCGACCTTTTCCCGATCGGGTCCCTTCTCGCAGGCGGTCAGCGCGAGCAGAGCGACGAAGCCCAGCCCCAGAATCGAACGGCCGAGCCCGGCCCCCCTATAGCGTGTCATAGCGCGCATCTCTCTCATGTTGGAACGTCCACCGACGGATGGGCGGCACCTTATCCATGGCAATCTGAATTGCCAGTTAAACTTGTCGTCATTGTGACGGGGAGCACGGCGATGCAGGTGCGTCAGCGCCGCTCGATCATCAGCTTCTTGATCTCGCCGATCGCCTTCGCCGGGTTCAATCCCTTGGGGCAGGTCTTGGTGCAGTTCATGATGGTGTGGCAGCGATAGAGCCGGAACGGGTCTTCCAGGTTGTCGAGCCGGTCGCCGGTCGCCTCGTCGCGCGAATCCGCGATCCAGCGGTAGGCTTGCAACAGCACGGCGGGGCCGAGATAGCGGTCGCCGTTCCACCAGTAGCTCGGGCACGAGGTGGAGCAGCAGAAGCAGAGGATGCACTCCCACAGGCCGTCGAGCCTGGCGCGCTCCTCCGGCGACTGCGGGCGTTCGCGCGCCGGCGCGGCGGTGTCCGCCTTCAACCACGGCTCGATCGAGGTATATTGCGCGAAGATGGTATTGAGGTCCGGCACCAGGTCCTTCACCACCGCCAAATGCGGCAGGGGGTAGACCTTCACGTCGCCCTTCACGTCTGCGATGTATTTGGTGCAGGCAAGGGTGTTGGTGCCGTCGATGTTCATCGCGCAGGACCCGCACACGCCTTCGCGGCAGGAGCGGCGGAAGGTCAGGGTCGAATCGATCTCGTTCTTGATCTTGATCAAGGCGTCCAGGATCATCGGCCCACAGGCGTCGAGATCGACCTCGTAGCTGTCGATGGTGGGATTGCCGCCCTTGTCCGGGTCCCAGCGATAGATCTTGAAGGTGCGCGTGCGCTTGGCGCCGGCCGGCGCGGGGAACTTCTTCCCTGCGACCGGGCGATCCTTCGCGGCGAGCATCAGTTCAGCCATGCCAACCTCAATACACCCGCGCCTTCGGCGGGAAGCTTTGCACGTCGTTGGTGAGCGGCTGCAGGTGGACGGGGCGGTAGTCGATCTTGACCTTGCCGCTCTCGTCCGCCCAGGCAACCGAGTGCTTCATCCATTTCTGATCGTCGCGCTCCGCGAAATCCTCGCGGGCATGGGCGCCGCGGCTCTCCTGGCGGTTGCGCGCGGATTCGATCGTGACCGACGCCTGGTACAGCAGGTTATCGAGTTCCAGCGTCTCCACCAGGTCGCTGTTCCAGATCATCGAGCGGTCCTCGACCTTGATCTGGTCGCGCTTGGCCCAGATCCGGCGCAGATGGTCGCAGCCTTCCTGCAGGATCTCGCCGGTGCGGAACACCGCGCAGTTGGACTGCATCACCTTCTGCATCTCGAGGCGCAGGGCGGCGGTCGGGATCTCGCCCTTGGCATGGCGCGCCTTGTCCAGGCGGCTGACGGCGTAGTCGCCGGCGCCCTTGGGCAGGGAGCGCGCCGATTCTTCCGGGTTCAGGATCTCCGCGCAGCGCAGGGCGGCGGCGCGGCCGAACACCACGAGGTCGAGCAGCGAGTTGGAGCCGAGGCGGTTGGCGCCGTGGACCGAGACGCAGGCTGCTTCGCCGATCGCCATCAGGCCCTGCACCACCGAATCCGGGTTGCCGTTCTTCAGGGTGACGACCTCGGCCCGGTAGTTGGTCGGCACGCCGCCCATATTGTAGTGGCAGGTCGGCAGCACCGGGATCGGCTCGCGCGTCACGTCGACGCCGGCGAAGATGCGCGCTGTTTCGGCGATGCCGGGCAGGCGCTCGTGGATCACCTTCGGGTCGAGATGTTCGATGTGCAGGTGGATGTGGTCCTTGAGCGGACCGACGCCGCGGCCCTCGCGGATCTCCATGGTCATGGACCGGCTGACCACGTCGCGCGAGGCAAGGTCCTTGGCCGACGGGGCATAGCGCTCCATGAAGCGCTCGCCGGCGCTGTTGGTCAGATACCCGCCCTCGCCGCGCACGCCTTCGGTGATCAGGCAGCCGGCGCCGTAGATGCCGCTGGGGTGGAACTGGATGAACTCCATGTCCTGCAGCGGCAGGCCGGCGCGCAGCGCCATGGCGTTGCCGTCGCCGGTGCAGGTGTGGGCCGAGGTGCAGGAGAAATACGCCCGGCCATAGCCGCCGGTCGCCAGCACCACCATCTTGGCGTTGAAGCGGTGCATGGTGCCGTCATCGAGGTTCCAGGCCACCACGCCGACGCAGTTGCCCTCGTCGTCCATGATGAGGTCGACGGCGAAATACTCGACGAAGAACTGCGCCTGGTGCTTCAGCGCCTGCTGATAGAGCGTGTGCAGGATGGCATGGCCGGTGCGGTCGGCGGCGGCGCAGGTGCGCTGGGCGATGCCCTTGCCGAAGTGGGTGGTCATGCCGCCGAACGGGCGCTGGTAGATCTTGCCCGCCTCGGTGCGGCTGAAGGGCACGCCGTAATGCTCGAGTTCGATGATCGCGGGGACGGCTTCGCGCACCATGTATTCGATCGCGTCCTGGTCGCCGAGCCAGTCGGAGCCCTTGACGGTGTCGTACATGTGCCAGCGCCAGTCGTCCTCGCCCATGTTGCCGAGCGATGCGGAGATGCCGCCCTGCGCCGCGACGGTGTGGGAGCGGGTCGGATAGACCTTGGAGATGCAGGCGGTCTTCAGCCCCTTCTCCGCCATGCCGAAGGTGGCGCGCAGCCCCGCGCCGCCGGCGCCGACCACCACCACGTCATAGACATGGTCGGTGAACGGATAAGCCTGGCCGTTGATCTTGGGCGCGGCGACGGAGGTGTCGTGGACGTTCTCTTCGGGCATGGTGTTTTCTTTTCCCGGTGCTCAGCCGCCGTAGATCGTGATCATCAGCATCGCGATGATGCCCGCCGCGACCAGCGCGATGCCGGCGAACTGGATCAGCAGCAGCAGCGTGATCTTCGCCGCATGGGAATGGATGTAATCCTCGATCACCACCTGCAGGCCCAGCACTGCATGATAGACCAGGGCAATGAGGAACAGGCTCATCAGGCCCAAGGTTATGGGCGAGCCAAGCCATTGGATCGCCGTGGCGTGATCGACGTCGATCAGGAACACGATGCAGGCGACGAACCAGAGCGACAGCGGGATCAGCGCGAGCGCGGTGACCCGCTGCATCCACCAATGCTGCACGCCTTCCTTGGCGGAGCCGAGGCCGCGCACCCGGCCGAGATCGCTGCGCAGGCTGCCCTTGGCGCTCGCCATCAGACGTTCCCCCGCGCCCAGTAGCCGAGCCCCCACGCGACCAGCGTCAGCACGACGCTGCCGATCAGCACGGTCCAGCCGGTGCGGTAGGCGGTCGGCAGCTCGAACCCCCACCCCGCGTCCCACGCCAGGTGCCGGATGCCGTTCAGCAGGTGATAGAAGAAGGCGCCGGTCCACAAAAACAGCGCAATGCGGCCGAGGATGGAGCCGGCGATGGCCTGGGCCTGGTCGAACGCCTCAGCACTGGTCGCAGCGGCAGCCAGCCAATAGACCAGCGCCAGGATCCCGAGAGTCAGGAACGAACCTGTGATGCGATGCAGGATCGAGGTGAACGAGGTGAGCTGCGGCCGATAGACTTGTAGATGCGGCGCGATCGGTCGCGGATGCGAAGCCATGGTCGTTTTGCCCTGTCGGTGTTGTCGCCAGGTCCCAGAGATGAGGCGCCGGCCCTGCGCAAGCCGCCAAACCTCACGAAAACGCTGCAGCCTGATTAGCGTTTTTGCAGTGCAGCGTCAATGAAAGCAGGCGGCGCACCCATGCAGGGTCGTCATGCCAGCCGTCGCGGCAGCAGGATTGTGTAATCGAGGTCGAGCACCACCTCCGCCGGGTACTTGCCGGCCGCATCGGGCCCTGGAAAGTCCGCACACGGGTGGTCCTTGGCCGCGATGGTGCGCAGGCGCAAGGCGCCGAGATCGGCGCGGCCCGGCAGCTCGATCACGTCCACCACCTCGCTCCAGGCATAGATGGTGTCGCCGGCGAAGCTCGGGTTGACGTGCCGACCGCCATTGATGGCGAGCACGCGCAAGGCGTTGGCGAGACCGTTGAAGCTGGCCGCGCGGGCGAGGCTGATGATGTGGCCGCCATAGATCAGGCGCTTGCCGAAGCGGCCCTTGGATTCGGCATGCTGGTTGAAATGGACCTTGGCATTGTTCTGGTAGAGCCGCGTCGCGGTCATGTGATCGCTCTCTTCCAGGGTCATGCCGTCGACGTGATCGATGCGCTCGCCCTTCTGGTAGTCCTCCCAGCCGTGCGGCGAGCCCGCGAGCGCGCGATCGTAGTGTTCCAGCTGCAGTCCCGCCGGAAGATAGAAGTCCGCCGGCGCCACCGCGGCGGCAAGCTCCGGCACCAGCGCATCCGGGGCCGGGCGCGCCTGCTCGCGCTTGCGCACCATCACCCAGCGCACGTAGTCCAGCACCACCTCGTCGCGCTGGTTGCGGCCGACCGAGCGCACATAGACGATGCCGGTCTCGCGGTTGGAATTCTCCTTGAGGCCGATGACGGTGGAGCGCGTGCTCAGCGTGTCGCCGGCATAGACCGGCGCGCCGAACTTGCACTGCGCGTAGCCGAGATTGGCGATGGCGTTGAGCGAGATGTCGGCGACGGTACGGCCGAACACGATGTGGAAGACCAGGATGTCGTCGACCGGCGCCTTGCCGTAGCCGATCGCTTGCGCGAAGGCGTCGGAGGCGTGCAGCGCAAAGCGCGAACCGGTGAGACCTATATAGAGCGCGACGTCGCCAGCCGTGACGGTGCGCGGGACCGCGTGGACGATCTCCTGCCCCAGCTGGAAGTCCTCGAAGAAGTTGCCCGGGTTGGTCTTGATCGTCATGCCCGCCGCCCGTTGAGTTTCTGTCGCAGCGCAACATACGTGCCCGACCGGGCCGGCGCAAAGGCGTCCCATCCTTAGGCTAAATGCTAACAAAGATTAACGCCGTCTTAAAACGATGGGGGTAATGACAGTCGCGGGGACTAACGGCGAACCCTGACAGGGGAGCGTTCGATGGCGTCGGAATATACCACTGTGCTGGATACCGGGAGCGGCAGCCTGCCTGCGCTGCCGCTGATCCTGATGCTGGCCGCGCCGGTGCTGATGCTGGCGTGTCTCACCGTGGCCAAAGCGCGCCGTTGGCATGTCTCGCGCCCGATCAGGCTCGCGCTGTGGGGGGCCTATGCGGCCTACGTCCCAGTCGTGATGTTCCAATACTGGAGCCTGTGGGACACCCAGCAGATGGCCCGCAATGCCACCGCCATGTCGATCGAGGCCGGCCGGCTCGACTGGTCGAGCGTGCGGCAGGCGCCGGAGGGGATTTTCGTCGACACCAATCAGCGCTTCGCCGTGAACGGCGTCGAGTTTCTCTACAGCCATCGCTCCCTGCGCTACCTCGACTTTCTGGTGCCTGAGCCCGATCTGGTCGCGCTACCCTTGTTCAAGCGCGCGCAGGTGCGCGTCACCTATCTCGGCGAGGGCGAGGACCGGCGGCTGCTGAGGTTCGAGATCGCCACCAGCGTGCTCGACGCGAACGACTGGCCGATGCCGGAAACCGCCGCGCTCTCCAACTAGCCTCCGAGACCTCGAAGGCCGCCACGGGTTCCGTGGTGGCCTTTTTCGCGCTTCGTTATTTTAGTCTTGACTTAATTAAGTGATGAACTAAATATCGGGTCATGCAGTCGCTGATTGCCCTGGCCGACCCGAACCGCCGCCGCATCGTGGAGATGCTGGCGGGACAGGAGTTGGCGGCGGGAGAGATCGGCACCGCTTTTGACATCAGTGCCCCTGCAATCTCGCAGCATCTCAAGGTGTTAAAAGAAGCCAATATCGTCACCGTCCGGGTCGAGGGACAGCGCCGGATTTATGCACTCGACCCGTCCGGCTTCACCGAGATCGACCAGTGGCTATCGAGCGTGCGCCGCTTCTGGAATCCGAAACTGGATGAGCTGGTGCGGCAGATGGAACGCCACAAGGCCGAGCTGGCCAAGAAGCCCAGCAAGCCACGCAAACCCAAAGGAAGAAAGCCATGAGTTACGATGGAGTTCTCCACGACCTGCACACCGTTGAATTCAAGCGCCTGATTCCCGGCCCGATCGAGCTGGCCTGGGATTACCTGACCAAGCGGGAGCTGTTGAAGACTTGGTTTGCCGATGTGACGCTGGAGCCGCGCCTCGGCGGGGCGGTCGACGTGCATTTCGACAAGGACACCTGCGGCGGCTGCTCGGCAGGTGTGCGCGGCGTGGTCCGCGAGTTCCGGCCGCCGCACGTCATCGCATTCACCTGGATCCAGCGGCGGGCGCAGCCCGATGGCTCGATCGCGGACAGCGACGAGGGCGAGGTGCGTTTCGAGCTCACCGAGCGCGGCGAGAAAGTTCTGCTGACGCTGCTGCACTCGCGCTTGCCGACCGCGGAGCTGACCAGTCACAGCGCCGGCTGGCATGCCTATCTCGAGAATCTGGAAGCGCGGATTTCCGGCCGCGGCCGCATCGACTTCATGGCCGTCGCCCGGCGCGTTCGCCCGCAATACGACGAGCGGCTCGCCGGCCTGCTGCGGTCGGGAGCGGCGTGACGCGGCTCTGTGTTCTTAATCGAGAAGCCCACAAGGCGAAGGATTGAACAATGACAACGCACATAACCGGAACCCGGAAAGACTGGCTCGCCGCGCGGCTCGAGCTTCTCAAGGCGGAGAAGGAGCTGACGCACCGCAGTGACGCGGTGGCGCGGCAACGGCAGGAGCTGCCGTGGGTCAAGGTGGACAAGAACTATTCCTTCGAGACCGATGGCGGGAGCGCTTCGCTCAAGGACCTGTTCAAAGGGCGCTCGCAGCTGCTCGTCTACCACTTCATGTTCGGACCCGACTACAAGGCCGGCTGCCCGTCCTGCTCGGCGATCGCGGACGGCTTCAATGGGATCGCGACTCACCTGGCCAACCATGACGTGATGCTGTGGGCGGTCTCGCGGGCGCAGCTCGCGAAGCTGCAGGCGTTCAAGCAGCGCATGGGCTGGACCTTCCCCTGGGCCTCGTCGTTCGCCAGCGATTTCAATCCGGACTTCAGCGTGTGGTTCAGCGAGCAGCAGCAGCGCGACGGCGGCATCGAATACAATTACCGGCGCGAGCCGGCGCTGCAGCAACTGATCGCCGACAACAAGCCGGCCATCTCCTCGCGCGAGACACCCGATGGGCCCACGCAGGGCGCCGCGATGAGCGGCACAGACGTGGCGACATACACGCGCGAACGGCCGGGCATGAGCGCCTTCGTGCTGGAGGACGGCATCATCTATCATGCGTACTCCGCCTATGCCCGCGGACTGGACGATCTTTGGGGCATGTACAAGTGGCTCGATCGCGCGCCCAAGGGACGCAACGAGAAAGGCGTCTGGTGGCGTCACCACGACCAGTACGACAAGCATTGAGCCGAACCGCGGGTATCGTTGGCGCAACCGGGGGACGGGAGGTCCCAAGGCATGGTTTCCGACCGAGCTTCGCAGCGAGCCTTCTTCGGCGTGTCGGCGTTGCTCTTCGCCGCCAGCGTGACAGTAACGATCGCGTGGTGCGCATCCATGTCGACGATGGGCGGAATGGCGATGCCCGGCGGCTGGACGATGTCGATGGCATGGATGCGGATGCCCGATCAAACCTGGCCCGGCGCCACGGCGTCGTTCCTCGGCATGTGGCTGGTGATGATGGTGGCGATGATGCTGCCATCCCTGGCGCCGGTGCTGTGGCGGTATCGGCAGGCGGTCGGCGAAGCAGCTGAGATGCCGGTGGGCCGGCTGACCACGCTGGTGGCCCTCGGATACTTCCTGGTGTGGACGCTGTTCGGAATGATCGCCTTCCCGCTCGGCGTCGCGCTGGCGGCGGTCGCGATGGCGGAACCATCGGTGGCGCGCGCTGTTCCGATTGCGGTCGGCGTGATGATCATGATCGCCGGCGCAATCCAGTTCACCGCGTGGAAGGCACATCACCTTGCCTGCTGTCGGCAGACGCCGGAACTCTGCCGGATGCGGCCCGCGGACGCCGGCTCGGCGTGGCGATACGGGCTCAGCCTCGGCTTCCACTGCAGCTGCTGCTGCATCGGCCTGACGGCGGTCCTCCTGGTCGTCGGGGTCATGGATTTGCGTGCGATGGCAGTCGTGGCGGTCGCCATCACCGTCAACGACTCGCACCGGCCGGTCCGCGCGTCGCCCGGGCCATCGGAGCCGTGCTGGTCGGGTCCGGACTGTTCGTGATCGCGGCGGCAGCCGGACTCTAGGAAAACAAGAAACCAACTTCGAACTCGCACAAGCCGAAAGGAAGAAAGCCATGGACGGATCGATCCTCGATTTACACACCGTCGAATTCAAGCGCCTCATCCCCGGCCCGATCGAGCTGGCGTGGGACTATCTGACCAAGCAGGAACTGCTGAAGACCTGGTTCGCCGACATGACGGTGGAGCCGCGGGTCGGTGGCGCGGTCGTGATCCGTTTCAACGATGACGAATCCTGCGCCACCACCGGCGTTCGCGGCACCGTCAGCGAGTTCCGCAAACCATACGTTGTCGCGTTCTCCTGGCTGCAGCAGCGCCTGCAGCCAGACGGTTCGCGCAAGGGCGTCGATGAAGGGTCGGTGCGCTTCGAGCTGGCGGAACGCGGCGACAAGGTGCTGCTGACGCTGCTGCACACCGGGCTGCCGATCCACGAGCTGGCCAATCACAGCGCCGGTTGGAACGCCTTCCTCGACAACCTCGATGCGCTCTTGTCCGGCCGGGGCAAGATCGATTTCATGGCGGTCTTCAAAGAGCTGCATCCGCGCTATGTCGAGCGCATCGCAGCCCTGCAGCGGGCGGGAGCGGCGTGATGGTCCGCTATCGCGGCGGCAACAACGTCGCCATGAAGCTGCCGCCGCATCATTTCGACAGCGCGGTGAAGTTCTATCGCGAGACGCTCGGGCTCAAGGTTTCCGATCACGGCGAGTCGAAGCTGGTGGAATTCGGGCCAATCCGGCTGTGGCTCGATCCCTGCCCTCAGTTCTCCCAGACCGAGCTATGGCTGGAGGTGGTCGCCAGCAACAGCGACGCGGCCGTGTCGGACCTGGGCGACAAGAAGGTCGTGCGCTGCGACCCGATCGAGGCGCTGCCGGAGGGATTCCGCGGCTTCTGGATCACCAGCCCGGCGGACATCGTGCATATCGTCTCGGAACAGAGCCAATAGATAGCGCTGTCAGATTGTGCGGCGACAAGATCGGCCCCCCATAGGGGGCCGATTTCGCTTGCAAGCGCAGCCGCGATCATGAGGATACCGGGCGTCTCGCCAACCAGAGTCCACGCGCCCGGTTCATGAACGTTCTCTCCATCCAGTCCCAGGTCGTTTACGGCCATGTCGGCAATTCGGCCGCGGCCTTCGTGCTGCAGCGCCAAGGCCATGCGGTCTGGCAGGTGCCGACGGTGCTGTTCTCCAACCACCTCGGCAAGCCGACCTTCCGCGGCCGCGCCGTGCCGGCGGAGCAGGCGCGCGACTTGATCCAGGGGCTGAAGGAGCTCGGCTATCTCGACGATGTCGACATGCTGCTGACCGGCTATCTCGGCACGCCTGACACCGCGCGGCTGGCGGCGGAGCTGGCCGGCATCATCCGCACGCAGAAGCCGAGCGCCATCTTCGCCTGCGACCCGGTGATGGGCGACGACGATGCGCTCTATGTGAAGCCGGACCTGGCGGAGACCATCGCCAGCGACCTGGTGCCGATCGCCGACGTGCTGCTGCCCAACATCTTCGAGTTGGCGCGCCTCACCGGCCGCAGTGTCAAAGACGGCGCAGCCGCGCTGGAAGCCGCGCAGGCGCTGCAGCGGGCAGCCGGCGTGAAGGTGCTGGTGGCGACCGGCGTTCCCGCCGAGCGGCCGGACCGCATCGCCGCGCTGGCGCTGGCAGGCGGCAAGGTGCACCGCGCCGAAGCGCCGCGCCGCAAGCTGCGGGTATCGGGCACCGGCGATACTTTCAGCGCGCTGTTCACCGGCCGCTACGTGCGCGACCGCGACGCCGCCGGCGCGCTCGATTTCGCCATGCATGGCATGGACGTGATCTGCACCGCGACCGAGAAGGCGGACGCCGACGAACTGATGATCGTGCAGACCCAGAGCGACTGGGCAAAGGCGCGCTAAGCGCACCCTTGCCCGTCGTTTTCTGAAACTACGCCGCGGCCTTGCCGCTCAGGTAGTCGCTCACCAGCTTCTCGGCGATCTGCACCGCGTTGAGTGCAGCGCCCTTCCGCAGGTTGTCGGAGACCACCCACAGCGAGAGGCCGTTGTCGATGGTCGAGTCATCGCGGATGCGGCTGACATACACTTTGTCCTCGCCGGCCGCTTCGACCTGGGTGACGTAGCCCTCGTCGACGCGGTGATCGATCACGGCGACGCCGGGCGCGGACTTGAGGATCGCGCGCGCCTCATCGGCGGACAGCGGACGCTCGAACTCGATGTTGATCGCCTCGGCATGGGAGACGAACACCGGCACGCGCACGCAGGTCGCCGTGACCTTGATCTTGGGGTCGAGGATCTTCTTGGTCTCGACCGACATCTTCCATTCTTCCTTGGTGGAGCCGTCGTCCATGAAGACGTCGATGTGCGGAATGCAGTTGAAGGCGATCTGCTTGGTGAACTTGGTGCGCTCGATCGGCGCGTTCGTGTAGATGCCGCGAGTCTGGTTGAACAGTTCGTCCATCGCTTCCTTGCCGCCGCCCGACACCGACTGGTAGGTCGCGACCACGATGCGCTTGATCGGCGCCACGTCGTGCAACGGCTTCAGCGCCACCACCATCTGGATGGTGGAGCAGTTCGGGTTGGCGATGATGTTCTTCTTCTTGTAGCCGGCGATGGCGTGGGCATTGACCTCCGGCACCACCAGCGGCACGTCGGGGTCCATGCGGAAATAGGAGGTGTTGTCGATGATGACGGCGCCGGCCGCAGCCGCGCGCGCCGCGAACTCGGCCGAAACCTTGGCGCCGGCCGAGGACAGCACGATGTCGATGCCCTTGAAGTTGAAGGTGTCGAGACGCTGGACCTTCAGCACATCGTCCTCGCCGAACGAGACCTCGCCGCCGGCCGAGCGCTGCGACGCCAGGGCGACGACTTCGTCGACCGGAAAGCTGCGCTCCGACAGCGTCTGCAACATCTCGCGGCCCACATTGCCCGTGGCGCCGACCACCGCTACCCGATAACCCATGACCTCGCTCCTTCGCCTAAAAGCAAAAAGGGCCGCATCTTGTTGCGGCCCCTCGGTTCATCTGATCCTTTGTGATCCCGTCAGGCCGCGTTCCATCCCCCGGTCTTGGTGCCGGTGGTCTTCTTGGTCTTCAGGGTGATCACGGCCTGGATCACGTTAAAAATCCCTAATCGGGGCCCATTTGCCCCGGTCGGCGGCTTTTTACAGGGGTTCGCCGATCCTGTCGACCGGAAAAGTGACGGGAAACCCGGCGAATCGCCGGTAGCTCCCGCGTTCTCAGATTCTGGAAGAGTTATTCCTGAATCCGACCACTGCTATCTTCCCATGAAACAATCATGTTGAGAGGGCTGCAGTCATTCGGGAGAAGATTCATGAAGCTCCATTACCACCCGCTGTCGGGCCATGCCCATCGCGTCCGCCTTTTCCTATCGCTGCTCGGCGTTGCGCACGAGCTGGCGCCGGTCGACCTCATGGCTGGCGCACACAAGCAGCCTGCCTTTCTACAGATGAACCGCCTCGGCCAGGTGCCGGTGCTGGATGATGACGGCACCATCGTCAGCGATTCGAACGCCATCCTGGTCTATCTCGCCAAGAAGCATCGCCGCGCCGATTGGCTGCCCGAAACCGCGGAGGGCGCGGCAGCCGTGCAGCGCTGGCTGTCGGTCGCAGCCGGGCAGATCGCCTTCGGCCCGGCGGCGGCGCGCCTCGTCACCCTGTTCGGCGCCAAGTTCAACGCCGAGGAAGTGATCGCGCGCGCCCATGCCATCCTGGCGGTGATCGACGCGGAACTCGAAGGCCGCAGCTGGATCGCCGCGCCGCAGCCGACCATCGCCGACGTCGCGCTCTACAGCTACATCGCCCGCGCGCCGGAAGGGAACGTCGATCTCTCCGCCTATCGCAACGTGCAGGCCTGGCTTGGCCGCGTGGAGGCGCTGCCGGGCTTCGTCGCGTTCCAGGCCTCACCGGTTGGGCTCGCCGCGTGAGAGCGCGAACCATGACCGTGGAACAGCTCTCGCCCTGGCACGCCGGCGAGCTCGCGATGCAGCGCAGCGCCGGCTCCGCCGACAAGCTGGCAACGCGCGGGCATCTGCTGCTGCGCGACCATCTGATCGATCAGCACCGGCAGTTCTATCCGCTGCTGCCGTTCGTCGTGGCCGGCGCGGTCGACCGACAAGGCGATGCCTGGGCGACGATCCTTGCCGGCCAGCCGGGCTTTCTGCAATCGCCCGATCCCTACCGCCTCAGCATCGCCGCCGCGCGCGATCCGCACGACCCGGCGGATGGCGGCCTGAACGACGGCGATGCGGTCGGGCTGCTAGGCATCGAGCTGCACACGCGGCGGCGCAACCGGCTGAATGGGCTGGTGCGGCGAGAGAACGGAACTTCATTCGACGTCCTGGTGCAGCAGAGCTTCGGCAACTGCCCGCAATATATCCAGCTGCGCGATTTCGCGTTCGCGCGCGACCCGGCGACGTCGTCGCCCGCGGCCCCGCGCGAACTCGATCGGTTGGATGATCGAGCCCGCGCCATGATCGCCGGCGCGGATACCTTTTTCGTCGCGTCCTATGTCGAGGACGTGACACACGGCAGAATGGTCGACGTCTCCCACCGCGGCGGCCGGCCGGGATTCGTGCGCATCGGCGTGGACGGCATGCTCACCATCCCGGATTTCTCCGGCAACCGCTTTTTCAACACCCTCGGCAACCTGATCGCCAATCCGAAGGCCGGGCTGCTGTTCGTTGATTTCGAGACCGGCGATCTGCTGCAGCTCACCGGCGATGCCGAGGTGATCCTCTCATCGCCGGAGATCGCGGCGGTCGCGGGCGCGGAACGGCTGTGGCGCTTTGCGCCGCGCCGCATCCTCCATCGTCCCGACGCGCTGGCCTTGCGCTGGCGTTTCCAGCCGGACGGCTGGTCGCCCCAGTCGCTCCGCACCGGCACCTGGAATCACGCCGGGCGATAGACGTGCTCGACCACGCCGCCGTCGAATGCGGTGGTGCCCACCAGCTTAAGATCGAGCGGCTTCTCGAGCTCGGTGAACAGCGGCAGGCCGCGCCCGAGCGCCACCGGATAGACGAGCAACCAATATTCATCGGGCAGCCGTTGCCGCACCAGGCTGCGAGCGAAGCTGGCGCCGCCGTGGGCCAGGATCGGCTTGCCGGCCTGTTGCTTCAATCGCGCGATCTCCGCGCCCAGATCACCCTGCGCGACGCCGGGGTTCGTCCAGGACTCCAGGACGGAGGGCGTCGGGGCAACGGAACCCTGTGGACGCAAGCGGGTCGCATCCGCCAGCGCCTGGGTCGTCGCCGCCTGGTCCAACCCTTTGCGCGTGAAGACGACCTTCGGAATCTCGTTCATCGGCGCCGCGATCGGCTCGGTCGAGCGCGGCCAATGGGCCGCCATGTCGCGGAAGGTGCGGCTGCCCATGATGTGGACCCCCGCCTGCCACAACGTCTCGAGGGTCCAGGACATCGCACTGTCATCGAAGCTCTTGAATATCCAGTCGATCTCGCCGTTCGGCCCACCGACGAAGCCGTCGACCGACATGTTCTGTCTCAGGATCAGCTTTCTCATCGCACTGCCTCCACAGATTGCTTGTACCTGGGACGACGAACAAGGCTGGCCGCAGCCGACATCACATCGCGCGGCCGTCGAATTCGATCACCGGCAGCGCAGCCACATCGATTCCCTCCAGGCAGCGCACGTTGACGTAGGCCGAGCGTTCTCCCTGCTCGCCGGCATCTTCGGCATAGGGGTGCATGCCGCAGGTCTGGCAGAAGCGATGCGCGATGGTATGGGAGTTGAAGGTGTAGCTGCCGACGCCCGCGCCGGATCCCAGCAAGCGCAGGTTGTCGCGCGAGACCGACCACAGCAGCGCGCCCTTGCGCGCGCAGATCGAGCAGTTGCACGAAACGAGCTGCGTCAACTCGCCCTCGACCTCGAATTTCATGCTGCCGCAATGGCAGCTGCCTTTGTAGACCATCGCGCCTCTCCCATGCCTTGATCGAATAAAGACGCCGCGGGCGGCAGCGCGATATAACACGCCGCATGCACCGGCCCGGCACATCGTCGCCGCTCAATCTAACAGGCGTGTGGCACGGCCTCTACTCCTACCCGGTCGCCATGCCATCGGTGTCGTTCGTGGCGACCTTGTCGGATCAGGGCGGCTGGTTCGATGGCACGACCGAGGAAATCGGCGGCGTGGGCGACGCGCTGGGCCGAACCTTGACCGCGAGCCTACAAGGCCGCCGGTCCGGCCATTCGATCACCATGCTCAAGATCTATCACGCCGCGTCTGTCCACTATGACAGCGTCCGCTATGCCGGCGAACTGAACGAAGATGGCACGGAGATCAACGGCACCTGGCGTGTCGCGAACAACTGGTCCGGCACGTTCCTGATGGTGCGATCGCGCACGGCGGAAACCGCCACCACCAGAGAGGCAGTCGAGCAGCGCTAGCGCATTGCCCGGCGCTTCAGTGCGTCATGAAGACCGGCAGGTTGGCCGCGTCGATCATGTGGCTGGTCACGCCGCCAAGCACCAGATGCTTGAGCCGGCTGTGGGTGTAGGCGCCCATCACCAGCAGACCCGCTTCGGCGGTACGCGCGGCCACCAGGAGCTTCTCGGCGATGCTGCCGGGCCCTTCCGCCTCCGCCACCGAGGCCGCAATCCCGTGCCAGGCGAGATAGTGGACCAGATCCGCCGCCGACTGCACGCCGTGATGGGAATCCTGCACGTTGATGACGCGCACGCGCGGGCGATCGCGCAGCAGGGTCAGCGCGGCGTTGATGGAGCGGACGGCCTCGATGCTGCCGTTCCAGGAGATGACCGCGGAGCCCCGCAGCATCGCGTCGAGGTGCGCCTGGGTGCAGTCGGAGGGGATCAGCAGCACGGGACGGCCGGCGGCGAACAACGCATCCTCGACCGCGACTGCGATCAGGTCGAGCGCCTGCTCCGATTTGGGTCGCGCCATGACGATGAGATCGGTCAATCGCCCGAAGCGGGCGAGCAACTCGGATTCCTGCCCCTTCTCCGCGCGGAACTCCGCGGTCGCGCTCGGGTGCGGCTCGGGCCGGTCGGCGAGCGTGACGTTGTTGGCGCGCAGCCAGCCGTCGAAGGCGGACTTGGCTTGCGCCGAGCGCGCCTCGGCATGGCGCTCCGCCGCGGCCACCACCTCGGCGATGGCGACGCCGACGTCGACCATCAGCGGCGTTGTCTTCAAGGGATCGGCGACGGCGTGCAGCGCCTGGATATGGCCCTGATGCACGCGGGCGATGGCCAGCGCCGCATCGAGCGCAGCGCGGTCCGAATCTAAGCCGAACAGCGGAACCAGGATGTGCTTGAAGGACATAGTCCGACCCTCCCTAGCGATTACCGTTGAAATGGAGCATAGCGCATTTCGGTTCCTAATGCTTGAGGTGGGTTTTACATGTAGGCCGGTGCAATGCGGCCACCGGTCGCATAACCCCTCAGCGGCGTTCCCGATAGGCCAGCCGGAAGGCGCGCGGGGTCACCCCTTTCATGGCTTTGAACTGGCGGTGGAAGTTGGCGAGGTTGCGATAGCCAGCTTCCTCCGCGATGTGGGCCACCGGCCGATCCCCGCCGATCAGCAGGGCGGAGGCGCGGCCGATGCGCAGCTGGGTCACATAGTCGGTCACGCTCATGTGCGTGTGGCGGTGGAACAGCCGATGCAGCGTGCTGAGGCTCATGTGGACGCGCCGCGCGAGCCGCGCCACCGACAAGGCGGGATCGTTGTAGCGTTCATGCAGATAGCCGAGGACCGGCGCGATCCGCGCCTCGTCGCCGCCGGTCGTCCCGCTGGCGGCGAGGGCCGGCGATGACAGCGCCATGCAGCCATCATCGCGCGCCAGCACCGCAAGCAGGTCGATGAGGCCGATCACCTGCGCGGTCTGATCGCGCTCCAGCAGTGCCAGGATGCGGGTGTGCGCTTCCGCCGCGATCGCCGGCGAGAAGCCGAGGCCGCGGGTGGCAGCGTCCAGCATGCGGCAGGTGGCGTGGAATTCCGGCAGCGGCCGCAGCACCTGATCGACCCAGGTCTGTGTGAACCACATGACGATCGCGACATGAGGCGCGCCCGCATCGATCGGCCGCGCCGACTGCCAGCTATGCGGCAGGTTCGGTCCCACCAAGGCAAGGTCGCCGTCGCCATAGGGCGCGATGTGATCGCCGATATAGCGCTGACCCAGGCTGTTGAGGGTGAAGGTCAGCTCGTATTCGGGGTGGTAGTGCCATTCGAACGGAAACGCCGGAAGGCGCCGGTGAAACAGGGTCCAGGACGCTCCGGTCGGCACGATAACCTTCTCGAAAACAGGCTTCATCAGCCACAGGATACGACGAAATTGACCGAATAGTATATGTTTTTGACGGAGCCAGCCAACATGGCTGGCGCCCGCGGCCCTAGCATCGCAACATTGCAAGGTCAGGGAGAGGCGCATGAACCGCTACGGATATGGCGACGGCAAGCCCGGCAACCCCTCGGTCGGCTATGTCGCGACCACGCAGCTCAAGGACATCAAGAAGCGCCTGCCCCTGCGCGTGCTCTCGGCGAGCGACTGGGAGCATTGGACGACCTGGGGCTATGTGGTGGTGAAGAACGCGATCCCCGAGGCGAACATCCGCCGGCTCGCCGACCTGCTGTGGGCGTTCCAGGAGATGGACCCGCGCGACCCGGCGAGCTGGTACAAGCCGCAGCTGCGCGACAACGAGATGAAGGAGCTCAACAACAGCGGCATGGTGGAGCTCTATAACCACCAGTATCTCTGGGACAACCGCCAGCATCCGCGCATCCACGACGCGTTCGTCGACATCTGGGACCAGGAGGAGCTGTGGGTCACCATCGACCGCGCCAACCTCAATCCGCCGAACAAGCAGGCGCGCGGCTTCAACGGCTTCATCCATTGGGATGCCGACACCCGGCTCGACCCGCTGCCGATCAACGTCCAGGGCGTGGTATCGCTGGTCGACACCGACCCGGAGATGGGCGGCTTCCAGTGCGTGCCCGAGCTGTTCCGCACGCTGGAGGACTGGCGCAAGACCCAGCCCGCGGACCGCAACGGCTGGGTGCCCGACACCGCCGGTTTCGACATCGTCAACGTGCAGATGCAGGCCGGCGACCTGCTGATCTTCAACTCGCTGCTGGCGCACGGCATCCGGCCGAACCGGTCCGAGAACCGCGTGCGCCTGGCGCAATACATCGCGATGACGCCCGCCGACGAGAGCAACCAGGCGCTGCGCGAGACCCGCATCACCTCCTGGCGCGACCGCGAGCCGCCGCAAGGCTTCGCCTTTCCCGGCGACCCGCGGCAGTGGGAGAAGACGCGCTACGAGCGCGCCAAGCTGACGCCGTTGGGGGAGATGCTGCTGGGCCTCAAGAGCTGGAAGGAACAGTCGGCGGCGGCCGAGTAGGCTTGGCGTCAGGCGGCCGTGTGCTCGATACTCGGGCACATGCTCGAACCCTACCTGCGACGCTGGAACCTCGTATCCGACGGCAGACCGATCGCAACCCACAGCAGCGACCTGCTGCCGGTGCGCTCCGGTGATACGCCGGCCATGCTCAAGGTTGCGCGCGGTGAAGAAGAACGCCGCGGCGCAAGCTTGATGGCATGGTGGGACGGCACCGGCGCAGCGCGCGTCATCGCGCATCATGGCGATGCGATTCTACTGGAACGCGCCACGGGCCGCCGCTCCCTCACAAGCATGGCGCACCAGGGCCACGACGATGAAGCCAGCCGCATCATCTGCGGCGTGGCCGCGAAGCTCCACGTACACCATGGATCGACGCCAGCCACACTGGTTCCGCTGTCGAACTGGTGTGCGGAGCTGTCACACGCCACCGGGACCGATGGTGGGATATTCACGCAAGCCGCGGCAACCGCAGGCGAGCTCCTGGCCTCGCCACAAGAGGTGTGCGTTCTGCATGGCGACCTGCATCACGGAAATGTGCTGGACTTCGGTGGGCGCGGCTGGCTCGCGATCGATCCGAAGGGGTTGATCGGCGATCGCGGATTCGATTTTGCCAACATCCTCTGCAACCCCGACTCCGCGATTGCGACGAGTCCGGGGCGCATGGTTCGCCAGATCGATGTGGTCGCCGAAGCGGCCCGGCTCGACCCAGCGCGACTGCTGCGCTGGGTCTTCGCCTACGCCGGACTCTCCGCGGCATGGACCAGAGGCGAGGGTGGCGACCCCGCTCTCGCTTTGACCATGGCACACATGGCAGCAGCTGAAATCGCGGCCCCTTAGGCCAGCTCGCCGACAATCATTGCCGCGGCGAGCGTAAGCATGGCAAGGCCGGTGGCGAGGTCGAGCGCCGCCAGCGCCTGTGGCCGAGCGAACAGCCGTGATAGGCGCCGGCCGCCGATCACCAAGCCGAAAAACCAGAGCGGCGAAACGATGGCCACTCCGACAGCGAACAGCACTCGCTCGGACGGCGGGAAGAGCAGCGCCATGCCACCCACCAGCACGATCATCTCAAGATAGACCTGTGGGTTCAGAAGGCTCAGCGCCAGCGCCACGACGATCGCCTGTCCATGGACCGCGCCGACCGCCGGCGCGGGCGCCGTCGCGGGCCGGCGTCGCAACGCCCCCGCGAGTACAATGCATCCGAAGGCCGAGGCGATGATCGCACCGCCCCATGCGCCGATGCTGGCTGCGTGCGGAAGCGATCGACTGATCGCATCCGCACCCGCGGCCGCGGCGGCAATCAACAGGAAATCGGCGAGGGTGCAGACCATCGCGACGCCGAATGCCGCGTCGCCATGGATGCCCTGGCGCAGGACGAAGGCGCTCTGTGGCCCGAGACTGGCACAGATGGTGGCTCCCAGCACGATTCCCTGGAGCAGCGGCACGAGGTCCGAGCCACCGTTCACGAGCTCCCTCCCAGCTTCGCACAAATTGTTCAAGGCGTGCGGAGGCATTGGGGGAGACCGACCATCGCCTTGCGGCGATTGGCAACGGCCCTTCCCACGAACCCGGCGCTCGCTCGTCCCGGCTTCTCTCGTGTCAGACACCTGGAGCATTTGGTTCTTGAAGAGTAAGCTTGTCGCCACCCCGAACCGTCGTTTCCGCTCCGCGGGCAATGTGCAATTGGCCTGACTTGGAGCCCTCATTTCTACGTCCGGAGCGGGCCTATGAACAGAACCAGCTCGTCCAGAAACGCAGAACCACGCGTGCGACGCTCGCCCGGCCAGCGCACGGCGAGCGCTCCGCCAGTCTCGGTGCATGTCGAGCGGGAGCAGGATGAGCTGCTGTACCGGCAGGTCTATCGCGAGCTGGTGGAGTTGATCCGTAGTGGTCGTCTGCGTCCGGCGGCGCGTCTTCCGTCGAGCCGCGTGCTGGCGCAAGAGCTGGGCATAGGCCGCAACACCGTGCTGCTCGCCCTCGAACATCTGGTGAGCGAGGGGTACGTGGAGACCCGGCGCGGCCAAGGCACCTACGTGGCCGCCGAGCTGCCGGATCGCACGCCGTTCCGCTCTGACGCTCAAGCAGATGTCCGCCCGCGGCCACTGGACTTGCCGGAGCGCGCCCGATCGCTGGTCTCGCCTGCCCATCGGCCGGTGACGACATCCGGACTGTTGCGCCCCGGTGAACCGGGCTACGCCGGGTTTCCCTTCAAGCTGTGGGCACGGTTGTTGTGGGAGAGTTGGCGCCAGCCGCAGCGCAGGCTGCTCGACGGCAGCCATGCAGCTGGATATCCGCCGCTGAAGGCCGCGATCGCAGACTACCTTGCGGCAGTGCGCAGCATCGCCTGCACGGCGAACCAGGTTATTGTCGTCTCCGGAATCCGCCAAGCGTTGACGGTGGCCGCTCGCTTGCTGCTCGACCGGGGCGATGCAGTCTGGCTGGAAGAGCCCGGCTATCCACCGTTGCGCGGACCTCTCGTCGCGGCGGGCGCAAAGCTGGTGCCGGTCGAAGTCGACGGAGAGGGGCTGTCGGTTCGTGCCGGCCAGCGCGCTGCGCCCCGGCCGAAGCTCATATGCATCGTGCCGGCACACCAGTATCCGCTCGGCATAACGATGAGCGAGGCGCGACGGCGCGAGCTGCTCGATTACGCGCGGCAGGTCGATGCCTGGATCTTCGAGGACGACTATGACAGCGAATGGTGGTATGGCGGCCGGATCTTGCCGGCGGTGCAGAGCCTCGATCGCGACGGGCGCGTGATCTATGCCGGCACTTTTTCACAGCTCCTGTTTCCGTCGATACGGCTCGGTTATGCCGTCGTGCCAACCCATCTGGTCGAGCCCTTCCTCGCCGCCCAGCAGGCGCTGGACGACCAGCCGTCGATGCTGGTGCAGCCTGCCCTGGCGAGGTTCATCGCGGACGGTCATCTGGCGACCCATCTGCGTCGGCAGCGACAGCGCTACAAGATCAAGCAGGAACTCATGCTGGCGGCGGCGCAAAGGCACCTCGGCGGCCTGCTCGAGCTGAGCGCCGATCCCGGCGGCATGCAGCTCGTCGGCTATCTGCATGCCGACCTTCTCGCTCGGATGGACGACGTCGAGGCAGGCCGCCGCGCAGCGGCCGCCGGCTTCGCTGCACATGTGCTCTCGGCGCATTGGATGGGAACGGCCCAACGCCAGGGCTTGATATTGGGCTACGCTGCGCTGCCCGAGCGCCAGTTCGATACCGTCGTCAGCCGGCTCGCGCGGGCACTCTCGTAGCGCTCGTTGGCGAGCCGTCGCGCGGCTAGCGTGCGAGCTTGTCGAGCTCTTTCAGAATCTCGTCGCCCATGCGGGTGGTGGAAACCTTGGTGGCGCCGGCGGCCATGATGTCGCCGGTGCGGAAGCCGGCGGCGACCACGTTCTTGGCGGCCTGCTCCAGCAGGTTCGCGGAATCGCCGAGGTCGAAGGAATAGCGGAACATCATGGCAAGGCTAAGCAGGGTCGCCAGCGGATTGGCGGCGTCCTTGCCGGCGATGTCGGGCGCGGAGCCGTGCACCGGCTCGTACAGCGCCTTGCGCCGGCCGTCCGCGTCGGGCGCGCCGAGCGAGGCCGACGGCAGCATGCCGAGCGAGCCGGTCAGCATCGCCGCGCAGTCGCTCAGCAGATCGCCGAACAGGTTGTCGGTGACAATGACGTCGAACTGCTTGGGCTGGCGCACCAGCTGCATGGCGCAGTTGTCGGCGTACATGTGGCTGAGCTCGACATCGGAGTATTCGGCCTTGTGCAGCGCGGTCACTTCCTCGCGCCACAGCACGCCGCTTTCCATCACGTTGGCCTTCTCGACCGAGCAGACCTTGTTGCCGCGCTTGCGCGCCAGCTCGAAGGCGACGCGCGCGACGCGCACGATCTCGCTGGTGGTGTAGACCTGGGTGTTGATGCCGCGGCGCTCGCCGTTCGGCAGGGTCTCGATGCCGCGCGGCGAACCGAAATAGACGCCGCCGGTCAGCTCGCGCAGGATCATGATGTCGAGGCCGGCGACCAGCTCGCGCTTGAGGCTCGACGCATCCGCCAGCGCGTCGAACACCAGTGCCGGGCGCAGGTTGGCGAACAGCTCCATGTCCTTGCGCAGGCGCAACAGGCCACGCTCGGGCTTCTGCGCGAACGGCAGGTTGTCCCACTTCGGCCCGCCGACCGCGCCCAGCAGCACCGCGTCGGCCTTCATCGCCTTTTCCATCGCGGCGTCGGTCAAGGGCACGCCGTGCTTGTCGATCGAGCAGCCGCCCACCAGCTCATCCTCAGTGTCGAAGCTCAGCGCCTGGTTCTTGCCGAACCAGTTCAGCACGCGCTTCACCTGCGCCATCACTTCAGGACCGATGCCGTCGCCGGCGAGGATCAGCAGTTTCTTGTTGGTGGGCATGTAGGTTCCTCAGACTTTCACGCGGCGTTGCCGCTCTTTCTTTTCGTCATGGTCGTGCTTGGCACGACCATCCACGAGTTTGCTGAACGCGTCGCTTGCTCATCGAAACTCGTGGATGGTCGGACCACGTCCAACCATGACGGATGAGAGCGTGACTAGCGCCGGAAAAATCACCACAGCCAGGGCTGGCCGACCTTGGCCTTTGCCTCGAAGCTGTCGATGTTGGCGGCCTTTTGCATGGTGAGGCCGATGTCGTCGAGGCCGTTCAGCAGGCAGTGCTTGCGGAAGGCGTCGATCTCGAATTTCACGCAGCCGCCGTCGGGGCCGCGAATCTCCTGCTTCTCCAGGTCGATCGAGATGATGGCGTTGGCGCCGCGGTTGGCGTCATCCATCAGCTTGTCGACGTCTTCCTTCGGCAGCGCGATCGGCAGGATGCCGTTCTTGAAGCAGTTGTTGTAGAAGATGTCCGCGAACGAGGGCGCGATCACGCAGCGGATGCCGAAATCCATCAGCGCCCACGGCGCATGCTCGCGGGATGAGCCGCAGCCGAAATTGGCGCCGGCCACCAGGATTTTGGCCTGGCGGTATTGCGGCTTGTTGAGGACGAAGTCGGGGATCTCTTTCCCGTCGGTCGTGTAGCGCATCTCGTCGAACAGGTTCTTGCCGAGCCCGGTGCGCTTGATGGTCTTCAGGAACTGCTTGGGGATGATCATGTCGGTGTCGACATTCATCATCGGCAGGGGCGCCGCGACCCCGGTGAGCTGGTCGAATTTCTGCATCGGACCTATCCGCTAGAGGCGGCCGCGGCGGAACGTCCGGCGGCCGACGGGCGGTTTTATGTCACGGCCCGGCGGCCCCTCACAAGCCCTTCTGCCTCATGGCTTACCAGCGCAGATCGCGCAGGTCGGACGGCCGCTCGCTTCGGGGCAACAGTCCCAGATCGCGGCGCAGGTGATCCGACAGCTCCTCGGTCCGTGTGCGCCGCACGCCGGCCCGCAGGAAGCTCCAGTTGAGCAGGGCTTCGCCCAACGCATCCATGCCGAGGCCATTTTAGGTCGAAAAACGCGAAACGCTTAACATCATCAGTCTCCTTGTCTGTGCAGGAGACTTAGGGGGTCGGCCGCGCCGCCGAAGTGAACCGCTTCACTCCCCGCCGCGCCTTGGCTGCTGGAACCCGAGGTCCCGCCAGAAGTAATCCGGCAGGCGTTCGACCTCAATTTCCATAGGTTTGCGCCGGTTGGGCTGGGGAAACAGCACCCTGCCGGTCGTGCCGGTGCATAGGTGTTCGAGCCAGCGAGTGAATGCCTGAGCCATAGTGACCTCCTCTCACCACCCTATGCCAGTCACTCTCAGATCGACATTCGCCGTAATTAGATATATTCCATACATAAATGAATGCATTAACGCCAAACTGGGACGATCTGCGCCTGTTCGCGGCCATCACCGCGGAGGGGTCTCTGAGCGCCGCCGCCCGGCGGTTGAAGCTGAGCCAGCCGACCATGGGCCGGCGCCTGCAGGCGCTGGAGGAGCAGATGGGCGCCAAGCTGCTGGAACGGATGGGGGGCGGACCGGGAGGCCAGTATGTCCTCACCCCCAAGGGGGCAGAGCTCCTTCCGCTGGTCGAGCGCATGGTGGAGGCGGGCGAGGCAATCGAGCGCGCGCGGCCGGACTTCGCCGAGGACGCGAGCGGGACCGTCCGGGTCGCGTCCGGTCCCCTGACCATCCGCTTCGTCGCCCGCCGCTTGCCGGAATTGCTGGACGCGCTGCCGGGCATCGAGATCGAGTTGTACAGCTCTTATTCCCTGATCAACCTGTCGCGGCGCGAGGCGGATATCGCGTTGCGCAACCGGCGGCCAGAGGAAGGCCGGCTGGCGATGCGGGCCCTGCCACAACCGAGCTATGCCGTGTTCGGCGCCAACGCCTATGTCGCGCGGCACCCGGTGGCGGCGACCGCGGCGCGCTACGAGGAATGCCGCTGGATCGGCTTTGACGACACGCGCGGCCACAGCGAGAGCATGCTGTGGCTGACCACCAAGATCGGACGCGCGCCGCATGTCCGCTGCAGCAACGCCAGCGCGATCCTCGACGCGTTGATCGCCGGCGCGGGTCTCGCCGTGCTGCCCTGCTTCCTCGGCGCGGAAGAACCGGCGCTGATGCAGCTGAGCGGGCCGATCGATGACTTGGAGCGCGAGGGCCTCTGGCTCGTTCTGCATGAGGACATGCGCGATCGGCCGCGCGTGCGCCTGGCGGCCGATCGCATCGCTGCCCTCTTTCACCGCTATCGACATCAGCTGCAGCCCGAGGGCGCGGGCTAGAGTCAGCCTTGCCAGAAGCGCTTGCTGCACTCTAAATCGATGTCGGCTTTCGACAGCCCGAGGTCATGCAGCGAGAGCCGATCCAGCTCCGCGAGCCGAGCACGCTGCCGCGAACGCTCGAGCCAGACCAGGATCAAGTCCAGCGCGCCAACCAGCCATCGGGTGCGCTCGTCACCCGTGGATCGGACTTCTGCCCGGGCGATCAATTGTCGAACCCCAAGTCGCGGCGCCAGTGGGCGCTGAGCAGCCGGGGATCGAGCATGGGCACCTTGCGCTGGCGCCGGCAGCGCCAGAGCCTTCCGAGCTGCGGCAAACGTAGGCCATTCCAAATCCAGGTCATCGCATCCTCCTCTTGCCAACGGGCATGAGCAGGTTTACGACCTTCAGAAATGCATGAGTATGGCCGATATCAAATTGCGGACTTTCAGTTATGAATGAGGTTCGTCCCAGCTGGGACGATCTGCGGATTTTCGCGGCTATTGCGACGACCGGCAGCCTGACCAGCGCCGCCACCCAGCTGCGCCTGTCCCAGCCGACCGTGGGCCGGCGGCTGCAGGCGCTGGAGGAGTGCCTGGGCGCCGCCCTGCTGGAGCGCACGCCGCGCGGCATGCAACTGACCGCCAAGGGGCAAGCCCTGCTGCCGCTGGTCCAGCAGATGGAGCAGGCCGGTGATGCCATCGACCGGGCCGCGCCGGGCCTGGCGGACCTGCCGCTCGGGACGGTGCGCATCGCCGCCGGTCCCTGGAACAGCCGGTTCATGGCGCGGCGGCTGCGCGAGTTGCAGGCCGCGCTGCCGGGGATCGAGATCGAGCTCTCGAACGAGATGGCCTTCGCCAACCTGGCGCGGCGCGAGGCCGACATCGCGATCCGCAACCGGCGGCCGAACGAAGGCCGCGTCGCGGTGCGCCGCCTGCCGGAGCCGGTCTACGCGGTCTTCGGCGCACGCTCCTATGTCGATGCCAATCCCGCAGCCCTCACGGACGATCGCTATGGGCAGTGCACCTGGATCGGCTTCGACGACAGCTATCAGACCTCGGCGAGCCTGGTCTGGATGCGTGACAAACTCGGCCGCTGGCCGCATGTGCGCTGCAATCACTCGACCACGATCTACGACGCGCTGCTCGGCGGCGCGGGCCTCGCGATCGTCCCCTGCTATGCCGGCGCGGAGGACCCAGGCCTCGTCCGCCTGACGCCGCCGTTGGATCTGCCGTCGCATGGATTGTGGATGGTCGTGCACGAAGACCTGCGCCACCAGCCGCGCGTGCGCCTGGTCGCGGACAATGTCGCCGCGCTGTTCGAGCGGCACGAGAAAGAACTGCGGCCGGCGGTATGAAGAAGGGTCTCCACATCCGGCGCCTGGATGCCGATGAGCCGGCCTTCGATATCGCCGCGCGCTGGCGCTATGACGCGTTCTTCGCGCAAGACGGGATCACATTCGAAGAGTCGCGCGACGCCTTGCGCGCGTGGATGGGCGGTCTTGGCTACGAGACGGCCTTACTGGCCGAAGTCGATGGACAACCGGCCGGCTGCTGCCTGTTCGTGCGCGAAGAGATCGATCCAAAGCATGACCTGACGCCGTGGCTTGCCGCACTTTATGTTGCCCCGGAGTTCCGCAAGCTTGGGATCGCCAGCGCACTGGTGCGTGCGATCGAACAGCATGCGCGCAGCGTTGGATGCAGCGAGCTCTATCTCTACACGATCACGGCAGAGCCGCTCTACGCCAAGCTCGGCTGGGCCGTGCGCGATCGGTTCGACTCGAACGGCGAGAAGTTCGTGCTGATGGCGCGGGAGATGTAGCGTCGGCACATGCTTCTTACTCCATCATGCCAAGGCTTGGCCTTGGCATCCAGGAGTTTCGCTGAGTGAGACCGAGCAAGTAGTAGGCAAACTCGTGGATGGTCGTGCCAAGCACGACCATGACGAATCAATAAAGTGCGGAGGATTTAGCTCAGCTTCCTGACATCCGTCAGGTGCCCCGTCACCGCCGCCGCCGCGGCCATCGCGGGGCTGACGAGATGCGTGCGGCCGCCGCGGCCTTGGCGGCCTTCGAAGTTGCGGTTCGAGGTCGAGGCGCAGCGCTCGCCCGGGGCGAGCTTGTCGGGGTTCATGGCGAGGCACATGGAGCAGCCTGGCTCGCGCCATTCGAAGCCGGCTTCGAGGAAGATCTTGTCCAGGCCTTCCGCTTCCGCCTGGTGCTTCACCAGGCCGGAGCCGGGAACCACCATCGCGTTGACGTGCGCGGCGACCTTGCGGCCCTGGGCGATCTTCGCCACCTCGCGCAGGTCCTCGATGCGGCCGTTGGTGCAGGAGCCGATGAAGACGCGGTCGACCTTCACCTCGTCCAGCTTAGTGCCGGGCGTGAGGCCCATATATTCCAGCGAACGCTCGACCGCGCGGCGCTTGTTCTCGTCGGCGATGTCGGCGGGGTTCGGCACCTTGCCGGTGATCGGCAGCACGTCTTCCGGGCTGGTGCCCCAGGTGACCTGCGGGATGATGTCGGCGGCCTTGAGCACGATCTCGGTGTCGTATTTGGCGCCGGGGTCGCTGGGCAGCGATTTCCAGAAGGCGACCGCCTGCTCCCATGCGCCCGCCTTCGGCGCCATCGGACGGCCCTTGATATAGGCGAAGGTAGTCTCGTCCGGCGCGATCAGGCCGGCTCTGGCACCCGCCTCGATCGACATGTTGCAGACCGTCATGCGGCCTTCCATCGACAAGGCGCGGATCGCCTCGCCGGCGTATTCCATCACGTAGCCGGTGCCGCCGGCGGTGCCGAGGCGGCCGATGATGGCGAGCACGATGTCCTTCGCCGTTACGCCGGGACCGACATTCCCTTCGACCGTGATGCGCATGTTCTTGGCCGGCTTCTGGATCAGCGTCTGGGTGGCCAGCACATGCTCCACTTCGGAGGTGCCGATCCCGAACGCCAGCGCGCCGAACGCGCCGTGGGTCGAGGTGTGCGAATCGCCGCACACGATGGTCATGCCGGGCTGGGTGAAGCCCTGCTCCGGCCCGATGATGTGCACGATGCCCTGCCGGATGTCGTCCATCGAGAAATACTCGATGCCGAACTCGCGGCAGTTGCTCTCGAGGGTCTCGACCTGGATGCGGCTCTCTTCCTCGGCGATGCCCTTGGAACGGTCGGTGGTGGGGACATTGTGGTCCGCCACCGCCAGGGTCGCCTTCGGCCGGTGCGCCTTGCGACCCGTATTGCGCAGGCCTTCGAAGGCCTGCGGCGAGGTCACCTCATGCACCAGGTGCCGGTCGATATAGATCAGGCATGTGCCGTCGTCCTGCTGATGGACCAGGTGGTTGTCCCAGATCTTGTCGAACAGGGTGCGAGGTTTTGCCATGACCGATGCCGTTCCGAATCTGTGTGCCGTCGATTCCTATTCTTCGCCGCCGGCAGCCGTGGTGGTGCCGGTCTTTTCGGTGATGCGCGCCGACTTGCCGCGACGGCCGCGCAGGTAATAGAGCTTCGCCCGGCGCACATCGCCGCGGCGGATCACCTCGATCGAGACCAGGCGCGGCGAATAGAGCGGGAACACACGCTCCACGCCTTCGCCATAGCTGATCTTGCGCACGGTGAAGGCCGAGTTGATGCCGGCATTCTTGCGCGAGATGCAGACGCCTTCGAAGGCCTGCACGCGCTCGCGATCGCCTTCGACCACTTTCACGTTGACCTTCACGGTGTCGCCCGGCGCGAAGTCGAAGACCTTGCCGCTCGCGTGTTTGTCGACCTGGCTCTTCTCGAATTTCTGCAGGGTGTTCATGATGCACGTCCTTTCTTTTGACTCTGGCCGGCATTCGCCGTCCGTTTCTGATAGGCGGCCCACAGATCCGGCCGCCGCGATTCCGTTGTCTGTTCGGCCTGGAGCTTGCGCCAGGCTTTGATCTTCTCGTGATGCCCGCTCATCAGCACGTCGGGCACCTGGCGGCCGCACCACTCGGCAGGCCGGGTGTAATGGGGATATTCGAGGAGGCCGGCTTCGAAGCTCTCCTCCTCCAGCGTTTCTTCCGCGCCCATGACGCCGGGCAGCAGGCGCACCGCCGCGTCGATCAGCGCGATCGCCGCCGGCTCGCCGCCCGACAGCACGAAGTCGCCGAGGCTGACTTCCATCAGGCCGCGCGCCTCGATCACGCGCTCGTCGAGCCCTTCGTAGCGGCCGCACAAGATGACCACGCCGGGGCCGGCGGACAGTTCCTTCACCAGCTCCTGGTCCAGCACCTTGCCGCGCGGCGTCAGGTAGATCGCCGGCTTCAGGCCATCGCGCATCGCGTGATCGAGCGCGGCATCCACCACGTCCGGGCGCATCACCATGCCGGGACCGCCGCCGAACGGCGTATCGTCGACCGTGCGATGCTTGTCGGTGGCGAAGCCGCGGATGTCGATGGCCTCGATCTTCCAGTCGCCGCGCTCCAGCGCCTTGCCAGCGAGACTCGAGCCGAGCGGGCCCGGGAACATCTCCGGGAACAGCGTCAGGATGCGCGCGGTCCAGCTCATGGCGCGGCCTCCTGCAGCTCGGCCGCCTCTGCCTCTTCCTGCGCCGGGACTTCGAAGAAGTTCGCCGGCAGGTCGAGAACGACGCGGCCGCCCTTGATGTCGACCACCGGCACGAACGCCTTGGCGAACGGCACCACGAAGCCCTCGCCGCTCTCCGGCACCACCAGCAGCAGATCGCCCGCGCCGTAATTGTCGACCGAGACGATCTCGCCCAGCTTCGCGTCCTTGCCGTCGAACGCCGCGAGGCCGATCAGATCCGCGAGGTAGTACTCTTCCGGATCCTTGGGCATCGGCAGGCGTTCGCGGTCCACGAACAGCTCCACGCCCTTCAGCGCCTCGGCGGCGTTGCGGTCCGCGATGCCGGCGATACGCCCGATCAGGACGCCCTTCGCCGCATCGCCGACGCCGACGACGCTGAGCTCGAAGCTGCGCTTGTGCTTGGTGTCGGTGAGCGGCCCGTATTCGGCAATGTCAGCCGGCTTGGCGGCGAAGGATTTCACCTTCACCTCGCCCTTGATGCCGTGCGCGCCGAGAATGGCGCCCATCAGCACAAGCCGCTGCGATGTTGCCGAAGAGGACATGGCCCTGGCCCGATCCTTCGCTTACTGCGCCGGAGCTTCGGCGGCCTTGGCAGCCGCGTCCGCCTGGGCCTTCGCGCGCTCCTGCGCCTTCGCCTTCGGCTTGTCCTGCTTGGTCTGCTCGTGGCGCTTCGGCGCCTCGCACAGGCCAGCCTTGTGGAAGAAGTACTGCACGCGATCGCTCGGCGTCGCGCCCATCTTCAGCCAATGCTTGGCGCGCTCGACGTCGAAGGTCACGCGCTTCGGGTCTTCCTTGCCCAGCATCGGATTATAGGCGCCGATATGCTCGACGAAGCGGCCGTCGCGCGCGAAGCGCGATTCGGCGACCACGATGCGATAGTACGGGCGCTTCTTGGCGCCGCCGCGGGTCAGTCGGATCTTCAGTGACACTTGGTTTTCTCCTCTGGAAGTTCGAGTGTTTCGTTCAGCTCATTCCGGATGATGGCTGCAAGCTTCGATCTTGTTGCCGTCCGGGTCATACGCAAATGCGCCGTAGTAAGTCGGGTGGTAGTGAGGCCGCAGGCCGGGCGCGCCATTGTCCTTGGCGCCGGCCTTGATCGCAGCCTTGTAGAACGCATCGATCGCCTTGCGGCTCTTCGCGACGAATGCGACATGGGTGCCGCCTTTCTTGTTGGCCTTCTTGTCCAGCTTTTCCGGCTTGCCGATCCAGAAGCTCGGCTTGTCCGCTTCGCCATAGCCGTGGGCCACGACGCCCTGGCCGGGGATGTCGACGGTGAAGACGCAAGCGTAGCCGAGCGGCTTCAGCGCCGCGTCGTAGAATTCCTTGGCCTTCTTGAGGCTCGATACGCCAATCGAGATGTGATCGATCATCGCCGCCCTCCGAATGGTGGGAACCCGCCCATGCCGCCGCCGGCGCCGCCCTTCATGAGCGCAGCCATGCCGGAGCGCATCAGGCCCTTCTGACCCAGCTTGCTGACCTGCTTCATCATGCGGGCCATTTCCATGTGCTGCTTCAGCAACTTGTTGATGTCCTGCACCTGCATGCCGCAGCCCTTGGCGATGCGGTTCTTGCGCGAGGCCTTAATGAGGTCGGGGTTGCGCCGTTCCTTGGGCGTCATCGAAGAGATGATCGCGAGCGAGCGGCGGATCACCTTGTCGTCGACCTTGCCTTCGAGCTGCTTCTGCATCTTGCCCATGCCGGGCAGCATGCCGGCGATCGAGGCGAGGCCGCCCATCTTCTGCAACTGCTTGAGCTGGCTGGCGAGGTCGTTGAGATCGAACTCGCCCTTCTGCATCTTCCTGGCGAGACGCTCGGCCTCCTCAGCCTCGGTCGACTCGATCGCCTTCTCGACCAGGCTGACGATATCGCCCATGCCGAGGATGCGGCCGGCGATGCGGTCGGCGTGGAAATCCTCCAGCGCCTCCATCTTCTCGCCGACGCCGATCAGCTTGATCGGACAGCCGGTGATCGCGCGCATGGAGAGCGCCGCGCCGCCGCGCGCATCGCCGTCGACGCGGGTCAGCACGATGCCGGTGACGTTGACGCGCTCCTTGAAGCTCTTGGCGACGGTGACGGCGTCCTGGCCGGTCATCGCGTCGGCCACCAACAGAGTCTCGTGCGGCTTGGCGGCGGCATGCACTTCGGCAACTTCCGCCATCAGTTCTTCGTCGATCGCGAGGCGGCCGGCGGTGTCGAGCATCACCACGTCGTAGCCTTCGAGGCGGCCCATCTGGATCGCGCGCTTGGCGATTGCGACCGGCGGCTCGCCGATCACGATCGGCAGCGTGTTGACGCCGACCTGCTCGCCGAGAATCGCGAGCTGCTGCTGCGCGGCCGGGCGGCGCACGTCGAGCGAGGCCATCAGCACGCGCTTGCCCTTCTGCTCGAGCAGGCGCTTGGCGATCTTGGCGGTGCTGGTGGTCTTGCCCGAGCCCTGCAGGCCGACCATCAGGATCGGCACCGGCGCCGGCGCGTTGAGATCGAGGCCGGGCTCCACGCCTTCGCCGGCGGAGAGCGTCTTGATCAGCTCGTCATGGACGAGCTTCACCACCATCTGGCCGGGCGTCACCGACTTGACGACGCGCTCGCCGATCGCGCCTTCGCGCACAGTGGCGACGAAATCCTTGACCACCGGCAGCGCGACGTCGGCCTCGAGCAGGGCGACGCGCACCTCGCGCATCGCCTCGTCGACATCGGCTTCCGTCAGCGCACCGCGCCGGGTCAGCTTGTCGAAGACGCCGCTCAGTCTCTCTTGCAGCTTCTCGAACATGTCGCTCTGTGGTTCCTACTCGCGCAAAACACAGTCACGCCGGTGCGCGAAACTCGCGGACCGACGGGGCCCCTCGGGGCCGGGCTTTAACAATGCCGTAAGGCGCGCGGAAACTAGGCTGTGGGCGGCCTCAAGTCAAGCAAACAGCCCCGCTCAGGCCGCATGGGTGATAGAGGGCGGGCGAGGGCTCGGGCTGGCCTGCTTCAAAGCCGCGAGCTGCTGATGCAACTGGCTGATCTGCTGGGCTTTTTCCGCGTTGGCGCGCGCGAGGTCGCGGGCTCGCTTGCGGGCGCCGCCGGCCGACAGCCAGGCGCTGGTGGCGCCGACCAGGAAGCCGAGCAGCAGGAAGCCGACGATGACGGACCACAGCGGCGCCGGCTTCACGAACGGCAGCGGCCACAGGCTCACCTCTACCATTTCGCGGTTCTGCACCATGAAGGTGACCACAATGAACGCCACGATCAGGAACAGGACCCACCGCAGGAATCTGAGGACCGCGTACATGATCGGAGCTCCGCGAAATATGTCTTGGGGCTCAGTCTATTGCGGTCAACAGCGCGGCGCAAAGCATCGCTGCGCGCAGCCTGGCAACATTTCTCGCGACGGAGATTGAGACTTACTGTTCCTTGCCGGCGCCGGACGCTGATGACGTCTTCACTGGCTCGGCTTCGGCGCGGCCGTTCAGGCGGTCGCGCAACTCCTTGCCGGTCTTGAAGAACGGCACCACTTTCTGTTCCACCGCGACGGTCTCGCCGGTGCGCGGGTTGCGTCCGCGTCTGGCGTCGCGGAACTTCACGGAAAAGGCGCCGAAGCCGCGCAGCTCCACACGCTCGCGCTGCGCCAGCGCGTCGGTGATCTCTTCAAAAATCGTGGTGACGATGCGCTCGACATCACGGTGATACAAATGGGGATTAAGCTCCCCAATGCGCAGTATCAGCTCCGATTTCGTCATCTTGTTTTCCCCCCGCCCCGACGTAACCCTGGCGCCCGGGCGGCCCCTATGAGAACGGCGCCCATCCCGCGCCTCGGTTGCAAGCCTGCCAAGCAACCGGCTGGGCGTCAAGGGTAAGTCGCTCATTTATATGAGTTTTTTGCAGGCGGGTTCAGGTCGATTGGACGGCCGGCCAGTCGAAACGACGGCGGAATAGGCCAAAAAGCCAGGGCCGGCGGGTTTTTTGGCCCGCCGGCCCCGACTTTGGTCTGAAAAGAGACTGGCCTGTTTCTTAGGCCTCTTCGTCGTCTTTCTTGCCCTTCTTGGCCTTATTGAGGGCCGCGCCGAGGATATCGCCCAGGCTGGCGCCCGAGTCGGACGAACCGAACTCGGCCATCGCCTGCTTGTCCTCTTCGACCTCCTTGGCCTTGATCGACAGGGTGAGCCGGCGGCTCTTCGGGTCGACCTGGATGATCTTGGCATCGACCTTCTCGCCGACCGCGAAGCGGTCGGGGCGCTGCTCAGAACGCTCGCGCGACAGGTCCGCCTTCTTGATGAAGCCGGAAAGGCCGTCCTGGACCGCAACCTCGATCCCGCCATCCACCACGGCGGTGACGGTGCAGGTCACGACCGAGCCTTTCTTCAGGGTGTTGGCGGCCTCGGCGAAGGTGTCCTTCTGCAGCTGCTTGATGCCGAGGGAGATACGCTCCTTCTCCACGTCGACGTCGAGCACCTTCACCTTCACGCTGTCGCCCTTCTTGAAGGCTTGCACAGCTTCCTCGCCCGGCTTGTCCCAGGAGAGGTCGGAGAGATGCACCATGCCGTCGATCTCACCCGGCAATCCAACGAAGAGTCCAAACTCGGTGATGTTCTTGACGTCGCCCTGCAGCTCGGTGCCGACCGGATACTTGTCGATGAAGCTGGTCCACGGATTGTCGAGGCACTGCTTCAGGCCGAGCGAAATGCGGCGCTTCACCGGATCGACATCCAGCACCATCACTTCGACTTCCTGCGAGGTCGAGACGATCTTGCCCGGATGCACGTTCTTCTTGGTCCAGCTCATCTCGGAGACGTGGACCAGGCCTTCGATGCCCGGCTCCAACTCGACGAAGGCGCCGTAGTCGGTGATATTGGTGACGCGGCCGGTGAACTTGGTGCCGACCGGATACTTGTCAGCGACGCCCTCCCACGGATCGGCTTCCAGCTGCTTCATGCCGAGGCTGATGCGCTGGGTCTCCGGGTTGAAGCGGATGACCTGGACCTTCACGGTCTGGCCGATCGACAAGGCTTCGCTCGGATGGTTGATGCGGCGCCACGCGATGTCGGTGACGTGCAGCAGACCATCGACGCCGCCGAGATCGACGAACGCACCGTAGTCGGTGATGTTCTTCACCACGCCCGTCAGGACCTGGCCTTCCTTGAGGTTGGCGACCAGCTCGTTGCGGGCCTCTGCGCGGCTCTCCTCGAGCACGGCGCGGCGCGAGACGACGATGTTGCCGCGGGCGCGGTCCATCTTGAGGATCTGGAACGGCTGCGGCGTGCCCATCAGCGGGCCGACGTCGCGCACCGGACGGATGTCGACCTGGCTGCCGGGCAGGAACGCGACGGCGCCGTTGAGGTCGACAGTGAAGCCACCCTTCACGCGGCCGAAGATGACGCCGGTGACGCGCTGGTTGTCCTTGAACTGACGCTCGAGCTGGGTCCAGGATTCCTCGCGGCGGGCCTTCTCGCGCGAGAGCACAGCCTCACCGTGCTTGTCTTCCATGCGCTCGAGATAGACTTCGACGATGTCGCCGATCTTGATCTCGTGCTTTTGTCCCGGCGCGGCGAATTCCTTGAGCGCGACGCGCCCTTCGGATTTCAAGCCGACATCGATCAGGACGAATTCATTTTCGATTCCGACGACGGTGCCTTTCAGCACGCTGCCTTCGAGACCAGAGCTGGCGCCGAGGGTTTCCTCGAGCAGCGCAGCGAACGATTCGCTGAGTGGTTTTTCCTTCAAGGCTGACTTAGCCATACGAGTAGAGTCCTTTCGTTGCTATTCCGGCCGACCGGTTGTATCCGGCGGTCTTGGTAGCGGGGTTCCACAAACGGATTTGCAAGGCGTGCGTTACGCCTTCATCTTCGAAGCGATGAAAGCCAGTGCGCGTTCGAACACCTGGTCGGCCGTGAGGTCGGAGGTATCGATGATCAACGCGTCTGTCGCCGGCTTGGTCGGCGAAATGGAGCGGCCCTGATCGCGGGCATCCCGCTCCTGCATGTCCTGCAAAACCCGCGCGTATATAGCCGTCTCGCCGCGCGCTTGCAACTCTTTGACCCGACGGTCGGCACGGGCTTGTACACTGGCAGTGATGAATAATTTGGCATCGGCGTCCGGGCAGACGACGGTGCCGATATCGCGGCCGTCGAGGACCGCACCGCCACTATCTCTAGCGGCATGGCGGGCGAAGTCACGCTGCCAGTAGAGGATTGCGGCCCGAACCGATGGGATGGCCGCGACCTTGGAGGCGGCTGTGCTGGTGTTTTCGGCGCGGATCGCAGAGTCCGAGAGGATTTCAGGCTTCAGCGCCTTGGCGGCCGCCGTTGCGGCTTTTTCGTCCGCTGGATCAAGGCCTTGGCGCAGAACAGCAAGTCCGACACCGCGATAGAGCGAGCCGGTGTCGAGGAAATCAAAGCCGAAATGGGTGGCCAGCCGCCGGGCCAGGGTGCCCTTTCCCGCCGCCGATGGACCATCGACCGTGATGACAAAACCACGCTTTTTTTGCGCGGAGCCGCTCATCTGTTGGTCTTGGTGACCATGGCCCCAAGCCCGTTCATCAGGTCGACGAACCCCGGGAAGGAGGTGCCGATCGCCTCGGCATCGTCGATCTCGACCGGCTTTTTGGCGGCCATGCCCAGCACCAGGAACGACATGCCGATGCGGTGATCGAGCTTCACCGCAATACGTACGCCGCCGGCCGGCGCCTTGCCGCCGGTGACGGTGAGGCTGTCCTTGCCTTCCGCGACCTTCACGCCGCAGGCCGCGAGGCCCTGCGCCATCGCGGACAAGCGATCGCTTTCCTTCACGCGCAATTCGGCGAGGCCTTCCATCCTGGTCTCGCCCTCGGCGAAGGCCGCGACCACGGAGAGGATGGGATATTCGTCGATCATCGAGGGCGCGCGCTCGGCCGGCACCGTGATGCCCTTGAGCGCGCCGTGGCGCACGCGCAGATCGCCGACCGGCTCGCCTGCTTCCTCGCGGCGATTCTCGATCGCGATGTCCGCGCCCATCTCCAGCAACGTCTCGATCAGGCCGATGCGATGCAGGTTGAGACCGATGTTCGGCAATCGGATGTCGGAGCCGGGCACGATCAGCGCCGCCGCCAGCGGGAACGCAGCGGAGGATGGATCGCCCGGCACCACGATCTTGCGCCCGAAGATCTCCGGCTGCCCGGTCAGTGAAACCGCGCGGCCTTCAGTCGTCTGCTCGACCTTCAGCGTGACGCCGAAGCCTTTCAGCATCAGCTCGGTGTGATCGCGCGTCGGCTCCGGCTCGATCACCGTGGTGATGCCGGGCGTGTTGAGGCCCGCGAGCAGAACCGCTGATTTCACCTGCGCCGATGCCACCGGCAATTTGTAGGTGATGGGCATCGGCTCGGCGGTTCCGATCACCGCGAGCGGCGGGCGGCCGCCGGCGCGCGCCACGATGCGCGCACCCATGCGGGACAGCGGCTCCGACACCCGCGCCATCGGGCGCGAGCGCAGGGAGGCATCGCCGGTGAAAAAGGTGACGAAATCGTACGGCGCGACCAGGCCCATCAGCAGGCGCGTGCCGGTGCCGGCGTTGCCGAGGTCCAGCACCTCCGGCGCCTCGCGCAGGCCGCCGATGCCGCGGCCGCGCGCGCGCCAGACGCCATCCGCGCCGCGCTCCGCCTCGCCGCCCAGCTGGCGCATGGCGGCGGCGGTGCGCAGCACATCCTCGCCCTCCAGCAGGCCGTGGATTTCGGTCTCGCCGACCGCCAGCGCGCCCAGCATCAGCGAGCGGTGCGAGATCGATTTGTCGCCCGGCACGCGCGCGGTTCCGGTGAGGGCGGTCGCGGTGCGCGAGGCAAGGGGTTGTGGTGCGGCGGAAGCGGTCACGGCGGCTGGACTTTCGAGCGGATTGCGCGCGTGGCTTTAGCACAGGCCGGGGCCGCTGTGCCAACCCCCAGAAGGACCGCCATCACGGGACCCGGACAGCGCGGTTGACAGGTACGGGCGGAGCGTGGCAATGGGGCCAAGACTTTCCAGACAACCGGCCGGCCGGACAGAGACCCGGGACCCGGCCTCAAGGAGCGAGCGACGTGAGCAAACCGGAATGGGGCACCAAGCGCACCTGCCAAAGCTGCGCCGCGCATTTCTACGATATGCGCAAGGACACCATCATCTGCCCGAAGTGCGGCGCGACCTATGACCCCGAGGCGGTGCTGAAATCCCGCCGCGGCCGGGTGGTGGAGAAGCTGGCCCCCGTGAAGCCGGTGGTGCCCGAGCCGGTGGAGGCCGAGGGAGAAGCGGAGACCGAAGATATCGGCGCCGCCGAGGAGGAGGAGGTCATCGAGGACACCTCCGAGCTGGGCGAGGATGACGAGGACGTGTCCGAGGTCATCGAAGGCGGGGTGGACGACGAGAAGGATCGTTAAGCCTTTCGCAGCCTATGAGCGGCAATTATTCGCTTGAATTAAAGGGGGCCGCTGCTTAGCTTCTGCCCCGTTTTCGGGACCGCCTTTCCCAGTTGGCGATCCCTGCGAGCTTCGGGCCCATAGCTCAGCTGGGAGAGCGCCACAATGGCATTGTGGAGGTCAGCGGTTCGATCCCGCTTGGGTCCACCAGATGAAAACCCCCGCCGCAGCGATGCGCGGGGGTTTTAATTTGCGGCCATCAGCTCCCGATACGAAAGATCGACTGCGCGCGCTTGATCCGGGCAACGCACGCACCGCCGTAGCGGAGAATGCGCCGGCAGATGTCAGGCACACGCGGGCCGACGAGCGAACTCGTCAGCCCGCGGCGGAACTAGACTCTACCCGGCGCGGACGGTGTGCAGGAAGGTGTCGACTTCCTGCTTCAGGCGCTCGCCGTTCGCTGCGAGCTCGGACGCCGACGCCAGCACCTGCGTCGAGCCGGCGCTGGTCTGCTGTGCCGCCTCCGTCACGCCGGTGATGTTGCTCGAAACCTCGGCCGTGCCGGTCGCAGCCTCCTGGACATTGCGCGAGATCTCCTGCGTCGCAGCGCCTTGCTCCTCCACCGCGGAGGCGATGGCGGTCGAGATTTCGTTCACGCGGTTGATCGTGTGGGTGATGGCCTGGATCGCCTGGGCCGCGGAGCTGGTCGAATCCTGGATCGCCTTCACCTGGCCGGCGATCTCTTCCGTGGCGCGTGCGGTCTGGGTCGCGAGGTTCTTCACCTCCGAGGCCACGACCGCGAAGCCCTTGCCCGCTTCACCGGCGCGCGCAGCTTCGATGGTGGCATTCAAGGCCAGCAGGTTGGTCTGGCTGGCGATCTCGTTGATCAGCGTCACCACTTCACCGATCTTCTGCGCCGCGTCGGAGAGGCCCTTCACCTTGGAGTTGGTGTCGTCGGCCTGGACGACGGCGCTGGCGACGATGCGGCTCGATTCGGACACCTGGTTACCGATCTCGCGGATCGAGGAGGTGAGCTCCTCGGTCGCGGCCGCGACGGTCTGGACATTCTGGGTGGTCTGCTCGGACGCCGCCGCGACGGCAGTGGTCTGCCGCGTGGATTCTTCCGCCGTGGACGACAGGGCCTCAGCGGTCGCCTGCAGTTCGGTGGATGCAGAGGTGACGGCGCCGACGATGCCGCCAACGGAGGACTCAAACCGGTTTGCCAGATCGAGCATGGCCTGGCGGCGGTCCGCCTCGGCGCGCTTCTTGGTTTCCTCCTGCTCGGTGCGGAGGCGCTCGGTTTCGATCATGTTGTCCTTGAACACCTGGATGGCCTTGGCCATCTGGCCGAGCTCGTTCGAGCGGTCGACATAGGGGATCGCAGCCGCGGTGTTGCCGCCGGCCAGGGTCGTCATCGAGCCGACGATTTGGCCGATCGGACGGATGATGCCGAGCATGGAGAATACGATGAGCGCAATGGATACACCGACCAGAAAGCCGACCATGCCGAAGACGATCCACCAGGTGGTGGCATAGGTCGCGTCGTTGTCGGCGTTCACCGAGTCGGCGGCGGCGGCATTGCCGTCCAGCAGCTGGTCGATCTGGGTTCCGACGGTGATGTAGATCTCGTCCATCTCGCCGCGGAACAGCTTGCCCGCCTCCTCATCCTGCGAGGCGCGCGATAGCTCGACGTACTTGGCGTTGAGCTGGTTGTATTTCTCGAAACCTGCCTTGACCTCTTCGAACAACGCGTGTTCTTCGGCGTTGTCGGCGGGAATGGTCGCTTCGTACTTCGTGCTCCATTCGCCGAAACCCTCCTCCGCCGCAGTCAGGTCCTTTTCCGAGGCCGCCTGCTCGTGCTCGGTCGAGGCCAAGAGGTGCTCGCCGCCCGCGATGCGGAGATCGCCGAACGCCACATTCATCTCCTGCGCGGCCATCGAACCCGGCAGCACGTCGTCATAGAGTGCGTTCGCCCCGTCGTTGAGAGTCTTGAGGCTCGTCATCGCAGTCCAGCCGACAGCCAGTGCAACAACCAGGGTGAGTGCGGAAACCGACATCAGTGCGGTTTTGATGCTCAGGGATTTCATGCTTGTTCTTCTCGACAGTTCGTGAGGCACGACGAAGTTCGCGCCAGGATGGCGCGCGTGATCGGAGCCGCAATCTACGTTCGAGGCGTCAACGAAGTGTTGTCAGTAGCGCTGATCGGCTGTGGCAAAGTGGCTTAGATAGAATGAACTAACGCCGCACCAAAGCTTGCGACACAGCAAAGTGAACAGAGTCCATTTCGCAACGTGATAGACACATGCACTGATCATATTTGCGCGCATCGTCCTTCGACAGCGGCGGCAGATTTTCCTGCTCGCGCAATGCAAGCGTCGGCGCTGTCGCGCGGCCGGCCGTCATGCTAACAGTTGAGACGTGAATCCTGACTGGCTGACCGTTGAAACGCCGCGCCTCATTCTGCGCACCCTGTCGGCGCCGGCACTGCAGGCGCTGATCGCCGGCGACCGGGCAGAGGCGTCGCGCCTCACGCAGTGCGACCTGAGCACCTTTCCCGACGACCAGCTGTCGATCGTGGCGGTCAGGCTGAAAGACGTGAGCGACGATCCGGACTACCTGCCGTGGTCGCTGCGGGTGATGGCGCTGAAGCCCCGCCTGAACTTCGTCGGCCACTTCAATTTTCATAGCAAGCCGCACGCCGACTACCTCAAGGACCTGGCGCCCGGCGCGGTCGAGCTGGGGTATTTCGTGCTGCCAGAGTTCCGACGCCAGGGCCTCGCCGAGGAGGCGGGGCTCGGCATGATGGACTGGGCGGCGCGAATCCACGGCGTTGCCAGGTTCCTGGTGTCCATCAGCCCGGAAAACGACCCCTCGGTCGCCATGGCGCGCAAGCTCGGATTTGCCCGGATCGGCAGCCATATCGACGAGGAAGACGGTTACGAGGACATTCTGGCCCGGGATGCGCCGCTTTAGGTGGCCTTGAAAACGTTAATTTCCGACCTAGATTCTAGGACATGGCCGCGATGGGGCCATCCGGCGGGCGCGCCGAACACGGGCGGCGCCGGACCATGGTAGCTCGCTCATGCTGGAGGAGCTTGGAAGAGATGACTCGCCTGTCCCTGTTCAACAGCCCGCTGCTGCTGGGCTTCGACCATTTCGAACGGACCCTCGACCGCATCGCCAAGGCGGGCGCGGAAGGCTATCCGCCCTACAACATCGAGCAGACCGGCGAGGACCGCCTGCGCATCACGCTGGCAGTGGCCGGGTTCGGGCTGGACGATCTGGAGATCCAGATTGAGGACAACCAGCTCACCATCAAAGGCCGGCAGAAGGACGATCCGGACCGGGTCTATCTCTATCGCGGAATCGCGGCCCGGCAGTTCCAGCGCAGCTTCGTGCTGGCGGAAGGCATCATCGTGAATGCGGCAACGCTCGATAACGGTCTGTTATCGGTGGATTTGCAGCGGCCCAAGGCTGTGAGCCAAGTGCGCACCGTCCCGATCAACAAGGCGGGCGGCGAAAAGAGCAGCGCCAAGCGCGTCACCGTGGACGCGGACAGCAAGTGAGAGTGCAGGGATTTGGACGCGCCGCACAACGGGCGTCGGGTCCCCAGGTGAAGGAGTGAAGAAAATGACGACGGAAGTAGAACGCATTCGCGCTTTGACCCCGCAGGACCTCTTGATGCTGGGGATCAAGGACATGGCCTATGTGAAGGACGTCGAGGTCGATGGCGAGACGGGCGTGGCGCTGTTCGCCGCCAACGGCCAGCAGATCGCCGTGATGGAAGATCGACAGACCGCGGTCGCTGCCGCTTGGCAGAACGGACTTGCGCCCATGACACTTCACTGAGACGCGTCCCGGGGACCGCGTCCCCCAAACGCCATAATCTGAACGCTCGTTCAGTTCCCTTAATGGATTCCTAACCACGTTCACCGCAGCCTAAGGCCGTCTCGGCGGAATCCTCCGCTCACCGGGGTGTCGTGGCGTGGACGTACAGGCCTTGAAAGAGATCATCACCGCGCACCGCGCCTGGCTGCGCAACGAGCGCGGCGGGCGGCGTGCCGATCTTTCGCTGAAGGTGCTGCGCGATCTCAACCTGAAGGGCCTCAATCTCCCGAAAGCCAAGCTGACCGGGATCCAGCTCATCAATTGCGACCTCAGCGGCGCCAATCTGCGCGAGTGCGATCTGTTCGCCGCCAACCTGGCCGGCAGCCGCTTCATCGGCGCCGACTGCCGCGACTGCGATTTCCGCGGTGCAGCCCTGCAGGGCGCCGACTTCTCCGAAGCCAAGCTCAGCGGCACGGATTTCCGCGAAGGATCGCTGCTCGTGAGCAGCGGCGGCAGCGTCGAGCCGCCGAAGCGCGAGGCCTGGAAATCCGACAAGACCGACACCGCGATGAACCGCGCCGACCTGACCGGTGCGAAGCTGCGCAATTCGATCGTCCGCAAGGCCGACTTCTCCGGCGCCGTGCTGCGCAACGCCGATCTCAGCGGCGCGAACTTCAACGGCTCCACGCTCAAGGACGTGGATCTGCGCGGTGCCAACCTCGCCAACTGCGACCTCTCCGGCACGCAGCTCAACCGAGCCGTGGTCGAGGGCGCATTCCTCGATGGCGTCGTCCTCACCGACGCCAACGTGCACGGCGTCAACCTCGAGAACGCGATCTTCAACAGCCTCGACACGTCGGTTACGATTTCGGTGGACGATTCCGCCGAGACCCAGGCGCTGATCGGCGAGATGATCGTCGCACACGAAAGCTGGGTGACGTCGTCAGGCCTCGAAGGCCAGCGCGCGGATTTCTCGAATGCCGATCTCTCCGGCCTCGATTTCTCCGGCCGCAACCTGCGCGGCGCCTTGTTCGCTGATTCGCGCCTGCGCTCGGCCAAGTTCCATCGTTCGATCGTTGATCTGGGAGACTTCTCCCGCTGCGACCTGACCGGCGCCAGCTTCGGCGCCGCCTCCCTGCGCGGCGCCAACTTCACCGGCGCGACGCTCCGGCGGACCGACTTCAGCAATTCCGATCTCGAGATCGAGATCGCCGTGCTGTCAGACGGCAAGACGCGCGAATGGCCGCCGCGGTTCAACGGCTGCAAGCTCGAGGAAACCAATTTCAAGGACGTGAAGGCGACTCGCATCATCGCGACCAATGCGGTCACGAAGAAGATCATCGCCGACGACGCATTCCTGAAGTTGCTGGCCGCCGGCTCGACCGCTTAGAGCAACGTTGTATTTCCGCCCATCAAGGTAACGGCGTCATCCTCGTGCTTGGCAGGAGGACCCACGACGTGCTCGTCGACGGCAACACGGCCTTGCCCGACCAAACTCGTTGATGGTGGTGCCAAGCACGACCATGGCGGAAGGAGCCGGAAGATCCGACGATTGGACGAGCGAACTACGCGGCGTGGCTCTTCGCAGTGTCGGTCAACAGCGCGTAGATGGCGTCGGTCTGATCGGCGCCGCGCAGTTTCTCGCACACCGATTTGTCGCGCAGCAGGCGGCTGACGCGGGCCAGAGCCTTCAGGTGATCGGCGCCGGCGCCTTCCGGCGCCAGCAGCAGGAACACTAGGTCGACCGGCTGCTCGTCGATCGCGTCGAAATCGACCGGCTCGTCGAGGCGCGCGAACAGGCCGAACAGCTCCTTGATCTCCGGCAGCTTGCCGTGGGGAATCGCGATGCCGTTGCCGACGCCGGTGGTGCCGAGACGCTCGCGCTCCAGGAGGACATCGAAGACGGCGCGTTCATGCAGGCCGGTCAGCTCCGCCGCGCGCTTCGCCAATTCCTGCAAGACATGCTTCTTGCTGGTCGCCTTCAGGCGCGGCATGACCCGCGCCGGCGTGATGAGATCTTCGATTTCCATTATCTATCCTTGGGATCCCGATTCCTGCCTGCGTCCCGTTATTGCCGGGCTTGGCTGGCCAAGCCGCCCGCTGCCGCCCCCAGGCGCGGATCGACCCAACCGATATTGCCGTCGTTGCGGCGGTAAACCATGTTCAAGCCGCCATGCGCCCGGTTGAGGAACATCATGGCCTTCAAATTCGACAGGTCGAGCCGCATGACCGCCTCGCCGACCGTCAGGGTCGGAATCTCGGTCTGCATCTCGGCGATCACCGCCGGCGCCTCGCTGCCGTTGACCACGAGCTCGGCCTCCTCCGCCTCCGGCGCGAGGATATACTGCGACGCGCGGAAGCTCTGCGTCTCCGCACGGTGATGATCGCGAAGCCGGCGCTTGTAGCGGCGCATGCGCTTGGTGAGGTGATCCACCGCCTGATCGAAAGCGGCATAGGCCTGGTCGGCGGATTCCTCCGCATGCACCAGGATGCCGCGACCGATATGTACCGCGATATCGGCACTGAACAGATGCGACTGCTTCGAAAAGATGACGGTCGCCTCGATCGGGTTGCCGAAGTATTTCGCGATGGCGTGGTCAAGCGACTGCGCGACGTGGGTCCGCAGCGCCTCTCCGACGTCGATGTTTTTGCCTTTGACTGTCAGATTCATGTTCGTTGTCCAACAGACGGGTGTAATGCCGCACAGCTGTCCAGTTGGCCATTCGGCCTTAGTACCTAGGTGCCCGTCCGACGGCGGGCCGGGACCATATGTACCGCCCCCTCCCAAGTCAAGGGCGGCTTCCCCATCGATGCTGGGGGAATCATGTAACGCGCCTCAGGCGGAACGCAAGGACTTCTCGCGCCGGCGCTGGACGGAAGACGGAATTTTTAACGATTCTCGGTATTTAGCCACAGTCCGGCGGGCGATATCGACACCGTCGTTCTTGAGCACGGCGACCAGCTGGTCGTCGGACAGGACGGCTTCCGCCGCTTCCTTGTCGATCAGCTCCTTGATGCGGGAGCGGACCGCCTCGGCCGAATGGCTGTCGGCGCCGTCGGCGGCCTGAATCGCGGCCGAGAAAAAGTAGCGCAATTCGAACAGGCCGCGCGGAGTCGCCATGAACTTGTTGGCGGCGACGCGGCTCACCGTGCTCTCGTGCATACCGATCTCGTCGGCGATGTTGCGGCGGATCAGCGGTTTCAGATGCTTGACGCCGTGCAGGAAGAACATCTCCTGCTGGCGCACGATTTCGCTCGCGACCTTGAGGATTGTGGTGGCGCGCTGATGCAGCGTCTTTACCAGCCAGTTGGCGGCGCTGAGGCGATCGGCGAGATAGTCCTTGTCCTGCTTACTCTGCGTCTTACCGTTGACGCGCGCGTGGTACTGCTGGTTGACCAGCAGGCGCGGCAGGTTGTCGCTGTTGAGCTCCACCTGCCACGATCCGTCCGGCATGCGATAGACCATGATGTCGGGCTGGATCGCCTGCACTTCGGTGCGATCGAAGGCGTAGCCCGGGCGCGGATTGAGCGCGCGAATCTCCGCCGCCATGTCGGCGAGGTCCTCGGCGTCGACGCCGCACACCTTCATCAGCTGCGCGCGGTCATGCTTGGCCAGCAGCTCGAGATGGTCGAGCAGCGCCTGCATCGCGGGATCGAGCCGGTTCAACTCCTTCAGCTGCAGCGCCAGGCACTCCGCGAGATTGCGCGCGGCAACGCCGATCGGATCGAATTGCTGCAACGTCTTGAGAACTGACTCCACCAGCTCGAACGAGCAGCCGAGGCGCTCCGCCAGCGCGCTGAGATCGCCCTGCACATAGCCGGCTTCGTCGATCAGGTCGATGATCTGCAGGCCGATCAACCGCTCGGTCGGATCGGCGACCTCGATGCCGAGCTGCTGCTCCAGATGCTCGCGCAAGGTGAGGTCGCGCGTCAGCGTTTCCTGGAAGTCGCCGTCCTCGTCGGGGAAGTCGCCGCGGCCGGCGCCGACGCGCCAATTTGCCTGGCCCGACGGTTCGCCGAAATCAGCGCTGCCTTCGCCCGCGCCGTTGCCGGTGTAGACGTTGTCGTAGTCGGCATCGATCGGCGAGTCCTTGGCCTCGGGCAGCTGCTCGCGGTCGCCGAACTCCTTGGTGTCGAGCATGCGGTCGGGATTGCCGTCGTCGGCTGCGACTTCGGACGGCGCCTCGCGCTCCGAATCGTCGGCGCGCTCCAGCAGCGGATTGCGTTCCAGCTCGTCCTCGACATAGGCCGCCAGGTCCTGATTCGACAATTCCAGCAGCTTGATCGCCTGCTGGAGCTGCGGCGTCATGACAAGGGACTGCGCCTGGCGCAGGTCTAGGCGTTGCGATACGGCCATTTGGGCCTGAAACTAGAGCGAGAACCTTTCGCCAAGGTAAACGCGTCGGACCGCCGGGTCATTCACAATTTGCGCCGGAGTCCCTTCGGCCAGCACGCCGCCTTCGTTGAGGACGTAGGCCCGGTCGACGATGTCGAGCGTGTCGCGCACGTTGTGGTCGGTGATCAGCACGCCGATGCCGCGGTCCTTCAAGTGTGACACCAGGTCACGAATGTCGGCGACGGCGATCGGATCGATGCCGGCCAGCGGCTCGTCGAGCAAGACGTAGTTCGGCTTGGCCGCCAGGCAGCGCGCAATCTCCACGCGTCGGCGCTCGCCGCCCGACAGAGCGGTCGCCGGCACCTTGCGCAGATGGCCGACGGCGAAATCCGCCAGCAGGCGGTTGAGGCGATGGTCGCGCTCGCGCTTGTCGGGCTCGGTCACCTCGAGCACCGCCATGATGTTGTCGGCGACGCTCATGCCGCGGAAGATCGAGCTCTCCTGCGGCAGATAGGCGATGCCACCGCGAGCGCGCAGATACATCGGCAGGTCGGTGATCTCCTCGCCGTCGAGATAGATCGCGCCGGCGTCGGCCCGGGTGAGGCCGGTCATGATATAGAAGCACGTGGTCTTGCCGGCGCCGTTCGGGCCGAGCAGGCCGACCGCCTCGCCGCGCTGCACGCCGATGGTGACGTCGCGCAAGACCGGCCGCCTCCGGTACTGCTTGCCGATGTGATAGGCGACCAACCCTTCGATGCCCGCCGGATCGACCTCCGCGCCATTGACGACGAAGGTCGGGCCGACCGGATGGGTCGTGCCGTTCACCTGCTCCTCGCGCTGGTCGCCGGTTTCCATCATTGCGTCACCGGCGCCGGCTGCGTGCCGGCATCCGTAGCGTCGTCGTCGCTCTTCGGATTGATGACGGTGAAGACCCGCTGGCCCGGCGCCGGCAGCAACCGGCTGATGTCCTTCTGCAGGTCCAATTCCGCCCGCGCGCCCTTGTAGGTGTTGTCCTTGCTGTGGATCACCACGTTGCCGGTCAGGATCGCGACCTCGGTCTCGGGATTGTAGGCGAGATGGTCGGAGAATGCGGTCTGGTCCTTGCGGTCCACGCGCACGTGGCCCTGCGCCTCGACCTGGTAGACCTCGGAGCCATCGCCGGTCTCATCCTCCGGCGTCGCCGGGTCGTCGGTCTTGTCGCGGAAATAGGCGGTCGCCTCGTCGGACTTGATGACGGTGTTCTTCTCCGAGCGCACGATCACCACGTTGCCCTTCGCCACCACCGCATCCTTGTCGCGCCAATATTCGATCTGGTCGCGCGCCGTCACGGTCTGCCGCTCGGTGACGACCTTCAGATTCTGGCCTGTGAGGACCAGGAGGCGGGTGGATTCCTGATAGGTCGCGTGATCGCCGTACGAGGTGGATTGGCCGGTCTGGATCTTGACGTTGCCGATCGCCTCCCAGTTCGAGAGCTCGTCCTGGTCGTCAAGATAGGCGATCAGCGTGTCGGCCGCGATCGAGGTGTCGCCCTGCTGCGCCAGCGCGTTGCCGCGCGCGGTGTAGGTGCGCGCGTCGCGCTTCCACTCGATGCCGTTGTCCGCCGAGATCTCGATCGGATCCTTGTTGTCGTTGTCGAGGCCGAAACCGCCGCCACTGCCGTCGGCAGCGGAATCGGTCGGGTCCTGCGACCACGCAACGGAGCAAAGGCCCAGGATCAGCGCGGCCGAGATCGCGCCGAGGACAAGCGGCCGCAGCTTCATCACTTCGGCGATGGTGCCGATCGGGCTCATCCGCCCTGCCCTTCCTGGTTCTTCTGCTTCGGGTAGATCTTCATATAGGCCTTGCCGGTGAATTCAATGGTATCGCCATCGTCGCGCACACGGAACCCCTGCGAGATCAATTCGCCGTCACCATTCTGGCCCTCGACCACATCGTTTCCTTCCGCGGTCTTGTCCTTGAGGTTTATAGTCGCGCTGTCGGTCTGGAACGACAGGCCATTGTCGTGGAACAGCGTCACCTCGCCGTTCAGGGTGATGACGTCGGCGTCGCGGTCGAGCAGGCCGTCATTCGCCATCAACGCCACATAGGCGCCGCTGGCCATGACGATGTCCGCCAGCGGCTTCTTCAGCGCAATATGACGGTCGTCGCCATCGACGTGAGAGGCCGAATCGGCGGTGATGCTGAACGGCCGGCCCTTGGCGTCCTTGCCGTCATACTTGACGTCCTGGACGGTCACTTCGGCCTTGCCGGCATCGTCGGGCGGCACCCTCTGGATCAGGGTCGGATCGACGATGGTGCCGCGCGATTGCAGCCACCAATAGCCGACATAGCCGAGAGAGACGAACACGACCAGCGGCAGCGCGATCTTCAGCAGGCGCACCGAGGCGCCGCGCCGGCCTTTGCGGCGGAACTGCGAGGCGCCAAGGTCGCGGCGCGGCGCGATCTTGCGCATGCCGCCCAGCCCCGGCGCCGCATCGGGCGACGAAACCGGTGGATCTGGCAGATTGTCGCTCTCGTTCGCCATGGCCACCCTTGTTACGCCACGCCGGCTTTGAGGCAATCGTGCAGACGCACGATGCCGACCGGCTTGCCGTCCTCCAGCACGAACAGCGAGGTGATGGATTTCTCGTTCATCACATGCAGCGCCTCGGCCGCCAGCGCGCCGGTCCGGATGGTGCGCGGATGCGCCGTCATCACATCGCGCACGGTACGGCGCAGCAGATCGGCATCATCGATATGGCGCCGCAAGTCACCGTCGGTGATGATTCCCGCCAGATGGCCGCCGGCATCGATTGCGCCGACGCAGCCATAGGTCTTGGCAGTCATCTCCAGGATCGCCTGCTGCATCCCCGATTCAACGCTGATCAGCGGCAGTTCTTTGCCCACATGCATGAGATCGGCGACCCGCAGCAGCTTCTGCCCGAGCTTGCCACCCGGGTGCAGGGCGCGGAAATCGTCCGTTGAGAAACCTTTGCGTTCCAGCAGCGCCACCGCCAGCGCGTCGCCCAGCGCCAGCATCATGGTGGTGGAGGTGGTGGGCGCGATCGCCATCGAGCCGGCCTCGCCGACCTTCGGCAGCGGCAGCGTGACATCGGCTGCGGTGCCCAGCGTACTGGCGGCATTGGAGGTGATGGCGATGAGTGGGATGGACCAGCGGCGGGTGTGGCTGACGATGTCCGCCAGCTCGAAGGTCTCGCCGGAGTTGGAGAGCGCGACCACCGCATCGCCAGCGGTCACCATGCCAAGGTCGCCGTGGCTGGCTTCGGCTGGATGGACGAACAGCGACGGCGTTCCGGTGGAGGCGAAGGTCGCTGCGATCTTGCGCGCGACGTGGCCGCTCTTGCCCATGCCGGTGATGACGACGCGGCCGGTCACCCCGGCCAGGATGTCGAGCGCGCGGCCGATCCGCTCGTCGAGGTCGCCGGCCAGGCGCACCAGGGCATCGGCCTCCTGGGTCAGGACGCGCCGCGCCGCCTCCAGCCCTTCGGCTGCCGGTCCTTCCGTAGCGGAAGATGCGTGCGCGGGCGACGCGGGCGTTTTTCGCGCCTCGCTCGCCTCGCCTCTTGCCCGTGCCGTCAATGCCCTCTCCTCAATCTACGGCGGCAATCCATCAAGACTGCCGGACCATAGCGCTGCGCGCCCGGCAAATCCAGCGAAGTCCCGCCGCCCGCCAAACCTGGGATCAGCCAAGCCTTTGCGCAGCAACGGAGAATCTCGATCTGTCGAGCGTGCGCGGGTCAGTGCTCGAAAATATCGGGCTGATCCCAGCCCAGCCGATCCAGGGCGGCCCGTGTCGGCAGGAAGCCGAAGCAGCCCTCCGCCAGCGCGCGGCGCCCTTCCCGCTCCAGGATCGGGTCCAGCTTGTCCTTCAGCTGATGCAGATAGAGGACATCGGCGGCGGCGTATTTCAGCTGGTCCGGCGACAGGGTTTCTGCCCCCCAGTCCGAGCTCTGCTGCTGCTTGGAAAGGTCAATGCCCAGCAATTCCCGGCACAGATCCTTGAGGCCGTGCCGGTCGGTGAAGGTGCGCACCAGCTTGGCCGCGATCTTGGTGCAGTAGACCGGCGCGCAATCGACATCGAGATTGGCCTTGAGCGCGCTCAAGTCGAAGCGCGCAAAGTGGAACAGCTTCAGGACGTTGCGGTCCTCCAACAGGGCCTTGAGATGGGGGGCGGTGGCGCGCTGGCCCTTGGGCGGCTTGGCGATCTGCACCAGGTGGCAGATGCCGTCGCCCTGGCTCAGCTGCACCAGGCACAGCCGGTCGCGCACCGGGTTGAGGCCCATGGTCTCGGTATCGACCGCAACCACCGGCCCGAGCTTCAGGCCCGCGGGGAGATCGCCGCGGTGCAGCTCGATGGTCATTCAGATTCCTCTACCGGTCGATTCGGACATTGCCGTCATCCTGCCGCCAATCGCGGCGTTTGGCAAAGCGCCCGCAGGCGCATTGCGCCGCCGGCTGCGGCCGACCCCATGCTCGTTTGTCTTTGAGATGGTGCCCAGGAGAGGACTCGAACCTCCACGGGTTGCCCCACAGGTACCTGAAACCTGCGCGTCTACCAATTCCGCCACCTGGGCCAGGCAACCCGATGGCGGGTCGCGCGGCGCGGCGCATTCTGTCCAGAACGCGCTCAAAGTCAACCGCCATTTGGCGGTCCGACAGCGGCGTTTACAAAGCCGATTGCTTGCCACATACCTAGCCAAAATCAACGACCTCTCGGGACGGGGGAGTCCATGCAGCGCTTGGCAACGGTGTTCGGTGGATCGGGGTTCATCGGACGCTATGTGGTGACCAATCTGGCGCGCGCCGGGTGGCTGGTGCGGGTCGCGGTGCGCCGCCCGGACGAGGCCTTGTTCCTGAAGACTGCCGGCGTGGTCGGGCAGGTGACGCCGGTCGCCGCCAACGTCCGCGACCGCGCCTCGGTCGCGCGCGCCGTCGCCGGGGCCGACGCGGTGGTCAACCTGGTCGGCATCCTGCACGAGGGCGGCCCGCAGAAATTCGAGGCCGTCCAGGCCGAGGGCGCGAAGGCGATCGCCGAGGAAGCGGCGCGTGCCGGGGCGCGGCATCTGGTCCACATCTCCGCCATTGGCGCCGACGCCAACTCCGATTCAGCCTATGCGCGCACCAAGGCGGCCGGCGAAGCCGCGGTGCGGCAGGCATTCCCCCCCGCTACCATCCTGCGCCCGTCGATCGTGTTCGGGGCGGAGGACGGCTTCTTCAACCGCTTCGCCCGCATGGCGCAGCTGGCGCCTGCCCTGCCGCTGATCGGCGGCGGCAAGACCCGGTTCCAGCCGGTCTATGTCGGCGATGTGGCCGAGGC
>PNKY01000004.1 GCA_013822765.1 Rhodospirillum sp.
GCGCCTGCGGCGATTGCGATGAGTTCGACGATCTCGAGGACGAGATCGAGGACTACAAGGAAGAGCACGGGCTGTCGTAAGCGACGCTCGCTCTTCCAGGCCACACACTCACCGTCACCCTGGCCAAGCGCAGCGCGAGCCGGGGTCCACTCCTCCACCGCTCTGCGTTTGCGCCATGGACCCCGGATCACGCCGCTTCGCGGCTGTCCGGGGTGACGGCGTTTGGGCGGTGGCGCTAGCGCCTACTTCCTCCGGCTTACCAGCGCATACCCGCGTGGCTCCCCGGTCTTGCGGCTCAGCGTCGCCATCGCCTTGGCGAGGCGCGGCAGCGGGGCCCAGACCGGCTCGTAGTCCTTCTTGTAGACGTCGAGCATGAGCACCAGGTCGCGCGCCGCGTCGTAGGCGCCGATCGGCGAGAAGTGCCCGACATCGACGCCATCGCCATAGAACAGGTCGAGATGGAAATTGGCGGCGGCGAATCCCGTGCCGCTGCGCTCCATCTCCGTGAGCGCCGCGCGCAGGCCGCCGGTCACGGCATCGGCATCCGTCACCGGCACGATCTCGATGCGCCAGCTGCCGCCGCATTCGAAGGTGGCGAGGGCGCGCTCCATGCACGCAGCGAACTCGGTCAGGCTGAGCCCGTTGCCGTCCTGGGCCACGGACGTGCGCCACACCTCGTCGCCGAGCGTGTCGAGCAGGCTGTCCTCGCTGACCGGGCCGGTGTGCCGGAGGTGCCCCTCGCAACCGCGCACCGTGTTCAGCAGCATCACCGCGGTGGCGAGCGAGCAGGACGAATCGGTCGCCTGCTGGATCAGGTGCGGCGCGATCGACCAGTAGGCGCTGCCCGGCGCGCCGCGCAGATAGGCGTGGTCCATGCGCAGCGGAATCAGGTCGGGTGTATGGCGGTGCGTCATGTCGGTCCCCTCATGCCGATGCCGGCAGCGCGGCCGCATTGTCGATCGCGACCGCCACCAGCTTCTGCTCTCGGCCGCGCAGTGCGATCTCGCAGCGCCGGCCGATATCCTGCGGCAGGTCTGCGCCGTTCGCGACGGTTTCGGAGATCAACAGCTGGCAATTTTCTTCCTTGGTGGCGCTCTCGAGTCGGCTTGCTGTGTTCACCGTATCGCCGATCGCGGTCAGCGACAAAGCCGGCGGGAAACCCATCTCGCCGACGATCGCCGGGCCGAAATGGATTCCAATGCCGATGCGAAAGGGCGTCTTCAGCTCGGCATGGTGCTGGGCGTTGAAGATCTCGAGCGCCCGCGCCATCCGCCGCGCGGCGTCGAGCGCCTGGGCCGAAGCCAGCTCCGGCCGGCCGCGCAGGCCGAACACCGCCATCACGCCGTCGCCGATGAACTTGTCGACGTGGCCGCCGGCCGCGACGACCGCTTCGCCGGTGAGGCGGAAATACTGGTTCAGCAGGAACACCACGTCATAGGGCAGGCGCCGTTCCGCCATGCTGGTGAAGCCGCGCAGGTCCGCGAACAGCACCGCCACCTCCTGCTCCTTGCCCTGGCTGACATCGCCGCCGGACAGCGCCTTCGGCGCGGTGATCTGCGGCGGCAGCAGCGGCTGGATGGTGACGGCGGCGGTGGGGCGTGTCTGGCAGGCCAGACGCACACCGGGCGCGGCGTGGATGCGCGTGAGCACGCGTTCTTCCTCCTCCTGTGCCGGCGGCAGCGACTCGGCGCCCTCGATCACGCGCACGCGGCAGGTGGAGCAGCGGCTGCGCCCGCCGCACACCGCGGCATGGGGGACGCCGCCGATGCGGCTGGCCTCGAGCAAGGTGGTGCCGGGCTGGATGATGACGCGCTTGCCGTCGGGATAGGTGATCGCGATCGCGCGCCGGCGCGTCGCCAGCGTGCGCACGATACGCGCCACGAACACGCCGCCGACGATGGCGACGAACGCCAGCATCAACCAGTCGCGCAGCCGGTAGAGGAACGCGACCTCCTCCGGCGCGGCCAGGTTGACCTGCGCGTCGAGTGTCGGCACCCAGGCCGGATCGGCGGCCAACTGCGCCACTTCGCGCGCGCCGGCGACGAACCCCAGCAACGCCAGCACCGGGATCAGCAGCGCCAGCGCACCGAGCAAGAGGCGCCAGGGCGGGAACCAGGCCTTCACGCGCAGCCAGTAATTGAGGCCGATGCAGCCGTGGATCCAGGTCACCACCAGGGCGAGCGATTGCAGCATGCCGAGGCCGGGCGAGACGGTCCAGATCACCCACAGCACATAGGCATAGCGGTCCTCGACACCGTAGAGCGCATGAGCCACCGCGGTGCCGACGATATGCAGCAACAGCAGCGGCGGCGCGGCGAGGCCGAGCGTCAGCTGGGTCGCCTCCAGGAACGGCATGCGCAGGCTCTTGCGCCGGTAGAGCGCGCGCAACCCGATCGAGAGATGCAGCAAGGCCGCCAGCAGCAGCACGAGCTCGAGCGGCCGCCAGAAGCCGAGAAAGACCGTGCGCCCGGCCTCCATGGCGGACAGCGAGATCAGCCCCAGCGCGTGGTTGAGGTTGTGGGTCAAGACGTAGAACAACAGGATGAGTCCGGTGGCGAGGCGGGTGACGGCGATGATCCGCCCCCAACGGCCGGTCGTCGGCGGCACTGGCTTCTCCCCCCCCAATGGGACCTGGTCGGGACCCTGCTGTTCAAGACTCTGGCGGGCGTGATATTAGACCGCCGCCGCGCCGCCGCAAATCCGCTGCTGGCCCGGCGTGGCCTCGATCACAGAGCCGGCCTGGAATGATGAGCGACGAGCAACAACGCCAACTGGCGCGCGAGAAGCGCCGCGAAGAGCGCCGCCGCCTGTTGGCGAGCGGGCCGCCGTCGCCCTGCATCAGCGTCTGCCAGATCGATCCCAAGACCGGCTGGTGCATCGGCTGCCACCGCACCATCGACGAGATCCGCGACTGGATCATCTCGCCGCCGGACGAGCGCCAGAAGATCCTCGACGCCCTGCCGGCGCGCCGCTCGAGCAATGCGGGATAGCGTGCGCGGACGCGCAGACACACTCGCTGAGCCCCTTCCCCCGTTGTGGGGGAAGGCGATGTTTGCTTCGTTGTTGGAGCGACAGTGAGCGAGCTCGTCCGACGCCGCTCTCTGCCGCGCTGGCTGACGCTGGCGCTGCAGATCGGCGTCAGCCTCGCCCTGCTCGCGGCATTGATCGCGATCGTCGATTGGACCCAGCTGCGCGAAGCAGCCGCCGCACTATCCCTCGGCGCGATGTTCGTCGTCGCCCTGTGCTGTCTCAGCGCGCAGGCGTCGCTGGTGCTGCGCTGGCGCGCGCTGCTCGACATGCTGGGCGTGCGCGAATCCTGGATGCGCTCGTGGCACAGTGTGTTTGCCGGGCTGTTCCTCAGCAACTTCCTGCCGGGTACGCTGGGCTCGGACGGCCTGCGGGTGGTGCTGCTCACCAAGGCTTGCGGCCGCGCGTCGACCGCGATCGGCGCGGTCGCCTACGAACGCCTGATGCAGCTCGCGCTCTATGTGCTGCTGGCCGCGCTCGCCGCGCTCATGCCGATGCCGTGGCTGCAGCCCTGGCTGCGCGCGCTCATCGTCGCCGCCGGCGCCATCGGCATCGCGCTGCTGATCCTCATCCTCTATTGGCTCGGTCGGCGCTCTGCCGACAGCGACGTCGCGCATGGCGGCCTGTTGCAGACCGCGTGGCGCCTGTTCGCCACCATCCTGATCGAGACCGGCCGCATGCAGACGCGCATGCGCCGCCACCGCCGCGCCGCGCTCGGCTTCTGGGTGGCGAGCCTCGTCAATGTCGCGCTGATCTTCGCGATCTGGCAGCTGATCCTGTCGGACATCGGCGATAGCGTCGGCTTGCCGACCATCGTGCTGGCCTGCGCGGCGGCGGCGATCACGAGTTCTATCCCGATCTCGCTCGGCGGCATCGGCATCTTCGAAGCGACCATCGTCGCGCTGCTGGGCCTCGCCGGAGTTCCGGCAGCGCATAGCTTCCTGCTGGCGCTGATCGTGCGCGCAGTTTTCCTGGCGAGCAGCTTCCTCGGATTGCCGAGCGCGAGCCTGCTGTGGCGGGAGCGCAGTCCCCAGGCGAGGCCGTCGAGCTAGGCGGCGGTACCGCCGACCGTCAGCCCATCGATCCGCATGGTCGGCTGGCCGACGCCCACCGGCACGCCCTGGCCGTCCTTGCCGCAGGTGCCGATGCCGGGGTCGAGCTTCATGTCGTTGCCGATCATAGAGACCTTGGTCAGCACGTCCGGACCGTTGCCGATCAGGGTCGCGCCCTTGACCGCCGGCCCGACCTTGCCGTCCTCGATCAGGTAGGCCTCGGAGGCGGAGAACACGAACTTGCCCGATGTGATGTCGACCTGGCCGCCGCCGAAGTTGACGGCGTAGAGCCCCTTCTTCACCGACTTGAGGATCTCCTCCGGCGCGTGACCGCCGCCCAGCATGATGGTGTTGGTCATGCGCGGCATCGGATGGTGGGCGAAGCTCTGCCGCCGTCCGTTGCCGGTCGGCTTCATGCCCATCAGGCGCGCGTTCTGCCGGTCCTGGATGTAACCGGTGAGGATGCCGTCCTCGATCAGCACGGTGCGCTGGCTCGGCGTGCCTTCGTCGTCGATGGTGAGCGAGCCACGCCGGTCGTGGATGGTGCCGTCGTCGATCACGGTCACGCCCTTGGCCGCCACCTGCTTGCCCATCAGGCCGGCGAAGGCCGAGGTCTTCTTGCGATTGAAGTCGCCCTCGAGTCCATGGCCGATCGCCTCGTGCAGCAGGATGCCGGGCCAGCCGGCGCCCAGCACCACCTGCATCTCGCCGGCGGGAGCGGGGACCGAGCCGAGGTTGACGAAGGCCTGGCGCAGCGCCTCGTCGACGCTGGCCCGCCAGTGGGCCGGATCAACCACCAGCTCATAGGCGAAGCGCCCACCGGTGCCGTGGCTGCCGGTCTCCATGCGGCCGTTCTCCTCGACCATCACGGAGATATTGAGCCGCACCAGCGGCCGGATATCGGCGGCGCGGCTGCCGTCGCCGCGGATGATCTGCACCGCCTGCCAGTTGCCGGAGATCGAGGCCATCACCTGCTTGACGCGCGGATCCTTGGCGCGGGCATAGGCGTCGATCTCCTGGAGCAGCGCGACCTTGGCGCCGAACTCCATCTTGGCCAGCGGATTGTCGTCGGAATAGAGATGCCGGTTGGTGCCCTGCGGCGGCTCCGCCAGGGTCCCGCCGTAGCCGGCGTGCACCGCCTTCACGGTGGCGGCGGCGCGCTGCAGGGCGGCGTCCGACAGGTCGCTGGCGTGGGCATAGGCGTGCGCCTCGCCCGCCACCGCGCGCAGGCCAAAGCCCTGGGTCACGTCGAAGCTGGCGCTCTTGAGCTTGCCGTCGTCGAAGGCGAGGGCCTCGGACTGGTTGAACTCCAGGAACAGCTCGCCGTCATCGCCGCCCTTGAGGGCCTCCGCCACGGTCCGCTCCGACTTGCCGCGGTCGAGCCCGGCGCGATTGAAGAACAGGTCGTCGGTGACGGCGATGGCGGACATCGGGGCGCTCCCAAGATTGCCGGCGGCGTGGGCGATATGGCTTTGAAAACAATGTGGGCACGATAGCCGTCCCAGTCCACCCTGTCAGTCGTCATCGCGCGAAAGGGCGCTCGGAGCCGGGCCGGTGGGCGCTGTGGCATTTATGCGGCGGATCGTCGCACGACCGTTGTCCGGCGCTTTCCGGCGAGTCTCCCGACATGGCACAAGTCCCCGGAATACTTGAGGTTCCGGGGACGGGGGTGTAGCTTGCCGCCCGACCGTGGGGACGGGGGTACCGTCGCGTCTGTCGCGTGCGCCAAAGCGTCCAACCGGCCTGTGAGTTTTAACGAAGCTACCCTGTGGCCGAGCCAGTCGGCACCGGGTGGTCTGGGACGCTGACGGACATGATGGTCCGGAACAGCGGCAGGAATGGGAAGCTGAAGATGACACAATCGAGGATTTGGTCTGTCGCGGCCGCTGTGGTGGGACTCGCCCTATCGGCGATGCCGGCCCTGGCCCAGGAAAGCGCCCCGGTTCTGGGCGCGCCGCACGATAAGGGTATCGGGCTGCAGGCGCCGGCGACCGAGCTGGCCGAGAAGATGGACTTCCTCCACAACGTGGTGCTGATGCCGATCATCACGATCATCACCCTGTTCGTGCTCGGCCTGCTGTTCATCGTGTGGTACCGCTTCCGCGAATCCAAGAACCCGGTCCCGTCCAAGAACACCCACAACACGACGCTCGAGGTCGCCTGGACCGTGCTCCCGGCCCTCATCCTCGTCTTCCTTGCGGTTTTCTCGTTCCCGCTGCTCTACCGGCAGCTGGAGATCCCGACCCCCGGCCTCACCGTCCGTGCGATCGGCCATCAGTGGTACTGGAGCTACGAATATCCCGACAACGGCAACTTCACCTTCGATGCGCGCATCGTCCGCAAGGAGGACTTGCAGCCGGGCCAGCTCTACCTGCTCGACACCGACAATGAAGTCGTGCTGCCGATCGAGACCGACATCCGCATCCAGATCACCGGCTTTGACGTGATCCACGCCTGGACCGTGCCGGCGTTCGGCGTGAAGCACGACGCCGTGCCGGGCCGGACCAACGAGAGCTGGTTCAACATCAAGCGCCCCGGGATCTATTACGGCCAGTGCTCGGAGCTGTGCGGCGTCGAGCATGCCTACATGCCGATCAAGGTGCGCGCGGTGACCAAGGAAGAGTACCAGGCCTGGGTGACCGAGGCGCAGCAGAAGTTCGCCAAGGTCGACGGAACCGAGCCGACTCAAGACGTCGCCGCCGCCGAGTAAAACAGCAGAATTCGCCTCAAGGGATTACAGCCATGAGCCCCGTTACGACATCCCACTCCGGTTACGGTCACGACGATCACGGCGACCATAAGCCCGGTTTCTTCACGCGCTGGTTCTATTCGACCAACCACAAGGACATCGGCACGCTCTACCTGATCCTCGCGGTCGTGTCGGGCCTGCTCGGCCTCGCCTTCTCGGTCTACATGCGCATGGAGCTGATGGAGCCGGGCATCCAGTATTTCGGCACCGATGGCGAACCCGACGGCCAGCACTGGAACGTGGTAATCACCGCCCACGCGCTGCTGATGATCTTCTTCACCGTCATGCCCGCGCTGATCGGCGGCTTCGGCAACTGGTTCGTGCCGCTGATGATCGGCGCGCCCGACATGGCGTTCCCGCGCATGAACAACATCAGCTACTGGCTGACGGTGGTCGCGCTGATCATGCTGGTGTCCTCGACCTTCGTCGATGGCGGCGCCGGCACCGGCTGGACGCTCTATCCGCCGCTCTCGAACGGCGACTACCAGGGCGGCCGCGCGGTCGACATGGGCATCTTCGCGCTGCACATGGCGGGCGCGGCCTCGATCCTCGGCGCCATCAACTTCATCACCACCATCTTCAACATGCGCGCGCCGGGCATGACCCTGCACAAGATGCCGCTGTTCGTGTGGTCGGTGCTGGTGACGGCGTTCCTGCTGCTGCTGTCGCTGCCGGTTCTCGCCGGCGCGATCACCATGCTGCTGACCGACCGAAACTTCGGCTCCAACTTCTTCAAGCCGGAAGGCGGCGGCGATCCGATCCTGTTCCAGCATCTGTTCTGGTTCTTCGGCCACCCCGAAGTGTACATCCTGATTTTGCCGGGCTTCGGCATCATCAGCCAGGTGATCTCCACCTTCTCGAAGAAGCCGGTGTTCGGCTATCTCGGCATGGCCTACGCCATGGTCGCGATCGGCCTGGTCGGCTTCGTGGTGTGGGCGCACCACATGTACACCGTCGGCATGGACGTCGACACCCGCGCCTACTTCATGGCGGCGACCATGGTGATCGCGGTGCCGACCGGCGTGAAGATCTTTTCCTGGATCGCCACCATGTGGGGCGGCTCGATCCGCTTCGACACCCCGATGCTGTGGGCCGTCGGACTCATCTTCCTGTTCACGCTCGGCGGCGTGACGGGCGTCGTGCTGTCGAATGCGCCGGTCGACGTCGCGTTCCACGACACCTACTACGTGGTTGCGCACTTCCACTACGTGCTCAGCCTCGGCGCGGTGTTCGCGATCTTCTGCGGCTACTACTACTGGATCGGCAAGATGTCGGGCCGGCAGTATCCGGAGTGGGCCGGCAAGATCCACTTCTGGACCACCTTCGTGGGCGTCAACCTGACGTTCTTCCCGCAGCATTTCCTCGGCCTGCAGGGCATGCCGCGCCGGTATCCGGACTACCCGGAGGCGTTCTACTTCTGGAACCACATCTCGTCGATCGGCGCCTTCATCTCGGCGGCTGCGACCGTGTGGTTCATCGGCGTCGCGCTCTACACCTTGCTCGCCGGCCGCAAGGCTGCCGACAATCCGTGGGGCGTGGGCGCGACGACGCTGGAGTGGACCTTGTCCTCGCCGCCGCCGTTCCACACCTTCAACGATCTGCCGCAGATCAAGAGCGAAGCGCACTGAAGACAAGAGACCGATGGATGCGGGGGACGACCCCGCAGCCATCCGATTGAGAGACAGCCGATTCCATGACTCGCGTCGCCCCAACATTGCTCAGCGAGCAGCTCACCGCCGACGGCGGCAGCATCCGCGACTTCATCGCGTTGCTGAAGCCGCGAGTCATGTCGCTGGTGGTGTTCTCCGGCTTTGCCGGCCTGGCGGTGGCGCCGGGCCATATCCATCCGCTGATCGGCGCGGTTACGGTGCTGTGCATCGCGGTCGGCGCCGGCGCCTCGGGCGCCATCAACATGTGGTTCGACCGCGACATCGACGCGGTCATGAACCGCACCTGCGGCCGGCCGATCCCGCGCGGCGCGGTCGAGCCTGACGCGGCCTTGAGCTTCGGCGGCGTGCTGGCCGTGTTCTCGGTCATGCTGATGGGGCTGGCGGTCAACTGGACGGCGGCTGGGCTGCTTGCCTTCACCATCTTCTTCTACGTCGTGATCTACACCATGTGGCTGAAGCGCCGCACGCCGCAGAACATCGTGATCGGCGGCGCCTCGGGCGCGTTCCCGCCGATGATCGGCTGGGCGGCGGTCACCGGCGATATCAGCCTCGCCTCGATCTCGCTGTTCCTGCTGATCTTCATGTGGACGCCGCCGCATTTCTGGGCGCTGTCGCTGTTCCGCGAAGGCGACTACGCCAAGGCCGGCGTGCCCATGATGCCGGTGGTGGCGGGCCAGCGCTCGACCAAGATCCAGATGCTGCTCTATACGCTGCTGCTGGCGCCGATCGCGCTGGTGCCGGCGTGGCTCGGCGTCGCCGGCGTGATCTACGCGGCGGTCGCCATCGGGCTCAACCTCGCTTTCATCGGCCACGCGATCGCGGTCCTGCGCGAACGCGACGGCCACCGCGCCGCCAAGGCGATGTTCGGTTTCTCGCTGCTGTATCTGTTCGGCCATTTCGCCGCGCTGATCCTCGACCGCGCGCCGGGCCTCGTGGAGCTGTTCGGCTCATGACCGCGCGCCAGGTAGATCCGGGCCAGACTCCCGTGCGAGACGAGCGCAGCCGCCGCCAGCGCGCACGCAACTGGGCGATCCTGCTCGCCCTTGCCGCGTTCGTGCTGATCGTCTACGTCGTCACCATCGTGCGGATGAAGGGGGGCTGATGGCTCATTCCTCCCAGCAGCGGCGCAATCTCAACCTGCTCATGGTGCTGGTGGGCGTGGTCGCCGGCATGACCGGGCTCGCTTATGCCTCGGTGCCGCTGTACCGGCTGTTCTGCGAGGTCACCGGCTTCGACGGCACGCCGCAGCGCGCGTCAGCGGCGCCGACCGAAATCTCCGACCGCACCATCCGCGTCACCTTCACTGCCGATGTCGCCGCCGGCCTCGGCTGGCATTTCCAGCCGCTGCAGCGCAACCTCGAGCTCAAGATCGGCGAGAACAAGCTCGCCTTCTATGTGGCCGAGAATCTGGAATCCAAGCCGGTCACCGGGCGCGCGACCTTCAACGTGTCGCCGGAAGTGTTCGGCCCGTATTTCACCAAGATCGAGTGCTTCTGCTTCACCGAGCAGACGCTGCAGCCGGGCCAGCGGGTCGAGATGCCGGTCAGCTTCTTCATCGATCCGGCGGTTCTGGACGACCCCGCGCTGAGGAAATTGAACGATGTGACCCTGTCCTACACCTTTTTCCGCTCCGCCGATGACGGCGCAGCGCAGCAGAAGGTCGGACAAGCCCAGAACGGCCAGGCTGGCGACGCCCAGCCCAGTCCCGTAAATTGATCGCAGAGCCGAGACGAAGGAACCAACGATGAGCGCAACCCACGCGGACGCCCACCCCAGCGGTCACCATGGGGGCGGTCACGACGCCCACAAGCCCAACCATCCGTATCATCTGGTGGATCCCAGCCCCTGGCCGCTGGTCGGCTCGATCGGCGCCCTGGCGCTGACCTTCGGGTTGGTGCAGTACATGCACGGCCACGGCCTGTGGTGGATCGCGCCGGGCATCGGCTTGCTGGTGCTGACCCTGTTCATGTGGTGGATGGACGTGGTCTCGGAGGGCGAGCATCAGGGCCATCATACCGGCGTGGTGCAGATCGGCCTGCGCTACGGCATGGCGCTGTTCATCGCCTCCGAAGTCATGTTCTTCGCGGCCTTCTTCTGGGCCTTCTTCGACGCCTCGCTGTTCCCGAAGGAAGCGGTCGGCAGCGTGTGGCCGCCGCAGGGCATCCTGACCTTCGATCCGTTCTCGCTGCCGCTGCTGAACACGCTGATCCTGCTGACCTCGGGCTGCACCGTCACCTGGGCGCACCACGCGCTGCGCGAAGGCGACCGCAAGGGCCTGATCCAGGGCCTCTCGTTCACGGTCGCGCTTGGCCTGCTGTTCACCGCGGTCCAGGCGTACGAGTACGCGCACGCGCCGTACACCTTCAAGGACACGGTGTTCGCCTCGACCTTCTTCATGGCGACCGGTTTCCACGGTTTCCACGTGATCGTCGGCACCACCTTCCTGATCGTGTGCCTGATCCGCTCGATCAAGGGCCACTTCACGCCCGACCATCACTTCGGCTTCGAGGCTGCCGCCTGGTACTGGCACTTCGTCGACGTGGTGTGGCTGTTCCTGTTCATCTTCGTCTACATCTGGGGCGGGGCGAATGCGCCGCATCCAGCGCACTAGACGTCATGGTCCTGGGACGGCGGGACGATGAGCGTCTCGCCGGTCTCCGCCGGTTTCAGCTGCCGCTGCCCGCGCTGCGGGCGCGGCAGATTGTTTTCCGGCTATCTCAAGGTCGCGGACAAATGCGAGTCCTGCGGCCTCGATCTCGGTGCGATGGACAGCGGCGACGGGCCGGCGGTGTTCGTGATGTTCATCGTCCTCATCATCACCGTGCCGCTGGTGTTCGTGGTGTGGGCGGTGTTCGAGCCGCCGATCTGGCTGCATGCCATCCTGTGGCCGATCGTCGTCACCGGCTTGTCGTTGTGGCTGTTGCGGCCGGCCAAGGGCGCGATGCTCGGCCTGCAGTTCAAGCACAAGGCCGGCGAGCACAGGGTCTGACCGCATGCTGAGCAAGCTTCGTTTCCGGCCGACCCTGTGGCCGACCCTCATTTCCGTGCCTGCCTTCATCGTGCTGGTCGCCCTGTGCGTCTGGCAGGTGCAGCGGCTCTATTGGAAACAGGCGCTGATCGCCGAGCGCGAAACCCGCGTAGCGGAGGCGCCGGTCTCCTTGCCGGCCCCGAGCGGTCAGCCGGGCGGCGCCGATCCCGCCGGCATCGAATATCGGCGGGTCCGTCTCGAAGGCGCCTTTGCGCATGACAAGGAGCTCTATCTCGGCGCCAGGTCGCTGAACGGCAATGCCGGCTATCATGTCCTGACGCCGTTCATGCTGGCCGGTGGGGGCAGCGTGCTGGTCGATCGGGGCTGGGTCCCGGTCGAGCGCAAGCTGCCGGATCAGCGCGCGGAGGGGCAGGTGGCGGGCGTCCAGGCCCTGGAAGGGGTCGCGCGCCTGCCGCATGGTCAAGCTTGGATGCAGCCCGACAATGAGCCCGAGCATAATATGTGGTTCTTCGTCGACCCACCGGCGATGGCGGCAGCCTCGGGCGTCGATCTGCGCACCGACCTGTATGTCGACGCCGGCCCGGCCGAGAATCCCGGCAAATACCCGGTTGGCGGGCAGACCCGGATCGAGCTGCCGAACGACCACCTGCAATACGCGATCACCTGGGGTTTGCTGGCGGCCGCGCTGGCCGTAATCTATGTGCTCTATCACCTGAAGCTGGAACGCGAGCGCCGCACATGAACAAGCCGCTGAATTTCCCCGGCAGCGCCTACGGCAGGCTGGAGCAGCGCTTCCGCCGCCTGTCCGCCTTGCAGGAGGCCTCGGGCATGCTGCATTGGGACATGGCGACCGTCATGCCCGACGGCGGCCGCCCGGCGCGCGCCGAGCAGCTGGCGACCCTGGGCGTGGTGTGCCACGAGATCCTGACCGACGCCGAGACCGGCGGCCTGCTGGATCAGGCGGAGGAGGAGGCGTCCGGCCTCACGCTCTGGCAGCGTGCCAACCTCGCCGAGATGCGGCGCAGCTACACCCATGCGACGGCGCTCGATTCCGCGCTGGTCGAGGCGATGAGCAAGGCTTGCACCGCCTGCGAGGCGGTGTGGCGCGAGGCGCGGCCCAAGGCGGACTTCGCCGCGGTCTTCCCGCTGCTGTCGGAGGTGCTGAACCTGACGCGCCAGGCGGCTGCGGCCAAGGCCGAGAAGCTCGGCTGCAGCCCCTACGAAGCGATGATGGATCAGTACGAGGCGGGCGCGCGCGAGGCAGATATCGATCGCATCTTCGCCGATTACGGCGCCTTCCTGCCGGAATTCCTGCCGCGCGTGCTGGAGCACCAGGCCAGGCGCGGCAAGCCGATCGAGCCCAAGGGCCCGTTCCCGCAGTCGGTGCAGAAGGAGCTCGCCAAGCGCCTGATGCAGGGCCTCGGCTTCGACTTCAAGCATGGTCGGCTGGACGAGAGCCATCACCCGTTCTGCGGCGGCGTGCCGGAGGACGTGCGCATCACCACGCGCTACAGCGAGGATCATTTCGTGCAGGCCCTGATGGGCGTGATCCACGAGACCGGCCACGCGCTCTACGAGCGCAACCTGCCGACCGAATGGCGCCTGCAGCCGGTCGGCCAGGCCCGCGGCATGACCGTGCACGAGAGCCAGTCGCTGCTGATGGAGATGCAGGCGGCGCGCAGCGCGCAGTTCTGCAAGCACCTCTCCGGCCTGCTGCGCGAGACCTTCCCCGGCAACGACGCGGCGCTGTCGCCGGAGAATCTGCAGCTGATCTACAGCCGCGTGCAACCCGGCTTCATCCGGGTCGATGCCGACGAGGTGACCTATCCGGCCCACGTCATCCTGCGCTACGGGATCGAGAAGGCGCTGTTCCGCGGCGACCTCCAGCTCGCCGACGTGCCCGGCGTGTGGAACGCCGAGTTCAAGAATCTGCTCGGCCTTGACGTGCCGTCCGACCGCGAAGGCGTGCTGCAGGACGTGCATTGGTACGACGGCGCCTTCGGCTACTTCCCGTGCTACAGCCTCGGCGCCATGACCGCCGCGCAGCTGTTCGAAGCCGCCTGCGCGGCGCATCCCGAAATCCCGGCGGAGATCGAGCAGGGCAAGTTCACCACGCTGCAGGGCTGGCTGAAGACCAATGTCCACGGCCTCGGCTCCAGCCTCTCGACGCCCGAACTCGTCACCCGCGCCACCGGCCGCCCGCTGGATGTCGGCGTGTTCAAGCGCCACCTGGAGCGGCGGTATCTGAGCTAGGTTCGGCCGCCACTGCTCCTCACGTCACCCCGGACAGCCGCGAAGCGGCGTGATCCGGGGTCCATTGGGCCGACGCTGGAGCGGCGGAGGAGTGGACCCCGGCTCAAGGCCGGGGTGACGGTAAGAGAACCGGCAAATGGGGAGTACCGGAAGGGCGGCCACCATGCCGAAATCTCACTGGTTCCGGCCGCGCCTTGCGGCAAAGCTGCGCCCTTACTAAGGTCTGCCCCGACTTCCGGCTGAGGACGTTCCCTTGCGTTACATCTCGACCCGCGGCGCCGCTCCGGCGCTTGGTTTCACCGATGTGCTCCTCGCGGGCCTGGCGCGCGATGGCGGGCTCTATGTGCCGGAAACCTGGCCCAGGTTGAGCGCGGACGAGATCCGTGCCCTGCGCGGCCTGCGCTACGAGGAGATCGCCTTCCGCATCATGCGGCCGTTCGTCGGCGGCGAGATCGCCGATGCCGACCTCCAGGCCATGATCGCGGACGCCTACGGCACCTTCCGCCACCAGGCGGTCGTGCCGCTCAAGCAGCTCGACGACAATCTGTGGTTCATGGAGTTGTTCCACGGCCCGACCCTCGCCTTCAAGGACGTGGCGCTGCAGCTGGTCGGCCGGCTCTACAATCACGTTCTCGCCAAGCGCGGCGCGCGCGCCACCATCATCGGCGCCACCTCCGGCGACACCGGCTCGGCCGCGCTCGAGGCTTGCCGAGACCGCGCCGGCATCGACATCTTCATGCTGCATCCCAAGGGCCGCGTGTCCGAGGTGCAGCGCCGCCAGATGACCACCATCGATTCCGCCAACGTCTTCAACATCGCCGTCGACGGTTCGTTCGACGATTGCCAGGACCTGGTGAAGGCGATGTTCAACGATCACGCCTTCCGCGACTCCATCAACATGTCAGCGGTGAACTCGATCAACTGGGCGCGCGTGATGGCGCAGGTGGTCTATTACGCCGCCGCCGCGGTGGCGCTCGGCGCACCCGACCGGCGCATCGGCTTCGCGGTGCCGAGCGGCAATTTCGGCAACATCTTCGCCGGTTATGTCGCGCGCCAGATGGGCTTCGACCTGGCGCCGCTGATCGTCGGCGCCAACCGCAATGACATCCTGGCGCGCTTTTTCAAGACCGGGCGCATGGAAATCAGCAGCGTCGAGCCGAGCCTGTCGCCCAGCATGGATATCCAGGTCTCTTCGAATCTCGAACGGCTGCTGTTCGACCTGTTCGATCGCGACGGCAAGAAGCTGGGTGACGCGATGATCGAGTTCCGCAAGACCGGGACATTCGCAGCGCCCAAGGAAAGCTGGAGCCGCGTCGAGGGCCTGTTCCGCGCTGCCACCCTGGACGATCCCGGCACCCTGCGCGTGATGGGCGAACTTCACCACGCGACCGGCGAACTGATCGACCCCCACAGCGCCATCGGCATCCATGCCGCCCGGGCCTGCCGCGGCGACCGCGAGACCCCGATCGTCGCCCTCGGCACCGCCCACCCCGCCAAGTTCCCGGATGCGGTGGAAAAGGCCACCGGTATCCGCCCTGGATTGCCCGAATTCCTCGCCGATCTGCACGAACGGCCGGAGCGAATCGCCGGCTTGCCGAAGGCGCTCAAGGCGGTGCAGGATTACGTCCTGTCGCACCGGCGCAATGATCGGAATGGTTGAATGAAAATCTCTCCAGCGGACAATGTCCGCGTCACCACACTCGCCAACGGATTCCGCGTGGCGACCGACCGCATGGATTCGGTCGAGACCACCTCGCTTGGTGTCTGGGCCGGCGTCGGCACGCGCAACGAGCCGGCCGAACACAACGGCGTCGCGCATCTGCTGGAACACATGGCGTTCAAGGGCACGCGCCGGCGCAGTGCCCGCGACATCGTGGTGGAGATCGAGGATGTCGGCGGCTTCCTCAACGCCTATACCGGCCGCGAGCAGACCGCGTACTTCGCCAAGGTCCTGGCGGACGACACCCCGCTGGTGGTCGATATCCTCGCCGACATCCTGCAGAACTCGATCTTCGACGCCGACGAGCTGACGCGCGAGCGCGCGGTCGTGCTGCAGGAGATCGGCCAGGCCGAGGACACGCCCGACGACATCATCTTCGACCATTTCCAGGAGATCGCCTTCCCGGACCAGGCGATGGGCCGTCCGGTGCTCGGCCGCGCCGAGATCGTGCGCGAGCTGCCGCGCGAGACCGTCGCCGGCTACATGGCGAGCCGCTATCGCGCCGGGCAGATGGTGCTGGCGGCGTCCGGCCAGCTCGACCATGACGCCCTGGTGGCGATGGCGGAAAAGCTGTTCTCAGGATTGCCGAGCGGCGCCGTGCCGCCGTCCGAAGGCGCGCGTTATGCCGGCGGCGACGGCCGTTTCGGCCGCGAGCTGGAACAGGTGCACCTCGCGCTCGGCTTCCACGGCGTCACCTACAACGATCCCGACTACTATGCGGCCGCGGTCCTGTCGCAGCTGCTGGGCGGCGGCATGTCCTCGCGCCTGTTCCAGGAGATCCGCGAAAAGCGCGGCCTGGTTTATTCGATCCATTCCTTCAGCAGCTCCTACGCCGACGGCGGCATCTTCGGCATCTACGCCGGCACCGGCGAGAAGGAAGTGGCGGAGCTGTTGCCGGTGGTATGCGACGAGCTCGCCAAGCTGCCCGACGACATGACCGAGCCGGAAGTGAAGCGCGCCGCGGCGCAGTTGCGGGCCGCCACCCTGATGTCGCGCGAGAAGCCGAGCGCGCGCTGCGAGCAGCTGGCGAGCCAGCTGCTGATCTACGGCCGGCCGATCCCGCCGGCGGAGGCGGTGGCGCGCATCGACGCCGTCACGATCGAGGACCTGACGCGCCTCGCGCGGCGTCTCACGCAATCGCCGCCGACGCTGACCGCGCTCGGCCCGATCGGCCAGGTGATGGAGTACGACGCGCTGCGGAAACGGCTTTCCTGATCCCGCATGTTCGATCTCGGCCCCAGCTATGTGCCGCTGCCGCCGGAGCTGGCCGATGCGAAGGTGCGCCTGCGCCCGCCGCGCTTCTCCGACTATCGCGCCTGGCAGGCGCTGCGCGAGCAGAGCCGCGCCTTCCTTGAGCCGTGGGAGCCGGTGTGGGAGAGCGACATGCTGACCCGCGCCGCCTATCGCAAGCGCGTGCGCCTGACGGTGCGCGACTGGCGCGACGACCGCGGCTACGGCTTCCACGTCTTCACCACCCGCGACATGGCGCTGGTCGGCGGCGTGAACCTGACCGGCGTGCGCCGTCGCGCTGCACAGTACGCCAGCCTCGGGTACTGGATGGGCGAGAGCGTCAGCAACAAGGGCCTGATGTCGGCGGCGCTGCGCCTGCTGCTGCCCGCCGCATTCCAGGAATTCGGCCTGCACCGCGTCGAAGCCGCCTGCATCCCTGAGAATACGCCGAGCCGCGCCTTGCTCGACAAGTTCGGCTTCCGCCAGGTCGGCCTCGCGCGCCAGTACCTCCGCATCAACGGCAGCTGGCGCGACCACGTGCTGCACGAGCTGCAGGTCGACGACCTGATGTCCTCCCGCGGCATGCTCGGCGACGCCGCACCCAGAGCGCGGCTGGTCGATCGACGAGCGTAGGGGTCGACTCTTCGCAACAACAGGGGTCGCACCGCCGATGAGCACGATGACACGGCTCGGCATGTCGGTTGTGGCGCTCATGCTCTGCCTGCAACCGGCCTTGGCGGAGTCTCCGGCTGCACAGGTGGCGATGCGCGCCTGCGGGGCGTTGCTGTCGCGCGTGCAGGCCGTGCCTGGAACGGAGCCGGCTTTCCTGCGCAGCTACGATCCCTCGACCGGCGGTGCGCGGACGATCGACGGCGCCTATACCTACGACAACGCCCTCGCGGTCATTGCACTGGTTGCCTGCGGCCATCGCGATGCGGCGCTGCGCATTGCCGACGCGCTCCTGGCGGCCAGCGAGGGCGATCGCAGCGGCGCGGCGGGCCGCATTCGCAACACCTATCGCCCCGGCCCCGTCGCGGAACGGCCGGTGCCGCCAATGGGCTGGTGGAGCGATCAGGATGGCGGCTGGATCGAGGACCCGTATCACGTTGGCACGGCGACTGGAAATGTGGCCTGGGCGGCGCTGGCGTTGCTGACGGTAGCGGGGAAGGCGCGCGACGATCCCTATCGCGCGGCTGCTGCGCGCCTCGCGCGCTGGACGACGGCGATGCTGGACCAGCACGCACCTGCCGGCTTCATCGGCGGGCTCTATGGCTATGACGATACGGTGGAACGGCTTACCTGGAAATCGACCGAGCACAATACCGACCTCGCGGCCGTCTTCGATTGGCTGGCGCGGCTGGAATCGGATCAGGGCTGGGAGGCAGAAGCGCGAACTGCGCGCGCTTTCGTCGCTGCGCTGTGGGATCCGGCGAGCGGCCATTTCTGGGTCGGCACCACGCCCGACGGCGTGACGCCGAACCGCCGCAATGCCGGCCTCGATGCCCAGCTCTGGCCGCTGCTGCTGGCGGACGCGCCGGAGATGTGGCGCGCTTCGCTGAGCTACGTCGAGGCGCATCACGCAGTCTCCGGCGGAGTAGATTTCAATGACGACCGCGACGGCATCTGGTGGGAGGGAACGGCGCAAGCTGCGCTGGCCTATCGCGCCACCGGACGGATGGTGGAGGCAGATCGACTGCTATCGGCGATCGCGGATCAGTTCAGTCCAGGCGGTTTCGTCTGGGCATCCAGCGAATTGCGACTGACGACCGGACTCGCTTTGTCGCCGGCCAGCACCGTCGATGATTTCTACTATTATCGTCTGCCGCATTTGGCGCCGACGGCCTGGGCCGCGCTGGCCGCGACCGGGTGGAATCCGTTCACCGGTGAAATTGTATCGAAACGCTGAACGGCACGCGCGTCGAACGGCCTACGCGTTGCCCACTTCGCCCGACAGCAGGCGGAAGTCGACGCCGATCTTGCCGATGCTGCGTTCCCACTTGTCGGTGAGCTTGTCGTCGAAGATCAGCTCGTCGTCCGCCGGGACGCACAGCCAGGCGTTGGACTGGATCTCCGAGTCGAGCTGGCCGGGGCCCCAGCCGGCATAGCCGAGGGCGAGCAGGCTGCGCTTCGGGCCCTGGCCTGCGGCGATGTCGCGCAGGATGTCGAGAGTCGCGGTAAGGCCGACGGTATCCCCCACGTTGAGTGTGGCATCGTCGCGGTAGTCGGCGGTGTGCAACACGAAGCCGCGGCCGGTTTCGACCGGGCCGCCGTTGCGGATACGGATATGCTGGCTGGCCGGACTGGTCGGAATGCCCAGTTGCTGCAACAGATCGGGGAAACTGAGGGAACCCACCAGCCGGTTGATCACCAACCCCATGGCGCCGTCAGTGGTATGGGCGCACATATAGATCACGGTTCGGGTGAAGCGGGGGTCTCTCATTGAAGGCATCGCCACCAGCAATTGGCCGGTGATGAAACCCTGATGTATCAGACTCTTGCCCATGGCTCACACCTAGGGTTGGTTTGATCCGCCAGCAAGATCGCCACCAGCACGATTTTGTGACTGATGCCGTTTTGCCCTCAACGTATTATCCTCATGTTTGGTTGGCAAATGATGAATCGCGGGAAATCAATAGGCTGCGCGGTCCGGCTGGCGGTGTTCTGCGTGCTCGCAGCCGTCGGTTCGATAGCGCGCGCTTATGCTGATAACGACCCCGCAAGCGGATTGTTCCAGTCGCCACAATCCAGCGCCCAGCTCATCGCTGCCGTGCAAGGGACGGGCGATCTCACAGCAATTCCCCTGGCGCTGCATATCGTCCTGCAACCCGGCTGGAAAACCTACTGGCGTTCGCCCGGCGATGCCGGCTATCCGCTGCAGATCGACGTCAGCGGATCGGACAACGTCGAGGAGGCGAAGATCGCGTGGCCGGTGCCGCACCGCTTCCAGCTGTTCGGCTTGCAGACCTTCGGCTACGGCGACGAGGTTGCGTTCCCGGTGATGGTGACGCCGGTGACAGCCGGCGCGCCGATCGTGCTCAAGGCGAAGATCCGCTATCTCGTGTGCGAGCAGATCTGCGTCCCGCAGGACGGCGACCTCACGCTCGATCTGCCGCAGGGCGCCGCGACGCCCAGCAGCTACGCGCCGCTGGTCAACCGGTTCGCATCGCTGGTGCCCAAGAGCGGCGAGCGGCTCGGCTGGTCGGTCGAGCGGGTCGCGGTCGATCAGCAGAGCCAGCTCGTGGTCGACGCGAAGAGCACCGGCGAAGTGTTCGACGCGCCGGATGTGGTCATCGAAGGCGCGCCGCAATTCTATTTCGGCCCGCCCAGAGTGGAGCTGTCGGTCGACCGTCAGAGCGCGCGGCTCTATGTGCCGGTGGAGCGTCTCGGCAAGGGCGTTGAGCTGGCCGAGGGCGACCTCGTGTTGACTTTCTTGGATGGCGACCGCGGCATGGAATCGATCACGCGCCCGGTCCCGATCGTCGCCGCCGCGTCGATCTCATCCTGGATCTCGCTGCTTCCGATTCTCGGCATCGCGCTGCTCGGCGGGCTCATCCTCAACGTCATGCCCTGTGTGCTGCCGGTCCTGCTGCTGAAGCTGACCGGCGTGCTCGATCTCACCGGCCGCGAGCAATCGCAGCTGCGCGGCGCGTTCCTGTCGACCGCGGCCGGCATCGTCACCTCGTTCCTGTTCCTGGCCGGCGGCCTCGCTGCGCTCAAGCTGGCGGGCGCCAGCGTCGGCTGGGGCATCCAGTTCCAGCAGCCGGCCTTTCTCGCCTTGATGGCGATCGTCTGCCTGGTGTTCGCGGCGAACGTCTGGGGCCTGTTCCAGATTCCGATGCCGGCCTTTGTCGGCCGCGTCGCGGTGGCGAGCGACGCACGGCCCGGCAACGAGCACGCCAAGTCGTTCTTCACCGGCGTGCTGGCGACCGCGCTGGCGACACCGTGCTCCGCGCCGTTCGTCGGCACCGCGGTCGGCTTCGCCCTGTCGCGCGGCACGACGGAGATCCTGGCCATTTTCCTGGCGCTCGGGCTCGGCCTCGCGCTGCCCTACATCGTCGTCGCCGCGGTGCCGCAGCTGGTCGGGTTCCTGCCACGGCCCGGCCGCTGGATGCGCTGGCTGAAGGCCGTGCTGGGCCTCAGCCTGGTCGGCACCGCGATCTGGCTCATGTCCATCATCGGTGTGCAGACCGGCATCCTCAACGCCGGCGCCGCGACCCGCGGCGACTCCTATTGGATCGCCTTCGAGGAAGCGGCGATCCCGGATTACGTCGCCGACAACAGGGTGGTGTTCGTCGACGTCACCGCCGACTGGTGCATCACCTGCCAAGCCAACAAGAAGCTGGTGATCGATCAGCAGCCGGTCGCCGGCCGTCTGAAAGACGGCGGCATCGTCGCGATGCAGGCGGATTGGACCAATCCCGATCCGAAGATCGCCGACTTCCTCGGGCGGCATGGCCGCTACGGCATTCCCTTCAATGTCGTCTACGGTCCGGGCGCGCCGGCCGGCATCGTGCTGCCGGAGCTGCTGACCACCGAGGCCGTGAACGCGGCCTTGGACCAGGCTGCCAAGCCCTGAACAAAGCGGTGATTTCAGGTGGCAATTCCCCCACGGACATTGGTCTCATATGGCGCTTGAGAGCGGCTGCGCCGGAGCCTATCCTCTGCGGCGCGCATCCACCGGGAGAAGCGGAAAGGACAAGAAAATGAGCATCAAGATCGGGGACAAGATCCCCTCAGTTTCCTTGAAGTATATGGACAAGGACGGCATGCAGACCGTGAAGACCGACGACCTGTTCAAGGGCAAGAAGGTCGTGTTGTTCGCGTTGCCGGGCGCTTTCACGCCCACCTGCTCGGCCAAGCACCTGCCGGGCTTCGTGCAGCACGCGGACTCGATCAAGGGCAAAGGCGTCGACCAGATCGTGTGCCTCTCCGTCAACGACGCGTTCGTGATGGACGCCTGGGGCAAGGCCCAGAATGTCGGCGACAAGGTGTTGATGCTGGCGGACGGCAACGCGGATTTCTCCAAGGCGGCCGGCCTCACCATGGACGGCACCAACTACGGCATGGGCACGCGCGCCTGCCGCTACGCCATGGTGGTCGACAACGGCACCGTGAAGGCGCTGAACGTCGAAGCGCCTGGCGCGTTCGAGGTTTCCAGCGCCGAAGCGGTGATCAAGGCGCTGTAAGCACCCGAGGCTGCGAAATCAATCGGCGGCCGCGAGGCCGCCGATTTTTCGTGTACGGAGATCGAGAGGAACAAGGAATGCAGATGATCGTCCGCAATCCCACGCAAGGGATCTATCCCGCCAGCAGCGACTATGTCCACGCGATGGAGGTGCAGGGTCCCGCGCGCTTCCTCTACGTCGCCGGCACCATGGGCCTCGACCAGAACGGCGTTGCCGGCAAGTCGCTCGCCGAGCAGCTCGACCTGATCTGGCGCAACCTCGGCGCCATCCTCGCCAGCGCCGACATGACCGTCGACAACATCGTGCGCCTGACCAGCTACCTGCGCGATCCCGCCTATGCGGAGGAGAACGCCGTGGCCCGCGTCAAGGCGCTGAACGGCCGCGTCATCCCGACCATCGGCATCGTCGCGCAGACCCTGTCGAGCGACTGGCTGGTGGAGCTCGAGGTGGTCGCGGCGGCGTAGGTCTTTTCGGGAGCTTTCGCCTTCTCAACGGAACACGCTTGCGCCGCATGGCCGGGCGGATCAGGATAAGTTGCTTCGAATCAGACGCTGACATGGGGGACGCCATGGCGGACGTCGTAATGCCGCGACGCCGGCGCGAGTTGTTGGTCTTTCTGTTTTTGACGGTTGTTCTGGCGCCGATGCTGGCTGTCGCCATCGTCGGCGGCTACGGCTTTATGGTCTGGATGTATCAGCTGTTCGCCGGTCCACCCGGCAGCTGAGCGGAGGCGGCCATGCAAGAAAATCAGAGCCGGCGCGCGTTCCTGCATTTGGAGGCGCCGGCGCAAGCGGACGAATGCCATATCTCCAGCCTGCTGGTGCATGTCCGCCCGGAACGCCAGCAGGAAATCGCTGCGCTGATCGCCGATCTTCCGGGCGCCGAGCTCGCGCCTTCGCCCAAACCGGGAAGGCTGATCCTCACGCTCGAGACCGCAAACACGTTCGAGATCATGGAGCGCCTGGAAGCGATCAACAGCATGCCGGGCGTCGTTGCCGCGGCGCTGGTCTACCACCAATGGGAAGCAGCTGAAGCCGAAAGCGAGGCTGATCATGGATCTCACCCGCCGGAACTATCTCAAGGCTAAAGCGGCTGCGGTCGCCGCCGCTGCGGCCGGCGCGCCGCTGTCCGCCGATGCGGCGAATGTCGTCTTGCCTGGCGACGAGGCGCGCCTCACCTGGTCCAAGGCGCCGTGCCGGTTCTGCGGCACCGGCTGCGGTGTCATGGTCGCCGTGCGCGACAACAAGGTGGTGGCGACCCACGGCGACATCCATGCCGAGGTCAACCGCGGCCTCAACTGCGTCAAGGGCTATTTCCTGTCCAAGATCATGTATGGCAGCGACCGGCTGACTCAGCCGCTGCTGCGCATGAAGGACGGCCAATACGACAAGAGCGGCGAGTTCGAGCCGGTCAGCTGGGAGCGCGCGTTCGACGAGATGGCCGCGCAATGGAAGCGCATCCTGAAGGAGAAAGGGCCGACTGCCGTCGGCATGTTCGGCTCCGGCCAGTGGACGGTGTGGGAGGGCTACGCCGCGCTCAAGCTGATGAAGGGCGGCTTCCGCAGCAACAACCTCGATCCCAACGCGCGCCACTGCATGGCCTCGGCCGCTTACGGCTTCATGCGCAGCTTCGGCATGGATGAGCCAATGGGCTGCTACGACGATATCGAGGCCGCGGACGCGTTCGTGCTCTGGGGCTCGAACATGGCGGAGATGCACCCGATCCTGTGGACCCGCATCGCCGACCGGCGTTTGAGCAATCCGCATGTGAAGGTCGCTGTGCTGTCGACCTTCGAGCACCGCTCCTTCGATCTTGCCGACATCCCGATCGTCTTCACCCCGCAGACCGACCTCGCGATGCTCAATTTCATCGCCAACCACATCATCACGACCGGCCGCGTGAACCAGGACTTCGTCGCCAAGCACGTGAACTTCAAACTCGGCGCGACCGACATCGGCTACGGGCTGCGCCCGGAACATCCGCTCGAGCAGAAGGCTGCCAATGCAAAGGCGCCGGGCGACGCAAAGCCGATCACCTTCGATGACTTCGCAAAGTTCGTCTCGACCTACGATCTCGAGAGCACGGCGAAGCTGACCGGCGTGCCGGAGACGCGCCTCGAGGAGCTGGCGGAGCTCTATGCCGACCCCAAGACCAAGGTGATGTCGCTCTGGACCATGGGCTTCAACCAGCATACGCGCGGCGTATGGGCCAACAACATGGTCTACAATCTCCACCTTCTCACCGGAAAGATCTCCGAGCCCGGCAATTCGCCATTCTCGCTGACCGGGCAGCCCTCGGCCTGCGGCACGGCGCGGGAAGTCGGGACGTTCGCGCATCGCCTGCCGGCCGACATGGTGGTGACCAATCCCGAGCACCGCAAGCACGCCGAGGAGATCTGGAAGCTGCCGCCCGGCACCATCCCTGCGGAGATCGGGTATCACGCAGTGCAACAGAACCGCATGCTGCGCGACGGCAAGCTCAATGCCTACTGGGTGCAGGTCAACAACAACATGCAGGCGGCGGCCAACCTCAACGAAGAGACCTATCCCGGCTATCGCAATGCCGAGAACTTCGTCGCGGTCTCCGATGTTTATCCGACCGTCACGGCGCTCTCCGCCGATCTCATCCTGCCCAGCGCCATGTGGGTGGAGAAAGAGGGCGCCTACGGCAATGCCGAGCGCAGGACGCACTTCTGGCATCAGCTGGTGACCGCGCCGGGCGAGGCGAGGTCGGATCTCTGGCAGCTGGTCGAGTTCTCGAAGCGCTTCACCACCGACGAGGTGTGGCCGGCCGAGCTGCTCGCCACCGCGCCCGCGCTCAAGGGCAAGACGCTCTATGAAGTGCTGTTCGCCAACGGCAGCGTCGACCGGTTCCCCACGAGCGAGATCGACCCCGACTATCAGAACGCCGAGGCGGAAGTCTTCGGCTTCTATCTGCAGAAAGGATTGTTCGAGGAGTATGCCAGCTTCGGACGCGGGCATGGCCACGACCTGGCGCCGTTCGATACCTATCACGAAGTCCGCGGCCTGCGCTGGCCGGTGGTCGCCGGCAAGGAGACCAGATGGCGCTACCGCGAAGGGATCGATCCCTATGTCGAGGCGGGGTCGGGCATCCAGTTCTACGGTTTCCCCGATAAGAAGGCGGTGATCTTCGCCGTGCCGTTCGAGCCGGCGCCGGAAGTGCCGGACGAGGAATACGACCTGTGGCTCTCGACCGGCCGGGTGCTCGAGCACTGGCACTCCGGCTCGATGACCCGCCGCGTGCCGGAGCTCTATCGCGCGATCCCCAACGCCCTTTGCTACATGCATCCGGAGGACGCGCGCGCCAAGAATCTGCGCCGCGGCGACGATGTGCGGGTGATCTCCCGCCGCGGCGAGATCCGGGTGCGCCTGGAAACCCGCGGGCGCGACAAGCCGCCCAGGGGGCTGGTGTTCGTGCCCTGGTTCGACGAGGGACGGCTCATCAACAAGGTGACGCTCGACGCCACCGATCCGATCTCGAAGCAGACCGACTACAAAAAATGCGCGGTCAAGGTGCTGAAAGCCTGAGGGGGTCGGCCATGCAAGAGCATGCGAAGCGTTTCGCCGTCGCGGTCGCCATTGCCGCCTGCTGCATCACGGTATCGACCGCGCTGGCTGCCGAGCTCATGAGCCTGCGCGGGTCGGTCGGGATCGAGGAAGAGATCACGGCCCCGCCGATCGCGCCGGACGTCAACGACGATCAGCGCCAGATGCGCAACTATCCGGAACAGCCGCCGGTCATTCCGCACCAGATCCGCGATTACCAGATCACGCTCAACGCCAACAAGTGCCTCTCCTGCCACAGCCGGCAATTCACCGCGCAGTCGCAGGCACCGATGATCAGCATCACGCATTTCATGGACCGCGAGGGGCAGATCCTGGCGTCGGTGACGCCGCGGCGCTATTTCTGCACACAGTGCCACGTGACCCAGGCCGACATCGAGCCGCTGATCGACAACGATTTCCAGGACATCGACTCGCTGATCAGCGCCGAAGGCTCCAATGAGGGCTCGCAATGAGGCGGCTGGTGCGGAAGGTTTGGCGCTGGGCCGAGCCGTTCTGGCTGATCCTCAGCAGGCCCAGCATCCATTTCAGCCTGGGGTTCCTGACCATCGGCGGGTTCGTCGCGGGCGTCATGTTCTGGGGCGGCTTCAACACCGCGCTGGAGCTGACCAATACCGAGACGTTCTGCATCTCCTGCCACGAGATGCGCGACAACGTCTATCAGGAGCTGCAGACGACCATCCACTTCACCAATCGGTCGGGCGTGCGGGCGACCTGTCCGGACTGCCACGTGCCGCACGAGTGGACCGACAAGATCGCTCGCAAGATGCAGGCGTCCAAGGAGGTCTGGGGCAAGATCTTCGGGACCATCAACACCCGTGACAAATTCCTCGAGCAGCGCCGCGAGCTGGCGGAGCATGAATGGTCCCGGCTCAAGGCCAACGATTCCCTGGAATGTCGGAACTGCCACGATTTCGAATACATGGATTTCACGCGGCAATCGTCGCGCGCGTCCGCCGCGCATTCGACCTATCTCGTGAGCGGGGACAAGACCTGCATCGATTGCCACAAGGGGATCGCCCACCAGTTGCCGGACATGAAGGGCGTCCCGGGCTGGGACGTGACGTTCACGGCGCCGACGTCGGACTGACGCGCTGATCTTCGATCATAGGATGCTGGCCGCGCATTGGCCGGCTCGCGCGTGCATCCGAGGGCATTGGGCGAGAGTCCAATTGCCCGGCGGCGCCGGGCGGCGCAATCTTGGAGATCGGTGCGGACGGATCGCGCTGGACGGCGCGCCGGCCGAGTCTTGCATACCTGGAAGGAGTCCTTGGTTGGCGGCATGGCCGACCATTTCAACCGGCACCGCAGCGCGGCGATCCCTGGTTTTCGCGCGCACTCTGCTGGTGGGCAGTGTCCTGCTGCTGTGGCCCGGTTGTGTCGCGGCGGATTCCCTCGCGGACGCCAGGTCGGCCCTGAAGCAGCAGGATTTCGCCTCCGCCCACACCATGTTCGAGCTGGAAGCGCGCCGCGGGAACGCGGCCGCCATGAACGAGCTGGGCTATCTCTATCTTCGCGGTCATGGCGTCGCCCAGGATTGCATGCGGGCGTACATGTGGTTCAGCCTTGCCATCAGCTTCGCCCCGGATGAAGCGTTTCGGCGCGTTGCCGTCGACAACCAGTTCACTGCCGAGGTGAACGGCTACTTGAAAAGCCGGGACAAGTCCGAGGCGCATCGTCTCGGGAACATCTGGATGGCGCGCCATCACCTGGAGTAGGCCTCCTCGCAGGCAGCGGCTCCTCCCTTTGTGGGGGGAAAGCTCACGTACTACTCGCATCCTTCATCTGCCGGATCGCGAGCCGCGCCAGTTCATCCGCGCGCTCGTTCTCGACGTGGCCCGAGTGCCCCTTGACCCAGTGCCAGTGCACATCGTGGGTCTCGATCGCGCGCTCCAGGCGCTGCCAGAGGTCGACGTTCTTCACCGGCTTCTTGTCGGCGGTCTTCCAGCCGCGCGCCTTCCAGCTGTGGATCCAGGTGGTGATGCCCTGGCGCAGATATTCGCTGTCGGTGTGCAGGTGGATCTCGCACGGCCGCTTGACCGCCTCGATCGCAATGATCGCGGCCATCATCTCCATGCGGTTGTTGGTGGTCTGGGGCTCGCCGCCGTTCATCTCCTTCTCGACACCGCTGTAGCGCAGGATCGCGCCCCAGCCGCCTGGGCCGGGATTGCCGCTGCAGGCGCCGTCGGTGAAAATCTCGACGAGCTTCTTGCCCGTGGACGTCATCAGATGCCGTAGGCCGAGGCCGACTTGCACTGCCGGTGGAACGACAGCTTGCGGCGATATTCCAGCGGGTCCTTGGGCTGCACGAACGCGCCGGGCGGGTGGTTCAGCCAGTCGTAGAGCCGCGTCAGCAGGAAACGCAGCGCCGAGCCGCGCGCCAGGATCGGCAGCGCCGCGATCTCGGCCGCCGGAATCTTGCGGTGCGAATCGTAGCCGCGCACCATCTTCTGCGCCTTGGTGACGTTGAACGAGCCGTCGCCCTCGAAGCACCAGGCGTTGATGCAGACGGCGAGGTCGTAAGCCAGGAAATCGGTGCAGGCGAAATAGAAATCGATCAGGCCCGACAGCTTGTCGCCGAGAAAGAACACGTTGTCGGGGAACAGGTCGGCGTGGATCGTGCCGATCTCCAGCCCCTGCGGCCAGTGCTCCTCCAGATAGCGCACTTCGTCCGCGATCAGCTTGGCCAGCCCCGCTTCGACTTCGTCGGCGCGCGCCGCCGTCTTCGCCGCCAGCTCCTGCCAGCCGGAGAGCGACAGGTTGTTCGGCCGCTGCATCGCGAAGTCGCGGCCCTTGACATGCAGGTCGGCCAGCGCCGCGCCCAGCAGGTGGCAGTGGCGCTCGTTCGGCCGGCGCGGCCACATCCCTTCGAGGAAGCTGCAGATCGCTGCCGGCCGTCCGCACAATTCGCGCAGCGCGGTGCCGTCCTTGCCGTTGAGCGGCGTCGGGCAGTTGAGCCCCTTGGCCGCAAGGTGCTGCATGAGCCCCAGGAAGAACGGCAGATCCTCGCGCCTCACCCGCTTCTCGTAGAGCGTGAGGATGTAGCTGCCTTGCGTGGTGTGCAGCAGGTAGTTGCTGTTCTCGACGCCCTCGGCGATGCCCTTGCAGGCCATCACCTCGCCGATCTCATATTGCTCCATGAAAGCGCGGAGCTCGTTGTCGGGAACTTCGGTATAGACGGCCATCAGGCGGTCATCGTCAGGCAGTGAGGGCGCGGGGCAGCTTGAAGTGGGTGGTCTCTTCGGTGACCGAGATTTCGTCGATGGTGGTGAGATAGTGCTGGCGGATGGCGGCGATGACCTCCTGCACCAGCACTTCGGGCGCCGACGCGCCGGCGGTGATGCCGACGGTCTTCACGCCTTCGAACCAGGTCCAGTCGATCTCGGCCGCGCGCTGCACCAGGTATGCGCTGGGACAGCCGGCGCCGCGCGCCACTTCCACCAGGCGCTGCGAGTTGGAGGAATTCGGCGCGCCGATCACCAGCACGAGGTCGGACCGCGGCGCGATCACCTTCACCGCCGCCTGGCGGTTGGTGGTGGCGTAGCAGATGTCTTCCTTGCGTGGGCCGTGGATCCTGGGAAAGCGCCGGCGCAGCACCTCGATGATGCCGATGGTGTCGTCGATCGACAGCGTGGTCTGCGTGATGTAGGCGAGGCGGTCGCTGGGCAGCGTCACTTCCTCGGCGTCGTCCGAGGTCTCGACCAGCGTGACCGCGCCCGGCGGCAGCTGTCCGATGGTGCCGATCACCTCCGGGTGGCCGGCATGGCCGATCAGGATGATGTGGCGGCCGGCGGCGAAATGCACCTCGGCCTCGCGATGCACCTTGCTGACCAGCGGGCAGGTGGCGTCGAGATATTGCAGCTTGCGCTTTTCCGCATCCTCCGGCACCGACTTGGGCACGCCGTGGGCCGAGAACACGACCGGGAACTGGCCGGGAATCTCCTCCAGGTCCTCGACGAAGATCGCGCCCTTGCGCTCCAGCTCCTCGACCACGTGCCGGTTGTGGACAATCTCGTGCCGCACATAGACCGGTGCGCCATAGCGCTCCAGGGCGCGCTCCACGATCTGGATGGCGCGGTCCACCCCGGCGCAGAAGCCGCGCGGCGCCGCCAGCAGCAGGGTCAAGGCATCTTTGGGCATCGTCCGTCCAGTCGGTTTCGGATGTCCATTAGACCTATTTCCATTCGCTGGGCAACCGCCATTTCCGAAATAGCGCGGCAGCCATGAAGCGTCCATGCGGCTCATCCTCCTTGTCTCGACATGGTGCATTCCGCTAGACTTCTCAAGTACATGCACGGCGCGACCGAATTGCGCCGTCATTGGGGATTTTCCATGGCCGAACCGACCATCGCACAGCGGTCACCATTCCGCTTCGACGTGACCCAGGGCAAAAGCTATTGGTGGTGCGCCTGCGGCCGCAGCCAGAAGCAGCCATTCTGCGACGGCTCCCACAAGGGCAGCGAATTTTCTCCCGTCCAATATGACGCGACGGAGACCAAGACGGTGTTTTTCTGCGGCTGCAAGCATTCAGGCGGCAAGCCGTTCTGCGACGGAACCCATTCCAAGCTGCCATGATCTCGGCCGGCCCTTACCAGCAACGGATTGTCTGATGCACTCTTCCGCCAGTTCCACCGGACGCCCGCGGCGCGCCATCGGCATCGTCGCCGGGGCGATGGCCCTGCTTGCGACCGCTTCCTGCGCCACCAACGAAGACATCGCCTCCTATCCCTGTCCGTTCGTCGGGGCGGTGCGCGAGCTCAGCTACACGACCAAGTTCGAGGGCGAGAGCCAGGACCTGTCGGACACCCTTTACGAGGCCAAGGTCGACCAGGTCCTGCCGGCCGTCAATTGCATATACGAGAACAACGATGGCAAGCAGGCGATCGTCTACGACATCCAGGTGAAGTTCCTGGCCCAGCGCGGACCGAAGGAGCACGAGGGCGTCGTCAAGTTCAACTACTTCGTCGGCATCGGCGGCCCCGGTGGCCAGATCCTCAAGCGCGAAGTGTTCGACAGCCAGATCGTGTTCGAGAACAACGCCACCCAGGCCATCACCATCGAAGAGATCCAGCCCCGCATTCCCCTGAAGCAGGGCGAGAATGGCGACTACTACCGCATCTACATCGGCTTCATGCTGAGCGAGCGCGAGCTGGCGTACAACCGCAAGAATCCGCGGTAGCGCCGCTGCGCGGGAGTGATGGCCGTCACGTTGCGGTGAGCGCGCCACTCCAATTCACCCTTCCCGCCGATCCCCCATGAACCGCACGATCGCGGCACGCGACCCGCTCTGTATCGTCAACCAGTAGGCGGACGTAGGCCGAAAGCAGGCCACCCCGCCCGATGCGGAGGTGTGCCATGCAAAGCCATCGTGCTACAGCAGTTGCGTCAGTCATGCTCGCTGCAAGCATTGGCCTCGGTGCGTTCAGCGCCGGCGCCGATATGCAGCTGACGAGCAAAGCCCCGCCCAGCTTCGACAAGAGCGCCTTCGAGCAGAGCGCTCACCAGGCGCTCAAGGACAAGGTGATGGGCTACAGCTTCCTGATCATGAAGGATGGAAAACTGGTCAGCGAAGGGGCCGGCGGCAAGGCCCGGAACAGAGCGAACGGCTTCAAGCTCATGACCACGAGCACGCCGCAGAACCTGGGCAGCCTGTTCAAGTTCATTTCCGGCGTGTCGATGCTGCACATCCTGGAGCGGCCGCCGGCGGGCTCGGCGGGCGGGCAGGGCTCGTTCGCATCCCGCCTCGATGCGCCGGTCGCGTTGCTCTACCCGCAGATTTGGCAGAGCGCCATCAAGACGCCGGCGATCAGGACCATCACCTTCCGCCAGCTGCTGCAGCACAAGTCCGGATTCCGCGGTTGCAGTGATCCGATGGACTGCTTCAGTGGGACCTTCGATGCCGACCTGATCGGCAAGCGCAGCTATCAGAACATCAACTTCTCGCTCACGGGCTACATGATCGGCGTCTACACCAAGCCCAGCATCCTGACGAACACCAACGCCATCGCGAACTCCACGCCGGTCGCGGAGAAAGACAGGGTCTTCACGATTGCGTCCGGGCTGCAGATGGATAGCTTCATCAATGACAAGGTATTCAAGCTGGTGCCCGGCAAGATCTCGGCCAGCTGCGATGCGGCGAACGAGTACAAGAACACCGGTGCTTATGCTTACAAGTCGGCCGCCGACAAGGGCAATGGCATCATCACGAGTCGCATGCAGTCAGGCAAGCCGTGCAGCGGCGCTGGCGGATACTGGATGTCGATCCGCGACTTCGCCAACTTTGCTGCCCACGCCCTGCACTCGAACGAGATCATCTCCGCTTCGACCCGCAAGATGCTCTACAACGACCAGATGGCGTCGTCGGACGATCGGATGGTGTGGTCGTCAAAGACATCGGACACCTGGATCAAGGACAAGTTCGAGATGAGCAATATCATCTGGTCCGGCGGCGACCAGAACTACGGCGGCGGACAGGCGGCCCATACGTCGATCGTGCGCCTGCCGCTCGGTTACGTCGTGCTGGTGTTCGCAAACTCGGACGAGCTCAGCTCGCCGTCCCTGGCGAAGATCGGCATCGCCGCCTTCAAGGCCGGCATGGCGCACAACTTCTGATCTGAAACACCGGTCAAGCGTCGCGCCGCTCCAGCGGCGCGACGCAATTCGTTACAAATTTCCGGTCCGCCGACATCCCCGGATTACAGTCGCCGGCCATCCTGACCCTGCCTAGCCGCATGGCGACGCCAGGGATGGAGGCCAAGGTGACCAAGTCGCATACCCCGCCATTCGCCGGCAGCACGCTCGCGGGCTCCGTTGCCGAAAGTGACCGCCGCTGGCAAGCCAGGGCGTCCTGGCTGGTCCGCAGGCTCGGCACGCAATTCGCCGGCGTGCTCGATCGCGTGCTGCGCTGGTCGCCGGCGCTGCTGTTCGCAGTCGCGTTGTTTGTGGTCCACCATGAGCTGAAGGATCACGAGTTCACCGACATCGCGCACAACTGGCGCAGCATGCCGTGGCATCTCATCGCCATTGCGATCCTTCTGACCGCGGCGAACTACGCAATCCTGGCGGGCTATGATCTGCTGGCGCTGCGTTTCACCGGCCATCGCGTGCCCCTGCGGCGGGTTCTGCTCACCTCCTTCATCGGCTACGGCATCAGCAACAACACCGGCCATGCCTGGGCGTCCGGCGGCTCGGTGCGCTACCGTTTCTACGGCGATGCCGGCGTGCCGGGGCGCGACATCGCCAGGATCTCCTTGTTCCTGGCGGTCACCTTCGTCATCGGCGTGGTCACGCTCGGCGCCATCGCCATCCTCCTGGCGCCGGCGATGGAGCGCAGCGTCCTTGGCAGTCTCGGCGTCTACGACCTGATGCTGGACGGCAGCCTCGCCGCGCTGGCCGTCTTCTGGGTCGCGGTCCTCGGCTGGCGCAAGCCGCTCAGGATCAGGGGCATGGCGCTCGCGCTGCCGTCGCCCGCGCTGGCGCTCGGCCAGACCGTCGTCTCGACCCTCGACCTGATCGCCGCGTCGCTGGTGCTGTGGGTGTTCCTCCAGGACGTGCCCGGCCTGACCTTCACCGCCTTTCTCGCGACCTATGCCATCGCCCTGCTGTTGAGCGTCATCTCGCAAGTGCCCGGCGGCCTCGGCGTGTTCGAAGGCGCGTTCCTGTGGCTGACGGCGCCGACGTTCGGCGCCTCTCATCCCATCATCGTCGCCGGCCTGGTGCTCTACCGCGTCGTCTACTACTTCATTCCGCTGGCGAGCGCGGGCGTGTTGCTGCTCGCGCACGATCTGCATGCCAACCGCGCCCGCTTCGCCAAGGTCGGCCGCGTCGCCTCGCGCCTGGTGCCGGCGACGGTGCCGCAGGTGTTCTCGCTGCTGCTGTTCCTGACCGGCGGAATGCTGCTGGTGTCCGGCGCGACGCCGGTGCTGCCGGCGAACATCCACTGGCTGCGCAGCGCGATTCCTCTGCCGCTGGTCGAGTTCTCGCACCTCACCGGGTCGCTGGTCGGCGTCCTGCTGCTGTTCCTCGCCCGTACCGTGCTGCAGCGGATCGACGCCGCCTGGTACGGCGCACTCTCCTTGCTGGCGATCGGCATCGTCGCCTCGCTGCTCAAGGGACTGGATTGGCAGGAGGCGCTGGTCCTCGCCGGCATGTTCGCCGCGATCTTTGCCTCGCGCCGGCACTTCTATCGCAAATCGTCCCTGCTGCAGGAGCCGCTCAGCCCGTCCTGGCTGATGATGATCGCGGTCGTGATCGCCGGCACCACCTGGCTCGGCTTCTTCTCGTACAAGCACATCGAGTATTCCCACGAACTGTGGTGGCAGTTCTCCTACAAGAACGACACCGCGCGTTTCCTGCGCTCGCTGGTGGTGATCGCCGTTCCGGTGATCGCGATGCTGGTCCGCCACCTGCTCGGCGTGCGCAGGCCCGAGGCATTGTCGACCACCATGCCGGAGGAGCTGGACCAGGCCATGCCGGTGATCCGGCAATCGGCGCAGACCCAGGGGTTCCTGGCGCTGCTCGGCGACAAGGCGCTGTTCTGGTCCGACGACCGGCAGGCCTTCATCTCCTACGTCGCGACCCGGAACTACTGGATCGCGATGGGCGATCCGGTCGGTCGGGAGAAATCCTTCGAAGGCCTGCTGTGGCGCTTCCGCGAGGAGGCCGACCGCTACGGCGCGAAGATCGTGCTCTACCAGGTGGCGGAGCGCCACCTGCCGCTCTATCTCGATCTCGGCTTGGTGTTGCTAAAGCTGGGGGAGGAGGCACACGTTCCCCTCGGCGACTTCACACTCGAGGGCAAGCGGCGCGAGAACCTGCGCCACGGCCGCAGCAAGTTCGTCAAGCTGGGCTATGCCGTCAAGGTCCTGGACCCCTCCGAGGTCGCCGACTGCATGCCGCGCCTGCGCCAGATTTCCGACGAGTGGCTCAAGCACAAGAAGGCGCACGAGAAGCGCTTTTCCCTCGGCTACTTCGACGAAGGCTATGTCGCGCGCACCCGGGTGGCGGTCGCGACCACCCCGGACGGCCGCATCATGGCCTTCGCCAATCTGTGGGAGGTCACGGGCGGAGACGAGGTATCGATCGACCTGATGCGCTACGACCCGGCGGGCCCGCGCGGCATCATGGATCTGCTGTTCGCGGAGCTCATGCTGTGGGGCCGCAACCAGGGCTATCGCTGGTTCAGCCTCGGAATGGCGCCGCTGTCCGGTTTGGAGCGTCACCCGCTCGCGCCGCTCTGGCACAAGATCGGCACTGCGATCTTCGACCTGGGCGAAGAGTTCTACAATTTCGAGGGCCTCTATCAGTACAAGGCGAAGTTCGATCCGGATTGGCGCCCGCGCTATCTGGCTTCGCCGCCCGGCCTGTCGGTTCCCATCATCCTGCTCACCATCACGCGGCTGATCGCCGGCAAACCAGGAGTGCGCAAGCATGAACACCGACGCCTTCCCGGAACGGGAAACCCTGAAGCGGCTGCGGCGGCGCAAGCCGGCGCGCTCGATCGTACCGCTGAAGGGCCTGACGCTGGGCGAGCGGATCGCCGATCTGGTGGCGGCGGTGATGGGGTCGTGGAGCTTCATCGTCGCGCAAACCCTGGGGCTCTGCCTGTGGATCGCGATCAATGCGTACAGCGGCAAGGCCTGGGACCCCTATCCGTTCATCCTGCTCAATCTCGCGCTGTCGTTCCAGGCCGCCTACGCCGCGCCGATCATCATGATGGCGCAGAACCGGCAGGCCGCCATCGACCGCAGGAGGGCTGAGCAGGACTATGACGTCAATCTCAAGGCCGAACTGGAGATCGAGCTGCTGCATCAGAAGATGGACCTGATGCGCGAGCAGGAGATCAAGCGCCTGACGGAATTGGTCGAGACGTTCGTGAAGACTGGAAAGGAACAGCCATGAACCGCCGCACACTCCCCCTCCCCGTGCTCCTGCTGCTGGCCTGCGCAACCCCGGCCGTGGCCGGGGGCAAGGACGAGACCGTCACCTACGGTTCGTTCGGTCAGGTGCATATCTACCGGCAGAGCGCGAAGCCGGCGCATGTCGTGCTGTTCGTTTCCGGCGACGGCGGCTGGAACCAGGGCGTGGTGCAGATGGCGAAGTCGCTGGCCGGCATCGATTCCCTGGTCGCCGGCATCGACATCACGCACTACCTGAAGCAGACCGCTTCGGCCGACGCCGCCTGCATCTACAGCGCCGGTGACCTGCAGGGCCTCGGCCAGGCGCTCGAAGCGAAATACGGCTACGACCACTATGTCGAGCCGGTGCTGGTCGGCTACTCCTCGGGCGCGACCGTGGCCTACGGCGCGCTGGTGCAAGGCCCGCCGAGCACCTTTGCCGGCGCCATCTCCCTGGGTTTCTGCCCTGACCTGCTGTCGCCCAAGCCGATGTGCAAGGGCGCCGGCCTCACCCACACCGAGGATCCGAAGCACAAGAACACGCATATCTACGACAAGGCGCAATCGACGCCGTCGCCCTGGATCGCGATCCAGGGCGAGACTGATGAGGTGTGCGACGCCAAGGCCACCAAGACGTTCGTCGACGGCATCGCGAACGCCAGCCTGGTGATGCTGCCGAACGTCGGCCACGGCTTTTCGGTCGAGAAGAACTGGATGCCGCAATTCAAGGACGCCTTCCAGCACGTCGTCCATCGCAACACCGCGGAGGATGCGGTCAACCCCAAGCCGGATTCTCTCGCCGACCTGCCGCTGGTCGAGAACGGCCTGCCGAACCCTGAGGGCAAGCCGCTCGCCATCATCGTCACCGGCGACGGCGGCTGGGCCAGCATCGACCGCGACATCGGCGGCGCCATGAACAAGAGCGGCGTCAATGTCGTGGGCCTGAACTCGCTGCAGTATTTCTGGTCAGAGAAGACGCCGGAGCAATCCGCGAAGGACCTCGACCGCATCCTGCGCTGGTACGAGGACGCCTGGCAGCCCTCCAGCATCATGCTGATCGGCTATTCCCTCGGCGCCGAGGCGCTGCCTTTCATGGTCAACAACCTGCCGCCCGACCAGCAGGGCCGCATCGGCACGGTCGCGATGCTGGCCGTCGGCCACGACGCCACGCTCGCGGTGCATGTCGCAGACTGGCTGTTCGCCGGCAAGCATGACGGCCTGCCGATCAAGCCCGAAGCCGACAAGATCACGATTGCCAACCGGATGTGCTTCTACGGCGAAGAGGAAACTGCCGACAGCCTGTGTCCGACGCTCGATGCCGCCAAGTTCACCATCATCAAGACCAAGGGCGGCCATCACTTCGACGGCGACTACAATTTCCTGGCAGACGCGATCCTGAAGGCTTCGAACTCAGCCTTGTGAGCGCATCGGCCGGCGATGAACTTGTGGATTGATTGAGGGCGCGACTTGGCGACTCGGACGACACCCATTTCGCTGGTTGGTTCGGCGCTTCGCAGGGCATTGTCTGCCTGCAATGTCGGTCGCATTTCGGGGATATTTCGCCGCTTGACGGCAAGCCTGCGGGGAGCGATGCTCCGCGCGGTTTCGACCGATCGCGGGAGAGATCGTCCGGTGGCCAGAGTGACCGCCGGCCGGCGCCGAAGGAGCAACCGCCCCCGGAAACTCTCAGGCAAAAGGACCGCATCGGTTAAAAACTCTGGAAAGCGGGCCGCCCCACACCTGGGCAGGTTCCCACCGAAGGAGTAGAGCCAATTCCCGCAGCGCCTGTTGCCGCGGAAGTCGGTAAATCTCTCAGGTCCTAAGACAGAGGGGGGTTGTGAGATCGCGGAATGCACCGTGATCCCGACCCGGAGGCTGTTTTGGGCGCGAGTGAATCGACCGAGAATCTGAAGCGAACCCCCCTCTACGATCTGCATGTCGAGCTGGGCGGCAAGATGGTGCCGTTCGCCGGCTACGAGATGCCGGTGCAATATCCCATGGGGATCCTGACCGAGCATCAGCACACCCGCAGCGGCGCCGGGCTGTTCGACGTCTCGCACATGGGCCAGATCCGCCTGCGCGGCGAAAGCTTCCAGCAGGTCGCGAGCGCGCTGGAGCGATTGTGCCCCGCCGACTTCCAAAGCCTTGCGCCGGGCCAGCAGCGCTATTCCTTCTTCACCAACAATGCCGCCGGCATCCTCGACGACCTGATGGTGACCAGAGCCGGCAAGGGCGACGACAAGGACCACCTCATCATGGTGGTCAACGCCTCGTGCAAGGACCAGGACCTCTCGCACCTGCAGGCCAACCTCAACAATCGCTGCGAGGTCGAGCCGATGTTCGATCGCGCGCTTATGGCGCTGCAAGGCCCGCGCGCCGGGGCGGTGATGCAGAAGATCGCACCCGACAGCGCATCGATGAAATTCATGACCGGCAGGCCGCTCAATGTCGGCGGGATGCAGTGCTTCGTTACGCGCTCCGGCTACACCGGCGAGGACGGGTTCGAGATTTCCGTGCCCGGCGGGGAAGCCGACAACCTGGCGCGCAAGCTGCTGGGCGACATGGAAGTGAAGCCGATCGGCCTCGGCGCCCGCGATTCGCTGCGCCTGGAGGCCGGGCTCTGCCTCTACGGCAACGACATTACGGAGACGACGACGCCGGTCGAAGCGGCCCTCACCTGGGCGATCCAGAAGCGCCGGCGCGAGCAGGGCGGCTTTCCGGGCGCCGGCATCGTGCAGCGCCAGCTGGCCGAAGGCCCGCCGCGCAAGCGCGTCGGCATCCTGCCGGACGGCAAGGCGCCGGCGCGCGCCCATACCGGGATCGCCAACGAGCACGGCGAGGTGATCGGCGAGATCACCTCCGGCGGCTTCGGTCCCACCGTGGGTGGGCCGGTCGCCATGGGCTATGTGCGCGCCGACCTCGCCAAGGTCGGCACGCCACTGCAATTGATGGTGCGGGGCAAGGCCATGCCGGCAAAGGTTGCCGCCATGCCGTTTACGCCGCACCGCTATCATCGCTAACGAGGGGAGAGCGACATGAGCGAAGTCCGCTACAGCAAGGACCACGAGTGGGTGAAGATCGACGGCGACACCGCGACGGTCGGCATCACGCACTACGCGCAGGAGCAATTGGGCGACGTGGTGTTCGTCGAATTGCCCGAGGTCGGCAAGAAGGTCGAGCAGGGTAAGGAACTGGCGACCGTCGAATCCGTGAAGGCCGCGAGCGAAGTCTACGCGCCGATCTCCGGCGAGGTGGTCGAGGTCAACAGCGCTCTGAGCGATGCCCCCGCGACGGTCAACGAGGAGGCGCAGGGCAAGGGCTGGTTCGCCAAGCTCAAGATCGCCGACAAGGGCCAGCTCGCCGGCCTGATGGACGAGGTCGCCTACAAGAAATTCGTCGAGGGACTGCACTGATGCGCTATCTCCCCCTGACCGACGACGACCGCCGCGCCATGCTGGCGACGGTCGGCGCGCCGTCGGTCGATTCGCTCTACGGCGACGTGCCGCAGAAGGTCAGGCTGACCAAGCCGGTCGACCTGCCGCCGTTCAAGAGCGAGCTGGAAGTGGAGCGCCACTTGAGCGCTCTGGCGGCGAAGAATCTCGGCGCCGGATCGTGCCCCAGCTTCCTCGGCGCCGGCGCCTATCGGCACCATATCCCGGCCTCGGTCGATCACCTGATCCAGCGCGGCGAGTTCTTGACCTCCTACACGCCGTACCAGCCGGAGGTGACGCAGGGCACGTTGCAATATCTGTTCGAGTTCCAGACCCAGGTGGCCATGCTGACCGGCATGGATGTGGCGAACGCCTCGATGTACGACGGCGCGACCGCCACCTGCGAAGCCGTGACCATGGCGAACCGCGTGACGCGCCGCAGCCGTGCGGTGCTCTCCGGCGGCCTGCACCCGCACTACCGCGAGGTGATCGAGACCCACGGCAAGTTCACCGGCTTCGAAGTCGCCGCCGCGCCAGCCGATGCCAAGGGCAGCGAAGACCTGACCGAGCTGATCGACGCCAAGACCTCCTGCGTGGTGGTGCAGAACCCCAGTTTCTTCGGCCATGTCCACGACCTGACCGCGCTCGCCAAGGCCTGCCACGATGCCGGCGCGCTGCTGGTGGTGGCGGTGACGGAGGTCGTATCGCTCGGCCTCGTGACGCCGCCCGGCGAGATGGGCGCGGACATCGTGACGGCGGAGGGCCAGTCGCTCGGCGTGCCGCTCAGCTTCGGCGGCCCCTATGTCGGCCTGTTCACCACCCGCGACAAGTTCATCCGCCAGATGCCGGGCCGCCTCACCGGCCAGACCGTCGATGTCGACGGCAAGCGTGGCTGGGTGCTGACGCTCTCCACCCGCGAGCAGCACATCCGCCGCGAGAAGGCGACCAGCAACATCTGCACCAATTCCGGCCTGTGCGCGCTGGCGTTCAACATCCATCTTACCTTGCTTGGCGAAGCGGGCCTCACCAAGCTGGCCGCGCTCAACCATGCCACGGCGTCACGCCTGGCGGATCGCCTCAGCGCCATTCCGGGCGTGACGTTGCTTAACGAAACTTTGTTCAACGAATTCACCCTGGGGCTGCCCAAGCCCGCGGCGGAGGTGGTGGAGGCGCTGGCGAAGAAGCGGGTGCTCGGCGGCGTGCCGGTCTCGCGGCTCTATCCCAACGACGCCGCACTCAAGAACCTGCTGCTGGTCGCGGCCACCGAGACGGTGAGCGACGACGACATCGCGGCCTACGAAGCCGCGCTCAAAGAGGTGCTCAAATGAGCGAGCCGACGCAGATCCTCGCCGGACCGCGCGTCCGCACGATCTCGGGCAACAAGGGCTTGCAGATCGAACAACCGTTGATCTTCGAGCAGGGCATGAAGGGCCGCAGCGGCGTCGACCTGCCCGCGATCCCGCAGCACAAGGATCGCCTCGGCGCTCTTAAGCGCAAGAGCGAGATCGGCCTGCCGGGCCTCTCCGAGCCGCAAGTCGTGCGCCACTACACGAAGCTCTCGCAGAAGAACTACGCCATCGACATGGGCGTCTATCCGCTCGGCTCCTGCACCATGAAACACAACCCGCGCCTCAACGAGAAGGTGGCGCGGCTGCCCGGCATCGGCGATCTGCATCCGATGCAGCCGGTCTCGACCGTGCAGGGCGCGCTGGAGCTGATCGACCAGCTGGCGCACTGGCTGAAGACGCTGACCAACATGCCGGCGGTGGCGATGTCGCCGGCCGCCGGCGCGCATGGCGAGCTGTGCGGCATCATGACCATCCGCGCCGCTCTGCTGGCCAAGGGCGATGCGCGCAAGCGCATCCTGGTGCCGGAATCCGCGCACGGCACCAATCCCGCGACCGCGGCCGCTTGCGGCTACGAAGTGGATCCGGTGCCCGCCGACGATCGCGGCCGCGTCGACCTCGCCGCCTTCAAGGCCAAGCTCGGCCCGGACGTCGCCGGCACCATGATCACCAACCCCAACACCTGCGGCCTGTTCGAGAACGACATCATCGACATCGCCGACGCGGTGCACGGCGCGGGCGGCTACTTCTACTGCGACGGCGCCAATTTCAACGCCATCGTCGGGCGCGTGCGGCCCGGCGATCTCGGCATCGACGCCATGCACATCAACCTGCACAAGACCTTCTCGACGCCCCATGGCGGCGGCGGCCCGGGCTCCGGCCCGGTGGTGCTGTCGGCCGCGCTCGCGCCCTATGCGCCGGTGCCGTACGTGGTGCACGGCGCCAACGGCTTCGAGCTGGTGGAGCAGGGCGACAAGGCGTTCGGCCGGCTCAAGGGCTTCCACGGCCAGATGGGCATGTTCGTGCGCGCGCTCAGCTACATGCTGAGCCATGGTTCGGACGGGTTGCGTCACGTCTCGGGCGACGCGGTGCTCAACGCCAACTACATCCTCGCCGGCCTCAAGGACGAGATGACGCCGGCCTTCCCCGGCACCTGCATGCACGAGGCGCTGTTCAACGACGAATTCCTCGACGGCACCGACGTGACCACGCTCGACTTTGCCAAGGCGATGATCGACGAGGGCTACCACCCGATGACCATGTATTTCCCGCTGGTGGTCCATGGCGCGCTGCTGATGGAGCCGACCGAGACCGAGAGCAAGGACGGCCTCGACCGCTACATCGAGGTGGTGAAGGGCCTCGCCAAGCGCGCCAAGTCCGGCGACGCCGCCTATTTCAAGGGCGCGCCCTACCACACCCCCCGCCGCCGCCTGGACGAGACACTGGCCGCCCGCCAGCCCGTGCTGCGCTGGAAGCCGGACGCGCCGAAGAAGGCGGCGGAATAAGCTGCTTTTTGCTGACATAGGCTGTCGCCGGCGTGTGCCAGCCTATGAGGCAGCCATGCCCAGGCCGTGACTATGAACACAAGAACAGCCATCAGCCTCGCGATCGGAATTGCCGTCGGCGCGGTGGTCGGCGTCGCGAGCGACAACATCGCCATGGGCATCGGCGTCGGCATCGCCGCTGGGATCGCGGCCGGCCTCGCCGTTCGCTCGAACACTGGAAAAAATGACGGGTAGGTGAGAGATGACGAGCAAGACCGCTCTCCTCATGATCGACATCCAGCAGGCGATGTTCGGCCCCGACGAGATCTGCCACCAGCCGGAGCGCGTGTTGGCGAACGCCGGCGATCTGCTGGCGCGCGCCAGGGCGGCGGGGACGCCGGTCTATTTCGTGCAGCATTGCGAAGCCGAGGGCGGGTTCGCGCCGAAGTCCGCCGGCTGGCAAATCCATCCCAAGGTCGCGCCGCGCGCCGGCGAGCCGGTGACCGAGAAATGGGCGGCCAGCTCGTTCTACAAGACCGACCTCGATCAGAAGCTGCGCGCCGCCGGCATCGACACCTTGGTAATCGCCGGGCTGCAAAGCGAATTCTGCATCGACACCGCCTGTCGCGTGGCGCAGAGCCTGGGCTACAAGGTGACGCTCGCCGCCGACGCCCACTCGACCTTCGACAATGCCATCCTGCCGGCGGACAAGATCATCGCCCACCACAATCGCCTGCTGTCGGGGATCGTGGAGCGCGTGGTGCCGGTCGCCGAGATCGCCTTCTAGCGCTCAACAAAAAAGCCCGGCATGGCCGGGCTTTTTCATCTCTGTGCTGTCGCCGCGTCTCAGTGCAGCTTCTTCTCCACTTCCGCGATCGCCTGGTCGACCAGGGCGCTGCCGCGCGCACCGTCGATCTGGCCGCGGATGACCTCGGCCGCCGCGGCGGTCGCGACGTCTACCGCCTCGCGCCGCACTTCGGCCACGGCCGTGGCCTCGGCCTGGGCGATCTTTTCCAGCGAGGCCTTTTCGCGTCGCGCCAGGTTCTCTTCCAGCTTCTTGCCGGCATCCTTGATCTGGCGCTGGGCCAGGGACTTGGCGTTGGAGATGATCTCCTCCGCCTCGCGCATGGCGTCGCGCTGCTTGCGCTGGTATTCCGCCAGCAGGGCCTGCGCCTCGTCCTTCAGCTTCTGCGCCTCGTCGAGGTCCGACTTGATCTTGAGCGACCGCCGGTCAAGCAGCTGGGCCAGCGCCTTCCACAGCTTCGGCCCGACCAGCGCGACGAACAGGAAGAAGCCGAGATAGACCCAGGTATGAGGGTTCTCGACGATGTGGTGCAGCGTGCTGACTTCCGTCTCCGGATTCATCGCGCACGCTCCTTCATCACGCCGTCGACCGCCTGCGCCACCGCGCCGGAATCAACCGATGCGCCGGTGATCTTGCCGGCCATCAGCGCCGCGACTTCCGCGGCGATGCCGCGCACGTCGGCCAGCGCCTTGACCTTGGCGGCCCGGATCCCGGCCTCCGCCGCCGCGGTCTGGTCCGCCATCTTCTTGGCAAACTCGGCCTCGCGCGCCGCGGTTTGCGCGGCGATGTCGGCGCCGGCCTTGGCGAGCGCCGACTGGGCCTGGGCCCTGGCGTCGGCGATCGCCTTCTGATAGGCCGCCAGCACCCCGGCTGCTTCCTCCTTCAGCGCTTCGGCGCGCTGCAGGTTGCCGTCGATGCGATCCTCGCGCTGGGCAAGGATGCCGCTGACGCGCGGGATGATCAGCTTCGACATCAGCAGGTAGAGCGCCAGGAACGTGATTCCCAGCCACACCAGCTGCGGCGCGAAGGTAGTCGGATCGAACTGCGGCATGAATCAGCTCTCCACGGCGATGTCCGCGGGGTCCGACGAGCGGACCCCGGTTCCACCGCTTGCTTTCTTGCTCAGCCCAACAGGATGAGCATGGCGACGACGAACGCGATCAGGCCGGTCGCTTCGACCAGCGCGAACATCATCATCATGCGGCCGAACCACTTGTCCGCCGCGGCCGGGTTGCGAACCGCCGCGCTCAGGAAGTTGCCGAACAGGACGCCCAGACCCGCACCGGCGCCGCCCAGGGCGACGACCGCGAGACCCGCGCCGATATACCGTGCTGCTTCGACTTCCATTTTACTTTCCCTTCTCTCAGCTATGGGGTTGTGGTGTTGGTGACGGCGCGACCCGCCGCCTGCTCAGTGCAGATGAACCGCGTCGTGGAGATAGATGCAGGTGAGGATCGTGAACACATAGGCCTGCAGGCAGGCGATCAGCAGTTCCAGACCGAACAGGACGGTCACGAACGCAAGCGGTATCCAGCCGAACCAGACGCCCATCGCGAACACGAAGCCGCCGATGACCGCCAGCATCACGTGACCCGCCACCATGTTGGCGAAAAGTCGGACAGAGAGGCTGAGCGGCCGGATGAAGTAGGATAGGATCTCGATCGGAATCATGATCGGGATCAGCCACATGGGCGCGCCTTGCGGCACGAAGTAGGTGAAGAATTTGAAGCCGTGCAGGGCGATGCCGACGATCGTCACGCCGACGAACACGAAGATCGCCATCGCGGCGGTGACGATGATGTGGCTGGTGACGGTGAAGGCGCCGGGCAGGAGGCCGAACAGGTTGCAGAACAGGATGAACATGAAGAGCGAGAACACGAAGGGGAAAAACTTGCGCCCCTCGTTGCCTACGTTCTCCTTGAGGAGGTTGGAGACGAAATCGTACATCCCCTCGCACAGCGACTGCCAGCGGCCGGGCACGATCGCCTGCTTGCGGGTGCCGAGCAGCATGAAGGCGGTGATCCCGCCGACCGCGATGACCATCCACAGCGCCGAATTGGTGAAGGAAGCGTCAAGTCCGCCGATATGGATCGGGGCCAATGGTTCAATTGCGAATTGCGCGAGCGGCGAGTGTCCTTCAGCCACGATCTACCCCGTCCTCATCCCGGACCTTTGCCGGCCCGTGTTTAGGTGCCGTTCAGTCCTGTTTATCGATCCGCCGCTGGACGTCCTTGGACAACCGCACGACGTTGAAAATCGCCGCCACCAGTCCCAGGAACATGAAACCGATCATGAACCACGGCTTGGTGCCCATTTGCGTGTCGACCAGCCAACCGAGGCCGAGTCCAGCGCAGATACCGACCACCAGTTCGATGCTCATCCGGTAGCCGACGCCGGCGAGGGAGTCGTTGTAGGAGCTTGTCTTGGAACCCTCGCCGCGCCCTTCGATCCGGTCCCGCGCCGCCTTGAGCTTCGCGTCGAACTGATCGAGATTGCGCGGGTCTCCCTCGGTCATCCCGTCGGTTTCCTTGGGTCCCTTGTGACGCCCCCGCCACAACACCAACGCCGCCGCCAATCATCGACCGGCGCACGCGCGGCGGAACATAAGGACGCACCCCATGCCTGTCAAGGCGATTCGCCGCAGGTCAAGATATTGAAACAGCGGGCAGATTTGCGATTTCGGAGACCCCTGCGCACCCTGTCGCAGGGGCTCTCACGCCTGGCTTTTGGCGCCCTTCTTAATCGCCCGCAGGCATAGCTGGTCATAGGCGATGGTGGCGCCCGCGATCGCGGTGATTTCCGCCTGGTCGTAGGGCGGCGCCACCTCCACCACGTCCATGCCGACGATGTTGAGCGCGCCGAGGCCCCGCAGGATGGCAAAGGCCTGCGCGGTGGAGAGGCCGCCCGCCACCGGCGTGCCGGTTCCGGGCGCGAAAGCCGGGTCCAGGCAATCGATGTCGAAGGTCAAATAGGCGGGATGCCGGCCCACGATCTTCTTGATCTTGTCGAGGGCGGCGCCCGGGCCTTTCTCGTGCACCTCGGGCGCGCCGATGATGGTGAGGCCCATCTTGTCGTCGACCCAGGTGCGGATGCCGGTCTGCACTGACCGCTCCGGCACGATCAGCCCTTCCTTGACCGCGCGATAGAACATGGTGCCGTGGTTGAGTTCGACCTCTCTGCCCTCGACCTCCGGCCAGGTGTCCGGATGGGCGTCGAAATGGATAAGGGCGAGCGGGCCGTGTTTCGCGACGTGCGCCTTCAGCAGCGGATAGGTAATGAAATGATCGCCGCCAAGGGTCGTCAGAAAAGCGTCATGCTTGATGATCTCGGCCGCCGTGCGTTCGATCGCGCCCGGGATGGTCGCCGGCATGGCGTGGTCGAAATAGACGTCGCCGTAATCGACCGCCGTCACGTAGTCGAGCGGGTTGAAGCCGTGCGGGAAGCTCTTCAACTCGCATAGCTGGGCCGAGCCTTGCCGCACGCCCTGCGGCCCGAACCGCGCACCGGGGCGGAAGGTGGTGGCGGTGTCATAGGGCACGCCCAGGAACACATTGTCGGCATGCTTGATATCGCGCGAATGGGGCACGCGCAGGAATGTGCCGATGTTGGAATAGGTCTGCTGCGCGATCAGGATGCCGCCGGCCGGCTGGGTCGGCTTCGCCCCCGGCGCGGTGCCCTGCCGCATGATCTTCTTGGCCATCTGCGCGTCCCGATCCCCGACGTTGCGACTAAACCGACGCTAGGCAACGCGGCCAACGCTGGCAAGCGGCGAAGCGCGACAGGCGCTGGCCCAGATGGGCTATTCTTGGACGGATGCTCACGGGGTGGGTGCCTTTGAAGAGATTCGCCACATTCCTCGCACTTCTGTTGTGTCTGCTGGCCGGCTATTGCGCGCTGCCGCTCACTTCGGTTTCGGCCATCACGCTCGTGCTGGAGAACCAGGGCGGCAAGAAGATCGTGTCAAACGCTCGCGCGGCCTTCTTGGATGTCGACGGCTGGGAAATTGTCGAGATCGACCTCGGCGAGCCTCCGTCCTGGGATAACAACATCCACTGGTGGGCGCACAGCAGCCACGAGACTAGCAAGCTGAGGCCGGAGGACGCCCGGCGCGCCAGAAGCGCGGTGGTTTCGGCGCAGGGCTGCGCACCGATCACCCTTCCGATCAAACTCGATGGTCGATATGTGCCGCCATCGCTGTCACCCCACGGCGGCGGGCGGGCCTATATGCTGTACGAATTCAACGGGACGGCCCGGCTGGATTGCAGCGCGGTCGAATGATCGAGCGGACGTGAGGTTGGCGCTTACTGCGCCGCCTTCAGCTCGTGCGCGTCCTGCAGGTCGACCGACACCAGTTGCGAGACGCCGCGTTCCGACATGGTGACGCCGAACAGGCGGTCCATGCGGGCCATGGTCAGGCGGTGGTGGGTGATGACGAGGAACCGCGTGTCGCCGGCGCGGCCGAGCTCGTCGACTAGGTTGCAGAAGCGCTCGACGTTGGCGTCGTCCAACGGTGCGTCGACCTCGTCGAGCACGCAGATCGGCGCCGGGTTCACCAGGAACACCGCGAACAGCAGGGCCAAAGCGGTCAGCGCCTGCTCGCCGCCCGACAACAGCGACATGACCTGCAGCTTCTTGCCCGGCGGGCTCGCCAGGATCTCGAGGCCGGCTTCGAGCGGATCGTCCGCCTCGGTCAGCGCCAGGTGGGCGCGGCCGCCGCCGAACAGGCGGGTGAACAACGTCTCGAAATGGCCGTTGACCAGCTCGAACGCCGCCAGCAGGCGCTCGCGCCCCTCGCGGTTCAGGCTGTTGATGCCCTGGCGCAGGCGGGCGATTGCGTTGACTAGGTCCGAGCGCTCGGTCTGCATGCCGGCCAGCTGCTGATCCAGCTCGTTGGATTCGACTTCGGCGCGCAGGTTGACCGGGCCGATATTCTCGCGCTCGCGCAGCAGGCGCTGCAGCTTCTGATCGACCATGTTCTTGTCGGGCAGCGGTTCGCCGGGATCGAGCTCCGCCAGCGGCAGCACGTCAGCGGGCGTGCATTCCAGGCGCTCGCGGATGCGCTCGGTCAATGACTGTTCGGCCTCGCGCGCCTGCTCGACCGCGGATTCGGAGCGCACCTTGTTCTCGCGCATCTCGGCGAGGCGATGCTCCTCCAGCTTCAGCGCGCGGTCGGCTTCGGTCAGCGCATTCTCCGCCACCGCCAGCTCGTCGGCGCGGTCGCGGCGCGCCTGCTCGGCGCTGGACAGCAGGCTGAGCAGCTGGTTGCGCTGCTGCGCCAGCTGCTCCGGCAGCGCGGCGAGGCGCGCGATCTCCGCTTCCATCGCCTCGCGCCGCTGGGCGAGCGCGTCCAGGTGGCGCGCGGCCGCTTCGGCGCGTTGGGTCCAGGAAGCGACCTCACGCTGGATCTGATCCAGGCGCTGCTGGCGCTGCTGCGCTTCGCGGCGCAGGCGGTCGTCGGTCGAGCGGCATTCGATCAGCCTGCCGCGCTGGTCGGTCAGGATCGGCTTCAGCTCGACGATGCGCGCGCGCGGTTCGCCCAGGTCGGGCAGGCCGGCGATCTCGTCGTCGGTCGCGCCCAGCTGCTGCTCGGCCTCGTTGGTGTCGATCTCGAGGCTGGTCAGCGACTGCAGCAGGCCGGTCAGCCTGGCATTCACCTGGCTCAGCGCCTGCTCGGCGCGGGTCAGCGCCTCGCGAGTATCGCGCGCCTTGTTGTAGGCGCCCTGCAGCTCCTGGCGCTTGGTCTGCTCGTCGGTCGAGGACTGCGACAGCGCGGCCTTGGCGAGGTCGTATTCGGCATGGGCGCGCGACAGGTTGGCAGCGACCCCGTCCATGTCGGCGGTCAGGTCCTTGAGGCGGTTGCGCTGCTCGAGGCGCTGCACTTCGGGCGTCGGCGAGCCGGCCTGGATGGTGTAGCCGTCCCAGCGCCACATCGAGCCGTCGCGCCCGACCAGGCGCTGGCCTTGCACCAGCTGGCCCGCCAGGGCGCGGCAACCCGCTTCATTGTCCATGACGCCGACTTGGCTGAGACGGCGCAGCAGCGCAGCGCTGCCGGTCACGAACTCGGACAAGGGCCGCGCGCCGAACGGCAGGGCCGGCGCAGACGCATCGGACCCCAGCTCGCGCCAATGCAGCGGCGCGCCGGTGTCGACCGAGGCCTGCAGATCGTCGCCGAGCGCGGCGCCAAGGGCGGCTTCGTAGCCCGGCGTCACCGACAGCGCGTCGATCAGCGGCGGCCATATCTGCTGGTCGCTGTCCTGGAACAAGGCGGAAATCGCGTCGATGTCGGCCTTCAACGAGGTATGTGCGGACTGCGCCTCGGTCAGCTTCTCGCGCGCGGCAGCCTCGGTCTCGGCGGCGCCGGTGCGCGCAGCTTCCGCCATGCTCATCGCTTCCTGCGCGGTCTCCAGCGCATATTCGGCATCGGCCGTGGCGACGCGCGCGGCGATCAGCGATTCATCCTGCGCGATCTCGGCCTGCAGGCGGTCGCGCTCGGCGGCGGCCTCGGCGGTGCGCTGGCGCAAGCGCTCGAGGCGCGCGGCCAACTCGTCGCGGCGGCGTGACAGGGCGGACTGGCGCGCCTCGCCGGCGGCGACGTTCTGCGTGAGGTTGGCAAGCTCGGTCTCGGTCTCCTCGACCTCGGCGGCGGCGACCTCGACGGCGCGCGCGGCTTCCTCCGCGATCGCGGCCTCGCGCGCGGCGGTCTCGGCCAGGTCCTCGCCTTCCTGCATCAGCGTCGACTGTGCTTCGGCGGCGTCGGTGGCCAGCGCGGTCTCGCGCTCGGTGTCGGCGGCGATGTCGGACAGCTGGCGGTCGGCGTCGGCGCGCTGCTGCGCGACCCGCGCTTCCTCCTGGTCCAACTGGGCGCGCGCGATGGTCAGGCGCTGCAACTCGGCGGCGGCTTCCGCTTCCGCCTGGCGCAGGCCGGGCAGCACGGCGGCTGCTTCGCCCTGCCGGGTCGCGGCGACCGCGGCGGAGGAGGTGAGGGAGACAACCAGGCTCTCCGACTGCATCAAGGCTTCTTCGGCTGATTTCAGCCGCGCCTCGGCGTCGGTCCACATCAAGTGGAACAGCACCGCTTCCTGCCGGCGGACGTGGTCCTGCAGGTTGCGATAGCGCGAGGCCTGGCGCGCCTGCTTCTTCAGGACCGCGAGCTGGCTTTCCAGCGTGACGATCACGTCGTCGAGGCGAGCGAGGTTGGCTTCGGCGGCCTTCAAGCGCAGCTCGGCCTCGTGCCGGCGCGAATGCAGGCCGGTGATGCCGGCGGCTTCTTCGAGCAGCGCGCGGCGGTCGGTCGGCTTGGCGGCGATGATGGCGCCGATGCGGCCCTGGCTCACCAAGGCGGTCGAATGCGCGCCGGTCGCGGCATCGGCGAACAGCAGCTGCACGTCCTTGGCGCGGGTATCGAGGCCGTTGACGCGATAGGCGGAGCCTTCGCCGCGCTCGATCTTGCGGCTGACCGTCAGCTCTTCATATTCGTTGAACTGCGCCGGCACCTTGCGGTCGGCATTGTCGAGGAACAGCGCCACTTCTGCGACATTGCGCGCCGGGCGGGTGCCGGTGCCGGCGAAGATGACGTCGTCCATCTCGCTGCCGCGCATGCGCTTGGCGGAGGTCTCGCCCATCACCCAGCGCAGCGCCTCGACCAGGTTCGACTTGCCGCAGCCGTTGGGGCCGACGATGCCCGTCATGCCGGGCTGGATCATCAGGTCCGTCTGGTCGACGAACGACTTGAAGCCGGTGAGGCGGAGCTTTGTGAACTGAACCAAGGCGGTCTCGATCCCCCGAAGTTAGCCTACTGGGCGCGGGCCAGCGCGCCGTCGATCGTGGCCTTGAACGCCTCATATTCCGAGACGCCCTTGAGCACGCGATCGTTGATGAAGAAGGTCGGCGTCGAATTAACCTTGAAGGTGGTCTCGGCCTCCTGCCGGCTCGCCACCACCGCGTTCTTGCGGGCCGGGTCGGCGATGCAGGCGTTGAAGGCGGCCTCGTCCATGCCGGCGCCCTTGGCGATGGTCTTGACCTGGTCCAGGCCGTTCTCGACGTACCAAGTCTGCTGCTGCGCGAAGAAGGTGTCGACCATCGCGAAGTAGGCGAGGTCGTTGACGCAGCGCGTCACGGTCGCGGCGGCCAGCGACAGCCCCTCCAGCGGGAAGTCGCGGTACACCAGGCGGACCTTGCCGGTGTCGATATACTCGGTCTTCAGCTTGGGCAGCACGTCATCGTGGAAGTGCTTGCAGTGGATGCAGCCGAGCGAGAAATACTCGACGATGGTGACCGGCGCGCTGGCCTCACCCAGGACCTTCTCGCCCTCTTTCACCTCCGGCACGGCCGGCGCGGGCTCGCTGGCATCCAGCTCGGCGTTCGGCAGGGTCGCGCCGATGCCCTGACCCTTGTAATAGATCCAACCGCCGGCCCCGACCGCGATCACGATCGCCACGATGAGACCGACCAATACCGCTCTATTCATTCAATCCAACTCCCACGGGCCCAAGCCCCTGATGGCTCGGGGTTTTGGCAGGATTTCCAAGGGTGCGCAAGTGCCCGTCCCATGGGCCTAACCGCGACCTTGTGACAGCTCTGTGAATCCGCCGAGTCGCGCGGATTCTCGCCTATCCGCGCTGTTTGTCGCGGCGGCGGATCGCGGCCCCGAGTCGCGACAATGAGGCGCGGATCTCCGGGTCGGCGATGGTCGCCGTCGCCTCGCTGACCGCGTTCTGCTCCAGGCTGGTGAGGGGTGGGGGAGCCGGCGAGACCTTGCGGTCAGAGACCGCGCCCTGCTCGATCTTAAGCCGCGCCACCGCCCGGTAGCCGAAATGGCCGTTGATGCGCTCCAGCACGCTGGGGGCGAGGTGCTGCAGCTCCAGCGCCGCCGATCCGCCGCAGCGCACTGTCAGCGTGCCCTCGTCGCGCTTGCCGCGTGGGAAGCTGAGCTTGACCGGCAGGCTGGAGGCGGCGAGCGAGGCGCCCGCGATCTCCGCCCAATGGGTGAACAACCCGGCCTCCGCATAGCCCTTCGAGCCCAGCGCCGCCTTGGCGATCGCCGGCACCTCCGCCGACAGCGCCACCATGTAGTTGCGGCGCGGCTTCGGCTCGGGTTTGGCGGGCTCGGGTGGTGCGGGCTTTTTGGCCATGGATTCGGAGTCTATGGTGGCGGCGCCATGAAATCCACGCATCGCCCGAAAATGGCCGAAACGCTGCTGGCCTGGTACGACCGGCATCGGCGGAGCTTGCCGTGGCGCGCCAAGGCCGGAGAGACCGCCGATCCGTACCATGTCTGGCTGAGCGAGATCATGCTGCAGCAGACCACGGTGCCGGCGGTGAAGCCCTATTACGAGACGTTCCTGCGGCGCTGGCCGGCGGTGCGCGAGCTGGCCGAGGCCCCGCTCAACGACATCCTGGCGGCGTGGGCCGGGCTCGGCTACTACGCGCGCGCCCGCAATCTGCATAAGTGCGCGCAGCTGGTGACGGAGCGGCACGGCGGGCGCTTTCCCGGCGACGTTGATGCGTTACGCGAATTGCCCGGCATCGGGCGCTACACCGCGGCCGCCATCGCTGCCATCGCGTTCGACCGGCCGGCGACCATCGTCGACGGCAACGTCGAGCGGGTGATCAGCCGGCTGCACCGGATCCAGACGCCGCTGCCCAAGGCGAAGGAGGAGATCTGGGCGCTGGCGGAAAAGCTGACGCCGGCGCAGAGGCCGGGCGACTATGCCCAGGCGATCATGGATCTCGGCGCCACGATCTGCACGCCGCAGAAGCCGGCCTGTTCGCTGTGCCCATGGCAAAGCGCGTGCGCCGCGTTCAAGGCCGGCGACCAGGAGACCTATCCCCGCAAGGCGCCGAAGGCCGAGCGGCCGCAGCGCCACGGCGCGGCATTCTGGATCCTCAACGAGAAGGGCGAGGTGGCGTTGCGCCGACGCCCGCCGAGCGGCCTCTTGGGCGGGATGCTGGAGGTGCCGGGGACGGAGTGGGGCGACAAGCCGCTAGGCAAGGCCGCCGCGCTACGCAAAGCACCCATCTCTGCGGACTGGCGCTGGTCGGAGGGGATAGTGCGGCACGTCTTCACGCATTTCGCGTTGGAGCTGCGGGTCGCTAGCGCCGTCGTGCGAGGCCGGCCCTTGAAGGGCGCCGAGTGGGTGCCCATCACGCAGCTCGGCGCGGTCGCGCTGCCCAGCGTGATGCAGAAGGTGGCCAAGCTGGCGCTTGCCAGCGCGGTGCAGAAGCGGGCGGCGCAATAGCACCAGGAATGCTACGATCCGTCGCGTCCGCCCCAAAAGGAACGGCATGAAGCACGACATCGAGGCCGATTGGCTGCTGTTCACCACCTGCAACTACCGGTGCGACTATTGCTTCGTGCCGGAGGAGCAGCTGGGCGCGAAGGTGCGGGTCAAGGCGACTCCCGCCGAGTGGCGCGCCGCGTTCGACCGCACCGGCAGGACCTGGCTGCTGCATATGAGCGGCGGAGAGCCCAGCCATTATCCCGACTTCGTGGAGCTGTGCGAGACCCTGACGGAGCGGCACTACCTCTCGCTCAACAGCAACCTGACCGGACCGTCGATCCTGCGCTTTGCCGAGCGGATCGATCCCAGCCGCGTCAGCTTCATCAATGCCGGCCTGCATCCGGAAGAGCGCAACCGGCGCAACGGCCATGCGGTCTTCCTGCGCCATGCCGAGGCGCTGTTGAAGCGCGGCTTTCGGCTGATGGTGACGGCAGTGGCGACCCCGGAGGTGCTGCGGAACTTCGATGCCATCACAGAATCGCTGCGCCCGGTCGGCCTGGCGCCGCTCCCGAAGCTGCTGCGCGGCGCCTATGCGGGCACGCGCTACCCGAAAGCCTACACCGAGGAGGAGCGCGCGCTGTTCCGGCAGCATTCGCTGGCGGCGGAGAAGGCCTCGCCCCACCTGTTCGACGGCCGGCGCGAGCGGCCGACCATCGACCCCACCCTGGGCCGCAATTTCCTCACCGGATTGACCGGCTATGGCGGCCAGCTGTGCTCGGCGGGGCAGGAGTTCGTCTGGCTCGGGCCCGATGGCGACGTCGGGCGCTGCGGCCGCGGACCCAGCATGGGCAACCTGCTGCAGGGCACCGCGCGCTTCAAGAAGAAGGCCAAGCCCTGCGATCGCGGCCACTGCTACTATTTCTGCGAAAAATTCACCGCGCGCGCCGCCCAGCAGGAGTGGGAGCGCGCCCACCCGGTCGCCGCGATGGCGACGCGGATCAAGCGCTCGCTCGTTGGCGCGGAGCGCAAGGACGCGGTGTAGGACGCACCGCCTTCTGCGCACACTCTGCCGTCACCCCGGCCCCCGAGCCGGGGCCCATGGATGTGCTTGGCGCCATGCCGCGCCATGGACCCCGGATCAGGTCCGGGGTGACAGCATGAGAAGACGGTGAGGGCGTCGCTCGGGCGGCGCCTGCTTACTGAGCGATGCCGAGCAGGGCTTCGGCTTCGGCGAGCTTGGCCATGCTTTCGGCATGTCCGCCTTCGCTGTGCAGCTTTTCGCCTTCGTCGCGCAGGGCTTTGGCCTGGGCCTTCACCTCTTCGCTGGCGGTGGAGGTGGCGAGCGCTTCGTCGATCTTCTTCACGTGCGTCGGGCACGAGTTGGCGAAGGCGGTGCCGCTCAGCAACGCGGTCAAGGCGATGGCGGTCAGCAGTTTCTTCATGGGGTTCCTCCCGGTTTTGACGATCCGCGCAAGGCGCTTATTGAAACCGCCAAAGGTGCGGATGCGGTAGGGGCAAGGCGGTGACGCCAGGACACGAATGCGTGAGGGGGCTCCGACCCCGCAATCCTCTCAACCGTCATCACCGGGCGAAGACCCGGTGATCCAAGTCTGCCGCCGCGCCTGGAACCTCGAAACTTGGGTTGCCGGGTCTCGCCACCCATCGCTGCGCTCGGGTGGCGGCCCGGCAATGACGGTTTGAGAAAATTGGGAGAGGGGAAGAGAAGCGGGGGCAGGAAACGCGAAGCACGCTCCACAAAAGCGGGCGGCGCGAGGGGGCGTCGGGCTCCCATCGCGCCGTCGGTCGTCATCCTACCCGCCCTCGGAGCCAGGTCCCCGAAAGATCCTGGCCCTAAACCCCCCAAAAAAACTCCGAATTCAGCCCAGCTAGTTCAATTCCGCCCGCACCTGCGCCCGCAGGGTGTCGATCGAGACCAGCTGGCCGTCGACCTTATAGCACCAGAAGGCCCAGCCGTTACAGGCCGGTGCGCCCTGCACCGCGGCGCCGACCTGGTGGATCGAGCCGCGATGGTCGGCGGAGATCAGGGTGCCGTCGGCCCGCACCTTGGCGGTCCAGCGGCCGTTGAAACTGGTCAGCACCGCGCCGGGCTCGAGCAGCCCGCGCTCCACCAGCCAGCCGAACGGGATCCGCGGCTCCTCGCGCTTCGAGGGCGTGATCAGCAGTTCGCGCTCGGCCACCGCTTGGACGGCGGCGATTCGTTTCCGCGCCAGATCGATATAGGCGGGATCACGCTCGATCCCGATCCAGCGGCGGCCGAGACGCTTGGCGACCGCGCCTGTTGTGCCCGACCCGAAGAACGGGTCCAGCACCACATCCCCTGGCTTGGTCGCCGCAACGATGACGCGATGGAGCAGGGCTTCCGGCTTCTGGGTCGGGTGGCCCTTCTTGCCCTTGCCGTCCTTCAACCGCTCCCCGCCCGAGCAGATCGGCAGCAGCCAGTCGCTGCGCATCTGCAGCTCGTCGTTGAGGTGCTTCATGGCCTCGTAGTTGAAGGCGTGGCGGCTGTCTTTCGACTTCGAACACCAGATCATGGTCTCGTGCGCGTTGGTGAAGCGCCGGCCGCGGAAGTTCGGCATCGGGTTGGTCTTGCGCCAGATCACGTCGTTCAGCATCCAGAAGCCGATGTCCTGCAGCTTGGTGCCGACGCGGAAGATGTTGTGGTAGGAGCCGATGACCCAGATCGTGCCGTCGTCCTTGAGGATGCGGCGCGCCGCCTTCAGCCAGGCTTCGGTGAAGCGGTCATAGCTCGCGAAGTCGGCGAACTTGTCCCAGTCGTCGTCGACCGCGTCGACCTTGGTGTTGTTCGGGCGGTGCAGCTCGCCCTCGAGTTGAAGATTGTACGGCGGGTCGGCGAAGATCATGTCGACCGACGCCTCCGGCAGCTGGTTCATGGCGGCGATGCAATCGCCCTGCATGATGGTGTCGAAGGGCAGGACCCGGAGGGTCGAACTAGCCTTCGGCGCGGCGCTCTGTTTCCCCATGGACTGACACATCCCCCGTGATTCAGGCGCGATCCTGAGTCCGACGAGTCGCCATGTCAATGGGGAAAGTGAATGGAGTCAGTCGATTAGAGAGAGTTGCTCATAGACTGGCTTAAAAGAGACACGGTGATGAGGGGTGAGGCCATAGGCCTCGATCGCCGCCCGATGCTCCGCCGTGCCGTAGCCGGCATTGTGCTCCCAACCATATCTTGGGTGCTCGCAGTGCAGCTCCCGCATCATCTTGTCGCGCGCGACTTTCGCGAGAATCGAGGCGGCCGCGATCGAGTAGGACAGATGGTCGCCCTCGACCACGGTGGTCTCAGGCACCGGCAGGCCCGGCTTCATGTTGCCGTCGATCAGCGCCTGCTCCGGCTGGACCGGCAGGGACTCGAACGCGCGCCGCATGGCCATGAAGGTGGCGCGCAGGATGTTGAAGCGGTCGATCTCCTCGACGCTCGCCTCGCCCAGCGCCCAGATCGCCTTGACCCGCAGCCTGATGGCGACCGCCTCGCGCACCGCGGCGCTGAGGCGCTTGGAGTCATCGAGCGCGCCGAGCAGCCGGGTCGAGATCCCGGCCAGCGGCAGGATCGCCGCGCACGCGACCACCGGCCCAGCCAGCGGCCCGCGCCCCGCCTCATCGACGCCGCAGATCACGGCGCCCGACTTGCGACCCAGCGAGATCTCGTAGCGGAAGGTGGGCATGGGGACTGTGTAGCAGGAAAGGATGGAGTCGGGGGAGGTAGGGCAAACCACCGAACAATGAATTTGATATCGTCAGTGTACAATCATTTTGACGAAAGCCTGAGTCGTGCTGGCTGCCGATATTGAAAGAGATGGAGCGCTGAATGCATCGGAAGGAACTCCTTCGCTTGATAGGTGAGGGCGAGAGCCAGACTGTTGAATTCAAAGAAAGGTTCCCTGATCAGGCGCGGGAGATGGCAAAAGAGATCGCAGCCTTTGCGACCTCCAACGAAGGCATGGTTCTGGTCGGGGTATCGGATGACGGCAAAATTAAAGGAATCGGCAATGCTCAAGAGAAAGACCAGCTGGTTTCACGACTAGAGGGCGTATGCAAGAACGTCGTAAAGCCTCCCGTTACTCCAAAGATTGAGGTCGTGGCTATCGATGATGCTTTGATCCTGGTAGTGCGAGTGCCAAGGGGCGACGCGCCTTTGTACTTTGTCGACGGCGTCGCAATCGTCAGGCACCTAACTTCGGCAAGACCGGCGGAGCCTCACGAAATAACACAGTTGGTTCTTTCCAGATCACGCGCGAGCGGGCTGCTTTCCGGAGTAAATACCGCGGACTTTGCGTTCGCCAGAACTGACTATCTCAAGACTCGGATACCCGATCACGAGAACGGTCGTCAGATCGGCTTTTGGATTGCGGCAACTCCGATCGGAGATGCGCCGTCGATAAGCAGGCCCGTACGCCGGAAGGAAATCTGGGCGGGCCGTACAGTTTTGAAGGCAAAACCCGACCCGGGTGGGCTCGTATGTCATCCACTAGATGGGATGCCCGCGCCAACGATGCCCAATCCCGAACCGCTGCAAGGCGGCGCTTCGCAGACATGGCATAAGCGGTTTCCCACTGACGGACTTTATCGAAACTATGCAGACGACCTCGTCAAACTTGTCGTTAGGGGAGACGGAAGGATTAGCTTGGTCGCGAAGACGTCTCATATCGATCCAATTCATCTGAACATGCGCTGGATTGTTGCGGATATCGCAAATGTTATGCGCGTGATTGACAACATACGGACAGCCGAGGCGAAGCCCTATCGGTATATGCTTGGAGTAGAGCTAAGGTACGATGAACATACCGTAGTTGATGTGACGCCGGTTGTATCTGGAAAGTGGATTTTGAGCCGTTTGGAGGACGACTCAGGTCGCTGGGGACAATTGCAAGACGCAGAGCCCGTGTTTCTTGAGCCCAAAGAATTCCGAGTGGGCACCGATGGAAGCGAATTCATTGGTGAATGGTTAGACGACTTGCATGACTTATGTGGAACGGAGCCTCTAGCGCGATTCACCTTTGATTATCGTTGAGCAGGACAAAGTGTCGTCAGCCGCGCAGAAGTGTTGCGTCGATCAGGAGCGCAGCACGCACTGCACTCAACTTCAAATCACGCACTTCGCGGGCGTGCCCACCCGCAATTCGATGACTCAGCGTGGCAACGAAGGCCTGACGGGCATGAGTGCATCTAGCTGGGTCAGGAAAGCGAAAGCAAATTGCTATCGGCTTCTGTAAGCCTGAATCACCTCGATTTCCTTTTTGGCACCCTTTCTCTCAGCGTCAGTGAAGACAGAGGTATCATCGTAGAGGTCCTTAGCCTCCTTAAACTGCCCAACTTCTACCAAATAGTGGGAATGGATTTCGAGGTATGCTCGATAGTTACTTCGCCTTTCGCCAGGATCGCGCGAGTTCACTTGCCTTTCTAATTCTTGGATCACTTCAAATGCTTTCGCCTTGTTTCCTTCTTTGAGCAGTATCTCCGCATAGAGTTTTCTCGGCTCAAAGATAGAGGGCGTCTTAGCGACCGCCTTTTCAATAAACTTTAAAGCCAGCTTGTTGTTACCCCACAAGTGCTCGAATTCTGCCTTGCGAGTTGAAAAGAAGGACTTGCCCGCTTCTTCGCCAACAGTCTCAAGAACGTCAAATAGCCCATTCAGCTCGCCAATGTGGGCACTCGACTTGCCGTAGCGGCGGACGAGCACCGCTATGAGAGTATCCAGTAGGTATGCATTTCTGGTTGCTTGTCCGTGCGCCTCGCGAGCGAATTTCTCGGCTTCCTCAAGATTTCCGCGGGCAAGACATATTGAAGCGATTTCGCGAGCGGCCGAGGTGTTTCCTGGGGATAGCTTGTAAGCCTCTCGGTGAAATTCCTCGGCCTTGGGAAGGTTGCCTTGAAAGCGCGAATGAAAACCCTGTAGGAAGGCAACATTGCTGAGAGCCCAGTCGCCACTTGCTTTGGCCTTTAGTCTGCGCAGACCATCATCAAATGTGGCTACATCCCCAATTCGGGCGGCCGCTAAGCACATGTAGCGGCTAGCTGCAACAAGACCACCCGACGACAGGCGACTAGCTCCTTTCAACGCTTCCTTCGAGAGGCGAATACACTCCTCATATCGACGCTCATCATAATGCCTCTTAGCTAACCAGACATAATGTGATGGCAATATAAAGGCTGCGGTAAACTCCGGAAGCTCAGATCCGTCCTCGAGCGTGGCCAAAACGGCCGTGTCGATAAGCGCGACTGGCGCGTCGCCCTCTTCAAGCCGAATCGAGAGCGACTGGGACAAAGTTCGCATAGCAGATGTTCGAACGGTCTGCGGGAGCGATACGCGTTTGTCCCTTTCCACCGCAATTCGCAATGCTGGCGAAACTTTAACGCGCTCGGCCACCGGTTCAACGACATGCAGATTTGCCAGTCTCAGTAGGGCATCACTTGTGGCCCCAGGATCTAGTGACAGGGCTGAGATGAGGGCAGCGAAGTCCAGTTCTGGCACCAACCTCAGGAGCCCAAGAATCAGACGCTCCTCCTTACTCAGGGTAATGCGACTAAGATACTCGGAAGATTGTCGGTGCTTCCATTCAATGAAGTCACTGGGATTCGCGAGCAGTGCTGTAACACTCTGCGTTTCAAGTTCCTCCATCAGTCGGTAGAAATTGAAGGGATGTCCGTCTGCCAGGGCGACAAGATCTCTCAGCTCTTCGGGTGCCACCTTCAATCCCTTATCAAGCAACAAGCGAGACATTAGTCGCTCCCCGGCGTCGTGCTTCAGTGAGCGCAAAGCTAGGTACGCAAGATCCTTCTCTTTGCGTCTCAGTTTGAGTGGGACCATTCGAGGAGCAATTATGATGGCAGCCGGATGAGGCTTTGATTCCAGCGTAGAAATAATCGCATCAATTTCGGGCTCCAGCTGCCCTGCGTCAGTAAGAATGCCTCCCATGTCCATGAGATACGTTGCTTCATTTGCTAGTAGCAAAGAGTTCAGTATCTGCCCAATTTGCCTTAGGCGCTCTTGTTCCGGCGCCACCGTGAACGCCTGGATACGCGTCTTCAATTCGGTAGCGGTGATTGCAGGTCTCAAAGCAAGCAATACCTTCCTGAAAAGCTCTTCCAAGCCGGCGAACGATTCCACATCGACCGTCGGAAAAATTTGGCCAACTCGAGGGTATTGGTTTGCGTAGAACTTCCGCGCTAGCGTCCTGCGGCCGGAACCAAAGTTTCCGGAAATGAAAATTGCGCGAGTGGTCGGCTTGCTGTGATCAGTTACTTGACGTTCAAGTTCAAGCAACTCGTCCGCCCGACCCATAAATGGATGGCTTTCGGTCGCGCGTGCCGCTGCCGCGGCCACGAGAACGCCTTGAATCATCCTGGCCGTGCTCTCTATGCCGACGCCCTTCCGCACGGCGTTGAAGAACTTGATGTTGGCTGATGCATCTGCAAAAGCCCTTTCGTCGATACAAACCGCTAAGAACTTGCCAATCTCACCACGCGCCAATAGCTCGACACCCAACAGAGTCTCGAAGTCAACATACGAGGATCTTATCGAGTTTTCGGAGAGAAACAGGCAAAAGAGATCCGAACGCTTCAGCGCGTTTATGATTGCTTCCGAGTTGATCAGCCCTGCATCGAAGGTTTGAGAATCAAGTTCGAATGTGCCAGGTCGAAGTAGCTCAGCAACGGCCTCAACGAATCCCTTGTCCTTTGACGAGTGAGATAAGAAAACCTTCATGACTGCCCTCAGTGCCCGATGTCAGGTAGTTGTAGATTCACTCTCGTATGGTGTGCCGTTCAATCAATAGTATAGTGCAACGTTTTACTCTGATAAGAGAATTCTCGATTGAATGCTAAGCCCCCTAGTTTGCTGCCTAAACTCGCAAGTGCGGAATGATGGTTACAACTTTGGATGCCAACCTACTCCCTAACACCCGCGCAACTTGGTATTCCTGGCTCCTCACCGGCTTCTATCTCTATTCCGTCAATCTGCAGGGCAATGTCGTGCCGTTCCTGCAGGCGGAGTTCGCGCTCAGCTATCGCGCGGTGTCGCTGCATTCGAGCGCGATCGCGGTCGGCATCATCCTGGTGGGCCTGCTGGGCGACCGGGTCGAGGCGCGGCTCGGGCGGCGGCGCACGCTGTGGCTCGGCATCGGCGGCCTCGCCAGCGGCAGCGCGCTGCTCTGCCTTGCGCCGGCACCGTGGGCCAGCATCTCCGCCTGCTTCCTGATGGGCGCGCTCGGCGGGCTGCTGCCGGCAATCGTGCCGGCCGTGCTCGCCGATCTGCATGGCGAGCGCCGCGCGCAAGCCTTTGCGGGGCAGGCGATCGTCGCCTATGCGTTCGGGCTGGCGGCGCCGCTGCTCGCCGGCGTCGCGATCTGGGCGCAACTCGGCTGGCGCGCGGCGGTGCTCGCCGGCGTCGCGGCCGGGATCGCGATCGGGCTCGGCTTCCGGCGCATGACCCTGCCGGAGGTGGCGCCGCCTCGTGCGCATGAAGCGAGCGCGCACCACAGACGGAGTTTGCCGCCGGCCTACTGGGCCTATTGGGCGCTGCTGATCGCGTCCTGCGCGCTCGAGTTCTGCCTGCTGTTCTGGGCGCCGTCCTATCTCGAGCGCATCGTCGGGTATTCCGCGGCCGGCGCAGCGATCGGCTCGGCGGGCTTCCCGCTCGGCATGCTGATCGGGCGCATCGCGCTGCGCTGGCTGGTGGCGCGGGTCGCGCTGCGCTGGCTGCTGATCGCGGCGCTCGCGCTCACCTTCGCCGGGTTCCTGATCTATTGGGGAGTGAGCTGGCCGCCCGCGGCGATCGCCGGCGTCATCGTGATCGGGCTCGGCATCGCGCCGCTCTATCCGCTGGTCACCGACTTCGCCATCGGCGCGGCGCCGGCCTCGGTCCCTGGGGCCAGGGACCTCGCCGCCATGCGCCTCGCCATCGCCTTCGGCCTCGCGCTGCTGCTAGCGCCGATCGCGCTTGGTGCCTTGGCCGACGAAGTCGGCCTGGGGCGCGCGCATCTCGCCTTGCCGACACTGATCGTCTCCGCCTACGCCTGCTTCTTTATCGGGCAAGCGCTGCAGAGGCGTGCGGCGCTGGCAGTCGCCGAGTAACGCCTACAGCGGCATCCGGAAGGTGAAGCGCGTCTCTTCCGGCGTGGAGGTGACGGTGAGCGTGCCGCCATGCACGCGCGCGATCGACGAAGCGATGTAGAGGCCGAGGCCCAGGCCCTGTTTGGAGGGGTTGTCGGTGCCGCGGAAGAACGGCTTGAACAGGTCCTTGGCGATCTCGGGCGGGATCGGCGTGCCGCTGTTGGAGACCGAGAGCGCGAACACGCCGTCCGCGATCTCGGTGCGCACGCGCACTGGCTGGTCCGGCGCGCCGTAGTGCAGCGCGTTGCCCAGCAGGTTGGACAGCATGCGGCCGATGCGGTGGCGGTCGACGTGCAGCGCGGGCAGCGCGGCGAAGTCGGTCTCGATCGCGCGGTCGGGATAGGTGGTGCGCAGTTCGGTCACCACCTGCTCCAGCATCGGGGTCAGCGGCTCCTCGCTCACCTGCAGCACGAACCCGCCGCCCAGGCGGTTGCGCGCGAAATCCAGCACGTCCTCGATCAGCCGGATCATGCGCGCGGTGGCGTCGCGCACCTGGCGCGTGATCGTGTGCGCGCGCTCGTCGAGCGGCAGGCGCTGCAGCAGCTGCATGCCGGCGTCGACCGAGGCCACCGGGCTGCGCAGGTCGTGGCCGAGCACCGCGATCAGCTGGTCGCGCAGCTCGCCGGTCTGGCGCTCGGTCAGCAGCGCGGCCTCGCTGGTCGCCAGGCGCTGCTGCGCGTCTAGGTGGAAGGCGATCAGCTCGGCGAACAGCTTGAACATGCCGACGATCGCCGGGTTGTTGAGCTTCGCCGCCCGCGGGTCGATCGCGCACAGGGTGCCGAAGAAGGTGCCGTCGGGCAGCACGATCGGCATCGAGATGTAGCTCTGGAAGCCGTACATCTTCGGCGTGTGGTGGTCGCGGAACTGCAGGTCCTCGGCGACGTGGTCGATCACCACCGCCTCACGGCTGGCGCGGATCTCGTCGCAGATGGTGGTCTCGACCTTGAGCTCGCCGCCGGGCTGCAGCCCGAACGCGATCTCGTCGCGCACGGCGCAGGCGATCCAGCGGTCCTCGGTCACGCGCGCGACCGCGGCGAAGCCCATGCCGGTGGTGCGGCACACGACTTCCAGGATGGTGGGGACGGCAGCAATGCTGGCGATGGCCGAAAGATCGGCTTTGAAATCGGTCACGGAATCCGGGTCACTTTCGGCAAGATCACGGCGCACCATATCCGAGCGTGCCAGGCTTAGCGATCAAAAGCGCACTACCAGCCGGAACCTGTGTCTTTTGACATAGGCCTGCGGCGCTGACCAATGGCAGCATTACGTCGGCTTATCGGGAGCAAGCCGATGTCCACCACCGTCGCGCGCACGTCTCCGCGCTCGCGGCCACGCAGAGGAATTCTGAGAGGCTCTCTTTCACCGCTCGATTGATGACAAGACGGCCCGCGCTTGAGAGTGTGCTGCCACGGGCTGGACGTCGCGCAAGTTGCAACCTTGGAGGAGTCATGACCAGCACCGCCCGCCACGACACCTGGTCCGCCGGCGAACATTACGAGCGCTACATGGGGCGCTGGAGCCGGCAGATCGCCACGCGCTACCTCGACTGGCTCGACGCCCCCAGGGATGCGGCGTGGCTGGATCTCGGCTGCGGCACCGGCGCGCTGACGCAGACCATCCTCGCGCGCGCAGCGCCGCGCTCGATCGTGGCGATCGACCAGTCGGCGGGCTTCGTCGCCCATGCGCGCGCGGCGATCTCCGATCGGCATGTGCGCATGCGCTTCGAGGTGGCGGATGCGCAGAAGATTCCGCTCGACGATGCGTCGGTCGATGTAGCTGCCTCGGCACTGGTCATCAATTTCGTGCCGGACCGCGTGCAGGCGCTGCGCGAGATGAAGCGCGTGGTGAAGCCGGGCGGCCTCATCTCGTTCTACGTCTGGGATTATGCGGGCGGCGGCATGGGTTTCATGACCGCGTTCTGGAAAGCGGCGATCGCGCTCGATCCCAAGGCGGAGGAGCTGGGCGAGGGGCGGCGCTTCCCGTTCTGCACTGCCGATGGGCTGAAGGCGCTGGCCGCGGAAGCGGGGTGGCCGGCGGTCACGCTCGCGCCGATCCAGATCGAAGCGCGCTTCTCCTCGTTCGAGGATTACTGGCAGCCCTTCACGCTGGGCGCCGGCCCCGCGCCCGGCTATTGCGTCAGCCTGCCCGAGGACAAGCGCGCGGCGCTGAAGGCGCGGCTGAAGCAGGAGGTCGGCGGCGACGGGCCAGTCAGCTTCGTCGCGCGCGCGTGGGCCTTGAAGGCGCACGCCTAAGTTCTATCGGCACCAACTTCTTCCCCCTCCCCCAACTTGGGGGAGGATGGGGTGGGGTTGCTCTCTCGAGCGAAGATTGAGCCGAGCTGAACCATCGCCCCCACCCTAACCCTCCCCCGCCTCGGGGGAGGGGATTTGCGTCGCGGGCGCCTTGATCCTTCGCCCAATTTGCCCCTGCGTGCGCTGCGGCTAGCATCACGGGATGCTCGATCGCCGCCATGTCCTGATCGGCGGGCTCTGCCTGTGCTGCCTCCCGGCCGTGTCCCGCGCGGCGTCGTTCGCGTTGCGCGAGATCGCGCCGGGCATCCATGTGCGCCGCGGCGTGGACGAGGAGGCTTCGCGCGGCAACGCCGACGCGATCGCCAACGCGGGCTTCATCATCGGCGGGGAGTCGGTGCTGGTGTTCGACCCGGGCGGCAGCCTCGCCGACGGCGCCCAGCTGCGCGCCGCGATCCGGGCGCTGACGGACTTGCCGATCCGCCACGTGGTGATGAGCCACGCCCATCCGGACCACATCTTCGGCGCCGGCGCATTCCTCGACGACAAGCCGGCCTTCGTCGGCCATGCGCGCCTCGGCCCCGCACTGGCGGCGCGCGGCGAGTACTATCGCGAGCGGCTGGAGGCGGTGCTGGGTCCGGGCGCGGCCGGGCCGGTGGTGATGCCGACGGTCGAGGTCAAGGAGACGCTGGAGTTCGATCTTGGCGGACGCATGGTGCGGCTGACGGCGCACCCGCTCGCCCACACCGACAATGACCTCACCCTGCTCGACGGTGCGAGCGGCACGCTGTTCTGCGGCGACCTGCTGTTCGTCGGCCGGGTGCCGGCGCTGGACGGCAGCGTGCTGGGCTGGCTGCAGGTGCTGGATGCGCTGAAAGCGGCCCAGGGCGCGACCCAGGCGGTGCCGGGCCACGGGCCGGAGCGGGTGGACTGGCCGGCCGGCGCGGCCGACCTCGAGCGCTACCTTCGCACCTTGGTGCTAGAGACGCGGGTGGCGGTCCGCGATAACATCGGCATCGAGGCCGCCGTCGCCCGCGTCGGCGCCGGAGAGCGCGGCCGCTGGACGTTGTTCGAGGACTATCACGGGCGTAACGTGACGCAGGTGTATAAGGAACTTGAGTGGGAGTGAGTTTCCCTCGAAGGGAGCTGGCGATGTTGAAGTCCATTCTTGCAATCGCATTGATCGGCGCGTTCGCCGCGCCAGCGCTGGCCGACGACGAGGCGGAGCGGCAGGCGCATTGGGCGGAGCTGAAGCAGGCGGTGTTCGGCGAGCGTCAGAGCGTCGATGGCGCAGGGCTGATCGCGCTGGAGGCGCCGAAGCGGGCGCTCGACGCGGCGCTGGTGCCGATCACCGTCACCACCAGGCCGGGCGCCGACATCATCGGCGTCACGGTGGTGATCGACGACAATCCGGGTCCGCTGGCGGCGCGCGTGACGTATGGCCCGCGCGGCGATCCCTCGCTGCTGGCGCTGCGCGTGCGCGTCAACCAGTACACCTACATGCACGCGGTGGCGGAGACCGCGGACGGCGCGCTGCACGAGACCGCGCAGTTCGTGAAGGCGGCCGGTGGCTGCTCGGCCCCGGTCGGCGCGGGCGAGGCGGACTCGCTGGCCGAGATCGGGCGCATGAAGCTGCGCCTGAGCGGCGAGGTCGCCGCCGGCCAGCCGGTCGACGCGCAACTGCTGATCCGCCATCCCAACTTCAACGGCATGCAGATGGACCAGCTGACGCGGCTCTACACCCCGATGAAGTTCGTGCAGCAGATCGAGATCACGCTCAACGGCGAGCGCGTGCTCAGCCTGGAGAGCGACATCTCGCTGGCGACCGACCCCGCCATCGGCTTCCGCTTCGTGCCGCGCGCGGAGGACCTGCCCGGCAAGCTCAAGGTCACCGTGCGCGACAGCGACAACGCGGTGTTCGAGCACAGCTTCGACGTGCCGGCGAGCGGGAGCTGAAACTATGATCGAGCCGCTGGGCACTCTGCCAATCCCCTCCCCCGAGGCGGGGGAGGGTTAGGGTGGGGGCGAGGCGGCTCAGCTTGACTCATTCTTCGGCGGATAGAACAACCCCCACCCCAACCCTCCCCCAGCTTGGGGGAGGGGGATTCGTTCTGATGTTCGTTGCGCTGCTGCTCTGCGCCTGTTCAACCACGCCCGGTCGCGAAACGGCGCCGGAGCCCGATGGCTTCTGGACCGGGCCGATGGGTGGGCCGGTGCCCGCGACCATCGAAGGCGGCACCGTGATCGACACGGCGGCGCTGGCGGCGCTGGTCGCCGAGCGCGAGCCGGTGCTGGTCGATGTCGGCCCGATGCCGCACAAGCCCGACAATATCACGGCCGAGACATGGGTGCCGCCGCCGCATCGCACGCTTCCGGGCAGCACATGGCTGCCGGGCGCGGGCGCGGGCGAGTTGTCGCCAGCGCGCGATGCCTGGTACCGCGATTGGCTGCAGAGGCTGACCGGCGGCGACCAGGTGAAGCCGCTGGTGGTGTTCTGCCATCCCGATTGCTGGGGCAGCTGGAACGCCGCGAAGCGCGCCATCCTCTACGGCTACACCGACGTTCAGTGGTACGAGGAAGGCATCGAAGGCTGGCAGGATGCCGGGCACGAGACCCAAGCCGTGCAGCCCGAGATCCCGCCAGAGTGACTCCTCATCGCGCCAGCTTGAAGCACGGATCGGCCACGGTCGTGCGGGTATCGTTGTTCTTCTCGTTCGACTCCGGGACGCCCTTGTACGGATCGGCGCGCGCCTGAATGACGTAGTTGCCGGGCACGGTGTTGCCCTTCTTGGTGACATATTTGGTGATGCCGACGATGGTCATGTGGCCTTTCCAGCTCTCGCCCGGCGCCAGCGTCTCGGGCTTGCCGATAAACGGCTCCACCGTCTGCGGCGGCGGATTCTTCTCGAGCCACTGATTATTGGACTGCGCCCACCATTGGGCGGAGAGGATGATCTGCCAGGCGATGGTCTTGAGATTGGCGATCGCGACGCCCTGGTTCTTGACGGTCGCCTCGATATTTACGGTGACCGTGCCTTTGGACGTGCAGGTCGCGCTCGCCGTCACCGACGTAACCACCAGCTCGGGCAAGGCAATGATCGGCCCGCCGGGCGGCGTGGTGATCGGCCCGCTTGGCGGCGTGGTGGAAGATTGGGCAAGGGCCGGCTGAGTCGAGGCGAAGCCGAGCGCCAGCAGCATCGCTGCCAAAAATGCACGGAAGGGAGACATCGCGAACCTCGCGTTCTGGTGTCCCCGGAGAAATTCCCAATGTGAATGCGATTTTTTGGAAGACCAAACGCAGCTCAAGCTCGGAGAAAGCAACCTCGGCTTGAACAATGCACCGATCCTACACCGCGGCTCGGCCGTTCGCTATGACGGCGGTCACTAATCAGAACGCGCAGAACATGACGTGCAGCCCGACGCGGCCGAGCGTTGGATGCGCGAAGGCGCCCGGCACCGTGCCGACGATGCGGAAACCGAGGCGCTCATAGACCGCGATGGCGTCCACGTTCGACGCCGCGACCGCGTTGAACTGCATGCCGGAATAGCCGCGCTCCTTCGCCCAGTCGAGCGCGAAGCGGCAAAGCGCGGTGCCAACGCCGCGCCCGCGCACATCGCCGGCGACCATGAAGCTGGCGGTGGCGATGTGCGCGCCGGGACCGGGACGGTTCGGCCCCATCTTGGCGGTGCCGAGGACGGCGCCGCCTTCGACCGCGACGACGGTCTGGCCGGGCGGGGCCTCGATCCAGATGGCGCGCGCCTCGACCTCGGTCATCGCCGGATCGTACGCAAAGGTATCCGCCGAACGAACGACGCTGCGCACGATCGGCCACAGCTGCGGCCAGTCCGTTTCGGCAAAGGGGCGTATTTCCATGGTCTCGACTCTAGGGCATCGGCATCGCCGGCGCGACGGGTGTGATGTCCGTCACTCTATGATGGACTTCATAGCGACAGCGTCCAGCCGCGCCTAGCCTTCACGAGTCGATGAACAGGTGTGATGGAGAGTGAGATGAAGACGCGTTCTCTGATCGCGGCCATCGCCGCGTTGAGCTTGTCGACCCTGATGACCGCAACGCCCGCGTTCGCGGTCAAGGTCGTGGAGATCCAAGGCAAATACTCCAAGATCAAGCTCGATGGCATTTGCTCCGCCAACGGCGGAAACTCTTACGGCACCGCCGACACCGCTTATGGCTGTACCAAGGGCAACGTTTCGGTGGAATGCCAGAAGGACGGCTCCTGCAAGGGCTACGTCTTCATGCAGGCGGCGCAGCGCAACACGATCGGCGGCAATCCCGGCAGCGTGCTGCAGCAATCGGAAGCGCCGACGAAACAAGGCACCATGAACGGCGCCGCCGGCGGCGTGCTGACCCAGCAGTAGCGATCGCCGCGGCACGGCGAAGCGTGCGACAGAACATGCCGCGCGCTTCGCCGATCTAGCCGATCTAACTCTTGATGAAGGCCAGCAGGTCGGCGTTGAAGATGTCGGCGTTGACCTGCGCTAGGCCGTGCGGCAGGCCCTGGTAGACTTTTAGCGTCGCGCCTTTCACCAGCTTGGACGAGATCATCGCGGAAGCGCCGATCGGCACGATCTGGTCGTCGTCGCCGTGCGCGATCAGCGTCGGCACGTCGAACTTCTTCAAGTCCTCGGTGAAGTCGGTCTCGGAGAATTGCTTGATGCAATCGTAGGCCGGCTTGACGCCCGCCATCATGCCCTGGCGCCAGAACTCCAGCTGAACGCCTTCTGAGATCTTCGCGCCGGGACGATTGTAGCCGTAGAACGGCATCGTCAGGTCCTTGAAGAATTGCGAGCGGTCCTTGATCACGCCCTCGCGGATACCGTCGAACACGCTCAGCGGCAGGCCGCCCGGATTGTTGTCGGTCTTCAGCATCAGCGGCGGGACGGCGCCCAGCAGCACGATCTTCGCTACGCGCCGCGTGCCGTGCCGGCCGATGTAGCGCGTGACCTCGCCGCCGCCGGTCGAATGGCCGACCATCACCGCGTCCTTGAGATTGAGATGGTCCATCACCGCCGCCAGGTCATCGGCGTAAGTGTCCATGTGGTTGCCGTCCCAGGTCTGGTCGGATCGGCCGTGGCCGCGCCGGTCGTGGGCGATGACGCGATAGCCCTGCTGGCCCAGGAACAGCATCTGCGCGTCCCAGGCGTCGGCGCTGAGCGGCCAGCCGTGCGAGAAGACCACCGGCTGCCCCGTGCCCCAATCCTTGTAGAAGATGTTGGTGCCGTCCTTGGCTTTGACGAAGCTCATCGTGGGGGTCCTTTCGATAGGTCAACCAGCGTTGTGACCTTAGCCGTCCCGCCGCGCCTATCAACCGCGACCTTGGTGTGGGCTTGACAGCAGGCGTGGCAGACACGGAGGCTGCAGCCGGAAACATTGCGCTCGGGGGACGATGGATACGACCGAGGTGAAGCATTCAATATCGGCACGCCTGACATGATCCCGATGATCAAAAAGAGCTGGCTGGTTCCCGGCACGTTGATTCCGATTGCCCTGATCGCAGCGGCGGCCTGGGCTTTCATTGAACTCCTGGACGAGGTCGGCGAGGGTGAGACGCGGCCGATCGACGAAGCTATCCTGCTCGGCTTCCGCGTGCCGGGCGATCCGACCGACCCGATCGGCGAACCGTGGTTCGAGGAAGCGATGCGCGACATCACCGCGCTCGGCAGCGCGCCGGCCTTGGTCATCGCGGTGCTGGCGGTGGTCGGCTTCCTGATGCTGGCGAGGGCGTGGCGGCCGGCGATCTTCACTCTGGTCGCGAGCGGCGGCGGATTGATCGTCTCATCGCTGCTCAAATACACTATCGACCGGCCGCGGCCGGACTTGGTGCCGCACGGCAACCTGATTTACACCTCGAGCTTCCCCAGCGGCCATTCCATGATGTCGGCGGTGGTGTACTTGACGCTGGCGGCGTTGGTGACGCGGCTCATCCAGCGCAAGCGGCTCAAGGGCTACGTGCTCGGCGTGGCGATGATCCTGACCCTGATGGTCGGCGTGTCGCGCATCTATCTCGGCGTGCACTGGCCGTCGGACGTGCTGGCCGGCTGGGCGGCCGGCGCAGCCTGGGCGCTCGGCTGCTGGCTGATCGCGCGCTGGATCGGCCTCGGCGGCGACCAGGAGCGGTAGGGTTACTCTTTGACGGCTCCCGTCATCGAGGAGACGTAGTGTTCCACGAAGAAGGAATAGAGGATCACCACCGGCAATGAGCCGATGAGCGCGCCCGCCATCAGCGAGCCCCATTCGTAGACGTCGCTGCGCACCAGCTCGGTCAAGACGCCGACCGGTACCGTCTTGTTCTCCGACGACTGGATGAAAGTGAGGGCGTAGATGAACTCGTTCCACGACAGGGTGAAGGCGAAGATGCCGGCTGAGATGAGGCCCGGCACCGACAGCGGCAGGATGATCTTGATGAGGATCTGCCAGCGGCTGGCGCCGTCGATCAGCGCGCATTCCTCCAGCTCGTACGGGATCGAGCGGAAATAGCCCATCAGCAGCCAGGTGCAGAACGGGATCAGGAAGGTGGGATAGGTGAGGATGAGGGCGAAGCGCGTGTCGTACAGCCCGAGCTTGAACACCATCACCGCCAGCGGAATGAACAGGATCGAGGGCGGCACCAGATAGGCAAGGAAGATCGAGAGCCCGATGGCGCGCGCGCCCTGGAACCGCAGGCGCTCGATCGCGTAAGCCGCAACGATCGAGGCCAGCAGCGACAGCGCGGTTGCCGCGACCGAGATGATGATGGTGTTCCACAGCCAACCCGGGTACGAGGTCTCGAACAACAGGTACTTGATGTGGTCGAGCGTCGGCTCCACCACCCAGAACGGGCTGAAGTTCTTGTAGTCGGTCATCTGGTCGTTCGGCTTCACCGAGGTGATCGCCATCCAGTAGAACGGGAACAGCAGCACGAAGCAGAACACCGCCAGCGGCAGATAGATCGTGACGATGCGGCGCGGCAGGCGGTGGAGATAGCTCATCCCGCCTTCGTCGCCGCGCCCCGCGTGGTCGACTGTCTGCGCCATCAGTCGCTCGCTCCCTGCTGCCAGCGCCGGCGCTGCAGTCCGAAATAGCTGAACAGGATAGCGGCCAGCAGGAACGGGATCATGGCGACCGCGATGGCTGCGCCTTCACCCAGGTTTCCGCCGGAGATGCCGCGCTGGAAGCTGAGGGTCGCCATCAGGTGCGTGGCGTTGACCGGGCCGCCGCGGGTCAGCACGTAGATCAGCTGGAAGTCGGTGAAGGTGAACAGCACCGAGAAGGTCATCACGATGGCGATGATCGGCGTCAGCATCGGCAGCGTCACATAGCGGAAGCGCTGCCAGGACGTTGCGCCGTCCAGGGTCGCCGCCTCGTAGAGCGATGGCGGAATGGTCTGCAGGCCGGCCAGCAGCGTGATCGCGACGAACGGGATGCCGCGCCAGACGTTGGCGGCGATCACCGAGGCGCGCGCGTTATTGGGATCGCCGAGGAAATTGATCGGCCCGTCGATCCAGCCGAGCTGCATCAGCACCCAGGACAGGATCGAGAACTGCGCATCGTAGATCCACCAGAAGGCGATGGCGGAGAGGACGGTCGGCACCACCCACGGCAGCAGCACGATGGCGCGGAAGAACGCCTTGAACGGCAGGCGCTCGTTGAGCAACAGCGCCAGCCACAGGCCGAGCCCGAACTTCAGCGCCGAGGCGACGATGGTATAGAGCAGGGTGTTGAAGACCGACAGCCAGAACACGCTGTCGCTCCACAGGTACTGGTAGTTCTCGATGCCGATGAAAATGCCGGGCCGGCCGATCTTCTCATCGGTGAACCCGAGCCAGACGCCGAGCCCCAACGGATAGGCGAGGAACAGCAGAAGCAGCACGGCGGCCGGCAGCATGAACAGGAAGCCGAGCGCGCCCCGGCTCTGCCCGATGCGCTCGAGCAGGGGGCGCGATCTGCCATGTCGATGCGTGGCCGTCAGTTCAGCCATTCTGCCAATCCAAATTGCGCGGCGTAGAAGGGGGCCGGCGGTTCACCCGCCGGCCCGCACAGTCGATCAAACGCGGTAGTAGCGGTTGGCGCGCGCCTCGGCGCGTTCCATCGCGGCTTGCGGGGTCTGCTGGCCCGTGACGGCCTCGGCGAACATGTCGACCAGGACGTAGTCCGCCATCACCGCGGCGGAGGCATAGCCGAGCGGGCCGGCGTAGCCGTTGGGCCGCAGCGTCTCCGACGCCTTGGCATAGGGCGCGTTGTTCGGATCAGCGGTCCACACCGGGTTGCTGGCATAGGCCTTGAGCGGCTGGCAGCAATAGCCGGCGGAGTTGGTGATCCAGGGATCCATCTGCTCCTTCTCGAACATGAAGCGCAGATACTCGCGCGCCGCGTTCGGGAACTTGGTGTAGTTGAAGATCACCGCGCTCGACACCTGGTAGAGCTCGACCGACTGGCCGACCGGGCCGATCGGCAGGTTGGTGGTGCGGATGTCCTTGGCGATCTCGGCCAGCTTCGGGTCGTTCTTGGCGGTGTAGTAGGCGGAGATGCCGTTGGCGATGACCGACAATTCGCCCGCCAGGAAGGCGCGGTTGTTGTTGACGTCGAGCCAGCCTTCGGTGCCGGGGATGAAGGTCTTGTAGAGCTCCATCGCGTACTCGATGGCTTTCTGGGTCTCCGGGCTGTTGATGACGACCTTGCCGCTCTCGTCGACCATCTTGCCGCCGTGGCTCCACAGCAGCCAATGGGCATAGTTGTTGCCGTCGCCGACGCCATGGCCGTGGGTGAAGCCGACCGGATGTCCGGTCTTCTGCAGCGCCTTGCAGAGCTCGAGGAAATCGTCGGTCTTGGTGGGGAAGGTAGACCAGCCCGCTTCCTTGACCCAGCTGTCGCGATAGACGATGGCGTTGCCGATGGTGGTGAGCGGCAGCGCGACGAACTTGTCGTTGCGCGTCGCGTAGCCGCGCGGGCCGTCATACCAGCCGCCGTATTTGTTGCCGAGATAGCCGGCGAGCTCGGTCACATCCAGCAGCTTGTCGGGATACTGGTGCGGGTCGTCGAACCAGACCAGCATGATGTCCGGCCCGGAGCCGACATTGGCGGCGACCGCGGCCTTGGGGCGGATGTCTTCCCAGCTTTCCTTGTCGACGCGCACGTCGACGCCCATGGTCTCGGTAAACTTCTTGGTGTTGGCGAGCCACTGCTCCTCGTCGCCCTTCACGAACGGCGACCAACGCAGCACGCGCAGGCTGGCGCCGTCCTCCGGCTTGTAGGTCAGGTCTTGGGCTAACGCCTTGCGGCCGCCATGCAGGGCCGGCAGCATCGCGCCGGCGGCAACGCCTGCGGTGGTCTTGATGACATCGCGTCTGGTGAATTTCATTTCATTCCTCCCACAAAGAACCTAGAGCCGTTTTCCCGACTCGCCATCGAACAAGTGAATCTGGTTGCCGAGCGGCTTGAGGCCGATCTTGTCGCCCGGCTTGAACGCATGACGCTCGCGGAACATCGCGACGATCTCTTCGCCACTGGCGAGCCGCGCGTTGACCTGCACTTCCGGCCCGGTCGGCTCCACCACCACGATCTCGACGGTGAGTCCGCCGTCGCCAAGCGTGAGATGCTCCGGCCGCAGGCCGAGAGTGACCGGCTGGCCATCGCGCGCCGCCGGGGCGGACGGCAGCGGCAGGCGCACGCCACCCTCGCCGACAAAGGCGGCGCCGCCGCCCAGCGACAGCTTGCCGTTCAGAAAGTTCATCGCCGGCGAGCCGATGAAGCCGGCGACGAAGCGGTTGCCGGGCCGGTCATAGAGCTCGAGCGGCGCGCCGATCTGCTCGATCTGGCCGTCATGCATGACGACGATCTTGTCGGCCATGGTCATGGCCTCGATCTGGTCGTGCGTGACATAGACGGTGGTGGTCTTCAGGCGCTGGTGCAACTCCTTGACCTCGGCGCGCATCGCGACGCGCAGCTTGGCATCGAGGTTGGACAGCGGCTCGTCGAACAGGAACACCTGAGGATCGCGCACGATGGCGCGGCCCATGGCGACGCGCTGGCGTTGGCCGCCGGACAGCTGGCGCGGATAGCGCTCGAGATACGGATTGAGGCCGAGGATCGAGGCGGCGCGATTGACGCGGTCCGAGATCTCCTTGGCCGGCGCGCTGCGCAGCTTGAGTGAGAAGCCCATGTTGTCCGCCACGGTCATGTGCGGATAGAGCGCGTAGTTTTGGAACACCATCGCGATGTCCCGTTCCTTGGGCGGGACGTCGTTGACCACGCGATCGGCGATGCGGATCTCGCCACCGGTGATACTCTCCAATCCGGCGATCATGCGCAGCAGCGTAGATTTGCCGCAGCCGGACGGCCCGACCAGGATAACGAACTCGCCGTCGGAGATGTCGACCGAGACGCCGTGCAGCACCTGCGACGCGCCAAACGCCTTGCGCACGTCGCGGATTTCGACCGATGCCATTCGTCCTCCCGTCAGCGCTTCGTTGTGCGTTCGGATGAGAGCGCTTTCAGGGCGCGACGATAGGCGCTGGATTTTTTCGCTGCAACATTCTTTGACCGCTTTGGAAAAGTCCAAAACTGGAAAACTCCAAAACTGGAAAACTCCAAACGCGATGATGAGAAGCCAATCTGCGGATTGGGCCTGCGGGAAATCACCTCAAAGCGGCCTGCACAATGACAATTCTGGAACATGAAGTTGAAGAGGCGCGGCTCTGGCCGCGAGAGACCTGGCATGACCTTTCCGCGAATGCGGGGATTTTCCGCGCCTAGGTGCGTGGACGGAGTTGCGTCGTCGCGCGCTGCCAGCGCGACGCTCAGCTACCCGACAGAGAGCAAACGGATTCGGAGCTTAGCCCCAGGCTTCCTTGGCGCCCGTGCGCTTGCCGAAGCGGGCGGGGGCGGGCGGCGGGATCTCGGCGGCTGGGCGGCCGTAGAGCCAGCCCTGACCGAGGTCGACGCCGAGGTCGAGCAGCATGCGGTGCTGGTCTTCCTTTTCCACCATCTCGGCGACGGTGCGGATGCCGAGGCATTTGCAGGTGGTGAGCACGCCTTCCACGATTGCGCGCTCGCGCAGGGAATCGTGGATGTTCTTGATGTAGACGCCGTCGATCTTCACCAGGTCGATGGTCAGTTGCTGCAGGTAGGGCAGCGAGGAGGCGCCGGCGCCGAAATCGTCGAGGCAGACGGCATGGCCGCGAGCGCGCAGGCGTTCGACCGCCTTGGCGGCGCGCGCGAGGTCTTCCAGCTTGGCCGATTCGGTCACTTCCACCATCAGCTTCTTGCGGTCCTGGCCCAGCCGCTCGGTCACGCGCTCGAACATCGTGATGAAGCTGTCGTTCAGCAGCGACTTGGCGGACATGTTCACCGCCAGGCTGAGGTGGTGCTTCTTCTCGGTGGCTTCCAGGATGCGGCGGATCGCACCGTTGGTGACGGCGAGGTCCAGTTCGTGGACGATGTTGATCTCTTCGGCGAACTTCACGTCCTCGAACGGCGACTTGCCGTTGGGCAAGCGCAGCAGCACCTCGTAGTGGTGCTGGTAGCGGTCGACCAGGCTGACGATCGGCTGGTAGTGCAGCGTGATCTTCTGCTGGTGGATGAGGTCGCGCATCGAGACCACGCGGGTCAGAATCTCGGCGGTCTTCTTGCGCAGATACTCGTCGGCGGTGCCAGATTCCATGCCGGCGGTGCCTTCGCTGGTGAACTTGCCGACGATGTAGGTGAGGATGCCGTCGACGTCCTCCTCGCCCAGCGAGTTGCCGTGGAAGCGCACGGTGGTCTCGTGCAGCTTCAGCGCCTTCTGGTCGACGTTGTAGGTCTCTCCGGCCTTGGCGATGGCGTTGGCGATGTTGGCCGGGCTCTCGCTCTCCAGGTGCGTGACGCTGAACTTGCCGTCGCCGACCCGGCCGGCGGAATCGTGGTCGATCGCGTGCAGCTTCAGTTGCGCGCCGATCTCGCCCAGCAGCGCTTCGGAGCGCTCGGCGCCCAGCATGTTCTTGAGCTCGGCCTCACCGCAGATCTCGATCAGGGTGAGGCACGCGGTCTTGCCCGACTGGCGCGCGAGCTTGACGGCGTCGGTCGCCTGCTGGGTGAATTCGACAGCCTCGAGCAGGCCGGTGACGCGGTCGCGCTGGCGCTGGGCGCCCGGCTGGGCCGCGCTGATCTGCGCGCGCACGATGGACAGGAAAAAGCGTTCGTCCGATTTGTCGAAGGCGCGGTAGATGCAGGCCTCGACCGAACGTTGCAAGTCCGGCTCGGCGTTGTTCTTCTGCAGCGCCAGCCTGAGGCCGCGCCGGCGCTGGCCGGGACCGAGGCCACGCAGCGAGGCGGTCAGCAGCACCGAGTCCTGGTCCGCTAAAATTTTAGTAAAAGGTTTGCCGACCAGCGCGTCCGCCTCGACATCCAGGATCGACTTCACGGCGCCGCCGACCCACAAGACCGTGCTATGACTGTCCAATTCGAGCAGCAGATCGGCATTTGCGAAGGCAAAGCCGACGAACCGGTCTCGTTCTTCGCGCAATCGATCGGCGATGGTCGGAGCCATGAACCCTCGAGAACTCAAAACTATGGTTGCGACATACACGGCGGAAACGTTACCCGTGAGTCTTAATGCACGCGCTTAAGATCGCGTTAAAATGGGCAGGGAGACGGGGCATTCTCTTACCGCGCATTTTATGGATCGGGCCTCGGAATCGCGCTCGGATGAGTCATTCTTGTGGGAGCAGGGTTGCGCAGTCATGACCGGCAGAACTCTTGAGATCCGCACGGCGCGCCTCGATGAGCTCGGGGCGTTGAACGCGCTCATGGAGCTGGCGATCGGAGCGCTGCTCAAGCCGTTCCTGAACGAAGCGGAGATCGCATCCAGCCGGACCATCATGGGGCTCGACAGCCAGCTGATCAAAGACGGCACCTATTTCGTGGTGGAGGAGGACGGCGCATTGGCCGGATGCGGCGGTTGGAGCCGGCGCGCCACCATGTACGGCGGCGACGTTTCGCCGGGGCGCGATCCGGCGCTGCTCGACCCTGCCAAGGATGCCGCCCGGGTGCGCGCGATGTACACCCATCCCACGTTCGTGCGGCACGGCGTCGGGCGCATGATCCTGGTGCGCTGCGAAGAGGCAGCGCGGGCGGAGGGCTTCACCCGCGCCGAGCTGGTCGCCACCATGGCAGGCCTGCCGCTCTACCTCGCCTCCGGCTACCAGCCGGTGGAGCGCTTCACCGACGACCGCGGCGGGACGCCGGTGCCGCTGGCGCGCATGGTCAAGGCGCTGTGAGGGGAACCTCGTGGAGCTCACCGGGTTCGCATTCGTGATGCCGAGCCTCCGACCGACCCTTTGGGCGATTCCGTTGCTGCTCGCGGCGTGCGGCGAGACGGCGACGCTGCCGCCGGGCGCCGACATCGGGCCGAATCCGACCCTTCCGGAACCGAACGAGACCCTGATCCCCACCGTCGGCATCGCCGACGCCATCGGCTGGCCGGACGGCGGCAAGCCGGTCGCGGCCGAGGGGCTGGCGGCGACCGCGCTGGCGACCGGGCTTGATCATCCGCGCTGGCTGCATGTGCTGCCCAACGGCGATGTGCTGGTGGCGGAGACCAATGCGCCGCCGCGCGAAGAGGAGAACAGCGGGCTCAAGGGTTGGATCGCCGGCCTGATCCTGGGCCGCGCCGGCGCCGCGGTGCCGAGTGCCAACCGCATCACGTTGCTGCGCGATTCCGATGGCGACGGCGTGGTGGAGACCCGCACCGTGTTCCTCAAGGATCTCAACTCGCCGTTCGGAATGGCGCTGATCGGCGGCGACTTCTACGTCGCCAACACCGACGCGATCCTGCGCTTTCCGTACGAGGAGGGCGAAACCGAGATCACCGCCGAGGGCGAGAAGATCGCCGATCTGCCAGCGGGCCAGCTCAACCATCACTGGACCAAGAGCCTGATCGCGAGCCCCGACGGCAAGCGGTTGTACGCGACCGTCGGCTCCAACTCCAACGTGGGAGAAAACGGGCTCGATCGCGAATACCAGCGCGCCGGCATCCTGGAGGTCGATCTTGCGACCCGCTCGGTGCGTGTGTTCGCATCCGGCCTGCGCAATCCCAACGGCATGGCGTGGCAGAAGGACAGCGGCGCGCTGTGGACCGTGGTCAATGAGCGCGACGAACTGGGCAGCGACCTGGTGCCGGACTACATGACGGCGGTGAAGGACGGCGACTTCTACGGCTGGCCCTATTCGTATTACGGCCAGCATGTCGACGAGCGGGTCGAGCCGCAGAAGCCGGAGCTGGTGGCGCAGGCGATCGTGCCCGACTATGCGCTCGGCAATCATACCGCATCGCTGGGGCTCGCCTTCTCCGAAGGCACGTTGCTGCCGCAGCAGTTCAGGGAGGGCGCCTTCATCGGCCAGCACGGCTCGTGGAACCGCGATCCGCCGGCAGGCTACAAGGTGCTGTTCGTGCCGTTCCGCGACGGGCGGCCGGACGGCATGCCGGTCGACGTGCTGACCGGCTTCCTCAGCCTGGACGGCGACGCCTACGGCCGGCCGGTCGGCGTCGCCATCGACGCCAAGGGTGCGCTGCTGGTCGCGGACGATGTCGGCAACGTGGTCTGGCGCGTTGCACCAACCACGGTCACCCAATCTCAATTGCCGTAACGCATCAGGCGCGCGGAATCCCCGCGGCTGCGAGGCCATCAGCGAGCTGCTCCATGAATGCGGGCCGGAACGGCCACGCCGCGCTGGCCACCGCAACGGTCAGGTTGGGGTCCTTGCGCAGCAAGGCCTTGGCGCGCCGCCTGGCCTCCGCGCGGGCGCCGGAGTGGAACGCGCCGGCGATCACGATGCGCTCGCCCCAAAAGGCGCCAGGGAAGGCCTCGACGCCGCTCCGCGCCCACACCGCCGCGCGCTCGTAGCGTCCGGCTGCGAAGTGCGCGCATCCCATGCCGATGAAGGCGGTGTGCCGCAGGGCGTCGAACGGCATCAGGCGCCGAAGCCCGCGCATGGCCTCCGCACTGTCGCCCTGATAAGCGGAGATCCAGGCTCGCCGCGTGATGGCGAGCGGCGACGTGGGGTCGATCGCCAGGGCGCGTTCGATCAGGCGGTCCGCCGCCTCGACTTCATGCACCAGGACCAGCGCGCCGCTGCACCAGGTCAGCGCCAGGGCATTGTCGGGCGCAAGCGCCTCGGCCTCCTTGGCGAGCTGGCGCGCGCGGGCGCGATCCGCGTCCGGCGTCGCGCTGAAGTGTTGCGCGGCGCGCTGGCCCCAGCACCAGGCGGCCAGCGCCTTGGCCAAGCCGAAACCGGGCGCGCGAGACTGGGCTCGGTCGAGCTCCTCCAGAGCACGCTCGCAGTCGCGCGGCGCGACGTGGAGCGCGGCCGCCAGGGCGCGCCAGGTCAAGCGCAGCGCTTCGTCATCGAGTTCGGGCTCGGCGGCGCGGGCGCGGTGCAGCGTTTCCGATGGCAGCTCGCCGAACTCCGCCTTGTATTGGGCGGCAAACCGGCCGAGCTGGTCGAAGCCGTTCGCCAGCGCCGCGCCGGTGACGCTCCGCTCGCCGGACGCGAGCAGCGCGCGCCTGGCATCGTGCAGCCGCGTGCGGCGGACCCAGCCGAGCGGCGTGGTGCCGAGGAACGTGCGGAAGTGGCTTTCCAGCGTGCGCGGACGGACGCCGGCGATCTCCGCCAAGGCGTCGAGTCGCACCGGCTGGTCGAGCCTTTGGCGCAGCCAGGCGAGCGCGCGCATCAAGTCGCCGGGCAGGACCATCGGTCCTTCCCCTGGGGCGTGGTCGCTGCCGCGGGGCGGTTTCATCGCCGCCAGTCTACCCGATGTCGGAAGAGATCGGCGGATTTTGCACAGTCCGGCGAAAGCCGGATGGCGCGGCCCCGGCGGCAGGGGAGACAAGGGGGAGGTCAGAAGGGAGGGGTCCATGGCGGACGATCTGAAAGGCCAGGTCACGCGCAGCGCGGCCGAAATCTACGAGGAGTTCTTCGTGCCGGCCTTGTTCCAGCAATGGACGCCGATCATGGCCGATGCGGCCGGGATCAAGTCCGGGCAGCGGGTGCTCGACGTCGCATGCGGCACCGGCGTCCTGGCGCGCGAGGCGGCGGGCCGGGTGGGGGAAGGCGGGTCGGTCACGGGGCTCGATCGCAACGAGGGCATGCTGGCGACGGCCCGGCGCATTGCGCCGGCGGTCGAGTGGAAGGCGGGGCGCGCCGAGCAGCTGCCCTTTCCCGATGCCAGCTTCGATGCCGTGGTCAGCCAGTTCGGCCTGATGTTCTTCGACGACCGGGTCCAGGCCCTGCGCGAGATGCGGCGGGTGCTGAAGCCCGGCGGACGGCTGGCGGTGGCGGTGTGGGACAGATTGGAGAACAGCCCGGGCTATGCCGCGATGGCGATACTGCTGGAACGGTTGTTCGGGCCCCGTATCTCTAACGAGCTACACGCGCCCTTTGCGCTGGGCGATCCCGAAGCGCTGCGTGCTTTGTTCGCGGAGGCAGGCCTGGACAAGGCCAAGGTGGCGACCCACGCGGGCGCGGCGCGCTTCCCGTCGATCGAGGCATGGGTGCGCACGGATGTGAAAGGCTGGACGCTCGCCGACCTGATCGACGACGATCAGTACGCCCTGCTGCTGCGCGAAGCCTCGGTTGCGCTGAGGCGCTACGCAAACGTGGACGGCGTCGTGATATTCGATGCTCCGGCGCTGATCGTGACGGCTGCGGCATGATTGCGCCCGCTACGCCCTCGTTGCGGAGGGCGCAGCGGGCGGAGGTCAGACGGTCGCCACGCTGACCGCGTTCTGCACCAGCACATAGGCGTCTTCCGCCGCTCCGGGCAGGCCGCCGCCCGACTCGTGGACGTAGAGCGTGTAGCCCGCCGGCGTGCCGCTCGAACCGGTTGCCACAGACCAGTCGCCGCCCGTGAGATTGAGCGTGTCGCCGGCGTCGCCGTCTACCCGCAGGATCGGGCCGAGGCCATAGTTGCCACCGGGACCGACGCCGTCGGGATTGAGCGCGCCAGCTTCGAAATCGCTGATGACGTCGCCGGCGCTGATGGTGATCGTGGTGCCGACTCCGCCATTCAGGCGGATGGTCTCGACATCCTCGATCTTGCCGTCGTCGATCGTGGTGAAGTCGATGCTGGTCGCGCCGCTGGCATCGAGCACATCGCCGGCTTTGCCGGTCTTGGCATTGAACAGGTCCGCGCCGCCGCCATAGATGTCGTCGGCGCCGCGCCAGACCAGCGTGTCCTCGCCGGCGCCGCCGCTGAGGATGTCGGTATCGGTGTCGTCGCCACCGTCCAGCACGTCGTTGCCCGTGCCGCCGGCAAGCCCGTCGATGCCGGCGCCACCGTTCAACACGTCGGAAAGGTTGCCGCCGAACAGGGAGTCGTTGCCTTCGCCGCCGTTGAGGGTGTCCTTGCCCTCCTGGCCGTAGAGCGCATCGTTGCCGGCGCCGCCGTCCACCAGGTCGTTGCCGAAGCCGCCCTGCACCGAATCGATCCCGCCGTGGGCGTTGATGGTATTGTTGGCGTCATCGCCGATGATGAAGTTGTTGCCGTCGGTGGCGTCGAACGGCGCCGAGCCGGTCACCATGGTGGGGGGTATGATGGTGACGGTGATCGTCGAGCTCGCCGTGTCGGCGAGGAAGGCGTCCTGGATGGTGTAGTTGAAGGTATCGGTGTGGCCGCTGCCGCCGGGGGCGGCGGTATAGCTGAAATCGCCCGTCATCTTGTCGATGAGGAGCACGCCGTTGTTGGTCTCCACCTTATAGCCCGTGGCGGTCACCGTCACGAGTTCGGATGTGGTATCGGCGTCGATGACGGCGCTGACGCCGGTAATCGTCGGATTGCCGAAGCCGTCCTTGCCGGGGTCGTCGTTGGTGAGGACATTGCCCGTGACGGTCGCCGGGACAGTCTGGATGATCTCCGCGATCAGCTGGTTCTCGTCGCTGACCACGATGACGGGATCGTCCTGGAAGGTCTCGTTGTAGTAGGCGACGCGGCCAAGCTGCGCCAGCGCAGCGACATCGCCCGCGACCTGCGCGCCGAGGCCGACCGCAATCGACACCACGCCTTTGTCGGCGAGGCCGGTCGCAAAGCCGGCTGCGACGTTGCGGCCTTCCCAGATATTCTCCTCCGTCTGGTCCAAGGAGTTGTCCTTGCTGCCGCCGGGATAGGAGCTTTTGGTATCCAGCGTGGAATCGTTCTCCGGAACGCCGTCGGAGAAGAAGTAGACCAGTCCTTTGGTCGTCGCCGTCGTTCCGAGCCACGACGCATCCATGATGCCCTGCTGAGCGGTCGCCAGCGCCGCGTCGTAATCGGTGGCAGCGGTCGGTCCGAGCGCATTGATGGCGGCGATCACTGCCGCGAGATTGGCGGGGTTGGTTATGTCGATGAAGGTGCTGGCGTCGGTGCCGCCGAAGTAGGAGGCATCGTTGCTGAACTGAACCAGCTTGATGTTAACTGAGCCAGTCGTAGCCGCGGCGTAGGATTCCAGCATGGCGATCACGGCCGCCTTCTGCAGTTCCATGCGCGTCGTCACGGTGCCGTCGGGACGGGTGACTTCCTCCGCCATGGAGCCCGAGACGTCGATCACCAGCATCAGCTGATAGTCGGTGGCCACCGACTGCGCGACGGTTGCGGAATCCGGATTGGCGGTCGGCAGCGAATTCTCGATCCCGCTGCCCGCCTCGTCGTCATCGTCTAGGTCGAAGATCTTGGCCGAATTGTCGACCAGCTTGTATTGCAGGGCGGTTCCACCAAGCACGCCCTCCCCGTCGAAGCCGCCGAGCTGCGGTCCCACCGGGAACGGGGTGAAGATCCCGCTGCCGCCGCCGGCGCCGGCGCCTGGCGAGCCCGCAGCGGGACCGGCCGCGGTCTGGATATCGAGCGACGGATCTGTCTCGGCGAGCACGAAGGCAACGTCGATCTGGTCGCCGTCGTTGGTCACGACGGTGACCGGCGATTCCTCGTTCGCCGCCGCATAGCCCTGCAGGATGATGGTGCGGCCATCGATGACGATGGCGAGATTCCCTTGCGACCCAAGCTCCGCCAGCAATCCGTCCGCGCTGTCGGTAGGGAGTTCCACCCGCTCTCCAGGCGTCACCGGGACGACGACAATCCTCTGGCCTTGCGGCAGCGTCACCCGCGCCGCGTCGGCCGCAGTGAGTTGCACCTCTGCAACATTCCAATCGCTATCGTTGATGCTCGAGTCAAGTTCAGACGCGCCTTCGTCACGCGAATACAGCGTTCCATCACTTGTCATGACTTTGCCCTCTTGAAAGTGGCGCAGACCCACTTCCGCCGACTTCGACGGTTTCAGCTCCGCGCATCGTCAACAAAATTTGTGACGAAGTGTTGCAATGCCATGAGCGGAAAATTCAGGCCAGTGGTCGTGTGATGTGGCGCGGCAATGTCAGCGATTTGACATAAGACACGCGCAAAGCTCACGCCACTCTGTGTCGTTGCGCGAAAATCTGGTTCTGAATCATCTGCGACCGCTACACGATGGTGCGGAGAGTGCGGTCGCGTATGCCGTGCGATCGCGTGCGGATGTGCGAGTCGATGCGCGGACCGCTCAACGGATGAAGTGCAAGGACGAGAAGCGCCGTCGAAAAGTTGTGACATTCTCGGCGAGCGACCCTGATGCGCGCTCATCCGCGAGCGCGTCGGCGATGAAGCGCGCCAACTCCGGCATGTCACCCGCCGTCATGCCCCAGCGCACGATCTCTGGCGTGCCGAAGCGCAGGCCATTCACGTCGCCATCGACCGGCGCGATCGGCAAACCGATTCCGCAGGTGAGGATGTTGGCCCGCCGCAGCCGTTTCGCCGCCGCCTGGCCGCCGCCATAAGGCGCCGCCTCGATCGCGAACTGGTGCGAGCGGCTGATGCCGCGGTCGCGCGCGAACACGGGAACGCCGCGGTCTACCAGCGCTTCGGCCAGCGCGGTCGCGGTCGCAGCCATGGCCGCGGCGTAGGCGCGGCCGTGCACCTTCCAGTCCAGCAGCGTAACGGCGAGGGCGGCAGATTTTGCCGCATCGAAATTGGCGGTGAGGCCGGGATAGGCGATGGCGTCGAGCCGCTCGGCGACCGCCGCGTCGTTGGTGACGATGAGGCCGGAAGGCGGACCGCCCAGGCTCTTGTAGGTGCTCATGGTCATGACATGGGCGCCTTCTTCGAGCGGCTGCTGCCAGGCGCGGCCGGCAATCATTCCCGACATGTGGGCCGCGTCGAACAGCACCAACGCACCGACCTCGTCGGCGATTGTGCGAATCTCCGCGATCGGATGCGGAAACAGGTTGAGACTGCCACCGATCGTGATGAGCTTCGGTCGCAAGCGGTGCGCATCGGCGCGCAGAGCGTCGTTGTCGACGGTGTAGCGTACGGGGTCGATCGGCGCCGGGTGCGTAACCACGCCGTAGAAGCCCGCGGCTCCGGCGCCGTGGTGCGTGATGTGGCCGCCGATCGCGGGCGGCGGCGCGATGATGACGTCGCCGGGCTTTGCCGCCATCATGAAGACGTACAGGTTGGCGAGCGCGCCGGATCCGACGCGGATCTCCGCATAGCGCGCGCCAAACACTTCCGCCGCCAGCTCGGCCGCCACCACCTCGATCTTCTCGATGCCCTCCAGACCCATCTCGTATTTGTCGCCGGGATAGCCGAGGGAGGGGCGCGAGCCGATGCCGGCCGCGAGCAGCGCCTCGGCCTTCGGGTTCATGACGTTGGTGGCCGGGTTGAGGTTGACGCAGTCGCGCTCATGGATCGCGCGGTTCTCCGCCACATAGGCGAGCAGATCGTGCTCGATCTCGTCGGCGCTGCGGGCCGCGATGCGCTCGGCCAGCGACTGCACATAACGTTCGGGCGCCTCGGGAACCCAGGGACGGGACTGCAGCATGGTCATCTGGCTCTCTCTGTCGGAATTGATCGAGCAAACGCTAGGTCACTCTTCTAGCCAGGTATACTTAATTAATGTTGGCTATTACGTAAGAGAAACCGCATAATTGTGCGCATGGACATCGCCCGGCTGCGCACCCTGCGCGAGCTTTCGCTGCGCCAGACCATGGCGGCGGTGGCGGAGGCTTTGCGCATCTCGCCCTCGGCGGTGTCGCAGCAGATCGCGCTGCTCGAAGCCGAGGCTGGACTCCCGCTGATCGAGCGGCGCGGCCGGCGCGTGCGGCTGACCCAGGCCGGGCAGCGCCTGGTGGCGCATGCCGAGCGCGTCATCTCCGTGCTGGAGGATGCGAAGACCGAGTTGGCCGAGTTGAAGCAGGCGGTCGCGGGCGAATTGCGGGTCGCGGCCTTCTCGTCGGTGGCGGCCGCGCTGATCCCGCAAACCATGAAGGCGCTGGAACGCCGCCACCCGCAGCTCTCCCTGGTGCTGGAGGAGATGGAGCCGGTGGACTCGCTGGCGGCGTTGCGCGCCTGGCAGGCGGACGTGGCACTGGTCGACGATCTCACCGTCCCGCCGAGCACCGCCGAGCCGAACATCGAGCGCATCCCGATTCTCGACGACCTGCTCTACGCCGTGCTGCCCAACGCGCATCCGCTGGCGGCGAGCGCCAAGGTGGCCATCGCCGATCTGCGCAACGAGCGCTGGGCGATGGATACCGCGTTCAACACCTACTCCGACGTCATCATAAAGGCGTGCCAGGCGGCGGGATTCGACCCGGCCGTCAATGGCAAGTGCAGCGGGTTCGAGGTGGTGCAGCCGCTGATCGAGCAGGGCTGCTCGGTGGCGATCCTGCCGGGCCTCCGGGTCGGGCGGCGCTCGGGAAAATTCTGCGTCCGCAAGCTGACGCCGGAAATCCGCCGCAAGATCTTCGTCGCCTTTCGGCGCGGCGAGCGTCGGCACCCGGCGATCGCAGCCTTTCTCGATCAGCTCCAGAAATGCGCCAAGGCCTACCGCGCCGATCACCCGGCCGCGTAGGCCGCCGCGAGAGCTGGACGCTGGATGCGCGGCCAGAGTTGACCCGGAGGGGCGTGGCCGCCATGGTCTGACGCGCGCGACGGGGAGGGCGAATGTCGATCGTCATCAAGGATCTTGCCGTAGCGGGTGGGCGGCTCTCGTTCGGCGTCGAGGGCGGGCCTAGCGACCGTCTTTGGTACGAGGTCGAGCCCGAGTACAAATCATGGCTCGCCGCCGACCGCTACGACGCCGCCGTGCTCGCGATCCTTCCCTATGCGATGATCACAGGCAAGCCGATCCGCGTGATGGGAGGCGTCACCGATCTCCTGCTGGATGATCTCCGAACCGGAATCATACCGATCGTGAATCGGCAGAGGCCCGACCTGCAGCCCATCGAGATCGATGCTGCGCCGGTTCCGGCGCAAGCGCGGGCGGCCGGCTCGGCCGTGCTGATGGGCCTGTCTTGCGGCGTCGACAGCCTGTGCACGGCATTGACGCATTTGGATCACCCGGCGGCAAGTCGGCGGATCACGCATTTCAGCTTTCACGACGTCGGCGCGCATGGAAAGGTCAACCCGGACGAGGTGTTCGCCTGGCGATTGTCGCATGCGAGGGCGGCGGCCGCTGAAGCCGGTCGCCCGCTCATTGTCGTGCGCAGCAATCTCACGTCCTTCCGGATCGCCAGTTTCCGGCAGTTTCACTCACTGTTGAATTGCGCCGTGGGAATCGCGCTCGGATCGGGGGTCGGGACCTTTCTCTACAGCGCGAGCCACCCGTACGAGGCAGTCCAGGTGGCGCGTGGCGGCGATATCTCCATGGCGGATCCCATCGTCTTGCCGCTGCTCTCAAGCTCGGGCGTTTCGTGCGTCTCCGCCAACGCCCATATCGGCCGCGTTCAAAAGACCGCGCTGATCGCAGATTGGCCCTATGCGCAACATTGGCTCGACGTATGCGTTAACGCATCGCCAGACAACAGGAACTGTGGGGCTTGCAAGAAATGCTGTCGCACGGCGTTGACGCTCGAGCTGCTCGGCAAGCTTGAGGCATTCCGAGATCGTTTCGATCTTGACAGTTATCGCAGCGCCCGAGCCAGGTTCATTTCATACATGTTGCTTCATCCCGAAGATAGTTTGGTAAGTGATGTTCTCGATCTGGCGCGAACAAGGGGCGTGAACTTGGCCTCCCCATCGGTGCGGATCAGGGCGTTTTGCCAACGCTGGATCGAAAGGTCCCGGGTTGCGCTGCGGCGCGGTCTCCGCACTCGTCGGCGCTGACGGCCATGCGCCCTCCGGGCGGCCTCAACGGCAGCGCCGCTCAGGCAAGTTCAGTGTCCGCAAGGTGACGCCGGAGATGCGGCGCCGGCACGGATGGGGGCGTGGGCGTCAAGATCGCCGAAGCAGGATTAGTTGCAGCGCGCGGCCGCGGCGCTAGACGACGTAGTTGTCGGTGTCGGCCTCGGTCAGCAGCACGCCGGTGATGGTGACCAGCGTCTGATAGCCGTCACCGCCACCATCGGTGTCCACCTTGACGATGGTGTTGCCGGTGCCGGAATCGGCGAACTGCACGTAGCCGCCGCTGAAGGCGTTGTTGCCGTCGTAGCCGGGCAGTCCGTCCAGCAGGTCGGAGATGTCGAGCTTGTCGCCGCCGGCGCCCTTGGTGAAGCCAGCGATGGTTTCGCCGGTGCCGCCGTTGTCGGTGATGGCATCGTAGTCGAAGGTGTCGCTGCCTGCGCCGCCCACCAGCTGGTCGAGGCCGGCGCCGCCGCGCAGCACGTCGCTGCCATTGCCGCCGGTCAAGGTGTCGTTGCCGTCGCCGCCCGACAGGATGTCGTTGCCGCCACCGCCGGTCAGGGAGTCCTTGCCGGCGCCGCCGGTCAGCATCAGGTGGCCGTCCAGCTCCGCCGCGCCGTTCACGGTCAGGGTGTTGCCGCTGCCGAGGCTGGCGCCGGTGATGGCCAGCTGCGCGCCCGCCGCGACGTTGCCGTTCACCAGGGTCAGGCTCTGGTTGAAGCCGGCCTGCATGGCGATGCTCTCGATGCCGGTGACGTTGGTCAGCGTGATGGTATGGGCGGCCGCGAACAAGGTCAGGCTGTCGGTGCCGGCGCCGCCGCTGATGCCGTTGGTGCTGGCCAGCGCCGAGCCGAGCGTGATCGTGTCGTCCTGGCTGCCGCCCGTGATGGTTTCGGTGTTGCTGATCGTGATCGTGTTGGCGCCGTCCGAGGACAACGTCAGCTTGTCGGCGGTGCCGGTATTGAGGTTGATCGAACCGGACACCATGGCGGCGGCGAGCACGACCGTATCGTTGCCAGTGCCGCCGACGATGGTCTCGACATTGGAGACCGTCAGGCTGTTGGTGCCGTTGAACAAGGTGAGCTTGTCCGCGCCGCCACCGAGGTCGATGCTGCCGCCGGATTGGGCCGCGCCAAGCGTGATCGTGTCGGCGCCGCTGCCGCCGGTGATGGTCTCGGCGGCCGTCACGGTCATCGTGTTGGCGCCGTTGAACAGGGTCAGGCTGTCCGCGCCAGTGCCCAGGTTGATCGAGCCGGTGGTCTGCGCGGCGCCGAGCGTGACGGCGTCGCTGAGCGAGCCGCCGACGATGGTCTCGATGTTGGAGAGGGTGACGACGTTGCCGCCGAGCGAGGACAGCGTGATCTTGTCGGCGGTGCCGCCGCCCAGGTCGATCGCGCTTGTGGTCCAGACATTGCCGAGGGTGACGGTATCGTTGCCGGTGCCGCCGGCGAGCGCCTCGACGTTGGTGACCGTGACGGTGTTGGTGCCGTTGAACAGCTTCAGGCTGTCGCTGCCGGTGCCAAGGTCGACCGAGCCGGTGACGGCGGCGCCGAACGTGATGGTGTCGTCGAAGTCGCCGCCGACCAGGGTCTCCACCGCCGTCACCGTCAGCGTGTTGCCGCCGGTGGAGGACAGCGTGAGCTTGTCGTTGCCGGTGCTGAGGTTCACCGTTCCACTGGTCATCGCGGTTGCGAGCACCACGGTGTCGGCGCCGGTATTGCCGGTGACGGTCTCGGTGTTCGAGATCGTGATGCTGTTGTTGCCGGTGGCCATGGTCAGGGCATCGGTGCCGGCGCCGAGGTCGATGATGCCGCCGGTGATCGCCAGGCCGAACGTAACCTTGTCGTCCTGGGTGCCGCCTGTCACGGTTTCAACATTCGAGATCGTCAGCGTGTTGGCGCCGGCGGACGACAAGACAAGCTGGTCGTTGCCGCCGAGAAGGTTGACTGTTCCCGCCGCCTGCGCGGCGCCCAGCGTGACAACATCGTCCTGACTGCCGCCGGTGATGGTTTCGGCGCCGGTCACGGTCAACGTGTTGCTGCCGGCCGACGACAGGGTCAGCGTGTCCGTGCCGGTCCCGAGGCTGATGATGCCCGATGCCAGCGCGGTGTTCAGGGTGATCGCGTCATTGCCGGTGCCGCCAGTGAGAGTCTCGACATTGGAGACCGCGGCGATGTTGGTGCCGTTGAACAGCGTCAAGCTGTCGGCGCCGGCGCTAAGGTCGACCGTGCCGGTGACCGCGGCGCCGAACGTGATGGTATCGTCCTGGCTGCCGCCGATGAGGGTCTCCACCGCCGTCACCGTCAGCGTGTTGCTGCCGGTCGACGACAAGGTCAGGGCATCGTTGCCGGTGCTGAGATTCACCGTGCCGCTCGCCATCGCGGTGGCGAGCACGACGGTATCGGCGCCGGTATTGCCCGTGACGGTCTCGGTGTTGGAGATGGTGACGCTGTTGGTGCCGGTGGCCAGCGTGAGGGTATCGGTGCCGGCGCCCAGATCGATGGCGCCGCCGGCGATCGCCGCACTGAACGTGATCTTGTCGTCCTGGCTGCCGCCGGTCACGGTTTCAACACTCGACACCGTCAGCGTGTTGGCGCCGGCGGACGACAGGATCAGCTGATCGCTGCCGATGGCGAGGTTGATGGTGCCCGAGGTCTGCGCGGCGCCAAGCGTGACGATGTCGCCCTGCGAGCCGCCCGTGATCGTTTCAGCGCCGGTGACTGTGAGCATGTTGGCGCCGGCCGACGACAGGGTCAGGGTGTCGGCGGTGCCGGCGCCGAGGGCGATCGAGCCGGCTGTCAGCGCGGCGCCGAGCGTGATCGCGTCGTTGCCGGTGCCGCCGGTGATGGTCTCGACATTGGAGACCGTGGCGCTGTTGGTGCCGTTGAACAGCGTCAAGGTGTCGCTGCCGTCGGCGAGATCGATGGTGGCGGCAGTCAGCGCCGTGGTGACGGTGATCTTGTCGTCCTGGCTTCCGCCATAGACCTGCTCGGTATTCGACAGGCTGATCGTGTTGGCGCCAGCCGACGAGAGATAGAGCACGTCGGTGCCGGCATTGAGGTTGACCGCGCCGGTCAGCGCCGTCGCGATCGTCACGGTGTCGTTGCCGCTGCCGCCGGTGATGGTCTCGGCGTTGGAGACGGTCAGGCTGTTGGTGCCGGCTGCCAGGGTCAGCGTATCCGCGCCGGCGCCGAGGTCGATAGCGCCGCTCGCCTGGGCCGCGCCCAGGGTGATCTTGTCTACCTGCGAACCGCCGGTCAGCGTCTCGACGTTCGACACCGTCAGCGTGTTGGCGCCGGCGGAGGAGAGGACGAGCGTGTCGGCGCCGGTGCCGAGGTTGATGGTGCCGGACGCAATCGCCGTGGTCACGGTTACGGAATCGTCGAGATTGCCGCCGGTGATGGTCTCGATATTGATCGCGGTCAGCGTGTTGTTGCCGAGTGACGACAGCGTGAGGGCGTCGGCGCCGGCAGCGAGGTCGATGCTGCCGCTCCAGACGGTGCCGAGCTTGACGGTGTCCGCGCCGGTGCCGCCGGTGATGGATTCGACGTTGGAGACCGTGACGCTGTTAGTGCCGTTCGCAAGCTTCAGGGTATCCGTACCGTCCCCGAGATTGGTGACGCCCGAAGCGATCGCCAAACTCAGCGTGATCTTGTCGTCTTGGCTGCCGCCGGTGATGGTCTCGGTGTTCGACACCGTCACGGTGTTGGCGCCGGCCGAAGACAGGGTCAGGCTGTCGGCGCCGCCATTGAGATTGATGGTGCCGGTCAAAGCCGTCGCCAGCGTGACGACATCAGCCGCGGTGCCGCCGGTGACCGTCTCCACGTTGGAGAAGGTGACGGTGTTGGCGACGTTGCCGAGGGTGATGGTATCGGTGCCGCTGCCGCCGAGCACGGTCTCGACGTTGCTGACGGTCGCGCTGTTGGTGCCGTTCGCCAGCTTCAGCGTATCGAAACCGCCACCGAGATCCACCACGCCGGTGGTCAGCACGGTCGCCAAGGTGATCGAATCGTCGGCCGCGCCGCCGGTGATGGTCTCGGTGTTCGAAACCGTAAGCACGTTGGCGCCAGCGCCGGACAGCACCAGCTTGTCGGCGCCGGTCCCGAGGTCGATGGAGTTGGAGTCAACTGCGGCGCTGAGCGTCACAGTGTCGGCGCCGGTGCCGCCTGTGATGGTCTCCGCGCCTGAAACGGTCACGCTGTTGGTGGCGTTGGCCAGCTTCAAGGTATCGGCGCCGCTGTCGAGGGCGATAACGCCTGCGGTCACGCCGGTCGCAAACGTGATCTTGTCGTCCTGGGTTCCGCCTGTGACGGTCTCGATGCCAGAGACCGTGACGGTGTTGGCGCCAGTAGAAGACAATACGAGGCTGTCGGCGCCGGCATTGAGGTTGATCGAGCCGCTGAAAGCGGTGGCGAGGGTCACTGCGTCCGCGCCAGCGCCGCCTGTCACCGTTTCGACATTGGACAGGGTGACCGTGCCGCCGCCGGCAGCCATGGTGACGCTGTCGCTGCCGCCGCCGAGATCGATGGCGCCGCTGCCGGCGTTGGTGACGGTGTCGGCAAGGGCCGAGCCGATGACCACTTCGAAGCCGGAAATGGTGTCAGTGCCGGCGCCGCCGGTGACCGCGCCGGTCGCGAGATTGATGGTGACGCCGGACGTGGCTGCGCTGTAGTCGACAGTGTCGGTTCCGGCGCCGCCATCCAGCAGGTCGTTGCCGGCGCCACCGATGAGCGTATCGTTGTCGTCGTCGCCGTACAGCGTGTCGTTAAGCGCGCCGCCGGTCAGCACGTCGTCGCCGGCGCCGCCGTGGAACGCTTTCGTTGAATCGTAACCGGCAGCGGTTGCCGCTCCGGCAGTGCCGGGCAACGTGATCGTATCGTTGCCTGCGAGCGCGTCATACTGGCTACCGGCGATGTAGGTGCCCTTGGTGACGGCGGCGAAATCGAGCGTGTCGTCGCCGTCGCTGAACAACGGCGGCAGGACGGTAATAGCGATGTCGGCGGTCTTGAGCGCGAGATCGCCATTCGCGCTTTCGGTGCTGACCGTAGTGATCGTCAATGTGAAATCGTCGGCGCTGCCCGCAGGCGGCGTGATGGTGAGCGTCGCAAAACTCCAGGCAGGGATGTCGACGCTGGTGTCGCCGGGCGTGGCCGTGAAGCTGTTGGTTCCGTCACTCAGCGTCGCGCCGACCGGGATGGCGGAGACCTCGACCGCCAGACTCTCAGAACCGTCGGTATCGACCAGCACCGGATCGATGCTGAGGGCGATCGCGGTATCCTGGTCGCCGGTCACGTCCTCCACATCCAGGGTTGGCATATCGGCCACGGCCGTGACCGTGACCGTCAGGTCGGCGGACTTGCTGGCGGTATCGCCGTTCTCGTCCTCGGTGCTGGTGGCCGTGACCGTCAGCGTGAAATCGGCGTCGCTGTTGGCCGGTGGCACGATCGAGAGGGTGGAGAGATCCCAGCCGGAAATGTCGGCCTTGGTGTCGCCGACCGTCGCCGTGAAGCTGTTGGCGCCGTCACTCAAGACCGCACCGACCGGAATGCCGGCGACCTGGAGCGAAAGCGTCTCCGATCCGTCGGTGTCGGTCAGGGCCGGATCGATCGACAGGGCAACGGCGGTGTCCTCATCGCCCGAGGCATCCACGATGCTGAGCGTCGGCGCGTCCGCGACGGCGTCCACGGTAACGGCAAGATCGGCTTTGGTGGTGGCGGTGTCGCCGTTGCTCGCTTCGGTGCTGACCGTTGTAACGGCCAGCGTGAAATCTTCGTCGCTGTCGGCCGGTGGCGTGATCGTAAGGTCCGCGAGCGTCCAGCCCGTGACGTCGATGCTGGTGCTGCCGGACGTGGCCGTGAAGCTGTTGGTGCCGTCGCTCAGGGTTGCGCCGACCGGAATGCCGCCGATCTCGACCGACAGGCTTTCGGAGCCGTCGGTGTCCTTAAGGGCGGGCTCTATCGAAAGCGCGATCGCGGCGTCTTCGTTGCCCGATGCGTCCGCGACCTTCAGGTCCGGCGCATCGGCGACCGCCACAACGGTCAGGTTCACCGTGGCGCTGGTCACGTGGCCGGCGCCATCGGTGATCTTATAGGTGAAGTTGTCGGCGCCGGCATAGTTGGCATCGGCGTTGTAGGTGAAGGAGCCATCAGCGTTGAAGGTCAGGCTGCCATGCGACGGGCCGCTGACCAGGCTTGCGCTGAGGTCATCGTCATCGCCATCCGAATCGTTCGCCAGCACGCCGGGCAGGCCGACGACGAGCGCGTTGTCTTCGTCGACGCTGTAGGCATCGTCGGTCGCAACCGGCGCATGGTTGACCGGCCCGTCTTGATGGCTGGTGAAGTCGTCGGAACGCGTGCCGGCCTGCGCCAGCGCGAGGTCGAAGGGGTGATCGCGGTCGTCGCCGCGCGTCCGGCCAAGCGCGCCGGCGGCATCGTCCTCGAAATCCGTCTCCTCGTCCTGCACCGCGGTTGCCCGCACATGACCGACGGGTTCGAGTGGAATGAGGATCCGCTGCACTTCGCTCCAGCCGGCAGCCGGCGCCAGGGCCTCTTCGAGAATCTCGGCGTAGCCCGCCAGGAACTGCTCGACCGCCTCGCCAAAGAGGACGAGCACGCTGTCATTCGGGAGGGTCACTTCGATCTTGCCGTCGACCAGTTCGGCGCGCGCATCGGTGAAATCGACTGCGATGCGCAATGCGATCTGCGAGGTGACCTCGATCTCGATGCGCTCGCCGGGTTCGGGCGTCTGCACAATGATGGGGGTCTTCGCGCTGGTCGCGACGTGCGAATCCTCACCACCCGTCCGCGCGGCGGGCGTCGGCTGGCTTGGGGAAATCAACGGCTCGGACTGCGCCACGTGGGTTCGGCTCGCTTCTGAAGACCTGGACGGAAACCTTTGAGTTTCCGGACTTCATCAGAGCCGAATTAAGGTGCTGTAAATAATTGTCTCACATTTGAGGCATATGCAGTCGATCAGCACCTGGGTGTGCAAATACTAATCCAGAATTCCTAAATCGAAGAAAAATCGTAACCGCTGTAATACTCAGCGCGCGATCATTGCTTCTTGCGGTGCCCGACCAGGCTCAGCCATAGCAGGACCAAGAAGCCCAGAGCCGCGGCCGGCCAGTGGAACCAAGTGATCTCCGATCCGTCGGACATATCGAGGACGAACAAGAAGACGATGATAACCAGTGCGGCGCGCACCAGCCGCGGCAGTGCGCGGAAACGCGACCACAGTCGCGCCGCCAAGCCATGCGGCTGCGCGCCGACTGCCGCTGCCGCCTGCGGCAATGGCTTCGCCATGGCAGGTCGGCCTTCGCCGTCCAGCAGGATGCGATAGCTGACGACGGGCTCCGTTACGTTCTTGACGGGCTGCTGGCCGAGATGCTCGAAGCCGACCGACAGCTTGTTGCGCACCATGTCGTAGACCGGGCCGGAAATGAGGATGCCGCCGGGTTCCGCCAGCTCCTGCAGCCGCGCGGCGATATTCACGCCCTCGCCATAGAGGTCGTCGTCCTCGACCATCACGTCGCCGAGGTTGATGCCGATGCGGAACCACATCTGCTCCGCCTCCGGCAGCTCGCGGTTGCGCGAAGCCAGCTCGCGCTGCACCTCGACTGCGCACAGCACGGCCTCCACCACGCTGGAGAACTCGGCGATCACCGCGTCGCCCCAGGTGTTGATGGTGCGCCCGTCATGCCGCTCGACCAGGGCGTCCATCGCCGCGCGATACTGCCGCAGCGTGCCGATGGTGCGGGTCTCGTCTTTCTCCATCAGACGCGAATAGCTCTTGACGTCCGCGCACAGAATCGACGTCAGGCGCCGCTTGACCTTGGTGGTCATGGTCAACCTCGTATGGGAGACCGGCGCCGGCGCCGGCTCGCGAACAATTTCCGTCATCAATAACCTGCTCATTATGAATTGCGGCGGCGGTTCCGCCTACTTATTTCGGTTGCTAGCAGAACAGCTCGAACTGCCGGTCCGGTTCCTTGGGCGCGGCGAAGCGCGAGCAATCGAGGTCGTATTCGCGCTTTTCAAGGCCGTGACGCCGCGCCGCCGTCTCGACCCGGAGCCGGATCATGTCGGCATAGGGGCCTTCGCCCTTCATGCGCTTGCCCCACTCGCTGCGATAGGCGATGCCGCCGTGGCACTGGCTGATCAGGCTCATCGCGTGCTTGGCCTTGCCCGGAAAATGCGCGACCAGCCATTCGACGAACAGTTCCTTGATCTCCAGCGGCAATCGAATGAGCGTCCAGTTGACCCACCTGGCGCCGGCCATGGAGGCCGTCTCGATTATGGCTTCAATCTCGTGATCGGTGATCGCGGGAATGATCGGCGCGACCGAGACCGCGACCGGCACGCCGGCGTCGCTCAGTCTCTTGATCGCATCCAGGCGATTGGAGGGCGTGGAGGCGCGTGGCTCCAGCTGGCGCGACAGATCGCGATCGAGGCTGGTGACCGACATCGAGACCATGATGAGATCGCGCTTCGCCATGTCGGCGATCAGGTCGATGTCGTCCAGCACGCGCGCGCTCTTGGTGGTGATGCCGACCGGGTGGTTGAAGTCGCTCAGCACCTTGAGGACGCTGCGCGTGATGCGGTATTTTCGCTCGATCGGCTGATAGACGTCGGTGACGGCGCCGAGCGCCAGCACGTCCGGCTTGTAGCCGGGCTTGCGTAGCTCCTTCGCCAGCAGCTTGGCCGCGTCGGCTTTCGCGAACAACCGGCTCTCGAAATCAAGTCCCGGCGACAGGCCGAGATAGGCGTGGGTAGGACGCGCAAAGCAATAGACGCAGCCATGTTCGCAACCTCGGTAGGTGTTGACCGAGCGATCGAACGGCACGTCCGGCGATTGGTTGTGCGACATGATGGTGCGGCTGGAATCGAACGCAACCTTTGTGGCGAGCGACGGCGGCTCGTCCTCCGGATCGCCGCTCGCTCGCGCGGTCGGCAGGCTCCAGCCGTCGTCCTCGAGCGGCCGCTCGCCCAGCTCGTAGCGGCCGGGCCGGTTGCTGACCGCGCCGCGGCCCTTCATCGCCTGATTGGGCAATGTCGGGTCGGGGACCAATGGCAGGTCCAGGTCGGGTGCGGGTTTCGGCATGGCCAAATTCTGCTCCGGCAAAGAGAACAAATCAAGAACAAAGCGGATGGACTGCGGTTGCTGTGATGTCACACAAACCGCGCCAGTAAGAGTCGTGCAGGAGAGGGCCGAGTGCTACCAGCCGGCGACGCCGGCGATCAGCTTGTCCATGACGGCGGGGCCTTCGTCGAGGACCATGCGACGCCAGGAGGGATCGGGCGGGTTCATGATGTCCTTGTAGGCCTCGCGGAACTGCGCGGCGTCCGTGGCTTCGCGGCCCTCGAAGCGGACCCAGCGGTCGAGGCAGTCGCCACGGAAGATCGCATAATCATCGGCGGTGCCGAACTCGACCACCGCGCCGGCGATGCGCGCATCGGGCAGCTCCTGCCGGATCGACTGGCACAAAAGTCCGCGATACTTCGGCGTCGATCCCGACTTGAATGCGGACTTCTCTTGCAGTTCGCGATTCCACCAGCGGCTAGCGGCGGCGTGCTCCGCGCTGCCTGGCTCATCGAACATGAGATAGACAATTTCGCCGAAGCTGCCGACGCCGGTGTGCCAGTCGACGAAGCCGATGGTGCGCGCGGCGCCGAGATGCTCCGTGACGATGCGCCGGAACAGCAGGTTGGACCATTCCGGTTCCTTGCCGGCATAGAACAGGCCATCGGGCCGATCGCACTGTCCCTCCAGCATCTCGTTCTCGAGATGCCAGCCATTGCGATCGAGGTGCGCCTTGTAGCCGCGATAGGCGTCGAGGGCGCGGCGTGCGTCGGTCGGATCGAAATCGAAGAACGGCGCCAGTGAATCATAGCCGGGGTTCTGCCGCTCGTAGCCGATGTTGTCGCGGATGAAATTGCGGTTCAGATCGACATTGTTCTCGGTGGTTCGGGTCTTGTGCGAGAACGCCCAGGGATTGATCGCGTGCACCAGCACGATCTGGATGTCGTCCTTGATCCTGCCGCGATTGGTCAGCCAGTGGTGCAGGACCGCGGAGCCGGCGTAGCCTTCGACGCCGTGCGTTCCGGTGATCGCGATCGCCGCCCGCTCTCCGCGCTCGGCACCGAGCACGGCGACATCGCAGAGAAGCGGTTCGCCGGCGAGGCCCACTACATCGTCGCGGCCATAGCTGTGGATGCGCGCGCCGGCATCGCGGGCCGCGGCCAGGAACTTGGCCCGCGCTTCCGCATAGCTTTCGGAGAAGCTATCCATGGCTCGCGCGTCGGCTCACGCCTTCACGTAGTTGCGCCAGAAGTGCTTCTGCTCGAAGCCGAGCTTGTCGCGCGCCTTCCTGTTGGAGAGCAGAGTCTCGAACTCGCCGAGCTTCGCCTTCACCGGCACCTTGGGATAGAAGCGCTTCAGCAGCTCCGCGGTCGGCAGGTCGGATGACGTGTCGCCGCTCGCCGCGTTGAACACCTGGAAGCCGAGGCCGTTGGTCTCGATGCAGCGGTGGCACAATTCGCCCAGGTCGCGCGCGTCGATGTAGCTCCAGGCGATCTTCTTGCGGAAGCCGGGATCCTTGAACCATTTCGGGAACAGCGCGTATTCGTGCGGCTCGATCACGTTGCCGATGCGCAGGGCATAGATGTCGGCGTTGGTGCGCTGGGCGAAGGCGCGCGCGGTCTGCTCGTTGATCACCTTGGACAGGGCGTAGCTGTCCATCGGGTTGACGTCGTATTCCTCGTCCAGCGGGAAATAGTCCGGCTCGCGCGGTGTCTCGGCGAATACCACGCCATAGGTGGTCTCGCTCGACGCGACGATGATCTTCTTGATGCCGAGTTTCACCGCCGCTTCGATGATGTTGTAGGTACCCATCACGTTGATGCGGTAGAGCTCGTTGTCCGGCGTGATCATGATGCGCGGGATGGCGGCGAAATGCACCACTGCGTCGATCGGCTGGGGGCGCAGGTCGGGGTCGAACTCGTGCAGCCCGGTATAGTGGGTGAGCGCGTTGAACACCTGGCCGGAATCGGTGATGTCGGTGATGAGGGTGCGGGCCTTGGGATTGTCCAGCGGCTTGGTGTCGAGGTTGAGGACCTGATAGCCGTGATCCAGCAGCACCTGCAGGGCATGCTTGCCTGCCTTGCCGCTGCCGCCGGTAAAGACCACTCGTTTCATAGGCACTTCCTCCCGCCGAAATCGCGAATGCGCCATCTATAGCGGGCGTCCGCCGATCTTGGAAGGATGGAAGGTGAGGGCTTTGCCCTCACTGCAGATCGAGCGCGTTGGTTTTTTCTTGGGGCAGGTCGCTGGATCGCCAGGTGAAGAAGAACAGGACTGTCCGCTCGTACTGATGCGAATAGCCGAGTTGCGGGTCCGCAATGTCGATGAGCTTGCCGTCTGACGTGCTGCAGCCGAAGGCGGCGATCTTGGCGACGCCTTGCCGGACCCTGTCCCGGTAGAGCGCGATCTGCGGGATCTTGGCTGCCTGGCCCGCGAACGGGATCGGCGCGTCGAACGTATCGATGCCGACCAGGGTCTGCTTGTCGTCGATCGACAGCGCGCCGGCGCGGACTTCCACCACCGCATCGGCCTTGCCCTTGTCACTCACGAGATTTGCCCCGTTGCGCAGCAGGCGGTCCCTCATCTCTCCGGCGGCATATTTGCCATCGGTCCCGTCCAGTTGTTCTGCATCGACAAAGACCTTGGTGCCGGCGGGAATCTTGAGGTTGACCTGCGCGATGGCGCGATCCACTGCCGTCGAGATCAGCAGCTGCTCGCTTGCCGAGCGTTGTGGGCTGGTCTCCCGCGTCGTGGTGCAGGCGCCGAGCGCCAGCATCGCCAGGATCAGCGCGACGAATGCAAGAATGCGAGCGCCGGTGCGATGCATGACCCCTCGGCGGGTTTGAAATGATACTGCAAACTGCGGATTGCAGCCATGACGCGACCGCCGCTCAACCGCGGCCGCTGTGCTGTTAACGGGCCGCGTGCCGATAAGTTCCATCGCCGAGCGTGCAGCCGCTGCGCTTTCCGCTTGGTCGGTCCCACGCATTTGTGCGTATACTTGGCGATGCTGAGGGTGTGAAATCGCACCAGCCGGCGCTACGACACCGGTTGAGCCATTCAAAGAGGGCTCGTGGCAGACAACATCGCAGAGACCGGGCATGAACGGCCCAGGGATATCGGATACGGTCGTTGCGGGAGCGACGAGGCTACCGATTCAGTTGGGCATACGTAGCGCATGCCCAACGCACGAATCATTGTGGTGGAAGACGAGCGGATTGTCGGCCTCCACCTGGAGCTGATGCTGAAGAGCTTCGGCTACGACGTCGTGGCCAATGTCGCCAATGGCGAGCAGGCGCTGCAGGCGATCGAGGAGACGGTGCCGGACCTCGTCCTGATGGATGTCAACATCGAAGGCGAGATCGATGGCATCGACACCGCTGCGCGCATTCCGCCCAGCCACCATATCCCAGTCGTCTATCTCACCTCCTATTCCGACGAAGCGACGCTGGAGCGGGCGCGCGCCACCAGGCCGCACGGCTACCTCTTGAAGCCGTTCTCGGAGCGCGAGCTGCGCGCCACCATCGAGATGGTGCTGGAGCGCAGCGGAACCGAGAAAGCGCTGCGCGTCAGCGAGGAGCGGCTGCGCCAGGCACAGAAGATGGAGGTGGTGGGCCAGCTGGCTGGCGGCGTGGCGCACGACTTCAACAACCTGCTCGCGATCATCTACGGCAACCTCGATCTGCTGGACGAAGCGCTGATAGACCGGCCCGACTTGCGCCAGATCGTGCAGAACACGATCGACGCAGCGGGGCGCGGCGCCAGCTTGACGCATCAGCTGCTGGCCTATTCACGGCTGCAGCCGCTCGATCCGCGCGTGCTCGACCTCGGCAAGCTCATCGTCGACATGAGCAAGCTGCTGCAGCGCACCCTCGGCGAGACGATCGAGGTCCAGAACCGGGTGCCATCCGACCTGTGGAAGACGCTGATCGACCCCAATCAGCTGGAGAACGCGGTGCTCAATCTGTCGGTGAACGCCCGCGATGCCATGCCGAACGGCGGCAAGCTGATGATCGAGGCGCAGAACGCCATTCTCGATGCCGCCTATGCGGAGCAGCATCTCGAGGTCGCGCCCGGCAGATACGTCATGCTAGCGGTCACCGATAGCGGCGTCGGCATGAGCAAGGACGTCGCCGCGCGTGCGCTCGAACCCTTCTTCACCACCAAGCCGACCGGCCAGGGGACCGGCCTTGGCCTCAGCATGGTCTACGGCTTCGTGAAGCAGTCCAAGGGCCACATCAAGATCTACAGCGAGGAAGGCCACGGCACGTCCGTGAAGCTCTATCTACCGGCTGCCGCCACCGACCAGGAGGATGACCGCGTCGCGATCGATCAGAGCGAGCTGCCGGGCGCCAAGCCGGGCGAGGTCGTGCTGGTGGTGGAAGATGATCCGATGGTGCTGCGCCTCGCGATCCAGCTGCTGGCGAGCCTTGGCTACCAGGCGCTCGAAGCGCACGATGGGCCCGAGGCCATCGCGACGCTCGAGCGCGCCGGGCGCATAGATCTGCTGTTCACCGACGTCGTTCTGCCCAAGGGCATCAACGGAACGGCGCTGGCGCGCAACGCGCAGCGTCGCCGCCCGCAACTGAAGGTGCTCTACATGTCGGGCTACACCGCCGACGCAATCATTCATCACGGTGTTCTCGACAAAGGCGTCCATATGCTGACCAAGCCGTTCCGCAAGGTGGAGCTCGCGCGCAAGGTGCGTCAGGTGCTGGACGGCGACAGCTGATCGACGATGTCACGGATTGTTACGCGACGACATCGGCGTTGTCCGCCGATTGCCGTGCTGGCTTTGCATGGCTGCATTGATGGCAGTGAAGTTGTCGCGTCGTAGACGCAGGACAAGATGAACTCCTGCGTTCAATCATCAAGCGACCTCAACAGACTCTGTCCCACTTTGAACTCCACGATCCAAACCGCAGCGTTTGCGCTGCTGACCACGGAACTGACCAAGCGTTTCGGCGACAAGCTGGCGGTTGACCGGGTTTCCCTCTCGGCTCGTCCAGGCGAGATTCTGGGGCTGATCGGCCCCAACGGCGCCGGCAAGAGCACGCTCATCAAGATGCTGAGCACACTGCTGCCTGTGACATCTGGCCGCGCCGTCATCGCCGGCTACGACGTGGCGGAAAGCCCGGCGGAGGTGCGCCGGCGCATCGGCTATGTGCCGCAATTGGTGTCCGCTGACGGCTCGCTGACCGGCTATGAAAACCTGCTGCTGTCGGCGCGGCTCTATGCCATTCCGCGCGCCGAGCGCCGCGACCGCATCCGGCAGGCGCTCGACATCATGGGCCTGTCGTCATCGGCCGACCAGCTGGTGCAGCGCTATTCCGGCGGCATGATCCGGCGGCTGGAGATCGCGCAGAGCCTGCTGCATCGGCCCGAGGTCCTGTTCCTGGACGAGCCGACGGTCGGGCTCGATCCGGTTGCACGCCAAGCTGTCTGGCAGCATGTGCTGCATCTCAAGGACGTGTTGCGCACCACCATGCTGGTCACCACGCACTACATGGAGGAGGCCGACGAATTGTGCGATCGCATTGCGCTCATCCATCATGGGCAGATCTCAGCGGTAGGAACTCCGGTTGAGCTGAAGGCAGGCGTCGGTCCCGACGCGACCTTGGATGACGTGTTCGCCAAACTTGCCGGCGGCGAACTGCCTGCGCAGGACGACTACAAATCGGTCCGCCGCACCAGGGCGAGTGCGCGCAGCCATGGCTAGCCGCACCCTCTCCGTTGCCTGCGGCGATTTCCTGGTCCAGGTGTTCGCGATCGCCGACGCAGAATTTCGCAAGCTGCGTCACGATCCGATCGAGCTTGCGACCCGCGCGGTCCAGCCGATGCTCTGGCTGCTGCTGTTCGGTCAGGTGATGGCGCAGATCCGCGGGCTTTCGGGCGGCAACGGCGACTATCTCGACTTTCTTGCCGCCGGCATCCTGGCGCAGAGCGTGCTGTTCACCGCGATCTTCTACGGCATTTCCGCGATCTGGGAACGCGACCTCGGCATTCTCCATCGCTATCTGGTGAGCCCGGCGGCGCGCCCGGCCTTGGTGCTGGGCAAGGCCCTGTCGGCAACGGTGCGTGGTTTTTCGCAGGCCGTCATCATCTACGTGCTGGCGCTGCTGCTGGGGATCGGCATCAGCCTCTCGCCGCTGCACATCGCCGGCGCCATCCTGTTCGTGGCGCTTGGCGCGATGCTGTTCTCCACCCTGTCGCTGATCATGGCGTGCCTGGTGAAGACGCGCGAACGCTTCATGGGGATCGGCCAAGTCATGACCATGCCGATCTTCTTCGCCAGCAACGCGATCTATCCCATCAGCCTGATGCCGCATTGGCTGCAGGTGATCGCCAGCCTCAATCCCCTCACCTACGAAGTCGACGCCTTGCGCGCGCTGATGCTGACGGGCGGCACCAGCATCTACGGGCTTGGCCTCGACGCAGAGGTGCTGGTCGCGGCCCTAACCGTCCTGGTTGTCATCGCGGCACGCCTCTACCCGCGCATGGTCATCTGAAACCAGCACAGTTCGCATTGCCGCGCCGGATTTTTTGCGCTACTAGGAGAATGCGACGCATTTGCAGTTAGCCCCCAATCGGCCCGCCGACGAAGGTGCCTCGCGATCGGTGTGAGCGTATTGGGGGACGACTGGGATGAGTGGTGGATGGAGCGTCGCCGGGCGTGGCGCGCGCGCAGGCATGATTGTCGGAGCGGCCGTCGCGGTCGCGATGGGATCGAACGGTGTACAGGCGGAGACCTGGCAACAGCGGCTGGACGCATTGGAAGCTGGCGCGCCGACCAAGCTTGATCTTGGCACGCATCAGCTCGCGCAGGATACGGAAACCGAAGAGCCGATCACGCTCAACCCGGTGACGGTCGAAGGCCAGGGCGAGGATGCGAGCGGGTCGGTCGACGGCTATGTGGCGAATGAAAGCACGACCGGCAGCAAGACCGACACGCCGATCATCGAGAACCCGCAATCGATCTCCGTGATCAGCGCCGACCGGCTGGATGCGCAGGCGGCGGGCAGCCTAGCCGAGGCGTTGCGCTACTCGGCGGGCGTCACCGCCGAGCTGTTCGGAATGGACCAGCGCGGCTACGGCATCAACATCCGCGGCTTTTCAGCCGACGAGAGCAGCTTCTACCGCGACGGATTGCAGCTCAAGGGAAGTTCGTTCTCGGCATTCCTGCCGTTGGACCTCTACGGTGCGGAACGCCTGGAGATCATGCGCGGTCCGGCGTCCGTTCTCTACGGACAGAATTCGCCGGGCGGACTCATCAACTATGTCAGCAAGCGGCCGACCGCGGAACCGTTCCACGAGGTCGAGGCCAGCGCCGGCACGTTCGATCGCTTCGAAGGCAAGTTCGATCTGAGCGGCCCGATTACGGATGAGGGGGATCTGCTGTATCGCGTGACCGGCCTCGCGCGCGACAGCGACACGCAGGTCGACTTCGTCAACGACGACCGTTATTTCATCGCACCGGCGCTGACCTGGGCTGGCGAGGACACCACGCTCACGCTGCTCGCCAACTACCAGCACGACAGTGCCGGCTGGAGCATCCAGTTCCTGCCGGCGTCGGGTACGGTGCTCGACAATCCGAACGGCCGCATCCCGCGCCACACTTTCACCGGCGAGCCGGACTTCGATCGCTACAACCTCGACCAGGCCGCGTTTGGCTATCTGTTCGAGCATCGCTTCAACGACGTCTTCACCGTGCGTCAGAACGCGCGCGTCTCATACCTCGACAACGATTCGGACTTGGTCTACGGCGTCGGCCTGATCGACGATCGCACGCTCGCGCGCGTCGGCGACGTCGGCAAGTCACAGATGCTCGCGCTGGCCATCGACAACCAGGCGGAAGCGAAATTCGAGACCGGACCTGTCGATCATACCGCCCTGTTCGGCGTCGATTACCAGCGTCATCGCTTCAGTGACTACGGCGCCCAGTTCGATATAGCCGACCTCGACATCTATGATCCCGACTACGGCGCGGAGCTTTCCAACAAGCAAGTCTACGAGAACAGCGACACCAAGCAGCGGCAGGTCGGCATCTACGTGCAGGAGCAGGCCAAGTTGTTCGACAAGCTGGTGATCGTCCTGGGCGGCCGGTACGATTTCGCCAGATCGGAGTTCGAGGACCACAGCGATTTCGGTGACTTCCAGAGCCGAACCAAGGACGAGGCCTTCACCGGGCGCGCGGGGCTGGTCTACCTGTTCGACAATGGTCTTTCGCCCTATTTCAGCTACTCGGAATCGTTCGAGCCGGTGCTGGACACCGACGCGGATGGCAATCCGTTCAAGCCGGAGGAGGGACGTCAATACGAGGTCGGCATCAAGTATCAGCCCCAGGGCATGAACAGCTTTGTCATGCTGTCGCTGTTCGACCTGGTGAAGAAAAATGTGCTGACGCCGACCCCCGACCCGCTCGATCCGCCCGACAGCCAGGTGCAGACCGGCGAGATCCGCTCGCGCGGCGTGGAACTGGAAGGCGTCGCCAGCTTCGACTTCGGACTCGATCTTTCGCTCGCCTATACCTTCCTCGATGCTGAGATTACCAAGAGCAACGAGCCCGGCGAACAAGGCAACGAGCCGGGCCAGACGGCCATGCACATGGCGTCTCTGTGGGCCGACTACACGATCCCGGAGGGTGATTTCGCCGGCCTCGGGTTCGGCGCCGGCGTGCGCTACATCGGTCCGAGCTACGGCGACAATTTCGAGGATTTGGACGTGCCGGGCTACACGCTCGCCGACGCCGCCATCCACTACGAATGGAACAGCTTCAAGTTCGCCTTGAATGGCAGCAACATCTTCGACAAGGCTTACGTGGCTTCGTGCTTCGGCGAGACCCAGTGCTTCTACGGGGAACGCCGCACGGTGCTGGGAACCGTCACGTACCGCTGGTAGGAATCATCCACGATCGAGCGTGAACAGCTCCTGCGGCTGCTTGACGCCGCGCAGGGCATAGCGGCCGACCGAGACCAGGCGCGCGCCGGCGCCGAGCGCGGTGGCGAAGGCGGCGGAGACCAGCATCTTCTGGTCGACCGAGCGGCACATGGCGGCGATGCGGCTGGCCTCGTTCACCGCCGGACCGACGACGGTGAAGTCGAGGCGGTCCGGGCTGCCGATGTTGCCGAAGAACACCTCGCCGATATGCAGCCCGACATACATGCGCGTGGTCGGCAGCTGCTCGGCCGTGCGTCGCTCGTTCAGCGCGGCGGTCCCTTGCTCCGCGGCGCGCACGGCACCGATGGCGGCGGCACAGGCCTTCGCGCTGTCGTCGGAGGTGAAGATCGCCAGCACGCCGTCGCCGATCAGCTTCAGCACGTCGCCGCCCTGGTCGCGGATCGCGGACACCACCACCTCGGCATAGTCGTTGAGCAGGGGAATGATCTGCTCCGGCGGCGCGCTGTCGGTGATCCGGGTGTAGCCGCTGAGATCGCTGAACCACAGCACAGCCTCGATGCGGTCGGCGACGCCGCGCTCGATCCGGCCGCCCAGCACCAGCTGGCTGGCATCGCGGCCGAGATAGGTCTCGGCCAGATAGCGCGCGACCCGGCTCAGGGAAAGGCTCTTGACGGCGCCAGCCAGGAACGGGACCACGCGTTTGATCGCCGCGATCTCGTCGTCGCTGAAGCCGCGATCGAGATCGGTGAACCAGCTCGAGTAGACGCAATCCATGTCGCCGATCGTGCCGCTCGGCCCGAAGCGCGTGAGCACGGCCAGGAACTCCTTCATGCCCGCGTCGCGGTCCGGCTCCAGGTTCCAGTAGCGCGCCAAGGTCTCATCGCTCAGCCGCTCGCGCAGATAGGTCTCGCCGGAATGGAACAGCTGGTAGAACGTGCTGCGCCGATAGTTGTCCGCCATCTGGCCCTGGTTGGTGCGGCCATACTCGAAGAAGGCGGTCTCCGGCTCATTGCGGCGCCAACGGATGGCATGGCCCTCATGCGTCGGATGCAGCGTGTCCACCACCACGGTCAAGCTGCCGAGCGGCAGCCCCGCGGCCAGCACGCGCTCGCAAAATCCGGCCAGCATCACGGTCTCCTCGGTGCCGGCAAGTCCGGCCTCGGTGATCCAGGTGGCGAGGTCGTGGAGCTTCAGCTCGTCCATCGACCTTAGATAGGGCTATTTCCGGTGCTCTTCCAGCCGCGGCATCAGTTCGACCAGGTTGCAGGGGCGATAGCGGTTGTCGAGCTGGTGCTTCAGGATCTCCTCCCAGCCGTCGCGGCAGGCGCCGGGCGAGCCGGGCAGGGCGAACAGATAGGTGCCGCGCGCGACCCCGCCGGTGGCGCGACTCTGGATGGTGGAGGTGCCGACCTTCTGGAACGAGATCCAGCGGAACAGTTCGCCGAAGCCGTCGATCTTTTTCTCGTACACGGACTCGAAGGCTTCTGGGGTGACGTCACGCCCGGTGACGCCGGTGCCGCCGGTCGCGATCACCACGTCGATGTCGTTGCGCGAAATCCAGGCTTCAAGCTGTGCGACGATGGCGACCGCATCGTCCTTGACGATGATGCGGTCGATGACGGTGTGGCCATCGCGGGTGATCAGGTCGACCAGGGTCTGGCCCGATTTGTCGTCGGCGACGGTGCGGGTGTCGGACACCGTCATTACGCCGATCTGGACGGCCAGGAATGGCCGCGTCTCATCGAGTTTAGGCATGTGCTGTCAGCCTTTCGGCCCCAGCATAACTGAGAGAACGCCGCCGTCGAGAGGTCAGTTGGACGCGGTGGCGGTGCCGTCCTGGCCGATGTACTGGGCCCAGCCGCCGGTCGCGAGCGCCTTGAGGGTCGGCGACTCCTGGTCCAGCCGCTCCTGATAGACCCAGTAGGCGGCGAGGATGCGCTTCACGAACTGGCGCGTCTCCTTGGAGGGCAAAGTCTCCAGGAACAGCAGCGGGTCTTTCATCGCCTTCTTGTCGCTCTTCCACTTCTGGAGATTGCCGGCGCCGGCGTTGTAGGCAACCGCCATCAGGATGATGTCGTTGTCCACCAGGCCATTGCGCAGCAGGCGCGCGATGTATTTCTGGCCGGCCGCGATCGAGTGGCGCGGGTTCTTGAGCTGTGCCTCGTCGTAGCCGAGCTTCTTGCCGGTGTCGGGCATGACCTGCATCAGGCCGAGCGCGCCGTCACCGCTTACCGCCAGCGGGTTGAAGCCCGATTCCTGGCGCATGATGGCGTAGAGCAGCGCGCGGTCGACCGTGAAGCCGCCATTCGGCTCCCAGCGCGGGACCGGGAACAGAGCCGCCGGAATGACCTCATCGCCATAGAGCCGCTCCATCGCGCCCATCTTGAGGGCGAGCGACGGCATCTGGGCAACTTCGGCGATGCTGATCAGCGCCGCATCGACATTGTCCTTGGCCTTGGACTCGAGCAGCAGCAGTTCCTTTTCCGCGGCGGCCACCTGGCCGACCTGGAGCAGGGCGAGCGCTCGCTTGCCCGAACGGGTGGACAGCAACAGCTGGCCATGGGCCTTGGAGAACTTCGGCGCGGTCCAATCGACCTGCGGCTCGACGCCCAGGGCGCGCGCCGCCAATTGGCCGTAGAAGGTCAGAGGATACTTGGCGGCCTGGCGCAGCGAGGCGCTCACCTTGTCCGGCTGCTTGGCGCGCAGATAGGCGCGACCGGCCCAGAAGGCGGACTTGGCCTTGTCCCAGGAATTATTCTCGGCATCCTCCGCGTCCTTCACGAAGGAAGCGGCGGCGGACGCGAAGTCGCCCTTGCGCCAGGCCTCGAGCCCGGCCAGCCAGTTGACGTCGCGGTCGTTGTAACTCTCATCCGGAGAGCCGACCCGCACCACGTTGATGTTGGGTTCCTCGACCTTGGTCGCGCCCTTGGCCAGCGCCAGCTGATAGATCGTCCGAGCGTCCGCCAGGGTGTCGTAGCGGCGCAGCCAGTCGACCAGCTCCTTAGGCTTGGAAACATAGGTCGGCGACAGATACCGATCAGCCAGGACCTGACCCAGCAACGACTGGTCGGTCAGTTCCTCGATGATCCGGTCGGCGGCGCGGAAATTGCCCGCGGCCTGCAGCCGGAAGATGTCGCGATAGCGGTCGGCATTGACGGCGTCCAGAGGCTTGGGCAGGTCCGCGCCCTTGATCTGTACATCGTCACCGGGCAGCGCCGCAGTCGCGCCCGCACCGTCCTGAGCCAGGGCTTCCGCCGAAAGACCGGCAGTAAACATAAAGCCCGCGAAAGCAGCCGACGCCAAAAGGCGGCAGCTCTGAGTTTGCCAGCATATTGCCAAGGTTTCCGTCCCCTTGTGCGGTCGCGTCGTCCCGAACGAAGCGAGTAGTTAATCGTTTCTTCTTGTCTCCCGGACTCATGGCTACGCGATCGAGGAGGGGGTGTCCACTAGTAATCCTGTGACGTGAACAACCCGTATGGGGTGCTGACCGTTCCGACCCACCACGAGTATTCACGATTACGGATTAAGGGTAAACACCGCGCAATCTATTCGCCTGTAGTAGCTAGGTTTTACTCGGCGACATTTACCCTATCTTTGAGCATTAACCTTATTAGTTAACTGCCCCACACCATGATAGAAATTTCGTGAGGTTTAGAAAATCGTCCCTTTTTGGTCCGGTCGGCAGCGCCCTACCTCACACTATGATAAAACTTCTCTCAACTTGAGGAGATCGCGCCAGGTCTCGCGTTTCTGGGCGGGCTGCCGCAGCAAGTAGGCGGGATGGAAGATCGGGAGAGCCGGGATGGCCTGCTCGCCGGCCCCTGGCTGGTATTGGAACCAGCGGCCCCGCAGCCGGGTGATCCCTTCGGTGGTCCCAAGCAGCCCCTGGGCGGCGGCGGCCCCGACCAGGACCAAGATCCTGGGCGCCACCAACTCGATATGACGCTCGACGAACGGTTTCTGGGCGGCCAGCTCGAGATCGGTCGGCTTACGGTTCCCCGGCGGCCGCCAGAGGCAGACGTTGGTAATGTAGAAGGAAGTCCTATCGAGGCGGATCGCCGCCATCATCCGGTCGAGCAGCTGGCCGGACACCCCGACAAAGGGCAAGCCCAGCCGATCCTCGTCCGCCCCCGGAGCCTCGCCCACCAGCATGACCTTGGCCTTGGGGTTGCCGTCCGCGAACACCAGGTTGGTGGCGGTCTTGCTCAGCGAAACGCCGTCGAACCGCGCCAGCGCCTCTTTCAGGGCGGCGAGGTCGGGAGCGGCCCGGGCCGCCTCGCGGGCGGAGAGGACTGCGGCCTGGTCCATCGGGCCGATGGCCCGGGCGGGGGCCGGCGCAGGGCGGAAGGCCGGGACCGGTTGTTCGGACAGCTGAGGCGCAGGCTGCGACTTTTGGGCCGGCATGGCCGGCTGGGGTAGGGTCGCCACAAGGCGGCTTTGCGGCGTCGATTCAATAGCCTCGTCGGCACCCCACTCGATATAGAGCTTCAGCAAAGCCAGTGCCTGCTGAGAGTCGAGCTGTTGATCGGTGCGGGCGTCCTGTGACATGACACCGACCGTAGCATTGGATGCACGCGGGGCCAATTCTCGACGCGAAGCCTGGGCCGCCGATTGGGAGAAGCCGAATGGACCGCGAGGTCATGGAGTATGACGTGGTGATCGTGGGCGGTGGGCCGTCGGGCCTCAGCGCCGCGATTCGCCTGAAGCAGCTGGCCGCGGAAGACGGCCACGAGGTTTCGGTCTGCGTGATCGAAAAGGGCGCGGAGATCGGCGCTCACATCCTGTCCGGCGCGGTGCTGGAGCCGCGCGCCCTCAACGAGCTGTTTCCCGATTGGAAAGAGAAGGGCGCCCCGCTCAACACGCCGGCGAAGGAAGACCATTTCCTGTTCCTCACCGCTTCGCGCGCGATCCGGATGCCGACGCCGCCGCAGATGCATAACGAGGGCAACTACATCATCTCCCTCGGCAACTTCTGTCGCTGGCTGGGCCAGCAGGCGGAGGCGCTGGGCGTCGAGATCTATCCTGGGTTCGCCGCCGCGGAGGTGCTGTTCGACGACGACGGCGCAGTGAAGGGTGTTGCGACCGGCGACATGGGCATCGGCAAGGACGGCCAGCCGACCGCCAACTTCACCCGCGGCGTCGAGCTGCACGGCAAGCAGACGTTGTTCGGGGAAGGCTGCCGTGGCTCGCTCACCAAGGGCTTGTTCGAGCGCTTCAAGCTGCGCGAGGGCTGCGATCCGCAGACCTTCGGCATCGGCATCAAGGAACTGTGGGAAGTCGATCCCACAAAGCACAGCCAGGGCAAGATCACCCACACCATCGGCTGGCCGATGGACGGCAGCACCTATGGCGGCTCCTTCCTCTATCACCTGGAGAACAACCAGGTCGCGGTCGGCTTCGTGATCGGGCTCGACTACCAGAACCCGCACCTCGCGCCGTTCGAGGAGTTCCAGCGCTTCAAGCAGCATCCGGCGATCCGCCCGATCTTCGAGGGCGGCCGGCGCATCTCCTACGGCGCGCGCGCGATCAACGAAGGTGGCTTCCAGTCGATCCCCAAGCTCGTGTTCCCCGGCGGCTTGCTGATCGGCGACACCGCCGGTTTCCTCAACGTGCCGAAGATCAAGGGCACCCACACCGCGATGAAGTCCGGCATGACGGCGGCGGAAACTTTGTTCCCGCGCCTCAAGGCCGGCACCGCGGCGGGCGCCGAGATCGCCGAATATCCGGAAGCGCTGAAAAAGACCTGGCTGTGGGACGAGCTCTACCGGGTGCGCAACATCCGGCCGTCGTTCCATGGCGGCATGATGATGGGCCTGGCCTATTCGGCGCTCGACACCTACCTCTTCCGCGGCAAGGCGCCGTGGACCCTGCACAACCATCCGGACCACACCCAGCTCCGGAAGGCTTCCGACATGCCGAAGATCCCCTATCCGAAGCCGGACGGGGTGGTCACCTTCGACCGCCTGTCGTCGGTATTCCTGTCGGCCACCAACCACGAAGAGAACCAGCCGGCGCACCTGACGCTGAAGAACAAGGACGTCCCGATCGCCACCAACCTCGCGCTCTATGACGCGCCGGAGCAACGCTATTGCCCCGCTGGTGTTTACGAGATCGTGCGGGAAACCGATGGCAGCAATCCTCGGTTGCAGATCAACGCCCAGAATTGCGTCCATTGCAAAACCTGCGACATCAAGGACCCCACCCAGAACATCCACTGGGTGGTGCCGGAAGGGGGCGGAGGCCCCAATTACCCCAATATGTGAGTGATTTTGGCAGGGACTGTTAACCCACGGCGTTCTATATATGAAGGCATGGAAGCTTCCCGCCATAAGATCGGATTCGACGTGCAGATCATGGACTTGACGCGCCGGCACCCGCCCAAGGTGCTGGCTGGCCTCGCCATCCTGGCCACTCTCGCCCTCGCGGCCTGCGGACCGGAAGAACCGGTGGCGGTCGCGGACGCCGAAGGCACGATGGTCGGCCAGAGCCCGGCCGCCAAGCAGGAGAGCTGGACCGGCACCGGCGCCTATCTCGCCGGCACCGTCGCGTTCGAGCAGCGTGACATGCGCCAGGCCGCCGACCTGCTGACCCTCGCGCTGGGCGACAAGCTCGACAACAACGTGCTGGCGCAGAAGACCCTGGTGGCGCTGATGAGCGATGGCCGGATCGAGGACGCCATCAAGCTCGCCCACCGCATGCAGGATGCCGGTATCCGCTCGATCCTGGTCAGCCTGGTGCTGATGCAGGAGGAAGCGCGCAAGGGCGACTATGAAGACGCGCTGAAGCTGTCGCGCGAGCTACCGGACGACCGGCTGATGCAGGTGACGGCGCCGATGCTGCGGGCCTGGCTGGCGGTCGGCGCCAAGGGCAAGGACGCGGGCATCGCCGAGTTGAAGCCGCTGACCGAGATCGACGGCGCGCAGATGCTGGCGCAGATGCAGACGGCGCTGATCACGGATCACGGCGGCGACAGCAAGAAGGCGGCCGCCGATCTGCTCGCCGCCATCGACGAAGGCGCCGAGATTCCGGCGCAGCTGGCGGAGTTCTACGTCACGCTAGCGCTGCGCAACGGCGACGAGAAGGCGGCGCGCGCGATGGTGGAGCGCTATCGCACCCAGGCCCAAGGCCGCGGCGAGGACGTCGCGACAGCCATGGAGCGCCAGATCGGGCAACCCAAGCCCAAGGATCCGTTGGTCAAGGACCCCAAGCAGGGCTTGGCGATCGCCTACACCCAGGTCGCCATGGAGCTGATGGCGGACGACTACAACGGCGATGCGATGTGGCTGACGCACCTGGCGCTCGACCTCGATCCCAAGCTCGACATCGCGGCCCTGGCGCTCGGCGACCTGCATCGCCAGGCCAATCATCTCGACCAGGCGATCGATGCCTACAACCAGGTGCCGGAGAATTCGATCTTCCGCCGGCCCTCGCAGCTTTCGATCGCGGAATCCTATCGCCGGCAGGAGAAGTTCGCCGAGGCCGAGGGCATGCTGCGCAAGCTGATGGACGGCGACAAGACCGACATCTCCGCCGCGCAGCAGCTGGGCCAGCTGCTGCGCTCCAACAAGAAGTTCGAAGAGGCGGCGAAGGTCTATGGCGTGGCGATCGACCGGTTGGGTACGCTCGAGCCGGAAGACTGGCAGCTGTTCTACTACCGCGGCATCTCGTACGAGCGCGCCAAGCAGTGGCCGCAGGCGGAGAAGGATTTCCAGAAGGCGCTGGAGCTCTCGCCCGACGAGCCGTACGTGCTCAACTACCTCGCCTACACCTGGGTCGAGCGGCGCGAGAATCTGGACCAGGCGCTGGGCATGCTGGAAAAGGCGGTAGGTCAGCGGCCGGAGGAAGGCTTCATCATAGACTCCCTCGGCTGGGCGCATTTCATGCTCGGCCGCTATCCGGAAGCGGTCCAGGAGCTCGAGCGCGCGGTCGCGCTGGCGCCGACCGATCCGGTGCTCAACGATCACCTGGGCGACGCCTACTGGAAGGTCGGGCGGCACCAGGAAGCGCGCTTTCAGTGGTCGCGCGCCTTGAGCTTCGATCCGGAGCCGGACCAGGCGCCCAAGCTGCAGCAGAAGCTGGACCAGGGCCTGGTCGACAACGCCGGGACCGCTCCTGAGCAGCCGAAGGTCAACTCCCAGGCCGGCGGCACCGAATCCGGCGGCTGAGCCCGCCACGCGATCTCTCTCTGCGGTTCCGCCTGCCATGCTCGCGCGCGCCAAGGTCAATCTCTATCTGCACATCACCGGCAAGCGCGCCGACGGCTATCATCTGCTCGACAGCCTGATCGTGTTCGCCGACACCGGCGACGAGATCTCGTTGGCGCCGGCTGATAAACTCTCCCTGAGCATCGATGGCCCGTTCGCGGCCGGCCTTGGCACCGGATCCGACAATCTGGTGCTGCGCGCCGCAAAGGCGCTGCAGGAAGTAACGGGACGACGCAGCGGCGCCGCCATCCGCCTCACCAAGAATCTGCCGGTTGCGTCCGGCATCGGCGGCGGTTCGGCCGACGCGGCTGCGACGCTCGATGGCTTGTGCGGCTTGTGGGATGTGGCGCCCGGACGCGCGGCGCTGCTGCAGATCGCGGCGAGGCTCGGCGCCGACGTGCCGGTCTGCCTCGACGGCGCGGCGAGCTTTGTCGGCGGCATCGGCGAAGATCTGGCCCCGGCGCGCGGGTTGCCGTCCGCATGGCTGCTGCTGGCGAATCCCAGGATCGCGACGCCGACGCCGGCGGTGTTCAAGGCGCGGCACGGCCCGTTCTCGAAAGCGGCGCGCTGGAGCGAACCGCCGCGCGACTTCGCCGAGTTCGCGGCGCGGCTGCGATCCTCCGCCAACGACTTGACCGAAGCGGCGATCGGCGTGACGCCCACGATCCGCGACGTGTTGGTCGCGCTGGCGGCCCTGCCGGGCTGCGTGCTGGCGCGCCTGTCGGGCAGCGGCGCAACCTGCTTCGGTCTGTTCGCGGACGAAGCCGGTGCGCGCGCCGCAGAACGCGAACTGCGCAGCGCGCGCCCCGACTGGTGGGTCACCGCCGCGCCGATCGCGCGTCCCTAGTTACCGCTCAGCTCGGCCTTGGCGGCGCGCAACTCGTCGAGCAGCGCGAAACTGGGCGTGCCGTCGACCTCGATCCCGGCCGTCACCTGGAAATCGCGGATGGCATTGCGGCCCTGCTCATCGATTGCGCCGTCCACCGGGCCGGGCGGAAAGCCGAGCTGATCCAGCAACGCTTCGATCTCGGTGAGTTCGGCGGTCGCGAGCGCGGCGGCGTTTCCACCGGCAAAGTGCCAGATGCCGACCGAGATCAGGATTGCGAGCGCGAGGACTGCGATGCCGCCCAGAAAACCAGTCCAGGCCGGGCGGGCATCGCGGGCTGCATTATCGACGCCGAGCGGATCCATGGCTCGAAAAATACCGGTGGTCCGCCACGGGCCGCAAGACCGCATCTTCTATTCGACCAATTGCGGAACCATGGCTTGTTGACCAGCTTGTGTCATGTGGCATGGTGGCATGAATCGCCACGCGGTGGACAAGCCGGCGCTGGCTCAAAATGGGAGGACACGATGTTCGATCTTTCGCGGCGGCGGCTGATGTCCGGTATTCTCGCACTCGGTCTGTCGCTCGCGCCGGTCGCGGCCAGCGCCGACGATTTCGTGAACATCCTGACCGGCGGCACGTCGGGCGTCTATTATCCGCTCGGCGTTGCGATCTCGAAGGTCGTGACGGACAAGGTCCCGGGTACCCGGCCGTCGGTGCAGGCGACCAAGGGCTCGGTCGAGAATCTCAATCTGATCCAGGGTGGCAAGGGCGAGGTCGGGTTCACGCTCGGCGATTCGCTCGCGGCCGCGGTGCTGGGCTCAGCGGATGCGGGCTTCAAGGGTCCGCTCGACAAGGTGCAGACCATCGGCGCGATCTATCCAAACTTCGTGCAGATCGTTGCCTCCGAGGAGAGCGGCATCAAGAGCCTGGCCGATCTCAAGGGCAAGCGCGTGTCGGTCGGCGCGCCGAAGTCGGGCACCGAGCTCAACGCGCGCGCGATCCTCTCGGCCGCCGGCATGAGCTACGAGGATCTGGGCAAGGTCGAATATCTCGATTTTGCGCAGTCGGTGGAGCTGATGAAGAATCGCCAGCTCGACGCCACGCTGCAATCAGCGGGTCTCGGCGTCGCGTCGATCCGCGACCTCGCCACCTCGGTGCCGATCGTGGTGGTCGAGGTGCCCGCGGACATCGCGCAGAAGCTCGGCCAGCCGTTCTTCTCCGCCGTCATTCCCGCCAACACCTATGAAGGGCAGGCGGCGGACGTGATGACGGTGGCGGTGCCGAACTTCCTGGTGACGCGCGCCGATCTGTCGGATGAGCTGGTCTACAACATCACCAAGGCGATCTACGAGAACCTGCCGGAGCTGCAGGCCGCGCACGCCGCCGCCAAGGGCATCTCGCTCGACAAGGCGGCGAAAGGCTCGCCGGCGCCGCTCCATCCCGGCGCGCTCAAATATTTCACCGAGAAGAACGCGATGTAGCGCAGACGGCGGGAGCGTCATGCTCCCGCCGTTCATTCCATGTCGCTTGATCTCGACAGCAAGCCAGCCCCCACGCCGCATCTGCCGTTCGGCGAAGCGGGGCTGACCGACGATCTGTTCAAGGCCGGCGCCGCCGGGCGGCTGCTGTTCTGGGTGGCGGTCGCGTTCTCCGTGTTCCAGCTGGTGACCGGATTCAACATCCCGCTGGACAAGGATTTCTGGCCCGCGATCCTGCCGCACGTCGACCTGCTGGCGCTCGCGGGCGCTGCGCTGGCGCTCGGCGGCGTCAAGGTCGGCCGGGATTCGTACAAGCGGCGCGACGTGCGCGAAGGCTGGCTGGCAGTGATTTCGATGGCCGCGATCTTCGTGCTGCTGGAGCGCTACGCGGGCGGATTGCCCAGCCAGGTGCTGCGCACCATGCATGTCGGATTCCTGTGCCTAGTCGGCGCGCTCGCGTTGTCCGCCAGCCTCGCGGCGGAACGCACGGTGGAGCGCGTTCTGCTGTGGCTGACCGGCGGCGCGGGGTTCCTCGCCGGTCTCTATCAGTGGCAGTTCTACTTCGACCTGGTGCAGCGCTCGGGCAATCTGCTGACGCAGGACATCGTCGTCGGCGTGATCGCGCTCGTGACCTTGTTCGTGCTGGTCTGGCGCATCCTGGGGCCTGCTTTGCCGATCATGGCGGGGATCTTCCTCGCCTATTGCCTGTTCGGCAACCACCTGCCGGCGCCGCTCGATCATCGCGGCTACGACGTGGCGCAGGTGATCGAGCATATGGTGTTCGGCACCGAAGGCATCTACGGCACGCCGACGCTGGTGTCGGCGACCTACATCTTCCTGTTCATCCTGTTCGGCTCCTTCATGGAGCAGGCCGGCGTCATCCGCTTCTTCAACGAGATCTCGATGGCGGCGTTCGGCCGCGCGCGCGGTGGGCCGGGCAAGGTGTGCGTGGCGTCGAGCGCGCTGATGGGCACGGTCTCCGGCTCCGGCGTCGCCAACGTGGTCGCCTCCGGCCAGTTCACCATCCCGCTGATGAAGCGCTTCGGCTTCACGTCGGCGTTCGCCGGCGGGGTCGAGGCCACCTCGTCGATGGGCGGGCAGATCATGCCGCCAGTGATGGGCGCGGTCGCCTTCATCATGGCGGAGACCATCGACATGCCATACGCGGAGATCGCGAAGGCCGCGATCATTCCCGCGCTGCTCTATTTCTTCGCCTGCTTCTGGTCGGTGCATCTGGAAGCCGGCAAGCGCGGGCTCGAAGGCTTGCCGAAGGATCAGCTGCCGAGCTTCGTCGCCGAAGTGAAGGCGAACTGGCATTTGATCCTGCCGCTGGTGGCGCTGGTCTACCTGCTGTTCGCCGGCTTCACGCCGCTGTTCTCCGGCGCCGTCGCGCTGGCGCTCACGGTCGTGCTGATCCTGGGGGTGGCGATCGCCGCCGGCCTGCCGGTGACGGGACTGCGCGTGGTGTTCTGGCTCGCCCTTGCGGGCATCTGCGCCTACTCGGTGGCGATGAGCGTGGTGGTGGTCGCGCTCGTGACCCTGGCGCTGATCGTGCCGGCGCTGTTCACAGGGCGCGGGCGCGAAGCCTTGATCGCCTGCCGCTGGGCGCTGGCCGATGGCGCGCGCCAGGCGCTGCCGGTGGGCCTCGCCTGCGCGCTGGTCGGGATCATCATCGGCACCATGACCCTGACCGGGCTCGGCACCATCGTCGGCAACGCGGTGGTCTCGGTCGGCGAGAACAACCTGCCGCTCGCTTTGGTGCTGGTGATGGTGTTCAGCCTGATCCTCGGCATGGGCATCCCGACCATCCCCAACTACATCATAACGTCATCGCTGGCGGCGCCGATCCTGCTGCATCTCGGCGTGCCGCTGCTGGTCTCGCACATGTACGTCTTCTACTTCGGCATCATGGCGGACCTGACGCCGCCGGTCGCGCTGGCGGCGTTCGCGGCTGCGCCGATGGCGAGGGAGTCCGGCCTTAAGATCGCCGTACAGGCGGTGCGGATCGCGCTGCCGGCTTTCATCGTGCCGTACCTGACGGTCGCCGACCCGGTGCTCCTGCTGCAGCCGGTGCCCGGGCTGGAGGGCGTCGCCTATTGGCTGGACGTCGGCTACGTGGCGGCGAAGGCGACGCTGGCGGTGGTGCTGTGGGGCATTGCCGCCTTCGGCTTCCTGAACGCCCCCGTGAGCTGGGCCCGTCGGGCGCTGGCCGCCGCCGCGGCCGGGCTCCTGATCTTCCCCACCGTCGCCACCGACCTCATCGGCTTTGCCCTCGCCGCCGGCTTTTTTGGCTGGCAGCTGCTGGCCGCGCGCCGCGCCGGGCAGCGCGCCGGATTGGGCGCCGGACAGGGCGGCCGGGCGGTCCCCTGAGCGCTTGGTCCCGGTTGCAAAGATGGGCCCTCTTGCCTATGGTGCGGCCGCCCTTTTTGGGGCCTGCTGGGGCGTAGCCAAGCGGTAAGGCAGCGGGTTTTGGTCCCGCCATCCCAGGTTCGAATCCTGGCGCCCCAGCCAGTTGAAGCGGGTCGTCTGACCTTCGCCCTGTGGTGCGCGCGATCGCACCGCGGCTCCATCGCTTCCTTTAGAGGACAGCGCGGCGCGCGGATGCGCTCAATCTATTGATCACGGCCTGTGTGCGTTTCTTGGCCGGCAGGAGCAGCTCCCACGGGATGTCGTCATAGAGCGGCGTCAACTGGAAGGGCTCACCGCGCAAGGCCGCATCGCGGCCATTCAACTTGAGGTCCTTGGCTTTGGCGACCGCGGCCTTCAGGGCATCCTGCTCGGACTCGCCAAGGAACTCGGCGGACTTGTAGCCGAACCGGATTCTGAGGTTCCTGGTCAGGCACGCGTCCTGCAGCTCGTACGGCATGCGATATTCCGTTTCCGAGAGCTGCGACACCCACAGCGCGTGGCCCTGCACCAGCGCCAGCACATCGACGGGGACCGGACCTTCCGGAAAAGCCTGGTAGCGCGAGCCGGTGATGGGGCGCTCAAGCGCCAGGAAATGCCTGACGTCCGCCAGCCACAACACCGCCATGACCCAGTTGAGCCGCAGCAGCGGGTGCTCCACGCGCCGCGGCGACGAGCGCAAATCCGCCAGGTAGTGAAGCGCGGCCACCACCTTCCTCGGCGAGAACGGGAAGACGATCCGATCCCGCACGCCCAAGGCGTCCAGGATTTGCCGGCTGGTCGAGAGCGAGGACTTCGGAGCGAGTGTCTTCACCATGGCATGAACACGGGAATGTAGCCGAGGAAAGCGGGTAGTGATCGCCGCCACGCGGAGCATGTGGATGGCGAGAAATGCAATGAAACAAAGCGGATAGGCCGGGTAAACCGCGTGCCTGGCACGTTACGGTAAAATACCCCCTTCGGACTGCGCTTGCGTGTGACCATGGCCACGCGTCATCCAGCTCCACCGCGACTAGGAAACGTCGCGCAGAATAGGTGCGAATGGACCGGACGGACCGAGAGAAGTCGGGTGTGTCCGTCGGCAGTTCACTGGATATGAACGCTCTATTCCTCTTCGTCCTTGCTCAGCTTCCAGGAGCTGTCGAGGTCGTATTCCTGGATTGCGGCCGCGTTGATTTCCGTGGCGTCGCCCAGGTCTTTTTCGTAGATCCTGCCTTGCTGGTTGACCATGAAGGTCATGATGCCGGTGTTGCCATAGTCGTCGGGGGTCGCGATCACAGCATAGCCGCCGATCATGTTGTCGTTGATGATGTAGTCGTAGCGTCCGCCAGGCGCGCCAGCGCCCTGGCGGGTGATGAGGCGGAAGTTGTAGCCGCGTAGGGGGTCGCCTTCGTCGCGGCCCTGGAGATAGCCTTCCTGCTGCGTCACGAAGGTGAGCAGCGGGCTGACGACATCATTGGAGCCTTCCGGAACCTCCCAGTAGAGACCGTCCTTCTTGCCGGGCGAGCTCACGAACTTCTGGGCGTATTCCAGGACTTCGTCGCCGTCGCGGTCGATGGCCCGATAGTCCTCCTCGGCATCGACCAACGCGCGCAGTGAGGCGATCGCGGCGAGTTCGTTCTGCCCAATGCGGCGCGCCAGCAGCTCGTCGAGTCCGGACTCGAGATCGAAATGCCATCCCTTGTCGTCCTTGATGATCGGGAAAGGAACCGGCCACTCGTCCTTGCCGATGAGCACGGTGCGGGTATCCGCATCGTCCTCGCGCAGGCTCATCTGTTCCTTGGCCGCGTCATAGGCGCGCTTGCGGTTTTCGCGCTCCGCCGCCTCGTCGTCGGTGAAGAGCTCGCCATTGTGAGCATCGCCCAGGAGGTCGACGATCGCCGCATTGGTGCCTTTCTCGAGCGCCGTCACCATCGCTGCCGCCGCGGCATCTGGCGTATCGAAGTTCTTTGCATCGACGGCATAGGCTAGACTCGGCACCGTCAATGCAATCAGTGCGGCGCCAACGAAGCGAGACGCGAACAGGGGTATGCGGTTCATAGATCCCTCCTCAAAAACAGTCTTAGCGACGTCCGCCACTTGCCCGAGGTGGCCTCGCCGGTTTTCCGCCGCCGCCCTTGGGCCGGTTCATGCTCTTGTTTCCGCGGGCGCTTTGCTGCTTGACGCGCTGGTTTCCCTGGCCGGCGAAAGCGCCGCCACCTTTGTTCGATTTCTGCATCGTTTGCCGCTGCTGCGGTTTCTGCCGCTGCTGCTGGTTCCTCGTCTGCTGCTTGCTGGCGTTGTTCTGGCGCAGCTGCTGCGTGGACTTGTTGTTCTGCTTCAGGCTCTGGTTGCCACGGTTGCTCTCGTTACGCGCCGCCTTGTTGTTCTTGAGCTTCTGGTTGCCTTGGAGTTGACCGGATCCACCCTGGCCGAGCTGCTTTTGGATGTTGGCCGAGTTGGGGCGCTTGGCGGCCGGCGTTTTCCGGGTGGCGGATGATTTCTGGCGCGCCTTCTGGCCGGACCATTTCATCTTGTCAGCGCTGCCGGCCTTGCGCTCGCCGTTGAACTTGTTCTGCAGCTTGGTCTTGTCGATGTTGCCGCTGCCGATATTGTCACGGCTGATGTTGGTGTCCCCGCGGCTGTTGTCGATGTTGATGTCGTTGTCGATATCGATGTCGCCATTGTCCCAGTCGAAACCATAGGAGAAGGCGGCGCCCACGAACATGCCGGTAAAGAAAGTGGCAGCCGGAGCCCAGTAAGGCGGGTAGGGGTCGGAATAGTAAGGCGGCGGATAGCTCGTGTAGTTGTTGTTTACCACCGGCGCCGGATCGTATTGCGGTACGTAGATCACCTCGGGATCCGACGATTCGACCGTGATGTTGTCGCCCTCGTTAACGACCGTCACCTGGTCGTTGGATTGCAGGTAGCCGGCATCCGATGCCGATCCGCGAGCGGCCTGAATGGCCTTGAGCACGTCATCCTGCTGATCAAGGACAGCGTTGCCGAGGTCCTGGCACCAGGAGATGTCGTCGCTCATTTTCTTGACAGCTTCCGGGTAGTTGATGAGGGCGAGCACCGACGGGTCCCATCCCTCGTCGGGCTGCAGGTTCGGATCCTTGGCGCGCTGATCCAGGAAGCGCTGGGCTTCGACGACCTGAATTGGATTAGTCGATGCGGGGAGAACAATGGCGAGAAGTTCGTCCGGATAAAGAGCGACCGGCGCAACCACCGCATTGAGCTCTTCCGCAGTCAACAGCGTGGAGGATTGGTCGCCCGCAGCATCGCCGGAGGCGATAGCCTCGCTTGACGTGGCATCAGCGAACTGAGCTTCGGCGTCTTGGCAGGTCAGCGCCAGGAAGCCGAGAAACAAGGCTACAACAGGGACCCATTTTGCGAAGACGGCCATGACAATCCCCAAGGGATGTTGATCAGAAGCTCGTACTGTTCACTCCGGCAAGGCGCTCATCCGGAAAAACGCTTTGGTCGCATCGTCCGGCTGGCCGAACCATTTCAGATACAGGGTCTCGAACTCCGGCGACGTGTACAGCTTGCTCAGCGCCCGGTCGACGACCAGGCGGAAATTATCGTCGTTCCGCCCCAGCGCGAGAGCAACCGGCTCGTGTGTGAACAGCCGTTCGATGACGAGCAGCTCATCGGCCGCCGTGCTGCTCTGGGCGGCATCGACCAGAATGGCGCGGTCGGCGAAAAAGGCGCTCGCGCCGCCGTCCAGGACGCTGGCGATGCCTGCTTCGTATGAGTCGACCGTCATCACGGTCGCGGCAATCTGGAATTCGTGAACTTTCTCATTGAGCCAGCTCTCGCTTCGAGTGCCGGCGACCGCGGAGAAGGTCTTCTGATCGAGAATACGCGCCGGCGACCCGCGCCAGGTCGGCCCCGAAGGCGGCCGCCCGCTCAGGACGTCCCGCAAGGGGGCAGGCGCGTCCGCCCGCACGATCGCGCCGATGCCGCTCTGGAACACCGGGATCGAAAAGGCGACTTCTTTCCGCCGTTCCAGCGTCTCGGCATCCGGACCGCATAGCAAATCGATCTTGCCCTGGCTTACGGCAGTGAAGCGCTCCTCGATGGTGACCGGAACCCACTGCACCGATAGGGACGACGCTCCACTCTCGGTCTTGACGGTGCCGGACACTGCCTCGCACAGGGCAATCGCGTAGCCGGCCGGATTGCCCGAGGGATCCATATAGGAGAACGGGCGGGCATCGGTGCGATAGCCGAGGGTGAGCTTTCCCGACTCCCGGATCCGGTCCAGGGTGTCGGCCGAGGCCGCTTCCAGCGGCAGAAATGCCAGCAGGCCGGTGGCGAGCCAGATAGGGCGGAGCCGATGATCGTACCGCATGTCTTTTCTCCTCGATCCCGTCACGCGGTCGCCACGGCAGGCTTCTGCACGAAGCGGTGCGCGATGAAGCCCCAGATCACGAATGCAATCGCCGTGACGATCATGCCGCCGAGCACCGCATCCTTGCCGGACGCGTAGATCGCGAACGTGCTGTAGAGCATGGCCACCACCGTGATGAATCCGTTCAGCCGGTATTTGGCCGGGGGCACCTTGGCCATGCGCATCATCACGAACAGGGCGGACAGGGAGATGATGTAGGGGATCACGTTGGTGACGACCGCGAGGTTCACCAACGCGCTGAACTGCTCGCTCAGCGTAGGCGAAATGGTGGATAGCGCCAGCAAGGTCTGGACGACACCGAGAACAATCATGCCCACAACTGGCGCGCCCATCGCGTTCATCTTGGTGAAGAAGGACGGGAACATGCGGTCGTCGGCCGCCGACTTCGCGGTCTGCGCGATGGTGAACTGCCAGCCAAGCAGCGAGCCAAGGCAGGCCAGCACCGCCAGCGCCATGATGATGGTGCCGACGGTCGGATTGAACATCTTCGCGTAGGCGAGCGCGAACGGGCCGGTCGAGTTCGCCAACTCGGCGTTCGGCACGATGCCCTGGATCACGGTGGTGGAGAGAACATAGATGACGGCTGCCCCCAGCGTGCCGAACAGGCAGGCCAACGGAACGTCGCGCTTCGGATTCTCGACCGCCGCCGAGTTCTGCGCGGCCGATTCCATGCCCAGGAACGCCCACAGGGTCAGCGAAATGCTGGAGCCGAGGCCTTGCCCGAGCGAGAGGCCTTGCGGGTTCCAGGCCGCCTCGAACGTCTCGGAGCTGAACCAGAACCAGCCGATGATCGAAAGGGCGCCGACTGGGATGATGACGCCCCAGACCGTGATCGAGCCGATGCGCCCGGTAATGCTGGGGCCGCCGAAATTGGCGACCGTCGTCAGCCAAAGCAGGGCGATCACGCCGATGCAGGTGGCGATCGGGCTCGACGAGAGCCAGGGGATGAAGGCCGTCAGATAGCCGACCGCCGAAATGCCGATCGCGACGTTGCCGATCGCCAGCGACAGGAAATACAGGAAAAAGACCAGGAAGAATCCGGACTTGCCGTAGGCGTCCTCGGCATAGGCCGACATGCCGCCGGGGCGCTGGTTGAACAGGCCCGCCTGGGCGAAGCCATAGGCGATCGCCATCGAGCCGATCGCCGTCACCAGCCAGGACAGCAGGGAGATCGCGCCGACCTGCGCCATGTTGGTCGGCAGCATGATGATGCCCGACCCCATCATGTTGACGGCGACGATGAAGGTGAGCTGGGTCAGGCTCATCCGTTTCGGTTGGTCCATAATGCCCTCTCCTGTTCCGTCACGAGCCGCGCACGGCCTCAGCTTTCAGTCAGGCAATCGACCAGGTAGCGCCGGCCACTGGCTGTCTTCTCGAACCGCAGCCCGTGAATGTCGGTCTCGAAGCCGGGGAACTTCTGGTCGAATTCCCGGGCGTAGAGCAGGTAGTCCTGGATCGACTTGGTGGTCTGGGTGATGCGCTCGCCCGGCATGATCACCGGAATCCCCGGCGGATAGGGCACCACCATCACGGCCATGGTCCGGCCGAACAGCTGGTCGATCTCCACACTTTCGACCTTGCCGCGCACCAGCCGCTCATAGGCATCCGCCGGCCGCATCGCCATCTCGGGCAGCACGGTGTACATGTCCTTCTGCGCTTGCGGCACCTTGTCGGCGCGATAGACCTTGTGGATCGCCTCGCAGAGGTCCTTCAGGCCCATCTTCCCGTAGGCCTCGGGATGCGCGTCGGCCAGCGCCGGCAGCGCGCGGTGGATCGGCGCGTTCGAATCGTAGAGATCCTTGAAGTTCAGCAGCTCGGTGACCAGCGTGCTCCACTTGCCTTTGGTGATGCCCATCGAGAACAGGACCAGGAACGAGTAGAGCCCGGTCTTCTCGATCTCGATGCGCCGAGAAGACAGGAAGCGGACAACGACGGCGGCCGGAATGCCGTGCTGCTGCATGCTGCCGTCGGCGGACAGGCCGGGCGACAGGATCGTCACCTTGATCGGATCGACCAGCGCATGATTCTCCGCCAGTCCCTCGAAGCCGTGCCACTTGTCGCCGGGCTTCAGGATCCAGTTCGCGGTGTCGGCCGACGGCTTCTCCGCCATCGCGTCCGGCTGCCAGACGTTGAACCACCAGGAGCCTTTGAGCTGCTTCTTGGTCGCGGTCATGGCGCGCCGGAAGCTCAGCGCCTCGTCGAGCGTCTCCTGCACCAGCGAGCGGCCGGCCGGCTGCTCCATCATCGCCGCGGCGACATCTAAGGACGCAATGATGCCGTACTGCGGCGAGGTCGAGGTGTGCATCATGAAAGCTTCATTGAAGCGCGCCATGTCCAGCTGCTTGTTCTCGGCATGCTGGACGTGGATCATCGAGGCCTGCGACAGCGCAGCCAGCAGCTTGTGCGTGGACTGGGTCGCGAAGGTGATGGCGTGTGGCGAACGCGCCGGCTGCGCCGACGAGATCCCATGGAAGTCGTCGTAGAATTCGTGGAAATTGGCGTAGGCGTACCAGGCCTCGTCGAAATGCAGCACGTCGACCGCGTTGCCGATGCTCTGCTTGATGGCCTTGACGTTGTAGCAGAGCCCGTCGTAGGTGGAGTTGGTCATCACCATCAGGCGGACCTTGCCGCTGGTCTCCTTGGCGAACGGGCTGGCGGCGATCTTCTGCTGGATCGAGGCGGGCGTGAACTGGTCGCGCGAGATCGGGCCGATGATGCCGAGGCCGTTGCGCGACGGCACCAGGTAGATCGGGGTTGCGCCGGTCATCACCAGCGAATGCAGGATCGACTTGTGGCAGTTGCGGTCGCACAGCACCAGGTCGCCGCGCGAGACGGTGCCGTGCCAGACGATCTTGTTGGCGGTCGAGGTGCCACCGACCACGAATAACGTTTCATCGGAGCCGAAGATGCGCGCCGCGTTGCGCTCGCCAGCGGCGATCGGGCCGGTGTGGTCCAGCAGGGAGCCGACCGAGCCAACCGAGACCGAGATGTCCGACCTGAGGGTATTTTCGCCAAAGAACTCGTAGAATAGCTGCCCGACCGGGCTCTTCCGGAAGGCGACGCCACCCCCATGGCCGGGGGTGTGCCACGAATAGCTGGCGTGCAGGGTGTAGTCCATCAGCGCCTTGAACATCGGCGGCGGCAAACCCTCGACATACAGCCGTGCGGCGCGCGCGATGGCGCGCGCCAGGAACTGCGGCGAATCCTCGAACAAGCGCATGAAGGCGTTGGCGTGCTTGAGCACGCTGGACGGCACCATCTCCGCCGTACGCTCGTCCCCGAACAGGAAGATGGGCAAGCGCTGGTTCCGGCTACGCTTCGCCGCCAGCACTTCCTCGAGCACCTTCCATTGCTTGTCGTTGGCCTCGGCGCCGTCGACCGAGATCAGCCAGCAGGATTCGCTGTTGAAGACGTTAACCAGCCGCCGGGCATCCTCGTAGCTAACGCCGGCAACCACACGGAACCCTTCCTTCTCGATCGCCTCGGCCAGCTGTCGCATGCCGCGTCCGGCGGCCTGCTTGCCCTCATAGTCCTCGTCGATGATGGCGATCGGAAAGGCCTGGAAAAGGTCCATGCAAACTCCCATGGCAAACGGAATCAAGTCCGCGCCAAGCGATGCTTCGAGGCGGCCGCATATCAGTATGCCATTAAGCCGAGCGGCGCCCGGCTTTGGCGGTTTGTGAGTGTGGACAATATCAATGCGGTTGGAGCGTCGGTAGTATCAGGCCCGCGGCAATTTACAGTAACGTACTCGGTTCTAGACCCCATTCGCCCGAACTATGAGGCTGGCTTCTCAGCACATCCTGAGGGGCACCGGTCGCATTGGGATCAGGGGGCACGTGATGAAGAAACGGCTTCTTACCAGTTCCGCTCTCATCGGCGCCGGCTTGATGGCCTCTCCCGCCTTGGCGGCCGACGGGGTCAAGCTCGGGATCGGCGGCTTCTTCAACACAGCCTATATGGCCGTGTTCGACGACGACAGCGAGGGCGAGCCCGGCAACGAGCGCAACACCGATGGTGTTTTCAACAACGCGGAGATCCACTTCAGCGGCAGCGCCGTGCTCGACAACGGCCTCGGGGTCGGCGCACACATCGAGCTGGAAGGTGAAGATGAGGCCGGCGACCAGATCGACGAGGCCTGGATCTTCTTCTCCGGCGGCTTCGGCGAGGTGCGCATGGGCTCGATCGACGATGCCCTGTCCTATTCCTGCATCCTGCCGCCTGGCGCGGCTGGCAGCTTCTCCGCGTTCTCGCCCGACCAGTGGGGCGCCAACACGCTGATCTCCAACCCGGCCTGCGTCGGTGTTGATGAATCCGACGGCGGCGACGCGCAGAAGCTCCTGTATTTCTCGCCGACCTTCGCCGGGTTTCAACTCGCCCTGTCATACACGCCCAACGGCGGCGACCAGACCCACGGCGACGGAGTCGGCCCGCACCTGGGAATGCCGTTCAATTCGGATGGCGAGTCGCGCCACAATGTGTCCGTGTACCTGACCTACACCTACCAGGGCGACGGCTGGGGCCTGACATGGGGCGGCGGCGGATCGTGGGAAGGCCATGTCGAGCAGGGGCCGGGACCCGACCGCAAGGACCAGGATTTCTACCAGACCGGCCTCAACCTCACCTTCGGCAACTTCGCGGTCGGCGGGGTCTTCGAATACTACAACGACGCACTGGATCGAGGCGGCGACAAAGGCGACGTGGTGCCGGCCGTGGCGCTGGATGCCTGGGTCGCCGGTGGAGGTATCGCCTATACGATGGATGCCTGGGTGTTCGGCGCGCAGTACTCGCACCTCGACGCCGACAATGACGCGTCGTCCGCCATCACGGACTTCACGCAGGATCGGGCGATGCTGACCGCCGTCTATACGCTCGGCCCCGGCATCGATCTGGAGGCGGAGATAGCCTACACCTGGGTCGACACCGATCCCGAGGGCGGGGAGGCTGCGGACGGCACCGATATCGACAACTACGATGCCTTGGAACTCGGCATAGGCACGACCATCACTTTCTGAGCGCAATACGCTGGGGCGCGGATTGCTTCGAGTTGCTGATGTCAATGGAGAAGCGTCATGCGTGAATTCGGCGTTCATTCGGAAGTCGGCAAGCTGCGAACAGTCATGGTCTGCCGGCCATCGCTCGCCCATCAGCGCCTGACGCCCGGCAATTGCCACAGCCTGCTGTTCGACGACGTGATCTGGGTCCACGAGGCGCAGAAGGATCACTACGACTTCTCGCTCAAGATGAAGGAGCGCGGGGTCGAGGTGCTCGAGCTGCATGACCTGTTGACCGAGACGGTCGAGGACCGCGAGGCCCGTGCTTTCATCCTCGACCGGCGCATTACGGACAGCAGCGTTGGCGTCATGGCCGGCGGGTTCATCCGGCCGTGGCTCGACGCGCTGCCGGCGAAGCAACTGGCGCCGTTCCTGATCGGTGGGATCGCGATCTCCGATCTGCCCGACCACAAGATGAAGACGCTACTGAGCAATGCCTACGCGCACAGCGACTTCATCCTGCCGCCCATCCCCAACACCCTGTTCCAGCGCGACCCGTCCTGCTGGATCTACAACGGCGTGACCTGCAACCCGATGTACTGGCCGGCGCGCAAGCCGGAGACGCTGCTGCAGCGCGCGGTTTACCGGTTCCATCCGCATTTCAAGGGTGGCAACTTCAAGATCTGGTGGGGCGATTCGGACGACGACGTCACCGGAGCGTCGGTCGAAGGCGGCGATGTGATGCCGATCGGCAAGGGCGTCGTGCTGATCGGCATGGGCGAGCGCACCACCCATCAGGGCGTCGGCCAGGTCGCGCGTGCGCTGTTCAAGCAAAAAGGCGCGAGTCGCGTTATCGGCTGCCTGATGCCCAAGAGCCGCGCCGCCATGCACTTGGACACCGTCTTCACCTTCTGCGACCGCGATCTGGTCACGATGTTCAAGGACGTGGTCGATCAGATCCAGTGCTTCAGCATGTATCCGACCGACGACCAGGGCGGGCTCGAGGTGCGGCACGACAAGAAAGGACTGCTGGAGGTCGTGGCGGAGGCCTTGGGCCTCAAGGCGTTGCGCACCGTCGCGACCGGCGGAAACGCCTTCGAGGCGGAGCGCGAGCAGTGGGACGACGGCAACAACGTCGTCGCGCTCGAGCCGGGCGTGGTCGTGGCCTACGACCGTAACACCCACACCAACACCTTGATGAGGAAGGCCGGCATCGAAGTGATCACTATTCGCGGCGCCGAACTCGGCCGCGGGCGCGGCGGTGGCCACTGCATGACCTGCCCGATCTGGCGCGACCCCGCCTATTGAGCTTGAAGAGATAGAGATCAACCAGAGTTTCAGGGAGAAAGACGATGAGCTTCAATTTGCGCAACCGCTCGCTGCTCACGGTGCAGGACTACACGCCGCGCGAGTTCAAGTATCTGTTGCAGCTTGCTCGCGATTTGAAGCGCGCCAAGTATGCGAGGACCGAGAAGAAGAGCCTGGAGGGCAAGGAGATCTGCCTGATCTTCGAGAAGACCTCGACGCGCACGCGCTGTTCCTTCGAGGTCGCCTGCTACGACCAGGGCGCAAATGTCACGTATCTCGATCCGGCAGGCTCGCAGATCGGCCACAAGGAATCCTTCAAGGATACCGCGCGCGTCCTGGGACGGTTGTATGACGCCATCGAATATCGCGGGTCGGCGCAAGGCGGCGTGGAGCAACTCGCCAAGTATGCCGGCGTGCCGGTCTATAACGGGTTGACTGACGAATACCACCCGACCCAGATGATCGCCGACGTCATGACCATGCGCGAGCATAGCGACAAGCCGATCAGCGAGATCAAATACGCCTATGTCGGGGACACCCGCTCGAACATGGGGCATTCGCTGCTGATCGTCGGCTGCCTGCTCGGCATGGACGTGCGGATCTGCGGGCCGAAGAGCCTGTGGCCGTCGGACGAATACACCAAGATTGCCAAGGATCTGGCGGCCAAGTCGGGCGCGCGCGTCACCATCACCGATGATACCGCCGTGGCGGTGAAGGACGTCGACTTCATCCACACCGACGTCTGGGTCTCCATGGGCGAACCAAAGGAAGTGTGGAAAGAGCGCATCAAGCTGCTGACGCCGTACCAGGTCAATGCGGCGCTGATGAAGGCCTCCGGCAATTCGCAGGTCAAGTTCATGCATTGCCTGCCGGCGTTCCACGACACCGAGACCGTGCTCGGCAAGCAGATCGCGCAGGATTACGGCATGTCGAACGGGCTCGAGGTCACCAACGACGTGTTCGAGTCCGAAGCCAATGTCGCGTTCGAGCAGGCCGAGAATCGCATGCACACCATCAAGGCGTTGCTGGTGGCGACGCTGGGAGATTAGCCATGCGTATCGTGGTGGCCCTGGGCGGCAACGCGCTCCTCAAACGCGGCGAAGCGATGACGGCGGACGTGCAGCGCCGCAACATCCGCGTCGCGGCCGAGGCGCTGGCGCCGGTTGCCAAGGAGCACCAACTGGTGATCAGCCATGGCAACGGGCCGCAGGTCGGCCTGCTGGCCTTGCAAGGCGCGGCCTACAAGCCAGACGAAGCCTACCCACTCGACGTCTTAGGCGCCGAGACCGAAGGCATGATCGGCTACATGATCGAGCAGGAACTGGGCAACCTGCTGCCGTTCGAGGTGCCGTTCGCGACCTTGCTGACCATGGTCGAGGTCGATGGCGACGACCCGGGGTTCAAGGACCCCACCAAGTTCGTCGGTCCGGTCTACGACAAGGGCGATGCCGACCGCCTCAAGGCCGAGAAGGGCTGGGTGTTCAAGCTGGATGGGGCAAAATGGCGACGGGTCGTGCCATCGCCGCTGCCCAAACGCATATTCGAGATTCGACCCATCAGGTGGCTGCTGGAGCATAAGACGATCGTCATATGCGCCGGCGGCGGCGGCATCCCCACCATGTATAAGCCGGGAGCAGACCGCACCTTGATCGGCGTTGAGGCCGTTATCGACAAGGATCTCTGCTCGGAGCTCTTGGCGCGCGACCTCGAAGCCGATCTCCTTATCATGGCGACGGACGCCCAGGCCGTGTTCACGGGGTGGGGAACCCCGGACCAGAAGGCCATTCACAAGGCCAGTCCGTCCGCCATTTCGAACTACAAGTTCCCCGCCGGCTCGATGGGTCCCAAGGTCGACGCCGCTTGCCACTTTGCCACGAAGACCGGAAAGGTCGCGGCGATCGGCGCGTTGGCGGACATCGGCGGAATCGTAAGGGGCGAGAAGGGCACGCTCATCAGCACCAGCTACGACGCCGTGAGCTGGCACGGTTGAGCGCTGGAACGGGACCGGCCGTGTCCGATACTCGAGGCAAACGGGAACTGCATCATGCGTTCAGTGCCGCGCCTGATCTTGTGCAATGTCGTTGCCGGACTCTGCATGTCCCTGGGCATGTCGCTGTCGACGCACGTCATGGCGCAATCCGAAACCAGCCCGCCGGAGCTTACGGCTGAGCGCGCCAAGGCCTTTCTGACCGCGGCCGGATTGCAGGCCTGCGAGATCAGCGAGATCGATCCGATGGTGTCGGGTGTCCACGGCGCGACCAAGTCCCTGAGCATCGGGGTCGCCAAGGATTGCGCGCACTACGATCCGACCAATCCCACCGTGGTCAACGTTCACCAGTTCGTCGACCTGCGAAGGCGGGATGCGATGGTGGCCGCCTTCCAGGAACTGCGATTCAGGGCGCTCAGGCCCTACGGCAGCGTCTGGGCGGTCGAGAGCTTCGTGATCGTGCTGCTTGGCCCGCGGCGTGAAGAGGTCGAGGCGCTGATCAAGGCGGAATACCAGCGTCGCAATCCCGGCGCCAGCTGAGGGGAAAGCCAGGCATGAACAAGAAGACGATGGGGCTTTGGAGCTGCGTGGCCCTGGTCGTGGGCAACATGATCGGCTCCGGCATTTTCATGCTGCCCTCTGTCCTGGCGGGCTACGGCCATTTGACACTGTGGGGCTGGGGCGGATCGCTCATCGCCGCACTGTCGTTGGCCATCGTCTTCGCCCGGCTCTCAGCGATTATCCCGAGCGCCGGGGGGCCGCACGTCTATACCCGCGAAGCGTTCGGAGACTTCGCCGGCTATCTGTGCGCCTGGTGCTATTGGAAGTCGGCCTGGATCGGCAACGCCGCCATCGTGGTGACGGTGGTGGGGTATTTCACCGTGTTCTTCCCGCAGCTCGCCAATCCGGTCGCCGGCGCCTCGCTCGCGGTCGGCCTGCTATGGCTGCTGACCTTCATCAATCTCGGCGGCATCGGGATCTTCAGCCTGGTGCAGAATGCCTTCACCGTGCTGAAGCTCATCCCCCTGCTGCTGATCGCGGTCTGCGGCTGGTTCTTCTTCAACGCCGACAACTTCGCGGTTCCGGTCTACACGCAGAACATACCCGAGTCATCCTGGCTGGCCGCGGTCTCGACCCTGACGGCCTTGACCATGTGGTCGTTCGTCGGGCTGGAATCCGCCACCGTGCCGGCGGGAGACGTGAAAGATCCGCAGAAGACCATCCCGCGCGCCACCATCATCGGCACCCTGATCGCCGGCGCGTTCTACGTCACCTCCGTGACCGTGGTCCAGGGAATGCTGCCCGCGCGGGCCCTGACCGCGTCGACCGCCCCGTTCGCGGACGCGGCGCGGCTGATCGTGGGCGACTGGGGGTATTACCTGATCTCGGCGGGAGCCATCATCGCCGCGGTCGGCGCGCTGAATGGCTGGGTGATGATGCAGGGCCAGATCCCGATGGCGGCGGCGCGCGACGGGCTGCTGCCGGCATCGCTCGGCAAGGTGAACAAGCATGGCGTTCCGGCGCTTGCGCTGGTGATCTCCAGCGCATTGGTCTCGTTGCTGGTGATCACGAACTTCGGTCACGGCCTGGTTGGCGCGTTCCAGATCATCATCCTGATCGGCACCATGACCACCTTGGTACCCTACATGCTGTGCGCGGCCGGGCTGATGCAGCTGATGGTGGATCGCCGCCACGTCTTCCCTGCCAGTGTGCTGATCCTGGTGCTGATCGCATGTGTCGCCTTCATTTTCGCGATCTGGGCGCTCTACGGCTCAGGTCGCGAAGCGGTGTTCTGGGGGTTCCTGGTCCTTGTCGCCGGCATCCCGATCTACACCTGGCGCAAGTGGCGCACCAAAGTTGAAGCCGCGAGGGCGGATCCTTTCCTGCCCGCCCCGTCTGCCGTGAAGAGGTGATCCATGTCGATTCAGCTTACCCGCTATTTCCGCGTGCTCGTGATTGGCGAAGAGAACAAGTTCGTCGGCGACATCATCGAAAAGGACCTCGGCTTCCGGGTCCGCTTGGTGCCGCAGGATCAGATCGAGGATGCGATCCGTGGCAGCGCCGATTGCGGCGCGATCGTGGTCTCACGCGATCACGTGGAAGACGTCGTGAAGACGCGCGAGGAGCGCGGCCTGCGCATGCCGATCTTCCTGATCAGCCGGCGCAGGGAAGAGACGTTCCTGGCGCCGTACCTGAAGTCGCTGCACGGCGTGGTGATCGCCGATCTCGAGAGCCGGGACTTCTACGAGAAGCGCCTGAAGGCGGCGATCGAAAGCTACGCCGAGAGCCTGCTGACGCCGTTCTTCGGCGCGCTGATGCAGTACGACTACGATGCCAACCGCAGCTGGGCGTGTCCCGGTCACCAGGGCGGGCAGATGTTCATGCGCCATCCGGTCGGGCGGTTGTTCTTCGAGCACATGGGAGAGAACATCTTCCGCGACGACATCTGCAACGCGATGGTGTCGCTCGGCGACCTGCTGATCCACGAGGGCCCGGCGCTCAAGGCGCAGCAGGCGGCGGCGAAGACCTTCGGCTCCGACCGGACCTATTTCGTGCTCAACGGCACCTCCTCCTCCAACAAGGTGGTCAACACGGCGCTGTTGAGCTCCAAGGACATCGTGCTGTTCGACCGCAACAACCACAAGAGCAACCATCACGGCGCCCTGTTCATCGCCGGCGCGATCCCGGTCTATCTGCAGGCCGACCGCAACGGCTTCGGCATGGTGGGCCCGATCGACTGGGCGGCGTTCGACGAGGAGAACATCCGCAACAAGCTCAAGAATCATCCGCGCCTCAAGGGGACGGATGCCTGGAAGCGCGAGCGGCCGATCCGGGTCGCGATCATCGAGCAATGCACCTATGACGGCACGGTCTACAACGCGCGCAAGGTGCTGGAGAAAATCGGTCACCTCTGCCAGTACATCCATTTCGACGAGGCCTGGGCCGGGTTCGGGGCGTTCCATCCTCTGATGGCGGACCATTTCGCCATGAGCCTGAAGCTGACCGACAAGGACCCCGGCATCATCGCGACGCAATCGACCCACAAGCAGCTCGCCGGCTTCTCGCAGGCCTCGCAGATCCACGTTCGCGACTCGCACGTCCGGGACAAGCCCTACCGGATCAACCACAAGCGGTTCAACGAGATGTTCATGCTGCAGGCGTCGACGTCGCCGTTTTACCCGCTGTTCTCGAGCCTCGACGTCAACGCCCAGATGCATGCGGACAAGGCCGGGCGCGTGCTGTGGGACGACATGGTGAAGCTCGGCATCGAAGCGCGCAAGGCGGTGCGGAAGCGCTTCGGCGGCTTCTTCAATCCGTTCGTGCCGGACGTGGTCAAGTACCAGGGCAAGTCGGTGAAATGGGAGGACGTGCCGACCGACGTGCTGGCGAAGGAGCAGAGCTATTGGCAGCTCATCCCGGGCGAAAAGTGGCACGGCTTCCGCCATCTGGGCGAAGACGCGGCCATGGTCGACCCCACCAAGTTCATGCTGACCACGCCGGGCATCAACGCCGCCACGGGCGAATACCAGAAGAGCGGCATACCCGCTACCGTCCTTGCCAACTACCTGCGCGAGAACGCGATCATTCCGGAAAAGAATGATCTCAACAGCATCCTCTTCCTGATGACGCCGGCGGTGGGCGAAGGGAAGATGGCCATGCTGCTGGCGGCTTTGGAGCGGTTCAAGGAGCTCTACGATTCCGACGCGCCGCTGTCCGAGGTGGTGCCGCGGCTCTATGCCCGCAACGAGGCGCGCTACCGCGGCTACCACCTGAAGCAGCTGTGCGACGAGATGCACGGCTTCTATGCCGAGCACAACGTGAAGGAACTGCAGCGCCTCTGCTTCCGCTACGAGTCATTCCCGGAGCAGGCGATGTCGGCGCGCGATGCCGTGGAAGCAATGGTCTCTGGCAACATTGACTATGTGCCGATGTCGGAAGTCAGCGGCCGGATCGCTGCGACCCTGGCCCTGATCTACCCGCCCGGCATCGGCATCGTGATTCCGGGCGAGCGCTACGATCAGGCGGCCAAGCCCATGATCGACTATTTCCTGGCCTTCGAAGAGAGCTGCAATCGCTTCCCGGGCTTCTCGTACGAGGTGCAGGGCGTCTATCAAGTCGCCGAGAACGACCGGATCCGGTTCTATACTTACGTCGTCAAGGAGTGACGCTGCGCCGCGGCTGGCCAAACCTCTCGTGGTAGAGCAGCGCGATTGACGGCTACTCGGCGCTCGCCAGTTTGGCCAATCCCGTCACCTCAAGAACCTCGCGCCCAAGGTCGGCGGCGCGTGTCCGCGCCGCGTGATCCTGTCCGTAACGCCAGATTGCCTGTGTGACGACGTCAATTGCGGGTGCCGGGATGTCAAACCCGCAGGCGCGCAAAAGCGCGTTGCAGCCCACCACGTCGTCGGGGTCGAAAGATCGGCGCAGGGAAGAATCCGTTTCGACCGCGACCTCGAAGCCTGTGGCGGCAATCAGCCCCTCCAGCCAGTCGCGGAGCGGCGTGCTGATTCCCGAGCAGACGTTCACGACCGCCGGCATCTCGGCCGCCGATGTCGCGAGCCCGATGATCGCAGTCGCGGCCGCTCCGACCTCCACAAAGTCACGTCTCTTCTCCAGAGCGCCGACCCTGAGCGTTCCGGTGCGGCCGGCCTCGCCGCGCAGCTGCTGCACGAACCGGCCGAGAGAGAGATGATCGGGCACGCCTGGCCCGACCAGGTTGAACGTCCGGGCGATGGTGATGGGCACGCCGCGCCGTCGCGCCGCGAGGGCCACCGTGGTCTGGGCATATTTCGAGAGGCCGTATGTCCCCACCGGCAAGCACGGTGCGGATTCCGCGGCCGGCTCGTTCGACATCAGCGTTTCGCCATATTCCGCGGCGGTGCCGATCGCGACGATGCGGGAAACGCGACCACCGAGCGCGGCGATGATCTGCCCCAGCATCCCGGCGTTCACCCGATAGGCGGTTTCAGGCCGCGAGGCGGGCGGCGCACCGGCGAGGTGAAGCACCCAGCGCGGCTCGAGTCCCGCGAGCATTTCCGGCAGGTCAGACAGCGAGGAGCGGTCGGCGTCGAACCTCAGATGGCGCGACGAGAGACCGGTGGCCGCCCGCCCGAGCGAGATGAAGCTGTAGCCTGAGGCAGTCAGGCGTTCAGTAACGGCGTGTCCCAGAAATCCGGTGCTTCCTGTAACGAGGAAGTCGATCCTGGTCATATCGATGCGGCCCCTGTCCCATGGCCGAAATCGCACATAGCGCAGCTAACCAATCACTGATAAATCGTCATGAAAATCTTGCTCCACTTTAGGTGCAGCGAAAGCATATTGTCCATCTCAAAGCGCGGCGGGACGGGATCCGCTGCGCCGGTTCCGGAGCGGCCCATGTCTCGACACGTCGACGTTTTCCTGCACATACCAAAGACGGGCGGCACGACTCTCAGCACAATTTTCAGGAGAAACTACAGGCCGGGGGAACTACTCGATCACGAGTCGCTCGCCTACGTGCCGGTCAATTGGGAGGAACTCTCGGAGGAGCAGAAAAAGAACATCAGGGGCATCTCGGGGCACTACTACTACGGCATTCACGAGAGCTTCGCCGATTCGGCGACCTATTTCACGATCTTGCGCGATCCGGTGGAGCGCGTGATCTCCATGTATTTCTATCTGCGCACCTATCCCGGCTACGAGAGGCTGCGGGACATGTCGATCGAGGACTTCGTCCGAACCGAGGACGAGGCGCAGAACCAGCAAACCTTGATGATCTGTGGACGCAAACTCGGCCGCGACCTCGCGGCCGCGAAGGCCCACTTGGAGACATTCGCGGTCGTTGGAGTCACCGAGATGTTCGACGACACGCTGTCCGTCCTCCGACACAGGTTCGGCTGGGCGGACATCTCATATTCAAGGCAGAACGTGAGCACGGACCGGCCGCGCGCAGGTGAAATCGATCCAGCGGCGCTGGATGTGGTCCGGCGATACAGCGAACTCGATCTGGAACTCTACGCCTTCGCCCGCAATCGGCTGTTGCAGGATCTCGAGAGGATCGCAGAGACTGGGCCGCGGCAAATGGAACAAGCGATCTAGCCGTTTTCGCGTCCGCCGACGGGAGCCTGCGCCCTGCTGAGGGGCGTGGGTCCGATACGGGTTTTTGCCGGACGCTGCGGCGCCGACCGGCGCTGGTTGGCCTGGTCCATGCGCTGGTAGTGGAAGGTCTCGCGCACGACCGCGTGGTGATAGCCGGCGCCGGCGACGTTGCAGGTCCACCACCAGCACGCCTCCGCCCAGCCGCGGGCGGCATCCTCGGTCGGAAAGGGGATCTCGTCGAACAAGGATCGTGCCGCGAACGGACCGGTCGGATAGAGGTCTTGGTCCAGCAGCGCGGCGTAGTCGATTTCTCCTGCGGCGCCATCGGGTTGCCAAAGCAGGGCATATCCCTGGGTCGAGAAGAAATTCTGCCCGAATCGCACCACCGCTTCCGGATGCCAGACCGCCGCCGCCGGCGCGCGCTCGGCCGCCAGCACGGCCGCTTCGATCCAGTTCTCTGACCAGAGATCCCATCCGTCGATCCAGGCGAGGTATCGCCCGCCGCTGGCGGCAATGGCTTCATTGTGCGCCACGCCAAGGTCCTGAGCGCTGGACGTCAGCACCCGCCAGGGTGCACCAATGCGATCCGCGCTCCACTTGGCCAGCGCCGGCGTCGGGTCCCGAAGCAAGAGAATAAGCTCGATCGACAGCCCGTTGGCACGCGCGCGGGCGGCGGCGCGCTCGGCAGACACGATGCTGCCATGGATCAGGACGTCCTGGTCGTGGCCGATCAATATCACCGATACGTCGGCCGGCGATCGAGGACTGGCGTCGGTACTCGGCATCGATCAACTCCGCCCAGCGTTGAGGTAACCGGGGATCGCGCGCACCCGGTTCCGGTAGGCTTCCCAGGAGTGACGCTCCACCAGGCGCTGCTGTGCGCGTGCAACGCGGCGCTGCGCCTCCTCCGGATTGCGATGGATCTCGTCCAACGCGGCGGCATATTCCGGGGCCTCCGCGTCGGCGCTCACCAGCCATCCGGTCTCATGATCGATGAACTCGCCGATGCCGCCGACCGCGGGCGCCACCACCGGCAGGCCGAGCATGGTGACCTCCAGCAGCGAGATCGGCATGCCTTCCGCGGACGTGGTGAAGACGTAGGAATCGAACTGATCGATCGGCAGGTCCGCCAGCTGGCCGAACCGGCCGTGCAGCGTGACGTTCGGCGTTGTTTCGATCCAAGAAAGGTCGACCGGAAGAGCCCTCGCCATGGAGGCGCCGTAGACCGAGAACTCCCGCTCGGGGCTGAGCCTGGCGAGATCGCGCAGGACCTCGAGGCGCTTTTCGATGGCGATGCGGCTCATCCACAGGGAGCGCTTCCGGCCGGAGGGCCGGTACGGGCGCAGCTCGGACGCCGGATCCGTGCCGTCCAGTCCGACCACCGGCGTCGGCACCACGTGGCAGCGCGCCCGATACTCCGCGGAGAAGCCGAAATTCTCGCTGGCGCGTTCAAGCACGGTGCGGTTGTCCGCAAACACCCCGGCCATGTTGTCGATGGTGTAGGGCAGGGATTGCCAGAAGTACCCGACGGGCTTTCCGCCCAGAATGCGGATGTCGCTGTAGATGTTGCCGAACATCCTGCTGTCCAACGCATAGAAGGCTCCCCGTTCCATGAACGAGAACCAGGCGATGAACGAGTTGATCGAATGAACCGTCTTGGGCCTGAGCTCGATCATGACCCGGTCGAAGATTTCCAGCCGCGCGTCCTGATCCAACGTGGGCGCGAAGTCGTTGATCGCGATAATGGGGATATCGAGATGGTTGCGGTTGTCCGGATTCAGATCGGCCGTGCCATCCGGACAGAAGATGCACAGTCCCCCGGAGCGGTAGTGCTCGCGCAGCAGGCGGATCAGGTGATGCGTCACGCGCTCGGAGCCGCCGGTCACGCCGACCCACGGAAGAACAAGCAGGTGCGTCACGTCGCTCGGCATCGCCGCCAGGACGGAGCGCACAACGCCGCCGGTCTTGAGCGGAGCCGGACTGATACGCATTGCCCGCAGCTTCCATTCCAGATCCTCGGTCGGCGACAGTTCGCTGGTCATGTTCCGCAGGCCGGCCAGGTCGGCCTTGATCGAGGGCCACAGCTCGGCCAGCCGGTCCGGCTCGGGTGGAGGAGGAGGCGGTGGTGGCGGCGGCGGTGCGGTCTCAACGATGGCGGCCGCCGGCTGGACCTCGGCCGGCTGGATCGTGGGCGGCGGGCCGGCTGGGTGCCGCTTGGCTCGTGGCGTCAGCAGATAGTGCAGAACGGGTGGTTGGATATCGCCGTGGCGGAGGCGCAACTGGTACTTCTGCTGGGAGAACCAGCTGTTCGGCTTGCGCAGCCGCGGCGCGCCTGAAAAGGCGAAGTGGATGCGCGGAAAGCGCTGCTGGAAAGCACCCTTGTGGTATCGCGACCGATAGAACGCCGCGTCGAAGAACGTCCGTTCGGCCAGAATCAGCGCCAACACCGCTACGCCGCTCAACCAGCCATGCACAGTGCAGCCCAGTCGAACGAACAGCAAGGCCAGGCCTTTCCCCATGCGCGAACTCATCCGGCGGATTGATCCCAGGTCGATCTTCGGTTCGTTCGTTGGACTGCTTGCGGCATTGCGGGTGCGCCAAAACTCTCTGGTAGAGTGGAAGTCCCAGTTCCTTTAGCGAAACTCGGGGGCGCGAGCAACCAAGCCCTACGCGCAAGCGGCGACTGTGAAGGCCTTGCCGCCGAAGCCGAAATCGAAGAAGTCGTTCAACCGGATCTGAGGATTGCGGGCCAGCCATTCAGCGCATGCCCGCTGTTCCCCGAATTCCGCCAGATTCCGGAAGCAACGCCAGTCATCGAACAGCAGCACGCTTCCAACCGACAAGCGCCCGGTGAGGAAGTCGAGCACGGGCGGAGTCGATTCGTACAGATCACAGTCGATCCACGCCGCCGCCACCTTGCCGAGCGATCCCGAGACGGGATGCGTATCGCCGAGGGTCTCGTGGAACCAGCCCGGCACGGTCGTGATCCGGCGCATGTCCGCGCCCGATTTCACCATCTGCTCGGTGAAACGTTCTTCAGTGCAGGCGAACTGGCCCTCCGCGAACCCGCCGGTGTAGCCGTCTTCCGCATCCGGCCCTTTGGGCGCCGGCAGGCCCTGGAACGAATCGAAGGCGATGAATCGCATGCGCGGAAATATGCCGGAGAGGATCTTAACGGCGTAGCCAAAGGTCCGGCCCTCATAGACGCCGAACTCGAAATAATCTCCGGGAACGTGCGCGACGACCAGATAGTCGACCAGCTTGTCCAAGGCGTCCCATCGGTGCCGCGTATAACTCAACCGATCCTTGACCTCCAGAACGGCGGACTGGGTCGTCTCCAGCCGCGATGTCAACTCGGTGAGGAGCGCCGTGGTCCGGTCCTGGGCTGCGGCGAAGGCCGCCATCTCCTTCCGCAGGTCCGTCAGGTCGGTTCGGGCGTTAGCCTCAATCGCCGCCAGCTGCGCCCGCGTCTCCTCGAGCCGGGCGGCAACCGCCGCATTGGCTGCGTCGGCGTCCGTGAGGGCGGTGGCAAGCTCGTGCGCCTGTTCGACGCTGGCCTTGCCTTCCGTCAGTTGCGCAGCCGTATGGCGGAGCGCCGCCAGTTCGCCCTGCATGTCGCCGATCGTCTGCAATAGGCGCTTTCTGCCGTTGAACAGCTGCGACAACTTTTCGAGCAATGTGCGGCCTCCCCCAATTGAGCTGCCTGAATATTAACGTGGGATGAATTGCACCTGGTTGAGCGTCGATCAAGGCTCAGCTGCGCCGGCTTTGACTTTCTTGCTTTCGGCCCGGGTTTCAGCTTACACCCAGGTTCAGCCGGGATTAGCTCGATTTTCCTGGTCAAACGCTTCGACTCAGTCCAATGCGGTTCCAGAATGATCGATGAAGGGTCCCCAGCGGACAGCACAATTCGGCCCAAGGTTTCGATTGTGACGCCAACCTACAATCGGGCTGGCCTGCTCCCGGAGACCATAGAAAGCATCCTGAACCAGTCCTTCCAGGACTTCGAGTACCTGGTCGTCGACGATGGGTCGACTGACGGCACCGAGGATCTGGTGCGTTTGTATGGCGGCCGTGTCGCCTACTATCGTCACGCGAACGTCGGGGAAGCCAGGTCCACGAATCGGGGCTGGCGCCTGGCGCGCGGCACCTATTTCGCCATGGTCTCTTCCGACGATCCGATGCTGCCGAACTGGCTTGAGGCGGCGGTACCCTTTCTCGACGCCAGGCCGGATGTGATCGTTGGATACCCCGACTGGTGCATCATCGACGAACAATCGCGGACGGTCGGCGAGATCACGACCTTCGACTATTCCTTCGAGAACATGGTCGCCTGGCTATACACCGTGCCCGGCCCGGGGTCGCTGATCCGGCGCGATGCGCTGCTGGATCTCCAGGACCTCCGCAATCCAGCTTATCGCTATATCTCCGATCTGGAATCCTGGCTGAGGCTCGGACTGCGGGGGAAATTCGGGCGCATCCCGCTCCAGCTTGCGACCTGGCGACGGCATCCAACCTCCATCACCGTGGCAGAACGATCCATCGCCAGGGCGCGGGAAATGATCCGCCTGGCCAAGTCCTATTTCCGTCGAGGCGACCTGCCGCCGCACATCCGCGTCCATCGCCGCGCGGCGCTCAGCCGCGCGTACTGGATCGCCTCCTGGGTGGTGCGCGACACCCATCCGTTTTGGTCGGCGCTCTATCTGCGTAAGTCATATCGCCTGGCGCCGGAGGAGCCCGCCGACCTGCCCGGGGTGCTCAGGCGCGCGCCTTGCGACCCCGACGGCGTGCGGAAGGCGGCGCGGGGCGCACTGAGGAAACTGGTGCTGAATGACCGTACTGTCGCCTGACATGAATCCCGGCAGCGCTTGTTCCTGGTGCTCAAGGGTCCGCTCCGTCGCCAGCCGGTTCCAGCTTCCCATCGGCCCCAAGATTCTGCTCGATGTGCGGGAGACGACTAACCGGCGCGGCTACCATCTCCTCGCCGCCGCCGCGATCATGGCGCCGCACCTGGGCCGGTGCCGGCTGTACGCGATGTCGACCGATCACGCTGAAGAACACCTCGCCATGAACGCGTTCCGATTCGATACCGGCCGCAAGCTGTCGATCTGGAACCCGAAGAAAAAGCGCCGTTGGTGGCGCAAGCCGGTCTTCGATCTCTACCTGATGATCTCCGACGACTGGCCAACGGACAAGCGCACCAAGAAGGCCCGCCGCCGGTCCCGGCGCTTTCTGCTTGGCTTGCATCTGCCCGTGCCGCCTGGCGATGGCGAAGCTGTGGTGACCAGCGGCGCGGATACCCGCGCGTTCGCTGGAAAGGTGCTTGCCCTTCTCGGCCTCCCTTCGCGCCTGACCGCGTAGACATGTCGAAACGGCATTCGGCCGCCGCGCGGCGCCTTCTGATCGTCGGCATGCACAACAGTCCGCATGCGCATCGCTGGCTGCGCATGATCGCGCGGCCCGACACCGCCATCCTGCTGTTTCCGGTTCTCAGCTTTCCCTATGAGTTGCCGGAGGGCTTCACCGGCATTCGCATGCCGGCCGCGACGCGACAGCTGCCGCCCGGGCTGTGGGTCGTCGATCCTGCGGATGTCCAGTCGGAAGCGGACAAGATCGAGAACCGGCGGCTCGGCTATGTGCCGTTCTCGCACAGCTTCGTCGATCCTGCGCTGCTTGCGACCCCGCAGCGCCTCATCGCGCTCATCGATGCATTCCAGCCGCACTTCCTCCATTCCATGGAGGTCCAGATGGCCGGCTATCTCTGCGAGGAGGCGGCGCGCCGCCTCGGGCCGCGCTTTCCGCGCTGGATCCTGTCGAACTGGGGCAGCGACCTGTCCCTGTTTCGCAAGCTGCCGGGCCACGAGGAGCGGCTGAGGAAGGTCTGCCGGCGCATCGATCTATACATGGGAGACTGCGCGCGCGACCAGGTCCTGGCCCGCGCATTCGGCTATCGTGGCCCAGTTCTGCCGATCGTTCCGGCGTCCGGCGGCATGGACATCGATGCCATCAGCCAGTTCGCCACCGAGCCCCCGTCGGCGCGGCGCGTAATCATGATCAAGGGTTATCACAATTGGGCTGGGCGCGGACTGCTGGCCTTGTCGGCGGTGCAGCTGGCAAAGGAGCATCTGCGCGACTATCGCATCCAGATCCTGGCGGCGAGCGCGAGCATGAAGCAATGGGCGGCCGCGGCTGCGGCCCATACCGGGCTGTCCATCGAACCTCTGGGCTATGCCCACGACCATTTCTCCGCGCTGCGGCGTCTTGCCCAGGCGCGGGCGTTGATCGGCATCAGCATTTCCGACGGCATCGCCACGACCGTACTGGAGGCGATGATGCTCGGCGTTTTCCCGATCCAGAGCTCGACGGCTTGCGTCGACGAATGGGTCACGCATGGCAGGTCGGGCCTGATCGTCTCGCCCCACGATACCAGGGAAATGGCCGACGCCCTTATCCGGGCGGCGAGCGACGATGCGCTGGTCGACGCGGCCGCCGAAGAGAACCTCCGCACGATCAGGTCGCGCTGGGACATCGCCACCAATGCCGCCCGGATCTGGGAAATCTATGAGCCGCTGTTGCAAGCCTCGGAAGGTGCACGGGCATAGTGAAGCTCACCACATGCTCCATAGGAGGCGTGGTTGACAGATCTGCAACTTGCAGGACATCTTCGCTTGTGAACATTTACCGATGCTGCCTTACTCCGCGCGGAAAGAGGCGAGGCGGCCGTGGGCGCGGGCGGCATCCGGATAACATAAGCGGCGACGCGTGCCTTCGTTGCGAAGCGATCACTCCGAGGGATGACGGACCCATTCGACGTGTCTGACGCGAAACCCCTTGTCACGATCGTCATTCCGGTCTTCAACGGCGCCGACTATCTGGCCCAGGCCATCGACAGTGCACTGGCTCAGACCTGGCCCGCGCTCGAAATTCTGGTGGTCAATGACGGCTCCAACGATGGCGGCGCGACCCGCGCCATCATCGACGGCTATGGGTCGCGCCTTAAAACGTTCGACAAACCGAACGGCGGTGTCGGATCGGCTCTCAATCATGCCATCGCGCAGATGCGCGGCGACTATTTCTGCTGGCTCAGCCACGACGATCTGTTCGAACCGGAGAAGACCGAGCGCCAGCTGCAGGCGCTGGCCCAGTTCGGGGCGCCGGCGGTCGTTTTCTCCGACTGGAAGAACATGAGCGCAAAGGGCAAGGTGATCCAGAGCCGCACTGCCGGCGGCGAGGACTTCGCCCGCTTCCCGCTCTGGGCGGTGCTGGAGGGGCGGATCAACGGCTGCACGATCATGGTGCCGCGCCACTTTTTCGACCTGTGCGGCACGTTCCTCGAGGACCTGCCGACCACGCAAGACTACGAGCTCTGGTTCCGGTTCGCGTGCCGCTTCCCGTTCGTACACGTCCCCGAGCCGCTGGTCAGGCAGCGCGTCCACATCGCGCAGGGCTCCAGGATCAGCCGCCATCTCGATGAGGCCAGCCTGCTCTGGATGGACATGCTGGACCGGATCCCCAGGGACGTGATGCGGGACTATTGCGGGAGCGAGCGCAGCTTCATCGAACGCACGTTGTCGTTCCTGAACCGGACGTCATACAAGGCGGCGATCGCGGGGGTCGACCAGCTCCTCGCCGATCTTGCGGAACGGCGCGGCGCCGTGCCGGGGATTCCCACATCATGATCGAGCGATTCCGTCTCTGGGCGCGACGGCCGGAAAATGCGGGCCCCCTGATCGGCGTGGCCGCTAGGCTTGCACGCCGGCACCAGAACAAGCGCGGCGTCGTGAGATGGATCAGCCGCGCGATCCAACGGCTCTACGATGTCGAACAGCTGGTCGACGCCGACTGGTATCGCAAGACCTATCCGGACATCGCGCTGGCCGGCGTCGACCCGGCCCTCCATTACCTGAGCCAGGGCTGGCGCGAGCGGCGCGATCCCTCGCCGCATTTCAGCACCGCCGCCTACTTCGCCGCCAATCCTTTGGTCGAGGAGAGCGGCGCGAATCCGCTTGCGCACTACGCCGAGTTCAACCGCCATTTCGACTGGCGGACGGCCGACGGCCACGCCAACCTTCCGCTGGCTCGCAAGAAATGGCGGCGGCTGTATCCCGATCGTCCCGGCGTCCTGTTCATCCTCCACGATTTCGGCGGCGGTTCGGCCCGCTTCGCGGCGGAGCTTGCAGCCCACATCTCCCGACAGGCGGAAGTCGTGTTCTTGCGCGGTGGCGCCGACGCGGCCGAGATCAGCCGAACCGAGGACGGCCTCGGCTCGATCCGCTATTGGGTGCCGAGCGAGCTTGACGCACTCTGCACGAAGCTGCGGCAGCTCGACATCAGGCGCGTCGTGGTCCTGCACGCCGTCTCGCTGCGCGCCTACCTGGCTCCGTTGCTGAGGAAGCTGCGGCTGCCCTTCGACTTCGTCGCCCTGGACTATTTCTGCCTGTACGACGAGGTGCATCTCTGCGGTCCGGGGGGGCGCTTCCTGGGCGAGCGCAACCTGCCGCCCGCCAACTGGATAGAGGACGAGGCGCGCCGGACGCTGATCACGGAATCCGAGCGATTCATCGCCTGCAGCCATGATCTGGCGAACCGCCTCGCCGCGCTCGGTGTTCCGCGGCCGATCATCGTTGCGCCGCCGCCCGAGCCCGGCGCGCCGCACCGGTTCCGCTGCTGGCCGCGTCCGATCCGCGACGGCGAGCGGATGCGAGTGCTGACGATCGGCGCGATCCGGGAGAACAAGGGGCGCGAGGTGATCGTCGCGGTGGCGCAGCTGGCGCGTGCGCGCAAGCTGCCGATCCGCCTCCACATCTACGGCGACCTGCAACCGGCCGCGCCGGACCTAGAGGACTACCTGGCCGTCCACACGGAGCAGGGAGCCGGCCCATTGGCCAGCGCCGTCTGCCGCGTGTGGCCGCACCTTGCTTGGTTTCCGTTTCAGGCGCCGGAGACCCACAGCTACTCCCTGAGCGACGCCATGGCGCACGGCCTTCCCATCCTTGCCAGCGAGATCGGCGCGATTCCAGAGCGGATCGCGCAGCGAGCGAACTCCTGGCTCGCGCCGTGGGACAGTTCGCCGGAAGAGTGGCTGGAGCGGATGCTCGACCTCCGCCGCCTTGGCTTCTCCTCGCCTGGCGTGAGACCGCCGGCGGAGCAGGAGGACTTCTATCGCACCGAGCTTCTGAAGCTGTGACGCGGGGCAGACCTGGCTACTTGAGGCTATGGCGCGGTTGCGAAAGCACCTGATCGACCATTTCTTCCCAGCTGGGCGAAGTCCAGCCGGTCACCTGCCGGAAGCGCGTCGAATCGAGCCGCCGGTCACACTGGAAGTCGCTGTCGGGCGTGAGCGCGATGTCCAGCCTGCCGCGCTGGATCAGCAGGTTCAGCAGATCGTACTTGCTGATCGCCTCGGCGCTCACGTGCCATATTCCACTGAGGTCGGGGTGGCGCTGGATCAACTCCCGCACCAGCGCAGCCATGGCCGTGGTGGAGAATCCCGAATAGAGGGCGCCGCGATAGCCGCGGATCGATTTGCCGGCCTGGGCGAACAGCCATTCGGCGAGGCTGACATGGCCTTCGATCTCGCGCCCGATGAACGACGTCCGCATGGTCAGGCAGCCGCTGCCGCCGATCTCGCCGCGCAGCTTCGAGCGGCCGTACAGGTCGACCGGATCCGGCGTGTGCTGCTCGGTGTAGCCGAGCGCGCGGGCGGGCGTCGGCGCGCCTGAGAACACGCAATCGGTGCTGAAATGAATGAAGCGCGCCCCGTGCGCGGCGCATGCCCGTGCGAGCAGGCGCGGCAGTTCGGCATTGATCGCGAATGCGTCGAGCTCCGCCATCGATTTCTGCTTGATGGCGCCGACGCAGTTCACCACCACGTCTGGCCTTGCCGCATCGAACAGGCGCGACGCGGCATCCGGAATCAGCAGGTCAGTCCCCCCGGTGACCGCGACCTGCGGCAAGCTCGAAGGCCATGCGTCGGCCGGGCGGCGGATCGCCACGCCGACGTCGAGATGGTCCGACAGGGTCCTGGCCAGCTCATGGCCCAACATTCCGAGGCCGCCGAGGATCAGGACGCGCGTCATCGCGGATGCGAGGACAGGTCAAGATGATGGCCCAGCACGATGCGCGTCACGATATCGCTGACGTTCTCGGCCAGATATTCCGGCGGCGGAGTCCAACGCTGCTTGCCGGACAGAACCACTTCGACCGCGCGGGCGATCCCGGCCGCGCTGGTGCCGGCCAGGATGTTCGATCCGCATTCCAGGGTTTCCGGCCGCTCGGTGGTTTCCCGCACCGTGACATTGGGCACACCAAGGATCGCGCACTCCTCCTGCACCGTGCCGCTGTCGGTCAGGACGCAACGGGCGTTTCGCATCAGCGTGACGAAGTCGGTGAGGCCAAATGGATCGTGCAGCTTGATCCTGGCGAACGGGCCCAGTTGCCACGTGTTCAGCCGCGCCCGCGTCCGCGGATGGACGCTGAGGATGAGCGGCAGGTCGTGACGCGCGCCGACCTCCTCGAAGCCCTGCAGGATCGCCCGCAGCGTATCCGCATGATCGACCGATTCCGCGCGATGCAGCGTCGCCAGCAGGTAGCGGCCGGCACCGGCTCCTACCGCATCGAAGATCGCCGTAGACGGCTGCAGGGCGTGGTGCTGCAGGACTTCCTTGATCGGGTTGCCGACGACAAAGATGCGATTGGCGGCGAGCCCCTCCCGCAACAACGCATCCCGGCTGCGTTCGGTGTACGGCATCAGGATGTCGCTGGCGTGATCAATGATCCGCCGGTTCACTTCCTCCGGCACCCGATCGTCGTAGCAGCGGTTGCCCGCCTCCATGTGAAACACCGGGATGCCCATCCTTTTCGCCACGATCGCCGAAAGGGCGGAGTTGGTGTCGCCCAGAATGAGCAGGCGGTCAGGCGCCTCGCGCTTCAGCAGGGCTTCGGATCGCTCGATGATCTGGCCGATCTGCTGGCCGAAGCTGGCGCTCTCGACCCCCAGATGATGGTCCGGCGCCCGCAGCTTCAACTCGGTGAAGAACCGGTCGGACAGGGTTGGATCGAAATTCTGACCGGTATGTACGAGAACGTGCGCGCAGAGCTGATCGAGTCGCGGAATGATCAGGGAGAGGCGGATGATCTCCGGGCGCGTGCCGAGGATAGTCATGACTTTCATAAATTCACCATACTCAACTCGTGCGCTCGACGCGCAAATTGCCTGACGTCAAATGACCGATTTCTATGACGGCGGCAGGAATCGGCTGCGATCCTGCTCGAACATTGTCTGGGCCGCCGCGTAGTCCTCGGGGCGACCGATGTCGAGCCATATGCAGTCCTGGTGATGCGCGAACACCCGGCCGCCATCCGAGATCATCCCCTGGATGACCGTCGGCATGTCGACATACTGCTGTTTTGGCAGGAACCGTTCGATGGCCTTGCGATTGGCCGCGTAGATGCCCATCGCGACCCAATGGTCGACCGACGGCTTCTCGGCGATGCCGGTGATCCGCCCGCTCTCATCGCGATTGATGACGCCGAACTCGACCTGGAACTTTCGCTTCTGAGTCGCGACCGTCAGGTCGGCGCCGCGCGCGACGTGGGACTTCAGGAGCAGCGAAAAATCGAAGTCCGTCAGCAGGTCGCCATTGAGAATGAGGAAGTCGTCCTGCAGCAGATCGAGGATGGGAGCCAGCGGCGCGGCCGTGCCCATCGGCTCGTCTTCGATGCTGTAGATAATCTCGATGCCGAGCCGGTCACCTTGGCCGAAGAAGCTCTTCACCAGATGGTGCAGGTGGTTGACGGCGAGAACGACGCGGTTGATACCGCGGAAATGAAGCTGGCGCAGCACGAGTTCGAGCACGGGCATGTCCGCCAGCGGCATCAGGGGCTTCGGCAGAACGGCGGTATACGGCCACAGGCGCGTACCCTTGCCGCCAGCCAACACCACCGCGCCCGCCGACCCTTTGGTGCCGGCGTCCGTCATCTCACGTAGACTTCCGGCGACAGGGCGGTCGCATGTTTCTTGAAGAACTCGATGGTGAGCCGGAGGCCGTCCTCCAGGTTCACTTGGGGGAACCAGCCGGTACGCTGCCGGAACTTGCTGTTGTCGGAAATCAGGCGATCCACCTCGCTGCCCGCGGGGCGGATGCGGCGCTGATCGAGGACGATCTCGCTGCTGCTCCCCATGAGGCGAAGAATGGTCTTGGCGACGTCGCCGACCGAAAAGCCCTGGCCAGTACCGAGGTTGAAGATGTCTCCGGCGATATCGGTGGCGTTGCCCGCGGCGATCAGGCCGGAGATGGTGTCCGAAACGTAGGTCAGGTCCCGCACCGGCGTCGTCAACCCCAGATGCACCGGTCCACCGCCGAGCGCCTGGCGGATGACCGTCGGGATGAACGCGCGGGCCGATTGCCTGGGGCCAAACGTGTTGAACGGCCTGATGGTCACCACCGGAGTTTCGAACGAGCGATGAAACGATTCTGCCAGCTTTTCCGCGGCGATCTTCGTGGCCGAGTACGGCGACTGCGCCTGCAACGGATGGTTCTCGGCAATCGGAACCGTCTGGGCGCTGCCGTAGACTTCCGAGGTGCTGGTGAGGACGACACGCGCGTGGCCGCCGCGGTGGACCGCCTCCAGCACGTTCAAGGTGCCGCCCGCGTTCACATTCAGATAGCTTCTCGGCGCCTCGTACGAATACGGAATCGCGATCAGCGCCGCCAGGTGGAACACGACATCGGTCTTCTTGATCGCCTCTGCCATGAACTCGGCATCGCAGATGTCGCCGAACCGGATCTCGACGGACTCGAGCACATCGCGATCAAGGTATTCGAGGTTTCCGATATTGCTGGTCGCGTTGTAATGCGCGAGCGCCACCACGCGCTCTCCGCCCCGAACCAGCGCCTCAACGAGATGGCTCCCGATGAAGCCGTCTGCGCCTGTCACAAGAATATTATGCGCCATACTCAACCGAAATTGTGCAGAACCAATGAACCCTTTACTAGAACGGACCAGCAGCCCCGGCAAGCGGCAATTTAGTGCGCCTAAGCTGGATAACTCTCACCTGAACCGCTGTTCAGGAAGCGGCCGCAGTTGATCTGGGTCCGCATGCGCGGCGGCTGCGCTGCGGCGAGACGATCGTGGATCAATCCTCAGGCGACGAATATCGGCCGCTGCCGGCTGTGTCGGTATGCGGCCGCATTTCCGCGACGGAGCCGGCGATGAAGCCGATGCCGTCGCCAAGCGAGGCGACGAGGCGGTAGAGGATCGCGATGCCGAGGGCGGCGCCGGTAGCTCCGCCGCGCCGACGATCTCCCGCGCCAGCGGGTCGAGTATTCAACCGCAGATGAGGAAGTTCGCACAGTCGAGCACGAAGCACAGCGCCAGGGCGCGATCCGGTTCGGGCCGAATCAGCGGTCGAGGAAGGCCGGACGGCGGCGGCTGCCCGTCAGCCAGATCGCCGCGCTCGGTACCAGCAACACGGTCACGGCCGCCGCCCCGATCCGCAGTGGCAAGGGCATCGTGGCGCCGTCCGGCAGCGCCGGCTTGGAGGGTTCGGATCGCGCCTTGGATTCGGTACAAGTGCGATCATGAGTCGGCAGCCGGTATTCTGGTAAGATGCGTCGGTTTACTGTATGCGGACTATGCGCTCGCTGGATCGTGCGGGAAATCGGCTCGATACGTGGTCGCCGCGACTTCAAGCGCGCTTCTTGGCGCTCGCGTGGCGTGCTTCGCGTTTGGACTGGAACCCGTTCGAGAAGGCGATCTCGGCCGTGATGCGATGGGATTTGCATGGCTAACCAACCATCTGTTCTCGTGACCGGCGGCGCCGGCTATGTTGGCAGCCATGTCTGCAAAGCCCTGCATCGTTCGGGCTTCGTGCCGGTTACCTTCGATAATCTGGCGACCGGCCACCGGGAGGCGGTTAAATGGGGGCCGCTGGAGGTGGGCGACGTCCGGAACCAGGACCTCGTCGCCGATGTGATGCAGCGCTACGAGGCTACCGCCGTCCTCCATTTCGCCGCCGCTTCGCTGGTGGGCGAGTCGGCAAGCAAGCCGCTCGAGTACTACGATAACAATGTGGCGGGAGCGATCTCTCTGGTCACGGCTATGCGGCGGTGCGGCGTCTCGCGCATCGTGTTCTCAAGCACCTGCGCCGTCTATGGGATGCCCGAGGCGCTACCCATTCAGGAAACGGAATCGACGCGACCGATCAACGTCTACGGCCGCACCAAATTGGCAGTCGAGAACTTGCTGGCGGATGTCGCGGCGACGGGCGAGATCCGCACTGTCATGCTGCGCTATTTCAATGCGGCAGGCGCCGACAGCGAGGGCGAGATCGGCGAAGCGCATGCACCGGAAACCCATCTTATCCCTCTCGCCATTCAGGCTGCGCATGATCCGGCTCGGCCGCTCCACGTTTTCGGCAGCGACTATCCGACGGCGGACGGAACCTGCGAGCGCGATTACGTCCATGTCGAGGACCTGGCCGAAGCCCATCTCCAGGCGCTTCGTTTCCTTGGGGAAACCGGCAGCAGCCGTGCCTTCAACCTGGGGACCGGGCATCCCGTTTCCGTGCGCCAGGTCATCGCCGCCGTCGAGCGCGTGCTCGGCACCAAGGTTCCGACGGTCGAGGCGTCGCGCCGCCCTGGCGACCCGCCGCGCTTGTTCGCCGCGCCGGGTCTTGCCGGACGCGATCTGGGCTGGGTCGCTACCCGCAGCGATATCGACAGGATCGTCGAAACGGCCACCCGCTGGCGTCGGTGGGCATGAGGATTTGCGGCCGGCTACCGGCTTGCATGTAAGTGCCTCGTATGCATCCGGCCAAACCGCGCCGACGAGCGGTTTTCCGTAGTGCGGCCATAGACTTACGGGAAGCCAGGATTCGCGGTTCGGGACCTATCCTAGGAGATTATTAAGCATCTATTCGTCAAATGGCTTCTGGCAAGGGGTGGGTCGCCATGGCTTCTGTAGCGGGCGCCTTCGCTCGTGACGCCCGCGCTCGCTCCGCCCCGTGCCCTAGCCCGGCACGGATAGCTATGGCGGACCAGGAATTGCCTTGACCCAATCTGAACTGAAAGCGGAGACGAAATTCGGGACCTTCCCCGGCCGGACCCTGATGGGCATTCTGATGGCTGGGGCGGGAGTTGGGCTGATCTATGCCCTGTTTCGCACATTCGGGGCGACGGGTGCCGACTTCATGGAGGCACTGTCGCACTCGCCGTGGCAGCTTTATGCCGCCATCACAGTCATTCTCATACTCAACAATCTGGTTGGCGTGCTCAAGTGGCGCGCCGCGATCCGCTGGCTCGATCCTGCCGCCACCATGCCGCCGATGCTCGCGAGCTTCGAGGCATCGATCTTCGGCGCGCTTTTCGGCCTGCTTTTGCTGCCTCACGTCACCAGCGCCGCCGCGCGGTGGCTGGTGCTGAAGCGGAGTGGGGGCCGCGGAAGCCTGGCCGTGAGCACCACGTTCTATGAACAGGTCTGCGACTTGTTCATGTTGACGACCGCCGGCATCGCCGGCCTCGTCATACTGCTTTTCGCCGTGGGGCCCATGATAGGAGGCCTTCTCGTCGTGGCCGCGTTCGCAGCAGCGCTCATTGTGATGGGGCCGATTTTCGCTGCCGCGGCCGCGTTGTGTGCGGGTATCCGACGGCTTGTCCCGCCGGGCCGCATCGCAGGCGGCGTCGGCACAGTTGCCGAAGTCTTGCGCCGTCTTGCCGCCGCACCGTGGCGGGCGTCGCTTACGATGATGAGTTATTCGGCGCTCAGGCTGGCCTTACAAATAAGCCATGGTCTGGCCATCGCGTTTGTCTTTGCACCCACAGCGGCACCAACGTTGGTTGCCGCGGGTGTGCCGGCGGGGGTATTTGCAGCGGCACTTCCGATCTCTCCCAGCGGTCTGGGGATCGCCGACTGGACCTGGGGCGGAATGCTCATCCTCGCAGGCGCCACCCCCGTTGCCGCGGCGATCACAACTCTCGCAAGCCGGGTCGCCTATGTGATCTCGCTGAGCGCTGTCGGTGGGACCGTTTTTCTCGCACGCTCGATCAGGGGCGTGTTGGCAAAGTAGTTCGTGCCAGCGAACAAATCAACGTGGCATATCGACGGCTGATGCTAATCCAACTGTATCGGTCTCGGGTTTCGTCGGTGTGGTTGGGTCGAGGCGACAACTGCCTTATTCTCTCGATTTCCGTCTGCCACTGACGGACGGTCCCCTCGAGGTTCCCGGTATCGACGTGTACGCCTGACATGCGCCCGCGCAGCCATGGGTCGGCATCAACGAGATCGGCTCCACCGATGACGGCGAGACCAAGCGCCAGCGCCTCCTGTACGACCAGCGGCAGCCCTTCGCCGACACTCGGCAGCACGAGAAGGTCTGCCTCGCCGTAGGCCCGGCGAAGTTGCACGCCGTCGAGATTCCGTCTCACCTCGATATTGGCGAGCCCCCAGTCTTCTGGTCGCTCGTCACCCCAACCGCAAATCAGCCAACGGATATGCGGAGTTGCGGCCGCGAGGCGGCGCAGGATTGGAAGGCCCTTCTTCTCGACGAAGCGACCCACAAAGATCGCGGTGAATGGCGAGTCCGACGTTAGACTCTCGAGCGCGGGAAGCGATGTCCCCGCCCACAGCTCTTCGCGGATGCCGTTGAAGATCAGTTGAGGCGGGCGCCGGAACCGAACCCCGGAAAAATGTTGCCGGGTAAGGCCGCTGATGAAGACGACCTGGTCGGCGTTTGCCAGCATCGGGCGCGACACGAACCTGTCCGCAAGCTTCATGAGCACTCTTGCTACGGGGTTTCTATAGGGCACCAAACCGATGTGTTGCACGATCAGCACGGGCTTACCGAGCCACTTCGCGGAAAGCATCGCCACCAAATTGGATGGATAGAGCGTATCGTGAAGCATAACGACATCGGACGACCGCACCTCACGCACGATCGTGGCTATTGCGCCCGGCAGGGGCAGCGGGATTGGAAGACCAAGCAGGCGCTCGATGCCGTTCCATGACCGAAGAGAGATTGAGCGCACAGATCCATCTGCTGCCGGGGCCGAGGAGTTCGCGGCCAACCAAGCGACATCGAACCCTTGGCCGGTCGCCAAGGCACGAGCGAGTTGGCCTGCAACGATCTCGATTCCGCCCTTATGAGATTCAAAATAGTTGCTGGCGACGAGCAACCTTCCGGCACCGCTTGCTTGAAGGCTGGCGGAGTGCGAAGGGTTCAGCTGCGGTCCCATCGCATCGTGATTTCTAGTCGGTTCGGGAACACCATGGCGAATGGGCCTGAGCGGTATTCGCCCCCGCGCATCTCGCGAATCTTGAAGCCGGTATCGTCCGCCAGTTTCTGCCACTCCTCCATCGGGAGATACTCCGCTTGTACCATGCCGCCGAACGGTACGTTTCCGATGAAGTCGAGTGCCGCCAGGCGAGCGTTGTCAAGCGCCCCGAGCGGCAGATGGTCCTTTATGTAGAGCGGACCACGTGAGACGCGGGCTATTTCACGGAGCAACGCAGTGCGACCCGCGCGCGGGACATGATGAAGCACATTGTTCATCGTTACGGCATCGAATGACTGGTCGGCAAATGGAATGACTTGCCCATTGTACACCTTGTGATCGACCGAGAGATCGGGATGGAATCGATCGGCGACGTCGATCGCAGTCACCTTGTCGGTGGGAAAGTGTTCGGCGAGGCACTGCGCTATGACACCGGTTCCGCCGCCCACATCGAGAATCCGCTCATGAGGCCCGCTCCAGACATCCTGGAGCGATTGAAGCATGACGGTTTGATAGCGCGGCTTGAGATAGCGATAGATTCCCGAATATCGGCGCAATGTCGCGGCGACAGCGTCGAGCGTTATCGATTCCGGGCTTTTCTGCTTGCCGTTCACGTGCCCGCCTTCCGACAGCGAATCATATAGATGCAGCTGTTGTCCTGTATGAGATTCGGGGGCGTTAGACAGTCCTCGAGCAGACCCCTGAGGTTCATGAGCACAGCGAACGTTCTCGCGATAGGCCGCCCGACAATCGGCAGGCGTCGAACGAAGTGGGCGTATCCAGTCAGTCGGATCATGGTTGTGGTTGCCAATGGTCCGACGAGTCCAACTATGTTCTCAACAGCAAAACCGCGGGCTTCGACGTCGACGACGAGGCCGGTTCTGGTCCACCGGCGATGATCTTCCGGGTGCGGATGATAGAGCCACGTTCCATGGGTGGACAGCAGCAACACGCCGTCATCCTTTAGTACCCGGGATGCTTCCCCGAGATATCGGTCAAGATCGCGCACATGCTCCAGCACCTGGACGGAAAGCACGGCATCTACGCTCTTGTCAGCGACCGGGAGCGATCCCTCTGGACTGATTTGCAGCATGCCACCGCCGAAGTCGGCCCCCAAATATTCGGCGCCCAACCTTTCGACAGTGGAGCGATACGGCATCGACCCGCATCCAAAGTCGAGCAGCCGTTTGTTCCGATCAATATTGTCCGCAATCGCCCGTTCGACCGCCTCTGACAGGGCGCGCAGTACCAGCCAATCGGTATCCCAAAGTCTTGGCTTCGATCTGCGGTGCGGATCCTCGGCTGTCACAGATCGACCTCAGGCGGTGTGGGTAGCGCTTGAAATCGCTCCGTCTGCTGCGATCTGCGGACCTTCATTTCTGCCAGTTTCGCCCACAATTCTCGCTCGCGCGCCGCGGATGATGGACAGCAGGAAACCGCCGAAGAATGCCTGTATCCCCAGTACTAGCAGTGTGAAGCCGGTGCTGAACTCGCGGATCGCGTTCAGCGCGCCGAAATCGCTTCCGGCCCACCTCGCAACGACGAAGCCGATGATCGTCAGCCCTGTCAAGCCCAGCACCGCGCCCGCGATCATCCAGCATTCAAGCTGCGTAAGTGCGGGATGGCGTGCAAAAAACGGCGAAGTGGGCCGCCAGCCCTCATTGGCGGCATGAATCATGGCGGCAAGGCCGAAGAACCCGAGCTGAAACGCGATGATGACCGCAGCGCTCGCGGCAACCATCCAGTGATCGCCAAAGGCCAGTGGACCGACGTGAACCATCACATGTTCCAGGCCCACGATGAGCGCCGCGATGACCGCGACGCCGAACGCCGCGAACAATGCCGCCGGGACGAAGAACAGCCAGACCGGATTCAGCATCAGCATGAAGCGCAAGTGCCGCCAGCCATCGCGATAGGGCCGGAGATGCGGTGCGCGCCCGCGCTGGTCGGGCGACAGCGTTACCGGCATCTCCTCGATCCGTTCCTTGAGGACGGCCGCCTTGACGACCATCTCGGAGGCGAACTCCATGCCGGTCGATGATAGCCGCAGCCGGTTGAAACAATCCCTGGTCAAAGCACGAAGTCCGCAGTGCGCATCCCGCACGCCCGTGCCGAACAGGATCCGCAGGATGCCGGACAGGACGGGGTTGCCAATGTAGCGGTTCTTCCACGGCATGGCGCCGGGCTTGATGCCGCCCGCGAAGCGATTGCCCATGCAGAGATCGGCGCCGTCCACAAGCTTCTCGACGAGGCGGACAGATTCCACGAAGTCGTAGGAAAGATCGGCATCGCCCATCACGAGGTATTTCCCGCGCGCCGCCCGCATTCCGGCGATGAGCGCGGCGCCGTAGCCACGTTCGGCCACCTCGACGACGCGCGCTCCTGCCTTGGTTGCCAGATCGCGGCTGCCATCCGTGCTGCCATTGTCGGCGACCACCACTTCGCCGGACAGCTTCAAGAGGGCCCACATCGCCTCCAGCGCCTCGCGCGCCCGCGCCACGCAGGCCGCAATGGTCCGCGCCTCGTTGAGGCAGGGGATTACGATGGTGACATGGGCAGGCACAGCCAGCGAATTCATGGGACCTCCGACTATTTAACTACCAGAGGTTCCGTTAATTCTCTGTTGCCGCCCGGAGGTCTGTGCAGGCGCCGGAGGTGAGAAAATCTTGTTTTTCCCGATAGTTCGCTACCTCCTGAAGGATCTTGGGGTCCTTCCCGGTCTCCGACGCAAGGGCCGTTTCGAGGGTCCGGGTGGGGATGCCAGCCTGGCGGGCCTCGTCCACGCCGAAGACGGCGACGCGGTAGTTGCCGCACAGCCGTCGAACTTGATCGGCGGACAGGTCGTTCAACATCATCACGACTGGCCGCTCCGCGGCATAGGGCCCGTTGCGCGGGATCTCGAGGCCATAGAAAATTCCAATCCTGTCGACGATCACGACATCCGCTGGCATCGCCAGCGCGGCCTCCGTCGCCACCAGCCAGGGTGCTATGGTCCGCTCGATCAAGAAGGCGCGTACCGGTATGACGACGGCCAGCGTCATCGCAAAGCACAACATCACCGTTTGCCGGAACGCCTGGCCGTGCAGGCGTTCCATCTGAACCCACCCCGCGGTTCCGATCAGGGCGAGTACACCGAGCAGCCCGTGCAGATAGCGGTAGCCCCAGCCATGGCCCTGTTCGGGCAACAGGAAGGGGTAAGGCAGCAGGCTGGTCGCGATGGACACTGCCATCAGCACCAGCAAAGGCGGCCATGCCTTCCGATAAACGGTGAAAAGCAGCAGCGGCGCCAGGGCGAGGCTCTGCCATGCGAATAGGCGGACGATATGCGCACCGATCGTGGCCCAATCGATCAAGCTCGGGATGTGCGCCAGCCCGCCGACGCGCTGGAGGAACTGCTCGAACGTCAGCTGCCCCGAATTGGAGACGGCGAGTGAATCGCCCATCGCCAGCCGATCCCACCCGAGGATGGCAAGGTGGCCCACGGCGTATACCGCGCCATACCAGAGGAGGACGCCGGGCCGGAACGGGCGAAAAAGCATAAGGAAGAATGGAGCCGCGAAGAACAGGTGGGGGTGAATCTGATGAAGCGAGGCGGTGAACACGCCGCATAGGGCCGCCGCAACATGCGCCCACCATTTGTCCAGCACAAAAAGCCGAAGCCAGAGCAGATTGAAGAACAGGTGCGGCGCCATTGCATAACTTGTCATCGCGGCCGCCAGGGCCTGCGATGAGGTGGCGACAAGGAGCGCCGCAATGACGGGCGCCGACTTGGAATCCGGCCACAATACGCGCGCAAGCGAAGCAGTCAGCAGAACCGACCCAGCCGTCATGAAGGCGGAGACGTAGAGCCCGAGGCCGGCGAGATCGAAGAGCGCGATCAGCGCCGCCATGCCCGGGCGATAGGTACTCGCCACAGCGCCGGTTGCCGGATCGTAGTGGGCAAACGCGTGGTACATGGCGCGGCCATATTCGCGCCACTCCGGCGGGACGGTGCCCGCAAGCTCACCATGGGCGAAGATCTCCGCTTGCAATCTCGGCATGAACTCATCGGGAGAGAACGCATAGCCGAGATGGACGGCATGCGTACCGATCATCGACACGACAAGCGTGCAAAGCGCGATAAGGCCAACCGGTATCCGGTCCAGCCAGGCAAAGTCGCCACTCTTCCCGGCCGCCCAGGCGAAGTCGCCGCTCTTGCCGGCGGCCCAGGCAACGGCAAGCAATGCCACAGCTGAAACAATGAATCCCGGAAAGTCGACGTTGATGTAGATGTAGCGCGACATTCCGCTTGTCGCCCCCACGGCGACGAGGAGAGCGCCGATCAGGAAGAGTGCAAGCATGAAGACATTCGAGCGTCTCACGAGTTTCCGGGCACTCGTTTGATGCTCTTCATGTCCCGCCTGTGCTACAAGCTCCTGGTGCAATTGGGCTGCCCTCTTCGGATTACTGTCGCATGGCCATTTGGACGAGACGATTCGATCGATCGGCGGAAGCGATCGGGGAACATGGCGGCCTGAAGATGCTCCAGCCCAGTCCCTTGAAGGAACTGGTGCGAGAAGGCACGCCTAAAGGCAGGGGGTGAAGAAAACGCGCCACGGCATATACCCGCGCGACGTCTGCGACGCATCGACGTGGGGACTCACGACCTTCGTGTCCATGCATGCTGGCGTCGACAATTGAAGAACGGCGCCTCAGCGCAGCGCTTGGCTTCGCCGCCTTCGACCGTGATCTCCGCCGCCTGGATCTGTTCGCAGGAAAGATCGCCGTCATAAGGGTTCATCATCGTGACTGGCTTAGCGCTCCGGCCGGCACCATGCCGCGAGCAACACGAGGCAAGCGATTGCGGTCGGGCCTTTGATGTTCGTATTCCCCAATTGAAACGGAGCGTCTAGAGCCGCTCCGAGTTCAGCCTGCCAGCCGCGCTTATGGACCCGCAGGGCGCTGACCGGCGAAGAATAGGAACATTACGGAGCGGTGGTAAACGTTGGGTTAACCACGATGCGGCACGCGTCGGCGCGACGGTCACGTACCGCGTGATCGCGATCGTCCGCCGGCCCTGGGGCCTCGATGGCAAATTCTAGGCGTCACAAGTACCAGTACGGGCGGATCCCGGTATCCGCCGAATGCGCGGGTGCGCCGCGGTACAGCTCCAGCACGTTAGGCGCCGTGTCGGCCCCTTGGCACGCCACGGCCGCCTTCAGCGGTGCAAGCCGCGCCCAGTCGAATGGTTCAAGCTGCGAATACGGCCAATCGCGCCCCTCGAAGCGCATCAGCCACTCCACGCCGCGCCCGATGGCGCTGTCCGGCCGGGATCGGGATCGCCACAGATCTTCTCCGCAGCGCTCCGCCAACGCAGCGAGCGAGATCCATGCCTGCAGGTTGAAGGCGCAATAGTGCAGCGCGTTCGTCCGGCGAAGTTCGTGCGGCTGCGACCCATCGGGATCGAAATGAATGTGGAGGCGCGCGTGAGCGCGCCGGAAGGTCGCTGCCAGCAAAGGCGCGTCGCCGAGATATGCGGCAATCGACGCGACCTGGAGATCATAGTAGACGCCGTGATTGTTGAGGCTGTTGCGTTCTGCAAGGCCGTGCGCGCTGTTGACCAGCCAGTCCCGGTACGCATGGAGCCATTGGCCGAAGGCGGCGCGATCGGCGCCTGAAAGGGTGCCTGCGCGCTCCAGGAGCCTAGCCCCGTCGAGCAGTATGGCAAGGTCACGCATTTCAATGATCCCAACCCGGTTGCCCACCGTGCTCTTCGCGCCCATGCGCGCCTGCGCGAAGTCAAGGTGTGGGTTCATCCCGCTCTCGGCGTCCAGGAACCAGCGGCGGATCAGTGCTGCGCCGTGGTCGGCATAGGGCCGCTCGCCGGTTGCGCGCCACGCCAGCGCGCAGACCGCCGCGCCTTCGAACACACGCTGCAGGGTGCTGCGGTCATATTCTTCGCTGCCCGGCTCATAGAGGCCGGTGCCTGGCCGGCGCTGGCCATCCCGCAGGATATAGGGCAAGCCATCGGGCGTGTCCGGGTTTGGCCACCAATAAGGGGCGGCATGCCAGTAATCGCGGCGGTTGCCGCTCGGCGCGCATCCGGTCTTATCCAGCACCGAGAAAGTGCCGAGCGCGATCGCTGCGTTGGCGTCCGCCTCGATGGCCGCGACAATCTCCTGCAGCGGTTCTCCCGGCCCGCCGGACCTCAGCAGATCCAGCCGCTGGTCGCGATAGAGCATCAGTTGGGCCGGATCGAGCCGCCGGCGCATGCTCTGCTCATCCAGGCGGTCCAGCAAGGTGACGATCGCGATTGAGCGCGCCACGCCGCGGTCCTTACGGGCCGTCCAGTCATAGCCTTCCAGCGTTTGTTGGCCCGACTCCAGCCGATTGACCCAGCCGCAGGTCGCGAACTGATGCGCCTCCGTCGAAAGCTTGGGCCTGGGCTGATCCCACGAGGCGCTCGTCCAATCGTCCCATGGGCCGGGGACCCCGAGGCGCCACAGCAAGGCTACCTTCGGCCGGCGTCCGTAGACGTAATGCGGATCGAACTCTTCGTGGGCGTCGCGGCGGAACAGGACTTGCGGCTCATCGAACTCAGTTGGTCGATAGCCCGGTGCAAGCAGGTCGGTGTTGGCGATCGAGCGCGCCATGGGAACCACAAAATACTTCAGATAGGGCTGTGCCAGAACCGCGTCCCGAATCTCGGCCCAGCCGGATTCGGTGAGGAAGCAGTTGCCATCCCACGGCAGCACCCACTTGGCGACGCTGCGGCCGGTCCGCAGGGCGACATTGCGCGCGCCATTGTTGTTCATCACGTAGGCGTTCTTGTCATGACGCGACCGCGCCTCCGACATCAGGCGACGATCTTCCGGATTGGGCGCTGACAGCAGGAACGTGGGGTCGACGAAGCACGCAATGTTCCACCCGATGCGGTCATAGTCCGCCTCGACGAAAGGAATGCGTAGGTAGATCTGGCCGTGACGCTCGAGCATATCGATGATCGCTCGCTCCTCAGCGCGATCCACGATCCGGTTCACGATCCATCGCTTCTCGCAATCGGCGAGCGCGGGCTCATGCTGGAGGATGAACTCCACGTTCGCTCGCGACATGCCGAGCCGATGGCGCGGATAGAGATCGTTGCCGATGATGCGATAGAGAACGAAGCGATCGGGTTCGAAGCGCAGCGGGCTGTGGGCGTATTTCATCCGCAGGGTGGGCACATCGATCGCCGGCTGCGCGGCGGCGATCCGGGCGGCCGGCCGCGCGGACTCCCGCGGCCGCGGCGGCGCAAGCAGCCTGCGCACCCGCCGACCGAGCTTTCTCAGCCGCTTGATCGGTTTCACCGTCCCCCCAAGGTCAGCCAGCCGAAGTGCCGATGCCTTCGGTGGTTACCTGGGTTAGTCCTCTGACCGGCCTACCTTGTCAAGAGATCGGCCCGGTCGGGTGGGACCGCCGCTAGGCGCCGCCGCCGCCGGACCAGGCGGGCGGCAATCCGGGAAGCGGCCGCAATGACCTGTCGGCCAAATGCCGAGATCGCCTTGGCGCGCTCTTCCCTGGCCCTCGCCACATAATAGTCGAAGAGTTCCGGAGTCAGCCTGTGCCCGGTTCGCAAGGGAGAATGGTCGTGTTTCATGAATGATCTCCGCCGCTCTCAGGAAGAAAGTGGCGATTGGCCATAGATTACTGAAACGAATTGTTGATATGCCATCCATGATGGATGAACATGGATCGTCATGGCCCGGATAGATCTCGATTCAGACCTCTTACGCTGCTTCGTGGCGGTGGCCGATGCCCGCGGCTTTACCGCCGCGGGCGAGATGATCGGCCTGACCCAGTCCGGCATCAGCGTGCGCATCCGCAACCTGGAGGACCGGCTGGGCCGGCGGTTGTTCGATCGTACCAGCCGCTCGGTCAACCTGACCGAGGATGGCGAGCTGTTGCTCAGCTATGCCCGCCGCATGGTCGAGCTGAACGACGAGGCGATCGGGCGGCTGACCGGCGCGCAAACGGAAGGGCGGCTCCGGGTCGGCCTCGCCGACTATGTGAAGCCGAGCCTGATGCCGCAGTTGCTCGGGCGGTTCAACCGCCTGCATCCCGGCGTCACCATGGAAATGCGCACCGGGCTCAGCATGGACCTGCTGCCGGGCTACGAGCAGGGCGAACTCGATGTCGTGATCGCCGGGCGCGGCATGGTGTTCAAGGGCGGCGGACTGCTCTATCGCGATGCGCTGGTCTGGGTGTCGGCGCCGGGTTTCCAACTCCGGCTCGACCGGCCGGTCCCGCTCGCAACCTTGCCGCCGCATTGCACCCACCGGGGCATCAGCCTGGAGGCATTGGATCGCGCGGGTATCCCCTGGCGCTTCGTCTATGTCAGCTCGTCGACCGCAGGCCTGCAGGCTGCCGTGCAGGGCGGGCTCGGCATCGCCATGGTGCCGAAGTCGGCGGTCATTCCCGAGCTGCGCATCCTCGGTGCGGAACAGGGGCTGCCGCCGCTGCCGGATTTCGAGATCGAGATCTTCGTCCGCGAGAAAATGCCGACCCCGAGCTGCCGCGCCTTCGTCGACTTCATGACCGAGGAGCTGGCCTAGCTGCGGACACCAGATGGCTGGATCTTCGTCCGGCTATGACGGGTAGAGAGCGACGCTGCTTCAGAAGTCCGCCGCGGCCAAGTCGCTGGCGAAGGCGGCGAAGATCTCGTCCAGTCCGTCGTTGAGCGCTCCGACCGCGCCGTCGATGCCGTCGCCCGAGGTCGGCTTCTCCGCGGTATAGACCTTGCTCAGGATCAGGCGGTCGCCGCTGTTCTCCATCACCGCCAGCTCCAGCGAGATGACGGCGCCGGCGTTGCTGCCGACCAGTTGCTCCAGCCGCCGGATGGTGCCGCGGATCACATAGGCGCTGTCCAGCCGGAGCTCGCTCGGCGCCACGCTGTCGGCGACGCCGGCCTGCTTCAGATAGGTCACCAGCTGGTCGCGCAGCATCTGCGGCGGCGCGTCGGTCCAGTAGGCGTAGTTGCGCTGCTCCAGCTTGCGCCCGCCGTCGGCGGTGAACAGCAGCGGCCGCTCCGACATCACGCCTTCGCCGGCGAACGGCACGATCTCGATGCCGCCGGTGACCTTCTTGGATGATTGCTCGGCGGGCTGGGCGGCGATCAGGCGGAAATACTGCTCCTTCGGCACCGCCGGCGCCGAGCCGAAGCAGCCGGCAAGGGCGAGGAGCAGCGGCAGCAGGACGAGCGGTCGAAGCTGGCGCATGATCACTGCCCCGCCGAAGAGGCTGGCGTCAGGCCCTGGTCCGCCTCCGGCGGTCCGCCGTTCAGGAGCAGGCCGGGATTCTGGCGGATCAATCTGCTGAACTCGCTCATGTTGCGCGCCGTCCCATCGATGTTGCGCGTGATCGAATCGATGTTCTGCGCCACAGAACGCAGGATGTATTCGAGATTCGCAAGGGATTTGTCGACGTTCTTGCGGTTGTCGCCGATCATGTCGTTCACCTGGTCGGCCAGATTCTGCAGCTTTCCGCTCAGCGCCTTGACCTCGGCCGCCGCGGCGCTGGCGTCCTTGGTGGCCTTCTCGGTGTTGTTGAGGATCGCGCGCACCGATTGGAGATTCTGGTCGTCCAGGAACTTGTCGGCCTGCAGCAGGGTCGCGTTCATCTGGGTGGTGAAGGTCGAGATGTCGTCGGTGATCTTCGGGGTCTTGTTCTGGACCTCCGCGGCGATTGCCTGCAGGCTGGTGAACAGCTCTTCCAGATTGGCGTCGGTGTTGTTGCCGATCTTGAGGATGAGCTCGTCGACATGGCTGATCAGCGGCTTCAGCGAGTTCTCGGAGAGGTCGCCGATCTGCCCCGCGACCTGCGCCATCAGCGAGAAGGCGTCGGCCGGCGGACCGCTCGGGATCTCGCCGCCCACGGACACCAGCTGCGTGGACTTGCCGCCGAACACCTCGACCGTCTTGGCGGCGAGGAAGCTGGAGGCGGAGATGCGCGCCACCGAATCGGACGGGAACTTCCAGTCCTTGTCGACCGAGACGATCACGCGGAACTGGTACTTGCCGTTGACCCACTCGGGCGCGATGCGCTCGACCTGGCCGATCTTGTAGCCCTCGTAGCGCACCAGCGTGCCGTAATCGATGTCGGTGACGGCATCCATGACGATGCCGTAGCTGTCGGTCGGACCGGTCCGGCCGGAGATCTGCGCCAGCGCCCACAGCAGCGCGACGATCATCGCGGCGACGAATACGCCGACGGTCGTGTAGTTGATGAAATGGTTGCGCATACGCAATTCCCCTCAGCCCCAGGTCCCGACCTAGTCTCCCGCCAGACGGCGCAGATACTCCTCGGGATCCACTTCCACATGCTCGGACCTGCGATTGATCAGGTTCTGCACGCGCTCGTTCGGATTGATTCTGATCTGGTCCGGCCGCTCGCAGGCCAGGATGTGGCCGCGGTCCAGCACCGTGATGCGGTCGCCGATCTTGAAGGCGCTCTCGACATCGTGCGTCACCACCACCACCGAGATCCCCATCGCCTCGCGCAGCCGCAGGATGAGATCGTCGAGCGCGGAGGAGACGATGGGATCGAGGCCGGAGGACGGCTCGTCCAGGAAGATCAGCTTGGGGTCCATGACGATGGCGCGCGCGATAGAGGCGCGCTTCACCATGCCGCCCGACAGCTCCGCCGGCATCAGGTTGCCGAAGCCGGACATGTTCACGACCTCGAGCTTCAGGCGCGCCATGATGTCCATGGTCTTCTCGTCGAGATGCGCCAGCTCGCGCAGCGGCAGCTTCACGTTCTCCGCTACGCTCATGGAGCTGAACAGCGCGCCGAACTGGAACGCGACGCCGATCTTGCGCCGCAGCTCCAGCTTCTCCAGCGCCTTGAGGCTGCCGATGTCCTTGCCCAGCAGCTTGACCCGATTCTTCACCGGCGGCATCAGCCCGACCAGGTGGCGCAGCAGCGTGGTCTTGCCGGAGCCGCTGCCACCCATGATCACCATGATCTCGCCTTCATGGACCTTCATGGAGACGTCGAACAGCACCTGGCGCGCGCCGAAAGACCAGTCCAGGTGATCGACCTCGATCACCACCGGGCGGCTCGCCAGCTCCTCGATCGTTGGCTTCCAGATGGTTTCGGGTTCGGCGACTGCGACGGCCATCAGTGCGTACTCAGGTAGACGATGACCATGTCCGACACGACGATGGCGGTGATTGCCTGCACCACCGCGCGGGTCGTCACGCGCCCGACCCCTTCGGCTCCGCCGCTGACGCCGGCACCGTTCATCACGCCGATCAGGCCGATGAGCAGGCCGAAGAACGACGACTTGGTGATGCCGTGCAGGACGTCGTCCGCACGCAGGATATTGAGCGTCTCGTAGATGTAGGACCCGAACGACTTGTCGAGCTCGAACGAGACATAGAGCCCCGCCGCGAAAATCGAGACCAGGTTCGCCAGCATCGCCAGGCACGGCAGCATGACGACGAGGGCGATCAGCATCGGCGCCACCAGGAAGCGCACCGGATTGATGCCCATGACCTGCAGCGCGTCGATCTCCTGATTGATGGTCATGGTGGCGAGCCGCGCGGCGATGGCGGAGCCCGACCGGCCGGCGATCAGGATGCCCATGATGAGTGGCGAGAATTCGCGCGTCACGCTGAGGGCGATGCCGATATAGGCGAAGTTCTGCGCGCCGAACAGGCCGAGCGAATAGAGGCTTTGGATCGCCAGCATCAGGCCGATGGTGGCCGAAAGCAGGATGGCGATCGGCAGCGCCGCGATGCCGAAGCGCATCATCTCCGCGAAGGTGTGCGTGAATCGTACCGGCTGCCGATAGAACCGGCCGATGAAGATCCAGACGATGGACTCGGCCAGCAGCGAAGCGCCGAAGCCCCATTCGTCGAAACCCCTGGCGGTGCGCCGTCCGATTGCGTCAAAGAATTTGAGGACGGCGGTCATGGGCGGGATCTAGCTCTTGGTCACGGCGAGCGCGGTCGCCAGGTCGGCATGGATGGTGAAGACCTTGTCGAGCCGTGCCAACTCCAGCACGCGCCGCGCGCGCTGGCTGACCGAGACCAGGGCAAGGTCGTTCTTCTGCTTGCGCGCGGCCTGCAGCCCTTCGATCAGGCTGGCGATGCCGGACGAGTCGATATAGGTGACCTCGCTCAGATCGACCAGGATGTCGCGCTTCTGCTTGAGGCTGTCGAGCAGGGTGCGGCGGACCTTGGGCGCCTCTTCCATGTCGATTTCGCCCTTGAGGGCGATGACGGTGCGGCCGGACTGCTCGGTGACGCTTGCGACAGACATTGCTCTACCTCTTGCGCTTCACGAGTTCCAAGAGGTTGCCCTCTCCATCCGGTAGGGGGATGAAGCTGGCATCATCCATGACAGCGCGAATAAAGTGCGTCCCGAGCCCCCCCGGACGCACATCCTCGAGTTTCCGCGGCTGTATCTTAGCCGGGTCGACGTTGGGGGCGAAATCCCGAATTCTCAGCATCAGGCCATCCGGCATGCGGTGAATCGCGAGCGCTATCTCGCCCCGCCGGTTGCCGTAGGCGTGGACGATGATGTTCTCGATCGCTTCTCCCGCGGCCAATAGCACGTCTTCCGTTTCATTTTCGTCAAAGCCGCAGGCCTCGGCGGCGGCCCGGATGGCGGGCCGGACCAGCTTCAGCCGCTTGGGATCGGCCGGGAAGGAGAGGCCGAACAGGAAATCGCTGGGGTCGGGGCTGGCCCGCTCGCTCTCGGCCCGCTGCTCGACGGAGCGCGCGGCCATGCTGTCGTCGATGGCAAGCAGGGTCAGGTCGTCGCGCGAGCGCCAGCCGGCGCGCTGCAGCTCGTCGACCACGGCGTTGAGGCGCTGCAAGAGCGGTCTGCCGCGCGCGGTGTCGAGCAGCAGGTCGAGGCCCTGGGTCCCGAGCTCCTCGTCGCCGAAGCGGAATTCCGTGACGCCGTCGGTGCACAGGATGAACTGCGCGCCGTCCAGGTTCACTTCCTCGGTCTCGTATTTCGAGTTGGGGACGATGCCGAGCGGCGGGCTGTCGGCCGGCATCTCGACCGAGCGCTGGTTCGGCCGGCGCAGCAGGGGCGGGATGTGGCCGGCGTTGGCGAAGCGCAGGTGCCCGGTCGCCGGATCGTACAGGCCGGAGACCATGGTCACGAACATGCCGCGGCTGACGGTCGCGCAGATCTCGCGGTTGAGGATCGACATCAGGCGCGCCGGGTCGCGCACCGTCTTGCCGAGGCATCGGAACAGGCTGGCGGTCTGCGACATCAGCAGCGAGGCGTTGAGCCCCTTGCCTGACACGTCGCCGATGGCGAAGGCGATGGTGCCGTCCGGCAGCTCGAAGTGATCATAGAAATCGCCGGATACTTCCTGGATCGGCCGCACCAGCCCGCAGATCGGCGACGAGTCATTGTCTTCGGTCGGCAGCAGGTGACGCTGGATCTCGGCCGCCAGCTCGACCTCGCGCTGCAGGCGTTCCTGGGCGACCAGGCGGTCCGCCATGCGGGCGTTGGAGATGGCGAGGGCGGAGGAGGCCGCCATCACGCGCAGCAAGTTCTGGTCCTCGGCGTTGAAGGGCTTGCCGTTCTGCTTGTTCAGCACCTCGACCGCGCCGATCACGGTGTGCGCCACGCTCATCGGCGCACACAGGATCGAGCGGGTGACGAAGCCGGTCTTGCGGTCGGCCTCGGCGAAGAATCGCTGGTCCTCGTAGGCGTGCTCGACTACCTGGATATGGTCCTCGGCCACCGAGCGGCCGACGATGCCGCTGCCGTTCGGGACCGAGAGGCCGGTGATGTCGACCGGGCCCACCGAGGCGCGGCAGATCAGGTTGGCCTTCAGCTCGTCCAGCAGGAAGATGGCGCCGGCCTCGACCCGCAGCAGCTTCACGATCTGCGCCAGCGCTTCGCGCACGGTGGCGTCGATATCCTGGGTCTGCGCGAAGGAGCGGCTGAGCGCCGCCGCGAACTCCAACGGATCGGTCATCGAGTCGATGGGGTTAGCCGGCTGGCTGACGGGACTCGACATAGGCAATCAGTCCCGGCGCCGAACGGAGGAGGCATTACGCGAGCAACAATATTGCCGGAAAATCCGGGCCACGGTTCCCCTCTCCCGCACGATGCGTCCAATAATCGAAGGCCGACCCTTGGCATCGCACCGCGCAGTCCCTCGCCAGGGTCGGAAACTCCAACAGAATCGCACCTTTGGGGCACAGGAGGCAAGGCCGAGGATCGGACCTTGTGACGCGCCGCACAATCGCCTGCCCAGCGCCGCGCGGCGGCTCCCGACCAAAGTCTAGGGTCACTGGGAAGGTTGCCCGATGTATCCCGCCCACAGGCCGTACTGCGGCCGCACAGGCGCGAGTCCCGGCCGCGTCCTGGGCGTGAAACTGGGGAACCCGGGGACAACCAGCGCCGAGGCCTACTCGCGCGCGATTGGGAGGAGGCTCGTATGAGCGCTCAAGACATTGCGGGACGGGGCGGCAGCGTCACAGCTTCCATTCCACGTTCCGAGGTTCGCAAGGTGGTGTTCGCGTCATCGCTGGGCACCGTCTTCGAATGGTACGATTTCTATCTTTACGCAACGCTGGCGCCGTTCTTCGCCGCTTTGTTCTTCCCCAAGGAGAATGCGACCGCGGCGCTGCTCGCGGCCTTCGCGACCTACGCGGCCGGCTTCCTGGTGCGCCCGTTCGGCGCCATCGTATTCGGCCGCATCGGCGACCTGGTCGGACGCAAATACACCTTCCTTGTCACCATCCTGGTCATGGGCTTCTCGACGTTCGCGGTCGGCCTGCTGCCAACCTTTGAGTCCATCGGCTGGGCGGCGCCCGTCCTGCTGGTGACGTTGCGCCTGGCGCAGGGCTTGGCGCTCGGTGGCGAATATGGCGGCGCCGCGACCTATGTGGCCGAGCATTCCGAGGATCATCGCCGCGGCTACGAGACGGCCTGGATCCAGACCACCGCGACCCTCGGCTTCTTCCTGTCGCTGCTGGTCATTGGCATCTGCCGGTTCAGCGGCGTCATGACGCCGGAGCAGTTCAGCTCGTGGGGCTGGCGCATTCCGTTTCTGGTATCGCTGATCCTGCTGGTCTTCTCGGTCTACATCCGGCTCAAGCTGAATGAATCGCCGGTGTTCCAGAAGATGAAGTCCGAAGGCAAGGGATCGAAGTCGCCCTTGACCGACAGCTTCCTGCGCTATCCCAACAACAAGTACGTGCTGCTTGCACTGCTGGGCGCGACCGCGGGTCAGGGCGTGGTGTGGTACACGGGCCAGTTCTATGCCCTGTTCTTCCTCACCATCACGTTGAAGGTCGACGGTCAGCTGGCCTACACGCTGATTGCCATCTCGCTGCTCATCGGCACGCCGTTCTTCATTTTCTTCGGATGGCTGTCCGATCGCATCGGCCGTCTGAAGATCATCCTGGCGGGCTGCCTGATCGCGGCGCTCACCTACTTCCCGCTGTTTGCAGGATTGACCCACTACGCCAATCCGGCGCTGGAAAAATATCAGGAAGACGTCAAGATCTCGGTTGCGGCCACCGATTGCAGCTTCCACATCTTCATCTTCCCGTGGACGAACTTCACCGAATGCGACAAGGCCAAGGACTTCCTGACCAAGTCAGGCCTCTCGTTCGAATCGGTGCCTGCGATCGAAGGCCAGGCCGTGCAGACGACGGTCGGCACGACCGTACTGCAGGGCTTCAACGCCGATGCTTACAAGGCGGCGTTGACGGAGAGCGGCTATCCGGCGAAGGCCGATTCGGCGGCGATGAACACGCCGATGGTGGTGCTGATCCTTACGATCATGATGATCTACGTCACCATGGTGTACGGCCCAATCGCGGCGTTCCTGGTCGAACTGTTCCCGACCAGGATCCGCTACACCTCCATGTCGCTGCCCTATCACATCGGCAACGGCTGGTTCGGCGGCATGCTGCCACTGCTGGCAACCGCGATGGTGGCGGCCTCGGGCGATATCTATTACGGCCTGTGGTACCCGATCGTGGTCGCGGTGATGACGCTCATCATCGGGGTGCTGTTCCTGCGGAAGAACCACACGCGAACCATCGAAGACTAACCTGCAACCGGCGCCGGTGGCCCCTCCACCGGCGCTGGACAGGGCAAACTCCCGGCGTCACGGGCCTCCGTGGCGCCGGTTTTCATTTGCCGCGGTTGAATGGCTGTTACGCCTCGAGACGCGCGATCAACCGCTCGGCAACCTGCCGGTCGATGACCTCGAACAAGCGACTGGTGGGCTCGTATGAGTACATGTCGCCGGTGGCGATGTCGAACCACCAGCCGCTCAAGTGCAAGGCTCCGGCCGCGACTTGTGTCCGCACGATCGGGTAGGACATCAGGTGCCCGAGTTGCACCAGGACGTTGAGCTGCGAGAGCTGGTCATGGGGCTTTAACGAGGCATCGAGCGCTCCCTCGTGTTCCAGCCGGAACGCCGCGGTACTGGCGTGATGCAGCCACTTTTGAAGGTTCGGCGCGCCCGGCCTTGCCTCGGTCGCCAGCACCGCCTTCATCGCGCCGCATTCCGAGTGCCCGCAAACGACGATGTTGGCGACCTTCAGGACGAGCACGGCGTATTCGATCGCGCTTGCTTCCGATACATCGCCGACGGAAATCCCTTCCGCCGTGGCCGGCGGGACTAGGTTGCCGACATTGCGCATCGTGAACAGCTCGCCCGGGTGGGTCGAGACCAGCAGGTCGGGCACCACGCGGCTGTCCGAGCAGGTGACGAACAGCGCATCGGGCGACTGCGTAAGCGCCAGGCCGCGGAAGCGTTCCGCATATTTGGGCAACTGCAGCTCGCGGAACTCGACTATTCCCGATATCAGTTTGCGCATCGCCTGCTTTCCTCACGTGTCAGCTGGAAATTGCGCGGCGCGTCGGAAGCGTCGCGCCGGCCTCGGCACGTGTGCCGGAAGCGCCGCCCAACCCCTGCGAATCCGCAATTCGGGCCAGCGCCAGATCCTCCGGGAAGGGATAGAGCGCTTCGATCTCGCGATCGAGCAGGGCCAGTTCTCGTTGCAAGGCGGCATGCCGATAGTCGGGCAGGGATTGGATCAGGTTTTCGCCCATTGCGCGCAACCGCCGCGCGACCTGGATGTTTTCCGCGCCGTAGTGGCGCACTTCCCAGAATGCAAGGTGCACGAAGTCTTCCCAATTAGGCGTCCTGAGGATCGCGCGCAGCCGGCCCTCGCCATCGAATACGTTCTCATTGTGCAAATGCCGCTTGCCCACCAATCGAAGCAGCCGATGAAGCTGGTCGATCACGACCACGGCGGTCGTCGGATCGTTAATGGCTTTGGAGAGCGCCTTGGCTGCGATATCCACCAGGATGCGAAACCCGAATGTGGGGTCTTGCTCGAGCGTTCGCTCCGCGCCGAACGTTGCCGCCGCTCTCAGCTCGCGATCGTCGACGGCGCCGGCGCCCCCAAACAGGCGGAAGATGGGATCGCCCACAGCCACGAAATCGCCGACCTGTGGCAAGAACTCAATGACGCCGTCGAGGTGCCGCGCCTGGATCACAAGGTCGCTCACATTCACGGCCACGACGACTCCCGACGTGCCCTGGTGATGGACGATGCGGCCCGGCGGGCCAAGCGGCTGACGCAGCGAGGTCGGCACCTCAGGGCTTCTGGGGGTACTGGCGGGATAGACGCTTTCGATCACCGCCAGCGCGTTCTCGCTAACGCGCGCCACGATGCTGACCGGCCGCAGCATCCTGGCGGCGTAGTCGATCAAGTACAGGAAGTCGGCGATGCAGATGAGGCCCAGCATCGCGGCGACGAACAAGGTGAACTGGTTGACCTCGGTCCCCGTCCTGCTCAACGCGCCCATGGCAAACAGCATCGTGAAAACGAACAGCCCCACGCTGTACCGAACGACATTGTCCCGCAGCAAGGTCGTGGCAATAATGCGCGGTGTCATCTGGCCGCTCGCAACCTGAATCGCGACGAGCAGGGAGCCGAACGTGAAAACGAAGAACGAGAGCGTCAGCGTGATCACAGCCTGGAACGTGACTTCCGCGGCGTGCACACTGACTCCATAGAACTCCCATCCAACTGCGCGGTCGAGCCGCACCAGCACGCGAATGACGATTTGCTCGAGGACGATCGCAATGAATGGAACGACCCAGAGCGAGGACCTGACGTAGCTTACGAGCCGATACCCTCTGTTCCAGTGCATTCAGGCGCCTTTCTCGACTCCTGCCGCGATGGTCAGATCTGATTCAGGCGACGCTGGGTCCGCTAGTCCGCGGCCTCTGCATATGGACGGGACCGCCCAACCGATATGATCCCCGACAGTCAGCTTGGCCCTCTGCACCACGCCCGTCTAGGGGCTGGAGTCGGCCGGGTGGCCCCAGCATGACGATGAGGTACGGTTGCGGCTGGGTGTTGGGGAGGGAAGGAAATCGACCGGCAGGATTGTCCTTCCGCGCGCAACTCGCTAAAAGACGCGGCCTTGGTCCGCACATTCGCCGGACGACCGCTCCGGATGCGGAAAAACATGGAATATCAATAAAATGGCTGCCTACCAATACATCTATGTCATGAAGGGCCTGACCAAGATCTATCCGGGCGGCCGGAAGGTCCTGGAGAACATCTGGCTGTCGTTCCTGCCGGGGGCGAAGATCGGCGTGCTCGGCCACAACGGCGCCGGCAAGTCGACCCTGCTGCGCATCATGGCCGGGATCGACAAGGACTTCTCCGGCGAGGCCTGGGCGGCGGACGGCGTCTCTGTCGGGTTCCTGCAGCAGGAGCCGCAGCTCGATGCCTCAAAGGATGTGCTGGGCAACGTCATGGAGGGCGTGGGAGCGACGGCCGCACTGCTGAAGGAGTTCGAGGAGGTCTCGAACGCCATGGCCGATCCCGACGCCGATTTCGACACGCTGCTGGCCAAGCAGGCGGAGCTGCAGGAGAAGATCGACCACGCCGACGCCTGGGACGTCCAGCGCAAGGTCGAGATCGCGATGGATGCGCTGCGCTGCCCGCCGGGCGATGCCGACGTGAGCAAGCTCTCCGGCGGCGAGCGCCGCCGCGTGGCGCTGTGCCGCCTGCTGCTGTCCAGCCCAGACATGCTGCTGCTGGACGAGCCGACCAACCATCTCGACGCGGAATCGGTCGCTTGGCTGGAGCAGTTCCTGCAAGAATACAAGGGCACGGTGGTCGCCATCACCCACGACCGCTATTTCCTCGACAACGTCGCCGGCTGGATTCTCGAGCTCGATCGCGGCAAGGGTATCCCGTACGAAGGCAACTACTCCGGCTGGCTGGAGCAGAAGAGCAAGCGCCTAGTGCAGGAGGAAAAGACCGAGACCGCGCGCCAGCGCACGCTGGACCGCGAGCTCGAGTGGATCCGGCAAAGCCCGAAGGCGCGCCAGGCCAAGTCCAAGGCACGCGTCACGGCCTACGAATCGCTGCTGGCCCAGTCCAACGAAAAGGCCATGGACACCGCCGCCATCACGATTCCGGCCGGTCCGCGCCTCGGCAACCTGGTGATCGAGGCCGACAAGGTGAACAAGGGCTTCGGCGACCGCCTGCTGATGGAAGAGCTCAGCTTCCGCCTGCCGCCGGGCGGCATTGTCGGCGTGATCGGCCCGAACGGCGCCGGCAAGACCACCCTGTTCCGCATGATCATCGGCCAGGAGAAGGCCGATGGCGGCTCGTTCCGCGTCGGCGAGACGGTGAAGCTCGGTTATATCGACCAGTCGCGCGACAGCCTCGCGGCCGATAAGACGGTGTGGCAGGAGGTCTCCGACGGCCTCGACGAAGTCGAGCTCGGCAAGACCAAGATGCCGAGCCGCGCCTATGTCGCCGCCTTCAACTTCAAGGGCGCCGACCAGCAGAAGAAGGTCGGCCAGCTTTCGGGCGGCGAGCGCAACCGCGTGCACCTTGCCAAGATGCTGAAATCCGGCGCCAACGTCCTGCTGCTCGACGAGCCGACCAACGACCTCGACGTCGATACCTTGCGGGCGCTGGAGGAGGCGCTGGAGACCTTCGCCGGCTGCGCCGTCATCATCAGCCACGACCGCTGGTTCCTGGACCGCATCGCCACCCACATCCTGGCCTTCGAGGGCGACAGCCACGTCGAGTGGTTCGAGGGTAACTACCAGGACTACGAGGCCGACCGCCACAAGCGGCTGGGGTCGGAGGCCGACCAGCCCCACCGGATCAAGTACAAACCCCTGGTCCGTCAGTAGGTTAGATCGGTCGGCCTAACCCTCCGAACAGGGTCGGCCGATAACCATTTATTTGCAGTTTTGGTGCTTTACTGACGCTGACGGGGCGAATCCCCTGCCCCCAGCGCAGTGAGGACCAAGATGAGCGAATATCAGGCTGACCAGGAAGACACGGTCCTCGCCTACGTTCGCCTCAAGTCGGGTGGCGAACGGCCGTTCAACCGCTACGGTGAGGGCGCGGGCTTCACCCGCCAGGCCGCCAAGGAAAAGGCCGCCAAGGGCAAGCAGCCGCTCTACAGCAACAACGTGATCGACCTCGCCGCCGAACGCGCCAAGCGCACCAAGCGCCTGAAGTAGGCTAGCCGACCGCGATCCCCGCTGACCGCGCGGCCTTGGTCAGGGCCGCGCCGAACTCCTGGAATTCCTCGGCCCGACTTGAGGTCGTGCGCCACGCCAATCCGATCTGACGCCCAGCCCCTGAACGATCAAACGGCCGCGCCACCAGCTCGCCCTGTTTCGGCACGTGCATCGGCACCGCCATGTCCGGCAGTAGCGTGACGCCGAGGCCGCCGGCCACCATCTCCACCAGGGTATTGAGGCTGGCGCCGGCAAAGCCGCTGTCGGCCTGCGGCAGGCGGCAGGCCGCTAGGGCGTGCTCGCGCAGGCAATGGCCCTCCGCCAGCAGCAGCAGGTCGGCGTCCTTAAGATCGGCGGTGGTGGCCACCTTCTTCTGCGCCAGCGGGCTGTCCTTGCGCGCCACCAGCTGGAAGCCGTCCTTGAACATCGGCAGCGTCTCGACGTTGTCCGCGTGATAAGGCAGGGCCAGCAGCACCAGGTCGAGCGTGCCGTCCTCCAGCAGCGCCAGCAGGCGCGCGGTCTGGTCCTCGGTCAAGTAGAGCTGCAGCTTGGGATAGGCCTTGCGCAGCATCGGCAGGGTTTTGGGCAGCAGGTAGGGCGCGATGGTCGGGATGACGCCGAGGCGCAAGCGGCCGCTTAACGGTTCCTTGCCCTTGGCAGCCAGTTCCGCCAGCTCCTCCGCCTCGCGCAGCACCCGCCTGGCGCGAGTCGCCACCTCAAGCCCGAGCGCGGTGAAAACCAGGGTGCGGTTGTTGCGCTCCACCAGCTCGGCGTCGAGGGCCGTCTCCAGCTCCTTGAGGCCGGCGCTCAGGGTCGATTGCGAGACGAAGCAGGAGGCGGCCGCCTTGCCGAAATGGCGGTGCTCCTCCAGCGCCACAAGGTAGCGGAGCTGCTTCAGGCTGGGCAGGTGAGTGATCGAAGCCATCGATCAATATAATAGGATTAATTCATTTTACCGCAAGTGCGAAATGCCCCATTTTGCGTCCCGGGAGAGCCGTGAAAGTCCAATCCGCAACGACGCTTATTGGAGAGAAAGCATTATGTTGACAGTTGGAGACAAGTTTCCGTCCTTCGATCTGAATGCGGTGGTCGATATCGACCCGGCTAAGGCCTTCGAGCGGATCACAGACCAGAGCAACAAGGGCAAGTGGAAGATCGTGTTCTTCTGGCCCAAGGACTTCACCTTCGTTTGCCCGACCGAGATCGCGGCGTTCGGCAAGCTGAACGGCGATTTCAACGACCGCGACGCCGTGGTCTATGGCGCCTCGATCGACAGCGAGTTCGTGCACCTGGCCTGGCGCCAGAACCACGCGGACCTGAAGGACCTGCCGTTCGCGATGCTGGCGGACATCAAGCGCGAGCTGAGCAACGCGCTCGGCATCCTCGACAAGAACGAGGGCGTGGCGATGCGCGCCACCTACGTCGTCGATCCGGACGGCATCATCCGCTTCGCGTCGGTGACCGACCTCAATGTCGGCCGCAACACGCAGGAAGTGCTGCGCGTGCTCGACGCCCTGCAGACCGATGAGCTGTGCCCCTGCAACTGGCAGAAGGGCCAGGACGTCTTGAAGGCAGCCTGAGCACGGACAGCGTCTAGGCCTGCCCCACACCGTCATGCCAAGGCTTGGCCTTGGCATCCGCGAGTTTCCGAACGCGAGATCGAGTTGTTGCAAACAAACTCGTGGACCCCGAGGCCAAGCCTTGGGTGACGGAGAGGCTGGCTTCACCTGAATGAACCTCCCGAGAAGGAGCGCTACCATGTCACTCGAATCCCTGAAGGCCTTGCTGCCCGACTATGCCAAGGACCTGAAGCTCAACCTGTCGAGCCTCGCTTCCGAAACTGCGCTCACCCAGCAGCAGCTGGCCGGCACCTTCATCGTATCGGCGCTGGCCTCCCGCCAGCCGCAGGTGATCGCGGCGATCACCGAGGAGTTCGCGTCCAAGCTGGAGCCCGCTGCGCTCAATGCGGCCAAGGCCGCGGCGGCGATCATGGGCATGAACAACATCTACTATCGCTTCGTCCATCTGGCGGGCGGCGACTACAAGAAGATGCCGGCGCGACTGCGCATGAACGTGATGGCCAATCCCGGCGTGGAGAAGGTCGATTTCGAGCTGTGGTCGCTCGCCGTCTCGGCGATCAATGGCTGCGGCATGTGCATCGAATCGCACGAGCATGAGCTGCGCAAGGCGGGCGTCAGCGCCGAGCAGATCCAGGCCGCGGTGCGTGTCGCGGCCGTGGTGCATGCGATCGCCGCGGTGCTCGACGGCGAGGGCGTGGCGGCCCGTCTGGTGGCGGCCGCATAGCAGTCATCGGCGGCCCGCAGGCCTACCGATAAATCCTTGAATCGGTGTGGGAAACCGGCTGCGGCGCAGGTCGCGGCTGGCCCCATGCCTTCTGCTGTTCACCACGATTCCACCTGATATAGTGGCGCCCGGTTTCGGCCGGGGCGGTCTTCCCGGCCTTTCATCGTCAAGGATCAGGGACGGAAGAGGGGTCGACATGACCAGCAATGCCAGTTTGCACAAGCGCCGCATGGACGCGGTGCCCCGCGGCGTGGGCAACGCCTATGCGATCTATGCCGAGCGCGCGTCGAACGCCGAGATCATCGATGTCGAGGGCAAGCGCCTGATCGATTTCGCCGGCGGCATCGCGGTGCTGAACACCGGCCATTGCCACCCGAAGGTGGTGGCGGCGGTGACAGAGCAGCTCGGCAAGTTCACCCACACCTGCTTCCAAGTGAATCCGTACGAGCAGTATATCCGCCTGGCCGAGCGGCTGAACGACATCACCCCGGGCGATTTTCCGAAGAAGACCATCTTCCTCACCACCGGCGCGGAAGCGGTCGAGAATGCGGTGAAGATCGCGCGCGCCCACACCAAGCGCGCGGCCGTCATCGCCTTCTCCGGCGCGTTCCACGGCCGCACGCTGATGGGCATGGCGCTGACCGGCAAGTACCAGCCGTACAAGGTCGGCTTCGGTCCGTTCCCGACCGACATCTATCATGTGCCGTTCCCCGAGACGAACGAGAAGGACGGCTGGCAGAAATCGCTGAAGGCGCTGGAGACCTTGTTCAAGGCCGACGTCGGCCCGGACAACGTCGCCGCCATCATCATCGAGCCGGTCCAGGGCGAGGGCGGCTTCAACATCGTTCCGTTCGAGCTGATGCGCGCCTTGCGCCAGATCTGCGACAAGCACGGCATCGTCCTCATCGCCGACGAGATCCAGACCGGCTTCGCGCGCACCGGCAAGATGTTCGCGATCGAACATTCCGGCGTCGCGCCCGACCTCATCTGCATGGCCAAGAGCCTGGCGGGCGGCTTCCCGCTCTCGGCCGTCACCGGCAAGGCTGAGATCATGGATGCCCCGGCGGCTGGCGGCCTCGGCGGCACCTATGGCGGCTCGCCGATCGGCTGCGCCGCGGCCAACGCGGTGCTCGATGTGATGGAAGAGGAAAAGCTGCTGGAGCGCGCCGACGTCATCGGCAAGCGCATGATCGAGCGCCTGACCGAGATGAAGCGCCGCAATTCCTTCGGCAACCGCATCGGCGACATCCGCGGCCTCGGCGCCATGGTGGCGTGCGATCTCATCACCAAGGATGGCACGCCGGACGCCGACCTCACCAAGCAGGTGGTGAACAAGGCCGGCGAGAACGGACTCATCCTCTTGAGCTGCGGCGTCAACGCCAACGTGCTGCGCTTCCTGATGCCGCTGACGGCGCCGGACGGAATCATTGAGGAAGGCTTCGACATCCTCGAGAAGACCATCGGCCAGGTGCTGGAGGCGTCGTCCAACAAGGCGGCGTAGCGCGCACTCTCGCTCCGGTAAAATGTGGAATCCGGTCGATGGACGATTGAGTTGTTCGTCGGCCGGATTTCTTTCATTTCGGCCTGCCTCTCTGAGCGCTTGAGCAGTCACGAACCACGGCGGATCGGGTCGCTGGACTCATGCGGGCAACTTTTCCCGCAGCCGAGACATCACCGGCGATTTGTCAAAAAGGAAGACGACCTATGAAACGGGCTCGATTGCGCGATCTCGGGCTATCAATCGGCAGCCTGCCGACAGGACCGCTGAATGCAATAACCGATGTCGGTGGAGTTCTCGTAGGGCACGAGACCATCATTCTCGATCAGCCGCGGGTCGTACGATCCGGCGTGACGGTCATCGTCCCCGAGGACGGAAATATTTGGCGGAATCACCTTTTCGCCGGTGCGCATGTACTGAACGGCAACGGCGAGATGACGGGCGGAGCATTCTTGGAGGAGTTTGGACTGCTGGCCGGGCCCATTGCGATCACGAGTACACACTCAGTCGGCGCCGTCTACGAGGGCCTCCTCCGCTGCAAGCACGACCTTGATCTCGAGTTCGATCTTTTTATGCCGGTTGTGGCGGAGACCGACGACGGCCACCTCAGCGATAGCGCGGCATTTGCCATCCGCCCGGACCATGTGCAGGCCGCACTGAAGGCCGCGCGATCCGGCGCAGTCCCAGAGGGCAATGTCGGCGGTGGCACGGGCATGAATACCCATGAGTTCAAAGCCGGAATTGGCACGGCATCGCGCTGCGTCGAGGTGGCGGGCGGGCGCTGGACCGTCGGTGTATTGGTGCAAGCGAACTATGGCCGCCGCAACGAGCTGCGGCTGGACGGTCGGCCGATCGGATCGCGGATTCCGACGAACATGGTGCCGAGCCCTTGGTCAAACCCAAAGGATGAAGGATCGATCATCGTTATCGTCGCGACGGATGCTCCGCTGCTGCCTCTTCAGTGCAAGCGCCTCGCACAACGTGCCGGCCTTGGAGTCGGTCGCGTCGGCGGCACGGGAGCACCGGGGAGTGGCGATCTGTTCCTGGCGTTTTCGACCGGCAACACGCATTCCATGGAGGCGGTCGACCAGCCTCACAGTGCCCGGTTTCTGCCCGACCTGGGGCTGGGCCCGGTTCTAGACGCGGTCATCGAGGCGACCGAGGAAGGCATTTGGAATGCGCTTTGCGCTGCCGAAGATATGATCGGACAACAAGGAAGAAGGTCAGCCGCCATTCCGCTCGACCTTCTCAAGCAACTCGCTTCCGCCTAGGCTCTGATCCTCAGGGAACGGCTATCCTGGAATCGCGCCGCTCGTCTTGGCGCGGCGATAGGCCAGGGCTGCCAGCGCCAGATCGCCGATAGCGAGGCCGCGGAACACGAAGGCCGTGCGTTCCTCGGCGCCGGCGCGGCCCGCGATCTCGCCGCTCACCAGGCCGGACAGGTCGCCGACGACCAGCGCCGGCGGGACCATGGGTTTGCTCATCTTGGCTTCCTGCTCCAGGTCGTCGATCACGATGCGCTGGAACGCGCCCATGCCTTCGGCCACCCAAGGCAGGGCAAGGTCGGTGCTGGTGAGGAAAGCCCCGGGCTTCAGCCAGCGCGCATCCAGGAAGGGCACGAGATTGGGCACCAGGGTCACCGAGGTCACGATGAGGTCGGCTCCCTCGACCGCTTCTCGCGCGGTCTTGCTGGCGATGGCGGCGAGGCCGCGTGCTTCGGCAATCCGGCACAGCGCGTCGCGGTTTTCGGTACCGCGTCCGAAGGCGCGGATCTCGCGCACCGGAAAGAGATCGCAGAACGCATCCAGATGGCTGCGTGCCTCGACCCCGCAGCCGATGAAGGCGATGCTGGCCGAGTCCGTCCGCGCCAGGCGCTTGGCCGCGATTGCGCTCAGGCCAGCGGTGCGCCGCGCCGTCACCCAATTGCCCTCGACAATGGCCAGCGGCAGGCCGGTTTCGCTGTCGAGCAGCGTGACCAGCGAGTTGATGACAGAGATGCCGCGGTCGCGATTGCGCGGATTCAGCACCAGCGATTTGGTCGCCACGACCCGCGGCTCGTCCGCGACGGCAAGGGTGGCCATGATGTAGCGATCATCGCCCGGAAGCACGACGACCTTCGGCGCGCACCAGACTTGGCCGCGCCGCTGGCCGAGGATCAGCTGCTCGATGCTGTCGATGGCCTCGTGCGTCGTGATCGCCAAGCGTTCAAGAACGGACCGGGACAGGTATGGCACGGTTGTTGGTGACCCGGTCTGGTCGTTCATCGGTATGTTGGGGTCGATTGGCGCCATGCAACCTGTCCGTTTTTTCGAGAAGGCGTCAGGCTATACCGGACAGCATCTCCGGTCCATTGGCGCGAGCTTCCGCGGGTTGCACGTCAGTGAACGTCTTTTTGTCCAGCGGAAGACTGCTTGTCGGTGACTGGCACGTCGTCCTCATCCAGCAGGATGCGCTCCGCGGCGCCGTCGAGATCTTCGTACTGGCCGCTCCGCAGAGACCACAGGAAGACGGCGAGTCCGACCGCGCCCATCCCCAGGGCAACGGGGATCAAATAGTAGAAGCCGGTCATCCGGTCCTCCCGGCCACAAGCCCCGGCCGAAGATCGATCTGCGTGTCCTTGGGCACGCCGGTGGCCCGGACACCGAGCCGCAATGCGTTGCCGACCACGATGATCGACGACAGCGACATGGCAATGGCGGCCAGCAAGGGCGTCACCTGGCCCAGGATCGCAACCGGAACCGCGATCGCGTTGTAGCCGGCGGCGAGCAGCAGGTTCTGGCGGACCAGGCGAGCGGCCTCGCGGGCGATGTCGATCGCCTGCGGCACCGCCGTCAGGCTGTCCCGGAGGAAGACGAAGTCGGCGGCGTTGCGCCCGACATCCGCGGCCGAGGCCGGCGCCATCGAGACATGCGCCGCAGCTAGGGCGGGGGCATCGTTCAGTCCGTCACCAACCATCAGGGCCTTGCGTCCTGACTCGGCGATCGAGGCGACACGGGCGACCTTGTCGCGCGGCGACACTTCCCCCACATGCGGAACACCGAGCGTCAGCGCCAGCCGGCGCACCGCCTCATCGCGATCGCCGGACAGGATTTCGACCGGCACGTTGCGCGATGCCAGCATCCCGATGGCTTCCCGGGCGCCGGCGCGCAGCTCATCCTGGAAATGGAAGCAAGCCAGGAGCCGCCCGTTTTCTGACAGCACGACGCTTGGTCCATCCCATTCGGGCGCCGCGCCGTCGGACAAAGCCCATTCGGGCTTGCCCAGCCGATAGAGCCGGTCGCCGATGCGGCCTTCGAGGCCTGACCCGAAATGCTCGCTCAGATCGGCCAGTGCGACCGGCGATGCCTTGTCGTGCCGCCCTGCGGCCGCGAGGGCCAAGGAATAGGGATGGCGCGAGTGAGCTCCCATCGCCGCAGCCACGGCAAGCGCCGGCCGGTCGATCCTGCCGCCGACCAGCTGCGGCGTCCCGCGGGTGAGCGTTCCGGTCTTATCGAAGATCACATGATCGGCTTCGGCCAGACGCTCCAGCGCGCCACCATCCTTGATCATGATCCCGCGCTCGAACAACCGCCGCGCCGCCACGACCTGCACCATGGGAACGGCCAATCCAAGCGCACAGGGGCAGGTGATGATCAGGACGGCGATGGCAATCGTGACGGCGCGATGCGCGTCGCCCGACGCGATCATCCATCCGACGAAGGTCAGCAACGCCGTCAGGTGAATCACCGGCGCGTACAACCGGGCGGCGCGATCGGCGATCTGGCGATAGGTCGAGCGGCCGGCCTCGGCCGCCTCCATCATGCGCGTCATCTCTGCCAGGAAGGAGTCCACCGCCGCCGCGGTGGCCACGATCGTCAGGGGCGCCGACAGGTTGAGCATTCCGGCTTGCAGCAAGGAGCCCTCGGCCACTGGCCTGGGCACGCTCTCGCCCGACACCAGCGCACAATCCAGCTCCGATCGTCCCGCGGCCACGTGCGCATCCACCGGCACCCGTTCGCCGGCAGCCAGCAGGATGGTCATGCCGGCCCGGATTTCATCCACCGGCAGGTAGCGGTGCGTTCCATCGGGCTGCAGCACAAGAGCCCCGCGCGCGGCCAGCCGGGCAAGGCCCTTCACGGCCGCGCGCGCCCGTTCCCGCATCATGTGGTCCAGGGTGCGGCCGATCAGCAGAAAGAACAGCAGCGATGTCGCGGCGTCGAAATAGGCGTGCGGGCCGTGATGCGCGGTCTCGTAGACGCTCATCCCGAACGCGAGCAGGACGCCGATCGAGATCGGCACGTCCATGTTGGTCCGGCCGCGCCGCAACGCCATCCAGGCCGATCGAAAGAAGATCCGGCCGGAATAGACCAGGGCCGGCAGCGCGATCATGGCGGAGATCCAGTGGAACGCGTCGCGCGCGGCTGCATCCGCGCCGGACCAGACTCCGACCGACAGCATCATGATATTGCTGGCGGCGAAGCCGGCGACCGCGAGCGCCCACACCAGCTCTCTGAGGACGACGTCCTTTTCCTCGGCGCCGAAGTCGTAGAGATGGGCTTCGTAGCCGACGGCCTTCAGCGCGGCAATGACCGGAGGCGGGGCCTCGCCGCGCCAGCGGATCGTGGCGCGCCGGGTCGAGAGGTTGACCCGCGCATGCTCGACGCCGGGCAGCCCGCCGAGCGCGCGCTCGATTGTCTGGATGCAGCCGCCGCAATGCATCGCCGGCACGGACAGATCGCTTTGCCGCAGGTTCTCGCCGACAACGCGGCTCGCCAGGAGCAACTCGTTGCCGGCGCTGTTCGACTCGCCCATCGCAAGGGCGAGCTCGGCGCTTGGCACGCAGCAGCTCACCGGGCGCTCCTACCGCCGGATCGCGCGATAGACATGCCAGGTCCCGTGGCCCAGCACCGGAAACACCACGATCAGTCCCAGGAGTCCGGTCACCAGGCTGAACAGGAACAGGGCGAGGACGATCGCGCCCCAGGTCAGCATGACCGGCCGGTTGTTCCAGACCAAAGCCATGCTGGTGCCCATCGCAGTCAGCGCATCGACCCGCTCCTCAAGCATCATCGGGATCGAGAACACGCTGATGGCGAAGGAGAAGGCCGCGAACAGCGCGCCCACGGCGCCTCCCACGATCACCATCGCCCCGCCGATCGGCGTCGTGAACAGCATCGGCGCGATATGTTCCAGGCCCGGGAATGGCCGCAGCCCGAAGAACAGCGCGTAGATGATGACGGCGGCGCGCATCCACAGCAGCATCAGCAGGCACAGAAGGACGCCGGTGAAGAGGATTTGCCCGCCAGACGCGGGGCGGACGAAAATCATCCGCGCCAGGCTGACCGGCGCGCCGGCCGCGATCGCGCGGCTCTTCTCGTACAGGCCGACAGCGACGATCGGTCCGACCACCATGAAGCCGGCGAACGCTGGGAACAGGATATAGTCCCAGCCGAACGCGAACAGCCCGCCGACGATCGCCGCAGAGATGAGAAAGACGATCACGCCATAGATGAGGCTCGCCGCCGGCTGGATGAGCAGGTCGTGCCATCCAGCGTTCAGCCACTGGAACGCCGTCGCCGGTGCATGGCCCCGGTTCAAGGTCTTGTCACGGGGCAGCGGCGGCATGACGGCAGGGATCGTCGGCATTGGCTTCCTCACTCCGACGGCGCGCCGGCTTGCTGCGGCGAGCAGTTCGATTGCGCGGCACTGAACGAGCCGCTCTGTGCGCCCGCTTCGCCCGGCCTCAGATGCGCGACGCAGTCCGGTTGCGACGTCACCGCCACATAGACGAGATGCGCGTTGGCGCCGATGACCAGCAGCAGCCCGGCGGCAACGGCCAGCAGGATCGCGGTCTTGGCGCGGCTCATTGGCCCGCTTCCTTCAGATCGACCAGATAGAGGGCGAGGATCTTCCGGTCGATCGCCGACAGGCGCGCTTCCCAGGTCGGCATGTGCCCCTGCCGGCCGCTCCAGACCGTGTCGAAGATGGATTGCAGGTCGCCGCCATAGATCCAGAACTGGTCGGTCAGGTCCGGCCCGCCGACATCCGTCTTTCCCTTGCCATCGGCGCCATGACAGGACACGCAGTTGGCGGCAAAGACCTCCTTGCCATCCGCGATCGGCTCGGCGGGTGCATCGGTCGCCGCAGTGAGGCTTCGCACATAGGCGACAACCTTAGTGACGTCATCACGGGGCAGCATCCCGTCGCGGCCGAAGGCGAGCATCTGCGATACGCGGGTGTCAGGATGAGTGGAATTGATGCCGACCCGGATGGTCTCGGCGATCGTCGCGGGATTCCCGCCCCACAGCCAGGAGGCGGTTGTGAGACTGGGGTATCCCTTGCCGCCCTGGGCGTTGCGGCCGTGGCAGGCCGCGCAATTGTCGCCGAACAGGGTGTGGCCGGTGTGGCGCACGAACGCCATCAGCGGCGGATCGCCCTGGATCGTCGCATCGTCCGCCGATGCGATGCGGTCCACCAGCGCGGCGCGGTCGAGCGCCGCTTCCTTCAGGGACTCGGAAACGATGGCGCGCTGGTCGATGCCAAGCAGGCCCTTGGTATAGGTCAGGCCGAGGGGCCAAGTCGGCATCAGGATCCAGTAGCCGACGGCGAACAGCGCCGTCACGACCAGGAAGAAATAGACCGCGCGCGGAACCGGCGTATTCAGCTCCTTGATGCCGTTCCACTCATGTCCGGTCGTGAGATAGCCGGAATGAGGATCGCGCTCTTCTACCGACATGGCTTGTCCTCGTCGTGCAGGATCGCGTCCGCGGCGCGGTCGAAGCGCTGCTTATTCGACGGCCAGAAGGCGTACACCAGGACCGCAATCGACAGCGCCAGCAGGTAGAACAGGCCGAACGACTTCGAGAACCAGACCAGCGTGTCATGGGTCATGGTCATTCCCCCAATGCGACCGGCTTGTGCGCCGCGTCGGTGAGCCGGCCGAGAATCTGCAGATAGGCGACCACGGCATCGATCTCGGTCAGTTCGCTCGGCCTTCCATCGAACGCGTGGACGGTGGTGGCCGCACCGTAGCGCTCCGCCACGCCCGCCGCGGCCGGCGTATCCGGAGCGGCCTGCCCGGCGGCATCCGCGGCCGCGTTGGCGATCATCTCGTCGGTATAGGGCACGCCTACCGCGCGCATCGCCTCCAGGTTGGCGCCGAGATCGCTTGTGCGCAGCGTCGTGCGCATGAGCCATCCGTAGGCGGGCATGACGGATTCCGGCACCACGTCGCGCGGATTGTGGAGGTGCGCCACATGCCACTCGTCGGAATACTTGCCGCCGATACGGGCCAGGTCCGGGCCGGTGCGCTTCGAGCCCCACAGCATCGGGTGATCGTATTTGGATTCGACCGCCAGCGAATAAGGGCCGTAACGCTCCACCTCGTCGCGCAGGGTGCGGATCATCTGCGAATGACAAGCATAGCAGCCCTCGCGGATATAGATGTTCCGGCCCGCCAGCTCGAGCGGCGTGTAGACCCGCATGTCGGGCGCGTCCTCGACCGTCTGGTGAATGGTGAACAGCGGCGCGATCTCGACCAGGCCACCGATCGAGGCGACGCCGATGATGGCGAGCACGAGCCCGATCGCCTTGCGTTCCAGCCGGTAGTGAAGACCGAACATCGCCGCTCACTCCCCTGGCTGCAGAGCGGCGCGGGCGGGCGCGGGCTCGGGCTGGTCGACGGCGGGTTCGCGCTCCTGCGGCACAACACGGATGGTCATCCAGATGTTGTAGCAACCGACGACGGCGCCGATCAGGAACAGCAATCCGCCGATCGCGCGCGCGATGTAGTAGGGGTGCATCGCGACCAGCGAATCCACGAAGGAATAGGCGAGCGTGCCGGTGTCATTGTAGGTCCGCCACATCAGTCCCTGGATGATGCCGGAGTTCCACATCGCGAACACGTAGACGAGGGTGCCGGCCAGCGCGAGCCAGAAATGCACCTCGACCAGCTTGGCCGAATACATCGCCTCGCGCTTCCACAGCCACGGCACCGACGCATAGATCGAGCCGAAGGTGATCATGGCGACCCAGCCGAGGGCGCCGGCATGGACATGGCCGACGGTCCAGTCCGTGTAGTGCGACAGCGAGTTCACCGAGCGGATCGCCATGAAAGATCCCTCGAAGGTGGAGAGGCCGTAGAACACCGCGGCCACCATCATGAAGCGCAGCGTCGCGTCGTCGCGCACCTTGTGCCAGGCGCCGTTGAGCGTCAGCAGCGCATTGCCCGCCGATGCCCAGGACGGCACCAGCAGCATGACCGAGAAGGTCATGCCGAGCGATTGCACCCACTGGGGCAGGGCGGTGTAGTGCAGATGGTGCGACCCCGCCCACATGTACATGAACGTGATGCCCCAGAAGCTGATGATCGACGTGCGATAGGAGAAGATCGGGCGGCCGGCGCGCTTCGGCAGGTAGTAATACATCATGCCGAGAAACCCGGCGGTCAGGAAGAAGGCGACGGCATTGTGGCCGTACCACCATTCCGTCATTGCGTCCTGGACGCCGGCGAACAGGGAATAGCTCTTGGCGCCGGCGAGCGAGACCGGAACCGCCAGGTTGTTGACGATGTGCAGCATGGCGACGACCAGGATGAACGCCATGTAGTACCAGTTGGCCACGTAGATATGGGGTTCCTTGCGGCGGACGAGCACGCGCAGATAGATGAGGAGGTAGGTGACCCACACGATCACCAGCCAGATATCCGCGTACCATTCGGGCTCGGCATATTCCTTCGACTGCGTGATGCCCATCATGTAGCCGCTGACCGCCAGCAGGCAGAACAGGTTGTAGCCGAACAGCACAAACATCGGGCCGAGCTGGCCGGGGAGCCGCGCGCGCGATGTGCGCTGCATGACATAGAAGGACGTGGCAATGAGGGCGTTGCCGCCGAACCCGAAGATGACGCCGGTGGTGTGGACCGGACGGAGCCGGCCGAAGCTCGACCAGCCGGCATCGAAGGTGAGATCGGGATTGACCAGCAGCCAGGCCACCCAGTCGCCGACGAACAGCCCGAACACCGCCCAGACCATTGCAAGCAGGATCCCGATCTTGCTCGGATCGTCGTAGTAGCGATCGAGGCGGTCTTCTGCCGGCTCCGGATCGAACAGCCCCGAGATGACGCAGAACAGGCCGGCGACGGCGGCGAGCAGCACGATGGCGCCCTGCATGCCGAACGGGTCGTCGCGCCCGGCCGCCGTCATCGTGAGGCCGACCAGCGCCAGAGCAGAAAGAATGATGAGCGCGACCTGCCGCTCGATCTTGGTGAGTTGTCCGATCATCGCGCCCCTTCCTCCACGCCCCAGACCGTTCCCGTTTACGCTAACGAAAGAACGCCTCGATCATCCGTCCGGCGCGCGCCTCTGCACTTTTTCTGGAATGCGCCACACAAAAACATCCGCGCGGCGAGCGTCGGCGGACCATTCAGCTCGCAACTACGCACGCGCTGTCCACGAAAGGCAATATGGGCCTTAGGGATATCCCTGAGGGAACTGCCATTTTGCCGCAGTGTTCGGGCCGCCGCCATAAAGCGCGCCCGATTCAGCGGCGATGGCAGCGCGCAAATTCCGAGTAAGCCGCGCAAGTATAGCCGGCTTGTCGCCTGATCGCATTGACGTTGATAGATGACTGACCCACTCGGAAATTGCCGGCTCGACCGCGCCCGAAATGCCAATCTGCGTCAGTTTGGCTCGGTCTCGGCAGGAGTCGAAAAAGGCCGCGGATCGCTCCGCGGCCTTTCGATTCAGTCCGGCGGGAAACTCAGTTCCCGACCTTCTTTTTCAGGATCTCGATCAGCTTGCCGACGCTGCCGCCGTTGTTGTTGATGACGGAGGCGAACTCCTGGCGGTGGGTGTCGGCGAGGCTGAGGCCTTCGACCTTCACGTCCGCAATCTTGTAGGAATCGCCGGCGGCCTCGATGGTCCAGTCGACCCTGGCCGGCTCGCCGTTCGGCAGCTGGACGGTCGAGAACACGGTGGTGCGGCCGTCACCCTCGTCGCGCACGCGGCCCACGGCCATCTGGTGGCCGGTATAGCTGGCGAAGCGCTTGCCGTAGGCGAGGGCGAGGAAGTCGGTCACGACCGCGGTGAACTCGCTCTGCTCTTGCGGCGTCGCCTTGGGCCAATAGCTGCCCAGCATGTATTTCGCGATCGACGGCATGTCGAAATATTGCTCGAGCAGCGGCTTCAACTTGGCGGCGCGCTGCTTGTCGGTCTCGCTCGCGGCCGGGGCCATCTCGGTGATGGCCTTGCTGCTCACTTGCTGGATAAAGGCGGTCGGATCGGCCGACGCCTGCACAGCGGGCGCAAGGGTCGATCCAAGCACAGCCAGACCGGCGGCGAGAAGCAGCCGGCGCGTCGACATCGCTTTAAGCATGACTACTCCGCTACGGTGACTTGGTCTTCCGTCTGCGCCGCCTTGAAATCGACCGGCACATCGCCGTCTTCCGGAATCATCTCGTCGGTGATGATCTGCTGCGAGGCCTGCTGCTCGCTCTCGCCATTGCGGATCAGATCGTTGCGGTGCTGGCGATAGAGGCTGCGCACGGTCGCGTAGAAATCGACCGAGCCCTTCTTGAGCTCATCGATCGCTTCGAGATTGCGGGCGCGGGTGTCGATCGCCTCGAGGCCGGCGCGCGCGGTGTTGATCTCCGACACGTTGTAGGCGTAGCCCACCCAGGTCAGCGGATCGAGCGCGTAGTCGACGATGCGGCCCGAATAGTCGCGCGGGTTGCCGGAGCCGATGATCGGCAGATGGAGATAGGGGCCTTCGCCGGCGCCATAGACCGCGAGCGTCTGGCCGAAATCCTCTTCGTGGTAGTTCATGTCCATCATGCTCGCGACGTCGATGAAGCCGCCGATGCCGATGGTCGAGTTGATGAAGAAGCGCGCGACCGTGGTGCCGGCGCGGCTGAATTCGCCCTGGAACAGGTCGTTGGCCAGGATGACCGGGGACTTTAGGTTGCGCAGGAAGTTGCGCACGCCATCCTCGGCCGGATCGGGCAGTGCGATGTGATACCAGCCTGCGAACGGCTTCAGCAGAATCTCGTCGAGGAACTGATTGACCTCGAAGAAATAACGGTTCATCGGCTCGAGCGGATCGTTGGCCTCGTTATAGGCCTCGACCGCGGCGGTGTCCGAGGGGTCGGGCTTGGTCGCACAGCCGGCGGCGAGCACGGAAAGACCGAGCGTCGCTGCGATCAGCGTGACGCGAAACTTGGAAGTCTTGAGCGGCATCATTCGATCAACCTTCTGTCGGCAGTTGGCCCTTGGTCTGGCCTGGCCCTTCGCGAGCCGTTCCACCGCCCCCACGATCCGACGACACCCCTGCCGCCGAAACCCCATTCGAGACGCTGGTCATCCACGCGTGGCCGGATCGTCACACAGCGCAAGTTAACTGTTCGTAACTTAACGCCGGCAAAATCACTGCCATGCCAGGATTATCGCGCCCTGCCGATGAGTTAGCATAGCTCCAGAGATTAAGCCATAGACCGGAAACGGGCCTTTCGAGGGACCCGAAGCCTGTTGTGGCAAAAATATCTCATGCTGGCGTCAACCATGTTTCCAAACCGACTTTGGAAGCGGCGGAATCTGGCGATTCCAGCCGTAAGACGGTTGCACACGGCACAAGACGTGGGTGGCCGGTCGATCCGGGCCACCGCACAAGTGCGTGAAGCAGAGGCGACGGACGCGTCTTTCCCCAACCGAATCGAACGGGCTAGAGAGTCTTTTCCACGTGGTGGCAGGCCACCATGCGGCCGGAGAACGGCCGCAGCTCCGGGCGCTCCTGGCCACAGATCTCGGTCGCGAACGGGCAGCGGCGATGGAAGGCGCAGCCCGGCGGCGGATTGATCGGCGAAGGCAACTCGCCCTTCACCGTCAGGCGCTTGGAGCGCGCCTTGGGATCGACCGACGGCGTCGCCGCCAGCAGCGCCTGGGTATAGGGATGGCGCGGCTCATCGAAAATCACCTGCTTCGGCCCCTGTTCGACCGGCCGGCCCAGATACATCACCATCAGCTCGTCGGCGATGTGCTGCACCACGCTGAGGTCGTGCGAGATGAAGAGGTAGGCGAGGTTGAACTCGGCCTGCAGGTCCATCAGCAGGTTCAGCACCTGTGCGCGGATCGAAACGTCGAGCGCCGACACCGGCTCGTCCGCCACCACGATGCGCGGATTGAGGATGAGCGCGCGGGCGATCGCGATGCGCTGGCGCTGGCCGCCGGAGAACATGTGCGGATAGCGGGTATAGAATTCCGGCCGCAGGCCGACGCGTGCCATCATCGCGCGTGCCGTCTCGATCCGCTCCTTGGCCGACTTGTTGGTGTTGATCTCGAGCGGCTCGCCCAGGATCTGGCCGACCTGCTTGCGCGGGTTGAGCGAGCCGTAGGGATCCTGGAATACCATCTGCACCTTAGGGCGCAGGGCGTGCAGCTCCTGCTTGCCACAGCCGACCACGTCGGTGCCCTCGATCATGAGATGGCCCTCGGTCGGCCGCTCGATCATCGTCACCATGCGGGCAAGGGTCGACTTGCCGCAGCCCGATTCGCCCACCACCGCCAGGGTGCGGCCGGCCGTCAGCGTAAAGCTCGCGCCCGCGACCGCCTTCAGCACGGCGGCCGGCTTGAACAGGCCGCGCCCGATCCGGTAGTGGCGCTGCAGGTCCTTGGCTTCCAGGACCGGCTTGGTCGTGGCGGCGGCGGGCGCCTGCACTGACGCTGCGACGGCGCTCACGCGGCGCCTCCGCCGATCGGGAAATGGCAGCGCACGCGCGCACCGAGCTTGGCTTCCAGGGCGGGAAGCTCGACGCGGCAACGCTCCTGGGCAAAGCCGCAACGCGGATTGAACACGCAGCCGCTCGGCCGGTCGGCGATGCCCGGCACGACGCCCGGAATGGTGTTGAGCCGCTTGCCGCTGGCGCGCTCGGGCAGCGCCTCCAGCAGCGCCGCGGTATAGGGATGGCGCGGCTGCTCGAACAGCCGCTCGGCCGTCTGCTCCTCCACCTGCTGGCTGGCGTACATCACACTCACGCGCTGTGCGGTCTCCGCCACCACGCCCATGTCGTGGGTGATGAGGACCATCGCCATGTTGCGGTCGCGGCTCAAGGACGCCAGAAGATCCAGGATCTGCGCCTGGATGGTGACGTCGAGCGCGGTGGTCGGCTCGTCGGCGATCAGAAGCTTGGGATTGCAGGCGATCGCCATCGCGATCATGACGCGCTGGCACATGCCGCCAGACAGCTGGTGCGGGAAGGAATCGAGCCGCGTCGCCGCGGCGGGAATGCCGACCTGCTCCAGTAGCTCGATGGTGCGGCGGCGACGCTCCGATCGCGAGCCGCCCTCATGCACCGCCAGCGTCTCCATGATCTGGTAGCCGACGCTGAAGGACGGGTTGAGGCTGGTCATCGGCTCCTGGAAGATCATCGCGATGTCCTTGCCGACGATCTTGCGCCGTTCGCGGTCCGACAAAGACAAGAGGTCGATGCCGTCGAAGCGCATGACATCCGCCGTCACCTTGCCCGGCCAGGCGATGAGGCCCATGACCGCGAGCATGGTGACGCTCTTGCCGGAGCCGGATTCGCCCACCACGCCCAGCAGCTCGCCGGGCTCGAGCGTGAGGTCGATGCCGTCCACCGCACGGAACGGGCCGCGATGGGTCTGGAATTCGACCGCGAGGTTGTGGATCTCGAGCAAAGGCATGGCGGTCAGCGCTTCAGCTTCGGGTCGAGCGCATCGCGCAGCCCGTCGCCCAGCAGATTGAAGGCCAGCACCGTGATGAGGATGGCGAGGCCTGGGAGTGTCACCACCCAGGGCATGGAGCGGATCAGCGTGCGGGCGTCGGCCAGCATGGTGCCCCATTCCGGCGTCGGCGCCTGCGCGCCGTAGCCGAGGAAGCCGAGCGCCGCGGCGTCGAGGATCGCGGTGGAGAAGCTCAAGGTCGCCTGCACGATCAGCGGCGCCAGGCAATTGGGCAGCACGGTGTTCAGCATCAGGCGCAGGGTTCCCGCCCCGGCGACGCGCGAGGCGGTCACATAGTCCTTCGGCAGTTCGGTCAGCACCGCTGCGCGCGCCAGGCGGGCATAGTGCGGCACGTAGGTGATGGCGACCGCAATCATCGCGTTGAGCAGACCCGAGCCGAGAATGGCCACGATCGCCAGCGCCAGCAGCAGGCTGGGGACGGAGAGGATGATGTCCATCGCGCGCATGATCAGGATATCGACCGTACCGCGGAAGAAACCGGAGAGCAGGCCGAACAGGATGCCGGCGGCCAGCGATATAGTGACGACGATGGTGCCGATGAACAGGGAGTAGCGCGATCCGTAGATGATCCTGGACAGCAGGTCGCGCCCCACGGCGTCCGCGCCGAGCAGGAAACGCGAGTCGCTGCCGTCCTGCCAGACCGGCGGGCACTGCTTGACTACGCATTCCTTGAAGACTTCGGCGTAGTGATAGGGCGCGATCACGTCGGCCAGGACTGCGGCGAGCACCAGTACGACAATGACAACGAGGCCGGCCAGCGCGCCTTTGTTGGCCTTCAGCGACAGCCAGACCTCATGCGCGGGAGAGATCGTTTTGGCGACGGGCGTGGCGGCAAGAGTGGTGTCGGTCATGGTGCCACTCCTACCGCTTGTGCCGAATGCGCGGGTTGAGCAGACCGTACATCAGATCGACCACCAGATTGGTGGTCATCACCAGGGCCGCGATCACCAGCACGCCGCCTTGCAGAGCGGGATAGTCGCGGCGGCCGATCGACTCCACCAGCCACTTGCCGATGCCCGGCCACGAGAACACGCTTTCGGTCAGGATGGCGCCGCCCATCAGGGTGCCGACCTGCAGGCCGATGACGGTCACCACCGGCACCAGCGCATTGCGTAGCGCATGGATTGCGACGATGCGATAGACGCCGAGCCCCTTGGCCCGGGCGGTGCGGATGTAGTCCTCGCCCAGCACCTCCAGCATGGCGGAGCGCGTCATGCGCGCGGTCACGGCGAGCGGCACGGTGCCAAGCACGATTGTCGGCAGGATCAGATGATGCAGGGCGTTGAGAAACGAACCCTTCTCGTCCGACAACAGCGTGTCGATCAGCATGAAGCCGGTGACCTCGTCGACGAAATAATCGTCGGACAGGCGCTTGGCGACCGGCGTCCAGCCGAGATCGACGGAGAAGAAGAGGATCAGCAGCAGGCCCCACCAGAAGATCGGCATCGAATAGCCGGTGAGGCTGGTGCCCATGACCACGTGGTCGTAGACCGAGCCGCGTTTGACGGCGGCCAGCACGCCGGCCGGCAATCCGACCAAGGTGGAGAAGATCAGAGCGAAGATCGCCAGCTCGACCGTCGCCGGAAACAGTGTCAGGAACTCGTCCATGACGGGGCGATGGGTGATGACGGAAATCCCCAGGTCGCCCTGCAGGACGCCGCCGACATAGTCGAAGAACTGCACGTAGAGCGGACGGTCGAGGCCCATCTCATGCAGCAGCTCGGCGTGGCGCTCGGGCGAGATGCCGCGCTCGCCCACACGCACCTCGATCGGATCGCCTGGCACCAGGCGGATGAGGACAAAGGTCAGGAGAATGATACCGAGAAACGTCGGTATCACCAGCCCGAGGCGCGTCAGGACGAAACGGAGCATGAGTAACTATCGGTCAAAAGAGGAGGGGCGGGGAAAGTTTCCTTTCCCCGCCCCCGAGGACAACTCAGATTACTCGGCGATGTCGACGCCTTCGAAGATGTGCGTGCCCAGCGGGTGCACCTTGTAGCCCGACACCTTCTTGCTCATCGGCATGCTGACCAGGGAGTGCGCGACCGGCACCCACGGCGCCTGGTCGTGGAAGATCTCCTGAGCCTGCTTGTAGAGCGCGGTGCGCTTCTCCACGTCGGAGATCTGCTTGGCATCGTCGATCAGCTTGGTGAAGCCTTCGTCGCACCACTTGGCGACGTTCTGGCCGCCTTCACGCGCCGAGCCGCAGGACAGCAGCACGCCCATGAAATTGTCCGGATCACCGTTATCGCCGGTCCAGCCCAGCATGCCCATCTGGTGCTCGCCGGCCTGCAGGCGCTTGCGGTACTCGCCCCACTCGAAGGTCTTGAGTTCCGCGGTGATGCCGACCTTCGCGAGGTCAGCCTGCATCAGCTCGGCCATCTTCTTGGCATCCGGATTGTACGGACGCTGCACCGGCATGTACCAGAGGTCGGTCTGGAGGTTGCTGACGCCGGCTTCCGCCAGCATGGCCTTCGCCTGCTCCGGATCGTACGGATAGGCCTGGACCGCATCGTCATACGACCAGATCGTCGGCGGGATCGGGTTCTTCGCCGCCTTGCCGGCGCCCTGATAGACCGCCGCCAGGATGGCTTCCTTGTCGATCGCCATGTTGATGGCCTGGCGCACCTTGACGTTGTCGAACGGCGGCTTCTTCACGTTCATCGCGAGGTAGCCGACGTTGAGACCTTCCTGCTCCAGCACCTGGAGATTCGGATTGGCCTTCAGCTTCGCGACGTTGGCCGGGTTCGGATACGGAATGACGTCGCACTCGCCGGCCTCAAGCCGGGCTTCGCGCGTCGCCTGGTCAGGCGTGATCGAGAACACCAGACGGTCGATCGGCTGCTTGCCGCGGAAGTAGTTGACGTTCGCGTTGTAGATGATGCGATCGTCCTTGCGGTAGGAGTTTAGCACGAACGGGCCGGTTCCGATCGGGTTCTGGTCGACCTGCTCGGGCGTGCCCGCCTTCAGCATCTGCGCCATGTATTCCGCGGAGTGGATCGCCGCGAAGTCCATGCCGAGATTGGCGATGAACGGCGATTCCGGCTTGGTCAGGGTGAACTTCACCGTGTTCGCGTCGACCTTGTCGATCGCGCCGATGAGGTCCGCCATGCCCATGTCGTTGAAGTAGTCGTACGCGCCGCCCGACACGCCGTGATAGGGATCGTCCTTCTTCCACATCCGGTTGAAGGTGGCGACCACGTCGTCCGCGTTGAAGTCGCGGCTCGGCGAGAAATCGCCGCGCGCGTGGAACTTCACGCCCTTGCGCAGATGGAAGGTGTAGACCTTGCCGTCATCCGAGACGTCCCAGGACTCCGCCAGCCCCGGCTCGATCTCGGTGGTGCCGGGCTTGAACTCCACCAAGCGGTTGAACACCGGATAGGCGGTGTCGAAGCTGGTGCCAGTGGTGTTGATCTGCGGATTGAAATTCTCCGGGCTGCCCTCGGAGCAATAAACCAGGGTCTTGGCATCGGCGGCGTTCGCGAAGCCAAACGCGATCGCGGCCGCTGCAACGGCCCCCAAAAGTCGACGTTTCATTGTTTCAGTCTCCCACGTGTAAGGTCGGACAGCCTTGATCTTGTTTGAATTTCCCTGGCTGCCTTGGCCGAAACCTAGGGCCGTTGCGCAAGCGGAGTCAACGCCCAGGTCATAATCTTGCCACTATCGCGACAGGGTGATGGCCGTGACGCGCTGCGGCAGGTCAGTCTGCCGGGCGCGCCGTCATTCCGCAGGGCGCCAGCCGCTTTCCCGCAGGTTTTCCCCAAGCAGCCTGGGGGATGCACGTGGGACGCGTTCGTGCCGTGCTTGACCGGCGCCTGAGCGCCCCGGCATGTTGCGGCGCACTCTGTATCGTTTCATTCCATCTTGAGGGAAAATGATGTCGATTCCCGCCCCGTTCGTCTGGAGCGATCTTAAGGTCCTGCCCGAGTGGGTGGACGAGAACAACCACATGAACGTCGCCTTCTACCTCAAGGCGTTCGACGACGCGTTTTATGGGGTCTACCGCCATTGGGGCCTGGATTTCGCCGAAGTGCAGGCGCGCGGCTTCACCACCTTCGCGGCCGAGAACCACATCACCTATCAGGGCGAGCTGTTCCTGGGCGAAAGCTTCGCGGTCGAGACGATCCTCCTCGACTTCGACCGCAAGCGCATCCGCTGGTTCAACACCATGCGTAAGACCGACGGCAGCATCGCCGCCACGTGCGAATGGCTGCTGCTGTTCGTGAACTTCAAGGAACGCCGGGTGGCGGAGATGCCAGACGAGTTCTTCGACCGCCTGGCGGAGATCAAAGCGGTGCACGACCAGCTCCCGCGCCCGCCGGAAGCAGGGCGCGGCATCGCGATCGGGAACAAGCGGCGGGGGTAGGTACGCTGCGGCCACTCACTCACCTGTCACCCCGGACTTGATCCGGGGTCCACTGCGCCGACACTCAGGCGGATATGGAGTCGCGCCTTGTAACCGCTGCTCGTGCCGCGGATGAATGGACCCCGGCTCAAGGCCGGGGTGACGGTGGTATTGGTGGCCGGCTGCGCGTGTCGGCGGCAAGCGATGCTAACGCTCCCACCCTTCCTCGAACGGATAGCGCCGAGCCCAGAAATCCTTGAGCCGCGGGTCCGCGTCCACGCGGCGGACGATCTCGGCCATCTTCGGCGCGGTCCGGTAGAATCGCGTGCGCCAGGGGCCGAAGCGCGAGACGACGGTCACGTAGAGGTCGAGCACCGACAACTCGTCGCCGAGGATGTAGCGGCCGGGTGTGATCTGCTTATCCATGTTGTCCCAGCACGCAGCGATGCGATCGTGCACGCGGTCGATCACCCGCGGCGCGTCTTCCTTGCTGGCGGCGATGCGCATAGGGTCGCCCTTGATCCAGAACAGCGCATAGATCGAGGACGAGACATAGGCCATCCAGCGCAGATATTGCGCGCGCCGGGGGTCGCCGACCGGCGGCGCCAATCGCGCTTCCGGATGCGCGTCCGCCAGATGGATCAGGATCGCGGCGCTCTCGGTCATGATCTCGCCCGAGGGAAAAACCAACGCCGGCACCTGCCGCATCGGGTTGACGGCCTCGACGCGCTTGCGCGCGGCTTCATCGACCCAGGTGACGCCTTCGACCAGCTCGTACGGAATGCCCAGCAGAGTCAGCGTCGCCTCGACGGGAATGGAGCCGGAACCGACTGCGCCGAAGACCTTGAGCGCGGTCATCGCCTAGTCGCTCAGCATCAATCCCGTGGGATTGGGCATCGCCTTGTCGCCGACGATCATGACCACCGAATCCCCGGCCGCCACCGCCTTCATGGCGCGGGTCGAGAGGATCGGCCCGTCGGACTGGCAGCGCAATTCGATCCGCGCCTTCTTCGGATCGTCGGCCAGCGGATCGACGATGTCGGCGATCACGTCGCCGGCCTTCACCACGTCGCCCTCGCGCTTGCGATAGGCGATGATGCCGGCCCTGGGCGTGCGCAGGATCTCGCAGGCGTCGAGGTTGGTGACCTTGGCCTTGAGCGCCGGCGCCGGACCTGGATCGCCGGCAATGAGGCCGCGCCGCTGCAGGAAGCGGAACAGGCCGCGCGCATCCTGGCTCGCCAGCTCGTCATAGACATCGGCCTGGCCGCGGAACTCGATGGTCGAGGTGAGGATAGGCGCCGGCACGGGATAGTCCGGCCCGACTTCCTTCTGCAGCCGGTACCAGGGCAGGAAGAAGGTCTCGTCGAACGAGGCCGCCCCCGAATCGTCGCACAACAGCACCGCCGCCGCGCCGACCTCGGCAGCCAGGTCCTGGGCGCGCGGCCAGAACTGGTTGGTGGTGTAGATGTGCATCAGCGCGATGTCGTCGCAATGCAGGTCGAGCACGAAATCCGCATCGTAGGCGAGCCGCATCAGCTCGCGGCGCAGCTTGGCATTCTCGCCGACCGCATAGATCTGGTCGACGGCCTCGCCCAGCGCCTTGCGCACGACTGCGACATTGGCGTCCGCGTCCTTGCCGAGCTTGCCCTTCACCTTGGCGGCGAGGCCCTGCGACAGATCGGGCCAGCGCCGGTTGAAGTTGATGCCGCTGCGGAAGTCGTAGCGGCCGGCGAAGGTGGTGTTGATGACCTGCCCGGCGCCGACCGGATTGGCGACCGGCACCACGATGATCTCGCCCTTGATCTCGCCGCGCGCGGCAGCGTCATCGAGCAGGCCGATCAGGTGATGCGCCGCCAGCATGCCCGGAATCTCGTCGGCGTGGAGCGAGGCCTGCAGATAGGCCTTCGGCCGCGCGCCCGGCTTGCCGTAGCGATGCGCCTTCACGAAGCGCTCGGTGCCCGGACTCATGGAATCCAGATCGATGCGCTGAACGACTTTGCCCATGGAACAACTCTTCGAATGACGGGGAAGGCCAAATTACGCCCAGCCGTCGTCGAAGAGTCAAGCTCACCCCGCGGACCGGCGACGCCCCGCCTTGTCGTCCTCGTGCAGGAACGAACGGATTTCCTCGAGGAAGCGCGGCCACGCCGGCTCGTGGTCCAGGATCACGTGGTTGCAGCTGTCGAGCGGCAGGAAGCGCGCGCCGGGAATCGCGCTGGCCAGCTCACGCCCGGCGGCGAACGGCACGGCGGCGTCGTTCACGCTATGCAGCACCAGCGTCGGAACCGATACCTGCGCCAGCATGTGGCTGACGTCGATCTTGCCCAGGTCGATCATCAGCCGCGCCGCATTCTCCGGCGAAGTCGAGATCCGCTGCAGGTCGTTCCACCAGCGCCACTGCTCCGGGCTGCCGTCGGGGATGTACCAGGAGGTGAATATCTGGCGAAACGCAGGATTGTCCTGGCCCCAACCTTCGCGCACCAGGGTCAGCATTGCTTCGCGCCGCGCGATCTCGGAGGGATTGGCGCGTGCGCGCCAGCCCTTGGCATAGCCGCCGTGCAGCACCATGCGCGTCACGCGCTCCGGGTGGCGCACGGCATAACCGATGGCGACCGCACAGCCTTGCGAAATCCCCAGCAGTGGAAAGCGGTCGAGCCCCGCCGCATCGACCACGCTCTCCAGGTCGCGCACCAGGGCTTCGTAGGAGAAGTCGTCGACCTTCCAGTCGGAAAGACCGTTGCCCCGCTCGTCGTAGCGGATCAGGCGGAATTCGGAGCTGAGCTCGCGCATCAGGTGGCGCCACACCGGACTTTGCCAATCGAACTCCAGGTGATTGAGCCAGTTCGCGCACTTCACCAGCGGCGGTCCCTTGCCGGCGCTAGCGAACGCGATGCGCACGCCGTCGGCAGTCGTGCAGAAGCGGATGTCCTGCTTCTCGTCGCTCATCGGGTGGCGATCGGTGGGGACGTCGGCCGGCGCGGGCGCCGGCGCGTCCTTGAGCCGGGTGCGGGCTTCTTGATAGAGCGCGGTCGTTGCCGGCTCCGGCACGGTGCCAAGTTCCCGCTTCAGCACCTCGCTGCAGGTGCGATAGTGCCGGATCGCCGCGTTGTAGTTGCCGCTGTCGAGATGAAGCCGCATCAGCCGGCGATGGACCTCTTCCGACAGCGGATCCAGAGCCAGGGCGCGTTCGAGCGCGGTGATCGCGGCGATGGCATCGCCGGCGGCCGCTTCGCGCACCGCAAGCCTGGTCAGCAACGAGATACCGAGGTGATGGAAGCGCACGCGCTCCTGCGCCAGCCATTCATCGAAGGCGGCATCGTGCACCCGGAACCCCTCGAGCAGCGGGCCGCGGCACAGCTGGGCGGCGGCGCGCAGGCTCTCCAGGTCGTCGCGCTCGGCGAGCGCCGCCAGGTCGACTACGTCGGAGTCGATCGTGCCGGGGTCGATGGCCAGGGTTTCGCGCTCGGCGATGAAGGGATCGTTCCCGATTGCCCCGCGGATGGCGGTGAGGGTCTGGCTCAGGCTGTGGCGCGCCTGCTTGTCGCCGCGGTCGCCCCACAGCAGGCCGATCAACCGCTCGCGCGGCTGGGCTTCGCCGCTGCGCGACAGCAATAGCGCCAGGACCGCCTCCGCCTTGCGGGTGGGCAGGGCAAGCGGCGACCCGTCCGGCCCGAAGGCGGCAAATCCGCCTAACATGTTCACCCGAAGCCGAGCCATATGCCCCCTGACCCAATTCGTTAACGCCCTAGCAGGGCTGATCCGGAGTGACCGCCATCATACTCCGGAGCGAACCTGCATGCGATGTGGCAGGTCCCACACCCTTTGTCGCGCTTTTGACGGTCCTTTGATCGCAGATTGCGGGCCTGCTGACACCCGAGGACTAGACCGTCCCCACCCCACACGAAAAGGAGAATCGTCATGGGAGGGATGCTTGCTGTCCTCTACGGCATCGGCGCATATGTAGCGTTCCTAGTTACATTCGCCTACGCCATCGCCTTCATCGGCAACTTCATCGTGCCGAAAACCATCGATTCCGGGACACCGGGCCCGCTGCTCGAGGCCCTGATCATCAACGTTGTCCTGCTCGGCGTTTTCGCCGTCCAGCACAGCGTGATGGCACGCCAGGGTTTCAAGCGCTGGTGGACCCGGATGGTGCCGAAATCGGTCGAGCGCAGCACCTTCGTGGTGTTCGCGACCGCTGCCCTGGCCCTGCTGCTGTGGCAGTGGCGTCCGATGCCGGAGGTGATCTGGAACGTCACCAACCCGGTCGCGGTCGCCGTGATCCACGGCCTGTTCTGGATCGGCTGGGGCATCCTGCTGCTGTCCACGTTCCTGCTGAACCACTTCGAGCTGTTCGGCTTGCGCCAAGTGGCGGCGCGGATGATGCGCTGGAATACGCCCGAGCCGGTGTTCCGGACGCCGTTCCTCTACAAGCGCGTCCGCCATCCGCTCTATCTCGGCTTCGTCATCGCCTTCTGGTCGGCGCCGACGATGACCATGGGGCATCTGCTGTTCGCGGTGGCGTGCACGGCCTACATCCTGATCGGCATCTGGTTCGAGGAGCGCGATCTGGTGAACATGTTCGGCGAGAAATACCGGAGCTATCGCCGGCAGGTCTCGATGCTGATCCCGCTGCCGGGACGCCGTTATCACGACACCGAAGCGGAAGACCATCCGCCGCTGGGGGCGAAGGCGCAGCGCTAAGCGCCGCCGCTGAACCATCGGCGACGATTCAAATGTGGGGACAACACTGGTGCCGCCCGCCATCCGGCGGGCGGCAGGAGAAAGATTGTGACACGCACTTTAGTACAGCCGCGATCGATGGAGATCCGGCGTGGTGAAACGAACCGGTTGTCGAGGCTGATGACCCATCTGGCGCGCCGCTGGCGGCGGCCATCGACGACCCGGCTGCCGGACTATCTGTTGCGCGATGCCGGGCTGGAACGGGTCGGCGGCGTGACGCGGCGGCGCCTGCGCTGACCTTGGGGATCAGGCGAGCAACGACTTGGACTTCCCGCTCGCCGGCCGCTTATGGCCGGCGAGCATCACCACGAAATCGCCGAACGCAACCTGCCGCGATAGCCGGCGCGAGACCACGCAGCCTTTCATGCCGGCTTTGATGACGGTCGGCTCGGTGTCGAGGTCCGGCGCCGTCGGATCGACGATCTCCGCCAGCACGTCGCCGGGCGACACCCAGTCGCCGAGCTTCTGTCGATAGAGCAGGAGTCCGCCAGCCGGACTATCCAGCATCTCGAACGCACGGAATTCGTTGAGGCCGTTGGCGCGATGCCTCGGCGCCGCGCCCTCGATGCAGCCGATGCGGCGCAGATAGCGCAAGAAGCCCTGGGCAAATCGCTGCGCCTGCTTGGGATCGACATCCAGCACGCCGCCCATCTCGAAGGTGAAGGCCTGGCAGGCGAGCGGCACGCGGGCGCCGAACTCCTTGGCGAGTGCTTGCCAGGGCTCAGCGAAACACTCGTCGAAGCAATGCGCGCCGCTGCTGTCGCCGTTCGGCTGCAAAGAATGGACACCGACGTCGGCGGCGAAACGCTTCGCTTCGTCCCACAATTCATCCGGCGCCATCATGTAGGGCAGCGCCTCGTCGTCGCAATGAAGGTCGACCACCAGATCCGCGTCGTAGGCGCGGCGGGCGAGGGCGATGCGCTGCGCCATCATCGGACTCTCCGGCTGCAATGCGGCGATCCGCCGCTTGAGCTCGCGCCGCACCAGGTCGACATTCTCGCCGGAGTCCTTGCCGAGGCGCTTGCGCACGGAATCGGCGAGACCACTGACAAGATCTGGCCAGGCGCGGTTGAAATTGGCGCCGGAGCGCAGCTCGAAGCGGCCCATGATCGCGCTGTTGAGCGCCTGGTCGACGCCCAAGGGATTTGCCATCGGCACCACGATGATCTCGCCCGTGATCTCGCCCGACTCTTCCACCGCGGCCAGGAGCTTGCACAGCTCGCGCAGGATCATCATGCCGGCGGGCTCGTCGGCGTGCAGTCCGGCCTGCAGGTAGGCCTTGGGCCGCGCGCCCGGATCGCCGAACGAGAACACGCGCAACTGGCGCTGGGTCCCCGGCATGGCGCCCGGCAGGCTGATGGTCTCGGCTGCGCTCGGCATGCGCATCTCCTGCTGTAATATCATTGATCGGCGAGGGTTTTCGGCCCCGGTTGTCAGCCTCCGGGCTTGCCCTGTCAAGCGCCGCGGGCCATGTGTATAAAGTTCGCCATGACCGAATCGACGCTCGAACTCGACCTCAGATTTCCTTATTTCGCCGGCCTCAACGACCGGCAGCGCGAGGCTGTCCTGGCGCAGGACGGACCAGTGCTGGTGCTGGCCGGCGCGGGCACCGGCAAGACCCGCGCGCTGACCACGCGACTCGGGCATTTGCTTATGACAGGCAAGGCGCGGTCGTTCGACATCATGGCTGTGACCTTCACCAACAAAGCTGCGGGCGAGATGAAGGCGCGCGTGGCGCAGCTGATCGGTCGGCCGGTGGAAGGCTGGTGGCTCGGCACCTTTCATTCTCTCGCGGCGCGTATCCTGCGCATCCATGCCGAGGCTGCGGGCCTCAAGCCCAACTTCACCATCATCGACACCGACGATCAGCTGCGCCTCATCAAGCAGATCATCCAGGCCGAAGGACTCGACAGCCAGAAATGGCCCTCGCGCGTGGTGCACGGCATCATCGAGCGCTGGAAGGATCGCGGCCTGACGCCAGAGAAGGTGAGCGCCGCTGAGCAGGCGGAAGTGGGCGGCGGCCGCATCCTTGGCATCTACCGCGAGTACCAGCAGCGCCTCGCGACCTTGAACGCCTGCGACTTCGGCGACCTGCTGCTGCACAACGTCTCGCTGTTCAACCGCGAGCCGGAGATCCTGGCGCGCTACCAGAAGCAGTTCCGCTACATCCTGGTTGACGAATATCAGGACAGCAACGTCGTGCAGTATCTGTGGCTGCGGCTGCTGGCGCAGGCCCATCGCAACATCTGCGTGGTGGGCGACGACGACCAGTCGATCTACGGCTGGCGCGGCGCCGAGGTCGAAAACATCCTGCGCTTCGAGCACGACTTCCCCGGCGCCAAGGTCATCCGCCTGGAGCAGAACTACCGCTCGACCCCGCACATCCTCGCCGCGGCATCCGGCCTGATCGCGCAGAACGAAGGACGGCTCGGTAAGACCCTGTGGACCGACATGGCCGAGGGCGAGAAGGTCAAGCTGACCGCCGCCTGGGACGGCGAGGAAGAAGCGCGCAAGATCGGCGAGGAGATCGAGAACCTGCAGCGCAAGGGCGTCTCGCTCAACGACATCGCGATCCTGGTGCGCGCCGGCTTCCAGACCCGCGAGTTCGAAGAGCGCTTCATCACGCTCGGCCTGCGCTATCGCGTGATCGGCGGCCCGCGCTTCTACGAGCGGCAGGAGATCCGCGATGCGATGGCCTATCTGCGCCTGGTCAACCAGCCGGACGATGGCCTCGCGTTCGAGCGCATCGTCAACGTGCCGAAGCGCGGCCTGGGCGATGCGACTGTAAAGCAGGTGAATGACCTCGCGCGCGCCTCGAACATCTCGCTGCCGGAAGCGGCGCGCCGCATTGTCGAGACCGATGAGCTGAAGCCGGCGCCGCGCCGCAACCTGGGTCAGCTGGTGCGCGATCTCGAGACCTGGCGCAAGCTGGCCGAGACGACGCCGCATGCCGAGCTGGCGCAGATCGTGCTGGATGAATCCGGCTACACCGCGATGTGGCAGAACGACAAGTCGATCGAAGCGCCGGGCCGGCTGGAGAACCTGAAAGAGCTGATCCACGCGCTGGAGGAGTTCGACAGCCTCGGCGGATTCCTCGAGCACGTCTCGCTGGTGATGGAGAACGCCGCCGCGTCGGACGGTGAGATGATCACCATCATGACCCTGCACGGCGCCAAGGGACTGGAGTTCGACATCGTGTTCCTGCCCGGCTGGGAAGAGGGGTTGTTCCCCTCGCAGCGCTCGCTGGACGAGAACGGCGTCAAGGGGCTCGAGGAGGAGCGGCGCCTCGCCTATGTCGGCATCACCCGGGCGAGGAAGCGCGCGCTCATCTCCTACGCCGCCAACCGGCGCGTCCACAATATGTGGCAGAACGCGCTGCCCTCGCGCTTCATCGCCGAGCTGCCCAAGGCGCATATCGAGCGCGACGAGGAGCATCTGTGGCGGCCGTCCGAGCGCTACATGGGTCCACAATCCGGCTGGGGCCGGCAGCCGTTGCGCGAAGGCTTCGGCCGGCGCGGCGGCACCTTGATCGATCTCAGCGCCGAAGCGGTGGCGCAGACCGGCGCCGGCCGCTATCCCAGCGGCGCGCGCATCTTTCACCAGAAGTTCGGCTACGGCAAAGTGCTGCACGCGGAAGGCGACAAGCTGGAGATCGCGTTCGACAAGGCCGGCGTGAAAAAGGTGATGGCCAGCTTCGTCATGCCGGCGGAGCAGGCGGGATGACGCGCCTCCACCGCACATCCTTTTTCCCGTCATTGCCGGGCTTGACCCGGCAATCCAAGTTGGCGATAGGGCGATACGACGAAACTTGGATCACCGGGTCGCGACGCTTCGCGTCGGCCCGGTGATGACGGTTGGGGGAGTTGATGAAAGAACAAAAAGCCCGCGCCAGCGCGCCGCTGTGGTCAATCCGATTGCAGCTCGATCACAAACCCGCCGAGGACGCGCGCCTCATTCTTGAGTCCGCGCTGGAGCCGTTTGGCGAGGCGATGTCGAGCTTCGAGACCGACAACGGCAAGGGCTGGCTGATCGAGGTCATCGGCCAAACGAAGCCGACCGCGCGCGACGTGGCGGCAGCGCTGAAGTCGTTCGGCCGCCATCGCGCCACGATCGACCGCGTACCCGACAAGGATTGGCTGGCGGAAAGCCGCAAGGGCCTGCCGGAGTTCCGCGCCGGGCCGTTCTTCTTCTATGGTTCGCACTTCAAGGGCAAGGTGCCGAAGAACCTGATCGGCCTGGAGATCGACGCCGGCATGGCGTTCGGCACCGGCCGGCACGAGACCACGAAGGGCTGCCTGCTCGCCGTTGCGAAGCTCGCCAAGTCGCGCAAATTCAAGAAGCCGCTCGACGTCGGCACCGGCACCGGCATCCTCGCCTTCGGTGTCGCGCGGCTGTGCAATGTCACTGTGCTGGCCGGCGACAACGATGCCGACGCCGTACGGGTGGCGAAGGAGAACGCCGCGGTCAACAAGCTCGGCAAGCAGGTGCGCATCCTGAAGTCCGACGGCTACCGCGCCAAGGCGATCCGCGACAATGCGCCGTACGACCTCGTCACCGCCAACATCCTCGCCAATCCGCTGATCCAGCTGGCGCCCGACCTCGCGCGCGTGCTGGCCAAGGACGGCCGTGCGGTGCTGTCCGGCCTGTTGCGCGAACAGGAGAAGGACGTGCTCCAGGCCCACGAGGAGGCCGGCCTCACGCTCGACGTCCGCCTGCGCCTCGGCGACTGGTCGGTGCTGGTGCTGCGCAGGGGCCGGCGGAAGGCTTCATCTCGCAAGAAAAAGAAGTAAGCATGCGCCGGGGCTGCCGACTCTTCGCGACGATCGTGCTGATGCTGTTCAGCGAGCATGCCGTGGCGGCCAGCACCTACGTCGAGCTCTTGAAGGAACGCCTGCCCGCCAGGGTCGCGGAGCGCAACGATCCTCGCGTGCTCGACGAGCTTGAGCTAGAGCTTCTGGGCTGCCTGGTGGATTCCTTCGTCGCGGCGAACATTCCCCCCGACGATCTGGCCATACTCGACCAGGCGGTTGCCGCGGGGACCGTGGAGACCGACCCGCTCGCCGACCATTACAAGCAGCTGACCAACGATCCGGATGCGCAGGCGCTGATGACGCGCGAGGCGGAACGCCTCTGTCCCGACGTGCTGCAGGCCTACAAGGACGCGACCCAGTGAGCGGCAAGCGCCCAGCTAGGGGGCGAGCTTCTCGAGCGCCTCGGCGGCAAGGCGCCGCGTCAATTCCGCGGACGTCATCTCCCTGGCAAGGCTCGCGGCCTGACCCGACCACAGATTGGTGAAGTCGCCCGATCCCGCCGCCTCGGCCTTGGCCTTCAGCGGCAGGAGTGCGCCGGCTGCGAGCGGGAAGCTGGGCGCGGCGGGATTGATCGCGCCGAGATCGCGCATCAGCCGATTGACCATGCCGCGCGCCGGCCGGCCGGTGAACAGAGTCGTGAGAAGAGTGTGATGGTCGCTGGCGCTGCGGAGCGCCTGGCGGTGCAAGTCCGTCACCTTGGCCTCCGGAGTCAACATATACGCCGTGCCGATCTGCACGGCCGATGCGCCGAGCGCAAACGCCGCGACGATGCCGCGCGCATCGGTGATGCCGCCGGCGGCGATGACCGGGACTTTGACCGCATCGACCACCTGCGGCACCAGCGCGAAGGTGCCCATCTGCAGGCCGATGTCGTCCGAGAGGAAGTGGCCGCGGTGGCCGCCGGCCTCTAGGCCCATGGCGATGACCGCGTCGACGCCGCGTTCCGCGAGCCAGCGCGCCTCGGCGATGGTGGTGGCGGACGAAAGGATCCTGGCCCCGGTTGCGCGCACGCGGTCGAGCAGCGACGGCGCAGGCAATCCGAAATGGAAGCTCACGACCTCCGGCCTGGCCTCTTCGACTAGGCTGCAGAATGCATCATCGAACGGCACCCGGTTGGTCTCGGGGATCGGCGAGGCCGGATCGAGTCCGAGCTCACGATAGTACGGCGCCAGCAGCTTGCGCCAGGCGGCGATGCGCCCCGGGTCCGGCGTCGGCGGGGTGTGGCAGAAGAAGTTGACGTTGATCGGGCCTTTCGTGCCCGCGCGGATGGTCGCCAGCTCCTTGCGCGCCTGCTCGACGCTGAGCTGCGCGCAGGCGAGCGCGCCGAGGCCGCCGGCCGCGCTGACGGCGATCGCCATCTCGGGCGTGCTGGTGCCGGCCATCGGCGCCTGCAGGATGGGGAGGTCGATGCCGAACAAGTCCAGAATGCGACGATCATGCCAGCTGTTCATCATCGACCTCCTTTGATGCGGCTAACGCTTGGCCGCATTCTTCTGACGCCACGCCTCGACCGGCAGCCCGCCTACGCCCCAGTCTTCCATGTCGACCTCGTTGATGACGACAAACGTCGCGTCGAGCGGCTTGTTCAACACCTTCAACAGCAACTCGCTGACGCCCTTGATCAACTCGGCCTTCTGCTCCCGCGTGACGCCCTTGCTGCCTGGCGAGGTGCCCTCGCGCGTCACCTTGATATTCACGTACGGCATATTGCTCTCCTCTCGGTTTGAAATCACCAGCGGCCGGCGTGTTGGCCGCCATCGACCCGCAGCACTTCGCCGGTAACGAAGCCGGCGCCGTCCAGATACAGCACCGCGTCGACGATCTCCTTGATCTCGCCCATGCGGTTCATCGGATGCAGCTTGGCCAGGAACTCGTGGGTCTCCGGCTTGTGCATCGGAGTCTTGATGATGCCGGGCGAGACGGCGTTCACGCGGATGCCCTTGTCAGCATATTCGATCGCCAGCCCGCGCGTGACCGCATCGAGCCCGCCCTTGGTCAACGAAGCCAATGCGGCCGGGATGCCGGCGATCGGCTGATCGACCAGGCTGGTGGTGACGTTGACGATATGGCCCGAGCGCTGCGACAACATGCGCGCCGCAGCCTGCTGCGAGACGTGGAAGAAGCCGGCCACGTTGATCGACATCACGTTGGTGAAATCCTCCGCCGTGTATTCGATGAACGGCTTGGAGACGAAGATGCCGGCGTTGTTGACCAGCGTGTCGACCCGGCCAAAATGCTGGATGGCGGTGGACACCACCCGCTTGGCGACCTCCGGGTCGGCGATATCGCCGGCCACCGTCAACAGGTCCGGCTTGGTGCTCGGCTTGATCGAGCGGGAGTTGGCGACCACGCGATAGCCCTTGGCCAGGAAGCGGTCGACCAGACCGGCTCCGATGCCCTGCGATGCGCCCGTGACGATGGCGACTTTGCGTTCCGTGCTCATGACTGCCTGCCTTTCAAGGAGTTGACTGCAGGCAAAGGTAGTGTCTTGCGATATTCGGCAGAATACGCGACGTTAGGAAGGCACTATTGCGCCCAGAGGAATAATGGACCGGATCGACGCCATGCGGGTGTTCGTGACGGCGCTGGATGCCGGCAGCCTTGCCGGCGCCGGCCGCCGCCTCGGCCGCTCCCCCGCAGCGGTCACCCGCGCCATCGCGTTCCTGGAGAATTATGTCGGCACGCCGCTCCTGCACCGCACCACCCGCACCATCAAGCTGAGCGAGGCCGGGGAGCGCTATGCCGCCGCCTGTCGGCGGGTGCTGACCGACCTGGAGGAAGCCGACATGCTGGCCGCCGGCGAAAGCGCGGCGCCGCGCGGCGTTCTCAACGTCACCGGTCCCGTCGCCAGCGGCGCCATCATCCTGCGGCCGATCCTCGACGCCTATCTCGATGCCTACCCGGAGGTGAAGGCGCGGCTGCTGCTGCTCGACCGCAAGCTCAACATGGTCGAGGAGGGACAGGACGTCGCCCTGCGCATCGGCCATCTGCCGGATTCGAGCCTGATCGCGATTCGCATCGGCGAGGTGCGGCAGGTGATCTGCGCGGCGCCATCCTATCTCGCGACCAAGCCGCCGATCCGTGAACCGGCCGATTTCAGCGCGCACCAGGTCATAGCCTTGACGACGTTCGGACAGGACAGCTGGAGCTTCGTGCCGACCGACGAAACCGCCGATATCCAGCAGGTGCCGATTGCGCCGCGCCTGATCGTCAACACGGTCGAGGCCGCCGTCGGCTCAGCCGCCGAGGGCAATGGCCTCACCCGCCTGTTCTCGTATCAGGTCGCGACCGAGGTGCGGGCTGGCACGCTGGTCGTGGTGCTGCCGGAAGCGGAATCGCCCGCACTGCCGGTGCATATCGTCACGCCGGAAGGGCGCCTGGCCGTGCCGAAGGTGCGCGCGTTCGTGGACTTCGCCGTGCCGCGATTGAAGGCGGAGTTCGCGCGCCTGGCGGATTTGCGGGAGCAGAAAAGAAAAACCGGCGGCCGCTGACGCGAACCGCCGGTTAGTCTGTGAGGCGTCCCGCAATCGCAAACGGGACGTTCGAGCAGATTCTGTTAAGCCACGCGCGGCGTCGGCTGGTTGCGGTTGGCGGCCGCCTTGTGGGCGACTTCGCTGGCAACCCATTCGATGTCGCCGCGGACCACGCCGATATCGAGCAGCATGCGGTCCTCCAGCTTGTAGAGCTGGTTGGCGGTCTGCCGGGCGCGGTTCCAGGCGGCGATCGGCGCAACCAGGTCCAGCGACAGCGCCGGATAGGACACCGACTTGTGCAGGCCCTTCACCACGTCGTCGATTTCCGCCCGGGCGACGCCGATGTCGGCGAGCATCCGGTTGTCCAGCGCGTTGAGGGCGCTGTAGGCGGCGCGGCGCTTGTTCCACAGGGCGACTGGCGCAATCACCAGGTCGTGGACCATCTCGCCGAACGCGACCACCAGGCCGGGGGCCTTGGGAGCGGTCACGCTCCGCTCGGCCACCGCCGCGATGTCACCGCGGCTGAGGCCGATGTCGGCCAGCTCGCGGTCGTTCAGCGCGGCCAGTTCGCGCGCGATCGAGGTGCGCTCCAAAGTGTGGCGCACGGAGTTGATGACATGCTTGGCGAACACCGCGAGGGCGTCGAAGCCAGTCTTACGGGCAGTCGCTTCCGGCATCTCCGCACGGCCAAGCACTACCTTCTCATTTGCAATCGTCCGATACATGATCCTAGTCATCCGGTTGGTTCGGCCGGGCTGTATTGCCCGGCAATCACGACTGATAATGTAGAGATTAACAGGTCGGTTTGGGAGGGGTCTGTGCTGCATTGCAGTAATGCAGAGAGCGCATATGAAATTCCTAATTCCTGTTAACTTTGCATGGCTTAGGACCCATTTGTGACGAGCAGCATGGTCGCTTTAGGACCCCTTTCGGGCGGAAAGAAGGCAGTGGCATGAACGAATCAGAAACAGGCGCGCAGCAAATCGCCTCAGCGCACCAAAAGCTCAAAATTAACATGAGTTTAATGGAATTCGAGCAGTTCCTGGACGGCAGTGTCGCAGCCCCCGACGGGGAGCGCCCGGACGACTGGATCGCGCTGCTCGCGCCGGGCGCTGATGAGGCCACCAGGCGCGGTTTGAGCGCCGCCTTGGCCAGCCGGGCGGACGATGTCAAACGACAGGTCCGCCCGCCGATCTGGGTCCGTCTTGCTGCAGTGCGAAAAGAGCTGGCGGCCCAGGGTCTGGCCGGATTCCTGGTCCCGAGGGCCGATGAGCACCAGGGCGAATATGTCCCCAAGCGGGCCGAGCGGCTGGCCTGGATCGCCAACTTCACCGGCTCGGCCGGCCTTGTGATCGTGCTCAAGGACAAGGCCGCGATCTTCGTCGACGGCCGCTACACCATCCAGGTGCGCGAGCAGGTGGATGCCCAGCTGTTCGAGATCCGGCACCTGATCAACGAGCCGCCCGAGGCCTGGATCGCCGCCAACCTCAAGAAGGGCGAAGTGCTGGGCTTCGACCCCTGGCTGACCACGCCGGACGCCGCCCAGCGCTATCGCGAGGCCGCGCGCAAGGCCGGCGCCGAGCTGAAGGCGGTGGATCGCAACCCCCTGGATGCCGCCTGGACCGACCAGCCGCCGGAGCCGATCGCGCCGATCTGGCCGCAGGCGACCCAGCACGCCGGCCTCAGCGCCACCGAGAAGCGCGCGCTGATCGCCAAGAAGCTGAAGGAGAAGGGCCAGGACGCCGCGGTGATTTCGGCGCCCGATTCGCTCGCCTGGCTGCTCAACATCCGCGGCGGCGACGTGCCGCGCACGCCGTTCGCGCTCGGCTACGCCGTGATCGACAAGGAGGGCAAGGTCGACCTCTTCCTCGATCCGCGCAAGCTGACGGCCGAAGCACGCGCCCATCTCGGCAACGAGGTCGCGGTGCAGCCGAAAACCGGCTTCCTGCCTGCGCTCGATGCGCTCGGCAAGTCCGGCGCCACCGTCGTCGTCGATGGCATGACGGCGGGCGTCGCGATCTATGACCGGCTGAAGGCGGCGGGCGCCAAGCCCGCGGTCGGCGAAGACCCGTGCGCGCTGCTCAAGGCGTGCAAGAATCCGGTCGAGGTCGAAGGCTCGCGCGCCGCGCATCGCCGCGACGGCGCCGCGGTCTCGCAGTTCCTGCACTGGCTCTCGATCGAGGCGCCGAAGGGCGGGCTCGACGAGATCGCCGCGGCCGACAAGTTGGCGAGCTTCCGTCGGCGCAACGATCTGTTTCGCGACTTCTCGTTCGACACCATCTCGGCGGCGGGACCGAACGGCGCGATCTGCCATTACAAGGTGACGGAACAGAGCAACAAGCCGATCCCGGTCAACTGGCTCTACCTGGTGGATTCCGGTGGGCAGTATCTCGACGGCACCACCGACATCACGCGCACCATCGCGGTCGGCGCGGTGAGCGCCGAGATGAAGGACCGCTTCACCCGCGTGCTCAAGGGCCACATCGCGCTTGGCACCACGCGCTTTCCGCGCGGCACCACCGGCAGCGCGCTCGACGCGATCGCGCGCCGGCCGCTGTGGGAGGTCGGGCTCGACTATGACCACGGCACTGGCCACGGCGTCGGCTCGTACCTCTCGGTGCACGAGGGGCCGCAGCGCATCTCCAAGATGCCGAACCGGGTGCCGCTGGAAGTCGGCATGATCGTTTCCAACGAGCCCGGCTACTACAAGGACGGCGAATACGGGATCCGGATCGAGAACCTGGTGACGGTGATCGAGGACAAGGCGCATCCCGGCATGCTCGCCTTCGAGACCCTGACCCTGGCGCCGATCGACCTCAACGCGGTCGACCGATCGCTGCTGACCGCCGACGAAGTAGCGTGGCTCAACGCCTACCACAAGCGCGTGCGCGAGACGATCACGCCGCTGGTCGATGCCAAGACCGCGAAATGGCTGGAGGAAGCGACGCGGGCGATCTAGCGCTCGATCGGTACTTCGTCATTCCGCCTCCGTCATCACCGGGCCGACACGAAGTGTCGAGACCCGGTGATCCAAGTATTTATGTGCCGCTCGAACGGACCTGGATGGCCGGATCTTCGTCCGGCCAAGACGGAGAGAGAGTTGATTCGTCTACGGTGAAGTCCATGCAATTGCTGCATTCGCCGCATGAGGTCTGGTCGTTTCCCAGCTATGGCATCCGGCCGATAGAGTGTCGACCATCACTCCCCAGTTGGCCCGGCTCTCCATGCGTCCCCTCGACATCGTCCTGCTCGTCCTGGTGCAGATCATCTGGGGCGCCAACTATGCGGTGCAGAAGGACGCGATCGCCGCGTTTCCGCCGCTGCTGCTGGTCGGGGTCGGCTATCTCATCATTTCGCTCACGCTGACGCCGTTCACGCGGCGCACCCATTCGCCGCAAGGAAAGCTGGCGCTGCTCGCCTTCTTCTCCTGCACGCTGCCGACCGGCATGACTTTCTTCGGGCTGGCGCATTGCCCGGTGTCGCTCGGCACGTTGCTGATGCAGATGCAGGTGCCGTTCGGCATCGCGGTCGCCTGGCTGCTCGGCCGCGGCAAGCCGGACCTGCGCAACATCGCCGGCATCGTGGTCGCGCTCACCGGCGCGGCCATCGTCATCGGCGTGCCGAGCTTCGAAGGCGAGGTCTGGGGCTGGGTGTTCGTCGTCATCGGCTCCTGCATCTGGACCTCGTGCCAGGCGGTGCTGCCGATGGTGACGCGCGACGAGGGGATCAGGCTCTATGCGGGCTTGTCCCGCCACGCAACGCCGCAGGTGCTGGTCGCCTCCCTGCTGTTCGAGACGGGGCAATGGGACGCGGTCATCAACGCGTCGCCGCTAGCATGGGGCGAGGTGCTGTTCGGCGCGCTCATTGCGGCGGCCTTGTGCTTCTCGCTCTGGTACAAGCTCATCATGCGCGTGCCGGCGGACAAGATCCTGCCCTTCCTGCTGCTGATGCCGGCGTCCGGCGTGCTGGCCGGATGGCTGCTGCTGGGCGAGACACTGAGCACCGGGCTGCTGGCGGGCGGCGCGATCATCATCGGCGGGCTCGCGATCATCCTGTGGCCCCGCAAGACCGATGTACCGGCGATACCGATCGCTCAGGTCGAAGCGGCCGCGCCTCCAGAGATTTAACGACTATCCTCCGATCAGCTCCAGCCACGCATCCTCGCTCAGCATGGTGACGCCGAGTTCGGCGGCTTTGGCGGCCTTGGAGCCGGCGTCTTCGCCGACGATGACGTAATCCGTCTTCTTAGAGACCGAGCTCGCGACCTTGGCGCCGAGCGTCTCGGCGCGGGCCTTGGCTTCGTCGCGGGTCATCTTGGTGAGCGCGCCGGTGAAGACGACGGTCTTGCCTGACACCGGCGAACTGGTGGCAGCGATGGCCTGGGCCTGTTCAACCGTCAGCTCCTTGGCCAGGGCCTTGAGGGCCTCCAGATTGTGCTTCTCGTCGAAGAAATCGAGAATGTCGCCGGCAACGGACTCGCCGATCTGGTCGATGTTGTTGAGGTCCTGATAGGCGGCGCCTTCGCGATCCTTCACGGCCGCAAGCATGGAGGCCTGCCATTCCTCCAGGCTGTGATAGTGGCGCGCCAGCAGCTTGGCGGTCGCTTCGCCGACCTGGCGGATGCCGAGCGCATAGATGAAGCGGTCGAGCGGGATGGTGCGCCGCGCTTCGATCGCGTCCAGCAGGTTCTTAACCGAAGACTCGCCCCAACCCTCGCGATCCAGAAGCTCCAAGCGCCGGCGATGCAGGCGAAAGATGTCGGCCGGCGTCTTGACGAGATCGTCCTGATAGAATGCTTCGATATGCTTGTAGCCCAGTCCTTCGATGTCGAAGGCGCCGCGCGAGACGAAATGGCGCAACCGCTCCATCGCCTGTGCGGGGCAGATGAGGCCGCCGGTGCAGCGCCGCACGACTTCGCCTTCCTCGCGCACGGCGTGGGAGCCGCAGACCGGGCATTTTTCTGGGAACTTGTACGGCTTGCCACGCCCCTTGCGATCGGCGTCCACCACGCTGACGATCTGCGGGATCACGTCGCCGGCGCGCTGCACGATCACCTTGTCGCCGATGCGCACGTCCTTGCGCGCGATCTCGTCCTCGTTGTGCAGGGTGGCATTCGACACCACCACGCCGCCGACGGTGATCGGTTCCAGCTTGGCGACCGGCGTGAGCGCGCCAGTGCGGCCGACCTGGATCGCGATGTCGTTGAGGGTGGTGACCGCCTGCTCGGCCGGAAACTTGTGCGCGGTCGCCCAACGCGGCGCGCGGCCGACGAAGCCGAGGCGGTTCTGCAGCGCGAGGTCGTTGACCTTGTAGACCACGCCGTCGATGTCGTAGTTGAGGTCGGCGCGTTCCTTGGCGAGCTCGTCGTAGAGCTCGAGCGCGTCGTCCAGCCTCTTGGCGACGCGGGTCTTGGGATTGACAGCAAAGCCCCACTTCTTCAGCCGGTCGATCGCCTCGGAATGCAGCTTGGGCTCGTTGTGCCAGCCCTGCACCTCGCCCATCGCGTAGGCGAAGAATTTCAGCGGCCGCGACTTGGTGATGGTGGGGTCGAGCTGCCGGACCGAGCCGGCCGCCGCGTTGCGCGGGTTGGCGAACACCGGCTCGCCGGCCTTCTCGCGCTCCTTGTTCAGCGCGAAGAACGCGTCGTGCGGGAAATAGACCTCGCCGCGGATCTCGATCAGCTTGGGCGGCTTCGGATCCTTGAGCGTGTGCGGGATGCCGGCGACATGCTTCAGGTTCGCGGTGATGTCCTCGCCGACCGTGCCGTCGCCGCGCGTCGCGCCGATGGTGAACTTGCCGTCCTCGTAGCGCAGGTTGGCGGAGAGGCCGTCGATCTTGGGCTCGACATTGAGCTCGATGTCCGCCTCATCCTTGCGCCCTAGGAAGCGACGGATCTTGCCGATGAAATCGGCCACATCCTCCCGGGTGAAGGCGTTGTCGAGCGAGAGCATCGGGTGCAGATGCCTGACCTTGGCGAAGCCGGCGGCCGGCTCGGCGCCAACCCGCGCGCTGGGTGAATCGGTGCGCTTGAGGCTGGGGAACAGCGCCTCGATCGCCTTGTTGCGCTTGGTCAGCGAATCATACTCCGCGTCGCTGATCTCCGGCGCGTCCTTCTGGTGATAGAGCTGGTCGTGACGGGCGATTTCCTTGGCGAGCCGCTTCAGCTCGGTCTTGGCTTCGCCGGGGCTCAGTTCCGCCGGCGCCTTTTCTGCTTCCTTGCCCATTTGCCTAACTCACTCGCGCGCTCTCAACACTCAGTCTGCGTCTCGCACCTGCCGGGAAATGTCAGTGCTCGACGATGCTCGCATTTTCTACGCCGAACCGGCCTCCACTTCGGCGGAAAATGCTCTAGCGCGCTTCTGCCAGCAGCTTGTCGGCGGCGGCGCGGGCTTCGTCGGTGATGGTGGCGCCTGCCAGCAGGCGGGCGATCTCCTCGCGCCGCTGCTTCTTGTCGAGCGCCGCGACGGTGGTGATGGCGTTGTTGCGGAACGTCTCCTTGGCGACGCACCAATGCTGGTCGGCCATCGCCGCGACCTGCGGCGAGTGTGTGATGACCAGCATCTGGAAATGCTCGCTGAGGCGCTTCAGGCGCTCACCGACCGCGGCGGCGGTGGCGCCGCCGATGCCGGAATCGACCTCGTCGAAGATCAGGGTCTCGGCCGCCTGGCCGCCGGCCAGCACGACGGTGAGCGCCAGCATGAAGCGCGCCAGTTCGCCGCCTGAGGCAACCTGTTCGATCGGGCCCGGCGCCGCGCCGGGATTGGTGGTGACGACGAAGCTGACCTGGTCCCAGCCCAAGTCGCCCCAGCGCGCCTCGTCCAGCTTGTCGAGCTGCACGGTGAAGCGCGCTTTCTCCAGCTTGAGCGGCGGCAATTCATCGCGCACGGCGGCTTCCAGGAACTTGACGGCGCGGCTGCGTCCCTTGCTCAGCGATTCGGCCGCGGCCATGTAGGCGGTGCGCGCCTTCTGCTCGGCCTCACGCAGCTTGGCGATGCCGCCGCCCTGGTTCTCCAGCGAGGCCAGCTGCTTTTGCAGCCCCTCGTGGAATTCGGCGAGGGTATCCGGCGTGATGCGATGCTTGCGCGCGAGGTCGCGCAGCAGATAGAGCCGCTCCTCCAGCTTCTCCAGCCGCTGTGGATCGGCATCGAACGACGCGATCAGCCGGCCGAGCGCCGCCAGACCTTCCGCCAGCTCGATGGTGGCGCGGTCGAGCGCGGCGATCGCCGCTTCGCCTTCCGAGCCCAGCTTGTCTGCCATGCGCTGCAGCCGGCGCAGCGCCGACGCCATGGTGCGCTCCGACCCGCGGTCGCCGGCGAGGTCGGAAAGCGCGCCGTTCAGCGCTTCCATCGCCTGCTCGCGGTTGGAGAGGCGCGCCCGCTCGGCTGCCAGCTCGGCCTCTTCGCCGGCCATGGGCGCGGCGAGATCCAGCTCGGCGACGGAATGGCGTAGATAGTCCTCCTCGGTGCGCGCCTTGTCGGTCATCGCCGCGGCGTCGTCATGCGCCTGCTTGGCCTTGCGCCAGGCGGCGAAGGCGGCGCGGGTCTTGGCGAGCTGCGGATCGAGCGCCGCGAAGCGGTCGAGATGCATCCGGTGAGTGCCGGGATCCAGCAGGCCGTGCGCTTCGAACTGCCCTTCGATCTCCACCAAGAGGTCGCCCAGCTGGCGCAGCAGCGCGATGCTGATCGGCTGGTCGTTGACGAAGGCGCGCGAGCGGCCATCGCTGCCGACTTGGCGGCGCAGGATCACGCTGCGCTCGGCCTGCAGGCCTTGCTCGGCCAGCAGCGCAAAGGCCGGATGATCTTCCGGCAGGGAGAATTCCGCCGTCACCACCGCGAGGCTCGCCCCCGCGCGCACCAGCCCCGCCTCGGAGCGCGCGCCCAATGCGAGGCCAAGGGCGTCGAGCAGAATCGACTTGCCGGCGCCGGTCTCGCCGGTCAGCACCGTCAGGCCCGATTCAAACGTGAGAATCAGCTGCTCGATCAGAACGACGTTGCGGATGGCGAGCGCCGTGAGCATGAAGCTGCCGGCCCGCCGTTAGAAGGCGCCTTGCAGCCAGGACCCCTCCGCAGGGTCCTGTGGCTGGAGATCGCGCGAGGCGAGGAGGTTATAGGAGTCCTGGTACCAGTCGGTGCCCGGGTAGTTGTAGCCGAGCACGGCGCCTGCCGCCTGCGCCTCCTCATTGATGCCGAGCGAAAGATAGGCCTCGACTAGGCGATGCAGCGCTTCCGGCACATGGGTGGTGGTCTGGTACTGCTCGACCACGGTGCGGAAGCGGTTGATGGCGGCCAGGTACATGTCGCGCTGCAGGTAGTAGCGGCCGACTTCCATCTCCTTGCCGGCCAGGTGGTCGCGCACCAGGTCGAGCTTCAGGCTGGCGTCGCGGGCATAGGGCGTGTTCGGAAAGCGCGCGATCACGTCGCTCAGCGCGCGCTGCGCTTCCTCGGTGTTGCCCTGGTCGCGGGTCACGTCGGCGATCTGCTCGTAGTAGCAGAGCGCGCGCAGGTAGAAGGCGTAGGCGGCGTTGCGGTTGCCAGGATGCAGCTGGATGAAGTTCTCGAGCGCGGGAACGGCGCTGTCATAATCGTCCATCAGGTAATAGGAATACGCTGCCATCACCAAGGCCTGGGTCGCCCAGGAGGAATAGGGATGCTGGCGCTCCACCTCCTCGAACATCCGGGCGGCCTCGTTGGCCTTGCCCTCTTCGAGCGCATTCATGGCGTTGGTATAGAGCACCTCGGCCGGCTGGTCGGGGATCTCGGGTTCCTCGCTGGCGCAGCCGATCAAGGCGGCGGCCAAGCCGACACACAGTCCGACGCTCCTCAAGAGATTGGAAATCCGAAAACCCATGATGCTGCCGCCAATTCCTACCCCGACGCGGGGCCTGACTATAGAGGGGCGGCAGGGTCCGCTCAAGCGTCTCAAGTCCTTGAAAAACAAAGCGCCCGAAACCCGGACGGACCGGATTTCGGGCGAAGTCGAGGCTACCTCAGACGGGTCGGCGACGGCTGCGAACAGCGCGGCGGTCACCGGCCCGGACGCGTTACGTCACGCCGTCAATTGGCCTGCCGGCGGAGGAACGCCGGGATGTCCAGCATGTCCTCCTCCTGGCGGCTCATCGACATGCGGTCGGCCGGGTCCAGCTGCAGCTGCGGCTGGGTCATCACCGGCTCCGCCCTCTGCCGCTCGGCCTGCGGGCGTGGGGCCTGCGGGGCGGGCGGCGCCTTCGGGGTCTGCTGACCGGTCAGGCGGCTGGTCACCTTCTCGAACAGGCTCGGCGCGCGCCGGCGCTGCTCGACATGCGGCGGGTCGATGGTCAACGCCGGCGGCTGCGCGACCGGCGCATGCGGCGACGGCATCTGCAGCGACGGCGCCTGGGCCGACATCTGCGGTGCCGTCATCTGCGGCTGCGGCGCGGGTTGCTGCATCCGGGATTGCGGCACCACCGGCTCGGCGACCTGCGGCTGCGCACGCATCGCCGGCTCGCTAGCTGGCGGCGCGATGAACGGCCGGTCGTCGATCGCCCGCTCGACCCGCTCCGGCTGACGCGAGACCAGGCGATCCAGCGCCGCCATCTCATCCTTGAGGATGGGCTGGCGGGCCGGCTGGGCTTGCAGCGCGGTGGCGCCCATCGTGGGATGGATCATCGGCTGCTGTTGCTGGGGCGCGCTCATGGTCGGTTGCGCGACCTTGGTCACCATGCCGAAGCCGGCGGGACGGGCCTGCGGCGCGACCGCGTGGGCCGTCATTGGCGCAGCGGCGGCTGGTGCATAGCTATTCTCGGCGCGCGCGACGATGCGCTCGCCGCCGTCGGCCGCCGGAGTCGCGGCCTGCATGGTCCGCGGCACCAGGCTGAGATTGCCGAAGACGCTGTTCGGACGCGGCTGGGTCTGTGCCTGGGCGTCGATGCCGGTCGCCACCACCGAGATGCGGATCTTGCCGTCGAGCGACTGGTCGAAGGTCGAGCCGAAGATGATGTTGGCGTCGGGATCGACCTCGTCGCGGATGCGGTTGGCCGCCTCGTCGACCTCGAACAGGGTCATGTCCATGCCGCCGGTGATGTTGATGAGGACGCCGCGGGCGCCCTTCATGCTGATCTCGTCCAGCAGCGGGTTGGAGATGGCCGCCTCGGCCGCAGCGATGGCGCGATTGTCGCCGGTCGCCTCGCCGGTGCCCATCATGGCCTTGCCCATCTCGCTCATCACCGCACGGATGTCGGCGAAGTCGAGATTGATGAGGCCCGGCATCACCATCAGGTCGGTGACGCCGCGCACGCCGGAATAGAGCACCTCGTCCGCCATCTTGAAGGCGTCGGCGAAGGTGGTCTTCTCATTGGCGATGCGGAACAGGTTCTGGTTCGGGATGATGATGAGCGTGTCGACGTAGTTCTGCAGCTCGTTGATGCCGTATTCGGCCATCTTCATCCGGTGCGACCCTTCGAAGTGGAAGGGCTTGGTCACGACGCCGACGGTCAGGATGCCCTGCTCGCGGGCGATCTGGGCGACCACGGGCCCAGCGCCGGTGCCGGTGCCGCCGCCCATGCCGGCGGTGATGAACACCATGTTGGAGCCGGCCAGCTGCTCGGCGATGTCGCGCACCGCCTCCTCGGCGGCCATGCGGCCGACGTCGGGCCGCGCGCCCGCGCCCAATCCCTTGGTCACGGTCGAGCCGAGCTGGATGCGCCGCTCGCACTGGGATTGCTGCAGGGCCTGGGCGTCGGTGTTGGCGACCAGGAAGTCGACCCCCTCCAGCTTGGAGCGGATCATGTTGTTGACTGCGTTGCCGCCGGCGCCGCCGACACCAACGACCGTGATCTTGGGCCGGATGTCAAACGGGTCCTGCGGCAGGGAGAGGTTAAGCGTCATGAGGTGCCTCCATTCTTTTTCAGGGTTGGTGGTCAGAAGTTTTCCTTCAGCCACGAACCGATTCGCCCCAGGAAGCCCGCATGAGCTTCACTGCCGCGCGCCGATCTTGGCTGCTGGGATTCGCCTTCAAGCGCAAATGTGAGGAGACCGGCTCCCGTCGCGAATGCAGGGCCTCCGGTCGCGTCGGCCAATCCATGAACCCGGATGGGCCGACCCATGCGCACTTGCTTATCGAGCACCAATGCAGCGAGCTCTCTAACGCCGCTCAACTGACTGGCGCCCCCCGTCAAGACGACGCGCCGTCCTGCGATCTTGTCAAAGCCGCTCGATTCGAGTCGAGAGCGAACCAGCTCGAACGTCTCTTCAAGTCGCGGTTGGACGATGCCGATCAGAATTGATCGGGGGATTTGATTCGAGATGCCGGTTTCTTCTTCGCCGACTTGCGGCACATGGATGATCTCGCGCTCATCCGCCGGTGTCGCGATGCAGTTGCCGTAGAGCGTCTTGATGCGCTCCGCATGCGCGAGCGGCGTCGACAGGCCGCGTGCGATGTCGTTTGTCACATGACCGCCGCCGATGGGAACGGAGTCGGTGTAGACCACATGGCCATCGAAGAACACGGCGAGGGAGGTGGTGCCGGCGCCCATGTCGATCACGGTGACGCCGAGGTCCATCTCGTCATCGACCAGCGAGGCGAGGCCGGCGGCGTAGGGCGAGACCACGATGGCGCGCGGCTCAAGGTGGCAGCGCGCGACGCAGGTGGTGAGGTTCTTGACCGCGCCCGCGGCCGCGGTCACCACGTGCATGTCGACGCCGAGCTTCTCGGCGAACATGCCGCGCGGGTCGCGGATGCCCTTGGAGCCGTCGATCGAGTAGCTGACCGGGATGGAATGGATCAGGCGCCGGTCGACCGGGCCATGGACCTGGGCGCCCTGCATCAGAACCCGGTGCAGGTCGTGGTCCGCGACCTCGCGGCCGGAGATTGGCACCTCGACCCCTACGGTCTGGGAGGCCGGATAGCCGCCGGAGAGGTTGATGACGACTTCCTGGATGGTGTCGCCGGCCATCTGCTCAGCCGCATGCACGGTGGTGCGCAGCGCGAGTTCGGCCTGCTCCATGTCGATGATGGCGCCGTTGCGCACCCCGCGGGAGATCTGGTGCCCGATGCCGGCGATCGACGGACGCCCATCCTCGGCCACCCGCGCGATGAAGCAGCACATCTTGCTGGTGCCGATGTCGAGGGCGGCGATCAAGCCGTTGCGCGGGGCGACGCGCGTTTTTTTGATCATGTGGCCTTGTCCTTTGGCTTGTCGCCCGCCGGGGCGTCTTCGTCTTCGGGGACGGCAGGATGCGCGCGGCGCAGCACCACCTGGTCGGGCAGGCGCAGATCGATGATGCGGACGTCCTTTTCCAGGATGCCGTGCTGGTTCTGCAACTCGGCCAAGCGCGACCAGGCCGCGCCCGGATTCTCTTCCGGCAGTTTCACGTCGACGCCGTTGTCGAAGCGCAGGTTCCAGCGCCGCTTGCCGACGAACACGGCCGCGGTCACCCGATCCTTCAGTTTCGGCTGCTGCGCCAGCAGGTCGAACAGGCTCTCGGCGCGTTCCGGTGCGTTGTCGCCCACGATCACCAGCAGCTTGGAGTATTTGCGCAGGTCCGCGGTCTCGATCACCTTGCCGGTGCGGCTGACCAGGAACAGCTTCTGCTTGCGCTGCCACAGCGCCAGCGGCTCGGCTTCCGTCACCGTCACCACCAGGCGGTCGGGATAGCGCCGCTCCACTTCGGCCGAGACGATCCAGGGCAGGGCGGCCAGCCGCTCGCGCATGGAGTCGATGTCGAGACTGAGCAGCGCCGCGCCGCGCGGCGCGCCGAGGGCGCCGACCACGTCGGCCTGACGGGTCTCGCCGCGGCCGTGCACTTCGACGGTCTGCAGGCTGAGGCCGAGATCGGCGGTCGCACTCAGGGCGACCTCGCTGACCACCGCCCATTCGCGCTCCAGCCAGCCGGATTGCACGCTCCACACCGCGCCGCTGCCGATCGCCGCGCAGGCGCCAAAGCCGATGCCGAAGCGGATCGACCAGCGCAGCCACGCCGGCTGCGGCCGCTTGCGCGGCGGCAGGGCGGTGCGCGACGTCACCGGGTTGCCCCGGCCGCGCGCGATCTTGACCGCGGGTGCCTCTAGGCGTCGCATGCGGCGTGCTCCACCATCCAGGACACCAGTTCGGGATACGAGATGCCGAGGTACTTGGCCTGCTCCGGAGCCAACGACAGCGCGGTCATGCCGGGCTGGGTGTTGATCTCCAGCAGATACAACTTGCTGACGTCGTCGCCCTTGGTGTCGTCGTAGCGGAAGTCGCAGCGCGACACGCCGCGGCAGCCCAGGGTCTGGTGCGCGACCAGCGCCATGCGCATCGCTTCCTTGGCGATGTCCTCGCGCAGCGGCGCCGGGCACAGATGGACCGTGACGCCGTCGGTGTATTTGTGGGCGTAGTCGTAGAACCCGCCATCGACCTTCAGTTCCGTCACCGCCATGGCGCGGTCGCCCATCACGGCGACGGTCAGCTCGCGGCCCTGGATGAACTCCTCGCACAGCACGAACTCGCCGTACGGCCACTCGATGCCGTCGAACGGCCGGGCGTTGCTGCTCTTGGTGATGATCTGCACGCCGACGCTGGAGCCTTCGTTGGCCGGCTTCACCACGTACGGGCGCGGCAGCGGATCGCCCTTCATCACGTCCGACCTGTGCATCAGCACGCCCTTGGGGCAACGCAGGCCGGCCTCGGCGAACAGGCGCTTGGCGGTCGGCTTGTCCATCGCGATCGCCGAGGCCATCAGGCCGGAGTGAGTGTAGGGGATGCCGACGTAGTTCAGGATGCCCTGGATGTTGCCGTCCTCGACCCAGCGGCCGTGCAGCGCGTTGAACAGGACATCGGGCTTCTGCGCCTTGATCGCCTTGAGCAGGGCCGGCAGGTCGCGGGTCACGTCGATGGTGGAGACCTTGTAGCCGGCCTCCTTCAAGGCCGCCGCGCAATTGGCGCCGCTGTTCAGCGAAACCTCGCGCTCCGCCGACGGACCGCCCATCAGGACCGAGACGCGCTTCATGCTTGCTCTCCGTTCTTGATCCGCGCTTTGGCCGCCGGGCGGCCGATGCGCTTGATTTCCCAGATCAGCTCGATGCCGCTGCGGTCACGCACGCGGCGGCGCACTTCCTCGCCCAGGGACTCGATGTCGGCGGCGCTGGCGTTGCCGGTGTTGATGAGGAAGTTGCAGTGCTTCTCCGACACCATGGCGTCGCCCTTGCGCAGGCCGCGGCAGCCGGCGTCGTCAATCAGCTTCCAGGCCTTGTGCCCGGTCGGATTGACGAAGGTGCTGCCGCCGGTGCGGGCGCGGATCGGCTGGCTCTCCTCGCGCTTGGTCTGGATGTCCTGGATGCGCGCATGGATCGCCTTCGAATCGTCGGCGCGGCCTTCGAAGGCGCCGCCGACGAAGATCCAGTCCTCTGCCACGCCGCTGTGGCGGTAGGTGAAGCCCATCTCCGCCTTGTTCAGGCGATGCAGCGTGCCTTCGGCATCGAGCACATCGGCGTGTGCGAACACCTGCGACACGTCGGACTCGTAGGCGCCGGCGTTCATGCGCAGCGCGCCGCCGATGGTGCCCGGAATGCCGGACAGGAACTCGAGCCCGCCGATGCCGGCATCGCGCGCCGAAAGGGCGACGTTGAGGTCGAGCGCGCCGGCGCCGGCTTCGATCGTGCCGCCGGTGGCGCGGATGTCGGTGAAGCCGCGGCCGAGGCGGACGACCACGCCTTCGATGCCGCCGTCGCGCACCAGCAGGTTTGAGCCGACGCCGATCACCGTCACCGGCACGTCGCCCGGCTTCAGCTTCAGGAACTGCGCGAGATCATCCACGCCCGCCGGCTTGAACAGCACCTCGGCCGGGCCGCCGACCCGGAACCAGGTGACGGCGGACAGCAGCGAGCCTTCGGTCAGGCGGCCCCTGACTTTGGGCAGGCGGTCGATCAGGCGTGGTTCAGCATGTGCCATGGCCGCTCTCATGCCCCATGTCCTGATTTGCCGTAGATCGCCTGCAGCTCCGCCGGCAGGGCTTGCGCCCAATTGGTGATGCTGCCGGCGCCGAGGCAGACGACGAGGTCCCCTGGCGCCGCCATCGGCGCCACGATTTTTGCTAACTCCTTCGGGTCCTTGAGATGCTCGACATGGCGATGGCCGCGCGCGCGCAGGCCCGCCGCCAGCGCCTCGCCGCTGACGCCTTCGATCGGCTGCTCGCCGGCCGGATAGACGTCGGCCGCCAGCACCACGTCGGCATCGTTGAAGCAGGTGCAGAATTCCACGAACAGGTTGGAGAGGCGGGTGTAGCGATGCGGCTGCACCACGGCGATCACCTTGCCCTGGGTCGCTTGCCGCGCCGCCTTCAGTACCGCCGCGATCTCGACCGGGTGGTGGCCGTAATCGTCGATCACCGTCACACCGTTCGCTTCGCCGGTGCGGCTGAAGCGGCGCTTGACTCCGCCGAAGCCGGCGAAGCCCTTCTGGATCACGCTCTCGGCGATGCGCATCTCGTAAGCGACCGCGATGGCGGCGAGGCTGTTCTGCACATTGTGCTGGCCCACCATCGGCAGGTGCACGTCGTCGATCCGGCTGGCGGTCTCCCGGAATCGGTCGTTGATCGCCACGTTGTATGTGCTGCCGGCGGGATCGAGGCGCAGGTCGGTGGCGCGCACGTCGGCCTGAGGAGAGAAGCCGTAGGTGATAATGCGCCGGTCGCTGAGCCGCGGGATCATCGCCTGCACCACCGGATGGTCGATGCACAGCACGGCGAAGCCGTAGAACGGGATGTTGTGGACGAAATCCTCGTAGGCGCGGTTCATCGCCTCGACCGAGCCGTAATGGTCGAGATGCTCTGCGTCCATGTTGGTGACGATGGTGATGACCGCCGGCAGCTTCACGAAGGTGCCGTCGGATTCGTCCGCCTCCACCACCATCCAGTCGCCGGCGCCGAGCCGCGCGTTGGTGCCGTAGTTGTTGATGATGCCGCCGTTGATGACGGTGGGGTCGAGGCCGGCCGCGTCGATCAACGCCGCCACCATCGAGGTGGTGGTGGTCTTGCCATGGGTGCCGCCGACCGCGACCGACCATTTGAGCCGCATCAGCTCGGCCAGCATCTCGGCGCGCCGCACCACCGGCAGCAGCTTGGCGCGCGCGGCGATCACTTCCGGGTTGTCCGGCTTGACGGCGGAGGAGATGACGACGACCTCGGCGTCGGCCAGGTTCTCGGGCCGATGGCCGATCTCGACCGGGATCTTGAGGTCGCGCAGCCGCTTGGTGACGTACGACTCGCTGATGTCACTGCCGCGCACCTTGTAGCCGAGATTGTGCAGGATCTCGGCGATGCCGCTCATGCCGATGCCGCCGATGCCGACGAAATGGATGACGCCGATGTCGAGAGGAAGGCCGCGCATCAGTGCGTCCCTCCCGGCAGTGCGGCGCGCGCATCCTGCGGCAGCAGGCGAATGACGAGGTCGGCCAGCCGGTCGGCGGCGTCGCGCCGGCCGAGGCTCTTCGCCGCCGCCGCTGCCTTTTCCAAGCGCGCAGGGTCGGCGAGGGCGGCTTCCAGGATCTTGGCAAGCGCGGCCGGTGACATCGTGCTTTCCGGCAGCAGCCAGCCGCCGCCGATGGATTCCAGCGCGTGCGCATTGGCCATCTGGTGGTCGTCGATCGAATTGGGCAACGGCACCATCACGGCCGGACGGCCGGCGGCGGTGAGCTCCGCCAGGGTGGAAGCGCCGGCGCGTGTCACCAGCAGATGCGCCTGGCGCAGCCGCTGCGGCACGTCTTCGAAGAACGGCTTCAGGTCCACGGTCAGGCCGAGCGAACGATAGTCTTCCTGCGCCCGTGCAACGTCTTCTGTGCGTGCCTGCTGCGCGATGGCAAGGCGGTGGCGCAGTTCCTGCGGCAGCAGCGCGACCGCTTCCGGCACCGTTTTGCCGAACACGCGCGCGCCGAGCGAACCGCCCATCACGAACAGGCGCACCGGTCCGCCCGCTTGCGGCGCGGCATAGGGTGCATCGGCGATGACGGAGATTTCCGGCCGCACCGGGTTGCCGGTCACGGTACGACGATCCGCCGGCACGATGTCGGCGAACTTCACCTGGTCGAAGCTCAGCGCCAGGTGTGCCGCGCGCTTGGCGAGGAAACGGTTGGCGCGGCCCATGACCGCGTTCTGCTCGTGCAGCAGGGTGGGCACGTTGCTGCGCTGCGCGGCGGTCAGCGGCGGGATCGACGGATAGCCGCCGAAGCCGACCACCACCGCGGGCTTGAGGCTGCGCAGCATGCTGCGCGACTGCATGAAGCCAAGGCCGAGACGCGCGAAGTTGCGCAGCCGCGCGACCAGGCCCTTGCCGGCGACGCCGCCGGAGGCGATGCGGTGCACCTTCACCTGCGGCAGCCGGTCGCCGAAGCCGCCGCCGCGCTCGTCGGTCGCGAGGTCGACGGCGAGGCCGCGCTTCAGCAGCGCGTGCGCCAGCGCTTCCGCCGGGAACATGTGGCCGCCGGTGCCGCCGGCCGCGAGCAGGATGCGGGGCGCGCTCATGTGTCGAGGCTCCCCGGGAACCGCTTGCGGGTGAGCGCGAGCAGCATGCCCACGCCGAGCGCGATCGCGATGATCGAGGAGCCGCCATAGGAGATGAAGGGCAGGGTCATGCCCTTGGTCGGCATCAAATGCAGGCTCGACGCCATGTTGATGACCGCCTGCAGGCCGAAACCGGTGGCAAGGCCGGTGGCGCCGAGCAGCACGAACATGTTGTGCTCGGAGACCATGCGCGACAGCGCGCGCAGCACGATGAAGGCGAAGCAGGACACCAGCAGCAGGCAGACGACGAGGCCGAACTCCTCGCCCGCAACGGCGAAGATGAAGTCGGAGTGCGCGTCGGGCAGCACCATCTTGACCGAGCCTTCGCCCGGACCGCGGCCGGTCAGGCCGCCGTTGTGGAACGCCTCGAGCGCCCGGTCGATCTGGAAGGAATCGCCGGTACCCTTCAGGAACTGATCGATGCGCTCCTGCACGTGGTGGAACATGAAGTAGGCGCCGACCAAACCGCCGACGCCGAGGCCCGCGAACAGGATGACCCAGATGAAGGGCAGGCCGGCGACGAAGAACTGCGCAAACCAGGTGGCGGTGATGACCGCGGTCATGCCGAGGTCCGGCTGCTTCAGCAGCACGAACACCACGAGACCGAAGACTGCGATGGCGATCAGGTTCCCCGGCACCCGCTGCTCGCTCATTTTCAGCGAGAACATCCAGGCCGCGAAGATCGCGAAGGTCGGCTTCAGGAACTCCGACGGCTGCATGGAAAAGGGGCCGACCGAGATCCAGCGCGTCGCGCCCTTGATCTCGGAGCCGTAGAACAAGGTCAGCGTGGTGAGGCCGAAGAACAGCAGGAACAGCACCACGCCGAGGCGCCGCACCTGCTTGGGCGACAGCATGGAGACGCCGATCACCAGCGCGAAGGCGGCCGGCAGCATCACATAGTGCTGCCGCACCATGTGCCAGCTGTCGAGCCCGATGCGGGTTGCGACCGCCGGGCTGGCGGCCAGCACCAGGATCGCGCCCATGAACATCAGCGCGCCGACGGTCGCCAGCGTCCAGCGATCGACCGTCCACCACCACAATCCAACGACGGAACGGTCGGCGCGCGTGAAGTTTGTCATGCCGCCCCCTTTCCGCCAGTCGTTTGACCGGAGAGGGCCTTGACGAGGGCGCGGAAATGATCGCCGCGCGCTTCGAAGTTCGGATACTGGTCCCACGACGCGCAGGCGGGGGAGAGCAGCACGGTCGCGCCCGGCTTGCGCTCCTTGCGCGCCTCGGCGCTGGCGGCGGCGACCGCCTTGTCCAGCGTGCCGCATTGCGTGAAGGGGAGCTTGCCGCGCAGCTGCCTGGCGAAGTCGTTGGCGCACTCGCCGATCAGGTAGGCGTGGCGGACGCGCGGATAGAATTGATCGAGCCCGGCGAGGCCGCCTTCCTTGGCGCGGCCGCCGATGATCCAGTAGATCGGGTGGTAGCAGACCAGCGCCTTGGCCGCCGCGTCAGTGTTGGTGGCTTTGCTGTCGTTGACATAGCGCACGCCATCGAGGGTTGCGATCAGCTCCTGGCGGTGGGCAAGGCCCGGATAAGACTTGAGCCCGGCAACGATGGCGGCGCGGTCGAGGCCCATCGCCTTCGAGGCGATATAGGCGGCCGACGCGTTCTGCCAGTTGTGGCTGCCGGGCAGGGTTGCGATGGTCTTGAGGTCGAGGATCGGCTCGGCTGCGGTGCCGGTGCGGTCCACCAGCATGCCGTTCAGCGCATCGATGCCGCCTGTGACTTCGCGCTCGACCGAGATCGGGATCAGCTTGCGGCCGGCATCCTTGAGCTTGGCGAACAGATCGCGGCAAAGTTGGTCATCGACGCCAAGGACACCGATGCTTCCGCGACCTTTCGGACGCAGGATCAGAGCCTTGGCGTCGATGTAGCCATCTATCCCGCCGTGTCGGGATAGGTGGTCCGGCGTAATGTTGAGCAGGATCGCGACATCGCAGATCGCGCTCGGCGTGAGCTCCAGCTGGTAGGAGCTCAGTTCGAGCACATAAATGCCGTCGCCCGGCAGCGGTTCCAATGACAAAGCTGCGGCACCGAGGTTGCCACCGACCTGTACCTGCTTGCCGCCCTGGCGCAGGATGTGCGCGATCAGGGTGGTGGTGGTCGACTTGCCGTTGGTGCCGGTGATGCCGACATAACGCTGCCGCGGCATCGCGCGATACAGCAGCTCGATGTCACCAAGAAGTGGCTTGCCCGCCGCTTTTGCGAGCGCCGCGACCGGATGCGGCGCGGGATGGGTGTGCGGGATGCCTGGGCTCATCACCAGCATCTCCGGCCGCGCCCAGTTGGCGTTGGCCAGCTCCACGATCATGCCGGGCTCGACCGCGGCGCGCGCCGGCTCGCTGTCGTCCCACGCCCACACGGTCGCGCCGCTCGCCTCGAGCGCAGCCGCGGTCGCGCTGCCCGTCCGGCCGAGGCCGAGCAGGGCAACGACCTTGCCTGCGACGTCTGGGATGCGGATGGGCTGCGGCACGAGCGCGAGGGTCCTTATCGCAGTTTCAAGGTGGACAGGCCGACCAGCGCCAGCACCGCCGCGATGATCCAGAAGCGGATGACGATGGTGGGCTCGGCCCAGCCCTTCTTCTCGAAGTGATGGTGCAGCGGCGCCATGCGGAACACGCGGCGGCCGGTGGTCTTGAACGAGATCACCTGCACGATGACCGAGATGGTCTCCAGCACGAACACCCCGCCGACGATGGCGAGCACCAGCTCGTGCTTGGTGATGACCGAGATGGCGCCGAGCGCGCCGCCCATGCTGAGCGACCCGGTGTCGCCCATGAACACCATGGCCGGCGGCGCGTTGAACCACAGGAAGCCGAGGCCCGCGCCACACAAGGCGCCGCAGAACACCGCCAGCTCGCCGGCGCCGACGACGTGGTGCAGCTGCAGGTAGTCGGCGAAGTTGGCGTTGCCGGCGAGATAGGCGATGAAGCCGAGGGTCGCCGCCGCCATCATCACCGGCACGATCGCGAGGCCGTCGAGCCCGTCGGTCAGGTTGACGGCGTTGGACGCGCCCATCATCACCAGCATCCCGAACGGCAGGAAGAACCAGCCGAGCGGGATCAGCACTTCCTTGAAGAACGGCACTGCCAGGCCGGTGGAGAGCGGCTCCTCCTGGACCCAGATCACGATCGCGGTCGCGATGATGCCGATCACGAACTGCGCCAGCAGCTTGAAGCGGCCGGGCAGGCCCTTGGTGTTGCGCTTGGTGAGCTTCAGGAAATCGTCGCCGAAGCCGATGGCGCCGTAGCCGATGGTGACCATGAGCACGACCCAGACGTACGGGTTGCTGACGTCCGCCCACAGGACGGTGGTGGCGCAGGCCGAGATCAGGAACATCAGGCCGCCCATGGTCGGCGTGCCCTTCTTGGTCAGCAGGTGCGATTCCGGCCCGTCGGTGCGGATCGGCTGGCCTTCGCGCTGCTTGATCTTGAGCCAGTTGATGATGTGCGGGCCGATCAGCAGTGTCAGGAAGAAGGCGAACAGGATGGCGCTGCCGGCGCGGAACGTCTGGTAGCGGAAGACGTTCAGCGGGTTGAGTTCGTCGGACAAAGGCGCCAGCAGATTGAACAGCATCCCCCGAGGTCCCCCTTAGTGACCGTTGCCGGTCGTCCGGCTTGCGTTGCGGTCGAGCCCGCGCACCGCTTCCACCAACGGCGCCATGCGCGTGCCCAGCGATCCCTTGATCAGCACGGTGTCGCCGGCCTTCAGCGCGGCGATCAGCGGCTGCACCATTTCGTCCGAGGTCGCGCGATACGCGCCCTTCATGTTGTCCGGCAGCAGGTCGTAGAGGCCCTTCATGTGCGGCCCGACCAGGAACGCGAGTTCGACCTGGGCGGCGGAAAGGTCCGGCGCCAAGCCGCGGTGCAGGTCCGGCGCGGCTTGGCCCAGCTCGCGCATGTCGCCCAGCACCGCGATGCGCCGGCCGCCGAACGCGGTCGGCAGCGTGCCGAGCAGGTTGAGCGCGGCGCGCAGCGAAGCCGGGCTGGCGTTGTAGCCTTCGTCGATCAGCTCGAGGTCGCCGCCCGCGATATGGAGATGCTCGCGCTTGCCGCGGCCCTTCAGCGCCTGCACCGCGCCGAACGCGGGCAGGGCGTGGTCGAGGTCGAGGTTGAGCGCGAACGCCGCCGCCAGCACCGCCAGCGAGTTCAGCGCGAGGTGCCTGCCCGGCGCCGCCATGCGATAGCGCAGCTTCTTGCCGCCGATCTCCGCCGTCACGTCGTTGCCGTCCGGCAGGACCTGGCAATCGGTGAGGCGCGCCCACGCGCCGTCCTTGGCGCCGAAGGTCAGGACCCGCGCGCCCATGCGCTTGGCCTTGGCCTCCAGGCGGTCGAAATGCGGATTGTCGAACGGCAGGATGGCCGAGCCGCCAGGCATCAGGCCGTCGAAGATCTCGGCCTTGGCGTCGGCGATCTCAGCCACCGAGGCGAAGAACTCGATATGCACCGGCTCGACCGTGGTGATGACGGCGACGTGCGGCCGCACCATCTGCGACAGCGGCGAGATCTCGCCGGCATGGTTCATGCCGAGCTCGAACACGCCGTAGCGGGTGTCGCGCGGCATGCGCGCCAAGCTGAGCGGCGCGCCCCACTGGTTGTTGAGGTTGCCGGTGGTCGCGAAGGTCGGTGCGAACAGCGCCAGCACCGATCGCAAGGCTTCCTTGGTGCTGGTCTTGCCGACGCTGCCGGTGACGGCGGCGACCTCGGCATTGGTCCGGCCGCGGGCGGCGCGGCCCAGGTCTTCCAGCGCCTTCATGGTGTCGACCACTTCGATCACCGGCGCGCCCATGGGCAGATTGTTCGGGCGGCGATGGATCAGCGCGCCGGCAGCGCCGCGCTGCAAGGCAGCAGCAACGAAGTCATGCCCGTCGAAAGTCGGACCTTGCAGCGCGATGAACAAGTCGCCTTTTTCGACGCTGCGGGAGTCGATCGAGACGCCGGTCACCGCGAAGTCGCCCGAGCTTTGCCCGGCGACCGCGGCGGAGATCTCGGCGGAGGTCCACAGCGCGCTCATCGCACCAACCTCACGGGCGCGCCGCCCAGCTCAGCCGCGATCTGGCGCGCCACTTCGGCGTCGTCGAACGGATAGGTCTGGTCGCCGACGATCTGATAGGTCTCGTGGCCCTTGCCGGCGATCACCAGCAGGTCGCCCTCGCGCAGCTCGCTCATGCCGACGCGGATCGCCTCGGCGCGGTCGCCGACCTCGATCGCGCCCGGCGCCTTGGCCAGGATCTCGGCGCGGATCGCCGCCGGCACTTCGCTGCGCGGATTGTCGTCGGTGACGATGACGCGGTCGGCGAGGCGGGTCGCGATCTCGCCCATCATCGACCGCTTGCCGCGGTCGCGATCGCCGCCACACCCGAATACGACAGCAAGCTGCCGCGCCGCATGCGGGCGCAACGTCGTCAGAACGGCCTCGAGCGCGCCGGGCTTGTGCGCGTAGTCGACATAGACCGCGCCGCCGGCCGGCGTGTCCGCCACATGCTCGATGCGGCCCGGCACGCCGGTCAGGCTGCCGATCAGTCCGGCGATCTTGTTGGCATCCGACCCGCTACCGATGACGAGGCCGAGGGCCGCCAGCAGATTCTCCGCCTGGAAGCCGCCCGCCACCGGGAACTCCGCGACGTGATGCGCGCCGAACAGGCCGAGCTCCAGCAGCTGCCCCTGCGGCGTCGGCTTCTGCTTGAGAAGCTGGATGTCGGCCTTGTCATTGCCGAAGGTGATGAGGCGCTGCCGACGCTGGCGCGCGGTGTCGATGACGCGCGGCGCCTGGGCCAGATTCAGGTTCACCACCGTCGTGCCGCCCGGCGGCAGCAGGTCGGAGAACAGGCGCAGCTTGGCCTCGAAGTAGCTCGCCATGTCGGCGTGGTAGTCTAGATGGTCCTGCGACAGGTTGGTGAAGGCGGCGGCGGTTACCTTCACGCCATCCAGCCGGTGCTGATCGAGCCCATGGCTCGACGCCTCCATGGCGAGGTGCGTGACACCATTGTCCGCCAGCTGTGCCAGGATGCGGTGCAGTGCGATCGGATCGGGCGTGGTGAGGGAGCCCGGATCGTTCAGCTTGCGCGAGAGGATGCCGAGGGTGCCGAGGCTCGCGGCCTCGCGCCCTTCGAGGGTCCAGAGCTGGCGCGCGAAGGCGACCGTCGAGGTCTTGCCGCCGGTGCCGGTGACGGCTGCGATGCTTTGTGGCTGGTTGCCGAAGAAGCGCGCGGCGAGGCGCGCCAGCGCGCGGCGCGGCTCCTTCGCCGCCAGTACCGCGACGCCGGCCGGCAGATCGGCGAACGCGCTGCCCTCCGGCGCGAGGATGACGGAAGCGCCGGCCTTCGCCGCGGCCGCGACGAAGCTGCGGCCGTCGGCCTTGCTGCCGGGCAGCGCGGCGAACAACGAGCCCGCTTTCACCCGGCGCGAATCGAGCGCCAAGTCCCGCACATCGATCGCCGCGTCGCCGGATTGCAGGCGCAGGTCGTCGATGCCGAGAATCAACTCATTCAGCTTCAAGCGGCGCCTCCGGAATGGAAACGGGTTGCGCCGACACATTCAATGGCGTTGGCGCGGCAGCGGCGCCGAACGGGGTCGGGGCCGGCGCACTCGCTTGTTTGATCTTGGATTGCGCCTTTTTTGCGGATGGCGAATCGTAGTCGGCGACCATGCCGACCAGCGGGTTCTGCGCTTCCGGCGCGTCGTCGGGCGTGGGCTTGAGGCCATAGAGCGGCGCAATGCGCTGCACCACCGCGCCGACCACCGGCGCGGTCACCCAGCCGGCGGTGGCGTAGCCGTGGCTGGTGGCGTTGGGCTTCGGTTCGTCGACCATGGCCAGGATCGCGAAGTGCGGGTCGTTCATCGGGAATGCGGCGACGAAGGTGGCGAGACGCGTGTTGGTCGCGTAGCCGTGGCCCTTCTGCTTGTCGGCGGTGCCGGTCTTGCCGCCCACCAGATAGCCGGGCGCGTTCGCCTTCTTTCCGGTGCCGATCTGCACCACCAGACGCATCAGTTGGCGCAGCTGTTCCGAGGTCTGCGTGCTGATCACGCGCGTGCCGTCCGGCACTTCGCCGGCTTCGCGCTTCAGCAGCGTCGGTTCGCGCAGCATGCCGTCATTGACGACCGCGCCGACCCCGGTCAGCAGCTGGATGGCGTTCACCGAGATGCCATGGCCGTACGAGACGGTCATGGTGTTGATGCGCTTCCAGTTCTTCTGCGAGGGGTAGAACGGCTCGCCGACGTCGGGCAGCTCGATCGGCGACTTGTCCATCAGGCCGAACTTCTTCAGATACGCCTGCTGGATCTCCGCGCCGAACAAATCGGCCATCTTGGCCGAGCCGATGTTGGACGAGTAGGTGAAGATCTCCGGGATGGTCAGGAACCGGTGCTTGCCCTTGTAGTCGTTGATCATGTGACCGCCGATGCGGATCGGCTTGGTCGCATCGAAGCCGTCGGCCAGCGTGGTGGTGCCGCTGTCGAGCGCGATCGCAGTGTTGAAGATCTTGAAGACCGAGCCCATTTCGTAGAGCCCGAGCGTGGCGCGGTCGAAGCGCGTGTCGTCGCTCGCCTCGCCCGGCCGCGCCGGGTCGAAATCCGGCAGCGAGACCAGGGACAGCACTTCGCCGGTCTTCAGGTCCAGGATGATGCCGGCGCCGCCGATGCCGTTGAAGTCGGCGATGGCACGGTTCAGCTCCTCGTGCAGGATGTGCTGCACCCGCACGTCGATGGAGAGTTGCAGCGGCCGCGCACCGCCCTGCAGCAGGTCGTCGAACGAGCGCTCGACCCCGGCGAGGCCGCGGCTGTCGACATCGGCATAGCCGACCAGGTGCGCTGTGAGGTTGCCTTGCGGATAGACCCGCTTGGTCTCCGCCTGGAAATAGATCCCGGGCAGGCCGAGGCGGTTGACCGCCTGCTGCTGGCGCGGCGTCAGGTTGCGCTTCAGCCAGACGAAGCCGCGGTCGGTGTCGAGCTTGGCTGCGGTCGAGGCGATGTTGAGGTCCGGCAGCACCGAGTTCAGCATCTGCGCGGTCTCGTCCGGCTCCTGCACCTGGCTCGGGTTGGCATAGAGCGAGGCGGTGGTGAGGCTGGTCGCCAGCACCACGCCGTTGCGGTCGACGATGTCGGCGCGGTCGGTCTTGACCTTGGACTGCGGCACCATCGCGGCTTCGGCGCCGTCCGGCAGCAGCGTGACGGCGACCAGGCGGACGGCGATGACAACGAACACGACTGCGAACAGGCTGGCGCCCAGCAGCACGCGGCTATGGCTCACTTCGAGCGCGCGCTTGCGCGGTCCGTCGGGCTCCATCTCCAGCGCCATCGGGTTGATCACCGGCTGCGGGCGCTGCGCCACGATGTCGGGCAGGGGGCGGCGCGTCATTGGACACCTCCGCCGGCCGCCGGTTGATCTTGGGCCTTCTCCATGTCGGCGAGGATGGCGTCGATCATGGCGTCGGCCTCGGCCTGCTCGTCCTTCGGCTTCAGCGGCTTCGGTTCTTGCTTCGCCGGCGCCGAAGACTGCTGCTCCGTCACCTGATCGTCGGCCTTCACCTGCATGACCGGCGCGGGCTGCGCTTGCGGCGCGCTGGAGACCAGCGGCGGCTGTGGCTCGGCCGGCACTTCCGGCGCCAGCGGCAGATCCTCGATGCGCAGCGGCAGGCTGGCGAAATCGCCGATCTGGCCTGGCGTGGTCGGCACCAGCCCGGTATGGCGGCGCGTCAGGTCGGCCAGGCGCAGCGGATCGTTGAGATAGCTCCACTCCGCCTGCAGCACATGCACGGCGTTGTAGTTCGCCTCGATCTGGCGGCGCACCTCGCGCAGCTCGCGCTCCTTGCTCTGCACGTTGTACTTGACCTGGAACAGGCCGATGCCGAGCAGCGCCAGCACGACCACCCAGACGATGGCGCTGATCCGGATCATGCCGCGTCCTCCAGCGGCGCATCGGTGCGCTCTGCAACGCGCAGGCGGGCGGAGCGTGCGCGCGGGTTGGCCTTGATTTCAGGTTCGCTCGGCTCGATGCCGCCCGGCGCGATCAGGCGCAGCGTCGGCGTCGCCTCGCTGCTTTGCATCGGCAGATGGCGCGAGGCCTTGGGGTTGCGCCCGGAGCGATCGCGCAGGAACTGCTTCACCCGGCGATCCTCCAGCGAGTGGAACGACACCACCGCCATGCGCCCGCCCGGTGCCAGCAGACGCTCCGCCGCGGCGAGGCCGCGATCGATCTCTCCGAGCTCGTCATTCACCGCGATACGCAAGGCCTGGAAGGTGCGCGTGGCCGGATCGATGCGGTCGTGCGCGGGGCCGATGGCGCGGCGCACGATCTCCGCCAGATGCTGGGTGGTGTCGATCGGGGCAAGGGCCCGCGCCGCGACGATCGCCTTGGCAATGCGCCGCGCCTTCCTCTCCTCGCCAAACGTGAAGATGAGGTCGGCAAGCGGCCGCTCTGCCATTTCGTTGACGAGGTCTGCGGCGCTCTGGCCGGCGCGCTCCATGCGCATGTCGAGCGGACCTGCGAAGCGGAAGGAGAAGCCCCGCTCGGCCTGGTCGAGCTGCATGGAGGAGACGCCGAGATCGAGCGTCACGCCCTGCACGGCCTCGACGCCGCGCGCGCTGAGTAACTGGAACATGTCGCCGAAGCGGCCTTGCACGATGTGCAGGCGCCCGGCATAGCGGTCGAGCAACGGGGCCGCACCTTTCACCGCATCGGGATCGCGGTCGATCGCAAACACGGTGCAGTGCGCGGCTTCCAGCAGCGCGCGGCTGTAGCCGCCGGCGCCGAACGTGCCGTCGACATAGATCGCGCCGTCGCGCGGCGCCAGCGCCTCGATCACTTCCGTCAGCAGAACGGGGCGATGCGGCGTCTTATCCATCGCCGTGGCGCTCATCGATTGCCCCCTTCGGGGCCTTGCTGGCGCAAGGTGCGCTGCTTGTCAGCGGCGCGCTGGCGCGCTTCCGCCTTGTAGGCTTCGAGCGCCTGCGGTTCCCAGATCTCGAAATAGCGGCCGCGGCCTGCGAACGCCGCCATCTCGGTCAGCTTCGCGTGCGCGCACAGCGCTTCCGGCAACATGATGCGACCTTCGCCATCGAAGGCGAGCTGCTTCGCATCGGGAAACAGCGCAGCGGTCAGATCGTCATGCTCTTGCGAGAACAGGTCGACGTTCTGCGTGCTGTCGATCAGCGACTGCATCCAGTCCATGCCGGCGCACTGCAGCGCCAGCAGCTTGAACGACGGAAATGCGACGATGCCCTGGAAGGTCTGCTCGGCGAGCGTGGCGCGAAACGTCGCCGGCACGGACACGCGGCCCTTGCGGTCGATCTTGTTCACGAAGGTATCGATGAACAGTGCCATGACGTCCCGAGCTAGCCCCTCGACCCTTTTTGGGCGCCTTGCGGCCACCGCAATTGGTCCTTCCACCCGACGCGTCGGTCGGCCCATTCCGGCCATCGGCGCGCCCCAAATCGCGCCCGGTCAGGGATGGGAGTAAGTCTGTGGATAGTGGGATATCATGGGATATCATGGGCGTCAATGGGATCAGGCGGTAACTCTCTGGAAAATCTTGGATTTTTGACATTTCGTAAAGATCACGAGCGCGTGAGAAGACAATGTTAACAATTATTTATGCGGAAGCGCTCACGCGCGGACTGAACGGCATCGCCCAGGCGCCGGGTTTTGAGGGATGTTTTACCCGTGAACAGGACAGGAACACGCGGAAATCCATCCATCCGGCGCACGGCGGGGTCATCATTCTGTAAGGCAAATTGAATCAATAAGTTAATAAGTGCCAGATGGCCTGTAAGCCGGGTTCTGTCCAGGGCGTTGCCGCCCTTGGATGACCATTCCTCTGGGACGCCCGTCGCCGGACGTCTCGCGCGACCTACCCGAGAATCTGGCGCGGAAAGGCGCCTGGGCCGGTTGCCCGGCCCCATTCTCCTATCTGGTCTTGCTCCCGGTGGGGTTTGCCGTGCCGGCGCCGTTACCGGAACCGCGGTGCGCTCTTACCGCACCGTTTCACCCTTACCGCGGCCTCGAAAGACCGCGGCGGTCTGTTCTCTGTGGCACTGTCCCTAAGATCGCTCTCGCCGGGCGTTACCCGGCACCGTCTTTCCGTGGAGCCCGGACTTTCCTCCACCACCGCGGCAAGCCGCGGCGGCAGCGGCCATCCAGCCATCTGGCACGGGCGTTAGCTAGGACTGCGCGGGGTTGTTGTCAACCAAGCCGGCCAGGATGGTCTTCAACTCCGGGTCGGGCGTCGGCCGCAGGACGGCCGGCCGGAAGCGCCGGCAGAACGCGACGCAGGCGGCGCGGCGGGCCTGCTGCGGGTCGATGTTGGCTTGCGCCGGGCCGGTCAGGTCGTAGCCGTAGGCCGCGAGGGCCTGGAAGAACTGCTCGTCGCTCCACTGCACCGCCTTGGGCTTCGGCCAGTTCGCGATGCCTTCGACGAACAGGCGGTACCAGTCGAACAACTCGCCGGGGTCCTGCTTGCGCAGCGGCGCGACGTCGGAATGGCCGAGCACGCGCTCGGGCGGGATGTCGTGGCGGGTCTTGATGTCCTTGCAGAGGGCGACGACAGCGTCCATCTGCCTCAGCTGGAACGGGCGATAGCCGAACTCGTGCCCGGTGTTGACGATCTCGATCCCGATCGAGCGCGCATTGATGTCGCGCTCGCCCTTCCAGGCGCTGATGCCGGCGTGCCAGGCGCGCTTGTCCTCCGGCACCATGCGATAGATCTTGCCGTCCTCGTCGACCACGTAATGCGCGCTGACCTTGGCCTGCGGGTCGCGCAGGCGGCGCAGCGCCTGGCTCGCATCCGGCATGCCGGTGTAGTGCAGCACCAGGATGTCGACCTTCTGCCCGGCCGGCCGGTCGTCGCAATTGGGCGATGGCAGCTCCTCGATCGCCAGGGCGCCGGTCGCCGGCGATGCAGTCTCGGTCAGTTGGGTGGTCGCGGGAATAGTGGTCATGATTGCTCGAGCTAGATTCCGGTCTTGGTGGCGGGCGCGGCCACAGCCGGCCGGCGCAGCACGATAATGCCGACACCGGCGACTGTCGCCAAGCCACCGACGATCATTTGCCAGGTGACGGTTTCATCGCGCAGCAGCGCGCCGGCGGCGACGCCGATCATCGGCAGCAGGAGGGTGAAGGGCATGACCTGGTTCACGGGATAGCGCCGCATCATGTTGTACCAGATCCAATAGGTGAAGATCGCGATCACCACCGCCTGGAACAGCAGCGCGGCCCAGCCGATCCAGCTGGCTTCCGGGATCTGCTGCCATTGCGGCCCCTCTATCAGCCAGGAGGCGATGAGAAGTTGCGGCGCGGCCAGAATGGCGATCCAGCCGTTGAGCGTCACGGCGTCGATCTCGTCACCGAGAGCCTTCACCTGGATGTTGGCGATGGCCCAGGCTGCCGCCGCGCCAACGACCGACAGCAACGGCCACGGATCGTCGGAAAAGCGCGGCTCGCCCGCAATCAGCAGGACGCCGGCAAAGGCGGTGATCATCCCCACGATTCGACGCCAGCCCAGCGTCTCGCTGAAAAAGAATGCGGCCATGATGGCGGCGAAGGGCGTCTGCAGTTGCACGGCGATGGAACTGGTCGCGGCGTCGAGCCTGGACATGCCGAGAAACATCAGCGTGAAATGCATGACTCCCATGGTGACGGAGAGCGGCAGCAGGCGCAGCAGCTTGTCGCGCCTGGGCAGTCCGACGATGAAGACCAGCAGGATCGCCACCAGGCTGAAGCGCAGCGCCACGAAGAAGATCGGCGAGAACGAATCCAGCCCGAACTTGGCGATGGCGAAGTTGGCGCCCCACAGAACCTGCACCATCACCATCATCGCCAGATGTCGCGGCAGCATGAGTCAGGGCCTGTGGTCGCTGTTGGTCGCCGCCCCGCAATACTCCGTCATCCCAAGGCTTGGCCTTGGGATCCACGAGTTTCGTTGGGCAGTATTCCTCGCTTGCAAGCAAACTCGTGGATGGCAAGGCCAAGCCTTGCCATGACGGCGGTGAGTGTGGAGAAGGTCGTGCATCATCGCGCGCCCGAGAGGTGCGTGCGTTTCTCTTCCAGCTCCAGCCAGCGTTCCTCGGTCGCGTGCAGCTCGTCGCGCTTGCGCGCCAGCAGCGCGCTGGCCTGCGCGGCCTTGGCGGCATCGCGCTGGTACAGCGTAGGGTCGGCCAGGGCGGACTCCAGCGTCGAGATCTCGGCATGCAGGCGGTCGAGCTTGGTGGTCATTTCGTCCAGCTCGCGCTGCTCCTTCATCGAGAAGCGCGCCGGTGCCGCCGCGCCCTGTCGCGGCGCTTCCGTGCGCTTGGCCTCCGCCTTGCGCGGTTGGGCCTTCTCCCCGCGCTCGCCGCGCTGGACGACATAATCGCTGTAGCCGCCGGCATATTCCACCACGTCGCCGTCGCCTTCGACCGCGATGGTGCTGGTGACCAGCCGGTCGAGGAAGTCGCGGTCGTGGCTGACCAGCAGCAGCGTGCCTTCATACTCGGAGAGAACGTCCTGCAGCAGGTCGAGCGTGTCCAGGTCGAGATCGTTGGTCGGCTCGTCCAGCACGATCAGGTTGCCGGGCTCGGCGAACAGCTTGGCCAGCATCAGGCGCGCGCGCTCGCCGCCCGACAGCAGGCGGACCGGCATGGTCGCCTGCCGCTCGTCGAACAGGAAGTCGCGCAGGTAGCCGACGACGTGGCGCGGCCGGCCGTTGACGATGATGGAATCGCCGCCGGTCGGCGCCAGCGTCTCCCACAGCGTGCGCTCGAGGTCGAAGCTCTGCCGCCGCTGGTCGAGATAGATCGCCTGGATGCCGATGCCGAGGCGCACCTCGCCGCCGTCCGGCGCGATCTCGCCCGTCAGCAGCTTGATCAGCGTGGTCTTGCCCGCGCCGTTGGGGCCGAGGATGCCGATACGGTCGCCGCGCATGATGCGGGTGGAGAAGCCGTCGACGATCTTGAGCGCCGTGCCGTCTGGCTGCGGGTAGCTCTTGGCGATATCGATCGCTTCGATCGCGAGCTTGCCGCCGAGATCGCTGTCCGCCAGCGCCAGCTTGGCGCGGCCGCGCGTTTTCAGGCTGGTGGCCTTCTCCTGGCGCAGCGCGAACAGCCGCCGCCGCCGCCCTTCGTTGCGCGAACGGCGCGCCGTCACGCCGCGCTGCAGCCAGTATTCCTCGGTTTCGAGGCGCTTCTCCAGGCGGCGGAACTCGGCTGCCTCCTGGTCGATGATCTCCGCGGACCACTGCTCGAAGCCCTCGAAGCCGCCGTCGCGCTCGAACATGCGGCTGCGGTCCAGCCACAACAGGCGGCTGGTCAGCTTGCGCAGGAAGGCGCGGTCGTGGCTGATCATCAGGATGCCGCCGGCGAAGCTCGCCAGTTCTTCCTCCAGCCACTCGATGGTCGGCAGATCGAGGTGGTTGGTCGGCTCGTCCAGCAGCAGCAGGTCGGGCCGGCTCACCAAGGTGCGCGCCAGCGCCGCGCGCCGGCCTTCGCCGCCCGACAGCGTGCTCAGCGCGCGGCTGCCTTCCAGCTTCACGTGGTCCAGCACCCAGGCAACGCGGTAATGGTCGGCGTCCGTATCGTGCGCGCCGGCGGCGACATAGTCGGCGACCGATCCGCCGGCGTTCAAATCCGCATTCTGCGGTAGATAGCCGACCGTGAGGCCGGGCTGCAGGAACCGTTCGCCCTTGTCGAGCTCGATCTCGCCGGCCAGGGCTTTCAGGATCGTGGACTTGCCAGAGCCGTTGGCGCCGACCAGACAGACGCGCTCGCCCCGGCCGAGCGTGACATCGATGCCGGAGAATAGCGGCTTGCCGCCGAACGTGATCGCGGCGTTGCGTAACGCAAGTTGCGGCAAGGCGGGTGGCATCGGGTGGTTCTTCTAATGGATGCCGCGCTCTTTGGCGACCTTGTCGTAGGCGGCATTGATGGTGGCGAGCTTTTCGTTCGCCAGCTCGACGAATTCGTGCGGCAGGCCCTGCGCCATCAGCTTGTCCGGATGCGTGTCGCGCACCAGCTTGCGCCAAGCCTGCTTGATCTCCTCGTTGCTGGCCAACCGGTTGGTGCCGAGGATGGTGTAGGGGTCTGCCTTGTCGGGCCCGAGATGGCCTTCGCGGAGGCGCGCGAAGTCGTTCTCGTCGAGGCCGAAGATGTTGGCGACGCTCCTGAGGAACGCGATCTCCGCGTCATGTACGCCGCCATCGGCCTTGGCGATGTGGAACAGGCCGTCGAGCAGCTCTTCCAGCACCGGATGGTCCTTGCGGAACATGCGGGCGATCTGCTTGGCGTAGGGCTCGAAGCCGGCGGGATCGGCCTTCGCCTGATCGAACAGCCGGGCGACGTTCCTGATCTCGTTCGACGGGACCTGAAACACTTCCTTGAAGGCGGCAACCTCGGCGCGGCTGACCACGCCGTCGGCCTTCGCCATCTTGGCGCCAAGGACCACGACGGCGATGGTGAAGGCGATCTGCCGCGTCGCCGACCGCTGGTCCAGCGACAGGTCGTCCTGCGCGGCGGGCTCGACCTGCTCCAGGCGGCGGTCGGCGGCGTGCCCGGCGATGGCGCCCAGCAACGCACCCAGCGGTCCGCCCAAAGCGAACCCGGCCACTCCGCCGATGATTTTGCCCCAGATGCTCATGTGGTGATTGTGGCCTCTCCCGCCGCCCCAACCATAGCCGCCGGGGCCGGTCGCGCCAAGGCTGGAACGATCCCAGGCAGACGCTATAGTCGGGGCGCTTCGTCGCAGGGAAATGCGGCGGTTTCAAGGACTTTCGCATGAATGACTGGCAGTTCTGGATCGATCGCGGCGGCACCTTCACCGACGTGGTGGCGAAGCGGCCCGATGGCTCGCTGGTGACGCACAAGCTGCTGTCGGAGAATCCGGAACGCTACCGCGATGCCGCGATCCAGGGCATCCGTGACATCCTGGGACTTGCAGCGGGCGCGCCGATCCCGGCCGAGGTCACTGCCATAAAAATGGGCACCACCGTCGCGACCAACGCGCTGCTCGAGCGCAAGGGCGAGCGCACGCTGCTGGTTGTCACAAAAGGGTTCCGCGACGCGCTGCGCATCGCCTACCAGAACCGGCCCAAGATCTTTGCGCGCGAGATCAAGCTGCCGGAGCTGCTCTATGCCGAGGCGATCGAGGTGGACGAGCGCGTCACCGCCGAGGGCGAGGTGCTGACGCCGCTCGACCTCGCGGCGGCGCGGCGCGATCTGCTGGCCAAGCGCGCGGCCGGCTTCGAGGGCGTGGCGATCCTGCTGATGCACGGCTTCCGCCACACGCAACATGAGAAGGCGCTCGCCGACCTGGCGCAGGAGCTCGGCTTCAAGCAAATCTCGGTCAGCCACCGCGCCTCGCCGCTGATGAAGCTGGTGAGCCGCGGCGACACCACGGTGGTCGACGCCTATCTCTCGCCGATCCTGCGACGCTATGTCGACCAGGTTGCGCGCGAGATCGGCAACACCCGCACGCGCCTGATGTTCATGCAGTCCAGCGGCGGCCTGACCGACGCCAGCAAGTTCCAGGGCAAGGACAGCATCCTGTCAGGCCCGGCCGGCGGCATCGTCGGCGCGGTGGAGACGGCGCGCCTGGCCGGGTTCGAGCGCATCATCGGCTTCGATATGGGCGGCACCTCGACCGACGTATCACACTGGAGCGGCGCCTACGAGCGCACCTTCGACGCGCAGGTCGCCGGCGTGAGGGTGCGCGCGCCGATGATGCAGATCAACACGGTGGCGGCCGGCGGCGGCTCGATCCTGCATTTCGACGGCGCACGCTTCCGGGTTGGGCCGGATTCGGCCGGCGCCAATCCAGGTCCGGCCAGCTATCGCCGCGGCGGGCCGCTCGCCGTCACGGATTGCAACGTCATGCTGGGCCGTCTCAACCCCGATTTCTTCCCGCGCATCTTCGGGCGCAACGCCGACCAGAAGCTGGATCGTGACATCGTGGCCGCGAAATTCGAAGCGCTGGCTGAGGAAATCTCCGCGTCGAGCGGCAAGCGGATTTCGGCTGAGGAAGCGGCCGAGGGCTTCATGAAGATCGCGGTCGCCAACATGGCCAACGCCATCAAGGAAATCTCGATCCAGCGCGGCTATGACGTCAGCAAATACACGCTCGCCTGCTTCGGCGGCGCGGGCGGGCAGCATGCCTGCCGGGTGGCCGACGAACTCGGCATGAAGCGCATCTTCCTGCATCCGTTCGCGGGCGTGCTGTCGGCCTATGGCATGGGCCTCGCGGACGTGCGCGCGCTGCGCCACCGCACCATCGAGACGCAGTTGAACGATGCGGCGATGCCGATCCTGAACCAAGCGCTGGATGGATTGGCGCGCGAGGGCGAGGCGGAGCTGCTGGCGCAGGGCATCGGACAGTCGGCGATCGAGATCGAGCGGCACGTCCATATCAAATATGCCGGCACCGACGCGCCGCTGCTGGCGAATTTCGGCGACTTGGCCGCGATCAAGGCCAGCTTCGAGGAAGCGCACCGGCGTCAATATGGCTTCATCGTGCCGGACAAGGCGTTGATCGTCGATTCCGTCAGCATCGAGGCGATCGGGCGCACCGAGGCGGTGGCCGATCCTGTGCTGAGTTCAAGCGAGCGCAAAGACGCCGAGCCCAAGGCGCTGGTGCCGTTCTGGGCCGAGGGCGCCCACCACCAGGCGCCGGTGCTGGAGCGCGCCGAGATGCGTCCGGGCCAGGAAGTGAGCGGCCCCGCCATCGTCCTGGAGACGACCAGCACCACCATCGTGGAGCCCGGCTGGACCGCGGTCGCGACGGCACGCGGGCACTTAGTGCTGGAGCGGCGCAAGAAACTGGCGCGGCAGGCGGCGATCGGCACCACCGTCGACCCGGTGATGCTGGAGATCTTCAACAACCTGTTCATGTCGATCGCCGAGCAGATGGGCTCGACGCTGGAGAAGACCAGCTACTCGGTGAACATCAAGGAGCGGCTGGATTTTTCCTGCGCCCTGTTCGACCAAAGGGGCCAGCTGATCGCAAACGCGCCGCACATGCCGGTGCACCTGGGCTCGATGGGCGAGTCGGTGGAGACCGTCATCCACGCCAACCGCGATGCGACCGGCAAATCCACCATCATGCCGGGCGACGTCTACGTTCTGAATGCGCCCTATAACGGCGGTACGCATCTGCCTGACGTGACGGTCATCACGCCGGTGTTCAGCGAGAACGGACTCGACGAAGGCAGCAAGGTTATCCTGTTCTATGTGGCGAGCCGCGGGCACCACGCCGACATCGGCGGGATCACGCCCGGCTCCATGCCGCCGGACAGCCGCGAGGTCGCGGAAGAGGGCGTGCTGATCGACAATTTCAAGCTGGTCGACCAGGGCCGCTTCCTGGAAGCGGAGCTGCGGACCCTGCTGGCGAGCGGCAAATATCCCGTGCGCAATGCCGAGCAGAATGTCGCCGACATGAAGGCCCAGGTGGCCGCCAACGAGCGCGGCGTGCAGGAGCTGCGCCGCATGGTCGAGCAATTCAGCCTCGCGGTTGTTCATGCCTATATGGGCCACGTGAAGGACAACGCCGCGGAGCAGGTGCGGCGGGTGATCGACCGGCTCAGCGACGGGTCGTTCGTCTACGAGATGGACGACGGCGCGAAGCTCGCGGCCACCGTCACCGTTGACCGCAAGGCGCGGCGCGCCAAGATCGACTTCACCGGCACCTCGCCGCAGCGGACGAACAACTTCAACGCGCCGTCCGCGGTCGCCAAGGCGGCGGTGCTCTACGTCTTCCGCACCATGATCGACGACGACATCCCGATGAATGCCGGCTGCCTGGAGCCGCTGGACATCATCATTCCCGAGGGCTGCATGCTGCGCCCGACCTATCCGGCCGCCGTGGTCGCCGGCAATGTCGAGACTTCGCAATGCATCACCGACGCACTCTATGGCGCCATGAAGGTGATGGCGGCGGCGCAGGGCACCATGAACAACTTCACCTTCGGCAACGACCGGCACCAGTATTATGAGACGGTGGCCGGCGGCTCCGGCGCCGGGCCTGGGTTCGACGGCACCGACGCGGTCCAGACCCACATGACCAATTCGCGCCTGACCGATCCGGAGGTGCTGGAATTCCGCTTCCCGGTGCTGGTGGAGGAGTTCCGCATCCGGCGCGGCAGCGGGGGCGCCGGCCTGCATCGCGGCGGCGACGGCGTGGTGCGCCGCATCCGCTTCCGCGAGGCGATGACGGCGGCGATCCTCTCCGGTCATCGCCGCATCCAGCCCTATGGCCTGGACGGCGGTGCGCCGGGCGCCCTCGGCCGCAACCATGTCGAGCGGGCGGACGGCTCCGAGGTCGAGCTCAGTGGCACCGACAAGATCGACATGCAGCCCGGCGATTGCTTTATCATAGAGACCCCGGGCGGCGGCGGCTTCGGCCAGCCGGCCGTCCCCAAGGCAGCGGAGTAGCGCTCATGGCCATTGCAAACACCACCCGTCGCGTTCCGGAGCCGAAGCCGCTCATCGACGCGCTGCAGGCGATGCTGGGCGACCGCTGCAGCGTCAATCCCGGCATCCTCGACCGGCATGGCCATGACGAGAGCTACCACGAGACGCACAAGCCGGACGTCGTAGTGTTCCCGGAAAATACCGAGGAGGTCGCCGCCATCATGCGCCTGGCGCGCAAGCATGGATCGCCGGTGATTCCGTTCGGCGTCGGCACCTCGCTCGAAGGTCACGTGGCGGCGATGGAGGGCGGCGTGTCGATCGACATGGGCCGCATGAACCGCGTGGTCGAGGTGAATGCCGAGGACCTCGACGTGCTGGTGGAAGCCGGCGTCACGCGCAAGCAGCTCAACAACTACCTGCGCGACCAGGGCCTGTTCTTTCCGATCGACCCCGGCGCGGACGCGACGCTGGGCGGCATGGCGTCGACCCGCGCCAGCGGCACCAACGCGGTGCGCTACGGCACCATGCGCGAGAACGTGCTGGGCCTCACCATCGTGACGCCCGACGGCCGCATAATGAAAACGGGAGGCCGCGCGCGCAAGTCGGCGGCGGGATACGACCTGACCCGGCTATTCGTTGGATCGGAGGGCACGCTCGGCGTCATCACCGAAGTGCGGCTGCGGCTCTATGGCATCCCCGAAACCATGGCGGCGGCGGTGACGCCGTTCGCTACCATCGCCGATGCGGTGAATACCGTTATCCGAGTCATCCAATCCGCCATTCCGGTCGCGCGCATCGAGCTGCTGGACGAGTTCCAGATGAAGGCCAGCAACAGCTATTCCAAGCTGGACTATGCCGAGCAGCCGACCCTGTTCATCGAGTTCCACGGCAGCGAGGCGGCGGTCGCGGAACAGGTCGAGCTGGTCAAGGCGATCGCGGCGGACTACGGCGGCGGCGAGTTCCGCTGGAGCGTAAAGCCGGAGGAGCGCACCAAGCTGTGGCAGGCGCGGCACGATGCCTATTATGCCGGCATGTCGATGCGGCCCGGCTCGAAGGGCTGGCCGACCGATGTGTGCGTGCCGATCTCGCGCCTCGCGGACTGCATCGTCGAGACGCGCAAGGACATCGAGGCGTGCGGCCTGGTGGCGATGATCCTGGGCCATGTCGGCGACGGCAATTTCCACACCACCATCCTGGTGGACCCCAACGATCCCGCGGAACTGAAGCGCGCCGAGGACTTCAACGACCGGCTGGTCGACCGCGCCCTCGCGATGGGCGGCACCTGCACCGGCGAGCACGGCATCGGCTTCGGCAAGATCGCGTTCCTGGAACGCGAGCATGGCGAGGCGGTCGGGCTGATGCGGCTGATCAAGCAGACGCTCGATCCGGAGAACCGGATGAATCCGGGGAAGATCTTCAGGAGCTGAGGCGCTGCCCGTCGAGGCAAGCAAACTCGTGGATCCCAAGGCCAAGCCTTGGGATGACGGGAAGTTGAGAGCGCTGCCCGCCTACTTCTCGTCCTTCGGCCGCTCGCGGCGGTTGCCGTCGTGGAGCTTCTCGGTCTTCGCCTCCAGCAGGCGGTCGCGTTCGCGGTCGGCCTTGATTCGGCCCCATTTGACGCGGCGTTCGCGGGCGCGGGCCTTGTCTTCCTCGCGCTGCTTGGCCTTGCGGACATGGTTCAGGTTGACGATTTCGGCCATAGTCTGAGGTTTCCCCTCGCAAAAAAGTCACCAGGAGCCGGCGGGTTCCGCTTGCGAGGCATTTTGTCCCGCAGCGATAATGACGGCAAGCGGTTCCGACTCCTGACTTCGGCCACCGGAATCCATGAAACGGGCCGACCGGCTCCCACAAAAAGGGCAGAGACGACATGAAAAAAGTGCTGTGGATCGTCGGCGGCCTGATTGGCCTCCTCATCGTGGCGGCGCTGGCTGCGCCGTTCTTCGTAGATCTCAACGACTACAAGGCCGAGATCGCAGCGAAGGCCAAGGAGGCGACCGGCCGCGACCTCGCCATCGACGGCGACATCTCGCTGTCCATCCTGCCGACGCCCGGCGTGGTGATCCATGGCCTCCGGTTCGGCAACGCCCCGGGCGGGAGCCAGCCCGACATGGCGACCCTCGAATCGGCCACGGTCAAGGTGGCGATCATGCCGTACCTGACCTCGAACACCGTCGAAGTCGAGGAGATCGTTCTCGAAAAGCCGACCTTCGTGTTCGAGAAGCTGAAGGACGGCAGCGGCAACTGGCAGATCGCGCCGCAAGCCGCGGCGCCGGAAGCCGGCGTGACGCCGGAGCCGAGCGCAGCGCCGGCTGACGGCGGCAGCCCCATGGCGGTCGTGATCAAGAGCGCCTCGATCGAAGGCGGCACGCTGATCTATCGCGACCTCGTGACCGGCACTGAGCAGAAGGTGGAGAACCTCAACATCGACCTCTCGCTCGACAGCCTGACCGGGCCGTTCCAGGCCGAAGGCGGCGCGACCGTGGTCAACATCCCGCTTGGCTTCCGCGTGAAGACCGGCGCGCTCGATCCGACCAAGCCGATGCCGCTCGACGTCAGCTTCTCGCTGACCGAATCCAACGCCACCATCGGCTTCGTCGGCGAAGTGAACATCGCGGCGGTCGAAGATCCGACCAAGCCGATCGTCACCGGCAAGCTCTCCAGCAAGGGTGACAACCTCGCCAAGATGATCGCCGGGATGCCGAACCAGTCGGCGGACGGCCTGCCGCCGATCATGGCGCAGGCTTTCGCGGTCGATGCCGACATCCAGGCCGGCAAGACCAACGCGCGCACCGACAACTTCACCGCCAACCTCGGCGACCTGACGGCCAAGGCCAGCGTCGCCGCCAACTACGAGGCTGCGCCGTCGGTCGAGGCGAATGTCGCTATCGGCCGCATCGACCTCGACAAGCTGATGCCGGCTGGCGAGGCGAAGGAAGAGAGTGCCGAAGCGCCGGCGGAGACCGCGGCGCCCGCGCAGCCGGCGGCGCCGTTCAGCCTGCCGCCGGACGTGACCGCCAACCTCGGGCTGACGGTCGAGCAGATCGTCTACAAGGGCCAGGCGATCGAGGAGACCAACGTCGCGGTGCAGCTTGCCAAGGGCATCCTCACCATCAAGAACGCCTCGGCCAAGCTGCCGGGCACAAGCAGCGTCGCGCTTACCGGCGCGCTGACGGCAAAGGACGGCCAGCCGAACTTCGACGGCGCGCTCAAGGCGGACTCGAGCAACCTGCGCGCGCTGATCGAGGCGTTCGCGCCGGGCGCGGTCAAGGACGTGCCGGGCGACCGCCTGACCAAGCTCGCGCTCAACACCGGCGTCAAATACAACCCGGCGCAGGCCGAGCTCGCCAACCTCAAGGCGACGCTCGACCAGTCCACAATGAGTGGCGGCGTGGTGGTGGCGCTGCCCGACGGCGTGCAGCGCAAGCAGCTGGGCCTCGGCGTCGGCCTGGCGGTCGACAAGCTGAACCTCGACGGCTACATGCCGGCGAAGTCCGCCGCGAAAGAGGCGGAGCCGGCTGCGGCCACCACCGACAAGAAGCCGGACCAGGGCGGCAATCCGCTGAAGGCGCTGGCGCCGCTCGCCGATTACAACGCCAACGTCGACTTCAAGGCCGGTTCGCTGACCTTGAACCAACAGCAGATCAGCGGCCTGCGCCTGGTCGCCGCGGTCGCGAACGGCACGCTCGAGGTGAAGGAGCTGAGCGTCGCCGACTTCCAGGGCGGCAAGGCCAACGTCGCGGCCAAGGTCACCGACCTCAAGGGCGATCCCAAGTTCGATTCCAAGTTCGACGTGACGGCGAAGGATGCCGGCCGGGTGCTGCAGATGGCCGGCATGGGCCCGCAGCCCAAGGGCAAGTTCGGCGCGCTGACGCTGAAGGGCACGGCGGCGGGCACGCCGGTCGACGTCACCTATGACGTGAACGCGGCGATGGCCGGGATCGGCTTCCAGGCCGCGGCCAAGGGCACGGCCAACGGCATCGGCCAGGGCATTCCGAAGATCAACTCGACCTTCGACATCAAGGCCAAGGATCTGGGTCCGATCGCCGAATTGACCGGCGCGCCGGCCGATGCTGGGAAGAACATGGGCGCGGTCAGCTTCGTCGGCCAGGCGCAGAGCGGTGCCGACGACCTGATCTTTGACGTGAACCTGTCGATGGCCGGCGTCGGCGGCAAAGGCACGCTGAAGGGCAAGGTGACCGGCATCTCGGCGACGCCGCAGATCGACACCGCGCTCAACCTCACCGCCGACAAGCCGGCGCCATTGTTGCAGCTCGCCGGCCTCGCCGGACCGAAGGCGAAGTCGGTCGGTGCGCTCGGCATCGCCGGCACGCTGAAGGGCAGCGCGGAGGATATGGCGCTCGACCTCAACCTCAAAGGCGTCGGCGGCACCGCCAAGGTCGCCGGCACGGTGCAGATGCCGAAGGCGAAGGACCCGAACAATCCGCCGCCGGTCGGCTTCGACATCGCGCTGTCCGCCAATCATCCGGAGTTCACGCAGCTCTTGCAGATGGCGGATATCCAGAGCTCCGGCGTGAAGGCCGGGCCGCTCAAGGCTTCGCTGAAGGCGCAGGGCAACAGCAAGAACGCCAACGTGTCGGACCTCAACGCGGCCTGGGGCAACAGCTCGATCGCCGGCAGCGCCACCTATGACGCCACCGGCGCCAAGCCGATGATCGTCGCCAACCTCAAGGGCGGCGTGGTCAACCTGACGCCGTTCATGGGCGGCGGTGGCGCCAAGTCGCAGGGTGGCGGCGCCAGCACTGGCGGCGGCGGCGGCAAGGGCGGCTCGCCCTGGTCGGAAGAACCGCTCGATCTCTCGGCGCTCCGCAATCAGGACGCGGATATCGACCTGACCGCGCAGTCGCTGATCATGCCGGACCAGCAGATCGACGACCTGGTCGCCAAGATCACGGTGCGCAACGGCATCGCGACCATGCAGACCTTGCAGGGCAAGATCTATGGCGGCGGCTTCAACCTCAGCGGCACGACGGTCGATGCCAGCACGCCGACGACAAAACTGGATGCAAAGGTCGCGGTGAACCAGATCCAGGTCGGGCAGGTGATGGGCGGCGGCATCGCGGGCAACCAGGTCAAGGGTCCGCTGTCGCTCACCCTCAACGCCACCGGCTCTGGCGTCAGCCAGGCCGACTTGATGCGCTCGCTCAACGGCAACGGCAATGTCGACGGCAGCGTCATGATCATCGGCAAGATGGAGCAGCAGGTCGGCTCCGCCCTGCTCGGCGTGCTGGGCTCCCAGGTCAAGCAGGTGCAGGGCATCACCAGCGCGGTCAACGGCATCCTGTCGTCCTACACCGGCGTCGACAACAAGCTGGACGGCACCTTCAACATCCGGCAGGGCGTGCTCAATACCCAGGACTTCGCCTTCGTCAATCCGAAGGCGCGCGGCACCGCCAAGGGCGACTTCGACATCGGCGGCTGGGCGATGAACATGCTGATCGACCTGTTCGGCCAAGATGCCCAGGAAGCCTTCATGAGCATCGGGCTGGACGGCCCAATGACGCCGACGCCGAGGTTCGCGACCAACGGCGCCGCGGGGGCGACCGGCTTGATGGGCCTCACGCAGCAGGGCGGGTTCAATCCGACCGGCCTGGTGCAGGAGATCCCAGGGCTGAAGAACCTGCCGGGCATCGGCAACCTGCTGGGCGGGGGCGCTGCGCCCGCCACCAGCACCGAAGGCCAGCCGGGCGCCGCCATTCCCGGCGTTGGCACCGTGCCGGGCGTGAAGCTGCCGGGCGGCATCGGCGACGTGCTGGGCGGCGGCAACAGCAACCAACAGCAACAGCAGCAGCCGGGTGCGACCTTGCCCGGCGTCGGCGACTTGTTCGGCAACAAGAAGAAGCAGCAACAGCAGCAGCCGGCGCAGCAACAGCAGCAGCAGAGCGAGCCGGGGGCGGTCGAGCCCGGCGCCGCGATGCCGGAGGCGGCACCGATGGAGCAGGCGCCGGCCGAAGCGGCGCCGGAACCAGAAGCGGCTCCCGCCGAAGCAGCCCCTGAGCCGGAGGCTGCGCCCGAGCCGGAAGCCGCTCCGCAGGAGGCGCAGCCCGAAGAGGCGCCACCTCAGGAGGCCCAGCCGGAAGCACAGCCGGAGCCGCAGGCCGAGCCCGGCGCCGCTGAGCCGGGCGCTGCGCCGCCGGGCGAGCAGCAACCGGAAGGCCAGCAGCAACCGGAGGAGCCGGGCGGCATCATCATTCCGGGCTTGGAGCTGCCGGGCAGCGGCAACTAGCTAGCGCATCCCGCAAGGCGCAAACAGAACGGGCGGCCATCGTGCCGCCCGTTTTTCATACCGCAAGATTTATCAAGCCGGACTGTGCTTAGCTCCGGGCATGGCAAGAGCAGGCGGCAACGGCTGGGTCGAATATGGCGCGCGCATGGAGCGCGTCACCGCCTATGTGTTCGATCATCTCGACGACGATCTCGACCTCAACAAGCTGGCGGAGGTGGCGCGCCTCTCGCCCTATCACTGGCATCGCATCTATCACGCGATGCGCGGCGAGACGATCGCGGCGACGGTGCGAAGGCTGCGCCTGCACCGCGCGACCGCCTGGCTCGCCAACAGCGACATGCCGATCGAGGAGATCGCCGACAAGTCGGGCTTCGGCGGCGTCGAATCCTTCACGCGCATTTTCAAGGCGGCCTATGGCATGCCGCCGGCCAAGTATCGGCGCGAGGGCAGCCATCGCCGGTTCGATCCGCAAACCAGGGAGACCATCATGCAGCATGTCGAGATCCGCACCCTGCCGCGGATGCAGGCGGCCACCATCGCGCATCGCGGCCCGTACATCGAGATCGGGCGCGCGTTCGAGACGCTGTTCGGCGCGCTGGGCGCGCGCAACTTGTTGGGGCCTGGCCAGCGCATGTTCGGCATCTACTACGACGATCCAGGGTCGGTCGCGGAAGCGGAGCTGCGCTCGCGCGCTGGAATCGTCGCCGCCAAGCCGCTGCCGATCGAGCCGCCGCTGGAGCCGGCGACCATCGTCGGCGGCGAGTATGCAATGTTGCGCCACAAGGGGCCTTATGCCGACATGCGCCGCTCCTATGAGTTCCTCTACGGCACCTGGCTGCCGCAATCCGGCCGCGAGCCGGCCGATGCACCGTGCGTCGAGGAATATCTCAACACTCCGCGCGACATCGCGCCGACCGAGCTGATCTCGGACATCTATCTGCCGCTGAGGTAGTGCATGACCGACTGGACCGCAAAGCTGCACGCCAATCCCGAGCCGGAGGTGCGGCCGATGCCGAAGGATCGCATCGGGCTCCAGAAGGGCGATCTATGCCTGCTGCCCTCGGCGCGCCTGGTCGACGACTTCATCCGCGCGATTCCGAAAGGCAAGGCCGTCAGCCTGATCGACATGCGCGCGACTCTCGCGCGGCGGCACAAGGCGGCGGGCACTTGTCCAGTCCATCTCGGCTACCATCTGCGCACCGTGGCAGAGGCCGCCTGCGAGGCGCGCGATCGCGGCATGCCGATGGGCAAGGTCACGCCGGTGTGGCGCGTGCTCGATGCGGATGCGCTGACCATGAAGAAGTTGTCACCCAGGAATGCCGCGTGGATCAATGAGCGGCGCGTGAAGGAAGGTCTTTAGGCCTTCTTCGGGTGAATGAGGTCGAGCGAGTCGACGATCTCTTTCGCTTCCGTGAGGCCGAGGCCGGTCGCTTCGCGCAGGTGCTTGATGGCTTCGATCTTCTGTCCGCTGTCGGTGAGGCGGCGCACCTCGTCCAGGACCGCGGCATCGATCTGGAGCTCCTGGCCGCCGATCTCAGCCGTGACCGTCGCGCCTTGCTTCGGGATCAGCTTCGGCGGTTGTTGGCTGAAGGGCTCGATCGGCTTGCGGCCGAACAGGCGCCGGAGCAGCACGAAGGCGACGATGATGGCGGCCGCGATGAAGATGTATCTGAACATGCGGCCATGGTGAGTGGGCGCGGTGGCGAACACAAGCGCAAACTGGGGATCAGGCGCGCCGGTCCGCGCGCACCATGGCGCCGCCCTTTTCGGCGATCATCAGGGTCGGCGCGTTGGTGTTGCCGGAGGTGATGGTCGGCATGATCGAGGCGTCGATCACGCGCAAGCCTTCGATGCCGTGCACGCGCAGGCGATCGTCCACCACCGCCTTGTCGTCGCTGCCCATCTTGGCGGTGCCGACGGGGTGGAAGATGGTGGTGCCGATCTGGCCGGCCGCCGTCGCCAGTTCTTCGTCGCTCTGGAAGCTGGGACCCGGCATGAACTCCTCCGGTGCGTGCGGCTGCATCGGCGCGGTCTGCATGATGCGGCGCGTCAGGCGGATGGCGGAGGCCGCCACCAGCTTGTCGCGCGCGGTGCTGAGATAGTTGGGTCGGATCGCCGGCGACTCGCCGAACTGCGCGCTGGTCGCATGCACGCTGCCACGGCTCTCGGGGCGCAGGTTGCACACGCTCATGGTAACGGCGGGGAAGGGGTGCAGCGGCTCGCCGAAACGGTCCAGCGACAACGGCTGGATGTGATATTCGAGGTCCGGCGTCTCCAGGCTCGGGTCCGACTTGGCGAACGCGCCCAGCTGGCTCGGCGCCATCGACATCGGCCCGCTCCGCCGCCACAGGTATTCGAGCCCGATCCGCGCCTTGCCCCACAGGTTGGCGCCGAGGGTGTTGAGCGTCAGCGCGTTGCGGATCTTGTAGATGAGGCGCAGCTGCAGATGGTCCTGCAGGTTCTCGCCGACGCCGCTGAGCGCATGCACGATGTCGATGCCGAGCGCGCGCAGCCGTTCGGGCTGGCCGATGCCGGAGAGCTCCAGCAGATGCGGCGAGCCGATCGCGCCAGCGCTCAGGATCACCTCGCCGCGCGCCCGCGCGACCTGGTCCGTGCCATTGACGCGCGCCTCCACGCCGCCGGCGCGGCCGTTCTCGATCAGCACACGCTTCGCTTGCGCGCCCGACACGATGTGCAGGTTGCGACGGTTGCGCACCGGCTTCAGGAACGCCTTGGCGGTGTTGACGCGGATGCCGCCGCGCTGCGTGACGTGGAAATAGGCAACGCCGTGGTTGTCGCCGCGGTTGAAGTCGGTGACGCGCGGCATGCCGGCTGCGACCGCCGCGTCGCGGATGGTGTCGAGGATCGGCCAATGCAGCCGCTGGCGGTCGATGCGCCACTCGCCGCCTGCGCCGTGCAGGTCGTCGGCGCCATGCACGTAGTCCTCGTGCTGGCGAAAGAACGGCAGCACGTCGTCCCAACCCCAGCCCTGGTTGCCGAGCTGGCGCCACTGATCGTAGTCGCGCGCCTGGCCGCGCATGTAGATCATGCCGTTGATCGAGGAGCAGCCGCCCAGCACCTTGCCGCGCGGGTAGTTGATCGCGCGTCCGCCGAGCCCCGCCTCCGCCTCGGTCTTGAAGCACCAGTCGGTGCGCGGGTTGCCCATGCAATAGAGATAGCCGACCGGGATGTGGATCCAGAGATAGTCGTCCTTGCCGCCGGCTTCGAGCAGCAGGACCGAGATGTCCGGATCGGCGGAGAGGCGGTTGGCGAGCAGGCAGCCGGCGGTGCCGCCGCCGACGATGACGTAGTCGTAGGTGCCGAGCGATGATGCTTCCGTCATGCCGAGCCCGTGCGCGTGTGGGACAGCACGTAAACGCGCAGCGCGCTTGAAAGGTTCGGCGCCGGCTCCATGTCGCCGCGCCGGCGGTCCACTTCGGCGATCAGCTCGGACAGCGAGCGGCCGCGCTCCTTGGCGATCGATTTGAGCGCGCGCCAGAAGGCGGCTTCGAGCGTGACGCTGGTGCGATGGCCGGCGATCGCGACCGAGTGCTTCTCGAGACGGTGGTCGGCGGCGGTCATGGCGCTGCCCGCTCCCCTAATTCGTCATGGTCGGACTTGGCACGACCATGACGCTATGAGGAGCATGTGGCAGGCGCATGCCACGCTGCCCGCGTCACTTAGGCCCCAGCATGTCCGCGGGCTTCACCCACTGGTCGAACTGCTCGCTGGTCAGCAGGTCGAGCTCCAGCGCCGCCTGCTTCAGGCTCTTGCCCTCCTTGTGCGCCTTCTTGGCGACCTTGGCGGCGTTGTCGTAGCCGATGTGGGTGTTGAGCGCAGTCACCAGCATCAGCGACTGGTCGAGCAGCTGCTTGATGCGCGGCAGGTTGACGGTGATGCCGGCGACGCAATTGTCGGTGAAGCTGCGGCAGGCATCGGCGATCAGGCGGCCGGACTGCAGCACGTTGTAGATGATGACCGGCTTGAACACGTTGAGCTCGAGATGGCCGTTGGAGCCGGCGATGGTGACGGTCACGTTGTTGCCCATCACCTGCGCGCACACCATGGTCATGGCTTCGGCCTGGGTCGGGTTGACCTTGCCCGGCATGATCGAGGAGCCGGGCTCATTCTCCGGCAGGTTGATCTCCCCGAAACCGGAGCGCGGACCGGACCCGAGCAGGCGCAGATCGTTGGCGATCTTCATCAGCGAGGCCGCCAGCACGTTATAGGCGCCGGAAACTTCCACCATCGCATCGTGCGCCGCCAGCGCCTCGAACTTGTTCCTGGCCGGCGCGAACGGCAGGCCGGTCAGTGTCTTCAGCTCGTCGGCGAACGCCTTGTCGAAGCCCTTGGCGCTGTTGAGGCCGGTGCCGACGGCGGTGCCGCCCTGCGCCAGCGCATAGAGCCGCGGCAGGCACGCCTTCACACGGTCGATGCCGAGGCGGATCTGCGCGGCGTAGCCGGAGAATTCCTGTCCGAGCGTGACCGGCGTCGCATCCTGCAGATGCGTGCGGCCGATCTTGATGACCTTGGCGAACGCCTTGTTCTTGGCCTCGAGCGCCTTCGCGAGATGTTCGAGCGCCGGCAGAACGTCGTCGTGGACCTGGCGCACCGCCGCGATGTGCATCGCGGTCGGGAAGCTGTCGTTGGAGGACTGGCCGTAGTTCACCTGGTCGTTCGGGTGCACCGGCTTCTTGTCGCCGCGCTTGCCACCGACCATCTCGTTGGCGCGGTTGGCGATCACCTCGTTGAGGTTCATGTTGGTCTGGGTGCCGGACCCGGTCTGCCACACCACCAGCGGGAAATGATCGTCGAGTTGACCCGACGCCACCTCGGCCGCGGCGGCCGCGATCGCCTTGCCGACCTTCTTGTCGAGCTTGCCCGCCGCCATGTTGGCTTCCGCCGCCGCCTGCTTCAGCAGGCCGAAGGCGCGGATCAGCGGCGTCGGCATGCGCTCGCCGCCGATCTTGAAGTTCTGGAACGAGCGCTGGGTCTGTGCGCCCCACAGCTTGTCGGCCGGCACGTCGATCGGACCGAAGGAATCGCTCTCGCTGCGCGTGGTCTTCTGCTTGGCCATGGAGGGTCCCCGTTGGCGGATGGAATGGCGAGGTTCTAGCCGGAAATCGGCGGCTTTTGAAGCGGCGGATTGACCCGATGGAAGCCAAGGACTTAGGGTGCCGGCCGCTGTGGAGGGGACCATGGACAGCCGCATCGCCGCCAATCGCCGCCTGTGGAACGAATGGGCGCGTATCAACCAGGAATCCGACTTCTACGACATGGCCGGATTCCGCGCCGGCCAGACCTCGCTCAAGCCGATCGAGCTGGCGGAGGTGGGCGACGTTACGGCCAAGAGCCTCCTGCACCTGCAGTGCCATTTCGGACAGGACACGCTGTCCTGGGCGCGGCTGGGCGCCAAGGTCACCGGCATCGACCTGTCGCCCGAGGCGATCGCGCGGGCCGAGGCGCTGGCCAAGGAGCTCGGCATCGACGCGCGCTTCCTGTGCGCTGACGTGCTCGATCCGAAGGCGCTGGGCGATGCGCAGTTCGACATCGTGTTCACCTCGTACGGCGCGCTCAACTGGCTGCCCGACCTCGGCGCCTGGGCGCGGGTGATCGCGCGGCACCTGAAGCCGGGCGGGCGGTTCCACGTCGTGGAGTTCCACCCCATCATCTCCATTCTGGACGAGGACGCCAAGCAGATCGCGTCCGGCTATTTCAACAGCGGCGAGGCGCTGCGCTTCGAATCGACCGCCAGCTACGCCGGCGGCGATCACGCGCCGATCGAGAGCTTCGAATGGCCGCACAGCCTGGCGGAGATTGTGCAGTCGCTGCTCGACGCCGGCCTCACGCTGACCAGCCTGCGCGAGTTCCCATACTGCGTGCACAAGTGCTGGACGTTCCTGGAAGAGAGCGAGCCCGGCCGCTACGTCGTGAAGCACCACCCGGGGAAGCTACCGCTGCTGTTCTCGCTCAGCGCGCGGAAGTAGGCACAGCGCGAGAGGCTTCAGTCGAAAATACTCGCGATCTGGTCCGCGTCGATCCCTTCCTTCTCGGCGCGCAGATAGTAGTAGCCGACAGCGACCAACACCGCGCCGAATGCAGCGATCATCGCCCCTCCGACATAGTCAATGATCAGGAACAGGAGGAAGGCATCCATGCCGGGCCACACGGTGAGCACGGCATAGGAAACTATCTCGGATATGTAGATGACGGCGATGGTCAATAGGATGACGACGATGATGAGGCCGAAGACCGCCCAGCGGTGGCCGGCCGTCAGGTAGGCGCTGCGGTTGAAGGCATCGAACACGCCCTGCCGTTCGACCACGATGGCGGGAACATAGAGCCACCAGATGGTCATCACGATCAGTCCGGGAATCAAGAGCAGCAGCGACGCGAAGCCGATGCCGATCGAGGAAATGATGCTGCCGATGATGACCGGAACGATCGAGGCCAGACCTTGTCTGACGCAGGCTCCTACGCCGGCTTTCTGACCGCGCAGATCCTGGAAGGTGCCATAGATGAGGGTTGCTTCCGTCAAGCTACGGGCGAGCAGCGTGATGAACCCCGCCACCACCGCGTCATATCCGACGAACTCGACCTCGCCGGACTCGTCGACTTGGTTTGCGCCGCTGTAGATCGTGAACAGAAGCTCGATCAGCCCGATGAGCAAAGCAAGGGCGGTGAAGCCGATGAAATTGCGCGCGTAGACGCCGAAACTGTCGCCGAGCACGCGCCCGATCGAGAATTGCGTCGCTTCTGGCCGAGCCAACTGCTTTCCCCGTAACCGTGATGGTCCGAATCGCCCCTGCAGCATGTTGCAGAAACCGCGGTGCACCGACAACTGAGGATTGCTAGAGCGGCGCCCGGATTCGCTTGCGGGGCGCGCGTTTCGGCTTCGCGGACTTCTTGCGGCGCGCGGCGTCGAGCGCCTTTCCGATCCACTGTCGCAGCTTGCGGCCGTCTTTAATCACCCCCGCGGGGCATTGCCAGTAGGAGGTGACGACGAGGCCCTTGCGTGCGCTCTCGAACGAGAACGGCTTGGTCTTCGCTTTCACGAAGTCGGCGCGATTCTCGTCGTCGGTCTTGAGATAGAATTTGTCATAGGCGATGAGGCCGAAGAACAGGTCGTCGAGATAGAGCCCGTGCCCGCCGAACATCGGCCGCGAGCGGAAGACGCCGAGCGGGGTGAGGCTCGCTTCAAGCTTGGCGATGATCGCTTTTGCTGTCATGACGCAGCATGCCTTTCAGGATCAGCGGTCCGCAGGAGACGCCGGCCGCCAGGATAGCAAAGCCGGCGAACCACGATCCGTCAGCATGGTCGCCGCCGATGTCGAGCGCCAGCCCGAAGGCGAGCGGACCGAGGCTGGCGGCGGCGAAGCCGAGCAGCGAATGCAGCGCCATGGTGGCGCCGGTCTGGCCCGGCCGCGCGGCTGCCACCGCGCCGGCGGTGAGCGACGCGGAATCGGCGGTGACGAACATGGAATAGACCGCGCCCAGGATCAGCAGGATGGGGAAGGGCAGGGACGATCCGGCGCCGAAGACGAGCGCGAGCGCCGCGGAGGCGCACATCACCAGGACGATGAGGCGCCGGCGGCCGATCTTCAGCGCGAGCTCGTTGCCGATGATGCTGGACGGCATACCGAGCAGCAGCAGGACCGCGCCCCACAACGCGTAGGAAGTGTCGCCGGTCGGCGCCAGGCTGCCGGTCGCGGCGAACAGCAGGTAGGCGACCAGCCAGGCGCGGAAGCCGTAGAGCTCCCACATATGCGCAGCGTAGGCGAGCGAGTAGCCGAGCGCCTGGCGGTTCCGCGCGGCTTGCCAAAGGGCACCCCAGGGCGGGCCGTGCTTTTCAGGCGCAAGCTGCCGCGGACGGACGGCGAAGACGACCAAGAGTAACGCGATCAAACTCCCGATCACGGCGAAGATGAAAGCCGCGGTCGTATCCATGGCGTGACCGATGGCACCAGTCGCCGCGGTGGATGCGCCGGCGCCCAGGCTGAAGCTCGCCGTGTAGAAGGCGAGCCAGCGGCTTTGCTTCGGGCCGGTGACCACGTCGGTCAGAATCTTGAGGCCGGGCATGAAAGTTCCGGCGAGCGCGATGCCGGCTAGGCAGCGGAACAGCGCCGCCGACCAGAGGTCATGCGCCAGGAAGGCGAGACCAAGCGCCGCGACGATGCCGAGCGCTGTCGCCGCGAGATAGATCGTGCGCGGATCGCGCCGGTCGGTCCAGGTGACGAGGAAGGGCACGGCCACGACGTAGCCGACGTTGAACGCGCCTTCGACGATGCCGATTTCCGCATTGCCCAGGGACCAGGCGAGCCTCAGCTCGGGGAGCAACGCGGCGACGGCGCTGTAGCCCGCCATGTTGAGCGCTTCCGCGAGACACAGGATCGAGGTCAAACGCCAGGCAGGCATCCGTCACCGCACGCGATTCGCCGCGCAGCGTATCAGTCTTCCTCATCGTCGCGGAGCAATCGGTCCACGCATGCCCAAAAACTGCATGGCCTTGAGGCCACGCAGTTTCCGTGCATCCGATTGGGATCGAGAGGCGGGCGTGATGCCCGCCCTCGGGCCGGCTCTAGGTCCGGCTACGGTCCAGACCGATATCCTGCAACAGCTTGCTGTTCAGTCCGTCCGGCAGATCTGGTGGCGACTGTCCGTTCAGCCACCGCAACGACTTGTAGTCCGGGTCGCGCCCGAACTGTCTGTCGGCGGTGGTCAAACGGATGTCGTGGTCGGCGATCTGCGGATGACCGAACAGCCAGGACAGCAGAGTCGAATGGATCGTCATGATGTGCTCCATGTGCTTTGGGGTTGCGTCCAGTGCGCGCGGTGTTCGAACCACGCTGCCCATGCGCCGGCGATGAACGGAGCCACACCCTGAAGAGAACCGACGCCCGCGGCTTCCCGGAAAAGGGGATGCCGAAGAGTCAATGAGGCCGCCGACAATGGCGGTGACTCGAAGTTGCAACGCCCCTGGACGGGCGTCAGTTCAAATCAGCTTGTTCTGGAAACAGAAGGTGCGGAGCCGGGATCGACCAACGTCGACGGCAGCTCTCAGGCGCTAAGGCCTACATCGGTTCGAGACATCATGCGCACCCTCCTCTTAGAGAAGAGCGACGTTTATATGCGACAGAAGCGCGCGTGGTCAATTCAGAAGCGCACATCGCACAACGATTGCGCGTGCCTTGTTGCGATGCTGCATCAGTCACCGTCTGATCGCCGGTGTTGCGCGACAATCGCCGGCAACTTGTCTCGCTACGATCGCTGCTCGGTCGCGATGGTGTAGCGGTCGATCGCCCACAGCCAGGTGCCGTCGCGCTGCCGCCGCGCGACCTCCGCGGTCACGCTGCCGTCCGGCAGGCGAGTCGAGGTGAGCGCAAGCTCGCCGCAGATCAATGCCGGCTGCTGCTGGCCGCGCGCAAACTTGCGGCCGCTCGCCACAACTTCGGTGAAGTAGCGCCGCATCTCCGGGTGGCCGTGCAGAAACTTGCCCTCGCCGCAATCGACCACCGCCCGCGGCTCGAACAAGGCGACCATGCCGTCGACGTCGCCGGCGTGCTGGCGATCGATCAGGAATCGCTCCAGGTCCTGCGGATCGCGCGCCGGTTGCCTCTCGGTCTGTTGGGTCATTGAATGCTCCTCATGGGGAACGCGCCTCATGGCTGATCGTGCCCGCACGAGCACGAACTGGATGCGGTGATTGGAGGAGATCGCTATTTCTTGCGGAAGGCGTCGAGGGCGACGATCTGGGCGGTGGATTTCGCTCCGGCCGCCTTGTCCTCGATCAGGCGCGGCAGGTCGTTGAGGTCCTTCGGCGTCATGGTCCGGCCGGTGGCGCTGTCCTCCAGCCCCTCGCCTTCGCCGTGGACGCTCGACTCGAACTGCAGGCCGAACTTCACCGACGGGTCAGCGAAGCTGACGATGGACCGGTACGGAACCACCAGCCGCTCGTGCTTGCCGCCGAAGCTGAGCGTGACGGCGAACTGGTCCTCGTTGACCTCGAGGCCCCAGAACTGGTGCTGGAGCACGATGGTCATTTCCTTCGGATATTGGGATTTGAGGGCAGGCGCGATCTGCACGCCGGGCTCGCCGGTGCGGAAGGTCAGATAGAAGTGATGGTCACCCGGCAGCCCGCTGGTCGAGACGTCGGTCAGCGCACGCCGAACCACCCCACGAAGGGCGTCCTCGACCATCCGGTCATATCGTAACCAGTCCTTGCTCATGCGTCCGGCACTCTCCCCATCCCGTCCTCATCGACGGGCACGCAAGCAACGTAAACTCTACTCCCAATATCAAAATCAGTGGGGGGCTTTCTGTTGCCCGGCGCCCCCCGGACCGCGCTTACCTATTAGGCAGCGAGAGCCAAACGGCTATTGTCGTTGGCACTTCTAGGTTGGCCCGATAACGGTGGATACCATGCCGGGTGAAAACCATACCTTTACCACGCGCGTCGATCCTATTTCGCCCCCATGAACCGGCCAGCCGAGGCTGGACGGGAAATGGTGGAGGCGCCGGGTACCGCCCCCGGGTCCGCAACGCTTATTCCATAAGGCGTTTATCACCATAGTCGGTTTCCCGACCCTCCAAATATAGGGACTCTTGAGACGAATCAAAAGAGTTAACAGCGGCGCTATGCACCCGCCGAATGTGCGCTCCTACATGTTGTGCCAATGCGTTGTGCGGCGGCTGGAAAGGAGGCATAAGGCGAGCCTGTCTCAACCCCAGCGCAGTGCCCGATTCCCATGCCCCTGACCAAAGACCAGCAAGCCGAAATCGACCGCCAGCGCGGTGAATCCGCCGCCACCCGCCGCGCCGTTTCGCCGGGGCTGGAAGAAGTGCTCTACCAAGCCTTTCCGCTGCTGGATCACGGCTTCGTCCGGGTCATCGACTACATGGGCGACGATGCGGCGGTGGTGCAGGCGGCGCGCGTCTCGTACGGCCGCGGCACCAAGAAGGTGAGCGAGGACAAGGGCCTCATCCACTACCTGATCCGGCACCGCCATTCGACCCCGTTCGAGATGTGCGAGATCAAATTCCACGTGAAGCTGCCGATCTTCGTGGCGCGGCAGTGGATTCGCCACCGCACCGCTAACGTGAACGAATATTCCGCACGCTATTCGATCCTGGACCGCGAGTTCTACGTCCCGGCGGAGGAGAATTTGGCGGCGCAGTCGGCCAGCAACCGCCAGGGCCGTGGCGACGTGCTGGAGGGCAAGGAGGCGGCGCAGGTGCTCGACCTCCTGCGCACCGACGCCACCCACGCCTACGACCACTACCTCACCATGCTGAACGAGAGCGAGGTCGGGCAGAAGATCGACGACTCGCGGCAGGGGCTGGCGCGCGAGCTGGCGCGCATGAACCTCGGGCTCAACTTCTATACCCAGTGGTACTGGAAGGTTGACCTGCACAACCTCATGCATTTCCTGTCGCTGCGCGCCGACGCGCATGCGCAGTATGAGATCCGGGTCTATGCCGACGTGATGGTGGATCTACTGAAGCGCTGGGTGCCACTGACCGCCGAGGCGTTCGTCGAGCACCGGCTGCATGGCGTCACTTTGTCCAAGTCCGCCTGGGGCACGATCAAGCGTATGCTGGCTGGCGAAACCGTCACCCAGGAAGCGAGCGGCCTCGGCAAGCGCGAATGGACCGAGCTGCAGGCCCTTCTCAAGGAGTAGGTTTGCCGGCCAAAGCGAAGCTCTATTACAACTCCGCCTGCCCGGTTTGTCGTACCGGGATCGCGCAGCAGCGCGCCAGGATGGATGGCCTGCTGCCGGAGGGCAGCGACACCATCGCCTGGTGCGACATCGCCGCGACGCCGGAAGCCGCCGTTGAGATCGACAAGAGCGTCGACCAGATCCGCCACAGCCTGCACATGGTCGACGAGCAGGGCCGCCTGCTGGTCGGCGCCGACGTCGCGATCGCCGTCTGGGCGATGACGCCGGGCCGGCGCTGGCTCGGCTGGCTGGTCGGCCTGCCGGGCATCAGGCAGCTGGCGCGCTGGGGCTACAACCGCTTCGCCGACCGCCTGTTCGCCTGGAACAAGCGGCATGGGCGCTGGTAGGCTCCGCGGATGTCTATCCTCGCGAAGCTGCTGACCGAGACCGAGGCCTACGATCCGGAGTATGGCGGCGGGCTGTGCAATCATTTGCCGCTGGCGCTGACGGCGCTGGACCAGATGGGTGCGACGCCCAGCCAGCTCAACGACTATCGCCGTACGCATGTATCGTGGCTGGAGAAACTGCCGGAGCGCGAAGCCGCGCCGGCGGGCGCCTGGCCGTTCCGCAAGGCCGATCATGCGGGCTTCGTCGATCTGCAGGCGGATTTCCGGCGGCGCATTGCGCGTGATGGCTGGGAGGCGGTGCTGCAGGCGACGCTGCCGGAGTTGGCGCCCGGTATCACGGGGGCGGCGTTCCATGGGCTCATCCGCGCGGCGATGGGCGTGACCAGCCGGCACGAGGGCGAGATCGCCGCCGGCCTCGCCTATTGGGCGGCGCACTGGCAGCGCCTCGGCGTCGCGCTCGGCGCGCCGGCTCAGAGCGAGCCGTCGGTGGATCCGATGGCACTGCTCGAACGCCTCCGCAGTGACGAGCGCTTCGCGTTCGATCGCAGCAAGGCGCCGGATCTGATCGACGACGCCTTGATTGCGGTCGGCGGCTCGAGCGGTTTCGGCGAAGTGATCGACTGGCTGGATGCCGGGCGATGCAGCATCGCCGACATCGCGCGCGCCGGCGGCGTGCTCTACGGCGCGACCGGAGACTTCACAGCGCTTCACACCGTCACCGCGGCACAGGCGGTCACAGTTCTGCTGCCGTACGTTCAGGAGCCGAAGATCCTGCTGCCGTGGCTGTGGCAAGGCTTGGCCGCGGCTTACATCGCGATCGGGCGACCGGCCCTTCCCGACGCGGATACGATTGCAGCGTGGCGCGCGGCGGATACGCCGGCCTGGCCCGAGCTGCTGCGTAACGCCTTGGCACAGGACGACGAGCATGCGGTGAAGCTGTGCTATTCGACCCTGTCGCTCGGGCGACTGACGGGCGATCGCCTGTTCCGCTGGCTCGCCGCACGCGAAGTCGGCGCGCTGAAGGAATTCGGGCTGCCGTCCTGGCGGCGGTGAGCCAAGAGACCCGTGCCGGTAGTCGGCGAATAGCGCGGCATTCCCATCACTGGCGGATGGCGGCGTTGAAACTCATGCAATGCCATGCTGTAGTGACATCGATTCTTTCCATCGGAGGTGGTCGATGCACGATTGGCTGATGCGAAACCTCACGCTGCTGGCGTTCCTGCTGATATTGGGAGTCGTTGCAATCGCGGGACTCGCGCTTGTGCCGGCGCTTATCGCCGTCTTCAGGGCCGTAGATGGCGGGGCCAGTCTCTGGCAGGTGCTTGTGGGAGGAGGCGCGGGACTGTTGTTCGCAGCGATGTATCTTCTCGGCATTGCAATCGCGTACGGCATTCTGTTGCGCTTCGTCGCGCTATGCGACGATGTCGCTGCCATCCGCCGGCAGCAGACCGGCACGCCTTCAAGTCTCGACTAAGACCCTACTGGATGACGATGCGCGGTCCCTGGCGCTGCGCTGTGCCGGAGAGCTTGGCCCAGACCTTCTGCGCGATGTCACGATAGGCGGCGGCGTGCGGCGACTTGGGGTCGCTGACCACGATCGGGTTGCCGCCGTCGGATGTCTCGCGGATCGCGATGTCGAGCGGGATCTCGCCAAGGAAATCGACGCCGAAGCGTTCGGCTTCGCGCCGGGCCCCGCCATGGGCGAAGATCTCGCTGCGATGGCCGCAGTTCGGGCAGGAGAAGTAGCTCATGTTCTCGATGATGCCGAGCACCGGCACATCGACCTTGCGAAACATGTTGAGGCCCTTCTTGGCGTCGAGCAGTGCGATGTCCTGCGGCGTCGAGACGATGACCGCGCCGGCCAGCGGCACGTTCTGCGACATGGTGAGCTGGGTGTCGCCGGTGCCGGGCGGCAGATCGCACACCAGCACGTCGAGCTCGCCCCAATTGACGTCGCGCAGCAGCTGGGTGATGGCGCTCATCACCATCGGGCCGCGCCAGATCATCGGCGTCTCTTCCTCGATCAGGAAGCCCATCGACATCACCTTGATCCCGTGATTGGCCATCGGCTCCATGATCTTGCCGTCCTTGCTGGTCGGCTTGCCCTTGATGCCCATCATGCGCGGCTGCGACGGGCCATAGACGTCGGCATCGAGCAGACCGACCGTGAGGCCGTTGGCATGGAGCGCGAGCGCCAGGTTGACGGCGGTGGTCGACTTGCCGACGCCGCCCTTGCCGCTGGCGACCGCGATGATGTGCTTGATCCCTGGCAGCGACAGCCGGCCGCCGCCGGGCTGAGCACCCGGTTGGCCTCCGGGCTGTCCATGAGCGTGGCCGTGCGCGTGGGGTTTGGCCGGGCCGGTCGGGCGGGGCGCAGTCTGCGGCGCGGCGCGATGGGCGGTCAGCACCACGGTGGCGGTCAGCACCCCTGGCAGATCCATGATCGCCTTCTCGGCGGCCTTGCGAACCGGCTCCATCACCGTGGCCTGGGTAGGGTCGACCTCGATCGCGAAGCCGACATGGCCCTCGCGCAGCGTCAGGCCGCTCACCATGCCGGCGCCGACGAGGTCGCCACCCTGCGGCAACCGCACGGCGCGGAGGGCATCCAGGATCTGGGTTTCGGTGATGGCCATGCTTGAAACACCTTTGCCGGCGGACGATATGCGATAGACGGTTTCGGCGCGGACCCGCCGACGGGGGCATCCAATGGAAGGGTCCAGGAGGGTTTACCCACGTTGCGCGAGCGGCGCGCCCCTGTCATATAAGGCCGCGGGTCGGTCATGCAATTCATCAATTGCGGCCGGTCCGGAGGCTCCTGGCGGGAGCTGAGGTTTCCGCCGCAACAAACATAAATTATCCGGGAATCGTCTGGAGTTAGCATGTCTTGGAATAATCAGGGCGGCCCATGGGGCGGCGGCGGCAGCGGCGGTGGTCAGGGGGGCGGGCAGAGCCCGTGGTCGCGCGGCCCCGGTGGCGGCGGACAACCGCCCGATTTCGAGGAAATGCTGCGACGCGGCCAGGACCGCATGAAGAATCTGGTGCCGGGCGGCATGGGACCGGGCAAGGTCGGCGCCCTGATCGCAGGCGTCGCCATCCTGCTGTGGCTGGCGAGCGGCCTCTACCAGGTCCAGCCCGCCGAGCGCGGCGTCCCGCTGGTGTTCGGCAAGTTCGACGGCACCCTCACCGAGCCGGGCCTGCACTGGAACTGGCCGGCGCCGATCGGCAGCGTGCTGACCCCGAACGTCGCCGCGCAGAACACCGTCGAGATCGGGTTCCGCAGCGGCACCGCGAGTTCCACCAATTTCGACGACGAAAGCCTGATCCTGACCGGCGACGAGAACATCATCCAGGTCGAGGCGGTGGTGCAGTGGTTCATCGACGACGTCGAGAAATACCTGTTCGCAATCCGCGATCCGAACGAGGCGCTGGCGCCGGACTCGCTCAAGCAGGACACGGTGAAGAATGCGGCCGAGGCCGCAATCCGCGAGATCGTCGGCCAGTCGCCGTTCGAGGTGGTGATCACCGGCGAAGGCCGCGAGGAAGTCGGCAAGAAGGCGCAGCAACTCGCGCAGCGCATCCTCGACAGCTACAACTCCGGCATCAAGATCGAGCGCCTGTCGCTGCAGCGCTCCTACGCGCCGCAGGACGTTGCGGAGGCTTTCCGTGACGTGGTGCGCGCCGGCGCCGACGCGCAGTCGACCGTGAACGAAGCCACCGCCTACAGTAATCAGGTGACGCAGCAGGCGCTCGGCCAAGCCAGCCAGATCAAGAACCAGGCGGAAGGCTATCGCTCCGAGAAGGTCGCGATCGCCTCCGGCGATGCTCAGCGCTTCACCCAGATCTACGAGCAGTACAAGCAGAATCCCGGCGTCACATCGCGGCGGCTCTATCTCGAGACGCTGGAGCAGATCATGGGCAACATGAACAAGGTGCTGATCGACACCAGCCAGGGTGGAAGCGGCGCGGTGCCGTACCTGCCGCTCGACCAGCTGTTGCGCCAGCAGCCGGCCCCGACCCAGCCGCCAGCGGCCGCCACGCCGGTGCCATCCGCCAGCTCCGGCGCCACGACGACGAGCACAGGGAGCACCAACTGATGAACCCGCGTATCACGGCGTCGATCGTCGTCGTCGTCCTGCTGCTGATCGTCGCTTATTCCGCGACCTTCTTCGTCCACCAATCGCAGAACGCGGTGGTGGTGCGGTTTGGCAAGTTGGTCGACACGGTCGAGAACGATCCCGGCCTGCATTGGCGAATCCCGTTCGTCGACCACGTCACCTACGTCGATCGCCGCGTCATCAACATCGACGCGCCGTCGTTCGAGCTGTTGACCAGCGATCAGAAGTTCCTGGTGGTGTCGGCCTATGTCCGGTACCAGATCACCGATGCCAGCAAGTTCTATCGCGTCGCGCGCGAGGAGCTGACGGCCGAGCGGCGGCTGGTAGTGGCGCTCAACGAGACTTTGCGCGACCAGATCGGCTCGGCGCCGCTGCGGGACATCCTGTCGGACAAGCGCGCCAATATCATGGCCAACGTCACCAAGGTGCTGGAGCCGGCGGGCGACGTGTTCGGCATCAAGGTGGTCGACGTGCGCTTCAAGCGCGTCGACTTCCCGCAGCAGAACAGCGAAGCGGTCTACAACCGCATGCGCACCCAGCGCGCCCAGGAAGCGACCCGAATCCGCGAGGGGGGCAAGGCCAGGGGACAGGAGATCCGCGCCCAGGCCGACCGCGATCGCACGGTCCTGCTGGCCAACACCCAGAGGGATGCGCAGATCCTGCGCGGCGCGGGCGATGCCGAGGCCACCAAGATCTACAACGAGGCGTTCTCGCGGGATCCCGAGTTCTTCGATCTCTACCGCTCGCTGCAGGCCATGCGCACGGGCCTGACCGGCAACAACACGACCTTTGTCGGCTCGCCGACCGGCGATTTCTTCCGGTATTTCGAGCAGAACCAGGGCGCCCCGAAAAAGCCCCAACAATAGGGGCTATGACGGGTTTGTGATCCGAAAGATCGGTCGATTGGCCCGCGCTTGAGGATTATGATGGGGGATTGTGGCGCCGCAGCCGGTGGCCGGCGCGGTGTGATCGAATATGCGCGGAGGACGCTTTGAACGCTAATACCCATCGCAACAAGAGCCGCGCCATTGCGCTGGCGGCGACCGCAGACGCAACGGCACGCGTGCGCTTTGCGCTGAAGCTCGCGATCGCCTCAGCGCTGACCATCATGGCGCTGCTGTGGGCGCAGCAGGCGTTCGCGCGCTCGGCGCCGGAGAGCTTCGCTGATCTCGCGGCCCAGGCGCTGCCGGCCGTGGTCAACGTCTCCAGCACCCAGAAGGTGCCGCAGGACCAGCAGATGCAGGACCTCGACGAGATGTTCCGCGACTTCCTGGATCGGCGCGAAGGCCAGCCGCCCGAGCAGCAGCGGCCGCGCGGCGGCACCTCGCTCGGCTCGGGGTTCATCATCGATCCGGCCGGCTACATCGTCACCAACAACCACGTGATCGAAGATGCCGCCGAGATCATGGTGCTGACCCATGACAACGAGGAGCTGAAAGCCACCATCGTCGGGCGCGACGAGAAGACCGACCTCGCTCTGCTCAAGGTCGAATCCAAGAAGCCGCTGCCCTATGTGAACTGGGGCGATTCCGAGGCGCTGCGCATCGGCGACTGGGTGATGGCGATCGGCAATCCGTTCGGCCTCGGTGGATCGGTGACCGCGGGCATCGTCTCGGCCCGCCAGCGTGACATCAACTCCGGGCCGTACGACGACTACATCCAGACCGACGCCTCGATCAACCGCGGCAACTCCGGCGGCCCGATGTTCAACATGGACGGCGAAGTGGTCGGCATCAACACCGCGATCTTCTCGCCGTCAGGCGGCTCGGTCGGCATCGGCTTCGCGATCCCGGCCAATCTCGCCAAGCCGATCATCGCGCAGATCAAGGAGTTCGGTAAGCCGAGGCGCGGCTGGCTCGGCGTGCGCATCCAGACCGTGAGCCCTGAGCTGGCCGAAGGCCTGCGCCTGAAGGAGCCGAAAGGCGCCCTGGTCGCCAGCGTCACCAAGGACGGCCCGGCCGACAAGGCCGGCATCAAGCAGGGCGACGTGGTGCTGAAGTTCGACGGCAAGGAGATCACCCAGATGCGCGGCCTGCCGCGTATCGTCGCCGAGACCGAGACCGGCAAGTCCGCCGATGTCGTGATCTGGCGTCAGGGCAAGGAAGTGACGCTGAAGGTCGCGGTCGGCGAGCTCACCGAGGAAGCCGAGCAGAAGACCTTGGCCAGCATCGAGGCGCCGGCGAGCGCAATCGCGACCATCGACTCGCTCGGCCTGAAGCTCTCCGCCATGAGCGACGAACTGCGCAAGAAGCACCAGATCCCCGACGATGCCGAGGGCGTCGTGGTGGTGGAGGTGGCGCAGACCGGGCCGGCGGCGGAAAAGGACATGCGCCCTGGCGACGTGATCGCTGAGGTAGACCAGAAGGCCGTCACCTCCCCCGAGGAAGTGGCGCAGCGCGTGAAGGCGGCGCAGGACAACGGCTACCGGGTGGTCACGCTGCTGGTCAACCGCGCCGGCGAGTTCCAGTGGATCGCGCTGAAGATCACCAAGTAACGGTTTGGATCGGGCTGTTTTGCCTCTGTCCAGTTAGAATGCGTAGCCCCTCAGGACGGCCCGGCCCTTCGCCTCGGTGAAGAGCCGGTCGTCGCCCAGGTATCGCGAAGCGAACGCCTGTTCCGCGGGCCGTTCGCAGTCGTGGACAAAGACGCGTCCACCGGGGGCAACGAGCTGTGCTGCAGCGTAGATGCTTTTCATCCGCCCGGGTTGGCTGTCGTCATAGCCAGCTGGTCCGTCCACGAAAATGACGTCCCAGCGGCGGGATCCGATTTCCACCGGCAAATCCATGGCAAGCTGGGATGGCCTGTCCAGCAAGGACCGCCATTCGGGCAGCCGGGTATCGTAGCGCACAGAATGGACAGTCGCGGTCGCGAGGCCGCCACGGGCGGTGGCCGCCCAGCTTGGATTGTCCTCGAGAAATGCGGTCGTGCCGCCACGATTGGCCTTTTCCCAGAAATGCGAATCGTTGCCGCATCCGAACACCAGCAAGGAGCAGCCGGGCCTCTGCCTGATCGCGGCCACGATCGGATGGAGTTCTTCCGCCTCGAGCTGGACGCCGGTCAGCGCATCGAGGCCGAGTCCGAGTTCCTCCGCAAGCTCAGCGCGCAGGCCGGCTGCGAACTCGTCAAGATGTGACGCGAACAGGTGCCACGGGACACCGCTGATAGCGCCGAAAGGCCAAACGCAGTCGCTGTGGCGGCGTTCTCCGCCGAGCTCTTCGATCAGATCGTCGATCAGGGCGAGAAAGCGCTCGCGCTCCGGCTGGATCTTGGCGAGCGTCTGCGCCCTGACAAACTCGCGCGGAATATTTCGCGCACGAAGGGCGCCAACGGCCTCACGTACGGCCATGGGATCGGGTTCGCAAACGATGCAGAATTCGGGATCGAAGAAGACGTCGCGACCGCCCTTGGAAGGCGTGCTGACCACCGGGAGACCTGCGAGAAGATACTCCATCGAGGCGTAGCTGGAACCCTCAACCGCGGAGAGAATGAGTCCGACGGCGGCGCGGCCAAGCGCGGCGTTGACGTCCTGGTGCGACATGCTCGCCGGCAGGCCGTCCACCAACTCATTCAGCAGCCTGTGGCCAGGGGTCCGTGCCAGCGCTGCCGGATACAACTCGCGGAACTGTGCCTGCCGCCGATCCTTTGTCTCGACATAAGTCAGATAGCCGACCCGCGGGATCGACGCGGCGAGTTCATGTCGCTTCTCCGGGACGAAGCGCGCATTGTAGACCGCATCGAACTCGACTTCGACATCTGGCAGCGGCCGGAAAATCCGGTCGGAGACCATGAAGTTCTTGTTGAGGAACGCGGCAGGCAGGCCAAGCGCCTTCAGCAATTCCGCTTCGCTGCGTGTGTTGCAGATGAAGCGGAATCGGTGATTCGGGTAGCACTTGGAATGATCGGAAAATTTCCGCTTGATCGCTTCCGGAAATCCGGGTCGCTCAATTGACCAGGTGGGAAAAACCACGAACCCGGCCGTCACGTTTCCATAGCGTTGCGCGAACGCGTTCGCAATCCCCAGGTATTCCTGGTCTGGGATCCCCGAGAGGAAAATGGGCGGTGCTGACGACAGCAGCCGCGCCGGCCCGATCTCCATCGGGACATGAGCCATTGGCGCAACTCGCGGCGGTCGTCGCCGTCGCCCGGGCTTGCCGACTTGCCGCTTCTTGGGTGCCGCGGCGGATCGGAGCAAGCGCTTCAAACGCTTCCTGATTGCCTGGGGTATGAGTGTCCTTAGCCGCAAAAACGGGACGTCCTGGTATGGTTTCGACAATTGGATGGCAGCGCCGTCGGAGACCACCATTACCAAAAAGCGCCCGACACCGCACCTGAAGCGTCCAGCTGTTGCTACGACTTCAATTGTGCTGTGGGGGCAATCGGAAGTTTCGGCTGCCGGTGGTGGTCCCATTTCAGGGTTCAGCACTATTTGCTTCACGCAGGGTTCAGTCTTCTCCCGCGAACTCGCTGCGCTTGTAGCCTTGCAGGTAGAGCAGTCCCGTCGGGCCGGCGTGATCCAGCCAGACCGGGATCGCCTGCTTGACCTTGGGCTTGCCGCAGAAGGCGATGCCGAGGCCAGCCTGCTGCAGCATCGGGATGTCGTTGGAGCCGTCGCCGATCGCCAGCGTCCCCGGCAACGCGACGCCGCGCTCCTTGGTCAGGCGCTGCAGCGCCGCGACCTTGCCGGCCGGGTCGACGATCGGCGGCGGAACGCGGCCGGTGAGCTTGCCGTCGACGATCTCCAGGTCGTTGGCGATGTCGCAGTGGAAGCCGATGAGATCGCGCACGCGGCTGGTGAAATAAGTGAAGCCGCCCGACACCAGCGCGGTGTAGGCGCCGTGGGCGCGCATGGTGGCGATCGCGACCGCCATGCCGGGAGTCGGCTGGACCGTGCTCCAGGTCTTGGCGAGCGCATCCTCGGATAGGCCGCGCATCAGCGCCATGCGTGCCACCAAAGTCTCCGTGAAGCTCATCAATCCGTTCACCGACTGCCGGGTCAGGTTGTCGATCTCCGCCTTGTGCGGCGTGTAGGTCGACAGCTCGTCCAGCGTCTCGCCGATGATGGCGGTGGCGTCCATGTCGGACAGCAGCAACTTCTTGCGGCGGCCCTCGGCGCGCAGCACGTTGGCGTCGACCGGCACATCCACCAGGCGCCGGCGCAGTTCTTCCAACACGGCTATATCGTCGCCGTCGAACGCGATCTCCGCCGCGCGCTCGGGGTCAAGCCACACAAGCGGCCGGGCGCGCGCACCGGCGGCGTTGAGGCCGTGATTGACCCGCTCGAGCAGGGCCGGTGTAAGCTCCGCCGTGTCGGGAGCGCAAATGAGCGATAAGACGAAGGTCATGGCGAGCGGGGATATAAGCGAGGCAGGGCAGGGGCACAAGCCGGTGCTGGTCATCGCAGGCCCGACTGCCAGCGGCAAGTCCGCGCTGGCGGCGCGGCTGGCGCGCGAATTCGGCGGCATCGTCATCAACGCCGATGCCATGCAGGTCTATCGCGAGCTGCCGATCCTGACCGCACAGCCGGGCGAAGCGGCTAAGGCAGCGGCGCCGCATCGGCTCTATGGGTTCCTGGCGCTGGACGATGTGTGCTCGGCCGAGCGCTGGGCCGCGCTCGCGCGCCAGGAGATCGACGCCGCGCACGAGGCCGGCAAGCTGCCGATCCTGTGCGGCGGCACGGGACTCTATCTGCGGGCGCTGATGCACGGCTTCTCGCCGATCCCCGACGTGCCCGCCGATGTGCGACAGGCGGCGCGCGGTCTGTTGGATCAGATCGGATCGGCGGCGTTGCGCGAGCGGCTGGCGGCGGGTGATCCGGCGAGCGCGGCGCGCCTGCATGCCAACGACCGCCAGCGCATCGCGCGCGCCTGGGAGGTGCTGCAGGCGACCAGACGGCCGATCTCCGAATGGCAGCAGCTGCCGCCGGTGGCGCCGGGCAATCTCAGCTTCCTCACCTTTGTGCTGCTTCCGGAGCGGACGGCGCTCTACCAGGCGTGCGATCGGCGGTTCCTGACGATGGTGGCCGCGGGCGCGCTCCAGGAGGTGCAGCAGGCGCTGGCGGGCTATCCGGACCTCTACCGCCCCGATCTGACGCCGCCCGAGGGCGGCGCCAAGGCGCTCGGGTTCTGGGGGTTGGCGCGGCATGCCTGGGGGGGCTCGGCGGTGTCGGAGGAGACTGTTGCTGCGGCGCAGCAGCAGACCCGGAACTATGCCAAGCGGCAGGGAACCTGGTTCCGCAATCAGATGCCAAATGAGAATTTTATAACGCCAGAGCCCACCGATATGCAATTTTCAGAAAGTTCCCATGCAGGAATCAGCCAGAAAATTCGCAATTTCCTGTTGACCGAGGGGTGACCAGCCACTAGGTTCCGCCGGCCCGTGGCGGAAAACGCCCGGAAACGGCTATTTTTGCTTCGTTGAGCGCGGGAAGGAGCGCTTTCATGGCGACGGAACCGGTTACAGGCGCGGATATCGTGATCAAGGCCCTGGTCGATCAGGGCGTTGAGGTCATTTTCGGGTATCCCGGCGGCGCCGTCCTTCCGCTCTATGATGCGCTGTTCAAGCAGAACCAGATCAAGCACATCCTGGTCCGGCACGAGCAGGCCGCCGTCCATTCCGCCGAGGGCTATGCCCGGTCGACCGGCAAGGTCGGCGTGGTGCTGGTGACCTCCGGCCCCGGCGCGACCAATGCCGTCACCGGCCTCACCGATGCGCTGATGGATTCTGTGCCGGTGGTGTGCCTGACCGGCCAGGTGCCGACCCACCTGATCGGCAACGACGCGTTCCAGGAAGCGGACACGACCGGCATCACTCGCCCGGTCACCAAGCACAACTATCTGGTCAAGTCGATCACCGACCTGTCGCGCGTGATCCACGAGGCGTTCCACGTCGCGCGCAGCGGCCGTCCGGGACCGGTGGTGGTCGACCTGCCCAAGGACATCCAGCAGGCCAAGTATGACTACGTCAACTACGCCAACCAGCGGCATCGCTCGTACAATCCGCAGCTGAAGCCGGACCGTGCGCTGATCGAGCGCGCGGTCGAGTTGATGGCGAAGGCGGAGCGCCCGCTGTTCTACATCGGCGGCGGCGTGGTGAATTCCGGCACGGCGGCCTCGCAGCTGCTGACCGAGTTCGTGCGCCTGACCGGCTTCCCCTGCACCCAGACGCTGATGGGCCTCGGCGCCTTCCCGGCGTCCGATCCGCTGTCGCTCGGCATGGTCGGCATGCACGGCATGTACGAATCCAACCACGCGATGCACGATTGCGACCTGATGATCAACATCGGCGCGCGCTTCGACGACCGCGTGACCGGCAGGCTGGCGGCATTCTCGCCGGGCTCGACCAAGATCCACGTCGACATCGATCCTTCCTCGATCAACAAGAACGTCCATGTCGATCTCGCCATCGTCGGCGACGTCGGCCATGTGATCGAGGACATGCTGCGGGTGTGGAAGGCGCGCCAGCTGAAGCCGAACGGCAAGCCGCTGGCGGCATGGTGGGACCAGATCAACAAGTGGCGCAGCCGCGAATGCCTGCGCTATCGCCCGTCCAACGACGTGATCAAGCCGCAGTATGCGCTGCAGCGGCTGTACGACGCGATCAAGGGCCGCGACTACTACATCACCACCGAGGTCGGCCAGCACCAGATGTGGGCCGCCCAGTTCATCAAGTTCGAGAAGCCGTACCACTGGCTGACCTCCGGCGGCCTCGGCACCATGGGCTACGGCCTGCCGGCGGCGATCGGCGTGCAGATCGCCCATCCCGAAGCGCTCGTCATCGACGTGGCGGGCGAAGCCTCGATCATGATGAACATCCAGGAGATGTCGACGGCGGCGCAGTACCGCACGCCGGTGAAGGTCTTCATCCTGAACAACCGCTGGATGGGCATGGTGCGGCAGTGGCAGGAACTGCTGCATGGCGGGCGCTATTCCGAGAGCTACAGCGACGCGCTGCCGGACTTCGTGAAGCTGGCCGACGCGTTCGGCTGGACCGGCCTGCGCGCGACCAAGCCGGCCGAGATGGACGACATCATCAAGACCATGATCGAGACTCCGGGACCGGTGATCGTCGACGTCGCGGTCGACGAGAAGGAGAACTGCTTCCCGATGATCCCGTCGGGATCGGCGCACAACGAGATGCTGCTGGGTCCCGACGACCAGAAAGCGAGCCCAGTGTCCGAAGAAGGCATGGTGCTGGTGTGACGAAGGCACAGTCACTGCGGCATCTCGATTTCGCCAAGAAGGGGGAAGGCGTGACGCAACAGATCGAGCGCCACACGATCTCGGTGATGGTGGACAACGAGGCCGGCGTCCTGGCGCGCGTGATCGGCCTGTTCTCCGGCCGCGGCTACAACATCGAAAGCCTGACGGTCGCGGAAGTCGACGCGCAGCATCACTTCTCGCGCATCACGGTCGTGACCAGCGGCACGCCGATGATCATCGAGCAGATCAAGAACCAGCTGCGCCGCCTGGTGCCGGTGCACCGCGTCACCGACCTGACGGTCGAGGGCCCGTCGCTGGAGCGCGAACTCATCCTGGTGAAGGTGAAGTGCACCGGCGAGAAGCGGGTCGAATCGCTGCGCATCGCCGATATCTTCCGGGCGCGGGTGGTGGATTCGACCATCGAATCCTTCGTGTTCGAGATGACCGGTTCGACCGAAAAGCTCACGGCCTTCGTCAATCTGATGCAGCCGCTGGGCCTGGTGGAGGTCTCGCGCACCGGCGTGGTCGCGATCTCGCGCGGTCCGGAAGCGATCTAAGGAACGCTCAATGACGGATCTGAGCCTGTCACAGGGGGTTTCGGCGTTGGCGGCGTTGTTCGTCGTCCATCTGCTGGTGGTGGCGAGCCCGGGCCCGGCGTTCCTCGCGGTCTCGCGCACCGCGATCAGCATTTCGCGCGCGGCCGGCATTATCGCAGCGGGCGGCATGGCGACCGGCGCCCTGATCTGGGCGGTCGCAACCCTGTTCGGGCTCGACATGCTGTTCGCCAAGGCGCCCTGGCTCTATGACGCCATGCGCCTGGGCGGCGCGGCTTACCTGATCTATCTCGGCGTCGGCATGCTGCGCAGCGCTTGGCGCGGCGATCGGGTGGCCAGCGACGGCGCCGCGCCAACGGCAAGCCATCGTACCTTCCTGCGCTCGCTCGCGGTGCAGCTATCCAATCCGAAGGCGGCGGTGTTCTTCGGCTCGATCTTCGTGACCCTGCTGCCGGTGGCTGCGCCGCTCTGGGTCAAATGCGCCGCGCTGGCGATCCTCGGGATCAACGAGTTCGGGTTCTACGGGCTGGTCGCCGTGGTGCTGTCGGCGCAGCGTGCGCAGCGGATCTATGGCAATGCCAAGCGCGCGCTAGACGCGCTGTTCGGTGGGTTTCTGACGGTGCTGGGCGTGAAGCTCGCACTGTCGCGGTAACGGTTTGAAGTCAAGGAGACGGACATGAGAGTCTATTACGATCGCGACGCCGATGTGAACCTGGTCAAGGGCAAGAACATCGCCGTCGTCGGCTACGGCAGCCAGGGCCATGCCCACGCGCTGAACCTCAAGGACAGCGGCGTCAAGGACGTGCGGGTCGCGCTGCGCGCTGGTTCCGCCACCGCCAAGAAGGCGGAGACGGCCGGCCTCAAGGTCATGACGCCGGCGGAGGCCGCTAAGTGGGCCGACCTCGTCATGATCCTGACGCCCGACGAGCTGCAAGCGAAGCTCTACACCGAGGACCTCGCGCCGAACATGAAGCAGGGCGCGGCGCTCGCCTTCGCGCACGGTCTCAACATCCACTTCAAGCTGATCGAGCCGCGGCCCGACCTCGACGTGCTGATGGTGGCGCCGAAGGGTCCCGGACACACCGTGCGCGGCGAGTATCTCAAGGGCGGCGGCGTGCCGTGCCTGGTCGCGGTCGCGCAGAACGCCTCCGGCAACGCGCTCGAGCTCGGTCTCTCCTATGCCAGCGCGATCGGCGGCGGCCGCTCGGGCATCATCGAGACCAACTTCCGCGAGGAATGTGAAACCGATCTGTTTGGCGAGCAGGTGGTGCTGTGCGGCGGCCTCACCGCCCTGATCCAGGCCGGCTTCGAGACCCTGGTCGAGGCGGGATATGCCCCGGAAATGGCCTATTTCGAGTGCCTGCACGAGGTCAAGCTGATCGTCGACCTGATCTACGAGGGCGGCATCGCCAACATGCGCTACTCGATCTCCAACACCGCGGAATTTGGCGACTACACCCGCGGCCCGCGCATCGTCACCGACGAGACCAAGCGCGAGATGAAGCGCATCCTGGAGGACATCCAGTCCGGCCGCTTCGCGCGCGACTGGGTGCAGGAGTGCAATGCCGGCCAGCCGAGCTTCAAGGCGATGCGCCGGCGCGGCGCCGAGCATCCAATCGAGGAAGTCGGCGGCAAGCTGCGCGCGATGATGCCGTGGATCGCCAGCAATCGCCTGGTCGACAAGACCAAGAACTGATCTGCTGCGGCGCGTTTACTGAATCTTATCTATAAGTGTGCGAGAGCCAATGATGGAGTTGGCTCTCGCTCCATTGCGCGTGCCAATTTCACTCTTGTGTTGGTTTGCAAGCGAGGGGTAAAAGCATACCGGCCAGCGGGGCAGCGGCTTTCCTGAGTCGCGAACCTTTTGGCCTCTTAGGCAATTCTGACGCGGTCTCCTGTGCCGTGGCGCATCAGCCTGCCGCCCCCCAATGCAGTGCGGCTTTGCAAAGGGCTCGGTCGCCCAGCGTCCTCCGGCAAACCTCCTACAGGAATGATGCGGGTCGGTTGAGCGGGTACCCAGGGGTCAGAGTAAGACGGGTGAAAGTGGATGTTCTCTAAGCTGGTTGGCATGTTCTCGTCCGATATGGCGATCGACCTCGGGACGGCGAACACCCTTGTGTATGTCAAAGGCCGTGGAATCGTCCTCAACGAACCCTCCGTCGTGGCAATCGCCGACAATCGTGGCAAAAAACACGTTCTGGCTGTAGGCGATGAAGCCAAGCTGATGCTGGGCCGCACCCCCGGAAACATCCAGGCAATCCGCCCCTTGCGCGACGGCGTGATTGCCGATTTCGAAGTCGCGGAAGAGATGATCAAGCACTTCATCCGCAAGGTGCATAACAACCGCAGGTCGTTCGCCCGGCCGCAGATTATCGTGTGCGTGCCCTCCGGCTCCACCGCCGTCGAGCGCCGCGCCATCCAGGAATCCGCCGAATCCGCCGGCGCCAGCAAGGTCTGGCTGATCGAAGAGCCGATGGCCGCCGCGATCGGTGCCGGGCTGCCGGTGACCGAACCGACCGGCTCGATGGTGGTCGATATCGGCGGCGGCACCACCGAGGTCGCCGTGCTGTCGCTCGGCGGCATCGTCTATTCGCGCTCGGTCCGCGTCGGCGGCGACAAGATGGACGAAGCCATCATCGGCTACATCCGCCGCAATCATAACCTGCTGGTCGGCGAAGGCTCCGCCGAGCGCATCAAGAAAGAGATCGGCTCCGCCTGCCCGCCGGAAGACGGCGAGGGCAAGGTCATGGAGATCAAGGGCCGCGACCTGATGAACGGCGTGCCCAAGGAACTGGTGATCACCGAGCGGCAGGTGGCGGAAGCCCTGGCCGAGCCGGTCGGCGCCATTATCGAGGCGGTCAAGGTCGCGCTCGAGCACACCGCGCCGGAACTGGCCGGCGATATCGTCGACAAGGGGATCGTCCTGACCGGGGGCGGCGCGCTGCTCGCCAACCTCGATTACGTGCTGCGCCATGCGACCGGGCTGCCGGTCTCGGTGGCGGACGATGCGCTGTCCTGCGTGGCCCTGGGAACCGGCCGCTGCCTGGAGGACATCAAGGCGCATCGCCACGTTTTGATCAGCATGTATTAACCATGATCGGCTAGGTTAGCCGCAGTTTTCCTTTGCGGCCGTGGTCAGCCTGTGGAAAAATTGGGACAAGGGACGGGATTCCAAGGCTTTGAGGGCCAAAGAGAATTCCCGGAGGGAAGGACGTGAGACAGCGTTCTAGCGCCATAGGCGCGACTTCCTCCCTGAAGGTGTGGTTCCAGCGGTTTTCTTTCGTCCTGCTGACTATCGCGGCTTTCGGGGTGCTGCTGATCGGCAAGGCGGACACCGTCATGCTGTCGCGCCTGCGTATTTGGGTCGCGGACAGCGTCGGTCCGCTGATCCATGTCGTCTCCGCGCCGGTCGAGACTGCCCGCGACACCGCCGGCGAAGTGCAATCTTACTTCTCGTTGAAGCAGCAGGTCGAAATCCTGACGCGCGATAACCAGGCGCTGCAGGATTGGGAGCAGCAGGCCCGCAACCTCCGGGCCGAGAACGAATCCTTGCGCGCGCTGCTGAAGATGACGCCGAGCCCGCGCGTCACCTTCATCAGCGCGCCGGTGATCGCCGATGCCTCCTCCGGCTTCGTGCGCGGTGTGATCGCGCTGGCCGGCCGGGAGAATGGCGTGGTGAAGGGCCAGGCCGCCATGGTCGGCAACGGCCTGGTCGGGCGCGTGCAGGACGTCGGCGAGCGTGTTTCGCGCGTCATGCTGCTGACCGACATCAACAGCCGCCTGCCGATCCTGATCGAGCGCACGCGTGACCAGGCGGTGCTGGCCGGCAACAACTCTGACCTGCCGGACATCAACTACCTGCCGCGCGATGCCGACATCAAGATCGGCGACCATGTGGTGACATCGGGTGTCGGCGGCGCTTTTCCGCCCGGCCTGCCGGTGGGCGAGGTCGCAGAGGTCGAAGACGGCAAGGTCTACGTGCAGCCGTTCGCCGACCTGGGCCGCCTGGAATTCATCCGCATGGTCGATTACGGGCTGCCGGGCGTGCTGAGCGAGGATCTCGGCGTGGATGCGGCCAAGCAGCAGGCGTCCAAGCCGCCGTCGGCGGCGGTGCAGGCGCCGATGCCGCCCAAGCCGGCGACCACCAAGGCGAAGCTGAAGCCGGCCGAAACGCCGGTGGAAGGACCGAGCGAATGATCGGCCTCAGCATCAGGGCGCAACTGGGCGATTGGCTGCGGCTCGCGGCGCCGACCCTGGTGTCGCTGCTGCTGCTGCTGATCAGCATCGCGCCGTGGCGGCCGTTCGACGCGCCGCTCGGCGGCTCGCTGGTGGCGGCGTCGATCTTCTACTGGACGATCTACCAGCCGGAGGCGATGACGCCTTGGGTCGCGGCCCTGGTCGGCCTCGCCAGCGACGTGCTCGGCCTCTCGCCGTTCGGCCTCAGCATGCTGATCGCGCTGATCGTGTGCGGCAGCGCGCAGTTCTGGCGCCAGCAGCTGGCCGACGCGTCGTTCTTCGTGGTGTGGCTGGCATTCGCGGCGACCTCGCTGGCGACCTTCTTCATCGCGTGGGCGCTGGCGGCGATGGTCCTCGAGCAGTGGCCGGCGCCGTGGCCGATCGCGGCCCAGAGCATCGTCAACGTCGCGCTCTACCCGGTCCTGACCCTGCTGTTCGGGCGCCTGCAGCGCGCCCTGTGGAACGAGTGAGGGCGCGCCGATGGGCCGCATCAAGCAACAGCAGCAACAGAGCCAGCAGAAGGTGTTCACGCGCCGGGTCGCGATGCTGGGCGGGCTGAAAACGCTCATGGTCACGGCGCTGGCCGGGCGGCTCTACTACCTGCAGGTGATCGAGGGCGAGAAATACCGGCTGCTGTCGGACGAGAACCGCATCAATCACCGCATCCTGTTTCCGCCGCGTGGCCTGATCGTCGACCGCTTCGGCATCCCGATGGCGACCAATTCGCCGAGCTATCGCGCCATCCTGGTGGCGGAGCAGACGCCGAACCTGAAGGCGACGCTGGAAGCGTTCTCCGCGATCGTGCCCTTGAGCGAGCGCGACATCGCCAAGACGATGAAGGAACGCCAGCACACCCAGGAGTTCAAGCCGATCACGGTGAAGGACGACCTCAACTGGGAGGAGGTCAACGCGGTCGAGCTGAATCTGCCCGACCTTCCGGGCATCTCGATCGAGATCGACCAGAAGCGGGTCTATCCGTTCGGCGGCATCACCTCGCACATCCTCGGCTACGTCGCGGTGCCCAACGAGAACGACGTCGAGCGCGATCCCGATCCGCTGCTGAAGCAGCCCGGCTTCCGCATCGGCAAGAACGGGCTGGAGCGCCAGTACGACTCGCCGCTGCGCGGCGGCGCCGGCGAAAGCCAGCTCGAGGTCAATTCGTTCGGCCGCGTGATCCGCGAACTGGCGCGCCAGGAAGGCCAGCCCGGCGGCGATCTGGTCACCACGCTCGACATCGGCCTGCACCAGTTCGCGCACCAGCGCCTGTCGAGCGAGATGGCGGGCGCGGCGGCGGTGATGGACGTCTATACCGGCGACCTGCTCGCGCTGGTCTCGACGCCGTCCTACGACCCGACCGCGTTCTATCGCGGCCTCACCACCGACGAGTGGCAGGAGCTGAGCAACGACATCTACGGCCCGCTCACCAACAAGGCGGTGGCCGGCCAGTACGCGCCGGGCTCGACCTTCAAGATGATCACGGCGCTGGCGGGCCTCCGGGCCGGCGTCAGCCCGAACGACCACGTCTATTGCAGCGGCGTCACCGTGCTCGGCTCGGCGCGATTCCACTGCTGGAAACGCGAAGGCCACGGCGCGCTCGACATGACCAACGCGCTCAAGTTCTCGTGCGACTGCTACTTCTATGAGATCGCGCGGCGCGCCGGCATCGACCGGATCGCCGAGACCGCGCGCATGTTCGGCCTCGGCAACCTGGAAGGCCTCGACCTGCCGGGCGAGAAGCCGGGCCTCATCCCCGATTCGCAGTGGAAGCGGGCGACCTTCGACGACATCTGGCATCCCGGTGAGACGCTGGTCGCGGGCATCGGGCAGGGCTTCATCACCACGACGCCGCTGCAGCTGTGCGTCATGACGGCGCGCATCGCCAACGGCGGCTATGCGGTCAAGCCGCGGCTGGTGCGGCGCATCTCCGATGAGTCGATGAATGACGAGGGGACCCCGGTGTTCCCGAGCCTCGATCTGTCGCCGGACCACCTGAAGATCCTGCGCACCGGCATGGACATGGTCAGCAACACCGAGCGCGGCACCGCCTTCCGCTCGCGCATCGACGTGCCGGGCATGGAGCTGGCCGGCAAGACCGGCACCAGCCAGGTGCGCCGCATCACCATGGCCGAGCGCGCGCGCGGCGTGCTCAAGAACGACCAGCTGCCGTGGAACCGGCGCGACCACGCCTTGTTCGTCGCCTTCGCGCCGGTCCATGCGCCGCGCTATGCCTGCGCGGTGGTGGTGGAGCATGGCGGCGGCGGCTCGGCGGTGGCCGCGCCGATCGCGCGCGACATCCTGATCGAATGCCAGCGGCGCGATCCGTCCCGGCGGAATCCGAACGCCGAAGGCGGCCGGCGCGAGATGCCTTGAGGAGCGGACGGAATGGGCATCGAGCTCCATAGCGTAGGATCGGCGCCGGGCCTCCGGCTCACGCAGCGCATCCGGCAGATTCCCTGGAGCCTGGTGATCCTCATCACCATGGTCGCGTCGATGGGCTTCGTGATGCTGTATTCCGCCGCCGGCGGCAGCCCGGAGCCGTGGATGGACCGGCAGATGCTGCGCTATGCCGTCGGCGTCGGCATCATGCTGACGATCGGCATGGTGGACTTGCCGCGCCTGGCCAAGATCGCCTATCCGCTCTATGCCGTTGCTTTCATCCTGCTGGTCTATGTCGAGTTCATGGGCGAGATCGGCATGGGCGCGCAGCGTTGGATCGATCTCAAGTTCTTCCAGCTGCAGCCCTCCGAGCTGATGAAGATCTCGCTGTGCCTGGTGCTCGCGCGCTATTTCCACGGCCTCAGCTACGAGGAGATCGGACGGCCGTGGGTGCTGATCCCGCCGACCTTGATGGCGGTGGTGCCCGCTGGCCTGGTGCTGAAGCAGCCCGATCTCGGCACCGCCGGCATGCTGCTGATGGTGGGCGCGGCGGTATTCTTCGTCGCCGGCGTGCGCTGGTGGAAGTTCGCGATCGTGTTCGTGCTCGGCATCGCCGGTTCGGTCGGCGCCTGGAACTCCGGCCTGCTGCACGACTATCAGAAGGCGCGCCTCATCACCTTCCTCGATCCCGAGCAGGACGCGCTCGGCACCGGCTATCACATCACCCAGTCCAAGATCGCGCTCGGCTCCGGCGGCCCGTGGGGCAAGGGGCTTTTGCAGGGCTCGCAGGCGCAACTCGAGTTTCTGCCCGAGCGCCACACCGACTTCATCTTCACCATGCTGGGCGAAGAGCTGGGCATGGTGGGCGGCCTGCTGGTGCTGGCGCTCTATTCGCTGCTGGTGGTCTATGGGCTCGCCATCGCGCTCCGCACGCGCAGCCATTTCGGCCGCCTGCTGGCGTTCGGCGTCACCATGAACATCTTCCTCTATTTCTTCATCAACACCGCGATGGTGATGGGCCTTATCCCGGTCGTCGGCATCCCGCTGCCGCTGATCTCCTACGGCGGCACCGCCATGATGACCGTGATGGTGGGTTTCGGCCTGTTGATGGCGGTCTACATCCAGCGCGACCACCGGGTCGGCCGGCGCACCACCGGCGAGGACTGACCGTACTAAGGCATTGGCCTGGCGGGATAAATCCGGGACAATTTGGCTATCGACAAGAGCGCAACGCTTTTGCTATACCGCGCGCCTTGCCATGGGGCGGGCGCATAGCTCAGTTGGTAGAGCAGCTGACTCTTAATCAGCGGGTCGCAGGTTCGAGTCCTGCTGCGCCCACCATTGAATCAATGGTTTAGCCGCCGGTATCAGAGTACTCGCCCCATTTGATCCCAAACAGGTCCCTAATACAGCGGACTTTTACCAAGCTCGCTACTGTCGAAAGACCTCGCGGAAATAATTGCAGGCGAGACGAACGCGTGCGAGATCGCTGTCATTCCGCGCTCACCGCATCTAGGATGCGATACGCATTGAGACGCCGCTGGCCGCCAGTCATTGCTGGTGGAAATTATCATGCGGAACCGAGAGGGCACGTCTTAGTCTTGCTCGTGATTACAGAGCGCCACGGCGCAAGCGTGGCGTCTGTCAGCGCGCCGCATATTGCCTTATTGGCGGCGTCGCTGCTGGTAGGATCGATCCAAGTTCCGTCAGGAGCTTTTTTTTTCGGCACTGGCTAGGGGGTGGGACTGACAAATGGCAGAGCCAGTATTCTGTTTTACCTCGGACGTTGATTGGGCATCCGAGTTCTGTATCCGCGAACTGCGAACAATCCTCGATGAGTTTCAAATCCACCCTACGATTTTTGTCACGCATCGGAGCGAAGAAATCGAGCGTTGGGCAGGCGCCGAGCTTGGAATACATCCCAACTTCCTGCCCGGCTCCAGCCACGGCTCGTCCGTCCAGGAGGTGATTGCTCATGTCCTTGGACTTGTGCCGTCAGCGAAGTCGTTTCGTTCCCATTGCTTCTTCGACAATAGCCATGTGACCCGCGCATTGAGAGGCCGGGGGCTCCAATATGACAGCAACCTATGTCTCCATTTGCAGCCCGGTATCGTCCCATTGCGCCATTCCTCCGGCCTCACGAGATTTCCAGTTTTCTTCGAGGACGACGTTACCTGGGAGAACCCCGAAAATTGGGACATGGACCTCGACCAGTTCTTCACACCGGGCCTGAAGATCTTGAATTTTCACCCTTTTATGGTGGCCATTAACTGCCCGGACGCGGCTTTCTACCAGGACACTCGCAAACACATCGCGACACTCGATGCTCAATCTGCTACAGGCCTGCGGCACGATCGCCTCGGCGAGCGAGACTTCTTGCTTCGGCTGCTGGGTGAAGTAAAAAGGCGGAAACTCAGGTTCCACACTCTCGGAGAGTTGTTCGAAAATGCCAGCCGGTGACATTGCTGACGATCAGCGCGGTCGTGTCTCAAAGCATTCAGACGATGAATACCATCGTTATTGGGCGTTGTCTGAAAAGGAGCGCCAAGAGTTCGTGCGAGCGAGTTACGCTCAACGCGACCCCAAAGACCCCTATGCCACTTCGCGGGACTACAACGCTCGCGAACTGGAGATCCAATCGATCATCGAAAATGTGAAGCCCGGCACGATAGTCGACCTCGGGTGTGGCAACGGTTTTACTCTGCTTCGTGTGGCGGAAAAGGTTGAGGGCGACTATACTGGAGTTGATTTCTCCGAGCACCTCATAGGCGGTGCTCAGGCCCTGGCGAATGGCGCGAACCTTCCCAGAAAACCGCGTTTCGTTTGTGCCGATGCTATCGAACATCTCCGCAATCTTCCCAATGACTCAGTTGATTGCGTGATCTCTGAGCGATTCATTCAGAACCTGCCGTCGATCGACTGGCAACGATCGGTGGTCGCAGATATTTTTCGGGTTCTCAAGCCAGGTGGCCGCGCTCTCGTATGCGAAGGCTCCGAAACCGGTTTTGAGGGCCTGAATGACTTGCGCGAGAAGGTGGGACTGACGCGCATCCCTGCAACGAGCGCAGAGAATATCTCCGCGATTCGCCTTAAGGACTCCGAGTTCGAGGATCATTGCCGACAGCTTGGCTTCAAACTGGTCAGGAAGTCCGGCTATTCCCTTTTCTTCATCATCGCCCGGGTGCTGCATCCCCTCTTAGTTGCTCCGAATGCTCCAAGATTTGATGCGGAAATCAACAACCTTGCGCGGACGATTCAAAGCCACGCACCATTCGAGCCGGGCTATGGCGGAAATGAGCTATGGGTCTACGAGAAGCCAGCCCGCCCGGCCACCCGCCAGCCATCGAAGATTGGTGACCCTGTAAACGAAGAAATGCACGCGCCGCGCCTTGAGCCGCGAAGGAGCTAGGCTAACGGGCTCCGCTCCGCGAGCTCTCCCGCGGGGTCCGGCGCGTTACTGCGATCGCGCGCCGGAGCGGCGCGGCCGATTAACCCGGCGATCGCCGCCGACGTCGCATCGGCCGCCTTTTGCGCCGGGGCGATTTGCAGCCAAGCATAGATACGCACGCCAGTCTCTAAGACGTGCTCGCATCGGCTTCATCGCCAACTCGGCGACCTGGACGATCGTTCTTCGCTCGACAGCGTGCTGCAGGGGGTCTACGGCGTGTTCGGCGTGCAACCGCCCGGCTTCGACGGGACGGACTTCGCGACCGCCGATGAGATCCGCCTGGGTCGCAACCTCGCGGACGCCGCCAAGGCGGCCGGTGTGCGGCACTTCGTCTATACCTCGGTCGGCGGCGCGGACCGCCAGTCCGGCGTGCCGCATTTCGAGACCAAGTGGGCGATCGAGCAGCATATCGGCGAGATCGGCCTGCCGGCGACCCTCCTGCGGCCGACCTCGTTCTTCGAGCTTTATTTCAGCCCGTACGTCTCGTTCCGGGGCGATGTGCTGTCGTTCTTGCCTGACGCGGAGACGGCGGTGCAGCACATCGCGGTCGAGGATATCGGCGCGTTCGCCCGGCTGGTGTTCGAGCGGCCGGACGCATTCCTGGGCGAGGCGCTGGAACTCGCGGGCGACACGCTGACGGCGTCAGAGATCGCCCGCGCCATCGGCGTCTCGACCGGCCGCAACGTCGTCTATCATCAGTATCCACCGGAGGCGATCAATCAGAATCCTGTGCTGAGCGCCTTGCTGGATTTCCTGCGCCACAAGGGGTTCGCCGCCAACATTCCGTTGTTGCGCAGCCTGCACCCCGGCCTCCTGACCTTCGACCGCTGGCTCGATCGGGGGGCCAAGCGTCGGTTCGGCGCGGTGCTCGCCGCCTAGCGGTGGTCGACCGCCTTGGCCAGGCGATCGCCGATCGTCTGGATCAACGAGACCAGCGCGATCAGCACGACGATAACCGCGAGCTGGGCAGCGCTTCGGGCACCAGCACCTCACGCACGATGGTCCAGCGGTTGCCGCCCATCGCGCGGACGGCATCGATCAGGCCGCGATCGACCTCGCGCAAGGCGACCTCCGCCACCCGGCCGAAATAGGGGATTGCAGAAATCGACAAGGGCACGATCGCCGCCGCGGTGCCGATCGAGGTACCGACGATGAGCCGGGTGAGTGGAATCAGTGCCACCAGCAGGATGATGAAGGGCAGGGACCGGAAGGCGTTCACCATGGCGCCGAGGCAGCGGTTAATCCAGCGGTTCTCCCAGATTCCGCCGGGTGCGGTCCCTACCAGCACGAGGCCGAGCGGCAAGCCAAGCACGAATCCGATCGCGCCGGAAACCAGGGTCATCACCACGCTCTGCCACAGACTCTGGTGATCCCGGGCGCCAAGGCGATCGAATTCCCCTTCGACAACGTGGTCAAGGTGCCGTCAGACGAGACGGTGGCGTGCCAGGACCTGGCGCTGGGCGCTGGCGTCAGGCTGGACGCGATTGTCGCCAACCTGGCGACCACCAAGGAGCGGATTGACGCCACCGGCGCCTTCAAGATCGTCGGCAAGCCGCTCTATGGCGAGCCGAACTGGGTCGCGATCGACAAGGGCGATCCAGAGTGGGAGGCAAAGATCATCGGGGCCATCAAGGCACTGCGGGCGGACGGCACGCTGGCCAAGATTTCCCAGAAATGGCTCGGCGCCGACATCACCGCGGAAGATCTCTAGGGCGATCGTGACAGCGACCGTGTCCAGCGGACCGGATTCGGTCCAATCGCGCACCGCCGCTCGGCCCCGATTCGGGCTGAGCGGCGGTGCGCGCCGGTTCCGCCTGCAGGTAGCGCTGTCATGGCTGGTGCTGGCGGCGGGACTGGTCACCGTGCTCGCGCAGTCGGACCTGAAATTCGCCCTCATCGCGGAGAAGCTGCCCTTCCTGCTGGGGCTGCGTCTGACGCCCGACGGCTTCATCCAGGGCCTGGCGCTCACGCTCTTCATCACCGCTTGGTCGATGGTATTCGCCGCGCTCGCCGGCGTGCTGACGGCGCTCGGCCGCTTGTCGAGCCACCCGGTGGCATTCGCTACGGCGACCTTCTACGCCTCGTTGTTCCGTGGCACGCCTTTGCTGGTGCAGGTGCTGATGATCTATCTCGCCTTGCCGCAGGTCGGAATCATCCTGGGCGGGCTCAGTTCGGGCATCATCGCACTGTCGCTGAACTACGGCGCCTATCTGGCGGAGACAATCCGCAGCGGCATCACCGCCGTTCCGCATGGCCAGCGCGAGGCGGCGATGGCGCTCGGCCTGTCGCGGTGGCGTATCGGCTGGCGCATCGTGGCACCGCAGGCGTTGCGCATCATCATTCCGCCCGCTGGCGCGCAATTCATCTCCATGCTCAAGGATTCCTCGCTGGTCTCGATCATGGGTTTGTGGGAAATCAACTTCCTGGCGCAGTCCTACGGGCGAGCGACCTATCGCTACATGGAGATGCTGACCACGGCAGCGGTGATCTACTGGATGATGTCAATCTTGTTCGAACTGGTGCAGGCCCGGCTGGAACAGCGTTTCGGCAAGGGCTACCAGCGCGTGGCGATTCAAGCGTAGGATTGGGCATGGGCAACAATCGCACCATCATTCTCGACGGCGGCATGGGTCGCCAGCTTGCGCGTATCGGTGCACCGTTCCGCATGCCGGAGTGGTCGGCACTGGCGCTGATCGAAGCGCCGGATTTGGTCGAGCGCGCGCACGCGCAGTTCATCGCCGGCGGGGCGGAGGTCATTACCACCAACAGCTATTCGATCCTGCCGCACCAGATCGGCAAAGACTATTTCAAGTCCAACGGCTGCCGGCTGGCGGACCTCGCCGGCCGTCTGGCGCGCAGTGCCGCTGACAAGGCCGGACGCAAGGTCAAGGTAGCCGGGTCGATCCCACCACCCTTCGGGTCCTATCAGCCGAACAAGTTTGATGCGGATTGCGCGCCGGCCATTCTCGATATCCTGATCACGGGACTGGCCCAGCATGTCGACGTGTGGCTGATCGAGACACAAAGCTCGACCGCCGAGGCGCATACGGCGCTCAAGGCGGCGGCGCGGTTCCCGCGGCCGATCTGGGTGTCCTATACCCTGAAGGATGAAGCAGGCCGTACGGAACCGGCCGAACTGCGCTCAGGAGAGCCGGTCGCCGACGCCGTCCGCGCCACCGTGCAATGGGGCGCGCAAGCTGTGTTGTTCAATTGCAGCCAGCCGGAAGTCATGGCAGCGGCGGTCAGCGCCGGGGTGGAGGCGCTGCGCGCGATCGGTCGCGGTGACGTGCGCATCGGCGTCTATGCCAATACCTTCGAACCCGAACCGCCGAGCGATGCCGCCTATGCCGGGATCTCGGAGATGCGGGCGGATGTGAGCCCGCAGCGCTATCTCGCGTTCGTTGAGCAATGGCTTGCCTCGGGCGCGTCGATCGTCGGCGGCTGCTGCGGCATCGGCCCGGAGCATATCGCCGAGATCGCCGAATATCTGAGGTCGACAGCAACACAGCCAAAGCGCGTTGCCATCCCATCGCACGAGGAGCTCCAGCATGACGTCTGCGTTGTCTGCCGAGCGTAGGGAGCGGCCGGCGACGCCGGTCGTCTCCTCGCTGCCGATCCTCGATCTTCGGCAGCTCGATGGCGATGATACCGAGCGTTGGCTGTTCCTGGATCGTTTGCGGGCCGCCGCGCGGGATGTCGGCTTCTTCTATCTGGTCGGCCATGGCATCAGCCAGGCCTTCATCGATACATTGCTGGCGGCAACGCGGCAGTTCTTCGACTTGCCGGAAGCGGACAAGCTGGCGATCGAGATGGTGAATTCGCCGCACTTTCGCGGCTACACCCGCGTCGGCTGGGAGCATACCCGCGGCAAGCCCGACTGGCGCGAGCAGGTCGATATCGGTGCCGAACGACCCGTCTTGCCGCGCGAGGCGGGGCGCCCGGCTTGGGAACGGCTGCAAGGGCCGAACCAGTGGCCCGCCGGCTATCCCGAGCTGAAGCCGGTCATCTTGCGCTGGCAGGAGGAGGCAACGGCGCTGGCGGTGCGCCTGACCCAGGCGTTCGCGGCGAGCCTCGGCCAGCCGCACAACGTGTTCGAGGCGATCTATGGCGAGCGGCCGAATCAGTTGGTCAAGATCATCCGCTATCCCGGACGCGAGGCCACCAAGAGCGACCAGGGCGTCGGCGCACACAAGGACAGCGGCTTCGTTACGATCCTGTTGCAGGACAAGGTGAGCGGCCTGCAGGTCGAAGGGCCCGATGGCTGGATCGATGCGCCGCCGATTCCGGGCAGCTTCATCATCAATGTGGGCGAGCTGCTTGAGATGGCGAGCAACGGCTATCTGCGCGCCACTGTGCATCGCGTGGTGACGCCGCCCGCCGGCACCGACCGGCTGTCGGTTGCGTTGTTCCTCGGCGCACGCCTGGATTCGACCGTGCCCGTGCTCACGCTCTCGCCGGCGCTGGCGGCGGAAGCGCGCGGCGTCAGCCAGGATCCGCACAACCCGCTATTCCGCGATGTCGGCAAGAACTATCTGAAAGGCCGCCTGCGCTCGCACCCTGATGTCGCGCGCCGGCATTACGCCGACCTGCTGAGCGAGGAGGAGAAGCGCGCGACCGGTCCCGGCTCGGCCTATTGAGAAGCCCGGCCGTTCGCGCCATTGGTTGACGGCTCGGCTGGCGGCGGTGACGCCAGGGTCTCATCGGTCGGCGTTTGCCGCGACCGCGCCTGGCTCACATGGCTGCCCGGCGGTACGCTCTGGGTCAGCCACACGTTGCCGCCGATCACCGAGCCGCGCCCGATCGTGATGCGGCCAAGGATCGTGGCTCCAGCATAGATCACCACGTCATCCTCGATGATCGGGTGACGCGGCGCGGCCTTGATGAGGGCGCCTTGCTCGTCGGCCGGGAAGCTGCGCGCGCCCAGCGTCACCGCCTGGTAGAGCCGGACATTGGCGCCGATCACCGTCGTCTCGCCGATCACCACGCCGGAGCCGTGATCGATGAAAAAGCCCGGGCCGATCTCGGCCGCCGGATGGATGTCGATGCCGGTCGCCGAATGCGCGATCGCGGATACCAGACGCGCGATGAACGGCGCGCCAAGCCGGTGCAAGGCATGCCCCAGCCGATAACGCATGATGGCGTTCATGCCGGGATAGCACAGCAGGATCTCGGAAATGCTGGTCGCCGCCGGATCGCCCTGATAGGCGGCGAGCAGGTCGCTCACCAGCAACGCGCGGATCGCCGGCAGGTCATTGGCGAAGGCGCTGGTGATCCTGATCGCCCGCTGCTCCAACTCTTGCTCAGCGATGAATTCCTCACTCGCGACAAAGAGCAGGCCACGTCGGACCTGCTCCTGCAGGGAGCTGAGGGCGGCGTTGAGGGTGTTCCCGACGTAATAATCGATGCTGTCGTCGTCGAGAACGTGCGGGCCATAGTGGGTGGGAAACAGGGCGGCCGTGAGCTCGTCCAGGATCTTGATGAGCGCCGCGCGCGACGGCAACTCGCGCACATGGCCGCGATGCCGGACTTTGTTGGCAACCTCGCGCGACGTGCGCAAAGCGCTCACGACCGACGTCAGGTTCCACGCGACGTCCGAACCCGATATTCTCTCGCCCTCGTTCGACACCGATACACCCTGACACCAGTTCGTGGACGGTGGATCCCCGATGCCACCGCCCAGCTTCATCTTAGTGTGTCACTTTTTGCATACAGGCGGCACTGGACGAAGCGAGTTTATCTTGCGATTACGGCCACTTATTTTCACCGCACAAGAGCTTTCCTGCTGCGATCACGCGCCTTGTCGCAATGCCTCATGCGATCCGAGAGGCTAAGTAATCCTCGCGCTTCCGCCAAGAAAGAGTCGCTCCGCCAATCGGCGGCGACCGGCTATTCAGGATGTCGAGAGCAATCCTTAAGCAGATCGATCGGTCATGCCCCGAGCGTTGTTGAGCGCCTTCCGTGTGGGAACCTTGGAGTTGCGCAATCGCGTGGTGATGGCGCCGATGACGCGCAATCGCGCCGGCGCCGGCGAGCTGGCTACCCCCATGATGGCGACCTACTACGGTCAGCGCGCGGGGGCAGGGCTGATTGTGACGGAAGCGAGCCAGGTCTCTGCGGACGCGGTCGGCTATCCCAAGACACCCGGCATCCACACCGACGCGCAGGTCGAGGCCTGGCGTCAGGTGACGGATGCGGTCCATGATGCCGGTGGCCGCATCTTCCTCCAGCTTTGGCATGCTGGCCGCGCCTCGCACCCATCCCTGTTGCCGGACGGGCAGGCGCCCGTGGCACCATCAGCGATCGCCGCCGCTGGCAAGGCGTTCACGGCGCAAGGTCTCGTGCCGTTTCCCGAGCCTCGCGCCCTCGCGCTGGCCGAAATTCCACCGCTCATCGCGGCGTTCGGCCATGCATCGGTGCGGGCGCGGGCGGCCGGCTTCGACGGTGTCGAGATCCATGCGGGCAATGGCTACCTGATCGACCAGTTCCTGCGCGATGGCACGAACCAGCGGAGCGACGGATATGGCGGTTCGCCCGCCAATCGCGCGCGATTCCTGCTCGAAGTCACCGAAGCAGTCGCCGCGGCCTGGGAAGCAAACCGGGTCGGCGTGCGCATCTCGCCGCTGCAGACCTTCAACGACATGCGGGATTCCGATCCCACGCGCACCTTCCGCTACGTCGCGGAGGAGCTGGATCGGTTCGATCTCGCCTACCTCCACGTGGTGGAGGCCGTGAATCCCAACGCGCGCGATCTCGGCCTCGCGATCTCGCCGATCGTGCGTTGCGCGTTCGATGGCCCCGTGATGCTGAATGGCGGCTACACGCGTGATCTCGCCGACCGCGCCATCGTCGACGGTCTCGCTGACCTGGTCTCCTTCGGCTCCGCCTACATCGCCAATCCGGATCTGATCGAACGCTTCCGCCACCACCATCCGTTGAACACGCCCGATCGCACGACCTTCTACGGCGGCACTGCTGAAGGCTACGTCGACTATCCCGCGATCGGCGATGAGCCGACCCTGTTGAGAGCATGACCATGTCAACACCCGCCAATTCCGACGCGCCGAAGACCACCGACGTCCTTTGGTTCCTGCCGACCCATGGCGACGGCCGCTACCTGGGGTCGGAGATCGGCGCGCGCCATGTGACGCTGAACTATCTCAGCCAGATCGCGCGCGCCGCGGACGAGCTCGGCTATTTCGGCGTTCTGCTGCCGACCGGCCGCTCATGCGAGGATTCCTGGGTCGTCGCCTCGGCCATGGTGCCGCTGACCCGGAGGCTGCGCTTCCTGGTGGCGGTGCGGCCGGGGCTCTCCGAGCCGTCGATGACCGCACGCATGGCGGCGACGCTGGATCGGCTGTCCGAAGGGCGGCTCCTGATCAACGTGGTCACCGGCGGCGATCCGGTGGAGCTGCGTGGCGACGGCGTGTTCCTGGACCATGACGAACGCTATGCCGTCACCAGTGAATACCTGGAGATCTGGCGCCGCCTGCTCCAAAGCGAGACCGTCGACTACCAGGGCAAGCATCTGCGCAGCGAGGCGGGCAAGTTACTTTATCCGCCGGTGCAGAAGCCTTATCCGCCGCTCTATTTCGGTGGTTCCTCGCCTGCCGGGCAGGAGGTCGCGGTCGATCACTGCGACGTCTACCTAACCTGGGGCGAGCCGCCGCAGCAGGTTGCCGAGAAGATCGAGCAGGTGCGCAAGCTGGCGGCGTCGCGCGGGAAGACGCTCAGTTTCGGCATCCGCCTCCACGTTATCGTGCGCGAGACCGCGGAAGAGGCTTGGCGCGAGGCTGACAACCTCATCCGACACCTCGACGATGACGCCATCCAGACGGCGCAGAAAGCCTTCGCACGCTTCGATTCCGTGGGCCAGCAGCGCATGGTGCAGCTGCATGGCGGCCAGCGCGACAAGCTGGAGATCAGCCCAAATCTCTGGGCCGGCGTCGGCCTGGTGCGTGGCGGAGCGGGAACGGCACTGGTTGGCAATCCCGAACAGGTGGCGACGCGAATGAAAGAGTACATCGATCTCGGGGTCGAGCGCTTCATCCTCTCCGGCTACCCGCATCTCGAGGAATGCTATCGCTTCGCCGAGCTGGTGTTCCCGCTGCTGCCGCTGACAGCGACGACTGGCAACGACCTCGGCCGCGCCCGCAACGCCGGGCCATTCGGCGAGGTGATCGCCAACGTAGCGGCACCGTCGCAGCGCCGCGTCGCCGAATCGTAAGCCGAGAAATTCTGCGACGGCCGCCGAGTTTATCTAGTTTGTCGATCATCCCGATCGACAAATAGCATGGCGATCCGTGTCGCTGTGGCAACGGCAGAGGTACGGAAAACGCGGCCCGTCACCTCCTATGCCGCGGTGGCGGGCCGCAACATGACGAGCAGGAAGGGATGATCCATGCTGAAGAAATTCGTTTCACTGACCATCGCCGCCATCGGCCTGGGCGCCATCTTGTCCGCGCCCGCCGCGGCTGACGAGGTCCGCATCGGCTATCAGAAATACGGCACCCTGGTGATCCTCAAGGAGAAGGGGCTGCTCGAGCAGAAGCTGGAGCCGCTTGGCTTCACCGTGAGCTGGACCGAGTTTCCGGGCGGCCCGCAACTGCTCGAAGCGCTGAACGTCGGCGCGATCGACTTCGGCACCACCGGCGAAGCGCCGCCGATCTTCGCGCAGGCGGCGGGCGCCCCGCTGCTCTATGTCGGCTATGAGCCCCCGGCGCCGACCAGCGAGGCGATCCTGGTTGCCAAGGACAGCCCGATCAAGACCGTTGCCGATCTCAAGGGCAAGAGGATCGCGCTCAACAAGGGTTCCAACGTCCACTACTTCCTGATCAAGGCGTTGGAGAAGGCCGGCGTCGCTTACAAGGACGTCAACATCAGCTTCCTGCCGCCGGCCGACGCGCGCGCCGCGTTCGAAAGCGGCGCGGTCGACGCCTGGGCGATCTGGGATCCGTTCTTCGCCGCGGCCCAGGCCGCGACCGAGGCGCGCGCGCTGGCGGATGGCACCGGCCTCGTCTCGAACCATCAGTTCTTTCTGTCAGAGAAGAAATTCACCGCCGACCATCCGCAGGTGGTCGACGCCATCCTGGCTGCGCTCGAGGAGATCGATGCCTGGGCCAAGGACCGGCACGACGAGGTTGCCGCCGAGCTCAGCCCGAAGGTCGGCATCTCGGCGCCGATCCTGAAAGCGGCGGTGGAGCGGCTGAGCTATGGCCTCAAGCCGATCGACGATGCCGTGATCGCCGAACAGCAGAAGATCGCCGATACTTTCTTTGAGCTTGGTCTGCTGCCCAAGGCGATCAAGATTTCCGACGTCATCCGCAAGCCGACTTCGTGATCCGATGACCGAGCGGGTTCGGCTCACCTCTCGGTTTATGGACGGCCTGGTTCCCTGGCTGCTGCCGATCCTTCTCGTCGCAGCCTGGGAACTGGCCGCCCGCTTCGGCGTCCTGTCGGCACGCGTGCTGCCAGCGCCCAGCGATATCCTGGTCGCCTTCTGGATCACCCTGAAGGACGGATCGCTGGTCCATCACGTCGCAGTCAGCGCGCGCCGGGCGCTCTATGGCCTGGTGATCGGCGGCGGCATCGGCTTCGTGCTCGGCGTCCTGACCGGCGCACTGCCGGTGGCCGAGAAGCTGCTCGACACCTCGGTGCAGATGCTGCGCAACATTCCGCATCTCGCGATCATCCCGCTGGTCATCCTGTGGTTCGGCATCGGCGAGGAGGCCAAGATCTTCCTTGTGGCGATCGGCAGCCTGTTCCCGATCTACCTCAACACCTTCCACGGCATCCGCACCGTGGACCGCGGGTTGGTCGAGATGGCGCGGGTCTATGGCCTTTCGCCGACCGCCTTGTTCCTGCGCGTTATTCTGCCGGGTGCGCTGCCGTCGATCCTGGTCGGCCTGCGCTATGCGCTCGGCATCATGTGGCTGACGCTGATCGTCTCAGAGACCATCTCCGCCTCCGAAGGGATCGGCTACATGACGATGAATGCCCGCGAGTTCCTGCAGACCGACGTGGTGCTGCTCGGCATCATCGTCTATGCCTTGCTCGGTAAGCTGGCCGACAGCGCCACCCGTGCGCTGGAGCATCTTGCCCTGTCCTGGCATCCCGCCTACCAGACCCGGAAGGCGGTGACGGCATGAGGGCGGCGGGCGCAAGTCTGCGGTGGATCGCGCCGCTCGGGCTGGATGATCCGATCGCGCTCGATCCGGCCGCACCGGCGACACGCACGATCACACAGCCGGGCAAGGGCCTGTCGATCCGCTTCGAACAAGCCGGCAAGTCGTTCGGACAACGGCAGGTGCTGCAGGGACTGGATCTCTCAATTCCCGCCGGCCAGTTCGTTGCGATCGTGGGCCGCTCCGGCGGCGGCAAGACAACCCTCTTGCGGTTGCTGACCGGACTGGACCAACCCACCGGCGGCCGTGTTCTCATCGATGAGGCGCCGGTCACCGGCCTGCAACCCTCCGTCCGGTTGCTGTTCCAGGATGCGCGCCTGCTGCCGTGGCAGCGCGTCATTTCCAATGTCGGGATCGCGCGCGCAGCCGGCTGGCGCGAGGCGGCGCAAGCGGCGCTCGCCGATGTTGGCCTGGCGGATCGCGCGCACGATTGGCCATCGGTTCTGTCGGGGGGACAGCGCCAGCGCGTAGCCTTGGCGCGCGCGCTGGTGAACCATCCCGGCGTCCTACTGCTCGACGAGCCGTTCGGCGCGCTCGATGCGCTGACGCGTCAGGAGATGCACCAGCTGGTCACACAGATCTGGCAGTCGCACGGCTTCACAACCGTGCTCATCACCCACGACGTGCGCGAAGCCGTCACGCTGGCTGATCGGGTGCTGGTGTTGCGCGAGGGGCGCATCGCCCTCGATCTTGCTGTCCCAGACGCGCGTCCGCGGCTCACGGGCAATGCGAAGCTCGCGGCTCTCGAAGCGGGAATTCTGGCAGAAGTCTGAGCAATCGGTTCAATCCTGTCGCCCCCGAAGGAAGCTACTAAGGCTTCCGCTAGGAGTTGGGTGCTTTACAGTTCGCCACTAAGTCCTTGATTCTCTATAGTGCTAAAAGGGGACCGAAACTGTTAAACCTCTTTGAAATCACACGAAATCCATCCAACTCTTAGTCGGCGGGTCGCAGGTTCGAGTCCTGCTGCGCCCGCCAAGCCAGTTCAACGACACAAGTAGTCGCCAGACGATGGGCGCAACCCGACCCCAGGTTGCGTCAGTACCGCCGCATCGGCGCACCCAGCACCGAAGCCGGATCGGCCGACGCCCGCAATTTCCGTCGTTGGCACTGCAGATCGAAGATCTCTCCCGCACCTCTTGCGCATAAATCTGGTCATCGCTGGATCGTGAGGCATAATACGTAGAGGCTAGGCGGACACCGCGATGGGCGAAGGTCACATCTTCATCAGTTATCGCCGCGAAGACTCAGCGGGCTACACGCGCGCCATTTACGATCAGCTCACCAAACACTTCTCCAAGAGCCAGGTCTTCATGGATGTGGACACCATTGAGCCGGGCCTTCCGTTCGATGAAGTCATCAACCAGGCCGTGGCGCGTTGCGACGTTCTCCTCGTCATGGTGGGTGCACGCTGGATGGAACCTCGGGCCGACAGTGGTCCACGACTTAACGACCCGAAGGATTATGTGCGTATCGAGATCGCGGCCGCACTCTCGCGCGACATCCGCGTCATTCCGGTATTGCTCGATGGCGCCACCATGCCAGCCGAGGATGCCTTGCCGGAGCCGCTTCGCCCCTTTGCCCGGCGGAATGCAATCGAGGTCGGCAACAGCCGCTTCGATTCCGACGTGGAGCGATTGATAGACGTGATAGGCAAGTCGATCGGTGAGCCCGCTCGGTCACACAATCGGGAAGGCCATCGATCTCGCCGCACAGCGATGTACTGGCTGCTTGGCGGCGGGCTTGCCGCCGTTGCGCTGGTCCCCGTGATCTATTGGTATCTGCCTGGATCGATTCAAAAGGACTGGCGATTCTGCCGAAAGTGCAATGCGCTGTTCTTCGATGGCTCCGCAGCGAAGGGAGTCTGCGCGGCCGGTGGAGAGCACAGTGCCGAAGGGTTCAATTTTTCGCTGGAGCATGATGTCGCCGGCACCGGACAACCAGATTGGCGATTCTGTCGGAAATGCCAGTCGCTGTTCTTTAATGGCTATCCTACGAAAGGTGTTTGCCCGGCGGGCGGAGCCCACGCGAACGAAGGCTACAACTTTGTCCTCGAGCACGATCAAACCGGCTGGGCGCGCTATCAGAAAGCGGGACAGTCCGCACAAAATAGCTGGCGATTCTGCGAGAAATGCCAGTCGCTGTTCTTCGATGGCGTCCCTGCCAAGGGCGTTTGTCCGGCCGGTGGCGCTCACAGCGCCCAAGGCTATGACTTCTTTCTACCGCATCAGGCAGATAGCTGAGCGCAGCGCCACGGCGCCACCTTTCGTTTGCGCTCAACCCACCCTAGTATCTCCAACGGGACGAAGCAGGGCCAAGCGCGTGGGGTGGGTGACGTGCTGATCGAGACCAAGTTGCGGCCGCCGGTGTTGCGCACCGGGTTGGTGGAGCGGGAGCGGTTGATCAAGGCGCTGGATGGCGCGTTGGCGACGCGGCTCGCCGTGCTGACGGCGCCGGCGGGTTTCGGCAAGAGCACGCTGCTCGGGCAATGGATCTCGGTGCTGCGCGAGCGCGACGCGGCGGTCGGCTGGCTGGCGCTCGATCAGGGCGACGACGAGATCGGCCGTTTTCTCGGCTACCTGGTGGCGGCGTTGCGGCGCGCCGATCCGGAGCTCGCGCACGGCGTGCCGGCGCTGCTGGACTCGAGCCCGGTGGTGCCGGTCGATTCCGTGCTTGCGACCATCGTGAACGACCTGGCGCAGCGCACGCGCCCGTTGTTCCTGATCCTCGACGATTGCCATTTCCTGACCGCGCCGGAGATCGGCCGGTTCCTGGAGGCGCTGCTCGCCTATGCGCCGGGCGCGCTGCATCTGGTGGCGGCGACCCGCGGGCCGATGCCGTTCCAGCTCGCCAACATCCGCGTCAAGGGCCAGCTCATCAACCTCGACGAGACCCACCTGCGTTTCTCTCTGGAGGAAGCGGAGAGCTTCCTCAACGAGACGCGCGTGCTGGATCTGCCGATGGCCGATGTCGTCACCTTGCAGCACCGGACCGAGGGCTGGGCCGCGGGGCTGCAACTCGCCTCGCTGTCGCTCGAGCAGCGCGAGGAGCGCGCCGATTTCATCCGGCATTTCTCCGGCAGCCATCGCGACATCGCCGAGTTCCTGGCGCAGGACGTGCTGGCGCGGCAATCGAAGGAGATGCTCGATTTCCTGCTCGACACCGCGATCCTGACGCGCATCTCCGCGCCGCTGGCCGATGCGGTGTCGGGGCGCGGCAACGCCGCCGCCATGCTGACGGCGATCGAGGCAGCGAACCTGTTCCTGATCCCGCTCGACCGCGAGCGCACCTGGTTCCGCTATCACCACCTGTTCGCGGAGTTCCTGCATTCGATGCTGCAGAAACGTGCGCCGGAGCGCGTGACCGCGCTGCACGGCCGCGCCGCCGCGTGGCTGTCCCAGCACGGGCAGACCTCGGAGGCGGTGACGCACGCGCTGGCGGCCGGCGACGCCGACGGCGCGGCCGCGCTGGTCGAGGCCTGCGCCATGCCGCTGATCATGCAGAGCCACCTCACCATGGTGCGGCAATGGCTGAGCCTGCTGCCGCCGGAACTGATCGCGCGGCGGCCGCGGCTGCAGCTGGCGGAGGTGTGGATCCAGTTCCACATGAGCCGGCCGCAGGAAGCGGTAAAGACTTTGAAGGCCGCCAAGCGCTCGATCGCCGCCCTCGCCGGCAGTGGCGCCATCGATCAGCGCGAAAGCCATGCGCTGCAAGGCGAGCTGTGGACGCTGACCGCCGGCGTCATCAGCGCCGCCGACCGCTCGCACACCGCGGCGCGGCTGTGCGCGACGTGGCTGGAGATGCTCTCGGACGACAAGCCGTTTCTCAAGGGCACGCTCGGCAACATCCATGCCTTCTGCCACTACTCGCTCGGCGCCATGGACCAGGCGCGCGCTGCCAGCCTGAAGGCACGCGATGCTCATGCGCAGGCGCAGTCGATCTTCGGGCTGGTCTATTGCGACCTGATCTTGGGGCTGGTAGAGAAATCGACCGGCAATCTCGCCGCGGCGCATCGCCTGTTTGAGCGCGCCATCGCCCTGTCGCGCGAATCGCTCGGTCCCGGCTCCTACGCCGAGGCCATGGTCGCGATCTTCGAGGTCGAGCTGCTGTACGAATGGAATGAGCTCAGCGCCGCCGAACGCCTGCTGCACACGCACCGGCAGATCATCGAGGAATGCGGCCTGGTGGTGCACGAGATGGCGTGCAAGCTGCACATCGCGCGCCTCGCCGCCGCCCGCGGCCGCCATGACGAGGCGCTGGCAGTGCTGGAGCGTGCCGAGCGGCTGGGCCTGCAGAAGCGCTATCAGCGCCTCACTGCCAGCGCGCTGAACGATCGCGTGCGGCTGCTGCTGGCGCGTGGCGATGCACGGTCGGCGCGTTGGGCGTTGCGCGCGCGTGGGGTCGAGGACGGTCCCAGACCACTGACCAGCCTCGCAGCCGAGCTTGAAGCGACGGCATTGGCGCGCGTGCTGATCGCGGAGGATCGCCCGGATGCCGCCTTGCGCATCCTGGACCAGGTGGCGGAGCGGGTGCGGCAGGAAGGTCGCTTGCGGCGACTGGCGCAGGTGCGCGCGATCTCCGCCATCGCCGCCTATCGCGCCGGCGATGCGCTGACGGCGCTCGCCGCCGCTGTCGACACCGTCTCGCTGTGTGCGCCGCAGAACGCGCTGCGCATCCTGATCGACGAAGGGCCCGGCCTGCGCGATGTCCTGCTGTTCGCGCGCGGCCGCGTGCCGAGCTGGTCCGGCGACACCCAGGCGGGTCGCTATATCGATCGCGTCATGCAGGCGTTCGCGGCGAGCGAGCGGAGCGCGGCCGCGACGCCGGTGGTGCTGCGTCGCAGCCCGCGCTTCAGCCAGCGCGAGGCCGAGGTGGCGCGCCTGCTGACGGCAGGCCACAGCAACCGCGACCTGGCGCGGACCCTCGGCATGGCGCCGGACACCGTGAAGTGGCACCTCAAGAACATCTTCGGCAAGCTGGGGGTCGCCAACCGCACCCAGGCCGTGCTGCGCCTGCAGGAGATCGGGCTCGGGTCCAAGGCGCCCGGGCTCCACTAGCAATTAACCACCCGTACGGGTGGCATTGGCTGACCCCTCGCCACCCGTCGGGGGCGGGACAAGGGGGCGAGGGTCGGCCATGCTCGCACCAACAGGGGGACAAGGGATGGCGACAGGCTTCGTCTGGCACGAGCTTTATATGTGGCACAACACCTGGAACTGGGCGCAGGTCTTCCCGCCCGGTCTCACGGTGCAGCCTGGCGAGCACGCGGAGAATCCCGAGACCAAGCGGCGCTTCCGCAACCTGGTGGAGGTGAGTGGGCTGCTCGACCAGCTGACGCCGATCAAGCCGCGCCCTGCTTCGGAATCCGAGATCGCGCGCTTCCATACCCGCGACTACATCGAGCGCATCAAGCGGCTGAGCGCCGAGAATGGCGGCGAGGCCAGCGAGTTGACCCCCTTCGGGCGCGGCAGCTTCGAGATCGCACAGCTGGCGGCGGGCGGCGCGATGGCGGCGTTCGACGCGGTGATCCAAGGGCGTGTCGCCAACGCCTATGCGCTGGTGCGGCCGCCGGGACATCACGCCGTCGCCGGTGTCGGCATGGGCTTCTGCCTGTTCGGCAACGCGGCGCTGGCCATTCTGCACGCGCAGGCGATGCACAAGGTCGGCCGCATCGCGATCGTCGACTGGGATGTCCATCACGGCAACGGCACGCAGGCGGCGTTCTACCAGCGCGACGACGTGCTCACGATCTCGCTGCACCAGGACAATCTGTACCCGGCGAACTCGGGCGGGCTGGCGGAGCGGGGCGAGGGCCGGGGCGCCGGTTACAATCTCAATGTTCCGCTGCCGCCCGGTTCGGGCGACGGCGCTTATCTCGCGGCCTTCGAGCAGGTGGTGGCGCCGGCGTTGCTGCGCTTCCGGCCGGAGCTGATCGTGGTCGCGTCCGGCTTCGACGGATCGGGCGTCGATCCGCTGGGCCGCATGATGATCACGTCGGAGGGCTACCGCGCCATGACCCGCATGCTGATGCAGGCGGCGCGCGATCTGTGCGGCGGCCGCCTGGTGATGACGCATGAGGGCGGCTACTCGCAGACCTATGTGCCCTATTGCGGCCTGGCCGTGCTCGAGGAGATGAGCGGCGCCAAGACCCATGTCGCCGACCCATGGGCGCCGCTGATGGCGAACTGGGGCGGACAGGCGCTGCAACCGCACCAGCAGGCGGTCATCGCCGCGGCCGCACAACTGGTCAAAGACATCAAGTGATGCACTGGTGGTGTGCCGGGACAGCCGACCGGCACACCACCAGCAAAGGATCCTGCGGCTGCACGAGGGAGCTTCGGACCATGAGCAAGAAACTTGCAAAGCCAAACATCATTCCAAGCCGCCGCGTCTTCATCAAAAGCGCCGCGGCGCTGGGCGCGGGCGGCGCACTGCTGGCGGGCATGAATGACGGCGCGCGCGCCGACGGCGAGCCGATCCCGGTCGGACAGGCCGCGCCGCTGACCGACTTCGCGGCCGCCGACGGCGTCGAGTTCAAGAACGGGCTGACCCTGGCGTGCGAGGAGATCAATGCGCTGGGCGGCATCCTCGGCCGGCCGCTCGAACCCTATTTCGAAGACACCAAGCAGATGGGCGATGCCACCAACGTGCAGGCGGTGCAGCGCCTGATCGACCGGCACTCGGTCCACGCCATCCTCAACGGCTACAACATCGGCTCGGGCGCGGCGATCCAGGATGTGGTCGCCGATTCCGGCATCATCTACATCCACTACGACACCACCATCGGGCACAACAACCTCATCAAGTCCGATCCCGAGCGCTACTTCGGCTCGTTCCAGGGCGACCCGGCGGAATACTGGTACGGCCCCGGCTTCCTGAAGTTCGTGCAGCAGCTCGAAGAGAACGGCCAATACAAGCGCACCAACAACAAGATGGCGGTGATCCTGTCGGCCGGCGTCTATGCCGCCAACATCGCCAACGCGATCAAGGAGCAGGCCGCGACCTACGGCTGGGAGATCAGCCTGTTCGAGACGGTGAACGTGCCGATCTCGGAATGGGGGCCGACGCTGGCCAAGATCCGCCAGGATCCGCCCTCGGTCATTGCCGTCACCCACTTCCTGCCGGCCGACCTCGCGCAGTTCATGGTGCAGTTCGTGCCGAACCCGACGCCGAGCCTGATCTACATGCAGTACGGGCCATCGATCCCGGCGTTCCGCGACATCGCCAAGGAAGCCTCCAACGGCGTGCTCTACGCGACCGTGGTCGGTGCGCTGCAGGACGAAATCGGAACCGCGTTCGAGAAGCGTTACAAGGAGAAGTTCGGCGCCAATGCCGGCCATAACTCCGGCGCGCAATCTTACGACGGCGCCTATGTGTGGGCGACCGCGGCGGCGCTGGCGGGCGGCAGCGGCGAGCCGGGGAACGAGGAGCAGAACCGCAAGGTCGCGGCCCGCATGCGCGCGATGATCCATCGCGGCGTCACCGGCACCACGCGCTTCATCCCGGATGAGCAGGCGGCCTACACCTATCCGACCCAGGTCGCGGATTCGTCCCTTGGCATGCCGCACCAGTTCCTGCAGATTCAGGATCACACCAAGGGCGGCGGGTTGATCGCCCCGGCGCCCTACAACACCGCCACCTTCGCGACGCCGCCCTGGATCAAGGCGTGATCGCGGCATCTGGGAAAACGTAAACAATGACTGCTGCCAGCGTCCCCTTGCTCTCCTGTCGCAATGTGAGCAAGCAATTCGGGGCGCTGGCGGCGGTCAACGATCTCAGCTTCGATCTGGCGGCCGGCGAGATGCTCGGCATCGGCGGCCCGAACGGCGCCGGCAAGACCAGCTTGTTCGAGGTGATCTCCGGCCTCAACCCCGCGACCGCCGGCGCGGTGCTGTTCGAGGGGCGCGACATCTCCCGGCTGGCGCCGGAGGCGATTTGCCATGCCGGCATCGCCCGAACCTTCCAGCTCAACGCCAGCTTCGAGCGCCTCAGCGTGCGCGACAACGTGCGGGTCGCCGCCTATTTCGGCCGCAGCAACCGCCTGATGCCAGGCCTCAGGCTGGGCCGCGCCGTCGACGATCAGGTCGATGCGACGCTGGATGCCGTGGGGTGGCGCGGCGATCGGAACAGTCTCGCCGGCCAGCTGCCGGTGCTCGACCGCAAGCTGCTGATGCTGGCGGGCGCGCTCGCCACCAGTCCCAAGCTGCTGCTGATGGACGAGCCGGTCGGCGGCCTCAACCCGCAGGAGATCGACGCGATGATGGAGGCGGTGCGCCGCATCGCCAGCACCGGCATCGCCATCATCCTGATCGAGCATGTGATGCGCTTCCTGGTGGCGCTCTCGCCGCGCGTGCTGATCATGCATCACGGCGAAAAGATCTACGAAGGTCCGCCACAGGGCCTGGTGAAGGACCGGCAGGTCATCGACGTCTACCTCGGCGAGGGCGCGAGCCAGCGCCTAGGCGCCTTCATGGGAGCCGGCGCATGACGTCGCTGTTGTCGCTCGCGGGGCTCACCGCCGGCTATGGAGCGAACCTGGTGTTGCGCGGCGTTTCGCTCGAGGTCCCCGAGGGGCGGCTGACCGCGATCATCGGGCCGAATGGCCATGGCAAGACCACGCTGCTGCGGGTGATCTCCGGCCTCGTGCCGGTCAGCGGCGGCGCAATCCAGTTCGCCGGCCAGCCGATCGCCGGACAGCGGGCAGACGAGATCGTCGCGACGGGCATCGTGCATGTGCCGCAGGGCGATCTGCTGTTCCCGGAAATGACGGTGCTGGAAAACCTGCAGATGGGCGCCTATCTGCCCGAGGCCGGCAAGCAGATGCGCATGCGCCTCGACGAGGTGTTCGCGCTGCTGCCAAAGCTCAAGGAGCGGCGCAGCCAGGTCGCCAGCACCCTGTCGGGCGGCGAGCGCCGCATGGTCGGGATCGGGCGCGGATTGATGGCGGGCGGCAAGCTGCTGATGCTGGATGAGCCCTCGCTCGGCCTCGCGCCGATCGTGATCGACCGCATCTACGAGGTGATCGCGGCGCTGACGCGGACCGGCCGCACCATCCTGGTGGTCGAGGAGAACGCTGCGCGCATCGCCGACCAGGCGGCGCAGGTCGCGCTGCTAGACAATGGCCAATTCGCCTGGACCGGCGGCGGCGCCGAGCTGATGCAGCGGCCGAAGATCCTCGAAACCTACCTGGGGGCTTGAGCCATGGACGTCGCCGTTCAGATCATCGCTTCCGGCCTCACCCTCGGCGCCATGTATGCGGTCTCGACGGTTGGGCTGGCGCTGGTCTATGGCTCGCTCAACATGCTGAACATGGCGCACGGCGCGCTGCTCGCGCTCGGCGGCTACGTCTGCTTCTATGCGATGACGGCGATGGGCCTGCATCCGGTGCTGGGCGTCGCGGCGGCCATGATCGTCTGCGGCGCGGTGGGACTCTTCATCTACTACGCGGCGGCGCAGCCGATGCTGAGCTCCGCCAATTTCGAGACCCAGATCTTCATCGCCACCATCGGCATCGGCGCCATCATCGAGAACGTCATCCTGCGCCTGTTCGGGCCGCAGCCGCAGCCGCAGCCATTGAATCTGAGCGGCGCGCTGGTGATTGGCACGGTGCACATCCCGCACCAGAACCTGCTGATCCTCGGCGTCGCGCTCGGGCTGATGATCGTCGTCGGCCTGGTCCTGCAACGCTCGCGCCTGGGCCGCGCCATCCGCGCGACCGCGCAGAACCGCGAGGCGGCGCAGCTGATGGGCGTGCGGGTCAGCGTCGTCTATGCCCAGGTGCTGGCGCTCTCGGGCGCATTGGCCGCGCTGTCCGGCATCATGGTGAGCTCGCTGTCCGGCCTGCTGCCCAACATGGGCGGCGATCCGATGCTGAAGGCGTTTATCATCTGCGTGGTGGCCGGACTCGGCAACGTCTATGGGGCGGTGATCGCCGCGCTCGCCCTCGGCCTGCTGGAGGCATATATCCAGTACGTGCTGGGCGTGCGCTACAGCTTCGCGATCCTGCTGCTGCTGGTGATCGTGGTGCTGATCTGGCGGCCCTATGGCTTGTTCGGCCGCCGGCAGGTGGTGCGGCTATGAGCCAGCTGCGGCGCGACCTGATCGTCGGGCTGGTCCTCATCGCGCTCGCCGCACTGGTGCCGCTGCTCACCGGCACGCGCTACATCGTGACCCAGACCACGCTGTTCTTCATCTGGGCCATTGTGGTGACGCAATGGAACCTGGTGCTGGGCGTCGGCGGCATCTTCTCGCTCGCGCAGATGGCATTGTTCGCGGTCGGCGCCTATGCGACCGCGATGATGGGCTACTACTGGCATGTCCCCATGCTGCTGGCGATGCCGCTGGCCGGGTTGGCGACGGTGCTGGTGAGCGTGCTGATCGGCTGGGCGTGCCTCAGGTTGCGCGGACCCTATGTCGCCTTGCTCACGCTGGCGGTGGCGCAGGTGATGTATCTGCTGGTCGCCAACGACACTGAATGCTTCACCAATCCCGCATCGGGCTGCATGCCGCTGTTCGGCGGCATCCGCGGCTTCACGCGCTTCGGCGATCTCGGATTCCGCGCGCTGCTGGGGTCGAAGTTCTATATCGGGCACTTCTATGTCGGACTGGCGCTGCTCGCGCTTGCGACCGCGTTCTCGATCGCCATCATCCGCGGTCCCGCCGGGCTGGCGTTCCAGGCGCTGCGCGACAATCCGGCCTATGCGGTGTCGCGCGGCATCAGCCGCTTCAAGTACCAGCTCTGGCTGTTTGGGCTGTCAGCGTTCTTCACCGGCCTCGCCGGCGCGTTCTATGCGGTCAATTTCGGCGCGGTCGGACCGATCGTGTTCTCGATCTCGATGCTGCTGTTCCTGGTGTCGATGATCGTGGTCGGCGGCATCGGCACGGTGTGGGGGCCGCTGCTCGGCGCGGCGCTGCTGATGCTGGCGGACGAAGCGATGCGCGAGGCGGGCGACTGGCGCGACATCGGCCTCGGCGTTATCCTGGCCGGCTTCGTGATCCTGCTGCCGCGGGGTCTGGCGGGCGTCACCTTCTATGTGCTGCGCCGGGGCCGCCGGCCGCTCGCCAAGGCCAAGCCGGCGCCGTGACCGTCAGGTCGGCGCGGTTTCCTTGCCGGCGTTCGACTTGAAGGGGTTGGGCACCGGCGTCATCAGGACGGCGCGCTTGGTGACGAGGTAGGTAAGGGCGAGCCGCCGCCTGAGGCGACTCCCGATCGGCTCCGGATTGAACGGCACCTGTGCGAGCGGCGGCGCCAGCAGGCCGATCGCCGAACGCTGCGCAAAGCCCAGGCGCCGCTCGCGCGGGCTGTATTGCAGCAGCAGATGCGCGATCCACAGGCAATTCGCCGGATAGAAGAAGGTGCCGTCCAGCACGTCGAGGGTACGCTGCACCGTCGATGCCCAGGCGCCTAATCGCTGCTCCAGATAGAACCGGTCGCGCCAGTCGAGATCGAGCGGGATCGGATCGGTGAGCGAGCGCTGCCAGGTGGTCATGGCGTCCATCCACAGCGACTGGGGCTGCGGGCGCGCGCTGAAGAACGATCGCAGCAGGTTGCCGGGCGTGGGCGCGCGCTCGGTCAGGCCGGATCGGAAGAAACGCGCCCAGTGGGCGCAGCGGCCGATCTCGAAGCCATGACCGGCGGCGATGGTCAGGCCGGCATCGTGCATGTGATCCGCGCGACCGCTCACGCACATCGCGGCGGTGGGATGGAAAATCGCGCGGTCCATATGCGCAATGATCGCCGCCTGCCGGGCGCGGACGTCGACTCCCTTGATCGCCGGGTTGTCGGAGAAGCGGTGGACGACGCCGACCTCAGCCGCCAAGCGCGGCGGCAAGTCGTGATCGGCGCGCGCCAGCAGCTCATGCACATCGGTGAAGGCGTGGAAATCCACGTTGGCGGCGGTGGTTGCCGCGAGCACGGTGCGCGTATCGAACCCTGCCGTCAGGCCAACCGAGCGTTCGCGAAAGGCGGCCCCGCCCCAATTGCCCATCACGGTCTTGAGCGTGGCAGCGAGGAGGCGAACGTCCTTGGTATCCGTAGACTGCGCGGCGGAGAAACGCACCGGCCGAATCGCGCCGCTGACAGGCTCGATGGTGCGCAGCGCCAGGAGCTTGAAGACATTCTCCCGGGTGGTCAGCGGCGCCGGGATCCAATCCATGCCTTTCTCGTGGGCGATGCGCCACGGCAGGCGCTTGGCAGGCTCAACATTCGGCAGATAGCCGCCGAGGATGGCGGGGCTGCTCGAGATCCAGAGTCCATCCGCCGTCCGGCGGTAATACAGGCCCAGCAAGCCGGCCGCATCCTGCCAGCATTGCGTGGCCGAGATCAGCGCCCACTTGCCGGCCCAGAAACCGGTCCAGTCCTCGATCTCCGAAGAGTGTTTCGAGGGGAAGGCACGCTCGACGGTTGAGCCAGAGGTATCGGCGGGGATGGCGAGACCGAGCAGGTAATAATCCTTGCCGTCGCGGGATCGCAGCCTGGAGACGCGCAGCTTGGGGCAGAGCGACAGGATCAGCCGGTCGGCGAGCTGAAGCGCTTCCCATTCCGGCCGTACCCGCACCGCCTCAGGTCCGAGGACGAACTGCTTCTGGTGTGCAACGAGCGCCTGCACGTGCTTGCCCTACCGCCCCGATCTTGCCACGGCACCATCATCGGCGCCGCTGTGTTAACCTCCAGACGAGTGATGCCCTCATCGTCAGTAGGCTTTGCAGCTTGAATCAGCGTTCAGAACCCCGAACCATCCGTACGGTTCCGAACCCTGATCGCAATCTGGTTCGTGGTTGCTGTCCTGCATCACCGCGGATCGTTCGAGACGAATCTGGCAGGGAACCAAGGGGCACTATCGACATTGGTCGGGCGCCGAGGGTCGGTGGTGCGCACGAACAACAGGCAGGGGCAAATGATTTCCGCATTGACGGGAGCGGGACGCGCGGTTCACGCGAGCATACGCGGCGATGCCCCGGCTATGTCAAAAGACACTCTGTCCCTGACGATCAACTTCGCCCGCATCTCTTTGATCGTCGGCCTTGTGTTCCTGCACTATGAATGGTTTCCAAACGCCCGCATCTCGCCGTTTCGTGGTCTCGATCCCACGCAGAACCAGATCGCGACCTTCGTGCAGAGCTTCGTGCTGTTCTTCTTTTTCAGCGTGGTGCCGCTGCTCAGCATGATCTCGGGCTGGCTGTTCTTTTCCTTCCACAGTGACGCGGGGGTTGCGCTGCGCAGCCGCATACGCCGCCGATTTGTATCGCTCTATCTGCCCCTGGTGTTCTGGAACGCGCTGTTCCTTGCAGTCTTGCTGCTGTTGTTCCAGGTCGATCCGGCGAACAAGCTGTTGGCGGAGATGAACATCAACTTTGGCTCGGCCGGTCCGCTCGAATACGTGAATGCGGTGTTCGCAGTGACCGAGCATCCGATCGGTTTCCAGTTCTGGTTTGTGCGGGATCTGTTCGTGACGGTGCTGGTCAGCCCGATCCTGTGGCTCCTGCTGACGCGCGCGCCGCTGCTGGGCGCCGTGCTCCTCGGCGGTGCGTGGCTCATCGGGCACGACTTGTGGATCTTCTTTCGCACCGATGTCGTGTTCTTCTTCTATCTCGGCGCCTGGATCAGGCTGCGCGGAGTCCCGGTGGAGATCGGCGCCCGCGCGACGGTGGTGTTCCTGGCGGCGTATGTCGCGCTGTGCGCGGCGAGGACGCTCGCACCTTATGTGGTGGATGGCGATCCCTTCATCCTGCAGGCCGCGACCCGCGGCATGCGGCTGGTCGGTGTCCTGGCCTGCTGGGGCCTGTTCCAGCGCATCGCGCCCATGCCAATCGGTGGACTGGTCGCACGGTTCGGCGGCCTCGCGTTCTTTCTGCACGCCGCGCACTTCCCGCTGATCGCCGAGGTCAAGCTGATCCTGTGGGACCTGGTGCCGGCCGAGACGCAAGCCTGGATGCTTGTTCACTATGTCGTGAGCGTGCTCATCACGGTCGTGCTCGGCATCGGGCTCGGGCTCCTGCTGACGCGCTCGGCGCCCAAGGCCTTCGCCCTGCTGAACGGCGGCCGGGTGGTCGCCTAGTTCACTGGCCCGCGCATGTCGGCCTCGCCGGTCAGAGGCTCGCCCGCCACTTGGCCGGTGGCGCGGTTGATCAGCACGGTCACGACCCACAGCACCACGCCGATGCCGATCAGGATGCCGGCGATCTTGTATTGCACCGGATCACGCCCGGTCCACGGGCCGGCAAGGAAGGCGCAGGCCAATGCACCGACCACCGGCAGGAAGGTCGGGGTGCGGAAATGGTTGTGTTCACCCTTTTCCTTGCGCAGGGCCAGCACCGCGATGTTGACCACCGTGAAGACGAAGAGCAACAGCAGCGCGGTGGTGCCGCCAAGCGCCGGAACCTCTCCGACGAAGGAGATGAGGCCGAAGGCGAGCAGGGTGGTGAAGCCGATCGCGATGTAGGGCGTGCGCCGCGATGCATGGACCTTGCCGAAGATGGCCGGCAGGACGTGCTCGCGGCTCATGCCATAGACCAGGCGGCTCGCCATCAGCATGTTGATGAGCGCGCTGTTGGCGACGGCGAACATGGTGATGAGGCCGAAGATCTCCAGCGGGAAGCCGGGCGCGCCGGCCTGCACCACTTGCAGCAGCGGTGTCTCGCCTTCGCCCAGCTGATCGGGCGCCACCAGGGTGACGGCCGAGATCGACACCAGCACGTAGATCACTCCCGTGATCAGCAGGCCGGTCAGCAGGATCTTGGGGAAGATGCTGCGCGGCTCCTGGCACTCCTCTACCATGTTGACCGAATCCTCGAACCCGACCATGGCGAAGAAGGCAAGGGTGGTGGCGGCGATCACCGACCAGAACGCGCCGCGATCCGCGCTGGCGCTGAACTGCGTGACGCGCGACACGTCGCCTTCGCCGGCGCTGATCGCCAACAGCCCGATCACGATGATGATGAGCAGACCGGTCAGCTCCACGCAGGTCAGCACCACGTTGGCCTTCACGCTCTCGCCGACGCCGCGGAAATTGATGATGGCGACGAGCGCCATGAAGGCGAGGCCGACCAGCGTGACGCCGAAGGTGCCGGCGAGTCCCAGGTCGAAGGCATTGGACAGGTTGGCCGCAAAGGCGCGTGACGCGGTCGATGCCGAGGTGATGCCCGAGCACATGACCGCGAAGGCGACGATGAAGGTGATAAAATGGATGCCGAACGCCCGATGGGTATAGAGCGCGGCGCCGGCGGCGCGCGGGTACTTGGTCACCAGCTCGAGGTAGCTGAAGGCGGTGACGACCGCGACGGCGAAGGCGACCACGAACGGCATCCACACCACGCCGCCCACCTGCTTGGCGACCTGGCCGGTCAGGGCATAGATGCCGGTGCCGAGGATATCGCCGACAATGAACAGCAGCAGGAGCCAGGGACCCATGACGCGGTGCAGGGAGGGCTCGACGGTCTTGGCGGGGACGCTGTCGGTTGAAATGCTCATCGCACTACCTCGGCGCTAGACAGGAATACGCCCAACTATGCGCTTGCCGCGGAGTGCGTCAATGGTGTTGGCCTTGATTGGCGCGGAACCGCGAAGGTCCACCACCGCAAGCCCCCGGGGCCATCATCGACGGCTGTCCGGCGAGGGCATCTACAACGAGCGCCGGAAATGTGCTATGAGTGCGCATCGCAGGCTGTTGCCCTGCCGGATGCGCGCGGGCCGCCATGTCGTTCGACGACACCTTCGAAAGGCAGCTGGTCGAAGCGTATGACAAGAGCGCCCGGCATTTCTCCCAATTGTTTAACGCCACCATCATCTTCGCGTTCGCCTTCCTCGCCTTCATACTGGTGCCGCTGGTCGCGCTGCAGCGCGAGGACGCAACCATCGACCATGCGCTGGTACAGGCCAAAATAGACATCGGCAAGGCCGAGGCCGAGCAGAAAGAACTCGCATCGCAACAAAGCGAGACCAAGGCACTCCTCGGCAATCTGCCGGCACTGCGGGAGGAACTGCTTAGCAAGCGGGCGGGACTGGAAGAGCAGGATGCAGCGCTGCAGCAGGAGATCGAGACCGTGCAGCTGGCGCTCGACAAGATAACCCAGGAGCAAGGGCGCCTGGAAGGCATGGTGAGCGCCTTCGAGCGAATCGCGCAAGCAGCGGACGCGCTGCAGCCGTTGGACGTCGATGCGTTCGTGCGCGAGCTGCAGGATTTTTTGCGGCAGTCCTCCGATATCATCTGGAATGGAGCGGCATTGGAGGAGGCGGATTTCCATCCTGATTGCCCGATCGCCGATCGGGACGAGCGCGCGAACTGCGTGGTCCGCGCCAAAGTCATGCAGATGCTGACCGCGACCGAGCAAAAGCTGCGGGAACAGATCATCGCACCCTTGGCCGGAATCGATCGTGCGGTCGCCGATGCCGCGGAAGCGCGGCTCAAAGAGGCCCATGAGAATTTCGGCCATAGGTTGGATCAGCAGCCCGGGTTCTGGCAGGCCGTGGTGCACAAGCAGGATGTCGGCCAGGAGTTCGCCGAAGAAATTGCGAGGGTCTCTAAAGATGTCAACGCGGCGATCTTCGACAAGATCAAGCAGTGGGCGCTGGCTGTCAGCAATCTGCAGCTGAAACAATCTGAATTCATCGAAGCCGCCGCTCTGCGACAGCGGGAAATAAATGAACTGGGAGAGGCGAAAGCCAAGTCTGAAAGTGAGATCGCAGGGCTGGCGGCGCAAATCTCGCAGGCCGAGGGGAGAATCACCGCGATCGAGCAAAAGGTTGCGGACGTGAAGGCAAAGATGACTGCAGGCAACGAGCAGATCGTCACGCTGACTGCTGCCCAAACAAAGATTGTCGGGAAGCGGGAGGCGATCAGCGACCGGATGAAAGGCGTGCAGAGCCCGTTCGGTGCCTTGCCCATCGGCCTGACCGAAGCCGTCCAGGTGTTTCCGATCATCGTCGCGGTTGGCTTTGTCATGGCCTTGTTCGCGCTCACGAACGCGATCCGGCTGCGCAGCCGCTATCATCTCCTGCTGCGAAAGAAGTTTCCGGCGGAAGCCGCGGATCTTGAAGAACGAGTCGCCTTGACCGTGCCGCTCTTCCTCGATCCACTCCGGCGAATGCACGACAATGCCTGGCGTGGCGCCGTGCTGGCGCTGCCAATTCTGGTCTATGTGGCCGGGGTCCTGCTCATCGCCGAGAGCCAGAGGCTCGCGCCACAGGCCGAGGAGACCAACCGCTTCATCGAGAACGGGTATGGATGGCTGTATCTCGCCGTTGCATCATTGCTTTTGCTGCCGCTGTATCAGGTCGCCAAGGCATGGGCAAGTTATGAACCAACGCGCAACGGGGGCACGGTGACGGCGCCGCGTGCGGAACCAACCGGCGCGCAGCCCCCACAGGGGCCAGCGGACTCCTGAATCTGGAACAAAGCCCGGCCCGCTCTCGAAAGCCTGTCCGCGCAAGAGCGCTCGCTAGCGCCCGACGTTCGCACCGGAACTGCCCTCGTAGAATGTCTGGCCATGCGCGAGCGCGGCGCGCATCTCCTCGTCGAAGCGGTAGAGCTCCGTCGACTTCTGCATATTGCGCTTGGCGTGCCGGCGGTATTCCGACGGCGGCAGGCCGCACAGCTTGCGGAATTGGCGGTTGAAGTTGGACAGATTGTTGAAGCCGGTCTCGAAGCACACGTCGGTGACCGGCTTGTCGGTCTCCATCAGCAGGTCGCAAGCGCGGTTGACCCGCATCCGGTTCAGGTAGTGCACGAAGCCGTGGCCGGTGTTGCGCTTGAAGAAGCGCGAGAAAGTTGGCTCCGACATGCCGAACCAGCGGGCCGCGTCGGACAGGTGCACATCCTTGGCGATGTTCTTCATCAGGAAGCCTATCACCTGCTTGATGGTATCGGCGGCGGCGCTGTCCGGCGCGTCGCTGTAGTCGCGGCTCGACAGCAGGCGTCGCTCCGGCGAGATCGCCAGCTCATAGAGCAACTCGAACAGCAACAGGAGGCGGCGCATCGCCGTGACCTGGCCGATCTGGCGCAGCACATTGGCGCCGACCAGCGCCGCATCGCCATGGAACTCGATGCCGTAGCGCGCATCCTGGAGCAGCGGCTCGATCTCCTTGACCTCGGGCCACATCGCCATCGCGTCGCGCACGAAGCTGTCCTTGAACTGCACCAGCATGTCGCGATTGCGCACATACTCGCCGGGCGCGATGTCGCTGACCCAGTTGTGCGGCAGGTTGGGGCCGGTCAGCACCAGCGAGCCCGGCGCAAAGCTGCCGACATGGTCACCGATGAACATCTTTCCGCTGGTGTGCTGGATCAGGTGCAGTTCGTATTCCGGATGGTAGTGCCACTTGGCGAGATCGTGCGGATAGGCGTGCACGTTCCAGCGGAAGGATTCCTGCGGCCCGCCGACGATGAGTTCGAAATCCGGTCCCGTCCTCGATCGCTTCATCCCTGCACCCGCCTGCAATGGCCGTCCCGCAACGCATTCATGCTCAAGCTGTGACGCGCCTGTGTCAATCAACTTGACGATCAGGTCGTGTTGCACCGCAAAATCTTAAACAGCGAAAAAAATGCGCACTCCGGCCGCGAAAAGCGTGTAGCACGCGCTGGAAGCGAGCGGATAATCCACATCGAGAAGCGCGCTGCTCTCGGCCAACACAAAGAACATCTCGAGACCCGGGCGCGGCTCCTTCGGACAATCACAAACGACAACAAAATCTGGGAGAATCCGATGCGCTCCAGACTTGGAATAAGAGCCGCGATCGCCGCAGCCTCGGTGGTGACAGCGGTTTCCACCGCCCACGCCGATTTCTGGTCGGACGCGGCGGCGCCGTACAAAGGCGTGACGATTCGTGGCGTTTCCGAGAGCACGCCGCCGTCAAATTACGTCAAGGATGTGCTTGGCCCAGCCTTCACCAGCGCGACCGGCATCAACGTGGAGTTCGAGGCGACCTCCTGGGACCAGATGTACGACAAGGCGATCAAGGACATGGAGGCCAAGACCGGCATCTATGACTTCGTCTATATCGAGCAGGACATCATCTACTCGTACCTGTCGCGCAATTTCCTGGTCGACATCACCAAGTCGCTGAAGGACGATCCGAAGCTGGCGTCGCCGGACTTCAAGGTCGACAACTTCACCACCTTCATCAACTACTTCAAGAACGCCGACGGCGACGTGTTCGGCGTGCCGATGGAGGCCTTCGTCAAGGTCTATCTCTATCGCAAGGACCTGTTCGACGATCCGAAGAACAAGGAAGCGTTCAAGGCCAAGTACGGCTACGACCTGGCGCCGGCCAAGGACCACAAGCAGTACCGCGACATCGCCGAGTTCTTCACCCAATGGGGCAAGGACAACGACCAGGAAGTCTGGGGCACCACGGTCCAGGCGCACACCGGGCATCCCGCGTCGTGGTACGAGTTCTTCGAGAGCTGGGGCCCGACCTTCGGGGTCTACAACTGGGGCATCAACCCGGACGGCTGGAGCGCGACAGTCGCCAACGGCGGCTCCATGAATGGCCCGAAGGCCAAGGCCGCGCTGGAATACTGGCTCGGGCTGCTCAAGTTCGCGCCGCCTGAGTCGACGTCCAGCACCTGGGACGAGGTCGCGGCCACCTTCGCCGCCGGCCGCGCCGCGCAGGGCCTGGTCTATGGCGAGAATGCGGCCTGGATCGCCACCAATGCCGACAAGTCCAACGTCGTCGGCAAGGTCGGCGTTGCCCTGCCGCCGATGGAGCCTGGTGTCCTGGAGGAGGCCGAGTCCGGCAAAGGCTACATCGGCTATTATGATGGCGGCGCCTTCGGCATCCCGTTCTCGTCCAAGAATCAGCAGGCCGCCCTGCTGTTCCTGCAATATATCGGCCAGGCCTCGGTGCAGGCCGACTGGGCGGTGGCGGGTTCGCGCATCACCCACCAGGCGACCTACGACGATCCGAAGGTCAAGGACATGGATGCCAAGACCGACGGCTACTTCACCCTGATGAAGAACGACGGCAAGCTGTTCGCCGGCGCACCGCCGTATCCGTTCCACGCCCAGGTGCGCGAAGCGACCGCGCCGTTCTTCTACGAGGCGATTACCGGAGAGCTGAGCGCGTCCGACGCCCTCGACAAGATGGCGGAAGCGGCGGAAGCCGAGCTCAAGAAACTGGGTTATCGTAAGTAAGGTGTGTCCTCCCTGCCGGGGCGGCGCGATGCCGCCCCGGTTCATTTTGCGTTTCGAGTGGGTGAATGCGGTCAACCTCCATCGGCTGGCTGTTGCTGGCGCCGACGCTGCTGATCCTCGTGGTGTTCGGCGTGGTGCCGTTCATCTACGTACTGGTGGTCGGCTTCACCGAGTGGAACGCGTTCGCCGCCGATCCGACCGCGCATTTCGCCGGGGTCGAGAACTACCGCCGGCTGGTGTTCGACGATCAGTTCCTCGGTTCGCTGTGGAAAACCCTGTGGTTCGGCCTGTTCGCCGTCGGAAGCCAGCTGGTGCTCGGCTATTTCCTGGCCCAGCTTTTGATGAAGGACATCCCGTTCAAGGGATTCTTCCGCACCATCCACACCTTGCCGCTGATGGTGGCGCCGATCGCGGTCGGCGCGACCTGGCGGCTGCTCACCGTCCCGGGGCTCGGGCCATTGCCATACTATCTCGAGCGCTGGTTCGGCATCGAGTTCCGGCTCGGCACCTATGCCGACCAGGCTTTCCTCACCACCATCATGATGGATGTGTGGCACTGGACGCCGCTGGTGACGCTGACCCTGATGGCGGGTTTGGCGTCGATGCCCAAGGAGCCGTTCGAGCAGGCGCAGATCGACGGCGCCAACAAATTCCAGATCTTCTGGCACATCACGCTGCCGATGCTGAAGCCGACCATCCTGGCGACGGTCTTCATCCGCCTGATGGATGCGCTGCGCACGGTCGATGAGGTGTGGATGCTGACCGGCGGAGGGCCCGGTTCGGCCACACGCTATATCGGCCTGCACATCTGGCGCGTGGTCTTTCCCAAGACCGACTACGGCTACGGCGCGGCAATGTCGCTGCTCACGCTCTATCTAACCATCCTAATGTGCTGGCTGCTCTATGCCGCCCTGGTGGCGCGGCGCGAACTGCCGAAGGCGGAGTGATGATGAAGCGGCATGGCAAATGGGTGTCGCTGGTATTCTGGATCGCAGCCAGCCTCGTCACCCTGTTCCCGATCTACTGGATGTTCGTGGTCTCGGCCAAGAGCCGGGTCGAGCTGTTCGGCAAGCCGAACTTCATCATCAAGAAATTCTTCGTCGAGAACTACACCAACACGCTGGCCGACCCGAGCTTCCAGAAATACCTGATCAACTCGATCGTCGTGGCGAGCTGCAACGCGCTGCTGGTGACGACCTTGGCGCTGTTCGCGACCTATGCGCTGTCGCGCTTCAAGCTGGTGGGCAGGGAGAACATCTTCTTCTGGACCATCACCAACCGCATGGCGCCGCCGGCGGTGTTCCTGCTGCCGCTGTTCCTGCTGTTCACCCAGGCGTTCGCGATCGGCGATTGGAAACTGTACGACACCCGCATCGGGCTCATCCTGCTCTATTGCGTGTTCAACCTGCCGTTCGCGATCTGGACCATGCGCAGCGTGATCGACGGCATCCCCAAGGAGCTGGACGAGGCCGCCATGATCGATGGCGCGAACACCTGGCAGATCCTGACCAAGGTCATCATTCCGCTGGCGCGGCCGGGCCTTGCCGTCACCGCCATCCTGACCTGGGTGTTCGCCTGGAACGAATATCTGTTCGCCGCCACCCTCACCAGCGTCCATGCCCGCACCATCACGACGGGCCTTGCCGAGTTCGTGACCGTGACCGGCACCAACTGGGGCCAGATGGCGGCGACCGCCACCTTGACGCTGCTGCCGGCCTTGCTGTTCCTGGGCCTGGTGCAGCGCCATATCGTCGCCGGCCTGACCTTCGGCGCGGTCAAGGAGTAGGGGAATGGCTGAAAACGGCAATGGAAATGAGGCTGGCAAGTCCGCGCGGACCGGGTTCCTGCCGATCCATACCAATGCGTTCGACCGGGTTTTCATCGGCACGGTTATTTTCGTGGCGCTTCACCTGTTGTGGATGCGCTTCCTGGAGGCTCATATTCCATTGTATGTCGCGACCGCGCTGTCCATGCTGATCGGGGCGGTCATCGTCGCGCGCGGATAGAGGAGAAGGATCATGGTCAAGGCCGTCGTTCTTGAGGAAAGAGACAAGCTGTCGCTGCGCGACATCAAGGTCGAGGAGAAGCTGGGCCGGCGCGACGTGCGCATCGGCCTGCGCAATATCGGGATCTGCGGCAGTGACGTGCACTACTACACCCACGGCAAGATCGGGCCGTTCGAGGTGCGCGCGCCCATGATCCTGGGGCACGAGGCCTCGGGCGTGATCCTCGAGGTCGGCGCCGACGTGACCGAGCTCAAGGAAGGCGACCGGGTCTGCATGGAGCCCGGCATCCCCGATCCCACCAGCCGGGCCAGCCGCCTCGGCATCTACAATCTCGATCCAGCCGTGCGCTTCTGGGCGACGCCGCCGATCCACGGCATCCTGCGCCCGGACGTGATCCACCCTGCGGACTTCACCTTCAAGCTGCCGGACAACGTCTCGCTGAAGCAGGCGGCGATGGTGGAGCCGCTGGCGACCGGCGTGCACGCCTCGACCAAGGCGCAGATCAAGCCGGGCGACATCGCGGTCATCACCGGCGCCGGCACCATCGGCTTTGTCACCCTCCTGGCCGCCCGCGCCGCTGGATGTGCGCGCGTGATCGTCAGCGACGTGGACGACGCGAAGCTGGAACTGGCCAAAAAGCTGGGCGCCGCGGTGACCGTCAATGTGCGATCGGAGAATCTGGTCGACGTGGTGAAGCGGGAGACTGACGGCTGGGGCGTCGACGTCGCCTTCGAGTGCTCCGGCAGCCAAAAGGTTGCGCCGAGCCTGTTCGAAGCGATCTGTCCCGGCGGGCGCGTTGTCTTCATCGGCATGCCGGTGGAGCCGATCGCCTACGACGTGACCAACGCGGCGGTCAAGGAGGCGCGGGTCGAGCACATCTTCCGCTACGCCCACGTCTTCCCGCGCTGCGTCGCGATGATGGGGTCCGGCGATGTTGATGTGACGCCGCTGATCACCAAGACCTTCGGGTTCGAGGACAGCATCCGCGCCTTCGAGTTCGCCACCAAGCCGCCGACCGGCTCGGTCAAGGTGCAGATCGAGATGCCAAGCTGAATAGAGGGAGTTGAGTCGATGTATCTGGAGAAACTGAAACTGGACGGCAAGGTTGCGGTGGTCACCGGCGGCGGCCGCGCCATCGGCCTCGCCTGCAGCACCGCGCTCGCCGAAGCCGGCGCCATGGTGGTGATCGCGGACGTCGATCCGGCGGTCGCCGCGAGCGGCCAGGCGGACCTGCGCAAGCTCGGCTTCGTTGCCGAGACCATCCAGATGGACGTCACCAATTCCAAGCAGGTGACCGAGGTCGCCGACAAGCTGGTGGCCAAGCACGGCCACATCGACATCCTGGTCAACAACGCCGGCATCGCGCGCAGCGGCACGGCGGGCGAGGAGGTCAGCGACGAGCTGTGGCTCAACGTCAACGACGTCAACTACAACGGCGTGTTCTGGTGCTGCCGCGCCTTCGGCAAGCACATGCTGAAGGCGCGCAAAGGTGCGATCGTCAATATCGGATCGATGTCCGGCTACATTGTGAACCGGCCGCAGAAGCAGGCCTATTACAACGCCTCCAAGGCAGCGGTGCATCATTTGACCGCTTCGCTGGCGGCCGAGTGGGCCGACCGCGGCGTGCGCGTCAACGCGGTCGCGCCGACCTATATCGAGACTCCGATGGTGCGCAGCGTGCCGGGGGTCGAGGCCATGATGAAGGAATGGCTGCGCGACACGCCGATGAACCGCCTCGGCCAGCCGCACGAGATCGCCTCGGTGGTGCATTTCCTGGCCAGCGACGCCGCCAGCCTGATGACCGGCGCGACGGTGCAGGCCGACGGCGGCTTCACCTGCTGGTAGGCTAGCTCAGGCGCTTCAGAAGGTCCGCCGCGAATTCCGGCAGGGTGTCGTCGCGGGCGCCCATGATGACGATGCGGTCGCCGGGGCGAGCGAAGGTGATGATCTGGTCGCCGCAGGCCGGGCGGTCTGGAAAAGCGAACGCTTCACGGCCGCGCGCTTTCACGCCGCTCACGATGTCGCCGCTGGTGACCTTCCGTTCGGTGGTGCCGCCGTAATAGACCGGCTCCGGCATCACCAGCACGTCGCCCTGGTTCAGGCCGTCGGCGAAGCAGGCGATCAGCTCGTTCTTCATGTGGGTCAGCGGACGGAAGCCGTGCGGCTGGAACATCACCAGCAGCCGGCCCGGGAAGGCGTGCAGTGTCTCGAGGGTCGCGGCGATCTTGTCCGGGTTGTGCGCGAAGTCGTCGATGATGGTGACGCCGTTGGCGGCGCCGACGCGTTCAAACCGGCGCTTGATGCCGTTGAAGCCGCTCAGTCCTGCGGCCGCCTGTTGCAGCGACAGCCCACAAGCGCGCGCCGCGCACAGCGCCGCGAGCGCATTGGAGACGTTGTGCGCGCCCGGCGCCTGCAGATGCACCGCGGTCTCGGCGCCGGTCGCCCGCTCGGTGACCTGGAAGTCGATACCCTGGAGCGACGGCGTGAGGTCGTGCGCGGACAAATGCGCGCCGGGATCGACGAGGCTGTAGGTCATCGGCGCGCGCAAGCCTGCCGCCAGGGCCTTGGCTTCCTCGTTGTCGAGGTTGAGCACCGCGACCTCGGCCTTCCGCACGAAATCGCCGAACAGCGTGCGCAGCTCCTCCATCGACTTGTGGTCGAGCGAGATGTTGTTGAGCACGGCGATCCGCGGATTGAACAGGGCGATCGAGCCGTCGCTCTCGTCGACCTCGCTGATGAAGGCATCGCCGCTGCCCACCACCGCGCCGGCGAACGGGATCTCCGGCGTGATGAAGTTCTTCATGATGGCGCCGTTCATGATGGTCGGGTCGCGCCCCGCGTGGTGCAGGATCCAGCCGATCATGCCGGTGGTGGTGGACTTGCCGCTGGTGCCGCCGACCGCGATGCTTTGCGGTGCGGCGTTGAACAGCTGGGCCAGCAGCTCGGCCCGCCGCATCACCGGCACGTTGAGGCGGCGGGCGGATTGCACGTCCGGCACCGTCTCCTCGACCGCGGCGGAGGTCACCAGGATCTGCTCCGCGCGCGTGATGCCGCTGCCGTCCTGCGGATAGAGGCCAATGCCGCGGTCGCGCAGGAACTTGAACTTCTGCGCCAGCCTTCCCTGGTCCAACGACCGGTCGGAGCCCTCGACCGCGCAGCCCTTGGCCCGCAGGATCAAGGCCAGCGGCAACATTCCGCTACCGCCGATGCCGCAGAAGAAATAAGGTCGCCCCTGATTCGGCCCCAAAGTCATGTGTGTTGATCGCACAGGTTACGCGAGTGGTAAATGGCCCGGCTTCAAACCGGGCCGGGGGTAAATGGTCCGATGATGAATAGAGCAGACCGGCGGTAAATGAGCGGTGAATGACGCGCAGGATTAGGGTCGGCATCGTCGCGCCGTCGTCGCGCCTGGAGCGCGCCGTGGCCGAGCGCGTGACCGCGCTTGCGGCAGAGCGATTTCCGACGGTGGAGCTCCATTTCCACCCGCAATGCTTCCAATCATCAGGCCATTTCGCCGGCTCCGATGCCGAACGGGCGGGCGCCTTTGGCGAGTTTGCCAATGATCCGTCGTTGGACGCCGTGTGGTTCGGGCGCGGCGGCTATGGCTCGGGCCGGATCGCCGCGACGGCGCTGGGCCAGCTGACCGACGGCGCCCGTGCCAAGACCTATCTCGGCTACAGCGATGCCGGTGTTCTCCTGGCCGGACTCTATGGCAAGGGATTCCAGGGCGTCGTGCATGGCCCAATGCCGGCGGACATCAACCGCAGCGGCGGCGAGACGGCGGTGGCGCGGGCGCTGGCCTATCTTGCGACCGGCGCGGCCGAGACGCTGGAGCCGTCGGTTGCGGCCTCCGGCAAGGTCGTGGCGTTCAACCTCATGACCTTCAGCCAGCTGATCGGCACGCCGTTCCAGGCCGACCTGTCCGGCCATGTCCTGATGCTCGAGGAAGTGTCGGAATACATGTACCGGATCGACCGATCGCTGTTCCACGTCACCAGCAACCCGGCGATCCGGCGGATCGCCGGCATCCGGCTCGGCCGCTGCAGCGCCATTCCCGACAACGACCCGCCGTTTGGCCAGACCGAGGTCGAGATCGTCCAGCACTGGTGCGGCAAGGCTGGCATCCCCTATCTGGGCCGCGCCGACATCGGCCACGATGCGGACAACAAGATCGTGCCGTTCGGTGGCTTGCGCTCGGCCTAGTGCTTGTCGTTGATGCGCAGCGCGTCCAGCAGGGCCAGCCCGCGCGCCAGGGCCACACCGGTTGCCACCACCATCTGAGGCAGCAGCATCCACTCCAGGGTCCAGGCGGCGCCCGAGCGTTCCTGCTCGTGCACCAGGGCGTGGTGCATGCCGGCGACCTGCGTGGCGTTGAAACGGGCGAGGGTCACCAGCGTCTCGGCCAGCACCGGGTTCTGCTTGTGATGCATCGCGGAGGACTGGCCGGCTCCGGTCACGGTCACGTCGGCAACCTCGTTCTGCGCCAGCAGGGCGATGTCCTGGCCGATCTTGCCCAGCGACCCGGTCACCAGCGACAGCCAGCCGGCGAACTCCGCCAGCACGTCGCGTGCGCTGTGCCAGGCGCTGGCCGGAACCGCAAGGTCGAGGCGGCTGGCAAGGGCGGCGGCGACCGACGGGCCCTTGTCGCCGAACTTGTCCAAGGTTCCGACCGGCCCACCGAACTGCACCACCAGCAGGCGCGGCTTCAGGTCCTGCAGGCGCTTCTGATGCCGCGCGAGCGGCGCGCGCCAGGCGGCGATCCGGTCCGCCCAGGTGATCGGCACAGCCCGTTGCATGCGGGTGCGCGCCATTGCGGCGATCGTGCCGTGATCGGCTGACAGCGCGGCGAGGCGGCTGTCAAAAGCGTTGAGTCGCGCGGCCAGAGTGTCGAGCGCCGGCCGCAGGCGCAGGACCAGGCTGGTGTCGAGCACATCCTGGCTGGTCGATCCAAGATGGACATGGACGCCATGCGAAGATCCGACCGCTTCGCGCAGCTGCCTCACCCAGTCCGGCACCACCATGCCGTCGCGCGCGACGCCCGCGGCCAGCGCGGCGAGGTCGGGCTGGAAGGACATCGCTGTCGTGGCGATGGCCTGTGCCGCGTCGATCGGGATGAAGCCGAGCTCGGCCTCGGCCATGGCGAGGGCAACCTCGAACTCCAGCATGGCGCGCAATTCGGCCTCGATGGTGAACTGGCGCGCCAACTCCGCGTCGCCGAGCAGCGCTGAAAGCCAGGGATGATCGAAAACGGAAACGCTCATCCCGGCAATCTACCTGCTTTCTAGAGATCGAAGAAGACCGTCTCGCGGTCGCCTTGCAGGTGGATGTCGAACCGATAGAGTGGCCGATCGACGTTCCGCTTGGCGATCAGGGTGGCGACGAGCTCGGGCGCTCCGACCAGTTGCAGCACCGGATCGGCGGCGTTGGCCTCGTCGGAGAAATAGAGGCGGGTTTGCAGGTGGATGTTGATGCCGCGGGCAAAGATTGTGAGCGCGACGTGCGGCGCTTGCATCCTGCCGTCGCGATAGGGCGCTCTGCCGGGTTTGACGGTCTCGAAAAAGAACAAGCCGGTTTCGAAGTCGGTGGCGGCGCGGCCGAAGCCGGAGAAGTCATTGGAGCCATACTGGCCGTTGGCGTTGGCTTGCCAGATCTCCACCAGGGCATCCTTCACCAGCGCGCCGGCGCCGTCGTAGATCAGGCCCTCGATGCGGATGCGCTCGCCCAGGGCGCCGTCGCGCGCCAGGATGTTGTCCGGTCCGGTGTGCGTTGTCTTCAGCCCGGCGACGGCCGGCATAGTCCCGATATGCACGAACGGTCCGGCGGTCTGCGACGGCGTTTCCTTGAGCGCCATGTCAGGAGCCCGCGAACGGCGTGGCCTTGCGGCCGCGCAGCACGATGTCGAAGCGATAGGCGAGGCAATCGAAGGCCTGCATGGAATCCATGTCCAGTTTCGCGACCAGGCTGTCGATGGCCTTGGGGTCCTTGATGGTGTTGACGATGACGCAGCGCTGGATCAGCGGATCGCCCTCGAAATAGAGCTGGGTCACCAGCCGCTGCACGAATGCATGGCCGAAGATCGACAGGTGGATGTGCGCCGGCCGCCAGGCGCAGCCGTCATTCGGGAACGGATAAGGCCCCGGACGGATGGTGCGGAAGGAGTAGCGGCCCTCGGCGTCGCTGACGACGCGCCCGCCGCCGCCGAAATTGGAATCGAGCGCCGCCATGTATTTGTCGTTGCCGTGGCGGTATTTGCCGCCGGCATTGGCCTGCCAGATCTCGATCAGCGCGCCCGGTACTGGCCGCGCGGTCTCGTCCAGCACGCGGCCATGGACGATGATGCGCTCGCCGATCGCATCGCCAGTGGTCGCGTAGTTGCGGATCAGGTCGTTGTCCACCGGATCGAGCGGCGTGTCGCCGAACATGGGGCCGCTCAATTCCCCGATCGATTGCGGCACAACCACGAGCGGCCGGCGCGGCGAGCGATAGGTCGTCGACCGATAGGCCGAGGGAACCGCAGCGGGATGCCACGCGCGGTCGCGCGGCAGAAATTCTCCCGGCTCGCTCATTTGGCCTTCTTCCGCTTGGCGGGCTTCTTCACCATCTCGGCGTACGTCTGCTTGATGATCTTGATCGCGTGATTGGCGGCCGGGACGCCGGCATAGATCGCGACATGCATCATCGCCTCGCGCAGGTCCTTCTCGGTCGCGCCGGTGTTGCGGGTCGCGCGCACGTGCATCGCCAGCTCCTCATCGTGGCCGAGCGCGGCCAGCAGGGCGATGGTCACCATCGAGCGCTCGCGCCTGGTCCAGTGCGGCCGCGACCACACGGAGCCCCAGGCGCCCTCGGTGATCAGCGCCTGGAACGGCGCATCGAACTCGGTCTGGCTGGCCTCCGCGCCGTCGACGTGCGCGTCGCCCAGGACGGCACGGCGCGTCTCCATGCCCTGCGCGAACAGGCCGTGCTTCGATTGGCTAGGCACTCCAGTTTCTCCTGACAAAGGATTCGATCCGCGACGACAGCAATGCCGGTTGCTCGATGGACGGCAAGTGCCCGGCATTGGCAATGGTCTCGAAAGTGGCGTCCGGTATCAGCTCGCTCAGCGATCGGACCAACGCAGGAGGCGTGGCGCCGTCCGCCTCGCCCACCAGGCACAAGGTCGGCTGCGTCAGCCGTGACGCAGCCGATGTCAAGTTGGTATCGCGCAAGGTGGCGCAGGTGCCGATGTAGCCCTCCACAGGATTCCGGGTCAGCATGTTGCGATAGCCGGCGAGATCGACCGCGTGTGCCTGTCGATACTCAGCCGAAAGCCAGCGTTCGAGCACGGCATCCGCGATCGACGCCAATCCGTTTGCGCGCACAGCCTCGATGCGTGCACTCCACATCTCGGGCGTTCCGATCTTGTGGGCGGTATCGCACAGCACCAGCAGGCGAACCAGATCTGGCCGGACGGCGGCGAGAGCTAGTGCGATCATGCCGCCAACCGACATCCCGATGACGATTGCGCCAGCGATCTCGTGCGCATCCAGTAGCGCGGCGAGATCGGCGACATGGTCGTCGACGGCGTAGGGTGGGGGCGGCGCATCCGACAGCCCCTGGCCGCGCAGGTCGTAGCGCAGGGCGCGGAACGCACCGGCATGGTTGGCGACTACGCCGTCCCAGATCCGCAGGTCGGTTCCGAGCGCGTTCACGAACACGAACGTGCGTTCCCGTTCGGGATTTTCATCCCTGAAATGAAGCACTTGGTGATTGAACAGGCCAAAGGGCATAAGGCGATCTTGGCCGCGCGCATTGGTTATGTATAGTAACGATTTATGCGCAAAGCATAATCGTTTGGATATAGCTCAGGGGAACTCATGGCGCTCGATCAGAGGGTGAAGTACCGCCACCTTCAGTGCTTCCTGGAGATCGCGCGCCAGCGCAGCGTGGTCAAGGCGGCGGCTGCCTTGTCGGTCACGCAGCCGGCGGTCTCCAAGACCATCCGCGAGCTGGAGGAGCTGCTCGGTGTCGCGCTGTTCGAGCGGCGCGGCCGCGGCGTGGCGCTGACCCGGTTCGGCGAGGTGTTCCTGCGCTATGCCGGCGCCAGCGTCACGGCGCTGCGCCAGGGCATCGATTCGATCACCCAGGCGCGCACCAAGGGCGGCATGGCGATCAAGGTCGGTGCGCTGCCGACGGTCTCGACCCGGGTCATGCCGCTGGCGGTCAGTCTGTTCAAGCAGGAGAACACCGGCACGGTGGTACGGGTGGTGACCGGCGACAACTCGGTGCTGCTGTCGCAGCTGCGCACCGGCGATCTCGACCTGGTGGTCGGCCGCCTCGCCGATCCGGAGTTGATGACCGGCCTCAGCTTCGAGCATCTCTATTCGGAGCGCATTTCGTTCGTGGTGCGGCCGGACCATCCGCTGCTGCAGGAGAAGCCGTTCGAGCTGGGCCGGATCGCGCGCTACACCGTGCTGATGCCGACCGAAGGGTCGATCATCCGCCCGATGGCCGACCGCTTCCTCATCACCCACGGCATCGCCAGCATCCCCGACCAGATCGAGACCGTGTCGATGGCGTTCGGCCGCCGCTACACGCGCATGAACGATGCGGTCTGGATCATCTCGCGCGGCGTCATCGTCGATGACCTCGCGGATGGCGTGCTGGCGGAGCTGCCGGTGGAGACCGAGGCAACGACCGGACCGGTCGGCCTCACCACCCGGGCCGACATGCCGCCCAGCCTGGCCTCGATCATGCTGATGCAGACCATCCGGGAGGCGGCGAAGAAGCGCGAGATCACGCCAGCAGGTGCACGAGGAACAGCGCGAGACCCGGAAACAGCAGCACCAGAACCAGCCGCACGACGTCGGCGGCGATGAAGGGCAGCACGCCGCGATAAGTCTGCGCCAGCGGCACAGTCTTGGCGATGGCGCTGATGACGAACACATTGAGCCCGATCGGCGGCGCGGTGAGCCCGATCCCCACCACGATCAGCAGCAGGATGCCGAACCAGATCGCCAGGTCGTCCGGCGGCATGCCGAAGTCCAGCGCCGAAACGATCGGGAAGAACACCGGCAGCGTCAGCAGGATCATCGCCAGCTCGTCCATCACCGCGCCCAGCAGGATGTAGAGCGCGAGGATGGCGGCCAGCACGCCGTACGGCGGCATGCCGAGCGAGGTGATGAAGTCGGCCGCCTGCATCGGCATCTGCGACAGCGCCAGGAAGGCGTTGAAAATCTCCGATCCCATCAGGATCACGAAGATCATCGCGGTCGTGGAAGCGGTGTTGAGGATGCTGGTCTTGAGCGCGGCCCAGCCGAGCGAGCGCTGCGCCAGCCCGATGATGAGCAGGGCGACGGTGCCGACCGCCGCGCCTTCGGTCGGGCTGAACACACCACCATAGATTCCGCCCACCACCACCAAAGCGACCAGCAGGACCGGCCATACCCCCTTGGCATGCCGCCAGCGCTCGGCGCGCGGCATCGGATCGAGGCGCGGCGCCGCGTCGGGCTTGCGGCGCGCCACCAGGAAGATGGTGACCAGATAGAACAGGGTGGCCAGCAGCCCTGGTATGAAGGCGGCCATGAACAGATGGCTGATGTTCTGCTCCACCGTGATGGCGTAGATCACCAGGATCACCGAGGGCGGGATCAGGATGCCGAGGGTGCCGCCGACCGCGATGGTGCCGGTGGCGAAGCCCGCCTCGTATCGGTGGCGCAGCAGCTCGGGCAGGGCGGCGCGGCCGAAGGTGGCGGTGGTGGCAACCGACGAGCCGCAGATCGCACCGAACGCGGTGCAGGCGGCGATCACCGCCATGGCGAGTCCGCCGCGAACCTGGCCCATGAGGGCGGCCGCGGCGCGGAACAGCGCGCTCGACAGGCCGGATTGCTCGGCGATCGCGCCCATCAGGATGAACAGCGGGATCACCGACAGCGTGTAGCTGGCGAACAGGTTGTAGGCATTGGTCTTGAGGAACGCGAACAGCGCCGAGCCGCTCGACAGGTAGATGTAGCCAAGACAGCCGGTGACGAACATCGCGACGCCGACATGCAGGCGCAGCGCGATCAGCGCCAGCATGCCGCCGAAGCCGATGAGCGCGATCCAGGTGCCGCTCATGCCTTGCCCCGCAACAAGCCGTGCGCGGTCGCCAGTGACACGATCGCCAGGAACCCGCAGCTGAGTGCCCCGAACGCGACCCCCGGCCAGACCGGAATGCGCAGCACCATCGAGACTTCGTGCGAGGCGAAGGTGTCCAGCGTGCCGCGCGTCAGGCAGACCGCGACGAACCCCATGGCAACCGCATAGACGACATCCCACAGCGCGTCGATGCGCCCGCGCAGGCGCGCCGGCAGGCTGGTGGTGAAGGTGTCGACGACGATGTTGCCGCGCGTCACCTGGCAATAGGGCAGGAAGGCGAAGACGGCGACCGCGGTGCCGATCTGCGCCAGCTCGAAATCGCCCGGGATCGGCTGCGAGAACAGCCAGCGTCGGAGGACGCTGACGACGACGACTACCGCGACGGCAAGCGCAACCGCGCCGCCGAACACGGCCAGCGCCTTGGCGACCAGCGCGATCGGGCGCGGCACGCGTGGCGGCTCCGGGCTCTGGGTCGCGACGGTGTCATCCATGCTGGCGGCGCGTCAGGACAAGGGAGGAACCGGCGGGCCTTGGTCCCGCCGGTCCGAGAGGACGAACGCTGTCAGGCGCTCTCGTATTTGGCAAGCAGGCTCTTGGCAGAGTCCATGAGCGCGGGCGCGTCGATGTTCTTGCCCTTCATCTCCGCGACCCAGGCTTCAGTCACGTTCTGGGACGCCGTCATCCAGGCGGCCTTGTCGGTCTCGCTGAGGGTCAGGATGGTGTTGCCCTTGCCCTCGACCATCTTGCGGACGTCGGCGCCGGCCTGGTCCCAGACCTTGCCGGCCTCGGTGGCGAGGACCATGCCGGTCGTCTCGTCGATCACCTTGCGCGCATCGTCCGGGAGGCCCTCGTACTTCGCCTTGTTCATGACGATGAAGAAGGTCGCCGTATAGAAGGTCGGGGTGCCCGGGATCTCGGTATGGAACTTCACCAGCTCGTGCAGCTTGATGGCCGGCACGACTTCCCACGGCACCACCGCGCCGTCGAGCACGCCCTGCGCCAGGCTTTCCGGCACTTGCGGCACCGGCATGCCGACGGCCGCCACGCCGACTGCTTTCAACGCCTCGCCCGCGAGGCGGGTCGGGAAGCGCAGCTTCTGGCCCTGCAGATCGGCCAGGGTCTCGATCTTGTTGCGGCAATGGATCACGCCGTGATCGTGCGACCAGAAGGCCAGCACCTTCACGTCCTTGGTCTCCTCGCCGAGATGCGCTTCCGCATACTCCTGCGAGGCCTGGGCATTCACGATGCCGCGCGGCGAGGCGATGAAGGGCAGCTCGAACACCTCGGTGCTCGGGAAACGACCGGGCGTGTAGCCGGGCAGGGTCCAGACGATGTCGACGACGCCGTCCTTGGCCTGGTCGTACAGCTCCGGCGGCTTGCCGCCCAGCTGCATGGCCGGGAAGATCTGGATCTCGACCTTGCCGCCTGACAGCTCGCCGACCTTCTTGGCCCACGGATCGAGCAGCCGGGCATGCGCATTGGACTTGGGCGGCAGGAAGTGATGCAGCCTGAGCGTCACGTCCGCCGCTTTGGCCGCGCGCATGCGGAGCAGTGTCGGGGCGGCCACGGCCGCGGCGCTCATGCCGATCAGGGTGCGTCTGGACAGTCTCATGAAATCCTCCTCCCGCCATGGTGCTGGGCGTCTGTCGGCCCAGTCAGCCCTACCAGGATACTAGACGATTTGGTTATGTATAATGACCAATCATGTCTCACACATAACTGGGGACTTATGGCCCGGCGCCTAGAAGGGCAGGCCGACATAGTTCTCGGCCAGCGCGGTCGCAGCCGCCTCGGAGCCTACCAGGTAGTCGAGTTCCGCCAGCTGGATGCGCTGGCCGAACGGGCCGGTGTCTGGAAAGCGGTGCAGGAGCGAGGTCATCCACCAGGAGAAGCGCTCGGCCTTCCAGACGCGTGCCAGGGCGCGGGCGGAGTAGTGGTCGAGTCCCTGGTCCGATCCGCCGCGACAATGATCGATCAGCGCCTCCGCCAGATAGTGCACGTCGCTGGCGGCGAGGTTCAGGCCCTTGGCGCCGGTCGGTGGCACGATGTGGGCGGCATCGCCGGCCAGGAACAGCCGGCCGAAGCGCATCGGCTCGGCGACGAAGCTGCGCAGCGGGGCGATGCTCTTTTCGATCGACGGTCCGGTGACGAGATGAGCCGCCGCGTCCTGGTCCAGGCGGCGGCGCAGCTCGTCCCAGAATTTGTCGTCCGGCCAGTTCTCGACCTGCTCCGACGCGTCGCACTGGAGGTAATAGCGGCTGCGGCTGTGCGTGCGCATGGAGCAGAGCGCGAAGCCGCGCTCGTGATTGACGTAGATCAGTTCCGGCGCGACCGGCGGCACCTCCGCCAGTAGGCCGAGCCAGCCGAACGGATAGAGCCGCTCGAAGATCGTCAGCGCACTCTCGGGGACACTCTGCCGGCTGACGCCGTGAAAGCCGTCGCAGCCGGCGATGAAATCGCAGGCGATCTCCTTGGCCATTCCGTTCGCGGTGTAGCGCACGACCGGACGGGCGCCATCGTATCCGCTCGGCGTGACGTTCTGCGCCTCGAACACGGTCGGCGCGCCGGCGGCCTGGCGCGCGTCCATCAAGTCGCGCGTCACCTCGGTTTGGCCGTAGACCATCACGCTCTTGCCCGTCAGCGCCTGGAAATCGATGCGATGGCGCGCGCCGCGGATGCTGAGCTCGATGCCGTGGTGGATCAGGCCCTCGCGATGCATGCGCGCGCCGCAGCCGGCCTCGTCGATCAGCCCGACGGTGCCTTGCTCCAGCACACCGGCGCGGATGCGGCCGAGCACATGCTCGCGGCTGTGGCGCTCGAGGATGACGGTGTCGATGCCGGCCTTGTGCAGCAGCTGGCCGAGCAGCAGGCCGGCGGGGCCAGAGCCGATGATCGCCACGTGCGTCCGCTCAGGCATGCCTCACCCTTCATGCGCCGCGGCCGCAATTGTCGCCCGGCCAGGGCCCCGCGGCAATCAGGCGGTGCGCGGCGATCCATGATTTCTGGGCCGCTCGGTATAACCGGCCGCTATTGACGCGCCCCGCCGCTGCCGCGACGATGCCGGCCCAATCCCTGCGCTCCAGGTATCAGGCTTGCCGTCCCAATCTCGACCCTTCCTCGTCACGACCGGACTGCTGGTGGGGGCGATCCTGTCCGGGCTGACCTGGATCCCGCTGCGCGTGATCGAGCATCACGGGGTGGCGGGGCTGTGGGTGACGTTGGCGGTCGTCGCCATCGCCGCATTGCCGCTGTTGCCGCTGTTGCTGAAGGCGCGCGGGTTGCCGCGGCGCGACCTGGTCGGCCTGTTCTGGATCGCGGCCTTCATCGGGGTCGACTACGCATTCTACACGGCGAGCCTCACCACCACGCAGGTGTCGCGCGCGATCCTGCTGTTCTACATGGCGCCGGTATGGGGCACGCTGCTTGAGGTGTTCGTGCTGCGCCAGCCGTTGACGCTGCGCCGCGGCAGCGCGCTGGCGCTCGGCTTCGCCGGGCTCATCGCGATCTTCGGGATCGGGTTCGATCTGCAGCTTTCGCTGAACCTCGGCGATGTGCTCGCGCTGCTCTCCGGCATCCTGTGGTCGGTCGGGCTGCTGTTCGTGTTCCGCCACAGCGCGGCCGGGCCGGGCATCCAGTCCGGCGCGGTGGCGCTCGGCGCCTTGGTGGGCGGGATCGCGATCGTCGTGCTGCTGGAATCCGCGCCGGCCCCCAGCCTCGACGTGCTGGTCCAGGCGAGTCCCTGGGTCCTGGTGACCGGCCTCGGGTTCATCCTGCCGGTCTGGGTGGTCTCGATGTGGGCCGGCCGCGTCATGTCGCCGGCGCGCATGACGCTGATCTTCATGGCCGAGGTGTGCTTCGGCGTCGGCTCGGCCGCGCTCTGGGCCGATCAGCCCTTTGGCGCGCGCGAGACGATCGGCACGATCCTGGTCCTTGCCGCGGCCGCGGTCGAGCTCGGCGGCAGCCAAAGCGCTGCGCTTTCGCCGGAGGGAGCGTCCCGCACATGACCATCGATCTCGACCTTGCCGCCATCCAGAATTTCGCGATCGCGATCCTGATCGGCGCGCTGATCGGCATCGAGCGCGAGAAGCGGCGCGAGACCGAGACCACCATCGGCGGCATCCGCACCTTCGTGCTGATGGCGATGGTCGGGGCAGTCGGCGGTTTCCTGTCGTCGGAGTTCGAGAGCGTCTGGCCGCTGCTGGTGGTCGTGATCGTGGCGGGGATCACCGTGGTGGCCGGCTTCCTGATGGACGCGGAGGAGCGCAAAGGGCCGGTCGGACTCATCACCGAAATGGCGGCGATCGCGGTGACTCTGCTGGCCGGTCTGACAACGCTGGATCACGCGACGCTGGCGGTGCCCCTTGCGGTCATCGTCGCCGCGCTGCTGGCCTACAAGCAGCCGCTGCATGGCTTGATCGACAAGATCGGCTGGGATGACCTGTTCGCCGGCCTCAGGCTGCTGATCGCCAGTTTCATTGTCCTGCCGCTGCTGCCGGACCAGACCATCGATCCGTGGGACGCGCTCAATCCCCGCAAGCTCTGGCTGCTGGTGATCATGATCTCCGGCCTGTCGATGATCGGATACGTGGCGACCCGCTGGCTAGGCCCGGGTCGCGGCACCGTTATCACCGGCCTGACCGGCGGCTTGGTTTCCTCGACCGCGGCGACGCTCGCCTTCTCGCGCCAGAGCAAGGAGAGCGACAGCGCGCAGGCGGCGCAGATGCTGGCGATCGGGACCTTGATTGCCTGGGCGGTGATGTTCTTCCGCGTGATGGTGATCTCGTTCGCGGTCTATCCCGCGCTGCTTCGCGATCTCGCGGTGCCGATGACGGCGATGGGGCTGGCGTGCCTCGCGAGCGCCGGTGTCCTGCTGTGGCGGGGACGCGCCGACGCCACTCGCAGCAAGCCGGGAGAGATCACGGTCAGCACGCCCTTTACGCTGACGCAGGCGGCGAAGTTCGGGCTGCTCTTTGCGGTCGTTTTGCTGGTTGTCAAGATCGTCGGCGATCTGGATCTGCCGGGAGGACTCTATGTCGTGGCGGCGTTGGCGGGCTTGACCGACGTCGATGCCATCAGCTTGTCGATGGCGCAGCATGCACGCGGCGGCGCGGTTCTGGTCGCCACCATCGCGATCGTCATCGCGGCGCTCGCCAACACTGCCGTGAAGGCCGGCATGGCGGCGTCGATCGGCAATCGCGACTACCGGCGACTCATTCTGGTGGCGACGGGTCTTATCGTCGTTGCGGGCGCCGCCGCCATCGCGTTCGAGCTGACGCTGAGCTCGCCGCCGCCCCAAGCCTAGACGCGACGATAACCCTTGGACCGCATGCACGCCGCAACGGAGGTGCCGCGCGACCAGTGCAGCCCGTGGACGAAGCCGACCACGGCGCCCACACTGGCGCCGACGATCGCGCCGACGTCTGCGCCGCCGCGATGGGCGCCGGCCGCCACGCCATGGGCGGCGCCGACCAGCGCGCCGGTCAGGAATCCTTCCGCGGTGTTGGCGCCGCGCGCGGCGGTCGCCGCAGAGCGGCAGGACTCGAAGTCGGCAAGGGCGGCGGCGGAGGCGGGCGTGTCCATCGGCGGCGGTTCGTCCGACGCGCAGCCCCCAGCGATCAAGACTGGAATCAGGAGCGCAGCCAGTCTGCGGCGAACGAACGCCGCACGACGCCGCTCTGATCCGATGCCCGGAACGCGCATCTTCGCACCTGGCCCTCAGCCGCGAATTCGCGATCGTAGTCTAGCACGCCATTGCGGTGCCCCGCTATTTCTTGCGGCACTGCAGCGCCTTGTGCAGCGCCTCGGGCGTGATGCAGACGCCGATCAGGTTGGCGCGCCACAGGTCGGCGCCGGTCAGGTCCGCGCCGCGCAGGTCGGCGTTGCGGAGATCGGCATCGCTCAAGTCGGCCTCGCTCAGGTCGGCCTTGGCGAGGTTTGCGTCCTGCAGGTTCGCGCCCGCAAGACTGGCGCGCCGCAGGTTCGCCTGTTGCAGATCGCAGCCGGACAGATCGGCCTCTCTCATCTCGGCGTTGCTGAGATTGGCGTCGTGCAGGTTGAGGCCGGCGAGGTTGGCGCGGCCGAGGCTGGCGCGCTCGCCCTCCGCTTCGCCCTTGAGCCAGTTGTGATGGGCCGCGATGACGCGCAACAAGGACCGCAGCTTGGCGGAGCGCGTGGTCGCAAGCGCTTCCTTTTCCGCGCTCAGGTTGACCAGCTTGGTCCCGGCTGGCAGGCGCGGCGCGCGCAGCAGGACGCGCAGCTTGCGGCGCGCTTCCTCCTCGCTGTTGGCGTTGAGCTCGCCGCGCTCGACCGGCTCCCTCGGTGCAACCTGGAACTCGTACGCCCATATCGCCATGCCGCAATTCCCCCCGCGATCAATCCGCGCTCATCATATCGCTTTCTGCTCCGCCGGAAAGCGCGTCGCCACCGCCGCGGGCCGGAGCCGCATGCGCGCGAGCCACGCCGACAGCTTCGGGGCATCCTGCAGCAGCGTGCGACCGGCTGGCGAAAGATCGAGGTAGACCAGCATCGGCAGCGCCCATAGATCGGCCAGCGACAGGCGACCGCCCGCCATATAGTCGTCACCGGCGAGGTCGCTCAGCACCGTGAGGCACTTCGCCGCGCGCGCCAACTCCTCCGCGCCAAGCCGGCCGCAGCAGTCGCGCTCCATCTCCTCGACATAGATGCCCCAGACCAAGTGCGGATACGCGTAGTTGTCCAGGATGCGCATGATCTGCCGCATACGCGCGCGGTGTCGTGCGTCGGCCGGCAGCAATGCGCCGTTACCGAACTGCTCCACGATGTAGCCGGCAATGGCGTCGGTCTCGAACAGCCGGAAGCCGTCATGCTCGAGCGCGGGGATGCGCCCGAACGGATGGCGGTCGGCGTAGTCGGGTGGAAGGGTCTCCTTGGCGAAGATGTCGATCTCGGCCAGCTGGTATGGAACGCCGATCTCCTCCAGCACCAGGCGCACGATGCGCACATAGACGCTGTAGGACGCACCGAAGACAGTCACGCGATTCATGAATCGATTTCCGCCGCAAATGATTTGGAAGCATTCTACGGTTCGCAATGGAAAGGCAATCTCCGTGACAAGACCGCATCACGGGTTTACGCTCTCATTGATTGGGGTGGGATGAGTCATGGCTTCCATCGGCGATGTGGCAAAGCGCGCCGGCGTCTCGCTGGGCACCGCTTCCCGTGCGATCAACGGCAATCCGGCGGTCTCTCCGCAACTGCGTGAGCGCGTGCTGGCGGCCGCGGCGGAGCTCGACTACCGTCCGAATGCGCTCGCCCGCGCGCTGCGCAGCAGCCGCACGCATTCGCTGGGCCTGATCGTGCCGGACGTGACAAACCCGTTCTTCGGCGAGCTTGCCAAGCAGATCGAGCAGGTGGCGGCCGGCATGGGCCACACCGTGATGCTGGCCAATTCCAATGACGATCCGAAGGCCGAGGCGGAATACATCAAGGTGCTGGTCGGCCGCCAGGTCGACGGGCTGCTGATCGTGCCGAGCGAAGAGACTCGCCAACTGCCGCACGAGCCCAAGGTGCCGATGGTGGTGGTCGACCGCCCGATCCGCGGCTATCCGCTGGTGGCGAGCGATCATCGCGGCGGCGCCATCGCCGCCGTACAGCACCTGGTGTCGCTGGGCCATCGCCGGATTGGTTGCATCGCCGGCCCGAGGCACCTCAGCGTGGCGCGGGAGCGCTACGAAGGCTATCGCTCGGTGGCGGCGCCGCTCTATCGCGAGCTCGGCATCGATTTCGCCGGCGACACCATCATCACGCGCTTCGACTACGATTGCGGGTATGAGGCTGCTGTCAGGCTGCTGGAGCGGCCGGACCGACCGACCGCGATCTTCGCCAGTTCCGACCAGCAGGCGATCGGCGCAATGCGCGCTGCCGCCGACATGGATTTGAAGGTGCCCGACGACGTGTCGATCATCGGCTTCGACGCCATCAGCCTCGCCAAGCTGGTAACGCCGCGCCTCACCACCGTGGCGCAGCCGATCGCGGCCATCGCCGACATCGCGGTGCGCACGGTGCTGCGGCTGCGCCAGGAGGATGCGAAGATGGAGCGGCATCGCCTGCCGACGCTGCTGCAGCCCGCCAACTCGACCGGGCCAGCCGCCAGCAACGTGGTCGCGCTCAAGAAAGAAGTCTAGGACTTACGCTCCGGCAGTCGGCGCGGCGGATTCGCCATCACGCTGCCGATCAGCTCGAGCAAGCGCTCGCTGCGCACCGGCTTCTCCAACACGCGATCGGCGCCCAGCGCTTCCGCCATGTGCAGGAAGTCGGCCTTGTCGATCTGCCCGCCGCCCGACATCGCAATGACGCGCAGGCCGGGATGATCGGTGCGGATCCGGCGGATCGCTTCGATGCCATCCAACTCCGGCATGATGATGTCGGTCAGGACCAGATCGTAGCTATCGTTGGAAAGCAGCTCCAGGCCCTTGCGTCCGCTGGTAGCCGTGGTGACCTGATATCCGGCGCGCGTGAGGATGAGGGAGAGGGTTCGGCTAACAGCCGCGTCGTCGTCGATAATAAGAATGCTGGCACTGGCTGCCATTCCATGGACCTCAAAGAAACAAACCGATTAATAGCGGTAATGTTCCCATGAGCCTCATTCAAATTCTAGCATAAAACGCGGCGCTGAATCACAATTCGTAATGCAGAGCCGCGCTCTATTGATACGCGCCGCTGTTGCGTTTGGATGCAAGCGTCTTGGCTAGGCCGCGGCGGAACGCACGGTGCGGATGAGTACGTCGCGGAGCTGGTCGACGCCGCTCGCCACGTCGCCCGACAGCTTGCGCACTTCGTTGGCGCGGTCGCCGGTCTGCACCGCTTCGTCGGAGACGCGCGCGATCCGGCTGGCGACTTCCTGCGCGGCCTGCGAGGTCTGCGTGACGTTGCGCGTGATCTCCGCGGTGGTGGCGCTTTGCTCCTCGATCGCGGAGGCGATCGCCGAGGACACGCCCTCGACCTCGCGGATCGAGCTGGTGATGGTGCGCACCGCGGTCACGGCTTGGTCGGTGGCGTTCTGTATTTCCGCGATCTGCTGCGTGATGTCTTCGGTCGCGCGCGCGGTCTGGTTGGCGAGCGACTTCACCTCGTTGGCGACGACGGCGAAGCCCTTGCCGGCGTCGCCGGCGCGCGCCGCCTCGATCGTGGCGTTGAGCGCCAGCAGATTGGTCTGGTTGGCGATATCGCTGATGAGCTGCGTGACGGCATTGATCTTGCGTACCGCGTCGGACAACGCGGAGATGGTGCCTTCGGCTTCGCTCGAGGACTTCACCGCATCCAGCGTCACCTTGCGCGCCGCGTTCACCTGCGAGGAAATCTCGCGGATCGAGGCGGTCAGCTGCTCGGACGCGGACGCGACGGTCTGCGCATTCGCCAGGGCTTGTGTCGATGCGGCGGCCACGGTCTGGCTGTTCTCGCTGACCGCATTGGCCGACTTCGCCATATGGCTGGCGTCGCCCGACATGCGCTCGGTCAGGTGCGAGACGGCCTCGACCGCCTTGCGGGTTTCGCGTTCCACAGTGTCGGCCATCGCATGCAGCGCGGCCTGCTTCTCGGCCTCAGATGCGCGGCGGGTCGCCTCCTGCTGCTGGCGCAGCTGCTCGGCCTCGATGCCCTGGCGGCGGAAGACGTCGACGGCTTCGGCCATCGAACCGATCTCGTCCTTGCGTCCGGCCGACGGAATGGCGATGTCCATCTGGCCGGCGGCCAGCTGCTTCATCACGTCGGTCATGCGCGTCAGGGGTCGCACCACACCGTAGCCCAGGGCGAGCACGCCGCCGAGCACGGTCACGAACACCACCACGGCCACCGACCATATGATGAGGGTGAAGGAATTCTCGGTCTCGGCCGCCGCGATTTCGGTCGCGGCATTCATCTCGGTCGCGCGCGCCACCATCTTGTCGACCACGGCGCGATGGCCGGCATAGGCGTCGGCGATGTCGGCGTAAGCCTTGCGCGCCGTCTCCATGTCGCCCTTCTCGATCGCGGGAAGGAACACGTTTTCGATCGCGTTCCAGAAGCGCGTGACGTGGGTATAGGATTCCTCGACGATCCACTGCTTGTTGACCGGGTCGAAATCCTCCAGCTCCTTCCAGAAGACGTGGCGGATGTCGTATTCCTTGTGGAGCTGCGTCAGCCGCGCGCGGCGATGCTCCAGGCTCGTGGGGTCGTTCAGCAGCAGCGTCGATTCCAGGTAGGATTCGATCACATATTCCGGCGGCGGCAGGATGTCGGCGATCAGGTCCTTGCCCAGCACGATCTGGCGATAGATCGGACCGTTGACCTTGAGCTGGCCCAGCGCGCTGACGCCGGTCCAAAGGATGGCGATGCACCCCAGGGTGACGATCAAGCCGAAGAGACTGACCGCTCTACCAATGCTCAAACGCAGCTTCATCGTGGCATGTCCCGCGCAAATAGGAATAGCTCGCATTCTGCGCAATGGTGGTTAACGTTCTGTCACTGAATGCGCATTCAAACATGTTTTGTCAGCCATTTTTGCTCATAAGTGCTGATGAATCAGTCTGATGGATCATCCCTCATTTTATTGGATCGTTCCATTCGAATGTATGATTAAATCCCAGGCAGCCGCGCGGACGGAGTCGGGCTGAACCCGGTGTTTCCTCTCACTTTCCTAATAGTGACAGGCTATTACTGCCGGGAAAGAGAGCCGGGAGATCGCAAATTGTCGGTTGACAGGTCCAACATCGCTTCCTAGAACGTTCCAAAAAAACAATCTATTCCTAGGGAGGATGTAATGCCAGCGGATGACCCGAGGGACCGGGTGACCATTGTCGAGATCGCCGCCGCAGCCGGCGTCTCCAAATCGACCGTGTCATTGGTGTTGAAGGGCAGCGAAAGCGTCCGCCCGTCGACCCGCGACCGGGTGAATGCCGCCATTCACGACCTCGGCTACGTCTATAACCGCGGAGCCGCCAATCTCCGTCGTGCGCATTCCAACATGGTCGGCATGATCATCCACAACCTCATCAACCCGTTCTGCGCCGAGCTGGCGGTCGGCATCGAGCGCAGCTTCCAGGCCGCCGGCTATGTCCCTTTCATCGCCAACACCGCCGAAAGTCCGGTTCGCCAGGCCGAAGTCATCAAGCTGATGCGCGAGCAGGGGGTGGCGGGGCTGATCATCTCGGCCGCCCGCGGTACCCCGGACGACGCGTTCGACGGCCTGGTCGCCGCCGGCGTGCCGGTCGTCCTCGCCATGCGCCGCCTCAAGGGCCGCCGCATCCCCATGGTGGGGCCCGACAATCGCCTGGGCACGCGCCTGGCGGTGGAGCGCCTAGTCGAGCTGGGGCACCGGCGGATCGCCTTCTTGGGCGGCTATGCCGATTCCGTGGTCCGCGCCGAGCGGCTGGAAGGGTTCCGCGCCGCCTTGGCCGATGCCGGCCTCGATCCTGCCGCCGTAACGGCCGCGGGCGCGCCCACCCGCGACGGCGGGGCGCAGGCGCTGGAGACCGCCCTGGCGCAGCGCCAGCCGCCGACCGCAGCAGTCTGCTTCAACGACCTCGTGGCCTTCGGGGTTTGCCTCGGCCTGCGCCGCCGGGGCGTCGAGCCCGGGCGCGGCTTCGCCGTCATCGGCTTCGACGACGTCCAGGAAGCGGTCCATGCCGACCCGCCGCTGACCACCATCGCGGTCGACGTGATGGGCCTCGGCGAGCGGGCCGCCCAGAGCGTCCTGCGCATGATCGAGACCGGCCGCAATACGACCGAGGATCACATCGGCGCCGTTCATCTCGCGGTGCGGGAAAGCTGCGGCTCGCCGCTCCCGGAACTGACGGAGCGGCGGGCATGACGGGGCAGTATCGTGCGATCGCGCTCCGAAACTCATGCCGCGAGATCGCGGAAATCTTTGCAGAGCCGCCCGGTGGCGGCTACCGTCGTGATCGATCCTGGGACGGGAGTCGGCCTAGCGCCGACGGGGATGACGTGCAAGCCAGGATTCAACCGCGTTGGCTGAGGTCGCTTCGGCCGCTGGCCCATGCGCGGGAAACCGGATGGATCGTTCGACCATCCAATATCGGACTGATGTGGGAGGACTAGATGAAGTCAAAGACAATTATTGGACTGCTGGTGGCCATCGTGGTGGTGGTCGCGGCAGTCATTTGGTATCAGGGCCGCGCGCCCGAGCAGGCGGCGGCTCCAGAGGCCGCCGCGCCTGCCACAACCGAACAACCGGCCGCGACGGACCAAGCCGCGACCCAGCCGGCCGCGACCGAGCAGGCCGCTGCAACCCCTGGCGCGCCGCAATCGGTTGAAGTCCTGCACTGGTGGACCTCGGGTGGCGAAGCATCGGCACTCAACGTGCTGAAGCAGGATCTGGAGAAGGCTGGCGTGGGCTGGCAGGACATGCCGGTCGCGGGCGGCGGTGGCGAGCAGGCGATGACGGCGCTCCGCGCGCGCGTCACCGCGGGCAATCCGCCGACCGCCGTGCAGATGCTGGGCTTCGACATCACCGACTGGGGGAAGCAGGGCGTTGTGGCGGACCTCAACGAGCTCGCCGGCAAGGAAGGCTGGGACGCCGTAGTTCCACCCGCCTTGCAGGCGTTCTCCAAATACGACGGCAAGTGGATCGCGGCGCCGGTCAACGTACACTCGACCAACTGGGTCTGGGCCAACAAGAAGATCTTCGATGAGCTCGGCATCGCTCAGCCCACCAACTGGGATGAGCTGATCGCGGCGCTCGACAAGATCAAAGGCGCCGGCTACACGGCGGTCGCCCATGGCGGCCAGCCCTGGCAGGACGCCACCATCTTCGACGCGGTCGTGATGGCGACCGGCGGTCCGGAGTTCTACAAGAAGGCCTTCATCGACCTGGATCCGGCGGCGCTCGGCTCCGACACCATGGTGCAGGCGTTCGATCGCATGACCAAGCTGCGCTCCTATGTCGACGACAACTTCTCGGGTCGCGACTGGAACCTGGCCTCGGCCATGGTGATCGAGGGCAAGGCTGGCGTGCAGTTCATGGGCGACTGGGCCAAGGGTGAGTTCCTGAATGCCGGCAAGGTCCCGGGCACAGACTTCCTGTGCTTTCGCTTCCCCGGCACCCAGGGCGACGTGACCTTCAACTCCGACCAGTTCGTGATGTTCAAGGTCGGCGACGACCGCAAGGCGGCACAGGAGAAGTTGGCGGCCGCAATCATGTCGCCCTCGTTCCAGGTGGCCTTCAACAAGGTGAAGGGCTCGGTTCCGGCCCGCACCGACGTCGACGGCAAGGACCTCGATGCCTGCGGCCAGCAGGGCATGAAGGACCTGGCCGAGGCCAGCAAGAATGGCACCCTGTTCGGCTCCATGGCCCACGGCCATGCCGCCCCGGCAGCGGTGAAGAACGCGACCTACGACGTCATCACGGCCGAGTTCAACGGCGAGATGGATGCCAAGACCGCTACGGCGGAACTGGCGAAGGCCGTCGAAGGCGCGAAGGCGAAGTAAGAACCGGCTGATCTGAGCGGGTGGAGCCGGGGCAACCTGGCTCCACCGTTTCAGGCCAAAGCCGGCGTTCCAGGAGAGGTTTGGAGGACGGGATGAGTGTGTCCCAGGGCGTGCCGGTCGCAGCCGACCGCGCGCCGATCGGACGGATTTCGCACACGACAGAATGGCTGCAGCGCGCTCTGCCGAAGATCGTGCTGGCGCCGAGCTTCGCGGTCGTCCTGGTCGTGGTCTACGGCTTCATCGCCTTCACCGGCGTGCTCTCCTTCACCGATTCCAAGATCCTGCCGTCCTTCAACTGGGTCGGCTGGGAGAACTATGCAAAGCTGTGGGGCTTCCGCAACTGGATCACGGCGCTGCAAAACCTCGCGATCTTCGGCTCGCTCTACATCGTGCTGTGCTCGGCGATCGGCCTGTTCCTGGCGATCCTGATCGACCAGAAGATCCGGATCGAAGGAGCGCTGCGCCCGATCTACCTCTACCCGATGGCGCTGTCCTTCATCGTGACCGGCACGGCGTGGAAGTGGTTCCTCGATCCCGGCATCGGACTTGAGCACACCATGCACCTGTGGGGCTGGGAGAGCTTCAGCTTCACCTGGATCAAGGACGGCAAGATGGCGATCTATTGCATCGTCATCGCCGCGATCTGGCAGTCCTCCGGCTTCGTGATGGCGATGTTCCTCGCCGGGCTGCGCGGAGTCGACAACGAGATCGTCAAGGCGGCGCAGATCGACGGCGCCTCCAACTTCAATCTCTACCGTCGCATCATCATCCCGATCCTGCGCCCGGCGTTCCTGTCGGCGTTCGTGGTGCTGGCGCACCTCGCCATCAAGTCGTACGACCTGGTGATCGCGCTGACCAACGGCGGACCTGGCCGCGCCACCGAGATGCCGGCAACCTTCATGTATTCCTACACCTTCACCCGCAACGAGATGGGCATCGGCGCCTCGTCGGCGGTCATCATGCTGATGATGATCGCCAGCGTCATCGTGCCCTATCTCTACAGCGAACTGCGGGGAGGCAAGCGCTGATGGCTCATGCCAGCCCGGAAACCGCCGTCCGCACCAACGTGTTGGTGCGCGCGCTGATCTACAGCATCCTGATCCTGTTCGCGGTCTACTACCTGCTGCCGCTCTACGTGATGCTGGTCAACTCGGTGAAGCCGCTGGACGAGATCCGGCAGGGCGACATGATGGCGCTGCCTCGGGTGTTCACCATCGAGCCCTGGCTCAGCGCCTGGTCGACGGCGCAGATCGGCGTGCAGCCGACCGGGCTCAAGCCTTATTTCATCAACTCGGTGCTGATGGTCATCCCGGCGGTGGCGATCTCGGCCATGATCGGCGCGCTCAACGGCTACGTGCTGACCAAGTGGAAGTTCCGCGGCGACGGCATCGTGTTCGGGCTGCTGCTGTTTTCGTGCTTCATCCCGTTCCAAATTGTGCTGATTCCGATGGCGCGCATTCTCGGACTGCTCGGCCTGGCCGGGTCGACGCCGGGCCTCGTCCTGGTGCACGTGGTCTACGGCATCGGCTTCAGCACCTTGTTCTTCCGCAACTACTACGATGCGTTCCCGACCGAGCTGATTCGGGCGGCGCAGATCGACGGCGCCGGGTTCTTCCGCATCTTCTGGCGCATCCTGCTGCCGAGCTCGGGCCCCATCATAGTGGTGACGGTGATCTGGCAGTTCACCAACATCTGGAACGACTTCCTGTTCGGCGCGTCGTTCTCGGACGTCGACTCGCAGCCGGTGACGATCGCGCTCAACAACCTGGTGTCGTCGTCAACCGGAGTGAAGGAATACAACGTGCATTTCGCCGGTGCGATCCTGGCGGCGCTGCCGACGCTGATCGTCTACATCGTCTCCGGCCGCTATTTCGTGCGCGGCCTGATGGCCGGCGCCGTGAAGGGTTGATGGAGTAGAACCATGGCATTCCTCGAGATCGACAACCTGCAGAAGCGCTTCGGCACGGTCGACGTGCTGAAGGGCATCAACCTCTCGATCGAGGAAGGCGGGTTCCTGGTGCTGGTCGGCCCCTCCGGCTGCGGCAAGTCGACCTTGCTCAACACCATCGCGGGGCTCGAGAGCATCACCGCCGGCGAGATTCGCATCAACGGCCGCGCAGTCAACAACCTGCATCCCTCGCAGCGCGACATCGCCATGGTGTTCCAATCCTACGCGCTCTATCCCAACATGACGGTCGGGCAGAACATCGCCTTCGGCATGGAGATGCGCGGCGTCCCGAAGCCCGAACGCGACAAGGCGGTGGCCGGCGTCGCCAAGACCCTGCAGATCAGCCATCTGCTCGACCGCAAGCCGAGCCAGCTGTCGGGCGGCCAGCGCCAGCGCGTCGCGATGGGCCGCGCCCTGGTGCGCAACCCGCAGGTCTTCCTGTTCGACGAGCCGCTCAGCAACCTCGACGCCAAGCTGCGCGTCGACATGCGCACCGAGATCAAGCGCCTGCATCAGTCGATGAAGACCACCATCGTCTACGTGACCCACGACCAGATCGAGGCGATGACCCTGGCGACGCAGATCGCCGTGCTCAAGGACGGCGTGCTGCAGCAGTTCGGCACGCCGCACGAGATCTACAACAACCCATCCAATGTCTTCGTCGCGGATTTCATGGGTTCGCCCGCCATGAACCTGATCCCGGCGCGCATCGAGGCGAATGGCGGCGGGGTCGCGGTGGTGCTGACGCGCGACGGCTCAGCGCCGCTGCAGCTCAAGGTCGCCAACGACAGCAAGCTCAGCGCCCATGCCGGGCGCGAGGTGATCTTCGGCCTGCGCCCGGAAGCGATCACCGACATGAACGGCGCGGACCGTAACTCGGCCCAGGTGGTCAATGCGGACTGCCATGTGGAAGTGGTGGAACCGGCCGGCGCGGACACCTATGTGGTGACGCGGCTGGGTGGGCGCGAGGTGATCGGCCGCATGCGCTCCGACATGCAGGTGGCGCCGCACAGCACGGTGCCCTTCGCCTTCAACATGGACAAGGCGGTGTATTTCGATCCGCAGAGCGAACTGCGCATCGCATAGGTCGGCAAGTTAGCCTTTTGATTTATCGCATTCCCGAAGATAAAGGCGCACAATAGTGTCGCCGCGCGCGTGTTGAGGCGCGCGCCATGACTAGCGGGAAATTGCAGGTGATGGCCCCTTTCCACACTAGGTGGCCGATGCCGATCGTCGTGACAATGGCGATCGGCGCCGTGGCAACCCTTGCGACCGTTGTCAATGTACGCCCGATCGAAGCCATGCTGGACTCCTCGACAGGCGTTTTCAGCGTGTTGTGCGCACTGATTGCTGTCAGTTCCTTAGCGCACCGTCCTCTCGACCCGTTGGGGCGCATGCTGTGGCTGTTCATTCTCGCGGTGGCGGTGCTGGTCGCCAGCACCGAGTTCGCGGAACCGCTTGCAGAGTTGAAGGGGCATGATTTCGACCTCGAGCACGTCGATGACATGCTCCTGCTCGTGGCCGGCCCGATCGGTCTATGGGTGACATCGCGGATGGAACCGCGCCCGGTCCCCGCGCAGCTTGCGCTCGTGGCCGGCCTGGCCGCGCAACTGGCCGGTGCCGTGCTGGACGTGATCAATGACCGCACCGTGGTCAGCTTCGGCTTCACGGTGGAGCGGGTGGAGAGCTATGCCGACTCTGCGCAGTTCCTCTCGCTGTTGTGCTATTTCATGGCGATTTGGCTGCTGGTGGAGCGCGGTACGCATCTTGTCGTTGAGCCGCGGAAAACGCAGTTGGCGGTTCCGGTTTCGCCCTATCGCCCCGGTTTGAGAGACAGCCTGTATCCGCCGCCTTTCCTCTTCGGTTGGGGACTGCCCGACGACCGCTCTCCGGCGGGGCGCGTGCATCGGCTATGCAACGATGCGCTCTGGCCCGCTGTGAATCTCGGGCTCAGCGCGCGCAATCTTGCCACCATCGCCTTGTGGCCCATGGTGGCCGCTGCGCGTGCCCGGTCGGTGGTCCGCTGCCATGGCGCGGCAGTCGAGCGTTTGACCGGCAAGCCCCCGTCACGGCAGTTCCTGGAACAGGTCGCGACCGCGATCCAATATCGGATCGCGCCGGTCTACTACTATGTCTTCGAGCTCTATCTGCCAGAGCAACGGCGACTGGCGCCGCACTATTTGATGCGCTACGAAACCAAGGAAATCGCCTATCGATTGCTATACCCGATCGCAACCGTGGGATACCGCCCGACGCCGCTCAAGAACAAGCTGGAGTTCGCGCGCCATTGCCGCGTCAATGGCGTCCGCCGTGTTGACGTCTACATGCTGTTCGAAGACGGCAGGCGCGTTGGGGCCGCGGATATGATGGAGCAGCTTCCGCAGGCCGACCTGTTCGTCAAACCCGTGCTCGGCAAAGGAGGCGGCGGCGCGGAATTGTGGCGTTGTGCGGGCGGCGGCTCATATCGCAGTTCGCGCGGCGACGAATGCGACGCGGCAGGCTTGATCGGCCATGTCGCGGAGCTTTCGCGGGCCGAGCCGTTCATCATTCAACAAGCTGTCCGCAACCATCGTGACCTGCTCGATCTTGGCGGCGGCGCCCTGTCCACGGTGCGGATGCTTTCGTGCCGGAACGAGGCGGGAGATCATGAAGTCACCTGCGCGGCATTCAGGATGTCGGTCGATCCCGCCTCTCCCGTCGACAATTTTCACGCAGGTGGCCTGGCCGCCGCCGTCGAGCTCGCCACCGGCATGCTCGGCCCGGCGACCGGCCTCGGTCGGACACCGGACAGCAGATGGCACGACCGGCATCCGCTCACCGGCGGCCAGATTGCGGGTCGACGGCTCCCGATGTGGCCGGAGACCATGGATCTGGCTGTTCAGGCCCACCGCAGCTTCCCCGACTACGTCGTGATCGGGTGGGACATCGCGGTCCTGGAAGACGGGCCCTGCGTGATCGAGGGCAATCGCGGACCCGACATTGATATCCATCAGCGCACATGCCGTGGGCCGATCGGCAATGGCCGCTTCGGCGAGCTGCTGGCCTTCAACCTCGAAAGCAGGACCGGGCTGGGATAAGCCGAAGTTTCGCCTGTTCCAAGGCCCAAACCCCCATTATATGATGCCGGATGAACGCGCCGGTCGGCCGGCGGCAGTCCTGGAGATCCGTGAATGAAACGATCCGAACTCAATGAAATCATCCGCGACGGCGAGAAGTTCATCGCCTCCTTCGGGTTCAAGCTGCCCGAATTCGCCAACTGGTCGGTGGATGACTGGAAGCGCAACAAGCCGCGCGCCGGCGAGGTCATCCGCGCGCGCCTGGGCTGGGACATCACCGATTTCGGCCGCGGCGATTTCGAGACTCTGGGCCTGCTGCTGTTCACCGTGCGCAACGGCAGCGCCGACAACCTGAAGAGCGGCAAGGGCATGGTCTATGCCGAGAAGATCATGATCTCGCGCGAGAACCAGGTGACGCCGTTCCACACCCACAAGGTCAAGACCGAGGACATCATCGTGCGCGGCGGCGCCCCGCTCGAGGTGCGGCTCTACAACGGCGAGCCCGGCCATCCGATCGACGCCAAGGCGCCCGTCAAGGTGCGCATGGACGGCATCGACGCCGAGGTGCCGGCGGGCGGCGTGGTGCAGATCCACCCCGGCAGCTCCATCACGCTGCAGCCCGGCCACGTCCACTCGTTCTGGGCGGCCGGCGGCGATTGCCTGGTGGGCGAGGTCTCGACCGTCAATGACGACGAGACCGACAACTATTTCCTCGACATGGTCTCGCGCTTCCCGGACGTCGAGGAGGACGAGCCGCCCTATCGCCTGATCGTTCCCGATTACGCGAAGCTCTGACCGGTAAGGCGCGCCTCGGATGATCCTGACTTGCGGCGATGCGCTGTTCGACGTCTTCGCCACTGCCGGCAGCTCTGCTTCAAGCATCGCGCTCGACGCACGGGTCGGCGGCTCGCCGCTCAACGTCGCGGTGGCGCTGAGCCGGCTCGGCCAGTCGACCGCGTTCCTGTCCAAGGTCTCGAACGATCACTTCGGACGGAAACTGGTGGCCTATCTGGAGAGCGAGCGGGTGAACGTCGATCTCCTGGTGCGGACCCAGGCGCCCACGACGCTGGCGACCGTGGCGCTGGATGACAAGGGCGTGCCGACCTATTCCTTCTACACCAACGGCACGGCCGACCGCTCGCTGGCGGTGTCGGAGCTGCCGGCGCGCCTGCCCGATGCGGTGCGTGTCGTTCATATCGGCTCCTACACCACGGCGCTGGAGCCGACGGCCGCCAGCCTGGAGGCGCTGGTGACGCGCGAGCGGCCGCGGCGCTTCATCTCGTACGATCCCAACATCCGGCCCTCGATCGTTCCCGATCCGGAGCTGTGGCGTCGGCGCGTTGCCGCGCTGACCGCGCAGTCGCACCTGGTGAAAGCGAGCGTCGAGGACATCCAGTTCCTCTATCCCGGCGCGCCGGTCGAGGGCGTTCTCAAGGATTGGCTGGCGCGCGGCGCCAGCATCGCGGTTGCCACCATGGGCGAGGTAGGCGCGCTGGCCGTCACGCGGCAAGGCGTCGCAGCGCGCGTCAGCGCCCGCTCGGTCAAAGTCATCGACACGGTCGGGGCGGGCGACACGTTTCAGGCGGCCCTGCTGACGTGGCTGGGCGAACATGGCCGCCTCTCGCCGGACGACCTCGCCTCGCTGTCGGCGGACGACCTTAATTCGCTTTTGACATTCGCGGCCAGAGCGGCGGCCATCACCTGCTCGCGCCGGGGCGCCGACATGCCGCGGCGGAGCGAACTGTCCTGAAACTCAGTGTCTAGACGCCGGCCGCCGCTACGCCGGAGCTGGCGATCGCCGTGGTCAGCACGTCGATCGTGAAGGGCTTGTGCAGCACCGCGGATGCGCCGAGCTTCTCGGCTGAGCCCAGGAAGTCCATGTTCCCGGTGCGGCCGCCGCCTGACATCGCGATCACCGCCAGAGCCGGATAATGCTTGCGCAGTTCGATGAGAGTCTCGAGCCCGTCCATCTCGGGCATGACGATGTCGGTGATGACGAGGTCGAAGGCGCTGTCTCTCAGCCGATCCAGGCCAACCCGGCCATTTTCGGCCTCGGTAACCTCGTGGCGACCGCGTTCCAGCATCTTGCGCACGATGCGGCGCACCGACCCGTCGTCCTCGATCAACAGCACCCGCATTACGCCATTTCCCAGGTCATTCTCGACCTCAGAATCAGGCGGTACCTCATAAGAATCGGTTACGCGGCGACCCCCGGAGTCTCTGCCAATCGGCTTAGGCCGTCCGGCGATCCGGCCCCGTCTTGCGCAGGCCACGCAGCGCCTGGGACAGCTGCTCCATGTAGAGATACAGCACCGGCGTGATGAACAAGGTCAGCACCTGCGAAACCACCAGGCCGCCGACCACCGCGATGCCGAGCGGCTGGCGCAGTTCCGCGCTGGCGCCGGCGCCGAGCGCGATCGGCAGGGTGCCCATGAGCGCCGCGAAGGTTGTCATCATGATCGGGCGGAAACGCAGGATGCAGGCGCGGTAGATCGCAGCGGCCGGGTCCATGCCTTCGCGCTGCAGAGTCAAGGCAACGTCGATCATCATGATGGCGTTCTTCTTGACGATGCCGATCAGCATCAGGATGCCGATCACCGCGATCACGTTGATATCCATGGCTGCGAGATCCAGGGCAATGAAGGCGCCGATCGCGGCGGAGGGCAAGCCGGTCAGGATGGTGAAGGGGTGAATGAAGCTCTCGTACAGAATGCCAAGGACGATGTAAATCGTGAGCACGGCCGCCAGGATCAGCAGGCCCATGTTTTCGAGCGCCTGCTGGAACGCCTGAGCATTGCCGGAGAAGGTGGACGTGACGGATTCAGGCAATCCAAGCTCGGTGCGCATCGCCTCCGCCCGCGCCACCGCCTCGCCCAGGGAGACACCCGGCGGCAGGTTGAAGGAGATCGTGACCGCAGGCAGCTGCCCCAACTGGTTGATGCTGAGCTCGCCGACCGACCGGCGCACATCCGCGAACGCCCCGATCGGGACGAGCGCGCCGGAGGCTGAGCGCACATACACCGTGTCGAGCAAGTCCGGGCTCCAGGCGATCGCCGGATCAAGCTCGAGCAGGACCGAGTAGTTGTCGCCGGTTTCGTAGATGGTCGAAACCTGGCGCGTGCCGAAGCCTGAATAGAGGGTCGAGCGCAACTGGTTGGTCGAGATGCCGAGCGCGTTGGCCTTGTCGCGATCCACGATCAGCGACACCTGCTGCGCACCGTCCTCCAGATCGCTGCTGACGTCCGCGAAATGCGGATCGCCCTCCATCGCGGTCGCAACCTTCCCGGACCAGGCGAACAGGGAGTCCTTGTCGACCGCCTGCAACACATACTGGTACTGGCTCCGCGACGACCGCCCGCCGAGGCGCAGGTTCTGCACCGGCGACATGAAGGTCGATATGCCGGCGATCGGCGACAGCTCGCGGCGCAGGTCGTTCAGGACGACCTGAAGGGCTGGCCGCTCGCTCTTGGGCTTCAACTCCACGAACAAGCGCCCTGAATTGGCGGAATTGCCGCCGCTGCCTACGACGCTCGAGACGCTCCTCACATAGGGCGACCGCTGGAATACATCGGCGACCTGCTGCTGCAATGCGACCATGGCGCCGAAGGATATATCCTCTCGCGCCTCCGTCGACACCGAGAGTTGGCCGGTGTCCTCCTGCGGGAAATATCCCTTGGGCATCGCGTAGCCCAGCCAAACCGTGACTCCCACAGTGGCGAAGAAAACCAGCAGCATGAGCGGCTTGAACCGCAGGCAGAACTTCAGGATCGAATCATAGACCGCAAGCATGGCGTTGAAGCCGCCTTCGAGCACGCGGTCGAGCAGACCCACCCGCGTGGGCCCATGGCGCATCGGCTTGAGCAGGCGGGCGCACAGCATGGGCGTCAGGGTCAGGGAGACGAAGGCCGACGCGGCGATCGCCATCGTCACCGTGACGGCGAATTCGTGGAGCACGCGTCCTTCGACGCCGCCCATCAGGAGAACCGGAATGAACACGGCGACCAGCGAGACCGTGATCGAGATGATGGTGAAGCCGATCTCGCGGCTGCCCTTCAGCGCCGCCTCGAACGGCTGCATGCCTTCTTCGATGTGGCGGACGATGTTCTCGAGCATCACGATGGCGTCGTCGACCACCAGGCCAACCGCCAGGGTCAGGGCAAGCAGCGAAATGTTGTCGATCGAGAAATCGAGGAGATACATGCCGCCGATCGTGGCAATCAGCGAGATCGGGATCGCCGTGGTCGCGATGATGGTCGCGGTCAGCCGGCGCAGGAACAGGAAGATGACCAGGATCACCAGCGCGATGGTGAGCAGCAAGGTCATTTCGACATCGTGCACCGCCTCGCGGATCGGAATCGACCGGTCGAGGCGCAGGTCGAGCGACACGGTCGGCGGCAGCTCGTCGCGGAACTGCGGCAGCATCGCCTTCACGCGATCGATGACCTCGACAGTGTTCGCGTCGGGTTGGCGCTGGATCGCCAGCACGATGGACCGGCTGCCCTGGGTCCAGCTTGCGGTCTGGTTGTTCTCCACCGAGTCGATGACCTTGGCGACGTCGCGCAGGCGCACCGGCTTGTTGTTGCGCGTGGCGATGATGAGGCCGGCGAACTGGTCGGCGTTGTTGAGCTGGGTCTCGGCCTGGATGGTCAGGGTCTGGTTTGGATTCTTGATCACCCCGACCGGCGTGATGGTGTTGGCAAGATCGACCGCGTCCTGCAACTCGTCGATGCCGATGTCGCGCGAGGCGAGCGCGTTGGGATCGACCTGGATGCGCACGGCGTATTTCTGGCTGCCGAAAATGCTGACCTGGGCGACGCCGGACAAGGTCGACAGCCGCGGCGACATGACCTGCTGGGCGAAGTCGTCGAGTTGCGACAATGCCATGACGTCGCTGCGCAAAGAAACCAGCAGGATCGGTTGATCGGCGGGATTGACCTTGCGATAGCTCGGCGCCTCGGTCATGTCCTCGGGTAGACGCCGCTGGACGCGGGAGATCGCGGATTGCACGTCCGCGGCCGCGTCGTCGATGTCGCGATCGAGGTCGAACTCCAGCACGATCGAGGTGTCGCCCTGGCTGCTGGAGGCGCTGATCGTGTTAATGCCTTCGATGGTCGTGAACTGCTTGATGAGCGGGGTCGCGACCGATTTCGCCATGGTGTCGGGCGATGCGCCCGACAGTTCCGCGGAGACATTGATGGTCGGGAAGTCGGTGCGCGGCAGGGCGGCCACCGGCAGCAGGCCGAACGCGAACAGGCCGCCGACGATCAGCGCCATCGACATCAACAGGGTCGCGACCGGTCGCCGGATGCAGAATTCTGAGACGTTCATCGTACGGCTGCCACGGCTCTCATTGCTCCACCTGCACCGGCGCGCCCGGAGACAGGCGGTGCTGGCCCTCCACCACCACGCGCTCGCCCGGCTGCAAGCCGGCGGTCACGGCGCTCCTCTCGGCATCGCTGCCGGTGACCGTGACCTTGCGCATCTCGGCCTTGTTGTCCGGCGTGACCACGAAGACGAACAGGCCGTCCTGCCCGACCTGGAGCGCGACGGTCGGGACGATGGCGGCTTGCGGCTCGACGCCGAGCTCGATCTCGACATCGAAATACTGGCCGGGCCACAACGCGAGGTTCTCGTTTGCGAACTCGGCCTTGGCGGTGATGGTGCCGGACGCCGCGTCGACCGTGCTGTCGATGAAGATCAGGTTGCCGTTCGCGCGGGCCGTCTTCTCGCCCTTGGTGAACACACGGACCGCCGCTGGCGGATACTGTGCGAGCGCGGCGCGCAGCGCGTCGATGTCGCGGTCGGGCAGGGTGAAGCTGAGTCGGATCGGCTGCATTTGAGTGATGGTGACCAGCGCGACGTCGCCATTCACCGCCACCAGGTTGCCCGGCGTGACTGCGACGGCGCCTAGGCGGCCGGAGATCGGCGCGGTGATGGTGGTGTAGGAAAGGGTGAGCCGGTCGGCCTGCAGGATGGCCTTGTCGGCGGCCACTGCCGCTTCGGCGGCGCGCGCGGCGGCCACCACCTGGTCCAGCGTCTGCTTGGAAGCGGTCTGCTTGGCGACCAGGGTCTTGGTGCGCTCGAGGTCGCCATGGGCGCGCTCCACCTCGGCCTGGTGCTGCGCCATCGCCGCCTCGTCGCGTGCGATCGTGGCCTTGACCTCGCGATCGTCGAGCACGAACAGCACGTCGCCCTTGTTCACGAACGCGCCGTCGGTGGCATGCTGCTCCATGATCACGCTGTTGATGCGCGATTTGATGGCGACGGCGGCGATGGGCTCGACCCAGCCGATGGTGCGGCGGCGGATCGGCATCGAGGCCTGGGTCACTTCCGAGACTCTGACGGCGACCGCAGGCTTGCCGCCCTCCGGCGCGGGCTGCGGTGTGCTCTGGGGCGCGGCTTGCTGCGCATTCTGGGTCGGGGCCTGCGCCGGCGCCTGCTGCTGCATGGCCGCTTCCGCGCTGACCGGATCGGTCTTGTAGTAGCGGCCCCACACGAACACGGCGCCGACCACGGCCATCACCAAGCAGAGGAGAATGAGAGAGCGCATCCGCATCGTCTTAGCCTTGGCTCCCCCGCGTCGATACACTGGCCGCCGATACGCCGTGCAGCAGCAAATCCGTCAGCGAGCGCGCGGCCTCGGCATCGTTCGGCGCATCCTCCGCCGTCGCCGTCATGCGCACCGCGCCGAGGATGGCGCGCGACGCGAGGTCAGGATCGAAAGCGCGGAACTCCTGGGTGGCGATCCCGCGTTGTAATACGCGGGCGAACTCCTCGCGGATCTGCCGGCCGCGGCGCCGCATCATCGCGCGCCCGCGCTCGCCCAGCGCCGCGTCGCTGCCGTCGAGGGCGCGGATCGCGGCGGTGCATTGCGCAAAGGATTTGAGAGCGGCGGCAATCACCTGCCGCAAGACCGCCGGCGCGGGCGCGATCTCGTCGGCCACCCGGCTCACCTCGGCTACCAGTTCGTTCATGGTCCCGTCCAGCGCCTCGAGGAACAGGTCTTCCTTGGAATTGAAATAGCGATAGATCGTCGGCTTGGCGACATCCGCCGCTTTCGCCAGCTCGTCCATCTGGACTTCGACATAGGCCCGCTCCGCGAACATCTGCGAGGCCACCAGCACAATGCGCTGCCGGCGGTCATTACGACTGCTGGAGGGGAACGGCAGGGTCATGGCGAAATTGAACTCCCGAGTTTCACAGCTCGAAGATTATAAAACCCAAGAGTTTCATTCAAGCGACAAGCCCTTGGCGAAAGCGGGTTTCCTGGCTTGAACGCGATATCCGGCGCAACCCTGCGGACCCCCGATCACGAAACCGTGATCGGGGGTCCGGGGTCTCCAGAACGGGCTAGGCCGCCAGGTGCTTCTTGAAGAATTCCAGCGTCCGGCCCCAGGCCAGGCCCGCCGCCGCCTTGTTGTAGCGGGCCTCGTTGGTGTCGTTGAGGAAGGCGTGCTGGGCGCCGTCGTACGTGTAGAGGGTGTAGTCCTTGCCGCTCTTCTTCAGGGCGTCCTCGAAGGCGGGGATGCCGGCATTGATGCGCTCGTCGGTCCCGGCATAGTTCAGCAGCAGCGGCGCCTTGATCTTCGCCACCTCCTCGGCCGGCGGTTGCTGGCCGTAATAGACCACGCCGGCGTTCAGCGTCGGCTCGGCCACCGCCAGCCGGCCGATCACGCCGCCGCCCCAGCAGAAGCCGACCGCGCCGACCTTGCCGTTGCTGTTGGGCGTGCCGCGCAGGTAGGCGACGGCGCCCTGCGCCCAGCCGGTGACATCCGGCGCCTGCAGGGTGCCGATCATCTCGCGCGCCTTGTCCTGGTCGGATGGCGTGCCGCCGATCGGCGACAGGAAGTCGACCGCCAGGGCCTGGAAGCCGTCGACCGCGAGGCGGCGCGCGACGTCCTTGGTGTGCGGGTTGAGGCCGCGATTCTCGTGGACGACCACGACCGAGGGATACTTGCCCTCCGCCGCGGGCCGCACGAGATAGCCGCTCACGTCCTGCGATCCGGCCTTGAACGTGACCATCTCGCCCTTCACGCGCGGATCGCTCTCCGCGACGGTGTCGGCATGGGCGTAATTGTTCTCGAGGATCGGCAGCAGGGCGGTGGCCGCTGCGGTGCCGCCGGCCAGCATGACGAGCCGGTCGAAGAACGAGCGGCGGCTCATGCCGCCATGGGTATAATTGTCATAGAGGTCGATGATCTTCTGTTCCATGAAATGCCTCCTCGGCACGCAAGGGGTGGCGACGGTCATCTTGCTTATGGTGAGCGCGTCAATCTGACAGCCGCTGCAAATGATGTGCAAGCGCACTCACAGATTCGTGATCGATGTTGGAACGCGAAGGCGAAAACTCAAGCGGCGATGCGCTGCCCGTTGGCGTCGAAGCGATGCAGATGCGTGCGGCGCGGCGCCAGGAAGATCGCAGAACCAATCTGGTAATCGGCCTCGCCATCGAGCCGCACCGTCAAGGTGCCGACCTTCGGCACGTCGACATAGAGAAACGTGTCGGTGCCGAGATGCTCGATGTGCGCGATCTCGCCCTTCCAGTGACCAATTTCAAGATTGGTCTCAATATGCTCGGGCCGGATGCCGATGGTGTGGGCGTCCAGCGTCTCCGCTTCCGGGCCCTGCACGAAGTTCATCTTGGGCGAGCCGATGAAGCCCGCGACGAACAGGTTGGCCGGCCGGCGATAGAGCTCGAGCGGCGATCCGACCTGCTCGATCTGACCCTGGTTCAGCACCACGATGCGGTCGGCCAGGGTCATGGCTTCCACCTGGTCGTGGGTCACATAGATGATGGTGGCCTTCAGCAGCCGGCGCAGCCGCGCGATCTCCAGCCGCGTGTTCACGCGCAAGCCGGCATCGAGGTTGGAGAGTGGCTCGTCGAACAGGAACAGCCGCGGCTTGCGGACCACGGCGCGGCCGATCGCGACGCGCTGGCGCTGACCGCCGGACAGTTCGGACGGCCGCCGGTCCAGCAGCGGCTCCAGCGCCAGCATGCGTGCCGCCTCGTTCACGCGCGCATCGATCTCGGCGCGCGGCCTGCCTTCCTGCTTCAGGCCCAGCTCCATGTTGCCGCGCGCGGTCAAGTGGGGATAGAGCGCGTAGGTCTGGAACACCATCGCGATGCCGCGCTTGGCCGGCGGCACCACGTCGACCACGCGGTCGTCGATCAGCACATGCCCATGCGTGTGCTCCTCCAGCCCCGCGATGACGCGCAGCAAGGTGGATTTGCCGCAGCCCGAGGGGCCGACGAACACCACGAACTCGCCGTCGGAGATGTCGAGATCGATGCCCTTGAGGGCCTCGAAATCGCCGAACGACTTGCGCACGCCTTGTAGCTTCAAAGACCCCACGTCGCGTTCCTCTTATAGATCGATTGCCCGGCCTTCGCGCACACTGCGATCGGCGGCCAGCACGATCTTGAGCGAATTCACGCCATCCGCCATGTGCTGCGTCAGATCGATTTCCTCGCGGATGGCCCTCAGCACATAAGCCTGCTCGCGGTCGCACAGCGCCTGGTGGCCAGGCTCGTCCGCCATCGAGGTTTCCCGGTCGGGCCGGACATAGTGGCCGTCGCGGTCGAGTTCCGCCCAGTGCGTGCGGATGGTCGAGGTCTTGGTGTGGGTCTCCATGTCCGCCGACTTGGCGCCTTCCTTCATCACGATGGAGACGCAGCCCTTGGGCGTCATCACGTCCTTCACGAAGAAGGCGGTCTCGGAGATCATCGGCCCCCAGGCCGCTTCGTACCAGCCGACCGAACCATCGTCGAACGTCACCTGCAGGTGGCCGTAATTGTACATGTCCGGCGCGATCTCGTTGGAGAGGCGCACGCCCATGCCGCGTACCTGCTTGGGCTTGGCGTCGCAGATCTGGCACATCACGTCTACGTAGTGCACGCCGCAGTCGACGACCGGCGAGGTCGATTGCATCAGCCGCTTGTGCGTCGCCCACTGCTCGGCATGGGATTGCTGGTTGAGGTTCATGCGCATGACGTACGGGCCGCCCAGCTCGCGGGCGATGCGGATGAACTCCATCCACGATGGGTGATGGCGCAGGATGTAGCCGATCACCAGCTTGCGCTTCAGCCGCGTCGCGGTCGCGACGACGCGCTCGGCATCCTCCACCGTCGCCGCCAGCGGCTTCTCGATGAAGACGTGAGCGCCGGCTTCCATCGCCTTGATGCCATAATCGGCGTGCGAGTCGGTCAGGGTGTTTATCGAGACGAGATCGGGCTTGGTCTTCGCAAGACCTTCTTCGAACGTGCCGAAGCGCGGATAGGATTGCAGCGCCGCCGGCAGCGTCACCTCCGAGCGGTTGGCGAGGCCGACGATCTCGAAGCCGGGATTGCTGTGGTAGGCCTGGGCGTGGCTGAGGCCCATGTTGCCGAGGCCGACGACGAAGACGCGGAGTTTCGAGCTCATTTGACGGCTCCTGCCGTGATGCCGCGGATCAGCTGCCGCGAGAACAGGACGTAGAGGATGAGGATCGGCGTGATCGACAGTGTGAGCGCCGCCAGTACCGCGTTCCAGTTGGTGACGAACTGCCCGATGAAGACCTGAGTGCCAAGGGTGATGGTCTTGGTCGCTTCCGCCGGCGCCAGGATCAGCGGGAACCACAGATCGTTCCAGACCGGGATCATAGAGAAGATCGCGACCGTCGCCATCGCCGGCCGCACCAGCGGCAGGACCAGGCGGAAGAACACCACATATTCGGACAGGCCGTCGATCCGCCCGGCGTTCTTGAGATCGTCGCTGACCGTGCGCATGAACTCCGACAGTATGAATACGGCGAGCGGGAGACCCTGGGCGGTATAGACCAGGATCAGCGCCGTCAGCGTGTTCACCAGCCCAGAGCGCGCCATCATCTCCAGGATCGCCACCGTGCCGAGGCGGATCGGCACCATGACGCCGAGCGCCAGGAACAGCCCGAGGAAGACGTTGCCGCGGAACCGGTATTCGGTGAGGGCAAAGGCCGCCATCGCGCCGAACAGCACGATGAAGAAGATCGAGCCCACCGTGACGATGCCGCTGTTGATGAAATAGCTCAGGAAGTCGCCCTGCTTCAGCACCGTCTCGTAGCCGATCAGATCGAAGGAGCCGGGGCCGGGCGGCACCATCGGCTGGGCGAAGATCGATGCCCGGTCCTTGAACGAGTTCATGATGACGAGCAGCACCGGCAGGATCGCAACTAGGGTATAGCCGCCGAGAATGGTATGAATCGCAATGCGCCGGGTGCGAAGGATCGGTGCCTGCCTCATCGCCGCCTCAGAACTGGTAGCGGCGCATGCGCCGCTGGATCACGAGCAGGTAGAAGGTGACCACCGCCAGGATGATGAAGAACATCACGGTCGCGATGGTCGCGCCCATGTGCGGATCGCCGAGCTGCAGTTGGAACCCGAAGAAGGTGCGGTAGAGAAACGTGCCCAGGATGTCGGTTGAGAAGTTGGGACCGGCGAGCGCGCCTTGGCTGACATAGATCAGGTCGAAGGCATTGAAGTTCCCGACGAAGGTCAGGATCGACACCAGGCCGATGGCGGGCAGCACCAGCGGCAGCTTGATCTTCCAGAACTGCGCGAAGCCGACGACGCCGTCGCATTCCGCCGCCTCGATCACCTCGTCGGGGATCGAGAGCAGCGCCGCATAGATCAGCATCATCGGCACGCCGATATATTGCCAGACCGAGATCAGCGATAGGGCGGTGAGGGCGCTCGCTTCGTCTCCGAGCCACGGGCCGAACAGCGACTTGAGGCCGACGGCGGCGAGGATGCTGGGCGCGACGCCCCACAACGGGCTCAGGATCAGCTTCCACACAAAGCCGACGATCACGAACGACAGCATGGTCGGCATGAAGAAGGCGGTGCGATAGAAACTGCGCCCGCGCAGGCGAGGGACGCTGAGCAGGGCGGCCAGGCAGATGCCGATCGGGTTCTGCACCAGCATGTGAATCAGGAAGAAATAGGTGTTGTTCCAGAGCGCATTCCAGAAGCTCTTCGACCAGCGCTCATCGCCGAATAGGGTGGCGAAGTTGTCGAAGCCGACGAAGCTCACCACCTGCTCCTTGGAGGTGAACAGCGACAGCCGCAACGTCTCCGCCAGCGGGATGATCATCAGCGCCGAATAGACGATCAGCGCCGGCGCCAGGAACACCAGGATATGCCAGCGCCACGGTCGGCGAATGGGAGCGGCGAGGTCGGTCACGGTGCGCGCGTCCTAGTCCATCATGGCAGGCTTGGCCTTGCCATCCACGAGTTTACTCGAGCGTGCGCGCTGTTCCCCATGCTTGCCACAGATCTGCCCTGGGTTGAACTCGTGGATCCCGCGGTGGACCGATGGGCCAAGCCTTGGGATGGCGAGCGTGTTGTATTGGATGCTATGCGCCTCGCCCGCCGCCCGATCGGCCGCCGTCAAGCGGCCGATCGGAGCAGGGCAGGGAGGTGAGGCCGGCGCTTACTGCGCGGGCTTGTACCAGCTGTCGAGGCCCTTCTGCAGGCGGTCGGCCGCCTGTTCCGGGGTCTCGGTGCCGTTGAGTACGTTGGCGGACGCGGCCCAGGTCTCGTTCTCGAGGTTGGGCGTGCCGCGATTCAGGACTTGATAGGTCGACCGGATCGTGGTCTTGCAGTCCTTGCGCCAGTTCACGAACTCGGTCGCCAGCGGATCCTGCAGCGTGACCGGCTTGTCGGACAGGCTGAAGAAGCCCGGCAGCGAGTTCGCATAGATGGTGGCGAAGTCCGGCGAAGCGACCCACTCCAGGAACTTCTTGGTCTCGTCCGGATGCGCCGACTTGGCGTTCATGCCAAGCGCGATGTCGACATGGTCCGAGATATAGCAGGTGTCGCCCGCCGTCTTCACCGGCGGATAGAACGCGCCCATCTTGAACTTGGCCTGCTGGTTGAAGAGCGAGATATCCCACGAACCCGCGGGATAGATCGCCGCGCGGCCGAGCGCGAACAGGTTCTGGCTGTCCGGATAGGCCTGCGCCTTGTAGCCATCGCCCATATACGCCGACCAGCGCGCCAGCACCTGGTATGGAGCTACCCAATCCGCATCGGTCAGCTTCTGCTTGCCGGCGATCAGGGCCAAGCGGCCGTCCTCGCCATGCCAGTAGTTCGGGCCGATATTCTGATAGCCCATGGTGGCCGCTTCCCATTGGTCCTTGCTGCCGAGGGCGAGCGGAACGTAGGTGCCGTCGGCCTTGATCTTGTCGAGCGCGGCGAAGAACTCGTCCTCGGTCTTGGGCACGGTGATGCCCAGCTTGTCGAACGCGTCCTTGTTGTAGATGAAGCCGTGGATGACCGAGGCCATCGGTACGCAGAAGGTAGTCTTGCCGTCATCGGTGCTCCAGCCCGAGCGCGCGACCGGGCCGAAATTCTCCATCCCCTTGAGGTCGGTGACCGCCGCCAGGTATCCTTTCTTGAACAGATCGAGCGAGGAGTCGAACGGGCGGCAGGTGATGAGGTCGCCCGCGGTGCCGGCGTCGAGCTTGGAATTCAGCGCCGCGTTGTATTCGGTCGGCGCGGTCGGCGAGAACACGACCTTGATGCCCGGATTCGCCTTCTCGAACGCCGGGATGATCTTGTCCTGCCAGATCGTCAGATCGTCGTTGCGCCAGCTCTCGATCGTCAGCGTCACCTCTCCAGCCGGGGCCGTCGCCGCCTCCTGGGTCGCCGCCGGCGCGGTGGATGCCGTTGTGGTGTCGGTCTGCGCCGGCTGGCTTTCCGCGGCCTGCTCTTCCTTCTTCTCCTCGCCGCACGCGGCGAGGCTCAGCATCAGGATCGTCACCAATCCAGTGCCCATCATTTTCCAGCTATGTCTCACCCTGTCCTCCATTATCTTCTTGGCCTTCCTGGTTCTATGCCTTGGCTAAGAGGCCGCTGCGCCGAGACAGGCCAAAGCCCGGCGCAAATTGCCCTGTTCTTGCTGCAGGAGCTGGGCGGCATGAGCGCCATCCCTGGCGCCTGCCGCAAGCAGAATCGCGATCTTGGGTTCGAACTTCGCCTCGACCAGCTTGGCGCGCGCTAGCTCGAGATCGACCTTGGCGGCACGCGCCACGATGTGGGCGGCGCGCTCGCGCAGCTTCTCGTTCTCGGCGCGCATGTTGACCATCATGCCGTCATAGACGTGGCCGAGCTTGATCGCCGCGAGGGTGGAGAGCAGGTTGAGCGCCGACTTCTGCGCGCTGCCGGCCGCCATGCGGGTTGAGCCGGCCAGCACTTCCGGCCCGCTCAGCAGGCGGATGGCGACGTCGACGTCCTTGAAGATCGGCGCGTTGTCGTTGCAGGCGATCCCGACCGTCGCGCAGCCGAGCCGGCGCGCTTCGGCGAGGGCGGCGCAGGTATAGATGGTGCTGCCGCTGGCCGCGATGCCGATGACGACATCGCTGGGGCCTGCCTTCACCGCCGCCAGGTCGGCGACCGCCTGCGGCGCGCTGTCTTCCATCTTGTTGTCGATGCGGTCGAAGCTGCCCGAGCCGCCGGCGATCAGCGCCAGCGCCTGCTTGTGCGGGATGCCGAAGGTCGAGGGCAACTCGTGCGCGTCGAGCTTGGCGATCAGGCCGGAGGAGCCGGCGCCGGCGTAGATCAGGCGCCCGCCGCCGCGGATCTTGTCGGCGACCAGCGTGGCGGCCTTGGAGATGTCGGCAAAGGCGTTGCGCACCGCGGCCACGCCGCGGCTCTGCGCGTCCAGCATCGCGGCCAGCGCGCGCTCGTCGGGCCAGGTGTCGAGGCCCACATACTCCGCGCTCATCTGTTCGGTCTGCCGACCCTGCATCCGCCTGCCCCAGAATTCTTCTTGGAGATCATAATACCGAAATAATACCACCCGTGTCGAGATGGAATCTGCATGGGTTTGGACGATGGCTCGCAGAGGTTGCGTTTTCGACCCGAATCGGCATGCAGATAACGCCATTCACCCCATGAAATCAGCTATGAATGACAAAACTGTGTCCCGGCGTGAGGGCTGGCGTCAAGCCGGGAATATTCGCTGGCGTTTGCGAAATCTCGGTTCTATATTGGTAGTGAATTGGCATTATCCCGCGATCGAGCGGGCTGACGGGTGAGGCTGTGACGGCTGGCTATTTTCTCGGGATCGACGGCGGCGGCACCAACTGCCGGGCGCGCGTGCGCGACGCCGACGGCCGCCTGATCGGCGAGGCGACGGGCGGCCCATCGAACATCGCGACCGATCCGGTGGAGGCGATCGCCAACATCGCGCGGGTGTCCGAGGCGGCCTTGCTCAAGGGCGGCCTGCCGGCCTCGCGCCTGGCGCAATGCTCGGCCTGCTTCGGCCTTGCCGGCGCCAACATGGCCGGCGCCTCGGAGGGGGTGTTGTCGCACAACTGGCCGTTCAAGAAGCTGCGTCTCGAGCATGACGGCATCATCGCCTGTGTCGGCGCCCATGCCGGCGAGGACGGCGCCATCGCCTCGATCGGCACCGGCGCGGTCTACGTGGTCTCGATCGGCGGCAAGTTGCAGACCTTCGGCGGCTGGGGCTTCATGCTGTCCGACCAGGGCAGCGGCGCCGATCTCGGCCGCGAGGCGCTGCGCCGCTCGCTCTACGCCCGCGACGGGCTGATCGAACCCAGCCCCTTCACCGACGCGGTGTGGGCGCGCTTCGACGGCTCGGTCGAAAAGCTGCAGCACTACGTCGATGGCGCCAAGCCGCGCGACTACGGCGCACTGGCGCCGCTGCTGTTCGAGCATGCCGAGCAGGACGATCCGATCGCGCGCTTCATCATCGAGCGCGGCCAGACCGGCGTCACCTTGGCGCTCGATCACATCGTGAAACTGGGCGTCGTGCGCATCTGCCTGCTGGGCAGCATCGGACGCGCCTATGGGCCTTACCTGCCGGAGCGCTTCGCGCCGTACCTCACCGCGCCGCGCCACGATCCGCTGGACGGTGCAATCCTGCTGGCTGGCGGCCGTGCTGCGCCAATGGCGGAGGCGCGGCCATGACCGAGGCCCGCGCCGTATTCGCGCCGAGCAGCTTCGGCGGTGCCGCCGCGGGGCCGCTTTATCTGCGCCTCAAGGCCCTGATCCAATCCGCGATCCATGACGGCCGGCTGCGCGCCAACGATGCGTTGCCGTCGGAGCGCGAGATCGCCAGCATGCTGGAGATCTCGCGCGTCACCGTGCGCAAGGCGCTGACCGACCTGGTGGAGGAGGGGGTGCTGACGCAGCGCCGCGGCTCCGGCACCTTCGTCACCAGCGGCGCGGCGCGGGTGGAACAGCGGCTGTCGCGCTTGACCTCCTTCACCGAGGACATGCTGGCGCGCGGCCTGACGCCGAGCGTGCGCTGGCTGCTGAAGACGGTCGCGCCGCCGACCCCGGAAGAGGCAATGGTCCTGGGGCTGTCGACCGGCGAGCGCGTGATCCGCCTGCGCCGGCTGCGTCTTGCCGACGACCGGCCGATGGCGTTGGAGCAGGCGGTGGTGGCAGCGCGGTTGCTCGCGAACCCGGAGGCGATCGGCAACTCGCTCTATGCTGCGCTGGAAGCCGCCGGCATCCGCCCGGTGCGCGCGCTGCAGCGCTTGTCGGCGGAGAGCTTGAACGCGGAGGATGCGCGCGTGCTCGGCGTCGAGCCCGGTGCGCCCGCGCTTTATATCGAACGCATCTCTTACCTGAAGGATGGCCGAGCGGTGGAATTCACCAAGTCGCACTATCGCGGCGATGCTTACGATTTCGTGGTCGAGCTGACTACCGAGCAACTGAGCGGCGGAGGGCACTCATGAACGCCGCCGCCAACGGCGCTACCTGGATGGCGCGCGAGACTGCGGAAGCGGGCGATGCGGTGGCGCGCCTGCTGGATCAGTCGGGCGAGGCGATCCGCGCCGCCGGCAAGCTGCTGCGCGATGTCGATCCGCGCCTGGTCGCGATCTGCGCGCGCGGCTCCTCGAATCACGCCGCGGCCTTCTTCAAATACGCGACCGAGACCCAGCTTGGCCTGCCGGTGGTGGCGATCGGGCCGTCGATCGCCTCGGTCTACCAGACGCCGCTGCGGCTGAAAGGCGCGGTCATGCTGGTGATCTCGCAATCCGGACGCAGCCCCGACCTGCTGGCGATGGCCAAGGCCGCGCAGCAGGGCGGCGCCAAGATCATCGCGATCGTCAACGACGCGGACTCGCCGGCGGCGGAGATGGCCGATCTCACCATTCCGCTGCAGGCCGGCCCCGAGAAGAGCGTCGCCGCCACCAAGTCCTGCATCGCCTCGATGGCGGCGGGGCTGGCGGTGCTGGCCGACTGGTCGCGCGATCGTGCGCTCGGCGATGCGGTGGCGGCGCTGCCGAACGCGTTGCGCGCGGCGGTGGCCGCGGATTGGTGGGAGATGGTGGCGCCGTTCGTCGCCGCGCGTTCCGCCCTCATCATCGGGCGCGGCATCGGCTATCCGGTCGCGATGGAAGCGGCGCTGAAGCTGAAGGAAACGGCGTCGCTGCATGCCGAGCCGTACAGTGCGGCCGAAGTGCTGCATGGTCCGATCCAGATCGTGCAGCCGGGATTCCCCGTGCTGCTGTTCCGCCAGCGCGACGCCGCCGGCGATTCGCTCGACCATTGCGCCGCCCGGCTGGCGGATGCCGGCGCGCGCGTGTTCGTGGCCGGGGCGGGTGCGGGCGCAAAGGGCTTCACGCATCTGCCGGTCGCGTCCTCCGGCCATCCGGCGGCCGAGCTGCTGTCGGCGATGGTGACCTGCTACGCGACGGTCGACCGGATCGCGCGGGCGCGCGGCTTCGATCCGGACACGCCGCCTCTTCTCAAGAAAGTCACGGAAACCTTGTGATGACCCGGTTCGCGATCGCAGGCGCGGAGATCTTCGACGGCACCAAGCGGCGCGCGCAGCACGCCGTCATGGTCGATGGCACGCGCATCCTCGACGTGGTTCCGGAGTCGGTGGTGCCGAGCGATCTGCCGGTGCACCGCTTGCAGGGCGGCGTTCTGGCGCCGGGCTTCGTCGATGCCCAGGTCAATGGCGGCGGCGGCGTGCTGCTGAACGATGCGCCGACCGCGGACGGCGTGCGCACGATCTGCGACGCGCATGCCAGCTTCGGCACCACGGCGCTGTTGCCGACTTTGATCACCGACTCGCCGGAGATCACCGCCAAGGCGGTCGCCTCGGTCAAGCAAGCGATCGCGACGTCTGCGCTTGGCTGTCTCGGCCTTCATCTCGAAGGGCCGTTCCTGTCTCCCGAGCGGCGCGGCGCGCACGATGCCAACTTGATGCGCATGATGACCGATGCGGACGTGGACGAGATCCTGTCCCTCGGCATCGACACGCTGCTGATGACGCTGTCGCCGGATCGCGTTGCGCCCGCCATCATCCGCCGCCTGGTGCAGGGCGGCGTCATCGTGAGCCTCGGCCATTCCAACGCCACCTACGATCAGATCCTGGCGGCGGTCGATGCCGGCGCGCGCGGCATCACGCATCTGTTCAACGCCATGTCGCCGCTGACTCACCGGGCGCCGGGCATCGTCGGCGGCGCGCTCGATTCCGGCGAGCTGTGGTGCGGCCTGATCGCCGACGGCCATCACGTCCATCCGGTCGCGATAGGGATCGCGCTACGCGCCAAGCGCCAGCCGGGCCGCATCTTCCTGGTGACCGACGCGATGTCGACGGTGGGGTCGGACCAGCAGACCATCACGCTCAACGGCCGCACCGTCTGGCGCCGCAACGGCGCGCTGGAGCTGGAAGACGGCACGCTCGCCGGCTCCGATCTCGACATGATGTCGGGCGTCCGCTACCTGGTGAAGCAGGTCGGCGTCGAACTCGGCGAGGCGCTGCGCATGGCCTCGACCTATCCGGCCGAGTTCCTGAAGCGGCCGGAGCTCGGACGCATCGCCGCCGGCGCGCGCGCCGACTTCGTCCATATCAGCGACGATCTCAAAGCGAAGGCGGTTTGGCGCGCCGGCGTTGCCGCCTAGTGCGCGGCGTCCAGCACCGATTGGATGCCGCCCTTGGTGGTGACCAGCCGGGCATATTCCGCCGGCCGCAACTCGCCCCCCATGAACACATTCGGATTGCGGTGGGTCATGCCGCTCGGTGATTCGCTGAGGGCCGCGAAATGAATCTCGCTGGCGCCGGTCTCGCTCACGCAGCGCGCGACGTTGCGCGCGGTGATGCCGCCGCCCGGCATCACGATCAGCCGTCCGGCCGCCAGTTCGATCAGGCGGCGGATCAGCGGCGCGCCTTCCAGCACGCTCGGCTCCTGGCCGGACGTCAGCAGGCGATCAATGCCGAGCCCGATCAGGGTCTGCAGCGCTTCGGCCGGGTCGCGCGACACGTCGAACGCGCGATGGAAGGTGACGGACAACGGCCGCGCCGCCGCGATCAGACGCTCGGTCAGCTTGGCGTCGACCTTGCCGTCCGCGGTCAGGCAGCCGAACACCACGCCGCCGGCGCGTGCCGCCCTGGCCGCGGCAATGTCGCGCAGCATCATCTCGACCTCGATCTCGGAATAGAGGAAGTCGCCGCCGCGCGGCCGGATCATCACCTGCACCGGCAACTTGGTGCGTGCGATCGTCGTCTCCATCAGGCCGAGGCTGGGCGTGGTGCCGCCCTCCAGCAGGTTGGCGCACAATTCGACACGGGTTGCGCCGGCCTGCTCCGCGGCGATGGCGCCTTCCACCGAATCAATGCAGATTTCCGCGATCAGTCTGGTCATGAAAAAGCCCTTAAGCCGGTCTTGAGTGCATGCCCGATCATTGACCCGACTTCCTCCTCAATATCAATGCGTGATTTTTCAGGTTCGCGATGATTTCCAGCTTCAGCCCGCTCAGCGCGGCGACCCAGCCGGGGACCAAGGTCAACGAAGACGGCTATGGCTGTTGGCCGGCCGAGGCGCCGCACGCCGCCTGGGTGCTGGATGGCGTCACCGGGATCAATGACCGGGCGCTGCTGCCGGGTCCGAGCGATGCCGCCTGGTTCGTCGCGCAAGTGCAGGAGGCGTTGCCCATTCTGCTCTCCGCATCGCCGGATATGCCGGCCGCAGACCTGGTCGGCGCGCTGGCGCGCGAACTGGAACGACGGCAATCGGCTGCGTGGCTCGACGCGCGCGGCGCGGATGGCCGCGAGACGCCGGCGGCGAGCTTTGCGCTGGTGCGATTGATCGGCGCCGAGATCGAGATCCTGCGGCTGGGCGACTGCCTGGTCCTGGTCGAAGCAGCCGATGGCGCCGTCACGGTCCTGGATCATCCCGTGCTCGCCGCGATCGAGGCGGAGACAAGAGCCGCGCTGCTCGCGCTGCGCGCCACCGGGATCACCGATCCCAAGCAGGCGTTCACGGCCATGCTGCCGCGACTGCGCGCGCAGCGGCAACGTCGTAATCTCCCCGATGGGTATGGCGTCCTGGCAGCGGAGCAAAGCTGTGTGCCGATGCTTCACCTAGATCGCATGCCGACGCGTGACGCGCGGCGCATCTTGCTGGCGAGCGACGGCTACTATCGTTTGGTAGATCACTACAATGCTGCGAGCGATGCCGAATTGGTTCGTCGTACCGCCGAGCTGGGCGCGGACGCGCTGATCAAACAACTGCGTGCGATCGAAGCCGCGGATCCGATGGCGATGCAGTATCCGCGGCTCAAGATTGCCGACGATGCAACAGCTCTGTTGATCGCCGTGGACCACACATAAATCCTTGTTCCCGCGTAGTGGTCCAGCGATGAAAATATTCAAATAATTCTAATCTTCTCCACCCTTCTCCTCGAAAAAACCTCAGCCGGAATCGACCCTCCAATGCTACCTAAGGACAATACCCAGGTAGCCGCTGTTTGGCGCAATCTTGAAGCCATTAAGAAGTCATGACGGGCTGCAAATGCCTTTCGAAAGGTTGCAGCGGTGGCTAAGCTGTGCCGGATATCGCCTTTGGGGTTGGAGTAACCAGATCGCCTCGCTTCAAGAGGTATGTTCCAGGCAGAACGGGAGGACGAAGAAATGGCAGTCAAGATTCATCCATCAGTGGACGGTGGGATCAAGCGCGGCAAGGAAGGCTTTGCCGGCGGAACGCTGACCTGCAAGTGCTCGAGCAATCCGGTCGAGGTGAAGCTGAGCGGTCAGACCGCGCACAACCATGCTTGCGGCTGCACCAAGTGCTGGAAGCCGGCAGGCGCGGCGTTCTCCGTCGTCGCGGTGATCGGGAAGGACAAGGTGCAGGTCACCAAGGGTGCCGACAAGCTGAAGATCGTCGACCCGAGCGCGACGATCCAGCGCTACGCCTGCACGGGATGCGGCGTGCACATGTACGGCCGGATCGAGAACAAGGGTCATCCGTTCTATGGGCTCGATTTCGTTCATACAGAGCTCTCGAAGGACGAAGGCTGGTCGGAGCCGCAGTTCGCGGCGTTCGTGTCGTCGATCATCGAGGCGGGTGCCGCGAAGCCGAGCGACATGGGCGCGGTACGGGCGCGGCTGAAGGAGCTGGGCCTCGAGCCGTATGATTGCTTGTCGCCGGCGCTGATGGACGCGATCGCGACTCACCTCGCGAAGGCATCCGGCAAGCTGGCGGCCTAGCCCTACCAACCGGTGACTGGGATAAAACGCCGAGGGGCAGGTGCCAACCTGCCTCTCGGCTGCGCTTTGAAGTGAGAGATCGAAGAGGGAGTTGAACCATGAAAGTCCGTGCTGCGGTCGCAGTCGCCGCGGGAAAGCCGCTGGAGATCCACGACGTCGACCTGGAAGGCCCGAAGGCGGGCGAAGTGCTGGTCGAGATCAAGGCGACCGGCATCTGCCACACCGACGAATTCACGCTGTCCGGCGCCGATCCCGAAGGCGTGTTTCCCGCCATCCTCGGCCACGAGGGCGCCGGCATCGTGGTCGACGTTGGCCCGGGCGTTACCAGCCTGAAGAAAGGCGACCACGTCATTCCGCTCTACACGCCGGAATGCCGGCAGTGCGAATACTGCGTCAGCCAGAAGACCAACCTGTGCCAGGCGATCCGCTCGACCCAGGGCCAAGGCGTGATGCCCGACGGCACCAGCCGCTTCTCGCTGGATGGCAAGAAGGTCCTTCATTACATGGGCTGCTCGACCTTCTCCAATTTCACCGTGCTGCCAGAGATCGCGCTGGCGAAGATCCGCGAGGACGCGCCGTTCGACAAGGTCTGCTACATCGGCTGCGGCGTCACCACCGGCATCGGCGCGGTCATCAACACCGCCAAGGTGGAGCCCGGCGCCAATGTAGTGATCTTCGGACTCGGCGGCATCGGCCTCAACGTCATCCAGGGCGCGAAGCTTGCGGGCGCCGGCATGATCGTCGGCGTCGACCTCAATCCGGCGCGCAAGGAGCTCGCGACCAAGTTCGGCATGACGCACTTCGTCAACCCGAAGGACGTCGAAGGCGATCTCGTGCCCTATCTGGTGAACCTCACCAAGGGCGGCGCCGATTACAGCTTCGAGTGCATCGGCAACGTGAAGGTGATGCGCCAGGCGCTGGAATGCTGCCACAAGGGATGGGGCGTCTCGGTCATCATCGGCGTTGCCGGTGCGGGCCAGGAGATCTCCACCCGTCCGTTCCAGCTGGTCACCGGCCGCGTCTGGAAGGGTACTGCGTTCGGCGGTGCGCGCGGCCGCACCGACGTGCCGAAGATCGTCGACTGGTACATGGAGAAGAAGATCAACATCGACGACCTGATCACGCACAAATTGGCGCTGAAGGACATCAACCAGGGCTTCGACCTGATGCATGCAGGCAAGTCCATCCGCAGCGTCGTCGTCTACTAGCCTGCCCTGTCTATCACTCGCGGCGGAGCCCCACCCGGCTCCGCCGCTTTTGTTTCTGGCTACGCATGATGTTTTGAGCGGCGGAGGATCGGATGGTCACGGAATCCTGGGTGCAAGCCGGCCTGTCGCCGATCAAGCGCTGGAAGTGCTACGGCGGCGATCAGCTGGTATTCGCGCACGACAGCAAGGCGACTGGCACGCGCATGGAGTTCGCGGTCTATGTGCCGCCACAGGCCGCCAAGCAGCCCTGGCCGGTGCTGTTCTATCTCTCCGGCCTCACCTGTACGTGGGAGAACGCGACCACCAAGGCTGGCTTCCAGCGTGCCGCGGCGGAGCATGGCATCGTGATCGTCGCGCCCGATACCTCGCCGCGCGGCGACGACGTGGCGGACGACACCGGCTACGACCTCGGCAAGGGCGCCGGCTTCTATCTCAACGCCACGCAGGAGCCGTGGTCGAAGCACTTCAAGATGTACGACTATGTCGTCAACGAGCTGACGGAGCTGGTGGCGCGTTCCTTCGCCGTCAACTTCGCGCGCTTCGGCGTCACCGGCCATTCCATGGGCGGGCACGGCGCGCTCACCATCGCGATGAAGAATCCGGATCGCTTCAAGTCGGTCTCGGCGTTCGCGCCGATCGTGGCGCCGAGCCAGGTGCCGTGGGGCCAGAAAGCGTTCAACGCCTATCTCGGCCCGGACCACAAGATGTGGGCGGAGTATGATTCCTGCGCCTTGATGGCGAGCCGCGGCTGGGCCCGCGACATCCTGATCGACCAGGGCGACGCCGACGAATTCCTGAAGCCGCAGCTGCGCCCGGAACTGTTTGTCGAAGCCTGCAAGGCCAGACATGTGCCGCTGACCCTGCGCTTGCAGGCGGGCTACGATCACTCGTACTACTTCATGTCGACCTTCATCGGCGACCACGTCCGCTGGCACGCCGAGCGCTTGCACGCGAGTTGAGGCACGCCGCCAATTCCGATGTCATCCCGGCCTTGAGCCGGGATCCACTTTTCCGCTGCACGGGCGGCTGCACGATGGACCCCGGCTCAAGGCCGGGGTGACAGTGGTGTGGGGGCGGCAGCCATCGCGTTGCACCCTCGCCGCACCACTCCTATAGTTCCCTCCACGGTTGGGAGAGGCAGCCATGGCAGGCAAGATCACGCCGACGGCGGACGATGCGCTCATCGTCATCGATGTGCAGAACGATTTCTGCCCGGGCGGCGCGTTGGCGGTGCCCAAGGGCGATGAGATCGTGCCTCTGGTCAACCACTTGATCGGGCAGTTCCAGCATGTCGTGCTGACGCAGGACTGGCATCCGAAGGGCCACTCGTCCTTCGCATCGACCCACAAGGGCGATCCCTTCACCACCATCAAGCTCGGCTACGGCGACCAGACGCTGTGGCCGGATCATTGCGTGCAGGGGACGAAGGGCGCCGAGTTCCACCGCGATCTCGTGGCGCGCGAGAGCGAACTGGTCTTGCGCAAGGGCTTCCGCAAGGAAATCGATTCATATTCGGCCTTTTACGAAAATGATCGCGCGACCAAGACCGGCCTCAACGGCTATCTGCGCGACCGCGAGCTGAAGCGGCTGTTCATGTGCGGGCTCGCCACCGATTTCTGCGTCGCCTGGTCGGCGCTCGACGGCCGGCGCGAGGGATTTCCCATCATCGTCGTTGAGGACGCCTGCCGCGCCATCGACCTCAACGGCAGCCTCGTTGCCGCCCGGGGCGAGATGCTCAAGGCCGGTATCACGCTATCCAACTCCGGCCAGATCGGCTGAGCCTTCCGCCCCGCACAGCAGCGTTGACACAGCAGGTTGACTCTGGCGCTCACGGGTGCAGAATGATCAGATCGTTCGTATACGAACGATCACCGATCGGGAGCCGGGGATGCTGGGATCCCGCGCAGAGACTGGGCCAGGGCAGACGCCGCGCTATGCGCGGCCGAAGGCATTGGACGAGGCTCTGCAGCTGCGCGAATCGGGCGCCCAGATCGTCGCCGGCGGCACCGATTTCTATCCCGCCCGGGTGGGCAAGCCGCTCTATGACCGCGACGTCGGCTGCGTCCTCGACTTGACGGCGGTGCGCGAGCTGCGCGGCATCCGCGAGGAGGTGGCGCAGTTCCGCATCGGCGCGCTGACCAGCTGGACCGCGATCGCCGAAGCGTCGCTGCCCGCGCAGTTCTATTGCCTGCAGGCCGCCGCGCGCGAGGTCGGCGGGCGGCAGATCCAGAATCGCGGCACCATCGGCGGCAACCTGTGCAATGCCTCGCCGGCGGCCGACGGCGTGCCGGCCCTGTTGGCTCTCGGCGCGGAGATCGAATTGGTCAGCCGCGGCGGCAAACGGCGGCTGGCGCTGTCGGACTTCATCCTCGGCCCGCGCAAGATCGCCCTGCGCCCGGACGAGATCGCGTCTGCCCTCCTGATCCCCAAACCCAAAGGCGCGGCGCACAGCAGCTTCGTCAAGCTCGGCGCCCGCAAGTATCTCGTCATCTCCATCGTGATGGCCGCGGGCTACCTCGACGTGGTCGGCAGCCGGATCGTAGAGGCGCGCGTCGCGGTCGGCTCGTGCTCGCCGGTCGCGCTGCGTCTGCCGGCGCTGGAAGCGGCCTTGAAGGGCGAGGTCGCGATCTCCAACCTCGCGCGGCTGGTGAAGCCGGAACACCTGGCGCCGCTGGCGCCGATCGACGACGTGCGCGCCAGCGCGGATTACCGCGCGGAAGCGGCGCTGGTGGCGGTGCGCCGCTTGCTGTCGGAGCTGGCGGTATGAACGAGATCAGCGCTGTTCCGGTCTCGCATGGCGCCGTGGCGCTGACCGTCAACGGCGCGGCGCGCGCCTATCGCGGCGACGGGTTGCGGCGCCTGGCGGACGTGCTGCGTGACGAGTTCGGCCTCACCGGCACCAAGATCGGCTGCAACGCTGGCGATTGCGGCGCCTGCACGGTGCTGATCGACGGCGAACAGGTCTGCGCCTGCCTGGTGCCGGTCGGCCAATGCGCCGGCGCCGCGATCACCACGGTCGAAGGGCTGGGCGAGGCGGGCAAGCTCAACGATCTGCAGCGTGCGTTCCTCGCTCACGGCGCCGCGCAGTGCGGCATCTGCACGCCGGGCATGCTGATGGCGGCCAGCGACCTCCTGGCGCGTCACGCCAATCCGTCGCGCACCGAAGTCGAGGATGCATTGGGCGGCGTGCTGTGCCGCTGCACCGGCTATCAGAAGATCGTCGAAGCGGTGCTCGAGGTCGCCCGGCCCGCGCCGATCGTTCGCGCCGGCAACGTCGGGGCCAGCACCGCCAAGGTGGATGGCCCCGCCAAGCTGACCGGGACCGAGCACTATGGTGCCGACGCGATCCCGGCGGACGCGCTCTATGTGCGCGCGATCCGCTCACCGCACGCCTCGGCGCGCTTCACCGTTGGCGACCTCGACGCGTTCGTCGCGGCCCGGCCTGGCCTCGTGCGCGCTCTGACGGCGCGCGATGTGCCGACCAACCTCTATGGCATCTACCCCACCATCAAGGACCAGCCGGTGCTGGCCGATGGCCTGGCACGTTATCGCGGCGATCCGGTGGTTGCGTTCGTCGGCACGCGCGCCGCGACCGAAGCCATTCACGACGAGGACGTGCCGATCACCTATGAGCCGCTGCCCGCGATCATGGGCATCGATGCGGCGAAGGCTGCAGCGCCGATCCACGCCGGTAAGGACAAGAATATCCTGGCCGACGGCGGTGTCACCTGCGGAGATGTCACGGCCGCGCTCGCCAAGGCGGCGCACGTCGCCGAGGTCGAATACCAGACCAGCTTCGTCGAGCACGCCTATATCGAGCCGGAGGCCGGTTGGGCCGAGCGCAAGGGCGATACGGTGGAGGTTCACGTCTCGACCCAGAATCCGTTCCAGCATCGCGACGACCTGGCGCAGATCCTGAACCTGCCGAAGCAGGCGGTGCGCCTGATCGCGAGCGCGGTCGGCGGCGGCTTCGGCGGCAAGCTCGATCTCAACGTCCATCCGCTGGTCGCACTGGCTGCATGGCTGACCGGCAAGCCGTGCGCCTACATCTACACCCGCCCTGAAAGCATGGCGGCTTCCACCAAGCGCCACCCGGCGCTGGTCAAGGCGCGGATTGGCTGCGATGCGTCCGGCACGCTCACCGGCTTCTGGTCGCATGCGGAACTCGATACTGGCGCCTATGCCAGCTGGGGCCCGACCGTCGCCAACCGCGTGCCGGTGCATGCGCCCGGCCCCTATGTCGTGCCGCATGCCTGGACGCGCGGCACGGCCTACTTCACCAACTGCCCGCCGTCCGGTGCGTTCCGCGGCTTCGGCGTGCCGCAGAGTGCGATCGCCAGCGAGGCGGCGATGGACGAGCTGGCCGACGCCCTCGGCATGGATTGGCTGGAGTTCCGCAGGCGCAATGTGCTCAAAGCCGGCGATGCCACGATCACCGGCCAGGTGCTGGAGGATTCGGTCGGCATCGTCGAGACACTCGACGTGCTGGAGCCGTACTGGCGCGACTGGAACAAGGACGCTGCTGGCTTCAATGAAGGCTCGGCGCGGGTGAAGCGCGGCGCCGGCATCGCCTGCTCCTGGTACGGCATCGGCAACACCTCGCTCAGCAATCCATCCGAGGTGAAGATCGGCATCTCCGCGGACGGCCGCATCACGCTCTATTGCGGCGCGGTCGATATCGGGCAGGGCTCCAATACCATCCTGACGCAGATCGCGGCGGACGCGCTCGGCGTCGCGGCCACGGACATCGCGCTGGTGATGGGCGACACCGCGCGCACCCTCGATGCCGGCAAGACCTCGGCCTCGCGCCAGACTTTCGTCACCGGCAAGGCCTGCGAGCTGGCTGCGCGCGACCTCAAGGCCAAGCTCGCGCAGCTCAAGGACCGCACCGTATTGCGCACGCTGCCGGTCGACAATCACGGCGACGTGCTGACCGGCTACGGCCGCTTCGATCCGCCGACCACGCCGCTCGATGCGAAAGGGCAGGGCGTGCCGTACGCCTGCTACGGCTTTGCGACCCAGGTCGCGCTGGTAGAGGTCGATCTCGACCTCGGCACCGTCAAGGTGCTGAAGATCGCGGCCGCGCACGATGTCGGCAAGGCGGTCAATCCGCAGCAGGTCGAGGGCCAAATCCACGGCGGCACCGCGCAAGGCATCGGCCTCGCGCTGATGGAGGAGTACATCCCTGGCCGCACCGAGAACCTGCACGACTATCTGATCCCGACCTTCGGCGACATGCCGGAGATGATCTGCAAGATCGTCGAGGCGCCGACCCAGCACGGCCCGCACGGCGCCAAGGGCGTGGGTGAACCGGCGCTCATCTCCACCGCACCGGCGATCTTCGGCGGCATCTATCGTGCGACCGGCGTGCGCGTGACCAGGATTCCCGTGCTGCCGCACCGCCTGCGCGCCGCGATCCGCGCCAAGGAGGCGAAGCGATGAATGAAGTCGCGCCTACGCCGCAGGCCGATGGCGTCATCCGCTGCGACGCCTGCCCTGTCCTGTGCCGCATCCGGCCGGGCAAGCTCGGCGCCTGCGACCGCTACGGCAACGTCGACGGCAAGCTGGTGCGTACCGATCCGCTCGTGCTGCTCGACCGCTCGGTCGAATCCGGCCGCGGCGCCGTGCGCTTCCTCGAAGGCGCGCGCGACTGGAGCGGTGAGCTGGTGCGCCAGCCGGATGCTTTCGTCACCGGCATCGGCGCCACCACCACCTATCCCGACTACAAGCCGGCGCCCTTCATCGTGTCGAGCCAGGTTGACGGCGTCGATTGCGTCACCGTGGTGACCGAAGGCATCTTCAGCTATTGCGGCGTCAAGGTGAAGATCGACACCGACCGCTATGTCGGACCGGAGCAGGCAGCGGTGCGGGTGAAGGGCGAGCAGATCGGCCACGTCACCACCCACGAATACGGCTCGCAGATGCTCTCGCTCGGCGGCGTGCGGCATCTGACCGGCGGCTCCAAGGCCGAGGGCAACGTCACGTGCGATGCCATGATGCGCTTGTGCAACAAGGAAGCGGTCGAGATGTCGGTCGACGGCGGCTCCACCATCGTGGTGCAGGCCGACACGGCGCCGATCGTCGATGGCCACTCGGAAGAGCGCATGCGCGTCGGCTGCGGCTCCGCCGTCACCGGCATCTTCGCCAAGCAGTGGTTCGGCCTCGCCGACGAAGTCGTGGTGGTGGACGAGCACATCACCGGCATCTTCACCGAGCACCAGGCTGGCCGCATGCTCGACGCCAAGCCCAGCGGCATCAAGATCCGCGGCCGCAAGTCGACGCCGGGCCGCTATTTCCAGGTGGCGAAGCCGGGCCTCGGCTGGGGCGGCACGGACTTGAAGGACCCGCTGGAGATCGTCGAGAAGTTCGACCCCAAGACCGCGTGGCCGGGCCTGCGCCTGTTCATGGTCTCGACCACCGGCGAGCACTACGCCTGGTACGTGCTGGACGAACAGCTGAAGCCGCGCCTTGCCGATCCGCCGGCCGATATCGCCAAGCTGGTCGCGCGCATCGCGGAGAATTGCGAGCCGGCGCTCAGCACCGTGCTGTTCATGGGCGGCGCCGGCGGCTCGTTGCGCGCGGGCGTAACGGAGAACCCGGTGCGCCTCACCTTGTCGGTGAAGGACAAGCTGACGCGCGTCACCTGCGGTGGCGCGCCGGCCTATGTGTGGCCGGGCGGCGGCATCACGGTGATGGTCGACGTCGCGCGCATGCCCGACCGGTCGACCGGCTATGTGCCGACGCCGGCGCTGGTGTTCCCGATCGAGTTCACCATGAGGCTGGAGGATTACCGGTTGATGGGCGGGCACGTGAAGAACATCGTGCCGGTCGAGCAGGTGCTGGCCGACCAGCGCAAGAAGGCGGTCGCGCCGCACGCGGAGAATCCCTGGCCGATGGACCTCGGAGGCAGCCGATGAGCGCACAGGCCTCTCTGCTGCCCGGCAACCGGTTGCATCTCCATCACGGCCCGATCGACCTCGTGATCTCGGCCGACGGCGACGCCGCGGATGTGCGGCGCGCCTATCAGGTTGCTGCAGCGATGTTCCCGAACATCCTGCCGGAGCTGGTGGCCGAACTGGCGAGCCTGCGCGCGCCCGTCGATGTTGCCCCGCCTTACGTTTGCGGCCCGGTCGCACGCCGCATGGTGAATGCGGTCTGGCCTTATCGCGAGGTGTTCATCACGCCGATGGCCGCCGTCGCGGGCGCGGTCGCTGAGCATGTGCTGGCGCTGATGGCGGAGGCGGCGCCGTTGCGCCGAGCGATCGTGAACAACGGCGGCGACATCGCGATCCATCTCGCGGAGGGACAGTCCATGCGGGCCGGCGTGGTCGGCGATCTGTCGCTGCCGCGGATGGATGCGACCATTGAGATCGCCAGCGGCGACCTGGTGCGCGGCATCGCCACCTCCGGCTGGCGCGGCCGCTCGCAGTCCCTGGGTATCGCCGATTCCGTCACCGTGCTGGCGCCGAGCGCGGCGATGGCCGACGCGGCGGCGACCATGATCGCCAACGCGGTCAACATCGACGACCCGACAATCGAGCGGCTGCCGGCCTGCGATGTGCGCGACGACAGCGATTTGGGCGACCTGCCGGTCACGGTTGCGGTTGGGCTGCTGCCTTCGCAGAAGGTCGCGCTGGCGTTGGAGAACGGCGCCCAGCGCGCGGCCGAACTGCAGGCGCGCGGCCTGATCGCGGCGGCCTATCTGCAGCTGCAGAACCAGGTGCGCGTCGTCGGCGCCCTTCGACAACCACTGCCATCGCGCGCAGCGTGAGAGGATTCGAGATGAGCGAAATCAGCATCCGCAAATCGCAACTGATCATCGACAAGATCTGGCACGATGGCGGGCCGGCCTTGCAGCAGCCACGCCTGCGCGGCGCCATCCTGACCGTGATCAAGAACCCGTTCGCCGCCCGGTTTGTCGAGGACATCCAGCCTTTCATGAAGCCGCTGGAGCAGCTCGGCGTCGGCATGGCGCGCGAGCTGGCGGAAGCGCTCGGCGGGCCGAAGGCGGTGCAGAGCTACGGCAAGGCGGCGATCGTCGGCCTCGATGGCGAGCTGGAGCATGGCGCGCTGTGGCATGCGCCGGGCGGCTATTCCATGCGCGAGGTGCTGGGCGGCACCAAGGCCATCGTGCCGTCGACCAAGAAGGTCGGCCCGGCCGGCGCGCGCATCGACGTGCCGCTGCATCACATCAACGCCGCCTATGTGCGCAGCCATTTCGACGCCATCGAGGTCGGCATCAACGATGCGCCGAAGGCGGACGAGATCATCTACATCCTCGCCATGGGCACCGGTCCGCGCGTGCACGACCGCGCCGGCGGCCTGAAGGCGAGCGAGATCAAGGGCGAAGACGGAAACCGATGAAGCCGGAGCAGCGCACGCCCAGCAGCGACCCGGCCGATTCCTATCGGCTGGAGCATCAGGTCGGCTATTGGCTGCGTCGCGCCTATCAGCGCCACATGGCGATCTTCGCCGGCATCATGAGCGACCTCGACCTTACCTCGATGCAGTTTGCCGCCCTGGTGAAGCTGCACGAGCTGAAGGCGGTGTCGCAGACCGAGCTGGGGCGGCTGACCGGCATGGACCGCGCCACCATTTCCGGGGTGGTCGCGCGGCTGAAGCGGCGCAACCTGGTGCTCTATAAGCCGGACCCGCTGGACAAGCGCTCGCGCATCATCGCGCTGACGCCGGCCGGCGAAACCTTGCTGCACGAGGCGATGGAACGCATCGGCCGCGTGACCGAACAGACGCTGGAGCCGATCGGCGCGGCGGACCGCGATAGCCTGCGGGAGATCCTGCAGAAAATGGGATGAGGCAGAGATGAAGAGCGACATCAGGAAGATCGTTGTCACGGTCGAGGAAACCCACCGCGAGAGCGGCAAGAGCGTAAGCCCGGTCACGCGCAAGGCCGCGGCCGTGGCGGTCATCGCCAATCCCTTCGCGGGCAAGTTCGCCGACGACCTGACGCCACTGATGGACATCGGCGAAGAACTCGGCGGCTATCTCACCAAGAAAGCGGTCCAGGCCCTCGGCATCGAAGGCGGCAAGGCCGAGAGCTACGGCAAGGCCGCAATCGTGGGCGAGGGCGGAGAGCTGGAGCACGCCGCCGCCATCCTGCACCCGAAACTCGGCAAGCCGGTGCGCGAAGTCTTGAGCAAGGGCGCAGCACTGATCCCCTCCGCCAAGAAGATGGGCGGCATCGGCACGACGGTCGACGTGCCGCTCGGCCACAAGGATGCGGCGTTCGTGCGCAGCCATTTCGATGGCATGGAGGTGCGCATCGCGGACGCGCCGCGCGCGAACGAGATCCTGGTGGCGATCGTGGTGACCGATTCCGGCCGGCCGTTCCCGCGGGTCGGCGGGCTGCAAAAGAGCGAGATCAAGGGCGAAGACGGGTTGCGTTAAGGGAGGCGAACATGGCGGAACCGACGGCAGCCGGCGGCCCGGCAGGAAAGATGGTCATCCGCAACGTCGGACTGATGCTGTCCGGCGACCTGCAGCGCCCGATCCTCGATGCCGATACGGTCATTGCGGACAAGGGCCGCATCGTCGCGGTCGGCAAGGAGCGTGATTTCGATCTCTCCGGCGCACAAGTCACGGTCGACGCCAAGGGAACGGCGCTCTCGCCCGGCCTGATCGACAGCCACGTCCATCCGGTGTTCGGCGACTGGACCCCCCGGCAGAGCCAGCTCGGCTGGATCGATTCGTTCCTGAACGGCGGCGTCACCACCATGATCTCGGCGGGCGAGGTGCATCTGCCCGGCCGCCCCAAGGACATCGTCGGGCTGAAGGCGCTCGCGATCACCGCGCAGCGCAGCTTCGATGCGTTCCGGCCCGGCGGCGTCAAGGTGCATGCCGGCGCGCCGGTGATCGAGAAGGGCATGGAGGAGCACGATTTCGCCGAGTTGGCCAAGGCCGGCGTGACGCTGCTGGGCGAAGTGGGTCTCGGCAGCGTCAAGGCCGGCGACGAAGCCAAGAAGATGGTGGCCTGGGCGCGCAAGCACGGCATCCAGTCGACCATCCACACCGGCGGGCCGTCGGTCCCGGGCTCGGGCTACATCGACAAGGACGTGGTGCTGGAAGCCGACGCCGACGTCATTGGCCACATCAATGGCGGCCACACCGCGCTCGACCTCAAGCAGATCGAATGCCTGTGCGAGCAATGCGGCCGCGCGATCGAGATCGTGCACAACGGCAACGAGCTGGCCGGCCTGCACGCGGTCAAGGTCGCCAAGCAGCTGGGCCAGCTCGAGCGCGTCATCCTCGGCACCGATTCACCGGCGGGCTCGGGCGTTCAGCCGCTCGGCATCCTGCGGGTGATCGCCATGCTGTCGAGCTTCGGCGACCTGCCGGCCGAGCAGGTGTTCTGCTTTGCGACCGGCAACACCGCGCGCATCCGCAACCTCGACTGCGGGCTGCTGGAGCCGGGACGGTCGGCGGACTTCGTGTTCATGGACAGGGCGCAGCACAGCTCCGGCCGGGACCTGCTGGATTCCGTGCGCAAGGGCGACCTGCCCGGCATCGGCATGGTGGTGATCGACGGCGTGGTGCGCTGCCAGCGCTCGCGCAACACCCCGCCGGCGGACCGGGTGCCGGCCATCGCGCACTGAAGCTCAGCTCAGGTGAGCCGCGTGACCGTCAGCTGCACGCTGCCGCGGTTGTTGGTGTAGAAGTTCCACGCGTCGTTGGCATAACCGTAGAGATAGCCGCCGCGCGTCACTGCCACGCTGGCGAGTCCCTTGCCGATCTTCATGACTTCGTGGGTGACGTGGCCTGTCTCGTCGGTCTTGCCATCGGCGATCACGCCGACCAGGCAGAACCATGGGAAGTCCTCGTGGCGCTTGGTCAGCCAGAAATCCGCCGCTTTGCTGCCGGTCGCGCTCCGGAACAGGGATTCGGCCTGGCCGATCAGGCCGCCAATCACCTGGCCGATCTCGCCCGGCTGGAACTTGCCGTCGTCGGTGCCCTCTGGCGAGCAGGCAACATTGCTGTCCAGCCATTCGCCGGTGGCCTCGAGCTTGTAGGTCGCGCCCGGCTCCATGAAGAGGCCGGTCGGATTCCACGGCATCATGGCGTAGATCGGGAAGCTCGCGGATTCGCCCTTCTTGAGCCGCTTGGTAGTGCGGTACGGCATCTGGGTCACGGGCGGGATCTTGCACCGTTCGGTGACCGAGGCGTGCAGGAACTGCGGGTCTGCGCTGTCGACCGCGGGGACGGCGCGCGGCTTGCTCGGCAGCAGCTTGAAGATGTCGGTCAATGAGTCGTGCAGCAGGTCGCGGCAGTCGGCCTTGATCTGCGCCTCGACGTCCGCATTGACCGCGAGCCGCTGTTCCTTGGCCTCCGCCAGCATCCAGATCAGGCTGCCGTTGGCGAGCCCGATCTCGCGGTAGCCGCCGCCAACGTCGCTGTGTGCGCCGGGAAACCAGATCTGCTTGACGTCGCGGCCCTTGACGTTCGTCCACAAGGTCGGCTCGAAGCTCGCCCGCATCTCGTCGAGCGCGAGCGCGTGGCGCCCGTGCCTGACCAGCGGGTTGAGGTCCGTGTCATGGAATTTGTGCTTGCTCGGATCATCGATCAGGTTGAGCACGCCGAGGTGATCGGGGATGCCGAGCGCGCCGACGGTGTCCCAGACGCCGATGAAATGCACCGGCACGTCGAGGCCTGCGTCGCCGGTCTTGAACGTGTAGCCCTTGTCGACAAAGGCCTGCCGCTTTGCGCCTTTCACGCGATAGCCGTTGTCGAACACATCGTCGATCCGCTTCCAGATCTCGCTCTCGGTCAATCCGGCGGGGTCAAGCAGGCCGAAGCGCGTCGTCATGCCGCCCAGGCTGCGCGCCGTGTAGGCGCCGCGGCTGAATCCGAACAGGAAGATCAGGTCGCGGGCGCTGTAGTTGCTGCACAACCAGCGATAGCCGCTCTTGATGTTGCGATCGAGCCCGAGACCGATGCCGCCACCGAGAACCCTGCTGACCGCCCCGCCGTCGGTGCCGACTCCCGGGTGGTAATATTTCTTCTGCTCGACGCCATCCCTGTCACGCTCGGCCACCAGATTGAACAGCCGCACGACATTGGTCGGGGTGGGAATGCCGCCATCCTGTTGATCGGCGGTGTTCCAGGTTCCGTCGCAGCAAACGATGAGATTCGCCATGATGCCCCCCATGATATTGAGCCCGGCGCTAGACCGCGCTTTTGTAGCACCATCAGCTGCGGGACCGGAGGACAGGCCCAGGAAAAAGCGTTAAACTTGGAAACTATTATGGGAGTGTGCAGCCTCCGGAGGCATACAATGCTTCGAACAATCACATGTCTGATGGTGGTCCTGATGGCGATTCCTTCGGCGCAAGCGGCCGACAAAACGGCCCACGATTTCTCCTTCACCGCAATCGACGGCGGCCCGCTGCCGCTCAATGACTTCAAGGGCAAGGCGGTCCTGGTCGTGAACACTGCTTCGGAATGCGGCTACACCCCGCAATATAAGGACCTGCAGGCCGTGTGGGAGCGCTACCGCGATCGTGGCCTCGTGGTGCTCGGCGTTCCGTCGAATGATTTCGGTGGCCAGGAGCCGGGGACCGAGGCCGAGATCAAACGCTTCTGCGAGCGGCAATACGCGGTCGACTTCCCGTTGGCCGCTAAGGAGCATGTCTCCGGCGGCGCGGCGCATCCGTTCTACCAGTGGGCGGCCGCGGTGGCGGGCGAAGCCGCCGCGCCGCGCTGGAACTTCCACAAGTATCTCGTCGGGCCGGACGGCGAGTTCGCCGCCTGGTTCCCGACCAAGACCTCGCCGACCGCCAAGGATGTGACGGCGGCGATCGAAGAGGCGCTTCCTTAGACGACCCGCTCGCCGCTGTCTGCCTTGCGCGCGGCCTTGCGGCGCGCCACCAGGTTGAGCGCCTCGACGCCCGCCGAGAAGGCGATCGCGAAGTAGATGTAGCCCTTCGGGATGTGGAAGTGCAGCGCCTCCGCGATCAGGGCCGTGCCGATCAGCAGCAGGAATGACAGGCACAGCATCTTCACGGTCGGATGGTTGTGCACGAAGCGGCCGACCGGCGCAGCGGCCACCAGCATGACGATCATCGCCACCACCACCGCCGCCACCATGATGACGAGGCTGTTCGCCATGCCGACCGCGGTGATGACCGAGTCCAACGAGAACACAATGTCGAGGATCGCGATCTGGATGATCGCGGCGGTGAACGATAGATAGGTGCGCTTGCCGCCCGCTTCGCCTTCGCCCTCGACCGAGTGGTGGATCTCCATGGTCGCCTTGACCAGCAGGAAGATGCCGCCGCCGCCGAGGATGATGTCGCGCCAGGACAGCTCGTAGCCCCAAAGATTGGCGATCGGCGTCACCAGGCCCGCGACCCAGGAGATCGAGAACAGCAGTCCGAGGCGAGTGAGCAGCGCCAACACCAGGCCCCAGCGCCGCGCCGAATCCTGCTGCTCCGGCTTGCAGCGCGAGGCGACGATCTGCACGAACATCAGATTATCGATGCCGAGCACGATCTCGAGCGCGGCCAGGGTCGCGAACGCGGCCAGGGCCTCGGCTGTCAGGATCTCCGCCATCAATTCGGACATTGGTCTCCCATCCCCTAGAGCAACAAAGGCGGCCGCGTCGCCCCTCGCGAGGGTGGCGCGGCCGGTGTCCCGTCATATAGGGGGCCATCGCGGCTTTTGCCAGCGGGACCCCGGCCAGAACCGCGCGGTTTTCTCCTAGAACCGACCATCTCCAACCACCCAACGCCAGGAATCGGCCGGTATTTGCGCCCGGATCGGCCTTGCCCTAGGGTCTCGCGAAAAGGGGAAGACGCGCCATGAAGGCAAAGGACATCCAGGTTTTCATCGTCGGCAATCCGCCGCCCAGCTTCGGCGGCCGCTACTTCATTCTGGTGAAGCTGACGACCGACAACGGCATCGCCGGGATCGGCGAGATCTACTGCGACAGCTTCGGCCCGCAGGTCATCAAGGCGATGGCCGAGGACGTGTTCGGCCGCTACGTCGCCGGCATGGATCCGTTCCACATCGAGAGCCTGTGGCGCAAGGTCTACAGCAGCGGCTACTCGCAGCGCCCCGACCCGTCGCTGATCGGCGTGCTGTCGGGCATCGAGATCGCGCTGTGGGACATCCTCGGCAAGGCGACCGGCAAGCCGGTGTACGAGCTCCTGGGCGGACGCGTGCATGAGCGGTTGCGCAGCTACACCTACATCTATCCGCAAGCTGGCGAGGACGAGAGCATCTATCACAACGCCGAGCTGTCGGCGAAGCGCGCGGCGGAGTATGTGAAACAGGGCTTCACCGCGTTGAAGTTCGATCCCGTCACGCCCTACACCGCGTTCGATCCGCGCCAGCCCTCGCTGGAGGCGCTGGATCGCGCCGAGAAATTCTGCCGGCTGCTGCGCGAGGCGGTCGGCAGCAAGGCCGACTTGCTGTTCGGCACGCATGGACAATTCACCGCGTCCGGCGCGCTCCGGCTCGCCAAGCGCATCGAGCCGTACGATCCACTGTGGTTCGAGGAGCCGACGCCGCCGGAGATGCCGGAGGAGATGGCGCTGGTCGCGCGCGGCACCTCGATCCCGGTCGCGACCGGCGAGCGGCTCTGCACCAAATACGAATTCGCCCGCGTGCTGGAATGCCGGGCCGCCTCGATCTTGCAGATGGCGCTCGGCCGCGTCGGCGGCATCTGGGAAGCCAAGAAGATCGCGGCCATGGCGGAAACCCACTATGCGCAGATCGCGCCGCATCTCTATTGCGGCCCGGTGGAAGGCGCGGCGAACATCCAGTTCGCCGCTTCGCTGCCGAACTTCCTGATCCTCGAAAGCATCCAGACCTGGAGCGGCTTCCATTCGCAGCTGCTGAAGAAGCCGATCCGCTGGGAGGATGGCTACGTGATCCCCTCGACCGAGCCGGGTCTCGGCATCGAGCTTAATGAGGCGGTCGCGCTGGCTAATCCCTACACCGGCGACCGGCTGCATCTCGAGATGACCAATCATCCGGTGCCTTGATGCGCTACGGCTATATCGGCCTCGGTCATCTCGGCGGACATCTGGCCGCGAGCCTGCTGCGCAACGGATTTGCGCTGACGGTACATGATCGCGATCGCGCCGCGGCGGAACCGCTGATCGCCAAAGGCGCCGCGTGGGCGGACAGCCCGAAGGCGTTGGCCGCGCGCTGCGATGCCGTCATCACCTGCCTGCCGTCGCCGGCGGTCAGCGAAGCGGTGCTCGCCGGACCCGATGGCATTCTCGCAGGTCTTGCCAACGGCGGCGCCTGGATCGAGATGAGCACGCTGGGTCGCGATGAGATCCAGCGTCTCGCGGCGCTCGCGGCGGCAAAAGGCATCGCGGTGCTCGAATGCCCGGTGACCGGCGGTGTCCACAAGGCGGCGGACGGCGAGATCACGGTGCTGGTCGGCGGCGACCAAACGCTGTTCGAGCGCCACCAGCCGGCGCTGCAGGCCATGGGCGGCGCGATCTTCCACATGGGCCCGCTGGGCTCGGCCGCGGTCATCAAGGTCATCACCAACATGCTCGCCTTCGTCCACCTAGTTGCGGCGGGCGAGGCGCTGATGCTGGCGAAGAAGGGCGGCCTCGACCTCGGTCAGGCGTTCCATGCGATCCGCGCCAGCTCCGGCAACAGCTTCGTTCATGAAACCGAGAGCCAGCTGGTCCTCAACGGCAGCTACGACATCGGCTTCACCATGGATCTCGCCTGCAAGGACCTTGGCTTCGCCATGGGCATGAGCCGCGAGTTCGGCGTTCCCCTCGAATTGGCGCGCCGGACCGCGGAGATTTTCCAGCAGGGCCGCACGGCCTATGGCGGTGTGGCGCAATCGACCCAGATCGTGAAGTTGCTGGAGGATGCGCTCGGAACCGATTTGCGCGCGCCCGGGTTTCCCGCCAGACTGACCGACTAGATCGTTTCCACATCGTCGAACGGTGGGGTCTGCAATGCACGGCATCCGGTTCGCCCTGGCTCTTGCTTGCACGATCTGGAGCGGTGCGGCCCTCGCGCAGGACGTCAACCGCCAGCGCGTCGACGTGGCGCTGGTGCTGACGGTCGATGCCTCCGGCAGCATCGACACCCCGGAATTCCAGCTGCAGAAGGAGGGCATCGCCGGCGCGGTCGCCGATCCTGAAGTACTGTCGACCATCCGCTCGGGCCGCAACGGCCGCATCGCCATCGCCTATGTCGAATGGGGTGCCCCCGGCGGTGCGCAGCTGATGGTGGATTGGATGCTGGTCGAGGACGCGGTGAGTGCCGCAGCCTTCGGCAACGCCGTGCTGCAGGCGCCGCGCTCGATCCAGAGCTACAACGCCATCGGCGACGCAATTGACCTTGCGGTCAGACTCTTCGACGTCTGCCCGTGCCAGCCGACGCGGCGCATCATCGACGTCTCCGGCGACAATCCGGACAACCGCAGCCACCATCCCGCGCCGCTGGCGCGCGACATGGCGGTGGCCGCCGGCATCACCATCAACGCCCTCGCGATCGTGCAGGATGGACGCCTCGGCGCCGAAGGAAAGCCCTGGCTGGTCGAAACCTATGAACGGACCGTGATCGGCGGTTTCGCCGCGTTCGCCATCGCTGCCAACAGCCGGGCGGACTTCGCCCGCGCCCTGCGCGAGAAGATGGTGCTGGAGATCTCCGGAATTGCACCGGAACCGCACCAGGACTTGGCTGCGGAGATCGACTGAACCAATGAACCAAGGGCCAGGGGCGGCATGACCCTTCCGTGGCATTGACAGGCGAGGAAGCCGACCGGCACATTGTCGCCGAGGCTTTGCGTTAAACGACAAAAAACACCAAAGAGACTAAATTCTTGCGGGGGACATGATGGCCTCGGCCGCGGCCGTAGAAGCGAAAGGCGTCACCAAGGTATTTGGCGCCGGGCAGGATGCTGTCCGGGCACTGGACGGGGTGTCCGTCACCATCCGCCAGAACGAATTCTTCACCTTGCTTGGCCCCTCGGGCTGCGGAAAGACCACGCTGCTTCGCCTGATCGCCGGCTTCGAGTTCCCGAACGAAGGCGAGATCCTGCTCTATGGCGAGGACATCGCGCCGCTGCCGCCGTTCAAGCGGCCGGTCAACACCGTGTTCCAGAACTATTCGCTCTTCCCGCACATGACGGTCGGCCAGAATATCGGCTTCGGTCTCGAGATGCTTGGCAAGCCGAAGGCCGAGGTGGCGGCGCGCGTCACCGAGATGCTGCGTCTGGTGCGCATGGAAGAACTGCGCAACCGCAAGACCAGCCAGATCTCCGGCGGGCAGCAGCAACGCGTGGCGCTGGCCCGCGCGCTCGCGCCGCAGCCCAAGGTGCTGCTGCTGGACGAGCCGCTATCCGCGCTCGACTTCAAGCTGCGCAAGGACATGCAGATCGAGCTGAAGAGGCTGCAGAACGAGACCGGCATCACGTTCATCTTCGTCACCCACGACCAGGAAGAAGCGCTGACGATGTCCGACCGCGTCGCGGTCATGTCCAAGGGCCACATCCTGCAGATCGGCAGCCCGCGCGAGATCTACGATCATCCGGCGGAACGCTTCGTCGCCAATTTCATCGGCGAGACCAACTTCCTGCAGGCTGAGCTGGCGGGCACCAGCGGCGGCAAGGCCAACGTGCGCCTCACCTGCGGCGGCGCCGCGCTCGCGGCCACCCTGCCGCAGGGGTTCGCGCCCAAGGACAAGGTGACCGTGGTGGTGCGGCCGGAGCATGCGCAGATCGTCGGCAACGGCACCCAGGCGACGCTCAGCGGCAAGCTGGAGCACGTGGTCTATTTCGGCACCGACACCCACTTCCACGTGCGGCTGCAGGACGGCAGCGAGTTCATCGTGCGCCAGCAGAACAGCCGGGCTAAGCCGAACAGCCTCGCCCCCGGCGACCAGGCGGGCATCGTGATCGACGACAATTCGGCCCAGGTGCTGAGGGACTGATGAGCAACCGCGCCGCCGAGGTTGCCGCCCAGGCGGGCGCCCGTGAGACCCGCCGGCGCTGGCTGCTGTCGATGCCGGCGCTGCTGATCGTGTTCTTCGCGGCGGCTGGGCCGCTGCTGGTCGTGCTGCTCTATTCCTTCATGGTCAAGGGCGACTACGGCGACGTCAAGTATTGGGAGTTCTCGAACGACGGCTGGTTCTCGGTCTTCCTGCAGCGCGACATCTTCGACGATACGATCACGATCGCAGATGCGCACGTCGCCATCTTCTGGCGCTCGGTCAAGCTGTCGATCATGACCACTCTCCTGACCCTGATCTTCGGCTTTCCGACCGCCTATTTCATCGCGACGCGGCCGGAACGGCGGCGCGACCTGTGGCTGTTTCTCATCACCATCCCGTTCTGGACCAACCTGCTGATCCGCACCTACGCCATGCAGGAAGTGATCCGCAACGAGGGCGTCATCAATACCGCGCTGATCATGACCGGCATCGTCGATCGCCCGATCCAGATCATGTACACCGACATCGGCATCCTGTTCGGCATGGTCTACGTCTATCTGCCGCTGATGGTGCTGCCGCTCTATGCCAGCATGGAAAAGCTCGACTTCCGCCTGATCGAGGCGGGCTATGATCTCTATGCCAATTCGTGGCAGGTGCTGCGCCGGATTGTCATCCCGCTGGTCAAGCCCGGCATCATCGCCGGGTCGATCCTGGTCTTCATTCCATCGCTCGGCGCCTATGTCACGCCGCGCGTGCTGGGCGGCGGCAAGAACATGATGCTCGGCAACCTGATCGAGCTGCAGTTCGGCCAGGGCCGCAACTGGCCGCTCGGCTCCGCGATCTCCATCACGCTGATGGTCATCGTCATGGTGGCGCTGCTGGTCTATGTCCGCAATGCGACCAGGTCGGGGGCGCGGCATGGCTAGGCGCTTCAACGTCCGCCGGCAGCCCGGCTTCACCACCATCGCGATGATCTGCATTTTCTTTCTCTATCTGCCGATCGCGACCCTGGTGGTGTTCGCGTTCAACGCCGGATCGTCGCTGGCGGTGTGGGAGGGTTTCTCGTTCCAGTGGTTTGTATCCGCCTGGGGCAATGCGCAGGTGCAGGAGGCGGCTCTGCGCTCGGTCGTCATCGCGGTCAGCGCCGCGTCGCTCGCCACCGTCGCGGCGACCATGGCGGCGCTGGCGACCACCCGCACCGAGAACTATCGCGGGCTGACGTTCAAATACGCCATCATCAACCAGCCGCTGATGGTGCCGGAGATCGTAACCGCCGTGGCGCTGCTGATCGTGTTCTCGCGCATCAAGGTGTGGACCGGATATTCGGGGCTCGGCTATCTGATCACCGCTCATACCGCGTTCTGCATTCCGTTCGCCTACCTGCCGATCCGCGCGCGGCTGGAGAGCATGGACCTGACGCTCGAGCGTGCGGCGGCCGATCTCTACGCCACGCCCTGGAAGACGTTCCAGCGCGTGACCTTGCCGCTGCTATGGCCCGGCATCCTGGCGGGCTTCATGCTCGCGTTCGTGATCTCGCTCGACGACGTCGTCATCACCGAGTTCGTGAAGTCCGGCGGCCAGGAGACTCTGCCGACCTACATGCTTGGCCAATTGCGTCGCATCGTCACGCCCGAGATCAACGCGATCTCGACGGCGTTTTTGGCGCTCTCGATTCTGAGCGTTACGGCCTTCTTCTTCATCAACAGAAAGAAGGTTTGAGTGTCACGGTTCGTGCAACTGACGTTCGTGCAACTGAGGAGACTACGATGAACTGGAAGCTGACGACCGCTCTCGTCGGCATGGCCATGCTTGCTTCGGCGAGCGTGGCGAGTGCTGATGGCGAGCTGAACATCTTCAATTGGGGCAACTACACCAGCCCCGAGATGATCAAGAAGTTCGAGGACGCCTACAAGGTCAAGGTCACCATCACCGATTACGATTCCAACGATGCTGCGCTCGCCAAGGTGCGCGCCGGCGGCCATGGCTTCGATATCGTGGTGCCGTCGGCCAACTTCGTGCAGATCTGGGTCAAGGAAGGTCTGCTGCTCGAAGCCCGCCCCGACCAGATGGAGAATTTCAAGAATGTCGACCCGCGCTGGGTCGACGTCGATTGGGATCCGGGCCGGCACTACACGGTTCCATGGCAGTGGGGCCTGACCGGTATCCTCGTCGATACCTCGCTCTACAAGGGCGACATCAACACCTCGGCGATCTTCCTTGACCCGCCGGCCGAGTTGGTCGGCAAGGTCAACGTCGCGCCGGAAATGAACGACGTGATGTTCACCACCATCAAGTATTTCGGCGGCGAGTGGTGCACCACCGACAAGGATACGCTGGTGAAGGTGCGCGACAAGCTGAAGGAAGCGAAGCCGAAGTGGATCGCCATGGATTACGGCGTGATCGAGAAGTTCGCCAGCCGTGACTTCGGCGCGGCGTTCTACTGGAACGGCGCCGCCCTGCGCTCGCGCAAGGCGAATCCCGACGTGCGGTTCGGCTATCCGAAGGAGGGCTTCCCCTTCTTCATGGACAGTGTCGCAATTCTCAAGGACGCCAAGAACGTCGAGAACGCCAAGCTGTTCATGAACTTCATCATGGATCCGGAGAACGCCGCCATGATCTCGGCCTTCGCCAACTATGCGAACGGCATCAAGGGATCGGAGGCGTTCATGCCGGCCGACATGAAGGACGCGCCCGAGCTGGTGGTGCCGAAGGAATTGGAGGCCGCCGGCGAGTTCCTGAAGCCGTGCGCGCCGGAGGTCAACGACCTCTACGCCAAGATCTGGACCGAAGTGCTGAAGTAAGTTTCATCCTCGAAGCCCCGGCGGTTCCACTGCCGGGGCTTTTCTTTTGCCTGCATTCCCGGAGTAACCCGTCATGAGCGATCTCGACCTGTGCTACCTGCCCGCGACCGAAGCGCTGGCGCTGTTCCGCGCCAGGAAGCTGTCGCCGGTCGAGTTGATGCAGGCGTTGATCAATCGCGCCGGGACGGTCAACAAGAAGGTGAACGCCTTCACCTTCACCCATTTCGACGAGGCATTGGCGGCCGCGCGCAAGGCCGAAGCCAAATACGCCCAGGGCGCGCGGGGCGGCGGGCGCGTCGGCGCGCTCGAAGGCCTGCCAGTCGCGGTCAAGGACGAGAGCTGGATCAAGGGCAAGCCGACCTCCTACGGCTCGCTGATCTACAAGGATTTCGTGCCGGACGTCACCTCGCCCAACAACGAGCGTATCCTGAAGGCGGGCGGCATCGTGCATGCGCGCACTGCGACACCGGAGTTCTCGTGCTCCTCCGTCACCCACACCCGGCTTTGGGGCGTCACGCGCAATCCGTGGAACCTGAAGTTCACCCCCGGCGGTTCCTCCGGCGGCTCGGCGGCGAGCCTGGCGTCCGGCACCACGCCGATCGCGACCGGCTCGGACATCGGCGGGTCGATCCGCATCCCCGCGTCCTGCTCCGGCGTCGTCGGTTACAAGCCGCCGTACGGCCGCAATCCGGACGATCCGCCGTTCAACCTCGATCCCTATTGCCACACCGGCCCGCTGGCGCGCACGGTCGCCGACGCGATCCTGCTGCAGAACGTGATGTGCGGGCCGAGCCCGACCGACATCGCGAGCCTCCGGCCCAAGCTGCGCCTGCCGACGCAGTTCAAGCCGATCAAGGGCTGGCGCATCGCCTATTCGATCGATCTCGGCTTCTACAACGTCGACAAGGACGTGGTCGCCAACACCAAGGCCGCGCTCGACGTGTTCCGCTCGCTCGGCGCGACGGTGGAGGAGGTCGACCTCGGCTGGACCATCGACGCGCTGAAGGCGGGCGTCACCCACCTCAACCATCTGTTCGGCAACCTGATGGCGGGCTATGTGAAGAAGCATCGCAAGCTGATGACGCCCTACGCCGTGGACTTCGCCAAGCACGGCTCGAAATCGACGCCGGCCGACTTCCTGTGGTCGATGGAGGTCGCGACGAAAATGTACGCCACGCTCGGGCCCATCCTGGAGAAATACGACGTGCTGGTCTGCCCGACCAACGCCCTGCCGGCGGCGCGCGCGGATTTCGACCCGACGCTCCATGACGTCCGGATCAACGGCAAGAAGGTCGAGACCTGGCCGGTGATCGGCTGGTGCATGACCACGCCCTTCAACACCATGAGCCGATGCCCGGTGCTCTCGGTCCCGTCCGGCCGCGCCGGCAACGGCGTGCCGACCGGGATCCAGATCGTCGGGCGCACCTACTGCGACGCCGACGTGTTCCGGGCCGGCATGGCGTTCGAGGCGGCGGTCGGCGGCTGGTATGGCAAGCCGGCCACACGCCCCGCTCTCTGATCCCATCCGGGTGGTAATAATTAGGGCATTTTCAGGATTTTTCGCCGAACAGCACCGCCTGGTAATGGACTCGTGACCTTTTCCCGCTACCATTCCGACGAACCAGCGGTCGCATAGCGGTGGTTTGTGCGACTTAGGATTGTGCCCCGGCCAGAAGAGGACGCCCCTTGGCGGCACGGCTGGGCGATTGACGGGGGAAGCATTTCGCATGGCATCGCCGTTCGAGACCGGGATCGTCGAGTCCTTTGATTTCACAACCGGCGACCGCCGGATCGATCCGTTCCTGGTTCTGGAATACAAGTGGGGCAACGGTGGCGGCGAAGGAACGCCCGCGACCGTCACGTACAGCTTTCCACCCGCCGGTGCGCACTGGGACATCAGCGCCTACGGCCGGCCGTACGCCGAGAACGAGCCGCTCACCTTTACGCCGTTCGACGCCAATCAACGGACGGCCGCGAGAGCCGCCCTCACTCTGTGGTCTGAGGTCGCAAACATCAGCTTCGTCGAAATCGACGAGAGCGCGAACCTCGACAATGTCGGCGACATTCGGTTCGGCAACAGCGGCGCGGTGACCAATTCATCCTCGGCTGCCTGGGCCTGGACACCGTATGACGGACCGCCGTACGCCAACTACCCCGAGAACGGCGACGTCTGGTTCGACTATGAGTACGACTTGAACCTGGAGCTGCAGCCCGGCGAGTTCGGCTTCTCTACGATGATCCACGAGATCGGCCACGCAATCGGCCTCGATCATCCGTTCGCCGATGAGGTGGGCGAGATTGCTCTGCCGGCGGGCCAGGCGAACCAGCGCTACTCGATCATGGCGTACAACGTCTACAGCGGCGCTAGCCCCGGGTTCGAGGCTTATGGCCCGATGCTGTATGACATCCTGGCGCTGCAGTACATGTACGGCGCGAACATGACGACGCGCACCGGGGACGACGTCTACACCTTCCTGAACAACAAGGAATACCTGGAGTGCATCTGGGATGCCGGCGGGCACGACACGATCGACCTGTCCAACCAGACTCGCAACCAGGTAATCGACCTGCGCGCAGGTACCTTCAGCTCGATCGGCGTCAAGAACAACGGGCTGACTGGCAACGGCAATGTCGCCATCGCCTTCAACGTCACGATCGAGGATGCGAAAGGCGGCTTTGGTCATGACAAGATCACCGGCAACGGCGCCGCCAACAGCCTGACTGGCAACAATGGCAACGACACCATCGTCGGCGGCGCTGGCAACGACACGCTGGACGGCAGCGTGGGCGTGGACTCGATGAACGGCGAGGGCGGCGACGATCTCTACCGGGTCAATGTCACGACCGACAAGGTCATCGAGCTGCTGACGCAAGCCAAGGGCGGCGGCGTCGATAGGGTCGAGAGCGAAGCGACCTACAGCCTCGCGGCGCTTGTGAACGTCGAGAACCTGACGCTGTTCGGTTCCGCCCTCAACGCAACCGGCAACGCCCTCGTCAACACGCTGATCGGCAACGCCGGCAACAACGTCCTGGACGGCAAGGGCGGTGCCGACATTCTCAAGGGCGGCGCGGGCAATGACACCTACATCGTCGACAATGTCGGCGATGGGGTGGATGAGCAGGGCAATGCCGATGCCAACGACACGGTGAAGAGCAGCGCGCTGATCGCTGCGGGCATCACCGGCATCGAGAACTACCTCTACACCGGCGCCAAGGCCTGGACCTTCACTGCCGACGCTGGCAACAACTTGATCTCGAGCGGCAGCGCCGCCGACACCCTCAAGGGCGGCGACGGCAACGACAGTATCGTTGGCGGCGGCGGCAACGATTCGCTGTTCGGGGAAGGCGGCAACGACACGCTGGACGGCGGCCTCGGCAACGACAAGCTGGCCGGTGGCGCCGGCAACGACCTCTATGTCATCAACGTCGTGGGCGACAGCATCACCGAGGAAGGCCTCGATGCCGACGACCAGATCAAGTCGACGGTGAGCGTGAACTTGGCGGTGCTCGCGGGCGGCCTGGTTGAGCACGCGACTTTGCTTGGCACCGGCGCGATCAACGCCTTCGGCAATGACTCGATCAACCATCTCACCGGAAACACTGGCGCCAACAAGCTGGACGGCGGCATCGGCGCCGACGTCCTGACGGGCGGCAAGGGCAGCGATACCTACGTCGTCAATGAAGCAGGCGACCAGATTTTCGAGGACGTCGCTGGAGCCACTGGCGGCATCGACACGGTGCAGAGCTCGATCGACTTCAGTCTGGCCGCGCTGGTCAATGTCGAGAAGCTGACGCTGATTGCCGGCTTCGTTGGTCTCGATGGAACTGGTAATGGCTTGAACAACACCCTGACCGGCAACGAGTTTGCCAACAAGCTCGATGGTAGCATCGGCAGGGACACGATGGCCGGCGGTGCCGGCGACGACTACTACCTCGTCGACAACATCGCCGACGTGGTGACCGAAACTATCCTGAACGGCAAGGGCGGCGGTATCGACACGGTCGAAAGTTCTGTGACCTACAGCCTCGCCGCGCGCGCCAACGTCGACCACCTGATCCTGACCGGCAGCGTCAACAGCAACGGCACCGGCAACGCGCTCAACAACGAGGTCACCGGCAATACCGGCAACAACGTGCTGATCGGCGGTACCGGCAACGACACAGTCACCGGCGGCGACGGCAACGACAAGCTGGATGGCGCCGCCGGTAATGACGTCCTGGATGGCGGCAATGCCAACGATACTCTGATCGGCGGGGCCGGAAACGACCTTCTGCACGGGGGCGAGGGGATCGACCAGCTCACAGGAGGGACTGGCCGCGATATCTTCGACTATGATCTCTTGAGCGACGCCGGCGACGCGATCACGGGCTTTGTGAAAGGCGCGGCTGGGGACATCCTGGATCTGTCTGATCTGCTGGATTCCTTTGGCGATCCAGCTGACCCGTTCGCAGACGGCTTCTTGGCTTTCCTCCACTCCGGCGCCAACACGGCGGTGCGGGTCGATGCGAATGGCGGCATGAATAATGCCACGACTCTTGTCACTCTTCTCAATGTGCACTTGAATCAGTCGGATACCGCCAACTACATCGTGGAGACCGTCTAGGCCACCATCAACTCCACGTCCGCCGCTTCCAGGGCTTGCGCCAGCTCTGCGGGCGGCGGGGCGTCGGTCACCAGCAGGTCGATCTCGGCCAGCGGGCAGGCGGCGATCAGGCCCTTGGCGGTGAACTTGCTGGCGTCGGCGGCGAGGATCACGCGCTCGGCGCGCTCGACCAAGATGCGGCACACCTCGACCTCGCACATGTGGTGATCCATCACGCCGAACTCGCGGCTGATCGCGGCGGCGGAGAGGACAGTGCATGGGACCGGAGTGAGCCGGTCCGCCTTTAATCCCATCGAGGTGGTAATATTTGTGGCGTTTTCAGGATTTTTCGCCGTTAACCACATTCCGATAGTGAAGTGGTGAACTTTCCTGGCTATCAATGCGACGAGCTATTTGCGCGATTTAGGGTTGTGCCTGGCCGCAGAGGGCGCCGATTTGACGGCTCGGCCGGCACGAAGCTTGGGGGAGTTTCATGACGTCACCGAACGCAACCGGCGTGGTCGGAACCTATCCGACCAGCGGAAACAGCCAGATCGATCCGCTCGTATGGCTTGGGTTCAAATGGGGCGCCAGCGGCGCGGGAACTCCGGCGGTCGTGACCTACAGCTTTCCAACCAGCGCGTCGAAGTGGTCGAACGACTACGCGATCTATCTGGACAACGAGCCGTTCAACGGCTTCCAGGCGTTCACGGCGACGCAGCAAGCTGCCGCCAAGCAGGCTATGGCCCAGTGGTCCGATGTCGCCAACATCACCTTCAAGCAGGTCAGCGAAACCGCCAGCAATGTAGGCGATATCCGATTCGGCAACAGCGCCTCGGTCACGCAGGACTCGTTCGCCGTCGCCTGGGCCTATACGCCGTTCGAGGACAACGACCCGAACGTCCATTATCCCGAGTCCGGCGACATCTGGTTCGACAGGCAATACCCCTTCAACCTGCAGCTGAAGCCGGGCCAAGAAGGCTTCTGGACCATGCTGCACGAGATCGGCCACGCCATTGGTCTCGATCATCCGTTTGTCGACACCTCCGATCCGAGCGAACCGGTCCTGGCCGGCCAGGATACCGATCAATACACGGTGATGTCGTACACCCTGGAGCTGGCTACAAACGCCTTCGCCTCCACGCCGCAGCTGCTGGACATCCTCGCGATCCAGTACATCTACGGCGCCAACATGAACACCCGCAAAGGCAACGACGTCTACAAGTTCAGCGCGACTAGCGAGGTAAACAGGGCCATCTGGGATGCCGGTGGAATCGACACGCTCGACCTTTCCAACCAGACCACCGATTCATTCGTCAGCTTGATCGATGGCACGCATTCGAAATTCTGCTTTCAGGATGGAAAGAACGGCCCGACCTCGAGCCTGCTCGGCATCGCGTTTGGTGTGACCATCGAGAACGCCTTCGGCGGCGCCGGCAACGACGAAATCTGGGGAAATGCCGCTGCCAACCGCCTCACGGGCGGAAACGGATTCGACAGGCTCGAGGGCTTCGATGGGGCCGACCGCCTCGAAGGCGGCGCGGGCGTGGACACGCTCGTGGGCGCAACCGGCACGGATTTCCTTGACGGCGGCCTCGGCGATGACGAGCTGCACGGCGGCAGCGCCGATGACACCTTGTCGGGCGGCGCCGGGATCGATTTCCTGTACGGCGACAGCGGCAATGACCTCTACATCCTCGACAGCGCCAGCGATGTTTTCGAAGACACCGGCGGTGACACCGGTGACGGGATCCAGGCCAGTTTTCTGATCGGCAAACTCTACGCGGACATCGAGAATTACAAATACACCGGCGCCGCAGCCTGGGTCTTCACCGGCGATGGCTTGGGCAACGAGCTCTCCGGCGGCAGCGCCGGCGATAAGCTCGACGGTGCCGGCGGCGACGACCCGCTGCTGGGCAATGCCGGCAACGACACTTTGACCGGCGGACTCGGCAATGATGCGCTGTACGGCGGCATCGGCACCGACAAGATGTTCGGCGGCACCGGCAACGACACCTACGAGATCAACGTAGCCGGTGACGTGATCGACGAGCAGGGGTCCGGGGATTCGGATGACCTCGTCCGCTCCTCCATTGCGATCAATCTGGCGGCGCTGGCGTCGGGAGCGATCGAGCATGCGGTGCTGCTCGGTAGCGCGGCACTGAACGCCACCGGCAATGCGCAGGACAACAAGCTGACCGGCAACATCGGCGCCAATCAGCTGAACGGCGGCGTAGGCGAAGACACATTGAGCGGCGGCAATGGCGCCGACACCTATGCCGTGGACAATCTCGGCGACCAGGTGATCGAGACGACGGGCGGCGCTCCCGGCGGTGTCGATATCGTGGTCAGCTCTGTCGACTTCGAGCTTGGCGCGAATGTCGAGAAGCTGACCCTGACCGGCTTGGCGCTGAAAGGCACGGGCAACGAACTCGGCAACACCATCGTCGGTAACAATGGTAACAACATCCTGGACGGCAAGGGCGGCAACGACACCCTGACCGGCGGAATCGGCAGCGATACCTATGTCGTGGATTCCGTCAAGGACGTGGTGAACGAAACGGTGCTCAACAAGGCCGGCGGCGGCGTCGACATCGTTCAGAGCTCCGTCAACTTCAGCCTGGCGACGCGCACGAACATCGAGAACCTGATCTTGACCGGCGCCGGCGACATCAGCGGCACCGGCAATGCGATAGCCAACGTGATCGAGGGTAGCTCCGGCAAGAACCTTCTCGATGGCGGTGCCGGAGCGGATACGCTGCGTGGCGGCGCCGGCAATGACACCTATGTCGTCGACAACGCCAACGACAAGGTCGACGAAGGGGCGAACGCCGACACCGGCGACGAAGTCAAATCGAGCTTGATGCTGGGCCTGTTCGCCGGAATCGAGAACTACACCTATACCGGCACCAAGGCCTGGAGCTTCGCCGGCACCACGGCCAACAACAAGCTCAGCGGCAATGCCCTCAACGACACGCTGAATGGCGCCGACGGCGACGACATGCTGCTGGGGAACGGCGGCAATGACCTGCTGATCGGCGAAGCCGGCAACGATACGCTGGATGGCGGTGCCGGAATCGACAAGATGCTGGGCGGCGCCGGCAACGACACCTATGTCATCAATGCCCTGACCGACGTCTTCGATGAAGAGGGCAATGCTGACACCGATGACGTCGTCAGGTCGTCGGTCTCGATCAACCTGACAGCCGCGGCTTTTGCGGGCATCGAGCATATCGAGCTGATCGGCACCGCCGCCAATGCCACCGGCAATGCCGGGAACAACAAGATCACAGGAAATGCTGCTGCCAACCTGCTCATTGGTGGCGGTGGCAACGACACGCTGGCCGGCAGTGGCGGCAATGACAAGCTGGTCGGCGATCTCGGAGACGACTGGCTGGACGGCGGCGAAGGCAACGATACGCTCAAAGGTGGTGCCGGTAACGACACGTACCAGATCAATGCCGCTACCGACGTCATCGACGAAGAAACCAACGCCGATGCCGACGACCACGTGCGTGCGGCGATGAATGTCGATTTGTT
>PNKY01000005.1 GCA_013822765.1 Rhodospirillum sp.
AGAGCGGAGGCATCCTTTGCCGTCACGGTCAAGCTCGGCCCATCGTCATCGAAGGTGAAGTAGGAACCTTCTTCCGAGATCAGGTTAATGGACTTGGACGCCGTGACCTCGTCACCGTCACCGTCCGTCCGCGTCACGTCGTACTGCAGCTGGACTGTGCCCTCTTCCAGCAGCAGCTGGACGGATTCGTCGAACTTGGTGTTGTCGCCGTGAACCAAAGCCTCGAACAGGGTGGTCTGCAGCTGGAACTCGCCGGGGTTCACTTCGATGATCTCGATCGTGAACACCACGTCGCCGTCGCCGTCCTTGCCCTCGATCAGCGTGTCGCTCGCCAGGTGCAGCACAATCGCGCCGCCATCGGTCGCTTCCAGATTGGTATCGAGATCGCCGCCGCCGAAGCCGCCAAAGCTCAGCTTGTCGGTCAGCGTGCCGGGGCCGTCGGACCCGCAGCTGCCGCCGACGAGGAACAGCGCCTTCAGGCCGCCTGTGATGTCGGTTGTCCGCTGAGCAAGCCCCGGACCCGCATCGTCGGTGTTGCCTCCATCGGGCGCTTCGCCAGGGGCATAGCGGTCGCTGCCTTCCGTCTCGTCCAGCTCAACCAACAGGCCAGCCGCGGCTCTGCCATCGACGCAGACCGTCAGGGTCGGGCGGTCATCGTCGAACGAGACGAAGTTCCCGAGATCGACGCTGTTCGCGACCTTGTCGCCGTCGCCATCGACCACCGTGAGCGTCACGGCCAGATTGTCGAGGCCGAGATACGTGACTTCGTCCAGCGCGCTCGGCTCCTCGGTCCCGCCATGATCGACGGCCCGGTACTGCGCCATCGAGATCTCGCCGGTGAAGGGATGGATCGTCAGCGCAAACACCACCGGGTCGTTGTCCGGGTTGTTGTCGCCATCATCGGCGCGGCCTTCGATCACGCCATTGTTGTCGAACAGGTAGATCGCGTCCTGGGTCTGGGTGTCGGTCAGACCGGTGTCCTTGTCGGCATCCAGGATCGTCAGGCTATAGACTTGCGACAGCTTGGTGTTCGCGAAATCATCCGCGCCGATGTGGACATCGAACAAGCCTGCGGCACCCGCCTCGGCGGCGCCGATCACCGGCGCGATGTTCGTCAGAGATGCCGGCAGAGACACTAGGTTCTCGTCGTCTTCCTCGCGCGTGCCGTCCTGCGGCAGGGTCGCGTAGTTCGGATCGTCGAAGTCGCCGGTGGCCTTGCCCGCCGCGAGCGATTCGTCCACCGCTAGCGAGATCGACGCGTCCGTCCGAACGATCTCCGGCATGTCGTCGTCGAAATCGAGATGCAGCGTTGCGTGCAGTTCATCGAGGTTCGAGTCGAACGCCGTGAATTCGATGTCGAGGAAAACGTTGTCCTCGATGTTCCGCTCGTCGTGGAACAGCGGCTCGAATTGCTCAACGACGAAGTGGCCGGTCGAGGTGTCGAGCGTGATGCGGAAATACTCGACGCCGTTCAGGACACCGTGCAGGACTTGCGTGCCGGCGTTCGGCGCATCGAGATCGAGCAGGATTTCGCCGCCCGGTACTGTCGGATCCGCACCACCGTTCAACGCGAACAGGCTGCTGCCGGTGCCCGGCGCGATGTCGGACATCACGATCGGATCGAATGCGCGCGGGCCGTCCAGGCCGAAATCCACCACGACCGTGCCGGACGCCGTGTCGCTGCCGGCGTCGTCGCCCGGGGAGGGCTGCGGCAGATCCTGGTTGCCGCCCGGCGAGTTGGGCGGCAGGAAATCCTCGTCCAGCAGGAACGAACCACCTTCGCCCGTCGGCTGGCCCTCGTCCGGGACGATCTTGATGTCCTGCGGCAGGTTGTTTCCTGCTTCCTCGCGCGTGAACAGCACGCGGTCGTCGTCGATGTTCTTATAGGCAAGCTGCGTCGCTTTCAGCGTGCCTTCCGCATCGAAGCCGCCCAGCAGCACGCCAGCCGCGAACGGCACGAAGATGCCGCTGCCCGCGCCATCAGTGCCGGCTTGTGCGCCCGCGGCCGCGGGACCAGCGGCCGTCTGGATGTCGATCGCGATGTCGGGGTTGGTGGCGACGATGACTTCGGCGATGTCAACCACGTCGCCGTCATTGGTGACGATGGTGATCGGCGACTGTCCATTGGCCTCGGCATAGCCCTTCAGAATGATCGTGCGGCCGTCGACCACGATGGCGAGGTTGCCATCGGCGCCGAGCTTGGCGAGAAGCCCGTCGACCGCGTCGGTCGGCAGCGCGATCGTCTGGCCCGGCTGGACCGGTATGACGACGACTTGCTGGCCGCCTGGAATGTTCACCGGGATCGCATCGCCGGTCGCGGCCGCGAGTTGCAGGCTACCCAGGTCCGAGCTGCCCGCGGACATGTCGGTGTCAGTCTCGATGCCGGTGTCGCCAGGCAGGAGATGCGTGGAATCGGTCGCCATTTATTTGCCCTCTCATGTGCAACGCCGAGCGCCGTACTCGACGGTGTTTGCCCGACCGGTTGGGTCAGGCCCCAAGTCCCCAAGACGCCTCTGAGAGGATGCAATGGCAGGAAAAAATGCGGATCACCGTGATTCACATGGCAGATGGCCAGGCGCTATTGCGCTTCTGTGCCGGCGGATCGCCGCATTCCTCCGTTTGCCCCGCGCCCCTCGCTGAAATCACGGCCGCGAACGGCCGAAATCTCCCCAAGTCTTGTTTCATTCCTATTCATTTCAGGTCGTTAGCGAGCGTTTGCGCCCAGTGCCCGAAAAGTTAAGGAATGGTTTCTTTCGAGTGGCAATTATCGAAAATGCAGATGAACCCCGGCTGAACACAGGAGTGCTGACTCACACGCCGGTATGATGAGATGCGCGATTTCTCGGCTTTTTTGGAGACAACGCCTCAGCCGAACGGAGGAATCGCCAAGCGCTTGGCTTGGGCGCCTTCGAATCAGCGAATCAGACGGTGGCAGCGAGGCGACGTGCTATGCCGACGCGTCGATCATGAGGAAGTAGAGCAGATCCCCTTCCGAGCGCACGACCGCGGGGCAGATGCTGCCCTTGGCCATGATCAGCCGGCCGGGCCGCAGGCAGATGACACGCGCGGGGAACACGTTGGAGCGGCCGGCCGCATACTGCTCGAGAATCTGCGGCAACGGCACCGGCACCTTGATCTGCATGTAGCGATCGATCGGCTTGTCGCGCAGCGAGGCTTCGTCGATCGACAGCCATTTCTGCGCCGCGGCGTTGGTCTTCAGCACCAGGTTCTGCGCGTTGAGCAGGAAGCACGGCGCCGGGCACGCATCGGCCACCGAGGCCGCTGAAATGCCTTGTGTGCTCATCGACAGTTCGCGCAACTTCTGCTCGAGATCGTGGACCTGCAGCTTGAGTTCGTCGACGCAATAGGACCTCAGCGTCGCGGACAGGTTGGCGCCCGGCGGGCATGTCTCCGCGATCTCGCCGATGAGACGATTCAGCCTTTTGCCACGGCGCTGCGCGGAGCGTTCCAGGATTTCCCAGATGTCCGCGCCGAGCTTCAGCGAATAGCGTCGTCCACGATGCTGGACGATGCGATGGATGATCTTGAGTTGTGGCGCACGGGCGGGCCCGCCCTCGGACGGGGCCCGGGCGCCGGAATGTGAGGAGATTGCGGTGTCCGCAGCGCTCATGCTTGGTGCTAAGAACGTCGTCTAGTCGATGTTTTTCCTTGAGGAAGTGTCATTCTATGCTAATCATGCGGTGTGAGCTATCCCCAATCGCATAGGGACCTCATCTTGAGCGGGGAAAGTGGGCAATGCCATTCGTAAAACGCGACGCGAGCGGTCGCGTAGTTGCCCTGTTCCGCGAGCGCAGCGACGAAGCGCCGGAATATCTCGCTACCAATAGCCCCGAAATCGCAGAGTTCTCGGATCCTGACGCTGCGCGCGGCGAGCGCGGGAACATGCTGCAGTCCGACCTGGAAATGATCCGGGTTTATGAGGATTTGATCGATATCCTCATCAGCAAGCGGATTGTCGTCCTGACCGATTTTCCGACCAAGGCCCAGGAAAAGCTGGTGCGGCGCAAGCGCCTGCGCAGTTCGCTCAGTTCGCTGACCGACGTGCTGGCGCCGGAAGACGATGACGGGGAAGAGGAAGCGCTGCCCTGACGCGCCCATCCGATCGGGCCCGCTCAAACGACGAGGGCCGCTGGATCGGCGGCCCTTTGGCTTCTCCGGACTAGCAGGATTCGTCAGATGTGGTGCTGCAGCTCGACCGAAAGACCAGGCGCATAGAACAGCTTGGTGCCGTCCTCGAACACCCAGTAGTTGAAGCCGCCGACCTGCAGGCCGCTTTCCGTCAGGTGATCCTGCGCCACACCGGATTCCAGCAGCTTGAGCTCGGTCACGATCTGCAATTGCGGGTCATCCCCGCCATTGACGATGACGATCTCGCCGTTCGAATCCGGGAGCAATTCGCCCAGCGTCAGAGTCACGGTCTGGTCCAGCGAGCTGGTCAGCCCACCACCTTCGACCGCTCCAAAATCTAGGTCTGCCACAGCCTGCGTCCCGTCAGGCATCGGCAGTTCTGTCCCGTCATCCACAATCATGTCCTTCGGATCGATGTGCATCCGGCGATTGCCCTCTTAATCCCCAACTACAATTTAGTTCAGATTTGAGCTAACCGCAATCTTTGACCCCACACCGGGGTCTGCAGAACAGGCGAATATTACAATTACCTGCGATCCTGTTGATCTTAAAACAAGATGCCGATCAATGGGTTCCTAGTAATCGAGCTGCCGCGGCGGCGCAATTTCGGAAAGTTTCGCTTCGATTGCAGATTTTTGCGGCAAACTGGTCTGCGCGCCGCGAGTCAGACAAGACAGACCGCCCGCGACCGAGGCCCGTTGGAGCGCCTCCGGCAGTTCGGCCCCGGCCGCAATGGCCGCAGCGAAGGCTCCGACAAAGGCATCTCCCGCCGCTGTGGTGTCGATCGGCGAGATATCCATCGCGCCCACCTGCCAGGACAGCTTCGGCTCGAATGCCAAAGCCCCCTCGCCGCCCAGGGTCACGATGCATGTAATATCGGCCGCGCCTGCGATCGCCGCCGCCGCCGAGCGCGCCTCCAGTCGCCCGAGGCCGAGGCCCGCCGCCACCGCGACTGCCTCCGTTTCGTTGACGATCAGCCAGTCGAGCGACGCAAGCGCGATGCCGGGGATCGGTCCGGCGGGCGCGGCATTCAGCAGGATCTTCGCGCCGCGCGCGGAGGCGCGGGCCACCAGCGCCCAGTTCTGCGCCGGCCACACTTCCATTTGCATGAGCACGACGGTCTGCGGCGTCAGCCATTCGTCCGGCACCTGGCGCTCGAGCGCGGTGGCGTTGGCGCCGGTCGCCAGCACGATCTGGTTCTGGCCCTTGGAATCCACGCATATCAGCGCGCAGCCGGTCGGATGCTCGTCGCGCTCGACCCGCGTGATGTCGACGCCGCCGGCGCGCAGTTCCGACAGCGCGACATCGGCGAAGCCGTCGCGGCCGACCTTGCCCACCATCGCGACCTTGCCGCCGGCGCGTGCGGCCGCCAGCGCCTGGTTGGCGCCCTTGCCACCCGGCACCATCTGGTAGCCCGGACCGAGCACGGTCTCGCCCGGCTCCGGCAGGTGCGTGACAGGCACGGTCAGGTCGACATTGAGCGAGCCGAAAACGACGATCACCAGGCCATCCCCTAATTCCGCCAGCGCAGCACGAGATCCGCGCAACTCTTCCGGCCCGGCACCGCGCATTCGATGCCACCGGCAGGCGCAGCCTCGGACGGCAAAGCCTTGCCATCATAGCTGGCTTCGATCATCCGGTCGATTGAGGCGCCCGGAATGCGGACGCGACCGCCACCGGTGGACAGGCAGGACAAGGCATCCTCCGCGATCGCCACCCGCCACAAGGTTCCCTGCATATCGGTCGCGGCGGTCTCGACGCCATCGCGACGCAGCGAGACCCAGCCATCGGCCGCGGCGATCTTGATGTCGTGGCCACCGACACGCAGCGGTCCCAGGCTCCATGTGCCGGGCTTGAGCTCGATCTCCCAGCCGGCCCACGGCGTCAGGCGCGAGATGTCGAGGGTCGCGATCAGCGGCATCAGCGCGCCCCAGCCATAGAACAGGTCGGTGTCGGGCTGATCGTCCGCGAGCCCGCTCTCGGCGTTGAAATTCTCCGGGCACTGGCCCTTGCGCCACGCCTGCTCGAACAGGCGATGGCTATCGGATGCCAGGCGTTCCGCCGCCGCACGCTGGTCGGCCCGGCGCAGGCCGAGATAGGTCAGCAGGTTGAGCGGCGGCCAGATCCGTCCGCGCCAATAGACGTTGTCGTGATAGGCGGGATCGTCGCGCGTCACCGACGGCAGGCGCCAGAAGCCGCCGAACTTGCGCGGATCGTCGAGCCAGTGCAGCAGATGCTGGGTCTGCTCCGGCGTCGCGATGCCTGCCAGCAGCGGATAGAAGCTGGTCGGCGCGATCGAGCGCACGAAGCGGCCATTCGCCCCGTCTTGGCCCCAGAGGCGATTGGCGAATACCTTGCGCTCGTCGTCCCACAGGCGGTCGCGTACCTTGGCGGCCAAGGCGCTGCCGCGGTGGCGCAGCCGCTGCGCTGTCGCAGTGTCGCCGCGCTGCTCCGCCCAGTGGCTCAGGATTTCCGCATCCAGCACCAGCAGCGAATTCAATCCGACATCGGCTGCCGTCAGCATGCCGCTAGCGCGATCCAGGTCCGTCTCGTCGTGGATCGGCGAGTTGTCCATCGAGGACTCGTCGCGCGCGCCGAGCTTGGTGCCGCGATAGAGGCCCGAGCCCACGCCCGGCGTAGTGCCCCATCCCATCAGCCCGTCGCCATTGCCGTCACGCCAACGGAACCACCAATCGTGGTTGGCAAGCAGCGTGTCGTAGGCCAGATCGACGATGGTGGGATCACCGCTGTGGGCCGCGATCATCCAGGTGGCGAGGCTTCCGATCGGCGGCTGCGAGCGGTCGACCCAGCTGTCGCGCCCGGTCATCAGGCACGGCAGGTTGCCGGCGGGCTGCGCCACGCTGATCAGCGCCTCCAGGTTCTCCACCGCGATGTCGCGGTCGAACAACGCCGCCATCCAGGCGTGATAGAAGATGTCGTCCAGCCAGAGCCCGAAGCCACCGAATTTCTGTGCCACCCAGGCCCGCGAGAGCGAGGTATAGGGGCGCTTGTTGATGGCATCCCACACCGAGTTCCAGCCGACCACGTCGCGCACTGCATCAAGCGCCTGGTTGCCCTGGCCAGTTTGAAGTCTCAGCAAGTTCTCCGGCGTCGCTGCCAGCGCGCGACGTGCCTTCGCCGCGGCTTCGTCGCGCGTCGCACCGAACGCGATGGCGAGCGACAGGCGCGGCATCTCCTCGAAATTGTATCGCAGGCACGGGAAGGGACCGCGCGTACCGCGCGAGCCGAGATAGAAATAGCCCTGCTGCTCGAATTCAACTCGCAGCGCCGTTGGATCAGCATGGAAGGTTGCCAGCAGCGCCGGCGCCTCTTCCGCCAGCACCACGGCGCCGTGGCGCGGGTGCGTCGCGCTCAGCTCGCCGGACTTCTCGTCGTAGGTCCATTCGATCGCGGGTTCGTTCGCATCCGGTTGCCAACGGAGAGTCCAGCACAGCCAGAACCGCAGGCCCCACTCGCCCAGCTTCACCGTCGACCAACTCAGCCGAAGGGCATCGGTCTCCGGCTGGCTGTAGCTGAGGTCGAACTCCGTACTGGCGTGCGACAGCCGCAGCGCGATCTGCTCGCCGCGCACCGACCGCGCGCCATAGCGAAATGCACCGCCCTGTGCCGGGAAATCGGTGAAGGCGTTCTTGCTGGAAGCATAGGCGACCGGCGTCAGCGTGAGGCCGCGCGGCAGCTGGCTCATCTGCGCCGGCCATTCGCTGGCCCAGCTGTTCCAGCCGCGGCCGCTCGCCTGCAGCCTTGCGAGCGCGTCGGTCATTTCCAGGCCGCCAGGATCTGGTCCACGCTTGCCACCTCGATCTGCTCGTCGAAGCGATCGTGCAGGATGTCGAGCGCCTTGGCATGGCACGAGAGCGAGGAACTGGTCAGCGCATCAGCGGCCAGGATCACGCGCAAGCCTGCTTCCATCGCCTCGATCGCAGTCGCCAGCACGCATACGTCGGTCTCGACGCCGGTCAGGATGACGTCGCGCGCGGCGGTCGCGGCAGCGCGGATCTCGGCGCTGGCCAGCGCCGAATAGCCAGGCTTGTCGCCGGCTCGCTTGGCCCATGGCAGCAGCTCGTGCACCACGTCGATCTGGGCGGGATCGAGCTGATCCAAGGTGACGCTGTGCCAGCGATGGTAGTAGCGCTGCCACATGCCTTCCGCCTGGTCCGCACGCTGCGCCGGGATGAAGCGACTGAAATAGGCGTTCTCCGGCTTCGCCTTCAGCAGGCGCTGGATCGGCGGAATGATGGCGGTCAGAGCTTGCGTGCCCCATTCGGGGTGGGAGCGGAACAGCTCCTGCATGTCGACGACGATGTGCAGCGCGGTGGGCGGGATCGGGCCGAACAGACGGTTCACGGCGTGACCTGTACAAGATGATCGGGTGACCAGGAAAGAACGACTTCGGTGCCCGGCGCCACGGTCCCTTGCGCGAGGTTCTGCCGGAACAGCGTCATCACCTGCTCGCCGACCGCGATGCGATAGGTCGTGCTGTTGCCGGAGAACACGACGTCCAGCACCTTGCCGCGCAGCGCGTTGATGCCGGCCTGGCAGCCGGTCGTCAGCGTGATCTTCTCAGGCCGCAGCGCCAGCAACACCGTCTGCCCCACCTGCCCGTTCGACAGCCGGCAGGACGCCTCGCCGCCGATGTCCAACGCGATGCGCGCCAGACCGCCTGCCTCCATTGCACTCACGCGGCCCTGCAGGAAGTTCGCCTCGCCCAGGAAGCCGGCGGCGAACCTGGTGACTGGATGCTCATAGACCGCCATCGGTGCGCCTTCCTGGATGATGCGGCCGGAATCGAAGATCGCGATGCGGTCGGAGAGGGTCAGCGCCTCTTCCTGGTCGTGAGTGACGAAGATGGTGGTGATGCCGACCTGGCGCTGGATGCGGCGCAGCTCCACCTGCATCTCCTGGCGCAGATGCTTGTCGAGCGCACCGAGTGGTTCGTCGAGCAGCAGCACCTTCGGCCGTGTCACCAGCGCGCGCGCTAGAGCAATGCGCTGCTGCTGCCCGCCCGACAGCTGCTTCGGCTTGCGCTGCTCGAGCCCGCCCAGGCGCACCATCGCCAGCGCGTCCTTCACGCTCCGCGCGACTTCTTCGCGGGGGCGGCCGCGCACTTCGAGCCCGAACGCCACGTTCTCCGCCACCGACATGTGCGGGAACAGCGCGTAGTTCTGGAACACCATGCCGATGTTACGGGCATGGACCGGCACGCCGCCGACATCCTGCCCGTCGATCAGCACCTGGCCGCGGTCCAGCGTGACGAAGCCGGCGATCGCGCGCAGCAAGGTGGTCTTGCCACTGCCGCTCGGTCCCAGCAGGCCGAAGAACTCGCCGTCGTGGAACGTCATGGTGACGCCATCGAGCGCCGCCACCGCATCGTATTTCTTCACTGCATCGGTGACGGTGACGATGCTCATCGCTCACCGCCGAAGCGATAGAAACGCGCGGTCAACAACAGAGCACCCATGGACACCAAGATGATGATGGTCGAAATGGCATTGATTTCCGGCGTGAAGCCCTTGCGGATGGCGCCATAGATCTCCACCGGCAGGGTGGTCACGCCCGGCGGCGCCAAGAAATACGAGATGACGAACTGGTCGAACGAGACTGCGAAGGCGAACAAGCCGCCGCCCATGACGCCCGGCGCCAGCAGCGGCGCGGTCACGTGCCGGAAGGTCTGCCACGGCGTCGCGCCCAAGGTCGCGGCCGCCTCCTCCACCGTGCGCGGGAAGGTCGCAAGCCGCGCGCCGACCACCACGATCACGTAAGGCAGCGACAAGGCGACGTGGCCCAGCAGGATCGCGAACAAGCCGCGCTTGATGTCGATCCAGTAGAAGAACACCAGCATCGCCGTGCCGATCACCAGCCAGGGAATCGCGACCGGCGGGAACAGCAGCAGCTGCAGGATGGTCTTGCCGCGAAACTGGTAGCGCGCGAAGGCCAGCGCCGCCATGGTGCCGAGCGCGGTCGCGATGATGGTGTTCACGATCGCGATGCCGACGCTGTGAATGCCGGCGTCGATCAGCTTGGCGTTGCCCGCCAGCTCGCGGTACCACACAAGATCGAACTCGAACGGCAGAGCGTAGAGCGGCGAAGCGTTGAAGCTGAGCACCGCCATCACCACGATCGGCACATAGAGGAAGACCAGCACGAGCCAGAGATGCACGGTCAGCAAGGCGGAGCCGAGCTTCATAACCCCTCCATGCGCTTGCGCGCCGCCGGATAGAGGGCAAGGCAGATCAGCAGCACCGCGCCCAGCATCATGAACGACAGGGCCGCGCCGAGCGGCCAGTTGGCGGTCACGGTGAACTGGTCCTCGATCGTCATGCCGAGCGTCGGGGCCTTGATGCCCCCCAGGATGCGCGGCTCCATGAACGATCCGACCGCCGGCACGAAGATCAGCGCCGAGCCAGCCAGCACGCCCGGCAGGCTCATGGGAAACACGACACGGCGAAACAGGGCGCCGGAGCGCGCGCCGAGGCTGCGCGCGGCCTCGATCACGGAATCGTCGATCGCCTGCAGCGAGATGTAGCAGGTGAGGATCATGTACGGCAGGTATGAGTGGACGAGACCGACCACGACCGCCGGATACGAATAGAGCAGATCAAACCTCGGCGCCCACGGCGCAACGAAGTGGATCGCCTGATCCGCCAGTCCGTCGCTCCGCAGCACCATGGTCCAGGAGAAGGTGCGCACCAGCGCGTTGCTCCAGAACGGCAGCACGACCATCAGGAACATCGCCTCGCGCCAGCGGCCCTTGATCACCTTGGCGAGCGCGAGCGCCGCCGGATACCCAATGACGAGGCAGCAGATCGTGACGACGGCGCCGAGCTCCAGCGACCACAGCATCAGCTGCTGGTAGACCGGCCTGTCGATGAGGGCCGCGTAATGCTTGAGCGTGAAGCTGGCTGGCGCTGGAACCAGCGGCGACTTGGCGAGGAAGCTGCAATAGAGCATCGCCGACAGCGGCAGGAAGATGGTTGCCGTCAGCCACAGGTAAGCCGGCCCGGTGAGGCCCAGGATCGCTCCCCTATTCCGTCGATCTGCGACGGCCATCCCCTGTTCCTATCAATTCCGATCAGCCCTAAGGAATGCGCCACCGGTGGTCCCGCACCGGTGGCGCATATCGTGTCGCCTAAAGAGGCGTCAGTTACTTCGCGAACTCCGCCTTCACCTCGGTCCACATGTCGGAGAAGGTCTGGCGCTCGTCGTCGCTGAGCGGCGCCATGAATTGCAGGCGCTTGATCGCCGCCTGGTCGCCGTGGATCTGGCGGCCCACGTCATCGGCCGGCAATTGCTCGTTGGCCTTGGTATTCGCGGAGGCCGGCGCGCCGACCGTGGTCGCCCACTGAACGTAGAAAGTCGGGTCGACCATGTAGTTGATGAACTCATGCGCGCCGCTGAGGTTGGGCGCGTTGCTGGCAACGGCGAGACCGTCGAACCAGCCGATGCCGCCTTCCTTTGGCACCATGTAGCCGACCGGCAGCTTGTAGTTGGTCTTGGACCGCGCGGCCGAGCCGCTCCAATACACGGCAACGTCGAAGGTGCCGGACTGGAACAGCTTGTTCCACTCGTCTTCCGACGACCACAGCGTGGCGATCTGCGGCTTCAGCTCCAGCAGCTTCGCCTTCACCTTCTCGATGTCCTTCGGATGGTTCATATCCTGGCCGGTCGCGATCGCGCCGTACGACACCGCCTCGACCGCGTCGTCGCGGACCGAGACGCGCTTGGCGTTCTTCGGGTCCCACAGGACCTCGACCGAATCCGGCGCCGGATTGAACTTCTCGGTGTTATAGGCAATCGCGGTCATGCCCCAGACCCAGGACACGCCGTAGACCTTGCCATCCTTGGCCAGCAGCGCGGAATCGCGCAGCGACGGATTGAGGTCGGCGAAATGCTTGATCTGCGCGGTGTCGATCGCCTGGATCAGCTCCTCGCCCGAAGCGACGCCGTTCCATGACGAGTTGGTGAGCACCACGTCGTACGCGCCGGGATTGGTGCGCAGCTTGGTGATCATCTCCGGCTCGGAGTTGAAATAGTCGTGCACCACCTCGATGCCGGTCGCCTTCTTGAAGGCTTCAACCGCCCAGGCTTCGTCGGTGCCGTAGCCCTGCCAGTTCAGGACCGTGATCTTGCCTTCGGCGCGCACGATGCGCGGCGCGGCGATGACGCCCGTCGCGGCGCCAAGGCCGATCACACCGGCCCCGGCGACAAAGCGCCGGCGGGTGATCCGTGAGTTCGTCTTAGACATCAGGCTCCCTCCTTGTAACGGCCCTTTGGCGGGCCGATTGATTTGCTCCCAGACTCTGCCAGCGCGATCCCCAGCGCGATCGAACAGGCCCACCGGCCGGAGGATCGTTCGTATACGAACGATCCCGCCATTCTGCACCAGCCACGGACAGAGTCAACGCTCCTGCGGATGGTCAGGCGTGGAACGATGCGATTCAAGTCAAGACTGCGTCAGGCGAGCGCCAAGTCTTGACTTGTTGGTCAGGAACCGCCGCTATTCCCGGAGCTTTTAACTGCTGGTCAGCATGATTGAACAAGCATCCCCTGCCTCCAGCCCCCTGGTTCCGCGCGATGCCTTCCCGCTGTTGACCGCGCGCGACATCGCCTATCTGGACAGCGCCGCCAGCGCGCAGAAGCCGAAGGCCGTGCTGGACCGGATGCGGCAGTTCTACGAGACCAGCTATGCCAACATCCATCGCGCGGTCTATCCGCTGAGCGAGGCCGCCACCGAGGCCTACGAAAGCGCCCGGGCGCGCGTCGCCCGGTTCCTGAAGGCGCCGTCGGCGGACAGCATCGTCTTCACGCGCAACGCGACCGAGGCGGTCAACCTGGTCGCCCACGCGTTCGGGTCGCGGTTCAAGAGCGGCGAGCACATTCTGGTCACGACGCTGGAGCACCACGCCAACATCGTGCCCTGGCAGCTGCTGTGCGATCGGCAAGGCTTAGACCTCATGCCGGCGCCGATCGACGTCAACGGCGACCTTGCTCTCGAGGCGTTTGATCGCCTGCTGGAGCGCAAGCCGAAGCTGGTCGCTGTCACCGCCGCCTCGAACGCGCTCGGCACCCGCACGCCGATCAAGGAGATCATCGCGCGGGCCCATCGCGCCGGCGCGGCGGTCCTGGTCGACGGCGCACAGGCGGCGCCGCATTTCGCGATCGACGTGACGGACTGGGATTGCGACTTCCTGGTTTTCACCGGCCACAAGCTGTACGGGCCGGACGGCATCGGCGTGCTGTACGGCAAGCCAGCCCTGCTCGCCTCCATGCCGCCCTGGCAAGGCGGCGGCGACATGATCCGCACCGTCAGCTTCGCCGGCACCGAATATGCCGATCCGCCGCAGCGCTTCGAGGCGGGCACGCCGCCGATCGGGCCGGCAGTCGGGCTGGCGGCCGCCATCGACTTCATCGAGGCCATCGGCTGGGACCGCATCGAAGCGCACGACCGGGCGCTGACGCGTTACGCGCTCGACCGGCTGGCGGAAATTCGCGGCATTAGACCGGTCGGCACGCCACGCGCGCGCATCGGCATCGTTTCCTTCACGGTGGATGGCGTCCATCCCCACGACGCCGGGTCGCTGCTCGGCGAGCGCGGCGTGTGCGTGCGGACTGGCCACCATTGCGCGCAGCCCCTGATGGATCATCTGGGCCTTCCGGGAACGGTGCGCGCCTCGTTCGGCGTGCACAACGACACGGGCGACATTGATCGGCTGGCCGACGCATTGGTGGCGGCGCGGCAAATCCTCGCACGCTGAGCGCCCGGCGCCTCTTGAACGGCGGCGCGCTTCGCGGCACAAACAACGCGATTGAGGTGGATCGAGGTCCGATATGATTGCATGCATAGGCGACGTCCTGAGCCCAGAGGATATCAAGAAGCTGCGCGACGAAGCGGCTTTGCTGCCGTTCGTGCCGGGTGCAGAGACCGCCGGCGGCCGCGCGCGCCGGGTCAAGAACAACGAGCAGGTTTCGCAGAAGGCCGAAGAGCGCAAAGTGCTGCACGAGATTGTGATCGGCGCCCTGATGCGCAACAAGGACTTCAACCGCGCCGCGCTGCCAAGGCGCGTCCGCCCGCCGCTGATCAGCCGCTACCGCCAGGGCATGGCCTACGGCCAGCACGTCGACAACGCGCTGATGGGCCCGAAGCAGGCGCGCGAGCGCTCCGATGTGTCGATCACCGTCTTTATCAGCGACATCAACGAGTATGACGGCGGGGAACTGATCATCCATGGTTCGTTCGGCATGCAGGAAGTGAAGCTGCCGAGCGGTTCCGTGGTGGTGTACCCCTCCTCCAGCCTGCACGAGGTGGCGGAGGTGACGCGCGGCGAGCGCCTGGTCGCCGTCACCTGGGCGCAATCCTACGTGCGAGACGATCGGCAACGCGAGATTCTGGCCTCGCTCGCGCAGGTCAAGGACAAGATGAACGCGATCGCGGAGGACGCGTTCGAGACCGATCAGGTCCACCACATTTACGCTAACCTGCTGCGCATGTGGGCGGAGACTTAAGGCTACTGCTCCGACTTGTCGGATAGCGTAACGCCCATCGCTGCGATCGTGACGCAGGCGACGGCGATCCACATGCTGAGGCCGATCGCCTGGCTGAGAAAGACGGCGCCGACCAGCGCGCCGACCGCGGGCTCCAGCGTCACCAGGATTCCATAGGTGCGCGCCGATATCCGCTGGATCACGCTGAATTCGATCGCCCAGGGCAGGACGGCGCCGAGCAGCGCGACCAGCAGCACGCCGCCGATGCTGAGGGCATCGGCGTGAAGGACCGTCCCCTCCGCCACAGCGAACGGCAACAGCATGAGCGACGAGGCCCAGAGGCCGAACGTCAAGCCGTCACGCCCCCCGAATGCACGGCCGACCAGCTTGGTGGCCGGCACGAACGCCGCCCAGGCGATCGCGGAAACCGCCGCGAAGCCGAGGCCGACCATGCTGAGATCATCGCCGATCGCCGGCGTCAGCAACGCAACGCCCAGCGCGGCGATGCCGACCCACAGGAAGTGGATCAATCGCCGCGACGTCACAACCGCAAGCCCGAGCGGTCCGAGGAAGGCGATCGCCGAGGCGATTCCCAGGGGAACGCCGTGTTGCAGCGACATCAGGAACGGCAAGGTCATGGCGGCATCGGTCAGGCCGAAGAGCAGGACGAGGAGCCAATATTTCCGGAGCCGGCCGTCGATCTTCGGCCGCGAGATCAGCGTGAACACCACCGCCGCGAACGTCGTGCTCAACCACGCGGTTCCGGACTCGCCGACGTCCGCAAGAACGAAGGTCGCCAGCGCCCAGCTGAGCTCGACCGCGATGACCGCCAGCAACATGAGCGCGGCCGGCGGCAATCGGCCATAAGCCTGCGACACACGGCCTGCGATCAGGACCCGTGGCTGCTCCGGTAGCTCCGATGGATACATCGCAACTTGCACAAACATACTGGCAATCCAGCAGCGATCGGCTCGGCGTTGCGTCAGCCACTCAACATCAAGGCGATCGACACGTCAACCGATGCGTGCAGTTCGGGCGTTAGTAAACGGCAAACGCCTCTTCGAAGAATGCGGCGACCCGCTTGAACAGCTCGGTGCGGTTGCCGGCGCGATTGATACCGTGTCCCTCGTTGTCGAACGTGAGCAGCTCGTAGGGAATGCCCGCCTTGTCGAGATCGCGCACGGCGGCGAGCGTGTTCTCCGGCGAGACGTTGGTATCGCGCATGCCATGCACGATCATCAGCCGCCCCTTGATGCGATCGATGAAGTTGCCCGGCGAGCCGTTGAAGTAGCGCTCCGGCTGCTGCGCCGGCGTACCGCCCATCATCTCCTCGCTGTAGGCGCGGCCGTGCGGCATCCCGGTCTCGTCATAGTCGATGGCGAGTTGATACATGCCGCAGATCGGCACCGCGGCGTTCACCAGGTCGGCAGCCTTGGTGATCTGGTACCAGGCCGAATAGCCGCCATAGGACAAGCCCATGATGCCGATTCGCCCGTGCCTGCCCTTGCCGGCCGCCACCAGGCTTTCGATGCCGGCGCGGATGTCAGCCTGCTCCCGCCCGCCCCAGCCGTCCTCCTTGATCGCCTCGCGGAACGCATAGCCATAGCCGGTCGAGCCGCGGTAGTTCGGATCGAGCACGGTGAAGCCGGCGGAGACCAGGAACTGGATCGAACCATAGACCCAATCCTCGCTATGCCAGGTTGGCCCGCCATGGACATGGGCGATCAGGCCGCGGCTTGATCCTTCCGGTTCGTAGAGCCAGCCGGCGATCTCCATCCCGTCGACCGAGCGCCAGCGATACGGCTTCGCCGGCGTGAAACGCATGCCGGGACTGGCGAGATGATCCTTGGTGCGCGATACCTCGACCATCGCGCCGGAGGAAAGATCGAACCGCACCAGCTCGTGCGACGCGCGGGACGAATAGCGCTCGCACAGCCATGCGCCGGCCGGCGACTGCCCGATCGGCAGGAGGGTGAAGCTTGGCGCCTCCATGCGCCGTTCCACCCCGCTGCGGACATCGAGCGCGGAAGCGTGCAACACGCCCTGGCGGTAGTCGACCAGCGCGACGCTTCGTCCATCGGCTCCGGCGGTCGCCTTGTCGATCGATCGCTGCGGGTCGTCGACCAGCCAGCGCACGTCCAGGCTGGGCAGCGTCAGGATGCCGACCCGATCGTGCGTTTCCGATTCCGCCCAGACCAGGATGCTGTGGTCATCGAGCCAGGATCCATAGGCCTTGCGCGCATCGCCGACATTGAGGAGCTCGCGATCCTCGCCGGTCTTGAGATCGAGCAGCCAGATCTGGCTGCCGCCCGGCTTGCGTTCGTGCCGATGGTACAGCACCAACCTGCCGTCATCGGACAGTTCGAGCGCCCGGTCGCTGAGGCTGTCGGACGCGCTGACGGCCCGGCGCGTGCCGGTGCTGAGGTCGTGCAGATAGATGCGCTGCCCGTCGATCGCGGTCTGGGTGGCATCGTCCCAGCTTGCGGCATAGAGGATCGACCCGCCATCCGGTGTGAAGGCGCCGCCGAAAATATAGTGATCGTCCTGCCGCGGCGTCAGCAAACGCTGCTCGCCGCTTTCCAGGTCGAGCAGGATCAGGTGGTCATGCTCGGAGGAACCCTCCGATTGCGCGAGCAGCAGCCGGCTGGAATCGGGAGAGAACGACCGCACATAGATATGGTCCAGCTCGTTCGTCACGCGCCGCGGAGGCGCGGAGCCGTCCGTCGGCGACGCCCAGACATTGCCGGCCTCGGTCGCACCGGTCCAGGTCCAGGCCGCCCAGTTGCCGTCCTTGGAGAGGTTCATCTCCCAGAAGTCCGGGATGCGCGCCCAGTCGTGCGCCAGTCGGGCGATATCGCTCATCGGTCGAACGCGTCGGCGAAGAAGCGCGCGAGCTGCCGGCACAGATGCTTGCGATTCTCGGGCTTGGCGATACCGTGGCCTTCGTCCTCGAACAGCAGCAATTCGTACGGGATGCCGGCGGCGTCCAGGCGCTCGCGCACGTCGGTCACGTTCTGCGGCGTGACGTTGGGATCGTTGAGACCCTGCACGATCATCAGCCGGCCGCGGATGCGGTCGACAAAATGGATCGGCGATCGTTCGCGGTAGCGCTCCGGCACCTGCGCCGGGGATCCGCCCATCATCTCCTCGGAGTAGGGCCGCAGGTCGGGCCGCGTGGTTTCGTAGTCCACGACCAGGTCCGTCATGCCACAGATCGGCGCGGAGGCCTTGATGACCTCCGGCGCCACGCGCGTGATCTGACACCAGGACGAGTAGCCACCGTAAGAGGTGCCGGTCACGCCCACGCGGCCGGCCGCCACAACACCCTTCGCAATCAACGCCTCGGCGCCGCGCGCGATGTCGTCCTGTTCGGGCCCGCCCCAACCCCCCAGCTTGATCGCTTCCTGGAACGGCAGGCCGAAACCGGTCGAGCCGCGGTAGTTGGGCTGCAGCACCGCAAAGCCAGCCGCCACCAGATACTGCACTTCCGGATCGAACGCGTCCTCGGAGTGCGCGGTCGGTCCGCCGTGCACCAGGATGATAGCGCCACGCGCTGCATCCTTCGGCCGGTAGAGCCAGCCTTGGATTTCCAGGCCGTCGCCGGCGCGCCAGCGGAAATCCTCCGCCGCCGCCAGCTCTGTCCCCGCGATCCGACGATCGGAGAAATCGGACAGAGCCTGCAATGCGCCATCCCGCTGGCGCACGATGCGGATCGGATGGCGGGCGTCATAGTGGTAGCAGATCCAGGCACCGTCGGCCGCGGGCCCGATCGGCAGCAGGGTGCCGTCGGATCTCGGAAACGGCGTGCGTGCGACGCTCGACGGATCGAGCAGGCTCGTAGCCTCGCGCGCAGACCTGGTCTCCGTCACCACGATCTGGTTCGAGCCCTTCGGCCAGTGCGCGCCGGAGATCTGGAGCGCTGGATCGTCGATCAGCCAGCGCACCGCATCGGTCGCGATATCGATCAGGCCGACGCGGCGGTGAGCGCCCGCTTCTGCAGTCACCACCACTTGCGTGCTGTCCGGCGTCCACTGCGCATCCGCCTTGCGCGCATCACCGGCATTCAGGATCTCGCGGTCGCCCGATCCGTCGATTCCGATCATCCACAACTGGCGCCCGGCGGGGTGCCGGTCCTTGCGGGAATAGAGAACGTGCCGTCCATCCGGCGACAAACGCGGCGTCACATAGGCTGCACGCTTCAGCTTCGTCAATGGCACGCGATCGCCGCTTGCGATCTCGTGGCGATAGATGACCGGCGTCTCGATCTCTCGTCCGCTCGCCGGGTCGCGATTGGCGGCATAGACCAGGAACTGCCCGGAGGGATCGATCTGGCCGCCATGGATATAGTAGTCCGGCCGCTCCTCCGTCAGCCCGCGCGCCGTTCCATCCAGCGCAACCTGGCTGAGCCCGACGCGCTCGTCGCCATCGCGCGACTGCCCCAGGACGACCGAGCCGGAATCCGGCGCCCAGAAGAACCAGTCGCAGTCGCGCTCGTTGGCGACCCAGCCTCTCGGCGGTGTGCTGCCGTCCGCCGGCGCCAGCCACAGCTGCGATGTCGGGCCAAGATTGCCCGCGATCCACGCAACATGCCGGCGGTCAGGCGACAGGCGCGCGCCCCACGCTTCGCTCACACGGAACAGGCGATGCAGAAATGGCTCAAGCGATTCGAAATGTGTCATTGAAATACCGGTATCAGACGAAATGGCAGGCGACCAGCCGGCCGTCGCTGCGCGGCGCCAGCGGCGGTTCGGTACTATGGCATAGGTCGGTCGCCATCGGGCAGCGGGTGCAGAACCGGCATCCCTTCGGTGGATTGAGCGCCGACGGCAGGTCGCCCTGCAGCACGACGCGCTCGCGCGCCCGCTCCGCCTTGGGGTCGGGCAGCGGAATGGCGGAGATCAGCGCCTTGGAATAGGGGTGCATGGGATTGGCGTAGAACGCATCGCGCTCCGCCAGCTCCATGACCTTGCCGAGATACAGCACCATCACGCGGTGGCTGATGTGCCGCACCACCGACAGGTTGTGCGAGATGAACAGCAGCGACAGCCCGAGGTCCCGCTGCAGCCGGCGCAGCAGGTTGATGATCTGCGCCTGGATCGAAACGTCGAGCGCCGACACCGGCTCGTCGCACACGATCAATTTGGGTCGCAGGATCATGGCGCGCGCAATACCGATGCGCTGGCACTGCCCGCCGGAGAATTCGTGCGGATAGCGCCGCATCATCTCCGGCGCCAGGCCGACCTGCGCCATCGCTTCCTTCACGCGCGCGTCGATCTGCGTCCGCGTGAGCTCCGGGTGAAAGGTCTTGAGCGGCCGCGCGATGATGGCGCCCACCGTCATGCGCGGGTCGAGCGAGGCCAGCGGGTCCTGGAAAATGATCTGCAGCTCGCGCCGGGCCTTGCGCAGGCTGGCCTTGTCGAGCGCAAAGAAATCCTGGCCCAGCCAGACCACGGTGCCGTCCGTCGGCTTGGTGAGGCGCAGAATGGCGCGCCCGAGCGTCGACTTGCCGCAGCCGGACTCGCCGACGATGCCGAGAGTCTCGCCCGGCTTGAGATCGAACGAGATGCCGTCCACCGCCTTGACCGCGCCCTTGGCGCCGGTCAGCAGCCCCTTCCCGATCGGGAAGTGGACCTTGAGGTCGCGGACGCTGAGCAGGGCTTCGATCATCGGCCGTCTCTACGGTGTCACCAGGTGGCAGGCCGCGGCGCGGCCGCCCGCCCCGCGCTGCAGCGCCGGCGTCTCCACGGTGCAGCGCTCGATGCGCCGGTCGCAACGCGGCGCGAACGGACAGCCGCTCATCTTGCCCGCCAGCGCGCGCGGGCTGCCGGGGATTGTGCGCAGATCGTGGGCCGTGTTGTCGTCCAGGCGTGGCGTCGCGGCCATCAGTCCTTGCGAATAGGGATGCCGCGGGTTCTCGAACAGATCGTCGATCGCCGCCTCCTCCATGATGCGGCCGCCATAAAGCACGATCACCCGGTCGCACATGCGTGCGATGACGCCGAGGTCATGGGTCACGATCACCACTGCGGCGTTCAGCTCGCGCACCAGGCCGTTCAGCAGGTCGAGAATCTGCGCCTGCACCGTCACGTCGAGCGCGGTGGTCGGCTCGTCGGCGAACAGCAAGGCCGGCTTGCACAGCAGCGCCATGGCGATCATGACGCGCTGGCGCATGCCGCCGGAGAATTCGTGCGGATAGAGCGAGATGCGCCGGCGCGCGTCGGGAATGCGCACCCGCTCCAGCATCTCGACCGCGATGTCGACCGCTTCGGCCTTGCTCTTGCCCTGGTGCGCCACCAGCACTTCGGTCAGCTGGTCCACCACGCGCATGTAGGGATTGAGCGAGGTCATCGGGTCCTGGAAGATCATCGACATCGACGAGCCGCGGATCTTGTCCAGCTTCTCGGGCGATGCGTTCAGGATCTCCTGGCCCTCGAACGTCACGCTGCCCGCGCAACGGCCGTTGATCGCCGTCAGCCCCATGGCCGCCATCAGGATCTGGCTCTTGCCCGATCCGGATTCGCCGACGATGCCCAGCACCTCGCCGCGCCGCACGTCGAAGCTGACACCGTCGACCGCGCGCATCACGCCGTGCTCCAGCTTGAAATCGACGGTGAGGTCGCGCGCCGACAGAATCGGCGCCGCCGCCTGCCGTACGGCCACGTCAGCGCTCGTTTGGGTCAAAGGCATCGCGCAGCCCGTCGGCTATGAAGTTGAGGCAGAACAAGGTGGCGACCAGGAAGGCGCCAGGAAGCAGCAGCAATCGCGGATCGGTTTCGATGGCGCTCGCTCCGGCGTCGATCAGCGATCCCCAGGAAGTCGCCGGCGCCTGGACGCCGAGGCCTAGGAAACTGAGAAACGATTCGGTGACAATGACTTCCAGCACCAAGAGGCTGGAATAGACGATCACGACGTTGAGCGAGTTCGGCACGATATGCTGGCGGATGATCTGCCATTCCGTCATGCCGCCCGCCCGCGCCGCGTCGACAAACTCCCGATGACGCAAAGACACCGCCTGCCCGCGCGCGATCACCGCCGGCGTCAGCCACAGGACCACCACGATCGAGACGAACAAGCCGGTCACCGTCCGCCCAACCAGAAGATTGATCAAGACGACCAGGAAGAAGTAGGGAATGCCGTACAGCACGTCGACCGTGCGCATCAGGACATTGTCCAGCCTGCCGCCGAAATAGCCGGACGTCGCGCCATAGACGACCCCGATGATCACCGCCGCCAGCGCGCCCACGAATCCGACCGAGAGCGACACCCGCCCGCCGGCCAGCACGCGCAACAACAGATCGCGGCCGAACTCGTCGGTTCCGAACGGATGGAGTGAGAACAGGTCGATCGGCGCGGCGATGTTCTCGAAATCGGCGTCCTCGGTCCCGAACGGGAACAGCAACGGCCCGCCGAAGCACGCCAGCGCGATCAGCAGCAGGATGATCATGCTGACGAATGCCAGCTTGTTGCGGCTGTAGCGCCGCCACGACGCTTTGAACGGGCTCAGACCGACGGGGGTGGAGTCGAGCACCTGCCCGCCTGCAACCGCGTCAGTCATAGCTCACCTTCGGGTCGAGCAGGCCGCGCACCACGTCGGTGACGATGTTGGCGAGGATCACGATGCCGCCATAGATGATGGTCACGCCCATCACCAGCGGATAGTCGCGGTTGGACGCACCCTCCACGAAGTAGCGGCCAATGCCTGGAATGCCAAAGATCTGCTCGATCACCACCGATCCTGTCACCGTGATCGCCGTCGCAGGCCCGAGATAGGCGATGACTGGCAGCATGGCGCCGGTCATCGCATGCTTCCAGATCACCCGCCGCGCGCCGATGCCCTTGGCCCGCGCCGTGCGGACGTAGTTGGTGCGCAAGCTTTCGATCATGCTGCCGCGCGTGAGCCGCGAGATGTAGGCGATATTGGGTAGTGCGAGCACAAACACCGGCAGCACCTTGGCAGCGAAGGAGCCGTCCCAGCCGGCGATCGGCAGCCAGTTGAGCTGGAGGCCGAACACGATCTGCAGCAGCGGACCGATGACGAAGGTCGGAACGGCGATTCCCGTCATCGCGATGACGCCGGCCGTGAGATCGGTGACGCCGTTGCGCCGCAAGGCGCCGGCGATTCCCAGCGCGAGGCCGGCAATGGTCGCGAGCACCATGGCCGACAGGCCGATCTCGATCGAGACCGGCAGACCCTGCACGATCAGCTCCGTGACCGAATAGTCCATGTACTTCATCGAGGGGCCGAAATCGAAATGCGCCAGGCCCCACAGATAACGCCCAAACTGCTTCCAGAGCGGCTCGTCCAGGTGGTAGGCGCGGTTCATGTTGGCCAGCACCGCCTCGGTCAGCCTCCGGTATGACGAGAACGGCCCGCCGGGCGCGACGCGCATGATGAAGAACGAGATCACGATGAGCGCGAATAGCGTTGGGATCGCGCCGAGGATGCGTCTGATGGCGAATACGAACATTGACCGGGAACGGTTGCGGCCCGGCGGGGATACCGCCGGGCCGCGTCAGGCCGCTATTTCTCGATGCTCATTAGTTTCGTCGGGTGTGTGTCGAGGCTGTTGCCTTCCCAACCCTTCACCCACGGCTTCACCAGATGACGCTGCGTGGTGGTGTCGAGCGGGGTCACCAGGTAATAGTCCAACAGAACTTTCTCGGCCTGGGCCATGATCTTGTAGCGCTCTTCCACGCTGCTCTGCAGACCCGCCTTGTCCATGAGCGCCTCGTACTCGTCGTTCTTCCAGTTGTAGCCGGATTCGGCGCTCGGCCGCATGTAGGCGAGGTGGGACTCTGGTCCAGGCATCTCGCCGACCAGATTGTCGTTCAGCACATCCCAGCCGCCGGCATAGAAACTGTCCATCCACGCCTGAAACTCCTGGGCATTCACCTTTGCATCGACGCCGAGGTACTGCTTCCACATCAAAGCAACGCCTTCCGCCATCTTCTTGGCGGTGTTGTCGGTCGTCGATTCGATCGTCACCTTCAGCGGATTGTCCGGACCGAAACCGGCCTCGGCCAGCAGCGCCTTGCCCTTTTCCGAGCGCTCCGCCGCCGACATGTCGCATTCCGGCACCTGTGGCTGGGGATAGCGCGGATCGCTGATCGGCGTATAGCCACAGTTGGCCTGGTAGCCCGCCTTCAATATCTTGTCCTGCAGCACCTTGCGATCGATGCCGATCGCCAGCGCCTGGCGCACCTTGATGTTGTCGAATGGCGCCTTGGTGATGTTGAAGGAAATGTATTCGGCGTTGAGGTACGGGGTGATGCGCACCTGGTCGCCGAACTCGGCTTTCACCGCTTCGAGCTGATCGCTCGGAATCTCGTTGGTGACGTCGAGTTCATCTGCCTTGTAGCGCTTGAGCTCGGTCTGGTCGTCCTCGGTCACCACATAGATGACCTTGTCGATTTTCACATTGGCCGCGTTCCAGTAGTTCGGATTCCTTACCAGCGTGACGTGCGATTGCGGCACGTTCTCGGTCATCATATACGCGCCGTTGTTGACGATGTTCTCCGGCTTGATGAAGTTCTCGCCAAATTTTTCGAAGCTCGGCTTGTGCAGCGGCGGTATGTGGTAGGATTCGGTCAGATAGAGCATGTTCGGCTGCGGCGCCTTCAGCTTCATGACGATTGTCTTGTCGTCAGGAGCGCTGATGCCTACTGTCTTGGGATCTCCCTTGTCCGCCGCGTCGATGAACTCCTGCCCGCCCACCAGGGGAACGAGCGAGCTGAAATAATAGGCGCGCGGTGACGCTGTCTTGGGATCGAGCTGCCGAATCACGCCGTTGACGAAGTCCTGCGCCACCAGCGGGTCGCCGTTCGACCATTTGAGCCCGTCGCGCAGATGGAAGGTCCAGGTCAGGCCATCGTCGCTGACTTCCCATTTGTTGGCTGCGCCTTCGCCCATTTCGCCCTTCACGTCACCGGCGATCAGGCCCTCGTACATGTCGTCCTGGATCCAGCCTTCGCGCGCCCCGTAATTCATATGCGGGTCGAGCGTGTCCGGCGATGCGCCGAACCCGCGTTTCAAGACCGTCTCGGCCGAAGCCGGGGTGACGGCGATTGCGGTCGCAATGATCGCCGCGCCCAGCAATGCCTTGCCGAGCCTGCGCGCGAACAGATTTCCCATGGTACCCCTCCCTGTGGTTCCGATCTCCCGCCGGATGGGCCTATGTTGCCCTTGTTTGTTTTTCCGGCCAAGCTCTGACGATAACGGCGCGAAGCTGTATACAGGTTACGACACTAACTTACGGCCCGCGCCCGGGGCAAGACCAATCCTAGACAGGACTGATTTCAATGAACATCAGCTTAGAGAGCGCACTGGAAGAGGCGGAGACTCGCTATGTCGCCGACAATCCCAAGAGCGCAGCGCGTCATTCCTCGGCACGATCGTCGATGCCCGGGGGCAACACGCGCACGGTCCTGCACTATTCGCCCTTCCCGCTTGCCTGGGCCAGGGGCGAAGGAGCGCACCTGACCGACCTCGACGGGCATCAATACACCGACTTCCTCGGCGAATATTCCGCCGGCCTCTACGGCCACTCCAATCCTGTGATCCTTGAAGCGATGCGCGGCGCGCTCGAGGGCGGCATCGTGCTCGGCGGACCCAACCAGTACGAAGCCGATCTCGCCGCCGCGATCCGCGACCGCTTCCCCTCGATCCAGCTGCTGCGGTTCTGCAATTCCGGCACCGAGGCCAACGTGTTCGCGATCCAGGCCGCGCGCGCCGCCACCGGCAAATCCGCGATCCTCGCCTTCGAGGGCGGCTATCACGGCGGCGTGCTCTATTTCCGCAAGGGCGGCGCGCCGCTCAACCTGCCGATCCCGACCGTTAGCGCGACCTACAACGACGCCAACGGCGTCGAGGAAAAGATCCGCGCTCACGCCCATGAGCTCGCGGCCGTGATCGTCGAGCCGATGATGGGCGGCGGCGGATGCATCCCGGCGGAGCGCGACTTCCTGGTGGCGCTGCGCCGCGCCTGTACCGAGCGCAACGTTATCCTGATCTTCGACGAGGTGATGACCTCGCGCCTGTCGACCGGCGGCTATCAGGCGATGGTCGGCGTCACGCCCGACATGACCACGCTCGGCAAGTATCTCGGCGGCGGCATGAGCTTCGGCGCGTTCGGCGGGCGCGTCGACCTGATGTCGCGCTTCGATCCCGACCGCGCCGACGCCTGGCCGCATGCCGGCACCTTCAACAACAACGTGCTCTCGATGGCCGCCGGCCTGACCGGACTCAAGAAGATCCTGAATGCGGCCGCCATCAACAAGCTCAACAACAAGGGCGAGAAGCTGCGCCAGGCGATCAACGAGGTCGGACAGCGCCACGACGTCGCGCTGAAGGCGACCGGCGCCGGCTCGTTCGTCGGCATCCACTTCACGCGCAACGACGTGAAACGACCCGGCGATCTCGATCCCGCCGGCGCCGATAAGCGCACCAAGCTGCAGAACCTAATGCACCTGGATCTGATTGCAGGCGGCCAGTACTACGCGCGCCGCGGTTTCATCGCCCTGATGCTGCCGACCACCGACGCCGAAATCGACACCTTCGCCGGCGCGGTGGAGGAGTTCGTCACCTCGCGCAAGTCGCTGCTGCAGTAGCCACACGACCCCTTTTCATCATGGTCGGACTTGGTCCGGACAGGCTAGCTCCCCAAATACGCCCGCACCTCCGGCATCTGCGACCCAAGCACGCGCTCCGTATCATCCACCAGCACAATGTGCCCCGCCTGCACGAACGCCGTGCGGCCACCGGCATGGCGGGCGTCGCCGGGATCGTGTGTCACCATGACAATGGTCAAGCCGAGGCGCGCCTGCAGTGCGCGTACCAGGTCCAGCATCTCGCGCCGTAGTCCGGGACCGACGGCGGCGAAGGGCTCGTCCAGCAGCAGGATAGGACGGTGCCGCACCAGGCAGCGCGCGATCGCTGCGCGCTGGCGCTCGCCACCGGACAACTGCCCGGGCAGACGGTGCTCCATGCCAGCCAGGCCGACATCCGCCAGCGACTGGCGCACCTCGGCGCGTTGCGCTTCGCTCAGGCGCAGATCGGGATCGATGCCGAGCGCCACGTTGCGCTCGACGCTGAGATGCGCGAACAGATTGTGATCCTGGAACAAGGTGGTGCACGGCCGCTCCGCCGGCGCGAGCGACGTGATGTCGGCGCCATCCACCAGCACCTGGCCGCTCAGCGGCCGCTCGAACCCGCCGATCAACGACAGTAATGTGCTCTTGCCTGCGCCGGAGGGACCGATGATCGACAGGAACGTGCCGCGCTCGACCGCCAGGTCGAACTGCATCGCCATGTCCTCGTAGCGAAAGGCGAGGTCCTTCACATCAAGGTGCGGCACGGCCACCCACTCCTCGCTCGATCACCTGGTAGAGCACGAAGATCAGCAGCATCAACAGCGCAGCCGTCACCGCCGCGCCGCCCATGCGATAGGCGCCGAGCTGGTCGTAGAGCAGCAGCGTGAGATTGCGGATCTTGGCGTCGCCGAACAGCCCGACGCCGATCAGATCGCCGAGCGCCATCGCCGCCGCCATCGCGAGCGCCGTGCCGATGCTGGGCCGCAAGATCGGCCAGTCGATCAGCCGCCAGCGCGACCAGCCCGCGATGCCGAGCGCGCGGCACAGATGATCGTGCCGCGCTCGCGCGCGCTCGACCGCCGGGCGCAGGATCGCGGCGGCGAACGGCACCACCATGATCGCGTTGAGCAGCACGATGCCGAGAATCGCGCGCAGCGTGCCGTCCAGCGCGAGGCGCAGGATCAAGAAGCAGCCGAGGCCGAGCGCCATCGGCGACACCGCGATCGGCAGGATGAGCGCGCCGCGCAGGATCGCCGCCCGTCCCTTCTTGCCAGTCCGCCCGACCGCCTCGGCTAGCACCATCGGCAGCGCAAGCAACAGGGTCAGCAGCGCCGCCGGCACGGCAAGGCCGATGCTGGTCAAGGTCGCGCGCGCCACCAATCCCCAATCGAGCGTCGATTGGCCGAGACCCGCGAAGCCATCGGTGATGGTGGCTGCGACCGGACTCGCCAGCAACAGCACGGCGGCCGCGATCAACGCGCTGTCCATCACACGCGCGGGCAAAGGACGCCGTCCCCAATCCTGCTCCCGCGTGCGCCAGCCGCTGCCGATGACGGCGTCGCCGATCGCGCCCTGCGCCAGCGCCAGGCTCACCAGGTTCAAGGCGAGACCACCCAACGCCAGCACCGCAGCCTTGGGCGGATCGAACTCGAAGCGGATCGCCTCAAACACCGCGACTTCAAAGGTCGCCGAACTTGGCCCGCCGCCGAGCGCCAGCACGATCGCGAAGCTGCCGACGCACAGCATGAAAATGGTCGCCGCCGCATGCGGCAGATAGCGCCGCAGCATCGGCCACTCGATCAGCCGAAAGGTCGACCAGCCCGACATGCCGAGTTGCGCCGAGAGTCGCCAGCTCTCGACTGGGATCGAGTGCCAACCCGGCAGCAGCAACCGCACCGCCAGCGGCAGGTTGAAGAACACATGCGCCAGCACGACACCGCCGAGGCCGTAGATGTCCGGCTTGGCGTCCACGCCCGCCACCGCCAACGCGCGCGCCAGCCAACCGTTCTGGCCATAGATCGCGATGATGCCGAACACGGCCACCAGCGACGGCAGCACGATCGGCAGTGACATCAGCCCGAGCAGCGCGCGCCGTCCGGGAAAGCCGGTCTCACGCGCGAAGGCACGCGCCACCAGCATGCCGAACACCATCGACAGCAAGGTCGAAAGGCAAGCCTGGATCAGCGTGAAGCGCAGGATGCGCCACACATAGGCGCTGCCCAGCAGCGCGCCGATCTCTGCCTCGCCCGCCTGCGCGAACAGCATGAGCAGCGCTGCGCCGACCAGCGTGGTCAGCAGCAGCGCAACGCTCAGGCCGATCGCGTCGGCGCGGATTATTGGCCAGCGCTGTTCAGCCATTCGTCGATCCAGGCGCTACGGTTCGCCGCCACCTCGTCCTGCGGCATCAGCAGCGTCTTCGACGGCACCGGCAGCTTGCGGAAGGCCTCCGGCAACGCATCGCCCAGGTCCACTACCGGATACATCCAGTTGGTGGTCGGGATCTTTTCCTGCGCCGGGCGCGAGACCAGGAAGGCGAGGAACTTCTGCGCCAGCTCTTGGCTGTCTGAGGTCTTCAACCGCGCCGCCACCTCGACCTGCAGATAGTTCCCTTCGGCGAAGTTCAGCGCCTTGTAGCGGTCGGTGTTCTCCATCATCTGGTGATAGGCCGGCGACGTGGTGTAGCTCAGCACCAGCGGCGCCTCGCCCTTCAGGAACAGTCCGTAGCCTTCGCTCCAGCCCTTGGTGACGGTGAGCGTCTTCTTGGCGAGGTTCTGCCACACGCCGGCCGCCTCATCGCCCACGGCCTCCTTCACCCACAGCAGCAGGCCAAGGCCCGGGGTCGAGGTGCGCGGATCCATGTAGATCAGCTTCGGCGTATCGCTCGCGGTCGCCAGCTCCGCCAGGCTTTGCGGCGGGTTCGGCAGCGTCTGGCTGTCATAGACGAACGCGAAATAGCCGTAGTCGTACGGCACGAAGTCGGCATCGTTCCACGCGATCGGCAGCTTCAGCGCCGACAGGTCGACGTCATGCGGCGCGACGAGGCCGGTCGCCTTGGTCTCGACCGTCAGGTTGGTGTCGATGCCGAGCACGATGTCGGCCTGGGTCTCATCGCCTTCGAGCTTCAGGCGCGACAGCAACGCCGCGCCATCCTCCAGCGCAACCCACTCGATCTTGCATCCGCAGGTCGCCTCGAACTCCTTTTGCAAGACGGGGCCAGGGCCCCACTCCGCCACGAAGGAACTGTAGGTATAGATGGTCAGGGTCGGCTCATCGGCCGACAAGGCTGCTGGCGCGGCCGCGCTGGTTGCAATCACCGCCGCCAGCAGAGCGTAACGACGCGACATCATATCGTCCTCCACTAGGCGGCGGAGGAAATCGAGAGCGATGCTCAAATCTCGCTTAACTCAGATCCCTCCGCCGGCATTATCCGGATCAGGTTCTTCGGGTTGATGCGGTCGCGCATCTCTCAGCCCGCTTGGGGCACCCCGTTGAGCGCGCCCACCATGAGAACCGCGGCGGGCAATGTCAAGCGACTGTCACACGGCTTCGAGCCAGCGCGGCACCCTGGGATCGTCGAAAAAACCCTCGCCGCGATGAAGGTAGGTGTCGGCAGTCCGCATCAACGCGTCGTCGCCACGGGCGGCCGCTTCCATCGCGCACCAGCTCCCCGCCACCAGGCAGAGCGTGGTTCTGAACAGCCCGATGCGCGCCAGCGCGGCTTCGCCGGCGTCGCCGAGAATGGCGGCAACGAAGCGCTGGGCGGCGTCATCGTCGTGAGCCGCGCGCTGCATCAACACCGAAGCCGGGTCCCAGGCGGGATCGGCCATCGACGAGAACTCCCAATCGACCAGCCACAGCCGGCCGTCCCCGCCCAGCAGGAAGTTGGCGGCGCTGGCATCGACATGCGCCGGCGCCAGCGGCCTCAGCGATCGCGCCAGGGCCGACTCCACCGGCTGCAGCGCCCGCCGGAAGGCCACGGCGCGCGCATGGGGATATTGGCCAAGATAGCGGTCGATCTCGCCGAACGGATGGCGTTCGCCCCGGAAGGGATGGTTGCTCCGCTGCAGGCGGAACAGCAGATCGCCGACCTGCTGCAACCGGTTTGCATCTGCCAGATCGCTGGCGTTCAGGGGCCGTGCGCCGGCCACGAACCGGGTCACCAGGAGTTTGTCATCGAGGAACAGGACGGGCGGCGCCAGACCGAGCTCAGCCGCGATTGCCGCGTTATGGGTTTCGACCGCGCGGTCGAGATAGCGCGTGGTCGGCCCGGCGACCCGGACAACGTAAGAGTCCCGGCCAACATCAAGGCGATAGGTCTGGTTCGTGATGCTGCCGAGTGGTTCGATCTGCCATCCCGCGCGGTCGCGGCCCGACAGGAACGGCACGTTTTCAAGGACTGCGGGATCGAGGGGCAATCGGTCCAATTTAGTTAAACTGTTCTTAACCGGGCCATGACACCCTTTCCTATCCCGTCACTGAAAGCAACATTCGAGATCCATGTATCCTGACGCTCTATCGGTCGTGCTGGTTTCGGCGTCGCCGGCGACCATCGATCTGGTCCGCAACGCCTGCACCAATGGCGCGAGCACGACCATCCAGTTCGTCGCCACGGCCGACGGCGCCGCGGCGGCCCAGCACCTCTCCGATCTCAATGGCGCTGTCCTTGTGCTCGATAGCGACAACGGCATCCCGACGCCGGCTGCCATTCGCCCGCTGGTGCGGGAGGATGCGGTCGCCCCGGTGGTTGTCCTGACGCCTGAGTTCGTACCGGAAGTCGAGCGGGAACTGATCGAGGCCGGCGCCGCCGATGTGTTGCCGCTGACGGAATTGAACTACGGCAGCCTGCGCCGAGTCCTGCGCCACGCCCTCGGCCACCACAACACGCAGCGCCGCGTAGCGCGCCTGACGCCGTTCGATCCCGTCACCGGCCTGATGACCCAGACCATGTTCTGGGAGATCCTCGCCCTCGCGGTCCGGCGCGGGCAGCGCAACCGCGACTTCTTCTCCCTCCTGCTGATCGATTTCGACTGGAGCAACCTCGCGCCCGACATCGCCGACCAGGCCATGCCCGTGCTGTTCAAGCGCTTTTCCGAGCGCATCAAGGCGGTGATGCGCGCCAGCGACACGGTGGCGAAGTTCGAGAAATCGCAGATCATCGTCCTGGCCGAATCCATGCCGCGGGTCGAGGACGTGCAGGTGGTGGCGGCCAAGATCCTCAGCGACATCACCGCGCCGAGCGCCTACGGCGATCGCTACGTCACGGTGCAAGCCGCCATCGGGATCGCGATCTACCCGACCAGCGGCAGCAATCCCGAGGACTTGCTGGTGCGGGCGAGCGATGCGCTGGCGACCTCCATGGAGCGCACCACCAACCGCTTTGCGTTCGGCTGACCGGCAGATTTTGCCGCCTGGGCTCCGAGCGCAACCGCTCGGCACCTGAAAGATGCCGTAAATTCAACAGCTTCTCCGGAAAGGCCGGCGGCACGCCGCTTGCTTCGTATAGGACGTCCGAACCCTAGTTCGAGAGGTCCATCATGCTGAACATGTTCTCCCGCTCGGAAAGCGCCGTGCCCGCGCCGCAAGCCGCGGCCAAGGCGCTGATCCGGCTGGTGCGCGAGCAGCCCGCCGCGGCCGCTCCCGCCAATCCCAAGCAGGCGCCGGCCCGCGCCGCCACCCGCACGCCCAGCGTCGGCCAGTACATCTATCACCTGCAGCATGACCTGAAGAGCTATGTGCGCGCTGAGACCGTGAACGCCGTGATCGGCGCCACGCCCGGCGAGATCCAGCGCGTCGCCCGCATCGTCGCCAAGCTGAAGGGCCGCTATCTCGCCACCCTGATGGACCTCGGCAACGTTCACAAAGGTCCGGTCGGCGATTCCGAAGTGCGAGAATTGCGCCGCGCCCGCGAGATGTACGAGGAAGTGGAGCTCGGCCTCACCCGCCTGCGCGAAGCGATCGAAGCCGGCGACCTGGAACTGGACGGCGTCAAGAACGACTGACCGCTACTTCCCCTTCTTTTTCCTCACTTCATCCCAATCGGCGTCGGTCAGTTCGCGCAGGAAGTTGAACTGGCCGGCGCCCTGCAGCCATTCGCCACCGTCGATGGTGACGACCTCGCCATTGATGTAGCCGGCACCGTCGGAGAGCAGGAACGCGGCGAGGTTCGCCAGCTCCTCATGCCGGCCCGGGCGCCCAAGCGGGTTATTGGTCTCGAACCTCTTAGCCATGTCCGGGCGCGGCACCAGGCGCTCCCACGCGCCTTGGGTCGGGAACGGTCCGGGCGCGATCGCGTTCAGGCGCACGCCCCTTCCTCCCCATTCCACCGCCAAGCTGCGGGTCATGGCGAGCACGCCGGCCTTGGCCATCGCCGACGGCACCACATAGGCCGAGCCGGTCCAGGCGTAGGTGGTCACGATGGAGATCACGCTGGCGCGGTGCTGCTCGGCGAGCCAGCGCCGGCCACAACCGACCGTCACGTAGGCCGAGCCGTGCAGCACGATGCCGAGGACAGCGTCGATCGCGCGTGGCGACAGCTCCTCGGTCTTGGCGATGAAATTGCCGGCGGCGTTGTTGACCAGCGCATCCAGCGGCCCCTCCGCCCACAGCGCGTCTAGCATCGCATCGACCGCCGCCGCGTCGCGGATGTCGCACCGGTGCCACGCGACCCGGCCGGGTGCGCTCTGCTCCAGCCCGGCCGTGGCCTGCTTCAGCACCTCTTCGCGCCGGCCGCAGATGGCAAGGCTTGCGCCCAGCTCCAGGAATCGTTTTCCCATCGACAGGCCAAGGCCCGTGCCGCCGCCGGTGACGAGGACTCGCTTGCCGCGCAACAGACCAGTCTCGAACATCGCCAGTTTCCTCATTTAGCTTTAATTGCCGGGGATTATCTCCCGCCCTTGATTGCCTTGCCACCCCTGAACGTGTAAGACATCCCGCCATGGCGCGCGATGCACTCAAGGAAGCCCGGAAGATTCAGTTGATGGAAGCCACCATCGACTGTATCGCCGCGAGCGGCTTCGCCGACCTCACCCTCGCTGACGTGGCAAAGGCCGCCGGCCTGAGCGTCGGCATCGTCAATTTCTATTTCCGCAGCAAGGACGTGCTGCTGATAGAGACCTTGCGCCACCTGGTCGCCGACTACATCGAGCAGACCAACGAGAACTTCCGCAGCGCCGGCCAGAGTGCGGCGGCGCAGGTCGAGGCGATGATCGACTCCGACTTTCACCGCACCGTCGCCAACCGCAAGAAGGTGACGGTCTGGTACGCCTTCTGGGGCGAGACGCGCTGGCGCCCGGAATTCCTCAAGATCTGCCAGGAGCTGTCCGATACCTTCCACAAGGAAACGACGGAGATCTTCGGCCGGCTGATCGCCGAGGGCGGCTACCAGAACCTGAACGCGGACCTGATCGCCCGCGGGTTCGACGCGATGATCGACGGGCTGTGGCTCGACATGCTGATCAACCCGAAGGCAGTCGACCGCGACGGCGCCAAGCAGGTCGTGCGCACCTATCTCGCCGGCATCTTCCCCAACGAGTTCGGCCGACAAAGCACCGGTGGCGCCGCCAAGGCCGCCACCGCTTGACTTGCAGCGGCCCCGCGTGGGCCGCGTTCCGTGTACTCTTGCGTTCAACAGGTTGGTCGTCATGTCCTATCCCCTGCCGAAGGAGGCGCGCGCCCTCCAGGCCGCCGTCCGCCGCTTTGTCGATGAAGAGCTGATTCCCTGGGAAGTGCATGCCGAGATGAACCACGGCGAAGTGCCGCCGGAAATCCTGGCGCGCCAGAAAAAGGCCGCGCGCGACCTCGGCCTCAGCTCGATGGACGCGCCCAGGAAGCTCGGCGGCGGCGGGATGTCCATGCTGCTGCAGGCGGTGGCGCAGGAGCAGACCGGCCGCGTCACCAACGCCCTCGGCTGGCGCTTCTCCAACGTGCAGAGCTGGATGACGGAAGCCTGCTCGCCTTACCAGATCGAGACCTGGGTGAAGCCGCTGATCGCGGACCAGCGCCATGAATGCTACGCCATCACCGAAGCCGAGGCCGGCTCCGACGTCGACGCCATCCAGGCGACTGCGCGGCGCGACGGCGAGCACTACGTGCTGAACGGCGAGAAGTGGCACGTCACCTCCGGCAACCTGGCCGACGTCATCATTTTCCAGGGCAAGCTGGTCGACGGGCCGAATGCCGGGGCGCATTGCCTGTTCTTCGTCGACAGCGATACGCCGGGCATCGAGATGGTGCGCTCGCCCGCCTATTCGCACACCTTCGCCGCGCATCACCCGATCTATCGCTTCAAGGACGTACGTGTGCCCGCCGCCAATCGCATCGGCGAGGAAGGCGACGGCATGGGCTTCACCCGCGACTGGTTCCGCTATGAGCGGCTGATGATCGGCGCGCGCTGCTGCGGCGCGGCGGCGCGCCTGATCGATGAGGCAACCGCCTTCGCCAAGGACCGCACCGTGTTCGGCGAGAAGCTGGCCGACAAGCAGGCGATCCAGTTCATGCTGGCCGACAGCCTGACAGAGCTGTGGGCGGCGCGACTGATGGTCTATCGCACCGCCGAAGCGATCGATGCCGGCGAGGACGTGAAGGTCAGCCACGCACAGAGCTCGATGGTGAAGCTCTACGCCTCGGAGATGGCGAACCGCGTCGCCGACCGGGCGGTGCAGATCTTCGGCGGCCGCGGCTATATGCGCGAGAACGTGGCCGAGCGCTTCTATCGCGAGCTGCGCGTCGAGCGCATCTGGGAAGGCGCCAGCGAGATCCAGCGTCTGATTATTGCGAATGGATTGTTGAAGCGCGGGCAAGCGCCGCTGGTCGAATAACGGCTGCCTTGGGGGACATGTCATGTTGAAGGCTGTGCAGCCGGTCATTCCGGTGCTGTTGGGCATCATCCTGATCGAGGCCGCGCTCGGCATCGTTGGCGCCGTCATGGGCATCCAAATGGCCTCGCGCGACGTGCCCTCGTTCCTGATCGGGATCGTTTTCTCCGCATACTTCGCCGGTTTCCTCGCCGGGTCGCTGACCTGCGAACGGTTGATCAACCGCGTCGGCCATATCCGCGCGTTCGGCGTGTTCGCGGTCTCGGCCTCGATCGCCACCCTGCTGCTGGCCGTGACCGACAACATCTACGGCTGGACGCTGTTCAAGGTGATGAGCGGCTACGCCATCGCCGGCGCGTTCGTGGTCATCGAGTCTTGGCTCAATGACAAGGCGTCGGAAGACAATCGCGGCCGCATCTTTGCGGTCTACATGGTGGTGTCCTGGGGCGCCGGCGGCCTGTCGCCCTTGTCGCTCAATTTCGCCAATACCTACAGCGACATCCTGTTCGAGATCTCGACCATCCTGATGGCGGCGGCAATGATCCCGCTGGCGCTGACCAAGGTCGGCAATCCGGAGATCGGTCACCGTGAATCCTTCAGCATCGTGAAGCTGATCAAGGCATCGCCGACGGGCGTGACCTGCTGCTTCGCCTCCGGCCTCCTGACCGGCGGCTTCTATTCGCTGCTGCCGGTCTATGTCGAGCAGATCGGCCGCACGCCGCAGGAGCTGTCGGTGCTGATCGCGGTCGGCACCACCGCGGCGCTGATCGTGCAGTATCCGATCGGCTACATCTCCGATCACTACGGTCGCCGGCCGGTCATCATCGGCACCATGGCGGTCGGAGCCGCCATGGCGCTGTTCATTGGCGCCACGCCGACCCTGCCGTTCGCGTGGCTGCTCGGCCTGTTCTTCGTGCTGACCGCGTTCCAGTCGCCGCTCTACGCGCTCGGCGTCGGCCAGACCAACGACTATGTCGACCGCAAGGATTTCGTGCCCGCCGCCGCCGGCCTGCTGTTCCTGTGGGGCGTCGGCGCCTGCGTCGGCCCAACCCTGATCGGCTTCATCATGGAGTGGGTCGGCCCGGAGGGGCTGTTCTATTATCTCGGCGTCGGCTTCGCGGTCGTGGCGCTGTTCGCGCTCTACCGCGTGTTCCGCCGCCGCGCCAAGACGCCGGAGGAGCAGAGCGACTTCGTGCCCGTCCCGAACATCAACAACGTCTACGGCGCCCCCGAGCTCGACCCGCGCAGCGAATTCCACCACCCCGCCCGCTCTCCGGCAGTCAAGGAACTGGAGGACGCGGACCGCTAGGACCGCGTCCAGCGATAGAGCACGTCCGGCTCCTTCTCCTCGTTGGCGGCGCCATCCGTCTCGCGCACCGCGACGAAGCCGTTGACCTGGTAGAAACGGCGCGCACGCAGGTTGCGCTGGAAGGTCCACAGATCCAGCAACGGGAAAGCACCCTGGGCGATTTCCAGCAGGTCGCTTCCGACGCCGTGTCCCTGCGCGTCGGGAAGCACATAGAGCTGGTCGATCCAATCCAGGCGAAAGGCGATGATGCCGACCAGCTTGTTCTGCCGCTCGGCGCCCCAGACCTCGCAGGACTTGAACACCTGGTCGCGGTAGAACGCGCGATCCTCCGCTGGCGTGTGCAATCCCGCCAGCCACGGCAAAGCACGATCGAACGATGCGCGATGGACCGCGGCTGCCGCGTCCATGTCCTTGAGCACCAATCGGCGGAGCGCAAGCATGCCGGCCTAGGGCACCGTCACCATCGGCAGGTGGCGCTTGAACGGCACCTCGCCCTGCGGCGGTGCATCGAGCTCCCGCGCGTAGCGATGACCATGATAGACCGCGTGGGCGATGAAGCCCGGCGCCAGGCAGTCACCAATGCGCGCGATTGACTTGATGCCGGCGGCCTTCGCCTCATCCGCCTTGTCCGTCAGCTCCAGATACAGCGCTTCATTCGGCAACCGAGAGGTCACCAACACCACCGATGCCGCTGCGATCTGTTGCGTGGTGGCGCCATAGCCGCAGGTGATCTCTACATGGTCCGCCGTTAGCCGGGTGACATCGTGATGCGTCACGACCGTAATACCCAGCCGGCGCAACTGCTTGTTGATATGCACCGCTTCGATCGTGTTGCCCGTCCACGCCGACGCGACGTCACCGGGCGTGACCAGCGTGACGTCGTGGCCGGCCTTGCGCAGCTTCTCCGCGAGCAAGCCGCCCAGGTAGAACTCCTCAGTGTCATAGACCACGACCGGCCCGGCCGGCGGCAGCTTGTCCGCCATGATGTCGTCCGGCGTAAAGACCTTGGCCTGCTGCACGCCGGGGATCGACACCCAGTGGCTGCGGCCATAACCGTCGCGCCGCCAGGTCGCGCCGGTCGCCAGCACCACCCGCTCGAAGCCGAACTCCAGCACGTTCTCGGCCGTGAGCCTGCTGTCGCGATAGAGCGTGACGTTGGGCATCTTCTCGATCTGCAGCACGCGGTGGTCGCGCACCCGCGCCCACGCCGAGAGGCCCGGCAAGCGCGACTCTTTGGTCACGCGCCCGCCGAGCTCCGTCGTTCCCTCCGCCAGATGCACCTCGTAGCCGCGTTGGCCCAGGGCGCGCGCCGCCTCCAGCCCCGCCGGCCCGGCGCCGACGATCAAGACGCGATCCTCCGACCCGCGCGTGCCGATCACCTCCGGATGCCAGCCCTTGCGCCATTCTTCGCCCATGGTCGGGTTTTGGGTGCAGCGCATCGGCGTGATGGTGTTGTCGCCGCTGATGCAGATGTTGCAGCCGATGCATTCGCGGATGTCTTCGAGCCGCCCTTCCTCGATCTTCTTCGGTAGAAAGGGATCCGCGATCGACGGCCGCGCCGCACCGATCATATCGAGCACGCCGCGCTTGATCTGCGAGACCATCGTATCGGGCGAGGTGAAGCGGCCGACACCGACGACAGGCTTGCTGGTCAGCGTCTTCACGAAGGCGACGAACTTCTCCTGGTAGCCCTCCTCCGCGAAGCGCGAGCTGTAGGAATCGAACTTCCAGTCGCTGATGTTGACGTCCCACAAGTCCGGCAGCTCGGCCAGCATGGCGATCACGTCGCGCGCCTCGCCCTCCGCGGTGATGCCGTCCGGCCCCATCATCTCGTCGGTCGCGAACCGCACTGCGACGCCGCAGGTGTCGCCGACCGCGTCCTTGGTATCCTCGATCACCTCGCGGAACAGGCGCACGCGGTTCTCCAGGCTGCCGCCATACTCGTCGGTACGAGTGTTTCGCCGGCGCTGCAGGAAGTTCATCGGCAGCGTCAAATCATGCCCGGCATAGACGTAGACGATGTCGTATCCGGCCTTGCGCGCGCGGATCGCCGCCTCGCGGTGCCAGCGGCGGAAATTGCGGATGTCCTCGCGGTCCATGGCGCGCGCCTGGAACGGGTAATAGCGCGACATCTGGTGGACCGGCCCGATCGGCACCTCGCGGCTGTAGAAGTTGGAGGCGGACGGGCCGTTGTGATTGAGCTCGACCGCCGCCAGCGCGCCATGCTTATGCACCGCCTCGCACATCAGCGCGTTGTACGGGATGTCGTGGTCGTCCCACAGCCGCGCCTCGACGAACGGCGACACGTCGCTGGTGGGATGGATCTCGCACTCCTCGGTCGAGACCACCGCCCAGCCGCCCTCCGCCTTCATCCCGCGCATGGCGGCGTGGGCATGAGGGTGCGCGTGCCCCATGCCGTTGCAATGCGGCACCTGGAAGAACCGGTTCTTGGCGGTGACCGGCCCGATGCGGACAGGCTCGAACAGGATGTCGTAACGCGGATCGCGCGGCATGGAAGTCCCCAGAAACGCAGTCATAATTCGGCCGGCACTCTAGCCGATTTGCCCTGATCGGCAACCGGCTAGGCATGCGGTCCCTTCGTTGCTAACGTCGCGGTCAATCGAGGGGGAATCGGCTTGGCCAAACGCAGACTCGCCATCGCTCGCCTGTGGTACGAAGCGAACAGCTTTTCGCCGCTGCGCACCAATCTTGCCGCCTTCCAGGCGCGCGAGTGGGTGAGCGGCGAGGCGGCGCGCGCGTTCTATGCCGGGACCGCGACCGAGATCGGCGGCGTGCTGGCGGTGGAGCCGGACCATCCGGACTGGGAGTTCCACTATCTGCACTGCACCGCGGCGCCGCCGGGCGGGCTGGTCGAGCCGGCTGCCTTCACCAGCATCAGCCAGCGCATCCTGGCCGGCCTCAACGAACGGAAATGGGATGCGGTCTACCTGTCGCTGCACGGCGCGATGGCGACCATCGACAATCCGACGCCGGAGCTTCACCTGCTGAAGTCGGTCCGCAGCATGATCGGCGCCGTGCCGCTCGGCGCCAGCTTCGATCTGCATGCGCATCTCAGTGCTGAGATGGCCGCGCTGCTCGATGCCACCTCCGGCTATCACACCTATCCGCACATCGACATGGACGCGGCGGCGAAGCGCACGCTGGCGCTGCTGATTGCGAAGGTGGAGCGCCGCGCGCGGCCGGCGATCGCGGTCGCCAAGGTACCCGCCATCATGCCCAGCTTCAACATGCGCACCGCCGACGGCCCGATGGCGGAGCTGCAGGAGCTGGCCGGCCTGTGGCGGCGCCAGCGCGGCATGCTGGATGTGACGATCTATGGCGGCTTCGCCTATGGCGACTCACCATTCGCTGGGCCCAGCGTGGTGGCGGTGGCGGAGAAGGACCAGAAGCTGGCGCAGCGCTGCGCCAACGCGCTCGCCGCCGAATTCCTGAAGCGCAAGCAGCAGTTCCACGTCCGCCTGCCGCGCGCCGCCGATGGCCTGCTTCAGGCGATGAAGGCCGAGGGCGAAGGCCCGGCCATCGTGCTCGACCCGGCGGACAATCCGCTGTCCGGCGGCATCGGCGACACCTCCGGCCTGTTCCAGGCGCTGCTGGACAGCAAGCCGCCGGCCGGCACCGTCTTCGCCTTCTTCTGGGACCCGCCGCTGGTTGACATGTGCCACCAGCTCGGAGCCGGCGTTTCCTTCGAGGCCAAGCTCGGCGGGCGAATCGCGCCAGATTTCGGCGCCCCCGTGCCGATCAAGGCCAAGGTCCTGAAGCTGACCGACGGCAAGTTTCGCAACGAGGGGCCGTACGAGCACAACTTGGCGGTGGATGTCGGGCGCACGGTCCTGCTGGAGGCCGGCAACGTCCGCGTGATCGTAACGGAAGGCTGCCAGACGCCGAACGACCCGGCCTATTTCCGCCTCCACGGCATCGACCCCAAATCCGTGCCCCTGCTGTGCGTCAAGGCCAAGAACCATTTCCGCGCCGCCTTTGCGGACATGGCGCGGTGCCTCATAGACGTGGACTGCCCCGGCCCCGCCTCCGCCGGATTGTTCCACTACAAGTTCAACCACGCTCCCCAGCACATCTGGTAGAAGGTCGGGAGAAGTCCGGTAGAGGTCGTCAGCCGGCTTGATCCCGGGAGCCGCAGGCCGTTAATTAGCCCCGAGAGCACTGCCCCATCACCACGGAGTTCGCATGGATATCCGCGACGGCTTCATCGGCGCGATCGGCAACACCCCGCTCATCAAGCTCAAGAAGGCTTCTGAGCTGACCGGCTGCACCATCCTGGGCAAGGCGGAGTTCCTGAACCCCGGCGGCTCGGTCAAGGACCGCGCGGCGCTCTTCATCATCGAGGACGCCGAGCAGAAGGGTGAACTCCGCAAGGGCGGCCTGATCGTCGAAGGCACCGCCGGCAACACCGGCATCGGCCTGGCGCTGGTCGGCAACGCTCGCGGCTACAAGACCCTGATCGTGATCCCGGACACCCAGTCCCAGGAGAAGAAGGACATGCTGCGCCTCGCCGGCGCCGAGCTGAAGGAAGTGCCGGCCGTCCCCTACAAGGACCCCAACAACTACGTGAAGGTTTCCGGCCGCTTGGCCGAGGAGCTGAAGCCGACCAACCCCAACGGCGTGATCTGGGCCAACCAGTTCGACAACGTCGCCAACCGCATGGGCCACTACCGCACCACCGGGCCGGAGATCTGGGACCAGACCAACGGCAAGGTCGACGGCTTCGTCAGCGCGATCGGCACCGGCGGCACGCTGTGCGGCGTCGCGATGGCGCTCAAGGAGCGCAACAAGAACGTCAAGATCGCCGTCGCCGACCCCGAGGGCGCCGCGATGTACTCGTATTTCACCACCGGCGAACTGAAGTCCGAAGGCACCTCCATCACCGAAGGCATCGGCCAGGGCCGCGTCACCAAGAACGTCGACGGCACGCCGGTCGACTTCGCCTACCGCATCCCCGACAGCGAAGCCCTGCCGATCGTGTTCGACCTCCTGAAGGAGGAAGGCCTGTGCATGGGCGGCTCCACCGGCATCAACGTCGCCGGCGCCATCCGGCTGGCCAAGGACCTGGGGCCAGGGCACACCATCGTCACGATCTTGGCCGACTTCGGCACAAGGTATCAGAGCAAGCTGTTCAACCCGGAGTTCCTGCGCTCCAAAGGGCTGCCGGCGCCGGATTGGCTGTAGCTGGCGCTCGCAAGCAAAGGGACATCACCCTCGGCGTCTCCCGTGGTGCGCCGGCGTATTCAGACGTCAATTACCTCCGAAGCGAGATCAGAGGGCCAATGACGCTCATTTCCAGTTGGTCCTGCGCGGCATTGATCGCCTCGTTTTCGAGTTCGCCTCGATTGCCCTCGATGACAATAAACGTCATCGGTTTGTGCGACAGGTACGAATTGATGGATTGTGGGATTTCGCGTCGGAAGAAGACACCCACTGCACCAACAGTAATTTCACGCTGATCTACAGTCGTCGCCGTGAGATCCGCTCGCACGAACACCCATACAACGTTGTGCGGCAGGACGCCCGCTGCCGGAGCCAGATACCCTCCTCTATCCGCGACTACGACTTGCAGATTTTTTTCTTTGAGACGATGCGCCAAGTATTCGGTAAGCCGCTGTCTCATCTCTATGGTAGGTAGTTCGGCCAGCAATTGCCGGTTCTCGGAGCTGGTGGAAAACGAAACAACAATCATCTGAGCTCCATTGAGAATATCAAACTCGGGGATGGTGGCGCGCGCTGGGAAAAGCGATGACAATACAAACATAATAATGAACACAAGCCAGTACTTCATGGCCGCTCCGTTTCAAGTCTGCGATTGGTTTTCGCGGTAGTTCCTACATCTTCGGCGCCGTCGCCGTGAAGCTCGGCCGCTGCTGTATCGCGAGCCACCAGTGCGCGAGTTTCGGCAGCTTTGCCATTGCGCGGGTGCCTTCCTGGAACTGCGTGAAGTAGGCGATGATCGGCGCGAGCAGGAGGTCGGAGAAGCTGATGACGCGGCCGACCAGGTACGGATCGGAGGCGAGCATCAGGTCCTGGATCGCGGCGAGCACGTGTTCGGCTTCCGGTGCGGCGGCGGCGATCGCGGCCGTGTCCGGACCCTTCGCCTTGTCGGCGAAGAAGTAGCGCACCACGATGTCGGTCACGATCCGCTTGTAGCCGTACGAATTAATCACCTCGACGATCTGCTGGTCGCGGGTGCGGCGGTGGATGTGCGGGTGCGCGAGGCGGGGCCCGGGAAACGCATCGTCGATATAGTGCGCGATGGCGTTGCTCTCGTAGATCGCGAAGCCGTTATGCTCGAACGCTGGTAGGCGCTCGAACGGATGGCGTTTCTTGTACTCCGGCTGGTGATGCGCGCCGCCGAGCATGTCGATCTCGACCAGGTCGTAGTCCACGGCCTTCTCTGCCAGCACCATGCGCATGGACCGCGTGTAGGTGTTGAAGGTCGGGCCGTATAATGTCGGCTTGCTCATCATTCCGCTCCCGTTTTGCGCGCTGGCTGAGCTAACCGCCGCGGTCCTTGACCGTCAAGGTGACCACCCGCATGATGGCTTTAAGAAACTCGGGAGGATTCGCCGCGATGGACCTGCTGTTTCGCCAGGACGCCTATCTCAAATCCTGTGACGCCACCGTGGTCGGCGTCGATGAGAAAGGCATCCGGCTGGACCGCACCGTGTTCTACCCCATGGGCGGCGGGCAGCTGGGGGATGTCGGGCGCCTGACCCTGGCGGACGGCGGCACGATCGAGATCGTCGATGCCATCAAGGGCGCCAGCCACGAGGACGTGGTGCATGTGCCGAAGCCGGGCTCGCCCGCCGTGGCAGCTGGCGCCAAGGTCAGGGCCGAGATCGACTGGGACCGCCGCCACCGCCTGATGCGCATGCACACCTGCCTGCACCTGCTCTCCGCCGTCATCAAGGGCGACGTGACCGGCGGGCAGGTCAGCGACGGCAAGGGGCGGCTGGATTTCAACCTGCCCGACCAGAGCCTCGACAAGGAGCACATCGCGCGTGAGATCAACCGCCTGATCCAGGAGGATCATGCCGTCAGCCCGCGCTGGATCACCGACGAGGAACTGGCGGCCCAGCCGGAGCTGGTGCGCACCATGTCGGTGAAGCCGCCGATGGGCAGCGGCAAGGTGCGGCTGCTGAGCATCGAAGACGTGGACCTGCAGCCGTGCGGCGGCACCCATGTCGCGCGCACCGGTGAGATCGGCGCCATCGAGGTCACCAAGATCGAGAACAAGGGCAAGATGAACCGCCGCGTCAACCTCGCCTTCGTCGGCGTCGCGTCATGACATACGCCAACCCGCAGAGCCTGGTCTCGACCCTGTGGCTGGCGGAGCATCTGCACCAGCCGGACCTGCGCATCGTCGATAGCACCTACTACCTGCCGATGCAGGGCAAGGATGCGCGCGCAGAATATCTCGCGCAACACATCCCAGGCGCGGTGTTCTTCGACCTCGACGACATCTCGGACACCAATTCCTCGCTTCCGCACATGCTCCCGCCGCCGGAGAAGTTCGCATCGCGCGTCCGCAGGCTCGGCATCGGCGACGGCAACCGCATCGTGGTCTACGACGCTAACAACATGAGCGCGGCGCGCGTCTGGTGGATGTTCCGCATCTTCGGCGCGCGTGAGGTCGCGATCCTCGACGGCGGCCTCGCCAAGTGGCTGGCGGAAGGCCGCCCGGTCGAGGACGGCGAGGTCAAGCTGCAGGAGCGCCACTTCACCGCGCGCCTCGACAACACGCAGGTGCGCAGCAAGGACCAGATGCGGCGCAACATCGACAGCAAGCGCGAGCAGGCGCTGGACGCGCGCGCCGCCGGCCGCTTCCACGCCACCGAGCCGGAGTTGTGGCCCGGCCGCCGCGCCGGCCACATTCCCGGCGCGCGCAACCTGCCGTACAACCAGCTGTTCAACGCCGACGGCAGCTACAAGGACGCCGCCACGCTGCGCGGTCTCTACGAGAATGCCGGCATTGACCTGAAAAAGCCGGTCGCAACCTCTTGCGGCTCCGGCATCACCGCCTGCGTACTCGCCTTCGGGTTGCATCTGATCGGCCATCGCGATGTCGCGGTGTATGACGGGTCGTGGGCCGAATGGGGCCTGCCGGGCGATACACCGGTCGAGACCTGATGCTCATCCGGCCGTACGCCGTGAGCGACTTCGCCGCCGTCACCGCGCTGTGGGACGCGACCGGCATCTCCATCCACTACAACGATCCGGCCAAGGACATCCCGCGCATGCTGGCGACGCACGATTGCCAGCTCTATGTCGGCGCCGAGGATGACCGCCTGATTGCCAGCATCATGGTCGGCCACGAGGGCCACCGCGGTTGGCTCTATAAGCTCGCGGTCATGCCGGAGTTCCAGGGCAAGGGCCTCGGCCGCGACCTGGTGCGGCAGGCCGAGCGCTGGCTGGTCGCGCGCGGCGTGCCGAAGGTGAACCTGATGATCCGCGACACCAACATCAAGGTGCGCGAGTTCTACCAGCGCCTCGGCTACGAGGTCGCGGCGCGCACCGTGATGGAGCGCTGGCTGAACAAGCCGGACGCCGTCGACATGGATCCGGCCGACCTCGACGTCATCACCACCTATATGGAAATGACCGAGCGGCCGACGCGCCCGACCGTCCCCTGCCCGCCCGGACAATATGCGGTGCTGCGCCTGGAGCGCCCGTCGGTCACGTTCTATCGCTATCTCTACAGCCAGGTCGGTGAGCGCTGGATGTGGAGCGACCGGCGCAAGATGAGCGACGAAGCGCTGGATGCCGCGATCAATGCCGAGGGCATCGAGATCTACGTGCTCTATGCCAGCGGCGAGCCGGCCGGCTATGTCGAGCTCGACCGCCGCGCCAAGCCGGATATCCGCATCGCCTATTTCGGGCTGGCGCCGTTCTTCATCGGCCGCGGCCTCGGGCGCTACCTGCTCAACTGGGCGGTCGACCTGGCCTGGTCCTACGGGCCTGAGCGCCTGCTGGTCAGCACTTGGTCGTTCGACCACCCGCGCGCTTTCGCCAACTACCAGAGGGCGGGCTTCCGTCCCTACAAGCAGGCGCGCGGCAAGCTGCGCGATCCGCGCCTCGAGGGCTGGATTCCCGCCGACGTGCAGCCGCGGCTTGCGCCACCGGTGGCAGCGCCATGAGCGAGCCGCGCCTGCAACGGGTCGCGGATCAGGACCGTCGCCTGATCGAGATCACGGTCGACGGATGGGCCATGAGCGCGATGGAGGGCGACACGTTGTTGGTCGCGATCCTGGCCCAGCGGGGATATCTGTGTGATGCGCCAGGCGAGCCGATGAGTGCCGGCTTCTGCCTGATGGGGGCGTGCCAGGATTGCTGGATATGGGATGATGACGGGCGCCGATTGCGCGCCTGCACCACCTATGCCGAGCCGGGCATGCGCATCCGGACCACATGGCCAGATCGCCTGCTCGCATCCTGATCGTGGGCGCCGGCCCGGCCGGGCTGCGCGCCGCCGAGATGCTGGCGGAGGCCGGCCTTTCCCCCATCCTGGTCGACGAAGCGCCGCGTGTCGGCGGCCAGATCTATCGCCAGCCGCCGCGCGTGCCCGGCTTCATGCGCACTGCGGGTGAGCTCTACGGCGCGGCGGCCGATCGCGCGCGCGACCTGTTCGTGACGTTCGACCGCATCCGCAACCGCATCGACTATCGTCCCGGGTCGCTGGTCTACGACCTGATCGACAACCGCGCCATCGTTGCGCGCGATGGCAAGAGCGCGGAGATCCAATTCGATGCGCTGATCCTCGCGACCGGCGCGATGGACCGCATCGCGCCGGCGCCCGGGTGGACCTTGCCCGGCGTCTATACGCTGGGGGCGGCGCAGATCGCGCTCAAGCACCAGGGCTGCACCATCGGCCAGCGCGTCGCCTTCGTCGGCACCGGGCCGCTGCTGCTGCTCGCCGCGCACCAGTACGCCAAGGTGGGCGTCGTGCCGGCGGCCGTGGTGGTGCCATCGCACTTCCGCTCGTTCGCCGCCGCCGCGCTGCGCTTGATCGGCATGCCGCGCGACCTGTTGCTCGGCCTCGTCTGGCTGCTGGGCCTGAAGCGGCGTGGCGTGCCGATCCTGTTCGGTCACCGGTTGACCGAGGTGGTCGGCGATGAGAGCGTCAGGGCCATCAAGGTGCGCACGCGCGGCGAGCAGCGCGAGATCGCCTGCGACGCCGTCGCCATCGGCTACGGCCTGCAATCCGAGACCCAGCTCGCCGACCTCGCCGGCATCAAGTTCGCGTTCGATGCGGCGCGCCGGCAATGGCTGCCGGAAACTGATCCGCTCGGCCGCGCCATCGGGCGCAAGGACGTGTATCTGGCCGGCGATGGCGCCGGCATGCTGGGCGCCGACGCGGCCGAGGCGCGCGGCCGGCTCGCCGCGCACGCGCTGATGGTCGATCTCGACATCTCCCACGTCACCTACCGGCCGAAGAAGGATCTCGACGCGGTCGACCGCGCCGAGCATTTGCAGCTTGCGATGCGGGCGGCGTTCGAGCTGCCCGACGATTTCTTCGCGGCGGTCTCCGACGAGACGCTGGTCTGCCGCTGCGAGCAGGTGCTGGCGGGCGAGCTGCGCGGCGTCGCCGGCCTGATGGGCGCGCGCGAGCTGAACCGTGCCAAGTCCTACTCGCGCGTCGGCATGGGGCGCTGCCAGGGCCGGCTGTGCGGCCATGCTGCGGCGGAGATACTCGCTGACAAGCTCGGCGTCACCCTCGACAGCGTCGGGCGCATGCGCGGCCAGCCGCCGATCAAGCCGGTCTCGGTCGCCACCGTGGCGGAGCGCCGGTCATGAACAAGCGCACCGCGCTGCAGAGCGACGTGCTGGTGATCGGCGCTGGCATCGCCGGCTGCGCCACCGCGCTGCAGCTGGCGCGCCGCGGCAAGAAGGTGACGCTGATCGAGCGCGACCAGGCTGGCGTGCGCGCCAGCGGTGTCAACTTCGGCGGCGTGCGCCAGAACGGCCGCGACCTGCGCGAGCTGCCGGTCGCCATGCGCGCCCGCGCAATGTGGGACGACCTGCCGGGCCTGATCGGCTTCGACGGCGAATTCCGCGCCACCGGCAACCTGCGCCTCGCCACGGACGAGGAGCGCGCCGAGCAACTCGACCAGTTCTACACCGATGCCACTGCGCAAGGGCTCGGCCTGGTGCGGCTGGAGCCCATGGACCTGGTCGTGCGGTATCCGTGGCTGTCGACCAAGCCGATCCGCGGTGTGCTTTGCCCCAACGACGGCCACGCCAACCCGCGCCTGGTGGGACCGGCCTTCGCCTTCGCGGCGCAGAGCGCCGGCGCCACCCTGGTCGAGCACACCGAGATCACCGAGGGCTGGTACGCCAGCGGCGCATTCCATGTGCGCGCGCCCGACAACCGCAGCTTCTCGGCTCCGGTGCTGGTGAACTGCGCCGGGGCCTGGGCCGGCAAGGTCGCAGGCTGGTTCGACGAGGCCGTCACGCTGGTGCCGGAGGTCCCGCAGGTGCAGGTGACCGAGCCGTTGCCCTACCGCATTGAGCCGGTTTTGGGGTTCATGGGCGGCGATTTCTATCTGCGCCAGACCTTGCGCGGCAACATCCTGTTCGGCTCCGGCCAGGGTCGCGCGACGGCGGACATCCTGCGTAGCCGGCCGCTGCCTGAAACGATGCGGCGCGGCGCGGAGATCGCCATCGACTTCATCCCCGCCCTCGCCCACGTGCCGATCATCCGCTCCTGGACCGGCGTCGACGGCGATACCTCGGATGGAGTCTGCGTGCTGGGCGCGAGCGAGACCCACCCTGGCCTGTTCCACGCCTTCGGCTTCAACGGCCACGGCTTCCTGCTCGGCCCCGCCGTCGGCGCGGTGCTGACCGAGCTGATCCTCGACGGCAAAACGAAAACGGAGATCGATGGCCTCGGTATCGGCCGCTTCCGGCCGCCGCGGAAGAAATCACCCGCGTCGGCGCACGAACAGCATCCAGACGAAGACGCCCAGGCAGGCGCCGAAGAAGAGGACGCACAACAGGCCGATCAGCGTCGCGTCGGTGCCGAGCAGGACGAAGAGTCCCATGGCAACGAGCAGAGCGCTGACCGCGACCAACAGCCATAGGCTGACCGCGCCGTGCGCGGACGCGGACGCCGCCATCGCTTCGCGATAGGTCAGCCGCTCGTCCGCCATCGCCCACTGCCGGGTGCGCAGGAACAGCGGGACCAGCGCCGCCAGCGCCAGCACCATGAAGATCCCGATCGCCAGGAACCAGCGCGGCTCGAGCGCCTTGCCGGCGAACATGATCATGGGCACGATGCCGACGATCAGGCAGATATAGTAGTTCTTGAGATAGTTCCGCACTGCGGCGCCGTCAGCCTCGGTCGGCACGACGCGGCCCTTGCCGAACTTGCCCCAGATGAAAAAGAGGTCGCGGCCCTGCGAGTCCTGCTTAAAGGCGGCCGCGGTCAGCCCGTCGAAATACCCCATCGCACCGCCCCCCCGACGGCGAAAGTCAGTGATGCAGGATCTGGCTGAGGAACAGCTTGGTGCGGTCCGACTTCGGATGCAGGAAGAACTCTTCCGGCGTGTTCTGCTCGATGATCTCGCCGCGGTCCATGAAGATCACGCGGTTGGCGACCGTGCGGGCGAAGCCCATCTCGTGCGTGACGCACAGCATGGTCATGCCGGAGCGCGCCAACTCCACCATCACCTCGAGCACTTCCTTGATCATCTCGGGATCGAGGGCGGAGGTCGGCTCGTCGAACAGCATCACCTTTGGGTTCATGCACAGCGAGCGCGCGATCGCGACGCGCTGCTGCTGGCCGCCGGACAGCTGGCCGGGATACTTGGCCGCTTGCTCGGGGATCTTGACGCGCTCGAGGTAGTGCATCCCCACCTCGTCCGCCTCCTTCTTCGGCATCTTGCGCACCCAGATCGGCGCGAGCGTCAGGTTCTCGAGAACCGTCAGGTGCGGGAACAGATTGAAGTGCTGGAACACCATGCCGACTTCGCGCCGCACCTGGTCGATCATCTTGAGATCGTGGGTCAGCTCCACGCCGTCGACCGTGATCTTGCCGCGCTGATGCTCCTCCAGGCGGTTGATGCAGCGGATCATGGTCGACTTGCCGGAGCCCGACGGCCCGCAGATGACGATCCGTTCGCCGCGATAGACCGTCAGGTTGATGTCCTTGAGAACATGGAACTGGCCGTACCACTTGTTGACGCCGGAGAGCTCGACCATCACGTCGGTGCCGATCTCCAGTTCGCTGGCGGGTTTGGCTTGGACTGCCGTCATGACGCAAGATCTCCCCGTTATCGCTTCTTGTGACCGGTGTGCAGCTTGCGCTCAAGGTGCATGCTGTAGCGTGACATCGAGAAACAGCACACCCAGTAGACGATGGCGCAGAACGCATAACCGGTCAGCTCGACGCCGACCCAGTTGGCGTCCTTGAATCCCGCGCGCACCATGTTGAGGAAGTCGTAGAGTCCGACCATCGACACCAGCGTCGTATCCTTGAAGAAGCCGATGAAGGTGTTGACGATGGAGGGGATGGCGATGCGCAAGGCCTGCGGCAGCACGATCAGCCGCATCATCTGCCAATAGCCGAGCCCGAGCGCCATGGCGCCCTCGAACTGGCCCTTGGGGATCGCCTGCAAGCCGCCGCGCACCACCTCCGCCATGTAGGCGGAGACGAACGCCGTGGTGCCGACCAGGACGCGCAGCAGCACGTTGACGTCCATGTCGGGCGGCAGGAACAGCGGCACCATCAGGTTCGCCATGAAGATGACGGTGATCAGCGGCACGCCGCGCACGAACTCGATGAAGATCACGCACAGCAGGTGGATGATCGGCAGCTTGGATCGCCGGCCGAGCGCCAGGATGATGCCGATCGGCAGCGACAGCACGATGCCGACCAGCGCGATGACCAGCGTCAGCATGAAACCGCCCCACTGGTCCGTCGTCACCGGCGTCAGGCCGAGCCCGCCGCGCAGCAGCCAGAACGAGACGATCGGGAACGCAATGAAGAAGAAGTAGGCCGCGTGCTTTCTGAACTTCTCCGGTCCGCCCAACAGGCCATAGATGCCGACCGCACCAAGCACGAAGGAGAGGATGACGCGCCACCGTTCCGCTTCCGGATAGAAGCCGAAGATGAACTGCTCGAAGCGTGCGCGCACGAACAGCCAGCACGCGCCGCCGGGCGCGCAGTCAGAGAATCCCGCCGACCGCTCGCCGAGCACGACTTCGGTGGGATAGGTCCAGGTCGCGCTGAAGAGGAGCCAGTCCAGCAGCGGCGGAACGGTGAAGTAGATCAGCACCACCGCCAGCACCGTCAGCACGATGTCGAACGGCGAGGCGAACAGGTTCGTCCGCAGCCAGGCGATCGGGCCGGCCACGCTGATCGGCGGCGGCAGGTCCGGCTTGCGCTGTTCGGTGGGCGGGGCGGTGAGCGTTTCTTCCGTCATCGCCGCCCCCTATCGCTCGACCAGCGCGATGCGCCGGTTGTACCAGTTCATGAACAGCGAGATCAGCAGGCTGAGGCTGAGGAAGAACACCATCAGGATGGCGACGTTCTCGACCGCGCGGCCGGTCTGGTTCTGCGCCGTGCCGATGATCGAGTAGAGATCGGGGTAGCCGATGATGCCGGCCAGCGTCGAGTTCTTCGCGACGTTCAGGTATTGGCTGGTCAACGGCGGGATGATGACCCGCAGCGCCTGCGGCACGATCACAAGGCGCAAGGTCCAGCTTTGCCTGAGGCCGAGCGCGAGCGATGCTTCGGTTTGACCGTGACTGACGGCCATGATGCCGCCGCGCACGATCTCGGCGATGAACGCGGCGGTGTAGGTGCTGAGGCCGAGGACCAGGGCCGCAAGTTCAGGCTGGAACACCAGTCCACCCTGGAAGTTGAAGCCCTTCAGTTCCGGAATCTCCCAGCTCAAGGGGCTGCCCAGGGCAAGGCCGACCAGCAGCGGCAGCAGGACGATGATGGCCAGCCCCACCCAGAAGGAATGGAACTGCTGGCCGGTCGCCATCTGGCGGCGTCGCGCCCAGCGGGTGATAACGCCGGCGGCGACGATGCCGACGAGCAGCGCAATGAGGACGAGGCCGAAATCGTCACCGGCGACCGGCCGCGGCGCATAGATGCCGCGATTGCTGAGAAAGAACAGATCGCCGAGGTTGATGGCCTGGCGCACGCCCGGAAACAGCTTGCTGATGGCGACGTACCAGAACAGCAGTTGCACCAGCAGCGGCACGTTGCGCAGCGTTTCCACGTAAACGGTGGCGATCCGCGACACCAGGTAGTTCCGCGACAGCCGCATCACGCCGACCAGGAACCCCAGGAGGGTCGCAACCACAATGCCAATGGCGGCGGCCAGCAGCGTGTTCAGCATGCCGGCCACAATCAGGCGGCCGATGCTCGAGTTCAGATCGACCTGGATCAGCGAAAAACTGACGGCGAAGCCGGCCGTCGAATCCAGGAAATCGAAGCCCAGCGGAATGCCGAGCGTCTCCAGGTTGTCGATCAGGTTCTTGATGATGAAAGCGACAGCGAGCAGTAGAAGCAGAACGACGACGATCTGCCAAATGATCGCGCGCTTGCGCTCGTCGCGCCACCAGGCGACCGACGTGGTGTGCGTGCTATGACCCGCGCTAATCTCTGCCACGGCTCACCTCCTCTGGACTGAGGTGCGTTTCCCCCCAAAGCGCCAACGCCCGGCGAGCGGGCCGGGCGTTGGTTCTCTCAGTCAATCCTTAGCGGATCGGCGGGGCGTATTGCAGGCCGCCCTGCGTCCAGAGTGCGTTCAGTCCGCGCGCAAGGCCGAGCTTGGTCTTCTCGCCCACGTTGCGCTCGAACGATTCACTGTAGTTGCCGACCTGCTTGACGATGTTGTAGGCCCAGTCGCCGCTGAGGCCCAGGCCTTCGCCCATCTTGCCGTCGACGATGCCCAGCATGCGCTGGACCTCGGCGTCAGCGCCGTCGGTGCCGTCGGCGTTCTTGGCCTTCACGTCGTCGATGTTGGCCGACGTGATGCCCTTTTCCTCGGCGATGATCATCGCATAGTGCGACCAGCGCACGATGTCGCCCCACTGGCTGTCGCCATGGCGCACCACCGGGCCCAGCGGCTCCTTGGAGATGATCTCCGGCAGGATGATGTGGTCGGCCGGGTTCTTCAGGCCGGTGCGCTCGGCAGCGAGGCCGGACGCGTCGGTCGTGTAGGCGTCGCAGCGGCCTTCGTCATAGGCGGCGCGGGCCTGGTCGCTTTCCTTGAACTTCACCGGCTGGGTGCCGAGGTTGTTCTGCTTGTCGAAGTCGCCGAGGTTCTTTTCCGTGGTGGTGCCTTCCTGCACGCACACGGTGGCGCCCTTCAGCTCCTTGGCGCTCGAGACGCCGAGGTCCTTGCGCACCATGAAGCCCTGGCCGTCGTAGTAATTGACGGCGACGAAATCGAGACCGAGCTGGGTGTCGCGGGACAGCGTCCAGGTCGAGTTGCGTGCCAGCAAATCGACTTCGCCCGACTGCAGCGCGGTGAAGCGCTGCTCCGCGTTCAGCGGCTTGTATTCGACCTTGTTGCCGTCGCCGAACACGGCGGCCGCAACAGCCCTGCACAGATCGATATCAAGGCCAGCCCACACGCCTTGATCGTTCGGCGCCGCGAAGCCGGCCAGGCCGGTGTTCACGCCGCACTTCACCTTTCCCGCCGCCTTCACGCTCTCGAGCGTCGAAGCCGCTTGCGCCGCCGTGGACATGCCCGCAACGAGGGCAATACCGGCGACTAGAATCTTCACATGCTTCATTTCAGTAACGTCCTTCCCTGATTTCTTGCGCAGTCTTTTTAGCTCTCGCCGCGCACGGTCAGCGACCATAGCGGGCGCAACCGTCCGGACTTTTACACATTCCAGCCGGGTGCTACAAGCATCTACTCGTATATCACCGGACCCAAGAGCATGGCCGAACAGGGCAAAAAAGACCGCACCATCGCCACCCACGCCGGCAGCCATCCGCACGACAACCAGGGCGTGGTTAACCCTCCGATCTATCGGGCTTCCACCGTCCTGTTCCGGTCGGTCCAGGACCTGCGCGAGCGCTATAAAAGCAAGTACGACGCCATCACCTACGGCCGGGACGGCACGCAGACCTACCGGGCGCTGGCAGAAGCCTTTACCGCATTGGAAGGTTGCGACAAGGCGGTGATCGTGCCATCCGGCCTGGCGGCCGTGACCACTGCGCTGCTCGGCGTGCTCAACCCCGGCGATCACCTGCTGATGGTGGATACAGCTTACGAGCCGACCCGCGGCGTGTGCGACGGCTTCCTCGCCAAGATCGGGATCGAGACCACCTACTACGACCCCATGATCGGCGCCGGCATCGCCACGCTGATGCGTCCCAACACCAAGGTGATCTACCTGGAGAGCCCCGGCTCCCTCACCTTCGAAACGCAGGATGTCCCGGCGATTGTCGGGGTCGCCAAGGCGCGCGGCTGCCTGACCATGATCGACAATACCTGGGCAACGCCGCTGTTCTTCAAGCCGCCCCGGTTCGGCATCGACATCGGCATCTATGCCGCCACCAAATACATCTGTGGCCATTCCGACATCATGATGGGCATCGTCACCTGCCGGGCGGAACTGCATCACCCGCTGGCCAAGATGGCGCACGGCACCCTTGGCCACGCCGCCGCGCCGGACGAGTGCTACCAGGCGCTGCGCGGCCTCCGGACTCTGCATGCGCGCCTGACTCAGCACCAGGAGACCGCGCTCACTCTGGCGCGCTGGCTGGGCCAGCGGCCGGAGGTCGAGCAGGTGCTGCACCCCGCTTTGCCCGGCACGCCGGGCCACGAATTCTGGAAGCGCGACGTCGACGGCTCATCCGGGCTGTTCGGCGTGGTGCTGAAACCGTGCGCACCCGACCGGGTCGATGCCATGCTCAACGGCATGCGCCTGTTCGGCATGGGCTTCAGTTGGGGCGGCTATGAGAGTCTGATGGTGCCGGCCGGCCTCACCACCAGCCGCAGCGCCAAGCCGTGGCCTGCCGTCGGCCGCACCGTGCGGATCCATGCCGGCCTGGAAGATCCCGAAGACCTGATCGCCGATCTGGAAGACGGCCTAGCCCGGCTGCGAGGAAACTGATGGGCGCGCCGCAAGAATTCCTCGACAACGTGGCGTTCGACGGCAACGGCCTGGTGCCGGCCATCGCGCAGCAGCACGACACCGGCGAAGTGCTGATGATGGCCTGGATGAACCGCGCCGCGGTCGAGGAGACACTGAGCACCGGCCGCGTCTGTTACTGGTCGCGGTCGCGCGCCAGCCTGTGGCGCAAGGGCGAGACCTCGGGCCAGGTACAGCGCCTGGTCGAGCTGCGCATCGACTGCGACAACGACTGCCTGCTGGTGCTGGTGGACCAGACCGGTGTCGCCTGCCACACCGGGCGGCGGTCCTGCTTCTTCACTGCGATCCGCGATGGTGCGCGTACCATCATCGCCGATGTCCAGATTGCGCCGGACAAGCTCTACGACAAGCCATGACCATCACGCCGCAGACTTGCCGGGAGATGGATGCCGCCGATCCGCTGGCGCGCTCCCACGATGCGTTCGTGCTGCCCGCCGGCATCGTCTATCTCGATGGCAACTCTCTCGGCGCCTTGCCCAAGCAGGCGGAAGAACGCGTCCGTGCGGTCATGACCCAACAATGGGGCAAAGACCTCATCAAGAGCTGGAACGTCCACGACTGGATCGGAGCGCCGGCCCGGATCGGCGCCAAGATCGCGCGCCTCATCGGCGCCAAGCCGAGCGAGGTGGTGGTCGCGGATTCGACGTCGCTCAACGTGTTCAAGGCGCTGCACGCGGCGTTGTGCCTGCGTCCGGAGCGGCGCGTCATCCTGTCGGACGACGGCAACTTCCCGACCGACCTCTACATGGCGCAAGGCCTCACCGAGCTGCTCGGCGCTACCCATCGGCTGAAAATCGTTCCACCCGGCGAGATCGCATCGGCGTTGACTGAGGATGTGGCCGTCCTGATGCTGACCGAGGTCGACTATCGCACCGGCCGGCTGCACGACATGGCGGCTTTGACCAAGGCGGCGCACGACAAGGGTGCGCTCTCGCTGTGGGACCTCGCGCACTCCGCCGGCGCATTCCCGGTCGATCTCAACGGCTGCGGCGCCGATTTCGCCGTGGGCTGCGGTTACAAGTACCTGAACGGCGGTCCCGGCGCGCCGGCCTTCATCTACGTCGCCGAGCGCTGGCAGGGCAGCGCCGAGCAGCCACTGTTCGGCTGGATGGGCCATGACGCGCCGTTCGCCTTCGACCTCGACTACCGGCCGCGGCCCGGCATCGCGCGCTTCCTGGTCGGCACGCCGCCGATGCTCAGCCTGACCGCGCTGGAGGCCGGGCTCGACCTATTCGCCGACGTCGAGCTCGGCGCCTTGCGCCGCAAGTCCGGCGCGCTCGGCGACCTGTTCATCGCCCTGGTGGAACAGGAACTGGCAGGCAGCGGCCTTGCCCTTGCCTCCCCGCGCCAGGCGGCGGAGCGCGGTAGTCAGGTGTCCTATCGGCACCCGGAAGGATATCCCATCATGCAGGCGTTGATCGCGCGCGGTGTGATCGGCGATTTCCGCGCGCCGGACATCCTGCGCTTCGGCTTTGCCCCGCTCTATGTCTCCTTCACCGACATCTGGGGCGCGGTCGCGCAGCTGAAGGCGGTGATGGCCGGCCAGGAATGGCAGAAACCCGAGTTCCGCCGTCGCGCAGCTGTGACCTGACCGCGGCCCAACGGCGGTCCCTGGGGCTGGATTTTCCCCGGCAAGCGGGGCAACATGCCCGCCAGTTGAACCAGCCAAAGATTGAAGTGAGCCCGCAATGCGGCCGATTTTCGTCATGGTCAAATGTGATCCCGGCACCGCGTACGACGTGGCCGCCCGGGCCCTCGACACCGTCGAGGAAGTGAGCGAGCTCTATTCGATCTCCGGCACCTACGACCTGCTGGTCAAATGCAATCTGCAGAGCGATGCGGACGTGGGGCGGTTCGTCACCGGACGGCTGCAGACGCTGCCGAACGTCAAGGACACGTTGACCATCATCACGTTCAACGCGTTCACCTGAAACCTGTAAAAAATCTCAAACGGGAGGGCTTATGAGTTTCCGCAAACAGGCGCTGCTGGGCGCCACCACAATCCTTGCGACCGCGCTCGCGGCCGCATCTGCGAGCGCCGAGGACGTGAAGGTCGGCATCCTGTTCGACGTCACCGGGCCGATCGCCAACTTCATTCCGCCGATGCTGGATTCCGTCACGCTGGTGACCGATGAGGTCAATGCCGGCGGCGGCCTGCTGGGCGGCAAGATGGTCAGCGTGATCGGCGACACCACCGGCTCCGCGCAGGGCGCGGTCGACGCCGCCACCAAGCTGGTCAATGTCGAGAACGTGGCCGACATCGTCGGCGCGCTGATGTCCGGCACCACCATCGCCGCCGCCAACAGCGTGATCGTGCCGACCGGAATCGCGCAGATCTCGCCGACCGCGACCTCGCCCGACATGACGACCCTGGCGGACAACGACTGGGTGTTCCGCGTCGTGCCGTCGGATGCCTATCAGGGCCAGGTGCTGGCGAAGCTGACCATGGACCAGGGCGTCAAGAAGGTTGCGCTGACCTACGCCAACAACGACTACGCCGCACCGCTCGCCAAGTCCTTCGCCGACTCCTACAAGAAGCTCGGCGGCACCATCACCGGCGAAGTGAAGCACGAGGAGAAGCAACCCTCCTACACCACCGAGCTCGCGACCCTGTCCAAGGGCGGCCCGGAGGCTCTGGTCATCATCGCCTATGCCGGCGATTCCGGCCTGACGCTGGTGAAGGAGTCGCTGGAGAATGGCCTGTTCAAGCGCTTCGTCGGCACCGACGGCCTGCGCGACAACCTGCTGATCGAGAAGATCGGCGCGGACAACCTGAAGGACTCATTCTTCACCTCGCCCTCTTCGCCGAAGAGCGAGGCGGCCGACAAGTTCAACGAGCTCTACGCCGCCAAGTTCCAGACCACCAAGGACAAGATCTTCATCGGCCAGGTCTATGACTCGGTGATGCTCGCCGCGCTCGCGATCCAGCAGGCCGGCAGCACCGACCGCGCCAAGGTGCGCGATGCTCTGCGCACCGTCGCCAATGCCCCCGGCGAATCGGTCGGCCCCGGCGACTGGGCTAAGGCGATCGAGTTGATCAAGGCCGGCAAGGACATCGACTACACCGGCGCCACCGGCTCGATGGACTTCGATGACGCCGGCGACGTCGCCGGCGTCATCGGCCACTTCGTGGTCGACGGCACGGGTTACAAGGAAGTCGGGCTGGTTACGCCGTAAGTCTTGCGGTTTGAATGAGGAAAGGCCCGGAGCGATCCGGGCCTTTCGCACTTGAGGGCCAGATTGAATCAACCGGCAGACGTCACGATCGAACTCGTCAAGGCGCCGACAACGGAAGTCATCGGGCTGTTGGACGCGTTGAACGCAGTCTTGGCAGGGCCCTACTCCGAGGAGCAGAGGCATGCTTTGCCGGTTGATCGCCTGTTCCAACCGAACATCCGGTTCTTCATCGCCCGTCTGGATGGCGAGGCGGTGGCATGCGGTGGAGTTGGATTCTACGCCGGATTCGCGGAACTGAAGCGGATGTACACCAAGCCGTCCGTTCGTGGCCGCGGCGTCGCGAAGAAGCTGCTCGCGCGTCTCGAAATGGAAGCCCGCAATGCCGGGCAAGCCTCGGTGTGCATCGAGACGGGCATCTATCAGCGCGAAGCCATGAAATTCTATGAGGGTATGGGCTATCGCCGATGCGAGGCGTTCGGGCCGTACGCGTCGATGCCGCCCACGGCGATCGAAACCAGCGTGTTCTACGAGAAGCGAGTGCCGGCTAAGCCGCCTGCGGCGTGATCTTCAGCACCGACAGCAGCTCCTGCCCGTCATTGCCGCCGTCGCCCTTGAGGTCGATGCGGATGATGGCGTCCAACGCCGCCGCATAGGCGGCGAGGCGGCGCTGCAAAAGGTGGTCGCTCGGCAGGCTCTCGTCCTGGATGGTGCGGCACATCACTTCGCCGATGGTGCTGAGCAGGCCGTAGTCGAACGAGCCTCCGACGCTCTGCAGGTCGCGCGCCAGTTCGTGCAGCTTGTGCCGCCACTCCGCATCCTCGTGGCGCGGCGCCGACATCAGCACGAACATGTCGCGCAGGGTCAGGTTGACGTGGCGGCGGAACGAGGTGCTGAGCTCCAGCATCGCGACCCGGGCGACCACTTCCATCTTGCGCAGGCGGTCCTGCGAGACGACCTTTACCTTGCTGCGGAGCTTGCGGCTCATGGCTGCGCGTCCTTGCGGCGTTCGACACCGTCATAACCGGCCATGCCGACCAGCACGCGCCGATCGGGACCGACATAGACCTCGCCTTCGACGAATGCGCGCTCGTCCATGATGACATTGACCAGGCCTTCATAAAGGCGCCGGAAGGTGAGCGGCTTGACCAGGATCCAGTTCGCGCCGGCCTCGCGCGCCCTTGCCACATAGTCGCGGTCGACATGGGCCGATGCCACCAGGATCGCAATGTCGCTCGGGATGCCGGCGCCGCCGCGGCGGATGTCCTGCAGCAGTTGCAGCCCGTCGATCCCGGTGAGGTCGAGGTCGATCACCACGATGTCCGGCTGGACGGTGGCGATCTCCGCCCGCGCCGAGCGCGGGTTGTCGCAGGTGACGACGCTGCCCACGCGCATGATGGAGAACAAGCGCTCCATATAGGTGCGGACGAACTCGTTGTCGTTGATGACCAGCAGCGAGATGTCGCCGAGGTCGAGCGCCGGCACGTCCTTGCCGAAGGTACGGCGCGCGATCGGCGAATGTCCGACGGGCCGCCCGACGATCGAGGTGCGGGGTTCCGCGCTCTGTGCCTTCACTCTGTTGACAGCCATGCCGGTCAGTCTCGACAGTTGACCCGTGAACACATGGGAATCTTGCCCCCGACGGGTTAATGCGGCTTTAATGCTGGGGGCGCGGAAATCTGCGATCCTCACACCCGTTTCCGTGCGCATTTACAGAAAATGCAAGGCATGCCAATTCGCGCAATCCTGTTCGACGTTTACGGCACGCTGCTGGATGTGCATTCAGCGATCGCGCGCGAAGGAAAAGAGCTTGGCGCGCGTGCGGAGTCGGTCTCGCGACTGTGGCGGCAGAAGCAACTCGAATATACGTGGGTGTGGTCGTTGCGCGGCGAGTACCGCAGCTTCCAAACCCTGACCGAGTCCGCGCTGGATTTCGCGCTCGCCGCACATGGCATCGAGTTCGGCGCTCTGCGTGATCGGCTGTTGCTGGCATACGAGCAGTTGGACGCCTTTCCCGAAGTCGCCGGCGCGCTGCAGTCCTTGCAGCGGCAAGGGTTGCGCATGGCGGCCCTCTCCAACGGCGATCCGGAGATGCTGGAAAACGGATTGCGGGCAGCCGGAATCCGAGGCGCGCTGGAAGCCGTGCTTTCCGTCGCGCCGCTGTGGATCTTCAAGCCGGACCGTCAGGTCTACGAACGAGGCCGCGCCTGGGCCGCTGCAAAGCCGGACGAGATCGCCTTTGTCTCGGCCAACGCCTGGGACGCCGGCGGTGCGGCGGCGTTCGGTTTTCGCACCTTCTGGATCAACCGCGCCGGCCAGCCCGACGAATACGATATCCCGCGCCGCGCGACGACCATCCGCAGCCTCAGCGATGTTGCTGCAGGCCTGATTTAGCCCAAGGGCGGATGGCAGCTCGGGACCGCGCGTGCTAGTGTCTGTCACCTCGCCTGCGTTCGATCTTCCAAAGGGAACTCATCGATGCACCCGCAAGCCCTCCTCGTAGGCGCCGCGTTCATGGCTGGAGCAATGGCCGTATCCACGGCCGCCGTTGCCGAGAGCGCCATCCGCCAGAAGGTGGATCTCGCGCTCGTGCTCCTGACGGACGTGTCGAACAGCATGGACGACCGCGAGTATTCGATGGTGAAGGAAGGCTACAAGGCGGCCTTCAGCGACCCGGAGGTGATCGCCGCGATCCTCAGCAATTCCAAGGGCGTTGCCGTCGCCTATGTCGAGTTCTCCGGTCAAAGTGAGTTCGCCGTCGTGCGCGGCTGGGATGTATTGAGCAGTTCGTCCTCAGCACACGCCTTCGGCGATGCGATTGCCGCGTCGCCCCGCACGAGTGCCGGCAATACCGCGCTGGCCGTCAGTTTGCGCAGAGCGGCAGAGCTGTTGTCCCCCGGCGAGTTCGGATCGGCGCGGCGCATCATCGACGTTGCAAGCGACGAAGACAGCGACCAGGGAAGATCCGCGCCCGTTCGCGACGCGGTGGTCGCGTCCGGCATCACCATCAACGCGCTGCCTTTCGTCAACGACCGGCCGATCGGGACCTATGATGGCCACATGAGCTACGCCAACGCCCAATGGGGCCTGCAAAGCACGGCCGATTTCTACCGCCGCGACATCATTGGCGGCCCTGGGAGTTTCCTGATCGAGGTGCACGATTACGCCGCCTTTGGCGAGGCCCTCAAGCGCAAGCTTCTGCGCGAGCTGATTTCGTCGCCGGGCGTGGATGACGATTCCGAGACGTTCGCGTCGGCGGATTGAGCAATCTATTCCGGGGTGGATTCTCCAGCCTCTGGATATACTGTCGGACGAATGCGGATGGCCGCCGGCTCGGCGTGCATGCTAGCCTCGCTGGCCGCACCGTTTCGATTGCCCGCAAAGGAGTCCATCGATGCGTCCGCACACTCTTTTATTGACCGCCGCCCTGATCGCGGGGACGACAGCGACCGCGAATGCAGACCAACCGATCACGCAGCCGGTGGACCTGGCATTGGTGCTGCTGACCGATGTGTCGCGCAGCATGAGCGATCGCGAATACCAGATGGTGAAGGATGGCTACAAGGCGGCCTTCGCCGATCCGGAGGTCATCAGGGCCATCCTCGACAATTCCAAGGGCGTTGCCGTCGCCTATGTCGAATTCTCGGGCAGGGACGAGTTCACCGTGGTCAAGGGCTGGGACGTGTTGACTGATGCTGCGTCCGCCCGCTCGTTCGGCGATATGGTGGCGATCGCGACGCGCACCAGCTCCGGAAACACCGCACTTGCCCCAAGCATCAAGAAAGCGGCGGAGATGCTGACCGCCGACGCGTCCACTTCCGCGCGACGCGTGATCGATGTGGCGAGCGATCATCTGTGGGACGGCGGTCGCTCGGCGACCGTGCGTGACGCTGCCGTCGCCGCCGGAATCACCATCAACGCGCTGCCCATCATCGATGCCCGGCCGATCGGAACATTCGACGGACGCATGAGCTACGCCGAATGGGGAAGCGAAGGCGGTGTCGCGTTCTATCGGAACTACGTGATCGGCGGCCCCGGAAGTTTCCTGATCGAAGTCCACGACTACGGCGCGTTCGGCGAAGCGCTCAAGCGCAAGCTCCTGCGCGAGCTGATTTCATCGCCCGGCGATGACAGTTTGGAGACGTTCGCTCTCGCCGACTGAGCGTTTCCTTCATCGGGGATGGATTTTCTAACCGCATGCGATATTGTCGGACGAAAGCGGCGCCGGCCGCGGCATTTCATTTGATCGACATTCCCTTGAGATAGAGGCAGACCATGGAATATCGGCTCCTAGGACGATCCGGCTTGAAGATTTCGGCGCTCACCTTGGGCACCATGACCTTCGGCGGAGAAGGGTTTTTCGCCAAGGCGGGCAACTCCTCGGTGGCGGAGGCGCGGCGCATCATCGACATCAGCCGCGATGCCGGCATCAACCTGCTCGACACCGCCAACGTCTACTCGACCGGCAAGTCCGAGGAAGTGATCGGGGAAGCGCTGGAAGGCAGCCGCAAGGATGTGATGATCGCCAGCAAGGTCCGCTTCCCGATGGGCAAGGGCCCGAACGAGGCCGGCCTGTCGCGCCATCACATCATCCATGAGTGCGAAGCCAGCCTGCGCCGGCTGAAACGCGACGTGATCGACCTCTACCAGGTGCACGAGTGGGACGGCCAGACCCCGCTCGACGAGACCATGGAGGCGCTGGACACGCTGCTGAAGCAGGGCAAGGTCCGTTACATCGGCTGCTCCAATTATTCCGGCTGGCACATCATGAAGGCGCTCGGCATCGCCGAGCGCGCCGGCAGCTCGCGCTTCGTGAGCCAGCAGATCTATTACTCGCTACAGTCACGCGACGCGGAATACGAGCTGCTCCCGATCACGATTGATCAGGGCCTCGGCGTGCTGGTGTGGAGCCCGCTGGCCGGCGGCCTGCTGTCCGGCAAGTACCGGCTCGGCAAGCCGACGCCGGACGGCCGCCACATCAAGAACTGGGGCGAGCCGCCGATCCCCGACGAGAAGAAGCTCTACGACACCATCGAGGTGCTGGTGGCGATCGCCGAGACGAAGGGTGTGCCGGCGGCGCAGGTCGCGCTCGCCTGGTCGCTCGGCCGGCCGGGGATCACCTCGCTGGTGATCGGCGCGCGCAACGAAGAGCAGCTGAAGCAGAACCTGCCCTGCGTCGAGCTGAAGCTGACGCAGGAGGAGCGCGACAAGCTCGACACGGTCAGCGCGCCCACCCTGCTTTACCCGTACTGGCACCAGGCCAGCACCGCACGCGACCGCCTCGGCGCCGCGGACCTGGCGCTGCTGGCACCGTTCGTGAAGGGCGAGGCAAGGTTCTAACACGGCGCGAACACGCTCTCTATTCCGTCATGGCAAGGCTTGGCGTTGCCATCCACGAGTTTCGATGGGCGAAACTTCGCGGCGGCAGGCAGACTCGTGGATCCCAAGGCCAAGCCTTGGGATGACGGGAGTGGGCGTGAGTGGGACTAGGCCCGCTTCTTGAACGTCTCAAGCAGCAGCGCGATAAAGCGCCCTGCATCCGCATCGAACGCCACGTCGCACTGCGGCTCCTGCCCGCCGCGGAAGTGCGTGTCGATGACCGTGCGCCCGACAGTCAGCGTGCCGCCGGTCTCCACAGCCACATGGTGCCGGCGCGTCGTGATGATCTTCGGATCGACCAGATAGCCGACGCACACCGCATCGTGCACCGGCGTGGTACCGGCGATCGCCATGCGCTGGATCTCGTCATGAACGTGGATGCGGTGGCCGATGAAATCCGCCGCCGCGCCGCTGGCCGGCGTGCCGAGCGCGCGCAACTTCTCGCAATCGCCATAGGACACCAGCGCGCGGTGCGTGGCATCGAGCGGCACCAGCGTCATCTTGCGGAACTTGGCCGCGAACACGACCGCGGCCGCTTCCGGATCGCCCCAGATGTTGAACTCGGCCGAGGGCGTCACATTCCCGATCTCGTGCCCGCCGCCCATGATGACGATCTCCGGCACCCGGTCGACCAGTTTGGGATAGAGCGTCAGCGCCGTCGCGATGTTGGTCAACGGCGCCACCGGCACCAGGGTGATCTCGTCGGTGGCGTTGCGATAGGTTTCGACAAGGAACTCGACCGCCCCCACGTCCGCCTTGCGGCGCGTCGAGGCCGGCACGCCCAAAGTGCGGCCATGGATCTGCCCAGCCAGGTCGCTGACCGCGCGCGGGATCGGGAAATCCGGCCGGACCAGCGGCCGCGCCAGCCCTTCGTAGACCGGGATGTCCTTGCGCCCGACATGGTCCAGCACGCGCAGCGTGTTGTCGGTGCAATACTGCACCTCGACATTGCCGTTGACCGTGGTGCAGCCCACCAGATCGAGCGCCGGGTGCAGCGCGGCCAGCATGATCGCGACCGCATCGTCGGTGCCGGTATCGACGTCGAGAATCAATTTCCGCCTTGCCATGACGGCGAGCCTAGCGTCTTTCGGGCTGGTCGTCGATCATGCGCGGCGGGCGCTCCGGCACCAGGCCCTTGGCGAAACGCTGCAGCACCACCTGCAGGATGATGCCGATCAGCAGCACGCGGATGTAGCTGGTGCGCGTGATCCACTCGCCGGGCAGCCGGTTGGTCAGCAGCTCGGTCGCCGACCAGATCACCCAGATCAGCGCCGCGCCCAGGATCGCGCCCCGGTTGTTGCCGCTGCCGCCGACGATCAGCATCACCCAGACCAGGAACGTGACCATCATCGGCTCGGTCGCGCTGGTGCCGAGGAACTTGAAATAGTGTGCCGAGAGCGCGCCGGCCAGCGCCATCACCATCGCGCCGAGCACGAACGCCTCGACCCGGAATTGCGTCACGTCCTTGCCGATCGCGGCCGCCGCGGTGTCGCTGTCGCGGATGGCGCGCAGCGCCCGGCCCCAGGGCGAGCCCCAGGCCCGCTCCGCCGCCAAATAGATGACGAGCACCAGCGCCACCACCAGGCCCAGGAACGCCACCGCGTTCCACGGCGCCGGCAGCCCTTCGAACGGGCGTGAGATGTTGGGAATGCCGCGCGTACCTGCGGTGAGCCACTCCTCGTTCTTGATGACGAGGCGGATGACCTCGGCAATGCCGATGGTCGCCATCGCCAAATAGTCGCCCTGCAGGCGCAGGCAGATGCGCCCGATCGCCCAGGCAACCGCGCCAGCCAACAGCATCGCGATCGGCCAGGCCAGCACGATCGGCAGCCCGAAACCACCCAGATAGTTCGGGCTCTCCGGCGTGGTGAGGATCGCCGCGGTGTAGGCGCCGATCGCGAAGAACGCCGCGATGCCGGCATTGAACAGGCCGGCGAAGCCCCATTGCAGGTTGAGGCCCAGGCACAGCACGGCGTAGATCCCGCTCATGGTGCCGAGCGCGATCAGGTAGTTGAGGAAGCCGGCCGAGAAAACATCCATCAGAACACCCGCCCCCGGAACAGCCCGGTCGGCCGCCAGATCAGCATGACCACCATCACCGAGAACGCCACCGCCGGCTTGTAGCCCGGCGCGATGAAGGGATCGTCCGAGAACCACGGATAGGTCGCCAGCTCCTGGCACAAACCGATCGCAAGCCCGCCGGCGACCGCGCCATAGGGCCGCCCGATGCCGCCCAGCACCGCCGCCGCGAACAGCGGCAGCAGCAGGTCCCAGCCCATGCTGGGGTGCACCTTGGTATGGATGCCGATGAGGACGCCGCCCGCCGCCGCGAGGCCCGCGCCAATGATCCAGGTCCAGCGGATCACCTGCTCGACATTGATGCCGGAGACGCGTGCCAGATCGGGATCGTCACTGACCGCGCGCATCGCCTTGCCGAGGCGCGTGCGGCTAAGGAACAGGTGCAATGCAACCACCAGCGCCGCCGTGACCAGCACGATAATCACCAGGCGCGGCGCGATCTTCAACAGGCCGAATTGCATTGGCCGCTGGATGCCGCCTTCGTAGTAGGTCAGCACGTCGACGCCCCAGATCAGCTGGATCGCCGAGCGCAACATCAGCATGACGCCGAACGATGCGATCACCGTGACGATGCCCGGCGATCGCCGAAACGGCTTGTAGAACGCGCGATCCAGCGCCAGCGCTACGACTGCCGCGCCCACGACCGCGATCGGCAACGCCGCATATGGGCTCCAGCCGAGGCTCGCCGTGAAGATGACCGCGAGGTAAGCGCCGAGCGTCATCATGTCGCCATGCGCAAAATGCGCAAACCGCAGGATGCCAAACAGCAGCGAAATGCCGATGGCGCCCAGCGCATAGATGCAGCCGACAGCGAGTCCGGGCAGGAAATACAGATTGATGAAATCGCTGAGCGCTGCCACGTCATCCACCGAGGAACGACTCAGCCACTTCCCGGTTCGCCAGCAGATTCGCGGCTGTGTCGGTGAAGCGGTTGCGGCCGGTGGCGAGCACATAGCCGGTGTGGCCGATGGCGAGCGCCTGCTTGGCGTTCTGCTCGACCAGCAGGACGCCGACGCCACTCTGGTTGACGGCGACGATGCGGTCGAAGATCTGGTCCATGTAGAGCGGGGACAATCCGGCCGTCGGCTCGTCCAGCATCAGCAGCTTGGGCTCCAGCATCAGCGCGCGGCCCATCGCCACCATCTGGCGCTGCCCACCGGACAGTTCGCCCGCCGCCTGCCTCAGCTTCTCGCGCAACGGCGGGAACAGCGTCAGCACCGCCTCGATCCGGCGCGCGATGTCGCCAGGCTTCAGGAACGCGCCCATCTCCAGGTTCTCGCGCACGCTGAGCGAGCGGAACACGTTGCGCTCCTGCGGCACATAGGCGATGCCTTGCGCCACAAGCTTGTCGGCCGGCAGCCGCGTGACATCGTCCTCGTTGAACAGGATGCGCCCGTCGCGAACCTGCGCCAGGCCGAAGATCGCCTTCATCGCCGTCGACTTGCCGGCGCCGTTCGGCCCGACGATCACCGAGATCCGGCCGGGCTCGACCGCCAGGTCGATACCGTTGAGAATATCGACCGCGCCATAGCCCGCCACCAATTTCTCGATCCGCAGCAGGCTCATGGCTGCGTCCCGGGCTTGTGATGGCGCGCGCCGAGATAGGCTTCGATCACCGCCTCGTTACGCCTGATCTCCGTCATCGTACCTTGCGTGAGCACCTTGCCCTCGGCCATCACGATCACCGGATCGCACAGCCGCGCGATCAGGTCCATGTCGTGCTCGATCACGAAGAAGGTGTAGCCATGCTCGCGGTTCAACCGCTCGATCTCGCCCGCCAGCTCGCCCAGCAGCGTGCGGTTGACCCCCGCGCCCAGCTCATCCAGCAGCACCACCTTGGGCTGGATCATCATGGTGCGGCCAAGCTCCAGCAGCTTCTTCTGCCCGCCCGAAAGGTTGCCGGCATATTCGCGCTCGAGATGCGTCAGGCGCAGCTGCGCCAGCACTTCGCGCGCCCGTGCGCGCAACGTCCGCTCCTCGCCGACCACCTTGCTCCAGGCGAACCAGGCGCGGAACAGGTTCTCGCCCGACTGCTTCGGCGGCACGACCATCAGGTTCTCGATCACCGTCATGCGCGAGAATTCCTGCGCAATCTGGAAGGTGCGCCCGAGGCCGCGATGGAACAGCCGGTGCGCCGGCCAGCCGGTGACATCCTCGCCATCCAGCCGGACGTTCCCTGAATTCGGCGCGAACAGGCCTGCGATGATGTTGAACAGGGTCGACTTGCCGGCGCCGTTCGGCCCGATCAACCCGGTCACGGAACCGCGCGCGACCCCAAGCGAGCAATCATCTACCGCGTGGATGCCGCCGAAACTCTTGCTGAGGTTCTCGACCTGGATCATGCCCTGCGCGCCGCGCGACGCGCCCCCCACTCGCGCATCGCCTAGACCCGCGCCTCCGGCAGATAGTTGGCGAACTCGCGCTCCACCGCTTTCGGGTCCCCACTCAGCCCGTAGAACACGCCGGCCGCCATGTCGCCCGGATAGATCTCGTCGGCGCGGCGCTTGAGACCGTCGATGATGGCGGCAGCGACATAAGGCGGCTGAATCTTCGGCACGTTCACGCCCGCCGTCATGTCGGTATCAACCGCGCCGGGCAGTACGCCCATCACATGGGTCCCCTGCGCCTTCAGCTCAGCGCGCAGGGCCTGGGTCAGGCTGTAGAGCGCGGCCTTGGACGCGCACAGCGAACCCATCAGCGGCAGGTTCACGTGCGACAGGATCGACAGCATGTTGACGATCGCCCCACCGCCGTTGGCTTTCAGGATCGGCTGGAACGCGCGGCACATCGCGAGCGTGCCGAAATAGTTGACTTCCATCTCGCGCCGCGCGTTGTCGCTGCTCTCGATCGCGAACAAAGGCGTGTTGAAATTGATGCCACCGTTGTTGACCAGCAGCGTCACGTCCTTGGCCGCGCGCGCGGCCGCCGCGATCTGGTCCTTGTTGGTGATGTCGAGCTCGATCGGATGCAGCTTGTCCGGCGCCTCGGCGATCAACCCCTTCATGGCGTCGAGCTTGCGCGCGCCAACATAGATCTTCTTCGCACCGGCCTTGAGCAGCGCCCGCACGGTCTCCGGCCCGATGCCGCGGTTGCAGCCGGTGACCAGCGCCACCGCGCCTTCGACCAGGCTCTTGCCGGGCACGTCGGCGTTGCGGCGGATGCGGGCCTTGGACGGCGTCTGGATCAAATCCTGGTCATAGGCCAGCACCGCCATCTGGAAGCCCTGCCGCCGGCGGTCCGCCGCCATGGTCTCGCCCAGCGTGAACAGCCCGCAGCTCTTGCCGGCGGCGTGTGCGGCCTTCAGCACCGACTGCATCGCCGCCTCGTGCTTCGGTCCGAAGTCCGGGAAGGTGCCCATGGACAGCGACAGGTCGAACGGGCCGATGAACAGCATGTCGATGCCGGGAACGGTGGCGATGGCCGCGGCGTTCTTGACGCCTTCCGTCGTCTCGATCATCGCCGCGACGAAGATCGCGTCGTTGGTCTTCGGCACCACCGCCTTGGCGTCGATCACCGAGCGGATGCCACCGGAGGAACGCCGACCTTGCGGCGGGTATTTGGCGGCGGCGACGATCCGTGCCGCCTGTTCCGCCGTTTCGACCACCGGCACGATCACGCCGAGCGCGCCGCTGTCCAGCGCATAGCCGATCCCGAAATAGGAATCGTCCTGCGTTCGCACCAGCGGCGTCGCCTTGTCGCGGGTCATGCCGATCGCGGATTCCAAGGCGGGCCTGGTCCACAGGCCGTGCTGCAGGTCGAACACGATGGCATCCGCGCCCTGCTCGACCATCAGCTCGGCGATAACGGGCGCGCCCAACGTCGTCCACATCGCGCCGATGCTGCCGCCGGCGCGCAGCTTGGTCAGGACGGGGTTTTCCATGTTCGTCAGCCCTTGTTGGCGCTTTCCGCCCAGCGCTTCATCAGCGTGTTGGACGGCTGCTTCTCGTCGAGCAGCTTCTTGGCGCTCTCGACGCCGGCCACCGGCAGGTTCGCTTTGTCGATCAGCCCGATCTGCGCCAGCACCGTCGCCTGATCCCAGTAGATGTGCTCGTGATAGATCTTGTTGCCGCGGAAGCAGACGATGGCGACCAGCGGCACCTCGACATACTTGCCGGTCGGAGCAACGCCCGGCAGCATCCAGTCGATCTCGCGGTCGTGGGTGAAGCAGAACAGCATCTCGTCCACCAGGCGATCCGCGCCGATGGTGCGCGACACCGGGATGAGCTTGGTGTCGGCCGGATTACCGTTCACGAAATGATGCTGGTAGAAGCGTGGCAGCTCCTGCTGACCCACGCCGCCGGTCATGGTCGGGATGTGGTTGACATAGGGCTCCGCGACCATGGTCTTCATGGTGGCGGCGACGTCGCGGGTGCCGAACTCGTATTCGCAGTGCTTGTCCCACAGCCCCGACAGATCGTATTTCGGCCCCATCACGCGGCGGAACAGAGCGATCGAGCGCGAGTGCGCCATGTCCGCCGCTGGCTTGTTGAAGTGGTCGCCCATGGTGCGGGCGAAGGCATGGTCCTGGCCGGGATAGACATAGATCTCGACATCCGGCCGGCTGGCGAAGGCGGCCTTGATCTGGTCCTGCGCTTCCTTCGGGCAATACTTGTCCTCGCCGGCGAAGTGCAGCACCACCGGGCAACGGATCTTGTCCTTCTCGTTGAGATGCCCCTCGATGCCGACGCCGTAATAGCCAACCGCGCAATCGACTCCCGCGCGCGCCGCCGCCAGATAGGCGAGCTTGCCGCCCAGGCAGTGGCCGAGTGCGCCGACCTTGCCGGTGCATTCCGGGCGACCCCGCAGCGCTTGCACGCAAGCGGCGATGTCCTTGATGCCGGCATCGACGTCGAACTTCTGGAAGAATTCGAACGCCTTCTGCCACTCCTCCGGCGAATAGGCCATGTCGACCATCGGCTGCATGCGCCAGAACAAGTCCGGCGCCAGCACGACATAGCCTTCCTCGGCGTAGAGTTCGGCAACCTCGCGTACATAGGCGTTGACGCCGAAAATCTCCTGGCACAGCACGATGCCGGGACCGCGGCCGCTTGCCGGTACCGTCATATACGCCTTGAACCGGCCGCCATCCGCAGCCGTGACATCGATGAAGCTACCCATGGATATTGCTCCCCAGACCCGCCCTTAAGGGCTTTTCTGGCGCCACCCTAGCGGCAGGGGGGAGGCAAGTAAACGGGGTCGGCCCTACATCTTAAGCCGCTCGCCCTTGGGATCGTAGAACGGTTTCAAACTCGCCCGCGCCGGCACCTTCTTGTCAGCGACCTCGACCTCGAACTTCGAGCCGTCGATCAGCGCCTGGTCGACGCCCTCCGGGTGCTTCACGTAGCCCATGCCGATCGCGCACTTTTCCGTGAAGCTGTAGCCGGCAGAGGTGACATAGCCGGCGTTGCGACCATTCATGAAAATGGGCTCGTTGTGATAGAGCAGCGGCTGCGGGTCCTGGAGCGCGAACTGGACCAGGCGCTTGGTCAACTTTTTGCCCTTCTCCGCCGCCACCGCTTCACGGCCGATAAACGGTACTGACTTGTCCATCGCGCACAGGAAGGCGAGGCCTGATTCATGTGGCGTGTCGTCCGGACTGATGTCGTGCCCCCAATGGCGATAGGCCTTCTCCAGGCGCAGGAAGTTCATCGCGTGCATGCCCGCCGGCTTCAGATCGAACGCCTTCCCCTCTTCCAGCAGCAGGTCGAGCGCGCCCGGCGCATAGTCGCTCGGGATGTAGATCTCCCACCCCAGTTCGCCGACATAGGAGATGCGCAGCGCCAGGGCCTTGGTCCAGCCGAACTCGATCTCCTTGGCCGAACCAAATGGATAGGCCTCGTTGGAGAGGTCGGCGCTGGTCAGCTTGCCCAGCAGCTTGCGGCTGTTCGGCCCCATCACGCCCAGCACCGAATAGACGTTGCTTAGGTCTTCCATCTTCACGTCGGCGGCACGCGCGAAGTGCGTCTTCATATAGTGCCAGTCGCGCGTCGCGGTGGCGACTGCGGTCACCACCAGGAAGCGTTGTTCCGCCAGCTTGGTGACGGTGAGGTCGGCCTCGATCTTGCCCTTCTTGTTCAGCCACTGGGTATAGGTCGCGCGGCCCTGGCGCGAGACGTCGGCGCAGGAGATACGCTGCAGCTCACGCTCCGCGTCCTTGCCGGTCACCAGGAACTTGGCGAAGGAACTCTGATCGAAGAAGCCGACATTGCTGCGCACATTGCGGCATTCCTCGCCGCAATACTCGAACCAGTTCTGCCGGCCGTAGGAGTATTCGTAGACCGGCTTCACGCCTTTCGGCGCGTACCAGTTCGGCCGCTCATAGCCCGCGACCTCGCCGAAGCAGGCGCCGAGCTCGGTTTCCTTGGCATAGAACGGCGACCTGCGGATGCCACGCGAAGTCTCGAACTGGCGGAACGGCCAGTGCATCGCGTAGAGCAGGCCCAGTGCTTCGGAGACGCGCGGCACCAGGAACGACTTGGCGCTGTGATGCGGAGAGAAGCGCCGGATGTCGACATCCCACAGGTCGAACGGCGGCTCGCCCTCCGCGATCCAGTGCGCCAGCGCCCAGCCGACGCCACCGCCCGACTGGATGCCGATGGAATTGAACCCGGCGGCGACGAAGAAGTTCTTCAGTGTGGGCGCCTCGCCCAGCACATAGCGTTGGTCGGCGGTGAAGCTCTCCGGCCCGTTGAAGAACTTGCGGATGCCGACTTTCTCCAGCGACGGCACGCGGTGCATGGCGCCTTCCAGGATCGGCGCGAAGTGATCGAAGTCCTCCGGCAGCTCGTCGAAGCAGAAATCCTCCGGAATGCCGTCGACGCCCCACGGCTTCGCCTTCGGCTCGAACGCGCCGAGCAGCAGCTTGCCGGCGTCCTCTTTGTAGTAGGCGCAGGCATCCATGTCGCGCAGTACCGGGAGGTTGGAGGTCATGCCCTCCATCGGCTCGGTCACGATGTAGAAATGCTCGCAGGCCTGGAGCGGGATGTTGACACCGACTTGCTGGCCGATCGCCTTGGCCCACATGCCGCCGCAATTGACGACGTATTCGCAGGCAATCGTGCCCTGGTCGGTCTCGACCCCGGTCACGCGGCCATCCTTGGTGAGCACGCGATTGACCTTGGTATCCTCGAAGATCTTCGCCCCGCCGGTGCGCGCGCCGCGCGCCAGGGCCATGGTCACGTCGGCGGGATTGCACTTGCCGTCCTTCGGATAGAAGATCGCGCCGATCACGTCATCGACGTTCAGCAACGGCCACTTCTTCTTCACGTCCTGCGGGCCGATCTGCTCTGCGATCACGTCGAAACCACGGAGCATCGCCGCGCCGCGCTGGAACTCCTCCCAGCGCTCCTTGTTGGTCGCGATCGACAGCGAGCCCGGCTGCACGAAGCCGGTCGCCTGCCCCGTCTCTTTCTCGAGGTTGGTGTAGAGGTCGACGGTGTATTTCGCGAGCCGCGTCAGGTTCGCGGTGTAGAGCGACGCACGCACCAGCCCGGCCGCATGCCAGGTCGTGCCGCTGGTCAGCTTCTTGCGCTCCAGCAGGACCACGTCCTTCCAGCCGAGCTTGGCCAGATGATAGGCGACGGAACAGCCGGCGATCCCGCCGCCGATGATGACGACCCGCGCCTGCGATGGAAGTGCCATTGTAGTCCCCTAACGTCTCAGGCGCGCAGCCGCGCATTGTCCGGATCGAAGATCGGTTCCTGGCTGACCACCGCCTTGCGCCGGTCGCCGAACACCTCGATCTCCAGCGTCTCGCCGACGTTGGCGAGATCGGTCCGCACATAGGCGAGCGCGATGCTCTTGCCGATGGTGTGGCCGTAGCCGCCGGAGGTGACGAGGCCCACCAGCTCCTCGCCGCGATAGACCGGCGCGCACGCCGGCGCGTCGCAATCCTTCGCGTCGTCCAGGACCAGCGGCACGAAGCGTTCCTTCGGCCCCTTGCTGCTTTCCTTCACCAGGGCGTCGAGACCCCGGAAGGCCGGCTTCTGGAAATCGACGAAGCGATCGAGGCTCGCCATCAGCGGCGTGTATTCGTGGGTCATGTCGCTCTTCCAGCCGCGATAGACCTTCTCCAGCCGCAGGCTGTCCATCGCATACATGCCGAAGTCGCGGATGTCGAACGCCTTGCCCGCTTCCCACAGCGCGTCATAAATCGGCACCATCTGTTCCATGGGCACGTGCAGCTCCCAGCCCAGCTCGCCGACATAGTTGACGCGCATCGCCAGCATGCGGGCATAGCCGATCTCGATCTGCCGCGCAGACAGCCAGGGGAACGCCTTGTTGGAGAGATCCGCCTCGGTGACCTTGGCCAGCACTTCGCGCGACTTCGGCCCGGCGATGATGATCGAGCCATAGCGCGCCGACAGGTTGTCGATCCGGATTCCGCCACCCTTCGGCATGTGCTTCTCGAGCCAGTCGAGATCGTGCCATTCGGCGGCGGCGGCCGACATCAGGTAGAACTTGTCGTCGCCCAGCCGCGTGATGGTGAACTCGCTGACGATGCCGCCCTTGTCGTTCAGCATGTAGCTGAGGCTCATGCGGTTCAGCTTCGGCAGCTTGCCGCAGATCATGCCGTCCAGCCAGTCGTTGGCGCCCTTGCCTTCGATCACCAGCTTGGTGAAGCCGCCGAGGTCAAGAATGCCGACCCGCTCGCGCACCGCCTGGCACTCCTCCGCCACGGCTTCGTGCCAGTTGGTGCGGCGGAAGCTCGGCTTGCGCGACGCATCGTCGCCCTTGCGCGGGAACCAGGCCGCGCGCTCCCAGCCGCCGCGCGCGCAGAACGACGCGCCCTTGGCCTTCAGCTTGTCGTACAGCGCCGTGGTCTTGGCGGGACGTCCGGCTGGCCATTCGTTGGCCGGGAATGCGATGGCGTATTCGTTCTGGTACAGCTCGACCGCCTTCTCGACCACGTAGCTCTTGGTCGCATAGTCGGTGTAGCGCCGTGGATCGAGGCTCCAGAAATCCCATTCCGGCTCGCCGTGCGCGATCCACTCGGCCGCGGTCTTGCCGGCGCCGCCGGACTGCGAGATGCCGAACGAGAAGCAGCAGGCCTGGTAGAAGTTCTGGAGGCCATGCGCCGGACCGATATAAGGATTGCCGTCCGGCGAGTACGGGATCGGGCCGTTGATGACGCGCTGCACGCCGACCGTGCCGAGCAAGGGCACGCGCTCGATCGCTTTCTCGATGTAGGTCTCCAGCCGGTCCAGCGCGTCGGGCCAGAGCTGGTAGGCGAAGTCGTCGGGAATTCCTTCGAGCCAATGCGGCGTCGCCTGCCACTCATAGGGGCCGAGCAGCAAGCCGTCGCGCTCCTGGCGCAGATAGTACGAGACGTCGGGGTCGCGCAGCAGCGGCAGCTTCTCCTTGCGCGCGCTCAGCTCCGGGACCATCTCGGTCACCAGGTACTGGTGCGACATCGAGACGATCGGCATGTACTGCCCGACCATCGCCATGATCTCGCCCGCGCGATAGCCGGCGGAATTGACCACGATCTCGCAGCGCACGTCGCCCTTGTCGGTCTTCACCAGCCATTCCTTGCCGGCGCGCTCCAGCGCGGTGACGCGCGTGAAGCGCTGGATGCGGCAGCCGAGGTCCTTCGCGCCCTTGGCATAGGCCTGCACCAGCTGGCTGGGGTCGATGTCGCCGTCATACGGATCGTACAGCGCGCCCATCACGTCGTGCAGCTCGATGAACGGATACTTGTCCTTGACCTCGTTGGACGAGATCACCTCGAACTCGATGCCTTGCGCGCGCGCCATCGCCGCGACGTGGCGGTACTCGTCCATGCGCTCCTTGTTGTTGGCGAGGCGGATCGAGCCGGTGATGTGATAGTTGATCGGATAGCCGACCTCGTCGCCCAGCTTCGCATAGAGCTTGGAGGAATGGCGTTGCGCCTTGATAATGTTCCACGAGGTGGAGAAGTTCGGGACATTGCCCGCCGCGTGCCAGGTCGAGCCGGAGGTCAGCTCGTTCATCTCCAGCAGCAGGCAATCGGTCCAGCCCATCTTGGCCAGATGATAGAGCGTGCTGCACCCGACAGCCCCGCCACCGATGATGACCACGCGCGCGTGATCGGTCATGAATGTCTCCCCGTCTTTCTCTTCTCATAATGCGCTTTGCACATTGCGCTCTTACTCTCAATCGTCATGGTCGTGCTTGGCACGACGACCATCCACGAGTTTGCCTGCCACCATGCCGACTTGCCCATCGAAACTCGTGGATGGTCGGACCAAGTCCGACCATGACGGTGAGGGCGAAAGTGGCGAAGCGGGCAGACCCCTAAACCTTCGGCCGCATCGCCTCGCGCGGCAGGCGCACCGGCAGCTTGGCACGGATGGCGTCGTCCACCGCGTCCGGCACATGGCGCGGATAGTTGCGGTCGAGGATCAGCTTCACCTGCTTCATCGCCTTCTGCACGATGTTGGTCGAGCCGCGCTCCACCCATTCCTTGGGCGAGGTGCGGTCGCCGACGGTCGGATAGACATAGTCGCGCTGCATCAGGCGCAGCGTCTGGTCGGAGCCGAGATAGTGGCCCGGCCCTTCCAGGCAGACCTTCTTGATGGTCTCGAGCGACACCGTCTCGTCATTCACCTCGATGCCGCGGATGGTGCGCTGGGTCGCGCCTAGGATGTCGTTGTCGATGATGATGCTCTCCAGGCAATAGCCCAAGAGGCTCGCATGCATGCCGGCGGATTCGTAGATCAGGTTGGCGCCCGCATTGCCCACCAGTGCGTGGTTGTAGGCCTTCTCGTAGCCGGCCTGCGCATCGGGGATCTTGGAATCCGTCATGCCGGAGGCTGTGCCGCCGGTGAAATCATAGAAGTGGAACATCTGCGCGCAGCCGGCCGACAGCAGCGCCTGCTCCGGCGAGCCGCCCGACATCGCGCCGGTCCTGAGGTCGGAGACGAACGGCCAGGTGCCGAAGATCGCCGGCGCACCGGGCTTCAGCGCATTCACATAGATGAGGCCGACCAGGCACTCGGAAACCGCCTGCACGATCGTGCCGGCCAAGGCTGCGGGCGAGGTCGCGCCTGCCTGCGCAGCCGACAGCAGTAGCACCGGCATCCCGCCTTCCACCGCCAGCTCCAGGCAACGGCAGGCGTCCTGCGCGAACTTGAGCGGCGGCACGACAAAGCAATTGGACTGGCTGACGAACGGCCGCGCGCGCCACTTGTCCTCGCCGCCCGCGATCATGTGCAGCATCTCGAGCGAAGCCTGCAGGTGCTTCGCGTCGACCCAGCTCGCGCCTACATGCTTGCTAGTGCCCATCACGCTGGCGTAGCAGGTGTTGAAATCCATCTCGTACGGATCGGGCAGGTCGCGGCACACCACGGCGCGCTGGAAGAAATGGATGTGCTCCATCTCGTCGACGATGCGCGCGATGTCGTAGAGGTCCTTGGTCGTGCTCTCGCGGTATTCGCCGGTGATCGGATCGACGATGTGGACCGCCGCGCCGGCGGTGCCGAAATAGACCTTCTTGCCCCACGGCTCCATGTCGAACTTCGGGTCCTGGCCGTGCAGCGGGAACTTGCGCGCCGCCATGGCGATGGTGTCTTCGACCAGCGCGCGTGGGAAAGTGAGGCGCCCGTTGGAGCCGAGCTTGGCGCCGACCCTCGTCATCGCCTCGATGCCGCTCGGGATCGCATCGGCGAAGCCGATCTGCTCCAGCACATCGAGCGCCGCCTGGTGGATGCGCTGCTGGTCCGCCTCGCTCAGGGGCTTGAAGTTGCCGCCGTTCATGCCCGGCCAGACCGGACGTTCATTCAGCGCCAGCGGTGCGGCGCGCAGCGCCCGACGCGCCTCGCGCCCGCCGCGGCGCGCGTTTTCGGCTTGAACGACGCTCATTTGATGGCCCTCACCCAGAACTTGGACAGGCGCCAATTTTCCCTTGAAAACAATGGGTCAACAAGCGAGACTATTTCACGGTTTCATGAACTGGTCTCATGAGTCATGGCTGGCCGCGACCTCCCGCCCCTGTCCGCCTTGCGCGCCTTCGAGGCCGCCGCCCGGAATCTCAGCTTCCGGGTCGCGGCGGAGGAGCTTGGCCTCACCCAGTCCGCCATCTCCCACCAGGTCGCGGCGCTGGAGCAGCATTTCGGCGCCCGGCTGTTCGACCGCGCCGGCCGGCGCATCGCTCTCAGCGAACCGGGCCGCCTGCTGTTCCCCCTGGTGCGCGACGGCTTCGATCGCCTGACCCAAGGCGCCGACCTGTTGCGTCGCGCCCGCATGACGGACGACCTGCGTGTCCAGGTCTACGTGACCGTGGCGGTGCGCTGGCTGATCCCGCGCCTGCACCGCTTCCAGAGCGCCAACCCCAACGTGGTGGTGCGCATCAACACCAGCCACTTCGACTGGGAGTTCGACCCCGGCATCGCCGACCTCGGCCTGATCTGCACGCCCTCGCCCGATCGCGCCGGGCTGCACTACGACCTGCTGTTCGAGGCCCTGCTGTTCCCGGTCTGCACGCCCGCCGTGGCGCAAAGCGGCCTCGGCCTGCGTCAGCCCGTCGACTTGGTGAATCACGCGCTGCTGCAGGTCTACACCACCGCCAACGACTGGCAACTCTGGCTCGACGCCGCCGGCATTCCCAATCTCAAAGGCCGCGCCGCGCCGCAGTTCGATTCCTACCTGCTCGCGATCGAGGCGGCGCTGGACAGCCAGGGCGTCGCCCTCGCCCCGCATTTCATGGTGGCGGAGGATTTGAAGCTCGGCCGCCTAGTCCGCCCTTTCCCGGTCGAGGTGCGCCAGCCGGCTCGTTGGTACCTGGTCTGCCCGGCCGAGCGCCGCTCCGAGCGCACCATCGAAGCCTTTCGACTCTGGCTGACGAACGAGGTCGCGGCCGACCCCGCCATGCTCCGCGCCGTGTAGAAATTTACGAGGCAACTCAGCTAGATGGCCGGATACGAGTCGCTCTGCCCTTGCAAAAACCCTGCCGTTTCCATAGCTTCGCGCTCGGTTTCCGGTGGCCGGCGGGGTGTAGCTCAGCCTGGTAGAGTACCTGCTTTGGGAGCAGGGTGTCGCTGGTTCGAATCCAGTCACCCCGACCATCCGGAGAGACAGGCGTTACAGCGTCAGGGTTCTGGGGAGTTTTGAATGCAGGTGCGGATCTATCAGCCAGCGCGCAACGCGATGCAGTCGGGCAAGGCCGGGACCAGGCAGTGGGTGCTGGAGTTCGTCTCGCCCGCGAAGCGCGAGGCCGACCCGCTGATGGGCTGGACCTCCTCCGACAACACGCGCCAGCAGGTGCTGCTGAAGTTCGACACCAAGGAAGAAGCGATCGCCTACGCGCAGCGCGAAGGCTACGCCTACGTGGTCGAGGAGCCGAAGGCGAAGCGCCTGCAGACCAGAGCCTACGCCGACAATTTCAAGTATGATCGCGTCGGCCGCTGGACACACTGAAGCGGCGCCGGGTTAGACCCCGTAGCTCAGTTGGATAGAGCAGCTGCCTTCTAAGCAGCAGGTCACTGGTTCGAATCCAGTCGGGGTCGCCATTGTAGGGACTGACGACCGAAGGGCGTCTCGCTTGGTGCGTCGCTAGCGAGCGCGGAATTGATCACGTCGACGCTCACATTAGGACGGAGTGCGTTATGGGCTGGATTCTCACGATCATTATCGGCGGTGTCCTGGGCTGGCTCGCCAGCAAGGTGATGAAGACGGACGCCCAGCAGGGGATCATCTTGAACATCGTGGTCGGCGTCGTTGGGGCGGCGTTGGCTGGCTTCCTGCTCTCGCCGCTGCTTGGCATTCCGACGATCAACGCGGCCAACTTCTCGATCGGCGGCTTGCTGATCTCCTTCCTTGGCGCGCTCATCCTGCTGGCGATCGTCAATTTCTTCCGTCGCGGTCGCGTTCGCTGACAGGGCGTGCTGGCCACCGATAGCTCAAGATAGATAAGACCCCGCCAGATACATGGCGGGGTCTGGAAGCGGTCAGCGATAGATCGCATCGCTTTCGGTCGCCTCGGCCGATCCTGGCGGAACAATCATTCAATCATCCACCAACCAGCGCACACGCCTCACGATGAGCGCCGCGGAACCTTGAGCGCCCCAGCTCATTGCATCGAGGTCCAGACTCCCAGCCGGGACGCGCATCAAGGGGACGGACCTGATGACCCGATTCAAAGATTTCTGGCCGCTCTATCTGCGGGCGCATTGCAATCGCGGCACGCGCATCGGCCACTACACCGCCACCACAATCGCTCTCGCCGCCGTTGCTGCTTCGATCGCGCTACGGGAGATCTGGCTGACGGCGCTCGGCATCGTGCTCGGCTATGCCATCGCGCTGGCGGCGCACCGCCTGGCCGACGGCTCCAAGTCGCTGGTCACCGTCAACCCGATCTGGGGCGCGGTCGCCGACTTCAGAATGTGCTGGCTGGCCTTGACCGGCAGGCTTGCGGTGGAACTCGCGCAGCATGTCGGGCCGTCAAGCGAGCCAGCGATCGGTTCGATGGTCGAGAACCCGCGGTAGACGCGCGCCGAACGCCAAAGCCTATGTCGTGGCGTGGATGTCGTACCACTCGCCGAGGCCGCTGGATTTCTGCCGCACGAAGATGCTGTTGATCACGCGCCACGCGGCGACTGCGCGGTCGGAGTCTAACCAATGGCCCGGCAGGTTTTCGCCGAACGTGCCGGAGCTGCCGAAGGCGAACCGCCAGTCGCCGTCGCGCAGCCGACCGAAGGTGGATTTCTCCACGCGCTTGATGCGGCGGCGGATGCGCCCTGGGATGTAAGAGAGCGCGATCTGCAGCGCCGAACGCGCCGGCCCGAACGTCACCTGGCTGATGATCTTGAACTTGCGATAGCCGAGCGCGTGCAGCAATGACAGGTCGCGGTCGCCCTTGGCCAGCGACATCTCGACCGAGACATATTGCGGCTTGTCCGCGGCATCGATCCCTTCGAGGCACAGGTGGTCATTCCCCTCGATGTCGATCTTGCAATAGAACCGCACGCCGTGCCGCTCGAGGATGTGGGTGAAGGGCAGCGTGCGCACCTTGACCGGGCGGCTGGTCTTGCCGCCGACGCCCGCCTTCTTCTCGTTGAAGGAACTCCACTCCGTCACGGCGTCGCAAACCCAATCGAGTTCGCCCTCGATCTCGGCGACGCCAACCTCCAGCAGCTGGAGCGCACCGGTTGCGATCTCGGACTGAAGCGGTCGCGCAGATGGTCCGCCATGGCCGGATTGGCCTGCACGCCTACCACGCGATAGCCCTTGTGCAGGTAATAGGCGGTGTCGTCGCCGCGGTGCACGCCGACGTCGTAGACTAGCCTAGGATCCATGGTCCCCTTCGCTGTCTCGCCAGCCTTATGCCTGCCGCCTAGCCGGATTGCTGCCGCGCCAGCCACCGCAGCACTCGGCGACGGAGCGGCGGGATGTCGAGCGAGATCAGCACGACGCCCAGCGGCAGCATCCAGAATCCCAATATCGGCAGGAATCCGACCACCCCGCCCGCCATGCAGAGGAGGCCCAGCCCGGACCGCACGCCCGGCGGCAGATGGCGGTCGCTCCAGATCGCGGCCTTGTTAACGACCGCGAGCGTCTTCTTCCAAAATTGGCGGATCCGCGACATGGCTTTCTTGAGCGCTCCAACGCCTACCCCGAGCAAGACATGCGAACACAACACCCGAAACCGGAAAAAGAGCCAAGGAAGTTAACCGGAAAAAGTGGCGGCGCGCTGACAGGACGGTTTCATGCCAGCGGCGCCGCCGTACCGAACGGCTAGTGGGAACTGCCGCCCGGACTCAGGGACTTGAACGCAACGCTTCGGACCCTAGGCTCCCAGCCGGCAGCCGGCATTTGCTTTTGATAAGAGCCCGCCGCGCGACCTTGCTTCGCCAGAAAATTCGCCCAGCGCACGGGGAAACACCAAACCGGACGGAACATTGCATGCCCGCGGCTGTTTTCTTCTCAGTCCCATTGATTGCTCGTTCAGATGCTGGAAACCGACCGCCTCGACCCATCGTTCCGCGTGCTGCTGCGCGAAGGCAGCCGGCGGCGCGAAGCGACGCTCGAGGAATTCCGCGAGTGGATCGCGGGCTTCCTTGCCATCGGGCTGGTCCTGGCGGTGCCGTTCTACGGACTTGTGTCCACCCCGGACTTTACGCTGGTGGAGCAATCCGAGGCGGCTGAACTCAACACCGGCCTTGGCGGATTCGGGCCGCCAGCGGTGAACCCCGTGGCGATACTGACCCGCCTGGAGACCAACCAGCTCTCCCCGTCCGACATTCGGAGCGTGCAGACGCGGCTCAAGGAAAGCGGCTTCGACCCGGGACCCATCGACGGCCTCGCAGGCAAGCGGACATTGGCCGCGCTCAACGCCTATCGGCAATCCGTCCGCCTCACCCCCGCTCTGGTCGTCAGCCGCGAAACGATCGACGCCCTGCCGGTTCGCTGAGCGCGCCGCCTCCTATATCGATCGCCATAGATCGATCGCGCAGCTTCATGCGCCAGCGTAATTATGTCATAAGCGCGCCGAATTGATGTGACTGCCTCAGTAGGCCGCGACAATGAATTTCCAGGATCATGGCCGCACGCTTCCCGACAATGTCGTGGAATTTCCCGGCGTGCGCCGCACCCGCTCGCAGCACCAGTCTCTCGCGCATGAGCCGCTCCGATCGGCGCCGCACCGGCGTGCAGCCGCGGTGTCGGGCGCCGAACTCAATGCGCGGCTCATGGTTCTGCTCGGCATCTGCGCGACCGGCGCGGCCGCGGTCGTTTCTGCCGCGCACCTCCTGCAGGCATAGCAGCTCCCGCTTTGAGGGGGAGGCTGGCCGGCGGCTGGGCCCATTGAGGGGAATGGAGCCCGCCGCCGCGCCGAGCTTGCCCGGCATGGCATCACCCCGCATGATGTCGCCACTGGCAGCAACCGAGGATCGGCGTGGCGGTCTATAGCAACCCGGACGACGTACGTTCGGACATGGTCCGGTCGATGCTGCAATGGTGGCTCGTCAAGTCCGGCGGCGACATTCCCGATCGCGACGATCTCGACCCGGCCGATCTCAAGCCGCTGCTCCCCAACATTCTCATCAGCGACGTCGAGCACGATCCGTTCCGTATCCGCTATCGCCTGGTCGGAACCAGAGCGCGCGAGGCGACTGGCTTCAATATCGTCGGCCGCTATCTGGACGAGCTGTTGCCGACCGATCCCGACGAGCCATGGATGGATGACTACCGCCTCGCCTATCGCACGCGCCGACCGGTGCTCGGCGTGAGTTCCGTCACGACCACCAGCGGCGAGATCTTCACGTACGAATACGGCTTGTTCCCGCTGCGCAAGGGCGGCGGAACGATCGAGCAATTCATCGCGGTGGAAGATTACGGCGATCTTAGTTCGACGCTGCTCGATCTGGTCGAATGGCGCGAGCGGCCGACAAAGAAATGAGTCGTGATCTGCGTCACAAGAAACGCGTCAACACTCTCTTTACCTTCCCGCCGCTTCATCATGAAAGCCTTTGTTTTCGGGCACTTTTGCGACTCTTTGCAGAGCATTTTAGACGAATGCCATTTGTTGCGAAGTCGTGCTGTCTGTGTGTATCATGTGCGTATGTCTTTGCCCTGCGGCCGCGTTGGTTAGCCGCAGATGAACGAATGCAAGTGTGGATCGACGCCCTCGCACCGGATCGCAGAGACAACGTGGCGTCACTGCAGAGATCGAGTGACCGACAATGACCATGGGACTCATTGGACTGGCTTTGGGAGCCGCGGCGAGCGCCGGCGGCACTTCGTTCCGGATGAGCACCTTCCAGGGCCCCGGCAACTACCGCATCCCGGTTGGCGGAGCGGTGTCGTTCCTTGGAGGGATGATCGTCTCGCTGAGCGTCGTGCAGCTCCTGCTCTCGATCTTCTAGTCCAGCTTCTCTTTCCATCGACGCTTGCTCTGAAAAGAGAGATGGGCCGACTTTTGATCGGCCCATCCTGAATGCGCGATGTCTGCGACCTTTAGCCAACGGGCTCGGTCGCGTCACACATCACCGGATCGTCCTTCTTGATCTTGCGGCAGTTCAGGCGGCACTGCAGCACGCCGCTATCCCCGCGCACTTCGGTGAACCATTCCACGCCCGCGCGCTGGCAGGCCTCGAGCGTGTAGTGCCCGCCAAGATACGATTCCTGGCCGTTGGCGTCGGTGCGGGCGAGCGACCAGATGTTCGGGCTGATGGGATCGACCGCGCAACTGGCGCAAGCGACGCTCAGCAACACAACGAGTACGGATCTCATATTCCCCTCTCATGCCGTGGCAGCGCGGCCATTCTACCAAGAGCCAGGATCGATTGCGACGCGTGGTTATAGTTAACGCGCCGAAATCAAGCGCCGGCGCTACGCCAGGTCGAGCGCGTGGCGCTTCAGATCGGCAAGGTCGACATGCTCCAACGCCCGCCTGTGGGTTGCGCCCAGCACCACGTGCGGCGCCGCGCCGGCTTCCAGCGCCTGTTGCCAGCGATCCGCGCACAGGCACCAGCGGTCGCCCGGCTTCAGTCCCGGAAAGCCGAACTCCGGGCGCGGCGTGGACAGGTCGTTGCCCGCACGCTTGGAGAATTCGAGGAAGGAAGCGGTCATCGCCGCGCACACGACGTGGCGGCCGCGATCCTCGTCGCTGGTCGAGCAGCAGCCGTCGCGGAAGAAACCGGTGACAGGGTCGATCGAACACGACACCAACGTTTCGCCGAAGACGTTGAGATCCTCTTCCTTGTTGTCGTTCGCCGCCATGGCTGACGCCTCTCGCTGGCCTAGCTTTCGGTGGACACTATACCGGACTTCGGGCATCTAGGGGGCATCCACCTACGCCCGCCCCAAAACCAATGAACGACGCCGCCGCTCCAACCAATCCCACATTGGCAAAGGCTCTGCGCATCCTGGCGGGGCTGGCGGCGGAGGATGGCGACGCAGGGGCGGACTGGACCGACGCTCTGGTGTCGGAGCTGTCTCCGATACTGCCGCCGCCGGTACGATCCGATGCGTTGATTGGCGCCTACACCACCGGCCCTGGGCTGCGCTGGCATGCGGACCAGCTGATATCGCTGTGCCGGACGAAGGCGCTCGCCCCGGCCGAGCGCGCGCGACGACGCTACCACGCGCGCCTGCTGCGCCACGGCCTTGCGCCCGATCGCGCGGAGTTCCGACCGCTCGTGACCGTGCTGCTCCCGGTCTACAATCGCGCCGGCCTCTTGGTCGAGGCGGTGCAAAGCTGCATCGACCAGAGCTGGCGGCCGATCGAGATTCTGGTCGTCGACGATGGATCGACCGACGACGTGCCGGCGGCGCTGCGCCGGTTCGGCGACCAGGTGCGGCTGATCCGAAAGGGCAATGGCGGCGACGCCAGCGCGCGCAACTTTGGCCTGGCGGCGGCGCAGGGCGACTTCATCCACTTCCTGGACAGCGACGACCTGCTGGCGCCGGACGCCGTCGCGAATGCCGTCGCCGCCTTCACCGCCGTCGCCGATGCCGATCTGTGCCACGGCCAGGGCCAATGGATCGACATGCGATCGACGCCGCCGCAGACCAAGCCGCTTCATTTCCGTGAGCACGCCAATCCGATTCGCGCCCTGATCGTCGAGTTCGCCTTCACGGTGCCGACGGTCATGATGCCGCACTGGCGCATGCTGGCGATGCCGCCGTTCGAGGAGGACCTGCGTCGCTCCTCCGACTGGCGCTATTGGCAGCGCCTGGGCTTCGCCAACATCAAGGTGGTCGGCATCCGCAGCCTTGCCGCGCACCTGCGACGCTTCGAGCACAGCCTCCAGGCGACGCCTCATCCGGAGGATGACAGCCACGCGCTCGCGATGCTGCGCGGCCTGCGCGATCTGCTCCAGCATCCGCATACCTGGCCGTATGCCGCCGAATACGCCAACCTGTTCACGAGCCCGCGGATCCAGCGTTGGTTCGAAAAGGCGCCATCGGCACGCCTCGCCCCGATGCTCGGTGAGATCGCCGCCACGCTGCAGGCGGGATCGGCCACCAACAATCCGCACGGTCTGTCGATGCTGCCTGTGCTCGCTGCCTTGAACGGCCGGATCGACCGCATGCGGCAGCGCCGGCATTGGCCGGACGACGATCCCGCGTCGGCCTATCGCGCCCTGGCGGCGCTGGTCACGCAGGCAATCGGCGGCGCGGCGCCGATCTCCGATCGCGACATCGCGTTCTGGACTGCCGAGCCGGCGTTGCCGCTGCGCTATCGCGCCCTGCACCGGTTCTTCGCCGCCATCCAGCGCCGCTGCGCACCTGCCAGCCTAGGCATCATCAGCGATACGCTGCTGCGTAAACTTGGAAATGTGCCGCAGCGCCGGATCGTGCGTTTGGCGGCGCGGATGCAGCCGATCCTTGGCGCGCGGCTCGCCGCTCTGGCCGCCGCTGCATGGCGGCGACGGAAAGGTGCCTAGCGGTCTGCCGCGACCCCTGCCTTCCGCAGCTCGCCATCGAGCCGGCCGGTCAGCCACAAGCCGTACATCCGCGCATCGCTCGCCAGCGACCACAACGGGTACTGGAACGTCGCCGGCTTGTTGTGCTCGACCAGGAAATGCGCGATCCACGCCGGGCCGTAGCCCGCGACCGGAACGACGATCAGCCAGCCCCAACCCTGCCCCGCCAGGAATAGCGCCAGCGCTGCCAGCACCAGCGTGCTGCCCAGGAAGTGCCAGGCGCGCGTGGCGGGCTTGGCATGTTCGCGCAGATAGAACGGCCAGAACTCCGCGTAGCTGCGGATGCGGCTCATCTCACTCCGCGGCCGTCTTCTGCCGCGCCAGGCCCGGATGGGTCACCGCGCCGGTGCGCGCGGACGACACCGTCTCGCCGTAGCGCCAGATCGCGCCGGACTGGTACTGCGCGAGGCGCGGTTTCCACGCCGCCTTGCGCTTTGCCAGTTCCTCGTCCGACAGCTCGACCTTGATCGAGCCGTTGTCGGCGTCGATCTCGATGATGTCGCCATTCTTCAGCAAGCCAATGGGCCCGCCCACCGCCGCTTCCGGCGCGACGTGTCCGATGCAGAAGCCGCGGGTGGCGCCGGAGAAGCGCCCGTCGGTGATCAGCGCCACCTTCAGCCCCATGCCCTGGCCGTAGATCGCGGCGGTCAGCACCAGCATCTCGCGCATGCCGGGCCCGCCCTTCGGCCCCTCGTAGCGGATCACGATGACGTCGCCCGCCTTGTACGCGCGCTCCTGCACGGCAGCGAACGCGTCTTCCTCGCGATCGAAGCACAGCGCGGTGCCGCGGAACTTGGTATTGGCAAGACCCGCGACCTTCACCACCGCACCGTCGGGCGCCAAGTTGCCCTTCAGCACCAGCACGCCGCCGGTCGGCGCCAGCGCCTTGCTGACCGGATGCACGACATCCTGGTCGGTGCGGAAGGTCACGCTCTTCAGGTTCTCCGCCATGGTCTTGCCGCTGACGGTCATGCAGTCGCCGTGCAGGAAGCCGCCGTCCAGCAGCGCCTTCAGCACCTGCAGCACGCCGCCGGCGCGATGCATGTCGCTCGCGACGTATTTTCCGCCCGGCTTCAAATCGGCGATGTAGGGGGTGCGCTTCAGGATCGCCTCGATGTCGAAGACGTCGAAGTCGATGCCGGCCTCGTTGGCGATCGCCGGCAGGTGCAGGAGGCCGTTGGTCGATCCGCCGGTCGCCGCTACGACGGCGGCGGCATTCTCCAGCGCCTTGCGCGTGACAATGTCGCGTGGGCGCAAATTGTCCTTGAGCAGGCGCATCACCGCCTCGCCGGTCTGGAACGCGAACGCCTCGCGCTCCGCGATCACCGCGGGCGCCGAGGACGATCCCGGCAGCGCCAGGCCGATCGCCTCCGACACGCAGGCCATGGTGTTGGCGGTGAACTGGCCACCGCAGGCGCCGGCCGATGGGCATGCGATCTTTTCCAGCGCCGTCAGCTCCTCCAGCGGCATCTGGCCCGACTGGTATTTGCCGACCGCCTCGTAGACGTCCTGCACCGTCACGTCCTTGCCCTTGAAATTGCCGGGCAGGATCGAGCCGCCATACATGAACACCGACGGCACGTTGAGCCGCACCATCGCCATCATCATCGCCGGCAGCGTCTTGTCGCAGCCGGCGATCGCCACCAGCGCGTCGTAGCAATGGCCGCGCACCGACAGCTCGACGGAGTCCGCGATGGTCTCGCGGCTGACCAGCGACGACTTCATGCCCGAATGGCCCATCGCGATGCCGTCGGTCACGGTGATGGTGACGAACTCGCGCGGCGTGCCGCCGGCGGCGCTGACGCCGCGCTTGGCGATCTCCGCATGTCCCTTCAGCGCGGTGTTGCACGGCGCCGATTCATTCCAGCTCGACACCACGCCGACGAACGGCTTGGCGATGTCTTGCTCGGTCAGGCCCATGGCATAGTAGAAGGCGCGGTGCGGCGCACGCTCCGGCCCTGCTTTCACGTGTCGGCTGCTGAGATCGTCGTTCGGCTGCTGGCTCATCGAAAACTCCTCCCGTGGCCACCTTACCCCCCGGCGACGGGAGGTCAATACGCCGGCCCTATGCAGCGAAGACAGGGCCGCCTGCGATTTTCAGGGAGCCGGGCTCGCGACCGATTGCCGTGTCGCGCCGCGCCGGAAGCGGTCGAAGCCGATGGTCCACGGCTCGGCTTGGCTGTCGCGGTAGATGCCGTACTTGAAATAGGTGCACCCGACCAGCCCGGCATAGCCGAACGGCTCGGCCACGTCCGGCGCTCCGGTCTCGTCGACCATGCCGTAGCGGCCCTTGATGAAGGGCTGGCCGTCCAGCCAGCCTTCGACGAAGCCGACATCCGCGGGCGGTGGCTCGACGCCGTGCGGCACCACCTTCACATGCAGCAGCACGTCGTGCCAGCGATCGAGGAACGGCCCGCGATGCCGCATCAGCTGCCCGACCGAGATCTTGCGCACGTCGTCGCTGGAGACCGCCAACTGCAATCCGATCACGTCGCCGAAATCGTCCTCGATCAGCCGGAACGAAACGGTCGGATTGCCCTCGCTCGCCGCCGACAAGCCGAACGGCTCATCATGCAAGGGACAGGTGTCGGGATGCTGCTTGAGCTGCGCGAGCACCAGGCGCTGGCCGGAGAACTTGCCCTTCATCGTGGCCGGGACCATGAAGCGGAATCCGTACCAGATCTCGGTCCCCAGCGGCAGGCGCACGTCATCCGGCTCAGCCAGCTCGGCGCGCTCGGTCCGCGCGTTCGGTGGCTCGCAGCGGCCGATCGAGCTCGACTTGCTCGGATCGAGCGTGAGCAGCAGCGCCTGGTTGTCCGGGTTCTCGGTCGTCGGCGCCGCCGCGAAATTGGCGATGCCCTTGCAGAAGTACGCCGTGTTGACGCTGCGGTCGAGTTGCCCCTCGAAATCCGCCGACAGGGCGATCGTCTCGGGGGAAATTGGCTTCGCCGCCGAACTGGGCTCGGTCGACTGGGCCAACGCCCGCCCGGCCAAACACAAGCCGATGGATAGCAACAAAGCCGAGAAGCGCAACGCCACAGAAGACCTCGACGCAGCCACAGGTACCCTTACCCTAGCATATCCCGGACATGGCCGCGAACCGGCGGCGGCGTGCGCTCCGTCACAACTCCCGCAGGCGCAAAAGCGCGATTCTATGCACTTCGGTGAGGGCGGTCCGGAACTCGACGTCTTCGTCATGGCGAATGCGCCGCTCGAAGGCGTCCAGGATCTCGGCCCGGCTCTTGCCCCTGACCGCCATGATGAAGGGGAATGGAAACTTGCCCCGATAGGCGTCGTTCAGTTCGGTGAAACGCCGGAATTCTTCCGGCGTGCATTTGTCGAGCCCGGCGCTGGCCTGCTCCGAGGTCGATTCCGCGGTCAATCCTCCACGCACGGCCAGGCGTCCCGCGAGATCCGGATGCGCGTTCAGCAGTGCCAGCTGCCGCGCGCGCGGCGCCGCGTCCACGATCGTGGCCAACGCCTCATGCAATCCTTCGACCGTGTCGTGCTGTGGCGTCAGCCCCGCCGACCACGCAGCTTCCGCGATCCACGGCGAATGCTCGTACACGCGGCCATAGAGCGTCACGAACTGCGTATGGTCGAGGCCGCGGGGCGGGCGCTTGAAGGTCTGCGCCATCACTCGACCTCGGTCTCGGCGTCGGACAGCCACTTGGCGATCTTCAGCCGCTCCTCCGGCAGCATGCCGGTCTTGTTGCCGAGCGGCATCGCCTTGGTCAGCACCACCACGCGCTCGATCTGCGGCGCCATGCGCTCGATCTGGTCGCGGGTATCGAACGCGATGCCCTTCGGCGGGACCCGGTATGCGATGTCGGTCGGCGTCGCGGAATGGCAGGCCTGGCAGCGATGCGCCATGATCGCCTGCACGTCCGCGATCGTGACCGGCCCGACCGCCGCGAGATCGGCGCCCGGCCGGTAGCTGGCGTAGCCGATGGCCGCCATCCCGACCATCGCGGCATAGAACAGGATGGCGGTGACCGGTGAGCCCGAGGCGCCGGAATTCTTGAGGTTGGCGTAGAGGCGCACCAGCCCGCTGAACAGCAGGATGCCGACCACGATCAGCCAGTTGTGCTCGTGCTCGAACATCATCGGGTAATGGTTGCTGATCATCATCAGCACGACCGGCAGCGTCAGGTAGTTGTTGTGCAGCGAGCGCTGCTTGGCGCGCTTGCCGAGCGCAGGGTCCGGGCTCTGGCCGGCAACCAGCGCCGCCACCACCTTTTTCTGGTTGGGGATGATGATGAAAAAGACGTTGGCCGCCATGATGGTGCCAAGGAACGCGCCGATATGGACGAAGGCCGCGCGTCCGCTGAACACCTGCGTGAAACCGTAAGCCGCCGCACAGGCCAGCACGAACACCAGGAACGCCAGAATCCCGGTGCGGTCCCCGATCGGCGAGCGGCACAGCAGGTCGTAGACGACCCATCCCGCCGCCAGGCCGCCGACGCTGATGCCGATCGCCGACCACGGCGTCAGCTCCATCACGCGCGGATCGATCAGCAGATCGCTGGCGCCGAGATAGTAGATCACCGCCAGCAGCAGGAAGCCGGTGATCCACGTGAAGTAGGCCTCGTATTTGAACCAGTGCAGATCGGCCGGCATCTCCGGCGGCGCCACTAGAAACTTCGACGCGCGGTAGAAGCCGCCGCCATGCACCATCCAGCTCGCGCCGGCCAGGCCCTCGGGCATGCCCTGCTCGCGCCGGAGACTGGCGTCCAGCCAGATGAAATGGAACGAGGTGCCGATCCACATGATGCCGACCATCACGTGCGCCCAGCGCAAGGCGAGGCTGATCCAGTCGGCAACGATCGGGTCCATGACGATCCCCTGAGGTGACTCCCCTCGAGTCAGGGAGAATGACCGGTCCCTCAATCTACCAAAGCTGGCCCTGGCTTCCGACGCCACTCCCTGTCATTCTACTGAAAATCATCTTCAAGAAATCGGCGACAATGCCCGATACCGAGGATCTGGCCATATTCGTCCGGGTGGTGGAGCTGGGGAGTCTCTCGGCCGCCGGTCGGGACATGCGCCTGTCGGCGGCCGTCGTCAGCAACCGGATCGCCCGCCTCGAAAAAGATGTCGGCACCCGGCTCCTCAACCGCACCACTCGCCATGTCAGCCTGACCGAGGACGGCTCGCGCTACTACGAGCACTGCGTCGTCATCCTGAACGAGCTGGAACAGGCGGAAAGCGCGCTCGACGCCATCACCGCCGAGCCGCGCGGCCCGATCAAGGTCACCGTGCCGACTGTGTTCGGCCGCCTGCACATCGCCCCGCACATCCCGCTGTTCCTGGAAAAGCATCCGCAGATGCAGGTGCGCCTGCACCTGACCGACATGCTGGTGGATCTGATCCAGGAACGCATCGACCTTGCCATCCGCATCGCCGAGTTGTCGGATTCCACGGCGATCGTGCGCAAGCTGGCGAACAACCGCCGCCTGATCGTCGCCGCGCCCGACTACCTGAAGCGCCGCGGCACGCCGCAGGTGCCGGAGGAACTGCTCGACCACAATTGCCTGCTGCTGCGCTTCCCCGGCTCGAAGCAGTACCGCTGGACCCTGAAGGGTCCCGACGGCCCGATCACGCTCCGCGTCTCCGGCAACATGGATTGCAACAGCGGCGAGGCTTTGCGCGACTGGTGCCTCGCCGGCCACGGCCTCGCACTCAAGTCGCTGTGGGAAGTGGTCGATGATCTCAACGAAGGCCGCCTGGTGCCGGTGCTGACCGACTTCCCACCCCCCAGCCACGGCGTCTACGCGCTCTACCCGCACAGCCAGCACGCCCCGCCGCGCGTGCGCGTGTTCATCGATTTCCTGGCCGAGGTGTTCGGCACCAAGCCGAGTTGGGAGAAGAAGCTGAAGCTCAAGCTGCCTTGACCGCGCAGCGTTAGGCCGGTCCGGCGAGCTTCTGCAGGAGGTACTCGACCTCCTGTTTGCGGCATGGCTTGGGCAGGATGCCGGCGAGGCGGAGCCCGCGCGCCTTGGCGCTGGCCGCCGCCATGTTGAGATAGAGCGAGTCGGCACCGCTCATCATCACGATCTGGCCGTCATAGGCGTGCTTCTGCAGCAGGCCCAGCATTTCCAAGCCATCGCGATCCGGCATGAAGACGTCCAGGAACAACACGGTGGGCTTCCAGTCTGACACCTGGAATTCGACATCGTGGCTGTGCACGACTGCACGCACGGCATAGCCGACCCCCGTCGCCACCGTGGTGACGAACCGTGCGAAGGCTTCCTCATCCTCGACGATCAGCAGCCGGCCCTGCTCCGCTGACATCGCTTGCCCCAAGCCCTGTTCAGGTCGAACTAGATAGGGGGCCCAGCCACCGCCGGCCTCAAGCCCGCCCTATCCTTCAAATGAAGGATCGGCCGCACACGGACCGCCGCCGCCGCCCCCTTGGCAGCACACCCCAATTCTGGTCTAGCGCCTGGAAATTTGCAACCAATGGTTATGAAATCGACGACCGGGCCGCAGTCGCGCTAAGATTGCGCCATGAGTCTTCGGCAACAGACTGTCGCACTGGCTGCCCTCTACGACGCGGCGAAGATTCCCGCGCAATGGCCGGCGGCTTTGCAAGGCGTCGCCGCGGCGGTCGGCGGCGTCGGTGCCGGCCAAGTGATCTTCAACAAACCCACCGGTGCGGTGGAATGGGTGACTATCACCGGCCCGTGCGCCGAGCTCGAGCCGCGATACATCAGCCACTATGCTCCGCTGGATCTCTATGCACCTGTGCTCCATGCCCACCCGGTGCGGCGCTGGCTGCCCCTGTCGCGCTCTCTGCCGGCCGGCGCGGTGGTCGGCAACGCGTGGTACAACGACTTCATCCTGAAGTCCGGGATCGCCGATATCGTCGCCGCCAAGATGTATGAGGACGACGATACCACCGTGCTGCTGGGCATCCATCGCGGCCCGGCCTCCGACCGCGCGGTCGCACAATTCAACGCCGGCGTGCGGGCGCTGCTGCAGCCGCTCGGGCGCGCGACGCGGCTGCACGTTGCATTCCGTCGCATGGGCCGTGCGCTCGCCGCGGCGCGCCAAGCGCTGAACTACCTGTCGGCCGGCGTGGTGCTGACCGATGTCGAGGGCCACGTGCTGGAGACCAACCAGCTTGCCTCCGAGATTCTGCACCACGAGGATGGGCTGCAGATTCGTGAGGGGCGCCTCACCGCATCACGGTCTTTCGACTCCGCAAAGCTGGCCGCGGGCATCGCCGGCCGCGCGCCCTGTGGGGCGGATGGTCATCTGCTGATCGGCCGCAAGGGCGGCGCCCGGCCGCACGCCGTCACCATCGCGCCGCTCGATGGCGGCGGCGATGGCGCCCGCGCGCAGCGCATCGTCATGGTGCTCATCGTCAATCCGGATTGGCAGACGCCATCGGAGCGCTCGGTCTCGGCGTTCTTCGGCCTGTCGCCGGCAGAAAGCCGGCTGGCCGCATCGCTGATGCAGGGACGCAAGCTCGCCGACATCGCCCGCGACAGCGGGGTCGAGGTCACCACCCTGCGCACCCAGTTGAGCTCGATCCTGCGCAAGGTCGGCGTCGAACGCCAGGTCGATCTGGTGCGGGTCTTGTCCGGCATCGGCTCGACCGGCCCGCACCGCGCCTGACTCGCGCAGATTTTCATGACGCAGATTTGACTTGGGGATGATCGCCGGACGCGCGACCCTATATGATGAAGCGTGGCGTTGCGTGGCGAGAGCACTCATGGTCCAGCGAAGCATTGTCCTCATCCTTCTCCTGGTTATCGGGCTTGCCGCGCCGGCCGCCGCCGAGGTGGCGCCGCACCAGAAGCCGGACATCGCGGTGTTCGACCAGGTCTGGCGGCTGGTGGACCAGCATTTCTACGACCGGGATTTCCGCGGCCATGACTGGAAGGCGCTGCGCGACCGCTACCGGCCGCTGGCCGAGGCCGCGCCGGACGATGGCGCCCAGGCCAAGGTGATCTCCGACATGCTGGCGGAGCTTGGCGCATCGCACACCGCGCGCTATCGGCAGAACGATCCGGCCTACTACCAGCTGGTCGACATCTTCTATGGCTCGCTGCGGCGGGAGGCGCGCGGCCTGTTTCCGAACGGCGTGCGCTATCCGGGCATCGGCCTGTTCACCCGCAAGATCGGCGACAAGCTGTTCGTGTCCGGCCTCATCGCCGGATTGCCGGCCGAGAAGTCCGGCATCCTGGTCGGCGACGAGATCGTAGATGTCGACGGCCAGCCGTTCGCGCCGGTCGGCTCGTTCGAGGGCAAGGTCGGCCAGACCATGACTATGCACGTCCGCCGCACCGCCGGCGCCGCCACCCTGCCGATCGCGATCAAGCCGGCGTGGATCGAACCGGCCGACGCGTTCGAGAGCGCCATGTCGGACGGCGCGCGCATCATCGAGAGCGGCGGCAAGAAGATCGGCTATGTGCGAATCTGGTCGTACGCCGGCGACCGCTACCAGGACCAGCTCGAGGAGCTTCTTTCCGGCAAGCTTGCCAACGCCGACGCCTTGATCTGGGATCTGCGCGACGGCTGGGGCGGCGCTCAGCCCTACTATCTCGACATCTTCAGCAAGCTCGGTCCGACCATGGAGATGACCGAGCGCGGCGGCGATCATGACTTCGTCAACGTGAAATGGCGCAAGCCGGTGGCGCTGCTCATCAACGGCGGCAGCCGCAGCGGCAAGGAAGTGCTGGCCTACGGCTTCAAGAAGTATGGGGTCGGCGAGGTGATCGGCACCCGCACCGCCGGCGCCCTGCTCGCCGGCCGCGCCTACCTGCTCAACGACGACAGCCTGCTGCTGCTTGCGGTCAACGACGTCGCGGTCGACGGCGAGCGGCTGGAGCGCGTCGGCGTTGCGCCCACCATCGAGGTTCCCTTCCCGCTCGAATACGCCGCCGGCAAGGACCCGCAGATCGACAAGGCGGTCGAAGTGCTGACGCGCCAGATCGGCGGCTGAAGATGCCCGTAGCCGCCGTGTTGCCTGAGGAAGTCGACGCACCCTGCTACGTCTACATGCTCGGCAGCTACGGCAAAGGCGGCTATCGCACCTATATCGGCTGGACCTTCGACGTCGACCGCCGCTTGCTGCAGCACAACAACGGCACCGGCGCACGCTCCACACGCGGCCGGACCTGGACAGTCCTCTATGTCGAGCTGCACGCCACGCGCAGCGAGGCCATGAGCCGCGAATGGCACTTGAAGCGCGACCGCCGCTTCCGCCGGCAGTTCACGCTGTTGACGAGCGAATAGCCAGATCGAAGGCGCTCAGCGCCGCCTGCTTCGCCGGCGCCGCCATGAATGATGCATCAAAGCCATTGCGCGCAACCGCGGTCAGCTCCTCGGCCGAGAGGCCGAGCGCCGCGCCGACGCTCGCAAAATTCTCGTTCATGTAGCCGCCAAAATAGGCTGGGTCGTCCGAATTGATGGTGACCTTGAGGCCAGCATCCAGCATGCGGCGCAAGGGATGATCCTTCATGTCCTTCACGCCACACAGCCGCAGGTTGGACAGCGGGCACACCGTCAGCGCCAGCCCATCCGCCGCGATCCGCTTCACCAGCGCCGCATCCTCCAGCGAGCGGTTGCCGTGGTCGATGCGGTCGACGCCCAGCACGTCGATCGCTTCCCAGACATAGTCGGGCGGCCCCTCCTCGCCAGCATGCGCGACCAGCAGGAAGCCCGCGTCGCGCGCGCGGCGGAACACCGTTTTGAACTTGGCAGGCGGATGACCGTTTTCCGATGAATCGAGTCCGACGCCGGTGATCTTGTCCTTGTATTTGAGCGCCTGGTCGAGCGTGCGCTCGGCATCCGCCTCATCCAGGTGGCGCAGGAAGCACATGATCATGCGCGACGTGATGCCGAGCTGCGCCTCGGCGTCGGCCTGCGCACGACTGAGGCCCGCCATCACCGTGCCGAATGGGACGCCGCGCGCGGTGTGCCCCTGCGGATCGAAGAAGAACTCGACATAGCGCACGTTCTGGCTGGCGGCCTTGCGGAAATAGGCCATCGCCAGGTCGTAGAAGTCGACTTCGCGCAGCAGCACCGACATGCCTTGATAATAGAGGTCGAGAAAATCCTGCAGGTTGGTGAAGGCATAGGCGCGCCGCAGCGCCTCGACGCTGTCGTAGGCGAGCCGCACGCTGTTGCGCCGGGCGAGCGCGAACATCAGCTCCGGTTCCAGGCTGCCTTCGATATGAATATGCAGTTCCGCCTTCGGCAGGCGGCCGATCGTTGCGTCAATGCTCGACATGAAACCGCACCTCTGAAATGCGAACCGCCCCGGCGCGAACCGGGGCGGTTCCACTCCAATCTAGCAGACTTGGCGGTTAGCTGGGAATCTGCCCGTCGATGCCGTCCGCCAGCCAGTTCATCCCGGCGATCGCGCCGTCGTCGAGCGCGGTGCCGGCCGGCACCTTGTCGGCGCCGGACTGGTCCTTGATCGGGCCCTGGAAGACCACGATCTTGCCGTCGGAGATGCCCGCTTCCGCCGCCTTGCCGGCCGCGGCCACGTTATCCGGCATGTTGGCATAGGGCGCCATCACCAGCATGCCCGACTTGAAGCCGCCCCAGACATCCTGGCTCGCCCACGTGCCAGCGATGACGTCCTTGGCGCGCTGCACATAGTACGGGTTCCAGAAGTCGACCGACGCGGTCAGCTGCGCCTTGGGCGCCAGGCTGATCATGTCGCTGGCCTGGCCGAAGCCGAGCACGCCGCGCTGCTGGGCGACCTGCAGCGGCGCGCCGGAATCGGTGTGCTGGGCGATGATGTCGGCGCCCTGGTCGATCAGCGCCTTGGCGGAATCGCCTTCCTTGCCCGGATCGTACCAGGCGTTCACCCAGACGATCTTCATGCGCGCCTTCGGATTGATGGTCCGCATGCCGAGGATGAAGGCGTTCATGCCCATCACGACTTCCGGGATCGGAACCGAGCCAATATAGCCGACGATGCCGGACTTGGAGAGGTGGCCGGCGATCACGCCCTGCACGTAGCGGCCTTCATAGAAGCGAATGTTGTAGGTGCTGACGTTGGTGTCGCGCTTGTAGCCGGTGGCGTGCTCGAATTTCACATCGGGGAAGCGCTTCGCCACCTTCAGCGTCGGGTTCATGTAGCCGAACGAGGTGGTGAAGATCAGCTTGTTGCCCTTGCTCGCCAGCTCCGCGATCACGCGCTCGGAGTCCGGCCCTTCCTTCACGGTCTCGACGAAGGTGGTCTTCACCTGGTCGCCCAGCTCGGATTCGATTGCCTTGCGCCCGACATCGTGCGCGTGGGTCCAGCCGAAATCCTCGACCGGGCCGACATAGATGAAGCCGATGCCGAGCGGATCGGCCGCGACCGCGCGCCCGATGATCATGGGTGCGGTGCCGGCCAGCAATCCGCCGCCCAGCAGCTTGTTGAATGTTCTGCGTTTCATGGGTTCTGCCTCCTTGTTCCCCGTGTTGTCTCTTTTTCGCAAAGTTTCGCCAGCGACGCCAAGAAAATCTCTGTTATCACCCCGCCGCATGGAACGGCCGCCCCAGGCAGGCCGGCGCGTTCAGGCGGATCTTGACCTTGTCCCGCGAGATCACCACCAGCACGATGATGGTCGCCAGGTACGGCAGCGCCGACACCAGCTGCGAGGGCACCACCACCGGATGGCCGAACAGGCTGATCGCCCCCGCCGCCTGGATCGCGAGCGAGCCGTACATGATCCCGCCGAACAGATAGGCGCCGACCAGCAGCCAGACCGGCCGCCAGGTCGCGAACACCACCAGCGCTAGCGCGATCCAGCCCCGCCCCGCCGTCATGTTCTCCGCCCAGCTGGTCGAATAAGCGAGCGACATGTAGGCGCCGGCGAGGCCGCACATCGCGCCGCCGAACATCGTCGCGGCATAGCGGATCAGGATCACCGGATAGCCGATCGCGTGAGCGGCATCGTGGGAATCTCCGACTGCGCGCAGCACCAGTCCGCGGTGGCTGCGGCGCAGGAACCAGGCGACCACGAACACCGCGATCAGCGAGAAATAGACCAATGTGTCCAGCCCGAACAGGATCCTGGGCAACGGCTCCACCGCAGTGCCGACATAGGATGAGCCGATGAGTGCGCTGAGGCCGGTGCCGAAGATGGTCAGCGCCAGCCCGGTTGCCACCTGGTTGGCAAGGAAGGTCAAGGTCAGGATCGCGAAGATCAGCGACATCGCCATCCCCGCGAGCAGCGCCGCGACGACGCCAAGCAACGCGCTGCCGGTGTGCACCGTGGTCGCGAAGCCGACGATCGCGCCGACCAGCATCATGCCTTCGACGCCGAGATTGAGCACGCCCGACTTCTCCGTCACCAGCTCGCCGGTCGCCGCCAGCAGCAGCGGCGTCGACGCGGTCATGACGCTGAGGATGAAGCTGATGACGATGGCCTGGTCCATCACGCCCCCACCGGCTTGGCGCCGCGCAGGCGATAGAGGATCAGCACATCGCACGCCAGCAGGAAGAACAGCAGGATGCCCTGGAAGATGCCGGTGACCGCGTTCGGCATGCCGAGATCAATTTGCGCCGCCTCGCCGCCGAGATACGACAGCGCGAGGATCAGTCCGCCGAAGATCACGCCGATCGGATGCAGCCGGCCCAGGAACGCGACGATGATGGCGGTGAAACCGTAGCCCGGCGAGATCGAGGGCGTCAGCTGCCCGACCGGCCCGGCCACCTCGAACATGCCGGCAAGGCCCGCGAGCCCGCCGCCCACCATCAGCGACAGCCAGATCAGCCGTTCCTGATTGAAACCAGCGAAGCGCGCCGCGCGCGGCGCCTGCCCCAGCACGCGCAGCTGGAACCCGATCACCGAGCGGGTCAGCACGATCCAGCCGACGATCGCCACCAGGAACGCGACCACGACGCCAAGATGCACGCGCGTCCCTTCCACCAGGATCGGCGGCGTCGCGCCAGAGGAGAACAGAGCCGTCTGCGGAAAGCCGTAGCCCTCGGGATCGCGCCACGGGCCGGTGACCAGATAGATCAGCAGCAGCTGCGCGACATAGGTCAGCATCAGGCTGGTCAGGATCTCGTTGGCGTTCCAACGCGTGCGGAGATAGGCCGGCACCGCGGCCCATACCATGCCACCCAGGATTCCGAGCAGCATCATCGCCGGCATCAGGACGATTCCCGGCCAGTCCGGATGAGCGAGCGCGAGGCCCGCAGCGAATATGGCGCCTAGCGTGTATTGCCCTTCGGCGCCGATGTTCCACACGTTGGCGCGGAAACCGAGCGACAGGCCGACGCCGATCAGGATCAGCGGCGCCGCCTTCACGAACAACTCTGGCAGGCCGGTCGCGCTTTTCAGCGGCGAGACCAGGAACACGAACAGGGATTCGAGCGGGTCCTTGCCCAGCACCGCGAAAATGATCGCCGACGTCACGACCGTCAGCGCCAACGCCAGCAGCGGCGCGGCATAGGTCCACAGGCGCGAGCGCTGGCCGCGCGGCTCAAGCCGAAGCATGCCCTGCCCCCTCGAATTTCCCTGCTGCCTTTGCGCTGTGCGTGCCGCCCATCAGCAGCCCGATCTGCTCGACCGACGCCTGCGCGATCGGGATCGCTTGCGACAGCCTGCCTTCGGCGATCACCGCGATCCGGTCCGCCAGCGAGAAAATCTCGTCGAGATCCTGCGAGATCACGATCACCGCCGCGCCATTATCCGCGAGGTCGATCAGCGCCTGATGGATCGCGGTCGCCGCGCCGGCATCGACGCCCCAGGTCGGCTGCGAGACCACCAGCACTTTCGGGCTCTGTCTTACCTCGCGCCCGACGATGAACTTCTGAAGATTGCCGCCGGAGAGCGAGCGTGCTTCCGCCGCCGGCCCCGTCGTGCGCACATCGAAACTCTTGATCACATCGCCGGCGAAGCCCGAGGTCTTGCCGGAATTGATCAGGCCGTTGCGTGACAATGCCTGCCGTACGTTGCCGGACAGAAAGGCATTCTCGCTCAGCGACATGTCGCGCACCGCGCCGTGGCCGTTGCGCTCCTCCGGCACGAAGCAGCTGCCAAGTGCGCGCCGTTCGCGCGGCCCAAGCCTGCCGGCTGCAACGCCGTCGATCGAGATCGCATCAGTGCTTCCGGCCAGCATCTCGCCGGACAAGGCGGACATCAGCTCAGCCTGCCCGTTGCCCGCGATCCCGCCGATGCCGAGGATCTCCCCGCCCTTGACCGCGAAGCTGACATCCTTGAGGTCGGTGCCGAATTGCTGCTCCGACTTCAGGTTGAGGTTCTTCACCTCGAGGCGCGGTCCGCCATGTGTCTCGCTGCGGGCATGATGGCTGGCTGCCTTCAGCTCCGTGCCGATCATCAGTTCGGCCAGATGCTTCGCCGTCTCCTGCCGCGGGTCGCAATGCGCCACCACCTTGCCCAGGCGCATGATGGTCGCGCGTTCGCACAAGGCGCGGATCTCTTCGAGCTTGTGGCTGATATAGAGGATGGCGCAGCCTTCCTTGGCCAGCCGGCGCAGCGTCTCGAACAGGCGTTCCACCTCCTGCGGCGTCAGAACGGAGGTCGGCTCGTCCATGATCAGGAGCTTCGGCTTCTGCAGTAGGCAGCGCACGATCTCGATGCGCTGCCGCTCGCCGACCGAGAGATCGTGCACCGCCTTGTCGGGATCGAGATGCAACCCGTAAGCCTTGGCGATCTCCGCGATGCGCGTGCGCAGGCCCTTGCGGTCGGCGGCGTCGGTGAGACCGAGCGCGATGTTCTCCGAGACTGTGAGCGCCTCGAACAAGGAGAAATGCTGGAACACCATGCCGATGCCGAGCCGGCGAGCATGGTTCGGGTTCTGCACGACGATGGGCTGCCCCTGCCAGCGGATCTCACCGGCGTCGGGCTTCAGCACGCCATAGATGATCTTGACCAGCGTGCTCTTGCCGGCGCCGTTCTCGCCGAGCAATGCGTGGATCTCGCCAGGCAGGACAGTCAGGTCGACGCGGTCGTTGGCGAGGCAACCCGGAAACTGCTTCACGATGCCGCCAAGCGACAAGAGCGGGACCTGGGTCCCCGCCGCCCTGTTCGTTTCCTGCCCTGTCATGTCCCCCTCTGCTTATGCTGCAGTTTTACCGGGCGTGATGCCGGGAGTCACCCGGCCCCGCGTTGCTTCCCTGTGGATTGTTCGTGTTCCATCGCGATTTCCCGCACCGCCGGCAGCGCCAGCAACTGTGCCGCTGTCGCCACTGCTATCGCCATAGGCTGCTTGCCCGGAATTTGTGCAAGCCCGATCGGGCAGACCAGCCGCTCCAGCGTCGCCGGCGCATGGCCGCGTCCCTTGAGTGCGCTCAGGAACCGCGCCTTCTTGGTCGCGCTGCCGATCAGGCCCAGGAAAGCGAAATCGCCACGCCGCAGCACGCGATCGCAGATGTCGAGGTCGAGCTGATGCGAGTGCGTGAGGACCAGGAACAGTGTGCCAGCCGGCGCTTTCTCGACCGCCTCGGCCAGCCGCGGCGCCACCACATGCCCGACGCCGCTTGGGATCTCCGCCGGGAATCCATCGAACCGGCTATCGAGCCAGACGACCTCGAACGATAGCTCGGCCAGCACCTTGGCCAGCGCCCTTCCGACATGTCCGGCGCCGAACAGCCAGAGGGGACGCGACCGGCGGCGTACCGCCTCGATCACCTGCCAGCGCTTGCCGTCCTCGACGATGCGTGCTCCGTCCGCGTTGTCGTCCGCATCGACCCAGCTCTTGGCGCCGTCGCTGCCGGTCGACAGCAGGCGCGTGCCATCGCCCGCAACCTGCGACTGCCATTGCGTCAGCCAGCGCCGGTCGATCTTGGTGAGCGGCTCCAGCAGCAGGCGCACCGCGCCGCCGCAGCATTGCCCGAGGTCCGGGCCTAGCGAATAGCGCATCAGACCCGGCCGCGTCGCCTTGTCGGCCATCATGCGGCGCGCCTCGTCGATCGCCAGCAGCTCCAGCTGGCCACCGCCGACCGATCCGACGATGTCACGCTCCCGCACCAGCATCTTGGCGCCGGACTCGCGCGGCGTGGACCCCTTGGCATCCGCGACCGTGACCAGCACCGCCTTGTCACCGGCGGCGATGCACTCCTGCGCGGCGGCCAGCCAATTCATTCCGCCGCCTCCACCCGCGCCTGCACCTCTTCGATCGCGAACAGCACGCGCTCCGGCGTCGCCGGCGCATCGAGGTGCGGCAGCACCCGATAGTCCGCGATGCTGGCGATGGCGTCGGAGATCGCGCGGAAGACCGAGATCGCCAGCATCAGCGGCGGCTCGCCCACCGCCTTGGAGCGATGGATCGTCTCCTCGCGGTTCGGCCGCTCCAGCAGCTGCATGCGGAAATCCGCGGGCCGGTCAGCGCAGGTCGGGATCTTGTAGGTGCTCGGTGCATGGGTGCGCAGGCGCCCCTGCTCGTCGAAGACCAGCTCCTCGCTGGTCAGCCACCCCATGCCCTGGATGAAACCGCCTTCGACCTGGCCGAGATCGATCGCCGGGTTCAGCGACTTGCCGGCATCGTGCAGGATGTCGACTCGGGTCAGCGTGTATTCGCCGGTCAGAATGTCGATCATCACTTCGCTGACCGCCGCGCCGTAGGCGAAGTAGAGGAACGGCCGCCCGCTCGCGGTCTCGCGGTCGTAGTGGATCTTGGGTATACGGTAGTAGCCGGTGGCGCTGAGTGACACGCGGCCCATGTAGGCCTGCTTCACCAGGTCCTTGAACGGCACCTCCTGGTTGCCGATGCGCACGCGGTTGGGCAGGAACGCGATGTCCTCCGCCTTGACCTTGTATTTCTCGGCGGCGAACTCGGTCAGGCGCTGCTTGATCTTGCGCGCCGCCGCCTGCGCCGCCATGCCGTTCATGTCCGAGCCGGACGAGGCGGCGGTCGCCGAGGTGTTCGGCACCTTGCCGGTATTGGTCGGCGTGATCTTCACCTGGTCGAGGTCGATCTGGAACTCCTCCGCCACCACCTGCGCGACCTTGACGAACAGGCCCTGCCCCATCTCCGTCCCGCCGTGGTTCAGATGCACGCTGCCGTCGGTGTAGACGTGCACCAACGCGCCGGCCTGGTTGAGGTGCGAGGTGGTGAAGGAGATTCCGAACTTGACCGGCGTCAGCGCGATGCCTTTCTTGAGGTACGCATTCTCCCGGTTCCACTGCGTAATCTCCTGCCGGCGGGCGCGATAGGCGCTGCTTTCCTCAAGCTGCGTGAGCAACTCCGGCAGGATGTTGTCCTCGACCTCCATATGGAAGGGCGTGACGTTCCGTGGCGCATCGCCATAGAGGTTGGCCCGCCGCACGTCGAGCGGGTCGAGCCCGCGCTCGCGCGCGATCGCGTCCATCACCTCCTCGACGCCGAGCATGCCTTGCGGCCCGCCGAAGCCGCGGAAGGCGGTGTTCGAGACTGTGTTGGTTTTGCAGCGCTGCGACCGGATGCGCACTGCCTCGAAGAAATAGCCGTTGTCGGCGTGGAACATCGCGCGGTCGGCGATCGCGCCGGACAGGTCCGCCGAATAGCCGCAGCGCGCGGCGTGATGGAAGTCGATGCCGAGGATGCGACCCTGGTCGTCGTAACCGACCTCGTAGCCGATGCGGAAATCGTGGCGCTTGCCGGTCGCGATCATGTCGTCGTCGCGGTCCAGGCGGCATTTCACCGGCCGCTTCAGCTTGACCGCGGCCAGCGCCGCGATCGCCGCCCATTGCGAGCCTTGGGTTTCCTTGCCGCCGAAGCCGCCGCCCATGCGCCGGCATTCCACCGTCACGGCGTTGTTCGGCCGCCCCAGCACATGGGCGATATTGTGCTGCACTTCGGTCGGATGCTGGGTCGAACAATGGATCGCGACGTCGCCGTCTTCCATCGGCACCGCCAGCGATGCCTGGCCTTCCAGGTAGAAATGCTCCTGCCCGCCATGGACGAACGCGCCCTTGAGACGATGCGGCGCACGTGCGATGGCGGCAGCCGCGTCGCCGCGCTTCATGACATGCTCCGGCAGCACGAACGAATTGGCCTGCAGCGCGTCATCGACCGTGAGGACCGGAGCGAGATCCTCGTATTCAACGCGCGCCAGCTTGGCCGCGCAGCGCGCCGCCACGTGGCTCTCCGCGATCACCGCGAACAGCACCTGGCCGTGGAATTCCACCACGTCGCGCGCGAACACCGGATCGTCGCCGGCGCCGATCGGCGACACGTCGTTGGCGCCCGGAATGTCGGCGGCGGTCAGCACCAGCACCACGCCCGGCGCCGCGCGCACCTTGGCCAAGTCCATGCTGCGCACCCGCGCATGCGCCCGCGCGGAGAGGCCAGGCGCCGCGTGCAGCGTGCCCGCCGGCTCCGGGATGTCGTCGATATAGACGGCGGCGCCGGTTGCATGCTTGGCCGCGCTGTCGTGGGCGATCGAATTGCGCACGCCGCCGCGGATCGCCGCCGCCTTGAGCGAGATGGGGCTATGCCCGTGCATGGGCCGCCCTCCGCTCCGCCATGATCCGGGTCCTGGCCGCCGGCTCGCTGGTCTCGATGAAGAACTTGCGCAGCAGGTTCTGCGCCACCCGCAGCCGGTAGCGCGCGCTCGCCCGCATGTCGCTGATCGGCGTGTAATCCTCCGACAGCACCCAGCACGCGCCCTCGACCGTCTCCCGGGTCCACGGCTTGCCCTTGAGCGCCGCCTCGGCCTGGCGCGCACGCTTCGGCACCGGCGCCATGCCGCCGAAGCAGATGCGGATATCCGCGACCTCGCCGCCTTGCAGGGTGAGCGCGAACGCGCCGAGAGCAGCCGTGATGTCCTGGTCGAACCGCTTGGCGATCTTGTAGCAGCGCACGATGCAGCCGGGATCGGATACCGGCACCTTCACCGCCACCACGAACTCGCCCGGCTGGCGGTCCTGCTTGCCGTAATCGAGGAAGAAATCCTCCAGCGCCAACTCGCGCAGCCGGTCGCCCCGCCGCAGCACCAGGCGGCTGCCGAGCGCGATCAGCGGCGGCGGCGAATCCCCGATCGGCGAGCCGTTGGCGATGTTGCCGCCGATGGTCCCGGCATTGCGGATCTGCTCGGAGCCGAGCCGGCGCATCATGTCCGCGATATCGGGATAATGCGCTTCGATGGTGGCAAGCGCGTCGGTGTAGGTCACGCCGGCGCCGATGTCGATCCAGCCGTCTTTGACGGCGATGCGCTTCAACTCCTCGACCGCGCCGATGGCGATGATGGGGCCGAGGCGCCGCAGCTGCTTGGTCACCCACAGCCCGACGTCTGTGCCGCCGGCCAAGATGGTCGCGCCCGGATGGTCCAGCAGCAGCTTGGCCAGCGCGTCCACCGAGCGCGGCGCGAAATAGCGCCGGCCCTCGCCTTCCAGGCCGGCCATCGCGCCATCGTCCAGCGCCTTGAGCGCGGCCGCCGTCTCGCTAGCCCGGCCCGCGAACAGGTCCGGCTCCGCACCCGCCTTCATCGCCTTGGCGGCGGCCGCGATCGGGCCGTAGCCGGTGCAGCGGCAGAGATTGCCCGCCAGCGCATCGTCGATCCGGTTGCGGTCCGGCGTGCCCGGCTCCTGGTAGAGCGCGAACAGCGACATGACGATGCCGGGCGTGCAGAAACCGCATTGCGAGCCGTGGCAATCGACCATCGCCTGCTGGCAGGGATGGAGCGCGCCGTCGGCCAGGTCCTCGACCGTCAGCAGCTGCTTGCCGTCGAGTGCGCCGAGGAACTGGATGCAGGAATTGACCGCGCGGTAGCGCAGCCCGCCGCCGTCGAGTTCGCCCAGCACCACGGTGCAGGCGCCGCAATCGCCCTCGCCGCAGCCTTCCTTGGTGCCGACGCGACGCTCCACCCGGCGCAGGTAGTTGAGCACGGTGGTGTTGGGATCGATCGCGCTCAGCTCGCGCCGCTCGTCGCCCAACAGGAACCGCACCGGCCGGGTCTGCTCGCTCATCGCTAGCTGCCCCGGTAGGTGGAATAAGCGTAGGGCGAGAGCAGCAGCGGCACGTGGTAGTGCTGCTCCGGCGCGGCGATCCCGAAGCGGATCGTGACCTCGTCCAGGAACTTGGGCTCGGGCAGCTTCAAACCCGACCTGTCGAAATAGGCGCCGGCCGCGAAGGTCAGCTCATAGGTGCCGGCTACCAGCGCCGCGCCTTCGAGCAGCGGGCGGTCGCAGCGGCCGTCTGCGTTGGTGACGAACTCCCCCACCTTATCGCGTCCGCCAGACGGGGCGATGCGGTGCAGCGCGATCGCGATGCCGGCCGCCGGCCGTCCGAGCGCGGTGTCCAAGACATGGGTGGTGAGCCGTCCCATCCGTCCCCGCCTCCTTAGTCAGTTGGCGATCTCCGCTGGCCTCCCGCGCTCCCCGGCGCGTTCTGCGGATGCAAAAAAGATAGCGTGATTCTGCGGCGACGTGACGCGGGATTATTCAGGAATCGGATCAAAACACTATAAAGCAAGTGTTGAAGCCGCGCTCCACCTGCGACCCGACACGCTTACATTTTATGCTGTATTCTGAGATGCCTATCGCCCGCAGATCATACACTACAAAAGCACGCGCGGGCCGATCGTCACCGGGTCTGTCGCAGCGTCCCGTCCTGTCTCGTTGAACAGCCGCACAGCGACGTGCTCAGCAATAGCAGGCCGGCGCGTGGCGTTCCACCGGATATGATATCGCGCCGCACGAAAGGGGCCACGATGACCGACTTGGCGTTCCGGAGCGCAACCCGCGATGACCTGCCGGCGATAATTGCCATGATCGCCGACGACCAACTCGGCCAGGCACGGGACGATGCGCGGCTGCCGCTGGATCAGCGCTACGTCGACGCTTTCGCGGCGCTCGAGCGGGATCCCAACCAGTTGCTGGTGGCGGTCGAGCAGGCGGGCAAACTGATAGGCTGCTTCCAGATTACCTTCATCCCCGGCATCTCGCGGCGCGGCGCCTGGCGCGGGCAGATCGAATCGGTGCGGGTGGCCCGCGCAAAGCGCGGCGCCGGCATCGGGACGGCCATGTTCGAGTGGGCCATCGCCGAGTGCCGGCGCCGTGGTTGCAATCTGGTCCAGCTCTATACCGACAAGAGCCGGACGGACGCCCACCGCTTCTACGAGCGGCTCGGATTCAAGGCCAGCCATGAAGGCATGAAGCTGGCCCTGTAGCGTCTAGTCGTTGTAGCGCCAGTATTGCTGCTGCTGTTGCTGCTGCTGGTAGCGCCAGTCGCTCGGCGAGCCGATGGCGCCGAAGCCGTCCCGGGCCTGCGTCCGGTTGAACGAGTTGCCGTAGTTGCCGTTGGCCACGCGCTTGTTGTTGCACGTCTCCGTGCGCCGGTCGCAAACGACGCCGCGCTTGGGCGAGAACAGGAACACCTGGTTGCCGTACTTCTTGACGGCCCGATTGGCTTCCTTCTCGCCGAGATAGCGCGCGGTCGCGTGATAGCTGAGGCCATAGCGGTCGTAGCAGACGTCACGTACGCGATCGCAGGTCACGTTGCCGCGCTTGAAATAGCGGTTCGAACTGTTGCCGGTTTCGTATGCGCCGTTCGGGTACCACGCGCTCGAGTCGGCATAGCTGCTGCCGACCAGGCCGGCCGACATCGCCAAGCCGAGGATCGCTGCCGCACAGACTCGACGGATGAACATCTTAGCTACTCCTTGCTGTTCCACCGCACTCACTCAGCAATGAAACGGCGCTACAGTCCGTTCCATGCCCTCGATCACTGGATCGTTACGCTCCAGGATCGACGGCCTATCTCATATGCGGGTGTAAGGGTCATGCGTGTGCGCGATCACGCCGGCGTGATCTACTGCGCGACGCAGCCTTGCGGATCGCTGCACGCGCCTGCATCACCGGCGCTCTCGTTCGCAGTGGGCGCTGGCTGAGCCGGAACGGCATCGGCCATGGGCGCCGGCTCAGGTTCCGGTATTGGCGCGGGTTCCGCCGGCTCCGATGCGGGTTGTGGCAACGGCGACGGCCCGGCAATTCCCGGCTCTTGTGTGGACGGTGGCGGCTCAGGTTGCGCTGGCTGCTGCACAGCGTCCGCATCGCTCGACGTTGGCGTATCGCCGCTCACCGGTTCCGCGATGGGCATGCTCGGCTCTGGCGTAGGCAACGGCTCCACGGTAGCGACCCGTGGCATGTTCTGTTCCGGCGCCTCCGGCGCTGCGTTCGACGCGGGCTGCTCGGGCGCGCGCATATAGCCGGGCGCGCCGGGGCCCAACTGATCGGCGAGATCCTGGGCCGCGGCGCGACCGAAATAGACCTGGGTCAGCGTGATGCTCGGCCCCTTCTTGTCGGAGCAGACCTTGGTCGCCGTCACGCAGGTGACGTTCGGCTCCGGCTTGAAGCTCGCGGCTTCCAGCCAGTCCTCGACCTTGTGCTCCGCCTTGTTGCCGAAGTAGTCCTCGGTCAGTTCGTCATCGAGGCCACCGGCATCGGAGCAGGAGCGCGAGCGGCGATCGCAGGTGACGCCGCGTTTGGGCGAGAACAGGAATACCTGCTCGCCGTACTTCTTGACGGCGCGGTTGGCGACGCGCTCGCCGAAGTAGCGCGTGGTCGCGTAGTAGTCGAAGCCGAAGCGGTCGTAGCAGACGTTGCGCGCACGATCGCACGTGACGGACCGCGACGGACGGAAGATCGGCCCGTTGTCGTAGCCCCCGTCGTAGCCAGAGCCGAAGCCGCCGCCGTAGGCGTAGCCGCCATTGGAACCGTAGCCGCCCTGTTGGGCGACGGAGCCGGGCTGAACGCCGGGCTGGCCGTAATAGGTCGGCGCGCAGCCAGCGACCGCCAGCAGCGCAAGCGCGACAACGCTCAATCGAATCGACATCGTGAACCCCACAGCAGTCCTGCGACTGAAACTAGGCGGCAGGGTCAGACCCTGCTGGCGAATTTGCCGTGAGGCCGATCACATGATCGCGAGGCGCGGCGGCGTGCGGCCCTTGTTGGCGCGGTCCCGCTCGACCTCGGCCAAGGCCCAATCCCGGAATGCCTTGATTTTCGGGACATTCTGCCGGCCATCGCGATAGACCAGCCAGTACTGCGAATCGTTGTGCGTGCACACGATCGGCAGCACCTGCACCAGGCGCCCAGACTCCAGCTCGGCATCGAACAGGGCCGGCGTCACCAGCGCAATTCCCTGTCCCGCCACGGCGGCGCTGCCCAGCATCTGCTGCGTCGGCATCTCGACACCGGCGCCCTTGAGCGGCGGCATCTTCGTAATGCCGGCGGCGGCGAACCAGCGATCCCAGCATTCATCCTTGCCATCGAGGATCGTCACATTGAACAGATCCTCGGCCTTCGTGATCGGTCCGTGACGCTTCAGGAAGTCCGGGCTCGCGACGGCGGTCAGATGCACCGGGAACAGCATGTGAGCCTTGAGGCCGGGCCATATGCCTTTGCCGCCGCGGATGCCGATGTCGAACTCCTCCTGGGTGAAATCGACCATGCGCTGTGAGACCTCGAGGCGCACGGAGATGTTGGGGTGCGCCACCTGGAAGCGGCCGAGCCGCGGCACCAGCCAGTTGGTGCAAACGGTATTCACCGCCGTCACCGACAGCACGTTCTCGTCCGTCTCGCGCAGATTGGCGAAAGCGACATTCAGGCGCTGGAAGGCTTCGGCCACCCCGGGCGCCAGGCGCTTGCCCGCTTCCGACAAGACAACCTTGCGGGCCTGCCGCAAGAACAGCGGCGCGCCCACGCGGTCTTCCAACAGCTTCACCTGATAGGAGACCGCAGCCTGAGTCATTCCCAACTCTTCGGCGGCCTTGGTGAAACTGCCATGGCGGGCGGCGGCCTCGAAGGCCCGGATGGCAGGCAAGGGCGGCAGGCGCGACATCGGCGATCCATAAGGTGGCTTTATGCTCTTCCCCTGAGGATCGGTTTGAATGGCCGGAAAGTCGAGCGCAAATTCATCGCCGACACATAAGTCAGCCTTGGCCTTTAGAAACAGATGAGTCGGTCATGAGACAAGTGGTTGAAATCCGTAGACTTCCCCTCCCCGCGCGCTCCGCGCCGACTTGGGCGGGCCGCCTGCATGCCTGGCTGTTCGAGGCGCGCGACCGACAGAAGACCGTCGCGCTGCGGGACTGCTCGCGGCATCTCCTGCGCGACATCGGACTTCTGGATGACCGGAGCGCCAACACCCTGTTGCGGGACGATACTATGTTCCGGCGCTAGGCGTGGCGCGTGGCGCGGAACTGCGCCGCCGCCGGCGTGGCTTCGGTGCGGCGGCTGCCGTTTCCGGCTTCAGCTTCACGCGCAGGCGCCGGCCTTCCGACTGGTCAATCTCGAGCGCGCCGGACTTGCGCACCAGGTCGCTGAGCTTGGCGACGCCGTAGCTGCGCGGATCGAAATCCGGCGCAAGATTCGCGAGCCGCGTGCCGAGCGCCCCCAGGCTGACCCAGCCATCCTCGCTGTCCATCTGCGCGATCGCGGTTCTCAACAGCGGCACCGCATCGCTCGGCGTCTGCGCCTTGACCGGTGCACCGGTCTGCGTCTGCGCCTGCGCGTGTGCGCCGATGAGCAGGTTCTCCGTGTAGATGAAGCGGCGGCACGCCTGGCGGAAGCTCTCCGGCGTCTTGCGCTCGCCGAAGCCAAAGACGTCGAGCCCCTGCTCGCGGATGCGCGCGGCGAGGCGGGTGAAGTCGCTGTCGGAGGAAATCAGGCAGAAGCCTTCGAACCGCCCGCTGTGCATCAGGTCCATGGCATCGATCACCAGCGCGATGTCCGACGCGTTCTTGCCCGTGACATAGGCGAACTGCTGGTGCGCGATGATGGCGTGCTTGGCGAGGATGTCGGTCCAGCCGCGCAGGCCGGCGCGCGTGAAGTCGCCGTAGATGCGCCGGACGCTGGCCTCGCCCAATTGCGCGATTTCCTCGAACAAACGGTCGGCGATTTTGGCCGAGGTGTTGTCGGCGTCGATCAGGACGGCCAAACGTGGCGAGCGGGGTTCGAGGGCCATTCCGTGTCTCCCGAGTCGATTGCGCGGCCAGCATACGCCGGGGCCGTCACGTCCCGATACCGTTCTGTCCCAAAGCCTTGGCGGATGCCACCCTGCCGGGATGTGACGGCAGGCACGTCTCTCCTCAAATTCTCCACCTTGTCTCCAAGCATGTGCGCGTGGTCTCGCCTATGTCTTTCCCCGCCGCCGCCCGGTCACCTGCCCTGAATCGGCCGGTCCGGCGGATCAAAAGCACCGATGGGCCGCGTCACCGCGCAGATTGCGCGGCCCATCGCGTGCACGCGCAATGTGAGAGAGGGAGAGAGATCGTGCAGCGCAAGAACAATGCCGTCTTGATCGCGGCCGCCGCATTCGGCGCGCTGATCGTCGCCGGCTTCGCGGGCGTTTCCCACACCGATGAGCCGGTCCACCGTCCGAACGACCGCGCCAACCATCAACCGAAGCAGGAGTCGGTTCGCGAGAACCAGGCAGTCGTCACCAAGCTGGGCGACGGCGCCACCGCCGTCAGCTATTGGGCCAGCGCCTCCGACGGCTGGCATGTGGTAACGACGGTCGACACCGTGGTCGCCGCCGATACCGAGACGGAGCAGCATCTGATCGTGCGCTTCTCGGCGACGCTGATGCCCGGCCAGGAGCAGCTGGTCACGGTTCCGGGCGAAGTCGGCACGGAACAGATGGCGCTGCGAATCCGTCGGGTCGGCGATCAGATTCAGATGACGCGGGTCGCCGATCCGTCGATCTAGCGCCCGGCTTCCGCCAGCAGCCACTTGAAGAAACTTCGGATGCGCGCCTCGCGTGCGCGATCCGCCCGGCACAGGGCCCAGTAGGCGTTGCGGTCGGCGATGCTGGTCGCGAACAGCCGCACCAGGCGGCCGCTCGCGATGTCGCGCGCCACCAGGATCTCGGGCGCCAAGGCGATGCCCTTGCCCGCGATCGCCGCCTCGATCGCGAGCTGGCTGGCGTTGAACAGCGGGCCTTCCAGCGCCTTGCGGATCGCGCCGTCAATGGCGACGCCGGCGGCTGCGAACCAGGCTTCCCATTCCGAGACCGGGCGGCTGCGCTTGGACGTCGTTCGCCAGGCCGGCGTCGCGGTGCGGATCAGCATGTGCCGCGCAAGACCCGCCGGCGAGCGGAGCGCGGGATCCTTGGCCACGGCAGGCGCGCAGATCGCGACGATCTCGCCGCGCGGCCACAAGCGCCGCGCATGGAGGCCCTCACCATAGGGACCTGGCCCGTAGCGCACGGCGACGTCGATGATGCGGTCGCGCCGCAGATCGACCAGCGTCTCGTCCGCCACCACCCGCAACTCCATCTTCGGGTGCGCCGCCTGGAACTCGATCAGGCGCGGCGCCAGCCACTTGGTGGCGAAGGATGGCACACAGCTGACCGTCAAGGCGTGCGGCCCGACGGCCCGCCCTTCCAGCCGGAGGCCGTCGAGCACCCGGCCCAGCCGCAGGAAGGTGTCCTGCGCTTCCTGCGCCAGGCTTTCGCCGGCCGGCGTCAGCTGCAGCGAGCGATGCAGCCGCTCGAACAAGGCGAGGCCGAGGTGCGATTCGAGACGCCGGATCTGATGGCTGATCGCGGTCGGCGTCACCGAAAGCTCGCGCGCCGCCTCCTTGAAGCTGCCGAGGCGGGAAGCCGATTCGAACGCACGCAAGGCGGTCCAGGACAGGGCGGCAAGATTGGACATGACATTCAGATGAAACAGATTCATCTCAAGGTCAAGTGAAGTCATTTGCGGGCAGGCGGGGCGTCCGGCAGAGTACAGCGACCCTGAATGGGAGATCGCCGTGACCGACCGCCGCTTCACGTTCGTCATCGCCAGCGCCAGGCGCGACGGCAACACCGAGTTTCTGATGCGCAAGGCCGCGGACCATCTGCCGCCGGAGTGCCGGCAGCAGTGGCTGCACCTGATGGATCTGCCGCTGGCGCCGTTCGAGGACATCCGGCATTCGGTCGGCGTCTATCCGCAGCCCGAAGGCAACGAGCGCATCCTGTTTGATGCGACGCTGAACGCGACCGACCTTGTCTTCGGTGTGCCGCTCTATTGGTACAGCGTGCCCTACTCCGCGAAGCTCTATCTCGATTATTGGAGCGCGTGGTTGCGCGTGCCCGGCGCCGACTTCAAGGCGCGCATGGCCGGCAAGACGCTGTGGGGCGTGTGCGCGCTCAGCGACGAGGACTTCAGCCATGCCGACCCATTGATCGGCACGCTGCGGCTGACCGCCGAGTATCTCAGCATGGGCTTCGGCGGCGTGCTGCTCGGCTACGGCAGCAAGCCGGGCGACGTGGTGAGCGATACCAGCGCGCTGAGCAAGGCGGCAACCTTCTTCGCCCAGTCACCGACCCGGCTCGCGGCGCAATGATCTATTCCGCCGCCCGCGTGCCGCACGGCGCATCGCGCAGATAGCGTTCGGTCGAGGCCGGATACTTCGCCAGCATCGCCGCCGGCCGGATCGGCCGCGCCACCAGGTTGCCGCCGCAGTTGGGGCAGCTGCCGCCGAACACGTTGTCGGCGCAAGTTGCACAGAAGGTGCACTCGAACGTGCAGATGCGCGCCACCGTACTCTCCGGCGGCAGGTCGCGATCGCAGCATTCGCAGTTGGGTTTCAGTTGGAGCATGAATTTGGCTCGTTGAAGTTGGTGCCCGCGGCCGGACTCGAACCGGCACGGCCCTTTCGGGCCGAGGGATTTTAAGTCCCTTGTGTCTACCAATTCCACCACGCAGGCTTCCGGCGCATGCCTAACACGGGCGCGGCGCTACCGACAATGGCGGGCCCTACAAGGGCGCTGTTTGGGTCAGGATTGGGAACTTTGCCGCCAGGCCGGTCAGGATGAACTCGATCGCGATCGAGGCGATGATAATGCCCATGACGCGGTTGAAGACCGTCATGGCGGTGGGACTGAGGAACTTGTCCGCTTTCGCCGACAGGCGCAGCGCGACATAGACGATGAGCGCGACCAGCACGACCACCAGGCTGACCGCGATCTTGTGTGCGATGCTGTGCAGCGCCGTCGCATCGACGATGGTGGTGACGATGGCGCCAGGCCCCGCCAGCAGCGGGATGCCGAGCGGCACGATCCCGATCGAGGTGACGTTGACCTCGGTGTCCTCGCCGCCGGCGCGCGCCGCGGACTTGGCCCGCATCATCTCCAACGCAGTCAGCAGCAGCAGGATGCCGCCCGCGATGCGGAAGGACTCGATCGTGATCGCGAACAGGCCGAGCAAGGCGCCGCCGAGATAGGTGAAGCTCAGCAGCGTGACGAGCACGGTCACGGCAGCGACCATCGAGATGTGGCGCTTCTCCTGGCTGGCTCGGCCCTGCACCAGGCCGAGGAAGATCGGCAGGATGGTCAGCGGATTGATCAGCGCCAGCAGGCCGACCAGCAGCCGCACATATTCGTTCCACTCGCGCAGCTCAAAACCCTCGGACATGGATCCCCCATGAGGGCGGCTGATCCGGCCGATCTATTGATGCAGGCTGGCCGGGGCGCCGCTATCGACGTTCTGGGACTCAGCTTCGTCCGCCGCGAGGTGTTCCGCAAGCCGCAATGCAAGCTGGACGATGGTCAGGGTCGGGGTGCCGTGGCCACCGCCGGGAAACACCGACGAGCCGGCGACATAGAGATTACCCATGCCGAACAGCCGGCAGTTGCGGTCCACCACGCCGGTCGCGGGATCGTCGGACATGCGCGTGCCGCCCATGTGGTGACAGGCGGCGATCGCCACGTCGTCCGGATACGGCGCCTCGCCCAGCACCCAGGGGGCGAGACGCGCCCGGCCGATGTCCTGCACCGCGAGGTAGAAGCCGAGGGCCTTCGCCGCCTCGCGCAGGGTGCGCAGATCGAGCTCGCTGCGGCTCCAATGCAGCGCCACCCGCGGAATGCCGAACCGGTCGACGGCGCCGCCGAGCGCCACGCGGTTGTCGGGGCGCGGCTCCTGCTCCGCCGTCGCCTGCAGGCGGTGCGCACAGAGCTGTCCGGTCCACAGCTGCCCAGCCGCCCAGTTCGCCCAGTTCGGGGCCGCGCACGCCACGTCCTCGAGCAGCGCCTTGGCCGCGCCGCCCGAGGTCGGATGCAGACGCAGGCTGCAGCTGAGAATGTCGTTCTCGGCGACCATGCGCGGGGTCAGCGCCAGCAGCGTCATGGACTCGCCGCGCGGCGCATCCGGATCGGTGCGGCGCGCGACGAAGCCGGTCTCGACAATGGCATCGCCGATAGTGGCGTGGTGGTGCTCGAACCAGTAGCGGCCGACGGTGTCGCCCTGCCCCTTCAGCAGGGCGCCGCCCGATGCGGCATTGCACCACAGCAATAGCCGGCTGTTCTCGATCCCGCCGCACGCGAGGACGAACGTCTTCGCTGTGACGGAGGCATGCGCGCCTGCGTAGTTCTCGACCGCGACGGACGCGACGGCGCCGCCGGCTACTTCCATCCGCGTCAGGTTGCAGTCGAGGCAGAGGAAGATCCGATCGCTGGCCAGGATCTCGTCGCGGTATTTCTCCGCGAACCGCACCGGCGGCGAGAAGGAGACGTCGATCTTGCGCAGCATGCCGCCTTTCAGCGGTTCGTCCGCATCCGGCAGGCCGATCTCCACGATCTCCATCGCCGCGGGCAGATGGGGGTCGAGGTCGGAGCGTCGGATCGGCCAGCGGCCGATGTTCGCAACGCCCTTGCCGGCGAACTCGTGCGCGTCCAGCGGCCGGCACCAGCCGGCCCAGTGGTTGGACGCGCCGCCGAAATAGCGCAAGCGGCAGACGTCGAGATCGAAATACTTGTCGCCGATGGTCTCGCCGACAAAGGAATCCTGCGACTGTTCCGACCAGTCCCAGCCGCCGGCCTCGAGCAGCAGCACCTTGCGGCCCTTCGCCGCCAGCGAACGCGCGCAGGTGATGCCCGCCGGACCGGCGCCGATGATGCAGAACTCGATGCCCTCGAGCGCGGCGAGCGCCGCGAACGGAATCTCCATTCAGAGATCCTCGGCGCGGACGATCCAGCGCGACACCGTCACGATCTTCGGCGTCGGCGCAGCAACCGTCAGGCCGAGCGCCCCCAGAAGCAAAAGAAACGACCTGCGCCCAAGCCGCAGCATCGTGGTCCCCAAGTATCGTTGCCCTCGGGTGCGAGACTATGGCAGCGGCGCAGGGGAAACCAGAGAAACTGCTGTGACGGTGGTAACAGTTGCGTCGGGACGCCGCCGCTATTCTTGCAACTCGCCCAAAATTTGAGCAGCTCTGCCTGCGTTACACGCACCGCCCAGCCATCACGCTGGCCGGCGATGCCGTGCTAGCTTCTTGCTGCCAGGTGGTCGCTGAGGCGCAGAGCCAGTTGAACGATGGTGACGGTGGGCGTTGAGTGGCCGCCGCCGGGAAAAACCGACGACCCGATGACATGAAGATTGGAGAGGCCGAACACGAGGCAATTCCGGTCCACGACACCCGAGCCCGCATCATCCGCCATGCGCGTGCCGCCCATGTGATGATAGGCCGCGTGCGGTTTCTCCTGCGGATACTCCGCCTCTCCCACCAGCCACGGAAGCAGGCGCACCCGTCCGATATCCTCCACCGCGAGATAGACACCCAAGGCCTTGGCGGATTCGCGGAAGGTGCGAAGGTCCAGCTCGCTGTGGCGCCAATGGAGGCGCACCTTGGGGATGCCAAAGCGATCCGTCGCGTCCCCAAGCTCCACACGGTTCTCGAACCGCGGCTCCTGCTCCGCGGTCGCCTTGAGCCTGTGGGCGCACAGCTGCCCTTTCTCCGCCTCGCCATCGGCCCAGCTTGCCCAGGTCGGCGCGACGCAGGCGATGTCCTCGATCAGCGCTTTCACGCCGCTTCGCGGACTGGGATTGAGGCGGAGGCTGCAGCTCAGGATGCCCTTCTCCGCGACCATCTTCGGCGTCAGCGAGAGCAGCATTATCCCCTTGGCCCCGGGCCCAGGGTTGTCCGGCGGCTGGATAAAGCCGGTTTCCACGATGGCGTCGCCGATCTCGGCGTGATGATGCTCGAACCAATAACGTCCAACCAGCTTCGCCTGCTCCTTCAGCAGCACCCCGCCTGACGCGAGGTTGCTCCACAGGAGGAGGCGGCTGTTCTCGATGCCGCCGCAGGCCAGGATGAAGTCGCGTGCCTTGACCTCCACGCTTCCGCCGCCATAGTCCTGCACCGTGATGGACAAGATCGCGCTGCCTGCCGCGTTCATGCGTGTCAGGTTGCAGTTGAGCGCGAGAATGATGCGGTCGCTGGCGATGATCTCGCTTTGGTACTTCTCGCCGAAACGCGCCGGCGGTGAAAACGAGTAACTGATCCTGCGCAACATGCCGCCGGGGAGCACGGTGTCCGGCTCAGGGAGCTCGATCTCCAGGATCTCGCCCGCGCGGGGGAAGTATTCGTCCAGATCCTTCCGCCGGATCGGCCAGCGGCCGATGGCTGTCGGACCTTTCCCTTCGAACTCGTGCGCGTCCAGCGGCCGGCACCATCCGGCCCAATGGTTCGACGTACCGCCGAAGTAGCGCAGGCGCGCATCCTGGAGATCATAGTACGTGTCGCCGAGGGTCTCGCCCTCATAGAGCGACTGGGACTCTTCCGACCACTCGCGACCACCGCCTTCGAGCAGCAGGACTTTCCGGTTCTTGGCAGCAAGCTCGCGCGCGCAGGTAATGCCCGCCGGCCCCGAGCCGATGATGCAATAGTCAACGCCCTCGAGGGATGCGAGCTCGGAGAAGGGAATTTCCATTCAGACGTCGCCGGCACGAATGATCCATCGCGACGCCGTCAGAATTTTCGGCGACAGCGATCGAACCGCCAACAGGCCAATTGCGCCGAGGAACAACAGGAAAGAACGGCGGACCATCGCACGCTCCAACGTTGTCACACTGGTCAAGGCTACGACCGGGCCGGGTAGTCGGCAAGAAAGTTTGCTGTGACTTTCCGGCATCGCGGATCGACGACCCGTCCGGCATCACGCGCGGCTAGATCGGCCCCTGCTCCTGCGGCTCACCTTCGATCGGCTCGGCGCCCAAGCTGCGGATCAACGCTCGCAGCTCTTCCGCCGCCGACCTGAGCAGCGCTGCCTCCGTTCCGCGCAGCACGAAGCTAGCGCCGAACTTGCCCTGGCGAAAGAACGGATAGGACCCGATGTCCAGCTGCGGGTAGCGCTGCTGCAATTCGCCCAGCCCCTTGGCGATCACGCCCTCGCCCACGTAGCCGGAGACCGTGACCGACAGCACCTTGTCGCCGGTCTTCAGCCGCCCTTTGAGCCCGTCGAACATCGCGCGGCAGATCGCCGGCACGCCCGCCAGCACGAACACGTTGCCGATCTGAAATCCCGGCGCGATCGACACCGGATTGTCGATCAGCGTCGCGCCCTCCGGCACGTGGGCCATGCGCAGCCGGGCCTCGGTCAGGTTCGCTTCGCCGTAATGGTTGGTGAGCAGCCTGACCGCGCGCGGGTCCTTGATCAGCGCAACGCCGAACGCCCTGGCGACGCACTCGGCGGTGATGTCGTCGTGGGTCGGCCCGATCCCGCCGGTGGTGAAGACGTGGTCGTACTGCGCGCGCAGCTCATTGACCGCCTTGATGATCGCTTCCGGCACGTCGGCGACCACGCGCGCCTCGGTCAGGCGCACGCCGATCGCAGTCAGCTCCGTCGCCAGGTAACCGAGGTTCGCGTCCTTGGTGCGGCCCGAGAGGATCTCGTTGCCGATCACCAATACCGCGGCGGTGACGATCCTGGTCATCGGCTAGTTCGCCGGCGAATAGCCAAGCTGGCGCATGCAATCGTCGACGATCGAGCCGAAGCGCTTGCCGGAGCGCTGGTTGGACATGTTCTGCGACAGCTCGGTGTCGACCGCGCCTTGCGCATCGTCGTTCATGGTCGCGGAGGTGTCCTGATCAATCTTGGCGTCCGTGTCCTCCTGCGCCCAGGCGATCTGCTTGCAGGCATCGAGATCAGCCTCCGCCTGCTCCGGCGTGGTGTTGGGTTTGGTCCACGAGGTGGTGGTGGTGAACCAGGAGCAGCCGGCCAGCAGCGTGGCGAGCGAGAGGGCAATCACATAACGCATCGGTAGGATCCATTCGACATTCGGCGCTACCTTGCCGGGATCGCATCGAAGTTGCAACATCGCTCGGCTCGCGGATTCGGGGGGAATAATGCGACAAGTCTGGACGTTCTCGGGCCGTGCCGGCCGGCCTGAGTGGTGGGTTATCAATGGGGCGATTGCACTGATCTGGGCAGCTGCGAGAGCAGGGACTCCGAAGGACTACGACCCTGGATTGCCAATGATCTTGATCTTGCTGCCCATCATCCTCGCCATGTGCTGGCTCGCGATGGCGAGTTCCGTGCGGCGATTGCACGATCGCGGCAAGGGCGGGCGGTGGTATGTCATCAGCTTCATTCCCCTTGTGGGATTGATATGGCTGATCGTCGAGTGCGGATGCCTACGAGGGACTACGGGGCCAAACCAGTATGGCCCGCCAATTCCTGCGCAATCGTGACTCGATGCAATACAGCCAGCCTCTGATCCCTGCGACGCTCTTGCGCCGTTACAAGCGCTTCCTCGCCGACATGCGGATGGAGGACGGCGGCATCATCACCGTCCATTGCGCCAACCCGGGGTCGATGCTGAGCATGGCGGTGGCCGGCCGGCGCTGCTGGCTCAGTCATCACACCGGGACCGCGCGCAAGCTGGAATATTCCTGGGAGTTGGAGGAGGCGCCGACGGGATGCATCGGCATCAACACCGCCCGCGCCAACACGGTGGTGGCCGAGGCGCTGGCGGCCGGCGCCATCCCGGAGCTGGTGGGCTGGCCCGTGGTGCGGCGCGAGGTGGCGGACGGCGCAGACTCGCGGCTCGACTTCCATCTTTCAGATGGCGGTGATCAGGAGTGCTGGCTGGAAGTGAAGAGCGTGACGATGAGCCGCCAGGCCGGGCTGGCCGAATGGCCCGACGCCAAGAGCAGCCGGGGCGCCCGGCACCTGGAGGCGCTGGCCCGGTTGGCCAATGCGGGCGCGAAGGCAACCCTGCTGTTCCTGGCACAGCGGGCCGACTGCTCCACCTTCCGGGTGGCCGGCGACATCGATCCCGCCTATGCGGCCGCCTTTGCCGCCGTGGACCGCGCGAAAGTGCGGATTCTCGCCTATGACTGCACGGTCTCACCAGCCGGTATCGAGCTGCGCAAGCCTCTGACAATATTGTGGAATTGAGGGTTGCAGGGAACGCAGGCCGAGGGCGCTTGCTTACCGGATGGTTCAACCGTATCTATCCCGAGAGGAGACGAGGGATGATGCGCGAAGTTCCAGGCACCGAGATGCAGAAAAAAGACGTCGTCGACGAGTGGGATTACGAAGATCGCAAGATCAAGATCCACGACGCGGCGGCTTTCAAGGCCATGCGCGCAGCCGGCAAGCTGGCAGCCGAGACCCTGGACTTCATCACCCCCCATGTCGTGCCGGGCGTGACCACCGACGAGCTGGATCGCCTGTGCCATAGCTTCATCACCGGCCACGGCGCGATCCCCGCGCCGCTGAACTACCGCGGCTTCCCACGTTCGATCTGCACCTCGATCAATCATGTGGTGTGCCACGGCATCCCGGGGCCGAAGAAGCTGCTGGACGGCGACATCGTCAACATCGACGTCACCACCATCGTCGATGGCTGGCACGGCGACACCAGCCGCATGTTCCTGGTCGGCAAGGTCGGCGTGCAGGCGGCGAAGCTGATCGACGTCACCTACGAATGCATGATGCGCGGCATCGAGCTGGTGAAGCCGGGCGTGCGCCTGGGCGAGATCGGCCACGCCATCCAGAGCTATGCCGAGAAGCACCGTTATTCCGTGGTGCGCGATTTTTGCGGCCACGGCATCGGCCGCGTGTTCCATGACTCGCCGTCGGTGCTGCATTTCGGCCGGCCCGGCAGCGGACCACTGCTGAAGGCCGGCATGTTCTTCACGGTCGAGCCGATGATCAATGCCGGCCGCCACGAAGTGAAGATCCTCGACGACGGCTGGACCGCCGTCACGCGCGACAAGAAGCTGAGCGCGCAGTTCGAGCACACCATCGCCGTCACCGACGACGGTTACGAGATCTTCACCCTCTCCCCCAAAGGCTGGGATCGCCCACCCTATTCCGCGTGACATCGTGGCCGAGGATGCGCCCGATAAGCCGCATTACCTGGGCCATCGCGAACGCCTGCGCGACAAATTCCTGGAACAAGGCCCCGATGCCCTCGCGGACTACGAGATCATCGAGTTGCTGCTGACGCTGGCGCGCCCACGCATCGACTGCAAGCCGATCGCCAAGGCGCTGATCCAGCAGTTCGGCAACCTGCCCGGCGTGCTGGCGGCGCATCCCGATGCCTTGCGCAAGGTGGACGACGTCGGCGACAGCACGATCACCGCGCTGAAGCTGGTGCAGGCGGTCGCGCAGCGCATGCTGAAGCGCGAGGTGTTGGACACGCCTGTGCTCGATTCCTGGAACCGCGTGCTGGATTACTGTCACTCGGTGATGGCGCACCAGCGCGAGGAGCAGCTGCGGCTGTTCTTCCTCGATGGCCGCAATGCGCTGGTGGCGGACGAGATCCAGAGCAAGGGCACGGTCAACCACACGCCGCTCTATGTCCGCGAGGTGGTGAAGCGCGCGCTGGAGCTCGGCGCCTCCGCCCTCATCATGGCGCACAACCACCCGACCGGCGACCCCGCGCCCTCGCGCGACGACATCGCCCTGACCCGCGAAGTGCGCAACGCGCTGAAGACGGTGGGCGTCAGCCTGCACGATCACATCATCATCGGCCGCAAGGGGCATTGCTCGCTGCGCTCTATGAACGTCATCGATGGATGGAAATAGCTTATGCCCGACCGCATGCCAGTCCTGTTCGTATCCCACGGCGCGCCGACGCTGCCGTTCGACGATGTGCCGGCGCGGCGGTACTTGATCGAACTGGCTCGGAAAGTGCCGCGGCCAAAGGCGATCCTGTGCGTGTCGGCCCATTGGGAGGCGCCGGTCCCGAGCCTCAATGCCGCGCCGCAGCCCGGCACGATCCACGATTTCTCCGGCTTCCCGAAATCGCTGTACGAGCTGACGTACGATGCTCCCGGCGCGCCGGAGGTTGCGGCGCGCGCGGCCGAGTTGCTCCGCGCCGCGCGTTACGAGCCGCGCCTCGACGCAGAGCGCGGGCGCGACCACGGCGCGTGGGTGCCGGCGATGCTGGCCTGGCCGGCCGGCGAGATCCCGATGATCCAGCTGTCGCTGCTGCGCGGCAAGTCGACCCGCGAACATATCGCGCTGGGCGAAGCGATCGCACCGCTGCGCGACGAAGGCATCCTCATCCTCGGCAGCGGCGGCGCGGTGCACAACCTGCGGCAGGTGTCGTGGGACGGCGGGCGCACGCCGCGCTGGGCCACGGAATTCCAGGACTGGCTCGACCAATCGCTCGCCGCCAATGACCGCGCGGCGCTCACCGGCTATCGCAGCCTCGACGTCGCCGCGATGGCGCATCCGACCGAAGATCACCTGATGCCGCTCTATGTCGCCTACGGCGCCGGCCACAGCGACGGCGGCGCGACCAAGCTCCATGGCAGCTTCACCCTCGGCAGCCTCGGCATGGCGAGCTACGGCTGGGGGATGTAGCGGGTCAAGAGCGCCGGAGAAGTTCTCGCCAGCTCTGGATCAGGCGAAGAGTGGACACTCAAGCCGCCCCAACAGCGATACCAGCGCCCTTGCGTTGATCGGTCGCAGCCCCTACATCGTGAACACCGCCGCAATTTCGGGAGGCGTTCGCCCAATCGATGCAATTGGACGAGCGCTGAACGCCCACAGCCCGGAAAGGTGAAGGATGAAACCGACCATCATCGATCGCCGCAATCTGTTGCGTTCGGTCGCCTTCGGATCGCTCGCGTTGTCTGCGGCTTTGTTCGCCGGATGCGCAGGCTCCATTCCGCCGCGCCAGGTCAAGAAATCAAAGAGCCACATCACCGGCGGGAACAGCCGGGGTGGCAAGGGCCGGGCACGCGAGTTGAACCTGTCGCCTGCCTAAGAAGTCATCAGCGATCCGGACTATGCGACTAGCTTCCGCGCATTGCGGTCTGCGCGCGGCGCACCTACATGCCCATCATTGTTCGTATTCAGAAGGTGCATGATGGATAGCCGCATATTGGAACGTCGCCGCCTGCTGCGTCTTTTCTTGCTGGGATCGCTGACCGTGCCGGCTGTAGCCCTCGCCGGCTGCGCCTCCGGCTCCGGGCGTCGCACGACGCGGCCACCGCAGTTCGGCGGCGGCAACAGTGACAAAAACGGCAACAACGGCGGGCCGGGCGCCCAAGGGTCTCGCTAGGACCGCGCGAAGGGGCATGGTCCTGCGCTGCCGCCGGTTGCGCAGGACGAAACCAGTCCCCACATCCACTGGGACCGTCGCCACCCTATTCTCAGAGGTGCATGAATGGACCGTCCCCTATCCGAACGCCGTCGGCTCTTAACGCTTCTCACCTTCGCCGCGCTCGCCGTGCCGGCCGCTGCGCTCGCGGGATGCGCGAGCGGCGGCACGCAGCCGCCCCGGTCCCGATCCGGGGGCGGCAATCGAGGGGGCGAAAAGGGCAACGGCCGCGGCGGGCCCGGCGGCACCGGCTCCCGATAGCAATCGCTGAAAACATGAAGGCCGGCACCTAGTGCCGGCTGATTGCCCTTGAGCGGGATCAAGCTCTGCGGTCGGCGAGCTCGCAGCGTTGTTCCAGTCGCCCGCGGCCGAGGCGCCTTAGAGCGTGAGTTGGGGCGTGAGTTCAGCCAGACCGAAGCGAGAGCGCGCTATCCCGCACGCCTCGTCGCCAGGCACGCAGGCGCGGCAGACATGGGGCCGGACGTCGTAGACGGTGCAGGCGGTCGCGACGCCGACCTCTCCCACCAGGGCGGAGCAGCGATCGCCAGCGCATCGCATGCCTGACAAGTCGACAGCGACAAGCAAGTCGGGAATGCGACCGAGATCGGAGTCTTCGTCGGTCGTGAATCGCGGCCAGTCGGGCGCGAACGAGCAGCATGCCCCGCAAGTCCTGCAGGGCGATGCCGGTTCCGCCGGCGTGGCTAGGCGCCCCTCGATCAGCGCCGTATCGGTCACTATTTCCGCGCCTTCCGGGCGGCGTAGCGGGCGTCGCGCGCGGCCTTCTGCTCGGCGGCCAGGGCGGTTGCTTGGATGGCATCCTGCGCGGCCTTTTCGGCGGCTGCCTTGCGCTCTTGGATCGCGCGCTCCTCCGCCGCCGCGCGTTCCCGCTCCTGGGCCGCCAGCTTTTCAGCGTGTCGTGCGGCAAGGCGCGCCTCGCGTGCCGCGACAATCGCGGCGCGCACGGCCTTTTGCTCGATGACGGCCGGGTCATCGGCGCCAGGCTTGGCAAGAATGCGCTGAAGCGTAGCCTTCTTCGCGGCGGCCGCCGTGTTCATGCGATCGCCGAAACTCTTCTCTCGATAGCCCTTCATGTCGCTCCGTTCTGGTTATGAGGCGGGACGCCAATTGCGGCCCCGCGAAAAACAAAAAAGCCGGCCACCCGGCCGGCTTCTTTTCCGTGCCTGATAAACAGCTTATGCAGCCTGGGTGACCGCGACGCCCTTGCTCTTGAGCAACTCCTGCAATTCGCCGGTCTGGAACATCTCGCGCACGATGTCGCAGCCGCCGACGAACTCGCCCTTCACATAGAGTTGCGGGACGGTCGGCCAGCTCGCGAAATCCTTGATGCCCTGGCGCAGGCCCGGGTCGGCCAGCACGTCGATGCCCTTGAACTTGACGCCCAGGTGGCTCAGTACCTGGACCACCGCGGCGGAGAAGCCGCACTGCGGGAAGACCGGCGTGCCCTTCATGTAGAGCACCACGTCGTTGCTGGTGACGTCGTCGCGGATGCGGTCGAAAACCGGATTGTCGCTCATTCTCTTCTCCCGAGGCGCCTGTGCGCCGAATTCCTTAACTCGCATATGAGGGCAAATCGCAGCCCTGTCAATCGGTCAACCCCAAGACCCCAGATCCGTTGCGGGTTAACCCTATTTTGGGGCCGAGGTCTGCAGGGCCAAAGCGTGCAGCTGGTCGCCCATCCGCCCGCGCAGGGCCTCGTAGACCATCTGGTGCTGCTGGACCCTGGACTTGCCGGCGAAGGCCGCCGACACGACCTGGGCGGCATAGTGGTCTCCGTCGCCGCGAAGGTCCTCGATCTTTACCTCGGCATCGGGCAGCGACTCCTTGATCAGCCGCGCGATCTCGCTTGCTTCCATCGCCATGCGTCAGCTCCCCGCGCTCATGAGGTCCGGGAAGAAGGCTTCGTGAGCGCCCTTCAGGTCCGCGACCGATATGGTACCGCTGTCGACCAGCGTCAACGCATTGCTGCCGGTCTCGCCCAGCACCGTCACCGGGACGCCGGACTTCCTGGCCGCGTTCAGGAATTGATCGGCGCTGCCCATCGCCAGGGTGGCGACATAGCGTGCCTGGTCCTCGCCGAACCAGAAGGCGTGCGCCGGCGCCGAGGTTTTCTCAGGTACGCGGATCGTCGCGCCGATATTGCCGGCCATCGCCATCTCCGCGACCGCAACCAGCAGGCCGCCATCGGCGCAATCGTGACAGGCGGTCACGGCACCGGCCAGAATTTGCGTACGGATGAAGTCGCCGTTGCGTTTTTCTGCGGCGAGGTCGACCGGCGGCGGCGCGCCTTCTTCGCGGCCATGCAGCTCGCGCAGGAAGATCGACTGGCCCAGGTGACCCTTTGTCTCGCCGATCAGGAGAATAACTTCGCCCGGTTGACGAAAGGCGATGGGCGCCGATTTGGCCGCATCGGCGATCACGCCGACGCCGCCGATGACCGGCGTCGGCAGGATGCCCTTGCCGTTGGTCTCGTTGTAGAGCGAGACGTTGCCGGAGATGACCGGGTAGTCGAGCGCCTTGCAGGCCTCGACCATGCCTTCGATGCAGCCGACGAACTGGCCCATGATCTCCGGCCGCTGCGGATTGCCGAAGTTCATGTTGTCTGTGATGGCGAGCGGCGTCGCGCCGACCGCCGTCAGGTTGCGCCAGGTCTCGACGACGGCTTGCGCGCCACCGGTCTTCGGGTCGGCGAAGCAATAGCGCGGCGTGCAATCCGACGTGATGGCGAGCGCCTTGCCGTTCATGTCGGGCAGGCGCACAACCGCGGCATCGCCACCGGGGCGCTGCGCGGTGTGGCCCATGACCAGGTGATCGTACTGCTCCCACACCCAGCGGCGCGAGGCGAGATCGGGCGAGCCGACCAGCGTGCGCAACGCCATCAGCAGATCGGACGGCGCGGGCACGGAATCCGGATCGATATTTGCCTGCGGCTTGGTGGGAACGTAGGGGCGCTGATAGACCGGCGACTTCTCGACCAGCGGCGCGACCGGCATGTCGGCTTCGACCTTGCCGTTCTTCTTCAGCACCAGGTGGCCGGTATTCGTCAGGCGGCCGATCTCGGCGAAATCCAGCTCCCACTTCTCGAAGATGGCGCGCGCCTTGGCCATCGCCTGCGGCTTCAGGATCATCAGCATGCGCTCCTGAGATTCGGAGAGCATGATCTCGTAGGCGGTCATGTGCGTCTCGCGCACCGGCACCTTGTCGAGGTCGAGCTCGATGCCGAGGCCGCCCTTGGACGACATCTCGACTGAGGACGATGTCAAACCAGCGGCGCCCATGTCCTGGATCGCGACGATCGCGTCGGTCGCCATCAGCTCGAGGCAGGCCTCCAGCAGCAGCTTCTCGGTGAAGGGGTCGCCGACCTGCACCGTTGGGCGCTTCTCTTCCGAATCCTCGTTGAACTCGGCGGAGGCCATGGTGGCGCCGTGGATGCCATCGCGGCCGGTCTTGGCGCCGACATAGATGACAGGATTGCCGACGCCGGCGGCCGCCGAATAGAAGATCTTGTCGGTCTGCGCGAGACCGACGGTCATAGCGTTGACCAGGATGTTGCCGTTGTAGCTGGCGTGGAAGTTGACCTCGCCCGCCACCGTCGGCACGCCCATGCAATTGCCGTAGCCGCCGATGCCCGCGACCACGCCGGCGATCAGATGCCGGGTCTTCGGATCATCCGGCTCGCCGAAGCGCAGCGCGTTGACGTTGGCGATCGGGCGCGCGCCCATGGTGAAGACGTCGCGCATGATGCCGCCGACGCCGGTGGCCGCACCCTGGTACGGCTCGATGAAGCTCGGGTGGTTGTGGCTTTCCATCTTGAAGATGGCGGCTTGGCCGTCTCCGATGTCGATGACGCCGGCATTCTCGCCCGGTCCCTGGATCACCCAGGGCGCCTTGGTCGGTAGCTTCTTCAGATGCACGCGCGAGGACTTGTAGGAGCAGTGCTCGCTCCACATCACGGAGAAGATGCCGAGCTCGGTCATCGACGGCTCGCGGCCCATGATCTCCAGCACTAGCTGGTATTCCTCGTTGGTGAGCCCATGCTCCGCAACGATGTTGGGCGTGATCTTGGCGGTCGCAGTGCTCACGACAGCGCCTCCACCATGCTCTTGAACAACGCCTTGCCGTCGGTCGAGCCCTGCAGTGGCTCGATCGCGTTCTCCGGATGCGGCATCAGGCCCAGCACGTTCTTGGTGCGATTGAAGATGCCGGCGATGTTGCGCGCCGAGCCGTTGGGATTGTGCTCGTCCGCGAACTCGCCGTCGGGGCTGCAATAGCGGAACGCCACCTGGCCGTTCTCTTCGAGTTCGTCGAGTGTGCGATCGTCGGCGAAGTAGTTGCCGTCGTGATGCGCGACCGGGATCGACAGCACCTGGCCCTGCTCATACTGGCTGGTGAACAGCGACTGCGAGGTCTCGACCTTCAGCCGGATATTACGGCACACGAACTTGAGGCTGGCGTTGCGCAGCAGGATGCCGGGCAACAATCCCGCCTCGGTGATGATCTGGAAGCCGTTGCAGACGCCGATCACGGCCATACCCTTGTCGGCGCGGGCCTTCACCTCGCGCAGGATCGGCGAGTGGGCGGCGATGGCGCCGCAGCGCAGGTAGTCGCCGTAGGAGAAACCGCCCGGCACGAGCACGAGATCGACGTCCGGCAGCTCGGTATCGCGGTGCCAGATCATGATCGGCTTCCTGCCCATAGCCTGGGTCAGAGCCGCTTCCGCATCCCGCTCCCGGTTGGAGCCAGGAAACACGACAATGGCAGCTTTCATGGGAGTCCCCGTCAGTCGACGAGATCGATGGCGTAGTTCTCGATCACGGTGTTTGCCAGCAGTTTGGCGCACATCTGATCGACCTGCTGCTTGGCTTTCGCCTTGTCGCGCTCGTCGAGGTCGATCTCGATAAACTTGCCCTGGCGCACGTCGTTGACACCGCCGAATCCCAAGGTGCCGAGCGCGTGGGCGATCGCGCGGCCTTGCGGGTCCAGAACGCCTGACTTCAAGGTGATGTGAACGCGCGCCTTCATCTTTCGTCCTTCTGTTACGGGGTCGTCACTGCATGGTGGAGGGACCCTTCATGTCCCTCGGTCCGCCTTCGGGGAAAATACCGAGCCGCCGCGCCACTTCCTGGTACGCTTCCTCGACGTTGCCGAGGTCGCGGCGAAAGCGGTCCTTGTCCAGCTTCTCGTTGGTCTTCACATCCCACAGGCGGCAATTGTCGGGGCTGATCTCGTCAGCCAGCACGATCCGCATCTCGTCGTTCTCGTACAGCCGGCCGAACTCCAGCTTGAAATCCACTAGCTTGAGGCCCACGCCGAGGAACAGGCCGAGCAGGAAGTCGTTGATGCGCAGCGCGAGCGACATCATCTCGTCGAGGTCCTGCGGATTGGCCCAGCCGAACGCGGTGATGTGCTCTTCCGAGACCATCGGATCGCCCAGTTCGTCGGACTTGTAGTAGTACTCGATGATCGAGCGCGGGAGCTGGGTGCCCTCCGGAATGCCGAAGCGCTTGGCGAGCGACCCGGCCACGATGTTGCGCACCACGATCTCGAGCGGGATGATCTCCACCTCGCGCACCAGCTGCTCGCGCATGTTGAGGCGGCGGACGAAGTGCGTCGGCACGCCGATCTCGCCCAGCTTCACCATCAGGTATTCGGAGATGCGGTTGTTGAGGACGCCCTTGCCGGTGATCGTGCCCTTTTTCTGATTGTTGAAGGCGGAGGCGTCGTCCTTGAAATACTGGACCAGCGTCCCGGGCTCCGGACCTTCGAACAAGACCTTCGCCTTGCCTTCGTAAATGCGCCGGCGACGGGTCATCCGGGTCTCCAGTTCTAAAAAATGCGCCGACCAAGGGGGGCCGAGGTCGGAATCGGCATCCTTCTAGCAGGCACACCCTGGAAACTCAATCAATCTCGCGGGTGCAGCGCGACTCGCTGCGGCGAGAATTTGCCTGCGCGATCAGGTGCTTGGTGCAATAACGATGATCGAGAGCTCGGCCAAAAACAGCAACCCACCTATGATCAGAATGAGGAGCGGGCCGAGGAGGCCGAGCCAGCGTGTCGCGCGGCCACGGCCGGCGAAACGAACCATCACCTGGTGATGCAGGAGCATGCTGACCAGGCCGAGGCCGGCCAGGGTCAGCGCCATGCCGACGGCGATCGCCAAAACCATCGCCAGGCCGCTCAGCAGGATGCCGTTGGCGATGGCGAAGGTGAGGATCAGGATCGCGCCCGAACAGGGCACGAAGCCTGCGGCCAACGCCAGCAGGCGGCGGTGGCCCGTTCCGCCGCCGTGATGGTGGTGGTCGTGGTCATGATGGTGATGATGATGACCGCCGGTGCCGCGCCATGCGCCGACCAGCATCCAGGCGCCGATCAGCGCGATGGCGCCGAAGCTGATCATGCGGATCCAGTGGTTCTGCTCGACCGGCGACATCAGGCTGCGTTCGAGAATCCAATGGGTCGCGACCGCCACCACGATCGCAGCCAGCACGTGGGAGACGGCGATCCAGCTTGCCATCGCAACGCCATGCATCGGGCGGGCGCGATTGCCGAGGAAATAACCGACCACCACCGTCTTGCCGTGGCCGACCGCGAGCGTGTGGAACACGCCATAGAGGAACGCCGCCAGGACGCCGGCCATCAGCGCGGCCGAACCCTCGCCACGCCGGATCGCGCCGAGCTGGCTGTTGAGCGCGCGGCTGAACCGCGCTTCGGTGCGCACGACGAACCCAGCCGCCTGGCGCCAAAGCGATGGCGAAGCCGCGGGCTGCGCGGCCGCATCGCCGCTCGGTGGCGGAAACAGCGGCGCTGGCTGCTCTTGCGCGCGACCACCCAGCGGCCAAACGAGCAGCAGCGCGAGCAAGGCGAACAGAGGCAGGGCGCGCCGCACCGTCAACGGCATTGCAGTGAAATCTCCTGCGGAATGACGACACCGCCGAAATAGGCGCGCTTGGTATCGTCACGCACCGTGGCGCTGCACGGCGCACCGTCGGCGTTCTCGAGGGTCGCGGGGTCCTGCTGCGCGAGATCGACCTGCACATAATATTCGCTGTCGTAGATCTCCGCGGTTAACGCCGCAGTGCGCGGATCGACCGGTTGGGGCAACGGAACCTTCATCTGGAAGGTCACGATGCGCTCGTCATCCACGCTTGCGGCGAAGTCGGCCGGGTCGATCGGATCGAGCTGCTTGCCGTCGACGAAGACATAGGTGAAATAGTGGAACATCTTGAGGTTGGGCAGGATGCCTTCGCCCACAGCCTTGCTTTCCAGCTCGTCGAAGGCGCCGTCGCCGTCGGCATCGAACTGCGTCAGCAGCGAATCGCTGAAGACGTCGTCGAACGCCCAGGTGAGGCGCAAGCCCGTCACCTTGCCCGCGTCGAACACGAACGCCACCTTGTTCTCGATGAAGACGTGCGGATGCGCGCCGGCCGGCGCGGCGGCAAGCATAGACATCAGGGCGGAGGCCGCGACGGCGCGTCGGATCAACGGGCGCCGTCCGCGATCACCGTGAAGGTGCAGCCGCAGAGTGGGCAACCGACCTGTTCGCTGCTGCCCGCGGGCAGCGCGCCGTTCGCGATGCGCTGCAGGAGGGTGTGGCGCGTCGCAGCTATGAGCGCGACGTGATCTTCCAGCGCGGTGCCGGCGGTCACGCGGCACGCGCTGGCCGACAAGGCTGCCGCCTGCTCGGGCGTCATCTCGTCGACATACCAGGCGATGGCGCGGTCGGAGAGCAGGCCGAAGCCAGCGGCACCGGCCACCAAGCCCAGCAATAGCTCGCGTCGGGTTTTCATCGCGCTGCTCCGCATCGTGCGGCGCGGAGTGTATGTCACTGCATGGCAGCCAGCAATTGCTTGGCGTTGTAGCGGATGAGCGACAGATAGTCCGGCGCGGGGCCGCTCGAGTCGGACAAGGCGTCGGCGTAGAGCTCGCCGCCCATCCGCACGCTCGACTCCTGTGCGACCGTTTCCGCGAGCCGCGGGTCGCTCATGTTCTCGAGGAAGATCGCGGACAGATGGCCGTCGCGCGCCTGGCGCACGACCCTGACCAGATCGTCGGCGGTCGGCTCGGCCTCGGTGCTGAGGCCTTGGACCGAGACGAACTCGATGCCATAGGCGCGGCCGAAATAATGGAACGCGTCGTGCGAGGTGAGGACGCGCCGCTTCTCCTGTGGGATCGCGCCGAAGTCGGCCTTCAACTGCTGGTCGAGGGCCGCGATCTCCGCGATCAGCTTGTCGGCGTTGGCCTTGAACTCGGCGGCGTGTGCGGGCGCAACCTCCGACAACCCCTTCGCGATGTTGGCGACATAGATCTGCGCGTTGGCGAGGTCCTGGAAAGCGTGCGGGTCGACGCCCTCAAGGTGATCGCCCTCTTCCTCCTGTTCGTGCGCCTCGCCCTCGTGCTCCGCTTCGACAGCGAGCGGCGCGACGGCGTCGCTGGCGACAAGCACCTTGCCCTTGAAACCGGAGGCATCTTCCAGCCGTTGCAGCCACGGCTCAAACCCGAGCCCGTTGGCGACCAGCAGATCGGCTCCAGCCAACTCCGCCGATTCCTTCGGACCGGGCTCGAACACGTGCGCGTCGCCGTTCGGTCCGACCAGGGTCAGGACCTGGGCATGGTCGCCGGCGACGCGCTGGGTCAGGTCGGCGAGGATGGAAAAGGTGGCGACCGCCACCGGCTTGTCCTGGGCCAGCGCCGGCCCGGACACAATGATGCAGGCCGCCAGGATGGAGCCCACCCACGCCAATCGCTTCATTCCCCGCCTCTGCTCGTAATGTTATAATATAACATACACTGGGCCAATGGGCAAGAGGCATTAGGGAGCTAGACCTCTACGTCCTGCCAGGCGCTGGATTTGTCCGGCCGGCCGCCGACGAATTTCCAGATCGGGCGGCGGGTGGCGAATTGCGGCGCCGGCAGCGCGATCAGCGACGACGAGACAGTCCCGAAGCCGGTGTTCGACACGATGCTCATGGCGTCGAACACCGTGCCGGCGGGATCGTGGCTGCGGTCGCACAGCAGTTCCTGCCACGCGCTCCAATCGCCGGTGTCGGGATCGGGCGCTTTGGCATCCTTCCAGCGCGGCAGGAACCAGCGGATGCGCTTGCTGTTGGGGTCGTTGCGGTCGGACGCCGTGATCATCGACAGGCCGGGCGGTAGCGCTTCGGCCTCCACCTGGGTGCCGAGATTGCGCACCCAGAAGGCGTCGCGGTTGTCGGCGATCACCATGTTGAAGGGGCGGTAGGCGTGCGCGTCGAGTTCGCGCAGCATGGCCACGGCGTCGGCGGCGTCAGCGAAATCGAGCGCGTCGAGCACCAGTTCGCCGCGGCTGCGCTTGCCGTCCTGCGGACCGAGCGTGTTGCGGCGATTGAGGACGCCGGCGACCACGCCAGCATCGTTGACGCCGAGCCATGTCCCGCCCGCCAGCTCGTCGCGGCCGGCGACCACCTCGTTCCGGTCAGGCCAGTGGCGCGCCGGCGGGGACCACGGCCGGTCGGCCATCTCGTCGCGGTTGCTGGCCCACAGCAAAGGCCAATTGTGGCCGGGCCGGTGGAGCACTATGACGGAGCACATGAGCGGCGCGGTTAACCTTGACGGGGACCTGCCCCGCGACCATCTTAAGCTGTACCTCCATTAAGGGGCTAGCATTCAATGACCACGTTCGACGAGCGCGAGAGCAGCTTCGAAGCCAAGTTCAAGCACGATCGGGAGCTGCAGTTCAGAGTGAACAACCGGCGCAACAAGCTGCTGGGATTGTGGGCCGCGAACCTGCTCGGCATCCACGGCGCCGACGCCGAGACCTATGCCAAGGAAGTGGTCAAATCCGATTTCGCCACCCCCGGCGACCACGACGTGCTGCACAAGGTGCTGGGCGATTTCCAGGCCAAGAAGGTCGAGATGAGCGAGCACCGCCTGCGCAAGCAGATGGACGACCTGATGCGGATCGCCACCGAGCAGGTCCAGCACGAAGTGAAGGCCGACTAGCGAACGCGTCGACCCGTGCCACTTCTCATTCTTGTCACCCCGACCTTGAGCCGGGGTCCAATCCTCCGCGGCACGTGCGTCTGCCAAGGGACCCCGGCTCAAGGCCGGGATGACGGTGGAGTGTGGTGGCGTCAGCCAGCTCTATAGCGTTTTTCCCGCCCGCATCGTCCGCCAGATTTCCACCAGCGCCGCGCGATAGCCGGGCGCGGTCGTGCGCAGCCGATCGCGGATCAGCGCGTTGGTGTGCGGCAAGGCGTGGAACGGGATCGATGGCCAGGCGTGATGCTCGGCGTGGAATGAGCCGTTCCAGGTGAGGAAGCGCACCGGAGCGTTGGTGTAGGTGGTGCGCGTGTTCTCGAACATGTCGGTGGTGCGCGGGCAGCCACCATGCTCGCAGATCAGATAGAGCCGCAGCATCGGCTGGCCCAGCAACGCCGGGATGACCCAGTACCATAGCAGCAACGTGCTGCCGGCCGCGATCGATGTGATCAGAGCCGTGGCGTAGATCGCCAGCACGATGCGGGCTTCCAGGATCACGCTGCGCTTCACGCGGTCGGTCGCGTAGAAGCTGTCGTCGAGGCGGCCAGTCGCACGGCGAAGAATGCCGCGGAAGTTTCCAGCCCAGTAGGACAGCCCCGCCATGTGCCAGATCATCTGGGCCGGGGTCGCGGGCTTCGAGGTTCCGAGCTCGGGGTCGTCGCGCTCCTGCGTGAAGCGGTGATGCGCGAAATGGAAGGCGCGGAACCACTCGCGCGGCAACACGATCAGAACGCCGATGACGAAGGCGACGACGTCATTGAGCGCGCGACTGTGAAAGGCGGTGCGGTGGATGGTCTCGTGCAGCGGCGGAAACAGGAAGATCAGCGCCACGCCATGCATGAACATTGCCGGCCAGATCCAGAGGGTGCCGGAACTCAGATAGATCAGCACGCCGGTTGCGACCAGCAGCGCGACATGACCGGCAAGATGCGTGAGGCCGGCGGCGTCGCTGCGCGCGGACAGGCGCTTCAGCTCCGCCTTGCCGATCATCTCCGTCGCGTGATGAGCCCAGTCGTTCATGATGCGATCGGCAACCGCCAGGTTTCGACTTCATCGGTCGGGATGAATCCCATATGCAGATAGAAACCGTGAGCGCGCTCGTTCTGTTTCACGACCGTGAGGTGAAGCGGCCCGGGCCCAAGCGTCCGGCGCACTTCGTCCAGCCCCAACCGTCCGAGCCCCCTGCCCTTCTTCTCCGGCGCGCAGCAGACCAGGTGTAGATAGCGCCGCGACAGCTTGCAGCGAACCATCGCCTGCGCCTCGCCATCCGTATCCAACAGCAACTTCGTGCCATCGGCCGTCGTGCGCATGGACGCCAGCGCCTCCGCCTCCGGCGGCACATAGACACCCGGCATCGGGCCCATCGCGCCGTTGAGCAGCGAAACGTAGGCGGCCTCACGCTCCGGCGTGACCAGTTCCCAGCGCCAGCTTCGCGGCAGCGGACGATCCGGTCCCCAGTTGCAATCCGAGTGTGTCAGCTCGATGTCGACGAATTTCGGATGTGCGCCCGCACGCGCCAGCTCGTCGCGCACGCTAGCCCAGTGGCCGCTCAGCGTCACGTCGATCGCCGGGATCTCGAACAGCTGCGCGGTGTTGCGCAGGCGTTCGATCAGGATCGGGAAGACGTGCGGATCGATCTTGTCGACCGCGGCGCCGATCCACTCGAACGGCTTGGCGCCATCCTGGATGGTGAGGCGGTCCATGATAAGGCCGATCAGGCCATGGTCGCGCGCGTCGATGATGCGCCGCGCGTCGGTGGTGAAGATGCCGAGGAAACGCTCCAGGTCGACATGCGCGACCGGGTGCACGCGGCACCAGGCGAACGCCTCCTCGATGGTGATCGCGCTATCCGCCGAAGGCACTCTATCCGAAGACTCTGGCAAAGATCGTGTCCACATGCTTGGTGTGATAGCCGAGATCGAAGCATTCCTCGATCTGCGCCGGCTTCAGCTTCGCCGTCACCTCGGGATCTGACTTGAGTTCGGTCAGGAAGTCCTTGCCCTCCAGCCACACTTTCATCGCGTTGCGTTGGACCAGCTTGTAGGAATCCTCTCGGCTGACGCCGGCTTGCGTCAGGGCCAGCAGCACGCGCTGGGAATGCATCAAGCCGCCATAGGTCTCGAGGTTCTTGGCCATCGCCTCGGGATAGACGATCAGCTTCTCCACCACGCCGGCGAGACGCGCCAGCGCGAAGTCGAGCGCGATGGTCGCGTCAGGCCCGAACACGCGCTCGACCGCGGAGTGCGAGATGTCGCGTTCGTGCCACAGCGCGACATTCTCCAGCGCCGGCGTGACCGCGGCGCGCACAATGCGCGCGAGGCCGGTCAGGTTCTCGGTCAGAACCGGATTGCGCTTGTGCGGCATCGCCGAGGAGCCCTTCTGGCCGGGCGAGAAATACTCCTCGGCCTCGCGCATCTCGGAGCGCTGCAGGTGGCGGATCTCAATGGCCAGGTTCTCGATCGAGGAGGCGATCACGCCGAGAGTCGCGAAGAACATGGCGTGGCGGTCGCGCGGAATCACCTGGGTGGAGACCGGCTCGACCTTCAGCCCCAGCTTGGCGGCGACATGCGCCTCGACCTTCGGGTCGATGTTGGCGAAGGTGCCGACCGCGCCGGAGATGGTGCAGGTCGCGATCTCGTCACGCGCCGCGATCAGGCGCTTCTTGGCGCGATCGAAGGCGGCGTAGTGGCCGGCAAGCTTGAGCCCGAAGGTGGTCGGCTCGGCGTGGATGGCGTGGCTGCGGCCGATGGTCGGCGTCATCTTGTGCTCGAGTGCACGCTTCTTGAGAGCGGCGAGCAGCGCATCGAGATCCTTGAGCAGGATGTCCGCCGCCTGCTTCATCTGGACCGCGAGACAGGTGTCGAGCACGTCGGACGAGGTCATGCCCTGGTGCACGAAGCGCGCCGCGGGGCCGACATGCTCGGCGAGGTTGGTGAGGAAGGCGATCACGTCGTGCTTGGTCTCGCGCTCGATCTCGTCGATGCGCGCGATCTCCCACTTGCCCTTGGCCCAGACTTCCTTGGCCGCTTCCTTGGGCACGACACCCAGTTCCGCCAGCGCGTCGCAGGCATGAGCCTCGATCTCGAACCAGATGCGGAACCGGTTCTCCGGCTCCCAGATCCGGGTCATTTCGGGGCGGGAATAACGCGGAATCATCGGCGGGACCTCAAGGCTGGTTGTCGGCGCTAAACGAACCGGCAGGGCTTTGGTTGTCAATGGGAATTGTGGGGACTGGCGATAGGCTTGGCGCCGATTTCCATCTAGGCTGGCCGGCCAATCAACTGGAGCCGGATTGTGAAGACTCTGCTTGTCATCGCCCACCCGCGCCGGTCGTCTTTGACCGGTCAGGCCGCCGACGCGTTCCGCGAGGCGGCGCAGGTCAACGGTCATGCGTTCGAGTTGGCCGACCTGGCGCAGGAGCAATTCGATCCGGTTCTGCGCGAGGCGGACGAGCCGAATTGGAACGATCCCGAAAAGGTCTATTCCGAGGACGTGCGGCGCGAGATGCAGCGCGTCGAGCGCAACGACGCCACCGTGATTGTCTTTCCGGTCTACTGGTGGTCGATGCCGGCGCTGCTCAAAGGGTGGATCGACCGGGTCTGGAACAACGGTTGGGCCTATGGCGCGCGCAAGTTTCCGCACCAGCGTGTCTGGATGATTGGCGTTGCGGGCGGACTTCCGGATTCGTTCGCCAAGAGGGGCTATGACACGGCGATCCAGACCCAGCTGGATGTCGGAATCCTGGACTATTGCGGCGTGCGCGAGCGGCGATTGCAATTGCTGCATGGTTCGATCGAAGGGGATGATTATCCCACACAAATCCTGACTCAGGCGCGGGCGCTCGGCGCCGAATTCTGACGGCACGTTGCACCGCTCCCGGTGCTTCGCTAGGTTGGCGGCAACTGGGAGGATGCGATGCCGGAAAAGAAAGTCGTCCACTACCGCAAGTCCGACATGACCTTCGCCGCGTTCGGCGGGCCGCCGGGCACGGCGACGATCGCCAGGTTGGTCGGGCCGGAGATGAGCAAGACCATGGGCGCGGGCATCGCGACCTTCGACGGCTGCTCGATCGAATGGACCGTGCTGTACGACGAAGTCATTGTCGTATTGGAAGGCACCTTTCGCCTGGTGGTCGGCAAGGAGACTCACGCCTGCGCGCCCGGCGACGTGATCTGGATCCCGGAGAACACGCCGATCAAATATGAGGGCGACAAGGCGAAGGTGTTCTACGCCCTCGATCCCGCCGACTGGCGCCAGCGCCACGGATTGGCGTGAGGCGATCTTGGCCGCAGCGGGCCTCTCGCACCTGTTCTCTCCCATCCGCATCCGCGGACTGGACATCAAGAACCGTATCCTGTCGACCGGCCACGACACCACGCTGATCACCGGCGGCGTGCCGAACGATGCGCTGATCGCCTATCACGAAGCGCGCGCGAAGGGCGGCGCCGGCCTCATCATCGTGCAGGCCGCCGGCATCCACGAGACGGCGAAATACACCTCGCACGTGCTGATGGCCTCGGAGGAGAGCGTGCCCGGCTATCGGCGCCTCGCCGAGACCGTGCACAAACATGGCTGCAAGATCTTCGGGCAATTGTTCCATCCGGGGCGCGAGATCATGGAAAGCCAGGATGGCAGCGCGCCGGTGGCCTACGCGCCCTCGGCCGTGCCCAACGAGCGCTTCCACGTCATGCCGCGCCCGATGTCCAAGGCGCTGATCGCCGAAGTCGTCGAAGGCTACGGCCTGTCGGCGGCGCGGTTGCGCGGCGCGGGGCTGGACGGGCTGGAGGTGGTCGCCAGCCACGGCTATCTGCCGGCGCAGTTCCTCAATCCGCGGCTCAACCGGCGCGAGGACGAATATGGCGGGTCGTTCGAGAATCGCCTGCGGTTCCTGCGCGAGGTGATCGCCTCCGTGCGCGCGCATGTCGATGATTCCGCGATCGTCGGCCTGCGCATCAGCGGCGATGAGAAGGACCCGGACGGCCTGCAGGAATCCGAGAGCCTGCAGGCGATCGTCGCGCTGGCTGACCAGTTCGACTACGTCAACGTCATCGCCGGTTCCTCCGCCGGCTTCGGCAGCGCGGTGCATATCGCGCCGCCGATGGCGATCGCCAACGCCTATGTCGCGCCGTTCGCGGCGGCGGTGAAGGCGAAGATCAAGGCGGCGGTGTTCGTCGCCGGCCGCATCAACCAGCCGCAGGACGGCGAGAAGGTGATCGCCTCCGGCCAGGCCGACATGGTCGGCATGACGCGCGCGATGATCTGCGATCCCGAGATGGCCGGGAAGGCGGAGGCGGGAAAGCTCGACGACATCCGCGCCTGCATCGGCTGCAACCAGGCCTGCATCGGACACTTTCATCTCGGCTATCCGATCTCCTGCATCCAGCATCCGGAGACCGGACGCGAGCTGACCTACGGCACACTGACGCCGGCGGCACGCAAGAAGAAAGTGCTGATCGCCGGCGGCGGACCGGGGGGCATGAAGGCGGCAGCGGTTGCAGCCGAGCGCGGGCACGATGTCACGCTCTACGAGGCGAGCGAGCGGCTGGGTGGACAGGCGCTGCTGGCGCAGATGCTGCCCGGTCGCGCAGAGTTCGGCGGCATCGTCACCAACCTCTCGCGCGAGATGCAGCTGGCCAACGCCAAGGTCGTGCTGCGCACCAAGGTGACGCGCGCGCTGATCGAAGCCGAGAAGCCGGATGCCGTCATCATCGCGACGGGAGCCAAGCCGCGCCCGGCGGAGATCGAAGGCGTCGAGAGCGGCCACGTGGTCAACGCCTGGCAGGTCATCAGGAACGAAGCCAATGTCGGGCAGTCGGTGGTGATCGCCGACTGGCGCTGCGACTGGATCGGCATGGGGGTCGCCGAGATGCTGGCGCGCCAGGGCTGCCGCGTTCGCCTGTGCGTCGACGGCTACATGGCGGGCCAGCGCATCCATCAATATGTCCGCGACCATTGGGTCGGGCAGCTGCACAAGCTCGGGGTCGAGATCGTACCCTACGCGCGCCTCTATGGCGTCGACGGCAGCAGCGTGTATTTCCAGCACGCCACCAGCGGCGAACCCGTGATCTTCGAGGAGGTCGACACCCTGGTCGCCTCGCTCGGCCATCATCGCGTGGCCGAGCTGGAGGACGAGCTCGCCGGCTGGTCCGGCGAGGTGCACGTGATCGGCGACGCGCAGACCCCGCGCACCGCCGAGGAAGCCGTGCTGGAAGGGCTCAAGGTCGCGGCGGCGCTGTGAGATGAGCTGGGACATATTCGCGGTGAATGTGCCGCTTGTGTTCGAGTCGATCGAGGAGATTCCGCCAGACTTCAAGCCAAAGCCGCTGGGCAATCGATCTGCGGTCATCGCCAGGATCAAGCGCATCGCTCCAACAGCGAACTTTTCCGATCCGTCCTCGGGGCTGATTGAAAAGGACGGCTGGTCGATCGAGCTGAACATGGGCGATGACGAGATATGCGAGGACTTTGCTTTCCACGTGCGCGGCGACGGAGACGAGGCCGTCGAAGTCGTTGCACGCATTCTGGACGGCCTGGGCATCCGCGGCTTCAATCCTCAAGCGGGCAGACTCTTTGTGGCCGGTCCAAGCGCAATCGCGAGTTTCAACGAGTGGCGTGAGCTCCGCGACAGAGGACGGCGCTGAAGGTCACCGACCTCCCTGGCCGCGCCGTCTATTGGGCGGCAGTGACATAGCGCCCGTCGCCACCGGCGGTCGGCGCCACGGCCAGAGCACCGCGCATGAAGGCCGCCTCTTCCTGGGGCGTGCGGCCAAAGAAGCGCTTGAATTCGCGGCTGAATTGCGACGCGCTTTCGTAGCCCACGCGCGTGCAGGCCTGAGCGGCATTCAAGCTTTCCTGGACCATCAGCAGGCGCGCCTTGTGCAGGCGGGTCGCCTTCACATACTGGATCGGCGAGGTTTGCGTCACCGACTTGAAGTGCACGTGAAAGGCGGGAACGCTCATGCCCGCTTCCTGCGCCAGCCGCCCGACATCGAGATCGCCGTCATAGTCCGCGTGGATGCGGCGCAGCGCCTTGGCGATTTTGCCGAACTGGCTCTGGTGCGTGAGCGCGGCGCGGATCGCCCCGCCCTGCTCGCCGGTGAGGACGCGGAAATAGATCTCGCGCACGATCGCCGGCCCCAGCAGGCGCGCTTCCATCGGCGCGCCGAGCACGTTCAGCAGGCGCAACGTGGCATCGCCGAGTTCCTCGCCGAGCGGCGTCGCACAGATTCCCCTCGGGCTCGCCTCTGCCACGCCGCCGGATTCATCCAGCGCCAGCAGCAGCTCGGCCGCGACCGCCAGGTCGATGCGGATCGCGATGCCAAGGAACGGCTTGTCGGGCGTCGCCTCGGTCTCGACCTCGAACGGCAGCGGCACGGACAGCACCAGGAACTGCTGTGCGTCGTACACGTAGGTTTCGTCGCCCAGGTAGCCGCGCTTGCGGCCCTGGCAGACGATGCAGATGGAGGGCTCGTAGAGCACCGGCATGCGCGTCAGCGAGGAATTGACCCGCGTCAGCCGCACGCCGTCGAGGGCGGTCGGCGTGAAGCCCTCCTCCGGTGCGAGCCGGGTAATGAGGGCCGCCATGGCCTGCTGGCGGGGGAATGCGGCTGGAGTGGCTTTCGGCATGGGACAATTCCGAGTTTTAATACGATTAGGATATGCGATTGCCCATACAACGCACGATGGGTACGCTAGAATATAGGAATAGGCAATATGCCGATAGCCCTGGGTATTCTGGAATCCGCCCTCCGTCCCCAGCTTTCCGTCACGCCGATCGCACTGCTCGGCGGGTCAGGAGGCCAAGCCATGTCAAACAGCAGAATCCCCGAGATCCGCGCCAGCCTGGCGCAGCAGGAAATCCGGATGCGCTCGCTGGCAAGGCCCGCAGCTTCCGAACGCAACAAGGAGACGGATCATGAGCAAGGTTTGGTTCATCACTGGAGCTTCCCGTGGCATTGGCGCGGAAATCGCGAAGGCAGCGCTGGCGTCCGGTGACCGGGTGGTCGCCACTGGGCGCAATCGCGCCCAGATCGAGAAGACATTCGCCGGCAATGCGAGCGTGCTCGCGGTCGAGCTGGACGTGACCGACGCCGCACAGGCACACCGCGCGGTCGACGCCGCACTCGTCAAGTTCGGCCGCATCGACGTGCTGGTGAACAATGCCGGCTACGGCCAGCTCGGTGCGTTCGAGGAGAACGAGACCGGCGACATCGAACGGCAATATGCGACCAACGTGTTCGGATTGTTCCACGTCACTCGCGCGGTGCTGCCGGTGATGCGGCGCCAGCGCGGCGGGCGCATCTTCAACCTGTCCTCGATGGCCGGCGTCCTGGGCTTCGCGAGCGCGTCGATCTATTGCTCGACCAAGTTCGCAGTCGAGGGCTTCTCGGAATCCCTGGCGCTGGAAGTGGCCCAGTTCGGCATCAAGATCACGATCGTCGAGCCGGGTTTCTTCCGCACCGACTTCCTGGACACCAGCTCCATCCGCTACGGTGCCAAGGTGGTCGATGACTACGTTCCCTCCTCGACCGAGCTGAAGGCGACGTTCGATTCCTACAGCCACAAACAGGCCGGCGACCCGGTGAAGCTCGGCCAGGCGATGGTTCAGCTCGCCAACGTGGACAATCCACCGTTGCGCTATGCGGCGGGATCGGACTCGGCGGGCCGCATCGGCGAGAAGCTGAGCGCGATGCAGAGCGAGATCGATCAGTGGCGCGCCTTGTCGGTCTCGACCGACCACGCGCAGTAACGAGAGCATGCGGCCGCACCTCAAATGCAGCCGCTTCGCTGCCTAGGCGGCGCGACCTTGCGGAAGGCACGCGATGACCTTGATCTCGAAATCGAAGCCAGCCAGCCAGTTCACGCCCACCGCGGTCCAGTTCGGGTACGGCGGGTCGCCGATCGCCTTCAGGCGAACGGCGGCAAACGTCTCCCACTGCATCGGCGGATCGGTGTGGAAGGTGATCACGTCGACGACGTCGTCGAACGTGCAACCGGCTGCTTTCAGCACCGCCGCGAGATTGCCGAAGGCAAGCTGGACCTGCTTCTCGAACACCGGCTCGGGCGACCCGTCTTCGCGGCTGCCTACCTGGCCGGAGACGAACAGGAAGTCGCCCGAGCGGATCGCCGCCGAATAGCGGTTTTTTTCGTAAAGCGCCTGCCGGCCGGCAGGGAAGATCGCATCGCGTTTGGCCATCATTTCACTCCTTGTTTCGAGGGATTGGAAGTCGCAGCCGCGCTAGGAGGCGCGGCGCACCTCCATGCCGAATTCCTGGTGGCGGCGCAGGGCATAGGCCGGCTCGATCAGGCTGTCGGGGAAATAGAGACCTGGCTCTACCTTGTCGCCGCCAGCGCGGCCAAGCAGACGTTCGACCGCGATCGCGACCGACAGAGCGGTCACGGGCGCCTGACCGCCGGGATGGAACAGCTCGTAACGCGCGCTGGAGTCCTTGCCGTTCTTCAGGCGGCCCTGGAGCTCGATGATGATCTCGGTGGAGAACGGCTCGCCGCGCTTGCGGGTCGCGGATTCGCCGTAGACCAGGTCGAAGCGGATCGACTTGGCATCGGTCGCGGTCGCGAGGCTGAGCACGTCGAGCGGCGTGTAGGTGTTGGCGTCCCGCACCGCGCCTTCCCGGTCCTTCACCTGGCGCGTCGCTTCTTCGCCATTGATCCAGCGCCACTTGCCGTCTTTGAGAATGAGCGGGCTCGGCGCGGCCTTGGTCAGGCGTTCGAAGTCGGCGGCCGCCGCCGGCCCACCCATGTCCTGCTCGTCGAACACCGCGGCCAGGTCGATCGATTCCAGCGACTGGAACTCCTTCGCGAACTCCAGCGTCGGCAAGGTCGCGGCGCCGACCAGCCACTGGCTGCCCATCAGGATCGGCGCGCTCTTGGGCGCGTGGATGTGCAGCGCCATCTCCGGCCCGACCTCGAACACGCCGGAGGAGATGCCGATGTAGGGGATCTTGCTGGCCTGGGCGAATTTGAGGCCGTTCAGCGTGTCGTCCTTCGCGAACATGACAACCGCGCTGAAGCGCTCGTCGGACAGGCCGAGATTGGGTTGGCCGACGTCGAGCTTCACCGCTTCGGCATTGCCTATCTGCCGAGCGGTTTTTTCAGCGCGGCCGAGGTTGCGGCCGCCGATCGCGATGGGAAGGTCGGGATGAAGCCGCCTCAGCGTCTGCGCCGCCCGCGAGCCCACGATGCCCGATCCGCCGACGATGAGGACGGGATGATGCTTAGCCATTGCTCTTCTCCATTACTATTGGTAAGTTACCAATGGTAAGTTGATGGCTGCTTTTCAAGCACCGCTCCTCGTGGAATCTGTGGGAGATGGAAAAATCAGCGCGCCGGCGCGCACCGCCGGCGAAGAAGCTGTCCAAGACCGAACGCCGCAAGCAGCTGCTTGAGACGGCGCATAAGATCGTGCGCGATGAGGGCACCGATGCCCTCACGCTCGGCTACCTGGCCGAGCGCGCCGGCGTCACCAAACCGATCGCCTATGAACATTTCGAGACCCGCGCCGGGCTGCTGGTCGCGCTGTATAAGGAGATGGACGACCGGTCGGTTGCGTCATTGATGGACGCGCTGAAGCGCACCAAGCCGCGCCTCGCCGATATCGCACGCGTGCTCGCCAAAGCCTACATCGATTGCTATTGCAGCATCGGGCCGGAATGGCACGCGATTGCCGCCGCGCTCAAGGGCGACGAGAAGATGGAAAAAATCCATCAATCGCTGGTCGATCTCTATGCCGCGATCTACTGCGATGCTTTCATGCCCTATACCAAGGTGCCGAAGGAGGAGCTGCGCCTGCGCTGCCTCGGCATCCTCGGCGCGGGCGATGCGATCACGCGCGAGCTGAGCCGGGGGCGCACCACCGAGAGCGCCGCAGCGGCGACGTTGGCGTCGCTGATCGTCGCATCCCTGCCAGAGTCAAAATGACGGCCGCACTGGGTGCGGCCGTCTTAGTTGGGGAGGATGGAGTGGTAGGCGATCGAACTCTACGGTCTGCTACGCGTCGCCGGCTTGGGGCACGGCGGTAAAATCGGCTGCGGTGGGGATGTTAGGCCAGTCGGCCAGCGCGCTCGGATCCCAATCGAAGGCTTCCGTGACCTCGACCTCTACCAGGCCTGCCAGGGAATGGATCGGTCCGGTGCTGTCCGACATGTGGTGCGCTCCTTTGATCCCCCAAAGCGCGGCGATCCCGATGGACCGCCTTTCCCGCATAGGCCCAGCCTGCCTCCAAAACCTTTAATTTTCGTTAAAATGCAGCCAAATTTAGCTTTATTGCCAGGAGATCGCTTCGGTGGCCGCAAGCGACGGCCAAGCCATTGAAGGGCTTGGATAGAGAGGCCGATCCCGCGAGTTGACGGAGTTGGACTTACTCCGCCGCGACCGGCGGCTGCTGCTGCGCCATCCGCCTGGCGGCGGTGCGGCGCGACCATTCCACCACCTTGCTCTCGCGCTTGGCGGCGCTGCGGCGTTGGCCGGCGCCCGGATAGGAGAGCGCCACGGTCTGGATGACGGCGTGCTCCCAGTCGATGCCGTATTCCTTGGCCCAGCGGTGGTTCCGCTGCGCCTCGCCGAGCTCGCAGGGCGTCGGCATCGCCTTTCTGATGCCGACCACGATCGCGCAGAACTCTCTTGCGCCCGCGGTCGCGCGGTCGATCGCATGTTGCATCGACGTCGCCCGTCCCGTGATGCCGACGAAGTCCGGGAGAACCGCGACCCAGCCGCCCGAAGGATGCTGGAGCGCCACAACCAAATAGTCGACCATCCGCAGCCCTCCGTTCGCGCATACGCGCGACCCACCGGCCGGATTGCTCGTCCGGCCTTTTGCCAACCCCCCGACTGTTTGAATTCGCTCCCTAAGGACAGCGCTCACCCGCTGCCTATGATTCTTCCGATGTCGTCGGCGATTCGCTGCCATTGGACGACAGCGCGCCGCAACTCTTCGTATTGTTGGACCGACGGTGATCTACGGGCATAACCGGCGGTCTGGATACCCTTACCGATGCGAATGATATCGATGCGCGCGGTACCTTCAAGCTCCATTGCACGCATCAGACCGTCGATGCTGTTTACGTTCATGGCCTTCTCTCGTTTGACGACCAGGTCGCGTGCATACGACCACGAAATGACACAGCTTCGTCACGGGCGATCAGCGTGCGCTCATTCCGCAGGCGGTTTAACGCAGAGCGCGACAAATGGTTCCCAAAGCCGCATCAACGCCGCACGACCTCGTTCCGCAGCACGTGTTTTAGAAGAGAGGCAGCACGATTGCTCGCGTATCGCGCGCTGCGCGGATGTCATAGGAATGCTTCGTGCCCCAGGCAGCGCCAACTTCCAGCTCGACCTGTTCAACGAGTCGGATCCGGCCACGTCGCTCGGTTCCTTCACCGACCTGTCTGACACCACCCTCGCCTTCCGCTACCTGAACCTGGCGGCGGGCGACTTCTTCTTCCGCGTGATGGGCGACACCGGCCCAGGCGGCAACATCTACAAGTACCGATTCGTCATCTACAAGTACCGCTTCGTCGCCGGAACCGAGGCTCCGATCCCGGCCGCGCTGCTGCTGTTCGCGACGGGGGTCGGTGGGCTGGGCCTCGCCGGCTATCGCCGCAAGCTCGGCGCCTGAGGGGCGATCAGTCGGGGGCTCGATCCGAGGCGGTGAGCGAACGTTCCGCCGCCGCCCTGGCACGCAACAATCTCCACTCCGACCACGCCACTCCGCCGATCACCAAGGCGCCGCCGGCGATCTGCGCCAGGGTCGGCGCCGCGCCGCCGATCGCCAGCAACGCGATCGCGACCACCGGCACGAGGTTGGTGTAGAGCGAGGCAATCACCAGGTTGGTCTTGGCGACGCCGAAGTTCCACAGCAGCAGGCCGATCACCACCGCGCCCGCGATCATCCACACGACGATGCCGAGATCCCAGCCGGTCGGCATCGCCGGTGATACTTGCGCCCAGCCCAGCTCGCGCGCCAGGAAGTAGCCGACGATCAGCGGCACGGCGGCGTGCGCCATGGTGTTGGCTGCCTTGCGCAGCTGCGACCAGCCGCCGAGCCAGCGGTGGATCGCGATCGAATACCAGGCCCACAGGCTGGCGGCGATCAGCACCAGGGGCTCTCCGCCGCGCAGCTCAAGGCTGAGATTGCCGCCCGACCAATCTATGCTCGCGAGCGCGCATCCCGCCACCGCCAGCACCACGGCCGGCGTCAGGCGCCGGTCGAAGGGAATGCGGAACACGACACCGCCCACCACGGCGGCGATCACCGGATTGGCCGCGCCCAACACGGCGGCGATCACCGGATTCGAATGAGCGATGCCGATGGTAAAAATGAACGCGAAGCCGCCAAGTCCAAACCAACCCGGCACCAGCGCCCGCCACACCGCCGGCCGCACGGCCGGACGGCTGAATCCTTCCGCCAGCCACAGCGCCACATAGAGCAGCGGGACACCGCAGACGTAGCGTACCGCGCCCAGGAAGAACGGATCCCACTTGTGCGCCAGGTGCGAAATAGCCGGGACCATGGTGCCCCAGGCGAAGGCCACCGTCACCAGAGCCAGGTTGCCGAGCTTGCGTTGGTCCATCAGCGGTCCAACCAGCCGAGCATGCGGCCGAGGAGGCCGGGCCTAGGACAGCCGAGGCCATCGAGGGCGCGCTCGAGTTCGCTGAGGTCGATGCGCTTCGGGCCGGCGACCGCCGCGGTAGTCGCCGGGACGGAGATCGTCTCCACCTCCATTAGGCCATTCATGAAATGGATGGTGCGGCGGCGCTTGGTCTGCAGCACCAGCATGCGCGACCCGGGCCGCATGAAGGCGCTGAGATGCAGCGCGCTGCCATCGACGCCGGCCACGACGTCGGCGGCGCCGGCGGCGTTGATCTGGTCGACCAGGCTCATGTGCTGCGGATGCACGATTGCGAAGCCACGCCGCGCCAGGCGCCGCTCCACCGCCGCGTCGTTCGACAAGCGCCGCAGGCGCCGCTTCAGCAGACGGCGCGAGAAATAGACGCGGCTCGATCCCGCCGTCGGCTGCGATCGCTGCGCGGCCGCCGCCATGGTGCGATAGATCTCCCGGAAGTCGTAGCGCGGGCCGGTGCGCATGTCGTAGTGGCGAGGCGGCAGCAGCAGCTCCTCGACGGCGAGATCCGCGGTTGCCGCCATCACGATCCGATCCGGCGCGAGGCCAAGCAGCGCCAGGCAATCGCGGCCGTGCGCGGTTTCCGCGAACACGTTGCGGCCGGCCTCGTCGAACGGATGGAAGATCAGCGCCACGTCGTCATCGACCTGCCGCGCCCACCACAAGGCGGGAACGGTCTCGATCAGGAAATGGCCGAAATGCGTGAAGGCGTGGCCGAGATAGAGCGCGCGGGCGATCCGCCGCTCGACCTTCAGACCCTGAACCGTGGCCAGCGACTTCGGATCGCGGGCACGGTGCTTGTCGGGAAAGCGCAGCGAGTCGCGCACCAGCGCGCCATCGGCATCGTAGACCGCGCCGAGGTGATAGCGCGCCTTCCGCTGGATCACCGAGCGCGTGACGGTGGCGTTGCGGATGCGCCGGATGAGGTCGGCTTGGGGCAGCGGCGCGGAGGGATCGGCCATGTCAGAGCGCGCGTACAAGCAAAGGCCCGCCGGTGGAAACGGCGGGCCTTCGCGGATTCATCGTCGCAACCGTTAGCGCGAGTAGAACTCGACCACCAGGTGCGGTTCCATGGTCACCGGATACGGCACGTCCGCAAGCTGCGGGATGCGCGCCAGCCTGGCCGTCATCTTCTTGTGATCGACCTCGATGTAGTCCGGCACGTCGCGCTCGCCCATCTGGGTGGCGCCGAGCACCAGAGTCATGTCCTTGGACTTGTCCTTGACCTCGACGACATCGCCTTCCTTCAGCTGGTAGGAGCCAATGTTGACGCGCTTGCCGTTGACCTTGATGTGGCCGTGATTGATGAACTGGCGGGCGGCGAACACGGTCGGCACGAACTTGGCGCGGTAGACCACGCTCTCGAGGCGTCGCTCGAGCAGGCCGATCATGTTCTCGGAGGTGTCGCCGCGGCGGCGCGAGGCTTCCTGGTACATCTTGCGGAACTGCCGCTCGCCGATGTTGCCGTAGTAGCCCTTGAGGCGCTGCTTGGCCATCAGCTGCAGGCCGAAATCGGTCGGCTTCTTGCGGCGCTGGCCGTGCTGGCCGGGGCCATATTCGCGATCGTTGACGGGGCTCTTCGGACGGCCCCAGAGATTGACGCCCAAACGGCGGTCAATCTTATGCTTTGCGCTAAGGCGCTTACCCATGATCTGTCCTTTCTCGCTCGTGGCGATGTTGTTGTTGTCCCGGCTGTCCGGCCCACAATCATGTGGCGGCTGGGATCAGATCACTGGGGATCCGGCCCGGCTCGGGAGCGCGCGGACTATAGTGGCTAAAGCAGCCAAGTCAAGGAACCGAGGAGCGCACTTAGTCGCCTTTCCTTCGTGACAGAATTACTAAATATTTCAATGGATTATGGCAAGGCAGCCGGCTTGAATTGCCAGTCCTTCAGGGGATCGGCTACTGTGCTCCGGGCGAGTGCAGGACCCCAAAACGGGGGCTTGCCGCCGCCCCCATCATCAAGCGGTTACCATGAAATACCTGGAAGAATGGCTCGACGAACGGAAGGTCGATGAGGTCGAGTGCCTTGTCCCCGACATGAACGGCATCCCGCGCGGCAAGATCCTGCCGGCGCAGAAATTCACCAAGAGCGTGCGCGAATACGGCCTCAGGCTGCCGGAAAGCATCTTCCTCCAGACCGTGACCGGCGAGTATCCCGATCTGGACGAGGACGATATCGGCTCGGACGAGGACCCCGACATCTATCTGCGCCCGGACCCGGACACCGTCCGCATGGTGCCGTGGTACTCCGACCCGACCGCGCAGGTCATCCACGACGCCTTCAACGCCGACGATACGCCGGTGCAGCATTCATCGCGCTACGTGTTGAAGAAGGTGCTGGAGCTGTACGACGACAAGGGCTGGAAGCCGATCGTCGCGCCCGAGCTCGAATTCTACCTGGTCAGCGTCAATACCGACCCCGACCTGCCGCTGGTGCCGCCGATCGGCCGCTCCGGGCGTCCGGAGACCGGCAGCCAGGCCTATGGCATCGACGCCACCAACGAGTTCGACCAGATCTTCGAGGACGTCTACGACTTTTGCGAAAAATCGGAGATCGACGTCGACACGCTGACGCACGAATCCGGCGCGGCGCAGATGGAGATCAACTTCAACCACGGCAACCCGCTGGAGCTGGCGGACCAGGCCTTCCTGTTCAAGCGCACGGTGCGGCAGGCGGCGATGAAGCACAACGTGTACGCCACCTTCATGGCGAAGCCGCTGGCCAACCAGCCCGGCAGCTCCATGCACATCCACCAGTCGGTGCTCGACAAGCGCAACGGCAAGAACCTGTTCGCCGACAGCAAGGGCCGCGACACCGCCATGTTCCGCAACCACGTCGCCGGCCTGCAGCGCTATCTGCCGCAGGTGGTGCCGATGCTGGCGCCGAACGTCAACTCGTACCGGCGCCTGCGCCCGCGCTTCGATGCACCGATCAACGTGCAGTGGGGCATCGACAACCGCTCTTGCGGCTTGCGCGTGCCGGTCTCCAACGCGTCCGGCCGGCGCATCGAGAACCGCCTGGCGGGTGCGGACGCCAACCCTTATCTCGCGATCGCAGCCTCGCTGCTGTGCGGCTATCTCGGCGTGACCGAGCGGCTGAAGCCGACCAACCAGATCGAAGGCAGCGCCTATCGCATGGCGCACACGCTGCCGAAGACCGCGCACGAGGCGTTGTCCAAGTTCCTGGCCTGCAAGCCGGTCAAGGGGCTGCTGGGCGACAGGTTCGTGAAGGCGCTCTACATCGTGAAGTCGGCGGAGCTGGAGGCCTACCAGAACGTCATCAGCTCGTGGGAGCGCGAGCATCTGTTGTTGAACGTCTAGCCGGCTGATAGACTGGCGCCATGCGGATCAGGACCGATCATCTCAGATTGATGAATGCCGGCCGGCATCACGGGCCGGCGCGGTCCTTGCGCGCTGAAATTCTGATCCTGACCGCGCGCATCAATTTCAATCCGTGATCACGCGTTGAGCGCTCGAGCCCGGCGCGCGGATGGCCGCTGCGCCGTTTCATTCCGTTTGAGTCAATGCGAGGCACATCATGACTGCTCTTCCGAAGCGCAATTCGACCGCCGAATGGCAGGCGCTGGATCGCCGCCACGTTCATCCCTTCACCGATCACGCCGACCTGCACAAGCGCGGCAGCCGCGTCATCACCAAGGCCGAAGGGACCTACCTCTGGGATTCTGAAGGGAAGAAGCTGCTCGACGCGTTCGCGGGCCTGTGGTGCGTCAACGTCGGCTATGGCCGCAAGTCGATCGCCGAGGCGGCGTACCAGCAGCTGCTCGAGCTGCCGTACTACAACACCTTCTTCAACACCACGCACCCCGCGGTCGCCGAGCTGTCGCAGATCCTGGTGGATCTGACGCCGAAGCATCTCAACCACGTGTTCTACGGCCTCAGCGGTTCCGACGCCAACGACACCATCGTGCGCATGGTGCGGACCTATTGGAACCTCAAGAAGAGGCCGAACAAGAAGACCATCATCAGTCGCATCTACGCCTATCACGGCTCGACCATGGCGGCCGCGTCGCTCGGCGGCATGAACTACATGCACGAACTGGCGGACCTGCCGCTGCCCGGCTTCGTCCATGTGCGGCGGCCGTACTGGTACGCCGAAGGCGGCGACCTGTCGCCGGAGGAATTCGGCAAGGTGTGCGCCAAGGCGATCGAGGACAAGATCCTGGAACTCGGCCCCGACAATGTCGGCGCCTTCATCGGCGAGCCGATCATGGGCGCCGGCGGCGTGGTCATCCCGCCCTCGACCTATTGGCCGGCGGTGCAGGAGATCTGCAAGAAGTACGACCTGCTGCTGATCGCCGACGAAGTGATCACCGGTTTCGGGCGCCTTGGCACTTGGTTCGGCTCGGAGCATTTCGGCATCAGCGCCGACTTCATGACCCTGGCGAAAGGATTGACGTCGGGCTATCAGCCGCTCTCGGCGATCATGATCTCCGACCGGGTGGCCGATGCGCTGTCCAGCGGCGTCGATTTCAATCACGGCTTCACCTATTCCGGACATCCGGTCAGCTGCGCCGTCGCAATCGAGAACATCCGCATCCTCAAGGACGAGAAGCTGGTCGAGCGCGTGAAGAACGAGACCGGCCCTTATCTCGCCAAGCGGCTCAAGGAGCTGCTCGACCACCCGCTGGTGGGCGAGGTCCGCAATGTCGGCATGATGGGTGCGATCGAGCTGGTGAAGGATAAGAAGTCGCGCAAGACCTTCGAGCCGATCGGCGAGGTCGGCACCATCTGCCGCAACCATTGCTTCGCCAACGGCCTGGTGATGCGTGCGACCAAGGACACCATGATGATCTCTCCGCCCCTGACCTGGACCAAGGCGGACGTCGACGAGTTCATGCGCCTCACCACGATCGCGCTCGACCTCACGGCGAAGGATGTCGCAAAGAGATAAGAGCTTCCGCGATCGGACCGGGCAAACACGCCTGGTCCGATTGACGTATATCGCCCCTCGGCTTTTCTGCTAATTCTGCCAATACAGTATCGGGGGATACCGAGAGTCGTGGCTTCGCTCATGCAACGGGGGCGCCGCTTCTGGTCGGCGCTGGCGGTGGAATTTCGGCCTTTTGCCCGGCCGATCCGGGCGCTGATCACGTTCGCTCTTCAAGACCGCCTTGCGGCCGAGGATGGCAGCGACAAGAGAGCCGTGATCATCGGCCATGAATCGACGTGGCTCGCCGACGTTCTCGGCCTACGCAAGGCGCAACGACTCGTCCTGCCCTACCCCGACTTCACGCCGGAGAATCTGGCGCTGCTGAGCGACGAGTACGATTTCGTCGTCGCCGACCGCATGCTGCAGCGTTGCGAGCGGCCGCAGGATGCAGGGCACGAGATGATCCGCATCCTGAAGCCGGGCGGCTGGTTCGCCTGCACCGCCTGCCCGTTCGATTTCGCAATCGGCGGCAGCCCTGGCGCAGCAATTGCGCGGCGTCGCCGGCTGCGGAAGCTGTTTCCGCATGCCGACGCGACATGGCTCGGCGCCTCGATCGCCACCTGGATCCTTGGACGGAGAAGCCGCGAAAGCATCGAGATCGCGCCCATCGTCCTCAGCAAGACATGCAAGCGGCGATTCTATCGATTCGAGCCGCAGCCAGCGAAATTCGGCATCATGGCGATGCACCGCAACGAGGCGCCGTACCTGCTGGAGTGGATCGCCCACCATCGCATCCTCGGATTCGCCCACATCACTCTCTACGACAATGACAGCAATGATGCCTCCGGCAGAATTCTCGCGCCGCTGGCCCGAGCGGGCCTCATCAATGTCCGCCGCTGGCGCAGCCGGGCCCAGCAGCAGGTCAAGGCCCACAACCATGCGCTGAAGCGGCTGCGCGATCGCGTCGAATGGTGTCTTTACGCCGATCTCGACGAGTTCCTCGTACTCGATCCAGGCTGTACGTTGGATGACCTGCTGCCGAAGGACCCGGACGTATGCGGGGTCGGCATCCCCTGGCGTGTCTTTACGGCCGCTGAGAAACGCAATCGCGGCACCGGCTTGACGATCGAGCGGTTCACGCGGGCCGTGATCGAAAATGACTGCCATGTGAAGTCGATTGTGCGCCTCCGCGACATATCGAGAATGGGCGTTCACGTTCCATCGGAGTACAGGGGGCGGCTGATTGACATCAGCGGCGCCGATCTCGCCGCGAAGACCCGCGGAGTCCTTCCGAAGCCGGCATACGGCCAGGCCCGCATCAACCACTATTTCACGCGGTCATGGGAGGAGTTCGAGTTCAAGCGGCACCGCGGCCAAGCGTGGACTGCCGGCGCGATGCGTCCCGCGACCGATTTCGAGTTGTCACGCAAGCCGGACGTGGAGGTGCGCGATATCCTCCGCTACACGTCCGCACTGATCGACGAGATGGAACGCCTGCGGCGCATCGTTGGTTGGAACTCAGCCCAATGAGAGCGACGATTATTTCGCCGCAGTAATGCGATACGCGCAACGGCGCGCGCCGGCGAGGATGTGCTCTTCGCGCTCGACCTTCGCCTCGGCGCCGAGCACGTCGCGGAATAGGTTGAGCTCCGACTTGCAGAAGCCCTGGCAGGCCTTGGCGGCGACGCAGATCGGGCAGTGGTTCTCGATCAATAGCAGCGAGCCGTCGGGCTGGCGCTTCACTTCCGCCATGTAGCCCTCTTGCGCGCGCTGCTCGGCCAGTAGCTTGGCGCGCTCCGCCAGCGAGCGGCCGGGGCGCACGCGCTCGGCATAGATCCGGCGGGTCGCCTTCTCGCGCTCGGCGATCACACGGTCCAGCGCATCCGGACCGAGCGCCGTGCCGATCGCCTGGATCAGATCGACGGTCAGCGTTGCGTGCGAATCCGGGAAGCGCGCATTGCCGGCCTCGCTCAAGGACCACACGCGCTTCGGACGGCCGACGCCTTCGCGATGGTCCTCGAAGCTCACCAACCCCTTGTCCAACAGCCGCCCAAGCTGCTGGCGCGCGGCCACCACCGTCACCTTGAGCCGGCGCGCGAGCGCGTCGGCGCTCTGCGGACCGGTCGATTTCAGGGCGTAGAGAACGCGCGTGGCGCCTGTGTCTTCCATCTGCGGATTCTAGCACGGTCGCAGCAATATAGAAATATCTTGCTTTCCTTATCTGCCAGATATAGAAACATCGGTGCATTCTAATTCGGGAGGCGACGATGCGGCCGTTCCCCTTGCTGGTGCCGGCGAGCCAATTCCGGATTGGATTGGAGTCGTTGCTCGCAGGCGTGTTTCCGATCGCGAACAGGCGCGAGGATGTCCGTAACCTTCCGCCTCATCTGAAGCGCGACATCGGGCTGGAAGAGCATCGCCCACCCGATTGGGAACGCCTGCTAAGATAGAAACCGCACAAGGAGCGGACGTGGATCGCACCCTCAAACTCGCCATCATCATCGGCAGCACGCGCGAAGGCCGCTTCGGCGACACGGTCGGGCGTTGGTTCGCGAAGGAAGCGGCGAGCCACGGCGGTTTTGCAGTAGACCTGATCGATCTCATCGACATCAAATTGCCGCCGTCGCACCGCGCGAAGCCGACGCCGGACGTCGATGCGTTCCGCGCGCGCCTGGCCGCGGCCGATGCCTTCGTGATCGTGACCCCGGAATACAATCACTCCTATCCCGCCTCGCTGAAGCATGCGATCGACCAGGCCTACGTCGAATGGATGGCGAAGCCGGTCGGCTTCGTCTCGTACGGCGGAACGGTCGGCGGGGTGCGCGCCATCGAACATCTCCGGCACGTGTTCGCCGAACTGCATGCCACCACCATCCGCGACTACATCCCCTTCCTCAATGCGCGGCGGCAGTTCGATGACAACGGCGATCCGATCGACCGCGAAGGCCCGCGCAACGCCGCAAAGGTCATGCTCGACCGCCTGGCCTGGTGGGCCGACGCCCTGCGCACGGCGCGGGATGCGCGGCCCTATGTCAAAAGCTAGAGAAGACAACTCTGTCTTGAGCGGCGGCGCGCTCTGTGGTGGATTGGGTGCTCACCCCGGACCGACTCGGTCCCAAGTCGGTTCCTCATGACCCAGGCTGCTGCGCAAACCAAGATCGGATGGCGGGACCTCTTGCTGGGTCCCAAGAAGGCCGCCGTCTGGACCATCTGCCTGGGCGTTGCGCTGCACGCCTTCAACTGGTTCGTCATCAATACCATCACGCCGTCGGCGGTGCTCGAACTTGGCCGCGCCGATCTGCTCAGCTGGGTGACAGCGTTCTATCTCGTGTTCTCGATCGTCGGGTCGTCCGGCGCGGCATTCCTGAAGGCGCGGCTCGGGCTGCGCCCGGTGCTGATCGGCTCGTCGCTGATCGCGGTGGTCGGCAGCCTCATCATCGCCGCGGCGCCAAACATGGAGATCCTGCTGGCGGGACGCATCGTGCAGGGCTTCGCCGAGGGAATCGTCATGGCGCTGTGCTACGTCATCGCCGCCGATGCGGTGGGCGAGGATGCGCTGCCGTCCCTGTTCGGGCTGCTGGCGGTGGTGTGGGCAACGGCGACCATCGGCGGCCCGATCCTCGGCGGCGTGCTGGCCTATCTCGTGAGCTGGCGCATTGCGGCCGCCGCGCTGGTGCCGCTCGCCATCATCTTCCTCGTGCTGGCGCTGATCGTCCTGCCGGCGCGCGGCAACCGGTCCGACGCCGGCCGCGGTTGGCCATTGCTGCGCCTGATCTTCCTGACCGGCGGCAGCCTCGCGGTGTGCATCGCCAGCGAATCCAAGACACCGATGCTGGCGACCATCATCGTGCTCGCGGCCTTGGCCGCGCTGTGGATCGGGCTGCGCCTGGATCGCCGCGCGCGCTCGCCGCTGTTTCCGGCGCGCCTGCTGTCGTCGCGCTCGGCCAGCTCGCTCGGTTTGTGGATCATTGGACTGATGCCGCTGGCGGAGGCCGCGGTGTTCCTGTTCATCCCCTTCATCGCCCAGGTCCACCTGGGGATGAGCGTCATGCACGCGGGCCAGATCGGCTCCATCACGGCGCTCGGCTGGTCGTTCAGCGCGATGATTGTCGCGCGCCTGGACGACAAGCAGGCGACGCGCCTGATCATCGTCGGTCCGATCCTGCTCACCATCGGCATGTTCATGCTGGCGTGGGCGATCGATGCCGGGAACCTGCCGGTCATGATGACCGGGCTCGCGCTGTGCGGGGTCGGGTTCGGCATCAGCAACGGCTTCATCTGCCAGCGCACCATCGCCACCAGCGCGACCGCGGAGCGCGACGTGACCTCCGGCGCGATCCCGACCTTCGAGGGATTGGGCGCCGCGCTGGGCGCCGCCTTTGCGGGCATCATCGCCACCAGCACCGGCTTTCCGGACCTCGACCCCAGCACGCGGCCGATGGTGTGGGCGTTCCTGATCGGTGGCCTGCTCGGGTTGCCGGCGATGCTCGCGGCCATCCGGTTCGCCCGGCAAACGTCGGCCGCGCCCCTGGCGCCGCAGCTCGCGGAGTAGATTGTCCCGTTACATCGGGCCCGGTAGCCATGCGCATTCGGCATCGATACATGCCGGATTGCGGCCTATCGGTTGCCCCCAACTGTGACTAGCATGGTTGCCGAGAGCACGTGTCTTCGGGTTCCCTGTCGTGATGTCACGCCGCGCATCGATCTTTGTCCTTAGCATCGGCGCCTTGTCGATGATCCTGACGTTCGGCATCCGCCAGACGTTCGGGCTGTTCCTGCCGCCACTCCATGCCGAACTGGGCTGGAGCGTCGCGGCGCTGTCGCTCGCCTGGGCCATCCAGAACCTGCTGTGGGGTGCGTTCCAGCCGATCGCCGGCGCCATCGCCGATACCAAGGGCCCGGTGTGGGTCGCGTTCTTCGGCGGCGTCACCTACGTGGCCGGCGTCTGGCTGATGAGCGAGGCGCAGTCGGAGTTGGTGTTCGGCATCGGCAGCGGCGTGCTGGTCGGCATCGGCCTTGCCTGCAGCGGCATGTCGGTGGTGCTGAGTGCGGTCATGCGCGCCTCGCCGCCGGAGAAGCGCGGCCTCTATGGCGGCATCGTCACCGCCGGCGGCTCGGTCGGGCAGCTCATTTTCATGCCGGCGACCCAGGCGATGATCGAGACGCTGCAGTGGAAGCCCACCCTGCAGATCCTGACCGTGGTCAGCATCGCGATCGTCCTGTGCGCCTTTGCCTTGCCGCGAGGCCCAAAGCAGACGGCGGCGCCGACCGGTGCAACCAGCGCCACCACCATCGGCGGCGCCTTGCGCGTGGCGTTCGAGGACCGCTCCTACCTGCTGCTGGTGACGGGTTTCTTCGTGTGCGGGTTCCACCTCGCCTTCATCGGGTTCCACCTGCCGCAGTTCGCCATGCTGTGCGGGCTGCCGCCCAAGGCCGCATCGGACTCGCTGGCGCTGGTGGGCGGCTTCAACGCCGTCGGCTGCGTCGTGGTCGGCATCATGATGCGCAAGATGCAGTCGAAATACCTGCTGAGCGCGATCTACTTCCTGCGCGCGGTGGCGATCGCCGTCTTCATCTTGCTGCCGGTGACGGAGGTCTCGATCCGCGTGTTCGGCGCGGCGATGGGACTGCTGTGGCTATCGACCGTGCCGCCGACCAGTGGGCTGGTGGCGCGGCTGTTCGGCACGCGCTATCTTACGATGCTGTTCGGCATCGCGTTCTTCAGCCATCAGATCGGCGCCTTCATCGGCGCCTATTGGGCCGGCTGGCTGTATGACACACAGGGCAACTATGATGCGGTCTGGTGGGTTTCCATTGCGCTGGGTGTTCTGTCGGCCATCGTTCATCTGCCGATCCGCGAGCGAGCGCCGGTCCCCGCGATGGCGTGAGCCGTCGTGATCGTCGCGGATGTGGAAGCGCTGCGGGGTGCCCTGCTGCGGAACCAGCGGCTGCTGGGACTCGATCTGGGCGAGAAGACCGTCGGCTTGGCGCTGAGCGATCCGGGCCTCAGCGTCGCCTCCCCCGTCAGCACCATCAAGCGAACGAAGTTCACCGCCGACGCCAACGCGCTGCTCAAGCTGGCGGCGGAGCGCGGGGTCGGCGGGCTGGTGATCGGGCTGCCGCTGAACATGGACGGGTCGGAAGGCCCGCGTTGCCAGTCCACCCGACAATTCGCCGCGAACCTTCTGAAATTGAAAGATTTCCCCATCCTGTTCTGGGATGAGCGGATGTCCACCCTGGCAGTCGAGCGCGAGATGATCGCGCACGACCTCAGCCGCGCCAAACGCGACAAGGTGGTGGATCAGGCAGCAGCCGCCTTCATCCTGCAGGGCGTGCTGGATGCGCTTGCCAGAACCAAAGCTTCAACGAACTGAAACCCGTCCGTCATGGGAGCGGCCTAACCCTCCGCTGCTGGTTTCCAACAAGGAGGATGGGGAAGATGCGCTATAGCTTGTTGATCGCGACCGCGTTGCTGGCTTGTGCCGCGACCGCGCGCGCCGACGGAACGCTGAAGGTGCTGGAAAGCATGGATGCCAAGCTGCAACTGGGCCAGGTCGAGTTCGCCGGTGGCAAGACGCTGGACCTCACCATCGGCATCGGCAGCGCGCTGTTTCACATGCCGGGCGATCCGACGGACGAGTTCTATGCCCTGACCGACCGCGGCCCGAACATCGATTGCAGCGCCTCGGAAAAGATCACCGGCATCCCGACCGCGCAGGCCTGCGCCGGCGACGACAAGGCCAAGCTGTTCCCGCGCCCGGATTTCGTGCCGTCGATCGTCAAGATCAAGCTGAACGACGACGGCACTTTCGTCACCACCGAATGGATCCAGCTGAAGGATGCGGTGGGCAAGACCATCACCGGCCTCAGCAATCCGCTGAAGGCGGCCAAGACCGAGGCGGCGTTCGACAAGGACGGCAAGCAGCTGCCGTTCGACCCCAACGGCCTCGACACCGAGGGGCTGGTGCGGCTGAAGGACGGCACCTTCTGGATCGGCGAGGAATACGGGCCGAGCCTGGTGCACGTGGCGGCCGACGGCCAGATCATCGAGCGGCTGGTGCCGCAGGGCTTGGAGGGCGATCTCTCCGGCGCGACCTACAAGGTGACCGGCGCGCTGCCCACGATCCTGATGAAGCGGCAGCTCAACCGCGGCATCGAAGGGCTCGCGATCGCACCCGATGAGTCGGCGCTCTACACCATCGTGCAGAACCCGCTCGCCAACCCGGATGCCGATGCCTACAAGACGGCGACCGCGACCCGCATCCTGAAGCTCGACCTCAAGAGCCAGCAAGTGGTCGGCGAATTTGTCTACACCCTCGATCCGGCCGAGAGCTTCAAGAGCGACAAGTCGGACGAGCAGAGCGACGTGCGCATCAGCGAGCTGACGGCCGTCGGCGTGGACAAGCTGATCGTGCTGGAGCGCATCGCCAAGACCACCAAGCTGCACGCGATCGACCTCAGCGCGGCCACCAACATCCTCGGCACGGCGTGGGACAAGGCCGAGACCTCACCCAGCCTGGAGCAGATCGCAGCCGCCGACCTCGCCGCGAACGGCATCACGCCGGTCACCAAGAAGCTGTGGCTGGACAGCAGCACCTATCCGGAGCTGCCGGAGAAGGTCGAAGGCGTTGCGATCGTGGAGGGCAAGGAACTCGTCCTCATCAACGACGACGATTTCGGCATCGAAGGCGCGAAGACGCGGATCGTGCGCCTCACCATGCCGGACGCAGCGTTCTAAGCGCCGACCACTACCACTCCACCGTCACCGCGGCCTTGAGCCGGGGTCCATTCCGCCGTCGCACGTGCGGCTGATGCGTGGATCCCGGCTCGTGCGACTTTGTCGCTTGGTCGGGATGACGGGCGGGGTTGGAAGCCCCCTTGATTTTGCCTATCCGCCCCTAGAGAGTGCGGAGAACCCTCCCGCACACTCTCAAGGGGCATGACATGTCGGGACCATTGTCCGGCATCCGCGTTTTCGACCTGACCCGCATCCTCGCCGGTCCGACTGCCACCCAGATGCTGGGCGATCTTGGTGCCGAAGTGATCAAGATCGAGCGCCCGGGCGCTGGCGATGACACCCGCAAATGGGGACCGCCTTTCATCACCGATTCCGCCGGCAAGGAGACCAGCGAGAGCGCGTACTACCTCGCGATCAACCGGAACAAGAAGTCGGTGACGCTGGATGTCGCCAAGCCAGAGGGCCAGGAAATTGCCAAGCGCCTGATCGCCAAGTGCGACGTGTTCGTCGAGAACTTCAAGGTCGGCGACATGGCGCGCTACAACCTTGCCTACGATCAGATCAAGATCGACTTCCCGCGCCTGATCTACAGCTCGATCACCGGCTTCGGCCAGACCGGCCCCTATGCGCCGCGCGCCGGTTACGACTTCCTCGCCCAGGGCATGGGCGGCATCATGTCGATCAATGGCGATCCTTCGACCCCGCCTCAGAAGGTCGCGGTCGCCGTCACCGACATCATCTGCGGCATCTATTCCGTCGTCGGCATCCTGGCGGCGCTGCAGCACCGGCACCTGACGGGCCGAGGTCAGCAGGTCGACCTGGCGCTGCTCGATACCCAGGTGAGCTGGCTCGCCAATGTCGGCCTGCAATACCTAACCTCCGGCGTGATCCCCAAGCAGTTCGGCAACGAGCACCCGAGTATCGTGCCCTATTCCGTGGTGCCGAGCTCTGACGGCCATTTCATTCTGGCGATCGGCAATGATCGCCAGTTCGCAGAGTTCGCGAAATTCGCCGGCAAGCCGGAATGGGCGGAGGACGATCGTTTCAAGACCAACCCCGCGCGCGTGCGCAACCGGGTGGAGTGCTATCGCGTGATCCACGAAGCGACGTCACAGAAGCCGCAGGCGCATTGGATCGAGGGTCTGGCGGCGTTGGACGTGCCGTGCGGGCCGGTCAACAACATGAAGCAAGTGTTCGAGGATCCGCAGGTCCTGCACCGCGGCATGAAGGTGACGATGCCGCATCCCCTGTCCGGCAAGGGCACAGTCGACCTGATCGGCAATCCGGTCAAACTGTCCGAAACGCCGGTGGACTATCGCCTTGCCCCGCCGTTCTGCGGCCAGCATACCGACGCCGTGCTGCGCGAAATGCTGCATATGAGCGACGACGAGCTGGCTGCGCTGCGCGCGAAGAAAGTGATCTGAGGCGCGCATTGTCGGCACCCTGCCCGTTCGGATCGCACCGCGCCGGCGGCCGGCTCCCGCAATCGGCGGAGCGGCTTGATTCGTCGTTGCCGATCCGCGCCAACGAGCTGCTGATCGAGGTCGCGTGCCTCAATCTCGATTCATCCTCGATGCGGCAGATTGCCGAGAGCTGCGCCCACAACCAGGATCGCATGCGGACGCGAATCGCGGAGATCGTGCGGGCACGCAGCAAGATGCACAATCCGGTCACCGGATCCGGCGGCGTGCTGGTCGGGCGGGTGGTGGAGATCGGGCCGGACTTTCCGAGCGGCGGCGTTGCTGTCGGGGACGAGATCTGCACACTTGTCTCGCTGACCCTGACGCCGCTGGCTCTGCGCAGTATCGGCGCCATCGACATCAAGGCATCTCAAGTCGCGGTCGAGGGGCACGCGATTCTGTTCGCGAGCGGCCTGTTCACGCGCCTGCCGAACGACATTCCTCGTGATGCGGCGATGGCCTTGTGCGATGTGGCTGGCGCCCCGGGCCAGATGGCAAAGCTGGCGCGGCCCAGCCAGACCGTGTGCGTGCTGGGCAGCGGCCGAGCCGGCCTGCTGTCGCTGTGCGCCGCGCGGCAGGCGGTCGCACGGGACGGACTCCTGATCGGGCTGGATGCGAGCCCCGAGGCGTTGCGGCGCGCACAGTCGCTTGGGGTCGCCGACACCTTGATCGAGGCTGACCTGCGCGATCCGCTGGCCACATATCGCGCGGTCGCGGCGGCGACTGGCGGGCGGCTCGCCGATCTCACCGTTGTCACCACCAATGTTGCCGGCTGCGAAGGCAGCGCGATCCTGGCGACGCGGTCGCAGGGCCGGATCCTGTTCTTCAGCATGGCGACGTCCTTCACCGCCGCGGCGCTGACGGCCGAAGGCGTCGGACGCGATGTCGAGATGATCATCGGCAACGGCTATACCGAAGGCTGGGTCGAGACCGCGTTCGGACTCTACCGGTCGAACGCCGGACTCGCCGCCGCCTTCAACGAACTCTAGCGCTCCGCAAAGGCCAGCTTCGCACCCAGGGCCGCGAAAGCGGCGGCAAACGTCCGGCGCATCCAGGTCCGGATCCGCGGCGCGTATGAGCGACGACGACCTGGCCGTGTGGCGGTCGAAGAAGGTGATCTAGTTCATATCCCCTCGCGGTCTTCAGGGCCACATTCACAGGCAGCTCGACAGCCCTCCGCACCATGGAGCGGCGCTCGCTGCCAAAGGAACAAGCAATGGACACGATTTCCTGCGCGATGCGGGTGCGCGTAGCGCTGCTCGCAGCAACGGTCTCGATACTTCCAGCGATCGCTCAGGCCGCCGCCCATAACGTCGATGCGGCCAGCGCCGCCTGCGACGACATCGCCGGCGCTCCGTTCTGCACGGTGCAGGCGGCGATCAACGCGGCCGCAGCGGGCGATCGCATAGAGATCGCGGCCGGCTCCTATATTGAGACCCTGACGATCGACCGCAATCTGACGCTGCACGGCGCCGGCATCAGCGCGGTCGAGGGGGCGTGCGATGGCCAGACCAATCTTCTGGGCGCGCCGGCAGTCTCGGTCCAGACCGGCGTCATCGTCCTGTTGACCGATGTCACGATCAAAGGCGGCACCGCATCACTCGGCGGTGGCGTCAACAATGCCGGCATCCTGTTCCTCGCCAGCAGCGAGGTATGCCAGAACTCGGCGTTCAATCAGGGCGGCGGCATCTATAGCAGCGGCGCTCTCAGCCTCACCCGCGTGCAGGTCTATGACAACCAGCAAGCCAGTGCGGGCGTGGAAGGCGGCGGCCTGTTCGTGGCGAGCGGGCGGACGCTCGTCAGGAACTCCACCTTCACCAGCAACCGGGTGGCCCGCGGCGGCGGCATCTCGGTCGCCAACGGCGCCACGCTCGTGCTCAGCCGCAGCACACTGAAGCTGAACTTCGCGGACGGCACCTTGCCATCCGTCGTGTCGAGCAGGGGCGGAGGACTCAACAATTCCGGCACCGCGATCATCGACCAGACAGAGATCGGCGAGAACGTCGTCCTCGACTCGGCCGCGCTGGGCGGCGGCATTTTCAACGACGGAATCCTGCTCATGGCGCGCAGCGTGCTGCACGACAACGGGACCGATCATGAATTAGGGGTACCGATCGCCACCGGATTCGGCGGGGGATTGCATAACACCGGCCTCGCCACGATCTCCAGCTCGACCGTGAGCGGCAACCTGTTCAACCCCCTGATCCTCGGCTTCGGCGGCGGCATCTCGAATACCGGGAGCCTCAGCCTCAGCAACGTCACCATCACCGAAAACGCCAATGGCGGAGCCGGATTTGGCGGCGGCGCCGGCATATATCTCAGCGGCGGCGGCAGCGTGCGGGTCCGCAACAGCATCATCGCCGCGCAGGCCGTCGGCGACGATTGCGGCTTCGGCGTGACAACCGACGGCTACAACATCGACAGCGACGGCACCTGCGGCCTGGTTGACGTGGCGGGGGGAGGAACCGATCAGCCGAACGTCGCAGACGTCGGCCTCTCGCCGCTTGCGGGCAACGGCGGACCTACGATCACGCACGACCTCGCGGACGACAGCCCGGCCATCGACGGCGGCAATCCTGCGGGCTGCATGGCCGACCCGAACGGAGTCGGGCCTGCCGAAGTCCCGCTCACCGCCGATCAGCGCGGCCGCGCCTTCGTCGAGATTGCGGGCATCGGCGGCAACCCGAGCGGCTGCGACATTGGCGCCGTCGAGTTTCAGCCCGCTCCCTAGCGCACGGTGCCGCGCTACCGTTCCGCCAAGGCGAGCTTGGCGCCCAGCGCCGCGAAGGCGGCCGCAAACGTTCGACGCATCCAGGTCAGGATCCGCGGGCGCGAGATGATCTGGTCGCGCACTGCGGCGGCGAACAGGCCGTAGACCGCGAACACCGCGAAGGTCATGAGCATGAAGACGCCACTCAGCTCCAGCATGCGCGGCAGCGGGCTGGCCTCGTCGGCGCTGACGAACTGCGGCAGGAACGCGAAGAAGAAGATCGAGAGCTTGGGATTGAGGATGTTGATCAACACGGCGTGCACGATCACCTGCAGGGCCGACTTGGCGTCGACCTCGCTGTCGACCCGCAGCGCCCCGCGCTCGCGCAAGGACTGCCAGGCCATGAACAGCAGGTAGGCGACGCCGAGATATTTGAGCGTCTGGAACGCCAGCGCGCTGGTATGCAGCAGCGCGGCGAGGCCCATGATGGCGGCTGCCATGTGCGGCACGATCCCAAGAGTGCAGCCGAACGCCGCGACCACGCTCGCCTTCGAGCCGCGCGAGATGCCTGCCGCGAGCGTGTAGAGCACGCCGGTGCCCGGCGATGCCACGATGATCAGGGATGTGATCAGGAACTCGATGCTCATGCCGCCCCTCCCATGCCGATACCTCAGCTTAGCCAGCGGCGCGGCGCTGTCTAGACACCCGCCTCCACCATCGCGATGACCCGCGCGCCGAGACCGTCGATATCGGCGCGTGGCACGGTATGTAGCGGGCCGTCGATCACCAGCATGGCGAAGCCGTGGACCGCGGACCAGGCCAGGAATTCCGCGGCCGGACGACGGTTCGCCGGCAACAGTCCGGTTCCGACAAACTCATCCAGCGCCTTGCTCAGGAGCTGGAACGGGTTGAGGCCGCTTTCGCCGGCGCGGGCCGGATCGCCGATGAAGCCGCGAAACTCCGGCGTCGCGAATGCGGTGCGGAACAGGCCGGTTTCCGCCAGCGCGAACCGTAGATAGCCGGTGCCGACGGCGCGCAGGTTGGCGCGCGCCGCCTCGGCGCCGGACTTGCCGCGGCGCATCCGGGCGATCTCCGCTTCCATGGTCTTGGCGAGTTCGGCCAAGGCGGCGGAGCGCACCGCCTCGAGCAGATCCTGGCGATTGGCGAAGTGGCGGTAGGCGGCGTTCGGCACCACGCCGGCTCGCCTTGTCGCCTCGCGCAGCACGACGGCGTCCGGCCCCCCTGCCCGCGCTAGCGCGATGCCGGCCTCCAGCAAGGCCCGGCGCAGGTCGCCATGACGGTATGTCGTGCGCGCCGGCGTCTTGGATCGCAATTTTTTTGTCATCCCCCACCCCGGTTCCAGACCAGCCCACCTTTCAATGTGGACAGTGTCCATTTTCCTTGCTAGCGTATGTGGACGGTGTATACATACCGCAACAATCCGCCCCGCGCACGGGTTATCAGCAAGGGCGGTTATGACGTGTGATGCGGAGGCGATCATGATGAAGCTTTATGGCTTCGGCCCCACCCGTTCGCTGCGGGCGCTCTGGGGCCTCAAGGAATTGGATCTGGAGTTCGAATTCATTCCGATCAATCTGCAGGCCGGGGAGCATCGGCGGCCGGAGTTCCTGGCGCTCAATCCCGCCGGCAAGGTGCCGGTGCTGGTCGACGGCGACCTCGTGCTGACAGAATCGGCCGCGATCGTCCTGTATCTTGCCGAGAAATATCCAGAGAAAAAGCTGATGCCGACCCGGTTGGAGCAACGAGCGCAGGTCTATCGCTGGGTCCTATTCGCAATGACGGAGCTCGAGCAGCCGCTGTGGCGGATGGCCAAGCACAGGTTCATTTACCCTGAGGAAAAACGCCTGCCGCAAGACATCGACCTTGCCCGCGAGGATTTCACGGCGATGGCGGCGGTGCTCGAACGCCACATGGACGGACGACAATACATCGTCGGCGATCGCACGAGCGTCGCCGATTGCGTGACGGTGTACCTGATGGACTGGGCGAACGAGCATCACCTGCTCGATGGCTTCCCCAATCTGAAGGGCTACCTGCAGCGGATGTATCAGCGTTCGACGGCGCCGCAGCGGATTGCCGAGGCGCTGGAGAGCGTCCGGGCAGCGTGACGGCCGCCGGGCAAGCATAACCGCGGTCTTTGCCGGCCGGCTATTTCGCCGGCCCGACGAAGCTTGTTATCGACACATCAAACTCATTGAAGAGGAGGCTATGCTATGAAGGTCCAACCCTACGTGTTCTTCGACGGCAAGTGCGAGGAAGCGCTCGAGTTCTACAAGCGCGCGATCGGCGCCAAGGTGAGTGCGCTGATGCGGTTCGGCGAAGCGCCCGACCAGTCCCAGGTCAAGCCGGAGAGCAAGAACAAGGTCATGCACTCCGCCTTCCAGATCGGCGAGACGGAAATCCTGGCGTCCGACGGCTACTGCCTGGGCGCGCCCGCTTTCCAGGGCTTCGCGCTTACCATCACCGCCGCCAACAATGCCGAAGCCTTGCGGCTGTTCACCGGCATCGCCGAGGGCGGCAAGATCCAGATGCCGCTGGAGAAGACCTTCTTCGCCGCCAGCTTCGGCATTGCGGTGGACAAGTTCGGCGTCAATTGGATGGTGATCTCCGACAAGGAGTAACCTAACCAACCGGTCAGCAATTCCACGGCGGTTTCCGACGGAAAATCCTGTGGAAAAAAGAGGGCCGCGAATCGATTGACCGGGGGCGCGTCGTGTGCATGATGCGCCCCCGATGATCGGGTCGCCCAACGCCGCAAACGCGTTTTTCCCACACCGGCATCTGCTGGGGATCGAAGCGCTTTCGGCGGCGGAAATCGAGCGCTTGCTCGATCTGGCGAACAGCTACGCCGACCTGCCCAAGGACGACGAGCGCGCCCGCAAGGTGCTGCGCGGCCGCACCGTCATCAACCTGTTCTTCGAGACCTCCACCCGCACCAGCACCTCGTTCGAACTGGCGGCCAAGCGCCTGGGCGGCGATGTCATCACCATGTCGGTCAGTACCTCCGCCATCAAGAAGGGCGAGACGCTGCTCGACACCGCCATGACCCTCAACGCCATGAAACCGGACGTCATGGTGGTGCGGCACAACGAATCCGGCGCGGTCAACCTGCTGTCGCAGAAGGTCGACGGCTCGGTGATCAACGCCGGCGACGGTCGGCACGAGCATCCGACCCAGGCGCTGCTCGATGCCCTCACCATTCGCCGCCGCCTCGGCAAACTGAACGGCCTGCTGGTCGCCATTTGCGGCGACATCCTGCACAGCAGGGTGGCGCGCTCCAACATCCACCTGCTGACCAAGATGGGCGCGCGGGTCCGGGTGATCGCGCCGCTGACCCTGCTGCCCAGCAACATCGACCGCATGGGGGTCGAGGTCTTCACCGACATGAAGAAGGGGCTGAAGGACGTCGACATCGTGATGATGCTGCGCCTGCAACTCGAGCGCATGCAGGGCGCCTATGTGCCCTCGACCCGCGAGTATTTCCGCTTCTTCGGCCTGGACTACGCCAAGCTGGCGCTGGCCAAGCCGGACGCGCTCATCATGCATCCGGGGCCGATGAACCGCGGGGTCGAGATCGACTCCGAAGTCGCCGACGACATCAACCGATCGGTGATCCGCGAGCAGGTCGAGATGGGTGTCGCCGTGCGCATGGCGTGCCTCGACGCACTGACCCGCAACCTGACGGGGAACCAATGACGCCCCCGTCCCTGCCGCCCAGGCCACCAAAGAAGCAGGACCGCCCCCTCGCGCTGGTCAATGCGCGCATCGTGGACCCGGCGAGCAACCGCGACGAGACCGGCGGCGTGCTGGTCGAGAACGGCATCATCTCCGCGATCGGATCGCAGGTGACGCGCGCCAACGTGTCGGAGGATGTGGAGGTCCACGACTGCCACGGCCGCGTGCTGGCGCCGGGCCTGATCGACATGCGGGTGCAGCTGCGCGAGCCGGGCGAGGAGCACAAGGAGACGATCGAGACCGGCAGCCTGGCCGCCGCCGCCGGCGGCGTCACCTCGATGGTATGTCTGCCCAACACCGATCCGGTGATCGACGATGGTGCGGGCGTGGAGTTCATCGCGCGGCGTGCGCGCGAGACGCGGCGGGTGAAGATCTATTGCTACGGCGCGCTGACCCAGGGCCTGGAAGGCAAGGACCTGGTGGAGATGGGGCTGCTCGCGGATTACGGCGCGCTCGGCTTCACCGATGGCCTCAATGCGGTGCGCGACGTGCAGGTGATGCGCCGCGCCCTCACCTACGCGCGCAGCTTCGATGCGCTGGTGATCCAGCATCCGGAAGAGCCGGGCCTTGCCGCCGGCGGCGCCATGAACAATGGCGAGTTCGCAACGCGCCTCGGCATTCCCAGCATTCCCGCCTACGCCGAAGTGATGATGATCGAGCGCGACCTGCATCTGGTTCGCGCGTCCGGTGCTCGCTACCACGTCGCCCACGTCTCGACCGCGGCCGCCGTCGATGCAATCCGCAAGGCCAAGCAGGAAGGCCTGCGCATCACCTGCGATACCGCGCCACCCTATTTCTCGCTCAACGAGACCGAGATCGGTGATTACCGCACCTTCGCCAAGCTGTCGCCGCCGCTGCGCGGCGAGCCCGACCGGCGCGCCATTGCCGCCGGGCTCGCGGACGGCGTGATCGACTGTATCGCCAGCGATCACGCGCCGCATGACGTGGAGAGCAAGCGCGTGCCGTTCGCCCAGGCCGAGCCCGGCGTGATCGGTCTCGAGACTTTGCTGCCGATCGCGCTGGAGCCCCATCACAAGGGCGCCATGAAGCTGATGGCGGTGCTGCGCTGCCTGACCAGCCGGCCGGCCGACATCCTCGGCCTGCCGCAAGGGCGCCTCGCCAAGGGCGCGCCGGCCGACATGGTGCTGCTGGACATCGAGCGGCCCTACCGCATCGACGTCTCCAAGTTCCGCAGCAAGTCCAAGAACTCGCCCTATGACGGCCGCCCGGTCCAGGGTATCGTGCTCAAGACCTTCGTCGACGGACGGACGGTGTTTGCGCTGGAGGGCGAGCGCGCATGACGGAGTTCGGCTTGCCGCATGTTATTGCGGCGCTGCTTGGCTACCTGCTGGGCTCGATCCCCTTCGGCCTGCTGCTGACGAAACTCGCCGGGCTCGGCGACATCCGCAGCATCGGCTCCGGCAACATCGGCGCCACCAACGTGCTGCGCACCGGGCGCAAGGACCTGGCGCTCGCCACCCTGCTGCTGGATGGCGGCAAGGGCGCGGTCGCGGTGCTGCTCGCGCGGCTGGTCAGCGAAGACCTGACGGTGATCGCCGGCGGTGCCGCGATCCTCGGCCACCAGTTCCCGGTGTGGCTGAAGTTCAAGGGCGGCAAGGGCGTCGCCACCAAGCTCGGCACCTTGATCGCGGTCAACTGGATGGTCGGGCTCGGTGCCTGCATCGTGTGGCTCATCGTGGCGGTGCTGTTCCGCTATTCCTCGCTCGCGGCCTTGATCGCGACCGCCGCCTCGCCGTTCCTCGCGCTCTGGCTCGGCACGGTGCCGCAAGCGTGGCTCGCCGCGTTCGCCGCTGTGCTGGTGTGGATCCGCCACCACGAGAACATCCGCCGCCTGCTCAAGGGCGAAGAGCCGAAGATCGGCAAGAAGAAAGCAGCGGCAACGCCGCCCGCCTAGTGGCCGTGCCGCCCGACCCAAAGCGCACCACCGAAATCGAAGCGTTCTGGCGCGATGCGATCGAAGTTGTTCCTGGCCTCGACCGCAATGCGGCGTTCACGATCTTCTCATTCGGCGACAACCCCGAACTGAGCGAGCATGTGCTGGCAGAAACGCTGGCCGGCCGCAACCGCGCCACAGCGTCCTTGCGATGGAGCTACGAAGCGACGCTGCCCAAAGCGGGCGACGTCGCGATCGCAACGGACTGGACTGGCCGGCCGCGCGCCGTGCTGGTGACGCGCCAAGTCGATGTCGTGCCCTATCGCGCGGTCGATGAGGATTTCGCCCGCGCCGAAGGTTATGTGACCGATCCGCTGGACGAATGGCGCGAAGTGCATTGGAGCTTCTTCAGCCGCCGCTGCGCGGAGCTTGGACGCGCCGCGTCGCTCGACATGCCGGTCGTGTGCGAGCGGTTTGAGCTGGTCTACGCGCGCTAGATGTGACCCGCGGCGTCGCGCTCGCAGAAAACTATCATTCAAGTATCAAAAATGGCCAGTTCCCGGCAGTGAGCTGTCCGCCTGCTTGAGGATGCCCGGCGTTTGCGCCATGGTCTGCGCCAAGCGGCGGCGGCGCAGGGCTGTCGTCTTTGACATTCGAACACAGGAGAACACATGGCTTCCATCATGGAACAGGTTGCTGCGGCGAAGGCCGTTGTTCCCGCGATCTCGCCGCAGGAAGCGGCGCAGCTGCAGGCCAAGGGTGCGCTGATCGTCGACGTGCGCGACGCGCCGGAACTGCTGGCGAGCGGCAAGGTGAAGGGCGCGCTGCACGTCTCGCGCGGCATGCTCGAGTTCAAGGCTGACCCAAAGTCGCCGTATCACGACCAGGCGTTCGATCCGGCCAAGACGGTCATTCTCTATTGCGCCTCGGGCGGCCGCTCGGCGCTGTCGGGCAAGGCGCTCAAGGATCTCGGCTTCAAGGACGTGCGCAATCTCGGCGCGTTCAAGGACTGGGCGGAGAGCGGCCAAGCGGTGGAGAAGGTGTAGCCTTCGCATGACGCTGTCGATCAGCACCCGCGACGAACGGAGGTTCGCCTCGGCGGCGCGTGACGTTGCAATCGCGCCGTGGTTTCTCTAGCGTTGCGCCGTCGAGGCGATCTAGGCGAAACGAGGCGGATGTGAGACTGGGATTTGTCGGGACCGGCGCGATCACGTCGGCGATCGTGACAGGCCTGAACGGCGGTAGCGGCGGCGACACGATCCTGGTGTCGCCGCGCAATGCGGAAACAGCCGCGGCGCTCGCGGCCAGGTTCCCGAACGTCACGGTCGCCGCCTCCAACCAGGCGGTTCTGGATGGCAGCGACGTGGTGATGCTCGCCGTCCGGCCGCAGGTTGCGGACGAGGTGCTGTCCGAGCTCAGGTTCCGCGCCGATCACCAAATCATCAGCCTGATGGCGATCACCCCGCTCAACAAGGTTGCCGAGCTGGTGGCGCCGGCGACCAAGGTGACGCGCGCCATCCCGATCCCGATCGTCGCCGACCGACGCGGCCCGACCGCGATCTATCCGCCAAACCCCGTCGCGGCGGAGATCTTCAACCGCCTTGGCAGCGCCATCGAGGCGACTAGCGCCGAGCAGTTCATCGCCTTCAGCTCCGCGACCGCGACCATGGCGCCCTACTTCACCTTCGCCGAAGAGATCGCGGCCTGGCTCACCCGCCACGGTGTGCCGGCGACCGACGCGCGCCGCTATGTCGGGACCGTGTTCCAGGGCCTTGGCAACATCGCCGCCACCACGCAGGAGCACAGCCTGGCCGCGCTGGCCGGCGAGTTCGCGACGCGCGGTGGGATCAACGAACAGGTGGTGGCGCACATGAAAGCACGCGGCGCGTTCGACGCGCTCTCCGAGGGCTTGGATGCCGTGTTGCAGCGCATGAAAGCGGCCGCGCGCTAGTCTGCGGTCGGTTGCAAATCGCAATCACCTTCTCTAGCGTTGCGGTATGAAGCCGCGCGTCCTCCTCGAACAAGAACGCTTCGACTGCCTGCGCCTCGCGCGCAGCGAGCAGATCGGGCCCGCTAATTATCGGCGCCTGATCCATCGCTTTGGGTCGGCCGGCGAGGCACTTGCGCGCTTGCCGGAGTTGGCGAAGCGCGGCGGTCGTACGCGGCCGCTGGTGGCGGCACCGGTCAATGAGATCGAGACGGAGCTGGCGGACGCCGCGAAGCTCGGCGCGCGCTATGTCTTCGTCAACGAGCCGGCCTACCCTCCGGCGCTCGCGGCGATCGAGGATGCGCCGCCGTGCCTGATCTTGCTCGGCGATGAGTCGCGGTTGGCGCTGCCGTGCGTCGGCATCGTCGGCGCGCGCAACGCATCCGGCAACGGGCAGAAGCTGGCGCGCGACCTGGCACAGGGGTTGGCGGCGGCCGGCTGGTGCGTGGTCTCCGGGCTCGCGCGCGGGATCGATGGGGCGGCGCATCAGGGCGCCCTCGTCGCCGGACCGGGCAAGGCCGGCACGATCGCGGTGGTCGCGGGCGGGGTCGACAATATCTATCCGCAGGAGAACGCCGCCCTGCGCGAGCGCATGCTGGAGACCGGCCTGGTGGTCTCCGAAATGCCGCCGGGCTTCAAGCCGCGCGACATCCATTTCCCGCGCCGCAACCGGATCATCTCCGGGCTCGCCAAGGGCGTCGTGGTGGTGGAGGCTGCCCTGCGCTCGGGCTCGCTCATCACCGCCCGAATGGCGGCCGAACAGGGGCGCGAAGTGATGGCAGTTCCGGGCTCGCCGCTCGATCCAAGATGCCGCGGCACCAACCGCTTGATCCGCGAAGGAGCCGCCCTGATTGAGGATGCCGAGCAGATTCTGGAAGTCTTGAGCGGTCTGCGACACCACTCTATCGAGGTCGAGCAGCCTCTGAGCGAGATCGATCAACCCATTGAATTTGCGGTAGATAGCGATGTCGACAAAACCCGCCGCGATGTGCTCGGCCGGCTGGGGCCTAGCCCTATCGCGGTTGACGAATTGCTCCGACAGTGCCAATCCTCACCGCCCGTTATTGGGCAGGTGCTCCTCGAACTCGACCTCGCTGGTCGCTTGGAGCGCCATCCCGGCAATCGCGTTTCACTGTTGGCCGCTCCCTGAACGCAGGTTTGGGGCGCTGCTGGCGGCGGCTGTCGGAGCCCCAAAATGACATTAGAGAGCCGCAAGACGCAGATGAAAGTCGTCGTTGTCGAATCCCCGGCCAAAGCCAAGACCATCAATAAGTATCTAGGGCGCGACTACCGCGTGCTGGCCTCGTTCGGCCATGTGCGCGACCTGCCGTCCAAGGACGGGTCGGTGCAGCCGGAGAACGACTTCCTCATGAACTGGGAAGTCGAGGGTCGCGGGCTGAAGCAGCTCAAGGAAATCGCCGACGCGGTCAAGGATGCCGACAAGCTGATCCTGGCGACCGATCCGGATCGCGAGGGCGAGGCGATCTCCTGGCACATCATCGAGGCGCTGAAGGCCAAGCGCGGCCTGGGGAAAGTTCCGTTCGAGCGCGTCGCCTTCAACGAGATCACCAAGCGCGCCGTGCTCGACGCCATCAACAACCCGCGCAAGATCGACCAGGAGCTGGTTGACGCCTATCTGGCGCGGCGGGCGCTCGACTACCTCGTGGGATTCACCCTGTCGCCGGTGCTGTGGCGCAAGCTGCCGGGCAGCCGCTCAGCCGGGCGCGTGCAGTCGGTGGCACTGCGCATCATCTGCGAGCGCGAGGCCGAGATCGAGGCCTTCAAGCCGCGGGAATACTGGACCATCGAGGCCGACTTCACCGGGCCGGACGGCAGCCACTTCACGGCCCGCCTGACCCACGTCGACGGCAAGAAGCTCGACAAGTTCGACCTGGCCGACGAGGCGGCGGCGCAATCTGCGGCCGCGAAGGTGCGCGCCGGTGCGCCGTTCAAGGTCGCCGAGGTCGAGCGCAAGCAGGTCAAGCGGCACCCCTTCCCGCCCTTCACCACCTCGACCCTGCAGCAGGAGGCCTCGCGCAAGCTCGGCTTCGGCGCCAGCCACACCATGCGGATCGCGCAGCGGCTGTACGAGGGCATCGATATCGAGGGCGAGACCATCGGCGTCATCACCTACATGCGCACCGACGGCGTTACGCTGGCGCAGGATGCGATCGAGGCCAGCCGCAAGCTGATCGCCGAGCAGTACGGCAAGGAGTTCCTGCCGGATTCGCCGCGCATCTATAAGAGCACCGCCAAGAACGCCCAGGAAGCGCACGAGGCCATCCGTCCGACCGATTTGTTCCGCCGGCCCGACAAGATCCGCCGCCATCTGCGCGACGACGAGGCCGCGCTCTATGACCTGGTCTGGAAGCGCACGGTGGCGAGCCAGATGGAAAGCGCGGAGCTGGACCAGGTGGCGATCGACATCGCCAGCGCCGACGGCAAGGCCGTGCTGCGCACCACCGGCTCGGTGGTGAAGTTCGCCGGCTTCCTCTCGGTCTACCAGGAGGACCGCGACGAGCCCGCCGAGGATGACGACAGCGGCCGGCGCCTGCCCGACCTCAAGGCGAACGACAACGTCAAGGCCGGCGAGGTCAAGCCGGAGCAGCATTTCACCCAGCCGCCGCCGCGCTTCAGCGAAGCCAGCCTGATCAAGCGGCTGGAAGAGCTCGGCATCGGCCGCCCCTCGACCTATACCTCGATCCTGCAGACGCTCGAGGACCGCAACTACGTGCGGCTGGAGAAGAAGCGCCTGATCCCCGAGGATCGCGGCCGCGTGGTGACGGCGTTCCTCACCAACTTCTTCGACCGCTATGTGCAGTACGGCTTCACTGCCGATCTCGAGGAGAAGCTGGACGACATCTCCGGCGGGCGCGCGGCGTGGAAGGACGTGCTGCGCGACTTCTGGATGGACTTCAGCCGCCTGCATCAGCCGGCCAACGACCAGGACGGTTCCATGCCGTCGATGGACGATGCGGTCAGCTTCCTCGATTCCGGCATCGGCAAGCGCTCGGTGGTCATCGACGTGCTGAACGAAAACCTGGCGCCGCATTTCTTCCCGCCGACCGAGGACGGCCGCGACACGCGCATCTGCCCGGCCTGCAAGAACGGCCAGCTCGGCATCAAGCTCGGCCGCACCGGCGCCTTCATCGGCTGCAGCAACTATCCGGAATGCCGCTACACCCGCCCGCTTGCGGTGGCGAACGGCGAGGACGAGCTGGTCGGCCCGCTGGAGCTCGGCGTCGATCCGAAGTCCGGCAAGAAGGCGACTTTGCGCAAAGGCCCCTATGGCCACTACGTGCAGCTGGACGAGGACGGCGACGAGAAGCCGAAGCGCGTCTCGCTGCCGCGCGGCGTGACGCTGGATCAGGTGACACTCGATCTCGCGCTCGGCCTCTTGTCGCTGCCGCGCGTGGTCGGCGACCACCCTGAAACGAAGAAGCCGATCATGGCTGGGATTGGGCGCTTCGGCCCGTACTTGCAGCATGACGGAAAGTACAAGTCGATCCCGAAGGACGACGACGTGCTGGCCATCGGCCTCAACCGCGCCGTCGACCTGCTGGCGCAGGAGAGCAAGGGCCGCGGCCGCGGCGCCGCGCCCGGCAAGCCGGTCGGCAATCACCCCGAAGACAACCAGCCAGTCACGCTGCACGACGGCCGCTACGGCCACTACGTGAAGTGGGGCAAGGTCAACGCCACCATCCCGAAGGACATCGCGCCGGAGTCCGTGACGCTCGAGCAGGCCATCGGCCTGATCGCCGACCGCGTCGCCAAGGGCGGCGGCGGTGGCGGCGGGCGGTTCGGCAAGAAGGCCGCGAAGAAGGCGGCCCCCAAGCAGGAACTGAGCGAAGGCGCGCCCAAGGACGTGAAGCCGAAGGCGGCGAAAAAGGCAGCGAAGCCGAAGACCGAGAAGAAGTCTGCGCCCAAGGCCGCCAAGAAAGCTGCGAAGAAGAGCGCCGAATAGCGCTGCGGGAATTCGCACCGGCGCTGCCACTACTCCCACGTCATCCAGGCCTTGAGCCGGGCTCCGCTTGGCAGCCGCACGTGCGGCAAGACCATGGATCCCGGATCGCGCCGCTACGCGGCTGGTCCGGGATGACGGTCGAGTGGAGGCACGATATGATGCGCCCGAACCTGGAGCCTGAGTCGCATGTCCCGCCCGCCTGCCAAGCCCACCGTGCAAGTCGACAATGACCGCGTGCTCGTCACCGAATGGCGGTTTGCGCCGGGGGCGGAAACCACCTGGCACCGGCACAGCTACGACTATGTCGTGGTGCCGATGACCACCGGCAAGCTGCAGATCGACGACGGCAAGACCCAGCGCTTCGCGGAACTGACGGCCGGGCAGTCGTATTATCGTCCGGTCGGGATCGAGCACAACGTCATCAACGCCAACGAGTACGAATTCACGTTTGTCGAAATCGAGTTCAAAGCACCCCAAGGCTGACAAGCCGCACGCGGACGACGGCGCGCCCTTGGACGACCGGGGCAAGCAGCGCGGTGCGAAGCATGTTCCCTTCCCCACCAAGGAACAGGTCCTCACCTTCATCCGCGAAAGCGAGGGCCCGGTCGGCAAGCGCGAGATTGCGCGCGCCTTCCACCTGAAGGGAGCGGACCGCATCCCGCTCAAGGCGCTGCTCAAGGAGCTGGAGAAGGAAGGCCAGGTCGACCGCGACCGCAAGCAGCTGGCGGCAGCCGGCCAGTTGCCCGAGGTGACGGTGGTGCAGGTGATCGGCCCCGACGCCGACGGCGATTTGTGGGCGCGGCCGATCGACCAGCGGCCCGACGATGCCGAGCCGAAGATCGTCATCGTCGACGACAAGAAGATCGACCGGCCGCTCGCCGCCGGCGATCGCGTGCTGGTGTCGCTGAAGCAGACCGATGCCGACGTCTACGAGGCACGCGCCATCCGGCGCTTGGAAAGCCGCGCGCAGCGGGTGGTCGGGCTGTTCGAGAAGGGCAAGGACGGCTTCGGCCGCCTCACACCCACCGACAAACGCATCAAGACCGAGTTCTCGATCCATCCGCAGGATATCGGCTCTGCACGCACTGGCGATCTGGTGATCGTCGAAGCCGAGCCGGCGCGGCGCCTGGGCAAGCCCAAGGCGCGCGTGGTGGAGCGCATCGGCCGCGCCGACGAGCCGCGCTCCATCAGCCTCATCTCCATTGCCGAGCATCAGATCCCGTTCCAGTTCTCGCCCGCCGCGCTGACGCAAGCGAAGGAAGCCGGACCGGCGACGCTCGGCAAGCGCACCGACCTGCGCCAGGTGCCGCTGGTCACCATCGACGGCGACGATGCGCGCGACTTCGACGATGCGGTGTTCGCCGAGCCCGACACCGATCCGAAGAACGAGGGCGGCTGGCGCCTGCTGGTAGCGATCGCCGACGTTGCGCACTACGTGCGCACCGGTGACGCCCTGGACAAGACCGCGCGCGAGCGCGGCAATTCGGCCTATTTCCCGGACCGCGTGGTGCCGATGCTGCCGGAGGAGCTGTCGAACGGCTGGTGCTCGCTGAAGCCGAACGAGGACCGGCCCTGCATGGCGGTCGAGATCGTTGTCGACGCCAACGGCACCAAGCTGCGCCACCGCTTCATGCGCGGGCTGATGCGATCGCAGGCGCGCCTGACCTACGAGCAGGTGCAGGCAGCGCAGGATGGCAGGCCGAGCGATTTCACGCGTCCGCTGTTGGAGCCGATCCTCAAGCCGCTCTACGGTGCGTTCCGTGCGCTGCTGAAGTCGCGCGAGGCGCGCGGCACGCTTGATCTCGACATCCCCGAGCGGCGGGTGTTCCTGGGCGAGGACGGCCATATCGAGCGCATCGTGCCGCGCTCACGCCTCGACTCCCACCGCCTGATCGAGGAGTTCATGATTGCGGCCAACGTGGCGGCGGCGGAAGCGCTGGAGAAGCGCCACCAGCCCTGCATGTACCGCGTGCACGACAAGCCGGATCCGGTGCGGATCGAGGCTCTCCGGCAGTTCATCGAAGGACTGGGATTCAAGCTGGCGCGCGGCCAGGTGATCCGGCCCAAGCATTTCACGCGGCTGCTGGAGCAGGCCAAGGGCACGCCGTACGAGGCGATGATCCACACGCTCACCCTGCGATCGCAGATGCCGGCGGTCTACTCGCCGGAGAATCTCGGGCACTTCGGCTTGGCGCTGCAGCGCTATGCGCATTTCACCTCGCCGATCCGGCGTTATTCCGACCTGCTGGTGCATCGCGCGCTGATCACCGCCTACGACTTCGGCGAGGACGGTTTGCCGCCGGATACGGCGGCGACCTTCGAGGCAACCGGGCAGCATATCTCCGCCACCGAGCGCCGCGCCGCCGCGGCGGAGCGCGACGCCATCGACCGCTATGTCGCGCATTTCATGTCGGAACGGGTGGGCGAGAATTTCGACGGGCGGATCAACGGCGTGGCGCGCTTCGGCCTGTTCGTGACGCTGAACGAGACTGGGGCGGACGGCTTGCTGCCGGTCGGCACGCTGCCGGCGGATTTCTACGACCACGACGAGCGGTCACACGCGCTGATCGGCCGGCGCAACGGGCGCGCCTTCCAGTTGGGGGCGCCGATCACCGTCCGACTTGCCGCCGCCCAACCGCTGACCGGCGGATTAACCTTTGAGCTGGTCGCCGGCGGGAGCGCTCACCAGGATGATCGGGCAGTGCGCAGGCTGGTGGGCGAACAGCGGCGAAGCACCCCCCATCGCCCCGCCAAATTAGGCCCAAAGCGGCCTAAATCGGTGAAATCGCGAGGAAAGGGCCGCAAGCGCCGGTAACCGGCTGGCGGGCGGAACCTACCATGAAGATCATGGGTCTGTCGTTTGACAGGCACTGGCATGACTCGCCGAATTTGATAGTGTAGCCGCGCTGTTAACGTGTTTTTGGCGGCTGCGGCCTAATTTGGCTGAAACTCATGGTCAGAACGATTCGAATGCCATCTTTTGATTTCGGTGGCCGCGCCCGTGGCGTGGCTCTGTTCGCGTTTCTCGGGTTCGCCATCGCCGGCTGCGCCGGCAGCAGCTCCGACACCGACCCATCCGCCCTGTCCCGCCAGATGTTCGAGGCAGGCTTCGAGGATATCGAGCAGGTCTATATCGACAAGCCGGATATCGGCACCCTGGCGCTCGCCGGCATGCAGCAGCTAAGCACCATCGATTCCGATGTGACCACGCGCCGCACCGGCGACAAGGTCGAGCTGCTCCTCAAGAACCAGATCGCCTACAGCCGGACCGTCGATGCCGACTATGACGCCGAGGATTGGGGCGACCTGACCGCCGACATGCTGACCGAGGCGACCGAGGATTCCGAGAAGATCAAGACCGCGCCGACCGAGAAGGTCTACGAGGCGATGTTCAGCGGCGTGGTCGGCAAGCTCGACCAGTTCTCGCGCTACGCCGGCGCCCAGAACGCGCGCGAGAACCGCGCGGCGCGCGACGGCTTCGGCGGCATCGGCGTGCGCATCTCGGTCGAGGACGACGAGGTGCGCGTCATCTCCGTCATGCACTACACGCCCGCCGAGCGCATGGGGCTCAAGAACGACGACGTCATCACCGAGATCGACGGCCAGACCACCAAGGGCCTCAACCAGCAGCAGGTGGTGGACAAGCTGCGCGGTCCGGTCGACAGCACGGTCGACATCACGATCCGGCGGGTCGAGGAGTCCGATCCGTTCGTCGTTTCGATCACCCGTGCCCACGTGGTGCCGGAAACCGTGAACTACCGGCGCGAAGGCGATGTCGGTTATTTCCGCATTTACAGCTTCAACTCCGAGACCGCCGAAAGCCTGAAGCGCGCGGTGGAGGATGCCGAGCAGGAAATCGGCCCGCGCCTCAGCGGCCTCATCATCGACTTGCGCGACAACCCCGGTGGACTGCTGAACCAGTCGGTCGCCGTCTCCAACCTGTTCCTGACCGAGGGGCGCGTGGTCTCCACCCACGGCCGCCACCCGGACAGCCACCAGTATTTCGAGGCGAGCGGCGAGGACATCACCAACGGCAAGCCGATCGTGGTGCTGGTCGACGGCAACTCCGCGTCCGCCGCCGAGATCGTCGCCGCCGCGCTGCAGGACAACCGCCGCGCCGTGGTAGTCGGCAGCAACACCTACGGCAAGGGCACGGTGCAGACCGTCCTGCCGCTGCCCAACCAGGGCGAGATCACGCTGACCTGGGCACGCTTCCATGCGCCGTCGGGCTACACGCTGCATCATCTGGGGGTGCTGCCCAGCATCTGCACCTCGACCTATCGCACCGCCGATGAAGTGATGCAGGACCTCACCGCCGGCCGGCTGCCGATGGTGCCGACCGACCGCCGCAACGTCGTGAAGCCGGACGACACCAAGGGCCTGGAAGCGCTGCGCAAGACCTGCCCGGCGCGCGAGCAGGAGAACCCGATCGACCTCGAGGTCGCGCTGCGCCTGGTCTCCAAGCCCGACATGTTCGCGAGCGCCGTCCATCTGGCCGAGCCGCCGCAGCTGGGCCAGAACGAGCAAAGCGACGACGAGGACGCGCCGCTCCTTACCCAATGACCGCCGGCAGGGTCGTGCGGCCGGTCGACGCCGCCGGCCTGATCCTGCTGCGCGGCAAGCGCGAGGCGCCTGAGATCCTGCTCGGACGGCGGCATTCCAAGACCACGTTCCTTCCTGACATCTATGTCGTGCCTGGAGGCCGCGTCGATCCGGGCGACCACCTGCCATCGGGTTTCCGTGAGCGGCTTCATCCGGCGGTCGCCAAGGCTCTGGGCAGCGGCCGGCGGCCCCCAGTCGCCTTCCTGCGGGCGGCCCTGCGAGAGCTGCACGAGGAGACTGGGCTCATGCTGGCCGGCGGCGGCAGCGGCAGGCCGGGCGAGGCCGACGTCTGGCAGGCCTATGGGCAAGCCAGCTCCGCGCCGGACTTCGGCGCTCTCGACTTCGTGCTGCGCGCGATCACGCCGGTCGGCTCGCACCGGCGCTACAACACGCGCTTCTTCCTGGGCGATGGCGGGACCGCGGTTGGCGCACTGCAAAGCAACGGCGAACTGCTCGACCTGCGCTGGCGCAAGGTGGCGGAACTGGACCGGCTCAACATCGTCGATGTGACCTGGGCGCTGATCCGCCTTGCGCTGGCGCGTTGGCAGGCCCGCGTTCCGGTCGGAGGAGAACCGGCTAAGTTATTGGTATATAGAAAAGATTCTCTTGTTCTCCGCGCTCCGACCAAACCGCGTCGGCTCGCCCGCGGCGGCACGCGGGCTTGACTTTGGGCGTTCCGTGGCTATGGTGCGCCCACCTTTTTTGGCCCTATGGCACTGACGAGATTGAGAAATGGCGAAGTCCAACACGGTCCTGATCAAGCTGGTGAGCACGGCGGACACCGGCTACTACTACGTGACCAAGAAGAATCCGCGCACCTCGACCGAGAAGCTCGAGTTCAAGAAGTACGATCCGGTGGCGCGCAAGCACGTCGCCTTCAAGGAATCGAAGATTAAGTAGCTTCGGTCAGACTGGACGACCGATATCGGGCGCTTGGCATAGCCAAGCGCCTTTCGCTTGTCCGCTCGCCAAGTCGAGGCACCATGGTTATATCCGGCTGCATGGTGGAGCATTCCGCGAAAATCGCTCACGTGATTGTCGTCGCCGGCCCGTCGGGTTCCGGCAAGACGACCCTGATGCGGCAGCTCGCCGCCGGACTATTGTCTCCTGAGATTCGCAGCCACTTGCCACAGGACGCCGAACGCTGGGCGCAGGTTCATGGCAATCGTCATCCGGCATGGCTTCCCCGCGCAGCCCGGGGCGAGGCGGAAGGCGGCGGCATTGTGCTGCACTATGACCTGACGCGCGACGGGCTCTCTTTCGTAGACGAATATGCACGCGACCCCGCCCTGCAGATCGTGCGGCTTGCGGATCGCGTCACGTTCCTTCTGCTGCGGCCGAGCACGACGAGGCTCTTAAGGCAGTGGGGACAAGCCAAAATGGGTATCGTCAGCAGCACCCGCCTCCGGAGCCGCCGCATCCTGGGCGCCGTTGCCGGCGTTGCAGCATCGCTGGTACGGATCATGCCGTTGTGGTCGCCCCGCCACCGCGCGGCGATGTTGAAGCGGCTTGAAGCGCTGCGCCCCAGGTCGCCGCACATCCTTGCACTCTACCTGCGCGACGGCGGGGTCGAAGCGATGTTTCGCGCTTGGGACAGGTTCGTCACGTCCCTGAAGGCCGACGGCATCCAACTCACAGAGATCCGTATTGCACCCGATCCGGCCGCAGAAATCGGGCATGGCCGTTGGTTGATCGTCTCGAGGCCTCCAGAGCAACCATAAGCCTACCCTTTGTGCGAGAATGTCCGCTATCCTCCGCGAAAATGGGGACCCAGGGGATGGTCGCTTGAACGATATGGCGGAAGCTGACCGACTCGCCTTGCTGCGCAGTCGATGGCGTGCGCGTTTGGAGCACCGCCGTTGTCTGATCATCGGATCGGCACCCGGCGCGGCGGCTCCCGATCTCGTCGGCATCGATACCGTCATTTGTGTCAACGGCTCGCCCTGGATCGCTCGTCGTCTGGGCATCGAGCGGCCCGACATTACCGTGGTGGCCGGCTTCGCAACGCTGGGGAACAACGAGGTGAGGCGCGCGACCACCGCCGCCTTGCGCGGCCTGTCGACCGACGAGCTCTTGTTTGTCGAGGCGGGGATGAATGTGCAACACGGCCGCCAAGTGCTGGACGAGGTTGGTTTTGCCTATCGTCACCTCACCTCCATCTCCGTCGATGAGCGCGCCGCGATCATCGATGCCGTGTGTGGCGTGCCGTTGGGAGTAGGCAAGCGCGATGACCGCATTTCGCACGGGATTTTCGCCGCCGTGCTGGCCATCTGGGGCGGCGCGACCGACGTGGTTTTGGCCGGCTTTTCGATGGCTGGCGGCCACGCGTACATCCCGGGCGAGACGGTACGCCATCACCTCAATGGCGACCGGAAGTTCCTGAGCCTGACCGGCCGTCTCGGCTGCCGCGTCAGCACGACGGCATCCGAACTGAGCACGATGTTCGGCATCGCGCGGTGCGACGATGCGACGCCCTCCGGCATTGCGGCATCATGCTGACCAGGCTTTGGGAACGCGTTCTGCCAACAGTGACCGATCGGCCTCCGCTCAATCTGGCGATCTTCAACGATACCGGCGCCACCCGTCACTATGGCTGCGAATTGGTGATGAGTACGTTGACAGGCGGACTTACCGCGCACGGCATGACCTCGGCATGGTCGCATCGTGTCGGCGTGGATTGGCGGACGTTTCGGCACGAGATTCCGCGATTTCCCGCGATCGCCGGCATCGTGGTCAATGGCGAAGGCAGCATCCACCACTCCGCCAGCCGCCCTCGCGCCCGATATCTGAGCCAGCTTGGAAATTTCGCCCATGACGACCTTGGCGTCCCGGCGTTCCTGCTCAACGCCACCATCAGCGACATCGAGGATGATGTGGCCGACGAGCTGCGTGCTTTCGATCGCATCTGGGTGCGCGAGAGCGGCAGCCTGGCCGAGCTCGAGGCGCGCGCCATCACGAGCAAGGTCGTCCCTGATCTGACGCTGTCCACGCCGCTGAAGAGCGCATGGCGGCGTAGCGGCATCTGCGGCACCGACAGCGTACTCGGCGAAGTTTCACAGGCGATCGCAACATTGTGCGACCGCCGCGGCTGGCCGGTCCGGCCGATGCAGCGGCGGCCGCAGGGCGCCAACGATGGGCGGCAAACCGCCGCGGCCTACGCCAAGTGGCTGTCCTCGCACGCATTAGTCGTGACCGGCAGATTCCACGCCGTCACGATGTGCATCGCGACCAGGACGCCATTTGTCGCGGTCGAGTCCAACTCGCCGAAGATCTCGTCCCTTGTCCGGGACGTGTTCGGCGACACCAGGCGCGTGCTCGATCTCGATGCGATCAAGCAGTTGAACCCCGACAGCTACGTCACCTGGTCGCGCGAGGAGATCCGGGCGTTGAAGGAGTATATGCGAGCCGCGCGGCCCAAGACATTCCGTATGTTTGCTGATGTGGCCGCTGTGTTGTCGCTACGCCGATAGCCGGCGCAGCCGCAGTCTCAAGCGACCAATAGCGCACTGGGGTCGGCGCAGACCTGGTTGCGGCCGCCTTGCTTGGCGCGGTAGAGGGCGGCGTCGGCGAGCTTGATGAGCTCTTCGCCGGGCATCGCCACGGTGGTGGAGGCAACGCCGATGCTGACCGTGACGGTGAGCTTGCCCTCCGGCGCGTCGGCGACGTCCATCGGGGTCGAGCCGATCTTGGCGCACAGGCGCTCCGCCGCTTTCAGCGCGTTGTCGCCTTCGGTGTCGGGCAGCAGGATGACGAATTCCTCGCCGCCGAACCTGGCCACCATGTCGATGTTGCGCATGCACTGGGTGGCGCGCTGGGCGAACTGCTTCAGCACCTCGTCGCCCGCGGCATGGCCATAAGTGTCGTTGACCGACTTGAAGCGGTCGAGATCGCACACCATCACGGACAGCGCCTTGCCGGTATCGCCAACGCGCTTCATCAGGCCTTCCATGTGGCGCAGCGCGTAGCGGCGGTTATAGACGCCGGTCAGCACGTCGGTCAGCGCCATCGACAGGCTGCGCTCGTAGTTGGTGCGCAGGCGGTCCTGATAGCGCCGGCGGCGCACCTGGATGCGCACGCGCGCCAGCAGCTCGTTGGCGTCGATCGGCTTCATCAGGTAATCGCTGACACCGATGTCGAGGCCCTTGACCAGGCGCGGCATCTCGAACTCGTCGACGATCAGCAGGATCGGCACCTGCCGCGTTTCGTCGGCGGAGCGCAGGTTGGAGCAGAGCCGCAGCCCGTCCTCCTGCCCGATCTGCAGGCCGGTGATGACGAGGTCGTAGTTGCCCTTGGCCGACTTCTGCATGGCGTCGGCGGAATTGGCGGCGACCTCGACGGTGTCCTTGTCGGCGGCCAGGATGGTGGTGGTGCGCTGAGCGGCGGGCGCGAAGCTCTCCACCAGCAGCACCTTGGCGCCGGTGTGATCCTCCTCCTCCGGCTCGGCTTCGGTCGACAGCACGTCGAAGGCGCCGGAGGTCTGCTCGCGCATGCGCCATTCGTCCATGATCATTTTCAGGCGGACGAGCGAGCGCACGCGCGCGAACAGCGCGAGGTCGTTCACAGGCTTGGTGAGAAAATCGTCTGCGCCGGCCTCGAGGCCGCGCACGCGGTCGGCCTGATCGCTGAGCGCCGTGACCATCACCACCGGCAGGAAGCGGGTGCGCGGATTGGCGCGGATGCGCTTGCACACCTCGAACCCATCGAGCTCCGGCATCATCACGTCCAGGAGCACGATATCGGGAGTCTGCTTTTCGATGAGCGCGAGGGCTTCCTTGCCGCTCGACGCCGTCATGACCTCGAAATACTCGGCCGCGAGCTTCGCTTCCAGCAAGCGGACATTGGCGGCGATATCGTCAACGACCAGAACCCGCGCCGACATAGGTAATCGAACCTACTGCAAGAAGCGGTCGACGGTTTCCAGGAATTGAACGACGGAGATCGGCTTGGCGATGTAGGCTTCGCAGCCACCCTCGCGGATCTTCTCCTCGTCGCCCTTCATCGCGAACGCCGTGACGGCAATGATGGGAATGGATTTGAGGTTGTCGTCTTCCTTGATCCACTTGGTGACTTCCAGGCCGCTGACTTCCGGCAACTGGATGTCCATCAGGATCAGGTCCGGCTTGTGCTGACGCGCGAGCTTCAGCGCTTCCATGCCGTCCTTGGTCTGCAGAATGTTGTAGCCGTGCGCCTGGATCAGATCGTGGAAGAGCTTCATGTTGAGCTCGTTGTCTTCGACGATCAGGATCGTCTTCTCGGACGCGCGGCGGCGCTTTTCCTCCGGCGTCATCTGTTGCCTCTCAAGCATTGGTCCTCCGGCCGGATATTCCCCGGTACAAATCGGCCAAATTTCTGGCTAGCCTGCCCAACCCCATCGACTCGATCACCCAGGGCAGGTTTCACCCAACTTATGCATAATTGGACAATGGTAAACAAATGGTGTTCAACCTTGTATTAACTCTTTTGGGCAGGTGCCCTTAAGCCATGCCAGACGCCCTTCCGGAGCAGGCCCAATCCCAGCACGGCTTTTGCCGGGATTGCGGCGCTCGGGTGGCGCCTGGGGCCGCCATGGCCGTCCGTTGCCCCAAATGCCGCTCACCGCGCCTGGTCCGTCATAGCGAGCTTTTCGAGCTCACCATAGCGCACATAGATTGCGATGCCTTTTACGCCGCGATCGAGAAGCGCGACAATCCAGACTTACGAGATAGGCCACTTATCATAGGTGGCTCAACCCGCGGCGTTGTCTCAACCTGCTGTTATATTGCTCGAATCTCCGGCGTCCGGTCGGCCATGCCGATGTTCCAGGCTAGGAAACTTTGCCCGAACGCCACCATCTTGCCTCCTAACATGGCGAAATATCAGAAGGCGGGCAAGGAAGTCCGCGCGCTGATGCTTGAGCTGACACCGCTGGTGGAGCCGTTATCGATCGATGAAGCCTTCCTCGATCTCACCGGCACCGAGACGCTGCACAAGGGCAGCGCGGCGGAAAGCCTCGCGCGCCTCGCGCTGAAGATCGAGCGGGAGGTCGGCATCACAGTGTCGATCGGCCTCAGCCACAACAAATTCCTGGCCAAGATCGCCTCCGACCTTAACAAGCCGCGCGGCTTCTCGGTGATCGGTAAGGCGGAGACCCTCTCGTTCCTCGCCGACAAGCCGGTGCGCTTCGTGTGGGGCATCGGCCAGAAGACCAGCGACGGCCTGGCCAAGGACGGGCTGACCACGCTGGGGCAGATCCAATCCATGGCGGAGCGCGATCTCGTCGCGCGTTACGGCAAGCTGGGCGCGCACCTGTGGCACCTGGCGCGCGGCCAGGATGAGCGCATCGTCGATCCCGAGGGCGAGACCAAGAGCGTGTCGGCGGAAACCACGTTCGATGTCGACATCGCCGATCTCGAAGCGCTCAAGCACGAGCTGTGGCCACTGTGCGAAAAGGTGTCCGAGCGGCTGAAGCGCGCCGGCCTTGCCGGCGGCAACGTGCATCTCAAGCTCAAGACCGCCAGTTTCCGCATCATCTCGCGCCAGATGTCGCTGAACGCGCCGACCCAGCTGGCGGAGACGCTGTTCCGCTGCGGCCGCGCGCTGCTGGAGAAGGAAGCGACCGGCATCCCGTATCGCTTGATCGGCATCGGCGTCGGCGACATCCGCGACGCCGCGGACGCCGACCCCACCGACCTCGCCGACCCCGACGCCGCGCAGCGCCGCAAGGTCGAGGCCGCGATCGACGCGGTGCGCGCCAAGCTCGGAAAGGGCAGCATCGGCAAGGGGCGCGGGATCGAGATCAAGCGGCGCTGACCGGAGGTTAGCCATGACGGACGATCCGTTCGATCTGCAGCGCTTCGTCGATGCGCAGGCGCCGGTCTATGAGCGCGTGCGCACAGAGCTGAGGAACGGCCGCAAGCACAGCCACTGGATGTGGTTTATCTTCCCGCAGATCGCCGGGCTTGGTCACTCCGCGATGGCGCAACGCTATGCCATCTCATCGCTGCGCGAAGCCGAGGCCTATCTGAAGCATCCGGTTCTTGGCTCCAGGCTGCGGGAGTGTGTGCGCCTGATTCTCCAGGTCAACGGCAAATCGGCTTACGAGATCCTGGGTTCGCCGGACGATATGAAGTTTCATTCCTGCGCAACGTTGTTCGGCCGCGCCGCTCCGCAGGAGGATATCTTTCTGGATGCGCTGGAGAAATACTTCGGCGGCGCTGAAGATCAGGCCACCGTTGCGCGCCTTCGCTAGTTGCAGGTCTGCGGTTCGAGCATCTCGAGCTTGCGCAGGGTGCCGAGGACCGGCAGCCCGCCGAACTCGAAATTGACGCGCGAGACGACGCCGTTGTCGAACAGCTGGATGCTCTGCTCGAAGTCCGGCGTGCCGTCCGGCAGGTTCTGCACGAAGAAGGCAAAATCGACATGGCGCGAGGCAACGCCCTTGAGCGGCGCGAAGTCTTCCGCCTTGGTCTTGCCGTCCGCTTCGGATGGCCCGAAGCCGGCGCTGATCTCCACCGGCTTCTCATCGACCGTCGCATCGAAGATCTGGGCGAGGAACACGGTCTCGCCGTTGCCGGCGCGCTCGATCAGCTCCAGCGTATGCTGCACGGGCAGCAGCACCACCGGGATGTCGGTCTCGCCCTTCGAGGGCAACTCGGTGGTCAGCCTGCCGTCGGCGCCGGCCTTCGGGTAGACCAGCTCGCCGCGGCGCTGGTTGCCGGTGCTGCCGTCCTGGCTGTCCTTGATGAAGTAGCGGTAGCTCGATCCGTCCTTGGCTTCCCAGGTTGCCTGGCTCCATTCGAAGCGATGGCCCTCGCCGTCCGGCGCCGACACGTCGAGGCCGGCCTTCTGGTTGACGCTCCAGCCTTCGCAATCGTCCATCAGCTCGTAGGTGAGGAGGCCGCGCAAGGCGCCGCTGCGCCCGAAGCCGCCGGCGGATTTGGCGCTGAGTTCATAGACCGCGCGGTGCGGCACCAGCTGTGCCGCCTGCGCGGCGCCGGCCGCGATTGCCAGCACGCTCGTCGAAAGTGCAAAAGCCTTCGTCATTCCAACCACTTGCCGACGCATCCAAGAACCGCTCACCTGTCGCCTCTTCACCAATCGGGGCCGCTTTCAGAAATTATCGCATGGGCCGCATCGCCATCATAGGGCCCTCCACCGAAAGTAAAGCTTGAGGATTTCAGAGGGTTCCATGCCGCAGAAGCCGACCATCTTCGTCACCCGCCGTTTGCCTGACGACGTGACGCGCCGCCTGACCAAGGACTACGAGGCGCGGCTGAACGAGCTCGACGGCGTGCTGTCGGCGGACCAGCTGGTGAAAGGCGCGGAAGGCGCGGACGCCGTGCTGGTGACGCCGACCGACAAGCTGACTGCCGAGGTGATCGGCCGGCTGCCCAAGTCGGTCAAGATGATCGCGACTTTCTCGGTCGGCTACGAGCATATCGACCTCAACGCCGCCAAGCAGCGCGGGCTGCCGGTCTCCAACACCCCGGACGTTCTGACAGACGCGACCGCGGACATCGCGCTGCTGCTGATGCTGGGCGCGGCGCGGCGCGCCTATGAAGGCGAGCGCGCGGTGCGCGACGCCAGCTGGAAGTCGTGGTCCACCACCTACATGCTGGGCGTCCACATGACCGGCAAGCGGCTCGGCATCTTCGGCATGGGCCGCATCGGCCAGGCGGTCGCCAAGCGCGCGCGGGCGTTCGACATGCAGGTCCACTACTACAATCGCAAGCGCCTGCCCGCCGACCAGGAGCAGGGCGCGATCTACCATGAGCGAGCGGAGGACTTGCTGCCGCACTGCGACTTCCTGTCCATCAACGCGCCGGGCGGCGCCGAGACCTATCACTGGCTGAACGCCGAACGCATCGCGCGCCTGCCGGACAAGGCGGTCGTGGTGAACACGTCGCGCGGCGGGCTGGTCGACGATGTGGCACTGATTGCGGCGCTGAAGTCGGGTAAGCTGTTCTCGGCCGGGCTCGACGTGTTCGAGAACGAGCCCAATATCCATCCCGGCTATCGCGAATTGCCGAACGTGTTCCTGCTGCCGCACCTCGGCAGCGCGACGGTGGACACGCGCAACGCGATGGGGTTCAAGGCGCTGGATAATCTGGACGCGCATTTCGCGGGGCGGCAATTGCCGGACCGGCTGGTGTAGCAGCCGCCGACTTCGCACAACTTGGCACCACTCCACCGTCACCCCGGGCTTGACCCGGGGCCCATGGCGCAGCGGCACGAACCTTCGAATGTTCGCATGCTCGTGCGACGGAGGAGTGGATCCCGGCTCAAGGCCGGGATGACAAATGGAGTGGGTCGCAGGAGTGGTGCTCTAGCCCCTGCCCTCTTGCGCCAGTGCGCGCTTCACGGCCGGGCGCTCGTGCATGCGCGTGCGGTGGTCGTGCACCTTGGGGAAGCGCTTCGGATCGAGGCCGTCCGCCTCCATCCAGTCGGACAGCGTGAACAGATACGGGTCGCAGATCGAGTACGCCTCGCCCATCACCCACGGGCCCTTGAACATCTCGCGCTCGATCAGCTCGAAGCAGGCGCCCACGGTCTCGGGCACCTTGCGTTTCATGTCGTCGAACGAGGATTGCTCGTTGGCCCAGCGGTAGCCGCGCATGCGGTGGGCGTGAGCGACGTGCACCGTTGCGCACAGATAGGCGTTGAAGGACTGCACCTGCGCGTACGCCCAGGCATCGTCGAACGGCGCCAGCTTCGCTTTCGGAAAGCTCTGCGCGATGAAGGTGAGGATTGCCGGGTTCTCCGTCAGCACGCCACGATCGGTGGCCAGCGCGGGCACGCGAGCCTTCGGGTTGATCGCGAGATATTCCGGCTTGCGCTGGTCACCCGCGGCTGTGTCGACGCGATGGCCAGTATACTCGGCACCGGCCTCTTCGAGTGCGATGTGCGAGGCCAGCGCGCAGCTGCCGGGCGCGTAGAACAACTTCAACATGCCATCCTCCGGGATGCGATCAGGGCTTGACGATAGTGCCGACCGGCTGCGGCAAGGTGAAGGCGTGGATGCCGCCACCGCCATAGGCGAGCTCGAGCGCGGGGATCTGCACCACCTCGCGCTTGGGGAACAGCCTGGTCATCACGTCGAACGCCTTGCGGTCGTTGGCGCCGTCGTCGAAGGCCGGCATCACGATGCCGTCGTTCGGCATGTAGAGATTGACATAGGACAACGCGAGCCGCTTGCCCTCCGGGTCGAACAAGGGCCGCGGCTGCTCGACCTCCACCACATCGAGTGTCTGGCCCTTGGCGTTGCGCGCGGCTTTCAGGCGCTGGATGTTGTCGGTGAGAATCTTGTGGTTCGGATCGGCCGGATCGGCGCAGCTCAAGGCCAGCACAGTACCCGGCCGCACGAAGCGCGCGACATTGCCGATCTGGCCGCCAGTCTGGTCGTCCTGCAGACCTTCGCCAAGCCAGATCACCTGCTGCACACCGAGATATTCGATCAGCACCTCTTCGACCTGCTCGCGCGTCATGTCGGGGTTTCGGTTGGTATTGAGCAGGGTCGCTTCGCTCGCGATCACCGTGCCCTCGCCGTCCACGTCGATGCCGCCGCCTTCCAGCACGAGATTGTGCGAATAGGCTTTCATCTCGAGATGCTTCAGGATCTCTCCCGCTACCTTGGCGTCGCGCTCGTGGTCCTCGTAGCGGAAGCCCCAGGCGTTCCAGCGCCAGGTGACGCCGGCGACACCCTTCGCCTTGTTCATCAGGAAGGTCGGGCCGTAGTCGCGTATCCAGCAATCGTCGTGCGTCAGCGACACCTGCGCGACGCCGTTGGCGGTGAGCAGCGAGACCTCCGCCACGTTCTTCGGCTTGGTGACGATGGTGACCGGCTCGAACCGCGCGATGGTGTTGGCGATTTCGGCGACGACATCGCGAGCGCCATCCAGATGCTCGCCCCAGGTCTCCGACCGGCTTGGCCAAGCCATCCAGCATCGCTCGTGTGGCACCCATTCGGCCGGCATTGAAAAGCCGTCGGCCAACGGATTGCTCATGGGCGTCCCTGTATCAAGCCTCGTGTCTCCAGCCTTCCGGTTGCTTCCGGGGTCATCTCAAGGCGGCGCAAGTCTACCAGTTTGCCCGGCGGGCGCTAGTGGCTACTGGCCGACCTTCTTGAGCGGAAGGTCAAGCCTGATACTCAGTTCCTTCAGGCGTGCCGGCGGCACTTCCGTCGGCGCCTGCATCAACAGGTCCTCCGCCCGCTGATTCAGCGGGAAGGCAATGACTTCGCGGATATTCTTCTCGTCCGCCAACAACATGACGATGCGGTCGATGCCCGGCGCCGAGCCGCCGTGGGGCGGTGCGCCGAACTTGAAGGCATTCAGCATGCCGCCGAACTTGTTCTCGACCTCGCTGGCCGGATAACCGGCAATCTCGAAGGCCTTGTACATGATCTCCGGCAGATGGTTGCGGATCGCGCCCGAGGACAGCTCGACGCCGTTGCACACGATGTCGTACTGGAACGCATTGATGGTCAGCGGATCTTTATTCAGCAGTGCGTCCATTCCGCCCTGCGGCATGGAGAACGGGTTGTGGCTGAACTCGATCTTCTTGAGCTCCTCGTTGTACTCGTACATCGGGAAGTCGACGATCCAGCAGAACTCGAACCGCTTGGAATCGATCAGCTGCAGCTCCTCGCCCAGGCGGGTGCGGACCGTGCCGGCGAACTTGGCCGCGACGTCCTTCTTGTCGCAGGCGAAGAACACGGCATCGCCGTCCCTGGCGCCGCTCGCGGCCCTGATGGCGGCGACGCGCGCCTCGTCCAGGTTCTTGGCGATCGGACCCTTGGCACCACCGGCCTCATAGATGATGTAGCCGAGACCGCCGGCGCCCTGCGAGCGGGCCCACTCGTTCAGCTTGTCGAAGAAGCTGCGCGGCTTCGAGCCGGCGCCGGGCGCGGGAATCGCGCGCACGATCGCGCCGCCGTCGATCGCCTTGGCGAAGATGCCGAAGCCGGAGCCGCGGAAAGGCTCGGTCACGTCGGCGATCACGATCGGGTTGCGCAGGTCGGGCTTGTCCGAGCCGTATTTCAGCATCGACTGTTCGAACGGGATGCGCGGGAACGGCAAAGACGACACCTTGCGCTCCCCGGCGAATTCCTCGAACACGCCGTGCAACACAGGCTCGATGGTGTTGAAAACGTCTTCCTGGGTGACATACGACATCTCGAAATCGAGCTGGTAGAACTCACCCGGCGAGCGGTCGGCGCGGCTGTCCTCGTCGCGGAAGCAGGGCGCGATCTGGAAATAACGATCGAAGCCGGCGACCATCAGCAGCTGCTTGAACTGCTGCGGCGCCTGCGGCAGCGCGTAGAACTTGCCGGGATGCAAGCGCGCCGGCACCAGGAAGTCGCGCGCGCCTTCCGGCGAGGACGAGGTCAGGATCGGCGTCTGGAACTCGGTGAAGCCGGACTCGATCATGCGGCGGCGGATCGAGGAGATCACGCGCGAGCGCAGCACGATGTTGGCGTGCACGCGGTCGCGGCGCAGATCGAGGAAGCGGTAGCGCAGGCGGATTTCCTCGCCGGCATCCTCGTCGCTGTTGACCTGCAGCGGCACCAAGTCCGATACCGACTGGATGGTGTAGTCGGTGATCTGCAACTCGATCTCGCCGGTCGGCAGCTTGGGGTTGGCAGTCTCGGCCGGGCGCTTCACCACCTTGCCGGTGACGGTGACGACGCTCTCGACTCGGGTCTGCTCGACCGACTTGAACAGCGGCGAGGAGACGTCGAGCACGCACTGGGTGAGGCCGTAGTGGTCGCGCAGGTCGATGAAGACCAGATTGCCATGATCGCGCTTGCGATGGACCCAGCCGGAGAGCCGGACCTGCTGGCTCACATCGGCCATTCGGAGCGCGCCGCAAGTGTGCGTGCGGTAGGCGTGCATGGCGAATTTCCTCAAAGATTCCAAGGTTTCGGCGGGAGAAGCCATGGAAAGCCGGGCTTTGTCAAGGCTGGCCCGGAATGGGCCATTCCCCTGCCCTTTTCAGACTCCGGCAAACCCGCTATAGCATCGTTCAATGGTTCGTCACTCTTCCGCAGATCCCCAGCTGATCACGAAATCCGAGGACCTGGCCGAGTTTTGCGGCGGCTTGGCGCATGCGCCGTTCATCACCATCGATACCGAGTTCCTGCGCGAAAAGACCTATTGGCCGATCCTCTGCCTGGTGCAGATCGCCGGCCCCGAAACCGACCAGGTGGCGGCGATCGATACCATGGCGGCAGGCCTGGACCTGGCGCCACTGGCCGCGCTGCTGAAAAACACCAAGATCACGAAGGTCTTCCATGCCGCGCGGCAGGATGTGGAAATCTTTTTCCGCATGACCGGCGCGATTCCCAAGCCGATCGTCGACACTCAGGTGCTGGCGATGGTGTGCGGGTTCGGCGATGCCGCCAGCTACGAGACGCTGGCCGGCAAGCTCGCCAATGTGCGGCTGGACAAGCTGGCGCGCTTCACCGACTGGGCGCGCCGGCCGCTCTCGGCGCGGCAGCTCGACTATGCTTTGTCGGATGTGATCCATCTGCGCGGCATTTATCAGAAGCTGCACGACAAGGCGGAGAAGACCGGGCGCCTGGATTGGATCGACGACGAGATGGCGCTGCTGACCGATCCGGCCACCTACGAGTTCAATCCGGAGAACGCGTGGAAGCGGCTGAAGACCCGCTCCGAGAAGCCGCGCTTCCTCGCCGTGCTGAAAGAGGTCGCGGCGTGGCGCGAGCGCGAAGCGCAGAGTCGCGACGTACCGCGCAACCGCGTGCTGAATGACGAGAACATCGTCGAGATTGCCGCGCACGTGCCGGAGACTGCGGAAGCGCTGGCGCAATGCCGCGGTCTGACTCGCGGGTTCGCAGATAGCCGCAACGGCGAAGCGATCCTGGCGGCGGTGCAGCGCGGGCTCGCCATTCCCGACAGCGAGGCGCCGAAGCTGCCGCCGCGGCCCGATATTCCTTCCGGCCTCGGGCCATTGATCGATCTGCTGCGCGTATTGCTGAAGCTGCGCTGCGATGAGTTCGAGGTCGCGCAAAAGCTGATCTGCAACTCATCCGACCTGGAGCGCATCGCCGCCGACGACCACGCCAAGGTGCCGGCCCTCAAAGGCTGGCGCCACAAGGTGTTCGGGGAGGAAGCGCTGGCGCTGAAGCACGGCAAGCTGGCGCTGACCGCCAAGGGGCGGTCGATCAAGATCATCCCGCTCGAGTAGAGCGCTTCGCCCCGCTCTCCGCTTTCACAGCTGTCACCCCGGACAGCCGCGAGCCGGGGTCCACTCATCCGCCGCACGAGCCTCGGCCCAATGGACCCCGGCTCAAGGCCGGGGTGACGATAGAGTGAAGACGATGGGCGTGCGCCGACCTAGACGATCTGCACGGCCTTGTCGAACGCGCGGCCGACGGCCTCCAAGCGGCGCTGCACCGCTTCGCCGAACAGCTGGCGCGAATCCTCCGGCAGGTGCAGGCAGATCTTGCCGTCCTTCCTGTTGATCCGGGTCTGGTTCAACATCGCAAGGGTGCCGCCGCTCAGCGAGTACGCCAGGCGGATGACGGCGCCGACGCGCCAGGCGAAGGTCACGTCGTCGTCTTTCACCAGCGACATGAACGGGTCGGCATAGTGGGTCTCGTCGAGGTCGGCGCCGTAGCGGATCGCCATGGCCAACGCCAGGACCACGCGCTCGGCGTGATCGATGCCGGCGACCGGCATGCGCAGGACGCGCATGAACGCCTGCTCGGAGCGATAATCGGGGTGCTCGCGCCAGCCAAGGTCCGAGAGCAGGCACGCCGCTTCGCGCAGCCGCCCACGCGCTTCGTCATCGTCCGAGAACAACGGCGAGATCCAGTTGTCGATCGCATCGCTGATGGATTCAAACCGGCCGTCGAGGCCGGCGAAATCCGCGCAGCCGACCAGCAGCGGGTCGGCTTCCTGGTCGCCGGCATTGAGCTTGGCGAACAGGCAACCTTCGCGCAGGCCGTAGGCGGAGAACAGAGTCCGGTCCGGCTTTGCCGCGCGCAGCAGGCGTTCCATGATCAGCGCGCCGTAGGGCAGCACGTCGATGCGGCGCTTGGAGATGCCTTCGAGCGACGTCAGGCTGCGCTTGCCCAGGCGGCTCACCACCCGCGCCAGATCTTCCGCGGAGCGGCGGCCGATCCGGTACTCGTGGATCACGTGCAGCGGATAGTGCGTTTGATCCATATGGATCTTGGCGAGGGTACGCCAGGTGCCGCCGACCGGATAGAAGGTGCGGCCCTTGACCTCCTCCAGCCACTCGAGTTCCTCGAGCTGGCGATCGACGATCTTCTGCGCGGCGTCGAGGTCACCGTCGGTCGCCTCCACCAGACGCAAGGGGCCGATCGGCAGCGTCACCTGCTGCGCGATCTTGCCCTTGTTGAGCAGCACCAGTTCGAGGCTGCCGCCGCCCAAGTCGCCCATCAGGCCGTCGGCATTGGGCACGCCGGCGAGCACGCCGAGCGCGGACAGCTTGGCTTCCTCCTCGCCCGAGATCACGCGCACGGCAACGCCGGTGGCCCGCTCGATCTCCTTGGCGAATTCCTTGCCGTCCTTGGCGTCGCGCACGGCGGCGGTGGCCAGCATCTCGACGTCCGTCACGTTCATCGCGCGGGTCAGCGCGACGAAGCGGCGGATGTTGATCAACGCTTCCTTGCGGCCTTCGGCGTTCAGCTTGCCGGTGCGCTCCAGCCCCTTGCCGAGGCCGGGCAGCGCCTTCTCATTGAAGATCGGAACCAGGCTGCGCGAGCGCTTGTCATAGACGACGAGGCGAACGGAGTTCGATCCGACGTCGATGACCGCGACCCGCCCGGGCTTTGCAGCTTTGGCGATCGCGGCTGCTTGCCGCAGCGTTGCCGTCAATGAATCAGCCCTTCAACAAATTGAGCTTGGGAGTCTTGGCACGCTTCTTAAGCGCTGAACCGCGTCCCGACAAGCTCGGATTTGTCATGAAATAGTGGTGCGCGCTGAACGGCGGTTCGTCGCCAGGTTCGACGCGGTGGTACTTGCCGGTGGGATCGGATACAAAGCTCTGCATGTTATCCTTGAGATTCGCGATCATGATCTGGTCGAGAATCTGCTGATGCACGGTCGGGTTCTCGATCGGCAGCAGCGTCTCCAGCCGGCGGTCCATGTTGCGCGGCATCCAGTCGGCCGAGGAGATGAACACCTTGGCCTGGCGCGACGGCAACACCTGGCCGGCGCCGAAGCACACGATGCGCGAATGCTCGAGGAAGCGGCCGATGATGCTCTTGACCCGGATGTTCTCGGAGAGGCCGGCGATGCCAGGGCGCAGGCAGCACACGCCGCGCACCACCAGCTCGATCTTCACGCCGGCCTGGCTGGCGCGGTAGAGCGCGTCGATCAGCTCGCCGTCCACCAGCGAGTTGAGCTTGACCCAGATGTTGCCCGGCCGGCCGGCCTTCACATGCTCGATCTCGTCGCTGATGAGGCGCAGCAACGTGGGCCGCAAGGTGATCGGCGCGAACGCGACCTTCTCCGTGCTCTCGGGCGTCGCATAGCCGGTCATGTAGTTGAACAGCCGCGCGGCGTCGTGGCACAGGCCTGGATCGCAGGTGAAGAAGCTGAGGTCGGTATAGATCTTCGCCGTGATCGGATGATAGTTGCCGGTGCCGAAATGCACGTAGGAGCGCAGCGTGCCGGATTCGCGGCGCATCACCATCGAGACCTTGGCGTGGGTCTTGAGCGCCACGAAGCCGTAGACCACCTGCACGCCGGCGCGCTCCAGGTCGCGCGCCCAGCGGATGTTGGCGGCCTCGTCGAACCGCGCCTTCAGCTCGACCAGGGCGGTCACCGACTTGCCGGCCTCGGCCGCTTCGATCAGCGCCTTGACGATCGGGCTGTTCTCGCTGGTGCGATAGAGGGTCTGCTTGATGGCGACCACGTTCGGATCGCGCGCGGCCTGCAGGATGAACTGCACCACCACGTCGAAGCTCTCGTACGGGTGGTGGACGACGATATCCTTTTGCCGGACCGCGGCGAAGCAATCGCCACCCATGTCGCGGATGCGCTCCGGGAAGCGCGGGTTGAACGGCGAGAACTTGAGATCCGGCCGCTCATCGACGATCAGCTTCGAGGTGCTGGCAAGACCGATCAGGCCCTCGAGCGGGAACACGTCGGCGCGGTCGGCGTCGAGCTCGTCGATCACGAAGGCCAGCAGGTCCTCCGGCATCTCGGCATTCACCTTGAGGCGGATGACGGTGCCGCGGCGGCGCTGCTTGAGCGCGGATTCGAAATGGCGGACCAGGTCTTCGGCCTCTTCCATGATCTCGATCTCGCTGTCGCGGATCAGGCGGAAGTGGCCTTTGCTGATGACCTCGAACTGCGGGAACAGCCGGTCGAGGTAGAGACCGGCCATGTCCTCGATGGTGAGGAACCGTATGTTCTTCGGGTCCGTGCCGGGCAGCCGGATGAAACGCGGCAGTTGCGAGGGCAACGGCAGCAGCGCGCGCATCATCTTGCCATCGCTCGCGCGCCGCAGCTCCAGCGCCAGCGCAAAGCCCTGGTTCGGCATGAAGGGGAATGGGTGCGCCGGGTCGACCGCCATCGGGGTCAGGACCGGGAATATCTGATCCAGGAAGAAGGTGTCCAGCCAAGCCTTATCGGCGCCAGTCAACTCGCCCGGATCGATCACGGCGACGCCCGCCTCGCGCAGCAGCTGACGCAGGTTGCGCCAATGGGCCTGCTGATTGCGCATCAGTTCGCCGCTGCGCCGGGTGATGGCGGCCAGTTGCTGGGCCGGGGTCAGGCCATCGGTGCTGGTGACGGAAACGCCGGCCCGGATCTGTCCGCGCAGTCCGGCGACGCGTACCATGTAGAATTCGTCGAGGTTGTTGGCGGAGATCGACAGGAACCGCAGCCGCTCGAACAGGGGGTGATTGGGGTTGCCCGCCTCATCCAGCACGCGCTCATTGAAGGCGAGCCAGGACAGCTCGCGATTGATGAAGCGATTGGGCGAGTTCATCTCGATCTTGGGCGGTGACAGGTCTGCTGCAGCGTCGTCCACGACTTGCTCTCCATTCGTGCCGCCCGGCCTTGCGGGGGCGATCTTGTCGGTCTCGATCATAGTCCGGCCGATTCCATCGACGCTAAGGCCCATCCATGACACTTATATGACATGCTCGCTTTTGCCATCATAACACACGATTTTTCCATGTTGGACCTTGTTCGAGCCGCCGCCCGAGAGCAAGTATATTGCCAATTAAAGCGGCTAAAACGCCGCGCCTGGGGACTTGGGCTTTACCTGTGCCAAAACGACTGATCCTGCTGCGCCACGCCAAATCGGCGTGGGACAATTCCAGCGTCGCCGATTTCGACCGGCCGCTGTCCAACCGCGGGCGCAAGGCGGCGCCGCTGGTCGGCGCCTATCTCGGCCGGCGCGGGCTGGTGCCGGGGCTGGTACTGACGTCCTCCGCCACGCGTGCGGTCGAGACCCTCGACCTGGTGAGCGCTGGCTGGCAGACCAAGCCGACGGTGCGCAAGCTGAAGAGCCTCTATCTCGCCATGCCGCGCGAGATGCTGCGGCGGGTCCAGGCGGTCGGCAAGGAGCCGGACTGCGTCATGCTGGTCGGCCACAACCCCGGCATCGCCGACCTTGCCAACTGGCTGTGCAGTCAGGGCAAGGCGGAGCCGCGCGCCAACCTCGCGCGCAAGTTTCCGACCGGCGCCGTCGCGGTGATCGATTTCGATGTGGATGATTGGGCCGAGGTCGATGCGGAAGCCGGCAATCTCGTCGAGTTCGCGACACCGAAGCAGATCGAGCCCGGCGACTAGGTTCGCTTCGTTGAATGCTCCAGCCGCTTCAGCGGTGCGAGCGCCAGAACCGCTTGGTCTCCGAGAACTTCGCCCAAACTTCCTGGAATTGCCCGACCTTGCCGTGGACGGCATGTGCCTGCCAGCCGATCACCAGACCCTGGATGCGCTGCAGATCGCTGAGCTCGACCGCGCCCTCCGCGCCCGCACGCTCCACCAACTGCCGGATCAATTGCCGCCCGACCGCACCGTCGTTGACGGCGCCCAGGCAATCCTGCAAGTCCGACAGGCGATCCAGAAAACGCTTGGTCGCCTTCGGCTTGTAGAGCGTGGAGAAAGCAAGCGCGACATAGCGCAGCTTCTTGCCGAAGATGCGCAGGCGATGCAGTTCTGCATCGGGCAGTTCTGCCCAGCGCTCGCCGAGCTTCATCAGGCGCTTGTAGCGGTTCTGCAGCAGATGCTCGGCGAAGTTCTTGACCGGCGTATCCAGATGCGGCCCAGCCAAAGCGTGCCGCCACGCACCGTTATGCAGACCCTGGAACAATTGCAGCTGCATCGCGGCATAGCGCGGATTGTGCAACGCCTGGATCGCCTCGCGCCGAGCGGCCGCGCGCTCCTGGTTCGCCACCTGCAGGAAGCGCTGGAAGGGCTCGTCGTGCGGCAGATGCGACGACATCTGCGACAGTGTCTCGAGCACCAGCACGTCCAGATCGCGCGCCGGGCCGCAAGCGCGCTGGGCCCAGCGCAAATCGATCGACCAGGCGGCGTGGACGGTGTCGTCGATCAGTTCGCGATAGGCGCCGACGATCGCACGCAAGCGACGCAGCGCGACGCGGAACTGGTGGATCGCCTCCACCGCGCCGGTCGCCAGCATGGCGACTTCGTTCGCTTGCATCTGGACGATGCAGTTGGTCACGATCTTCTCGAACGCGATCGCGACCGTGTCCTCGTCCGTCAGCCTGACCGGCGTCGCCTTTTGCGGCTGCGCGGTGAAAGCATCGGCGAGCGCATAGCCGCGCGCCGCCTTGGTGGCGTGGCCGAGGCGGAACGGCACGATATCCAGCAGCTCTTCCGCCGCGCCCCACAGGTCGACCCGGTCGCCGCCCTTGAGCTCGATCTCCAGCTCGTGGATCGCCTCTTCGCGGTCGCCGGCGCGGATGCTGCCGCGATCCAGCGACACCTCGATCTCCGACGTGCGGTACGGCAGCGTCCAGGAGGTGCGCTCGAAATTGGTGAAGAAAACCGGCTGCAGCCGCGGCCAGACGCCCTGGCGCAGCTCGCGCGCCAGGATACGGTCGCTGATCTTGGCGAGGCTCGGCATATCGCTCGGCAGCTCGGCCTCGAGCTCGCGGTACGATTGCAAGCCGAGCGCCACGCCGTCGGGGACTTTCAAAGTCTGGATTCGCTTGCGACCGATCTCGCGCACACGCAGGGCCATGCCGCGCTTAGCCAAGTCGCGCTCCGCCGTGTCGAAATAGACGTTCCGCAGGATCTTCTTGATGCCCCGGGATCGCAGATTCGGCTTCAGCCGTGTCAGCAATTGATGCGAATCAACGCCGTGGAGCGTCGGCGGCAATTGCAGCTTCAGCTCCGTCTCGTTCGACATGCCGTCCCCGTGCACTTTCTCCTTTGTGGCGGGCACCATAAAGTGCAGCCTCCGCGCAAGAAAGTTACAGAACCGCGTCAGTTATGTGACAATTGTCGGTCAGCTGGTCAGATCATAGGTCACAAGCGCGTGAAGGGCCAGGACCCGCATGTCGCAGTCTGTGCGCGGCTGTTAATGTAACTCCGTCAGTGACTTATTGGTTTCAGTTTCACAATGAGAGAAGCGGAGCGAGCCAGATGAAGGGACGCATCACGAAGCTTGGCGCCATCGCCATCGCCACGACGATCGGTTTTGCCACCGTTGCCACCTTGGTGAAGGCGGCAGACCCGATCAGCGATCGCCGGGAGCTCATGAAGGCCAATGGCACCGCCATGAAGGCGATCAACGAGGCGTTGAAGAACGGCGGCGCGGCCGCCGACCTAGCCCCGCACGCGGCCAAGCTTCATGACGACGCCGTGGCGCTGGCGCCCCTGTTCCCTGCCGGCACCGATCAGCCGCAGGGCAAGGATCCGGGCCAGACCATGGCCAAGGCAGAAATCTGGTCAAACCCCGACGACTTCGCTGCGGCGCTCAAGAAGTTCCAGGATGAATCCGCCATGCTCCAGACCGCGGTTGCCGGCGGCGACATGGGCGTCATCAAGGCGGAGTTCGAGAAGCTCGGCGGCGTCTGCGGCGACTGCCACAAGCAATTCCGCGCGAAGTAGGCTCTAGCTCATAAAGGTCAGGTGAATCGCCACCGGCACCGCCGCGGCGATCACGGCACAGATGAGCGCGCGCCATAGCGGCGCGCGCTTCGTGCTGCCGTCCTGCTCGGCCATGCGCGCAACCGATCGCGGCAAGCGCGCGCGGCCGACCAGCATCGCGCGCACCAGGTTCTCGCGCTTGAAAGCGCGGTAGACCACGATGACCAGGATGTGCAGCAGCGCCAGCGCCAGCAGGAGAAAGGCGAGCGGCTCGTGGATCTTTTCCAGGATCGAGCCGAGCCAATTCGGCCAGCGCCCGTAGAGCGGACCTTCGAACAGGACATCGTCGGTCGAGCTCATGCCCGACACGGCCTGCAGGCCGACGAGCAGGACCAAAGCCAACACCATCAACCCGCCGGCCGCGTTGTGCCCGAAGCTGTAGGAGGGCATCCGTTCCTTGAAGGCGTGCCGCACGTAGCGCAGCGCGGCGCTGGGCCGGCGCAGGAAATGCCGGAAGCGCGCGGTCGGGCTGCCGACGATGCCCCACAGCAGCCGGAAGATCACCAGGCCCAGCAGTACCATGCCGCTCTGGTAATGCACGTCCCGCTCGCCCATCTGGCCGGCGATCCACGAGGTCGCGAAGAAGATGACGAACAACCAGTGGAACAGCCGGACCGGCAGATCCCACATCGGCACATCGACCAGCGGCTCCTTCTCTTCGCTCATCTTTTCTCCCTGCGGTGCTCGGCGGCGGCGCGGTCGCATTGTGCGGTCAGGTGCTCCGACGCCATGTCCATGAACGCGCGCAGCTTGGGAGATTGGTGTCGGTTGGCCGGGTAGACAAGATAGAGATCGTGCGGCTCGATCGGATAATCCTCGAGAACGCGTTTCAGCTTGCCGGCGCGAATGGCGTCGCCGACCGTGAAATCGGGCAGCAGGGCGACGCCCATGCCGGCATGGAGGAACGACATCAGGAACTGGCCGTTGTTGGACTGGATGCTGCCATTGACGCGCACGGTGACGATCTTGTTTCCCGCCTTGAATTTCCAATCATAGGGCGAGGTCGACAGGGTGTAGATGAGGCATGCGTGTGACTTCAGATCCTCCGGCGTCTTCGGCGTTCCAACGCGCTTGAGATAGCTGGGCGCCGCGCACACCGACCGCGTGATGCTGCTGAGGCGGCGGGCGATCAGGCTGGAATCCGGTAGGCTGGTGCGGATGCGCAGCGCGGCGTCGAACCCCTCCTCGATCAGATCGACGAACCGGTCGTTGAGCTCGACCTGGATCTCCAGCTTCGGGTAGCGCTGCGCTATGGCGCAGATCACAGGGCCGAGGACCGCGTTGCCGAAATTGATCGGCGCGCTGATGCGCAGTCGTCCGCTCGGCTCGATCTGCGAGTTGCGCACCTCGGCCTCGACCTCGGTCAGCTCGTCGAGCAGCCGGACGCAATTCTCGAAATAGCGGCGGCCGGCGTCGGTGGCGTTCAGGCGCCGGGTCGTGCGATGCAGCAGCGCGGTGCCGAAATGCGCCTCCAGCTCGGCCACCTGCTTGGAGACGGCGGCTTTCGACAGGCCGAGCCGGCGCGCCGCCGCCGAGAAGCCGCCGGTTTCCACCACGGTGCGGAAGGTCCGCATGGCGCTCAGGCGATCCATCCAAGCTCCTCATTGTCTACCAGACGTGAACAATTCGATCGCGAGCATGCGGATACTCAAGACCGGGCGCAAGCCCATATGGTCCTGGCACAGCAACGAATCAATTCCGAGAGGCGCGCGATGACGAAGGTTCTGGTGCTCTATTATTCGAGCTATGGCCATCTGGAGACGATGGCGAACGCCGTGGCCGAGGGCGCGAAGGCGGTGTCCGGCGTCCAGGTCGACGTCAAGCGCGTGCCCGAGCTGGTACCCGACGAGGTGGCGAAGCAGTCCGGCCTCAAGCTGAACCAGGCGGCGCCGGTCGCGACCGTCGACGAGCTCGCCAACTACGACGCCATCATCTTCGGCGCACCGACCCGCTTCGGCATGATGGCGGCGCAGATGCGCAACTTCCTCGACCAGACCGGCGGGTTGTGGGTCAAGGGCGCGCTGATCGGGAAGGTCGGCAGCGTCTTCACCTCGACCGCGACCCAGCACGGCGGCCAGGAGAGCACCATCCTCTCCTTCCACACCACCTTGCTGCACCAGGGCATGGTGATCGTCGGCCTGCCCTATTCCTGCAAGACGCAGATGCGGCTGGACGAGATCACCGGCGGCTCGCCTTACGGCGCCAGCACCATCGCCGGCGGCGACGGCAGCCGCCAGCCGAGCGAAGGCGAGCTCTCGATGGCACGCTTCCAGGGCGAGCACGTCGCGAAGATCGCTGCCAAGCTGAGCGGCAACGCCTAGCGAGCGGCTCTTCGGAACGCCGAGATCAGCAGTTCTACATCGCGGCGCGCCTGCTCGACGGGAGTCGAGACGGGCGCGTCGCCGCATGCGGCCGCGTGGAAGGCGCGCAGCTGGTCGCGGAACGCCTCTTCGTAGCTGGTGCGGAACTCGGTCGTCTCCAGCGCATGACCGCCGCCGCTGCGCTTCAGCGTGAGGCGTGTCGGCTCGTGGCGCAGATATGGCGCCGGGAAGGTCAGCTCGATGATCCGGTCGGTGCAGTAGATCGAGATCCGCTCGGTGTAGTCCGGTACGCCGGCGAGACTGAGGTGAGTCATCGAGACCCGACCGCCGCCGGGCAGCCCGAACGCCAGCTGCACGCCATGGCCTTCGTCGAACAGCGCTCCGTGATTTGCCTCGGCCGGCAGCGCGACGCCGAAATGACCGAGGATGCCGTGCACCACCGCGACGTCGTGCACCAGGGACGAAAGATATCCGCCACCGAGCGCCCGCGTTCCAACGGGACTGAGATCGGCGCCCGCTGACTCGCGCAGCTGCGCCGCGGTTGCCGACCGCGCCTGGCTGCGCAGGTCCGCCGGAATGTCCTTGGGCCAGGTCATCGGCAGATGCGCGGTGAAAGGCTCGAAGTCCGGATCGTTGACCTCGACCGAGATCAGCTTCACGTCCGCGATGTTGGCCGGCAGCAGTTCCAGCGCGCGCTTGTAGGCGGGATCGTGCCGCTTCATGTAGGCGACCTGCAGCACCTTGCCGGCGCGATCGCGCGCCGCCGCGATGCGGTCACAGCCGGCGAGCGTCAGGGCCAGCGGCTTCTCGCACAGCACATGCAGGCCGGCGTCCAGCGCGGCGACGGCGAGATCGGGGTGGAAGGCATCGGGCGCTGCGATCACCACGGCATCCAGGCCGCAATCGAGCAAGCCTTGGATGTCAGGATGGACATGCTCGAGACCGTATCGATCGCGCAGCGCCTCGCGCACCGCAGCCGACGCATCCGCCAGCGCCACGAAGGCGAAACGGTCACGCTCCTCCCACAGATAGAAAGCATGCTCGGCCTGTCCGACCAAACCGGCACCGATCAACCCCACCCGCAATTTTCTCACAATCCAGCTCTCCCCTTGGGCAAGAGGCGCTAGAGTCAAGGCCGCATTGCAGGTGTCAAGCCGCCCTTGCGGGAATCCCAGCAACCTGCGCGCTCACGCGTCCGACGCAACGCACTCCAGCAGGCATAGCTCGATCGCAGTCGGCACGATGCGCTGCAGCCGCAGGCCGGCGGCGGCGAGCAGCTGCACAAACTGCTGCTCCGTGCGCTCGCGCCCGCCCGGGGTGTTGACCATCATGTTGATGTCCATGAACTTCGAGATGTGTGGCCCGCGCCCTTCTGGCACCACGAACTCGACGATCAGCACCTTCGCGCCCGGCGCCATTGCCTTGCGGCAGTTGCGCAGGATGGCGATGCACTTGTCGTCCGGCCAGTCGTGCAGGATGAACTTGAGCGCATAGAGATCGGCGCCGGCCGGGACCGACGCGAAGAAGTCGCCGCTCTCGGTTCGGCATCGATCGGCCACGCCTGCCTTGTCCAGCACCGGACCGGCGGTCGCGATGATTTCGGGCATGTCGAACAGGATGCCGCGGGCGCCGGCGTTGGCGCGCAGCACGCTCGCGACCAGAGCCCCATGCCCGCCCCCGACGTCGACCATCTCGCGCACATCGGCGAAGCTATAGGCGTTGAGGATGGCGGCGCTGGACGCCGCGGTCTGCGCCGCCATGAACGCATTGAAGGTGGCGGCGGAGTCAGGATGTTCGCGAATGTGAGTGAAGACGTCTTGTCCGAACGCGGCGAGGAAGCCTGACTTCCCGGTCTTGAGACACGGCAGCATGCTGCCCCACGCCATCCAGCTCATGGCGCTGCCGGTATAGACGGCGCGCGCCCGGAACGATCCGGGCACATCCGACCGCAGCCAGTGGGAGCGTTCAGTCAGCGCAAACAGATCGCCGTCGCGCTCTTCGAAAAGCCCTTCGCTGGAGAGAAAGCGCAACAGGCGACAGAGGAACATTTCGTCCGTTCCGGTCAGGCGCGCGAGCTCCGCGGCGGTTTTCGGGCGCTCCACCAAATGATCCGCGATGCCTAGCTCGGCGACCGCCGAGACCCCGATGGTGATGGAGAAACCGAGGAGGAGGCGTCGCATGTCCGCAACACCGGCTGGCGGCTGCATGTTCGTTCCTTTCAGATCGTCATCTGAACGCACGGCCAAACCTATCCCAAGGGCGACGGACCTCACCACCCAAGAAAGCTCAATTGACAATCCGCCTTTGGTCGTGCGATGGGGAGCGTGGGCCACGCTCCCCCACCGGAGCGCACCGTTCTGGAAGGGACGCGACCATGACCAAACCCGCATTGCGGCCGGCTCGGCCGTATTTTTCGTCCGGACCCTGCGCCAAGCGCCCCGGCTGGACCCCCGAAATCCTCTCATCCGCCGTGCTCGGACGATCGCATCGGTCGGCTGCCGGCAAGGCCAAGCTCTCGGATGTCATCCAGCTCAGCCGCGATGTGCTCGGCATTCCTGCCGACTATCGCCTCGGCATCGTTCCGGCGTCGGATACCGGCGCGGTCGAGATGGCGCTGTGGTCGCTGCTCGGTCCGCGCCGGGTCACGGTGCTGGCCTGGGAAAGCTTCAGCAGCGAATGGGCCGGCGACGTCGCGCAGGAACTGAAGCTGACGCCGCACGTCCTCAAGGCCAACTACGGCGAGCTGCCTGATCTCAACGCAGTCGACTGGTCGCGCGACGTGGTGTTCGCGTGGAACGGCACCACCTCGGGCGTGTGCGTGCCCGATGGCAACTGGATCCCGGCCGACCGCGAAGGCCTCGCGATCTGCGATGCCACCTCCGCCGTGTTCGCGATGGAGCTGCCGTGGAACAAGCTCGATGTTGTGACCTGGTCCTGGCAGAAGGTGCTGGGCGGCGAAGCGGCGCACGGCATGATGGCGCTGTCACCGCGCGCGGTTGAGCGTCTCACCACGCACAAGCCCGCCTGGCCGATCCCCAAGATCTTCCGCATGGCCAAGGACGGCAAGCCGATCGAGGGCATTTTCAAGGGCGACACCATCAACACGCCGTCGCTGCTGTGCGTCGAGGACCAGATCGACGCGCTGAAATGGGCGCTGAAGATCGGCGGCCTGCCGTCGCTGATCGCGCGCTCGCGCGGCAATCTGGCTGCGCTGGAGGGATGGGTCGACGCCTCCAAGTGGGCCGCGTTCCTCGCCAAGGACGCCAAGGCGCGCTCCAACACCAGCGTGTGCCTGAAGATCGTCGATCGCGATGTCGCGGCCCTGCCCGCCGCCGACCAGGCCAAGTTCGCCGGCGCGATCGCCAGCCTGCTGGAGAAGGAAGGCGTGGCGTTCGACATCGGCTCCTATCGCGACGCGCCGCCGGGCCTGCGCATCTGGTGCGGCGGCACTGTCGAGCAGGCCGATCTCGAAGCGCTGACGCTCTGGCTCGACTGGGCCTTTGCGACCACCAAGAACCAGATCCAGGGATGACCGCCATGCCAAAGGTTCTGATTGCGGACGAGCTTTCCCCCGCCGCCGTGCAGGTATTCCGCAACCGCGGCCTCGAGGTCGACGAGAAGGTCGGCCTCAAGCCCAAGGAACTGCGCGACATCATCGGCGCGTACGACGGCCTCGCCATCCGTTCCGCCACCAAGGTGACGCCCGAGGTCATTGCCGTCGCCAAGAATCTCAAGGTGGTGGGCCGCGCCGGCATCGGCATCGACAACATCGACCTCAAGGCCGCGACCGCCGCCGGCATCTGCGTGATGAATACGCCGTTCGGCAACTCGATCACCACAGCGGAGCACGCCATCGCCATGATGATGGCACTCGCCCGGCATATCCCGCAGGCCGACCGCACCACCCAGGCCGGCAAGTGGGAGAAGTCGAAGTTCGTCGGGGTCGAGCTCTACGCCAAGACGCTCGGCCTGATCGGCTGCGGCAACATCGGGTCGATCGTCGCCGACCGCGCCCAGGGCCTCAAGATGAAGGTGGTCGCCTACGATCCCTTCCTGTCGCCCGACCGCGCGCTCGATCTCGGCGTCGAGAAGGTGGAGCTGGACGAGCTCTACACGCGCGCCGATTTCATCTCGCTGCACACGCCGCTGACCGAGCAGACGCGCGGCATGATCAACAAGGGCTCGCTCGCCAAGTGCCGGCCGGGTGTGCGGGTTATCAATTGCGCGCGTGGCGGGCTGATCGTGGAGGACGATCTGCGTGCGGGGCTGGAAAGCGGCCACGTCGGGGGCGCCGCTCTGGACGTGTTCTCGGAGGAGCCGGCCACCAGCAACGTGGTGTTCAACCATCCGCATGTGGTGACCACGCCGCATCTCGGCGCCTCGTCGACCGAGGCGCAGCTCAACGTGGCGCTGCAGGTGGCAGAGCAGATGTCCGACTTTCTGCTGCACGGCGCCGTCACCAACGCGCTCAACATGCCGTCGGTGACGGTGGAGGAAGCGCCGCGCCTGCGGCCGTACCTCAAGCTCGCCGAGCAGCTCGGCTCCTTCGCCGGGCAGGTGACGGAAGATCCGATCAAGCGCATCGTGGTCGAATATGAGGGGCACGCCGCCTCGCTCAACATCAAGCCGCTGACCGGGACCATCCTGCAGGCGGTACTGCGCGGCTCGCTCGACAACGTCAACATGGTCAATGCCGCCCACATCGCCAAGGAGCGCGACATCCAGGTGAGCGAAGTGCGGACCGAGCGCGAGGGCGACTATCACACCCTGATCCGCCTGACCGTGGAGACCGACCGGTTCACCCGCGACATCGCCGGCACGCTGTTCGCGGAGAAGCGCCCGCGCCTGGTGCAGATCAAGGGCATCAGCGTCGATGCCGAACTCGGGCCCCACATGCTCTACGTCACCAACGAGGACAAGCCGGGCATGATCGGCAACCTCGGCACCACCTTGGGCGACAACAAGATCAACATCGCGACCTTCGCCCTCGGCCGCTCGGCCCCGGGGCAGGACGCCATCGCACTGGTCGAGATCGACGGCCCGATCCCAGCCTCGGTGCTGGAAAAGGTGCGCAAGCTGCCCAATGTGCGCCAGGCCAAGGCCCTGGTATTCTGACGCCATGGCAACCAAGCGAATCCGCCTCAAGTCACTGCCGCCGCTGCCCAAGCGCAGCGAGGAGGAGAACGACCGCCTGGTGAAGGCGCACCAGAAGAAACTGGTGCGCATCCAGCAGGCACTGCTTTTCACCGGCGAACGGGCCGTCGTGGTGTTCGAGGGCATGGATGCCGCCGGCAAGGGCGGCACCATCCGCCGGCTGGCCTGGGCCATGGACCCGCGCTCGCTCAAGGTCTGGCCGATCGGCGCCCCGAACGAAATCGAGGCCAAGCAGCATTACCTGCAGCGCTTCTGGACCCGCCTGCCGGAGAAGACCCAGATCTCGGTGTTCGACCGGTCCTGGTACGGCCGGGTGCTGGTGGAACGGGTCGAGGGGTTCACGCCCAGGAAGGACTGGCAGCGGGCCTACCGGGAAATCAACGAGTTCGAGCGCCAGCTGGTCGACAATGGCTTCCGGGTGGTGAAGATCTTTCTCCACATCAGCAAGGAGCAGCAGCGCGAGGAACTGATCGAGCGGATGCGCGACCCGCTCAAGCGCTGGAAGCTGAGCTTCGACGATTTCCGGAACCGCGCCCGCTGGTCCGACTATGTCAAGGCGATCGAGGACATGTTCGACCGCACCAACACCGCGGTCGCGCCGTGGCACGTCGTCGCCTCCGACGACAAGCCCGCGGCGCGGGCGGAGGCGCTCGGCATCCTGGTCAAGCAGCTGAGCAAAGGGCTCGACCTGTCGCTGCCGCCGCTGGACCGCAAGATCGCCCGCACGGCGCTCAAGATGCTTGGGAAAGATGCGTTAAAATCAGAGCGCTAGTCGGCGGACCGGCAGCTCTGTCTCAGGCTCCGCGTGAGCCACCGCGGCTTGACAACCTTGGCAAGCCACGGCATCCCCCTGTAACTCATTCTGACAAAATCGACCGCAGGGGACTCGGGCGATGTCTGTGCGTTTTCCGTCAGTGCTGTCGCTGGCAACCATTGCTGCCCTTGTCGCCGGATGGGCCATGCGGCCCGCCGGCCCCGGTCCGGCATGACCGCGCCGAGCCTGCTCGTCCACACCGAGCCGCAATGCCTGGTCCTGCGTGATGCGATCGCGACGCCGTTCGAGCTGGTCGCGCCGGCGGAGGCGCCTGAGCAGCCGCCGCGCCATCCCAGCTTCAAGGCCTACACACGCGGCTGCCTCTACGAATCCGACGGCGCCCGGGTCGACCTTTCGGTCCGGATCGGCGGCGTCGGCGGCGACCAATCCGCATCGATCGATCCCGCCATCCTGCCGCCCGAGCAGCGCGGCGGCAGCTGGCTGACCGGGCGGGCGCTCTATCTCGGCCCCTGCATGAATCACTACGGCCACTTCATCACCGAGGGCCTGTCACGCTACTGGAAGCAGGATATCGGCCCGGTCGACCACGTCGTCGCCTACCCCTTCATGCACAATGGCGGGAGCATTCTGATCGAGGATTTCCACCGCCATCTTGCCGGCCTGCTGGACGTGCCGATTGACCGCATGGCGAGCCTGCGCAGCCAGACCGTGTTCGACGAGATCGTGGTGCCCGAGCAGCTGTGGGCCAGCAACGTCCAGGTGAACGCGCACATGCGCACGGTCTATGAGCGGATCAGGGCGCCGCACGCCGGACGAAAGTCGAGCGGCCGGCTGTTCCTGTCGCGCGTGGCCTCGAACCGGCTCGGCAACCCGCTGGCGGTGGAAGAGGCGTTCGCCAGCTTCGGCTTCCGGGTGATCTATCCCGAACGGATCCCGATCGCCGAGCAGCTGGCGCTCTATGCCAATTGCGAGGTGCTGGCCAGCCTGTCGGGCAGCGGCATGCACAACTGCCTGTTCGCCCGGCCCGGCCTGTTGACCATCGAGGTCGGCGACCGCCGCGCGCGCCGCAACCCGGTGCTGATGCAGCGCATGGCCAACGAGCTGGCCCAGGTCGAGGCGCACTTCATTCCGTTCGGCGAAGGGACCGAGGCGGACATCGAACCGAAGGTCGTGCGCAAGAGCCTGCGCAAGATCCTGAGCGAGTTGCCCCGACGCGGGCCGGTAATGATGCTCCGCCTCAGGCGCAGGTTCGGTGGGTTGAAAGCCGGCGGCAAGGCGCGGAAGCGGGCAAAGGTGTAGAGCGCTCGTTCTCTTTGCCGTCATGGTCGTGCTTGGCACGACCATCCACGAGTTTCGTTCTGCAAGACTGTGCGGCCGCTGCAAACTCGTGGATCCTCGTGCCAAGCACGAGGATGACGGAGAGTGGGTGTGGGCCGCGGCTACGCCGACTTGCGCGGCGGGTCGTAGAACATGCGGTTGGCGGCCCAGCAGCGGACCATGGAGCGCTCGATCTTGTGCTCCTTTCCGTACCATATCTCGATCCACATCTGGGTGCCCGGCTTCGCGTACTTCGTCGGCACGCGGGCATAGGCGATATTCTTCTTGAGCGTCGGCGACCAGACGGCCGAGGTGGTGAGGCCGAGCTCCTGCTTGCCCGGCTGGTCGGCATAGAGGAAGGAGCCGGGCGCGGGCTTGCGGCCCTCGATCTCGATCCCGGTCAGAACGTAACGGCTGAGGCCCTGCTCCTTCTCCTTCTTCAGCGCGCGCTTGCCGACGAAATAGCCCTGCTTGTTGAGGTTGACGGTCCAGCCAATGCCGAGCTCGTACGGCGACATGCGGTTGCTGGGCCGCAGCGCATGCAGCGCGCCGGAATAATCGGCGTCGATCAGGATGAAGCCGGCCTCGATGCGCGAAATCTCCAGCGCGTGGGCGCCGATCGGCGCGATCTTGTGATCGCGGCCGACCTCGAACAGGCGGTCCCACAGCCAGAGCGCATCCTGCGGCTTGGTCCAGATCTCATACCCAAGGTCGCCGGTGAAGCCCGCCCGGTCGATGCGCAGCCAGCGGCCGTTCAATTCCAGCTCCAGGATGCCGAAGCGCGGCAGGTGGTCGATGGCGTTGATGCCGAAGGCGCGCAGCACGTCGCGCGACTGCGGGCCCTGCAGCGACAGGCCGGCGAGATCGTAGGAAATGTCCTCGATATGCACATCGAAGCCGTAGGCCACCTGCTCCAGCCAGTGCAGCTGGTCCTTGGCGGCGTTCAGCAGGAAGTCGTTCTCGCCGAAGCGGAAGATCGTGCCTTCCTCCACCAGCATGCCGTCGTCCTGGCACCACGAGGTGTAGAAGGCCTGCATCGGCTTGATCTTGGCGAGATCGCGCGTGATCAGGTGATTGACATACTCGGCGGCCTGCCGGCCGGTGATGCGATACTTGATCAGTGGCGAGACGTCGTAGACCGACGCGCCGTTGCGGATGGCCATGTATTCCGACTGCACGGATTCGAACGCGGCCGGGGAATAGTGCCCGGTCCAGCGCATCCATTGATTGCCGGTCATGAGCGGCTCGATCCGCTCGTGGAACGGCGTCCTGCGCAGGAACGGCTTCAGATGCTCGACGTAGGCCGTCATGCCGCCCCCACGACGCGCCGTTGGGCCCGCGCGTCTTTCAGGATCTCGCGCGCGGCGTTGTAGCCCGGCGCGCCGGAGATGTTGCCGCCGGGATGCGCGCCGGCGCCGCACAGATATACGCCCGGCACCGGCATGCGGTACTCCTGCGCCTGCCCCGCGGGCCGCAGGAACAACACCTGGTCGAGGGTGATCTCGCCGTGGTGCCACTGGCCGCCGGTCATGCCGAACTGCGTCTCCAGGTCATGGGGCGTCAGCACTTCCATGCCCGAAACGCGCTGCTTCAGGCCGGGCGCGACCTCCTCCAGCACGGCGAGGCTGCGTTCGCCGATCTGGTGGCGCGCGTCGTTCACCGAGGTGTCACGCAGCTTGTACGGGCAATATTGCGCCACAATCGAGGCGACATGCTTGCCAGCCGGGGCGAGCGACGGATCGCTCAGGGTTGGAATGGTCACCTCCAGAGCCGGGCGGTCGGACACGCGGCCATACTTGGCGCAATCGTAGGCGCGCTCGATATCGTCCGGCTTGGGCGCCACCACGATCCGGCCGCGCGCATTGGCCAGCGCCTCCGGCAGGCTGTCGAGCGCAAGATGGATCTTGGCCACGCAGCCGTTCATGCGCATGTGGCGGATGCGCGACACGAACATGGTGTCGAGATTGCGCGGACCGATCAGCTGCAGGGCGGTGCGCTGCGGGTCGGCATTGGAGACGACACGCAGCGCACGGATCTCTTCGCCGGTCGACAGAACGACCCCGGCCGCCGCATCGTTCTCGATCAGGATGTGGTCGACGGCGGCGCCGGTGCGGATCAAGACGCCTGCCGCCTGCGCCGCCATGCCGAGCGCCTGGGCGACGCTGCCCATGCCGCCCTTGGGCAGCAAGAATCCGCCCTGCCCGTTGGCGCCCATGCTGGACAGGCGATAGAGCAGATTGAACACGGTGCTGGGCGAGCGCGGGCCGAGCGCCAGGCCGAGCACGCCCTCGAAACACAGCACACCCTTCACCGCCTCGTTCTCGAAATAGTCGTTGGCGAGGTCGTTGACGTTCATGGTGAGGATGCGCGTCAGCTCCAGCATGTCCTTCTTGCCGAGCCGGCGCAGGCTCCAGGCGAACTTGCCAAGATTGAGCTTGGCCTGCCAGTCCATCTTCATGGCATCCGGCCGCGGCGGCGTGTGCAGCGCATAGGCCGCGAGCGCATCCGCCATGCGCGTGAGGCGCGCCATCGCCGCCGGGTACGCCTCGGCGTCGGTTGGGCTGACCGAGGCGATGGAATTGGTATCGAAGCTGCGGCCGCCCGGCAGCAGCGAGCGCGTCTCGACGCGTTGCGCCTTGAGGTCGAGGCCATGCCGCGCCAAATCGAGATCGCGCGCGATGGCCGGATGCAAGCCGTGCAGCAGGTGCGCGACGCCGGAGACCTTGTAGCCTGGCACGAACTCGCGCGTGACGGCGGCACCGCCGATCTGCGGCGCGGCTTCCACCACGGTGACCTTGAGGCCCGCCTTCGCCAGATAGGCGGCGGTGACCAAGCCGTTGTGGCCGGCGCCGATGACGATGACGTCGGTTTGATTCTGGGGGGTCATTGCACAACCCCGCGCTTGAAGTCCTTCAGGATCTCGTGCGACGCGTTGGCGCCCGGCGCGCCCATCACGCCGCCACCCGGATGGGTGCCGGAGCCGCACATGTAGAAGTTATCGAACGGCCCGCGATACTGTCCCATGCCGGGGAACGGCCGGTTGAACAGCAGCTGGTCGAGGGTCAGCTCGCCGTGGAAGATGTTGCCCTCGGTCATGCCGACTTCGTTCTCGATGTCCCAGGGCGTGCGACACTGCACGTGCAGCACCAGCTTCTTGAAGCCGGGCGCATGCAACTCGATGGTGTCGAGCACATCCTTCTCGTATTGCGCCTTCATCTCCGGCGTCCACGGACCTTCCGCCAGCTGATACGGCACATACTGCACGAACACCGACATGAAGTGCTTGCCCGGCGGGCTCATGGTCGGGTCGACGGTGGTCGGGATCACGCAATCGAGGAACGGCCGCTTGGACCAGCTGCCGTATTTGAAGTCGTCGAATGCACGCTCGATGTAGTCGAAGTCGCCGCCGATATCGATCGTGCCATAGCAGGACTCCTTTGGAAGGCCGGCGAACTCCGGCAAGCCGTCGAGCGCGATGTTCAGCTTCCCCGACGAGCCGCGGATCTTGTAGTTCTTGGCATAGCGGTGGATGTCAGGATCGATCGCGTCCAGATCGCCCTTGTCCACCAGCTTGAGATACGTGCGCTTCGGGTCGGCGTTGCTGACGATCGCCTTGCCGTAGATCTCCTCGCCGGATTTCAGCGCGACGCCGATCGCCTTGCCGTCCTTGACGATGATCTTCTCAACCTCGGCATTGACGCGGATCTCGACGCCAGCCTCTTCCGCGGCAGAGGCAATCGCCTTGCTGACCGAGCCCATGCCGCCGCGCGCAAAACCCCAGGCGCCGATCTGCCCGTCGACCTCGCCCATGTAGTGATGCAGCAGCACGTAGGCCGTGCCGGGCGAGTATGGCCCGAGCGCAGTGCCGATGATGGAAGATGCAGCGGCGAGGCCCTTCCAGCGCGGCGTCTCGAAATACTGGTCGAGGAAGTCCGCCACCGACATCGACCAGAAGCGGATCATGTCGTACATGTTCCGCTCGCCCAGGCGGCCGAACTCGCGGCCGATCTTCAGCAAGCCTTCCAGGTCTTCGCGATGACCCCAGGGATTGATGCGGTTCTGCACGAACGGATTGATCTGGGTCGGATCCGGCGGCGTCATCAGCAGCGTGCGCTTGATGAAGCGGCAATAGCGGCTGATCTCCATGGCGTATTCGTCATACGCCTCGGCATCGCGGATCGAATGACGGCGCAGCGACTCTCGCGTGCGGTCGTGGTCGCTGTAATAGATGATCCCCTCGCCCTCCGGATTGGGCGCGGAGTTGATGTCATACGGGATGACCTGCAGCCCGTGGCGCGGCAGGTCGAGGAAGCGGAAAATCTCCGGCCGCAACAGCGAGCAGACATAGGAGCAGGTCGAATAGGTGAAGCCGGGATATTTCTCTTCCGACATGGCGGCGCCGCCGACCTTCTCGCGCCGCTCCAGCACCAGCACCTTCAGCTTGTTCTTGCCGTCCTTCTCGCCGCCCTTGGCAAGATAGGCCGCGCAGGTGAGGCCGTTGTGGCCGCCGCCGATGATGATCGCGTCATACGTCTGCTGCATTCGCCGGGCTCGCGCCTAAAAGGTCATGAGAATCGCCGCCGCCGCGTCCGACGCGGAAGCGGGCGCATCCTGCCCAAGGCCTCCGGCGCGGTCAACAAATAATGTACGTCCATTCATCCAACATGCTATAGGTGGTTGATCTAACGGAAGACCTGACCGAATGGTGATGGGGGTTGCGGCCCCATCGGCCACCCCGTTAAATAGGCCTCCAAACCCAATCCCAACTGTTGGCATTCAGGGGAAGCATGAGCAAGGCGGAATCGCGGAAGCGCGCGGCGCAACTCTACAAGAAGGCGCTGGTCTGGGACGATCATTCGGGCTTCGACCCGCACGGCGGAGCCGATCTCAAGAACCTTGAGATCTGGCGCAGGGCCGGCGTCCACTACCTGTCGGTCAATGTCGGCTACGACGTCGTCGACTGGCAGGCGACGGTCAAGACCTTGGCGCGCTTCCGCGCCTGGCTGCAGACCCATCCGAAGAAATACGCGCTGGTGCGGACCACCGCCGACATCAGGCGCGCGCGCAAGGACGGCAAGCTAGCCATCGCCTTCGACCTCGAGGGCATGAACTCGCTGAATGGCGACGTCAACATGGTGAGCCTCTATTACGATCTCGGCGTGCGCCAGATGCTGTTTGCCTACAATCTCAACAACCTCGCCGGCGGCGGCTGCCACGACGGCAACGTCGGGCTCACACCGTTCGGACGCGACGTGATCAAGGAGATGAACCGCGTCGGCATGGTGGTGGATTGCTCGCACACCGCCTATCGCACCACCATGGAGGCCATGCAGGTTTCGGACGCGCCGGTCATCTTCTCCCATTCCTGCGCAAAGGCGCTGCGCGACCACGGCCGCAATATCGCCGACGAGCAGATCAAGGCCTGCGCCAAAACCGGCGGGGTGGTCGGCATCACCGGCGTCAGCCTGTTCCTGGGCGAGAACGACACCACCAGCGAGACCTTCGTCAACCACATCGCCCACGCCGCCGACCTGGTGGGCGCCGAGCATGTCGGCATCTCGCTCGACTACGCATTCGACGCGGAGAACGTCGACGGCCTGCTCGACGCGCACAAAGCCTATTGGCCGGACAACGAGGATTACGGCCGCTGGCCCACCTCCTACGTGCCGCCCAAGCAGCTGATGGAAATCACCGAGATCATGGTGCAGCGCGGCTTCCGCGACCGCGAGATATTGGGCGTGCTCGGCGGCAATTTCATGCGGGTCGCGAACGAGGTCTGGAAGTAGCGCGCGAACGCCTGACATCTACTCGTCATCCCAAGGCTTGCCCTTGGGATCCACGAGTTTGCTGTAGACGCACTGTATTGCCGAAAGAAACTCGTGGATGGCAAGGCCAAGCCTTGCCATGACGGGATAGAGAGCGAGAGTTCCCTAACCCACCACTCTCGCCACCGTCGCCCCGATCGCGCTTGGCTGCAGCTTGGCGTCGATGACGAGCTGTGCGGCTCCCAGGATGCCGGCGCGGTCGTCGCTGCGGGCGGTGTGGATGGCGAGGCCCTCGATCGCCAGCGGCAGGCAGCGCTGGTAGATCATTTCGCGGGTTCCGGCGATCAGGTGCTCGCCCGCCTGCGAAAGTGTTCCGCCGATCACGATGGTCGTGGGATTGAGGATGCTGACCACGTCGGCCAGCACCTCGCCCAGCACCCGCCCCGCTTCGCGGATGCGCCGGATGCATTCCGGCGTGCCGCGATCCAGCAGCGCCATCACGTCGCGCGCGGTCTGGCCTTCGAAGCCAAGCGTACGCAGGTCGCGCGCGATCGCCCAGCCGGCGGCGCGCGCCTCCACGCAGCCGAGCTTGCCGCAGCGGCAGAGCGGCGCCTTGGGTGCGTCGAACTGGATGTGACCGATGTCGCCGGACGCGCCGCGCCCGCCGCGATAGACCTGGCCGCGGGTGACGATGCCGCTGCCGATGCCGGTGCCGGCCTTCACGAAGAAGAAGTGGTCGGCGTTCGGGTAGAAGCGCCGATGCTCCGACAGCGCCATCAGATTGACGTCGTTGTCGATCAGCGCGTCGATGCCGAGGGATTTTTCCAGCCAGCCGCGGATGTCGAAATTGTCCCACTGGCGCATCACCGAGGGACCGACCACCCGCCCGCCTTCGTGATCGACCGGCGCGGGCAAACTGAGGCCGACGCCGAACACCTGGCTCGGCTTGCGGCCGACGCGCTTCAGCAGCGCACGGCCGCAGCGCGCGATCTCGCCCAGGATCGGCAGCGGTCCACTGCCGACGTCGATGGCGACGGTCTGCTCCGCGAGAATGCGTGGGCCGAGATCGGTGACGGCGACGCGGGTGACGCTCTCGCCGATGTCCGCCGCCAGGGTGACGGCAAAAGACTCGTTGAGCTTCAGGATGCGCGCCGGCCGGCCGCCGCTGGGCTGGCGCGCGGCGGTCTCGTCGATCAGGCCGATCTCCAGCAGCTCGTCCAGGCGATGCGCCACGGTGGCGCGCGACAGGCCGGAGACGCGCTCGATGTCGGGCCGCGTCGTCGCTTGGCGCGACAGGATGAGGGCGAGAAGCTGCCCCGAACCGGGGGCGTTGGGTGAAATCAACTTCTGCATAAATATATGCATATATCTTCTATGATCTGCTTGACAACAGACAAAATGGAGACTTTGAATCCACCCACGGCCATATCGCCGAAAAACCGGCCCGCCAGCAGGCGAGGACCAAATTGGGAGGAAGACATGATGGTGGAACGTGCGGTTGCGCGCGGGCACTCGTCCGCGTCACCCTTGAAGAGCTTGATGGCTTGCGTGGCCGTCTCCGCATTATCGGCGGTCCTGTGGGCCGCGCCCGCCAGCGCCCAGGACAAGGTCATCGTGGGCCTCATCACCAAGACCAACACCAATCCGTTTTTCGCCAAGATGAAGGAAGGCGCCGAAGCGGAAGCCAACAAGCTTGGCCTCGAGCTGCAGAGCTTCGCCGGCAAGTATGACGGCGACAACGAGAGCCAGGTCGCTGCCATCGAGAACCTGATCGCAGCCGGCGCCAAGGGCATCCTTCTCACCGCCAGCGACACCAAGGCGATCGTGCCATCGGTCGAGAAGGCGCGGCAGGCCGGCATCCTGGTGATCGCGCTCGACACGCCGCTGGATCCGATCGGCGCAGCCGACGCCACCTTCGCCACCGACAACTTTAAGGCCGGCGAACTGATCGGCGCCTGGGCGGCCAAGACGCTGGGCGACAAGGCGAAGGATGCCCGTATCGCCTTCGTCGATGCGATCGAATCCCAGCCGACGGTCGATATGCTGCGCGATCAGGGCTTCATGAAGGGCTTCGGCATCGATATCAAGGACGCGACCAAATACGGCGACGAGGACGATCCCAGGATCGTCGGCCACCAGTGGGGCGCCGGCGCCGAAGAAGGCGGCCGTACCGGCATGGAGAACCTGCTGCAGAAGGATCCGACCATCAGCGTCGTTTACACCATCAACGAACCGACGGCAGCGGGCGCGCACGAAGCGCTGAAGGCGGTCGGCCGCGACAAGGACGTGCTGATGACCTCGGTCGACGGCGGCTGCCCAGGCGTGCAGAACGTGAAGGCCGGCGTGATCGGCGCGACCGCGCAGCAATATCCGCTGCTGATGGCCTCGATGGGCGTCGAAGCGGTGGCGAAATTCGCCAAGTCGGGCGAGAAGCCGAAGCCGACCCCGGGCCTCGAGTTCTTCAACACCGGTGTCGCCTTGGTTACCGACAAGCCGGTCGAAGGGATCGAATCCATTTCGTCGGAGCAAGCCCTGAAAAAGTGCTGGGGCTGACACGGTTCGCGGGCGAGCAGCTGGAACGGCTGCTCGCCTTTTTCTCACAAGGAGCAATTCGGAATGAAGCGTCTCGATAGCAAGCTCGCCCGCATCCGGTCCGGCCACTACAAGCGGACCGACTTCATCATCGCCGACGCCAAGGACGGCGACATGGGGCCGAGCCTCACCTCCAGCGGGCCGCACCGCCAGCCCGACGGCACCTGGACGCGCTATCGCAGCCGCGCCGAGTTCCTGGACCAGATCGCCGCCATCGTGCGGCAGGATATCGTCGACATCATGCTGGTGTCGGCCTCCAACCTCGAGCTGTTGAACGAGCGCGAAGTCTTCCACAACAGCGCGGTGAAGCCGGCGATCCGCGCCAACGACACCACCGATATCTGGCGCTGCCGCGGCGCGGTCTACCACAACAGCCCGTCGCGCCCCTTCCGCTCCGCCAACCTGTCGCACGTGATGTATGGCGCGGCCGAGCCGACGCCGGACAAGGGCATCGTCGGCACCGACCTCGGGCTCTATTCGATCACCTTCAACAACGACATCGAAGCCGATGTGCGCTCGCTCGAGCATTTCAGCGCGTTCCGCGCCGACGCGGTCGCACACGGCTTCAAGTATTTCCTCGAGGTATTCAATCCGAACGTCGACACCGGCATCGATCCCAAGCTAGTACCGCACTACATCAACGACGTGATCCTGCGCTGCCTCGCCGGCGTCACCCAGGCGGAGCGGCCGCAGTTCCTGAAGATCGCCTATAACGGCCCGAGGGCGCTGGAGGAGCTCGCCTCCTTCGACCCCAGCCTGGTGGTCGGCGTGCTCGGCGGCGGCGCCGGCACCACGCGCGACTGTTTCGAGCTGATCTACCAGGCGGAGCGCTACGGCGCGCGGGTCGCGCTGTTCGGGCGCAAGATCAACCTCGCGGAAAATCCGCTCACCATGGTTTCCTTCATGCGCCAGGTAGCGGACGGCAGCATCGCGCCGGCGGAGGCGGTGAAGGCCTATCACGGCGAGCTGCAGAAGCAGAAAATCAAGGCGGCGCGGTCGCTCGAAGAGGATCTCGCCATCACGGAAGCGCCGCTGAAAGCCGGCTGAGGATTTCGATGGCTGGCACGCGACGCGGCTTCATCACCGGCGGCACCTGGTGCGTCGATCTCAACAAGATGATCGACTTCTGGCCGCCGGAGGATTCGATCGCCGAGATCCACCAGATCGACGTTCGCGGCGGCGGCTCCGGCTCCAACCTCGCCATCGACATGAAGAAGCTCGACCCCGCGATGCCGGTGGAGACCATCGGCATCGTGGGCGACGACGAGAACGGCCGCTTCCTGCTCAGCCATGCCGACAGCTTCGGCATCGGCCGCCGCCAGATGGCGGTGACCAAGGAACTGCCGACGCAATTCACCGACTGCTTCGGCTCCAAGCGCACCGGCCGGCGCACACATATCTACTATCCAGGCGCCGCCGCGCTGCTGACGCCGGATCATTTCGACTTCGCGGAAACCAGCGGCCGCATCTTCCATCTTGGCCTTCCGGGCATCCACAAGCTGCTGGATGGTCCGTGGCAAGGCGACGCCAACGGCTGGGTCACCGTGCTCAAGAAGGCGAAGGCCGCCGGCCTCACCACCAACTTCGAGCTGGTGATGATCGAGCCGCAGCGCCTCGCCGGCATCATCCGTCCATGCCTGCCCCATCTCGACTACCTGGTGGTCAACGACTGGGAGATCGGCGCCATCGGAGACGAGAAGACCTACAACGAGGGCGTCACCAACATCCCGGGGTGCCTGACGGCGGCGCGCAATGTGCTGGCCAAGAGCAGCATCGGCCTGGTGGTGGTGCATTTCCCCAAGGGCGCCATCGCCGTGGCGCGCGATGGAGCGGTGACGCAGCAGCCGTCCGTGCGGGTTCCGCAATCCGCCATCGTCAGCGCCAACGGCGCCGGCGACGCGTTCGCCGCCGGCATGCTGTACGGCTTGCATGAAAGCTGGGACGTGCGCCGCTGCCTCGCCCTCGCCCACGCTAGCGCCGCCGCCTCGCTGCGCGGCGCTTCCACCACCGACACGGTCGAAAAGTGGCAGACCTGCCTGCAGCTGGCCGAGAGCTGGGGCTGGAGCGACTGGCCCGCTCAGTAGTGCCGAGGGAACACGCTTTTCAGATGCGCGCGCATCAGGTCGGTGGCGCGCTCGCGGGTGAGCAGGCCGAGCATGATGTTCACCCAGAGGCCATCGCCGGAGGCGAGCAGGAACTGGCCAGCCTTCTCCGCATCGAGGTTCTTGTAGCGGCCTGATAGCGCCAAAGCGTGGCAGGCGTTCATCAGCGCCTCGCCATACTCGGCGTCGCTCTCGGTGCAGACGTCCATGTATTTCGGCCGGAAGCGGACCTCGCTCCAATAGGCGACCCAGACCGAGATGCGCTCGTGCCGGCACACCTTGGGATGCAGCTGCGCCAGCGTCACGGCTTCCAGCAGCGCGGCCGGGTCGTCGCCCGCCTTGTCGCGCGCTTCGTGCCAGATCTCGCGGAACTCGCCCGTCACCGCACGCAGCGCCTCCAGCAGCAGCATGTCCTTGCTGGCGAAATACTGGTTGACCGCGCCGTTCGCCATGCCGGCTTCCTGCACCACGTCGGCGATGGTGGTCTCGCCGATGCCGTGCTGGCTGATGGCGCGGATGGCAGCCTCGATCAGCTGCTCGCGGCGGATGTCGCGCACCGCCTTGCGGGCAACCTTCAGTGTATTGCGGGGCTTGCGAGGCTTGGTTGGAAGGGCTGACTTGGGCACTGGGATGTGGCGCGGGTGCGGATGTCGATCGCACACCATAGCCACTGAAGGTGCGCCGGGCCAAGCGCCGAATCTTCAACCGGTCCGGAATGATTCCCGCCGAACGGGCTGGAACAGCGCGATTCTCTTCGAGCGTTGCCGCGACTGCCGCACGGCCGTCATCGTCGCGTCATGGGACGGCGCTAAATTTGAGTCGCGCCGTCCAATTTGATTCGGATAGCATGTTTTGGTCCCGCAACACGAAGCGACCGTCTTATTCCACGCTTCGCGCCACCGGCCGCGAAATAGTCTCGCAATGGCCGCTGCGGACAAATGCGCGCAACGACGTGCAAGGCCTGGCAGTTCAGCCGGGAGGCGATGCGGTATGGTCTGAGGGCGGACCTAGCCGCGGCAGTGCAACCGACCGGCGACGGTTGGACGACTTTCTTTATGGGAGGTGACTGATGCGCAAATCCGAAAAGACGGCGGTGCATGGCGCTGCCGATCTCCAGGCGCAACTGAGCGAGGCCTGGAACCAGCAACTCGGCCGTTCGGGCGAGACCTACGGCAGGGTGTTCGCCGCGATGCGCGATGAATTCACCGGCTTCGTGCAGCGCCGGGTCGACGCCAACATGGCCGCCATGCGCGAATGGTCCGAATGCCGCAGCCTGAACGACGTGCTGGCGCTGCAGCAGCGCTGGGTGCAGTCGGCGGTCGCGCACTATGTCGACCAGGGCAATCGCGTCCTCGAGACCTGCCGGCTGGCGGCGACCGACATCGCCGAAGCGGCACAGCCGAAGGCGGAACAAGAGAAGCCGGCGGCCGAGCGCAAGCCCGCCGCGCAACGGTCCGCAGGGCCGGACATCAAGGAAGCGGCGTAGGAATTCACAGAAGCGGCCTTCCCTAAGCCTTGGAGCTCGGGGGAAGGAAGCCTGGCGATTGACCGTTGCCCGCCGTCCCTCCAGCTTGACACAGCCAGCACAACCTGCAGGTTAGGCGCGTTGCCTGGGGACAACCGCTTCGAGGGTCAATATGCCAACGCCATATCAGTTTGCGCTCTTGCTGGTGCGCCTTTTTGCGGCCATGGGGATTGTGGCCGGGGTCGTCCTATTGGTCGGATCATTCGTCCTCGGCCTTACCGGATTTGGCGCCGCCAAGCCTCTGGAGGGTGTTCCCTATTCCCTCATCTGCTATGGGCTTCTCGACCTTATCGGAAGCATCGGGACACTGCTTCTCGCCAAGAAAATCGCGACCTTCGCCGCGCAAACCTGAAAAGAGTTCACCGCCACTCGAACACGGCCAGCACGCAGCCGGTCTCGGTGCGCGAGGAGTGGTGCGTGCCGGGCGCGAAGGACACGAAGTCGCCCGCCTTGAACACCGTACCGTCGGAATCGATCAGCTCGCCTTCCAGCACCACGAATTCCTCGTAGCCGGGGTGATCGTGCGCGATGGTCTCGGCGCCGGGCTGCATTCGCATGAGATAGCTGCCGACACCGGTTTCCTTGCGGAAGCTGATCGGCAGCCAGGACATCTCCGGCTGTACCGGGCCTTCGAGATCGTATTGCTGGAACGGGGTCTTGGCGATCGGGGTGACGCTGCGGCTCATCCTGCTCTGTCCTGGTCGACAGCCCGCTCTGCGGGCAAGGTCACCGTGACAGTAGTGCCGATTCCGGGCGTGGAGTCGATGGCGATCGCGCCGCCATGCAGCTCCGCCAGGTGCTTGCTGATGGCCAGGCCGAGGCCGGTTCCGCCCTTGGCGCGGGTGGCGGCATGATCGATCTGGAAGAACGGCCGGAATACCTTGGGCAGAGCCGACGGCTTGATGCCGATGCCGGTATCGGCAACGGCCATCTGGATCTCGCCGCCGTCGGTCGTGCCGACCGATACCGAGACGCGGCCGCTCGACGGAGTGAACTTGACGGCGTTGGACAGCAGGTTGAGCAGGATCTGCTTCAGCGCGCGCTGGTCGCCGCGCAACCGGATGGGCGATGACGGCAGCAGGCTGGTGATGGCAATGCCGCCATCCTGGGCGCGGCCGGCCACCATGGTGCGGCAGCTTTCCACCACCTGGGCCAGGTCCACGATCTCTTCGCTCAGCTTGAGCTTGCCGGCTTCGAGCTTGGACATTTCGAGGATGTCGCTGATGAGAGCCAGCAGCATCTCGCCACTGTCGTGGATGTTGGCGGCGTATTCGCTATAGCGCGCCAGGTCATCGCCGAAATGACGGTCGCGGATCACCTGCGAGAAGCCGAGGATCGCATTCAGGGGCGTGCGCAGCTCGTGGCTCATGTTGGCCAGGAACTCCGACTTGGCGCGGTTCGCCTGCTCGGCCTCGTTCTTGGCCTTGGTCAACGTCATCTCGAGCTGGTGCTCGTCGGTGATGTCGAAGCCGATGCACACGACCATGGCGACGTTGCCTTCAGCATCGGGCAGCGCCGCGTTGGACCAGCGCAGCTGGCGCCGGGTGCCGTCCTTGTGCACCCATGGATTGACGTTGACGATCGGGAAATCCTCGAGCCGACGATGAGCGAGAATGGCCATCACACGGCGATGATCATCGCCTGGGATGATGTGCCGCCATGTCGCCGGGTTGCGCAGCTCCGCATAGGAGAAGCCACTGATGCGCTCGGCGCCCTTGTTGACGCGGATCAGATTGCCATCCGCGTCATAGACGGTGATCGCGGCGTCGACGTGATCGATGATGAGATTGACCAGCGCGTCCTGTTGATTGACGCCGGGACGGGCGCGCGGCTTGGCCGTCGCTCTTGACACCGCACGCTCGCGCGACGGAAACAGCGGGACTCCGACCGTACGGAATCGCTGCCACAGCCCCAGCCTGCGTGTGCTTTGCGTGAGATCGACTGTCACGGCCCGCCTCGTAACGCGCCGGCGCGCACTTCACCCCGAAGTCGCCAGCGCATTAGGCCAGTTCAGCATTCCAGTTCTTAACAGGAAGATAAAATCCTACAGGATGCTATACCCCGGGATGTGGGCATGCGCTGGCCCTCCCCGGTTCTATCGGGGAGGGCCGCGAGACGATGGCGGAATGTTGCTTGGCTACAGCGCTTTGCACTCTTCCCAGAGCTTGACGTATTTGGCTTCGCGCTCGGCTTCGACCGGCTGGAAGAAGATGCCGTTGGCGAGATGCTTGACCGGGTCGGTTATGCCCAGCGCCTTGACCTGCTCGGGATCCGCGATCTCGAACGCCTTCCTGTTGCTGTGGCCGTACCCGGTGTTCTCGATCAGGTATTTGCCGGTCTCCGGCGAGATCCAGGCATCGATGAAATCGTAGGCGGCAGCCTCGTCTGCCTTGCCGACGTTGAGCAGGGTCAGGCCGCAGAGCCAGGTGAAGATGCCCTCCTTCGGGACGGCGTACTTCAACGGCACGTCGGCACCGAGCGTCTTGACCGTTTCGTTCCAGGCATAGCCAGCGACAATTTCGCCGGACGCAAGCGCCTGGTTGAGCTCGGTCGGATCGCTCCAGATGAAGCGGCTATTCTTCACCAGCTTCTGCACCAGCGGCTTGGTGGCGGCCAGTTCCTCGTCCGACATCTCCCAGATCTTCTGCGGCGAGTAGCCGAGCATCAGACCGGCGATTTCCACCGCGACTTCGCTGTCGGTGAAGGCGACCTTCCCGGAATATTTGTCGTCGAAGAAGATGTTCCAGGTCTCGCCCTCGGCCTCGCTCACCAGGTCGGTGCGATAGGCGATGCTGGAGTTGCCCCAATCCGCCGGCGCCATCACCACGTTGCCGTCGATCACCACGCCGTCCGCCGTCTGCAGCGCGGGAATGACGTCGGGCCAGTTGCTGAGCCTGGCGGTGTCGATCGGCTTGGTCAGCTTCGCCTCGGTGAAGCGCACCACCGAATAGGTGCAGGGATGCATGATGTCGGCATTGAATCCTGCGCGGACCTTCTGCACGGCTTCCTGCTCGTTGGCGAAGATCGAGAAGCTGGGCGGCGCACCATGCTTGGCCACGTACGAACCAAAGTGGTCCGGCGTGTCGTAGCCGGCCCATTCGAGGCAAACCAGCGGATCCGCCTTGGCCATCCGCGACATCGCGGTCAAGCCGACGCCGAACGCGCCAGCGCCGGCAATCATCTGCCGCCGGGTCACTTTGCCCTGCGCCATGCGATCGATGAACTTGAGCCTATTCATTGCACCGCTCCCTGCTGCTGTTGTCGTTACGCGGTTCGGCCGCGCTTGCCGTCGTTGCCGGAATTGGGGCCGAGATCAGGCGGGATGTCAATGCCATGAACCATCGTTCATGAAAGTTGACAGCGCCGGAAACGCAGTATCTATTTTTGCGCAACAAGACTGGGACGCCGGCCCTAATCTGGGAGTCGGCGCGGGAAACAGGGAAGTTCAAGATGGCAGTTGCCGAACCCGGCGCGGTGCCGGGATGGACGGCATTGAACGGGCGATGGGGCACGTGGTTGCGGCGCCGCGAGTGGGCGCGCGGCTATCTGCTGATGTCGCCGACACTTTTGGTCATGGTGGCGATGCTGATCGTGCCCATGATCGCGCTCATCATCATGAGCTTCTGGACCCAGACGGTCCTCGAGATCGACCGGACCTTCACGCTGGAGAACTACTGGCACCTGATCGAGCCGGCCGGCGAAGGCGACGAGGTCCCGACCTGGATGGGCATCCCCTTCCCGCTCAAGCGCGCTGTCTATCTCGTCTTGCTGCTGAAATCGATCCTGATGTCGCTGGCGGCCACCGTCGCGGTCATCCTGCTCGCCTATCCGATGGCCTATTTCCTCGCCTTCCGGGTCAAGCGCCACAAGATGATCTGGCTGATGGCGATCACCCTGCCGTTCTGGACCAGCTATCTGCTGCGGGTGTTCTCTTGGAAGCTGATGCTGGGCTTCGGCGGGGTGATCAACTCGGGGCTGATGAAGCTTGGCTTCATCAAAGAACCGCTGGAGTTCCTGCTCTACAATCCCACCGCGGTGGTCATCACGCTGGCGCACAGCTGGGTCGCCTTCGCCATCTTGCCGATCTACGTCTCGTTGGAGAAGATCGACCGCTCGCTGCTGGAGGCGGCCAGTGACCTCGGCGACAAGCCGTGGGAGCGCTTCCTGCGCGTGACGCTGCCGCTATCGATGCCGGGCCTGATCTCGTCCGCGCTGCTGGTCTTCATCCCGACGGTCGGGGACTACGTGACTCCAACGCTGGTCGGCGGGCCGTCCGGAATCATGGTCGGCAATGCCATCCAGACCCTGTTCTACCGCGTGAACAACATCCCGCTCGGCTCCGCGCTGTCGCTGGTCATGATGCTGGTGGTGACGCTGCTGGTCTGCCTGTTCCTGTGGGCGGTCGGCTATCGCAAGATGCAGCAGAGAGGGGCCTGATCGTGCGGATGAAGCTCGATCCCATGACGGTCTATGGCTTCGCGTTCCTGGTCTTTCTCTATGCGCCGGTGCTGCTGATCCCGCTGTTCTCGTTCAACGACAGCACGGTCGCGACCTTCCCGATGAAGGGTTTCACGCTCAACGGCTATCGCCTGATGGTCAATGACGCGTCACTGATGAACGCGCTGAAGAACAGCCTGATCGTCGGCATCGGTGTGTCGGTGGTCAGCACCGCCTTCGGCATGCTGGCGGCGATGGGGGCGACTCGCTACGCGCTGCCCGGCAAGGGCCCGGTCATGGGCACCATCATGCTGCCGCTGGTGGTGCCGAGCCTCATCATCTCGATCGCGCTGCTGGTCATCCTGCGCAAAGTGTTCGACGTCCCGCTCACGCTGTGGACGGTTGCTGCCGGGCATGTGCTGGTGTGCGTGCCGTTTTCCATGCTGGTGCTGATCGCGCGTCTGGAAGGGTTCGACAAGGGGTTGGAGGAAGCGTCCAATGATCTCGGCGAGAGCGCCTGGATGACGTTCTGGCGAGTCACCTTCCCGATCGCCCTGCCTGGCATCGTCGCCAGCCTCCTGATGTGCTTCACCATCTCGTTCGACGAGTTCGTGATGGCGTTCTTCCTCAGCGGCACCGACCAGACGCTGCCGGTGTTCCTCTACAGCCAGCTGCGCTTTCCCAACAAGCTGCCGCCGACCCTGTCGCTCGGCAGCTCCATCCTGGCGGCCTCGATCGTGATCGTGATCGTGTCGGAATGGCTGCGCCGCCGCGGTGTCCAGACCAGCAAGCCGGGAGCATTCTGAAGCCATGGCAATCAGCGACAGTATGATCTCGATCCAAGGCGTCTCCAAGCATTTCGGACCGGTCAAGGCGGTCGACGATGTCTCTTTCGACATCCGGCGCGGCGAGTTCTTCTCCCTGCTGGGACCCTCCGGCTGCGGCAAGACCACGTTGCTGCGCATGCTCGCCGGATTCGAGCTGCCGACCTCCGGTGAGTTGCTGATCGACGGCCAGCCGATGTCGACGGTGCCACCGAACGCGCGGCCGACCAACATGGTGTTCCAGAACTACGCTATCTTCCCGCATCTCAATGTGCGGGAGAACATCGCCTACGGCCTGCGCAAGCGGAAGCTCGGTAAGGCCGAGATGGCGCGGACGGTCGAGCAGGCGCTGGCGCTGATCAAGATGCCCGGCTATGGCGAACGCCGCTCCGATCAGCTGTCCGGCGGCCAGCGCCAGAGGGTCGCGCTCGCCCGCGCGCTCGTTTGCCAGCCGAAGGTGCTGCTGCTCGACGAGCCGCTCGGTGCGCTGGACAAGAAGCTGCGCGAGGAAATGCAGATCGAGCTGCGGCAGATCCAACGCACGGTCGGCATCACCTTCGTGTTCGTGACCCACGACCAGGAGGAAGCGCTGACGCTCTCTGACCGCGTCGCCGTGATGTCGCGCGGCAAGGTGCTGCAGATCGACCACGCGACGCGGCTCTACGAAGCGCCGAACTGCCGTGAGGTGGCGGAGTTCATCGGCACCATGAACATCCTGCCCGGCACGGTCAGCGGCATCTCTCAGGGCCGCGCCAACGTGGCCGCCGGCGCGCTTGGCGCCTTCGAAGCGCGCGCGGAGAACGGCACGGCGGTGCAGGGCGCGGCGGTGCTGGTCGCCATCCGGCCGGAAAAGCTTCAGATCTCCTGGGAGCGGCCGAGCCTCAGCATCAACACCCTCGCCGGCAAGGTCGGCGCCGTCGCCTATTTCGGCGACCGCAGCCATTTCTATGTGAATGTCGAAGGCTGCGAGAAGCCGCTGGCGGTCGCGCTGCAAAATGGCGAGCGCCGTGTCGATGGCGGCGATCCGGTCGGCAAGCCGGTGTGGCTGAGCTGGGAGCCGGATGCGGCGGTGCTGCTGCCGGCATAGGTCGTCGCGCCAAGGGGTCCACGTTCCGGTTTGGAGGGCCATCGCATGTTGCGCACACGACTGACCGAAAGGCTGAAGCTGGAACATCCGGTCATTTCCGCGCCCATGGGGTTCGCGAGTGGCGGCAAACTGGCCGCGGCCGTGTCGGCGGCGGGCGGGCTTGGGTTGATCGGCGGCGGCTACGGGAACGAGGAATGGCTGCGCGAGCAGTTCACGGCGGCCGGAAACCAGCGCTTCGGCTGCGGCTTCATCACCTGGTCGCTGCAGAAGCAGCCACACCTGCTCGATCTGGCGCTCGATCACGCCCCTGGCGCGATGTTCCTGTCGTTCGGAGACCCGGCGCCGTTCGCCGAGCGCGTGAAGCGCGCGGGCGTACCGCTCATCTGCCAGGTCCAGACTGTGAAGGATGCGCGCCGCGCCATTGACGTCGGCGCCGAGATCATCGTCGCGCAGGGAAGCGAGGCCGGCGGACATGGCGAGAAGCGCGCCACCTTCGCGCTCGTGCCGGAGATCGCCGATCTGATCGCCGCCCAAGCCCCCGATACGCTTCTGTGCGCCGCCGGCGGCGTGGCCGATGGCCGTGGGCTCGCCTCCGCGCTGGTGCTCGGCGCCGACGGCGTAGTGATCGGAACCCGCTTCTGGGCCAGCGCGGAGGCGCTCGTTCATCCCAACCTGCACCAAGCCGCCGTGTCCGCCGGCGGCGACGACACGCTGCGGGGGAGGACCATCGACATCGTGCGCGGCTTGGATTTCTGGCCCGCGCGATACAACCTCAGAACTATGCGAAGCGAGACCACGGATCGCTGGCACGGCAAGGATGAGAAGCTGAAGGCGGTCGCCGAGTACGAGGTCAAGCGCTATGCCGATGCAGCGGCCAGCGGCGACACCAGGATTGTCAGCCCCATCGTCGGCGAGGCGATCGGGCTCATCCACGACATCCGGCCGGCGGGAAAGATCCTGGAGGACATCGTTCGCGAGGCGGAGACGATCTTGAAGAGGAAGGCTCCGGGCTGGGTTGCAGGCTGAGATTCAGGGTCAGCCGAGGCTGCGCCGCAGCATCTCAGACAGCGCCGCGTCGCGTTCCACCTTGCGCAGGCCGAGCAGCGGCTTCAGGCGGCGCGAGTTCATCAGGTCGGCAAGACCGTGGGCGACCGCCCAGGTGCGCATCACCTCGGACGGCAGGGGCTCGGACTGACCGGGCGCCGACCCGTGCACGCGCGCGACATCCTCGACCAGTTGGCGATAGGCCGCGCCTGCCGCGATGTGCAGCTCTTCCGCCTCATAGTCAGGTCGATCGGAGGAGAACATCAGGCGGAACAGCGTCGGATGCGCCATCGCGAAATCAATATAGCCCATGCCCGCCGCCACGAGCTGCGAGAGCGGATCCTTGTCCGCCGCCTGCTGGCGCAGCTTCTGCCGCTCGACAAAGCGCCGGAACCCTTCGGCGGCCAGTGCGGTCAGCAGGCCGTTGGCGTCACGGAAATGGTGCGCTGGCGCAGCGTGGCTGACCCCCGCCCGCTTGGCCGCGCCCCGCAGGGAGAAGCCCTCCACCCCGCGCTCGGCCAGCTCGGCCTCGCCGGCTTCCAGCAGGACGGCGCGCAGGTCGCCGTGATGATAGCCACGGCGGCGGGGCGCTCGACTCGGTTTGGGAGCGGACATAATCCTCGTTTATTCCGCGATCTAGCCACTGTCAACTTTAATCTTGACACCGTCTAGATTCGGCTCCAGGATATCTTGACATTGTCAAGATATAGCGAGGCACTATGCAACCCGAAGACATCTTCCGGATCTGCAACATGATGGCGATGGCCGGGTGGCTGGCGCTGCTGGCGTCGCCGTTCTTTCCCAAGCTGGCTGACCGGGTCGCCGCGCTCGGCATCCCGGTGCTGCTAGCGATCGCCTATGCCGGGCTGGTGCTGGCTTTCTGGTCCGGCACCGAGGGCGGCTTCGACACGCTGCCGAACGTCATGCGGCTGTTCACGCAGCCGGAGATCGCGCTCGCCGGCTGGATCCACTACCTCGCTTTCGACTTGTTCATCGGCGCGTGGGAAGTGCGCACGGGCCGCGCCGAACGAATCCCATTCCTCGCCGTCGTTCCCTGCCTCGCCCTGACGTTCCTGTTCGGGCCGGCCGGCTATCTGGCCTTCACCGCCCTGCGCGCAGCGCGCGCTGCCATCCCAACCGCCTCGCAAAGTGTTGGAGCCGCACAATGACCACGGACATTCTCATGACCCAGTCGCGATACTTCAACGTTTCGCTCGCCGCAGAGTTGTTCCGGCGCCACCCGCTGTTCGCCGGCACCGCACTGTGCCTGCTGGTGCTGATGGCGCCGACCCTGTTCGCGATGGCGCTGGACCAGCGCACGTTCCAGGACATCAACGTCTGGATCAAGCCGTTCAAGTTCCAGGTCGCACTCACAATCTATCTGGCTACGCTGGCCTGGTTCGCCGGCTGGCTGCCCGCGAGCGTCGCGGCAAGCCGCTGGCATCGCATCTTCTCGACTATCATCGTGCTGGCGATCACCGCCGAGACGGTCTGGATCCTGGGCGCGGCCGCGCTCGGGACAGCCTCGCATTTCAATGACAACTCGCAGCTCGCCATCGGGTTGTACGCCCTCATGGGTGTGCTCGCGGTCGTGCTGACCTCGGCCTCATTGGTCTATGGCGTCGCGATCCTGCGCGACCGCAATAGCTGCCTTGATCGGGTGTTCCGGATGTCGGTCGGCATCGGCCTCATCGCCACTTTCGTGCTGACCGCTGCGGTGGCGGGCTACATGTCGAGCAGCGGCTCGCACTTCGTTGGCGGCAGTCACTCCGATGCCGGCGGCCTGGGGCCGATGGGCTGGGCGCGCGACGGCGGCGATCTGCGCGTCGCGCATTTCTTCGCGACCCATGCCATGCATTTCATCCCGGCCTTCGGGTTCATCGCCAGCCGGATGCTCCCCGCCGGTCAAGGCAGAGTGGCGGTGTTCACGTTCGCAGGATCGTTCGTCGGCCTCGTCGGCTACACCTTCGCCGAGGCGCTGACGGGGCGCGCGTTCCTTGCCATGCTCTACTGAGCCGCCTTCAGCGCCTCCGGCAGCGTCGCCTCGAACACATCAAGATCGGCCTTGGTCCCGGCGCTGACGCGGATGCAGCGGTCGAGCGGCGCGACGCCGGGCATGCGCACGAAGACATCGCGGCTGATGAGCTCGGCCAGCACCTTGCGCGCATAGGCGCCGTCGCGGCCGCAATCCATGGTGACGAAGTTGGTGGCCGACGGCAGCGGCTGGAGGCCGTTGGCGCGGCCGATCGCGGCGATACGGTCGCGCGACGCCGCCACCTGGTCGAGCACCCACGTGAGGTGCGTCTCATCCGCCAGTGCAGCCAACGCGCCCGCCTGGGCGATGCGGTTGACGCCGAAGTGGTTGCGGATCTTGTCGAAGCTCTTGATCACGCCCGCTTGGCCGATCGCGTAGCCGATACGCGCGCCAGCCATGCCGTAGGCCTTGGAGAAGGTGCGGAAGCGGATGACCTGCGGGTTGGCGACATCGATCGGCGGCGTGGTTCCGGCCGGTGCGAACTCGCAATAGGCTTCATCGAGGCAGAGCAACGTGCCCGACGGCAACTGTGCGATCAGTGCGCGGATCGCTGCGCCGTCCCACCAGGAGCCCATCGGATTGTCCGGGTTGGCGAGGAAGAGCAGGCGCGCTTTTTCTTTCGTCGCAAGCGCCAGCAGTGAGTCGGGATCTTCGCGGTCGTTGACGTAGGGCGTCGTAACCAGCCGCCCGCCATAGCCGGCGACGTGGAAATTGAACGTCGGATAAGCGCCGAGCGAGGTCGCAACGGTCACGCCCGGTTCGACGAACAGGCGCACGATGTAGCCGAACAATCCGTCGATTCCCTCGCCCATCACGATGTTTTCCGGCTTCACGCCGTGCTTCGCGGCCAGCGCGTTCTTGAGGTCGTGGTTCTCGGGATCGCAGTATTTCCAGGCTTCAGCCGCCTCCTGCCGCATCGCTTCGATGGCGCGCGGCGAGGGGCCGAACACGCTTTCGTTGGCGCCGATGCGCGCGCGGAACAGGCGGCCGCGCTTGCGCTCCTGCGCTTCCGGCCCGACGAAGGGCACGGTCGAGGGCAAGTCCTGGACGATGGTGGCATAGGGCGGCAGTGACATGCGGCGTTCCTGATCTGGACGTCGCCTCATTCATCATCGCGCCGACAGCCCCGTCAACCGAGAGATGCTTGCCGGGGACCCAAGGCAATGTTAGCCGTGGGTCCGGGACCCTCTCGAAAAGGATCGGACATGGCCAAGACCCTTCTGGTGACGGGCGGATCGCGCGGGATCGGCGCCGCTGTGTGCCGGCTGGCGGCACGCGACGGCTATGACGTCGCCTTCAGCTACGCCGGGCGCGTGGACGCGGCCAAGGCGGTGGTGGCGGCGATCCAGGGTCTCGGCCGCAAGGCGGTCGCGATCCAGTCCGACGTCACCGACCCGGCCCAGGTCGCGTCGCTGTTCGACCAGGCGGCAAAGGAGATCGGCTACATCGAGGCGTTCGTCAGCAACGCCGGCATCATCCACAAGGCTTCGCCGCTCGCCGACATGTCGGTCGAGGAGATCAGGCGCGTCATCGACGTCGACCTCACCGCGCACCTCGTCTCGCTGCGCGAGGCCGTGCGCCGCATGGGCAAGTCGCGCGGCGGCAAGGGCGGCGCCATCGTCACCCTCTCCTCCATGGCGTCCAAGCTCGCCGGCGTCGGCGGCTTCTTGCCCTATGCCGCGGCCAAGGGCGGCATCGACGTGTTGACCGAGGGCCTCGGCAAGGAAGTCGCCGGCGACGGCATCCGCGTGAACGGCCTGCGGCCCGGCCTGATCGACACCGACATGCAGGATGATACCGGGATCCAGAACCGCGTCGCCAAGTTCGCCCCCAACATCCCGATCGGCCGCGGCGGCACCGCGGACGAGGTGGCCGAGGCGGTGCTGTGGCTGCTGTCGGACAAGGCGAGCTACGTGACGGGGACGCTGTTCAACGTCTCGGGCGGGCGCTGACATCCTGATGATTCCCCGCCTACTGAGGCCACCCCCTCCCCCGAGCCGGGGGTGGGTTGGGGTGGGGGCGCTGTTTCAGCTCGGCTCAGTCTTCGCTCGTGAGAGCAACCCCCACCCCGGCCCTCCGCCAACTTGGGGGAGGGAGATTTTGGTTGCGATTTCGCTCTTCTCATTTGTCGCCTCAACAACACCTGCCTTCGCCCACACCTCCGAGCGTGCGTTCATCCTGCTGCTGCCGACCGGTTACTACCTGCTCGGCGGAGCGCTGGCAGTCGCGGCGTCATTCCTGATCCTGCTGGCGCTGCCGGCCGAGCGGGTGAAGCGCTGGTGCGAGGCGCGGCTGGCGCTGGCGCAGATCGCAGCGCCGAGCGATACCTGGATCAGCCTCGCCTCCTTTGCCGTGCTGGTGGTGCTGATCCTTGCGGGCTATCTCGGCAGCCGCGATCCGCTGGACAATCCGCTGCCGTTGACGGTGTGGACGCTATGGTGGATCGGCCTGACGATCGCCCATGCGTTGTTCGGCAATCTGTGGCGTTATCTCAACCCGTGGGTCGGGCCGTTCCGCCTGCTCCGGCTGCGGCGCGCGCCGTTGCCGTATCATCTTGGATTCTGGCCTGCCATCCTCGGCCTGCTCGGCTTCGCCTGGTTCGAGCTGATCTATCCGGCGCCCGACGATCCCGCAATCCTGGCGCGGGCGGTCATCGCCTACAGCGTCGCCACCTGGATCGGCATGGCGCTGTTCGGCGAGCAGGCATGGCTCGCGCGCGCCGAGGCCTTCTCGGTATTCTTCGGACTGATCGCGCGGGTCGCGCCGCTGCAAGCTGAGGATCATCGGTTGACCATCGGGATAGCCGGACGGCGGCTCGCCGACCTTCCGCCCCTGCCGCCGAGCGGCGTGCTGTTCGTGCTGCTCACCCTCGCCACCGTGTCGTTCGACGGCCTCAGCAAGACCTTCTGGTGGCTCAGCCTCAACGGCATCAATCCGCTGGAATTTCCCGGCCGCAGCGCCGTCATGGGCAGCAACAGCATGGGCCTCATCCTGCTTTGGCTCATTCTCGCCGCCGCCTTCCTGGCGTGCCTATGGATCGGCCGGGCGCTCGCCGGATTGCGCGGGCCGTTCTGGCCGCATGCCGGCGCCCTCGCCGCCTCCATCCTGCCGATCTCCATCGGCTATCAGTTCGCGCACTACCTGACGGCGCTGCTGGTGAACGGCCAGTATGCCGCGATCGCCCTCAGCGATCCCTTCGCGCTCGGCTGGTTCGACTCCGAGGACCGGATGCATCGGGTCACGACCTCATTCCTGTCCAACCACGCCAGCGTGACGCTGATCTGGAACCTGCAGGCCGCCGGCATCGTCATTGGCCACATCGTCGCCGTGCTGGTCGCGCATCACATCACGCTGCGGCTGGATACAGCTCACCGGACGGCGTTGCTGAGCCAGCTGCCGCTGGCGGTCCTGATGGTGGCCTACACTTTGTTCGGGCTCTGGCTGCTCTCGACGCCGGCAGCCGGTTGAGTTTTGGCTGCCCCATGATAAAGTTCGTATACGAACGATCTACAAAGACGCCGAGCTGGCGCGGCACCGCCTGAACAGGGATCCATTCAACTGGGGGAGGCAAGCAATGACTCGTTCCAAGACTCCAAAATCGAGCAAGGGTTTGATCACGCGCCGCGGCGCGCTGAAGGGACTCGCCGCAGTTGCAGGCGGCGGTGCGGCGCTCGGCCTCGCGCCGGGCTTCGTGCGCTACATCCAGGTCAGCGCCGCCGAGCCGATCAAGATCGGCTTCCAGGCGCATCGCACCGGCATCGGAGCCGCCTATGGCCGCTGGTACGAGCGCACCACCAACGCGGCGGTGAAGCTGATCAACGACGGCGGCGGCATCGCCGGCCGGCCGATCGAGCTGATCATCGAGGATGACGGCACCGACCCAAAGCGCGGCTCGGAGGTGGTCGAGAAGTTTGCCTCGCAGCACAAGGTCGACGTGACCTTCGGCACCCTGTTTTCCCACGTCGTGATGGGCTCGGCCCCGCGCGCCGGCGAGTTGAAGATGCCGTACTACGTGGTGAGCGAAGGCCACCACGTCGCGTCCGGCGCCCTGAACCGCTACACCTTCCAGCCCGGCATCACCGATGTGAAGGCGCAGGTCTCTTCGATGGCGCCGTGGATCGCCGGCAATCTCGGCAAGAAGGTCACCATGATCTTCCCCGACTACGCCTTCGGCTACGACCATCGCGACTACTTCAGCGCAGCGATCGAGAAGCAGGGCGGCAAAGTGCTGGCGCTCCTCCCGATCCCGGCGACCGAGACCTCCTACACCAAATATTTCCCGCAAATTCCGAGCGATACCGAGGTGCTCTACCACGTCATGGTAGGACCGGGCGTGCTCACCTTCGTCAAGGAGATGGGCGAATTCTACGGCTCCAACCGGCCGCAGATCTTCGGCTTCATCGACTCCCTCGAGGCGGTCGACGTGGCGAGCCCCGGCCTGGAGTTCCTCGACGGCACCTATTTCTGGGAGGCCTATCCGCGCTACGCCCAGGCCAAGCAGAGCGATGCCGACAAGGCCTACCGTGCGGCCGTCGGCGTCGACAACAACGGCGCCAGCCTGGAGGATGCCAAGGACGTCGCCACCTACTCCCACATGTTCGGCTGCTGGGAGACGCTCTACATCATCAAGGAAGCGATCGAGGCCAGCGGCTACCAATCCGCCGCCGACAAGGCGAAGCTGATCGAAGCGACGGAAGCCATGACCGGCTGGAAGGAAGGCAACGAGCATCCGCAGGGCGACAAGACCTTCGTCGGCGCGATCCACCAGTGCTTCGGCCACCAGTTCATCTCCAAGGTGGCCGGCGGCAAGCTCGAAGTCGCCCACCGCACCGAGATCGCCGACGGCAGCTACGAGCCGGAGACCGACTACACCAAGATGGCGCTGTAAGAAGCGCCATGCCGACCCCGCCATCGAGTTCCCTCCCCCGAGCCGGGGGAGGGTTAGGGTGGGGGCGCCGGCGCTTCCGATGGACACAGCCTTCGCAGGATAGAACAACCCCCACCCCGCCGACGCATGTCGGCATACACCGACAGGCCCTCCCCCAACTTGGGGGAGGGAGATTCCCGTCATGAGTCTCGGGCCCCACCTCCTCCTTGCCCTGATGGAAGGCACCGTCGCCGCGTTCGTGCTGGCGTTGACGGCGCTGGGGCTGGCGCTGGTGTTCGGGGTCATGCGCATCGTCAACGTGGCGCATGGCGAGTTCTTCATGCTGGGCGCGGTGTTCGCCTGGGCGTTCGCGCACCTGATCGGCAACCCGGCGCTCGGCTTCCTGGTAGCGATGATCGCCAGCCCGCTGATCGTCGGCGGTGCAGCGCTGGCAATCGACCGGGTGATCCTACGGCGATTCAACTACCAGCCCGAGGCGACCATCGTCGCCACCATCGGCCTGCTCTACATCATCCAGCAACTGGTGCTCGTATTCTACGGCCCCGATGCGCGCTCGGTCGAGGCGCCGATCAATTTCCGCATCCAGCTGCCGTGGTTCGGCTATTCCGGTTACAAGGTCGTGGTGGCGGTAGTCGCCGCCTTGCTGCTGCTCGCCACCTGGTACGGCATCGCCAAGACCAGGATCGGCCTCATCATGCGCGCGACCCAGTTCGACAGCGAGACCGCCCAGGCCTTCGGCATTCCGGTGGACCGGGTCTATGCCGCGGTGTTCGCAATCGGTGCCATGCTCGCGGCCGTCGCCGGGGTGTTGATCGTGCCGATCAAGCAGGCCTATTACCTGATGGGCCTAGACCCGCTGCTGCTGTCCTTCATCGTCGTTATCATCGGCGGCCTGGGCAGCCTGCGCGGCGCGGTGATCGCGGCCTTTGTCATCGGAATCAGCGACGGCGTGATCTCGGTGTTCTTCTCACCCAACCTGTCGAAGATCCTGGCGACCCTGCTGGTGGCGCTGGTGCTGATCTTCCGGCCGGAAGGCCTGTTCGGCGGAAAGGCGCGCTGATGGACCGTCACCGCTCCCTCGCGTTCCACGGCGGCGCCGTCGCGGTGCTGTTCCTGCTGCAGTTCGTGCTGCCGCCCTATCACCACACCAACTTCACCAGCATCATGGTGCTGGCGACCTACGGCATCGGCTACAACATCCTGATCGGCTATACTGGCCTGCTCAGCCTCGGCCACGCCATGTTCTTCGCCGCCGGGCTCTACGCCGCCGGCCTCACCGTGCACTATTTCGGCATCGATCCAGTCAGCGCCTTCCTCCTCGGCGCGCTGGCCGCGCTGGTGTTCGCGACGGCGGTCGGGCTGCTCGCGCTACGCACCATCGGTGTCTCGTTCATGATCGTCACCATGATGTTCGCGCAGGCCTGCTTCCTGCTCATCCTCTATTTCAACGAGGTGACGCGCGGCGACGAAGGGATCGTGCTGAGCGAAGCAGCGCGGCAGGTCGGCAGCCTCAGCCTGACCAATCCGACCGTGCGCTACAACCTCGCCCTTGCCTTGTTCGCCGGTGTACTCGTCCTGTGCCTTGTACTGATCCGCTCGCGCGTCGGCCGCGTTCTGATCGCGATCCGCGAGAACGAGGATCGGGTCAAGATGCTGGGCTATCACACCTTCCGCTACAAGCTGCTGGCGATGGCGCTATCCGGGCTGCTGTCGGGCGCGGCCGGCGCGTCGTACGCGCTGATGTTCGGCTATGTCGGCGCGACCTTCGCCTCGATCGAATATTCGATCTTCGCCCTGCTGTGGGTGCTGCTGGGCGGCGCGGGCACCGTCCTCGGCCCGATCGTCGGCGCCTTGCTCATGTTCTATCTGGTCGAGTGGACCGGCGAGGTCACGCAGAGCTACCGGATCGTGGTCGGCGCCGCGCTGGTGCTGCTCACCTTGTTCTTCCCCAAGGGCATCCTCGGCACACTGCGCGAGAAGCGCCTCAGGTGGCTGCCGTGAGCTTCCTCGAGACCAAGTCCCTCACCCGGCGCTTCGGCGGCCTCACCGCCGTGGACAAGGTCGACTTCCGCCTCGACCCCGGCGAGATCCGTGCCGTCATCGGTCCCAACGGCGCCGGCAAGACCACGCTCGTCAGCATGATCTGCGGCCGCGTGGCGCCAAGCGACGGCGCCATCCAATTCGATGGCGTCGACATCACACACCTGCCGCCGTGGGAGCGGGTCGCGCGCGGCATCGTCTACACCTTCCAGATCACCAGCGTGTTCCGCAATCTCAGCTGCTTCGAGAATGTGGCGCTGGCGGCGCAGCGCGCGCTGACCCTGGGCAAGGCGCCGTGGCATGCGATCGATCGCGCCACCCTCGCCGCCTCCGTCTCGAGCGCGCTGGAGCGCGTCGAGCTGCACGAGCGCCACGAGACGCCGGCAGCCAACCTGCCGTACGGCCATCAGCGGCTGCTGGAGGTCGCCATGAGCCTGGCGCTGAAGCCGAAGCTGCTGGTGCTCGACGAGCCGACCCAGGGACTCTCAGAGGCGGAGATCACAAACTTCTGCAAGCTGGTGCGCGAGATCGCAGCCGACGCCACGATCCTGCTGATCGAGCACAACATGGACGTGGTGATGGAGCTGGCCCAGCGCATCACCGTCATGAACAACGGCGCGATCCTGGCTGAAGGCACGCCGGCGGAGATCACCGCCAACGCTGCCGTCCAGCAGGCCTATCTGGGGGCGTGATGCTGCGGATCGAGGGCCTCAACTGCTTCTATGGCAACGTGCAGGTGCTGCGCGACTTCGCGCTCGAGCTGAAGCAGGGCGAGGTGCTGTGCCTGCTCGGCCGCAACGGCGCCGGCAAGACCACCTTGCTCAAGGCGATCATGGGTCTGGTGCGGCCGCGCTCCGGTCGCGTGGTGCTGGACGGCACCGACCTCGCCGCCCTGCCCGCCCACGCGGTGCCAAAGCAGGGCATCGGATATTGTCCCCAAGGCCGGCGGCTGTTCTCGGACCTCACGGTCGAAGAGAACCTGCAGGTCGGCCTGATGACGCGGAATCGCGGTCCTGAGACGTTGGGCCGGGTGCTTGGCCTATTTCCGGTGCTGCAGCAGCGCATGCGCCAACGCGCCGGCACGCTCAGCGGCGGCGAGCAGCAGATGCTGGCGACGGCCCGCGCCCTGTGCCTGGAACCCAAGGCGCTGCTGCTGGATGAACCGACGGAGGGCTTGATGCCGAGCGCCATCGCCACCATCCTCAACACGGTCAAGCAGCTGAAAAGCCAGGGCGTTGCCACCATCCTGGTGGAGCAGCGAGTCGAGGCGGCCCTGTCTGTCGCCGACCGCATACTGTTCATCGAGAACGGCCGCAGCTGCGACATTGCAACGCCCGATATGTTGCGCGCCGACCCCAGGCTGTTGCATCACTATGTCGGGGTCGGGCTAAGGCGCGAGAAAATGGGAGTACAAACATCTTGAACGACGGAACGGCAACACAAACTGCTGGCGTCACGCTTGCCAACTGGCGCCTGCCGCCGTGGAACTGCTACGCCTTTCATCACATCGCGGAGGTGCTGCCGGTATCGCGCGTCAGCCATGAGCCGGCGCGCGTCTCGGCCTGGTCGCAGGCGCCGCGCGCGATCGGCGAGGTCGCATTCAACGCATCGGACGGCACGACCTGGACGGTCGACCGACTGCTGCCGCACACCGCAACTGACGGATTCCTGGTGCTGCACAGGGGCCGGCTCGCTTTCGAATGGTATGGTAACGGCCTCAAGCCCACCGATCCCCACATCGTGTTCTCGGTCAGCAAGTCGATCACCGGCATCCTGGCCGGCATCCTCGCGGAGCGCGGGCAACTCGATCCCGACGCGCCGGTCACGCGCTACATCCCGGAAGCGGCCGGCTCGGTCTATGGCGACTGCACGGTGCGCCACGTGCTGGACATGAGCGTCGGCATCGCGTTCGTGGAGAACTATCTCGACACCACCGGCGACTTCGCGCGCTACCGCGCGGCGACCGGCTGGAATCCGGTCGACAACCCAGCGCTCGCCAGCGACCTTCGCAGCTTCCTCGTCACGCTGCGCCGGGACGAGAACCCGCACGGCGCGAAGTTCCACTACGTCTCGCCCAATTCCGACCTGCTGGGCTGGATCCTGGAGCGTGCCGGCGGCGCGCCATACGCCAGGCTGCTGAGCGACCTGATCTGGAGGAAGCTCGGCGCCGAGGCCGATGCCCATGTGACGATCGACAAGCTGGGCGCGGCGCGCTCCGCCGGCGGCATCTGCGTCGTGCTGCGCGACCTCGCCCGCGTCGGCGAGATGGTGCGAAACTTCGGCCGCGCCGGCGGCAAGCAGATCGTGCCGCGCGGGTGGATCGAGGACATCCTCAACAACGGCGACCAGCGCGCCTGGCTGGCACAGCCGACGGCGGCGAAGTTCCTGCCCAACGGGCGCTATCGCAGCCAGTGGTACATGATCGGCAACTCCAGCGGTGCGCATTGCGCCGTCGGCATCCACGGCCAATGGATCTACATCGATCCCGCCGCCGAGATGGTGATCGCCAAGTTGTCCTCCCAGCCGCTGCCGCTCGACGAAGGGATCGACTACCTGCTGCTGGCGGCGTTCGACGCCATCGCCCAATCCCTCCGCGCCTGAGGAGCCGTGCCGCTCAACAAGAAGCCGATGGTCTTGACCGCCGAGCTGGTCGCCCGGGTGGAACGGACGGAGCGCGACACCTCGCCTGAGCCGGGGCTCTCGCCCCTCAACGACGCGGATTATGACGGCATCGCCGAGGGACTGCTGAGGCAGTACAGCCCGACCACGTTCTGGCTGTTCGCCTATGGCTCGCTGATCTGGAAGCCGGATTTCACGTCGCTCGAGCATCGGCGCGGCATCGCCTACGGGTGGCACCGGTCCTTTTGCCTGGAGCTGAAATCGTGGCGCGGCACGCCGGAGGTGCCGGGACTGATGCTGGCGCTCGATCGCGGCGGCCGATGCGAGGGCGTGGTCTATCGCCTGCCCGACAACGACCATCACGATCAACTGCGCCGCCTGCTGCGACGCGAGCTCGGCTATCGCGAGGACGTGCCGGCCACGCGCTGGATCAAGGTGCGGACCGATACGGAGACTGTGCGGGCGTTGGCGTTCTATGCCGCCCCGCGCGGCAGCGACTATTTGGGCAAGCGGGCGCCGCAGGAGGTGGCACAGATCCTCGCTTGCGCCGCCGGCCACATGGGCTCGTGCGCCATGTATCTCTACCAGACGGTCGCCAAGCTGGAGGAGCACGGCATCCACGACCGCCATCTGTGGCATCTGCAGGAACTGGTGGCAGCAGAAATCGCGGCCATGGCCGCGACCGACACGGGCAAGAGGGCCTAGAGAATCGCGGCGGACCTTGTGTATGGTGATGCCTTCACGGCGCCGGGATGCGCGGCATGGGCTCGATCTTCAACATCGTCGGATGCAGTGTCGCCCTGCTGTGCCATTTCGCCGGCAATCCGACAGCTCATCCAAAATTCCGAGGGCTGCACCACCTTCTGCTCAACGGCCTGCGTGGCATGCCGCGCACCGTCGCGCTGCGGAACCTGCGTCCGAACGAGGGACACTGCTACACCTTTACCGTCGATGACGACCTGCCCGACGATTCCACTGCATCCTCCACCATCGTGCTGTTCGAGGACGGCAAGTCGCTGCCGCGGTGGCATTGCCGCAGCGGCAAGACCATCGCCACCGAAGGACGCGGCACGTATATGCATGTCGGCTCGACCATCTATTTCGCGACGTCGGACAACAGCTCGCCGCTGACCAACGGTCGCAAATACACCGCGATGCACACCTTGACGTCGGATCCGGCGGTCTTCGTCCGCCTCATGAAATGGCAGAAGGCGACGAACGCCACCGGCGCGGCGCGGCTGTTCGAGATGCTACAGATCCTGTGGCCCGGGCATTTCGGCTATGCCGCTGTGTCCGGGACCGGCCCCGATGTGATCCTGTCAGACGTACGTTTTGCGATCGACCAGGAGGCGCAGATGCGCCTTGCGGCGCGCTCGCTTTCAGCGCGACCGGTCGCTGGAACCGCCGGCCAGTGGGACTTCGAGATCACTGCATTGGCGCCTGTGGTGTCACCGAGCGAGCATTGGTCGCTGCGGGGGCGCGTCGATCTTGCGCCGACCGCCGAAACGCTTCTGTTGTCGCTCGGGATCGATGGTCCCGGCGGGTTTATCCTGTCGCTCGATCACACGACCCCCGGCACGTTCACCGCGACGTTCGGCAAGCTGGGTGCGATCAGGGCGATGCTGCTGGCCGAACTCGGTGACATCGCGCTGGAGCGGTGGACAAGCACGATGGCGCGGCTCGCCACCGCGCCGCTGTCCGACGGCGGGTTCGGCCTGGCGCTGGACCAGCAGGGCGCGGATGCCCTGGCGCACATTCTTTCGGACCGTGCGAGCGCGCAAGCGCATGAGCTGGCGGTCCACACGACGACCGGCGGGCGACAGGCCGTGCTGAAGCAGGTGGCGCATGGCGACTGACCTGGCCGCCGGTCTCGAGCAGGCATTCGGCAAGAGGGTTTCCGCGCGCCTGCAGGACTTCCTGTGTGAGCGCCTGGCGCCCGGCCTGCTGAACGCCGATGCTTCCCAGCTTGCGCTCGCCGACGGCCAGTCCGCGCGGATCGTCAATCATGTCCCGCGGTTCGTGCCGCACGACCACTATGCAGGGTCCTTCTCGTTCCAGTGGGACACCTATCAGGCGACGCAGCTCGACAGCGCGCAGAACTCCACCCTCACCATGGACGAACTATACAACAAAGCATCCCTGACCCCCGAACTGGTCAGGGGCAAGGTCCTGCTCGATGCCGGCGTGGGCACCGGCCGGCATTCGGAAGTGTTCGCGCAATGGGGCGCCGAAGTCGTCGGCATCGACCTCAGCACCAGCGTCGACGTCGCGTACGGGAACTTGCGGCGCTTCGAGAACGCTATGGTGCTTCAGGCCAATATCGGGAACCTGCCGTTCAAGCCAAACAGCTTCGACATCATCAGCTCGATCGGCGTCCTGCATCACACACCGGACACCAAGGAGTACACCAGCAAGCTGGTGCCGCTGCTGAAGGACGGCGGCATGCTGACCATCTGGCTCTATTCGCTGAATTTCAGCCGGCGAAAGCAATGGATCCCGATGACGTCGACCTTGCCCCACGACGCCTTCCACGACTGGTGCGAGTGGATCGTCCGGTGGCAGCGGGCCCAGCCGGAGAATCCATGGTTCAGGGCCGTCAGCATGCTGATGCCGTTCCGCTCCGACCATCCGACTTTCGAGCGCGCCGTGCTGGCTCTGTTCGACGGCTATACGCCGGTCTATCACGGCGTCCATGCGCCGGACGAAGTGGTCAAATGGTTCGAGGAGTTCGGCTTGACCGACATCAAGCTGGGAGCGACCGAAACCTCGGTTTCCGGCCGGAAACCGGTACGCTGAGCGTGGCCAATCAGGTCCGTCGGCGCGTTAATCCTCTGGATACCAATCGCCTGTACCGATGGCGGGTGGGGAAGCTGTCGAAGGATCGTCCATGACCCTGCCACCGATCCCGGCGATCGCGGCGGTGCTGTTCTGCGCGGCGCTGTTCATCCTGCTGTTCCAGTACCTGTTCCCGCGCCCGGCGCCGTGGCGGCTGGTCGGCGCAGCGGTGGTGGCCGGCGCCGTCTGCACTTATGTGCTGAGCCTTGTGCTGCGTCATCTGGTGGGCGCCGGCCCGGCGAGCTTCGATGACCTGACCACCATCCCGGCCGCTTTCACCTTCGCAATCCTACGCGTTGGACTGCCGGAAGAACTGGCCAAGGTTATGGCCACCTTGTTGGCGCTGGCGCCGTTCTGGCGCCGCGTGTCGCCGGCGCAGGCGTTCCAGACTGCTCTCTACAGCGCCGTCGGCTTCGCGATCGTCGAGAACCAGGGCTACGCGACCGCATTCGGCCAGCATGCCTTGCTGATAGCGTTCGGGCGCGGCTTCCTCGCGACGCTCACCCACACATTGCTCGCGATGATCTTCGGGTTGTTCCTGATGCGCTTCGTCGCGCATGGCTGGCGGCACTGGCATCTGGTGGTGATCGGCTACCTGGTGGCGGCGGGCGCGCACGCGCTGTATGACACCGGCATGCTGCCGATCTTGTCGGAGTATCTGAGAGCGGCACGCGAGGCTGGTGGCCTCACGGCAGTCCAGAGCGTGAGCATCGATACGCTGTTGACCGCGGTACCCGTCATGATCGGGGGGATCACCTTGGTGCTGGTCGCCGGACTATGGTCGCTGCGCCGGGCTATCCGTCGCGCCGCGTGCGACGACCTGATCGTCACCGAAGCGCGCCACCAGGCGGTGATGCGTCGCTGGCACCGGAGCGGGAACATCGTGCTGCCGCTCGGCGCCCTCGCTCTGGTCGCGGCGATCGCCTGGGGCGTGTTCGCGGAAGCGCCGCAGCCCGACAAGCCGGATCTCGGCAACGCCCTCATCAGCACTTTCGGTTTTGCCGGCGGCTTCTTCGCGATGATCGCGGGCTGGGTGCTGTGGCAGAAGAGATGAGAGCGGCCGCGCCCGCCTAGATGGCGCGCATCGCCGATCAAGCTGGATCGGATGGATCGCTCAGTCGGCAGGTGGACTCAATGCTTCGGCCGCGTAGCAGAACGCGGCGGCAACGCCCAATCGGGAACCTCGTGACCCCATCTTACCCGAGTGATCGGACGGCGAGGACGATCGCCCCCATGATGAGTAGAAAAAGGGGCACGACGACCGGCGGGACAAACCAAGCCTTCATCGTTCGGCCGCCGCGAAAAGGTTGCCCATGGCATGTTCCTTGCCTTTGTCAACTTTTCGGATTGGCGGTGCTTGGCATATTCAAGGTACGCCAGGTGGCAAATTCATCGCCGTCCGGACTGTGAGCTGCGTCAGCCACCAAGGCCGCCGCGAGGTGATCCGGATTGATGACTGCCACTTGCAGGATGCCAGCGGACTCGCGCGAGGGCGCATCGAGCTGCATCATCGTCGCCATGCGACGATAGGCCGGAAAGGACATCCCCTCCAGCAGCTCTTCGTCGGTCTCGACCGAATAGGAACCGGCCGGCTGCTCGCCGTCGAATCCAGTGAGATTGAAAGGCCGCGTGAACATCACCGTGCTTTTGGTCGTGCGCGTCGTCATCGGGCGCCTCCAGGAAGTGTGGGGGAACTTCCCCCACAGGTTGACAGCCTACGATTGCTTCGCGGGCGTCGGCTCGTGCGCACCACTGGCGGGCTGCTTCACAGGCTCGTTCTCGGGCGTCGCCGGCTTTGCCTTCTCGTCGGCAGGTTTCTCGGGTGTGGTGGTCGACGGATTCGGATTTGTCATGAGAATATACCTTCCAATACCGCGGCAATATTATGCCAATGGATATTAGATCATGACGGGATCACTATTTTACAATGATTTAAGTTATAGCGACCAGAATAAATAATTCCGAGACATAAATGGCGCATTTTCAATACTAATCCGCCGCTTGCGGGTCGCCGAAGTCACGGCATTGCCCCGCTCGACCTGCGCTGCGCGCCAAAGAGAAGCAACGACGGCTACTCGGAAGCCTTCTTGAGCGGCGCGCCACGCTCTCCAACCGGCGCCAGCGCCTCGATGTCGAGGGTGTTCATCGGCTCGTAGTCCTCGATCGCCAGGCAGCGATCGATCGTGCGCCCATCGCTCGAGAGCGGGCAGATCAGCGATTCCACCCAGAGCGGCACGCGGCTCTCGACAACCCAGTCGCTCAGTCCATATGCCGGCTTGCGAGCATCGATGACGGCCCGATAATACTGAGTCCAGTCCTGCCCGTCGTCGTCGAAGATCAGCTCATCCGCGTAGCGGTTGGTGAAGTCGCGGCCTGCCCAATGCACGATCTCTGTCCCTACCAGCCGGTAGAATACGCGGAACGGCTCATGGACGACGCTGGTGATCATGATGTGCGGCAGGGTCGACTTGATCTCGGCCGGATCGACGTCCATGCGCGCGGGAAGTTCGCGGCCACCACGCAGGCCATACCAGTAGCGCAGCACCTGCGCAATCTTCGGCGAGCGGATGCGCGCGAGCACGTCGTCGAGCTCACGATCCGGGTCGAACACGAAGAAAATGTCGCGTGCTATGCGCCAGTGCGAATCCATCGCAAGACCGTAACCCAGTCAGCCTTAAACTTGACTTTACGGGTTCGCGGCTGGGCGCCGTTGGGGTGCAATGCCGCAGGTCGTTCGATATAGACGCCCGGCATCTATTCTGTTCTGAGCAGCCCGCCAGGCCCGCCCGCACGTCTAAAAGCTACCAAAAGATACAGCCAGCAGAGCAAAGCTGACTCCGGGCGGCAGCCCTATCCGAATGCACCGCGCCCAGCATCAGGCTCGGCTTGCCTCAATACTCGATGGCTTGGCCGCGGATCTCGCCGCGAGGTGTCAATCGTCAATCCAGTCCATCTGCTCCATCCGCGGCTCCATCAACTCCACGATGGCCCTCGCGGTTTCTTCCGCGCCTTTGCGCACGTCGGTGTTGATCTCACGGATGGTTCCGACACCGGTATTGATGGCAGCCGCCGTCGCGATGCCCGAGATGGCCGCTCCCACCGGCAAGGTCGCCGCGAGGCCAGGCGCGTTCGAGCTTTCGGAATCGATGGTGGCCTCCGCCAGCAGGCGCTTGCCGGTCGGCTCCGCCACATAGGCCTGGACCAAGGTCTTGAGCTCGGTGCCGCCGGCGCCGAATCCGATGATCATTCGGGTGGCCGCGTTGCCCTCGTCGATCGTTACGAACTGGCCTTCGATCGTGTAGACGCCAACCCCGGCCGGGGCGGGACCGCGCCAGCGCCGCGCCGGCAGGTCAAGATCCTGCAACTCCTCCACCAGCTCCTCGGCGAGGACGGCGGCGACCTCGTGCTCCAGCTGGCTGCGTTGGGCATTGTTGTATGGATCATCGCCCGCCCCCTGGAGTTGGCCGGCTGCGGCACTGTCAGGGGGCACCTCGATCGGGCTGACGGCAAAATCGTAAACCAGGATCTGGGTCGGCAGCGGCAGGCTCTTGCGGTCCTTTTTGGACATCTTGTTGGTGACCTCGGAGTCGGTATCCGAGCCGCAGCCCGCAAGCGCCAAAGTAAGCGCAATAGTTGCCCACGGAATGATGCCGCGCATGATCCCCCCTCACTCGAACAGCAGCGTTCCCGGCCCTCGGCGTCGCTGTTCCTAATACTATCTTGGAGAGAATGTCAGGAGCGAAGTACGTTACCGTAACAGGCATGTTCAGCGCGGTTTGGACGAACTAAGCAGTTGATCTGATTAACTCGTTGGTCGCCGGCGCGGTGGTCACTTCTGGTCGTCCGCCAGCGGCTGAAGTACCATCCGCGCCCTCGCCTCGTCCGCCGATGCCGTGTCCTGCTCGCGCTTGCGCTCGGTGACCGGCTCGCGCGCCTCGACCTCGAGCACGTTCATGATCTTGTAGTCCTCGATCGCAACGCAGCGGTTGATCGTCTCGCCGTCGTCGGACAGCGGGCAGATCAGGAACTCGGCCCAGTAGGGCGGTCCGTCCGGCACGGCCCAGTCGGTCACGCCGAAGGCCGGCTGGCGCGCCGCAACGACCGCGCGGTAGTAGTCGGTCCAATCGCGCCCGTCGTCCTGGAAGATCAGCTCGTCGGCATAGCGGTTGGTGAAGTCGAAGCGCGCCCAGCGCACGATCTCGGTTCCCACCAGGCGATAGAGCACGCGGAACGGATCATGGGAGATGCCGGTGATCATCACGTGCGGAAGAGCGCTCTTGATCGCCGCGGGATCGATGTCGGCGCTGGCCGGAAGCCGCGAACCCTTCCGCTGGCTGAGCCAGTGTTTCAGCACCAGGGGAATTTTCGGAGAATGAATGCGGGTCAGCACCGCATCGATTTCGCGATCCGGATCGAAAACGGAGAAACTGTCCTCGACAATCCGCAACTCCATTCCCTTCCCCCAAGGACAGCGCTAAGCCACGCGGCGGAGTTGACAAGACCGCGAGCGAATCGCGGTCGGTCAGAAAGCGATGCCGGTACTGAATAGTCCCAGCGCGCGGAACGAGCAATCGGGAAGAAGATGGTCCTTGCCGCTCAGAACAGCGGCGTGGGAATCCGTGACCATCTGAAGTCCGTCGTCCCTGATGCGGTTTGTGGTAAAAACCGGCATCGGAGATTACATGGCTTCGGGGATGCTATGATGAGGAGTCTCGTCGGATTCCGGACCAAAGACAGGGTCTGCGCCGCTGGTGCGTCGCGCGGTCGAAGCAGCGCCGTTGCCTGTCGCGCGCCATGATCATCAACCACCAGTCCCGCTTCATCTTCTACCATGTACCCAAAGCAGCCGGGGTCAGCATCCGCAGCGCCTTGTTGGAGCAGCCGGGCAGCAGGCGCATCCGGCCAAAACACCTGACGCCGGCGCAATTCCGGGCGACCTGGCACGGACTCACGGACTGGCGGCACTACTGGTATTTCTCGTTCTGCTTTGTGCGCGATCCATGGGAGCGGTTCGGATCCTTCCATCGCTTCCTGCGCAATCGCCGCAAGCACCGATGGATCACCGACGATCTCAACGACTTCGCCGCCGAGCTGGGGAAGCGGACGCCCCGCATCATGAAGATACGGGCCGCCATCCGACCGCAGTCGCACTACGCCCGCAGCGTCTCGTTCGTCGGGCGGTTCGAGCGCCTCGCCGATGACTTCGCACAGGTGGCGGAGCGGCTCGACTTTCAATCCGTCGCGCTGGAGCGGATCAATGCATCCGGCGCGCCGGTACGGTACCGCGATCGAATGAACGCGCGGTCCGAGGCCATCATCGCTGAATATTACCGGGATGACATCGAGCGCTTCGGATATCGATGAAAATCAGAGCGCTAGCGAAAACTAGGTAGCCGATCCGCCCAAATTTGGGTGATCCGACCGATGCGCGCCGGCAGGGCGGCGCTTAGGTTAGCTCCATTGCGAAGGCGACACGTCATTAAGACACGTCGCTTCGCGGCCACCCGGCACACGGGCTGAGCAGCCCTGACTCGGGTTCAGAGATGTCATGAGGTCATTTCGTCCGGAGCGCCGCAGGTAGGAACGCGGCGCAATTCCGGCCCAACGGGAGAAGATAAAATGGCGTCGCTTACATGCACCAGGTTCGCGAAGGTCTCCATCATTGCTCTATCCGTCGGCATGGCATCGGCCTGCTCGACGGCTTCCGATCACACGGCGGTCATCAAGAAGTTCGCGGACGCGACCGGCTCCGTGAAAGACGCGATGGTCGCCTACGACCAGGCCGCCGCCGAACGCCTGACCGGGCTCGTTCGCGCCAAGGCCGTCGCTCAGAAGAAGGGCCTTAACGGCACCAGCGGCCCCGGCTACGTCATCGAGCCCGAGGATTGCCAATCGGCATCGGTGAAATGCGTGGCCGTCTACCAGGAAGCCAGCGACGATCCGGACCCGGACTCGCTCACCTACGTCACGATCATTCCTGAGCATGTGGCGGCCGCGAGAGCACTCGCCGACTATGCCGACGCCCTCAAGGCAGTCGCGGAAGCGGACTCCACGGCCCAGGTGAAAGCCGCACTGGACCAGGCCGCCGCGGCGACGAGCTCTCTCGCCAACATCGCGCAGCCGGGCGCCAGTGTAGTGGCCCAGCCATTCGCCGGAGCGACGGCCAATGGGCTGGCGTGGCTCTATGGGCGATACCAGGAGAAAATGAAGATCAGCGCGCTGCACGAGGCGACGCAGCGGATGAACCCGGAGGTCGAGAAGGCGGCGGAGTTGTTCGGAAATACCGCGACTCTGATCGATACGACCGGCCGGACCGCCAGCGCACAAGCTGTCGACGATGCAAAGGCGGCGTTCGACGGCAGCCCGTCGGCATCTGCGCTCGGCGACCTGGCGGCATCCGTCAACAGCTTCGACCGTCAGCTCAAGGTGTCGCCCAAGGACGTATTCGAACAGCTGGCGGATACCCACCAGAAACTGACGGATGCCCTGGCGGAAGGCCCGGACTCCCTGGCGGAGATATTCGAATCCGTCAGCCGCCTCGCGGACGACGCCGATGCGCTCGCCGCCGTTGCGATGCAGTTCAAGGCCGCCGCTGAGGCCAAGAACACAGCCATGATGATGCAGTGATCGGATATAGGAGGGATATATGGCCAGTCATCAGGAGATATTCGACACCGCGCAAAAGAGGATCTCGGAGCTTCAGGCAGTCGAGTTCCAGCTCGAGCGCGAGGTAGTCACCATCAAGGACAAGGAGTTCGACCACCCATTGAGCGAGAGCGACAGAGATCGGGTCATCGATCTGCGGTCGGCGAAGGCCAACATCCGTTCGGCCATCGACGAGCTGGCCTTCGTCACGCTGAAGGCGCTGGAAACCACGGACGAGCTCAAGCGCATCCGCAACGCGATCGCCGGCGCGGTGAAGGACCTCAAGAAGACGGCCGACCGCATCGCCAAGATCGGCATGGTCGCGACCACGATCAGACAGGTCCTCGGCGGCGTGGAGAAGATCGGCAAGCAGATCGAGAAGTTGAACCAAGACGAGAAAGAGATGGCGTAGAAAGTCTTATTGGCAGTCCCGTGTCAATGCTTGCACCGCTAGGCACGGGACTGAGCAATCGGAATTGCAGGAGGTCTTGAAATGCTTCGAAGGATCATTCTTGGAATCATCGCTTTGCTGTGCGCGACGCCGGCATTCGCCGAGGAGCTCCAGCCGACTATCTACAGCGATGGCGCTTCATGCCCGGGAAACTGCGATGCGCACGTGGTCTTCCACAAGTCGATCAACGGCACGAAGTTCGCATCGCTGCCCTCCAGTCCCAGGTCCAGCCCCGTCGCCTGCAAGAACGGCGAGACCTGCCGCATCTGCTTCGATGAGCGCGACAGCTCCTGCATGGAGGTGATGTATCGCGGCAATGGTCCCGAAAAGGAGCGGTTCGACTTCACGCCCGCCTTCTATGAGGCCACTTGTCCCAAGCAGGGGATTCCGGAAGCGTTGGCCAAACAGTGCAAGAGCTTCGACCGGCAATTCGCGAAGCTGACCGCGGATGCGGTCTACTGCTTGAGCGACCAGACGCATCCGGGTTGCCAGGACCTGTTGGCTGCCGCCGAAGCCGCCAAGGCGACGGATGAGCCGCTCTGGGAGGACTGCAAGGCAATGGGCGAAGCTGCGTTCAACAGGAAGCATGCGGCCGAACCTGCCAAGCAGCGCTCGGAGCATTGCGCCTACGAGAAGAAAGGCACCGGCGGACCGAACAGCAAGGGCCAGACCTGGCGCAGGCTGTTGCCCGCGCTGTGCCAAAAGGGCGCCTATGTCGGCCGCGACGGATTGGACTGCTGCGACAGCAACAATATGTCGCTCGGCGGCCTGGGACGCGAGTGCACCAACTACACGGTCAAGAAGTGAGCGGCGAAGGTGATCGACGAGCAGCTTGAGTGTTGAGCAATGGAAAGTTGGTAGCGCTGGGCGGATTTGAACCACCGACACAGGGATTATGATTCCCCTGCTCTACCACTGAGCTACAGCGCCACCGGAGGCCGGCTTGGGGGCCGGCCGGAAATCGGAGGCAAGCGTATAACCCCCGCCGTCCGCCGCGTCAAGGATAGAGCAAGCCTTTGATCTTGCGCCCTAATCTGCGAACATGGAGGTCAGTTTCAGGGCCACGCCCATGCTGCCCTCGACCTTCAGCTTGCCGGTCATGTAGGCGAGCGTCGGGTCGAGCCCGCCGGCCATCAGCTTCTCAAGGTTCTCGGCCGAGATCCGGATGGTGGTGGTGGCGTCCGCCTTGTCCTCGTTGTCGATCGCCGGCGGGTGCTCGGTGCCGTCCCAGAAGATGATGCCGTCATCCTCCAGCTGGAACTTCACCTTGTAGCCGAGCTTCACGTTCTGGCCCGCACGCTTGCGCAGCTCTTCCGTCAGTTCCGCGAGATCCATGAGCGCTTCCCCCTACGCTGCTTGTGCAGTCCGTTCCCGCTCGATCCAGCCGCCGCCGAGCACGCGGCTGCCCTGGTACAACACGCAAGCCTGGCCCGGCGCGATGCCGAACTGCGGCTCCGCGAGCGCGACGCGCGCATGGCCGCCGGGCAGCAGCGATAGGATCGCCGGCTTCGGCTCGGTCATCGAGCGCAGCTTGACCTCGACCTCGACATTGCCGGTGGGCTCGCCGGCGCGGCCCAGCCAGTTCACCTCGCGCAAAGTCACGCTCGACTTCGCCAGCGCCGCCTTCGGGCCGACGAACACGCGGCGCGTCTCTGGCTCCAGGCGCACGACATAGAGTGGCTGGCCGTTCTCGTTGAGATCGCCGAGGCCGAGGCCCTTGCGCTGGCCGACGGTGAAATTGATGAGGCCGTCATGCTGGCCGAGCACGCGGCCATCCATGTGCATCAGCTCGCCGGGCTCGGCCGCGCCGGGGCGCAGGCGCTCCACCACCTTGGCATAGCCGCCGGTCGGCACGAAGCAGATGTCCTGGCTGTCCGGCTTGTCGGCGACCGCCAGCTCGAACTCGGCAGCGATGGCGCGGGTCTCGGTCTTCGGCAGGTCGCCGAGCGGGAACCGCAGATAGTCCAGCTGCTCCGGCGTGGTCGCGAACAGGAAATAGCTCTGGTCGCGGCGCGGATCGGCGCCGCGATGCAGCTCAGCGCCGCGCGCGCCCAACACGCGCTTCACGTAGTGGCCGGTCGCCAGCGCCTCGGCGCCGAGCTCGCGCGACTGCGTGAGCAGGTCGCGGAACTTGACCCGCTGATTGCAGCGCACGCACGGGATCGGCGTCTCGCCCGCCAGATAGGAGTCCGCGAAGTCCTGCATCACCGCGTCGGAGAAGCGGCTCTCGTAGTCGAGCACGTAGTGCGGGATGCCGATCTTGTCGGCCGCCATCCGCGCGTCATAGATGTCCTGGCCAGCGCAGCAGGCGCCCTTCTTGCCGACCGTCAGGCCGTGGTCGTAGAGCTGCAGCGTGATGCCGACCACGTCGTAGCCCTCGCGCTTCAGCAAGGCAGCCGTGACGCTGCTGTCGACGCCGCCCGACATGGCGACGACCACGCGCGTTTCCTCCGGCCGCTTGTTGAAACCGAGCGAGTTCATGGTGTTGCTACCCAATCGTCTTTTCTCATTCACTCTCATCGTCACCCCGGCCAAGCGTAGCGCGAGCCGGGGTCCACTCATCCGCCGCAGTGACCGTCGAAATGGATCCCGGCTCAAGGCCGGGATGACGGTCGGAGGGGCGGCAATCTCAGCGCGCTCATCCTACACGCGCGCATTATCTGGGCCAACTCGGCCGCGAATTCAACGACTTAGGATGTCGAACATGCGCGCATAGGGAGACGGGTCGACGCCGAGGCCGATGGCGGCGGAGAAGTGGCCACGGTCGCGGACGAACAGGTTGTCCTTGGGGATGCGCCATTGCCCGGCGAGCTGGTGGCCGCCGGCGGCAGGCGTCACGTCGTCCCGCTTGCCGACCATCAGCACGATACTGGCCGGGTCGATCGGCGGCTCCGTGGTGGCGTCTGTGATCGGTTCCAGCGCCTCGAAATGCTCCGCGCGCCAGCCGTGGCGGCGCACCTCGTTGTCGATGTCCGCCATGTGGCCCAGCGAGGATTCGAGCGGCAGCGCGCTGACCCGCGCGGTCGCGGTCATGAGGAACAGGGCATCCGGCTTGCATTCCGCCGACCAGTAGCGCCAGCGGCTGGCCGCGACCTGGGTCGTCAGCGCGCCGAGTGAGATGCCGCCGAGCGAGATCCTGCCCGGGCCTTGCGCGCGGCACCAGGCAATCATCGCGGCATACTCGCGCGCGGCGCGCACGAAGTGCTGGATACCGGAGATCGGCGGCTCGGTCAGGAAGCTCTCGCCGCCATAGTAGCCGGCCTTGCAGCGGCGGTTATGACCCGGCCCGTCGGGCAACACGATGCGCATGCCGACGCGCGCCATGTTGAGGAAGCTGCGCGGACCATCGACCATCATCTCCGTCTCCATGGCGAGGCCATGAGCGAAGAAGAAGGTCGGCAGGCTCTTAGGATGCTGCTTGGGCTCATAGACGTGGGCGTAGCAGGTGTCGGCCGGATCGTCGCCGACGCCGTCGCTCTCGAACCTCAGCCAATATTCGATCGCGTCGCCATGATCGATGGTCTTGCTGCGCTCGATCGCCGGCAAGGTCTCGGGCACCTGAAACAGGGCGTCGGGATCGGTCAGCACCTGGGACAGCGCCTCGATCGCGAAGTCCGGCTTCGGCGTGCGATAACGCACGGCCGAGACGTGGTACTTCTTCGCGAATGACAAATAGCGGAATCGGTTGGCCATGTAGGATTGCGCGGTCTGGCGCCGTTCCTTCTCGGCCGCGGCGAGGTCACCCTCCGCGCCCTCGAATGCCATCTCGGACCAGCGCGTCTGCGCCGCCTTGGAGAGCAGGCGCAGGCGGTGCGTGACGTTGAGCTTGCTTCGGAGACGCGGCGGCAGGCCGAACAGGCCGAGCTGGCGCGCGAACCCCTCGAGCGATGTGCTGCTGGCGCCAGCAGCCGCCCAGGCGCGCGACGCCGGCAGCACGCGCTTGAAAGCCCAGAGGCAGACCGGATCGATCCACGGCCGCGCCAGGATCGAGTGGAGCAGCGATCCGGTGCGCGGGAACTGCACGGTCCGGCGCAGGCCGGTGCCGAGCACTTCGCCCGTGATCTTTTCCGTGAGGGGAGTCTGAGCGGGCTCGGTCAGAGACGTCTCGCTCACCCGCGCTCCTCGATCCACGCGGCCTGGATGGCCTCGAGGATCTTCTCGTTGGACTTGTTCGGCTCGTCGGCGAAATCCGGAATTTCCTGCACCCACTTCCAGAGGTCGGTGAATCGCAGGTTGACGACGTCGACGTCGGGACGCGCCTCTTCCAGTTCGATCGCGATATCGTGGACGTCGGTCCAGCGCAGTTTTTTCGCCATGTCGTCGTCCAGCTCCGATCGATTTTCCGCGGCCGCTACTTGTCGACCATCATGTTGCGCGTCGCGTTCGGCAGGCTGACGGTGAGGCCGTCCAGCTCTTCCGTCATCTTGATCTGGCAGCCCAGGCGCGAGGTGTGCGTGAGGCCGAAGGCGAGATCGAGCATGTCCTCCTCGTCCTCGGTCGCGGTCTGCAGCACGTCATACCATTCGGGGTCGACGATCACGTGGCAGGTCGAGCAGGCCAGCGAGCCCTCGCAGGCGCCTTCCAGGCTGATGTTGTTGCGATGCGCGATTTCCAGCACCGAAAGCCCGACCGGCGCGTCGACATCGAGACGCGAGCCATCGGGATTGATGAAGGTCATCCTAGGCATCTACTTAACTCCGTTAGGAAATCCGCAATTTCAACGAGCTGGGCCGGTGGCTCCTGGCCGGCTCCCCTGCGGGGCCGCGTCAGTTGCCATACTAGCCTCAACCTCGTCAAGGGAATGGCCTTTCAGCGCCATGGCCACCGCCCGGTCCATCCGGCGCTGGGCAAAGGCATGGGTCGCGTGATCCAGCCCCTCCACCGCCGCGTTGATGAGATCGCGGTCCTCGCCCTTTATGGCGTGGCGAAGCTTAGCGATTGCTGAATCGATCCCGCCGCGCTCCTCGGGAGACAGCAGCGCGCCGTCGGCGGCCAATGCAGCGCCCAGCGCCAGCAGCACCCGCTCGGCCTCGACCCGCGCTTCGATCAGCAGGCGCTGCTCCATGTCCTCGCGGGCGTGGACCAGGCTGGCGCGCAGCATGTCCGCCATCTCGGATTCGGTCAGGCCATAGCTCGGCTTCACCGCAATTTCGGCTCGAATGCCGGTGGTCTTTTCCGTCGCCGAGACGGTGAGCAGGCCGTCGGCATCGACCGCGAACGTGACCTGGATGCGGGCGGCGCCCGCCACCATCGGCGGTATGCCGAGCAGCTCGAACCGGCCGAGAGAGCGGCAGGCATCGACCGTCTCGCGCTCGCCCTGCACCACGTGGACCAGCATGCCGGTCTGGCCGTCCTGGTAGGTGGTGAACTCCTGCGCCTTGGCGACCGGGATCGGCGTGTTGCGGTCGATCACCTTTTCGACGATGCCGCCCATGGTCTCGATGCCGAGCGACAGCGGGATGACGTCGAGCAGCAGCGTGTCGCTGCCGCGGGTCAGCGCCATGGCCTGGAGCGCGGCGCCGACCGCGACCACCTCGTCAGGATTGATGTCGGCGAGCGGCGCGCGGCCGAAGAACTTCTCCACCTGCCGCCGCACCAATGGCACGCGGGTGGAACCGCCGACCAGCACGACGCCCTCGATGTCTTTCTGCGTGACCTGCGCGTCCTCGAGCACCTGGCGGCAGGCGCGCATGGTGCGCTGGATCAGCGGCTCGATCATCGCCTCGAAGGATTTGCGCGTGATGGGTTGAGCGATCTCGCGGCCGCCAAGCTCGGCCCGCAGGGTCGCCTGGTCCGCGCCGGTCAGCGCTTCCTTGGCCGCCCGCGCCGCCAGCAGCAAGGAGGTCGCGCCAGCCTGATCGAGGCCAGTGACACTGCTTTGCGTGAACGCCCATTCCGCCAAAGCGTGGTCGAAATCATCGCCGCCCAAAGCGGAATCGCCGCCGGTCGCCAGCACCTGGAACACGCCCTTCTGCAGGCGCAGCAGCGAAATATCGAAGGTGCCGCCGCCGAGGTCGTAGATCGCGTAGACGCCTTCCGCCCCGGTATCGAGGCCGTAGGCCAGCGCGGCGGCGGTCGGCTCGTTGACCAGGCGCAGCACCTCGAGGCCGGCAAGCTTGGCGGCATCCTTGGTGGCGCTGCGGGCGGCGTCGTCGAAATAGGCCGGCACGGTCACCACGGCCTGGGTGATGTCCTGCCCGAGCGACTGCTCAGCCCGCGCCTTCACGGCCCGCAGGATCTCGGCCGACATCTCGATCGGCGTGACGGAGCGGCCAGCAACCTCCAGCCGCACCATGCCGACGGAATCGCCGCTGGCCGCGATCTTGTAGGGCAGAACGCCCGCCAACGCCTTCACGTCGTGCACGCCGCGGCCCATCAGGCGCTTGATCGAGCTGACCACGCGGTCGGGATGCTGCGCGCGCAGAGCCTGCGCTTCGCGGCCCACGACCACACCGTCCGGCATCAATGCAACGACCGATGGGATGAGCCCATCGCCGCGCGCGTCGCGCAGCACTTCCGGCTGCTCGCCGTCGACCACGGCCACGACCGAGTTGGTGGTGCCAAGGTCGATGCCGATGGCGATGCCGCGCTCCTTGGCGTGCGGCTCCGGCGTCTCGCCCGGCTCGTGAATCTGCAGCAACATATCTAAGCCGTTCCTTGCGCCTGCTCGATGGTAATGCGGCGCGTGCGCGTCTCCTCGAGATACTTGCGCAGATACTTGAGGCGCGTGGTCAGGCGGTTCGCCGCCTTCAAATCATCGCTCGCGAACGCCTTGGAGAGATCGGAGAGGATGGCGATCGCATCGGCGCCGGCCTTGGCCTGCAGCTTCTCCACCTGGTCGATGCTGGTCGCTTCCATCAGCGCCTCGCGCGCTTCCATCGCTTCCATCAACAGCTCGGGATCGCGCACCGTTTCATCCTTGGAGACCGCGGCATCGAGGCCCTTGAGGCTGAGCAGATAGGCCGCGCGGCGCAGCGGATCCTTCAGAACCTCGTAGGCTTCGTTGAGCGCGACGGCCTGGCGCTCCGCAAGGGCGCGCTCCTTGGCGGGCTTGGTGGCGAAGCGGTCGGGATGGATGGCGCGCTGGAAACCGAGATAGCGCTTCTCGACGATATCGCCATCGACGTCGAAGTCCGGTTCGAGCCCGAGCCGGCGGAAATGGTCAAGCTGTCCGGGGGGCTGGATTGCGCCGCAAGTGTGGCAGAACAGCGCCTGCGCCGTCACCGGCCCCTTGCAGGACCAGCACGAAACAAGACCAGCGCGCGCGGCGCGCGTATCGTCCGCTTGCGGCGACATCAGTTTGCGACATCAGACGTGGAAGGATTCGCCACAGCCGCAGCGGCCCTTCTCGTTCGGATTCTTGAAGACGAAGCCGGACTGCAGCTTCTCTTCGACGTAATCCATTTCGGTGCCGAGGACGAACATCGTGGCCTTGGGGTCGATCAGGACCGTGACGCCATCCTGCTGCACCATCTCGTCCATCGGGCCCTTCTCGTCAGCGAACTCGAGCGTATAGCTGAGGCCGGAGCAACCCTTGGTTTTGACGCCGATGCGGATGCCGGCCGACGGCTTGCCGCGCTTGTCGAGCAGCGCCTTCACGCGCTCGACCGCCGCGGCGGTGAGGTTGATCGCCGCCGGCCGCGGGCGCGGGCTGCGCTTCGGCTTGACGTCGGGCGCGGGCGTCGCCGCCGCGCTCTCCGGGATGTTGGTGCCGGTATCCATGATCGCTGTGCTACTCCGCCGCTTGTTCGGCCGGCTTGCCGTGCTTCTCGCGATAATCCTTGATCGCGGCCTTGATCGCGTCCTCGGCCAGGACCGAGCAATGGATCTTCACCGGCGGCAGCGACAGATGCTGCGCAATCATGGTGTTCTTGATCGTTTCCGCTTCGTCGAGCGTCTTGCCCTTGACCCACTCGGTCGCGAGCGACGACGAGGCGATCGCGGACCCGCAGCCGAAGGTCTTGAACTTGGCGTCCTCAATCTTCCCGTCGGCGCCGACCTTGATCTGCAGCTTCATCACGTCGCCGCAGGCCGGGGCGCCAACGAGGCCGGTTCCGACCGTGTCGTCGCCCTTGTCCAAGGCGCCGACGTTGCGCGGGTTCTCGTAGTGGTCGATCAGTTTCTCGCTATATGCCATGTGTGCTCTCCTAGAATTCCAAGCCGATTATCGAGCTCGGTCGCACCGATCAGTGCTCCGCCCACTTGATCGACTTAATATCGATACCTTCCTGCGCCATCTCCCACAGCGGGCTCATCGCGCGCAAGCGCTGGACCGATTCCACGATGTGCTCGACGGCGTAGTCGACATCCTGTTCGGTGGTGAAGCGCCCAAGTCCGATGCGCAGCGAGGTGTGCGCGAGTTCCTCTTCGACACCCAGCGCGCGCAGCACGTAGGACGGCTCCAGCGACGCCGAGGTGCAGGCCGAACCCGACGAAACCGCCAGGTCCTTGATCCCCATCATCAGCCCCTCGCCTTCCACATAGGCGAAGGACAGGTTGAGGTTGCCCGGGATGCGGCTGTCGAGATCGCCGTTGAGATAGACCTCCGGGAGCCTGTCCTTGATCTTCTTGTGGAACCGGTCGCGCAGGCCCTTCAGCCGTTCGCCCTCCGTGCCCATCTCGCGTTGCGCGATGGCGCAGGCCTCGCCGAGGCCGACGCAGAGCGGCGTCGGCAGGGTGCCGGAACGCATACCGCGCTCCTGTCCGCCGCCATGGATCAGCGCCTCGAGCCGCACGCGCGGCTTGCGCCGGACATAGAGCGCGCCCAGGCCCTTCGGCCCGTAAATCTTGTGGCCGGAGATAGACAGCAGGTCGATGTTCATCGCATCGACATCGAGTGGGATCTTGCCAACCGCCTGCGCCGCGTCGGTGTGGAAATACACCTTGCGCTCGCGGCAGATCTTGCCGATCTCCGCCAGCGGCTGGATCACGCCGATCTCGTTGTTCACCGCCATCACCGAGACGATGCAGGTGTCCGGTCGGATCGCGGCCTTGAGCTGCTCCAGGTCGATGAGGCCGTTCTGCTGCACCGGCAGATAGGTGACGTCGAACCCTTCCAGCTCCAGGTGGCGGCAGGAATCCAGCACGCACTTATGCTCGGTCACCACAGTGATGATGTGGTTCTTCTTGCCCTTGTAGAAATGCGCGACGCCCTTCAGCGCCAGGTTGTTCGATTCCGTCGCGCCGGAGGTGAAGATGATCTCCTTCTCGTCCGCGCCGATGATCGAAGCGACCTGAGCGCGCGCCTTCTCCACCGCCTTTTCGGCTTCCCAGCCGTAGGCGTGGTTGCGTGAATGCGGGTTGCCGAAATGCGTGGTGAAGTAAGGCAGCATAGCCTCCACCACGCGCGGATCGGTCGGCGTCGTCGCCTGATAGTCCAGATAGATCGGCGTCTGCGGACGGTTCTTGCCGTCGGCCACGACCTTCATGTTCTGCAATGAACTCATCTACTGATACCTTTGCATCAAGCCGCCGGCTGCATGTCCGGCAACGTATGAACCTTTCGACCGGCCAAATGCGCCAGCCGCGCCACCAGTCCGTCGATCTCCGCCTCGCTGTTCCACCAGCCGAGGCTGACGCGGATCGCGGATCGGGCAATCTCTTCGCCGTAGCCCATCGCAAGGGCGACGTGGCTCGGCCGTACCTTTCCTGATGAACAAGCCGACCCAGCGCTGATCGCATAGCCCGCGAGATCCAGTGCCATCACCAACGTCTCGCTCGACTTGCCCGCGACTGCGACGCACGAGGTGTTCGGCAGCCGCGGCGCATCCCGGCCCAGCACCGTGATGTTTTGACCGAATTCGGAGAGCCCGCCTTCCAACCGATCGCGCAATGCCGCGACGCGCGACACCTGTGCGCAAGACTGCACCCCTTCGGCGGCCGCTCCGAATGCGGCAATTGCTGGAACATTTTCGGTGCCGGCGCGGCGGAACTTCTCCTGTCCGCCCCCGACCTGGAGCGGTTTGACCGCCAGATCGTCCTTTAGCACCAGTGCCCCGGCGCCGAGGACGCCGCCAATCTTGTGCGCGGACACAGTCAATATGTCGGTGCTTAGGTCACCCATATCAAGCGATATACGGCCCGGCGCCTGCGACGCGTCGCAATGCAGCAGCCCACCGGCTGCATGAACCAGGTCGGCCGCCGCGCGCACCGGCTGGATGACGCCGGTCTCGTTATTCGCCAGCATGATAGACACGAAAGCCGACCGCTCCGCTTCGCGCAGCGCCTCGGCAAGGTCGTCAAGATCGACTTGGCCGTCACGCTGCGTCCGAAGAACGCGTGCGCCCGCCATCTGCGCCGGCTTCAGCACCGAATCATGCTCGATGCCGGAGACGATCAGCGGTCGCTCGCCCCGGCTTGCGAGTGCCAGATTGTTGGCCTCGGTCCCACCGGAGACGAAGATCACGTTCTCCGCCTTAGCGCCGACCAGCTGCGCGACCTGAACGCGCGCGCGATCCACCAGCCCGCGCGCGGCGCGGCCGAAGCCGTGCACCGACGACGGATTGCCGATCACACGCAATGCCGCTTCCAACGCCGCCAGCGCGGAAGCGCTGGGCGGCGTGGTGGCATTGGCATCCATGTAGATCGCGTTGCTCATCGCGCTTCTAACTACTCCGCAGCGACGTTGGTGCGCACCGGCTCCTCGCCGGCGCCGGCCGGCGGCGTGGCGCCGTCGGTCTCCAGCGGCTGGCCGAGCTGCGACTTGCCGAGGATCCGCCGGTTGACGACATCCGCGAGCGAGACCGAACTCAGGAACAGGTGGATCTGATGCGTCAGCTCTTCCCACAGATCGTGGGTCAGGCAACGGCTCTTGTCGCTCTGGCAGCCGGTGCCGGTGTTCGGCTTGCAACGGGTGGCGCGGATCGGCTCGTCCACCGCCATGATGGCGTCCGAGATCCGGGTGTCCTCCGCGCTACGCGACAGCAGATAGCCGCCGCCGGGACCGCGCACGCTCTTCACCAGGCCATTGCGCCGCAACTTCGCGAACAACTGCTCCAGGTAAGAGAGCGAGATTTCCTGCCGCTGCGAGATATCCGCCAAGGCCACCGGGCGCCCATTGCTGTGCGACGCCAGGTCAACCAGGGCCATAACCGCATAACGTCCTTTGGTGCTCAATCTCACGACCAACCTCCATCACATACGGGCCGAGCCCGGCGCCTACTCCGCCGCGACGTCAGACCGTCTTTCTTCGTCACTGTCTGCCCCTAGTTTCGTAGCGGCGCCGTTCTCCGAACCCGAGCGAGCAGCCTTGCCGTTCAATTCGCCTTCCAGCACGGCGATGCGTGCCTGCAGGCGCGATACCTGATCCATCAGCCCCTCGATGGCGCGCGTGACCGGGTCGGGCAACACGCCGTTGGGCAAGCCGTAGGCCGCGAAATCGCCGGCGTCCGCGCCGCGCGGCGCCGCGATCTTGGCCGGGATCCCGACCATCAGAGCGCCGGCCGGAACATCGGTCACCACCACGGCATTGGCGCCGATCTTAGCGCCGGCCCCGACGACGATGGCGCCCAGCACTTGGGCACCCGCGCCGACGATGACCCGATCCCGCAGGGTGGGGTGGCGCTTCTTGTTCACCTGGGCAGCCGAATTGACCGAGGGCGCCGTGCCGCCCAGGGTGATGTCCTGGTACATGGTGACATCGTCGCCGATCTCGGCGGTCTCGCCGATCACCGTCCCCATCCCGTGGTCGATGAACAGGCGGCGACCAATGGTCGCGCCGGGGTGGATTTCGATGCCGGTAAACCAACGTGCGGTTTGAGAAACGACCCGGGCCACCACCCGCCAACCCCGCTTGTTCAGGGCGTGGGAGAGCCGATGGGCCAGTATGGCGTGGAATCCCGGATAGGTTAATGCCACCTCCAGCCGCGAGCGGGCGGCCGGGTCGCGGGCCATGATCGAATCGATGTCCTCTGCGAAATGCTTGAAATTCATGACGGCCATCGTGTTTACTACCGCCCCGCCGTCCTTAATTGACTAACCCAGTCAACTTTAGCGGCACAGGTCGCGGCAAAGAACGCTCTCGCAGTCGATATAGTATGTCCCACTACCTTAGTCAAGTTTATGCCCGGCAAACCCCCGCTGGGGCGTGTGAAATAACCATGTGCCATTATCGGATTTACGGCTTTTCCGGGGGGTCCCTCCATGCCTGAAGTGATCATGAATGGCCCTGAGGGCCGGCTGGAGGGGCGCTACAACCAGAATGCGGAGCCCAATTCTCCGATCGCCCTGCTGCTGCACCCGCATCCGCAGCACGGCGGGACCATGAATAACAAGGTGGTCTACCAGCTCTACCAGTGCTTCCAGAAAAAGGGTTTTTCGGTGCTCCGGTTCAATTTCCGGGGCGTCGGCCGGTCCCAGGGCAAGTTCGACCGGGGCGAAGGTGAACTGAGCGACGCCGCGGCGGCGCTCGACTGGCTGCAGACCTGGAACCCCAATGCCCCGCAATGCTGGATCGCCGGCTTCTCGTTCGGCGCCTGGATCGGCATGCAATTGCTGATGCGCCGGCCGGAGATCAGCGGCTTCATCTCGGTGTCGCCGCCCGCCAACATCTATGATTTCAGCTTCCTTGCACCCTGCCCTTCTTCGGGCCTGATGGTCCAGGGCGACCAGGACACCGTGGTGCCGCAGGATTCGGTCGCCAAGCTGGTGGCCAAGCTCAGCCATCAGCGCGGGATCAAGATCAACTACCAGATCATCCCCGGCGCGACGCATTTCTATACCGAGCATCTCGATCACCTGAGCAGGACGGTCGACGACTACCTGACCACCGCGATCCCGGAGACCGCGGCGAAGCTCCGCGCCTCGCGCTAGCCCGCTCATTCTTTGGATGCTTTGAGCAACGGATGCGGCTTAGGCGACTGGCTGCCGCCGGTGCCGTACGGCCGCGTGATGATCTCCAGCAGATGGCCGTTCGGGTCCTCCCAATAGACCCCGCGGCCGCCGTCCCATTCGTTGATCTGACCGCTCTGCTTCTGCGAGGGATCGGCCCAATAGGTCAGGTCGCGCTGGCGGATGCGCGCGAAGATCTCGTCGAACTCCAGTTCGGTCACCAGGAACGCATAGTGTTGCGTGTTGATCTTGCCGCCGGACTCCATGAAATCCAGCGAGGTGTCGCCAACCTGTACGATGGCGAACGGCCCCAGATGCACCGGCGCGGAGAGCCCGAGGATCTCCGTCAGGAAACGCGCTGACGCACTGTGGTCGCGCGCCGAAACGATGGTGTGGTTGAGGCGGACGGCCATGGTCGAAGCCTTGCGTAGGATGCGCCCTCCCTTTGATAACTAGGGCTCATCGCCGCCGTTGCAAGGTGAGTTCTAGGCAGCGTGGTAGCGGCCGCCCGGCATCGGTTGCGGCACACCGGTGGTGCCGGGGAAGCTGAGCGGCAGGCCGCGCAGCGAGCGCACCGCCATGAAGGCGAATGCCTGCGCTTCCAGCGCGTCGCCGTTCCAGCCAACTTCGTCCACCGCGCGCACGGGGCAGGACAGGGCGGCGCGCAGGCCCTGCATGATCGCCGGGTTGTGGCGGCCGCCGCCGCACACCAGCCACTCGCGCGCCGGCTTGGGAAACGTGCGCACCGCTTCCGCCGCCGACCAGACCGTGAAGGCGACCAGCGTTGCGGCGCCATCAGCCGCGCTCAATCCGCTGAGGGCCGCGTCGGCCAGCGACTTGAAGTGCTGCCGGTCGAGGGATTTCGGCGCGGGCAGTGCGAAATAGGGATCGGACTTCAACTTGGCCAGCGCGGTGGCGGACGGCTGGCCGCTCTTCGCCAAGGCACCGTCGACATCCAGCGGCGTGCCAGTGTGGCGCAGCGCCCAATCGTCCGACAACGCGTTGGCAGGCCCGGTGTCGAACGCGATCAGCGTGCCGTCGTCACCAATCCAGGTGACGTTGCCGACGCCGCCGAGATTGAGCACGGCCACCGGCTTCGCCAGCGGCTGCGACCGCGCGAGGTGGTAGACCGGCGCCAGCGGGGCACCCTGCCCACCGGCGCTCACGTCGGCGCTGCGGAAGTCGTTGACCACGTCGATCCCGGTGAGCTTCGCGAGCAGCGCGCCGTCGCCGATCTGCACCGTCTGCCGCTGGGCCGGTGCGTGGTGGATGGTCTGGCCGTGGAAGCCCACGACCGCGATCTCGGACGGCTTGCGCCCGGCCTCCGCCAGCAGCTGGCGGACCGCGTCCGCGTGGCGCTCGGTCAGCTCGCGCTCCACCGCCGCCACCGGGCCCTTGCCGCCGAAGCAGGACTGCAGCCGGGCGCGGAAAGCAACGTCGTAGGACAGTTCGGCGGTGGGGCCGAAATGGTCGATCGACGTCCCGTCAGTGTGGATGAGGGCTGCGTCGATGCCGTCGCACGAGGTGCCGCTCATCATGCCGATTGCCCACACCGCACCCTCGCTTTCTGACCTGGAAGCCATGAAATCCCGCCGGTTTACGCCCTTCCCATCGATGTGTTACATCACCGCCCACCGAAAGCAAAGCCGTCCCCAAACCATGTCCACGCCGAAATCCGAATTCCTCAAAGTCATCCTGGACCGGGGCTACCTGCATCAATGCACCGAATGGGAAGCCCTGGACGCCCTAATGGCGAAACAGTCGGTCGCGGCCTATATCGGCTTCGATGCGACGGCGGATTCTCTGCATGTCGGCAGCATGGTGCAGATCATGCTCCTGCGCCGGCTGCAGCAAACCGGGCACAAGCCGATCGCCCTGATGGGCGGCGGCACCACCAAGATCGGCGACCCGTCGGGCCGTGACGAGAGCCGGAAGCTGCTGACCGATGAGGACATCAACCGGAACCTCACCAGCATCCAGCAGACCTTCACCGGCTACCTTACGTTCGGCAACGGCAAGACCGACGCCCTTCTGGTCAACAACGCCGACTGGCTCGACAAGCTGAACTACATCGAGTTCCTGCGTGATTTCGGCCGACACTTCTCGGTCAACCGCATGCTGAGCTTCGATTCCGTCAAGCTGCGGCTGGAGCGGGAGCAACCGCTGAGCTTTCTCGAATTCAACTACATGATCCTGCAGGCCTACGACTTCCTGGAGCTGGCGCGCCGGCATGATTGCCGTCTGCAGATGGGCGGCTCCGATCAGTGGGGTAACATCGTCAACGGCACCGAACTCGGCCGGCGCGTCGACAACAAGGAACTGTTCGGTCTGACCGCGCCGCTCATTACCACCGCCTCGGGCGCCAAGATGGGCAAGACCGCCGCGGGAGCGGTGTGGCTCAACGCAAACCGCCTCAGTCCGTATGACTACTGGCAATATTGGCGCAACGTCGAAGATGCCGACGTCGGCCGCTTCCTGAAGCTGTTCACCGACGTGCCGCTGGGCGAGATCACGCGCCTGGAGAAGTTGCAGGGCTCGGAGATCAACGACGCCAAGATCGTGCTCGCCAACGAGGCGACCACGTTGTGCCACGGCGCCGCGGCTGCGCGCACCGCGGCGGAGACGGCGCGCCGCACCTTTGTCGAAGGCGGATTGGGCCAAGACCTGCCGGTGCTCGAGATCCCGCGCGCCGAGTTGGAAGCCGGCATTCCCGCCTTCGAGCTATTGCGCCGCACCAGCCTCGCCGCCAGCAACGGCGAAGCGCGGCGCCTGATCAAAGGCGGCGGCGCGCGCCTGAACGACGCCGTGATCGATGACGAGAACCGCAAGATCACCACCGCCGATCTCGATTCTGATGGCGTGGTGAAGCTGTCGTTCGGCAAGAAGAAGCACGCTGTGGTGCGGGCGAAGTAGCGTCCGCTACTTGTGGCTGCCAGTCGGCACCTTGGGCAGGGGTGCGTCCTCGCCGCCTTCGTCGATGTCCTGGGTGAAGATGTCGCGCAGGAAGCCGGGCGCGAGCGCGGTCCATGGATTGACGTCGATCTTCGGCTCCGGCAGGTCGCCGCTGATCTTATAGGCCGCGGAGAATAGCCCCTCGCCCGGACCGCCCTGCAGCAAGTCGCCGAGCAGCGGGATGTTGCCGAGGATGCTGTTGATGGCATAGGCCGGCACGATTACGCCTTCGAGGTCGATCTTCTGGCGGTCGAGATCGATCGTGCCGCTCGAGGTGAGGCCGAGCGACGGGCCGGCGCTGCGGAACTTCTTCACCTCGATCTTGCCCATGGTCTTGGTGAAGCGCGCGCTGGCGCCGTCGAAATAGAAGCCCTCGCCGGTCAGCACGTCGGCGAGGCCGGTCAGCGCCGCGACCGACAGGAAGCGCACGAAGAACGGCGTGTTGACCAGGCGGAACGAGCTTGAGTCCAGCCGGCCGCGCAACGGCCGGCGCGGCTCGTCGTCCTTCACCTTGCCGGTGATCTTGAGCGTGCCGCCGTTGACGGAATCGTAGATGTCGAGTGCGCGCAGCGCAGCACCGCCGTCGGTGGTCTCCGCACTCAGGCGATGGATGCCGGAGCCGGGCTCGCCCGGCCGGTAGGTCAAGCGCAGCGGCGCGCCGCCGGGCAGGGTCGCGGACACGTCGATCACGTCCCACCACATCGGGTCGTGATAGAGCTCGACCTTCACGTTCTGCAGGACGCGGCCTTCGCCGATGCGCACCGAGTTCAGCGCCGGTGCGACCAGGCGGAACGGCCGCTGCGTCTCGTTCTCCTCGCGCGCCAGAGTCGCGTCGTCCTTGGGCGGCTCGTCATTCTCCATCCACGGCTCGACATCGACGTCGCCGCCGCCGATGCCGACCTCGATCAGATCGTTGCTCTTGAAGGCGACGCCGACATTGTCGAGCTTGTTGCGGCCGTAGGCGAGGCTCGGCATCGAGACCATGCTCGGCTTACCGCTGTCGTCGAAGTCGATCTTGCCGGCGGTCTTGAGATCGCCCGCGGTGACGTCGAACAGGGGAATGCCGAGGATGCGCTTGTCGCGCATCTCCACCGCCAGCTTGCCGCGGCCCGGCTCGCCCGGCTTCTTGGACCATTTCGCGAATTCGAATGCGACCGCCGCCTGGGTGAGGTCGAAGGTCGCGTCGATGCGCCCTCGCCCGTCCGAATAGCTGATGTAGGTGAGGTCGGTCTGGGCAGGCCCGTCGAAGAACGGCCGCGTCTCGTAGCCGAAGGCGGCGCGCTGCTCGGCATTCACGACGCCGATGGCGCGGATCTGCTGCTCGAACGGCGGTTTGTCGTAGAAGTTCTCCAGCCATTGCAGATCGAGCGGGATGCCGCCGAACTTGAGCGGTCCGCTGATGCGCATGCCGTTCTGGCTCAGCACCAGGTCCAGGTTCCCCTCGGTCACGTCCTGTTCGAACATCGCTTTCTGGAGGCCGACGTTCTTCATGGCAGCAGTAACGGCGATGTTCACCTGAGCGAAGGTCAGGTCCTTCTCGGCGGGAAAATCGAACTGGATATGGGTCGCAACGTCGCCGGACGAGCGCTCGGGCGACAGGCCGAGCTTGGAGGTGTAGCCCAGGCGCTCGTGGTCGAGCAGCTTCAGGGCGTCCTGCATCGGGCTGGTGATGTCGCCGCCGACCTTGATGAACTGATCCTCGACATCCAGACCCGTGATCAGCAGGTCTCCGGTGCCGAGCTTGATGTTGCCGACGTCGCCGCCCTGGATCTTGGCCTTGAATGTCTTAGCATCGAAGGTCGCTGTCGCCACGCCATGCTCGATCGGCGGCATCGGGCGCAGATAATGCACGGTCAGATCGTGCGCCGTGAACGTACCACTCAGCTCTTCAACCACGGCCGGCGGCCGTTCGTCTTGCGGGAACCTCACCTTGGTCTTGGCGTCGAGATCCTCGACGAGGCCGCTGGTGATGTTCTTGATGAGCCAGCTGCGCGAATCGGCCGCCATCGTCTCCGGCCACCAGCCGTCCAGTTTCTTCCAGTCGATGCCGTTGGCCTTCAGCGCCGCGGTCAGCACCGGCGCGCCGTCGTCGGTCGCGCGCCCGCGCAGAAATCCGTCGCCTTCACCGGACAGCTCGAAGATCGGGCCATCGATGTCGAGGGTGAGATTGTCCAGCGCTATGACGTCGCGATCCGGATCGACGCGGCCCTGGACCAGCAGCGCCTTGATCGGCAATGGCGCCTTCATGAGATCCGGCAGCGCAACCTCGCCGTTGCTGCCCGCAAACGAGAACTCTGTGACGCCAAGCTCGCCGGTGCGCGAGATCGTCGTATGCGCATCACCTTCCAGCAGCACGTCCGCGTTGGCGAGAATTGAAAGCCCGGTTTCGATCAGGCCGATCGACGATGCGGAGAAACGCTGCAGCTTGACGTCGATCTCGAACTGCTCGCCATTCCAGGGCATCAGCATGTCGCCGGACAGTTGCGCGGGATCGCCGAACTGCGGAACGCTGAGGCGGAAACTCCCAGCCACGCCGCGATCGCCGCGCGCCAGATGGACCTCCAGGTCCTCCGCTTTCCACACGTTCCCGGCGTGGCGATCATCAATGCTCACGGTCCCGGAGTAGATCGAAGCTTCGGTCAGATAGCCGGTCTGCTTGGCGGGATCCGGCGCTTCCAGCAGCTCTTGCACCAGCGCAGTGACCACGCCGGAGGACTTGGGTGCATTCTCAGATGCCGCCGCCGGCTCCGCACCGGAGATCAACTTCGCTCCGAACTGGAAATCGCCACCCTCGTTGCGGCCGAGCGCCAGCTCCGGCCGGTACAGCTCGATGCGCGAGGGAGCGACCAGGCCACGGAACAAGGCAGCACCGCTGAGCCCGAAGCCGACCTCGGGCACCGACGCCAACTCCTGGCCTGAGGCGTCCTGGATGCTCACGCCGACGCCGCGGATGTCGAGCGTGCGCTCCCAGCCCGCCCAGGCCAGCACCGTATCCTCGATCACGAACTTGAAATCGGCGCCGGGCCGGTTCAGCGCCTCTTCGACATAGGGCTTGAGGAAGCTGAGATGGATCGGCCCTTCGTAGGCCAGGCGATAGGCGATGAAGCCGACGATCACCGCAATGCCGGCCAGCAGGGCGCCGAGCACCTCCAGCACGATCTTGCTGGCGCGCACGATCATCGCGCGCCCCACTTGGCGAAGCGTGCGCCCGGCTTGACCGACACCGGGGCATGCCGCAGTCTGCGGGCCCAACGACGTGTGCTCATTGTCCGATGCCGCTGGCCATCGATCCTGCAACGCTCCCGAAGCCCTATGATCTGCGCCAGGCGCAGATCGAGCTGGATCGCCTGGCAGCCATGTGGTGTCCGACTGACGAATCCGGTCTCCCCGGCGCCGCAGAAAGACAGGCGCTGCTGACTGCGGTCTTTGGCAACAGTCCTTATGTTAGCCATCTGATTGTCAGTGAAGCGGCCCACTTTTACTCAGTATTAGCTGACGGGCCGGACTCTGTCTTTAACAAATTGTTGAACGATCTCGCGGGTTTGGCACTTGCAGAACCCGACGAGGCGACTCTCATGCGCGAGCTCCGCATCGCCAAGCGGCGCGCCCACCTCACCATCGCCATCGCTGATCTCGTCGGTATCTGGCCGCTGAAGCGGATCACCCGTGCGCTCAGCGATTTCGCCGACGCGGCAGTCGCGGCGGCCACCTCCTACCTGCTGCGCCAGGCTCACAACTCAGGCGAACTGGAGCTGCCGCATCTCGAGCAGCCGGCGCTGGACAGCGGTCTCATCATCCTTGGCCTCGGCAAACTGGGCGCCCGCGAGCTCAACTACTCGAGCGACATCGACCTCATCGTGCTGTTCGACCTCGACCGGGTGGTCTATCGCGGCAAGAAGACGGCGCGCGAATGTTTCGTGAAGCTGACGCGCGGCCTGGTGCGGCTGCTGCAGGATGCGACCGCGGACGGCTATGTCCTGCGCGTCGACCTGCGCTTGCGACCCGATCCCTCTTCGACCCCGCTCGCGATGTCGACCATCGCGGCCGAGACCTACTACGAGGGCATGGGGCAGAACTGGGAGCGCGCCGCGATGATCAAGGCGCGGGTCACCGCCGGCGATGAGCCCGCAGGTAGTGAGTTCCTCAGGAACCTGCGCCCCTTCATCTGGCGCAAGCATCTCGACTTCGCCGCCATCCAGGACATCCACTCCATCAAGCGGCAGATCCATGCGGTCAAAGGCCATCGCGAGATCGCGGTCGGCGGCCACAACATCAAGATCGGGCGCGGCGGCATCCGCGAGATCGAGTTCTTCGCCCAGACCCAGCAATTGATCTGGGGCGGCCGCAGTCCCGATCTGCGCCTGCGCCGGACCTGCGCCGCGATCGAACAGCTGGTCGCGTTCGGCCGCACCAGCCGCGCGGTCGCCGACGACCTGAAGGCTGCCTACCGCTATCTGCGGCATGTCGAGCACCGCTTGCAAATGCTCCATGACCAGCAGACCCAGACCTTGCCGGACGAGGGCCCGGAGCTGGACCGGCTCGCCTTGTTCTGCGGCCATGCGGACACGGCGGACTTCAGCACCACGCTGATGCATCACCTGGGGCAGGTCGAGGACCACTACGCTGACCTGTTCGAGGAATCGCCCGCTCTCGGCGAGCAAGGCAATCTGGTGTTCACCGGCACCGAGGACGACCCGGCGACGGTCGCGACCCTGGAGCGCATGGGGTTTCCGGACGGCAGGGCGGTCTCGGCGATGGTGCGGGCCTGGCATCACGGCCGCTATCGTGCCACCCGCAGCGCGCGGGCGCGAGAATTGCTGACCGAGCTGATGCCGAAGTTGCTGGAGAAGCTGTCGCACACCGCCGACCCCGACATGGCGTTCAAGCGCTTCGACAGCTTCATGCGATCGTTGCCGGCGGGCGTGCAGCTGTTCTCCCTACTCTATTCCAATCCGGAGCTGCTGGACCTGATCGCGGACGTGATGGGCAGCGCGCCGCTGCTCGCCGATCATCTCAGCCGCTATCCCATGCTGCTGGATGGCGTGCTGACCGCCGGCTTCTTCGAGAAGGTGCCCGACCGCTCCGCGATGTCGCGCGACCTGCATCGGCAGCTGTCCTTCGTCGACGATTTCCAGGACCGCCTCAGCCTGATGTGCAGGTGGACCAAGGACCGCCAGTTCCAGATCGGCGTCCGCCTGCTGCGAGGCGTCGGCGACGGCAACACCGCGGCCGGTGAGCTGTCCGACGTCGCCGATGCGGTGATCGGCGAGCTCTATCCCGCCGTCACCGCGGAATTCGAGAAGACCCACGGCAAGCTGCCTGGACGTGGCCTCGCCGTGGTGGCGCTGGGCAAGCTCGGCAGCCGTGAGATGACGGTGACGTCCGACCTCGACCTTATCTTCATCTACGACATTCCGGGGGATGTGGAAGACTGGGACACGCTGCGCTCCGACGGGCGCAAACAGCTGGCGCCGATCCAGTACTACGCGCGCCTGGCGCAGCGGCTGATCACTGTGCTCACCGCAATGACCGGCGACGGCAAGCTTTACGAAGTCGACATGCGCCTGCGCCCGTCCGGCAACTCGGGGCCGATCGCCAGCGGCCTCGCGCCGTTCGAGCGCTACCAGACCAGCGACGCCTGGACCTGGGAGCACATGGCGTTGACGCGCGCCCGGCCGATTGCCGGCGACCCCAGCCTGATCGGCCACGTGGAGATGAGCCTGCGCCGCATCCTGACCGCGCAGCGCGACCCGGCCAAGCTGCGCACCGACGTACTCGACATGCGCGAGCGGATGGCGCAGCAGCATCGCGGCGACTCCCTCTGGGACTTCAAGCACCGGCGCGGCGGGCTGGTCGACATCGATTTCATCGCGCAGTACCTGATGCTGCGTCACGCCCACGCACATCCCGGCGTGCTGCGCCGCAACCCTTCGGTCGCGCTGGCGCGGCTGACCGAAACCGGACTGATCGATCGCGCCATGGCCGGCCGGCTGATCGACGCCGTCCATCTGTGGCGCCAGCTGCAGCAGATGACGCGCCTGCTGGTGGGCGAGCAGGTCGACGAGGGCAGGCTGAGCGCGCCGACCGAGCGGCATCTGGCCAAGGTCGGCGATTGCCCGGACTTCGCCTGCCTCAAGGGCCTGATCCAGGACCGGCTTGACGCCGCGTACCAGGACTTCCGGTCGATATTCGAGCTGCCTCTAGAAAAGTAGCGCCACGCCGACCGAGGCGATCAGCAGCACCGCGAACGTGACGTTGATGATCCGGTTGCTGCGCGGATCCTGGACATACCGGGTCAGGACCGCGCCGAGCAGCAGCCAGGCGATGTTGACCGCGGCGATGATGATGGCAAGCACGGCGATCTTGGCGGCGACGTCCAGCTCGAGCCGGTGCCGGATCAGCACGAAGCTCGAGAATAGCGCCGCCATCGCGGCATAGCCCTTGGGATTGACCAGCGACAGGGCGATGCCGGCGAGAAAGGACGGCTGACGCCGCTGCTCCCCGGCCTCGGTCAACGGCGGGGCGGTCGCGATGCGGTAGGCGAGATAGGCGAAATAGGCGCTCGACAGGCCGATCACGACCGGCGTCGCGCCCGGAAGCGCAAGCAGCAGGCCGACGACGCCGGACGCGGTGATCGCCATCACGCCGACCATGCCGAGGTTGATCCCGGTCATGTAGCCGAGGCCGCGGCGCGTGCCGAAGGCGGCGCCGGTGGCAGCAAGGCTGAGCGTCGCAGGCCCGGGGCTGCCGGCCAGCGCCAAGCCCGCCAGAATGAAGCTGAGAAGCCCTTCCAAGTGCCGGTTCCTGTCATCCGATGGCAGCGGGACAATGTCACCCTGTGCGACCGCGCCGCGTCTTGAACGATCGTGCATCGGGTGGCATCGTGGCGCGCATTTCGGAAAGGGAGCGATCATGGCGTTAAAGGTTGGCGACAAGGCACCGGCGTTCTCCATGAAGACCGATGGCGGCGGCAAGGTCGCGCTGTCCGGGCTCAAGGGACAGAACGTTGTACTCTATTTCTACCCCAAGGACGATACCTCGGGCTGCACCGCGCAAGCATGCGGCTTCCGCGACAACCTGCCCAAGTTCGGCAAGATCGACGCGGCGGTGCTCGGCGTCTCGCGCGACAGCGTCGAGAGCCACGACAAGTTCAAGAAGAAGCACAAGCTCAACTTCGCCCTCGGCGCCGACGAGACCGGTTCGGTGACGGAGGACTACGGCGTGTGGGTCGAGAAGAGCATGTATGGCCGGAAATACATGGGCATCGAGCGCGCCACCTTCCTGATCGACGGCAAGGGCGTGATCCGCGGCGTCTGGCGCAAGGTGAAGGTGCCGGGCCATGTCGAAGAGGTGCTGAAGGAAGTGAAGAAGCTGGCGGAGGCGTGATGATCGACCTGGCGCACGGCGCGTGCGAGATCCTGTTGGCGGCGGAGCCCGCCGACAAGGTGGCGCGCGCCCTGGCGCTGGCGGCCGATTGGAAGCGGCAGCAGGCGGCGTTCAGCACTGCGGGCAATCCGCCGGCACGGCCGGCGCGGCCGGAGCGCCCGCCCCTGCTGCGGCCGCGCGACATGCCCAAGCGCAAGGCCGGCGGCAACCAGGAGAAGCGCGTCGCCTTGCTGCACGCGCTGGCGCATATCGAGCTCAATGCCATCGACCTCGCCTGGGACATCATCGCGCGCTTCGGCACCGCCGAGACGCCGCGCGCTTTCTTCGACGACTGGGTGACGGTCGGCGAGGAAGAGGCGATCCACTTCTCGCTCTTGCAGGCGCGGCTGGTCGAGCTGGGCGCGCAGTATGGCGACCTGCCGGCCCATGATGGCCTGTGGCAGGCGGCGGCGGAAACCTCGCACGACCTGCTCGCCCGCCTCGCCATCGTGCCGCTGGTGCTGGAGGCACGCGGCCTCGACGTGACGCCCGCCACCATCGCCGACTTCCGCCGCGCCAGCGACGAGCCGAGCGCCGCGATCCTCGAGCGCATCTACCGCGACGAGATCGGCCACGTCGCCGCCGGCGCGCGGTGGTTCCACCACTTCGCCGAGCAGGCCGGCCTCGACCCCAAGCAGGCCTGGCAGGAGCGCGTGCGCCGCCATTTCAAGGGCACGCTGAAGCCGCCTTTCAACGACCAAGCGCGCAGCGATGCGGGGTTCGGTCCGGATTTCTATCGGCCGCTGTCGGCGTGAGCTATCGCGAGCTAGCGCTATCTTCCGAGTTTGACGATCTTGCTTTGAACAGTCTTCGCACTTTTCGAGCCGCCGTTCACCCGGCGCGACGCATCCGTCTTGATGATCCCCGAATGCGCATGCCCCGCGCCGCCCGAGCGGACGGAGACGCGCTTCACGAACGAACTCTTGCCGGTGCCTGTTTCGCACTCTTGCATCGCTTTGCACTCCCTGTGTCTGAAATTGGGCAGGGCGCCCCGGCCGAAGCCGGGGCGCCCTGTGGAGCAATGGAAAGCTGTCCGCCCCTACCGCAGCGATAAACTATTGGACAGCTTCACCATGCAAGGCGAGATCCAGACCGTCGCGCTCGACTTCCTCGGGTACGCGCAGCCCGACGGTGACGTCGATGACCTTGAGGATGATCGCGGTGCCGACGCCGCAGAACACCATGGTCACGACGATGCTCTTGACCTGGATCCAGATCTGCCCGGCGTTGCCGTCGATCAGGCCGACCGGGACGTCGCCGCCCTTGACCAGCATGGTGGCGAACACGCCGGTCAGCAGCGCGCCGATGGTGCCGCCGACGCCGTGGACGCCGAAGGCGTCGAGCGCGTCGTCATAGCCGAGCTTGTTCTTCACGAAGGTCGAGGCGAAGAAGCAGCCGACGCCGGCGGCGACGCCGATCACCAGCGCGCCGATCGGATCGACGAAGCCGGAAGCAGGCGTGATGCCGACCAGGCCCGCGACCGCGCCCGACACGATGCCGAGCACCGAGGGCTGGCCCTTGGCGCCCCACTCGCAGAACATCCAGGCCAGGGCCGCCGCGGCCGCCGCGATGTGGGTCACCAGCATCGCCATGCCCGCGCCGGGGCCGGCCGACAAGGCAGACCCCGCGTTGAAGCCGAACCAGCCGACCCACAGCATCGAGCCGCCCATCACCGTGTAGACGAGGTTGTGCGGCACGAACGGAACCTTGCGGTAGCCGTTGCGCTTGCCGATCATGAGCGCCGCGACCAGGCCGCTGATGCCGCTGCTGATATGCACGACCGTGCCGCCGGCGAAATCGAGCACGCCCCAGTCGAACATCAGGCCGCCGGTCATCCACACCATGTGGGTGAGCGGCGCGTAGATCAGCACCGACCAGGCGCCCACGAAGATCAGCATGGCGCTGAACTTCATGCGGTCCGCGAACGCGCCGGTGATAAGCGCCGGCGTGATGATCGCGAAGGTCATCTGGAAGATCATGAACACGGTCTCCGGAATGACGCCGGAAATCGACCCCACGGTCACGTTCTTGACCAGGATGTTGCTTAAGCTGCCGATGAAGGCGTTGCCCTCAGTGAAAGCGATGCTGTAGCCGATCACCATCCAGAGGATGCTGACCAGGCAGCAGATCGCGAACGACTGCATCACGATGGCCAGCACGTTCATCTTACGGACCATGCCGCCATAGAACAAGGCGAGCCCCGGAATGGTCATCAGCAGCACCAGCGCGGTGGCCGTGATCATCCAGGCGGTACTGCCTGTGTCGATGGTTGGATCCTGCGCGAATGCCGGCACAGCCACCAGGGTTCCTGCCAGCGCGGCGATGATTCCTGTCAATCCTCGACGCAAACCCACACGAAGCATTCCTGCCCCCCTTTTTTTCAAAGCATGACAATCGCGTGCTGCACTGCATCAGGCGTGCCAACTGCGGAGTGACGGGGAATCCTGCGGAATATCGCGATCAGGCGGCGAAGCGCCGCTCAATGGATGAGCAGCGGAGCGCAATGCGCCTATTTCTTGGGCAGGAGCGGCTACGCCGTCTGTTCGCCGCCGTGGACCTTGGCGGCCAGCGAGGCTGTGAGGAAGCGGTCGATGTCGCCGTTGAGCACGCCCTGGGTGTCGCTGGTCTCGGTCTCGGTGCGCAGGTCCTTCACCATCTGGTAGGGCTGCAACACGTAGGAGCGGATCTGGTGGCCCCAGCCGATGTCGCTCTTCAGCGCTTCCTGCGCCGCGGCGGCTTCCTCGCGCTTGCGGAGTTCGGCCTCGTAGAGGCGCGCCTTCAGCATGTCCATCGCCATCGCGCGGTTGCGATGCTGCGAGCGGTCGGCCTGGCAGGCCACCACGATGCCGGTCGGCATGTGCGTGATGCGGATGGCGGAGTCGGTCTTGTTGATATGCTGTCCGCCGGCGCCGGACGCGCGGAAGGTGTCGATCTTGAGATCCTTGTCGAGGATCTCAACCTCGATGTTGTCGTCCACCACCGGATAGACCCAGACCGAGGAGAAGCTGGTGTGGCGCCGCGCATTGGAATCGTACGGCGAGATGCGCACCAGGCGGTGCACGCCGGATTCGGATTTCAGCCAGCCATAGGCGTTCGGGCCCTTGACCTCGATGGTCGCGGACTTGAGGCCGGCTTCTTCGCCGGCGCTTTCCTCCAGCCATTCCACCTTGTAGCCGTGCTGCTCGGCCCAGCGGGTGTACATGCGCAGCAGCATCTCGGCCCAATCCTGCGCCTCGGTGCCGCCGGCGCCGGCATGGACTTCGAGATAGCAATCGTTCTGGTCGGCTTCGCCCGACAGCAGGGATTCGAGTTCGCGCTTGCCCGCCTCGGCGCGCAAAGTGGTAAGCGCCGCCTGGGCCTCATCGACCGATTTGATATCGCCTTCCGCCTCGCCCAGCTCCGACAGGGTCAGCGCGTCGTCCAGTTCGCGCTCCATGACGCGGTAGGATTCGATGGCGTTGGCGAGGTGCGTGCGCTCGCGCATGGTCTTCTGGGCTTTCGCGGGCTTGTCCCAGAGCTGCGGGTCTTCGGCCAGTGCGTTCAGTTCGTCGAGACGACGCAGCGCATTGTCCCAGTCAAAGATGCCTCCTCAGCAGGGCCAGGGAAGACCGGATCTCCCCCGCCAAAGCTTCAATCTCGGCACGCATATCTTGCCTCTTCCGTGGGCGCGCTGTTTACGGCGCGCGAACATGGCCAATCGACGCGGCGCGGTCAAGCGCACAGCGTCCGGGTCAAACAGCTGAAGTTAGTAGATGCCGCCGCTGCTGTCGGTAGCGGGCGCTGCCGGCGGCGCTGGCTGGGTCGGCGCGGCCGGCGCCTCGCCCACGGCCGGCGCCTGCAGGACAGGCTGCTCGGCCTGCTGAGGCGCCTGCTCCTCCTCGCCGGACGGCGTGATGCCAGGCGGCAGGAGGTTGGGCTGATCGTCCGTCGTCCCGCCGGTGATGACCTGCTGGCCGCCCTGCAGCGCGTTGGCAGGCGGCGTGGCGGGCTGCTGGCCGGACTGATACGCGCCGCTGGAATCGATAATCGACGTTGCGCCCTGGTTCTGGTCGCCCGCCCCGACGGGACCGATCGGAATGATCGAGCCGTAGCCGGCATCCTGGCCGTAGTTGGCGACGCCTTGGATGACGTTCACATGGCCGGTCGGCTCGGTGCCCGGCTTGAAGGCTTCCCAGATCACCTTGCCGGCGCCGGGCGCGGCCCGCTCGCCGCTGAAATAGTCGACCCGCACCAGGCGGATTCCCGGCGGCACGCGGAACGGCGTGGCCGGCTCGTTCTTCAGAGCTTCCATCATGAAGTCGCGGAAGATCGGCGCCGAGTAGCGGCCGCCGGTCGCCTTCTCGCCCAGCGAGCGCGGCTGGTCGAAGCCGAGATAGACGCCCGCGACCAGATCGGGCGAAAAGCCCATGAACCACACGTCGCGGCCTTCGTTGGTGGTGCCCGTCTTGCCGGCCAGCGGCTTGCCGACCGCTTTCACCGCGGTGCCGGTGCCGCGGTTCACCACGCCCTCCAGCATCGAGACCATCTGGTAGGCGGTCGCCGGCTCGAGCACCTGCGGGCGCGTGTCTGGAATCTCCGGCGGGGTCTCGCCGTTATAGGTCGACATCTGGCAGCCGTCGCACGGCCGCTGGTCGTGGCGGTAGATGGTCCAGCCGTTGCTGTCCTGGATGCGATCGATCAGCGCCGGCTCGACCTTCTTGCCGCCATTGACGATCTCGGCATAGGCGCCGGCGAGGCGCAGCACGGTCGTTTCGCCCGCGCCGAGCGACATCGCGAGCGTCTGCTGCATGTTGTCGATGGCGCCGAGGCGCGAGGCCATCTCCGCCACCTTGGCCATTCCGATGGTCTGCGCCATGCGGATGGTCATCAGGTTGCGCGAGTTCTCGAGGCCGCGGCGCATGGTGGCGGCGCCGAGGAAATCCTGCGCGTAGTTCTCCGGCCGCCACAGCGGCAGGCCGGGACCCTGGTCGATCACGATCGGCGCATCGAGGATCATGGTCGAAGGCGTGAAGCCGGACTCCAACGCCGCCAGGTAGACGATCGGCTTGAAGGACGAGCCCGGCTGGCGCTTGGCCTGGGTGGCGCGGTTGAACTCGGATTGCTGATACGACCAGCCGCCGGTCATCGCCAAGACGCGGCCGGTGTGCGGATCCATCGCCACCATCGCGCCGCTGATCTCCGGCACCTGGCGCAGCGCATAGCGGCCGGGAATGGTGTTGCCGTCCTCGACCAGGGGCTCGACCGCGATGATGTCGCCGGCTTTCAGGATGTCCGTGGTCGCGCTGGGCGCGGGGCCAAGGCGGCCTTCGGCCGAGCGCGGGTGCGCCCAGCCCAAGTCCGCAACCTTGATCTCGCCGGTGGTGCCGTCCTTGAAGCCGATGGTGGCAGTCGCCTTGGTCGCCTCGGTCACGATCGCCGGCTGCCAGCTGTAGAGCCATGGCATCGGCGGCAAGGTTTCCAGCGTCTTCTGCCAATCCTCGATGCTGTCGACATGCTGCAGCGGGCCGCGATAGCCCTGGGTCTTGTCATACGCGACCAGATGCTGGCGCAGCACGCGGTCAGCCAGCTCCTGCAGGCGGGGATCGATGGTGGCGCGGATCGCGAGGCCCTTCTTGTAGAGCCCGTCCTCGCCGAAGCGCTGCACGATCTCGCGCCGCACTTCCTCGGCGAAGTAGTCGGCGACGACATGGTCGGTCTCGCCGCGCATGTGCAGTTCCAACGACTCCTGCTTCGCGGCGTCGGCTTCCTCGGCCGTGATGTGGCCGTCTTCGCGCATGCGGTCGACCACCCAGTTGCGGCGATCGAGCGCCGCCTGGTGATCGCGCACGAGGTTGTAGTTGTTCGGCGCCTTGGGCAGCGCGCCGAGATAGGCCGCTTCGCCGATCGTCAGCTCGTCCAGCGACTTGTTGAAGTAGTTGAGGGCCGCGGTCGCGACGCCGTAGTTGCCGGAGCCGAGATAGATCTGGTTGAGATAGAGCTCGAGGATGCGGTCCTTGGTGAAGGCCTTCTCGATGCGCAGCGCGAGGATCATCTCGCGGATCTTGCGCTGGTAGGACACCTCGTTGGTCAGCAGGAAGTTCTTGGTGACCTGCTGCGTGATGGTGGACGCGCCGACCGGCCGGCGGTCGTCGCCAAGATTCTTGACGTTGGTCCACACCGCGTTGACGACGCCGGGCAGGTCGACGCCGGGGTGGGTGTAGAAGGTCTTGTCCTCGGCCGCGAGGAACGCGTTGATGACGCGCTTTGGCATCGCGGTGATCGGCACGAACACGCGGTTCTCGGTGGCGTATTCCGCGAGCAGCCGGCCGTCGCCGGCATAGATGCGCGAGACCACCGGCGGATCGTAGCTGGCAAGCTGGTAATAGTCCGGCAGGTCCTGCGAGAAATGCTCGTAGACCAGCCAAGCCGCGATACCGCCCACGACACCCAGGAACAGCAGCGTGCCGAGCAGGAAAGAGAGAATTCTGGTCAGTCGCATGATCGGGCCGGCCCCGGCCCCCTATTGTTCAATACGCCGCGGCAGATGCAACTCAGGTGCGCCTCTGGCGCGCCTTTCCGATGTGTCCGCCTTAGTCCAAGCCATGATGCTAGATCAAGGTTAAATTATGGCAACACAAACGCTTGTGACAGGGACGGTACAACCCGGAACCTATCGTTGGCGGGTGCATCTTAACAACCTCGATCGACCGGAGTTCCGGGCTCAGGAGCGGCGTACCAGCTCCTGCCACGAGAAGTAGTTCTCGACCGCCTGGCGGACCGCCCGGGCCAGCTTCTTCTGGTGGCCGGAACTGCTGAGCAGGGCCTCGTCCTTGCTGCTGGAGATGTAGCCCATCTCGACCAGCACTGAGGGCACGTCCGGCGCCTTCAGGACGGCAAAGCCGGCAAAGCGGTGGGTGTTGCCGAGGAGCATGGTCTGCTCCTTCAACTCGCGCACCAGCAGGCTCGCGAATCGGGTCGACATGTTCTTGGTGTCGCGCTGCGCCAGGTCGATCAGGATGTTGCTGACGACGTTGCTCTGCTTGGAGAGGTCGACGCCGGCGATGATGTCCGACTTGTTCTCCTTGGCGGCCAACGCCTCCGATTCCGCGTCGGACGCCTTTTCCGACAGGGTGTAGACCGAGGCGCCGCGGGTCAGCGGGTTGTTGTGGGAATCGGCGTGCAGCGAGATGAACAGCTCGGCGCCCTTCTCGCGCGCCAGCCCGAACCGCTCGCGCAACGGGATGTAGACGTCGCGGCTGCGGGTTAGCAGGACGCGGAACTTGCCGGTATCCTCTAGCTCCTTCTTCAGCGCCTTGGCGACCGCGAGGGTCAGTTGCTTCTCGTTCATGGTGGAGCCGATGGCGCCCGGATCGATCCCGCCATGGCCCGGATCGATGACGATCAGGGGCTTGCCGCGCTGGGGCTCCTCGGTCGGCTGCTTGGCCGCGCTGCCACCCAGGGCGCCGGTCCCGTTGCCCGCCCCGCTACCCGCGCTGCTCAAGGTCCTGGCCGCCGGCTTGGTGACCGGCGCGATGGCGGCGATGGCGCTATAGGCGACCGTGTTGCTCTTGAGCTGGGCGCGGAACTGAGTGTCGGGTACGGGCCGCAGGTCGACCAGCAGCCGCAGCGGCTCGCCATTGGCGGCCGGAACGAACTCCGCCCGGGCGACCTCCGACGGCTCCATGAGGTCGAGCACGACCCGCGAGGTGCCGGCCTTGAACAGGCCATAGCGCATGCCGGCGACCAGACCCTGCCCCTGCAGCTTGCTGCCGCTGGGGACCTTCCAGTCGACTTCGCTCATGTCGATGACAACGCGATAGGGGTCGGCCAGAGTGAAGACCTTGAAATCGCTGCGCTGGGTCAGGCTGATGACCACACGCGTCAGGCCGGGCTCCACGCCCAGGCGCGCGTCGGTAATGGCCGGCTTGGCAGCTGCTTCCGCAGCTCCCCCGAGCAACATTACCAAGCCAAGAATCCAGCCAATTAAACGCATTACGAACCGACTCCGGTGAATCAACCGCAATATACACTCGTAACTTACTGCGAATCAACACTTTTCCAGATCGACTCGCAACGGACCCCCTAGGGCGCGTTGATTGACGTTGTCAGGCCGACGCGCGCCGCTTATGCTGCGGCCGACCCGGCTGAGAGTCGCATTGTGGTGATTAAGCCCTTCTTAGGCTTAAAGAAAGGTGAAGCCACAAGCGGTCGATCGTCGGGTCTAACTGGGTTTCGGTTTCCGCCACACCCTTCGATGCGCTCCGACGACGGAGGCGGCATCGGAAAAGGCGGCCCGGAACGTTTGGATCACCCTGTCATCGCACTTTCATCGAGAGATAAAGGCGCCGGCCGGGGGATCCGCTAGCCACAGGTAGTCATGTCGTACACCTGGAATTCAACCACGAGTTTCGCGCCGCCGCCCGCAGCAGATGCGGGCGACGTTTGGCGCGTTGAGGAGTCTACCCACTATGGCAAAGGTCATGTTGATCGACGCCACCCACCCGGAGGAAACCCGGGTCGCGGTGGCGGACGGAAGGAAGCTGGAAGAATTTGACGTCGAAGTCGCCAGCCGACGCCCGCTCAAAGGAAATATCTATCTCGCGAAGGTAACCCGCGTCGAACCGTCGCTTCAGGCGGCGTTCGTCGAGTATGGCGGCAACCGCCACGGTTTCCTGGCCTTCAGCGAAATCCACCCCGACTACTACCGCATCCCGGTCGCCGACCGCGAACGGCTGCTGCGCGAAGCGGCGCGCGATGACGATGACGATGACGATGTCGTCGAGCACCGGCCCCGCGCGCAGTTCGACGACCACGACGAGGACGATGGCGACGCCATGGCCGCTGCGGAGAGCAGCGCGACCGAGGCATCGTTCGAGGACGGCACGTCTGACGCGGGTGCCGCGATTGCGCCGAGCGAGGATGGCGGATCGGACAACATCTGGCAGCACGCCAGCGAAACACGTTCGACCTCGATCGCGCACGGCGAAGAGGCCCGACCCGAGGCCGGCGCGGCGATCGCTCCGGTCGATGGCCCAGGTCTATCGGAGAACGACTCCTCGGCCCTGCCGCCGCGCGCCGCCGACGAACTGGTTTCGCCCTGGGAGCAGCCCGATGGCGGCTCCGGCAGCGCCGCGCTCGAAACCCCGCGCTTCGAATTGCGCAGCGCGCCGGTCGATGACATCACCACGGCTGCGCCCGCCGTGCCGGCCAGCAGCGTCGATGCGGCTCATGACGGCGAGGCGCTGACCGCCAGCGCCCCGGACGTCATGTCAGCCGAACCGGCGACCGAAGGCGGCAACGGCGATGCCGAACTGCCCGCGCCGACCGAGGCCGAACTGGTCGAGGTTCAGACCACGGCCGAAGTCGTCGACGTGATCGGCGGCGAAGAGCCGGCCCAGCAGGACGACCCCGAGGTCGACGAGGAGCAGGCACGCCGCCGCCGGCAGCGCAACCTGCGCCGCTACAAGATCCAGGAAGTCATCAAGCGCCGGCAGATCCTGCTGGTGCAGGTGACCAAGGAAGAGCGCGGCAACAAGGGCGCCGCCCTCACCACCTATCTGTCGCTGGCCGGCCGCTATTGCGTGCTGATGCCGAACACCGATCGCGGCGGCGGCATCTCGCGCCGCATCACCAGCGTCAACGACCGCAAGCGCCTGAAATCGATCATCGACGATCTCGACGCGCCGGACGGCATGGCGGTGATCGTGCGCACCGCCGGCATGGAGCGTGCCAAGCCGGAGATCCGGCGCGACTTCGACTACCTGCTGCGGCTGTGGGACGAGATCCGCGAAGTCACGCTGAAGTCCTCCGCGCCGGCGCTGATCTACGAGGAAGCAAGCCTGATCAAGCGTTCGATCCGCGATCTCTATACCCGCGACATCGGTGACATCATCGTGGCGGGCGAGGAATCGTACCGCGCCGCGCGCGATTTCATGCGCACCCTGACGCCCAGCCATACGCGCCGGGTGCAGGCCTATCGCGACCAGTCGCAGCCGCTGTTCCAGCGCTACCAGATCGAGAGCCAGATCGCGGCGATCCACGAGCCGGTGGTGCACCTGCGCTCCGGCGGCTACATCGTGCTCAACCAGACCGAGGCGCTGGTCGCGATCGACGTCAACTCCGGCCGCGCGACCCGCGAACGGAACATCGAAGAGACCGCGCTGCGCACCAATGTCGAGGCGGCGGAGGAAGTCGCGCGCCAGCTACGGCTGCGCGACCTGGCGGGCCTCATCGTCATCGACTTCATCGACATGGAGGAGAACCGCAACAACGCGCAGGTCGAGCGCCGCCTCAAGGAAGCGCTGAAGAACGACCGCGCGCGCATCCAGATCGGCCGCATCTCCACCTTCGGCCTCCTGGAGATGTCGCGCCAGCGTCTGCATCCGAGCCTGGCGGAAGCCAGCACCGAGGCGTGCGCGCATTGCCACGGCACCGGCCGCGTGCGGTCGGTGGAATCGACCGCGCTGCATGTGCTACGCATGGCGGAGGAAGAGATCGCGCGCAGCTTCAGCCCGGGCGTCACCATCTTCGTGCCGACCCCGGTAGCGCTGTTCATGCTCAACCACAAGCGCCGCGCCATCGAGGAGATGGAGCAGCGGCGCGGCGTGCGGGTCTATCTGCAGGCGGACGACGAACTGACTCCGCCGGAATACCGTCTGGATCGCATCAAGCAGCTGAATCCTGGCGAAGAGGTCGTGCCGCGCGCGCTTCCCACCGCGCCGATCATCGAGGACGAGCCGGACGATCTGCCGCCTGAGGAGTTCGAGGCCGAGGCGGTCGAGGCAGAAGCGCCCGAGGAGGCGGAGGAGCAGCCCGCAGCGGCGCAAGGCGACCGCGAGCGCGGCCGCCGCCGGCGGCGTCGCCGTGGCCGGGGCGGCAAGTTCCGCGCCGACGAATTCACCGAGGGCGAGGCGAGCGACGAGCCGCAGCAGGCGCCATCCGCGCCCGCACCGCGGTCGGAGCCGGCGCCGATCGTCGCACTGGCCGACAATGCGGAAGACGATGGCGAGGATGACGAGGACGAGTCCGACGGCTCGCAGGCCGCGGGCCGCGATGGCGAAGAACTCGGCCCCGATGGCCAGCCGCGCCGCCGCCGCCGCCGTGGCCGCCGCGGTGGACGCCGCCGGTCGCGGCGCCCGGAGCGCGAACAATCCGGCGAGGCGCAGGCGCGTCCGCAAGGCGGGCAGGCAGCGGATGCCGAGCAGCCGTTGCCCGGCCTGGGCGACCAGCCCGAGTTGCCGGAGATGCCAGAGCAATGGACGCAGCGCGTGGCGCCCCTGACCGGCGACGGCAGCGAACCTGCCGCCGCGGCCGAAGGGGCGAACGGCGGGCAGCAGGCGGCCGAGCCGCAGGCACGCCGCCGTCAGCGCCGGCCCCGCCGCCGCGACGACGACAGCGCGACGCCGGCCGCGGAGCCGATCGAGGTCGCGCGCGAAACGCCGCGCTTGGCCGAACCCGCCGCGGCCGCACAGCCTGCGCCGGAGCCGCTGGCAGCATCTTCGGCAGAGGGCCCGTCCGTGCAGGTCATCGAGGTCGGCGCCGAGCAGGCTGCCGGCGAGGACGGCCAACGCAAGCGCGGCTGGTGGCGCCGGCTGATCGAGTAGCGGCCACACCTTTCGGACGTTTTTATAACCCCTCCCGCCCACGCTGGAGGGGTTATTCATAGCTGCAACCCCGCCATTCATGTCCATGTCCGAAAACCGCGAGCGTTGGGCCCGCCGCGGTGGCATCATTCGCGCCATGGAACAGCTGCCTCTGATCGGGCTCGACGCCCGTGCCTGCTACCGGGCGCTGAAGAGCCGCGACGCGCGCTTCGACGGACGCCTGTTCGTCGGCATCACGTCGACCGGGATCTATTGCCGGCCGATCTGCCCGGCGCGCTCCGCCAAGTTCGAGAATTGCCGGTTCTATCCGAGCGCCGCCGCCGCGCAGGAAGCCGGCTTCCGACCCTGCCTGCGCTGCCGACCGGAGACCGCGCCCGATCTCGGATCGTGGCGCGGCACGTCCAACACGGTCTCGCGCGGGCTCGCCCTGATCGCGGAAGGCGCGCTCGACGGCGAGGGCGCGAGCGTCGATGCACTGGCCGAGCGGCTCGGCATCGGCGAGCGGCAGTTGCGGCGCCTGTTCCAGCAGCATCTCGGCGCCTCGCCCATCACCGTCGCGCAGACGAGGCGCGTGCTGTTCGCCAAGCAGCTGATCCACGACACGCGCCTGCCAATGGCGGAGATCGCCCTGGCGGCGGGGTTCGGTAGCATCCGGCGCTTCAACGAGACCTTCCACCAGCTGTTCCGCCGACCGCCGAGCGCGCTGCGACACAAGGCGGTGTACGCCTTGCCCGAGGGCTCGGTGGGCGAGATCGGCGTCACCGTGCGCCTCTCCTACCGCCCCCCGTACGATTGGAACGCCATGCTGGCATTCCTGAAGGGGCGCGCCATCGACGGCGTCGAGTGGATCGAGGGCGACATCTATTCCCGGACCGTGCTGCAGGATGGCCTGACCGGAACCGTCGAGATCAGCCACCTGCCGGAGGAGGCCAGCCTCAACGCGACCATTCGCTTCCCCTCTGTGCGCGCCCTGCCCGCCATCGTCGGGCGCATCCGTCGCGTGTTCGACCTCGGGGCCGACGTCGCGGCGATCGGCGCGCACCTGGCGCAGGACCCGCTGCTGGCGCCGCTGATCGCGGAGCGTCCCGGCCTGCGCGCACCCGGCGGCTGGGATGGCTTAGAGCTCGCGGTGCGCGCCGTCCTCGGCCAGCAGGTGACGGTAGAGGCCGGGCGCAAGCTCGGCTCGCGCCTCACGCAGATCTGCGGCACCGCGCTGCCGGCGGCGCAACGCAGCCGGCCGTCGCTGCGCCTCGCCTTCCCCACTGCTGAGCAGGTCGCAGCGGCCGATCTATCCGCGCTCGGCGCGCCGAAAGCACGCAAGGAGGCGCTGGTCGCCCTGGCCCAGGCGGCGCTGCAGGATTCGGCGCTGTTCCAGCCCCAAGGCACCGTGGAGGAGACAGTGGCGCGGCTGCGCGCGATCCGCGGCATCGGCGACTGGACCGCGCACTACATCGCCCTGCGCGCGGTGCGCGAGACCGATGCGTTTCCGGCCAGCGACATCGGCCTGCTGCGCGGCGCCGCCATCGGCGCCAGCGCGCGGCCAAGCCCCGCCGTGCTGCAGGACCGCGCCGAGACCTGGCGGCCGTGGCGGGCCTATGCCGCGCAACATCTGTGGGCAGCGGATGCGGCGGCGCATGGCTAAAGCGTTTCAGTTCCTCGCCGACCGCATCAAGACACCGATCGGCGACCTCGACCTTGTCGCGGATGAGGACGGCCAGCTGCGCGCCGTCGAATGGACGGATCACGCCGACCGCATGCACCACTCCCTGCGCCTGCAATACGGCAAGGATGGTTACATGCTGAAGAACGCACGCAATCCGGCCGGGCTCAGCGCCGCATTGCGCGCCTATTTCGACGGTGAACTGCCGGCGATCGACCGGCTGAAGGTCGCGACCGGCGGCACCGAGTTCCAGAAATCGGTGTGGAAGACGTTGCGCACGATCGGCTGCGGCGAGACAATCACCTACGCCCTGCTGGCGCAGCGTGTCGGCCGGCCGACCGCGGTGCGTGCCGTCGGTCATGCCAACGGCGACAATCCGATCAGCGTGGTGGTACCGTGCCATCGCGTGATCGGAACGAACGGATCGCTCACCGGTTACGGCGGTGGCATCGAACGCAAACGCTGGCTGCTGGCGCATGAACAAGGAGGCCGCCGATGACTGCCAAGGCTGAGACAGCCACGCTTTTCCACCGCCTCCACGAAGGACCGGAGCCGCTGCTGCTGCCCAACGCATGGGACGCCGGCAGCGCGCGATTGATGGAAAGCCTGGGTGCGAAGGCGATCGCCACCACCAGCGCCGGCGTCGCCTGGACCCACGGCTATCCCGACGGTGATGTGCTACCGGTACGCATGCTGGTCTCCACGGTAGTCGCAATCGCGCGCGCGATCCGCGTGCCGCTGACCGTCGACGTCGAGGGCGGCTATTCCGATGATCCAGCGACGGTCGAGGAGACGGTTGCGCGGATCGTGGAAGCGGGCGCGGTCGGCATCAACATCGAGGATGGAGCCGGCGCGCCCGACCTGCTGTGCCTCAAGATCGAACGCGCCAAGCGCGCCGGCCAGCATTTCGGCATCGACCTGTTCGTCAACGCCCGCACCGACGTCTATCTGCGCGGCCTGGCGCCCGAGGGCAAGGAGGTCACCGAAACACTGGTGCGCGCCAAGCTCTATCGCAATGCCGGCGCCAGCGGGATCTTCGTGCCGGGCCTGCGCGCGGCTGACGAGATCAAGGCAGTCGCCGCCGAAGCGGGCCTGCCGCTGAACGTGATGGCGTGGCCGGGACTGCCGGCCGCCGCCGAGCTGGCGCAACTCGGCGTGCGCCGCCTCTCCGCGGGCTCGGGCATCGCGCAAGCGCTGTGGGGCAAGGCGGCGGCGCTGGTCGGCGATTTCCTGAAGACGGGAAAATCCGGCCCGCTCGGCGAAGGCGCGATGGCTTATCCCGCGGTCAACGCACTCTTCGGCAAAAGGTAGAGACGGGCACGCTTGGCGCGACCATGACGCGCCCTAGAAGCGATTGATCATCGCACCGCTGTTGGCCATCAGCGCCGCGCAAATGTCACGCACCAGGCAATGCTTGTGCGCGCCGTGGTCGGGATAGCGGACCATGTTGTCGCCGTTGTGCATGAACACCATGCCGCCCTTGCCGGTGTCGGTCGGGTATTGCCACAGCCAGTCGGCCGGCTTCGGATCCTCGCGGCTGCCGACGTCGGTCAGCCAGATCGCCCCTTCGGGCGTCCTTGACCAGCCGCGCGCGTATTGACCGAAGATGCCCTGCCAGCCATCGAACTCCGCATCCATGTTGCGGAAAAAGCCGAACGGATCGTTGCGCACGCGCACCTTGATGTTGGTGAAAGGCCGCGGCGGCACCGACTGGAACGCACCGAGGAACGGCAGCCAGGGAATCGCCGGCTCGGAGCAGATCACCATGTGCCCGCCGCGCGCCAGGAATTCCAGCAGCAGCGACTGGATGCTCCGCAGAAAGAACTGATCGTGGATATGCGGGATATAGAGAATGTCTGTGCCGGCAAGATGATCCGCGCTGAGCTGGTATTGCGGGCATAGCGCCAGCGTGCCGCCGACTTGCGCGAAGGCGTCGGCCAGGCCCTCTGGCATCCACTCGCCCGAATTCGGGAAGCATTGCAGATAGGTGACGACGAAGCCCGGCTTGTCGCGCTCGATCCCCAGCTCGCGGTTGAGCCAGGGATAGAAGGCCTGCAGGAAGCGACGGCAGGCCGGCATGAACCGCTCGCCATTGTGGACGTGCGGGTCGAGGGTGGACACCATCAACCGTCCACCGCCCTCGAGCGAGGGGAAGTCGAGCAGCAGGCTGCCGCTGTCGTCATCCAGATTGAGCGCGCTCCGCGCCGCCGGGTGCAGGTCGAAGGCGCCGAACCAGTGCCAGGCCATGTCGGCGACTGGGATCACCTCGGACAGCGGATGCTTCGGCTCAGGCTGATGGATCTCGATATAGGGGTTGGGCTTTGTCCACCACAACCAGTCCTTGGTATCGACGTCGCGCCATTTCAGATCGACCACATCGATCCACTCATGCAGCTTCTTGCAGGCGAACACGATCAGGAAGCCGCCGCCGCGCACATAGGCGTTGAGCTGGGCCGCGTAGCGCCGGATGGCGCCGCTGTCCATCCCATCCGGCACCACGACTGCGGCATAGCGGCTGAGATCGTACGTCTCCAGCTCCCGCAAATGGATCATGTCGTCGAGATGCTTGGCGTAGTCCTGGAAGCTCGTGATCTGGCTGGCGCAGCCCCAGGTCAGATAGGCGATCTTCTTCATCGGTTTCAGCGTCCGAAGGAGGGGGCGAAGGTGAACTTGCCGCTATCGGCGAAGTTGGCCTTGGCGATGGGAACGTCGTAGAGCGCCGACAGGTTGGCGGCGGTCAGCACTTCGTCCACCGGGCCGTGCTCGTAGCGTCTCCGATCCCGCATCAGCAGCACATGGCTCGCAACCTCGAGCCCGTGCTGTGGCGCATGGGTGGAGAACACGATGGTGAGGCCCATGCCGTCATTGAGCGCACGGAGCGTGTCGATGACGATGGACTGGTTCTTGTAGTCGAGGGCGGAGCACGGCTCGTCCAGGATCAGGATCTCGCACTCCGATGACAGCGCCTGCGCGATCATGACCAGCTGGCGCTGGCCGCCGCTCAGTTCGTTGAAGGGCCGGTCGCGCAAATGGCCGACCTTCATCTGGTCGAGGTATTTCTGCGCGACCTCATAGTCCAGGCGGCGCGGCGAGCCGAATAGCCCGATGTGCCGGGCCCGCCCCATCAACACGATATCGAGCACGGAGAATGCGAAGGTCGAATGGAACAGCTGCGGCACGTATCCGATGCGGCCGCGGCTGGTCGCGGTGCCGGCGCTCGGCCGGCCGAGGCCGACGATGCAATTGAGCAACGTGGTCTTGCCGACGCCGTTGGCGCCGAGGACGGCCAGCACGTCGCCCTGCCCGACCGATAGGCTGTAATTCTCCAGGATCGGCTTGTCGGACAGCGTGACGCTGAGATCGGCGACGTCAATCATGGGTCCAGCCGCTCCTGGATTGGGTCCGGCGCAGGATGATCGCGAACACCGGCACGCCGATCAGCGAGGTGATGATGCCGATCGGCAACTCGGCCACCGTCGCGGTGCGGGCGATGTCGTCGACCAGCAGCAGATAGATCGCGCCCAACAGCGCGGACACCGGCAGCAGCCGGCCATGATCGGGCCCGACCAGGGTGCGCGCGATGTGCGGGATGACGAGGCCGACCCAGCCGATGATCCCCGAGGTGGCGACGACGCCGGCGGAGATGAAGGACACCGCGACGAAGATGGTCCACTGAACGACCTCGATCGGCGAGCCCAGCGCCCGCGCCTTGTCCTCGCCCAGCGACAGGATGTTGATCTGGTAGCGCAGCAGGAAGATCATGATCGACGGCGGCACGATCGCCAGCGCCATCAGCACGAGGTCGCTGTAGTTGGTGGCTGCGATGCTGCCCATCAGCCAATAGGTGATGGCCGGCAGTTTCTGATGCGGGTCGGCCAGCAGCTTGACGATCGAAATGGCGGATTCGAAAAACGCCGTGACGATCACGCCGGCGAGCACCAGGGTGAGGGTCGAGGTACGCCCCTTGACGCTGGCCAGGCCCCTCACCACCAGCAGGCTGCCGATCCCGCAGGCGAAGGCGGCGGCCAGGACCGGATAGCCCCCACCGACCACCAGGATGGCAAGCGTCCCGCCGAAGCCCGCGCCGGCGGTGACGCCGATGTTGATGGGGTCGACCAGCGGATTGCGGAACAGGCCCTGGAGTGCGGCGCCCGATATGGCGAGGCCCGCGCCGATCAGCAGGGCCGCGAGAATCCGTGGCAGCCGGACGACTTCGACCACGTCCGCTTGCACCGGTGTCCAGGTCGGCGCCTGCGCCGGCACCACATTGTCCCAAAGGATCAGCCAGACATCCCACATCGCGATGTCATAGCGGCCGATCGTGATCGAGTAGACCGCGCAGAACACCAGCAGCAGCGACAGCAGCGCGACGACCGTCCAGGTCCGCATGCGCGCGCCACTCAGCACGGCGATGGTCGCGTGCGCCACGGCGGGCTCAGCCGAACAGGTCGACGTAACCGACGGAATCCTTGTTCTGCTCCAGCTCGAGGATGAAGCGGATCTGCTCGTCCGTGATGTCCTTCTGATAGATCAGCTTGTAGCCATCCTTCAGGGTGTCGTGGAACTTGCCGGCGCTCGAGAAGCGCGCCGGGTTGGCGACGCGCGCCAGCCAATCGTCCGACAGGTAGATTTCCGCCGCGTCGGGCGAGCGGTTGAAGTGCGGGAACTTGTAGACCCGCTTGTTCTTGACCGCGTCCAGGTTGGCAAGCACGGCGTTGCCGTAGAAGTCGGCCGGCTTCAATTCCGACGCATAGGCGGGAATGACGATGATGGCCGGGTTCCACACCAGCAGCTGCTCGGCATCGACGGTGCGCCACCATTCGCCGGTATCATCGGCGGCCAGGTTGCGCGTGCCGCTGAGGCTGTAGTCCTGCGAAGAATTGGCGATGACGCGGAAGCTGTCCTTGATCTCGTCGACCACCAGCAGGCTCACGGTGTCGTCAGCCTTGAGGTCGGCGAAGACCTTGCGCAGCGCGGCGTCGGAGGCGTCCTGCTTCTGCAGGATCGCCTGGGTGCGTTCGATGCGGCCGGTGGTGTAGCCAGCCAGCTGCAGGTATTCGCGGCGGTGCTGGTTGGTGCAGCAATCCCAGCCGATCACCTTGAGGCCGACGCCTTCCAGCGGCTCGATCAGCTTGGGGTCGAACACCCACTGCAGCACGACGTCCGGCTTGAGCTCGAGAATGGCTTCGACATTGGGCGCGAAGCCCTCGCCGGCGACGTTCATGTTGAGCTTCAGGAACTCCGGGATCAGCTGGGCATAGAAACTGCCCTCGTACATCGCCTTGGCTTTCTTGTTCACCCCGACGATGCGGTCGCTGTGGCCGTCGATGGCGTAATGCACCAGCGGCCCGGATGCGAACATCGAGACGATCCGCTGCGGCGGCGCTTCGAGCTCGATCAGCTTGCCGCGGTGATCGAGAAAGGTGACCTCCGCTCGCGCGGCCGGCACGGCCACGACCAGCGCAGCGGCAATGGCGGCCGTCCAGCGGCCGAACGCCCGTAGCTTCAGATCAATCATGTCTCTGTCCCCCTCGTGAAGCGCCGCCTCAAGACCTGGGCTTTGGCTGCATTCAAGCGGGCGACACTAGTGCAACTGCAACTTATTCGCAATTGCAAAGTGGAAGCAAAACATCCCTATTCGCTGGGGTAATCGTCACCAATTAAGAGCGGGCACTTCGATGAGAAGTGCTGTTAAAGCAGTTTCGCTGGCCCGGATCTCAGTCGAACACCTGGATGAGATCCTCGGCGATCCCGCCCTCCTTCTCGACGCGCAGGTGATAGTACGAGACGGTAGTCAGAACGCCTTCGAATGCGCCGATCAGAGCACTGAATATGAAGACTGCAATGCCGATCGGCGACGTCGACTGGATGGACGCCAGCGAGGCCAGGTCGGTGAAGCTCATTCCTCCAAGCAGAGCGATCGCGATGACGACGGCGCTCGAAACCACGCCGATGATGGCGAGCAGGCCGAAGACCCGCCATCGTTGTCCGCGGAGGAGGCGGTTGCTGCGCGTCAAGCCCTGCAGCACGCCACCTCTCTCGATCATGATCGTCGGGGCATAGAGCCACCACATCAATATGAGAACCAGGGCCACGACGCCTACGACGAAGCCGCTTATGCCAATCACCGAGGCGTCTCCGGGAAACAGACCCTGGATGGCCAGCGACACGAACGACGGCAGGCTGAGGATCGCTCCGGCCATGACGATCGCTGGAAAAACCGGAACGCCCTTCCACAAGTCCGAGACGAGAGCCTTCTGACCGCGCAGGTTTTGCATGGTCGGGAACACCATAACCGCCTTTGTCACACTAGCGACGACGATCGCGACCGCCATCGAGACAATGGCGCTGAACCAGTTGATTTGGCCGGCCCCGATGATCGCGCCCGCCGCCTGTCCTTGCGGCACGGCCAGCAACAGCAGGCGGATCGCCAGGGCGACAAGCGCAAAGACGATGAAGTTCCGCCCGAAGATCTTGAGGCTGTCGCCGAGCGTGCGCCCGATCGTGAAACGCGGTGAGCCGGTACTGATTGCCATGATTTTCCCCTCACATGAACCGGGTACAGCATGTCGGCGCGGCGGCGGCGATACCAGCACGACGCATCAGTCGAACACGTGCGCAATCTCGCCACTCTCGACGCCTTCCTTCTCGCGCCGGAGGTAGTAGTAGAGAACGGTCGTCTGCACCGCGAAATACGCCGTGGATAAAGCGGATATCAGATAGTTGAGTGCATCGACCAGCCACTGGTCCACGGCGATCAGATTCGGCAGCGCCCATGCTCCCACGGAGAGGGCCATGACGATGATCAGCGGGATCATGGTCAGGCCGAAGATCGCCCAACGGCGGCCTTTTGTCAGGCGGACGCTGCGCAGCAGTCCCGCCACCGGACCAATCCGTTCTATGACGATTGCCTGCGTTGAGAGCGCCCAATGGACGTAAACCGTGAGCGCGATCGCGTAAATGAGCAGCCATCGCGCGACAACGGACACCAGGGTGTTTCCGGTCTCCCACAGCTGATCGATAATAGCCCATGCAGTCCACGGGAGATTGGCGATCGCCGTGGCAACCACCATCGGGACGACAAATCGGAAGCCCGCCGCCATGTCGCCGATCGATGCCCGATGGCCTCTCAGGATCTGCAGAATGACCAGGATGATCGCAGCATCGGCAAGACCCGACGCGAGCGCGTCGGTTATGTCATCGAGGATCAGATCCGACCATGCCAGCGTGCTTCCATCCTCTGCCGGCTCCGGCGCCAGCAACACGACCGCCCGCGTGGCGCAGGCGACCGGCGCCAGCCAGATGACGTTGCGGGCAAAGATACGGATGCTGTCGCCAAGCGCCCGGCCGATCGAGAAACGGGTCGGCCGCGGCAACGCGACATCAACGGTCATACGGCCCCCGAACAAATGTCACGCGGCAATGCGCCCCATCGCATCGCGGCCCCGCACCGCCCCTACCTATGAGCGGTGATTTTAGCGCCGGACGCTATTCCGCGGCCTTCGCCCCCGCGCCGATCGCGCTTTCGATCGCGGCCAGCGCGTCCTTGGCGCGCGACGCGTCGGGGCCGCCGGCTTGGGCCATGTCGGGGCGGCCGCCGCCGCCCTGCCCGCCCAGCGCCGCGCTGCCGACCCTCACCAGGTCGACGGCGCTCAGCCGCTTGGTGAGATCGTCGGTGACGCCGACCACAAGCGAGACCTTGCCGTCCGCGACCGCGACCAGGGCCACCACGCCGGAGCCGATCTGGCGCTTGATCTCGTCCGCCATGCCCTTTAGCTCCTTGGCCGGCACGTTGTCGAGCAAACGCGCGGCGAGCGTCACGCCGTTGACCTGCTTGGCCGCCGGACCGGAGCCCGCACCACCGGCCGCGGCCGCCTTGCGCGTTTCGGTCAGCTCGCGCTCCAGGCGCTTGCGCTCGTCGAGCAGCGCGGCGATGCGCTGCGTCAGATCGGACGGCAGCGTCTTCAGCGCCGTGGCCGCCTCGTTCAGCAAGCGCTGCTGCTCGGCGATGTAGGCTTCGGCCGCCGCGCCGGTGACCGCTTCGATGCGGCGCACGCCGGCGCCAACCGCGCCTTCGCTGATGATCTTGAACAGGCCGATGTCGCCGGTGCGCCGCACGTGGGTGCCGCCGCACAGCTCGGTCGAGAAGATCTTGTTTTCATTCGCCGGCTTGCCGCCCATCGAGACCACGCGCACTTCGTCGCCGTATTTCTCGCCGAACAGCGCCATCGCGCCGGCCTCGATCGCGGCCTGCGGCGTCATCAGGCGCGTTTCGACCGCCTCGTTGTCGCGGACACGGTCGTTGACCTCGCGCTCCACCACCGCGATGTCCTCCGGCGACATCCCCTTGCTGTGGCTGAAGTCGAAGCGCAGGCGGTCGGGGGCGACCAGCGAGCCCTTCTGCGTCACGTGCGCGCCGAGCCGGCGGCGCAGCGCTTCGTGCAAGAGGTGAGTCGCCGAGTGGTGCGCGCGCAGGCTGGTGCGGCGCTTGCCGTCGACCTTCATCTCGACCGCATCGCCGACCTTGACTTCGCCCTTGGTCACTTTACCGAGGTGCACGAACAGGTCGCCGACCTTGCGCTGAACGTCGCTGACTGCAATGGTCGCGCCGCTCGCGGTGGTCAGGGTGCCGGTGTCGCCCATTTGGCCGCCCGCCTCGCCATAGAACGGCGTCTGGTTGGCGATCAGCGCGATCTCGTCGCCTGCCTTGGCGGATTTCACTTCGGCGCCGTTCTTGAGCAGCGCGACGACCTGGCCTTCCGCCTGTTCGGTCGAGTAGCCGAAGAACTCGGTGGCGCCGAGGCGCTGGCGCAGATCGAACCACACCGCTTCGGTCGCCGCTTCGCCCGAGCCGGCCCAGGCCGCGCGCGAACGCTCGCGCTGCTTCTCGAGCTCGACGTTGAAACCGTCGACATCCACCTCGATGCCCCGGTCGCGCAGGATCGATTGCGTGAGGTCGAGCGGGAAGCCGCGGCTGTCCGACAGCTGGAACGCGATCGCGCCGCTCAGCTTGCCGTCCTTGGTCATGCCGCTGCCGCTCGCGACCGCGCTCTCCAGTTCCTTGAGGCCGGCGCCGAGGGTCTGCTTGAAGCGGCTTTCCTCCAGCTTCAGCGTCTCGGAGATGACCGGCTGCGCGCGGATAAGCTCCTCATAGGCCTGGCCCATCTGCTGCACCAGCGCCGGGACCAGCTTCCACATCAGCGGTTCGGTGCAGCCGATCTGGTGCGCGTGGCGCATGGCGCGTCGCATGATCCGGCGCAGCACGTAGCCGCGCCCTTCGTTCGAAGGCAGGACACCATCGGCGATCAGGAACGCCGACGAGCGCAGGTGGTCGGCGATCACACGGTGCGACATCTTGAACGGTCCGTCGGGATCGGTCTTCGACGCCTCGGCCGAGGCCTCGATCAGCGCGCGCATCAGGTCGATGTCGTAGTTGTCGTGCTTGCCCTGCAGCACCGCCGCCAAGCGCTCCAGGCCCATGCCGGTGTCGATCGAGGGGCGCGGCAAGTTGACTCGGCTCTCCTTGCTCACCTGCTCGAACTGCATGAACACCAGGTTCCAGATCTCGATGAAGCGGTCGCCGTCCTGATCCGGGCTGCCGGGAGGGCCGCCCGGAATCTTGTCGCCGTGGTCGTAGAAGATTTCCGAGCACGGGCCGCACGGGCCGGTGTCGCCCATGGCCCAGAAATTGTCCGAGGTCGGGATGCGGATGATCCTGCTCTCCGGCAGGCCGGCGATCTTGCGCCACAGGCCGAACGCCTCGTCGTCCTCGGAGTAGACGGTGACCAGCAGCTTGTCCTTGGCGAGGCCGTATTCCTGGGTGATCAGGCGCCAGGCGAGGTCGATCGCGCGCTCCTTGAAATAATCGCCGAACGAGAAGTTGCCAAGCATCTCGAAGAAGGTGTGATGGCGCGCGGTATAGCCGACGTTCTCCAGGTCGTTGTGCTTGCCGCCGGCGCGCACGCATTTCTGCGCGGTCGCGGCGCGGACATAGTCGCGCTTCTCCTGGCCGGTGAAGACGTTCTTGAACTGCACCATGCCGGCGTTGGTGAACATCAGCGTCGGGTCGTTGCGCGGCACCAGCGGGCTGGAGGGCACGACCTCGTGCCCTTCGCGCTTGAAGTAGTCCAGGAACAGGCGGCGGATGTCGTTGGCGGTCTGCATAAACGGGTCCAATCACACGAAAACAGGCCGCAAACCGGGGTTTCCGGCGGGCGGCACCATCCAGGTAATATTTAGTGTTTCCGGGCCGGGGGCAAGGGCGGAACCCCTCTGCCAGCATAGCCATTGGGAGGGCTAGCCATGCGCCGGGCGCAGCTTCCGCCGGCCCCCAAAAAGGTGCGGGCGCACCGACGGGGGATCGGCGCGCCCGAAGGGAGAGCTCGGGGGGTGAGCTCTCTGGGTTCTCGTAAAAACCGCTATTCGCCGGCGGACTCTTCGGCGGCGGCGCCCTTGTCCATCATGGCGCCCGCCACCAGGCCGGCATTGGAACGGATCTTCTGCTCGATCTCGTTTGCGATCTGCGTGTTCTCCTTGAGGAAGGCCTTGGCGTTCTCGCGGCCCTGACCGATGCGCTGGCCGTTATAGGAGAACCAAGCGCCGGACTTTTCCACCACGCTGGCCGCGACACCAAGGTCGACCAATTCGCCGGTCTTGGAAATGCCGTCGCCATACATGATGTCGAACTCGACCACGCGGAACGGCGGCGCGACCTTGTTCTTCACCACCTTCACGCGGGTCTGGTTGCCGACCACCGTCTCCTTGTCCTTGATCGAGCCGATGCGGCGGATGTCGAGACGCACGGAGGCGTAGAACTTGAGCGCGTTGCCGCCGGTCGTGGTCTCGGGATTGCCAAACATCACGCCGATCTTCATGCGGATCTGGTTGATGAAGATCACCATGCAGCGCGAGCGCGAGATTGAGCCGGTCAGCTTGCGCAGCGCCTGGCTCATCAGGCGGGCCTGCAGGCCGACATGGGTGTCGCCCATCTCGCCTTCCAGTTCCGCCTTCGGCACCAGGGCGGCCACCGAATCCACCACCAGCACGTCGATCGCGCCGGAGCGCACCAAGGTGTCGGCGATCTCCAGCGCCTGTTCGCCCGCATCGGGCTGCGAGATCAGCAGGTCGTCGATGTTGACGCCGAGCTTCTTCGCATAGCTGGGGTCGAGCGCATGTTCCGCGTCGATGAAGGCGCAAGCGCCGCCGGTGCGCTGCGCTTCCGCGATCACATGCAATGCCAAGGTGGTCTTGCCGGAGCTTTCCGGTCCGTAGATTTCAATGACGCGCCCACGCGGCAGTCCGCCGATGCCAAGCGCGATATCCAGGCCGAGAGAGCCGGTAGAAACGGACTCGCTGTCGACCGCACTTTCCCGCTGCCCCAGGCGCATGATCGAGCCTTTGCCGAAGGCTCGCTCGATCTGCGAGAGCGCGGCATCCAACGCCTTGTTCTTGTCCATATCGTCCTTGTCGGCCAATTTAACAACGTTCAGCGACATTGCCGTTCTCCCCACTTAGATCATATCGAGATGACTGCCAAATCTTCCGCAGCCGGGCCGTCATGGCGTTGGTGCGTGGGGCCAAAGATACACGTTTTGTTCTCTCTGTAAAGAAAATAGATCAGAACGAGAACAATTTCGGACTATCGATTATAAATCAATTAGTTAATTTGCTGCCCGCTTGCGCTCGCCATGCGGCTCCAGCACTTCCTTCACCTTGGCGGCAAGCTGCTTCAGGGTGAACGGCTTCAAGAGGAAGTTCACTTCCTCGCCGGCGTCGATTCGGCGGCGGAACGCGTCCTCGGCATAGCCCGAGATGAAGATGACGGGCAGGTCGGCGCGGCGCGAGCGCACCTCTTTCACCATGGTCGGGCCATCGATGCGCGGCATCACCACGTCGCTGATGATGAGATCGATCTCGGCCAAATGCTCGCCGCAGATCTCGAGCGCCGCTTCGCCCGAGCGCGCTTCGAGCACCTGGTAGCCCTTGTTGCGCAGCGCGCGCGCACTGAACAGGCGCACGGCGTCCTCGTCCTCGACCAGTAGGATGGTGCCGATGCCGGTCAAGTCGCGCGCCGCCTCTCCCTTCTCGTCGATCCGCTGCACGCTGCCCGCTTCGGCCTGGTGCTCCGGCAGGTAGATGCGGAAGATCGCGCCCTCGCCCATCGTGCTGTCGACGAACACATAGCCGCCGGTCTGGCGCACGATGCCATAGACGGTGGAGAGGCCGAGGCCGGTGCCGGAACCGACCGACTTGGTGGAGAAGAACGGCTCGAAGATGCGATCCATGATCTCCGGCGGGATGCCGGTGCCGGTATCGCCGATCTCGATCATCACATAGCGGCCAGGCGGCATCACCTCGGCGCCGCGTTGGATAGGGTCCTTGGTGACGGCGTTCTCGGTCTTGATGCGCAGCCGCCCGCCATTGGGCATGGCGTCGCGCGCGTTGACCGCGAGATTGATGATGACCTGCTCGAGCTGGCCCTGGTCGACGCGCACCGGCTGCAGGTCGCGGCCGTGCACCATGCCGAGCTCGATATTCTCGCCGATCAGGCGGCGCAGCAGGTGCGAGACTTCGGCCAGCACGTCGGTCACCTGCAGCACGCGCGGCTGCAAGGTCTGCTGGCGCGAGAAGGCGAGCAGCTGGCGCACCAGGTTGGCGGCGCGATTGGCGTTCTGCTTGATCTGCATGATGTCGGCGAACGACTGGTCGCCGGCGCGGTGGCGCAGCAGCAGCAGGTCGCAGAAGCCGATCATCGCGGTCAGCAGGTTGTTGAAGTCGTGCGCGATGCCGCCGGCCAGAAGGCCGACCGCCTGCATCTTCTGCGACTGCGCGAACTGCGCCTCCAGGCGCTTCTGCTCGGTGGTGTCGATCAAGTGCAGGATGAAGCCGACGGTCTGGCCCTTGTCCTCGCGCCGCGAGGCATAGACGATGACGCTGGCCTGGCGCTTGCCTTTGAGGCGCACTGTGATCGGCAGCACGCCGCGGCCCAGTTCCGCCACGCGCCGCAGATGCTCCTCCGCACCCGGCAGATCTTCATTGGAGACCAGGGTGCCGAGGCTGGCGCCCACCGGCACCATTTCGCCGAACAGGTTGGTGAAGGCGGAATTCAACTGCTCGATCTTCTTGTCGGCGTCGAGCAGCAGGATGCTGGTGGGCGCCTCTTCGAAGAAGCGCTGGAAGTATTGCTCGGACGCCTGCAGCGCACGTTCGAATTCGCGCTCGCGCGTCAGGTCATGGACGATCGAGCGGGTGCGGATGCCGGCCTTGCCGCTTGGGTCGACGCCCTGCACGTTGACGACATCCTGGCGGACATAGACCAGCAGCTTGCGCCCGTTCGGCCCCATCAGGGTGACTTCGCCGCTGCGCGCGGCCGGATCGGCAAACGGCGCGAAGGCCGGGATGGACTCCGGCGGCCGCGGATAGACCAGGTCGTGCAGGCGGAGCTGATGCTGCGCCTCGACCTCGACATCGAGGCCGAGCCAATGCGCCAGCGTCGAATTGACGAACAGGAAACGGCCGGATTCGTCGACCGAGTAGAAGCCGACCGGCGCATTCTCGATCAGGTCGGCGAACTTCTCGTGGTCGGAGCGGATGTATTCCTCGATCTCCCGCTGGGTCGTGATGACCTCGACGCCCCAGGACATATGGTCGCCGAACCGGGTCAGCCGGTTGGCGAACACCGCCAGGATCTCGCGCTTGCCCTCGGCATTGAGGATGGCGACGTCGCCATGCGCCTCGCCGCGCTCGCCCAGCGCATGCTCGATGCGCTCGATCGAGGCGCGGGCGGTGGCGTCGAACGCGCGCCGCTCCAGGATGACGTTCAACGGCAGCGGCTCGTCCCCGAACAGGCGGCGGAAGGCGATGTTGGCGAACTTGACGGCGCCAGCGCGGTCCACCACCTGGCGGCCCTGGTGGGTCGCATTCAGGCTGGCTTCCAGCAGGTCGGCGATATAACGGCGGCGCCACGCGATCAGCGCCAGCACCAAGGCCAGCACCGAGATCGCGACCAGCAGGCCGATCTCCCAAGACCAGGTCATACCCTGGCATCCCTTTTCCGCGCCGCAACCGTCCGAATCACGTCTGGCGCAACGCCTGCTCCGCTAAAGCGGCGCATGAACAACGACCCCCATCCCCAACCCGATCCATCATAACCGTAAGCGGGCACGCTTTTACAAGTAGTTACAGGCGCTGTCGCTTCAGCTTGAAGATATAGCTGATGACCTCCGCCACCGCCTTGTAGAACTCCGGCGTCACTTCCTCGTCGACATCCACCGCCGCGAACAGGCCGCGCGCCAAAGGCGGGTTCTCGATGATCGGGATGCCGTGCTCCTTGGCGACCTCCCGGATCTTCTGCGCCACCTTGTCGACGCCCTTGGCCATCATCTTGGGCGCGGCCATGCTGTTCGGGTCGTATTTCAGCGCCACGGCGTAATGGGTCGGGTTTGTGACAACCACGTCCGATTGCGGCACCTGGGCCATCATGCGCCGGCGGGTGCGCTCCATGCGCAGCTGGCGCAGGCGGCCTTTGACCAGCGGGTCGCCCTCGGTCTCCTTGAACTCGTCCTTGATCTCCTGGCGCGACATGCGCATCTCGCGCATGTGCTGCAGGCGCTGGTAGATCACGTCGATGGCGGCGATGGCGGCGACGATCGAGACCACGCCGATCAGCAGCTTGGCGAGCAGCGCCTTGGTCTCGCCCAGCAGCTGGAACATCTCCATGCCGATCAGCTTGTTGAGGTGCGCTACCTCCGGCAGGATCAGGAACATCGCGACCGACCCAACCACCGCAAGCTTCAGCAGCCCGCGCACGAACTCCGCCAGCGAGCGCATGGAGAACATGCGCTTGAGGCCGGCGAACGGGGAGATCTTGTCCAGCTTCGGCATGATGCCGTCGGCCGAGAACACCAGGCCGAACTGCAGATATCCGGCGCCGATCGCGGCGATGACGGCGAGCGCCAGGGGAACCGCCCCGGCCGCCAGCAGGACACCCAGCAGCTTCCAGCCCAGCGTAACCAGATGCTCGAAGTCCGCCGGCACCAGGTCCGGCGATTCGATGAAGGGCATCGTCGCCTTGTAGATGGCGCTCGCCGCGGTCCCGCCGAACAGCAGGATCGACATCGAGAACACGCCCAGCATCAGCAGGTTGTTGACCTCGCGGGAGTTGGCGACCTGACCGCGCTTGCGCGCCTCGTCAAGTCGCCGACTGGTCGGGTCTTCGGTTTTTTGTGAGTCGTCCTGCTCTTCCGCCATGGCTCAGCCGCCACCCAGGAATACGGACATCCGCTCCTCATAGGAGGAGAGGAAATAGAGCATCATGCTCGTCAGCGCGACCGCCATCAGCGCCAGGCCGGCCAGCAGCTGCATCGGCATCGCGATGAAGAACACCTGCAAGGTCGGCATCAGGCGCGCCAGCAGGCCGAGCGCCACCGCGAACACGATGCCGTAGACCAGGAACGGCGCCGTCATGGCGATGGCGACGGCGAAGCTGTCGGAGACGATGCGCGCGGCATGGTTGGCGACGTCGCCCATCGGCGGAACCTCGCCGGCCGGAAAGATCGCATAGGTGCCGGCCAGGCCCTTCAGGGTCATGTGGTCGAGACCAGTGGCGAAGATCAGCACCACGGTCAAGGCCAGCAGGAAGTTGCCGGTGATGGCCGCCTGCTGCTGCGTGGTCGGGTCGGCGACCAGGGCGCTCGCCATGCCGATCTGCAGCGCGATCACGCTGCCGGCCGATTGCGCGCCGAGCAGGATCAGACGGGCGATCATGCCGAAGAACAGGCCGATGCCGATCTCCACCAGCAGCAAAACGGTGAATTCGCCGATGGCTGCCGGTATGGCGGGCAGACTGCTGGCGATCATCGGCATCAGGGCGAAACTGACGGTCAGTGCGAAAATCAGACGGATGCGGGGCGGAACATAGGCCTCGCCGAAGCCGGGCAGCAGCATGATCGCGCTGCCGAGCCGCGCGAACACCATGAAGAACTGGAACAGATTGACGCTGACCAGCTGCTCCAGGTTCATCCTATCGCCTGCTGCATGATCCGCTCGGTGAAGTCGGTGAGCGTGTGGAGCATGAAGGGCGCCAGCAGGAGCATCGCGACGAAGACCACGATGATCTTCGGCACGAAGGTCAAGGTGACTTCCTGGATCTGGGTCAACGCCTGGAACAACGAGATGACGAGGCCGATGAGCAGCGCGATCAGCATCAACGGCGCGCCAAGCTTCAACGTCACGATGACCGCATCGCGGCCAACCTCGAGGAGAACTGCCTCATCCATGCACTATTGCCCTGTACTCAATGCCCTTTAGATGGGCATACGCAACACTTCTTGGTACGCGGTGATCACGCGGTCGCGGACGGCGGTCACCGTCTGGACCGTCAGCTCGGCGGCGGTGACGGCATTCACCACCTGCTGGAGGTCGGCCGTGCCTTCGACCGCCTGCAGCGACGCCTTTTCGGCGCCCTTGGTGGTCTCGACCGCGTTCTTGGCGAGCTCCTGCAGGACTTCGGAGAAGCCCGGCCCGGCCTGCTCGCGGGATTCGATGCCCGGCGCGCCCATGCGCTTCAAGGCGGCGTTGTAGGCGGCAACCGCGTTGCCGGCGCCCCCGACGATTCCTGTGGTCATGGCTCAGGCGTCTCCTAACGGATCAGGTCGATGGTGCGCTGAAGCATGGTGCGCGCCACTTCGATGGCCCGCAGGTTCGCTTCATACGAGCGCTGCGCTTCGCGCATGTCGCTCATTTCAATCAGGCTGTTGACGTTCGGCAGCTTGACGTAGCCCTTCGGGTCCGCCGCCGGATTGCCCGGATCGTATTTCATTCGGAAGTCGCTGGGATCCTCGCCGACCTTGCTGACCTGCACCGTTTCCATCCCGAGCTCGCGGTCGAGCTGGTTCTTGAAGCTGATGGTCTTGCGGCGATAGGGATCGCCGCCCGGCACTTCCGCAACCGAATCCGCGTTGGCGAGGTTTTCCGCCACCACCCGCAGGCGCTGCCCTTGGGCACGCATGCCAGCGGCGGAAATCATCAGGCTTTCCATCAGGTCCATCGGTCACCTCCTGGCGACGAATGCTTCAATGCGCTTACGAGCCGCGGCCCAGCGCCATTTTGAAAAGGTCGACGTGCTTGCGATAAAGATTGGTCATGAGCTGGTAGGAATGCTGGGCGTCGGCCAGCTTCACCATCTGCTCTTCCAGCACCACGGCATTGCCGACTGGTGCCGTCTCATATTGCTTCTTGGTCTTCTGCTCGTCGATCGACGCGTCGGGCTGGCCGGTGCCGCCCAGATGCATCGCGTTGGTGCGCGCCTGTGCGATTGGTGCGACCTGGTTAAGATGATCGACGAATTTCAGCGCCTTCATGTCGTGCGGCACGAAGTCCGGCGTATCGGAATTGGCGATGTTCTGCGCCAGCACTTCCTGGCGCGCGCCGAGCCAGCCCATACGCTCGCTCATGCGCTGGAATAGTTTCAGCTGGAATAGATCCATCTATCCGACGCTTTCCTGACGCTGCGGTCGATGCCGCCATAGCCGGTAATCCGGCGCTTTGGGAGCATCCTGGCCGCAACTCATTAACACCCGCTTAATTTGCTAAAATGCCACCTAAATTCGAACGAAATGTCGCGCGCCTTCGCGGCTTAATCGTTCATTAAGCATGATAGGCCAGAGTTTCCGTGGATTTTCGCGAGGCAGAGCATTCCGCGATGGCCGACCGCAAGGACGAAATCGGCGCCAAACACACGCGATGGAGCCGTCCGGACTCAACCGCCGGAGGCCAAGGGACGCGCACGCCGATCGCCATCGCGCTGGATGCCAAGGGCCGCGATGGAACCCTGCGCCCCAAGTCGCCGCGGGTGGTGGCGACCGGACGCGGCGCGGTGGCGGAGCAGATCCTGGCCATCGCGTTCGAGAAGGGCGTGCCGGTGCGCGAGGATTCCGACCTCGCCCAGATCCTGGCCGCGGTCGAGCTGGATTCCGAGATTCCGATCGATGCCCTGGCGGCAGTGGCGGAGATCCTGTCCTACGTCTATCGCGCCAACCGGACCTGGTCAGGTGAAGAGGCCGGGAACGCAACCGATGGAGCCGAGCCATGATAGCAGCCGTAGCAAGCGACAATACGCTGGGTGAGTCGGCCCTTGGCCGCAGCATCGCCGATCTGCACCGCGAGATCGTCGCCGCGGTCGACTCCTCCAACGATGGCCAGCTGATCGACCTCGACGTGATCGCGCTGCGCATCACCGTGCTGTGCGACGCCCTCGGCGGCGCGGGCAAGGATGCAGCCGGCGCCTGGACCAAGGAATTACGCGACCTCAGCACCGCGCTGGCGGTGCTCGACACCATCCTGCGCAAGCAGAATGTCCATGTGCAGCTCAACATCGAGCATCTGCGCAAGCACATCATGCCCATCGAATAGGCTCACATAAGCTCCAATGGATTTTGATCTTTATTTCAGGTTCGCCCTGGCGCTCGTCCTGGTTCTGGGGCTCATCGCCCTGCTCGCCTGGATGCTGCGTCGCTTCGGCATGGGTATGAAAATGACCAAGGGCCGCCGGCTCGGCGTCTCTGAAGTGCAGATGCTCGGCCCCCGCCACAAGATGATGCTGATCCGGCGCGACGACATCGAGCATCTCGTCATCGTCGGCCCAACCGGCGAAACCGTGGTCGAGACCGGCATCAAGGCGCCGGCCAGTTTCGCCAACACGCTTGCGAAGGAGGCTCCGAAGCCATGACGCTTCGCCGCTTCCTCGGCCTCACCGGCTTCGCGCTGGTGTGCTTGGCGCCGTGCGCCGCCTCGGCGCAGAGCGTCAACATCGACCTCGGCGATGGCGCGACCGGCGCCAGCACCGGCCGCCTGGTGCAGATCATCGCGCTGCTGACGGTCCTGTCGCTCGCGCCCGGCATCCTCATCATGGTGACCTCGTTCACCCGCGTGGTGGTAGTGCTGTCGCTGCTGCGCGCCGCGCTCGGCGGCCAACAGACGCCGCCCAACATGGTGATGGTCAGCCTCGCCATGTTCCTGACCGCGTTCGTGATGGCGCCGACCTTCCAGCAGGCCTACCAGGAGGGCGTCGCGCCGCTGATGGCCGAGCAGATCGACGAGCAGACCGCGTTCACGCGTTCCGCCGCGCCGTTCAAGCTGTTCATGCTCTCCCAGGTGCGCGAGAAGGATCTCGGCCTGTTCATGGACATGGCCAACGCCGAGCCCGCTGCCAGCCCGGAAGAAGTCTCGCTGCAGATCCTGATCCCCGCCTTCATGATCAGCGAGCTGCGCCGCGCGTTCGAGATCGGCTTCCTGCTGTTCGTGCCCTTTCTCATCATCGACATGGTGGTGGCCTCGGTCCTCATGTCCATGGGCATGATGATGCTGCCGCCGGTGATGATCGCCCTGCCCTTCAAGCTGGTGTTCTTCGTGCTGGTGGACGGGTGGTACTTGGTGGCAGGCAGCCTCGTACGCTCATTCGGCGGCAGCTAGCGCCGTTTCGCGCCCGAAGCCTGCCGGACCGGTTTTCCCGACAAGAGCGTTTGATTGCTCGCAATCGCGTCTCCCAGCGCGGTCATGGTTGCGCGCACCCGGGCGACGTTGCGCAGGTCGTTGTGAGTCAGCAGCCACAGGTCGAGCGCCATCGGCGCCGGATGGCCGATCTGCCGCAGCTCCGGCAATTGATCCGCGAGCAGGCATGGCAGCAGTCCGACACCGATCCCTGCCCGCACCATTTCCAGGATTGACGGCAAGGAGTTTCCCCGCCCCGCGACGGTCACGTCCGGCATATGCTTGGTCATCCAGACCGCCGACGGGGTGTGGCTGACGGTGTCATCCGGGGCGACCCAGGGCAGCGCGGAAAGCCCCGTGCGTTTGGCGTTCAAGCCCTTCGCCGCATAGACGCCGTAAACGAATTTGCCGACCTTGCGGCCGAATAGATCGGGCGGCGGCAAGCCCGTCGCGCGCAGCGCGATGTCCGCATCGCGCCGGCTCAGGTTTACCATCATGTTGACGATGCAAAGCTCGATCTTGATTTCGGGATTGGTGTCATGCAGATGGGGCAGGCATCGCCCGATGAGCGGCATCAGCGCATCGGTGGTGGTGAGGCGCACGGTGCCCTGCGGGCGCATGTCCTGGCCGGAGAGCTCGCGCGTCACCTCCACCACGCCGCTCTCGATGCGATCGGCGAGCGCGACCACCTTCTCGCCGGCGGCGGTTGCCGCATAGCCCGTACGGAAGCGCTCGAACAGCCGCACGCCGACCCGCTGCTCCAGCTGGTTCAGCCGCCGGAACACCGTGGCGTGATTGAGCCCCAGCAATCGCGCAGCGCCCGATAGCCCCGCGCCACGCGCGATGGCGAGCACCAGGCGCAGATCGTCCCAATCGATTCCCTTGTGCATTTTTGCAAGGTCCCCTTGCCGATCTTGAGAATGGCCTTGCACAGAAGAACCGATATGGTCGCCGCGATCAAGGCGTTCCCGTGGCCTGCGCGCCCCCGCGCGGGCCATTTTTTGCACGTTCAGGAGGGGCCCATGGCCAACGACATCGAAGCCAGCACTGCGCCCGTTCTGTGCGGAATGTCACTCTCGAAAGCAACCGAGACATGAACCGGGGCATCGCGACGTCCGACTGAAACACTACCAATCAACAATCGCGTCACTTCCCTTCAACCTTTCCTTTCGATCCAACCGGCAATCGCTGGGCCCATCACTTCACATTCAGACAGGAGGAACCAATGGCTAAGACGCTAGAGGATTTCGGCTACTATCAGATCAACGGCGGACCGGCAAACAACGTGCTTTACGATATTTCCTATGGCACGGATGTGTATGGCATGGGCGGTAACGACGTGATCGTCGCCCACAAGGACGACAAATACTGGGATGGCTGGCTCTATCAGTATCACGATGACTACTTCCACGGTGGCAGTGGATCGGACACGGTGACCTACATCCTGTCCGAAAAGGCGGTCACCGCGAATCTCGATACCAACGTCGTGTACCGTTACTCGGGCAACGCAGTCCAGTCGACCGACTATTTGGACAGCGTCGAGAATCTCACGGGCTCGAAGCTGGGCGACACGATCTACGGATCGGACGGCATCAACGATCTGCGCGGCGGTGGCGGCAACGACCTCATCTACGGTCTTGCCGGCAATGATCGCATCTGGGGCGACAGCGGCAACGACACGCTCGGCGGCGGCAACGGCGACGACGTCGTCGATGGCGGCACCGGCAACGATGAGCTCGAAGGAGCCCTGGGCAATGACACGCTCAGTGGCGGGGACGGCGAAGACACGCTGCACGGCGCCGGACAGAACGACGTCCTGAAGGGTGGCGCGCACGACGACAAGCTCTACGGCCAGTCCGACAACGACCGGCTGGAGGGCGGCGCCGGCAACGACGCGCTGGACGGCGGCACCGGCACCGACACCGCGGTCTACACCGGATCGGGCGCCGTCACCGTCAATCTCGTGATCGGCCAGGCCAGCGGCGCGTGGGGCAAGGATACGCTGGTCGACGTCGAGAACGTCGAAACCGGCAGCGGCAACGACACGGTCTTCGCGGGCTATGACGGCAGCAGGGTGACGACCGGCGCCGGAAAGGACACGGTCCATGGGTTCATCGGCGACGACCTCGTGTATTCCGGTTCCGGCAACGACACCGTCGCCGGCGACGACGGCGATGACCAGGTGTATGCGAGCACCGGCAACGACGTCATCTATGGCGGTGACGGCAACGACGAGCTCCACGGCGAAAGCGGCCTGGACTTGCTTATCGGCGATGACGGAGACGACTTTCTGTATGGCGGTGCCAGCAGCGACAAGATCCGCGCAGGCGACGGCTTCGACACCATCAACGGCGGCACCGGCCCCGACATGATCGTCTGGGGCAAGGGCGACGGCGGCGTCGACACCATCGTCGGCTTCAGCCTCAACGAAGACAAGGTGTGGTTCGACAAGGGCTTCTTCGCGACCGACGCGGTCGGTCCGCTCAACCTTGAGGACGTCTTGACGGTCATCGACAGCGGACCGGATGCCATTCTCGGCGCCAACACAGCTGAAAGCGGCTGGACCTATCTCGCCGTGTTCACCAACGTCGATGCCAATGCCTTGAGCATGAAGATCGCCAACGGCAGCATCCTGGCGCCGCCGGCGGTCGATCTCGGCGACCTTATCGGCTGATGCGATTTATCGGGCTCTCCGATCTTCGGCACCCGCCGAGGATCGGAGGTCGCCGGATATCACTTCTTCCACACCCACTCCACGCTGACCGAGCCGGCGTCGCCCTTGGCCTCGCCCTTGTGCTTGCCGCCCACGCCCTTCAACGGACCGAAGCTGTTCGGCAGCTTGGTGCCGGCAAGGAACGGTATCTGCCGCTCGCCCGCGCCATTGACCGAGCTGTTGGTGGCGATGGTGACCGGCGGCGGAGAAGCCTGGGTGTATTGGGTGGTGTTCCCCACGACGTCGGTCTCGATCATCAGACCGCGCCAGTCGGGCATGATCTTGGCCGATCCCTTGGCGGTGGTGGTGTCGGTATAGGCGCCGTCGCCGCCTTCGCCACCCGCGTCGCTGTCGACATAGGTGTCGTTGACGGTAACCGTGCCGGTGCAGCTCTGCGGCTGCCACATCTGGTAGCGTGCGGGGCCGAGATCGGGGTTGATCCCGGCCATCGCCTCCTTGGCGGCCGGCGCCTGCTGCGCCATCGCCTGCATCTCCTGGGTCTGCGACAGGCTCATCGCCAGTGCGGTCAGGCACGCTTCGTCACTGCCGCATTTCTCCGCCTCGGCCTCGAGGTTGGCGAGCATCTCGTCACTCGGCGCGAATTGCTGCTGGACGTCCTGAGCCTTGGCCGTGGAGGCTTCCATCGCGGCCTGCTGTTCCGGCGTCATGCCTTGCGCGCCAACCTGTGAGACCTGTCCGGCCTGCATGATGCATTGGGCGTTCAGCACCCGCTCGATGGCGGTACTGTGGAACTCGGCCTTGGTCTTTTCCCGGACCGTCATCTTGATTTCGACCGTCGCGGTCGCGCCGGCCGGCGCCGGCTCGGCCGCCAGCGCATGACTCGCCGCCAGCGGCATGCCAAGGATGGTCAACGCCGCCGCAAGGTTACGCCGCATCGAGAGCCCCCTCTTTCGATTGACCCACACCAGTTAACCCGGCGCCCGAGTCACCGGCAAGCGATGGCCGTCACAGCGCGCGGCGCGGCCTTTTTCCGCTTGGAGCCCGGCGCGCCCGGTGTATGGTGCCGCCCCATCGCATCGTTTTCGAGCAGGAAGCAGAACTATGAGCAAGCGCAAGATCGCCATCATCGGCCTCGGCAAGATCTCCCAGGACCAGCATGTGCCGGTGATCGCAGCGAGCGATGCGTTCGAGCTTGCGGCCATCGTCAGCACCCGCGGCCTCAGCCACGGTAACGTGCCGGTCTTCAAGACCCCGGCCGAGCTTTATCGCGCGCTGCCGGAGATCGGCGTGGTCGCGGTCAACACCCCGCCGGGCGTGCGCCGCGGGATCGCTCACGAAGCGCTGGCGGCCGGCAAGGACGTGCTGCTGGAGAAACCGCCGGCGACCACGTTGTCGGAGCTGGTCGACCTGGAGGAGTTCGCGAAAGCCAAAGGCCGCGTGCTGTTCGCGACCTGGCACTCGATCTTCAATCCGGCGGTCGACGAGGCGCAGACGCTGATCGCCAAGGCCGGATTGCGCTCGCTGCACATAGAGTGGCGCGAGGATGTGAAGAAATGGCACCCGGGCCAGGACTGGGTGTGGGAGCCGGGCGGCTTCGGCGTGTTCGACCCGGGCATCAATGCGCTCTCGATCCTGACGCACATCCTGCCCGGCATCGCCTTCGTGAAGAGTGCCGAGCTCACCTATCCCGCGAACCGGCAGACGCCGATCGGCGTGAAGCTCACGATGTCTGATGCCAGAGGGACCACCCTCACCGCCGATTTCGACTGGCGCGAAAAGGGCGACGAGAAGTGGCACATGATGATCGCGTTGGCCGATGGCCGTGCGGCGCGTCTGTTCAAGGGCGGCTCAGCGCTCAGCATCGACGGCAAGACCATGGTCGAAGCGCCGAGCGAAGAATATCAGCGCATCTATCGCCGCTTTGCCGAGCTGCTCGAAACACGCAAAAGCGACGTGAATCCGGCGCCGCTGCGGATCGTCGCGGACGCGATGCTGCTGGGCCGCCGCCTGACGACGGATGCTTTTAATTGGTAGCGCTTGGCGCCGCGTTCGCTTCGTCGCTGAGGCTGGCCTTCTTCAGGCGTTCGCGATAATCGGCGACGAAGGCGTCGATGCGGTCGACCGCGGCCATTTCCGCCGACACCGATTCCACCAGCCCATTGTCCGCCGCCGTCAGCATGGCGAAGGCCTTGGCCTGATCGGTTGCTTCCATGCGCTCGCCGTAGTCGTTGGCGATCGCCTTCAAGCCACGCCGGTCCGACGCGAGCGACAGTGCGACCGCGCGGTTCAGCAGCAGCGGCGCCACGCGGTCCTTGAAATGCTGCGCCTGCTTCTCCGCCAGCTGCTGCTCGGCTTCTGCGCTGCCGATGGCGGCGGCGGGATTCTTGACCGGGTCGGTCGCGTCCTTCAGGGCCGCGCGCTGGTCGGCCATCGCCTGCTCTTCGCCCTCGATCAGGTCGCCCAGCGCCGTCGCCGCCGCCGGCCATTCGCGCACCCGCCACTGCATGTCAGCGCGCAGCCATTTCGCCTCCAGGCCGTCGTCGCCCTCGAGCATACGGATGCCGCCGAGGGTGTCGCCTGAATCGAAGGTGGCGCGCGCTTCCAGCCGCTTGCGCTCCGTCGCCAGGTCGGGCGGCATCATCTCGTCCACCGTGCTGTCCTTGAGCGCTTTCAGCGCCAGCTCCGGCTTCTGGTCCAGCATGCGGATCGCGGCGAGGCGCGCGCCGGCATGCGCCTTGTCGAGGCCGCTCAGGCGCTTCGCGACCAGCGTGTCGAGCAGCTCGCCGGCGCGACCCAATAGATCCACGTTCACCAGGCGGTCGGCGAGCAGCGACATCATCCGGTCGCCCTCGGCGCCGGCCGGCGTCAGCTCGCGGAACTCGTCGTACAGCGCGACCGCGGTGAGCGGCGACAGCCGGTCAGCGCCGCCGTCCAGATACAGCTCGCGGAACGCCTCCGACATCTGGTCGCCGATTTCCTTGGCTTCCGGCCGATTGGGGAAGTTGGCGGCCGCCGAGCGCAGCGCCACCAGCCCCTTGCGCGCCTGGTTCTCGCCGAGATAAAGCCCACCCACCTTGCGCAGCAGCTTGAACTCGAACTCGCCGCCGCGATTGACGAAGCGCAGCGCCTCCAGCGGCGCGATCGCCTCGGCAGGCTTCAGCTCCCCGCCCTTCAGGCGCTCTTCGACCAGGTCGAACTGCGAGCGCGCCTTGATATCGTCGAGCGCGGAATCCGCAAGGCTGGCCCACAGCGCCAGCGCCAGATCGCGTTCGCCGGCGCGCAGCTTGATCTGGCCGTCGAGATAGGTCAGGCGGTCGCGTGCGTCGCGGCTAGGCTGGTCCTGCCGCAGCGCATCGGCGAAACGCTGCGCCGCGATCGGATTGCCGGCGCCGTTGAGCGCGGTGCCCGCGGCGAGGTAGATGTCCTCGCGGACCGGTTTCGGATAGTCGGCGATGTTCGGCAGCGCGCCGGTCAGATATTGCGCCGCCTCGTCCCATTTCTCTTCCTTGGCCGATACCAGGCCCTGGAACAGGTTTGCCTCCGCGACACCCTGCAGCGACTTTTCGGAGAGGTTGGCGCGCGCCTTCTCCAGTTGGCCATCGAGTGCCTGGACGGCGCCGGTCAGCAGCGCCAGTTGGCGCTGATCGAGCTCGCTGCGGCCCTCGCGGCCGATCTGCGACAGCGCGCTGTCTGCTTCCTCGATCAGGCCATGCGCGAAATAGAATTCGCCCAGCGCCATGCGGGCCGCCGCCTTCTCCGCCTCGCTCGCACCCGACACCGCGGATTCGAGGCGGCGCAGGTCGGACGTGAAAGTCGCTTCGCCGCCGCGCCGCCAGCTCGGCAAATCGAACAGCCCGGGCACGCTGACCAGGATCGGCTGGCCCTCCTTCGGCGGCTCCGCCGACGTTGCGGCTTCCTGTTCGTGCTCTTCCGGCGCCTGCTCCTGGGACGCGACCTGCTCGCCTTCCTGCGGCGCTTCCGCGATCGGCCCCACCTCGCCCGGCTTGGTGGTGATGACGACACCCTGCGACAGCGAGTCGACCGTAATGGCGTCGTCGAGGCTCTCGATCGCAATGCCCTGGTAGCTCGGCAGCAACTGGAATTCCGGCCAGCCGGCCTGTTCCGCGATGCCGAGGCCCGCCGTGCGGACCGGCACCACATAGAGCTCGCCGCCGCCTGGGTCGGTCACTTTCGCGACGCGGCCGGGGCCGTTGGTGCGCAACAACAGGCTGGACGCGCCATCGACCAGTGTCTCACGCCGCTGCTCGATGGTCTGCGTCGATGCGGCCTTGCCGCCGTCGGTCACGTCGACGACCCACGACTTGCCGCTCGCCGTCATGCTGACGCCGAGCGGCGATGCTTCGACGATACGGATGATGGTGACGTCCGGAATGTCGATCTTGCTCGCCTTGCCGAGCCGTGCCAGGCGCGCATCTCCGAACAGCGCGCTGACGTCGTTCGACGGCATGTCGAAGGCGAGCCACAAGGCGCCGTTGCGGCGGAACGCCGCCGCCGGAACCGCCTCCGGCCAGGCGAACATGATCTTGGTGCCGTTCTCGGCCGGCACGATCTTGATCTGTACGTCAACCGGTGCGCGCGGCGGCAGCGCCGCTTGCTCGATCTCCGGCATCGGTGGCGGTGCAGGCTGCGCCGCCTCCGCGGGTTGCTCCTCCGGCTTCGCCGCTTCCTCAGTCTTGGCCGGTTCCTCGGCCGGTGATGTTGGCGCCGGTGTCGGCGCGGCCTCCGGCAGCGCGGGCAGGCTCTGCAGCGCGAAGTCCGGCCCTGGCGGTTCTGCCAGCGGCTGCTGCGCGGGGGATTCCGCTGCAGGCGGCGTCGGCGGCGCAGGCGGTGGCGCGGCTGGCGGCTCGGCGATCGTCGCTGGTACGGTCGGCTTGGGCGCCGGCTCGGGCGCCGCCGGAATGGTTGCCGGTTGCGCGGTATTCGGCTGCGGCTTGGCAGCGGTCTGCGTCTTGTCCGGCAGGCGCAGCGCGGGTGCGGCCGCCGTCTGCTGCAGCGGGCGCATGATGTCCAGCACGACGGTGCGGCCGAGGCGGAAGTCGCGCAGCCGCGCACCCGGCGCCAGCGTCAGGTAGATGCGCGCAACCTCGCCATCCACCGCCTCGATCTGCAGCAGGTCCTTGGGCAAGTCCGCGCGCGCCCGCTTGAGATCGATGGCCCCCGGCCGCGAGAACGCGACTTCGATGCGGTCGCCGTCGCTGTTGACGCGGTAATCGATCCTGCTCGGCCAATCGATCGCGACGCGCACGAAGGTGCCGTGGTCGCCGTGACGCGTGACCACCTTCCCGGGCGCCGGGGTGGCGCCAGGCGTTGTTGGCGTTGCCTTGGCGCCAGGCTTGATGATCCGTGGCTCTTCGGGCTTGGGCGCCGCGGTAATCTTTGGCGGCTCGGCCTTGGGCGGCTCTGCCTTTGGTACGTCGGTCTTTGGCGCTTCGGCTTTTGGTGGTTCGGCTTTTGGTGGTTCGGCTTTTGGCGGTTCAATCGGTGGCGCTTGAACCTTTGGTGCTTCCGTCTTTGGAGCCGTGCTGTCGGCGGTGCCGGCGCCGGTCTGAAGCTCATTGGCCGGCTTCGCCGCTGCCTGCTCCGCCGGCCACGCGGCCGCGGGCCGCAGGTCGAGGACCAGCTTGCCTTCTTCTTCCCAGCGTTCGAGGGTCGCCGGCCGCGCCAGGTCCAACTCGATCCGCCGCCCCTGCGCGCTCAACGGCCCGGCCACGTAGCTCTTGAGATTGTCGAGCGCACCGGTGAGCTTCACCGACACCGGCTCGGAGAAGGTGATGATGAGCTTGCGGCCGCTGATCTCGGCGCCGGTGGTCAGCCGCGCCGCGCGGTCGAAAACCAGCCGGCCATAGCGGTCGTGGCTCCAGCCGCGGGCGTTGATCTCGGTGTCGGCAAGCGCGAGCAGCGGCAGACTTGCCAGCGCGATGGCACCGCCGACGCCCGCCAGGAGACGCTGCCGAATGGTTCGGCTCATACACACCCAACTCAATGGTGGCGCCGGTCCCTATCGAGACTCGGACGCCGATCAGCGCAGACTACAATAAGGTCCGTCCGCTGTCCCAGCCCCGTCCCGGCCTCGTCCTGGTGGGCTCGGGCGACGTTTCTCAACGGTCCAAGGGGCAAAACTGGTGGCGCCGGGGCGCCGAGACGTCAGTCGAAGCTCGCCAGCAGGGCATCGATGTCGGCCTGCTTGCCGGCATCGTCCGGCAGCTGCGGGCCGTTCAGCAGCTTCTCGTCGGCGGTCTTCGGCTGCGGCTGATGCTGCTCTTCGCGCGGATGGGTCTCGCGGTATTTCTGGATCTCGTCGCCGAACGCCGCGACCAGCGCCTCGACCCGGTCCTCGATATGCTTCAGCGTCTTCACCACCTTGGTGATGCGCTGGCCGGTGATGTCCTGGAAGTTGCAGGACTCGTACACCTGGGTGACCGCGTTCGTCACCTGCTCGGCGATCTCCGCCGGCATCTGGGACGTCAGGCCCTCCAGCAGCTCCATCGCCTGCAGGATGCCGTTGGTCGCCTCTTCGGTCGAGCCGACGATGGCGTCGAGCTCGTCGGTCGCTTTCGGCAGATGCTCGGAGGTGATGTCGTCAGGACGCAGCGCGGCGATCTCGCGCTTGGCCGCCAGGATGTATTTCGCGAGGCCTTCCAGCTCCGAGTACACTTTCAAGTTCACCTCAGAAAGGTCGCCTTCGAGGGACTGCAGCATCTCGCCCACCACTTCCGCCACGTCTTCCCGGCTGGGGGAGCGGCTCTGCACCTGCAGCTCGCTCAATCGCGCATTCAGTTCCGGCGGCATGCCGGCGTCGCTGGACTTCGCAATCTTGGTCATTGCTGTCACCGACGCTTAGAAGTTGCCAAGGACGGACGACAGCTTGGTCTTCAGGGTTGCCGCGTTGAACGGCTTCACGATGTAGTTGTTGACGCCCGCTTCCTTGGCCGCGACCACGTTCTCGGTCTTGCTTTCGGCGGTGATCATGATGAAAGGCAGGTTCTTGAGCTTGGAGTCGGCGCGCACTTCGCGCAGCAGCTGGATGCCCGTCATCGGCTCCATGTTCCAGTCGGAGATCACCAGCCCGTAGTCCTTGTCGCGCAGCTTCTGCAGCGCCATCGAACCGTCGGTCGCCTCGTCGACATTGTTGAAGCCGAGCTGCTTCAACAGATTGCGGATAATCCGGAGCATCGTCTTGTAGTCATCGACGATCAGGATGTTCATGTTCATGTCGACGGACATGTTACTGGTTCCTTTGTTGTGCTCCGGCCTCGCGATCCAGCCCACCGGTGCATCGAATTTTACGTTTAAATGAGTAGCTGACCAACAGTTAAGCGGCGGTTAAACAAGGATATTCCTATTCGTAAGCACTACTCCGGCATCGGCAGTTCACGGCGCTGCGCGAGCTCGAAGGTGATCTCCTTTGCCCGCGTCGGCGTCACGAGCGCCAGGATCGGCGCGACCTTGCGCTCGTTCATCCGGTCGACGACATCGAGCAGCACATCCATGTCCATCTCTTCGAAGACCTTGGCCGCCGCCTTGGGCTTCATGTTCTCGTACATCTTGACCAGGCTCTTCAGCTCGGCCTCTTCCTGCTCGCTGCGCGCCTTGAGCAGGTCCTCGACGGTGGCCTGCAGCGCCTTCAGCTCTGCCATCTTCTGGTCCATGCGCTGCTCGGCGGCCTGGATCAGGGCCTCGCGCTCGTCCAGCTGGCGGGCCCGCAGGTCCAGTTCCTCACGGCGCTTGGCGAGCTGCTGCAGGACGTCGACTTCTTCATCGGTGTAGTCGAACGGGTCGTGGACTTCCGGCTCGAGCGCGGCGTCGGCAGCGGCTGCGGCCGCTTCCTCTTCGGTCATCGGATGCTCACCGGCCGGCCCCTCTGGCGTCTTGGCCGCCTGTTGGCCCGCAGCTTCCGCCGGGGCGGCGGCCTTTGCTGGCGCGTGCTGTTCGACCGCCGACTGTTCGCCGGCAATCGCCGGCGTGGCCGGTTGCACGACTGGCTGCTCAGCCGGCTTGGCTTCGGCCGCAGGCGTGGCGGCCGGCGCGCCGGCCTCGCCCTGGGCCAGCGTCTCGGTGCCGACCGAAACCTCGAACACGTTCCAGACCGAGCCGACCTTGACGGTCATCGTGCCGGCCAGGGCAAACATCAGGATGGGCAGCAGACGCAGGCGCATGACCGACCTCACCTTAGCCCCGATAGCGCGCTGAGGCTCGCCACCTTGCGGTCGTCCTCTTCCTCCGGAAGCTCGACCGCGGGCGCGGGCGGCACCGCGGCGATCGGCGTCGGCGCGCTGGCCGCGGCGATGTGCCGGCTCTTGGCGATCACGGCTTCCAGGCGACCGGCGGCGCTTTCGGCGCGCTCGGTCAGCAGCTTCAAATCTTCCCCGATCTTGCCGAACTCCGTGGTCAGGCCCTGGGTGCGCTCGACCCGCGCCTGCAGGTCGCGCCCGGCGACCTCGGCCGTCACCTTGAACTGATGCAGATGGCTGGCGGCCTGGTCGGTGGACTTGGTCAGGTCGCCGATCAGCTTCTCGAATTCGCTGCGGCTGTCACGGATCGCGGTAATGTGCTTGCTGAAGCGCCGGACGTAGACGATCGTCACGACCAGGAGAATCGCCACCACGCCGTCGGCGAGGAGAGTCCAGGACATCAGGTTCCCCGAATACGCTAGAGCTTCATCAGGCGGTCCTGGATCTGGACCGCGATGTGACCGCCGCGCCGACCCATGGTGCCGCGAAATAATTGCACGGTGCCGCAGCGCAGCTCGACCGGCGAATTGGGCGTGCATTCCAGTTCCAGGCGCGAGCCGGGCTCCCAGCTCAGCACCTGCCCCAGGGACATGCTGAATTCGTCGAGCACCGCGTCGATCGGAACCTCGGTCTGCCAGAGCTCGCCGGACAGATGGGTTTCCCAGATCGAGTCGCGACCGAACTTCTCGCCCATGAACATCTGCAGCAGCAGCTCGCGCACCGGCTCGAGGGTCGCGTAGGGCAGCAGCAGTTCGAGGCGGCCGCCGCGGTCTTCCATGTCGACGCGCAGGCGCGCCAGCACGGCGGCGTTAGCCGGGCGCGCGATCGCGGCGAAGCGCGGGTTGGTCTCCAGGCGCTCGAACCGGAAGGTGACCGGCGACAGCGGGTCGAAGGTCGAGGTCAGGTCGTTCAGCACCACCCCGATCAAACGCTCGACGAGGTTGCGCTCGATCGTGGTGTAGGGCCGGCCTTCGATACGCATCGCGGCGGTGCCGCGGCGTCCGCCGAGCAGCACGTCGACGATCGAATAGGTGAGCGAGCTGTCGACCATCAGGAGGCCGAAATTATCCCACTCCTCCGCCTTGAATACGCCGAGCATGGCGGGCAGCGGAATGGAATTGAGATAGTCGCCGAATCGGATGGCGGTGATGCTGTCGAGCGAGACCTCGACGTTGTCCGAGGTGAAGTTGCGCAGCGAGGTGGACAGCATGCGCACCAAGCGGTCGAACACGATCTCCAGCATCGGGAGACGTTCGTAGCTGACCAGCGCGCTGTTGATGATCGCCTGGATGCCGGACGGCTTGTCGTCTTCGCCGCCGCCCCCGCCGCCGAGGCCGAGCAGGCTGTCGATTTCGTCTTGATCAAGGACGCGGTTGGACTTGGGTCCGCCGCCGCCGGCTTGCTGCTCCGCTTCGCCGTCGGCAGATGCTTCGTCGCCGCCCGCCATCGCTTCCCATTCGGCTGCGGCGGCGCGCTCCTCCTCGCTCATTGCCTCGTTGTCTTTGTCGTCGGGGATCATTGCCTTACGCTTTCCCTCGTCGCATCACTGAATTTGCACGACCTTGAACAGCACGTCCTTGACGGTCGCCGGCGCCGCGGCCTTCTGGGCGCGCAGCAGCAATTCCTCGCGCAGGCGCTGCAGACCGTCGGAACCCTGCAGGTCCTCGACGCGCACGCCGCGCAGATAGATCTGGAACTGGTCGACTACGCGCGGCAGCACATTGGGCAGCGTCTCGGAATCTTCCGGCGCGCCCAGCTCCAGCGCGAGCTTGAGCTTGAGATACGAGTTGCGCTTGCTCTGGGTGGAAAGGTTCACCGTCATCTCGTCCAGGTCGTAATAGACCGGTGGGTGCGCCGCTTCGGCTTCCGCCTCGGCATGCTCGCCTTCGACCGGCTCCTGGCCCTGGAAAAGCAGGAACCATGCCGCAGCACCGCCGCCGCCGAACAGGATCAGCGGAAGAATGACGAACAGCACCAGCTTCTTGCCACTCATCCGCTTTTTGCGAACCGGTGGTGCTGCTTCTGCCTCGGCGACTGCTTCTTCGGCCATCAACGCCCTCTGTCTCACGCATACGCAGACGGCGCGAGCCGTCCTGGTCCCATAGCCGCAAGGTAGGCCCAGGATGGTTAACAGCACGTAAAATGTGCCCATAGTCCAATGGATAGTCCTGGCCGATAAAGGCCTTGGCAGGAAGTGCCGGCAACCCGGCAGCATCTGCCCGGAACGGGCGGTCTAACCCCCAGCCGGCCTGCCGTGGGCGGCGGCAAAGTCCTAGGAAATCCGGCCCTTTACCGTCCTGGCACGGAGTTTGCGTTTAAGGGTTCGCCGGCAGAAGACCGGCAAATGAACCCGTTATGGGACGCTGTCATGGAAACACCGACTTATATCGCGCTTTCGCGACAAATGGTCTTGCGCGACCAGATGGAAGTGGTGGCGAACAACCTCGCCAACGCCAACACCTCGGGCTTCAAGGCCGAAATGATGCTGATGTCGGAAGTCGAGATTCCGGCCGAGAAGGGCACCGCGCTGTCCTATGTGCAGGACTTTGCCACCGCCCGCGACTTCTCGTCCGGCACCCTCCGCCCGACCGGCAATGACCTCGACCTGGCGATCCAGGGCGACGGCTTCTTCGCCGTCCAGACCCCGGAAGGCGTTCGCTACACCCGGGTCGGCCGCTTCCAGCTCGATCAGGACGGCACGCTGGTCACCAGCCATGGCTATCCGGTCCTGGCAAGCGGTGGCAGCGTGACCCTCGATCCCGATGACGGCCCGGTCCTTTTCGGCGAGGACGGCTCCATCTCCACCGATCTGGCGAAGAACGGCCAGATGCTCCAGGTGGTCGGCAAGCTCGACATCGTCGACTTCGCCAACCGCGCCGCCTTGGTCCCCGGCCCCGACAACGTCTTCGACGCGGGCACGCAGCCGACAACCGAGGCGACCGGCAAGGTCGCGCAGCGCATGCTGGAAGATTCGAACGTCAACACGATCGTGGAAATGACCAACATGATCGAGGTGACGCGCAACTACCAGACCATGCAGCGCTTCCTGGACAGCGAGCACGAGCGCCAGCGCCGCGCCATCAGCAGCATCACCTCCAACACGTAAGGGAAGGAGACAAGATCATGCGCTCCCTCACCACCGCCGCCACCGGCATGTTCGCCCAGCAGATGAATGTCGAGGTCATCTCGAACAACATCGCGAACGCCACCACCACCGGCTACAAGCGCCGCCGCGCCGAGTTCGCCGACCTGCTCTACCAGGACCTGCGCCGTGTCGGCACGCAATCCACCGACAGCGGAACCATCGTCCCCGCCGGCGTGCAGATCGGCGTCGGCGTAAAGCCGATCGCGGTCTACCGCATCCACGAGCAGGGCAACCTGCAGATGACGGACAATCCGCTCAACGTCGCGATCAAGGGCCGCGGCTTCTTCCAGATCGACATGCCGGACGGCACCACCGCCTATACCCGCGACGGATCGTTCAAGCTGTCCCCCGACGGCGAGATCGTGACGGCCGACGGCTTCACCGTTTTGCCGGGCATCACCATCCCGGAGAACGCCACCAGCCTCACCATCAACGCCAGCGGCCAAGTCGAAGCCACCATCGCCGGCCAGACCGCGCCGGCCCTGCTCGGCCAGTTCCAGATGGCGAACTTCATCAACGAGGCCGGCCTGGACGCGATCGGCGACAACCTGCTGACCGAGACCGAGGCCTCCGGCACGCCGACCACCGGCAACCCCGGCGCCGTCGGCTTCGGCACGCTGCAGCAGAACTTCCTCGAGACCTCCAACGTCAACATCGTGTCGGAGATCACCGACCTCATCACCGCCCAGCGCACCTATGAGATCAACTCCAAAGTGATCCAGGCGTCGGACGACATGATGGGGACGATCTCGCAGATCCGGTAAGGAGCGATCGTCATGACCCGCATTCGACCGCTTGCCGTCGCTTTGCTCGCCGGCCTCTGGATCTGGCAGCCGCTACAGCCCGCGCTGGCCGAGGAAGCCGTGCTGGCCTATGCCGAATCGCTCACGCTGCGCGATCGCATCATGGTCGACGACGACGTGGTGCGGCTCGGCGACCTGTTCCAGGAATCGCTCAGCGACGGCGACGTCGCGGTGGCGCAGGCGCCGAAGGCCGGCCAGACGCTGACTCTCGACGCCCGCTTCCTGCAGCAGGTGGCACGCGCCTACCGCCTGACCTGGAAGCCGGCGAAGTACCAGAAGGTCACGATCGGCCGCATGAGCCAGCGCATCACCGCCCCGATGGTGCGCGACGCCATCGCCGTCGCGGTGCAGGAGCGTATGGGTTCCTCCACCGATCTCGACATCGCGCTCGATGGCGGCGACCTGGAGCTCGATTTGCCGACCGACGTCGAGAACTCGGTTTCGGTCAGCGCGATCAACTTCGATCCGCACTCCAACCGCTTCGCCGCGATCCTGGTGGCGCCGGCGGATGGGCCGCCGGTCATCCAGCGCAATGTGTTCGGGACCGTCTACGAGATGGCGCAGATCCCGGTGCCCAAGCGCCTGATCAGCGCCGGCGACGTCATCGCCGCCGACGACCTGGAATGGCAGCCCGTGCACCTGACGCGGCTGTCCGGCAACAGCCTGACCGACGCCGAGCAGCTGGTCGGCCGGATGGCCAAGCGGCCGCTGAAAGCCGGGCAGATCCTGCGCCAGAGCGACGTGGCGATGTCGCCGGTGATCCGCAAGAACGACCTGATCCGCCTGGTGGTAAAGACCGGCCAGATGACCCTGAGCGTGCAAGGCAAGGCATTGCAGGACGCGGCGCTCGGCCAGACCGTGCGGGTCGTCAACACCAACAGCAACCGCCAGCTCACCGGCACCGTGATCGACGCCGGGACCGTCGCCATCGGCTTCGATGTCGCGTCCATCAACTAAGGAAAACATCATGCCCAGGAAATACATGAAGATCGCCGCGACCGTCGGCCTTTCGCTCAGCGTGATCGGCTGCGGCAACACCCTCGAACGCATCGCGCGCGTCGGCCAGGAGCCGTCGATGTCGCCGATCGAGAATCCCAGGGCCTCGGAGCTCTACCAGCCGGTCAGCCTGCCGATGCCGGATCCGATGAGCGACCTGCGTCAGCCGGCCTCGCTGTGGCGCCAGGGCTCGCGCGCCTTCTTCAAGGACCAGCGCGCCGGCCGCGTCGGCGACATCCTCACGGTCGTGATCGAGATCGACGACGAAGCTGAGCTCGACAATTCGACTACGCGCTCTCGCAGCGCCGACGAGAGTGCCGGCCTCGACAACCTGCTGGGCTACGAAAGCCGCATCAACAACATCTTCGACGGCGACGCCATTCCGGGCGAGCTCGTCAACGCCGACAGCGACAGCGCCAGCAACGGCACCGGCACGACCGCGCGCGAGGAAGAGATCGACCTGCGCATGGCCGCCGTCATCACCCAGATCATGCCCAACGGCAACCTGGTGATCCAGGGCAGCCAGCAGGTCCGGGTGAACTACGAGCTGCGCGATCTTTCGGTGAAGGGCGTGATCCGGCCCGAGGACATCACCTCGCTCAACGAGGTCCCGTACGACAAGATCGCCGAAGCCCGCATTGCCTACGGCGGCGAGGGCACGATCAGCGACATCCAGCAGCCGCGCTACGGCCAGCAAGTGTTCGACATCCTGTTCCCCTTCTAAAGAATACGCGACACGTCGCGTCCCCAGTTTCCTGACGGCAACTCAAACCCCGCTGCGTGAGCAGCGGGGCTTTTTTCGCCCTGATCGGCGGCTTCCTTTTTCGTCGAACCTTGATCGGCAGCTTTCGCGCGGCTCGCATCGGTGATTACATAGCTGCTCGCGGCAGCCAGGAGGCACCAGATGAGCGAAGACCTTGCGGCACGGATCGATCGCCTCGAATCCATCGAGGCGATCAAGAAGCTGAAGCATCTCTACATGCACTACTGCGACCTCGGCTATGCGCCTGCGAAGCTTGGGCCGCTCTTCACCGAAGATGCGATATGGACCAGCAAGGATTTCGGCCATCATGCGGGGCGAGCTGCAATCGAAGCCTTCTTCGGTGGAGTCTCGGCACAGATCGTGTTCGCCGCGCACCTTGCCATGAACTTCATGATCGATGTCGATGGCGATCGCGCTACCGGCAAGTGGCGCATCCTCATGCCCTGCACCATCATGGATGGCGACGAGAAGGCAAGCCGGTGGCTGCTCGGCGACTATGAGGAGGAGTATGTTCGGCGCAACGGGGCCTGGCTGTTCAAGAAGATCGACTATCTGATGAACTTCAACGTGGCATTCGACCAATCCTGGGCAGACAGCGCCGTCGTGCGCGCGCGTTGACCGAATGGACCTCGTCGGCACCGCCCTGGGCAATCCGATCAATCGTGCGATCCTGCAGCGCCTGCCGTTGCTGGGTGCGCCGCAATGCTGGCTGGTCGCGGGTTGCGTCTATCAGGCCGCGTGGAACGATCGCGTCGGCCGCGCGCCGCAGAGTGATATCAAGGACTACGACATCTTCTACTTCGATGACTCCGACCTGAGCTGGGAAGCGGAGGACGCCGTCATCCAGCGCGGGCGCGTGCTGTTCGCGGATCTCGACGGATTGATCGAGATCCGCAACCAGGCGCGCGTGCATCTGTGGTATCCGCAGCGTTTCGGCGCGCCCTACCCTCAGCTCACGAGCGCAGAGGACGGAATCGGCCGGTTCCTGGCGCGCTGCACCTGCGTCGGCCTCGCGCCGCAGGGCGATGGCAGCCTCAGGCTCTATGCGCCCTACGGTCTTGACGAGCTCGAGCAGGGCATCATCAGGCCGAACGCCAACGCGCCCAGTCTCGTGCGCTTTCGTGCGAAAGCGGAGAGCTACCGGGCGCGCTGGCCGTTCTTGAGGATCGAAGACGACTGAGGATCAGTCGTCGCCCCGACGCGTCAGCGTCAGTCGTCGCGATGCGTGCGCTCCATGCGCTCGTGGCGCTCCTGCGCCTCGAGCGACAGGGTGGCGATCGGTCGGGCTTCCAGCCGCTTCAGGCTGATCGGCTCGCCGGTCTCCTCGCAGAAGCCGTAGGTGCCTTCCTCGATCCGCCGCAAAGCTTCGTCGATCTTGCTGATCAGCTTGCGCTCGCGGTCGCGCGTGCGCAGCTCCAGCGCGCGGTCGGTCTCGAGGCTGGCGCGGTCGGTGATGTCCGGCTCGGACAGGCTTTCTTCCTGCAGGTGGTTGAGCGTCTCGCCCGATTCACGCAGCAGCTCCTGCTTCCACGCCAGCAGCTTCTGGCGGAAATACTCTTGCTGCATCGGGTTCATGAAGTCTTCTTTGTCGTGCGGGCGGTAATCAGGCGACAGCAACGGTTTCATGCGTGTCTCAGAGCTGTTCTTTTCCAACCCCCGCGTCATGCCGTCTCTCATCGGTCACAGCCCGTCGCGAGATTGCCCGGGACTATACAAATTTGCGTCCCGGGAGCAAGCTCCGAATTCATCATTCATGCCGTTGTAATGATTGGATAAATCGAAAGTCATATGCCGTTCGGCCCGCTCAGCTTGGCCAGTTCGACGGCGGCCCTGAGTTCGATCTCGTCGAGAATCGCGATCAGCTTTGGGTCGTCGAGCTGTTCCCGGCGCGCACGGACCATTTGCGCCAGTTGCTCCAGCCTGGCCCGCGGAATTTGTCCCAGCAGCAGCCCGAGGCGAATCTCCTCCAGTTCGTCCAGCATGGCATCGGCGCGCTGGACCGCCCGCTGGCGCGCGCGGCGCTCGGTCGAATCGGGGGCGCCTTGCAGGGCGAGGACGGTCGATACTCCGGACAAGCCGACCGAGCCGCCCACGGCGCTTTGGCCGCTGGCTCCGGCGCTCTCCTCGTGCAAGGCGGCGGCAAAGCCGCCACTACTGGCGGGCTGTGCGGTGCCGACTCGGCGGGTCGCGGCGGGTCTGACTTGTGCTGGATCAATCTTCATTTATGCGCGGCGAATCTTCCGGGATTCAGGGCGCCCGAAAACATCCGGGCCACAATGGCGCGCTATCGCTAACAAGGCCTTAACACGGTGGGGAAGCCGTTGCCAGCGCAGGAAATTCCTGCCGGATGGCCCCGTCCCCGGCAATCATCCGATCACAAATTATCTATTTATATCAACGTGTTACTAAAAACCTTAACTTGGCACGAGAGTTGCGTGAGTCCGACTAACAAGAGCCATAAGACGTGCCGAAGGAAAACCATGTTGCAGCATTCGATCAAGCGATTCGTGCGGACCTGCTGGCGCCTTGCCCTGGCGGCCGCCCTGCTGGCGCCGGGCATGATCGCCCCGGCTGCCGCCACGTCGCGCATCAAGGACATCGCCGACTTCGAGGGCGTCCGGGAAAACCAGCTGGTCGGCTACGGCATCGTGGTCGGCCTCAATGGCACCGGCGATGATCTCGAATCGGCGGTTTTCACCCGGGAAAGCCTGATCGGCATGCTCGAGCGCCTCGGCGTCAACGCGCGCGACGAGGATCTGGAGACCGACAACGTCGCCGCGGTGATGGTGACGGCCAGCCTCCCCCCCTTCGCCCGCCAGGGCGCCGAGATCGACGTGACCATCTCCGCCCTCGGCGATGCCAGCAGCCTGCAGGGCGGCACCTTGTTGGTGACCCCGATGGTCGGCGCCGACGGCGAAGTCTATGCTGTCGCGCAGGGCCAGATCACGATCGGCGGCTTCTCTGCAACCGGCGCAGCGGAATCGGTGCTGCGCGGCGTTCCGACCAGCGGCCGCATCGCCCGCGGCGCCATCGTCGAGCGCGAAGTGCCCTTCGACCTCGGCGCGCTGCCGACCGTCAACATCGCGCTGCGCAATCCGGATTTCACCACCGCCCGCCGCATCGCGGACGCCATCAACACCGAGCTCGAGCGCGACGTCGCCTATCCGGTGGATTCCGGCACCGTGGTGCTGAACGTTTCGATGGGCGGCGGCGACCCGGCTGCGCTGCTGACCAACATCGAGACCCTGCCGATCGAACCCGACCTTCCGGCCAAGGTGGTGATCGACGAGAACACCGGCGTGATCGTGATGGGCGACACCGTGCGCATCAGCAGGGTTGCGGTGGCGCAGGGCAACCTCACCATCCGCATCACCGAGACCCCGCAGGTCTCGCAGCCCAATCCGTTTTCCAATACCGGCGTCACCGTGGTCGTCCCGCGCACCAACGTCGAGGTGCAGGAGGATGCCGACCGCAAGCTCGCGGTGATCGAGCCCGGCGTCACGCTGGAGGAACTGGTCGCGGGTCTCAATTCGCTCGGCGTCAGCCCGCGCGACATGATCTCGATCCTGCAGACCATCAAGTCCGCCGGCGCGCTGCAAGCCGAGCTGATGGTGCAGTGATGACCACGCCCCTTTCCACCACGCCTCTCGACCGCCTCGGCACGCTGCGGCCCAGCACGCTCGGGGGCGCCGCGCCCACGATCGACGCCAAGGACCAGGCCAGGATCAAGGCCAGCGCCGAGGATTTCGAAGCGTTCTTCGTCACCCACGCATTCGAGGATATGTACGGCGATCTGTCGAGCGATCCTCTGTTCGGCGGCGGCGAGGCCGAGAGCATCTTCCGTTCCTTTTTGCTGCAGGAGTACGGCAAGCAGGTCGCCAGGACCGGCGGCGTCGGCGTTTCCGACATGGTGCAAAAGCAGCTGCTGCAGCTTCAGGAGTCTCCGCGATGAACAAGTCCTCCCGCATGGCCGATCTGCTGGCCATCACGTCGCGGCTGATTTCCTGCATGGAGCGCGAGGTCGAACTGCTGCGCGCCATGAAGCCCAAGGATCTGCGCCAGCTCCAGCATGACAAGTCCACGCTGAGCGATGCCTATCGCGCTTTCGTGCTGGCGCTGAAGGAGCCGGACATGGCGGCCGACGCGGTCACCGACGTCCTCAAGGAAGAGCTGACCGAGGCGACCGAGCGGTTCCAGGCGGCGCTGCAGGATAATCTGCGCGCGCTTCGCGCCATGCGCGACGTGAACGAGCGCGTGATGCGTGCGGTCGTGGAAGCTCTGGAAGAACCCCGCTTGCAGGTCACCGGCTACAACCAGCGCGGCGCGCTGCGGCGCGGCCGGCGCCAGCCGGCGATCGGCCCAGCCGCCATTCAGCAGCGGGCATGAAAAAAGGCCCGCGCGGGCCCCGACTTCGCAAGCCAAGTAATTCGGACTAGGCCGAAAGGCTTACAACACCGCTTCCCTGGTTGGCGCCGCCGACTGCAGCAACAAGCGCTTTCGCGAGCTGCGGCGCCGGTTGAGATGGCGCCGGCTGAGACGGTGCCGGCTCGCCAGACGGCGCGGAAGACGATGATTGATCGCTCTGCTGCCGCGCCAGCTGCCGTTCGACACGTGCCGTGCGCTCGTAGGCGCGCAGAACCTGCTCGGACGGAACCTGGATGACTCGCTCTCCCGTCTCCGGGCTCTGGCCGATCAGGACGATGCGGCCGATGTCCTGCCTGTAAATGAATTGGAAGCTATTATAGCGGAGCATCTGCTCCGCGTTGCTGGCGCCCGCTAGGGTGCGCGCCGACTCCGCGGCGGCAACCGTGGTCGCCTGAGCCCCGTTGGCCGAAAGAGTCGCAGCAGCGCTCGCCTGCACCGAAGATGGCGCAGAACTGGCTGAAGCGCTTGATGTCGTGATCGGGCGCAACATCCGGGCCCGCTACTCCTTCCTCTTGCTGCCAGCCCGAGATTTCGGGCCGTATATACCACACAGCAGTATAGATGATTTTTCCCCCTATCCATTAAGAATGGGTAAAAGCCCCTGCACTCAGGTGCGTTGATTTCCTTTTGCTAGAACGAATTTTCCCGTTCGCCGCGTCGCTCCTTCCCACCCAAAATTGCCTCAAATTGTACCGACCAAGAATAGTGCGCGCTAATTCAGTGAGTTAGCGTCTGGCACGCAAGTTGCGTTGATGGGTTCGAAACCGCCTGTGCGGACATGACTCGGGCGCCAAAGCGCGGCCGATGTTGGCAGGATACGAAGGAGAACCCTATGCCGACGAACGACATTCAATTGACTGCGGGCATCCGCAACAACCTGCTGTTGCTGCAATTCACGTCCGAAAGAATCGACCGCACGCAACAGCGGCTCGCGACTGGCAACAAGATCAACTCCGCGATCGATGGCGCGGTTGCGTTTTTTGCCTCAAAGGGGTTGAACCGCCGCGCGGACGACCTTTCGCAGCTCAAGGACTCGATCGGCCAGAGCATCAGCACCATCAAGGCCGCCGACACCGGCGTGACCTCGATCGAAAAGATGCTCGACCAGGCGAAGGGCCTCATCACGTCGGCCTACGGCAGCCTCGGCAAGGACGCGCCCTCGGTGGCGCTGCGCAAGTCGCTGTCCGAGCAGTTCAACAACCTGCTGCGTCAGATCGACAAGCAGGCGGGCGACGCCACCTATCAGGGCAAGAACCTGCTGCTGGGCAGCGGCCTACGCCTCGACGCGACCTCGTCCTCGAAGAGCGCGACCAACGCCATCATCGGCATCAGCAACACGCGCGTCACCAACGTGGTGTCGGCGGACGACTATGTGGTCGACATCAGCGGCGACGGTGCGATCAGCTCCGACGCCAGCGACATCGCCAACGCCGAGCGCGACCGCGGCATCCAGAACCTGACGATCTCCGGCTTTGCCAGCAAGACGCTGGGCAATTTCGACAGCGTCGTCATCAAGTATGCCGGCGGCAAGGGCAAGGACAAGACCTTCACCATCACCGAAGGCAGCATCGCGGTCACCAAGACCTTCACCACCGAGCAGTGGGACAATGCCAAGGCGACCGGCCGGTTGCTGAACTTCGACCATCAGTTCGCCAGCGGCACGCACATTAACTTCGACGTCGACTTCGACGAGATCGACGACGTGCCGGATACCGCCGGCGTCGGCACCTCGGTGATCGAGAAGAACGTCAATGTCTCGGTCTCCACCACGAACCTCAATGGCATCGGCCAGCGCATCGAGCGCAGCGCCCTCAACCAGTCGGGCCAGCAGAAGCTCGCCAACGGCGAGAACGCCTGGGCCTATGACTCCGGCACGCCGCGCATGACGGTGGACGAACGCACCATCCTGCAGGCCGCGGCCTACAGCGCAACCGCCGGGCTGGCCTATGGCCGCGCTTCCGATGCGATCGTCGGCACGCCGACCATTGGGGCATCCGGCATCGCCAACGACTTCTCCTACTCCCTCACCGCCTCCGCGACCGCTGCCGACTTCAATTTCGTGACCGGCACGTTTGGCAGCTATGCCGCCACCTTGGTCGGCCCGAACGGCGGCGTCACCACCACCGTCAGCGTGAACGGGTCCTATACCTTCTCCGCGGCGGCCGACAATACGGAGAACGTGACGCTCGATCTGCAGACGCCTGGTTTCCAGGGCATCGTCCGAGCCACCGGGTCGAGCGCTGGCGCCGCCAACGGCACCGAGCAGGCGCTCGGCGCGGCGTTGCCGGGAACCGGCGTGTCGCTCAGCACCCTCTCGGGTCTGGCCGACAACCTGGCCCACACGCTGACCTTCGACATCGATACCACTGCCTCCGCCTCGACGTTCAGCCTGAGCGACGGCTACGGCGGAACGGCGACCGTGACCGGCACCCTGGGCAGCCAGGTGCTGAGCTTCACCATCACGGGCGGCGTCAACAGCGGCGCCACCATGACGCTGACGCTCGCCAGCAACGCCCTGGTCGCGAACTCCGAGGGCACGGTCAAATACAACGCCATCGGCGACTTCACCGCGCCCGACCAGGCCTTGTTCGACGTGCGGGCGGCCCAGACCGGCCAGACCTCGACCATCGAGACGGTGCAGGTCACCGACGGCAATGACAGCAACAATCTCACGGTCCAGCTCAACGAAACCAACACCAGCCAGGTGACGGTGGTGAGCCAGAACGTGCAGACCGACGGCCAGGGCCTGGCGGTCGACTTCGCGCAGAACGCATGGCGCGACCGGGCGGATATCGACTCCGCGCTGGCCTCGATCGAGTCCGCGAAACTACGCTTGCGCGGCGCGGCGTCCTCGCTCAGCAACAACCTCGACATCATCACGACGCGGCTGAACTTCACCAACGAGTTCATCAACGTCCTGGCGGAAGGCGCCAACAAGCTGGTGCAGGCCGACCAGAACGAGGAAGGCGCCAACCTGCTGCAACTGCAGACGCGCCAGCAGCTCGGCACCATCAGCCTCAGCCTCGCCAACCAGGCGCAGCAGGCGATCCTGCGGCTGTTCTAAGCCAAGGCTCAAGATCGAAAAGAGCCGCCCGGCGCCGCAAGGCCCGGGCGGTTTTCTTTTGCGTCAGAAAAATTTTGCAGTCCTGTCGGGCGCTGGCGTGCTCATACGTCCTAGGGAAGCGACGCCTGCCGTCCGGATGACCCGACGCTGGGGTTTTAATGTACGCGTGACAGGAGCATGACCATGAAAGTCATACAGAATCTCTGGTTCGAGAAGGACATGGAGGCGGCGATCAAGTTCTATACCTCCTTGATATCTGGCTCGGCGACCGAATGGACCACCACCATACCCGCGGAAACGCCCAGCGGCCCGGCGGGCAGCGTCAAGCTTGCCTCCTTCACCCTCGGCGACCAGCGCTACATGGCGGTCGAGGCGGGGCCTCTCGACCCCTTCAATCACAGCTTCTCCATCATGGTCGAGTGCGACACCCAGGCACAGATCGACCGCCTCTGGAATGCCCTCAAGGAGGGCGGCGCCACGGAACAATGCGGCTGGCTGCGGGACCGCTGGGGGCTCTCCTGGCAGATCGTGCCCAAGAGGCTCGGCGAACTGATGATGGATCCGGATCGCGCCAAGGCCAAGCGGGTGACCGAGGCCATGCTCACGATGGTGAAATTCGACATCGCGGCACTGGAGGCCGCAGCCAGAGGCTAGTCGAAGGCCGAGACGCCGGAGGTCAGCGGATGAAGATCTGATCCAACGACGTCGAGGGGTCGGGCTCGCTCGCCTTGTCCTGGTCGGAGGATTGCAGCGTGCCGAGGTCGAGCTCGATCAGCGTCGAGCGCGGCGTGGCGCCGGGCTGCAGCTTGCGCAAGCGCGCGCGATGGTTCGCATCGGCGGGCTCGAACTGCGCGGCCCGCTTGGCTGCATCGAGCGCCTCGGCGGATTCACCGGCCGAGATCGCGGCGTCGGCGAGCACGCCCCAGGCGACGTCCGAGTTCGGCTTGATCGAGGTGGCGCGGCGCAGCCAGCGCAGCGCCTTGGCCGGGTCGCCGCTCAGCGTCAGGGCGATGCCATAATGCAGCGCGGTGGTGAAGCGGTCCGGTTCGATCTCCGCAGCCTTTTCCAGGTGCGCGAGCGCATCGCCGGCGCGCCCGCGCTTGGTCAGCAGGACGCCCAGATTGCTCCGGGATTCGGCGTTCGCCGGGTCGAGTGCGACCGCCTTGGCGAAGGCGGTCTCGGCCCGCGCCGCGTCGCGCAGCTCGAGCTGGGCCAGGCCCAGCCGGCTCCAGATCTCCGCATCGTTCGGCGCCAGCCGCGCGGCGGTTTCCAGCGCCTCGGCGGCGTCGCGATGCTGGCCGAGATCGCTCGACGCCATCGCCAGGTTGCGCCAGGCCATGGCGTATTTCGGGTCAAGCTCCACCGCCTTGCGGGCGGCTGACCGCGCGTCGTCCGACCGGTTGCAGGTCAGGCATGCGGCGGCGAGATTGTTCCAGTAGAGGGCTTGGGCCGGCTTCTGCACGGTCGCCCGCTGCAGCAGCGCGATGCCGTCCTCGACCCGATGCGTGCGCGCCAGCAGCATGCCCTTTTGATGCAGCGCCTCGACATGATCCGGGAAGCGTGCCAGCACTTCGTTCAGCGCGCGCTCGGCGTCTGCGAAAGCGCCCGCTTGCGCGGCGGCGATCGCCTTTTCGACGACGTTGTCGGCGGCGGATGTAGCCGCGCCATTCTTGCCCTGCTTCTTGTCGACCTTCGCCGCGGTGCGGCGCTGCTTGCGGTTCATTCGGACTCCTTCCGATTCGCGCCGATGAATTGCGCGAGCTCGGCCATCAGCGTCTCTGCCATCGGCGCTTCGGGTGCCTGGGCTGCGCGGATGACGCGCGCGGTCGGATGCCATTTGCTGGCGCCGCCCTCGATCCCCCAGGACCAGTGAGCATTGACGCCGGCAATCTTCCACACCGGCTTGCCGACCGCGCCAGCCAGCGTCGCCGCCAGATCTTCGCTCGAGATCAATAGGTCGAGCGCCGCCAGCGTTCCGGCAACCGATCCTAGCCCATTGGACATCCAGGTCGATTCATAAATCAGCGGCAGGTTCGGCGTCGACAGCAGCTGCGACAAGGCCGGCGTCATGCCGCCCATCGGCAGCGCAGCCCAGCGAATACCCGGAACATCGAGCAGCGGCACAAACGGCTCGAGCCCACCCAGCGCAGAGCCGGTCGGCTGCCAGGCCAGGCCGATCACGCGATCATTCGTCCGGTCGGCCACGAGCCGTCGGCGCAGCGACGCCGCTTGATTGCGGTCGACCTGCAGCCAGCCGCCGGCCGCTTTTCCACCATAGGCCTGCGCGATGTCGCCCAGGCTGGCCGCAATCTGCGTGCGGTCCTCGACCATGTCGGCCGGGGTCAACGTCCCCGCGCCCGCGATGCGCGCCTTCGAAAACGCCGCCTGCAACAGCGGCAGGGCCTTGGCCTCGCATTCCGCGCGGACGGTGCGCGCATCGTCCAGCACATCGGCGAGCCAGGGCGCGAACAGCAGTTGCTCCATGGTGTTGCGCTCGGCGCGCAGGAACAAACGGCGGCGCCGGATCTTGCCGCCGGTCCAGGATTTCGGCCGATCGTCCGGCGCCATCATCGCGAGGTGGCGCGGCAGCTCTTCGGGGGTCGTGCCGAAGCGCCAGGCGAAATTCGGCCAGGCCACCGCGTCGCGGCCATGCCGCAAGTCGATCTCCGCCAGCGAGACGCGCGGTCCGGGCAATTCGGGCGCCTGCTGAACCAAGCGGGCGAAGTTGCGCTGCGCCAGTTCGTCCTCACCCTGCAGCGCCTGCAATCCGGCCAGGATCGAGCGCGCCACCACGTGCGCCGGATCGGTGCGGAGCACGCGGGCGAAATAGTCGGTGGCCTGGTCGAGCAGGCCCTTGGCGGCGAGGATCTGGCCCATCGCCATCAGCGCGGTCGGTTCGTTGCCCTGCCGCGTCAGGTTGCGCGCCAGCCGCTCGCCGGCGTCGCGATGGCCGGCTTCGAACAGCGCCACCGCCCAATCGGCCTTGTAGTCGATGCGCTCCGGCGCCAGCTCGGCGGCCTTGCCGAGAATCGCAACGGCATCGCGCACATGATTCGCTTTCAGCGCGGCCTTGCCGACGCCATGGAATGCGGCGGCCTTGTGGCGACCGGTCTCCATCAGCCAGCGGAAGAAATCCTCCGCCGGCGCCATCGCCTCGCGGCGCAACAACTCTTCGCCGCAGCGCAGGCAGATCTCCGCCGTCGCGTCCAGGAGAGGCTCGGTACCGATATCGCGCAGCCGCTTCGCGACGTTGGCAACCACATGCTCCCAGCCCTCGCCCTTCGGTTGGCGGATGAGTTCGAGGCTGTCGTACCAGATCGACTTGGTCCGGTCGACCAGCCAGCGCCAATCGGAGTTGAGCGGCAGCAGCACCCAGCACGGCTTGCCGATCGCGCCGGCGAAATGGACGGTGCTGTTGTCGACCGAGATCACCAGGTCCATCGCCGCGATCTGCGCGGTGAAGGGGTCGAGATATTGGAACGGATCGACCTCGCGGTCCCAATGCACCACATGGCCCGTCTCGGTGCGCAGGGTCTCGAGGTCGCGGCTCACATCGCCGTATTGCAGCGAGATGAAGGCGCAGTCGGGCGTCTCGAAGATCGGCTTCCACAGCGACAGATCGATCGAGCGGATGGTGGCGCTGTCGCGGTTGCCGCTGCGCCAGGAGATGCCGACCAGGCGCTTGCCTGGAAACAGCGCGCGATAGCGGTTGCGCAGCTTCAGCGCCAAGGCCGGTTCGGGGATGAGATGGCCACTCCGGTTCGGTAGGTTCTCGATCTCCACCGGCAGCAGCGACAGCAGGTCGCCCATGCCGATCTTGGCGCGGTAGCGGCTGGGATCCCAATTCGTCGGAAGCGCATTGCGGTCGACGATCGGCATGTCGGGGAAACTGCGCCGGAACAGGCTGGCAATGCGCGCGTTGACCTCGATGGTGACGGCCTTCACGTATTTGCGCAGTTCCGAGAACAGCAGCGAGAACATGGCATAGTCGCCGATGCCCTGCTCGCAATACACGATCAGGTGGCCGTCGAGCGGCTTGCCGTCCCAGTCGGATACTGGGATGTCCCACGGCTTGTCGTGGGTGTTGCGGTTCCAGCGCGCGGCGTAGAGTTCGAGCCCGCGCTTGTACTGGCCGATGCGAAAGGCGTTGAGGCCGCTGGCCATCACCACGACCTTGATGTCGGGCGCGATGGCGGTGGCGCGGTCCAGCACCTCCTGCGCCATCTCGAATTCGCCCTCGGCCATCATCAGCGACGCCAGATCCTTCAAGCCCTCGGCCTTGGTGGGATTGGCCTCGACGAAGGCGCCGGCGATGGCGCGGCAGCGGTCCAGGGCGTTGAGCCAGTAATAGACTTCGTTGTACGCCCGCGCCTTGTCCCAGTCCTGCGCCGCCTGGCTCAGCAGCTTGTCCCACAGGGCGTCGGCCTCTTCCACCCGGCCCACCCGGCGCAGCGCCTGCTCCTTGATGGGCTGCCCATACGATGCATCGGAGCCAAGGCGTGCGGCCTGCTCGGCCGCCTCCAGCGTCTCGTGCGGATCGCCGTTGCGATGCAGGAGCGCCCAAGCCAGCGTCGCCCAGGCGTCCGGGGCGCGCTCGTCGATCGAGAGGATGCGGCGCGCAAGGCGCTCGGCCTCGCCCGCCTCCTTCAGCATCATGCGCGCGCGGGCCAGGTTCTGCAGCAGCGGCAGCCGGTTGGGTGCGCGTTCGAGCGCTTCCTCGTAGATCTTCGACGCCGGCAGCAGATGCTTGGCGCCGAACAGGATGTCGGCCAGCCCCTGGAAGGCGTCGATCATATAGGGGTCGAGCTTGATCGCACGACGCAGGTAGGTTTCCGCCTTGAAGATGTCGTCGCGGTCGCGATGCAGGATGCCGAGATTGTAGGTGGCCTTGGCGTGGTCGGGATCGATCTCGAGAACCTCCTCGAGGGCCGCTTGCAGCTTGTCCTGGTTCCCCGCCTCGTGGGCACGGCCCGCGGCCAGCAGGAGCGACTGGATCCTGGCTTCGTCCTGGGGAGAGATCGAGCGTGCCTTGGCAGCGCTCACGGCGTCCTGGCCCGGCCCGCGGCGCGGAGTGGTCGAGAATGCGCCGGTCGCCATGTCATCTCGCTAAAATGCTGCTCAAATTGCAGATATCGGCCTGGGTTCCGCTCGGGGTCTGGCCCGATGGCCCGGCGATCCTAGGGTCGGAATGGTTAATGAATCATGAAATCTAATCCATTGGAATCGCTGAGAAATTTTTTCCCTACCCGTAGGCGCTAAAGCGGCAATTTTTGCCGGGCGAGGGGCAACAATTGCCTCCTTCGGACGGCCTATGGCGACCAAAAAAGGCAAACATTTCCGTTAGATAGGCAGCTTCTGCCGGCTGGCAAGGAACTTGCTACCTAGTTCCCTGCCGGTGCATCTGCGCCGGCCCGTGCACGCAAAGTCGTCACGGCTAGCAAGCCTCCAAAGGAGCAGTTCCAAAATGGCAAACAACATCCCATTGACCAGCGGCATCCGCAGCAACTTGCTTCTGTTGCAGCAGACGTCGTCGCTCTTGGAAAAAACTCAGCTTCGCCTCGCGACCGGCAACAAGATCAACTCCGCGCTCGACGGCCCGGCGGCTTTCTTCGCCGCGAAGGGTCTGAGCCAGCGCGCAGGCGACCTTGACGGCCTGAAGGACGGCATCGGCCAGGCCATCAGCACGATTAAGGCTGGCGACTCCGGCATCACCGCGATCGAAGCACAGATCGAGCAGGCCCGCGGTCTGACCACCCAGGCTCTGGGTGCGTTGGGCAACGACGCCAACTCGGTCAAACTGCGCAACAGCCTCGCTCAGCAGTACAACAACGTGCTGCGTCAGATCGACAAGCTGGCCCAGGACTCCGGCTATCAGGGCAAGAACCTGCTGGTCGGCTCGGGTCTGCGCGTCGACGCGACCGCCAGCAGCAAGAGCGAAGTAAATGCCCTGACCGGCATCAGCGGCGCTCGTGCGACCAACGTGGTCGAGGCCGACACCTACGCCATCACGGTGGTAGGCGACGGCGCGATCACCGGCAACTCCAACGACATCGCGAACGCCGAGCGCGATCGTGGTATCAGCAACGTGGAAGTCACCGGCTTCGCTTCGAAGTCCGCGTTCAACTTCGACAGCATCTCGATCAAGCTGTCGGGCGGCACCGGTAAGGACAAGACCTTCACGATCACCGAAGGCACGCAGACCTTCACGCAGACCTTCACCAATGCCGAGGCCGATGCGGCCGAGGCGGCGGGCACGGTGCTGCGTTTCTCCGCCAGTTTCGCCAGCGGAACGCGTGTCAGCTTTGACATCGACTTCAACGCCATCGAAGACGTCGCCGACACTGCCGGCGTCGGCACTTCGGTGATCGAGAAGAACGTCAATCTGCAGGTGGTTGCCACCAACGAGAACGGCGAAGCTGTCACGCGTGACGGTCTGTCCGCCCTCGGCTCCGGCAAGGTCGCGAACGGCGAGAACGCGTTTGCGTTCGACTCCGGCACGGCCCGTATCACCCTCGACGAGCGGCAGATCCTGGGCGCTTCGTCCTACACCGAAGCGGTCAGCTCGGCTTATGGCACTGGCGCTCCGGCCTTCACCTCGGTGGAGATCGCGAGCGGCACCGTTTCGGTCGACGAGTCGATCGCGCTGACCGCGACGGGCCAGAGCTTCAACTACGTCACGAACACCTTCGACAGCTACACCGTGGTCGGCACCGGCGCGAATGCGACCGGCGTGACCGTGGCTGTCAGCGGTGGCGCGACGACGTTCACGCTCAGCAACGTCGGCATCAACAGCACCGCCGACTACAACATCGGTGTCAACACCAACGAGCTGAAGCTTCTGGCGACGGCTGGTTCGGCGAGCGCCACCGAAATCAACGCGACGGAAACCAATTCGGGCATCTCCACGGCTGTGTTCACGGTGAGCGCGGCTTCGGGCTTCCTGGACAACGCGGTTTCCAACGTGTCGATCACGGTGACCGGTTCGGCCGACAACGCCACCATCACTCTGTCGGACGGCGTCGGCGGCACCGCTACTGCCTCTGCCGTCAACCTGGCCACTGCCTCCTCGACCGCCCAGAACTTCACGATCGCGGGCGGCGTGAATGCAGGTGCGACGTTCGCCCTGAACCTGAACTCGGCTGGTCTCAGCACGACGACGGTTCTGGACGCCGATGTGACGTACAAGGTGCGTGGCGACTTCACGTCGTCCCGTTCCGCGTCCTTCGACGTGCGTGGCACCAACACCGGCCAGTCGGCCACTCTGGAGACTGAGCAGCTGGTTGATGGCAACGACGCCAACAACCTGACTGTGCAGTTGAACGAGACCAACACCAGCACGGTGACGGTGGTCAGCCAGAACGTCCAGACCGACGGTCAGGGCCTCCAGCTCGACTTCGCCCAGAACTTCTGGAACGATCGCTCGGATATCGACAATGCGATCCGCCAGTTGGACGCCGCGAAGCTGAAGTTGCGGTCCGCGTCTTCGTCGCTCAGCACCAACAGCAACACGCTGTTGACCCGCCTCGACTTCACGGCGTCGTTCTCTGACGTACTGAAGGAAGGCGCCGGCAAGCTGACGCTGGCCGACCAGAACGAAGAGGGTGCGAACATCCTGACGCTGCAGACTCGTCAGCAGCTCGGCACCATCTCGCTGTCTCTGGCCAACCAGGCGCAGCAGGCCATCCTGCGGTTGTTCTAGACCGCTAGGGTCGGATAGAGTTGGGCGGCGGCGCAACCCGCCGCCGCCCGCTTCTTCCCAAAGGTCCCGGAAGGTTCGAATTGGAAGATCGGCCGAGCCATTCCAGATCGAGGTCAGGGGGAGGAAGTCCAGGTGCCGCTCAAGTTTTCGCTTCGCCCGGGAGAGAAGGTCATCGTCAACGGCGCGGTCATCGGCCGCGGCGAGGAACCGGGAACCTTCTATCTCTACAACAAGGCGAATTTCCTTCGCGGCCGCGAGGTCATGAAGGAGGAGCACGCGGACACCAACGAAAAGAAGCTCTATCTGGCGATCCAGCTACTCTATTTGTTTCCGGAGGATACCGCCGAAACCTCCACGAAATTCGAGACCGTGCTGACCCATTGCCAGGCCGATCGGCCGGATCGGGTCAAAGACCTGGAAGACGTGGCACGGTTCGTGCGTGAAAAGGACTACTATCGCGCCTTGAAGCTGACGGCGAAGCTGTTCTGACAGCCGACCGGCGGCTCCGGGGTCCAAGCGAGGAGCGAATGAAAGCACCGAACGGCTACACCAGCCGCCCCAGCGGGGATGATCCGCGCAGCACCGAGGCCTGGGCCTTGGGCGAGGCTTCGCGTCGGCTTGCCCTGGCTGCGAAGATGAATGACGGTGGCGAGGCCTTGCGCGAAGCGCTGCGTCTCAATCAGCGGCTCTGGTCGATTTTCCAGGCCGCCCTCAGCGAGCCCGACTGTCCGCTGCCCAAGGACGTGCGCGACAACGTGCTCACCCTCTCCCTGATGATCGACCGCCACGTCATGGCGCGCCTGGGAGACCTCGACGGCTCCAAGATCCAGCCGATCCTCGATATCAATCGCGCCATCGCCGAAGGCCTGGCGGGAAAATCTGTCCAGCCGGCAGCGACTGCCGGGGCCGCAGCGGTCGGTGCGCCGGCCGCGACCGTCCCGCCCAAGCCGGCTGCGGGTCCATCGGTCATGCGGGTTTCAGCGTAACGCGGGGACAACATGGCGACCACCTCCAGCACCTCGACCGCCACCAACGCCAGCGCCGAGCTTGCGCGCATCGAGCGCGAGGTGAAGCGCATCCAGCAGCAGCTGGCGCAGAAGAACAGCGGTAAGTCGGTGCAGGAGTTCCAAAAGGACACGCGCGACGTCAAATTCGAGAACAACGGCACCGCGCGCAATATCGGCGTGCTCAAGAAGGACCAGACCCGGCTCAACGTGTTCAGCGCGCTCAGCTCGGGCGACGCGGTCGACGGCTTCCAGTTCCGCGTGACCAGCAAGACCGCCACCACCTTCAGCGTCCTCAACGCCACCAAGGAGGACGAGGATCAGCTGCGCTTCCAGGTCTATTACAAGTCGAGCGGCCGTCTGCTGGCGGATTCGGATGCGAAGGCCGGGGTGGCCAATTCCGTGTATCAGGCCATGCGCGACGGCAACTTCGAGATGGAGACCGGCGATTACGTCCTGCGCGTCTCGCGCACTCATGGCGCCGGCAACGACGGCAAGAAAGAGTACAGCTACGCGATCCAGCTGAGCCAGGGGCTGTATTCGCAGGACTACGACACCATCGAGCGCGCCGCCCGCTCCACCGACGACCCGTATGGCGTCGCGAATGTGAGCGAGTCGACCACGAACCTCACCACCTCAATCGCCAGCAGCGTCAGCTTCATCCAGAACCTGCCCAAGATCGGCACCTCGGCGACCGACAAGCTGATGGGCCTGATCATCAACTCGATTTCCTGACGCCCCGCGCGGCTCGCGCACGTTTACACATTCTTAACCACACACGGTCACGTCGCCGGCTAAGTGCGGCTCTAGGTCGCGATACATCGAGCTGCGTCTGGCATTCGCGTTGCACGTCCCAACCGAGCGCGACGCGGCCCGATGTTTACGGAAAAAAAACCATATCGCGCCAATGATCCCCCTGACTTGTCCGGAGCCAATTCATGTCTGGCGCACAATCCAATCAGCCCCTTCGCATCTTCATCGGCTACGACCACCGCCAGGCGGTGGCGTACAACGTCCTGCAGTTCAGCCTCTATCGCCGCTCTTCCAAACCGCTGGCGATCTCGCCGCTGGTGCTGCCGACGCTGCCGATGAAGCGCCAGGGCCTGACGCCCTTCACGTTCAGCCGGTTCCTGGTGCCGTGGCTGTGCGACTACCAGGGCTGGGCGCTGTTCCTTGACATCGACTTCCTCGCCCTCGGCGACGTTGCGGACCTGTTCGCCCTCAACGACGAGCGCTATGCAGCGATGGTCAGCAAGAACCCGAAAACATTCGAGTGGGCTTCGATGATCATGTTCAATTGCGGCCATCCCGCGAACCGGATCCTGACCCCCGATTTCGTCGACGATGCCAACCGCTGCGTCAACCCGCATGCGATGAGCTGGCTGTCGGACGAGCTGGTCGGCAGCGTTCCCGGGCAGTGGAATCACCTGGTCGGCTATGACGCGCCGCGCTCGGACGCGAAGCTGGTCCATTACACCCAGGGCATGCCGATCTATGAGGAGACCACCGGCAGCGAGTATGGCGACGCCTGGAAGACCGAGCACAAGGCCGCCAACAGCACCAGTCCCTGGCGCGAGCTGATGGAGCGATCCGTGCACGCCGGCCGCACCGCCGACGGCCGGCCGGTCGCGCGGCTGCACCCGCAGGCGGCGGCGCAGCAATGAACAAGCCCGCGCCGAGCGTTCAGCCGATGCCCGCCACCATCATGCCGCACATGGCATTGATGAATCACGAGTACAAGAACCCGCCCTTCAACGATCCCAACGCCGGGGTGGCGTTCCAGTCGGCGCTGAAGATCCTGATGCAGATCCTGGGCGTGAACGTGCCGGGCGGTCATGCCCATGGCGGCGACGACCTCATCACCTGGTTCCGCCATCTCGGCTTCACCTCCGAGCCGGAGTTTGTCGCCGCGTTCGAGCGCTATCGCGAGGACGGCGTGCTGCGGGCGCGGCTGTGGCGCATCTACACCTTGTGCTGGGCCGCGCGCACCTGCCTCGACATCGAGGGCGACTTCGTCGACATCGGCGTCTACGACGGCAAGACCGTGGATATCGTCCGTCGCTACTGCAACTTCGCCACGACCGGCAGGAAGTGGTGGCTGTACGACCTGTTTGACTATCACCCGACCGAGCCGTCCAAGCAGCATCATGGCCCGCAGCTGGCGGACCAGGTGCGGCAGCTGTTCGCCGACGATCCGAAGATCAAGATCGTCAAGGGCATGCTGCCCGAGACCCTGCTGCGCGAAATGCCGGACAAGGTCGCGTTCGTGCAGGTCGATCTGAACGCGGCCCAGGTCGAGCTCGACTGCCTGCAGGCGATCTACGACCGCATCGCCGTCGGCGGCATGATCGTGCTCGACGATTATGGGTTCTACCGCTACCGCAACTCCTATCAAGCGCAGAAGCCGTTCTTCGAAGCGCGCGGCGCTTTTGCCTACGAATGCCCGACTGGTCAGGGCATCGTCATCAAGCGGCGCTGAGGACAAGCGATGTGCGGCCTGGTCGGCTTCCTTAATTTCGATCGCCGGTTCGAGGCGCCGCAGGCGCAGCAGATCGTGCGCAGCATGGCCGAGGCGATGAACTACCGCGGCCCGGACATGGACGGCTACTGGGCCAGCGGCGACAATCTTTGCCATCTCGGCCACAAGCGGCTCAGCATCATCGACCTCAGCGAGGGCGGGCGCCAGCCGATGCTGGACGAGAGCGGCCGCTACGTCATCGTGTTCAACGGCGAGATCTATAACTTCCACGACCTGCGCGACAAGCTGGCCGAGTCCGGCGTCACGTTCCGCAGCAAGTCCGACACCGAAGTGCTGCTGAAGGGCTACATCAAGTACGGCACCGCTCTGTTCCCGCAGCTCGACGGCATGTTCGCGCTCGCGATCTACGACACGCAGCAGAAGACCATGGTGCTGGCGCGCGACCGCGCCGGCGAGAAGCCGCTCTATTACCGCAGCGAGCCTGGCCTGTTCCTGTTCGGCTCGGAGCTGCACACCCTCACCAAGGTTCCGGGACTCGACTGGAACATGTCCGCCGGCGCGATCGCGCTCTACATGCTCTATCGCTATGTTCCGGCGCCGCAATCGATCCTGGAAGGCGTGCGCAAGCTGAAGCCCGGCTGCATGCTGACCATCGATGCCAAGGGCAAGACCTTCGAGCGGCGCTACTACACCTTCGAGGTCGATCCCGACGCCGAGGCGAGCCAGGAAGGCTTCCTGCAGACCTGCGATCGGGTCGAGGCCGCGATGATCGAATCGCTGCGCCGCCGCCTGATCAGCGACGTGCCGCTCGGCATGTTCCTGTCCAGCGGGATCGATTCCTCGCTGGTGTGCGCGCTGGCGGCCAAGCGCCTGGGCATCGTGCCCAGGACCTTCACCATCGGCTTCGAGGGCGACGACGGCAGCGAGCACAACGTGGCGCGCAGCATCGCCCAGCACCTCGGCACCCAGCACTCCGAGCATGTATTCGGCGCCAGCGATTTCGATAACGTCGGCCGCTCGATCGGCAGCCTGCTCGACGAGCCCAACGGCGACCGCTCCTGCGTTCCGACCTATTTGCTGTGCAAGTTCGCGCGCGAGCAAGTGACGGTAGCGCTGTCCGGCGACGGCGGCGACGAGCTGTTCGGCGGCTATGGCCGCTACGATGCCATGAGCAAGCGGTTCGGCGGCGGCACCCAGGATAACCCCAGGGCCGCGGTCACCGGATATTACGGCGGCGCGCTGCCGGTGTTCGGCATCGATCCGATCGAGCAGGCCCTGCCCGAGAGCCGCGACGTGCTGGAGAGCGAGCTCGATACGCCGCTGCCGCTGTTCCAGCACCCGGGCCGCGACATCATCCACGGCCTGCGCCAGCTCGACTTCGCCTACTACCTGCCCGGCGCCGTGCTCGCCAAGGTCGACCGCATGAGCATGCGCAGCAGCCTGGAGACCCGCACGCCGTTCTTCCACCACGCGGTGCTGGGCGAAGCCAAGACGCTGCCGACCCAGTATTGCCTCAATTCCAAGATGGCGAAGCTGGTGCTGCGCGAGATCGCCGGCCGCTACCTGCCGCGCGAGGTCGCGCTGCTGCCCAAGAAGGGCTTCGGCATGCCGGCCAGCGTGTTCCTGAACAACGTCAAGGCGGTACATGCGGAGATGGGCAAGGCGTTCGAGACCCTGAAGGCGACGCGCTTCTTCAGCGGCCGGACCAAGGCGCTCAACGTCATGTCGAAGGTCGACAACATCAACGCGATCTGGGCCTTCATCGTGCTCGGCCAGTGGGCGCGCTCCTTCCCGGTGAGGCTGTAGATGCACGACGGAGGAACGCTCGACCTCGACAGCCTGATCGCGATCGCGCGCTCGGAGCGCAGCGGCGAGATTGCACCGGCGACAGGGGCGCGTCTGGCGCAGTTCCAGGCGGCGTTCGATGCCGCGGCCGAACCGGCCGGCGCGCCCGCGGTCTGCTTCGCGTTCCATGCATCGGTGCCGCAGGCCGAAGCCGCGGTGAAGTACCGCGACGTCGCGATCGATCACAGCAAGTTCGACTACGACCGGATCGTGCGTCACTGCATCGCCGCGGCGCTTGCGGCGCAGCCCGCCGCACGCTTCGTCCTCGCCACCGACAGCCAGTTCCTCTCGGACATCGAGCATCCGTCCCTGACCATCGTGCGCCTGCCGCTGGATCAAGCCAGCCCGATGTACGAGCGCGTGATCGCGATGTGCGCGTTCGTGCGCTCGCGCCAGTTCAACGCGCCGACGGCGTTCCTCGACAGCGACGCGTTCCTGAACGCGCCGATTGCCAACCTGTTCCAGGGCCATTTCGACATCGGCGCGACCTATCGCCCGGATCCCGGCCTGATGCCGATCAACGAGGGCGTGATCTTCGCCAACAGCCGCAACAAGGACCTGGTGCGCGCCTTCTTCGCCGGCTATCTCGGCACTTATGACCGGCTGTGCGGCAATGCCGCGGTCACCGGCTATTACGGCAACATCAAGCGCTGGCGCGGCGGGCAGCTCTCGCTCAATGCCCTCACCTGTCCGCAGGGCGTGCCGAGCACGCTCGACAGCGCCAAGGCGTTCGGCGCCCGCATCCGCTACTATCCCTGCTCGACCTTCAATTTCTCGATCGAGATGGATCGGCCCTACTCCGCCCGGCAGCTGGACACCCGTGCGGTGCTGCACCTGAAGGGTCCGCGCAAGGCGGTCCTGGACCCGATCATCGCATACCAGGCCCAGCGCTGGCCGCAGATCGCGCAGCCGTTTGCCAAGCCCAAGCCGGTCGAGCCGCCAAAGCCAGTCGAGCAACCCAAGCCGATCGAGCAAGCGGCGCCGGCACCCACGCCTGTTGCACCCGCGCCTGTCGCGGCCGCGCCCAAGGCGCCCGAGCCGGCCGCGGTCGAGAAAAAGCAGCCGGCGCCTCCCAAGCTTCTCTCGCTGGTCGAGATCGCGCAGCAGCTCCAGCTCGATCAGGCGTCGAGCCGCGCGCGCAGCCTGCCGCTCTATGAGCGCTATTTCGAGCCGCTGCGCTGCCGCGCCGGCGTGCAGCTGCTGGAGATCGGCGCCGATGACGGCATCTCGCTCGACATCTGGTCACGCTATTTCAAGGACGCGCGTGCTGTCCGTGCCGATGCCGAGACGGAACCCACCGAGGGCAGTTTCGACATCGTCATCGACGACAGCTCCGACAGCCACATCATGGCCGCCTTCCGCCAGAACTGGCCCAACCTGAAGCCCAACGGGCTGTTCGTGATCGCGAGCCTCGAGCGCACGCTGGATTCGCACCAGGCGCGCCGCTCGCTGCTGACCTTGATCGAAAGCAACCTCAAGGACCTGGACGAAGGCGAGATCGAGTTCATCCACATCTATCGCGACATCGCCGTGATCAAGAAGACGGCCTGAGACGGCTCCGTTCCGGCCGCGATCTAGCTTTTCAGGGTGGGATTGTTCAAGTATTTCGACTGCATCGGCCAAGTCGCCGGTCGCGCATGCTGCTTGCGCGCTACCGCCACGATCATGGTCATGGATAAGGGCACGGAATCGCGCTTGATGTGCTCGAGCTTGCGGGATTCCACCTCGATCCCGTGGGCCGCGACACCGCAGATCGGCGCCACCAGCTGATGGCCGTTCTGGCCGTAGAAGTCGTGGTAGAAGGTCGGCGAGAAGTTGAAGAATCCGTGATTGATCATGGTCATCGGGTTCTGGTGGATGATGAACCCGCCGACCTTGGCCATGTCCAGGATGTTGCGGACGGCCTGACCCACATTGAAGCAATGCTCCATGGTGCCGGCATCGAGCACGACGTCGAACGAGCCGGCCAGGTCGGCCTCCAGCGGACCGTTGAGGTCGAGGATGCGCTCTCCGCCGCGCGAGGCGACCAGATCGACCACCGTCAGCTCGAGGCCCATGGCGTCGAACAGCGATTGCGCGTCGATCACCCGGTCGAGATGCGGCTTCAGCCCGTGCCAGTTCAGGATGGCGTCGGAATCCGCGCGATACTGCAGCCGCGCCGCGGTCTCTTCTCCCAGATGCTGCTGCGCCTGCTCGGTAGACACCATCACATCCGGATAGCCCAGGCAGCAGATCTTCGCGCCGGCGGGCAGATGAGGCCGTATCTGCTGAAGAACCGAGAGGATCAGGACGTTGATCGCCATGCCGCTGTGATAGCGCGGTATGGTTAATCGAAGGTGAAACTGCACATCGGTCGCCGCCCGGCAAAATATGACGAGCGGGTAGCAGGACTGGCCGAGCGAACCTGACGCCGGCGGCGCGTGGTCGCATTTCCAGCCGCGCCACTTCGACTAAGCATCTATTTTGGAAAGACAATCCGGCGCCAAGCTGCTTGGCCCGCGGCTTGCATTAATGCCGCTACCTGGGACTGTCCCATCAATAAGAGGCCTAAAATGAGCATTCTTGGCGCGATGTTTACAGCGGTCAGCGGCGTCAACGCGCAGTCGCGGTCGCTCGGACACATCTCCGACAACATCGCGAACTCGCAGACCACCGGCTACAAGCGGGTTGAAACCCGGTTCGAGACCCTGATCACGGTGTCGAACCAGAACCTGCATTCGCCCGGCGGCGTGATCGCCTCGCCGTACTTCGCCAACGGCGTCCAAGGCAACATCACCCAGACCCAGAACAACACCAACCTCGCCGTCACCGGCAACGGCTTCTTCATCGTCAGCCGCGCCAGCAACCAGACCGCGACCGACACGACGTTCGATGCGCTGCGTTATTACACGCGCGCCGGCGATTTCGAGGTCAACCGCGACGGCTACCTGGTCAACAACGGCAACTACTACTTGAACGGCTGGGAAGTCGATCCGGAAACCGGCATCCCCAACACCTCGGTCGTGTCGCCGATCCAGATCTCCCAGGTCATCGACGAGCCGACGCCGACGGAAGAGATCGAGTTCGTCGGCAACCTGCCGTCGAACGCTCCCATCAACCCGACCACTCCGCTGCCTCCAACGAGCGTCCAGGTGTTCGACGCGCTGGGTAACCCGCATAATGTCTCTCTGGTGTGGACCAAGCGCGCCGACAATCTGTGGATGCTGGACATCCAGGCTGACGACAGCACGCTCGACCCGGTCAACGGCACCATCAGCGGCGTCAACGACCAGTCCGCTGCCACCGCGACGCTGCAGCCGAACGTCGCCCCGGTCGCGCAGGTCAACACCATCACGCTGCCGGCCGCCGGCATGGCGCCGGGCCGCACCATCAGCGTCACCATCGGCGCGAACAGCGTCTCGGTCACCGCGCCCTCGACCGGCTACACCGCCACCCAGGCCGCTTCGGCCCTGGTCGCCGCCATCAACGGCAATGCCGGCATGAGCTCGATCGTCACCGGCAGCAACGTCGTCGGCAACACCTTCCAGATCGTCGCCGATGTGGCCGGAACGCCGTTCACCGCCAACCTCGCCGGCAACGGCTCCGGCCAGCTCGAAGGCGTCGACATCCCCAGCGCGCTTCTTCTCGCCGGCGATACCTCGAGCATCACCATCAATGGCACCACCATCACGGTCGACGGCACGACCCCGCTCTCGAGCCCCGAGGCTGTTCGCGACGCCTTGGTCCTGGCGATCAATGCCAACGGCGTCATCAACGGCCAAGTGACCGCCATCGAAGATCCCAACAACACTGACCGTCTGCTGATCCAGTCCGACGCGACGGCCGGAAGCTTCACCATTGCCTTCGGCGGCACCGAGACGCCGACCTCCGCCAGCAGCGATGGCGCCAGCACCTCTACAACGACCACGGCGAACACACCGCCGGTAGCCCAGACCGATACCCTGACCCTGGGCGGCACGGTCGGCCCCGGCGAAATCGGCGACACCTATGCGCTGACCATCGGCTCGCAATCGATCTCCTATGTCGCGGATGGCACCGAGACCAGCCTCAGCGACCTGGCGACCCGGTTCGCCGCGCAGATCAACGCCAATCCCGGCCTCGGCGTGACCGCGACTGCGGCCGCCGGTGTCATCTCGCTGTCTGCGATCAATGCCGGCGTGCCCTTCACGTCTTCCGCCACTGCCACCAACGGGACGGTGCCGGGCTTCATCGACGTGCAGTTCGGCCAGACGCCCACGACGGCGGGCACGGTGGTCGCGGTCTCGAACCAGTTCAACCCGTCGGGCAACGCGTCGGTGCCGACGCTGCAGACGGCGGGCCAGGACATCAACGTCTCGTTCACGGTGGACTACGGCCTTGGCGCGCAGGTTATCGATCTCAACCTCGGCCAGTTCCAGACCACCGAGGGCATCACCCAGTTCGCGGGCGACAACATCGACGTGTCGCGCCTGACCCAGGACGGCGTGCCGCAAGGCCTGCTGAACGATGTGCGCATCCGCGACAACGGCGATGTTGAACTGGCGTACGACAACGGCCGCAGCCGCGTCTTCTTCCGCGTGCCGCTCGCCCAGTTCAACGATCCGAGCGCCTTGCAGCGCGAGGTCGCGCAGGGCTTCACCGAGACCTTCGACAGCGGTGCGGTTCGCATCGGCAATGCTGGCGACAACGGCGCCGGCACGATGCGCGGCAGCGCGCTGGAAGGCTCCAACGTCGACATCGCGGAGGAGTTCTCCAAGATGATCGTCACGCAGCGCGCGTTCTCGGCCAACACCCGCGTGATCACAACCGCCGACGAGATGCTGGCCGACATCATCAACATCAAGCGGTAATCGAATAATCCGGGACGGGTGACAACATGTCCTTGAACGCAGCTCTCAACGCGGCGATCTCCGGGCTTCGGGTCAATCAGGCGCATGTGCAGTTGGTTTCGGCCAACGTCGCACATGCGAACGATCCCAACTACACCAAGAAGACGCTGCTTCGGGAAGCATCCAACCTGGGCGAGGGCCAGGTTGGCGGCGTCCAGGTCGCCGGGTTTCAGGCGGCGATCAGCGCGTCGCTGCGCCGCCAGTTCGAATCCTTCACCTCGGCCAACGGCCTCACCAACACGCAGCAGGAGTATCTGAGCCGGATCCAGACCCTGATGGGCGCCAGCTCCGACACCGCCGCCCTGCCGGATCTGTTCAACAAGTTCACGGCCGCCTGGCAGAGCTTCCAGTCGCAGCCGGAAAGCGCCGCGGCCCAGCACCAGGTGATCGCGCTCGGCGACCAGCTGGCTGCCGAGGTGCGCCGCCTCAGCGCCGGCATCGACCAGATCGATGGCGATATCCGCAAGAATCTTGACGCCTCCACGGACGAGCTCAACGACAAGCTCGCCAGGGTGTTCGAGCTCAACCTGCGTATCAAGGCCTCCGATCCGAATGGCGCGGAGCGGCTGGAGCTGACCGACCAGCGCGATGCGATCGTGCGCGAGCTCGCCAACCTGGTCGACGTGCGCTCGGTCGAGCGCGAGAACGGCGCGATCGCGCTGTTCACGCCGGCCGGCCTGTCACTGCTCGACGGCGCGCCGGCGCGGTTCGACTTCGACGGCACCAACGTGATCTCGGTCGACAGCGGCCAGCCGGTCAATAACCTGCTGCGCGAGGGCAAGATCAAGGCACTGCTGAACCTGCGCTACGACGGCACCGCGGCCGGCCAGCCGGCCAGCGCCGACCCGGCCTCCGAAGTCATCCGCAAGCTGCGTTCCCAACTCGACATGGTGGTCAGCGCCTTCACCACCATGACCGGCAACCCGCCGACCTTCGCGGCCGCCTACAACAATTCCACCGGCTCGTTGCGCGTGAGCGCGTCGCACCTGGTGACCGTGCGGCCCGGCCCAACGACGCCGCAGATGGGCACTGTCACCCTCAGCGGCAGCCTGGTCGAAGGCGACGTGTTCGAGATCACGATCAAGGGCAAGGTCTACAGCTATACGGCGACCCAGAACGACACCAACATGGACCAGATCGCCCAGAAGCTGGCCGCCATCATCAACGCCGACGGCACGCTCGACGTGACCGCCATCAACGGCGTCGCCTCGCTGCAGCTGGTGGGCGACAACGTCGACACGGCGTTCACGGTGGTAAGCTCGGTTAACGGCCAGCTGCCGGAGCTGACGCAGGGCTTCTTCACCAACAACGACCGCTATACCTTCGCCGTCAACAGCGAATTGCTGGCCGGCACGCAGCAGCTCAAGAAGAACTCGGCCGCCAACGTCGTCACCGCCCTCAACAGCAACGACCGGAACTTCATCGCGGTCGGCCTCAGCCTGACCAACGTTTCCTACAAGGGACTGATGTCCGGCATCATCGGCGCTTCCAGCACCAACGCCAAGATCGTCAGCGACAGCGCCAAGCTGAACGCCGACACCCTGGCGATGACCGAGCAGCGCTATCAGCAGGAGACCGGCGTCAACCTGGACGAGGAACTGGCGAATCTGCAGCTGCTGCAGAACGCCTACGCCGCCTCGGCCCGGCTGATGACCGTGATCCAGACCCTGTTCGACACGCTGCAGGCGGCAGTGTCGCGGTAAGGACAAGCCATCATGCCCGTCAACGGATACTCGACCTACGCCGCCTATCTCTCCAACGTCAACGGCTTCCAGCGCCTGCAGACGTCGCTGGCAACGCTCACCCAGCAGCTCAACAGCGGCAAGAAGTCGAGCGACCTCACGACCTACGGCGTCGAGACGCAGCGGCTGGTCGATTTGCGCGCCGAGATCGCGCGCCGCCAGGGCTATCTGGAAGCGATCAAGAGCGCGGCCACCGACGTCAAGGCTTACGACCGCGTGTTCACCAGCATCGAGGACATCAACGCCACGATGCTGCAGGCCTTCACCGCGCCCAACTCCGATCCGCCGACCAAGCAGCAGCACACGATCACATTTAGCGGCGACCTGGGCGATACCGGCGACGTCTACAAGGTGGTGGTCGACGGCACGCTGTTCAGCTACGTCACCAACGGCACCGAGGGCAGCTACGAGGAGATCGCCGGTAATCTCGCCGCGCAGATCAACAATTCCACCGCCGGTGCGCGCGCGACCGCGCAGGTCGTCGGCGAACGGCTGGTGATCACCGGCACCGAGCCGGGGCCGCTGTTCAACACCAGCGCCATGACCACCAATATCCTCGGCGGCACCGAGAACACCATTGAATCCTCGCTGACCCGCGCCGGCAAGATCTCGCCGATCGTGCAGCAGGTCGAGACCGCGCTGATCGAGCTCAACGCCCTGCTGAACGAGCAGGTGAACGACCGCTACCTGTTCGGCGGCATCAACGCCAACGAGCAGGCGCCGGTGGTCGATCTGAGGCGCCTGCCCGATCCCAGCGGCTCCGAGAACACCGCCGGCAGCAACACCACGTTCCAGCTCGCCGGCGGCACCATCCGACAGGTCATGCGCATCACCACCGACCAGTTGGGCACCGGCCAGACCGAGACGCTTACCGTCAATGGCACTCCCCTCGTCTTCAACGGCCCGATGAGCCAGCAGGAGCTGGCGGCGGCCATGGCGGCCGCGGTCGGCCCGCTGGCTGCCGTGTCGGTCCAGGACATCGACGCGCACGGCTTCACCATCACGGCGGACACCGCGGGCACTGCCTTCACCGTCGCCGCGACCGGCAACGATCCGACGCCGTCAACCATCGAGACGGTGCAGGCCAACGTGCCGATCAGCGGCGACCAGGTGGATGTCATCGCCCTCGACGGCCCGGTCGGCCTGATCGGCGAGGTGTTCAGCGTCACCATCACCGATCCGCCGGCCCATGCGACGCCGGTCACCATCAGCTATCGCACCACCGGCGACGAGCCCGACCTCAACACCATCATCGACAAGCTGGTCGCGAAGATCGCCAACCACCAGCCGCCCTTCGCCGTGACCCCCACCAACCTGGGCGACGGACAGCTGGAGTTGCGGGCAAGCACCGCCTTCAGTTCGCATGCCACCGTGCAGAACACGCCCACCGTCGAGACGACGCAGCGCACGGTCGTGCCGGTCGCACAGCGCGACGAGATCGGCTTTGCCGGACCGTTCGATGCTGGCGATCAATACACCATCACGTTCACGGCGCCGGCCGGCGGCCCGTTCACGGTCACCAACGCCGCCACCGACGATCAGGCCTCGATCGCCGCCAAGTTCGTCTCCGCCATCAATGCGGCTGGCATCGGCGTGACCGCCTCGGTGCGCAACGGCCGCCTCTCGATCGTGTCGGATACGCCCGGCACGCCCATGACCTATACCGCTCTGCTGACGACCGATGCGGCGCCCAATACGACGGCGGCGCCGACCACGAACACGGTCGTGCAGAACATTCCGGCGGGTCCCCTGCCGCAGATCGACACCGTGCAGCTGAGCGGCCCGGTCGGCCGCAAGGGCGATGTCTACGAGGTGACGGTCAACGGCCGAACCGTGCGCTACACGACCACCGGCACCGAAGCCGACATGGACGCCATCGCCATCAGCCTGACGGCGCTGATCAACGCGCAGGTTCCGCAGTTCCCCGCTTCGGCGGTACCGGGTCCGACCGGCAGCGGTCAGCTGATCCTGACCGCGGCCACGGTGGGCGTGGAGCTGGAGACCGAGCCGCGGGTCCAGCAGCCGCCGGCGGTGCCGGATCCGACGCCGACCCAATACAACGTGCACCAGGAAGCGACGGACTCGACGCTGGCCTGGCAACGCGCCTCGATCGTGATCGCCGACAAGCTGCAGGTGAAATACACCTTCAGCGCCAACGAGGTGGCGTTCCAGAAGCTGAGCCTGGCCCTGCGTTACGCCCGGTCCGCCGTGCAGGACCCGGACACCTACGCCGAGAAGATGACCATCGCCAAGCAGTTGGCGACGGAATCGCTCGCCGGGGTGCGCGCGCTGCAGAGCGACAACGCCGTCAACGACGCCCTGTTCTCCGCCACCACCTTGTCGCACCAGACCACCATCAACGCCAACGTCTCCGACAGCGACAAGATCGAAGCCATAGACCCCAACGAAGTGGCCGCGAAATTGCAAGCGGTGGAGCTGCAGCTGCAAGCCAGCTTCGGCGTCTACTCGCAGGTCTCGCGGCTGTCGCTGGTCAATTTCATTGCCTGACAGGACAAGCATGAGCACCGTTCAGTTCGAGCCCAAGGTCGCGGTGGACTTCCAGATCGACTGGCGCCGCCCGTCGATGCAGGACCCGTTTGCCGACCTCCTGAAGCGGCACTTCGAGATCGACCAGCGCGTCCATGCGCCGAAGAAGCGCGAAGAGGCCGCCGATCCGCTGTCCGGCCGCCCGGCGCGGGTCGTCATCGCGCATGAGCGCACGCTGCGCGGCGAGGCCAAGCGGGTCGAGGATTCCGATCGCTGCCTGCCTCGCCCTGCCGACCAAACCGGCGCCGAACGCTGCGCGACCGAAGAAGAGCCGACTCTTCCCGAGGATAGCGCCGCCGCCGGCACCGATACGCCTGAACAGGAAGCGACCGCCGAAGCCCCGGCCGAAACCGACGCCACGGCTGAGACCACCGAAGCCAAGGCGGTTGAGCCTGTGGCCATCGTTTCCGTCCAATCCACCGCCGAAGCGACCACCGACGGCGATGTTGCGCTGACGGCTGTGGCGCTCCCGACGGAAGAGGGCATCCTGCCTGAACCCACGGATCAGGCCGCGACGGACACGCCGTCGAACGGCGCCGAGACGAATTCCGAGGCAACCGCTGAGCAGCAGGCTGTCGCAGCGATGGCCGAAGCCGGCCTGACCGACGGTGTGGCTGCCCTCATGACCGGCCAGCCGGTAGCCGGTGCAACCCCAGCAGCGGCGGTCACCCAGATCCCCGCGCTCCCGACCGCTCCGGCAAGGCCGGTGCATCCGCTCTTGCAGACCGAGCAAGCCGCCGCCGCACTGGTTGAGCCTGCGGTTATTGCTCCGGCGCGGCCGGAGCGCTCGTCGACGGACCTCAAGCTGCGTGCGAACGCGGCGCGATCCACGCCCGCGACCCCGGCATCGCCGGTAACGGCCACCCCGGCTCAGCCGGCGCAGCCGCATGCGACCACCCTGCCGCAGCCCGGTCTCGGCGGCGAATTCGCCAGCACCGGCGAGCCGTTCGACCAGGCGCTGTCCGAGAACGGCGCCGGCCAGGGCTGGGCCCTGCCCCTCGCCCAGGGCGCTGCCGGCAAGCGCCCGGATTTCATCGCGCAGCTCCGCCAGCACCTGCAGAATTTGCCGGCCCATGAGCAGGTTGCCGTCCACCTCCAGCGCGCCGTCCGGGAGGGAACCAACAAGTTCTCGATCCAGCTCTCTCCGGCCGAGCTCGGCAACATCCACGTGAAGCTTGAAATCGATGAGGAAAAACGGGTCACGGCGGCCGTGACGGTGGAGCGCCCGAGCACCCTCGAGCTGTTGCAGCGCGACACCAAGGGGTTGGAACGCGCCTTGCATAATGCTGGTCTGAACATGGAGGGCGGCGATCTGTCCTTCAGCCTGGGTCGTGGCGATCAGGATTTCGCCCAGGACATGCGTCAGTCGGGGGCCTCGGCCACCGGCGGCACAGTCCTGGACGCCGAATCCGATGGCGACCAGCCGGAAGCTCCGGTTGCCCAGGTGACGGATACCGCCGCCGGGGTCGTGAATCTGCAGGTCTGATGAAGGCCGGGAGCTAGGACGATGAATATACCGAGTATCCAGGATCTGATGGCGCAGAGCGCCGCCAGCCAGTCGAACGCCAGCACCAGTTCGACGTCGAAGACCGACGCCGCGATCGACAGCCTCGACGACACCTACAACAATTTCCTGTTGCTGCTGACCAAGCAGCTGCAGAACCAGGATCCGCTCAACCCGATGGATACCGCCCAGTTCACCCAGCAGCTGGTCGGGTTCAGCCAGGTCGAGCAGCAGATCGCCTCCAACAAGAGCCTGGAGCGCTTGATCAGCCTGCAATCCTCGACCAACGCCTTCAACGCGGTCAGCTTCCTCGGCAACGAGGTGGCGGTGGACAGCGACAAGGTCAGCCTGAAGGACGGCAAGGCCAAGTTCCAGTACGAGATCGAGCACACCGCCGGCCAGGCGGTCCTGTCGGTCTATGATTCGCGCGGCCAAGTCGTGCTGGTCCAGGAAGCCAACAAGGGCATCGGCACCTACAACGTCGATTGGGCCGGCAAGGACGCCTTCGGCAACCAGCTGCCCGACGGCCAATACCGGGTGGCCGTTTCCTATGCCGACGAGCAGGGCAAGACCTATTCGTCGAAGATCACCAGCTTCGGCGTGGTGGATTCGACGGAAATCACCGACGGCGAAGTCAAACTCTTCATCGGCTCGGTCGGTTTCCCGATCGACAAGGTCCTCAAGGTCACCAAGCCCACGCCGACCGACAGCAGCGATACTTGAGAATACTTCGGCATTTGTCGCGAATACTGGATAGCTAAAATTTTATCGAAAAACCGCGGCAATCTCCAACTAGGCTGTTGTCCTTATTTAGCGATTCCTTAAGTCGTAGGGCATAGGCTCGGAAGACATCGGATTTGCACCGAGGAAGGAGTCGATGGACGCCGAGCTCGAAGGCAACAGAAGCGTGGTGGTCCTCGGAATTGACGGGCGCCGCTTGCGCCTCGAAGACTTGCCTCCCCCCGGCACCAGGCGCTGGGTCATCCGCCGTAAGGCGGAGGTGGTCGCTGGCGTGCGCGCCGGTCTGATCAGCCTAGAAGAAGCCTGTGCACGGTACACACTTTCGGTCGAGGAGTTCCTCTCCTGGCAGCGGTCGATCGACCGCCACGGGATGCGGGGCCTTCGGACCACGCGCCTGCAGGACTATCGTGCCGCAGCGCGCCGCAGCGGAGCCATGCGCACCGCTGAATAAGCGCGCGCGGTCCAAGTCCTTCCCCTCTTTCCGTCTGCGAAACTTTCGCCACACCCGGCAGGTTTTTCCCAGCTCTAGGCAATTTTTGCCGTGACTTAAGGGCTTGTTAAGTCCTGAAGCCTATCGTCGAACCGTCGTCAGGCGGTACTGCGCGCAAATGCAGATGATTTGCGGAAAATTTTAAGCGAACTCGCGCAATCGCCGACCGACGGATGGGCCACATATTCGAACACCGGTGACGCTCGTGAATGGACTGATGCAAACGCTGCGCAACCTGGGGGCGACCCGCCTCGTGGCATTGGCAGCCGTCGGCTTTGCCCTGGTTGCCTTCTTCGTCTTCATTGTCACCCGCCTCGCGACGCCGGGCATGACGCTGCTCTACAGCGGCCTCGACCCCAGCGACAGCGGGCAGATCGTCCAGCGCATGGATGCCCAGGGCATCCCCTACGAACTGCGCGGCGACGGCTCGCAGATCTACGCGCCGCAGGACCAGGTGGCGCGGCTGCGTCTCGCCCTCGCCACCGAAGGCATCCCCTCGGGCGGCTCGATCGGTTACGAGCTCTTCGACCGCGCCGACGCCCTCGGCACCACCAACTTCGTGCAGCAGATCAACCAGATCCGCGCCCTCGAGGGCGAGCTGTCACGCACCATCCGCTCGATCAATCAGGTGCGCTCGGCCCGCGTCCACCTCGTGATGCCGAAGCGCGAACTGTTCTCGCGCGACCGCGCAGAGCCGACCGCCTCGGTCGTGCTGGCGCTGCAAGGCACCCTGGACAAGGGCCAGGTCTCCGCCATCCAGCACCTCGTCTCCTCGGCCGTTCCCGGCATGCGGTCCAAGAACGTGTCGGTGATCGACAACAACGGCGAGCTGCTGGCGCGCGGGGCCGACGAGGGCGCGCTCGACACCGCCAACTCCGAGGACATGCGCCGGTCCTACGAAGCGCGCCTGAGCCAATCGATCGAGCAGCTGCTGGCCCAAACCCTTGGCGCCGGCAAGGTGCGCGCCGAGGTGACCGCCGATCTCGACTTCAACCAGGTCACCACCAACAAGGAAGATTTCAATCCCGACGGCCAGGTCGTCCGTTCCACCAACTCGATCGAAGAGACCGGCACCACCCAGGAGCGCGAGGGCGCCAACAACGTCAGCGTCGCCAACAACACACCCAACCCTCCGGGCCAGGATGCCAACGGCAGCAGCGGCTCCAGCTCGCAGAACGGCCGCACTGAGGAAATCACCAACTACGAAATCTCCAAGACCGTCCGCACCGAAGTGAAGGCCGGCGGCGAAGTGAAGCGCATATCGGCCGCAGTGCTGGTCGATGGCATCACCACCGTCGCCGAGGATGGCACCAAGACCTATGCCGCGCGCACGCCGGAGGAGCTCGCGCAGATCGATGCGCTGGTGAAGTCCGCCATTGGCTTCAACGAGGCCCGCGGCGACGTCGTGCAGGTCACCAACATGAAGTTCGCCGAGGCGGAGATCGTCGAAGACGGCGGCATGCTGCTCGGCTTCGACAAAGCCGACCTGATGCGCCTCGCGGAACTGGTCGTGCTGGCGGTCGTCGCCCTGCTCGTCCTGCTGCTGGTGGTGCGCCCGTTGCTGGGCCGGATCCTGGCGATGCCGAGCATCGCGCCGGCCAATGTCGCGCTGGCCGGTCCGGGTGACCAACTCGCGTTGCCGCCGGGCGCCGCCGCCGCCCTTGCGATCCCGGGCCCGGCCCAGACGCAGCTGCCGAGCATCCCGAACACGAGCGACGCCGAACAGATTGCGGCGGAGATCGACCAGATGATCGATCTCAACCAGGTCGAGGGCCGCGTGCGCGCCTCCTCGGTCCGCAAGATCTCCGACCTGGTGGACCAGCATCCGGAGCAGGCGGTCAACCTGATCCGCCAGTGGGTCTACCAGGAACAGTGACAGGGCAATAGGCAGGGTCGAACAACGCTATGATGCGCGCTAAAGACGATTACCGCTCCCTCAACGGCCTGCAGAAGGCCGCGCTGTTGGTCATGTCGGTCGGTGAAGACACCGCCGCCAAGATCTTCCAGCTGATGCACGACGACGAAATCCGCGAGATCTCGCAGACCATGGCCAATCTCGGCACGGTCAACGCGACGGTGATCGAGCGTCTGTTCGTCGAGTTCGCCGACCAGATCTCCTCGACCGGCACCATGACCGGCACCTACGAATCGACCGAGCGCTTGCTGATGAAGGTGCTCGACCGCGGCAAGGTCGACACCATCATGGAAGAGATCCGCGGCCCCGCCGGCCGCACCATGTGGGACAAGCTGGGCAACGTCCACGAATCGGTGCTCGCGAACTTCCTGAAGAACGAATATCCGCAGACCGTCGCGGTCGTGCTGTCCAAGGTGAAGCCCGATCATGGCGCGCGCGTGCTCTCGATGCTGCCGGAAGCCTTCGCGATGGAAGTCATCATGCGCATGCTGCGCATGGAATCGGTGCAGAAGGACATCCTGGACGACGTCGAGCGCGTGCTGCGCAACGAGTTCATGAGCAACCTCGCCCGCACCTCGCGGCGCGATGCGCACGAGATGATCGCCGAGATCTTCAACAACCTGGACCGCGCGTCGGAATCCCGCTTCCTGACCGCGCTGGAGGAGCGCAACCGCGACTCCGCCGAGAAGGTCCGTTCCCTCATGTTCACCTTCGAGGACCTCGGCAAGCTGGATCCGGGCGGCGTGCAGACGCTGCTGCGCAACATCGAAAAGGACAAGTTGCCGCTCTGCCTCAAGGGTGCGTCGGAGGCGCTGCGCGACCTGTTTCTGTCCAACATGTCGGAGCGCGCGTCGAAGATGCTCAAGGAGGACATGGCCGCGATGGGCCCGGTCAGGCTGCGCGACGTGGAAGAGTCTCAGCTGGCAATGGTGATGGTCGCCAAGGAGCTGGCCGCCAAGGGCGAGATCATGTTGAGCGACAAGAAGGGCGAAGACGAGCTGATCTATTAGGGCTCTGGAACGAGAGATGGCAGTGGTTCGCAAATTCCTCTTCGACAACGATTTTGGTGAAGCGCCCCAAAGCAATGTTGGCGGCGCTCAGGCCAAGGGCAGCGCATCGGCTGCCGGCAAGGGCGCGTCGGCTCCGGCCGCTCCCGCCGCCCCGCCCGCGCCGATGTTCACCGAGGCGGAGATGCAGGGCGCCTGCGACATCGCCCGCCGCAAGGGCGAGGAAGCCGGCGCAACGCGCGGACGCAACGAGGCGGTCGCGGCGTTCGACAAGCAGGTGGCCACGACGCTGAGCACGATCGCGCAGCAGACCGCGGCGATCGCGAAGAACATCGCCGCCGAAGCTCAGGCGGCAGGCAAGTCGGCCGAGCTGGCGCTGGCGATCGTGCGCAAGCTGCACCCGGCGCTGGTGGAGCGCCAGGGCCTGGCGGAGATCGAATCGGTCCTGGGCCAGTGCCTGGAATCGCTGAAGCAGGAGCCGCGCCTGGTCGCCTATGTGCACAGTGCCCGGCTCGATGCATTGCAGGAGCGCCTGACTCAATTGTCGGCCTCCAGCGGGTTCGAAGGTCGCGTCGTCCTGATTGGGGACGATGCGATGGGTGAAAGCGATTGCCGCGTCGAATGGGCCGACGGCGGCGTGGAACGCGAAGCCGGCCGGATCTGGCGGGCGATCGAGGAAGCCCTGGCACGATACATCGCGGTCGAAGACCGCGATCCGAAGTGAGTGAAAGGAGAGAGTGATGGGTGACGAGGACAATCTGGAGCTCACCGAGTTCCAAGGCGCGGAAGGACAGCCGCCCGATGCCGGACAGGATGCGTCCCGGCCTGGCAATGCTAAGGACCTGGATGCCGTCTACGACATTCCGGTGCAGGTCTCGGCCGTGCTCGGCCGCACCTCGATGCAGGTGAGCCAGCTCCTGAAGCTGGGCCGCGGCGCGGTGGTCGAGCTCGACCGCAAGGTCGGCGAGGCGGTCGACATCTATGTCAACAACCGCCTGGTCGCGCGCGGCGAAGTGGTGGTGGTCGAGGATCGCCTCGGCGTCACCATGACGGAAATCATCAAGGCCGACCGGGCTTAACCGACAATGTGCCGGAACGAGCGCAAGGCAGGATAACGATGGCCGATACCACGCCCAACGATGTGAGACCGATGTCCGATGCGCCGCTGCGCTTCGAAGCGGCGCCGCGCAGGATGGACCTCGCCACCCTGTTCGGCCTGATCGCCGCGCTGGTCCTGATCGCGGTCGCGATCGTCATGAATGGCTCGCCCCTCGCCTTCGTCGACGTGCCGGCGATCCTGATGGTGGTGCTGGGAACCTTCGCGGTCACCGCGATCTCCTACACCGGCGAAGAGCTGCGCGAGGCGCAGCCCTCGTTCCGCCAGGCGATGTTCCGCACCGAGATCGACCCCCGGGTCGCCGCCCGCCGCGTCCTCACCCTCGCGGACAAGGCGCGCAAGCGCGGCATGCTGTCCCTGCAGGGCGATCTCTACGGCGTGCGCGACGCGCCGTTCCTGCAACGCTCGCTCAGCATGCTGGTCGACGGCCTGCAGGTCGACGAGATCGAGCGCAACATGACCCTGGAAGCGCACGCCCTCGCCCAGGGCCGGCACCGCGCCGCCGCCATCCTGCGCCGCGCCGCCGAGGTCTCGCCCGCCATGGGTCTGATCGGCACGCTGGTCGGCCTGGTGCAGATGCTTGGCAACCTGGATTCGCCGGAGCGCATCGGCCCCGCGATGAGCGTCGCGCTGCTGACCACGCTCTACGGCGCGCTGATGGCCAACGTCGTGTTCCTGCCGCTCGCCAGCAAGCTGGAGCGCAACGCGACGGTCGAGCAGCTGGTAAGCCAGATCTACACCATGGGCGTCGCCTCGATGGGCCGGCAGGAGAATCCGCGCCGCCTCGAGATGCTGCTGAACACCGTGCTGCCCGCCGGGCAGCAGATCCGCTACTTCGATTGATCCTTTAAGCGCGGCCCCGGAAACGGGCCACACCGCAAGAGCACCAGGAGCAAACCATGCGTCTTCTCATCGTTGGATCCCTTGATGGCCACATCACCGCGGCCGGCAAGATCGCCCTCAGCTCCGGCGCGAAGGTGGCTCATGTCGACGGCGTCGACCAGGCCCTCCACGCCCTGCGCAACGGCCAGGGCGCCGACCTCATCATGTTCGACGTGGCGCTCGACATCCAGCGCATGATCGACTGCCTGCGCAACGAGCGGATCAACATCCCGGTGGTCGCCTGCGGCATCGGCACCAGCGCCGAGACCGCGGTCAAGGCGATCAAGGCCGGCGCTAAGGAATACGTGCCGCTGCCGCCCGATGCCGAGCTGATCGCCGCCGTGCTGGCCGCGGTCGCCGAGGAGAGCTCAGCGCTCATCTTCCGGGATCCCGCCATGAAGGCGGTGCTGAAGCTGGCTGACCAGGTCGCGCCGTCCGACGCCAGCATCATGATCACCGGCGAGTCCGGCACCGGCAAGGAAGTGATGGCGCGCTATATCCACGCCCACTCCAAGCGCGCCAACAAGCCGTTCATCTCCGTCAACTGCGCGGCGATCCCCGAGAACCTGCTCGAATCCGAGCTGTTCGGCCACGAGAAGGGGTCTTTCACCGGCGCGATCGCGCGCCGCATCGGCAAGTTCGAGGAAGCCAACGGCGGCACCCTGCTGCTGGACGAGATCAGCGAAATGCACCCGCGCCTGCAGGCCAAGCTGCTGCGTGCGATCCAGGAGCGCGTGATCGACCGCGTCGGCGGCACCACGCCGGTCAAGGTCGACATCCGTCTGCTCGCCACCTCCAACCGCGATCTGCAGGAAGAGGTGCGCAAGGGCAATTTCCGCGACGACTTGTTCTTCCGCCTGAACGTGATGGCGCTGGAGCTGCCGGCCCTGCGCCACCGCCCGGGCGACATCCAGGTCTTGTCCGAGCATTTCACGAAGAAATATGCCGAGGCCAACGGTATCCGCATCAACAGCATCGCACCGGAAGTGACGGAGATGCTGCGCGCTCACGAGTGGCGCGGCAACGTGCGCGAGCTGGAGAACACCATGCATCGCGCCGTCCTGCTGGCGCAGAACTCGGTGATCGGCCCGGAAGCGATCCTGCTGACCGGCGGGCGCGGCATCCCGGTCTCCGCGCTGCAACCTCAGGCCGCAGCGTCGGCCACTCCCGCTAACGCCAAGGCCGCTGCCGCAGCCAACGGCGTCACCAGCGCCCTGGTCGGCCGCACAGTGGCCGCAGTGGAGCGCGACCTCATCATCGACACGCTGCAGCATTGCCTCGGCAACCGGACCCACGCCGCCAACATTCTCGGCATCTCGATCCGCACCCTGCGCAACAAGCTCAAGCTGTATAACGAAGAGGGCGTCCCGGTCCCCGGCGCGCACGGCGAGAGCGACCACTTCTCGGTCGCTTGATCGCATTGCAGTCAGTAGGGATCGGATCAAATGGCGGATACCGGCAATAACAATCCAGGCGCCGGCGCAGGCGCGCCGGCCTGGGTCGGCCAGCTTTCGAAGACGCTGCGCCGTGGCGAGATCATGCTCGCCACCGGCCTTATTTGCATTCTCACCGTTCTCATCCTGCCGATGCCGGCCTGGCTGCTGGACGTCAGCCTCGCCTTCTCGATCACCATCTCGGTCCTGATCCTGATGGTGGTGCTGTTCATCCAGAAGCCGTTGGAATTCAGCACCTTTCCCACCATCCTGCTGATCGTCACGATGACCAGGCTGTCGCTCAACCTGGCCACCACGCGCCTTATTCTGACGCACGGCCACGAAGGCACCGACGCGGCCGGCCATGTGATCGAAGCCTTCGGTGGCTTCATCATGGGCGGCAACTACGTCATCGGTCTCATCGTATTCGCCATCCTGGTGCTGGTGAACTTCATCGTCATCACCAAGGGCTCCGGCCGCATCGCCGAGGTGTCGGCGCGCTTCAGCCTGGACGCCATGCCCGGCAAGCAGATGGCGATCGACGCCGATCTGTCCGCCGGCCTGATCGACGAGAAGGATGCCCGCAGCCGCCGCAAGGCGCTGGAAGACGAAAGCAACTTCTTCGGCTCGATGGACGGCGCCGCCAAGTTCGTGCGCGGCGACGCCATCGCGGGCCTCATCATCACCTTCATCAATATCATCGGCGGCATCATCATCGGTGTCGCACAGCAGGACCTCTCGATGGCAGAGGCCGCGAAGTCCTACACCCTGCTGACGGTCGGCGACGGCCTGGTGACCCAGATTCCGGCGCTCATCGTCTCGACCGCGGCCGGCATGCTCGTCACCAAGGCGGGCGTCGACGGCTCGACCGACAAGGCACTGTTCTCCCAGTTGTCGGGTTATCCCGCCGCGCTCGGCATGTCGTCATTCCTCATGGCGACCATGGCCGTCCTGCCAGGCATTCCAGCCATCCCTTTCCTGCTGCTCGCCGGACTGGCCGGCGGCGGCGCATTCTTGCTCTCGCGCAAGCAGCGCCGGGCAGCGGCACAGGCGGTCACGACGCAGGCCCAGCAAGTCGCGGCCGCGCCGGTGATGGATGAGCCGATCTCGACCGCGCTTTCCATCGACGCGGTGCGCATCGAGCTGGGCTACGGCCTGCTCGGCCTCATCAATGCCGAGCAAGGTCATCGCCTGACCGACCAGATCAAGGCGCTGCGCCGGCAGCTGGCGGGCGAGATGGGCTTCATCCTGCCGGCCGTGCGCATCCAGGACAACCTGCAGATCAATGCCAACTCCTACGTCGTGCGCGTGAAGGAGATCGAGGCCGGTCGCGGCGATCTGCGCCCCAACATGCTGCTGGTCATGGATCCGCGCGGCGACAAGATCAACCTCGCCGGCGAAGAGACGGTCGAGCCGACCTTCGGGCTGCCCGCCATGTGGGTGGATTCCACCCTGCGCGAGGAGGCCCTGTTCCGCGGCTATACCGTGGTCGATCCATCCACCGTCATCACGACGCACCTGACCGAGCTCATCAAGGACAACATGTCGGAGCTGCTCTCGCACGCCGAGACGCAGAAGCTGCTCGACGAACTGCCGAAGGAGCACCAGAAGCTGGTTGCCGACCTGATCCCCGGCCAGATCTCTGTCAGCGGCGTGCAGCGCGTGCTGCAGTCCCTGCTCGGCGAGCGGGTCTCGATCCGCGACCTGCCGAACGTGCTGGAAGGCATCTCCGAGGCCTGCGGCTATTCGCGCAACGTCACCATGATCACCGAGCATGTGCGCGCGCGGCTGGCCCGGCAGATCAGCGACACCTCCACCGACCAGACCGGCGTCATTCCGATCCTCACCCTGTCGCCGGAATGGGAGCAGGCCTTCACCGAGGCGCTGCACGGCGAGGGCGAGGAGAAACAGCTGGTGATGGCGCCGACCACGCTGCAGCAGTTCATCCAGCTGGTGCGCCAGGCGTTCGAGCGCCACACCATCATGGGCGAGAGCCCGGTGCTGCTGACCAGCCCGGGGATCCGGCCCTATGTACGCTCGATCATCGAGCGGTTCCGCCCCATCACCACCGTGATGTCGCAGAACGAGATCCACGCCCGTGCGCGCATCCGCACGCTCGGCCAGATCTGAGGCTGAGCGATGCGCCTTCGCACCTTCACCGCACCATCGATCGGCGAGGCCATGCGCCAGGTGCGCACGGCCCTTGGCGACGACGCCGTGATCCTGTCGACCGAGCAGGTGGGCAAGCAGGTCAAGGTCACCGCCGCCATCGAAAACGAGGCCACTCCGGCCGCCGCCGCGCCCGTCGCGACGGACTCCTCGGACGAGCTCGAATCGGCGTTGCGCTATCACAGCGTGCCGCAGGCGCTTGCCAACCGTTTGCTGGCGACTGCCGGCGATCTCGAAGGCAGCAGCCCGCAGCAGGCCCTGACGGCGGCCCTGCGCGCGCAGTTTGGTTTCCAGTCCTTGACAGATCGCAAGCCGCCCAAGCCGATCCTGCTGGCGGGCCTGCCCGGCGCCGGCAAGTCTTCGACTCTCGCCAAGCTCGCGGCGCGTGCCAAGGTCAATGGCTGGACCGCCACCGCCATCACCTGCGACCTGGCCAAGGCCGGCGCCATCGAGCAGCTCGCGACCTACGCCAAAGCGCTGGAGATTCCCGCCTACCGCGCCAAGGATGCCGCGACCCTGCGTAAGGCCGTCGCCAAGGCCGACGCGAACGGCGCCATCCTCGTCGACACCCTCGGTACCAATCCATTGAAGGCCGGTGATCTCTCTCAGCTGCGCGAGCTGGCGGAAGCGGCCGGCGCGGAGATCGTGCTGGTGATGGCCGCCGGCGGCGATGCCGTCGAAAGCGCGGAATTGGCGGCGGGCTATGCCGAGGCCGGCGCGACGCGACTCGTCGCCACCAAGGTCGACGTGGCGCGGCGTTATGGCGGCATCCTGGCGGCGGCGGAGGCCGGGCGACTCGCGTTCGCCGGAGTCGGCACCTCGCCGGAGATCGCTTCGGGCCTCGGCGCATTGCGCGCCGACCAGCTCTGCCGTCTAATTCTGCCTGCGAGTCGCGCCGAAACGCGCGCGCCTGGTGGTTCGCCCGATCGCAAGTCGCCCAGCAACAAACCGATGTCCGGTATCGCATGATGGTCCAGGAAACCCGCCGCACCGCACCGACGGCCGCAGCCGCGCCGATCGCCAATGCCATCGCGGTGGCATCCGGTAAGGGCGGCGTCGGCAAGACCTGGCTCTCCATCACGCTCGCCCATGCGCTCGCCAATCTCGGCCGCCGCACGGTGCTGATCGATGGCGACCTTGGCCTCGCCAATGTCGACATCCAGCTCGGCCTCTCGCCCGAACTGGACCTGGCGGACGTGCTCGACAACAACGTGCCGCTGTCGGAAGCGGCGCAGCGCCACGAGGCGACCGGCCTCGACATCGTGGCCGGCCGTTCCGGCGTGGCGAGCCTTGCTACTCTTTCCACCGCGCGCCTCGCCACCTTCGGCCGCGGCATCGCTGATCTCAGCGGCCGCTACGACCGCGTGCTGATCGATCTCGGCGCCGGCGTCGAGCGGCCGGTGCGCTATCTCGCGGCCAGCGCGCAGCGCACACTGGTGGTGACCAACGACGAGCCGACCTCCCTCACCGACGCCTACGCGCTGATCAAGCTGCTGGTGCAGGACAGCGCCAAGACCAAGATCGCGGTGGTGGTGAACGCCGCCGCCAGCAAGGCCGAGGGCGAGCGCACCTACAAGACGCTGGCCAAGGCGTGCGACACCTTCCTCAAGATGACCCCGCCGCTGCTCGGCGTGGTGCGGCGCGACGCCAAGGTGCGCGACGCGATCCGGGCGCAAACGCCCTTGCTGACGCGCCATCCCGGCAGCGATGCCGCGCGCGACATCGAGGCGATCGCGCAGCAGCTGGCGCAGGCCTCCTGAGATGAGCCGGCGGCGATGAGCGAATTTTCGATCAATCTGCCGCCTCGGCTGCCGAATGCCGGACCCGCGCCCAACATCCTGACCGCGGTCATTCCCGATCCGCCGCGCCAGCTGGCGCAGCTCGACAACGGCACCATCATCCGTGGCACGGTGCAGGGACGCGATCCTGACGGCCTGCTGGTGGTGGTGACCGACAAGGGCGCGCTGAAGCTGTCGACGCCCGCCAACATTCCTTCCGGAACACAGGTGACGCTCGAAGTGCGCTCCGCCGGCGACCGCCTGCAGGTGCTTGTGCTCGCGGTCGAGAACCAGCCTGCGAGCGGCGCCGGCGGCCAAGGTCCACGCACCGGCGCGGCGCCGGCGCCGACGACCTCCACCAATCCCCAGACTCAGACGCCCACCCCGACCACTGGCACAA
>PNKY01000006.1 GCA_013822765.1 Rhodospirillum sp.
CGGGCCAGTGTCGCCGCTCGGGCCAGTGTCGCCGCTCGGGCCAGTGTCACCAGTCGGGCCGGTGTCGCCGCTCGGACCGGTCTCGCCGCTTGGGCCAGTGTCGCCGGTCGGACCGGTGTCGCCAGTCGGGCCGGTGGGACCCGTCGAGCCAGTCTCGCCGGTCGGGCCGGTCTCTCCGGTCGGACCCGTTTCGCCCGTCGGGCCTTCTTCTTCGGAGCTGAGGAACAGCGGCGCGTCGCTCGCGAGCGTCTGGTACGCCAGCTGGGTGCCGCTCAGCGCGCCGGCGGAGTCGAAGCCACCGAGCTCGGCACCGGTAGCGAACGGAACGAAGACGCCGCTGCCGCCCGCGCCCGCGGTCGAGGCGCCGGCAGCCGGGCCGGCCGCGGTCACGATGTCGAGGTCGGGATCGGCGGCGGCGAGGAGTGTGACCACGTCGATCGGCTGGCCATCGGCGCCGAGCAGTGTGACCGCAGCGCGCTCCTCAGCGGCGACGTAACCCTGCAGCACGATGGTGCGCTCGCCGATCTTGATCGCGAGGTTGCCGTTCTCGCCGAGCTTCGCGCTCAATTCGTCCGCGCGATACGGCAGCTCGATCACCTGGCCCGGCGCAACCGGGATCAGCGCGATCGGCTGGCCTTCCAGCGTGGCGACGGGACGCGCCGCCGGATCGCTGCCCGCCGCTTCTTGCGTCAAGGACGCATCGTCGGTAGGCAACATGGTGTCATTCACTACGGCCGCTTCGTTCGCCAAGATCTGCTCCCAACCGGCGCACGCGCGCCGGCCATTGATTTCGATCATCGAATCATGAGGGGTGGATTCGAGAGCGCACGGGGTCGTGCTGCTACCGTGGATATAGGGAGAGTCAGATGATAATTTGATTAAGATGCCATCTATTGTTCACACCTGCATATGAGCACAGTGCGATTCAACGCGGCGCAGATGGGCTAAGCGCTTCGGCCTAGTTCGATAGGCATAGACGAACCGCGACGGACTGACGCAGCGGGTGCTAGCCGAGCACCTGGTAGTGCGCTTCCGTAGGCTTACACGCCTTTCCGTTGATCGGGAGGATGTCCTGCGGGCAGGCGCTCATCGCGACGATGCAATCCAGCTCCGCGCGCAGGATCACGTAGTCGCCCGGCTTGGACAGCGGCTCGCCCCAGCTCTGCGCGCCGTCGGCCGCGAACGGAATGTTCATCCACAGGTTCAGCGGGCTCGGCACTTCCGGCGCCTCGAGGCCGAGCTGGCGCATCCCCGCCCTGAGGTTGTCGGTGCAGTTGTCGTGGTACTCCTTGCACCCTAGCAGTCCGTAGCGGTAGGTGTCGCACGCTGCGATCGCGGTGTCGTGCCGGCCGGGCGAGGTGTCCTCCACCATGGTCAGGATCGCGCGCCGGCGGTTGGTATGGAGCGCATCGCCCTTGCGCGGCCACAGCCGCCCGATCGTCGGGCGCATATGCTCCATCGACATGAACTCGGTCAGGTCCTCGGCGCTGAAGCACCAGGTGTCGACCACCTGCTGTCCGTGGGTGTTGATGATCTTGATCGAATGCCCCTTGGTCAGCCGCTGTGCCCTGCCCCGCCGCGCGGGAAGCGTCATGAGTTCGCCGGTGGTCATGGATTGCCTCTCTGCCTTCTTTGAAACCACGATAGGAGAAGTGTGCGCACTCGGCAACTCCTACGCCAGCCGCCGCGCCGCGCGCCGCCTGAGCGCGTCCGCCACCATCACCAGCACGATGCCAGGGATGAATACCACCGTCGCCATCGCGGGATAGAGCGGCGAGGAGCCGGTGGCGATGCCGGAGAACACGAAGGTCGGCAGCGTGCGCGTCGCGCCGGCCAGCGAATAGGTCAGGTAGAAGTTGCCCCAGCTCAGCAGGAACGAGAAGATCGCCGCCGAGAAGATGCCCGGCCACAGCAGCGGGATGGTGACGTAGCGGTAGACTTCCCACGGCTTGGCGCCGCAATCGCGCGCGGCATCCTCCAGGCTGGCGTCAAAGTTGAACACCTGCACCGCCACGATGATCATGGCGAACGGCGTGATGTAGACCACGTGGCCGATAATCGCGGTGACCAGACCGGTGTTGAAATCGAGCCAGCGCCCCAGCACCGAGAACCAGAGCAGCAGCACGATCCCCATCAGCAATTGCGGGAACGCGAGCGGCGCGCCGCTCAGGCCCAGGAACGCCAGCTTGCCGCGGAAGCGGTAGCGCACCGCGACGATGGCGGCCGCCGTGCCCAGGATCGTGCTGAAGATCATCGCGACAAACGCGATCAGGGTCGAGTTCCACAGCGCGGTCGCCGCGCTGCTGTTGCGGAACAGTTCGCCGTACCAGTGCAGCGAGAAGCCGGAGAACGGCAGGATGAGATAGCGCCCTTCCTGGAACGAGAACGCAATCAGGGTGAAGATCGGGATGTAGAAGAAGATCAGCACCGCCGCGACCGAGCCGTAGAGGATCGCGTTGATCAGCCGCTCCTGCCCCATTCGCCTCATGCGGCGGCTCCATAGCGGCGCAGCGAATAGACCCGGCTGAACAGCAGGATGACGAACACCGCCACCACCATCAGCACAATGGTGAGCGCGGCGCCGAGCGGCCAGTTGACCCGCGTCTCGAAGGTCTGGCGGATCAGTTCGGCCGACATCGGCGATTTGCCGCCGCCCAGCACTTTCGGCTCCAGGAACACGCCGACGCTGAGCAGGAATACCAGGACGGCACCGGTCCAGATGCCGGGTCGGCAAAGCGGCAGGGTCACCTCCCAGAATGCGCGCCACTTGCTGGCGCCGGCGTCGTAGGCCGCGAGAATCAGCGAGCGATCGATGTTCTCGATCGAGAGATAGATGGTGAAAATGGTGAAGGCGAGCAGGTTGTAGACCATGCCCAGCAGCGTCGCCCAGTCAGTGTAAAGGAACCCGATCATCGCCGGCGGAAACCCGATCTTCTCCAACAGGAAGTTGGCCGCGCCCTTCTGGTCGAGGAACAGCACCCAGCCGAAGGTCTTCAGCGTCACGTCGGTCAGGAACGCGAAGGTGATCAGCACCTTCACATGCCCGCTGAGCGCCTGCAGCCGGGTCGCCAGCGCATACGCGACCGGCAGCGCGATCAGGATGCACAGCGCGACGCACAGCGCCGACATCCACAAGGTGTGCCACAGCACCGTCCAGTAGTGCGGCTTGCTGAAAATCTCGGTCCAGACCTTGAGCGACCAGGCCCATTGCAGCATGAAGCTGCGCGTCTCCTGGAAGGTCAGCAGCACCGTCATGACGAGCGGCGCCAGGAAGAACAGGCTCTGCAGCGCCACGCTAGGCAGCGCCTTGGCCCACAACTCCGACTGCCGCCAACTCCGAGGCTCGCCTTCGCCGATCATCCGCGCGCCTGCAGCAGGTAGATGTCGCGCTTCATCCAACCAAGGCGCACCTTGTCGCCGAGCCTGGCCGGCCAGTGCGAGGTGCCCGGCACTTCCACCACCAGCGGCTGGCCGCCCGGCGTCACCGCGCGGAACTGGATCGCGCCGCCCTTGCCGAAAGTCTCGGTGATCTCCGCGGCGATGGCGCTGGGGTAGCGTTCGCCATCCTTGGCCAGCGCCAGCAGCTCCGGCCGCACCATCAACTTGGCCGGACCCGGCCGGACATCCTCCGCCATCAGCGCGCGCGACAGAATGCCGTCGACGTCGGCGATATCGGGCCCACGATACCGGATCATGTCCGGCAGCACTTCGGTCACCTCGACCTCGAGCAGGTTGGTCTCGCCGATGAAGCCGGCGACGAACTCGTCCGCCGGGCGGTAGTAGATGTCGTTGGGCTTGCCGACCTGCAGCGCCTCGCCATTGCGCATGACGCAGATGCGGTCGGCCAGCATCATCGCCTCTTCCAGGTCGTGCGTCACATGCACGAAGGTGACGCCGAGGCTGCGATGCAGCCGCTTCAACTCTGCCTGCAGGATCTTCTTCAGCTTCACGTCGAGCGCGCTGAGCGGCTCGTCGAGCAGCAGCAGCTTGGGCGCTGAGATCATCGAGCGCGCCAGCGCCACGCGCTGCTGCTCGCCGCCCGACAATTGGCGCGGAAAGCGCGCGAGATATTCCGGCTTCAGGTGCATGAGGTCCGCCATCTCGCGCACCTTGCGCGCGATCTCGTCCGCCGCCCGCGCCCGCAGCTTCAGCGGGAAGCCGATATTCTGCGCCACCGTCATGTGGGGAAACAGCGCCAGCTTCTGGAACACCATGCTGGTCGGCCGCTCGGACGCCGGCACGCCGGCCATGTCCTGGCCCTCGATCGCGATCCGGCCGCTGTCCGGGTTCTCGAAGCCCGCGATCTGCTTCAGCAGCGTGGTCTTGCCGCAGCCCGACGGTCCCACCAGCGCCACGAACTCTCCGCGCTCGACCCTAAGGCTCACGCCCTTCAGCGCCAACGCGGCGCCGTACTGCTTTTTCACATCGACAATGTCGAGGATCGCGTCCTGCCCCATGCCCCCTGCTCTGCTCCACGGTGCAAGCGCACCATCGACACAACCCTCTCACCCGTCATCCCAAGGCTTGGCCTTGGGATCCACGAGTTTGCCTGCCAATTGCTCGGTCTCGCCCACCGAAGCTCGTGGTTGGCAAGGCCAAGCCTTGCCATGACGGCAGAGTGTCTTCGCGATATCGCGCGTCCTACTGCGCCGACGCCAGCTCCTCCGACCAGATCGCCAGCATCTCGTCGATGTTCGGCGCGATGCGGTGCATCTGCGAGTTCTCGTAGGCGTGCCACATATAGTCGACCTGCAGGATGCTCTTCTCCTCGTCGGTGTAGAGGCTCTCGACCGCCTTATTGGTGACGACGTTGCAGGTGGTGTCGAGCAGCGACAGAACGTGCCCGGATTCCTTGGAGACCACGTGCTTGATCAGCTTTTGCGCCAGCTCGGGCTGGTCGGTCTCTTTCAGGATCGCGGTCGCCTCGACCCAGATGATGCCCTGCTTCAGGCCGTTCTTAGGATCCGGCACCGTGGCCATGATGTTCTTGTGCCCCTGCTTGCGCACCGCCGAGGTCAGGTACGAGCCCGCACCGATGCAGCCCAGCAGCGAGCCGTCGAGGAGGCCCTTCTGCGCCTGCGTCAGGTCCGCGACCAGCGTGCGCGTGTTCTTGAACATCGCGCGCAGCACCATCCGCACCTCTTTCAGCGCCGCTTCGTCCAGCTCCTGGTACGGATCGATGCCGGCATGCAGCGCCATCGGCAGGATCGGCCAGTCGCCCCAATCCATGACGCAGATCTTGTCCTTGTTCTTGGCGTCGAACACCGGGTCGTAGGTTCTCCACGCGTCCGGGCTGGTGATGTCGGTGTTGATGCAGCCGCCGACCCAGCCCCAGCGGGTGGCGACGCCGATGGTCTTGCCGTCGGTCAGCAGCGGCTCGAACGGCGGCTTGAACTGGTCGTAGAACGTCGCATAGACGTCGGCGTAGTCGTCGGGGTTCAGCTCCAGCGCCAAGCCGGCCGGCCCCATGCGCGTCACCCACGGCATGTCGGTGGAGACGAGGTCGACCTCGCGGCTGGCGCCCGCCTGCAGCTTGGCGAAGCCGCCGGGCGAATCCACGATCAGGTCGAACGCGATGTCGGTGCCGTTCGCCTGGTTGAACGGATCGATGATGCGCGGGTCGTTGTAGCCCTCCCAGCACATATACTGCATCTGGGTCGCCGCATGGGCGCGCGTGATCGCTCCGCCGAAGGTCGCGACGCCCGCCGCTGCGGCCGCGCTCTTCATCAGGCGGCGCCGCGTCATGCCGGCCTCGTCCAGGCCCATCGCCGCAATCTGACGCTGATAGAATTTCGGCAGATCGCCGTACCAGGTCTTGCTCATGATCCGTCTCCCCGTTTCTCGCGCCGATCCGGCGCCGTCCCTGTTCTTGCGCAAAGTCTAACAGCCGATTTTATCGCTGGCGATAGGGCGGCCTGTGACTCATTGCCCAAAAAGCACTACGCCGGATGACAAAGCTCATCGGCCTCGACTAGTCTCGCGCTCCGAAAGCTCATCGCTCTGCGAACCATTCGGGGGACCAATGAAAAAGACCATGAAGGCCGCGGTGCTGCACAAGATCGGCAACAAACTGCGGATCGAGCAGGTGCCGATCCCAACACCCGGCCGCGGCGACGTGTTGATCAAGGTGATCGCATGCGGCGTCTGCCACAGCGACTTACACGCCATCGACGGCGACTGGCAGCCGCTGCCGACTCTGCCGCTGATCCCCGGGCACGAGGTCGCCGGCCACGTCGCCGCGCTCGGCGAGGGCGTGACGGACATGAAGGTCGGCGATGCCGTCGGCGTGCCATGGATGTACAGCGCCTGCGGCAGATGCGAATTCTGCATGGCCGGCATGGAGACCATCTGCAAGGCCGGCGAGGCCAGCGGCTACACCAAGCCCGGCGGCTATGCCGAATACATGGTGGCCGACGCTGCCTTCGTCGCGCGCCTGCCCAAGGACGCGGACTTCTACCAGCTGGCGCCGATCCTGTGCGCCGGCGTCACCACCTATCGCGGGCTCAAGCGCACCAACGCGCGGGCCGGCCAGTGGATGGCCGTGGTCGGCATCGGTGGCCTCGGCCACATCGCTGTGCAGTATGCCAAGGCGATGGGCTATCGCGTCGCCGCGGTCGACGTGGCGGACGACAAGCTGCGCCTCGCCAAGAAGCTTGGCGCGGAGCTTACGGTCAACGGCCGCGAGAAGAATGCGCCACAGGTGCTGCAGGACAAGATCGGCGGGGTCCACGGCGCCATCGTCACCGCGGTCGCGCCGCAGGCGTTCGAGCAGGCGATCGCCATGCTGCGGCCGGCCGGCACCGTCTGCTACATCGGCCTGCCCGGCGGCAAGAAGGACGAGATCCGCGCCTCGATCTCCGCCATCACCAACTGGGAGCTGTCGGTGCGCGGCTCCAACGTCGGCACCAGGCTCGACCTCAACGAAGCTGTCGCCTTCGCCGCCAACGGCCTGGTCACCGCCAAGATCAAGAAGGCGCCGCTGGAGCAGATCAACGCGATTTTCGACGACATGCGCGCCGGGAAGATCCTGGGGCGTATGGTTCTGAAGCTGGCATGAGCGGCGGGCCGGCCGCTGCGGAGACCGGCCCGCGCTCCGGCGCCTACCAGTGGTCGTCGTGGATGCAGGCGCCGTAATCCGGATTGCCGGTGGGATCGTTCAGCTTGCCGCCGATCTTCGCGCACGTGGCCTTGAAGCTGTCGCCGCAGGCCGGCAGCTTCGACTTGGCGGTGTTGTGCGTGCAATAGATGTCCTTGACCGGACCGGGCTTGTTGGCCTTGAGCGTCGAGCTGGCGGCCGGCCCGGTGGTCGGGGTCGTGCCAGCGGGATTCTTGCTGTCGGCCAGGGCGACATTGCCCAAGGTGGCGAGACCGAGCGCCAGCACGGCGCCAAGAACCGTTACGCCGGCAAAACGATTGCGTCGAACCATGATAACCTCCATCGAAAAATCGAAGCGAAGGCGCTTCGACACTTGGTCGATCCCCGGCGCGCATCGTTCGACCCGCCTAGTCGCAGACCCGTGACGACAGCCGCTTCCGTGATGCCCGTCACAGGGGACTTTCCCACGCGGGCCGAGTGCCGCTAACATCGCGGCCGACGTCGAGGAGACAATCGTGACGACCTTGCCCGCGCCCTTGATCGAGTCCTTCCGCCGCGACGGCACCATTGTCGCGGACGACGCAATCACGCCGGCGCAGCTCGCCGCGTTGCGCGCCGAGTTCGACGCCTGGTGGGAGGAAAGCCGGAACCACGATAAGAACTACGGCGAGATGATCGACGGCCGCCCACGCTTCGATCTGCAGATCCCCGGCCACACCCGCGCCGCCCCCCTGCTCCGCCGCGTCAACTCGCCGACCGAGATCTCGGAGGCCTATCTCGATGTCGTGACCAACTCCCGCATCCCCGACATGGTCGCCGACTTCATCGGTCCCAATGTCAAGTTTCACCACTCGAAGATCAACGCCAAGCTGCCCGGCGCCGGCACCGAGGTGAAATGGCATCAGGACTTCCCCTTCACGCCGCACAGCAACGACGACCTGGTGACGGCGCTGCTGGCGCTCGATGATGTCGACGAGACCAACGGCCCGCTGATCGCCGCCCTTGGCTCGCATAAGAACGGCCTTGCCGGCCTCTGGCACAACGGCACCTTCACCGGCGTCGCCAGCGACAAAGACTCCGCGGGGTGGGCCAAGGAGGCGAAGACCTTCACCATGAAAGCCGGCAGCGTCTGCCTGATGCACACCCGCGCCGGCCATTCCTCCGGGCCTAACCTCGGAACGCGGCCCCGCCGCCTGTTCATCGCGGTCTATTCCGCTGAGGACGCCATCCCGCTGTCGCCCAACCCGCTGCCCAGCAAGCACGAAGGCCTGCTGGTGCGCGGCGAACGCACCGGCCGCGTCCGCTCCGTCCCGTTCGAGCTGAAGCTGCCGCAGCGCCCGACGACCGGCTCGTTCTTCAACCAGCAGGTCGGCTACGACGGGTGAGCGAGATCGCGTCGAAAGCGAGTTTCACTATGAACGCGTTGCTGAGTAAAGTGTTGGACGCGCATGGCGGTCTCGACCGCTGGAAGCACTACACAGAGGTAACGGCAAGCATCGTAAGCGGCGGCGGCCTGTTCGCACTCAAAGGCCTACCGCAGGATTCGGACCCACGTCGCATGACGGTCTGGCTGCACCAGCAACGCGCCTCCGTCCTTCCGTTTGGCGCGCCGGACCAGCGCACCGTGTTCACGCCGGATCGGATCGCCATCGAGAAGCTCGATGGCGCGCTGGTTGCGGAGCAGTATGCTCCCCGTGATTCCTTTGCCGGCCATCAGATGAACACCGCTTGGGATCCGCTTCATCGCGCCTATTTCAACGGTGAGGCGCTCTGGACCTATCTGACGACGCCCTTCCTTCTGGCAATGGACGGCGTGCGTGTCGACGAAACTGAGCCGTGGCATGAGGGAGCAGAGACATGGCGTGTACTGCGGGCATACTTCCCGGGCTCGATTGAAACGCACTGTCTCGTTCAGGACTTCTTCTTCGGCGCAGACCTGCAGCTGCGTCGGCATGACTACACCGTAACGATCGCCGGCGGTTTTGCGGCCGCTCAACTCACGTCGGATTACACCGAGGCAAACGGCATCCGGTTGCCGACGAAGCGTCGCGCTTACCTGCGCGGACCCAACCGCCAGCCGATCCGCGACCTGCTCGTAGTTTCCATCGACATTGCGGATGTAAGATTCGAGTAGACGGCTGCCCGATCGGAACGGTCGGCGCCCAATCCATCCGCTGACGAATCAAGGTCCGGGGCAGGTTTGTCTTGAGGGGCGCTGCCTCCCGCGCCCGCGGGCGCTCGGTTCTCGTCTTCAACCAGCAGGTCGGTTGCGACGCCTATAGGCGTGGAGATCAAATTACGCCGTATTGATTCGCTTTTCCTAGGACGGCTCATGCGACGCGTAGTACAATGGTTGCTCCGCCGCGGAGCCCCGCGCACCTGTCGAAGCACATGTCCCACCTCCGACTCTCGGCGAGAACCTGAGGCAGACCATGAGCACCGATCCTCTCCTGGAAGGGGCCCGCGCCCCGCACGCGGCAGCATCGTCGGGACCGGCAGGCGCGGTTGCCACGCTTCCGCAGCGCATCGGCGCCCGGATCCTGCACGAGCTGCGCGAAGCGTGGCCCCCGACAATTTTCTTCTTCGTCGGCTTCAACTTCATCGTCCTGACGACGAATCTCCTGGTCGCCAACTACGCCGTCGCCGTCAGCAATTTCATGCTCGCCAGCGTGGCGGCGCTCATCGTCGGCAAGGCCGTGATCACCGCCAACGCGATGCCCTTCCTCAAGCTGTTCGACCGGGCGCCGCTGATCCAGCCGATCCTGTTCAAGACGGCTGTCTACTGGGTCGCGGTGTTCTTCACGCGCCTAGCGGAGCGCTTTGTGCATTTCCTGTTCGACGGCAACCATCCAGGGGACTTCGTGGCGTATCTGATGTCCAGCTTCTCCTGGCATCGCTTCATCGCCATCTCGCTGTGGATATTCGTGCTGTTCCTGATCTATGTGACGGCGTCGGAACTCAGCCAGCTCATCGGCCCGCGCGAAATGCGCCGGCTGCTGTTCGCGTATCGCCCGTCCGAGCTGCAACTGAACAAGCGCCAACGCGCCCGCGAGCTGATGCGCTTGAACCGGCTCGCGGACGAGCACGAAGCCGCCGCGTTTCGCGATGCGAACAGCGCTGCGCACCACAAGCTGGTCGAAATCATCGAACGTCTCTCACGGGCGCCGAGGCCTTAGTCCAGTCTGTGACATTCTTGCAAGCTACACAGGGGGTCACCGACATCCGCAGATAGCGGAGCCGGCCCGATTGTCCATTGTGTCTGGTACCGGACGGAACGATGATCGGGCCGTTGCGGGCTCCTGGATTGCAAGATCCCTTGTTCACCGGCCCGACCGCTTCGTCAAACGAAGGCGGTTGCAACCATCCTAGGGAAGATTCAAGCGTCGGCAGCTAGGCCGCGCACGTGTTTGCGCGCCTTGGGAGGCGTGCTTGACGCATTGCATCGCGATGCTGGTGGCAGCGTTGCCGCTGCCGCGACCTCTGGATGAAATTCGAGCGATCCGCAATCGCGCCGACTTCGCTAATGCCACTGTCACGATTGTCACGTGATCCGGGGATCCTTTCAGGAGACACCTCGGGGCAATGGATGATCCGATACAGGAACAGTCCTGCCGCTGCTATTTCCTCAGCGACGAACGCATCGTTGGATATGAGGGTGTGTTCAGTCAGGACGACGACCACGCAATCGAAAAAGCAAGGGAGCTCTTGAGAACCGTGACGCACACCGCACTGGAGCTGTGGAGGAGCACGGACTGCGTTCGAACCCATCCGCCATCGAGACTACGCGGTGAAATCCGCCCCCGGAGACAGAAATGCAATCGCCATCCAACAACTCCAGCTTCGAGCGCGAAGTCGCAAGCCGATTTGGTCTGATACCGAACTTCTTTGTATCCGCGCCGGATGCACCGGAAATCATCGAGAAGCTGTGGGATTTTGCCAAGTCCGGCTACCTGGACAATCCGATTCCAGCACTCTTCAAGGAGCGGCTGTTCGTCTACCTCTCCCGCTTCTGCGAAGTCGTTATTGCATCCTGAGGCACTGCGGCTTTCTGCTTGGATACGGTCATTCCTCCGGCGATCCAACAGCCGATTCTCAAAGCATCGTCCAGGCGATCCGGCTCCTGAAGAAAGAACCGCCGTGGAACCGCAACAGCGATGCGTGGCTGAGCGCGCTCGAATCCCGTTCCTACTCCAAAGACTGGCCAGGCTCCGATACCGAACTCGAAGACCACATTTTCGCCGCCGCCACCCTGTTATTCGTTCAGCCCGGTCGCTCGGATCGCGAGCGACGGGCATTGCGGCAGGTCCTCGGCGGCAAGCGATATGAGTATCTGCTGGGCTTGCTGGGCTTGCTGGGCTTGCTGGGCTTGCTGGGCTTGCTGGGCTTGCTGGGCTTGCTGGGCTTGCTGGGCTTTATCCGTACGGCCCATTATTGGACGGTGACTCACCCGCAGCTGGCGCCGGAAGAGGATGTGGAATCCTATCTTCGCCTCAATGAGGAACTGACTCGCCTGCTCCTGGAAGATCCCGAAGCGGCAAGGTGCGACATGGGCAGCCGCCTCTTTGCCGAACTTGAAGATCTGCGCGACCTCAATGAACGTCGCGAGCTCGAATCACTGGTTGCGCAAAAAGAACTCCTGCTCAGAGAAGTCAATCATCGCGTCAAGAACAGCTTGCAGATCGTTTCCAGCATTCTTCATCTGCAAACCAAGGCTGTGAGCGCTGAAGCTGCCGCAGAGATGAGAACCGCATCCGCCCGCATTCTGGCGATAGCAGCCGTGCATGAGCGCCTGTACACCGGCGGCAGCGTTACCACGGTGACCCTTGATGCATTCCTGAGAGATCTGTGCGCGGACATCGGGAAAGCCCTCAGACGCGCGACCGACCTTGAAATCGAGCTTGTCGCGGTCGAGGTGCCGACCGACAAAGCCGTTCCACTCGCCTTGATCGTCAATGAGCTCGTAACGAACGCCATCAAGTACGGAAAGCCGCCATGCCGCGTGGAGACGCGGAAGGGTATCCACGATACGCTGACGCTAACGGTCTCCGATCGGGGAAATGGTCCGGCGCAGAATCACAAGAGGGGACTGGGTTCGCGCATCGTGGATGCGTTCGTCCAGCAACTCGCCGCGAAGGTCACAACGATTCGTAACGCCGATCGCTACGCGGTTGAAATAGAGATTCCGATCGGTGCACCAAGCCCGAGAGATGAGGGGGCTGAGAGTCGAGGATGAAGTCCTGATTGCCATGCTTGACCCGGCTGCGTCGAAGAAAGCGCTCGGCCCGCCGAATCAAGGGAGGCACTGAGGCGACCACCATTCTGAGACTCGTCTTGATCTACCGCATCACGCCCATCTTGCTCTTGCTGTGGCTCTGGATGAACAGGTTCGCCAGCGCGTCCTCGGTGTTCTGCGGCGTGAATTGCGGCTTGATGCCTTCGAACTTGCACGACGCCAGCACCTGCTCGACGATGAACTTGGGCTGGAAGTAGGCGAGCGGCGCGTCGGCAAGGCGGATGCCCTCGATCACCTGCTGATAGATGCTCTCCGGCAGCTCCAGCCCCTGCTTCGCCGCCATGGTCTTGAACACCTTCTTGTAGAGATCCTCGGGCGGCTCCAAGGTCTCCAGCTTGTAGCTGATGCGGCGCTGGAACGCCGGGTCCATCAGGTCGTTGGGATGCATGTTGGTCGAGAAGATCACGATCTCGTCGAACGGGATCTTGAGGCTCTTGCCGCTGTGCAGGCTGAGATAGTCGACCTTGCTGTTGAGCGGCACGATCCAGCGATTGAGGATCTGCTCCGGCTTCGCCAGCTGCCGCCCGAAGTCGTCGATCAGAAACGTGCCGTTGAGCGCCTTCACGTGCAGCGGCGCCTCGTAGTATTTGGCGATCGGGTTGAACTTGAGGTCCAGCATCTCAAGCGTGAGTTCGCCGCCCGTGATGACCATCGGGCGGTAGCACGGCACCCAGCGGCGGTCGATCGGGCCGACGCGAACGCCGGTGTTGGTTTCGACGCCGCTGCTGCCTTCTACCGAACGATGGATGGTCGGATCGTAGATCTTCATGATCTCGCCGCCGATCTCCACGCAATAAGGCACGAACACGACGTTCTCGAAGATCTTGCCGATGATCTCGGCGACCGTGGTCTTGCCGTTGCCGGCCGGACCATAGATCAGCATCGGGTTGCCCGAGTTGATCGCGGGGCCGAGGCGCATCAGGAACCGCTCTGGCATGACCAGGCCTTCGAACGCCTGTTCCATGCGCGCGCGCGAGATGGTCTCGTTGGTGATGCGCTGACGCAGGATGCGATCCTGCCAGGATTCGAGCGAGACCGGCGCGGGGCCAAAATACTGGCTGTTCTCGATCGCTTCCTGCGTCCATTCGCGGCCGGCCTTGGTCAAGGCGTGCCGCATTTCCGGAATCGCCCCGCCGCCGCCGATCGCGGCGCCGAGCGTCTCCACCAGCTTGCGGTCCTTGGCATCCGTCAACAGCTTGTTGATGATGCCGACGGACAGCTTCAGCGCTTCGGCGAGCTGCGATGGAACTTCCATGCGCTCGAGGAACATGCCCTTCAGCATCAGCTGGAGCAGGAACACCGGATCGACACCGGTTTCCTCGAGATTGAGCGGCGCCGGCGGCACCTCGCTGATCACCGTGGTGACCTGCTCCTGCGTCACCACGCCCAGCGCGACCAGGCTCTCGCCGATCCTGCCGCCGTTGGTCTTCTGGTGATCGAGAGCGCGGACGATGTCGTCGGGCGAAGCAAGACCCTTCGCCACCAAGATATCCCCAAAACTCATAACGACCCTCTTCTGTCACTATTCATTGGGCCTCGCCGCTGGCCCAAGAGTCGGCGAGGCCGATTCGCAGCGCACCAAGATGCATGCCGCAGGTTTCGTCCGGGTTAATGATTGCGGTCGCCTGCACCCCAACACGCGCGGTACAATTGTCGGGAAACTCGCTCAAATCCTGTCGATTCCGGCGGTGCGCTAAACGATTGCTGACAGGAAGCGTCGGTGCCCTGCATAGAGTGTTTGCAACAAGTTTTATTGGGAGAAGCAGCCATGACCGATGAACCCAATCCGATCGTCCGCACACGCGCGCTGAAGCCGGAGGAAGGCTTTCCGTTTCGCCATCCGCTGAATCCGAATTCTGAGGCGCAGTTTTTCCGCCTCAGCCGCCCCGCCGGGCTGCAGCGCGCGCATGTCAACATGCTGCGCGTGCCGCCAGGCAAGGAGGCCTTCATGCTGCACCGCCATTCGGTGCAGGAGGAATGGAGCTACATCGTCGAAGGCGAAGGCACCGCGCAGATCGGCGAAGAGAAGATCAAGGTCGGCGCCGGCGACTTCATCGCCTTTGCGCTCAACGGCAAGGCCCACACCATCGTCAACACCGGCACGCGCGACCTCGTCTATCTCACCGGCGGCGAGGACACGCCCTACGACATCGGCCACTTCCCCGGCATCGGCAAGATGGCGGTGTTCAAGCCGGACGGCATCGAGCTGATCGACGAAGGCAACGCCAAGACCTACAGCTTCCAGCAGTGGGTCGCCGGCGATCTGAAATAGCGCCCGCAACGCGCCGTCAGGGCATGCGCGCGGCTCGACTTTCGCCGAGGCACGTCCTATACTGAGACCGCTTCGCATCGTTGGAGAACACGATGCTGTTAGCGCTTATCAGACGGTTGGCGATCGTCCTTATCCTGCCTGTCATGACGACGGGGCTGGGCGGGTGCAGTGCGATCGTGGCGGATCTTGTCATGTTGCCGTTCCACGTAGCGGACGAAGCCATCGAATTCGCGATGGAAGACCGCAGTTCCTATGGCTCCGATGGCTCCGAAGAAACAAGCGAAGCCAGGATCACGGGCTACTGCCACGATCCCTCGCAGGGCATGGCCTACCCGCTGTACAGCGCCTCCTCCGATGTCGGAGAATGCGCACCTGGCGTCCAATCGATCTCCAAGTCCGAGTACGACGCGTTCATCGCAACGCATGCGCGGGCCTATTGCGCCAAGGCGGAGAGCGGATGGCTCTACCGGGCTTCCTCCGAAACCTGCGCCAGCGGCGACGAGACTCTCACCAAGTCGGACTATGAAGCGCGGGCACGCGTCTTCCCCATGCGCGCGGCGCTGTGATCCAGCGTCCACATGGCGGAAGGAAATAGGTGGAGCTGCGACCGGATGTCGCCAGCATGTCCGGGCGCCTTGAATAACAGGCGTAGATCACCACATTCCGCTGGCGAGGACGGCCTCGCATTCCTGAAAATTTGCTGGGACGACCCGGCTCCCCACTTGGAGAGCTGTCATGTCGTTCCTGTTGCATCCCGAGGCGATCGGCTTCGTCGGCGTCACGCTCTTGCTGATCGCCTTTTTCCTCAACCTGTTCCGGCTGCTGACGGCGAAGTCCAGCGCCTACCTCACGCTTAACCTCGTCGGCGCGGGCTTGGCGTGCGCGTCGTCCTATCTGATCGACTTCCTGCCGTTCGTGCTGCTGGAAGGAACCTGGGCGACCGTCGCGGGCGTGGCGCTGGCGCGGAAGCTCAGGCCAATCGCGCGCGGATGAACCAGCGTTCGACCAGCGCCACGATGCCGAAGAACACCAGCGCCATCGATGACGCCAGGAACACGGCCGCGAACAGCCGGTCCGACTGGTAGTTGAAGGTCGACTGGATGATGAGCGCGCCGAGCCCCTGGTTGGAGCCGATCCATTCGCCGACGACCGCGCCTATCACGCAGGTGGTGGCGGCGATCTTCAGCGACGTGAACAGCAGCGGCAACGAGCGCGGCACCCGCAGGCGCCAGAACACCTCCGCCTTGGTGGCCGACAGCACCTGCATCAGCTCCAGCTCGTTCGGCGTCGGCAGGTTGAGTCCGCGCACCATGTTCACCAGCGTCGGAAAGAAGCAGATGATCGCCGCGATGATGATCTTGGGCAGCAGGCCCAACCCGAAGACCAGGATGATGATCGGCGCCAGCGCCAGCACCGGGATGGTGTTGAAGAACAGGATCACCGGGAAATAGGCGGCGCGCACCGTGCGGCTGTAGACGAACAGCACCGCCAGCCCGATCGCCGCCATGTTGCCGAACAGGAAGCCCAGCACGCTTTCCAAGATGGTCGGCGCCGCGTTGCTGAGCAAGAAGCGCCACTCGCCGAAGAACTTGGTGGCGACCGCGAGCGGCGACGGCACCACGTAGGCCGGCACCCCGAACAGCGGCAGCGCCACCCACCAGATCAGGACGATGGACAGCCCGCCGAGCAGCGGCAGGGCGACGCCAATAGCTTTGGCCGAGTCCTTCATGGCACCTGCCCCGCCAGCAATTGCCGCAACCGCGCCATCGCCGCCACCGCTTCCGGCGCCTCGCGCGCGAGCCCGCCGTTCGCGCCCTTCATCGGGCGCAGGTCGACGACCTCCTGCACTCGCCCCGGACGGGCCGCCAGCACCAGCACGCGCTGGCCGAGATAGACCGCTTCCATGATGCTGTGCGTGACGAACAGGATCGTCGTCCCGGTGCGCCGCCAGATCGCCAGCAGCTCGTCGTTCAGCCGATCGCGCGTAATCTCGTCGAGCGCGCCAAACGGCTCGTCCATCAAGAGGATGTTGGGATTGCACAAGAGCGCGCGGGCGATCGCCACGCGCTGACGCTGCCCGCCGGATAGCTGGTCGGGATAGCGGTCGGCGAATTCGGCGAGCCCGACCAGCGCCAGCAGCGCATCCGCCGTGGTCTCGACCGGCCGCGTCACGCTTCCGCGCCCGACCTGCAGTGGCAGCTCGACATTCTCCCGAACCGTACGCCACGGCAGCAGGGTCGGATCCTGGAACACGAAGGCGACCTCGCGCCGCGAGCGCGCCCGCGCGGGCGGATGGCCGAGCACCGAGATCGCGCCGCTGAGCGGCGGCAATAGATCGGCGACCACCCGCAACAGCGTGGACTTGCCGCAGCCGGACGGTCCGAGGATGGTGAGGAAGTCGCCGCGCTCCACGCGCAAGTCGACGTCCGACAGCACGACGGTTCCGCCGTCGGCGCTTGGATAGCCGATCGCCAATCCACCAGCCTCGATCGAAGGCTCTGCTATGCGATCTCCCCCAGCTTCGGGCATTCTCACCCGTATTTCGGACGGTCCTTGGCCGTTGCCTCGAGGATCGCGGTGGAGATGCTGTCCTCCAGCTTGGGCGCGCCGTTCGGGAACTGGCCGACGGCATCATAGACCGAGATCTGCTCCTGCACAGAGGCCGGATCGAACGTGCCCCAGCCATCCTTGGCCGTGGTCGCATCGAAGCTGAGCGACAGAACGCGGTCGATGGTCGCGAGCTCGACCTCCTTGTCGAGCGCCGGATAGGCGGCGACGGCGACCGCCACAGCCTCCCTGGGATTCTGGTGCGTCCAGTCCCAGCCCTTGGCCGCCGCGCGGATGAAGCGCGCCAGCACGTCGGCGTTGCTGGCGACCGCCTCGTCGGTGGCGAAATAGACGTTGGCGTAGGACGGCAGGCCGGTGTCGCCCATCATCAGGTCGATGCGGTCCGGCCCGATCACCGACAGCGCCTGGGTGTTGGTGATCCAGCCGGTGACGGCGTCCACCTGCCCGGCCACCAGCGGCATCATGTCGAAGCCGATGTTGGTGATGGTCATCTGCGCCGGATCGATCTTGTTCTTGGACAAGATCGCATCGAGCACGAAGCGCGCGGTCGGCTGGATGCCGATGCGCTTGCCGATCATATCCTGGACCGTGCGGATCGGCGCCTTCGGCAGCGAATAGAACGCGAATGGCGCCATGCGAAAGCCGCAGGCGATGATCTTCACCGGCACGCCGGAGGCGCGGGCGAGCAGGAGCTGCGCCGAGTCCGAGAACTGGCCGAGCGCGGCCTCTCCGGTAACGACGGGAGGCACCGTCGCCGAATTGGGGCCGCCCGGCGCGAACTCGACCGCCAGCCCCTGCTCTTCGTAGAACTTCTTATCGAGCGCGACGATGTCGCCGATCTGGCCGTTGCTCATCAGCCAGTCGTATTTCACCACCACCTTGGCCGCCTCGGCGCGGCCGTCGCGCGGCACCAGCAGCGAGATGCCGGCGCCGGCCGCGGCCAGCGAGAACGCGCCGCGTTGCAGCAGGTCGCGCCGCGTGATGGTCCCGCGATGGTGCCGTGTCATGGTGCCTCTCCCCTTCTCAAGATCGCATGCCCCGCGATCAGCTCAGCTAGCCTTGTCAACGTCCCCGACCGGGCCCCCGTCCAGCCAGGCGTAGATCTCCCACAGGTTGTCGTCCGGATCGGCGAAGTAGCAGCAGCGGGCGTTCCACGGATAATCGGCGGGCGCTCCTTCGAACCTCACGCCGGCGGCGCCGAGGTCTCGATAGAGGTCATCGACCGCGCGCGGCGAGGAGACTTCCACCGCCGCGCAGGCCTTGTGGACGCGCGGCTCAGCCCGATTGCCTGAGACTCCTGCATGGCGGGAGATGTGTCCGATCTCCCACAGCGCCAGCGTCAGCCCGGCGCCCTTGAAGTCGGCGAAGCCCGGCGCGCGGCGCCGCAGCTTGAATCCCAGCTTGCCGACGTAGAACGCGATGGCGCGTTCCACGTCGGTCACCAGGAAGCAGAGGTCGGAGATCGGATAAAGCTGCGCGAATTGCGTTGCCGACGCCGTCATGTCCCGCCCGATGATCGTTGCAGGCAGTGTCGCAGCGCCGGCCGCGCCTGGCTTTCGCGGGCTTGCGCGCCGTTTGTCTGATCTTGCGGTTTTCCGAAGCTACTGCGTCTGGCGATATTGCCGCGGGCTCATGCTGGTGAAGCGGCGGAACATGGTGGAGAAATGCGCCTGGTTCGCAAAGCCGACGGCGGCGGCGATCTCGGCCAGCGAGATGTCCGGATCGGCCAGCAGCGCCTTGGCCCGGTCGACCCGGCGCTCCAGCACGAACCGGTGCGGCGCCGCCCCGGTCGCACTCTTGAAGGCGCGGCTGAAATGGAACGGGCTCAAGTGCGCGACGGCCGCGATCTCCGCCAGCGAGAGCGTGCGCTCGCCGAGCGAAGCCTCGATGAAATCGAGCACCCGGCGCAGGCGCCGGGGCGCGATGGTCAACCTTTCGGCTGCCTTACCGGGTTGCCGGGCCAGCAGGCGCGCGATGCAGATGGCGAGCGCGGTCCCCAGCTGCTCGGCCACCAGCGGGTCGGATGCCTGCGGCTGGCGCGTCATCGCGGCCAGCGCCAGGGCGAGGTGCAGCGTCACGCGGTCGGTCGGGACCAGCAGTGACAGTCCGTCCATCTCGTCCAGCGGCACCGATTCGAGCGCGCCGGCCGAGATCTCCGGCGCCAGGAAGATCGAGATGTAGTCGGCCGCGTCGCCGTCGACGAACAACGGCATGCCGGCCGGCTGCAGGCACAGCATGTCGCGCCGGCGCGCCACCGTATGGGTCCGCCCGGATTCGCCGAGCCGGAAGGCATAGCGGCTGTGCGCCGTGCGGTTGATCGAGATGCGGTGCAGCGGCCCGCGCGAGTTCATCTGGCCGGCGGAGCTGTGGTAGGCCTCGACGATGACGGCCGGCTGGCTGGCGATCGCGTAGTGGCTGAGCGGCGGCCGCGAGATCGCGAAGACGTCCTGAAGATGGCTCATGGCGCTGCACCCCCGCATCGGATGCAAGGCATTGTAGCAACGGGCATGTCACTGGGCGAGGTGCATCACGATGCGTGTGGCATCAAGCCCGGACGCTGGCGAAGAGATGCGTCACTCAGGGCCGCAGTCCGACGAGGCTCGCAATCAGGGATAGCATCCCAAACGCAAAAGGACCCCGTTTGTACGGAGCCCTTACGTTTCATACTAGCCCTCGCGCCGGCCTGGCCGGCGACGGGTCAGACGGTGATGTTGATGTGCTGGCCGCTGGTGGGCGACGCGCCCGCCTTCGCCTCGGTTTCCTGCACGGCTTGGGTCTTGCTCACGTCCGCTTCGGCCGCGGCGCGATTGGTTTCGCGCTGCACCGACACGGCGGCCGCCGAGGACCCGGCCTGCTGGATGCCGGCCATGCGCGCCGCCTCGAAGGCCGCGGCCACGCTGGCAATCTGGGTGACGTTCATATGCAACCTCTCACAAGCAAAGAGAGCGGCTGTGGATAACTTGGGCTCGCGGGGTCCATCAAGCAAGAACTATCGCTCGGGAATTTAACAGCTTTTTAGGAAATATCCTGACCCAGGGTCGCCTGCGTCCGGTCGCCGCCACCGTGCCGTCCAAGCCGATAAGGCCTTTGATTTGGCCACTATTTCAGTCATGACAAGGCGCCAATCGCAAGGACCGAAGGGTGACTGAAACGTGCCGGAAGGAGTGGCGGAACCTCCGCGCCTACGCCGAATGAACCGGAGCAAATTGCGGCTGCGCGACGTACTGCGCGCCGACGTGCCCGCCATCTATGGCGCGCTGGCGAGGGACGAAGCGGGCGACGACCGGCTGGTGCGGCGGACCTATCGCTTCATCCACTGGCTGGAGCGCGGCAGTTCGCGCGAGGTGCAGGCTTATATCGTGCCACCGGCGCCCCTGTGGTGGGCCTATGCGCCTGGCGACGATTCGTGGGCTGACCAGATTCACAAGCGCTACCTGCGCGCCTTGTGGGAAGAGCACGGCCTGGTTGGCAAGGCCGGCCTGCTGCTGCTCGGCCTGCCGGCGTGGCTGCCGGTGGTGCTGGTGATGATCGCATGGTCCACCACGCTCAACGGCGGTGCGATCCGCCGGCAAAGCGGCAAGAGCGTGACGCGCCAGATGATGGAGCAGTTGTGGTTCGCTTGGCGCCACGGCGTGCTGCCGCCGTGGTATTACATGTTCGAGCTGTTCGATCCTCAACAGCAGGCCAAGGCGCCGCACTACATCCACCGCTTCGAGCTGAAGAACGGCCTGCTGCAGATCCTGCGCCGCGGCGTTCCCGCCAAGCGCAGGACGCCGACCCAGAACAAGATCGCGTTCCTGAAACGCTGCGCCAAGGCGGGCATCCGCACCCTGCCCAATCTCGCCATCCTCAAGGCCGGCAAGCTGCAGATCCAGGGCGGCACGCGCGCGCAGCTGTTCGCGCAGGACCTGTTCGTGAAGCCGTCGCGCGGCCGCGGCGGCGAAGGCGCGGGCCTGTGGCGGCACAGCGCCGAGGGCTACCGCCTGCAGGACGGCGCGCCGCTGTCGCCGGAGCAACTGGTGCAGCATCTGGCGGAGGCGTCGAAGCGTACCACGCTGCTGGTGCAGCCGCGCGCGCGCAACCACGCCGCGATCGCGGACCTCAGCAATGGCGCCTTGTGCACCGCGCGCATCGTCACCATGCGCACCGAGAGCGGCGGCCATGAAGCGGTGTGCGCGCTGTTCCGCATGGCGGTCGGCGACAATCGCCTGGTCGACAATTTCCATGCCGGCGGCATCGCCGCACCGATCGACGTCGCGACCGGCATGCTCGGCGCCGCCACCGACTGGGGCCTGCGCCCACGCCACGGCTGGAAGACGCACCATCCCGACACCGGCGGCCAGATCGAGGCGCGCGCGTTGCCGCTGTGGGCGGAGACCCGCGCCCTCGCCGAGCGCGCCCACGCCGCGTTCGACGACCGCCACATCATCGGCTGGGACATGGCGATCCTCAGCGACGGCCCCGCCATCGTCGAAGCCAACGGCGGCCCCGACACCGACATGCACCAGCGCGTCAGCCGCGATCCGCTCGGCAACCAGCGATTCGGGCAGCTGATGGCATTCCATCTCGACGGCGTCCGATGAAATGCACGTCGTTGCCCGCAAGTTCGCGTGATGACAGCGCCATCATCCTGCGCTCGCGCGGCCGTGAGTTGAGACTAAGGTGCGTTCGGGCGATGAGGAGGCTGGCGCGTTTGTCCGAGAGGAGAAACGCCACGTCGGCGGTCCAGGAGGCTGCCGGCAGAAGAGCAGTGGGAGGCTCTCGGATCTGTGCCGGAATCCCGGGCGAAGCGTGCTTCGACCCGGGATTTCGTATGTCCCACTCAACCGGGCGATTGCACCAAATCTCCGCTTTCCTCCTCCCCCACCATGGGGGAGGTTGGGAGGGGGAAGCCGCGGTTCGGTGCTCGACAGCCTTCGCTCGCTTCCCCTTCCCTACCCTCCCCCGGTTCGGGGGAGGCGATTTCAGCGCGCACGTTGCGGCAAGCGGCCACCTGCTCTATGAAACCGTTCGCTGAGGAACTGAGACCAGAATGAAATCCGCTCTTAAGACCCTACTGCGCCGCGTGATCACCCTCGTCCTGATGATCGGCCCGTTCGCCGTGCCGGCCGAGGCCGAGACCGTGCAGGACCGGCTGTGGTCCGCGATCAATACCCAGGATGCGACCTCGCTGCGGGTGGCGATCGACCAGGGCGCCGATCCCAACCAGCCGAACAACGAAGGCCGTGTGCCGCTCTATCGAGCACTGGTGCTGCAGAACCAGCTGGTGACCGACACGCTGCTCGGCATGGGGGCCAATGCCAACGCCAACGACCATCGCGGCGATCCGCTGATCATCACCGCGATGTCGGTCGGCAGCGCGCCGGCCACCATGGCGCTGATCAACGCCGGCGCGAATCCCAACGCGCGCGACACCACCGGCAAGTCGGTGCTGTCCTATGCGGTGTACCTGAAGCGGCCGGAGATCATGGCGGCGCTGATCGCCAAGGGCGCCGACGTGAACGCGCCGAGCGAGGCCGGCGACGGCGGCAACCCGGCGCCGCCGATCTTCATGGCGATCAAGGCGGGCGACCTCGCGCTGGTGCAGCAGCTGATCACCGCCGGCGCCAACGTCGACGCGCTCGATGGAAAGGGCTCGACCCCGCTGCACCGCGCGGTGCTGGCGCGGCCGGCGGAATACACCACCTCGCTCGTCACCACCTTGCTGCGCGCTGGCGCCAATGCCAATGCGATGCGGCCCAACGGCGGCGCGCCGCTGCACAACCTCATTTTCGGGGCCGGCAACCTGGCGCCGGAAGCGCTGGCGCAGCTCGCCACCCTGCTGGCCCAGCACGGCGCCGACGTGAACCTGCCGGCCGCGTTCGACGGCGCCACCCCGCTCGACATCGCGCGCACCAAGGGCAACCAGCAAGCGGTGCAGCTGCTGACCTCCATGGGCGGGGTTTGCCGGACGGCGTGCTAGCCGCCTAGCGCGAGCCAGTGCTGATGGGTGTCCGCGATATCGCCGCGGCGCGCTGAGACATGGATGTCATCCTCCCCGATGCCAACTGCTACGCGGGGACCCGAGGAGTCGGATGCAGCTTTCTACTGCGCGGCGCGGGGCGCTTCGGCGGCGGCGAGGATCAGCCGCTCGGAGGGGAACAGCGCGGTCGCGACGGTGCCGGTGCCGATCCTGCTGGCAAGGGTGAGCGTGCCGCCATGCAGCTCCATCAGCTTGCGGCTGATGGCGAGCCCGAGGCCGGTGCCCTCGATCTTGCGCGCGACCATGGAGTCGCCGCGCTGGAACGGGTCGAACACCTTGGCCAGCGCCTTCTCGGAAATGCCGCAGCCGGAGTCGGCGACGCGGACGGCGAGGCCGCCGGCGTTGCGCTCCAGCGAAGTCACCACCTTGCCGCCGGCCGGGCTGTATTTGATGGCGTTGGACAAGAGGTTGAGCAGCACCTGCTTCATGGCGCGCGGATCGGCGCGCAACGCGGGCAGCGCGTCGGGCACCGACACCGACAGCTCGATCTGGCCTTCGCGCGCGCGGGCGCTCATCATGGCGAGGCAGACGTCGACGATCCTGCCGGGCTCGACCGGCTCCTCGAAGATCTCGTGCTTGCCGGCCTCGACCCGCGACAGGTCGAGCACGTCGTTGATAAGGTCGTGCAGGTGCGCGCCGCTGTCGTGGATCTTCTCCGCGTAGTCCTGGTAGCGCGGCGACAACTCGCCGAACATCTGCATCTTCATCACGTCGGAAAAGCCGATGATGGCATTGAGCGGCGTGCGCAGCTCGTGGCTCATATGGGCGAGGAAGCGCGACTTCGACATGCTCACCTCCTCCACCATGGCGAGGCTCTTGGCGAGCGCGGTCTCCAGTTCCTCGGCCTTGGTCAGCATGCGCCGGATCAGGAACACGAACACGCACAGGACGGACAGCTGCATCGCGACCACGCCGGCATGCAGCACCACGCGCCACATGTTGGCGCCGTCGGGGAACACCCACAGCGGGAACACGAACACCAGCACGAAGTGATGCAACACGCCGAGCGTGCCGCTGACCACCAGCGAGCGCCAGCACAGCAGGCCGAGGGCGTGCGACCACACCGCGAACACCCACATATGGCCGCCGTCCATCTGCCACGAGCCGGTGCCGGTCAGCGCATAGATCAGCAGCAGCACGTCGAGCAGCAGGCCGGTCGCGATCATGCTGCGGGTGGTGAGACCGATCGGATCGACCTTGCGGAAGAAGCTGGTGCAGGCGTGGAACAGGCCGCCGACGACCAGCAGGCCGATCCAGGAATTGCCGGTGAACCAGGCGGTGATGGCGATCGGCGCCAGCAGCACCCATTGCTCGAACAGCAGCAGGCCGATCGCCTTGTCGCGGAAGCGCGCGACGCGCGCCGGCGTGTCGGTCTCGTCGCGCCCGAGCTCGCCGATGCGCAGCTGTTGCAGCAGCTGCGCGGCGCGGCGTCCCAACGAGGCGCGCGGCCGCGCGTCCGAATAGGGCGAGAGCGCGTCGGCGGTCATGCCGGCTTCACCAGGAAACAGCCGCCGAACGCGAACGGATTGATGACCCAGGCGCCGGTCGCCTTGATGCGCGCGAAGAACTCCGGCGATCCGGCCGCGGCGATCCACACCACACCATCGCCAAGCGCCGAGCGCGCGGGGCGGATCGGCAGCCCGCCGGTCGCCACCAGCTGCGCGAACGCCTGGTCGGCGGAGACCGCGTCGGCGAACAGGATCGCGGCCGGCCTGTTGGGATCGATGCTGAAGGTCTCGAGGCCGGAGACGCCGAGGAACGCCAGCGCCGCGAGCACGAGCGCGGGCCACAGTCCGAGCCGCCGGAACGCGGGGTTATGCGGGAGTGCGCTCCAGGCGCCGGGCACGGCCTGCGGAGTGGAGATGAGCCCTTCGAGGGACTCAAGCAGGGTGTGAGGTCGCCGTTCGCCCGTCACGCTTCACCCGACGGTGTCCATTTAGATCAATCGGGTTAGTGTTATTCGGCAAATATGAAGATAGTCTTTCTTTCTGCTGTAGGACTTTCAGAAAATTGAGCATGAAGTACGCACCGCCGCCCGCCGCGTTGGATCTGGAATTCTAAGCCCAATGCAACAGGATAGACCCGGGGTCCAGGAACGTTCCTGCGCTCGCGCGTAACGCAAATCGCGGCTGATCCTCAGGCATTCTGTCCGGCAAAATTAACTTTTGAGTAGCCATGACGCCGACAAAGCTGCGGGCGTAGCGCAGCAGCCAGCGCAGCGGCTTGGACGGCAGCCACGCCTGCAGGATTTCCACCGCTTCGCCGGTGTCGCCATGCTGGAGCGCGCCGAACAGGCGCAGCAGGCGCGCTTCATCGGCGCTAAGGCGCGGATGGGCGGTCTCGCGGCTGTCGAGCGTGCGCGCTCCGGCGATCAGGATGCGCAGTGTCATGTCGAAATCGGGGGCGCCGTCCTCCGCCAGGCCCGCGGCGGCCAGGCCACGTCGCCAGTCCGGCACGGGCGCGCGGCGCTGGGCCGCCAGCCACAGCCGCAGCGTGGTCAGCAGGAACAACTCGGCGGTCTTGAAGCCGGCGAGCGGCATCTCTGCGACATATGGCGGCACTCGATTCTCCTGCACGGCGACCCCAGATCAGTCTGACGGAGGTGTCATATTGCAAATGCGAATAATTCGCAATATACCCGACGCGACAGGAGCGAGTGCTGGCGCTAGGCGATGAGCGACCGCGCAGGCGCATCACAGAGCCAGGGTGCCAGATGAGCAATTTGAATGAGGAGCGGGTCCTCGCGGTCCGCCATTGGACCGACAATCTGTTCAGCTTCGAGACCACCCGCGATCCCGGGTTCCGTTTCCAGAATGGCCAGTTCACGATGATCGGCCTCACGATCGAGGGCAAGCCGCTGTTGCGCGCCTATTCGATGGCGAGCGCGAACTACGAGGAGAAGCTCGAGTTCTTCTCCATCAAGGTGGCCAACGGCCCCCTCACCTCGCGGCTCCAGCATTTGGGCGAAGGCGACAAAATCCTGGTCGGGCGCAAGCCGACCGGCACGCTGCTGCTCGACAACCTGCTGCCGGGCAAGAACCTCTACCTGCTCGGCACCGGCACCGGCCTCGCGCCGTTCCTGAGCCTTATCAAGGACCCCGAGGTCTATGAGCGCTACGAGCGCGTGGTGCTGGTGCATGGCTGCCGGCGCATCGCCGAACTCGCCTACATGGAAACCATCACCGACCAGCTGCCGAACGATCCATTGATCGGCGAGCTGGTGCGCGACAAGCTCACCTACTATCCGACCGTGACGCGCGAGCCGTTCCGTCACAACGGCCGCATCACCGCGCTCATCGAAACGGGAAAGCTGTTCGAGGACGTCGGATTGCCGTCGCTCGATCCCGAGAACGACCGCATCATGCTGTGCGGCAGCCCGCACATGCTGTCCGACCTGCAGACCGTTTTGGCCGAACGTTCTTTCAATGAAGGCAACCACAGCACGCCCGGACACTTCGTGATCGAGAAGGCGTTCGTGGAGAAGTAGCCGCCGCTCACGATTCCGTGATCGGCCGCGCGGCTGCAAGGGTGGCCATATGCCACGCGTGCAGTTACAGTTTTCGCGAATCGCCGAACGGACAATCGACGAAGGGACGAATGGCATGGCTGAGATTAGTGCGAGGCTGACGACCTGGGCACCGCGGGTGCGCTCGATCCTGCGCATCATGACTGGGCTGCTGTTCCTGCAGCACGGCACGATGAAATACTTCAACTTCCCCCCCAGCGACTATTTCGCCGGTGGACTGGACAACATGATGCGGGTGGCCGGCGGCATCGAGCTGATCGGCGGCGTCCTCATCATCATCGGCCTGTTGACGCGGCCCGCCGCCTTCATCTGCAGCGGCTTCACCGCCGCGGCGTACTTCATGGCGCATGCGCCGCAGAGCTTCTACCCGGTGATCAACCAGGGTGAACTCGCGGTGCTGTATTGCTTCGTGTTCCTCTATTTCGTGTTCGCCGGCCCCGGCCCCTGGTCGGTCGACGCCGCTCGCGGCAAGGCCTGAACGCAGCTGGACGATCGCGCCGAGTCAGTGCTCGGCGCGATCCTTCTCCACCAGCTTCAGGCAGGCGATGCGCGCCAGGTTCAAAAGAAAGCGCGCCGCCAGCTTCGACTCAGACGCAATCAACTCGTTCAAGGCGCGCTCGCGCAGCGCGATGACCTTGGTATCGCCGACCGCGATCACGTCGGCGGTACGGTCGATGCCGAGCAGGAACGCGATCTCGCCGAACACCGCGCCGCGCGTCATCAGCGCCACCGACTTGCCGTCGCGCATCACCTCGACCGCGCCATCCAGCACCACGAACACGCTGCGCTCCGCCAGGTCCTGCCCGACGATGCGGTCGCCGGAGGCGCAGCTGATGACCGGGCTCATCTCGATCAGGCGCGCAACCTCGTCCGGTTCCATGCCGTGGAAGATCGAGACCTCGTCCTCCACCAGCGTGTCCTGAAGACTCATCCAGTCGGGTGAGCCCGCTGGATTGCTCAGCAGCCGTACCGGCGTCGCCTGCGGCAGCAGCGCGGCGATCTTCGCGACGATCTCGTCCTGCGGCCCCGGGCGCTTGGACCGGAACAGCGGCGCGAGGCGCGACTTGATGCGCTTCAGATGCGCGACGTCGTCGATCACGAAGATCAGCGGCGCCAGCATGCCGACCGTCGGATCGTTGTAGGTCTTGGCATAGGTGCGGAAGCCGAGCCGCAGATAGTTGTTGATGAGATGCGGCCGGCAATCCGCGACCAGCAGCTTCACGTCGTTGTCGAGCGCAAAGGCGAACATCGCATCCAGCATGCGCGCCGGCAGGTCGCTGTCGCGGTGGCCGGGCCGCGTCATGAAGCGGCTGGCGATCATCGTGCTCTCGTCGCCGGCGAGGGCGATGAAATCCGACAGCCGGTAGATCCGCCGCTCCTCCTCGGTGAACGGGCATTCGGCGCCCCAGTTGAACTGGAGCGTGCCGACCAGCTGGCCGCCCTCCTCCGCCATCAGCCGCCGCGTCGGGCGCTCGAGCGGGTCGGCGAGGCGGCGGCCACGGTGGTCGACACCCGGGAAGGAGTAGCCCATCTCCTCGACATAGATCTCGTACCGCAACCGGTAGATCGCTTCGTGGTCCGCCGCAGTTTCGGCAAGGCGCAGGGTGGCGGGCATTGTCCGGGTTTCCCAAAAGGTAAGGGTTGGTCTGGTAGCCTACAGGCCGACATCCGGCAAGCGCACACGGTGAACGTCGCAAAATGGCGATTTGGGAGCGCTCAGAGGCGGATTCACGCTGAATAAGTTATTGATTCGTAAAGCGTGATAAATAAAATCTATCACAGTATCAGCCGTTCCGATTTGATCGGATGTCGCGTTTAGGCGTTTAATGGCATGAGATCAGGACCGCTAGCGAGCAGAGCAATGTCGGCCAAGGATTGGGACGCGGAGACGGGGCGCGGGATCATCCGCGCCCTGAAGCACGTTGAGGGAGCTTTGCTCCCCGTTCTCCACGCTCTTCAGGACAGATTCGGATACGTGGACGCGGCAGCCGTGCCGGTGATCGCGGATGAGCTCAACCTCAGCCGCGCCGAGGTGCATGGCGTCATGAGCTTCTACCACGACTTCCGCAAGCACGCGCCCGGCCAGCACATCGTGAAGATCTGCCGCGCCGAGGCCTGCCAGTCGGTCGGCGGACGCGAGAGCGAGGAACACGCGCAGGAGCGGCTGAACGTCGGGTTCCACGAGACCAGCGCAGACGGCCGCTACACGCTGGAGCCGGTCTATTGCCTCGGCAACTGCGCCTGTGCGCCGTCGGCGATGATCGACGGCAAGCTGCATGGCCGCGTGACGCCGAAGCGGTTCGACCAGTTGATCGATGCGCTGGAGGGCCGGCGATGAGCGGGCCGATGATCACGGTCTACGTCCCGTGCGATGCGTCGGCGGTTTCGCTCGGCGCCGACGAGGTGGCGCACGCAATCCAGGCGCAAGCCGAGAAGGCGAAGACCGCGATCAAGATCATCCGCAATGGCTCGCGTGGCCTGTTCTGGCTGGAGCCGATGGTGGAAGTGGCGACGCCGCAAGGCCGCATCGCCTATGGTCCGGTCGGCGAGAGTGACGTCGACGGATTGTTCGCGGCGGGCTTCCTGCAGGGTGGCGAGCACGCGCTGCGCCTCGGCGAGCCGGAAGAGATCCCCTATCTCAAGAACCAAGAGCGACTGACCTTCGAGCGCTGTGGCGTCATCGATCCGCTGTCGATCGAGGATTACGTCGCCCATGGCGGCTATCGCGGCCTCGCCAACGCGCTGAAGACGCAGCCGCTCGACATCGTCACGGCCGTGACCGACTCCGGCCTGCGCGGGCGCGGCGGCGCGGGCTTCCCGACCGGCATCAAGTGGAAGACGGTGCTGGGCTGCAAGGCCGACCAGAAATACATCGTGTGCAACGCCGACGAGGGCGACAGCGGCACCTTCGCCGACCGCATGCTGATGGAAGGCGATCCGTTCCTGCTGATCGAAGGCATGACCATCGCGGGCATCGCGGTCGGCGCCACCAAGGGCTTCGTCTATATCCGCAGCGAATATCCGCAGGCCTTCGCGCAGATGCAGCGCGCGATCGAGGTGGCAAGGTCGAAGGGCTATCTCGGCGACAACGTGCGGGTCAGTGGCAAGGCGTTCCACCTGGAACTGAGGCTCGGCGCCGGCGCCTATATCTGCGGCGAGGAAACCTCGCTGCTCGACAGCCTGGAAGGCAAGCGCGGCATGGTGCGGCCGAAGCCGCCGCTGCCCGCCATCGCGGGCCTGTTCGGCAAGCCGACCGTGATCAACAACGTGCTGTCTTTCGCCGCCGTCCCGACGATTTTGGACAAGGGCGCCGCCTTCTATAAGGATTATGGTATGGGGCGATCGCGCGGCACGATGCCCCTGCAGCTGGCGGGGAACATCAAGCGCGGCGGGCTTGTTGAGAAGGCGTTCGGCCTGACCCTGCGCCAGGTGATCGACGAGTTCGGCGGCGGCACGGCCAGTGGCCGGCCGATCCGCGCGGTCCAGGTCGGCGGGCCGCTGGGCGCCTACTTCCCAGCCAGCCTGCTCGACACCCCGATCGACTACGAGGCGATGGCGGCGAAAAAAGGCATGCTCGGTCACGGCGGCATCGTGGTGTTCGACGACAGCGTCGACATGGCGCAGCAGGCGCGCTTTGCCTTCGAGTTCTGCGCGACCGAGAGCTGCGGCAAGTGCACGCCGTGCCGCATCGGCTCGACCCGCGGCGTCGAGGTCATCGACCGCATCGTCGCCGGCGAAGAACGCGACAAGAATTTCATCGTGCTGGACGATCTGTGCGAGACGTTGCTGGACGGCTCGCTGTGCGCTTTGGGCGGACTCACTCCCTTCCCCGTTCAGAGCGCGCTGAAGCACTTCCCCGAGGATTTTCACCGCGCGCCGCGTAAGCCGGCTCGCGCGGCTGAGTAGGCCAGGAGCGCTAAAGATGCTGATCAAGGAAACGGATTTTGGCACCCCCGCCTCGAACATCGAGGCGATGGTGACGCTGGAAATCGACGGCGAAAGCGTGACGGTGCCGTCCGGCACGTCGGTCATGCGCGCCGCCGCCGAGATGGGCACCAAAGTGCCGAAGCTGTGCGCGACCGACAGCCTGAACAGCTTCGGTTCGTGCCGCCTGTGCCTGGTGGAGATCGAAGGCCGCAAGGGCACGCCGGCCTCCTGCACCACGCCGGTCGAAGCCGGCATGAAGGTGCGCACCCAGACCCCACGCCTCGCCAAGCTGCGCCGCGGCGTGATGGAGCTCTACATCTCCGACCATCCGCTGGACTGCCTGACCTGCGCCGCCAACGGCGACTGCGAACTGCAGGACATGGCTGGCGAAGTCGGCCTGCGCGAAGTGCGCTACGGTTACGAGGGCGCCAACCACCTGACGTCGGAGAAGGATACCTCCAACCCCTATTTCACCTTCGATCCGGCCAAGTGCATCGTGTGCTCGCGCTGCGTGCGGGCGTGCGAAGAGGTGCAGGGCACCTTCGCGCTGACCATCGACGGGCGCGGCTTTGCCTCGGTGGTGTCGCCGGGCCAGAAGCAGGACTTCCTGGATTCCGAGTGCGTCTCGTGCGGCGCTTGCGTGCAGGCCTGCCCGACCGCGACCCTGATCGAGAACACCGTCATCGAGAGCGGCCAGCCGGAGCACAGCGTGCTCACCACCTGCGCCTATTGCGGCGTCGGCTGCGCCTTCAAGGCGGAAATGCGCGGCGAGGAAGTCGTGCGCATGATGCCGTACAAGGACGGCAAGGCGAACCATGGCCATTCCTGCGTCAAGGGCCGCTTCGCCTGGGGCTATGCGACCCACAAGGACCGCATCACCAAGCCGATGATCCGCGCCAAGATCACCGACCCGTGGAAAGAAGTGAGCTGGGACGAGGCGATCAATCACGCCGCCAACGAGTTCAGGCGCATCCAGAAGAAGTACGGCCGCGATTCGATCGGCGGCATCACCTCCTCGCGCTGCACCAACGAAGAGACCTACCTGGTGCAGAAGATGATCCGCGCGGCGTTCGGCAACAACAACGTCGACACCTGCGCGCGCGTCTGCCATTCGCCGACCGGCTATGGTCTGAAGACCACCTTCGGCACCTCCGCCGGCACCCAGGACTTCGATTCGGTGGAAGCGACCGACATCATCCTGGTGATCGGCGCCAATCCGACCGATGCCCACCCGGTGTTCGCCAGCCGCATGAAGCGGCGCCTGCGCGAGGGCGCGCGGCTGATCGTGATCGATCCGCGCCGCATCGAGCTGGTGAAGACGGCCCACATCGAAGCCGACCATCACCTGCAGTTGATGCCCGGCACCAACGTCGCGATGATCAACGCTCTGGCGCATGTGATCGTGACCGAGGGCCTGGTGGACGAGCCGTACGTGGCGGAGCGCTGCGAGTCGCACGATTTCCAGCTGTGGCGCGATTTCGTCGCGCTGCCGGAGAATTCGCCGGAAGCGACCGAGCAGTACACCAAGGTGCCGGCCGCCGAAGTGCGCGCGGCCGCGCGGCTCTATGCCAGCGACGGCAACGCCGCGATCTATTACGGCCTCGGTGTCACCGAGCACAGCCAGGGCTCGACCATGGTCATGGGCATGGCGAACCTCGCCATGGCGACCGGCAACATCGGCCGCAACGGCGTCGGCGTGAACCCGCTGCGCGGCCAGAACAACGTGCAGGGCGCATGCGACATGGGCTCGTTCCCGCACGAGTTCACCGGCTACCGCCACGTGTCGGATGACGCGGTGCGTGCCTCGTTCGAGCAGGCGTGGGGCGTCAGCCTCGAGTCCGAGCCGGGCCTGCGCATCCCCAACATGCTGGACAGCGCGGTCGAAGGCTCGTTCAAGGGTCTCTATGTGCAGGGCGAGGACATCGCCCAGTCCGACCCGAACACCCAGCACGTGACGGCAGGCCTCGAGGCGATGGAATGCGTGGTGGTGCAGGACATCTTCCTGAACGAGACCGCGAACTACGCGCATGTGTTCCTGCCGGGCTCCTCGTTTCTGGAAAAGGACGGCACCTTCACCAATGCCGAGCGGCGCATCTCGCTGGTCAACAAGGCGATGCGGCCGATGGCCGGCTATGCCGACTGGGAAGTCACGATGCTGCTGAGCAAGGCGCTCGGCTATCCGATGAACTACACCCATCCATCCGAGATCATGGACGAGATCGCGCGCCTGACCCCGACCTTCAAGGGCGTCAGCTTCGATCGCATCCGCGAGTTGGAATCGATCCAGTGGCCGTGCAACGACGCGGCGCCGGAAGGCACGCCGATCATGCACATCGACAAGTTCGTGCGCGGCAAGGGCAAGTTCGTGATCACCGCCTTCGTGCCGACCGACGAGCGCACGGGTCCGCGCTTCCCGCTCATCCTCACCACCGGGCGCATCCTGTCGCAGTACAATGTCGGCGCACAGACCCGGCGCACCGACAATATCGCGTGGCATCCGGAGGACGTGCTGGAGATCCATCCGTTTGACGCCGAGAACCGCGGCATCCGCGACGGCGATGTGATCGCGCTGACCAGCCGCGTGGGCGAAACCTCGCTGCACGCCAAGATCTCAGAGCGCATGCAGCCGGGCGTGGTCTACACCACCTTCCACCACGCGATGACCGGCGCCAACGTGGTGACCACCGAGTATTCCGACTGGGCGACCAACTGCCCGGAATACAAGGTGACCGCCGTGCAGGTGCGCCTGTCGAACCAGAAGTCGGAATGGCAGCGCGACTACGAGGCGCTGCGCGAGGCGACGCGCAAGGTCGGCGTCACCGCGGCGGAATGATTTCGCCGGATGGTGGGCGAGCCTCACAAGGCTGACGAGACCGAAGAGGCCGGCGCGCTGCCGCCGGTGACCCAGCAGGCAAGTGTGCGGCGGGTCGCCCGCGACGGCACCGCGCTCGACCGCATCGACGTGCTGGCGGAAGAGACGCCGGTCGCCCTGGTCTATAACGGAATCAGCCACGCGGTGATGATGGCGAGCCCGGCCGATCTCGAGGATTTCGCGGTCGGCTTCTCGGTCAGCGAAGGCATCGCGGACGACATGACCGACATCGGCGAGATCGACACGGTCGCGGTGGAGCAAGGCATCGAGGTGCGCATCGAATTGTCCTCCCGCGCGTTCTGGCGCCTGAAGGAACGGCGGCGCACCCTCGCCGGCCGTACCGGATGCGGCCTGTGCGGCGTCGACAGCCTGGAACAGACGGTGCGCGTGATGGAGCCGGTGAAAGCCGACCTCAAGGTCTCGCTCGATGCCATCCACCGCGCGCTCGACAACCTGCCCGAGGCGCAGATCAACAACCGCGCGACCCGCTCCATGCACGCCGCGGCCTTTGCGACGGCGCAGGGCGAGCTGAAGCTGGTGCGCGAGGATGTCGGCCGGCACAACGCGCTCGACAAGCTGATCGGCGCCCTGTTGCGCGACGGGATCGACCCGGCCTCGGGCGTATGCCTCATCACCAGCCGTTGCTCCTACGAGATGGTGCAGAAGGCGGTGGTGACGGGTTTGCCGATCCTGGTTGCGGTGTCGGCCCCGACGCTGATGGCGCGGCGGCTGGCGGAGGCGCACAACCTGACGCTGATCGCGCTGGCGCGGCACGACAGCGCGGTGCTTGTCAGCCATCCCGAACGCGTATACTGAAATCCTGATCCGATCAGAGAGGGCGAACCCGTGACGACCCAGCGGCTGGTTCACATGGCCAATCAGGTGGCGAGCTTCTTCGCTTCCTATCCGGAGCCCGAGGCGATCGACGGCACCGCCAATCACCTCAAGAGCTTCTGGGACCCGCGCATGCGGCGCGAGATCGAGGCGCATCTCAAGGATCAGGCAGGCGCTGGCCTGTCGCATATCGCGCTCGAGGCCGTGAAGCGCATCGCCGCCAAGGACGCCGGCAAGAAGTCGGCGTAGCGGCGGTGCTGCTGCGGCAACTCTCCTACCTCGTCGCGCTCGCCAAGGAGCGCCACTTCGCCCGCGCCGCCGCCACCTGCAACATCACGCAGCCGGCTCTGTCCGCTGCGATCCGCCAGCTCGAGGAAGAGCTGGGCGTCATGCTGGTGGAGCGCGACAAGCGCTTCAACGGCTTCACGCCGGAGGGCCAGGAAGTGCTGCTGTGGGCGCGCCGCATGCTGGCCGACGAGGATTCGCTGCGTCAGGGCATCCTCAACGCGCGGCGTTCGCTGACCGGCAATCTCAGGCTCGGGGTCATTCCCTCGGCCTTGCCGCTGGTGCCGGCGGTCACCGACCCGCTGCATGACCGCCACCCGCAGGTGAAGGTCACCGTCTGGTCGACCAGCTCGATCGAGATCCAGAAGGGCCTCGACCAGTTCGAGCTTGACGCCGGCATGACCTATCTCGAGAACGAGCCGCTGCATGGCGTACTGATGCGCGAGCTCTATGTAGAGCGCTACGTCCTGCTGACGCCGGAGCATGGGCCGCTGGGCGGCCGGACCAAGGCGACCTGGCGCGAGGCGGCGGATTTGCCGCTGTGCCTGCTGACGCCCAACATGCAGAACCGGCGCATCCTCGACGGCGTGTTCAAGTCGCTGGAGTGCAACCCACGCCCTCAGATCGAGACCAACTCGGTGGTCAACCTGTGCGCCCATGTGCGCTCGGGCCGGCTTTCCAGCATCGTGCCCAAGACCCTGATCCAGGTGCTCGGCATGCCGGCGGGCGCGATCGCACTGGAGCTGGTGGAGCCGGATGTTTCGCGCAAGGTCGGCCTGATCGTGCCGAACCGCGAGCCGCTGGCGCCGATCACCCTGGCGCTGTTCTCGCTGCAGTTTCCGGCGCTGAGCGCGGATGTGGGCTGAAGCCCAGTTCAAGCCGGCGGGATGAAGGGCTGCGAGATGGCGCGAAACACCGGGAGGGTTTCGAGGCGCGCGGCGTGGGCGGAGAGTGCCGGGAAATCCGCTTTCGAAAACAAGTCGGGATGCACATCCGCAATGAACCGGATGGCCACCGCAACCGCGATATCGGCGTGGCCGATCGCGGGTCCGAACCAGTAGCCGCCACGCCGGTCGGCGCGGTCCGCCTCCAGCACGGCCAGGGTGGCGAGAATCTGCGTTCGGCAGCGGTCGGTCCAGGCCTGCGACATTTCCCGATGGAGCGCCCGCTCATAGAACAGGCTGACGCCCTTGTCGGCCAGTCCGGTCGCGAGCCCGGCGACCTTGAGCGCGCGGTGGCGGGCCGGCTCGGCGCGCGGGAACATCACGCGGTCGGCGGGCACCAGGCTGTCGATATAGTCCAGCATGAGATGGCTTTCGATCAGGACATCGCCATCGTCCAGCACCAGGGTCGGCACGCGCGTGAGGGGATTGAAGGGGCGGATCTGGTCGGCGTCGGCGAAGATCGACCAGGGCCGGTGCTCGAACGGCAGGCCATAGAGCGTCAGGGCGATGCCGACCCGGCGCGCGAATGGCGAATCGTATTGGCCGATCAGGATCATGGCGGAGCCCCCTTCCCCTCGTCCCCGCCATCCTATAGCAAGACCGGCGACCGATGCTGTCAGGAAACGCGATGCCGCAGATCTATGTCGATGCCGACGCCTGCCCGGTGAAGGATGAAATCCGCCGGGTGGCGGAGCGGCACCAGATCGTTGCGCACCTGGTCAGCAACCGCGGATTCCGCACAGCCGAGCATCCGCTGATCCGCAACGTGCTGGTGGGCGACAAGTTCGACGAAGCGGACAACTGGATCGTCGAGCATCTCGCGGCCGGCGACATCGTGATCACCGGCGACATCCAGCTGGCCGATCGGTGCCTGAAGGCCGGCGCGCAGGTGCTGGGGCACGGCGGGCGGCCGTTCACCATCAACAGCATTGGGACGGCGCTGGCGATGCGCGAACTGTCGTCGCAGCTGCGCGACATGGGCGAGATCAAGGGCGGCGGGCCGGCCTTCTCGCAGAAGGACCGCACGCAGTTCCTCAACGCGCTGGAAAAGGCCGTGCAGCAGGCGATGCGGGCCGGCTAATTCTCCGGCCTCGCCTCTTCGTCATCCTCGCCGACGAATGTCGGCCTGCGCCGACGGCCTCGGCACGAGGATCCACGAGTTTGCCTGTCAACGCACAGTCACGCCCCACTAAACTCGTGGATGGTCGTGCCAAGCACGACCATGACGGTGGAGTGTGGCCTACTGGCTAGGTGTGCATCAGGATATTGACCAGCTTGCCGAACGGGTCGCGCACGTAGAAGCGGCGCACGCTCCAGGGTTCGTCGGCCGGGCCGTATTCGATCTTGATCTTCGCTTTCTTCATCCGCGCCAGCGCTTCATCGACGTCGTCGACCTCGATCGAGAGATCGGGGACCGGCGTGCCCGAGCCGCCTTCAGTCGCAACACCGACCTGCACGGTCATTTTCTCAGCCGAGCCGTAGGTCACGAGCCAGCCGTGATCCATCAGCAGGTCGAGGCCGAGGATGTCCCGGTAGAACCGCTTTGCCTTCGCGACGTCCCCGGTCGCGATGTTGGCGACGATGCGCTTGACCTTCATCGCTCAGGACTCCGCGTACGGGTCGTAGGTGCCGAAGCTCCACAGATGGCCCTCGCAGTCGCGCACGGAGTATTCGCGCGCGCCGTAGTCGGTGTCGGCGATCGGACGCACGATGTCGGCGCCGGCTGCCTTGGCGCGGGCATAGTGGGCGTCGATCTCCTTCATCATCACGTAGGTGCCGTATTTCTCGGTCGCCCAGGGGTTCTTGGGATCGGGCTTGCCGCCGGAGCCCATCATGATCAGGCCACTGCCGAGGCGGAGCTGTGCGTGCGCGACGGTATTGTTCTCGCCCGGCACCACGAACTGTTTCTCAAAGCCGAAGGCCTTGCCCAGCCACTCGATGGCAGCCGGCGCGTTCTGATAGCGCAAGGCGGGAAAGATGTTGGGATTGTCGGCCATGATGGTCTCCATTGCTGATGCGATGGATAACACGCTAGGCGGCAGCGCCAGCTGCGGTCTTGGATGAATTTAACCGGGGGATGAATTACCCCGCGATGCCGCCGCCATCGGGCAGCAGCGAAGCCTGGAATTCGCGCGGGGTGCGGCCGGAAAAGCGGCGGAAATCGCGATTGAAATGGGCCTGGTCGTAATAGCCGCAGGAGACCGCGAGGTCGGCCCAGCTCTCCTCGTCGGCGGCGCGGATGCGCTCGACCGCATGAGAGAAGCGCAGGATGTTGGCGACCGCCTTGGGGCTAAGGCCGATCTGGGCGTGGAAGCGCTGGATCAAGGTCTTGCGGCTGCACGAGAGGTCGCGGCTGAGCGCGCCGATCGAGCGCGCGCCGCGGCTGGCCTGCAGGGTCTTCAGCGCCCAGGCAACGTCGGGCGACATCGGCCGGCCCTGGCGCAGGCGCTCCAGCAGGAAGCGATCCATCACATCGAAGCGCGCCGGCCAATCCGCGGTGTCCCGCAGCGAATCCGCCAGACGATCCGACGCGACGTCGCCCAACAAGTCACCGAGATCGACGACGCGGTTGGCGATATCGGACATCGTGATGTTGAGGAAGCGATAGGCGCCGAGCAGGGTGAAATTGACCTGGAAGCCCATCTGCTCGCCCAGGTATTCGGTGAAGACATGCACGTCGTGCAGCCCGGCGAGGAAGCTGCGGAAGGCGCCGCGCTGCGCCGGCCGGTCGCCGTTGACGATGTCGATGCTGGGCCCGAAGGTGACGATCATCGGGATGCCGTCGAACGGCGGCTGCAGCCGCCGCATCGGGTCGGCGGCGCGTTCCCGGTAGCCCTGGTAGTCGGAGACATAGGGCCTGAGGCGCGGATCCGGCGCGCGCGACACCATCGCCCAACTCAGGGCGTCCGACCGATGAACATTAATCTCGAGGCCAGATTCGTCTGCCGGCATCCATCTCCTCCGTGGCCGCGTAGAGACTATGCGCCGGCCCGATCCAGGTCCAGCGCGCACGGCGCCTTGGGACGGGCTGCCGCGCTCGGGGATTTCGCTCACCTCGCGGCATGCTTCTTCCCGGGCCGGACTTCGACCTTCCACGGTGACGATGCCGTCAAGCAAACGAGGAGGAGACGATGAGCAAGATGCGTGTGATCTCGGGTGCGTCGCTGGCGACCGCGGCGGCCCTGCTGCTGGTGGCGGGCTGTTCGACCTCCGGCAACACCACCCAGTCGGCGGAAGTTCAGTGCTCCGGCATCAACGCCTGCAAGGGCACCAGTTCCTGCAAGACCACGAGCAACGCTTGCAAGGGGCAGAATGCGTGCAAGGGCCAGGGCTGGGTTCCGACCGCCTCGGCCGAGGACTGCACCGGCCAGGGCGGAAAGGTGCTGTAACGAACGACGCAAGCGGGCGTCGCACGCGGCGCCCGTTCTGCCTTACGCCAATCGTTTTCCATGAACAGGCTGAGCGGGTCGGGCTGGTAGCTGCCGAACGGGCCGCGCTCGGCGTAGCCGAACTTGCGATAGAGCGCGATCGCCTCCGGCTGCTTGATGCCGGTCTCGAGCTGCATCAGCGTGACACCGAGCTTTGCGGCTTCGCGCTCCAGCGCTTCCATGAGCGCGCGCGCCACGCCCTTGCCGCGCGCGGCGGGGGCGACGAATACGCGCTTCATCTCCGCCTGGCCTGCTTCGCCCAGCACGAAGGCGCCGCAGCCGAGCGCCCGCCCCTGCTCCCGCGCGACCAGAAAATGAACATTGAACGCGGCGAGTGACTCGACGTCGACCAGGTGATTACTCTCCGCCGGATAGAGCGACTGCATCAGCGGATCGGCCTGGCGGATCAGCGCGACGACCTCGTCCTGGCGGGGCGATTCCCGTGCGACGGTGATCATAAAATTCTCCGGCGGCCTCCCGCGAAAGCGTGAAACAGCCGGAAACCGCACTGAAAATCAACGCTTTTTCGTTTCACGCTGGCTTCACGGCGCTTGTGGTCCCTTGCCCGCAACGAACCAACGCAAGGGAGCGGTCCATGGAATCCTTAACGAACCGAGACGGGCACCAGCCGGACGCGATCCGCGTGGCCCACGACGTCAACCAGGCGATGTTCGACGTACTGACGCCCTCCACCATCGAGCCGGAGGAATACGACCTGGCGCTGGTTCCGCACCAGGCTTGGCAGGCGAACGAGAGCGATTGGGAGATGCAGCTGACCGCCATCTTCCGGGCGGTTCGCCTGAAGTATCCGGTGTTGGCGCCGCGGCCTTCGCCGCACGACGTGACCGCGACGCTGTCGGTTCCGATCTCGTTCACGCATCAGCTGATCGTCGGCCGGATTTTTTCGCCGTCCGTGCGCTTCGTCCCCCATCGCGGATCACGCGCCGGCATCGCGGAAAGGAGAGAGTCCATGCCCAGCCCTCAGCAGGTAGATTTCGATGTCCACCGGGCGATCGTGCAGACCCTGGTGCCCCGCCGCGTCGCGGAGGACGCTTATAGCGTCGGCCTGAAACCGTCGAGCTACACCGCCTGTCGCGACAACTGGGCCAGCGACCTCTCCGATATCCAAGGCACGTTGCGCCGCAAATACGCCAGGCTGGAAATCGCGGACATGCGGGCCACGGCGGCCGTCACGTACCACCAGCCGCTCGCCAATACCAAGGACCGCATCGTCGAGGAGATCCTGGGAGCAGGCGTATGGTTTCCGAGAGGATGAACGGCCGCGAGGCCCAGCCGATCGCCAAGGGCGAAGAAAAAAGTGATCGGCCCGGCGCATCGCCCGAAGTAGGATTGGAGCGCCGACGCCATCGGCCCAATAGCTGGGGTTTCTTGGAATTCGATATCGATCAGGGAAGCTGGCCGCGGCCCGCGACGAGGCGGGCGCAGTCCTCCGCGAAGTAACGCGATTCAACCAAGGGAGCGAGCAATGGCAAATCTAGGAATGAAGAAATATGAGCAAGTCGGCGCTTTCATGCGCGAGTTGTGCAAGGACCGCAAGCGATGCACTGAGCTGGCCAAGAATTCCGAACTGGCCACCCAGGAATTCAAGAATGTTCTTGGGCGCGACATGCCCCCAGGTCACAAGATCGTCGTGCATCTGGATGAGGAGAACGTCACGCACGTGATCATTCCGCAGAAAAAGGACATCGAGGCGATCGAAGCCTCGTTTAAACAGCCTATCACCGGCCAGAATCGAGTCTACCCGTTCGAATACAAGATGGATCCGCTGTCAAAGATCAACGAAACGTTGGACCCAAACAAGGCGTTCTCGTTCCTGCTCGGCGAATATACTCTGCGCCGTTGCAAGAACTGATGTTTGGCGAGGCGTTCCGTCGCCTGGCGGGGCGACGGAACGCACCTCAATTGATCTTGGCAAGGCCATCGGCCAGCAGCTTGCGGTCTTCCGCGCGCTTGATCGGAAAGATGTCGACGAACCAGCGCCGCAGGTCCGCATCGCTCGGGTTCGGCTTGCCGTGCCACTGCTTGCGCATGCCGCTGTAGAACTGATCGAGCTCAGCGGTGGCGTCCGCCTTGTGGCCAAGATGCGCGTGCGCAACTGCGGCCCAACCCTGGAGATCGGGGATGAGGTCCGGCACCATCGCGACCGCCGTGATGCAGTTTTCGAAGTTGCGGGCGAGCAGCTCGATCGAGGCGCGGTAGCTCCAATAATGCGCGGGCCGGAATCGATTGAGCGCCAGGGCGCGATTGCAGAGCGCCTTCGCGCGGGCATGATTGCCGCAGAACGAATTCGCGATCCCGCAACCGAGCAAATTGTCCGGACTGGAGGGATTGAGATCGTAGGCAAGCTGGAAATGCAACTCGCCCGGCTCGAACCGGCGCGCAAGGAGGTGGCTCCAGCCAAGGTGTATGTGATTGCGGCAATCGAGCGGGTCGAGCGCGACGGCGCGCTTGGCCAGCGCGTAGGCTTTCTCGCGGTCGGCGGCATCCTCCGGCCAGCCGGGGCAGATGATCCAACGCGTGTTCAGAACCGACGCCCAGCTCGCATAGGCGCAGGCAAGCAGCGGATCGAGATCGATCGCCGCCTGGAACAGCTCGAGTGCGCGCCGTTCACTCTCGGGCTGCCACAGCCAGGTCAGCCGTTCGCCTTCCAGCCAGAGGTCGTAGGCCTGGCGCTGCTGCGGCGAGCGGTCAGCCACCGAGCGCAACCGCGTGGTCGCGATGCTGATCTGGATGCGCGAGGCGATACGGCTGCAGATGTCGTTGAACACCGACGGCCAATTGTCGGAGTCGGCCGGGTACTGGTCGGAAACCAGCATCGATCTGGTCGCGCAATCCAGCAGGCGCACGTTGATGGCACGAGCGCCGGCAACCTCCGAGAGCGACGCCACCAGCGCATAGTCCACGGACAAGGACGACAGTTCCGCCAGCAGGTCACCTCGGGTGATGTCGAACAGGCCGGGCTCTGCAGCGGGCGCGATGACGCTCCATTCCTTGAAGCGGCTCAGGTCGCCGACCAGTTCGCGGCAGAACGCGCTGGTCCATTGCTCCAATTGCCCAGAGGCGGGCTCCGTCGAGGCCCGCAGCACCGTGATGGTCGGAATTCTGGCACGACCCGCGCCGGGCTGACCCGCCGCGGCGTCGATGGCGACAACAGAGCCCGCGACGGCGCCTGCCGGTTGCTTCGCGCCGGACGCCACAGCTCCCTTGCGCTTGGCCAGAGCGTTCACGAACTCAATCAGCTCCTCCGAGGGCTCGACGTCGTATTCGCGGGCGAGGCGCGCGCGGTAGCGCTCGAAGAACGCGGTGGCGCCGACGATATTCCCTTCTTCCGCCAGCAGCTCCATGTGGATGCGGATGGCGTCCTCCTGGTACGGATCGAACTGCTCGATGGCGCGCACCAGATCGATCCGGTCGCGCGCGTCGAGCGCGCTCTTGCGGAGTACGCCCAGCATGTCGTTCACCAGCGCCTCGCCCTGGCGCTCGCGCTCAACCATCAGCCAGTTGTCGAACACCGGGTCATCGGCTTCGGCGCCGGCCAGCAGGGCAAGCTGAGGCTGCGTCAGCAGCGGACGGCAAGCGGCGATCTCGCCCGACGACAGACGCGCCTTCAGCTCATCGAGGTCGGTGCGCACCTTGGCGCGGTCGATCCGGATGGTATCGCGATCAGCATCGAGAAACGGAAAACCGCCCGAGCGTTCCGCACGCCGGAGCTCGGAAATACAGTGGCGCAGGGAATCGAAGGCCTGCTCGGTCGTGCTTTCGCTCCACAGCAGGCTTGCCAGCTTTTCACGGCGCTCCGCCACGCCGCCCGACACCAGCAGGTAGCCCATCAAGGCGCGCGCCTTGCGCGAGCGCAGCGGGACGTCGCGGCCCTTGTCGTCACGCAGGCTGAACCCCCCGAGCATGTGCGCCGTCAGCATCCGACCTTGGTTCCCATGCTTCGCGCAGTGTCACGCGACAGATACCAATTTTCCCGCGATTGGGCCAATGTTGCTGTCGTGCGGCAGCAATGGCCGATGGCATGATGCTTGAAGCAAGGCACGGTGTGGCGATCGAGGTGGCGGAGCCAGCCGTTCTCTCGGATCTGCACCGCCTCGGCTTTGGCGATCCGCTGGCCGCCGCCGACCGGCGCCTGCTGGCATTGCTTTCGACGTTTGACCTCAAGCTCCAGCTCGGCCGAAGCATGGATGGATCTTCCTGGATCGCCGCGGCGGTGTGGGAACCGGGCGACGGCACGGACGGCGACGCGTTCAGCGGCGCGGGGTTTGAGCCGGACGATGCAATCCGTTCATGCCTGGGTGAGTTTGCGGAATTTCAGTCATGGCTGTTCCGGCCGGACGACGCGACGCGGCGCGGTGCGGATGCGGCGCGCGTCATCGATCCCTGGTCGGTGCTCGGCTTCAGCGACCGGCAGCGCAGCGACTGCGATGCCTCGGCCGGGTGTGATGATATCCCTAGTGTCGAGACCTTCGCGGGCGAGATCGATTGGAGCGAGGCGATCTGCCTGAATGACGGCGTGCCCGCGTGGATTCCCTCACAGCTCTGCTACGGCCAATATGCGCAACGCACGCATGCACCCTCGAATTGGCGCAGCGACAGCAATGGGTGTGCCGCCGGCGCGACGCTGGAAGCCGCGCGGCTTGCGGCGCTGCTGGAGCTGATCGAGCGCGATGCGACCGGCATCTGGTGGTATGGCCGCTGCCTGCGACCTGGCCTCGATCCGGCGAGGCTCGGTCAGCCCGCGCTGCACGCCGCGATCGAAGCGCGCGTGCAGGGCGGCCAGACGGTGCATTTGCTCGACCTGACTCACGATCTGCGGGTACCGGTGGTGGCGGCGATCCTGTTCCAGGGTGAGCAGTTGCTGGGCCTCGGCTTCGGATGCAAGCTGACCCTGGTGGCGGCAGCTGTCTCGGCGTATCTCGAGCTGTGCCAGATGGAATTGTCGATCGCGCTCGCCGGGCAACGCGCGAGCGCCGAGGACAAGCAGCTCTTGCGCTGGATGAAGGGCATTACACCCAGCTCTCATCCGTTTCTCACGCCTGCCGGCAGCAGTACGACTGTCGCGGGACAGCCGAAATTCGACGACGTGGTGCGGCGCCTGCGATCGCTGGGGCTTCACACCTACGCGATCGATCTACAGCGCGCCTATATCGGGATTCCCGCGGTTCGGCTGTTCGTGCCGGCCTTGTGCCACTTCAAGGCGCGACTGGGTCATCGGCGACTGGTAGACGTTCCGAAGAAGCTAGGTTGGAAACCCGAGGATTTCGACGCAGCGGACCTGAACCCGATGCCGCTGCTGATCTAGCGCGACCTCGCGACGTGGCGGCGCAACGCCTTCTTCAGCCAGCTAAGAAAACACAAAGGCCAACGGCGAGCGCGATAATAGCCAGCAAGAGAACCCCGCCGGCCACCGGATGATGCGAGCGTTCATGTTCACGAAGCGTGTCCTGGTACGACGAGTCATCAAACATGACCCACCTCCGCCCAGCAAACCTCTACCCACGGTTGGTCTAAACCGTCAACGCCGATTGTTCCATGATCTAGGGCTCCGGCGCCATCATTCAAGATCGGGCTTGGTGTCTAGGCCCGATTCTGTGCTCGGAGTGCGACCCACTCGATTTGCAATCAGCAGCTCCGTTGATTTGATTGAGACCCCCTCTTGCAATCCGGACCACTCGCCTCTCATCTCAGATGAATGCGTGAAATCCAAGATAATGGTTTGACGGCACGGATGCTCGGCTGGCTTCGCCGGACCGTGATTAACTTGTCTGAAAGGTCGGTCGACGAAGCGATAGACAACGATCAAGATTCGGCGGTTGACTTCGAGATCCTTCATGATCCCAGCCACCCTAGGTATGCCGAGATGCGCCGCCGCTACCATGAGCTGGAGGCACGCGATGATCCCAGTGACAGAGACTAGCCGTCGCTGATCTAGGGCGTGACCTCGCGTAACGCCCTTTCAGCCCCGCCCTTGAAGTTCAAAGAGCCTTCATGCGCCACGGCAACATTGCTGGCGGCCACTCACTGCTACGGTGCCGCACGCCGGCTCATGCATCGCAAGAGGCGAGCGCCCCACCTCCACCTCGGCAAGAACCGATGTTCGGCAAGACACCGCTCAATCTGTGAGCCACTCAGAACGGGTCGCCCCACGCACCTGGGAGCCAGCTGCGTGGCCTGCCTCGCTGTCCGAACGGGGGCAACCGTTCATCGCCCATCGATCGAATGATGTAAGAGTCATTTGCCGTTTCGCCCCTGCCGCCGTTGATCGGAGACTCTGGCAAGACGCTGGCATAGCCATCGATCTCAATTCGCTTCGCAGTTATGTCACGCATGGCCGGACTCCAATCCGATGCTCCATATGCCGACAGGAAGCTCCTTCGCTTCATCATTGCTGAGGTCCGCTTATGAATGACTTACGGAGGCCCGGCGCAATTCGACAATCGCGAACTGAGCCTGCTCAGAGACTACTTCCTGGATGACGTGGGCGTCAGGCGCCCCGTCGACTTAGGAACTGACGATCTGGTAAAGCGCTTGCGCGCGGGCCGAAAGCGATGCTCCAAGCGGCTAGAAACTCGGCGGTGAGTTGGCGGTGACGACTTCGCATTCCTCGTCGCCGATATTGCGGAAGCGGTGCGGGATGCGGCTGTCGAAGTAGTAGGCGTCGCCGGCGCCGAGCACTCTGACCTGGTCGCCGACCGTGACTTCCAGCCGGCCGCGCACGATGATGCCGCCCTCTTCCGAATCGTGGGTCAGCATCTGTGCGCCGGTATCGGCGCCGGGCGCGTAATGCTCGTGCATGAGCTGGATCGCCTTTCCGCTCATGTCGCGGCCGACCTGCCGATAGGAAACCGGGCCGCCCGCCAGCTCCACCAGCTCCTTGGCGGTGAAATAGATCTGCGGCTTGGGCGGCGCTTCGAGCGCGAAAAATTCGGCGAGCGACAGCGGAAAGCCGTCCAGCAGCTTCTTCAGCATCCCAACCGATGGCGAGGAGCGGTTCTGCTCGATCATGGAAATGATGGCGTTGGAGACGCCGGCGCGCTTCGCCAGCTCGCGCTGCGACAGGTTGTGCGCCTCGCGCAGGCTCTTGAGCCGGCTGCCCAGATCGAACCCGGTGCCTTCGGCCATGTTAAATCCAACGTCCCAATGACTTGCGCGCTCAATATAATAAACAACTGTACCCAGGATCAAGGCCGAACTGGCCTAAAACGTAAACATTTCAGTCCACTTGTTCGATTTGTTGAACATTGATATGGTGCGGCCAACTTCCACTGGCCCCAAGGACCAACGCCATGTCCGCCACAGCCAAAGCGGCCGCGCAGCCGTTCGCCCCGTCCCAGTTCGACCCCTCGCCCAACAACCTCGAATCCTTCTGGATGCCGTTCACGGCGAACCGACAGTTCAAGTCCAAGCCGCGCCTGTTCGTCGGCGCCGAGGGCATGCACTACACCACCATCGACAACCGCAAGGTCCTGGACGGGACCGCGGGCCTGTGGTGCTGCAACGCCGGCCATGGCCGCAAGAAGATCTCCGAGGCGGTCGCCAAGCAGATCCAGCAGATGGATTACGCGCCGGCGTTCCAGATGGGCCATCCGAGCGCGTTCGAACTAGCCTCGCGCCTGACGCACCTGGTGCCCGGCGACCTCGACCATGTGTTCTTCACCAACTCGGGTTCCGAGTCCGTCGACACCGCGCTGAAGATTGCCCTCGCTTATCACCGCGTGAAGGGTCAGGGCCAACGCACGCGCCTGATCGGCCGCGAGCGCGGCTATCACGGCGTCGGCTTCGGCGGCATCTCGGTCGGCGGCATCGTTTCCAACCGCAAGTTCTTCGGCCCGATGCTGGCTGGCGTCGATCACCTGCCGCACACCCATAACCTGGAGAAGAACGCCTTCTCCAAGGGCCAGCCGGAATGGGGCGCACACCTGGCCGATGAGTTGGAGCGCATCGTCACGCTGCACGATGCCTCGACCATCGCGGCCGTGATCGTCGAGCCGGTCGCGGGTTCGACCGGCGTGCTGATCCCGCCCAAGGGCTACCTGCAAAAGCTCCGGCAGATCTGCGACAAGCACGGCATCCTGCTGATATTCGATGAGGTCATCACCGGCTTCGGCCGCCTTGGCTCGCCGTTCGGCGCCGAGCATTTCGGCGTGCAGCCGGACATGATCACGTGCGCCAAGGGCCTCACCAACGGCGCGGTACCAATGGGCGCGGTGTTCGCGCGCAAGCACATCTACGACGCCTTCATGGAAAGCTCGGCGGAAAACGCGATCGAGCTGTTCCACGGCTACACCTACTCCGCCCATCCGGTGGCGTGCGCGGCGGGCCTCGCCGTGCTCGACATCTACAAGGAGGAAGGCCTGTTCGAGAATTGCGCCAGCCTTGCCAAATACTGGGAAGACGCGGTGCATTCGCTGAAGGGCATCAAGAACGTCATCGACCTGCGCAACATGGGCCTGATCGCGGGCATCGAGCTGGAGCCGATTCCGGGCAAGCCGACCGCGCGCGCCTTCAACGCGTTCCTCAAGGCGTACGACAAGGGCCTGTTGATCCGCACCACCGGCGACATCATCGCGCTGTCGCCGCCGCTGATCGTCGAAAAGAGCCATATCGACCAGATCTTCAGCATGCTCGCTGACATCCTGAAGAACCTGGACTGACATCGGCCGCAAGAGCGGCCATCGAACCGAAAACCGGTCGGCGGGGGCAACCCCGCCGGCCAAAGCTTTAAGATCAGGGAGTGCTTCCAATGTTGATCGGCGTGCCAAAGGAAATCAAAAACCACGAATACCGGGTGGGCCTCGTTCCCGCCTCGGTGCGTGAGTTGGTGCATCACGGGCACAAAGTGCTGGTCGAGACCAAGGCGGGCAGCGGCATCGGCTTCGACGATGCGGCGTATCAGGCGGCAGGCGCGACCATCGCGACCAGCGCCTCCGAGATCTTCGCCAAGGCCGATATGATCGTGAAGGTGAAGGAGCCGCAACCTGTCGAGTGCAAGATGTTGCGCAAGGGTCAGCTGCTCTACACCTACCTGCATCTGGCGCCGGATCCGGAGCAGACCGAGGGCCTCATCAAGTCGGGCTGCACTGCCATCGCCTACGAGACCGTGACCAGCGCGCGCGGCGGCCTGCCGCTGCTGGCGCCGATGTCCGAGGTCGCCGGTCGCATGTCGGTGCAAGTCGGCGCACACTACCTGGAGAAAGCCCAGGGCGGCGCCGGCATCCTGCTCGGCGGCGTGCCGGGCGTGAAGGCGGCCAATGTGGTCGTGATCGGCGGCGGCATCTCCGGCACCCACGCGGTACGCATGGCGCTGGGCATGGAAGCCATTGTCACCGTGATCGACAAGAACCTGGACCGGCTGCGCGAACTCGACGAGCTGTTCGGCGCCAGCCTCAACACCATCTACTCGACCGTCGATGCGATCGAGCACTACACGGTCAATGCCGACCTCCTCATTGGCGCGGTCCTCGTTCCGGGCGCCGCGGCGCCGAAGCTGGTGACGCGCAAGATGATCGCGCAGATGCGCCCCGGCTCGGTGGTGGTCGACATCGCCATCGACCAGGGCGGCTGCTTCGAGACCAGCCACGCGACCACCCATGCCGATCCGGTCTATGTGGTGGACGGCGTCACGCACTATTGCGTCGCCAACATGCCGGGCGCGGTCGCGCGCACCTCGACCATCGCGCTCAACAACGCCACCCTGCCCTTCGCCGTCGCCCTCGCCAACAAGGGCGCCAAGAAGGCGTGCGCGGATGATCCGCACCTGCTGAACGGCCTCAACATCCACGACGGCCAGGTGACCTACAAGGCGGTCGCCGACGCGCTGAAGCTCAAATACACGCCGGCGCAGCAGGCGCTGGGGATGTAGGCAGCTCATCACCTTCCGGTGACAATGGCACGGCGGAGCCTTTCGGCTCCGCCGTTTGCATTTGGCGTCACCGTCGCGTCAGGTTCACGGTCGAGGATGGTCCGGAGAAACCAGCGAAGGACCGACCAATGCGGGTGTCATTTCTGCTCTTGCTTGCTCCGCTTGCCGCGATCGGCGGCTGCGGGATCACCGGCCCCGCCCACGACGCACCGCGGGCTGACGCCGCGGCGGTGGTCGACATGGGCTTCAGCAGCTTTGAGCCGGAGGTGGTGCACATCCGCGCCGGCCAGACCGTGGAATGGCGTAACACCGCGCTCATCACCCACAATGTCAGCGACGACAAGGCGAAGGCCGTGAATGCCGCCGACGCCTCGATCCCCGAGGGCGCGACGCCGTTCGATTCCGGCGACCTCAAGGCTGGCAACGTCTACAGCCACACCTTCACGGTCCCCGGCACCTACAAGTATTTCTGCCGTCACCACGAAGACGCCGCGATGTTCGGCACCGTGATCGTCGATCCTGCGCCGTAGCGCCTAGGCGTTCTGCCAGTCGAACCGGAGCGGCGCTTCGCGGTGGGCGAAGCGATCGAGATGACGCGCGACCACCTCTTTCAGCGCCTCCAGCTGCTCGGCGGCGCTGGCCTCCAGCCGGCATTCGAGGCTGCCGTCATGCGCCTGCAAAGTCAGCGTGGCGTCGCCCGGCCAGTCGGCGCCGCGCGCATTGCGCGGGAACACGACGGCGCCTGCCTCGGGCGTGAACTCGACGGCGAGATTGTGGCTCCAGTGCTTGCAGAGTTGCTGCAGATAGCGGCTGCCCTTGTCCGTCGGCACCCGCGCGATACTCCGGATCATCAATGCGGCTCTTTCTTTGAAATCTTGACATGCGCATTAAAAAATATATCTTACGATATGTCAAGAGACATAACTGAAAGACGAGATTATGGACTTTTACCAAGAAAGACAATGGCAAAGGCACAGCATGGGGCGCCACGGCGCCGGTGGCCATGGCCGTGGCGGATTCTTCGGCCGCCGAGGCCGGGGCGATGGCGACGGATTCCGGATGGGGCGCCGGCTCGGATCGGGCGACCTGCAACTGCTGATCCTGCTCCTGCTCCGGGAGAACCCGCGCCACGGCTACGAGCTGATCAAGGAGTTGGAGCAGCGCACCAGCGGCTATTACAGCCCGAGCCCCGGCGTGATCTATCCCGCCCTCACCTATCTCGACGAGATCGGCTTCGCCTCGGTCGAGGCGGACGGCAACAAGAAGCTCTATCGCATCACCGAAACCGGAACGGCCTTCCTCACTGAAAACCGCAGCAGCGCCGACGCGATGCTGGGCGAGCTGGCCGAGATCGGCCGCCGCTTTGCGCGCGCCCGGCAAGCGATGAGCGTGGAGGACGGCGCGCCCGAGAGCGAGGAGGAATCCGACCTCGGCACCTGGCCGCTCGGCGAGCGGCGTTTCGGCCATCGCGGGCACGGTCGCGGGCGGGAGATCGCCGAGGTGATGCAGGCGCGCCATGACCTGAAGCACGCGCTGCGGGAAGCAATCGCAGACTCGCCGGAAGAGCATAAGCGGATCGCCGACATCCTGCGCCGCGCCGCCGCCGAGATCCGCGGCCGGAAGGCGTAACCCCGGCAACCACAGCGCCGGCTGAACACCGCTCTAATGGCGATCCCGAAACGTCGCGCTCTCGGTTCGGATGCGCCAGGCCAGCACGATCGCGTTGGCGATCGAGAAGCCGAGCGCCAGCGGCCAGGAGTCGAGGGCGAGCGGCAGCAGGGCGACCTCCAGCGCCACCACCAGGTAGTTGGGGTGGCGCATGAATCGGTACGGCCCCTTGCGCACCAGCGGCGCGTTCGGGACCACGATGATGCGGGTGGTCCAGTAGCGGCCGAGGCTGAGCAAGGTCCAGAGGCGCAGGCCCTGCACTGCTAAGTAGGCGATGGCCGCCCATGGCTGCAACAAGGTGAGGCCGGACAGGAAGAACGCCCACAGCACCGCCAGCCAGGCGGTGTGCAGGAAGACGATGGCGGGATAATGGCCGCGGCCGACCTCGAAGGCGCCTTCGGCCAGCAGCGCACGCGTGTTGCGGTTGGCGATGACAAGCTCGATCAGGCGCTGCAGCGTGGCCAGCAGCAGCAGGCCGGCGATGAGGAGCTGATCGACGGTCAAGGACATGCCCTCAATACGGTATCGCGGGCCCCAACCCTGCGATCCCAACCAGTGGCGGATTCTACGCTGGAACGCGGTCCGCCGCCATGGCGAAGTCAGCCCTCGATGATCTGGAAACCCGCACTGAAGCCGGGGCCCAGGGCCGACATCAGGTGCCGGCCGCCGAGGCCGTCCCGGATCATCCGCTGCAGCACGAACAGGACGGTCACCGCCGACATGTTGCCGTATTCGCGCAGGATATCGCGCGCCGCCGCCATGGTTCCGGGCGCCAACTCGAACGCCTGTTCCAGTGCGTCCAGCACCTTGACGCCGCCGGGATGGCAGACATAGCCGGCGAGATCGCGGACGCTGAGGCCGCAGCGCGCCAAGAAGGCGTCGGCGGCCGGGCGCATCTCCTCCCGCACCAGGGTCGGAATGTCGCGCGAGAACAGCACGCCGAGCCCGTCATCCTCCACGTCCCAGCCCATGACGCGCAGCGAGTCCGGCCAAGTGTGCATGCCCGACGATCCGAGCCGCAAGCCGGATGAGCCGGGCCGGCCGATCACCATGGCGGCGGCGCCGTCGCCGAACAAGGCCGCGCCGATGATGTTGCTCTTGGACATGTCGCCGCGCCGGAAGGTGACGGAGCACAGCTCGACAGCGAGGAACAGCACGTCGCCGTCGGGCAGCGTGCGGGCAAGCGCGGCGGCGTGGCTGAGCCCGATCACCCCGCCGGCGCAGCCCAGCCCGAAGATCGGCAGGCGCAGGATGGTCGACGGCAGATCCAGGCGGTTGAGCAGCACGGCATCGAGGCTGGGGGTCGCGATGCCGGTGGTGGAGACGACCACCACGGCGGCGATGTCGCTGGGCTTGCGGCCGGCTTCTTCCAGCGCCTCGGTCGCGGCATTGGCGAGCAGCTCGACGGCGTTCGCCAAGTAGCGCTGGTTGCGCTCGCGCCAGCCGTGGGTCTCGAAATACCACTCCATCGGCACCGAGGAATGGCGCGTCGCGATGCCGGCATTGTCGAACACCGGCATCAGCCGGTCGATGTCGGAGCGCTCGCGGTCGAACACGCGGGCCGCGGCGCGCGCTACGTCGGCCTGGTCGAGGCGGAAGCGCGGCACCGCGGTCGCGACGGACAGGATGGTCGGCGGATCGTTCTCGACCAGGCGAAGGGCAGCGCTCCTCATCGTACCATCCTCACTGTGCGGCCATATGCGCGCATCATCACTGCTTCAAACACTATTGGGATGTTGTTATTCGCTACGCGCCGGCACAACCGGCGATGGATCACGTTCTGTTGAGCCCTCATAGGACGCTTGAGGGCGCGCGCTATCCCGCCGCTGGAGGGAATTCCCGACCCGTTCTCATTGCCACACCGAGCCTGACGGAACCATGACGGTCGCGCCGCCGCAGTGAAGGGGTTCACAGGCACGGGCCGCGGATTAGACTGAGATCGCGCGCCTTCCGAAGCGAGAGCGAGTCGATCGTGAACAGCGACCAAGTGGAAAGTTCCAACGCGGGCGCGCAGCTTCGCGCCGAACCGGTTCCGATCCGGATCTGGCTCGGCTTCGGCGCCATGTGCCTCGGCATGTTCATGGCGATCCTCGACATCCAGGTGGTCGCGACCTCGCTGCCCGACATCCGCGCCGCGCTCGATGTCGGCGCCGACCAGATGAGCTGGATCCAGACCGCGTACCTGATCGCCGAGATTATCGCCATTCCGCTGACCGGGCTGCTGACCCGCATGCTCGGCATGCGCCGGCTGTTTGGTGTCGCGTTGTCGATCTTCATCGCCGCGTCGATCGGCTGCGCCGCCAGCGGATCGTTCAGTGTGCTGATCGCCTGGCGGGTGCTGCAGGGCTTCAGCGGCGGCATGCTGATCCCGACGGTGTTCTCCGCGGTGTTCCTGCTGTTCCCCATCCATCGCCAGGACATTGCGACCACCCTCGGCGGCGCGCTGGCGGTGCTGGCGCCGACCGTCGGGCCGATCGTCGGCGGCTGGATCACCGATACCTATTCCTGGCACTGGCTATTCCTGATCAACGTCGTGCCGGGCGCGATCGCCGTCGCGGTCGCGGCCTGGCTGCTGCCGCGCGAGTCAGGCGACCCGCGCGCGGCGCGCAGCCTCGACCTCGTCGCGCTGCTCCTGATGGCGATCGCGCTCGCCGCGCTCGAGATCCTGCTCAAGGAGGCGCCGCAGCGTGGCTGGACCTCGCCGCTCGCAATCGCACTGGCGGCGGTGTGTGGAATCGGCGGCGTCGCGTTCCTGCATCGCACGCTGCGCGCTGAGCGGCCGGTGGTCGACCTCAGGATTCTCGGCGACCGCGACTTCGCGCTCGGCTGCTGGCTGAGCTTCCTGCTGGGGTGCGGACTCTATGGCTCGGTCTACCTGATGCCGGTGTTCCTGGGGCTGGTGCGCCTGCACAGCGCGTTCGAGATCGGACAGGTCATGCTGGTGACCGGCGTCGCGCAGCTGCTGACCGCGCCGATCGCGGTGCAGGTGGAACGGCGCTGCGATCCCAAGTGGCTGTCGGCCTTCGGCTTCGCGCTGTTCGGCATCGGACTCGCGATGAGCTATTTCCAGACCTGGGAGACCGACTTCGAGCAGATGCTGTGGCCGCAGGTGGTGCGTGGCATTGCGATCATGTTCTGCCTGCTGCCGCCGACGCGGCTCGCGCTCGGCCACCTGGCGCCGGAGCGCGTGCCGAACGCCAGCGGCTTGTTCAATTTGATGCGCAATCTCGGCGGCGCCATCGGCATCGCCCTCATCGATACCGTAATCTGGCTGCGCGCGCCGGAACACGTGGACAGCATCGTGGAGAAGTTGCTGGCCGGCGACCGCGCGACTGCGCTGTTCGTCGGGCTGCCGCCGGAGCGGTTCCTCGGCAAGCAGCTAGGCCCGGTCGACGCGGACACGCAGGAATTCGTGCGACCGCTGGTGGAGCGCGCCGGCCTGGTCTCGGCCATCAACGAGGCCTGGGCGCTGATGGCGCTCGCCATGGCGCTGGCGCTGATCGGCATCCTGGTCTCCGCCAGCCGAAAACCGCGGCGCTAAATCCCTACCCGAGTTGCGGGCGTTCGACACGTTCCGTTGCAATTTGTCCGGCATCTGACACGGCAGCGTTACATGCGCGACCAATATCGAAGGTGCCGACGCGCTTCGACATCCACGCCGACTCTGGCCGCAAGACGGCAGATCAATCCCAGATGTCAGATGGAGATCATCATGAACAAGATCCTGATCGCTGCGGCGCTCGCGCTGGTGGCCAGCTCTCCTCTCGCGTTCGCGGCCAAGACCGCCACGCCGCCGGCGAGCTTCCTGACCACCGAGCATTGCACCTCGGTCGAGCAGACTTTCGACAGCAACCGGTCGCACTACAAGTCCGAGTCCGCCTTCCTGACCGCGGAGCAGAAGGCGATGTCGCTGTGCCGGTGGGACAAGCACAAGAACGGTGGTGTCGAGTTCGGCGCCAAGACCGCGAGCAAGAGCTGATCGCCTTCGCCGCCCCGTCGATTGCGCCCTCGCCACCGGGCGATGGGCGCAATCAGCGCTACCTCTTCCCGTAGGCTGTAAAGACGTAGTCTGTTGCCTCCGCCGCCGTGTGGCACGCGGCGCCGCAGGTGGCGTCGTTGCCCTGCAAGGAGGTGTTAGGCGCGAACGTGTCGGACGCGGGATCGTAGTCGAACTGCGCGTATCCCCATCCGCCGGTGTCCGGGAACCTCTTGCTGTCCTTCACCATGCAACCGATCCCCGCCAGGGTGTCGGGAACCTTTACCGCAAAGGGCGCCGTCGCGTTCTGCTTCGGCGTCCACAGGATCTTCATGATCTTGGCGCCGTCGGGGAACGGCTTGTCGTCGCCGGGAATACCGGCTCGGTAGGCATCGATCATCGTCGGATTGGCGACGATCAGGTTAAGCTTGACGTCGGGCTCCTCGGGCAGACTGACGGCGACCGCCGCCCAGTCTTCGTATCCCTTGCACTCGGACAGCGCGAGCCCGTTTGGCACTTGCACAGTGTCCTTGTTCTGCGTCGCGACGGCCATGCCGCTGAAGATGGCGAGCACGGCAACGACAACAATCACCAAGCTAGATGGAATTCTCCGCATGACATTTCCCCCTGCAAACTGCGGATCAGGTTTAGTGAACTTCGTCCAATCGGAGCCTGCGCGGAGCGCAACGAACGCATTGCTGCTTGAAGTCTGCTCGCACGCGAAACGCCACATCCCCGGCAGGCGCGAACGCCGCGATTTTCTCACCCGCTAATGTCACCGTCAATTCGCCGAAGGTCGGGATCGCTTGTCCGCGATGGGACGGCAGACCTCATACGGCCCTATCCCGACCGCGCTTTCACGTCGTCGCTCAGCTGCCGCACGACCTCGGTGGCCTTGCGGATCTCCTCTTCGCTGAGCGCGCCGGCCATGGTTGAGGCGATCGACAGCAGCCGGATGTTGAACTCGCGGTAGCGCGCCTCGCCCTTGGGCGTCAGCCGCACCAGCTTCGAACGCCGGTGCTTCGGATTGTCGACGAATTTCACCAGCCCCTCATCGGCAAGCTCATCCGCCAGCCGTTGCATGCGTTGGCGGCTGGTGGGCCGCATCTCCGCGATCTGCGGCACGGTCAGCGGCCCCATGAGCGCGAGGCTGCGCATGAAGCCGAACGCGCCGCCGCCCCAGCTGGTGATGAGCCCCGCCTTCTGGCCGAGCGCCCTGATCCTGAAGAAGCACTGCGCCACCTCAAGCATCAGCGCGGCGACCGCCTCGCCCTTGCCATCGGAGGTCGGACCCGTCCCGGCTTTCGGTCGTGTCGATGCCATCGGCTCCGTTCCCCTCGCTGCACCGGTTCTCCAGCATGACAAGTTCGCAGTTGACACCTTGGTTGTCAAATACCAGAATGACACCTTAGTTGTCATTTTAGACCTTCGCTGCGTAGCCCTCCGGACTCTCGAGGTGCCGCCATGGGTACGGACACAGATGGACGACCGGTGAACGACGCCGAAACGGCGGGAGTCATCGCACGACCGCCCTTCCTCTTTCTCGGCGCTGTTCTGCTCGGCCTGGTCTGGGATTTCCTGCTGCCGTTGCCGTTCCCGGTTCCGGGGAGCGACCCGGTCCACTGGATCATCGGCAGCGCGCTGATCCTTGGCGGCCTGACGCTTGCCGTCGCTGGCATCCGCAACTTCTCGCGGGCGGGGACGCCGGTAGAAGGGTACAAGCCCACGCGCGCTCTGGTGTCGGCCGGGATTCACGGCCGGACCCGCAATCCGATCTATCTCGGCATGTTTCTGATCTACGGCGGGATCGGCCTTGCCGCGCAAAGCCCGTGGGTGCTGATGATCACGGTGCCTCTGGCCATCATCATCCGCTATGGCGTGGTGGCGCGCGAGGAAGCGTATCTGGAACGGCGGTTCGGCGACGCGTATCGAGACTACAGGCACCGCGTACGCCGCTGGCTGTAGGCGTCGACCAACAGCGCCGGCCTTGCGGCGCCCCGGTGCGGCACATTCGGGAGACCCAAATGAGATCAGGGCCGATAGCGATCGGCGCCTTGGCGATCGCGCTGTCCTCCTGCGCGACGATGCCGACGCCGCAGGAGGCCGACGACGCCGTGTTGATGCTCAGGAACTATGGGGGCTGGGCGTGGGCCGTGGGCATTGCGCTCATCTGGGTCGATCTGGTGTTGCCAATCCCGCAGACCGCGGTCATCGCGGCGCTTGGCATCATCTATGGTACTTGGCTCGGCGGATTGCTGGGCACTTTCGCCCTGATCACCGGCGGCCTGCTCGGCTATGGCTTGATGCTCACTTCCGCACGGCAACTGACACAACGCTTCGTCGGGGCCCAGTCCTTGCGCAGGATGGAGCGCTTGTTCGAACGGGGCGGCGCCTGGGCGATCGTCCTCACCCGCAGCCTTCCGTACAGCGTGCCCGAGGCCATGGTCTTTCTCGCCGGCCTCGCGGGCATGCCGATCGGAAAGTACACCGCGGCGCTGACTCTCGGCAGCGTGCCCACGGCGTTCGTCTTTGCGGCGATCGGCGACGGCTGGCCCGACCAGCCGGTGCTGGCCCTCGCCTTGAGCTACGTGCTTCCCATCCTTTTGCTGCCCATGGCGCTCTATCTCATCCGGCTGCGCACACGGTGACGTCACACGGTGTTACAAAATGCCGCTGCGCGGGACACATGGCCGTTACGCGCCGGCGCGATGCTGCCCCTTGCCGACGCGACCGACATCCACGCCGACACCTTCGACCTGCCGCCAGAGGCGATGAGAGAAGGGTTCAACGATGTCGCACCCGAAGGAGACACCCATGAGGAACATCATTCTCGCCACCGCGGCCGCCGTGATCCTGAGCGCGCCGCTGGCCTTCGCCGCCAATTCGACCGCCACCCTCGCGCCGGCGCCCAAGCCGCTGAAGATGGCCGCCACCAGCCTGTCCGAGCAGTGCACCGCGCTCGGCGCGCAGTTCGACAAGGCGGAAGCGACTCACAAGACCAACAAGAACTACAAGGAAGCGCTCGGCATGCGCAGCGAAGGCAAGAGCCTGTGCACCGCGCACAAGGAAGCCGACGGCGTGAAGAAGATCGAATCGGCGCTCACCTTGATCGGCGTGAAGCCGATGGTGAAGGGCTGAGACTTTTCGCCGCTCCTTCACTGAAGTTTCGGAGTGGCAACACTCCCGCGGCATTCAGCGACCAATCCCCTCCCCCGCATGGGGGAGGGTTAGGGAGGGGGAAGCCGCGCCCCACCGAGAGGCAATCATCACTCGCTTCCCCCGCCCCGCCCTCCCCCATATTGGGAGAGGGGATGATGCATTTCGTCGTCCCGATCTCCCAGCCCTTGCCGCCCTCCTCCCGCTTCCGCTAAATGGCGGCGCATGTCCCTGTTCGTTTCCTCCCGCATGGTCGAGATTGCGCGGCGCGTCGTTCCGGCGGGCGCGGCGGTTGGGCTGTGCGCGCTGGCGGCGTGGAGTCTCTATCGGATCGGGCAGAAGCTTTCGCTCGACGACCTTCGCCAGGCGCTGGCGGCGGTGCCGCGTGGCGCCATCCTGGCCGCCCTTGCGACCACGGTCGCGAGCTTCGCCGCCTTCATCCTGCAGGACTACCTGGCGCTGAAGCGCGCCTCGCGGGCGCTCAGCCTGCCACGTGCCGCCGCCGGCTCCTTCATCGCGCAGTCGATCGCGCATGTCACCGGCTTCGCCATCCTGGTCGGCGGGGCGCTGCGGGCGCGCTACTTCCTCGCCAGCGGCCTTGCCCTCACCTCGATTCTCAGCGTGCAGGCCTCGTTCAGCGTGAGCTTCGGCCTCGCCGACAGCCTGCTCACTGGCCTCGCGACGCTGCTGCGGCCGAGCCTCGCCAGCGAGACCACGCATCTGCCGGTCGGCTGGCTGCGCTTCGCGGCCTGCGCTCTCATCCTGGGCGCGCTGGGCGTGTTCGCATTGGCAACGTTCCTGCGCCGCCATCGCCTGGCGCTGCGTTACAACCTCGCGGTCTCGCCGGCGCGCACGCTCGCGCTGCAGATCCTGTGCTCGATCGTCGACATACTGTTCGTCGCGGCGACGCTGTATCTGCTGCTGCCTGACGGGCTCGGCGTCGGCTATGTGCAGGTGCTGGCCTGCTACCTGATCGCGGTCACACTGGGATTATGGAGCCATGTGCCGGCCGGGCTCGGCGTGTTCGAGGCGACCATCCTGGCGCTGATCCATGCGCCGCAGCCGCAGATCGCGCCGGTGGTGGCGGCGTTGCTGGCGTTCCGCGCGATCTATCACCTGCTGCCGTTCGCGCTGGGCTGCGTGTTGCTGGCGATGGTCGAGCTGGGAAGGCGCTTCGCGCGTGGGCAGTCGGCATGAAGTTGCGGTTGGGGGGCATCGGGGACGCGCTGGCCGACCGCAACTTCCGGATCTTCAGCATCGGCTCCATCACCTCCTGGTTCAGCTTCTTCGTGCAGGTGGTGGCGGTATCGTGGACCGCGTGGGAGCTGACGCATTCCACCACCTGGCTCGCGATCATCGCGCTGCTCGACATCGCACCCAACGTGCTGCTGGTGCCGCTGGGCAGCGTGCTGGCCGACCGCTACGACCGCTTCAGGATCGAGATCATCGCCTATGTCGTCGCGCTGTTGCAGGCCTTGGCGCTCGCGATCCTGGCCTATGCCGATGCGCTCACCATCTGGCCGCTCGCCATCCTGGTGACGCTGCACGGCGCGATCCATTCCTTCAGCGTGCCGGCGGCCTATGGCCTGCTGCCGCGCTTCGTGGCGCGCGAGCGCCTCGCTTCCGCCATCGCGGTCAACAGCGCCTACACCCAGGCCGCGATTCTGGTCGGGCCGGCGCTGGCGGGATGGGTGATCCTGCACTTCGGCAGCGGGGTCGCGTTCGCCATCAATGCCGCGGGCTACGTGGTGTTCCTGGTCTCGGCGGTGTTCCTGCGCACGCCGGCGGACTACAAGCAGCCGCCGCGCAGCGACCGCTCGGTGATGGGGGACTTCGTCGACGGCGCGCGCTACATCTTCGGCCATCACGGCATCACGACGCTGCTGGTCCTGATGCTGCTGGGCGACGTGCTGGCGGTCTCGCTCTTTCACATGCTGCCGGCGTTTTCGACCGGTACCCTCGGCCTTGGCATCGAAGGCATGACCACCATTCTCGCGGTCTATGGCGCCGGCGCGACCTTGGCGGCGCTGTGGCTGGCGCATGGCGGATCGACGCGCATCTCCTCCACGCTCGTGCTGCGGGCGTACGTGATCTATGCCTGCGCCATCGGGGCGCTGGTGCTGATGGGCAACCTGTGGCTCGCGGCCGGCGCGGCATTGCTGTGGGGTATCGCGGGGCAGATCCGCAGCACCGGCACCATCGCGCTGCTGCAGACCTCGATCCCCGACGCGCAGCGCGGCCGCGTCATGGGCACCGAGTTCCTTCTCTCGCGCATCGCCGGCGGCATGGGCACCTATCTGGTCGGCGCCGCCGCCGAACAGCACGGGCTGCAAGTGCCGATGCTGATCGCGGTCGGCGTGTGCCTGCTGGCGTGGGGCTATGCGTACACGCGGCGGCGCGCGATCCAGTCGAGCTTCGTGGATCGGCCGCCGATCATGATGAAGAACGAAAGCGCCCCCTAAGAGAGCGCGGCTAGTTGGTGACTTCGTCTTCGACCGTCTCCACGCCGGTCTGCACGCCTTCGCCGATCTTCTCGATGTCCTTGCCGGCACCTTTCAGCGTGTTGCAGCCGGACATCGCGGGCAACGCGGCGATCAGGCCGACCAGAAGCGCCCAACGGGCTGCCTGATGTGCGATACGCATGGTCAACTCCTCGTCACAAAGAACACATGCAGATGATACGCGCCTAGGCAGCCTTGGGCAACCGGACCAGAGCGCGCAGGCCGCCATCCGGGCGGTTGGCAAGGACTATGGCCCCGCCGTGCGCCAGCGTCACGCTGCGCGCGATGGCGAGGCCGAGGCCGGCGCCGCCGGAATCGCGGTTGCGCGATTCCTCCAGCCGCACGAATGGGCGGAAGACGTCCTGCAGGCGGTCCTCCGGGATGCCGGGGCCGCGATCGTCAACCGTGACCTCGACGGCGTCGGGCAGATCGCGGATCGCGATCTCGGCGCCGCCGCCGTAGCGGATGGCGTTCTCCACCAGGTTGTTGAAGCAGCGGCGCAGCGCGACCGGGCGCGCGCGCAGGGTGCACCGTTCACGGGTTGCGAGCTTTGCTGGCGGATGGGTCTCCGCCACCTCCTTCAACAGCGTGGTGAGATCGACCGGAGAGGTCGGCTCGGTGTCGGCATCCTCGCGCGCGAAGGCGAGCGTCGACTTGATGATCGCCTCCATCTGGTCAAGGTCGGCCAGCATCTTCTGCTGCTCCTCCGGATCCTCGACGAACTCGGCGCGCAAGCGCAGGCGCGTGATCGGCGTGCGCAGGTCGTGCGAGATCGCGGCGATCATCTGGGTGCGGTCCTCGATCATGCGGCGGATGCGATGATGCATGCGGTTGAAGGCGCGCGCCGCCTGGCGCACCTCGTTGAGGCCGGCTTCCGGCACGTCGCGCGGGCGGTCGCCGCGGCCAAGCTCCTCCGCCGCGCTGGCGAGGCTCTCGATCGGCCGCGTGATGAGCCTCACGGCGCCGATTCCGAGGATCATCACCGCCGCGATGCCGCCGGTCAGCGCCAGCAGCTGCGACCAGGAGGAGAATGGCAGCGTCCTGACCGAGGCGAAGCTGAAATTGAGCCAGGTGCCGTCCACCAGCTGCAAGGCGACGCTGAAAGTCTGTCCCGCATCCTGGAGCGAGAGGATGTCGTCGCTCTTCTTGCCCTCATCGCGCCACAGGCTCGGGAGCCAGGACCACCAGGGATGATCGCCGTCGTCCGGCCCGATGCCGTAGGCGACCCGCAGATCGCGCCAGCGCATGTCGTCGCCCAGGCGCGCGGCGATCACGTCGCGCAGGCGGGCGGTGCGGTTGTCGGGCGGCTCGGCGGCATCGATCATGCTGGCCGGCGTCGCCGCGATGAACAGCGAGGAGCCGCTGATGGATTCGGCGATCACCGGCCGCAGCGGCGGTGCGGAATGATCGAGGAAGCGCGCGGCGGCGGCGATCCGCTCGGCGGCGCGCAGATCCTCGAGCGCCGCCACCGCCTCGTCGCGGTTGAAGGTATGGAAGGCGGATACCGTGACGAGCGACAGCGCGATGCCGGCAGCCAGCACCAGCGCAAACCAAGTGAGCATGGAATGCGGCACCAGGCGGCGCAGCATGCACGTCAGCCTTTCGCGGCGGGTCTGGCGGGCGTGGACCTGGCGCCGTCGGCGCGCGTGACGGCGGCGGTGAGCATGTAGCCGCCGCCGCGCACGGTCGCGATCAAGGCGCCGGCGCCGGCCGCAGCATTCTCCAGCTTGCGGCGCAGGCGGCCGATCTGCACGTCGACCGAGCGGTCGAACAAGGAGGCGGCGCGGCCCTTGGTGAGATCGAGCAGGCGATCGCGGCTCAACACCCGCTGCGGCCGCTCGGCCAGCGCCACCAGCAGGTCGAATTCGCCGCCGGTCAATTCGACCGCGCGGCCCGAGGGATCGAGCAACTGCCGGCGGCCGGGCTGGATGGTCCAACCATCGAATGCCAGTGCGACCTCGGTCTCAATCTCGCTCGACGGCGGTGCGGCCGGGCGGTCCTCGGCGCGGCGCAGGATGGCGCGGATGCGCGCCAGCAGTTCGCGCGGGTTGAACGGCTTGGCCAGGTAGTCGTCGGCGCCCATCTCCAGGCCGATGATGCGGTCGGTATCCTCGGCGATCGCGGTCAGCATCAGGATCGGGATGGTGGTGGTGGCACGCAGCTGCCCGCACAAGGTGAGGCCGGAATCGCCGGGCAGCATCAGGTCGAGCACGATCAGGTCGATCTTGGCTTCGTCCAGCACGCGGCGCATCTCGCGCCCGTCGGCCGCCACGCTGACGCGCAGGCCGTTCTTGGCCAGGAATTTCGACAAGAGAGAGCGGATCTCCTTGTCGTCGTCGACCACCAGGATATGCGCGGTCCGATCCATCAGGGTTCCTGAAGCATTGATTGATCCCGATTTGTGCCGTCACCTGACCGGAAACGCGTAACAGCGGCCATGCCTGCTTTGTAACGGATTGTAACAGCGCCCGGTCCAGTCGCAATCCGTTGCAAAACTGCGGTTTGAGGGACATGGCCGCGTTACCGATCCGACCCCATGTTGGCTTCCAGGAGATCGGACCACCCGGTCCCACTGGTTTCCATTGTCGGAGGATCACATGCAACCCAACAACCCCCAGAACAAGACGTCGAACAGGACACGGGTCCGGCTCCTTGCAGGCGCCGCCGTCGCGACCATTCTGGGCCTGGGCGCCGTCGCGGCCCTGCCCACCGTCAGTCCCGCGGACACGACGCCGCAGACGGCTGCGCCGAGCTTCATCGCCGGCGCGCCGAGCAGCTTCGCCGACCTCGCCGCCAAGGTCTCGCCGGCGGTGGTCAACGTCTCCTCCACCCACGTCATGGTCCAGGAGCAGGGCAACGGGCAGCTGCCGTTCGACGTCCCCGAGGGTTCGCCGTTCGATCAGTTCTTCAAGCAGTTCCAGCAGCAACAGCAGCGCGAGCAGCAGAAGCATCCGCAAAAGGTCCACTCGCTCGGCTCCGGCTTCATCATCGACGCCAGCGGCTATGTCGTCACCAACAACCACGTGGTCGACGGCGCCAAGGACATCGAGGTGACTCTGACCGACGGCTCGGTTTATCCGGCCAAGGTGATCGGCACCGACGCCAAGACCGACCTCGCCCTTCTGAAGGTCGAAGCCAAGAAGCCCCTGCCCTTCGTCCCGTTCGGCGATTCCGACAAGATGCGGACCGGCGATTGGGTGATGGCAGTCGGCAATCCGTTCGGCCTCGGCGGAACGGTGACGGCGGGCATCGTCTCGGCCCGCGGCCGCGACATCCATGAAGGTCCGTACGACGACTTCCTGCAGATCGACGCCGCAATCAACCAGGGTAACTCGGGCGGCCCGACCTTTTCCACCGATGGCAGCGTGATCGGCATCAACACCGCGATCTTCTCGCCGAGCGGCGGTTCGGTCGGCATCGGCTTCGCCATCCCGTCGAACCTCGCCAAGCCGATCATCGCGGAGCTCAAGGACCAGGGCCACATCGACCGCGGATGGCTGGGCGTCGCGATCCAGCCGCTGACCCTGGACTTGACCCAGGGCATGGGCCTCAAGTCGGACAAGGGCGCGCTGATCTCCTCGGTGGAGGACAACAGCCCAGCCGCCGCAGCCGGCATCAAATCCGGCGACGTGGTGATGCGCTTCGGCGACCACGAGATTGAATCGCCCAAGGACTTGTCACGCGCGGTCGCCGACACCGCCAGCGGCGCCACCGTGCCGGTCAAGGTCTGGCGCGACGGCTCCGAGCAGACGGTCGAGGTGAAGATCGCGGAGATGAAGGAAGAGGTGGCGAGCGCCGCGCAGCCGGGCGACGAATCCGGCCCGGGCGCGTCCGACACCGTCGACCAGCTCGGCGCGACTTTGGCGCCGGTGAACGACCTGACCCGCCAGCAGTTCGGCCTGTCCGAGGATGCCAAGGGCGTGGTGATCGCCGACCTGGAGCAGGACAGCGCCCTCGCCGAACAAGGCGTGCGTCCCGGCGACGTGATCGAGCGGGTCAATGACCGCAAGATCGTGAACCCGAGCGATGTCGCGAAGGCGCTGCAAGACGCCCAGGCCGACAAGCGCTCGGTCGCGGTGATGCTGATCGAGAGCGACGGCAACGATCGGTTCGTGGCGGTGCAGATCAGCCAGTCATAAGACGAGTTCCCTAGGATCTCGAGCGCGCCCCCCGACAAGCTCGAGGTCAAAGCGGCGGCCCTCATCCCCTCGGCTCGATCCCGGCCGAGTGCGGCCGCCGAAGTCCGGCGCGGCCTTCTCCCCAAACTGTCCCGGGAGGCCGCGCCGGCCCTGTTTTGAGCGACCGATAATTCACACTGACTTTTCGCCGTGCGCTATGCGCCGAAGGACGCTAGCGTTGCGCGCGTGCCGGTCGCCGCCGAGTCGCGGTGACGGTCGGGCAGTGATGTCGAATCGGGGAATACCCTTGTCCCAGCCGCTTCGCGCGGAGTTCGAGGCCATTCAGGGCCGCTGGAAAGAGTTGTGCCAGAACGGCCACCTGCCCGCGCGCTCGGACTTCCCGGTCGAAAGCCTGACGCCGTGGATCGGCCACATCCAGATCGTGGAGCGGATCGGCGACGGCGACAGCGTGCGGCACCGGGTGCGGTTGGTCGGGACGCGCATCGTCTACTACGAGGGACGCGACAACACCGGCAAGTTCCTCGACGATGTCATTCCCATGGACCAGCGCGACGAGCTGCTGGAACCCTATCGCCGCTGCGCCGACAGCCGCGCACCGGTCTACACCGCGTTCTACAGCTGCTCGGAGGCTGCCATCTCCTCGCAGCTCGAGCGCCTGATCCTGCCGCTGGCGGCGGATGGTAAGACCATCGATCAGTTCATTGTCGCGATCTATCGCACCGCGACGTAAAGCGTCGCCGCCCTCTGCCGCGCTCCCCTGTACCGTCATGGCCGGGCGTTAGACCCGGCCATTCAAGTTTGCCGCGGGGCGACCGATAGATATTTGGATCACCGGATCTCGACGCTGCGCGTCGGCCCGGTGATGACGGCGGGGTCCGACGTGTCGGGCCAATTGTCCATCCCACGCTCTGTTGCTAGGGTGGCGCGTCCTTTCACGGCGGAGCAAGGCCATGACCTCGGCGCGGTTGATGCGGATGTTTCCTCATGCGGGCGGCGATGGGCTGGAGGATTGGGGTACCCTCTCCGCCGCCGACGTCAAGTCGGGATCGCCCAAGCAACGCGGCCGCACTTATCTCGACGCGCCGGACATCGGGCTCAGCGCCGGCGTCTGGGATTGCACGGCGTTCGAGGGGACGATGGCCCCCTATTCCGTCGACGAGTTCATGATCCTGCTCGAAGGCGCGGTCACGGTGACGGAAGCCAACGGCCGCGTGACGCGGGTCGAGGCCGGCGAAGCCTTCGTCATTCCGCGCGGGCTGACCTGCGCCTGGCAGCAGGATGGCTATGTACGCAAGATCTTCGTGATCTATCAGAACCCAGCGCTGCCGGTGCCGCAGAAGCCGGCCGCTGACCATGTGCTCAAGCTGGACCTGAAGGCAAAGCTTGCTCCATGCGCGGGGCCCGATCCGGCGCTGCTGAACGGCGCGGAGCCGCGCTGCGCCGAGCATGGCGTCTATCACGACGCCAGCGGGCAGCTCACCGTCGGGCTGTGGTCGGCGACGCCGTATGACCGCAAGGCGACGCCGTTCGGCCGCTATGAGCTGATGCATTTCCTGGACGGCCAGGTCGACCTGCATGACGGCGGGACCAGCGGCCAGGCGTTCCAGGCGGGCGAGACCATTTTCGTGCCCAAGGGCACGCCGCTCGGCTGGCGCAACACAGTCGACGTGAAGAAGATCTTCGTCATCCTGATGCCGAACGGGTGAGATGTGAGCGATCCCAACACCTGCGACCTCCTCATCCAGCGTGCGACGTTGTTCGACGGCGCCGGCGGACCGCCAACGGTCGGCGACCTCGCGGTCGCCGGCGACAAGATCCTGGTGATCGGCGATCTCAGGAACTGGCGCGCGCGCGAGACGGTGGATGCGCAGGGCCTCGCGCTGGCGCCGGGCTTCATCGACGTGCACACCCACGACGACCGCGCGCTGCTGATCGGCGACATGGGCAACAAGACCAGCCAGGGCGTCACCAGCGTGGTGGTCGGCAATTGCGGCGTCTCGCTGGCGCCGCTGACGCTGCGGTCGGCGCCACCGCCGCCGCTCGACCTGATCGGCGCGCAGGCGGACTATCGCTACGCCACCTTCGCGGACTACATGGTGGCGCTCGACCGGCAGCCGCCGGCCGTCAACGCGGCCTGCCTGGTCGGGCACTCCACGCTGCGGGTCGGCGCGATGGACCGGCTCGACCGCCCGGCGACCGGCGAGGAGATCGCGGCGATGCGCGCCAGCCTGCAGGAAGCGCTCGATGCCGGGGCCATCGGCCTCTCCACCGGGCTCGACTACCAGCCGGCGGAAGCGGCGCCAACCGAGGAGGTGCAGGCGCTGGCCGCACTGCTGAAACCGGCGGGCGCCATCCACACCACGCACATGCGCAGCGAAGGCGAGCACGTGATCGAGGCAATGGACGAAGCCTTCGCCATCGGCCGGTCGGCCGACGTGCCGGTGGTGATCTCGCACTTCAAGGTGCACGGCAAGCCGAATTTCGGCCGCTCGACCGAGACGCTGGCGAAGTTCGAGGCGCAGCGGGTGCGCCAGCCGCTGGCGCTCGACGCCTATCCCTACTCCGCCTCTTCGACCGTGCTGAAGGCGCAGGAGCTGGGCGAGGCGCCGAAGGTGATGGTCACGTGGTCGGTGCCGCATCCGGAGGCGACCGGTCGCATGCTGGACGAACTCGCGGCGGAATGGGGCTGTTCGATCGAGGATGCGGCGAAAAAGCTGCAGCCAGCGGGCGCGGTCTACTTCGCCATGGACGAGGCGGATGTGCGGCGCATCCTCAGCTATCCGCACACCATGATCGGATCGGACGGGCTGCCGCACGACACGCATCCGCATCCCCGCCTGTGGGGCAGCTTCCCGCGCGTGCTCGGGCACTATGCGCGCGAGCTCGGCCTGTTTCCGATGGAGGAAGCGATCCGCCGCATGACCTCGCTACCGGCGGAGCGCTTCGGCCTCACCGGCCGCGGCCGTCTGAAGCAGAACTATGCCGCCGACCTGGTGCTATTCGATCCCACGACGGTGAAGGATCGCGCGACATTCGAAGATCCGAAGCAGGTGTCGGCCGGCATCGTCGCAGTGTGGGTCAATGGCGAAAGCGTGTGGCGCGACGGCAGATCAACTGGTGCACGGCCAGGACGCGCACTGCGGCGACAGCAGATGCAAACAGCACTTTCCTAAAATTCGATTGATTTGCTGCATCGCTTTTGATGCGAACTTTCCGATAGAGCAATCTCATACATTGGCCTGTGTCGCAACGACCGTTGCGGCCCCCTCTTAACCACGAAAAGTTATATCCGATTCATACTTGGAGCCCTACCGTTGTCCTCGTTCGCGCACGGCTGTGCAAAACAGCCAACGTCGAATGGATGGCATTCGAAACAACGGCGAGAGATTCCATGTCCACTTCACCTCGTCCCGCCAAACGCGTGACCGCATACCAGTTTTGGCGCCGCTGGCTTGGCCCGGCTGTCCTGGCTGCAGCTGTCAGCGCAGCGGGCGGTGCGCACGCGGATGACGGCATCCTGACCTGGATCGTCAAGTCGATCTCCTCCGACGAAGACGGCGACATCATCCAGGCGTCGACGATGCGCGTGCCGCAAGTCGGCACCGCCCTCGTCACCGGCCAGCGGATCGCGACCGGCGGGGGACAGCAAATGATCCTGACGAACGGCCGCGACCTGGTCGAGATCAGGCCCAACAGCACCGTCACCATCGGTGATGACGACCCATCGACGGCGGCGTCGAATGTCAACCTCGTCAACGGCACGATCCACGTCGAGGTCGGCAAGCGCGCGCCCGGCAAGACCTTCTCCATCGATGCCCCCTATCTGATCGCGACCGTGAAGGGCACCCAATTCGATGTCACGTCCTCGAGCGATGCGACTGCGGTCGCGGTGACCGAAGGCGTGGTGGCGGTATCCGCCGACGCGACCGGCGCCAGCATCGACGTGACGGTCGGCAATACCGCCATCGTCGGTCGCCGCAATGAGGACCGGCCGATGCTCGCGCCGACGCGCGCCAATGGCGCTCCCAGCACGATCGATACCGACAAGAACATCGAGAGTGCGAGCGCCACTGATGGCAGCGACGCAGGCGGCTCTGGAGGCAACTCTGGGGGCTCCAATTCGGGTGGCTCCAATTCCGGCGGGTCAAATTCCGGCGGCTCAAACTCCGGCGGGTCGAATGGCGGCTCGGGCGGAGGCCTCGGCGGCGCGGTCGGTGACGCAGCTGGCGCCGTAGGCGGCGCGGTCGGCGGCGCAACCGACGCCGTGGGCGACGCGGTCGGCGGCGCCGTGGGCGACGCAGTTTCCGGCGTCGGCGGTGCAGTCGGCGGCGCGGTGAGCGGCGTTGGCGGCGCAGTCGGCGGCGCGGTAGGTGGTCTGGGCGGCGCCGTCGGCGGTCTGCTCGGCGGCGGCGGCAACCGCTAGGATTGAATCCAGTGTCATTCACCCGCGCTGCGCGTTCGCTTCAGCGATATCAATCGCACGCCCTGCGGTGGCTGGTCGGCCTAGCGGTCTGCGCCGGCATCAGCGCGCTCTATCTGTCCGGATCGCTGCTGTTCATCGACCGGCAGCTGGCCTCGGCACGGTTCCAGCTGGTGACCTCCGATCCGACCGATGACGTCGTGGTGGTGGCGATCGACGCGCCCAGCCTGCAGGAAATATCGGTGTGGCCGTGGCCGCGCGGCAAGCACGCATCGGTGATCGACAAGCTGCGCGAAGCCGGCGCGCGCAAGATTGCAATCGATATCGATTTCAGCGCCACATCGACCCCGGCCGAGGACGATAAGCTGGCGGCTGCGCTGGCACGTGCCGGCGGCAACGTCATCCTGCCGGTGTTCGAGCAGTCAGCCGATTCCAGGCGAACCATCACCTCTACCGCTCCGCTGCCGCAGTTCGCTGAGCATACGCGCGTCGCATCTGCCAACATCTATCCGGACAGCGACGGCATCGTGCGGCGACTGGCGCGCGTCGAGCCGTGGGCGGGGAACCTGGTGCCGACCATGGCCGCCGCCGCCGCGGGACTGCAGCCGACTGCCATGGGCCGCTACTATGTCGACTTCGGCATCGAGGCGGACCAGATCAAGCGCGTTTCCTTTGTCGACGTCCTGAACGGCAAGGTCGAACCGAGCGTGTTCGCCGGCAAGATCGTGATGATCGGCGCGACGGCGCGGGAACTGGGCGACACAGTGGCGACGCCGGTCGGCGGCGTGATGCCGGGCGTGATGGTGCAGGCCCTGGCCACTGAATCGCTGCTTCAGGATCGCGATCTGCGCAAGGTCTCGCGCTGGCTGATCCTGGCCATCGCCTGCTTGCTGTTCGTGTTTATCGAGGCGACCTGCCGCAATCGCGGCTGGCGGCACGGCATCGCCGCCGGCGCCGGGGTACTGGTCGGCATCGTCGGCCTGCCGCTGGTGGTGCAAGCGAACCTGCCGTTGATGGTGGAGACCGCGCCCTGGCTGGCGGCGGTGACGGCGGCGTTCCTGATGGCCCTGTTCGAACGGTTGCGCGACCTCGACCTGAGATTGATCGGCCAGGCCATCCTGCTGCGCCGGACCGACGCGCTGATGCGCCAGGTGGTCGAGAACAGCTCGGACGGGCTCCTGGTCATCGACGAGCATGGCAAGGTGCGGTCGGTCAATCCCGCGGCCGAGCGCATGCTGGGCCAGCATGCCACCGAGATCGTCGGCCAGCATTTCTTCGACGTGATCGCGACGACAAGCCATCAGCCGCCGATCCACAGCCTGTCGCGCTTGGCCTATGCGGACCGGCCGAGCCAGATGGAGCTGACGCGGCCCGACGGGTCGACCCTGATCGCCGACGTGGGCCTGAGCCGACTGCCGGAGCAGCAGCCGAGCGCCATTTTCGTCGCGCAGCTGCACGACGTCACCGAGATGAAGATGCGCGAGGCGGAGTTGCGGGCCGCACGCGACCAGGCCGAAGCGGCCAGCAACAGTAAGAGCCAGTTCCTGGCCAACATGAGCCATGAGCTGCGCACGCCGCTCAACGCCGTCATCGGCTTCTCCGAGATCATGAAGACGGAGCTGCTGGGTCCGATCGGGACCGAGACCTATCGCGGCTACAGCCACAGCATCCACGACAGCGCCAAGCACCTGCTCGGCATCATCAACGACATTCTCGATATTTCGTCGATCGAATCCGGTTCGCCCCGCCTGCACGAAGGCATCCATGAGCCGGAGCAGATCTGCCAGTCGGTGATCGGGCTGGTCTCGGGGCGCGCCGACCAGGCGCAGGTGAAGCTGGTGGTCAATGTCGACCCCGCAACCGACCTGCTGTACGTTGACGGGCGCATGCTGAAGCAAATGCTGATCAACCTGGTCGGTAACGCGATCAAGTTCAGCCCGAAGGGCGGAAGCATCGAGATCAAGGTGATCCCGGCCGGGCCGGAGCCGCACAGCGGCGCCGTGTTCGCGGTCGCGGACCACGGCATCGGCATCGCCAAGGACGACATCCCGCGCATCCTGAAGCCGTTCGAGCAGGTCGAAACCGCGTTCGCACGCAATTTCGACGGCATCGGGCTCGGCCTGCCGCTGGTGAACTCGATGGCGCGGCTGCACGGTGCCACGCTCACCATCGACAGCGAACTGAACGTGGGCACGACCGTCTCGATCCTGTTCCCGACCGCGCGCACGCGGCCGCGGACGGCGGAATCGGCCGGCACCGCTCAGATCGTGGAGATCGGCGCGCCGGTGCGTATCCGCGCGGCAGAGTAGAAGATTGGCGTACGCCGGCCCGCTGCGACGGTCCGGAGATCAGAAGGGGTGACCGGCAGCTCGCAGGAACAAGTGAGGTCCTATGTCCGACTCGCGCACGAACGCCACACGCCGCAAACGCACGGCCAACACTGAGGGCAGCAGCTCGCAGAAGACGGGCGGCTCCGGAGGAATTTCCGCGATCATCTCGGTGATCGTGATCCTGGCGGCGTCGGCATACCTGATGGCACATGACCAGGTTGACGAGGCCTTGGGCCGGACGGCGACCGTGATCTCGGACAAGAGCACCACGACCGGCCAGGTCTGGACATCGGTCGTCACGACCTTCGCCACCGAGGATGGCGAAGAAGACCTGGCGCGAGAGACGTCCGCGCCCGATCTCACCATGCTGAAGGATGGCGATCGCGTGACCACCGGCAGTCAGAGCCGGACAGTCGCGACCAGCGGCAACGATCTCCTGCGGCTGGAACCGAAAACGACCATAACGATCGGCGAGACGAAGCCGGCAACGATCATCGAACTGCTCGACGGCACGCTGCATGTCAAAGCCGGCAAGCGCGAGGACGGCGACACGCTTTCGATCGAAACGCAATACCTGGTGGCGACCGTCAAGGGCACCGAGTTCGTGGTAGCGACGACGGATGTGGGCACCGCCGTCTCGGTGACCGAGGGCGTGGTGTCGGTGCGGTCAATCCGCGTCGGCCAGGCCTTCGACGTCATGCCGGGGCAAACGGCCCTTGTGTCGTCGGTCCATGGTTCGCTTCCGACCATCGTGGCGACACCCGCCGCCGGCGGAACCGCAGCGCTCGAGGCCGCGGTTTCCGGGATCCTCGCCAACAGCAATCATCATCGGCGATAACACCAACGTCTGGGAAAGGCGCGCGGCATTGGTATTAGTGCCGCGCGCCTAGACGTACTTCCGGCGAACCTACACACGCCGCTATTGCATTAAGCTCCTGTTATCCATCCGGATTAACACGCAGTTCAGGTGCCATCTCTTAATCTCCTGGCAGACTCACTGCCCTGTCTCGGGCGGTGGCAATGGAGAGCGAGAGGGTCATGTCGCATTCGACTCAAATCTGGCATAAGCCAGCACAAACGATCGGCGTGAGCAGCAGCGTGCTGCGCGGCGTCGCGGTACTGATGGCGACCAGCTGCCTGATCGCGCCCAGCCGCGCCGAGGGCACTCTGGACTGGGTCGTATCGGCCATCACCGGGCGAGCCCCGGCGATCGAACAGGCCGCGATCTCCGGCGATCTCTCGCGCGGCAGCGTGATCCAGCCGAGCGAGCAGATTTCCACCGGCGACGGCGAGCACGTCGTGCTCACTCACGGCCAGGACGTCCTGGAGCTGCAGCCCAACACCACCGTCGCGATCGGCGGCGCAGGCCCGAACGGCATGGCGACCGTCGTCGAGCTGATCGATGGAACGGTCCATGTGAAGGTCGGCAAGCGCGCCCCGGGCCGCACCTTCTCGGTCGAGACCCGCTTCCTGGTCGCGACCGTCAAGGGTACGGAATTCGACGTCACCGCGGACGACGATGCCGCAGCGGTGTCGGTGTCGGAAGGCACCGTCGCTGTGCAATCGGATGGCGGCAACCGCTCTGTCGACGTGACGCCGGGCCGCACTGCCGTCGCCTCGGCGGCGGATGACGACGCGACGCCGGATGTGAGCGCGACGCCAGCAGGCGGCGCACCGGAAGCGGCCAAAGCCGCCGGCAAAGCAGCAAAAGAAAAGAAGGCCGACAAGAACGCCGCCAATGGCACCGCGGAGGGAAAGTCCAAGGGCAGTGCCAACGGAGCCGGCAACGGCAACGACGGCAACGGCAATGGTGGCGGCAATGGTGGCGGCAATGGTGGCGGCAATGGTGGCGGCAACGGTGGCGGCAATGGTGGCGGCAATGGTGGCGGCAACGGTGGCGGCAACGGGAACGGCGGCGGCAATGGCCACTCGAAAGGCAGGATCCCGGCGTTGAAGGCAGATCGGTAGCTCCGGCCTTTCATCATGCCTGCTGGTACAGCCGCACCGCGATGGTCCAAACGGATCGGGCACGCCCTGATCGCAGTGGTTGTCGGGCTCCTGATCGTCGGGCTTCACGCCGGCGGCTATCTCCGATTCTTCGACGCCGCTTTTGACGAGGCGCGCTTTCGCCTGGTTCGGTCCGATCCATCGCCACAGATCGCCATCGTCGCGATCGACGCGAACAGCCTGGAGAAACGACCGCTCTGGCCGTGGCCGCGCTCCTGGCACGCCACCCTGATCGACCGGCTGGTCGACGCCGGGGCGGCCCAGATCGTCCTCGACATCGATTTTAGCGCGGCATCCACCGAAGCCGAGGACGCGGCGTTGGCGGCGGCGCTGCACCGCGCCGGCGAGCGCGTGATCCTGCCGGTCTTCCAGCAGCCGGCGCAGCAGCAATCGAACGCGCTAATCGAGAATTTCCCGATGGCGGCGCTGGCGGAGCGCGCCCGGATTGCATCGGCCAACATCCGCGCCGACGGCGACGGGATCGTACGCCGGATGCCGCAGCTGCTGGAATGGGGCGGCGGGCTGGTGCCGACGATGGCTGCGGCAGCCGCCGGCTCGCGAAACACCGATGAATTCCTGATCGACTACGGCATCCGGGCTGAAGCGTTCCCGACCGTGTCCTATGTCGAGGTTCTGGAAGGCCGCGCGCCGACCGGATTGTTCGCCGGCAAGATCGTGTTCATCGGCGCGACCGCGCTGGAGCTCGGCGACGTTGCCGCGACGCCGGTCAACGGCCTCACGCCCGGGCTGAAGGTACAGGCTCTCGGCACCAGCTCGCTGTTGCAGGGCCGCGCCCTGCACAAGGTCGTGGCCTGGCCGATCCTGATCCTCGCCATCGCCCTGTTTTTCGCGGTCGCGCGCCAGTGCCGGGGCCGGCATTGGCTGTCGGTGATCGGCCTCGGCGTGGCCTGGAGCGCCGGCGTGTTCGGGCTCGGCACCGCCCTGCAGACGGCGGCGCCGGTCATGCTCGACGTGGCGCCGCTGGTGCTGTCGGTGGTGTCCGCCGTCTTCGCCAGCCTGGTCAGCCGCGTGCGCGACCTGGACCTGACCGTGGTCGGGCAGAGCATCGCGCTCCGCCGCAGCAGCAACCTGATGCGCCGCGTGGTCGAGAACACCTTCGACGGACTCCTCACGCTGGATCGCGACGGCACGATCAAGAGCGCGAACCCCGCCGCCGAGCGCATCCTGGGCCGCAAGAGCGCCGAGCTGGTGGAACGCCGCTTTGCGAGCTTCGTGCCATCACTGCCCTCGGAGAAGGGCGCCGCCTGGCTGACCTATCTGGCCGAAGAGCGGCAGCCGCAGGAAGCCAACGTGCAGGGTCCGGACGGCGTCGTCGTCGCCACCGAGATCGCCGTCACGCGATTGCCGGACGAGCCGTCGGCTGCGTTCATCGTGGTGCTGCGCGACATCGCCGAGCGCAAGGCGGCAATCGCCGCGGCGGCGCGTAATCTCACCCGGCTCAAGGACGCGATCGAGTCCATCGGCAGCGGTTTCGCGCTGTTCGATGCCGACGAACGGCTGGTGACCTGCAACCAGCAACTGCGCGCGCTCTATCCGGCGATCGCCCACATGCTGGTTCCAGGCTGGCATGTCGAGGACCTGGTCCGTGCCAACGTGACCAGCATCAATCCCGGCGCATCCGCCCAGGAGATCGAGCGCCAAATGGCCGAGCGGCTGCGGCGCTTCCGCAATCCGGGCGAGACGTTCGAGATATCGGTCGGCGGCACCCGTTGGCTCCAGATCAACGAGCGGCGCACCAGCGAAGGCGGCATCGTCGGCATCCACACCGATGTCACGCAGGCGCGCCAGAACGAGGCGCAGCTGCGCGCGGCGTACGAGCAGGCCCAGGCGGCCAACCAGAGCAAGAGCCAGTTCCTGGCCAACATGAGCCATGAGCTGCGCACGCCGCTCAACGCCGTCATCGGCTTCTCCGACGTCATGAAAGCGGAGCTGATGGGACCGCTCGGCTCCGATCTCTATCGCGGCTATTCCAAGGACATTCACGACAGCGCAAGCCACCTCCTCGCCATCATCAACGACATCCTGGACATTTCTTCCATCGAATCCGGCGTGCACCGCCTGAAGGAATCGCTGCTCTCGCCGGAGGAGGTGTGCCGCTCGGTCGAGAAGCTGATGTCGGGCAAGATGGAATGGGCCGGCATCCAGCTGGTAGTGTCGACCAAGGGCGTGACCGGCGGCCTGTGGGCCGACAACCGGCTGGTCAAGCAGATGCTGCTCAACCTGGTCAGCAATGCCGTCAAGTTCAGCCAGTCCAACACGCGTATCCTGCTGTCGGTGACGCAGGCCGGCGACCGCTCGATCCAGTTTTCGGTGGCAGACCAGGGCATCGGCATCGCCGCGGCAGACATCGAGCGCGTCCTGCGCCCGTTCGAGCAGGTGGAGAACGCGTGGAGCCGCAGTCACGATGGCGTCGGCCTCGGCCTGGCGCTGGTGCAATCCATGGCACAGGCGCATGACGCCACGCTGCGCATCGATAGCGCGCTTGGCGAAGGCACGACCGTGACCATCGTGTTCCCGCCGGCGCGCCATCGCGACCTATCGCACGACGACCGCCAGCGCCGCCCGCGGCTCGAAGTCGTGAAGAGCAGCAAGTAGGTGGCTAGCGCCGCCGGATCCGCGACGCTTTGGCCCGCTTCCATCCCAGGCCGCCGATCACCTCGACGGCGCAGCGCGCCGCCAGCTGGGCGCCGAGGCCGTTGACGTCGAAATCAGGGCCGAGGCAGGCCATGTCGAAGCCGACCACCGGCGGCCCCTCATCGATCGCCAGCCGCAGCGCCTGCAGGATCTCGCGCGCGGTCAGGCCGGCGGGATCGGGATATTTCTGCGCCGGCAGGAACGCCGGATCGATCACGTCGAGATCGAGCGAGAGGTAGAGCGCATCGACATCGCGGCAGATGCGGGCGATGGCCTCGTGCACGCACTGCCGGATACCCTTCTCCTCCACGTCCTGGAGGGTCCAGATGCCGATGTTGAGCTCGCGCGCGGCCTCGTGCCAGGCCAGCGAGTTTCGGGTGCCGCGGATGCCGATCTCCGCGAAGTTGGCCGGATCGAGATAGCCGCCCTCGAAGCAGCGCGCCCATTGCGAGCCGGCCCAGTAGCGCGGCTCCCACGCGAGATCATAGTGCGAATCGAACTTGAGCACGGCGATGCGCTGCTTGCGCTGGCGCGCGACCGAGCGCACGCCGACATAGGGAATGGTGTCATCGCCGCCCAGCAGGATCAGCACCTTGTCGCGGCCGATCAGGCGCTCGATGCGGTCGCCCGCCCTGTGCAGCTCGGTTTCGGCGTCGATCTCGTAGTCGATGCGGATGTCGCCGCCGTCCGAGACCTTGATCCAGTCGGCGATCTGGAAGTCCGGCCCGCGCTCCGGCATCAGGCCGCCGGAATGGTCGAGCGAATAGTAGATCGCGTTGCGCCGGATCGCGGCCGGCGCGCCGGTGGCGCCGGTGCGCGAATAGATTGCCGCCTGATGGGTCGCCTGCGCCGGCAGGAAGCGGCGCGGATCGAGGATCTTCACGCCCTCGTAGGGCAGGCCCACCACCACGACATCTGCGTCGGGTGCCTCCTCGGCATAGGGCGCTTCCATGAAGGTCGGCACATCGTCATAGAGGATGCGCTCGACCCGCCGCGCCACGCGGTACGGCGACTGCGCGGCCTTCGCCGAGGCGCGCCGGAAGGCGGCGACGATGTCGACCTTGCTGGTGCGCGCGGCCGCGCGACGCGGCGCCGACTTGTTTCCTTTGGCTGGCATTGTGATCCCCCGCTTGTGTGTGGAGATAGTGCCCGGGGATCGACGGGCTTGTCACGCTCTACCGGCGTACAGGAGCATGCCCTACTCCAATGCCATCAGTGCCCCGTCGGTGGGATTGAGATAGAGCGTCTTTTTCGCGCCGCCGTTGTCGGTCGCCTGCACGACGTAGCAGTTGCCGTCGCTCGGCTTGGGCGCACCGACGTTGGTGAAGCCGTGCTGCTCCAGCATCGCCTTCACCTTCGCCGGCGGCAGCCAGGCGGACTTGTCCGCGGTGGTGCATTGGACGCTGGCGGCGTGCGCCAACGATGCGATCGACAGGCCGATGAGGAGTGCTCCGACAAGTCCCGTTGCGCGCATGACAGATCCTATCGTGGGAAGATCAGGGAAAAGGTGGCGCCGCCGGCCTCGTCGGTGCGCGCCAGCGACAGCTGCGCCTTGAGCCGCTTGGCCGCCTCGGCCACGATCGCAAGACCGAGGCCGGCGGAGCCGCCTCTCGGCCCGCGCCGGAACGGCTCAGTCAGCTCCGGCAGCTCGGCTGGATCGAGGCCCGGCCCGTGGTCGGCGACCGCGAGGCGCGGCGGATCGTCCGCCACCACCAGGCGCACCGTGGCACCCGAGGGCGAGACGCGCAAGGCGTTCTCGAGCAGATTGCGCACGGCGCTCTCCATCAGGGCCGGATCGCCGGTCACGACCACGGCGCGCGACGGGGCATCGACCGCGATGTCGCGGCCGGCGCGGCGCGCCACCGGATAGAGCCGCGCCGCCATGTCCTGCGCCAGCCGGCCGAGATCGATGCGCGCGTCGGCGCCGGCCGTCACGGTCTCGGTCCGCGCCAACTCGAGCAGCAGCTCGACCTGGCGGATCATGGAATCGACGTCGCGCTTCAGGTCCCGGAGGTCGTCGGTATCCGCCATCGAGTCCAGGCGGGCGCGCAGGATGGCCAGCGGCGTGCGCAGCTCATGCGCGGCGTTGGCGTTGAAGCGTTCCTGCCGCTTGTTGACGGCGGCCAGTTCGGCGGAGATCGCCTCGGCATTGCGCCGCAAGGCGTCGATCGCCAGCAGGTCGCGGCGCCGGCGCAGCAGCGAGCGCCACACCAGCACGAGGATCGCCGCCATCGCCAGCAGGATGGTGACGACGAACACGGCATAGGCGATGCGCGCGATGTTGGCGGCGGCCGCCAGCGTGTTGGTGGCATCGATATAGAGCTCGAATACGCCGACCAGCTGGCCGGCGCGGCGGATCGGCACATAGATCTCCGCCAGCGCACTGGTGCCCTCGTTCAGCCCCAGCACGTGATACTCGCCGCCCGTGATGTGCAGCATCATCAGCGGCTCGCCGGTAGCGAACACCTGGGCGACGTCCTCCTGGTCGTAGTGGCGGCCGATCGCGGCGCCGGTGGAGTCGAGCCACACCACGCTGTCGCGATCATAGGCCAGCATGCGGCGCACGCCGGCCGTGCGCTCCAGCAGTTCCAAGGCGACGGCGTGCGCTTCGCGGTCATTGGCGTACAGCGTCTGCGGCCCTTTCGGGTCCAGGATATCCGCAGCCGCCTCGGTGACACGCTCGGCCACCGACAAGGCGTAGGTGCGGACGGCATCGCGCACGCGGAATTCCGCCGTCCACCAGCCGGCCAGGATCGCCACCACGCCGATCAGCGCTACGCTCAGGATGACCAGCCAGTCACGGCGCTCCAGGATGCCGCTCACGAGCGCCGAGCCTCCAGCATGCAGCCGACGCCGCGCAGCACCGCGATCTCGACGCTGGCGCCGGCAGCGCGCAGCCGTTTGCGCAGGCGCGAGATCGCGGCATCGACGGCATTCGGCGTTACGTCGTCGTCAAAGCCGTACAGACTGCGCTGGATCTCCTCGCGTCTCACCACCGCGTCCTGGCTGCGCAGCAGCAGTTCCAGCAGGGCGGCCTCCTGGCGCGGCAGGTCCAGCACCTGGCCGGCCACCGACGCGCGGCGCATGGCGGCATCGAAGGTCAGGTTTCCGGCCTCCAGGACCGTCGCCAGACGCTTGCCGGGGCGGCGCAGAACCGCCCGCAGCCGCGCGTTCAACTCGTCCATATCGAACGGCTTCACGATGTAGTCGTCGGCGCCGGCGTCCAGGCCCTCGATCCGGTCGGCCGGCGCATCGCGCGCGGTCAGGAACAGGATGCCGGTCTCCGAGCGCTTGCCGCGAATCTGCTTCACCAGCGCGAGGCCGTCGCCGTCGCCCAGGCGCCGGTCGAGCAGCACGGCGTCATAAGTCTCGACGTCCAGGAACGCCGCGGCGTCGCTCCGGCTCAGCGCCAGATCGACCGCAAAGCCGCGCGCCGTCAAGTTGCGACGCAGCAGGTCACCCAGGGTTGGTTCGTCTTCGACGATCAGAAGGCGCATGGTTTCGCGCCGGGCTGGGTCCTTGAGTGGCACGCGTCCGCCCGGTCAGCCGGAATAAGACCAGATTTCCCCGATGCCGCCAACATCCACGCCTTGTCCCAGGTGAGGTGCGATCATATGTCCTTCCGCGGCGCACTGTCGCCGGCCCGGCCACGGGATCATGCCAAGCATGACTGGCCGCTGACGGCGGCTTGCCGTGGCCGCATTTCGCTTTAGGATCGCCGGATGACCACCTCACAAGACAGCGAGCTCATCTATGGCCGGTTGGCAGGCTGGCTCGCCACGCAAGGGCTCGGAGACACCGGCCTCGATGCGGCCGGCCAGGGGCTCAACAACATCGGCGCGCTGCCCTTCCCCGACCTGTTTGCCGGCTTCTGCACGCGGGTCAGCGAATGGATCTGTCCCCTGTGGCGCTCCACGCTCGGCCTCGAGGTGCTCAATCCCGAACTCAGTGGCTCGCAGCTGGTCTGGCGCGAGGGCGCACTGACGCGCAGCGACGTGAACCGCGCCGGCATCACGACGCGCATGGACTATCTCAAGAGCGCGATCTACGTGGTCGACACCACCAACCGGCTGTTCCGCTGGCACCTGCCGCAGCCGGTGCCGGACATGGAGCTGATCGAGCGCTTCCATCGCGAGAACGGCATGACCGACTATTTCGTCATGCCCCTGCCGTTCCAGGACGCGACCCGCACCTCCACGATGAGCTTTGCCACCACGCGCGCCGGCGGATTCTCCGAGCTCGACTTCGAGCGGCTGCAGATGGCGGCGCGGATCTGGTCGTCGGTCGCGGAGCGGTGGGTGCTGCGGCACATTGCGCTCGACTTGCTGGCGCATTATCTGGGGCGAGGGCCGGCAGAGCGGGTCTATGCCGGGCAGATCGAGCGTGGTGACGTCTCCCGCATCGAAGCCGCGATCCTGATCTGCGACCTGCGCAACTTCACCGCCATGACCGACAACGCGCAGCATGGCGAGATCGTGACCCTGCTCAATCGCTGGTTCGAGGCGATTGGCACAGCGATCGGCGCGCATCGCGGCGACATCCTCAAATTCATGGGCGACGGACTGCTGGCGGTTTTCGCCCTGGAGGATAACCGCACCGCGACCTGCGACCGCGCGCTCGACGCCGCGCTGGCAGCGCTGGCGGAGACGGATACGCTGAACCAGACGCTGGCGGCGGAGAAGCGCGCGCCGCTCGCCTTCGGCATCGGGTTGCACTGGGGCGAGGTCGAATTCGGCAACATCGGCACGCGCGACCGGCTCGATTTCACGGTGATCGGACCGGCGGTCAACCTCGCCAGCCGGCTGCAGGACCTGACCAAGGTGGTGGGCGCGCCGGTGCTGGCCTCCGAGGTGTTTGCCGCGGCAACCAGCCGGACGCTACGCGCGCTGGGAGGGCAGCGGGTGCGCGGGCTGGAGACGGACGTGCAGGTGTTTGCGCCGGCTGCTAGCGCCGAGCCGCCGGCAGGGTGATCTCGACCTGGAAGCCGCGCTCCGGGCGATTGTCGAAGCGGATCTCGCCGTCCATCGCCTCGGCCAGCGCACGCGAGATCGAGAGGCCGAGGCCGATGCTCTGCTTGGAATCCACCATCTCGGGATCGGCGAAGCTGACGAACGGCAAGCCAAGCTGATCCAGCTTGTCCGGCGGGACGCCCGGCCCCTCGTCCACCACCGAGACCGTGACGCGGCCGTTGACCTGCTTGGCGTCGATCTCGATGGTGCCGCCAGCCGGCGAATACTTGATGGCATTGTCGACCACGTTGAGCAGCAGCTGGCGCAGTGACTGGCCATCGGCGCGGACCGAGAGCTCCTGGCCGTCTGCTACGTGTACGCGCAGGGCCTTTTTCAGGATGGCGCCGCCTTCCATCTGCAGCACGTCGGTCAAGGCGGCCGGCAGCGGCAGGTTCTCCATCTTGAGATCGAGCTTGCCCGCCTCGACGCGCGAGACGTCGAGGATCTGGTTGACCAGATCCAGCAGGTGCCGGCCGGAGCGATGGATGTTGTCGGCATAATCCTGATAGATCGGCAGGTCGCGCGGCCCGAACAGCTCCAGCCGCAGCACGTCGGAGAAGCCGATGATGGCATTGAGCGGCGTGCGCAGCTCGTGGCTCATCATGGAGAGGAAGCGGCTCTTGGCGCGGCTGGCATCCTGCGCCGCATTCTTGGCATCCATCAAAGCGAGCCGGTTGCGGAACTGTTCGATCGCGAGGCGGAGTATTTCCGCGAAGGCGCGGATGGTCGACAGTTCATCCTCGGTGGGCGCGCGCTTGGTCCGGTAGTAGGTGGCGAAGGTGGCGATGACGGTTCCGTCGGGCTGCATCACCGGATGCGACCAGCAGGCAGCGAAGCCGGCCTGGCGTGCGACCTCCTTGTATGGCGCCCAGTACGGATGGTCGAACACATCCTCGACGATGACCGGCTTGCGCAGCGCGGCGGCCGAGCCGCACGAGCCGACGCCTTCGCCAATCGGCAGGCCCTCGACCAGGTCATTATAGAACTTCGGCAGGCCGGGCGCCGCGCCGTTGCGGATCTTGCCGCTCTCGATCAGCAGGATAGAGCCGATGCTGTCCGGTATGATGCGCTCGATCGCGTGCACGGTCTCAAGCAGGATGTCCTCCAGCTTGCGCGCGGTCGACAGGCGCTGCAGGATTCCGATGAAGGCGCTCTCGCGCCCCGTGATGATCGCGACGCGATAGGCGACGGCGCGCCGCTGCGCAGTGAGGCGCCAGGCGCCGAACCCGACAGTGCCGGCGAGCGCAAGCGCAACGACCAGCAGCGGAACGTGCCAATCCATCACGCGACCCCTTTGGGCCGGGCGTCACTAGATGCGTGCATGATCGCGCTCCGAGTCATGCTCGACTGTCGCCTTGGCGGGGTAAAGATCGCGTCAAGGATCCGCCATCCGACCTATTGCTAGCAAAGGGCGGCGCGTCCGGATAGCGGGCCGGTATTGGGAAAACTATACTATGCCGCGCCGGCCGGACATCGGAAATTTATTCGACGCCATCCGCCACGATGAACTGGCATTCGGTGGCATCGAGCCGGAGCGGCAGAATCTTCTGATAGGCGGGCGAGTTGTACCAGTCCTCCGCCGCCTTGCGCGAGGGGAACTCCAGCATGGCGATTCGCTCGAACGGCATTTCGCCTTCGAGGGCGGTGAACTTGCCGCCCCGCACCAGAAACTTGCCGCCATAGGCCTCGATGGTCGGCATCACCTGCTTGCGATACTCGTCGAACATCTTCTGGTCGTGAAGCCGCTCGTAGACGATGCAATAAGCTTTCATGAGTTCCCTCCCTCTGTCCTCTCGACGATATCACGTGGGCGGCGGGTTGGTGCTCCACGATCGGCATCCTAGCGCGGCAACTGGCCCTCGCGGAGGCCGCCCATGGGGCTTGGCGCCAAGCGGAGAAGTGGACCCGGGGTCAAGCCCGAGGTGATGGTAGAGGGAAACGGCTCAGCCTTCGCCCTTGCGCCCGTCGGTGCCGGACAGCGCCGCTTGTGCTGCTGCCAATTTGGCGATCGGCACGCGGTACGGCGAGCAGGACACGTAGTCCAAGCCCACCTTGGCGCAGAAGTGGATCGAGGCCGGGTCGCCACCGTGCTCGCCGCAGATGCCGAGCTTCAGGTCGGCGCGGGTTTTGCGGCCGCGGTCGGCGGCGATCTGCACCAGTTCTCCGACGCCGTCAGGGTCGAGGCTGATGAAGGGGTCTTTCTTGATGATGCCCTGGCGCTCATAGGAGTTAATGAAGCGCGCGGCGTCATCGCGGCTGAGGCCGTAGGTGGTCTGCGTCAGGTCGTTGGTGCCGAAGGAGAAGAACTGTGCGTCTTTCGCGATCTCCCCCGCCAGCAGCGCGGCGCGCGGCAACTCGATCATGGTGCCGATCAGGTACGGCGCCTTGAAGCCGGTCACCTTCTCGACCTCGGCGGCAACCTTCTCGACCGCGGCCTTCATCAGCGACAGCTCCTTCGGGATGCTGACGAGCGGGATCATGATCTCCGCTTCGACCGTCTCGCCGATCTCCTTGTGCACGGCGGCGGCAGCTTCGAAGATCGCGCGCGCCTGCATCTCGTAGATCTCGGGGTAGGTGATGCCGAGGCGGCAGCCGCGATGACCGAGCATCGGGTTGGATTCGTGCAGCTGCGCAGCGCGCGCCTGCACGGCGTCGACGGAAACGCCGGCCGCGGCCGCGACCTCGGCCATCTCCTCGCGCGTGTTGGGCAGGAACTCGTGCAGCGGCGGATCGAGCAAGCGGATGGTTACGGGCAGGCCGCGCATGATCTTGAACAGCTCGATGAAATCCTGGCGCTGCATGGGCAGGATCTTGGCGAGGGCCTTCTTCCGGTCCGCGACCGTGTCGGCCATGATCATCTCGCGCATCGCGACGATGCGCGTCCCGTCGAAGAACATATGCTCGGTGCGGCAGAGGCCGATGCCCTCGGCGCCGAACTCGCGCGCGGTGCGGGCGTCGAGCGGCGTCTCGGCATTGGCGCGCACCTTCAGCTTGCGCGTCTTGTCGGCCCAGGACATGAGCTTTGAGAAATCGCCCGAGAGCTGCGGCTGGATGGTCGGGACCTTGCCGATCATGACCTCGCCTGTGCCGCCGTCGATGGTGATGATGTCGCCCTCGCCGACCTTCTGGCCCTTGACCGTCATGGTCTTCTTCTCGGCGTCGACCCGGATCTCGCCTGCGCCGGAGACACAGGGGCGGCCCATGCCGCGCGCCACCACCGCCGCGTGGCTGGTCATGCCGCCGCGGGTGGTGAGGATGCCAACGGCGGCGTGCATGCCGTGGATGTCTTCAGGGCTGGTCTCGACCCGCACCAGGATGACCTCGTGGCCCTTGGTGGCGCGGTCCTCCGCCTCGTCGGCGGTGAACACGACCAGGCCGGAGGCGGCGCCGGGGCTGGCCGGCAGGCCGCGCGCGACCACTTCCTTCTTGGCCTTGGGGTCGAGGGTCGGGTGCAGCAGTTGGTCGAGCGAGGCGGGATCGATGCGCGCGACCGCGGTCGCCTCGTCGATCAGTCCCTCGCTGCAGAGATCGACGGCGATCTTCAGCGCCGCCGCGGCGGTACGCTTGCCGTTGCGGGTCTGCAGCATATAGAGCTTGCCCTGCTGGACTGTGAACTCGATGTCCTGCATGTCCTTGTAGTGCTTCTCCAGCTGCTGGCGCACCTCGTCCAGCTGCTTGAAGACCGTCGGCATCACCTCTTCCATGGCGGGTAGCGTGGAGTTGTTCGCCTTCTTGCCGGCGATGGTCACCTGCTGCGGCGTGCGGATGCCGGCGACGACGTCCTCGCCCTGCGCGTTGACCAGATACTCGCCATAGAATTCCTTGGCGCCGGTCGAGGGGTTGCGGGTGAAGGCGACGCCGGTCGCGCAATCCTCGCCCATGTTGCCGAACACCATGGCCTGGACGTTGACGGCGGTGCCCCAATCCTCGGGGATGCTGTTGATCTTGCGGTAGGTGACGGCGCGCGGGATGTTCCAGGAGCCGAACACGGCGCCGATCGCGCCCCACAGCTGCTCCTTGGGATCCTGCGGGAACGGCTTGCCGATCTCCTCCTCGACCTTCGCCTTGTAGTCCTCGATCACCTTCTTCCAGTGCTCGGCCTTGAGCTCGGTGTCGGATTCCAGGTTGAGGTCGGATTTGTGCAGCTCGAGGATCTCCTCGAAGCTGTGATGCTCCACGCCCAGTACGACGTTGCCGTACATCTGGATGAAGCGGCGGTAGGAATCGTAGGCGAAGCGCTCGTCGCCCGCCTGCTTGGCGAGGCCGGCCGCGGTCACGTCGTTGAGGCCAAGATTGAGGACGGTATCCATCATGCCCGGCATCGAGACGCGGGCGCCCGAGCGGACGGAGACCAGCAGCGGCTTCTTCGGGTCGCCGAACTTGGCGCCGACAATCTCCTCGACCTGGCGCAGCGCCGTTTCCACATCGACCTTCAGCTCGGGCGGATAGCTCTTGGCGTTGGCGTAGAAATAGGTGCAGACCTCGGTCGTGATGGTGTATCCCGGCGGCACCGGCAGGCCCAGCGCGCTCATCTCGGCGAGATTGGCGCCCTTGCCACCCAGGAGGTTGCGCATGTCCGCGCGGCCCTCGGCGGAACCACCCCCGAACCGATACACCCACTTCGCCATCATCACCTACCCTTTGGTCGTTGCGCTTTTGGCTGGCCGCTAGGAGTCGGCCTTGGCTTCGATCTTCGAGAAATCGGCGACCGCATTCAGCGTCGCGCGGATGGTGGATAGCAGCCGCAAACGGTTGGACCGCAGCGCCGGGTCCGGATCGTTGACCGTCACGCGGTCGAAGAAGTCATCGATCGGGGCGCGCAGGTTGGAGAGGGAGCCCATCGCCGCCACGAATTCCTCGTTCGCGGTGCGTTTGAGCGCGATCTGGGATTCCTGTTCCAGCGCCTTGAAGAGCTTCCCTTCCTCGGGCAGCGTGAACTTCGCGGGATCGGCGGCACCGTCATGGCTGGCGCTGTCCTTCTTCTCCTCGATGCGCACGATGTTGCTGGCGCGGCGATAGGCGGCCAGCAGGTTGGCGCCAGCGTCGCTTTCCACCAGGTCCTGCAGCGCCTTCACACGCGCCACCAGGCGCACCAAATCGTCCTCGTCGCCGAGCGCGAACACGGCCGCGATCAGGTCATGGCGCACACCCTGCTCCTTCAACGCGACCTTCAGCCGGTCGGCAAAGAATTCGAGCAGCTGCGCGGCCACGGCCTTGGGCTGGTTCTGCTCGAACCCGCCCTGGTCGTAGAAGCCGCTGTAAGCGAATCCGAACACGTCCCGCAGTTTCAACCTCAAGCCGTTTTCCAGGATCAGGCGGATAACGCCCAGTGCGGCACGCCGCAACGCGAAGGGGTCCTTAGAGCCGGTAGGCTTCTCGTCGATGGTGAAGAAACCCACCAAGCTATCGATCTTGTCCGCCAGGGCGACCGCAACGCTGGCCGGCGCCGAGGGACACTGATCGGTGGGACCGAGGGGCCGGTAGTGGTCGGCAATCGCATCGGTAATCTCGGGGGCAGCCCCCTCGATCCCGGCGTAGTAACGCCCCATGATGCCCTGGAGTTCCGGGAATTCACCCACCATGCCGGTGGTCAAATCGGCCTTGGCGAGGCGCGCGGCCTGGGCCGCCTGATCGGCATTGCAGCCCGGGATGAGACCGGCCAGGTGGCGGGCGAGCGCTTCGATGCGCTTCACCTTCTGCCCGATGGTCCCGAGCTTGGCGTGGAAGATGATGTCGTTGAGCGCGGGCAGCCGCTCGGCCAGCCTCACCTTCTGGTCCTGCTCCCAGAAGAACATGGCGTCGCTCAGCCGGGCGCGCAGCACGCGCTCGTTGCCGGCGACGATCTGGGCGCCTTTGTCCGGCGTGTCCATGTTGGCGACCACCAGGAAGCGGGCCGCGAGCTTCCCGGTCTTGTCCTGGAGCGCGAAGTATTTCTGGTGCGTGCGCATGGAGGTGGTCAGCACCTCCGGCGGCACGGTCATGAACTGCTGGTCGATCCGGCCCATCAGCACGACCGGCCATTCCACCAGGCCGGTCACCTCATCCAGCAGCCCCTCGTCCTGCTTGACCGTCAGCCCTTCCTTGAGGGCGCGGTCGCGGCATTGCGCCCAGATCAGGGTGCGCCGCTCCTTGGGATCTGGAATGATCTTGGCTGACTTCAGCTTGATGAGATAGTCACTTGAATTTGCGACACTTATTTCGGTCGGACTCAAGAAGCGATGGCCGCGTGTGCGCGAGGTGAAGGCAAGCTTGGTGGTGCCGCCCATGGGGACCGCGCCTTCGAGCGCGGCGCCATCGAACACCGCCAGCACGTGATGCAACGGACGCACCCAGCGCTGGGTCAGGTCGGCGAACCGCATGCTCTTGGGCCAGGGCATCTCCTGGACGCACGCCGTCACGATCGCCGGAAGGACCTGGCCGGTCGGCTGCCCCTTCTTCTCGATGGTCGCGAAGTAGAACACGCCCTTGCCGGTGTCGCGCTCCTCGCACTCCTTCACCGACTTGAGGCCGGCGGATTTTAGGAAGCCGTCGATCGCGGCTTGCGGCGAGCCGACGCGCGGGCCCTTGCGCACTTCCCGCACGTCCGGTTGGGCGGCCGGCAGCTCCTCGACCACCAGGGTCAGGCGGCGCGGCGTCACGTAGGTGCGCGCCAACGTGAAGTGAAGACCGGCAGCGTGCAGCTTGTCGGTCATCAAGCGCTGCAGATCCTCAGCGGCGCGGGCCTGCATGCGGGCGGGGATCTCTTCGGAGAACAGCTCGAGCAACAGTTCGGACATGGCTCAGGCCTTTCCCCGGCTGGCTTCCCGTGGGCGCTGAGTTGTTTCCCAGGATTCGCAGCAGCCCTTCGCCAACGCACGCACACGGCCGATATAGGCCTGACGCTCGGTCACCGAGATGACGCCGCGCGCATCCAGCAGGTTGAAGATGTGGCTCGCCTTTAGGCACTGGTCATAAGCCGGCAGAGGCAGCGGCTGCGCCGCGTTCAGGAGCGCGCCGCACTCCTGCTCGGCGTCCTTGAAATGCTGCAATAACAAAGCAGTGTCTGAATTTTCGAAATTGTATTCTGAGAATTCCCGTTCGGCCTGCAGGTAGACGTCGCCGTAGGTCATGCCGTGGCCGTTGAAGTCGAGATCGAAGATGTTCTCGACCCCCTGCACGTACATCATCAGGCGCTCGAGGCCATAGGTCAGCTCGGTCGAGACCGGGTTGCACTCGATACCGCCGACCTGCTGGAAGTAGGTGAACTGCGAGACCTCCATGCCGTCGAGCCAGACTTCCCAGCCGAGGCCCCAGGCGCCAAGTGTCGGGCTCTCCCAATCGTCCTCGACGAAGCGGATGTCGTGGTTCATCGGGTCGATCCCGAGCGCCCTCAGGCTGCCAAGATAGAGGTCCTGGCTGTCGGCCGGCGACGGCTTCAGGATGACCTGGAACTGGTAGTAGTGCTGGAGCCGGTTCGGGTTCTCGCCATAGCGGCCATCCTTGGGCCGGCGCGACGGCTGGACATAGGCGGCCCGCCACGGCTTCGGGCCAAGCGCGCGCAGAGTGGTCGCCCAGTGGAAGGTGCCGGCGCCCATCTCCATGTCGTAGGGTTGCAGGATCACGCAGCCCTGCTTCGACCAATAGCTCTGCAGCTTCAGAATCGCGTTCTGAAAGCAGGTCTCGGGATTGGGCTTCCGCCCCGTCATTTGCCCGTCCCCATCGTCATGGTGCGGCGCACCATAAAGACCGGGGGTAGAGTCTGCAAGGCGAGGAACGGGGCGGAAATTAACCCTTTTCGCCGGCTTTGGGGGCTCTAAGCGGCGATCGCCCGGCTGGCCATCTGGCGGCATTCCCGGGCGCAGGCGCGGCAGGCGGCGACGCACTCGTCCATGCCCCCGATCCGCTCGCAGTCGGTGGCGCACTCCTCGCAGACCTTGGCGCACAGGTCGCACTGCATCGGATGGCTGGGCGAGCCGATCAGCATCAGGGCGGCGGAGGCCCGGCAGACCTCGACGCACGTCATCATGAGCCGGAAATGCTGTGGCTCGGTATGCTTGCCGCCGACCTCCAGGCAATGATGCATGGCGGTCTGCAGGCAGGTCGCGGAACAGAGATCGCACGCCGCCATGCAGGATTTCATCTCTTTGGTAGGCGTATACATGGCGGCCTCGCTGAGGTGATGACATCCAAACAGATGGGCGGACCGCTCATTGCGATCCCTCTGCGTGGAATTTCAGCAAGGCGACGGGCCTCTGCCCAAGAATTGAGCGGCGCGGGCGGACCATTGCGAGTCTTTCCGTAACTTATGCGCTGGCACAGAGCGTGCTACGCTCTGCCGCAAAACAAGGGGCGAGATCAGGGAGAGCATGTCCCTCAACGAAATGAACGCCGAGGACGGCAGCGTCCGCAGGCCCTATGCGCGCGTGGCGGACTGGCTGACGACCGTCTCGCCGGAGCAGCTGGAGCGCCGGCGGGTCGAAGCCGAGCTGTTCTACCGGCGCGGCGGCATCACCTTCGCGGTCTATGGAGACGCGCAGGGTGAAGAGCGCATCATCCCCTACGACATCATCCCGCGCATCCTCTCGACCCAGGAATGGTCCAAGCTCGCGGCCGGGCTCGAGCAGCGGGTCAAGGCGCTCAACGCCTATCTGCGCGACATCTATGGGCCGCAGGAAATCCTGAAGGCGGGCATCGTGCCGCCCTACCTGGTGTGGCGCAACCCGGCGTTCCGGCCGGAGATGTGCGGGGTCGAGGCGCCGCACGGCGTCTACATCCACATCGGCGGCATCGACATCGTGCGGGTGGATGCCGAGGATTTCTATGTGCTGGAGGACAATGCGCGCACGCCCTCCGGCGTCTCCTACATGCTGGGCGGGCGCGAGATCTCGATTCGCCTGATGCCGGAGCTGTTCCGATCGCACCGCGTGGCGCCGGTGGAGAACTATCCCAACGAGTTGCTGGCGACGCTGCAATCGGTGGCGCCGCGCGGCGCCACCGGCGATCCGACCATCGCGCTGCTGACACCGGGGCAATACAACTCCGCCTTCTACGAGCATTCGTTCCTGGCCGACGCGATGGGCGTGGAGCTGGTCGAGGGCTATGACCTCTTCGCGCGCGACGACGTCGTCTATATGCGCACCACCGAGGGGCCGAAACGGGTCGACGTGATCTATCGCCGGATCGACGACGACTTCATCGACCCGCTGGTGTTCCGGCCGGATTCGGCGCTGGGCGTGCCTGGCCTCTACGGCGCCTACGTTGCCGGCAACGTCACCATCGCCAACGCGATGGGCACGGGCGCCGCGGACGACAAGGTTATCTACTCCTATGTGCCCGAGTTCATACGGTTCTATCTGGGCGAGAAGCCGATCCTCAAGAACGTGCAGACCTGGCGCTGCTACGAAGCCGACGACCTGAAATATGTCCTCGATCACCTCGCGGAGCTGGTGGTGAAGGAAGTGCACGGTTCCGGCGGCTACGGCATGCTGGTCGGGCCGCACGCCACCAAGGAGCAGCGCGCGGAGTTCGCGGAGCGGTTGAAGGCGCATCCGGACAATTACATTGCGCAGCCGACGCTGGCGCTCTCCACCTGCCCCACCTTCGTCAACAACGGCATAGCCCCTCGGCACGTCGACCTGCGGCCGTTCGTGCTGACCGGCGCCAATGGCGTTCGGATCGTGCCGGGTGGCCTAACCCGCGTCGCGCTGCGCGAAGGCTCGCTGGTGGTCAATTCCAGCCAGGGCGGCGGTACCAAGGACACCTGGGTCATCGAATGCTGAGCCGCACCGCCGACAGCCTGTACTGGTTCTCGCGCTACGTCGAACGGGCCGACTACCTGGCGCGCATGCTGGAAGCGGCGATGCGCCTGTCGTCGCTGCCGATCCGGCGCGAGGACGCCGAGAGCGAGTGGGCCAGCGCGCTGGCGACCGCCGGCTGCATGGCGGATTTCGAATCGCTCTATGACCGCGTGTCGCCAGCCAAGGTCACGCGGTTCCTGGCCTTTTCTAAGCGCAACCCGACCTCGATCCGCAATTGCCTGCGCATCGCGCGGCGCAACGCGCGGCAGGTGCGCACCGCCCTGACCGCGGAGATGTGGGACACCATCAACAGCGCCTGGCTGGAACTGAACCGGCTGGATTTCGACAACATGGACGCGAGCGCGATGGCGCGCTTCCTGGAATGGGTGAAGGAGATCTCGCTTCGCATCGACGGGTCGGGCTATCGCACCATGTTGCGCAACGACGCCTACTCGTTCGCGCGGCTCGGCATCTTCCTGGAGCGGGCGGACAACACGGCGCGCATCCTCGACGTCAAGTATCACGTGCTGCTGCCGGAGAATGTCGAGGTCGGCGGCGGGCTCGATTATTCGCAATGGGCGGCGATCCTGCGCGCGGTCTCGGCCCTCACCGCCTATCACCACGTCTATCACGAGAGCCTAAAGCCGCTGCGCATCGCCGACCTGATGCTGCTAAACGACAAGATGCCGCGCTCGCTCGCCTCGTGCTATCGCGCGATCTGCGCGAACCTCGACAGCCTTGCAGGGACGTACGGCAAGCAAGGCGAGGCGCAGCGCCTGGCGCGCAGCATGCGCAACCGGCTGGACAATGCGCGCATCGAGCAGATCTTCGAATCCGGGCTGCACGAGTTCTGCGAAAACGCGATCAAGGACAACGGCCGCCTCGGCGCGGTCATCGCCGAGCAATACCTGGTCTAGGCACATCCATCATGCGCATCGCCATCCGTCATCGTACCCACTACGCCTATGGCAGCCCGGCCAAGTCGGTCATGCAGCTCCTGCGGCTGACGCCGCGCAATTACGACGGCCAGAATGTGAAACACTGGCGCATCGACCTCAATTGCGACGGCGCGCTGAAGGCGGGCGAGGATCCGTTCGGGAATTTGACCCACACGCTGGCCCTGGCCGGCCCGATCTCCGACCTCGAAGTCATGGTTGAGGGCGAGGTGGAGACCGAGGATCGCCACGGCATCGTGCGCGGCACTTATGAGAGGTTTCCCGTAGGGCTCTATCTGCGCGAGACGCCACTGACCGCGGTCGATCCGGCGCTGAAGGAGTTCGCGCACGACGTGACCGCCGAGGCGAGCAAGGATCGGCTGGAACTGCTGCATTGCCTGCTGATCGGCATCTACACCACGGTCAAGTTCGACACCACGCCGACCAACACCGCGACGCCGGCGACTGAATCCTTCAAGTTGAAACGCGGCGTGTGCCAAGACCTGACGCACATCTTCCTCGCCTGCGCGCGCCATCTCGGCGTGCCGGCGCGCTATGTCGGCGGCTACATGCTGCGCAACGACGGCGTGACGCAGCAGGAGGCCGGCCACGCCTGGGCCGAAGCCGATGTCGAAGGGCTTGGTTGGGTCGGCTTCGATCCGGCCAACGGCATCTGCCCCACCGAAGGCCATGTGCGGGTGGCGAGCGGCCTCGACTATCTCGGCGCCGCGCCGATCCGCGGCACCCGCCAGGGCGGCGCCGATGAGCAGATGCGTGTCGCCGTCCAGATCAACCAGGCGCGGTCGCAGTGGCAAAGTTGAGTGCGCTAGCGGCGCCACCTCGCCTGGCGTCACCCCGCCGACGAATGTCGGCCTGCGCCGACTGGCCTTGAGCCGGCTCCATTCTTTCGCTGCTCTTGCGGTTCGCCGATGGATCCCGGCTCAAAGCCGGGATGACGGTGGAGTATGGACGGCCATCGCGCTATAAATCCCCGACTGATTCGAAGGACGTCGCATGACCTATTGCGTCGGGTTGCTGGTGCGCGAAGGGCTGGTGATGATTTCCGATACCCGCACCAATGCGGGGATCGACAACATCGCTTCGTTCCGCAAGCTGCATGTGTTCGAGGACCCGGGCGAACGGGTGCTGACGTTGGCCAGCTCGGGCAATCTCTCCATCACGCAATCGGTGCTGTCGCTGCTGAACGAGGGCTTCACGCATCCGGATACCGGCGAAACCCTGATGCTATCCAAGTGCGAGACCATGTTCCAGGCGGCGCAGCTGGTCGGACGCGCGGTGCGGGAGGTCTACAAGGTCGACGGGCCGACCCTCGAGCAGCAGGGCGGCCGCTTCGAGGTCTCGTTCCTGCTGGGCGGGCAGATGAAGGAGCGCCGCCTCCGGCTCTACATGATCTATGCCGCGGGCAACTTCATCGAGGCCACATCGGACACGCCGTTCCTGCAGATCGGCGAGACAAAATATGGCAAGCCGATCCTCGACCGTGCCGTCACCTTCAACACCGATCTCTATGACGCGCTGAAGATCGGACTGATCTCGATGGATTCGACCATGCGATCCAACCTCGCGGTCGGGCTGCCGATCGATATCATGATCCTGAAGCGCGACGCCTTGCAGACCGAGCTCAAATACCGCGTCGAGGCGGGCGAACCCTATTTCGAGGACCTGCGCCACCGCTGGTCGGAGGCGCTGAAGACCGCGCATCTCGCGATTCCGCGGCCGAACTACACCACGCCGAAATCCTGACATATTCTGGCAGCAGGCTGGAATAGCATCGCCTCAGTTGGATTTCAGACCCGGAGGCTCCTATGGACAAGATCGTCTTCCACCACGCGCCGATGTCGCGCAGCAACATCGTGCATTGGATGTTCGAGGAGCTGGGCGTGCCCTACGAGCTGCACGCCCTGAGCCTGGACAAGGGCGATCACAAGAAGCCCGAGTATCTCGCCGTCAATCCCGTCGGCAAGGTGCCGGCGATCACGCACCAGGGCGTGACGATCACCGAGGCGGCCGCGATCTGCGCCTATCTGGCGGACGAGTTCCCTGCGGCGAAACTGGCGGTACCGGTCGGCACGCCGCAGCGCGGGCTCTATCTCAAATGGCTGTTCTACAGTCCGAGCTGCCTCGAGACGGCGATGATCGACAATGGCAACAATCGCCCGCCGGTGCCGCCGCGCCAGTCATCCTACGGTGATTTCGACACGGTGATGGACACGGTCGCGCAGGCGGTGAAGGACGGCCCCTATCTGCTTGGCCCGCAATTCACCTCTGCCGACGTCGTGCTCGGCTCCTGCCTGCAGTACGGCATCCTGACCAAGGCGCTGCCCGAGCGGCCGGAGTTCGCCGCCTATCTCAAGCGGCTGACCGCGCGCCCGGCGTTGCAGCGTTCGTTCGCGAAGAACCAGGCGTTGTTCGCTGAGCTGCATCCGACTGGCTGATCGGAATTCAGAAAGGACATTTCTCGCGGCCGCAGCGGCTGGCGCCGACGGCGGGGACATAGGCGTTGCAGATCAGGCATTGCTTCATGTCCTCGATCGGCTTGGCCGGCTGATTCTTCTTCGCGCGGGTGCGCGGATTGCGGTCGAGCTCGGCCTGGTCGCGGCGCTTGATCTGGCTGCGGCGATAGAACCACCAGAGGGCGCCGACGACGAGGACGAGGACAAAAAGCTTGGACAGGCTCGGGGTAAACATCGGGCCATTTAGCGGCGGGCATCGCGCCGGGTCAAGGTAAGCTAGGCGCCGACAATCATCGGCAGCGCGGCGCCGTCGCGCAAGATCTGCTGCAACGTCGGCGAGAAGCTGCCGTCGGCTTCGTGCACGATGAGGCCCGGCAGCAGGATCGCCGGCAGCCGCTGATCCAGACGGCCGGTCACGATCGCGCGATGCGCGGCGGCGCCCGCTTTGGGATGCAGCGGCAGGATCGCAATGCCGCCGCAGCGGCCGCCCAGCAGCGCCAGCAGTTCCGGCAGCCGGTCGGCGCGGTGGATGAAGGTGATGGTGCCGCCGGGCCGTGTCGCCTTCGCGGCGGCGGCGACCCAGGCCGCGAGATCGGCGTCGCCCTCGATGTTCGCCAGCGCCTTGATCGGATTCTCCGAAGGCGTGGCGGCGCCGCGTTTCAGGTACGGCGGATTGACCATCACATGATCCGCCGGCCTGGCGTAGATCGGGAGCATGCGATCGAGGATGTCGCCGGCGATGAAATTCACGCGGTCGGCGAGGGCGTTCTCCTGCGCGTTGCGGTTGGCGAGCTCCGCGAGATCGGGTTGCAGGTCGATACCGGCGCACTGCACGTCCGCCACACGCCGCGCCAGGCACAGCGCTGCTGTGCCGACGCCGCAGCCGAGATCGGCCACGCGCTCGCCCGGCTCGGCCGGGCACGCGGCGGCCAGCAGGATGGGATCGATCGCGACGCGATAGCCGACGGCCGGTTGGTGCAGGGTCACGCGCCCGCCGAGCACGCTGTCGAGAGTGGTCGATGGCGCGTCGTTCATGATCCCCCGGTCGGATAGATGAGCGCAAATCGCTCGAGGATGACGGGCATGTCGTTGCTCGGCGCGCGCCCGAGCGCTTCGCAGCGGCGCGAGAAGTAGGTCCAATGCGCAGCGCGCCAATAGTCCAGCGAGCCGTCGCCCTCGCCCTCCGCCGCCGCGAAGTCGGCATCGACCTCGCCATAGGGACGGATCTCGACCCGCATGGTGCGGATGATGAGCAGCGGCGCGCCGGCATGGTCGGTCACAAGACTGTAACCGCCCTGCACCGGCATCATGGTCGGGTCATCCTCGGCGTCCCACAGCAGGCCGGCGGTCGCGCGCTTCGGTCCGTGCAGCACCAGGTCGGCGAGGTCGCGCGCCAGGGCCTCGCTGTCGCCGAAATGCCAGACCTGATAGTCGGCGGTCGTAGATAAGTCGGGGACCGCGCAGCAGGCCGATTGCCAGAAATCACGTTGCCGCGCCTGCATGTCGCTCACAGCCACCCGCCTTGTTCCGGCTCGTACCATTCCTTGGCGCTCTTCAGGATGCCGACCGCATCGTCATATTCGTCGTCCGCCACCATCAGGCGCTGAGGTAATACGCCGATGCTGCCTTGGACGATGCTGGCGTGGGTGTCGAACAGGAAAGCTGTGACGCCGCCATCGGACAGCAGGGCGGTCAGGAAGGACAGGCGGACGGGATCGGTGCTGCGCGCGATCTCTTTCACGCCTTGTTCACTCCGTTGTTCTTTGGGGTCTTTACCATAGGGCTGCGTCGATTGTTGTCATTGCGTTCCCATAGCCGGCCATTATGCTGCGAACCGGCGTCCCGCACCATTCGATTGCGTGGCCGGGACGGTGCAGTGCGACTGGTTCGAGGCGGTGCCTGCGGCGCCGCCGGAAAGGGATTGCGTGGCGGTCATCGTCAATCTGGAAACCGGGCGGGACAAGCAGCCGGACGCGCTGGAACGCCTGACCCAGCTGGTGCGCGACGACCTGGACCGGGTCAACGAGCTGATCCTCCAGAACATGCAAAGCCCGGTCGCGCTGATCCCCCAATTGGCCGGCCATATCATCGCGGCGGGCGGCAAGCGGCTGCGGCCGGTGCTCACCCTCGCCGCCGCCAGGCTGTGCGGACATCCCGGCGCGCGGGCAGCGGGGCTCGCGGCCTGCGTCGAGTTCATCCACACCGCCACCTTGCTGCACGACGACGTGGTCGACGAGAGCGACCTCCGGCGCGGCTCGGCTTCGGCCAATGTCCTCTGGGGCAACAAGGCAAGCGTGCTGGTCGGCGACTTCCTATTCAGCCGCGCCTTCCAGCTGATGGTCGCGGACGGGTCGCTGCGCATCCTCGATATCCTGTGCGGCGCGTCCGCCAAGATCGCGGAAGGCGAGGTGCTGCAGCTGATGACCAGCAACGACACTGCGACCACCGAGCAGGCCTATCTCGAAGTCATCAAGGGCAAGACCGCCATCCTGTTCTCGGCGGCGTGCGAAGTCGGCGCCGTGCTGGCCGACCGGCCGAAGCGCGAGCAGGAGGCGCTGGCGAGCTTCGGGCTCAATCTCGGCATCGCGTTCCAGCTGATTGACGATGCGCTCGACTATTCGGCCAAGCAGGAAGCGCTGGGCAAGACGGTCGGCGACGATTTCCGCGAGGGCAAGATCACCCTGCCCGTCATTCTCGCCTTTCTGCGCGGCGACGAGATGGAGCGCGAGTTCTGGCGCCGCACCCTGGAGCGGCAGGAGCAGACCGATGCCGACCTCGCCGAAGCGCAGCGCCTGATCGCCAAGCACAACGCCCTCAGCGACACCGTGCAGCGCGCCAGCCACTATGGCGCAATGGCGCGCGACGCGCTTGGCATCTTCCCCGACAGCGCCGACAAGCGCGCGCTGATCGAGGTGGTCGACTTCTGCATCCGCCGGGGGCACTAGCTGGCCCTGCCGTCCACCAGCGCGCTGCGCGCGCTCGATGCGGTGGCGCGACTGGGCAGCGTCACGCGGGCGGCCGCGGAACTCAACATCACGCGCAGCGCCATCAGCCATCAATTGCGATTCCTGGAGCAGGAGCTCGGTTTCGCGCTGGTCGAGCGCGACGGGCGCGGCGTTGCGCTGACGCCACGCGGCGAATCCTACGCGCGCGAGGTGCGCAAGGCGCTGCAGACCCTGTCCGACGCACGCGCCAGGTCGGCAGACGCGGCGCTCAGCGGGCGGCTGGTCATCAGCTGCGCGCCGGGCTTCGCCAGTTTCTGGCTGTGCGCGGAAATCGGTGAATTTCAGAAAGCGCACCGTCAGGCACGCATCAGCATCGTCACGCCCAAGCGTATCGACGATGTGAGCGCGGCAGGCGTCGACATCTATATCGCCTTCGGTCAGCGCGAATGGGGCGGCAAATGGTATGAGCTGCTCGCCAACCTGCATGAGACGCCGGTATGTTCGCCGACCCTGATCAATGCGAGTGGCGGTCTTGCGGAACCGAACGACCTGGCGAAAGTAACTCTGCTGCACCTCGGCGACCACAGTGACTGGACGCAATGGCTGTCGGCTGCCGAAGCCGACGAGGTCGATCCGGCACAGGGCATCGTCTTTTCCGACATGCATCTCGTGATCGCGGCTGCGTTGGCCGGCCAGGGCGTCGCGATCGGCGATCCGATTATCGCCGGCGGCGCTCTCTCCGCTGGCCGGCTGGTCCGGCCGTTCGCGCTCGCGGTCCGTGCCGACAGCTCCTACTACCTGGTCGCCGACCGCGGACGGCTGAAGCAGCCGCTCGTGAAGGCATTCCGGAGCTGGATCAAGGGCAGGCTGGCTGCCGCCGAGACGGCTGGTGCGTAAATGTATCGCCGTTTGTTGAGTAAAACTCACCAAAAATACAAAATCTATTCGATTTTCAGCAAATCGCATTCACGCTAGGCTGCGCCATCCGATTTTGAGGAGGCCGAACCCGTGAACGCACCGCTTGCCAGCCCGACCACCGAGACCTTCAGCCTGAAGCGCCGTAACGACAGCGGCGGAACGCCGGCGATGAATTATTGGGGCTGCTCGTCAGAGTATGGCGTGCTGACCGATGTGCTGCTGGGCAAAGCGGACCACATCAAGCACCTCTCCACCTCGTCCCTGTCGCGCAAGTACCTGCGCGAGAGCCCGTGCAACATCGAGGTCGCGAAGAAGCAGCATGCCGAGCTGATCAGCGCCTATGAGCATTTCGGCGTGCGGGTGCATTTCCACCAGATGGACCCGAACCTGCCGTACCAGGTCTATGCCCGGGATTCGTCCTTCATGACTCCTTACGGCGCGGTCATCACCAACATGGCCAACTGGTGGCGCCGGGGCGAGAACTTCGCCGCCATCCGCAGCTACCAGGCCCTGGGAATTCCGATCTACGACATGATCACTGCCGGACATTTCGAGGGCGGCGACTTCAACGTGATCGAGCCGGGCTGCGTGCTGATCGGCTGCGGCGGCGAGCGCACCCAGGACGAAGCGGTCCAGCAAGTGAAGGGCTGGTTCGAGAAGGAAGGCTGGGAGGTGAAGCCGACCTATTTCGACCCGTTCTACGTCCACATCGACCTGATGGTGGTGATGATCGCCGAGAAGCTGGCCGCGGTGTGCCTGGAGACCACCGCGCCGGACGTGGTGGCCTGGCTCAAGGCCAAGAAGATCGAGATCATCCCGGTGCCGTTCCAGGACACCGTCACCCTCGGCTGCAACGTCATGTCGCTCGGCAAGGACCGGGTGATCGCGCCCAAGCACAGCCGGACGCTGATCGAGGCGCTGAAGGCGCGCGGCTTCACCGTCGCGGAGATGGACATGAGCGAGATCTCCAAGACCGGCGGCGGCATTCACTGCATGGCCCAGGCGCTGCGCCGGGAAGAGGCGTGAGGCCGCGGAAAGCTTGACCGTTCGGCCAAGTCGGAAAAACCAAGCGAACCAATGCGCGCGCGACGCAGAGAGACTTGAGACCGTCGGAATAAGTCAAGAAGCGGTCGTCGAATAACGTAGGGATAGATTGACGGACCTGGAGGTCCGTGACAGCGTACTCAAGACCGGCCGGGCGGGCGAGATCAGGCGCCACGCATCGGAAAACAAATAAGAACTGAGATGCAGGGAGGGCCTACGAGCTGATGCGGATCAACCGCCGGCTTGGCCTCTATCAAGAAATCACACTGACCCGCCGAGGGCAGCGGGCAGGCGAATTTTGCCTAAACTCGAAGGAGGGAAGTATCGATGTCTGAGAGCATGGAGAAACTGAAGCTGGCTGAGAAGCTGGTGGGCCGCGGGAAGGTCTCGCGCCGCCAATTCGTCCAGTTGGCGCTGGCCGCCGGCTTCACGGCGACGACCGCCCAGACGATGTTCGTCAAGGCCGCGCGCGCCGAGCCCAAGAAGGGCGGCACGTTCCGCATGGGCGTCGGCCATGGCGCGACCACGGATTCGCTGGATCCCGCGACCTATCCCGACCAGTTCACCGGCACCATGGGCTGGGGCGCCACCGGCAACAGCCTCACCGAAATGAACGCCAAGGGCGAGGTCGAGCCCGACCTGGCCGAGAGCTTCGAGCCGGCGGACGACGCCAAGACCTGGGTGTTCAAGATCCGCAAGGGTGCCACCTTCCACAACGGCAAGAACGTCACGGCCGAAGACGTGGTCAATTCCTATCGCCACCACATGGGCCCGGATTCCAAGTCGGCGGCGAAGTCGATTCTGACCGCCATCACCGACATCAAGGCCGATGGCGATAACGTCATCTTCACGCTGAACGCCGGCAACGCCGACTTCCCGTTCCTGGCCAGCGACTATCACACTCCGATCATGCCGACCGTCGACGGCAAGTCGGATTGGCAGTCCGGCATCCGCACCGGCCCCTTCAAGCTGGTGAAATTCGAGCCGGGTGTCAGCGCAAAGATGGTGCGTAACGAGAACTTCTATAAGCCGGTCTGGTTCGACGAGTTCGAGATGGTCTGCATCCCGGATGTCGCCGCCCGCACCGCGGCGTTGACCGCCGGCGAAATCCACTACATGGATCGCTGCGATCTCAAGACGCTCGACCTCGTGCAGGCGACGCCCGGCATCAAGATCACGGAAGTGACCGGCTACGGCCACTACGTGATCCCGATGAACGTGACGGTCGCGCCGTTCAACGACGTCAACGTCCGACTGGCCCTGAAGCACGCCATCGACCGCAAGGCGATCGTCGACAAGGTGTTCTACGGCCACGGCACGCCGGGCAACGACAACCCGATCGCGCCGACCATCCAGTTCGCGATCGATCCGCAGCCGCGGCACGATTACGACCCGGAAAAGGCCAAGGCATACCTCAAGAAGGCCGGCCTGGATTCGCTGAAGGTCGACCTCTCGACCGCCGACGCCGCCTTCGCCGGCGCCGTCGACGCTGCGCTGCTCTACAAGGACAGCGCCGCCAAGGCCGGCATCGAGCTCAACGTGATCCGCGAGCCGGATGACGGCTACTGGGACAACGTCTGGATGAAGAAGCCCTGGTGCATGTCGTACTGGAACGGCCGTCCGACCTGCGACTGGATGTTCGCCACCGCTTACGCCGACGACGCGGCGTGGAACGACGCCTTCTGGAAGCATCCGAAGTTCAACGAGCTGCTGAAGGCGGCGCGTTCGGAAACCGACCAGAAGAAGCGCGCGGAGATGTATGCCGAGATGCAGCAGATCCAGGCGGATGACGGCGGCAACGTGGTCATCATGTTCAACAACTATGTCAGCGCCCACAGCGACACCGTCGCGCATGGCGACATTGCCGCGAACTGGGACATCGACGGAATGAAGATCGCATCCCGTTGGTGGTTCGCGTAAGATAAGGCAGGAGGGCGGACCACATATAATTGGTCCGCCCTCTTCCCGGCCAAGTCCGGGACCCGAATGGGGGACTCGCACGGGATGAATATCGTCCTTAAAATCGTGCTGCAGCGGCTCGGCTTCGGGCTGATCACGCTGTTCGTCGTCTCGGTGATCATCTTCGTCGCCGTCCTGATGCTGCCCGGCGGCTTCGCCGAAGCCATCCTGGGACAGGCCGCCACGCCCGAGACCGTCGCTGCCTTCAACAAGGAAATCGGCCTCGATCAGCCAGCGCCGGTTCGGTACTACAACTGGATCGCCGGCGTGGTGCAGGGCGATTTCGGCACCTCCTACGCCAGCCGTATCGGCTATCGCCGCGAGGTCGCGGATATGCTGGCGCCGCGCGCCTTCAATACGCTGTTCCTCGCCGGCATGACGGCACTGATCGCGGTGCCGCTGTCGGTCGGGCTGGGACTGCTGGCTGCGCTCTACCGCAACACCTGGTTCGACCGGGGGATCAACATGGTCTCGCTGGTTTCCATCTCGTTCCCGGAATTCTTCATCGCCTATATCGCGATCGTGCTGCTGGCCTCGCCGCTCGTTGTGACCTGGTTGCCCAGCCTCGCCAAGGTGGAGGACGACGCCAGCCTGGGTGAGCGAATATACCGGTGCTCGCTGCCGGCGATCACGATGACCCTGGTGATTGTCGCGCACATGATGCGCATGACACGCGCGGCCGTCATCAACGTGCTCGCCAGCCCCTATGTGGAGATGGCGCGGCTCAAGGGCGCCAAGCCGTGGCAGATCATCGCGCGTCACGCCCTGCCGAATGCCTGGGCGCCGATCGTGACCGTGATCGCGCTCAACCTCGCCTATCTGATCGTCGGCGTCGTGGTGGTTGAATATGTCTTCACCTACCCAGGCATGGGCAAGCAGATGGTGGATGCGGTGGCTGCGCGCGATGTGCCGGTGGTGCAGGCCTGCGCGCTGGTGTTCGCTGCCACCTATATCATCCTGAACCTGATCGCCGACGTGCTTGGCATCGTCACCAACCCCAGATTGCTGCATCCCAAATGACAGCGACTCACGAAGCGACCTCCGGCTCCGCCAAGGCGGCACCCAGCATCAGCCACCGCCGGCGGCGGTCCGTGCTGGGCAATGCCTGGCGCGGTTTCGTGAAGGCGCCGTTCAGCGCCAAGTTCGGGATGGTGATCATCGCGACCTATATCGTCGCCGCGATCTTCGCCCCGATCATCGCGCCCTACGGCGAGGCGGAAGTCGTTGGGAAGGGATATCTGCCCTGGAGCTGGCAGAACCTGATGGGGACGGACCAACTCGGCCGCGACCTGTTCTCGCGCCTCATATATGGTGCGCGCAACACCGTCGGCGTGGCGCTGCTGACCACCATCCTCTCGTTTGCGCTGGGCGGCGGCCTCGGCCTGCTGGCGGCGATCGCCAAGGGCTGGATCGACCAGGGCCTCAGCCGTATCGTCGACGCGCTGATGGCGATCCCGGTGCTGATCTTCGCGCTGCTGCTGCTGTCGATCTTCGGCACCTCGGTGACCACGATGGTGCTGGTGCTGGCGGTACTGGATTCAACCCGTGTGTTCCGCCTGACCCGCGCGGTATCGCAGAATGTCGTCGTCATGGATTATGTCGAGGCGGCTCGCCTGCGCGGCGAGAAGCTACCCTGGATCATGCGGCGCGAGATCCTGCCCAACATCATGGCGCCGCTGGTGGCGGAGTTCGGCCTGAGGTTCTGCTTCGTGTTCCTGACCATCAGCGCCCTCTCCTTCCTCGGCCTCGGCCTGCAGCCGCCGACGGCGGACTGGGGCTCCATGGTCTATGAGAACAAGATGCTGATCACGGTCGGCCGCCTGACGCCGCTGCTGCCCGCCGGCGCGATCGCGCTGCTGACCGTCGGCGTCAATTTCGTGGTCGACTGGTTCCTGCACAAGACGAGCGGGCTGAAGGAATGAACGACAACCTGAACACGGCCGGCGGCGGGCGTACCAAGGGCGACATCCTGCTGGAGGTGCGCAACCTCCAGATCGAGGGCGAGAGCGACGAGGTATGGCGCCCGATCGTCAAGGGCGTCGACCTGACGCTGAAGCGCGGCGAGGTGCTGGGGCTGATCGGCGAATCCGGCGCCGGCAAATCCACGATGGGCCTGGCTGCCATGGGCTACGCGCGGGCCGGCTGCCGTATTTCCGGCGGCAGCGTGGTGTTCGACGGCATCGACCTGCTGGCGGCGAGCGAGGAGGCACGGCGCAAGCTGCGCGGCACCCGTATCGCGTATGTGGCGCAGAGCGCTGCCGCTTCGTTCAATCCGGCGCACAAGCTGATGGACCAGACCCTCGAGACCGAGTTGCGCGAGGGCAAGCGGGGGCGCGCCGACGCCGAAAAGGACGCGATCGAGCTCTATGGCCGCCTGCGCCTGCCCAATCCCGGCGAGATCGGCTTCCGCTATCCGCACCAGGTCTCCGGCGGGCAGTTGCAGAGAGCCATGACCGCCATGGCCATGACTTGCCGGCCCGACCTCATCATCTTCGACGAGCCGACCACTGCGCTCGACGTCACCACCCAGGTCGAAGTGCTGGCAGCGATCCGCGACATCGTCGACCAGTTCCACACCGCTGCGATCTACATCACGCATGATCTGGCGGTGGTGGCGCAGATGGCCGACCGCATCAAGGTGCTGCGCTACGGCAAGTCGGTCGAGGAAGCCCCGACCCGCGAGATGCTGACCAACCCGCGCGAGGACTACACCAAGTCGCTGTGGTCGGTGCGCAAGCTTGGCAAGCAGGAGCAGACGGGCGGGGAGCCGATCCTGCAGATCAAGAACGTCACCGCCGCCTACGGCAACGCCGTGCGGGTGCTGAACGACGTCACGGTGACAGTGCCGCGCGGTCGCACGGTCGCGGTGGTGGGCGAATCCGGATCGGGCAAGTCGACGCTGGCGCGGGTGATCACCGGGCTGCTGCCGCCGATGCAGGGCGACATTGTCTTCAATGGCCAATCCCTGCCGCGTGCGCTCAAGGATCGGAGCGCCGATACGCTGCGGCGCATCCAGATGATCTATCAGATGCCGGATACGGCGCTCAATCCGCGCCAGACGGTCTATGAGACCATCGGCCGGCCGATCGAGTTCTACCGCGGCCTGACCGGCGCCAAGAAAGAAGCGCGCATCTCCGAGCTCATGAACCTGATCGAGATGGACGACAGCTACGTCGATCGATTCCCCGGCGAATTGTCGGGTGGCCAGAAGCAGCGCATCTGCATCGCCCGCGCGCTGGCGGCGGAGCCCGAGCTCATCATCTGCGACGAGGTCACCTCGGCGCTCGACCAGATCGTGCAGGAAGGCATCCTGCAGCTGCTGATGCGGCTGCAGCGCGAGCTCAACGTCTCCTATCTCTTCATCACCCACGACATCGCGACGGTGCGCGCGATCTCCGACGAGATCGTGGTGATGTTCCAGGGTCGCGTGGTGCAGCAGGGGCCGAAGACCAAGGTGCTTTCGCCGCCGCATCCGCCCTATACCGAGCTGCTGCTGTCGTCGGTGCCGGAGATGGATCCGGATTGGCTGACCAACCTGCTCGCCCGCCGCAAGGTGACGCCGGAATCGATGAAGGCTGGCGATCGGTAACTCTACTCCGTCGTCCTCCTCTCCTACCGTCATGACCGGGCGAAGACCCGGTCATCCAAATCTGTCAGAGCGAACTCCACGCCGGATTTGGATTACCGGGTCGCGCCGCTACGCGTCGGCCCGGCAATGACGGAAGAAGAGCGAGCTACGCTGAAAAATCGAGTGCGCCGACGCCCGCCGGGCCGGTACATCCGCGGCCCGGCGGGGTGTCTGCAGCGGGCGCCTTGCGGCGCCGCCGAGGCGTCAGGCCGGCTGCGGCGTGAGGTCGACCGACCATAGCGCGGCGTCGGCGGCGTCGCGCAGGGTCACGGTCATCACGCCGCTGTTGCCGGCGATCTTCACATGGCCGAAGAACTGCAGGCCGGCGGCCGGCGACAGGTTCTCCTGCCCCGGCTCCGGCGCCTTCACGTATTTGACGTCGGGCCCGAAGGTCTTGTCGAGCTGGTTGGGTCCGAAGGTGCCGGCATGGATCGGGCCGGAGACGAATTCCCAGAACGGGTCGAAATCCTGGAACGCCGCCTTGTTCGGATCGTAGTAGTGCGCGGCGGTGTAGTGCACGTCGGCGGTGAGCCACACGGTGTTGCGGATGTTGGCCGACTTGATGAAGGAGAGCAGCCCGGCGAATTCCATCTCGCGGCCCTTGGGCGCGCCGGGCTCGTTGTTGGCGATGCCTTCGAAGCCCTTCTTGAGCTTCGAATCGTTCCACACCAGCAGGCCAAGCGGCATGTCGGCGGAGATCACCTTCCAGGTCGCCTGCGACGTCAGCAACTCGCGCTTCAGCCACTCGATCTGGTCGCGGCCGAGGAACACGGTGTTGGCGCCGGGCGCAGTCTCGACATTGTCGCCGTTCGGGCCGCGATAGCGCCGCATGTCGAGGAAGAACACGTCGAGCAGCGGTCCGTACGACACCTTGCGATAGACCCTGCCCTGCTCCGAATCGAACGATGCGATCGGCACGAACTCGTGGAACGCGCGGGCGGCGCGCGCCGCCAGCAGGCGCACGTTCTTCTCGGTGTAGCGCTCGTCGAACTGCTTGGAATCCGACCAGTTGTTGGTGACCTCGTGGTCGTCCCACTGCGCCAGCATCGGCACCTGGGCGTTGAAGGCGAGGACGTGCTTGTCCATCAGGTTGTATTTGTACTGGCCGCGGAACTCGGCCAGGGTCTCGGCGACCTTGGCCTTCTCGTCGGTCATCAGGTTCTTCCACTTGGTGCCGTCGGGCAGGTCGACCTCGGCCTTCAACGCACCGTCGGCATAGACGGTGTCGCCGCAATGGATGAAGAAATCGGGCTGATGGTTGAGCATGGTGGCATAGGCCTTCATGCCGCCGCGGCTTTCGTCGATGCCCCAGCCCTGCCCCACGGTGTCGCCGGACCAGGTGAAGGAGACATCGCGCAGATCGGCGGGCGCGGTGCGGAAGCGGCCGCTCACCGGCTCCGACACCGCGTTGACGTCGGTCAAATCGGAGAAGGTCACGCGATAGAAGATGTCCTGGCCCGCCGGGAGATCCTCCGCCAGCAGCTTCGCGACATAGTCGTTCTCCGGCAGCACGTCGGCGTATGGCAGCGTGCGTGCGTCGCGGAAGCCTTCGTTGGTCGCCACTTCGAAAACCGCGCGCGCAGGCCGGTCGGCGCGCGCCCAGACCACACCGTGGTTGGCGCCGATGTCGCCCGACTGCAGGCCGTGCGTCGCCAGCGGCCGGCTCGCGGCACGCGAAATGCGCGGCATCGCAAGGCCCACCGGCACCATCAGGGCGCTGGCGCCGGCGAGCTTCAGGATCTGGCGGCGGGACTGGATCGGCGGGGTGCGCCTCATCGCGACTCTCCTTCTGGGTTTGGGCGAGGGCGGCGATGCTGGCCGCGAACCGTGACGGTCAGGAATCATCCCGGTTAAGCTTTCGCGAACAAGCCCCGCGCTGGCAAGCGGCAAGGTCGCCGTCGATTTTGCGGCCGGATCGTCGCCGGGCGTAACAGGCTGAATTCATGAAGTTTTTTAGGGCTGCGATGGTGCCGGCAGAGGTTGCTTGCTTCGGGCTGACGGCCTCTGTATATACCGCTCGCCCAGAAGTTCCCGACCGGGGCCTCGCGCCCCGTTCTCATGTGTCGGAGTGTAGCTCAGCCTGGTAGAGCACTGTGTTCGGGACGCAGGGGCCGGAGGTTCGAATCCTCTCACTCCGACCATTCACTTCCCACGCCATCTCCTTACGATCGCCCGAGTGGCTGCGACGAATCGCCAGCGTCGTCCCTGATCCGTGCAACGCTGCGCACAGCAGGCCAGCGATCATCGTGAAATCAAGGAGGAAGAACCTGAACTCGCTCCGGTCGCTGTCCCAGCGCGCGGGACCGTGGAAGGCGACGGCGAGGAACAGCACGCTGCAGCAAACAGCGACGTTTCCTTGAAGAAGGCGCCGGTCAGCAAGCAGAGCGCAAGCGCAAACCCGGCGAGCAACAGCGGGAATGGGAAACTGACCGAAGCCATGTAACCCCCGGTCCCGTTGGTGTCGACGAACTTGAAAATCGCCGCCATGGTAAAGAAACGCCGAAGATGAACGAGTCAGGCATCCACGCGAGGATCTCGCTGCCGCCAGCAATGGCCGAACAACTATCGATGCATTTGGAACCCTGCACCGTTACCCTTGCTATTCCTCGGCGAGCCTTAATAGGATCGCCGGCATGTCCCGATTCTTTCAAGAGCCCCAGGTGCGATTTGCGGTCGTCACGCAGGGGCGAACAGGTTCGACCCATCTGGGAGTGCTCTTGGATTCGCACCCCTCAATTCAATGCTATGGCGAGGTTTTTCAATATCACGGACAAATGCAGTTCGGGGTGACTGACCCCGAAATCGTTCTCACCAAGCATATTCTGCCGACTGAAGTTGAATGCGTTGGCTTGAAGGCGCCCCTTGGGTCCTTCATGGTCTACCCGCACATCTTCGACCTTTTCCGTCAGCACCAATTTCGCATCGTGCGGCTATACCGCGAGAACCCCTTAGACCACTTCATCTCAATCCGGATGGCGCAAGTTAGCGGAAAGTGGGGGTCGAAGACCGACGACGGCTACGGGGTGCCGCCAATCACCGTTGGGCTAGACGAGGTCGTCGGTGCAATGCGGATTGCTCGCTACAATGATCGAATAATTCGAGAATCGACCGACGCTTTCCCGCACTTCGACCTGACTTACGAGGAGATGATCAACAGCGACGGCATAGATCGACTGCTGAAGTTCCTCGACGTGGCACCGGCGCCGCTCGAATCTCCTTACCGTCGTCAGCGCCTGGGTTCCCAGTCAAGTTGCATCGCGAACTACGACGAACTGAGAACTGCTCTCGCTGACACCGAGTGGTCTACCTTCTTCACCGGATAATTGTCTTGACGGACATCCACGCCGAATTGGCCGAGAGCGGTATCACGATCCTGGATGGGGAGCGCAAAGTCGGCACCTACCCAGCTGACACGAAGTTCGCCTTCGACGGGGCCACTCTGGTCGCATTCAGACCCGATCTTTCCATCTGGTTCGTCGACATAGTCACTGGGCGAATCCGGTTGTTAGAGGATGAGGAGGAAAGGCGCTTTGCCCTTAGTATGTGGCGAACCGCGCCCCTTAGAAGCCGAGGGTGAACCTTGTCGGAACCTTGCTGCTAGGTGTGGGATATGCGGGTCGTTATCTCCGACAAACCATTGATAGCCGCATCAATGTCGGCCGGACGCAACATCGCCCCCTAGTCCTCGTAGTTCTGCGCTAGCAGCGGCTTCTTCTGGTCTTCCGACCATGCCAGCAGGATGGCGCTCGCCTCGCTGTCAAGCTGCTTGGCCAGTTGCGCGACATCGAGCGTCGCTTCCCGTCCGTCCTCGGCCTTGAAGCGCAGGGATACGATGTCGTGCTCGATGTGGACTGTCACGTTCTTGGCGGAAAGCATGGGAGCCACCATCAGCGCTGTCTCTGGTCATTGAGATAGAGGATGCCGCACCCGCCGCCGCAGCGGCTGAGCGCCTCTTGCGCGGCGAGCTTGGCGGAGGGAACCGACACGAACCGGTCGTTCAGTTCGTAGTTGTCGCAATTCTTCCATAGCCGCGACTGACAGATGTAGTAGGTCGCGCGCGCGCCGTCCTGCGACAACGCCAACGCGCCGAACCTGCCATCCACCTTGCGGAGATAGTCGTCGATGGTGGACTGCGCCTGCGCCGAAGCCGTGACCGGTGGCAGCGGCGCGCTCGCTTGCTGGCAGGCTGCGAGGAGCAAGGCCCCAACAGCGACGGCAATTCTCGTGGGGAACGCGGTCACAGCTGAACCTCCCGCGCACCGACGGATGACACCTGTCATCGCGCGCGGCGTCGCCTTTGACAACAGCCCCGCGTCGCGGCGCGTTTCCGCGGCGGGTGCTTCGTCTAGCCTCTTGTACACGCCGGGTTGCCGTTTGTTAAACGTCACGCGTACGGCACCGGCAAGTGCGTCGCCCCAGAACTGCGCCTCGGCAAGCGGGGCCGGACCGGCTCAGGCGTTCCGGTCTTTCCCATAGCGGTTCGTTATCGGGACTAAGCGGGCGGCGGCAAAGGAGCGCGCTCGGGGGGACGGGCTCGATCCGCGCCGCCGCCGTGGCTCGGCGATGTGAGGGGGTCGACTTCGCCGGCCACGCCACAATCTGTGGCCAGTAAACCCAAATTCGCCACCGGGGTAAAAGTTCCGGCCGTCTGCACGCTTTTGTTGCGCCCTATCCTTCCGCGCGTAACCACGTCTGACCGAGCAGAATAGCCAGGCGCCACTGGCGCCCGGCAGAGAATACCTAGGCGTCGCCCTTAAGCGCGCGCATCAGCTCTTCCTTGCGAGCGGCGAGCTGCGCGCCGACCTCTTCGAGGTCCATGTCGCTCTTGCGGATTTTCGGGAAGAGCTCGTTCTCCTCTTCCTTCACATGGTGCTTGACGTATTCGCCCAGCACCTTGACCCGCGCGTCGAACAACTCGTCGTCGTCCGGCGAGGCATTCTCGATGGCGCCGACGAGATCCTTGATCGAGCCGTGCTCGACTTCAGCCTCGTCGAGCAGATCTTCGCCGTCACGGACGGCCGCCTCACGGGCGGCGGGATAGAAGATTTCCTCTTCGATCTGGGCATGAACAGTCAGCGCCATGCAAATCTGCTTGGCGGTGGCCACCTTGCGGTCCTTCGACAGGCGGCCGTTCTCGTACTTCTCGAGCAGGCCCGACACTTCCTTGTGGTCGGCCTTCAGAAGTTTGATCGCATCGTCCTTTCCGCTCCGAGCGCGCGCAGCCGCGCGGCGCTGGGTTGTGGTCTGCTTGTTGGCAGTTGGCATCCGGCTCTCCCTTGTTTGAAAACTGGCCTACGCCAACAAGCTATCCGTGCGTTGGTTCCGAATGCGCGCGATGGCGCAGCGTGCGTGCGGCAGCGGCGGCGCGTGCAAAGGGGGCGGCTCGTGCAGAGCCTCGAGCGGCGCAGTTGCCAGTAACACCATCCTGCCAGTGTCTCAGGACGGCGAGGCTCAGGGCCGCGGGACCGCCGCGAGTAGGGCGTTAGGCCGCGCGGCGGCTCTTCTCCTTCGCGAACGGGCTGAGGCCCAGCCATTGCTGCATCGAGCGCGCCAGCATCTTGTCGCCGGACAGCTCCATCCGGCCTGCGTCGAGCTCGGCCTGCACGTTGGTCAGGCCCATCCAGATCGCGGTCATGGTGCGCAGGGAGGTTTCGACGAACAGGTCGACCTCGAAGCCCGGATCGACCGGGCACAGGTCGACCAGCCGGTTGTCGATCACCAGCCAGAAATGCTGACGGGCGGCCGGCAGCTCCGGATAGTGGAACTGGATCGTGCAGCGGCGCGGCGGCATCGGCGTCAGGTCCAGGCTGCGCCGCATGTCCCACATCAGCAGCGACGGGTCGAGATTCTTCAGCGACAGCTGCGTCTCCACCCAACGCTGGCCCCAGATGCCGAGGGACATGACGATGGGCCGCAGCTCCTGCCCGGCCTGGGTCAGGTGGTATTCGACGATGCCCGCCTGGCCGGTGGCCTTAGTCTCGATCACGCCGGCCTGCTCCAGCTCCTTGAGGCGCTTGGAGAGCAAGGTCGGCGACATGCGCGGCACGCCGCGGCGCAGATCGTTGAAGCGCGTGCTGCCGCACAGCAGCTCCCGCAGGATCAGAGGCGTCCAGCGTGCGCAGATCACTTCCGACGCCATCGCGACGGGGCAAAACTGACCGTAACCATCGACTTGTTCCATTTGGAGCCTCCCTGGCGCGCGGACCTGACAATGCTACGGCCGGGCACGGTCCGGGGCTACTACAGATTCTGGACTACTCCGCATGCGCCGCTTCGGGCGAGCCCGAGGGCGACGATAAATATTGCGTTAGATCAAAACCTTAGAGGATGGCACGATCGCCTATCAACCGGTCGATACAGTTCCTGAACTGGATTAATGGCCCTCTTCGGCGCGATGATCGCCGGAAGTGGGCGACATCAACATGAGTTGAGGAGAGCACCAATGGCTGCAGTGGAACTGAAACCGGTCGCGACATCCGGCGACCTGGTCGCAATCGCGCGTCGCCTCGGACAGGAGTTTGCCAAGCACGCGGCGGAGATGGACGAGACCGATACCTTCGTCGCTACCCACTACGAGGCCTTGAAAGCGGCCGGACTGGTCGAGGCCGGCGTGCCCAAGGAGCTGGGCGGCGGCGGCCACGGCGTCGACGAGCTGGCGGCGATGCTGCGCGAGCTGGCGCACCATTGCAGCTCCACCGCCCTCGCCTTTTCCATGCACACCCACCAGGTTGCGATCCCGGCCTGGCGCTGGGCGCATCAGAAGGCCCCGGTCGAACCGCTGCTGAAGCGGATCGCGGCGGAGCGGATCATCATCTTGTCGAGCGGCGGATCGGATTGGATCGCCGGGTCGGGCAAGGCCGAGAAGGTCGAGGGCGGATACAAGATCACCGGGCGCAAGGTGTTCTCGTCCGGCGCGCCGGCCGGCAACCTGCTGATGACCAGCGCGCTGTATGAGAGCCCGGAGGAAGGGCCGATGGTGCTGCATTTCGGCGTGCCGATGACCTCGCCGAACGTGCGCATCATCCCGGTGTGGAAGACGCTCGGCATGCGCGCGACCGGCTCGCACGACGTGATGATCGAGGGGCACGTGGTGCCGGACGCCGCGGTCGCGCTGAAGCGCAAGGCCGGCGAGTGGCACCTGGTGTTCCACACCATCGCGATGATCGCGTTCCCGCTGATCTACTCGGTCTATCTGGGCGTAGCGGAAAGCGCGCGCGACATCGCGCTGGAGCTGGCGCGCAAGCGGCGGCCGGATCCGCATGTCACGCAACTGGCGGGGCGGATGGAGACGGAGCTGCGCGGCGCGCAGATGGCACAGAGCGCCATGCTGGCCGCCGTCCGCGGCAACAAGCCGGGGCCGGAGACCACCAACGAGATCATGATCGGCCGCCATCTGGTTGCGAAGCATACCATTGCGGCGGTCGAGCTGGCGATGGAAACGGCGGGCGGCGCGGGCTTCTACCGCGCGGCGGGACTGGAGCGGCGGTTCCGCGACATCCAGGGCGCGCGCTTCCACCCGATGCAGGACGGACCGCAAGCGACCTTCGCGGGCAGCATTGCGCTGGGTCAGCCCGTCGATCGGGTATTCTAGATTTGGATCGGTGGGATTGATTGTGATCGGCGGGAAGCGCAATTGCTTCCCGCCGAAAGTCTTCAGTCGTAGTAGTAGATCACCCGCTCCTGCGCAGGCGCCACGCGGTAGGCGGGCTGCACATAGACGACATCCGGGTCGTCATAGCCGTATGACCGATACACCACGTCGTGGTCGTATTTGCGTTCCGGACCATTGTGATCGGCGTAGGTCGTTTCGTTGAAGCGATTATCGCGTGATGAGGTGCCGCAGGCAGTGAGCGCCGCACCGGCGATCACGAGCGTCACGATGGGAAGCAGTTTCATGATCGCCTCCTAGTCGTAGTAGTAGCGCGTCACCGGCACGTAGCGATACGTCGGACGCGTGGTTACGGTGGTGTAGTCAGGCTTGGACGTCACGACGCGATAGGTCGGCGCCGGCTGATAGACGACCGGAGGCGCCGGCTGATAGATCACCTGCGGTTCCTGAACGTAGATGACCTCGCGCTGCACCACCCGCTGGGCCGGGACGACTTCGCGCGTCTGCACGACCTTGGTTTGCTTCTGCTCTTCGCCGCTATCGCGATACAACACCAGGTGATCGTTGCCCTTGCCCGAGCGGTACCCACCGCTGCTGCAGCCCGCAATCAGTGCGCCCGCGCACACGCATACCAGAACTTTTGAGAAGACTGTCATCGCCCGTAACTCCCTTGTCGCCAATCTGCTGCCGGATAAACACGTGGCGCGACAATTTGTGCCCAGGTTAAGATAGCGCCCTTTTCTAGGACTTCCCGCACAATGTCTTTCGAACTCCTGAACTCCGCGCTTAACGCATTGGGCGAAATTGTGTCGACCGAGCCCGATGTGCTCGACAAGCACGCCTGCGATTGGTCGAACGTGAATCGGCAGCGGCCACTCGCGGTGCTGCGACCACGCTCCGTGGCGGAGGTCTCGGCGGCATTGCGCGCCTGTCATGCAGCGGGCATCGCCGTCGTGCCGCAAGGCGGATTGACCGGACTCGCCGGCGGCGCGACGCCGCAAGCAGGACAGGTTGTGCTGTCGCTCGAGCGGTTGAAGGGCGTCGAGGAAATCGATCGCGACAGCGCGACCATGACGGTGCTCGCCGGCACGCCGCTGGAGATGGCGCAGAAGGCGGCGGCAGACGCCGGGCTCTATCTCGCGCTCGACATCGGCTCGCGCGGGTCCTGCCAGATCGGCGGCAACATCGCAACCAACGCCGGCGGCAATCACGTCATCCGCTATGGCATGGCGCGGGCCCAGGTGTTGGGCCTCGAGACCGTGCTGGCCGACGGCACCATCCTCAGCGCGCTCACCAAGGTGATGAAGAACAACGCGGGCTATGATCTCAACCAGCTGTTCATCGGCTCGGAAGGAACGCTCGGCATCGTGACGCGCGCGGTGCTGCGGCTGCATGCGCGCCCGCGCAGCAAGAGCACGGCCTTGATCGCGACGACAGGATTCGAGGCCGCGGTCCGCGTGTTGCGGCGGCTGCAGGCCGAGCTCGGCGAGGTCAGCGGGTTCGAGGCGATGTGGCCGGATTTCTATCGCTACGTCACCAACGATCCCGGGACCGGCGCAAGGCCGTTGCCGGACACGCACCCGTTCTATGCGCTGACGGAGTTCCAGGGCAGCGAACCGGAGCGCGACGGCGCGCGGCTGGAGGAATGCCTGGCGGCGGCGATCGAGACTGGCGACGCTCTGGATGCGGTGATCGCCCAGTCGGAGCGCGAGGCGCGCAGCAGCTTCTGGAAGATCCGCGAAGGCGAGCCGCTCGACCGCCTGCCCTATCTGATCAACTTCGACGTCAGCGCGCCGACCGCGCAGCTGGGCGCGCTCGGGGAGCGATTGAAGGCGGCGCTGATCGCGCGCTGGCCGGAGGGCCTGTTCTTCGTCTATGGCCATATCGGCGACGGCAACATCCACCTGTCCGGCTGGGCAGGCGGCACGATGGAGCAGATCGCGCACGAGATGGACGAGATCGTCTATGGCGAAGTGCGCCGGATCGGCGGCAGCATCTCCGCCGAGCATGGCATCGGCACCCTGAAGCGCGACTATCTCGGCCACAGCCGCTCACCGGCGGAGATCGAAGTGATGCGCCGGATCAAGGCCGCGCTCGATCCGAAGGGGATTCTCAATCCGGGGAAGGTAATTTGAGTCTACGGCGCGCGGCTAGGCGTGCACAAACCGGGAGAAGTCGAATCGGCGAAACTTGGCCAGGACTTTTGCAAACCCAGCAGGCCGCTGGATCGCCGACGTCGGCAAGATCTCCAGCTTCGCATAGTAATCGGCCAAAGAGACGTCCATAGCCGCCTTGACGGCCTCGTCATAGCGATCGCGCAACACGGTCGACGTTGAGTCGAGGTTGGTCGCGACCACCAGCCCGCTTGGCGGCGCATCGAACGCAAAGAGGCGAAGGTCGGGGCGATAGCGCCGCAGGATCCAGATTACTTTCCAGGTATCGCCCGCCCATCCGACCATGTGCTCCGCGCGCGCTGCGAACTGGCGGTCGCGCTGATCGACTCTGGCCATATGGGTGTCGACCGGCAGGCAGTCATGCAGCACGATGATGGAGTTCGGCCGGCAATGGCGCTCGACATTCATGAAGTCGCGCAAGGCGAACTCATACTGGTGCATGCCGTCGATGAAGGCGAAATCGACCGGCGCACCGAGCAGCGCCGTCAGGTCGTGAGCCGCGAAGAATGCGTCGCTGGTCATCTCGTAAAGACCACAAGACGGCTTGCCAGCCTTCACGTCGCAATCCAGGCGGAATTCCGGATCGATGGCGATGCTTGCGCAGCGCGCCGTCTCGAGCGTTCGCCCGGTTTCCGTGCCAATTTCCAGGTAGGTCGCGGGCCGGCGATAGCTATGCAGGCGCGACAACACGCTGAGATAGCTTTTGCCCTGGTGCGGCGGACGGCTGAAGAACGGCTGATCCATCGGCGGACTTATCGGGACTGCGGCGACGACCGTCAAGGGCACTTGATGCCGGCCGGCGATGCAGTAGGGTGGCGGCGGCGCAATCCAGGGATCGAGATCATGCAATCCATCCGTTCCATTTCGGTCGTCGGCTGCCACGCCGAGGGCGAGGTCGGGGATGTCATCACCGGCGGCGTGCTGCCGCCGTCGGGTACTACGATGTACGATAAGATGCGCACCATGGAGCGCGAGCACGATCACGTCCGCAAGCTGCTGATGTGCGAACCGCGCGGGTCGGTGGCGCGGCATCTCAACTTCATCGTGCCGGCGACGCGGCCGGGCTGCGACTTCGGCGTCATCATCATGGAGCCCACCGAGTACGTGCCGATGTCGGGCTCCAACATCATCTGCACCATCACGGTGGCGCTGGAGACCGGCATCGTGCCGATGAAAGAGCCGGCGACCGAGGTGACGGTCGACACGCCGGCCGGGCCGGTCAAGGCGGTCGCGCAGTGCCGCGACGGCAAATGCGTGTCGGTGGAGTTCGGCAACGTGCCATGCTTCGTCGACAAGCTGGACGCAACCATCGAGGTCGCCGGCGTGGGCTCGATCACCCTCGACGTCGCCTATGGCGGCATGTTCTACGCCATCGTGGACGCGACCAGGCTGGGCTATGAGATCGCGCCAAGCGAGGCGCGCGAGCTGGCGGTGCTGGGCGAGCAGATACGGCTGGCGGCGCGCGAGCAGCTGACGGTCGTGCATCCGGAGAATCCGGGCATCAATGGCGTCTCGATCGTGCAGCTCAACCGGCCGTTCGAAGGCATCGGCAAGGCGACGCGCAACACCTGCATCGTGGCGCCGGGCCGTTCCGACCGCAGCCCGACCGGGACCGGCACTTGCGCCCGCATGGCGGTGCTGCACGCGCGCGGCCAGATGAAGGCCGGCGACCACATGTTCCACGAGAGCATCATCGGCTCGCGCTTCAAGGGCACGATCGCGGGCGAAACCAGGATAGCAGGCCGCCCCGCGATCCTGCCGCGCATCGAGGGCCGGGCCTGGATCACCGGCTTCCACAGCTATTGCCTGGACGCCGGCGACCCCTATCCGGAGGGCTATGTGGTCGCGGACAGCTGGGGCGTCACGGGGACCATGTCCCAATAGTCCAAAGAGAAAACCGAGCCGTTTAACGGGCTCGGTCTGACGTCTTATCCCTGATTTCCCGTCTAAGCCGCGAGCTGCTGCAGGCGGTTCATCAGGTAGTCGGCGTTGCGCTGGTCGAGCTGCTCGAGGCGGGTCAGCACGCGCTCGATCACCCTGGCGGCGAAGCGCTGGCGGTCGCGGTCGCCGCCGTCATAGTCCATGTCGCGCGCCACGTCGAAGGCGGCGCGGAAGGCCGGGAACAGGTCGAGCGGCAGGTGCGCGTACTGATAGACCGACTGCATGCCGAGCACGCCCTGATCATGGATCAGCAGCCGGGCATTGATGATCGGCACGCCGGACAGCACCGACATCGCGGCCTCGAAGAACGCCATGTCGCCGCTGCACAGCGCGCGCAGGATCAGCGTCGGCGACAGGCGTCCGGCGCTGTGCAGCTGCTGGGCAAACTCGATCACATCGGTGCTCTTGGCGCCGGCGGGCAGCAACATGATGGTTGCCTTCTCACGCGCGGCCAGCACCAGGTCGGCAGCCATCTCGTCAGAGAGGTCGTGGCGCTCCACCAGATAGTCGCGCATGCTGGTGGAAACGATGTGGACAATGCGCTCGGACAAGGCGAGCGGCAGGTTCGGGCGCGTGACCAGCGAGTTGGTCACCGTCACGTCGGAACCGTGCTTGTCGAGGATCTTGCTGACTTCGGCATCGCCAAGCGCCGCGCCTTTGTTGGCGGCCAGCGCGGCGACCACGCCGCTGGTCTTGCCGTGATCGATCAAGGCGTTTGCGACCTCGCCGGAAACTTCGGCGCGCTTGGCGACCGCGGTCTGCTTCTCGGCGCTGGAGGAGCGGACGATCTCGACCAGGTCGGCGTCGCTCAACACCTTGGAGAATTCGAGGACGGGCAGCGAGACCTGCTCGACGTCCTTGGCCATCTTGACCGCGATGTCGTGCGGCAGGTTGGCGCTGGACTTCAGGTGGCTGGAAAGGGACTCGCGGACCTTGACCTCGGCATCCTGCACCATGACGCGGAAGATCTGTTCGGCGAGCTGGCGTTCCGCCTCGGACAACGCCCCGCGCTCGAACGCTGCGGCGACCTTGGCGGCGGTTTCGGCGCGGGCCTCTCCACTGGGATTGGCGATCAGCCGTTGAACGTCCGCGGCGGTCAGCAATTGTGCCATGAGCAAACTCCGTAAATCGGGCGCGATTCCCTGATTCGACGCCGTCGGACCAGTCAAACAAAGAAGGGTTAATAATCCGCTACTTTGCCGCCTGGGCAGCGCTTATGGCGCGCTCCACGGAGCGCGCGAGTTTGTCAGCAATTTCATCAACTTGTGCGTCCACCAAAATGAACGGCGGGGCCAGGACAACGTGGTCCCCGCGTACCCCATCGATACACCCGCCGGTGGGGTAGCAGACGATACCTTCTTCAAACCCGGCACGCCGAATACGTTGCCACAACTTGGCTTTTGGATCGAAAGGTTCCTTGCTGTCGCGGTCGGCCACCAGCTCCAGCCCGATGAAAAGTCCGCGGCCCCGGATGTCGCCGACATGCGGGTGCTGGCCGAAGCGCTCCTCCAGTCGGCCAAACAGCAGAGCGCTCAAATGCCGCACGCGGGCGAGCAGCCCCTCTTGCTCGATCGCCTTCTGGACACCGAGGGCGGCAGCGACGGCGATGGTGTGGCCGGCATAAGTGTGGCCGTGCTTGAGGCTGCCGGAGCCGTCGGCGATGGCGTCGAAGATCCGTTGCGAGATGAGCAGGCCGCCGATCGGCTGGTAGCCGCCGCCCAGGCCCTTGGCCATGGTGAGGATGTCAGGCGCCACGCCATCCTCGTTGCAGGCGTACATGTGGCCGGTGCGGCCCATGCCGCACATCACCTCGTCGAACACCAACAGCACGCCGTGGCGGTCACAGATCTCGCGCAAGCGCTTCAGGTAGCCCGGCACCGGCGGGGCACAGCCGAGGGAGGCGCCGACCACCGGCTCGGCGAAGAAGGCCGCGACGTTCTCGGCGCCCAGGCGCTGGATCGCCGTCTCCAGTTCGTCGGCGACCCGCAGGCCGTATTGCTCGGCGCTCTCATTCGCTCGGCGGTCGCGATATTCGTAGCACGGCGCGATGTGCGTCACGTCCATCAGCAGCGGCTGATAAGGCGCGCGTCTGTTGGCGTCGCCGCCGAGCGCCAGCGCACCAAGGGTGTTGCCGTGATAGGAGCGCTCACGCGCGATGAACAGACGGCGCGAGGGCTGGCCGATCTCCAGGAAATACTGCCGGGCCAGCTTCATCGCCGCCTCGACCGCTTCCGAGCCGCTGCCGACGAAGAAGGCTTTGGTCAGGCCGGCCGGCGCCTGCGCCACCAGGCGCTCGGACAGCTCCTCGATCGCCTGCGTAGTGAAGAACATCGAATACGCGTAGGCCACCGAGTCCAGCTGGCGCTTGATCTCCTCGATCACCCGCGGATGAGAATGGCCGAGGCACGAGACCGCGGGGCCGCCCGAGGCATCGAGGTAGCGCTTGCCGTCATCGTCGATGAGATAGGCGCCTTCGCCTTTCACCACCACCGGCACCGGATTGTGCAGGTCGCGTTGGAACAGCGCGCTTTTCTTCGGTTCCAGCAGCATCGGTATTCCTGGCTCTAGCTCTGGGTTGGAGCGGTGAGCACGCCCACAACCACCTCTTCGAAGGCCTGACTGGCAGCGCGATCGAATGCCTCGACGATCTGCGGCAGCGAATTGCCGGCCGCCGCCACCTTCTGCTCCGTGAGGATGTTCGCGACAATGCGCCGGTCCGGCATCCGCACCAGCTTGGCAGCGAGGCGCAGATGGGCGGTGGGCACCTCGCCGGAATACTCCGCCTGGAAGTCCCGCAGGTCGGACTGCAGCACGTAATCCGGCCGCAGGCCGACGGCGTCGCGCCCGACCGAGACGATGGCGTTCGAGGCCTCGAAGCTCTCGATCAGCTTGTCCTGGAGGAGGATCGGCGCGTAGTCGGCCCAAGCGCCTTTGGCGAAATACTCGACGACGCCGGGCGAGCGTGTCAGAGCAATCCGCGTGCTGTTGAGATCCGCGGACGCGACCGGCGTGCCGACCACCAGCTGCCAATCGACGTCAGGCAGCGACTGCTCGAACCGAGAGACCGCCGATAGGGCGTAAAGCGGTACCGGGTCGTTGACCTTGGGGATCACGCCGCAGCCGCCAAGCACGGCACCGCCGGCCAACAAGACGTGACGGCGGCTGATCATGGCGTATCCACTCCGGTGCTGCGATCGTTGAGGAGGAACCGCGCCGGGTCCTTTTCGAACTGGTTCGAGATGCGCGTCATCGATGCCACCAGCCGGCGCAGTTCGCTAACCAGCTCGCCGGCCTCGTAGAGGGTGGTGGCGGAGAATTGCTTCAAGGGCTCGCGGTTATCGTCGATCACGCCGGAGAGCTGCTTGGAGGTCTTGTTGAAGCTCTCCGCCATCAAGGCGAAATTCTTCGCCGCCTTGGTGGCATCGCCGCGCATGTCGCCGACGGTGCCGCGCAGCTCGACCGCGAGCGCGGAGAACTCCTTGGCGGCGTTGTTCAGCTCCTGGATCGCGCCGCTGGCGTCGGTGATCACGCCCTCGGCCGAGGTGGCGCCGCCCACCAGCTGCTGCGTGATCTTCTCGAGGTTGGCGAGCGAGTTGCTGAAGGCCTGGCGGTTCTTGTCGCTGAGCAGGTCGCTCATGCGCTGGGTGATCTCGTCGATCTTGGTCAGAAGATCGGGCACGCGGCGCACGATCTGCTCCAGCGCCGACGGGCCGGCATTGATCTCGCTGTCAGGCGCCAGCAGCGCAGCCGTGCTGGTGCCGCGGCTGACCTGCACCACCACGCCGCCGGCGAGGCCCTGTAGCTCCAGCGTCGCCTTCGAATCGACGCGGATCGGCGTGCCCTCGCGGATGGCGAGATCGACCCGCGCCAGCTCGCTGTTCTCGGGATCGATGCGCACGTCGGTCACGCGGCCGACCGGGATGCCGCCGAACAGGACGGTGCTGTCGACCCTGAGCTGCGACACCGAGCCCGAGAAGCGGACAAAGTAGTTGTAGTATTTGACCTCGCCTTCGAAGCGGGCGAGCCAGAACACGAAAAAGGCGATCGCCAGGACCGAGGAAAGGACGAAGGCCCCGATGGTGATGTGCTTGGCGCGGGTTTCCATGGCTTCGCTCCCCGCTCAATCCGCCGCGATGCCGGCGGCACGGGCGCGCGGCCCGTGGAAGTAGCTCTGAATCCAGGGGTGCGGATCGCGCATCAGTTCTTCCAGGGTCCCCACTTTGATCTTCTTGTCTACCAGGACCGCAATCCGGTCGCAAATCGTGACCAGCGAATCGAGGTCGTGGGTGATCATGACCACGGTCAGGCCCAGGCTCTTCTGCAGGCTGCGGATCAGCTGGTCGAAGTCGGCGGCGCCGATCGGGTCGAGGCCGGCAGTCGGCTCGTCCAGGAACAGGATCTCTGCGTCGAGCGCCAGCGCCCGCGCCAGGCCGACGCGCTTTTTCATGCCGCCGGACAGCTGGGATGGATACTTGGCGGTTGCTTCGACCGGCAGGCCCACCAGCTTCACCTTCAGCCCCGCCAGCTCGTCCATCAGGCCCTGGGGGATGTCGCCGCGCTCGCGCATCGGGGCCTGGATGTTCTCGGCGACGGTGAGCGAGGAGAACAGGGCGCCGTTCTGGAACAGAACGCCCCAGCGCGTCTGCAGCCGGCGCAGCGCCTCCTCGTCCAGTTCGCGCGTCAGCTGGCCGAGCACGCGGATGTCGCCTTCGGCCGGACGGTTGAGGCCGATGATGGTGCGCAGCAGCACCGATTTGCCGGTGCCCGAGCCGCCGACCACGCCGATCACCTCGCCGCGCCGGATGTCGAGGTCGAGTCCGTCATGCAGCACCTGCTCGCCGAACCGGTTCACCAGGCCGCGGATCTCGATCACGTTGGGGCTGCGCTGGGGCATCTCAGATATTCATGATTGCGAACAGGACGGAGAACAAGGCATCGAAAATGATGACCAGGAAGATGCCCTCCACGACCGAGCGGGTGGTCATCTGCCCAACGCTCTCCGCGCTGCCGCTGACGCGCAGGCCCTCGAAACAGCCGACCAGCGCAATCAGCATTGCGAAGACTGGCGCCTTCACCATACCGACCCAGAATTGCGTCGCGTCCACCACATCGTTCAGGCGGCCGACATATTGACCGAAGGTTTCGTTGGCCAGCGTCACATACATGACGCCGCCGCCCAGCAGGCCCATGACGTCCGCAAAGAACGTGAGGATCGGCAGCGTCACGATGAGAGCGGCAACGCGCGGAATGACCAACACCTCCATCGGGTCGAGGCCCATGGTGCGCAGCGCATCCACCTCCTCGCTCACCTGCATGGTGCCGATCTGAGCCGTGAAGGCCGAGCCCGAACGGCCGGCGATGACAATCGCCGTCAAAAGGATTCCCATCTCGCGCAGGACGGAGATGCCGACCAGGTTCACGGTCAGATACAGGGCATTGAACTGCCGCAGCTGGCCGGCGCCTTGATAGGCCAGCACGACGCCAACCAGGAAGGAGATCAGGCCGACGATCGGCAGGGCGTTGATGCCGGTCTGCTCGACGTGAACCAGAAAGGGGGTCCAGCGGAACCGCCGCGGATTGGCAATGACACGCCCCGTCGCCAGCACGAACTCGCCGAAGAACGCCACCAAGTTCAGCGTTTCGGTCAGCGCCTCGTCGACACCCGCGCCGACATCGGCGACCCAGTCGGTCATCGTGCGCGGCCTGGCCTTATCGGGCAGGACCTTGGGGCCGGCAGTCAGCACCCGCTCCGCCAATGGCTGGAACTCCGGCGGCAGGTTCTGCCAGGGAATCTCCTGACCGCCTTCGCCCTGACCGGTCGCGCGCGCCAGCAGCCACGCACCGGCGGTGTCGATGGCCTCGATCTCGGCCAGGTCCAAAGCCCGGGCGGCGCTGTCTTTCGGGAGCGATTCGACCGTCCGCTCAAGATCCGCGGCATGCTCGATGGTCCAGGCGCCACCCGCCTGCAGCACAGCGCCCTCGCGGCCTTGCGCGAGCTTGATCCAGCCGGGTTGGTCGGTCATTTGGACGAGAAATGCCCCTTTCCAAAAGGCGATCGCAGTGTAGTGTCGCCTTCCGGGCGGCCGCAACAGCCATCGACATTCGGACTTACCGGCCTCCCCGCTCATTCAAAGAGGCATGTATCAAGGAGCCATGTATGACGTCTCAGGTGACGTCCAGCATCAAGGGACACAACGCACTGGTCGCGAAACGGTCGGCGGTCGATTCGACCGGCGCGCTCCGGCTCGAACCGATCGACGGATTGGAAGTCCGTTTTACGCGTCCGGTGCCCCACGAGGACGGGCACGTGATCGAGATCGCCCGGCAGGGATGGGAGATCCTGGATCAGCCCGTGGTTCAGGTGTACATGACCACGACCTTGCCCGGCCGCCATCGCGCGTGGGGGCTGCATCGCTTCAGCACGGACCGGCTGTTCGTGGCGCGCGGACTCATCAAGATCGCGGTCTATGACGGCCGCACCGATTCGCCGACCTTCGGATACGTCAACGAGTTCACCCTGAGCGATCGCAGTCCCGGTCTCGTCGTCGTTTCGCCCAACCTCTATCACGGCTGGAAGAACATCGGGACGGACGAGGCCATCGTGATCAACATGCCGACCAGCACCTATCAATACGAAGAGCCCGACGCCTGGATCCTGCCCTGGGACAGCCAGGAGGCGCAGGAGCTGATCCCCTATCGCTTCTGAGAGCGGCCGCGGGTCAAACGGCGAGGATTTCTGCCAGGTGCTGCGGCAGCTCCTGCTCGGCATGCCGCGTGAGGTCCTTGGCGAGTTCGGCCGACACCAGCTTCCTGGTCTGGTCGCCCAGCTCGGTCCGCAGGTCGCCGAGAGTCGCGGGCGGCGCGATCAGGATCAGGCGATCGAACGCCTTGTTGGCCGCGGCGGCGTCCAGGACCTTCGCCATCTCGCGCGCGAATTTGTGCTTCTCGAAGCGGTGCCAGTCGGTCTGCGGCTCCAAGGCGGAGCGGCCATTGCCGACGCTGCTGGAGGCGCGACCCGGCTTGTCGGCCAGGATGTCCCGGTCATGGTGGTGCAGATCGGCCTTGTGCGTCGCGCCCGACACAGGCTGCAGCCCCTTGCCCACGCCGTGATTGGCATAGAGCCGGGCCCGGGCGCCGTCGGCGACCAGAACATATGTAACCGTCTTCTTCATGATTTACTCCGGGAAATGGCCGAATCCCTCTGGCAAAGCGCCTCGCGGCGCACCCCTTTATGCCATGTAGGCACTCCCCTGCCCGGCACAATGGAAAATTCGGGTCCGCGCTGGACGCAAAAACAATGCGGCCAGAATGAAACCCTGGCCGCATTGCCACGCCGAATGGAGCGTCTTGTTAGATGTAGTAGGCCTTCAGCGGCTCGAAGCCGTTGAAGTTCACGGCCGAATAGGTGGTCGTGTAGGCGCCGGTCGAGAAGATGCGCACGCGGTCGCCGATCTTGAGGTCGCGCGGCATCTGGTAGTTCGCCTTGTCGTAGAGGATGTCTGCGGAGTCGCAGGTTGGGCCTGCCAGCACCACCGGCCCCTCGTCCTTGCCCATCGCACGCACCGGGCGGATGCGATAGCGGATGCCTTCGCCCTCCACCTCGGCCAGGCCGCCGAAGCGGCCGATGTCGAGATAGACCCAGCGGCGATCCTCGCCATAGGCCTTGGTCGAGATCAGCACGACCTCTGCCTCCAGCACGCCGGCGTCGCCCACCATGTAGCGGCCGGGCTCGACGATCATGCGCGGCAGATCGTTGCCGAAATGCTTGGTCATGGCGTTCATGATGGCGGTGCCGTAGGCGCCGATCGCCTCGATAGGCGCGTTGTAGTGCGCCGGGAAGCCGCCGCCGAGATCGATCATCTGCAGATCGATGCCAGCCTTCGCCACCTGCTTAAACACCTTCTTCACCGACGCGACGGCAGCGTCCCACTGGCCCGGCTGCATCTGCTGCGAGCCGACGTGGAACGAGACGCCGTACGGCTCAAGCCCGAGCTCGCGGGCCTGGATCAGCAGGTCAGCCGCCATCTTGGGCGCGCAGCCGAACTTGCGGTTCAGCGGCCACAAGGCGCCTTCGCCGTCGATCAGGATGCGGCAGAACACCTGCGCGCCGGGCGCGGCGGCGGCGATCTTTTCCAGCTCCGCCTTGCTGTCGAAGGCGTAGAGCTTGACGCCGCGGGCATGCGCCCAGGCGATGTCGGACTGCTTCTTGATGGTGTTGCCGAAGGAGATCCGCTCCGGCGCGACACCGAGCGAGAGCACCTGGGCGATCTCGCCCGCCGAGGCGGTGTCGAAGCTCGCGCCCTGGTCAGCCAGGCGCGACAGGACTTCCTGCGCCGGGTTGGCCTTCACGGCATAGAACACTTCAGCGAGCGGCAGAACGGTCGTCAGAGCGCGATACTTCTGCGCCACCACGTCCAGGTCGACCACCAGGCACGGGGTGGCGGGACGTCGCTCGTTCAGGAATTGCTCGACTTTGTCGGTCATTTTCTTCGTTTCCTCCGTGGCCGCCACCCCGAGCGGCCATAGGGCCTTCGCCAAAATAGAAAACGCCGCAGAGGGTGCTGCAGCCCGACCTTGACCCAGTCGGCGGTGCGCCCCTTGCGGCGATTGCCGTGTTGGCTTGTTCAAGAATATGCGGTCAGAGGTTTAGAATTTGTCACTAAACTGTGGCGGCACCGCAGAATTTTTGGAACCCGAGGAGCCCCCAGCCAGTACCACGTTGCGACGCGCTACTCCTGCTCGACCGGCTCGATCAGCTCCTTGAGCGGATAGCCGGCGAACTTCTTGGTCTCCGCCATGATGACGTTGGTGGTGACCGAGGCTATGTTCGGCTCCTCCTCGATCAGGCTGTGGTGCAACTCGACATAGTCGCCGACCGAGCGGCAGACGAAGTGGACGATGTAGTCGAAATTGCCGGATATCTGGTAGCAGGCGATGGCCTGCGGCGTGCGCTCGATCAGCCGCTCGAACTGGCCCTGCTGCGCGCGGCCGTGCTTGTGCAGCGTCACGAAGGACAGGATCTCGACATAGTCGGTGAGCTTGGCGAGGTCGATATCGGCGCGGTAGCCCTGGATCACCTTGCTGCGCTCCAGCGCCCGGTGCCGCGAGTGGCTCGGGCTGGCGGAGAGCCCGGCCTTGGCGGCCAGCTCCAGGTTGCTCATGCGCCCCTGCTCCTGGAGCGCGCTCAGGATCTTCAGGTCGATGCGGTCGATCTTGTGCGACTTGCGCGTGGCCATGCCGTTCCCCCAGCCGGTCCGAGAGGCGACCGGAACGGCGATGCTTAGGCACAATGAGCCTCGACCGCAAGCCCAACTGGCTGGTATCTAGGGCCGCGTCGCACTCCAGCTTTCAGGTGCCCCAATGGATCTCAAGGCCCATATCCGCCACGTTCCGGATTTCCCGAAGAAGGGCATCCTGTTCTACGACATCTCCACCCTGCTGGCGCACGGGCCGGCCTGGAAGGAAACGGTAAACCGGCTGGTCACCGCCATCACGCCGCTGGAGCCGGACCTGCTGGTCGGCATCGAGTCGCGCGGCTTCCTGGTGGCGGCGCCGCTGTCCTACCTGATGGGCTGCGGCTTCGTAATGGTGAGAAAACGCGGCAAGCTGCCGGGCGACGTGATCCAGCACCAGTATGACCTGGAATACGGCACCGACACGGTGGAGATCCAGGCCGACGCCATCAAGAAGGGCCAGCGCGTGATCGTGCTGGACGACCTGCTGGCGACCGGCGGGACGTTGCAGGCCGCCATCTCGCTGCTGCGCAAGGTCGGCGCCGACGTGGTCGGCGCGGCCTGCATCATCGAGCTCGCGTTCCTCAGCGGGCGCGGCAAGCTCGACGTGCCGTTCAGATCGATGATCTCGTACGAATCCTAGAAGCGATCGCCGACATGGGTCTGACGATCTATGGGACCGCGCGCTCGCGCACGGCGCGGGTGCTGTGGATGGCGAAGGAACTGGGCCTCGCGTTCGAGCATGTTCCGCTGGCGATGGGCGATGCGGCGCTGAAACAACCGCCGTTTCTCAAGGTCAATCCGGCGGGGCGCGTGCCGGCGATCGACGACGATGGCTTCGTCATGGCGGAATCGCTGGCGATCAATCTCTACCTGGCGCGGAAATACGGCGACCGGGCGAGCCCGTCGCTGGCGCCCGCTTCGCTCGAGGAGGAGGCCAAAGTCTGGCAATGGTCGTCGTGGGCGATGACGGACCTTGAGGGTCCAATGAACCACATTCACCTGCACCGCAACCTCTTCCCACCCGAGAAGCGCGATCCCAAGGTTGCCGAGAGTGCGGAGGCACAGGTGCAGCGGCCGTTGACGATGCTGAACTCGATCCTGGCGGACAGCGCCTACCTGCTAGGAGAGCGCTTCACCGTTGCAGACCTGAACGCCGCTTCAGTGCTGTCGGCCTCACGCCTCTCGGCCATCAGCATGGCACCGTTTCCGCATATCACCGACTGGGCCAAGCGCTGCCATGAGCGCCCGGCTGCGGTGGCAGTGCAGGCGATGCGGGAGGCTGGCTTCTAACCCAGCGTGCTCGCGACCTGCTCCGCCAGCCCGAGCAGCGCGCGGTCGCTGCCACGTGGGCCGATGAGCGAGAGGCCGACGGCAGCGCCGTCGACTTTGCCGGCGGGCAGCTGAACCTGAGGCAGGCGGCCAAGGCCGGCGATCGAGGTCAGAGACAGGGTGCGGTCGCGGAACTGGACCAGCTCGTCCTTGCCGGCATCGAGGCGCGGCGCGATGGTGCCGGCGGTCGGGATCATCAGCACGCCGTCCAATCCGAGCACGCGGTCGAGATGGGCCGAGACGCGGGCGCGAAAATCCTGGTCGCCACCCTCCGGCGTGGCCGAGACCGATTTGGCGAGGGCAAAGCGCTCGGCGATCTCCGGGCCGAACCTGGGTTGGCGAGATTCGACCCAGGCGCCGTGCTCGGCCCAGATCTCGCGCGGCTGCAGGCGGCGGAAGCGCTTCAGCCATTCGGCGAGACCAGCCAGCTCGGCGGCGAGGTCGAACTCCACAGCGACCGGCAAGGCCGCCTTGGCGATCGCCTCGCGCACCGCATCGGCAATCGGCTGGTCGGCGATCGCGAACGCATCGCGCGCGATATAGATGCGGTTGAGTGCGACGCCCGAACGATCGGGCGGCAGCAGCACGTCGCCGGCGCGCTGGAGCGTGCGCGCGTCGCGCGCGAACCAGCCGACGGTGTCGAAGCTGCGCGCCAGGGGCATGACGCCAGTGCTGTCCGCCGCATCGTGCGTGGGCCGGATGCCGAAGATGCCGTTGAGGCAGGCGGGGATGCGCACCGAACCGCCGGTGTCGCTGCCAAGCGCCAGGTCGACGATGCCATGCGCGACGGCAGACGCCGAGCCGCAGGACGAGCCGCCGGGTACGCGCTCCGGCGACACCGCGTTGCGCGGCGTGCCGTAGTGGAAGTTCTGGCCGTTGAGGCTGAACGCGAGCTCGTCGGTGATGGTCTTGCCGACCATGCGCGCGCCGGCGTCGAGCAGCATCTGTACCGCCGCGGCGTTGTTCGCGGCCGGCGCATGGCTCGCGAGCCAGTCCGGGTTGCCGCAACCGGTGACGCGGCCGGCGATGCCGAAGATGTCCTTGGTCGCGAAGGTGAGACCGTGGAGCGGACCACCGGCGGCGCCAGCGATCTCGAAATCGCCGTGCGAACAGAAGGCGCCGGTCGCGAGCGCCGCGGCAGAGAGACTCACGTTTCGATGCCGTCGCCGTGGGTCTCGATCGGCTCGTCCTCGTTCTCGTGCGGATCGAGGCGGCGGATGATGATGTCGCCGTTGGGCAGCACTTCCGGCGCGGCGTAGCGCGGGACGGTCATGATGAGCAAGTCGAGCGCCCGCATCATCTTGGACAAGGCTTCGTTGGCCAGCTGCTCCGCTTCTTTCGTGTTGTCCTGAGGGGACTCAGCGCTGGCACCGGCCAGCGGAGCACTCAACAGAGCCAGAGCGAATAGCGGTAAGAGTCGCGCGCGCATCGCGGCCTCCCTCTCCTGCAATACGTTTGGTCCTATCCTGATACGATCCGCGCGGCAATGCCAGCCCCACCGCGTTCGGCGCGATCACAAAGCTGCCATGCGTCCCGCCAGCTTGACAGGATTTTGGCGATCCTTGCTCTAATGCAGTGCCATTTGCGGGGGAGTTTGAATCATGGCGAAGCATCCGTTCGTGTCCGACCGCGACGCGTTCGAAGCGCTGGGGGAGCGGACGGTCCGCATGCTCGGCGCCTATCTGCGCGATCTGCCGAAAGAGCCGGTCGACCGGGTGGTGCCCCAGGCGGTGCGGCAAACGCTGATCTCCCTGCCCCTGCCCGAACACGGTCAGTCGCCGGAGGAGATCCTGGACTTCCTGCAGCGCGAGGTCATGCCCTGGCCGATCGCGACCGGTCACAAGCGATCCTACGGCTGGGTCAATTCGGGCCCGGCGCCGATCGCGCTGCTGGCGGACGCGGTCGCCAGCACGATGGATTGCGGGCTGGATGGCTACGACCACTCCGCCATCTTCCTGATGAAAAGCCTGGGGCGCTGGATCATGGAGCTGGTTGGATTCCCGACCGAGGGCAGCCTGTGCATCCTTCTCAGCGGCGGATCGTCGGCAACGCTGAACGCGCTCACGACCGCGCGCCACCGCGCCGCCGCGCAGGATGGCTGGAACATGCGCGCCGAGGGCCTGCAGAGCGGGCGCAAGAAGCTCATCCTCTACAGCAGCGCCGAAGGTCACTCATCGATTCAGAAATGCGCGGAGCAGCTCGGCATCGGCACCGCCAACCTGCGTGCGATCGAGGCGGATGCCGCTTTCCGCATGCAGCCGGCGGCGCTGCGCGCGGCGATCGAAGGGGACCTGAAGGCCGGGCACCTGCCGTTCGCCATCGTCGCCTGCGGCGGCGCCACCAACACCGGCGCGATCGATCCGCTGGACGAGATCGCCGACATCGCGCAGGAATTCGGCATCTGGCTGCATGTCGACGGTGCGTTCGGTGCCTGGGCCGCGCTCGATCCAGCCTATCGCGCGCAGTTCCGCGCCTTCGCACGGGTCGATTCCATCACGCTCAATCCGCACAAGTGGCTGCAAGTGCCGATCGATTGCGGCGCGCTGCTGACCCGTCATCCGGAGGCGCACCGCGCGGCCTATTCGCTGACACCGGATTACCTCGAAGCGGGTCACAGCGAAGCGCCGTGGCCGTATGAGCATATGTTCCAGCTGACCTACGGCAACCGCGCGCTCAAGGTGTGGGCCGCGATCGCGCGTCTGGGCCGCGCCGGCGTCGCCGAGCTGGTGACGCGCTGCAATGCGCTGGCGACGCTGCTGGAGCGGCGCGTACGCGAAGCGCCGGACCTGGAGCTGCTGTCGCCGGCGTCGCTGTCGGTGGTGAACTTCCGCTACCGGCCTGGCGGCGTCAGCGAAGCGGCGCTCGACACGCTGAACGAGAAGATCTCGGAATCGATCAGCGCCAGCGGCGCGGCGCACATCCCGACTACCCGCATCCACGACAAGACGTCGCTGCGCGTCTGCTTCCTGCACTACGAGAACGACGAAAGCGATGTAGAGCACCTGATTGGGCTGGTTCGGCGAATCGGCGCTGAGCTTGCGGGGCAGTCGTAGGGGGCGGCGCCACACGACTCCGTCCGCGTCGCTGTGGGAGCGTACGCTACCGAATAGTGTGATGAGCCTGGACGCTTGGGCCGAGTTTGGACGGCGGGTGCAGCGTCGAAGTGCCACAGGACAAGCCCCCAAAGGTGACCGGGATCACAGAACGCTGTGTTTCCCTGCAAGGTCTTGTGCCGTCATCCAATTGTCAGGGTTGCGGGTGGAATTTGCACTGGCTTCCAGCTATTTGGAGCCTTAGTTTAGCCGCGCCGCTCCATGGTGTGCACCCTCGACCGCGACCCCCCCTATAGGACCGCCTCATGCTCAATCCGGTAAACGATGATCGTGATTATGCCCCGTTCGTACAGCAGTTCGAACGGCAGGGTTTCGCCCGCGTCCCCTTGACCGATGCAATGGCGTGCAAGATCGAACGGATCTACCGCCTCGGAGAGCAATTCTTCGTGCGGTCGGAGGCGGAGAAGCAGAGCTACTCGATGCAGTCCCACGTCGAAGGCTATCGCGAGCTTGGTCCGGAATACTCCCAGGTGCCCGAGCGGCCCGATTTAACCGAATCCTTCTCCGCCTGGAACCGCAACCGCGGCCGACCGGAGGTCGAGGAGGCAGTGGGCGGCCTCGAGTTGCACCGCGCGCTGCGCGAGATTTCCGACGAGTGGTCGCTGATCGTGCGCGGCATCTTCCGCGCCATGGCGGATGCCTGGGCGCCGGGCAGCCCGGAGCTGCGCTGCTACAACGGCACCTATGTGCAGCTGAACTACTACGAGCCTTCGCAGCACAGTGCGGAGCTGCTGCAGGACTCGCATGAAGACGCGCATCTGCTGACGCTGGTGAAGGCCAATGCGCCGGGGCTGGAGATCGAGGTCGACGGCAAATACATCCCGGCCGGCGCGGACAGCAACGAGATCGTATTCATGCCGGGCAGCCTGCTGTCGCTGATGACCGGCTACAAGATCAAGCCGGGCTATCACCAGGTACGCAACACCCGTCGGCGCGATCCGCGCTCCTCGCTGCTGCTGTTCGTCAATCCGGAGATCGACCAGAAGCTCGAGCCCTGGATCAAGAACGAGAGCAATGCCGGCATCGACATCATCGAACGGGCGAACGAAGGGCCCAAGCAGTTCGGCATGCCGACGCTGGTGGATGGCACTGCCGGCGAGGCATTCCCGGAGCTGATGGAGCACAAGGAGGCGGTACTCGCCGAGCAGTCCCAGCCGGTTCGGGCCAAGGGCTAGCACGACCTCCGTCCACTCCTTCGCACGCGGTCTTTCGCCCGCGCGATAGGCCTCAGATCCGCATCCTGAAACAGATCACGGCTTGAACGCGTTCGCCCGCGTTCAAGCTGAGAATGTGCTGGTCGCAATTCACGATGAGCCCCGGAATATTGGCGACGAGCTGGTGGACAGGGCCGGATTGGCCGGCTATTGACCGGCCGCCGCGATTATCGACGGGAGCGTTGTGGAGCAGGATGGGTCGGGTCGGATGGTAGGATTGGTCGACTCCCAGCGCTCGGTTTTGGTTTTTCTGGGCATTTCGACGCTCATCGCACTCGGCGCACTGCCGGCGCCCGGGACTGTCTGGCTGTTGGATGCCCTGACCGGGATTGTCGCCGCCGCTGCGGCGTTCATGGCCTGCATCAGGCTGGCCCTCGGCACCCCAAACGCAAGGGCGGGTCGAGCCTGGCAGACGGCGCTCGTTCTCTTCGCACTCGTTTGCGTCGGCCAGCTTGCCGCGGCTTTCAGCAATCTCACCACCAACGTTGCAGTCGGCGGCCTTCTGCTGGCGGCCGCCCTTGTCCTGCTTTGGCTGATCGCGAGAGTCGATCCCGCGCCGGCGGCCGCGCGACGCGTGCTCTGGTCGGCCTTTGCAGTTCAGGCGGCCGGAGTGGCTGCTCTACTATTTGGATGGTTTATCGCGGCGGATTTCCTGTCGCTGATCGCAATGCAGCTCTATCTGCTGGGCGTGGCGATGTTCGTCGCATCGGCGCGCCACGACTTGTTCGTAGTCCGGCGCCGCGCCTCGGACGTGGGGGACTTTGCCCGCTACTTGTATGCGACCTCGCGCCTGTTCAGGAAGATCCGCCATCCGCGCATCGGCAACTTCACGGTGCCGGGCCACAAGCCGGTGTTCGTTCTGGTGCGCTTGCTCACGTGGTTTCCGACGATCGGGCCGCGCGTACGCGCCAAGGTCGGGGTCGGCCTGTGGCGTCAGTTCCGCGATCTTTGCGTCGTCGCGCTCCGCCACGGCCTCGATGCGCAGGTCTACTACATGTTCGAGCTGTACCGCAGCGAACGCCGCGCCCGCACCTCCGGCTATCTCACGCGCTATGAGATGAAGAACGGCCTGTACAAAGTCCTGACCTGGCAGGTGTCCAAGACCACGCGGCGCATCATGCTGGGCGACAAGCTGGAGATGAATCGCATCTGCGAGGAGAACGGCATCGCGACGGTTCCCATCCTCATTGTCGCCGAAGATGGCAACCTGGAATACCGATGCGAACGTCCGGCCGGACTAGAGCGGGACCTGCTTCTCAAGCCGCGACAGTCGAAGGGCTCGCGGGGCATCGAAGTCATTCGCTGGTCCGGCGGAAAATACCTCTGCGAGAATGGCGCGACGTTGGATCACGACGGCCTGGTTGCGCTGATTGCGCGCCGGTCCAAGGAAGCGCCGATCCTGGTGCAGCCGCTGATCAAGAACCACCCCGGGCTGGCGGATATGGCCGAGCAGGCGCTGATGCGCATGCGCGTCATTACCTGCCTGGACCAAGGCGGCAATCCGGTGCTGACCCACGCGGTGCTAAGCAACCTTTGCAAGCTGGAGACCAGTTGGCCGACCGACATCGAGCTGGGAGCGGCAGTCGACTTGGAGAGCGGCGCCCTCGGTCTGATGACCGGAGACAAGGCCGAGATGTGGCTGGACTGGTCGGAAGACCATCCGATCACCCACGCCAGGGTGCTGGGCCGGATCGTGCCGTGCTGGGATGAAGTCCGCGCCATCGCGCTGGCGGCTCACGCCGCCTGCCGGGATCGAGCCCTGGTCGGGTGGGACATTGTGGTCGGAGAGGAGGGCGCCATGCTCCTGGAAGGCAACTCCTATCCGGACGTGGATTTCTTGCAGCGCTCGCACCAATGCGCCGCCGGCGACAGCCCGCTCGGGCCCCTGCTCTATGCTCGCCTGGCCGACCTGGAGCGCCGGGTGGCGACCGGGACGCTGCGCGGCCCGCTGGACTACGACTAGGGCAACGCGGACCCGTGGTTTCTCCGGAGTGCCCGTCCATGTGTTAAATAAACTGATCGGATAGATTAATATCTTGACCACCGGCCAAGCCTCCGTATGATCGCGAAAATTCGTTCGCGGCGTGCCGCCATCAGCGTCATAAAATGGCGATCAGGTGCCCGTAAGGCGGCCAAGAAGCGCTGGCGGCGGAGGCCCAATTCCGAGACTGAAAGGTGAGGCAGATGCGCACGATCAATCACTTTGTCGGCGGCCAGGATGTCGCCGGCAAGAGCGGCCGTTTCGGCGATGTGTTCAACCCGGCGACTGGCGAGGTTCAGGCCAAGGTCGCGCTGGCCAGCAAGGCCGAGGTCGATGCGGCCGTGAAGGTCGCGCTCGATGCCTTCCCGAAATGGTCGGCAACGCCGCCGCTGATCCGCGCGCGCGTCATGTTCCGCTTCAAGCAGTTGATCGAAGAGAACATGGATGCGTTCGCTCAGATCGTGACCTCGGAGCACGGCAAGGTGCTGTCCGATGCGAAGGGCTCGATCACGCGCGGCCTCGAGGTGGTCGAGTTCGCCACCGGAATCCCGCATCTGCTGAAGGCCGATTACTGCGAGAATGTCGGCACCAACGTGGACTCCTATTCGATCCGCCAGGCGCTCGGCGTCGTTGCCGGCATCACACCGTTCAACTTCCCCGCCATGGTGCCGATGTGGATGTTCCCGATCGCCCTCGCCTGCGGCAACACCTTCATCCTGAAAGTGTCGGAGCGCGATCCGAGCGCGGCCAACTTCATGGCCGAGCTGTTGAAGAAGGCCGGGCTGCCGGACGGCGTGCTCAATGTCGTGCACGGCGACAAGGAAGCGGTGGATGCGATCCTCACCAACCCCGACATCCAGGCGGTGAGCTTCGTCGGCTCGACGCCGATTGCGGAATACATCTATCACACCGGCACCGCGCACAATAAGCGCGTGCAGGCGCTGGGCGGCGCCAAGAACCACATGATCGTGATGCCCGACGCCGACATGGACCAGGCGACCGACGCGCTGATGGGCGCGGGCTACGGCTCGGCCGGCGAGCGCTGCATGGCGATCTCGGTCGCGGTCGCGGTCGGCGACAAGGTCGGCGACACGCTGATCGACAAGCTGGCGCCGCGGGTGCGCGGCCTCAAGGTCGCGCCGGGCACCGATCCGGAAGCCGAGATGGGCCCGCTGGTCACCAAGCAGCATTTCGACAAGGTGAAGGGCTACGTCGATCTTGGTGTGCAGGAAGGCGCCAAGCTCGTCGTCGACGGGCGGACGTTGAAGCTGCAGGGTTATGAGAATGGCTACTTCCTCGGCGGCTGCCTGTTCGATCACGTCCAGCCGCACATGCGCGTCTACAAGGAAGAGATCTTCGGCCCGGTGCTCTCGATCGTGCGCGTGCCGGACTACAACGCCGCGGTGAAGCTGGTGAACGACCACGAATACGGCAACGGCACCGCGATCTTCACCCGCGACGGCGACGCCGCGCGCGAGTTCGCCTCCAAGATCAGGGTCGGCATGGTCGGCATCAACGTGCCGATCCCGGTGCCGATGGCGTTCAACAGCTTCGGCGGCTGGAAGCGCTCGCTGTTCGGAGACCATCACATGCATGGTCCGGAGGGCGTGCGGTTCTATACCAAGCTGAAGACCGTCACCTCGCGCTGGCCAACCGGCATCCGTTCGGGCGCCGAGTTCGTCATGCCGACGATGCGGTGATTCAGCAATCGGAAACCAGATGTCAGATATCAGAGGTGGCGCTATGATTACGCTCTCTGGCATCTGACATCTGGCATCCGATGAGCTTTTCTCGCCGATCCTTCCTGGGCGCCGCCGGTGCAGCCGGCCTGATTCACGCCTACCCGCGCGAAGCCAAGGCGGCGGCGTCGGAACTGACGGTCGCGACCTGGGGCGGCGAAGAGATCAAGGACCTGACCGCCGCCTTCGCCAAGCCCTTCACCAACGAGACCGGCACGCGGGTGCTATTCGACGGCGCCGGGCCATCGGAAGGCAAGATCAAGGCGATGGTCGACCAGAGCCAGGTCGACTGGGACCTGTGCGACGTCGACGGCTATGTCGCGGTGCGCCTCGCCAACGCCGGCGTGCTCAGCATCATCGACTACAAGAAGGTCAAGCGCGACGCGGTGATGGAGCCGTTCGCGCTGGAGCACGCCATCGCCGGCTACACCTATTCCTTCGTGCTGGCCTACAACGCCGCCGCCTATCCGGAACGCCCGCCGCTCAGCTGGAAGGACTTCTTCGACCGCCGCACGTTCCCCGGGCGGCGCGCCGTGTGGCGCTGGATGATCGGCGGCTTCGAGGCGGCGGCGATGGCGGCCGGCGCCCCGCGCGACCAGGTCTATCCCATCGACATCGAAGCGGCGGTCGCCAAGCTCGCAACCCTGGGTGACGACCTCACGGTGTGGGAGAGCGGCGACCACGTGCGCCAGATGCTGCTCGATGGCTCGATCACCATGGCATGCATGTGGCACAGCCGCGCGGCGCAGCTGGGCGCCGAGAGCGAAGGCAAGATCGCCTGGACCTTCGAGGAAGGCTTGCTCTGCCCCGGCATGTGGGTGGTGCCGAAGAAGAATCCAGGCGGCAACGCGGCGTTCGACTTCCTGGCGGCGATGCAACAGCCCAAGCGCCAGCTGGAGCTGACGCGTCTGCGCAGCCTCGGTCCGTCCAACCCCGCCGCGACGGCCGCGATGCCGGAGAACCTGCGCCCGATCGACCCGACCCAGCCGCAGAACCTGCAGCAGCAGGCGATCATCAGCAGTACCTGGTGGGCCGAGAACTACGACAAGGCGCGGCTCAAGTTTCAAGATCAGCTGGAGCGGATGTAGCTCCGGGCTTGCGGCAGGTTGGCGCATTGCCGAACGGTCCGGAGAGACCTATCTGTAGAACCATGATCACAACCTCCGCACCGAATGCCAGTGCCCTCGCCGTCTTCTGGCGGGGCTTCCGGCGCCTGTGCCCGCGTTGCGGCCAGGGGCGAATGTTTTCGGGCTACCTGTCGGTGCGCGAGACGTGCGAGGCCTGTCAGATGGCGTTCGAGCCGCTGCGCTCGGACGACGCGCCGCCCTATTTCACCCTGTTCATCGTCGGGCACCTGGTCATCAGCCTGTACCTGCTGCTGTGGCCCTACATGCCGTATCCGGACTGGGTCCATGCGGTGATCTGGTGCAGCCTCACGCTCGTGCTCAGCCTCGTCATGCTGCCCTTTGTGAAGGGCGGGACGATGGCGATCATCTTCAGGACCAAAGCAAAGGCCTGACCGCCGGAGAAGCCCGAAGCCGGAAAGTGTGATATCCACGGCTTCCCTGTGTCCGATTCGGGGCTTCGGCCATGCGCCTCCTGGTGTTCCAGCACATCGCGATCGAGCATCCGGGCATCTTCCGGGATTTCCTGAAACAGGATGGCGTCCGCTGGGATGCGGTCGAGCTGGACGAAGGCCAGCCGATCCCGGACCTGCGCGCCTATGATGCGCTGTGGGTCATGGGCGGGCCGATGGACGTGTGGGATGTCGAGGACAATCCCTGGCTGATCCCCGAGAAGCGCGCGATCCGGCAATGGGTGCGCGAGCTCCAGCGGCCGTTCCTCGGTATCTGCCTCGGCCACCAGCTCCTCGCGGATTCGGTTGGCGGCACCTGCGGGCCGCAGCGTCCGCCCGAGGTCGGCATCATGGAGGTCTCGCTGACCGAAGAGGGCAAGCGCGATCCGGTGTTCGCACGCCAGCCGCACACCGCAAAAGCGCTGCAATGGCATGGTGTGCGCGTGGCGCAGCCGCCGGAGGACGCGGTGGTGCTCGCCTCCTCGCCCGCTTGCCGTGTGCAGGCAATGCGCGTCGGCGATCGCGCCTGGAGCGCGCAGTATCACGTGGAGCTGGAAGACAACACGATCACGGCCTGGGGCTGCGTGCCGGAATATGCGGCGGCGCTCGAGAAGACGCACGGCGCCGGCGCGCTGCAGCGCATGACCGACGAAGCGAAGCCGCTGATGCCGACCTTCAAGGACTGCGCGCGGCGGCTGTATCAGGACTTCATGCAGGCGGCGAGTGCGATGGCGGTGGCGCGTTGACGGTTTGAGATGGGCTTCGCGCCTAGGCCTTCTTCGCCTCGAAGATTGCATACCATTTGCGGAGCGGTTCGACCGTCTCCCAGGTTCCTTCGAAACCGGCAGGGATGATGAAAGCGTCGCCGGCCTTGAACTCCTGAGCCTTGCCGTCGGCGCCAGTCATGATGACGCGTCCAGACAGGATTCCGCAGAACTCGTTCTCGGCGTACGACACCCGCCACTTGCCGGGCGAGGATTCCCAGATGCCGGAGAAGAACTGGCCGGTCGTGTCGCTGAAATAGTTCTGCAGCCGCGTCGCAGGATCGCCCGAGACGACGTTGCCCGGCTTGCCGGTTTCCACCGGCGGCGGATTGGTTCCGAAGCGCACCAGTTGCACGGCTGCCATGCGCAATCTCCCTCTTGCTGGAACGGGTCCTGATCGGATGGCATACAATGCCCCGGATGCGGGGTCGTGTCACGATCGGGCCGCTCGATCGTCTAATATCGCCGGTTCAACGGCGCAATAGAGACTGGGAGTCCGTTCTGAGCAGCCAACCGACATCGCCGGGCAAGTCCGCCGCCGAAGGCGCGCGCTGGGTCGATCCGTTCAAGAACGGGCTCGCGCTCTACACCATCATGCTGAATGTCGGGATCGGGCTGCACGCGCTCGACGTCTTCATCATCGCGACCGTGATGCCGCGCGTGGTGCGCGATCTGGGCGGCGCGGAATACTACACCTGGGCGACCATGCTGTACATGGTCGCCTCCATCATCGGCACGGCGGCCGGCAATCCGGTGCGCCAGATGCTGGGCAGCCGCATCGGCTATGCCGTGGCGGCGCTGGTGTTCGCCGCGGGATCGGCCGCCTGCGCCCTCGCCCCGACCATGGTGATGCTGCTGATCGCGCGCGTAGTGCAGGGATTGGGCGGCGGCGTCGTGCTTGCCCTGTCGATGAGCCTGATCAGTGAATTGTTTCCGCCGCATCTGCGCAAGCGTGTGCTGGCGCTGGTGTCCGCCGTTTGGGGCGTCGCCTCGCTGCTCGGCCCCGGCATCGGCGGCCTGTTCGCATCGGCGGGATTTTGGCGCGGCGCGTTCTGGATCAACGTGCCGATCGTGCTGCTGTTCATCCTGGCCTGCACGCGCCTGCCGAAGAAGAAGGCCAGCCAGACCGCGATCCGCTTTCCATACCTGCAGCTGGTGCTGCTGACCGCCGGCGTCGCGGCGGTGGCGATGGCGAGCCAGGTGGCGCATCTGTGGGCGCAGGTCGGACTGCTGGTGGCAGCGGCGCTCGCGGTCGCGCTCACCATCAAGCTCGACCAGACCAGCGACAACCGCATGTTCCCGAGCCATCCGCTGTCCCTCGCGCGGCCGATCGGGACGGCGAACTGGGTGATGGCGCTGTCCTCGGTCACGCACTCGGTGATCGGCGCCTACCTGCCGCTCAGCATGCAGATCCTGCACGGCGCCTCGGACGAGGCGGCAGGCTATGCGGTCACCGGCCTCGCCCTCTCCTGGACCATCGCGTCCATGATGACCTCGCACATCCACGGGCAGCTGGCGATGCGCAGCATCGTCATTGGGCAGGGCCTGTGCCTGATCGGTCTCGCCGGCATGGCGCTGGCGATCACCGATCTGCCGTTCTCGGTCATCGTCGCGCTCAACGTGGTGGTCGGCGCCGGGCTCGGCAGCTCCAACCTGCACCTGGTGGAAGCCTCGATGCGTCACGCGCCGGCCGGCGAGCAGACCACGACGGCGGGCGCCATTCCGACCATCCGGTCGCTCGGCATCGCGTTCGGATCGGCCGGCGCCGGCGTGATCGCCAACAAGGCAGGCCTGACCGACGCCCTGCGCTACGACGACGTGGCGCGCGCGACGCAATGGGTGCTGGGGATCGGCGCCATGGCGCCGCTGTTCGCGATGATCTGCGCCGCGCGGTTCGTGCGCATGGTGAGCGTGCAGCCGAAGGCGGTCGCTGCGGACTAGTTCTACTGGCCGACCGCCGCCACCTTGCGCGGCATGGCGAGGATCTCCGCCATCGGCGGCTCGGGCGGGTGGTTGGGGAAGCGGACGATCACGCTGGTGCCCTGGGTGGGCTCGCTGGTGATCTCGAGCGTGCCGCCATGCAGTTCCACGATGCCCTTCACGATCGGCAGGCCGAGGCCGGTGCCTTCATACTTGCGGGTGAACTGGCTGTCGATCTGGCCAAACGGCGCCAGCGCGACGTGCATGTCTTTCTCGTCGATGCCGATGCCGGTGTCGCTGACGACGAATTCGACACCGTCATGCCACGCGCGGCTGGCGAGCGTGACCGTGCCGCTCTCCGGTGTGAACTTCACAGCGTTGGACAAGAGGTTGATCAGCACCTGCTTGACGGCGCGCTTGTCGGCGTTGAGCACGACCGGGCGATCCGGCAGGTCGATCTTCATGGTGAGGCCGTGCTCGACCGTGCGCGGGCGGATCAGGCGCGCGACGCTGTGCGCGATCTCGTTGCAGTCGACCTCTTCCATGCGCAGCTGGAAGCGGCCGGCCTCGATCTTCGACAGATCGAGGATGTCGTTGATCAGGCTCAGCAGATGCTCGCCACTGTTGCGGATGTCGCGGACGTAGGAGACGTAGCGCTCGTTGCCGAGCGGCCCGAACAATTCGCGCTCCACCACCTCGGAGAAGCCAATGATGGCGTTGAGCGGGGTGCGCAACTCATGGCTGACATTGGCGAGGAACTCAGACTTGGAGCGGTTGGCGATGACCGCCTGCTCCCAGGCCTTCACCAGCTCGTCCTCGTGCTGCTTCTGCGCGGTCAGGTCGCTGCAGATCGCCATGTAGCCTTCGTCGCCGATCGGCAGACGGCGCACCGACAGCAGGCGGTTGTCGGCGCGACGATAGAGCCAACGGCCCGACGGCTCGAACGCCCTGGGATCGACGGCGGGCTTGCCGAGATCGTCATTCTCCAGGCGGTGGGCGCGACCGCTCTTGGCAAGTTCGTCCAGCATCTCGTCCATGGTGACGCCGGAGCGCAGGAAGCACTCCGGGAACTGCCACATCTGCGTATAGGCGCGGTTCCAGTGCTGCAGGCGCCGCTCCCGATCGAACACCGCGATGCCATCCTCGATCGACTGGATGGTGGCGCCCAGCATCTGCGCGGATTGGCGCAGCGCGTCGTTGCGCGCTTCGATCACCTTGACCTGCTCGCGCGTCACGCGGCGGATCGCGACGATCTGCCAGAGCACGACCAAGCCGATCGCACCAAGGATGACGAACGCGATCAGCGCCCCCGGCGCCATCGTCGCCATCAACGATCGGCCGGGTGCTTCGGGCGCCCATGTCAGGTCGCCGAGCGCGGCGCCGTCGCCCCCGAGCAGGGGAATATCCGAGGGACGCGCATCGACATTGTCGACCAGCTGGGCCGCCAGATCGCTCGACGGGTGGGCATGCATGGGTTCGACGATGCGCGGCTGGGTGATCCCGTAGATCGCGCCGATCTGCTCGAGGTATTCGGGCGTGAGCGAGCGGAGCATCACGAGGACGGAGACGCCCGGCCGGTTGGCGAGCAGCTCCGGCTTCTCGTAGGGCGTCAGGCCCGACGCGCCGGCGATCGCCACCTGTCCATTGCGCGCGAGATAGCCGGCTTGCGGCGTCGGGCCAGCCGCCGGGTCACCCGCAGCAGCGCGGGCGGCGCCGGCAAGCTGCTGCAGCCCACCATCGAAAATAAGGCCCGCCACATCCAGGACCTCGCCCTGCCACTTGGCGAACAGGATCTCGTCGTTCGGGCCGAGCAGCAGCACACCGTCCACCGACTTGTCGGGGCCGAGCACGGTGGTTTGCGCGAAGGTCGAATCGGCCCATCCGGCGTTGTATTGGACGTGGATGTTCTCGAACGCCTCATCCCACCAGGAATAATCGAGGGCGACGGTCGACGCCGCGCTGCGCAGGTTGGCGAGCACCAGCTTGGTGCGGGCCGACGCGTCTTCGGCATATTGCCGGTCGACTGCGCGCGCGCTGAACCACAGCATGATGCCGATGGTCGCCGCCATCGCGAGGATCAGGCCGACAATCGGCAAAATCGTGGCGCGCGCCGGCCGCAGGACTGGACCCCTGCGGTCGCCTGCATAAACCGGCGGCGCTGCGTGCGGCGGTTGCATCGTCAATGACACACCAACAGACGTCTCCGGCCGAACATCGGCTGCGGTACCATGCTCGAGACTCCCCCAGCCTTGGAGCGGGCGAAGATCAGCTGCAAATTCTGGTCAACATTGGTGCTGATTTGGTTAACGAAACCTGATCGGTCAGTCGTGGCCGGATCGCCACTGTGCGGTGCAAAATCAAAAACGTCACGATTTCGTGAGCCGTAACTCATTGCTGTATAAAAGAAAAATCGTTTCATAGGTTCGCCCGAATGAATCTTGACATTTCGCAGCCGCAACATCATATTTTGCATCGCGGCATCTGGATATCTCCCCTGACATTCCGATGCCGCATCGCCCTTATGGGCGTTTCCTCCCAGAACTTGGGCCGTGCTTTGGCACGGCCCATTTTTTTGTACCGAACAGACCCCCTTCAGACCGGCTGACTGGTGCTACCCGGCCCCAGCGCGCGCTGCATCAGCACGCTGTCGACCCAGCGGCCATGCTTGAAGCCGATGGCCTGGAAGGTGCCGGTGAGCTCGAACCCGCAGGCGCGGTGCAGCGCGATCGAGGCCGCATTGCCGGAATCGCCGATGACCGCGATCATCTGGCGCTTCCCAAGATTGGCGCAGATCTCGATCAGCTGACGCAGCAGGGCGCGGCCGATGCCTCGCCCGGCCTGCCCTGGCGCCACGTAGACCGAATCCTCGACCGTGAAGCGATAGGCGCTGCGCGCGCGATAGGGGCCCGCATAGGCGTAGCCGGCCAGGCCTCCACCCGCGGCATCGGTCGCGCACAGGTACGGCAGGCCGGCATCGGCGATCGCCCGCCAGCGCCGCACCAGCTCGGCGCCGTCCGGCGGCGTTTCCTCGAACGAGGCGAGGCCGTGCAGGACGTGGTGCGCATAGGTGCGCTGGATGGCATCGAAGTCGGCCGAGACCGCCGGACGAATGGAGAAGGTCGGCTCGCTCATGCGCGCGATCAGGCCGCCTTGACCAGGTGCAGGGCGGTGCTGCTCAGCCGCTCGATCAGCAGCTTCAGGACATTCTGGACCGCTGCGAAACCCGCTGTCGGCTCCAGCGTCGTCTCGTTCATGTAAAGCGCGCGGTTGATCTCGAGCTGTAGGACATGGACGCCTTGCGCCGGCCGGCCGTAGGCCTGCGCCACATAGCCGCCGGAATAGGGATTGTTGCGCCGGACCTTGGCCCCACGCTCCGCCAGGCAGGCCTCCGCCGCAGCGGTAATGCGCTCGGCGCAGGACGAGCCGAAGCAGTCGCCCAGCACGTAGTCGACGTCGATGCGCTGGCGGCTGTGCAGGCCGTCCATCCAGGCGCCGGCGGATGGCATGGAATGGCAATCGAGCAGCACGCAGACGCCGAACTGGCGCTTGCTCGCAGCCACCAGATCGCTGAGCGCGCGGTGATACGGGCGATAGAACAAATCGAGGCGCCGCTGCGCCTCAGCCTGCGGCAGTTTGGCCGCATAGATCTCTTGCTCGTTCGCGGCCAGGCGCGGGATGACGCCGAGGCCCGCAAGCACCCGCGGCGAGGTGGCGTTGACCGGCGGCGCCAGCCGCTCGGCGAACATCTCCTGGTCGAGCTCGCTCGGCTCGCGGTTGGGATCGACGAACACGCGCGGAAACAGGGCCGACAACAGCGGCGCGCCGAGCATCGGCCCGGCGGCGACCAGGCGGTCGATGAAGCAATCCTCAGACTGCCGCAGCACGACCTCGGCCAGGCAGGACTGCTTGGCGAACTCCTCGGGATAGATCCGGCCGCTGTGCGGCGAGGCCAGCACCAGCGGGCTCAGCTGCCGCGCCGGCTGGGTGAGCTCGAACGGACGGCTCGCCAAGTCGGCGAGGCTCGCCCGGCGGGCGGCAAGGTCGGCCAAGTTGGCCTGTCGGGCGGTGAGATCGTTCATCACGAGGCCAGATTTACTGGAAACGATCCGGCCTGTCACGAATCGGGAATGTCACCGCCCAGGACGATCCGAGGACGATCGATGGCCACAGAATGCCCTTGGTCGCGACTCGGCTATGAGCATCTAATCCGGTGCCATCGAACGGTCACGAACAGATCGGCGTGGAGCATCAGGCGTACGGGGGAAGCGGGCACGATGGCCAGAATTCTGTTGGCGGAAGACGATGCGGAGATGCGGTCGTTCCTGGCGCATTGCCTGCGGCGCGCGGGCCATGACGTGAGCGCGACCGAGGATGGCGAGAGCGCAGCCAGCCAGCTGGAGCGGCGCGATTTCGACCTGCTGCTGGCAGACGTGGTGATGCCGGGCATCGACGGCGTCGAACTCGCCAAGCGCGCGACGCGGATCGCGCCCGACCTCAAGATCGTGTTCATCACCGGCTTTGCCGCGGTCGCCCTGAACCGGGATCTCGGCCCAGACGGGCGGCGCAATCCCGGCCTCTCCAAGCCGTTCCACCTCAACCGGCTGGTGAACGAGGTGCGCCAGATGCTGGCGGCGGCCTGACGCCGCGAGCTTTAATGCTGGCGGCCCTGAGGCCGCGGGACGCGACGGAACGTCACGTTTGGGGCAAAAAACCGGCACCACCGCGTGAAATCGGGGGTCGTTGGCCCGCCGGGTGGCCGGTCTTGCATTCCCCCCGCCCAGATGCTATTTGCCCCCGTCTTGCCGGCCGGGACCCCTTCCCGGCCCGGCCATCCCGGTTCCGGTACGGGCGGTTAGCTCAGCGGGAGAGCACTACGTTGACATCGTAGGGGTCACTGGTTCAATCCCAGTACCGCCCACCATTCCCTTGATGAATTTCGTTCCTCAATACACCGCCGGCACGTACATCTCCCGCGGCACCGGGCCGCGGATGTAGTCGGCGTGGCGGATGCGCGGCGGCAGGACGATCGCCGGCCGGTCGATCTCCTGGTAGGGGATCTGGCTCAGCAGATGATGGATGCAATTGAGGCGCGCCTTCTTCTTATCGACGGCCTCCACCACCCACCAGGGCGCTTCGGGAATGTGGGTGCGCTCCAGCATGGCTTCCTTCGCCTTGGTGTAGCCCTCCCAACGACGTCTCGATTCCAGGTCCATGGGACTCAGCTTCCACTGCTTGATCGGATCGTGGATGCGCATCTGGAAGCGCAGGTGCTGTTCCTCGTCGGTGATCGAGAGCCAGTATTTGATGAGGATGATGCCGGAGCGGACGAGCATGCGTTCCAGGTCCGGAACGGTCATGAAGAATTCCTCGACCTGTTCGGGCGTACAAAAGCCCATCACGCGCTCCACACCGGCGCGGTTGTACCAGCTGCGGTCGAACAGGACCATTTCACCGGCGGCGGGCAGATGGGAAATGTAGCGCTGGAAATACCATTGCGTGCGCTCGCGCTCGGTCGGCGCCGGCAACGCCACGACGCGGCAGACCCGGGGGTTGAGGCGCTGGGTGATGCGCTTGATGACTCCGCCCTTGCCGGCGGAATCGCGTCCCTCGAACACCACGACGATCCTGAGCTTCTGGTCGAGCACCCAGTCCTGCAGCTTCACCAATTCGTACTGCAGGCGGAACAGCTCCTTGAAATAGAACTGGCGCTCGACGGTCTCCGGCTCCGGCCTTTCGGCCAGGCCGTCCAGCACCCTGGCGAGCCGTTCGTCGTCGATCTCCATTTCCAGCTCTTCATCGAAGCTATCGACGATCTCGGCGTCGATGCGGCGGCTGAGGTCGTTCGGTTTCTTGGTCATGGCCTATCCTTTTCGGTGAAGAGCACATCCTCCCGGGCGAGCCAGCCTGGCGGCAGACGCCCGGTCTGCCTCTCGATTAACAGCCGAGAAGCAAAGATGAGCGCAAGTAGCGGATCCATGACGAACAATCGGCCCATCGGGAGGCCGCCGGCGCGTCATGCCTCGTCGGCCGGTGCCTCGCCATGCTCGGTGATGATGGCCTTGAAGGCGCCAAGCGGTGCGAAGAAGGCGCGCTGGAGCTTGCCGATCTTGCTGCTGTCGGCCACCAGGTAGCATTCACGGGCGAGCGCGATCGCCTTCTTCTTGACCTTGGCCTCGTGAAAAGCGGCGCAGGTGGCGCCGCGCTCCATGTCGATGCCGGCGGCAGACAGGAACGCGACGTTGATGCCGAAGCCGGCGAGCCGGTCGAGATCGGAATCCGCGGCGAAGGACGCGGACGACGGATGGTAGAGACCACCCAGCATCACCATGGTCACGTTCGGCTTGCGGGTCAGGCGGTCCGCCACGTTGAGCGCATAGCAGATCGCCGTGATGCGGTATTCGTCCGGGATCAGCTCGACCAGATGAAGCAGCGTCGTGCCGCAATCGATGAAGATGGTCTCGTCGGGGCGGATATGGCGCGCGGCATGAACGCAGGCCTCGCGCTTGGCCGCGGCGTTGCTGTCGGCGGCGGTCGCGATCTCGTAGCGCGTGTTACCCTCGACCTGCGCCGGCGACATGATATGGCCGCCGAAATAGGCGAACTGGTCCGGGTGCTCGGCGATGTCGCGGCGCACCGTCATCTCCGACACGCCGAGCAGCTCCGCCGCCTCGCGCAGATGCAGCACGCGCCGCTCCGCGAGCGCGCTGACAAGGGCGGTGATGCGCTGGGTGTTGCGGGCACTCATCGAGTTTGACGTCCCTGCGAAATCAAGCCGACTCCTTGTAGCACAAGAAGCCAGTGGTCAAGAATCATCGCCGCAAGGTTGGCGCGCCCGGGAGGATTTGAACCTCCAACCTCCGGATTCGTAATCCGGCGCTCTGCTCCTGTTGAGCTACGGGCACCAGCGATCATCTTGTGTAGCAGTCGCGATCGATGAAACCGGCGCGCGGTCAGGCAGCAGGCCTTGAAACCTGCATCCCGAACCGCACGGGCAAGGGTCGTTGCGGCCGAGCTTCTCCATCAGCTCCTTGTCGCCGTGCACCACGCGGTCGCCGCGCTTGACGTGCGTCTCGGAGTTAAAAGCCCCTCCGGCGCTTGCTCATCGGCTCATGCGACCGGTCTTCCCATTTGCGTACCATGACATCCTCCTCTTGGTTCTCGATCGATGGTCGGGGTGCGAGGATTTGAACCTCGGGCCTCCCGGTTCCGAACCGGGCACTCTCAACCGGACTGGGCTACACCCCGAAAAATCGCGTTGCCGCATGCGGCCCAGCAAGCGCTAGCGCCCTGCGGCGCGGCCAAAACAAAAAACCCCACCGAGCGGGCCGCATCCTGCGGAGCTCGGTGGGGTCCCGATGGGACCTATGCGCGGCGTCAGGCCGCCGGCGCACCCTCCGAACTCTCGCATGCCGGTCGATTGTGCCGGATCGCAGCAGGCACAAGCATGCCGGCAGCGCTGGCGGCTTTCGCCGGCGCCGGTCCTGGCATCGATGTGCGCAACCTGATCATCACTGCGATCCTCTTATGCATTCGCTCGCCTCGAGCGAGGGCTGGGCATATACCGAAAGTGGCAGCCATCGTCAAGCAGCGGCCCTCACGTGCCCTCCGCCTGCACCGCGCGCCAGGCGCCGATGATCGCGGCAACTGAGCGGTCCGCATCCGCCTCGCTGGTGGCCCAGGAAGTGACGGAGAGGCGCATGATCCACAGCCCCTTCCACTGCGCGCCGGCGGCGAAGCAAGTGCCGTCGGCCTGGATGCGCGCGATCACCTTGCTGGTCAGGATATCGTCGGCAGGATCGTCGCCGCCGAAGCGCACCACGACCTGGTTCAGCTCCACCTCGTTCAGCACACGGATGCCGGCTTCCTGGCGCAGCGCCTGCGCCATGCGGCGCGCGATGCCGCAGTGGTGCGCGACCAGCTGCGCGACGCCGCGGCGGCCGAGCGCGCGGATCATCGCCCAGGCGGCGAAGCCGCGGGCGCGGCGCGACAGTTCCGGTACGTAGTGCGACGGGTTGCGCTCGCCGGCGGCGACCGCCGGCAGATAGCTGGCGGTGATCGCCATCGAACGGCGGTGCGCCTCCGCGTTGCGCACGATCGCGAAGCCGCAGTCGTACGGCAGCTGCAGCCATTTGTGGCCGTCGGTGGCCCAGGAATCGGCGGTCTCGATGCCGGTGGCGAGCAGCGCGGTCGACGGGCACGCGCGCGCCCACAGGCCGAACGCGCCGTCGACATGCACCCAGGCATTGCCGCGATGCGCGATCTTCGCGATGCGCAGGATCGGATCGAAAGCGCCGGTGTTGATGTGGCCGGCCTGCGCGATCACGATCGTCGGCTGATCGCCCTGGCTCATGGCGGATTCGAATTCGTCGATGCGCATGCGGCCCATGGCATCGGTCGGGATGCGGATCACGCGCTCGTAGCCGAGGCCGAGGAACTGCAGGGCCGAGAACACCGAGGCATGCGCCTCCTCGCCGATGATGACGCGGATCGTTGGCGCGCCGAACAGGCCGTTGGCGTCCACGTCCCAGCCGACGCGGCGCAGCAGCTCGCCGCGCGCGGCGGCGAGGCAAGTGAAGTTGGCGACCGTGGCGCCGGTGACGAAGCCGACCGACGCATCGCGCGGCAGATCGAGCAGATCGAGCAGCCAGTTGGCGGCCGCTTCCTCACAGGCCGCGGCGGCCGGCGTCACGGTATGGCCGCCGCAATTCTGTCCCCAGGCGCTGGTCAGCCAATCGGCCGCGATGCCGATGGGGTGCGAAGCGCCCATGACCCATCCGAAGAAGCGCGGGCCGGTCATGGCAGCGAGGCCCGGCTCCGCCAGCGCCGCCAGTTCCTCGATCACGAACCGGCCGTCGCTGCCCTCTTCCGGCAGCGGCGCGATGAACGACTCGCGCATCTCGGCAAAGCTCCTGGCGGGCTTTTGCGGGCGGCTGTCCAGGGCGCGGCGGAAGCTCATCGCGCGCTCCGCGGCCTGGCGCAGCATCGCGTCATGCTCGGACTTCCAGCCAGCCGTGCCGGTCTTAAGCTCTCTCGGTCGGGAGAGGTCGTTCATCGGTCGCTCCTTCAGGTCGGGCGCGGAATGTCCGGCCCCGTTGCATGCATCAATAGAGGGCCGCCGTCAGAAGGAGCGCCGGAGCGCATCAAAGGGCGATCAAATCAGGTCAGAAAGGCAGCCTGATAGGCGCGGTATGTAAGAATTGCTGCCACATTAATGCCACACCACATGGCATATATGTGATGGATGTCCCACATTTGATGTGTGAGTCAAAACTTTTCTAGGATTCGGGCGCGAACAGGAGTATGAGGGCGCCCGAGCTGATGTGGAGAGGCTCATGGCTGCGTTAGTCCAGTTGACATTGCTGGGGGGCTTTGGCGTCCGGCGGACCAACAGGGGGGACGTGCGGCTCCCCACGCGCAAGGCGGAAGCCCTGCTCGCCTATCTCGCCTGCCATCCCGGAGAGAAACAACCGCGTGACCGGCTGACAGCCCTGCTGTGGGGCGACCGAGGCGACAAGCAGGCGCGGCACAGCCTCAGCCAGACGCTGCTGTCCCTGCGCCAGGAGTTGGGCGAGGCGAACTCCCTGCTGCTGATCGAACGCGAGACCGTGGCGCTGCGCGCCGATGCCGTCGAATGCGACGTGCTCGAGTTCCGCCGCTCGGCGGCGGTGGCGGGCGAACTGCGCGCGGCGCTCGACCTCTATCGCGGTCCGTTCCTGGATGGCTTCAGCCTGCGGGAGCCCGGTTTCGAGGACTGGCTGATCGAAGAGCGCAACCGGCTGCAGGGAATGGCGTTCAGCGCGTTCCTGGCGCTGGCCGATGCGCAGACGGCGGCGGGCGACTGGAATGCCGCCATGTCGACGCTCAACAGCGCGATCCGGTTCGATCCCCTGGCGGAAGAGGCTTATCGCCGCCTGATGACGCTGCAGATCGAGCAGGGGCTGTGCAACGACGCCATCCGGAATTATCGCGCCTTGGCCGACGCCTTGCGGCGGGAGCTGAAGACCCAGCCAGATCCATCGACCACCGCGATCTATCAACGGGCGACCGCGCGGCCGCAGCAGAGTATTCAACCGCAGGGGCTGTCCGAACCCGGCGGCGAGATCGACATTGTTGCCGCCGAGCGCGCCGAGCCCGGCCAGCGCGAGACGACCGGGCCGCGCCGTGCGTCGATCGCCATCATGCCGTTCGTCGATCTCGAAGCGGGACGGGAGGGCAAGCTGCCGCTCGCCCGCGGCCTCAGCCACGATTTGATCACGCGGCTTGCCAAGCTGCGCAGCGTGTTCGTGATCGCGCAGGGCACCGTCTTCGCGCTGGCCGAGAAAGGCGTCAGCGCCGAAGAGGCCGGCCGGATGCTCAACGTGGACTATGTCGCGTCCGGAACCCTGCGGAACCGCGACGGGCATGTGAGCGTGTCCGTCGAGCTGGTCGAGACGCGGTGTGCGCGCATCATCTGGGCAGACACCATCGAGCGCAAGCTGAGCGACTCGCTCTCGATCGAAGACGCGGTCGCCAGCGAGATCGTGAGTTCGATCGCGTCGGAAATCGAGCTGACCGAACGCAACCGCGCCATCCTCAAGCCGCCGGGATCGCTGGATGCGTGGGAAGCCCTGCATTGCGGCTTCTGGCACATGTACCGCTTCAACGAGGCGGACAACGAGCGGGCCAAGCGTTTCTTCAAGCTGGCGGTTCGACTCGATCCAACGATGGCGCGGGCCTATGCCGGCCTATCCTTCACGCATTTCCAGAACGCCTTCCTGCTGCGCCTCGGCGAGCGGCAGCAGGAGATCACGCGCGCCTACGAGATGGCCTCGGAGGCGCTGAGCGCCGACGATCGCGATCCGGCGGCGCACTGGGCCATGGGCCGCGCGCTCTGGCTGCGCGGCGATCACGAGCGCTCGCTGAGCGAGCTGGGCGATGCCGTCGATCTCAGCCCGAACTTCGCGCTCGCGCACTACACGCTGTCGTTCGTGCATTGCCAGTCGGGCGACGCGGCGGCTGCGATCCGCTACGCGGACCGCTCGCACGATCTCAGCCCGTACGATCCGATGACCTTCGCCATGCTCGGCGCCAAGGCGATTGCGCATGCGCGGCTTGGGCACTATGCCGAGGCTGCGGACATGGGGATCAAGGCGACCCTGCGACCCAATGCGCATACCCACATCCTGGCGATCGCGGCGCAATGCCTGGCGCTGGCGGACCGTGGCGACGAGGCGCGTGCCTTCTCTGCGCGCATCCAGCAGGGGCGGCCGGAGTATTCGATGGAGGACTTCCTCAGCTCCTTCCACTTCCCGGCCAAGGACGCGGCGACCTTCCAGAGTGCCGCGAAGAGCGCCGGGATCTTCCAGTACCGGAAGCTGCTGCGCTCGGCCTAGCGAGCGCAGCGCCGACGACTCATTCCCCGACCACGCCGGCGACGTTCTGGTCGTAGTCGACCAGCGCGCCGGTCATGACCCCGGAATGCGGGCTCAGCATGTAGGCGGCGAGAATCGCCAGCTGGTCCGGCTTCACCAGCTGGCCCATCGGCATGCTGGCCTCCGCCTTCTGCAGCCAGTCGTCAGGCGCGCCGTGGAATTTCTTCTGGATCTCGGCCTCGGCGGGTGTGTCCATCCAGCCCGGCAGGATGGCGTTGCAGCGGATGCGCTTGGTCCGATAGGACGATGCGACATTCTTGGTCATGGTCGCCAGCGCGCCCTTCGAGGACGAATAGGGATTGAGGAACGACTGGCCGGCATGGGCGGACATCGACAGGATGTTGAGGATCGAGCCCGGCGCATTGGCCTCCAGCAGGCGCTTGACCACGCCTTGCATCAAGAAGAACGGGCCGCGCACGTTGGTGGCGAAGATCTGGTCGAACAGTTCCGGCGTGGTCTCGATGAGCGAGCCGCGCGCCGAGGTGGCGGCGGCGTTGACCAGGCCGTTGACGATTCCGAAGCGGTCGAGGGCGGTCGCCACGATGCGGCCGCAATCCCCGACCTTGCTGACGTCAGCCTGCACGAACAGGGCATCGACGCCCAGCGCCTTCAGCTGATCGACCGCCTTCGCGCCCTTCTCCGGCGTGCGGCCGACGAGCAGGATGGACTTGCAGCCTTCGGCCGCAAGCTGGCGCGCGATCGCAAGGCCGATGCCCTGCGCGCCGCCGGTGATGATGGCCTTGGTGTCCTTGTTGCGTGTGTTCGGATCGAGCATGGTGTCCCTGCGCAAAATTGATGTGTCCGTGAAGCCGGGTTACGCTTTTCGACGTTTTCGCTGTCGGTGCTGGTCGATGATCACAGCGGCCACGATGATCACGCCCTTCACGATTTCCTGGTAGTACGCATCGATCCTGAGGAACGTGAAGCCGGACGTCATGACGCCGAGGATGATAGTGCCGATTACGGTGCCGGTGATGCGCCCTACGCCGCCGGCGAGCGAGGTGCCGCCGATGACCGCGGCGGCGATCGCGTCGAGCTCGTAGGCGACGCCCATGCCCGCCTGGCCCGAAATGGCGCGCGCCGACAGCACAACGCCGGCAAGGCCGGATAGCAGGCCCGCGATCGCATAGACCTTGATCAGGTGTCGGCCGACATTGATGCCGGAGACACGGGCAGCCTGCACATTGGCGCCGATCGCGTAGGTGAACTTGCCATAGCGCGTGTAGCGCAAGGCGATATGGAAAATCATCGCCACGACCAGGAAGATGATCACCGGTACCGGCACCGATATGCCCGCGACGTCAAGGTTGGCGCCGATTGCGGCGTAGTCGTCCGACAGCATGCTGACCGGCTGGCCGCGGGTGTACCATTTCGCGACACCGCGCGCCGCCACCATCATGCCCAGTGTCGCGATGAAGGGCGGTATGCCGGTGAAGGCGATCAAGCTGCCGTTGATGAGCCCGGCGATCAGGCCGACCAGCAATCCGGCCGCGACCGGAACGAGCACGGGCATGTCGGTGAGCGACGGATAGACGGCCCGCGCGAAGTCGGAGGTCTGCGCCAGGGAGGCCGCCATCATGGCGGTCACGCCGACCACCGAACCGGACGAGAGATCGACGCCGCCGGTGATGATGACCTGGGTCACGCCGACCGCGATGATGCCGATGACCGCAACCTGGAGAATCATCACGGTCAGGCGCTGCTGGTTCATCAGGAAGCTCTGACCGACGAAGATCCAGCCCAGCAGCTCGAAAAACAGCGCGATGCCGATCAGAACCAGGAAGATGTTCGCTTCCGGCGGCAACTTGCGCTTCTGCTGCATCTCGCCACCCGGTCGGGCCGTTGTCTTGGCCGCTTGATCCGTCGACATGGTCTTGCTCCCAGTCTTTCCGGCTTTGCCGTTTCTTTGGCGTCTAGTGTGACGCGAGTTCCATGATCTTGACTTGGTCCGCTTCCGCGCGGTCGAGGAAGCCTGTCACGCGCCCCTCATGCATCACCATGATGCGGTCGCTCATGCCGAGCACCTCCGGCATTTCCGACGAGATCATGATGACGGCGACCCCATCGCCGGCCAGGCGCGTGATCAGCTTGTGGATCTCCGCCTTGGCGCCGACATCGATGCCGCGCGTCGGCTCATCGAGGATGAGGATCTTGGGCTTGGTCAGCAGCCAGCGCCCGATCAGGACCTTCTGCTGGTTGCCGCCGGACAGGTTTTCGACCCGTTCGTGCATGTCGGGCGTCTTCACCCGCAACGCATCCTTCATCACGTTGCAATCGCGCATCACGTCGCCCTCCGCCACGAACCCAGCCTTCACGTAGCCGCGGTTGATGATGGCGATCTGCATGTTCTCCAGGACGTCCAGCATCAGAAAGCAACCGGTTTCCTTGCGGTCCTCGGTCAGGAAGGCCATGCCGTGGCGCATCGCGGTGCTGGGCCGATCGATCGCGACCTTCTGGCCGTTGATCCAGATCTCACCCGAGGTCGCCGGCGTCACGCCAAAAATGGTCTCCGCGACGTTGCTGCGGCCGGATCCGACCAGGCCCGCGACCCCCAGGATCTCGCCCGACCGCACCTCGAACGACACGTCGTGGAACACGCCCTTGAGGGTAAGATTCCTGACCGCCATGCGGACATCGCCGATCGGCACCACCTCTTTCGGAAACATCTGGGTGATCTCGCGCCCGACCATCATGCGGATGATGTCGTCGCGCGTCACGTCGCGCGCCGGATGCGTGCCGATGTAACGGCCGTCGCGGAACACCGAGAACTCGTCCGCGATCTCGAACAGCTCGTTCATCTTGTGGGTGATGTAGACGATGCCTTTGCCCTGTGCCCGCAGGTCGCGGATGATCTCGAACAGATGCGAGACTTCCCGCTCGGTGAGGGCCGAGGTCGGCTCGTCCATGATGAGGACATCAGATTCGTAGGAGACCGCCTTAGCGATTTCCACCATCTGGCGGTTTGCAACCGACAGGTCGCGCACCTCGATCTCGGGGTCGATCTTGATGTTGAGCTTCTCGAACAGGTCCGCGGTCTTTCGGCGCAGCGCGGCATGATCGACGAACCCCAGCGCGTTCTTGGGCTCGCGCCGGATCCAGATGTTCTCCGCCACGGTCATGAAGGGCATCAGGTTCAGTTCCTGATGGATCATGGCAATACCGTTCTCCAGCGCATCCAGCGGCGAAGTCAGCCGGATATCCTTGCCGCGCAATTGGAACGAGCCCGAATCCGGATGATAGATGCCGGCAATGATCTTCATGAGCGTGGATTTTCCGGCGCCGTTCTCGCCCATCAAGGCGTGCACCGTGCCGGGCCTAAGCCGGAACGAGACATTGTCCAGCGCGACGACGCCCGGAAATTCCTTGCGGACGCCCTCGACCTGCAGAAGGTATTCAGGAGTGGCCGCCGCGGCGCCGTTCTGGACCGCAGGCGCGGATGCTGCGCTGCTCATGTCGCGCCCCTTGCTCGATGCGAAAGCCGTCGCGGGACGCACCGCATGGCGCGCCCCGCGAGCTTCAAGCCGGATCAGTTCTTGGAGAGATACTGTTCCATATTTGCCGGGGTGACCAGTTCGAACGGAACCCAGACCATCGATTCCACGCTCTCGCCCTTGGCCAGCTTCAGCGCGGTGTCGACCGCACCGGAGCCCTGCGCCGCCGCGTTCTGGAACACCGTGACATCGAGGTCGCCGGCCTTCATGGCGGCCAGCGCGTCCTGCGTCGCATCGACACCGGCGACGATGACCTTGTTCATGTCAACGCCGGCCGCCTTCAGCGCCTGGATGGCGCCGATCGCCATCTCGTCGTTGTTCGACACCACCGCGTCGAACTGCACGCCTGAGCTGATCCAGTTGGTCATCAGGTCGGTGCCCTGGGTGCGGTCCCAGTTGCCGGTCTGCTCTTCCACGATCTTGATGCCCGCGCACTCGGGCTTGGCGATCACGTCGTGGATGTCCTGGGTGCGCTGGCGCGCGGCCTGGTTGGACAGCTCGCCCATCAGCACCAGGATGTTGCCCTTGCCGCCCATGATCTTGCAAACTTCCTGCATTTCCAGCGTGCCGGAATCGACTTCGTTCGAGCCGACGAACGAGACCTTGGCCGGCAGCGGATTGTCGGAAGGCATGCGGTTGACATAGACCAGCGGCACGCCGGCCGCGACCGCGAGCTTGGTCATCGCCGGGGTCGCATCGGTGTCGACCGGATTCACGATGATCGCGTCAACGCCCTGGGCGATGAAATTCTGAATCTGACTGAGCTGCTTCGAGACGTCGTTCTGCGCGTCCTCGACCTGCAAGTTCACGCCATCCTTGCCCGTCGCATAGTCCTGCATGCCGTTGCGCAGCACGGTCAGGAAATTGTCGTCGAACTTCGCCATCGACACGCCGATATTCTCGGCCAGCGCCGGGCTCGCCATGAGCACGGTCATGGCCGCTGCGTACAGGATCTTCCTCATTTCCAGTCTCTCCTCCACAGGAGGTGTCCGGTGGCACCCCGTTTTTCCGGAAGCTCCCCTTCTTCCCGGGGAATCTTGTGAGCGCAGCGCGGGCGTTGCGGGTCCAGAACTCCCGCTTTGGTCGCAGGCTACGCAATTGCTTATGAGATTACAAATTCCGTTCTTGACAGAAAATAGAATAATTGTTTCATTTTCGCAAGCGGAAGATTCCCCAGCGGGCGAACGAACGGCCCTTCCTGATCAAAATCCATCAGTTGGCATATAGGCGCCGGCGTTTTTTGTTAGATTATAGGCGGTTGAGCCGGGGTTTCTGGGAGAGCGACGATCATGCCGATGCGCGATTACAGCCTGGTCGGGGCAGAAGCGGAGAAGGCCGTCGCCAAGGGATTGGCAAGCGGCGCGTGGTACCGCACCGACATTCCACGCAAGCAGATGAAGGAGCTGATGCAGCGCAGCGATGGTCCCGCCCTCCGCGACACCATCCTGTGGTTCGTGCTGTTCGCCGCGTTCGGCTATGGCGGCTACCATTTCTGGGGCTCGTGGGCGTGCGTGCCGTTCTTCTTCTGCTATGGCGTGCTCTACGGCTCATCGAGCGACAGCCGCTGGCATGAATGCGGCCACGGCACCGCGTTCAAGACGCGCTGGATGAACGACATCATCTACAACATCGCGTCCTTCATGATCATGCGCGAGCCGGTGATCTGGCGCTGGAGCCATACGCGGCACCACACCAACACAATTATCGTCGGCCGCGATCCGGAGATCGTGGCGACGCGACCGCCCAACCTGTTCCAGATCTTCCTGTATTTCTTCGGCGTCACGACCGTGCCGAAGGCGCTGCAGAAGTTCGCGATCCACGCCACCGGCCGGCTGACCGACGAAGAAAAGACCTTCGTGCCGGAATCCGAATGGAACAAAGTCTACTGGACGGCGCGGCTTTATCTGGTGCTGCATGCCCTGCCCTTCGCGCTCGCGCTCTATTTCGGCTCGTGGCTGCCGCTGATGTATTTCGGCGTCCTGCCGAGCATGTATGGCGCGTGGATGGGCGTCTATTTCGGCCTGACGCAGCACGCGGGCCTGGCGGAGGACGTGCTCGACCACCGGCTGAATTCGCGCACGGTCTACATGAACCCGATCTTTCGCTACGTCTATTGGAACATGAACTATCACGTCGAGCACCACATCTTCCCGATGGTGCCGTATCACGCGCTGCCGAAGCTGCATGCGGTGATGGGACCGGATCTGCCCAAGCCCTATCCCAACACCATCGCGGCCTATCACGACATCATCGGGGCGCTGCTGCGGCAGCTGAAGGAGCCGACCTGGACCATCAAGCCGGAGCTGCCGGGCTCGGCGAAACCCTACCAGCCGGCGGCGCAAAGCGGCGCCGTTCCGGCGCCCGCCGAATGACCATCAATCTCTGGGAACAAGCCATATGAGCAGCAATTGGGTCGAGGCGTGCGCAGCAGACGACATCGACGAAGAAGATGTCATTCGCTTCGACCACGGCGGGCGCACCTTTGCCATCTATCGCAGCTCCGATAACAGCTATTTCGCGACCGACGGCCTGTGCACGCATGAGCAGGTGCACCTGGCCGACGGGCTGGTGATGGATGAAATCATCGAGTGCCCGAAGCACAACGGACGCTTCAACTACAAGACCGGCGAGGCCATGGGCGCTCCGGTCTGCATCAACCTGAAGACTTACCCGGTCAAGGTCGAGGCCGGCAAAGTCCTCGTCCAGCTCGGCTGAGCCGCATGACCGCAGGCGTGCTCATCGTCGGCGCCGGAGAATGCGGCGCGCGTGCCGCCCTGGCCCTGCGCGAGCGCGGATATGATGGACCGGTGACGCTGATCGGCGATGAGCCGCACCTGCCCTACGAGCGGCCGCCGCTGTCGAAGGACACGATGGTGTCAGAGGCAGAACCCTCACCCAAGCTCGTTGGCGACCGGGAGCATTTTGCCAGCCGCCGCATCGATTGCGTGACCGGCGCGAGCGCCGTCGCGATCGACCGGGTGGCGCGGCGTGTGACGCTCGCCGATGGCAGGACCCTGCCCTATGACAAGCTGCTGCTGACGACCGGAGCGTTGCCGCGCCGGCTGCCACTGCCGGGCGCGGACAGCAGTCGGTGCGCGTACCTGCGCACCCACGACGACGCCTTGCGAATCCGCGATGCGCTCAAAGCCGGCAGCCATGTCGCGATCCTCGGCGGCGGCTTCATCGGCCTGGAGATCGCGGCAAGCGCACGCAAGCGGGGAGCCAGCGTCACGGTCATCGAGGCGCTGCCCCGCATCCTGACGCGCGGCGTGCCGGAGGCGATCGCGCAAATGATCGACGCACGTCACCGCCGCGAAGGCGTCACGCTCGCCTGTGGCAAGGCGGTGTTGGCGCTGCGCGAGACCGCATCGGGCATCGAGATCGCACTGGCCGACGGCAGCACCGTTGCGGCGGATCTGCTCATCATCGGTATCGGCGCCGTCCCGGTTACGAAGCTGGCGCAAGAGGCAGGACTGACGGTCGAGAACGGGATCGCGGTCGATGCGCAACTGCGCACCTCCGACCCGGACATCTACGCGGCCGGCGATTGCTGCTCGTTCCCCTTGGCGATCTATGGCGGGCGCCGCGTGCGGCTCGAATGCTGGCGCAACGCGCAGGACCAGGGCGGACTCGCCGCGCGCAACATGCTGGGCGCCGGAGAAAGCGCGTCCGCGGTGCCATGGTTCTGGTCCGACCAGTACGATCTCACTTTACAGATCGCCGGTCTTCCTGACGAAGGCACGCAGGCGGTGCGGCGTGATCTTTCCGAGGATGCCTTCATTCTGTTCCACCTCGCCGGCGATGGACGCCTGGTGGCGGCGAGCGGGATCGCGCGCGGCAACGCGGTGGCGAAGGACATCCGCCTGGCCGAGATGCTGATCGCCAAGGGCGCACGGCCCGACCCGGCGGCCTTGGCGCAGCCACAGGTCAAACTGAAATCGCTGTTGGCGGCGTAGCCGCACGAAGATTGCTGTTGGCGGCAAGGCCGCCCGGGGGAACAATCGATGCAAGACAAGAGGCCGACGGTTGCCGACTTACTTGCCATGAAAGGCAAGCGCCAGCTGAGCATGCTGCGGGTCGAAACCCTGGAAGAAGCAGAAGCGGCGCAGAAGGCGGGCATCGACATGCTGTCGGTGCCGCCAGAGGTGCTCGGTCCGGCGTTCCGGGAAGCGGTGCCGACCTGCTTCACATTCCCCGGGCTCGAATACGGCGAGTTCGTATCGGCGGAGGAGTATCTGCGGGCGGCCTTCAAGGCGCTCAAGGCAGGTGGAGATGCGGTGTGGTGCGCGGCCAGCCTGCAGGTCATCCGGCGGCTGCGCGACGAAGGGGTTCCTGTGTGTGGCCATGTCGGCCTGATCCCGCCGAAGAGCACCTGGACCGGCGGCTTCAAGGCGGTGGGCAAGACGCTGGAGACGGCGCTGCTGGTCTGGCGCCAGGTCAAGGCGCTGGAAGAGGCCGGCGCGTTCTCGGCCGAAATCGAAGTGGTGCCGGCCGACGTCGCGAGCGCCATTTCCAAGCGCACCTCGCTGTTCATGATCTCGATGGGCGCCGGCGCGGGATGCGACGCGCAGTACCTGTTCGCGACCGACGTGCTGGGCACCAATCGTGGCCACGTACCACGTCATTCCAAAGTCTATCGCAACCTAGCCGCCGAGTACGACCGGCTGCAGCAGGAGCGGATCGCGGCGTTCTCGGAACTGGCGCACGACATCAAGTCCGGCGCCTATCCGGAACGGCGCCACCTGGTCGACATCCCGAAGGGGGAGTTGGATCAGTTCCTGCGCGCCCTCGAAGCGGAGTGACCAATCCACCTTCACCCATATTTGACCCTGTCATCCACGCCGGGGGCTAGCGCGGGACCATGCGCCTCCCTACCTTAGAGCGAAGGTGGGGTGGATGGGGTGATGGTTCGAAGGCGGGGTATGAAGCTGGTTCTCTTGATCGTCTTGGCCTGGATCGCGGTCCCGGTGCTGGTGAGCTGCGCACGCTACAGCTCGCCGAACTATTCGTGGAGCAACGCGCCCCGGCAGTCGTCAGGCCTGGCGCCGGACCCGAAGGTGTATCGCGAAGCGGTGGTGCAGATCTACAATGCGCGCGCCTTTGCCTGGCGCGGCATCTTCGCAACCCATCCGTGGATCGTGGTCAAGCGCGCCGATGCCGACACCTACAAGCGGTACGAGGTCGTGGGATGGGGCTCGGGCTCCAAGCTGCGCACCGACTATGCCACCGTTGACGGCCTCTGGTACGGATCGACGCCGTCGCTGCTGGTCGATGTGCGCGGGCCGGAGGCAGAAGCTCTGATCGACCAGATCGAAAGCGCGGTCGCCTCCTATCCCTTCAAGGACGAATACGTGACCTGGCCAGGGCCTAACAGCAACACGTTCCTGGCCCACGTGGCACGCGAAGTGCCGGAACTCAGCCTCGATATTCCGGCGAGCGCGATCGGCAAAGACTACCGGCCGTGGTACCAGCCCGCCGGTTTCGCGCCCAGCGGCACCGGGCTGCAGGTCTCGCTGCTCGGCCTGCTTGGGGCGACGGTTGCAGCCGAGGAAGGCGTGGAAATCAACCTGCTGGGCCTGTCCTTCGGGGTCGACCTGCTGCGCCCTGCCCTCAGGCTGCCAGCCATCGGCCGGCTGGGTCTACCCGAGGACGTGTCTCGCTCGACACGATCGTAGGTGAGAGAAGCCGGATAGGTCGTCCGCTCTATCTATGATTTAATGTGATATTTCAATAGCTTAATCTGGCGCTGGTTACCGGCTCGGAACCGGCTCAGAAACATATCGTTAATCATAATTCCGGCATAATACCCATTGGTCTCCATGCGCCCGGCTCGACGTCGGCGCCAGGGAGGGTTTCGATGGGCCAGATGGTTGACAGGGCAGCACCGCACGCGCACCTGCGCGCCACGCATTCGACGATGCGGTCGAGGCGGCGGCGTGTCGGCGCGTCGTGCCAAGGAACCTTGATTTGGCGGTGATCTGGGCCATTGCTGCTGTAGCGCTGGCGCTGCTGCTGGCGGTGGTGGGCGTGGCTGCCGTTCGTCTGCGCACGAGACTTGCGGACGAGTCGCGCTGGCGGTCGGCCGCGGTGAGCGCGCTGCAGGAAAGCCAGGACCGGTTCCAGGAGTTCACCGAATCCGCCGCCGATTGGCTGTGGGAGATCGATGCCAAGTATCGGTTCACCATGGATACCGGCCGCCGCCCGCTTGGGGGCCTGGTCGGAGCGGAGTTGATTGGCCTGCGGCGCTGGGAAATGCCCGGCGTCGATGCCAAGGATCCAGTGTGGGACCGCTACCGCGCCACCCTCGACGCGCGCAGCAGCTTCCGCGATTTCGAGTTCTCCTATCGCGGACCGGACGGCCAGCGTTTCCACGCCAGCATCAGCGGACACCCGCTCTATCGCCCGGATGGACAGTTCGTAGGCTATCGCGGGACCGCGCGCGACATCACGGCTGAGGTCGAGGCGAACGAACAGGCGGAGCGTACGACTGCCCTGCTCGATGCGGTTCGGCAGATCCAGTCGAGCTACATCGGCGACAGCGATCCGAAAAAATCGTACGAGCAGATGCTGGCCACATTGCTCCACGTTACCCAGAGCGCCTATGGCTTCGTCGGCGAGATTCGCCACGATGACGACGGCAAGCCGCATCTCAAGGCGCACGCCGTCACCAACGTTGCCTGGAACGAGGAGACGCGGCGGCTCTATGCGGAGGATGCGGCCCAGAGCCTGGAACTCCGCAATGTCGAAACGTTGTTCGGTGCGGCGATCACCAGCGGCGAGCCGGTGATCGACAACCATCCCGCCGTCGATCCGCGTCGCGGCGGGCGGCCGGAAGGGCATCCCCCGCTCGACTGCTTCCTTGGCGTCCCGCTCTATGCCGGCCAGGACATGGTCGGCCTGATGGGCGTCGCCAATCGTCTCGGCGGCTACGACGAGGCCATCGTGGGCTTCCTGGAGCCGCTGACCAATGCCTGCGGCTCGGTCATTGCCGCGGTCCAGGCCGATGCGCAGCAGGCGTCGGTCGAAGCGGAGCTACGCGCCACCGTCGGGCGCCTCAACGCGGCCGAGCGGCACGCGCATCTCGGCTCATGGGAAGTCGACGTCGCAACGGACGAGATGATCGCCAGCGACGAGGCCCTGGACATCTTCGGCCAGCCGCCAGGTACGCACGTCACACGCAAGATGTTTCTCGACGCGCTGCTGGACGAAGATCGCGAACAGGTCAAGGCGACCGTCGACTCGATCCTGGCCAGCCCCTTGACCGAGTATTCGATCGAGTACCGCATCAATCACCGCCAACGTGGTGTCCGCCGGATTTCCGCCAAGGTCGCGGTCGAACGGGCGCCGGGTGGCTCAGCGGTGCGGCTGCGCGGCGTCGCCCAGGACATCACTGACCTTCGCGCGGTCGAATCCGATCTGCGCTCCAGCCAGCAGCGACTCGATCTCGCGTTGGATGGCACGGGCGTCAGCTTGTGGGATTGGCATGTGACGACGGGCGAGTACAAGTTCGATCCGCGCATGCTGGAGCGCATGGGCTATCGGTCGGGCGAAGTCAATTTCAGCACGTCGGCCTGGGATGCCCTGATGGACGCCGACGATCGGTCGGCCATGCAGGCCGCGATCGACGATCATCTGCAAGGCCGGACGGACCTGTTCCAGGCGATCTATCGCATCCGTGCCAAGAACGGCGATTGGCACTGGATCCTGAGCCGCGGCCGGACGGTGGTGCGGAACGCAGCCGGCGCGCCGCAGCGCATGTCTGGCACTCATCTCGACATTACCGATTTGAAGCAGATCGAGCTGGCGCTGCGCCGCAGCGACCAGCGTTTCCGTGCGTTGGCCGAATCTTCGCGTGCGATTCCCTGGGAAGCGGACTTCACGACCTATCGCATCACCTATGTCGGGCCGCAGATCGAAGCTGTCGTCGGAGTTTCCGCCAAGGACTGGGTCGAGAAGGACTTGTGGCCGGAGCGTCTGCACCCGGAAGACCGCGATCGGGTCATGCGCGAAGCGGCGGAATATTCGCGCGCCGGGGTCGACCACAACCTGGAATATCGCCTGATCGCGACGGATGGCCGCATCGTATGGATTCGCGACCTGGTCAGCGTCATCAAGTCGGAGGATGGCCAGACCTGGCTCTACGGTGCCATGGTCGACGTCACCGAGCAAAAGCAGATTGAGGAAGCGCTTCGTGAAAGCGAAGCGCGCTACCGGCAGGCCGAACGCGTGGCGGGCCTCGTCCACTGGACCATCGCCGCCGGTGTGGGCCACCGTGGGCAGGAGCCGCGGCTTGCTTTCTCGGACACGGCCGCGGCGTTCTTCGGATGGCCGGCCGCGTCCCTGCCTACGAGCACCGCCGCTTTCATCGAGACCATCGTTCATCCGGAAGATCGCGAGAAAATGCGGCGGAGCTTTGCCGAGATCCTGCGCAACAGAGCGGAGGAGTTCACGCAGGAATACCGCATCCAGCGCAAAGATGGTTCGGTGGCGGTGGTTTCAGAGATCGGCCGCCGGCTTCTTTCCGACGACGGCAAGCTGCAATCGGCCTTCGGCACCATCCAGGACATCACCGAACGCAAGCAGACCGAGGACGCGCTGAGGCACGCGCAGATGGAAGCCGAGATCGCCAACCGCGCCAAGTCGCAGTTCCTGGCCAACGTCAGCCACGAGCTGCGCACGCCGCTCAATGCCATCATCGGCTTCTCCGAGATCATGAACGGCGAACTGATGGGACCGCTCGGCTCGCCGGTCTATCGCGAATATGCCAGCGACATCCATGAAAGCGGCCGGCACCTGCTTGCCATCATCAACGACATCCTGGATCTGAGCCGCGTGGAAGCGGGGCAGACCGCGCTCAATGAATCGATGCTCGAGATCCAGAAGCTGGTCGCCGCGTGCCTGATCCTGGTGCGCGGGAAGGCCCATGCCGGCGGCCTCACCATATCGGTCGAGGCGCCGACTGCGGTTCCGCCAATCGTCGGAGACGAGCGGTTGCTGAAGCAGACCCTGCTCAACCTGCTGTCCAACGCGATCAAGTTCACGCCCAAAGGCGGCGCGATCCGGATCGCCAGCAAGGCGACACCGGCTGGCATCGAGATCGCCGTCATGGATTCCGGCATCGGCATGAGCGCGAGCGAAGTGGAGAAGGTTGCCAAGCCATTCGTCCAGCTCGAGAACTGGCTGGTGCGCAAATACGAGGGCACCGGCCTCGGCCTTTCGATTGCCAAGGCGTTCTGCGAACTGCATGGCGGACGCCTGGAAATCGTCAGCACGCCCGGCAAAGGTACCACCGCAACGGTCCACCTGCCGGCGTCGCGGATCGCGGCGAACGCCAACGTCCGCATCCCCGCCCAATAGCAGGGCAACTCTCAAGAAAACGGCACCGCCGGCCAGGGGCCAGCGGTGCCGATCCTGTTACGAGCGCATAGCTCCCGGTTAACGCATACGCACCGGCTCGAGACGCTGCGGACGGCCGCCGCCGGAAGGCGCGTTGCCGCGCTCGCCCCGGTTGGCGCGCTTTAGAGGCTGCTGCCCGCCATTGTCCTGCCGGGCATGCTGCTGACCGTGGGGCCGTTGACCAGGCGCCTTATGGCCGTTCTGAGCGGACTTTCCTTGCTCCTGGCGCTGGCCGTGCCGGCTGCCCTGCTCGCGCGGCTCGCCGCTATGAGCGTGCTGGCGCTGTCCGTTCGATCCGCGATGGCGCTCGCCACCGTCGCGGCCGGCATCCGGTCGCCGCCCATCTCGGGCATGGGAATGCCCACGCGGCTCAGCGCCTTGCGATTCGGCGTGTGGCCGATGCCCGTTCGATCCCCGGTGGTGGCCTTCAGATCCATCCGGCTTCCGCATGTCGCGACCGTGAGGATGCTCGCTGTTCGCTTGGCGGCCGCGGTGCTGGCCATGGCTTCGCCCCGCGCCGCGGCCGGCTGTCGATCCTTCGGATCCGTGACGTTGCGGCTTGCCGCGATTTCCGCCGCGGCCGCGCTGGCCGGCGGGAGCCCCGCCGCCACCGCGCGCGCCATCGGCGATATGCGCGGCATGGAACGGATGGTCCGCGTCGACTGCAACCTGCTGCCGGATGGTCTTTTCGATGTCGCGCAGGAACGCGCGCTCCTCCGCATCGCAGAACGAGATCGCGATGCCGTCATTGCCGGCGCGCGCGGTGCGGCCGATGCGATGGACGTAGCTCTCCGGTTCGTTCGGCAGGTCGAAATTGATCACATGGGTGATGCCGTCGACATCGATGCCGCGGGCGGCGATATCGGTCGCCACCAGGACGCGGACCTTGCCGTTGCGGAAGTCCTCGAGCGCCTTCTGTCGAGCATTCTGGGATTTGTTGCCGTGGATGGCGTCGGTGCGCACCCCGGCGCGGTCGAGCTGCTCCGCCACCTTGTTGGCGCCATGCTTGGTGCGGGCGAAGACCAGCGCCCGCGCGATCGCCTTGTCAGTCAGCAGATGCTGCAGCAATGCGCGCTTGTTGGCCTTCTCGACGAAATGCACGCGCTGAGCAATGCGCTCGGCAGTCGTGGCAACCGGCGTCACTTCAACGCGTACCGGCTCCTTCAGCAGGCTCGCAACCAGACCGTGGACGGCCTGCGGCATGGTCGCGGAAAACAGCAGGGTCTGGCGCTCTTTCGGCAGCTTCGCGACGATGCGCTTCACCGGGACGATGAAGCCCATGTCGAGCATGCGATCCGCCTCGTCGAGCACAAAGGCTTCGAGACTGTCGAACCGCACTTGGCCCTGGTTCATCAGGTCGAGCAGACGGCCCGGCGTGGCGACCAGGACGTCGAGGCCGCGCGCTAGGTTATGCACCTGCGGGCCTTGGCTGACGCCGCCATAAACGGCGGCACGGCTCAGGCGCAGATGGCGGCCATAGGTGCGGAAGGAGTCGAGGATTTGGATGCAGAGTTCGCGGGTCGGCGTCAGGATGAGGGCGCGGACGGAACGCGGGCCGGCGCGCCGATCGGTGGACGTGAGGCGCTGCAGCAGCGGCAGCGCGAACGCTGCCGTCTTGCCGGTTCCGGTCTGGGCGATGCCCAGCAGGTCGCGGCCTTCGAGCAACGGGGGAATCGCCTGCGCCTGGATCGGCGTCGGTGTCTCATAGCCTTCGGTGGCGAGCGCCTGCAGCAAGGGGGCGCTCAGCTTCAATTCGGTAAAGGTAGTCATGTGTTCTGTTGTCTTTCAGTGCATGTGCAGCCGCGACCGCTGCGTTGGCACAAGGCCAAGCGCGAACGCGGCTCGATATAGGCGCTTCTTTTGGGAAGGGCCCGGGTTTGTGACCCGGCATGCGCGCTGTTGCGGGACGATGTTGGAGAAATGGTCTCGGGACGGAGTGGCCGGCGATTGAACGCCGATTACGCCTGCGCGCGGTCGCGAGAGAAGAGGCTGGATTGCCTCGGCGCCGCGTATATGACGGGACCTAGGTTAAAAGTCAATGAATCGGCGCGCAGGGCTGCCATGCTGCGCATGTCGCTGCGCCGCAATCCCTGGCCGGGAACGCGCTACCGCACAGGCCGGATGGCCGCTAATCTCCTGAAATCCTGCGATTCCAGCATGAAATGCCCATGGCCACGCGAAAAGCTGCCGCCCCCGCCCTTTCCAAGAAGCGCCGCCCCAACATCCTCTATGTGATGTTCGATCAATTGGCGCCGCAGTTCCTGCCGAGCTACGGGCACAAGGTCGTCAAGGCGCCAAACCTGAGCCGACTGGCGGTGGAGGCTGTGCAGTTCGACAGCGCCTATACCAACTCCCCGCTGTGTGCTCCGGGTCGCTTTTCCATGATGGCCGGGCAGCTGTGCAGCCGGATCGGCGCCTGGGACAACGCGGCGGAGTTCCCCTCCTCGGTCCCGACCTTCGCGCATTACCTGCGGCTCGCGGGCTATCGCACCTGCCTCTCCGGCAAGATGCATTTCGTCGGACCCGATCAGTTGCACGGCTTCGAGGATCGCGTCACCACCGACATGTATCCCGGCGATTTCGGCTGGACCCCGACCTGGGAAGAGCCGAAGAAAATCCATTGGTGGTTCCATAACATGCTGAGCGTGACGGAAGCCGGCCCGTACGATCGCTCGCTGGAAATGGAGCATGACGACGAGGTCGCCTATACCACGCAGCGCTGGCTCCACGACCACGCGCGCGGCAACGACCAGCGGCCGTTCATGATGTGCGTCTCGTTCATGCAGCCGCACGACCCGTATCTCGGCCCACGCGCGGACTATGATGCCTATCGCGAGGACGAGATCGACCTTCCCGTGGTGTCATACATTGCTCCCGCGAAGCGCGAGGCGGTCGGCAAGCGCATGTACGAACTCTACGACCGCGACGAATATCGCGTGACCGAGCAACACCTTCGAGCGGCCCGGCGCGGCTACTACGCCATGATCAGCTACAGCGACCGGCTGCTCGGTCAGGTGCTGCGCGCGCTCGAGGAGACCGGCCAGGCCGACAACACCATCATCGTCGTGTCGGCGGACCACGGCGACATGCTGGGCGAGCGTGGCCTCTGGTACAAGATGACCTTCTTCGAGCATTCGACCCGCGTGCCGATGATCATCCATGCGCCCAGGGCGCTGAAGGCGCGGCAGGTGGCCGAGCATGTCTCGCTGATGGACCTGCTGCCGACCTTCTGCGACATCGCGACGGACGGCAAGGGCGTCAGCTATGCCGCGCCGGTCGATGGCAACAGCTTGCTCGGCCTCGCGGCCGGCTCGAAGAAAGGCTGGTCCAACACGGTGTTCGGCGAATACATGGCGGAAGGCACGTTCCAGCCGGCATTCATGATCCGGCGCGACCGATGGAAATACGTGTCCTGCGCCGGTGATGCGCCGCAGCTGTATGATATCGCGGCGGATCCGCACGAGTTGAACAACCTCGCCGGCGATCCGAAACATCGCGAGATCGCGCGGGCATTCGCGGCCGAGGTCGCGGCGAAATGGGACAGCGCGGCGATCCGCACCCAGGTGGTCGAAGGCCAGCGCAACCGCATCCTGATCCAGGAGGCGTTGCTCAAGGGCAAGATCACGCCCTGGGACTTCCAGCCGTTCCAGGACGCCTCGAAGCAATACAACCGCAACTACGGCGCGGAGCTCTACGACACCGATCGACGGGCGCGCATTCCATATCGCTCGGAACCGAAGAAAGACGGCAAAAAAGCCAAATAGGGCCGCAGTCGGCTTGCCAGGATCGGCGCTTTCACGTCAGCATGCCGGGCGGCAGGAGACTGGTCGTGATTCATCTTGCGGAAAAGGTCGTGATCGTCACGGGGGGAACGCGCGGCATCGGCGCGGCCATCGCCGAAACCTGCGCCGAGCTTGGCGGGAGAGTCGTGCTGATAGGCCGGGACGAGAAGGCCGGCGCCGCGGTCGAGGGGCGGATTCGAACGACCGGCAGAACCGCGCGTTTCGTCCAGGGCGACGTCACGGCGCCGGGATTTCCGGAGCGCTTGATGGATGATGTGCTCGGGCGGGAGGGGCGTATCGACGTGCTGGTGAACAATGCCGGCATCCTGTCGCGCAGCAATGCGGCGGATTGCACGGACGCGGAGTGGGATGCGGTGATCGCCACCAACGTGACGGCGGTCTTTCAGCTGTGCCGGGCCGTTGTGCCGGTAATGCGCCGCCAGTTCACAGCGGACGGCCGAAGCGGCGCCATCGTCAACATAGCATCCGACTGGGCCGTCGTCGGCGCGCACAACGCGGTCGCCTACGGCGCGAGCAAGGGTGCGATCGCGCAGCTCACCCGCTCGATGGCGGTCGATCACGCGAAGGACGGAATTCGGGTCAATGCCGTATGCCCGGGCGACACCGAAACGGACATGCTGCTGTCGGGCCGCGGCGACGAAAAGCGCGAAGACGTACTGGGCCGTCTGGCTCAGACCATTCCGCTGCGCCGCGTCGGCGAACCGGTCGATGTCGCGGCGGCCGTAGCGTTCCTGGCGTCGGACGCGGCGAGCTACGTGACGGGCATATTGCTGCCGGTCGATGGCGGCAGTACCGCGTGGTGATCGCCAACGAGGGGGGTAGGACTCGGATGGCCGCTGCAGTGCGACCTCGTCGCGCAACGCGCAACGCTGGCTTAGCATGACCAAAGGGATCGCGTTCCTGCTCGGCATGCTGATCGAGGCAGCCATCGCGGCGCTGCTTGGCGCCCTGCTGCATAAGCAATTTGATCGGTCGGGGTTCGGCGCTGCAGTCCGGTGCGGAGCCGCCGCCGTGATCGGCACGGGCGCGACGAATCCTGCGGTTTGGGCTGGATTTTCGAGATTGGAGAATTGGACCGGGAGCTGGTGGGGCGCTGTCGCGCTGGGCGAAGCAGGCGTGGTCCTGGTCGAGGCGCTCTTCTACGCGGCCGCCTTGCGTGGCCGCTGGGGCTGGGCACTTGCACTTTCGATCGCGGTCAATGCCGCGGCTTTCGGAGCGGGGATGTTGTATGCGTCCGGCGCGGTCCGACCTGGTTGAGACCGGGGTTTCAGAGGCCGGCAAGCCGGGCCAAGTCGTCCACTGCGCGACTGATCCCTTCAAACGGCGGGGCGAATCCCAGCATCAGCCCGATGTGCCCGACTGCCGGATAGGCTTTGACCGTGACTGAGCCTCCGCCGGAGCGAATCGCATCGGCCAGCCTGGCGACGCTGCTGGCATAGACGACGTCGTCGTCAAGGCCGATCATCAAGAGGATGGGGGGCGCCATTTCCGCGTGACGGACAGCCAACGCGACCGGCGAGAATGGGTCGTCGGGAATGGCGCGGGGAAACACGCCCTTGAGCGCCTCGCCGCGCAGATTCTCCAAACCGGTTGGACCTGCCAGCGAGACCACGCCAGCAAGGTCAGACGGTGCCAACCCGACTACATCCAGATATTGCGGGTCGAGAGCAAGCATCAGTGCACTATGGCCGCCAGCCGAATGGCCGGAGATATAGATCCGGTTGGGATCGCCGCCGAATTTCTCAGCATGATCGCGCGCCCATCGCACGGCGGATGCCGCATCCTCGACAAAGGCCGGGAATGGGTGATCCGGCGCCAGACGATAGTCAGGCAGGATCGCGACGAAGCCGCGCCGCGCGAGCGATTGACCGACGAACCGGTAATAGTCCTTAGAGCCTTGTTGCCACGATCCTCCGTACCAGAAAACCATCACGGGCGCTTGCTGCGCTCCTTCCGGGCGGTAGACATCCAGCGTCTGCCGCGCATCCGCGCCGTACGCCAAGTCGGTGGCAGCAAGGACGTGACTGCCTTGCTCACTCCAGTTCAGGGGAAGCAGAAGCGTCTCGGCCGCGCACGCACTCAGCACGGCCATAAGAAGGCCGATCGTAACCAATCGAACGTGGCGACAAGCTAGAGAAAACATATCCAGACTACGCGTCGGCCTGACGTCTGGATCAGGGGCGGTTTCTATTCAGGCAGCGGGATGACGTCGGTTTCGCCCGGAACGCCAGCGAATCGACCCAGCTTCCAGTCAGCCTTGGCCTGTTCGATCCGGTCCTTTGAACTCGAGACGAAGTTCCACCAGATGTGCCGCGGCCCCTCCATCGGATCACCACCCAGGACCATCAACCGGGCATCGGAAATGGCCCTTACCTGGGCGAGATACCCGGCCGGGAAAACCAGCAACCGCCCCTGCGCATGGTTGACGCCACCGACCTCGATCTCGCCGGAGGCCACATAGAGGGCGCGCTCGGGATAGTCGGCAGGAATTTGCCATGTCGCTTTCGACAAGGCGACATCCATGCACAGCATTGGATGCGGCGCACGGAGCGGCGAGCCTTGACCGAACGCCGCGCCGGCGATGAGCCGCACCGAAACCGACCGGTCTGCGAGCACCGGCAGTTCGTTCGCCTCCAGGTGAACAAAGGCCGGGTCCATCTCTTCGTGCGACTCCGGCAACGCGACCCAGAACTGAATGCCGGAGAGCACGGCGGTACTGGGCACTTGCGCCGGCGTGCGCTCCGAATGAGCGATGCCACGGCCGGCTGTCATCCAATTGATCGCGCCGGGCTGGATCGTCTGGACCGTTCCCAGGGAATCACGATGGAGGATCTCTCCTTCGAACAGATAGGTCATGGTGCTGAGACCAATATGCGGATGCGGACGCACGTCGAGCCGCTGGCCCGGCGCCAGCTGCGTTGGCCCCATCTGGTCGAGGAATACGAACGGACCCACCATCCGGCGCTCGATCGCCGGCAGGGCGCGGCGCACCGGAAATCCGCCGATATCCTTGGCCTTGGCGTTGATGACCAGAAGGGAATCCATGGTCAGGATGTCGGATCGTGCCGTCGGCTCGTCAAGATGGGGCTCCTATCGGCGGGTCATTCCCTTGATATCACGCTGAATCGTTGCGATAAATGCCGTCGAGAGCTTGCCCGTTCTGGGAATCCACCCTGCCATGTCGCGCCGGCATCAAATGTCGTTGACCGCGGATCTTGTCGCTCTCGTCCATCGACCCGTGGTCGATCCCGGCCCGCCTCCCGGGTTCGAGCCTTTGACCGAACAGGACCACGACGAGCGGCGCGCCGCGGTGTTGGCGGCGCATCCCAAGGGTCACGACCTTTGGATCTTCGCCTACGGATCGCTGATCTGGAAGCCAGCCTGCGAGGTCGACGGCCAGCGTCATGCCCTGTTGCGCGGCTGGCATCGGAGATTCTGCCTGCGTTTGTTGCGCTATCGCGGCTCGGTCGATTATCCGGGCCTGATGATGGCGCTCGACGTCGGCGGCTCATGCCGGGGCGTGGCGCAGCGAATCCCTGCCCGGTACGTCGAAGAGCGCCTGGGCCAGCTCCTGCGACGGGAGACCAGCGTAAAGCCTGCCAGTAATCTCCCGCGCTGGATGACAGTCGAGACCGAGGAAGGAAAGACGCGTGCGCTCGCCTTTGCCATCAATCGCAAAGGCCCGACCTATTGCGGACCACACACGCTGGAGGAGACCGCCGACATTCTGTCCAAGGCTTGCGGGCACTGGGGAACCGGAGCCGAGTATCTCATGCACACGGTGGCGCACCTCGAGGACCTCGACATCCATGACCGCTATCTCTGGCGATTGCAGGAGCTGGTCGCCGAGCGCATCAAAGCGGCGTCGAAAGGTAGAGCGCTGCCGATCGCCGCTAGCTGACCCCAATCACTCCGCGCTTCTTGACGCGGGCGTGGAATGTCCAGGACGGTGGCCACGCAGCCAGATCGCGAGTCGGCGGACGACCACGTAGAACACCGGCGTGAAGATGAGACCGAAGAACGTCACGCCGATCATACCCGCGAACACGGCCGTACCCATGGCGATGCGCATCTCGGCGCCCGCTCCGCTCGCGATCACCAGCGGCACCACGCCAAGGATGAAAGCAAAGGAGGTCATGAGAATCGGCCGCAGGCGCGTACCTGCCGCGCGTACCGCAGCTTCCGTCGGGTTCTTGCCCTCTTCTTCCGCCTGCTTGGCAAACTCCACGATCAGAATCGCGTTCTTGGCAGCAAGACCGACCAGCACCACGAAGCCGACCTGCGACAGCACGTTGACATCCAGGCCGCGCATCAGCAGCCCGGTCACCGCCGCCAGCAGGCACATCGGCACGATCAGGATGACGGACAATGGGAGAGACCAGCTCTCATACTGCGCCGCCAGGACCAGGAAGACGAACAACACCGCCGCGCCGAACACGAACAGTCCGGTGTTGCCGGCCAGCTTCTGCTGGTACGCGAGCTCGGTCCATTCATAGCCGAATCCCTCGGTCAGGCTCTGGCTGGCGAGGTTCTCCATAGTCGTCAACGCCGTGCCGGTCGAAGTTCCCGGCGCGACGTTCCCCTGCACTTCCGCGGCCGGGAACAAGTTGTATCGCGCAACTCGGTACGGGCCGGAGATGTCCTTGATCTTCGCCACCGCTCCGATCGGCACCATCTCGCCCAAGTCGTTGCGCGTCTTGAAATTCGCGATGGTGGCGGCATTCTGACGGAACTCGCCCATCGCCTGGGCGGTCACGCGGAACGTCCGATTCAGGAAGTTGAAATCGTTGATGAAGGTCGACCCCATGTAGACCTCGAGCGTCTGGAACACGCGTTCGGCCGGGACATGGAACATCTGCGCGCGAACGCGGTCGATCTCGGCAAACAGCTTCGGGGTCGAGGTATTGAACAGCGTGAAGACGCCCGCCAGTCCTGCGGTCTGGTTGCCCGCGATCATGATCTGCGTCGCCGCTTCCTCGAGGGCCTTCAGACCCTGTCCGCCGCGATCCTGGATCATCATCTTGAAACCGCCGGCATTGCCGATGCCGCGCACGGGCGGCGGCGGGACGGTGATGATGAAACCTTCCTCGATCGCACCGAGACGCTGGGTGACGTCACCCAGGATATGACCGGCGCTCAGGCCCTTGGCAACGCGCTCCTCATACGGTGCAAGAACCGAGAAGATCGCCGCTGCGTTCGACGCATTGGTGAAGGTTGCACCGTCCAATCCAGTGAAGCCCGCGGTATTCACAATCCCCGGCGTTTCCAGCATGATCTTGGTCGCATGCTTCACGACCTCATCGGTGCGCGCCAGGGACGAGCCAGGCGGCAGCTGGACGATCGTGATGAGATAGCCCTCGTCCTGGGTCGGGATGAAGCCCGTCGGCGCGCGGTTGAACTGCCAGACCGTCAGACCGATCAGCCCCGCGTAAACCAGGAGCACAATTGGCCCGATCGCGATGAGCCGTCTGGCCAAGCCGGCATATCCGCGCGCCAAGCCATCAAAACCTCGATTGAATCCCTGGAAGAAGCGAGCGATCGGATGGAAGCCACGCTCTTGATGGTCATCGTGCTGCCGATGTGGCTTGAAGAGGATGCCGCTGAGGGCCGGACTGAGTGTCAGCGACACAAGGAGAGAAATGACGGTGGACGTCGCGATCGTCACCGCGAATTGCCGGAAGAACTGGCCTGAAATGCCGGTGACGAAGGCGGCAGGAATGAACACGGCCGTCAAGACCAGGGCAATGGCAATCAGCGCGCCACCGACTTCATCGACGGTGCGGCGCGCGGCCTCTTTCGGCGACATACCTAGGCGCAGATTGCGCTCCACATTCTCAACCACGACGATCGCGTCGTCGACGACGATGCCGATGGCGAGCACCAGCCCGAACAGCGTGAGGGTGTTGATCGAATAGCCCAGCGTCGCCATGACAGCGAAGCTGCCCACCAACGAGACCGGAATGGCGATGATCGGAATGATCGATGCGCGCCAAGTCTGCAAGAAGATGATGACGACAAAGACCACGAGCGCGATCGCCTCGAAAATGGTCGTGATGACCTCGTCGATCGATTTCGAAATGAACTCCGTCGGATTGTAGACCACCTCGTAGGTCAGGCCGGGCGGGAACCGACCTTTCATGTCGGCCAAAGTCTTGAGGACGGCATCGGCGGTCTCGAGCGCGTTTCCACCGGGGCGCTGGAAGACGCCGATCGCAACAGCGCCTTTCTCGCCCAGGTATGCGTTGAGCCCGTAGTCCTGCGCTCCCAACTCCACGGTGCCGACGTCGCGCAGCCGAGTCACCTCGCCATTTTCGCCAGTCTTGACGACAATGTTCTGAAATTGGCGCGGCTCCACCAGACGACCTAACGTCTCCAGATTCATCTGGAAGGCGCCAGGGTTCGGTACCGGCGGTTGGTTAAGCACACCGGACGCCACCTGCAGGTTCTGCGAGCGAACAGCATCGGCGACTTCAGGACCGGTCAGGTTGCGAGCCGCGATCTTGTCCGGATCCAACCAGACACGCATGGCATACTCGCGCGCGCCAAACACCTGAACGTCGCCGACGCCGTCGATGCGCTTGAGCACGTCGACCAGCTGCAGCGTCGCATAGTTGGAGATGTAGAGCTGGTCGCGCGTGTCGTCCGGAGAAAAGACGTGAACCACCATCAGGAAGTCCGGCGAGTTCTTGCGCGTTGTGACGCCAAGGCGGCGCACTTCCTCCGGAAGGCGAGGCTCCGCTGCCGAGACGCGGTTCTGCACCAACACCTGCGCCTCGTCGGGATCGGTGCCGAGCTTGAAAGTAACCGTAATGGTCAGCTTGCCGTCGCTGGTCGCCTGCGACAGCATGTAGAGCATCTCGTCGACACCATTGATCTCCTGCTCGAGGGGCGTCGACACCGTGTTGCTGATCACCTCTGCTGACGCACCGGGATATTGCGCGGTCACCACCACATTGGGGGGCGCAATCTCTGGGTACTGCGCTACGGGCAAGGCAAAATAGGCAATGCCCCCGATGAGCGTGATGAAGATCGAGACGACGCCGGCAAAGATCGGCCGGTCGACAAAGAAGCGGGCGAAATTCATGTCTGCTTACTCGGCTGCCGTCTCTTGCGACGCGGCTTCGATGCTGCCCATCTTGGCCGCAACCTTCGAGCCCGGCCGAGCGCGCAACAATCCATTGATGACCACTTTGTCCGTCGGCGCCAAACCTTCGCGGATAATCCGCATATTGTTGTAGCTGGGCCCAACACGCAAAATCTTCACGCCGACCGTTCCGTCATCGGCCACGACCAGGGCGATCTTCTGCGACTGATCCGTTACGATCGCGGTCTCCGGCAACAGAATGGCCTCATACGGCTCGGAGCCCGGAACCCGGATGTGGCCGAACTGGCCCGCTGTGAATGCATCGTTGGAGTTCGAGAAGGTGGCCCTGGCGCGGATGGTGCCCGATGTCTCGTTAACCTGGTTATCGAGGAACTCCAGACTGCCTTTGTGACTCCACTGCTCCTCGTCTGGTAGCTTTGCAAAGACCTCAATCTTGTTGTCGCGCATCGACGGCATCACGCCGCGCTCGGCGGCACGCTGATAGGCGAGGTAGTTCGCTTCGCTGACATCGAACTCGAAATAGATCGGGTCCATCGACACGATCGTCGTCAACAAGGTGACATCGCCCGTGTAGCCGCCGGTGATGAGGTTGCCCGCGCTTACTTCATGGCGGCTGATCCGGCCTTTCACCGGCGCATGAATCTCCGTATATCCGAGATCGAGCTCAGCCTGTTCGACTTCGGCCTGGGCGACGGCCACGGCTGCCTTCCCGGCGCTGACCGCCTCGACGCGGTCGTCATAATCGGACTCGCCTACGATGTTTCCTTCACGCATCTTCTCGTAACGCTTGAGATTTCGGTTGGCGAGACTGAGCTGTGCGTTCGCCTCGGCCAGCTGCGCCCGTGCGGAGTTGAGCGCGATCTCGAACGGACGCTTTTCGATGGTGAACAACAGGTCGCCCTGCTGAACCACCTCACCGTCCGTGAAATGGATGCTCTCAAGGTAGCCACTGACCCTCGCGCGGACATCGATGGAATCGATTGCCCTGAACTGTCCGGCGTACTCGTCCCACTCAACGATCTTCTTGGAGATCGGATTCGCGACCGTTACCGGCGGTCCGGGAGGAGCCCCGGCGCCCTCGGCCGGTTGACCTTGCTTGGCGGCGTCGCCACCGGTCGCACCGCTCTGCTGGCCTTGCCACCAGATGCCTGCGGCCACCGCTCCCGCGAGCAATAGCACCACGGCCCACAGCACGCCGCGTCGTTTGCGGGGCGAGGATGGTAACGAATGTGAAGTGTCCGAATCGGTCATGTGATCTACCCTAAACGCAGCGTGTATCCCGACCCCTGACCATCGGAAGGCGCGGATCGTATCGATTTGGCCATCCCATGTCGACCCGATACGCCGACATGGCAGTTCCTAAAGCCATACGCTAAACGCATTCCGACAGATTGATCGGGAGACCCTATTGAACCTACGGTCGACACAACCGCTGCCGGTTCCCTGTAAGTAACTGTCCCCCCAATTGCGACGGGCCCATGGCGCAGATAAGCTGCCGTCGCTGATAGTCAAGGGCGCTGAGCCAATCAAGAGGGGGTCGTGGACAAACTCTGTCAGGATGTTGCGCATCTGGCGCAGGAATTCCGTGCGCACCCGCACGGACGACATAGCGCCGACCTGCAGCGCGTACTCAATCGCATGCGGAGCGAGCCATTTGCGGGCCACTATATCCTGGTCCAGGAGCACAAGGGCCTGCCCTATCGACTGGCTCAACTCGGCGCCACGCCGGCCGATCCCATTAGTTACACCGGTGATACTTTCGTGACCTTGGCCGAAGCGGAGTGGGCGGTGTTCAAGCTGCGCTGGTGCCGCCATTTCGGCAGCAACGTGCCGGTCGACTAAGGAGGCGGGGCTTGGTCGGCATCATGGGTTACTGGGACCGACTGTCAGCACGACCAGGGGACGCCCCTGAGCTCAAGGTCAGCATCGAAGATGGCAGTCAGACATTCCGTGTTGACGTCGTTCGACTCATCTGCGGCGACGATGGTCCAAATGGCCCTGGCTTCAAGATCAGATCGATGACCTCGGACGTTAATGGCACATATCCAGGACGTCGGAAGGCCATCCCAGCAGGCTCGTACGTTCACATCCCCAGCATAAATGCGGTCCGCGGCGAAGCGATAACGTTCGCGGCGCTGGTGATGCCGACGGCGCTCGGCAAGCGAGGGACCCAATGCATTGTGAGTCGCCAGCACCGATCTTCCAAAGGCGTGGCGTTGACAATTGATCCCTCCGGTCGCGGCGGTCTCTGGTTGCATGACGGAGCAGGCGAGGTCCTGATGACGTGCAATAGCGCTATGCGCGAGCGCTGTTGGTACCTGCTGGTCGCAAGTTTCGATGCCTCCATCGGCAGAGTTCGGATTCTGCAGCGACCTGTTGGCGGAGCCCATCGCGTCGAAGATGACGTTATCGAAGACCGATCAGTCGACCTTCGAATGCCTCTACTGCCGGCAGGAGCGGCGACTATCGCGGCCCGGCTCGATCCGGAAGCCGGTGTCGTCGCGCATTTTGACGGAAGGATCGAGGCCCCGGCGGTCTATCGCGGCGCCCTCGAAGCGGATCAGTTCTCCCAGCTGGCGCATCCGTTCGAGATAGATCTCCCCTCAATTGCCGGATGGGATTTCTCTCGGCATATCGGTTCCGCTGATGTCGCCGATGTGTCTGGTAACGACTCCCACGGGCGTTGCGTCAATCTGCCGACGCGCGGCGTCGTTGGTCATGCGTGGCGCGGCCAGACCATGGATTGGAGAACGCGTCCGGATCTCTATGGCGCGATTCACTTCCACAGCGACGACTTGGAGGATTGCGGCTGGAAGACAGACGCCACTTGGCGCATTCCTGCGGAAACCAGAAGCGGCATCTACGCGGCTCGGTTGACCACAGATCGGGGCGCAGAGGATCTCGTGCCACTGTTCATCTTGCCGCCGAAAGGGCGAAACGATGCGTCATTGGCTTTCCTCGCCTCCACCTTCACTTATCTTGCCTACGCGAATAGCCATCACGGGTACGAAGATCCATTGTCCGAGCCTGCCTACGGCGCGCTGCTGGTTCTGGACCGGACCGATCTTTTTCTGAAGGAACGCCGCGATCTTGGCGTTTCGCTCTACGATCGGCATCGCGATGGCAGCGGTTCATGCTACAGCTCGGCCAAGCGCCCAATTCTCAACATGCGCCCAAAGCGCAGGATATGGAACTTCAATGCGGATCTGCACATCATCGATTGGCTGGAGGAAAGCGGCATAGAGTACGACGTCGTCACGGACGATGTGCTGCATGAGGAAGGCGCCAGCCTGCTGAGTCCCTATCGTTGCATCGTGACGGGAACACATCCGGAGTACCATACCGTGCAAATGCTGGATGCGCTCGAGGCGTGGTTGGGTTCTGGCGGTCGTCTGGTCTATCTGGGGGGAAATGGCTTCTACTGGAGGGTTGCTACGCACAACGCCCATCCGGGCGTCATTGAGGTGCGTCGCGGTGAAGCCGGTACACGCTGCTTTGAAATGCCGGCGGGCGAGCGGCATAACCAGTTCGATGGCGAATTCGGTGGCCTCTGGCGCAGCAATGGCCGACCGCCGCAGAGGCTGGTTGGCGTAGGCTTTGTGGCGGAGGGGTTTGACTCCTGCCATTGGTACGAGCGGACTGACGCGAGCTTCGATCCCCGTGCTGCCTTTATCTTTGAAGGAACAGACAAGGACGACCGAATCGGTGACTTTGGTGTACTAGGTGGCGCCGCGGGATTGGAGCTGGACGCCGCGGACACCACGCTCGGTACGCCGGCACACGCGATTGTTCTTGCCCGTTCTGCCGGCCACAGCAACGTCTATCTCGTCACGGTCGAAGAGATGATGTCGACGCATCCGTCGGTCGACGGGCTCGACAACCCATGGGTCCGGGCCGAGCTGGTGTTTTTTGAGACGCCATCCGGGGGAGCGGTGTTTTCGACCGGCTCCATAGCCTGGTCTGCTTCGCTCTCATACCAGCAGTACAGCAACAATGTTGCGCGGATCACCGGCAATGTCATCCGGCGGTTCCTTGATCCGACGCCGTTCACTCGACCGGACTAGCAAAGCGGCTGTCGTCAGGAAGAATGTGTGCCGCGACTCGCATCGACCAAGTCTAGCCACCGATCTGTGATCGTCCTGCAGAAGTACGCTCCAGCATCAAAGTAGGTGTCGACTTCCGAAAGAACCCTCTGTTCGACGGCTTCCGCATGGTCTCCGAAGTGCTGCGTCATGGCAGCCCAGCAATCGCGTGGAAAATTCCGGGCATCTTTCCGCGTCACTTCCGGGTGCGCCTGGATCCCATAGATCGATGCGCCGATCCGAAACGCCTGATTTTCACAAGCGTCGTTGCGCATCAGCAGCGCGGACTCCCGTGGCAGATCGAAACTGTCCTCGTGCATCTGCATGATGCGCTGTTCCGGCTCGAGGCCTTGAAACAGAGGGTCGGTCCGGCCGGCTGCCGTTAGATGTACGGTGGGATAGCCGACTTCCAGGCCGCCAAACCGGTAGACCCGCTGCCCGAAAGCGCGCGCAATGAGTTGAGCGCCAAGACAAAGGCCCAGCACCGGCACCCTGGCTTGCCCGCATTCTCGAATTAGGGCAAGGATCGACGCGAATGCAGGATATCCCTCGTCATCGCCGGCGTGCATCGGGCCACCAAGCACGATCAACCCGCCGAATCCTGCCATCGTAGCCGGCACCTGATCACCGTCATGGGGAAACAAGATCACGAGCTCGGCGCTGCGTTCAACAGCGCGCTCGCCCACAAGCCCGACCGGGGTTACGGGGCAATGCTGCAAGACCAGCAGCCGCATCGGTGTATCTGCCCTCCAAAATCGACAGCTCGTGGCATAGGACGAAAGCACCCTGCCCTTCAAGCAATTTGACGAAGGCTGGGCGCTCCGCTAGCAATTTCGCCAGCTTCACCAGTCTCGAAAGATGGCCAATGGATCGTGCGGCGAGTAACTTTCCCAAGTTGGGCAAGGGTGAAGTGCCCGACTCCGATCTTCCGAAGATTGCCTATGGCAAGGGCACTCGGCTCTTCGATACCCACGGCAAGGACTACATCGACGGCTCGGGCGGCCCGGCCGTCTATTGTCTGGGCCACGCGCATCCCGAGGTAAACGACGCCATCAAGCGACAACTCGACCGGGTAGCGCACGGCTACCGGTACAATTTCACCAGCGATCCGCTGGAAGAACTGACCGAAATTGTGGCCCGTCGCTGCGGCCCCGGCTACGGACAAATGATCTTCACCACAGGCGGCTCGGAGGCAGTCGAGTCAGCATTGAAGGTCGCGCTGCACTATCATACCGCGAATAGCGAACCTTCGCGACGGCGGTTCATTGCGCGGCGACGGTCATGGCATGGCAATACGCTGGGTGCCTTGTCGGTGTCCGAATTCAAGGAGCGACGAGACCCGTTCGAGGGAGCGCTCATTCCTGTCTCTCATCTCTCGCCGGCCAATGTTTATCGCCCGCCCGCGGGAATAGCTTCTGGCGCGGTGGCTCAGTATTGCGCACGGGAGTTGGAAGAAGAGATTCTGCGCCTTGGCGCAGAAAACGTCGCGGCATTCATTTTCGAGCCAGTTGTTGGCGCGGCTGGCGGCGTCGTGCCGGCCCCCGATGGATACGCGCGGCTCGTGCGAGAAATCTGCGATCGGCATGGCGTGCTCATGATTGCCGATGAAGTGATGTGCGGTGCTGGCCGTTGCGGAACCTGGCGGGCGCTCACGCACGATGGTGTCTCTCCCGATATCATGGCCGTAGCCAAAGGCCTTGCCGGCGGGTATGTGCCACTCGGTGCGACGATCTATCACGAAAGAATCGCGGCCGTTCTGGAAGAGCGTGCAGGCGGTCCGATGACGGGCCATACCTTCACAGGGCATACGCTCGCCTGCGCCGCCGGTGTTGCGGTCCAGCGGATCGTCGCTCGTGACGGCCTGGTTGAACGCGTCAATCAGGATGGGTCCGGATTGATGGCGCAACTGCGGGAGCGTCTTTGCGGCCTGGATGCGCTTGGAGATGTGCGGGGGCGGGGTTTTTTCATTGGCCTGGAGTTTGTTGCCGATCGAACGAGCAAGAGACCTTTCGCATCGTCTCTCGGCCTTCACCAGAGAATTCGCATCCGATCGCTGGAGAACGGCCTCATCTGCTATCCAATGGGCGGCAACGTTGATGGGGTAGCAGGTGACACCGTCATCGTCGCACCACCATACAATGCCACGTCGTCGGAGCTCGATGAGATTACAGACAAGCTGGATCGCTCGATACGGCAAGCACTGGCCGACTTGCCTGTTAAGTGAGCTAGGATCCGGCCGGATTCAGCTTATCCAACGTGCGCAGCATCTGGTTCAGGCGGCCAGGTGAAATACCCTCCCCATCTCCACCGCAGAGCCGATCGATGAACTCGCGAACGTCGATGTCCTGGTGCCGGTTGACCGCCCCTATCGAGCTATCACAGAGTGCCGCGAGGTTGAGCTGCAGCTTCCGGTCATTGAACTCTCTGCGGTCCTTAACGGCTGTCGCGATTCCGGTGTCCGCAATCGCCTTTGCCTCGGTATAGTACGGTATCATCGAACATGCTGGCAGCGTCATAGCCGCGACGGCGACCGCAATCTGTCTGCGCATCGGTCTCTCCTGTTGTGATGTTGAATAGGGTCCGAAAAACTAACAGCGCATGGTCGACGTCGATCGCCACCATGATCGGCTGGGAGAATCGTGCGAGACGAGCCCGACGCCAAAGATGGCGCTAGCTTAGGCGACCCACTGACCAATCCACTTCAGGCCGAGATGTCAGTTCCCGCGACCTCGAAAACTTTTCTGGCTACGCACCCGTCGCCAATCGAGCAGCAGCTTCCAATACTTTGGCATCAGCAGCCCCACCTGCAACGCGACATAAACCAAGGTGGCAATGGCAACCCAATCCTGCAGCGTAAGGCCATAGATCGTTGCGCCCGCTATGGCGGGAACCGTCTTCGCTAGAGCGAGTTGTTCGTCAGTCATCCAGGCACCTCACACCAATTGACGGCTATACTTGACAGCAGGCGGCGGATTGAGCGGTAGTGAAAATCGTGATTCAAATACGCCGAGTTACAACGGAGAATGTGGCATACTGACGAGCTCCAAATGCGAACCTACAAGCGAAGGCTCTAAGAGAATGACACAGTCTGACTGGATCATGCGGCCCGCGACAGCCGGAGACAAGTCGGCGGTTCTGGCACTGATTAATACTGTTCAGCCGCATGTCCCATGGTCCCCGGAGCAGTATGACTGGCAGCTCACTCGAGGCCCTGTTGGCCCTGCCGAAGTACGTGTTGCTGAATGCGATGGCATTCTAGTCTCGCTATATGTAGGCACGAGAAAGCTCCTGTGGGTGGATGGTGAAATTCGACCCTGCGTGATGGTGCAAGATGTCCTAACTCATCCAAACTATCGCGGAATGGGAATGCTTAACGCTTTGGCAGCATCGTTCCTGAGTGAGATGCGCGAACGCGGTGACTGCGGCTATACCTTTCCCAACAAGCTATCCGAAAATAGCTTTCGTCGTTCCGGATGGTACGAGCTTAGCCCGGTCCCGGCCTTGGAGTGCGATGCAAGCCTACAAGAGGGAGGCACCGATTTGGCCGTCGAAGTCTCTGCCTTTACGTCATCTGTTGATACCATCTGGCCAGACGCAGGCATCGCTGTTGGAGTGATGCGTACCGCTGAATTTCTGAACTGGCGGTATAGCCGGCCTGGTAACGTCTATCGGCGATTCATCATATCCGATGCTGGATTCTTGATCCTGAAATCCTATGATCGCGGCACTCAAAAGGTCGTTCATATTTGCGACTTGGTACTACGTGAGAGCGCGCGAGCGCTGTGCAAGCCGATCCTGACCTTGGTGAAGTATTTTGCGATGCAATCCGGAGCCGCTCTGCTGACTGGCTGGGTTCCGATTGGCCACCCCTACAGGCATGCATATGAAGAGGTCGGTTTTGCCCGCGATACCAAAAATGATCGCTTCATCTTCACCACCGGGCCAGCCAACCTGCTACCCACCATCTCAAACAAATCACACTGGCATATGAGCCAGGGTGATAGCGATGTGTATTAGGTGCAATCATGCGCAATGCAATGATCCTGGTCGCCCACGCAGACGATGAAACACTCGGGGCAGGTGGACTAATTCAGAAATTGTTGGCATCAGAATGGGATGTCGACGTTGTTATCATGTCGGATGGCACGCTCACAGTTCGTAATATCGTCGAAGATAATCGGACTGATGCTCTGACGGCATGCAAGCGACTTGGATTACAAAGGGAGCCGGTCTTCCTCGGCTTCGCCGACCAGAAGTTCGACACATACCCAATGGCAGATTTGGCCAACGCCGTGCTTGAACTAAGACTTGAGCCAGATCTGATCGTTACCCATGCTGACACTGATCTAAATCTAGACCATCGTTTGGTATGCGACGTTGCCAAAATCGTTGGAAGGCCAAAGCGAAAGCCGATTGCTATCATTGGAAGCGAGATTCCAAACACGTCTTTTTGGAACGGCCATGTCTTCCCAGCCAACTACTATGTCGACATTTCTCTTGAAATCGAAACCAAGATTGAGGCTTTTGCAGCCTATCAGAACGAACTGCAGCCCTTTCCGCATCCATGGTCACGAGAAGGCTTGAAGCTCTTAAGCCAGTATCACGGGATGCAGTGCGGGTGCCCACATGCTGAGGCGTTTAGTATTATTCGGGGCCACTCTGGCCTGCTGCCATGACATTCAAGTTCTCTACAACCATTCTTCGATAACCATCCAAGACGTCAGAGCTCCGCCTAGTTTTCGTCCGCCTCCTACACCATTGATCTGCATTGTCTCTCCCGCTGCCGGTCCATAGCGCACGCTGTAGGTTCGCGAACTTGTATTCAGCGCAGCTTCTTCGTGGAAGAACGACATTGAGATCATGCCGGCGGTGGTAATAGTTGCCTCACTGGCAAAGATGGCGCTCGCACCTGCTGCATTGTTGAACCCTGCAATCTTGCAGTCCGCCGTAGAATTCACGCCGCCATGCACAATTCCATGGATGCGAATGGTACTTGAAGCCGACAATGGAACAAAGGATAGGCTAAAGAGCTGCTTACCTTCTGTGTTCTGTGGTAGCGTATCATCGAAAGGAATATTGATGGCTGTACTGTCGTACGCAGCCGTAGATACCAATGCCTTTTGCAGTCTTAGATGTACCGCTCCACCATTCAAATATAGGCTGGTTGCCAGATTAATGGTTCCCAGACCCTTATCTCCTCCAGTAGGAGAACCAATTTGAACACCTGGACCGATTTTCGAGACATCGGTCTCTGTTCCATTGACCATTGCGGAGATAATCGCCTGACCGTCCTCGCTACCGTTTGTCGGGTCAGCAATTATCCCTCGCAATCGGGCATAGTTCCTGACCACAGCGGTGCTGCTCCGCCCACGCATGACGAAACTACCCAGAATGTCGTTTGATGAAGGTGATGCACTATTGCGATCAGCTACGAAGTCAGGCCCACTCGTGCTCCCCGGATCGGTGCTGACCAGCGTGCCGTTGAAGCTGGCGACGGTGGAACCATCAGCCTTGCCGTAGTACAGGCATTTCCAGTTTCCGGAACTCAACGACAAGAAGAACCCAACGTCGCCGGCGGCCGTCATTATGTTAGCCGAGCCTGGCAGTTTCAACGACGTGGCATTGTGCGTGAGCGTCAGCACGCTCGTGAATTCGACAATGCGAAACGTTCCTGCACCGACGGAGCCGAAGCTCGTGATCGGCGTCGTCCCCGTGATGGTCGTGTAGAGCGCGGTGCCCGCGGCGCCGATGGCAGTGGTTGCGGCGCTGGCAATGGCGCTGCCTTGGGAACCGATTGCGCGCTTGACGATGGCCGCGAGCCCGCGAATCGCGTTGTTGATGCCGCGACCTGCGCATCGTGCGGCAGGATGTGCTCGCCATAGACATAAGGCTTTTCGCGCAGGATCTTGGCGTAGTGATCGAGCCCGACGCCGAAGCTCTCGTAGTAGTCAATGAGGCGAGTCTCCTGCCCTACAGTCTGAGCGAACCAGATCGCAGTACTGTCACCGATTCCAAGGTCCCACGCCGTGTGGACCACAGCATCCGGTGCCCACGGCACGCGGCCGATACGCCGATCCGTGTCCGCGTTCTGCAGCAGCTTGCCATAGTATGCGCCAGGCAGCGCCGCATCGAAGCTGCAGTAGTATTCCTGCGCCACCAAATCCTCGGACATGCCGGACGCGCGCTCGGCGGCGACGACATCAGCCGCAATGGCCTTTGTGTCATCGACGGTCAGTTGCTCTGCAAACCAAGTAGGCTGGGACTTGGCAACGTCGTAGAGATTCCATGCATGGTTGCGGCCACGGGGCGTCAACATGAAGATCGCCCAACCGCCGTTCTCGGCGAGGATCGGCCGCAGATGGTCCCACGCCGCGGGATTGGTCAGGGAATACTCACTGAACACCAAGCCTATTGGCGGCGCTCCCACCAGCGAGTCGAACCGGTCAGACCCCACCAACTGCCACGTCGAACCATTGGCGAGAATGATCTTCATATCCTCTTCGCGTTGACCCAACCGAATTGAGGCCGGAAACGCTTCATCGATCCGGCGCAACCCCGTATGGGAATTGATCGCGTCCCACACGGCCTTTCGGGCCTGCGACGCTTCAGGCAGCATGTGCCAGTAGTTACCGACCCGCTGCATGGCGGCGCATGCCGCCCAATGCAGACACACCTCATCCTTGCCTGCACGCCGGTGCCAGACAGCGACCGCGCGCTTTCCGCCGGTTTCGAGATAGTTCCAAAGACGCCGCTGGTAGTCTCGCGGGCGCCAACGATTAGGCAGGATGATGTCCATGACGGGAGCCCAGAAGCGTCTCGGCAGCCAAGCTCAGACACCGGCTCGCTGGGACCTTTCCGATCTGCGGCAGAAACTTAAGCGATGACGTTCGGGCGGGCGGTCTCGATGCATCGCCCACCACTGCGACGATGGCTGGATCATGCCATCTCCTATACCGCAGGTCAATACTTTCTATCTATGCGTGTATCAAAGCGTCACGGAATTCGGACGCGCCCAGTCAGGCCGCGAGAGTCAGAATGGCGTAGCTCTGCCGGATTCCGTTGACCTCGCCCGGGACGACGGCGTCGAACTTGCAAACGATGTTCGGGTTCGCACGCGCGACGGCCGACGAGAGTTGAGAGCGCGGCCTGGCCCAGGCGAGGCCGGTTTGCTTGCGCATCTCCGCCGCCTCGGGAAAATGGACCAGGGCGGTGGCGCCCGGCGTCATCATCGCGACGATATTGCCGATATAGGCGTCGAACCGGTTCTCGGGAACTTTGGAGCAGACATGCCAGGAGATGATGAAGCGCGGGACTGCCGCGCGCGCGCGCTGAATGACATCGTCGGCGATGACGTCAAGCCGCGGCCGCTTCGCCTGCGCAAGCTCTGCTGAGAGATGCGCGCGGCCGAGATCGAGGAAGTCCTGCGCCAGGTCCATGCCCCAATATCTGCCCGGCTCGAGGAAGCCGATAAGCGGCGGCGCAAGCCGGAGGCTGCCGCAGCCGTAGTCGATCGTCAAATCGCCCGGCTGCAAGCCGTGCTTCAGCAGAAACTCGAGCAGCTCGGACTCGTTGCGCAGCGGCCGCGCCGTGGGACCGATGGCCGGATGCCCCTGGCCCGAGCGGATCTTGGACATGACCCGGTGCACGTAATACTGCTCGTACGGCGCGGCGGGATGGCTCAACCGCCAGCTCCAATAGTTCAGCGCCCTGCGAATTCTCGTTTTAAGTTTCATGAAGCAAAGCCGGAATGGTCGGAAAAATCGGCGGGAACCTGACAGATTCCCGGGTGCGGGACTAGTAACCTGTGCGTGCATAACACCCGCCGCGCTCGCGAGGAATCCCCTTTATACCCGCTTGGCCAGATATATGTCGCACAGGTCGCGCAAGCGATCGCGGCCGAAGCTTGGGTCGTGTCCGGCATGAACCACGGTGACCGGAAGGTCCCGCAACCGCTTCATGGTCGCGACATAGATCGGAATGTCCGACCCCGGCAGCTCGTCCAGCAGCGGCCCGTCATAGACCGCGTCGCCGGAAAACAGGATGCCGGTCTCCGCTTCCCACAGTCCGATGCTCCCCGGCGAGTGTCCCGGCAGGTGCATGACCTCGAACCGGCGGTCGCCGACATCGATGACATCCCCTTCATCCACCGTCCGCGTCGCCGGCGCTGGCCGCACTTGGTAGGCCAGAGGATCGTATCCATCGCTCGGCACCGCCGTGAACAGCTGCGGCGGCACGTCGTAGCCCGCCGCGCGGATGCTCTCGAGCAGCGCATCTTCCTTGCCCCCGCCATAGAGCGAGGCGGCATTGCCCGCGGCCGCCTTCGCGGCTTCCGCGCGATGGATGATGCGGTCCTCGAATTCGTGGAAGCCGCCGACGTGATCATAGTGGGCATGGGTCGCCACCGCCGTCAGCGCCTTGTCGAACAGGTCCCGGGCCGCCGCCTTCAGGCTCGCCATCCCGAGACCGGTATCGATGAGGAGGTCGCGCGCGCGGCCGCGGACGTGCCATATGTTGCAGCGGATCAGCGGAACGACATGCGGTTCCCAGATCAGCGTGATGTCGTCATCGATCCGCTGGAACTCGAACCAGCGATCCGCCACTTGGAAGCCCATGCGCCCTCGCCCACATCGGAGGACGCGGAGCTTAGCCGTCTTCCACGGGGATCGCCATCTCCCGGCCGCCGCCAATATTGATCGAGCCCATCGGCCAGCTTGGCCACGCACGCGCTCCAGCCGAGCCGGTGGTGGCGGGCGACCGGATAGATCGCCGTCCCCAGCACCGTCACGCGCAGCACGATGTCCAGGGTCGCCGGCGCCGTGGCGCGCAGGCGTTCCGCCCAAGGCAGGAAGCGCTTGGCGTGGATCAGCGCGGCACGCTCCGGCAAAGCCATTTCCTGCCAACCCTTGGGTGGATCGATCTCGCACATCCGGGAGACCCGCGCCCGGCCGGCCCGCGTGATCGCCTCATACACCCAGCCGATCTCGCGCGCCGCGCGGACCTGGTCTTCGCTCAGCTTTCCCTTGCCCTGCAGCAGGTCGATCGGGTCGATCGACGCCGGCCGCGCCTTCAGTTCGGCAACCGGTCCCAGGTCGTTGTCCTTGCCTTTCCGGCCGTATTGCCGCGCCAGCCCCGCCAGATCGCTGATCCGCCGCAGTCGCTCGGCGATGGTCTGGGCGAGCTGGTCGGCCAACGCCCCGCCATCCCCGCGACCGGCCCGCTCGGCAAGCGCCTTGCGCCCCTGCAGGGCTTCGATCTCGCGCTCCAGCCGTCCGGTCTCGCTGCGCACGCGCGCCATCGCATCCGGCTTGCGCAGCTGAAGCGCCTGCCGCAGCACGGTAAGGTGCGCCTGCCACAAGTCCCGCTCGCCGACAGCTCCCGCACGCCGCGCAATCTGCATCGGCATCACCGCTTGCCATAGAGGCTGGCGGCGATGTTGAGCACATGCTGGCGATCCCATTCGTCCCTGATCTTGTCCGGCCACAGGATGACGATCCCCCGCTCCCGCCACGCCCGCCGCGCCATCGCTTCCATCTCCTTGGAATCCAGCGCCGGCGGCTGCACGGCCCCCTCCGCGCGGGAGTTTCGCTGCATCATGGTTGTGTCCCTTTCTCGGCGTCGACGATGTCCGTCTCGCTGAACCGCACGATCTTGATGACCAAAGGCTGATGGGCGGGCGCCTCGTCCGCATTTCCGGTGGCCGACGCCTTGCCGAAGGCCCGGTTCAGCAGCTCCTGCGTGGCGGCGAGGGCCACGCGCTCATCCTCACTGCGCGACAGGTCGGCCAGGCGCTTCAAGGCCGCCAGCGCGGCATCGCGCGCCAGTAGCCGCAGGTCCGCAGCATCCGGCGCGCCATCCTTGCGCCCGGGTTGACCCGCGCGCCTGGTCCTCGGCCGCTTGGCCGCCATGGCAACACTCCTCCCTTGATGGTGTCAGCGACCGCGCGCGATGCGCCCGACCGTGCCGAGGCTCGATTCGGGCCAGATGCCCGCCGTCTCGCGGGGCGCGCCCTTGAAGAACCCCTCGACCGGCACGTCCGCGTCCTCGAACCGGATGCCATCGGGCCAGCCACCGATCATGCGCGAGACGCCGCTCCGCTCCCGCCTGCGCACGGCAACGACACGATCGGTCATGCGCGCACCCCCGCGACCGGGACGCGGCGCCTGACGGCGAGCTGTGCCAGCAGCCTAAGGTCGACCAGAACGATGCCCCGCCGCGCCGCGCCCTCGACGATCCTAGGCCAATAGTGCGCCGGCACGGAATCGCGGTGCCGCCACTGCCGCACCAGCGTCGGCGAGCACCCGGCATCCCGGGCGAACGCGCGGGTGGTCGGCCAGCGGCCGATCACGTCGCGGAAGCTCAGAGGGTGGCTGATCTCGATGGTTGTAAGCATGAAGTAACGATACATTAAGTATCAACAAAAATCAATACACAAAGCATCGAATTTCCGTTACACTCTGTCTCATGCCTGACTCGACCAGCCCCGCGTCCTCTCATCGCCTGCGCCAGGCCATGCAGTTGCGTGGCATTGGCTCAGCCGCTGAACTGGCGCGACTGACCAACCAGAACGAAGTGACGGTTCGCTCTCACGTCAATGGCACGCGCGATGTCTCGAAGCGCGCCGCAGAAGCGTATAGCCGCGCCCTCAACATCGATCCGGCGTGGCTGCTCTATGGCCACGGCCCCGCTCCCGATGGGACCCGTCGATCATCCCGGATCGACCCCGCAACAGAGTTGTCTGATTCGGATCGAAGCGACGACATTGGTGGAACACCCAATGTCCGTCCCGCTTTCTCGGAGGCGCCGGACTTTCATTTCTTGTCCAAAGACATTCCAGTCCTCGGAACCGTGGAATGCGGGTCCGATGGAGCTTTCAATCTGAACGAGGGACCGATCGATCACGTACGGCGGCCACCAGGGCAAATGAATCGAAAGGGCATTTATTGCATCTATGTGGAAGGCAGTTCGATGGAGCCGGTCTATGAGACGGGCGACCTTGTCTATGTCGATCCACATCGCCCTCCCCAAGCGGGTCGGGACGTGGTGATTCAGCTGGTGGCAAAGACTGCAGCTGGCGAGGAACGGTGCTTTCTAAAGAGGCTGGTACGCCGGTCCGGCGGCAAGTGGCGCGTCAAGCAGTTCAATCCGGAGAAGGAATTCGTGTTCGACGAAAAGGACGTTGTGGCCATCCATCTTGTGCTTAAGAATCACGAGCTGATGGGAATCTGACGGCACCGGATCTGACGGCGTGGGTGCGCTAGCACCAGCCACGGCGTTTGCCGCCATCGTACTGGCGCGCCAACCCCGCCGCGATGAGTTGATCAGAGAGCAGCTTGCCGTCGACCCAGACGTCGGCGTCGATCCGGCCACCATATTTGTCCCAGCTCGGCTGCTCGAACTCGATCCGGCGGGCCGCCGCGATCGCTTGCCGGGTGAAGCGCGAGGCCCGTTCCGCCAGCGTGCGCTCGCTCGCGCATTTGGCCCGGCCGCCGCTCTCCGGCGTATCCACGCTGCGCAGGCGCACCGCGACGGGATTGAGCGCCGGCGGCAGGCCCGGCAGGTTGACCGTCAGCGTGTCGCCATCCTTGGTCCCGATGACCGGCCACGCATAGCGTTCATGATTTGGCGTTGCGGCCATGACGGATGGAATGGTCACGGCAAGGACGACGCAAAGAACGGGAATGACTGATCGCAACTGAGTACTCCTGAATTGACCCCTCCAATACAAATTGTGTTGACAAAAGTCAATACATTGTGTATCCTTTCTTGAGTTGAAATCGAGAGGACCGATGCACCAGAGCCTCAGCAGCTTCTTGCGCGCCGCCACCGACGCGCATTTCGAAGGCCCAATTCCAGCGGCGGACCGCGAGCGGATCCGGATCGTCGAGAGTGCGGAACGCGCTTTCGATCGCTCCCTGTCGCCGCTGGAGCGGGCGCTCAAGTCGTTGTCCGTCGCCTATGCCGACGTGCTGAAGGACAGCGCCTTGGTCGAAGCTAGCCGGCAGCTCCGCGTCGAGTCGGATGCGGATGCCCGCTATGCGGCGCTGCACCTACAGCGGGCGGAGGTGCTGGCGGAGAGTGCGTCGTGGCTGTGCGAAGCAGCCCGGCAGGTGTCGGATCGGGCGCGTCAGGAGGCGCCGTCGAGAGCGAAGGGAAATTAGGCTATTGCGCGACGCCCAGGCGCCGGTTGGCGAACAGGACGTCTTGCCATTGTGGCGCCGGCAGCGGCTTGCCGTAGCGGTAGCCCTGGCCGAACTGGCACCCGAGGGCGCGCAGGCGCAACTCATCGGCCTCGGCTTCGATCCCCTCGGCGATCACGGTCAGGCGCAGGATCTTGGCGATCTGGATGATGGCGCCCACCATGCTCTCGCCCGAGAACTCTCCGCTCATGGCGGCGATGAAGGAACGGTCGATCTTCACGTAGTCGAGCGGCAGCCGTTGCAGCAGGCTGAGCGACGAATGGCCGGTGCCGAAATCATCCAACGCCATATGGCAACCGAGCGCCTTCAGCTGCTTGAGCACATCCTGGCTGCGGCCTACATCGCGCATGACGGCGCTTTCCGTGATCTCGATATGCAGGCAGCCCACCGGCACCGGATGATCGCTCAAGGCCGCCGTCACCGCCTCCACCAGGTCCGGGCTGTCCAGCTGCCGGCTGGAAACGTTGACCGACACGAACAGGTCGCGTGGCGCGCCGGCCTCATGCCAAGCGCGCGCCTGGTGCAGGGCCTCGCGCAGCACGAACTTGCCGATCGGCACGATCAGGCCGCTTTCCTCCGCCACCGGAATGAATTCGAGGGGCGAGATCAAGCCGCGGGTCGGATGCTCCCAGCGCAGCAGCGCCTCGAAGCCGGCCAGCCGGTTCCGCCCCAATTCGACGATCGGCTGCCAGAACACGCGCAGCTCCTCGCGCCGCAGGGCCTGATGCAGGTCGGCTTCGATCCGCAACCGGTCGCGCGCGCGCCGTTGCATGTCCGGATCGAACACAGCCTCATGGCCGGCGCCCGACTGGCGCGCCTTGTTGAGCGCCGCCGTCGCATCCTTGATCAGCTCGTCGGCGCCGATATGGTGGGTCGACCCCTGCGCCATGCCGATCGAGAGGGTCAGCATCACGGATTCTTCGCCCAGCGACACCGGCTCTTCCGCCGCGCCGCGCACGCGCTGCGCGACGCGCACCAGGTCGGTGTCCTCGCGCATCACGTCGACCAGGATGCACATCGTGGTATCGCTCATGATGGTGAGCGTGTCGGTCATCCTGAGGATGCCGACGATACGCTGCGCCACCACGCGCTGGACATTGTCGCAGAACGACTGACCATAGGCCTCGCGCATGGTCTCGTAGCGGTCGATCTGCAGCAGGATGATGCCGTAGTTGCTGTTCTTGCGCCGGCGCGTCTTGATGATCGCCTGGTTGATGCGGTCGTAGAGCACGATCCGGTTCGGCAGCCCGGTCATCGGGTCAGTCAGCTTGCGCTCGCTGATGTCGGTGAGCGAGCCCGCCATCCGCGTCGCGTGGCCGTACGGGTCGCGCTGCGACGTGCCACGGATCAGGAACCAGCGATAGGACTGGCTCTTGTGGCGCAGCCGGCATTCCACCTGGAACGCCAGCGAGATGCCTTCGAGGTGATTGCGCATCTCGCGCTTCACCATCTCGGATTCCTCCGGATGGACCAGCGCCAGCCAATCATCCATCGCACTGAACCGGTCCTCCGGCTGGTAGCCCAGCAGCTCGCGCCAGCGCGGTGAGAAATAGACCGAATCGTCGGTCAGCCGCCAATCCCAGATGCCGTCGCCGGCGCCACGCACCACCAGGTCGAAGCGCTGCCGTTGGTCAACACCTTCCGCCATCTCGCGCAGCCGGCCCATCAATGCGCGGATGCGCGCCAGCGTGAGCGGCGGATAAGCAGGCGTTTCCAGGCAATCGTCGGCGCCGACCTCGAGCGCGCGCACCATCAGTTCTTCGCGGCCCTTCGCCATCAGGACGACGATCGGCAGCGTGGCGGAGTTGAGCCCCTTGCGCAGGCGCGTCACCATGCGCAGCGCCTCGTCGGTGGGTGATGCAGCGAACAGCACGAGCAGCGCCTGGCCCCGCTCCTCGATCTGGCCTTCGGCCTCGATCAGGTCGGCCACCCGTTCCGTCGGCAGGCCGGTTTCCGTCAGCACCGCAAACAGGTCGTCCAGCGCCTGGCCCTGGCCGGCGACGATGATGGCATCGGTGAAAGCGGGTGCGATGCCAGCATTCATGGCTGACAGCCCCTGGGGGTGCCTGCTGGCGCCGGAACCGCCCTGTCGGTGCCCATAATGGCCCTCGTGACCGAAAATATCGAAACGACAGGTTAACCACCCCGCATTAACTGTTCCTTACTCCCCAGCGGTCAGGACCACCGCCTCGCCGCCGCCCTGCGCGACCGCCTGAAGCGCAAAAAGCTTTCTTGGTTAAATGGTTAGCGAGTCCCCAGGTCAGATGGACCTACGCCACTTGCACACTGGCTTTTGGCTTGGTGCTGCCTATACTGGCGCCGCGCGCAGAGCTTCCAGAGGTAGGGGCTGACCACTGGGCCAACGAGCACTGCGCCTGCGGGGGGAAACCGCTAGTTATGAGCGTTGATCAGACAACGATCGGGCGCGCCGTCCCGATCTCGGACCTTGGGCTCCAGCCGGTGCACCGCCGGATACTGGCGGTCGCCGTCCCGGCTATTCTCGCCAACCTGACGTCGGTGCTTCCGGCGATCGTCGATACCGCCCTGGTTGGCAGTACCGGCACCAGGCTCGACCTCGGCGGCATCGCCGTCGGCACCACCATCACCGGCTTCATCCTCTGGGCCTTCAGCTTCCTGCGCATCGGCACGGCGGGATTCGCCGCCCAGGCCCTCCACGCGCGCGATGAGAGCGAGCAGCGCTCGACCTTCCTGCGGTCGCTTGGGCTCGCTATCATCTTCGGTTTCGCGTTGATCCTGTTGATGGTGCCGCTCGGCATGCTGGGCTTCGCGGTGTTCGATACCGGGTCGGACGCCTTGGACATCGCCGGCCGCTACTATCACATCCGCATGTTCGCGGCGCCGTTCGATCTCATCCTCTACGTCATCATCGGCTGGCTATTGGGCCGTCAGCGCGTGCGCGACGTGGTCGCGCTCCAGATCTTCCTCAACCTGCTGAACATCGCGCTCTGCTACTTGTTCGTCGTGCTCATGGGCCGCGGCGTCGATGGCGCCGGCGCCGCGACGGCTATTGCGATCGGCGTCACCTGCGGTGTCGGCCTCATGATCGTGCGCTCGCAGTTCCGCGGCCTGGCGCCACGCAGCGCGGAATCGCGCCTGATCGAATCCGAGAAGCTGCTGGGCCTGATGGCGGTCAACCGCGACATCTTCCTGCGCACCTTCGTGCTGATGGCGTTCCTGGCCTTCCTTGTGCGTGTCGGCGCTCAGATGGGCGACGTCGTGCTCGCCGCCAATCACATCTTGTTCGGGCTCGTCGCCCTGATCGCGCAGGGGTTGGACGGCTTCGCCCAGGCCACCGAAAGCCTGACCGGCCAGGCGATCGGCGCGCGCGACCGCCATCGCCTCAGCCGCGTGGTGTGGGCCGGCAGCTTCTGGGGCCTCCTGTGCGCCTTCCTGATCGGCGTTGCGCTCTACAAGTGGGGCATGCTTCTCCTGCCCTATTTCAGCCATGACGTGGACGTGCTGAAGGTCGCGCGCGACCATTTCCTGTGGGTCGCCGCCGCTCCGCTGGTCGCGATCTGGTGTTTTCAGTTGGACGGCGTCTATTTCGGCGCCACGCGCGGAACCGAGATCCGCAACGGCATGATCATCGCGGCGGTTTTTGGCCTTGCGGCCAGTCTTGTTCTGCCGCCATTCTTGGGCAATTACGGAATCTGGATAGCGCTCTACGTGTTCTACGTGATGCGTGCGCTGCCCTTGGTGTTCTGGTACAGACGGATCCCGCGCGCCCTCGGTCGTTGATCCGGGCGCGTGCGTGCAAGATCCGGAGTGATTGCCAATGCCGAGTTTTGACATCGTCTCCAAGACCGATATGGCCGAGGTCGACAACGCCGTGCAAGGCGCCGTGCGCGAGATCGGCACGCGTTTCGACTTCAAGGGCTCGAAATGCACGATCGAGCGCAAGGAAGCGCTGATCACGCTCCTGGCTGACGACGACATGAAGCTCCGCCAGATGCAGGAGCTGCTGAAAGGTTACATGGTCCGGCGCAAGCTCGATGCCTCCGCGCTCGAGTTCAAGGAACCGCAGAAGGCGTCCGGCAATGCCCTGCGCCAGGAGGTCGTGGTCAAGCAAGGCATCGACCAGACCCTCGGCAAGCGTATCGTCAAGGAGATCAAGGACAGCAAGATGAAGGTCCAGGTCTCGATCCAGGGCGATGAGCTCAGGGTCACCGGCAAGAAGAAGGACGATCTGCAGGACGCCATCGCCTTCGTCCGCGGCCTGAAGGTCGAACAGCCGCTGCAATTCGTGAATTTCCGTGACTAGATACTGGGACCATCGATGACACCGAAGAAGAACCCCCTCAACCTCAACCCGCTCCAGCTCAAGACCCTGACCCTGTTCCAGGCCCTGTCGCAGATGGAGGGGATCGCAGCGCCGCACGATGATCCCAGCGGCGAGCCCGGTCACATCATGATCTCCCACATGCCGCGCCCGCATGGCGATCATTTCCATCTTGGCCCCTGGGTGGTGCGCGCGCAGGACGCCTCGGGCCTTTCCAACGAAAGCGTCTGGACCGCGCTCGAGCGCAAGAAGCTGATCAAGTCGCTGTTCCCGAGGGCTTGTGTATTGACACCGACTGGCGGCTCCTATGAGACCGGCCTCAAAGACCAGATCTTGCACCAGGGCGGCCACCACTAACCTGCTAGCTCGAGAGCGCCTCATGCCCGTCGATCTCGACCTCTGCTACATGCCGGCGACCGAGATCGCGGGTCGCATTCGCGCCGGTTCACTGACCGCCACGCGCGTGGTCGAGAACAGCCTTGCCCGCATCGCCGCAGTCAATCCCAAGCTGAACGCCTTCTGCTTCGTCTATCCCGACGAGGCGCTTGCCATCGCAGCGCAGCTCGATCGCGAGGCCCGCGACGGCAAATTCCGCGGGCCGCTGCACGGCGTGCCGTTCGCCATCAAGGATCTCACCCCGACCAAGGGCAAGCGGACGACGCGCGGCTCCTACGCCTACGAGCATTGGGTGCCGGACCACGATGCGCCGATCGTCGAAGCGTTGAATGCCGCCGGCGGCGTGATGGCCGGCAAGACCACGACGCCGGAGTTCGCCTACTCCGGATTCACCGAGAGCCCGCTGTGGGGCATCACGCGCAACCCCTGGAACCCGGATCGCACCGCCGGCGGCTCATCGGGCGGCGCCGGCGTCGCGGTCGCCAGCGGCTGCGTGCCGATCGCCGAAGGTTCCGACATGGGCGGATCGGTGCGCATTCCCGCTTCCTTCTGCGGCGTTGTTGGCTTGAAGCCGAGCTTCGGTCGCATCCCCTTCACGGTCCTGCCGAGCGAGTTCGACCAGCTGTCCCATTTCGGCCCGCTGGCGCGCACCATCGCCGATGCCTGCCTGTTCCTGCAGGTGACGCAGGGCCCGGATGAGCGCGACATCCAATCGCTGACCACGCCGCAAAACTTTCTCACGCCATTCGACACCGACCTGCGCGACCTCAGCGTCGGCCTGTGCCTGGATTTCGGCAAGCGCGTCTGGCATCCGGAAGTCGAGGCAGGCGTCCGCGAGGCCGCCAAGATGCTGGCCGAAGCCGGCGCGCGCGTCGAAGACGTGAGCCTGCCCTGGGGCGTCGAGCTCGACGACCTGTGGCTGAAGCACTGGGAGGTCTACCTCGCCACCTTCTTCGGCCACACATTGAAGACGCACCGCGCCAAGATGGATCCGAAGCTGGTGGGCTACCTCGACAATGGCCTCGCCGCCAGCGCCGTCGAATTCAAGTCGCTGGAGATCACCCGCACCGACGCCTGGCGCAACGACTTAGCGCCGATCCTGTCGCGCCACCATGCGCTGCTGTGTCCGACCATGGCCCACCCCGCCGTGCCGCATGGCGGATCGGACACCGGCTTTTGGAAAGTGGAGGCCGACGGCACCTATCGTTGCCTGGACGTGACCTCCGTCTTCAGCCTCTTCGGCATGTGCCCCGCCCTCTCCATCCCCTGCGGCTGGAGCAGCGATGACCTGCCCATGGGACTGCAGATCGTCGCGCGCCGCCACGACGACCGCCTAGCGCTCAGGATCGGCGCGACGATGGAAGAGCGCATGCCCTGGGCGCACCGCCGTCCGCCGATCTAACTATGCCGAATCTCGACCTCATCATCATCGGCGCCGGCGCCGCCGGCATCGGCGCGTCGCGTGCGGCCACCCAGGCCGGCCTCGCCCATCAGGTGATCGAAGCCGCTCACCGCGTTGGCGGCCGCGCCTACACCGAGGATTTGGCGCCAGGCGTGCCGTTCGATCTCGGCTGCCACTGGCTGCACACGACCGACATCAATCCCCTGGTGCCGGAAGCCGACCGTCTCGGCGTCACGATCGATCGCGATTTCGCCTTCACCGCTCATCTCTGGCTGAACGGGCGGCACGCCACGCCCGCCGAAACCAATGCCTACGGTGAGTATTTCGGCTGGGCCGAGAACGGCGCCGCCCTCGCGCCGGCGGCGCATGAGGATCGCGACGTGCTGTCGCTGCTCGACACCAACAGTCCATACTTCGCGCCATACGCCCACGTCTTCTCCGTCATCCATGCCGCAGACCCTGACCAGGTGTCCGCGCGGGACGCGATGGATCAGGTCATGAACGGCGGCGACTGGCCGGTGCGCGACGGTCTCGGCCGCATGATGGAGCGGCTCGGCGCGGGCATGCCCGTCTCGCTGAACACCGTGGCGCAGGAAGTCGATTGCTCGCCGCGCGACCACGTCGTCGTGCGCACCAACAAGGGCACGCTGACCGCTCGGGCCGTGCTCGTCACCGTCTCCATCGGCATCCTGCAATCAGGCCTCATCCGTTTCCGGCCCGTCCTGCCCGCGGCGACCGTGTCCGCCATTGATGGCTTCTCCCCCGGTGTCGCCAACCGGGTCGCGCTCTATTTCGACCGTGATGTCTTCGGCGATGCCCCCAGCAACCTGACCATCGTCGACGGCGACGCCGAGCCCCTGGCGATCCACATCCCAACCTTCGGCTTCACCTACGTGGTCGGCCAGACCGGCGGCCGGTTCGCCAGCCACCTGACCCGCGCCGGCCAGAAGGCCGCCACCGACTACGTCCTGGACCGGGTCTCGGCCGTCTTCGGCGCCGGCATCCGCAAGCACTTTGTCCGTTCCATCGTCTCGGCCTGGGATACCGACCCCTGGGTCCTGGGCGCCTATGCCTCGGTGAAGCCCGGCCATTTCGGCGCCCGGCAGGCCTTGGCGCAGCCGGTCGACGGCCGCCTGTTCTTCGCTGGGGAGGCCGTCGGCATGCCGATGGTCGCGACCTGCGGCGGCGCCTACTGGAGCGGCACCCAGGCGATCGGCCGGATTGCCGCAGCCCTCCAGCCGGCCTAGGCGATCGACCGGCCGTCCATTTGCCGGACGATCCGAGCATTCCGACGGCGCCACCTTCCTTGCCGCCGCTCCCCCGCTCGGCTATGTCACTGCCAGTTCCGTCAAAGGATCTTCCATGGCGAATTCCAGCAATCTGCGCACCGGCGGCCAGGTCCTCATCGACCAGCTGAAGATCCACGGCGTCGACATCGCCTTCTGCGTCCCCGGTGAAAGCTACCTGGCGGCGCTCGATGCCCTGCACGATACCCCGGAGATCAAGCTGATCGTCTGCCGGCAAGAAGGCGGCGCGGCCTACATGGCCGAAGCCTACGGCAAGATGACCGGCCGGCCTGGCATCTGCTTCGTCACCCGCGGACCCGGCGCGACCAACGCCTCGATCGGCGTCCACACCGCCTTCCAGGATTCGACGCCGATGATCCTGTTCATCGGCCAGGTGGCGCGCGATCAGGTGGAGCGCGAGGCGTTCCAGGAGATCGACTTCCGCCGCATGTACGGCCCGATGACCAAGTGGGTCGCCGAGATCGACGACGCCGCCCGCATCCCGGAATATGTCAGCCAGGCCTTCCATCGCGCGGTCAATGGCCGGCCCGGCCCCGTGGTGTTGGCGTTGCCCGAAGACATGCTGACCGATCGCGTCGACGTGGCCGACGCCGGCCGCTACAAGCCGGTCCAGCCCTCGCCCAGCGCCGCCCAGATGCACGACCTGCGCGACCGGCTGGATGAAGCGAAGCGTCCCCTATTGGTTTTGGGCGGGGGCGGCTGGTCGGCCGAGGCCGTCGCCGACATCCGCGCCTTTGCCGAGGCGGCCAATCTGCCGGTCGGCTGCTCGTTCCGTTGCCAGGATTTGTTCGACAACAGCCACCAGAACTATGCGGGCGACGTCGGCATCGGCATCAATCCCAAGCTCGCCGAGCGTGTGAAGAACGCCGATCTGCTGATCGTCGTCGGCGCGCGCCTGGGCGAGATGACGACCTCGGGCTACACGCTGCTCGGCATCCCAGTCCCCAAGCAGAAGCTCGTGCACGTCCATGCGAGCGCCGAGGAGCTCGGCCGCGTCTATCAGGCGGCGCTGCCGATCAATGCCGGCATGGCGGAGTTCGCCGCGATGGCGAAGGCGCTCGGCCCCGTCCCCGCGCGCGCTTGGGACAACGCGACCAAGACGGCGCGCGCCGACTATCTCGAATGGTCGACGCCGCCTCAGGTCGAGGGCCCGATCCAGATGGGCGAGATCGTGGCTTGGCTGGAGCAGCGTCTGCCGGCCGATGCCATCCTCACCAACGGCGCCGGCAACTATGCCACCTGGATCCACCGCTTCCATCGCTATCGCCGGTTCCGCACCCAGCTCGCCCCGACCAACGGCTCGATGGGTTACGGCGTACCCGCGGCGGTCGCGGCCAAAGTGACCGCGCCGGGCCGCATGGTGGTCTCGTTCAATGGCGACGGCTGCTACATGATGAACGGCCAGGAGTTGGCGACCGCCGTGCAATACAACGCAGCGGTGATCTTCGTGGTCGTGAACAACAGCAGCTACGGCACCATCCGAATGCATCAGGAACGCGCCTATCCGAGCCGCGTCTCCGGCACCGACTTGGTCAACCCGGATTTCGTGGCGCTGGCCCGCGCGTACGGCGCCCATGGCGAGCTGGTGGAACGGACTGCCGACTTCGCCCCCGCGTTCGAGCGCGCGGCCAAGGCAGGCAAGCCGGCGCTGATCGAGATCCGACTCAGCGTGGAGATCATCACCCCGCGCCAGACGCTGTCCCAGATTCGCGCCGCCGCTCAGTCGTCCAGGACTCGCGCGTGAGCACGGATGGGCGCCTGTCCACCGAACTATGGGTGCAGGCTCATCTACGCCGCTGCAATGCCGAGGGCTTGTTTGCCGCTGTCCTCCGCAAGGGCGATCAATGGGGCGGCGCCGTCATCGTCAAGCTCAATCTACTCGACGGGACGTTCAAGGTCCTGTCCCAGACCCGCGACATGGATGGCGGCGTCGCCTGGCTGGCGGCGCAACAGGGCGCGTTGCTTGCGGAAGCCGACGCGACCTCCTACATCGAGCGCCAGGTCAAGCGCGACCCGGACCTGTGGGTGCTCGAGATCGAGGACAAGCAAGGGCGCAATCCGTTCGAGGGAAAAGTACTTTGACCCGGCCCGGATTTTTGATGGTAGTTTCCTGACGGGCTCGCCAAGCGCGGTCCACTAACGCCCGAATGAGCGAATTCTTGTCCGGTCTGCTGGCCCATCTGCGCCTCCCCGCCTGGCTTCGATCGCACGGCTCCCGCGCCGCGCGCATCGTCCGCGCTTCCGGCCTGTTCGATGCGGCCTGGTATCTCGAGACCTACCCTGACGTCGCGGCGCGCGAAGTCGATCCCGTGCAGCATTACGTCCGGTATGGCGCGTGGGAAGGCCGCGATCCCAACCGCCTGTTCAGCTCGAGCTGGTATCTCGCCAGCAACGCGGATGTGACGGAGTCCGGCCTCAATCCGCTCGTGCATTTCGTGTTGCGCGGCGCGAAGGAAGGACGCAATCCCGGACCATTGTTCGACACCAGATGGTATCTCGACGCCAACCCGGATGTAGCCGCCGCCGGCGTCAATCCCCTGCTGCACTTCCTGCGGCACGGCGCACGGGAAGGACGGCGTCCGAACAGCAGGGTCGATTCCGGCGTCGGCTTCGCGCCATCTGCACAGGTCGCTTCGCCGCATTCCCGCAATACCCTGCGCAAGACCTTCGATCACGATGCGGCGCGCAGCTTCATCGTCGCCGTCCGATCGGGCGCGGGCCATCGCGCCCTGATAAGCGATCGGCCGTTGATCTCGATCATCCTGCCGACGCGGGATCGAGCCGCACTGCTGCCGACCGCGATCGCAAGCATCCAGGCGCAGACCTACGATCACTGGGAGCTGCTGATCGTCGACGATGGCAGCCGCGATGCAACGCCCTCGGTCGTAGCCGGCCTCCTCAAGGACCCGCGGATCCGCCTTCTGCAGACCGACGGCAAAGGCGTGGCGGCGGCGCGCAGTGCCGCGATGGCGCAGGCAAAGGGAGAGCTCTTCGCCTACCTGGACAGCGACAACAGCTGGCAATCCGAGTTCCTGGAGATCGCGGCATCCCATCTGCTCGAGCGTAATCTCGACCTGGTCTATTCCGCCTTGGTGTCGAATGACGGCTGGCGGACCCGTTATGTTGGCGCCGATTTCGACTATGCCGACCTCAGCCATCGCAACTTCATCGACATCAATGTCATGGTCCATCGCCGCGCGCTGTATGATCGGCGCGGCGGCTGCGACGAAACCCTGAAGCGCATGTCCGACTGGGACCTGGTCCTGCGCTACGCGAAGGATTCAAGCGTCGCCTACGCGCCGTTCATTGGCTGCGCCTACGACGGCCGCTTGACGCGTGCCGATCGTATCACGGTGTCGGAACCGGTCGGTTGGACCTACGTCGTGCTCGGCAAGCACCACCTGAACTGGTCCGCGCTGCAGTCGGACGCGGCCGCACGCGACCGGGACCTGGTGTCGGTCGTCATTCCAGTCCATGGCCAACCGGAGCTGACCGCCGCTTGTCTTGCCTCGCTCTACGAGGTCGAGGCGGGCTGCCCGTTCGAACTGGTTCTGGTCGACAACGGCAGCGACCCCACCACGTCCGCCCTGCTCGATCGCTGCGCGTCGGCGCATCCGAATGCACGGCTGGTGCGCAACTGGGAAAATCTAAACTTTGCCCTTGGCTGCAATCTTGGTTTTGCCGCGACCAGGGGCGGCATTGTCGTGTTCCTCAACAACGACACGCGCGTTCAGCCCGGATGGCTGCGCGCGCTGGCGGCTCCATTCAACGACCCGACCATCGGCGCAGTGCAGCCCAAGCTGCTCTTCCCGGACGGCACCATCCAGACCTTTGGCACCGTCGTCGGCGAGCGGAGCTTGCTGCCCTACGAACTCTATCGCGGCCTTCCCGGCGATGCGCCGCACCTCCGCACGCCGCGCACGCTCTCGATGATCAGCGGCGCATGCCTGGCAATGCGTGCCGGGGATTTCGCGGTCCTGCATGGCTTCGATCCGATATTCGTCAACGGCCAGGAGGACAGCGACCTGTGTCTTCGGTTGAAAGCGCGCCTCGGCAAGACCTGCCGCGTCGAGCCGTCTTCCGTGGTTATCCACCACGAAGGCGGCACGCCAGGCCGCGGCCGCTTCACCTACAGCAATCGCCAGGCCTTCGTCGAGCGCTGGAAGACTCATCTGGCGGCGGACGACGTTGCGCATTATCGCAAGGATGGCTACGTCGCCCACTACGATGCGCCCGACGTTCCCGAGTGGGAGCCGGCCGGCCTCGCGGTGTTTCGGCCGGTGCTGAAGCCCGCCCGGAACGTTGCGATGTCGCCGGCGCCCGCCCAGCCATCCAACGCGCTCACCCCATCCTTCGCGATCAAGATCGCCTGTCCGAGCGAGGCGGTACGCGAAGAGTGGGGCGACTACCACTTCGCCCGCAGCCTCTCGCAGGCGCTGCAACGCCTCGGCTGCCGCAGCAGGATCGACTATGTACGCTCGTGGAATGATCCCGATTCCGAATGCGAGATCGATCTCGTGCTCCGCGGCCTGGAACGGTTCAGCCCGAAGGCCCGCCGACATGCGATCCTGTGGGTCATCAGTCACCCAGATCTGATCGAGCCGTCCGAGCTTGCCGCCTACGACCGGGTGTTCGTTGCCTCGCACCGCCTCGCGCAGCACTGGTCGGACGAGTTCGGTATCCGGGCAGAGGCCCTCCTGCAATGCACCGATCGCGACCTGTTCTTTGCCGATCCCGCGGATGCGCCGCGCAATCGCGAGGTTCTGTTCGTTGGCAATTCGCGCAACATCTTCCGGCCGGCCGTGCGCGCCGCGCTCGAAGCCGGGGTGGAACCGGTCGTCTATGGGACCAGGTGGGACTCGCTGATCGATCAGCGCTACATCAGGGCATCAGTCGTTCCGAACGCCGTCGTTGCGGATTTGTACCGCCGCGCCGGCGTCGTCCTCAACGATCACTGGCCCGATATGCAGCGGGCTGGGATCTTGTCCAATCGCGTGTTCGACGTGCTCGCCTGCGCCGCGCCCCTCGTGTCGGATGAGATCCCCGACCATCCCGACGGGTTCTCCGATCTCATTGCCGCGTTCGGCCCCAATCGGCCAATCCGTCCGGCGATCGACCAGGCCTTGAACGAAGACTCCGCACGCCGCGCCGCGCGCCGCGCCTTTGCCGAAGTCGTGCGGCGCGATCACAGCTTCGACAACCGGGCCGCCGCCATTCTGGCAGCGGCGCGGACGCTGCTGGCCGGCCACGATCAGCAGCCCGTTGCGTCGAAGTAGGCGCTACGCCGCGGCGATCGCCTCGATCTCCACCAGCCAGCCGTCTTCCAGCAGCGCCGCCGCAATGAGGGTTGTCGCCACGCGATGATCGCCCAGCGCCGCGGCACGCGTATGCATGTTGGCCTCTCGATACTTGCGGTCTGCGAGATAGCAGGTCACCTTCACCACGTTCCGCATGCTCATCCCCGCATGCTCCAGGATCGCGCCGATATTGCGCCAGGCGAGCGCGCATTGCGCCTCGATCCCGTTCGGAGCCTTGCCGTTCTTGTCCAATCCCATGGTGCCGGTAACGAACAACAGCCGGCGCGCCTCCACCACCTCGAGGCCATGGGTGTAAGGCCCGACTGGAGCGAAGATCGCATCCGGATCGTGAGTCTTCATCTGCATCGCATCATTCCTCGGTGTCGGCGAAAGCCTGGGTCAGCACGTCCATCAAGTGATCGGCGTTTGCCTGGCTGAAGATGAGGGCCGGCCGCATCTTGATGACGTTGTCGTAGGGACCGTCGGTCCCCATCAGCACCCCCAGCTCGCGGCAGCGTTCCACCACCCGCCCGGCCCGCTCGGTCGCCGGCTCCTTGCTTTTGTGATCCTTGACCAGGTCGATGCCCAGCATGAGGCCGAGGCCCCGCACGTCGCCGATCACGTCATGCTTGTCCGCCAACGCACGCATCCGGGACAGCAGATCGGCCCCGATGGCGGATGCGTTCCTCAGCAGGCCGTCGCGTGCGATGATCTCCAGCACCTTCAGCCCCACCGCGCAGGAGACCGGATTGCCGCCGAAGGTGTTGAAATACTCCATGCCGTTGGCGAAGCTCTCGGCGATCTCCTCCGTGGTCACCAGCGCGGCCATCGGGTGCCCGTTTCCGATCGGCTTGCCCATGGTGATGATGTCCGGCGTCGCATCCTGGGTCTCGAACGCCCATAGATGGCTGCCGACGCGGCCGAAGCCGATCTGCACCTCGTCCGCGATCACCACCGCGCCGCCGGCGCGCGCCGCAGCATGGGCCGCCTGCAGGTATCCGTCGGGCAGCACGATCTGCCCGGCCGAGCTCGGCAATGATTCCGCGATGAAGGCGGCCAGGCCCCTTCCCTCCTTCGCCAGCGCCGAAGTGATCTCCGCCACCGGCCGGGCATAGCGCCGTCCGATCTCTGCTTTCGGCCAGTCAGCCGGCGCTCGATAGGCATCCGGCAGCGGCGCTTCCCAGGTGGTTCCAGGCCGCCCCTTGCCGCCCTTGCGCTTGTATTTGTACGGGCTGATGTCGATCAGCGCCTGGGTGTGCCCGTGATAGGCCCAGTCCAGCGTGATGACATCCTTCGCCTTGGTGCGGTTGCGCGCCATGCGCAGCGCCAGGTCGTTGGCCTCGCTGCCGGTGCAGCAGAAGGCCGCGACCTTCAGCTTTCCCGGCAGGGTCGCCGTCAGCGCCTCGGCATAGGCGACGACGTTGTCGTGCAGATAGCGCGTGTTGGTGTTGAGGATCGCCGCCTGCCGCGCGATCGTCTCGACGATCTCCGGGTTGCTGTGGCCGAGCTGCGCGACGTTGTTGTAGCAGTCGAGATAGGCGCGGCCGGTCTCGTCGATCAGCCAGACGCCATCACCGCGCACGATCTTCAGCGGCTTGCGGTACGAGATGCTGAGATTGCGGATCAGTTTGCTCTTGCGCGCCGACAGCAGCGTGTCCTTCGCTTTCCCGCCCGCACGCATGGTTTCCGGCGGCAAGCCCACGAACTGCATCAAATCGGGGAACAGCTCGGCCCACACCGCGCGATAACTCGCCTCGCCCGCACCGATGATGTCACCCGCGTGGTCAGGCTGGTAAGTGATGAGCTGGATGTGCACATGCGGCTGCCAGTTGCCGTTCTCGTGCGGCCCGCCGAGCTGACCGATCACGTCGCCGGCCTTCAGCCGCTCACCGACCTTCCGGTCGCGGACAGTCTGGGCGGACAGGTGACCCCACAGGCTGTAGAAGGCGAGCCCATCCGGGTCATGCCGCAGCAGCACCGCATGACCGTAGTCGAGCGGCAGGTCGGTCTCCAACAGATCCACGACCGTTGAATCGAGGGGCGTGCGCACGTTCGATCCCGCCGGCGCGAACAGGTCGAGCCCCAGATGCAGCGAGCGCCGCTGGTCCGGCGCAAACACCGATCGGAAGGCATCCGACGAATAGACCGGCCGCTCTTCACCCCAGGGACCGATGCCGAGCTCGACCCCGGTCTGGTCCGCGATCGCGCGCCACAGCCGCTCCGCCTCCTCGGGCCGGCGCGCGGCCGACGCCTTGGCGATCGGATGCGCCGGATCGCCGAACGGAACCACGGCTTTCGCGAGAGAAGCGGGCGCCTTGTCCAGCACGGAACGCAATGCGCCGCGATGCGCGCCGATCCAGCCGATCGCAGCCCGCGCACCCGGCGCCGCTTCGAACCCGCACGCGTGTCGCAGCATGCCCGTCGCCAGCGCCGGATCCATGGCCCGCAGCCGCTCCAGCATGGCCCAGGCCGGCGCTTCGCTGATGTTGAGATAGGCGTTGTCCTTGACCCGCTCGCGCCGCGATGCCGACAGCGTCACGCTGGTCACCAGCCGCATCGCGATCAGGTCGAACAGCAGGTCAAGTTCCTCGGGCTGCAGCGGATAGACCCGGTGATAGGCGGCAGCGATGCGGCCGGCGACGTCGATCGGCGCTGGTTGGTCCAGCACGGCATAGGCGCCGGCAACCGCCAGCTCGCCGATGGTGGCGCTGTGGATCGCATCGCCGAAATCGATCAGGCCGGTGATCCGCGTTCCGACCGCGCCATCCACCAGCAGGTTGTTGTCGTTGGCATCGCCATGGATGACCTGCGCGCGCGACCGGGCCAGCCGGGGCCCCACCTTGGTCTCGAACCGGCCAAGAAAATGCTCGAGGATGCCGCGCTGCGCGCGGTCGTCGATGAACTCCAGCCGCGCGCGCGATCGCCCCGCCTGCTTGATGTCCCAGTCGAAGACGCGATGAGCGCCGGCATGGCCGAAGCTCTGCAACGCGCGATCCAACCGGCCCAGGCATTCACCCAGGCTGTCGTGCAGCTCCGATGTCTTCTTGCAGCCGGAATAGAGCTGTCCCGGCAGCCAGCTCACCAGCCGCACCATGTGCTCGACGCCGCGCCGGTTTGCCTTGCCCAGATCCTCGCCACCCAAGGTCGGACGCAGATGCGGCAGCGGTAGCTCCGGATCGACCGCCTGCACTTGCCGCAACAACGCAGCCTGGAAGGCTAGCGCCTGGCTGTCCTCCGCCTCGTTGGCGATCTTCAGGACCCAGCTGGTGCCGTCCCTCTCGGTCAGCTGGAAGTTCTGGTCCCGCTCGCTGTCGAGCGGCTTCAGCGTGCCGACCAGCCCGTACAGGTCGCGCGCGGTACCAGCGACCTCCTCCATTGCAAAACTGGGCGGCAGCGTGGTCAGGACCGACATGGAACTCTCCCCAGGACCTCATCAAGGTCTTCAACCCATTGACCCGTCGCCCAATTTGCTGAGGATGGGCGTCCGAAAGCAACCGCCCTTTTGGCTCGCCCGACCGCCACTTTGACCAACAACCATGCGCACTTTGGACGACAAAGACCACCAGATCCTTGACCTCCTGCGGGCCGACGCGCGCCTGCCGCTGAAGACCCTGGCGGCCAGGGTGGGCCTCGCCCGCTCCACGTTGCGCGACCGGCTGTCTCGCCTGGAGGCGGAAGGAGTCATCCGCGGCTATCGCGCCGACATCGTCGATGGCGAAGCGAACGTCGCCGCCTATCTGTTCATCCGGCTGAAGGCCACGCCGGCGCCAGGCCTGATCGCCTTTCTCAAGCGGATGCCCGAAGTACGGTCCTGCACCTCCCTCACCGGCGACATCGACCTCCTGGTGGAGCTCGCGTCCGCCTCGACCGAGCGCGTGAACGGGCTGCGCGACCGCATCTCGTCGCATGAATCCGTGGCGGACCTGACCACGTCGATCGTCCTCAACCGGAATATCTGACTCGCGACTCGGGCGGCGTGGATTGCCCACGCCGGAGTCGCTGGTTACAGTTCCGGGTCAATGCGCCGTCGCTTGGCGGCGCATCGGGGGAGTTTGGGGACGACGGCGTGAAGGGGAGATGCGCCTATGATCCTGCCGCCCAACCATTTGGCGCTGAAGGGCAGCCTGCGTCCGCCGGTCATGGCGATCGGCGATTCTATGTTCAACGGCGTGCGGTCGCTGACCATCCACGACGAGCTCGCGGCCGTTTCGCCGGTGCAGCAGTTTGCCGAGGCGGTCGGGCTTCCCCTGGCCCGGCCGGTCTATCCCCGCGTGGTGCTGTTCGACCTGGAAGAAATGGCGCGCGAGGGCATCACCTCGCTGTTCACCCTGCAATCATCAGTGATGAAGAACGCCAAGGCCTGGCTGAGCGCAAAGCCGAAGGCAAAGCCGCTGTTCCACGACAACATCGCCTGCGCCGGCGCCGACTGGTCCGATCTGTTCGACCGCCGCGGCGGCGACGCGCGCGCGGAAGCGCTGGCCGCCCATGCGCAGCTTCAGGCCTCCAACAATTTTGAACTCGGCGCAGCGGCGCGCCTGTGGTTCAGCATCAATGATGCCTTCCTGCTCGACCCCAATGGCGGCACGGCGTTCGCCGAAACCGCGCAGTTGTCGCAGCTGGATCAGGTCGCATCCCGCCTGCCGGAACGCCTCTTGATCAATATCGGCTCCAATGAGGGGTTGTTCCGCTTCGGCATGCTCGGCGCCTACGACAACACCGACCTCGACTTCGCGACCTGCGCCGGCGCGCGTGAAATCGTGCGTCAGGCCCGCCGCCTCGGTCAGTTCCTGGCGGCGCATGTGCGGAACGATCTGAAGTTCGTCTATTTCAACACCCTGATCCGGCCGCGGGCCGTGCCCAACCTCGCGCCCTACCAGGACCAGGACTTCATGGCCAATGCCACCCGCAAGGCGCTGGCCGGCAAATACTACAGCGAGTATTCCACCAAGGTCGCCCTGCGCGCGCCGATCACGCCGAAGGCCATGAAGGCCTACGATCAGGTGATCAAGACCGCCAACGACGAAGCCGTGAAGGCGATCGCGGCCGAGCTGGCGGGCACGCCGATCAAGCTGGTGCCGGTCGACCTCTACACCGCGATCGAGCAGCATGATTCCAAGCACCATGGCGACAGCCGCGCCATCGAGGTCAAGAAGGCGGGCAAGCTGGTGAAGCGCATCACCAACCTGCCCTTCGCCTCCTCCGTGCTCAAATTCCAGGGCGGGATTGCCGGCCTCGACAACATGCATCCCTCGGCCATCGGCTATGCCGCCATCGCCAACGAGATGGTCCGGGCCTACAACGCAGCCGAAGGTGCCAGCGCCGCCTTCATCGATCTCCCCGCGATGTATCGCAAGGATAGCCTGCTCAAGTCGCCGCCGAAGTCGTGGGAGCCGCTGAACAGCCTGGTCTCGACGCTGGTGCCGTTCTTCATGTGACCGGAGCGTTTCCGCCGCCAGTCCAACCCGTCTACAGCCAGCCGGCCTTCTTGAAGCGCCAATACAGCAGCGAGCAGATGAGCACGATGGCGCCGATGACGACGAAATATCCATAGCGCCAGGTGAGCTCCGGCATGAACTGGAAGTTCATGCCATAGATGCCGGCGATCGCGGTCGGAACCGCGAGCATGGCGGCCCAGGCCGCCAGCATGCGCATTACCTCGTTCTGCCGCCGGCTGGACAGCAGCATCTTGGTTTCCACCACCGTCTTCACGCCTTCACGCAGCTGCTCGATCCGGTCGAGCAGGATGACGCAGTGATCGTAGACGTCGCGGAAATAGGGGTGCGAGTGCGGATCGATGACCGGCACGTCGAAGCGCAGCAGGCGCTGGCAGATGTCCGGCAGCGGCGCGACGGCATGGCGCAGCTCCGTCAGCTCGCGCCGGACGGTCGAGATCTCGGCCAGCTCGTCGCGATCGTCGATCGGGCTGAACAGCGATTCCTCGAGCTCATCGATGCGTTCTTCCAGTTCGTCGACCGCCGGGAAATAGTTGTCGACGATGAAGTCCATCAGCGCATACAGGATGAAATCCTCGCCCTGTCGCAGCATGTTCGGCGAGTTCTCGCAGCGCGCCCGGACCGCGGCATAGGACCGCGATGCGCCGTGGCGGACTGTGATGACATAGCCGCGCCCGACGAACATGCAGGTTTCGCCCATCGAGAAATCTTCGCCGACGCGCTGGAACGTCTTCATCGCGATGAACAGGGTCTCGCCGTAGATCTCGAGCTTCGGGCGCTGGTGCGCCTTGTAGGCGTCCTCGATGGCGAGTTCATGCAGTAGGAACTCGCGCTGCAGTTCGCCCAGCAGCTCCTGGCTTGGCTCGTGGAGGCCGATCCAGATGACCCGCCCGGGCTGGACCTTCATGTCCTCCGGGTTGTTGATGTCCAGGTCCCGGATCTTGAGGCCGCCTTCGTAGATGGCGCAATTGATGACTGGACCCATCTGGCTTCCCGAATTCGCGCAGGTTTCTTCCCCGGCCCAGCCTTAATGCAAGGGCGATCCGGAAACAAGCATCCCAACCGCCTCAGCTAGGATGCAGCTAGGCTGTGCGAATCCGCCTGGAGCGCCGATAGCACTTCTGCCGGCGAGCGCCGGGCGCCGGCAGATCTGATGACGGTCAGGATGCGGGCAACGGCATCGCCGGCAACAACTGCGTCGGCGAAGAAAGTGTCGAGCTTGCCGCGGTCATACGTTCCGCGCCGGATCTGATCGACGAACGCCAACCAATCCCCGGACTGCTCCAGCCGCGGCAGCGGCTGGTAGTTCTGGGCGGCAATGCCATAGGCCACCAGCGCAGCCGGCACGCCGTAGCGCGCCGCATCCAGCGCGATGGTCGAGGGCGTGGTGATGACCGCCGATGCGTGGGTCAGGAACGCATCGGCGGTGAAGCGGCGCCAGCGCGGCGCCGCCGGATGCGCAATCTCGACGTTGGGGGGCAGCGGAGCGTTCGAGCCGCCGCGCACGAACCACTGCCCCCCCATGTGCGGCTTGACCAGGAAACGCATCTCCGGCGTGGCTTCCGCCGTCGCGGCCAGGTCCCTGACGAAGCGATCGCGATAGGCATCGTTGTAGCGGCGCCAGTGCAGATTCTCGAACACCGCGATGAACGGGACATCGGCGTGGGGAAAGCCGGCAAAATCGCTGCGGCCGAAGACGCGCTTGGGACAACCGACTGGAACAGCCTTCGCTCTGACGTCCGGCGCGGCCGCATCGGTCAAGCGGTGCGCTCCTCCCCAGGTCAGGACCAGGTCCGACAGGAAGGCGCCGGCCCGAAGTCTTGGGCCGAAGGTCATGCCGCCATTGTCCAAACCGTGCTGCAAGGTCAGCGCACACGCGCCGGCGGCGCGGCTGGCGGCGACGAAGGCCCGCGCGAAGCGCGCGCCGAAGCCAGGCCCCTCGGAAGCTGTGACCACCACGTCGACCGCCAACCGCTCACGCGCGATGCGATGGCCAAGCAGATCCGCTGCGGGCCAGAATTCCACCTGCACGCCATTGCCGCAAAGCTGCCGCAAGCGCCGCGATGCCGGAATTGCGATCTTGGACAGGACGGCGATGCGAACCTCGATATCCGGACAGGCGCTGGCCTCTTCTGCGACCGGAACAATGAGGTCGATGTCCTGGAACTGCTGGAGCAGCAGCAGAACACGCAGCTTGTTCTCCGCGCGCAGGGTGATGCCGCCCGCTGGCCGCTGGGCCGATTGAGCCGCTTCGATCGCCTGTCGCCACGCAGCCGTCACCGACGGCGCATCCTGGTCCGGGCCGCTCCGAGACGGTCCCTCCTTCAGAGCCGCGCGCAGTGCCGGCAGCAATGGAGTGGCGGGCACGGCCGCCACCACCGGAACGCCGAGCGCAGACGCCAGGCGTTCACGCCGGAGCGAGCGCGCCCGGCTCTCGACGTCCCCACCCGCGGGAAGCAGGCAAAGATCGCCCTTGTGCAAGCGCTGCCGCACCCGCCACGGCGCATACCGACAGAATGTGATCGGAACCGGCAACTGCTTGAGGAAGCGCCGGGCGGCGCGCGGCGAACGTCCCACCAAATCGAGCTGGATCGGGACTTCCTCCGCCAGGTCCACGAGGTCGCACGCCGCCAGCAGCAACTCCGCCACGCCGCCCTCGTCGTTGGGTCGCCGGCCGGCGCCGAACCACACGATGCGCTTGCGTCCCACGCCATCGCTCCGGCGGTGCCGCAGCTTTGCGACTTCATCGCGCGCCGCGGCATCGACCCACTTGCCCACCGCCCACGCCGCCGCGCCCGGATTGGCGCGCAACGCCGCGAATAAACCATCTTCGATGTCGATCGGGTCCGGCGTAACCAGCACGCTCTTCAGGCCCAGAACGTCTTCGACATGGCGCGCCAAGGCGTCGCTGCCTGCCGTCACGATGACGGCCAGCGAAGCGATCTCGACCAATTGCTGCCGATGCGGAGCGGCGAGCGATCCCTTCAGGATGTCGACAGAGCCGATGTCCAGAATTATTGGAACACGCGCCGCCGCTGCCTTCAGCGCGACGCTGAGCGCATGTCCGCTGGCGCCGCCGGTAAGAACGATGCATTTGCCGGCGCCGATGACATCGCTCGATAGATCGCCAATCACAACCCTGGCGGCCAAGCCGGTCCGACGCAACCAAAGCACGGGCAGCCAGGCGCGCGACCTCAGATCGGGCTGGTCGAAGTCGAGTGTTTCAACATGGAAGAGGATCATGCGAGGCGCCGGCCGCGTCGATTCATCCGGACTTGCATCCGTCGGTACCAGTCATGCAGCCCGGAGTCAAAGTTGTGCGCGCGGAAGGGCCGGCGCTCCGACCTCACGGTCCTGTTCGGCGGCTACGATCTGTGGGAGATTGCCGGGATAGCCGTAGTGCAGGAAATCCTCCGCGTAGAGGCGCGCAACCTTCTCCGCCAGCTCACGGTCGTAGAACATGGCCGCCGGCGGCACGGCGTTTTTGGGGATATGCACCAAGTCCGCCGCCGATCCAGCTTGCGCGGCACGCAGGGTGTGGTGATCGGACTCGAAGACCGGATTCGTGAAATCGGTCGCCGGCAGCCCCAGCCCGCGCTCCAGTTCGCTCAGCGCCGCATTCAGGCCATGCTCGATCTTGATGATCTTTGAGGGCCGCGTGCGGAACAGCACATGGCGCTCGATGGGAGCCACCTGCATGCGGTGATGAGGATTGCAGTAGAGCAGATCGCTCTGCTCGAGATAGGCCACGAACTCGCGAAAGGAAAAGCGCTGGCGGCGCGCCACCGGCCGCTGGACGACCTTGGCGATCCCGTCATCGTCATAGCCGTGGCGATAGGCGTGAATGTAAGAACTGACCGCCCGGTCCAGCGGATCGCGCACGATTTTCACCACGTCGAACGCGCCGCTCGAGAGCCGCTTCAGCCGGCTGAGATAGCGCTCCGACTTCTGGTAATGATGCAGCCGGTACTTATGGACCCAGCTGTTGTAGGCCATCGCTTCGCTCAGCAGCCCATTCTGCTGGAATACCCACTTGATCACGGTGGTGCAGGCCGCCTTGTAGGACCACATCACCGCCAGATTCGCCGACTCCACGAACGCTACGTGCGAGCGCCGCAGCTCCCGATAGGTTGGCGGCAGAAAATGCCTTATTCTCATTGTGTTAGGTGCCTGGAGCTCAGCTGCGGCAGCAGTGCAGCGTAGCCGGTCTGGGGTGATTCAAGATTTGGCGCTGTTGTTGCCGGCCCGAACCAATCTGTCAACCGGGCCAAGTGCCGCCCTCGGCGGTATCTCTTCGGCACCTCCGCCGGCCGATGGACCTATACATTCGACCCCGGATTGGCTACCTTTGCGGGACGCGAAAAACATAAGATAACAAGCACTTGTGGCAATCGCGCCGGGCCGGTGAACCGGCCGCGCGGGTGCGGCGACGAATGGGTGTCTGATGGACATGCTGAGTGCCAGGTCGGCGGATGCAGCTGCCAGCGATGGTCAGTTGTTGGCGCGCATCGCGCGCGGCGACAAGGACGCCGTGACGGCGCTCTATCGCCGGCTCGAGCGGCCGCTCTTCGCCTTCCTCGTCAAGACCCTGCGCGACCGCGAGGCGGCGGCTGATGTGCTGAACGAAACGATGCTCGATGTGTGGCGCCAGGCTGGCCGGTTCGAAGGCAAATCGTCGGTCGCGACCTGGATCTACAGCATCGCCCATCACAAGGCGATCAGCTGGCTTCGCAAGCGACGGGAAGTGGAACTCGACGAGGAAGCGGTCGCCGAGATCGCCGACGACGCGCCGGGCGCCGACAGCAAGATCGCGGCAGAGGATTTGTCGCACACCATCGCGCGGCTCATGGAAAAACTAAGTGTGGACCACCGTATCGTGTTGCAACTGGCCTATTTCCAGGAATTCAGCGTCGGTCAGATCGCCGAGATTCTGGATTGTCCCGAAAACACCGTGAAGACGCGGATGTTCTACGCCCGCCAGCGCCTGCGCGCGCTGCTGGAGGCCGAAGGTATCGAGGGAGCGGCGGCATGAAGCACGAGCAACATCAGAGTCCGCTGGAGCCCCAGGACGTCGAGGAACTGCTGCCCTGGTACGTGACCGGCCGCGTTTCGCGCGAGGAAGCGCGCGGGATCGAGGCCGCGTTGAAGACGATGCCCGATCTGGCCGGCAAGCTCACTCAGGTGCAGCGCGAGCGCGAGGCCGTCTCGCGCGCGTCCGAAGCCGTGGAGTCGGCGCCTCCGGAGACGCTGCAGCGCCTGTTGCAGCAGGTGGAGACCACACGTCAGTGGCGGGTGCCCAAGATCGAAAGCCATAGCGAGGCCGGCGGCTGGTTGAAGGCCGCGATGGGCCGCAATGCCGTATGGCAGACCGCCCTTGCCGTGGCTTGCGTGGCGATCGTGGCGCTCGGCGTCCAGGTCTACAATCCGCCTGCGCCCAACGAGTATGGGCTCGCCAGCGATATCAATGGCGCCGGCGGCGCAAGCCTGGTGGTCACCTTCCAGCCGGGCGCGACGGCGGGCGATATCGCGTCTCTCTTGACCGACCTGGGCGCAAAGATCGTCGACGGTCCGAAGCCGGGCGGCGCCTACATGGTAAAGCTTCCGTCGGACCAGGCGAGTGACGTCGACGCCGCGACTGCGAGCCTGCTGGCGCGCAAGGACCTCGTCGCGGGGGTCATGGCGGGACAATAGCAACGCCGGCGCCGAACCGAGCCGACTTGGCGAGCGACCAACCGGCCAATGGGGACAGAGCGGAGGAGACCGCCTCGATGCGTTGGTCCTGGCTCACCATTGCCCTTTTGAGGCCCGCGGCTGTGTTGGCCGCGGCGTGGCTGGCATTGGCGGCGGCTCCAACAATCGCGGACTCCCCTGGCGTCGCGACCGGCGGCGGTTCCAGTCTGCCCCTGGCGACGCCGGGCGTCGATCCGTCTGGCGGCGCTGGCGGCGGCAGCGGTCCATCTGGCGGCGGCGATTCAGGCGGTGGAAGTGGCGTCCCCATACCCCCTCCGCCACCGCCCGGCAGCTACGAAGCGATGCAGGACGGTGGCGGAGGGGGTGGCAATTTCGGCAACCCCGGCGGCACAGGCGGCCCCAATATCGAGATCCCAGGCCTCTTGCCGGATCAGCCGCAGGGCCCAAGCGTTAGTCCCGACGAAATCATTGTCGTGTTCCCCGGCAACTTGAATCGCAGCGTTGGTAGTGCTTTCGCCGCCGATCACAACACCACGATCGTCGACTATTTCAGGCTGCCGGGACTGAACGCACACGTCTTTCTGATGTCGCTGCGCGATACCGCCCAGTTTGGCCAGCGCTTCAACAAGATGGCGCAGGATCCGCGGCCGCTCTGGGTCCAGCCCAACCCAGGCTTCGCGACCACTCCCTCGCGCAAGCTGTCGTCGACCGACCCGAAGCCGAACATCGGGCTGCAATACGCGTTGACCCAGGTGCATATCGAGCCAGTCCTCGACGTCACCAGGGGCGGCGGCGTTCCGGTTGCGATGGTGGATAGCGGCGTTGCGGTCAAGCACGAAGCGCTGGCGGATGCCAGCATTTCGGTCCTCGACGTCATCGCCAAGCCGAACGAAGTGCTGACCGAGGCGACACCGGAAGGTCACGGCACCGCCATCGCCAGCATCATCGTCGGACATGGCCAGCTTCAGGGTATCGCGCCGGATGTCGAGCTGCTGGCGATCCGCGCCTTCAAGGAGACCGATCCCAAGAGCGGAGCGGCGCGGTCCAGCGCGTTCTATCTCTCCAAGGGCATCAGCGCCGCGATCGACCGTCGCGTCCGGATCATCAATCTCAGCCTGACCGGACCTCAGGATCGTCTGGTCTCGCATACCGTCGAGCAGGCCCTGATGGCCAGGATCGTGGTCATCGCCGCCGCCGGCAATGCCGGCCCTGGCGCCCCGCCCGCCTATCCGGCCGCGCAGGCCGGCGTGATCGCGGTCACCGCTACCGACAACGGCGACCATCTCTATCGCCACGCCAACCGCGGGTCCTATGTGACCTTGGCTGCTCCGGGCGTCGACATCCTGGTGGCCCAGCCCAAAGGCTATGGCTACCTCTCCGGCACCTCGATGGCGACGGCGTATGTCAGCGGCCTGTCCGCGCTGATGATCTCGCGCGTCGACGATTTGACCCCGGTCCGGCTGCGCAAGCTGCTGGAAACGTCGGCGACCGACCTCGGCCCGCCCCAGCGCGATCCCGACTTCGGCGCCGGACGTATCGATGCCAGCGCCGCTTTCAACCACTTGGCAGCGAACTGAACCTCCGGTCATGATGGTGTCCTTGCAGCGTGCTTGCAGGACGCCATGATCGAGATCGTAGCCCATCCCCGCCACTTCCCCCACAACGGCCTGACCCAGGGCGAGGTCGCGCTCATCCTCATCGACATGCAGCGCGACTTCCTGGAGCCCGCGGGCTACCTGGCGGCGATGGGCTACGACCTTGCCGGCGTGCGCTCCGCCGTCGAGCCCGCCCGGCGCCTGTTGGCGGCGGCGCGGGGCGCCGGGCTGTGCATCCTGCATACGCGCCAGGGCTACCGGCCCGACCTCGCCGAGGTGCCGGCGCACAAGCTGGCGCGCATCCAGGCCGGCCAATCGGCCATCGGCACGCCGGGGCCGCTCGGCCGCTTCCTGATCCGCGGCGAACCGGGCTTCCAGATCATTCCCGAGCTCGCGCCCGCCCCCGGCGAGTTCGTCATCGACAAGACCGCGAACAGCGCCTTCTGGGGCACCGATCTCGCCGCCATCCTCGCAGCCCAGGGCATCCGCGCGGTGATCCTGGCCGGCGTCACCACCGATGTCTGCGTCCATTGCACGCTGCGCGAAGCCAACGATCGTGGCTTCGAATGCCTGGTGGCGCGCGACGCCTGCGGCTCCGGCGATCCTGAAGCGCATCGTGCGGCGCTGCACATGGTCACGGTGGAGGATGGCGTCTTCGGTGCGCTGGCCGATGTGGATGCCATCATCACGGCCCTCGATAAGATGGACCGGGCCCTCGCAACCGCTTCGCCCAAGCCCTCGCACGCGGCGCCTACGCCCTATACGGACTCCAACGATCTCGGCGACTGGTCGATCTGATTACGCCGCCCGCAATCCCAGCAGCGCGCGCGCCTCTTTGGACGTCGCCGGATGGCGGTCATATTTGCCGCACAAGTCGGCGACCCGCTTGACCAGCTCGGCATTGCTGGCCGCCAGGCGGCCCTTCTCGAAATAGAGATTGTCCTCGAGGCCGGTGCGCGCGTGCCCGCCGCGCTTCAGCACCCAGTGATTGACGTCGAGCTGGAACCGCCCGATGCCGGCCGCCGTCCAGGTGGCGCCCGGCAATTGGTCGCCCAGCTCGTCGATCAGGAAGTCGAGCAGCTTCTCGCGCACCGGCAGCGCATTGGGAATCCCGAGCACGAACTGCACGTGCGCCGGCGCTTTGATGGCGCCCTTCTCCACCAGCGTCTTGGCATTGTAGAGCATCGCGACATCGAAGATCTCGACCTCGGGCTTCACCTCGTTGGCCAGCATGTCCTTGGCGAGGTCGTCGACCAGCTGCGGCGGGTTCTCGTAGATGATGGTCGCGAAATTGACCGAGCCGGTGGCGAGCGAGGCCATGTCCGGCCTCAGCTTGATCGCTGCGCCGCGTTCCTCGGCTGCCCGGCCGCGGCCGCCGGTGGAGAACTGGATGATCATGCCGGGGCAATGCTTGAGGATGCCCGCCTGCACCTCGCGGAACCGGTTGATGTCGGAGCTCGACTTGCCCTCCGTATCTCGGACATGGATGTGCACCAGGCTCGCGCCGGCTTCGAAGGCTTCGTGCGTGCTTTCCACCTGCTCCGCCGGGTGGATCGGCACCGCGGGATTCTGCGCCTTGCTCGGCTGGCTGCCGGTGATCGCCACGGTGATGATCGCTGGGGTGCTCATGCTTCGGCTTCCTGTCGGGACTAGAATCGGCCGGTGATGGTCGTTGCGAGCAGCCGCCACACATCGAACGGCGCGCTCGCGATCACCCGCGGGTCGAACGGATCGTAGGCCGCCCGCCGCAGCCGCTCAAGGTGCAGCGCAGCCAGCCTGGCCGTGAGCCGCAGCGGCCGTGCCCGTCGTGGGATGGAGCCTTGCCGCGCGGCCTGCAGATCGCTCTCCGCGCGCGTGGCCACCAGCCGGAGGCAGGCCAGCAACGCGGCCTGCGGCCGCAGTTCCAGCAACTGGTCGCGATCGACCCCCGCCTCTGCCATCGCCTCGGCCGGTAGCCTGATCCGGCGCCGCCGCGCGTCCAGCAGCACCGATCGCGCACAGCCGACGCTAGCATACGCCCGCCCCACGCTCGCGCTTGCCCTCGACAGGGCCGTTTCCTCCGGATCGAGCGCCACCGCCTGCAGCGACAGTCGGATCAGATTGGCCGCGGTCGCGTCGGCGCGGGCGTCGAACACCGCCTGGGTCGGCGGCCCCTCCGACTCGAGTTCCTCTTCCCGGCTGGCGATCATCGCAAGCATCCGGTCGGTCGAAAGCCCGTGTGCGCGAGTCGCGGCGGCGAGCGCCTCGGCCACCTGATGACGCCGCACCGCGCCGCCGGCGCGAATCTCCTCCACCGCCTCGCGCCACCATTGGAGACGGACCAGTCCCAGCATCGACTCGGTGATCTCGCTTGCGGCCCGCGCCAGTTCGAGATTGAAGGCCGCGATGGCTGCCAATGCGTTGCGGGCCGACGCCGGCGCGAACAACAAGGCGAGATAGCGGTCGCGATCGCCCTGCCGCACCTGCTCCAGACAGTATTCGTCGTGTGCGGACAACAATAAGCCCCAAAGTACCTATGGATTCCCACAAGTTCGTTGTCAGAGATACCGCATTCTGTAGAATGCCGACACGATCAACTAACGTTTCTGGGGTGGGGAAATGGACAAACTATTCGGCAATCTGCATCGCGTGCTGCTGGTCGGCCTGATACTCGCGATCATCGTCGCCGTGATCCTTCATTCAGACCAGCTCGGAACGCATGCCTTCTGGGCATTCGTGTTCCGGTGGATCCATGTTTGGTTCGGCATCCTTTGGATCGGCCTGCTGTACTATTTCAACTTCGTCCAAATCCCCTCGATGCCCAAGATTCCGGACGAGCAGAAGCCGGCAATCGGCAAGGTCATCGCACCGACCGCCCTGTTCTATTTCCGCTGGGCGGCGGCCGGCACCGTCCTGTTCGGCGCGATCACGGCTGCGATGAACATGTATCTGGTGGAGGCTTTGACCTTCCAGCTCGGCTATCGCACGATCGGCCTTGGCATGTGGCTGGCGCTGATCATGGCCGCCAACGTCTGGTTCGTCATTTGGCCGAACCAGAAGAAGGCCTTGGGTATCGTGGAGGCCGACGCCGACACCAAGAAGAAGGCCGCGCGCACCGCGATGCTGGCCTCGCGCACCAACACGCTCCTGTCGATCGCCATGCTCTATTGCATGGTCGGACAGCAGAATGTCGGATAGCGTTCATGGAATAGCGAAGAAACGGGGCCCACACGGGCCCCGTTTTGTTTTTGGGCACTAGCCCGTGGCGGGCGCTGGCGACGTCTCGGCGCGGTCCGTCACGGCCATGGTCGATCGTGGCCTGATCGACCAGGCCCTCACCGATGCCCGCCGCCTGACCGAGCAACAGCCCGCCGACCCTGCGGCCTGGCGCGCCCTAGGCTACGTCGAGGCGGCGCGCAAGGCCTTCAAAGACGCAGAACGGGCGCTGCTGCACGCCACCTCCCTGGCGCCGAAGGATGCGCTGTCGTGGGAGCATCTTGGCTGGCTCTATCGCCGCGCTGGCGACTTCACGCGCGCCGTCGCGGCGCTGCAGGAATCGCTCTCGATCGATAATTCCGGCGCGCGCCCGCGCATGATGCTCGCCAATTCGCTCGCCGACCTCGGCAAGACCAAGGACGCCATCACGGAATATCAGCGCGTGCTGGCGCAAGAACCAGACCATGTTCGTGCCCACAACAATCTCGCCAATCTGCTGGCGGAACAACGGCGCTTGAAGCCGGCTGCCGAACATTATGCGCGGGCAGCCGCGTTGTCGGACGCGCTGACCTATCGCGTCAGCGCGTCCCATACCGCGCGGCGCATTGCCGACTGGGAAGCGGCGGAGCCGCTCGAAGACCGCCTGCTCCGGTCGTTGCGCGCCAACGAGCGGCCGCGCGATCGCGTCCAGCCTTTTTCGCTGCTCGCCGTGCCGGGCGCCACCGCCGCCGATCACCTCCGCGCCGCGCAGCAGATGGCGCAATCCTATGGCGACGCGCCGGCCGTTGCCCACAAGTCGCCGGCGGCCCTGGCATCGCAGCCGCGCCTGCGCATCGGCTATGTCTCGTCCGACCTGCACGATCACGCCACCGCCCATCTGATCGTGGAGGCGCTGGAACTGCATGACCGGCGGCGCTTCGAGATCATCGGCTTCGACTACAGCACCACGCGAAAGAGCCTGTATCGCACCCGCATCCTCAAGGCCTTCGATCGCGTGATGGCGATCGCCGACCTGTCCGATGCGGAGGCCGCGCACCGGATCTCCACCGAAGGTATCGCCATCGCCGTCGACCTCAAGGGCTGGACGACCGGGGCACGCCCGCAAATCCTTACGCAGCGGCCAGCGCCTGTCATTGCGCACTGGCTCGGCCATCCCGGCGCCATCGGAGCGGCTTGGATCGACTACGCCATTGTCGATCCGCTCGTCGCGCCGCTAGGCAGCGAAGCCGAGTTCACTGAACGGCTCGTGCGCCTGCCGCACTGCTATCAGCCCAACGACCGCCAGCGCGCGATCGGCGCCATTCCGACGCGCGCACAGGTTGGCTTGCCCGAAGACGCCTTCGTCTATTGCTGCTTCAACCAGGCCTTCAAGATCAATCGCGCGATCTTCGCGCTCTGGATGGATCTGCTGCACGCTACGCCGCGGACGGTGCTGTGGCTGAAGGACGACAACCGCTGGGCCACCGCGGCCTTCAAGGAGCACGCGCGCGCTGCCGGAATCGATCCGGCCCGCCTGGTGTTCGGCGCAAGCCTGCCGCTGCCCGAACACTTGGCGCGCTTGTCGCTCGCCGACCTGGCGTTGGATTGCGCGCCCTACGGATCGCACACCACCGCGAGCGATGCGCTGTGGGCCGGCGTGCCGCAGATCGCGTATTGCGGCGACACCTTTGCGGCCCGCGTCTCGGCCAGCCTGGTGACGGCAAGCGGACTGCCCCAGCTGATCGTCCGATCGCCCGAGGAATATCGCGCGCTCGCCATCCGCTTGGCGCACGACCGTGCCGCGCTCGAGCAAATCCGGGATCAGCTCGCGGCCAATCGCCTGACGACGCCGTTGTTCGACAGCCGCCTGTTCGTCCGCCATCTGGAAGCCGGCTACCAGGCCATGTGGCAGCGCGCCGTTGCCGGCTTGCCGCCCGACCACATCGCGATCCCCGGCGGCTAGCGCCGCTCGAACACCACGATGCGGTTGCTGTTGGTGCCCTTGGCGTTGTTGTCGACGCCCCAGCATTGCGCGGTCTTGGTGAAGACCTGCCGGTTGATCATGACTGCGAGCGGCTGCAGCGGCAGCCCGGCCGCGGCCGACAAGACCGTATGCTCCAGCGCTAGCTTGCCGCCGCGCACTTCGCCCACTTCGAACGCGATCCTGCCGCCCGGCCGCACCACGCGGGCGAATTCGCTGAAACAGCGAGCGACGAATTGCTCCCAATCCGCCAGCGACCGGTGCAGCGTGATCGGCACCGTCGCCGGTTCGATCCCTGCGAACCAGCAGCGCAGCCAATTGTCGGTCGGATAGTCGACGACGTCCAGAAACGGCGGCGACGTCACGAGCAGATCGACGCAGGCGTCGGCGATGTCCGGCGTCCGTTCCGCCGGCCCCGTCAGGATCCTGGCGCCTGCGTCTCCATAGCCCGCAGGCAACGGCGCCTTCAGCAGCGCCTTGGTCTTGCGCAGGACGATCTCGAATACGTCGCGCTTTGGCGGCACTTGCTTGCGCGCCTGGTTGATCTTGCGCTGCCGCACGGCCGAGGTCGCCTGGTTGGGCGGCAACGTGTAGACCGAGAAGAAGCCGCTAGAATGCCCGGTCAGCCGGTTGAGGCAGACCATGCGGATCCAGGCGTCGACCGCGTCGCCGGGCTGCTCCAGGAAGCAGGTCCGCAGGCGGGCGATGTCCCGTAACGTGTCCGGATGATAGAAGGCGAGCAGATCCTCCGGCGCGTCTCCGCTTTGCGGCAAGATGCGGGCCAGCGCCTTCAGACGCGCGACGACGTCCGCGATCGACGGCGGCTTCAGGCGCGGCGCGATCAGCAGCCGGCTCAGTGGATTGACGTCGTTGCCGATGGGACGGCGGCCCAGCAGAGCCGCCTCGATCAACGTCGTGCCGCGTCCCGAAAACGGGTCATAGACGCAGGCTCCCGGCTCGGTGAACGCCTCGATGAAGAACCGCGGCAATTGCGGCTTGAAGCAGGCGCGGTAGGAAACCTCGTGCAGCGGATGGGCCTGCCGCTGCTTGGCGGTCCAGAATTCGTTCTCGAACACCGGCACGCCGTCGATGTCCGATCGGCGGGTCGCGCTGCCGAAGGTGTCAAAGCCGGCGAGCAGTCCGGCGAATCGGCCGCCATCCAGTGCTGACGGCGGATGAGACGTGCCTTCCATGGCGGAACCATCCCGAATCGGTGTCGCCGGCGAGTCTGGCGGGTAGCAGCTGGCCGGGCAAGCCGCTCGTGTCAGGCGACGGCGATCAGCGCCGCCGCCACGCGCCGGCCTTCCGCCATCAAGACGTTGTAGGTCCGGCAGGCGGCGCCGGTATCCATCGCCTCGATGACCACGCCGTCGGCCCGCAGGGTCTGCCGCAATCCGCGATCGATCTGGGTCATGCGGGCGCCGGTCCCGATCAGCAGCAGCTCGACGCTGCCGGCCTGCCCGGCGGCGCTGACCGGCTGGAGATCGCCGGCGCTCATGTCGCTGGCCGCCGCTGGCGCCCAGGCAACCACCTTGTCGGGAAAGACGATCACGGACCCCTCGACGCGCTGGCCCGAGATGCGAAACCCGCCCTCGCCATACGCTTCGATGATCTGCTTGCCTTGGGGGATCAGCGGCGTGACATCCATGTCTTCCTCCTGCCCCCTCGGCGCGCGTGCGCGGGCCTATGCTCCGCGGGTCGCGCCCTTGCCGGCTTCCTTGGCGCCCTCGTCGTCGCCGCGGATCTTGGAGTGCCGCAGGTTGAAAAGTCCGGCGGCCGCGATGCAGATGCTGGAATACGTGCCGATGAAGATGCCCCACATCAGGGCGATCGCAAAGCCGTGCAGCACCGCGCCGCCGAACAGGAACAGCGCGAGGACCGAGATGAAGGTCAGGCCCGCCGTCACCGTGGTACGGCTCAGCGTCTCATTGACCGAGAGGTTGATCACCTCGCCCATCGACATGGACTTGTAGCGTCGCATCTCGTACCGGATGCGGTCGAACACGACCACCTTGTCGTTCACCGAATAGCCGGCGACCGTCAGGATCGCGGCCACCGTGGCAAGGTCGAACTGCAGCCCGAACAGCGAGAACAGGCCGAGCGTGGTGACCACGTCGTGGACCATGGCGAACAGCGCGTTCACCCCGAACTGCCACGCATAGCGGATCCACACGTAAACGAAGATACCCGCCATCGCGAGCGCGACGGCGATCACCGCGTTCTTGACCAGCTCGGATCCGACCTTCGGACCGACGGTCTCCGTGCGGCGATAGTCCCAGCCGCTGCCCAGCTCGGTGCGCACTTTGGTGATCGCGGCCTGCTGTGCTTCCTCTCCGCCTTCCTGCTGCGGCAGGCGGATCAGCACGGTGTTCGGATCGCCGAAGGTCTGCAGCGCCACTTCGCCCATGCCGAGACCGCTGAGACGCCCGCGCAGATCGGCGAGATCCGGCGGCTCCGGCGCGCGCACTTCCATCAGGATGCCGCCGGCGAAATCGATGCCGAAGTTCAACCCCTTGACGGCTACCAGGCCGATCGACGCCAGCGTCATGATCACAGCCAGCACGAACGTGAACCGGTGAAAGCGCATGAACTCGATGCGCGTGTTGGGCGGGACCAGATGAATCGGTTTCCACATGATCGGCGGCCCTCCTAGAGTGGCAACACTTTGGGCCGCGTGCGGCGCAGCCAGACCGAGGTCATGAGCTGCGTCACCATCAATGCGGTAAAGAGCGAGATGCTGACGCCGATCAACAGCGCCACGGCGAAGCCCTTGATCGGCCCGGAGCCGAGCAGGAACAGCAGCAAGGTCGAGATCAGCGTCGTGACGTGCGAATCGACGATGGTGCCCAGTGCCTCGCGGTAGCCGAATTCCATCGCGGTGATCGCCGAGCGGCCGTTGCGCACTTCTTCGCGCACGCGCTCCAGGATCAGCACGTTCGCATCCACCGCCATGCCGAGCGTCAGCACGATCGCCGCGATGCCCGGCAGCGTCAGCGTCGCGCCGAAGGCAGCCAGCAGGCCAAGCGTCAGGATGCCGTTGAACACCAGCGCCACGTTGGCGAAGATCCCGAAGAGGCCGTAGAGCACGATCATTGCCACCACGATGCCGACCATGCCGATGATGCAGGCCAGCTTGCCGGCCTCGATCGAATCCGCGCCAAGGTCGGCCCCGACCGTCCGCTCCTCGATCACCGTCAGCGGCGCCGGCAGCGCTCCGGCGCGCAGCAGCAGCGCCAGGTCGCGCGCGCTTTCCACCGTGAAGTTGCCGCTGATGATGCCGCTGCCGCCCAGGATCGCGTCCCGGATGACGGGCGCCGAAATGATCTTGTTGTCGAGCACGATGGCGAAGCGCCGGCCGACGTTCTTCGACGTGGCGTCGCCGAATTTGCGCGCGCCGGCCGAGTCGAACTTGAAGGAGATCACCGGCAGGCCGCCCTGGTCGAAGCTCTGTTGCGCGTCGACCAGATTTTCGCCGGCAACTAGCGCTCTCTTCTCGATGCGCAGCGGCTGGCCGCTATCTTCCTCCGGCAGATCCATCATGGTCGGTGGAACCGCGCCAGCGCCGCCCGGCCCTTGCACCATGTGGAACGTCAGCTTCGCTTCCGCCTTGATCTTGTCCTTGATCTGTTGGACATCCACGACGCCCGGCACCTGCACGACGATGCGGTCCTCGCCCTGGCGCACGATGGTCGGCTCCAGCGTACCGGTCTCGTCGATGCGGCGGCGGATCACTTCGATCGATTGCTCGACCGTGCGCTGCTTGAGCTGCGTCAGGCCTGCTTCGGTGTATCCGATCGTCAGAGTCGACCCTTCCGCGCTCAGCTCCATCCCGTCGGTCAGCACCGACCTCAGCTGTTCGCGCGCCGTCTCGACCGAACCCGCATCGCGCAGAGTCACGGTCACGGCGTTGTTCCTGGCCGCGAGATCGGTGTAGCCGATGTTCGCCTTGCGCAGCACGGCACGGGTGTCGTCCTGCGCGGCGGTGAGCCGCTCCGTGACCAGCTGGTCCATGCCGACCTCGAGCAGCAGGTGCGCGCCGCCCTGCAGGTCGAGGCCGAGCGTCACCGTCTGCTTCGGGAACCAGCTCGGCATCGCATCGAGCGTGGCGCGCGGCATCAGGCTGGGGATCGCCAGCACCGTGCCGACCAGCAGCACGATGAGGACGATTGCGGTCTTCCAGGTCGGGAAATGCAGCATGACTGGCCGGGTCTTCGCAGCGACCGACTCAGCGGTCGTTGGCGCCCTTTTCTTCCTTCTTCACCGGCTCAGGCTTGCCGGGCACCGCGGCGACGGCGTCGCGCACGATCTTGATCTTCACGCCATCCGCGATCTCGACCATCAGGTGGTCGTCCGCGACATGGGAGACCTGGCCATAGATGCCGCCGTTGGTGACCACGCGGTCGCCGCGCTTCAGGGCCGACACCATGGCGCGGTGTTCCTTCTGCTTCTTCTGCTGGGGCCGGATCAGCAGGAACCACATGACGATGAAGACGAGGATGAACGGCGCGATCGACATCAGCCCGCCCCAGCTGTCGCCAGCGGCCCCGGCGGCCTGTGCCCAAGCTTCCGAAATGAACATGAAGGAGCTCCCTAAGTCCTTGATCCGGCGCTGTTCTTTGCGGCCGGTGCGACCCTGTCACAAAATTCCGGCGGACTATACAGATCGGAACCCGAAAAGCAAATGCCAAGGCCCGGCGCCAAGAGCGCCGTGCCGGCTTTGCGGAAATCGCGGAGATCAGACGTTCTTGCGGCGCCGCAGCTCTTCCAACAGGGCCTTGGTGATAAAGCCGTCCTGCGGCCAGCCCAGCTCTTTCTGGAACCCGCGCGCCGCCTTGCGGCTCTTCAGCCCCAGCACGCCGTCAACCTTGCCCACCTCGAAGCCGCGGGCCTGCAGCAGCGTCTGCACTTCCTCGCGCTCCTCGAGGCTGAGCGACTGCTCCTGCACCGGCCATTTGCCGATGATGCGCCGCCCGCCCAGGATGCGGTCCCCGAGATGCGCGACCGACAGCGCATAGGAGGTCGAGTAGTTGTATTTGAGGATCACCTTGAAGTTCTCGGTGATCAGGAAAGCCGGTCCGCGATGTCCTGCGAGCAGCAGGATCGACGTGCCGCCCGGCCAGTCCGGCAGCGCCGATCCATCCATGCGCTTCACGCCGAGTTGCTTCCAGTGGCCGATCGGTTGGGTCAGGTCCAGCTCCGCTTCACCATATGGGAAGGTCGCCGGCAACTTCACCTCGAGCCCCCAGGGCAGGTTCCGCTGCCAGCCATCATCGACCAGATGGTTGGCTGCTGAAGCCAGCGCATCCGGCAGCGAGTCCCAGAGGTCCGGCGCGCCCGACCCATCGCGATCCACGGCCAGCGTCAGGTAGTTCGAGGGCAGGAACTGCGGATGTCCCATCGCGCCGGCCCACGAACCGACCATGCGCGACGCCGGCACGTTGTTCTTGGCGACGATATCGAGCGCTGCGAGCAGCTCGGTGCAGGCAAAGGTCTGGCGATTGGCGCGATAGCCGAGGTTGGTCAGCGCCTCGAACACATTGGCATCGCCGAAATTGTTGCCGAAGTCGGTCTCGATGCCCCAGATGCCCATGACGATTTCCGGCGGCACGCCATAGTCGTGATCGATGCCAGCCAGCAGTCCCTTGTTCTCGACATACTTCCGCTGCCCGCGCGCAACGCGCTCGTCCGACACCGCACGATCCAGATAGCTCCACACCGGCGTCACGAATTCCGGCTGCTTGGACGCGCGGTCACTGATCTCCGGATTTTCCTTCACGCCGACGAAGGCGGTCTGGACCACCGCGTCCGGCTTGCCCTTGCTGAGCGCATACGACTGGAACTTCGCCACCCACTCCTGATAGCTGGCCGCTGTGCTCGGGCACTTGGTTTCATTCAACGTGTGGAAATCGATCGGCTTGCTCGCCACCGGCGCCGTGGCCTGCGCGCCGCCGGCCGGCGCGCCGGTTTGCGTCTTGGCCGGTTGCGCGGCGCATCCCGCCAGCGCGACGACCGCGCCCACGATCATGACACCAACGGAGTGTCGCAGCCTCGGCTTTCGCAGATCGCGTGTCCGCATGCCCATACCCAAGTATCCAGATTTCGACTCGAGGGCCGAGGATAGGCCGCGCGCCGCTGTTTGTCATGGCCGGCGCGCACCCGATGTGAGCAAAGACACGTTACTGCGGCATGTTATTGCGCGAGGGCGACGCCGCCCTGCACCAGATAGATGCCGCCGATCCCCAGCACCAGCCGGCGCGACCATAGCTGGAACGCCTCGTTGCTGAAGCGGTGCAGCACCGGCTTCGCCAGCGTGGTGCCGCAGATCGCGAGCCCGGCCGCCATTGCATAGACCCAGACCGGGACCTCGAGCGCGCGCGAGATTGTGGCGGGTTCCACTGGCAGCGGCGCCACCGCCACAAAGGTGAAGTAGACGAACTTGATGCCGTGGCCGAGGCTCTGGGTCATGGCCTTGGTGGCGACCACCAGCCGGCGGTCGAGGTGACGTCCCAGGAAGAACATGTCGAGCACGGCGCCGGATATGCCGGCCAGCACGTGCAGCGCCATCACCAGGGCGCCCACCAGCATCGGCGCGCCCTTGCGGCGGATGTCGGGCGCATGCGCGCGCGGCAGCAGCCGCGCCGCGAACGGCATGATGCCGAGACAGAGATAGACCCACGCCTTCGGCGGCGAGAACTGGGCCCAGGCCAGCAGCGCGAACACGCTGGCGCTGCCTAGCAGGTAGCCGGGCAGGATCCGCCACAGGATATGCCGGTTCCACACGATCGCCCGCCAGCCGTTGGCGGTCATCTGGGTGATCGCGTGCAGGGTCATCGCCGCCGGCACCGGCAGGAACAGCAGCAGCACGCCCATCAGGACGAGTCCGCCGATCATGCCGAAGATGCCGCTGAGGAACGAGGTGGCGAGCGCCGCCACCGCGGTCGCCGCGATCATGCTCCAATCTAATATCGGCCTCGACCCCCGCTGAGCGATTGCCGCTCTTTCGCTGTGGCCCAATTTCAGCCACTATCGCCAGCGACGCAAACGGGGTTTCCTCGACCTAGGCCAACAATTGATTGGGGTTTAACGGGATGTGGTTGCCGAGCCTGCGCGGGTTGCGCGCCGTGGAAGCGGCCTTGCGCCTCGGCAGTTTTGCGGCGGCGGCGAAGGAGCTCGGCGTTACCCAGACAGCCATCTCCCGCCTAGTGAAGGAGGTGGAGCGCCAGCTCGCGCGGCCGCTGTTCGAACGCAAGGCCAACCAGTCCCGCCCGACCGCCTTCGCCGTGTCGCTGCAATCCGGGCTCGGCGACGGCTTCCGCCGGTTGGAGGCAACGATCGCGGAAGCGCGGCGGGTGGTCGACGATCCCACCATCACGCTCTCGGTCGGCCCCACCTTCGCGATGCGCTGGCTCATTCCGCACCTGACCGAGTTTCATGCCACCCATCCCGAGATCGATCTGCGGCTCGCCACCACCATCGACCGCGAGGTGACACTTGGGCCCGACACCCTGGCGGCCATCCGCCTCGCCGGCACGCAGGTGCCCGGCTTCGTGACCGACGCCCTGTTCTCCGGCCGGCTGATGGCGGTATGCAGGCCGGACATCGCCAAACGGTTGAAGGCGCCTGCCGATCTTGCGCGCGAAAAGCTGCTGGATGTGCGCCATTCTCCGGAGGACTGGCCGCGCTGGCTGGCCGCGGCCGGGCTGCCGGACCGCGCGCGCTTCCAGGTCGTCTCCTTCGACTTCTCGGCCTTCGCGATCCAGGCTGCCCTCGACGGGCTTGGGGTCGCGTTGATCCGCGCGCCTTACATCGTGGCCGACCTTCGCGAAGGACGCCTGGTCGCGCCCTTCCCGCTGGCGATCGAGGAGACCCAATTGCGCTGGCGCCTGATCTATCGGGCGGAAGCGCGCAGCCACGCGGCCTTCCGCACCTTCCGTCGCTGGCTGCTGGCGAAGGCGCGCGCCGAAAGCTGACGCCGGAGCATTTTCCGCCGAAGTGGCCGCATACCCCTCATGCGGCCGCCCGTCTTGCCAGACGCGGCGTCGTCCTTATGCTGGCACGCCTTTGTCGGGGGAGCTCTTCTCGTGTCTTGGTCGCTCCACGCGCGCGGTGTCGCGATGGTTGCCGGTGCCGCCATCGTGTGGAGCACCGGCGGCCTGATCGTGCGCCATGTCGAAGCCGACGCCTGGACCATCGTGTTCTGGCGCGGCTGCTTCGCGTCGCTCACGCTGCTGCTCTATCTCGCCGTCCGGGACGGCCGCAACATGCTGGCCCTGTTCCGCGGCCTCGGCTGGGGCGGCCTCGGTGTCGCAATCTGCTTCGGCACCGCCTCCACAAGCTTCGTCATCGCTCTGCAGCACACGTCGGTCGCCACCATTCTGTTCGTGCAGAGCGCCGCGCCGCTGGTTGCGGGCGTTCTCGCCTGGTTGTGGCTGGGCGAGCGCATGACCTGGGTCAGGGCGTCAGCCATGCTGATGGCGCTCGTGGGGGTCGGCATCACCGTCCATGGCGAGGATACGGGCGGCGATTTCCTCGGCATCGCCCTGTCGCTCGTCATCATGATCTGCTTCGCGCTGGCCACGGTCCTGGTGCGTCGCTTCAGCCACGTGCGCATGACGCCCGCCACCTGCCTCTCCGCGTTCTGGCTAATTGCCGTCGGCGGAACATTCGGCACCCCAACCTCGGTCGACGGAACGGAGCTTGCACTCCTGTTCCTGTTCGGCGCCTGCCAGCTCGGCATCGGCTTCATCCTGTTCACCACCGGCGCGCGCCTCATTCCCGCCGGCGAAGCGATCCTGCTCAGCCTGCTGGAGTCGATCCTGGCGCCGATCTGGGTATGGGTCTGGCCGACGTTGCATGAACATCCCGGCGACCACGCCCTGATCGGTGGCGCACTGGTGATCGCCGCCGTCATCTGGAACACGGTGGCGGAGATGGGCCAATCCAAGCGCATCGCGCCGCCCGTCGAGTGACGGCCATGCACAATGCCGTCGAGCGGATTCCCTGGACCATCGTGTTCCGCGCGCTGCTGCCGTTCGGGCTCGGCTACTTCATGTCGTATCTGTTCCGCGCGGTGAACCAGGTGATCGCGCCGGATCTGATCGCGGACTTCAACCTCGGTCCGGGCGAGCTCGGCTTGCTGACCGCCGCCTACCTGTTCGGCTTCGTGGTGTTCCAGCTGCCGCTTGGCCTCCTGCTCGACCGGTTCGGGCCGCGGCGCGTGCAGACCGCGCTGCTGCTGGTGTCCGCCGGCGGCGCGGCCGTGTTTGCGCTGGCGCCAGATCCATGGTCGCTGACCGTGGCGCGCGGCATCCTTGGCCTGGGTCTCTGCGGCTGCCTGATGTCCGCCTTCAAGGCCAACGCGATGTGGCTGCCGATGTCGCGCGTTGCGCTCGGCAATGCGACGACGGTGGCGATCGGCGCGCTCGGCGTCGTGACGGCGACCCGCCCCGCCGATTGGCTGGCGCAGCTGATCGGCTGGCGCCCGATGTTCGATCTGCTGGCGCTGGCGACCGTCGGCGTCGCGTTGCTCATCTTCTTCTGCGTGCCGAAGCAGCAGCCCGGACAGCGCGACTCGGGTCCGCCAGAGGCCCTGGCGGCGCAGTTGCGCGTCATTGGGCGAATCGTGAAGGACCCGATTTTCTGGCGCGTGGCGCCGATGGTCGCGATTATGTCCGGCGCCTTCATCGCGATTCAGACTTTGTGGGCGGGTCGCTGGCTGTCCGATGTCGCTGGCCTCGACCGCGCCGCGGTCGCCGATGTCCTGCTGGTCATGGCGATTGGTTTCGTGATTGGTTCGCTGACCACCGGCTGGATCGCCGATCGGGCGCAGCGCCGCGGCCTGACCATCGAGCTGGTGGTGGGCGTCTCGTTCCTGGTGTTCGCCCTCAGCCAGTTCCTGGTCATCATCCATGCGCCGGTTCCAACAATCCTGCCGTGGTTCCTGTTCGGATTCGCAGGCCAGGCCGGTAACCTCGGCTATGCGACGCTGGCCGCGCACTTCGGCATCGGCGCCGCGGGCCGTGCGCAGAGCACCGCGAATCTCGTGCTGTTTGCGGCAGCGTGGGCCCTGCAGTGGGGCATCGGCGCGGTGCTCGACCGGTTTCGCGGCCCGGCCGATGGGGCAGTCGATCCGGCCGGATACCATTGGGCCTTCGGATTGGTTCTGGCCCTCCAGGTGGTCGCGGTCCTCTGGTATCTGCGCCCCAAGCGGCGGAATTAACCGGCGGAATGACGGTGACGTGACCGTTTTGCGCGTGTTAACGCGCCGCCGCCATTGGAAAACCATCCGGTCTTTGGTTATTGTGGCGCCCATGTCAACGACCCTCACCCAACAGACGGCCCGGTCCCTGCGCGGGATCAAGCTCTTCGAGTGCCTCGCGGACCCGGAGCTCAAGGCTGTCGAAGCCCAGTGCCGGTTCCGTACCTATGCCAAGGCTGAGACTCTGTTGGATAAGGGCAGCCTGACGCGCGAGGTGTTCTTCGTGCTGAGGGGTGCCGCAGCGGCGGTGACCTTCTCTCCGGCGGGCCGCGAGGTGACTCTCGGCATTCTCCGCAACGGCGACATGTTCGGCGAGCTGGCCGCGATCGATCAGGAGCCGCGCTCCGCCACGGTCACGGCGATGGAGCCGACCGATGTGGCGATCATGCCGGCGGAGCTGTTCCGCGACCTGCTGATGAAGCACGCGCCGATGGCGTTTGGCGTGCTGCAGCGCCTCGCCACCATCGTGCGCACCACCGGTATTCGCATCATGGAGCTGGCAACGCTGCAGGCCGCGCAGCGCGTCTATGCCGAGCTGCTGCGCATGGCGAAGCCGGATGCGGCGGTGCCCGGATTATGGGTGGTCCGGCCGCTGCCGCCGATGCACGAGATCGCCAGCCTGACCGGCACGACGCGAGAGACCGTGAACAGGGCCATCAGCCAGCTTTACCCCTCCGGCCTGTTGAAGCGGAAGGGTCGCAACCTGTTTCTGATGGAGCGTGAAAAGTTGATGGAAATCGTGCAGAGCCTGCAGGTCCATCACGGCCGCAAGTAACAAGCATAAGAACCGCTCACGGCCCTTCACCCATGTTTGAGCGCTGAATAAACCGCTGACCGCCGATCGAGCGCCGAAAGCTGCTCTTGCCGGCGCCGGACTGATGGCCATTTGGATTGACGAAGCGACGACGTAACCATGCGACGTTCATATTTGATTGCCGGAACGATTGCGCTGCTGGCCGCGGGATGGCTGGCCTCCGGCATGCTGTTCAAACCGGGTGAACCGACGAGTTCGGTTCCGACGGTGAGCGCCGAAGCGGCGCAGCTGGCCGACCCGAAGCCGGTCGACAGCGTTGACGTCTCCGCCGCCGAGCCGATCGACGTGCCGGAACCGGCGCCGCAGCCCAAGCCGGGCGAGATCGTGAGCGTCCAGGTCGCGGCCTCCAAGGCCGAGCCGCAGCCGCGCACCATCGTGCTGCGCGGCCGGACCGAGGCCGACCGCGTCGTCGAAGTGCGCGCCGAGACCACCGGCCGCGTGATCGAGATCCCGGTCGAGGAAGGGGCGCTGGTGCACAAGGGCGACCTGATCGCGGTGCTCGACGGCTCCGATCGCGCCGCGCGCCTGGCAGAGGCCAAGGCCCTGCTGCTGCAGCGCAAGGCCGAAGCGGAGGCATCGAAGCGCCTGGCCGACAAGGGATTCGCGCCCAAGCTCAACCTGGCGGAGTTGGCAGCCAACCAGGCGCTGGCGCAGGCCCAGGTCACCAGCATGGAAGTCGAGATCTCGCACCTCTCGATCGAGGCGCCGATCGAAGGCGTGCTGGACACCCGCAACGCCGAAGTCGGCAACTATCTCCAGACCGCCGACCCGGTCGCCACCATCATCGATCTCGATCCCATCGTGCTGGTCGGCTACGCGACCGAGCGCGACGTGAGCCAGCTGGAGATCGGCGGCCCGGCGCGGGCGCGTTTGCTCGACGGCCGCGAGGTGGTCGGCGCTCTCCGCCTGATCGCGGCCCGCGCCGAGACCGCGACCCGCACCTTCCGCATCGAGGTCGAAGTGCCCAACGCGGACTATGAGATTCGCGATGGCCTCTCCGCCGAGTTGGTGATTCCGGTCGAAGACGTGCCGGCGCATCGCATCTCTCCCGCCGTCCTCACGCTGGGCCCGAACGGCGAAGTCGGCGTCAAGCTGGTTGATGAAACCGACACCGTCCGCTTCGCCCCGGTCGAGATCCTGCGCGAGGACACCAACGGCCTCTGGATCACCGGTCTTGCGCCGAGCGCGCGCCTGATCGTGGTCGGCCAGGACTTCGTCATCGATGGCCAGCTGGTGCGCCCGGTCGATGCCAAGCCCAAGGCGACCACCACGCAATGAACCGCTTGGCCGAAGGCATCATCGCCAATAGCCGCGTCGTCCTGGCGGGGCTCTTCCTGCTGCTGATGGCTGGCTGGGTCACGTACAAGAACCTGCCGAAGGAGCTGTGGCCGGACATCCAGCTGCCGTTCATCTACGTCATGATGACGCTGGAGGGCGTCTCGCCGGACGATGCCGAGCGCCTGCTGGCGCGCCCGATGGAGCAGCAGGTCCGCACCATCGAAGGCCTGAAGGAGTTCCGCTCCCATACCTATCAGGGCGGCGCCAGCGTGGTGCTGGAGTTCCAGGCCGGCTACGACATCGATAAGGCGCTGGACGACGTGCGCGAGCAGGTCGACCTCGCCAAGCCGGAGCTGCCCGAGGACACCGACGAGCCGTTCGTGCAGGAAGTGGCCTTCAGCCGCTTCCCCGTCCTGGTTGTCACCCTGTCGGGCGACGTGCCGGAGCGGTCGTTGCGCACGCTCGCCGACCGACTGCAGGACAAGATCGAAGGCATCCCAGCCGTGCTCGAAGCCACCATGAGCGGCGAGCGCGAGGAACTGGTGGAACTGGTGATCGATCCCTTGCGGGTCGAGGCCTATGGCCTCTCCTTGGACCAGATCGGCACCATCGTCGCCCGCTCTAACCGGTTGGTGGCCGCAGGAACCATGGACACCGGCCAAGGCCGGTTCGCGATCAAGGTTCCGGGACTGTTCGAATCCGCCGCCGATATTCTCGATATGCCGCTCAAGGTCAGCGGCGATGCGATCGTCCAGGTCAAGGACGTCGCCAGTCTCCGCCGCACCTTCAAGGACCCGGACTCGGTCGCTCGCATCGATGGCCTGCCGGCGATCGGCATCGAAGTCTCCAAGCGTGCCGGCGAGAACATCATCGAGACCATCAACGAGGTCCGCGCGCTGGTGGCGGCGGAAAGCCAGGCGTGGCCGCCGCAGGTGAAGGTCACCTTCTCGCAGGATACCTCGAAGCAGATTCGCGACATGCTGGGCGAACTGGAGAACAGCCTCATCACCGCGGTTCTGCTGGTGCTGATCGTGATCGTGGCGTCGCTGGGGCTGCGCGGCGGATTGATCGTCGGCATCGCGGTCCCGGGCTCGTTCCTGATCGGCATCATGATGCTGGCCGGCTTCGGCATCTCCATCAACATCGTGGTGCTGTTCAGCCTCATCATGGCGACCGGCATGCTGGTCGACGGCGCCATCATCCTGGTCGAGTTCGCCGATCGCTGCATGCTGAACGGCATGGACCGCCGCACCGCCTATGTCGAGGCGACCAAGCGCATGGCGTGGCCGATCTTCTCGTCCATCACCACCATCATCGCCGCTTTCGGGCCGATGGCGTTCTGGCCCGGCACGACCGGCGAATTCATGAAGTATCTGCCGATCACGCTGTCGGCGACCCTGTTCGCTTCCCTGCTGATGGCAATGATCTTCATTCCCTGTATCGGCGCCCTGATCGGGCGGCCGAACAGGGAAGATACGCACGCTGTCGCGGAACAACTGTCTGCCGAGGAACAACTGGCGCGGGCACGCGGCCTGGATTGGGTATACCTGGTCGCCTTGCGCGGCGCCTTGCGTCATCCGGTCATGGTCGTCGGCGGCGGCGTCGGCATTCTGGTCGCCACTGTGATGGCATTCATGACGCTCAACGCCGGCGTAGAGTTCTTCCCGGATACCGAGCCCGAAGTCGCGCAGGTCCAGATCCACGCCCGCGGCAACATGTCGATCAATGAGCGCGACGACCTGGTGAAGGCGGTTGAGCGCGAGATCCTCGCCATGAACAGCGAGCACGAGGAGCTGCGCAGCGTCTACAGCGTGACCAAGGCCGATATCGGCGGACGCTCGGGCGGCGAGGAGCTGGCGGAAGACGTCGTCGGCACGATCGCGCTGGAGTTCGGCGATTGGGACAAGCGGCGCAAGGTCGATGCCATCCTGGAGGATATCCGCGGCCGCACTGCGCCCATTCCCGGGATCGGGATCGAGCTGACCAAGGAAGATGGGGGCCCGGGCGGCGGCAAGGCCGTCTCACTCCAGTTGACATCACCTGATTTTGCGGCGCTCGAGGCTGCCGCCGACATCGTGCGCAAGAAGCTCGAATCCATGCCTGGGCTGGTCGATGTTCAGGATTCGCGCCCGGTCCCCGGCATCGAATGGGAGCTGGACGTCGATCGCGCCGAAGCCGCCAAATACGGCCTCGACGTGACCGCCGTCGGCGACGTGATTCAGCTGGTCACGCGCGGCCTCAAGTTCGGCGACTACCGGCCGGACGATGCGGACGATGAAATCGATATCGTCGCCCGCTTCCCTTCGGAAGTGCGCAACATCAGCGAGCTTGACCAGCTTCGCATCCCGGTCAACGGCGCGTCGGTGCCTCTCAGCAATTTCGTCGAGCGCACCGCCAAGCCGAAGCTGGCGCTGGTGCGACGGGTCGGCGGCACGCGCGTGATCGATGTGGAGTCCGACGTGAAGCCCGACATCCAGGCCTATGCCGAGCTGGAGACCATCAGGGCCTGGCTGGCGACCGGTACCGGCATCGACCCGTCGGTCACCATCGAATTCAAAGGCGAAGAGGAAGATCGCGCCGAATCCGCAAACTTCCTGACCCTGGCGGCCGTGGCCACCATGTTCCTGATCACGCTCATCCTGCTGCTGCAATTCAACAGCTTCTTCTCGGTGTTCCTGGTGTTGAGCGCGGTCGTCATGTCGTCGATCGGCGTCATGTTCGGCCTGATGATCCTGCAGCAGCCGTTCGGAATCGTGATGACCGGCATCGGCATCATCGCCCTCGCCGGCATTATCGTGAACAACAACATCGTGCTGATCGACACCTACGACCACCTCAAGAAGACAGCGAAGTCGCGCCGCGAAGCGCTGCTGGTGACGGGCGTCCAGCGCCTTCGGCCGGTCATCCTGACCAAGTTGACGATCGTGCTCGGGCTGCTGCCGTTGGTCTTCCACATGACCGTCGACTTCACTGCGCGCGACATCACGTTCGATGCGCCGTCGACGCAATGGTGGTCTCCCCTCGCCGCCGCCATCACGTTCGGCGTGCTGTTCGCCTCGCCCTTGACGCTGCTGTTCACGCCGTGCGCGCTGGAACTCCAGGGCCGCTTCTATGACTGGCTCGCCCGTCGCCGTGGCGTGCGGCAGATCGGGCCGGAACCGGCGCAGGCCGAATAGGCTATTTTGTCCCGCTGACGATGGCATGGCCCGCGACGGCCCATGCGACGTCGACACCGCGGAACCCGGCCTCCTCCATCCAGCGCAGATGTTCCGCGACGGTGGACGGCTGGTCGATGGCGTCGTCGTCCGGATAGCGGAAATAGTTCCATCGCAGCTCGCGCAGCTTGTCGAGCATGCTGAGATCGCCGCGCTCCTTCAGCGACCGCTCGGCGACCGCGCGCTCATATGCCTCCGCCGCCACCGCAAATCCGGCCGGCGACGTCGGCCGCATGATGTCCGCCAGGACGAATGCGCCGCCCGGCGCCAGCAAGGCGTGCAGATCGCCGAACAGCTGCGCTTGCCGGCGCCGTCGAGATGATGCACCGCCAAGGAGCTGACGACGATCCGCGGCTGTTCCTGCATCCGCCGCCAATCGTCGCTACCAAGATCGAATTGCCGTGTCGTCAGCCGCGCGCGGAATGCCGCGCATTGCTTCGTCGCCTCCGTTAGCATGGCGGGCGATCCGTCCAGCGCCAGATAACGCGCTGCTGGGAACCGGCCAAGCAGGAAGGCCGCGAGATCGCCCGCGCCGCAGCACAGCTCGGCGAAGAGCGGCGCGGCCTCGCCCTGCACGGCGGCCGCGACCAGGTCGCCGATGACCTCGAACTGCCGCTCGCGCTCCGGATTGAAGAACCGTCCATAGGCAATGAAGCTGGCGGAGTTCTCTTCGCTCCAGGCCGGAGTCGCTTGCTCGCTCTGCATGCCCCTCTCCTATCGCAATCTCTGCACCGCTGCCCCGATGCGCCCGACCGTGGTTAGCCAGCACAGCGTCCCATAGAGGTAGGCCGCGGCCGGAAACCATCCCGGGAATAGCAGCACGATCACGAACAGCAGGATCGTCTCCGTCCCCTCCGTGATGCCGCCGAGATAGTAGAAGCTCTTGTTGGCCGCTTCCTCCCCGTCCAGCTTGCGCTTGGCGGCGAAGATGGCGAAGGCGAGGAAGCTTGATCCGGTTCCCATGAAGGAGAAGATCAGGAACGCCGCCGCCACCGCATGGTCCGGCTGCGCCAGCGCGAAGGCGAAGGCGGCGCCCGAATAGATGATGAAATCGAGCACGATGTCGAGATAGCCGCCGAGGTCGGTGGCGCCGTTCCGCCGGGCCAGCGCGCCATCGACGCCGTCCGCCAGCCGATTCACCAGCAGCAACACTAGGCCCAGCTCGTAGGATTGCAGCGCGATCGCGGCCATCGCCGCGAGGCCGCAGCCAAAACCGGCGACAGTGACCTGGTTGGCCGTGATCGCGCGCTGCTGTGCGGCGATCGCCAGTTGTTCCAGCACGGGGTCGATCAGCCGCCGCGCGGCGCGGTCGAGCACGGGAGCCTGCCGGTCAGCGCGTCAATGCAGGTCCAGATCCTGCTCGGCGCGTTGGTCGATGGTCGGCGCGTTGGGCCGCTGCAGCGCCAGCCGTTGATACTGCCGGTAGCTGAACGGAATGGAGGCAAGATAGAGCGCGCCAACGCCGAGCGTCGTGTTCCAAGTCTCGCTCACTAGCAACGCCACGAACACCACGACGATCACCATCGCCGGCAGCACCCAGCGCTGGGTGATGGCGAGCCGCTTGAACGAGAAGGTCGGGATGCGGCTGACCAGCAGGCCGGAGCAGAAGATCATCCAGGCGCCGACCAGCCACGGCCAATCGGCGATGCCGGTGCCGTATTCGTTGTAGGCGATGAGCGGCAGCAGCACGAGACCCGCGCCTGCCGGCGCCGGCACGCCGGTGAAGAAGCGCATGGTCCAGGCCGGCACGTCGGTGTTGTCTAGCTTGGTGTTGAAGCGCGCGAGCCGCAGCGCCATGCAGGCGCTGAACAACAGCGAGCAGCCCCAGCCGATCCGTCCGGTCTGATCCATGGTCCAGACATAGAGGATCACCGACGGTGCCACGCCGAACGCGATGAAGTCGGAGAGCGAATCGAGCTCCGCGCCGAACTTGCTGGTGCTGTCCAGCAGGCGCGCGATCCGCCCGTCCAGCGCGTCGAACACCGCGGCGACGATGACGGCGATGACGGCCAGCTCCCACTTGCGGGCCGCCGCATCCGCGACCGCGGACGGGTCGGTCGAGAGCATCAGGGTGTTGGCGTCGAGCGCGAACTTGATCGAGGTGAGCCCCGCGCACAAGGCGAACAGGGTCAGCATGTTGGGGATCAGCCGATTGATCGAGTGGTCCCGCAATCTGGTTCGCCGCATGGCTCTCGATCCTCCAACGATTGAACCGGCCGCAGCCAGCCTAGTGTGCCGCAGGTTACCGTGTCTCGCCAAGCCTCGCCGACTCGTCCGCTTTGGTGTCCGCCAGCACAGTTTCGCCCGCCACCGCCTTCTGCCCGACGCAGACCAGCGGCGAGACGCCGTCCGGCAGGTAGACATCGACCCGGCTGCCGAACCGGATCAGGCCGATGCGCTCGCCCGCCCGCAGCGACCGGCCCGACGTCAGGTCGCACTTGATGCGGCGGGCGACCAGCCCGGCGATCTGCACCACGGCGATGTTGAGGCCATCCAGCGCCCGCAGGTGGATCGACTGGCGCTCGTTGTGCTCGCTCGCCTTGTCGAGTGCCGCGTTGACGAACTTGCCCGGACGGTAGGCCATGGCGACCACTTCGCCGTCGATCGGCGAGCGGTTCACATGCACGTCGAACACGTTCATGAAAACACTAATGCGCGTGAGTGGCCTTTGATCCATCCCCAGTTCGGCCGGGGGGATCGCCGGCTGGATCATCTGCACCACGCCATCGGCAGGCGAGACGACGAGGCCTTGCCGGTTCGGCGTGACCCGCGCGGGATCGCGGAAGAAGAACGCGCACCAGCAGGTGAGGATGACGCCGATCCAACCCAGCGGCTCCCATGTCCAGAACAGGACCGCCGTCGCCACGGCGAACATCGCGACAAAACGCCATCCGTCGCGGTGGATCGGCGGCACGGTAAAGGTCGACAAGAATGGCACCTCGCTCAGCCGGCTGGCGGACCTTGAAGCTGCACGCCATGGTCCGCCGCTATTTCATTGATTCGCCACATATCTGGCCATTGGCGCCGCCCAAGTCAATGATTGCCGCTAACCCCCGGCCCAAAGCGCTTTTAGTATTCGTTAACCACCCGCCGATAGCATCATGGTTCACCCAAACCATTGGAGCTGGCGCTGATTCCATGAACATGCCGACGGTTCTCAACCGCCCACCCGCTCCTGCCGAATTGAACGAGGTGGATGTCCTGGACGACGGCTCGGTCGCGCTCAACCAGGAACGCGCCAACGTCACATTCGGTTTCCGCGCCTGCGGCCTGCCCTTCTCCGCCGAGACGCGCCTGACCGACGCCGGCCCGGTGCTGCAGATCGCGGCCGACATCGGCGGCGATCCCTATTCGGCGGAAGGCGTTGATATGCGCGAGGCGGTGCATGCGATCATCCGCTCCAGTCACAGTTCGCCGTCCTGCCGCCTGATGGTCTCGAAGCAGAAGCACATCTACTGCGTCGGCAAGGCGCACCTGAACGAGACCTGGACTCCGACGGCGCTGCTGACCGCGGCCGCGGAACTGGTGCTCGAAGCCCGCCCCTATCTGATGGTCCTGCGCGACGTGCTGCCCCGCTGGGCCAAGCCCGCCGCCTGATGGCCTTCTAGTCCGCGCTTGGCTTGATCGCCGTGCGGTCTTCGCCGGCGAGGTCGGTCAATACCGTGCCGCCGTCCTCCGCGACGCGCAGCATCGCGTAGCGGGCGCTTTCGTAGCGGGGGCCGTCCTCTTCCTGGAAAAAGAAGGACTGCGCGCCGTAGTCCAATCGGTGACCGCTCCAATCCCCATGACGGCGATATTGCACGCGCAGCTCGCCGTTCTGGAGGGGCGATCCATCATCCAGCCGCGCATAGCGACCAACCCTGTTCTCGTCCAAGGCCACGATGACCGTACCGCGGTAAGGCAGGCCCTGGATGACGGTTGCGCTCGGCATGGCCGCGTCGTCCAATGCCAGCGCCATATAGTCACCTTGAAGCAGCGACCGCGGATCGGCCGGCCGCAACTTCAGCAGCAGCACCTGTCCATCGGCGATCACTGCGCGTTTCTGCGCAATGTGCCAATTGGCGAGCGCCAGGATCAGCGCCAGTCCAGCGAGCGCTATTGTCCAGCGTGTACGGGTCACGTTGGCCTCCGTTCGCGCAGCATGCCGATCAGCAGCCCATAGCACAGCAGCAGAACCGCGCCCGCTGCCATCAGGATGATGGACTTGGTCAGCAGCGTCCCCTCCAGGTCCCAATAGAAGCTCCAGATGAAGTAAATCTCGAGCAACGCGCCGATCGCGCCCAGCGTGCGCGAGCCAAGGGTGTAGGCCAATGCCAGCAGCACCAAGGCCGCCGAGGCTCCGATCGGCAGCAGGAACGTCACCACGGCAATGGCAATGGCCGTGATCAGCGCCAGCAGCCGCCCTTGCCGATCAGCCACGCGCCGCCAGTTGAGCGCAAACAAGAACGCAAACACGGCAAGCAGTATTCCTTGGGCCGGCCACCCGAACCAGAGCGCGGTACCGCCACCCAGCCCGGACGCCGCGATGTCGAACGCCAAGGGCAGGATCAGTAAGGCAAACGCCGTCGGCCGCACGTCATAGCGCGGCGGATAGAGCAGTAGTGCGACACCGAGCGGAACGAAAATCGCGGGCAAGTCGACGACTAGCTTGTCCCAGTGATCCCACGCGGCGATGGTGACAAGCATCAGCGCGACCGAGACCACCAGGAACTGAAGCAAAAGCGATCGTTGCTGCCAGATCGAGGCGGCAGCAAACGGCAAGGCCGCGACAGCCGCCCACCCGAGGCTTTCTGTCGGCACGCCAACTCCCGCCGCTGTCAGCAGCGTGCCGGCGGTCGCGAACGCCACCGCGGCGTGCGCCGTAAAGGCGCCGCGTGGCCGGTGTCGCAGTAGCCACAGGCTCGCGACGAAGATGGCTGCGCCAAGGATTGCTACGACCACGTCCGGCTCATCGATGTCGAGGACGAGGTCCATGACGATGCCGACAAAGAACAGCGCGGCGACGGCTGTGATCCAGGCACCGATGCCCAGTACCAACTGCATGTACCACGGAGCATCTTCACGTACGCGCGCCTCAAGCGCCGTGCGTGCCGCCGTTTCGTCAATGCCCGCGCGCGCGCAGAACGCCGAGAGTTCCGTCAAGATGGCGAGCCTCGCAAGTTGCCGCGGAGCCGACGCATGACCACCGCCGCGCTACCAGTTGCGGCGATGGCCCACACGATCATCGCGCCGAAGCTGCTCAGCGCGGGCGCGACATCGTTGAACTCGAATCCGATTCCCTCATCGATCATGCGGTATCCGATGCAAACGACAAAGGTGTCGACGAAGCCAATGACGACTACCAAAGAGGCAAAGTCAGGTCGCACGCGCCAGTAGATTGCGGATGCGACAATTGCTGCCAGCACGAACGCGCCCACGCACACCGGTCCAACCTTGAAGGTGTCAACGTCGACCACCTGCCCGGCGGCCGGTGCAAACAAGGCCACCATGCCCGCGAACAGCAGGACCAGCCGGGTCCAATGCCCGGATAGCCACGCCATGCCGCGGTGCACCACGAGTTCCCGGCAGGCGAGCGCCACTGCAACTGTCACGCCCACCAGCACCCAGACCAACTCGCTGGGCATTTCGTTGATCGGCACCAGCACTTGCTCGCTGTACAGAACGAGCGCGACTTCCGCGACCACCAGCCAGAGCAGCCAGTGCACTGGATGGCGCGAGATGATGGTCCACGGCAGGATAAGCACCGCCCAGGCAGCGAACAGCTCGAACACGTCGGCGCCGGTCTGGTACACCTGTCCGATCACCGCGAGCAGAACGCCCGTCAGCACCGACGCCGCAATCAGCAGCATCTGTCCGAACACCCGGTCCAGGCCGGCCAGCAGCGCGCCGCCAACGGCGATCGCCAGCGCTCCTTCGATCACGGCAAACTTCGCGATGTCGGGGAGGTCGTTCCAATTGTAGGCGAAGAAAAACACCACGCCCGCCAGAAACTGGCCGACGCCGAGCGCCAGCAGCGCGCGCATCCCCCACCTTGCCCAGAAGGCTTCGTCGCGTACGGCATCGACAGCGGCGGCATAGCTGCGCGCCGAGACAAGCCCAGCCGAGCGCAGCGCCTGCACCTCGCTTGGACCGATCTCAGAACCTGCTGGATTCACGGATTGTGTCTCTCGATGCAGCGGCGTGCTCAGTTGCCGGTCGGGACGGCGAACACCTGGCCCGGATAGATCAGGTCCGGATTGGAGATCTGCTCCTTGTTCGCTTCGTAGATGACGGTGTAGCGAACGCCCTCGCCATAGCTCTCGCGCGCGAGCTTCCAGAGCGAGTTGCCCGGCTGCACCACGATCCTTCCCTCGGCGGCCGTAGCGCCGTTGTCCGCCGTGCTGCCGGTCGCCGCGGCAGTCTGCTGCGCGCTGGAGCCCGCCTGTGCCGCCAGCGGCACGGCCGCCTGCTCGAACGGCGTCTGGGCCCGCGCCAGCACCTTGCCGGTCTCATCGACCTGGTCCACGCGGATGACGTGCAGGCCGGGCGCGATCGGCGTTGCCGGCGTGAAGGTCCACAACCCATCCTCGTCGGCGACCGCCTCGCCGATCGATTGGTTGTCGAGATAGACGAACAGGCGCGCACCTCCCGGTGCCCGGCCGGACAGGACGGCGCGTCCCTCCGGGTTGTAGTCGATGGCGGAAATCTCTGGCACTTTCGGCGCGCCCGCCGAAGCTTCGGCGGGTTGGTTCGGCACGTTCAGGACGCGGGTCGGGCCGGTCCCGGACTTGGGCACCTCGATGGCGAGCGCCCCCGCTGGCTGTTCGCTGCTCCGGCCCGCGATGTCCTTGGCCACATCCGGCACCAAAACGACGACCGAAGTCTCGGATTCCTGCCTCGCGGCCTCGCCCTCCGCCGCATCCTCCGGCTTGCTCTCAAGCGTGAAGCTGTGCTCGCCGGGATCAAGGGCACTGTCGGGCAGGAACACCCACTCGCCGCGATTGTCCGCCTTCACCGAACCGATGATCTTGCCCTGGTCGAGGATCGTGACCTCGGCGTCGGGTTCGGCGCGGCCGGCAATAACGGCATCGCCGCTGGGGTTGACCCGGACCACGTCGAAGCTGGGCGGCGCGGCCGTGGCCTGCCCTGAGTCGCCGCCAGGCGCCGGCTGTCCGGCAGTCCCGCCCGTATTGGCCGATTGGATCGCTTGCGGCGCCGTGGAGTCGCCTTGGCCGGTGGCCGAGCCGTCGGCGTTCCCTGGGGCAGCCGGCTGCTCCGGGGCCGGGGTGGCGTCGCCGGAATCGTCCTGGTCCTGCTGGTAGATGGCAAAAAAGAGCCCGAGCGCCACCACCAGGACCGCAGCACCAATTGTTCCGGTCAGCGCGACGCGCGTCACCAAGCCCTCCTGTGACCAACTTGTTGCACAACAGTATCAGACCGGCCGATGTGGCAGAAGAACGAAGTCACAAGTGGACTCACCCTGCGTCACCCTTGCCGGAGCGGCCCGGATGCCTCCCAACTGTGGCGGGAATGCCACGAAATTCACCTTGGGTTTGGCCCAAAAGAGCTATCCTCCCAGGCTTGCCCGAATACCCAATTCCCGCCATAAGTGGTGTGACCAGAGAGATAAAAAAGAAAGGCCAGGGGGACGGCCCCTTGGATTGGAAATGAGTCAGGTCATCAAGTCTGTTTGCGTCTATTGCGGCGCCTCCAACGGCGCTTCCGAAACCTTCCTCAAAATCGCTACCGACGTCGGCCGCGCGCTCGCGGAGAACGGCATTCGCCTCGTCTATGGCGGCGGCGGCATCGGCCTCATGGGTGCGGTCGCGGATGCCACGCTGGCCGCCGGCGGCGAGGTCATCGGCATCATCCCGGAGCACCTGCAGAACGCCGAGCTCGGCCATCGCGGCCTCACGGAGCTCAAGATCGTCGACAGCATGCACACCCGCAAGCGCATGATGTTCGACCTGTCGCAGGCCTTCGTGGTCCTGCCCGGCGGCATGGGCACCCTGGACGAGACCTTCGAGATCATCACCTGGCGCCAGCTCGGCATGCACGACAAGCCGATCATCCTGGTCAACCACGATGACTATTGGGCCCCATTCCTCGACTTGGTCGATCACGTGATCGACAGCGGCTTCGCCCGCCCGGCCGCCCGGCAACTGTTCTCGGTGGTCGGCGGGGTTGGCCGCCTGCTGGACATGCTCGAGGCCGAGCCGCAGACCCGCGAACCGAGCTATCCCGAACGCATCTAGTTGGGCATTTCGTTGGGCAATAAGTTGGTCTGCCCCACGCTTTCCGCGCGCTGGAAATTCCGGCGCGCGATGCTATTCTGCGCCCCGATTTTGCGATGCAACATCCCCGCCGTCGCGCTCGCTGGAGCGCTGAGCGGCACTCACCGAAGGACGTGAAGAATGGCGAAGATCAAGGTCAAGAATCCGATCGTGGAGCTCGACGGCGACGAGATGACGCGCATCATCTGGCGCTTCATCAAGGACAAGCTGATCCTGCCCTATCTCGAGGTCGACCTGAAATATTACGACCTCGGCATGGAGAGCCGCGACAAGACCAGCGATCAGATCACGATCGACGCCGCCAACGCCATCAAGCAGCACCGCATCGGCGTGAAGTGCGCCACCATCACGCCCGACGAAGCGCGCGTGAAGGAATTCAACCTAAAGCAGATGTGGAAGTCGCCCAACGGCACGATCCGCAACATCCTCGACGGCACCGTCTTCCGCCAGCCGATCATCTGCCAGAACGTGCCGCGCCTGGTGCCGGGCTGGACTCAGCCCATCGTCATCGGCCGTCACGCTTTCGGCGATCAGTATCGCGCCACCGATTTCATCGTGCCCGGCAAGGGCAAGCTGACCATGAAGTTCGAGCCCGCCGACGGCAGCAAGCCGATCGAGAAGCAGGTCTTCGAGTTCCCCGCCGCCGGCGTTGCGCTCGGCATGTACAATCTCGATGAATCCATCCGCGGCTTTGCGCGCGCTTGCTTGAACTATGGCCATGATCTCGGCTGGCCGGTCTATCTCTCGACCAAGAACACGATCCTCAAGATCTATGACGGCCGCTTCAAGGACATCTTCCAGGAAGTGTTCGACAAGGAATTCGCCGCCAAGTTCAAGGCCAAGAACATCGTCTACGAACACCGCCTGATCGATGACATGGTGGCGAGCGCGCTGAAGTGGTCCGGCGGCTTCGTGTGGGCCTGCAAGAACTACGACGGCGACGTGCAGTCCGACACGGTCGCGCAGGGCTTCGGTTCGCTCGGCCTGATGACGTCCGTGCTCATGGATCCGGCCGGCACCGTGGTCGAGGCCGAAGCCGCGCACGGCACCGTCACGCGGCACTACCGCGAGCACCAGAAGGGCAAGCAGACCTCGACCAACCCGATCGCCTCGATCTACGCCTGGACCCGCGGCCTCTGGTACCGCGGCAAGTTCGACAATACGCCCGAGGTGCAGAAGTTCGCCGAGGCGCTGGAAAAGATCTGCGTCGACACCGTCGAATCCGGATTCATGACCAAGGATCTCGCATTGCTGATCTCGCCGGATCAGAAGTGGCTCTCGACCACCGAGTTCCTCGACAAGCTCGACGAGAACCTCAAAAAGACGATGGCGTAGTCCGGACCCTTAGGAGAATCCCATGACCGATCTTTCCCGCCGCGCCTTTGGCGCGCTCGCTGCCGGCACGCTCGTCGTCGCCGGCGGCGCCGAAGCTCTCGCGCAGGACCTCGAAAATACGCTCTATCTCGACCTCAGCTATGGCCGCGTGGTGATCCAGCTCCTTCCGGATGTCGCGCCCCAGACCGTCGCACGGATCAAGGAACTGGCGCGCGAAGGCTTCTACGACGGCACGCCGTTCCACCGCGTCATTCCGAACTTCATGGCGCAAGGCGGCGATCCGACCGGCACCGGCACCGGCGGCTCGGGCAAGCGGCTGGAGGCCGAGTTCTCCGCCGTGAAGCATGTGCGCGGCACGGTCTCGATGGCGCGCTCGTCCGACGTCAACAGCGCGGACAGCCAGTTTTTCATCTGCTTCGCGCCGGCTCCGCACCTCGATGGCCAGTACACCGCGTTCGGCCAAGTGGTTGAGGGCATGGAATTCGTCGACCGCATCAAGAAGGGCGACCCTGGCAGCGGCATCGTCAGCGCACCCCAGGATCGCATCGTCAAGATGCAGGTCGCTGCCGACGCACAATAGCTGAACCCCGGCGGCTATGCCGGCGCGCGGGACCGCGCGCCGCTATAGTTGCGCGGAAAATCGTAGTCTTCGATGGCGAACATTTGCGTCACCGTTTCGCCGTCCTGGCTGAGCGGAAAGATTCCGAACTCGCACTTGCCAAGGTTGCCGTTCTTCAGCGTCCAGCTGTAAAAGCCGCACAGCGGCCGCTTACTTGACACCACGTCCACGTACGCATCGACGAACTGCTGCTCCTCATCCCACCCGATGGTGCCGAGATAGGAGCCGGTGAAGTCGAGCTTGTTGAACTCGACCACGCGCGTGCCGACCAGGCGATAGCGGAACCGCAGCGGCGCCCGCTCGACCTCGATAACGACGATGTTGGGCAGAAGCTCCCGCAATTCCGTCGGATCGAAGGCGGCGCGCAGCGGAACGGCATACTGAGCGCTGCGCCGCGCCTTCCAATAGTCATGGAAGCGATGTACGCGGGGAGAATCGAGCTGGGAAAAGTCAAGCCGGTGGATCTGATGGACCATGATTCCGACGGCGCTGCCGCCCGTTGGGATTGATGGGGTTGCCTATCGCGTCGCGCCGCCGCCGCTCGGCGTCGCATCGAGTTGCGGGAAGTCGTAGTCCTCCATGGCAAGAATCTGCGTCACCAGTTCGCCATCCTCGCTCAAGGGCAGGCGGGCGAACTCGCACCGTCCCACCGCGCCGGTCACCAGCTCCCACGCCAGCAATCCAAAGAAGGGCTGTCGACTGGTGACGACGAACGTGTAGCTGTCGATCAGATCCTGCTCTTCGGGCCAGCCGATCTCTCCGAGATAGCGGCCGGTGAATTCGACGCCGTTGTACTCGACCACCCGCGTGCCGACGAGTCGATAACGGAAACGCATGGGATCGCGCTCAACATCAACAATCATAATGTTCGGCAGGAGGTCCCTGATCTGGTCGGGCGCGATGTCACCGCGCCGTGGCAGCTTGCCGCCGCGCTTGCCGCGCTGGTGCTGCCAATAGCCATGCAGCCGATGGATGCGCGGCGATTTGAGCTCGGACAGGTCCAGCGAGACGGTCGGCTTGGGCATTTCCGACTCGAAGTTTGCAGGGCGGATTGCCGTTGCAGCATTGCCCGCCCGCGCGCGCATTGCAATCGAGCAGGCGCCGGTTACCGTTCACCGCTCCGCGATGCGCGCCACGCCAAATGACGTTTCCGGCGGCTGCAGGCGCATGATCCAGCCGAAGGCATGCGGGAAGACCGACGGCGCCAGCAAGAAGGCGCCGCGATATTCGTCCGACTGCACGAACCACAGCCCAACCAGGCCCACCGCCGCGCTGCCCAGCACGAACACCGTTCCGATCTTGCGCCACGGCCGGATCGCCCACCGTGCCGGCGGGTGGATATCGGCGTCTTCGCTATCCTGGCTGAAGATCTCCACCATCTCGCGCCGGCAGATGTAGAACGTGGCGGCGCTGGAGGCGATGAGCACCGCCATCAGCAGCCAGAACATCTCGCGCCACACCTGGGTCGGGTTGTTGAACGGCACGTAGCTGAGCTCGTTCCACATCATCAGCGGAAAGTCATACAGCCCGTGCCCGAGGATCGGCACCAGCAGCGCCAGCGTCCAGTTCAGCGCGGGCGACCGGCCGCGATAGGCGCGCGCCGCGAACAGCCCCATCACCGCGCCGAATACGACGTGCGCCGGGATCGACAGCACGCCGCGCATGGTCCCGAGGCCGAGCCAATCGGGGCTGTTCAGCAGATAGAGCGCATTTTCCAGGCCGGCAAAGCCGAGCGCGATCAGCATCGCGGCGCAGAACAGATCGCCGCCGGAATCACAATCCTTGTGCTCCTGCACGATGAAATAGAGTAGCAGGAACTTGACCAGCTCCTCCGGTCCGGCCGCGCCGATGAAGGCCGATGCCAGGGCCGTCTCGACGCCCGGCGCCGCAAAGCTGGTTGCCCATCGGATGATGTACCCGACCGCCAACACCAGCAAGCCGGAGATGACGCCGAGCGACAGCGTCCGCACGATCAGGCGCAGCCCCATGCGCTGGCGGTAGTGGCTGACCAGAAACGCCGTCAACACCGCCGCAGGAAACAGTGCGAACGCGATGATGACGAGTTTACCAAGAAGCTCCATGACCCCCCGCCCTCGAAGCACCCACCGGCAAACAAACCTTCGCCACCTTTACCCGTCAAGCGTGGCGAGATACACCGTTCTTGGTTGCGACGTACATGGGCAATCCGGCGCAATATTCAATCAACGCGCGCTGACGAGAGCGGCCTACTTCCGCCACGCCCTGAGCCGCTTCACCGCCTCCGCCATGTCCTCGGTCGAGCCCGCGAAGGAGAAGCGCATGGTGGCGTGGCCGCGTTGGCCGTCGAAATCGACGCCGGGGGTGGCGGCGACGCCGGTCTCCGCCAGCATGCGCCGGCAGAACTCAACGCTGTCGTTGGTGAGACGCGCCACGTCCGCGTAGACGTAGAACGCGCCATCCGTCGCCACCAGCTTGTCGAAACCGGCGCTGGGCAGGTCGTTCAGCAACAGCTCGCGGTTGGCGGCGTAGCGGCGCACGTTGGCGCGGCACTCGTCATGCGCATCGAACGCCGCGACGCCGGCATACTGCGACAGGGTCGGCGGCGAGATGAAGAGATTCTGCTGCAGCCGCTCGATCGGCTGCACCAGGTCCGGCGGCACCACCAGCCAGCCGAGCCGCCAGCCGGTCATCGAGAAATATTTGGAGAAGGAATTGACCACGATCGCCTGCTCGTCGATCGCCGCGGCGGTGACCGCGTCCGTCCCATACGTGATGCCATGATAGATCTCGTCCGAGATGAAGCGGATGCCGTGCTGGCGGCAGTAGCCCGTCAACGCACGCAGCTCTGGTTCCGGCACGATGGCGCCAACCGGGTTCGACGGGCTTGCGACGATGAGGCCGTCCAGATGCTCGCCGATCTCGCGCTGCGCCTGCTCCAGCGCCGCAACCGTCGGCTGATACTTGGTATCGGCCTCCATCGGCACGATCACCGGCTCGATGCCGAGTGCGGTCAGGATGTTGCGGTAGCAGGGATACCCCGGGCTCGCCAGCGCCACCCGGTCGCCCGGCTCGAATGCCGTCAGGAACGCCAGCAGGAATCCACCCGATGAGCCGGTGGTGACGACGATGCGGTCCGCCGGCACGACGGCGCCGTAGAACTCGCGGTAATGCCGCGAGATGCGGGCGCGCAGCTCCGGAATGCCCAGCGCCAGGGTGTAGCCGATCAGCTCCGTGTCGAGCGCCGCCTTGGCCGCCGCCAGCACCTTGCGCGGCGCCGGGGTCGAAGGCTGGCCGACCTCCAGGTGCACCACGTCGGCGCCAGTCGCGGCCCGCTCCGCCGCCGCGCGCATCACCTCCATCACGATGAACGGATCGATGCGCCCGCGCTTCGCGACCTTGAGCGCCATGGCTATCTGCCGCTGACCAGGGTCGCGAGGCCGTTGCCGCGATAGTCGTTGCGCAGCTGGCAGGAATCCGGATCGCTCGGCGTGCCGCGCGGGCAGAAGATCGCATTGATGCGCCCGAGCGCCTCGCGCTGCTCGATCTGGTAGCCGGCGCCCGACAACGCGCCCGATGGATCCGTGTCGCCGCTGACATCGTAGTAGGCCACGTCGGGATCGGCGCCGTGATAGACCCGCGATCGCAGCATCGCCGCTTCCAGCGGAATGCGCTCCTCGGTCACCGCATAGAACAGCTCGGCCTGCGCCAGGACGCCCGCCATGCCGCCGGACGCGGCGGAGACATAGTAGAGTTCGCCGTTGTTGTTGTTGGCCCAGATCATCGGCGCCATCGCCGTGAAGCCGAAGCCCCGGTCCGACGGCGCCGGCGCCAGGATGATCCCAGTGCCCTGCGCGATGCGGCCGGCGCCGAACAGTGCGTTCATGGTGAAGTTGCACGCAATCCCCATGCCCTCGGCATCCACCGCGACGACGCTGGCCGCGAACGGATTTTCCGGCACGCGCTGCGCCGGGTACGGCAGGCTCGCCGCCGGCGTCGCGCGCCCGTCCTGGTGGCCCTGCATCACCTGCGCGACATGCTGATCGGAGACCAGCGCATCCGCCGGCTGGTTGGCATCGCCGTTGGGCTGCATCCACTGCGCGCGATCGGCGGTCAGCCGCATGCTGGCGTCGGCCAGGAACACCGGGCGGTTCTGGTCGCCGGCCGCATCGAGCGCCTTCAGCATCTGCGCCACCGAGACGCCGCCCGACGCGGGCGGCTGCGGCAGAAACACGTTCTGGTCGCCCCACTGGATCGCGAGCGGCGCCTCGAACCGCACCTTGAAGCCGCGCAGGTCTTCGATGGTGAGCGGCGCGCCGATGGCTTGCGCGCTGGCCGCCAGCTGCTGCCCCAGCACGCCGCTATAGAGCTCGTTCGGTCCCTTGGCGCGGATCTGCCCCAGCACGCCGGCCAGCTCTGGCTGCCGCAGGTTGTCGCCCTCGCCCAGCATGCTGCCGTCGGCGCGCGTGAACAACGCCGCCATCAGCGGGTCGGCGCGCAGCTTCTTCTCGCCCAACGCCACGTCGCGCGCCAGTGCGCGGCTGGTGGCTTCGCCGGTCTGCGCGATCGTTTCGGCCGGCGCCACCAGCTGCGCCCACGGCAGCTTGCCGTAGCGTGCCGAGAGCGCGGCCATGCCGCGCGCCGAGGCCGGCACCGCAACCAGCCCTCCGGCCGCCGCGCGCGGCAGGAAATCCAGCACCTCGCTGGCGATCTTGTCTTCCTCGGCGCGATGGACGACGCAGATCCCGCCGCCGCCCAGCCCGGCGGTGGAGGGCATGGTCGCCGACATCACGAAATAGGCGGCCGCCACCGCGTCCGCGGCATTGCCCCCGGCATTCAGGACCTCACGGCCGACCAGCGCGGCACGCGGCTCGTCGGCCACAATGCCGCCATAAAAATTGTCCACCGAGTAGAGCTCGCCGGCGACCTGGGCCCCGCCCTTCGAACATGAGGCAACCGCCAGGAAAGCGGCAACAATGCTTAACGGCCCGCCGAACCCGCGTGCGAAGGCCGAACGCCGGCCCCCGCGGCCAGGCCGGTGGGGGGTCGCGACGGCCTTGCCCGATGGGCTATGATGACGCACGGACATGAATGGAACTCCGCTGGATTTGACGGTTTTAACGATTCGGTCGCGAGCATAAGAAGGACCATGGATGTGATCAACCGGGCTGCTGTCCCATCCCAGCCAGCCTTGCGACAGGTCGGGCGGCGTGCCGTCGGCCTTGTCCTGGCCGCTTGCCTGACCCTGGCGCCGGTCGCCGACGCGGCGGCGCAGTCGCGCGGCGGCCTGATCCGCGATGCCGAGATCGAGGCGACCTTGCGCGCCTATGCCGACCCGATCTTCGCCGCCGCCGGCCTCGATACCTCGGCGGTGCAGGTCCACATCATCAACGACAAGCGCATCAACGCCTTCGTCTCCAACGGGATGCAGATCTTCATCCATACCGGCTTGCTGACCGAGGCCAAGACCCCGAACGAGGTGATCGGCGTCATCGCCCACGAAACCGGCCACATCACCGGCGGCCATCTTGCACGCCAGAAGGAAGAGCTGGAGAACCGCACCATCGAGGCGATCATCGGCCTTCTGGTCGGCGTCGCCGTCGGCGTGGCGAGCGGCAACGCCCAGGCCGGGGTCGGGACGGCGACCCTCGGGCAGGGCATCGCGCAGCGCAACCTGCTGCAATATTCCCAGGCGCAGGAAGGCGCTGCCGATCAGGCCGCGTTCGGCTTGCTGGAAGCGACGCACCAGTCACCCAAGGGCATGGTCGATTTCTTCCGCGTGCTGGCGCGGCAGGAGGCGCTGTCCGCGATCAACCAGGACCCCTATATGCGAACCCACCCGCTCACGACCTCGCGCGTTGATGCGGCCGAGGCAGCGCTGAAGCGATCGCCCTATGCCGACGCCAAGGACTCGCCCGAGCTGATGATGCGCCATGAGCGGATGCTGGCAAAGTTCATCGGCTATCTGGACCCGCTGAGCCGCGTCATGATCACGTATCCGGAAAAGGACCAGAGCGTTCCCGCGCGCTACGCGCGCGCCATCGCCTATTTCCGTGCTTCGCGCACCGACGAGGCCCTGGCGTCGATGGACAGCCTGCTCGCGGAGGCGCCGAGCGATCCGTTCTTCATCGAGCAGAAAGCGCAGATCCTCTACGACCGCGGCCGCCTCGCTGAAGCCGTGCCGCTCTACCAGGAGGCGCTGGACCTCGCCCCGCAGGAGCCTTTGATCCGCATGGAACTCGCGGAAGCGCAGGTCGGACTGGAGGACCCATCGCTCCTGGAAGCCGCGACCGCCAACCTGAACGAGGTTGTGCGGCTGGAGCCGAAGAACGCTCGCGCCTTCCACCTGCTGGCAATCGCCTACGGCCGGGCCGGCAACGCACCCATGGCCGACCTGGCGCAGGCCGAGGAATACCTGGCGCGCGGCAAGAAAAAGGACGCCAAGCGCTTCGCCGACCGCGCGCTCCAGGGCCTCCCGGAAGGCTCGCCCGGCTGGCTGAAGGCCCAGGACATCCAGTTCGCGGCCGATCAGGGCGACGACGATTGACAATTTCGTGATGCCGGTGGCGTTTCCCGTGACCGTGCGGGTATGGTGACGGCTCTGTTCCCTGCGTGAGAGTGTTTCCGATGCGCGCGATCCTGATCGCATTCGCCCTGCTTCTTGCCGCCGTCGGCGGCTATGCCCTGAAGGAGTTCGCGGCCGCCCGCGGTTCCGCGGAAGCGCCGCCCACGGCCTCGTCTTCGATCGATCAGCAGATCTCGCAATATCTCAAGGACCATCCGGATGAGGTGATGGCCGCCCTCAAGCTGGCGCAGGCCAATGCGGAGAAGCAGAAGGAAGCCGACGCTCAGCTGGCTGTGGCGGAGAAGCAGGACCAGATTTTCAACAATCCCGCCGATCCCGTGATCGGCAACGTGAATGGCGATGTGACAGTGGTCGAGTTCTTCGACTACCGCTGCCCGTACTGCAAGCGGGTCTCGGATGCACTCATGGCGCTGGTGAAGGACGATCCGAACGTGAAGGTCGTCTACAAGGAATTTCCGATCCTCGGCCCTGACTCGTTGGTCGCGGCGAAAATCGCCCTGGCCGCCCATCGTCAGGGCAAATACGAGCAGGTGCATACAGCCTTCATGGCGCACAAGGGGTCGTTCGAGCAGGCCGACCTTCTCGACCTCGCTGCGTCGGCCGGCGCCGATCCGGCGAAGCTCGCAGTGGACATGCAGGACCCTGCGATCCAAGGCCTGCTGCAGGCCAACGACTCCCTGGCCGCTGCTCTCGGCATCACCGGAACGCCCGGTTTCCTGTTTGGCAAGAAGCTGATCCCGGGCGCCGTCTCGCTCGACGACATGAAGAAGTTGGTCGACGAGGCGCGCGCACAACCGGGCTAGGCGCGCTCGCGCCGCCTGCTTTGATGTGATCGCCGCATCAAAGCAGCTTCCGCTCCAGTGTCAGCCCCCGCATAGTCGATTCGACTGCCGCGACTCCTTGAGGTTGGTCCGTGATGGCGGGCACGGATCTTTTGACTCGGATCGCGCAGACTAGGCAGGCACTCAGGGCTGATGAGCTTGGGGGAAATTGTGCGCAGTCAGGCGACTCTCGGCGGTGCTCATAGCCGGCCGCTGGACGATACCGATCGGACCATCCTCGAAGCTCTGCAGGACAACGGACACCTTTCGCACGCGGAACTCAGCCGCATGGTCGGGCTCGCGGTTTCCTCGGTCAATGAACGCATCCGCAAGTTGGTGCAGCGCGGCGTCATCGCGGGTTGGAACGCGCGGCTGTCGCCGAGCGCATTGGGCCTCGACCTGCTCGCCTTCGTCTATGTGCTGATCGACCGGCCGGAGAACTCGCCGGCGTTCCTGGAGCTGGTGACTCAGCTGCCCGAAGTGCAGGAGTGCCACCACATCGCCGCCGACTGGAACTTTTTGCTGAAGGTGCGGGTGCGCAATACCGCCGCGTTCGAGGCGCTGCTCACGCACAAGCTGAAGGCGGTGCCGGGCGTCGTGCGGACTCAGACCGTCATCACCCTCACCTCGCACAAGGACACGCCGGCCCTGCCGCTCCGGAGCTAGGCGGTCATTTTTCCGCAATCGAGGTGATGACCACCGCCGGCGCCGAGCGCTGCGCCGGACCGTGGAACACCGCTTCGATGTTGTTGCCGTCGGGATCGAAGGCAAAGGCCCCATAGTAGCCAGGATGGTAGGACCGCTCGCCGGGCGCGCCGTTGTCGCGTCCCCCCGCCGCCAGCACCGCCGCGTGAAAGCGGTGCACCGCCTCACGGTCCGCCGCCTGGAAGGCGAGATGAAGCCCGCTGGTCAGCGGCTCCTGCGGCGGCTTGGCCGTGCTGACGAAGATTTCGTCCACGTAAAAATACTCCGGGCCGCCTTCCGTCAGCGGCAGACCGAGGGCACCCAAGGTGGCATCGTAGAATTTCCGGCTCGCCGCGAGGTCACGCACCTTCAGATGGACATGATCGATCAGTCGTCCGACATGATATTCCTTCGCCATCCTCGATCTCCTCTGAGCGACCGCCAATCTTGACCAACGCCCGCTTCCCCTGCCCAGTTCCGTCCTGTCATCCCTGCGGATTGCGCCTGTCCAAACGCGCCGCTATAAGGACTCGGACGATCGCAGCCGCGGGGGAAGGGTCTTGGCGAAATCGCCTAAAGTATTGATTCTCAACGGCCCCAACCTGAACATGCTGGGGGTGCGGGAGACTGCGATCTATGGCACCCAGACCCTCACCGACATCGAGCGGCTGTGCCTGCGCAAGGCCAAGGACGTCGGCCTCGCCGCCGATTTCCGCCAGAGCAACATGGAGGGGGAGCTGGTCACCTGGGTGCAGGAAGCACGCATTAAGTCGGATGGCATCATCATCAATCCGGGCGCCTATGGCCACACCTCGATCGCCCTCCTGGACGCCCTGCGCATGACCGGCAAGCCGGTGATCGAGCTCCACCTCTCCAATATCCACCGCCGCGAAGAGTTTCGTCATCACACCTATACCAGCCAGGCGGCAACCGGCATCATCTGCGGCCTCGGCGCGCATGGCTATGTGCTGGCGGTCGAGGCGATGGCGGAACTAATCAACAAGAAAGACTCAGCATGAGCAAATTCGACATCGATGAGGCGTTGATCCGCAAGCTGGCCAAGCTCCTGAAGGAGACCGGCCTCACCGAGATCGAGTTCGAAACCGACGATGCCCGCATCCGCGTCAACGCCGGCGCCAGCGGACCAGTGGCCGCCGCCGCCCCGGCCCTCGCCGCGCCGGCTGCAGCTGCCGCTGTGGCGACCGCAGCCGACGCGCCCGCCGCCGGGTCGATCTCCTCGCCGATGGTCGGCACCGCCTACTTGTCGCCGGAGCCGAACGCCGCCGCTTTCGTGAAGGTCGGCGATCGCGTCGCCAAGGGTCAGACCATCCTCATCATCGAGGCCATGAAGGTGATGAATCCGATCCCATCTCCGCATGCCGGGACGGTCACGCAGATCCTGGTCCAGGACGGTCAGCCGGTCGAGTTTGGCGAGCCGCTGATGGTCGTCGCCTAGGGCATCGCAGGCGATGTTCGAAAAAATCCTGATCGCCAACCGCGGAGAGATCGCGCTCCGCATCCATCGCGCCTGCCGCGAGATGGGCATCCGCACGGTCGCCGTTCATTCCGTCGCCGACGCCGATGCCATGCATGTGCGCCTCGCCGACGAGAGCGTGTGCATCGGTCCCGCGCCGTCGCGCGAATCCTATCTCAACATGCCAGCGATCATCTCGGCCGCGACCATCACCGGCGCCGACGCGATCCATCCCGGCATCGGCTTCCTGTCGGAGAATGCGCGCTTCGCTTCGATGGTGGAGGAGCACGGCTTCACCTTCATCGGCCCCGCGCCGGATCATCTGTCGCTGATGGGCGACAAGGTGCAGGCCAAGGACGCGGCCATCCGCTTCGGCATCCCGGTGGTGCCCGGCTCCGAGGGCGAGGTGAAGGACGAGGCCGACGCCCGGCGCTGGGGCAAGAAGATCGGCTACCCGGTCCTGATCAAGGCGGCCGCCGGCGGCGGCGGCAAGGGCATGCGCATCGCCAACGACGAGAGCGAGTTGTCGCAGGCCTGGTCGATGGCCCGCAGCGAGGCGATGAAGTCGTTCGGCAACGACACCGTCTACATGGAGAAGTATCTCTCCCACCCGCGCCACATCGAGATCCAGATCCTGGCCGACAATCACAACAATGTCGTGCATCTTGGCGAGCGCGACTGCTCGCTGCAGCGCCGCCATCAGAAGCTGGTGGAGGAGGCGCCCTCGCCCGCGCTCAACAGCAAGCAGCGCGCCGAGATCGGCGAGGTCGCGACCGGCGCCATGCGCAAGATGGGCTATCGCTCGGTCGGCACCATCGAGTTCCTGTTCCAGGACGGCGAGTTCTTTTTCATCGAGATGAACACCCGCCTGCAGGTCGAGCATCCGGTGACCGAGATGATCACCGGCATCGACCTGGTGCGCGAGCAGATCCGCGTCGCCTCCGGCGCGCCGCTCGGCATGACCCAGGCCGACATCACCTTCAACGGCCACGCCATCGAGTGCCGCATCAACGCCGAGAATCCCGAAACCTTCGTGCCGTCTCCCGGCCTGGTCACGGAATACCACGCGCCTGGCGGGCTCGGCGTCCGCGTCGACTCCGCGCTCTATGGCGGCTATCGCGTGCCCTCGCACTACGACAGCCTGGTCGCCAAGCTGATCGTCCACGGCCGCAGCCGCAACGAATGCATGATGCGCCTGCGCCGCGCGCTGGAAGAGATGGTGATCAACGGCATCCACACCTCGATCCCGGTGCATCGCCGCATCATGGGCGCCGCCGATTTCCTCAACGGCAGCTACGACATCCGCTGGCTGGAAAAGTTCGTCGCCGAGCAGCAGGGTTGACGCTCAAAGCAAGAGCGCCGGCCCCGTAGGCCGGCGCTCGAAATTTGACACCCTGGACGACGACTATTCCTGTGTCTGAACGGTCGTCGGCGTCTGATTCTGAGTCAGAATGACCGCCTCGTCCCCGTCCGAAGCGGGTGCGGGTGTCGTCTGGGCGACCGGCGCCGGCGAGCTCTGTGTCTGCGCCGTTACGCTGGAATGGCCCGGGCATTCGGCAAACGCTGGAGCGGCGACCAGAACAGCCGCGAGCCCCAGCGCCAGCCTTGATGTGAATTTCATGCGCACCTCCTCTCGCTGTGGACGGTCAACAGCCATCCTGACCCCTCCACCGCAAATGTAAAGCCCCCACCCGATCACATTTGTGTCGCGCTGAGGACCGTCCCGTCATAAAGCGCCGGCAGCCAGGGCAAGTCCGTCACACCCGGATCGAGGCCGCGCTGCTTCATCAGGGTGGTCAATTGGCCGCGATGATGGGTTCCGTGGTTGAACATGTGCGTCACCAGCACCCAGCGCGGCAGGATGCGTGTCTTGCCGTCATTCACGCTGACGTAGGACATGGTCTCCGCCAGCCAGTCCTCCGTCACGGCGGCCGCCCAATCCACCATTCGGTGGTCCATGGTGCGCCGGGCCGCGGCTAGCTCGTCCCAGGACTCATGGACCACGATGCCGATGCGCTTGGTCGGCATCGGGCTGCCGGTGAACCGACCCATCCAGGCGACGTCGCCGTAGACCAGGTGATCGAACGTCCCGTGGATCGACTTGAAAAAGGCGCCGAGATCGCGCTTGCGCTCGGCATCGGTGAGCGTGCCGCAGAGCTCCAGCATGCGCCCGTTCATCCAGGCGCCGTAGGCTGCCATCATCCGAACATGGATCGGTGTCATGGTTTCCCCCGCCGGCTGTTCACGCCTTTGCGCGGCGACTATGCCACGGCCGCCAATTGCGTTAGGCTTGTGTTGTTGGAGGAGGCGCCATGTCGAATCGCGCTGGTTCGCCGCGCATCACGCCGGAGATGTTGCTCCGGGCGTATGCCATCGGGATTTTCCCGATGGCTGAATCGCGGCACGACCCGCATCTCTATTGGATCGACCCGGATGCGCGCGGCATCCTGCCGCTCGACGATTTTCATGTGCCCCGCAGCCTCAAGAAGACCGTCCTCAAAGGCCCTTTTGAGGTCACCGCCGACCGCGCCTTCGAGGATGTGGTGGCGGGCTGCGCGGAGCCGGCGCCCGGGCGCCGGCAGACCTGGATCAACGACACCATCTTCGATCTGTGCCGCAAGCTGCACGTCATGGGTTACGCGCACTCGGTGGAGACCTGGCTGGACGGCGAGCTGGTCGGCGGCCTCTATGGTGTCGCCCTCGGCGGCGCGTTCTTCGGCGAGAGCATGTTCAGCCGCGAGACCGACGCCAGCAAGGTCGCGCTGGTGCACCTGGTGGCGCGTCTGAAGCGCGGCGGATTCGCGCTGCTCGACACCCAGTTCGTGACCAAGCATCTGGAGCGCTTCGGCGCGCTCGAGATCTCGCGCGATCTCTATCGCAAGCACCTCACCGAGGCGCTGAAGCACCGCGCCTCGTTCCCGGCGGAGCTGCCGATGACGGCGCTCTCCGACGCACTCGACGGGTACGCCTCGTAGAATTTCCCTAGTCGGCCGGAGCGGCTTCTTCCGGCATCGGCTGCGCCTCGGTCGGCGTTGGCTCTTGTGTGGGCGCCTGCTCCGGCTGCGCCTCGCCCTTGTTTTCGCAATCAAGCACCCAGAGATCGTAGACCGGATGCTCCATGGCGGAGAGCGCCGGGCTCGAGGCGAACATCCAGCCCGAGAAGCGCGTCACCGGCTGCTCGCCCTGCTTCTGCTCGACGATCTGCAGGAAGGCGGCGCTTTCGGGGGTCTCTTCCGGCGGCTTCTTGTCGCACGCTCTCAAGGTGATCTGCAGCGATCCGAAACTGACAGTCTCGCCCACCGCCACCTTGATGGTGGAGATCCGCGCGGTGATCTTGTCGAGGCCCTGCAGCACAGCCTCTTCCATCTGGATGGCGTGCGCGGGCGAGGCCGCGAGCAGGAGGGCCGCGCCGAACGCCGCTGGCAAAAGTCTCATTTGTCTTTCCGATAGGGATTCTGCAAAGCCTCGACCACGCTCTGCAGGACGGCGCGTATCTGCGCTTCGTCGCATCCCATCAGGATGGCGTCCTCCAGCGCGTCCTGCGCCAGCTGCCGGATCTCGTCGAGGTTCTCGTTCAGCACCTTGATCTTTTCGACGCAGGAGACCGGGTTGCCATCGGGCTGCCGCCAGACGTGCCCATCCCTGATCTTGTCGTTGCTCTTGGATGACATAGGCATCCTGCCGCTCAGTTGCTGGCGCCGCCGCTGTCGGTGCCGACCACGAACTTGTTGATCAAATCCGCCAAATTTATGGCGCCCTGCACATTGCGGATGCGCTCGCCCGGCGCCAGCATTTCGCTGTCGCCGCCAATATTCAGCAGGATGTAATTGTCGCCCAGCAGCCCGTCGCTGGTCACGACCGCCGATGTATCCTTGGGCAGCTTCACGCGGTCCTCGACCTCGATCTTCACCACTGCCTGGTAAGCCGTCTCGTCGAAATACTGGTCGATGACCGATCCGACCTTTACGCCGGCGATGCGCACGTCAGTGCCGATGCCGGTTGATCCGCCGCTGTCGAACCGCAGCTCCAGCGGATAGCCGCTCGCCTCCGCACCGACATTGGTTTCCGAATAGACCAAGTAAAGGAAATAGCCCGCGACCAGCAGCACTACGGCGCCGAGAACGGTTTCGAGTGTGTTGCGCTCCATGCCCTCTCGTTCCCTCCGCTACGGCCGGGACAGCCCCAAACTGTCCCCGCGCCATCGATCTAGAATCAGTTCGGCACCCAGGGCTCGTAGTCGCCAGTGGCCGGCGCCCGCGCCCCACCCTTCAGGACGTGGCCGGGCGGCCGATACGCCAGGTCCGTGCCGGTCAGGTTGGGTTCGTGCGGCTTCTGCCAGGCGCGCTGCGGCGCGCGGCTGACCGGCGCCGGGACGACAGTACGGTGCAGCCAGGCATGCCACTCCGGCGGCACCTTGCTGGCTTCCGGAATGCCCTTGTAGAGCACCCAGCGCCGCTCCCGCGGCTTTCCCTTGGTGCGCTTGTCGAGATAGTAGCGGTTGCCGAACTCGTCGGTGGCCACAAGCTCGCCGTGGAGCCAGGTAAAGACGCGCGTACCGAAGGACATGGAATCGTGCCGGCCTCAAAAGTCTCGAATTGCCGCGGACTATATCGGCGGGTCATGGCCCTGGCAAGCTGACCGGACGCCATAGGGCAGCCGTCAAGTAGCCGTTAAATCAGGGTTTTCTCCATCTCGACATAGGTCGGCCGGCTGAACCCGGCATGGCAGCGCTCGGCCCCTTCCTTGAATCCCAGCGCCCGGAAGAAGGCCCGGTTGTCGCGCAGCTTCAGCCGCACGTCGACTCTCAGCCGGTCGCTGCCGATCTGGCGCGCCTGCGCCTCCACCGCCGCCAGCAAGGCGCGGCCGACCCCGATTCCGCGCTCCATCGGCTCGACCGCCAGCCGCCCGGCATAGGCGCAGTCGTCCCTCCGCCGCACCGACACGCAGCCGAGGATCCGACCGGCGCGCTCGGCGAGCAGGATCGTGCCGGTCTTCATGGCCGCTTTGAGCGTCTCGGGGGTCTCTAGCAGTGCACCCGACTCCGGCCGCAGCTTCCCGCGATATTCCCCGAAGGCGCGCTGGATCAGCGCGGCGATCGCCTCGGCTTCGTCGGGGCGGGCCGCGCGAATCAGGAAGGGGTTGCTCTCCGTTGCCGGTTTCCGCACCTTTGCGCTCCCGTCCGACTCCAGGGGGTCATCCTGTCCAGTTTCGAAGTTGCCGACCAGCGCCGCAAACGACTCCTGGGCCTCGGCGTAACATTCCTCGCCGCGCTGTTTGTCAGCCTGGTGACGACCTTTGCCCGCATCGCTTACGATTCGGGCAGCAATCCCGCCACCCAGGTCTTCCTGCGGTCCCTGTGCATGATGCTGGTGATGGGCGGGTTGCAACTCGCCCTCGGCCGCAGCCTGATGCTGGCGCGCCGGACCATCCTCACCACCATCGCCTTCGGCCTCTGCATCCTGGTGATGTCGTTCGGCTACCTGTCGTCTGTGTTCTACATCAGCATCAGCCTGGCGGTGCTGCTGCTCTACACCTACCCGCTGATGGTCGGCATCGCCTCGCCGCTGCTCGGGCGCGAGCGCATGACCTGGATCAAAGCGTTGTGCCTGATCGGCGCGTTCGCGGGACTCGTCGTAGCCTCCTCCGGAGGATTCGGCACGCTCGACTGGCGTGGCATTGCATTTGCCCTGGCCGCCGCTGGCAGCCTCGCCTTCATCGCGCTATGGGGCGGCAGCGCGATGTCGCGCGCGCACCCTTTCGTCATGAATGCGTGGATGAATCTCTGGGTGCTGCTTGCCGTCGGAATCTATCTGGCGCTGAGCGGCGGGCCGCAGTTTCCGCAGACGGCTGCCGGCTGGCTGGGGACGCTCGCCGTTAGCGTCTGCTACACGCTCGGCATCCTTTTCCTGTTCTTGGGGCTGATGCTGGTCTCGCCAGCGCAGTCCGCGCTGACCATGAATCTGGAGCCGCTGTTCTCGACCGTCGCCGCGATTCTGCTGCTGCACGAAGCAGTCGCGCTTCGGCAATGGATCGGCATGGCCATGCTTTTGATTTTCCTCGCCATTTCGACGCTGGCCGGAATGACGCGTCGCGGAAAAAGCTGAATTTCCTGACACTACTTATCCACAAGCGCCCGCAACACCTACAAGATGCTGGGGGGAGCCACTAGATGTAGTTTCGTCAAGCGGCAAATGTGACAATATGTAGAAATGTTTGCTTGCTCCGGCGCGCATCGGGGGGTCTATATTAAGCATGTCGCTGCGGGGTCACCCGCAAGATATAGCGACCGATCTAAACAACTTAGACCACTTTGTTGAAGCGGTTTCTTCGGCAGGTGGAGGATTCCGCGTTAACGCGGGCAAGTGGGGGATCAACATGCGTATCGACCGCCGTTTCACCAAAGCCGACCAGTCTCCCTACGCGGAGATTGCGTTCCAAAAGACCACCAGCGAGATCCGCAATCCGGACGGCTCGATCGTCTTCCAGCTGAAGGACATCGAGGTACCGGCCGAATGGTCGCAAGTCGCATCCGACGTGCTGGCGCAGAAATATTTCCGCAAGGCCGGACTGCCTGCGAAGCTGCGCCCCGTTGTCGAGCGCGATGTGCCGGAATGGCTGTGGCGCCAGGAACCCGACCGCGAAGAGCTGCTGAAGCTGCCGGCCGAAGAGCGCTACGTCGGCGAGCGGTCCGCCCAGCAGGTGTTCGATCGCTTGGCCGGCACCTGGACCTATTGGGGCTGGAAGGGCGGCTATTTCGATTCCGAAGAGGACGCCCGCGCCTTCTTCGACGAGATGCGCTACATGCTCGCGCTCCAGATGGGCGCGCCGAATTCGCCGCAATGGTTCAACACCGGCCTGCATTGGGCCTACGGCATCGACGGCCCCGCACAGGGCCACTACTACGTCGACTTCCAGACCGGCCTGCTGACCGCCTCCGCGTCGGCCTATGAGCACCCGCAGCCGCATGCCTGTTTCATCCAGGGCGTCGCCGACGACCTGGTGAACGAAGGCGGCATCATGGACCTCTGGGTGCGTGAGGCGCGCCTGTTCAAATACGGCTCCGGCACCGGCTCCAACTTCTCGCGCCTGCGCGGCGCCAACGAGAAGCTGTCCGGCGGCGGCAAGTCCTCCGGCCTCATGAGCTTCCTCAAGATCGGCGATCGCGCCGCCGGCGCCATCAAGTCGGGCGGCACCACCCGCCGCGCCGCCAAGATGGTGACGGTCGACCTCGATCACCCGGACATCGAGGAATACATCGACTGGAAAGTGGTCGAGGAGCAGAAGGTCGCCTCCCTGGTCGCCGGCTCGCAGGCCTGCAACGTCCACCTCAACCGGGTCATCAAGGCCGCCCACTCCGGCGAGGGCGAGGGCAAGTTCGACCCGCTGAAGAACCCCGCCTTGAAGGCCGCGATCCGCGAGGCCCGCAAGGCCAAGGTCTCCGAGAACTACATCCAGCGCGTCATCCATTTCGCGCAGCAGGGCTACAAGCAGATCGACTTCCGCACCTACGACACCGACTGGGACAGCGATGCGTATCTGACCGTCTCCGGCCAGAACTCGAACAACTCGGTCCGCATCAGCAACGACTTCATCCAGAAGGTGATCGAGGACAGCGACTGGAATCTGATCCGCCGCACCGACGGCAAGATCCACAAGACCGTGAAGGCGCGCGACCTGTGGGAAAAGATCGGCGCCGCCGCCTGGCAGTCGGCCGATCCGGGCGTGCAGTTCGACACCACCATCAACGAGTGGCACACCTGCCCGGAATCGGGGCGGATCAACGCCTCCAATCCGTGCTCGGAATACATGTTCCTGGACGACACGGCCTGCAATCTCGCCTCGCTCAACCTGATGACCTTCCTCAAGGCGGACGGCCGGGTCGATATCGAGGCCTACAGCCACGCCGTGCGGCTGTGGACCGTCGTGCTCGAGATCTCGGTCATGATGGCGCAGTTCCCATCCAAGGAAATCGCGCAGCTGTCCTACGATTTCCGCACTCTCGGCCTCGGCTATGCCAATGTCGGCGGCCTGCTGATGGCGATGGGCCTCTCCTATGACAGCGACGAAGGTCGCGCCCTGACCGCCGCTCTGACGGCGATCATGACCGGCGTCTCCTACGCCACCTCGGCGGAGATGGCGGGCGAGCTCGGCACCTTCCCCAGCTTCGACAAGAATCGCGAGGCCATGCTGCGGGTCATCCGCAACCACCGCCGCGCCGCCTATGGCGAGACCGTGGGCTATGAAGGCCTGTCCGTCCTGCCGGTCACGCTCGACCACGACAACTGCCCGGATGCCGCCCTGCTCGACGCCGCGCACCAGGCCTGGGACCAGGCCCTGACGCTGGGCGAGCTGCACGGCTATCGCAACGCGCAGTCGACCGTGATTGCGCCGACCGGCACCATTGGCCTGGTGATGGATTGCGACACCACCGGCATCGAGCCCGACTTCGCGCTGGTGAAGTACAAGAAGCTGGCTGGCGGCGGTTACTTCAAGATTATCAACCGCACGGTTCCGGCCGCCTTGCACAAGCTCGGCTATGCGGAGAACGAGATCGAGGAGATCATCCGCTATGCCGTCGGTCACGGCACGCTGTCCGGCGCGCCCGGCATCAACCACGTGGCGCTGAAGGCCAAGGGTTTCACCACCGGCGCGATCCAGTCGGTGGAGAATGCGCTCGCCACCGCGTTCGACATCCGCTTCGTGTTCAACAAGTGGACCCTGGGCGAGGAGTTCTGCCAGGCGGCGCTCAACCTCACCGCCGAGCAGCTGAACGAGCCGACCTTCGACATGCTGGCGACCCTCGGCTTCACCAAGGCCGAGATCGAGGTGGCGAACACCTTCTGCTCCGGAGCGATGACGCTGGAAGGCGCGCCGTTCCTGAAGGACGAGCACCTGTCGATCTTCGACTGCGCCAATGCGTGTGGTCGCATCGGCAAGCGCTACTTGTCGGTCGAGAGCCATATCCACATGATGGCGGCGGCGCAGAGCTTCATCTCGGGCGCCATCTCCAAGACCATCAACATGCCGAACCAGAGCAGCGTCGACGCCTGCAAGGACGCCTACATGTTGTCCTGGCGCCTCGGCATCAAGGCGAACGCGCTCTATCGCGACGGCTCCAAGCTGTCGCAGCCGCTGGCGAGCTCGGTGCTCGGCGACGACGATCTGGTCGACGAGGTGATCGAAGCGCCGGCCGCAGCCCGCGCCCCGATGGTCGCGGAGCGGATTGTCGAGCGCATCATCGAGCGCCAGGTCCAGCAGGGCCGCAAGCGCTTGCCGGAACGCCGGAAGGGCTACACCCAGAAGGCGATCGTAGGTGGCCACAAAGTATACCTGCGCACCGGCGAATACGAAGACGGCGCGCTGGGCGAGGTGTTCATTGACATGCACAAGGAAGGCGCCGCCTTCCGCAGCCTGATGAACAACTTCGCGATCGCGATCTCGATCGGCCTGCAGTATGGCGTGCCGCTCGAGGAGTTCGTCGAGGCCTACACCTTCACGCGGTTCGAGCCGAACGGCATCGTGGAAGGCAACGACGCCATCAAGATGTCGACCTCGATCCTCGACTACCTGTTCCGCGAGCTTGCGATCTCCTATCTCGGCCGCAACGACCTGGCGCATGTCCAGTCGCACGACCTCCATCCGGATGCCTTGGGCAGCGGCGTGGCGCAGGGCGACTTGCCGGATCAGCAGCGCGAGATCGCCAGCATGAAGCGCATCGCCTCCACCGGCTATGTGCGCTCCAACCTGGTGGTGCTCTCGAACGTGGCGCGCGGCGGCTTCGCCGGCAACACCGCGCTCGCCGCCAGCCCGCACGAGGTCCACAGCCACGCGCACGGCAACGGCCACGACGAGACCCAGGTCCACGTCCACATGGAACGGCACGAAAAGGTGGATGCGCTGATCGCCTCGCCCAATCTCGCCAAGGAGATCGAGAGCCGGCTGGAGCGCATCCGCGAAGCGAAGATGAAAGGCTACGAGGGTGACGCCTGCGGCGAATGCGGCAACTTCACCCTGGTTCGGAATGGGACGTGCATGAAGTGCACGACCTGCGGCTCAACAAGCGGGTGCTCGTAAAAGCTCTCTTATTCCCTTGCTCTGACGAGAGTCCGCTTGTTGCTCACCCCGCCCGCCATCAGCTAGGCCCTGACGGCGGGCGGGAGCTTATTGGGGTCACGCCCGTGATGTCTTATTCCGCGCTTGGACAATTTACGGTAGACTAAGCTTCCTGCCTGGGGAGGCGTCCCATGCCACGAAACATCGTGATCTGTTCCGACGGCACCGGCCAGCGCGGCGGCGTGCTGTTCGACGAGCGCCGCAGCAACATCTACAAGCTCTACCGCGCGACGCGCTGCGGCCCCGATTGTTCGGTCGATCCCAAGGAGCAATACGCGTTCTACGATGCCGGCATCGGCACCAGCAAAGGCGCGCGCGGCGTGCTCGGCGCGGCTTGGGACTTCATCTACAACGTGATCTGCCAGGCGACCGGCCTCGGCCTCACCGGCAACATCATCGATTGCTACGCCGCGCTGGTCCGCAACTGTCGGCCGGACGATCGCATCTTCCTGTTCGGCTTCAGCCGCGGCGCCTACACCGTGCGCTGCCTCGGCGCCGTGATCGCGCTGTGCGGCATTCCCACAGCGGATGGCGACGAGCCGCTCAGGCGCGATATGAAGACCTCCAAGCGCATCGCCAAGGAGGCGGTGAAGCGCGTCTACCAACACACCCACTCTCGGCCGCGGGATGAAGCTACGCAGCGTCAGAAGGAACAACTGGACCAGCGGCAGGAGCTGGCTGAACGCTTCCGGCGGAAGCATCGCTCCGCGGACGGCGATGGCGCCAATGTCTACCCGCACTTCATCGGTGTGTTCGACACCGTCGCCGCCATAGGAAATATGACGCTGGCCACCACCGTGCTCGCGCTCGCCGCTTTGGCCATCAACTTCGGGATGGTTTTGAGTGGCGCCCGGATGGTCGGCTTCGACAACGGTTGGCCAATATTGCTCGTCGCCTCAATCGTGACCATTGTCGTCCTCGCCTATCTCGGCAACCTTATCTACCGCATACGCTGGGAAATCGGCCTGCGTCACAGCCGATGGTGGCGGCCCTTCCACCTGCTGGATTGGCGGATGCGGTTCTACGATAAGACGCTCAACCCGAAGGTCCAGTATGCCCGTCACGCGTTGGCGATCGACGAGCGGCGCAAGGACTTCGATCGGGTGGGATGGGGCACACGGGCCGACCATCCGGAGCGCCCTACCGGGCCGGAATGGTTCCAGCAGGTCTGGTTCTCCGGCTGCCATTCCGACGTCGGGGGCAGCTATCCGGAGGACGAATCGCGTCTCTCCGACATTCCCCTCTCGTGGATGCTTAAAGCTGCGGTCAGTGTGGGGCTGATATACGATGATCGCGTCCTGAAGCTTTATCCCGATTCCACCGGAATGCAGCATGACGAAACGCGAAGGTTCCCGTTCAAGTGCCTTGCCAAGATCGATCGCAAGATACCGGACGATGCGCCCTTGCATGAGACTGTGCTAGAGCGGTTCAAGGCCCAAGAGGTGCAGCTCTACGATGTGTTGGGCCCTTACCGGCCGGAGGGACTGCGCAAGCACAGCAAGACAGCCGAGTTTTATCCTAAGTCGGAATAACGGTGGCGCGCCGGATCGCGATCTCGTTCGTCAGATACTCGCCTTGCTCCGCCCGCGCGAAAATGTGCTGCACCACATCGAACCCCTGTACGACGCGCCCGAACGCCGCGAAGCCCTGCCCGTCCGGGTGGCGCGCGCCGCCGAAATCCAGTACCGGCTCGTCGCGCAGGCAGATGAAGAACGAGTGATAGACCGCACCCGGCGCGAACCGCGCCAGCGAGACGGTACCTTTGAGATGTCTCAGTCCCGTCATCACCGTGGTTTCGTGCGCGATGATCGGCGGCAGGTCCTCGCGCTCATGGCGAAGGCCACCCTGGATCACCGCGATGCGGCGGGCCCGCTCCACCACCCGCTGGTTGGTGAGGGCCACGATCCGGAAGAAGCTGGTCCCGTCATAGAGGCGATTTCTGACGTCCGCCAGGAAGTAGCCGGCGCTGGCCGGCGCTTGCTCTTCATGGACCGCGAGCTCGATAACGCCCAGCTCCGTCGTCAGCTGCACAGGAATCATGCGACTTTCCGTCCTTCCCCCACGACATGATCCACCTTGCGCACCCTTGGCAAGGCCCCGTATGAATCCGCGCACCAACGCCGCTCAACGGGGTCAAATGGCAGGGGCAACAGCAGTACGCGGGAGCGAAGGCAAGTCCCGCTGGAAAGCCTGGCGGCGCACACAGGTCAAGATGCTGGGCCTCGGCGCCCTGAAGCTGCTGGCCCGCCTCTATAGCCGGCAGTCCCGCGTGCCCGACCTGCCTTTCATACCGAACGAGCATTTCCCGTTCGTGGCGGCGCTGGAGGCGAACTGGCAGGAGATCCGGGCGGAGCTCGAGGTCATCCTCAAGGATCGCGAGCGCATCCCGTTCCTGGACAAGATCTCGCCGGACCAGGCGCGCATCGCACATTCGCAGAAATGGCGCGCCTTCTTCCTGTGGGGCGTGGGCGAGGAGCTGACCGGCAACACCGCCCGTTGCCCCAAGACCGCCGCCCTGCTGCGCCAGGTGCCCGGATTGCGCTCCGCCTGGTTCTCGATCCTGGCGCCCAACTACAAGATCAAGCCGCATCGCGGCATCACCAAGGGCGTGCTGCGCTCGCATCTCGGCCTCATCGTGCCGAAGCGCTGGCAGCAATGCCGCATGATCGTCGGCGGCGAATCGGTGCGCTGGCGCGAGGGCAAGTGCTTCGTGTTCGACGATTCGATGCTGCACCAGGTCTGGAACAGGACCAACGAGGAGCGCGCGATCCTGCTGTTCGATTTCGATCGGCCGATGCGCTGGCCGGCGAGCGCGCTCAACCAGTTCGCCATGGCGATGCTGAAGCGCACAGCCTATTATCGCGACGCGCGCAAGAACCTCAAGAAGCATGCGCGCGCCCAGATCACCGATGCCGGCCGCGATCAGGCGATCGCCGACGCCATGCAGCGCATCGCGGACTAGAGCCCTTGGCCGGCACAGACAAGCCGATCACCCTCATCACCGGCGCATCCTCCGGCATCGGCGCCGCGCTCGCGAACCGGCTGGCGCGACACGGCGACCACGTGGTCCTGGTGGCGCGCCGCCTGCGCCTGCTGCAGGAAGTGGCGGCCGAGATCGAGAAGGCCGGCGGCAGCAGCGAGATCGCGGTGTGCGACGTCACGATCGGCGACGCCGCCCGCGCTTGCGTCGACGAGGTCCTGCGCAAGCATGGCCGGATCGACCGGCTGATCCTCAATGCCGGCGGCGGCAGCCGAACTGCGCCGGAGCATTTGACCGGCGCCGACATGCGCGCCTCGTTCGATCTCAACCTCTTCGGCGTGGTGAACTTCGTCGAGGCGGCGCTGCCTGCGTTGCTGAAGCAGGGCAATGGCCAGATTGTGGCGATCGGCAGCATCGCCGGATTTCGCGGCCTGCCTCATGCGGCCTCCTACGGCGCCGCCAAGGCGGCCTTGATGAACTACATCGAGAGCCTGCGCATCGATCTGGCGCCGCGAGGCATCGCGGTGACCCTCGCCGCCCCGGGCTTCGTGGTCACCAAGGACTCGCGCAAGCAGCGCGCCAAGCCGATGTCGATGCAAGTCGAGCCCGCCGCCAACCTGCTGGCGAAGGCGATCCTGGCGCGCCGGCCCTACATCTCGTTTCCTTGGACGCTTGCTTGGATTGCGCGATTGATGCGCCTGCTTCCGGCGCCGCTCTATGACCGGCTGATCCGCGCCCTTGATCGAGGCTAGCCCTTCACCGCGCCTGCCGTCAGGCCGGTGATGATGTAGCGCTGCAGCACCAGCACCAGCATGATGAGCGGCACCGTCACGATGACGCAGGCCGCCATCACCCGGCCCCATGGAAGCTCATAGGCCGTTGCGCCGGAGATCAGCGCGATGGCGACCGGGACCGTGCGCTGATCGGTCGACAGCGTGAAGGTCAGCGCGAACATGAACTCGTTCCACGCCAGGATGAAGGCGAGCAGCCCCGCCGCCGACAACGACGGCCCCATGATCGGCAGGAACACCCGCGTCAGGATGCGCCAGTCGTTGGCGCCGTCGATGATCGCCGCCTGCTCCAGCTCGCGCGGCATTTCGCGCATGAAGGTGGTCAGCACCCAGGTCACGAACGGCAGCGTCAGGATGAGGTTGGAGAGCACCAACCCCGTCAGCGTATCGTAGAGCCCGAGCCCGCGGATCAGCTCGAACAAGCCCGACAGCACGGCGATCTGCGGGAACATCGACACGCTGAGGATGACCAGCAGCATGGCGGTGCGCCCGCGGAACCGGATGCGCCCCAGTGCATAGGCCGCCGTCAGCGCCAGAAACAGCGAGATGCCGGTCGCCACCACCGCGACGATCAACGAATTGAGAATGTTGCGGGCGAACGGCTGCTCCTGGAACAGTGCGACGTAGTTCTGCAGCGTCGGGCTGCTCGGCCAGAACTCAACCTGGAACAGGCTGCTGCCGGTCTTGAGCGACGAGACGATGGCCCAATAGAACGGGAACACCGCATAGAAGACGATCCCTGCGACCAGAAGGTAGAAGGCGATCCGGCCGAGGCGCCTGTGGATCATCGCCGCTCTCCCGCGCCGCTCACGTTGACGCGGCCGACAGTGATGACGATCGCGGTCGCCAGCGCGACGATCAGGAACAGCGAGGTCGCCGCCGCCGAGCCGTAGCCGACATCCTGGAAATCGACCAGCTGCTGGCGTGCATAGACCGACATGGTGGTGGTCGCCGGATTGTTGCCGGTCAGCACATAGATCACATCGAACACCCGCATGGCATCGAGCCCGCGGAAGATGATGGCGACCAGCAACGCCGGGCGGATCAGCGGCAAGGTGACGCGCAGGAACATCCTGATCGGCGAAGCGCCATCGATCTTGCCCGCCTGGTAGATCTCCCGCGGCAGGATCTGCAGCGCCGCCAGGATCAGCAGGGTCATGAACGGCGTCGCCTTCCACACGTCGACCGCCACGACCGAGGCGAAGGCAAGCTTCGGCTCGGCCAGCCAGGCCCAGGGTGCGTCGATCAAGCCGAGCCTCATCAACCCCGCATTCACCACGCCATAGAGATCGTGCAGCATCCAGCCCCACATCTTGGCGGAGATCACGGTCGGAATCGCCCACGGGATCAGCACCGCGGCGCGCAGCAATCCGCGTCCGGGCATGTGCGCGTTCAGCGTCAGCGCGATGACCAGACCCAGCAGGGTCTCCAGCCCGACCGAGACGACCGTGAACGCCGCCGTGATCCCGACCGCCCGCCACCACAGCGGGTCCTGGAACAAGGCGACGTAGTTGGCAAACCCGATGACGACCCAGTTGTCGAGGGCGTCGAGATAGGCGTCGGTGAAGCTGAAGGCGATGGTGCGCCCCAGCGGCCAGGCCGCCACCAGGGCCACCGCCACCAGCATCGGCGTGACGAACAGCCAGGCCACGCGCGCCCGCTGCTGCTCCAGCGTCGGACCAGGGCCGCGTGACGCGGCAGCCGGCGCGAGGTCGATCCGCTCTCGCGCCGGACTCTGGTGAATTGCCGACATTGCCGCGGCGTGCCTACCAGCGGCCGTTGCGACCCAGCCGCTCCAGCTCCTTGTCGAGGTCCACCAGGGTGGCCGAGGCCTGTCCCTGTCCCGACAGCGCACCATGCACCGTGCGCACGAACGCGCTGGAGACCTGGTTATAGCGCCGGCCCGTCACCGTCGACGGCCGCGCCACCGCGCTTTCCATGATCGGCAGGAAGTCCTTGTAGAACGGATTGGCCGCGACCGTGTCCGTGTCCGTATAGAGGCTGCGCAGCGTGGGATTGAACGACCCTTCGAGCGCGCGCCGCTTCTGCTCCTCTGCCGAGGTCAGGTAGCGCACCAGGTCCGCCGCTTCGTTGGGGTGGGCCGAGTAGCGCGACACCGCCAGGTTCTGCCCGCCTAGCGCCGCTGCATTGCGCGCATCGGATCCGTCACCCTTGGGCAGCACGGCCACGCCGACCTTGCCCTTGACCGGGCTGTCGGCAGCGTTCGCCAGCGCCCACGCGTACGGCCAGTTGCGCATGAACACCGCGTTGCCGGACTGGAACACGCCGCGCGATTCCTCTTCCGCGTACGACAGCACGCCCTTGGGCGAGATGGTGCCGATCCAGCCCTTCGCCATCTCCAGCGCCTGCGCCGCCTGCGGGTTGTCGATGGTCACCTTGCCGTCCCCATCGACGATGCCGCCGCCGCCGTAGCTGGCGATCCACTCCAGCGCATTGCAGGCCAGCCCTTCATAGGCCCGTCCCTGCCACACATAGCCCTGCACGACCGAGTTGCCGGCTTTGGCCTCGCCATCCATCACGGCCTTCGCCGTTTCGGTCAGCTCGCTCCAGGTCGCCGGCACCGGCTTGCCGTATTTCTCCAGCAGGTCCTTGCGGTAGTAGAGCAGGCCGGCATCGACGAACCAGGGCACCGCGACCAGCTTGCCGTCGACTGTGTCGTTGTCGACCAGCACCTTGAAATGGTCGGCGCGGTCCTGCTCGGAGACGATGGGGCTGAGGTCCACCAGATGTGGCGCCAGGATTGCCGGCCAGATCACGTCAATCTGGAACACGTCGATGTCCTTGGCCTCCGCCGCCAGCAGGGTCTGATAGAGCGCCAGCCGCTCATTCGCGTCTGCCGGCGTCGCGACCAGCTTGACCTTGTTGCCGGTCTTCTTGGCCCAGGCGTCGCTGCCCGACTGGCACAGCTGCTGTTCGATGCCCAGCGAGCTGCATGAGATCGAAACCGTCACCTCCGCCCGGGCGCCGGCGGAGAGACTGAACTGTGCAATGAGAGTTGCTGCCGCAAGGGCGACGATCCGGAGCATCTGTTCCTCCCTGGTATTGGTCCGATGCCCTCCCCCAATTAATGATTAACGCCGCGCAGCACCGCGCTGTTCCGCGAAATGGCGGAATATTTGCCCGTTATGAGAGACGTAGCGAGCCAGGCTCGGCAATGGAACGATCCGACCTCCAATGTCACCGGGCAGTTGCCGGAGGTTTGCGATTGCCCATAGACTTGTGACCGGAAGGGAGAGCGCTTCGGGATGCAGGGCAACCTGGAAGCCAGTAGCCTCGACGTCCTGAGCGCGGCGCTTGATCTGGCGCGCGTCGGTCTCGCGCGCTGGGATACCGACGACCAACTGGTCGCCTTCAACAACACCTATCGATCCCTGGTCTACCCCAACCAGCAGGACGAAGTGCGGCTGGGCCGCAAATTCGTCGAAATGGCGAAGGCGTACTACGGCCAACCGGCCAATCTCCCGCCCGGCCGGACCACCGACGATATGGTCGCCGAACGCCTGAAGCGCCATGCGGCGCAGAGCACGTCGTTCGAATACCACTCGAACAAGCGCTGGTTCCGGGTCGCGGAGCGGCGAACGCCCGACGGCGGCGCCGTTGGCGTCTACATCGACGTCACCGAGGAGCGGCGGAACGAGCTGATGGCGCGCGAGGGCGAGCGGCGCCTGCGCCTGCTGTTCGACAACATGCGCAACATCGCCTACTGCCTCGGCACCCGCGGCACGTCCGGATTCGGTTACGACCATGATGGCGTGAAGGTCTACGGTCGCGACGCGCCCGAAATGTTCGGAACCATATCGAAGGACGGCTACGCCGACGTCGACGCCTGGTACAAGGCGGTTCATCCGGACGACCGCGAGCGCTATCTCGCCGCCGAACAGGAACGCCGCGCGCGCGGCGGGGTCTATGACCTCGAGTATCGCTTCATCCATCCTGTGACGGAGCAACTGCGGTGGGCGCGCGAAGTGGGATGGATCAGCGAAGACCCCGAGCGCCAACGGGAATCGCTCGAGAGCTACATCATCGACATTACCGACGGGAAAGAGCGCGAAGCCGAGCTGGCGCGCGTCCAGGCGCGTATGCGCGCCGCGCTCGACGAAACCCATCATGCGAACCTAGCGAAGTCGCGGTTCCTCGCCCATATGAGCCACGAGCTGCGTACGCCGCTCAACGCCATCATCGGATTCGCGCAACTGGTGGCGGAAGAGCATGTCGGGGCCGGCGTCTCGCCCGTCTATCGCAACTATGCCGAGGCGATCCTCTCCGGCGGCCGGCATCTCCTGACGCTGATCAACGACATCCTCGATCTGTCCAAGGTCGAGGCGGGCAAGATGGAGTTGACTGAGTCCGACTTCGCGCTGTCGGACGTGATCGCCGAAGCGTCGGCAATGCTGCGGGGCCAGTTCGCCGGCAAGGACCAGCGCCTGGCAGTCACGGTCGACGGCCTGATGGTACGCGCGGATCGGCAGAAGCTGCTGCAGATTCTCCTCAACCTACTTGGCAACGCGCACAAGTTCGTTCCGCCTGGTGGCCACGTCGCAGTTCGCGCGACACTCGACGCGGACGGCGGCATCGCGCTCGACATCGTCGATGACGGACCAGGCATGGATGCCGACGAGATCGAGAATGCCTGGGCGCCGTTCAGCCGCAGCGCCACCTCCTTCACGACACCCGAGGGGACCGGCCTCGGCCTCCCGATCTCGCGCAGCTTCGCGGAGCTGCATGGCGGCACGCTCGACATCGAGAGCCGTAAGGGCCACGGCACGACCCTTCGGCTGCACCTGCCGGCCGCGCGCGTGCTCGGGTCGGAAACGCCTTGACGCGGACGTAGGCCCAAGCGAGGCTCCTGCCCGTCCTCCAGGAGGAAGCACGAGCATCGATGAAGCCAGTCAGCATCAAGATCGCGGAAATCTACGTGCCGGCGGCGCTCCGAAAGCCGGTCGATGCAGCCAAGGTGACGGCGCTGGCCGAGAGCATTGCGGACAAGGGGCAGGAAACGCCGATCCTGGTGCGGCCGGACAAGGACCGTTACGTGCTGGTCAGCGGACTGCACCGGATCGAGGCATGCAAGGCGCTGGGCGAGACCACAATTCTCGTCAACATCGTGCAGTCGCGGAAGTTCTAGCCGGCGCGCTCAGATCACCAGCCAGGCGATACCCGCGATCACCGCCAGCCCCGCCACGAGAATCGCCGGCCGCAGCCAGAACGGCTGTTCCATGACGACACCCTCCCATTGCTGCACCGGACGGTCGGCATGGCGAAGATTGTCCGCCGCCCGTCGGATGCCGGCCGGGTTGAGATTCGGGCCGAGAGTCGACAGCTGCAGCGAGTTGGCCTCCAGGCCCAGCTGCGCCTGCGAGATCGAGCGGCTTTCCGCCGCCGCGCCCAGCTTCGCCAGCAGCGTGCTGGGCGATGCTTCGCGATCGCGCAGCAACAGGTATTCGCCGGCGCCGGTGCGCGAGGCGATGCCGTCATAGGCGTCGTTGAGCACGATCTGGTCGAACTCGGCCTGCAAGGTGGCGCGCGTTTCCGGCGAAGCCGCCGCCTCGTCGCCCAGGATCGCCGCGTTCAGCCGCATCAGATCCAGCCGCTCGCCCATCTCCTGGGCGGCGCTTTCCACCAGCAGCATGAATTCGTTGCCGGATGCCAAGGTCGGCTTGTCCGGCTTGCGGACCTCAGGTCGCATGGCTTCCGGCAGGTTGGTGGTCAGCATCAGCCACCATTTGCCTTCCGCCTTCGCCGGGCGCGCGGTCACGAAGAACGGCTGCGGCGCGACCGCGCCGGTCTGCAGCTCGGCCGTGATGATGCCGAGCTCTTCGCCCGCCGTGACCTTTGCCATACAGCGCCGGAACCAGGCGCGCTGCTCCGGGGTGACGAAATCGATGAACGCCCGGTTCGCGATGTGACGCAGCTCCATGCCCAGATGCTGCATGGTCATGCCGCGCGCTTCGTGAATCCGCGTGCCCTTGTCGATCAGGGCTGAGACGTCCCAGGTTTCCTGCATGGCGTGTCCTGTTTCAGGACCCCTAGCAAAGCCCAGCCTGCATTAAGGAAACGTTAGGACAGCGGCTTTCAGGCTGCGGCAGCGCGTCGCCCGCCGCCGGATGGCCGGGCCCAGAGTGGCCGCAAAGCCGCACCCAGCGCCACCGCGAGGCCAGCCGCCCCCACAATCCAGGACGGCCGCACGCCGATCCCCATTGACCAGTTGGCGGCGAGAACGCGCATCACATCGACGCCGTTCTTGAGGTGGTAATAGAGCGCCTCCGCTCCCGCAGCCGCGGCGGCCGAGATCACGGCCAGCAGGATCAGCATCACGACCGTCCGCGCGCCGCGCGGGAGGAGCCCATAGCGCGACAGGAAGCGCCACAGCATCAGCCACAGGAACAGCCCGCCCATCACGAAAGGCTCGGTCACGTCCGCCTTGGACTGGATGAAAAAGTGCACGATCGCGAGCGCGCCGGCGCCATAGACTAGGCGGTGCAACGCTGCCCACCGTTTCCCACCCAGCCGCCGGATCATGCCGTCGGTCGAGGTCGCCGCCAGCGCCAGCAGGATCAGCAAACCGGCGAAGCCGATGGTGAGGTAGTAGCGCAGCGCAATCTCGCGCGCGACCACGCCGAGCTGAAGCGACTTGTCGAGCGCAAAGAAAACGAAATGCGCCAGCGCGTAGCAGAACGCCGCCACGCCGATCATGCGGCGCAGCTGGATCAGCCGCGGCAGGCCGAGCGACTGCCGCAACGGCGTCACCGCCAGCGCGACGAACAGCAACCGGATCGCCCAATCGCCGAGATCGTGGTTGGCGAGTATGTAGGGCCGGGCATAGCCGTGCGTCGCCAGCCGCCAGGCAACATACGCGGCCGGCAGAAGCAGCAGGACGAACACCGCGGTCTTGAATGGCGACAACCGCCCGCCATGGTCGAGCCATGGAAGATAGGGATTGAGCCTTATTGCTGCTTGCGCCGCCATCCGTCCTGCCTATGAATCGAGGCTCCGTAATGACAGGGAACTTAGCCTGCCATCCGGCGCCTACAATTCACGGCAGCGTGTACGCGTGACCGCATTCTGACAAGCGCCTTAAGCGCCTGTCGCATATGCCACTTCCACCATGCGGATAAGGCATCGTTTCAATAGGCCCGATCCATCCGCCTAGACATCCCAGCCGTGTCGGCCGACATGCGGAATATGCTCGCGCCGGATGCCGATGTCCCGAAGCTGGTAGTCGCTCAGCTCCGACAGCAACTTGCGGTCGGCGTGCGCAGTCCAGGCGCGGCGCACGCCGCGCAGCAACGACAATACGAAGCCGACAGGCTCGCCCTGCGAGTGCATCTGCAACCCATCGGACCGCTGAGAAATCAATTGCGACATGACCGACTCCTTCAAATCTGACGCTGCTCTCTCGCTTCTTTCCATGCGCTGAAATCTACCTCAGCCCGGTGACAAGAATTGGCAGTAGCCTCGCACGCGCCAGCGCTCTGGAATCACGGGACTTTCACGCGCCGCGTTCGTCTGCACCTCACGTCCACCGATTCGTGCGCGCCGGAATCAATAAAAAAGGGCGCCCGAGTTGCGGGCGCCCTTCGCGACAGTTTGAAGAGTCGATTTACTTCTGGATGCAGGTCTCGACAGTATCTTTGGTGCATTCGTCGAGGCCGGTGAACACCGGATCCTCGACCGCCTTGCCTTCGACCAGGTCGATCATCACCGACGGGGCCTTGTAGCCCATCTCGAACGGCCGCTGGCCGACGAGCGCGGTGACCAGGCCTTCGCGGGCGATCGCCACTTCGTCGCCGATCGTGTCGGCGGCGGAGACGACGAAGTCGCCGCTGGCGATCCGGTCGGCATAGGGCTTGAACAGATCGCGGTACGGCTGCGGCGCGCCGAACAGTGGCCAGCCGCCCTCGATCGCGAACGCATCCAGCTTCGGATTGGCCGCCAGGATGTCGGTCATCGCCTGGACGCCCTTGGCGCCGTCGTCATTGGTGAAGACCGGGCAGCCCGCCACTTCGGTCCACCCGCCTTCTCCCGCCAACGCCGGCAAGCCCTTCTGGCCGCTGAGCGCGTCACGGGTGCCCTGCGCGCGGCGCAGGATGTTGTCGGCGCCCGGATTGCCCTGGATCGTGCAGACCGTGCCGCCGTTCGGCTTCTTCTCCTTGATGTATTCGCCGATGCGGTAGCCCATCAGGTAGTTGTCGGTACCGAGATAGGTCTTGCGCAGCGCCGAATCCTCTGCCGCCAGGTCGGCGTCGAGAGTCATGACCGGGATGGACGGATTGGCGGTCTTGATCGTCTGGGCGATCAGCTTGGCGTTGGACGGCGAGATGGCGATCGCCACGGTGTCCGACTTGCCGAGCATGTCCTGCACGATCTGCGCCTCGCCCGCCTCGTCGGAGGTCGAGGCCGGACCGGTGTAGAAGCACTCGTATTCGGAGCTGGCGTTCTCCTTGTTCCACTTCTGGCAGCCCTGGTTGATCGCCTCGAAGAACGGATTGTCGAGGCCCTTCACCACGATGACGAGCTGCTTCTTGGCCATGGCCGGTCCGGCGCTGAGCGCCAGAGCCGCCGCGGCGATGAGTAGCGGTAGTTTTTTCATTCATTCCTCCCGTTGAACACAGACGTTCTTCAACCCACGGGCACGATGTGCCCGCCACACACAATCAACCCGGATACCAGACCTTGCGAGGGTCGTTCTTGGAACGCTCGTAGGTCCAGGCCGAGTCGATCAGCATTTCCAGATCGTAATCCGGTTCCCACCCCAGCAGGTACTTCGCCTTGCTGTTGTCCATCCAGTTCGAGTGATACTGGCTCGGAATGTCGATTGAATCGAGACCGCGGGTGCGCTTGAGGTGGGCCGCCACCTGGCCGTAGTCGACCGGCCGGTCCATGCAGATGTTGAACAGCTGCCGTTCCGCGCGCGGATTGTCGACCGCAGCAAGGATCGCGGACACTAGGTCGTCGACATGCACGAAGTTCCGTTTCAGCGGCTGTCCGTCCGCGTCTCGCAGCAGCGGCACGGTCCCCTTCTTGGCATAGCTCCTGGCATCCTCGGCGGGCACCATGGTCTTCCAGTCGGGTCCGCCGAACACGTCGTCGCCGAACGACAGCGTGTATTTGAAGTCGTCCTTTTCCATGATCCAGGGCGCGCGCAGGCAGCATCCATTGGTACCGTACTGGATTCCGAACTGCTCAAGGATCACTTCTTCGAGAACCTTGGACAGGGCATAGCAGCCCGGATAGGCCATGTGCGGCGCATTCTCGGTGATCGGCCCGTCATGCTTGTAAAAGAAGTGCCCGATCCCGGCATCCCCGCCGATTAGGATGAACTGCTTGGCGCGCCGGCTGAGGCGAAATCCCTCAAGCAGCCAGAACAGGCCCCTGACCGTCACGTCCATGATGTCGGTTGGGATTTCCTTGCAGGTGGCGAGATGGACGACGTGTGTCACGCCTTCCAACGCCTGCTCGACCACCGCCCGGTCGGCGATGGAGCCGCGTGCGATCTCGACGCGATCGTGCGCGTCATAGGTACGGTTGTGGCACAGCGCACGGACGCGAGCCCCGACAAAACGCGGGTCCTCGAGCAGGCGAGCAATCAGAGTCCGCCCAACCTTCCCAGTCGCACCGGTCACGAGGATCAGCATCGCCCCCTCCCGAGGCTAGCTAATACTCGGAGTTACGCACCCGTCAACGGTTTTGTCCTACAATTCACTCCCTGGTGTCCTTTGAGGGTTGATTTTTCATACAATCGATTGACGCCCCTAACGGTGTTTGCATAAATTCACCGCGACCTCGCCAGAGGGGCGATGGTTGCAGTGCATCGCAGCAAAGTCCGCGTTCACGGTTCAAAGCGAGACCGGCAATAGAATGGCGCGGAACGGGAGGCAGGACGGGTGGCACTTCTCGAACTCAGCGGCATTTCGAAACATTTCGGCGCGATCCAAGCCGTCAACGACATTTCGCTGTCGCTGGAGGCTGGAGAGGTCACCGGCCTGATGGGTGACAACGGCGCCGGCAAGTCGACGCTGGTCAAGATGATCGCCGGCAACTTCCGGCCGAGCAACGGCAGCATGCGCATGGAAGGCACCGAGCTGGTCCTTCACAAGCCGGTCGATGCGCGCCGGCACGGCATCGAGATCGTGCACCAGGATCTGGCGCTGTGCGACAACCTCACAGCCGCGGCCAATGTCTACCTGGGCCGCGAGCCGCGGATCGGCTTCGGCCCCATCGGCATCCTCGACTACGCGGCCATGTACAAGCGGGCCGGCGAGCTGTTCAAGGAACTGAAATCGGAAACCCGGCCGCGCGATCTCGTCAAGCAGATGTCGGGCGGCCAGCGCCAGGCGGTCGCGATCGCTCGCACCATGCTCTCGAAAGCCAAGATCGTGCTGATGGACGAGCCGACCGCCGCGATCTCGGTGCGCCAGGTGGCTGAGGTCTTGAATCTCATCCGGCACCTTCGTGATCAAGGCCTCGCGATCATCCTGATCAGCCACCGCATGCCCGACGTGTTCGCGGTCGCCGACCGAGTCATCGTGATGCGCCGCGGCCGCAAGGTCGCCGACAAGAATATCTCTCAGAGTTCACCCGAGGAAGTCACCGGCCTCATCACCGGCGCCATCGAACAGGTTTGACCATGGCCACCACGCTCGACCAAACGATTGCGCAGAAGCAGCACAGCTGGCTGTCGTCGCTGACGGCCAGCCAAACCTTCTGGGTGCTGATCTCCGTCATGCTGGCCTGCATATTCCTGTCGTTCGCGACCGAATCCTTCGACACGCAGAAGAACCTTTACAACATCACGCGCAACACCACTTTCGTCGCGATCATCGCGCTTGGCATGACGCTGGTGATCATCACCGGCGGCATCGACCTGTCGGTCGGCTCGGTCCTATGCCTGTGCAGCATGGTGCTCGCGGTCACCATGAACGCCGGCTACAGCATCGAGATCGGCATCCTGGCTTCGCTTGGCACCGCCTTGGTGATCGGCCTGTTCAACGGCATCCTGATCGCCTATCTCGGGTTTCCGCCCTTCGTCGTGACCCTCGGCATGCTGTCGATCGCGCGCAGCCTGGCGATGGTCGCCTCCAACAACACCGTGGTGTTCCAGTTCGGCCCGGACCACGACCTGCTGCTCAAGCTCGGCGGCGGCGCCTGGGACTTCAGCCTGTTCGGCTCCACCATCAACATCGCCTATCCCGTGCTCTATATGGTGGCGTTCGCCCTGCTGACCGGCTTCGTCCTGCGCTGGACCCGGTTCGGCCGCCATGTCTACGCCATCGGCGGCAATGAGCACGCGGCGACCCTGACCGGCGTCCCGGTCCGCCCGATCAAGGTGGCGGTCTACGTCATCTCGGCCATGGCGGCCGGTGTCGCCGGCATTGTCCAGACCGGTTGGCTCGGCGCGGTCACCACCAACATCGGCGCCGGGATGGAGTTGCAGGTGATCGCGGCCGCGGTCATCGGCGGCGCCAACCTCGCCGGCGGCATCGGCACGGCGTTCGGCGCCCTGGTCGGCGCGGCGCTGATCGAGGTCATCCGCAACAGCCTCGGCCTGCTCGGCATCAACGCCTTCTGGCAGGGCACCTTCATCGGCGGCGCCATCATCCTCGCGGTGATGTTCGACCGCATCCGTAATCTGCGTCAGAGCGAGTAGACGAACGGTTTCTGCTTCTGCGACGCATCGGCACGAATGGTAGCTACCATTCGGCCCTGTTTGGCTGTGACCGTGCTTTACGCATCTTTTTGAGGGGCGGTTGTGCAGTTGGCGTAAGGGCGCAATATCCTTCTGCATTGACGCGCGGCGCGTAACTCGCGTATTGAGATATTGTCAGACAAATCGACTGACCAAGATCGGCAGCGCAAGCGAAGCCCGATCGCACCGTGAAGTGCATCCAAGTACGCGTGGGAGGAAATAATGAAGCGACTGTTTCTGGCTGGCGCCGCCCTGGCGCTGGCGATGAGCCTCGGCCTCTCGGCCGATGCGCAAGACAAGAAGACCCTGGCATTCGTGGTCAACGGCGCCTCCGACTTCTGGAAGGCGGCGGAAGCCGGCGTGGCGAAGGCCCAGACGGAGCTCCCGAACTACGAGCTGGTGTTCAAGTATCCGGAGACCGCGACGGCCGCCGTGCAGCAGCGCCTGATGGATGACCTGGTGGCGGCGGGCGTCGCCGGCATCATGGTCAGCCCGAACGATCCGAAGCACTCGACTGAAGCGCTGAACCGCGTCGCCGACAATGCGGCGCTGTTCACCACCGACAGCGACGCGCCGGACTCCAAGCGCATCGCCTACGTCGGCAGCTCCAATACCGATGCCGGCGTGCAGGCCGGCGAGTTGATGAAGAAGGCGATGCCGGACGGCGGCAAGTGCATCATGTTCGTCGGCATCCTCGCCAACGACAATGCGCGCGAGCGGGTCGAAGGCATCAAGAAGTCAATCGCAGGCACCAAGATCGAGATCCTGGACGTGCGCGAGGACGATATCGACATGGCGCGCGCCAAGCGCAATGTCGAAGACGCCCTGGCCGCCAACCCGGACATCGATTGCCTGGCTGGCCTCTACTCCTACAACACGCCGCGCATCTACGAGGTGGTCAAGAACGCCGGCCAGCTCGGCAAGATCAAGATCATCGCGTTCGACGAGGATCCGATCACCCTCGGCGGCGTCAAGGAAGGCACCATCGTCGGCACCGTGGTGCAGCAGCCCTATCAGTGGGGCTACGAAGGCATGAAGATGATGGCCAAGTACCTGGAAGGCGATAAGAGCTTCATTCCGGAGAACAAGCTGATCATCGTGCCCACCAAGATCATCGACCAATCCAACGTCGATGCCTTCTGGGCCGAGCTGAAGAAGCAGCAGGGCAAGAGCTAGCCACAACGGGGTGGTGGCAGGTGGAGCCGGCGCGGTGTTATGATCGCGCCGGCTCTACCGTCTCATAGGCACCATGTCAGCGCAGCAGGCGGCGGTCGCCGCGCCCTTCCTCGAGCTTCAGGACATCGGCAAGACCTATCCCGGGGTCGTCGCCCTGTCCGGCGTCAGCCTGTCGGTCGCGCCGAGTGAGGTCATCGGCCTGGTCGGCGAGAACGGGGCCGGTAAATCCACCCTCATGAAGATCCTCGGCGGCGTGGTCGCGCCGAGCGCGGGCGCCATCCTGATCGACGGCGCCGAGCGGGCCTCCCTGACCGTCAAGGACGCCACCAAGGCCGGCATCGCCTTCGTGCATCAGGAACTCAACCTGTTCGACAATCTCGACGTCGCCGCCAATGTCTTCATCGGGCGTGAGCCGCGCTTTGGCGGGCCGCTGCAGCTGATCGATACCGGCAAGCTGCATGAGAAGGTGAAGCCCCTCCTCGCTCGCCTGGGAACCGATTTCGGGCCCTCCACGCCAGTGGCAGACCTTTCCCTCGCCCAGCGCCAATTGGTGGAGATCGCCAAGGCACTGTCGCTGGACGCCCGCCTGGTCATCATGGACGAGCCGACCTCGAGCCTGACCGCCAGCGAGACCGCGCGCCTGCTCGGCGTCATCGCCGATCTGAAGGCGAACGGCGTCAGCGTCATCTACATCTCGCACCGCCTGCAGGAGGTGGAGCGCTGCGCCGACCGCGTGCTGGTGCTGCGCGACGGCAAGATGGTCGGCCACTTGCCCCAGGGCGAGATCGAGCACGACAAGATGATCCACCTGATGATCGGCCGGGACCTGAAGTCGCTCTACATCCCGCCGGCCGGCCCGCCGCGCGAGGTGGCGCTGGACCTCAAGGAGGTCCGCACCACCGCTTTTCCGGCCCGGACGGTCAACCTCGCCCTCCGCGTCGGCGAAATCCTGGGGCTGGCCGGCCTGGTCGGCTCCGGACGCACCGAGCTCGCGCGGGCCATCTTCGGCATCGACCGGACCGTCGGCGGCGAAATCATCCTGCTCGGCAACCCTGTCCAGATCACCGAGCCGCGCGGCGCCATCGACCGCGGCCTCTACCTCATCCCGGAGGATCGCAAGCAGTGCGGCCTGCTGCTGGACTTCTCGGTCGCCGAGAACATCTCGCTCGCCAACCTGCCGGCCTATGCCCGCGCCACCATCGTGCAGGGCGACGCCGAAGCCAAAAACGCCGAGGAGCAGAAGGTGAAGCTGCGCATCAAGGTGCCGTCGGTCGCGACCCAGACCTCCTCGCTCTCCGGCGGCAACCAGCAGAAGGTCGTGCTTGGCAAGTGGCTGAGCATGAGCCCCAAGGTCATCATCTTCGACGAACCGACCCGCGGCATCGACGTCGGCGCCAAGGGCGAGATCTACGAGCTGATGCGCGGCCTCGCCGATTCCGGCGTCGCGATCCTGATGATCTCCAGCGACATGGAGGAAGTGATCGGCGTCAGCGACCGGATCGCGGTCATGCACGAGGGCAAGATCAGCGGCGTGCTGGAGCGCAGCGAATTCAGCGAGGATCGCGTGCTGCAGCTCGCGGTCGGCAAGAGCCGCCAGGAAATGGCGGCCGTGAAGATGGTGATGGGGGGCGAGTAGGCGCGATGTACAAGAAGGACCTCAGTCTGCTCGTTCTCATCCTGGTGGTCGGGACCGTGGTCGCGATCATCAACCCGCGCTTCCTGTCGCCCATCAACATCGCCAACACCGCCAACCTGATCGGCCTGTTCGGCGTGTTCTCAATCGGCATGGCGTTCGTCATCATCACCGGCGGCATCGAACTGTCGGTCGGTTCGATCTTCGCCTTGCTCGGCGTCATTTTCATCGACCTGCTGGTGACCTATGAGATGGACTGGCCGCTGGCCGTCATCATCACCGTTATCGGCGGGACCGCGATGGGCTGGCTGCACGGCTTCCTGGTCACCAAGGCCAAGCTGCAGCCGTTCGTCGTCACCCTGTGCGGCCTGCTGATCTATCGCGGCATCGCGCGCTACTACACCAACGACGGCACCGCCGGCTTCGAGTTCGGCGTGACCTTTCCGACGCTGGAATGGCTGACGACTGGCCGAATGTTCGGGCTCATCCCGCACAGCTTCATCGTGTTCATCCTGCTCGCGGCCATCATGGGGATCGTGCTGCACAAATCGGTGTTCGGCCGCTACCTGTTCGCGGTCGGCAAGAACGAGGAGGCGGCGCGCTATTCCGGCATCCGCACCGACAGCATCATCACCGCAGCCTATGTGATCTCCGGCGCGCTGTGCGGCCTGTCGGCGATCTACCTCGCGATGTACACCCGCTCGATCTCGCCCGCCTCGCACGGCAGCTTCTACGAGCTCTATGCGATCGCCGCCGCCGTCCTCGGCGGCTGCTCGCTGCGCGGCGGCGAAGGCTCAATCGTGGGCGTCGTGCTCGGCACCATCCTGCTGCAGGTGCTGCAGAACCTGGTCAACCTGCTCGGCATCCCCTCATCGCTCAATTTCGCAGTGATCGGCGGCGTCATCCTGATCGGCGTGCTGGCCGACCAATACGTCGCGCGGCGGCGGCAGGTAAACCTGGCCAAGAAACAGGCGGCGCCTTCGGGTGTTGACTAGCCCTCGGCCCCTTCCAGCACCAGCAGGTCCTCGCGACCGAAGGTCACGGTCACCTGTGCGCCGCGCGCTGGCGGGGTGACGTTGGGGTTGTTGAAGGTGTCGAGCGAGATCGCGTTCTCCTGGAACCGCACGCGGATGCGCACGACCGAGCCGAGGAAGCTCACCTCCTCGATGGTGCCGACCATGCGGTTGCGCGGGCCGCTCTCCTTGGCGAACGAACTGGCGATCTTGGCGGCTTCCTGCAGCTCGGTCTGATGCAGGGTCGCCGCCTCCGGGCGCAGCGCGGCTGCGCAGGCCTCGCCCGCCTGCAGGTGTCCGATGCGCTTGGCGGCGAAGACTTCCTGGCCATCGATCACGATCTTGCCGGCAGCGGGATCGACGATCTTGCCCTTGAGGATGTTGAGCGTGCCAACGAAGGAGGCGACGAAGCGGGTCTTGGGATTGTTGTAGATCTCGAACGGCGTGCCGATCTGCTCCACCCGCCCTTCGTTCATCACCACGATGCGGTCGGACATCGAGAGCGCTTCTTCCTGGTCGTGCGTCACGTAGATGGTGGTGATGCCGAGGCTGCGCTGCAGCGAGCGGATCTCCTCGCGCAGCGACACGCGGATCTTGGCGTCGAGCGCCGACAGCGGCTCGTCCAGCAGCAGGACCTTCGGGCTGATGGCGAGGGCGCGCGCCAGCGCCACGCGCTGCTGCTGCCCGCCGGACAGCTGATAGGGATAGCGCGCGCCGAGCTGCGGCAGCTTGATGATCCTCAGCATCTCCTCGACCCGCGCCTTGATCTCAGCGGCCGGCTTGCGGGCGATCTTGAGGCCGAAGGCGACGTTGTCCGCCACCGTCATGTTGGGGAACAGCGCGTAGGACTGGAACACCATGCCGACATTGCGCTGGTTGGGGCGCAGGCCCGTGATGTCGCGGCCGTCGATCTTGATTGCGCCGGCGCTCGGAATCTCGAACCCGGCCACCATGCGCAAGGTCGTGGTCTTGCCGCAGCCGGACGGGCCGAGGAAGGAGACGAACTCGCCGCGCTCCACATCGAGGTCGAACTTTTGCACCACGGTTTGTTGGCCGTAGTTCTTGCGCACGTCACTTAGATCCAGGAACGCCATACTCACTTCCCCTTTCGACGCCGCACGGTCACGGCATCGCCTTGATCTGTTTGCCGCGCCCGACCACGTTGATGAGCCCCATGCAGGCCCAGGTCACCAGGAACGCGATAACCGCCAGCGCCGATGGCTCGTAGGCGCGGTTGGCGCCGATCAACTGCAGGTACGGTCCGAAGGCCGGCCGGTTAAGCAGGCTGGCCATGGTGAACTCGCCGATCACGGTCGCAAACGTCAGGAACGCGCCGCTCAGGATCGCCACCCGCACGTTGGGCAGAATCACCTTGAACAGGATCGTTGGCCATCTGGCGCCGAGATTCTCCGCGGCTTCGGTCAGCACCCGCACGTCGATCGCCCGCATTCCGGTATCGACCGCACGATACATGTAGGGCAGCGCCAGCGCGACGTAGCTGAACACCAGCAGCAGATCGGTGGAGCGCGCACTCCCCGTCAGCGGCACGATCGACGAGGTGTTGTAGAGCCGCAGATAGCCGAACACGATGACGATCGCCGGGATCACCAGCGGCATCAGGGTGATGAATTCCACGACCGGCCGCAGCTTGGGCAGGCGAAGCTGGATCCAATACGACGTCGGCACCACGATCAGCACCCCGACGAGGATGGTGAGAACGGCCATGAGCGTCGAATAGCCGAAGGTCGCCTGGAATTTCGGATCAGCGAACACCACGCGATAGGCATCGAAGCTGTATTCACCGCGCCGCATGCGCAGCGAGAATTCGAAGGTGCCGATCAACGGCACCACGAAATAGAGCGTGCCGACGATGATGGCGATCCAGGAGCCGATCTTCTGCTGCTTCATCGCTGCCACCGGTCGCTGCGGGCGCGCAGCCAGATATAGGCGCCGTTGGAAAGACCGGTGATGACGATCATGCCGAGCGCCAGCGCGTAGCCCAGGTTCTGGTCATGCAGCACGTCGCCGCGGATCTGCGCATAGAGCAGGATGGTGACGATGTTGAGCGACGATCCGGTCAGCGCATAAGCGGTCGCAATCGCGCCGAAGGAATTTGCGAACAGCAGCAGCGTCGTGCCGACGATCGCGGGCCACAGGATCGGCAGCGCGACGTGGCGCCAGTATTCCCAATGGCTCGCGCCCAGGATCGATGCCGCCTCGCGCCACTCGCGCTTCAGGCCATCGAGCGCTGGCGTGATGATGAGGACCATGAGCGGAATCTGGAAATAGAGATAGGTGAGCGTCAGGCCCCAGAAGCTGAGCAGGTTGAAGCCGGTTCGGTAGATGTTGAAATCGAACAGGGTGATGAGCAGCGTGGTCACGATCCCGGTGCGCCCCAGCGTCGCCAGGAATGCGAAGGCGAGCGGCAGCCCGGCGAAGTTGGAAGCGACGCCCGAGAAGGTCATCAGGGTCGGCCGGAGCCATTGCGGCAAGCCGCCGAGCACCGCGGCATAGGCGAGCGCGAAGCCGAGCAGCGCGCCGACCACCGCCGAGGCGACGCTGATCTTGATGCTGATCCAGTAGGCGCTGCGGATCGAATCCGAGGTAAACAGCTGCGCGATGTTCGCGAGCGTGAAATTACCCTCGGCATCCTGGAACGCGCCGACCACGAGATAAAGGGTCGGAACGATCAGGAACATCAACGCGAAGATGAAGAACGGCGTCACGCCGACCCACGCCCAGGCCGTCTGCCCGAACTGGACGGTTCGGGACCGCGGCGCCGAAGCCTGGGATATGGCCTGCCCCTCTTGAGCCATTCAATTCTCTAACGAATATGGCGGCGATCTGCCTTGCAGATGCGTCTCCCCCGCCCGCACCGGATCATCGGCGCGGGCGGGGGAACGTTGCAAGCAAAAAGCCTGTTGGAACGGTCGGTCTAGGCTACTGGACGTTGGCTCCGACCACCGCATCCCACTGCTTGGTGATGACTTCCTTGCTGGCGCCCTGCTCGTCGAGCGTCGGGAACACCGCCGCCTCGTAGGCCGCCGCCGGCGGAAGCTTGTCCAGCAAGTCCTGCGGGACCTTGCCGTTCTTCACCAGGTCGTTGAACCGGATCGGATGGCAATAGCCCTTCAGCCAGACCAGCTGGCCTTCGTCGGAATAGAGATGCTCCATCCATAGCTTCGCTGCGTTCGGGTGCGGGGCAAAAGCGCTGATCGCCTGCACATAGACGCCCGCCACCACGCCGGTCTTCGGGATCACGACGTCGACCTTGGGGTTGCCCTTGAGCGTGTCGCGATCGGAAAGCGCGTTGTAGTCCCAGCGGATGATGATCGGCGTGGAACCCTGCGCCAGCGGCGCCGCCTTGCCGATCACCGGCACGAAGTTGCCCGCCTTGTTGAGATCGGCGAAGAACTTCAGGCCTGCCTCTCCGGCTTTGGCGGCATCGCCGCCCGCCACGGACAGACCCGCCGCATAAACGGCCTGGATCGCCTGGTTGGAGGCACGCGGATCGCCGGCCAGCGCCACCGAAGCCGCGTAGTCCGGCTTCAGCAGGTCGGCCCAATCCTGCGGCGACTCCTTGACGATGTCGGAGTTCACCTCGAAGGCCAGCACGCCGTAATAGTCGCCGTACCAGTAGCCTTCCGCGTCCTTGGCGCTGTCCGGGATGCTGTCCCAGGTCGCGACCTTGTACGGCTGGATCAAGCCGTCCTTCTTCGAGGAGGGGCCGAACGACAGGCCGACGTCGATCACGTCCGGGGCCTGCGGACCGGTATTGCCCTTGTTGGCCTTGATCGCCTCGATCTCGTCGCCCGAGCCGGCGTCCGGATTGAGCTCATTCACCTCGAGCCCGTACTTGTCCTTGAAGCTCTGGATCATCTCGCCGTAATTGCACCAGTCGTGCGGCAGAGCGATCGTCGTGAGCGAGCCCTCTTTTTTCGCGGCAGCGACCAGCTCGCTCATCGCATCGGCGGAAGCGAAGTTGGTCAACGTGCCGGTCGTGAAAATGATCGCAGTGGTCAGTTGAAGCGTGCTTTTCCAAGCTGGCTTCATGATGTGTCTCCCTCTGAGTAAAGCCTAAGTGGTTTCTTGTCGTGATGTCATAAAAGCGTCACTTGACAGCCGGACTGTCACGGGCCGCCGAAGCTTTGTCAAGCCAACGCCCGGCCACGACCCTCTCCGGGCTCGCCGTTGGCGGCGGGTTTAGAGCATGAAAACGGTTTCCGTCTCGTGACAGGGCCGTTTCAGTTGGCTGCGGCAGCGCAGCACTGACGCGCCGCGATCATCATGAATATCTCAACTTAGGAATAAAGCAGTGGCCGCCAACCTACTTGCGATGCGGGAAGCACCGCGCGGTTATCCTTCCGGACCGACTGGGTCCGATCACAGCAGATACTGCAGGCTGCGCTGGAAGAAGTCGGTCATGCGGTCGGTGATCGGCCGCTTCGCCCAGTCATCGGACGCGATCTCCTTGGCGCTCGCCTGATCCTGCTCGAAGACCGTCTCCAACTCGCTCGCGGTCTTCCGCCCGAGAACGATGGCCTCCACTTCGTCATTGAATAGCACGCTGCGGTGATCGAAGTTCGACGAGCCGATCGCCGACCAGACGCCGTCGATGGTCACGGTCTTGGAATGCAGGATCACGTGTTCGATCTCGAAGATCTTCACGCCGGCTTCCAGCAGATCGCCGTAGTGAGAGTGAGCCACCGCCACCGCCTGGCTCGCGTCGCTGACCGCCGGCAGCATCAGCCGCACATCGACGCCGCGCTCGGCCGCCGCGATCAGCGCATGCTTCTCCTCGAACGTGGGGACGAAGTAGGCGGTGGTCAGCCAGATGCGCTGCTCCGCGCTGCGAATCGCGGAGATCAGAGTTAGGTAGTAGCGCGAGAAATCCTGCTGCGGCGAGCTGCCGATGATGCGGATGATCTGGTCGCCCGCCGTCTTCGCCTTCGGATAGAAGCCGGTCTGGTCGAGCGGCGGTCCGCCTTCGCTGCGCCAGTGGCCGAGGAACAGGCCTTGCAACTGCCCCACCGCCGGACCTTCGATCCGCACCGACAGGTCGCGCCAGTCCTCCGGATCGTCCTTCTTCGGCGCTTGCTCTTTTTCTCCCGCCTCTGCGCTCGATCCAGAACCGTCGCCCGGCGTCTTGCTCTGGTAGTAGGTGGCGAGATTGACGCCGCCGACGATCGCCACCTTGCCATCGACGATCATGATCTTGCGGTGGTTGCGGTCGTTGGGCGAGTAGCCTCCGGCGACGGCTTCCAGCGGATTGACGGGATGGAAAGCGAGCAGGTTGACGCCCGCCGATTCAAGTTTGTCGAAGAATTCGGCCGGCGTGTCGCTGGAGCCATAAGAGTCATAGATGATGTTCACGGCCACGCCGGCCCTGCGCTTCTCGAGCAGCAGCTCGCTCAGTTTCCGGCCGGAGAACTCGACGTCTTCCAGCGTGTAGTATTCGAGATTGATGTGATGGCGCGCCTGAGCGATCGCCTCGAACACCGCGGCGAACGTGCCATCGCCATCGCGCAACAGCTCGGTCGCATTCCCGGATGTTAATGGCGTGCCGGCGACCGCCTGTTCGATTGCCAGATGGCGCTCCAGAAGGTCATCCGCCGTGGCATCGGTCGCTAAGGTACCGAGCGTACGCTCAGTCTGTGCAGTGCTCAGGGTGCCATCTGCACTTAGAATCAACGGGCTGGCGGCGGATGTTGAAGTCGCCTCGGCAATTTGCTCGTCAACGTCCGGAACAGTCGAGCATCCACCCGTCGCCAGCGCAAGGATCGCTAAGAGCGTGGAAATGCGTGGCTTTCGCTGGCCGAGTCCGAGATGGCATCGCATGGCGGCCAACAACGCCCCGGTGCGGCGAAGGTTCCGGTCCGGTGACGATCTTGAATCGCGTCGTCCCGCAGGGAACCTTGCCCCTCATCCGTTGTTTCTCCGGACAATGGCACGCGCGTCGACCCGGTGCGCCACCCCACGCTCCGGTCCCGCTCCAGCATCCCCCCATGCATCGGGACCTTCAGGGTGCGACGCGCGTCGCCATTGCCTTCTCGGCATACTCGGGAGAAATTCATGATAAAGCTTAATCTGGTGGCTGCGGCAGTGATGCTTGCCGTGGCAGGTCCCGCTTTTTCGCAGACCGCAACGACCCTATCGCCGGGCACCAACGTGGTTGGCGTGCCTGGGTGTCACTTCGGCGAACAGATCGATGGCACAACCGCGGACCAGGCCGCCAAGCATGCGCAGGCGGCCGGCTACACATCCGTCAGCGGCCTCAAAAAATCCTGCGACAACAACTGGCACGGCCAGGCGATGTTGAATGGCGCTCCGGTCAACGTGATGATCACGCCGGACGGCCGCGTGGTGCCGGAAGGCTCCTGAGCCTTCTCAAGCGGGCGGCCGCCCTTTCAATTCGATCACGTTTCCGGACGGGTCGCGGACGTAGAGCGATAAGCTCTCGCCGCGACTTCCGCCGTGTACGCCTTCTTCGATGATCTCGACATGGTGACGCGCGAGATGCCGCCGCAGATGCGCTTCGTCGTGTGCGCCGAGCGCCAGGCACAGGTGATCGAAGTTTCGACCGCCCGCCACCGGTGGCCTGGCCCAAGCCGCCTCCGGCGCAGAGATATCCACCAAGTCGATCAGCGCCGCGCCCGCGCGCAATTGCAGCATGCCATATTGCGGCAGCGCGCCTTCGACTGCGCAGCCGAGGACATCGGCATAGAATTGCACCGCCGGCTTCATGCCGTCGACCAGCAGCAGGATGTGATCGATGCCTTCGAGCGCAAATGGCGGCTTGGCATTCTCTTTCGCCGCACTCTCTTTCGCTGCTGTGCGCTTCGTCGTCACGTTTTCCATGGCGGCCCCTTCAGCTCGACGATGTTGCCTTCCGGATCGCTGACATAGAGCGACGGCCCCTCACCCTCGGCGCCGTAGCGCGAGCCCGCCTCGCCGATCTCGACTCCCTGCGCCGTTAGGTAAGCGCGGATCTTCGCCTCGTCATAGCCGTCGAGGGTGATGCAGAAATGATCGAGGTTGCGCCCTTCCTTGCCCGGCGCCGCGCCGCCTATCCTGCCAAGCTTGCCGTCGACCGGCACGAGATCGATCAAAGACTGTCCAGCCCGCACCTGGGTCAATCCGATCTCTGCCTGCTCGCGCTCCATCGTGCAGCCGAGGATAGCGCAATAGAACCGCACCATGCGGTCGCGGTCGCGCACCCTTAGGACGATGTGGTCCAAGCTCCTGATCTTGAACGGGGCCTTACTCATGTCCTATTTCCCAAATTGTTCCAATGAGTTAACGAAAAAATTCGAGCGCCACATTTGGGCCATTTTGGCACCATTTTGCCGGCCAAGTGTTGGTGTGTCATCGGTCTAGATGAAATTGCAGTCGGAGCAACGGATCATGAAACTGCGACTGGATCTTGTAGTCGCCGCCGTCCTCGTCGCCACAGCCGGCAGCGAGTTGGTGGCGCCCGACGCCTTCTCGGCCCAGCAGGGCCTCGAGCAGGAGCAGGCTTGCCGCGCTGACGACGCCCAGGGAACGTCGCGCATGGAAGCAACCGAGCGCATCCTGGCCTATGGCTACAGCGAGATCAGCGAGCTCTCGAGAGGTTGCGACAATGTCTGGCGCGCGCTGGCGTTCGCCGAGGGCGATCCGGTGAACGTGTTGGTCACACCGCGAGGCGACGTACTGACAGAGTAGCTTGGCTCGCCATCCCGCCTTCGCAGCGATCCTCTCGTCCAAACGCACGTAAACCCGGCTTGTATCGTCTGGGGACAAGGACGGCGCGGCCATGCCTGAACCTGTCGTTCAAGTCTGGATTTGCGGCTAAGCTTGCGGCTATGCTCCGCCGGCTTTTCTCCAGATCAGGACTCTGCCCATGCCCGGAAAAATCGCTGCTCGTCTCGCCGAGCTGAAGATCGAACTGCCCAAGGCCGCCGCGCCGGTCGCGAACTACGTGCCGGTCGTCATCACCGGCAACCAGGCCTTCGTCTCCGGGCAGGTCACGGTCTGGAACGGCGAGTTCCAATACAAGGGACAGTTGGGCAAGGACTACCAGGTCGAGGATGGACAGAAGGCAGCGCGTCTGTGCGGCCAGAACATTGTGGCACAGTTGCAGGCGGCGCTCGGCGATCTCGATCGTGTGAAACGTTGTGTCAAATTGAACGTATTTGTGAATTCCGCACCCGGGTTCACCGACCAGCCCAAGGTTGCGAATGGGGTTTCCGACTTCATGGTCGAAGTCTTCGGCGATGCCGGCAAGCATGCGCGATCCGCCGTCGGCGTGGCACAATTGCCACTTGGCGTTGCTGTAGAGGTTGACGCGACCTTCGAAATCGCCTGATCTTGTCGCCGCCTATATTGTCGGCGGCGACTCAGGATGCCGACAGGCTGCGTTGGTGAATCATGTACGTGCCTAGCCAGATGCCGATGCCGGTGATCACGACGCCGCAGTTGCGGACGTTGGCTGAGCTGTGGGCGACCAAGCGGCGGGATGAGTCGATCCCCTGCCGCAGCGATTTCTCCGACGACGACCTGCGGCCGTGGTTCGGCAACCTGCTGATGGTCGATGTGGTCGATGGACCGCACAAGTTCCGGTTCCGCTTGATGGGCACCTCGCTGGTCGATGCGGCATGCCGGGAGCTGACCGGGAAGTTCTTCGACGAGGCGGATATTTCGGGCTACGAGCCGGACGTGCTCGATGACTACGCGGGCGTGCTGCAGACCCGCGCGCCAGTGTGCAAGACCCGGCGCTATAGTCCCGCCCCCGGGACGTTCATGGAGCACTGGCGGATCTATGAGCGCCTGCTGCTGCCGCTCGCCACCGACCGCAAGACCATCGACCGCATTCTCGGCTGCTCCTTTCCCCTCGCCGACCGGCAAAAACTGACGCTGCTCTGACTTGCTTGACCTCGCGTGCCAGGGCCGCACAATGCAGGCATGAACCGGCCTGCTTCATCCCTGTCCGCGCGCGTCGTCGATTGCATCGCCAACATTCCCGCCGCCGCGTGGGATGCCTGCGCTTCTGGCGAAAGCGATGGGGGGCCGGAAAACCCTTTTGTCAGCCACGCCTTTCTGGACGCACTCGAGCAGTCCGGATCGGTCGGACGCAAATCCGGCTGGCTGCCGCAGCACCTGGTGATCGAGGATAGCGCCGGGACGGTCCTCGCCGCCGCGCCGCTCTACGTCAAAACCCACAGCCAGGGCGAATATGTGTTCGACCACGGCTGGGCCGAGGCCTATGAGCGCGCCGGCGGCCGCTATTATCCGAAGCTGCAGGTCGCCGCGCCCTTCACGCCGGTCCCCGGGCCGCGCCTCTTGGTCCGCGCAGGACGGCAGGAACGCGACGCGCGGGCGGCCCTGATCTCCGCCCTGATCTCCGCGGTCGAGAATTCCGGCATGTCCTCGCTGCACGTCACCTTCGCGAGCCGCGCGGAAAGCGATCTGCTTGAGCAGGTCGGGTTCCTCACGCGTCTGGGCGTGCAGTATCACTGGAACAACAACGGCTACGGCACGTTCGACGATTTCCTCGCGGCGCTCAATTCGCGCAAGCGCAAGGCGATCCGCAAGGAGCGCGCGGCGGTCACCGAGTATGGGCTCGACATCCGCGCCTACGAAGGGGCCGAACTGACCACTGGGCACTGGGACGCCTTCTTCGCCTTCTACATGGATACCGGCAGCCGCAAATGGGGCCGGCCCTACCTCAACCGCGACTTTTTCGGCCGCATCGCGGAGTCACTGCGCGACCGCATCGTGCTCGTGCTCGCGGAGAAGGACGGGCAGCCGGTGGCAGGCGCCCTCAACCTGAAAGGCCCGCAAGCGCTCTACGGCCGCAACTGGGGCTGTCTCGAGGACTACCGCTTCCTGCACTTCGAGCTGTGCTACTACCGCGCCATCGACTACGCGATCGCGCACAAGCTGCCGCGGGTCGAAGCCGGCGCCCAGGGCGAGCACAAGATCCAGCGCGGTTATCTGCCGACCGAGACCTACAGCTCCCACTGGATCGCCGATGCGCGCCTCAAGGCCGCGATCTCGGATTTCCTCGATCGCGAACGCGGCTATATCGCGCAGGAAAAGGCCGCATTGGACGAGATGTCGCCCTATCGGCAGGCGGAACCTGCGTAAAGGCTGGGCCGGCTAGCGATGTCCCAAACGACAAAGCGCGGCGAAAGCGCCGCGCCTTGTTCACTGATTCAGAGAGCCCCTGGAACGGAACGCGATGATGTCCGTGCGCGGCGCTACATCAGCGCCTGGCCGCTGCACCCATGCGCCGCCAGTCTGCGGATGCGGGTGTCCTGGGTGGCCTGGCGGAAATCGCCCTGCGGGTCCGCGAAGAACGTGCGGGCCGTGCGCTCGAGGCGCTCCAGCGCCACGTCGAACCGGTGGAGCAGCGCCTCGCTCCAGGCCGAGGACGGTCGCAGCGTAATGTTGGCCATCGGTGTCCTCCGTTACTGCGCCAGCTCGCAGCCAAGCTTGCGGGCCACGTCCCCGCCATTGACGGTGTAGAAGTCGAAGTCGCTGTCGTCCGAGGCGCGCACAAAGCCGCCGACATAGTCGCCGCAGCCGGTCATCAGGCCCTTCATGTCGGATTCCATCGGACCGGCGACGATCAGCATCGCGCGCTCGTGGGTCTCGCGGTCCACCATGCGCCGGCCGGTGCTTTCGCACTCGGTCGCATGCTTGATGGTGAACAGGCTGTCCTCGACCTGCGCGTTGTCCGCCGCGAGCCGCGCCATCAGGGTGCGGGACACCGTCTCGGCGGTGCCGTCGCCATTGCTCTCGGCGATGCACATCGTGGTCGGGAGCGCCGACTTGCGCCGCATCTCGCTGATCTGGTCGGAGATGATGTTGTAGAGGATGACATCCTTGGCGGCGATCGGCGCCTGCTTCGGACGGGAAGCATCCGCGACCCGGATGATGCCAGGCGCAGCCGGCTGCGCCGTGGCGGCCTTCGGGAGCTTGGCGGTGGAGTCCGGGGCGGCCATGGCGCTGGCGCTGAACGCGAGCGGAAGGGCAATAGCCGCAACAGCGGAAAGAATCGGCGTACGAAGCATGCGAGGGCCTCCAGCTTGGCTGGACAGCGCGCGTCTGTGCGCCCTGCCCGGTTTCACAGGGCCCCCATCGATTACGAACCAGCCACCATTCCCGTCCGCCTGGTGCTCGCCGGCTCCGTCCCTTGGTGGATGATCGGGTTCCCAACCGGCCATCGCAGACAGCGCCAGAGATGCTTGGTTCGCGCGTTAATACTTTTGGTTAGAATCCTTAAGAATTGGTAAGGATAGTTGTGACAAGGCGGTGTTGTGACCGATGCGGATGACACATCGGCGTCACAGGGTGTGCGTTTTCATGAAAGAGAAAACCGCGGCGCTGGGAAAGGTTCCCCGCCGCGGTTGAGATGGCCGTGATCAATTAGAACAGGGGAAAATCCCTAACGTTGCCCTGTCCCCGGAAATTAAGCGTCGACCGGTTCGACCGTCTCCTCGCGGGGCGAGGATTTGCTCTCGACGATCTCGAAGGTGAGCTTGTCGGCCTCTTTATCGAGGCCGATGCGGACCGTGCCGCCCTTCTCCAACCTGCCGAACAGGATATCCTCGGCCAGCGCCTTCTTGATGTTCTCCTGGATCACCCGGGCCAGCGGACGCGCGCCATAGAGCGGGTCGAAGCCCTTCTGCGCCAGCCACTTTCGAGCTGCTTCAGAAAGTTCGATGGCGACATGCCGGTCGGCCAGCTGAGCCTCCAGCTGCATCACGAACTTGTCCACGACCTGGGCCACCACCTCCGGCGGCAGGTTGCTGAAGGCGATGATCTGGTCCAGGCGGTTGCGGAATTCCGGCGTGAACATCCGGTTGATCGCTTCCTGGTCCTCGCCCTCGCGCCGCTCGCGGCCGAAGCCGATGGCGGCCTTGGACATCTCCTGGGCGCCGGCGTTGGTGGTCATGATCAGGATGACATTCCGGAAGTCGACGATCTTGCCGTTGTGGTCTGTGAGCTTTCCGTGATCCATGACCTGGAGCAAAATATTAAATAGGTCGGGGTGTGCTTTTTCGATCTCATCCAGCAGCAGCACGGAGTGCGGATGCTGGTCGATCGCGTCGGTCAGCAAGCCACCCTGGTCGAACCCGACGTAGCCCGGAGGGGCGCCGATCAGGCGCGAGACCGTGTGCCGCTCCATGTATTCCGACATGTCGAAGCGGATGAGCTCGATGCCCATGCACATCGACAGCTGGCGCGCGACCTCGGTCTTGCCGACGCCGGTCGGACCCGAGAACAGGTAGGAGCCGATCGGCTTCTCCGGCTCGCGCAAGCCTGCGCGGCTGAGCTTGATTGCGGCCACCAGGGCCTCGATCGCCTTGTCCTGGCCGAACACCATGGTCTTGAGGTCGCGCAGCAGGTTCTTCAGCGTGTTCTTGTCGTCCTTGCTCACCGTCTTGGGTGGGATGCGGGCGATGGTGGCGACCGTCGCCTCCACGTCCTTCACCGTGATGGTCTTCTTGCGCTTGGATTCCGGCAGCAGCATCTGCGCCGCGCCGACCTCGTCGATCACGTCGATCGCCTTGTCGGGCAGCTTGCGGTCGTTGATGTAGCGCGCCGCCAGCTCCACCGAGGCGCGGATCGCTTCCTGGGTGTAGCGCACCGAGTGATGCTTCTCGTAATACGGCTTCAGACCGCGCAGGATCTTCACCGCATCCTCGAGCGATGGCTCGTTGACGTCGATCTTCTGGAAGCGGCGGACCAGGGCGCGGTCCTTCTCGAAATACTGCCGGTATTCCTTGTAGGTCGTGGACCCGATGCAGCGCAGCAGGCCGGATTGCAGCGCCGGCTTCAGCAGGTTGGAGGCATCCATCGAGCCGCCGGAGGTGGCGCCGGCGCCGATCACGGTGTGGATCTCGTCGATGAAGAGGATGGCGCCTTCGGTCGCCTCCAGCTCCTTCACCACCGCCTTCAGGCGCTCCTCGAAATCGCCGCGATAGCGCGTGCCGGCCAGCAGCGCACCCATGTCGAGCGCGAAGATGGTGGCGTTCTTCAGCACGTCCGGCACGTCCTCGTTGACGATGCGGCGCGCCAAGCCCTCGGCGATGGCGGTCTTGCCGACACCCGGATCGCCGACATAGAGCGGGTTGTTTTTGGTGCGGCGGCACAGCACCTGGATGGTGCGGTTGACCTCCTGCTCGCGTCCGATCAGCGGGTCGATGCGGCCGTCCTTGGCCTTCTGGTTGAGGTTGACGCAATAGGCCTCGAGCGCATCGCTGCCGGTCTTGACCCCGCCAGCGCCTTCCGCTTCGGGATCGGCGCCGCGCACGCGCCGCGCCTCGGACCGGCCGGGCGCTTTGGCGATGCCGTGACTGATGTAGTTGACGGCGTCGAGCCGCGACATCTCCTGTTCCTGCAGGAAGAACACGGCATGGCTCTCGCGCTCGGAGAACAGCGCGACCAGGATGTTGGCGCCCGTGACCTCTTCGCGGCCGGATGATTGCACGTGGATGGCGGCGCGCTGCAGCACCCGCTGGAAGCCGGCGGTCGGCTTGGCCTCGGCGTGGTGGCTGCCGACGATGTTGCCGAGCTGGTTGTCGACGTAGTCGCTGAGGTCGCGGCGCAGCCGCTCGACATCGACGTTGCAGGCCCGCATGACCGCGATCGCGTCCTGGTCGTCGACCAGCGCCAGCAGCAGGTGCTCGAGGGTGGCGTAGTCGTGCCGCCGGTCGTTGGCGTAGGCGAGGGCCCGGCGCAAGGTCTGCTCTAAATTCGGCGACAGCATTCTACCCTCTCCTTCACTCCACCGGCGCCTGCGTCAGGGCAGAACGCCTCATTCCTTCTCCATCGTGCATTGCAGCGGATGCTGGTGCCGGCGCGCGAAGTCGATGGTCTGCGTGACCTTCGTCTCCGCCACCTCGTAGGTGTAGACGCCGCACACCCCGACACCGCGGTGATGCACGTGAAGCATGATTTCCGTCGCCGCTTCGCGACTCTTGTTGAAAAACCGTTCCAGCACGTGGACGACGAACTCCATCGGCGTGTAGTCGTCGTTCAGCAGCAGAACGCGGTACATCGATGGTTTCTTGGTCTTGGGGCGCGTCTTGACGACCGTGCCGGTGCCCGTTCCCGTGCCGCCGGTGACGTCGTCATCGTTCTCGTTCGGTCCGCTTGCCAGCGGTGGCACTACGCCCGCCATCGCACCCAGGGCCCTATCGGTGTCAGGTCTCCACATTGCTCTATAATATTGGAAGTCAATGCCAGGTTAAAAGAGATAGCGCGCGCGAGCCTTTAATCAACCACGACGAACGTGGGTGAATCCGGCGCCGCGCCATTGGACCATTGGATCAAATGCGCGCTCAGAAGGCGTTGACCAGGCCGCCGATGCCTTCCCCGGAGACCGTCAGCGCGAAAATTGTCGCCGAGCGATCCCGCGGCTTGCCCTGCTCCGTGCGGTCGCGGGGTCCGACCTCGACTGGCTGGCGGAACGCAACGTTGGTCTTGTCACGCGCCAGCAGGAACTCCTGGAACTTGATCTCGGGGAAATCGCCTTGGGCATGAACCCAGGCATCGAAATGGAATTGGCCGTTCCGGCAGCCGGACGCCACCCAGTAGAAGTCGCGCGAGTGCAGGATCTTGCCCTGCGGCGCGCCGTTACCCCATCCGCTTTGCGTCAACAGGTCGCGGAACTGATCGAGCTCGCTGCCGCTGAGCTGGCTCTCGGATTTCTGCCATCGCCACGGCGCCAGCAGATCGTTGATCTCGACTTCCGCGAGGTTGGTCGGCCCGATTGCACGCGCGATGAAATAGGCGCCGCCGGGATTCGGACTCGCCTGGGTGATTTCGTACGAGCGAATCTGCTTCTCGTATTGGCCGTTGTAGACCAGGCGGAATCGATCGGGCGCACCCGGCGCGCAGCGCTCCCGGATGTCGTTGCCGTCGAGATAACTGAACCACGCGACCTTGCGGACCGCCGGGTTGTCGATGTCGCTTTGCGACGGCCCGTGGTACGCGCACCCCCCAACGAGGTAGGCCATTAAGGTTACTTTGACCAGGACTCTCAGCATGTGCCACATATCCGTGGAATGATTGACTCATTTTTGCGTTAAGGGGCCATAAACCAACATCTTGGTATAGACAGGATTCAGTCGGATTCGTATCATCCGTTAACAGATTGCGCCGCGTTGGTCGGCTTGAGGGGAAGTGTTGATGGCGTCCCAAATCGCGGTCAAGGCAAGACGCGGCAGTTTGTCCCTGTTCCGGATCACGTTCGCGTTTGCGCTGACGGTCACGCTGGCGATTCTGGGTGGCGTGTCCGCCGATGCGCGCCCGGTCCAGTCGAGCATCGTGGTCGATGCCGCGAGCGGGGAAGTGCTGTCGGCGTTGAACGCCGATACCTCGACCTATCCCGCCTCCCTCACCAAGATGATGACCCTGTATCTGCTGTTCGAGGCGATGCAGGACGGCCGCGTGAAGCTGACCGACACCATCACCTTCTCGAAGTATTCCGCCGGCATGGCAGCGACCAACCTCAACGTCGACCGCGGCGACCGCATCTCGGTCGAGACCGCGATCCTGGCGCTGGTGGTCCGCTCCGCCAATGACGCCGCCACGGCGATCGCCGAGCATCTCGGCGGCACCGAGACTGGCTTCGCCCGCCTGATGACCAACAAGGCTCAGATGCTGGGCATGACGCGAACCACCTTCCGCAATGCCAACGGCCTGCCCGATCCCAAGCAGCGGACGACGGCGCGCGACATGGCGACCCTCTCGGTCGCGCTGATCCGCGACTTCCCACAGTATTACGGCTATTTCAAGCGCACCAGCTTCAAGTACCGCGGCGTCACCTACCGCGGCCACAACAAGCTGCTGAAGAGCTTCAAGGGCTACGACGGCATCAAGACCGGCTACATCCGCGCCTCCGGCTTCAACCTGGCGAGCTCGGCCGAGCGTGACGGCCGCCGCCTCGTGGTCGTCGTGCTGGGCGGCACCAGCCCCTCGATGCGCGACCGCAAGGTCGCCGACCTGCTCACCAACGGCTTCAAGACCCAGCGCGGTACCGGCACGCTGATCGCCGCCAAGGCGCCGCAGGGCGGCCAGGTCAAGGCGGCAGCGCCCGCTCCGGCCGACACCACCGCCGAATCGGTGGTCGAGGACGTGATCGCCAATATCCTGATCAAGCCGGCCCAGGCCGCATCCGTGGACGAGGACGAGCAGCCCGTGAGCGCTGTGAAGCTCGCCGGCCTCAAGGGCCTTGCCCCGCTCCTGAAGCCCGGCACGCGTCCGGAGCCCAAGCCGGCCGAGGCAGCGATTGCGCTCGCTACGCCGGCGCTGAAGCCCGGCACCAGCCCGCAGGTGCTCAAGATCGCCGAAGCCGAACCGTTCGTGCCGGACGCTCAGTCGACCACGGTCGTGTGGAAGGCGGACGGCAACTACGGCATCCAGGTCGGCGCCTACTCGAAATACAACGCCGCGCAGAAGGCCGCACAGACCGCGACCGATGCGGAATCGCAGCTGCTGGCCGACGCCCGCATCATCATCGACACCCAGAAGATGAACAACGGCAGCAAGCTTTATCGCGCCCGCGTCGCCGGGCTCAGCAAGACCGACGCGCAGACCGCCTGCCGCAACCTCAAGGCCAAGCGCACCGACTGCCTGGTCCTGAAGATCGATCCGACCCTGGCGATGGGCAACTGACGGCCGCTCCTTCGCGAGTGTCGCGTTTCAGAATGAGAGTCCGTTCCGCCGGTTAGGCCACGCTGAATTCGTATCGGCCGACGTTCCGCGTGCAATCAGCTCCAAGTCTGGCGGCTCAACGAGATCAGCCTCCGTCCCGCGGCGGCTGGATAGACTCGTCTATCCGGCAACGGCGTTGCCGCGCGTTGCGACCGCGCAGGTTGAACAACCGTCCCATTACAAGTTCAGGTTTGCAGAGCGCTCCGGCCCGTTCCATTGTCGCCCTTGTCGCGTCAACGACTGCACAGGGTCATTTCATGGACTCGACGACCGCCAGAGCATTCATCGACCGCCTTTGGGATCATGAAATCATCCCGAACCTGGTTGACTACATCCGGATCCCCAACAAGTCGCCCGCCTTCGATCCGGATTGGCAGACCCACGGCTACATGGACCAGGTGGTCGAGCAGTTCGCCGCCTGGGCGCGCGCGAAGGTCTCTTCCATCGCTGGTGGGAACGTGGAAGTCGTGCGCCTCGAAGGCCGCACGCCGGTCATCTTCATCGACATTCCCGGCCAGGGCAGCGACACAGTGCTGCTCTATGGTCACCTCGACAAGCAGCCGGAGATGACCGGCTGGGCCGACGGCCTGGGACCTTGGGTTCCCGCCATCAAGGACGGCCGGCTCTATGGCAGAGGCGGCGCCGACGACGGCTACGCGATGTTTGCCGCCGTGGCGGCCGTCCTGGCGCTGAAGTCGCAGGGCGCGGGCCATGCCCGGTGCGCCATCCTCATCGAGGCGTGCGAGGAAAGCGGCAGCTACGACCTGCCCTTCTACGTCGACCACCTTGCCGGCCGCTTGGGGTCGCCATCGCTCGTGGTGTGCCTGGATTCAGGCTGCGCCAACTACGACCAGCTGTGGTTGACGACCTCGCTGCGCGGCATGATCGGTGGCACCCTCACGGTCCAGGTCCTGGAGGAAGGCGTACATTCCGGCGACGCCTCCGGCGTGGTGGCATCCAGCTTCCGCATCCTGCGCACGCTGCTCTCGCGGATCGAGGACGAAGTCACCGGAGAGATCCTGCCGCACGCGTTCGCCGCCCAGATCCCGGCCGGCCGCCTGGATGAGGCGAAAGTCGCTGCCCAGGCGTTGGGCGCGGAGGTTTACACGAAGTTTCCGTTCGTGACCGGCATGCGGCCGATGAATGCCGACCCAGTCGAGCTCATCCTCAATCGCACTTGGCGGCCCGCCTTGTCGATCACGGGATTTGAAGGAGCGCCGCGCATCCAGGACGCCGGCAACGTCCTGCGCCCCGCGACGTCGGCGAAGCTGTCCCTCAGGTTGCCACCCACCAAGGATGCCGATACGGCCGGCGATGCCCTCAAGGCGCTGCTCGAGGCCGAGCCGCCGTACGGCGCCAAGGTGACATTCGAGCTGGAAAAGGCTGGTACCGGCTGGGACGCGCCGCCGCTGGCCGACTGGCTGCGCGCATCCGTCAACAAGGCCTCACGGATTGCATTCGGTCGCGACGCGGCCATGATGGGCGAAGGCGGCTCGATTCCGTTCATGGGCATGCTGGGCGAGAAATATCCGAAGGCGCAGTTCGTCATCACCGGCGTCCTCGGCCCGCACTCCAATGCCCACGGTCCCAACGAGTTTCTGCACATCGCCATGGGCAAGGGCGTGACCCTTGCCGTGTCTCAAGTGCTGGTGGATCACTTCGCACGGGAGCGGTGAGCACCTCGATCGCCCAGCATGTAGTCCGCCAAGCTGTAGCAGTGGCTCGCCTGATAGGCGTTCCGGCCCCGGTTCATGTGCGTCAGGTTGAACGCGCGGATGGCCCGCAGCGCGCGGCGCGTCGCGAGGAATTTGCAGATCGAGCGGAAGCCGCGGACCTTGATGCCGAAGATGTCCTCGCCGCGCGGGAAGAAATAGCTGACGTCTTCCGGCGTCGTGACGCAGCGTTCGAGAAACGTTTCGTCCAGCTGGTCCTGCCCGAGTGAATGATCCGTGGTGAAATCCGAGAGATGTACCAGGAAATTCGAACGAATGCCCTCGCCGTCCGCGTACAGCGCGAAAAACTCCATCCAGCTCGCATTGACGCGGACGAGCGCCTTGCCCGGGGTCGACGGCAGGCAGGAGACCGACCAATAGTGCCGCTCGGTCCGGCGCGGGATCGGGATGCAGTCGCGGCCGTAGCGCCGGAGAATCTCCAGGACCTCTTGCGCCTGCGGCCGGCGGAGCAGCTTCTCGAACCGCGGGACGTATTTGAGACGCAGCTCCGGGGACTCCGCGCGTTTGTCGGTATCGCGCAAGGTCGTCTTGCCCTGCATCCAACTGCGCTGCTGCTGGAGATCCAGGAATCGCCGAAGACCGGTCGTGCTCCGGCGAGGAGTCGCGCTCACGTCAGGTCCCTGCAACAAGAGTTCAGTGCCAAAGTACGCATTCGTTCAGTGTGCCGCATAGCCGCCGTCGATGGAACAAGGCCGTACAGAAAAGCGCTCCGACCCATCGGGTGAGCGGCCGTAGACCGGGAAAGCACGCTGCAGGCGACTCTGTGGATCAGCTCGCCATCGGCCGCTGATTGAGCGTCGTCAGGATGGACGCGAGCTCGTGCGAGCCGAACGGTTTCGACAGGCGCGGCAGGCTCTGCGCCATGCTGTTGGGGAAATCGGCATAGCCGGTGGCCAGAATGACCGGCAATTCCGGCCGCAGGCGGCTGATCTGCACCGCCAGCTCGGCGCCGGTCATGTCCGGCATCGCGTAGTCCGTGATGACAGCGTCGATCGTGCGGTCGGCGCGCAGGATGTTGAGCGCCGACATGCCCGACGGCACGACCTGGCTGGCATGACCGAGGTCTTCCAGCATGGACGCGGTGAGCAGCGCGACCAGCGGCTCGTCATCGACCACCAGCACACGGTAGTGCGGCGTTGCGCCATTCTGCGCCGGTTCCGCCTCGATCCGTTCGGCACGCGCGTCGCCGGCCGCCACCGGGAACCACAGCTCCACCGTCGTCCCCTGGCCCAGCACGCTGGAGATGCGCATGCCGCCGCCGGATTGCGCGGCTAGACCCAGCACCGACGACAGCCCGAGGCCGGTGCCACGACCGACTTCCTTGGTCGTGAAGAACGGCTCGCTGCATCGTTTCAACGTCGCTTCGTCCATTCCGGTGCCGGTATCGGTCACTGTCATGCGCACATAGTCGCCGTCCTCCAGCGACGACAGTCCGGTCGCGCCGGTCTCCCGTTGCGCCGCGATGCGCAGCCGTCCCCCGTCGGGCATGGCGTCGCGCGCATTGAGCGCGAGGTTGAGGACCGCGAGCTCGAGCTGGTTCGGATCGACCGAGATCAGCGCCAGGCCGCGGTCGAAGTCCATCTCGATCTGGATCGTGGGCCCCAGGGATCGCTGCAGCATCTCGGCCATGCTCTCGGACAGGCGCTGTACGTCGACCGGCTCCGGACGCAGCTCCTGCCGCCGGGCGAAGGCCAGCAACCGCTTGGTCAAGGCGGCGCCGCGATCCGCGCTTTCGCGCGCCGCGGTGAGGAAGTGCTTGGCCTTGGGATCGTTCAACGGCTGCTTGGCCAGATAATCGAGGCTGCCGAGGATACCCATCAGCAGGTTGTTGAAATCGTGCGCCAAGCCCCCGGTCAACTGCCCCAGGCTTTCCAGCTTCTGCATCTCGTGGACCTGGGCCAGCGCGGCCTCGCGCTCGCGCGTGCGCTCCTCGACGCGCTGCTCCAGCTTCGTGTTGGCCTCGGCCAGGGCGGCCGTCCGCTCCTCTACCCGGCGCTCCAGGTCGAAATTCAATCGCTCGAGCTCGCGGGTCTTGCGATAGAGCTCCGCAAAGACCCTGACCTTGGCGCGCAACAGGTCCGGCACCACCGGCACCGAGACGTAATCGACAGCGCCATATTGATAGCCCTTCAGCCGGTCGAGCTCGGTGACCGATATCGCCGACACAAAGATGATCGAGAGCGTATGGAACCGCGGATGGTCGCGGATCATGGCGGCCAGCTCGAACCCGTTGAGGTCGGGCATGACCACGTCGATCAGCACCACGGCGATGTCGTTCTTCAGGATCTGTTCCAGGGCCTGCCGTCCGGACGAGGCCTTGATCAGGGTCTCGCCCAGGTCGCGCAGCATCACTTCGTAGCTCAGCAGCTTCGCCGGCTGATCGTCGACCAGAAGAATGTTGACCGGCTCGTTCGCGTTCATCGCCATGATCCCTAGCGGTGCAGCCACATCCTCAGGACCGAAAGCAGTTGTTCCGTATTGACCGGCTTGGCCAGGTAGTCGGACGCGCCGGCCTCCAGGCATTTCTCCCGGTCGCCTTTCATGGCCTTGGCCGTCAGCGCAATGATCGGCAGGCGGCGGAAGTCGGAATTGCCGCGGATCACCTGCATCGTCTGATAGCCGTCCATTTCCGGCATCATGATGTCCATGAGGACGATCGCCACCTCGGGCGTCGAATCCAGCAGCGAGATCGCCTCGTTGCCGGTGGTCGCCGTCAGCACCTTCATGCCGCGCCGCTCGAGCACGGAGCTGAGCGCGAAGATGTTGCGGGCGTCGTCGTCGACCAGCAGCACGGTCTTGCCCAGCAGGTCCTCATCGGAGCTATAGAGCCGCTCCAGCATGCGCTGCTTCTCGGGCGGCAGGTCCTTCACCACGCGATGCAGGAACAAGGCGGTCTCGTCCAGCAGGCGCTCGGGCGATTCGACGCCCTTCACCACCACGCTGCGCGCCATGGTGTGGAGCTGCGCATCCTCTTCCGGCGACAGCTCCCGGCCGGTGAAGACCACAACCGGGATGTCCGACAGGCTGGCCTCGGCGCGCAGCTGATCCAGGACATCGAATCCGGACATGTCCGGCAGCCTGAGATCGAGCACCACGCAGTCGATCTGCTCCGACCGCAGCCGCTCCAGCGCCTGCGCGCCGGTCTCGACCGCGACAATGTCGATGTCCTCGTGGCCCAACAGCTCGGTGATACTGAGCCGCTCGGCCGCGTTGTCCTCGACGATCAGCAGCCGCTTGCGCCGCGGGGTGATGAACTCGCCGATGCGCGACATCACCTCCGCCAGGCCTTCGCGGCTAGACGGCTTGGTCACGAACCCGAAGGCGCCGCGCGCCAGCCCGTGCTGGCGGTCTTCGTCGAGGGTGACGATCTGCACCGGGATGTGGCGCGTCATCGGATCCTGCTTGAGCTGGCTGAGGATGGTCCAGCCCAGCATGTCGGGCAGGAACACGTCGAGCGAGACCGCGCTTGGCCGGAACTCGCGCGCCAGGCTCAAGGCATCCGCGCCGCGATGCGCGACCAGGACCTTGAGCCCGGAATCGTGCGCCAGGTCGGCGATGATCCGCGCGTAGTGGGGATCGTCCTCCACAATCAACAGCGTGCGATCGCCGGGCTGGATGTTGCCGCGGTCATCCGGCATCTGCTCGATCGGCAGCTCCGGAGTACGGCCGATGGACAGCGCCATCGAGCCATTGCCCACGATCGCGGGCGGCGTTCTCTGCTCCGCCGCCGGTCCGACATATTTCAGCGGCAGATAGAGCGTGAAGGTGCTGCCCTGGCCCGGGACGCTGCGGAGCTGGATCTCGCCGCCCAGCAGGTTGGACAGCTCGCGGCTGATGGCGAGGCCGAGACCGGTGCCGCCATACTTGCGGCTGGTGCTCGAATCCGCCTGCTGGAAGGCCTCGAAGATGATCTTCTGCTTTTCCGGCATGATGCCGATGCCGGTGTCGGAGACTTCGAACGCCACCACCGACGGCGCATGACGCAGCGCCGGATGATCGGGTGTCCAGCCGCCTGCGACCTCGGAGATAGTCAGCTTGACGCCGCCATGCTCCGTGAACTTGAAGGCGTTGGACAGCAGGTTCTTCAGGATCTGCTGCAGGCGCTTGGAATCGGTGATCATGCTGCGATCGAGACGCGGATCGATCTGGGTATCGAAGCCGAGCTTGCGGTTGTCTGCCTCGTGGCGGAACGGCCGCGCCATCATGTCGACCAGGTTGCTGAAGAAGACTTCCTCGGCTTCGACCGACACGGTGCCGGATTCGATCTTGGACAGATCGAGGATATCGGTGATGAGGTTGAGCAGGTCGGTGCCCGCGCCATGGATGGTGCGCGAGAACTCGACCTGCCTCGGCGACAGGTTGCCGTCCGGATTGTCCGCAAGCTGCTGGCCCAGGATCAGGATGCTGTTGAGCGGCGTGCGCAACTCATGCGACATGTTCGCCAGGAACTCGGACTTGTATTTCGAGGTCAGCGCCAGCTCCGCGGCCTTCTCTTCCACCGCGCGGCGGGCCTGGTCGATTTCCTGGTTCTTGCGCTCCACTTCGACGTTGCGTTCTGCCAGCTGCTGGGCCTTCTGCTCCAGCTGTTCGTTGGTCTGCTGCAATTCGCGCTGCTGCGCTTGCAGCTCGGCGGCCAGTTTCTGTGACTGGGTCAGCAGGCCTTCGGTCTGCATCGTCGCTTCGATCGAGTTGAGCACGATGCCGATGCTCGCCGTCAGCTGATCGAGGAACGAGGTCTGCAGACTGGTGAAGGAATTGATCGAGGCCAACTCGATCACGGCCTTCACCTCGCCTTCGAACAGCACCGGCAGCACGATGTCGTTCTTCGGCAACGCCTTGAACAGGCCGGATCCGATCGGCACGACATTGGACGGCATCTCGCTGATCAGCAAACGCCGGCCGTCTGCGGCGCACTGGCCGATCAGGCCCTGGCCGATCGCCAACCGGTCAGGATGCCCGTCCCTGCCGTGGTCGGCATAGGCGGACAGCAGCCTCAGGCTCGGCTGCTCCTGGTTCTCGATCAGATAGATGACGCCATTCTGCGCATTCACCAGCGGCGCCAACTCCGACAGCAGCATGCGGCCGACGATGCCGAGATCGCGCTGGCCCTGCAGCATGTTGGTGAAGCGCGCCAGGTTGGTCTTCAGCCAGTCCTGCTCGGTGTTGCGATCCGTAGTCAGGCGCAGGTTGTCGATCATGGTATTGATGTTGTCTTTGAGCTCGGCCACCTCGCCGCGCGCATCGACCTGGATCGAGCGGGTCAAGTCGCCCTTGGTCACGGCGGTCGCCACCTCGGCGATGGCGCGCACCTGGGTCGTCAGGTTGGCAGCCAGCAGGTTCACGTTGCCGGTCAGGTCCTTCCAGGTGCCGGCCGCACCAGGGACGCTGGCCTGGCCGCCCAGACGGCCTTCCACGCCGACTTCGCGTGCGACCGTGGTCACCTGGTCGGCGAAGGTCGCCAGCGTGTTGGTCATGTTGTTGATGGTCTCGGCCAGCGCCGCCACCTCGCCCTTGGACTTCACGGTCAGGTCCTGCTTGAGGTCGCCGTTGGCGACCGCGGTCACGACCTTCACGATGCCGCGCACCTGCTCGGTCAGGTTGGCGGCCATGACGTTGACGGTGTCGGTCAGATCTTTCCAGGTGCCGCCGACGCCGGAGACCTGCGCCTGGCCGCCGAGTTTGCCTTCGGTGCCGACTTCGCGCGCCACGCGCGTCACTTCCGAGGCGAAGGCATTCAGCTGGTCCACCATGGTGTTGATGGTATTCTTGAGCTCGAAGATCTCGCCCTTCACGTCGACCGTGATCTTGCGCGACAGGTCGCCGCGCGCCACCGCGGTGGTCACTTCGGCGATGTTGCGCACCTGAGTCGTGAGGTTCGCGGCCAGCAGGTTGACGTTGTCGGTCAAATCCTTCCAGGTGCCTGCGACGCCCGGCACCTGCGCCTGTCCGCCGAGGCGCCCTTCGGTGCCGACTTCGCGCGCCACGCGCGTCACTTCACCGGCGAAGGAGCGCAGCTGCTCGACCATCGTGTTGAGCGTTTCCTTCAGCAGCAGGATTTCGCCGCGCACGTCGACGGTGATCTTCTTGGAGAGATCGCCGTTAGCGATCGCGGTCGCGACCTCCGCGATGTTGCGCACCTGGCCCGTCAGGTTGCTGGCCATGAAGTTGACGTTGTCGGTCAGGTCCTTCCAGGTGCCGGCGACGCCGGGCACCGCCGCCTGGCCGCCCAGCTTGCCCTCGGTGCCGACCTCGCGCGCCACGCGGGTCACTTCCGAGGCGAAGGCGTTCAGCTGGTCCACCATGGTGTTGATGGTGTTCTTTAGCTCGAGGATTTCGCCTTTCACGTCGACGGTGATCTTGCGCGACAGGTCACCGCGCGCCACGGCTGTAGTCACCTCGGCGATGTTGCGCACCTGGGCCGTCAAGTTGCCGGCCATCGAGTTGACGTTGTCAGTCAGGTCCTTCCAGGTGCCTGCGACGCCCGGCACCT
>PNKY01000007.1 GCA_013822765.1 Rhodospirillum sp.
GAACATGGTCGCGCGCAGCGTGCGCTCCAGCGCGGACAGCGCCCGCATCGCCGCGTCGCGCTTGCCATCCACCAGCGCCGCGTTGACCTCCAGCCGCCCGGTCAAGGTCCAGAACCGCAGCGAGCCGATCACCGGCTCTACGTAATACTGCTCGAAGAACAGCCACTGCATCACCTTGGCGCGCGCGAACCGGCCATCGGGTGTCGCCGCGGCCGGCATGTAGCGCGTGCCCTCGGCGAGCCAGCACAGGATCGCATTCGATTCCGCGATCGCGCGCCCGTCATCCAGCGTCAGCGCCGGCGTCGACCCCGCGGGGTTGAGCGCCAGGAAGTCCGCCGTGCGGCTCTCGCCGGAGAAGATCGCGACCGGCTGCGAGCGATAGGGGATGCCGAGCAGGCCGAGGAGGACGCGGACCTTCCAGCAGTTCTGGGAGGGGGTGTATTCGTGGAGCGTGGGCATGGGAACTCCGATTGGAGGTGAACTGCCACAGCGAGAAGATTGAGCACCCTAAGACAGTGAGCAGATTGGCAATAGTCTTACGTTCTCAATTGTGGAACTGCCTTGACTGCTCGCGGAGATTGCATTTCCCTTGAAAATCGCTGCACGGCATTCTATGCATACTGCGACCACTATCTCTAAATGGTGAGCTTTGAAGTTCAATGTAGTATCCCGTCGGCGGGCCGCTGCTCTAATGGGCCGAAACGAGTGCTATCTCGTCGACAACAATTGGGATGACTACGGATTTCAAACCAAAGCAACGCTAGTCTATTTCGATGAAGCGGGAAAACGATTCGAGATAGGGCCAGTGAAGATTCTGCAAGCTGGAATGACCGGCGGTGCGGTGCCGCTACCTCAAAGCCCATTTGAGCAACTGCCCGACGACTATTGCTCACTCGGACAAAATCAGTCGTACTACGAGTCAGTTACGGAGATAAACTATGACGAACGCGTTTCGCTTTTGTCTAGCCTCAAGGACGTGATTTGGGACAATGCGAGATATGCCGCGTTCGAGAAAGAAAAGGGATTTGGCACTTCATTGATGCGAGAAGTCGCATCCACCTCCATTCAGAAATTTCGAGACATTGTAAGCCAGCAGACTCAGCTGACTCGATACCATTTTGTCTACACTTTTCCCGACGCCAAACGAACGGAAATGGATTTCCGCGTTGTCCCAAACGCTGATCCACCGACCAATATTCACGTGATCATCGGCCGGAACGGCGTCGGCAAGACATATCTCCTAACCGCGATTAGCACTCTGCTTCGCGATGGTTGCAGCGAATTGAATTTCGGTGAGTTTGGACGTTTAGAATTTCGAAATGAACAACAAATCTCTCGCTCGTCGGCGAGCGATGAATTCGCCAACCTAATAACTGTCGCATTTAGCGCGTTCGATGACTTTGAACCTCCGTCGCCACAGGCGGGAACGAAGACCGGTATCTCGTACTCATATCTTGGTCTTAGAAGGTCTAAGCCTAGCAAGGGGGAACGCGCAGCTCCAAAGGACCCCTCGGATCTATGCGATGAATTCGTTGCAAGCACGCTTACGTGTATTCGAAGCTCGCGCAGGAGTCGTTGGGTTGCTGCAATGGAGGCGTTAGAGACGGATCCGGTCTTCGCAAATATTCAGATGACTCAGCTTATCCAACATGATGTTGGGGATGTTAAGAGCAAAGCAGCGGAACTCTTTAATAAATCTAGCTCTGGCCACAAGATCGTCCTGCTCACAATTACACGACTTGTCGAGCTAGTTAGTGAACGCACATTGATTTTGATCGATGAGCCCGAAGCCCATTTGCATCCACCACTCGCCGCATCGTTCATAAGGGCGCTCTCAGATCTGCTTGTCAACCGCAATGGAGTTGCGGTTCTAGCGACCCATTCACCAGTGATGTTGCAGGAAGTTCCAAAGGATTGTGTTTGGATGCTGTATAGAGAAAAGCGCTCAGTCGGGGCAGAGCGCCCACAGGTAGAAACCTTCGCTGAAAATTTCGGAGTCCTGACGCGAGAGGTCTTCCGACTTGAAGTCACAAGCAGTGGCTATCATGCAAAAATCGCTGCCGTTGCTGCTGAATGCACGAACATTGAGCAGGTGGTCTCGAGATTCGGAGGTCATTTAGGCGCTGAAGGCAGAGCAATTGCTCGATCTCTTCTCGCTCGGAACAAGCGCTGATGTTCGGCATTGCCATTCCAGCGATGAATGCAGCAAATCTATTCTCGCGTTGCGCGAACAAGACGCAGAATCCCGATGTTAGGGCTCGACTGCTAGCAGAAATAGCTTATGTGGGTAATCGCGCGGTCCAGTATTTGACAGAAGCTCCATTAGAAAGATTGTATCTAATCAGGCCTCAACTGCCGGCGACGGCAACAGTCGACGAACTTAAGAACACCTATCAGCGCGTTCTATTAAACGGATCTGAGCGACCAATTTATGATGAGATACTCGGATCAGCTCGCCTCAGGCGTTGTCCAATGTGTGGCCAGAGAGATGTTCAGACTCTTGATCACTATTTGCCGGAAACAGCGTACCCGGAGTTTTCAGTCTTCCCCGTCAATCTCATTCCATGCTGCGCTCCTTGCAACAAAGAAAAATGGACGCACGTTGCCAACACATATGAAGAACAAATGTTTCACCCCTATTTCGACGATTGGGGGCATCACGTCTTACTGCACGCCGATGTCGCAGTAGGTCTTAGTGTGGACGTAGAGTTCACAGTTCGAAGGCCGCAGAATTTTCCTTTGAATCGGTTTGCTCGTGTCGAGACGCATTTTGAGAAGCTCAAGCTAGGCGGTCTTTATAAAGATCACGCGGCGATCGAACTTGTGCAGATCAAAGAATCTCTCGAAGAAACGTATCAAGACGGCGCTGCGGCGGTTCAGCAAGAACTTGCTAGGACCGCTCGCAGTCGGGCGGCCCCATTCTTGAATGCATGGCAACCTGCATTGTATCGTGCTTTAGCTGCATCACTAGAGTTTTGCGACGGAGGGTTCAGAGCAATCGACTAGCGCCGTGGCCTGGACGCCTTCTTCACATTGCCGACTTTGAGTTTCAGAGCAACGGCAAGAGTAACTGCCTTGTTTATTCAGTCTACCCCGGCACCCGCGCGTCCTTCTTCAGCACCTCGATCGCTTCCGCCAGCGGCATCACCTTCTGCCCCTCTTCGCCTAGACGCCGCACCGCCACCGTGCCCGCTTCCTGATCGCGTTTGCCGACGGCGAGCAGTAGCGGGATCTTCGCGAGGCTGTGCTCGCGGACCTTGTAGTTGATCTTTTCGTTGCGCAGGTCGAGTCCGCTGCGCAGGCCGGCTTTCACGAGCTCCGCCTGCACGCCCTTCGCATATTCGTCGGCGTCGGAGACGATGCTACAGACCACGGCCTGCTGGGGGCTGAGCCACAGCGGCAAGTGGCCGGCATAGTGCTCGATGAGAATCCCGATGAAGCGCTCCATCGAGCCGAAGATCGCGCGGTGCAGCATCACCGGGCGCTTCTTCTGGCCGTCCTCCGCCACGTAGTGGGCGTCGAGCCGCTCGGGCAGCACGAAATCCATCTGCAGCGTGCCGCATTGCCAGGTGCGGCCGATCGTGTCCTTGAGGTGGAACTCGAGCTTCGGGCCGTAGAACGCGCCTTCGCCCGGCGCCATCTCGTACGGGTGGTTGGTGGCGTCGATCGCGGCCTTCAATTGCGCCTCGGCCTCGTCCCACACTTCGTCGCTGCCGGCGCGCTTCTGCGGGCGGTCGGCGAAGCGGATCTGCACTTCGCTGAAGCCGCAATCGTGATAGATGCCGAACAGCAGGCGGCAGAACTTGAGGCTCTCCTCCTTCACCTGCTCGGGCGTGCAGAAGATGTGCGCGTCGTCCTGGGTGAAGTTGCGCACCCGCATGATGCCGTGCAGCGCGCCGCTCGGTTCGAACCGGTGGCAGGAGCCGAACTCGGCCAGGCGCATCGGCAGGTCGCGGTAGCTCTTGAGGCCCTGGTTGAAGATCTGCACGTGGCACGGGCAGTTCATCGGCTTCAGCGCGAAGATGCGCTCGTCCGGGTGGCCGGCGAAGTGCTTGATGCCGTCCTCGTTCTCGGCAAGATACATGTTCTCGCGGAACTTTTCCCAGTGGCCGGAGGCCTCCCACAGCTTGCGGTCGACCAGCTGCGGCGTCTTGACCTCCTGGTAGCCGCCCTCGTCGAGGCGCTGGCGGATGAAATTCTCCAGCGTGCGATAGAGCGTCCAGCCCTTCGGGTGCCAGAACACCATGCCGGCCGCCTCTTCCTGCTGGTGGAAGAGGTTCATCTCGCGGCCCAGGCGCCGGTGGTCGCGCTTCTCCGCCTCCTCGAGCTGGTGCAGATGCTCCTTCAGCTGCTTCTCGTCGGCGAACACCGTGCCGTAGATGCGCTGCAGCTGCGGGTTGTTGGCATCGCCGCGCCAATAGGCGCCGCTCAGCTTCATCAGCTTGAAGGCCTTGCCGAGCTTGCCGGTGGAGGGCAGGTGCGGGCCCGTGCACATGTCCAGCCAGTTGCCCTGCTTGTAGATCGAGATCTCCTCGTCCTTGGGGATGGAGGCGACCCACTCGGCCTTGAACGTCTCGCCATGCTGCTTGAAGTACGCGACCGCCTGGTCGCGCTCCCACACCTCGCGCGTGATCGGCTCGTCGCGGTCGACGATCTCCTTCATGCGCTGCTCGATCTTGGCGAAATCGTCGAGCGTGAAATGCTCCGCGCGGTGGAAGTCGTAATAGAAGCCGGACTCGGTCGCCGGGCCGAAGGTGATCTGGGTGCCGGGGAACAGCTCCTGCACCGCCTCGGCCAGCACGTGCGCCGCGTCGTGGCGCAGCAGCCCCAGCGCGTCCTTGTGGGTCTTGGTGACGATCTCCAGCCTGGCGTCGGTGGTGATGGGCAGGCTGAGGTCCTTGACCTCGCCATTCAGCTTCACGGCGAGCGCGGCCTTGGCAAGGCCGGGCCCGATCGCGGCGGCCACCTCGGCCCCCGTCACGGGATTGGCAAACTGGCGCTGGCTGCCATCCGGCAGCGTGATCGTCGGCATGGTCTTTTCTACGTAAATGGTTGCAATTGGCCGCGAAACAGGCGGCCAAGGCACCATTGGGGAAACCGAGGCGGGGTGTCAAGGGAAGGGGATATGCCCCAGTCGCGCCCCTTCTCCACCGTCATGGCAAGGCTTGGCCTTGCCATCCACGAGTTTCGATGGGGGAGACCGAATGGCGGCAGGCAAACTCGTGGATCCCAAGGCCAAGCCTTGGGATGACGGGCGTAGCGGTGGGGAGGGTGGTGCCCTTCTACTAGGCCAGCGGCCCTTGGTACGTCACGAAATCCAGCGCCAGCCCGTTGGGCGCGACGACCGAGAAGTGCCGCTCGCCCCAGGGCTCGTCGCGCAGGGGCACTGCGATCGGGATGCCGGCGGCGACGGCGCGGGCGTGGACTTGGTCGACGTCCGGCACCGAGAAGGTGATCCAGGCGCCGTGGCCGGGATAGGCGCGGCGGAACAGGGCGGACTGGCCCTCCTGCTCCGGCTTCAGCAGGCCGAGCTGGTGGCTGCCCAGGCCGAGCAGCACGAACCACGCGCTCTCGAACCGGACCTCGAAGCCGAGCCTGGCTACGAAGAAGTCGCGGGTCCCAAGCAGATCCGGCGTGACGTATCCGGAATAGGCCTCGGCGGACTGGTCAGCGAAAATGGATGTCGTGTCTGGCATGAGCGCAAGCTATGCCGAACCGCTGCCGTGACGTGTCAGGAGTTGAGGCTATTCCGCAGCGCGGGCGTGGACGTGCGGCTTGCGATAGACCCAGACGCTGGCGGGCGGCAGGTTCTGCAGCACGCGGTCGCCGACCTCGCCATGCACGCCGAAGCGCCGGCGCGGGATCGGCGAGAACAGGGAATAGGTGAACTGGATCAGCGGCGCGCCCGGCTCCAGCACGTAGAAGATCTGCGCGGTGATGCGGTCCTGCAGGCTGCGCTTCATCGAGACGAGGGGCAGCGAGGAGACGATCGCCCGCACATGGTCGATGCCCTCGCGCTTCAGCAGTGGCTGCAGCTTGGCGGCGTCGCCCAGCAGAATCCTCACGCCGGGATAGCGCTCCTGCAGCAGCTTGTGCAGGGTCGGGTCGCGCTCCAGCACGATCAGCTTGTCAGGGTGGATGCCGGCCTTCAGCAGCGCCTTGGTGACGGAGCCGGTGCCGCCGCCCAGCTCCACCACGTAGCCCGGTCCGCGCGGCACCTGGCGCGCCATCGCGCCTGCCAGTTCCGCGGACGACACGGCGACCGCGCCGATCTTGCGCGGGTTCTTCAGCCAGAGTTTGAACAGCAATCGGGATTCAGCAAACATCGGAATAGCCGTTCCCTGCAGTGCGCCACTTAGCGGGCCGCCTTGGGTTGTTAACATGCCCCTTTCCAAAATGTGTCACAACGGAAAAAACACTTTGGCCAACGGGGATTAGCCGAAAGTACCTTGGCTCTTTGGGGGTGCTAGAATGCCACACCCGTCAGCAGCACGACCTTTCCGGTCGATTGCCGGCTCTGGATCAACTCCAGGGCAGCGCGGAAGTCGCCGAGCGGCAGACGATGGGACACCAAGGGCTTGAGCTGCCCGGCCCGGACCATGGCATCGAGCGAGGAGAACGCCCTGGCCACCACCTCCGGCCGGTGCTGGCGCCAGGAGCCGAAATAGAACCCCATCGCCGCCACGTTCTTCACCAAGAGGATGTTGGCTGGGATCTGCGGCACCGGGCCGCCGGCGAAGCCGATGACGAGGATGCGCGCGTTCCAGTTCACCACCTTGAGCGAAGCCTCGAACACCGCGCCGCCGACCGGGTCGTAGATCACGTCGACACCGCCGACCAGCGCTTTCACCCGTTCGCGGATGTCCTCAGCTTTGTAGTCGATGACGTGGTCGGCGCCGTGGGCGGTGGCAATGGCGCACTTGTCGGGGCCGCCTGCGGTCGCGATCACCCGCGCACCGAGCGCCTTGCCGATCTCGACTGCGGTGAGGCCGACGCCGCCCGCCGCGCCATGCACCAGCAGGGTCTCGCCGGGCTGCAACTTTGCCTGCTCGACCAGCGCGACATAGGAGGTGCCGTAGGCGATGGGGAAGCCGGCGGCTTGCGCCGCATCCAATCCGGCGGGCGCGGGATAGACGCGATCCGCCGGCACGATTGCAGCCTCGGCGAACGCGCCGGCCTCGGGAATCGCGATGACACGATCGCCGATCTTGAACTGCGTTGCCTGCGGGCCGACCGCCTCGATCGTGCCGGCAGCTTCGAAGCCGGGCACGAACGGCGGCGCGTGCTTCACCTGGTATTTGCCTTGGGTCACCAGCAGGTCGGCGTAGTTGAGGCCGGCCGCTGCGATGCGGATGCGCACTTCGCCAGGCCCGGGCGCGCCGGGATCGGGCCGCTGCTCGAGCGCCAGCCCGTCGAGGCCGGTGAGCGTGTTGCAGACGACTGCCTGCATCAGAAAGCGGGTCGCACCTGGCCGGTCGGCGTGCCGGCCCAGTTCTTGACGGTCGGCGTCAAAGTCGCGGTCAGCGTCTCGGCCATCTCGTCATCGATCACGCCGAGATGGCGTAGCACCTGGCCCATCACCACTTCGGCCGCGCGCGAGGCGCCGTCCGTCACCTTGATGCAGATGCCGAGGCCATCCTGCGGCAGCGCGCCGCAATAGACGCCTTCGGCGCCGACCTTGATCGCGGCCTTGCCGGGGATCGCGCTCATCAGCTTGGTGCAGAAGCGGTCGGTGCCGGCGACCATGAAGGGATCGGCCATCATCGCCTCCAGGATGCGATGGCAGGCGGCGGCGCGCTCTTCCGGCAGATGATGCGGGTCCGCCATCTGCGCCATTGCGAAGGCGGTGTTGGCGAGCGGCACCGCGATCACCGGGATGCCGCAGCCGTCGATGCCGCGCGGCACGTCGCCCAGCTCGCAGCCCGACATCTGCTCCAGGATGCCGAGCAGCCGCTGTTGCACCGGATGCTCGTACTGGATGTAGCCCTTGGTCTTCTCGCCGACATGCACCGCGGTCGACAGGAACCCGGTGTGCTTGCCGCTGCAATTGTTGTGCGCGCGCGTCGGCTCGCTGCGCGCACGCAGCATTGCCTGCATGGTCGGCTCGTGCGACGGCCAGTGCGCGCCGCATTCCAGGTCCTCGACGCCGAGGCCGATACGATGCAGCCAGCTGGTCACCGTCTCGACATGGCGCGGCTCGGCATTGTGCGAGGCGGTGGCGAGCGCGATCTCCGCGGTGCCGAGCTTGAAGCGGTCCGCCGCGCCCGATTCCACCAGCGGGATCGCCAGCAGCGGCTTGATCGCGGAGCGGCCATAGATCGGCAGCTCGACATCGCCCCACGCGCGCACGATGCCGCCATGGGCGTCCACCACCGCGACGCTGGCGTGATGGCGACTCTCCACCATCCCGCCGCGCACGACCTCGGCGAGGATCGGCGATGAATCCTGCGGCAAATCGGTCTTGACCTGGACGCTCATGCAGACGGTTCCCGGACGTTTGGCGGCACCTTGCCCCCGGACGCGGGCGGATGCAAGGCACCGGTACAATCGGGACAAGTTCACGCTGGCACTCGTGTGCTCCAAGGCGATAATCGCGGTCTATTGCGAGGGAACTTTCGTATGCAGATCCTTGCCGAACTGGCATCCATGCCCGATGACATCGCCGGACTGATGGCGCAGGTGCCGGCGGAAAAGCTGGCCTGGGCGCCGCCGACCTGGGAGGGCATTCCAGGCGAGCGCTTCACGGCGCTGGGGCAAGCGTGCCATCTGCGCGACATCGAGCGCGATGGCTATCACGTGCGGTTCGGGCGCACGCTGCGCGAGGAGCGGCCGGATCTCGCCTCGATCGACAGCTACGAGCTGGCAGCCACGCGCAACTACGAAGCGGACGATGTCGCGGCGGCACTGAGCGCCTTTCGCAAGGCGCGGCGCGAAACCGTGGCGATGCTACAGACCGCCCGTAGCGACGACTGGAACCGGCGCGCAACCTTCGCTGAATATGGCGAGATCACCTTGAGCGGCCTTGCGCACATCCTGCGCAGCCACGACCTGCAGCACCTTGCCTGCCTGCACTGGCTGCTGGCGAAGATGAACTAGCTGTCGCGTCCGCGGTAGCGCCGCACCTTCTCCAGCGTGCCGCAATCGTCCATCGCGCACCAGCGGCGCGACAGGTTCTTGCTGTCGTCGTGGAACAGCCACAGGCAATCGTGCGACGGGCAGCGCTTGACCCGGCGCAAATCGCCGGTCAGCAGCGCGCCGGCATCGCGCGCGATCGCGTGGCGGAAGCGGTCGATGACCTGGAGCGACGAATCCGCCACCGCGAATCCCGTCCCCTCCGGCACCAGCCGCTCGGCCGCGCGCGCCTCCGCCAGTTCTTCATTCAGGACGGCAAGGTCGCGATCCCACGGCGCCCGCTGATCGGCCAGCGCGTGGAAGATGCCGATCAGGGCGCTGCGCAGGCGATGCAGCCGCGCCAGCGTTCTCGGCGCCGGCGTCTGCTCCAGCTTGGCGCCGGCGCGCCGGGCCCAGGCCAGGAACTCGTCCGGGTTCTCGATCCGGTCGCGCAGGGTCGGCCGGCGGGTCGGCGACAGGGAGTTGCAGAAGTCGAGCGACAGCCGGCCGGCGACGAACTCGTGCTTGGGCAGGACGGGCGTGGTCGCGGGGCTCATGTGTTCGCTGCGCTCACGGGTGTCACCAATAAAAATCAATTGACTGGTTACCGCAGGAAAGACCAGATGTCACCTGTCATTTTCAGATAGGTGGTTACATGGCCGAGACTTTGGTGGCCGCCGGGCGGGTGCCTCCGGCCCAGCTCGACCGGGGCGCCCTGCGCACCGCCCTGGGCGGGGTCTTCATCTCCGGCCTGGGGCCGCTGCTGGTTCGGAACTCTCCGGTCGACGTCGCCGCGACGGCGTTCTGGCGGATCGTGATCGCCTTGCCGGCGGCGCTGTGGCTGGCGCGGCGGGCGGAGCCGCTGCCGCCGAGGGCGAAGGCGCTGGCCATTCTCGCCGGGCTGCTGTTGGCGGCCGACCTAGTGCTGTGGAACCGCGCCATCGTCACCACCACCATCCTCGAGGCCACGCTGCTGGTGATGATCTATCCGTTGCTAGTTGCGCTCGGCGGGTTCCTGATCTGGCGCGAGCGCATCACCAGGTGGCTGGGCATCGGCGGCCTGCTTGCCTTCGCCGGCCTGGTGATCATGACCCTGGGTCCGGTCAACGGGCAGTCGAGCGTCTCCGGCAACCTCTACGCGGTGGCGGCGGCGGTCTTCTATTCCGGTTGCATGCTGATCACCGGCCGACTGTGCCGCGCCTATCCGACCATCGCCGTGACCGCCTGGTCGTTCGTCGGCGCGGCCCTGGGGTCGTTGCCGGCCGCACTGCTGGAAGACAGATTCCTGGCAGTCGACCTCTACGGCTGGGCCTACCTCGGGCTCTATGGCGTGTTGACCCTGGTCGGCTATCTGCTGATCAACCGCAGCCTCGGCAAGCTGCCGACCGCGCTGGTGGCGGTGCTGGGATACGGCCAGCCGGTGGTGGCGACGGCGCTCGCCATTCCATTGCTGGGCGAGGTGCCGGGGGTGGGTGATCTTGCCGGCGCGATGGTGGTGGTCGCGGGGCTGGTGTTGGCGACCCGTCCGGCGAAGGCGACCGAGATCTAGCTCACAGCCGCTTGTCTTGCTTTTGAGCACTGCGCTGGCCTAGCTTCCCGCCCATGAGCGAAGCGAGGGCAGGGTTGAGCGAAGCGAGGCGACGCGGGTGAGTGAAGCACGGGCCATGCGGGGCTATTTCGGGATCGGGGTCGAGGGCATCTCGAAGCCGATGAACCTGGGCGCGATCCTGCGCACCGCGCACGCCTTCCGCGCCAGCTTCGCGTTCGCGATCCAGCCGGCGGTCGACGTCAATGAGCTGCTGCAGTCCGACACCTCGATCGCGATCGAGAACATGCCGGTGCAGGTCCATGCCTCGCTCGAGCGCTTCACGCTGCCGATGGGCTGCCGGCTGATCGGGGTCGAGATCACCGACGACGCGATCGACCTGCCGAGCTTCAAGCATCCGCTGGCGGCGGCCTACGTGCTGGGCGCCGAGCAGGATTCGCTGTCCCCGGCGCTGACCGAGCGCTGCGACTACGTGGTCAAGATTCCGACCCGGTTCTGCGTCAACATGTCGGTGGCGGCGGCGATCGTGATGTACGACCGGATGATCAGCCTCGGCCGGTTCGCCGAGCGGCCGGTCCGGGTCGGTGGGCCGGTGACGCCGCTTGCGCCGCACCGCCGTGGCTTGCCAAAATGGAAGCAGCGGCGCTTGAAAGACGCCGGCGAAGGATAACTAACATCTTCCGGAGACTGGATTTTTGTCGCCAGTCCTGGTACCAGCACCGGATGACTTGGGACATGAGGGCAAGACTTTTTTCCTTGATCGTTGGGGCGGGCGCCTTGCTGGCTCCGGCGGCAGCGCAGGCCGATGACCTCGGAAATTTCGGGGCCTGGTATGCCTTTACGCAGGGTGAGGGCGCGGACAAGCTGTGCTACATGATCGCCGCACCGGTCCAGTCGCTGGCGGAGATTCCCAACCGCGGCGAGGTCGGCCTGATCGTGACGCACCAGATGGGCGGCAAGGTGCGCGATCAGGTGAGCGTGGCGCTGGGCTTCGAGCCGCACAAGACGCGGTACACCAAGGCCAAGGTCGACAAGAGCAGCAATGTGCTGCTGCGCCTGGTGGACGGCGACCGGGTGTGGATCCGGGAAGCGAGCGTCGACCGGCAGCTGGTCGCCCGGATGAAGAAAGGCGATCATCTGGTGGTGACGGGCATGAGCAGCGACGGCGTCGCCTCGCAGGATACGTTCCCGCTCGATGGATTCGCCAAGGGCTACGCCGCCATCAGCCTGGCTTGCGGCATAAAATAGGCCGCTGGAATTAGAGAGATGAGCACCGAGAAGCATGCGGAGCAATTCGCTCCGCCCGAAGTGGACGAGACGGGGCGGCGCAACCTGGTCGGGTTGTCGCGCGAGGAGCTGACGGCGGCGATGGCGGAGATCGGGCAGCCGGCCTTCCGCGCGCGCCAGCTCTGGCATTGGATCTATCACCGCGGCGCTACCGACTTCGCGGTCATGAGCAACCTGTCCAAGGAGTTCCGCGCGGCGCTCGCCGAGCAGTTCATTGTCGGGCGGCCGGTGGTCTCGGTCGACCGGCAGTCGATCGACGGCACGCGCAAGTGGCTGCTCAAGTTCCGTGACGGCCAGGAAGTGGAATCGGTCCACATCCCGGAAGAGGACCGCGGCACGCTGTGCGTTTCTTCGCAGGTCGGCTGCACCCTCACCTGCAAGTTCTGCCACACCGGCACGCAGCGCCTGGTGCGCAACCTGTCCGCGCCGGAGATCGTGAGCCAGATCATGCTGGCGCGCGATCATCTCGGCGAATGGCCGAGCCCGAAGGACGGGCGCATGCTCTCCAACATCGTCATGATGGGCATGGGCGAGCCGCTCTATAATTACGACAACGTCGCCAAGGCGCTGAAGATCGTGATGGACCACGAAGGCATCGCGATCTCGCGCCGCCGCATCACCTTGTCGACCGCGGGCGTGGTGCCGATGATCGAGCGCTGTGGCGCGGAGCTCGGCGTCATGCTGGCGATCTCGCTGCACGCGGTGACCGACGAGCTGCGTGACCGCATCGTGCCGATCAACAAGAAATATCCGATCGCCGAGCTGCTGAAGGCCTGCCGCAGCTATCCGGGCCTCAACAACGCGCGGCGCATCACCTTCGAATACGTGATGCTGAAGGACGTGAACGACAGCCTTGCCGATGCGCGCGCGCTGGTGCGGCTGCTCAAGGGCATTCCGGCCAAGGTCAACCTGATCCCGTTCAATCCCTGGCCGAACGCGCCGTTCGAGCGTTCGACACCGGAGAAGATCGCGGCGTTCAGCGATGTCGTGTTCAACGCCGGCTATGCCAGCCCGGTGCGCACCCCACGCGGCGAGGACATCATGGCCGCATGCGGGCAGCTGAAGAGCGCGAGCGTGAAAGAGCGCCGCTCGGCCCGCGACGCGGCCCTGCGCGCGGTGGTCTGAGCTAGAACGCCTGTTCGCGCGCCAGCCGCGCCTCGAACTTCAGTTTCGATTTCGGCGGCAAGCCGACCTGCAACAGCGAATCTAGCCTGACGCCACCGCCTTGGCCGACCGGCTTCGCACCGGTATCGCCCTTCTTGGCCGGGCTGGCATTCGGCGACATGCCTTTGAAGTCTGGATACTGACCCAGATTGTCGCATGCCGTTTGCAGCAAGTAGCGGAACGCCTCCACGCGCTGCCACGGCTTGTCGTAGGCGAGCAGCTCCTGCCTCCGGTACGACAGCCACATCGCGGCGGCCGCGCTGACATGCGGAGTGGCGAAAGATGTGCCGTCGCCGAATCCCGGCGTGAAAACCACCTGGCCGGCATTGTCGCGCCCAGCGCCCATGCGCCAGCCCGGCTTGGCGGGTCCCCAGATGTCGACCCACGCGCGCATGCGGCCCTTGGCGCCGTACTCCTGGTAGATCTTGATGTCGTCGGGATACTCTTTCAGCCGGTAGCCGCCGACGCAGATCGCGCGGAAGAACTTGCCGGGATAGCACGGGCTGTCGATGAATTGCCCGCCGGCGCCGACCACGATGACGCCGCGGTCATAGGCGAAATCGATCGCATCGCCCAGCACGTTGTGCCACAGGCTGTTCACCAGCGGATAGCCGAGGCTGATGGTGATGACCTCGCACAGGTTGACCTCAATCGCATGGCGGATCGCGCGCGCGACGTTGTTGAGCTCTTCCTTCGAACCCAAGATGACGTCGTCGCACACGCGGTAGGGCACGACCGGGACGCCCGGCGCCACGCCTTTGAAGTCGGCCGCCGACCCGGTGAGGATGCTGAGTGTGCGCGTGCCATGGCCGCCGAAGCTGGCCGATTTCAGCGGATCAATCGCCGGCTGGCCCGGCTCCATGAAATTGACGCCGCGGTCGATCATCACCCAGTCGCCGAAGATCTGGTGCCGCTGCACCCCGGTGTCGATGTGGCCGACATTGATGTCGCCCCACAGATCGGCGCCGAATTTCGCGCGCAGCAATCCTTCGGCTACCCGCGCGCCGGTGCGCTCCAACGACCAGTCTTTCGGCGGATCTGTGACAGGCATTACAGTATCTCCCCCATAAAGAGCGTTTCTTCATAAGTATACAACCAATTCCAACAAAGCACGATGGATTCCGTCGGAGATTGACAGCATGCGCTGGTCCGACCACAAGCATGTGTCACTGATGAAAGTATGAGGACTCATGGAGAACCGTGCGATCCGCCTCGCCACACTTCTCTGCCTGTGCGTGACGATCGCGCCCGCGTTGGCCCAGACCGACGATGGCGAGGTCAAGCAGATGCGCGAGGCCTGCGCCAAGTCGGACGTACCGCAGGCCCAGATCGACGCCTGCACCAAGCTGATCGACACGCGCCTCCTGCAAGGCCGCGAGCTGGCGCAGGCGCTTTATCAGCGCGGCGCCGGGTACGCCGCGAAGGGCGAATACCAGCAAGCGGTGCGCGACTACACCCAGGCGCTGAAGTTCGCGCCGGACTCCAGCGACGCGCTCTACAACCGCGGCGGCGCCTACAGCAAGCTCGGCCGCTGGGACGACGCATTGGCCGATTTCGATGCGCTGCTCAAGATCGTGCCGAACGATCCCAACACCTATTACGCCCGCGCCTGGGTCCACGCCCAGCTTGGCAAAGACAAGGCGGCGATCGCCGACCTCGACCAGGTGCTAAGGATCGCGCCGAACGATCAGGAAGCGCTGCTCGATCGCGGTGGGATGAACATCCGGGCCGGCCGCTACGACGATGCGATCCGCGATTTCGGCGCGCTGCTGAAGCTGGACCCGAAGGCCGCCGCCGCAGCCTACAACCGCGGCCGGGCCTACTACGCGAAAGAGGACTTCAAGAACGCGGCCGAGGATTTCGCGCTGACGCTGGAGCTGCGCCCCGATAATCCCTATGCGGCGCTGCGCCTCTATCTCGCGCAATCGCATCTGGGCAAGGGCGACGAAGCCGTTCTGAAGAAAGGCATCGACAAGCTCGATCCCACCATCTGGCCGCGGCCGCTGCTGGAGTTGTTCGCCGGCACCGGCAAGGACCCGGAGCTGATCGCCGGCATCAACGAATTGCCGGCCAAGCTGCGCAACGACGTGCTGTGCGAGGCGCAGTACTATCTCGGCGAGCGCGCGCTACTGAACGGCGATGAGAAGGCGGCGCGCGACTACTTTGCCGCCGCCGCCGCGACCGGCGCCAGCTCCACGATCGAGCACATCGACGCGAAGGCGGCGTTGGCAAGGGTGAAGTAGGAGCTCAGGTGGCTCCCCAGCTCTGCCGTCATCCCGGCCTTGAGCCGGGATCCATCCATCAACCGCTCGTGCGACGGAGGAGTGGATCCCGGATCACGCCGTGGAGCCTGTCCTTGGGCCGCGCAAAAGCGCGGACCCGAGGGTGGCTGTCCGGGGTGACGGCGAGGGGAGCGGTCGAAGCGAGCGTACAAAATACGGCGGCTATCGTCGCTTCTTCACCCACACACGCTCATTCTCCGCACTCGGCTTAAATCCCGCCTTTGCGAACAGCGCACGGGTGCCGGTCCAGGCGAACGGGGCGACGAGGTTCTGTCCCGGCTTCTGCGGCGTGGGATAGGCCTCGAGCACGCGGGCGCCGCGATCGAACGCGGTCTTGGCGGCCGTCTTCAGCAACGCGCCGGCGATGCCGCGCTTGCGCCAGCCGGCCGTGATGAAAAAGCAATTGACGCTCCAGGTCTGCGGCGTCGGCTTGTAAGCCAGCACGCGCGAGCGTTTGAGGCGCGGAAAATCCTCGCGCGGACCGAAGTTGCACCAGCCGACCGGCTTGTCCTCGGCGAAGGCGAGGGCGCCCTGCACCTGGCCCTGTTTCAGCAGCTTCAGGAAGGCGCGGCGGTTGGGCTCGCCCCAGCAGGCCTGCCAGCTCTTGCCGCCTTTTTCGACGCGCCAGTGCATGCACCAGCAACCGCGGCAGATGCTGTTCGCGCCGAACAGATCGGTGATCGCGGCGGCATCGTCCGGTGTCACCGGGCGGCACGCGATCGGCGCAGCGCGCTCGCTCATTCGGCCGCGTCCGGCTCGCCCGCCTGAGCGGCGTCCCGTTTTGCGCGGTGCACGTCGTGCGTGACGACGCCAAGGCCGCGCGGACGCTCCAGCCATTCCGGGTGCTTCAGCGTGCGGCGGATGTCCGCGAGCCCGGCCTCCCAATGCTCGCGCATGGTGGGCAGGCTGAATTCGTAGTCCTTGTGCTGCGCTTCGTACTGCTTGTCGCGGTAGATGAGGTGGAGCACGTTGTAGACCTTGGAGCAGGAGAGATCGCGTAGGCTCGCAATCTCCGGATCGACCGCGGCTTCCGGCGGCAGGCAGTCGAGCGCGCGCTTGAGGGCGCGGCGCAGGCGCTGCAACTCGGTCGCGGCGTCGGTCGCCATGCGGGTGCGGCTGGAAAAGCGGATGTCCTTCTCGCGCTCCGCGACGTCGAGGATGTTGTTGGGCCTGGGACCGTCGGAGCTCCACAGGTCGACCTGGAAGACGATGGTGTCGCGGCGCGGGGTGTGGCCCAGCACTTCGGTCAGCGGCGTGTTGGAGACGAGGCCGCCGTCCCAGTAATATCGCCCCTCGATCTCCACTGCCGGAAAGCCCGGCGGCAGCGCGCCGGACGCCATGATGTGCTCCGGCACGATCTTGGTCGAGGCATTGTCGAAATAGGCGAAGTTGCCGGTCTCGATGTCGACCGCGCCGACCGACAGCCGTGTCTCGCGCGCGTTGATGCGGTCGAAGTCGACCAGACGCTCCAGCGTCTCCTTGAGCGGCCGGGTGTCGTAGAAGCTGGTCGCGGCGATCCCGCCGAACGGCCACAGGAACGGCGGCACCACCCGCGGCGTGAAGAAACCGTCCTGTCCGCCGAGCAGGGCGCGTCCGGCGGCAAACGCGCTCAAGGCCGCGCGCCCCGGGCCGTCACCGGCCAAGGCGGTGATCTGTGCCTCGACCGAGGCGTCCGGGAAGAATGCCGAACGGCAGATGGTCTCCCAGAATTCGTTGAGACGCGGCATCCTTTGTTCCGGCGCGTTGCCGGCCAGGATCGCGGCATTGACCGCGCCGATGGAGATGCCGGCGAACCAGTTGGGCTGGATTCCGGCCTCGTGCAGGCCCTCGTAAACGCCCGCCTGGTAGGAGCCGAGTGCGCCGCCGCCCTGCAGCACGAGGGCCACGGTCTCGTACGGCGGCAATTCGATCTTCCGGGTCATGGCCGGATTTTAGACCACCCAGCGGCTCCTGGTCATCCAGCGATCGTGCCCGCGCTGCTCGCGCAGGACGGTGCCCTTCATCTTGATCGGCGGGCCGCCGGCCGGCGTGTCGATGGCGGCGAGGGCGGCGGTGAACTTTTCCTCGAACAGGCGGCTGGCGGCGATGCGGACCGGAAACGGATGCTTGCGGATCATCGCGATCGTCGGATTGGTGTTGATCTCGTAGACTTGCGGCCGGCCGTCGACCAGGCCGAAATCGGCACGGCCGAATTCGATGCCGCCGGCCTCGAATGCGGGGCGCAGCTCCTCGCCATGGCGGTTCTCTGCGATGATGCGGTGCTCGTCATCATACAATTCCTGCCCGGCGATTCCCCTTTCGCCATCCTTGGCAATCCACTTGGATTGGTGAACACACAGGTTCGCGATCATTGCAGGCCCGACCCGGTAGGTCGCGAGCTTGCGGAACAGTCCCGCGCGCATCGGCTCGGCGCAATACTCGACGATCATCAGCTCGCGTCGCGGCCGGCCCTTGACGAGGGCCGCAGCGATCTCGCGCTCCAGGCTCGCGCGGTCGGGGATGAGATCGGTCAATGCCCCGCGATGCGCCGACTGTGTTCGCAGAAAAACCGGATAGCGATCCGGCCATTCTTCCGCTTCGACGCTCCAGACGTTGAACCGGTTGAACCCGGTACGGTGGAGCCGGCGCAACAGGCTGAAGCGCTGCGCGACGGTCGCCGGGTCGTTCAGCACGCGTTGCTCCGTTGCGACCAAGTTCCTATGGATGCGGGCGGCGAGTTCCAGTTCCCAGAAACTCAGCCGATCGAAATCGGTAAAGATCCACGTCGCGCGCGGCAGGAAGCGTGCCCGGAATAGCCTGTCATAGCTCCAGACCTTGAAGTCCGGCACGCCCGCGAACCGCGGCAAGTTCTTTGTGACGGTATAGCGATGTGCCGCAGTGCAGACGAAACAGATCATAGGACTGCAGAGCCCCCAAAGCGTCCCGTTCTTGGCACTTCTCAGTGTAATCGATGTCAGTTAGCATAGACAGGCAAGGCAGTGGGGTCATCTACGACGGGGGAACGTCATGAACGAGATCAAGCTCGAACCCAGGAAGCTGCTGGGGTTCAAGATCATTGCATCCGATGAAACCACCATGACGCTGCACTCGCCGAAGATCGGGGATAAGCAGTGCCAAGTGGTCGATGCGGCGCCGGGCGCTGCGAGCTCTGCGCGGGCGCATTCCGAAGCCTGATCAGGGGCGCTTGGGGGAATCATGGACAAGATCGAACTCGATTGCACGAAGCTCTTGGGCTTCAAGATTATCGCAGACGACGGATCGACGGTGCGGCTGTCGTCGCCGAAGATCGGCGACAAGGACTGTCCGTCATTCAACCAGGATTCGGCGCAGGCCGTCCATCCGAGTGTCGGAGCCGGCCATGCCCTCGCTGCCAAGGTCGGCGTCAAGTCTGACTAATGCATCAGCGCCGATTGGCCGCGCGGACAGGCCATGATTGAGGATTTCCAGTTCTTTCCGGATGCCGGCCATGCCGCCCGTTGTGACCGGGCGATGCATATCGGCCTTGCCGACAGTCTGCGCCAGATCTGCGATGCCAGCGAGGGCAAGGTTGCATTCGATCGCGCCGCGATCGGACGCCTGATTGGCCAGATCGAAAGCGGCCGCCGGCTTTCGCCGCACGCCTTTGCGATCTATTACGACCTGGTGCCGGCCCTCATCAATGACCGGCTCGACGATGCGCGCGGGTTGTTCGCGGAGCTTGCGCGCGAGCAGCCGGTCGAGGCCTCGTTCCGGGTGCTGGCGCTGGGCGAGCCGGCGCTGGCCAGTCAGGCCGAACGCTACCTGCGCTTCATGAATGGCGACCTCTCGTACAAGTACGTGTTCCTGCCGCCATCGGCGGAGGAGGTCGCAGCGTTCGGGCGGCAGTTTGCCGGCGTCATGGACCTGCTGCAGCAGGCCGCGCCCGATCTTGTCGCCGAGCTAAAGGCCCTGATCGCCGAGCTCATCCTGGTCGTGGGCCCAAAGGACGCCCGCGTCCATTTCGACGGCGGCTCCTCCTATCAGCTGTGGGGCGCGCTGTTCCTCAACGCGGTGCGGCACAAGACCCGCATCGACGTGATCGATTCGCTGGCGCACGAGAGTGCGCATTCGCGGCTGTTCGGGCTGTGCACGGAAGAGGCAGCGGTCAAGAATCCCGACGACGAGCTGCATCCGTCACCGCTGCGGCCGGAGCCGCGGCCGATGGACGGGGTCTATCATGCGACTTTCGTCTCTGCCCGCATGCACTGGGCGATGTCGCGCCTGATCGCGAGCGGCCTGCTGACGGAAGAAGAGCGCGCACTCGCCATCCGGGCGCGCGATGCCGATCGGCGCAATTTCGAGCGTGGCTACGAAACCGTCGCCGCGCATGGGCAGTTGACCCGGACCGGCCAGATCGCCATCGATGCCGCCCGCGCCTACATGAGCGAAGCGGCGTAGCTGGACCTGCGAGATCGTGCCCGCGCACGCAATCTAGCGGCGGACGAGCGCAAATCCTCGCGTCGCGGTCAGGATTCGGTGACCCGCCGAGTATCGCGCCCTGTAGCCGAGCGTTGCCAGCGCCGATCCAATCGCGAACCGGCTGTGGCGCCAGAACCGCGGCGGCTCCCAACCACTGAATAAAGTCGCCTGATAGCCGATCTCGATCCGAGTGTGCGGCAGAGCGACGGCGGTGAGCCCAACGAAGTAGTTCGTCATGTCTTCGGGCGGGACATGCATCAGGACGCCGGTGGACAGGATGAAATCCGGCTTGCGGTCGCGCACCTCGCGCAGGCTGTCCGGCGAGATGACGCGCAGCATGGGCCGGCGTTCCGCGACGTAGTCCTCCGGAAAGCGGGTCAGGGCTTCGACGTAGAACCCGTCTGCCACGTCCAGCCCCACATAGTTGCCGGGCTCGAGGTAATCCATGAAAGCTTCGCCAATCCAGAGCGAGCCGCAGCCGTAATCCACCACGACATGGTGCGGCTGGCATCCAGCGCGCTTGAAGGCTTCCAAGATGCGCTGTGCGCGCGACTTCATGAAGCCGATGTCGACGTCGAGTCCGATGTTGCTGTACGTCATCATACCGGCGTCGATCTGCCGCCGGGTCTCCTCGACATAGAACTGGGCATAGGATTGACCGGGATGCGCGGCCAGCCAGCGTGCATATTTCTTGTTGCGCTTGCGCCGCCGGCGCCGCCATGCGCGCCTCTGAGCCAGCCACGCGCGCAGCTTGCCGATCATGGCCTAGTGCCGGAAATGCCGCGTGCCGGTGAACACCATGGCGAGGCCGGCCTCGTTGGCGGCCTTGATCACGTCGTCGTCGCGCATCGACCCGCCGGGCTGGATCACGGCGGTGGCGCCGGCTTCGGCGGCGGCCAGCAAGCCGTCGGCGAACGGGAAGAAGGCGTCGGACGCGACCACCGAGCCCTTGGCCCAGCTCGCGGCATCGCCGGCGGCTTTGGCGGCTTCGGCCGACTTCCACGCCGCGATGCGCGAGGAATCGACGCGGCTCATCTGGCCCGCGCCGATGCCGACCGTCGCGCCGTCCTTCACATAGACGATGGCGTTCGACTTGACGTGCTTGGCGACGGTGAAGGCAAACAGCAGGTCGGCAATCTCGCGCTCACTGGGCGCGCGTTTGGTGACGACTTTCAGGTCGCCCGCGCCGGTGCGCGCGCCGTCGCGGTCCTGCGCCAGGAAGCCGCCCGCGAGGCTCTTGAAGGCGAGACCCTCGGCCGCAGGATCGGGCAAACCCCCGGTCTCGAGCAGCCGCAGATTCTTCTTGGCGCCGAGCACCGCCACCGCCTCGGCGGCGAAGGACGGAGCGATGATGACCTCGGAGAACAGCTTGCCGATTAGCTCCGCCGTTTTGCCGTCGAACGGCCGGTTGGCGGCGATGATGCCGCCGAACGCGCTGACCGGATCGCAGGCGAGGGCGCGCTCATAGGCCTTGGCCAGATCGCTGCCGCTCGCGACGCCGCACGGATTGGCGTGCTTGATGATGGCGATGGTGGGCGCCTGGAACTCGGCCACCAGCTCGAACGCCGCGTCGGTGTCGTTGAGGTTGTTGTAGCTCAGCTCCTTGCCCTGCAGTTGCTTGGCGGTGGCAAGGCCGGACCGCTTGCGGTCGGTGACATAGAAGGCGGCACGTTGGTGCGGGTTCTCGCCATAACGCAACAGCGATTGGCGCTCGCCGGATAAGCTCATGCGCTCGGGGAACGGCTCGCCCAGATCGCCCGCCATCCAGCTGGAGATCGCCGCGTCATAGGCCGCCGTGCGCGCGTAGGCCTTGCGCGCCATGCGCCGGCGGAAATCGAGGCACGCCGCGCCATCGTGCGTGGTGAGCTCTTTCTTCAGATCCTCGTAGTCGGCTGGATCGACGATGACGGTGACGAAATCGTGGTTCTTGGCGGCGGCGCGGATCATCGCCGGGCCGCCGATGTCGATATTCTCGATGATGGTGTCGCGCTCCGCGCCCTTCGCCACCGTCGCCTCGAACGGATAGAGATTGACCACCAGCAGGTCGATGTCGGCGATGCCGTGAGTCTTCTGCGCCGATACATGCTCGGCGAGATCGCGCCGCGCCAACAGTCCGCCGTGGATCTTGGGATGCAGGGTTTTCACCCGGCCATCCATGATCTCCGGGAAGCCGGTATGTTCTGAGACATCGGTGACCTGAAGTCCGGCCTGCCGCAGCGCCTGAGCGGAGCCACCGGTGGACAGCAGCTGCACACCGCGCTCGGCCAGGGATCGCGCCAACTCGATCAGGCCGCTCTTGTCGGAAACGGACAGCAAGGCGCGGCGGATCGGACGAAGCGTGGCTGGCATGCTGGGCGACTCCCGCGCTGTCGGATGAGCGCGCCAGTTATCGCTTGCCGCCTTCCTTTTGCAAGGCCCATTTGACCTGGGTGGTGTCGTCCTCGATCACGCCTTGGACCACCAGCTGCTGGGTGCGCCGGACCATGCTGGACTGGCCCAGATAGATGCTGTCCGCCAGCGACAATTCGCCGCCCTGCACGCGCAAGCGCCACCCTCCGCCCTGCGGCAGCTTCAGCAGCGCCGCGTGGCTGCTCTGGGTCATCGAGACCTGCACCGCGGGATGCAAATGGAAGCGCAGCGTGAAGGTCTTGCCGCCGCGCCCGTTCAGCGTTTCCTCGCCGATCAGCTCCAGCCCGTCCGCGGTCAGGAACAATCTCCGGCGATGGGTGAGGCCGAAGGGCTCCTCATAGCCGTTGTGCCGCGCGTCCAGCCATTGCCCGGCCTCGGTCTGCTCGCGCCGCACCACCACGGACCGCGGCGTCAGGGCAAGGCCCCCAAACGGCAGCAGCATGCTGGAGTTGGTGTCGTCGACCACCAGCGCGGAATGCGCCGCGGTCGCGCGCTGGACCTGGCGCCACTCTTCGGCGATCGGATGCGCGCCGCAGTTGACGATCATGCGCTCCATGCCGTGGCTGAACTCGAACGACAGCGTGCCGGCATGGGCGTGACCGTCGAGCCCGTGCGGCGGCGGCGCGCCGGCATCGGAGATCAGCACGCTACGGCCGGCGGCCATGCGGTGGAAGCCGGTCTGCGGCAGCTGGATGAGATCGCGCTCCACGACGCCGGTCGCGCCGGCGCGCATCAAGGTCATGATGACGGCGCTGGATTCGTCTTCGGTCGAATCGTTGAACAGCGCGAGCGCGCCGTCGGGATGCGTCACCAGTTTCAGCGCACAGGCGAGATTGCCGATGCTGGAGATCAGCTGATTCGGCAGCTTGCGCCCGGTCAGCGACAGCACGTGATGCAGATCCAATAGATGCTGCAGCAGGTCCAGCATCACGGCCGGGCTGCGTTCGACATGGCCGCCGTCAGCCAGGATCTGCGCGTGCAGCTCGCGGTCCAGCAGCGCACCACCCTTGCGCAGCCATTTGTCGCCGCCTTTGGAACCCGGCAGCAGGGCGCCGGCCAGCATCAGCGCAATGCTGGCCTTCAGCAGCGCCGCGCCGTTGAGGCCGTCCGGCAGCACGCGCGCCAGATGCTCCGCCTGGCGGTTCAGCGGCCGCAGCAGATGCGCGCGGAACAAGGCGTCGCTGTTGGTCTCCAGGAACGCGCTGTTCATCAGGCAGCGCCGCAGCCGCGCACTCAACAGGTCCGACGACCAGCTGAGGGAATCGTAGGCGGCGGTGTCGGCGAACCAGGCGAGCACGACGTGGCGTGCGAACTGCCGCGCCGGCGCGCTGCCCATCGCGCGCAGCGTATCCAGCCAGGCGAAGCTCGCCATCTGGCGCCGCCACCTCTCGGTGGCGCCGAGCGGGTTGTGCAGCGGCTTCGGGTTCCTGAGGACGTCGGCGCCGAAACGGAACTCGCCCGTGAGCAGCGCGAGACCGGGACGCGGATCGACCGGCCAGGTATCGGTCGGCACGGCGGCCAGCTCGCCGCTCGAGCGCTTGCCCAGGGTCGAGGCATAGAGCCGGCTGCGATACAGCGGCTGCATCAGGCGCTGCAGGATACGCTGAGTGAGCAGGGCCGGCGGCAGGGCGAACAGGGTCTGCAGGCGCGGGGCCAGCAGCTTGGGCCGGCGGTTGCCGCGCCGCGCCTTGTGTGGGGGAGCCTTGCGGAGGGGTTCGGCGAGGGCGGTCATGTCCCGCGCAACGCAGCGATGTTGGCGGCGTATTTTCCGGGGCCGCCCTGGAACGTGGCGGTGCCCGCCACCAGCACGTCGGCGCCGGCCGCGATCACCAGCTTCGCGGTCTCGGTATTGATGCCGCCATCGACCTCCAGGTCGATCGGCCGCCCGCCCTGCGCGTCTGACACGGCATCGATACGCCGGCGCAGCTCCTTGATCTTGCCCAGGCTCGATTCGATGAAGCGCTGGCCGCCGAAGCCGGGATTGACGCTCATCACCAGCACCAGGTCGATCTCCGGCAGCAGCCAGTCCACGATCGAGAGCGGCGTGCCGGGGTTGAGCGACAGGCCGGCCTTCTTGCCCAGCGACTTGATCAGCTGGACGGTGCGGTGCGGGTGCGCGCCGGCCTCGGGGTGGAAGGTGATGATGTCGGCGCCGGCCTGGGCGAACTCCGCAACAAAGGGGTCGACCGGCGCAATCATCAGGTGCACGTCGAACGGCAGCTTGGCATGGGAGCGCAGCGCCTTCACCACCATGGGGCCGATGGTCAGGTTCGGGACGAAATGCCCGTCCATCACATCCACATGGACATAATCCGCCCCGGCCGCCGCGATCGCGCCCACTTCCGCGCCCAGCTGGGCGAAATCGGCGCTGAGGATCGACGGGGCGATGCGGGTCTTCTGCTGCATGGCGGATGCTTACCACCCGCCAAGAGTCGGGGGCAAGGAACCGGGAGGGATTCCCTACGGCGATCCGCCCCCATCGTCTTCGGTGGTCTTATACCGCCCTCGGACCACGCAGAAGCGGTGGCCCGTCGGGGCTTCCATGACGACCCAGGTCTCGACCTTGCTGACCACCTTGGCGCCCAGCTTTTCCAGGCGCCTAACCTCGGCGGGAACGTCCTCGCTTTCGATGTCCAGGTGCACCCGGCTCGGATGGTCGACCTTCTGGACCTCGATATTCAGGCCGCCCGGCCCGGGCGCCAGGTGGCGGTAGTTGGGATTGGGCTCCAGCCCCTGCTCCGAGATCGGCAGGTGCAGCGCCTCCGCCCAGAAATGCGCGGCTCCGTCCAGGTCCTCGGTCTTGCAATCGATGATGAAACCGGCCAGTCCACTCTTGTGCATCGCTGCCTCCGTCGTATCTGAGTCTATTAACAACTTCGCCATCCGGCCGACCCCAAATGGAATTTGAGGCATTTGCCCGGCCGGCCTAAAGTCCATCACCCAATTTCATGAGGTATCGGCCATGCAGGCCGCATTCTATCAACAGCTCGACCAGACCCTGTCACAGATCAAGACCGACGGCTTCTGGAAGGCCGAGCGCCTGATCGGCACCCCGCAGGGCCCCGCCATCCACCTGGCGGACGGGCGCGAAGTGCTCAATTTCTGCGCCAACAACTATCTCGGCCTGGCGCATGACCCGCGCCTGGTGGAGGCGGCGATCGACGGCCTGCACAGCCATGGCTTCGGCATGGCCTCGGTGCGCTTCATCTGCGGCACCCAGGACATCCACCGCGAGCTGGAGGGCGAGCTCGCCCGCTTCCTCCACACCGAGGAGGCAATCCTCTATTCCAGCTGCTTCGACGCTAACGGCGGCCTGTTCGAGACCATCCTCGGCGAGGATGATGCCGTCATCTCCGACGCGCTCAACCACGCCTCGATCATCGACGGCATCCGCCTGTGCAAGGCCAAGCGCTACCGCTACCGCAACAACGACATGGGCGACCTGGAAAAGCAGCTGAAGGCGGCGGACGAGGCCGGCGCCAAGGTCAAGCTGATTGCAACCGACGGCGTCTTTTCCATGGACGGTATCATCGCCAACCTGAAGGCGGTCTGCGACCTGGCCGACCGCTACGACGCGCTGGTCATGGTGGACGACAGCCACGCCGTCGGTTTTGTCGGCGAACGCGGCCGCGGCACGCCGGAATATTGCGGCGTCGAGGGCCGCATCGACATCCTGACCGGCACACTGGGCAAGGCGCTGGGCGGCGCCAGCGGCGGCTATGTCGCGGCGCGGTCCCAGGTGGTGGAGCTGCTGCGGCAGCGCTCGCGCCCGTACCTCTTTTCCAACGCGCTGGCGCCCAGCATCGTCACGGCTTCGCTGGCGGTGCTGAAGCTGCTGCGCACCGAGGACGGCGCGCAGCGGCGCAAGCAGGTGATCGCCAACGGGCGCAATTTCCGGAAAAAGATGGCGGTTCTCGGTTTCGACCTGGTCCCCGGCGATCATCCCATCATTCCGGTGATGCTGGGCGACGCGGCGCTGGCGACCCGGATGGCGAATGCGCTGCTGGACGAGGGGATCTACGTGATCGGCTTCTCCTTCCCGGTGGTGCCCAAGGGCCAGGCGCGCATCCGCACCCAAATGAGCGCCGCCCATACCGACGAGCATATCAACAAGGCGGTCGAAGCCTTCGCCAAGGTCGGCTTGGCGCTCGGCGCAATCGGCGGCAAGAAAAAAGAGGCGATCTGACCATGCGCGCGCTGGCGAAACTGGAACGGGCACCCGGCCTCACCTTGACCGAGGTGAAGAAGCCCGAGGTCGGCCACAACGACGTGCTGATCAAGATCAAGAAGACCGCGATCTGCGGCACCGACTGCCACATCTGGAAATGGGACGAGTGGGCGCAGAAGACCATTCCGGTGCCGATGCAGGTCGGCCACGAATATGTCGGCGAGGTGGTCGACATGGGCACCGAGGTGCGCGGGTTCGAGATCGGCGACCGCGTCTCCGGAGAAGGCCACATCACCTGCGGCCATTGCCGGAACTGCCGCGCCGGGCGCCGGCACCTGTGCCGCAACACGGTCGGTGTCGGCGTCAACCGCGAAGGCGCTTTCGCCGAGTATCTTTCGATTCCCGCGGTCAATGCCTTCAAGATTCCCGACGGCATCAGCGACGAGATGGCCTCGATCCTCGATCCGTTCGGCAATGCGACCCACACCGCGCTCAGCTTCAACCTGGTGGGCGAGGACGTGCTGATTACCGGCGCCGGCCCGATCGGCATCATGGCCGCGGCGATCTGCCGCCATGTCGGCGCGCGCCACATCGTCATCACCGACGTCAACGACTATCGCCTCGACCTCGCGCGCAAGATGGGCGCCAGCCGCGCGGTCAACGTCGCCAAGGGCACGCTGAAGGACGTGATGAACGACCTCGGCATGGTCGAAGGGTTCGACGTCGGGCTCGAGATGTCCGGCGTGCCGACCGCGTTCTCGCAGATGCTGGAGCACATGAACCACGGCGGCAAGATCGCTTTGCTCGGCATCCCGCCCGCCAACACCGCGATCGACTGGAACCAGGTGATCTTCAAGGGGCTCGAGATCAAGGGCATCTATGGCCGCGAGATGTTCGAGACCTGGTACAAGATGATCGCCATGCTGCAATCCGGCCTCGATCTCTCGCCGATCCTGACCCACCGCTTCCCGGTCAGCGACTTCAAGACGGGGTTCGAGATCATGCTCAGCGGCCAGTCGGGCAAGGTCATCCTGGATTGGGCGTGATCTACACGATCGGCCATTCCAACCATTCCGCCCGGCGCTTCATCGATCTGCTGCAGGGCGCCGGCATCGACTGCGTGGCCGATGTCCGCTCGACGCCGTTCTCGCGCCGCAATCCGCAATTCAGCCAGAAAGCGCTGATGGCGTCGTTCAAGGATGCCGGTATTGAATACTGGTTCCTGGGCGATGCCTTGGGCGCGCGGCCGAAGGATGTCGATTGCTACGAAGGCGGCAAGGTCAGTTACGCGCGCATCGCCGCGTCGCCGACGTTCCAGGAGGCGATCCACGCATTGATCGACGTGTCGCACGCCAAGCGCATCGCCCTGATGTGCGCCGAGAAGGAGCCGCTGGAGTGTCATCGCACGATCCTGGTCGGTCGAGCGCTTAAGCAGCGCGATACCGACCTCGGCCACATCCACGCGGACGGACGTGTCGAACCTCAAGCCGAACTCGAAGAGCGCCTGCTGCATCTCGCGAAGGAAAAGGTCGACTTGCTGAATGGCCGCGACACCGCATTGGCGCACGCCTACGACAAGCAGGGAAAGCGCATGGCCTATGGCGCGGCTGATCGATAGGCTGCAGGCCTATCTGAAGGACAGGCGCGAATGGCGCCGGGTGCGCCGCAAGCAGAAGAAGCAGTTCGTGCGCTGGCTGGCGGACAATCCCGGCGGCTCCTACGGACAGTTCTATGCCGAGGATGCCCGGCGCCGGATCGATGCCGGCGATGCGCATGCGACCCTGGGTGTTGCCAGCGTGGACCGGGATGAGGTGACTGCGCGCGCGCAGCGGGTGCTGGCGAACTTCGAGCAGGCTGGCTGCAGGCCAGAGCATGTGGTGGTGGACTACGGCTGCGGCTCGCTGTGGATCGGCGAAGCTTTCATGAACTATCTGCAGCCAGGAAACTATGTCGGTCTGGATGTCAGCGACGTGTTCTTCGCGGAAGGACTCGCGCGTCTGCCAGCGGAGTTCGTCGCACGGAAGCGGCCGAGCGTGCAGGTAATCGGCGACGCGGCGCTGCGCGATGCGCAGGCGCGCACGCCGGATTTCATTTTCTCCCTGGCGGTCATGCAGCATGTGCCACCGGAAGATCTTTCGGACTACTTCCGGCGCATCGTGTCGCTGGCGGCGCCGCACAGCCGGATCGAGATCGGCCATTGGATCCGGTTCCGCACCACCTGGCTGCCGCCGCGCAGCTGGCGGCACAGCCGCCATGCCGTCCGCGCCGCGCTGGCGCCGCTCGGCTGTGCGCCCGAGTATCGGCCGGAGCGGCGCATCATGCCCACCACGCCGGGCTTCAGCATCGTGCGGCGTTAGGTCCGGTTGATCGATACGCCGCCGTCAACCAGCATCGCCGTGCCGGTGGTGAAGCTGGATGCATCCGACGCCAGATACAGCACCGATTTCGCGATCTCCTCGGGGGTGGAGATGCGCTTCAGCGCATGCAGCCCTTCGACGAAGGCGCGGCCTTCCGGCGTACCGATCATGGCCTGGGCGGCCGCGGTGTCGGTGCCGCCCGGCAAGATAGCATTGACGCGAATGCCTCTGGGCCCGAACTCGGCAGCGAGCGCTTGAGTGAGGCCGATCAATCCCGCCTTGCTGGCCGCATAGGCGGCAACGCCCGGCATGCCGGCGGTGTAGCCGACGAAACTGGAGGTGAAGATCAACGAGCCGCCGCCACGATCCAGCATCGCCGGGATTTGATATTTCGCCCCCAGGAAGGCGCTGGTGAGATTTGTCTCGATCGTGTCGGTCCAACCGTTCAGAGAAACATGCGTCGTCGGTCCCATTTCGCCGAGCGCGCCGGCATTGTTGAAGGCGATATCGAGGCCCCCGAACGAACGTATTGCGGCCGCGATCAGAGACTGCGCGAAGGCTTCATCCTTGACGTCGCCGGCGAGCGCCATGGCTTTGCCGCCGCTGGCGGCGATCTCCGCCACCAGTTTCTCGAGTTCTTCGTGGCGGCGTGCGGTGACAACCACATGTGCGCCTTCGGCCGCGAACAGCTTTGCCGTGGCGCGACCGATCCCGGAACTCGCGCCGGTGACGAGCGCGATCTTGTTGATAAGCGCAGGCATTTTTCACTCCATCTGTATGATGGAATGAACATGCCTACTGCGCGATCGAGATACCACCCGGTTCTTGCTGCGGGACCGGCTATTGGTGCTTCACCAGCCGCGCCGCGTAGAAGCCATCGATCCCGCCGAGCTGCGCGAGGTGCGAGGGGAGGGAGCGCAGGTCGCCGTCGGGCGTCACCAGCTCCTTGAAGCCGAACAGCTCCTCGGCGCGGATCGGCACGCGCGCGAGCGACGGGTGGCGCTTGAGCGCAGCGGCGATGCGGTCCGGACCTTCCTCTGGCTGCAGCGAACAGGTGGAGTAGAGGATGGTGCCGCCCGTGCGCACCAGGCGCACCGCGGCGTCGATCAGCACATCCTGGCTGGCGGACAGCTTCGCGACGTCGCCCGGGTCCTTGAGCCACGCGACATCGGGATGGCGGCGGATGGTGCCGGTGGCGGTGCAGGGCGCGTCCAGCAGCACCACGTCGTAGTCCTTGCCCTTCTGCCACATCGCGGCGTCCGCCACGTCGCAATCGGCCGCGAAGCGCAGGCGCGTCATGTTCTCCGCGACGCGCGCCAGGCGCTTGCGCGAGCGGTCGAGCGCGGTGACCTGCGCGCCTGCCAGCGCCATCTGCGCCGACTTGCCGCCCGGTGCCGCGCACATGTCGAGCGCGCGCTTGCCGGTGAGGTTGCCGAGCAGCTTGACCGGCAGGCCGGCGCCGAGATCCTGCACCCACCACATGCCTTCGGCGAAGCCGGGCAGGTCCTCGATGCGCGGCGAGGGGCGATAGTTGTCCGGCGCATGCGCCGCGCGCCGCACCGTGCCGCCTGGCAGCACCGCGCCGCCCAGCATCTTGGCCCAGTGATCGGGATCGCGCCGCACGGTGAAATCGAGCGGCGGCTCCTCCAGGTGCGCGATCGCGATCTGCGTCGCCTTGGCGACGCCGTAGGCCTTCACCCAGCTCTGCCACAACCAGTCGGGCAGGGAGATCGCGCCGGTGAAATTGCCGCTGCCCGGCGCGAACTGACGGAACAGGTCGGCCTCGCGCGCGATCCGGCGCAGCACCGCGTTGACCAGGCCCTTGTAGCCGGCTTCGCCGCCGCGCTTGCCGGCCAGCGTCACCATGGTGTCGACCGCAGCGTGCGCCGGCGTCTTCAGGAACAGCGTCTGCGCGGTGCCGAGGCGCAGGATGTTGCGGATCGCGCTGGCGCGCGCCGGCAGCGGTTTCTCCAGGCATTGCGCCAGCACATGGTCGATTTGCCCCAGGTGCCGCAGCGTGCAGGTGACGAGCGCGCGCACGAACTGCCGGTCGCGATTGACCAGGCGATCCAGGTCCGGATGCTCGGCCAGCGCCTCGTCCAGCGGCTTGCGGCGCTTGAGCACCGCTTCCAGCAGCTCGATCGCGACTGCGCGCGCGGACAGCACGATGCTGCCGGATTCGCTCGGTTTCTCAGGCGCCTTGTCGGCGGGGGCGGGCGGGTCGGCCATGGGCCGCCTTATGCCCGATCAAGGCGGAGAGGCCAAGGGTTCGTTAGTTCCCCTCCCCAGAAGGGGGAGGGTTGGGGTGGGGGAAGCGAGCGACGACTCTTGCCGATGGAAACGCGGCTTCCCCCTCCCTACCCTCCCCCATGGTGGGGGAGGGGAAGAGCAATAGGGAAACGTCCCCTACATCTTCTTCGTGTCTTCCAGCCAGAATCGGCCGAGGGGGTTCTGGTAGAAGCCCTCGATGTTCTTCCGGCAGGCGTTGCGATAGGGGCTGTAGTAGAGGTCGATCCAGTTCACGTCGTCTTTCGCCATCTTCTGCAGGTCGACATACATCTGCTCGCGCTTGGCGGGATCGAACTCGATGCGCGCCTTCTCGACCAGCGCCTTGACCGTGTCGTTCTTGTAGCGGGTCATGTAGTTCAGGTTGGAATCGTGGCCGAGCACGAAGGTGGTCTTCTGGTCAGGATCGAGGATGTCGTTGGTCCAGTAGTTGACCGAGACATCGTAGTTGCCGGCGACCAGCTCGTTCCAGCCGGCGGCCGGATCGATCTTCTGGATGTTGACGGTGATGCCGGCAGGCGCGACCTGCTGCTGGATCAGCACGGCGATCTGCTCGTCCACTTCGTTGCCGGCCTCGACGTTGTACTGCAGCGTCAGGTCTGAGGCGCCGGCGGCTGCCAGCATCTCTTTCGCCTTGGCTGGATCGTACGGCCGTTTCAGGTTGTCCTTGTAGTAGTAGAGCGCACCGGCCGGGATGTAGGAGTTGGCGACGGTGCCGACGCCGAAGGTGACGGTGTCTACGATCGACTGCTCGTCGATCGCCAGGTCGAGGGCCTGGCGCACCTCTTTCTTGGCGAGTGCGCCGCGCTCGTGGTTGATCAGCAGGTGATCCTCGCGGGTCGAGGCGTCGAGCAGGACGTTGAGGTTCGGATCCTGCTTCAGCTCGGCGATGCGCGAGAACGGCATGAAGATGCCGCAATCCAACTCACCCGCCTGCAGCTTGAGCACGCGGGTATTGTCGTCCGGCACCGAGATCCACTGGACCCCGTCCAGGGAGACGCGGTCCGCCTCCCAGAAATTCGGGTTCTTCTCCAGCACGACGACCTCGCCGCGCTTCCATTCCTTCATGGTGAAAGCGCCCGAGGAGACGGGGTGATCGGACACCCCTGCTTCGTCGGCTTCCGTCGCCTTCTTGGACAGGATCGAGATGCCGGGCATCGCGAGCGTCGACAGGAACGGCGCGGTCGGCTGGTTCAGCGTCACCACCAGGGTCTTGGCATCCTTGGCGACGGCGTCCTTGATCACGGAATAGGTGGCGCCCCATAGGGACTCCTTGTGATCGCGGATTCGCAGCAGGTTCCAGGCGGCGTCCTCGGCCGTGATGGGCGAGCCGTCGGAGAACTTCGCATCGCGCAGCGTGAAGGTGTAGGTGAGCTGGTCGTCCGAAACGGTCCAGCTTTCGGCCAGGCCCGGCTCCAGCTTGGTGCCGGTCTTGTCGACCCGGACCAGCACGTCATACATGTTGGAAAAGACCCAGAAGTCGACGTTCTGCGCCGACTTGACGGGGTCCATCGTGGTGCCGTCCTCGCGCCGTCCGATGGTCAGCACGCCCTCGGCCGCCGCGATCGTTATGTCGCCCGCCAGCATGGCGAGCGCGCCGGCCAGCATCAGGCCGTATTTCAGCTTTCTCTTCATGGTTCCTCTCCCTGTTGTGCGTTGGGTGGTAGATCGAAATGACAAGCGACGTCACCGCGCTCGGTCGGACGCAGCGCCGGCGCCTCGCCGTGGGCGCAGACCTCCTGCGCGTGCGGACAGCGCGGATGGAATGGGCAGCCGGTTGGCAGGTCTTGTGGGCTCGGCGGTTCGCCGCGCAGTTGCGGCGGCGCCAGCGGGCGATCGGGATCGATGTCCGGTACGGCGGCTAGCAGCGCGCGGGTATAGGGGTGCTTCGGCGCGGCGAACACCTGCTCGGTCGGGCCGATCTCCACGATGCGGCCGAGATACATTACGGCGACGCGCCGACAGAGATGCCGCACCACGCCCAGGTCGTGCGAGATGAAGATCAGCGACAGGTTCATCCGCCGCTGCAGTTCCATGAGCAGGTTCAGGATCTGCGCCTGGATCGAGACGTCGAGCGCGGCGACGCATTCGTCGGCGATGATCAGGCGCGGTTCGATCGCCAGGGCCCGCGCGATTCCAACTCGCTGGCACTGCCCGCCGCTGAGTTGATGCGGCCGTCGCTCGGCCAGCTCGGTCGAGAGGCCGACCAGGCGCAGCAGCTCCGCCACCCGGGCCGGGACAGCATCGGGCGCCGCCTTGTCATGCACGCGCAGCACCTCGGCGATCGCTTCGCCGACCGGAATCCGCGGATTGAGCGAGCCGTAGGGGTCCTGGAAGATCATCGCGGCCTGGCCCCGTAGCCGGGCGATCGAGTTCTTGTCGCGTAGCGAGACCAGGCCGTCCTCGAACCGCACCTCGCCGGCCTGCGCGTCGACCAGCTGGAGAATGGCGCGGCCGAGCGTACTCTTGCCGCAGCCGGATTCGCCGACGATGCCGAGCGTCTCGCCGGGCGCTACGGCCAGGCTGACGCCGTTCACCGCATTGATGTAGCGCGCGCCTGCGAACGGCAGCGCCATGCCGGCGGCGCGGAAGCGCACCACCAGGTCCTTGACGTTCAGCAGCGGCAGCGGCGCGTTCATGGCACCACCGCGAAGTGACAGGCCGCGGCGCGCTTGGCAGAGGTCGCGCGCAGGGCGGGACGCTGCTCCTGACAGATGATGGCCGCGCGCGGGCAGCGGGGATGGAAGCGGCAGCCGTCGGGGAACGCGTTCGGCGACGGCGGCTGGCCGGGAATGGCGGGCAGCGGCTGTGCCGGATCGGCGGAGCCCGGCTGGCATTTGAGCAGCGCCTCGGTATAGGGGTGGGCCGGCGTGCGCAGCAGATCGCGCTTCGGCCCACGCTCCATCACCCTGCCGGCATACATGACGGCGAGCGTGTCGCAGGTCTGCGCCACCACGCCGAGATTGTGCGTGACGAGCATGATCGCGAGACCCAGGCGGTCGCGCAGATCGAGCAGCAGGCGCAACACCTGGGCCTGCACGGTGACGTCGAGCGCGGTGGTCGGCTCGTCCGCGATCAGGATCTTGGGCCGGCAGGCCAGCGCCACCGCGATCATGGCGCGCTGCCGCATGCCGCCGGAGAATTCGTGCGGGAACGCATCGATGCGGCGTGCGGGATCGGGAATGCCGACCTGCCGCAGGAGTTCGATGGCGCGATTGCGCGCCTCATTGGCGCTGGCGCCCTCGTGAAAGCGCACACTTTCCGCGATCTGATCGCCGATGCGCATGACAGGGTCGAGGTGCGAGTTGGGGTTCTGGAAGATCATGCCGATCTCCACCCCGCGCACCTTGCGCATGTCGGCCTCGCTGGCCCGCGTCAGGTCGCGGCCCCTGAGCTCGATCGACCCGGACGCGATCTGCAATTCGCCGGCAGGCAGCAAGCGCATCAACGCGCGGCAGGTGATGGTCTTGCCCGACCCGCTTTCGCCCACCAGGCCCAGCACCTCGCCCTCGGCGAGGTCAAGATCGACCTCTTCCACCAGCGTCCGTGCGCCGGCTGCGATCGAGAGGTTGCGGACGGTCAGCAGGCTCATCGCTTGCGCAATCCGAAACGCTCGGCCAGGCCGTCGGCCAGCATCGAGAAGCCGAAGGCCATGAACACGATGGCGAGGCCGGGGAAGGTGGTGATCCACCAGGCGGTGGTGATGAAGTTCTGCCCCTCTGCGATCATGACGCCCCACTCGGCGGTCGGCGGCTGAACGCCGAGGCCGAGGTAGGAAATGGAGGAGCCGGACAGCACCACCAGCACGACGTCGGACATCGAAAAGACGATCGAGCCGGCGATGCAGTTCGGCAGGATGTGGCGGAACAGGATGCGAAAGCGGCCAAAGCCAAGCGAGCGCGCCGCGATCACGAAATCGCTGGTCTTCAGCACCAGCACCTGCGCGCGCACCAGCCTGGCATAGGACACCCAGCCGACCAGCGCGAGCGCGACATAGAAGCTGTAAAGACCAGGCCCCAGAATGGCGATGATGGCCAGCATCAGCACCAGGAACGGAAAGGCGAGGACGACGTCGACCACCCGCATCAGCACGTTGTCGACCCAGCCGCCGGCATAGCCGGCGATGGCGCCCACGGTGGTGCCGATCATGAACGGGAACAGGACGCCGATGATCCCCATCTGTAAATCGATGCGCGCCCCGTGCATCACGCGGGAGAGGATGTCGCGGCCGAAATTGTCGGTGCCGAACGGGTGCAGCAGGTTCGGCGCCTGCAGCTTCTCCGGCAGATTATGCGCGATCGGATCATACGGCGCGATCCACGGCGCCAGCAGCGCGACCAGCGCCCAGCCGATCACGATGGCCGCGCCGATCGAAAGATTGACGTTCGCGCGCCCAAGGCCGAGCGCACCGATACGCTCGAGCCAACTGCCGCGAGAGAGGGCGACGTCGCTCACAGCTTGACCCGGGGATCAGCGGCGACCGTCAGCAGGTCGGCGATGAAGTTGAGCAGCACGGTGGCGCAGGCGAACACCAGGGTCACGCCCTGCACCACCATGTAGTCCCGCGTGAAAATCGCGCGCACCAGCAGCTGGCCCATGCCGGGCAGCGAGAACACGGTCTCCACCACCACGCTGCCGCCGATCAGCCAGCCGACATTGATGGCGAGCAGGTTGATGGTGGGGATGAGCGAGTTGGGCAGCACATGGCGGCGGAACACCCAGCTCTCCGGCAATCCCTTGGCGCGCGCGGCGGTGGCGTGATCGGAGGCGAGCTCCGCGATCATGCTGGCGCGCAGGTTGCGCGTGACAACGGCCGACAGGGCCAGCGCCACGGTCAGGCACGGCAGGATCATGTGATGCAGCCGATCGAGGACCGTATCGCCATAGCCTGCCACCGGGAACAGGCCGAGCTTCACGCTGAACAGGATGATCAGCATGATGCCGAGCCAGAAGGCGGGAAAGCCGAGGCCCGCGGTGGTGAAGCCGCGGATCGCATGGTCGACCAGACCGCCGCGCTTCAGCGCAGACATGCTGGCAAGCGGCAGCGCGATCGCGAGCGTGAGCAGCACGCTGCCGATCACCAGGAACAGTGTCGGCGCCACGCGGTCTGCGATCAGGGGCAGCACCGGCATCTTGTAGAGAATGGATTGCCCCATCTCTCCGAGGCCCAGGTTCTTCAAGTAGTAGAGATATTGCGCGATCAGCGGCTCATCGAGGCCATAGAGGGCGCGGATGCGCGCAATCGCTTCCGGCGTCGCCTTGGTGCCAAGCAGCAGCCGCACCGGATCGCCCGGGATCGATTTCACCAGCACGAACGACAGCACGCTGATCCCGAACAGGACCGGGATCAGCTGCAGCGGACGGTAGAGCACGAAGGAATAGCGATGCATGTCCGTGCTCTGTCTTCTATCGCTAGCCCCGGTGGCGCTTCAGGAAATCGAGCAGCACCGGGTAATAGGCCTGCGGCTCCTCGTAGAACGGCATGTGCGAGGAATTCGGGAAGACCCTCAGCTCCGCGTTCGGCAGGTTCTGCTTCATGCGCAGCGCGCAGGCCGGCGTTAGCTCGTCGTGCTGGCCGCAGGTGATGAGCGTCGGAACCTTGATGCGCGGCAGGTCGGGGACCCGGTTCCAGTCCTTGAGGTTGCCGGTGTAGAGAAATTCGTTCGGACCCTGCATGGTCATGTACGGGCCCATGTTCCAGTCATCGAGCGAGCGCTTGACTGGCGCTGGCCATTCCTCCAGCCGGCAAACGTGGCGGTAATTGAGCAGCGTGATCGCCGCCATGTACTCCGGATGGGTGATGGTGCCCTGCGCCTCGTGCCGTTGCATCATGGCGATGGTTTCGGGGCCGAGCGCACCGCGCAGCCGCTCCAGCTCGCTGATCAGGTGCGGCATGTCGGCGACGGTGTCCTCGAGCAGCAGCGTCTTCAGCTTGTCGCCGTGATGCACGGCATATTCGATCGCCAGCCAGCCGCCCCAGGAATGGCCGAGCAGATGCACCTTGCCGAGGTCGAGCGCGGTGCGGATCGTCTCCACCTCCTCGACGTAGCGCGTGATGCTCCACAGCGATTCATCGGTCGGGCGGTCCGACTTGCCGGTGCCGAGCTGGTCGAAGGTGACGACGCGAAAACCGTGGTCGGCCAGGAAGGAATGCGCCTCGCGCAGATAGTCGCAAGGCAGGCCCGGGCCGCCATTGAGCAGCAGGACGACGTCCTTGGCCGTGCCGAAGCTGTACGTGACCACCCGGTACTTGCCGATCGCGACCTCCTGGGTCCGATCCGGCGCGCGCTCGCCCCACATTCTTGCCTCCCGTCACGGACCTCGTTGGGCCCGCCGGGTTCGACCTTAGAGCAGATCAGTCAGCGAGGAAACAGCGCACCGATGGGACCACATTGGTCACGCGGCGCGCGTCAGGTGCATGAGACAAACGTCATATCCACGGGGGGTGCCGAACCTGTACGCAGGGCTGCCGCTGGAAACGGCAGCCCTAGCTCCACGGACCGCGCTGCGCGGAACTCGGGATGGTGGAGCGACGCGTCGGCGCGTTGGCTTCGACGCTCGGCTCCGGTGCGACGTTGCCCTCCATCGCCAGCAGGCGGTCGATGCGCTCCTGCGTCTTTGGATGCGTGGAGAACAGATTGTCAGCGCCGCGCCCGGACAGCGGGTTGATGATGAACAGGTGCGCCGTCGCCGGATTGGATTCCGCCGCGTTGTTCGGAATCTGCGCCGCGCCGTTGGAGATCTTGGCCAAGGCGGACGCGAGGGAGCGTGGGCGGCCGCTGATCGCGGCGCCGATGCGGTCGGCCTCGTATTCCCGCGAGCGCGAGATGGCGAACTGCACCAGCATTGCGGCGAGCGGCGCCAGCAGCATCACCAGCAGTGCGCCGACGCCGCCGAGCGGCGATTCGCGATCGCGGCTGCCGCCGAAGAAGAACGCGAAGTTGGCCAGCATGCCGATCGCGCCGGCCAGCACCGCGGTGATGGTCATGATGAGGGAGTCGCGGTTCTTCACGTGCGCGAGCTCGTGCGCCATCACGCCCTCGAGCTCATCGCGGCTCAGCATCTTGAGCAGGCCGGTGGTCGCGGCGACCGCGGCATTCTCCGGATTGCGGCCGGTCGCGAAGGCGTTCGGCTGCGGATTCTCGATGATGTAGATCTTGGGCTTGGGCAAGCCGGCGCGCGCCGCAAGGTCGCTGACCAGGCGGTGGAACTCCGGCGCAGTCGTCTCGTCGACCGGCTCGGCGCCATACATCCGCAGCACCAGCTTGTCCGCGTTCCAATAGGCGAACAGGTTCATGGCGCAGGCGATCACGAACGCGATCACCATGCCCTGCTGCCCGCCGATCAGGAAGCCTGCCGCCAGGAACAGCCCCGTCATGGCTGCCAGCAGCAAGCCCGTCCGCATATAACCGCCCATCGTTCTTGGCCCCTCCTCTAGGCCCTAATCCAAGTACGGTTATGAAATGGTCCTTTTGCGCCCCGAATCAATGGGGGAATCAAGGTACGCTTGGCCGGATGAGACACATCCGTATATGATCAATTGCATGACAAAGCCCGATTCCACCGTCTCTCGATCGAGCCCAAACGCAGCCGAGCCGGTTGCAAATGCGCCGGCTGATCCCGGATCGCAAACCGCGAAGCGACCGCGCGAGATCGGCGGCCCCTCTGGCCCTGAGCCCACCCGTTACGGAGATTGGGAGCGCAATGGCCGCGTCAGCGATTTTTGAAGGGCGCGCACGATATGGTGAACGTGACCTTTGCATCACGCCGGCCGACGCACTCCGCGTCTCACCCGTTCGTGATTCGCCCCTCCGTCATGGCAAATCCATTCTGAAGTCATGAGGATTTGCACCACAATTTCCAGCGCGGCTTTGGTGGCCTTGAGCCTGCTGCTTGGCGCCGCGCCGTCCTGGGCCCAGGCTCTCGACGGCGCCGAGGACGGCAATGCGCCGCGCTACGGCCAATCGCTGGTCGAGCCGACGGCACCCGGCGAGGAAGCGCCCGCCAGCCCGAGCCTCGGCGGCGTGGCGCCGAAGCAGGAATACGCACCGATCATCCTGACCACGGTTCCCGCGCCGATGGTGGTGGAGCTGTTCACCTCCGAAGGCTGCTCGTCCTGTCCGCCCGCCGACGCCCTGATGGGCGAGCTGCTGGAGCGCCAGTATGTGCTGCCGCTGTCCTTCCACGTCGACTACTGGGACTATATCGGCTGGAAGGACAAGTTCGCCAATCCGGTCTTCACCAACCGGCAGCGCGCCTATGCCGAGGCGCAGGGCAGCTCGATGGTCTACACGCCGCAGATGATCGTGGCCGGCGCCATCGACGTCGTCGGTTCCGACCGCAAGGCGGTGGACCAGGCGCTGAAGGCCGCCTACACGCGCAACACCATGTACCGCATCCAGGTCGCGCGCGATCCGAAAGGCCGGGTGATCGTGCAGTTTCCCGAGGCGCTGATCGGCGTGCCGGCGACAGTGTGGCTGGTGACCTACCAGAAGAGCGCGGAGAGCAAGGTCAAGGCCGGGGAGAATGCCGGCCGCGACCTCATGACCTACAACGTTGTGCGCTCGCTGCAGAAGGTCGGGATGTGGCGGGGGCCGGCGACCGAGATCGAGCTGAAGCTCGACCCTGTCACCAAGGCCAATTCGCCCGACGCCTGCGCCATTATCGCCAACCAGGCGGAGCACGGGCCGATCATCGCCGCCGCCGCCTTCAATTTCACCAAGGCCTGGTAGCGGGTACCCCGCCAATTGATACTCATTCGCAGTTAGGATAGCATCGGCCGCATCGAGCCGGCCCAGAAACGGGTACGTCGTCACGTTCAATCGGAACACGGCGACCCATGCAGGCACGGACGATCAAGACCTGGCACCTGGTTCACAAGTGGACGAGCCTCGTCTGCACCTTGTTCCTGCTGATGCTGTGCATCACCGGGCTGCCGATCATCTTCTATGAAGAAATCGACCACGCCAGCGGCAACGTGCCGGATCTGCCGGTCCTCGAGGGCGTTTCCTCGTCGGCCGGCATGGACAAGATCGTGGCTGCGGCTCAGCGGCTCTATCCGCAGGAGCAGGTGAAATACCTGATCTGGGACGATCACGAACCGAACCTGGTCTACACCAGCATGCAAGGTCCGGACTCCGCGCCGGATGAGTTCCGCGTGCTCGCCTTCGACGGGCGCACGGGCGACCTGTTGCAGGAGCCGAACTACAATTCGGGCTTCATGTACGTGATGTTCACGCTGCACGTCGACATGTTCGCCGCTCTGCCTGGCATGCTGTTCCTGGGATTCATGGGGCTGCTGTTCGTCGCCTCGATCGCGTCCGGCACCGTCCTCTATGCGCCCTTCATGCGCAAGCTGACCTTCGGCACCGTGCGGCACGACCGGGCGCCCCGCGCCAAGTGGCTCGACCTCCACAATCTGCTGGGGGTGGTGACGCTCGCCTGGGTGCTGGTGGTTGGCACGACGGGCGTCATCAACACGCTGGCCGATCTGGTGCTGGCGCTGTGGCGCGCGGACCAGCTGGCGGAGATGACCGCGCCTTATCAGGGCAAGCCGCCGCTCGAGCAGCTGGGCTCGCTCGACCAGGCGCTGGTCACCGCCTTCGCTGCCGCGCCGCACATGACGCCGTCCTTTGTTGCGTTTCCCGGCACGGATTTCTCCACCAATCATCACTACATGGTGGCGATGTACGGCAACACGCCGCTCACCTCGAAGCTGATGCGGCCGGTGCTGGTGGACGCCGAGACCAACGCACTCACCGCGGTGCGGGAGCTGCCCTGGTACGTGAAGACGCTGCTGATCTCCCAGCCGCTGCATTTCGGTGACTATGGCGGCATGCCGCTGAAGATCATCTGGGCGGTCTTCGACCTCGTCACCATCATCGTGCTGGGCAGCGGGCTCTATCTGTGGCTGGCGCGCCGGCGCTCCTCCATCGAGGTGGAGATCGCCGAGCTGGAACGGGCGGAAGCCCGCTTCGCGGCGGAATAACATGGCCATCAACGGTGCATCGCGCCGGGGGCGGCTCAGCCTGCGCCGGGTGTTCGCGGCGCCGCTGACGATCGCGGTCCTCAGCACCGTCGGCCTGATCTCGGCGCTGGTCGGCGACGACGTCTGGGACATGCTGTCATGGCTGACCCTGGCGATCCCGGTCGCCGTCATCCTGTGGTGCTGGCTGCGCCGGCCATAAGGACCTTCCCAGCAGCAGCGCCGATTTGCGATCGAGGATTTTGCCGCGGCCCGGCTGGCGATGCAGCGCTTGAAGGGGCGCTAGGCCGCCTCTCCTACCACGTCGTAGCCGGCGTCTTCGATGGCGGAGACGATGGCCTGCTTGCTCACGGTGCCATCGACGGCGACCTCGCCGGATTTGAGGTCGACACTGACCTTGGCGCCGGGCGCGGCCGCAGACACGGCCTGGGTGACGGAACTGACGCATCCGCCGCAGCTCATGCCGGCCACTTTCAGCTTCAACATGTCTCAGGCTCCCTGGGGCTCCTTGACTCCAACAGGACCAATATGGACCTTCCCACCATGGGAAGGTCAAGCCCGGCGGGATCGCGATTTTGCTTGACCTTCCCACGATGGAAAGGCCCATTTATTCAACCATGACATCATTGGAAGCTTCTGCGCCGGCCGGTTCCGAGCGCCATTTCACCGTCGGCGTCACTGGCATGACCTGCGCCGCGTGTGCGGGTCGGATCGAACGCGTTTTGAAGCGCATGCCCGGCGTCGCCGCCGCCAACGTCAACCTCGCCACCGAAATCGCGCAGGTGGACGGCGACGCCCGTGTGACATCGGCCGCTGTCGAGGCCGCGATCGCCAAGGCCGGCTACGGGACACGTCCGGTCGACCACAGCGGTGCGCCCGAAGACCAGGGAAAGCTGCAGCGCGAGCTGGTCTCGATCCTGATCGGGGCCGTGCTGACGCTGCCGCTGATTGCGCCGATGCTGGTGGAGCTGGTGGGCGGCCACCTCATGCTGTCGGCTTGGTGGCAGTTGGCGCTGGCGACTCCCGTGCAATTCTGGCTGGGCGCGCCGTTCTATCGGGGTGCGTGGAAGGCGCTGCGCGGCGGCACGGCGAACATGGACGTGCTGGTGGCGCTGGGCACCAGTGCGGCCTTCGGGCTCAGCCTCTATCTGATGGCGGGCGGCGGCGTTCATCTCTATTTCGAATCGGCGGCGGTCATCATCGTGCTGGTGCGCCTCGGCAAATGGCTGGAGGCGCGCGCCAAGCGCCGCACCCTCAAGGCGCTCGAGGCGCTTGAATCCCTGCGCCCGACCGAGGCTCTGGTGCGGCGCGACGGCGCGGACGCGGCCGTGCCGGTTGCCGCGCTGCGCGTCGGCGATCTGCTGGTGGTGAAGCCGGGTGCGCGCATCGCAGCCGACGGGGTGGTGGCGGAGGGCCGCTCCGCGGTCGACCAGTCTCTGTTGACCGGCGAAAGCCGGCCGGTGGACGTCGAGGCGGAGGACCATGTGATCGGCGGCGCGGTCAACGGCGACGGGCTGCTGCTGGTGCGCGTGACGGCCGTCGGCGCCGAATCGATGCTGAGCCGCATCGTGCGCATGGTGGCGGAGGCGCAGGGCGCAAAGGCGCCGATCCAGCGCCTGGTCGACAAGATCAGCGCGGTGTTCGTGCCGGTCGTGCTGGTGATCGCATTGCTGACCGTGGCGGGCTGGCTGATCGCCGGCCAGGGCTGGGAGCCGGCGGTCCTGCACGCCGTCGCGGTGCTGGTGATCGCGTGCCCGTGCGCGCTCGGCTTGGCGACGCCGACCGCGATCATGGTCGGCACCGGCGTCGGCGCGAAAAACGGGATCCTGATCCGCGATGCGGTCGCGTTGGAAACGGCCGGCGCCACCACCGTCATGGCGTTCGACAAGACCGGCACGCTGACGGTGGGCAAGCCCAAGCTGACGGAGATCGTGACGGACCTGCCGCGCGACCGCGCGCTGGCCCTGGCCACCGCCTTGCAGCAGGGCGCCAATCATCCCCTGGCGCATGCGGTGGTCGAGGCGGCGTCTCATGTGACCGCACCGCCGGTTTCAGATCTGCGGAGCTTGCCGGGACGCGGCGTCGCCGGCCGGGTGGATGGACAATACTTGCTGCTGGGCAATGGCCGCCTGATGCAGGACGCGGGCATCGATGTCTCAGTCCTGCGCGCCGCCGCGCAGACACTGCAGGACCAGGGCAACTCCGTTTCCTACCTCGCCGATGCGGAGGCAAGGCGCGCTCTGGCCGTGCTCGGTTTCGGCGATGCGCCCAAGCCGACCGTGAAGCAGGCGCTGGCGGCCCTGCGCGCGCTCGGTGTGCGGACCTTGATGCTGACGGGTGATAACGAAGCGGCGGCCCGTCATCTGGCAGCCGAGATCGGCCTCGACGACGTGCGCGCGGAGCTGCTGCCGGCGGACAAGGTTGGCGCGATCGCGGCGCTCAAGGGCAAGGGCGAGACCGTCGCCATGGTGGGCGACGGCATCAACGACGCGCCGGCCTTGGCGGCCGCCGACCTCGGCATCGCGATGGCGACCGGCACCGATGTCGCGATCGAGACCGCGGGCATCGCGCTGATGCGCGGCGATCCGCTGCTGGCGCCGGCCGCCATCGACCTGGCGCGCGCCACTAAGCGCAAGATCGTGCAGAACCTGGTCTGGGCGTTCCTGTTCAACGTGCTCGGCATTCCGCTGGCGGCGATAGGCGGGCTGACCCCGATCGTCGCCGGCGCCGCCATGGCGCTCAGCAGCGTGACCGTGGTGACCAATGCGCTCAGCCTGAATCGTTGGCGCTTCCGTTTCGGAGAGGTGCGATGACGCAAGAGATGACTATCGGGCAGGCGGCAAAATCCTCCGCCGTCTCCGCCAAGATGATCCGGCACTACGAATCGATCGGCCTCCTGCCGAAGGCGCAGCGCACCGAGGCCGGCTACCGGCTCTATGACGAGACCGACGTGCACACCCTGCGCTTCATCCAGCGCGCCCGCTCGCTCGGCTTCCCACTGGCGACGATCCGCACGCTGCTGGCCTTGTGGCGCAACCGCCGGCGTTCTTCCGCGCAGGTAAAGGAGCTGTCGCTGCGCCACGTTGAGGACCTGGAGCGCAAGATCACTGAGATGCAGGCGATGGCGCGCACGCTGAAGCACCTCGCCCACAATTGCCACGGCGACGAGCGGCCGGACTGCCCGATTTTGGATGACTTGGCCGGGTAGATTTCCGCTGGCGCTGGCAAGGGCATTCCCCATACCTTGCGCGCCATGAGCGCGCGCACCGCGACCGACCTGCCGATCGAGCCGTTGATCCCGGAGCTTCTGGGTGTCCTCGCGGCTGCGCCGAATCTGGTGCTGGAGGCGCCGCCGGGCGCCGGCAAGACCACGCGCGTGCCGCTCGCCTTGCTCGATGCCGATTGGGCCAAGGGCGGCAAGATCATCGTGCTGGAGCCGCGGCGGCTGGCGGCGCGTGGCGCGGCGGCGCGCATGGCCACGATGCTGGGCGAAGAGGTCGGAGAGACCGTCGGCTATCGCGTGCGCCTCGACCGCAACGTGGGGCCGAAGACGCGGATCGAAGTCGTGACCACCGGCCTCTTCCTGCGCCAGCTGCAGGGCGATCCGGCCTTGCCGGGCGTGGCCGCGATCCTGTTCGACGAGTTTCACGAGCGCACCATCGAGGGCGACATGGCGCTGGCCTTCGCGCTCGAAGCGCAAGCCGGCCTGCGCGAGGATCTGCGCGTGGTGGTGATGTCGGCGACCCTCGACGGCGAGAGCGTGGCGCAGCGCATTCCGGGCGCCCGGCGCTTGCGCAGCGAAGGCCGCGCCTTTCCGGTCGAGACCCATCATCTGAGCGACGATGCCACTGCTCGGCTGGAAGATCGCATGGCGTCCGCAATCCGCCGCGCGCTCGCCGAGCAGAGCGGCGACATTCTTGCCTTCCTGCCCGGCACCGCGGAGATCCGCCGCACCCAGGAGCGGTTGTCGAACGAAGACGTCGTGCTGCCGCTCTATGGCGACCTGCCCTTGCCGGAGCAGGACAAGGCGATCCGCCGCGATCCGCAGGGCCGGCGCAAGATCATCCTCGCCACCTCGATCGCCGAGACCTCGCTCACCATCGACGGCGTGCGGGTGGTGGTGGACAGCGGCCTGCGGCGCAGCCCGCGCTTCGATCCCACCAGCGGCATGTCGCGCCTGGTCACGGTCAAGGCATCGTTGGCGGCGGCGGCACAGCGCCGTGGCCGCGCGGGCCGCACCGAGCCGGGCGTGTGCTATCGCCTGTGGAGCGCCGCCAGCGAACGCGCCTTGTCCGCTTTCGACGCGCCGGAGATCGAGGCCGCCGACCTCGCGCCGCTGGCGCTGGAGTTGGCGGCATGGGGCATCGCCGATCCCGCGGCGTTGATGCTGATGACTCCGCCGCCCGCCGCCGCTTTGTCGCAGGCCCGCGCTCTGTTGCGCCAGCTGGAGGCGGTCGACACCGAGAACCACGCGACACCCCACGGCCGCCGCATGGCCGAACTCGGCGTGCATCCGCGCCTCGCTCACATGATGGTGCGGGCGGAGGAGCGCGGGCTCGGTGATCTCGCTTGCGACATCGCCGCGATCCTGAGCGAGCGCGACCTGCTGAAAGGCCGCGAGAGCGATGCCGATCTGCGCCATCGCGTGCAGCTGCTGCGCCGGGACTCCAATGATCCTGCTCTTGACCGCAATCAGCGCGCGCGCGTCTGGCAGTCGGCGCTGGACTGGCGACGGCAGCTGGGCGTCAAGAAGGACGCACAATCCCCTGTTGCGCAAAGCGGCCAGGTGCTGGCGCTCGCCTATCCCGATCGCTTGGCGCAGCGGCGCGGCGGCGCCGGCCAGTTCCGCTTGAGCAACGGCCGCGGCGCCATGCTGCGGCCGCACGATCCGCTGGCCAGCGCGGACTTCCTGGCGGTCGGATCGCTGGACGGCGATGCGCGGGAAGCGCGCATTTTCCTGGCGGCGCCGATCGCCCTCGCCGAGATCGAGGAGGATTTCGCCGGCGTGATCGAAATACGCGACCAGCTGGCCTGGAACGCGCGCGCCGAAACGGTGGATGCCAAGCGCGAACGCCGCCTGTGGTCCCTGGTGCTCAAGGAGAAGCCGCTTAAGAAGCCGCAGCCCGACCAGCTGGTGGTGGCGATGATCGAAGGCATCCGTACCATGGGCCTGGAGGTGCTGCCGTGGTCCGGCACCGCGCGCGCGTTACAGGCGCGCGTTGCGTTCTTACTTCGCGCTGGGGATGAGCGCCATGCGTGGCCGGACCTCAGCGACGCCGCGCTGCTGGCCGGGCTGGAGGAGTGGCTGGCGCCCTATCTCTCCGGCATGACGCGCCGGGCGCATCTCGCCAACCTCGACTTGATGGAAGCATTGCTGGCGCGCCTCGATTGGAAGCAGCGACAGGCGTTGGACGAGTTGGCGCCCACGCACCTGACAGTGCCGAGCGGCTCGCGCGTGCCGCTCGACTATCAATCCGGCGAGGTGCCGGTGCTGGCGGTGCGGCTGCAGGAGATGTTCGGCGCGACCGACACGCCGACCGTCGCCGGCGGCAAGGTGCAGGTGCTGCTGCACCTGTTGTCGCCCGCGCGCCGGCCGGTGCAGGTCACGCGCGACCTCAAGGGCTTCTGGTCGAGCTCCTATCGCGCGGTGAAGGCTGACATGAAGGGGCAGTATCCCAAGCACCACTGGCCAGACGATCCGCTGCAGGCTGAGCCGACCGCGCGCGCAAAACCAAGACCGCGCTGAACTCCCTCTTCCGTCATCACCGGGCCGACACGAAGTGTCGAGACCCGGTGATCCAAGTGTGGACCGATCGCTGCAAACTTGGATGGCCGGATCTACGTCCGGCCATGACGGAGTGGACTAGGTGAACACTGCGAGCGCGATCTTGCCGAGGCCGAGCACGACCAGAGCGAGCCAGATGACGGCCGCGATCGAGGCGATGTAGCCGAGGATCGCCATCCATCCGTCGAGTTCGATCAGCGCCAGGGCGAAGAGGATGAGCGCAACCGCCTGCGGCAGGTTGCCCATGGGAATTGGCAGCGCCAGCGTCAGGGCATGGATGACGCCGACGACGCCGATCATGCGCTCCCCGACGCCGACAACAACCGGCGTCAGGCGCGGCCGGACCGGCTTCTCGAGCCAGCGCAGCAGCGGATTGGTCTTCACGATGAATTTCGACAGCTGTGCGCGGCTGAAGCTCTTCCGGCTGACCCAGTCTGGGAAAGCCGGCTCGTCCTTCGCGAGGATGAGCTGGACCGAGATGACCAGGATCGCCATGCCGGTGACGAAACTGACGCCGGGCACGCCGGGGAAGGGCAGCAGGTTGGGTATCGCGAACAGCATGAGCAGCAGGCCGAAGCCGCGTTCGCCCAGCGCGTCCAGCATCTGGCCGAACGAGACCGTGTCATCCGGCGGCCCGATGGTCAGCCGGTGCAAGACCTGCGAAGCCGTCTCGCGTGGCGTGTGCTGTGATGGCGTATAGGCGTCCAAGGCAACCGTCCCGTAAGTTCCATAGGGGAACACCCGACGGGCCCTGGGATTGCAAACGTTAACTGGCCGCCAGGCGCTCCATCAATTCTGCGAGATCGGCGCAGGGGATGGCGCCGGTCTGACGCAGCTCGTTCTCCACGTCGACCGGCAGGTTCCGGTCCGCGTCGCTCATGATCTCGTTGAGCCGCCCGCCGACATAGATCGCGACCTCCAGGTTGCGCGCGGCGCATTCCGCCTTCAGGCGCTGCACATAGGACAGCGCGACGCCGTTGTAGGTCGCGAGCACCAGCACCCTGGCGCCGCTGGATCGCAGGATCTCGGCGAGATCGTCGGGATCGGTGCTGATGCCGCCATCCACCATCGTGAGGCCCGCGCGCCCGCCGATCATGTCCATCAGGCGCTTGCCGTAGAAATGCACGTCGGTCGATGCGGTGCAGACCTTGGTCTTGGCGCCGCGCAGGCGCTCGCGCGCGGCCGCGTCCAGCTGGCTGAGCACGTCCTCGGCTGTCGCTTCCATTTCGGTGGCGTGCGGGCTCTGCAAGACGCGCCCGGGCTCGCCTGCGATCTGTTCCAGACGGTGAGCGCCCAATCGGCGGAGCGCCAGCAGCACCTGCGCCGGATCGCGGATGTCGATGCCGGCGCCGTCCAGCGCATCCAGCGCGCGCCTCTTGAAGGCTTCGGCCCCGGCCAGAAGCCGCGGCACCAGCGCCACCGCCTGTGTTTGGTCGAACAGCGGCAGCAGGCCCGGCAACCGTTCCGCCAGGCGTCGTCCCGCGCGGTGGGCCGCCACCACTTCCTGCGGCGCGGGGATGCGCTGGGCCTCGGTCACCGGCACCGGATTGACCGCGTGGCCGCTGGGTTGCGTCGCCTGTCCCATCAAATCGACCAGCAGATAGCTCGCCAGCGCGCCATAGTTGGCGGCATCGGATGGGCCGTAGGCGGTGGTGTTGCCATAGAGCATGGAGCCGGGCGCCGGGTTCACGACGGCGAGCGCGCGCTGGAAGGCAAGCCGCGTCACCGGGTCGCCAAAGGTATGGCCGAAGCAATGGGCAACGCGCGCGCCGACCAGCTCCTCCACCACGTAGCGCTCGATCGCCGCGGCGCCGAGCGCCGAAGCAAGGTCGGAGAACCACGCGGCGAACCCGTCGTCGAGATTGGAATGGACCAGCACCTCGACCTTCTGCGCGGCGATCAGGCCGAGCGCGCGCACGGTGGCGAGCGTCGTCTCCACATCGTCATCCCAATGCGGCAAGCGAAAGGTGAAATACTGGCCGAGATTGCCGATGATGGTGGCGCCCGCCTGCAGCGCCGCGGCGGTGTTCTCCAGCGCCGCTGGCGTGCCCATGACGAAGTCGCCGAAATGCGGCGCGACCGGCGCCATCTGCGTGAGGGCGCGGAACGCCTCCGCCGTGTCGAGGATGAGCCCGGTGCCGCGCGGCTTGCCGCGGCGCAGATGCGCCGGATAGCCCATGCTCCAATCGAGGCAGATGCCGTAGCGGTCGGGGGCGCAGCCCTCATAAATCTCGGCCCAGGCGCGGCGGCTCTGTTCCGGATCGCGATAGCCGATCTGGGCATGGAACATCAGGCGGTTCGATTCCATCGCGCGGCGCTTGAACTCCGCTTCGCTCGCGACGCCGTGGAGATCGAGGAACGGGCAGCGTTGCACTGTGACCGATGCGGCCAACGCGCGCCCTTCGACGAGGGCGGCGCGGCCATCCGGCAGCCCGTCAGGAAACAGCGCGTCGCGCGAGAGTGGCGGCACGCTAGAAATCTCCGGTCTCCCCCGGCGGGTTGGTGTAGGCCGCGAAGCTGTCGAGGTGGCGGCTCTCCTGGAACTGGTGCAGCGCCCAACGCACCGAGGGGAAGGCGAGGTCGTCCCACGGAATCTTGTCGAACTCGAACAGGCCGACCTCCAGGCTTTCCGGCCCGGCGCTGACGTCATCGCTGACGAGGCGCGCGCGGTACATCAGCTGCACCTGGCTGATGCGCGGCACGGCATAGACCGCGAGCAGGGTGTCGATCTCGATTCTGGCGCGCGCCTCTTCCCACGCCTCGCGAGCGGCGCCGGCGGTGGTCGTCTCGTGCTGCTCCAGGAATCCGGCGGGGAGAGTCCAGTGTCCCTTGCGCGGGTTGATGGCGCGCCGGCACATCAGGATGCGGTCGCCCCAATGACAGACCGAGCCGACCACGATCTTCGGGTTCTCGTAGTTGATGAAGCCGCAATCGGCGCACACCTGGCGCGTGCGGTTGTCGCCCTCCGGAACGGCGCTGACGAAGTTGGTGCTCCGCATCGGTGCGGGCGCTGCGCTGCTCTTCTCGCTCATCGACGCAGTCTGGCGAAGCATGCCATCGCTGGCAAGCCCACCGCCGCCCGTCACTTGGTTGTCAATGCCGCGACGCCCGGCAATTCCTTGCCTTCCAGCCATTCCAGGAACGCGCCGCCGGCGGTCGAGACGTAGGAGAACTGTTCCTCGACGCCCGCCGCGGCCAGCGCCGCCACGGTGTCGCCGCCTCCTGCCACCGACAGCAACGCTTTGGCCGTGGTCAGCGCGGCGGCTTCCTTGGCCACCGCCACCGTCGCGCGCTCGAAGGGCGGCGTCTCGAACGCGCCGAGCGGGCCGTTCCACACCAGGGTCTTGCAGCTCTTCATCTCCGCGACGATCGCCGCCACGGTCTTCGGGCCGACATCCAGGATCATCTTGTCCTTCGGCACTACGTTGGCTGCGATCGTCTCGACCGGCGGATTGGGTTTGAACTCGCCTGCTACCACAGCGTCGACCGGCAGCAGGATCTTGCAGTTCTTGGCCTGCGCCTTTTTCAAGATCTCGCGTGCGGTGTCGGCCATCTCGCGCTCGGCCAGCGACTTGCCGATCTCGGCGCCCTGCGCAAACAGGAAGGTGTTGGCCATGCCGCCGCCGATCACCAGCCGGTCGACCTTGCTGACCAGGTTGCCGAGCAGGTCGAGCTTGGTGGATACCTTGGCGCCGCCGACGATCGCCATCACCGGCCGCTTGGGATTCTCGAGCGCCGCCTGCAGGTGATCGAGCTCCGCCTGCATCAAGCGCCCGGCCGCGGCCGGCAATGCATGCGCGATGCCCTCGGTCGAGGCATGGGCACGGTGCGCGGCAGAGAAGGCATCGTTGACATAGAGATCGCCGAGCGAAGCCAACTGCTTGATGAAGGCAGCGTCGTTCGCCTCCTCGCCGTCGTGGAAGCGCAGATTCTCCAGTAGCAGCACGTCGCCGTCCTTCAGCGCCTTGACCGCTTGCTCGGCCGCCGGACCGATGCAATCCTCGGCGAAAGCAACCTTGCGGCCGAGCGCCTTGGTCAGCGGCTCGACCAGCGGCTTCTGCGAGAATTCCGCCGCGCGCTTGCCCTTGGGCCGGCCGAAATGCGACAGCACGATCACCCTGGCGCCCTTGCCGCTCAGTGCCTTGAGCGTTTCCGCCGAGCGTTCGATGCGGGTGGCGTCGGTGACCTTGCCGTCCTTCATCGGGACGTTGAGGTCGCAGCGCACCAGCACGCGCTTGCCGGCAACGTCCAGGTCATCAAGGGTACGGAACTTGGGCATTCAGGTCCTCCAGATCGCCGATATTTGATGAGGGCCCGCCGGAAGGCGATCCGGCGATTGGCGCAGACTCGTGACGTGTCCTATCGTGCGCCGGAAATCAAGAGGGGTCGCATGACATATCGCTGTGCTTTGATCACCGGCGCCTCCAGCGGGATCGGCGAAGCCTTCGCGCGCGCCCTGCCGAAATCGACCAGCCTGCTGCTGACCGGGCGTGACCGGGCCAAGCTGGCGCACCTCGCGAGTGAACTCGCGAACGCCGAGCGCACGGTGCGCAGCGTCGCCGCCGACCTGGCGACCGTGGAGGGGCGGCAAGCCGTCATCGGATTTGCCGAGGGCCAGCCGGTCGATCTCTTGGTCAACAACGCCGGGGTCGGGCATCTCGGGCGGGTGGTGGACAATCCGCCCGAGCGCGAATCGGAAATGGCCCTGCTCAACATGGTGGCGCCGGTGGAGCTGACCCGCGCCCTGCTACCCGACATTCTCAAGCGTTCCGGCAAAGGGCGGCGCGGCGGACTGATCTTCGTGGCGAGCGCGGCGGCCTTCATGCCGATCCCGCTGTTCGCGACCTATGCCGCCAGCAAGGCGTTCCTGCTGCACTACGCCGAGGCGTTGGCGGAGGAGCTGTCGGACTCGCCGGTCGACGTATTGGCGCTCTGCCCCGGCGCGACCAAGACGCGATTCTTCGAGCGCGCCAGCATGACGCGATTCGACAGCCTGCACCAAATGCACGATGCCGACCGGGTGGCGCGCGAGGGACTGCAGGCGCTGGGCCATCGGGTGGTTCACGTGGTGGGGCCGACCAACTACCTGGCGACGGCGGCGGCCCGCTTCCTGCCCCGCCGATTCGTCGCCGCGGCGGCCGAGCGGGCCATGCGCCGGTGGCAGTAATCCCCGTTCTGTTAACCAAACATTTGTCTATTTCCTAACAGGATGCGACGATACCGGCGCTGCGACGACCCCCAGGAGCGCAGAAAAGCAAGATGACCCTCGTTGCGTCGAAACCGGCAGCGTCATGGCCCTGGCTGAAGTCCTATCCGCCTGGGATCGACTGGCGGACCGAGTTCAAGCCGCGCCCGCTCTACCGCCTGCTGGACGACGCGGCCGCCCGCCATGGCGACAAATCCTGCATCGACTTCCTCGACCGGCGCTGGAGCTTCACCGACATCAAGGAGCTGTCCGACCGCTTCGCACGCGGGCTGCTCGACCAGGGCGTCCAGCCGGGCGACCGGATCGGCCTGTTCCTGCCCAATTGCCCCTACTTCGTCATCGCCTACTTCGGGATCCTGAAGGCCGGCGGGGTGGTGGTGAATTTCAACCCGCTCTATGCCGACCGCGAAATCGAGCATCAGATCCTGGATGCCGGCGTCGCCATCATGGTGACGATGGGGCTGGAGGGCCTGGTGGCCAAGCTCCGTCCGCAGTTCGAGCGCACACCGCTGCGGCGCATCATTGTTTGCTCGCTGCCGAAGGCATTGCCCTTCGCCAAGCGGCTGTTTGCACCCTTCGCCCTCTCCAAGCAGTTGGCGAAGACGGCCAAGGATGTCCATTTCATCCCGTTCGAGGACCTGACCGACAATGATGGCGACGTGACGCCGCCGGCAATTGATCCGCTGACCACGCTGGCGTTGCTGCAATATACCGGCGGCACGACTGGCGTCGCGAAGGGCGCCGCGCTGACCCACGCCAATGTCGACATCAACGTCCAGCAGGTGACCCTGTGGTTCAGCGGTTTCCCGGGCGCGGCGGTCCGTTCGCTCGCCATCCTGCCGTTCTTTCATGCCTTCGCGATGACCTGCGTCATGAACTGGTCGCTGTCGTCCGGCGCCGAAATGCTGCTGGTGCCGCGCTTCCAGCCCGAGCAGTTGCTGAAGCTGATCGCCAAGAAGAAGCCCTCGGCATTCTGCGCGGTGCCGACCTTGTTCACCGCGCTCATGAACACGCCGGGCATCGACCAGTATGACTTGAGCTCGATCAATATGATCATCTCCGGCGGCGCGCCGCTGCCGCTGGAAGTGCGCCAGGATTTCGAGCGGCGCACCGGCGGGCACATCGTCGAAGGCTATGGCCTGTCCGAATCCTCGCCGGTCACCTGCGTCAACCCACCGGCCCGCGCGAAAGTCGGCTCGATCGGGTTGCCGATGCCCGGCACGATCTGCGAGGTGGTGTCGCTTGATGACCGCAAGACGGTGCTGCCGCCCGGCGAGATCGGCGAACTGACCTTCACCGGCCCGCAGGTGATGATGGGCTACTGGAACCGGCCGGATGCGACGGCGGAGACCATTGTCAATGGCCGACTCCACACCGGCGACGTCGGGCGGATCGACGAGGATGGCTACGTCTTTATCACCGACCGGCTGAAGGAGATGATCATCGCCTCCGGCTTCAAGATCTATCCGCGCAACGTGGAAGAGGCGATCTATGCCCATCCCGCCGTGCGGGAATGCGCGGTGATCGGCATCGGCGATCCCTATCGCGGCCAGACCGTGAAAGCAGTGATCGCGCTGAAGAGCGGCGAGCAGCTGACCACCGAAGCGTTGTGCGCGTTCCTCAAGGACAAGCTCTCGCCGATCGAGATGCCGAAGATCGTCGAATTCCGCGCTGACTTGCCGAAGACGGCGGTCGGCAAGATCCAGAAAAAAGTGCTGATCGAAGAAGAACGGGCCAAGGCGGCCCTCCAGACGGAGACATTATCATGAGCAAGGCGGTAATCGCCGGCTACGTCCGTTCCCCCTTCCATTTCGCGGGCAAGGGCGCGCTGACCAAGGTGCGGCCTGATGACCTCGCGGCGACGGTGGTGAAAGGCCTGCTCGAGAAGACCGGCGTGAAGCCGGAGGACATCGAGGACCTGGTGCTCGGCTGCGCGTTTCCGGAAGGCGAGCAGGGGCTCAATGTCGCGCGCCTGATCGCCATGATCGCAGGCCTGCCGCAGAGCGTGGCGGGCGCGACGATCAACCGTTTCTGCGGATCGTCGATGCAGTCGATCCACCTGGCGGCGGGCGCGATCGCGATGAACGCCGGGCAGGCCTTCATCTGCGCCGGCATCGAATCGATGTCGCGCGTGCCGATGATGGGCTTCAACCCGATGCCGAACCCGGCGCTCGCGGAGAAGATGAAGGGCGCCTACATGTCGATGGGCGAGACCGCCGAGAATGTCGCGAAGAAGTACAAGATCGCGCGCAAGGAGCAGGAGGAGTTTGCCGTCCGCTCGCATCGCCTGGCGACCGCCGCGCGCCAGGCCGGCAAGCTGACCGACGAGATCATCGCGATCGACGCGGGCAAGGAAAAGGTGGTAAGCGACGGCTGCATCCGCGAGGAGACCTCGATGGAGGCGCTCGCCGGCTTGAAGCCCGCTTTCGACGAGAAGGGCAGCGTAACGGCTGGCACCTCCTCGCCGCTGACCGACGGCGCGTCGGCCTGCCTGGTGACGTCGGAAGACTATGCCAAGGCGAACGGCCTCAAGATCCTCGCGCGCATCAAGTCCAGCGCGGTTGTCGGCTGCGCGCCGGAGATCATGGGCATCGGCCCGGTGGCCGCAACCGAGCGCGCGCTGAAGCGCGCCGGCCTCACCATCAAGGACATCGACATCATCGAGCTGAACGAGGCGTTCTCCTCGCAGGCGATCGCCTGCATGCGCGATCTCAAGATCGACCTCGACAAGACCAATATCGATGGCGGCGCGATCGCGCTCGGCCATCCACTCGGCGCCACCGGCGCGCGCATCACCGGCAAGGCGGCGGCGCTGCTGAAGCGCGAGAGCAAGCAGTTCGCGCTCGCGACCCAGTGCATCGGTGGCGGCCAAGGCATCGCCACCATCCTGGAGGCGGCATGACGATCCAGAAAGCCTGCGTCGTCGGCGCCGGCGTGATGGGCAGCGGCATCGCCGCCCAGATCGCCAATGCCGGCGTGCCCGTGCTGCTGCTCGACATCGTGCCCAAGGACGCCACGGACCGCAGCGTGCTCGCCAAAGGCGCGATCGACAAGCTGCTCAAAGCCGATCCGGCGCCTCTGATGTCCAAGGCGGCCGCCAGGCTGATCACGCCGGGCAACATCGAGGACGATCTCGGGCAGCTGGCGGACGTCGACTGGATCGTCGAGGCCATCATCGAGCGCGTGGACCTGAAGCAGGATCTCTATCGCAAGCTCGACGCCAAGCGTAAGAAGGGCTCGATCGTCTCGTCCAACACCTCGACCATTCCGCTGGCGCAGCTGACGGCCGGCCTGCCGGACAGCTTCGCGCAGGATTTCTGCATCACCCACTTCTTCAATCCACCGCGCTACATGCGGCTGCTCGAAGTGGTCGGCGGCGCGAAGACGCGCCCCGAGGCGATCAAGGAGATTTCCGCATTCGGCGACATCATGCTGGGCAAGGCGATCGTGCACGCCAAGGACACGCCCGGCTTCGTTGCCAACCGCATCGGCGTCTACTGGATGCAGGCGGCGGTGACGGCGGCGCTCGATCTCGGCCTCACGGTCGAAGAGGCGGATGCGATCATGGGCCGGCCGATCGGCGCGCCCAAGACCGGCATCTTCGGGCTGCTCGACCTGGTCGGGCTCGACCTGATGCCGCATGTCGACAAGAGCATGGCGGCCTCGCTCAAGCCCGACGATGCCTACGTCAAGCTGCGGCGCGACTGGCCGCTGCTGACCAAGATGATCGCCGATGGCCACACCGGCCGGAAGGGCAAGGGCGGTTTCTATCGCCTCAACACCGACGGCGGCAAGCGAGTCAAGGAGTCGATCGATCTCAAGAGCGGCAGCTACGCGCCGTCGACCACCGCGCGACTGGAATCGGCCGACGCGGCCAAGGGTGGGCTCAAGGTCCTGGTCTCGCACAAGGACAAGGGCGGGCAATATGCGTGGAGCGTGTTGTCGCGCCTGCTGGCCTACGCGGCGTCGCTGGTGCCGGAGATCGCAGACAATGTGGTCGAAGTCGACCAGGCGATGAAGACCGGCTTCAACTTCAAGCGTGGCCCGTTCGAGATGATCGACCAGATGGGCGCCGCCTGGTTCGCCGAGCGGCTGCGCGCGGAGAAGACGGATGTGCCGAAGCTGCTGGAGAGCGCGGCCAAGGCGGGCGGATTCTACAAGGTCGATGGCGGCAGGCTGAACTATCTCGGCACCGACGGCGCCTATCATCCGGTCGAGCGCGGCGAGGGCGTGCTGCTGCTCTCCGACATCAAGCTGACCGCCAAGCCGATCGTCAAGAACGGCTCGGCCTCGCTGTGGGACATCGGCGATGGCGTCGCCTGCCTCGAGTTCCACAGCAAGATGAATGCGCTCGACCAGGATTCGCTCGGCCTGCTGAAGCAGGCGCTCGATCACGTCGGCAAGAAGATGAAGGCGCTGGTGATCCATAACGAGGCGGAGAATTTCTCCGTCGGCGCCAACGTCGGGCTCGCGCTGTTCGCCGCCAATGTCGGCCTATGGCCGATGATCGACGATTTGATCGGCCAGGGACAGGCGGTGATGAAGGCGATGAAATACGCGCCGTTCCCGGTGGTCGCCGCGCCCAGCGGCATGGCGCTCGGTGGCGGGTGCGAAACCGTGCTGCATGCCGGCGCCGTGCAGGCGCATGCCGAGACCTACATGGGTCTGGTCGAGGTCGGCGTCGGCGTGGTGCCGGGCTGGGGCGGCTGCAAGGAGATGCTGGTGCGCAACCAGCCGGGTCCGAAAGATCCCAAGGGGCCGATGCCACCGGTGGGCGCCGCGTTCGAGGCCATCTCGCTGGCCAAGGTCGCGAAGTCCGCAGCCGAAGCGAAGGAGTTCAAGTTCCTGCGCCCGACCGACGGCATCTCCATGAACCGCGATCGCTTGCTGGCGGACGCCAAGGCGCGCGCGCTCAAGATGCTGGCCGACGGCTATCAGCCGCCGAAACCGCCGGAATTGCGCTTGCCGGGCCCGAGCGGCAGGACCGGCTTGAACCTGGTGGTGCACGGCTTCGCGCAGCAGGGCAAGGCGCTGCCGCACGATGTGGTGGTGTCCGACGCGCTCGCCGAAGTGTTGAGCGGCGGCAAGACCGATCACACCGAGATCGTGACCGAGGACCATGTGACCAAGCTGGAGCGCGCTGCCTTCATGAAGCTGGTGAAGACCGAAGGCACCCTGGCGCGCATGGAACACATGCTGACGACCGGAAAGCCGCTGCGGAACTGAGAAGCGAAAGAAGAAGGCGACATGCCGACCTACACCGCACCTTTGGATGACATCCGCTTTGTCCTGTTCGACTTGTTGAAAGCGGACCAGCTCGCGGAGCTGCCGGGCTTTGCCGATGGGACGCAGGACGTGGTCGAGGCGGTGCTGGAGGAAGCTGGCAAGTTCGCCGCGGGCGAGCTGCAGCCGATCAACCATTCCGGCGACGAGGAAGGCTGCCGCTACGAGAATGGTACCGTCACGACGCCCAAGGGCTTCAAGGAAGCGTATACCAAGTTCGTCGAGGGCGGCTGGCCGGGGCTGCCGTGCGATCCGGAGTTCGGCGGGCAAGGCCTGCCCAAGGTGATCAATTTCGCGGTCGAGGAGATGATCTGCTCGGCCAACCTGTCGTTCGGCATGTATCCCGGCCTCAGCAACGGCGCCTACAACGCACTGGCCCTGCACGGCACGCCGGAGCAGAAGGCGACCTATCTGCCGAAGCTGGTCAGCGGCACCTGGTCCGGCACCATGTGCCTGACCGAGCCGCAGTGCGGCACCGACCTCGGCCTCATCAAGACCAAGGCCGAGCCGGATGCCGACGGCGGCTACAAGGTCACCGGCACCAAGATCTTCATCTCTGCCGGCGAGCATGACCTGACCGACAACATCATCCACCTGGTGCTGGCGCGCCTGCCCGATGCGCCGGCCGGCATCCGCGGCATCTCGCTGTTCGTGTGCCCGAAGTTCGTTCCCAACGCACAGGGCGAGCCTGGTCCGCGCAACGCCGCGCGCTGCGGCTCGATCGAGCACAAGATGGGCATCAAGGCGTCCGCCACCTGCGTGATGAATTTCGACGGCGCCACCGCCTGGCTGGTAGGCCAGCCCAACAAGGGCATGTCTGCCATGTTCACCATGATGAACGCGGCGCGCCTCGCCGTCGGCATGCAGGGCCTCGGCATCGCGGAAGCGGCCTATCAGGGCGCGGTCGCCTACGCCAAGGACCGCCTGCAGATGCGCTCGCTCTCCGGCGCCAAGTTCCCGGAAAAAGCCGCCGATCCCATCATCGTGCATCCCGACGTGCGGCGCATGCTGCTCACCATGCGCGCACTGACCGAGGGCTGCCGCGCGCTCAGCTATTGGGTCGGCATGGAGCTCGACATCTCGCACCACCATCCCGATGAGAAGCGTCGGAAGCAGGCGGACGACCTGGTCGCGCTGCTGACGCCGGTGGTGAAGTCGTTCCTGACCGATCACGGCTTCCACGCCGCCAATCTCGGTGTTCAGGTGTTCGGCGGCCACGGCTACATCCGCGAATGGGGCATGGAGCAGCTGATCCGCGACGCGCGCATCACCCAGATCTACGAGGGCACCAACGGCATCCAGGGGCTCGATCTCGTCGGCCGCAAGCTGTCGCAGGGCATGGGGCGCCTGCTGCGGCGATTCTTCCATCCGGTCGGCGCCTATATCGAGGCGGCGGCGGAAAAGCCGGACATGGCGGAGTTCGCGCTGCCAACCATGAAGGCCTTTGCCAAGCTGCAGCAGGCGACCGCGTGGCTGGCGCAGGCCGGTCTCAAGAATCCGGAAGAGGCGGGTGCCGCCGCCACCGACTATCTGCGCCTGTTCGCGCTGGTGGCGTTGGCCTACATGTGGTGCCGCATGGCGGAAATCGCACTGGAAAAGAACAGCGGCGACCAGGCGCAGTTCTATAAGACCAAGCTCGCCTGCGCGCGCTTCTACATGACGCGGCTGCTGCCCGAATCGAACACCCTGTTCACGACGTTAACTTCCGGCAGCCAAACCTTAATGGCACTGCCCGCAGAGGCGTTCTAGGTCTTAATTTCCATAAAATAGGCCAATAGTTATAGATAGATAACGTTTCATCACGGGTTTGTCGCACAGACCTGTGCGCCGCGTCACAAACATTTCGCCGCGCAATCCCTACATCTCTCATCGCAGCGAGGACGTCCCCCAACGTTCCCCACTGTGGGTTATCCCAAACCCTAAGTTTGCGATTGTTTTGGCGTCCGAATCCCATTCGGGGACCTAAGCCCAAATGGGGCGCTACGACGCCGCGCCGGCGGACCATCCCCGTCCCCAAGGTCCGCCGGCGTGTTTTTACGGGATGAAGGGGTGAGTGCGGGACGGACCGGGACGGAACATGTACAGCTCTTCGAATAAGCGTTCTCCGCGCAACGTGCCGCCTGTGCCGGCTGGCACCTTCACGGTGCTGCCGCTCGCCCTGTGGGCGCGACTGTGGTCGCGCCGCAGCATGAAGCGCGTCGCGACCGGCATCCAGGCGCTGCGCCTGGTCAAGGTCTTCGCCAACGACGCCTGACGCGGGCCACCGCTTTCCTCGCCGCCTGCGATTGCGTAACCTGCCGCGATGACTGACGGCGGCGCGCTTCGCATCGACAAGGCCAAGAGCGACGAGGTTGATCTGCTCGCGCAGCTCAATCGCCAGCTCGACGAGGACGAACCGCATCCCTATCCGCTGTCGCTACCGGCGCTGAGCGAGCGCATGGCGCGCTGGATCGCCCAGCGCGAGTACGAGGTGTTGCTGTTCCGCAGTGGCGATCAGCTGGTCGGCTATGCCGTGTGGCGCGCGGACGAGCACGGCACCTATCTGCGGCACTTCTTCGTCTGCCGCGACCGGCGGGGCCAGGGTTGGGGTCGCGCGGCGATCCAGCTGCTGTGCCGGGAGGTGTTTCCGAAGGATCGCCCGGTCAACATCGACGCCGCCATCGGCAACACGCAGGGCATCGCGTTCTGGCACGCCGTCGGCTTTGAGGATCTCAGCCTCGGCATGGAGCTGAAGGCCGGTGCGGCTCTCAAATAGACCCTACTCCACCTTCACCTCGTTCAGCGAATATCCATCCGGCAGCGTGGCTTCAGTGGGCGCCAACCGGTCGGCGACCAGCGGGATGTCGATGTTGGTCTGGTCATCCAGCTTCAGGCGCAGGGTGATGCCGGTATAGACGTCCTTGGCGTCGCCCTCCTGCTCGAAGAAGGCATGGTCGATTCCCTCCGGCTCGCGCTTGGTCAGCCACAGCAGCTTGGGCGTCCATTCGAGCGGCAGGTCACCGTCGCGTCCATCCGGCGCGCGCAGCGCCAGGCGCTGCAGCGGCTCGGCCTCGGTCGCATAGGTGATGAGGCCGACCACGCTCTTGTCCTCGCCCAGCTCCACCACGTCGCGGGCGGTGAAGGCGAGATGCGCGGCCACGATGCGCTGCTGGTAGTTCGGACCCTTCTTGCCCATGGTCAGCCAGTCGCCGAAATCGCCGGCGCCGGTCGCGCTGAACAGCTTCTTGCCGGTATAGAGGCTGAACACCTCGTGGCTCTGCTGCTCGGCGCAGCAGCCCCAGCTGTCCGCCACCACGTAGGGTCCGGACACGAAGGCTTCGTCGGCGGTGGTCTCGATGGTCATGGCCTGGTCGCCGAGGCCGGTGGCGGTCAGCGGCCGCGCCTTGACGCGCAGGACGGAGCTCTGCGTGTCGATCTCCTCGTCGTCGGCCTCGCGGGTCACGCGGTCGAGCTCGGTCTCCACCAGGAAGCGCTTCATCTCGCCGTTCCCGGAGCGGTCGTCGAAGAACGACGCGATGTCGTGGCGGCGGTTGACGGTATGGATGAGATACGCCTTCCCATCCATGGTGATGCTGGTCTCGGTCGTCGACTTTTCGTCGACGGTCGGATCGCTCAGCGCCGGCGCGACCATCAGCGCCAGCAGGACCGCGATCGAAGCTGCGTATTTCATCAAGTTGCCCTCACTGCAAATCTGACGGCGTGACGGCGCCGGACCAGGGCGACGCCAGATCGGTGGCGCCGAGCTTGTTGCCGTCGGGCACGGCCTGGGCTGCGCTCGGGTTGGCGAACTGCGCCGGGTAGGGCGCGAGGTCAGTGAGTTCTGCCTTCATACTCTTTGCGACGGCATCCAGAACGGGGCGGCCTAGCCGGCGATCGATCAGCGCGACGTCGCCGCCGCTGACGTCGATGCGCGGACAGTGGAATGCACGGTCGAGGTCCATGCCGAAATCCAGCATGAAGGACAGGATCTGCGCCACCGACGGCATGATCTTGCGTCCGCCCGAGGCGCCGACCGCGAGCGCGCCGATCTTCGGCGACAGCGCCATGGTCGGGCACATGTTGCTGAGCGGCCGCGCGCCGGGACGGATCGAGTTCGGCTTGCCCGGCACCGGATCGAACCACATCATGCCGTTGTTCATCAGGATTCCGGTGGAGGGCGACAGCACGAACGAGCCGAACCGCGACAGCAGCGTCTGGGTCCAGGCGACGACATTGCCGTCCTTGTCCGCGACGCAGAAATGGCTGGTGCAGCTCGGCCGCGCCTCGCTGTCGCTGGCGCCCATGTTCTGGAGCCGGTCGCGATAGGCGCGGTCCAGCGTCTCGGCATAGATCGCATAGTGTGCCGGCTCCGGCGCGGCGCCTTTCGGCAGTCGCTCCAGCCACTCGGTCAGCACGCGCTTCAAGGTCGGGCCGGCGGTCAAGCCCGACGGCGCATAGACCTTGGCGTCGCGATAGGTGATCGCGACCGGGTCGATAAAGCGCGCCTGGTAGCGCTCAAAGTCGGCAAGGGCGATCTTGCTGCCGGCGGCCTGCAGGTCGCGGACCAGGTCGGCGGCGATGTCGCCGCGATAGAACCGCTCCGGCCCGTCGGGCGCCGCGAGCCTTTTCAGCGTGTCGATCAGGCGACCGAGCTTGAGGAACACCGGCACGCCTTCCTCGAACGGCTGCGGCACGCGCCCGCCCGGCAGGTAGACGCTGCGCGTCGCCTCGAACCGGTCGAGCCCCTTGGCCTCCACCAGCAGCGACATGGCGCCGTACCAATCGAGGCTGAGCCCACGCTCCGCCAGTGCGATGGCGGGCTGCACCAGATCGCCCCACGGCAGGCGGCCATAGGTGCGGTGCGCTAGGTTGAGGCCGGAGACGACCCCCGGAACGGCGACGGAATGCGGCCCGAGGATGTTGCGGTCCTCAATCACCCCCGGCCAGCCGAAGAATCCTTCCGCGGTCGGCCCGCCGGTCAGCGGATAGTCGGCGGGATCGATCGCCTGCGGCGCGATCATGCCGTAGTCGAGGCAGCGCACCTCACGCGTCTTGGCATCCCACAGGGTGGCGAACCCGCCGCCGCCGAGCCCGCTCATCCACGGCTCAACCGCGCCCAGCGCCAGGCTGACGGCAACGGCGGCGTCCACTGCATGGCCGCCTTGCGCCAGGATGCGGGCGCCGGCCGCTGCCGCGTCGCGCGATTGCGAGGCCGCCAAGCCATCGCGGCTGCGCGCCGCCGGCTTGGCATAGAGCACGCTGGGTGGAACCATAAGCCCGGTCATCTGTGATCGCCGCCCCTGTTTTTGTCGCGAGTCGCGATGCTAGACTTCCCGCCTCTCAAGGGGAAGCGGATGAAAATCGGTTGGGACTTGGCAGTGGGCGCGGCGATCCTGATCGGCGCGCTTGGTCTGCGCGCGGTCGATCCCCTGCCGCTGCAAACTCTGCGCAACCTGACCTTCGATTCCTATCAGCGCCTGAAGCCGCGCGCGTACGACCCCAGTATCCCAGTGGTGATCGCCACCATCGACGAAAAATCGCTCGATAAATTCGGCCAATGGCCCTGGTCACGGACGACGTTGGCACAGATCACCGACAGGTTGACGGAACTAGGCGCCGCGGCAATTGCGTTCGACATCATCTTTGCTGAACCCGACCGCACGTCGCCCATCGCGATCGCCAGCAACCTGCCGGCCGATTCGAAATATGACTCGGCGCGCGCGCAACTGGCCGCGCTGCCCGATCCGGATGCGGACTTTGCCGCTGCGCTGGCGCGATCGCCGTCGGTTCTGGCCTTCGCCTATTCCGACGATGCCGCGTTGTCCGCCGATCCGTCGATCGAATTTCCCTATGGCTTCAGCATCATCGGCACGGCGGAAGAGAACTATGTCGCGGGCAAGGTGCAGGGAGCGCCTTTCGCCATCCTGCCGCTGCCGGCGCTCATGCAGGCGGCGCATGGGATGGGCGAGGTGCATGCCGGCGACCCGGATGCCGATGGCTTGATCCGGCGCGTGCCGCTCGCGGTGGCGGTCGGCAACAAGCTCTATCCGACACTTGCCGGTGATGCGCTCCGCGTCGGCGTCGGCGGCCAGACTGCGCAAGTGAAGGTGACGAGGGACGGCTTCATCGACCGGATGCGCGTCGGCGAAGCGATCGTTCCGGTGAACGATCGCGGTGAGCTGTTGCTTTACGACACCGGCGTCGTCGCCAAGCGCTATGTGTCGCTCGGCGATTTGTTCGATGCCGACTTCGATGCTGCGCGCATCACCGGCCACCTGGTCCTGATCGGCACCACGGTGGAAGGATTGAAGGATATCCGCGCGACGCCGTTGGCGCCGGTCATGCCGGGCGTCGAGATCCATGCGCAGATCCTGGAGCAGATCATCAGCAATCACTATCTAACGCGCTCATATGATGCCGACCAGATCGAGCAGTACTATCTGGCCGGCTTCGGCGTCGTGTTGCTGTTCTTCCTCTATCGGCGCAGCGCGATCGCCGGCACCCTGGTTCTGGTCGGCGCGCTGGTCGTGTCCATCGGTGCCTCGTGGTGGCAGTTTGCTGAGAAGGGCAACCTGTTCGACCCGATCTATCCGGGACTTGCCGCCGTGGTGATGTTCAGCAGCGGCACTGTGATCAACTACCTGCGCGTAGAGAAGGAGAAGCGCAACGTGCGCACGGCGATGGCGCGCTATTTGTCGCCCGTCTTGGCCGACCAGGTCAGCCAGCATCCCGAGCAGCTGAAGCTGGGCGGCGAACTGCGCGAGCTGACCCTGATGTTCACCGACATCCGCGGCTTTACCCACATCTCCGAATCGCTCGACCCACAGGCGCTGACGACGCTGATGAACTCGTTCCTGACGCCGATGACGCGGGTGATCCAGGATCACGAGGGCTTCATCGACAAATATATCGGCGATTGCATCATGGCGTTCTGGAACGCCCCGATCGACGTGCCGAGCCATGCGCAAAAAGCCATTCTTGCCGCCTTCGACATGCGCGCCGAGCTGACGCGCATCAACGCCATGCTGAGGGAGAATGCCGAGAAGGAAGATCGCGCGGAGGTCGAGTTGCGGATCGGCATCGGGCTCAATTCCGGCATCTGCTGCGTCGGCAACATGGGCTCGGAGCAGCGGCTGGAATATTCCGTGCTGGGCGACACCGTGAACATCGCCTCGCGCCTGGAATCGCTTTCGCCGGCCTATGGGGTGGACCTGGTGATCGGCGAGGAGACGGCGAGTGGCGCCGCCGAGTTCGCGCTGCTGGAGCTGGATCGCGTGCGGGTCAAGGGCAAGGTTCTGCCGATCCGAATTTATACCGGTCTCGGCGACCGGACGGTGGCGGCGACACAGGAATTCCAGCAATTGCACGACGCCCAATCGCGCCTATTGGCCCACTACCGTGCCAAGGAGTGGGACCAGGCGGAGGCCGCCCTGGCCCAATGCCGGACCCTGGCGCCGGCGCTCCTGCATGGGCTTTATGAGCTTTATGAAAAGCGGATCGCGCATTATCGCATCGATCCGCCACCCGCCAATTGGGATGGCGTCTATGAAGCCAAGACCAAGGCGGGGTAGAACAGGGGCATGATGCTGCCTCGCAAGCCCAGGTCGCCGCTGGTTTCGCTGCTGGTCTTCCCCCATTTGGGGGGAGGGAAGCGGGTCACCGTCCGGCTAGCTTAGACCCATGGCTGATATCGGATTCATCGTTTTCGGGCTGACCGGGCTGCTGGCGCTGACCAGCCTGCTGCCGGCGTTGGCGCAGCGGGTCCGGCTACCCTATTCGGTGCTGCTGGCGCTGGCTGGCAGCGCGCTCGGGCTGCTGATCGCGGCCCGCGGCGACATGCCGGCCGGGTTCGTGGGCACCGATTTCCTCAACGCGCTGTCCAACTTCCACATCTCGTCCCAGGCGTTCCTGGTCATCTTCCTGCCCACCCTGTTGTTCGAGACCGCGCTCGCCATCGACGTGCGGCGCATGCTGAACGACGTGGCGCCGATCCTGCTGATGGCGGTGGTGGCGGTCGTGGTGTGCATGGTGGTGGTCGGCGTCACGCTCTCCGCCCTTACGACCTACGGCCTGATCGCCTGCCTGATGCTGGGCGCCATCATCGCCACCACCGATCCGGCGGCGGTGGTCGGCATCTTTCGCGAGATCGGCGCGCCCCGCCGGCTCACCATGCTGGTCGAAGGCGAAAGCCTGCTGAACGACGCCGCGGCGATCGCCCTGTTCGGCATGCTGGCCGGCATGCTGATGGCCGGACAAGAGGCATCCTGGGGTGGGGTCGCGGTCGACTTCCTGGTGAAGTTCCTGGGCGGCGCGGCCATCGGCGCCGCGATGGGGCTGGCGGTCTGCTACATCTTGCCGCTGCTCAAGGGCGTCACGGCGGCGGAGATCACCCTCACGGTCGCGCTCGCCTATCTCAGCTTCTACGTGGGGGAGCATTATTTCCACGTCTCGGGCGTCGTGGCCTGCGTCGCCGCCGGGCTGGTGGTCGGCTCCCTCGGCCGCACCCGCATGTCGCCGCGCACGCACGAGCACATGGAGGGCGCGTGGGGCCAGCTCGGCTTCTGGGCCAACTCCCTCATCTTCCTGCTCGCCGCCATGCTGGTGCCGGAAATCATGAGCCGCACCAGCTGGGCAGAGGTCGGCATCATCCTGGTGCTCTACATCGCGGCGCTGGTGGCGCGCATCATCGTGGTCGGCGGCTTGCTGCCGCTGCTGACCGCCCTCGGCGTGGCGGAGCGCGTCAACAACCGGATGAAGGTGGTGGTGGCGTGGGGCGGCCTGCGCGGTGCCATCTCGCTGGCGTTGGCGCTCGCGGTGGTCGAGCATCCGGATGCTTCCGATTCGCTGCGCGACTTCATCGCCACCAGCGTCACCGGCTACGTGCTGATGACCCTGTTCATCAATGGCACGACCCTGCGCCTGATGATCCATTGGCTGAAGCTGGACCGCTTGTCGGCGCTGGATCGCGGGCTGCGCGACCGCGCACTCTCTCTCGCGATCGAGGAGATCGACCAGGAAGTGCGCGCCATCGGCCGGCGCGAGGGCCTCGCCTCCGCCGCCATCGACATGATCACCACCCGCTATGCGCTACAGCTCAATCATTTCCGCCGCATCCGCGCCGGCCGCGGCGACCTGATGCTGGATGAGCTGCTGTCGATCGGCCTCGCCATGCTGAGCGCGCAGGAAGAGGTACGGTATTTCAAGAATTTCAAGGACGGCATCATGCCGCGCCGGATCGCCGCAACTTTGCTGACCGATGCCGGGCGCCTGCGCGAGGCGGCGCGCTTCAACGGCCGCGAGGGTTACGCCAACGCGGCGCGCCAGACCCTGCGCCACGATTGGCGGATGAATCTTGGCATCTGGCTCAACCACGAATTCGGCGTCGAGCGGCTGCTGGCGGACGCCTTGGCGGAGCGCTGCGAGGCCATGCTCAACCGCCGCCTGGTGATCGGCGAGCTGCTCGGCTTCTGCCGTGACCGCCTGACCGCGCTGCTCGGCGAAGAGACTGCGATCGAGATCCGCGGCCTGATCCTGGAGCGCACGCGCGCAATCGACGAGGCGTTGACGGCGCTGCGCCTGCAGTATCCCGATTTCACCCGCGAGCTGCAGAGTCGCTATCTCGGCCGCATCGCGCGCCAGATGGAGAGCGATCGCTACGATGAGTGGAAGGAGCGCGCAATCGTCGGCGGCGAGGTGGCGGAAGCCCTGGAGCACGACCGAGACGAGCGCTGGGCCGATCTCGACAAGCAGGGCCGGCTGGACGTAGCCTTGTCCGCGGCCGAGCTGGTGGAACGCGTGCCCCTGTTCGCCAAGCTCGAGCCCGAGAAGCGCGCCTCGATCGCGCGGCTGCTGAAGCCGCGCATGACCCTGCCGGGCGACCCGATCGTGCGGCGCGGCCAGCGCGGCGATGCGATGTATTTCATCGCTTCGGGCGCGGCCGCGGTGCTGATCCCCGGCAAGCCGGTGGAGCTTGGCAGCGGCGAATTCTTCGGCGAGCTTGCCTTGCTGACCGGACAGCCGCGCAACGCCGATGTGGTGTCGCTCGGCTATTGCCGCCTGCTGGAGCTCAGCTCCGGCGACTTCCAGGACCTGCTGGCGGGCGATGCCGATCTCAAGCGCGCCATCGAAGCGGTGGCGGAAGAACGCATGCATCCACAGCGCGGCGACACGCGCGCCCAACAGCGCGACCGGCAGGTCGGCCGCTGATCCGTCCAGCAAAGTAGTCCAATTGACCAAAGACAATCATCTGCGGGGCATCCTGTTCCTGCTCGGCTCGGGGATCGTGTTCACGATCCTCGATTCGCTGGCCAAGGAGACCTCGTACTTCATCCCGGTGCTGCAGGTCGCCTGGGGGCGCTATGTGTTCCATGTGGTGTTCCTGCCATTCTATGCCGAGCGGCCGGTGGGGCAGCCGGTGTGGTCGGCAACGCGCTGGGCGCGCATGTTTGTGACCAAGCATCCGTGGCTGCAGCTGGCGCGCTCGCTGCTGCTGCTCGGCGCGACCTTGTTCTTCTTCGGCGCGGTCAGCTACGTGCCGCTGGCGGAAGCGCAGGCGGTCGCTTTCATCGAGCCGCTGCTGATTACCGGCATCGCTCACTTCTTCTTGGCCGAGCGCGTCGGTGTCCGGCGCTGGCTGGCGATCGCGGTCGGCTTCATTGGCGTATTGGTGGTGATCCGGCCCGGCTTCGGCATGATGCATTGGGGCATGCTGCTGTCGCTGGGCTCGGCCGGTTGCGGCTCGATCTATGCCACGCTGACCCGCATCGTCTCGCGTGAGGATTCGGCCGGCACGTCGCTGGCCTATTCAGGCATCGCGGGATTCATCGGTCTCACCTTGGCGATGCCCTTCATCTGGCAGCCTGCCTCCGGCACCGTCTGGCTCCTGTTCTTCGCGCTCGGCGTCTCGGGCGGGCTCGGCCACTACCTGATGATCAAGGCGTTCGAAGCGGCGCCCGGCGGCACGCTCGCGCCATTCATCTACGTGCAGATGCTGTGGATGGTGATCATCGGCTTCATCTGGTTCGGCGACTGGCCTGCGATCACCACCTGGGTCGGCATTGCGCTGATCGTCGGCTCAGGTCTTTACGCCTTGCATCGCGAACGCATCCGGGCCCGCGAAAGGGCGCGGATTTCCACACGTTCCTAAGGCCTTACCGCTGATGATGGCATGACCCATGCGGGTCAGCCCGGTGCTCTGGCGCGGCCATTTGCGGCGGGCTATAAGCAGGGCGGGATTGGCGCGCCCGACGACCCTGCGCGCCCGAAAAGAGCAAGGGAGGTTGACATGAATCTCGAACAAGCAAGGTCATTGGACGCGAAGGCGCTGCACAAGGCGGCCGCCAAGCTGAAGCCCGAAACCCGTCACTTCATCGACGGCAAGTTCGTCTCGTCGAAGAAGGGCAAGACGTTCCAGACCATCAATCCGGCGACCGGCGACGTGATCGCGGAAGTCGCACGCGGCGATGCCAGCGACGTCGACGCGGCTGTGAAGGCCGCGCGCAAGGCGTTCAAGTCCGGCGTCTGGTCGCGCATGGCGCCGCGCGACCGCATGGCCGTCGTCTACAAGTTCGCCAGGCTGATCGAGGACAACGCGCTCGAGTTCGCGCTGCTCGACACCACCGACATGGGCAAGCCGATCAGCGAGATGCTGAACATCGACATCCCCGGCGCGGTGATGACGTTCAACTATTTCGGCGAGACGATCGACAAGATCGCGGGCCAGGTCACGGAGACCGCGGCGACCGAGTTCCACTACATCCTGCGTCAGCCGCTGGGTGTCGTCGGCTGCATCGTGCCGTGGAACTATCCGCTGATGATGGCGGCATGGAAGACCGCGCCGGCGCTATCCGCCGGCAACTCGGTGATCCTGAAGCCGGCGGAGCAGTCGCCGCTGTCAGCCAACCTGATGGCCAAGCTGTTCATGGAAGCGGGTGGCCCAGCGGGCGTGTTCAACGTCATCCACGGCCTCGGCGAAGAGGCCGGCAAGGCGCTGGCCCTCCACAACGACGTCGACAAGATCGGCTTCACCGGCTCGACCGAAGTCGGCAAGCTGATGATGGTCTATGCCGGCCAGTCCAACATGAAGCGCGTCACCACCGAGTGCGGCGGCAAGACCCCGCAGATCATCACCGGCGACGTGCCGGATCTCGACACCGCGGTGCAGTATGCGGTGAATGGCATCTACGGAAACCAGGGCGAGGTGTGCAACGCCGGCTCGCGCCTGATCGTCGACGCCAAGATCCATGACGAGTTCGTCTCGAAGTTCCTGGAGAAGGCGAAGAAGAGCTTCAGTCCCGGCGACCCGCTCGACCCCTCGACCACGATGGGCCCGCTGGTCACCAAGGAGCAGCAGAAGCGCGTGCTCTCCTACATCGACATCGGCAAGAAAGAAGGCGCCAAGCTCGCCATGGGCGGCGCAACGCCGAAGGGCTTGGACAAAGGCTGCTACGTCTCGCCCACGCTGTTCACCGGCGTGAAGAACGACATGCGCATCGCCAAGGAAGAGATCTTCGGCCCGGTCACCGGCGTCCTCACCTACAAGAAGCTGGACGACGCGATCGCCATGGCCAACGATTCGATCTATGGCCTCGCCGCCTCGATCTGGACCTCGGACGTCTCGGTCGCCCACAAGGCGGCGCGCGACATCGAGGCCGGCATCGTGTGGGTGAACTGCTTCGACCACGGCGACATGACCTCGATCTGGGGCGGCTTCAAGCAGTCCGGCATGGGCCGCGACAAGTGCCTGGAAACGCTGACCACCGTCACCCAGACCAAGTCGGTGTGGATGCACCTGGGCTGAGGCTCGGTGCCGCGCTAGAGTGCGAGGGCGGGAGGCAACTCCCGCCCTTTTTGTTCGCAGGTGTTGCGATGCGCTGGCTCCGCGCCTTGGCCATTTCGCTGGTGCTCTGCGGCTGCGGGACGTCACGGCCGGATGACGATCTCGAGGCCAGAGCCAAGGGCGGCGATGTCAGCGCCGCTTGCGATCTCGTCCTTCGGGACCTGCAACAATGTGCGGCCGCCCGGACGGACTGGATGGCGAATCCGCAATCGCCGCGCCCGGCCTGCCTGGATGACCCGGTGCCGGCCGACCATCAGCGCTACTTCTCGCAATCGATCGATGCTCTTGAAGGGCCGCCGGAGCGCAGGGAGTTGCTGAAGATCATCAACTCCGGCGCCGCGAACACGGCGGCCAGCCTCAAGCTTGGCGTCGGCGCGCCGGAGCGGTTCGATTCCTCGATCGACATCATCGCGCAATCCTGCGCGACGCTGCGGGGCTAGGTCGCCGCATCTATTTTTCGATCGCGGTTTTCAATTCGACATCGTCGTCTGGAACCGCCTCGAAGGAGGCCAGCAATTCTTCCGGAATGCGCTTCGGGCGCCCGCTCTTGATGTCGACGTAGACCCATTTGGTCTCGGCCTGCGCCAAGAGCTGGCCGGCGCGGCGGAACGCGTATTTGCGCACCACTTCGCGCAGTGCCAGGCTGGAAGCCCAGGTATGGATGTCGAGCGCATCGCCGGCGAAGGCAGGGCGCAGATACTCGATGAAGTGCGAGCGCACGACCCAGGCAGCGCCGATCTCCAGGTAGCGCTCCATCGGCCAGCCGTTGGCGGCGGAGTGGGCAGTGGCGACCTCCTGCATCCAGGCACGTAGCGCTGGTTGTTGACGTGGCCGAACGCGTCGATCGCCTCATCGGTGACGGTCAGCTCTTGCCGGAAGATCCGTGGCATAGCGCTCCTCGCCTGCAACAGTCGTACAAGCAAACGGCCCGCCGGTTCGTTCCGGCGGGCCGCTCATCACTCTCCGCTCGGATCAGCGGGCGCGGGCTCTGCGGGGCGCGCGCCGGGCCTTGGCAACAGCGATGGCTGGCAACCCGGTGTGCAGGTGGCGAACCTCCCCCGCGATCCGGCCCAGGACATTGTCCTTCAGCGGGGCCACTTGGAGGCGGTCAGGCCGTGACTCGCCCGGCATGACGAAGCCGTGCGGCGTCGCCGGGACGAACCCGAATCTCTTGTAGTAGTCGACATCGCCGACCAGCAGCACGAGGTCGTGGTCAAGCTGCGCGGCAAGATCGAGGGTCTTGAACATGAGGGCGCGGCCGATGCCCTTGCCGGCGCGGTCCTGCGCGATCGCAAGCGGACCCAGCAGCAGGGCCGAATGGCCGGTCTCGCCGACCAGGATCGGCCAGTAACGGATGGCGCCCACCAATCGGTCGCCTTCCAGCGCGATCCAGCTCAGTTCCTGAACGGGCGCGACGCCCTCTCGGAACAGGTAGGAAGCCTTGTGGAACCGTGCCGGGCCAAACACGTCGTCGTACAAACGCTCGACGGCGCCAGCCAGCACGGCCGGTTCAGGTTTGATCAGATACTCGGGCTTGATGAGTTTCATCGGTGGTGATCCTTCTCAACAGGTCTTCGAACGTCTCGCCGGCTTGCCCGGATCGTCCGCCGCCTGGAGGATCACTTCGCTAATGGAAGTGCTCCGATCCTTGCGTACGAACGACCATCCCGCCCGGCAGGGTCTGGGGGATATGTCGTCGGTGGCGCAAGGCGTACATCAAAGCACTCGTAAGCAGTTTCGACTGGGGCGCGAAAATACATCAAAGCGCCGTCACGTCAAATAGGAAATTTCGGCGCGAACACAAGAGGCTGCTCGCAAGATCGTGTGTAAAGCTTTCGATATGGTTACCGAACCGCTCTGCCAACGGCGGCGAGTGGCGCTCACCGCACCACGGTGACTGGGCAGTGGGCGCGGGTGACGACGTCCTCGGCGACCGAGCCAAGCAGCATGCGCTTGGCGCCGGTCCGCCCTTCCGAGCCGACGATGATGTGATGGTAGCCGTTGCGCTCGGCATAAGAGACGATCGCTTCCGCCGGGTCGTTGCCGTAGGCGCGCACCAGCCGGACGCTGAGCAGCTTGTGCTGCAAGGCGGTCTTCAGCGCCGCCAGCAGCTCCTTGTCCGGCGGCAGGTCCTCCGCCTTGACGCGCGCCTCGTCCCACACCGCGGGTACCGTCTCCAGCGCACCGTCCGCCACCAGCAGGAAGGTGATCGGACGGCGCAGCTCCTCCGCCAGGCTGACCGTGTAGTGCACGGCCTTCTCGGACGGCGGCGAGCCGTCGGTGGCGCACAGCAGACGCTCGGGATTCACGTCGTCCTCCTACCTTGCGGCGACCGCCATGATACCGCGTGCCGGAGTCGCGGCGATAGAGCGCATGCGTTCCAGCCGCGTTAGCGCGGTCCCATTTAGTTAGCCATTCGTTAGGGATACCGGTGGGTCTCAATGCGCGGCAGCGCTAGGCCTCGTGCTTCAGCGGCCGGGTCATCAGGGCGCTGATCGCCGAATCGATCTCGGCGCGCCCGGACAGGACGGCGGCGACCGTGCTGGCGATCGGCATGTCGACGCCGAGCCGCGCCGCCAGCGCCTCCAGCGCCGCCGCGGTTGGCACGCCTTCCGCCACGCTGCGCCGCTGGCCGAGAATCTCCGCCAGCGCCCGGCCGCGGCCAAGCTCGAAGCCGAGCGAGGCGTTGCGCGACTTCATCGAGTTGCAGGTCAGCACCACGTCGCCGACACCGGCCAGGCCCAGCATGGTCTCCGCCCGGCCACCCAAAGCGTGGGCGAGGCGCGCCAGCTCGGCGAGGCCGCGCGTGACCAGCGCGGCGCGCGCATTCTCGCCCAGGCCCTTGCCCATCACGATGCCGCAGGCGATGGCGAGCACGTTCTTGGCGGCGCCTGCCAGCTCCACGCCGACCGGATCGAGGCTGCCATAGGGCCGGAAGGCGCCATGCGACAGCGCCTGCATCAGCGCCTCGTTGAGCGCGGCATCTGCGCTCGCGATCACCACCGCGGTCGGCAGTCCGGCCGCCACCTCGCTGGCGAAGCTGGGACCGGACAGCACCGCGACCGGCGCCTCCGGCAGCAGCTCCGCCGCCACGTCGGTGAGCAGCAGGCCGCTGCCGAGCTCGATCCCCTTGGCGCACAGCACCAGCGGCGTCCCGGCGCGCCAAGCGCCGCGCGCGGCGGTGCAGAAGGCGCGCAAGTGCTGGGACGGCTGCACATAGAGGATGGCATCGGCGGCCAGCGCGGCCGTCAGCTGGGCGGTCACGGCCACCTCCTCGGGCAGCGTGGCGTCGGGCAGGTAGTCGGGATTGGCGCGGCTGGCGGCGATCGCCGCCGCCGCCTCCGGCCGCCGCGCCCACAAGGTGGTGGCGAGGCCCGCCCGCACGGCCTGGATCGTCAGTGCCGTGCCCCAGGCGCCCGCGCCGGCAATGCCGAGAGACCGGATTTGCATAAAGTGCTCGCCTTCGCGCCCTGAGTTGCCCACAGGCTTGTTGCCCGCGGTCGGTTGCCTGCGGCGGCGGATTGCGCGCCGCCAAGCCGCGCCTGTAATCTGCTCCGCAATGGAACGCAAGGCGAGATGGATCATGCAGGCTGCCGTCGCGGGAAGGCGCTCGGGCCGCGTTTTGGCCGCGCTCCTGCTGCTCGCCGCCTGCCATGCCCCCGCCGCCGCTCAGGACACGGCGCAGAGCGCGGTGCTGACGCCGATCGTGATAGCGCTGCCCGAAGGGCCGTCGGGCCGCACCATCGGCTACTATCTGGCGGAGGCCGGCGGCTGGTTCGCGCGCGTCGGGCTGGATCCCGAATTCGTGGTGGCGGATGAGCCGGCGGCCGTGCTCGCGAACGGCGACGCCGACCTTGCCATCGACGTCATGCCGCACGCCCTGCGGACGCGGGCGGAAGGGGCGGACATCCGCCACGTCGCCCAGATCTTCCAGAAATCCGGCTTGGTGCTGGCCTGCCGGCGGTCGATCAAGGAGCCGAAGGACCTCAAGGGCATGAACATCTCGCTGTGGTCCGGCGGGCAGGAGGGGTCGTTCTACGCCTGGATGGAAAAGATCGGGCTCGGCATCTATGGCGAGGCGGACGGCGTCACCATCCTGCGCGAAGGGCTCGATCCCGATTCCTACCGCAGCCGGAGCAGCGATTGCTTCACCGGCGAGACCTACGCGCTGCCGCTGCAGCTTGCCCTGCAGGGCAAGACCACGTTCGACTACCGGATCTTCTCGTATGAAGACGTCGGGACGGCGACGCTGGAGGACGGGGTCTATGCGCGCGGAGAGGACCTGAAATATCCCGACCGGATCCAGCGGATTGCGCGCTTCCTCGCCGGCGCGCGCGCGGGCTGGCAGAGCGCGGCGGACGAGGCTCGCAAGGCAGCGGAGTTCCTGGCCGAGAAGACCGCGCCGCCGGCGCCCGATCTCGCCACCCTGCTGCGCGCCATCTGGGCGGCCAACGACCTGGTGGAGGTGGGACGCATGCCCTTCGGCCATCTCGATCCCGCCGCGTACGACCGGACGGTGACGATCCTGCTGACCGCCGCGCCCGATCCGCTGCTCAAGACCGCACCCCTCGGCGCCGTCAGCGACACGGTCATCAAGGCGGTGGAGGCCGAGTAGCCGCGGATTGCGGCTGCATTGCCCTGGCCGGAGACAGCCGCTCTCCGGTATGCTGCAAGCGGGCGGCCACGGCAATTCCGCGATGATGGATGCATCTCGCGAAGCAGGCCAAGCCGAAGATCTTGGTCACGTCTGTCAGTCGTGAGGGGGAGCAGGTCATGGGAGAGGGGCTGCGGCCGATCTGTTTCATGGTCATGCCATTCGGGACCAAGCCGACCGGTGTCGCGGACGGGAAGTCGCCGCCGGAAGTGGACTTCGATCAGTTGTGGGAAAAGGTCCTGCGCCCGGCCATTGCGGCGCTCAATTATGAAGCGGTGCGCGCGGATGAGGATCTGGGCGCGCTCATCATCGCCGACATGCTGGAGCGCTTGACGCTCGCCGATCTGGTCGTCGCCGACATGACGCTGTCGAACGGCAATGTCTACTACGAAGTCGGCATCCGGCACGGCGCCAAGGAGGCGGGCTGCGTCCTCATCTCGGCGGAATGGTCGAAGCAGCTGTTCGACGTGGCGCAGATGCGGCAGATCCGCTACGCGCTGCCGGCGAAGGAAATCGCCGACGCCGACGCCAAGGCCGCCATCGACCTGCTGAAGCGCGAGATTCCCAAGCACACCGCGGCGAAGACCCCGCTCTACAGCCTGCCTGGGTTCCCGAAGCTGGATGCTCGGCGCGGCTCGTTTCGCAACCTGGTCGAGAGCCTGTCGAAGTTCCAGGCGGACGTGACGGCTGCGCGCGCCGCGCGCGGCGACGAGCGCGTCAAGCGCATGGAGGAGCTGCTGGCCAGCTACGGCGCAGCGCGGCCGATCATGGCTTCGGTCGCGGTCGAGCTTGTCAACCTCGCCCGCGACAACTGCCCGTTCTCCCGCACCATCGCGTTCATCGACAGCTTGCCGGAGGAGATCCGCCAGTTGACGGTGGTCAAGGAACGTCGCGCGCTGGCGCAGTCCAAGGTCGGCGATCATCTTGCCGCGATCGGCGAGCTGCACGCTTTGATCGAGCTGTCGGGCGACAGCTCGGAGCGCCAGGGCTTGCTCGGCGGACGCTACAAGAAGCTCGCCAAGGAAGCCAGGAAGGCCAAGGACGATCGAGGTCGCCGCGCCTACTTGGAGAAGGCAATCGAGCACTACACGCGGGGCATGATGCTCGATCTCAACGACTATTATCCGACATCGAATCTCCCGAGTCTTCTCAGGGCTCGCGGCGGGCCAGGCGATCTCGAACGTGCTCAGGCCGTCAACAATCTTGTGGTGATCGCCTGTGAAGCCGCCTTGCTGCGCAAGACCGACAACGAGTGGACGAAGTCCACCTTGCTTGGCGCCGCGTTCGATGCCAGCGACGCCGCCAAGGCTGAAGAACTTGCTGACATCGTAGAGCGTGAATCTGCCGCGGATTGGAAACTCGATGCGACCATTGAGACCCTGATGGGATCGGTGGAGTTTGCTGCCGACCCGCAGATCAAGGAACGGCTGGAAAAGGTGATTGCACGACTTCGGAACGCATTGGGTGGCTAGGTGTTTCGCTCCACGACACGACCTTCGGTCAAGCACTGAAAGCACTGCATTCCATGCCGATTGTGCTCGTATTCACCGGCCACATGACCGACCTTCCGGACCGGAAGGAGCCGCGCTTCCCGCCTGCCCTTGAAGGCGCAGCGCGCACAGCGATCGGTGCGGAGCTTGACCGCCTCAAGGCGCGCGGCATCGCCGGCTGCTTCGCCAGCGGTGCGCGCGGCGGTGACATCCTGTTCCACGAGGAATGCCGCAAGCGCGGGATCGCGACGACCATCGTCCTGCCGTTCGCGCCGGATGAGTTCGCGAAGGCATCGGTCGAGGGCGTCGACGACGGCGACTGGCCGCGGCGATTCCGGCGGCTGTGGGACCAGACGCCGGCGGAGCGGCGGCTCGCGCTCAACCTGCCGGTGACGGACGACGCGTTCGCAACCTGCAACACGCACATGCTGGACCTGGCACGGCGCCAGGGGTCGGTTCACCTGATCGCGCTGTGGGACGGCAAGGGCGGCGACGGCCCTGGCGGCACCGGCGACATGGTGAATCAAGCGGCCGGCAGCGGCGATCGACCGCACATCATCGCGCCGCAAGACTTGCTGGGCTCCTAGCGGGCGCCGGGTCCAAGGCGTTGGAAGCGCTCGAAAAACGGCGACGCGTTGGGGGGCCTGACAAGGTCCGCGGCGCTCTGCTATAAGAACGGCGGCCGCTCCTGCCCACGCCCATACGACCCCGTAGCTCAGCAGGATAGAGCGTCGGTTTCCTAAACCGCAGGTCGGAGGTTCGAATCCTCTCGGGGTCGCCACTTGAAATGCTGCGGTGTTTGTTATCAAGGTCTTAGTCCTCCGTTTGGTCTGGCGTCGCGGCTGGCAGCCGCGGGCATCGATCCGGCGTCCATTGCCGACGTCGTGCTGACCCACATGCATGTGGACCATGTCGGCGGCTTGCTCGCCGACGGACTGATGGGGCGGCTGCGTCCGGACGTGCCGATTCACGTGGCGGCGGCCGAGACCAAATTCTGGACGTCGCCCAGCTTCCGACCTACATGCCCGCGCCGGTGCGCGACGTGCTTGGACCCGTCGCCACGCGCTTTCTGGACAAGTATCGCGGTCAGCTGAAGCTATTCGACCGGCAACACGAAGTGGCGCCTGGCGTCGTCGTCCGCCGCACCGGCGGCCACACGCCCGGGCACAGCATTGTCCGGCTGGCGTCGGGCGGCGAACGGATGACCTTCCTCGGGGATTCCGTGTTTCACAACCACTTCGAACGCCCCGACTGGTACAACGCGTTCGATCATGATCCAGAGGAAGCGGTCAGGGTCCGGACCCGTCTGTTGCGGGAGCTGGCGGAGAGCCGCGAGGTGCTGGTGGCAGCGCACGTGTCGTTCCCGTTCGGCCGGGTGGCTCTCGCCGGCCACGCCTTCCGTTTCATTCCGGCCTATTGGGAGTATTGACCGCTTGTTGCGTTAGGGCCAAACCAGACGGTCACGTGCCTTTGAGTCCTCCCTTGTGCCAAGCCCAGAGGCTCTTCTCGTAGGGAACGTCCGCTACCAGCGCAAGAGCGGACGTTCCCAGGATTGCTGGCGCCGGCTGCTAATGGCACAAAGCGGACATAAGGCGGTTGCGACTGAGGTCGGCTTTTGACCCTAAAGCAGACCTGCAGGATCATTGTGGCATCTGCTCCGGCGGCGCGGCGTAACCTGGCGGCACGGTGAGCCATTTAATCCCGTCCAGCGCGATCTTCCGCCCGTAGTCGTACTCCCGGTTCATCTCTCCCTTGTTGAACTGATCCGGCGTCGACGGCACGTAATCCGCCGGTATGGCTGTATAGTGAAACGCGACCTTGTCGTCCTTCGCACCGAGATAAAGCCGCCATATGTCATTGATGCCGGAGACTTTGAACATCGAGAGAATGGCACGCTGTGAAATGCTCATGATGTTGCGGTCGACCTGCTGGAACGTCGGCGTCACCCAGCCGTTGCGCAGGACATAGAGATTCTGCCGGACCTCGCCCGTGAACTCGGGATGCGCGGCGCGAATGACGGTCGGCAGGTCGACGATCGACGAGATCGAGAAGGATTGGAAGAACACGCCGCCGTCGACATGCATCTCCTGGTACTTCTTGCCGTTGGCATTCACGTCGATCAGGACGGGCGGGAACAGCGACGGGATCGACGCCGATGCCAGGAGCACCTTGCGGAACAGCTCCAGCCGGTCGGGCTTGCCGCTCGCGGCGATTGCACCCATGTCCCAGATGATCGGCTGTTCCGCATCGATGTTGGTCGACGCGACATAAAGCCGCCGGCCCTTCTTGTACTCAGCCGCGATCAGGTCCAGAACGTGCTCGCTGACATAGGTGCCGATCAGATCCTGCAGCGGCTTCGTCGATGTCGCCGATTCCGACCACAGCATCGGCAGCAGGCCGTGCATTGTGAAGATATGGCTGGCATCGACCGTGGTGTAGGATTTCTTCAGTGCCTCGTCAAAATCCGATCCGAGAAACGCCAACGGTGCGATCAGCGCGCCGGTGCTGACCCCGGTTACCACCTTGAACTTCGGACGGTCGCCGGTCTCGGACCAGCCGTTGAGCAGGCCGGCGCCGAACGCGCCATCCGATCCGCCGCCGGAAATGGAAAGATAGTTGTAGATGTGCTCGCCGTTCGGGCCGATGCTGTAGCTCTCCGGCATTTCCTGCATGAAGGCCTGTTCGATGCTCGCCCGAAGAACATCGGCATCCTCAAACGGGGAATAGCGGATCCGCGTGGTCGTGTAATCGCCAACCTTGGATTGCGCGAACGGGACCTGCGCTGCATCCTGCCGAGGATGGGAGCTGCAGCCGCACAGCAGCGCGGCGCTTACAAGAAGACCCAGGCAAGGTGGATTCATACGACATTCCCCTAGAAAAAAATAGGATTGCAGCGTTGCACCGTTCTTGACCTTAACCGAACCTTTGTCGACTCAAAACCCAGATCAGGATGATAAGCGGACATCGCTGGGAGGCCCGGCGATGGTCGAAAGACGAGCTAGAGCTCGCCGTACAGGGCGGTACGACCTTATTGAAAGACAGTGGACCGAGCGCAATGCGGCATTTAAGCACCCACGAGGCTCGTAGGACCGGTAAAATCGGTTCAAACGTGCTCAGGGGAGACGATCTAACGAAGCAGAGATTGCGCATGACACCACCTCAGCGCAGACTTTCTCTTGGCAAAAGAAAGTCCGAAATCTTGCACAGCCGTCTGAGGAGGGCGTGTGGCGCAGCAAGCGAATAAGAAGATAGAAGCCATCGGCCCAACCCACGATGAAGTCGGCGAACATCTGCGAGCGCTGTTAGCATGCGATCAATTCGACGCGTCCGCTCGCAACAAACGCTTCTTTTCTTATGTTGTTGAGGAAACGTTAGCGGGCCGCGGGAAATTTCTTAAGGCCTACAGCATTGCACTTGCCGTTTTTGGTCGTGACGAAAACTTCGACCCGCTCATAGATCCAATCGTGCGGATCGAGGCTGGCCATCTTCGGCATTCGCTCCGCCGCTACTATCTCACGGCTGGAGCAAATGATTCGCTGCGGATTGACATACCGAAGGGTTCGTATGTGGCGAGCTTCACGCGCACAGACAATAAGCCGCCGCAGGACAAGGACGATCTCGCGTGTGAAGAGCTTCATGTCATTCCGGCCGAGTTGCCATTGTCGCGGAGCGCCGTCTCTGGTGACGCGCTGCGAATGTTTGCATTGGCTGCAGCTGTATTGATACTCGCCACCGGAGCATGGCTGAGTATCTACTGGCGCTTGGATTCCTCGGACATCGTCAGGTCAGGTGGTTTGCGCGAGCCCAAGATCCTGGTGCAGCCATTTCAGGACATGAGCGGCCACGCCAACCGCGCGTTTCTTGCTCGCGCACTCACGACGCAGATCATCGTGAAGCTGACGCAGAATGAGGACTTGTTTGTCTATGCGCCAGATGTAGGGCGTGGCCACGGCCTTGGACAACCAGAACCCAAAGTAGATTACGTGTTGGCCGGCTCGGTGAATCCAACGAATACCAGTCTGTGGGTCTCGGTGACGCTTCTGGATTCCAATTCCGGCCAATTCATCTGGACGTGGAGCAAAGAGAGTAAGCTGACACCGACCACGCTCCTGGATATCGAGACCAGAGTCGCTGACCGAATAGTGCGCTCCATTGTTGAGCGGGTTCATCCTGAGACCACAAGAGTGCCGCCGCTCGCCAACTGAGGGGGTTGATGGGCGCCGAAATCTAGGGCCCGACGGCGGTCCTAGCATTTTGTCACGACTTGGTGCCCGCGCGCTGGCGCTGAAGGAGTCGAATTAATGGGTCGGATTCTCGCTGCCCAAGGATCGCTCATCATCGGCATCTCACTGGTGCAGCTGGTCAACGGCTATATGGGAACGCTGGTCGGAATCCGTCTTGCTTCCGCCGGCACCGATGCATTCGTGACCGGCATCGTGACGTCCGCTTTTTTCTGCGGTTATGTGACCGGTTCGATCCTGTGCAAGGTGGTTATCCAGAACAGCGGGCACATTCGCGCATTTGCGGCCTTTGCGGCTACGGTCGCAATTGCGGTTCTTGGCCTTGTCCTGCATTTTGATCCCGTACTTTGGACCATTTTCCGGCTGATGACCGGCTTTGGCTGCGCCGGCCTATTCGTCGCAACCGAGAGCTGGCTCAGCGTCAAGTCTACGATCGAGACGCGAGGCACGGTGTTCTCGATCTACATGGTGGCGACCTATCTCACCTTCGCCGGCAGCCAGTTTGTTCTGCTCCTGGGCTCTCCGGAAGGAGCTCTCCTGTTCGAACTGGGGGCAATCATTCTCTGTCTCGCGATCATCCTGGTCGCCACCACGCGCAGCGAACAGCCGGCCATCGCGGCGATCGTGCGCCTCAAGTTAGGCGAAGTTTTGCGCGCGGCGCCAGTTGCAGTTGTTGGCTGTTTTGTCGCCGGCATCAATAGCGGCGCCTTCTTCGGGCTGATGCCGGTGTTCGGCCAGGCGAGTGGGCTTCCAGTCTTCAAGATCTCCTCGTACATCGCGCTGGCAATTTTTGGCGGCATGCTGCTCCAGGTTCCCGTCGGCAAAGTGTCCGACAAGTTCGACCGGCGCGTGGTTGCCGGCCTCTGCGCGCTTGCCTTTGCCGTACTTGCGGGGACAATCCACCTGGTGCGTGCGACGCCCGCTTTCGAACCTCTTTGGCTGCTGCTCGGAGGGTTCATGTCGGTCATCTATCCGGTCTGCGTGGCGCATGCCAACGACCGGATGCCTGCCGAGCGCGCCGTTGCAGTCAGTGGACGCTTGATCCTGATCTCAGGGGTGGGGTCCGCTCTAGGACCGCTCCTGGGATCTGCAGTCATGTCTGTCTTTGGCATCGTCGGCCTGTTTTACTTCATGGCAGCTACCGCAAGCCTGTTCGCAGCATTCGCGCTGGCCCGCGGACTTGCTGTGAAACCGCCGTTCTTGAAGCGGGAGCGGCCACTCCTACTGCCCGCTATATTCGCGCAGAACCTGGCCCATGCGCCGAACGAAATGGCTCGTTGAGAGAGTGCTGGGCGGGTCGCCAGGACTAGGGAGCCAGTGTCGCAGAGAAACCAGCATGTCCGCTGTTGGCACAAAGCGGAAGTCGTGCTGCCGGCAATCGTTGCGTCGCTCAAGATTGCGGAGCTAGGGTAATTCAGGATCTCTGCCACCGAGGGCGATGTCAACAGCGGTCAGCGCGTGTATTTCGGTTGTGTCGAAGACCGGGACTCCACTGTCCGTCTGCGAGACCAACAGCATGATCTCCGTACATCCCATGATAATGGCTTCGGCTCCGCGATCTACAAGCCTTTGGATTACTTTTCTGTAAGCCTCACGGGATGAGTTCCTGACGATGCCTGCGACCAGTTCCTTGTAGATGATATCGTGAACCGTCTTGCGGTCCTGATCATCAGGTACCATGACATCCAAACCGAAATTCTCGGCCAGGCGTCTCTTGTAGAAGTCTTGCTCCATTGTAAAAGCAGTTCCTAGAAGACCGACCCGACGCAGTCCGACATCCATGATCTTGCGAGCAGTCGGGTCCGCGATATGATGCAGCGGAATGGAAATGGCATCTGAAACTGCATCCGCCATTCGATGCATAGTATTGGTGCAGATAACGATGAAGTCAGCGCCACCAGACTCCAGCCGCCGCGCGGCGGCGACCATTTCGTTGGTCAACGTAGTCCAGTCACCATCGTGCTGCAGTCTTTCAATTTCACCGAAATCCATCGACCACATCAGGCATTTGGCCGAATGCACACCACCCAAGCGCTGTCGAACGGCCTGGTTAATGATGCGGTAGTATTCTGCAGAGCTTTCCCAGCTCATACCACCAATGAGCCCAATAACCTTCATGACATCCCCCTTCGAGGTGCGGACTAACTCGCGCCTCAATCTGTTGACCATGCGGGCCGTAGCTTCACGACATCCGCACAGCGGGCTTGCCTTACTAGACCATAACTGAGTCTTGCGTGCGCGCTGTTCGATGTCTGCAATTGGCACATAGCGGACTCTAGCCAACGTGCCGACGCTGACCGATGAGCGGGCATCGGAGCCTGTCATTGGGCGATTTTTCTTCCCGCATACAGAAAAGGAAAGCTGGGTCTCATGGTGTGCGGCGCGTGCGCAGCTGCGCGGCCCCGCGACCATTGACCCCGCGACCATTTACAAGGACTGCTGAATATGTTGCGATTGACGCAGGGCTACCCGGTTCGCGCTTAGCAATAGCAAATTCCGACTGCGACGCGCGCCAGACCTCATTACGAGGGCGGAGATGGTCACAATCCTATGGTCCCTCTGCGGAACCGTCGCGATTGCACTGGCGGCGGTGTGCGGGTGGCTGTGGCTCGTCGAACGGCGAGACCGCGCCAGTCTGATGCTCTGCCTGCTCGGCGTTGCAGCCGCCGGCTCCGGCTTTATCGAACTCGGCTTGATGCATTCCGCGACGGCTGAAGAGTTCAGCATATGGCAGCGCTGGCTAATGGCTCCGGTCTTCCTTGGCTTCATGGCGGTGGTGCTCTTTGCTCACTATTACCTCGAAACTGGAAGATTGTGGCTCTTGTGGACAATCATCGTAATGCGATCGGCCATGATCGTCCTGAATTTCATATTTCACCCAAGCTTCAATTTTGTGAGCATTGACACCTTGCGCCAGATGTCGCTGCTCGGCGAACAGATATCTGTCATCGGGACTGCCGTACCGCGGACCTATTGGCAAATGTTCGCGTTGGTCAGCCTGTTCCTGGTGATGGCTTATCTGATCGATACCGCAGCTCGGCGATGGCGTAAGGGTGGGCCGGACTCAAGACGAAAGGCGCTTGCGGTCTTGTTGGGCATAGTGCTTCCGCTGTTCAGCACAATCGTCTACGCGCACCTTGTGGTATTCGGCGTTCTGCGGGCACCGCTGTCCAATCTCCTGTGGTTCTTGGGCGCCTTGGTGGTGATGGTCTATGCATTGGGGCGCGATATCATCGCGAAGAGACGTGCGCAGTTGGAATTGCTTGGGCTTCGGGAGCAGCTAGCCCAGGCGGAGCGCGTCAGCGTGCTGGGACAGCTGGCATCCGCGCTGGCACACGAGTTGATCCAGCCGCTGACTGCGACAGCGGCCAATGTGGACGCGGCGCGGATGGAGCTGGAGAGCGAGAAGCCGGATCTCAAAGAGCTGCGTGCCATTCTGGACGACGTCAACAGGGACGATCACCGTGCCGTCGACATTCTCACCCGGATGCGCCAGTTCTCTCGGCGACACGCGATAGAGATGCAGCCGCTTGTCGTGGAGGATCTGGTGCAAGACGTCCTCGCGCTGGTCCACTCTGAAGCGAGCGATAAGCACGCTGTCCTGGCTCTGGCGATGCAGCCCGGGTTGCCGCGCGTGCTTGGCGATCGTGTGCACCTCTCGCAAGTGTTGCTCAACCTTCTTGTGAACAGCATCCACGCAGTAGAGTCGCGCCCGCTCGACGCCAGAGGCATTGTCATCGAGGCCCGGGCCAATGACGCGAAGGGTGAAGTCGAATTGGCTGTCCGAGATTCCGGGCCCGGGATTCCCGACAACCTTGCCGATGAAGTCTTCAAGCCGTTCTTCACGACGAAGTCGAACGGCATGGGCATGGGGCTGGCGCTCTCCCGTACGATTGTCGAGGCCCATGGTGGTCGTCTGTGGATCGAGCGTATGGCCCAGCAAGACGGCGCCGTCTTTCGCTTTACACTGAAGCGGGCCTAGCTCTGGGCAGCGATGCTCAGGGGGTGGGGATCATGGCCCGGTCTTGTCCTTTCCACCGACGATGACCCTGATGTTGGGTGCGATGGAAACACGACCGATAAAATTCTTCTCCTGCCAAACTTCGACCGCAAGGAACGAGCTTCTCAGGATCAACTTCTCTGCGCTCGCGAGCGCCGTTGCGGCGTCTGCGGCTTCGATATTTTCCGCAGTTCTGATGCCGTCGCCTACGAGGAAGTAGCATCGATAGTGTGCCAAGCAACGCCCTCCCGGCCATGCTTTGCGGCTTTATTAAAAAAAGAGCCGAGACACCAGTCAACGGTCAAGACGGTACGATTCCGAACAAAAAGGCGAACGACCGAGCATTTCGAACCCGCCGCTCTAGCGCGAATGGTGGGTTACCGGAAAGCTGGACCTAGTTGTGCAAAGTTGCTGGAATGTCTGCTATTGGCACAAAGCAGACATGACGCGACTGGCGATCTGGTCGGCTTGACCCAAAGCGGACCTAGAGTGCGATCGGTCAAGTCCGTTGTCCACCTGTCTGCCGCACCTCTGACAGAACACGATTCAGGTAGGGTCCGGTGCGACTTCCAGGCGCTTCGGCGATGACGGTGGACAAACCAGCCGCGACTACGCGTCCGCCTGCTTCTCCAGCGCCCGGGCCCATATCGATGACCCAGTCGCTACCGGCGGCGACGTGCATGTCGTGCTCCACCACGATTACCGTATTACCGGCCTCGACCAGGCCGTGGAGTTGTTTCATCAGCCGTTCGACATCCGCCGGATGGAGCCCTGTAGTTGGCTCGTCCAGCACATACAGCGTGTCGCCACGCGGGCTGCGCTGCAACTCGGTCGCCAGCTTGATGCGCTGGGCCTCGCCGCCGGAAAGCTCGGTCGCCGGCTGGCCGAGGCGCAGGTACCCGAGGCCAACTTCGCGCACCACGGCCAGCGCGCGATGCAGGTGTGGCTCCTCGGCGAAGAAGGCGTGGGCGGCATCGACTGTCATGCCAAGCACGTCCGCGACGCTCTTGCCACGATATTTGATCTGCAGCGTCTGCTCGTTGTAACGGGATCCGTGACAGACCGGGCATGGTGCATAGACGCTCGGCAGGAAGAGCAACTCTACCATGACGAAGCCTTCGCCCTGGCAGTTCGCGCAGCGGCCCTTGGCCACGTTGAATGAGAAGCGCCCGGCATCATAGTGCCGCCGCCGCGCCAACTCGGTTGCGGCGAACAGCCGCCGCACGTGGTCGAACAATCCAGTGTAGGTCGCCAGGTTGGAGCGCGGCGTCCGCCCAATCGGCTTCTGGTCGACCTGCACCAGGCGCTTGATCCGATCGGCACCGGCTACGATGTGCCCGGCCGTGGGCGCGGCCTCGGCCGGCCGCTCAAGGAGGTCGGCAGGGTCATCATCATCCTGCGGAACGTGGTGGCCGAGATGCTGCGTCACTAATTCTACCAGCGCCTGGGACACCAAGCTGGACTTTCCTGACCCGGACACGCCCGTCACGGTCGTGAATATCCCGATAGGAAACGCCACCTCAAGATCGTGCAAGTTATTGCGCGTTATGCCGGCAAGCTTCAGCCAGCCCTTCGGCGCGCGGGGCCCGCGGCGGACGGTGGCCGACTCGTCGAATAGGTATCGCCGGGTATGCGAGGCCTCGATCTGTCTCAACCCCTCCAGCGGCCCGCTATAGAGAACCTCGCCGCCCAGTTCTCCGGCGGCCGGACCCACGTCTACGATCCAGTCCGCATGCCGGATGACATCCAACTCGTGTTCGACGACGAACAGCGAGTTACCCTGCGCCTTCAGCTGATCGAGAACGGCCAGCAGCGCTTCCGTGTCAGCCGGATGCAACCCAGCCGACGGCTCGTCCATGACGTAGACTACACCGAAGAGGTTGGAGCGCGCCTGTGTCGCGAGGCGTAGGCGCTGCAACTCGCCAGGCGACAAGGTCGGCGTACTGCGGTCCAGCGCCAGATAACCGAGCCCGAGATCGAGCAGCACCTTTAGCCGCGCCATCAGATCCTCGGCGATCCGCCGCGTGACAATCGCCGTCTCGGGGTGCTTCTCCGCCACCCTCACCATGCGCGGTGCCGTGCCGTTTGCATAGGAACCGAAGATATCGGCCAGCCTGACCAGCGGGAGCGCGGATATGTCAGCGATGTCGAGTTTATCAAACTTCACCGACAGCGCCTCTGGACGCAGCCGCTTGCCGTGACACACCGGACAGTCGACACTGACCATGTATTGCGCGGCCCGCTTCTTCATCATCGGGCTTTCGGTTGTGGCGAACGTGCTCAGGACATGCCGCCGCGCGCTGGTAAAAGTGCCCTGATATGAGGGCTCCTCCTTGCGCTTGAGCGCGCGCCGCACCTCCGCTGGAGTGTACCCAGCATAGACCGGGACGGTTGGTTGCTCGTCGGTAAACAGCAACCAGTCACGATCCTTCTTGGGGAGGTCGCGCCACGGACGATCGACGTCGTAGCCGAGGGTGGTCGCAATGTCGCGGAGGTTCTGCCCGTGCCAGGCGGTCGGCCAGGCCGCGATGGCCCGCTCGCGGATCGTCAGCGAACCGTCTGGTATCATCGAGCGCTCGGTCGCGTCATAGATCCGGCCGAGCCCATGGCATTCTGGACACGCGCCCTCGGGAGTGTTGGGCGAGAACGACTCTGCATAGAGCAGCTCCTGCCCGCGGGGATAGTCGCCAGCGCGCGAATAGAGCATGCGCAGCAGATTGGACAGCGTGGTGACGCTGCCGACGGATGAGCGCGTGGTCGGCGAACCCCGCTGCTGCTGCAGGGCGACCGCCGGCGGCAGTCCCTCGATATCGTCGACGTCGGGGACTGCCATCTGGTGGAATAGCCGCCGGGCATAGGGCGAGACCGATTCGAGATACCGCCGCTGTGCCTCGGCATAGAGCGTCCCGAAGGCCAATGATGACTTGCCCGATCCTGACACGCCGGTAAACACCACCAGAGAATCGCGCGGCAAGTCGACGTCGATATTCTTGAGGTTGTGTTCTCGTGCGCCGCGTACGCGAATGAAGTTCTTCAGTTCCCTTTTTGGCGTTCTCGATGAACGGGGAGTCGTGATCTTTTGCATTCAGCCGTTCGTCCATTCTGTGCGGAGGCACGAGGCCAACTCGACTCGGGATAAGGTTACAGATTCTCAAACGACAAAGAAGGCCACCGCCACAGACGACATGATAACCGCGGTAATCCCACCCCCCAGCGCCATCCACCAGGGCATTCTCAATTCGCCCATGATGCGGCGATTCATGCCGATGGCAACCATGATCGCTATCAGAGGAGCGGCCAGCAAACCGTTAATCACCGCAGACCAGTAAAGTGCTCTAATGGGATCAAGCGGTGTGAAAGTGAGCGCTATTCCTCCCAGGGTCGCAGCAGCGATTACGCCGTAGAATGCTTTTGCCTTACTCGGGCGTTGATCCAGGCCTTCGCGCCAGCGAAACATCTCGGAGACGGCATAGGCTGATGATCCGGCAAGAACCGGCACGGCGAGCATACCCGTGCCGATAATTCCCGCGGCGAACAAGAGAAACGCAAAATCTCCTGCGACTGGCCGCAGCGCTTCCGCAGCCTGAGAGGAAGATTCGATCTTTGTGATACCGTTGACATGGAGTGTCGCCGCGGTAGCGAACATGATGAAGAGCGCAATCAGGTTAGAAAATGCCATACCGACAAGAGTGTCGATCTTGATGCGCTTCAGTTCTCGGGGAGCTGCCGTAGGCGTTTCTATTAGCGGTTTCCTTTTACGCCGACGCAGCTCCTCCATCTCCTCTCCAGCTTGCCAGAAGAAAAGGTAGGGACTGATGGTCGTGCCCAATATGGCCACCACGGCCATGGAAAAATCGGCATCCAGGCTGAATGTGGGGACGACCAAGCTGGAGAGGGCCGTTCCCCAGGGCAAGTGGACTATGAACACCACTCCTACGTAGGCAAATAGTGACAACGTGAGCCACCGCAGCACTTTCACATACTTTGCATAGGTGACGAAAACTTCCAGGAGAATGCAAACCATTGCGAATCCCAGGGCATAGACGTGATGAGGCCCACCGAGGACCAGCTGCAATGCGGCACCCATGGCGGCGAGGTCAGCGCCTATGTTGACGATATTGGCGACGAGCAGCAGGAGCACGGCCGAACGGAGCATCCAGGGTGGATAGTGACGCCGAAGGTTCTCTGCGATTCCAACCCCAGTGACCGCACCGATGCCGGCGCTGATACCCTGGACTATAACCATCATTGGATAGCTGATGATCATCAGCCAACCGAGTGAATACCCGAACTGCGCGCCCGTCTGACTGTAAGTTGCTATGCCGCTCGGATCATCATCGGCGGCGCCGGTGATTAACCCGGGACCAAGCGTCCGAAGCAACCCCCTGCGCTGCCGACCGTTCGATTTCCGACCGTTAGCTCCGACAGTCGTGGCAGCATGCTTCTTCATCTGAGTGGACCGGGATCAGAGGCGCTTGAGGCGGGGAAGCAGGCGTTTTCTCGCCATCCTGCTCATTTCGCCGATGGCCTCTCGCTTTTCCTTTGTTGAGGGGATCAAAAGGCGTCGAGCTTCCGGAGCACCAGCAAAGCGAAGATGCCGATCGATGGTCGTATAGATTGCCAGACCGAAGTGCGAGATCCGTTCGACGGCAGCGAGGATGGCGACATCAGTCTTCGCGCTCGTGGTCCTGGCGGCGGACCGCTTGGCGTCCCTAATAAGACCGTCCAAACCGGATGATCGTCTTGGCTCGAGAGCAGCATCAAGGTTCTTAAGCGCCTTTTTGATCCGATCCACGCGTCGCAGCGTGTAAGTAACCCCCTCTTTGCAGAAGGTTCGCAATTCATCGCTTTTGGCCCGCTTGGCTAGAAGCCTAAATCCGTTTGCCAAATGGGGCTCTGCGCCGAGCAGAAGTTGCAAGTCCTGAACCGCCAGCAAGCGCGCCGCATCCTTATGCTTGTCTTTTTTTAGTCTCGGCTGGGTCATATCCGGGGCGTCCCCTCAGATGAAGAAAATCACTCAGATGAAGAAAATCCATAGGGCAACGCTCACCGGGCAACGCTGTTCCTTCACTGCCAGTTGTTGTTGGTATGGGAGATTCACATGGCAGCGAATGACGCAATTGCCTTACTCAAGGCGGACCACAAGGAAGTCGCGGAAATGCTCGAGAAATTCGAGACTGCCCGCTCCACCAAGGCCAAGCTCGCCCAGCAGATCTGCCAGGCGCTAACCGTGCATGCCCAGATCGAGGAAGAGATCTTCTATCCGGCGGCCCGTGAAGCTCTCGGAGATGAGGGCAAGGACTTGCTGGACGAAGCTAAGGTCGAGCACAGCTCTCTCAAGGACTTGATCGGGCAGATCGAAGGATCGGGGCCGGACGACGAGCTATTCGATGCGCACGTCAAGGTGCTTGGCGAGTACGTCAAGCACCACGTTAAAGAAGAAGAGGGAGAAATGTTTCCGAAGCTCCGCAAGAGCGATATGGACCTTGTGGAGGTGGGAGCACGGCTCGCTGCCCGGAAAAAGGAACTTATGGCGGAGATGAAGGCGGCAGCGTAGCCAAGTAACTGAGGCGGTCGGTCATTCCCTGGCCGGTCACTGGCGTGACAAGGCGGCGCCCAATGGCCGCCTTGTTGCCATCACCGCTTTGAATCCTGTCCGTTCGCCCGGCAGTCCTACAGAAGGTAAGACCGCGACCCCGGCTGTGCGCTGACTTGCCAGCCAGTGAGTTGGCGACAGGCGGAACTAATTTGAAGGCAACGAGGTTTTTTAAGGGAGATGATTCAGGCCATTCGGTCTGATGCTTAATCTCTAACCCACTATATAGGAGCCACCAATGGCAACCACGACAGGAGAAGTAGCGTCTGAAGAGACTGGCGCGCTTATTAGTGCCAATAAAGTCGAAGGCACGACGGTCAAAAATCCGGCCGGCGAGAAGCTGGGCTCCATCGAGGAGATTATGATCGATAAGCGATCGGGTAAGGTCGCTTACGCGGTCATGTCGTTTGGAGGATTTCTCGGCATTGGAGACCGCCATCATCCGCTCCCGTGGGGTGTTCTCAAATACGACACCAATCTCGAGGGCTATGTGGTCAATCTTGACAAGCGTGTGCTCGAGCAAGCTCCCACGTATGGATCAGAGGAGCGTGTTGATTTGGCCGATGAGGCCTACGGAAAGAAGATCCACGACTACTATAATGTGCCGCCCTATTGGATCTGATGCGCGGCGAGTTGTGAGCTAATTCGGAGGCGGGGAAGTATCAAGCATACTTTCCCGCTGCCTTTTCAGGGTTTCGGACCGAATCGCGCTGGATAAAGCCTGAAGCGCGTCGACATTCTTTGTGTGACTGCCTCGGTCCACTGGCAGCGAATGAGTCAAGGCGTGGGTTGCCGCCTCAAGCATTTCAGAGGCGGTCAGCTCGGCCACACGGCAATGTTCATCGCTGATTGCGTGGCACCGTCCCTGCAGAATGCACCGTAAGGCTTCAAGTCCCTCGCTGCGGGCTAGAGCGTCTTGAATTGAAACGGCCGTGCACACGGTAGAGCCGTCGACGGCAATCAGCCAGCGTCGTTCGGCGCACTTGATCCGCGAAGAATTTTCATTAGAACGGTCAAACGTCAAAGCATAACGCGAGCCGCTTAGGCCCATTCCATCGGATAAGGCGTCGTTCCATTCAATCAAGTCAGTGCTTCTGTTCCTCATGGGTGCCAGCTTTGGCCTGCAGCAGTAAGTGACGGACTTACACTCCTACGCGCTGATTTAACCATCAGTTAACAGCATTGTTTTCCGGATCAATTTCTCAGCGGCAAAGACCAGCTCGCCGGCATGAGTGCCGAAAGCCATAGGTTTCCGCACGTCACATTCGAGATTGGGGATTGGCGGATTTCTGCGGGCTGAAGCTCACATGGATGCGAGCGCGGAGCGATTTCCTCGAAATTAGCGCCCTCTCTACCAAGAATGGCTCTTGCCGGCGACTCGGCTAAGAAGCCAGATTGACGGGCCGAAATGGATTCGGAAGTAAATCCGTGCCGAGAACTGTTCCCCTGCATACGCGCGAGGAGGTCAATAGAGCAGGCCAAAAAATGGTGACCGACGCCAGTAAGTGGACTGCCACCGAATGGCTACAATATTTCTCCGACGACTTGCCCAAAATCAACAACTGGCGCGCGGCGCATGCGCACCCTCTGAATACTTTTCAGATGAACCTCCGCAGGTCTGCAACTCGCGTGGATTCCGAAGCGCTTATCGATCTCGCGCGCTCTGCGTTTGATTACTCTGATTTCAGCGGGCAAGAATCAAACCTCTGACACAAGAGAAAAATCTGTGTGCGTGACAGCCCAGCGGTTCCTGTCCCCAAGGTTCCCAGAGATTCTGACCCCCTATGCCGGGGCCTCGCACGACGATCTCGACGCGCTCGCAGCAAGGTTCTCGGGGCGAAAGCACTCGAGGATCGCGTGGCCGTATCGATCATGCAGCCAGTCGCGCAGGAAGCGCCCAGGCACGGAGAGGCGGACGACGCCACCTCCCGAAATCATCCATGCGCGATTGGACCAATCTCGGAAGGCACTATCGCCGCTCCGATTTCGAAAACGGTCGCCCGCGCGGCCGGGGCTGGGTCAGTGTCGCGGTTATGGGCGAACTCGATGTCGAGCTGCTGGACGCTGATGCCGGCGCGGCGCCACGCCGTGAGGATCTGCTGTCGAAACCGCTGCAGGATCTGCTCGCGCACGAACTTGCCTGGAGCTGCCAGCGTCAGCAGCTCACCCTCGATCCGCACTACGCGCACTTGGCCGAACCAGTTCTGGAAGTCGACCATGCCGAGCATCTCCTCCAGCACGACGCCGGCGCTTCCGAGGGTGTTCTGTCGTCTCGAACGCGCGCCGTTGCCGGGCGGCCCGGCGCGGGCTTCTCGCGCGCGCGCGTAGGGTTCTGATCCGAAGGATCAGTAAGGGTAGGGACGAACCCCGGTTCGTCCTTCGACGGGGTCTCCGTTCGTCCTTTGCGGTGGGAAAGGACGAACCCTGGTTCGTCCTGTGCCAACTCTGAGGACGAACTGCGGTTCGTCCTTTCTTGAGCTTCCTTGACGCGCTCCGCCAGGCGGCGTCCAGCCGTCGTCGCCGTCACCTGCATGCCGTCCAGGGCCGGGGCGTAGGTGTTGGCGGTTCCCCGGCCGCCACAGACCCGCCGACCGTCCCTACGGGTTCCTAGATCGTGTCGGCGGACGACAAGGTATCCGCGGGCCTCCAGCTCGCCGATGGCCTTCTGGACGCCTTTGATGGTGAACCGGCAGATCTCCGCGATCGTGGCCTGGCTGACGTGGGTGTCGCCCCGATGCTTGTTGAGGAACGTTCCGATGACCAGGCCGACCTTGAGCGCGCCGCGCGACAGATCTGCGTCCAGGACCAGCAGGTCGGTCCACTCCATCCTGAGCTGCTTAGGGATCAAGATGGCTTCCGCAGAGCCGTTGTTTGTTTGTGGGTTGGTTTTCCCTCGACACAAACAAGCGAATGACGATCGCCGGCGCACGGGACGGACGCCTTCGGTGACAAGGCTTGCATGTCACGCCCCCTCGATCTGTCGCGCGATCGAGGCAAGTCGTCTTGCAATGCTGTATTTCGCGACTGCTATCGACTCAGGATCGCTCCAGGGCCACATCCGATCCGACGAACTTGTGCCGCGGTATCGCAAAGGCGGTTTGCCATCGCTCGAAATTCGCCTTTAGCGTCAATGGGGCTGTCAGGGGAGGGTTCTCAACGCAACCCGTTGTTTTGATTGACGACGCCTACATCTCTCGGGGTCGCCACCTTCTCCTATCTGTCAATTTGGGATATCGCGCGCCTTTGCGAACGCATGGGCGAGCGACAGGATTGCCAGCGTCAGCGCCAATATCCACGCCTGAGCGTCCGCCATCGCCCACAAGGTGAGGCCGCTGGCGAAGCACCACAGCAGCGGGATCGGATAGAGCAAGAGGGTGGACCGGCCGCGTGCCATGAGCAGGAAACCGAGCGTGGCAATGGCGGTGGGATCGGGCGCGATCCCGAAGACCTCGGCGCCGTGCCAGGGCCGGCCGAACAAGGGCGCGAGCAACGGGTAGCCGAGCGCCAGCGCGACGAGCAAAATTCCTCCCCGGCCACGCCCGTGTCGCGACTCGAACGACAGCCGGTTGAAAGCGCCGCCCAGGATCAAAAAGAGCAGCGCCTCGATCGCGAACAGCGGTGCTATGTATGCGGCCGTCCAGTTGATCGTCGCGTAGCGCTCCCACACAAAGCTCCAGCCGACCCACGCCCACAGAACGGCGAGCAGGATCGCGGTCAGCCGCCCCGATTGCTGCGGACGCAGGATTGCCAGCGCAAGCATCGCTGCGCCGACGGCGAGTATCGCCAGCGGCAGCGGCCAGAGCGCCTGGGTGTGCAGCTCGAACATCCGCCAATAGACCCGCGGGGAAAACAACAGGAAGTCGGAGAGTCGGTAGCTCCAGTCGAGCATCAGCGGCGCGGCGTCACAGCTGCTCGACATAGGCCGCCATGCGGCGGCGCATCGCCTCGTCCGGCAGCGGACCTGTCGCCGCGGCCAGGTTCTCGCGCACATGGTCGACCCGGCTGGTGGCCGGGATCGCGACCGTGACGGCGGGATGCGCGAGGATGAATTTCAGGATGAACTGCGCCCAGCTCGCGGCGCCGATCTCCGCCGCCCAGTCCGGCAGCGTCTCGCTTGCCAGATCGCGCGTCAGGTCGCCCTGCTGGAACGGCCGGTTGACGATGACCGCCATGCCGCGCTCCTGCGCCAGCGGCAACAACCGATCTTCCACCTCGCGATCGACGATGTTGTAGGTCAGCTGTACGAAGTCCAACGGCTCGGTGCGCATGATCTCCTCGAACAGATCGTGCCGCCGGCCTTCCGAGGTGGTGATGCCGACATAGCGCAGCTGGCCCGCCTCCTTCATCGCGTAGAGAGTCTTCAGGTGATCCTGCCACGCGACCAAGTTATGCACCTGCAGCAGGTCGAAGCGCGGAACACCCCAGTATTGCCGCGACTGCTCGATCTGCGCCGGTCCGTCGGACGAGGTCCAGACCTTGTCAGCAGAAAACACCGGCGGCGTTCCAAGCTTGGCGAGGCCGTGGCCGATCACCGGCTGCGACGAGCCGTACATCGGCGAGGAATCGATCATCCGCCCGCCGCTCTCGAAGAACGCACCCATCACCGCGGCGCATTCGTCGCGCAGCACCGGATCGTCGCCGACGTTGAAGGTGATCCAGGTGCCGAGGCCGATCGCGGGAATCGATTCACCGCTCGACGGAATCGGGCGCATCGCGACCGCTGTGCTCTGCGCATGCAGCGGAGATGTCAGCGCAGTCGCCGCAAGCGCCGCTCCACCTGCAAGCACAGTCCGACGCGTCCGATGGCGAAACGTCATCATGGCCTCCCATATTCAGGGCTCGATCATGCTTAACGCAACGGTGCTACGATCAGCGTGTTGTGTCCAGCCGGACACAGCGCGCAATTCAATGCAACCTGCGAGCGTAGATTCCGCTTGCGCGCAAAATCGACCTGCGTCATAAGCGCGCTCCTTCGCTTGGCCTCAGGGCCCGGGCTGTTGGTCCCGGCCGGCACGGTGCGCACTGCGCGTCTCGTGTTCCGCCGAACGAAGAACGTGGCATTCGTAGCTCAGCCAGGTGAGAGCGCCGGAGCAATCCGGAGGTCGCCGGTTCAAATCCGGTCGGATGCACAACGAGGATAGCTCAGTTGGGTAGAGCAGATGCCTGATAAGCATTGTGTCGCGGGTTCGAATCCCGCTCCGCTCCGGTTCAGCCTGTAACGCTGATACTCCTGTAGGGAACCGGACGCGCGCTTCAGTCGCGGTCCGGTCGTCTGGCCGAAAGGCCTCTCGAACGAACCAGACACTTTGAGACCGGCTCTGCGCCGGGGCGGATACCGCCCGCGCGGATTCCGAGTCCAGCTTTCGACCGTCGAACGCGAGTTCGGCGGATGGAATGCCTGTGCTCGCGATCCGTCGGGCTGAAGCCTCGGCCCGCTGCTTTCAAGGGAAGACGCGTCCGGAACCCGGTTCCTCGGTTTCGAAACGACGCCTCTCGGCATGGGCCGTGGGGCAATTGGATGGAGGGTAAAATGGCCCGCGTTGGTTTGTTCTTGCGTGTGTTGGTGAAGGACGGCGAGCGCGCACTGTTGCTGCGCGACGGCCGCTGCGTGCGCGTTCTGGAGCCGGGCCTGCACCGCCTGTTCGATCCGCTCGGTGCGCTGAAGGCGGAGAGCTTCAGCGTCGTGCGTGCCGAGTTCCCGGGCGAGCGCTATGCCGTGCTCAAGGCAGAGCGCCCGGAGCTCGCGGCACAGCTGTTCGAGGGGGTCGAGACCCGCGCCGACGAGCTGGCGATCGTCAGCCTCGACGGGCGTCCGACCCACTTGATGGCGCCGTGGCAGGTGCGCGTCTACTGGAAGGTCGCGACCGCGGTCACGGTCGAGCGGATCGACGTGACCAGCGACGCGAAGGTGTCGGCGCGCCACCTGTCGCTGATCGAGCGTGCGCGCAACCCGCATGTGGCGGAGACCGTGGTCGAGAACCACGAGGCGGGATTGCTGTACGTCGAGGGGCGTCTGGTCGAGCGCCTGGCGCCGGGCCGTCACGCCTTCTGGACGGTCGGCCGCAAGGTCGAGGTGAAGCGCGTCGACCTGCGTCCGCAAGCGGTCGAGATCACCGCGCAGGAGATGCTGACCAAGGATCGCATCGCCCTGCGCGTGACCCTGACGGCGCTGCGCCGCATCGTCGATCCGGAGCGCGCGGTCGGCGCGGTCGTGGACGTGGATGGCTGGCTGTACCGCCTGGTGCAGTTCGCAATCCGCGAGGCGGTGGCGGCGCGCACCTTGGACGAGGTGCTGTCGGCCAAGTCGGTGCTCGACGCGGAGCTGCGTACGTTCGTGCGCGCGCGCCTCGGCGAGACCGGCATCGAGGTCGAGGAGCTCGGCGTGAAGGACGTGATCCTGCCCGGCGAGATCCGCGAGCTCGTGAACAAGGTGGTGGAGGCGGAGCGCGTGGCGAAGGCCAACCTGATCCGCCGCCAGGAGGAGACCGCGGCGACGCGTTCGCTCCTGAATACTGCCAAGTTGATGGAGGAGAATCCGCTTCTGCTCCGTCTGAAGGAGCTCGAGAGCCTCGAGCGCCTGGTGGAGAAGGTCGGCCGCATCGACCTGCACGCCGGCGAAGGGCAGGGCCTTGACGCCCTGCTCACCAAGCTCGTCCGCCTGAAGGCGAGCGAGACCGCCTAGGGAAAGGCCGCGTCCGCAAGGGTGCGGCCTTTCTTTGTTTCGGCCCGCGAGTTCTCCTCGCGACCCGCCCCAGATGATCTCGTTCGCCGTTGGTTCGCCCGGTGGCTAGCATCCTCCTCGCCACGCCGGATTTTCCGGAGGCAGGCGACGGATCCCAGAACCCGCTGCTCCCTCCGTCATCCGATCCCGGCGTGCCGCGTCCCGGGTCCGCCTCGCCAGTCGTCGGGCTGGGCAGGACCGGGATGCGGCGGCACCGTGGACACTCTCCCAGACCGCCATGGTGCCGGCGCTCCCTTTGTTGGTTGCCGAAAGGATGCTCGATGCTTGACCGGACCAAGGAGCCCATCGGGTACCAGAGCTGGCTGCAGACCGAGCCGGATGCGGTCTCGCTGCATCTGGCGGAGCTGATTGCCGATGCTCGGGCGACGGCGGCGGCCGATTCTTCGCGCGCCATCGCGAAGGTCGGGATCGACTGGCCGACGCTGGCGCTGGCCGCCGGCATCTATGGCGCGTTCGCAAGCCTCACCTGGTTCTATCACGATCTGCCCTGGTGGCTGGTGCTGCCCCTTGGCGCCGCGATCGTCTGCCTGCAATCCTCGCTGCAGCACGAAGCGATCCACGGATATCCGACGCGCTGGTCCTGGCTCAACGCGCTGATCGCGGCGCCGTCGCTCTATCTGTGGCTGCCCTACGGCACCTACCGCCAAATCCATCTCAAGCATCACGTCGATGAGCATCTGACCGATCCGGTGCGCGACCCCGAATCGCACTACCTGACGCCCGAGGCGTGGCTGGCCTTGTCGCCGATCCACCGTGCGCTGCGCGAGGTGATGATGAGCCTCCTCGGCCGGATGGTGGTCGGGCCGCTCTACGAGGCGGCGCGGTCCCTCGCGGACCTGGCGCTCGCGATGCGCTCGCGCGACGGGTCCACCCTTTCGCACTGGGCGCTGCATGGCATCGCGCTGACAGGGCTGCTCTGGTGGGTCGTCGCGGTCTGCGATATCCCGCTGTGGGCCTACGCGCTGCTGTTCGCCTGGCCGGGCAGCGCGCTGATGCAGCTGCGCGGCTATGCCGAGCATCGCGCCGCGCCGGATGTGGCCGCACGCACCGCCACCATCGAAGCCGGACCGCTGCTGAGCTTCCTGTTCCTGCACAACAACCTGCACGCCTTGCATCACGTCGAGCCGACGCTCGCCTGGCATCGCCGCCCGGCGCGCTATCGCGCCGTGCGCACCGACCTGCTGCGCGCCAGCCGCTATCACCTGATCGCCAATTACGCGCAGCTGGCCAGGAACTATCTGTTCGAGGCAAAGGAGCCGTTGTTGCATCCGTCCCTGGTCCGCGCGCGGTCGGCGGACCTGCGCGCCAGCCACCGGCCGGCCTACCGATCGGCCTAGCGGTTCGCACCAGCTTCCAATTGCCGAACCTGGGTGTTTGTCGCATGATCCGTGACCCTAAAGGTCACGCGCACGACAGCACTTCATGGCGACTGGCGAGCAGATCAAATTCGGGCCGGTGGACGTGGCAATCGTCGGATCCGGCATTGGCGGCGCGGCGTTTGCGCGGCGCCTCGCCAGTCGCGCGCCGCGGCTGCGCATTCTCTGTTTCGAGCGCGGCGATTGGCTCGATCGCACCAAGCTGCCGGCGCAGCAAGCGGACTGGCAGCGTCTGGCGCTTGGCCCTTGGGCGACCTCGCCCAATCTCCGGCTGAAGGCCGGCGGCAATGCCGCCTCGGCCGACTATCCGATCGACGATTCCGCCTCCGACTTCAAGCCGCTGATGTGGAACGGCGTCGGCGGATCGACCGTCAACTGGGCGGCACACTTCCCGCGCCTGCATCCGTCGGACTTCAAGACCCGCACGCTCGACGGCGTGGGCGACGACTGGCCGTTCTCCTATTTCGACCTGGAGCCATATTACGATCTCAACGACGAGGCGTTCGGCGTCGCGGGATTGGCGGGCGATCCCGCCTATCCGGCCAAGAAATCCCGCCGCATGCCGCCGCTGCCGCTCGGCCGCATGGGCGCCAAGGCGGCGCAGGCGTTCGATGAACTCGGCTGGCACTGGTGGCCGGTCGATGCCGCAATCAACACGGTAGCAGAGGGCGCGCGCGCCGCCTGCAATCACTGCGGTCCCTGCCAGCAAGGCTGCGCCACCGGCGCGAAATCCTCGACCGACCTCACCTACTGGCCGCGCGCGATCGCCAGCGGGGTCGAGCTGCGCACCCGCTGCGTGGTGCAGGAGATCGTGGTCGAAGGCGGGGTCGCGACCGGTATCCGCTATCGCGATGGCGCCGGCCGCGACTGCTGGCAGCCGGCCTCGACAATCGTGGTGGCTGGCAACGGCATCGGCACGGCGCGGCTGCTGCTCGCTTCGGGTATTCAGTCGCCCGCGCTCGGCCGCAACCTGATGTTCCATCCCGCCGCTTATGTGCGCGGCATGTTCGCGGAGGAACTGGATGGGCCGGTGGGGCCGGTCGGCTGCGCCGTCTATTCGCACGAATTCTACGAGACCGACGAAGCGCGCGGCTTCAAGCGCGGCATCCACCTGCAGGTGACGCGCGAGAATCCGCTGCTGATCCAGGCCTCGCGGCTCGAGCCGGCCTGGGGCGCCGAGGCGCAGCGCCAGCTGCGCGAGGAGTTCCGCCATTCCATGGCGGTCCTGGTCATGGCGGAAGATCTGCCGGAGTTGGACAACCGCGTCACCCTGACCAAAGAGACGCAGCCGGACGGACTGCCGGGGGTGCGCATCGAGTATGCGCTGTCACGCGACTCGCGCCGCGCGCTCGACTTCGGGATGGCGAGGGCAGAGGAGATGCTGCGCGCAGCCGGCGCCCACCGCATCGTGCGCGTGCCGCTGGCGCCCTACACCGGCTGGCATCTGCTGGGGACCGCCCGCATGGGCAGCGATCCGGCGACCTCGGTCACCGATGCCAACGGCTGCCTCCATGCCGTGCCCAACGTGATCGTGGCGGACGGCAGCCTGTTCCCGACGGTGGGCGCCTGCAATCCCGGCTCGACCATCGGCGCGCTCGCGCTCAAGCTCGCCGATGCGCTGGTTGGGGCAAAGCCATGAGCCGCGTGATGCTGCTGGCGGTGCTGGACACGATGCTTCCCGGCGATTCCGGTGAGCCGCCGTTGCCGGCCGCGTCACAGGCGGGGCTCGATCTCGGCAAGCTGGAGCGCCTGGCGGAGCCGGTCATCGCGGCGCTGGCCGACCGCGACGCGTTCCTGATCGCCGCACCGGCCGACCGCGTCGCGCTGCTGCGCATTGTGGAATTGAATGCGCCGGACGCGTTCAAGGCCCTGCTGGCAGAAGCTCTGGCCACCTACTATGAAGCACCGCCGGTGATCGCCGCACTCGGTTGGCGTGCGGCGCCGCCGCAGCCGCACGGACACGATGTCGCACCGAACGACGATGCGACCAGGCAGCCTCTGGAGAAAGTGAAAGCGCGCGGCCAGCTCTGGCGCGCTTAGCCTGCCTCGGCGACCTTCACCAGCAGCTTGCCGAAATTCCGGCCCTGGAGCAGGCCGATCAGCGCTTCCGGCGCCTTCTCGAGCCCGTGCACCACGTCCTCGCGGTACTTGATCTTGCCCGCTTTGAGCCAGCCGCTGACGTCGCGCAGGAAATCCTGCTGCTGATCGGCGAAGTCATGGACGATGTAGCCGCGCAACGTGAGCCGGTTGCTGAGGATTGAGCGCATGAGGATCGGCAGGCGGTCGATCCCCTGCCGCGGTTCGGTGTCGTTGTAGTGCGCGATCAGGCCACAGACTGGTATGCGCGCGAACTTGTTGAGCAGCGGAAATACCGCGTCCCACACGTGCCCGCCGACATTCTCGAAGTAGATGTCGATGCCGTTCGGCACCGCGGCGTGGAGCCGCTCCGCGAAATCCGGCGCGCGATGGTCGAGACCGACGTCGAAGCCGAGTTCTTCGGTAAGGTAGCGCACCTTGTCCGGGCCACCGGCAATGGCGACGACGCGGCAGCCTTTCAGTTTCGCGATCTGGCCAACGATCGCGCCGACCGCGCCGCTGGCCGCGGCAACCACCAGGGTCTCGCCTGGCTTGGGTTGGCCGATGTTGAGCAGGCCGGTATAGGCCGTCATCCCGGGCATGCCGAGAACGCCGACGGCGGTCGAGATAGGGGCGAGCGTCGGATCGACCTTGCGTAGCCCCTCGGCGTCTGAGACGGCATGTTCCTGCCAACCGGTGTTTCCGATGACGATATCGCCGACCGAGAATGCCGGGTTGTTGGACGCACTGACCCTGCTGACCGCGCCACCGGTCATCACCTGGCCGATCTCCAGTGGATCGGCATAGGACTTCGCGGCGCTCATCCGGCCGCGCATATAGGGATCCAGCGACAGCCACAGGGTCTTGAGCAGAATTTGGCCCGGGCCCGGCTCTCCAAGCGGCTCTTCGACCAGCCGGAAATCTGTGAGCTTCGGCTCGCCCACCGGCCGCGAGGCCAGGACGATCTTGTGGTTGTTCAAATCAGGCATGGGTGACCCCTTATCGATCTCGCTCTCGATACCGATATGGGACACAGAATACGGCCGGGCCAGCACAAACTGGCGCGACGGCCGCGTGCCCTGTCTTAGGCCGCGTTGGCCGTGGGGGGATGATCCACGAAATTGGACAGGCGCTGCACCGTCATCTCCGCCTGGCGCACGTTCGGGAAGCGGCTGCCGTCCAGCAGTCGATAGCGCTCATCGATCACCACAAAGCGCAGGGCGCGCTCATTCTCCGGCACGAGCACGCCGACCTTGGTCGCACCTTGCGTCAGCTCGAAGGCGGGTTGCTGGATGGCGGCCATGGTAGCTCTCCTTGGCATATGCATTCTGCAAGAATCGAAATCGCGAAAAATCCAAGCCGTCTGCGGCACAATTCGCCGCTAACAGACCTTAGGCCCGAAGCATTGCATGCTGATGTCAAACGCGGTCATTTTTTGCGACCCATTGTGAAGGGCGTCATAACCAACATGGTCGTTGGCGCGCTTCGGATCAAATGAGTCTTCCTCTCGCCGCCCGCAAGAGGCGCTCGAAGCGTGGTGTGCTAATAGGTCGCGCGCCCGCCGCTCAGGTCGAAGGTGAAGCCGCTGGTGAAGCTGCAAGCGGGTGAAACGATCCACGCGATCATCTGCGCGGCCTCGTCCAGTTCGCCGCACCGCCGCATCGGGATCTTCGCGGTCATGTAGTCGATCGTTGCCTGTGGCAGCGCTTCGACCATCGGCGTGCGGATGACCGCGGGGGCGAGCGCGTTGATGGTGATGCCCTGCTCGACGTAATCCTTGGCCAGGCTCTTCACCATGCCGATCAACCCTGCCTTGGTCGCGGAATAGGCGGTCATGCCGGCGTTGCCCTCCTTGCCCGCGATCGAGGCCACATGCAGGACGCGGCCATATTTGCGCGCGAGCATGTGCGGCAAGACCGCCTTGGACAGCAGGAACGCGCCGCGCAGGTTGACCCGGTAGACCAGGTCGAAATCCGCCAGGTCGACCTCGTGGCCGGGAACGTTGGTGCGTCCGGTGATGCCCGCGCAATTGACCAGGGCATCGATCCGCCCGAACGCCCGCGCCACCGCGTCGATCGCCGGCGGGATGCTGGTCTCCTCCGCCACCTCCAGCGGATGCGCGACGGCGCGCCCGCCGATCTCGGCCGCGGTTGCCCGGGCGCTGTCGCCGTCGCGGTCCAGGCATGCCACCCGCACGCCATGGCCCGCCACATGCAGGGCCGCCGCCTTGCCGATACCGCGACCGGCGCCGACGATTGCGACCACATAATCCGGATTGTCGAAATAGTTCACGCGACCGTCCTCCCAAGACTCAATGCCTGACGTCGGCCGCTGCCGGCCGTTGCCAGGGATCAGGCCATGCCGGAGAGGGGCGTGGCAAGGGGCGTCCGGCCTTGTAACATGGCCCGAATCGCGACTCGGGGACCCCCGTTCCATGAAGCAGATCGAAGTGCGCCTGGCGGTCGTGCTGTATGGCGGCGTCTCGCTGGCCGTCTACATCCACGGCGTGACGCGCGAAATCCTCAATCTGGTCCGCGCGTCCAAGATGTTCCATGCCGGCGCCAAAGCCACGCCACCGGCCGGCGATTCGACCGCGATCTACTACGAGCTGTTCCGCAAGCTGGCGCCCAGCCTCGACCTCCGCGTGGTGATCGACCTCATCTCCGGCGCCTCGGCCGGCGGCATCAACGGCGTCATGCTGGCCAAGGCGCTGGCGCACGATCTGCCGCTGGAGCCGCACCGCGACCTGTGGCTGAAGAACGCCGACGTCACCAGCCTGTCGGCGCGCGGCGGGCTGGTCGGCCGGGTGACCAAGGCGGCGATGGCGCCCTTGTTCGATCATTTCCTGATCCGGCAGTTCGGCAAGCAGGTGGCCGACCCGGAGACACGGGACAAGCTGCGGCAGTTCATCCAGGCACAGTGGTTCACGCCGCCGTTCTCGGGCGAGCGTTTCGCGGGCTGGATGTTGGACGCCTGCGACGCGATGGAGGAGAAGGAAGAGAAGAACGCGACCCTGCTGCCGCCGGGCCACCGGCTCGATCTGTTCGTGACCCTCACGGACTATCGCGGGCATCGCCACCGCATCCTGCTGCACGATCCGCCCTCGGTCGACGAGACCGAGCATCGCCGCATCGTCTCGTTCACCTGCAAGCGCGCGCTGTCCGGCGAGATGGTCAGCGAGTTCACCCACGACGATGCGCCATCGCTGGTGTTCTCGGCGCGCGCCACCGCGTCTTTCCCCGGCGCTTTTCCACCGGCGACGATCGCAGAGATGGACCGGTTGCTGGCCGAACGCCACCGCGATTGGCCGACCCGCCAGAATTTCATCGAGCACAAGCTGGCGGTTGCCGATCAGCGCATCGGCAGCTATTTCATCGACGGCAGCGTGGTGATGAACAAGCCGTTCTCGCCGGTGATCCAGGCGCTCGGCAACCGCCCGGCCAGCCGCGAGGTGGTGCGCCGCATCATCTATGTCGATCCCAATCCGCACCGCGAGACGAACCAGCGCGGCGACCAGGGCACGCCCGGCTTCTTCCGCACCATCCTGACCGCGATGGCGCTGATCCCGCGCAACGAGCCGATCGCCGATGATTTGCGCGCAATCCAGGACTGGAACGAGCGCGCGCGCCGCATGGCGGAGATCCTGGCGGCCGCCGACCCGCAGGTCGAGAAGCTGGTCGACGAGATCGTCGACGCCAATCCGGAGAATCCGCCTTCCATCGCCGAGATCAGCCGTTATCGCAGCGCGGCCAACGAGAAGACCCACGGCGGCGCCGGCTTCGCCTATCTCAGCTACCAGACCTTGAAGCTGCGGCGCCTGATCGACCGGCTGTCGGCGTTGATCGCGGCGCTGGCGGCGGCAAGCGGCGCGACGGGCGACGCGGCCCAGGTGAGCCTGCTGCTGGACCGCATGATCGCACCCAACGGCGATGACGGCTCCAGCCGCCTGGTGCCGTTCCTGCGGGCCTTCGACGTCGATTTCCGCGTGCGCCGCATCCGCTTCGTGATCCGCCGGTTGAACGAGCTTTACCGCACCATGGAGGATGCGGGACTGCGCCTGGAATCCGGCGCGCTCGACGAACTGAAGGCGGCGCTCTACGAGCTGATCGAGCGCCTGACGCGGCGCTGGGAAATCCGCTGCTATGGGCCGGAGGCCGCTGCTGCGGCGGTCGAGGTCGCGCGCGCGGCCGCCGCGTTCGAAACCCCGACCTTCACGATGTTCGGTCCGCTGGAGCGCTCGATGGAGCTGGTCCGGATCGACCACGATTTGGACGAGATCATTTCCCTGATGGGCCTCAACTTCCTGCCGCCGATGGCGCGGCGGGCCGTCACCATGTCCTATGTCGGCTTCGCCTTCTACGACCTCATCACCTTTCCGATCCTGCAATGGACCGACATGGACGAGATCAACGAAGTGCTGGTCGACCGCATCAGCCCGGCCGATGCGCACCAGCTCGGCGCCGACAGGGTGATCCTGAAGGGCACCGCCTTGATGAGCTTCGGCGCCTTCTTCAATCGCGCCTGGCGGGAGCACGACTATCTGTGGGGCCGGCTCAACGCCGCCGACCGCTGCGTCGACGTGCTGATCTCGGCGATCGGCCCGCGCCTGTCTGAGCCGCTCGACGCCGACCGGTTGCGCGCCGACCTGTTCCGCGCCATCCTGGAGTCCGAGGCGCCGCATTTGACCGCGGATCCGGGCTTGATACCCGGCCTGCGGGAGCGTGTGGCGCAATCCGTATAGTCACTACGGGGTGAATCATGAGAAGCGCACGGACCAGTGGTCTCATTGTCGGCGCGCTCTGCGTCCTATCGTCGGCACCCGCACTGGCGGTCGACGAAGCGCGGCTCCAGCGCTTTTTCACACTGATGGACGCCGATGGCGACGGGCTGGTGTCCCGCCCGGAATTCCAGGCCGGCAAGGGCGCGGTGTTCCTCGCAATTGACGAGGACGGCAGCATGACCCTGAGCCAGAACGAAATGCGCCTATCGCCGGAGGCATTCAAGCAACTGGCTGGGGACGATGGCGTGGTCGGCGGCGAGGAGTTCATCGCCACGGACGTCGCCTCGTTCGACGCCATCGACAAGAACAAGGACCACCAGATCGTTCTGGCCGAGCTGGTCGAGTATATCGCGAACTATTCGAACTAGGCCGCGCCGCGCAGCGCCTTCTCCAGGAAGGGCAGCGACTTGTCCATGCGGTAGTCGACCGCCGTATGATCGTCCGGGAACTCCTCATAGACATGGGCGATGCCGAGGCGCTCCAGCGCGCGGTGCACGCGGCGCGAGCCGTAGTGCAGGATGAACTGGTCGTGGTCGCCGCAATCGATATAGATGCCCTTCAACTTGCGCAGGTTGTCCGCGTATTTGTCCACCGACAGCGCAGGGTCCCAGGCCAGCCAGATGCGCCAGCGCTCCTCGATCAACTCCGCGGTATAGAGATCGACCGGCAGCCGCACCCCGAGGAAGCAGGACGGATCGGGGTCGTAGGTAGCCGCCATCGCCAGGATCATGACGGTGGTGATCTCATCCTCGGTCGGCTTGGGCGACACTTCGAGATGGGCCATGAACTTCTCGATCGAGCGGCCGTGCTTGGCGAGCTCGTTCAGCGCCTTCGGCATGTCGTGCAGATAGCAGAGCTCGAACGCCATGTCGCCGGAATGGCACGCCAGCGCCGACCAGAAATCGCCGTGCCGCAGGCCATGGGTGATGGCGCCGAAGCCGCCCGAGGACTTGCCGAAGATGCCGCGATTGCCTTGGCCGCCGGCTGAGAAACGGCCCTCGACGAAGGGCACGATCTCCTGGATCAGATAGTCCTCGTAGCGTCCCATCGCGGCCGAGTTGATGTATTGATTGCCGCCGAGGCGCGAATAGCAGTCCGGGAAGGCGACCACCACCGGGCCCATTTTGCCTTCGCCGATCAGCCGGTCCAGGCGCTCCGGCACATTCTCGGTGAAGGCCTTCCAGTTGGTGTGGCCCATGCCCGAGCCGGTGAAGCCGACGACGTCCACCAGCAGCGGCAGGCGCGCGCCGTCCTTGTAGCCGTGCGGCGTGTAGATATGCAGCTCGCGCTCGGTCGGATCGCCGAGCAGGTTGCCTTCGAGCGCCTTGCTGACGTGGCTCAGGCGATGCACATGGCCGCGCGGAACAGTTCGGTTTCTTCTCATGATCTCTCCCTTCGGCAGAAGCGGATGTTGGCCGACCCCGCGACGAAACGCCAGGGCCATGGAACCCGGGATGGCCCCAGGGCTTTGCATGTCGCTGACCCTTGCATGTGACGGTGGTTCCGATAGAACGGCAACGAATGACCGACGCCCCTGCTCCCCACAGCTGGACTCCGCGCCGCGCCATCGCCTGGGCGATCGTCCCGCTGATCGGATTCGCTCTTGCCTTCTGGCTGCGCTACGGCGTGATCCAGCCGGAGGCGATCGGCCTTCTGTGCGCGCAGGCGGACGCGCCCGGCTGGTGTCGGCCGCGCGAGTGGTTGATCCTGGGGCAATATTACGCGGTCTGGGGCTGGGTCGCGCTCGCCAGCGCCGCCGTCGCGCTGGTCGTTCCGCTGCCGCCGGCGTTGCTGCGGGTCGTGCTGGGGATTGCGCTGCTGTTCAGCGCGCTGGCGCTCGTGCTCTACAACACGACGCTCGGCGCGCTCGCCCTGGTGGTGACGCTGCTGGCCCTGCTGAGGAAGCGGTAGCCGCTATCTCTGGCGGCGCCAGCGGCTGACGACGTCGGTCAGGAAATCGGCCGGGACATTGTCATGATCCCACGCATCGCTGAACCGCGCGGTGTTGCTGCGCGGACGGCAATCGTCGGGCAGCGGGTCGAACATGATGCGCAGCGGCACCGGCACGCCTTCGCCGATCGCGATCGCTTCGGCGGCACGCAGGGCCGGCAGCTCTTCCAGCATGCCGCTGCCGGATTCCGGCATCGCGGACGCCAGATACTCGCGGTCCTTGCTGTTGGTGATGCGCATAGCGAAGATGGTGTTGCACTGGGACAAGATGTTGGCCGCCAGCTCCGACGGGCGCTGCGTGACCAGGCCCAGCGAGACGCCGTATTTACGGCCTTCGAGCGCGATGCGCGCGATGGCGCGCTTGGTCGGCTCGAAGCCCAGCTTCTCGTTGCTCGGCGCGTAGCGGTGCGCCTCTTCGCAGACCAGCAGGATCGGAACTGCGCGGTCGCTCCACAGCGCGAAGTCGAAGGTGAGGCGGCACAGCATCGACACCACGACGTTGAGAATTTCAGTCGGAACGCCCGAGGTGTCGAAAATGGTCACCGGCTTGCCTTCCACCGGCACGCGGAAGATGCGCGACAACAGGCGCGTCATCTCGTCCCGCACCATCAGCCCCGGGAACATGAAGGCATAGCGCCTGTCTGCCTGCAGCGCGTTGAAGCGGTCCTTGATGCGCATGTAGGGCGCCAGCTCGAGCGGCCGCTCGTACTTGCCCATCAGGTCGTCGATGATGCGGGTCACGTCGGACAGGCGATAGGGAACCGGCGTATCGACGGTGATGGCGAATTCCTGACCGCCGGCCAACTTCTTCTTCGCCTCGACGATGACGTAGTTCAGGATCGAGGCGTCGATTTCCGGCGTGCGGCTCGATTCGCCGATGATCAGCTCCTTCATCTCGTCGAAGTTCAGCAGCCAGTACGGCAGCTCGAGATTCTGCGGGCTGATGACGTCCGCCAATTCGCCGAACGCGGCGCCATACTCGTTATGCGGATCGAGGATCAGGACGTGGCCGTGCTTATGCTTGCTGAGGATGCCGCGCACGATAGCGGCGAGCGCGCACGACTTGCCCGAACCGGTGGTGCCGAGCACAGCAAAATGCTTGCCGAGCAGGTCGTCGGTGAAGATGTTGGCGGGCAGCGACGGGTCCTGGTGCACGCATCCGACGCGCACGCCCTCGCGGTCGGTGCGGGTGAATATCCTGCGCAGATCATCGCTGCCGGCGGCCGACACGCGGTCGCCCAGGCGCGGGAATTCGGAGACGCCGCGGCGGAACCGGGCGTTGGCATCGGTCTCCAAGATCTCGCCCATCAGGTCGAGATCCATGATCTGGTTTGGCGGGCCGATGATGGCCTGCTCGGCGGCCGGCGTGCGCAGGCCGATGATGACGCCGAACACGCGCGCTTCGCCGACGTCGACGCGCACCACCTGGCCGATCTGCGGCGGCACGGGGCCGGCGAAACCGGAGCCGTCTTCGGCCATGTCCAGGACGACTCGGGCACGGGCGCCTTCGATGGCCGCCACAGTGCCAAAGGTTACGACGTGGGCCGCCGCTCCATCCATGAATTTGCTCCCAATCGAATAGCGAACGCCTGAAAATCCAGCGCTAAAGTAGCGCCGATATCCTCTCCGTATCCTTAAGAGGGGCGGTTAACGGGGCGTTAATTGCGGATCGAGCGTGATCCGATCGCCGGCCGCTCGGAAGCAACGCTGCGGCGCAGTGCGAACCAGGGATAGGCGAAGGCGAGCAGCAGCAGGCACCAGATCAAGGAATTGCCGCTGATGTCGCCGCGCAGGGCCGGGCCGAACGCCGCGGCGATCGACTGCCGCATCTCCGGGCGGGTGAAGACATTTTCGTTAAGAGCGATGAAAACCGCCGACAGCGCCAGGAGCGTTGCGAAGCAGAGCTCGATCGGCATCGGTCGCGCTGCGATCGCTCCCCTTGCGCACAATTGGAGCAGTGCAAAGGCTACCGCCGGCACTGCAAAGGCCCAGATCGGATAGTCGCGATAGCGCTGGTCGAAATCGAGGCCGAGGGCGACCACCGCCGCGCCCGCGATGGCGAGCAGTTGCAGGACGCCCAACGCCAAGCTGGCATCCGGCAAGCGCCGCCACGGGCGCCGTAGCCATTCGAGACTCTCGCCGGCGCTGGCGACCTCTGCATTGCTGCCCGCGAGGATGCGCGGCAGCGCCAACATCGCAACCAGGATCGACACTAGCGCCAGGGCTCCTTCGATCGCCCGTTCGTGCCAATACCATGCCGCGAACTGAGCATGATCTACCTGCAAGGCGACCGCCAACGCGGCGGCCCCCGCCAGCAGCGGGCCAGCGAGCGCAGCGATCGGCGTCCCGGCTGCGCGGCGCGCGGGCCACCACAGCACGATGCCGAGCGCGATCGTGCCCGCAAGCCAGGGCCACGGCGTGCCCATGCGCGCCACCGGCCCGGTCAACGGGAATTTCGACGCGCGGTCCTCGCTGAACACGCCCCAATAGCCGCCGACGGTGCCTTCGAGCGCGCGCTTCCACGGCTGGTCGAACGCCTCGATGACGTTGTAGTCGAGCCCGCGCTCGTGCGCGTAGGCGAGGAATCCGCGGATGAAGCCGGCTTGCTCCACCAGCCCGGGCAGCGCGCGCTCGCGTTGCTTGCCGGCGGACGGATAGCCGGTCTCGCCGATATAGATGGTCTTGCCCGGCATCTCCGTTTCGACCATGCGCAGGATGGCATCGATATGCGTGACGCCATCGCCCGCCGGCACCGGGTCGTCCTCCCAATAAGGCAGGATATGGATGGTGACGAAATCGACGTCGTCGGCCAACTCCGGATGGCGCAGCCAGAACTCCCACACGTCGGCATAGGTGACGGGCAGGCCAGTCTCGGCCTTCACTCGCTTCAGCAGCGTCTCCAAGACCGAGGCAGGCTGTTCCTGGCGCAACAGCACTTCGTTGCCGACGATGATGCCCTTGATGGCGCCCGGATGGGCCTTGGCCAGCTCGATGCCACGCGCGATCTGGATCTCGTTGTCCTGCGCCGTGCGGCCGATCCACAGGCCCATCAGCACCTTCATGCCAAGCTTCTCGGCGATCGGCAGCACCTGGTCCAGGCCCTGGTTGACCGCGTAGATCCGCACGCAATCGCTCTCGGTCTTGAGGTGCGTGAGGTCTTCCTCGATCTGCGCGCGCGGGATGACGAGGGTGGGATCGAACGGCGTCTGCTCGCCGCGGAACGGCGCGTAGGAGACGCAGGCGAAGCGCCCACCGGGCGCGTCCGGCATCGCCACCGGCGCAGCGCGCCACAGCCAGAATCCGGTGATGGCAAGGATCGCGAGAACGCTGCCGGCCAGCGCGGCGAAGATCCGAGCCCCCGTCATCTCCCGTCAGCGCCCGGTCGTCATTCGGCGGCCCTGGCCGTGCCCGCGGGCAGGACGGTCGAGGGCAGATCCGGCATCGGCGCCCTGGCGCGCTGCCACTTGAAGATCGGCAGCACGTTGATCATCGACATGACCAGCGCAGCGAAGAATGGCAACGCCTGCACCAGCATCAGCGCGCACCACAAGGTGGAGGTCGGCTCGATGGTGCCGCGCTGCCAGATCACGCCGACGCCGGACAGCACCAGCATCAGGAAGATCGCCGTCTCTTCCCGCGCGGACACCAGGCCGCGGATGACGGCCGGGTGGTTTTCCATCTTCGGGGTGCGATGGAACGGCAGGTTGGAGGTGAAGAGGCCACGCCACACCGCCTTGGACACCGCGTAGGACAGCGACAGGCCGGCCAGCGCGGCGCCGAGATTGTCGAGGAAGCTGCATGGCACCTTGCTGGCATACAGCCACATCGACTTGACGATCTTGAAAAAGAACATGCCGAGCGTGACGATGAGATAGAGGGTCAGCGGCGGCTCGACCTTGTCCGGCATCCACATCATGCCGATGCTCCAGGCGATCGCCAGATACACGAACAGCAGCTGCAGCCCATCGGCGATCCACGGCATCCAGCCGGCCAGGAACTGGTAGCGCTGCGCCGGATTGAGCCGCTTGTTGCGGCCGAACGGCAGCAGCTCGCGCCAATGGCCCTTCATGATGGTCATGGCGCCATAGGCCCAGCGGTAGCGCTGCTTGCGATAGGCCTCGAAGCTGTCCGGCATCAAGCCCTTGCCGTAGCTCTTCTCGGTATAGACCGCGCGATAGCCCTTCTCAAACAGGCGCAGGCCAAGCTCGGCATCCTCGGTGATGCACCACTCGCCCCAGCCGCCTACGTCGATCAGTGATGATTTGCGGATCAGGGCCATGGTGCCATGCTGGATGATCGCGTTCTTCTCGTCGCGCGACTTCATTCCGAGATGGAAGAAACCGGCATACTCCCAGAAGCACATGCGCTTGAAGAGATCCTCGTGCGCGTCGCGATAGTCCTGCGGCGCCTGCATCAGCGCGACCTCCGGGTCGGCGAAGTACGGCACCAGATCCTTCAGCCACTCCGGCCGCACCTTGTAGTCGCTGTCGATGGTGGCGACGATCTCGGCGTCGGGATCGGTCTGCGTCAGCGCGTAGTTGAGCGCGCCAGCCTTGTAGCCCGGCCATTTCGGCAGGTGGAAGAATTTGAAGTTCGGCCGGCCCAGCGAGGCGACGTAGGCCTCGACCGGCTGCCACACCGCGTCGTCCTTGGTGTTGTTGTCGATGATCAGGACTTCGTAGCGCGCATAGTCCAGCTTCTCGAGTGCGCGGATGGTGTCGATCATCATCTCCGGCGGCTCGTTGTAGCACGGCACGTGGATCGAAACCTTGGGCAGCTTCCAGGTGCCGCGCACCGGCGGCGGGATCCGCCGGCGCTGGCTCTGGCCCAGCCAGAGGTTGACCGCCATCTCCACGCCCTCGATCAGGAAAATCGCGAGCAGCAGCACGGTCGCCGGCGCGATCATCGCCAGCGCCACGATGTCGAACCAGGTGAGGTAACGGCCGCTATAGGTGGCATAGACCCACACCGCGATCATCACGCCGCTCTGCCCGAGCAGCGCCAGGAAGAAGCGGCCGCGGCCCACGAGGCCCAATTCCGCCCGCATCACCCACAGCACGAACGGCAGGCCGAGCACCAGCATGGCGGCGGCCAGCCAGCGCCAGTTCTGGTAATTGACCAGGATGCCCTGCAGGGCTGGTTTCAGGTTGCGGTGGCCGTCCCACACGCCCCAGTACGCGCCGACGCCGCCTTCGAACTCCGCCTTCCACGGCTGGTCGAAGCCTTCGATGATGAAATACTCGATGTCCTGCTTCTTGGCCTCGCGCACGAAATTGCGCAGGAAGATGCCCTGGTTGACCGGCGAGGCGATCGCGCCCATGCGCTGCAGGCCCTGGCTTGGCCAGCCCACTTCGGTCAGCACCACGCGCTTGTCGAGCCCGCGGCGCTTCACCTCGTTCTTCACGGCCTGGTAGTTGCCGAGCGTCCAGGCGACCGCGTCCTCGACCGGGATGCCGTTCCAGAACGGCAGGATGTGGACGGCGACATAGTCGACCTCGTCCAGCAGCTCGGGATGGTCCAGCCACACGCCATACGGCTCCGCGGTGCTGACCGGGATGCCGGGCAGCCGGCGCTTCACCTCGCGGATGTACTCGATGAGCTGGGGAACCTTGACCAGGTTCTTGTAGATCGCCTCATTGCCGACGGTGACGCGGTTGACGCTGCCGTTGTTGGTGGCGAGCGCAACCAGGTTGTCGATCTCCTGCTGGTTCCGCTTCGGATCGACGTCGATCCAGGCGCCGGCCATCACGCGCAGGCCCATCTTGTCGGCCATGGTCGGGACGCCGAAATTGGCGCCGACGGTCGAATAGGTGCGGATCTGGCTGGTCAGCCCCGCCATCAGCGACAGGTCGCGGCGGACCTCCGCCAGGGTCGGCTCCTTGCCATTGGTCGGGTTGGCGTTGTCGCGGAACGGGGTGTAGGTGAGGCCGGAGACGTCCTGGGTCCAGGGGTCCTGCTCGACCGGCCGATTGAGCAGCACCCAGGTGCCGGCAAACAGCACCGCCACCACCAGGCCGATCATCCAGTTCGAGAGACGCATGTGTTTCGGTTCCGAGACGCGCGCTTTGCCAGCATTTATATTGGCGTCCGCAGATCAAACGCGCGGCAGCTTCGGCCGTTCCATCGGAACTCGAAAAACGCCACTGGCAAATCCGCAGACCGGCGGCAATGTCGGACCCGCCTCGCGCAAGATCAAGGGCCAAACCCGTGGCCCTTGGGACAATAGTGTGTGATCGCCGCGATCTATTCAGAATCGCGACGCAACGTCGCAGGGTCGCGGCAGAAAGGCGTGGTTAATCGGGCAGCGCCATCGGCTTCAGCTCTTCGAAGCGATCGCCGGGGCCGGGGTTCTCCTTCGGGGTCTCGCCGCCCAGGTGCTTGAGGATGCCCCAGACCGCGTTGAGCCCGGTTGTCACCGCGCCTTCGACCCAGCCCGGGGTCCAGGAGACATCGTCGCCGGCGATGAAGATGCCGCGCTCCTGCGGTGGCAGTTGGTTCTGGACGAAATGGCAGTACATCCGGTGGTTATAGCGGTAGTGGCCGGGCAGGGCGCCCTTGAAGGCCCCGAGGAAGTTGGGGTCGGACTCCCAGGACACCGTGATCGGATCGCCGATGATGTGGCTGGCGATGTCGACGTTGGGATAGACCTGTTTCAGCGCGTTCAGCATCAGCTTGACCCGCTTCTCCACCGGCAGCGGCAGCAGCTTCAGCGCGTCGCCCATCCAGGAATAGGAAAGGCAGATGACCCCCGGCTTGCCCGGCCCGTTGTCGAACAGATAGGTGCCGCGAGTCAGCCGGTCGCTCAGCGTCATGCTCATGACGTCGCGGCCGGTCTTCGGGTCCTTGTCCTTCCAGAACGGCCGGTCGACCATCACGAAGGTCTTGGCCGACTGCATGTAGCGCGTGCGGTCGAGCGCCATCCAATGCTTCTGCGAGAACATCTGCTCCGCAACCTCGATGTGGGTAGTGAGCAGCCATGACTGGCAGGTGACCAGCACGGCAGGAAATTCCCGGGTCGCGCCCCAGCGGTCGGTGATGGCGAAGCGGCCGCCGGCGGCTGGTGCGATCCGCACCACGCCCGGCCGCGGCGCGCCGGCGTGCAGCGTCTCCAGCGAGGTGCCGCGCGGCCAATGCGCCATCTTGTCGGGTTGCATCTTCCACAGCCGGCGCGGCATCTGCTCGACGCCGCCGGTGACCAGGCGCTGGTCCTCATCGCAGTTCGTGTAGACGACGCGCAGGATCTCCAGCATCGAGTTCGGGAAGTCGGTGTCCCAGCCACCGGTGCCGAACCCGACCTGGCCGAAGATTTCCAGGTGCCGGAACGACCGCCGCATGAAGGCGTCCGAGGTTGCGATGAAGCCGTAGAAGGTGCGGTCGTCCCAGATCGGGATCAGCCGGTTCCAGATCTCCTTGATGCGGCGCACGTCGCGCGCGCGGATGGCGGCCTGCATGGCGCTGAACTGCGCGCCGTGCTCCAACGCTTCGGCCCAGGCCGCCGCCACCTCGTGGAAAACCTTCGGCAGGTCCTCCAGTTTCTCGGCATAGAGCGGCTGGCCGGCAAGGTCGACCACCGTGCTGCGCGACGCCGATGTCAGGGGATTGGGAAAGGGCGTGGTTTCCAGCCCGATCTGGTCGAGATAGTGGAAGAAGGCGGTGGAGCAGGTCGGAAAGCGCATGCCGCCCAGCTCCGCGACGATGCCCTCTGCGCCCTCGAACGGGACGGAGCGTAACCGCCCGCCGATCCGCGCCGCCTCGTAGATGACCGGCTTCAGCCCCAGCTTCATCAGCTCGAACGCCGCCACCATGCCGGCCGCTCCGGCGCCGACGATCGCGACCTCGCTGCCGAGCTTGTCGTCGGGCAGCTTGCCGAGGCCGGCCGGATGCTTGATCCAGTCGTCGAACGCGAACGGGAAATCCGGCCCGAAATAGGTGATCGGCCGCTTGTCGGCGGGTTCGCTGACGGCAGGGACGTGGGATGCGGTCATGGCATTGCCCCTCGCGGACTTGATGAGAGGCCACGTGGCGCACGATGATCGCGCGTCACGTTCTCGCCAACGGATCGCGGCGCGTTCTGGGCGCGCGCAGATCATCCGCCGGCACAACACTGCCTCCCCTCTGCAGGGAGACTACTTCGCGTTCAGCGCCGGAACAAGGCCGGGTGGGAGGGTCAAAGTCCGTGGGCCGAGAAGTCGCGCTCGCCACTGTTTACGTGCCCGATGCCCATGGCGATGGCGCCCTTGCGATTCAGAACCACATGGCGAAAGTCGGCCTTTGATAGCTGCGCCCGGAGATAGCTCAGGACCAAGAGCTCGAGCTTCGCGCCATCCGCCTTGTTGCGCCATAGCTCGGCGTTCTTGTGGGCGTCTCTGACATGGCCGCTGTTGCCGGTGCGAGATGCGAGAAAATCGCAGACGAAATCGTCGCTCTTGTCGGGCTTGTTCTGCTCGAGGAAGTTCGCGACGTCCTTAAAGGTCAGGCCTTTCAAGTTGCCGTTCTGCGTGACGATGTCGAAGAACCAGCAGAAGGATCTCTTGGACGGCACTCCGCCCGGGATATTGGCGGCCCATTCGCTGGCCATCTTGAATGCCGTCTCCGCCTTTTCCCCTATCTTTATGTCCTGTTGCGCCCGCATTTCCGGCGTTCCCATGAACGCGCGGAGCTCCGCCTTGGCGTTGGGCTTGAGCTTGATGCCCTGTTGCCAGCCGCGCACGACCTTCAACCCGGCGGCGATTGGGCTGTTGCAGGCGGTCCAGAGCTCTTCGCCGAATTGCGGCATGGCCTGCTTGACGACCGGCTTGCCGACGTTCTTGACCATCGGTTGGAGCGAGCTCATGCCGATGTTCCATTGCAGCGCGCCGCAGGAAATGCCCATCCCGTCAAAATCACCTGTTGCACCCATGTAAGGGTCGCCGGTGGTCTCGAAGCTCGGTGTGATAGCAACCGCGGCCTTGATCCAGTCACTTGGAATATTGCTCATCGCATGCTCCCTCTTATGCGCGCGATTCCCCGCTATAGCCGGCATTCAATGATGCAGATGACCTTGGCGATCGAAGAGTTCGGATCATGGTTCCCGATGCGCCCCTGTCCATCCAGTGGCCAGGTCTTCTGCGAGACGCTGTTGCCGACGTTGCCGCCAATAGTGATCAATTTCCTTTTCTGTCGGTCGATCTCCACGACGAAGTCGCAGTGCGCTTCGAATTTGTCGTCCGCCACAAGGTCGATGTAGGTGTCAAAAGTCGCATCGGTGTCGGTGCGCCGCTCACACGCGATCAAGTCGCCGACCCTTGGTGCGTGTTGCGTATGGCGGCGCGCGATGAACTTGTCGGTGCTGGATGGGTTGGCCGCCTGCCGCAGCGCGCGCACGATGTAGACCGAGTGCGAAGCGCCGTAACGGAAATTGTCGCCCGCGCCCGCCTTGGCAGCGACGAAGGAAATGAAGGCGGCGGACCAAGGTTTATTTTTGTTCCTGATGAGCCGGCCGCTGGTGTCGAACTCGCAGTCGGAGCGACCATTATAGCCTTCCCATTTCTTGGAATCGGGCTGCTTGGCCAGCTCGTTCCAATAGTCTCCGACACGCCGAAACACGGCTTCATCCGTCTCCTTGAGCTGGCCGTTGCGAAAGCTCGCGAGTTCTTCGCGGCAAATCCTCGCGACAGCGTCAGTGAATTCGGTCATGCCGCTCCCCCCTCGGCCGATCGCCACGCTATGGAGATCATGGATCGGCGTCGAACGCATCTGTCGTCTGAGAGGCTTATGGTAGCGCGAACCTGCCACCGAAGGTAGCAACATTAGCCCGATTGTGCCCTTAAATTGTGCCGTCCTTAACTTGCTGTGCGCAGGCGGCGCGCTTCGAGTTTTTCCCGGATGGCGTAGTTCGATGCCATATGTCTGCCTTGCTCGCACTCGCGTGCATAGGTGATGAGATGATGCGCGACCAGCGCGATGTGGATCACCTCCTCGATCTGCTTCTTGCGCAGCGCCGGCAGCGCCATGCGCCAGAAGGTCCGGCGGTAGTCCGACAGGATCCCGACATGGAGGAAGATGTTGCCAAGGCAGGTCAGCGCCTTGCGGATGTTCGGCCAGTTGAGCCGGGCGCGCGTCACCGGCAGCTTCTTGCGGTTGGGGAAGGTGTGGCGCGCATTGTGGTCGAAGCGGGCATAGACCGCCTCCGGCTCATAGGCGTGGCGCACGCATTGGCGCCAGCTTTCCAGCACGTCCTCATAGGGCCGCAGGAAGACGATGTTCGATTCCCGCGTCTCGTCCTCGATCAGGCGGCCGGCGTCCTTCAACCGGTCCCACAGCGGCGTGCGCGGCAGGGCCTGCAGCATATTGATGGCGAGCAGCGGAATCTGCGAGGCATCGACGAACTCGTTGATGTGCGCCGCCGTCTCCGGCGTATCGGTGTCGAGCCCCAGGATGATGCCGGAGACAACCTCCATCCCGTGGCGGTTGAGGGTCTCCACGCCCTCCAGCAGCGGGACCGCGAGATTGTGCTCCTTGGACATGGCGTCGAGCGCGCCCAGCTCGGGCGTCTCGATGCCGCAGAACACGGTGGTGAAATAGGCCTCGCGCATCTGCTCCAGCAGGTCCGGCAACTTCGCGATGTTGAGCGTCGCCTCGCAGGCGAAGCGCACCGGATAGCCGCGCTCCTTCTGCCAGGCGATCAGATGCGGCAGCAGCTCGCGCGCGGCCTTGCGGTTGGCGATGAAATTGTCGTCGACGAAATAGATCGCGCCGAGCGGGCCGCGCGCCAGCATGGCGTCGAGCTCGGCCAGGATCTGCTTCGGTTCCTTGAGGCGCGGCTGGCGGCCATAGAGCGCCGGGATGTCGCAGAACTCGCAGCGGTACGGGCAGCCGCTGGAGAACTGCACCGAGCCCAGCATGTATTTGCCGCCGTCGATCAGGTGATAGGCCGGGATCGGAAAGTCCGGCAGCGGCAGGCGGTCGGCGGTCTCGAAGCGCTGCTGCGCGGCCGGCCGGCCGACATCGCGGTCGAGCGTGGCGATCAGCGCGTCGGTGGCGTCGCCGACCTCGCCGATATGGAGATAGTCGAACTCGCCATAGAACTCAGGACTGGCGGAAACCGACGGGCCGCCGATCGCGCACACCTTGCCGCGCGCATGGGCGCGGCGGGCGATGTCCAGCATCGCCTGGCGCTGGATATGCATGCCGCTGACGAACACCGCATCCGCCCAGTCGATCTCACGATCGGTGGCCGCGCGGATATTCTCATCGACGAACCGGACGTCCCACTTCTCCGGCACGTAGGCCGCGATCAGCAGGATGCCCTGCGGCGGCATGAACGCCTTCACGCCCATCAGCTTGTAGGCGTGCTCGAACGTCCCGAACGAGGGGGTGTAGCGGGGGAAGACGCACAAGATTCGGCGCGCATGTTGAACGACGGTCTGGCTTCTCATGGCCGGCCCCTCCCGATGGGCTATTGATTATGGAATGAGGTCGCTCGCTCTCGCTGCCCCAACTCGCCTGGGACCCAAACGGTTCCGGGCACCCCAGAACTGTAGGCTGAATTTTGGCGGTTCGGTTAGGGTTTTTTGCGGCCGGGGAGGCTGGGCGCGCGCTCCGCACTCAATCCTCGATGGTGAGGATGCGCCTGATCTCGTCGGTCTTCAGGCCGATGGCCTGGGGCCGGCGGATGCCGGGCAGCGCAACCACGTCGTAGAGTTCGTGCAGGATGCCCTCCATCTTCAGCCAATGGACGGTCCCGCCGGTCCTGAGGTCGATGACCATCAGGGCGCAGATCGGGTCGGCGTTGCGGCGCGCCAAGGCTTCGTCCAGCGGCAGGCCGGTGAAGGTCTTGGTCTCGCGCGGCTGCGACAGGCCGACGATCGCAAAATGGCCGTGAAAGGCGAGGCCGCGCAAATAGCCGGGGCAGAAGGCAATCTCCTCGAACGCGCCGCTGCCGGGGTCGAGCGAGCCGAACCGGCCGGTGCCGGAATCCAGCAGGTAGAGCTTGCCATCATGGACGCGCGGCGAATGCGGCATGGAGAGGCCGCGCCCGACGATCTCGCCGGATGGCACGTCCACGACGATGCCGCCGCCGGTGCGCCGCTCGCGCCAGCCATCCGCGACATCGCTCTCGCTCACCGCCGTGACATAGGCCGGCGCGCCGTCGCGCATGGCGAGGCCGTTCAGATGGCAACGGTCCTCCGGCACCAGCTTGGAGACGAAGCGCGGCCGCCACAGCGGGCGGAAGCTCTTCGCCTCCGACACGGTGGCGAGGCAGGAGAACAAGGTGTTGGCGAACACCGGCCGGCCGCCGCCATCGAGCGCGATATCGTGGACGTCGATGTCGCCGGTGGTATAGGCCAGCTGCGGGACATACATGCGGTCATAGCCGTCATGCAACTCGCCGGGACCGAGCGCGTTCTCGAACCGCCACAACTGGTAGAGCGTCGACATCCACAGGCTCTGGCCGTTCGACCACAGGCCCATGCAGCGGTTGAAGGTGCGCTCGAAGATCGACAGCCTGCCGCTCGGCTGCAGCCCCACGAAGATGACCTTGCCGGCCTGGTAGGTGGTGAAGGCGAGCGACAAGCTGTTCTCCGCCAGCCATTGCGGGAACTGGCGCGATGGGAACAGCTCGAACTTCGGCGGAGCCTGTCCGGCGGTCTTGCTATCCATGCCGGTCAGGCTATCGCGACGACGATGTCCTGGTCGACCGCTATCTTCACGTTGCCGGCAGTATAGAGCGCATAGCCGATCAGGATTGAGGTATCCGGCGCGCCCCAGCCGTCTGCCGGATCGAGCGAGAGAGTGTCGCCGCTGTCGCCGTCGATCTTCAGCACATTGTCGAGCTCGATCGTCCCACCGACATCGCTGTTGTGCGCATCGATCTCCAGGACCTCAGTGAGTCGCAGCGCGATCTGGTTGGAGAAGCCGTTGTCGGCATCGATGGTCTCGATGTCCCGGATCCTGGTGTGGTTGGCCGTCCCCGCGTTGTTGTCGATGTCGCCGAAATCGATCAGCCCGTCGAAATCCAGATGCAGGACATCGGTGCCATTGCCGCCATCCGCGCGCCGGAACGTGCGGTCGCCGGCATGGATCGCGTCGTCGCCGGCACCGCCCTGGAACGCGTCGGCACCGCCAGCGCCGACGAGCACATCATTGCCAAGGCCACCGACAAAGGACTCGTCCGCCGAGGTTCCCACCAGCACGTCGTTGCTCGCGGAGCCAAGATGGTTGACCGACTCGGTGATGTCTCCGCCATATAGCAGGTAGGCGGAGTTGGAGTAGGGCGCACCGACCAGGAGATCGGCGAAACCGTCGCCATTGACGTCTCCGGCAGCGCTCACGTCGCGGCCCGTGTGATCGTTGGCGGCGGCGCCGGAAATTGCGAATCCCTGATCGGCGCCGAGATTCGTGACGTCGATGTCGCCCGGCCCGCCATCCTTGCCGTAGATCACGAACGCTTGTCCGGCGCCCTCCTTCTCTGCCACGTCGAGGTCCGGGGCGCCGACCAGGATGTCGTCGATCCCATCGCCATTGACGTCGCCAGCCGAGGCGACCGAGCTTCCGATTTCGCCGCCGTTTTCGAACCCGAACAGCCGGAAGCCTTGATCGCCGGTCAGGGTGGTGAGATCGAGGTCGGTGAAGCCGCCTTCCTTGCCGTAGACGACGTAGGTGACGCCCGAGTACCCACCGCGATAGGCGCTGACCACGAAGTCGCCGATCCCGTCGCCATTGATGTCACCCGCGCTGTCGACGGCCCTGCCGAGGAAGTCCTCATTGCCCTGGTCCCCGGTGATCTTGAAGCCCGCGCCGGGCGCCAGTGCGGCAAGGTCGATGTCGCCGGAGCCGGCGGCGTTGCCATAGATGACATAGGCACGGCCGATGCCGAAGCTGAAGAATGGCGCGCCGATGATGATGTCGTCGAACCCATCGCCGTTGATGTCGCCGGCCGAACTTGCGGCTTCCCCCGCGTAGTCGACGTCGGATTCCCCCGCGATCCTGAATCCGCGATCGGTGGTCAGTGCCCCCAGGTCGATGTCGCCCGTTCCGAGCTGGCCGTAGATCACATACGTTTCGCCCGCATAGGTACGGCCGCCAGGGTTCGCCTTGCGTGCGTTGACGAGAATGTCGTCGATGCCGTCGCCGTTGAAATCGCCGGCCGAGGTGGCAACAGCGCCCGCCCAGTCGCCAGCCGTGCCGCCAGAGATTGTGAAGCTTTGTCCCGGGGGCAACGCCGCCACATCGACGTCGCTACCGACGGCCCCATACAGGATATAGGACTGGCCGGCATCGATGCCCGCCGCGGCATCCGCGAGCGGCGAGCCGAAGATGACATCGTCGATGCCGTCACCGTTGAAGTCGCCGGTGGCGCCGCCGGTGACGCCGGCGTCGTCGCCGGGCACGGTGCGCGAGACGACGAAGCCCTGATCGGGCGTCAGCGTCGCCAGATCGATCCCGCTCAATCCGCCGGCTTTGCCGAAGATCACATAGGACTTGTCGGCGCTGACGACGAAATCATCGATCCCGTCGTTGTTGATGTCGCCTGCCAGGCCGACGACGGAGGCGCCCGCAATCTTGAATCCTTCGTCCGGCGTCAGGTTCGCCAGGTCGACGCGACCCATCGGAAAGACTTCGACGTTGCCGGCCAGCAAGGTCATGGCGCCGTTGGTCCAGCTGGTATATGTGCCTTCCTGACCGAACGGATCGACAATCTCCCCGCCCTTGACCCACCCCTGATCGGCGAGCGTGACGATGTCGGGCCCATCGCCCTTGATGAGCAGGGTGTTCGGCCCGAACGCGCCGCCGTTGGACCCAGTCATGTGAGAGATGCTCAAGGCATCGAGCGTGACATGGTCGATGTTGAACTGATCCAGATTCAGAATTTCGATGCTCTGGAAGCGGTCGCGCAGGCCGGCGGTAAAGTCGAGCGTCGGGCCGGATTCGCTGACCGCCACCGTGTCGATGCCGTTCCCGCTATCGACGCGCACAACGTCGCCCGGCGCCAGCACGATGACGTCATCACCCGCTCCGCCGTGGAAGGCGTCCTTGCCGCCGCCGCCTTCGAGGAGATCGTTGCCGAGACCGCCGATGAAAACTTCGTCCGCTGCGCTTCCGGTCAGGGTGTCGTCGCCAGCAGTGCCCGCGTGAGTGACAGCACCGGTCAGGTCGCCGCCATAGATGACATAGGCCTTGCCCGGCGCGGCCGGATCAAACTCCGGCGCGCCGATGATAATGTCGGCGTAGCCGTCGCCGTTGATGTCGCCCGCCGACCTGACCGAGCTGCCGGTCGCGTCGTCTTCGCCCGCGCCTGAGATCTTCAGGCCGGCATCGGGCGTGAGCGTTGCCAGGTTGATGTCGCCAAGACCGCCGGCTTTGCCGAAAATGAGGTAAGCTTCGCCGGCGCCCTCGCGTCCTCCTGGGTCAGCTTGGGGCGCGCCGATCAGCAGATCGTCAATCCCGTCGCCGTTGACATCGCCGGCCGAGCTGATCGACCGTCCGCTCACGTCGTAGGGCCCCACCCCAAAGACGTTGAAGCCCTGGTCGGATGTCAGCGCGCTCAGGTCGATGTTGCCGGGACCGCCCGCCTTGCCGTAGATCACGGCAGTGCGACCGGAATACGGTCCTTGTTCGGCGTCTGCAACCGCCAGGTCTTCGAATCCGTCGCCGTTGATGTCGCCGGCGGCGCTGACGACCAGGCCGAAGCTCTCGGTGAACATGTCGAAGGGTGCAATCTGGAAGCCGTCCGCTTCGCCGAGACTCCTGAGATCGACGGCGGCCGGAATACCGGCTCGGCCGTAGATGACGTACCCATAGCCCGGCGAGCCGGCGCTGGCGCCGACGGCGACATCGTCGTATCCGTCGCCGTTGATGTCTCCGATTCCACTGACGAAGTGAGTCGTGGAGTCGTTGACTAGGCGAAAGCCCTGCGCCGAGGTCAGGCTGCGAAGGTCGATATCGCCCACGCCACCGACCTTGCCATAGATCACATAGGCTTCGGCCGCCGCCGTTCCGTTTTGATAGAGTGAGGATGGGGCGCTGAGGATGATGTCATCGACGCCGTCGCCATTGACATCCCCGGCCGACCGCACGGTATTGGCGCTGTGGCTGTAGTCGGTGATGCCGGCGATGGCGAATCCCTGCGCCGCGGTCAATGCGGCAAGGTTGATGTCGCCCGGCCCGCCCGTCTTGCCGTAGATGACATAGGTCTCGCCGGCGCCGGGGCGGCCGAACGGATCGGCGCCAGTCGCGCCGACGATGAGATCGGCGATCCCGTCGCCATTGACGTCGCCCGCGTCGCTGACCGAGTTGCCCGCCGCATCGCCGGATGACCCGCCGCTGATCTTGAAGCCCGCGGATGCAGTCAGGCTGGTGAGTTCGATATCGGAAAGGCCACCGGCCTTGCCGTAGATCACGTAGGACTGGCCGGCGTCGATGCCGCTTGCCGGATCGGCGCCGCTCGCGCCGACAATGAAATCGTCGATGCCGTCGTCGTTGATGTCTCCGACGGTGCTGACCGCGCCGCCGGCGCCATCGCCCGGGGCGACGCCGGTGATGGTAAAGCCCTGCTCCGGCGACAGGTCGGCAAGATCTATATCGCCGATCGCGAGAACCACGACCTCGGTCTCGATCAGTGCGGTGGCTTCGCCGTTGATCCAGCGCGTGTAGGTTCCCTTCTGACCAAATGGGTCGGTTGCTTCGCCATCGACGGCCCAGCCGGAATCGGTGAGCGTCACCACGTCGGCGTCAAAACCCCCATCGCCATTGATCAAGATCGTGTTGGCGCCGAAGTCACTTCCGTTTGATCCCGGTATGTGCGCGACATTGGAGCTGTCGAGCGTCAGCGTGCTGGAAAAGAATCCCCCCAGGTCCAGGATCTCGATGCTCTGAAAACGATCCCGCAGATTGCCGGTCAGATCGATCGAGCTGCCGAACTCGTTGGCTCGGAACGTATCGATGCCGCTGCCGCCATCGACGAGAATGGGGTCGCCGAACATGCCTTGGCCCGCCAGGATCACATCGTCGCTCGCGCCCCCATGAAAGGCATTGGCATCACCGTTGGTGTCGCCGAGCACGTCGTTGCCGAGACCGCCGACAAACGCCTCGCCACTACCGCCGGTAAGCGTGTCGTCGCCTTTGGTGCCGAGATTCGCGACCGACTTGGTGAAGTCGCCGCCATAGACGACATAGGATTTGCCGCTGCGGTTGCCCGCATAGAAGGCGCCGACAATCAGATCGCTGAAGCCATCGCCATTGATGTCGCCGCCGCCACTGACAGACAATCCGCTGAGATCGTTCGCGATCGCGCCGGACAATTTGAATCCCTGTTCCGACGCAAGAGCGCCCAGATCAACCTCGCTGAGGCCTCCTTGCTTGCCGTAGACGAGGTAAGACTCGCCGGCGTTGTAGCGATCGCCGGGGTCGGCGGCGTTGGCCCCGATGATCAGGTCATCGATGCCATCTCCATTGACATCACCGGCGATGCTGACCGAGTAGCCCGCGTTGTCGCCGGCCGCCACGCCGAGAATCTTGAAGCCCAGCGCCGGTGTCAGAGTGGCCAGATCGATATCGGCGGAACCGCCATCTTTTCCATAGACCACGTATGCTCCACCGGTGACACCGCCGCCCGTTGTCAGGCCGGTGGCGCCGACAATCAGGTCGCCCAGTCCGTCGCCGTTGACATCGCCGGCGGCGTGCACCGAAATACCGACGCCTTCGCCGTAGGTGGAACCGGTGATCTTGAAGCCGTCCGCGGCGGTGATCGTCGGCAGATCGAGATCACCCAATCCGCCGTCCTTGCCGTAGATTACATAGGCTTGGCCCGAATACGCCGCTCCGGCGGCGCCGAGAATGAGGTCGGAGATGCCATCGCCATTGATGTCGCTGGCGGCGCTGACCTTGTCGGCGCCCGTGAGCGTGAAGCCGCGAGACGACTCCAGGCTTGCCAGATCGACGTCGCCTGCCGTGCCAAGCTGGCCATAGACCACATAGGATATGCCGGTATGGGTGGCGACGGAGACGTCGTCGATCCCGTCGCTGTTGATGTCGCCCGCCGCGCTGACCACCTGGCCGCTATAGTCGCGCTCGTTTGCACCGGAAATCCTGAAGCCCTGTGCCGCGGTCAGCATCGCGAGATCGAGATCGCCCGGGCCTCCGCCCTTGCCGTAGATGATATAGCTCTCGCCCGCATGCATCCGATCCAATGGCGAGGCTGAATAAGCGCCGAGGATCAGGTCATCAAATCCGTCGCCGTTGACGTCGCCGGCGGAGCTGACGGAGAACCCAAGGCCGCCATCCTGCAGGCCGCCGTCCTGCGGGCCGCCGGTCACGGTGAACCCTTGATCCGACGTCAGCGCACCGAGATCGATATCCTCGGCGGCGCCCGCTCCGCCAAAAACGATATAGGCTTTGCCAACACCGTTCCGGTAGTAGATCTCGGCCTGCCATGCGCCGATCACCACATCGTCGAATCCGTCGCCGTTGACGTCGCCGGCATGGCTGACCGAGAACCCGCTGAACTCAGCGTCGTTGCCGGTAATGGCGAAGCCCCGCGCGTTGCTCAGCTCCGCAAGATCGATGGCGGAGAGCCCATCGCCCGCGACATCCTGCAGCGCAATCGTGAAGGTTTTCTCGGAGAAGACACCGCCCGTCGCTGTAGCGCGCACCACGATGGTCCGAGTCTCGTTGGCTTCGAAGTCTAATAGCGAGCCGTCCCCGACCGTGACGATGCCGGTCTTGGAGTCGATTGCGAACGCGCCGTTGCCCTCGGTCAGGCTATAAACGATGTCGCCGCCGGTCGGGTGGGTGGCATGTGCGGTAATGCCGACGGCCGTTCCCTCTGCCGCGTCTTCTGCGACTTTGTTGGCGCCGCCGTTGGTGTCGGTGATCGCAGATGGAAAGAAGAACGTGCCGTCATCGAATTTCAGGGCCTCGATGCTGGTGAGGCCATTAAAGGTGCCCATCAAATTGCTAACAAAGAGCTGCCCGTCAATCGTAAAGACCGATGCTTCCGTGCTATTGCCTTCAACGACGGCAATGTCGGTGCCGCTGCCGCCGTCGAGCATGTCGAAGCTGCCGCCGCCGCCGCCGGTCAGAGTGTCGTTACCAGCCCCGCCTTTCAGGATGTTGTTGCCGCCATTGCCGGTAATGACATTCGCGTTGGAATTGCCCGTGCCGTCGATGTTGTCCGATCCGGTCAGCGCCAGGTTTTCAATGCGCGTATGGGACGCGAGGCTGAAGGAGATGGAGCTGCGGACTTCATCCGCCCAACCGCCGCCGCGCGAGTTCTTGATATCCTCCACGATCGTGTCGGCCAGGTTGTCGACGACATAGGTGTCGTTGCCCTTGCCGCCGACCAGCAGGTCATTGCCGGCGCCACCGTCGAGCAGATCATCGCCGCGCCCGCCGTCGAGGCGGTCATTCCCTTCGTTGCCGGAGAGGTGATCGTTGCCCTTGCCGCCGATCAGCCGGTCGTTTCCCTCGCCGCCACGCAAGGTGTCGTCGCCCGCCAAGCCGTTCAGCGTGTCGTCGCCGCCAAGCCCATTGATGACATCCTTGCCGTGACCGAGGCCGCTCACGTTGTTGGCGAGGTCATTGAGGAAGGTGACGGTGCCGAAGGTGTGAACAGCCGATCCGGTTTCTGTGGCGCCCCAGATGTCGAGGCTGTCGGTCACGGCCGGTTCGCCGAAGAAGCGGAAATTGCCGACGCCGGCAACGTTGCCCAGCTGCTCAATGGTCATGGACTCGAGCGTGATCTGGTTCTCATGGCCGAACTCGCCAACGAAGCTGATCACCACGCTGGTGCCGGCCTGGGTCAGGATCATGTTGGCGGCGGTCAGGCCTTCGGCGCCGAAGGCAAGGGTGTCGAGTTCGGATGGATCGGTCGGCGCTCCGCCGGTTCCAAACGCTCCGAAGTTCGAGATGCTGGTGTCGTTGAAGAAGTCGAAGGGAAACGTCTTCGCGCCGCCGGCGCCATCCAGATCGGCCATAATGCACCCATGCCACGAGACCCATTGGAACAGTCCAATGGTGACGTAATAGCCAATTCCTCAGAGCGAACCCGCGCGGACGCCAGCCCTTCGCAATGTCCCGCCGGTGACAGCGCAGCGACGGCAATCGAGCAAATTGATTGCCAGCCTAACCTACGGCTGAATTTCCCATGAGGCTGTGCCGCCAACCACAAACAAAATGATGATATCGAACGCGGCCGCTGCTTGAACTGACAGTGACACTGTCATTGCAGCTACATCGCGATCAGCGTGGCCGGCGCTCAGAGTGACGCGATCAGACGCCCGTCCGGCGCAGATGGCTCCGATCCACAACTGGAGCGAGGCGAAGCCGGCCAGCTTGGCGCGGGCCAGGGCATCGCCATGCCACAGCAGGGCTCGGCGCCACCGACGGAGCGCTCTTCTCGCAGGTTTGCATGCATGCTAATGACGCACGCGGCATCGGCGAAACAGGGGTCGGCCGCAACTGGGGGCGCTGCGCGGTGACTGAATCTCAATCCGAGGTCAATTGGCGCAACGTCGTCGCGGCCTGCGCGGCGGTCTGCGTGTTCACGATATCGCTGGGTGAGGCGTTCCCTCTGCTGTCGCTGAAACTCGAGGCATGGGGGACGGATCCAAAGATCATCGGCCTCAACTCGGCGACCGGGCCCCTGGGCATTCTGCTCGCGGGCCTCGTCATTCCGCGCCTGTCCCATACCTTCGGGCCAAAGCCGGTGGCGATCTTCATGTCCATCGCCACCGGGATGATCTTTCTGGCCTACCCGACCTTTCCGACGCTGTGGGCGTGGTTTCCGCTGCGTCTGCTCCAGGGCATGTTCGTCGCCACCCTGTTCGCCCTCAGTGAAGCCTGGATCCTTGGCTCGGCCGGGCCATGGCGCGGCCGTGTTGTCGGCATCTATGCCACCTGCATCTCCGCGACCTTCGGGATCGGCCCGGCGATCGTCGGCTGGGTCGGGATCGAAGGCTACGCCGCCTTCGCGATCGGCGCGGCGATTCTGTTCTTTGCGGCCGTGCCCATTTCCTTGGTGTCGCCGCCGGCCGGCGAGCGCGATCGCCAGCATGTCTCCATGCTGCGCTTCCTGCCGAAGGCGCCGCTGCTGCTGACTGCGATCTACGCCCATGCGATTTTTGACGGCGGCATGCTGGGATTCGTCTCGATCTACGGTGTGCGGACCGGGATGAGTTTCGAGGGTGCTGCGTTGCTGCTCACCGCCCTCTCCCTCGGCAACGTGTTCTTCCAGATTCCGATCGGCTGGATCGCCGATCGCACCTCGAAGCGCGGCACCATCATCGTCTGCTTCATCGTGGCGTCGGCGGGCCTGGCGCTGATGCCGTTTGCCATGGAGAGCTGGTGGATCTGGCCGCTGCTGCTGGTCATGGGCGCAGCGGGATTCGGCATCTACACGGCGGGACTGGCGGAGCTCGGCGACCGCTTCAGCGGCGCCGATCTGATCGCGGGAACGTCCGCTTTCACGACGATCTGGGGGTTGGGCGCGCTGACGGGCGCGATCATGAGTGGCATCGCCATGGATGCCTTCGGGCCACACGGCTTCCCGGGCGTGCTGCTGGCGGTCTTCGTCTGCTACCTGGCGATCCAGGCGGCGCGCGCCGTACGGTCCAGGATGGCGGCGGCGGAGTAAGCCAACGCGCGCTTAGAAATACGCGATCAGCCGCCCGGCGCAGATCGCGCCGACCCATAGCAGGAGCGAGGCAAGGCCGGTGAGCTTGGCGCCACCGGAGGCATTGCCATGCCACAGCAGCACGCGGCGCCACGGCCCGAGATGCGCGATCGCGATGTTGATAAGGGCCGCCGCGATCAGCAGCAGCTTGGCCTGGAACGCGGGATTGCGCACCACGTGTGCCGCATCGGCGCTGAACAGCAGGAACCCCATGCTGATGGCGAGCAGGAATCCCACGCGCGACAGCGGCAGCAGCAGCTGCGCCATCGGCTGGATCGCAATCGTGCGCCCAAGGCCGAGCAGCCGGAGGTCGAGCGCCACGATCGATCCCATCAGCACGACGAAGCCAAGGATGTGCAGGATCTCCGCTGCCGGATACAACATCGGCGAGGAGCGCATGAGGTGGCCCAGCGCGCTTTCCTGCAAGGCCAGGAAGATCGCCGGCGCCGGTTCGTGTTCCACGCGCCGCTACCGCAGCTCGATGCGCTTGCCGTCGAGGATGATGTACTCGATGCGCGCCTCGTCCGGCTTGCTGGTATGCGGATAGCCGAACACGGTGCAGGTCTTGCCCGGCGCGATCATCTCCGGCGTGATGCCGCGGCGCTGCATGCGCGACGGCGGCGCGAGCACGAAGTGCCAGAGCTTGCCGTCCACCTCCACCGCGATCTCGCAATGCGGGTTCTCGTAGGTCGATTTCAGGATCTCGCCGGTGACCTCGAACGACTTGGCGGTGTCGTAGCCACCCCAGCCGTGATGGGCGAACGCAGCGCTGGGGACGAGCGCGCTGGTGAGGGCGAGGAACAGGCGGCGGGAAATCGGTGTCATGGATTCCTCCGGTAATGAGAGAACGCACGACGGTCGGGCCGATTCATAGCGCGGATGGCGCTGCCGTTCAAATCACCGAAATGCGATGCTGCCGCCCGAAAGCTACCAATCCGCTCATTGGGCGGAGCAGGTGACCGGCCGCTCGCCCGGCTCGAGCTCGGCGCAGCAAGGGCATCTAGTCTGGCAGGCCGGCGCGACGAAGGCTCTCCACGCGCACGTTGGCGTCGGGCATGGAGGCATCCAGCTTTGCGATCGTGCTGGCCGTCAGGTCCGGCATGATCTCGAGCAAGGTTCGTACAATCGCCCGCGCTTCGTCAAGGCGGCCCAGCTGCACCAAAGCAACCGCGCGCAACTTCAGGATGCTTGGGTTGGGCGGACCGAACTGATCGTACTCGGCCAGCGCCTCGTCAAATCGACCGAGCAGTGCAAGGTCGAGGCCCTTCAGCCAGTGATACCAGGGCGGATTGGTCGGATTCAGTTCCATCGCCAGGGCGATTTGCCGCAAACCGCGCTCTGAATCGCCTGCGGAAATCTCGACATAGCTGCCAAGCGTCAGGATATCTGCGTCGTGCGGATTGATAGTAGTGGCCCTCCGGATGTGGCGGAGCGCGCGCTCCGGCTGCTGGTTCAGGAATGCCGCTTCCCCCATGACGTGATGGCAAAGGCCGTCTAGATCGTCCAGCGCCACCGCCCGCTCCGCGCTTGCCAGCGCGCGTGCTTCCCACTCCACCGGGTCTGTAACCTCCATCATGGTGATTCCGACAATGTAGGAGGCCGCCAGATAGGCGTGTGCGCGCGCGTAGTTTGGATCGATCTCAAGCGCGCGGCTGCAGTACTCGCGTCCGCGCGCCAGATCGGCGAAGTCAACCGGTGCGTCGAGCAATGATTTGGCCTGAAGATAGTAGTCATAAGCCCGCAGGTCTTCGGGCCGCTGCCGCTTAGCGGACAGGTGATCGGCTATCTGCAGGCGCGGGGCGACATTGGAAACGATCTGGCGCGTCAGTTCGTCCTGCACGTCGAAGATATCCGCCAGCTCGCGGTCGTAGCGCTCTGCCCACAGGTGGTTGCCGGCGGCGGCGTCGATCAACTGCGCGGTGATTCGGATCCGGTTTCCGGCCCGCCGCATGCTGCCCTCCACGACATAGCGCACGCCGAGCTTTCGCCCGATCTCGCGTACATCAGTGGAGGTTCCCTTGAAGGCGAACGTAGAATTTCGCGCGATCACGAACAGCGGCCGGAAGCGCGACAATTCGGTAATGATGTCCTCGGTGATGCCATCGGCGAAATAGTCCTGGTCGGGATCGCCGGACAGGTTCGCAAAAGGCAGGATCGCGATCGATGCGCTCCGCTCCGTCTGGCGCACCGGCGCGGAGCTTGCGGTGGATGCGGCCTTGCCGCCCTCAAACCGGACACTATGGACGCGCAGCGGCCTGTCGATGTTCTTGACCCGCTGCTCGCCGCGATCTTCGAACGCGATGCCCGTACGGCTGCCGATATGCTCCAGTACCGTCCCGGAGACACAGACCCCGCCCGGTTCCGCAAGTTCCTGCAGCCGAGCGGCGATATTGACCCCGTCGCCGTAGATGTCGTTGCCTTCGATGATGACGTCGCCGAGGTTGACGCCGATCCTAAGGGCGATGCGGCGATCCTCGGGCGTATCCGAGCCATGCGCCCGCATTCCACGCTGGATCGCAACCGCGCACTGGACTGCGTCTACGACACTGCCGAACTCGACCAGCGTGCCGTCACCCATCAGCTTGACGATCCGACCGCTATGTGCGGCGATACTGGGATCGAAGAGGTCTCGGCGGAGGATTTTCAGGCGCTCCAGCGTGCCGGCCTCGTCATGCGCCATGAGTCGGCTGTATCCCACCACATCTGAGGCGAGGATCGCTGCAAGCCTTCGTTGTTGGCGGCCTTGTGGCATCTGGCGCAACAGCCCCCGGTTGCTGCCCGCGATTGTATTGGTGACGTCCCCAGGTGTCTATCGGACTGGCGTCGGCACGCCGGCTAGGAGTAAGTGACCACCCGCTCGCCCGGCTCGAACGCGGCGATCGATTGCCGCCAGCTGGCGCGCGGCCAACGCAGATCGACCGAGGCTTCCGCCGGCCGGTAGCAGGCGGTGTAGACTGTGCCCCAGTCGCCCTTCTTCACCGGGCGATAGATCGGCGCCTGGAGGAAGCGGTCGCTCAGATGCTCGAGCGTCTCGTTGGGATTGCCGATGACGTTCTCCAGCAGCGCCTCGCGCCGCACCGTGTCGGAGATGCGCGGGTCATCGGGCCGCAGGTTGGAATCCTGCCGGTTGGCGGAGTAAGGTTCGCGCCGCACCTCGGGCTCGCGATCGGGCGAGATGAAGACCGTCAGCCAGTCGCCGCCGCGGTCGAGGATCGCAAGATTGTAGGGCAGGTGGACCGGCACGCGCTTCAGCACCTTGAGTGCATCTTTCGCGTTGGCGCAGGTCTCGAGGATGTAGCGCAGCACGATCGCGATGCCGAAGCCCTCGCCCTCGGCCCGGCGCCCTCCGAAGGCAAGCGAGACGCAGAGCCCTTCCTGGTTGACGCCGTCGAGCACGCCCCACAGGCAATCGCTCATGCTCAGCGTGGTCATCGCTGTGAAGCGGCCGTGCAGCAGCACCGCGTCGCACAGCTCCGGCGGGAAGTCGTAGTTGCGCACCAGCGCCGGCCGGTCGCGCGTCCACAGGGCCTGGGTGCAGCCGCTGACGAACGGCGGCGGTTGCCACAGCGAGAGGAAGCGCGCCACCAGATCGGTGCCGCCGAAGCGCTCGGTCAGGCGCTCCCACGCCGGCACCAGCTCCGGCATATGCTGCTCCAGGCTACGCGCGCAGGCGAGATAGTTCGGCCGCGTGGCATCGCCATCCTGCAGGTACCAACGCAGATAGTTGGACCAGCGCGCCTCGAACAGCGAAAGCAGGCTCGATCCCGAGCCGTCATCCTTGACGGCGCGGAATGTCAGCCCATTCATCGCCGCCCGGTCATTTTCTGAGAGCGGTCATTTGCTGAGAAAAGCGTCCGGCGCCGGCGTTGCTTTCGGCTCCGCGCTGTCGCGCAGGAACATGCGGCCGAGCTGCTCCTTGGGATCGGCGCCGCCGACATTGCCGGGCTGCACCGGGATGGCCTGATCCGGCGCCGCCGGATTCTCACGCGTGCGATGGCGGCCGGGACGAACCAGCGGGCCCAGCGAATCCAGATAGGCGCGGTCGAACTTGCGGTCATAGACCGGGAACTCGACCTGACGGTCGCGGAAGCTCTTCATCGGCTGGCCGAGATGACGCATGCCGCGCTGGCGCTGGTGGCGCACCTGGTCGAGGTCGATCTCGATCGGGATGAACTCCTCGTTGGTGGACGACTGGTGCACCACGCGGCCCGACGGATCGAACACCGCGGACTGGCCGTTGCCGCCGGCAGCCAGGCCGTTGATGTCGAAGATGTAGCATTGGAACATCGCCGCCGACGCCTTGGCGACGGCCAGGTCGATGTCGCGGTCGATGGTGTGCGTCATCACCGGATGGAGAATGACTTCGGCGCCCATCGACGTGATGGTGCGCATGGTCTCCGGGAACCAGATGTCATAGCAATTGAGAAGCCCGAAGCGACCCACGTCGGGCACGTCGAACACGCAGAACTGCTCGCCCGGCGCCACGCCCTCCTCGAACGGCGTGAAGGGGAACATCTTGGAATAGCGCGCGATCACCTCACCCTTGGGGTTGATGACCGGCGAGGTGTTGTAGATCGCGCCGTCGCGCTTCTCGTACAGCGAGCCCGGCACGAACCAGATGCCGTGCTCGCGCGCCATCTCCTGGAACTCTTCCTCGGCAGGGCCGGGCAGGGACTGCGCGTAGTGCAGGGACGAGCCGAATGGCGCCAGCTCGCTGAGCAGCACCATCTCCACCCACGGGTAATAGTGCATCAGCAGCTTCAGGCGCTGGCGGATGCCATCGATGTTTCGCTCCGGCAGGACATGCATCTGGATGCCTGCAATGGCGAACGGGGTCATTCAAAGCTCCGACTCGGTTTCAACGCTTGGACGTCACCAGACTGCATATATGGGGTGCTGGCAACCTTGGTTCCGGCGGCACCCTGCCGCAGCCGGGTTAAGATATTGTTGAACAACGAAATATCCGGAAATATCCAATGCCAGTAAGGGCTTCGCCGGGGCCCGCCGCCGCCCGCAGCGGTTCAGGCGCGGTTCATCCAGGATCAGCATAGTGGGAGCCGTTGGGGACCGATCAAACTCGAAAGCCCGACGCGGCCAGTTCTAACTGCAACCGGCCGACTAACAAGGCACCCGCAAGAGGCGATGCGGGCTGGCACCCGCTTACACCCCGAAGGCCCCATCGCCGCTCAGACCCCTCCCTTCCCCTCAGCTGGGAGGGGTTTTCTTTTGCAGCCGAGCGCTGCGCGTTGAGGGCCTAGAACATCTTCCCCCACCACGCCTGTGGCGGCACCGGCGGCGCGTCGGGTGTGGGCGCGATGCCGTGGAATTGCGCCTTGAGGCCGGCGTTCCACAGCTTGGCGCGGTCGATCAGCTGGCGATGGTCAGTCTGGAAACGGCCGTGCGACACCAGGATGCCGAGGTCGGCGCCGTAGTAGCGGTATTGCCCAGCGCCATAGACGCGCAGATAGAACGCTTCCTTCTCGTCGCCCACGCTGGTGAATTGCGCGGCGCGGCGCACGAAGCTGACGTTGCCGTCCTGGTTCATGCGCCAGATGCCGCTGGGCGGCGCCTTGGTGATCAGCTCCACCTTGTCCTCGGTCTGCTTGAGGATCAGCTGGCACCACGGCGCATAGTCGGTCCAGCGCGCCTGCACCTGCTCGAGATCGACCTCCCAATCGACATCGAGGAACTCCAGCAGGTGGAACAGGAACAGCGGGCACCCGCCGTAGGTGGTGGTGATGAGGTTGGTCGGCGGCGAAGCGCCGCTGATGCGCGGATTGAGCTCGCCGAGATAGACTTCCTGGTCGTCGGTATCCATCAGGAAGTCGCAGCAGAACACGCCCTTGTAGCCTTCCTTCCACAGGCGGTCGCCAAGCTTGCGCACCATCTCGCGCACCTTGTCCTGCACCTTCCTGGGCAGGATGTCGGGCGTGATGTCGTTGCCGCACCAGCCGCCCTTGTACGGCGTCACCTCGGCGAAGCCGGTGATGTCGGTCATCACGGGACCAACCAGCGTGCCATGGCGAGTGGCGCAGCCCTCGACCGTGCCGGGCAGGTGATTGATGCGCTTCATCACCTTCAGGTCTTCGCCCTTCATCTTGACCGCGAACTTGTCCCAATCGTCGCGCGTCTTGATGAAGAAGGTGGTGCGGCCGGAATCGCCGTACGGCGTCTGCACCACCAGGTCGCGGCCGAGCTTCGCTTTCTCGGCCAGCGTCATGAGCTCGTCGAAGGAGTCGGCGCGTCCCATGCAGTTCGGGGCGCTGGCGACGCCGGCCTCGTTGCCGAGGCGCGTGGTGACGATCTTGGAATCGATGTGCACGCGCAGCTTGGCCGGCGGCAGCGCCATCTCGAGGCCGAGCTCCGAGACCAGGCGCTCCGACTCCTCGTCGAACATGATGAACATGACCTTGCCGGTCTTGCCGCGCTTGCGGATATGGTCGACCACTTCCTTGTGGCTGAGCAGGTAATTGCCGACCTCTTCCATGGAGCGGAACTCGCGCGGCCCGGTCTCCTGCGGCGTGAAGCAGCGCGGGTGATAGCCGTCGAACGAGTCGAAATAGGTGATGTATTCGAGCCCGCCCACCCACTGGTCGAGGCCCAGCAGGTTGAACGGAACCGGCGTCACGAAATAGATCGGCGTGCGGTTGGCGCTGAGGAAGGAATAGATATCCGTCAGGCTGCGCAGCTTCGGCTTGTCTTGCGCCATGGTGCCCCCTGTGTCCGGTCCCGTCTGGTGCGGAACGCAGGGTCAAAGCCTAGGCCAGCTTGCATCCGGGGGACAAGGGATTCCAGCGGAAAGGCGTCCTCCTTCCGTCATGGCAAGGCTTGGCCTTGAGATGACGAAGAATGGGGCGACGCCGTGGTTACGCCACGCTCTTGAACGCTTCCATGCCTGCGACCAGCGCCGAGCGCGTGCCCGGTTCCATGGCGGAGTGGCCAGCGTCGGGGATGATGGTGTAGCGGGCCTGCGGCCAGACGCGCGACAGGTCGTCGGCGCTGCGCACTGGGCAGACCAGGTCATAGCGGCCCTGCACGATGAAGGTCGGAATGTTCCGGATGCGGTCGATGTTGTCGAGCAGGTAGTTGTCGGGCAGGAAGATGCTGTTGCGGAAATAGTGCGCTTCCATGCGCGCGAGGCCGAGCGCCAGCGCGTCGGCGGAGAACGCGCGCACCGTTTCCGGGCTGGGCAGCAAGGTCGAGCAGGCGCCCTCGTAGACGCTCCAGGCGCGCGCCGCCGGCATATGGATCTTCGGGTCCGGATTGCTAAGGCGAGCCCAATAGGCCTCCAGGATGTTGCCGCGCTCGTTCTCCGGAAGGTGTCCGGCGAAGGCGCGCCAGGCCTCCGGTGCGAACTCGCGCAGGCCGTAGAGGAACCAGTCGATCTCCGACGTGCGACACAGGAAGATGCCGCGCAGCGCCAGGCCGCGCACGCGATCCGGGTGATATTCGGCGTACGCCAGCGCCAGGGTCGAGCCCCAGGAGCCGCCGAACACGAACCAGCGGTCGATGCCGAGATGCGCGCGCAGCTTCTCCATGTCGTCGATCAGGTGGACCGTGGTGTTGTCCTTGATCTCGCCGAGCGGGACGGACCGGCCGCTGCCGCGCTGGTCGAAGATGACGATGCGGTAGAAGGCAGGGTCGAAGAACCGGCGGTGGGTGGCGTTGGCCCCGGCCCCCGGGCCGCCATGCAGGAACACGACCGGGATACCCCTTGGATTCCCGCACTGCTCATAATACATCCGATGGGGTGAGGAGAGGGTCAGGAAGCCCGTATCGTAGGGCTCGATTTCCGGGAACAAGTCCTTGGCGGGCATTGCGCGTCCATCTGGATGGTGCTCCCTGAGGTTGTACGTGGCCGGTCCCGTTCGCTCAACCCCCAAAACGGCGGCACCCACCGATGGTCCGTCACGCCATTTTGAGGTTTTGACGCCTGCCGGCTCTTGGTGCGGGAACCGGCGGGACGATAGACTCGTTGCTCGACCAGCGAGCAGGGACTTCAAGGAGCGGATCGCCATGAGCAGGACCAAAACCACCCCACATTGGCGCCAGCTCGCCCTGCTGACAGCCGCCCTCGGCGCCTTGAGCGCCTGCGCGACCGGGACGAGCCCGGCCACCGGGCGAACCTTCTCGACGCCGATCTCCGAACAGCAGGAAGCTCAGCTCGGCCGTGAGGAGCACCCCAAGATCCTGGACGAGTTCGGCGGCGAGTACAAGGAAAAGCCGGAGCTGACGACCTATGTGAGCTCGGTCGGCCAGTTCATCGCCGCGACTTCCGAGCGCAAGGACGTCAAATACACCTTCACGGTGCTGAACACGCCCGACGTCAACGCCTTCGCGGTGCCAGGCGGCTACATCTACACCACCCGCGGCCTGCTCGCGCTTGCCAACAACGAGGCCGAGCTGGCGAGCGTGCTGGGCCACGAAACCGGCCACATCACCGCGCGTCATACGGCTGAGCGCATGGGCCAGGCGCAGCAGACGCAGCTTGGCGTGCTCGGCGCGACCCTGCTCGGCGCGGTGCTCGGCGGCCAGACCGGCGCCGATCTAGCAGGCGGCGTCGCTTCGCAATATGGCCAGGTGCGCTTGGCCGGCTATTCGCAGGAGCAGGAGTTCGAAGCGGATTCGCTCGGCGTGCGCTACATGAAGCGCGCGACCTACGATCCGCAGGCCTCGGCCACCTTCCTGTCCGAATTGCGCGCGCAGACCCAGCTGGAGGCCAAGCTTGCCGGCAAGGATCCGAATGTGGTCGACGACACCAACATGCTGGCCTCGCACCCGCGTACCGTCGACCGCGTGCAGCGCGCGATCCAGGAAGCCGGTGGCGCGCAACCCGGCGCGATGTTGGAGCGCGACATCTACCTGTCGAAGATCGATGGCATGGTGTTCGGCGATGACCCGTCGCAAGGCGTGATCGCCGGGGCCAAGTTCGTGCATCCGCCGCTGCGCTTCGCGTTCGAAGTGCCAAGCGGCTACAAGCTGGTCAACCTGCCCGACGTGGTCGCGATCAAAGGACCCAAGGGCACGCTCGGAAACCTGACGCTTGCCAGCCCGCAGCCATCGGGCAGCTTGACTGCGGCGATGCAGAACTACGATCCCAAGGGCCGGATCGTGTTCGACAACATCGAGAACTTCACCGTCAATGGCATGGAGGCGGCCACTGCCGTCACGCGCGTCAACACCAACTCGGGCAGTGCCAACTATCGCGCTGTGCTGATCCGCCACCCCAGCGGCAAGGTCTATGAGTTCGTGTTCCTGTCGCTCGCCGACCTCGGCGCGCGCTACGACGGCGACTTCCAGAAGATCGCCACCAGCTTCCGCCAGATCGACGCCAACGAGGCCCAGCAATACAACAAGGCCCAGCGCATCCGCATCGTCACCGTGAAGGCGGGAGACACGGTCCAGTCCCTGTCCGGCAAGATGGTGGTGGCGGACGACAAGGAAGGCTGGTTCCGCGTGCTCAACGGCCTGACCAACGGCCAGCAAGTGCAGGCCGGCCAGAAGGTGAAGATCGTCGCCTATTAGCGGTTCCGCGGACGGGTCTCGTTCCGCCGGCAACTGTGCTACAACGGGAATCATGCTGGCGACCGACCCTACTTGTCGATGACCACCCAGATCGTACAGGACAGCCGCTCAAAGCACCGCCTCCGGCTGCCAATCTGGCTTGCCCTCGTTCTGGCGCTGGGCGGCATGACCAGCATCATGGCGGTGGTGATCGGTGTGAGCTTCTATGTCCTGGGCTTCGTGAGCACCAGCCGGTTGGTCGATGACCTCGGCCGTTCCGCGCTCGCGCAACTCAGCGAGTCGATCGATTCGCAACTGCAGCCGGCGGCCGACCAGGCACGTTTCCTCGCGGATATCCTAAGCCGCGACCAGGTCGACCCCGATGACAACCAACGGCTCCAGGACTTGCTGCTGGGCTCCCTTGCTGCCGTGCGCCAGCTGCGCGCCGTCGCCTATGTCGGCCTCGACCACCGCATGGTCTGGGCCGGTCTCAACGACGACGGCCGCGGCTACAGCGCGCGCGTGACGCAGGAAACCGACGAGCATCAAGTTCCGAAGATCATCGAGGAAGCGAAGCGCCGGGGGACGCCCTTCTGGTCCAAGCCGGTGCTGTTCAACTGGTCCGATGGACCGTTGCTGATCGCGGTGGCTCCTGTGTACCGTGATGCCGAGATGGTCGGCATTGTCGGCGCCGCGGTCTCGACCCGCACTGCATCAGATCGGCTGGCACGCCTCACCGGCACCAGCGACCTGGTTCCATTCGTGCTGACCGGGGAGGGCCGCATCCTCATGCATGGCAGCACAGCAAGTAAAGTGCCGCCGGGGCGCGAATGGTCGGGCGGCGCGTTCCTGCCCAGCCGCAGCGAATTCCCCGATCCAGTTCTGGCGGCAATGCCGTGGCCGCTCGACTTCAGCAGCTTCAACGACGAGCGCAACCGGCAACCCGACGAGTTCGCGGTCGACGGCGTCGAACTGCCGAGCGGGAACCACTTCCTGATCTATCGCCAGCTAAACGGCTATGATCCGACACCCTGGATCATCGGCTATCATTTGCCACAGGCCTGGCTGGATGACACCTACGGAACCATCAACCTCGCCATTCCAGTCGCGCTGGTGGTGTTGGCGATCTCGCTTGGTCTCGCGTTCTGGCTGGGCCGCTCGATCGCGAAGCCGATGGCCATTCTTTCGCAAGCCGGGCAGAGACTCGCTCGCCTCGATTTCACGCCGCTGGAGATCAAGTCCAGTCGCATCAAGGAAGTGGAGCGAGCGGTCGAGGCGCAGCGCGCCATGCGCAATGGGCTGCAATGGCTTAGCAACTATATCCCACGTACGCTGACGCCGCTTCTAATGAAGAGCGGCGATCAGCTGATCTCGCGCGAGCGCGATATCGTCGTGCTGTTCACCGATATCGTCGGTTTTTCAACGATCTCGGAAGGCAGATCGGCCGCCAAGGTCGCAGCGCTTCTCAATCGCCATTTCGGTCTGCTGGGCACAATAATCGATCAGGAAGGCGGCACGATCGACAAGTATATCGGCGATTCCATCATGGCCTTCTGGGGAGCGCCGGTGGATCAGGAAGACAGCGCCGACCGCGCTGTCCGTTCCGCGCAGCGGATCGCGCAGAAGCTGCATGTCGACAACCAACGCCGAGCGCGCAAGGGACTGAAGCCGCTGCGCATCCGCATCGGCATCCACAAAGGGCCGGCGCTGGTCGGCAACATCGGCGCACCGGGCCGCGTGAACTATACCTTGGTCGGCGACACCGTGAATGTGGCGCAGCGGCTGGAGCAATTCGGCCGCGAGATCGACGATCGCGATTCCGACGCCATCATCGTCATCAGCGGCGACCTGGCCTCGGCTCTGCCACCCGGCGCGGCGTTGATCGACCGCGGTGAGCAGCTGTTCCACGGCCGCAGCAGCGCGATGCAGGTGTTCCAGGTTCCGATGGTGTAGTGGATTCGCTGATTGTCGCATTGTCAGCGCCGAACCGGCGTCCACTTCGGCGGAAAATGCTCTACGCCTCGACCAGGTCGAGGATGTCGCCCTTGGGGTCGAGGCACGCGACCAGCGCCTTGCCGCCATAGCCGCAGCCGCCGTCCAGCGTGATGGCGAAGGCGCTCATCGCCGGGCCGGCATGCTGGCGGTCGAAGCCGCGCACCACTTTCAGGAACTCGCCGTAGGGGTGGTTGAGCGTCGCGAAGCCGGCGCTTCCCCACCACAGCGTGTCACCCTGCGCGTCGAGCGGTCGGTCGGGATCGATGCCGGCATGCACGAACAGCAGGCCGTAATCGTCGGTGTAGGCGGCGCGCCGCAGCTCGGCCATCAGCTGGTAGTGGCCGGGGCGGGTCTGCATCGCGGCGCGCAGGCTGTTGGTCCAGCGCGTGATGGCGAGCGCGCCTTCGCGGCAGCGGATGATGCCTTCCGCCGGGTCGCCGCCATAGGCGGTGATGGTGGTACCGACACCCTGCTGCAGCATCCAGGGCAACACCTCCTTGGGGTTGGGCGCGAACTGCAGCTGCAGCAGCTTTTGCCACATCACTTCCTGCTGGCCGCGCAGATAAGCGATGTCGATGGTGAACATGCGCGGGCGCGCCAGGATCTGGCGACGGAAGCTCACCACCTCGTCCATCACGCCTTCGACGTCGCTGCCGCGCCCCAGCATGCCGCCGAGATAGATCAGCCGGTCGCCGTCCTGGAACTGCCCGGCCACATAGCCATGGAGCGCGCGCAACCGTGCCATGTCGCCATGCACCGGCGATATCGCCCAGATGCGCCGCGCGGCGCGCAGGACGGCGAATTTCTCTGGCTCTGGCATTGTGCTTGAAGTTTCCCGGAGGCTGGCAGTTCCGAATCGGATTGCCGCTGGACTCTAGCAACTGGCTACCGGATTGCCAAAAGGCGGACTGCCGGATCGAAATCCCCCGACGGATGGCGGGGAGCCATCCGTCCGGCGGTCGAGACCCGAGGGTCCCGCCACTAGGGGGCCTCTCGAGGAGAGAGCTCGGTGTTGGTGTGGAGGAGCGACCGCCTCAGGCGGCCACGGCTTTCAGCACCTGGTGCAGGCGCTGATGGGCCGACTGCTCGTCGATGCCGTCGATCGCCGCCAGCTCGCGCACCAGGCGGTCCAGCGCGGCCTGATAGATCTGCCGCTCGCTGTACGACTGGTCCGGCTGGTCTGCATTGCGGTGCAGGTCGCGCACCACCTCGGCGATCGAAACCGGATCGCCGGAATTGATCTTGGCCTCGTATTCCTGGGCCCGGCGCGACCACATGGCGCGCTTCACGCGCGAGCGGCCCTTCAGGGTCTGCAGCGCCGCGTCCATCACCTTGCGAGACGAGAGCTTGCGCAGGCCGGAATTCTTCGCCTTGGCAACCGGCACGCGCAAGGTCATCCGATCCTTCTCGAAATGGATGATGATGAGCTGCAGCGAATGGCCGGAAACCTCCTGGGTCTCGACGCCCAGTATCTTGCCCACGCCATGGGTCGGGTAAACGACAAAATCACCCTTCCGGAACCCGGAATCCTTGTCCTTGGAATTGCTCGCCACGCTCTTCTTCGCCTTCTCGACCACGATCATCTAACCTCCGAACAGGCCGCGCGTCGGTTCCTGCAGGCCTCCGCCTGGAGGCCGCGCCAGCCGACCAACCGGTCGGGGCACCGCGTAGCAGCCAAACACCGTTCCCGGACCCTTGTGGATCCAGATTGGCAACACACTATTTGTAGGCTTGGGCGGCCAAAAAAGAGCGTTTGGGAAACCCGCGTTAACCAATACGCGCCGCCAACCAGACCTGCAGTAATATATATCAGAAAGGCCCTTTTGGTTCAAGGAAGGGCAGATATGCAACAGGCGCAATTAACCATTCTACGGAACCGGTTGGGCTCCGTGGTGGCCGCCTTGATCAGCTCAAAGCCCTGGAAAAGTTAAACTTTCCCGGGGTTCGGGCTGAAATGCTGGGCGAATTTCTCGGCCACGCCCTTCCACTGGTCGGCGTCGGCCGGCGCCTCGCCCTTGCGCGTGATGTTGGGCCACTCGGCGGCGTATTGCCGGTTGATCTCCAGCCACTTTTCCATGCCGCCCTCGCTGTCGGGGAGGATGGCGTCGGCCGGGCACTCCGGCTCGCACACGCCGCAATCGATGCACTCGTCGGGATGGATGACCAGCATGTTCTCGCCGACGTAGAAGCAATCGACCGGGCACACCTCCACGCAATCCATGTACTTGCACTTGATGCAAGCCTCGGTCACGACATAGGCCATCGGTCTACTCCGTCACGTCGCGGTGTGAAATGCTCGGGACCCGCGTTCAATCCGGCGCGGAGTTAGCACAGCATATACAGCCATGCAACTGCGCGCACCGACCGCGGCCTGCATCGTCCGCGCGGCTGCCATGTTCGTGAGTCCGATCAGCCGGGCTCGCTCGACTTGAGCTGCGAGATCCTGCGGCCATCGCGCTTGGTGGGGCGGCCAGCCCCCGGCTTTCGTTCCTCGAACGGCGCGCTCGCGGCCTGCCGCGGTGCGGACGCGCGAGGCGGATCGAGATCCTCGTACAGCGCCTGCGCTTCCGGCGCCGGCCCGCGCCGGCTGCCCAGCGCCACCACCTTGATGACGCGGATATGCGGTCCCAATGGGAAGGTCAGCACATCGCCCAGCTTCACGGTGTAGTGCGCCTTCTGGGTCGGGGCGCCGTTGACGCGCATGCGGCCGTCGACGATCAGCTTGGTGGCGAGCGAGCGCGTCTTCACGAACCGCGCGAACCACAGCCACTTGTCCAGCCGGAGCGGCGCCTCGCTCATTAGCGCGACGTCTCGCGCAAGCGCGCGAGCACCGAGAAGGGTGAACTCGGATCGGGCGGCGGCACCGGCGCCTCGCGCACCTGCCGCCGACGCTTGTAGCTCTCTTCCGCCCGCTTGCCTTCGGTCACAAAGCCGAGCTCGCTCATCAGCGGCCGCACCAGCTCCTGCGGCACCTCGAGCGATGCGGCCAGCGCCGCGTCCCATTTCAGCGCACCCTGCGTCGACAGGCGATGGGTGCGCTCCGACAGCCGCTCCAGGCGCTCGAAGCTGAGCGCGTGGCCATTGATCGCGCGGTAGCCGCCGGCCGCGAGCAGGCGGTCCGGGACGGGCTGCCGCAGCGCGACCAGGTCGCCGGCCAGATCCGGCAGCGCCCCGACGCTTTGCGCGTGGATGGCTTGCAGGCGCATCAGCAGGTGGCGCGACGCGCGGCCGCCTAGGGTCGGCAGCCACACCGTCTCGCGCCCCAGGCGCAGCCCTAATGCGCGCAGGCGGCGACGGTCTTCCTTGCCGAGCTCGGCGATCTGCTGCGCCACCTGCCGGCGGGGCAAAGCGCCCAGCGCCTCCGCCACCTGATAGGCGAGGCCGCGCGCATGGGCCGACAGCTCGGCGTTCATAAGGGTGAACAGCGGCCGCAGGCGCCGCTGCAAGGTCGCGTCGATCCAGGTGCGCAGGCGCTGGTCGATCATGCGGCGGAATCCGCCATCGAGCAGGTCGTCGACCTTCAGCTCCAGCCGCGGATGCAGCGGCCCGTCGCCGGGCCGGAGGCTCGCCACGATGGAACGGCGCCACTGGATGTCGCCGGTCTCGGTCAGCTTGAACTGTCCATCGTGGTCTTCGGTGAGCTGCGCGGCGCGATCGGCGAGCGCGGGGCCGAGCGCGCGCCGCGCGGCGGCGAACAACGGCTTCGCTTCCTCGGCATCGACATCGGACACCGGCGCGAAGCGCAAGCCGCCAAGCGTGCCGACGACGTGCCCTTCGACGATCACCTCGTCCGCGGCGTTCACCGCGGCCACCACTTCGCTGCCCGACGTGAGGCGCCGGTGCAGCGCCGCGCGCCTGCGATCGACGAAGCGCTGGGTGAGGGCGGTATGCAGCGCCTCCGACAGGCGATCCTCGATCTCCTGCGCGCGGGCCTGCCAGTGGCCGGGGTCGGCGACCCAGTCGGCCCGGTTCGCGATGAACGACCAGGTGCGCACATGGGCGATGCGCTGGGTCAGCTGATCGATGTCTCCGTCGATGCGGTCGAGGCGCGCGATCTGGTCCGCGACCCAGTCGTTCGGCAGGCGGCCGTTGATCAGGAACCGGTAGAGCTGCGCCAGCAGCCGCACATGCGCATCGGTCATCAGCTTGCGGAAGTCCGGCACTTGGCAGACCTCCCACAGCAGCGCGACACGGTCTCGCCCGTGCGCCAGGTCGGCGATCTCCGGATCGCGCGCCATTTGCTGCAGCGACTGGTGATCCTCCGCCTCCTGCTGGCGGATCAGGCCCGGATGCGGCGGGCGCGTCTCCAGGCTGCGCAGCAGATGGTCGATGGAGCGGAAGTCGAGGTCGGCGCGCCGCCACATCAGGTGGGTCAGCGGATCGACGCGGTGATTCTCCACCGCATCGACGATCTCGGGATCCATCGGCCCGACCTCAGCCGTGGTGCCGAAGGTGCCGTCGCTCATGTGCCGGCCGGCGCGGCCGGCGATCTGGCTGATCTCCGCCTTGGTCAGCGGCCGTGCCACGCGCCCATCGAACTTGCGCAGCGCGGCGAAGCAGACGTGACCCACGTCCATGTTGAGGCCCATGCCGATGGCATCGGTTGCCACCAGGTAGTCGACCTCGCCCGCCTGGTACATCTCGACCTGGGCGTTGCGGGTGCGCGGAGACAGCGCGCCCATCACGATCGCGGTACCGCCGCGCTGGCGCCGGATCAGATCGGCGATGGCGTACACTTCGGCGGCGGAGAAGGCGACAACCGCGCTGCGCGCCGGCAGACGCGTGATCTTCTTCGGCCCCGCGTAGGTGAGCGTCGAAAAGCGCGGGCGCTGGATGAATTCGGTCTTCGGCACCAGCGCGCGGATCCAGCGGCTGATGGAGTCGGAGCCCATCACCATGGTCTCTTCGAGACCGCGGGCATGCAGCAGCCGGTCGGTGAAGATGTGGCCGCGCTCGGAATCGGCGGCGAGTTGGATTTCGTCGATCGCAACGAACGCGACCGGGCGATCGACCGGCATGGATTCGACGGTGCACACGAAATAGCGCGCGCCGGGCGGGATGATCTTTTCCTCGCCCGTCACCAGCGCGACCTGCGCCGGACCCTTCATCTTCACGAGACGGTCGTAGTTTTCGCGCGCCAGGAGCCGCAGCGGGAAGCCGATCATGCCGGAGCGGTGACCGATCAACCGCTCCATGGCTAAATGGGTCTTGCCGGTATTGGTCGGGCCGAGAACCGCGGTCAGCCGCGTTTCCGAGTCGCTCATGATCCCTAGATTCTCGGGTCCCATCAGGGACAATTCAAGGCCGGTCGCGGCTAACGCCGGGTAAACCGCAGGAAGACCGGCTGCCTGCCCTCGCGCAAGGCCTTGGATTCATAGCGGGTTTGTGGCCAGTCGGGCGGCCGGACCCGCCAGTCCGCCGGTCCCCGGGCGGTCCAGGCGAAGGCGGCATGACGCACCAGGTGGGCCAGCGCCCAGCCGATATAGGTGGGGTCGTCGCTGGCCACCCGGAACTCCGCGCCCGGCTTCATCAGGCGCGCCAGCAGGTCGAGATTGGCGGGCTGGATGAACCGTCGGTCGGCATGGCGCCGCTTGGGCCAGGGGTCGGGGAACAGCAGGAACACCCGGTCGAGCGACCCATCCGGCAGTGCATCCAGAATGTCGCGCGCATCTTCGGGGTACAGCCGCGCGTTATCGAGCCCGCTTGCCGAAACCTGGGCCAGCAACGTGGCGATGCCGTTGAGGAAAACCTCGCAGCCGATCAGGCCGACGTCGCGGTTGGCGCGCGCCTGTTCGGCGAGGTGCTCGCCGCCGCCGAACCCGATCTCGAGCCAGACCTGTGCCGGATTGTGCGGAAAGAGCGATCTCGGATCGAGCTTGCCCGCTTCCGGCAGCGTGATCGCCAGAAGCGGCAGCAGCGTGTCGATCAGCTGCTGCTGTCCCTTGCGCAACGGCCGCCCTTTGCGGCGACCGTAAAAGCGCCTGTCTTCAAAATCCCGATCCTCCGGCATCGTGGTGCGATCCGGTTCCATCAGCGCGTAGAACAAACCGCTGTTAGTTGAAGGCCGACTGGAGGCCCGCGACCAGATCCAGCCTCTCCCACGAGAAGCCGCCATCCGCCTCCGGCTCGCGGCCGAAATGGCCGTAGGCCGCGGTGCGGGCGTAGATCGGGCGATTCAGCTTCAGGTGCTTGCGGATGCCGCGCGGGCTGAGGTCCATCAGGTCGGTCAGCGTCTTAATCAGCTTTTCCTCGTCGACCTTGCCGGTGCCGTAGGTGTTCACATAGACCGACAGCGGCTTGGAGACGCCGATCGCGTACGACAGCTGGATGGTGCATTTGTCGGCGAGCTTGGCGCCCACCACGTTCTTCGCCAGATAACGTGCGGCATAGGCAGCGGAACGATCGACCTTGGTGGGATCCTTGCCGGAGAAGGCGCCGCCGCCATGCGGGGCCGCGCCGCCGTAGGTGTCGACGATGATCTTGCGGCCGGTGAGGCCGGCATCGCCGTCCGGACCGCCGATCACGAAGCGGCCGGTCGGGTTCACGTAGAATTCGTTCTCGGGGCACATCCAGCCCTGCGGGAGAACCTTCAGCACGTAGGGGCGCACGATCTCGCGCACCGTCTTCTGGTCGAGGTCTTCCGCGTGCTGCGTGGAGACGACGACGGAGGTCGCCTTCACCGGCTTGCCGTTCTCATAGAGCAGCGTCACCTGGCTCTTGGCGTCTGGGCCGAGGCCCTTCTCCTTGCCGGAGCGGCGCGCTTCGGACAGCAGCTTGAGGATGCGATGGGCGTAGAAGATCGGCGCCGGCATCAGATGCTCGGTCTCGTTCACCGCATGACCGAACATGATGCCCTGGTCGCCCGCGCCTTCGTCCTTGTTGCCGGCGGCATCGACACCCACCGCGATGTCGGCGGACTGCGAGTGCACATAGCAATCGACCACCGCGTTCTTCCAGTGGAAGCCATCCTGCTCGTAGCCGATGTCCTTGATCGCCTGGCGCGCGCCTTCGACCATCACCTCGGGGGTGACGCTCTTCGGCCCGCGCACTTCGCCGGCCAGCACGACCCGGTTGGTGGTGCACAGCGTCTCGACCGCAACACGCGACTCTGGATCGGCGGCCAGGAACGCATCGACGACGGAATCGGAGATGCGGTCGCAGACCTTGTCCGGATGACCTTCGGAAACACTCTCGCTGGTGAACAGGTACGATTTCTTGGACAAGGCTCGTTCCTTAGACGCTCGTGTGGCATGTCAATAAAATGCAACGCGCCGGAACTTGCCCGTAAGGCGAGGCCGGCGCGTCGGGTCGCGGGATATTGGTTGAGCGGGCCCGGGCGGTCAAGCGCCGGTTCAACAAGAATTACTCGCGCTCGGTGTTAATTAATCCTCATCGGCGCGATAAGACTTCGCAATCGACTTGGTGAGTTCGAAGATGCGCTTCCGAACGGCCGGATCACCGATCTTGTAGTAGGCCCGCACCAGCTCGAGCGTCTCGCGCTTGGCCATCGGGTCGGGTTCGTAGTCGGGGGCAGGCGGATGCGCCAAGCCCATCAGCTTGGACGGCGTTTTCTCCTGGACCCCAGGCGCCATGTCCTCGAAGAAGTACGCGATGTTGACATCCAGTACGCGCGAAAGATCGAACAGCCGGCTGGAGCCGACGCGATTCGCGCCGCGCTCGTATTTCTGCACCTGCTGGAACGTGAGACCGATCGCTTCCGCCAGCCGCTCCTGACTCATGCCCAGCAAGGTACGGCGCAACCGGATGCGGCTGCCGACGTGAACGTCGATCGGATTGGGAAAGCCTTTGCTGGCCATGCGGCCGGACGATTTTCGTGGTCGCGCCATTTTCCTGGACTCTTTCGACTCTGTTCTAAGGGATTGCGTCATTTCTATATTCTCGCTTTTTCCCGTGTAAACAACCTACCACAAGTATAGGAGGACGGCTCGATTGGATGGTCTCGCCCCAGTGGCGCAGTCGGCCACAGCTGCATTGAACGGTCGTGGGACTAAACTTGGCGCTGAGTTCCGCGCATGATCAATCCTACCCCAATCGCCAGCGCCACGAGAACCAACGCAACCGGCAGCAACAGACCGGTCCGCGAAAACAATGTGGGAGCTAGCGGTGCGGGTAGCAACACATCAAGTGTCCCTTCAGTTCCCAGCGGCAAGGACGCAATCACGCGCCCGAACGGATCGACCATGGCGGTGATTCCGGTGTTGGCGGCGCGCGCGAGCGGCAAGCCTTCCTCGACGGCGCGGAACCGCGCGCTCGCGAAATGCTGATATGGTCCCGGTGATCGTCCGAACCATCCATCATTGGTCACGCTGAGCAGCCAATCGGGTCGATTGGACGCGTCGATGACCGCGCCGGGAAAGATGACCTCGTAGCAGATGAGGGGACTGAACGGCGGCAGTCCAGGGGCCTGGACGGTCACGGGCCCAGGCCCCGCCGAAAAATCGCCGGCTCCAGCGGTCAATTTGCTGACGAAGGGACCGATGACCTCGCGCAGCGGCACATATTCGCCGAGCGGAACTAAGTGGAACTTATCGGCCGTCGCCACGATGCGCGCCTGCGGATCGATCACGGCCAGCGAATTCCAATAACGCTCCGGCTCGCCCTGCGGCGGATCGCCGCGCAAGGCGCCGGTGACGAGCAAGCCGTTCGGCGGCGCAGCCGTCGCGACCAGCTTGCGCCAATCGTCCCGGCGATCGAGGAACACGGTGGCCGCGGTCTCGGGCCAGATCACCGCCTGCACCTGCTCGAGCCCGGGCGTCGCAGTGCTTAGCCGCACATGCTGCATGATGTCGCGGTCGCGATGCGCGCCGGTCAGCTTCTCCCATTGATCGATGTTGCCCTGCACCAGCCGCAACATCGTGGCGGGCCGCGTGACGGCGGCCAGGTCCCCGGCGTCATCGGGCGCCAGCCGCCATGCACCGAGGCCGTACAGCACCGCGAGGACCGCGAGGACCGCGCCGCCGGCGCGCACATCCTGGCGCCGATCGCCGCGACCCATCAGGGCCAGCACGCCGGACAACAGGATCGTGACGAAGGTCAGGCCCCAGGCGCCCCACCACGCCACCGACTGCATCATCGGCAGGTTGAGGCTCCACACATAGGCCGGGAGATTCCACGGGAAGCCGGTGAAAAGGTGCCCGCTCAGCCATGCCGCGACGGTCCACGCCGCGGCCAGCAGCAGCGCGCGAGCGAGCAGCGGTGCGTTGCGGTGCCAGGCCGCGGCGACGGCAAGCGCCGGAAACACCGCCATGTAGGCGGCGAGGCCCGCGATCACGAACGGCACCATCCAGCCGAACCGCCAGGGATCGATCAGGAAGGAGTTCGCGATCCAGAAGAATCCGGCGAGGCAATGGCCGAAGCCCCACCACCAGCCCATCGCGAGCGCGGACCGGCGGCGCTCCGCAGTCTCCGCCGCCCAGATCAGCGCCACGACTCCGACCGCGAACAGCGGCAGCGCATCGACCGGCGGAAAGGCAAGGGCGGCGATCGCGCCGAAGACCATCAGGATCAGCCGCCGCGACCATCGATTGCGCCGCAGGAACCAGCTCTGGCAGCGCGCGGCAAAACCCGGCGCGCTACCGGCGATTGATCTGCTCAGGACAAGCTCAGGGTTCATGACGCTCCTGTGCGCTCGTCACCGATTGTCACGGGCGCTGATCTGGCACGATCGGCTTCGCGTTACGGACGCGCAGGCGCTTGATCCGGCGCGGATCGGCGTCGATCACCTCGAACGCGATGCCGGAGGCATGCGTCACCAACTCGCCGCGCGAGGGCACCCGGTCGGTCAGCGACATGACCAGGCCGCCGAGCGTATCGATATCGTGCGCGCGCTCGTCCTCGGTCAGCACCGGTCCGACGCGCGATTCGAATTCCTCGATGGTGGTGCGCGCATCGGCGAGCCAGGTGCCGTCCGGGCGCTGCACCAGGCTCGGGCCGCGCACCACGTCGTGCTCGTCCTCGATTTCGCCGATCACTTCCTCGACCAAATCCTCGATCGTGACGAGGCCGTCGATGCCGCCAAACTCGTCCACCACCAGCGCGATGTGGGCGCGTGACAGACGCATCTGCAGCAGCAGGTCGAGCACGCGGATCGACGGCGCCACGAACATCGGCGCGCGCATGATCTTCTGAAGCTGGAAGGTCTCCGGCTCGAAGATGTAGGGCAGCACGTCCTTGATGTGGACGATGCCGACGATCTCGTCGAGGTCGGCGCGATAGATTGGCACGCGCGAATGGCCGTGTTCGCGCACCAGCTGGATTAGGCGGCGGAAATCGATGTCCTCGGGCGCGGCGCGGATGTCGACGCGCGGCGTCATCACGTCATAGGCGGTCTTCTCGCCCAGCTTCAGGATGTTGAGCAGCAGCGAGGATTCGCCGGTCGGCGGCTGGTCCGCGTCGGTGGTCTCGCTTTCCTCGATGAATTCCTCGATCGCCTCGCGCAGCGCGGCTTCGCTGTCGCGGCGCTTCAGGAAGCGGAACAGCCCGCGCAGGCCTTTTCTTTGTTTCTCCTCGGCAGTCAGTTCGCTCATCGGCCCATCTCATAGGGGTTGGCGATGCCCATGCCAGCCAGCGCGGCGATCTCCAGCGCTTCCATGGCTTCGGCGTCGCGGTCTTGCTCGTGGTCGTAACCCAGGAGATGCAGAACGCCATGCACCGCCAGGTGCGAGAGATGATGCTGCACGCTCTTGCGCTGGGCCTTGGCCTCGCGCGCGATCACGCCGGAGGTCAGCACCACGTCGCCCAGCAGCCACGGCATGCCAGGCTTGGGCCGCGCGCCGTCGAGCGCCGCGAACGACAGCACATTGGTCGGCTTGTCCTTGCCGCGGTAGGCACGGTTCAAGGTGCGCATCCGCTTGTCGTCGGTGAGAACGAAGGAGATCTCATGCCCGACGCGCGATCCCTTCCAGCCGTCGCTCTTGGCCTCGGCCAGCGCATCGCGCGCAGCGCGGCGCAGCAGGCGCGCGGCGTCGGGCGCCAGCTTCACCCAGCTCTGGTTCTCGACGGAGATGGCAATGGAAAGTCGCGGTCGGTCCACCATCGGGAGCATTGGACGGCGGTCAGCCGTCCACCCCCTTGTTGGATTCACTGACGGGCGACGCCGAACGACTCGTCTTCTTGCGGTCGCGCGAATCGTAGGCGCTGACGATCTTCTGGACCAGATGGTGGCGCACCACGTCGCGGTTGGAGAAGCGCACGGTGCCGATGCCCTCGACATTCTCGATCGCCTCCAGCGCGTCGCGCAGGCCCGACTTCTGCCCCGGCGGCAGGTCGATCTGGGTCAGGTCGCCGTTGACCGCCATGCGCGAGTTCTCGCCCAGGCGGGTCAGAAACATCTTCATCTGCATGGGCGAGGTGTTCTGCGCCTCGTCCAGGATGACGAACGAATTGGCGAGCGTACGGCCGCGCATGAAGGCGAGGGGCGCCACCTCGATCTCGCCGGTGGTCAGGCGCTTCACCACCTGGTCGCCCGGCATCATGTCGTGCAGCGCGTCATAGAGCGGCCGCAGATAGGGGTCGACCTTTTCCTTGAGATCGCCGGGCAGGAAGCCGAGCCGCTCGCCCGCTTCGACCGCGGGCCGCGACAGAATGATGCGATCGACCGTGCCCTTGGCCAACATCGCGACCGCGACCGCGACCGCCAGATAGGTCTTGCCGGTGCCGGCGGGGCCGATGCCGAACACCAGCTCCTGATCGTGCAGTAGGCGGATGTATTTCGCCTGCGCGGCGGAGCGCGGCGTGATCAGGCGCTTCTGAGTCTTGATCGACGTGCCGTCGCCGAGGTTGCCGGCGCCGAACAGATTGGGCTCCGCGCCCTCGTCGGCGCGCGGGGCATCGTCCTGCCGCGACAGGCGGATGGCGGCATCGATGTCGTGCTTGTCGAGATGCTGGCCGCGCTTCAGGCGCTGATAGAGGCCGGTCAGGATCTGCCGCGCGACGGTGACGCTGTCCTCGGCGCCGGAGATGATGAGCTGATTGCCGCGCGAGACCATCGACACGCCGAGCTCCCGCTCCAGCCGTGCCAGATGTTGGTCATGCTCCCCGAACAGCAATGGCAGCAGCCGGTTGTCATCGAATTGCAGATGAACCGGCGGGGCGACGTGACCGAGGGGATGAAAGCTCAAGCAACGGCCTCTTGCAGGGACGCAGGGTTGGAACGGATGACGCGGGGTTCAGGCGCCACGCGGCTGCCTGACATGCTGAAATGTCCGATATCGTCGATGTGGAGATCCACCACGCGGCCGATCCCGCTGGGATCGGCCATCACATGCACCGCCTGCAGGTAGGGCGAGCGCCCGACCAGCTGGCCGGGGCGCTTGCCGGGTTTCTCCAGCAGCACCGGCAGGACGCGGCCGATCATGGCGCGATTGAATTCCACCTGCTGCGCGTTGAGCACGGCCTGCAGGCGCTGCAGGCGTTCGTCCTTCACCGCTTCTGGCACCTGGTTCTCCATCGCGGCGCCAGGGGTGCCGGGGCGGATGCTGTAGTTGAAGGAATAGGCCTGGGCGAAGCCGATGTCTTCCACCAGCTTCATGGTAGCGGCGAAATCCGTTTCGCTCTCGCCCGGAAACCCGACGATGAAATCCGACGACAGCGCCATGTCCGGGCGCGCGGCCCGCAGGCGGTCGACGATCTCGTAATACAGTCGCGCCGTGTGCTGGCGGTTCATCGCTTCGAGCACGCGGTCGGAGCCGGACTGCACCGGCAGATGCAGGAACGGCATCAGCTGCGGCACTTCGGCGTGCGCGGCGATCAGGTCGTCGTCCATATCGCGCGGATGCGAGGTGGTGTAGCGGATGCGCAGCAGGCCATCGACGCTGTCGGCCAAGTGCCGGACCAATCTGCCCAAACCCCACTCGGACCCATCCGGTGCTTCGCCGTGATAGGCATTGACGTTCTGGCCCAGCAAATTGATCTCGCGCGCGCCGGCGGCGACCAGCGCCCGCGCCTCCTGGATGACCTGCGTCACGGGGCGCGAGAACTCCGCGCCGCGCGTATAGGGGACGACACAGAAGGTGCAGAACTTGTCGCAGCCTTCCTGCACCGCGAGGAAGGCGGAGACCGCCTGATCCGCCGACGGCGCCGGCAGGTGATCGAACTTGGATTCCGGCGGAAAGTCGGTGTCGAGCACGCCGGCGCCGCGGCGGCCGTTGCCGTCCTTCGCGCCGCGGGCGCGCGTCGCGCGCGCCACCATCTCCGGCAGGCGGTGATAGGTCTGCGGCCCGAGCACGATGTCGACGTCCGGCGCGCGGCGCAGGATCTCCGCGCCTTCGGCCTGGGCGACGCAGCCGGCGACCGCGATGATCATGTCGGCGCCTGTTTGCTTCCGCTCGGCGCGCGCCTGGCGCAGACGACCGAGTTCGGAGAACACCTTCTCCGAAGCCTTCTCGCGAATGTGGCAGGTATTGAGGATGACCATATCGGCGTCGGCCGGTGTTTCGGCCGTGCCGTAGCCAAGAGACGCCAAGACATCCGCCATCCGGGCGGAATCATAGACATTCATCTGGCAGCCGTAGGTCTTGATATAAAGCTTTTTCGCCAATGCCGTGTCGACCGGCCGTCAGGTCCGGCCTCGTCCGCTCCATATGGGTGATTGCCCGGCGCTTACTTTAGCACGCCGCGCGACGGTCTCCTGTACTCGATTTACCAAGTTCCGCCAAGCCGGCGTAAGTAATTGTAACAATTGATACTTCCTGCGTTCATCCAGATCATGGCGGGAGCCGGCCGCCAAGCGCCCGGTCGACCCCGCCCGCGACCGCGTCCGAGCAGTGGCGGGTCAACTCCTTGCGCGAGGGGAAATCGCCGACGCGCGCCTCGTTGTGGAACTGCACCACCACCTCCACCATGCCGAGGCGGCTGAAGCGCCAAAGATGCCCGCCCAGTTCCATTCCGCCATACCAGGCCACCAGTGGCCGCAGCCCCCAGCCGAGCGGAACGCCGTTGACGCTGGTATACGCGATCGAGACCGGCTGGACGGTGAGTGGCGGTTCGGTCACCGCCTCCGCCACGCTCAGCAGCGCGCTGCGGAACGGCAGGATGCGGTTGCCGTCGTTGGAGGTGCCTTCGGGAAACAGCACCAGCGCATCGCCCGACATCAGCCGCGCGTGGATCGAATCGCGCTGCTGCATCGTGGTGTTGCGGCGCCGGTCGACGAACACCGTGCGTTGCAGCTTGGCGAGCCAGCCATAGCCCGGCCACTGCGCCACCTCGGTCTTCGCCACGAACGCCACCGGCATGATCGAGCCCAGCACCGGAATGTCGAGATAGGACACGTGATTGCTGACGAGCAGGACGGGCCGCGCCTTGGCCGGCGTTCCGACGATCCGGACCTGAAGACCCATGATGCGGCAGCACAACTTGTGATAGGCGAACGGCAGCGCCCACCAGAAGCGCCGCGCGATCAGCAGGATCAGGATCTGCACCGGCATCAGCGTCAGCGTGACCAGGGCGTAGATGCTGAGCCGGAAAAAGCCGAGATAGCTCGATCCGAACGGCGTGACGCCCGATGGCGAAAGCGGCGGATCGTCGGTGATTTCCTGGGAAGTGCTGCGGGGCGCGGCCAGTGACATGGATGGTCAGGCGGCGGAGCTCGATTGATCCGTCTTGCCCGCAGAATGTTCGCGATAGTGTTTGACGTATTTGTCGGTGATGAGGTCATGCACCACCACGACGCTGACATCGACCGTGCCGAATTGCGGATCGACCACCGCGCCGTCGCCGACGAAGCCGCCCAGGCGCAGGTAGCCTTTGATGAGCGGCGGCAGCGATACGAACGCGCGCTTCTCGTCGATCTGCTCGATCGGCATCATGTTCATGGAGACATAGCGGCCGGGCAACGCGCGGGCGCGGTACTCCGCCGGCGCCAGGTGCCGGTGGTAGAGATAGGACAGCGCCATCTTGTGCTCCTCCGGATCGGTGCCGGGGAACGAGGCGCAACCGAACAGCACGCCGATATTGTAGTGCAGGATGTAGTCGGCGATGCCCTTCCACATCAGGTTCATTGCGGCCTTGGTGCGATAGGCGGGATCGACGCAGGACCGGCCGAGCTCGAGGATCCCGCCGCGATAGTTCACCAGCGCCGAGATGTCGTATTCGTCGATCGAATAGAACTGGCCGCGGCGGCTGGCCTGCTCGCGTCGCATCAGGCGATAGGTCGCGATGATGCCGGCGGCGCCTTCGCCCTTGGCCCGGTCGATGATGATGAGGTGATCGCAATAGGGGTCGAAACTGTCGAAGTCGCGGCGCAGGGCCGACATCTCCGGCGTCGGCTGCGCGTTCAGCTCTTCGTAGAAGACGCGATAGCGCAACGCCTGGGCCGCCTCGATCTCCGCGGCATTCTCCGCGACGCGCAACTCCAGGCTCGCCGCCTGCACATGGACCGGCCGCTGCTGCTCCGCCAGCGCAGCTGTCATCGCTTCTTGGCTCCGGCGCGGCCCGCGGTGGGCACGGCGTAAAGCTCCAATCGGTGGCCGACCAGCTTGTAGCCGAGCTGTTCCGCCACCCGGTGCTGCAGCTTCTCGATCTCTTCGTTGCTGAATTCGATCACCTGGCCGGACTGGATGTCGATCAGGTGATCGTGGTGATTCTCGGGCGCCTCCTCATAGCGCGCGCGGCCGTCGCCGAAATCGTGACGCTCGAGAATGCTGGCCTCTTCGAACAGCCGCACGGTGCGATAGACCGTGGCGAGCGAGATGCCGGGATCGATCTTGGAGGCGCGGCGATAAAGCTGCTCGACATCGGGATGATCGTCGGCATCCGACAGCACGCGCGCGATTACGCGACGCTGCTCCGTCATCTTCAGGCCTTTGTCCTGGCAAAGTTTCTCGAGTCGCGATACGACACTCACGATCATGCCCCGCTGTCAGGAGCCCCTCGGCTCCGCTCGCGCAGTTGACCCGCGCGCCGATCTATTTTCAGTTATTCTGCCCACAGAACGCGCGCGGCGCAAATCATTTGGCCGGCGGTTGCTTCCTCGTCCGAGTCGCGAGTGGTTCTCAGCGCTTCCTGCCGCCAGTGCCAAGACCGATCTGCCGCGCCAGGCTGCTGCGCTTCTTCGCGTAGTTCGGCGCCACCATCGGATAGTCGGCGGGAAGTCCCCACTTTTCGCGATACTGCTCCGGCGTCAGGCCATAGGCCGTTCGCAGATGACGCTTCAGCATCTTCAGTTTCTTGCCGTCCTCCAGGCAGATGATGTAGTCGGCGGTCACCGACTTTTTCACCGAGACGGCGGGCTCGGCCCGCTCCGCGCTCTTCGCCGGCGCCTGGCCGAGGGCGGTCAAGGCGCCGTAGACTTCGTGGATCAGCCTTGGAATATCCGCGACGGGGACAGTGTTATTGGACAGATGGGCTGAAACGATCTCGGTGACCATGGCCAGCACGCCGTTTTTCTTGGCTTCATCCACCATGCCGTTCACTCCCATACCTTAAGTTGTTTAATACTACGGACCGCACACGCCGCTGACAATGACTCTATATTTCATGCGATCCCACGGATGGCAATAATTACCCGATAGTGTCATGTATTGAACTTGGGAAAGGTTCCGCAATTCTATTCGAGCGGGCCGCCTTGGTGCGGAATCCGGACCCCGGCCAGGTCGCAACGCAGGGTGATGGCATCTTCGCGGCCGCCGCCGCGCCGCTCGTAGTAGGCGCGCCGCCGTCCGATCCGCGAGAAGCCGAATCCGCCATAGAGCGCCCCGGCCGCCTCATTGCCGGCGGCATGCTCCAGAAACAGCGTGCGAAGTCCGGCGGTCCGTGCCGATTCGATCAGGACGCGCATCAGGCGTGCGGCATGGCCGCGCCGCCGGGCCACCGGCGCGATGCCGGTCAGCAAGATCTCGCCTTCGTCCAGGATGAAGCGCGCAAGCAGGAAACCGAGCGGTGTCTCCCCGCTGGTCAGCAGCCAGCCATGGGCGCCCGGCATCGCGAGAATCTCGGCAAAGCTCTGCGCCGACCATGGCTGGTCCCACGGCGCCCGGAAGATCGCGGCGTGCAATTCGCCGAGCAGCGCCAGGTCGAAGGCCGTCACCGGCCGTATGTCGATCGACTCTGGCGTGCCCTGGGTTGTCATGGCCGCGGCTTCGGCTGCGAGATGTCCGGCGGACGCAGATAGATCGGCTCGGCCGGCAGATGCAGATCCGGCCGTGCCATCGCCAGTTCGGCGACTGCGACGGCGTCGGCGGTGGCGCTGAGGCCGCCCAATCCGGCGAACCGCGTCAACTCGGCATCGGCGATGAGCGTGACACGCTCTTGTCCACAGCGCGCTTCGATCTGCTCCGCCGTCAGCAGCATCGGCGGCGAGAGCGCTGCCAAGTCCGCGTCGAGCTCGACCGCGAACAGCTCGCTGCGCCGGCTGTCCAGCACCACCAGATTGCGCGCGGCCAGCGGTCCCCCGGACCGGATTGCGGTCGCGGCAAGGGCCTGGAAGCTGCCGATGCCGACGATCGGGCACCCGATGGCGAGCGCCATCGCGCGCGCTGTGGCGAGGCCGACCCTGATTCCGGTGAAACTGCCCGGCCCGCACGACACCGCGATGGTCTTAAGCGCCGGCAATGCGACGTCGGCGGCGCGCGCGATCCGCGCGATCATCGGCGCCAGCGCCGTGGCGTGGCCATGCGAGGTCGCCATGATCTCGTGCGCCGGCGGCCGGCCTGCGCCCGCGCCGGGCAGCAGCAGCGCGACCGAGCAGGCCGACCCCGACGTCTCGATCGCCAGCATGGGTGCGGTGACGGAGGGCGAGGCTGCGTTCATCGAATGGCTGACCTGTGCCAGAAGGCTTCCATGCGGGCTTTGCGGCGGAGTGCAGGTTTGCTAGGGATGCCGGCGTTCAAGCAGCGTGTTTAGTCCGCGCATGCCGACCTGACAAGCATGCGCCTTTGCCGCGAAGTCCCATGAGTCTCATCGACATCAGCCCACCTGCCTTCGATCTCGACGTCGCCCTGGCCTACGCCACCCCGGACAACATCACGGGCAAGCCGTTCTACCGCGCCGATGCCAGGCCCTACCTGCATCCCAAGGCGGTGGAATGCCTGGCGGTCGCCATCGCGCTCGCGCGGCCGTTTGGGCTCAGACTGAAGATCTTCGACGCCTATCGCCCGGTCGAAGGGCAATGGGCCTTGTGGAGGGCCAGCCCAGATCCGGAATTCGTCGCCGATCCCAGCAAGGGCGGCCCGCACAATCGCGGCGTTGCGCTCGATCTCACGCTGATCGATGCGAACGGGCGCGAGCTGGACATGGGGACCGCGTTCGACGCCTTGACCCCGCTGTCGCATCACGGCCGCACCGACGTGCCGCTGGAGGCGCAGCGCAACCGGCTGCTGCTGCTCGGCCTGATGACGGCCGCGGGATTCGAGTTCTATACGAACGAGTGGTGGCACTATCAGCTGTTCAATGCGCGCACCTATCCGGTGGTCGCGCAGAGCGATCTGCCAAGTCCGGTGATGGACTAGCCGACGCGCGCTTTGGCCGGTCCGCGCTCGACAACCGGCTGTGCCGGCGCAGTGCGCTCCTCGATGGGGAGCGTCACCTTGACCAGCGTGCCGACGCCCTTCTCGCTGCTGATGTCCATGCGGCCGCCGATCAGGGCCACCAGCCGCTGGGTCAGCGGCAGGCCGAGGCCGGTGCCTTCGTGCATGCGCGAGAACGGCGATTCAACCTGGCCGAAGGGACTCATGGCGATCTTGATGCCGGCTTCGTCCATGCCGATGCCGGTGTCGCGGATCGAGAACTCGATGCCGTCGGCGGCGCGGCCGATCCGCAGCATCACCTGTCCGCCCGCGCCGGTGAACTTGATGGCGTTGGACAGGAGGTTGAGCAGGATCTGGCGCAGCTTCACCGCGTCGGTCACGATGGCGTCGATGCCGGGTTCGATGTCGTGGGTCAGGGCGATGCCGCGCTTGCTGGCCTTGTCGTGCATCATGCCGCAGACCAGCAGGATGGTCTCGGGCAGCGCGACGCGCGATTTCTCGACCGTGACCTTGCCGGCGTCGATCTTGCTGAGGTCGAGGATGTTGCCGATGATATCGGTCAGGTGCGAGGCCGCGACCCAGATGTGCCTGACATACTCGGCATAGGGGCGGGGAGTCACGGGGCCGAGCAGCCCTTCCTTCATGACCTCGGAGAAGCCGACGATCGCGTTCAGCGGCGTACGCAGTTCGTGGCTCATGTTGGCCAGGAACTCGCTTTTCGCAGTGCTGGCCGCATCGGCGCGCGCGGCGGCATTGGCCATGCGCACGCGCGCTTCTTGATTGCGCTTGGCGACCATTTCGCTGCGCACGACCATCATGACCAGCGAGGCATAGATCAGCAGCAGGACGCTGCCCAAAAACGCGCCGACGCGGATTTCGGATTCGCGGAACTCCGCGAGCAGCCCAGTGATGTCGTCATAGATCTCGAACACCGCGACCGGCCGTCTGTGATCGTCGGCATCGAAGATCGGGATGTAGCTGGAAACCGTGTGGCGGTCGGTGACGACGCGATCGAAGATGGTGATCCTGTGCTCGAACTCGATCTCGCTCTTCACGTCGCCTTTGATCGCGGTGTTGAACCCGTCATTATACCCGCCGCCTTCGCCCCCTTCGCCGTGGGTCGCTTCATCGTCGCCGCCTTCACTGTGGCCCGCTGCGTCTTCGCTGCCCTCACTGTGGCCTGCTTCAGCCTCGCCACCTTCACTGTGGCCCGTCTCGCCCTCACCACTTTCGCTATGGCCTGCTTCGATCTCGCCACTTTCGCTGTGACCCGCTTCGCCCTCGCCACCGTCACTATGGCCCGCTTCGCCTTTGCCGCCTTCAGAGTGGCCTGCTTCGCCTTCGCCGCTTTCAGTGTGGGCGGCTTCACCCTCGCTACCTTCACCGTGGCCCGCTTCGCCCTCGCCGCTTACGCTGTGACCCGCTTCGCCGCTTTCCCCTGCGGCCGCGCTGTGGGCTTCCCCTTCCTCGTCCTGTTCGGTCGCGGTCGGATCGGTGGAATAGGCGACGCTGCCGTCGGCGCGATAGAGCTTCACCTTGACGACCGAGGAGTGGCGGATCAGGGAGGCGATCTCGCGATTGAGATCCGTGCGCCACGCGCTGGAATCCCGGTGCATTAGCACATCGGCTTCGAACTTCGGCCAGACCACATTGGACAGGACGCGCGCCAGCGCGACGTTGTTGCGCTCGGCCGCGCTTTCAATGCTCTCCAGGAACCAGGAATGGTTCACAACACCGATCAGCACGCCGGCGCCAACCAACACTGGCCCGCTGAGGAGGGCAAATCGCTTTGAGAGCGGCCAGGTGCGAAACATGTCGCCGTGCTTCCGAGCCGGGCAGTGCCCGAACAGGGGTTGCGAAGTCTGCAACCTGGAGCAAATTGATTAATCGGCGGTAAACCATGGCGTCTGCATGGCTACCCGGAATGCAATAAACCCCGCAAAAACAAAGGGGCGGGAAATGTCCCGCCCCTTCAAATCGATGGCCTGCGCCCTTATGTCAAACCGGTCGCACTTCCACCACTTCCGGCACGTAATGGCGCAGCATGTTCTCGATTCCCATCTTCAAGGTCGCGGTCGAAGAGGGGCAGCCCGAGCATGAGCCCTGCATGTGCAGATACACCACGCCATCCTCGAAGGAGTGGAAGATGATGTCGCCGCCATCCTGGGCAACCGCGGGACGAACGCGGGTATCCAGCAACTCCTTGATCTGCGCGACGATCTCGTCGTCTTCGTCGCCACCAGCTTCGTTGCCGGCGGCAGATGCGCTATCGTCGGATAGAATGACCGGCCGATTCGAGGAGAAATGCTCCATGATAAGGCCGAGGATCTGCGGCTTCAGGACCGGCCAGTCCTTCTGGTCGGTCTTGGTGACGGTGATGAAATCGCTGCCGAGGAAAATGCGCGCGACGCCATCGATGCGGAACAGGCTTTCGGCCAGCGGCGAGCGCGCGGCCTTGTCGGCGGCGTCGAAGTCGGCGGTGCCGCGCTCCATCACCATGCGACCCGGCAGGAACTTCAGCGTGGCCGGATTCGGGGTCTCTTCGGTCTGGATGAACATCCTGGTCTCCAGGGATAAAGCGACATCCGGACAGCGGATGTCGGAACATGGTCGGAACATGGGGGAAGGCTTGACCCGCTTCAACCCCAAACTCATCATGGGCTTATGAATCAGCCATTTGGCACCGGTCCCGCGCCTGCCCTGCCGCCCCTGATCGACGGGGAATTGCGGCTGGAGAACGCCGCAATCGACCGGACCTTCCGCTGGCTGCTGCGGGAGGGGCGCCACCAGCCCACCAGCGGCGAACTGCTGCAGGGCTTCTGCCGGGAGCTGACCGAGGGCGGCTTCCCGCTGATGCGCGCGTTCCTGGCCAAGCCGACCCTGCATCCGCAGATCGCCTCCATCGCCTATCGCTGGTCGCGCACCGAGCCCAAGGTCGAGGCTTTCACCCGCGAACATGACATCTGGCAGAGCGAACAATATCTGCGCAGCCCGATGGCGCTGATCTATGCCGGCGAGGAGTCGATGATCCGCCGGCGCCTGTTCGGCCCCGGCCTCCGGCTCGACTTCCCGATCCTCGAGGACCTGCTAGCGGAAGGCGGTACCGACTATGCGATCTTCGGCCTCCGGCGCGGCGACGGCAAGCCGATGGCCGTGGTCTCGATCGCGACCGATGCGCCGGGCGGCTTCAGCGACGAGCAATTCACCGGCTTCCAGTCGCTGCTGTCGCTGCTGTCGCTGATCGTCGAGGCGATCGAGACCCGCCTGACGGCAAAGTCGCTGCTGGAGATCTATCTCGGCGCCGATGCCGGAAGGCGGGTGATGGGCGGCCTGATCCGGCGCGGCGAGAGCGTCACCATCGCGGCGGCGATCTGGCAGTGCGACCTGCGCGACTTCACCTCGATGAGCAACCAGCTGCCGCGTGACGAGGTGCTGGCGATCCTCAACGACTATTTCGACGCGGTGACGCGGCCGGTGCTGGCGCGTGGTGGCGAGATCCTGAAATTCATCGGCGATTCCGTGCTCGCGATCTTCCCGATGAAGGACGACCTCGACCGCGACGAGAAATGCCGCACCGCGCTGACTGCGGCGGAGGAAGCGCTCGAAGCCATGCGCGACGTCAACGAGCTGCGCGCCAGCGCCGGCAAGGCGCCGCTCGGCGTCGGCATCGGTCTCCACGCCGGCTCGGTCAGCTACGGCAACATCGGCTCGCAGACCCGGCTCGACTTCACGGTCATCGGCCCCGCGGTCAACCTCGCGGCGCGCATCACCGGCCTGTGCCGGCCGCTCAACCAGCGCCTGCTCGCGTCGAAGGCGTTCGCCTCGCCCTGCGGCAGCAAGCTGGTGCCCCTCGGCCACTATCCCCTGCACGGCTTCGACCAGCCGCAGGAAGTGTTCGGGCTCCCGGAGGAGTGAGGGCTACGACCGGGCGCCGGCGAGTGCACCCAGCGCATAGCCTGCCGCCACCGCGATGAGGCACAGCACGACCGATCCGCCGATATTCAGCGCCGCCTTGGCCAAGTGGCCGTTCTGGACCATGGTCAGCGTCTGCAGGCTGAAAGACGAGAACGTCGTGTAGCCGCCCATGATCCCAACCATCAGGAACTGGCGGCCCATCGGGCCGAGCAGGTCGCGGGGGCCGAGCACAGGCAAGGCGGCGATGAGACCGATCAGGAAGCTGCCGGTGACGTTGGCGATGACGGTGCCCCAGGGGAAATCGGCGCCCCACCACTTCGCGCTCGCTTCCGTCAGCCAGAAGCGCGCGACGCTGCCGATCGCGCCGCCGATGGCGACCCAGAACGTCGCGAGCATCATGCGATGGTGACCACGATGTTGCCGATGGCTTTGCCGCTCTCGACCGCTTGGTGAGCAGCGGCGATCCGGTCCAGCGGATAGGTCTCCGCGATTGCGTGCACCAGGGCGCCCTGCGCCAGCGCCTGGTTGATGTCCTGGATCGATTGCCGGCGCGCGGCTTCGGGCAGGATGTAGACCAGCACCATCCGCAGCGTGATGCCTTGAAACATCATGGGATAGAAGGGCAGCTTCGGCTCCATCACGGCGGACGAGGCATAGGTCGCGATCACGCCGTTGGTCTTGAGGCAGGCGAGGGTGACGGCAAGGTTGCCGCCGAACTCGACCTCGATCGCGCGGTCGGCGCCCTGGCCTTTGGTGATGTCCTTCACCGCCTGCGCGACGTCGTCGCTCTTGTAATTGACGATATAGTCGGCGCCGGCCGCCTTGGCATGGGTAGCCTTGTCGGCGCCGCTCACGGTCGCGATCACCTTGGCGCCGCCCCAGCGCGCGAGCTGGATGGCATAGTGCCCGACCGCGCCCGCGCCTCCCGTCACCAGGATGGTCTGACCCGCCACCGGCCCGTCGGCGAAGACGCAGCGATGCGCGGTCATCGCCGGGATGCCGAGGCAGGCGCCGGCTTCGTACGGCACGCCGTCGGGCAGATGCGGCGCCTGGAAAGCGGGCAGGGCGATGTATTCCGCGGCGGTGCCGAACGGCCGCTGCCACTGCCCGTTCCACAGCCACACCCGCTCGCCGACGCGCGCCGGGTCGACGCCCGCGCCGATCGCCTCGATCACGCCGGCGCCGTCGCTCTGCGGGATGACGCGCGGCCAACTCATCTTGGCCCGCAAGCCGGAGCGCGATTTCACGTCCGACGGGTTGACGCCCGACGCCTTCACCCGCACCAGCACCTCGCCAGGTCCCGGCGCCGGCATCGGCAGCTCTGCCACCTGCAGCACCTCGTCGGCGGGTCCGTTGCGGTCGTAGAAGGCGGCTTTCATTTTCGTTTCACCGGCTCGTCAGCGTGCTCGTCATCCCAGTAGTCGAGCCGCTGGCCGTCGCGGAAGATCGCGCGGTCGAGCTTGCGGACCAGCACCTTGTTGGAATCGGGATAGACGCACACCTCGTTCGGCTCGTGGTCGCCGATCACGATGTAGCGGAACGGCGCGTTCCCTTCGTTCACCAGGCAATGGCCGGCGCGCTGGCCCGCCGGGAATCCGACATAGTCGCCGGCCTTGATGCGATGCCGCTCCTCACCGAGCCTTAGCGTGGCCTCGCCCTCGAGCGCGATCAGGTGCTCTTCCTCGAGCAGGTGATAGTGGAACGGGACCGATTGCTTGCCCGGCGGCAGCTCCTCATAGGCGATGCCGATCTTGCGGCCGTCCTTGCGCGTATCGGACAGCACGCGATAGCGCATCGCGAACCGCTCGCCCTGGCTGTCCTCGGACCACGGCACACTGTCGATGGCGATCGGGCCGCGCGGTTTTTCGGGGTCGTCCATATTTTGCTCAGCACCTCATCGGCGGGTCCGTTGCGGTCGTGGAAGGCTGCTCCAATCGGCAAGCCCCAAGCAAGGGGTGATCGACACCCTATGCAATGTTTATCCAATGCACCAGATTGAGGCGCGCGATTGAACCAAGCCCCGCCCGGCCACGACCAACATCCATCACGAACCCACCTGGCACGCCTGCTCTCTGATGCGAAGACGCCTATTCAGTAAGCCGACCACCGGGCAATGGGAGGCGGCGACATTCAAGCTGCGAATGGCGGTCATCACCGTGACGCTGCTGGGCCCACCGGCCGGTGCGATGTTCATGGCCTACGACGCCGCGGTGACGCGGTATGTCGCGCACCACGTCGTACAGTCACAGGCGCTCGAACTCGGCTTGCCGCAGGGCCAAGTGGTGGCTGCCGTCGGCCAGGTTCGCGCCAGGCCGGTACAGCTGCCGACCGGATATCCGCAATTCGAGAACGCGCTGATGGTGATCGAGCGGCACGAGCGCTACAAGCGCGGGAAGCACGGAGGGTGGAAGCCCGCCGGCACCCAGGTGTGGGTCAGCGACATTGCGACTCTCGATGGCTGGACTCTCGATCAGAACCTGATCAGGAACGCGCGCTTCGACGCCTACCGGGCTTCTCCGTGCAGCCAGTATGATGCGCAGCCGGGCTGGGCGGCCGATTGCGACAAAAACTACGCCTATCGCGAAGGCGACGACGATCTGCGTTATTCCTACGAGGTCACGCCGATTCCGGAGTCGACGATGACGATCATCGCCGCGGTCTCCCATGGAAAGCTGGCGACCATCGAGCACCGCCTGTCGGCGCCGCCGGCGGATTTCGTGCTGTGGACCAACGGAACGCTGGACGTGACGGACTGGCTTCATCGGCGGCTGAAGCGCCAGGTGGCATGGTCGGTGTTCTGGGTCGGCGTCTCCTTGCTGGTGGTCTGGTGGCATATGTATGCGGCGCTTCGGCGCGACGAATTCCGGACCGTGTGGCAGGCCCTGGACGGCGGATTGTGGCGTGCGGCTGCGACGATGGGTCCGTTCATCGCGATCGCCTGGCCGTTCGACGGGCCCGGCTTCATGCCCGTGGCCTTGTTCGGGGCGTTCGCGTCCGCGGTGATCGGGTTTGTGCTCTGGCTGAGGGCTCGCGTGCCATAGGTTGGCGCAGCTCAAAGAAAAAGGCGCGGCGAGGTGAGTCGCCGCGCCCGCTGGCACGCCGATCAGGGCCGGGGTTGGGGACGGCCCGTGTCATGCCCAAATCGGGCACCCTGGGGACTAGCCCTCACAAATTTCCCTAGGGAACGCGCAGCTTTAGGGGGGACCGGTGGGCGGTCCCCGAAGGGGTTACGCGGCAGCCGCCTGGAGAGATGCAGCTGCCGCGCATTTTTTGTCCCCTTCCGGGCGGGCGGAAGTGGAGGTTACTCTGCCGCCGCGGAACCCTCGCCGGCCAGGCCCAGCCGCACCGCCACGCCCGCGCCATAGGCCGGGTCTGCCTTGGTAAAGTGGCCGATCTGGCGCCGCTGGATGAAGTCCGGCACCCCCGTCATGGCGCCGGCGATGGCATCCATCAGGCGGCCGCGCTCTTCCGGCGTCATCAGGCGGTAGAGGTTGCCGGCCTGGGTGTAATCGTCGTTGCCGGCGCGGTGATCATACCGGTCTGCCGGGCCTTCGATCGGCAGCGGCGGCTCCTTGAAGCGATGATCCTCCGCCGGCCCGCCGAAGCTGTTGGGCTCGTAGTTTACGGTGGGGCCGCCATTGCCGTCGAAGCGCATGGCGCCGTCGCGGTGATAGTTGTGGACCGGGCAGCGCGGCGCATTGACCGGCAGGCTCTCGTAGTTCGAGCCCAGTCGATAGCGGTGCGCGTCGGCATAGGAGAACACGCGGAACTGCAGCATCTTGTCCGGGCTATGGCTGATGCCCGGCACCACGTTGGCGGGCGAGAAGCTGGCCTGCTCGACTTCGGCGAAATAGTTCTCCGGGTTGCGGTTCAGCTCCAGGATGCCGACCTCGACCAGCGGAAACTCCTTGTGCGGCCACACCTTGGTCAGGTCGAACGGATCGAACGCGGTGCGCTTGGCCTGATCCTCGCTCATCAGCTGGACCATCATGCGCCAGCGCGGGAACTCGCCACGGTCGATGGCCTCGACCAGGTCGCGCTGGTGGCTTTCGCGATCGGCGCCGATGGTGCTGGCGGATTGCGCTTCGGAGATGTTGGCGATGCCCTGCAGGCTCTTGAAGTGGAACTTGACCCACACGCGCTCGTCCTTGGCATTGATGAAGCTGTAGGTGTGCGAGCCGAAACCGTGCATCTGCCGGTAGTTCTTCGGCAGGCCGCGGTCGGAGAACAGGATCGTCACCTGGTGCAGGCTCTCCGGCGACAGCGACCAGAAATCCCACATCGCGGTGGCATTGCGCAGATTGGTGCGCGGGTCGCGCTTCTGGGTGTGGATGAAATCCGGGAACTTGTAGGGATCGCGCACGAAGAACACCGGCGTGTTGTTGCCGACCAGGTCCCAGTTGCCTTCCTCGGTATAGAACTTGAGCGCGAAGCCGCGCACGTCGCGCTCGGCATCGGCCGCGCCTTTCTCGCCGGCCACGGTGGAGAAGCGCAACAGCACCTCGGTCTTCTTGCCGACCGCGGCGAACAGCGTCGCCTTGCTGTGGCGCGTGATGTCGTTGGTGACGGTGAGGGTTCCGAACGCGGCCGAGCCCTTGGCATGCACCACGCGCTCGGGGATGCGCTCGCGGTTGAAATGGGCATGCTTCTCGAACAGCTGCCAGTCCTGGACCAGGAGCGGTCCGCGCGGCCCGGCGGTCAGGCTGTTCTGGTTGTCGCCGACCGGGATGCCGGCGGCGGTGGTCAGGGTCGGACGTTGGGTTTTCGAATCGTTGGCCATCAGAATGCTCCTCCACTGCATAAAGCGCTGAGAGCAGCAGATACCGGTTCGTATAATCGATCCAACGCTTTGTTTTCATCGATTCGATCGACTGGATCGATCAAACGTCATGTCAGGCGTCGGTGGGCGGAACCTGTTGGCATCTCCCGCGTTGGTGCCTCACCTCGGTTTCCCTACAACCAGTTTCGGAGAGCAATATGACGCGTCTCACCGCCATCGCGATCATCCTCGGCGCAACCTTGCTGGCCGGCTGCAGTGTCTCGACAGATGGCATGTCGCTGTCGGAGAGCAAGCTGGTCGACAACAACTGCACCGGCAACGCCTTCTTCGTGAACAAGTCCTGGTGCGCCGACACCCTCCACGCCTCGATGGGCCCCTACACCGGCAAATAGCGGCCGGTTGAGGCGGATCAATGCTGGCTAGGGCCGTCTGAAGCGGCCAGTCGGAATCTCGGCAACCGCCGAGATCTCCACCAGCAGCGCGCGGTCATAGAGCCGCGCGACCTCCACCGTCGACGTCACCGGATAGGGCGCCGCGAAGAACGCGCGCCGGACGTCGCCGGCTGCCAGGAAGGCGTCCATGTCGACGACATAGTTGGTCATCGACAGGATGTCGCCCATCTCGCCGCCGATGCTGGCAAGCGCGGTGCGGATGTTCTCCAGCACCTGGTGCAGCTGCAGGCGCATGTCGCCCGCGCCGACGATGCGGCCGTCGCGATCGAGCGCCACTTGGCCTTTCAGATGGACTATCCGGCCATCGCCTTGGACCGCGATCTGAGAGAACGGTCCGAATGGCTGCCACAGATCGGCCGGGTTGAAGGCGTCGACCACGCGTAACCTCAGGCGATGCACTCGCCGCCATCGATCACCAGCGCATGGCCCGTCATGTAGCTGGAGCGATCGGAGGCGAGATAGAGAATGGACTCGGCGATCTCGTCCACGCTGGCCCAGCGGCCCATCGGGATCTTGTCCTTGACGTACGCCTCGAGCGCGCCGCGCCCGCCCATCTGGCGCATGTAGGGATCATTGAACGGGGTATCGACCCAGCCGGGGCAGAGCGCATTGACCCGGATGTTGTGGGGCCCGTAGTCCAGCGCCATCTGCTTGGTCATCGCGATCACCGCGGTCTTGCTGGTGATGTAGGCCAGCATGCCCTTGTCGAAGAACACGCCTGAGTTGGACGAGGTGTTGATGATGACGCCCTTGCCCTGGCGCTTCATGTGCGGCAGCGCCGCCTTGGCCGCGACGAAGTGGGCGCGCACGTTGATGGCGTAGCTCGAATCGAGTCCGCTTGCCGGCACCTGCTCCAGCGTGCCTTCGACCTGGATGCCGGCGTGGTTGTGCAGGATGTCGATGCGGCCGTGCGCCTTGGCCGTCTGCTCGACCAGGCGCTCGATCTCGGCGTCCTTGGTGACGTCGAGCTGGCACGCGTCCGCCCGCCCGCCGGCATCGCGAATCCGCCGCGCGGTTTCCTCGGCACGCTCGGCGATGAGGTCGGTGGCGATCACGATCGCGCCCTCGCGTCCCATGATCTCCGCGCCGCCGCGCCCGATGCCTGAGCCGGCGGCGGTGACGATGGCGACGCGATCCTTGAGGATCATGATTTCCTCCCTAAGCCCGCTGGGGCGCGCTCTTGCGCCGCAGCAGCAATTGCGCGCCGAACAGCATGACCAGCGAGAACATCATGATGGCGGTGCCGATGGCGTTGATCTCCGGCGTCACGCCGCGCCGGATCGAGGAGAACACATAGATCGGCAGGGTGTTGAGCGGCCCGGCGACGAAATTGGCGACCACGTAATCGTCGAAGCTGAAGGTGAAGCAGAGCAGGAACCCGGCCAGGATCGCCGGCGCCAGCTGCGGCAGCGTGACCTGCCGGAAGGTGGCCCAGGGATCGGCGTAGAGGTCCATCGAGGCCTCGATCAGGCTGCGGTCCATGCCGGCGATGCGCGCCCGCACGATCACGATCACCAGCGCCATCGAGAACAAGGTGTGCGCGGCGATGATGGAGCCGTAGCCCATATGCAGCTGCAACGGTGCATCGCCCGGCCAGATTTTGGCCAGCACGGCATTCGTGGCTTCGAAGGTGGTGACCAGCGCGATCAGGGTGGCGATGCCGATGACGATTCCCGGCACCATGATGGCGATGTAGGTGAGCCCGTCGAAGATCAGCCGCACCGGCCCCTTCACGCGCTGCAGCGCGAGCGCGGCCATGGTGCCCATGACGGTCGCCAGCGCCGCGGACGTGAAGGCGACGATCAGGCTGGTCTTAAGCGCGGCCAGCATCAGGTCGTTGCCGGCGACCTTGGCGTACCATTTGACGGAGAAGCCCTGGAAATCGGCGGCGCTCAGTCCCGAGTTGAAGCTGAACAGCACGATCAGCGCGATCGGGCCATAGAGGAACAGATAGACCAGGATGGAATAGGCGCGGAGCATCTCTGTCCCTGGGCCTCAGATCAGCGAAGCATCGCGCCGGCCACCGGTCGCGGTGGTCGCACGCAGATAGAGGCTGACTGTCACCAGCATGATGATGACCAGGGCCATGGCGACGGCGGAGCCGTATGGCCAATTCAGGCTTTGCAGGAACAGATCGACCAGCGCGTTGCCGATGAAGAACACCTTGCCGCCGCCCAGCATCTGCGGGATCAGGTATTCGCCCATCAGCAGGATGAAGACCAGCATGCAGCCGGTGATGATGCCCGGCGCCGACAACGGCAGGGTGATCTGGCGGAAGGTCGCGACTGGCCCGGCGCCCAGGTCCTCCGACGCCTCGAGCAGGCGCTTGTCGAGCTTTTCCAGGCTGACATAGATCGGAAACACCATCAGCGGCAGGTAGGCATAGACGATGCCGCACATCACCGCGAACGGCGTGTTGATAAAGCGCACGTCGGCGATCCCCATGGCATCGAGGATGGCGGGAATGCCGCGCCCGCCCAGGATGAAGATCCAGGCATAGGTGCGGATCAGGAAGCTGGTCCAGAACGGCACGATCACCAGGATCAGCAACAGCACGCGCCAGCGCGCGCTCGACTTCTCCGCCAGGAAGTAGGCCAGCGGATAGCCGGCAAGGAGACAGATCAACGTGCCGAGCGGCGCGAGGGTCATCGTGTTCTTGAACGCGGCCCAGCGCGCCGGCAGGTTGAGGTAGTTGTCGAACGTGAACGCCGCCTGATAGCCGCCGGCCGGCGCGCGCACGCCCACGCTGTAGATGAGCACGACGGCGAGCGGCAGGATCAGCAGCACGAAGAACCAGGCGGCGCTGGGCGCGAGCAGCAGGGCGGTCAGCCACCGCCCCGACTGCTTGCGTTCGATAACCGCGGGTGCCGCGATCGTCGCTGTCCCAGCGCTCATCTGGTGTCCGACTTACGCCGACTTGAACCGCGCCATGATCTCTGCGCGGGCCGGGTTGGTCAGGGTCGCCGCCGCGCCGAACTCCAGCGGGGTCAGCAATTCGGCCGCCGGATAGAGGATCGGATCGCTGATGATCTCCTTCGGCAGCAGGTCGATGACGCGCTTGTCCGCGACCGGATAGCCGTGGAACAGCACTTCGGCGGCATTGACGTGCGGCTCGAGCAGGAAGTCGATCAGCGCGTAGCCCGCCGCGCGGTGCGGTGCGCCCTTTGGCACGGCGTAGAAGTCGGCCCAGATCTCGCCGCCTTCCTTGCCGAGGATGTATTCGAACGCCGGATCGGTCTTCTTCAGCTGCTTGCCGTCACCGGTCCAGCACACCGACATATAGGCATCGCCGTTGATCAGCGAGGGCTTGTAGTCGCTGTTGATGGCGAACAGGTTCGGCTTGCTGTCGAGCAGCAGCTTTTCCGCTTCCGCCAGCTCCTTCTCGTCGTTCGAGTTGAAGGAATAGCCGAAATACTTGAGCGCGTTGCCGATGGTGGTGAGCTGATAGTCATGCACCATGGTGCGCCCCTTGTGCGCGCCGTTGGTGAGATCCCAGAACTCCTTCCAGCTGGTCGGCTTCTCGGTGACCTTGGCTGAGTTGATGACGAAGCCGGTGGTGCCCCAATCCTTGTGCACGGCATACAGCTTGCCGCCCACGGTTCCCGCCTCGGTGAAGCGGGGATCGGTGTAGGACTTCGGGTCGTAGTTCGGCAACATCGCTGCATCGAGCGGCTCGAACATGTCCTCGCCGACATAGGTCTCGATCGTGTAGTTGGTCGGCACCAGCACGTCCCAACCGGTTCCGCCCGCCTTCAGCTTGGCGAACATCTCTTCGTTGGAGCCGAAGACGGTGATGTTGACCTTGACGCCGGTCTCGGCCGTGAACTTCTCGAAGTTCGTCACGTCGTGATAGTCGGGCCAGGTCGTCAGGTTGACCTGATCGCCCAGCTCGCCGGCGGCATAAGCGCGCCGCGTCATTAAATGCGGCATGCTGGCGGCCAGCACCGCCGTCGCCGTGCCCAGGCCAGTGACGCCCAGGAAATGCCGCCGGCTGATCGAGCCTTTCTGGTAGCGGCGCAGTTGGTTGATGAAGTCCTTGCGATCCATGTTTGCCTCCTCCGCGCATACGACGTCTTGGTTTTTGCGGGCAGCGGGGCGCGTCGCCGGCCTCGTGCCCGGAATTCCGTTCAGGTGGCGCGCAGCACCAGCGCCTGCTCGGCGCGCCAGCCGATCTCCGCCGCGTCGCCCGGCTGCAGCCGCATGGCGAGCGGATCCGATTTCGGCAGCCGCACCATCACGTCGCCCAGCTCCGGCACGTGCACGCTGAATTCCGTGTGGTCGCCGAGATAGATGCGGTTGCGTACCTGACCCGGCCGGCTCAGATCGAGATTGGCCGACCCGCGGCCCGTCGGCCACAGCCCGATGACTTCCGGCCGCACCGCGATCGCGGCTTCCTCGCCGACCGCCAGATGCTCGCCCGCCGCGCTCCAGCGCGCCTTGAGCACCAGGCCGTTCGCCAGCGCCACGCTTGCGCCCTGCGCATCGGCCGCCGTCACCTTGCCGCTCAGGAAATTGGATTCGCCGACGAAGTCCGCAACGTAGCGGTTCACCGGCGCGTCATAGAGCTGCTGCGGCGTGCCGAACTGCACGATCCGCCCGTCGCGCATGATGGCGATGGTGTCGGACATCGACAGCGCCTCCTCCTGGTCGTGCGTCACCAGGATGAAAGTGATGCCGACATCGCGCTGCAGGTTCTGCAATTCAATCTGCATGTCGCGGCGCAGCTTGCGGTCCAGCGCCGCCAGCGGCTCGTCCAGCAGCAGCACCGTTGGGCGATTGACCAGCGCGCGGGCGAGGGCAACGCGCTGCTGCTGCCCGCCTGAGAGCTCCCAGGTCCGCCGCGCGCCCATCCTCGGCAGGCGCACCAGCTCGAGCGTCTCGGCGACGCGCTTGTCGATCTCGGCCTTGTCGAGCTTGGGCCGCGCCTGGCGCAGGCCATAGCCGACATTGTCCGCGACATTCATGTGCGGGAAGAGGGCGTAGTGCTGGAACACCATGTTGACCGGCCGGCGGTACGCCGGCACGCCGACCATCGAGCGCCCGCCAATCGAAACTTCGCCCGCGTCGGGCTGCTCGAAGCCGGCGATCAGGCGCAGGCTGGTCGTCTTGCCGCAGCCCGATGGGCCGAGGAAGGAATGGAACGAACCACGCGGAATCTCGAACGAGATAGCGTCGACCGCCACCACCGCGCCAAACCGCTTGGTGACGCCGCGAAACTCCACGTCCACCGGAGCGCTGGCCGCCCGCGTCGCGGCCGCTGCTTTCGGCTCAGCCAATGAGGTCACACCCACCTCTGCTCCCTGCCAGCCCCGCCCCAGTCGGCGGTGCACCGCCAGGGTCTATTCCTTATTGAGCGTCAGGTTGCGGCAACCGGCCGTCCGTGTATATACCTCCTGAGGGGTAGGGAGGGGCCTTTGCCCCTGATTGTGGGGATAGATGCTTAAGCGGACGCTGGATTGGCATCCCGCCTTGGCTGAGACGATCCGGGAGCTGGATGGAGCGCGTTTCGCGCCGGCCCTGGCCCGCGCCCTGCGCCAGGTCGCGCCCTTCGACTACAACGTGGTGTTCGGCTACCGGGGCGAGGATCGGCCGCTCGATCTCTACGACGATTTTGGGCCGCAGAAGCGCGACATCTTCGTCTCGATGTACCAGGCCGGGCCCTACCTGCTCGACCCCTTCTTCCATGCCAGCCGCAACAATGTCGCGCCCGGCCTCTACCGCATGCGCGACCTGGCGCCGGACCGCTTCTATCAGAGCGAATATTACCGCTCCTACTATGTGCAGACCGGGCTGACCGAGGAGGTCGGTTTTTTCCTGGCGACCGGCGACGGCGCGCGGGTCGTCATCTCGCTGATGCGCGCCGGCCATTCGCCGTCCTTCAACACGCGCGAGATGGCGGCGCTGCATGCGGTGGCGCCGGTGGTGATCGCCGCGGCCGAGCGCCACTGGCGCGGCCTGTCCCAGCGCTTCGACGCCGCGCCCGAGACCCTGCCGGCGGAGGCGGCGCTGCGCGAGGCATTCGCGGCCTTCGGTCGCCATCGCCTGACCCAGCGCGAGGGCGAGGTGGTGGCGCTGGTGCTGCGCGGCCACTCGTCCGAGGCGATCGCGACGGCGCTGAAGATCGCGCCTGGCACGGTCAAGATCCACCGCAAGAATATCTATGCCAAGCTCGGCATCGGCAGCCAGGCGGAGCTGTTCTCCCTGTTCCTGGCATCCTTGTCCGGCGCGCGGGCGTAACTCCAATGGAGGCTTCGAGATGAAACTATTCGGCAAGAGCCACACCGCGCCCACCGAGGGCTATGACGTGATCAAGAGCGATGAGGACTGGCGCAAGCAGCTGAGCCCCGAGCAATTCACCGTCATGTTCGAGCACGCGACCGAACGGCCCGGCACCTCGGCCCTGCTGCACGAGAAGCGGCCCGGCACCTTTGTGTGCGCCGCCTGCGGCGCGCCGGCCTACGAGACGAAGACCAAGTTCGAAAGCGGCACCGGCTGGCCCAGCTTCTGGGCGCCGATCGAAGGGGCGACGGCGACCAACACCGACCGCTCGCTTTTCATGGTGCGGACGGAAGTGCACTGCGCCAAATGCGGCGCGCACCAGGGTCACGTGTTCGAGGATGGCCCGGACCCGACCGGCCAGCGCTACTGCATCAACGGCGCCGCGCTGAAGTTCGAGCCTGGGAAGTAGCTGTCCCCCTCCCCCAAACGGGGAGGGTTGGGGTGGGGGAAGCGAGCGAAAGCTCTATCCAACTGTGCTCCGGCTTTCCCCTCCCTAGCCCTCCCCCGTGTCGGGGGAGGGGACTTGTTCCGATGATCTTGCTTCCATCAGCTTCAACACCCGTTCCACCAGCCGGTCGCAGCGCGGCCCGGCGAAGGGCAGCATCTCGCCGAAGGTCAGCTTCAGCTCGCGCTGCAGGTGCTCCTGCAGCTTGCGGCGGGCGCGCAGAAAGCGGGTGCGGACGGTCTGAGGATTGAGGTCGAGGATCTGCGCGGTCTCCTCGACACTCAACTCCTCCAGGGCGCGCAGCACGAACACCGCGCGTTGGTCCTCCGGCAGGCCGCCGACCGCCTCTTGCAGATAAGGCCGCAATTGCGCCCGCATGGCCGCGGCCTCGGGCGACAGAGCGGGGTCCTCGGTCGGCTCGTCCGCCGGCGTGCCCTCGGGCCGCAGCGGAATGACGTTGCCGACCGCGGCCGCCTGGGCCTGCCGCTTGCGCCGACGCATCAGCGCTTCATTGATGGCGATGCGCGTCAGCCAGGTCGACAGCGCCGCCTCGCCGCGGAAATTGGGCAGCGCAGCGAACGCCTTGAGATAGCAGTCCTGGACGGCGTCTTCGGCCTCCTGCTCGTCGCGCAGGATGCCCCAGGCGGCGCGATAGAGCCGTCGGTTGTTGCGCCGCATGATCTCGGCCAGCGCCGCCGCGTCACGCGCCAAGGCGCGCGCAATCAGGGCCGCGTCGCTCGGGTCCGCCGGAGTGGGTCTGGGAGCTGCCATCACTGCATTAGATGCATCGCGTGCGGGAACGTTCCCGCATATCTGGACTCTGCGCCCGAGGGGAACGGGGCGCAAGCCGGCAGCATCCAACCTGCATCGTAACCAAGATGGGGAGGAATGCTCATGTCACGCACACTGTTGGCTAGCCTCGCGCTGGCCGCAACCCTGGCGGCGGGCTGCGCTGGCACCGCCACCGCGCAGGATCCCGCCAAGCTCAACGACCTGGAGATCGCCCACGCCGCCTATGTGGCCGGCAACATCGACATCCGTAACGCGCATCTGGCGCTCGCCTTGTCCGATGATCCGAGGGTACGTGAATTCGCCGAGCTGATGATCAGCGATCACGAGGCGGTCAACCAGGCAGCCCTCGATCTGCTGAAGAAGCTCAAGGCCGAACCGCAGGACAACGCCTTCAGCCAAACCTTGATGAAGGGCGCAAAGGACAACTGGGCCAAGATGGCGAAGCTCTCTGGCAAGGAGTTCGACAAGAGCTACGCCGCCAACGAGCTGGCTTATCACCAGACCGTCAACACGGTGGTCGGCGACGCCTTCATCCCGAATGTCGAGAACGGCGAGCTGAAAACGCTGCTGGGGTCGGCGCTCAGCACCTTCCAAGCGCACGAGAAGCATGCCGAGCAGATGGTGGCGGAAATCGGATCGTGACATCCGGCACCTCGAGCGCCGGCTCGGCACTATGGAGCCGGCGCTCCTTTTTCATCGCATGCTCGATCGCGTCCTTCATCCGGCCGGCGCGGGCGGAAGCAACGACCGTCGAGATCCATCAGTTCAAGTTCGCTCCTGCCGAGATCGAAGTCGCCGCCGGCGCCACGGTGACCTTCAGCAACCTCGATCTGGTGCCGCACACCGCAACCGGCGACGGATTCGATACCGGTACGCTGAAGAAGGGCGAAAGCAAGGAGATCACGTTTTCCGAGGCCGGCGACTTCCCGTACCTCTGCACCTTCCATCGCCACATGAAGGGCCGCGTCCGGGTGCGCTAGCGCTCAATGCTGGCGCAGCGAAACCGGCGGGTGTGTCCGGTCGGTAAGATAGGTGGCGACCAGCGTCAGCGAGTCGTGCAACAGGATCGCGACCTGGGCGGGCAGCACCAGCAGCGTTTCGCTGCCTTCGGCGATCGTCATCAAGCCGAGCGCGTTGCCGAAGGCATGGGCGCGGATCTCGCCTGTGATCCTGTGCGAGGCATGCTCCCAATCCGCATCGGAGATTTCCGGCCGCGCCGCGCCATAGAGCGCGATCTGTTGCGCCTCCGGCGATCCGGCCGCCACAGTAGCGCGATGATCCTTGAGCGCGCCCGCCGCGACGGCTTCTGCAATCCGATCGATCAGCCAATATGTTAAGCCGGCGGGCACGGTGTAGAGCTCGATGGCGCCACCGAACAGGGCGGCCTTGAGCAGCGCATACCGCCCGTCGTTCGACGCGCCCACGGCATGGCTGATCACCACGCGATTGCGCCCGGCCTTGCGCAGCTTTCCTGACAGGTCCTCGTCCACCAGCGCCTTCCCCGATCCAGTCGCCAAAACCCATCTTATCCGCTATTGCTAGGCGGTCAGATCAGGGAAACGGGGTCTCTCATGCGAACCGTCGGCATGTACCTGGCCGAATTGCTGGAAGCCTATGGCGTCGAAGTCATTTTCGGCATTCCGGGCGTCCATACCGTGGAGCTTTATCGCGGCCTGCCGAACACCAAGCTGCGGCACATCACGCCACGGCACGAGCAGGGCGCCGGCTTCATGGCCGACGGTTATGCCCGGGTCAGCGGCCGGCCGGGCGTCTGCTTCATCATCACCGGCCCCGGCATGACCAACATCGCGACCGCGATGGCGCAAGCCTACGCCGATTCGATCCCCATGCTGGTGATCTCCGCGGTCAACGCGCTGGGCCAGATCGGCTCGGGCGAGGGCTGGCTGCACGAACTGCAGGACCAGCGACAGTTGGTGAAGCAGGTCAGCGCCTTCAGCCACACCGTGATGACCCCGGCCGAACTGCCCAAGGTGGTGGCGCGCGCCTTCGCGGTGTTCGCCGGCGGGCGGCCCCGCCCGGTCCATATCGAGCTGCCGCTCGACATCATCACCGCGGCGGCGGACAAGCTGCCGCCGGTCCGCGCCGTCGTCCCGCCATCGCCGCCGGCCGCCTCTCCGGCCGCGCTGCAGAAGGCAGCGGACTGGCTGAACAACGCCAAGGCGCCGGTGCTGCTGCTGGGCGGCGGCGCGCAGGATGCCGGGCCATTCGTCCGCTCGGTCGCCGAGAAGCTCGATGCGCCGACCGTGATGTCGGTCAACGGCCGCGGCTTGCTGGCGCCCGGTCATCCGCTGGCGGTGCCGTGCAGCCCGTCGATGCCGCCGACCATGAAGCTGATCGAGGGCGCCGACGTCATCCTCGCCATCGGTACGGAGTTCGGCTCGACCGACTACGACTGGTTCGAGCAGGGCGGCGCGAAGCTCAACGGCAAGAGCATCCGCATCGACATCGACGCGCAGCAGATCGTGCGCACACGCCAGCCCGATCTGCCGATCATCGCCGATGCCTCGGAGGCAGCCGCGGCCCTGGCGCCGCTGTTGAGCGCGGCGAAGCGCGACGGCGCGGCGCGTGCGGGCGCGACCCGCGACGCCATCCTCGGCGAGCTGAGTCCAGTCTATCGCGCCAGTCTGCATCTGATGGAAACCGTGCGCGACAGCCTGCCGGGTGCGGTAATCGTGGGCGATTCGGCGCAACCGGTCTATGCCGGCTGCATCTACTATCCGTCGGCGGCGCCGCGCTCCTGGTTCTGTTCGGCGACCGGCTACGGCACGCTCGGCTATGCTCTGCCGGCGGCGATCGGCGCGCAGCTGGCGGCGCCGGAGCGGCCGGTGGTGTGCCTGATCGGCGACGGCGGCCTGCAATTCACCATCCAGGAGCTCGCCTCCGCGCGTGAGGCGGAGACTCCGGTGATCGTGCTGCTGTGGAACAACAACGGCTACGGCGAGATCAAGACCTACATGATCTCGCGCCAGATCCACCCGATCGGCGTCGACATCTTCACGCCGGATTTCCAGATGATCGGCAAGGGCTTCGGCTGCGAGGTGGTGAAGCTGAAGAATCCGGGTGACCTGCCCGGCCTGATGCGCGAAGCGACCAAGCGCAAGACCGCGACCATCATCGAGATCGACGAGGACGACTACGTCGCGAACTTCGCGCGTTGATCCTGGCGCGAGTCAGGCGCCCTCCGGCGCCATCTTCGCCTTCTGGATTTCGATCGCCTGGCGCGCGGCTGCGGCGGCGTCTTCGCCTTGAGCCACTTGCACGGTCGGGAAGGCGAATTTGATGTCGTTGGCGTCGAACGCCTTCTTGATCATGGCGAGGGCCTTGCGGCGGATGGAGAATTGCTCGCCGGGCTTGGTCATCATCTTCATGCGGATCTGGATCGCATAGTCGCCGAACTGCTCCACGCCCTGCATTTTCAACGGTTCGATGATGTGCGGCTTGAATTCCGGATCGGCCGCCAGCTCCTTGCCGATCTGCTTGATCAGCTTCTTGGCGGTATCGAGATTGCTGTCATAGGTGATGCCGATCATCATCTTGTCGATCACCCAGTCGCGGCTCATGTTCTGCACTGCGCCCAGCTCGCCGAACGGCACGGTGAAAAGCGGACCGCGATGGTGGCGCAGCTTCACCGAACGCAGCGAGAAGGATTCGACCGTGCCCTTGTAGCTGCCGCTCTGGATGTATTCGCCGATCCGGAATGCGTCATCCAGCAGGTAGAACACGCCGCTGATCACGTCCTTGACCACGGTCTGGGCGCCGAAGCCGACCGCAACGCCGACCACGCCGGCGCCGGCGATCAAGGGTCCGATCTCGACCCCGAGAGCGGACAAGACCATCATCGCGGCCACCGTCATGACGACCACCATCAGGACGTTGCGCAGGATCGGCAGCAACGTGCGCAGGCGGGCGCGGCGGCGCGCCTCCTCGACTTCGAGATTTTCAGCCGGCGACGCGCTGGTGAGCTTGCGGTCGATCAGCGCCCGCGCCAGCCGCCACAGGAAGTCGGCGACCAGAACGATGACGATTGCGCTGAGGCCACCGCGGATCAGGCGCGTCGCGAAAGTGTCGCGCGCGGTCAATTGGATCAGGTCGATGTCCCATACGTAGGCCAGGAACAGGGCCGCCAGGATGATGATGGCGGCGCGCAGGCCGCGCTCCAGGGCGACCGCCGCCAGGATCGGCGCACTATCCTCCGCCGCGCCCTCAACCGGGCGCAGCAAATGCGCCACCGATACGCGGCTGACCGACAGCAGCAATGGCAAGGCGCTGCCGACCATCAGCAACCAGAAGCCGGGCATGAGGTGCAAGGACCACATCACCCACATCACGACCAACAGGATGGTGGCAAGAACTGACCGCGTGCGCGGGCTGAGCCGCCGCGGCGCCGCGCCGGCCACCGGTTCGCCGGCTGGGCGACGCCAGATCGTTTCCAGCGCAAGACCCAGCAAGAGGACACCCGCGATATAGCTCAACAGCTTGAGGCCCGCCGGCGAAACGCCCAGCGTCCGCAACAGGCCCAGCGTAACCCACGCGAAGGCGACCACGGCTACGGCGATGATGATGCGCCGCTGCCAGAACTTCGCGGCCGGGTCGGACATCGGGATGATGCGGAAGCGCGCCGCACGGCCGCCGCCCGGCGCCAGCAGGAAACCGCAGACGATGCGCGCCAGCCATATGCACAGGAACGCCACCAGATAGCCGAGCACGATTTCGCGCAGCAGCGGCGGCCAGGAGAAACAGAGAAACGCCCCGACGCTGCCGACCGCGAAGGACAGTGCCCAGCCGGTCGCGAACGCCAGCCGCGCCATCATCGCGCGCAGCCGGTCGCCGACGGTGGTGATCTCGGTGCCGATGATCCAATTTCGGAAGCCGGTGGTGAGCCGCCAATAGGCCCAGACGCAGAGGAATCCAACGCCGACGAAGATCGCGGTCAGCAACAGGAGCGCGATCAAGCCATGTTCCTGGAACTCGAGCGACAGGATGATCCCGGCGCGTTCCAGCTCTCCCGGCAGCTTGTGCCGGGCGGCGGCCAGCAGCTGCAGATTGTTGCGCAGATATTCCAGGCGCTGCGCGAAGTAGCCGCCGGCGGACGCCTGCTGAGCGGGCACGGGCTGTTCTGCCTGGGCAGTCGCGCCGACCGTCGGCTGTTGCTCCAGCCACTGCTGCACGGCGGGGTCGCGCAGCAGGTCCAGCAGCAGCTCGACCTGGTGCGGCGGTGCTTCGCTCGCCGGTTGCGTCTGGTCCTGCGCCAGAACGGGCGCGGCCGAACCCAGCAGGACCGCCAGGGCAAACAAGCCAGCCGCACCGCTCAGCCACGCCGTCCAGCGATCGCTCACGATTCTCATGCGTCTACTCCCCCGGGGTGCCGCAGCGCACCAGCTCCGCAGGCGAGGATACTCCCACAGTTGCAATCCGGGAAACCCTGTTACGTTATCTCATCCTGTGCGGCACGATGCCTTCGGTGCAACGATTCCCTCGACGGCGGGCCACGCCGGGACTACATCCGATAGGAACGGCGCGGCAAAAGGCGGCATCATGCGCGGCGACAGCGACGAATCCTGGTTCGAGACGCACAACTTCCTGGGCAGCCAGCACGACAAGCATGAACGCCGCACCTGGATGGTGGTCGGCCTGACCGCAATCACCATGGTGGTGGAGATCGCCGCCGGCTCCTGGTTCAACTCGATGGCGCTGCTGGCCGACGGCTGGCACATGGCGACCCATGCTGGCGCGATGGGCCTTTCGGCGCTCGCCTACCGCTTCGCGCGCCGCCATGCGCGCAACCCGCGCTTCACCTTCGGCACCGGCAAGGTCGGCGACCTCGCCGCCTACAGCAGCGGCATCATCCTGGCCGTGGCCGCAATCATGATCGCCTGGGAATCGGTGACGCGCCTGGTGCAGCCGCTGCCGATCGCCTTCGATCAGGCGATCCTGGTCGCCGTTCTCGGCCTGCTGGTCAATTTCGTCAGCGCGGCGATGCTGTGGTCCAGGCATGGCCACGGACATGATCATGGTCACAATCACGACCATGGGCACGGACACGGGCATGGCCACGATCATGCGCACCACACCGACCACAACATCCGCGCTGCTTTCATGCATGTGGTGGCGGACGCTCTGACCTCGGTGCTGGCGATCGTGGCGCTGGCGGTTGGTCTGGTGTTCGGCGCGGTGTGGATGGATCCGCTGATGGGGATCGTCGGCGCGGCCGTCATCCTGCATTGGTCTATCAGCCTGATGCGCGACACCGGCGGCATCCTGCTCGATATGGAGGCGGGCGGTGACCTGGCGACGCGCATCCGCACCGACATCGAGGCCAAGGACGGCGACCGGGTGGCCGATCTCCACGTCTGGCGCGTTGGCCCCGGCCATTTCGCGGCGATCGTCGCCATCGTCACCCCGCGCGCGACCGATGCGGGCGAATTGAAGATGTCCCTGAAGGCGCGCTATCCGCTGGCGCACCTGACGGTCGAGGTTCTGGCGACCGCGCCTAGGGATGAGGCCGATAGCGTTCTGCGAGAATCATAGACACGCTGGCCAGGATGGTGAGCACGGCGAAGCCGGCGATCATCGGTCGCACCGTTCCGTCATAAGCCTGGCCCAGCGCCCAGCCCAGCACCGACGAGATGATGGTGGCGAGGGAACCGATCACCGCCGCCGCGACGCCGGCGATGTGGCCCATCGGCTCCATCGCCAGGGCGTTGAAATTGCCGAACAGCACGCCGACGAAAAAGAAGGTCAGCAGCAGATAGCCCATCAGTGCCCACAGCGGCGGATGGCCATCGAGCAGCAGCGTCACGATGAAGAACACCACCGACAGCACGCTGGTCGCGCCGAGGCCGGAGCCCGCCAGGCGCCGCATGCCGAGCTTCATGACCAGCCGTGCATTCAGCATCGAGGCCGCACCGAAGGCAAGGGCGTTGGCGCCGAAATAGATCGGGAACTGCGCGCCCAGGCCATAGAGCTCGCCCAGCACCTGCTGGGTGGAGGCGAGGTAGCCCACGAACGCGCCGAACACCAGGCCGGCCGCGACGGTGTAACCCAGCGTCACGGGATGGCTGAACGCTTCACCGAAGGCGCCGAGGATTCGGCGCAGCGAGAACGGCGCGCGACGATCCGCGCGCAGCGTCTCCGGCTGGCGCCAGGCGAACCACGCGAGGCCGATGATGCCCTCCGCCAGCAGCGCGACGAAAATGAGGCGCCAGTCGCCAACCAGCAGCAGCACCTGCCCGACCGATGGCGCGACCACCGGCACGATGATGAAGATGCCCATGACCATGGACATGATCTTCGCCATCGCTCGGCCGGAATAGAGATCGCGCACCAGCGCCAGCGACACGATGCGTGGGCCGGCGGCGCCGACGCCCTGCAGGAACCGCCCGATCAGCATGATCTCGAACGTGCCGGCGAAGATGCACATGAGGCTGCCGATGATGAAGATCGTGAACCCGATATAGGCCGCCGGTTTGCGCCCCATCGTGTCGGAAATCGGCCCATAAGCGATCTGCGCCAGGGCGAGCCCGATGAACAGCACGATCACCACCAGCTGCCGGTCGTTCACGTCCGCGACGCCCAGGTCGGCGGCGATCTGCGGCAGGGCGGGCAGCATCGCGTCGATCGAAAACGCGATGATCGAGGTCATCACCGCCATCAGGGCGATGAACTCGAAACTAGCTTGGTGGCCCGCGGGTTGCTTGGACTGGTTCACGGTGTTCCTCGCATCAGGTCGGTCCCTTCGCATGGCGCTTACCAGGTGTCAAACCGTGCCCGGCGCATGGAGCGCTTGCAAAATGCGGTGGGCTACGCTCGAACGCGCCAGCTTGCGGTTGCCGAAAGGCCGTGGTCTAGTACTGCGAACCGTTTGCAACTCAGGGGACCTGGCATGACGGACCAACACCGGATCGCGAGCGCGGCGGACCTGCGCCGCCTCTTTGTGCAGGCCGAAGGCCTGGCGGCGAAAAAATCGCTGCCGAAGCTGGATCGCTATGCGCGGGAGTACATCGCGCTGTCGCCGTTCTTGTGCATCGCCACCACCGGCCACGGCGGGCGCGCAGACGTCTCGCCGCGTGGCGACCAGCCCGGCTTCGTCCAGGTGCTCGACGATCATTCGATCGCGATTCCCGATCGGCCCGGCAACAACCGGTTGGACACGATGGAGAACATCCTGGCCAACCCCAATGTCGGCCTGATCTTCATGATCCCCGGTTTCGAGGACACGCTCAGGATCAATGGCAAGGCCACCATCACGGCCGATCCCGCAATCCTCGAGCGCGCCGCCGTCGACCGCAAGCAGCCGAAGGTCGCGATCCGCGTCGCGGTGGAAGAGGCGTTCTTCCACTGCGCCAAGGCGTTCCGCCGCTCGCGCCTGTGGCAGGCCGAGGCCCAGGTCGATCGCAAGGTGATGCCGACTCTGGCGCGCATGATCATGGAGCAGACCGCCGCTGCTGAAGCGCCGCCGCGCGAAGAGGACGTCGTCGCCTGCGATGTGGCGATCGAGCAGGACTACAAGACCCAGCTCTATTGAGATTGGCGCTTCCCAATCCATCGTCGATACGCCCACTTGCCGCTGGCAATTTCGCTCTCCGACTGTAGGATCGGCCCCGATCTTTAGGAGAGAAGGTCGGGTGGACAGCAATACTCCAGGGCTCGCACCAGGTGCGCTGCGTCAAGAATTGGTGCGGCCGGTTCTGGCCTCGGCGATCGACCGGGACTACGTCGTGCCTTATGCAGCCATGCTTACCTCATTGCGTGAGCACAATCCGCATGTGGGCGTTGCCGCCTTTGTCTTGCACTACGATCTCGTGGAAGACGATCGCCGGTTTCTCGAAGCGGTGTCCGACCGAACGGGTATCGACATCATCCTGATTCGCATCCCGGCCTTTCCGTTTCGCTCCTTCACCACGCGCAGGCACAATACCATAGCTGGCAAAGGCAATATGTCGCCGATCAGCTATGCCAAAGCGTTTCTGGACCGGTTCCTGCCGACCGACGTCGGTCGACTCCTTTGCATCGATGCGGACATCATCGTGAACGGCGACATGGCCGAGATCTGGCAAATGGACGTGACGTCTCCGGTGATGGCTGTCGCCAACATTCCGCGTGCGCACTCACATCAGTTCAACAGCGGCTTCATGCTGCTGGATCTCGCGGAATGGCGGCGCTGGGAGATAGCGGACATCGCAGAGCGTTTCCTCGCGCGCTACTCGGACTCCCTGCACAGCCACGACCAGCATGTCCTGAACTTGATCTTCAAGGACCGCTGGCAGCGCCTCGACTTGAAATGGAACTACATCGAGGAACACTTTCGGCTCAGGAAAAACCAATCTGCCTATAGCGAAGCCGAAGTGATTGCGGCGCGCGAAGCCCCGATCATCGTTCACTTTGCAGCCGGTTCGGCCAAGCCGTGGCATCGGCACAGCCGGCATCCGCGCGTGGATCTGTATCGGAGCTGCCGCGCCAAGCTGCAGCCGTTGATGGCGGGACTGGCACTGAAAGACCCGCAGGACCAGCGTTGGCCGAGCCGGTCATGATGCCCGATTCATTCGCCGCGGCCCTGTGGATCGGTCTCTCGGCGCTCAACGTTGTGCTGCTCGTGGCCGTATTGGTCATCCTTCTACTAATCACGCGCCAGCTGAAGCGGGCCCGTCTGATGCGTCGCAAGATGCGCGACCACGTGGTGAGAATCAGGGCTGACATTCAGAAATACGACAAGAAGCTCGGGCGGCGGTTCGATCGCTCGATCTGGCCGCAGGTCGAATCGTTGACGTCCTTGTACCGTCTGCTTGACGGCAAGATCGATCTCCCGCCCACCCGTCGCTGGGCGGTCTCGCCGGATTTCCTGTGGCACGTCGCCGAGAGTATCCGTCGGCATGCGCCGAAGACGATCGTCGAGTGCGGCAGCGGCACGTCGACTGTCGTCATGGCGCATCTATTGAACACGCTGGGCCAGGACGGGCACATCTACGCCATCGAGAATCACGTGCCCACCATCGATGCGGTGCGAGCGCAGTTGCGCCGACATGATCTCGAGCGCTTTGTCACGATCGTTGCGGCGCCTTTGGTCGAACGGCAATATCCCGGCGTCGAAACGCTCTTCCATTGGTACGATCTCGGCTCGGATGCTGTGCCTGCGGGGGTTGATCTCCTGATCGTTGATGGCCCGGTCTCGACGGCCAACGAGCTTGCCCGATACCCGGCCGGGCCGGAGCTCTTTCCGAAGCTCTCGCGCGATGCCCACATTTTTGTCGACGACACCGGACGGGAAGACGAGCTACGCATGTTGCGATGGTGGCGGAAGCTCTATCCCGATCTCGGCATTCGTCATCTGGCCGCAGAAAAGGGCTGTGCCGAGCTGTTCTTGCTGGATCGCAAGATCGAAGACTACTTGCCGCGCGAGTGGCGGCACTCTGCAAGCGCCCCGCCGTCATCCTGACCGCCGCGGCGTCATCAGAAACGAACGCCAGCCCGCGGCGCACTCAGCCCGCCAGCGTCACCGCGACATTGACCGCCAGCGCCACCAGCACGGTGTTGTAGAAGAACGATACGATGGAATGAGCGAGCACCAGCCGGCGCATGCCAGCCGCGCGAACCGTCACGTCCGACACCTGCGCCGTCATGCCGATGACGAACGAGAAATAGAGAAAATCCCACGCGCCGGGTTCCTTGGTGCCGGGAAAGTCGAGGCCGGCGGCGGCGGCCGCGTCCTCGCCCCCATCCTCGCCCTCTGCCGCGTAGTAGAGGTGCGCGTAGTGGAATGCGGCGATGGTGTGCAACGTCGACCAGCCCAGCGGCACGCTGGCGATGGCGAGCGACAGGTCCCACAGATTGGGACCCCCATTCCCGGCCAGCAAGCCAAAGATCGATGCCAATGACATCCCGATGGCGCCGAGCGCCAGCAGGACAATCAGCGGAATGCCTTCATCCTCGATACCGGCGCGTCGGCGCAGACCATCCGGCGTGATCTGGAACGCGAAGCGAACCATGAGCGCCAGGTAGATCAGAAAGAACGCATCCCCGCCAATCAGCGGCGGCAACGGCCAATGCAGCGTCCACGTCGCCAGCCACAGCGCGAGCCCGGCCAGCGCAGCGCAGTAGAAGCGGCCATGGTGCCGGAAATGCTGCAAGCCGGCCATGCTCGGTCACGGACCCCGCGAAAGAAGGAAGGGCCAGTCTTTCCGGCGGGCGCAGATCTGTCAAATGACCGGTCGCTCACGGCCGCTTGCATCGCTGGCTTGGGCAAAGCTCTGGTTATTGCTATGGCTGATGGCGCTTTGGAGGCTGGTCGACCGGGAGGAGGATGCGTCAATGACAACCAGACAGGGCGGCACGGGCCGGCGCTTTGCGATGCTGCTGTTTCCGGGCTTCCCGATGATGGCGTTCAGCGCGGTGGTCGAGCCGCTGCGCGCCGCCAACGCGCTGGGGGCCGACCCAAAATACTCCTGGAGCATCGTCTCCGACGCCAGGCCGGTCAAAGCCTCCAACGGCATCAGCATCACGCCGGACTACCGGCCGGCCGACGATCCGGCCGCCGACTACATCGTGGTCTGCTCCGGTGGCGACGCCGACCAGCTGACCGCGCAGCAGCCGATCAAGTGGATTCGCAAGAACCTGCGGCGCGGCGCGCACCTCGGCAGCGTGGCCGACGCGGCCTTCTATCTGGCGCGCAACGGGCTCCTCGACGGCCACGCCTGCACCTTGCACTGGCGCAGCCAGCCTGCCTTCGTCGAAGCCTTCCCGCATATCGACTTGAAACGCAGCGTCTACGTGATCGACCGCACGCGCTTCACTTCGGCCGGCGGCGTCGGCGCGTTTGACATGATGCTCGACATCATCGAGGGCCATCACGGCGAGGCGATGGCGCGCCGGGTGGCGGAATGGTTCGTCCATGACCGCATCCGCGCCACCGCAGACCGGGAAAAGCTGCAGCTGCGGCTGCGCACCGGCATCCGCAACGACCTCGTGCTCGCTGCCGCGGCGCGCATGGAAGAGCGCATGGAGCGCGGAGAAACCATCGCACAGATTGCACGCCGGCTCGGCGTTTCGGTGTGGAGGCTCGACCGCGCCTTCCGCGCTGATCTCAAGACCAGCCCCGGCGACTACTTCCGCCGGATGCGGATGGAGCGGGCGAGCGACCTGCTGATCCACTCCAGCCTTCCGATCCACGAGGTCGGGCTGGCCTGCGGCTACACCGACTATCCCGCCTTCGTGCGCGCGTTCCGCCGCACCTACCGCAAGACGCCGGGCGACTTGCGGCGCTGAAGAGCTCCGCTCAATCAGCACAGAAAAACAAGAAAACAGCACATCGCGGGCGAACGGTGTGTCGCATGCTTTTCCCATCGACTTTGGGAGAAGTCATGAAGATCATCGCATCCGATACCGCGCGTCCCGACCAGATCGACGTCTCGGGGCCGCTGCGGCATCCGCAGATCGTCGACGCCTCCAACGGGATGTGGCTGTCGGATACCGAGCCGCCGGCGGTCGACACCAAGAAGCTGCGCGACGGGCGACTGGCGCGGCTGCGCGCCTGGATGGCGAGCGCCGGCTATGGCGGCATCGTGCTGCTCGATCCGTACAACCAGCGCTACGCCACCGGCACGCGCAACATGTTCGGCTATTTCCTGCGCAACTCGACGCGCTATTTCTTCATTCCCGTCTCGGGCCCGATTGTCCTGTTCGACTATCCGCAGAGCTATCACGTCAGCGCGGTGGTCGACACGGTGAGCGAGGTGCGGCCGAGCAAGCTGGTGTGGTCCTCGGTCTCCGGCCGCGACAACGAGACCGCCGGACCCTTCGCCGACGAGATTGCCGAGCTGATGCGCACGCATGGCGGCGGCTCGAACAAAGTCGGCATGGATCGCTGCAGCCATCTCCAGGCCTTGGCGCTGGAGAAACGTGGGCTGGAGGTGGCCGATTGCCAGGGCGAGATCCTCGCCGTACGCGCGATCAAGACGCCGGAAGAAGTGCAATGCCTGCAGATCAGCATGGCGGGCGCCGAAGCCGCGGTTGCCGCGGTGCGCGATGCGGTAAAGCCCGGCGTCACCGAGAACGAGCTGTTCGCCGTCATGTATTACGAGATGATCCGCCAGGGCGGCGAGTTCATCGAGACCCGTCTCTTGACCTCCGGCCAGCGCACCAATCCCTGGTTCAACGAGGCCGGCGGGCGGCGCGTCCGCCCGGGCGAGCTGGTGGCGCTCGATACCGACATGATCGGCTGCTACGGCTATTTCTCCGACTTCTCGCGCACCTTCCGCTGCGGCCCGGGCAAGCCGACCGCGAACCAGAAGATGCTGTACCGGATGTCGCACGACCAGATCCAGCACAACATCGGCATTATCAAGCCGGGCCTGACCTTCCGCGAGATCGCGGACGCCGCCTGGAAGATTCCCGCCAAGTTCGTCGAGCAGCGCTACACCTCGGTCATGCACGGCGTCGGCATGCACGGCGAGACGCCATTCATCGCCCATGCCATCGATTTCGCGACCTACGGCCGCGAAGGCGTGCTGCAGCCGGGCATGGTGGTGAGCGTCGAAAGCTATATCGGCGAAAAGAACGGCCGCGAGGGCGTGAAGCTCGAGGAGGAGGTGCTGGTGACGGAGCACGGAGGAGAGCTGATCTCGCGCTTCCCGTTCGAGGACGACTTGCTGGAGCGGCAGATCTGAATGCGGCAGCGCCTCGCCCTCGACCCGCGACACACCTCTCTGCTGTTGGTGGACCTGCAGGAAGAGCAGCGGCATGTGCCGCACTATGCGGTCGAGGACTTCGATGCCGTCCTGGCGAATGCGCAGCGCCTGTTGGACGCGGCGCGCAGCCGGCCCATCAACGTTTTCCACGCAGCATTCAAGCGCGATTTCGCGAAAGTGCCGCCGCGTCCGCTTGAGCCGCTGGCGCCGGATGGCGGCCCGGCCTTCAGCGATACGCGATCGGCGTTGACCGCGATCTGCACCGAGGTGGCGCCGCGCGCCGGCGAGCCGGTGGTCTACAAGAATGACGCCAGCGCCTTCAGCGAGGGCGAACTCGCGCCTATGCTGCGCGACGCCCGCACCGAATGGCTGATCGTTGCCGGCGTGTGGACCGAGGCCTGCATCGCCGCCACCGTGCGCGATGCGATCACACGCGGCATCCGCGTGCTGCTGGTCAAGGACGCGTGCGGCAGCGGCACCAAGGCGATGCACCAGACCGGCGTCCTCAACCTGGCCAACCGGTTGAGCGGCGGCGCCGTCGCCAACACCGTCACGGCCTGCCGGCTGATCGCCGGGGAGGAAGCCGAGGCCTGGGTGGCGGAACGGCCAGTGCCGATCCTGTTCGGCTATGCCGACGCCGAGCAAGCCTACGAGGCGCTGTGATGCCGCCGCGCGCCGCTGAAAAACTACATGCGGGCGCGCGCCGATGGCGGCCGGAAGACTATGCCAGCCGGCTCGACGAGGAGATCCGCGACTTCATCGCGCGCACCGATCGCTGGTTCCCGCCGGAGACGGTGGGCCTGCCGATCGCGCGACAGCGTGCGATCTATGATGCTATGTGCCGCGAATTCCATGCCGGCCGCCCGCAGGGCGTCGCGGCGCGGGATCATCCGATCGACGGACCGGCCGGCAGCTTGATGCTCCGGCGCTACCGGATGGAAGGCGCGGAGGCGGCGGCCACCATCGTCTATTTCCACGGCGGCGGATTCGTTCTCGGCAACCTGGACAGCCACGACGACATTTGCGCCGAGCTGTGCGCCGGCACCGGCTTCGACGTGGTGTCGCCCGACTATCGCCTGGCGCCCGAGCATCTGCATCCGGCAGCCTTCGAGGATTGCTGCGCGACGTTCGACTGGGCCAGCGCCGTCAACACGCGCCCGATCGTGCTGTGCGGCGAAAGCGCAGGCGGCAACCTCGCCGCCGCCGTCGCCCATGCCAGGCGCCGCCACGTCGCCGCGCCGGCGGGACAGGTGCTGATCTATCCCAACCTGGGCGGCGACATGACCATGCGCTCGTACGAAGAGCATGCCGACGCACCGATGCTCAGCACGCGCGATGTCCTGTTCTATCGCGATGTGCGGTTCGGTCCCGGCGGCTATCGCGCCGATCCCACCACCGCGCCGCTCGCCGACACCGATTTCGCTGGCCTGCCGCCGACCGTCATCGTCACAGCGCAATGCGATCCGCTGTCATCCGACGGCGAAGCCCATCGCGACCGCATCGTCGCAGCCGGCGGCCGCGCCACTTGGCGGGAGGAAGCGGGTCTCGTCCACAGTTTCCTGCGCGGCCGGCGCTCATCGCGGCGTGCCGCCCAGGCTTTCGACCACATCATCGCGGCCGTCGCCGCGCTGGGGAAAGGCGCCTGGCCGTACTGAGGCGCCCCGTTCGAACAACAACGCAATGAAGGTTCGGCCAACGAACCAGATCGTCAGACAAGGAGGCAACCATGACCAAGATGATGCTCGCCGATCGATCCCTGCACCCGATGGCGGAAGCCGTCGCGCATGACTTCAAGAAAGGGCGCACCAGCCGGCGCGAGTTCTTCGCGACCATGGCGGCGCTCGGCGTCAGCGCCACCGGCGCGCTGGCGCTCGGCGGCCTGACCGCCGGCAAAGCCAAGGCGGCGGAACCAAAGAAGGGCGGCATCCTGCGCGTCGCCATGAACATCAAGGCGTTCCGCGACCCGCGCACCTTCGACGGCGTTGAGATGTCCAACATCGCGCGCCAGTGCAACGAATACCTGGTGCGCTGGAACCGCGACTTCACCTTCGAACCGTGGCTGCTGGAAGGCTGGGAAGCCAGCGACGATGCCAAGACGCTGACCTTGAAGGTCCGTCAGGGCATCACCTGGTCCAACGGCGACACCTTCAACGCCGATGACGTGATCCACAACATCACGCGCTGGTGCGACGCCAATGCCGAGGCGAACTCGGTCTCGACCCGCATGGGCGCGCTGGTCGACGCGACCACCAAGAAGGTGGTCGATGGTGCGATCGAGCGGGTCGACGATTACACCGTTCGCCTCAACCTGCCCAAGCCCGACATCTCGCTGGTCGCCGGCATGGCGGACTACCCAGCGATCATCATGCATCGCTCCTACGACGGCAGCAACGACGCCCTGACCGCGATGGCGATCACCACCGGTCCGTGCGAGCTGGTGAGCTGGGACCCCGCGGTCGGCGCCGAAGTGCGGCGCAAGGACAAGCCGTGGTGGAAGGGCGAATACTGGCTCGACGGCGTCAAGTGGATCGACTACGGCGCCGATCCGACCGCGCTGATCTCCGCGTTCGATTCCGGCGAGGTCGACACCAACCACGAGACCGGAGCGGATTCGCTGGAGCAGGCGGAGGCGGCCGGCCTCGTCAACTCGGAGATGGCGACCGGCTCGACCATCGTCGCACGACTCAACGTGAATGCCGAACCGTACACCGACGTGCGGGTCCGGCGCGCCGCGCAGCTGGCGGTCGACAATGCGGTGGTGCTGGAGCTCGGCCTCAACAACAAGGGCAAGCCGGCTGAGAACCACCACGTCAGCCCGATCCACATCGAATATGCCGATGTCGGCCCTCATGTGCGCAACGTGGAGGAGGCGAAGAAGCTGCTGGCCGACGCCGGCAAGTCCGATCACGAATACGAGCTGATCTCGCTCGACGACGACTGGCAGAAGTCGACCGCGGACGCCATTGCCGGGCAGATGCGCGACGCCGGGCTCAAGGTGAATCGCAAGGTCATCCCGGCCGCCACCTTCTGGAACGACTGGACCAAGTACCCCTTCTCCTGCACCGAATGGCTGGGCCGGCCGCTGGGCGTGCAGGTGCTGGCGCTGGCCTACAAGTCGGGCGTGCCGTGGAACGAAAGCGGCTACTCCGACAAGGAGTTCGATGCGCTCCTGGAGAAGGCGCTGGCGACGCCCGATACCGAGGCACGGCGCGCTATCATGGCGGATATCGAGAAGACCCTGCGCAACTCGGGCGTGATCATCCAGCCGTACTGGCGCTCGGTCTATCGCACCTATCGCACCGGTGTGCATGGCTGCGAGCAGCACCAGGCGCTCGAGCAGCATCTCGACCAGGCCTGGATCGAGAGCTGATCGCACGACAAGGCGATCGGGGAGGGGCCGCAGCGCGCGGCTCCTCCTCGGTGATTTCTTGAGGCAGGCCGAGCGATGAAGCCAGGAACCAACAGGGAGGCGGAATGGGGCGACTCATTCTGAGCCGGCTGGGTGTCATGATCCTGACGGCGGTCTGCCTGACCTTCGCCGTCTTCTTCCTGACCAATCTCCAGCCCAGCCTGGAAAAGCTCGCCAAGACCCAGGTCAACACGCGCATGACCGACGAGCAGGTCGCGCTCTGGCTCGCCAACAACGGCTATGCACGGTCGACCCTGGTGCGCTACGGCGAGTGGCTGGGCGTCGTGCCGGGCTGGACCGGCGCCGGCGAGAACGGCAAGCCGACCGGACGCTGCGTTAAGGCCGATGTGCCCGCCGGTGAGACGCCGCGCTTCTGCGGCGTGCTGCAAGGCGATTTCGGATTCTCGACCGTATTTCATGAGGCGGTCGGGCCGATCGTCGGCAAGCGCCTCGCACTGACCGGCTGGCTGATGCTGTGGGTGATGGTGGCCATGGTGCCGATGGCGCTGCTGGTCGGCGTGCTGGCCGGCATGCGCGAGGGCTCGCGGCTGGACCGGGGCCTGTCGGTCTTCTCCATCGCCAGCACCGCGACGCCGGAATATGTCTCCGGCGTCGTCCTGATCGCGGTGTTCGCCAGCTCCGCCGTCGGCCTGCAATGGTTCAAGGCCTCTGCCGCCTCCGCCATGGACGACATGACCGTCGAGAATTTCACGCTGCCGGTTCTCACCATGGCGCTCTATGGCATGGGCTATATCGCCCGCATGACCCGCGCCGCGATGGCGGAGGTCATGACCTCGCAATATATCCGCACCGCGCACCTCAAGGGCCTCAGCTTCGGCGCGGTGGTCGTGCGCCACGCCTTGCGCAACGCGCTGATCGCGCCCTTCACGGTCATCATGCTGCAGTTCCCCTGGCTGCTGACCGGCGTCGTAATTGTCGAGGCGCTGTTCAACTACAAGGGTTTCGGCTGGACGCTGGTGCGCGCCGCCGACAACAACGACATCGACCTGCTGCTGGCCTGCTCGATGGTCGCGGTCGTGGTCGTGCTGGTGACGCAGCTCATCTCCGACATCGGTTACATGGTCCTCAATCCGCGGGTTCGGGTCGGATGAGCGCGCTCGAGATCACCGGCCGCATCCTGCTCCAGCTCACGCCGGTCTGGATCGGCCTCGCCGCGATCTTTGCGCTGTCCTTCGCGCTCCGGCGGCGGCTCGGGCTCTACGGCCGGCTGATGGGCAGCACCATCGGCAAGATCGGCCTCGGGGTCGTGCTGTTCTGGCTGCTCACCGCGATCTGCGCCGACCTCATCGTCACCATGAGCCCGCTGGACCAGATCTCCAGCATGAAGAACAAGCCGCCCGGCACGCCGGTGCCGAATGTCGAAGGTGCGTACTACCTGCTGGGCGGCGACAACCTGGCGCGCGATGTGTTCAGCCGCATGGTGATGGGCAGCCGCAGCGTGCTGGCGATCGCTCCGGCCGCCACCTTGTTCGCCTTCATGGTCGCCTTCACCCTCGGCCTGCCCGCCGGCTATTTCGGCGGCCGGTTCGATGCGGCGCTCAGCTTCATCGCCAACCTCATCCTGGCGTTCCCGGTCATCCTGCTGTTCTACCTGCTGGTGACGCCGGAGATCCGGGCCAGCGGCATCCCCATGTTCGCTGCAGGCCTGCTGTTCCTGTTCCCGATCATATTCGCCGTGCTGCTGCTGTGGTCGCGCTTCGACACCCAGCGCGCCAAGCTCGCGGCCTATCTGGCGATCGCGCTGCTGCTCGGCCTCTGGGCCTATTCCGGCCTCGCCTTCAATGCCGATCCGCTCGGCGTGTTCGCGATGGATGCGAACCTGCTCAACATCTTCGTGTCGGTGGTGTTCGTGAACGCGCCGGCGGTGTTCCGCATCGTGCGCGGCCTCACCATCGACATCCGCACCCGCGACTACGTGGCGGCGGCCCAGACGCGGGGCGAGAATCCTTGGTACATCATGCTGTGGGAGATCCTGCCCAACGCGCGCGGGCCGCTGATCGTCGATTTCTGCCTGCGCATCGGCTACACCACGATCCTGCTCGGCACCCTCGGCTTCTTCGGCCTCGGCGTCAGCCCCGAGAGTCCCGACTGGGGCATGACCATCAACGAGGGGCGCAAGCTGCTGGCGATCTATCCGCACTCCGCGCTGGCACCTGCCCTGGCGCTGATGTCGCTGGTGCTCGGCCTCAACATGCTCGCAGACGGCCTGCGCGAGCAGTCACTGAAGGACTAGGGCATGACCGTCGAGACGCCCATCCTCGAGATCGAGAATCTCAGCATCTCCTTCTTCACCAGCAAGGGCGAGATACCGGCGGTGATGGACTTCTCCTGCCGCATCATGCCGGGCGAGGCGATGGGCCTGGTCGGTGAATCCGGCTGCGGCAAGTCGACGGTCGCGCTGGCGGTGATGCGCTACCTGGGCCAGGCCGGCCGCATCACCAAGGGCGCGATCCGCTTCAAGGGCCGCGACATGGCGGCGCTAAGCCAACGCGAGCTGCGCGACCTCCGCGGCTCGGAGATCGCGATGATCTATCAGGAGCCGATGGCGTCGCTCAATCCGGCGATGACGGTCGGCCAGCAGCTGACGGAAGTGCCGATGGTCCACGAGGGCGTCAGCGCCCGCGTGGCGCAGGAGATGGCGCACGACATCGTCGCCTCCGTGCGCCTGCCCGATCCGGCGCGCATCCTGAGAGCCTATCCGCACCAGCTCTCCGGCGGTCAGCAGCAGCGCATCGTGATCGCGATGGCGCTGATGTCACGGCCCAGCCTCCTCATCCTGGACGAGCCGACCACCGCGCTCGACGTCACGGTCGAGGCCGGCATCGTCGAGCTGGTGAAGAAGCTGGGGCGCGAGCGCGGCACCTCGATGCTGTTCATCTCCCACAATCTCGGGCTGGTGCTGGAGACCTGCGACCGCATCTGCGTCATGTATTCCGGCGAGGCGGTGGAGACCGGCGCCGTCACCGAAGTGTTCGACCGCATGCGGCACCCATATACCCAGGCGCTGTTCCGCTCGATCCCGCTGCCAGGCGCGCACAAGAACGCGCGGCCGCTGGTCGCCATTCCGGGCAATTTTCCGCTGCCGCACGAGCGGCCGCCGGGCTGCTATTTCGGGCCGCGCTGCAGCTATTTCGTCGCCGGCCGCTGCGATGCCCACCGCATCGACATGGCGCGCGTCGATACCGGGCATGACAGCCGCTGCCTGCGCGTGGGCGAGATCGCCTGGGACGTGCCGCCGCCGCGCCAGGAGCGCGCGCTGGCGACCCAGATCGGCGGGCCTGTCCTGACCATCGACCGGCTGCGCAAATACTACCAGGTCACGTCGGGCGCCCTATTCAACCGCGTACGCCGGCTGGTCAAGGCCAACGAGGCGGTCAGCTTCGAAGCCCGGCGTGCGGAGATCCTGGCGATCGTCGGCGAATCCGGTTGCGGCAAGTCGACCCTGGCGAAGATCCTGATGGGCCTGGAGACCGCCACCGCCGGCGAAGCGACGCTCAACGGCGAGGCGATCGGCAAGCTGCCGGTGCAGCAACGCAGCGCCAAGACCGTGTCGTCGATCCAGATGGTGTTCCAGAATCCGTTCGATACCCTCAACCCGTCCATGCGGGTCGGCGACCAGATCGTACGGGTGCTGGAGAAGTTCGCGATCGGCAGCAGCCAGGCCGACCGCAAGGCCCGCATGCTGGAATTGCTGGACCTGGTGAGGCTGCCGCGCGAGTTCGCAACGCGCGTGCCGCGCCAGCTGTCCGGCGGGCAGAAGCAGCGCATCGGCATCGCGCGCGCCTTTGCCGGAACGCCGGCGGTGGTGGTGGCCGACGAACCGGTCTCCGCCCTCGACGTTTCGGTGCAGGCTGCGATCACCGAGCTGCTGATGGACATCCAGCGCAAGTCCGGCACCACCATGCTGTTCATCAGCCACGATTTGTCGGTGGTGCGCTACCTGTCCGACCGTGTGGTGGTGATGTATCTCGGCCATATCGTGGAGGTGGGGTCCACCGAGGACGTGTTCGCGCCGCCCTATCATCCCTATACCGAGGCGCTGCTGTCGGCGGTGCCGATCGCCGACACCTCGGTCAAGAAAAAGCGCATCCTGCTGGAAGGCGAGATACCTTCTGCCATTTCGCCGCCGCCCGGCTGTCCGTTCCAGACCCGCTGCCGCTGGAAACAGCGTGTGCCGGGCAACCGCTGCGACACCGAGCTGCCGCCGATGGTCGAGCTGCGCGACGGCCATTTCATCAAGTGCCATCTCGCGCCACAGGTGCTGGCGGAAATGGAACCCGTTATCACCCTCGCAGCGGCACACGACGCGAATATCGACGCCGCCACTCAGCCATAGCAGCTAAGTCGTCTTCGGGAGCCCGCCAAACCGGCGCCGCGCTATTTTTGAAAACCATTTGACATATTTCCGACAGCGGGATTAGCCTCGTCGGTATCAGGGTGGGGACGCTTGGCTCATGGCTCTCAAGGGCACGAACCAGGAATATGGCCGGCCGTACAACCGCCGGCTGGTGCTGGAGACAATCCGCCTGCTGGCGCCGGTGGCGCGCGGCGAGATCGCCAAGCGCGTGGGCCTGACGGTCCAGACGGTGTCCACCATCATCCGCGAGCTGGAGCTGCAGGGCTTCGTGCGCGGCGTGCGCGAGACGCCCAAGGGCCGCGGCCTGCCGCCGACCTCGCTCAACATCAATCCAGATGGCGGCTTTGCGATCGGCGTGCATGTGACGCCGGTCGGTCTCAAGGCGGCGCTCATCAATCTCTCCGGCGACGTGATCGGCGAGCGTGACCGCGCGCTGCCGCAGGCCTCGCCTGACCGCGCTTTCCGCGAGATCGAGAAGCTGGTTGCGAGCCTGCGCAAGCTGCGGCCGCACGGGCGGATGCTCGGCATCGGCCTCGCGCTGCCGGGCCCGTTCGACGTCGAGTCCATGAGCTTCGTCGGCCCGACCACGCTGGAGGGCTGGAAGGGCGTGCCGATCCGCGAGCGGCTCGCCAAGCTGACCGGCCTGCCCGCCTTCCTCGAGGCGGACTTGGCGGCCGCGGCCTTGGGCGAACGGCTGTATGGCGCGGGGCGCGACCTGCGTGAGTTCTACTATCTCTATTTCGGCGTCGGCCTCGGCGGCTGCCTGGTGCGCGAGGGCGCGCCGGTGCGCGGCGCCTTCGGCAATGCGGGCGAGATCGGGCACGTGCCGCTGGTCCCGAACGGCGAGCCGTGCCCGTGCGGCAACCGCGGCTGCCTCGAGCGCTACCTGTCGCTGGAAGCGATGGAACGGCGCTCCGCCGCCATCGGCCTGGATCGCTGGATCGCCGAAGCGGCGCCCCTGTTGCGCTCCGCCATCGTGACCATCGAGAACCTGTTCGATCCGGAGACCATCATCCTCGGCGGCTCCGCCGAGGGCGCGCTGCTGAGCCGGCTGATCGCCGCCGCCGAGCCGCTGGCGCACTCCGTCTCGGAGCGCGGCGGCCGCCACGCACCGCGCATCACCCGGTCGAAGGACGGCGGCAACGCCGTGTTGCGCGGCGCCGCGGCTCTGGCGGTGGCGGGCGTGCTCTCGCCGCGGTCAGGCTCGCTGTTCGCGCAGGACGAGGACGAAACGCCCGCGCGTCGCTCCGGCAAGCGCACGGAGGCCGCGTGATGGCCGATACCCCATTGCTGCAGCTGGAGGAGATCACCAAGAATTTCGGCGCAATCCAGGCGCTGCGCGGCATCAGCTTCTCGATCGGCCGCGGCGAGGTGGTGGCCCTGCTCGGCGACAACGGCGCCGGCAAGTCCACCCTGGTCAAGATCATCTCTGGCGGCCTGGAGCAAAGCTCCGGGCGTATCCTGTTCGAAGGCGTTGAACGCAAGTTCGCTTCGCCGGCGGAGGCGAAGGCGGCCGGCATCGAGACCGTCTATCAGGACCTGTCGCTCTGCACCAACGTCGACGTGGTCGCGAACTTCTTCATGGGCCGCGAGATCGTCAAGAAGTGGTTCGGCATCCCGATCCTGCAAGAGGCGGAGATGGAAGCGGCCGTCGCCAAGACCATGGCCAATGCCGGCACCCGGATTCCCTCGCTGCGCACCAACGTCGAGCATCTGTCCGGCGGCCAGCGCCAGGCGATCGAGCTCAACCGCTTCGTCCACTGGGGCGGCAAGCTGGTGCTGCTGGACGAGCCGTTCGCGGCCCTCGGCGTCGAGCAGACGCGGCGCGGGCTGGAGATGGTCAAGCGCATCGCGGCCCAAGGCATCGGCGTCGTCATCATCACCCACATCATGGCGCAGGCCTTCCAGGTGGCGGACCGCATCGTGGTGATCCGCCACGGGGTGGTGGCGGGCGACGTCAAGCGGACCGCGACCAGTCCCGACGAAGTCGTGCCGATGATTACCGGCGAGGCCCTTCAGGGCCAAGCCCAACAAGCGTAGCTCCCGGAAAGGGGCTGCGAAGATCGTGTGAGGCAGAGGAGAAACGCAATGAAACGTCTGTTGAGTAGCATGATGGCGGCTCTGGCGATGGTGGCGGTCGCATTCGCGACGCCGGCCTGGGCGGAATCGAAAGGCAAGATCTACTACCTGGTGCCGACGCTGCTGGACGAATTCCAGACCGAGTCGGTGTCGGCGATCGAGAAGTTCCTGAAGGACGTCGGCTACGAGCCGGTGACGCTCAACGCCGACAACAAGACCGACCTGCAGCAGAGCCAGATGAACGACGTCATCAACCTGAAGCCGAAGGCGATCGTGCTGGCGGCGGTCGACTTCAACGCCCTGCAGCCGTCGATCGAGAAAGCGCGCGCCGCCGGCATCCCGGTCATGATCTTCGACCGGCAGATCACGGCGACGGCGTCCGACTTTACCTCGGTCGCCGGCACGGTCGAGATCGGCTATGTCGCGGCGGGCGAGATCCAGCGCCTGCTCAAGGAGAAGAACGGTGCGGTCAAGGGCAAGATCCTGCAGGTGCTCGGCGATCCCGCCGATCCCTACACCCTCGACATCCAGAAGGGCTTCGAGGAGCGGATGAAGGAGTTCCCCGACGCCCAGATCATCTCGCTGCCCGCCATGCAGTGGGAGGCGTCCAATGCCGGCACCATCGTCGCCGACCAGCTGATCGCCAACCCGGACATCGATCTGATCTTCGTCCACGCCGCGCATCTGGCGGTGGCGGCGGTCGCTTCGCTGGAGGCCAAGGGCAAGAAGCCGGGCGACGTGCTGCTGGTCTCCTCCAATGGCGCGCCGGTCGGCCTCGATCTCATCCGCAAGGGCTGGGAGCAGGTCGAGGTGGAGCAGCCGCTCTACGCGCAGGCGGCGGCGATCGGCATGTTCGCCGACAAGGTCGCCAACAAGCAGGAGCTCAAGCCGGGCAAATACAACGTCCTCGGCCTGGAGTCCGAACTGACCATCGAGTCCTGGGGACCGAACTTGAAGATCCCGGGCGCGGCCATCACCAAGGACAACGTCGACGAGTCGCGCTTCTGGGGCAACCTGAAGGCGCCGGCCGAGCCGATCAAGCCGGTCGAGTAAGTTGGATCGAATGAACCACGATCAGACGGCCCCCGGAGCGACCAGCTCCGGGGGCGGCCTCTCGCAAGCGAAGCCGCCGCTGCTCGGCGACCGCCGGGCCGCGCTCGAGTTCCTGCTCGACAACCTGGTCTGGCTGATGCTGATCGTGGTGCTCGCGGTGTTCTCGATCTTCATTCCGCAATTTTTCCAGATCGGAATCTTCGCGAACATCGTCGAACAATCGACCTTCGTCGGCGTGATGGCGATCGGGCTCGCCATCGTCATCATCGCCGGCAACATGGACCTCTCGGTCGAATCCGTCGCCGCGCTGACGGCGATGGTCACCGGCATGCTGTTCTGCGCGCGCGGCATCGGCCTTGGCATCGTCTTGACGCCGGAATGGCTGGTGATTCCGGTATCGCTCGGAATCGCGCTGCTGGTCGGCGCTACGATCGGCGTCATCAACGGCCTGCTGGTGGTGCGTCTCAAGATGAACGCCTTCATCGTGACGCTCGCCTCGTACATCTGGGTGCGCGGCCTGGTGGTCGCGATCTCCGGTGGCCGCTCGGCCCAGGACTTGGCGCCCTCGCTGCGCGTCATGGGGATCGAGACCATCCTGTTCATTCCGCTGATCGCCTGGCTGGCGATCGGCTGCTATGTGCTGTTCACCTTCGTGATGGCAAAGACTCCGTTCGGCCGGCACGTCACCATGATCGGCGGCAACGCGGTCGCGACTTTCCGCGCCGGCATCAAGGTCGATCGCCTGGTGCTCATCACCTTCATGGTGGCCGGCGCGATCGCGGGTGTTGCCGGCTGGCTGCTTGCAATCCGCACCTCGGGCGCCACCGCCAATCTCGGCGTCGGCATGCTGTTCAACGCCTTCGCCGCGGTGGTCATCGGCGGCGTCAGCCTGAAGGGCGGCATCGGCCGGCTGCCCGGCGTCTATGCCGGCGTGCTGTTGCTGTCGTCGATCCACACCGCGATCAACCTGATGGGCCTGCCGGCGCACTATACCCAGATGATCCTCGGCGCCCTGGTGCTCGCCGCCGTCCTGATCGACACCCTGAAGCTCCAGATCCGGCAGAAGCTCGCATGAGATTGCAGGACCGCATCGCCCTCGTCATCGGCGCCGCGCGCGGCATCGGCGCGGGCATCGCCGAGCGCTTCGTGCAGGAGGGCGCAAAGGTCATCATCGCGGATCGCGAGCCGGACATTGGCGCGGCCACCGCCGCCCGGCTGGGCGGACACTTCGTCGGCATCGATGTCGCCCAGAAGGCTGACGCTGACCGCGCGGTCGCGGCCGCGCTGGAGCGGCACGGCCGGCTCGACATCCTGGTGCAGAATGCCGGCATCTATCCCTGGACGCTGATCGAGAATATCGAGCCCGCCGAGTGGGACAATGTGCTCGGCGTCAATCTCAAGGGCACCTATCTCGCAGCGCGCGCGGCGCTGGCACCGATGAAGGCACAGAAATACGGCCGCATGGTGTTCACCTCCTCGATCACCGGCCCGCGCGTCACCAGCCCCGGCCACGGCCACTATTCGGCCAGCAAGGCCGGCATCAACGGATTCATCAAGGCGGCGGCGCTGGAGTTCGCCGGCTACGGCATCACGGTCAACGGCGTGGAGCCCGGCAACATCCTGACCGAGGGCGTGCAGCAGGGCCGCAGCCCCGCCTTCATCAAGTCGATGGCGGACATGATCCCGCTCGGCCGCCTCGGCACGCCGCGCGATGTCGCCAACGCCGTGCTGTTCCTGGCGTCCGACGACGCCGAATACATCACCGGCACGACGATCATCGTGGATGGCGGCCAGACCTTGCCCGAAGGCGCCGACTTCCGCCTGAACCCGGAGTGACGCGATGACCGGCCGGCTGCAGGACAGGGTGGCGCTGGTGACCGGCGCCGCACGCGGCATCGGCCTCGCCGCAGCGCGCGTCCTGGCGGAGGAGGGCGCGCGCGTTCTGATGTGCGATCTCGACGAGGAGGTCGTGCGAAGTGCTGCCGACGATTTGCGAAAGGATGGCTTGATCGTCCAGGCCGTGAAAGCAGACGTCTCGGATCAGGCCAGCATCGCGCGGGCGGTCGAGAACGCCGTCTCCGCCTGGAGCCGCCTCGACATCCTGGTCAGCAACGCCGCCATCACCGACGATACGCCGTTCGAGTCGATCTCGGCCGAGCGCTGGCACCGGGTCATGAATACCAACCTCGACAGCGTGCTCTATGGCGCTCAGGCGGCGATGCCGCATCTGCGCCGCAGTCCGTGCGCCAGCATTGTCAACGTCGCCTCGATCCAGGGCCTGCGCGGACAGCCGAATTCAATGGCTTACGCCACCGCCAAGGGCGCAGTCGTCAACCTGACGCGCTGCATGGCGGTGGATTTCGGGCCGCTGGGCGTGCGCGTCAACGCGATCGCGCCCGGCTATATCGACACCCGCATGGCGATGATGCACGGCAACGTGCACGAGCACCAGACCGACTGGTTCCAGGACGTCTTCATCAAGCATGGCCGCCTGCCGCTGCGCCGGCCCGGCAAGGCCGAGGATGTGGCGGGCCCGATCCTGTTCCTCGCCAGCGACGATAGCCGCTATGTCACCGGCCAGGTGCTGGTGGTCGATGGCGGCCTGACCTGCACCTACTGAGGCCCCGCACCGACTGAGGCAGCCATGAACATCTACGAGCGACGCGGCGTCCGGACCCTGATCAATGCCAAGGGTCCCGCGACCCGGCTGTCCGGCGGCATCATGCGGCCGGAGGTGACCGCCGCGATGGCGGAAGCCGCCAAGCACTGCGTCGACATGGCGGAGCTGCAGGCCCACGCCTCGCAGGTGATCGCCGGCGTGACCGGCGCGGAAGCCGGCTATGTCGCATCCGGCGCGGCGGCGTGCCTCACGCTCGCGACCGCCGCCTGCGTGACCGGCCTCGAGCCGGGCAGGATGGCGCGCCTGCCTGACACCACCGGCATGAAGAACGAGGTCGTCGTGGTGCGCAGCCAGCGCAACTTCTATGACCACGCCGTGCGCGCCGCCGGCATCCGCCTGGTCGAAGTTGGCCTGCCGGACCGCTATGCCGGCGCCGGCGTGCGCGACGCCGAAGGCTGGGAGATCGCCGACGCCATCACCGACCGGACGGCGGCCGTTTTCTACGTCGCCGACGCCGCGGCCCGCCCGCCCCTGGCCGAGGTGGTGAAGGTCGCGCACGCCGCCGGCGTGCCGGTGATCGTCGACGCCGCGGCGCAGCTGCCGCCGCAAGCCAACCTGCGCCGCTTCATCGAGATCGCCGCCGACCTGGTGGCCTTCTCCGGCGGCAAGGCGCTCAACGGCCCGCAAGGCACCGGCATTCTCGCCGGCCGGCGCGACCTCGTCATGGCCGCCGCCTTGCAGCATCTCGACCTCGACATCGCCTGGGAGCAATGGTCCCCGCCCGCCGCGCTGATCGACAAGGACCGGCTCAAAGGCGTCCCCCAGCACGGCATAGGGCGGCCCTGCAAGGTCGGCAAGGAACAGATCATCGGCCTGCTGACCGCCCTCGAGCTGTTTGTCGCCGAAGGCGACGCGGCGCGCCATCAGCGCTGGCGCGCGATGATGGAAACGCTTGCCAACGGACTTCAGGGAATTCCCGGCACTAAGGTCGCGCTCCATGGCATTGGCAGCACCGATGAGGTGCCGACCGTCACCCTGACTCTCGAGCGGAGCAACCGCCTGCCGGCCATCGACGTGGTGATCGCGTTGCAAAGCGGATCGCCGGCGATCCAAGTGGACCCGCTGCTGTGCGACCAGGGCATCGTCGCATTCAACCCGGTGTGCCTGCAACCGGGCGAGGCGGAGACCGTCGGCGCGGCGGTCCGGCAGCTGTTGCTGGCCTAGTCGCGGAGAAAAGTGGCGGAGGGAGTGGGACAAGCACTCTTAATCAAATCAATGGCTTAGAGTCAGAGAACCGCCGCTACCCATACTTCCACCCATATCTATCATCGCTTGTAAGACGCCCGACCACGATACGCATGCTGCGTCGAGCTGCCTGTCTCGGAGGTGACGTCGGCTAATGGCACAAAGCAGACATGACGCGGCTGGTGACCCAAGTCGCCTTTTGACCCGAAGCAGCATTCTCGCAGGTGTAGCGCTTCATGCGTCACACCGGGTGCGGCCTCACGGGCGGAACCAGCGCTGAGATTGTAAAGCTCGAGTGGGACGCGCGTCGAAGCAGGGCCGCCACTGCAGGTCCATTGAAATCATTCGATCAGTTGGCCGAGCCCAACGCGCGCGCCATGACCTGTTCTGAGACCGCGCGACCGAGCGCTTGGCCGGCATCGATGTCGGAACGGTAATGAATCCCTGCCCAGATGCGCGCCTCGGCGGCCTGTTTGCCTAATGCGAGGAAAGCATCCGCATCGCGTGGAAAAAGACGTGCCAGCGTGGTTGCGGCGGCGGTCGACAGGCAGCCATGAGCAGCCGGATAACTCGGGTGATTGGGCGGCGGAAAGAGCGGCTTGAACTCGGGATCGAGCTGCGGGGGCCGGATCTGCCAGTAGGCGTATTTCGCATCCCAGCAGGCAACGACCGCATCATAGAAGGCGATATTCACGGCTGCCAAGGCGCGTGCCGCAGCCGGCGGATCGGCGGCAAGGCCGTATTCCAGAACCATCCGGCGTGCATGCTCATTCCAGAGCGCGTAAACCCGCGTACCGCCGAAAGCCTCCCAATACATCGCAACCGAATTTGTCTTCGGCGTACGTTCGAAGGCCTTCAGTTCCTCGAGCTCGGCCTTTAGCTGAGGCGAATCCCAGGCCGGTGGCGCTGGCGGTCGCAGGGCGTCTGGCGCCGCCAGGACCCACGTCTTCCAAGTCGCCGCGGCTGGATTGATCGGATTCGTGCCGTTCCATTTGCCGGGACCCTCGGGCACCGTTCCGGTCCACTTGCGATCTGATCCATCGATCTTGCCGCGTTCGATCGCCAAGGCAGCGATCCGGGTGCCGATCTCGCGACCAGCGTTAACATCGCTGGGAAACTCGAGGCCGGCCAGCTGTCGCGAGCGCATTGCCTCCTCTGCCTTGCCACGAATGACATCGGCGCGGTCAGGAAAAACATAGGCAAGCACTTCCGCGGCCGCGGTGGTGGCGGCGGCGAAGTCGGATGGATAGGAGGAGCTCGACGGCACCAGCAGAACCGTCGCGAGGGTCGCGTCGAGTTGGCTCGGCCGCGGACGATCATAAGCGACCTTGCTGTCCCATGCGACGACGACTGCATCCTGCATAGCGGCATGCAAGAGCGCCAAGTGCCGGGCGGCCATCAGCGCGGTAACGCCGTGATCGAGCAATTCATCATTCGCAATCTGATTCCAGCGGTAGACCGGCCCGCCGACATCCCACCACGCGATCAGATCGAGATCTGCAGCTGTGCGACGGCTGGCAAGCTCTTTGAGCTGACGAAGCTCTTCCTTTGCATCCGCGGGCGGCGAGGGACTTCGGAGCGCTTCCGGCCCGGACGTCAGCCACATCGGCCCGTTCTTTGCTGAGAACTCTTCTGCCCCAGCCGCAGATGCGCCCGCGCACCATAGTGCGAAGACGATGAGAAATGCTTTGTGTCTGAGCATGAGTTGCCTCCCCAGCAGGAGACGAGAGCCATAACTTTACCATATTTGCGGGCTGCGGACTATCTGATTCCCAGGACGCTGCTGGCACAAGCGGACATTGCCTCGGAACTGTTAGCAAAGCGCGTTTCTTATCATCAAAATGAACCGGCCCATGTCGCTTCATGGCACATTGCAGACATTGTTTACAGGCCCGCTCGTTCGTCAGCGCCGAAACTCGAAGGACGCGAAATGGTCGAACACGCTCATCTACAAGACAAGATCAAGGCAGCGTTCGCAGATTCCATTCAGCCGCAAAAAGATGCTTTGGTGCGGGGCTCGACCTTAGAGGCGTCGATGATAATGCACTACTTCTCATCTCGACACTGGGAGGAGCTCAATAGCACTGCTCTTGCGAACTATGATAGTCGGGCCGATCTGAGCGCCGTGCTGTCCTTTCTGACGCCCGAAGCCGTAGTATACTATATGCCGAGCGTTTTGCTTTTCATCCTTGAGAGACCTCCTGGAATTCTCATGGACGCGCTAATTCGGCGAATTAAGGAAGCCCGGGAGGGATTCACGCCCGCCTCTTATACCAGCCAGCAACAGCAAGCGATCTCAGATGTGCTTGCTTACCTGATACAAGTCCATCGGCACGACGAGGAGACAGTGCAGTCAATCTCGAATGCTCAAGAGTCGTGGAGGAGGATCGCTTCGTAGGTGATGGAATCTGAGCTTGCCAGTGTCCGGTATTGGCACTGAGCGGACAATACCAAGTCGACACGCCAGCCGGCCATTGCCGGCTACAAGGGCGTCCGCGGGAGCCGGACGCGGAGCACATGAGGCCCGCATGTACCGTCTTTCAGGGCTCGCTCGACCTCGGGAATGAGTTCGACAACGCCCTTGACCAGCTTGTCGTAGTCGGCCTCGGTCAGAGTTCTGCCAGGCCAACGGAAAAGCGAGAACCATCGCCTCAACCGTGGCCAGCGATAAAGTTCGTACCACTCTTCGAGCCAGGTCACCCGAAACGCTTCGGGACCGACATGACCGGACTCAAACGTGGCGCCCTCCCTAGGCACCAGCCCGATATTCAAAGCGAACGCAGCATCATATCGACCAATTTGGATCTCGACCGTCTCCACACCCTGTGGACCTGCCCGTTGAAGACGGCCGAACGGCAACGCTGAACGACTTTCCCCATCATGAAGTTCCATGCCAGACAGAGGCGCTATAGCAAAACCACGCTGTTCAAAGGCAGGAAGCAGCCGCACCTTAATAGCCTTCCTTAGCCATTGCTTTCGATTACCAGCCATCGCTTCCCGGTATTGGGTCTCCCTATAAAGAAGCCACTATAGCAGCCGATTTCGTTTGTTCATCCTTGCGCGTCGATCAAGCCTTATAAGCCCTTAGCCCTTAGCCCTTAGCCCTTAGCCCTTAGCCCTTAGCCCTTAGCCCTTAGCCCTTAGCCCTTCGCAAGCCTCAAGCCATCGACGTCTGGTATTGGCACTAAGCGGACATGACGCGGACGGGACCCGAGTCACCTTTTGACCCGAAGAGGCCCTATTCAGTCGAGTTCGTGCTGCGATCATTAGAGCAGGAAAGCTGGCATATCGGGTCGAAGATGTAGGGCGTATCATCTCGCATTCCTAGAATCCTCCTGGCCGCCAGGACGGCTTTCGTCATGGAACGCAAGCTCACCACGATTCTCGCCGCCGATGTCGTCGGATACGCCGCGCATATGGAACGCGACGAGAGGGGCACTCACGAACGTCTGTCGGCTGGACGCAAGGAACTCTTCGAGCCGGAGATCGCACTCCATCACGGGCGAGTTTTCAAGCTGATGGGCGACGGCCTGCTGGCCGAGTTCGGCAGCGTGGTCGATGCAGTCGAATGCGCGGTCAGCCTGCAGCGCGGCCTTGCCGAGCGCAACGCCGAGGTTCCGGAGAACCAGCGCGTCCAGGTGCGCATCGGCATCAATCTTGGCGAGGTGATCGTCGAGGGCGACGACCGCTATGGCGAGGGCGTCAACATCGCCGCGCGCCTCGAACAGCTGGCCGATCCCGGCGGCATCTGCGTCTCCGGCAAGGTCGCGAAGGAGGTCGAGAAGAAACTCGCCTTCGGCTTCGAGCCGATGGGCGCGCAACAGGTCAAGAACATCGCTGAGCCGGTCCAGGCCTTCCGGGTCCGGCTCGATGGCACGCCGGCCAGGCACATGGCGCCTCTTCCGCAGAAGCGAGCGCTGCTCTGGGCGGTGGCCGCGGCTGCGATCGTGCTGGTGGCCGGTGGCGCGTGGTTCGCGCTGCGGACACCGGCTCCCGACCCTGCCCCAGTGGTGGCCGCTGCGCCGACCCCGGCGGCGGTTCTCGAGCCGGCGGTTGCGACCAGCCCACCTGTGGCGGACGGCAAGCCCTCGCTAGTCGTGCTGCCGTTCGTGAATCTGAGCGACGACAAGGAGCAAGGCTACCTCGCCGACGGCATCACCGAGGATTTGACGACCGAGCTGGCCCGGGTGCCAGGCCTTGTCGTTATGTCCCGCAATGCCGCGTTCACCTACAAGGACAAGGCCGTGCTGCCGGCTCAGATCGCCAAGGAGCTCGGCGTGCGCTACATCATCGAGGGCAGCACGCGCCGAATCGGCGACGACATGCGGATCCACGCGCAATTGATTGACGCCCAGTCCGGCGGCCATATCTGGGCCGAGCGCTTCGACGGCCCATGGGCCGAGGTGTTCGCGCTGCAGGACAAGGTCGTTGGACAGGTTGCCGCCGCGCTCAAGCTTCGGCTGGTGTCCGGGCGAGTGGAAACGGCCGGCGGCACCAAGAATCCGGCTGCCTACGATGCCTATCTGCGAGCGCTTCAGCTTCAGTACAGCGCTACGCCGGAGGATTGGGCGAGATCCGTCGAGGGCTTCGAGCAGGCTCTGGCGCTCGACCCCGAATTCGGCCGCGCCGCCGCCCAGCTCGCCGCGATGTATTCGAGCGCCGCATCGGTGCAATCGAAATTGAAAGGAATGGGCATTTCGGCCGAGGAGGCCAGCGCCAAGCGGTGGGAGAGTCTTGAGAGAGCGGCGAGGAACCCCTCCTCGATTTATTACCAGGAGCTTGTCGAAAGTTTGCTCTATCAACAGAAGTCCGAGGAGGCAATTGCCGCGGCACAAAAAGCCATCGCGCTCGATCCAAGCGATCCGGAGGGATACATGGAAATGAGTTGGGCCTTGATCCTGAACGGCAGGCCACAGGACGGTAGGGACTACTTGGACGCCGCGTTGGGTGTCGATCCGAAATGGACGACTTGGCGCTATCTCATGGGTGGGCTTGCCGAGTTTTCCATGGGCCGGTACGCGGAGGCTGCAGCTATGCTCGAGAAACTCGAGCCAGAGCGCGGCGTCACTTCCTTCTGGGATTTCTGGGGCAACTATGACGGCCTGCGGCTATTGGTGTCCTCCTACGGTCATCTCGGACGCAACGCCGATGCCGATTCCATCAAGGAGAAACTCAAGCCGTTGATCGCCGATGTCGACGACGGCGGGTTCACCGGCCTTCACGTCATGAGCGAGTTCCCATTCCGGAATTTCGACGATGCGGAACGCCTGCTCGAAGGCCTGCGCAAGGCGGGCGTCCCACAGCTGCCCAACGGCGTCGATCCCAAGTCGAAAGACCGCCTCACCGGATCAGAGATCAAGGCGCTCATCTTCGGGCATTCGATCGAGGGACGCGAACGCGAGACCGGCAACGCCTACCGGCGGCAAACGGCAATGGACGGCACCGCCGATGTCACGGTTGGAACTCTGGCATTCAAGCTCGTCACCACGATCGAAGGAGACTTTTTCTGCAACTGGAGTCCGTCCGGAGGACGGGGCTGCGGGGCGGTGTTTCGCAATCCCGGCGGAACACGCGCAGAAAGGAACGAGTATCTCTTTATCCGTCCCTGGAACAGCTTCGAGTTCTCTGTCGTGAAGTGAGGCGAGCGCCACGAACTGCAAGCTCTCAGCCATTCTCGCTGCCGATGTGGTCGATTATTCCCCGCTTGGAGGATCGGCGGCAGTCCGGCCATTGCCCGGACCGACGTGCCGAAGGTTTCTTCCGATTTGCCAAACTGACGGTTCGTATCCCCGTAGGGCAAAGAGACGACTGGACCCCAAAAAAGGAAACGGCCGACGAAGCTCGCCGGCCGTTTCGGCCAATTTCCACAAATTAGGCTAATGGCCCGGGTTCAAGTCACCCTCCGTCGTTTGTCAGTTTCCCGCCCTTCGCCTTCTTCGGCTCTGGCGGCGGCGGCCTTCTACGTCAACAGCATCCGCGCCGTCGATGAGAAGCTGACCCAGCTTCTCGACGAGCTGGACGCGCTGGGTATCGCGGAGCGTACGATCGTCGTCTACACCGCGGATCATGGCGAGATGGCCGGGGCGCACGGCCTTCGCAACAAAGGGCCTTTCGCCTACGAAGACAACATTCATGTGCCCTTCTATGTCGTCCATCCGGACGTCCGCGGCGGGCAGACGAGCTTGGCGCTGACGTCGCATGTCGACGTGGCGCCAACGCTGCTGGCCATGGCGGGGGTGAGCGCGGGCAAGATTGAAGAGCATGCCGGGCGAGAGCTGCCTGGCAAGGACATCTCCCAGGTCCTCAGCGACGCCGGCGCCGCCGACGTTCACGCCCTGCGCGAGGGCATCCTCTTCACCTACAGCGGGTTACTGCTCAACGACGCCAAGATGTTGGAAGGCGTTCCGAACCTCATCGCGGCCGGCGAGAACCCGAAGGATCCGGCGACCCTGGCGAAGCACGGCCTCAAGCCCGACTTGAAAAAGCGGGGGACTATCCGCACCGTCCATGACGGTCGCTACAAGCTCTCCCGCTACTTTTCGCCCGCCGAGCGCAACCGGCCAACGACGCTAAACGAACTCTACGCCAACAACGACGCCGAACTGTTCGACCTCCAAGCCGATCCGAGCGAAATGACCAACCTGGCGGCGACCAAGGAAGCCCATGGCGACCTCACCCTCGCCATGAGCGCGAAGCTCGAGGCGGTCATCAAGGCAGAGATCGGAACCGACGACGGTCGAGAGATGCCGGACTTCGAGGGCATCAAATGGGCCCTCGGCACACTCGATTGACCCGGGCCAATGCATTCCATCGGCTTCCTAACTCACGGATGGCCGCTTCTGGCACAAAGCGGACATCTTCCAACCTGACTAAGATAGATTTCGTTCGGCTGTTGGCGGCACTCCTGAGTTAGCCGCGCCGGCAGCTGATCGTCACGTCGCCCGCGCGTCGATGACGGCGCGCTCGTCCACTCGGCCAGGGTCAGGAGTATTCGCATAACGGCTGTCGGCAGTGGCCTCGATCAACAGACCTTGCGGTGAAGCGGAACTTGGCGCATCGTTGAATCCGGCATCGGATGAAACCCATGCATTGCCCGACAGCATCTATTGCTCTCTTGATCGCGGCGCTCGTGCTCGGCGGCTGCGCCATAGCGCCACCGTCCGGCCCCAGCGTCATGGCGCTCCCGGCCGAGGGCAAGACCTTCGAGCAGTTCCAAGCCGATGAAGCGACCTGCCAGCAATACGCCTCGCAGCGGATCGGCAATGGCACGCCGCAGCAGGCAGCTCTTGAAAGCGGAGCCGCCAGCGCTGCGTATGGCACCCTGATTGGCGCAGCGGCCGGCGCGTTAATCGGCTTCGCTGCCGACGATCCGGAGATCGGCGCCGCGATTGGCGGCGGGGGTGGCCTGCTGCTGAGCAGCGTGATCGGCATGTCGAACGCCTATGCGTCCGGCGTCGCTCTCCAGCAGCGCTACGACATGGCCTATACCCAGTGTATGGTGGCCAAGGGCGAGAGCGTGCCGCTGGCGCAGAACGAGTCCGCTCCCTATCCGTATCGCTACTAGCGTGCGTATCGATCCCTACCTGGTGTGAGGGATCGTTATGGAGGAACTGAGAAAATGTCTGCTCATGGCACAAAGCAGACATGACGTGGCCGGTGACCCAAGTCACCTTTTGACCCGAAGGGGCCCTATTGGGGCCCGATAGACTCGGGAACAGGGCGCCAGTACAATCGAGCTGCCCCCTCGGAAGGTCATTGCATTTCCATGGCCGGAGAACGCACCCAACGCCGCCTAGCTGCGATCCTGGCCGCCGATGTGGTCGGCTACAGCCGTTTGATGGAGCAAGACGAAGCCGGTACTCTTGCGTCTCTGAAGCAACGCCGCAAGAGCGTCCTGGAGCCGTTGGTGGCGGAGCATCATGGCCGCGTAGTCAAGGTCATGGGCGACGGGGTGCTCATCGAGTTCGCAAGCGTGGTAGACGCCGTCGCCTGCGCGGCAGAACTGCAGAAGCGGATGGCAATGGCAAATGATGGCATTGCCGACGACCGCCACATTATGTTGCGCATCGGTATAAACTTGGGCGACGTGGTGGTCGAAGGCGCCGACATCTACGGCGATGGCGTCAATCTCGCTGCCCGGCTCGAGGAAATTGCGGAACCCGGCAGCATCGTCATTTCGCGAAAGGTACACGACGAGGTCGGGCGCAAGCTGGCGGTCTCCTATGACGACCTCGGCGAACAATCGTTCAAGAACATCGCCGCGCCGATCCGAGTCTACCGCGTCGCTGCGCCGCGTGAGCATGCGCCCTATCCCGAAGGCCTGCCATTGCCTGCAAAGCCCTCGATCGCCGTACTACCCTTCACGAACCTGAGCACCGACGCCGAGCAGGAATTCTTCGCCGATGGCCTGACCGAGGATCTCATAGCCGAGCTCTCAAAGGCACCCGGTCTCTTCGTCATTGCCCGCCACTCCTGCTTTGCCTTCAAGAACAAATCCGTGGACCTCCGTCGGGTCGCCCGGGAACTCGGTGTGCGCTACATCCTCGAGGGGAGCGCGCGCCGCGCGGCGGCTCGCATCCGCATCAATGCCCAGCTGATTGATGCACGCGGCGGCGGCGGCCATCTCTGGGCCGAACGGTTCGACCGCGATCTGGCCGACGTCTTCTCCGTACAGGACGAGGTTGTCGCCCGAATTGTCGAGGCCCTGCTCGGCAAGCTCGCCGTCAGCAAGCTGCCGGACCGTAACCCGCCGAACAGCTTGGAGGCCTACGACCTTTGTGTCCGTGGGCGATTCCTGTGGCAGAGGACGATGGTGGAGGAAGGCAAGGAGGCTCGCCGGCTCTTCGAGCAGGCTATCGCCCTCGACCCTGACTATGCCGAGGCGCACGCCTATTTGGCGTGGCTCCACTGGATGAGCTGGGTGAACTGGTTCGAAGCCGAGGACCCGAACCGCCGCCTAGCGCTCGAGATCGCGCAGCGTGCCGTCGCGCTTGATCCAAATGACGCCTTCGCCCACGGGGTGCTCGCCTACGTGCTGACATACGAGCACGAATATGAGGAGTCTGCGGCGCAGATCGAGGCAGCACTCAAAGTGGATCCGAACCATGCGGACATCCACGCGATGCGGACGGATCTCCTCGTCATGGACGGCCGGCCGCTGGAGGCAACCGAGAGCATCGCGCGCGCCCTGCGGCTGAACCCGCACCCGCCGGCATGGTACTATTGGCTGAAGGGCGAGGCGGAGTATGCGGCCCATCAGTACGAAAACTCTGCCGCGACGCTGCACCACGAAGCGACCTACGGCACCCCATCGCGCTCAATCCTGGCCGCGGCGCTGGCTCAGCTCGGGCGTATCGAGGAGGCCCGTCTCGAGGGCCGCTTGTTCATGGCCGACTATCCGAAATTCCGGATCGAATCGTTCCTCGATACCCAGCCGTTCCGCCATCGAGCCGACCGCGAGCTTTTCGCCGACGGTTATCGCAAGGCGGCGTTGCCGGAGGCTTGACAGAGTGCCATTCTTTGTTCCGGATGTCGCTGTTGGCGCTCCTTCGAAATGGCACTGCATCTAGTTTCCGTCTGATAAAAGACTCCAAATCCGACGTCCGTAGAGTTCTACCCCACTCGAAGGAAATCGCCGCGATCGGGCGTACCTTTGTTTCGTGTGTAATGGCGTTTCCTTTTGATCGCAGCCTAACTGCGCTGCTATGAACGACTCGAACGACCGCCTAGAGCACCGCAACCGCTGCCCCGGTCGGCGCAATAAAATGAGAGTCAGCTTCTAGTACATCTCCGACAACGCGTGCCATCAAGGGAGGTCCGCTTTCGGAGTTCAACCGGACCTGTCGGAGAGCCGCTTGGATGTCTGAGTTTGGCACATAGCGGACACCGCCGACACGGCATCTATGCTAAACCATTCTCTTCGTGAATTCGGCAATGGTGGATATTCAAAGGTGGGGCAATTGATGAAGCTTGCTCGCAAGATCATTCTGCACTCGCCGGTATCCGACGAAGCGCTTCTCAATGATTTCGTCGAGCAATGCCTACGGGATGAGGTGTCAATCATAGCTATCGTCGGTCCCGGCTGCTCCCGGTTAGAGGACATTATCGACGATTTGGTAGTTGGCGATGGGTCTGACGCCAGCCGCTTTCTCTGCACAACGTCGCATCCTGACGGAACTCTCGAGGATGTCCTGAATATGGTCAAGTTTTGGGAACCGGAACGCGACGACCCGGTGCAAGAAGTGCGCCTGTAGCCTTTTGATGGGCCTCGAGGCGGACAGGTAGTACGTCGGCCTATGGCACAGAGCTGACATTGGACGGCTGGCGACCCAGGTCAGCTTTCCAAGCCACGAGACAGAGGGCCGCCTTTGCCACAATTCAATTAGGCTCATCACGGACATGGGGATGTTCAGGAGGAGGGTCATAAAACACTCTGTATCGCGTTTGGGATAGGGCTTATTATCGCGTTTATTTGGTCCATTCCTGGCCGCCAGGACGGCTATCCTCATGGAGCGCAAGCTCGCCGTCATTCTTGCAGCGGACGTCGTCGGCTATTCGACGCTGATGGAAGCCGACGAAACGGGAACGCATGAGCGGCTCAAGGCGGGGCGCAGTGAGTTGTTCGAGCCCGAAATCGGCCGTCACCACGGGCGCGTGTTCAAGGTCATGGGCGATGGCTTGCTCGCCGAGTTCACTTCGGTGGTCGATGCCGTGGAATGTGCGGTGGCCTTGCAGCGCGGCCTTGCCGAGCGCAACAGCGCTGTTCCCGAAGCGCAGCAGATTCAGGTCAGAATCGGCATCAATCTCGGCGAGGTGATCGTCGAAGGCGAAGATCGGTATGGCGAGGGCGTCAACATTGCCACCAGGATCGAGCAGCTCGCCGATGCAGGAGGGATTTGCGTTTCCGGCAAGGTAGCCAAGGAGGTCGAGAAGAAACTGGCCTTCGGCTTCGAGTCGATGGGCCAGCACAAGGTCAAGAACCTCGTCGAGCCGATTTCCGTCTTTCGCATAAAGCTCGACGCGAGGCCGGGTCGGCAGCGCAGCCTCCAGGCGTCGCGTCGCCCCTGGTTGTGGGCCGCGGGGATAGCGGTGATCTTGCTGACTATCGTCGGAGCCTGGTTGGCGCCTCGGATGTTGGGGCCAGAAACGGTTGCCTTGCAGAGCCCTGCAGCGACAGATGAAAGACCTTCGCTGGTGGTTCTGCCATTTACTAATTTGAGCTCAGATGAAGAACAGGACTATCTCGCCGATGGCATCACAGAGGACCTCACAACCGCGCTTGCGCGCGCACCAGGTCTCTTCGTTATCTCGCGGAACTCCGCCTTCACCTACAAGGGCAAGACCGTGGCGTCATCCCAGGTCGCGAAGGAGCTTGGGGTGCGTTACATCCTCGAAGGCTCGATCCGGCGCACCGGCGACGATATGCGCATCAATGCCCAGCTGATCGATGCTACCACCGGTGGACATGTGTGGGCCGAGCGCTTTGACGGCGCGTGGAAGGATGTCTTCACGCTGCAGGACCAAGTCATTGGCAGCGTCGCCTCCGCCCTCAAGCTTCGGCTTGTCTCTGGCCCCAAAATGGCTGACTCGCCAGGCGGCACAGACAATCCCGCAGCCTACGAAGCCTATCTGCGCGCTTACGAGCTTATGTATGCGACCTCGCCAGGGGAAGCAGCGGGACTTCTTCGTCAAGCCGTGGCACTCGACCCGGAGTTCGGCCAGGCTTGGGCCGAGCTTGCCGCGGTCCATTGGTCGGCCCTGGGTATCGAAGAGGCGCAAGACGCGATCGGATCCGGCAACTACCAGGAGACTGTAACCAAGCTCAAGGAGCTGGTGAAGGAAGCGGGAAAGCATCCTTCGTCGAATTACTACCAGCTGACCTCCGATTTGCTGATCTGGCAGGGAAAGTCCGGCGAAGCGATCATTGCCGTCGAGCGCGCCATCCCACTCGATCCAAGCAACTTCTGGGCCTATGAGCAGATGAGCCGCGCACTGGCCTTCAATGGGCGGATGGCGGATGCCAAGACCTATTTGGACGCTTCCTGGCGCGTGGATCCGCAGCCGCAGCCCTACCGCTATCTCGTGGTTGGGCTGGTTGCTTTCGCGCAAGATCGGTTTGAAGATGCCATCACCGCCCTTAAGAGAGCGGATTCACCGGAATTCCATGTCGACAGCAAGGATCAACGCCTCTTCATGCTCGCCGCGGCTCATGCGCATCTCGGCCACGCCGAAGAAGCGGCTTCAACCAGCAAGGAGCTTGAAATCCTTGGAAAAGGCGGTGCTAGGCAACGCACAGGATTGTGGGCGGAAAACATGATGCCTTTCAAGCAACGCAGTGACAGGGAACGCCTGTTGACAGGCCTCAACCAGGCCGGGGTGCCATTTCTTCCTTTCGGCTACCAGACGGAGGACCAGCTCACAGGCGAGGAAATTCGTTCTCTCGTGTTCGGAAAAGAACTGCGAGGCAGGCAGATCGACACCGGTGAAGTCTATGTGCGCAGCGTTGCCCTGGACGGCGTTGCAAAATTGACCATTGGCTCTAGGTCCACCAGTGGGACAAGCGAGGTCGAGGATAATCTCCTCTGCACGTTATGGGACGATGACATTGGTAGAGTCTGTGTCGCGATACTTCGCAATCCTGGCGGCGTTTACGAAAAGCAGAATGAATATATACTCGTGGCGTCGCTGGCGCGTTTCGAGTTCTCGGTTATGAAGTGAATCCGCATCTCGCGTGTCTGCGATTGGCACAAAGCTGACATGAGGTGGCCGGTCAGCCTAAGTCGGATTTGACCCAAGCGGGACAGTGGATATCCGCCTCAGAAGACTGGTTCGGCAATGCTAACTGCGTTAGTGCCATGCTGCTTGCAGGTTTACCTGCAGCTGGGTGGAACGACACCATAGAAGAGCAATACCCTCGGTTGATCAGCTTCTCCGGCGGGCCTAAGCTCAGGGCGGATCCTGGCCCTCGGGCGAGATCCAACCATCGCAGGCGCTGCGAACCATACTCGATAGCACTTTCGGCCGGCGCGGCCTGCGACTGTGCCTTACCGGCGATTTTTGGGATGCAATCCTGGTCACCAGCGCCTCAGGCTATGCGGAAAGGGCCATGGAACGGAAGCTTGCCGCGATCCTCGCCGCCGACGTCGTCGGATACAGCCGGCTCATGGAGCGGGATGAGGCTGCTACGTTCGAGCGGCTGCGCAAGCTCCGCAAGGACGTGTTCGAGCCAGAAATCGGGCAGCATCACGGCCATATCTTCAAGCTCATGGGCGACGGGCTGCTGGCTGAGTTTGACAGCGTCGTGGATGCCGTTACGGGCGCGGTCGTCCTTCAACAGCGCATGTGTGAACACAATGCCGGGGTAGCGCAGGACCAGCGCATTGATGTCCGCATCGGCATCAATCTCGGCGATGTGATCATGGAAGGCAGCGACCGGCACGGCGACAGCGTGAACATCGCGGCGCGGCTGCAAGAGCTCGCCGATCCAGGCGGCATCGCCGTGTCACAGACGGTTGTCAGCCATGTGAAGAACAAGCTCGGGCTGCATTTCGAATCGCTCGGGGAACATCGCGTCAAGAACATCAACGAGCCGGTTTGGATATACCGCGTGGTAACGGACGGAATCGCTGCTCATCCCAGCCGGCCTTTCGGGCGGCTCGGCGTGATAGCGCGTCGCTCCATGGTGGCGGCAACGCTGGGGTTAATTCTCCTGATGGCAGCCGGAGGCGGGCTGGCGTGGCATTTCTATTCGCACCCGGAGGCTCCCGGCGGACCGCCTTCGATTGTGGTCTTGCCGTTTGCTAACATGAGCGGAGAACCCGCTCTCGATTATTTCAGCGACGGCGTCACCGAAGACATTACGATGGCGCTGTCGACGTTTCCTGAGATTCGCGTCGTCGCGCGCACGTCGGCGTCCGCCTATAAGGGGAAGGCTGTGAAGGTTCAGGAGGTGGGGCGGGATCTTGGTGTCCAGTACGTCCTCGAAGGCAGCACGCAGAAGACCGCCGGCAAGGCACGGATCATCGCTCAGCTCATCGACGCCCGCACGGGAAACCATGTGTGGGCCAGCCGTTTCGACGAGGAAGGCGACAACATCATCGCCCTCCAGGACACGGTGGCGGCGCGCGTCTTCAATGCGCTTGCCGGATTCAAGGGCGAGATCCGGAAGAGCGAGGAGCAGGCAGCGTGGGGGAAGGACGGCATCGCGCTTGGCGAGTATGATTACTACCTGCGCGGCCATCAGATTTTCTTCAAGTACACCGAAAAGGATATGGCGGAAGCGCGTCGGGTCTGGCGCGAGGGTTTAGCATCATTTCCGAATTCAGCTCTTCTTCGAATCAAGATCGCTGTCAGCCATCTTCAGGACGCGGCTTGGGGATGGAGCGATCATCCGGATCGTGACTTGGATGAGGGATGGAAGTTGCTCGAGGAAGCGGCGGCTATACCGAATAGACCGCGGCTGGTGGAATGGTATCTTCACTATATCCGCACGCCGTTTCTGCAATGGCGCAACCATGATTTTGGCGCATCCGTTTCGGAGGCGAGGGCTGCCTTTGCAATCATGCCATTTGATTCGTGGTCGCTCGCTGATTTAGGCGGACAGTTGGCCCAGGCTGGAAAAACCGATGAAGCGATTGAACGGATCGAGGATGCAATTCGCCGGGATCCACACCCACCGGACTGGTATATTGGGAACTTGGGCTGGGCCCACTACCTGGCTGGAGACTACACCAATGCGCTGAAGGTTCTTGAGACGATGAATGATCCACACAACCTCGCTCTGATCGCAACCCTGGTGCGCGGAGATCGGATCGACGAAGCGCAAAGGCTCATGACGGAATACGCCGCGCTTTATCCACACGACACAATCGATCTCTGGCGCCGCGTTCCGATCTGGGATGAGGCGGTGAAACAAGGCTGGATTGATGATCTGCGCAAAGCGAGCGATCCTGATCAACGCAACTAGGCCGCTCACGGTCGCCAACTCAAGTCGGCTGATTCCTTGAGAGTGACAGGGTGTCGCAGAACATGACCCATTCTGATCATGACACCGACGCACGCCGTCACAGGCCGCGACTTGCGTGGGGGCCCCAGCCCTCTGCACCCCTTTTCAGTATTTGCCTAGGTCACATGCGGAGCATTCTATTCGGCTCTGGCAGGAAGCCAAAACAACGTCCCATGTCCGCTAGTGGCACATATCGGACACGGTGGCTCAAATCCGGCCGGCTGGCCTACCCATCGGTATACCTAGAATGGTACTGCTCCGGCGCTTGGTAGGCGAGCTTTACGACGCGAAATGAATCGAATGCCAGAGGCTCGCGGGTGGATTGAAGGAAGAGTCGCGCTCGCTCTCGGGGTCTCTTCGACCTTGGTCAAAATCTGTTTCATGTCGAACGGCTCACGTTAAGTATTAGCCTGGGAACTTCACGCTTTTCGTATGAAAGACGGTTGAAGCCTGTATATTCGGCGCCACCTATCCGCAGGCAAGAAAGCTCCATTCATTATCTGATGGCAATTTTCCATATCAGGCACGCGACCACTTACCGCTACGCCCGGCAGGTCGCCTTTGGCGAGCATCGGTTGATGTTTCGTCCACGGGACAGCTTTGATCAGCGTCTGCTGGCGGCAAAGTTGCGTGTGAAACCGCAGCCCCACAAGGTTCGCTGGATTCACGATGTCTTTGGAAACTGTATCGCGATCGTCGATATCGCTGAGAGCACCAAAGAGCTGTGTTTCGAGACCAGCATCCGCGTGGATCACACGCCGCACGAGCCGCTCGATCTCAGGATGGATGACGAAGCGCAGACCTATCCGTTCTCGTACGATCCGGAAGAGCTTCCGGATGTCGCCCCGATGATGGCGCCGCCCGATTCAGCAGGGGACGAGTCGGTGCGGCAGTGGAGCCGGCAGTTCGTGAGATCCGGTCGGCCAACCGATACCGGCCGTCTCCTGATGACGGTGTGCAACGCGATCCATGAGGGTTTCAGCTATGCCCGCCGCCTCAACGGCGAAACGCAATCACCGGCCGTGACGCTTGAGCTACGCCGCGGGACCTGCCGGGATTTTGCCGTCTTGATGATGGAATCTGTTCGTTCGCTGGGCTTCGCGGCGCGGTTCGTCTCCGGCTACCTTTACGTGCCGGACCGGGACGGTTCCAGCAGACTGGGCGGCGGATCCACCCACGCCTGGTGCCAAGTCTATCTGCCCGGCGCAGGTTGGGTGGAGTTCGATCCCACCAACGGCATCGTCGGCAATCGCGACCTCATCCGTGTCGCCGTGGCCCGTACGCAGCGCCAGGCGATCCCGCTTGTCGGCACCTATGCCGGCAGTGCGGACGATTTTCTGGAGATGGATGTGCAAGTCAATGTCACCACCAGCACACAACCAGGAAGCCGCACTAGCGAGATAATCGGGTAATAACGGGCGCAATCACCGGCGTCTGGAACCGTGCTCCGCCGCCAAGGTTGATAGAGCATCCGCAAAACGCCACGCTCGGAAGGGCCTGCATGAAGATACGCGCTGGATTTACCCTGGGTTACAAGTGCATGCAGCCGATACCCATGCTGCTGGCTCTGAACATCCGGCCCGAGCGACGCACCGACCTGCTCACCGAGCAACGACTCGCGTTCGACCCGCCCGTTCCATTGCGGGAATATATCGACGGGTTCGGCAACAGTTGCGGTCGGATCGTCGCGCCCGCCGGCTCCATCACCATCTCCACCGCTTTCGAGATCGAGGACAGCGGCGAACCCGACCGCGTCACGCCCAGCGCCGTGCAGCACGAGATCGGCGATCTGCCGTATGACGTGATCGTCTTCCTGCTCGGCAGCCGCTATTGCGAGACCGACCGATTGAGCGACTTTGCCTGGAGCCAGTTCGGCAACACTCCGCCCGGCTGGGCCCGAGTACAGGCAATCTGCGATTTTGTGCATGGGCACATCACCTTCGGCTACCCGAATGCGGATCCGCTGCGCACCGCCCATGGCGGATTCATGGAGCGCAAGGGCGTTTGCCGGGACTTCGCGCATCTGGCGGTGACGCTGTGCCGGTGCATGAACATTCCGGCGCGCTATTGCACGGGCTACCTGGGCGACATCGGCGTGCCGCCCGACGGGGCGGCGATGGATTTCAGCGCGTGGTTTCAGGCCTATCTCGGCGGTGCCTGGCATACGTTCGATGCTCGGCACAATAAGCCGCGGATTGGCCGGATCCTGATGGCAGTCGGCCGCGACGCAACCGATGTGGCGCTGACCACGAGCTTTGGCCCGTCGCAGTTGGACGTATTCAAGGTGGTCACCGATGAAATGCCCGCGCCGGAAGACGGCTCCAGCGTGACTCCCGAACCAATGGTCGCCTCCGCAATGTAGAGGGCCGCTTCTGGCACAAAGCGGACATCTCGGCGACCGAGGTCGGCTCTTGCCACTTGGCGGACCATCGCGTCAGCGATGTCTGTCTGGCATCGTTGCCCCGCCCGCTCGCCAGATATCCTTGTCAAAGCTGAGCTGAATCGTATGAGCACTATGACGAAGGCAACGCCGATCTAAACCACGATCGCGACCGAGCCGCCCCGCGCCATCGCGCGACCACAACCGGAATCGAGCATCGGAGGCGCTTTCCGCACAAGCGTGGTTGCTTCGCTTTAGTTCTTGGCATGCCGTCTCCAATCTGAGGGCCGCATTTTTTACTGGGATTGCCTCCTGGTCGATCGTCCGGCTTGGCCCATCTTGAGCAACTCTCGCACAGCTTCGGAGCGATTGTGGCGCGCTGGTGGCAAATCGGTATCATCGACTACGGCAAGTGTAGTTGCGGATAACACAAGCTCGAGCCAGTACTGGAATGGGGGACTCCTATCGCCATAACCTCCCAAACGTAATAGTTAGTCGTTCTCCAAGGCGGGCCGGAGGGCGCTCCGGATCCATCAATTCGTTCTCTGCTAATGCGCTATCCGCCCCCACGATGTCGGAGGGGAGGAGCCGCTTAAGGGTCTTCTGCCCTCCGCTTAGGGCATCCAGTGTCCTTAAGAGAGAACCGGATTGAGTTTCGAGCGTGAACGAGAATTTTTCGGCGGTCACTCCAAGATGCTCGCACAGAAGTGCAAGGCGAATCTGGAGGATCGTGTCGCGCATCTCGACGCTATTCTCGGACTCGTCTGTCGCTTCTAACGCCAGGTCGCACTCGGTATCGAACCCCATCGAACGATTATTCAGGTTGGAGGACCCGACGCGAAGCAGGATGTCGTCGACAATCATGATCTTGGCATGCACATAAATGGGCACACCATCCTTCGTTACCGGATAGAAAATGCCACACTTTCGGTAGACGTCAGACCTCCAAAGGAGATGTGAGAGCTTGTAGCGCGCGCCGCCCATTGTCTTTTCTTCGAGCCATCCCTCGGTGGTCTTTGGAAGCACGATGATAATCTCTGGTCCTTGAACTTCAGACAGCCGACGCGCGAGCGCCTCCGCAATCTTGCGAGACGCGAGATACTGGCTTTCAAGGTATATTGTGCGTCTCGCTTGTCGGATCGCAGCCAAATAGAGTGCTTCGATCTCCCTTACCTCGTTTTGTCCCTCTTGCTCGGGCAAAGTCCGCGCAATCCCAACATCCACGTTCTCGACCGTGGGCGACAATTCCCGAGGCCAGCAGTCAAGCCCCATTGGCAATGGGGCGAGCCGTTCGCCAGTACCCAGTTTCCAACGCTCGCGGGCCAACTCCCCAAGCGCGTTGGCGACGTCCCCGTCGACCGCGGTCGTGGCATCGTGCCAGGGCCCGTATGCCCGACCGCTCGGTTTGACACGTCGAGGGTCCGCGTCCCGGTGTTCAGGCGTATCCCAGCGATCCGCGGTTATGTCGATGCCTCCGCAGAATGCCAAACAATCGTCAATCACGATTATCTTCTGATGGTGGGCGGCGCCGACGGGATGGGCGCTGTCGAGCTTAAGCCGGACGCGCCGACTCGAGATGACATTCAACATGAACAGCGGAGTCATACCGCGGCCAAGCGCTTGAATCATGCCGAGGTCCCACTTGAGCAAATAGACGTGCAACCCGGGGCGCTGTTTCGGCAACCATGATAGAAATTCGCCGAGGCGATTGGGTCCGGGTATGGTAGATCCTTCGGGCTCAAACTTTATTCTCGTATCGAAATCCCAGCCAATCAGCATAATTCTCAATTGCGCCTTCAACATTGCGGCCTTAGCGGTCCGAAAGTAGTCAGCGGCGTCGACAATCAGCGCAAATCGGTTGGCGCGCTCGATTCGCCAGCACGTCCGACCTGGTACTAATAAGCGGCTAGATTCCGACATGATCCATCCAACTGAAAGCGAAGCACCTCGTTACTGCGAGCCCATCAGTTGCTGACGAAGTGCCTCGGTATCGATGACTGAGCTAAGTGCCAGGTTTCTTGATGCAGTGGACCAGGTAAGCTCCATCCCATATTTCGACACGGCTTGCCTTGATTGTTTGGGTAAGCACGATCCCGGCCATGTCAATAGCTGCGGCCTTAATCTTCGCATTCAAGATGTCGCCCTTCAGAAACTTCGCCCTCGGCGTCCAAAAACTCAAATCTGTCTTGGATCAAGGCGACCTCCCTGGCTGCAAATGTCAGCCCTTTGCGGCTCTGAATCACGGCGTTGTACCAGTGAAAGAGAACGGCGGAAGTGGGCCTCCGCCGTTCCTTGGGTCAGCCGCATCGGGGGTAAGGGACGGTTTCGGGCCTGATCTGCGAACGCGGGAGTGCCCAAACAGTTCCAGTTCAGACCAGCATTCCTATACATTTGGACTGCCGGCCCTACGTTTCCAGCACTTCCGGGAAGTTGTTCCGGACGTTCGCATTTGACACCTGCCGGTGACCCGCGTCTTTGCAGGTAATCAACTCAATCGGCCTTGCTCGACAACGCGACCTTACACTCCCCTGCCACCATCGGAAGAAACGCTGTCGCTGCAACAGCTCTTTCGCCTTGCCATCGCATCGTTGTCGCCGTCGCATCGGGAGCTTCGCAGCGAACGTCAGGCCCGTTCTTTTTCGAGAAGGAACGCTTGTCGGTGTGGCGTTGACAGAAGCTGTGCAACAGACACCCGCGCGGCGGGTTAGGTTTCAATGTCCGACTTCCAAATCGCCCCGTATATTCTGATCCTGACTGGCATCGGCCTGCTGATCGCACTGGTGGCCTGGCTCCCCCTAGCGCTCAAGAAGCTGCCCCTGTCGCTGCCGATCATCTGCATCGCCCTGGGTGCCGGTCTCTTCAGCCTCCCACAGATCGCCCTGCGGCCCCTGCCGCTCAGCTACCCCGAGATCACCGAACGCTTCACAGAGATCGTGGTAATCATCGCGCTCATGGGGGCGGGCCTGAAGATCGACCGGATGTTCCATCTGCACCGATGGCAGGTCACTTGGCGGCTGCTAATCATCACGATGCCGCTCTGCATCGGCGCCATCGCCCTGCTCGCCACCTGGGCGGGATTGCCGTGGATGGTCGCCCTGTTGCTGGGCGCAGCCCTGGCGCCCACCGATCCGGTCTTGGCCGCCGACGTGCAGGTCGGGCCACCAAGAACCGGCGAGGAGGATGAGGTCCGGTTCGGCCTGACATCCGAAGCTGGGCTCAACGACGGCTTGGCATTTCCCTTCGTCCATCTGGCCATCGCCCTAACCGCAGTCAGCATAACTGGCAAACCTTGGTTCGTTGACTGGCTGACCTTCAACGTGGTCTGGAAGATCGGGGCCGGCGTGGTCGGCGGTTGGCTGATCGGTCGCCTATTTGGCTGGTTGACCTTTCATATCCCCTCCGAAAGCAAACTCGCCAGCACCGGGGATGGCTTGATCGCTATCGCCGCCACCTTCGTCTCTTACGGCGCGACTGAGATCATCCATTCCTACGGCTTTTTGGCCGTATTTGTGACCGCCCTGACTCTTCGCCACGCCCATCGCGAGCATGAGTTCCAGCGCGAGATGCACGACGTCACAGAACAGGTCGAACGGTTGGCGATGATGGTCTTGCTCCTATTGTTCGGCGGCGCACTTGTCAGCGGGCTCCTCAAGCCCCTGACCCTGATCGACGTCGGGCTCGCCTTCGCCGTTCTCCTCGTGGTGCGCCCCGTCGCTGGGCTCATTGGCCTCATCGGTCTGAAAGCCGACCGCAGCGAAAAGCTGACCCTGGCGTTCTTCGGCATCCGCGGTGTCGGCTCGATCTACTATGTCGCCTATGCGCTCAACCATACGGCCTTCCCTAACGCCGAGCGACTGTGGGCCATCGTCGGCCTCATCATCCTACTGTCGGTTCTGATCCACGGTCTGACGGTCACCCCGATCATGCGCAACCTTGATCGCAGCCAAGGCCGTGACCCGGATGCGCCGGACCGCGAAAGCGGCTTTGCCCCGCCGCTTAAGCCGGACCCACCGCCTCACCCCTGAGTCGCCTGACAATCTCGATCGGAGATTCGCTCCGCGCAGACCGAATAAACTGAGGGGCGGGTTCTTAGCCTGTTGTCTCTGCATTAACGTGAGCTCGATGTCTGACTATGGCATAAAGCGGACGTCAGCGGTCGCCGGGCAGATTCGAGGCGGAGGAGGTGGGAGCTAGTAACCTAGATTGATCAGCGGGTTAACGCCAAATGAGCGGATGCACCCCTAGGCCTACCCATGCCTGGAGCCGCGCCTGCCAGATTTGCGCCCAGTAACCACTACGTTGACATCGTAGGGGTCACTGGTCAATCCCAGTACCGCCCACCATTCGAATTCGTTGAAAGCGCAAGGTTTCGCGTCAACGAGAGTTCAACGATGCGTAGGGGTCGGTTGGTTCATTTTGAACCAACTGGCTCCCTTATATTCCCCAATTTTCATCTCAACCGACCCGTGTTAAAGCCTCCCGGGTAATTCAATCACGAAAACCAACTGGCATGCCAGCATGCGCGCCTCACGGACCATTTGTCCCCGATGAGCTTGTTCAGGACCTCGAAGACGACCGCGTCGTCCTGTTTTGCGGCGCTGGAGTGTCGATGGGTGCTGGTCTACCCAGCTTCATTGGGCTGGTGAAGGAAGTCTACAACTCGCTCGGCGTCGATGTGCCAAAGCGACGTGATCCGGCATGGCTGTGGCCCGATAGGATGCTGGGCGACCTAGAAGTTCGCACCCAGATGCAAGACGTGCGAAATGCCACTGTGGTCGCGCTGCAAAAGCCGCCGGCGAATCTCGATCTCCATCGTGCAATCTTGCGCCTTGCCAAGATGAAGAACGCTGATGGTGTTCGACTTGTTACCACCAACTTCGATACCTTCTTTGAACAAGCAGCAAGCCCTTCCCTGCTCTTCGGCACAAACCTGCATTCAGGTCCCGTCCTTCCCATTCCTCGGGATGATCGCACGGCCAGCTGGCGAAGCATCGTCCACCTACATGGTCGTCTTGAGTCACTTCCGCATTCGAACGATCACCTCGTTCTTACAAGTGCTGACTTCGGTCGTGCATATCTTACAGACGGCTGGGCTGCACGCTTTGTGACACGTTTGTTCGCCGACTTTTCGGTCCTGTTCATCGGCTACAGCCTCAATGACCCTGTCCTACGTTACATGACGGACGCCTTTGCGGCGGAAGCTGCCGCAGCAAGACGCCGTAGGTCGCGACCTCCTGCTTATATACTCTACCCCTATGAGGGACGAACGATTCCGTCGGTTGCGATATGGCGAGATCGAGGGATCGAGCCAATATTCTACAATCAGGCGCGGAAGCACCAACTCCTCAAGGACACCATAGTTGCGTGGGCATCTGCCCGTGAAGATTGGTTATCTAGTACCTCGACTATCCTGCAAAGGTTTGCTGCGACCGATCCAGCTGTTCTGACTCCAAGCGATGCATCCAACATGGCCTGGGCTGTTTGGGGGCGGGTGGGCGACAATGGTTATGGCGCAAAGACGTTCGCCGATATGCAGCCTCCACCAGATGTAGGATGGCTGAGCGAGTTTGCGCGACGCGAGGAAAATGCCAAGAAGCAGCATGCTGAACTTGTGGAACGATCCAAGCAGAGCGGTGAACCACTACCGCCACCTCCACCAGAGTATCTATCTTCTCTATTTGTGGACGATGGTAGCTCAGACCCAAAACTACATCCCATCACAGCACACCTCGGCCGCTGGCTAGTCCGCTACCTGGACAGGCTTGAAGTTGTAGATTGGGTTAGTGCCCAACTCAGGCGACATGCACGAGTGCACCCGTACCTCAGGAGATTGGTTCGAGACCAACTGGACACTGCAGGAAATCAACTGCCGAAGTCATTCGAGCTATTTTGGCGCATCATATCATCGGAAGGGCTATGGGCTTGGCCAGGTCAACGTGCCTCGTGGGTTTGGGCATTACGTCGTGACATCATTGCGCGCTCTGGCGAGTTGGACGCACGCGCCGAGTTTTTGTCACTCATGCGACCCTATCTTCAACTCAAGCCGAGTATTTGGCGCATGGACTGGAATGCCGCATTCGGTGGCGATAATACGATGTCGCAAGAGGATGAACAGAATCGATTTTCGAGACTGGCCGACGCCGAAGTTGAACTAGCAGGTGGCGAGGTTGTCTCCTTGTTGCTGGATGGCATCGACAAGTTGCCCAATGCCGAAGATTTTATCGCCAGCTTTTCAGATGATCTCACGTCTCTGCTCAAGACTGCGCTGGACCTGTTTGCAATTGTTGGTGAAGCCTCACAAGAGGGCGACCCGTCAAGACATCAGCAACCTTCCATCCGACCACATACGCAAAACAGGCGTTTTCACACTTGGACTACCCTCATCGAGTTGCTTTGGCGAGCCTGGAAACACATCGATGCCCGCTCGTCAGAGGAGAGTCGCATCCTGGTCAACAGGTGGCGTGCTATCAAGTACCCAGTGTTTCAGCGATTGGCATTGCAGGCGATGAGTGAAAGCACGAGCTGGAAACCGCAAGAAAAATTACGGATGCTCCTCAATGGATAGCGGCGAAATGATTCCATTGTGGTCCATTCCCGCCCGCAAGGAAGCGTTGGACTTGATGGTTGCACTTTGGGGCAGCGACGATACCCAAGTCCATGATCAGTTGGTCGCGGCAATACTCGCCGGTCCCGAGTTGCGACCCGAATCACATGCGTCACCTGATGACGTCATTCGACTTCAGCGTGCACGGGATAGAGAAGTGTTTGAGCGCTTGCTGTTGCTCAAGCGAATAGCGCCACCTGATTTGCCTCCAGCCGCCTTGAGCGAGCTCGATCGGATACAGGCAAACTATCCGAATTGGCGGATCGATGATGGCGACCGAGCGCATTTTTCCTTTTGGATGGAAAGTTCGCATGCTCGGGACATAGATGTAGGGGAACCGGACGTCCGGGACCTTCGCGGTCAAAAACTTCTCGACACTCTGATTGCCGGGCATCAGAACGGTGAACTTCTCGATGTCTGGCGAGGCTTCGTTGCTGAGAACCCACACCGTGCTTTGGCCGTTCTCCATGTTTTGTCTCATCGTCCAGACGGAGGCCCGGCCGAGATTTGGCGCGCAACACTTTGGGGCTTGAGACGAGCGAAACTGAGTATGCATTTCACTCGCCGAGCATTGAATGCGCTGGCGAAGGCCCCAGAGGCATTGTTACGCGCTCCAGAGTTTGTGATGGCCGCTGCCGATGCACTTCATGAAGCATCAAAGCGCGAGAGGTTGCCCGTCGTTGAGGCCGTGTTTTTGTCGCTGTGGGAGAGATTGGTTGACGCTATCACGCTCACTCCACACGATGAGGCTCCTGAAGACAATGACTGGGTCTTTAAGGCGCTGAATAGCCCAATCGGAGACTTGACCGAAGCCATACTGAACGTCCTGTTCAAGCACGAATTGAGGACAGGACAGGGACTTCCAAGCGAACTCCGTCGCCATTTTGATAAACTCACGCGTCCCGCGCCCCCGGTACTCCGCCTCGGCCGAGTAATGCTTGTCACTCGTCTTGCGTATTTGTACGCGGTTGATCGCGAGTGGGTTACGCGGCAATTGTTGCCATTCATGGACTGGAATCGGTCAGAAGAAGAAGCAACTGCGCAGTGGCACGCTTATGCGAGTCATCCGCGTATCAACGCGGAGTTATGGTCTGCATTTGCGACCTACTTCTTCGATACTTTTGCGGCAGAGCGCCTTGCGAAGTTTGATGAACGATTGTCGGGCAATCTCGCTTCCATCCTCATGGCAGTTGGCGTCGAACTTCCGCAGGTTTCTCTTCCGCTGGAAAAAGTCCGTGAAGCCATACGAGCGCTGCCACCGCTTGCAAGGTCCCAGGCGATCAGTTGGTTGCGGGACTTCATGAAAGGCACGCAAGATGACGCAGCCCAGCCGGACAAATCGCGGACTGACCTTCTATGGCGCGAGCGCGTACATCCATGGATTGAACGCGCCTGGCCACGTGAAAGGGCATTGGTAGAGCATCATACCTCGCAACAGTTCGCTATGCTGGCCGTTGTCACCGATGCGGCCTTCGAAGAAGCCGTCACTGCTCTTGAACCACGGTTAGCTTCGCTTCCTCAATGGGGATACGCCATAGACGAGCTTGCTGATTCTGCCCATCCCACTCAACACCCGCGCGGCACGTTGCGCGTTCTGTCAAAACTCATTCCGGCAAATCTCGCGGGGCAAATAGATCGTCTTCGTGAAATGCTTGAAAGAATCGCGTTGGCAAATCCGCTTCTGACCGAAGAGATAGCATACAGGCGTTTCGACGAGGCACTTCGGGCAGAAGGTCGCTGAGCGGTGCCAAACAGCGCGTGCAACCTCAATAATCGCAAGTTAAGGCGATACGGGGAGCGACTTGCCCCGCAACACAGCCGCGCGACGCAGCTCACGCAATGTCGCGTTGAAACCATGATGCTCGTTGCCTGCTAGGTTTAGCGGGCAGGAAGCAAGCCTCAACATCTGTTGCTCGACCATCCACGGTTCAGGATGCGCCATCCAGGCAACGAACGCATTGTCGGCCATCCATTCGTTCAGCCATTTCTAGCCATCGGTCGTAAGTGTCAGTCGTTCAGTCTTGCCGGTTGGTCGAAGCGGAAAGTCACTGACCTTCTCCAGCAGCACGCCTAACGTCTTGCGCAGCGTTGAGCCAGAAGCATTGCCGCGATAGTGGCCGTGGATGCGCCGACGAAGGTTCTGCTTTGTAGTAGGCTTGAACGCTTCATGTGGCGAGATACCGGTATACAGGAGTGTCAGTCCGTTCTGCTGGTGGCATCCATCCGATGGGACACCATCTGGCACTTCCTTGAAGAACCAAGCATATGCGCCGCGCTCTTTCGGCACTGGGCATGGCGTCGTCAGCACTTCCGACCGCCAGAAGACGCGCTGCGGAGATGTCAGCGCACGAACCACCTCGTTCATGTCGGCTGCGTCTACTGAAGCATTCATCAGGCATCACGCCGCAGCTTGAACGCTTATCCAGAAGCGTGCTGTCTGTCCGAAGTTGTGGTCGTAGATGCCCGCAGGCGTATCCAGATTGAAAGGCTGAGCCAGAACAACGTCTGAGAACGTGCCGGGATGTGTGTCGTTGGCAGCATGTGGGAACGGAGCGCCAGACGTGTGCAACCGATGGGGGACGTTGTCGTCGTTGTGGATGCGCAGAGTCTGCCCAACGACACCATTCACGGCAGTCTCGCGCGTGTTCCAAGGGTTAGAGCCTGTCCCCGCAGGAATGTGGAACTCGATCACGGCTGGTGGCTGTGCAGGGGTTTCGCCGATGTCCAGCTCACGTCGAAGGATGTTGTTCGGCGTCTCGCCGTGCGCTGAAGCCAACGAGATCAGGTAGGCGTATAGCTCGTCATCGATCTCAATCGTGCGCAACAGCAAGCTACGCAACACGTCGGACGCAGACTGGCCCGTGCCCATGCCATGAGCCTTCAAGTAGTCGAAAACCTGGCTGTCTACTTGGATGGATTTCACGGCGGCTCCCGGGCGATGCGATAGGACCCAATCTTCCAGCAAAAATGGGGTCCCTGCCAGAGGCGATTAGTATTCCCCGATGGGACCCAGGCGAATCCCATTTACCGGGGGGCGGGTGGCCCACTCCGTTGCCCTGAGCCGTTCCGGTTTCTCCAAAGCTTGCCGCAGCACCAAATCTGGCAGACAATGCGAAGCCTTCAGGAGAGCCGGCATGCTTCTACGAAGACTGACGATCACGGCGGCTGTCTACGCGTTCGCACTCGGCCATAGCGCAGCGTGGCAGAGTCGCCAGTTCTGAAGCCTGTGCCACCCGGTGACGAGATCGAATGGGCGACTGTTGCGATCCAGGGTTTCACCGGGCACGAATGCGGCAGAGTAGTCGAAGCGAACTGTCTTCCCGATGGAACTATTCGGGCGAAGTGCGATGACGGCGAATTGTTCCGCATCTCATTCAGGGATGGAGCGCCGCTCGCCTGGAAGTGCGCTGAAGCTGATAAGCACGGCATCAAGGATTGCTAGCGAGTTCAGACTCGTTGACCGCTCTTCCTCTCCGCGAACTGTCTGACTGGATGATCGGCCGTTCATAAGCGAGATACCGGCGCGTGTCTGAGCTGGCGAGGTGTGAAGAAATCGGGCAAAGCTTTAAGTCGAGGTGCATCGCTCGAGTTGGCGCGAGGCGTTGCAGGTGGCGAATTTGCTTGCTCATCAAAAGCAGTATGTGCTCGGCCCGGCCGCGGTTCGCGTCCGGCCGGATTGGATCACTGCGGAAATCGCACAGGGCCTCGTTTTCTCCCACTGCCCTAAGCTGAGCGTCACGCGACTGCGCTCACGAGACGGCCGGCCATATCATCTCCTGGGTCTTGCCGTTCCGGCCGACGCACCGGCATGCTCCATCGCAGAGGGAGTCGCCACCCGGCACTCGTCCGAGATCGAGAAGTGGAGCGCACGCTGGGCTGGCCGTTGGGCGCTGATCGCCACGGATCGGTGTTTGCCGGATGCATCCTGCAGCCTGGGCGTGAACTATCGCCAGACCGAGACCGGCCTGTGGATTTCCAGCAGCGTCGCGCTGCTCGGCGAGCATCTGCCGCATGTCGAACCGGCGCCGCGAATTCCCTGGCGCATCGCACACGTCAAGGGCATGGACTGGATCCCCGCCCCACTCACGACGAGGGAGGGGATCTACAAGCTTCTGCCGCAGAGGACGATCGACCCTGTCAGCGGAACGCAACATCCGGTGCAATACAATCCACCTGCGGCGGCGACGGGCGACCTGGCCGCGCAATTTGCATCGGCGCTCAAGATGGTGCTGGCGAATTGGGCGGGATGGGGGTTCGCTCAGACGCAGATCGGCCTCACGGCCGGGCTTGATACGCGTACCGTGCTGGCGGCAGCCTGCGCCGCGAACATCGATGTGCACGCCTACACCATTGGCACTCCGTACATGGAGAGACGAGACCGGGTGCTGCCGCCGCGCATAGCCGTGCTGGCCGGAGTTCCGCACCGGTTCGCGGTATTCCCGGCGGTCGATCCCGAAGACGCGGCGGCCAGGCGCGCAATCATCGCCGAGCATATGGACGGCGCAACGGCTCATCCGACCTTTGATCATCTGGCGCACCACGACCGGGGGGCGACGAACGGCCCTAGCTTGAGCGCCGCCAACGGCACGTGCTTCGAAGTCGGGCGATGTTTCTTCTGGCCCAGATTCGCGCGGTCAGGCCTCGCCGAGGCGCGCCCCACGGCGGATCAGGTGCTCGGCGCGTTTATGTTCCAATCGACCTGGCGGCCCGAGCCGATCGAACCGTGGAGAGAGGCCATTCAGCGCTGGCTCGATACTTTGTCCGACGACGTGTCGCTGGCGCCCGATTGGCGCGACCGCTTCCACCTGGATCAGCGGCTGTGTTCCTGGAACTCGAACGTGCAGCGTTCCAACGACCTGCTCGATAGCACGACCTTCACTCCCGCCAACTGCCTCTGGATGTTCGATCTGCTGCTGCGGCCCGAGCCGCGCAGGAGAGAGATCGGAGCCTTGCAGAAAGAGGCGATCCGCCTGATGGCGCCACACCTGCTGCAGATACCGATCAATCCGGAGCCGATGTCCGCGCGCATCAAGAGCCAGGCAAAAGCCATTCTTGGCCCGCGGGTCGTTCGCGCGCTGAAACCTCTTGCCAAGTCCATGGGCCTCAGGTGAGGCACGATCTAGACCGCCACCTTGAGCTTGTTCATTTTCCGTTTCTCGCCAGGATTCTTTGAATACCTCTTTTCAGGTTTGCGTTTGCATCCTGTTTGGGTTCGTGTCGAACGACTCTGCGCTTCTCTTGGCAACGAACAGGTCGAACTCTGCGAGCTGACCCAGCAGCCTTCAGCCGATTTCTAGCGTCCGGACGATATTGCGGACTTCCAGAACTATATCCTAGTGCCACCACCTTCCGTGTAGGTCGCTCGCGGCGCGTTCATAAACCCCTTGTGACGTTCGATCTGAAAGGCATTGCGTTTCATTGTGTCTCGCAGTGGCGGAGCCTTGTTCAGGAACCGGTTGGTGCCTTTGATATTCCCACCTTTCCGGGCCCCCTCCCATGATAGCCAGGTTTCTGTCTCTAGATCGAACTCTGTCGAAGTGGCGCCAAGGGATTCGATCGTTCGCGTTGCACAAAGAATGGTCAGCTCCAGCGCGCGCGCCGCGATTCCATTTTGCGAGGACAAGAGCGCCATGAAGTCGCCAATCTCGGAGTAAGACAAGGCGGGATGATGCTGTGTTGGCGCTACTTTGCTGCGTGCCGGCAGCAAATTGTCAAAATGTCCTCGCCACCTCGCAGGGTTTTCACCAGAACGATGCCCGCGGGTCTTTGCACGGTCGAGAATCTTTTCAATGCGACCTCGGACGCGTGATGCGGTCTCGGTTTTCACGGACCAGATCGGTTCCAGGATTTGCATGATCAAGCCGGTGTCGACGCTTGCAACAGGCAGAGCGCCGACCTTCGGATAGGCGTAAGTCTCGAGACTGCTTCGCCACTGTTTCGCATGCTTGGAATTCTTCCAAGCGGGCGTATGGGCGTCGATATAGCTTTCTGCCTCCTCTCGAAATGTAGGGAGATGCGCCGCGGCGGCGGCCACGGTGGCGCGCTGCGCCCGTTTGGCCTCGATCGGGTCGATACCCCGCTCCTTCTGCGCGCGGGCGCCACGGGCCGCTAGACGTGCCTCAGCAAGGCTGAGACTTGCAAAAGAGCCGAGGCCCATCTCGCGGGTTCGGCCGGCAAGTGTGAAACGGTATACCCAGGACTTCGCGCCGGCCCGGCCAACTTGGAGATAAAGTCCGGCGCCATCGGCGTGATAACCGGGCCGTTTCTCCCTCTCAACTTCCAAAGCTTTCAGCCGATTTACGATAGTAGGCATCTGTCCGCCGAACCCATGCCGTTACCCATAAGGTGGATTGTGCCGGACGACTAGGGATGCTTCTAGACGTATGATGCGGCAGAAATCGCTGCGCCGCAGGCGCAGCTTGCGTATGTCTAAACTGCCTCGGACAGCGTTGGAAAGGTAGATGGCGGAGGGAGTGGGATTCGAACCCACGATACGGTTTTTGGCCGTATACGCACTTTCCAGGCGCGCGCCTTCAACCGCTCGGCCATCCCTCCGCAAGCCGCCTGGAACGGCGCGGAACCTAGCCAACGGGGGCGCGCAACGCAACACCCGAAGTTGGCCGGTGCGGGCGCTGGCGGGGCCGGCTAGACTCCTGAAAACGGTAGATTTTCCTCAAATCGGGCCCAGTCCGAGCCCAACGAGACTGGTGCCGAATCGGCCGGTCCACGCTATACTCGCCGCCATGTCGCCACTGCGCATCGCTGGGTTCACCCTGATCGCCATTGCGTGCCTGTTCGCCTTCGCGAGTCTTTACTACGCGGTGATCGGCGTCGACGGCGGCCTCTCCCTGTACGATGTCTTGTACAAGTTCCTGCCCGCCATCCCCAACTGGTTGCAGCGCTACATGTGGGCCGGCCTGTGGAACGGCCTCTACATCATCCTGGTCCAGCCGGCCTGGGTCGTGGTCGGCATCATCGGCCTGCTGTGCATCGGCCTCGGCAGGAAGCACGTCGAATAGCCGACGGTCCGATCCGCCTCAGTTGTCGTGCATCTTGAGGGCGGCGATGAAGGCCGATTGCGGGATGTCGACATTGCCGTACTGCCGCATCCGCTTCTTGCCTTCCTTCTGCTTGTCCAGCAGCTTGCGCTTGCGGCTGATGTCGCCGCCGTAGCACTTGGCGGTCACGTCCTTGCGCAGCGCCGAGATGGTTTCGCGCGCGATCACCTTGGCGCCGATCGCCGCCTGCACCGCGATCTTGAACAGCTGGCGTGGGATCAGGTCCTTCAGCTTCACGCACAGCGTGCGGCCGCGCGCTTCCGCCTGGCTGCGATGCACGATGCAGGACAGCGCATCGACCGGATCGCCGTTGACCAGGATGTTGAGCTTGACCAGGTCGCCTTCCTGGTAGTTGTCGAGGTGATAGTCGAAGCTGGCATAGCCGCTGCTGATCGATTTCAGGCGGTCGTAGAAATCGAACACCACCTCGTTGAGCGGCAGCTTGTAGACCACCATGGCGCGGTTTCCGGCATAGGTCAGGTCGGTCTGGGTGCCGCGCCGCTCCTCGCACAATTTCAGGATCGCGCCCAGGAACTCGTCGGGCACCAGGATGGTCGCCTTGATCCACGGCTCCTCGATGTGCTCGATCTTCATCGGGTCGGGCATGTCGGCGGGGTTGTGCATCTCCATCATGGTGCCGTCGACCTGGTGGATCTTGTAGACCACGCTGGGCGCGGTGGTGATGAGGTCGAGGTTGAACTCGCGCTCCAGCCGCTCCTGGATGATCTCGAGATGCAGCAGCCCCAGGAATCCGCAGCGGAAGCCGAAGCCGAGCGCCGCGCTGGTTTCCATCTCATAATGGAAGCTGGCGTCGTTGAGATGCAGCTTGGCCAGGCTGTCGCGCAGGCTCTCGAAATCCGCGGCGTCGACCGGGAACAGGCCGCAGAACACCACCGGCACGCTCGGCTTGAAGCCGGGCAGGGCGGCGGCGGTCGGCCGGCGCTCTTCGGTCACGGTGTCGCCGATCTTGCAATCGGCCACCGCCTTGATGCCGGCGGTGATGAAGCCGACCTCGCCGGGGCCCAGTTCTCCCATGGTCTCGGCCTTGGGCGTGAATACGCCCACCCGCTCCACGTCGTAGGTGGAGCCGTTGGACATCATCTTGATGACCTGCTTGGCCTTCAGCTTGCCGTCGACCACCCGCACCAGGATGATGACGCCGAGATAGGCGTCGTACCAGCTGTCGATCAGCATCGCCTTCAGCGGCGCATTCTCGTCGCCCTTGGGCGCGGGCAGGCGCTCCACCACCGCCTCCAGCACGTCGCCGATGTTGAGCCCGGTCTTGGCCGAGATCTCCACCGCGTGGCTGGCGTCGATGCCGATCACGTCCTCGATCTGCTGCTTCACGCGCTCCGGTTCGGCGGCGGGCAAGTCGATCTTGTTGAGCACAGGCACGATCTCATGATGATTGTCGATCGCCTGGTAGACGTTGGCGAGGGTCTGCGCCTCGACGCCCTGGCTGGCGTCGACCACCAGCAGCGAGCCTTCGCACGCCGCAAGGCAGCGGCTGACCTCGTACGCGAAGTCGACATGGCCGGGCGTGTCCATCAGGTTCAGCTGATAGGTCTCGCCGTTCTTGGCCTTGTAGGTGAGGCGCACGGTCTGCGCCTTGATGGTGATGCCGCGCTCGCGCTCGATGTCCATCGAGTCGAGCACCTGCTCCTTCATCTCGCGGTCGGTCAGGCCGCCGCACGCCTGGATCAGGCGGTCGGCGAGCGTGGACTTGCCATGGTCGATGTGGGCGATGATCGAGAAATTGCGGATGTGGGCGAGATCGGTCATTTGGCCGGCTGTGGAAAACGTAAACGCGCCGCACCATAGGGGCTGAGACGAGCAAGATCAACGGGCGGATTTGCCCATTATTTCAAAGTCTTGTCGTCCTAGCGGCGAGTCGCGCCTGTGACGGCGCGCACACCTCGGCCTGTCCGTGAGAACCGGCGATGCCGCCCGGTCGACGGAGTGAGCGAAGGGTTCACCCCACCCTTCCAATGCCCTACCCCCAGCGGCCCGCCTGTTCCCTCCAGGCGGGCCGCTTCCCGTTTGTGCGTTGCACGCCTTCCGCTGTGATCGATCGCACCCTCACGTCGCCGTGTTCGAAACATCCGACGGCTCCTTGCGACGGAGCGGGCAGGGGATTGGCCCCAAGGCAATCGAAGGAGCGTGTCATGAAGATGCGGAATTTGATGGCGGGCATGATCGCGGCGGGCCTGGCCAACGCCATGGCCGGCGCGGCGTTCGCTGATCGGATCGAGCTTTCGATCAGCACCAAGGCCGGCCAGAGCGGCATCGCCGAGGTCAAGGTTGACGGCCCCAGCAAGGACTCCCCCTACAACGAAGTGCGGACGGAGACGCTGGAATACTACATCTCGGTGCGCGGTGATGTGCCGGACAAGGCCGGCAACAATGGCCTGGGCGGCCTCAAGGTCGAGAACGGCCCGCGCGAAAATATCGTCGTCGACGGAAGCTGGACGAAATACAAGGTGGTCGCGCCCTACAAGGATCCTTGGTCGGGCGTGGCGGTGAATGAACGCGTGTCGCCGGTGAAGCTGTGCAACGACCGTTTGCAGCAGACCTCCGGTGCGGCGCGCGAGAGCTTCTTCAAGAAGGGCGTAACCTTCATGCACACGCCCGGCTACACGGTGTCGGGCGAGGTGAGCTATATCCTCGACAAGTGGCCGTTCGACGAAGTGAAGCACTACTCCGACACGTTGACGGCCCCGGTCAAGATCACCTGCATGGCGCTCTACCGGCCTCGTCCCCGCCAAGACACCACCACGACCGGCGCGCCGGGACCAACGGGCAAACCGCTACCGCCGACCATCTCGGAAGCAACCTTCCGCATCGAGCCGGCGCAGATCGTGCAGGACGGCAAATTCCTGTGCCCCTCGCAGCTGAAGCTCTATGGCCACGTGGAGGCGATCCGCAAGTTCTACGGCAAGGCCTTGTTCGTCGGCCCGCATTTTCTCTCGGCCATCACCATCCTGAACTTCCAGGCCGAAGGCAACCGCAACGTGACCGGCACCTACACGATGGACTGGCACAAGATGGGCGGCCTTGCCACCCAGCCGAACACCGAACCCAAGAAGCAGAAGCTGACCTTCCACTTCAATGTCGCCAACAAGGACGGCAAGCTGCTCAAGTCGGTGGAGGAAACCGTCGAAGTGAGTTGCAAGAAGATCAAGGTCGCCGTGCCGACCGTCGGCGACGAGATGACGGTCAAGCCAGCCAACTGATGGCAATTTGAGTTCCGGGAGGCGCGGCCATTCAAAGGCCGCGCTTCTTTGTGTCCGCGACGCAAATTTGTGACGGCCCGCACCCTCACGTCGCTGTGTTCAAATCCGGTCACCTTCGCCCGCGACGGATCGGAAGGGGAATGTGCCCCGATCGATCTCAAGGAGCGTGCCATGAGAATGCAGAAACTGTTGCTGGGTTTGTTCATCGCCACCGCGCAGGGCATCACCGCGATTGCGCTGGCAGACGAGATTGAGCTGTTGGTCCCGATCAAAGCCGGCCTGGCCCCGCCCAATGCCATTGCGGAGATCAAGGTTGACGGCGACAGCGAGAGGTACAAGTCGGTCAAGAACAAAAAGCTCAACTACATCGTGGCGGTGCGCGGCGACAAGCCGCAGAAGGCCACTGGTGGAGGCTCGCTCGATATCTACCTTGGCGATGCAAAGGTCGATGCGACGATCTCGGCAAGTTGGGCCTTTCATAAGATCTCCGCTACCTACGAGCACCCCATGTCCGATGAGTTCCCCGAGCTTCGAGTTTCTCCGGTCGACCTGTGCAACGAGCGGCTGGAGCAGACCTCGGGCAAGGCACGCAAGGAATTCCGGAAGGATGGCGCGACATTTGCAATCCAGAAGGCCTACCCGCTCGTCGGCAGTGTCGAGTGGTGGATCAAGAAATGGAGCGGATTGTCTGAACCGAAGGGGTTCGGCGAGAGAACTCATGCGCCGGTGAAGATCACCTGCATGCCGCTGGCGCGGCATGACGAAGATCCCAATGCGCCGAGCCGCACCACCCCGCCGCCGACGCCGAGCCGCACCACGCCGCCGCCAACGCCAAGCCGGACCACGCCGCCGCTGTTCTCGAAGACAACGTTCGAGATCGAGCCGTCCAAGGTCGTGAAGGACGGCAAGTATCTCTGCCCGAGCGAACTCAGGCTCTACGGCTACATCGAGACGAGCCATGCGTTCGAGGGCAAGTCGATCTTTATGGGCCAGCACTATCTCTCGGCAGTCACGGAGCTGGACTTCCCCAAGGGAGGGAGCAGCCGCAACGTGATCGGCACCTATCCGATCAAGTGGCATCAGCTCGGCGGGCTCGCGGCCCAGCCGAACGCGAAGCCGGCGGACCAGAAGCTCGCCTTCCGCTTCAACATCTCCGATTCGGACGGCAAGCTGGTTAAGTCGATGGAAAAGACCGTGACGGTCAGCTGCTCCAAGATCAAGCCGAACGACGCGGCGGTTGGCGGCGAGATGACGGTCGCGCCCGCGAACTGATCCTGTGCGACATCATCAAACGCGCGGCTGTAGCTTACGGCCGCGCGTTTCCTTTCACCACTGCCAGAGCACCGGCACCAGGATCGCGGTCGCCAGCGCATTCAGCGCCATCCCGATCCCGGCAAAGGTGCCGGCAAGGTCGTTGACCTGGAACGCCCGCGCGGTGCCGAGGCCATGCGCCGCCACCCCGACCGCAAAGCCGCGCGCCCGCCAATCTTTGAGGCCGAGCGCGTTGAGCAGCGGCGTCGCGATGATGGCGCCGGTGATGCCGGTCAGGATCACCATCACCGCCGTCAACGACGGGATGCCGCCCAACTTCTCTGCGATCCCCATGGCGACCGGCGTCGTCACCGACTTGGGCGCGACCGAGACCAGCGACTCGGCTGACGCTCCCAGCGCCCAGGCGATCCCGACCGCGCTGACGACGGCGGTCACCGTGCCGGCTAGCAGCGCCGCGATCATGGGGACGAGGCTGCGCTTCACCGCCGGCCAGTTCTCATAGAGCGGGATGGCGAGCGCGACGGTGGCCGGCCCCAGCAGGAAATGCACGAACTGCGCGCCCTCAAAGTAGGTCTGGTACGGCGTGCCGGTCACCGCCAGCAGCGTGACCAGCAACACCACCGCGATCGCGACCGGGTTGACATAAGGCCGCCCTCCGGTCGCGCGCTGTGCCGCCACGCCGAGCCAGTAGGCGATCAACGTCGCCGTCAGCCAGCCGAGCGGGTTGGCCTGCAGATAGACCCAGAGCTGGTCGAGCTGTGGGTTCATGCGGACTCCTCCCCGGACGTTTCTGGCGCCTTGCCGTTGGCCAGCCGGTCGACTCCAACGAACACCAGGGCCGCGACCGCGATGGTGAGCGCGGTCGATCCGATCAGGGCCGCGATCAACGCGACCGCCTCCGCCTCCAGCCGCGCCGCATGCAGGATGATGCCGGTGCCCGCCGGCACGAACAGCAACGAGAAATTCGCCAGCAGATCATGGCTGGTCCGGCCCAGAGTGTCCGGCACGCCCCGTCTGACGGCGAGGAACCCCAGCATGAAGACGGCGCCCAGCACCGGCCCGGGCACCGGCAAATCGAGCGCCCGCACCAGGCTTTCGCCCGCCAGCTGGCAAAGCAGCAGAAGGATGCCGGCTTCGATCATGGGCGGATGCTCCTTGGGGCAAATCTCGTGCCTTTGGCCAATAGACGCAGCGGACGCGGGGGGAGTCGAATTGGCCCGATAGTCCACAAAACGGGCGGTCCACGCCACATGCAATCTCGGTCGATCCTCATTCCGCTTGGCGGCGTCGTGCTCGCGTGCATGGCGGTGCTCAATCCCGGCGCGGCTGTCGCCGTGGAGCCGGTGGCGGTCGCGGTTGCCGACTTCGACTATATCGACCCGACCGGCGGCGTGATGGAGCAGGAGCGGGTGGTGGCGGAGCGCCTGCGCACCCTGGCGCAGCAGGTGCGCGAAGGGCTGGACCAGAGCGATCGCTATCGGGTGGTGCTGCTGGAGTGCGCGCCCGGGCCGTGCTCGGCCGGCCGCACCGATCCCGCCGAGCTGTTGGCGAAGGCCAAGGCGGTCGGCGCCCGGCTGCTGGTGTTCGGCGGCATCCAGAAAATGAACACGGTGATCCAGTACGGCAACGCCGAGGTCGTAGACCTCGAAGCCGACCTCCTGGTCTTCGACCGCAACATCGCCTTCCGCAACGACAGCGACGAAGCCTGGCATCACGCGGCGAAGTTCCTGGTCGCGGAGCTGATGAAAGAGAATCTGGTCCGATAGATGAGGCGCGCCTGGAAGCACCTGCGGTGGCTCGGCGCGCTTGCGCTATGTGCCCTGGCATCGTCCGGTCACGCGGTCGAACCGGTTACGCTGGCGATCGCCGACTTCGACTATCTCGACACCTCGGGAGAGACCAAGGACCAGGTTGCCGCGCATGCCGAGCGGCTGAAGAACTTCACCCGCCTCTTGAGCGATGAGCTATCGGCAACCGGCAAGTACCAGGTTGTCGCCCTCACATGTCCGGAGCCGCCCTGTTCCGCCGGTGCGATGGACGCCCAATCCCTGACCGACGCCGCGCGCCAGTCCGGCGCCCGCCTGCTGCTCTATGGCGGCATCCACAAGATGAGCACCCTGGTGCAATTCGGAAAGGCGCAGATCGCGGATCTAGAGAGCGACCAAGTCGTCTACGACCGCACCATCACATTCCGCGGCGACGACGACAATGCCTGGAAGCGCGCCGGCGAGTTCCTGGTGGAAGACCTCGCCGCAAAGGACCTGGCGCAATAGCCCGCGCTACTTCCTGAGTTCCCCGCCCGTCGCCTTATTCACCGCCGCGACGATCTTTGCGCTCAGCGTTTCGATTTCCTGGTCGGTCAGCGTGCGCTCGCGCGGCTGGATGGTAACGGAGAAGGCGATCGACTTCTTGCCCTCGGGCAGCGTCCCGCCCTGGAACAGGTCGAACACCTTGGCCTCGGTGATGAGGGCCTTGTCGGCGCTCTTGGCGGCGCGGGTCAGCTTGTCGGCCGGCACGGTTGCATCCACCAGAAACGCGAAGTCGCGCTCCAGCGGCTGGAACGGCGAGGCGTCGAGCAGCGGCCGCGCCGGACCCTTGGAGCGCGGCAGCGGAATGCGGTCGAGGAACACCTCGAAGCCGACCGCCGGCCCCTTGATGTCGCAGGCCTTGAGCACGTTGGGATGCAGCTCGCCGAATTGCGCCAGGATGGTGGGGCCGAGGCGCAGCACCGCCGAGCGGCCGGGGTGATAGTAGCCGGGCGCTTCGGAGAGAACCTGCAGGTTGTCGATCGGCGCGCCGAAAGTCTGCAGCAGCGCCAGTGCATCGGCCTTGGCATCGAACGCATCGACGTTGCGCGGCTTGCCCTCCCAGTGGCGCGGGCGATAGAGCCCAACGCGCACGCCGGTCGCGCTCAGCACCTGCCCCTTCTCGGTCTCGTCGAGATAGGACGGGCCGACCTCGAACAAGCCGACGTCGGCAAAGCCGCGCGCTGCATTGCGCGCCGCCGCCATCAGCAGGTTGCCGAGGATCGACGGCCGCATGGCGTCGAGGTCGGCACTGATCGGATTGGCGAGCATGACCAGCGGCGCATTCGAGCCTTTCGGCTGGAACAGCTTCGCGACCGCGCTCGGCATGAAGCTGAAGGTCACGGCTTCCAGCAGCCCGCGCGTCGCCAGCAGGCGCTTGGCGATCGGAACGCGGCGCTGCTGCGGCGTGATCGCAGGATGCGGCAGCGCGGAAAGCTTCGGCAGCGAGACCACGGGGATGTTGTCGTAGTCGTTGAGGCGGACGACTTCCTCGACCAGGTCCGCCTCGCCCTCGACGTCCAGGCGCCAGGACGGCGGCGTCACGCGCCAATGCTTGACGCTGGTCTCTTCGACGCCGAAGCCGAGCTTGGACAGGATCTCCTTCTGCCGGCCCGCGGGCACGTCGACGCCGCCCAAAGTTGCCGAGCGCTCCGGCCGGAAGCCGATGACGCGGTGCCATTCCGGCCGCTCGCCGGCGCGGGTGACGTAACTCGCCTCGCCGCCGCACAGCTCGAGGACCAGCCGCGTGCCGACCTCGATGCCCCAGTCGGCGGATTCCGGATCGACGCCGCGCTCGAACCGGTAGCGCGCGTCGGAGTTGATGCCGAGCTTGCGGCCGGTGCGCGCGGTGACCACGGGATCGAACAGCGCCGCTTCCAGGAACACGTTGCGCGTCTCAGCGGTAACGCCGGAGAGCTCGCCGCCCATGATGCCGCCGATCGCCTCGACCTGATGATCGTCGGCGATCACCACCATCCCTGGCTCCAGATCGTATTCGAAGCCGTCCAGTGCCAGCACCTTCTCGCCCGCCCGCGCCATGCGCATGGTCGGGTTGCCGGTCACCTTGTCGGCGTCGAACACGTGCAGCGGGCGATTGAGGTCGTACGTCACCAGGTTGGTGATGTCGACCAGCGCGGAGATCGGACGCAGTCCGATCGCGATCAACCGCTCCTGCAGCCACTGCGGGCTGGGGCCGTTATTCACGTTGCGGAAGTAACGGCCGACTGCGAGCGGGCAGGCATGGCCGACGTCGGTGCGCTGCCATTTCAGCGGCGGCTCGAACGTCCCCTTGATCGGCGTCTGGGCGAACGGCTTCAGCGTGCCGAGGCCGGCGGCGGCCAGATCGCGAGCGATGCCATGGACGCCGAGGCAATCGGCCCGGTCCGGCGTCAGCTTGATCTCGAACACCGGGTCGTCATAGCCCATGTAGGCGGCAAAGCTCTTGCCGATCGGCGCATCGGCCGCGAGGTCGATGATGCCCTCATGGTCCTGGCCCAGGCCCATCTCGCGCATCGAGCACAGCATGCCGTTGGAGTCGACGCCGCGGATCACACCCTTCTTGAGGTCGAGCTTGGTGCCGGGGATGAAGCTGCCGACCGGCGCGAACACGCCCTTCATTCCGGTGCGCGCGTTCGGCGCGCCGCACACCACCTGCACCACGCCCCGGCCGGTATCGACCTTGCACACCCGCAGCTTGTCGGCGTTCGGATGTTGCACCGCTTCCACAACATAGCCGATGGTGAAGGGCGCCAGGTCCTTGGCGCGGTCCTCGATATGCTCGACCTCGAGCCCGGTCATGGTGAGGGTGCGCGCGATGGTCGCGACATCGGCATTGGTCTCGAGATGCTCCTTCAGCCACTTCAGCGTGAATTTCATCGCGTCAGCCCCCCGGTCATCGAGGGCACGTCGAGCGGCACGAACCCGTAATGCTTCAGCCAGCGCAGATCGGCATCGAAGAAGGTGCGCAGGTCGGGGATGCCGTATTTCAGCATCGCGATGCGCTCGATCCCCATGCCGAAGGCGAAGCCCTGGTACTTGGTTGGATCGATGCCGCAGTTGCTGAGCACCTTCGGGTGCACCATGCCGCAGCCCAAAATCTCCAGCCAGTCCTTGCCCTGCCCCAGCTTGAGCTCGCCGCCCGAGCGATCGCAGCCGATGTCGACCTCGGCCGACGGCTCGGTGAAGGGGAAGAAGGAATTGCGGAACCGCACCGGCAGGTCATCGATGCCGAAATAGGCGCGCACGAAATCGATCAGGCAGCCCTTGAGATGCCCCATGTGCGTGGTTTCATCGATCACCAGACCTTCGACCTGGTGGAACATCGGCGTGTGGGTCATGTCCGAGTCAGAGCGGTAGGTGCGGCCCGGACAGATCACGCGGATCGGGGGCTTCTTGGACATCATGGTGCGGATCTGCACCGGCGAGGTGTGGGTGCGCAGCACCATCGCCTCTTTCTCATCCGCCTTCTTGGGCAGGTAGAAGGTGTCCTGCATCTGCCGGGCCGGATGATCGGCAGGCATGTTGAGCGCTGTGAAGTTCTTGAAGTCGTCCTCGATGTCCGGGCCCTCCGCGACCGCGAAGCCCATCTCGCCGAAGATCGCGACGATCTCGTCGATGGTCTGGCTGATCGGGTGCAGGCGGCCTTCCGGCTCCGGCCGTGCCGGCAGCGTCATGTCCAGCGTCTCGGTCTTCAGCCGCTGGTTCAGCGCCTCGTCCTGCAGGGCGCTCTTGCGCGCCTCGATCGCCTCGGTCAGCGCGTCCTTCAGCTGGTTCAGCGCCTGGCCGGCGTTCTTGCGTTCCTCCGGCGACAGGCTGCCCAGGGTCTTCATGAGGTTGGTGACCTCGCCCTTCTTGCCCAGGGCCTCGACCCGGAGATTCTCCAGCTGATCCAGGGCTCCAGCGCCGGCGATCGCCGCCAGCCACTTGTCCTTGAGCCCACTCAGATGTTGCATCGATCCCATCCTTGACTTTCGCGCCATCCAGATACGAGAAGGGGAGGTCCGGAGCAAGTCCGGCCTCCCCTCCATAAAGCTTATGGTCGGCCGGCTATTGCAGCTGCAGCTTAAACTGGTCCAGGAACATGAGGTTGAGGGCGCCGGACAGCAGGTCCTGGCGCGCGCCGTTCAGCCGCAGCTCCTCGAAGGACACCTTCTTGGTCTGGCGGTTGTGCAGGTACACCAGTTCCACCTTGCTGCGTTGCCCGGCCTGGCCCAGCCGGTTGATCTCCGCCGTCACGGCGATGATGTCGTCGCTATCGTAGGCCTTGGAGCGCTCGGCCGTCCATTCGATCGAGGCGCGGGCCCCAGCCAGATCCATCACGAGTTCCTCGTTGGACTGGCCGGGCAAGGTTTTGGCGCGTTTGACGGCTGCTATGTCGGAACTGAAGTTGTCGCACCCCAGCAGGGCCAGGGCAGCAGCCAGCGGTACTAAGAGGATGTATCGCCGAACGCAGCCCGCCAGCATTCCGCCCCTTATGCCTTCTTGAGTGCCTCTTGCGCCTGCTTAGCAATGGCCGCAAACGCCGCCGGTTCCCGGATCGCGAGATCCGACAGAACCTTGCGGTCCAGCTCGATCCCCGCGCGCTTCACGCCGTTGATGAACTGAGAATAGGTCAAACCGTGCTCGCGCGCACCGGCATTGATGCGCTGGATCCACAGGCCGCGGAAGTCGCGCTTCTTGGCGCGCCGATCGCGGTAGGCGTATTGCAGGCCCTTTTCGACCTTCTCGAGAGCAATACGGTAATTGTTATTGGCCCGGCCGACATAGCCTTTGGCCATGTCGAGGACCTTCTTGTGCCGCGCATGCGTGGTAACGCCGCGTTTGGTACGTGCCATGTTCTGTCTCCGTCGCGCTAGGGAAGTTTAGAGGCCGTTGGGGAGGAAGAAACGAATCACCTTCTTCGCGTCACCCTCGAACATCACTTCGTCGCGACGGCTCTGCCGCTTCATCTGCTTCGGCCGGTTGACCAGGCCGTGGCGCTTGTTGGCGGGCTTGAACTTCACCTTGCCGGAGGCGGTGAGCTTGAAGCGCTTCTTGGCGCTGCTCTTCGTCTTCATCTTGGGCATTTTCATTTTCCTTCAATAGGTTAACTACGGCGATGGCGCGTGGGCATGCCCATACAGGCCCAGAGGCGGTTTCCGCCGGACGCGCGGTTATACAGATGGGGGTTTCCCTTGGCAAGGCGGGGCTTGGTGGCGGGAGGGCCAATTGTTAACCGCAGCCTATCCCGCCCGACCGCCTTGCGCCACTCGCCCTGCAGGCTCCGGCCGGATTGATATAGGAAATTCAGCCACCGGGCCGACCGGGCGTTCTTACGCACGGCCGCCATGGCTCAACCCCACTTGCGCCCCTTCTGCGGCGCCGGGACGTTGGTAAGGACTGCCCGGCGCGGGGCCAGGGACGGTCTGGCTTCCTCGGGCAAGCCCGTGTGGCCGTGGATGGTGAAGCGGTCGGCCTTGATGTGCCTCGGCTCCGAGCCGAGCATGGTCAGTACCCGGCGCGCATCGACGGTGTCGCCGATCAGCGTGCCGTGCTCGATATGCGCCTGGTCCTTAGCAATCAGCCACTCCTGGGTGCTCCAGGCTCCGCCGGCGCGCTTGCCGGCGACCCGCTCGATACCGCCTTCGCTGCCAATATCCTGGGTCTTGAATTCCACGAACGCCTCCTTCGGCTGGACTTCGATGTGGAAGAATCCGCGCGGCCGCGCTGCTGATTTGGTACGGCGCCGCGGCGTCGATTTCGCCCGCGGCTTCGCCTTCGCGGTCTTCGTGCGCACGCGAGTTTTCGCTTTGGTCTTTGATCGCGCCGTCGCCTTGGTGCGCGCGGCGGTCCGCCGCGTTGCGCTCTTGCTGCGGCGCGCTTTCTGCGCCTTGCGGATGTTCTTGCGTGCAGCTGATTTCTGGCGGGCGGGGGCCATCCTGCTCTCCTCGTGTGATTGCATTGCCGACGATGAATTGTTCAGCCGCGGCGCTTGAAGAATTGCACCTGACGCTCGTGCTTCTCCGCCGCCGCGCGTGACCCGAACGTGCCGAGGTTGCGGCGCTTCCCGCTCTTGGGATTCACCTTGCGGGAATAGAGGCGGTATTCGCCCGACTTGAGCTTGCGGATCATGCGACGCTCCTTCACGGCAATCCGGCCGGCGCTCTTGGTAACAAAGGATAAGGGGCGAGGGTTCCGAGAGCATTTTCCGCCGAAGCGGAAGCCGGTTCGGCGTCGAAAATGCGACCACTCAGGAGCTAGAACGGAGTGCCGGGCCTGCCGGAGAGGTCCCAATACATGCCGAGCACGCGCCGCCGCATCCAGTCGCGGTCGGAACGGCGCTGCAGGTTCTCGACCACCTGGGTGGTGCGGGCCTGGCGCTCTTCCGACGGCAACGCCAGCGCATCGCGGATCGCCCAGGCCAAGGCCTGCGCATCATTGGGCGGCACCAGCCAAGCCATCGAGCTGCCTTCGACCAGCTCACGCGCGCACGGATAGTCGCTGGCCACCAGCGGCCGGCCGAGCGCTTGCGCCTCGATCACCACGCGGTTGTAGGTGGAAGGCGTCAAATACGGCGCCACCACCAGGTCCGCCAGCATCAGGGCTGCCGGCATGTCGCGGCACTCGTCGGCCAGAAAGATGCGGTCATCCAGCCCCATCATCGTGACCAGCTTGTTGAGCTGGTCGCGATAGGCCCCGCCATCCGACGACGGGCCGACCATCAGGCAGCGCAGCTCGATATCCTTCATCTCGGTCAGCGCTTCGAGCAGCAGCGCGTGGCCTTTCTGCGGCACGTAGCGCGCCGGCAGCATGAGGACCGGCCGGTCGTCGGGCAACCGCCAGGTCTGCGCCATCTGGATCATGCGCTGCGGCGTCACGCGCTGTGGATCAAAGCGCGTGAGGTCGACGCCGTACGGCACCACGCTCACCCGTTCGCGCAGCTCCGGCAGCGCCTCGGACAGCAGGTTGGCGGTGAGGTACGAAAGCGTCAGCACGTGATCGGAATTGAGCAAGGCGGTGCGCGTCTTCTTCGACAGCGTCGCAACCTCGCCCGGGCCGTCGCAGAAGGTGGTGATCATCTTCGCGCCGGCCTTGCGCGCGGCCGCTTCGCCGACCGCCGCGAGCGTCGCGTTCTGCGCGTGCACCATGTCGACCTTCTGGTCGCGGATCACCTGCGCCAGACGGCGCGTCACGTTGTAGCCGGAGATCGGATTGCGGCTGGTCAGCGCCTCGGTGATCGGCGTGATCTTGTGGCGCGACAGCTCGTAGGTGGAGGTCGCTTCGCCGTCATAGGCGATCAGCGCCCGCCCGCCCGATTCCACCAGCCCGCTCGACAGGTCGATCGCCAGACGCGATCCGCCGCCGCCATCCAGCCGGCTGACAAGATGCAGCACGGTCGGTGCGTTCGGGTTCGGCTTATCTTTGCCGCGGGATTGCAGGACGGAGGTGTCGCTCGACATTCAGCAACCAGAGAGGCACTTTCGGCTTGGATGCGGCACCATACGTGCCGAAGAACAGGGCGGCAACAGAATTGGCAACCGGAAGTTCCGATCGCGGGCCTGGAGCGTTGCAGTTTCTCGAATTGCCCGGCCGGCGGCTCGCCTATCGCACGCGACTTGCAACCGATCGCACACGGGATTGCGCAGGAATCCTATTTCTTCCCGGCTTCCGCTCCGACATGGCGGGGACCAAGGCCACGTTCCTCGACGATCTCTGTGCGGTGCGCGGGCTGGGCTGCGTGCGATTCGACCATTCCGGCCACGGCGCCTCCAGCGGCCGGTTCGAGGATGGCACGATCGGCGCCTGGGCAGACGATGCGATCGCGATCATCGATCACGTGGCCGATGGGCCGCTGGTCCTGGTCGGCTCCAGTATGGGCGGCTGGATCATGCTGCTCGCAGCCCTGGCGCGGCCGGATCGCATCGCCGGGCTCGTCGGCCTCGCGCCGGCGCCTGACTTCACCGAAGCGCTGATCTGGAACCGGCTGTCAGTCGAGGAGCGTCATCGGTTGATGCGCGATGGCCGTTTGGTGACACCATCGCAATACTCGGAGGAGCCGACCATCATCACCCTTGCGCTGATCGAGGAGGGGCGGCGGCATCTGTTGCTCAACGCGCCAATCGGCATCCGCTGCCCGGTGCGCCTGCTGCACGGCATGGCGGACCCCGATGTCCCCCATCGGCTGTCGCTCGATCTGGCCGAGCGCCTCGTCAGCAACGATGTGCGCGTAACGCTCATCAAGGACGGCGACCATCGCCTGTCGCGCGCCGAGGATCTTGCTTTGCTCGGCGCGACGATAGAGGAATTGGTTACCTAGTTAGAAATCCGCTCACACCGGCCCTATCTCCGTCGCCCCAAGGGCAAGCCTTGGCAGAACGAAAGAGCGGTTCACTCTGATCAGTCTCTACTCAGCCGCCGGCCGAGAGGATCGCAGGCAGCCCCACACGATAGCTGGGATATTGCAGCGCGACGCCGAGCTCGCGCTTGATGCGGCTGTTGCTGACGCGCTTGTTGTCGTCATAGAAGCTGCGCGCCATCGGCGACAAATCCGCTTGATCGAACGGCACTTCCGGCGGCGGCGGCAGATTCAGGAGCGCGGCCGCGAACGCGATGACGTCGGACGGCGGCGCCGGATCGTCATCGCACAGATTGTAGGCCGCACCCGCATGCGGCCGCGCCATCGAGGCTTCCAGCACGCGCGCGATGTCGGCGACATGGATGCGGCTGAAGATCTGGCCGGGCTTCACGATGCGCTTGGCGCGGCCCTCGCGCACGGTGTCGAGCGCGGACGAGCCCGGCCCATAGATGCCGGCGAGGCGGAACAGATGCGCCGGCTGATCCAACGCCCGCCATCCTTGCTCGGCCGCGACGCGCCGCTGGCCGCGCTCGCCGCTCGGCTGCAACTCGCTCATCTCGTCGACCCAGCCGCCGGCGTGATCGCCGTAGACGCCGGTGGTCGAGAGGTAGCCGATCCAGCTGAGGCGTTGTGACGCGGCGTCGATCGCCGCGCCATGCAGGTCGAGCACCGGATCGCCGCGCTCATCCGGCGGCACCGAGCTCAAGAGATGCGTCGCCGGCTCCAGCAGCGCCGCCAGATCGCCGATCTGATGATCGCGATCGAACAGGTGCGCTTCGATGCCGAGGCGGCTCAGCTCCACTTGCGTGTCGCGGCTGCGGCAGGTGCCGGTGACGCGCCAACCCTTCGCAAGCAGCTGCCGCGCCAGAAAAGTGGCGCTGTAACCCAGTCCGAAGCAGAACAGATGATTCATCGAAGAACGGCCGATCGATGCGCGCTTTGGCGGACTTGCAATTTGCCGGCACCCGAATGATGGTTCGCCCGGTACACCGTGGTACTAGAGCATAGTCGAACCCTGGCAAGCGATGCCTCCTTTGGTCTTACGCGTGGTTTTCTGGTGTATCGCGACAATCGGCCTGGCGGTCGCCGCGCCGGCCTGGTCGCTCGACAACCAGGCCCAGTACCAGGCCTGCATGGGCTTGCTGGATCGCGATCCCGCCGGCGCGCTCGACAGCGCCATCGAGTGGGAGCGGCAGGGCGGCGGCGACGCCGCGCGCCATTGCAAGGCGCTGGCCCTGATCCGCACCGGCGAGGTGGAGGATGGCGCTTTGGAGCTGGAGCGGATTGCTGAAACGCTGCCCCAGATCAAGGCGCCGATGGCGGCGAGCCTGTTCGCCCAAGCCGGCCAGGCCTGGATCAGGGCGGGCAAACCCCAGCGCGCGCTCTACGCGCAGGACCAAGGGTTGAAGCTGAACCCGCGCGACGTGGCGTTGCTGGTCGACCGGGCGATGAACTACGGCAATTCGGGCATGTATTTCGAGGCGCTGGACGATCTGAACGCGGCGTCCGAGCTCGCGCCGGACGATCCCGATATCTACGCGTTCCGCGCCGCCGCCTACCGCCAGCTCGAAAGCGCCGACCTGGCCGAAGAGAACGTCACCCTGGCCCTGAAGATCTCGCCCAGCCATCCCGGCGCGCTGCTGGAGCGCGGCTACCTGCGCCGCGCCAAAGGCGATATCGAAGGCGCGCGCTCCGACTGGCTGACCGTCATCCAGGTGACGCCGGGCACCGAGATCGCCAACGAGGCGCAGAAGAACCTCGAGAAGCTGGACATCAAGGGCGAGTGAAGCCCTTCCTTCACCGTCATGGTCGGACCAACCGACCATGACGAAATGGGACGGAGTATCGCGCTAAAAATCCAGGTTCGCGTAATGCGCCGGCGGATTCGTGCCGGGCCAGTGGTCGGCCAGCAGCGGGCGGAAGCTGGGGCGGGACTTGAGCCGCGCATACCATTCCTTGGCCACGGGATGCTCATCCCATGGCACGTCGCCCAGATAGTCGAGGCACGACAGGTGCGCGGCGGCGGCGAGGTCGGCGGCCGAGATCTCCTCGCCCGCCAGCCAGTTGCGCCGGTCGATGAGCCAGCTGATGTAGTGCAGGTGAACGTGGATGTTGGCCTTGCCGGCGCGCAGCGCGTTGGAGTCGGGGCCGCCACGGCCAAAGAGCCGCTTGGTCACCTTCTCCTCCAGCAGGTGCTGGGTGACTTCGCGCTGGAACTTGCCGTCGAACCAGGTGATCAGGCGCCGCACCTCGGCGCGCTCGACCTTGGCGCGGCCCAGCATGGCCGGTTCCTCATAGGATTCTTCCAGGTATTCGGTGATGGCGTAGTCGCCGCTGAGGGTGAGGCCGCTGTCCTCGGCCAGCACCGGCGTCTCGCACGCCGGATTAAGGCGCAGGAACGCCTCGCGCCGCTCCCACGGCCGTTCCAGCACCAGGTCGCAATCGAGGTGCTTTTCCTTCAGCAGCAAGCGCAGCTTGCGGGATTGCGGCTGCAGCGGAAAGTGATAGAGGGTGCGCATTGGCCCGGCAGATTCGATGTCCGCCGCAATCTAACAGCGCGCGCCGGCTAAGGAAACAGCGCGCTATTCGTCCTGGATCAGCCGGAACGGCGGCGGTTCGCGGTCGGCGAAGTCGCGCTTGATGTGGTGGAGTGCATCGCGCTGGCCGGGATAGGCGAGGGCCTCGTCCGCTTCGGCAAAGCTCAGCCAGCGATAGGCCAGATGCTCGTGATCGAGCGTCACCTCGGGCGCACTGTCGAAGAGGGCGACAAAGATCGGCATCATCTCGATCGAATTGGCGCCCGAATTGAAGAAGGCGTCGACGCAGCCGGTGGTATAGAGCGCCTCGACCGCGATGCCGGTCTCTTCCGCGATCTCGCGCCGGATCGCCTCCGCCGCCTTTTCGTCTTTCTCGAGCCGGCCCATCACCAGGCTCCACAGGCCGCGCGAGGTGTTCTTGTTGCGCTGGAGCACCAGGACGCGCGCCGCCTCGCCGCGGCCCGCCAGGATCACGGCCGCGACCGCGCGGCTGCGGACTGGAATTTGCGCTGACTGCGATTTCACTTGGGCAGACCCCTGCGTGCTGCTGACGGCGGGGTTATGGCGCGTTGCTGCATCGCAGGCAAGCCGCGCCGCCGGATTCCACTTGTCAACGGCGCTGCACCACCCTTAGTATACATGGAAAAAGAACGGCAATCCAGGGTTGCTGCATCCATGGGGTCAACCTGTGGGGGGACCAAGGAGGACTGGGGATGAGGGCATCACACGTCGTAGGTCTCGCCGTTGCATCGTGCCTGATCGTGCAGGGATGCGGCGGCACGGCATTCGTGCTGCCGCCAGTCAGCGACCGGGAGGCGCTGCTGGCGGCCGAGGAGGTCGACGCAAATCCGTCCCTGCCGCAATTCCCGCGCAGCAGCGCCTATTATCGCGAGACCATCAACCGCCTCGATCGGCATCTCACCGAACGTGTCGCAGCGATCTGCGCGCGGGCAGAGACGGCGGAGTGCCGCTTCGCCTTCCACTATGTCGACAACGACGAGGTGAATGCGTTCACCGACGAGAACGGTGACATCTATCTGCATCGCGGCCTGCTGGACCACCTGGAGAGCGACGAGGAGATCGCCGCCGTGATGGCGCATGAGATGAGCCACCAGATCGCGGGTCACGTGGATGAGAGCACGCGCAGCGTCCTGCTGGGCGCGCTCATCGGCGGCCTGCTGATGGGCGTCGGGGCGGCGGCCGCCGGCGCCGACCAGGACGGCGCCGACGCGATGGCCGGCGTGGGCATGGACTATGGCGGCCGGGTCGGCCTGCTGACTTTCTCCAAGGAGCAGGAGCGCGAGGCCGACCTGCTCGCCGCCTATGTGTTGGCGCGCGCCGGCATCGACCTTCAGCGCGCCGGCCGCACCTTCGAGGTGCTGGCCAAGCTGGACGGCTACGCCCTGTCGAGCTGGCGCAACACGCACCCGGCCGGGGCGGAGCGGATCGTCGCCTGGCGCAAAGCCGTCGCTGAGGTCGACGCCAGCACCGACAAGCTGCCGACGATGGCGATAGACTGAAATCCCCTCCCCATGTTGGGGGAGGAGGATTCAATCAGAGCGGCTTGGCAAGGCGCAGCGAATCGTCCTGATAGCCTTGCCGCGCATAGAAGGCGCGGGCGCGTTGATTGTTGGCGAAAACGTCGAGGCAGATCAGGCGGAAGCCCTGTTGCCGCGCCCAATCCTCTGCCGCCTGCATCAGGCGCGCTGCGACGCCTTGGCTCTCGGCCGCCTCGGTCACGGCCAGCACCGTGACATAGGCGCAGGGTTCGAGGGTGACGAAATCGGTCGAGGCCTCAGCAAACACATAGCCAAGGCGCTGCGATGCCTCGTCCTCGGCGATGAAGCAGGCGGTCTCGGATTCCGGCCGCGCGAAGGCTGTATTCATGTAGCGGTGTTGGAAGGCGAGCACGTCGCGCTCCGCGTGCCACGGCAGCGCTGCGACCGCGGCCAGACGCTGTGTCTGGTCGAACATGAAATCGCGATCGTCCGGCGTCGCGACGCGGATGCGGATCGCGGTCATGCGTCCGCTGCTTGAGGCGCAGTCAGCATCTCGATGCGCCACGCGGTTTCGCCGACTGGCGCCACGTGGGCGGGACGGCAATTGGCCAGCGGCGTGAAGGGCGACTTGCAAAGATGCTGCAAGGCCCAGAACACGCCGCCATGGGCGACGATCAGGACATGGCTTGCGGTGCCGAGCGCGCGGTTGGCCGCGTCGGCGACCCGCTTGCGCACGTCGGGAAACGGCTCGACGCCGCTGATCGCCTTGTCTTCGCGCCAAGGGGCAACCCACGAGTAATCGGCGATGCCCTCATAGGGTCCGACGTCCATTTCCTCCAGTCCGCTCACGTGGACGACCGGCAGGTCGAGGGCCCTGGCGCTGATGTCGGCGGTCGCGCGGGCGCGCTGCAACGGGCTGCAGCAGATGGCGTTGAGTCCAAGGCCCTTGAGCAGCGGCGCCGCGGCGTGGGCTTCGGCCTCGCCAGCCATGCTGAGCGGCACGTCGCGCCGGCCCTGGCAACGTCCGGTGCGGTTCCAGTCGGTCTGGCCGTGGCGCAGGAACCAGAAGGGCTGTCTCGTCAGCATCGCAGTCGTCTCGCAAGTCGCAAAAGGGCACGCGGCCCCTTCCTATCATTCTATCCGCGCCACGCGCCAGTCCGCGTCAGTTACGGTGCGGCCGCGCAGGCGCTAGAGTGGCGGACCTTGCACAGCGATTGAGGCGGAACTATGCGCAAGCCCGGCTCCATGACGGCGCTCGAAGAGTTCAGCCGCGTGCGGCTGTCGCCGAATTTCTTCATGCGTGACTTCCTCTATTCGGAGATTGCCGGCTTCCACGGCATCCCCAACCTGCCGGACGATCCCGATCTCGCCATCGCCGCCGGCCGGCAGCTGTGCGAAACATTGCTGGAGCCGCTGCAGGCCGCCTTCGGCCGCCTCGGCATCCGCTCCGGCTTCCGTTCGCGACGCGTCACCGAGTTCGGCCACCGCCGCCGCGAGTGCGGCAGCGTCAAGGTGAATACCGCCTATCACGTCTGGGACCTGCGCGATGCCGACGGCTGCATGGGCGCCGGCGCGACCGTGGTGGTGCCCTGGTTCTCCGACCGCTACGCGAAGGGCGCCGACTGGCGCGGCATGGCCTGGTGGATCCACGACCACCTGCCGTACGCGCACCTGCAATTCTTCCCCAAGCTCGCTGCCTTCAACATCCAGTGGCACGAAAGGCCGGCGCGCAGGATCGAAAGCTTCATCGAGCCGCGCGGCTGCCTGACCAGGCCCGGCATGGCGAACCACGAGGGCAGTCACGCGGAGTGGTATGCCGGCTTTCCGGCCTGAAGACGCTGCAGCAGCCGTTCGCCTTCCGGCCATTCGCCGTAGCCGGCGCTGGTGTTGATGTGGCCGGCCTCGCCGATGTCGACCAGCTCCGCGGCCCACGCCTTCGCGATGTTTAGCGCACGCCGGAACGCGACATAGGGATCGTCACGGCTGGCGGCCACGATGGTGGGGAAGGGCAGCGGGGTCATCGGCATGGGACGGAAGACGTGCGCTTCCGGCGGCGTGTGGGTATCCGAATCGACGTCGGCCGGCGCGACCAGCAAGGCGCCATGCACCGGTCGCTTATGTGTCGCAGCCCAGCAGGCGACCAGCGCACAAGAGAGGCTGTGCGCCACCAGGATCGGCGGCTGTTTCGATTGTGCGACGGCGGCATCGAGACGCGCGATCCATCCGGCGCGATCCGGCTTGTCCCAATCCGCCTGCTCGACTCGCCGCGCATAGGGCAGGCGCGCCTGCCACAGGCTCTGCCAATGCTCCGGCCCCGACCCGCCGAGGCCGGGGATGATCAGGACCGGCGTCGCCACTTTGCTACTCGGCTAGCTTCGCGGGACGCGCGTCGCTGAGCGGGTGCGCGAGCTTGTCCAGCATCTCCTTGGGGGCGATCTGCCAGAACTTGCCGCGCTCCAGCATCCAGTCGTTGAGCAGGCGGCGGGCGAAGCGTGACTGCGTCTCCTCGGCATGCTGCTCGATCAGCGCGCGCAGATGCGACTCCCAATACTGGGATTCGAGCCGCTGGTGCACGACCGAGCCGTCGTTCACGAACAGCGGGAAATCGCCGGCCTCGTCGTAGACGAACGCCATGCCGCCCGACATGCCGGCGCCGAAATTGTCGCCGACCCGGCCGAGGATCACGGCGGTGCCGCCGGTCATGTATTCGCAGCCGTTGGAGCCGCAGCCCTCCACCACCACCTCGGCGCCGGAGTTGCGCACCGCAAAGCGCTCGCCTGCCTGGCCGGCCGCGAACAGCTTGCCCGCGGTTGCGCCATAGAGGACGGTGTTGCCGATGATGGTGTTCTCGTGGCTGTTGAGCTTGGAGGACGGCAGCTGCCGTACCACGATGGTGCCGCCTGACAATCCCTTGCCGACATAGTCGTTGGCATCGCCGAACACTTCCAGCTTCACGCCCTGCACCGCGAAGGCGCCAAGCGACTGGCCGGCCGAGCCGCGCAGGCGCACGGTCAGATGGTTGGGTTTCAGCCCGCTCATGCCGAACCGCTTGGTGATGTGCGCAGAGAGCCGCGTGCCGATGGCGCGGTAGGTGTTGCGGATGTTGTACTGCAGCTGCATTTTCTCGCCGGCCTCGAACAGCGGCTTGCAATCCTCCACCATCTTGGCGTCGAGCGTGTCGGGCACCTCGTTGCGCCCTTCCAGCGTGCAATAGCGCGCCTGGTCGCCCGGGTCAGCCTGCGAGAGCAGAGGATTGAGATCGAGATCGTCGAGGTCCGCCGCGCCGCGGCTGACCTGCTCGATGAGCTCCGTGCGGCCGATCACCTCGTTGAGCGTGCGATAGCCGAGCGAGGCCAGCACTTCGCGCACCTCTTCGGCGATGAAGCTGAACAGGTTGACTACCTTCTCCGGCGTCCCGGTGAACTTCTGGCGCAGCTCCGGGTTCTGGGTGCAGACGCCGACCGGGCAGGTGTTGGAATGGCATTGCCGCACCATGATGCAGCCCATGGCGACCAATGACGCGGTGCCGATGCCGAATTCCTCGGCGCCGAGGATCGCGGCGATCACCACGTCGCGCCCGGTCTTGATGCCGCCGTCGGTGCGCAGGCGCACGCGGTGGCGCAGGCGGTTCAGGGTCAACACCTGGTGCGCCTCGGCCAGGCCCATTTCCCAAGGGATGCCGGCATACTTGATCGAGGTGTGGGGCGACGCGCCGGTACCACCGACATGGCCGGAGATCAGGATCACGTCCGCCTTGGCCTTGGCGACGCCTGCCGCGATGGTGCCGATGCCGGAGCGCGCCACCAGCTTCACGCACACCTTGGCGGTCGGGTTGATCTGCTTCAGGTCATAGATCAGCTGTGCCAGGTCCTCGATCGAATAGATGTCGTGATGCGGCGGCGGCGAGATCAGCGACACGCCTGGCGTCGCGTGACGCAAGGTCGCGATCTCGACCGAGACCTTGAAGCCGGGCAGCTGCCCGCCTTCGCCGGGCTTCGCTCCCTGCGCGACCTTGATCTCGATCTCGCGGCAATTGGCGAGATACTCGGCGGTGACGCCAAAGCGGCCGGAGGCGATCTGCTTGATGGCCGAGTTCTCGTTGTCGCCGTTCGACTTCGGCTTGAAGCGCGCCGGGTCCTCGCCGCCCTCGCCGGAGTCCGACTTGGCGCCGATCCGATTCATGGCGATGTTGAGCGTGCCGTGCGCCTCGCGCGACAAGGCGCCCAGCGACATGCCGGGCGTCACGAAGCGCTTGCGCAGCTCGGTGATGCTCTCGACCTCGTCGATCGAGATGGTCTTGCCGGTCGGCACGAAATCCAGCAGGTCGCGGATCGCGACCGGCGGCGCCTTGGCGATCATCTCGCTGTAGCGCTTGAAGGTCTGGTACGATTCGCTGGCGACCGCCGATTGCAGGGTGTGGATCGCATCCGCCTGCCAGGCGTGGGTCTCGCCGCCCTTGCGGTACTTGTAGAAGCCGCCGATCGGCAGTGCGATGGCATCCGGATTCCATGCCCGCGCGTGCAAGACACCGACGCGCTTCTGGATGCCGATCATGCCGATGCCGGAAATGCGCGACGGCATGTTCGGGAAATATTCGGCGACCAAAGTGCGCGACAGGCCGAGCGCCTCGAAGTTCGCGCCGCCGCGATAGGACGACACCACCGCGATGCCCATCTTGCTCATGACCTTCAGCAGGCCCTGATCGATCGCGTAGCGGAAGCGGTCGAGGCAGTCGTCGAGGCTGAGCTTGCCGAACAGGCCGCGGCCATGGCGGTCGGCGATCGAAGCCTCCGCGACATAGGCGTTGACCGTGGTGGCGCCGACGCCAACCAGCACTGCGAAGTGATGCACGTCCAGGCACTCGCCCGAGCGGACGTTGAGCGATGTGAAGGTGCGCAGCTGCTGGCGCAGAAGGTGCACGTGGACCGCGCCGGTCGCGAGGATCATCGGGATCGCGGCGCGGTCGGGCCCGGCGCGCTCATCTGACAGGATCAGGTGGGTGGCGCCGCCGCGCACCGCATCTTCCGCCTGGCGGCGAATGGTCTGGATGGCGTCGCGCAAGGCATGATCGGCCTTGGGATCGAAGGTGCAGTCGATCTCCGCCGCGCTCTGCCCCATATAGGCGCGCATGGCCTGGAACTCGGCCGTCAGCAGCACCGGCGAATCGAGCTGCAACAGGCGGCACTGGCCCTCGTCCTCGTCCATCACGTTGCCGAGATTGCCGAGGCGGGTCTTCAGGCTCATCACCCGCTGCTCGCGCAAGCTGTCGATCGGCGGATTGGTGACCTGGCTGAAATTCTGCCGGAAGAAGTGATGCAGGCCGCGATACTGGTCGCTGAGGATCGCGAGCGGCGTATCGTCGCCCATGGAGACGATAGCTTCCTTGGCGTCTTCCACCATCGGCTGGAGCACCAGCTCGAGGTCTTCCATCGAGAGCCCGGCCGCGACCTGGCGGCGGCGCAGCACGTCCTTCTCGAAGCGCGCCGGCTCGCCGCGCGTCTTCTTCAGCAGATCGTCGATGACGGTGATTTGCTTGACCCAGTCGCCGTAATCGGCGTTGTCGGCCAGGGTATCCATCATCTCGCGATGATCGTAGAATCGCCCTTCGCCGAGATCGACGGCGATCATCTGGCCGGGGCCGAGGCGGCCCTTGCGGCTGATGCGGTCCTCGGCCAGCTTTACCATTCCGGTCTCGGAGCCCGCCACCAGCAGCCCGTCATTGGTGATCGCATAGCGCATCGGACGCAGGCCGTTGCGGTCGGTGAACGCGACCACCCAGTTGCCGGCAAAGCCGCAGATCGCGGCCGGCCCGTCCCACGGCTCCATCACCGAGTTGCAATAGGAAAACAGGTCCTTGTGCTTCTGCGGCATGGCGGCGCGGCCGTCCCACACGTCGGGCACCAGCAGGCACTTCACCATCGGCAGCGGCCGCTCTTCGGTGGTCATGATCTCGAACACGTTGTCGAGCGCGGCGGAATCCGAGCCGCCCGGCTGGATCACCGGCTTCAGCTCCGCGATGCGCTCGCCATAGACCGGCGAATACATCCGCGTCTCGTGCGCCTTCATCCAGTTGATGTTGCCCTTCAGCGTGTTGATCTCGCCGTTGTGGGCGATCACGCGGAACGGCTGCGCCAGGTTCCAGGTCGGGAAGGTGTTGGTCGAATAGCGCTGGTGATAGACCGCAAAATTGGAGACGAAACGCTCGTCCAGCAGGTCGGGATAGAAGGCGGTCAATTGCTCCGCCAGGAACATGCCCTTGTAGATGACCGAACGGCATGACAGCGAGCAGATATAGAGCTCGCCAATGCCCTCTTCGGCCGCGGCGCGCTCGATGCGCCGACGGATGACATAAAGATCGGTCTCAAAGATCTCCTCGCTCACGCCCTTCGAGTTGGCGATCATGATCTGCTCGATCTCGGGGCGCGTGGCGTTGGCCTTCTCGCCGATGACGCCGATATTCACCGGCACCTGGCGCCAGCCATAGATCGTGTAGCCGTAGTTCAGGATCTCGCGCTCGACAATGACGCGGCAGACTTCCTGCTTGCCGAGGTCGGTGCGCGGCAAGAAGATCTGGCCGATCCCGAGCTTGCCGGGGCTGAGCTCCTGGCCGACCTTGCGCACATAGTCTTCGAAGAAGGCATGCGGGATCTGCACATGGATGCCGGCGCCGTCACCGGTCTTGCCGTCGGCGTCGACCGCGCCGCGGTGCCACACCGATTTCAGCGCCTCGATCCCCATCAGCACGATCTCGCGCCGCGGCTCTCCATCGATCGCCGCGATCACGCCGACGCCGCAGGCATCGTGCTCGTCGGCAGGGTCGTAGAGGCCGGTATCCTGCAGATGGCGCGCCTGCTGCTGGTAGGTCTCTTTCCAGTTCGTCATGGTGAGGCCTCCTATTCCGCCGCCAGCTTGGCGCGCGCTTGTGTGACGTAGCTGTCGATCGCCGCCGCCGCGTCGCGGCCGTCGCGGATCGCCCACACCACCAGCGAGGCGCCGCGCACGATGTCGCCGGCGGCAAACACGCCGGGCATGTTGGTCATCAGATTGCGCCAGTCGATCTTGAGCGTGCCCCAGTTGGTGAGCGCGAGGTCCTTGCTGCCGCTCATCGCGCCGACGTCCTCGGGATCGAAGCCGAGCGCCTTGATCGCGAGGTCGGCCTCGATGGTGAAGCTTGAGCCTTCGATCACGCGCGGCGTCTGCCGGCCGGTGGCGTCGGGCAGGCCGAGATGGATGCGCTGGCAGCGCACGCCCGTCACGCGGTTGTCGGCATTGCCGAGGAACGCCTCGGGCTGCGCCTGCCAGACGAACTGCACGCCTTCTTCCTCGGCGTGCGCCACCTCGCGCTGCGAGCCCGGCATGTTGGCGCGGTCGCGGCGATAGACGCAGTGCACGGATATGGCGCCCTGCCGCACGGCGGTGCGCACGCAATCCATCGCAGTGTCGCCGCCGCCGATGACGACCACGCGTTTGCCCTTGGCGTCGAGCGCACCGGACTCGAATTCCGGCACGCTGTCGCCCAGGCCCGTGCGGTTGCTGGCGGTGAGATAGGAGAGGGCGGGCACGATGTTGTCGAGGCCGCTGCCCGGCCCCGCCATCTCGCGCGCCTTGTAGACGCCGATCGCCAGCAGCACGGCATCGTGCTTGCGCTGCAGCTCGGCGAGCGTCACGTCGCGGCCGAGCTCGCAGTTCAGCTTGAATTGGATGCCGCCCTGGACCAGCTGCTCTGCGCGGCGCAGCACGATCGGCTTCTCCAGCTTGAAGTTGGGAATGCCATAGATCATCAGGCCGCCGATGCGGTCATAGCGATCATAGACCGTCACCTGATAGCCCTTGCGGCGCAGGAACTCGGCGGCGGCAAGGCCCGCCGGCCCGGCGCCGACGATGCCGATCGATTCAGCGCGCTCGCGCGCCGGCTTGATCGGCTTCACCCAGCCCATCTCGAACGCGGTGTCGGTGATGTAACGCTCGATCGAACCGATGGTGACGGTGCCGTGGCCGGACTGCTCGATCACGCAATTGCCTTCGCACAGCCGGTCCTGCGGGCAAATGCGGCCGCAGATCTCGGGGAAGGTGTTGGTGGCGGAGGCGATCTCGTAGGCCTCTTCCAACCGCCCTTCGGCCGTCAGCTTCAGCCAGTCCGGGATGTTGTTGTTGAGCGGGCAATGCACCTGGCAGAACGGCACGCCGCATTGCGAGCAGCGGCTAGCCTGCGCCGAGGCCGCGGCTGGGCGGAACCGGTCGTAGATCTCCTGGAAATCCTCACGCCTGAGGCCAGCCTCGCGCTTGTCCGGCATGGCCTTGGGGAGATTGACGAATTTCAGCAGATGCTCAGCCATCCCGCGCCCGTCCCAGTCCCAGATTAGTGGCGTAGGTTTCAAATCGGCGACAGAATAGGTCAAAAGACACGACCAATCTAGGAGAATCTTATTATTAAGACAGTAATAGTGACATATTATGATCGGCCTCTAGCCAACTTCGGGTGTTGCAGGTCGAAGACGGGTCTGTGACGTTTCGATTAGTTCCGTTTCGCGACTATATGTTGCGTTTTTCCAGCGAATCCAACGTGCTATAAGCTCCATCCAGCATTTCCGGCCAATTCGGGGGTCTAGCCGAGTGCCGAATATCGACATCTTGGTCCTGGCGATTCTCCAAGGCGCGACCGAATTTCTGCCAGTCTCATCCAGCGGCCACCTCCTGATGGCGCCGCAACTTTATTGCTGGGGCGCGCAGTCGCCGGCCCTGGAGCTGGCGGCGCTGCTGGGTGCGCTGGTGGCGGTGATGGTCTGCTTCGCCGGCGACCTCATCGGCATGGCGCAGGGTTTCCTCAAGGTGCTGCAGGGCAAGCGCGATGGCCGCGTCCGGCTGATCGGCCTGCTGCTGGTGGCGGCGATTCCCTATCTCGCGGCTGCGTTCCTGGTGGAGTGCTATGCCGGCGACGCGCTGCACGGCCCGCTGGTGGTCGGCAACGCCCTGGTGTGGTTCGGCCTGCTGCTCTATGGCACCGACAGGCTCGGCTTGACGGTGCGCCGGATCGAGCACATGACCTTCGGCCAGGCCCTGACCATCGGCCTGCTGCAATGCTGTGCGGTCATCCCGGGCGCCAGCGGCACGGGCATCACCATGACCACCGGGCGCGTGCTCGGCTACGAGCGGCCGGAGGCGGTGCGCTTCGCCTTCCTGCTGTCGATCCCGATCCTGATTGCGATCGCCGGCTACAAGGGCTGGCTGGTATTCGACGCCGGCAGCGCGATCGACTTTCCGCAGACGGCGCTCGCCTTCGGGCTGTCCGCCGTCGCCGGCTTCCTCGCCATCGCGTTCCTCAGCTACTGGGTGCGCCGCTCCGGCTTCCTGCCGTTCGTGCTCTACCGCATCGCGTTGGGCGCCTACCTGCTCTACGTGTTCTACGTCGCCGGCGGACCGGCCTGCTGACTAGGGCCGGTGGTAGGTGCTGCGCGCGCGATAGCGTTCGAGATAGGTGGGAATCACAGCCTCCACGCCAGTCGGCGTGATGCCGAGATCGGTGAGCCCGGCCGAGCCCGCGCTCGGCACGTTGTCGCGCTTCAGCTGGCGCACCTGATCGGTGGTCAGCGCTGGTCCCGGCAGGATCGGCACCACGGCGTTGACCGCGCTGGTGGCGCACTGCGCGACGCATCCGATCGCGCTCGCGATCGGGAACGGCAGCGGCACCAACGGGCGCTTGCGGCCGGTCTCGTGCAGCACCATCCGCATCAGCTCGGCGAAACTGTAGGTCTTGGGTCCCGCCAGCTCATAGGTCTGGCCGGCGGCCTCCGGTGTTTCGATCGACTTCACCACC
>PNKY01000008.1 GCA_013822765.1 Rhodospirillum sp.
ACATCGTACCAACGCGCCCATCACGAATGGATGCGTCTCGAATGGAAGCATTGCGAGACTTGTGGGTCGACGCTGGCCTTAAGGACGTGGAGACGCGAGAGATTGCAGTGCAGCGGACTTTTGCAAATTTCGACGATTTCTGGAAGACAAATCTCAAATCTCCTGCGGTTCGGCCTACAGTTGCAGCTATGAAGTCTGAAGATGTTGAGACGCTCATCTCACGGGTACGAGCGCGCCTTCCGGCGGATGCCGATGGTCGCATCACCTATGGTGCGCGCGCGCATGCGGTAAGGGGGCGCCGGCCCACGTAGCTAATCTCAGAGCTTCGGGTCATTTTCGACGGTTTTGGCAAGGATTGTGGGCTGGTTGATGTCCGCTCTTGTCCGTGAGCGCGTCGAGACCGGCCCAAGAGCGTTGCTCTCGGCCATCCGGATCAACTTGGCGCCGATGTCGGCATGCTTAGAGGTGCTGCCACAACGATATGAAGAAGAGATAGAGCAGCGACGCGGCAATACCGGTTGCGATCAGCGAGCGCTTCATCGAGGTGCCCCCGAAGATCAGGCCGAAAACCCCGAACACAAGCCCCAAGACCCAGATTGGCGATAGCCACATCAAGCCCGTTTCGGAAATCTCATCGAACACCACGAAGTAGGAAATGGCCGTCTGCATAACGCTGTAGACGATGCTGACGATATAGAAACCGCGCAGCTGGTTCTTCCGCAGGGCCGTGGATCGTTGGCGGCTTGCAGCAACGTATGCCACCTGCAGAGTTGTGGGTGGGGGCTCCCGTTCGCGCGTTTCACTGAGCAGACGCTCGGCCTCCTCGAGGTCGGTACCCACAAGCAGGTAGCTCACGTCCTTGTTTCTGGTCTCCCACTCACGGGCGCGCACCAGCAGGCGTGAATGAGCCTTCACCCAAGCAAGATCGGTGTCGATGGTCTTCAGCAGCGCATCGAAGTTCGCGCCGAAATCGTCGGCCGGGCGGAAGAACAGCCAGTTCAGCCTGGCGACCACCTCGGGCGCGCCGGCCGTCGCGTCTCGGGCAACCACCGGAACGATGCGCTTGCTGTACTTGCTCGCGTAGTCGACCTCGTGGATGCAGGTCTTCGACGACAACGAGTCAGGGGTGAGTACGAAGATGAAAGTGTCGGCCGCTTCAATCGCCTGCTCGATTTCGCGCAACCACTCAGCTGAGGGCGGGATGTCCTCCCAGTCGACCCAAACGTCGCGCTTGGCACCTTGCAGGTGGTCGTGCAGCTTTCTGACGAAGTCGCGGTCGTTGCGCGAGTAAGAAATGAAAACGTCAGCCATGCAGACTCCGGGCTCCGCCCCCGATGCGCTGTTGAACAGCCCGAGCTCGAACGAGCACGAGCCATAGACAATACCTTTCAACGCGAGCACGGGTCATCGACGCATAACAATGTTTATGCACCAAGATCGTTACCGGACCTGCCGCAGCTCCTCATGCCGTGGCGCGGTTCGGTGGCGTCTGCACGCTTGTGCTAAGCCATTGACATTACATGTGCTAGTCGGACACCCCATCCGCCAACAGAGGCCGGCCGCCCGCTATTGGGCTGGCTTATCCACAAGCCGGCAGGTTGCCTCAGTCGATTGAACGGCTTCGCAGATACTTGGACAGGGCCGTCGCGTCAGGAACCAGCGCCTTCCAAGTCAGTGCTTGGGAGCCGGTGCAGAGCGGATCCAGCCATCCTTCCGAGATGCCGGCGCCTTTGAAAAGGGATGTTCGCCACTTGGCGTAGGCCTTTTCATCCTCATCGGGTACCCCGAACGTCCTTCGATGCTCGTGGTAAGGGACGAGCGCAGTTCCTCTGTCGAGCCACAGCAGGCCGCCACTGGGCATTTCGGCGTACTCGCATGCGCCGGGATCGACCGCCTCGTCAACGACCCAGTACAACTCCGGCAACGACGAAGCGGCGATGATGCCGACGAGCTCGCCCTTGCGCTCGCCGTTCATGAACCGAACCAGGTAGGTTCGCGCGGAACGCTCGCCGCGGGTTTCAGTCATGCGGGGCCGTCGGCTCATGCGCTCTGCGCCAGGTCGAAGTTATCGAGATTTGCGGCCGTCAGGTTGACGTTGGCCAGCGTCACGAGAGCCACAGCCGCACCCGCACCCGAACCATCCACGTCGATCGACACGATCGTGTTGAGTCCGACCTTCGCGAAGCTCAGGAAGCCTCCACCGAAGGCATCGGCTGGACTGCCGAGATCCGCCAGCAGATCGCCGAGATGGAGGACGTCACCGGCCGCGCCCAGCTTGAAGTCCGTGATGATATCCCCGGCGTCAGCAAGGCTCTCATAGTAGAAATGGTCCCGGCCCGCGCCGCCGGTCAGAGTGTCGACGCCATTGCCGCCGAACAGGATGTCGTTGCCCAGCCCACCCAGCAGCGTGTCGCGTCCCCCGCCGCCAACGACGAGATCGTCGCCGGCGCCGCCGTCGAGCCGGTTGTTGCCGACATTGCCTTCCAGATAGTTGGCGAGCGCGTTGCCGGTACCGGCGATGTTGCCGCCGCCGGTGAGGATCAGATTGTCCACATTGACGCGGGTCGCAAGGGTGAAACCGACGCTGCTCTCGACCGTGTCGAACCCGCCGCCCTTGCCGTTCGCGATGCTCTCGGTAACAACGTCGCCCGCATTGTCCACGACATAGGTGTCATCGCCCCGGCCGCCGACCAGGGTGTCCCGGCCGCCGAGACCATCGAGGCGGTTGCTGCCGTCGTTCCCGGTCAGCAGGTTGGCCAGCGCATTGCCGGTCGCGTCGATATGGTCCGCGCCGATCAGCGTCAGCTTCTCAATGTTGACCAGCGACGAAAGGCTGAAGTCGACCGTGCTCTTCACCAGATCGATGCCGCCGGTCGTGCCCGCGATATCCTCGAATACCAGGTCGGCCAGATCATCGATATAGTAGGTATCGGCGCCTTTGCCGCCGGCCATGATGTCGGCACCACCGCGGCCATCCATCACATTCGCGCCGGTGTTGCCGATCAGGACATTGGTGGCACCGTTGCCGGTGGCATTGATCGCCGCCGTGCCAAGCAGCGTCGCATGCTCGATCAATCCTGCCGCCAGCGTCGTCAGGTTGACGGAGACAGTGGACCGCACCTCATCATCGGTATCCAGGTTGCCGCCTTCATCGATGACGTCGGTCGCGACATTCACGAAATACGCGTCGTTGCCGTCGCCGCCGAACATCGTATCGGCGCCCAGCCCACCATCGAGTTGATCGTTGCCGGCGCCGCCAATCAGCACATCGTTGCCGCTCCCGCCGCGGAGCGTATCGCTCCCGTCGCGCCCCTCGAGCGCGTTGCTTCCGGCATTCCCGGTCAGGATGTTGTCAAGCGCGTTGCCGAACGCGGCGATCGTCGCCGTCCCGGTCAGCGTTACGTTCTCCACATCGGCGAACGATTGGACCGTGACCGACGAAAGGATGGTGTCGATCCCTTCATCCAAATATTCGAAAACCAGGTCGCCGGCGTTGTCGAGGATGTAGGTGTCATTGCCGACGCCGCCGATCAGGTAGTCGTCGCCGACCCCGCCATCCAACGTATCGTCTCCCGCTTCGCCATACAGATCGTCGTAGAAGGCTTGGCCGAACAGCCTGTCATTGCCTTCGCCGCCAACAAGGACGTCGTACCCGTTGCCGCCGCTGATCGTGTCGTTGCCGTCGATCCCATAGAGATAGTCGTCTCCGGCGGATCCGGTGATCTTGTCGTTTTTTGCAAGCGCTTCGATGAGGAAGCCTTCCCAATCGTCCGACAAGTAGTACGACATGTAGGTTGCGACCGGCATATTGAGCCCGGTTGCGGAGAAGTATGTCTTCCCGTCGAAATGGAAGGACCAGCTGGCGATGGTGCCGGCGTAGGGGTAGCCGTACGCATCGTACTTGAATCCGGCGCCCGTGAACTTCTCGTACCAAGTCGGCGAGTAGTAGAGCAGGTAGCTGGTCGCCGTCGCTGCGTCCTTGTACGCATCTTCCAACACTGGAAAGAAGTTGATCAGCATGTCGCTGCCGGCACTGGCCGGAAATGTAACCGTTGTCATTTTTTGATCCCTCGTACGCACTACCAGTGCTCAGCGCCGTTCCAGCAGCCCAAACTGTGCCGCGACCGCGCATGCCATCGGTGCCTACTGGAGAAATTGCTCGGCGGCGGGCCGCGTCAACGCGCGGAACAGTACGCTACGGTAGGCGGGGTAATTTCCTGACTCGGCGGCGGGCGCACGCTGTCCGGAAATTGCCGAGGTCGGCGGTCTTCCTTCAAATGCATTAACGAAGTTGGTTGGCCTATAAACTTCTCTTAAGTATCTTGTCATAGACTGACTGGTATAGGTCCCGCAGCCGGCGAGTCGTCGCCGGCAAGAGTTCGTGCGGCAAGAGGGCACATGGAACACCGCTCACCGGATCCGCAGAGGGTCTTCCTGTCGATCCTGCCGGCCCAGCGCACCGAGCGCCGGATCGCTTTGGCCGTGGTGCTGGCCTCGCTGGCGATCTCCGTGGTCGCCGCACCGTTCGCCCAGGTCAAGCTGCCGCGGGTGGATGCCTTCATCCCGGTCTATGAATCGGCACTCACCTTCAACGACCTGATCACGGCCGTCCTGCTGTTCGGCCAGTTCACCATCCTGCGCTCGCGCAGCATCCTGCTGCTGGCCTGCGCGTATCTGTTCACCGGCCTCATGGTCATCGCGCACATGCTGAGCTTCCCCGGCTTGTTCGCCGAAGGCGGCTGGCTGAGCGGCGGGCCGCAGACCACGGCCTGGCTCTACTTCATCTGGCATTCCATCTTCCCGTTGCTGGTGATGATCTACGCCCTGCAGCCGCGGGTCGGAACCGAGCCCGCCATGAAGACTACGCCGCGGGCCACCCTTCTCGCCGGCATCGCCGTGACATTTGTGGCGGCCATCGCCGCGGTAGCGCTGACCACCGCGGGTCACGCCCTGCTGCCGCCGGTGATGGACGGCAACGGCTATACGCCGGCCATCAAAGCCGTCGTGACGACGGTCTGGCTGTTCAGCCTGGCGGCGCTCGGTCTGCTGTGGCGGCGCAAGCCGCACTCGGTGCTCGATCTGTGGCTGATGGTCGTCCTGTGCGCGTGGTTGTGCGAGGTCGCGCTCGCCGCGGTCCTCAATGCCGGGCGATTCGATCTCGGATTCTATTTCGGCCGCATCTTCGGCTTCCTGTCGACCAGCTTTGTGCTGGTCGTCCTGCTGCTGGAAACCCGCGCGCTGTATGCCCGCCTGGCACAGTCGCTGGAAGCGGAGCGCGTCATCCTGCAGAATGCCAACCAGGTGCTGGAAGATCGCGTGGCCGAGCGTTCGCGCCAGCTCGAGGCGGAGATCGCCGAGCGCGAGAAAGCCCAGGAAACCCTGCGCGAGGCGCAGAAGCTGGAAGCCATCGGCCGCATGGCCGGCGGCATCGCCCACGACTTCAACAACCTGCTGACCGTGGTGCAGGGCAATGCGGAGATCCTGCAGGACAGCCCGCTGTCGGAAGACGACATGCACTGCGTGAAGGCGATCGACCGCGCATCCGAGCGTGGCTCGCGGCTGGTGCGCCAGATCCTCACCTTCTCGCGCCGCCAGCCGCTGAAGACCGATGTAATCGACCTGCGCCAGCGCGACGAGGAACTGTCGGAGATGCTGGGGCGTTCGGTGCGCGGCGACGTCCGCCTGCTCGTCTCGATGGCCGAGGATCTGTGGCCGGTCGAGTGCGACATCGCCGAGCTCGAGATCGCGCTCATGAATCTGTGCGTCAACGCCCGCGACGCGATGCCCAACGGCGGGCTGGTGCGGGTGGAAGGGCGCAACAGCACGCTCGAGACCGGGCATGCGGCCGGCCTCAGCGGCGCGTTCGTCGCGCTCAGCATCACCGATACCGGCACCGGCATCGCGCCGGACGACATCACGAGGGTGTTCGAACCCTTCTTCACCACCAAGGACGTCGGCAAGGGCACCGGCCTCGGGCTCAGCCAGGTTTACGGTTTCGCCCAGCAATCGGGCGGCATGGCGACCATCGACAGCAAGCTGGGCGAAGGCACCACGGTCACGCTGTACCTGCCCCGCGCCACGCGTAACGCCGCCGCCGAGACCGCAACCGGCCGCCAGACGCTTGCGCGTGCGACCGGCGTCATCCTGGTGGTGGAGGACGACGAGGACGTGGCGGCGGTGGCGAAGAACATGTTGAAGCTGATCGGCTACCGTGCGGAGCACGTGCGCGATGGCGCCACCGCGCTGGCGGTGCTGCTGAGCGGGCAGCGGTTCGACGCGGTGTTCTCCGACATCATCATGCCGGGCGGCATGAGCGGCCTGGATCTCGCGCGCAAGGTTCGCCAGCATTTCCCGGGCCTGCCGATCCTGCTGTGCAGCGGCTATGCCCGCGCCACCGGCGAAGTCTTCCGCGAGGGCTTCGACATCATCGCCAAGCCCTACAGCGCCGACTCCCTGGCCGAGGCGCTGCGCCGCACCACCGCGCAGTCCAAGCAGATTCACCGGGACGTCCGCGACCTCGCCTAGCCAAGTCCGGGCCCAACCGGCTTTTGCTCAGAGCTCCTCTTCCGCGGCGATCGCCTGCCCGATCGACAGCAGCGTCCGGTGCGACACCGTCACGCGGTGGCCGCGATCCATCCGGCGCCAGGCGCTGAGCCTGGGCGCATTGCGCGGGTTCGCGACGAAGGTGGCGGGCAATGCGAACTCGGTCCGCAGCAGAACCCTCTGTTCGTTTTCGTGCTGCGTGCCGAACTCGATCCGTGCCGCCGGCAGGGGGCGCAGCAGGCTGATCTTGAGATAGATCGCTGACTGGTCGAGCAGGGTCTGCACATGGGCCGCCATCTTGGCGGCCAGTTCCGCCGTCGCCGCCGGTCGGCCTCCGCGCGGCGCATGCTTGATGGCATCGGCACCGGCGCGCAGCAAATCGCGATCGACGAAGTCCGCGGCATGGCTCATCAGGAGCGAATAGAGCCGTCCGTCCGCCGCCAGCTCCACCAGGTTGGCGACAACGTCGCCGAACTTGGCGCCGGCCTTGGTCGCGAACGCCAGCTCCCGCGGGACAATCGTTTCGGGCCCGCTCATGCGCATGACCCGCGAAGGCGGCGCCACCGGAGCGCCGCGCCGGACCCGCTGCCGCGGTGTGGCCGAGGGCGCCAGCTCAAGATTGGCAAAGGTCGCGGCCGCGCTTGCCGCATCGACCACCTGGTCGGTGGCGCAGGCCGCGATGATCATGTTCGCGACGTGGCGGGGCTCCTGTCGCGCGCCGCCGCGGCCCCGGCCGCCGCTCGCGACCAGGCGCGCTTCCCGCAGGTTGCGTGCGATCAGCTGCATGGTCTCCGGCCGCTCCCCCAACAGGAGCGCCATGAGATTGGCGAGATGGCTCAGCGTCAGCATCAGGAATTGGATCGCAAATCAGCTGCCATATCGGATGTATAATAGTGTTTTAGTCCGTTTTAAAGACAAAAAATAGAGAACGGGTGGCGTCCGATCAGCCTTGCCGTGATGGAAACGCCTCGGCGATCACCTTGGCGATCAGGGCGGCAACCTTCTCGAAGTCGTAGGGCTTCGGGATGAACGGAATCCGGCGCTGGTCGGCGAGCGTCGGCATGACCGCCCGCACGCCCGACGTGAGAATGACCGGTACGTTGGAATGATAGGCGTTGATCCAGACGGCAAGCGACAGCCCGCCGGTGGCGCCGGGCAGGTCGACATCGCTGAACACCAGATGGACAGGCGGGCCGGAGGACAACACCGTCGCGGCTTCGATGACCGTGCCGGCCTCGACAACATGATACCCCTTGCCTCGGAGATGATCGGCAGCCGAAACGCGCAGAAGTGCGTCATCCTCGACCAGCAGAACGGTCCGACGCTCCTCCTCTGCAACCTGGTCCGCCGTTACCCCCATGCACGCCCTCCCTCTCCGAACGGACCAACCGCTGAATCCTGAAATTGTTCCCAAATATTAACCTGGCTTGGGCCGATGCCTCTCGAACAGTAGCTTCAACCGGTCGACGATCAAATCCGGATGATAGGGCCGCTTGCCCGCCCCGAGCTCGCACAGCTCGCCGGCCTTCTTGGCCGTCATGGCATAGCCGGTGGTCAGGATGACCTCGACGCCGTTGAAGCTTTCGCGGATTCGCTGCGCCAAGGCGAAGCCGTCGATCGCACCCAGCAGCTTTACCGCGGACAGGATCGTGTCGACCTTGATGCCGGCGCCGAGAATGCTCAGCGCCTCCTCACCCGTGATGGCCTCCACCACGCGGTAGCCGCATTCGCGCAGGTAGTCGGCGACGGTCATGCGGACCAGAACATCCGGCTCGACCACCATCACCGATTCTATGACTTTGTTTCCGATGTCGCCTGATCGCTTGGACATGCCATATCAATGCCTCGCCGACGCGCGTGTTCCGTGCGATGACGTGGGAACAAATGCTCGGACTGATCGCGGAAAATCGCACACCGATTTGTTCCGCGCGCGTGACGCGTGCGGAACGCTCCAGTTCGAATTGTTGCGTTAGGCTGCGTGCTTGCCGCGCTTGCGAGTCGACTTGCCGCGGGCTGTCGGGCGCGTCTTTGGTGAGGCGCGGCTGTTGTTGGTATTGGCTGCCTTGGTAGTTCCGCGCAGGCTCGCTTTCAAGGCTTCGGTGATGTCGACGATGTTGCTGTCGCGCGCGGGCTCTTCGGCGAAGACGATCTTCTTGCCCTTCTGCTTGGCGGCCACCAGCTTGTGCAGCGCCTCTTGATAGCGATCCTCGAACATGCCGTGGTCGAACTTGCCGCTCAGGCGTTCGATCAGGGTCTCCGCCATGTGGAGATTGTCCTTGTCGATCTTCACGTCGCTGATGTCGTCGAACGCCTCCTCGGGCTTGCGGATCTCGTCCGGGTCGCGCAGCGTCAGCAGCATCATGCCCTTGCCGCGCGGCTGGATCATCACCGGCCGCTCGCGCCGTCCGATCACCGCATGGCCGAGCCCAACCACCTCCTTCGCTTTCAGCGCCTCGCGGATGGTGGCGAAGATGTCGACCGTGCTTCTGGCGCCCTTGCCGCGCGCGTCGGGCTCGAGCAGATAGGGCTTTTCCCAGTACAGCCAGTCGACCTCGTCGACTGGCACCACGCGCTCAATATTGATGACATCGGAGCTTTCGATCTTCAGCTTGTCGAGCTCCTCATTCTCGACGGTGACGTATTTTCCCTTCTCGAACTCGTAGCCCATCACCGTCTCGTCGCGGTCGACCACGTCCTCGGTCTCGGAATCGATCATCTGCATGCGCAGTCGATTACCGGTCTCTCGATTGAGCTTATGGAACCGAACCTTGTCACGCTCGGTGGTGGCGGGCGTGAGATTGATCGGGCAGGTCACCAGGGCCAGCCGAAGCTGACCGCGCCAGAATGGCCGGGCCATCGCGGTCCTCTTGATTCCGTTATGGATGAGAACACGGCACGCATGAGGACGTTCCGGCATGCCGAGGTGACCGAACAAATGACGAACCACCACGGGAGGGCAGGCTCCGAAGAAACAGCCAGAATCCGCTCCATAGCCGTGACGTCAGTCACTTAACCGCCCTCTTTTCCTGGCACACGCCACAAACCCTCTTACCCTTGACTGGGGGACGCGGCGCATCTGCGCCTGGCTGAGAGGGTGACAGATGGCTAGGCCCACCAAGCGCTGGTTCCAAGAGAGCGATCTTCTCGATGATGCCATCGATGACAGCAGCCATCTCACCGGCGCGTCGCTACCCTCCCCCAGCTCCGGCGTCGTGCTCAGGGGCTTGCTGCCGCCGTTGTTCACCGTGAAGCCCGACAACGTCGACTTCAACACGCTCAAGGCCGGCCACTACGACCCCGCCTCGTACTACGCGGCGCAGGAGGGCAGCGACACCGTGGTGCTGCCGCTGAACCAGGCCAAGGCCGATGCGATCGGCTATGACGCCACACGCACTTTCCAGGCCGGCCTGGGCAACGACACTGTGACCGGCGGCGGACTCAACGACCTGGTCTACGGCGGCCACGGCAATGACCGCCTCTACGGCAACAACGGCAACGACGCCTTGTTGGGCGGCGAAGGCCACGACTGGCTTATCGGCGCCAAGGGCAATGACCTCCTCTGGGCCGGCGCCGGCATCGACTACATCGATGCCGGCGCCGGAAACGACATCATCGTCGCAAACGACGATGACGGGCATCTGCTCGACCTGTTCGAGAAAGCACCTCTTCCGGGGGGCGGCGAGGTGTCCCGGGACTACATCAATGCCGGCGCCGGCGACGATCGCATCCTTGCAACGCACGAAGATTTCGTCTTCGGCGGAAGCGGCAATGACCGTATCGAGCTTGTCGATTGCACCGACGCCTACGGATTTGGGGACGCCATCGGCGGAAACGGCGACGACATAATTGTCGGTTCGGATGACGAATTCGGCGAGTGGATATCCACCGGCAGCAGCGACCTGCTCTGGCCGACTGAATTTTGGACGCCAGAGAACGAGGCGGCCTTCGGCGGTTTCAACGACACGGTCATCGGCGGCGGCGGCAATGACCGCATCATGACCATGATGTACTGCAATGCCACAGTCGATACGGGCATTGGCGATGATACGGTGTGGGTCATCGGCCTTCGCGACGTCATATCGATGGGCGACGACAATGACACGCTGGTGCTACTTGGCGGCGCCTGCAAGGCCGATCTAGGTGACGGTAACGATGTGTTCGAATTTGTCCGTGAGGCGCACGACAACCCCAACATCTCCGAGATCACGTTGGGCGCGGGAGCCGACAAGCTGTTCTTCAATACCAACGAGTGGTTGACCAGCGGCGACCAGCAGCCGCTGTCCGAGGCGCCATGGATTCTCGATTTCAATCCAAGCACCGACGTGATCAGCCAGATCAACATCACAAATGTCGACGATATCGCTGCATCGCTGGTTCCGCGCTATATCTACGCCGTCAACATCACGGGCGGCAGCGCGTTGATCTACGATCACCCTACTCGCGACGCCGACGACTTCTGCTTCGCCAGGTTCGCGGGCGTCACCGCCGATGTGCTGCAGGCCAGCATCGAACTCCACACGACCTTCGTCTAGTCCACCCCCTGGGCAGCGAGCGGCTCGTCTCCGCCGGCCGCCTTTTTGCCGACCTTTCCTGTGACCGCGATCACAAACGCGTGCGGGCGACGCTTCGCGTCAAACCCCGGCGCCTGATGCGCGACCAAGCAGCGGGGACAGCCCAAGTATTCGATAGAGGTGGCTCATGGCCAAGTCCTTCAAGCGGCTATTTGACCGCGACGATCTGCTCGCCCGTGGTACCGGTTCCGAAACATTCATCTGGATCCCGCCGCCGCCCCTCCCGGGCGGTCCGGCCGCTGGCCCTGGCGATGTGCTCAATCCCGGGCCGTTGCCGCCGCTGTTCACGCCCAGCCCCGACAACGTCAACTTCAACACCCTCAAGGCCAACCAGTACGACCCGGCCTCATACTATTCTGCCTTGCGCGGTGACGATTTCGTGGTGTTGCCGGCGGATCAGGCCAAGGCGGATGCCATCGGCTATGATCCGACGCAGATCTTCTACGGTGCGGCCGGCAACGATTTCATCGTCGGCGGCGCGTTGAACGACCTGATCAGCGGCGATGACGCCAACGACCGCATCTTCAGCAACGCGGGCGACGACATCCTGGCCGGCGGCAACGGCAACGATCAGCTGTTCGCCGCCGCCGGCAATGACATTCTCTACGCCGGTATCGGAATCGACTACCTCGATGCAGGCGCCGGCAACGACGTCATCGTCGCCACCGAGACCGATCAGCTGGTCAATGAGGACCTGGATGAAGCGCCGCATCCGTTCGGCGATCCGTTTGGCGTGTTGCGCGATGAGATCTATGGCGGATCTGGAAACGACCTCATCCTGGCGACCAACGAGGATCACGTGGATGGCGGAAGCGGCAACGATCTGATTGCGCTGGCTGCCGACGGCGATGCGGCGGGGTTCGGCTACGCCGCGGGCTGGAACGGGGACGACATCGTCCTCGGTTCGAAGGCAGACGACTGGATCGGCACCGGCGCCGACTGGCTGTTCTGGTATGCTGACATGTGGAATGCCGCCAATAAGGCCGCCTACGGCGGGTTCAATGACGTCGTGGTCAGCGGCGACGGCGACGATCACATCCAAACCATGTTCTATTGCAACGCCAATGTCGACACCGGAGCCGGCAACGACGATGTCTTTGTTCTTGGTCTCTTCGACGTCATATCGATGGGCGACGGATACGACGAGTTGACCCTCTTTGGCGGCGCATGCAAAGCCGACCTCGGCGCCGGCATAGACGTCTTCTCGATGACCCGCGCCGCGTGGGACAATCCGAACGTGTCGGAGATCACCCTGGGCAGCGGCGCCGATATGGTCTTCTTCTCCACCAACGAATGGCTGACCAACGGCGACGAGCAGCCGCAGTCGAAGGCGCCGTGGATCCTGGATTTCGATGTCGACGAGGACGAGATCGTCCAGATCGACGTGACGAACCTGGATGACCCCACCCAGTCGCTGAACGGCGACTACATCAAAGTGATCGACATCAAGGGCGGCAGCGCGCTCGTCTATGACGACCCGGTCGACAACAGCGTCGATTTCTGCTTCGCCCGGTTCGCCGACGTCAGTGCCCAAGCGCTGCAGACCCATATCGAGACGAATACGATCTTCGCCTAATCGTCTGAACGGCGGCGGTAAGCGATCTTCATTGCTTGCCGCCGCCTCTCTGCCTAATTTTTTGGCTGCATCGTGCGTTTCGGTTCCGTATAACCGATTGGCAGAACAGCGCGCGCATCTGCGCGGCACGGCGATTGGGGGCGGATGGACGGGGCTTATCTAGGCATTTTCATCGATACGCTTGTCATCCTGACGGCTGCGGTCGTCGGGGCCTCGCTCGCCGAGCGGTTAAAGCTCAGCTCCATCATCGGCTATCTCGCGGCCGGACTGCTCATCGGCCCTGCCTTCCTCGACCTGATCGGGGATGTCCACGCGCCGCAGGCCCTGGCGGAGCTCGGCATCGTCTTCCTGCTCTTTACCGTGGGGCTTGAGCTGCCGCTCGAACGCCTGCGCCAACTCCCCCGCACCATGTTCCTGCTGGGCGGCTTACAGGTGCTGGTGACCACCGCTCTGCTAGCAGGAATCTGCATGCTGGTCGGGCTCGGCGGTCCGGCCTCGGTCGCGATCGGCGCCGCCCTGTCGCTGTCGTCGACCGCGATCGTGCTGCGCCTGCTGGCGGAGCGGCGCGAGATGCATTCCCGGTTCGGCCGCGGCGCACTCGGCATCCTGATGACCCAGGACCTGGCAGTCGGTCCGCTGCTCGTCCTCATTCCCGCCCTGCGCGGCACGCCGCTTGAGATGACCCAGGCGGTCGGCCTCAGCGTCCTCAAGGCGGTGGCCGTGACCATGCTCATCCTCGGCATCGGGCGCATCGTCCTGCGGCCGTTGATGAACGCCGTCGCCGCGACCCACAGCAAGGAAATCTTCGCCGCCCTGACGCTGCTGATCGTGCTCGCAGCCGGCGCGGTCACCCACACCGCCGGTCTTTCCATGGCGTTCGGCGCCCTGCTGGCCGGCATGCTGCTGGCGGACACCGCCTATCGTCATCAGGTTGCGGCGGAGATCGAGCCGTTCCGCGGGCTGCTGCTGGGCCTGTTCTTCATGACGGTCGGCATGCTGCTCGAGACCGACTTGCTGCCGCGCCACGGGCTCGAGATCCTGCTCATGTTGGCAGGGCTGCTTGCCATCAAGGGCATCGTCATCTTCGTCCTGTGCCAGCGCCTGTTCCTGACCTCCGCCGGCTCGGTCCGGCTTGGCCTGGTGCTGGCGCAAGGCGGCGAGTTCGCCTTCGTGCTGTTCGCGCTCGCCGGCCGCGAGCAGCTGTTGTCGCCCGTGCTACAGCAGGAGCTGATCCTCGTCGTCGTGCTGTCGATGATGCTGACGCCGGCGCTGGCCCTGGCCGGCGATCGGCTCGCGCCACGGATCGCCCGCCGCACCGAGGTACCCGAGGACGCCCTGCCCTTCCTGCCCGAGGGAATCCACGATCACGTCATCATCGCCGGCTATGGCCGGATCGGCGCGGCAGTATCGTCGCGCATGGCCAAGGAGGAGATCCCCTGGGTTGCGATCGACAGCGATCCCAACAACGTCAACCGGGCGCGGCGCCACGGCTTGCCGGTTTATTACGGCGACGCCGGCCGGATCGAGGTGATGGAGGCGCTCGGCCTCGCCGACGCCAAGGCCATGGTCATCGCCATCAACGATGCCGAGAAGGCGGTCCACCTGGTGGCGCTGGTCCACTACGTGCTGCCGGAGATGGTCATTCTCAGCCGGGCGTTCGACGACGAGCATGCCAAGGAGTTGCGGGACGCCGGCGCCCATCTGACCGTGCCCGAGCCCTCCTCGATCGGCGACACCATGTCCGACGCCCTGCTGAAGGCCCTTGCGCCGAAGCCCAGATTCGACGAATAGGCCGGCTGGCGCACCGGCCGGAATCGCCCTAGAATCCCGCCATGCTGCTGGAAATCTTCTCCGACACGGTCTGCCCCTGGTGCTACATCGGCAAGCGCCGGCTGGAGCGCGCCTTGCGCCTGCGGCCGCAGCCCGGCCTTACCCGCCGCTGGCGGGCGTTCCAGCTCAATCCCGGCCTGCCCGCCTCGGGCATGGACCGGCGGCAATACGTCATCGCCAAGTTCGGCAGCCTGGAGCGGGCGCAACGGCTCTACGAAGCCGTGTCGCGGGTCGGCGCCCAGGAAGGCATCAAGTTCGACTTCGACCGAATCGTGCGCACGCCCAACACCGTGCGCTCGCACCGCCTGCTCTACGCCGCCGCCGAGGAGGAGAGGCAGCCGGAACTGCTGGAGCTGATCTTCAAGGCCTATTTCAGCCAGGGTCAGGACATCGGCGATCCCGAGATCCTGTCCGAGCTCGGCGACAAAGCGGGTTTGTCCGGCGCGGCGATCGCCGACGCGTTGGTCGATGGCGGCCGGCTGGATTCGGCGATGACCGAAGACCTGCAGTCCCGCCGCATCGGCATCAACGGCGTGCCCTTCTTCGTCTTCAACGGCCGGTTCGGCCTGTCCGGCGCGCAGGAGCCGGAAGCGCTGCTCAACATGCTCGATCTGGCGCGCGAGGAAGACACCCATAAGGGCGTCGCCTGATCTGTCCATGACAGCGCCCGGCAAATTCCAGAAGCCGGCGCGCCGGTTGCGGCCGTTCCGTCGCCTCCGCAAGTCCGTCAGCCGCTGGCAGCGGCGCATTGCCATCGGCCTTGGATTGGCGCCGCCGCTGGCCAACCGCGGTTACATGATCTGCGCGACCTCCCGAACCGGGAGCACGTATCTCTGCCAGTTGCTCAGCAGCACCGGCGTGCTTGGCAATCCCCGGGAGTACTTCAATACCGCCGGCCAACGCCGACGCTTCGACCCGGCCTATCCCACCGACCGTCAGGCGCAGCTCGATATCGTCCGGACCAGGGGCGCCACTGGCAACGGCATCTACGCCGTCAAGATCATCGGCCCGCAGTTGCTGTCGCTGGCCGGCAGCACCGACCCCTTCCGCGATCTGCCCAACCTGGCGGTGGTCAGGATCCGTCGTCGCGATCGGCTTGGCCAGGCCATATCGCTGGCGCGCGCCCGGCAGACCGGTCAATTCATCGCCACCGATCAGCCAAGAGGTGCGCCGGCCTACGATGCCGGCGCCATCCGTCATGGCCTGCGCTCGATCGAACGGCAGGAGGCGATCTGGGACGCGGCGATCGGGCGGTTGGGCGTCCAGCCTTTGTCCATCGCCTATGAGGATATCCTCGCCGACCCGCAACTCGTCGTCGACCGAATCGCGGGGCTCATGAGGTTGACGCTGCCGGTTCCGATCGATCGCGCAGTCATCACTCAAACCATGCAGCGCGATCAGCAAAACGCCGAGTGGCGCGCAAGTTTCCTGGCCGATACCGGCGACGAGTTCCGTCACCTCGCGAGCCGCTAGCCCACACGCGCCCGCCGCGTCACGCCGCCATGCTCGCCAGATTCTGCATCAGCTTCTTGACGCCATTCATGCGCGCCTTGGTGTCGGCCCAGTCCTGGCGATAGACCAAGCGGTGATCCGGGCGCAGCGTCACGATGCTCTGGCGCTTGGTGATGAATTCGACCAGCTTCTCCGGCCGTGCGAAGCGGTTGTCCTTGAACGCGATCACGGCGCCCTTGGGCCCGATCTCCAGCCGCTCCACGCCGGACGACCGGCACAGTTGCTTGAACGCCACCACCTGCAGCAGGTTCTCCGCCTCCACCGGCAGCGGGCCGAAACGGTCGATCAGCTCGGCCGCAAAGGCGTCGATCTCTTGCTCGGTCGCGAGGTCCGCCAGCCGTCGATAAAGGCCGAGGCGAACGTTGAGGTCCTGCACGTAGCTCTCGGGTATCAGCACCGGCATGCTGATGTTGATCTGCGGGGTCCAGTCCTGCGCCGCTACCTTCTCCGTGCCGCGCGCCTCACGCACCGCCTCTTCCAACAGGTGCTGGTAGAGTTCGACGCCGACCTCGCGCACATGGCCCGATTGCTCGTCGCCCAGCAGGTTGCCGGCGCCGCGGATGTCGAGGTCATGACTGGCGAGGGTGAAGCCCGCGCCCAGCTGGTCGAGGGTCTGCATCACCTCGAGGCGGCGCTGCGCGGTCTCGGTCAGCGCCTTGCCCGGCGGCGTGGTCAGGTAGGCGTAGCCGCGCAGCTTCGACCGGCCGATGCGCCCGCGTAGCTGGTAGAGCTGCGCCAGGCCGAACATGTCGGCGCGGTGGATGACCATGGTGTTGGCGGTCGGGATGTCGAGCCCGGACTCGATGATGTTGGTCGCCAGCAGCAGTTCGTAGCTGCCGTCATAGAAGGCGTTCATCGCCTTCTCGAGCGCGGTCGGCGACATCCGGCCGTGCGCCATCACGAACTTGATCTCCGGCACCAGGCTGCGCAGGCGCGCCGCGACGGTCTCCAGGTCCTCGATGCGCGGGCAGACATAGAAGATCTGGCCGCCGCGGAAATGCTCGCGCATGATCGCCTCGCGCACGATCACCGGATCGTACGGCAGCACGAAAGTGCGCACCGCCAGCCGGTCGACCGGCGGCGTGGTGATGAGGCTCATTTCGCGGATGTTGGACAGCGCCAACTGCAGGGTGCGCGGGATCGGCGTCGCGGTCAGCGTCAGCACATGCACGTCGCCGCGCATCTCCTTCAGCCGCTCCTTCTGCACGACGCCAAAATGCTGCTCCTCGTCGACGATCAGCAGGCCGAGCTTGGCGAACTCGAGGCTCTTGGCCAGCAGCGCATGGGTGCCGATGACGATGTCCACCCGGCCCGCCTTCAGCTTGTCCTTGGTGTCCGCCATGTCCTTCGCCGTGACCAGGCGCGACATCTGTCGGATGGTGATGGGGAAGCCCTGGAAGCGCTCGGTGAAGGTCTTGAAATGCTGACGGCACAGCAGCGTCGTGGGCGTTACCACCGCGACCTGCTTGCCGGACATGGCGGCGACGAAGGCCGCGCGCAGCGCGACCTCGGTCTTGCCGAAGCCGACGTCGCCGCACACCAGGCGGTCCATCGGCCGGCCGTTCGCCAAGTCGCCGATCACTTCGACGATCGCGCGCTGCTGGTCCTCGGTCTCGGCATAGGGGAAGCGGGCGCAGAATTCGTCGAATAGGCCTTCGGCCGGCTGCAGCACGTCGGCGGTCTTGATCTGGCGCAGGGCCGCGGTCTTCATCAGCTGGTTGGCGATGTCGCGGATGCGCTGCTTGACCCGCGCCTTGCGCGCCTGCCAGGCGGCTCCGCCCATCTTGTCGAGCGCGACGATCGTCTCCTCGCCGCCATAGCGGCTGAGGACGTCGATATTCTCGACCGGCACGAACAGCTTGTCGCCGCCGTCATAGATCACGCGCAGGCAGTCGTGCGGCGCGCCGCCGACATCCAGCGCCACCAGGCCCTCGTAGCGCCCGATGCCGTGATCGATGTGGACGACGAAATCGCCGGCATGGAAATTCGCCAACTCATGCAGGAAGGCATCGGCCTTCTTTTTCTTCGCGACCGTGCGGAACATACGGTCGCCCAGGATGTCCTGCTCGGTCAGCACCACCGCGCGGTCGGTCTGGAAGCCGTTCTCCAGCGACAGCACGGCGCGGCCCAGAGTGCCGACTGGCAGCGCTCCGAAGGCGTCCCAGCTCTCGACATTCTCCTGCTGCGCCAGCCCATGCTCGCTCAGCAGGTGCCCCAGGCGCTCGAGCGCGCCAGTCGATCCGGCCGTCAGCAGCACATGGCGATCTTGTTGCTGCTCGTTGCGCGCGAAGGCGGCGACGGCCTGGTACAGGTTGACGTCCGGATTGGCGCGCGCCTCGGCGAAGCTCTTGCCGAACCGCCCGGATCCGTTCAGCCAACCGCCCTCATCCGGCGCACCGAAGGGATGCAGCGCCAGCGACACGCGCTTCCCGGTGAACTCCCGCCAGGCATTCTCGCCGATATGGAGCCTTCCGACCGGCAGCGGTCGATAGACCGGCGCGCCGCTCTCGCGCTCGGCCGCCTGCAGATCGCGCCGCGCCTGGTAGAAGTCCTGGATCATCTCCAGCCGCGCCTTCACCGCCTCGTCGACCTGGTGGTCGAGGGTGACGATGGCGCGCGGCAGATAGGAGTCGAACGGCACCAGCTCGATTCCGAACAGCGGCAGCCAATGCTCCATGCCGGGGAACTGCCGGCCGGCGCTGATCGCCTCGTACAGCGGATCGTCGGCGCCGGAGGTGCCGAATTCGCTGCGGTAGTTGGTGCGGAAATGCTCGATCGCGTCGGGCGTCAACTGCAGCTCGTTGATCGGCCGCAGCGCGAACTCGTCGACCTTGCCGAGGCTGCGCTGCGACAGCGGATCGAACAGCCGCAGATCCTCGACCTCGTCGCCGAAGAAATCGACCCGGATCGGCATGCTGGTGCCGGGCGGGAACAGGTCAACGATGCCGCCGCGCACCGCGAACTCGCCGGCTTCGCCGACCGTGCCGCTGCGCGCATAGCCCTTGCCGACCAGGTACTCGACCAGCTTGCCCTGGTCGAGCCGCCCGCCGCGCTTCAGCTCCAGCGTGCCCTTGAAGCCGGCCGGTGTCGGCACGCGCTGCAGGATCGCGGCGACCGTCGTCACCACCACCAGCTTGGTGCGCGCACCCTCTTCCATGGCGCTCAGCCGGCTCAAGGCATCGATGCGGCGGGCCAGGATGTCGCGGTGCGGCGAGGCGCGGTCGTACGGCAGGCAGTCCCAGGCCGGGAACGAGATGACGGTCAGGTCCGGCGCCATGAAGCCCAGCATCTCGACTGTGCGCGCCATCCGCAGGTCGTCTTGCGCGACATGCAGCACGCCGCCGGGCGCAATCGCCGCCAGACGTGCGATCAGCAGCGCGTCGGCGCCGTCAGGCGCGCCGCCGACCTGGTGCCGGCCGGGCGCCGGAATGACAAAGGGAAGATCACTCACGATGAAATACTGCTATGGAACTCCGCGAGATCCGCAATGAGCGGACGCAAAACGCCGGACGGGCACTCTTCCCGGCCGGTGACCCAGTTGTATATATCCGGGTCGCTTTCCTCGAGCAACGCGGCATAGACGCCGACCGCCTCTGCATCGAACGCATTGAGCCGCTGGTCCGCGAACCGCCCGAGCAGCAGGTCCATCTCCCGCGTGCCGCGGTGCCAGGAGCGGAATTTCAACCGTTTGCGCGCGATCTCCAGGTCGTCCGTCATCGCCCTTTTCCGTCCTCCAAGGGCGGGATAGCTTGGCCGCCCCATCATCGCCTGACGCGAGTCCGAACCGGTGCGACCCAACATCCTCAATCCTCTGTTCGCGTCAGTAACCAGTTTGCCGGGCATCGGTCAACGGCTCGCGCAACTGGTGGAAAAGCTGGCCGGGCCGCTCGTAATCGACGTGGCCGGGCACCTGCCCAGCGGGCTGATCGACCGCCGCAACCAGCCGCACCTGTCGACCGCCGAAGGCGGCGCGATCGCCACGGTCGTGGTGCGGGTTGAGCGGCACGTGAAATCGCACAACCCGCGCCAGCCGTACAAGGTGCATTGCTCCGATTCGACCGGTTTCATCGATCTCGTGTTCTTCAACGCGCGCGAGGATTATCTGCTGAAGACCTTGCCGCTCGGCCAGACGCGCGCGGTTAGCGGCCGCATCGACCGCTTCGGCGGCGAGCTCAACATGGTCCATCCTGACCATATCGTGCCGGAAGAGGAACTCTCCACAATCCAGATCGTGGAGCCGGTCTATCCCATGACCGCGGGCCTCGCGCCCAAGGTGTTGCGCAAGGCGATCGATGCCGCGCTCGAGCGATTGCCCACGCTTCCCGAATGGATCGATGCTGGCATCGTCAAACAGCGGCAATGGGACGGCTGGGTGGAAGCGCTGCGCGCCGTCCATCATCTTCAGGGTGAAGCTGAGTTGTCGACATTGTCTCCGCCGCGCATGCGGCTGGCCTATGACGAGCTGTTGAGCAACCAGCTGGCGCTGGCGATCGTGCGCTCGCGCAACAAGCGCAAGGCCGGGCGCTCCAACAAGGGCAACGGCGCCCTGCGCCGCCGCATCGTCGGCAAGCTGCCCTACACCCTGACCAAGTCCCAGGAGCAGGCGCTCGGCGAGATCATCGCCGACATGGCCGAGCCGACCCGCATGCTGCGTCTGCTGCAGGGCGATGTCGGCAGCGGCAAGACCGTGGTCGCGCTGCTGGCGATGGCGAACGCGGTGGAGGGGGGCGGCCAGGCCGCGCTGCTGGCGCCGACCGACATCCTGGCGCGCCAGCATTTCGCGACCCTGGAGCCGCTGTGCAAAGCCGTGGGGCAAGAGATCGCCCTGCTCACCGGTCGCGACAAGGGCAAGGCGCGCGACGCGATACTGTCGCGGCTCGCATCGGGCGAGCTGAAGCTGATCGTCGGCACCCACGCCCTGGTTCAGGAAGACGTGGAGTTCGGCGACCTGCGCCTCGCCATCGTGGACGAGCAGCATCGTTTCGGCGTCGAGCAGCGCATGGCGCTCGCCGACAAGGGCGCCGGCGTCGACCTGCTGGTGATGACCGCGACGCCCATCCCGCGCACCCTGATGATGACCGCCTATGGCGATATCGACGTGTCGAAGCTGACCGAGAAACCCGCGGGCCGGCAGCCGATCGACACCCGCACCGTCCCGCTGGAACGCCTGCACGAGGTCGCCGACGGCCTGAAGCGCGCGATCGCGCACGGCGCGCGCATCTACTGGGTCTGTCCCCTGGTGGACGAGTCAGAAGCGGTCGATCTTGCTGCCGCAACGGAACGCCATCGCGTGCTGCGCCAGACCTTCGGCGAGCGCGTCGGCCTGGTCCACGGCAAGCAAAAGGCGGCGGAGCGCGATGCCACCATGGCCGCCTTCGCCGCTGGCGATCTCGACATCCTTGTCGCCACCACGGTGATCGAGGTCGGCGTCAACGTGCCGGAAGCGACCGTGATGGTGGTGGAGCACGCCGAGCGCTTCGGCCTCGCCCAGCTCCACCAGCTGCGCGGCCGTGTCGGCCGCGGCGCCGCGAAATCGAATTGTGTGCTGCTCTACCAAGCGCCGCTCGGTGAGACCGCCAAGGCCCGCCTGCAGATCCTGCGCGAGACCGAGGACGGATTCCGGATCGCGGAAGAAGACCTGCGCCTGCGCGGCGGCGGCGAGCTGCTCGGCACGCGCCAGAGCGGCTTGCCTGGATTCCACTACGCGGACCTCGCCGTGCATGGCGACCTGCTCGCCACGGCGCGCGACGATGCACGGCTGATCGTGGAGCGCGACCCGCAGCTGAAGTCCGAGCGCGGCGAAGCGCTCAGGATGCTGCTATATCTCTTCCGCCAGGATTCGGCGATCAAGACCCTGACGTCGGGCTAGCCGGCAGCGCGGTCGCCTCGACCGGCGGCGTCACGATGCCGCCGGAGACCACCAGCTTCAGCCCGTCCTCGATCGGCATCTTGAGCCGGATGATGTCCTGCACGGGCACGAACAGCAGGAAGCCGGAGGTCGGGTTGGGGGTCGTCGGCACGAACACGTTGATGACTTCCTCCGCGGTCTTCTCCTGCACCTCGCCCTTGGTGGCGCCGGTGATGAAGCCCAATGTCCACATGCCCTTGCGTGGGTATTCGATCAAGACGCATTCGCGGAACGCTGCCGACTTGTTCGCCAGCACCGTTTCCATGATCTGCTTGATCGCGCCATAGAGCGAGCGGATCACCGGCAGGCGGTTGAGGATGCCCTCGAGCAATCCGTTGAGCGCGCGCCCTATGATGCCGGCGGTCAGCGCACCGATCAGCGTCATCCCGACCAACGCCAGCAGCAGGCCGATCCCAGGGATCGAGAACGGCAGATAGGTTTCGGGGTTGTATTCCGGTGGCAGGACGCTGAACACCCTTTCATCAACAAATGTAATGAACAGCCAAGCCAGATAAATCGTCAGGCTCACGGGAGCCGTGATCAGGACACCTGCGAAAAAATAGGTGCGCAGCCTGGCGCCAAGGCTCATCCGGAACGCGCCGGGTTTCTTTTCTGTCATCGATCGCCCACCGATGGGTTAATCGCCTATTCAAGGGGGCTGGCCCAGCGGGCGCAAGTCCCTATACTCCCGGCCGGGACGGTGGGACGTACGGATGGCCGAGCGAGAGTGGATCCAGGGGCATATTTGCTTCCTGGAGCGGCGCGAGATCACCTCGAAGCTCATTGCGGGGCTGGAGGAGCATTGGGATGGCGTGCGCGGCACGCGTGCAATGCCGCGCCGCGAGGAGATCGACCCGATCGAGCTGGTTCCCTGGCTGCCCTATGTCTCGATCATGGAACTGCACCATGATCCGTTCCGCGTGCGTTACCGCGTGGTGGGCACCGAGGTCGCGCGCATCATCGGAGAGGATTTCTCCAACCGCTGGCTCGATGAAACCGGCTGGGGCGAGTCGGCGATTGCGCTCAACCGCCTGCTCTATGAGCGCGTCTCGGAAAGGCGCGCGCCGTCATACGGCCTCTCGACCGTGACTTGGCAGGGCAAGCCGGACCACGTGTTCCAATGGGTGCTGTTCCCGCTGGGCGATGGCGACGTCGTCACCCATTGCCTGAGCCTCGACGACCTCAGCGTGATCGCGCCGCGCAGTCGCCTGCTGCCGCGGTAACGCTAGTAAGCCGCGCCGGATCGCGCCGACTCCAGGCGCGTCAGAGTCTCCTTGACCGGCAGCTGCGTCTGGTCGTCCGGATCGTATTGCTTCAGCAACAGCACGGTCAGCGTGGTGACGGCTTGCCCGTACGCGCGCCGCACCGGCTGATAGTAGTAGGGCTCGTCGTAGAACCAATACGGCCTGCCCGAATAGCCGTAGCGGCGCCACCCGTACGGATAGTACGGGCCATAGCCTTGCACATATTCCCGCGTGACCTGCACGTCGGTGTCGCGCGCTTCGTTCTCGATCTTCATCGCCGCCATGCCGCGCTGGTCGGCGATCTGCGCGGCGCGCCAGATGGCAAGGTCGCGGGTCTTCGCGCGCTCCGCCACCAGCCGCGAATCCTCCCTGCCCTGGCTGGAGGACACGCGAATGTTGGAGCCGGTATAGGTCACCTCGATCTTGTCCGTTCCGACGTCGCGCTCGCTGTAGCCGAAGTCGCCGGTCTGGCCGAGCGGCACCATCGCCGGCTTCGGCACCGGCGCGGCGCAAGCCGCGACCACGGTCGCCAAGAGCACGGTGGCCAGGAACTTCGCTACTGGAGCAGTCTGTCTTTGGATCGTCTGCATGACCTCGCCATGGATCGGTCGCACCACCAAAAAGGTGGCCCCCCGCGATCAGGCGCGCAAGTCACAAGTGTGATCAGCGCCACACGGAATCGGGATTGCCGAGCACCTGCGGGCTGACAGCGAGGCAATAGACGTCCTTGTCCCACAGCGCCTTGCAGGCCTTGCCGGCGGCCTGCTGGTCCATGCCGACCAGCATGGCGCTATAGCGCGCGGTCCCTTCATAGGCCTTCTGCACGATCGCCGGGCGGCCGCCCTTGGCCAACGGACCCAGAGAATCCTTGGCGCTCTTCAGCACCTGCTCGGCCTTGCCACGCTCGGGATAGGCGCCGAACACGACGCCCCAGCCGCTGAGGCGCGCCGCCGAGGTGATGGTGCCGCCATCTTCGCCCACCGCCGCCGTGCACTTTCCTGCCGACAGAATGGTTGGGGCTGGCCCGCTGTCGGCCGCCGTGACGATCTGCCCGAGTTCGGCTAGCGTCGAGCCCTTGGAGGCGTTCGACGCGAAGGCACGATTGAGCAGTCCCGTCATATCGATCGTGCGCTGCCCGCGATTGGCGCTGCCCAGCACCACGCCGATGACCCGCCGCCCGTCGCGCGTGGCGGAAGCCACCAGATTATAGCCGGAGCCGCAGGTGAAGCCGGTCTTGAACCCGTCCGCGCCGGCGTAACTGCCGAGGATCCCGTTGACGGTGCCGCGGCTGCGCTTGCCGATGGTGACGGCGCGCTGGTTGAACAGCGGATAGTGCTTCGGATAGTCGCGCAGCAGCGCGGTCGCCAACACCGCCATGTCGCGCGCCGTCGTCACCTGCCCGTCATGCGGCAGGCCGGAGGCGTTGCGGAACACCGTGCGCGCCATGCCGAGATCGCGCGCCATCGCCGTCATGCGCGCGGCAAACGCCTCTTCGCTGCCTGCCACCTTCTCGGCCAACGCGACCGCCGCGTCGTTGCCGGAGGCGACGATCGCGGCATTGATGGCCTGCCGCACCGTGATCACCTGCCCCGCCTTCAGGCCGAACTTCACCGGGCTCTGGCCGGCGGCATAGGACGAGACCTTGATCTTGTCGTCGAAGCTGAGACGACCCGCCTCGATCTCCGACAGAGCGACGTAGACCGTCATCATCTTGGTGAGCGACGCGGGGTACCAGAGGTGATTAGGAGCGTCGGATGCAATCACCTGGCCAGTCTCGACGTCGACCACCAGGCTGGCCGCGCGCGCGGTTCCGCCGGCCCAGACGAGCCCGGCCAGGATCGCGATAACAGCCATTATCGCGTGCGGCGCTCTGCACACGAATGCCATGATCATGCCCTTCCCCGGAAGCCACAGTGCCTGATACAAACAGGCTCAAATTTGCCCGGCATTCTATCATCAGGGGACCAAAGTTGAAGCTGTTTGCTCGCACCACTGTGATACTTCTCACAATTATCACGATGGGCCTCAGCGCTCCTGCGAGATCGGATTATCAAACCGGCGTAGACGCTTATTCCAATGGGAATTTTAAGCTAGCGCTGGAGGAATGGCTGCCGCTGGCTGAGGGCGGCGACGCGACCGCGCAGAACAGCGTGGGAGCGCTCTATGACCATGGCCTGGGAGTCGACGAGGACGACGCCACCGCCGCCCATTGGTACCAACTGGCGGCCGACCAGAACCTGCCGCTCGCCATGCGCAACATCGCGAACATGTATGCCGGCGGCTATGGCGTCGCGTTCGACCAGGCGCTCGCCGAATCCTGGTACGAGAAGGCGGCCAAGATGGGCGATCCCGTCTCGATCAAGCGCATGGCGGCCTTGCGGCCCTCCAGCGAGTTCGCCGCGGCCCAAGGCGCGACGGTCGCAGAGGCAGCGCCAGTCGAGCCATCACCCGCCCCGGCCGCAGAGCCGATGACGGTCGCGGGCGACGACCAAGTCGCCGAGGCCGCGTCGACTCCGGTCGAGCCATCACCCGCCCCAGAGCCTGCTGTAGAGCCTGCTGTAGAGCCTGTTGCAGAGCCCGTCGTTGAGTCCACCCCCGAACCTGTCGCAGCGCCCGCCCCGGAATCCGCTGCCGCGCCGACGGAGAGCCCCGCGCAGAGCGATCTGGACCAGCCGGAGCAATACGGCGACACCGGATCGCCCGCTCCCGCTCCCGCTCCCGCCGCAGCAACACCGGCGGCGACCCAGCAGGCTGCCGTCACACCGCCCCCCGCGGGCGATCCAGGCAACTGGCTGATCGGCATGTGGCAGGGCCCGTCGCTCGGCTGCCCGCCCAACGGCGGCCTGGAGTTCCTGCCCGGCGAGACGCGCTCCTACTACGGCGGGCAGATCGCGGCGCGGCTGCAGGCCAAGTACGAAGTCGCGGGCGACCAGGTCAAAGTCACCAGCACCGGCATCGATGGCGTCGGCAGCAGCTACGAGTACGAACGGCGCGGTCCAGACACCTTCGTCATCACCGCCGTGCCCGCCGATATGCCGAGCTCGATGATCGGCGCCGAGCATCGCCGCTGCGCCGGCGCGCCTTTGGCGGCAGCCGCTGCGCCCGCACCGGCGGCCGAGGCAGCGCCCACGCCAGAGCCTGCTCCCGCACCGCAAGCGGCCGCACCGGCGCCCAAACCGTTCGTGCCGGAAAAGCCCGCCGCAGAAACGCAGCCGGCGCCGGCTGCAACCCCCGTGGAGCCGCAGCTGACGCCGATCGTCGGATCGCTGCAAGCTACCACGCCGCAGGCGGCGGTCCCGCCGCAGGCTGCGGCCCCACAAAGCGCATCGGGGGGATCGTTGCAGGAGGGCTGGGATGCGTTCGGCCGCGGCGACTACGCCGGCGCCCTTGCGATCTGGCAGCCGCTCGCCGAGCAGGGCGACGTCAACATGCAGCTGTTGCTCGGCTCGATCTATGACCTCGGCCAGGGTGTGCCGCAGGACGATGCCGAAGCGGTGAAATGGTACGAGCGTGCCGCTGTCCAAGGCTCGGCCAAAGGCCAGTATCAGCTCGGCGCCGTCTATGCCCGCAGCACGCAAGTCAAGGACCCCTTCCAGGGCTACAAGTGGCTCACCATCGCCGCAAACACCCTGGCCAATGGCCCGCAAGCCGGCGTGACCGCAGACCAGGCGACCACGCTGCGCACCCTGATCGAAGGCGAGCTGAACAAGGACCAGATCGCCAAGGCGAGAGCAGAAGCCAAGGCGTTCAAGCCAAAGGGATAGCCACGACCCGTGTGACCTATGTGGGCGCGATCCTGCTGAAGGATGGAGCGCTGCTGCTCGGGCGCCGTGCGGCGCACTGTTCATATCCGGATTGCTGGGACATCATCGGCGGTCACGTCGAGCCGGGCGAGACGATCGAGCAGGCCCTGGTTCGCGAGGTCGCGGAAGAGATCGGTGTTGCGCCCGTGCAGTTCGCCAAGCTCTCGCTGCTGCGAGCCGAGGGCATCGAGCTACATATCTACCGGGTTGATGCGTGGTCAGGCGGTAGCCCAGCCGTTCATGGCGACGAGCATGTGGAGCTCCGCTGGTTCACCGTCGACGCAGCTTGCGCTCTGCCGAACCTCGCGACGGCCGAATACGTCCAGGTCTTCCGCGAACTCGGCGCGTCTACTTGATCCACACCGCGCTGCTGGCGCTGTTGCCGTCGCGGTCGATGACCGTGACGCGCACCTGGCCGCGGCCGTCCGGGTTCCACTGCGCCTGGCGGCGATAGGGCTGTGAGTCGATTGGCAGGCCGTTGACCAGCCAGCGCAGCGGCAGCGCGCCACCATTGGCTTGCAAGGTCAGCGCCGGCAAAGCTTCGTCGGCACTGGCAAGCTCCAAGGTCGCACCGTCGATCGGATAGGCGATGCGCACGCTCCTGGTCGCGGCGACGTCGTTGACCATCGCGCCGGGCCGCACGCGGAAGACGCGCAAGTTGGCCGGCAGGCTGGCGTTGTCGGCGGCGATGACGCCCTGCGGCACGGTCGCCGGCAGCGCGGACTCAGCTAGCGGCAGCAGGTCGAACGCCTCGAACAGGATCGGCGCGGCATCGGCGCGGCCCATGCGGCCGGCAGAGAAGGTACCGTCCGGCCGGCCGACCCAGACGCCGATCGTGTAGTCGCGCGTGTAGCCAACCGCCCAGGCGTCGCGGAAGCCGAACGAGGTGCCGGTCTTGTAGGCAATCGGCTGCGCGTGGCGGCGATTGCCAGCGGCGAGGAAGCTCGGCGGCGGCGGCGTGTCGAGCAGGATCGAGGTGACGTAGTAGGCTGACTTCGCCGACATCAGCGGGGCGAGCGCGACCGTTTCCGAGGTGTCAGCGCCGAAGCGCAGCGGTGCCGCGTTCCCCTGCTCCGCCAAGTCAGCATAGAGCGTCACCAACCCTTCGAGGCTGATGCCGACGCCGCCGAGCGCGACCGGCAGGCCTGGCAGCTTCGCCTCGGTCGGGAACGCCAGCGGCACGCCGGATTCTGACAGGCGCTGCACGAAGCGCAGCGGGCCGACCCGGTCGAGCAAGGCGACCGCCGGAATATTCAGCGAGGCCTGCAACGCCTCGCGCGCGCTGATCTGGCCGCGGAAATGGCCGTCGAAATTCTTCGGCGCGTAGTCCCCGAAGCGCAGCGCGACATCCGGCATCGTGGTCTCGGGATGCGCCGCCAGCTCGTCGAACGCCATGGCGTAGATGAGGGGCTTGAGCGCCGAGCCCGGAGAGCGGATCGCCGTCACCATGTCGTTCTGCCCGAAGCGGCGGTTGGCGAAGAAGTCGCTGGAGCCGACATAGCCGCGCACCTGTCGCGTCTTGTTCTCCACCGCCAGGATCGCGATGGTCGCGCTCGGCTCGAGATGGAACTGGTAGCGCCGCGCGATCTGCAGCAGCGCGCGTTGCAGGTCGCCGTCGATCGACGTCCGGACGAGGCGCTCGGTCGGCTGTGCGCGCGTCAACCGGTCGGCGAGATGCGGCGCGCTCAACGGAAACTCCCTGCGGATTTCAGGCACCGTCTCGCTCAGCGCCGTCTCGAGCCCTCGCGCGTCGATCAGGCCGCGCTCCTGCATCAGGCGCAGCACCTTGTCCCGCGCGTTCTTCGCCGCCTGCGGGAAGCGATCCGGCCGTACCGTCTCCGGCGCCTGTGGCAAGGCGACCAGCAGCGCCGCCTCCGCGTCGGTCAGGCGCCGCGGCTCCTTGCCGAAATAAGCGAGGCTGGCGGCGCGCACGCCTTCGAGGTTACCGCCATAGGGCGCGAAGGTGAGGTACGCGCCGAGGATCTCGTCCTTGCTCAGGCGCCGCTCGATCTGCAGTGCACGGCCCATCTCCGCGAGCTTGGCGCCGAGGGTGCGCGGGCTCGGCTCCACCAGCCGTGCCAGCTGCATCGTCAAGGTCGAGGCGCCCGACACGATGCGGCCATGGCTCACCGCCTGCCAGGTCGCGCGCCCCGCTGCCAGCGCATCGACGCCCGGATGCGTACGGAAACGCTGATCCTCGTACGCCAGGAGGAAACCGATGAACTTCGGATCGATCTGAGGAATGTCCGCCAGCAGCCGCCACGCGCCCTCTGCTGTGGTGTAGGCACGCAGCACACGCTGATCTCGGTCCAGCACGAGCGTCGAGACCGCGTTTAGACGCTCGAGCGGTGGTGGCAGCATGCGGTCGGCGACAAACGCCGTCCCGGCCATGGCCACGAGGCCAAGGCCGAGGACGATCGCCGCGGATCGCAGGCGCAGCTTCATCGGCTACTCCGCCGCCGTGATGTGCGTCTTGCCGACGGCGCCGCGGCCGCGATAGTTCGGCTTGTACATGTCCTCGATGCTCGGCGCCGGCACCTTGTAGTCGCCCGGCATCACGGCGCGCACCAGATAGGCGAAGGCGAAGTCCCGGTTCTGGCTGCCGCTGCCGTCAAAGACATCGAACGCGGCGACGAACCGGTCGTCGCGATACTCGGCATAGAGCGGCGTGGTCAGCTCCGGCAGCCAGGAATAGTCGCCGGTCTGCCGCGCGCTGGCGAGGCTGGCGATCTCCGCCTCGAACCCGGCCGGCAGCAGGTCGGTGATCAGCGCCTGGTGATCGAGGCCGCTGGTCGCTTGCCCGGTCAGCACCACGACCATGAGATCGTTCTGCTTGACGGTGGCGAGATCGACCTCGGTGCCATCGGGCGAATAGATCGTCCGCGTGATGGCGAATCCTTCATCCGCCGGCGGCAGGTCCGCGCGCGGTACGCCAGTGACAGACGCCTTGGCGTAGACCGCGACATCGCCGCGGTTGGTGAAGGTCTTCGCCGAGGGCAGCGACAGGGCGGCTGGCATGTAGAAGGTCTTGTCCTGCACCACGCTGACGCCATCGGAGACGTCGAGCTTGAGGCCGGCCGCCTGCCCCGCTGTCGCCTTCGCGGCCAGCAGGATCCACACCTGCTCCTGGGTGCTGAGCCAGCGATTCTGGCCGTGCATGTCGGAGACGCGGCCGATCAGCGGCGTCGGGTCGAGGCCCGACTGCTTGCTCTCCGCCATCAGGAACGCCACGGCGGCGAGGTCGCGCAGCGTGGAGCCATAGTCCCACCAGCCGTAGCCGCGCCGCTCGGCCTTCTTGGTCGCTTCATCGAACATCGCGGTGGCGCGCTGCTGCTCGCCGTTCATCGCGAGCGCGGCGGCCACGTGCGCGAGCGCCAGCGCCGGCGTCGAGCGCTGCGACATCTGGTCGGCGGCGTAGCGCAGGTCGGCCAGCTTGGCCTGGCCGGCGCGCGCCAGCACATAGTGCGCATAGGCCTGCGCCGACGGACCGCGGCCATAGCGGTCGTCATCGCTGTCGACGCCACTCTGCCCGCTGGCGATCCGGCGCATGCCCTCTATGCCCTGGTCGATGGCCGACTGCGGGATCGCGTAGCCCTTCTCCTTCGCCCGCATCAGGAAATCCATGGTGAAGGCGGACAGCCAGGGCTCGCCGGAATCGAACGCGGACCACAGCCCGAACAGCCCGTCGAAACGCTGGCGGTTGAGCGTACTCTGGATCGCCTTGTTCAGCTGCTCCTTGTCGATCTGCTTGTAGCGGTCCTCGAGCTGCCACAGCTCCGCCACGTCGCCCGCCACCAGCAGCGGATAGGCCCTGGAGATGGTCTGCTCCAGGCAGCCGTACGGGTAGTGCTCCAGGTTGGTGAGGATGGTCTGCACGTCGAGGTTCGGCGTGGTGCTGAAGCTCGCGCGCAGTTCCGCGCCTTCCAGGAACGGATCGAGCGCCGACTGGTTGAGCGTCATCGCCTCGCCCGGCATCAGCCGCATGGTCAGCGTCTCGGTCACCGGCGTGTTGGTCGGCCGCACTGGAATCGCGATGGTGCGGTCGAGCGCGTAGCCGCCCGGACCTTTCAGCGACAGCGTGATCTCGCCACCACCGACGCGCTGGCCAAGCAGGGCCACGCGCAGATGCGTAGTGCCGCCCTGCGCCAGGTCCACCCCGGCGCTGGCGCCCTCGGCCAGCTGCACATCGCCGGACGACGCGAACGCCACGTCATAGCGGCCCGCCGCGCCATCCAGGTTCTGCAGAGTGAGCGACAGATTGCTCTTGTCGCCCGGCGCCAGGAAGCGCGGCGCAGAGATTTCGGCGATCACCGGATCGCGCACCACCAGCGCGGCTTCCGCCCAGCCGACATTCTGCGCGTCATACGCCACCGCCATCAGGCGCAGGCGGCCGTTATAGTCGGGAATGTCGAAGGCGACCGTGGCCTTGCCGTCCTGGCCCACCTCGACCAGGCCGGAATAGAGCGCCACCAGCTCGATCTTCTTGGGTGCACCGCGCTGCGAGAAATCGCCATCGCCGCCTTCGCGGATCTGGCCGCGACGGCCGGCCTTGCCGTCGATCAGCTGGCCGTAGAGGTCGCGCAACTCCACCTGTAATCGCTTCTTGCCGAAGAAATAGTCGACCGGATCCGGGCTTTCGAAATCGGTGAGGGTGAGGATGCCTTCATCGACCGCCGCGACGGTGAGGTACGCGGTCGCGCCGCTGAGATTCGACAGCGTCACCGGAATCTCGACCTTCTGCCGCGGTAGCACCTTGTCCGGCACCTGCATCTGCACCTGGATGGTGCGCGGCGCGGCATCGACCGCCAGCCACGAAACGCCGACGGCACGGCCGGGGCCTCGCTCCTGCTCCTTGCCCGGCCGGAACGCGCTCGCCAGCACATAGGCGCCGGCGCCCCACTCCGGCTCGACCTCGATCTCGATCACCATGCCCTCGGCTGGGATCGATACCACGCGCGTGTCGAGCACCCGATCGGTTGCGATGGCGACCAGCACTTCACCTGCGAACGGCGCGCGCAGCTGGATCTGCGCGGTCTCGCCGGCCTTGTAGCTCGCCTTGTCGCTGACGACCTGGAGACGGTCCGGGGATTCGCCGCTGCCAGGCTTGGCCGACCAGCCGGCGTGGAAGCGCATGGAGCTGGCGGCACCGCTCGCGGGGTCATAGACCTCGAGGCGGTAGTTGCCCCATGTCACCGGCTCGGTGATGGTGACCAGATCGCTCGAGACGGTGGTTGCGGTGCCGGTGCGGGCTTCGCCGTCCTGGATCGAGACGTGATAGTCCCAGGAACTGCCGCTGTAGAACCAGTCGTAGCTCCATTCCTCGCGGATCAGGCGGTAATCCAGCTTGGACACCGCCGTCGGTTCGCCGCTCTTGTCGAGCGTGACGACCTGGAACTGGGCGTTGCTGCCCTCCGGCACCTCCGCGTCGGCGAACAGCGGCTTGATGCCGATATAGAGCGGCTTCTCGCGCACCGGCAGATCGACGCTCTCGATCACCGGCCGGCCGCCGAACTCGTAGACCTCGACCCGCAACGTGGCCTTCAACGGCGCCTGCACATCCGGCAGGTCTTCGAGCGCGACCGGCAGCGTGAACGCACCGTTGGCATCCGTGCGCAGATCGCCGAAGGAGATGCGCAGTGGGTTGGTCTCTTCTTCCTCCAGTCCGAAGCGATAGCCTTCGAACTGCGGGAACGGATCGCTGTCAGGCTGCACCACCAGGTCCGACTTGACCTTGAGGTCCGCTGCCGGCGCGCCATAGAGGAACTTGGCATCACCCGCGATCGACAGCGCCTTGCCGGGCTCGATCGTCTCGGCAGAGGCGGTCAGCTTGGTCTCGATCCGCGCCGGCACCACTTCCTCCACCAGGAAGCTCTCCGACGCAATCGCCGGCTCGTGCGGATCGACGAACGCCTCGACCGTCCACGTGCCCGTGCGCGCGGACTCCGAGATGGCGATGTCCTGCTGGAAACCGCCTTCCTTGTCCTTCAGGTTCTCGAAGCGCTGCACTTCGACGCCGTCCGGCCGCACCAGCCGCAGCGTGATTGGGAGGCCCGCCTTGCTCTTGCCGGTCCAGTCGCGCAGCAACGCCGCCAGATGCACCGTCTCGCCCGGCCGATAGACTCCGCGGTCGGTGTAGATGAAGAGATCGAGATTGGCAGGCGCGACGCGCCCGCCGACGCCGCGGTCGCTGAGGTCATAGGCCGCGCGGGTCAGATCCAGGAAACTGAAATCACCGTCGCGCCGGAACGCCGTGACCGCCGTGGCCAGGCGGCCGCCGGCGCCCTCGATCAAGCCGCGATCGAAATGCGCCATGCCGTCGCGGTCGGTAATCGCGACGCTCAGTACCTCGTTGTTGCGCGCGAGCAGCTGCACCTTGACGCGGTTGAGCGGCGTCGCGGTCTCGAGCGAGCGCACGAACACGTTGAGGCCGTCCTCGCCCGACATGATGCTGAGGCCGATGTCGGACACCACGATCCACTGGGTCGCATACATGTCCCAATAGTCGCGCGCCTGCTCTTCGGTCTCGTCGGGCTGGGCGGCGCGTGCCATCAGCAGGTAGACGCCCGGCTTGATCTCCGGGATCATCTCGATCACCGGCACCGAGGTGACGACGCGCACGTTGCGCGCGCCCTCGACCGGCATCGAGCCTTGCCAGATCTGCTCGCCCGCTTCGTCGGCGATGCGCTGGCGGTCCCAGTCATAGAGGTTGTTGAGGAAATTGCCGCGGTTGATCTCGCTCACCAGGTTGCGGTCGTTGATGCGCAGCAGTTTCAGCTTGGTGAATTCGACGTTGACGGTGGTCAGCGGCACGCCGGTCGACCCGACCTTGGGCAGGACATAGGCCTGCTTCTGGAAGCCGACGCTCGGCTCGCGATCGCCGATCCCGACGTCGACGATCTCGTCCTTCTCTAGCGCACCGATCTCGCCCGGCAGCCCGCTCTTCAGCGTCACCTGGTACGAGCTGCCGTAGCTCATGCCGTCCAGGCACAGCTTGCGGCCGTTGGCGCGGAAGGCTACCTGGGTCTCCGGCTCAAGGCGCACGTAGTCGTCATAGGCCAGCTGCCGCGTGCCGAGGACGCGGCGGTCGAACTCCAGGCACACCTCCGGCCGGTCGCCCTCGGTCGAAATCTCGAAGGTCTCGTAGTGGAACGGGATCGCGCGGCTGAGCCGCGTATAGGCCGCGCGCGCATCCGGATCCTGAGTCAGCCGGATTGCCTCGTCATAGGCTTCCAGCGCTTCGCCACCGCGGTCGATGCCCTCCAGCGCCTTGCCGAGCGCCAGATAGCCCTTCGCCTTCTGGCCGGAATCCATCGCGTTCTCGGTCGCAAGGTACGCGGCATAGGCGGCCTGGAGCCCCTTGCCGAGCTTGGACTTGATGTCGACCAGGTTCATCCACAGGCCGAAGACCTCGTAGCCGGCGGGCACCATGCTCTCGGCCAGCTTCTCCGCGGCCGCCTGGTCGGATCCGGCCATCAGCTCCTGCATCTCGGCGCGCGCGTCGTCCCCACCCAACTCGGTGGACGGCAGACTATAGAGCCCGCTGCGGTACTCGTACGCCGCGGACGCGAGTGGTTGCAGGTCGGCGCGCGCGGCAGGAATGGCGATCAGGACAAGCAGAAGGCAGGCCAGGCGTCGCATGACGGCGGTCATGGCAGGATTACTCCGGGGGCGATGGGGAATGGTTTGTTCACGGACGGAACTAGACCAGAAGGCGCAGGCGTTCTCAATGCTTCAGCCACAAGCAGGAACGCACGACTGTCATATTCGCCTTTGACTTTGGCGTTTTTTGGGCGGAAAGAAGCAAGCACCCTTAGACCACACAGATTCCCTCCCGTCAGTGACCGCCATCACCCACACACCTACCGAAACCGCGCCGCGCGTCTGGCTGCTGTTCGGGGAACGCAGGGGCGACAATGCGCAGGTGCTGGCGCTTGCCCAGATGCTGGGGTGGGATTACGAGATCAAGCAGCTGCGCTGGCAGCCCGACTACGACGTCGAGCCTGCGGAGGCCGGCATTTCCCTTGCCGGTCTTGACACCGCAGCGAGCGATTCGCTGGCTGCCCCCTGGCCGGACGTCGTCATCGGCATCGGCTATCGCTCCGCGCCGGTGTCGCGCTGGATCGGTCAGCAAGCCGGCCGCGTCATCAACATCCGGCTCGGCCGGCCGCGCACCGACCTCAAGCCATACGATCTCGTCATCACCACGCCGCAATATGGTTTGCCGTCCGCACCCAATGTGCGCGAGCTACCCTTGCCGCTGGTCAAGGCCGATGATGGTGCGATGGCGAAGGCGATCGCGCGCTGGCGTTCGGAGTTCGAGCGGCTGCCGGACCCGCGTGTCGCCGTGCTGCTCGGCGGCCCGACCCAGCACATGGCGTTCGACGATGCGGTCGCCCGCGCTCTGGCGCGCGACCTGCAGGCGTTCGCCGCGCGCACCGGCGGTTCGCTGCTCATCACCTCCAGCCCGCGCTCGCCCGCCGGATTGAAGGAGATCCTGCGGCCGGCGCTCTCTGCGCCGCATTTCCTGTTCGAGTTCCAGGCGGGCAGCGACAATCCCTATCTCGCCTTGCTCGCCCTCGGCGATGCCGCGATCGTCACCAGCGACAGCGCCTCCATGATCGCCGACGCCGCGGCGTTCGCCCGACCGCTGCTGGTCTACGAGCTGCCCTGGCTCGGCCGCTCGAAAAAACCGGGCCTGGTCGCCGGCATCAAGCGCCACGTGCGCGAGCGGCGCGAGCAGCGTGGCATGGCAAGCTTGCCGGCCGATCCGCTCGATCGCTTCTACGACATGCTGACCCGCATGGGCCGCGCGCGGCCGCGGCGCAACGTGCTCGGCCTCACGCAGAAGCTCTATCAGGCGGGGATCGCCCGGCCGTTCGGCCCCGATGCCAACCTTGCCTGGAAGCCCGCGGCGGTCACGCGCGAAACCCAGGAGCGGTTGGTGGCCGAGATCAGGGCGTTGTGGGCGGCGCGTCGCTCGGCTCGTTAGACACCCCGGCCTTCCGCAGCATCTCCAGCGCCAATTCCCGCTCGCCCAGCACGGTGTGCGTCGCGCCCAGGCGCGTCAGGTGCTGGTGCTCCGCTTCCGAATGCGCGCGGGCGATGATCGGCACCGACGGATTGGCGGCCCGCGCCTGTTCCACGATCGTGCCGGCTTCGAACGCGTCCGGCACCGCGACGAAGATGCAGCGCGCGGCCGAGGGATTGGCCGCCGCCAGCACCTCAGGATCGGCGGCATTGCCCTTGATCACCTCGACGCCGTCGAGATTGGCCACCGCCGCCGAGTGGTCCTCGATGACGAGCATCGGCACCTCCGACGATCGCAATGCTTCCTCGATGACGCTGCCGACCCGTCCGTGGCCGACCACGATGTAGTGGCCGCTGAGCAAAGTGGGCGTCAGCTCACGGCGCGCCGCCGCTTCCGGCGTCGCGGCATCGCTCGCTTCCTTCGGCGCGAAGCGGTCGAGCAGCACGAAGAAGGCCGGATTGATGAGGATCGAGATGATGGCGCCGGCCAGGATCAGGTCCTGCGCCTGTTCCGGCAGGATGCCCAGGCCCAGCCCCAACCCCGCGAGGATGAAGGAGAACTCGCCGATCTGCGCCAGGCTGGCGGAGATGACGAGGGCGGTGGCTTTGGGATGGCGGAACAGCCGCACGATCACGAACGCCGCCACCGACTTGCCGAACAGGATGATCCCGAGGGTCGCCAGCAGCGGCCAGAACTGCTCCACCAGCACCACCGGATCGAGCAGCATGCCGACCGACACGAAGAACAGCACCGCGAACGCATCGCGCAGCGGCAGGGTCTCCTGCGCCGCCTGGTGGCTGAGCTCTGATTCGCTGAGGATCATGCCGGCGAAGAACGCGCCGAGCGCGAAGGAGACGCCGAACAAGATCGACGCGCCGAAGGCGATGCCGAGCGCGATCGACAGCACCGCCAGCCGGAACAATTCGCGCGATCCGGTATGGGCGATGTAATGCAGGATCCACGGCACGACCCGCCGGCCGACCAGCAGCATGATCGCGACGAACGCCGCCACCTTGCCCATGGTGATGGCAAGGGTGAGCGCCAGCGCGCCGGCATCCGGCCCGGCGCCCGACTGGTCCATGGTCTGATAGATCTCGGCCAGGGGCGGCAGCAGCACCAGCACCGCCACCATGAAAATGTCCTCGACCACCAGCCAGCCGACCGCGATACGGCCCTGGGTGGTGTCGAGCAGCCGGCGCTCCTGCAGCGCCCGCAGCAGGACGACAGTGCTGGCGACCGACAGAGCCAGGCCGAATACCAGGCCCGCCAGGGTCGACCAGCCCAGCAGCCAGGCCAGGGCCCAGCCCAATGCGGTCGCGACCATGATCTGCGCGATCGCCCCGGGGACCGCGATCGCCTTCACCGACAGCAGGTCCTTGAGCGAGAAATGCAGCCCGACGCCGAACATCAGCAGGATGACGCCGATCTCTGCCAGCTCGGCGATCAGTCCCTGGTCGGCGACAAAGCCCGGCGTGAACGGGCCGACCATCACGCCCGCCAGCAGGTAGCCGACCAGGGGCGAGATCCGCAGTCGGTGCGCCGCAGCGCCCAGCAGGAAAGCAAGCACGATGCCCCCGACGATGGCGGCGATCAGCGGCGTGTCGTGCGGCAATGCGCCCTCCTTCCGTCGGCGTTGGCTCAAACGATATGTGGCAGAATTTCCGTGATCGTCAAAGCAGTTACCCCAATCGGGGTGCAATCTTGTCACACCTGCCGCAGCATGTTATGAGCCCCGCCGATTGTGTGCGCGACCGCGTGCCCCCTCGCCCACGGGTCTGCCGCTGCGGCAGGTGCCGAACGTCGGAGTTGGTTTTCTCGATGCTGGTTTGGATCGACGCGGCCCAGCCGGCCGCTCGGCTGCAGGTTTTCGGATTGACGGTGACGGAGCGCCACTTGCAGGCGCTGATGCGGCTGGAGCCCAAGCCGACCCAGGTCATCATCGACGTCGGCAGCAAGGACCCGGCCGAGCTCCGCATCCCCGCCCGGGTGCTGAAGGCGCTGCCGATCGTCTCCTCGCAATCCAGCGCCCCGTTCGCCGAGCGGCTGCAGGCGGCTTTGCGCCTCGCGGGCGACGCGCCGCTGCTGGTGCTGGACGGCACCACCCTCGCCGACCAGCGCCTGCATGGCCAGCTGATCCGCGCCGAGCACAACCTTGCGGTGTTTGCGCCGGACGCCAAGGAATCGGCCGCCATGCTGTTCCTGCGCATGGCCGGCTCGGTGGCAGTCCCGGAGGATGCGACCGATGTCACCGCTTTTGGTCGCGCGCTGGTGAAGGCCGGCATCGCCGATGAGCTGACCCAGGACCAGTTCAACGGTTTCATCCGCAAGCTGCGGCGCACCGTGCCGTTCTACATGTTCCGCGTCCTGGACCGCACCAAGGCGGCGGAAGTCCAGCGCTTCCTGTTCTGGTCGAACTACAAGGGCTCGACCGACATCTTCACCCGCTACGTCTATCCGCCCCTGGTCTGGCTGATGGTGCGGCCGCTGGCACGGGCGCGCATCCACCCCAACCTCGTGACGCTGGTCAGCATCGCCCTCACCTTCGGCGCGGTGCCGTTCTTCGCGAACGGCAACTGGTTGGTCGGTTTCCTGATGGCGTACGGCATGAGCGTGCTGGATTCGGTCGACGGCAAGCTGGCGCGCCTCACCTTCACCGATTCCCGCCTCGGCAATTTCCTGGACCACGGCCTCGACATGGTCCATCCGCCGATCTGGTACGTCGCCTGGGCCTATGGTCTCGGGCTGGGTGAGCAAGGATGGAACTCGCCGCTCGGCTGGGCGACCATCTCGATCATCGTGTTCTACGTGCTCGACCGGTTGATCCTGAAGATCTACCCGCGCTTTTTCCAGCGCGGCTTCCACACCCATTCGAAGATGGACGCGACGGTGCGCAGCTTCATCGCGCGCCGCAACATCAACATGCCGGTGTTCCTGCTCGGCTGCATCTTCGGGCTGGCGCGCGAGGCATTCTTCCTGATCGCCGCGTGGCAGTTCGCCACCGCCGCCTATCACGGCCTGCGCACCTTCTGGATCCTGGTGGTGCAGAAAGCGCACCGCAACCCGCACGCCAAACCGGTGCATGTGGGGGCGGACCTGGACTAGAGAGCATCATGAGCGATAGCCAAAAGCCGATCGCGGTCAAAGCCGATGCGGTGCCGCCGCGCACCAGGCCGTCCAACTATCCGGAGCCGTTCTTCAGCCGCATGTTGAAGCGCGAGAAACGGCAGCTGGGCGACGTCTTCGGGCTGAAGAACTTCGGCGTGAACCTCACCCGGCTGCTGCCGGGCGGTGAATCCGCTCTGCTGCATCGCCACAGCAAGCAGGACGAGTTCATCTACATCCTGCAGGGCGAGCCGACGCTGGTGACCGAGACGACGGAGGTAAAGCTGTCGCCAGGCATGTGTGCGGGCTTCCCCGCGGCCGGGGAAGCGCATCAGCTGGTCAATCGCGGCAGCCAGGACGTGCTCTATCTCGAGGTCGGCGACCGAACGCCGGGCGACGAGGGCAGCTATCCGAAAGACGATATCCAGGCGGTGCTCGGCGCAGACGGCAAATGGGCCTTCACCCACAAGGACGGACGGCCCTACTGACGACCTAGTATTTGTCTTCGCCCATCGCGAGGTCGACTTCGTTCGCGTACCAGAAGCGTTGCAGGCGCCCGATCTGCTTCGGCTCGAATGCCTTCACCGGCAGCTCCGCGATGAAGTTGATGTAGCGGCGCGGCACGTCCGTCGTGTCGCGCGGGCTGACGCCATGAACGGCCTGTGGCGAATTGACGAAGCACAGATAAGCGTTCGCGCGGTAGGGCACGGTCTTCACCACCTCGACATCGCGGGTCAGCGCCCGGTGCTTCACGAAGCGCGGCTCGCGCCGCCAGTCGTAGATGTCGAGATCGCCGCCATCGCTCTGGTCGCGCGGATCGCGCATGTAGTAGAGCGCGGAGAAGATCTTGTCGCACAGGTCGATATGCGCGGTCTTGACGCTGCTCTTACGCTTGACCGGCGTGTTCATGACGAACTGGCAATCGAGCCGCACCTCCGCCTCGCCGGCATAGCCGCGCGGCACCACGCGCCAATCCTCAAACGCCCGCCCGACGCGATCCTCCAGCCCGGGGAACTCGCGGCGGAAGTGGGCAGCGAACAGGCGCGTCACGTCGCGCCAGTAGTCCGCCGAGGTGTGATACTCGAAGAACTCGCGCCACAGCGGCGCGATGCGCCGGTCGGTCAGCACCTGCTTCACCGTCATGCGCACCGCCTCGTTGGAGCCGATGTCGGAGCGCTCGTTGACGATGGTCGCCAGCGTCGGGAACTGCGCGGCCAGCTCCTGATAGAGCGGCGCGGGCACCACATCGGTCTGCGTGTAGTGCGCATAAGGCTCGGTGACGATGTCGCTGTGCTTGACATCCGCCAGCAGCTTCGGCGTGCGCGATCCGATGACGGCGGCCAACATGGAACTCTCCGATGACTGAACCTGGGTCATAGACGGATCCATGCTAGGCCCGCGCCGTGCGCGCGGCGCGCTTGCCAAACGCCGCTGCGGCGATCCGCCGCGAACGGACGGGTACGACGATCCGCCGCGACATGGTCACGCGGCGGCACGGGAACACAGCTCCAGCGCATCGTGCCGAACGTGGTTGGCGGACATCTCGCGCCGCACCAGCTCCTCGGTCACGGCGCCATTCTCCAGGCATTCCGCGAGCAAGGTGAAGAACAGCCGTTCCTGATTGGGATCGGGATGCGGCAGGTAGGCCTCCGACTTCGGCTTCTTCGGCGCGATCAGGTTCTTCACCTGCTTGAACACCGACTTCGGGAACGGATACTTGCTGTAGTCCTTCACGCGCACCGTGAAGTCGATCGGCAGCCCGGTCTTCCACGGCTGCGTGCGCCGGTAGGTGGTGTGCAGGATCTTGGTCGCCGGCGTCAGGCGGTCGAAATCATTCCACTCGTCCTCGAACAAGCCGACCGTCTCGGCCGGCTCATATTCCAGCTTGATCCACCTGAGATAGTCGATCTTGAATTCGAACAACTCGTTGAAGGTCCGTTCCGCGTCCCAGTGGGTCAGCTTCGCATTGTCCAGCAGCATGACGCTGGAGGCGCGATAGGCCGGCAGTTCCTTGATGCCGGGGCGCATGCGGCACATCAGCGCCTTGCCTTGCATGTCGCGGCTGAACAGGTCCCAGATGTCGCCGACCGCGAAGCAGTCCGGATCGATCACGATCGACCGGCCCTGGTAGTTCATCAGCTTCGGCGGCACGAAGCGCAGCGGGGTAAAGGATTGCAGGTCGTCGACCTTCCAGATGCGCCGCTCCACGTCGCGCAGGAACGGCTGGCCTTCCTTGGTATGGAGCCAGGGAAAATCCTTGCCATGCAGGATCACGACCTCGAACCGGTCGGCGTGCCGGCTGTTCCGACGCAGCGCGTGCGCGGCGACCACCGCGCCCAGATACTGCTCGTCATTGGTCTGGATGAAGACCTTGTGTTGCATGCGCTCCTGGCCCTGCGCCGACCACCGACTCTGGCGGCAGAATAAGAGATAACCTGAATCAACGGCAATCGGCCCCGGTAGGATGTGCCGTTTTGCCGCAAATCTCATAGAAATTCAATCCGTTAGCCCCCTATTCGTTGACTTGGGGCCAGGGAATGCTATCAACCGGCGAACGACCGCGGTCCCGGCCTCCAGGGGGCGCCGCCAGCAGCCGAGACAGGATGACCGACCCAACGCCGCACATGTCCACCCTCGCAGGTGCCATCCGCATCGTGCGCATGCATGGGTTTGCGCGTCAGGTGCCGTTGATTTTGGCCATGATGGTGACGGGTTTCCTGGAGGGCGTGGGCGTCGCGTCGGTGTTTCCGATCCTCTCCATCGTGACCAAGGGGCAGTCGGGATCCACAGCCCTCAACGAAATGATCGAGCGGGCCCTGGCCTTTTTCCACCTTCCGGCCGACCTCGAGGTCCTTTGCCTGCTGATAGCGGCGACGATCTGGCTCAAGGCGGTGATCAGCATGATCGTGGCGCGGGCGCTGGGCCGGACCGGCGCCACCATCGGCCAGGATATCCGGCGACGGCTGCTGCAGGCCCTGGTCAACGCCAAGTGGTCGTATTTCACGATCCAGCCGGTTGGGCGCTTCGTGGCCGCCGCAACCACCGAGGCCAATTGGGCGTCGACCGCCTTCCGCAACGCCCTGCAGGTGATCGATCAGTCGATGCGCACCGCGATCTTCTGTGGCCTCGCGCTGTTCATGGGCTGGAAGATGGCGCTGGTCGCGATCGGCATGGGCGTGTTGATGGGCCTCTCGCTGCGCACCCTGACCCGCGCGGCGCACCTCGCCGGTCGCGAGCGGCAACGCGCCATGCGCGGGCTGGTGGTGGAGCTGAATGACGTGCTCGCCGGGTTCAAGCCGCTGAAGGCGATGCACCGGCACACCGGCCTCATCGGCGAGTTGATCAAGGACACCAAGCGCCTGCGCAAGGCCATCAACGGCCTGGTGATGACGGAGACGATGTCGCTCGGCCTGCCGGATCTGATCCAGACGTATCTGTTGGCCGCCGGCGCATTTCTGGCGGCAAGCGTGCTCGGATCGCCGATCGACCAGGTGATTGTGGCCGGGCTGATCTCGTTCCAGCTCATGGGCACGATCGCGCGCGTGCGCCGCGCCCTCACCCAGCTTGCGCAGTCGGACGCGACCTATTGGACGCTGCTCAATACGGTGTCGGACGTCGAGAAGGCGGGCGAGCGGTTCGAGGGCAAACGCACGCCGACCCTCGAAACCGGCTGCGAGTTGCGCAATGTCAGCTTTTCCTACGGCCGCGGGCCGGTGTTGAGCGACGTATCGCTGCAGATTCCGGCCGGCCGCATCACCACGCTGGTCGGCGAATCCGGATCGGGCAAGACCACCATCGCGGACCTGCTGCTCGGCCTGTACGGGCCGGACCATGGCACTGTGACGGTCGACGGCGTCGAGCTGCGCGATCTCGACATCACGCAATGGCGCTCGATGATCGGCTACGTCGCGCAGGAGATCATCCTGTTCAACGATACGATCCGGGCGAATGTCAGCCTCGGCGACCAGGAGATCGGCGAGGACCGCGTGCGCGTCGCGCTCGAGGCCGCCGGCCTTGGTCCCTTGCTGGCGGAACTGCCGGAGGGCCTTGAAACCATGATCGGCGAGCGCGGCTTCAAGCTGTCGGGCGGTCAACGCCAGCGCGTCGCGCTCGCCCGTGCCATGGTGCACGAGCCCAAGCTGCTGATCCTGGACGAAGCGACCAGCGCCCTCGATCCCGCCACCGAGGCGGAGATCTGCGCTACGGTGGCGGCGCAGGGGGGGCGCACCACCGTCCTCGCCATCACGCATCAGCCGTCCTGGGTCGAGCGCGCGGATCGCATTTACATGGTAGTGGATGGCAAGGTCCGAGCCGTCGACCGCGCCACCCTGCAGCGCCCGGTGCGGGCCGCGACCTGATGGTGACCGTTCGCGAGCGCACGCCGGCCGACGATGCCGTCCTCGTGCGCCTGTTCGAAGAGATGCAGGCGCACTATCAGCGGCCGTGTCCGGCGCTGGACTCGGTGCTCCAGGATCTTGCCGCGCTGCCGCCCGGCGTCACCATCCTGGTCGCAGAGGTCGACACTGTGGTCGGATTCGCCGTGTTCTCGCCGATCTATCCCGGACCTGGGCTCTCGTCCGGCCTGTTCCTCAAGGAGCTGTTCGTCAGCAGCCGCTTCCGCCACAGCGGCGTCGGAACGGCGTTGATGCGGGCGGTCGCGGCCTTCGCTCTCCGGCACGGCCATAAGCGGGTCGACTGGACGGCCGACCGCTACAAGCCCGACCTCCACGCCTACTACCAAGGCCTCGGCGCGCTGAAGCAGGAGGACAAGGTGTTCTTCCGCCTGATGGACGACGCGCTCGACACACTCGCGAATTCGGATAGAGAGTGAGGCGCTACGCCGGTTCGGTGGTGACGCGACCCTGATCCATGCGGAGGACGCGGTCGGCAGCGTCCATCCAGATCGACTGATGGGTGATGGCAAGGATGGTGCGGTTGCCGCGCAGCCCGCGCACCGCATCGCAGATCTCGCGCGCGGTCTCGCGGTCGAGGGCACTGGTCGCTTCGTCCAGGATCAGCAACTCGGGCTTGTGGATCAGCGCGCGGGCGATCGACAGGCGCTGCTTCTGGCCGCCGGAGAGCAGGTTGCCGCGCACGCCGATCACCTCGTGCAGGCCGCGCGGCAGGGCCGAGACGAAGCCCCACGCGCCCGCCAGGCGCAGGGCCTCGATCGCCTGCTCCTCGCCGATCGTCTGGTCGCCGAGCGTGATATTGTCCAGCACGGTGTCGTTGAACAGAATGTTCTCCTGCGGGATATAGCCAATCTTGCTACGCCAGCGCGCCAAGTCGATGTCCGCCAGCGGCAGGCCGTCGATCAGGACCTGGCCCGCATCCGGCTCGTGCAGGCCGACCAGAAGGTCGGCAATCGTGGTCTTGCCGGCGCCCGAGGGTCCGATCAGGGTCGCGACCTCGCCGACTGGCAGCGCGAAGTTGGCGGACGTCACGACGGTCTTGTCGCCATAGCCGAAGCTGACATCGCGAAAATCGCATTGCTTGAGGAGATGCGCTTCCTTGCCACCGTGCAGCGCCTCCGCCTGCGCGTTCATGTCGTCGGTGAGGCGGATGATGGACCAGAACGCAACGCCATCGACCGCGACCCGCTGCATGCCACCGCGCATTGCCGAGACGCCGTTGGAGATGCGGCGCAACAGCCAGACCACGCCGATCAGTTCCACCAGTCCGAGATTGAAATAGGTGTAGCCGACATAGAAGCCGCCGATCACCATCGATCCCAGCAGCGGTTCCTGCAACGCGCGCACCGCCGCCTCGCTGTAGTACTCGCGCATCGACGCCTTTCTCAGGGCGTCGACCTGCGCCGACGCGAAGCGGCCGAGATAGGCTTGGCGGTTCATTGCACGCAGGCTCTTGATCGAGGTCAGCAGGTCGTTCACCGCGCTGGACAGCAGATGGACGCTGCGCCACTTGGCGCGACCGGCCCGGCGCGCCATCGCCACGAACCGCGCCACCGCCAGCCACAGGATTGCCGCCGCCACGATCGCGGCGACCGAGAACTCCCAGGAGATCCACAGGCAGCCGATCAGGTAGGTCACCGTCTCAGTGAGCCGCGCCGCGAAATTGCCGGAGGCGCGATAGGCCGCCTGCGCCCGCTCCGCCTCGTCGCTGAGCGCCGCCGAGAGGCGCCCGGCCGGCGTGCTGATGATGTGCGACCAGCGCGCGCGCACGATCGCCTCGATCAGGCGCAGGCGCATGTGGGTCGACATGCGCGCGACCTCGCGGCCGACGTAGACGAGGCCGGCGCTCGACAGCGTGAATTTCAGCGTGATGGTGATGCACAGGAACAGCAGCAGCGCGCCGAGTGTCGGCGACAGGCCGACCGTGTCCAGCAGCCGGGTGACGACCTCGGTCGCCGGCGATGGCGTGATCCCTTCGCCGGACGCGACGCCGACGATCGGCCACAGGCTGGCGATCGACAGGTTCTCCGCCGCCACGCCCAGCAGCATGGCGAGCAGGACCAGGCACTGCCGCTTCCAGCCGGTATAGAAAAACAGCCGGAAGATTTCTCCGATCGCCTTCATTGCGCCGCCGTCTGACCTTCCACCGCTTGGCCTTGAGCTGGGGCCTGGAATGCGCGCAGCGATAGCGCAATGGCGGCGAGCGGTCCACCCCCGTTGCGCCGCACGGCCTGCTCCATCCAGGCGGGGTCGGCATGGGTCACCAGCCCGGTGACGGACGACAGCTTCAGGAAATGCGCGCTGGCCAGCCGGTGGGTGCCGCGCCGCATATGGACGATGCCGCCCTCCGCCGTCACTCCGAAGCAGATCTCGTCCTCGCCGCGATAGGCGTAGCCGCGCTGCTGCAGGCTGCGGAACAGCTCGAGATAGGTGAAATAGTAGTCCAGCATGCGCTGCTCGGTGTCGCACACGATGCCGCGGGCATTCACCGGCATGCCCTCGTCCGCCGATTGCTTGAGCCAGCGATAGAGCCGGGTGGCGCGATAGTCGTCGCCATGAACGGCGAAATCCTCGACATCGCGATAGGTCGGCAGTTCCGCGATCGGCCGGAACTCGCGGGATCCCAGCTGCGGCACCAGGAAACGCCCCTTGAGCCCGTTCATGGTCCGCATGCCGATCTTGCCCAGCACTTGGCGCGGATCGACCGCAATGCGGGCGGATGGTCCAAGTTCGGCGCGGATCACATCGCCATAGCGCCATGCCGGGTTCCAGGTCGCGGGCGCCAGCGACAACGCAGCCACCACCAGCCGCGGACGGATCGATGCTGGATCGCCGGACAAGACCGGCTCAATAGCCCCAGAGGTGCTGCAGGCCGACCGCACCATGAGGCGCGAGGCCGAGCACATGCGCCGTGAGGTCGGCATCCGCCGACAGCACCTGCAGCGCGGCGATGCCGCTTTCGCCGACATGCTCCTTCAGCCGCGCCATCACATCGTCGAGCCACACGATCTGGCTGCCGAAGGCCGGCAGCGTGAGATAGTGGCTGAGCCGGCGACCGGCGTGATTGATCGCCGCGATCTCGACCTCGGCCGCCATGTCGTACTTCAAGTTGCCGCTGGCATTGGCGACGAACACGCCGGTGCGATAGCCGTCGCGGCAGCGCACGCGGCCGATCACGTTGGTGCGCCCCATGACGCCGATCGAGGGATGCAGCCAGTGCGGCAGCGTCGGCACCACGGCGCCGAGGTTGCGCCAGCTCGGCTGGAACTCGGTCGCGTCCTGGTCGCCGGTCTCGAGGTGGCGCACCACCAGGTCGGCCGTGGTGATGAAACGCTGCGGCGCGATGCCGATCTTCAGGTGATCCGGGCAGATCAGCGCGCCGGCAACGCGGTACCGTTCCGGGCTGCCCCAGACATTGAGCACGTCCTCGATGAAGGCCGGGCCGATGAAATCCTTGCGCCAGCGCATCTCGCCGAGGAACGCGCCGTCGGCGCCGTAGAAGCGCAGCCAGTAATGCTCGAACGGCGGATTGGAGGCATCGTAGCAGAACCCGAAGCCGAGCTTGGAGCGGCCGTGCATCACCGGGATGAAGCTCGGCTGGATCATGAAGCCGGCGGCGACCGCCTGCTCCACCACGTGCAGCTCATCCGGCCGGAACGCCGCGTCGGCGCGGTCATCGACCCCGACCTTGACCAGATGGTTGCCGGAGATGCTGCCCTGCTTGCTGGGCTTGCTGAAACAGCCTTCCTCCAGTGCGTACCAGAACGAGGTACCGTAGCCCTTGTACGACGCGGCGAAATAGTCGCGGCTGTTGCTCGGCGTGTCGCGCCGTTCGAAATGCACCTCTTCCACCGGCCGGGTGCGCGAGCGCTTCTGCTCCTTCTTCGAGAGGCCGCTCCCGACCACAATGCTGTCGTCGGATCCCATGTCGAGATCGTAGTTCGGCACGGTCATCACGACGTGCCCGCCGCGGATCACGGAATCGATCAGGCGGAACGGCTGCTCCTTGTTCGGATTCTTGAAGAACTGATGCGAGCCGTGGATGATCGTGAAAGAGTCCTTCCAGAACACATCGGCGCAGACGCGGAACCGGTAGTGCCGGCCGCGCGTCAGGTTGGGATGGCTGACGAACACCTTGAGGCAGACCGGCCCCGTCCGCTCGCCCGCGAACTCGTTGAGGTTGAGATTGAGCGACTGGCTCGGTCCCAGCACCCGGTAGCGGCGCTTGATCCCCTCTTCCGAGATGATCTCGAAGCGGAACTGCAGCGGGTCCTTGATGCCGAAGAACTGTTCGAAGTGATTGAACACTAGCGCGTCGACGTCCTCGATCTCCAGCGGGACCGCGCAGGTGCCGCCGCAGAACTCCCAATTGTCGGCGACCCAATGCACAGGCACAGACTGCGCGTGCGCCAGCGTGCCGCGCAGGGTCAGGCGATACTTGGTCCCGACGTCCGGCCCGCCGACCACGATCGCCTGGCAGTTCTTTAGATGGTCGCCCGTCAGCGGCAGCGCGCCGAGCTGCTGGTCGACCACGAAATCGTTGGACAACCACAGGCACTCGATGTCGCCGGCAGCGCCTTTGAAGGAATCGAAGAAGCCCTTGTCGGCATGGACGCCGACCCTGGTGGCCGCGTCGGCGCGCAGCAGCTTGAGCACGTCGGCGATGGATTGGCTGATCTGGGTCTTCTCGCTGGCGCCGCCGCCGGCCGAGGGGTGGCTGCCGGCCTTGAACTTCGGCGCCTTCTTATTGTCGCTGAGCCCGAACAGCGAACCCAATGATCGGCCAGACTTTCCTGCGTCGGTCAATTCTACGTCAGCGGTCTTCATGGCGGGCCTGTTATGATTAATTCCAGGACAATGCGGTATTTGGCCGACCGGCCGCTGCCGTCGGGCAGCTTGCCGATTCGAGGCGCATTTGCTAAGCAGCGCGAAATCCTAAAGGTGGCCGTGGCCCCTTTGCAATCAATCGTTTATGCGGCGTAAGGTCCCATGACCCTGCAGGCGACCCCAACCACCAGCCCGGCGCTGGCGACGCGACGGAGCGACTTCGACACCATCTGCGAAGCGCTGGATTATGCCGCGCGCGGCGACACCGGCTTCAACTTCTTCTCCGCCAAGGGCGATCTCGCCCAGGTGCTGACCTATCGCGAGCTGCGCGAGCGGGCGCGGGAGTTCGGCCAGAGCTTGGTGCGCCTCGGTCTTGCCAAGGGCGACCGCGTGCTGCTGATCGCGGACACCGATCCGGATTTCATGGTCGCGTTCTGCGGCTGCCAGTATGCCGGCGTGCTGCCGGTTCCGGTCGCCCTGCCGATGACCCTGGGGGGCCGCGCCGCCTATGTGGAGCAGCTGCGCCACCAGCTGACCGGCTGCGGCGCCGTTGCGGCGATGGCGCCGGATGGTTTCCTCACCTTCCTCAACGAGGCGGCGCAAGGGCTGGACCTGAAGCTGGTCGGCGGGCCGAAGGAGTTCGCCGCCCTGCCGCGCGACGGCGCCGATTTGCGCCCGTTCAGCAAGAGCGACCAGAGCTATCTGCAATTCTCCTCGGGCAGCACGCGCTTCCCGAAGGGCATCGACATTCCGCAGCGCTCGATCATGGCGAACGCCAACGCCATCACGCTCGACGGCCTCGACATCAATCGCGGCGACCGCTGCACCTCGTGGCTGCCGCTGTATCACGACATGGGGCTGGTCGGCTTCATGCTGGTGCCGCTGACCACGCAGATGTCGATCGACTACATAGCGACCCGCGACTTCGCGCGCCGTTCCCTCACCTGGCTGAAGCTCATCTCCGAATATGGTGGCAGCCTGTCCTACAGCCCGAGCTTCGGCTACGAGCTGTGCACGCGCCGCCTGCGCGAAGGGACCGAGGTCAAACTCGACCTCAAGTCCTGGCGCGGCGCCGGCATCGGCGGCGACATGGTGCAGCATCCGATCCTGCAGAAATTCGCCGATGCGTTCGGCCCGCACGGCTTCAGCCCGAACGCCTTCGTGCCGAGCTACGGCATGGCAGAGACCACCCTCGCCATGAGCTTCGCGCCGCTCAACAAGCGCTACGTAGTGGACGAGATCGACCGCGACGCGCTGGCGCATCGCAACCTCGCGGTTCCCGGCGCCAGCGGACCGAACACCCGCGCCTTCGTCGCCTGCGGCCACGCGCTGCAAGGCCATGCGTTCGAGATTCGCGACGATGCCGGCCGCGTGCTGCCGGAGCGCAGCGTGGGCCACATCTTTTTCCGCGGCCCGAGCATCATGGGCGGCTATTACCAGCAGCCCGAGATGACCGCTGAGGTTTTGAATGCCGACGGTTGGCTACAGACCGGCGATCTTGGTTACCTGCTCGACGACCAGATCGTGATCACCGGCCGCGCCAAGGACCTCATCATCCTCAACGGCCGCAATATCTGGCCACAGGACCTGGAATGGTCGGCCGAGGAACTGCCTGACCTGCGGCGCGGCGACGTCGCCGCCTTCTCGGTCGACGAGAATGACGGCGAGGCGGTGGTCATCCTGGTGCAATGCCGGATCAGCGAACCGGCGCAGCGCGAAAAGCTGCGGCGCGAGGTTTACGCCCTGCTCCAGCGTGCGCACGGCGTCGAGGCCCGGGTCACCTTGGTTCCGCCAAAGGCCCTGCCCCAGACCTCCTCCGGCAAGCTCAGCCGCTCCAAGGCCAAGGCCAACTACCTGAGCGGTGCGTACGAGCAGTTCGACGCGGCTGTGGGCGCCTAGTGCCCAAGCTGGTGGCCGTGACCGGCGCAACCGGCTTCATCGGCCGACACGTGGTCACTTCCTTGCGGCGCCAGGGCTGGGACGTGCGCGTCCTCGCGCGCCGGCATCCGGCCGAGGTGCTCTCCCCCTACCACCGGTTCGAGCTGGTGCTTGGCGATCTCTCCGACACGATGGCACTGGAGCGGCTGGTGAGTGGGGCTGATGCCATCATCCATCTGGCCGGCCTGGTGAAAGCGCTGCGCCGGGAGGACTTCTACGCCGCCAACGAAGGCGGCACCGAGCGCCTGCTGCGGGCGGCGGCCACCGCCGCGCCCAGCGCCATGCTGGTCCACGTCTCCAGCCTGGCAGCACGCGAGCCGCGGCTGTCGCCCTATTGCGACAGCAAGCACCGGGCGGAGCTGATGGTGCAGGCGCTGGGCGGCGACCGGATCTGGACCATTCTGCGGCCGCCGGCGGTCTACGGCCCCGGCGACCGCGAGATCCGCCCCATGTTCCAGGCCGCCCGGTTGGGCCTCGTCCCATATCCGGCCGCGCCCGGCGCGGCCCTGTCCATGATCCATGTCGCCGACCTGGCCGAGGCCATCGCCGCCTGCCTGACCCGCTCCGGGCCGCCCCAGGAGACCTTCGAGATCGATGATGGGGTGCCCGGCGGCTACCGCTGGCCGGACATCCTGAGCGCCCTAGGCGAGGCAGTCGGGCGCAAGCCGACGGGGCTCCGGGTACCCCGGGCCGGCCTGTCCCTGGCGGCACGGGTCAACTGGTTGGCATCGAAGATCGACCGCCAGGCGCGCATCCTGCAGCCCCACAAGGTCGCCGAGATCTACTGGTCGGACTGGGTTGCCCAGGGGACTCGACTCCAGGAGGTGTCGGATTGGCAGCCTGCCTTCGACATCTGGCGCGGATTCCGCGACGCAGCGAAATGGTACGCCAAAGCTCGCCTAGTTTAGAAAATTAACCGATTAGATCATTGATTCGATTGACTTGTAACAATCGGTAACAAAATGTCATTTAACCCTAACGCCCAAATGAATCACAACAGTGCCTCGGGGAATCGGCGGGCCTGTCATGGGCATGTCATCGCCGGCAACTGACAGGAACAAGAGTAATCGATCGTGGGCACTGCAGCCATCCAAACGAGCCTGGCTCCGACCAGGGACGGCATCTTTGTAGAGATCGCACGCCTGCTGGAGCGCTTCCGCGCCGGCGATTCGGCGATCACGTCCGAGACCGTCATTGCTGAAGATCTCACAATGGATTCCCTGCAGGTGATGGATTTGATGATGGAGCTGGAGGACCGCTTCGACGTGTCTATCCCGCTCAATTTGGTGCCTGAGATCGCGACGGTCGGCCAGCTCGCCGACACGATCTACGCGAGCAAGGCCGGGGTATAGGGGGAAGTTATGGGTTTGTTTGATCGCTTCAAGACGATCCGTGAAGTGCACGGAGCCGTGAAGGCCTGCGGCGCCGATCCGTTTGGCGTGAAGATGGATCGCATCGTGTCCGCCACCGAGGCCGTGATCGAAGGCCGCTCGACCATCCTGTGCGGCTCCAACAACTATCTGGGCCTGACGTTTGACGCTGACTGCGTTGCGGCCGCCCAGCAGGCCACCAAGGAATACGGCACCGGCACCACCGGCTCGCGCATCGCCAACGGCTCCTACTCCTGCCACAAGGCGCTGGAGACCGACCTGGCCGACTTCTACGGCAAGCAGCATTGCATGGTGTTCACGACCGGCTATCAGGCCAACCTCGGCGCGATCTCGACGCTGGTCGGCCCGGGCGACTTCGTGATCATCGACGCCGACAGCCACGCCAGCATCTACGACGCCTGCAAGCTCGGCAGCGCGACGGTCATCCGGTTCCGCCACAACGATCCGGTCGATCTCGACAAGCGCCTGCAGCGCATCGCCAACGAGCCGGGCAACAAGCTGGTGGTGGTCGAAGGCATCTACTCGATGCTGGGCGACCACGCGCCGCTCAAGGAATTCGTCGCGGTCAAGAAGAAGCACGGCGCCTATCTGCTGGTCGACGAGGCCCACTCGATGGGTGTCATGGGCAAGACCGGCCGCGGCCTGCTGGAGCAGGAAGGCGTCGACGCCGACATCGATTTCGTGACCGGCACCTTCTCCAAGAGCATGGGCGCGATCGGCGGGTTCCTGGTGTCCGATCATCCGGACTTCGAGATCCTGCGCGTCGCCTGCCGGCCCTACATGTTCACCGCCTCGATGCCGCCGTCGCTGGTCGCCTCGGTGCGCGCCTCGCTTGCGAAGCTGCGCGCCCACCCGGAGCTGATGGTGAAGCTGTGGCGCAATGTCGACACGCTCTATCACGGCCTGGAAGCGGCGGGCTTCAGGCTCGGCCGTCAGAAAGGTCCGGTGGTCGCGGTCCATATCAACGATCCGGCGCTCGCGGCGCGTGCCTGGCACGGCCTGCTGCAGCACGGCGTCTATGTGAACCTGGCGCTGCCGCCGGCAACGCCGAGCGGGACCGCCCTGCTGCGCTGCTCGGTCTGCGCGGCGCACTCGACGGAACAGCTGCAGCGCGTGACTGACGTCATCACCAAGGTCGGCCTGGAGCTTGGCCTGATCGCGGACCAGTCGGTGCGGATCGCCGCCGCCGAATAACAAGCCCACTGACTCGAGAAGACTTCGCAGCGCGCCCTCCGTGGCGCGCTGTTTGATTCAGCGGAACGCGCCCAGGCGGTAGAGCCGCCACGCCAGCACCGGCGCCGATATCAAGGGATGGCGCCGCTGCCAGTCGGTCACTGGCAGCACCACGCCGGAGTGCCGCTTCACCTTCCACAGCACATAGTCGAGCGCGCCGTCGAAGGTGAAGGTCGCCTTTACCAGCCGCGCGAGATTGAGCAGCTTGCTGGTGCGCCGCCGCCGGCGCCACGCCGCGGCGCAAGCATCCGCGCTGGCCGAGCGATCGCCGATCAGATCGCGCGCCAGCGCATGCGTCCGGCGATAGCGCTCCAGGTCCGCGCCGACCAGTTCCGCCGCGCGCGACAGCCCCTCGGAGCGCAGCTCGGCCCGATAGGTCTCCTCGAACGCGCGTTGCCAGACTGCCTCCGCGGTCGCTTCCTTGCCCATCAGGGGCACGGCGTTCCGCAGCATCGTCAGCACTGCTTCTGCACAGGCGGCGGCAACCGGTTGGATGGTCGCGGCGTCGCGCGCCCACACCAGGCGGCTCTGCTGCGAGAAGCGTGCCCACAGCGAGACATTGTCGGTATCCGCCGACACGCCGCCCTGGAACTGCGCGAGGGAGATCACCGCATATTTACAGCGCAGGGTCGTGCCTTCGTGCTGGGCCTCGAGATAGAACACGTTCGGCGGCAGCACCTTGTTGGCGAACGCCATCAGCGCGCCGCGATAGGCCTGCTTGTAGTCATCGACCAGGAGATAGAAATCGAGCAGGGAGTCCGCCAGCAGACTCTCCGGCTTGCGCAGGCAGGAGCCGTAGAACAGCACACCCAGCGCCGCGCCAGCATGGCGCGCACGGACCGCCGCCGCCATCGACCTCACCGCGGCAGGGACCGGCTGCGCCAGTTCCTGCGCGATGAGGGTGGTGAGCTTGGCGCGCGCGTCCATGGCCTAGTAGCGATGGAACTCGACCGCCGGGCCCGCGCTCAGCTCGACGTGGCCGTGCGGTCCGGGATCGAACACTTCGCCATCCACCACGATCGGGCTGGTGAGGCGCAGCGAGATGCGGTCGGCGCGGGTGCTGGCGTAGCCGGCCTGGTGCATCCAGGGCCGCGGCCGGCCGCGCACCACCGAGATGGCGGCGCGTCCGAAACGCTGCGCCGGCGAGGCGATGGTGGTGAGCTTGATCGCGCCGTGATCGTGGCCCCAGAATGGCATGACGCCCGGCAGCAGCCGCTCGAGCGTGGTCGCCAGGATGAAAAGATACGGCGCCTCGCGCGGCGGCGCGCCGTTGAGACCGATCGCAACGCGCTCGCCATGCAGGCCCGAGCGCTCGCCCTCGCCGTGCAGCAGCAGGCGGACCACCGACCACACGATGCCGGCCTTGGTGGCAAGGCTCTGCCGCAAACCGACCCGATGCATGTCGCGGCGCGTGAGGCGCGTCCCCTGATAGAAGCCGACGGCGCCGGCGAGAAAGCCGTAGTCTGTCCGCGCGCGTCCGCCGCATTTCACCGCGATGGTCGTGCGCCGCAGCACTTCGCCCGCATCGCCCTTCCCGGCGCGCGTCAGAACCCGTCGCAGGGCGTCGATCGGCGCGCTCGGCATCCCGACATCGTGCGCGATGACGTTGGTCATGCCGCCGCCAATGAGGGTGATGCGCGGCGGGGCGCTGAATGGAGAGCGGTCCAGCAGCTCGCCGAGCACCGCCTGCGCGGTGCCGTCGCCGCCATTGATGACCAGGTGATCGACGCCGCCACGCGCCAGAGACGCCACCGCCTGCGGCATCTCCTTGATGTGATGAAAGCTCTGATGCGCCGCTTCTGGAAACTCCGCCAGCATGCGCTCGATCGCCGGCAAGGCGCTCTGGTTGCGCTTGCTGTGCACGTTGCTGAGGATGCCGATGCGCGTCATGTCGCGGACGATCCCGCCGCGGGTTGAGCCTGCGCCTGCAGCCAGGATACCGGGGCGCGGCCGCCCAGCTTCGCCATGAAGGCCTGGGCGATGCGGATGCAGTGGAAGATGAAGCTGACGATGGTCCAGACGGCGACCGCGACCAGCCCTTTGTCCGGCGCCTGCAGCAGCGCACACACCATGAGGATCAGCAGATTCGGATTGCGCCGCGCGGTGATCAAGCGGAACCAGGAATCGACCGGCCGCCAGGTGTGGATCTCGATCCCGTAGCGCCAGATGAACAGGCCTTCCTGCAAGCGGCCGGCGATGTAGCCAAGGATCACCACCCACAGCGCCCAAGCCAGGCTCGAGGCGAGATACGGCCCCAGACCGACGAACCAGGCGTAGTACCAGAACGGCGGATGCAGCAGGTCGATGCCGTGATCGAACACGTCGCCGAGCTTGGTCGAGGTCAGCGTGCAGCGCGCCAGCTTGCCGTCGACCGTATCGAGGAAGCACATGCCCCAGGCGAAGGCGAGGCCGGTCAGGACCCAGCCATGCCAGAACAGATAGGTCGCCAGCAGCACGCAGCCGAGGCTGACCCAGGTCACGACGTTGGGCGAGATGCGCCGCTTGGCGCACCAGCGCGTCACCGCCAGCGCCGGCCGCGGCCACACATACTTCGTCACGACGTCCGTCACGCCCTTGTAGGAGCTGCCGAACAGCGCGCGTTCGATCGCGTCCGGGTCCGCGCTCTCCAACGGCAGGAGCACCGGCTTCGCGCGTTTGCGCAGCGCCTTCTGGTACGCGCTGGCGATGGTCGTGGCGTCCTGAATGACGAAATTCGCGGCGGCCACTTCATCGAGTTCGGTGACCAGTGCGAACGCGGCGCGGATGTTCTCCGCGCCCTCGCCGTGCGCCGCGACGACCTCGCCATCCTCGGCCCTCAGCGCGACGCCGGGCGCGTTGATCAGTCCCTTGATCAGGGCCTCGTCGAACACATAGCTAGCGCGGATCACGATCGCCGACCCCTCGCCCGATTCCAGTTCGCCGGCCGGCAGCTCGATCTCGACCTCGGCGCGGCGGAATGCCCGGCGGAGGCGCTCGCGGGACGACAGGCTGAAAAGGGTGAGGTCGCTGTCGCCGATCAGGCAATAAGCGATGTTGGCGCGCTCGGCCGACACAAACTGGAACTCCACTGGAGTCGATGGGCGGATGAGGAATATCGGGCGCGGGACCCTGCGTCCATAAGGAAATTCAAGCACTTCCGGGCCGATACCGAGGCTTGACGCAAGCTCCGGAATCCGGCCAAACAAGGCGCACACGAACCGGGACCTGGCCCCATGTTTGCCCTCGCCCATCTTTCGGACCCGCATCTGGCGGGCTGGTCGGTTGACCGGCCGGCGGCGTTGGCCAACAAGCGCATCACTGGGTGGCTGTCCTGGCGCCTCAACCGCCATAAGATCCACCTGGCGCGGGTGCTGGACCTGATGCAGGCGGATATGGCGGAGCAGCCGATCGATCACGTCGCGGTGACCGGCGATCTGGTCAATATCTCCCTGCCCCAGGAATTCGAAGGCGCCGCGCGCTGGCTGCGCACGCTCGGCCCAGCCGACAAGGTGACGGTCATTCCCGGCAATCACGATGCCTATGTCGCGGTCGAGAACGACGAAGGCCTCGGCCGCTGGCGCGACTACATGACCGACCTGGCGTGGGAGCGCGGCGAGGGCACGCCGCCGGCCGATTCTTTTCCGTTCGTGCGCCGGATCGGACCGCTGGCGCTGATCGGGCTGTCGAGCGCGCTGCCGACGGCGCCATTCTTCGCCTCCGGCACTTTGGGCTCGGCGCAGCTCTCGGCCTTGCGCGACATCCTGGCGCAACTCGGCAGCGAAGGCGCGTTTCGCGTGGTGCTGATCCATCATCCGCCGCTCTACGGCAAGGGCCATCGCCGCAAGGCGCTGACCGACGCCCACGCGTTCGGCGAGGTGGTGCGGGCCGCCGGTGCGGAGCTGGTGCTCCACGGCCATATGCACACGGCCAGCCTCGGCCACATCGGCGACACGCCGGTCATCGGTGTGCCGTCCGCGTCGGCGCTGCGCTGGCACCACAAGGACGCGTCCGCCTACAACGTCTATCGGATCGCGCGCGCCGACGGTGGCTGGAGATTGACTGTTGAAATCCGTGGCTTAACGAATACCGAGGATCGGTTTGCGCCAAGCGGCAGTTACGAATTAACGATTCCGGCAGCGCGGCATTGACTTTCCGGCCCGGCTCGCGATTGTGCTAGCCGAATCAGGCGGCCAAGCGCCCTACTTTCCGGCGCGGTACCTGATCCAGAGACAGGGAAACCGAGGGCAGATGGCGACCCCGAATGCGACGGCCGTGAAATTCGGCCATCCGGCGAGCTTGATTCGCGAGTATCGTCACTGGCTGGTGCTGGCACGGCCGCAGCAGGTGACGTTGGGCGCCCTAGTCCTGGTGTGCACCGATGAGGCCAAAGCGTTCTCGCAGATCTCGGTCCGCGCGTTCGAGGAGCTGGCGCAGGTGACGGCCGACCTCGATGCGGCGCTGACCCGCTGCTTCAGGCCGGACAAGCTCAACTACCTGATGCTGATGATGGTCGATCCGGATGTCCATTTCCATGTGTTGCCGCGCTATGAGAGCGCGCGCGAGTTCGCCGGCCGGTCGCACGGCGACCGGTTCTGGCCCAAGCCGGTCGATCTCACACAGCCGGTGGAAGCCGACGCGGCGCTGAGCGAGGCCGTACGCGATGCGCTGCGCGCCGCCTGGCGCAAGGACTGAGCATGAGCCGTCTGTTCCACCTGTCGCTGATCGACCGCTACATGCTGAAGCGGGTTTGCTGGCCGCTCGCCGGCGCGATCGTGATCGGCATGGCGGCACTGCTGCTGGAGCGCCTGATCCGCCTGCTGGACCTGTTCGCCAATCGCGGCGGCCCGCTGACGCTGATCCTGAAAATGCTGGGCAACCTCGTCCCGCACTATCTCGCGATCGCGATCCCGGCGGCGTTCTTCGTCGGCATCCTCTACGCGACGCTCCGCCTCTCCAACGACAGCGAACTCGACGTGATGCGCGCCAGCGGCCTGTCGCTGCGCCGGCTCGCGGCGCCGATGCTGTTGATGGCGGTCGTGCTGACGGTCGCCTCCGCCGTCATCCTCGGCTTCCTGCAGCCGTACACGCGCTACGCCTATCGCGCCCTGGTCTATCTGGTGACCGAGACCTCGTGGAACTCGGCGATCGAGCGCGGCGCGTTCTTCAGCGGCTTCGGCGGCAAGACCATCCTGATCGGCGACATCGCCGACGGCGGCCGCACGCTCAAGAGGATTTTCATTCAGGAGACCGACGACAAGGGCAACAACATCGCGCTCACCGCCCAGACCGGCGAGCTCACCAACGACCCCAAGACCTTCTCGCTGACGCTGATCCTGCGGGACGGCGTGCGCGTCGACTCCAAGCCGGACGGCACCGGCGGCAGGGCGTCCACCTTCACGGAATCGAAGTTGCCGCTGGAGGTGGTGGCGCCCGAACCGTTCCGGGAGGATAGGAAAGAGTCGGAATTGTCCTTGTGGCAGCTGGTGCTGGCGTACGGCGAGGATGGGCGCGGCCTGGGACGGGACGATGTTCTCGCCGAACTCAACTACCGCATCGTACGCATCTTGACGGTTCTGTTCCTGCCCTTGCTGGCGATCCCGATGGGGCTGACCTCGCGCCGGCAACCAACCAGCATCCGGATCGTCGTTGGTATCGCCATTCTGATTGTCTACTACCAGGCTTTGAACTTCGGGAAGGACATGGCGGAAAACGGTCGCGCGTCTTCGTTCGTGGCGCTGTGGGTCCCGTTCCTCCTATTCGCGTTCGGCAGCCTGTACCTGTTCTATGTCGCGAACTCGCGCCTCAGCCAGGACCCGTTCGCGGTCCTGTTCGGCAGCATCGATGATGGATGGCGCTGGCTGAAGCGCCGCTGGTTCGGGCTGTTCCGCCGGAGGCGCCCGGCATGATGACGTTCACGCGCTATGCGCTCAAGACCTTCCTGTGGAACTTCTCCCTTCTCTGGATCAGCTTCACCTCGCTGCTGCAGATCGTCGATCTGCTCAACAACAGCGACGAGGTGCTGGATCGTCATCCGCGCGACGTCGGCGCGGTGGTCGAGTATGCGATTTGGCGCCTGCCGGAGCTGGCGGTCTTCCTGATCCCCTTCAGCGTCCTGATGGCCGCCCTGTTGTCGCTGGCCAAGTTCGAGCGCAGCAACGAGACCCTGGCGCTGAAATCCGCTGGCGCGCCCTACTACCAGATCCTGCTGGCGTTTCTGCCCGCCGTCGGCATCGTTGCCGTTCTGCATTTCACGCTGACCGATCAGATCGTGCCCCGCGCCATCAATCACCTGATGGAGCGGGATCTCTACGTCGACAAGAAAAGCAAGAACGACGACGAGGAGGATCAGCGCGTCTGGGTTCAGGACGGCGACATCATCGTCGAGGTCGGTCAGGTCGAGAAACAGGGGACCGAGCTGTTCAACATGCGGCTCTACGAGCGTGATGACCTGGGCAACATCACCTTCCAGCGGTTCGTGCGGCACGCCACGTTCGACATCAATACCCGCAAGTGGACGCTGGAGAAGATCGAGGACACCAAGGTGATTCCCGACAAGCCCACGGAAGTCTCGACCCTCGAGACCGAGCCCTGGGATACCAAGCTCGGCCCGCAGGAATTCTCCGAGTTGATCGAGCGGCCGCAGGCGATGACCACCCAGCGCCTATGGAGCTTCGCGACGTCGGAGCAGATCGGCGTTCGTCCGACCTATTTCTACGAGACGTGGCTGCAGAAACGGGTCGCGCTGCCCGTCAGCTCGATCCTGATGATCCTGCTGGCGGCGCCTGTCGCGCTCAGCTTCGGCCGCCGCGACAAGGGCGTCGCCTCGGGCATGGCGATCGGCTTCGGCCTCGGCTTCCTCTATTTCATCACTGAAGGCCTGGTGCAGTCGTTGGGCGAAAGCGGCGCTGTCCCGCCCTTCTTCGCAGCCTGGCTGCCGGCCCTGCTGTTCGCCAGTATCGGCGGGCTTTGGCTGATACGTCTCGAAGGCTTCTGACAAGCATGTTCGTGGTTTGGATCGACGCGGCGCATGGCGCCGGCGAGCGGGTATTTGGATTGACGCTGCTCGAGCGCCACCTCAAGGCGCTGAAGCATCGCAAGGTGCAGCCGGGCGAGGTCGTGATCGATCTCGGCGCCGGCGAGACGCTCGAGCCGCCGGAGGCCGGCCGCCGCTGGCCGTTCCCGGTGCGCGTGGTTCGCAACGGCGGGACGATCGCGCAGCGATTGGCGAAGAGCGCGGTCGGCGGCCGCGTGCTGGCGCTCGATACGCACACTCTGATCGACGCACGGCTCTATGATTTCGTCACGGCGCAAAGCCGCGATCTCGCGATCCAGGATGGCGACGCGGTCGCGGCGTGGATTGCCGATCCCGCGGCGCTTGATGCCGACGCGCGCGACCTCCGCGCTGCAGTGCCGCCGTCGCTGCCGCGGCTGACGCAGGCCGAGTTCCCCGGCTTCATCCGCAACCTGCGCCGCACGCTGCCCTTCTATCTGTTCCGCGTGAGCAACGCGGATGAGCGCGCCAAGGTCGAGCGCTTCCTGTTCTGGTCGAACTACAAGGGCTCGACCGACTTCTTCACCAAATATGTCTACCCGCCGCTGGTGTGGGTGATGGTGCGGCCGCTGGCGCGCGCCCAGGTGCATCCCAACTGGGTGACCATCATCTCGATCGTGCTCACATTCGCCGCGGTGCCGTTGTTCGGCGCCGGCTACTTCCTCGCCGGCTTCCTGTGCGCCTATGGCATGAGCGTCCTGGACTCGGTCGACGGCAAGCTCGCGCGCCTGACCTTCACGGATTCCAAGCTCGGCAACGTGCTGGATCACGGCCTCGATTTGGTGCATCCGCCGTTCTGGTATTGCGCCTGGGCGTACGGATTGTCGCACGGCGACGTTTGGTCGCCGGTATTCCTGGCCTCGTTGCTGATGCTCGCGCTCTATGTGATAGATCGGCTGATCCTGAAGATCTACCCGACCCGCTTCGGCCGCGGCCTCCATACGCACGCCCCGATGGACGGGTTCGTGCGCACATTCATCTCCCGCCGCAACATCAACTTACCTTTATTTACAGTCGGTTACGTGGCTGGTTTGGGGATCGAAACGATCTACCTGATTGTGCTCTGGCAGGCCGCCACCTGCGTCTATCACGGCGTCCGGACGGCCTGGATCCTGGCCTATGACCGGCCCGCACCGGCCCAGTCGGCCTGACGCCATTACCAGTCGGCCTGAGGCCGTTTACTTGCGATAAATCTTTGATTCGCATAGATTGCGGGCCAGATTCGACACTGTCATTTCGCGCCGAAAGCAAAGAGTTCGCATGGTCCGTTGGGGCTTCTGGAGGAACCGCACGCACAACCTCGCCCGCATGACGCTGGGCGATCTGGTGGTTGCGTTCTTCGCCTACTACGCCGTCCTGGTTTATCTCGGCTTCGCCGGCGCCGCGCTGTGGCTGGCGACGCTGTGGTTCGAAGGCTGGTTGCCGCTGATCGCGGCCGGCGTGTTCGCGGCCGTCGTCTATCCGCTGGCGTGGTACCTGATCCACCGCTGGGTGCTGCACGGCCAGTATCTCTACCGTTCGCCGCTGACTGCCAAGGTGTGGAAGCGGATCCATTTCGACCATCACCAGGATCCGCATAACCTGGTTGTGCTGTTCGGCGCGCTCTACACCACGATCCCGACCATCGCTCTGGTGACCATCCCGGTCGGCTACCTCATCGGCGGTCCGGCGGCAGCGGCGGTCGCCTTCGCCATGGGCATCTTCTCGACCTTGTTCTACGAGTTCTGCCACTGCGTGCAGCATCTCAACACGACGCCGAAGAGCGCCTTCATGCGCCAGATCAAGAAGTATCACCTGGCCCATCACTTCCATAACGAGCAGGGCAATTTCGGCATCACCAACTATCTCTGGGACCGCCTGTTCGGCACCTTTTATCCGGAACCGAAGCTGCGGCCCAAGAGCGCCACGGTGTTCAATATCGGCTACACCGAAGAGATGGCGGAGCGCTATCCATGGGTGGCCGCGCTCAGCAACGGCACGCGCGGCGATGCCAACCCGCGCCGGTTCCGCTCCGATCAGGGCGAAGCGCCGAGCCCGCGCGCCGGCCGCTGAACGCCCCAGCCGCTGAGATGTCTCCAGGTCCAGTCGTCGTCCAGCCGGTCGAGAGCGGCCGCGACCTCGCTGATTTCATCGCGCTGCCCAAGCGGCTCTATCGCGGCCGCAGGGGCTACGTCGCGCCGCTCGACCTCGAGCGCAAGGAAACGCTGAGCCGCAAGAAGAACCCCTATTTCCAGCACGCCGAAGGGGAGCTGTTCGTCGCGCGGCGCGCCGGCGAGGTGGTCGGCCGCATCTCCGCCCAGGTCTGCCGGCTGCACCAGGAGAAGTATCGCGACGATACCGGCCATTTCGGCTGGCTTGATACCATCGACGACGTCAACGTCATGCGCGCCTTGGCCGGCGCCGCCGAAGGCTGGCTGAAGGCGCACGGCGCCAGGCGCATGCTCGGCCCCTTCAGCTTCTCCTCGAACGAGGAATCCGGGCTGCTGATCGACGGCTTCGATGCCACGCCCATGCTGATGATGCCCTATCACCTGCCTTACCAGGGCAGGCTGGTGGAGGCCTGCGGCTTCACCAAGGCCAAGGACCTGTTCTCCTATACCGTCGACAAGGCGACCTACCACGCGGTCGGCAGCAGCCGCATGCTGGACAAGATGCAGAGCGACGGCCGCATCCGCCTGCGCTCACTCGACATGAAGAACTACAAGCCCGACCTCGCCGCGCTGCTGCAGGTGTTCAACGACGCCTGGTCGGACAACTGGGAGATGGTGCCGTTCGCGCAGCCGGAGATCGAAGCGGCCGCGGCCAGCATGAAGCCGCTGATCGACCCCGACATGGTGGTGATCGCCGAGATCGACAACGAAGTCGCCGGCATGCTGGTGTGCCTGCCCAACCTGATGGAAGCGGTGCGCGACCTCGACGGCGGGTTGCTGCCCTTCGGGTTTGCCAAGCTGCTGTGGCGGCTGAAGCGCAAGACCTTGAAGAGCGCGCGCGTGCCCCTGATGGGCATCCGCAGGAGATATCACGGCACCCTGACCGGCGCGGCTTTGCTGCCGCTGATGTTCCACCGTCTGAAAGGCCCGTTCTTTGCGCGCGGCCTGGAGCAGGTCGAACTGGGCTGGATCCTGGAAGATAACCTGCCGATGCGCCGGGTGCTCGAAGGCATCGGCGCCAAGGTCTACAAGACCCACCGCGTCTACCAAAAGGCAATCGCGTGAACGCGCTGATCCTGGCCGGCAGCCGCGGCCCGGACGATCCGTTGGCCAAGGCGGCCAATGTCTCGCACAAGGCGCTGCTGCCGGTCGCCGGCGTGCCGATGCTGCTGCGCGTGGTGGAAGCGCTGCGCGCCATGCCGGGGATCGCGCGCATCTACGTCTGTATCGAGAACGAGCGCGTCGTTCTCCAGGTGCCGGCGCTCGAAGCTCTGCATCGCGACCGCGCTTTGGAAATCCTGCCCGCCGCCGACAGTCCGGCGACCAGCGTTGCCGCCGCATTGCGCCACATCGAGCTGACGCAGCCTCTCCTCGTCACCACCGGGGACCATCCCCTGCTGACGCCGGCGATCCTGCAGCGCTTCGTCGACAGCGCACCCAAGGACTGCGATCTCGCGGTCGCCCTGGCGCCGGCCGACATCGTGGCCGCCACCTATCCCGGCGCCGTCCGCACGTTCTATCGCCTCGGCAAGCAGCGCTTCAGCGGCTGCAACCTGTTCCTGGTGCGCTCGTCGAACGTGGAGCACGTTGCCAACTTCTGGCGCCGCATGGAGACGCACCGCAAGCGCCCGCTGCGCCTGATCTGGGAGATCGGGCCGCTGGCGCTCATCAAGGTTCTGCTGGGTCTGATGGATGCCGACCAGGCTTTCGCTTATTTGTCGAAGAAGGCGGGCGCTATCATCCGCCACGTCGAGCTTCCCGTCGCCGAGGCAGCGGTCGATGTCGACAAGCCGGCCGATCTGGAGCTAGTTGAACGGATCTTCGCCAGCCGCGCGTGATGCGCTAAGCCCAGTCCTCGACCAGCTTGCTGACGCGCTCGAGGTCGGCGGGGAAATCCACTTCGCCCCAGCCATGACCCTCGATGTTGCAGGTCATGACGTTGGCGCGCTCGGCGATCTGGCCGATGGCGCGCAGGTACCACCATTTCAGCCCTTCGGGCGTGTGCATGATGTCGTCGAGATAGTGGGTGAACAGCTTCGGCCCCTCGCCGCGGAACAGCAGCATGCCGATGGATTCGCCGTCGGTGCGCTCGGGCGGCAGGGTCTTGCCGATATCCAGCAGCTTCTCGCCCTTGAGATGCACCTTCATGTCGTCGGAATCGTAGGATTCCTTCTTGTCGATGGTGACGGTAATCGGCGCTGCCGGGCTCGCCAGCAGCTTCTGGAAGATCTTGGGCTCGATCACCGTGTCGCCGTTGAGGATGACGAAGTCCTGGCCCATCTCGTGGCGCGCCATCCAGCAACTCGCGAGGTTGTCCGCCAGCTTGTAGAACGGGTTGAAGATAGTGCGGATCTTGAGTTTCGGACCTTCCAGGCGCTTCAGCAGGTCCTGCACGTCGCGCGCGTGATAGCCGACCACGACCGCGATGTCGTCAACGCCGCCCTGGGTCAGGGCCCAGATCTGCCACTCGATCAAGGTGCGCGGCCCGATCGGCAGCAGGCACTTCGGCTTGCCCTCGGTCAGCGGCAGCAGGCGCGAGCCCTGGCCCGCGCTCAGGATGATTGCCTTCATGGATACCCTCGATTTAGCGGCGCACCATTGAGAATTGTGCCAAATCTGTCAACCCCTTAGGTCGCCGCATCCGCCGCTCCGGCCAGCCTCAGGCTCGTCCGCCAACCGCCTGTGGCAAAAAGGTTTACAGGGGGGAGTCGCGCGGTTATAAGCTGCCCCCTCAGGCCGCGCGGTTTCCGCGCCGGGACCTGATCCCCGGTAGCTCAGCGGTAGAGCAACCGGCTGTTAACCGGTTGGTCGCTGGTTCGAATCCGGCCCGGGGAGCCAGTTTTGCTGCGGCGCGCTTCGGCGCGCCGTAGCTTTTTGTCCCTTGCCGGTGGCGCTTGAATCTTGGCCGCTTTCGCGGCCAGCGTGCCGTCATCCAAATCTAACTCGCAAAAATTGTGCAGACCCACGCGGTCCAAGCAAACGCGTTCGCCGGACTTTCTTGCGACCTTGTTCGTTGCCCTGACATCAGTCGGCGCCCCTGTTCATGCTTGCATGGCACAGGCACGCGACCGGCCCTCGTTTGCCAGTAGCGGCCGGCGACTTGCCTGAGTCCGCGGCGTTGATGAAGCCGGCGCAATGAAGATGCGCTGGTCAGTCGGCCAGTGAAAAAGGCTGTGGAGAATGTTAAGGATAGCGGACCTGAATTGCTGGAGGCAGCGCAATGGACGATCAAGGCCACTCCCTCGAACGTCGCAGGCTCTTGCGTTGGCTGGGAGTCGCCGCGCTGGTCCTGCCGGCTGCCCTCGCAGCGTGTGCAAATTCCAATGGGCGGACGTCGAGCGACATTAGGGGAAGTGACCATCGCGACGGTGATCCCCTCAATATCATCGGGCGCACCTATAGGTTTTGATATCCCCCGTCACCCCGTCGGCACGCGACCGGCCCTTGTTGGAATGCCAGCCGGAGGCCTCAAATCCCGCTCGGGGAGCCCTTTGCCTCCTGCCCGTAACCTCTCGGTCCCAGCTTTGTCCCTTGCCGATTACGTCGCGGTCCTTGCAACTTCAGGAGGCCAAATCCGTTCATCTCGGATTGGCCAACGGGTAGGAGGGAACGAGTGTCTGGGATGATATCGCGGCTGAGGGCGGTGCGCCGGCGGATGCACTATGCCCGCCAGATCGTAGGGAAACTCGGCGGGGTCCATCCGCGGGATTGCAACATCTGCGGCTATAGCGGCTTGTTCAAGGCCTCGGGACTGCCGCCGCGTTTCGATGCCGAATGCCCGTCCTGCAGGTCGCTCGAGCGGCATCGCCATCAGTATCTTTGGCTCAAGGAGCACGAGGGCGCGCTGCGCAACAAGCGCATCCTGCATTTCGCGCCCGAGCCGGTGATGCGCAAGGTCTACAGCAGCCTCGCCGCGTCCTACCTCTCTGCCGACATTGCCGGCTTTGCCGACCGCATCCTGAACATCGAGGCCATCGACCTGCCCGACGAGTCCTGGGACGTCGTGGTCGCCAATCACGTGCTCGAGCATGTCGATGACCGCAAAGCGCTGACGGAGATCCAGCGCATTCTCAGCCCGGGCGGCATTGCGATCCTGTCCTTCCCGCTCGCCCTCACCTTCGAGCAGACCTACGAGAACCCGGCCGTCACCACCCGCCCGGATCGCGACCTGCATTTCGGCCAATGGGACCATATCCGCTATTACGGCGCCGACGCCGCCGAACGGATCGCGGCCGCCGGCTTCGAGGTCGAGACCTTCTCAGCGACCGAGCCGTACGTCCACCGTCACGCGACCACGCGCGGCTGCCGCGATTACATTGCACGCAAGCGCTAGGCCTGCGGTAGCGATGAGCGCGCGCCGCAGGGTGGCGGCATGGTGAGCCGCAATCACCGGAGGCCGAAAACGAAGCAACCATCATTCGCGGAAAAGGGCGACAGCGCCGCTAGCTCGGAAACACGATTACAGCATCGCCGCCGTCGTTTTCTGGGGAACGCCGACCACCGCCGGGCGAACACACACTCTGCGGCCTATCCGAAGGGCGACAAGGTCCGCCAGATCTCGTGCTTGCGCTGGGCTAGTTGCAGCGACCGTCGCTAGCGACGCCAGCGGCTAAAGCCGTAACCTCCGCCACCGAGTAAGACAACAACCAAGACAATTATGAGAATTGTTGACATCGACATTTGACACCATCCTGTCCTGGCCAGACTAACACGATTACTAGTGCGCGGTTCCAAGCTGACAGGCGCTCCTCACGAGCCGGGTAGCATGTTCAATACCGAACAGACGAGCTAGCGCCGCCGTCCCATAGTGCGGATCAATACCGGCCTCTCGATCGCAACGATCCCTTCCTTCACTGGCCGGGCGGTTCGTCTCGCAACGACGAAATCAAAATAGTGTCAGGGAGATTGCATCCGCAGCTTCTTTGCCGTGGGAAACGCACTCACGCTTGCTGGAGTGCGGAGAGAGGACCATTGTGAAATACTATATCGCGGTATGTCTACCATCGGCGTCCGGCGGGTGGCGCGCATTCTTCCCCGATATTCCTGACTGTGAGGTTGCGGCCCCGAGCCTGGACCGCGCCGTGTTTCGCGCCGCCAATGCGCTGGCTGATCATACCGTCAGTTTGAACGGCAGCGCCGTGGACATTCTCCCGCTGCCCCGCGACCTGAGCGCGATCAAAGCTGACAAGGAATGGTCGGCGGCCCACGCTGTCAACTGGTCTAGTGCGGTTATCACGTTGATCCCCCAGCGCATCGTCAATCGTCTGGAGGAAGATCATCAAATTGCGACGCTATCACACAATCAGGAGTAATCCACCATGACCGAACAAGCGAAGATCGACGACAAAGTGCAGAAACCCGCTGCCCATTTCGACCAGCCACATGAGGTCGTCGTGGATCCCACTTTGTCGAAACCCCAGAAAGTCAAAGCGCTGGATACGCTAGAGCAGGACGCCCGGCAGCTATCAGAAGCATCGGCCGAGGGCATGGCCGGCGGCGAGCGCTCCAAGCTGCATGAGGTGCTCGAGGCCAAGAGCAGACTCACCTTGCACCTGAAACACGTAACGACGCGGTGAACTTCATTCCGGTTGCGCTGATCGCTCTTTCGCTGTCGCGCTGATTCCAGGGTGCTGCAAGCATCGCCATTAAGCCTTTGTCCTCTGTCCTTGAACGGACGAGTTGGTGCGCGTCAGACGACGAATTGGTGAGAAATGCCATTGACGCTATTCAAATGGGTCAGGCAGGTCAGCGGCTTTCACCAATGTTGGCTGGCCGGTCTTTCGGCACTGTTATTTGCCGTCGGACTGGCGCCGCTTGAAGTGCAGCGCCGGATCGTCAACGATGCCGTCGCTGGAGGGAACGTCCGAATCCTGATTCTTTTGGCGGCAGCCTATTTCGGATTGGGCATCGCCGAAGGCCTATTGAAGCTTGGCATGAACGTCTACCGCGGTTGGGTCAGTGAAAACGCTGTGCGCTGGCTACGCACGTCGATAGCATCGCTCTCCCGGCCCCCATCGGATGGCCAGCCGGGTGCGAAGGCCACTGGAACCGAAATTGCAATGACGCTCTCCGAGGCCGAACCGATAGGCAATTTCGTCGGCTCGAGCGTGTCGGAGCCGTTTCTGCAGGGCGGCATTCTGGTCAGCGTATTCGCATACATGGTCTATTTGCAGCCGCTCATGGCACTTGTTGCTTTCGGCGTGTTCTTTCCACAATTCCTCTTGGTGCCGCTCATGCAACGGGCGCTTAATCGCCGGGTGGCTGTTCGCATCTGGACGCTGCGCAAGATCAGCACGGGTTTGGTCGATGATGAAAGCCGAGGAGCCTCGACTTTGGCGCTTCAAAGCCAGCGCGTGGATCGCGTCTTCGATCTCAATATGGGTATCTACAAGATCAAGTTCTCTCTGAACTTCGCCATGAATCTCCTCCAGTACGCAGGAATGGCAGGCATTCTGGGAGTTGGTGCTGTCATGGTCACCGCCGGAAGGACTGATATCGGAACCGTGGTCGCATTCGCTGCCGGTCTTGCCAAGATCAACGATCCCTGGGGTGATCTCGTCACCTGGTATCGAGATTATCGCGTTGTCAACGAGCGCTACCGGCTCGTTTCAGGTGCGCTGCAAACAGCACCGATACCTGGAAATGACGTAGGCAATACAGGCAATCTCCCAAGAAACCGGGCAAATGCAGGCCGCTGATCATGGATGATGATGTTCAGCCGCAAGATTGGCGGACGAAGGGATGAGTCATGGCCGACGAGCATAGCCACAAAGTGCATCTCAACACCGAAGACTATGAACGGTTACGAAAACTTCGCGGAGAAAGGCCCGCCCGTGTTGCGCTAAAGCACCCCCTGACGCGTGGTGCACTGATCGCTGACTGGGTTGCCAAAACTGTTGGCTCCTGGCACTTCATCATTATTCAAAGCATTGTCCTTGGCATTTGGATTGTTCTCAATGGACTGGCATTTGTCTGGCACTGGGATCCCTATCCTTTCATCTTGCTGAATCTGGTCCTTTCCTTCCAAGCAGCCTATGCAGCTCCGATCATCATGATGAGTCAGAACCGCCAATCGGAAATCGATCGTAGACATGCGGAACATGATTATCGGATCAATGTGAAGGCAGAACTCGAGATCGAACTACTGCACAACAAGCTTGACTCGCTGCGCGAGCGGGAAATCTTGAAGCTGATCGACATCATCCAGCGGTTATCTGCGCACCTAGCACCTGAACTCGCCGCGACCATTCAGGCCGAAGGGAGCGCGGGAGAGGAAGACAGCTAGCACAGAAGTCCGATCTCACTGAGAACAATCGCTATCGTTACCAGGAACCCCTGCGCGTCTAACTTTGATGATTATTGCAGGTGGTCTCTTGGATCGGTCATGTACTTGCGAGACCACTCCCGCGCTTTGATGCGAGTTTCAAATGGTCCAAGGTTTGTCGTGGAAACTCCGCCGAAGGCTGCACAGCAATCTGGGTCGCAATGCGGAACGATAAAGTAGCCCCCTAATTTGGACCCTTCCCGCTTCTTGGCGGCGAGAAACTGGATCGTCGGATCGAAATAGTAACGGTCGATTGCACTCGAGCTCCAATTTTTCATGACCGGACCTTAATTTCGCTTCGCTCCAAGAAATCGGGAAAGCCTCCAGAATGCGACGTATCGCAGTAAGGCTTTGAAGGTAAACCACTGCCGAGGCACAACATCGCTCCGTCAGGGCGTCGCACCAAAAGACATCAATATGGTCTAGTTAATTCGCGGCGCGGCCCTAGTCGTGGACGATGACATTCAGCAGCGATGTATGGACCTTCAATCCAGTGCCGTCATACTCGATGAAGCCGAGCTTGCGGAACTTGTTCATGAAGAAATTGATCCGCGGGCGCGTCGTGCCAATGCGTGCTGCAAGAATTTCTTGGCTGATATTCGGAAGAATCTTTTCCATTTTTCCCTCCTTGCCAAAATTGGCGAGGAGCAGGAGCAGCCGGGCTAGGCGCCGCTCGCTTGAATTGAACAATTGGTCGACCAAGTCGGCTTCGATTTGGATGTTGCGCGCCAGTAAGAATGTTATGAGCGTCTCGGCGACTTCGGGTTGCTCGTGAAGCACGCGGATCATCGTGGCTTTCTCGATCCGAACCACTGTCGCTTTCTCGGTCGCAGACGCCGAGGTCATCCTCGACGGCTGACCGACAATGCATCCCTCACCGAAGAACTCACCGGTTTCAAGAATGGCAATGACGGCTTCTTTGCCGTGCTCGGAGACGACGGTGAGCTGGATCTTGCCCAATACAATGTAGTGAACAGCATCGGCAGGATCGCCCTGTCGGTAGATAATTTGCTTAGGCTGAAAGGTTGTCGCTGATCCGTCCGCTTCCATGGCCTTCAGGAACAACAGGCCTACAGAAGTCGACTTCGAGAAATGCCGACCAGGCTCCGCTTTCCGCGGTTTCCCAGGTGCCTTTGATGGCCCCGATTTGTTTTTGCCCATCATGGCGGAGGCCGCCGTGATTCACTCATTTGCTTATTGTGCTCGCCCTAGATCGCAAAGTCGAGTGAGCGCACCAGAGATACCGGACGATGCGTCACGTTCGGCGCAAGCGAGGTGCCTTTCATGACTCATCACGCCAGTGAAGTACGCGAGCGGTACTATCGCGCCTATCTCATTAAGGACAAGCATATTGTGGGATACGAGAACGTGCTCAGCCATGACGATGATGCCGCCATTGAGAAGGCCAGAGAGATCCTGAAGGCGTCCAAATTCTTGACGATCGAGGTGTGGAGAGGCAACGAATGCCTTGCGTCAGTCGCCAAACACGACGCCCTCTCCATCGATCGCACGGACGTCAGGTGAAATTGAATTGCAGTGACCGATGTCATTCCCCCTAAGCGGTCGCCAGGCGACGAAGCGCCACAATCATCCCCCTGACTGTGGCCAGCTTCGCCGCCCCTTTTGAGAACGCTGCCAATGGTGGTTTTCACCCTCAAGTAACAGGTGACATCGCAGCGGGTTCGCTTCGCGCGCTGGCGCCAAAGAAAGTAACCCGCCCGGATTCGAACCGGGATAGCTCTCCAGTCCGGAGACGAGCCGGCGTTGCCTGCCGCCGCGTATGCTTGGCGCATTTCGCGCCCGAGCCGGTTGTGCGCAAGATCTACAGCGGGCTCGCCGCGTCCTACCTCTCCGCCGACGTCGCCGGCTTTGCCGACCGCATCCTGAAACATCGAGGTCATCGACCTGCCCGATGAGTCTTGGGACGTCGTGGTCGCCAATCACGTGCTCGAGCCGCGGAACGAATCGCGACCGCCGGCTTCGAGGTCGAGACCTTCTCAGCGCGACCGAGTCGTACGTCCCCCCTCAGGCGACAATGCGCGGCTGCCGCGAGTATATCGCGCGCAAGCGCTAGCGCACCTACGAGGCCTGCATCCAGGCGCTCTCCGGCTGGCGCCAGTACATGCCCTTCTGCCGCTTCAGCATGCGGTAGCCGATGAGCTCGCGCCGCAGGGTGGCGGAATCCCAGTGGTGTTTCTGGATGATCTTGTTTACCGACGCTTCGGTGTAGTGCTCGCCCATCCGGAACTTGTCGGCGAGCCAGCGCAGCACCACCCAGCGCTTCTTGCGGCTGGCGGGAATCTGCTTCAGCTGGCCGTCCTCGATGAAGTTCTCGAGGATCCGCTTGTCCCAGCGCCTCTCGTCCGTTCCCGGATCGATGTTCATCCGATCCTGGCCGAACACCGAGCGTCCGAGCGCGAGGATCCGGTTGGCGCGCAGGCGGTACCAGTGGGTGTTGCCCTCTGCCGTCATCTCCAGCAGGCCGACACGGTTGAGGACGGCCAGATGGTGGCAGATGGTCGGCTCCTTCAGCCCGATCAGCGCCGCCAGCTCCTGGACGCTGCGCCTCTGATCCATCAGCAGGCCGACGATCCGTAGCCTCTGCTCGTTGGCGAGGGCCTTCAGGAAGGCCAGGGTCGCGTCGAAATCGGGCGGCTCCATCGCGGGCTCCTTAGATCGCCATCTAATTAGATATATTTTGAATCAGATCGCGCGTCAAATCTTCGATCCGCGCCGCGAATCCGATAGGCTGGCCGCGACACAGAGAGGTGCCGACATGACTGTGACGATCCATTCCGTCCCCGCTCCGCTGCTGACGCCGGAGGAGATCGAGCCCTGGCGCGCCGTGCCCGTGGCGATGGCGGTCGACCTGTCGCCGGATCAGCAGATCGATCCGGCGATCCGGCCGCTCAATCCGCCAGGCCGGCAGCCGCATCTGTTCGGCCGCGCGGTGACCGCGTTCTGCGAGCCGCCCGACTTCGGCGCGGTGCTGCACGCGCTCGAGCACGCAGGCCCCGGCGATGTCCTGGTGATCGCGGCCGCCGGCAACGCCCAGACCGCGATGATCGGCGAGATCCTGAGCGGCCACCTGCGCAACCGCGGCTGCGCCGGGGTGGTATGCGACGGCGCCGTCCGCGACGTCGCGACGATCGCCGGCTGGACGGACTTTTCCGTCTTCGCGCGCTGGGTCACCCCGCGCGGGCCAAGCGGGGCGGCGCGCGGCGCGGTCAACCTGCCGGTGACCGTCGGCGGCCGGCTGGTGACACCGGGCGACCTGGTGATCGGCGACGATGACGGCCTGGTCGCGCTGTCGCCTGCGACCGTGCGCGCGCGCCTGCGCGATGCCGAGGCCAAGTTCGCCCTGGAAGCCGAGTGGATCGCCAGCCTGGCCGGCGGCCGCTCGGTGGTGGAGACCTTCGGCCTGGCGCCGGCGAAGGCAGGCTAGCCTGCTGCAACTTTTTAACTTGGCGCGTCGTATGAGTATTGGGGGCTGGATATTTGCGTTTCTGACGAGATGTTTCGCATAGACCGAGCGCACTAAGGGCCCAGCCATGCCAAATTTCCCCGGCACCAACGCCAGCGAGACCCTGAACGGCAGCGAAGCCGCCGATACAGTCACGGCGCTCGGCGGCAGCGACCAGGTCGACGGCTTGGGTGGGGACGATACGGTCTCCGGCGGCGACGGTAGCGATACGCTTCGCGGCGGCGCCGGCAACGACATCCTCTACGGCCACAGCATCGCCGATCTCGATCCGAACTCGGGCAACATCACCGCGACGCTGCTAGCCAATGTCGGCCAGGGCGCGCTCGCCCTCTCCAGCACCCCCGGCGACGACGGCTTTGTCTATGCCCTGCGCAAGGACACCGGCGACGTCATCCGGATCAATACGACCACGGGCTCACAGTCGACCTTTCTCGACATTCCGGACAACCAGTTCTCGACCTTGAGCGAGCGCGGCGTCCTGAATATCGCCTTTCATCCCGACTATGAGACCAATGGACGCTTCTTCGTCTATCTGACTAATCAGAGCGGCGATATCGAGCTGCGCGAGTATGCGCGCTCGGGAGACCCGGCGGTGGCAACCCCTACGCCCGTCCAGACCATCCTCACCATTCCGCACGCGGAATTCCCCAACCACAACGGCGGCTCCCTCGCCTTCGGCCCGGACGGCAACCTCTATGTCGGGGTTGGCGACGGCGGCAGCGCAAACGATCCCGACGGCAATGCCCAGAACATCAATGTCCTGCTCGGCAAGATCTTGCGGATCGACGTCGACAGCGACGATTTCCCGGGCGATGCCACGCGCAACTACGCGATCCCCGACGGCAACCCGTTTGCCGGCGCGACGCCCGGGGCCGACGAGATCTGGGCCACCGGCGTACGCAATCCGTGGCGCATCAGCTTCGACCCCGTCACCGGCGATCTTTACATCGCCGACGTCGGACAAGGCGCGCGCGAGGAAGTGAATTTCGACGCCGCCGGCGGTCCGGGCGGGTTGAACTACGGCTGGGACTTTCGCGAAGGCAAGATCCAGGGGCCCAGCGGGCCGCCAAATCCCGCCAACCTGACCGATCCGGTGTTCGATTATCCGCGCGACGTCGGCCGGAGCATCACCGGCGGCTATGTCTATCACGGGCCTGCGCCGGGACTGGAGGGCGCGTACTTCTTCGGCGACTTCGTCACCGGACGACTATTCACGCTGCGCATGGCGAACGGCGTCCCAGCGGAGAATGCTGTCGACCGGACGGCCCAGATCGTCGGCGCCGAACTCGGCCTCATCTCCTCCTTCGGGACCGACAACGCCGGCAATCTGTATGTCGTGACCTTCGGCGGCGCGATCTATCGCCTTGACCCCGGTGCCGCGGCCGGCGACGCCGCCGACATGATCGACGGCGGCCTCGGCGACGACAGCCTGTTCGGCGGCCTCGGCAACGACACCCTGCTCGGCGCACAGGGCGACGATGTCCTGACCGGCGGCGCCGGCAATGACAATATGCGCGGCGGCGCCGGCAACGACACCTACGTCATCGTCGACAACAGCGACGGCGTCAACGAGGCAATCGCCGGCTCATCCGGCATCGATACGGTAAAATCGTCGATCAGCTTCAGCCTGGCTAACTCCGCCCGCCTGCTGGGTTCGGTGGAGAACCTGACGCTTACCGGCTCCGGCGATACAAACGGTGGCGGCAATGCCCTGAGCAACGCCATCGCCGGCAATGGCGGCATCAACGTGCTGAGCGGCCTCGGCGGCAACGATGCTCTCCAGGGCCTCGGCGGCAACGATTGGCTCGATGGCGGAACCGGCAAGGACACGCTGAAAGGCGGTGTTGGCAACGATACCTATGTGATCGACGCGGCCGGAGACCAGGTCGACGAAGGCGGCAATCTCGACTCCGCGGACGTCGTGCGCAGCACCGTCACGGTCGACCTCGCCACGCTTGGCGCCGGCGCGATCGAGCACGCCATCTTGCTCGGCGCCGGCGCCGTGAAGGCCAGCGGCAACGGCGGCGCCAACACGCTCGTCGGCAACACGGCGGCAAACGTCCTTGATGGCGGCAGCGGCGCCGATACCCTGTCCGGCGGTGACGGCAGCGACACCTACGTCGTGGACGAAAGCGGCGACAAGATCGTCGAGATCAATGCCAAGGCCGCGGGCGGCATCGACCTCGTCCGTTCTTCCGTCACCTTCGCCCTTGGCGCCGATCTGGAAAAGCTCACTCTGACCGACGCCGGCAACATCGACGGCTCCGGCAACAGCCTCAACAACACCATCCTGGGCAACGGTGGCAGCAACCGCCTGGACGGCGGCGCCGGCAAGGACTCGATGACTGGCGGCCTGGGCAACGACACATATGTTGTGGACTCCGTCGGCGACGTGGTCACCGAGCTGGCTGGCGGCGGTATCGATACGGTCGAAAGCGCCATCACCTTCAGCCTGGCGACGCGCGTACAGATCGAGCATCTGACTCTCACCGGAGTTGCCGCCAACGCCACCGGCAATGCCCTCGACAACCTGCTGACCGGCAACGCCCTCGCCAACATCCTCGACGGACGCACTGGCGCGGACACCCTGCGCGGCGGGGCCGGGAACGATGTCTACATCTTCGACAAAGCCGGCGATGTGGTCGACGAGCAAGGCAACACAGACGCCGGCGACGAAGTGAAAAGCGCCACCGTACTGTTGGCCGCGATCACCGGCATTGAGCACTACACCTTCACCGGAGCGGCCGCGTGGACCTTCGCCGGCAACGGCTCCAACAATCGCATCACCGGCGGCAGCGGTGCCGACAGCCTGGACGGTGCCGGCGGCAACGACACGCTGCTCGGCAACGGCGGCAACGACGGCCTCGCGGGCGGCAGCGGCAACGATTCGCTGGATGGCGGCATCGGCAATGATCTGATGAAGGGCGGCATCGGCAACGACACCTATGTCGTGAATGCCGTGGGTGACAAGATCGACGAGCAAGCCAGTGCCGACACCGCCGACCTCGTGCGCGCCAGCATCAGCGTCGATCTCGCTACCCTCGGCGGCGGCCTGATCGAGAATGCCACGCTGACCGGAGCCGCCGCGCTCAAGGTGACCGGCAACATCGGCGTCAATCACCTGATCGGCAATGACGGCGCCAACACCCTGGACGGCGCCGACGGCGCCGACATCCTCGAGGGCGGCAAAGGTGCGGACGTCTACGTAGTCGACGATCTCGGCGACCAGGTCACCGAAACACTCGCCGGTGCTGCGGGTGGCATCGACCTGGTCAAGAGCGAAGTATCCTTTACCCTCGGCGCCAACCTCGAGAGGCTGACTTTGCTCGGTTCGATCGACATCGATGCGACCGGCAACACTCTGAACAACACATTGCTCGGCAACGCCGGGGCTAACATCCTCCACGGCGGCGCTGGCAACGATGCCATGACCGGCGGCAAGGGCGACGACACCTACGTCGTCGACACCGCCGGCGACAGCGTCATCGAAGCGGCGGGCGGCGGCATCGATAGGGTCGAGAGCGCCGTCACCTTCTCCTTGGCGACGCGGATCAATGTCGAGAACCTGGAGTTGACCGGCGTCGCGACGATCAACGGCACCGGCAATGCGCTCGCCAACACCATCACCGGCAACGATGCCGACAACATCATCATGGGCGGCGCCGGCAACGACACGCTCATCGGCGGCAAGGGCGCCGACCGCCTGACCGGCGGCACCGGGCGGGACGTCTTCGACTACGACCTCGTGGCCGAGAGTGGCGACACCATCACCGACTTCGCCAAGGGCGCAAACGGTGACGTGCTCGATCTTCGCGACATCCTCGACAACGCCGGCTATGGCGGCAGCGATCCATTCGGGGACGGCATCCTCAGCTTCACGCCCAATGGCGCCAACACCCTGGTCCAGATCGATGCCGATGGCGGTGACGGAAATCCCGCCGTCACGGTCGTCACGCTGAACAATGTCGCGTTGACCCAAGGCGACACCGCCAACTTCCTGATCTAGCGGCCTCCAATACACTGATTTTCCTGCCTAACCTGGCAGCCTTGACAATCGGCTCCGCTCGCTCTATTTAACCAGACAGTTATTTAACTGACTAGTTTATCTCGAATGACCCCAGACCGCCTCAGCGCCACCTTCTCCGCCCTCGCCGACCCGACGCGGCGGGCGATCCTGGCGCGGCTCACTTTGGGCGAGGCCTCGGTCAACGAGTTGGCGGAGCCGTTCGACATGAGCCTGCCCGCCGTCTCCAAGCACCTGAAAGTGCTGGAGCGCGCCGGCCTGATCGCGCGCGGGCGGGAGGCGCAGTGGCGGCCTTGCACATTGCAGGCGGGGCCGCTCAAGGACATCGCCGACTGGGTCGAGCACTACCGCCGCTTCTGGGAGCAGAGCTTCGATCGCTTGGACGATTACCTGAAAGAGCTCCAAGGCAAGGGAAAGAAAAATGGTCCCCGAAAAGCACCCGGTAAATAGCCCCGAGATCGAGGAGCGCACCCTCGTCCTCTCGCGCGTGTTCGATGCGCCCCGCGCCCTGGTGTTCAAGGTGTGGACGCAGCCCGAGCATCTGGCGCGCTGGTGGGGTCCGCGCGGCTACACGCTCATCTCCTACAAGGCGGATGTCCGCGCCGGCGGCACGTTCCGCTTCGGCACGCGCTCGCCCGAGAATACCGACCACTGGGCCCACGGCAGTTATCGCGAGGTGACGCCGCCGGAGCGGCTGGTCTTCACCACCGCCTGGGAGAATCCCGACGGCTCGCCCAAGCACGAGACCGTGGTGACGTTGACCTTCGCCGAGCAGGGCGAGAAGACCAAGCTCACCCTCAAGCAGACCCTGTTCGAATCCGTCAATTCCCGCGACCTGCATCGTGGCGGCTGGAGCACCACGCTCGACCTGCTCGAAGACTATCTCGCGACTCTTTGACCCCCTTAAGGAGATCGATCATGGAACACCGCATCGTATCGCGCGACCAATGGCTCCAGGAGCGCACCGCCTTGCTCGCCAGGGAAAAGGAGATAACCCGGTTGCGCGACGAGATGAGCGAGGCACGGCGCGCGCTACCGTGGGTCAAGGTCGACAAGAGCTACGCGTTCGATACGCCGTCAGGCAAGAAGACGCTGTCCGACCTGTTCGATGGCCGCAGCCAGCTCATCGTTAAGCACTTCATGCTGGCGCCGGGCCAGAAGGACGGCTGCGTCGGCTGCTCGTTCGAATCCGACCATGCAGAAGCGGCGCTGGTGCATCTGCAGAACCACGACGTCTCCTATGTCGCCGTCGCGCGTGCGCCGCTGGCCGAGATCGAGGCGTTCAAGACGCGCATGGGCTGGAGCTTCGCCTGGGTCTCCTCGTTCGGCAGCGATTTCAACTACGACTTCAACGTCTCGTTCACGCCGGCGCAGATCGCGGACGGTAGCGCGGTCTATAACTACCGCGCCGGCCCGCTGCCGCTCGAGGATCTGTCCGGCCTCAGCGTCTTCATCAAAGGCGCGGACGGCGCAATCTATCACACCTACTCGACCTTCGGGCGCGGCGCGGAGGAACGGCTCGGCACCTATGTGCTGCTGGACCTGACGCCGAACGGCCGCAACGAGAACGGCCCCAACCACAGCCTCACCGACTGGGTCCGGCATCACGACCGCTACGGCGCCGATGGTCATGTGAGTGCGATCGGCCGCTGGGTACCGGCCGAGCAGAACGCCGGCTGCTGCCACGGCGCGGCCGCCGAGTAGGTCATGCTCTGCTGCGCCGTAGGCGTCGCGGCGGTCGCGACCGGAGCGATTGGATGGAGACGATTCCGACGTTTCCTTCATGCCCCCCTGAAGGCACAATCGCTTCTGGCCGCGGGCGCAGCGGCCGTCGTCATCACGGTCGCCGCCCTGACGATAGAGCATTTCCGACACCACGCCGCCCATGCGAGCGGCCCGGAAAGCGCGCTGGACGGAGCCCTTTGCCGCGGCACCGATCGCACCACGAACACAGCAAGCATCGAGGAATAGATCATGGCTGCCACTGCAACCGCGACCAGACCGACGGCGCAGCACGAACTCGTCATCACCCGCACCTTCGACGCGCCGCGCGCGCTGGTGTTCAAGGCGTGGAGCGCGCCGGAGCACATGGTGCGCTGGCTCGGGCCCAAGAACTTTACCGCGCCGCATTGCACCATGGAGTTCCGGCCGGGCGGCGCCTACCGCGCCTGCATCTGCTCGCCCGACGGCCAGGAATACTGGATGCGCGGGATCTATCGCGAGATCGTTGAGCCCGAGCGCATCGTCTTCACCTTCTCCTGGGAGGAGGACGGCGAGCGCGGGCTCGAAAACCTGATCACCGTGACCTTCGCCGAGCAGGGCGAGAAGACCCACATGACCTTCCGCCAGGCGTTCTTCGAGTCCGTCGAGCAGCGCGACTCCCACCACGAAGGCTGGAGCGAATGCATCGACCGCCTGGCGCAGTATCTGGCTGGCGAGCGCTGATCATGCAGAAGACCTATCACGGCAGTTGCCATTGCGGCGCCGTCCGCTTCGCCTGCGAGATCGACCTCGCCAAGGGAACCAGCAAGTGCAACTGCTCCGCCTGCGGCAAGTACCGCTTCTGGAAGGCGATCGTGCTGGCACCGTCGTTCCGGCTAGAGCAGGGTCAGGAGGCGCTGGCCGACTACCAGTTCGGCAGCCACACCATCCACCACCGGTTCTGCAAGCATTGCGGCGCCAAGCCGTTCGGCCACGCCAATGTGCAGGAGCTGGGCGGCGAGTTCTATGCTGTGAACCTCGCCTGCCTCGACGACGTTACGGCCGAGGAGCTGGCTGCTGCCCCGGTCCAATTCGAGGACGGCCGGCACGATCACTGGGACAGAGCGCCGGCGGTGACGAGCCATCTATGAGGTGAGCGCCATGAAACAGCAACGCGCCAAGCCACGCGAGGATCGAAAGCAGGACATGCTGGATTTCTATGCCCAGCCTGGAGCGATGACCCGCGCGGACCGCCATGCCCCGGCGTTGGCGAAGCTGCCGGGCGATGTCGGTGCGCTGGCGGAGACCCTCCAAGGCCTTGCCATCCACCAATACATGGCCGACGCCTACGGCTTCAAAGTGCCTGAGGCGCGCAAGGCGGAGTCCCACATCCGGCACGCGGAGAAGATTCTCGACCAAATCATCGCGCTCGATGATCGCCCCCTGTCCGTTGCGCGGCCGCCCGAGAAGCGCGTGGTCGGTGTCTGTCATCACTTTGCGCTGCTGATGACGGCCATGCTGCGGGCCAAAGGCATCCCGGCGCGCTATCGCTGCGGATTCGGCGCGTCCTTCAACCCGCCCTACTTCGAGGATCACGTGCTGTGCGAATACTGGAACGCGGCGGACTCGCGCTGGGTCCAGGTCGACGCACAGCTCGATGCCGTCTGGCGCGGCGGATTGAAAATCAAGTTTGACCCGCTGGATGTGCCGCGCGATCAGTTCCTCCAGACGGCCGATGCCTGGACATTGTGCCGCGCCGGCAAGGCCGATGCCGCCAAGTTCGGCATCTTCGTCGGCGATCTGCGCGGGCTGTGGTTCATCGCCGCGTCCCTGATCCGCGACGTCGCTGCCCTTTGCAAGATGGAAATGCTGCCGTGGGATTGCTGGGGAAACATGCCCCATTCCGGCCAGGAGCTCGATGCCGGCCAGCTTGCCTTCTTCGACCGGCTCGCTGCGCTCACGGCGGAACCCGACGATTCGCTCGGCGAACTACGGGCGCTAAGCGAAAAGGACGAGCGCGTGCACGTGCCGACAACGGTGTTCAACGCGCTTCTCATGCGACCGGACTCCATCGATCTCTGACGGAGAGAAAGACATGACGCACCCGATCGTCTCCCGAGAGGAATGGATCGCAGCCCGCAGGGCGCTGCTGGCCAAGGAAAAGCAGCTGACGCGCCAGCGCGACCAGCTCGCCGCCGACCGACGCAGCCTGCCCTGGGTGAAGATCGGCAAGGCCTATGTCTTCGACGGACCGAACGGCAGGATGACTCTGGCCGACCTGTTCCAGGGCCGCAGCCAGCTGGTGATCCAGCATTTCATGTTCGGACCGGACTGGGAGGAAGGCTGCGTCGGCTGCTCCTTCGGCGCCGATCACGTCGATGCCGCGCGGCAGCATTTCGAGCATCGCGACCTGTCCTTCGCCGCGGTCTCGCGCACGGCCCTGTCCAGGATCGAGGCCTTCAGGCGCCGCATGGGCTGGCGCTTCCTGTGGGTCTCCTCGCTCGACAGCGACTTCAACTACGACTTCGACGTCTCCTTCACCAAGGAGCAGATCGCCCAGGGCAAGGTCACCTACAACTACGCGCCGGTGAGCAGCCAGAGCGAGGACCTGTCCGGCATCAGCGTGTTCTACAAGGACGAGGCGGGCGGCATTTTTCACACCTACTCGACCTTCGGCCGCGGCGACGAGCTGCTGGGCACCGCGTACATGTATCTCGACCTCGCGCCCAAAGGCAGGGACGAGGGCGGCCTGCCCTTCCCGTCCGCCTGGTGGCGGCACCACGACAAGTACGGGGACGACCGCTAGCTGCGCTTGCGGCCGGCCATCGACAGGTAGTGCTCCTGCTCCAGCGACTGGATGGAGCCCGGCCGAGCCGCGCGCACGACCTGCAGCGCGTCACGCGCGCTCTGTCCGTACTGCATCAGGATCAGCGCCGCAACGGTGCCGGTGCGCCCGAGCCCTGCATAGCAGTGGATGAAGGCGCGCCCCTTGCTCTGGAACAAGACGTCAAGCCGCGGCCACAGGTCGACCCACGCCGTCTCGAACCGTTCGTCCGGCGCGCCCAGGTCGCAGATCGGCAGGTGATGCCAGGCAACGCCGTGTCCCCTCAGCTCCTCCGCCAGCACCTTGACCGGCGCACCGACCGAGGCCAGCTCCGGCTCCTCCATCAGCGACAGCACCGCATCCGGCTTCCACGCCGCGATCCGCTTCAGGTCGTCCTTCAGGCTGCCCGCTGCGCGCCTGACCGACAGCGGCGGCGGCGTCAGGCGATGGCCAGGACAGCAGCCGAGGCCGAGGCGACCGCCATTGGGAAGTTCCAGTTCGTTGAAATGATACGAGTCCATGCGTCCATCATAGCATCGGGCTGAAAGGAAAACCCCGGCCGCAAGGACCGGGGCTTGCCATCTGATCTCCGTCAGCGCAGGCCTACATCGCCCCCGCCTTCTCGATCACCGCGTGGGTGAACGCGCCTTCCGGCTTGGTGCTGATGACCGGGTCGGAGCCGCCGCCCATCAGGGTTTCGACGGTGCGGTTGTAGGCCGCTTCGTCGAGATAGCCGGTGCCCTTCGGGCTGGTGCCGACCAGCTTGGCGATCTCGCCCATCATGCGCTTCTGGTGCTTCTCGGTCTGGGCGCCGGTCTCGTCATTCTCCAGCGTGATCATCGCCGCCTCGTCCGGGTTGGCGACCGCGTAGTCCCAGCCCTTCATCGAGGCCTTCAGGAACTTCGCCAGCTTCTCGACCTTGGCCGGGTCCTGCAGCGTGGCCTCGAGCGTGTAGAGCCCGTCCTCGAGGGTCGCGACGCCCTGGTCCTCGTATTTGAAGGTGGTCAGATCCTCCGGCTTCATGCCGGCGTCGATCACCTGCCAATACTCGTTGTAGGTCATGGTGCTGATGCAGTCGGCCTGCTTCTGCAGCAGCGGGTCGACGTTGAAGCCCTGCTTCAGCACCTTGACGCCGCCGGCGCTGCCGTCGGTCTTGAGGCCGAGCTTGGCCATCCAGTTGAGGAACGGATACTCGTTGCCGCCGAACCAGACGCCGAGCGTCTTGCCGGCGAACTTGTCGGGCGAGGTGACGCCGCTGTCGTTGCGGCAGGTCAGCATCATGCCCGACTTCTGGAACACCTGGGCGATGTTGACCAGCGGCACGCCCTTTTCGCGCGTCGCCAGCGCCGAGGGCATCCAGTCCACCACCACGTCGGCGCCGCCGCCGGCGATCACTTGGCTCGGGTTGATGTCGGGGCCGCCCGGCTTGATCGTCACGTCGAGCCCGACCTCGTCGTAGAAGCCCTTGTCCTTCGCCACGAAGTAGCCGGCGAACTGGGCCTGCGTCACCCACTTCAGCTGCAGGGTGAGCTGGTCCGCCGCCTCCGCCGCGCCTGCCGACAGCGCCAACAATGCCGCCGCTGCAACCGCGCCCCTCCAAGTCTTCGCACTCATCGTCTGCCTCCCTGTTTATGTTTTCATCGACTGCGGTAAGATGGATGCCAAAAGGTGAAACTGCGCTCCAGCAGCGCCAGGATGCCGTAGGACGCCGAGCCCGCCACGGCCGCGACCGCGATGGTCGCCCACACGACATCGACGTTCATGACCTGGCTCTGGGTGCTGATGCGGAAGCCCATGCCGCCCATGCCGGAGCCGAAGAACTCCGCCACGATGCCACCGATCAGCGCGAGCGTCGAATTGATCTTCAGCGCATTGAAGATGAATGGCAGCGCCGCCGGCAGGCGCAGCGCCCACATGGTCTGCCAATAGCCGGCGCCATAGGAGCGCATGAGGTCGAGCTGCATGCGGTCGGCGGCGTTCAGCCCCGCGACGGCGTTCACCAGCATCGGGAAGAAGATCATGAAGACGATGACCGCCGTCTTGGATTCCGGACCGAACCCGAACCACATGACCATGATGGGCGCGACGGCGATGATCGGCACGGCGCTGACCATGTTGCCGAGCGGCAGCAATCCGCGCTGCAGGAACGGCACGCGGTCCACGACCAGCGCCGTCCCCAGCCCGAGCAGATTGCCCAGGAAAAATCCGGCCAAGACCGCCTTCAGGAACGTCTCCTTGAAATCGGTCGCCAGGATCGGGGCATCGCTCTTCAAGGCCTGGAAGATCTCGGTCGGCGCCGGCAGCAGGACGCGCGGAATGGCGAAGCCGACCACCACCGCCTGCCAGAGATAGATCAGCGCGATGCCGAACAGCGCGGGCACGAGCAGGGCATAGAGCCGGCTCGGCGGCTGAGCCGACATGTGCTGCATCACCGTCCAGGCGAACAGCAGGATGCCCGCGATGGTGAGCCAGAAGCCCGGCGACGTCGACAGCCCGTCGATCACCGCGGAGACAAATCCGTCCGACGATGTCCGCATCGCCAGCTCGGCCGTCGGCAACATGAACGGCCCCACGCCGGCGATCAGGACCGCGATGGGCCCCAGCCACGCCCATAGTTCGCCCTTGGCCAGGTGCCGCAGCCAGCGTTCGCCCGCCACCACGGCGGCGATTCCGAATGCGACGAACATGGCCGACAGCGGGAATTGGGACCAGTAGACCAGGTCTTCCTCGTAATAGCCGATCGGCAACGCCAGGCCGGCCGCCATCAGGAGCGCGCTCAGCCAGGCAAGCCGCGGGTTCATGCGCGCTCTCCCGAGCGGCGCAGCGTCACCCATTCGACGCCGGCGATCGAGTAGACCATGATCATGCCCAGGATCGACGCCAGCACCAGGCACGACCAGATCTGCACCATCTGTCCGTAATAGGAACCGGCGAGCATGCGCGAGCCGAGGCCACCTTCGGCGCCGGTCGGCAACTCGCCCACAATGGCGCCGACCAGGCTGATGGCGATGGCGACCTTGAGGCTGGTGAACAGGAATGGGACGGAGGCCGGTACGCGCAGCTTCCAGAAGATCTGCCACTGGCTGGCGTTGTAGGTGCGCATCAGGTCCATCTGCAGCGGATCGGGCGAGCGCAGGCCCTTCACCATGCCGATGGCGACCGGGAAGAAGCACAGGTACATCGAGATGATCGCCTTCGGGACCAGCCCGGTAACGCCGACGCTGGCCAGGATGACGATGATCATCGGCGCGATGGCGAGGATGGGGACGGTCTGCGAGGCGATGATCCACGGCATCAGCGAGCGGTCCAGCGTCTGCACGTGGACAATGCCGGCCGCCAGCAGGATGCCGAGCAGCGCGCCGAATGCAAAGCCCACCAGCGTCGCCGACGCGGTGATGTAGGTATGGTAGATCAGCGAGCGCTTGCTGGTGACCTTGAGCTGGGCGGTGGACTTCCACAGATCGACGGCGATCTGGTCCGGCGCCGGCAGCACCGGCCGCTCCATGCTCCAGGTGCCCTTGAGCAGGTCGCTGACGCTGTAGTCCGGATTGACGCCGGCCAGCTGCTCGGAAACCCGATTGTAGTTGAGGAACACCGCCAGCGCGTACCACAGCACGATGACGATCACGAGCACCGTGACGATCGGCAGCACCCGCCCTTTCGGCGACAGGAAGCCGAGCGCGGCGCTCATTCTAGCTCCTGGCTTTCCTAGTCATACGAATGCCCAGCCTTCAGCCCTTCGCGCACCCGGTGCGCCAGCTCCAGCGCGGCCGGCGTCTCGCGCGTCTCCAGGGTGCGGTTGGGCGGCAAAGTGCTGTCGATCACATCGATGATGCGGCCCGGCCGCGCGCTCATGACCACGATCTTGGTGGAGAGCAACACCGCCTCGTCGATCGAGTGGGTGACGAAGATCACCGTCTTGCGGGTCTTTTCCCAGATCTGCAGCAGCTCCTCGTTCATGCGGTCGCGCGTGATCTCGTCGAGCGCACCGAACGGCTCGTCCATCAGCAGCAGCTGCGGATCGAACGACAGGGCGCGCGCGATCGAAACGCGCTGCTGCATGCCGCCGGACAGCTGCCAGGGGAACTTCTTCTCGAAGCCCTTGAGGCCCACCAGCTCCAGGTAGCGCCTGGCCTTGGCCTCCCGCTCCTCCTTCGGCACGCCCATGATCTCGTGCGGCAGCTCGATGTTGCGCTGCACGTTGCGCCAGGGATAAAGCGCCGCGGCCTGGAAGATGTAGCCATAAGCGCGCTTCAGCCGCGCCTCGCGCGGCGAGACGTTGTTGACCGTCACCGTGCCTTCGGTCGGCTGCTCCAGATCGGCCACGATGCGCATCAGCGTGGTCTTGCCGCAGCCCGACGGGCCGATCAGCGACACGAACTCGTGGGCATGGATCGCGAGGCTGATGTTGCTGAGGGCGACGACCGGCGTGTCCGCAGTCTGGAACGTCAGGCCGAGGTTGCGGATGTCGATGATGACATCCGACGGCGACGACTTGGCGTCGTGCCCGCGACCCCGAACCGGCAGGCCGACGACCTTCGCCGTCGGCTCAGTTGGCATTGGCGCGCTCCACCATCGCGCGCAGTAGGACATCGCAGCCCGCGCCGCAATCGTCGCGGGTCGCGTTCTCGATCTCGTTGTGGCTGATGCCGTCCTCGCACGGGATGAAGATCATGCCGGTTGGCGCCACCCGGCTCATGTAGCAGGCGTCATGGCCTGCCCCGCTGATGATCGGCATGGCGGGCATGCCCAGTTCCTCCGCACCCGCCTTCACGGCGGCGACGCAGCTGGTGTCGAACTTCACCGGCGGCGAATACCATATCTCCTTGAAGTCCAACTGCAGGCCGTTCTTGGCCGCGGCCTCTTCGGCTGCTGCCTTCGCCGACGCCGCCATCTTCGACAGCACCGCGTCTTCCGGATGCCGCAGGTCGATGGTGAAGAAGACCTTGCCCGGAATCGTGTTGCGCGAATTGGGGCTGGAATTGATGAGGCCGACGGTCGCGCAGGCGAATGGCTGGTTGTCGTGCCCGATGCGGTTGACAGCTGAGACGACATGCGCTGCGCCGACCAGGGCGTCCTTGCGCACCTTCATCGGGGTCGGGCCGGCATGCGCCTCCTGCCCCACCATCGTGACCTCGAACCAGCGCTGGCCCTGCGCGCCCTGGACCACGCCGATGGTCTTCTTCTCAGCTTCCAGGATCGGGCCTTGCTCGATGTGGGTCTCGAAGAACGCGAACACCTCGCGGCCACCGACCTGCTCCGGTCCGTCATAGCCGATGCGCTTCAGCTCCTCGCCCATGGTCTTGCCGTCGAGGTCGGCGCGCGACAGCCCGTATTCCAGCGGGAACACGCCGGCGAACACGCCTGACGCCACCATGGCCGGCGCGAAGCGCGAGCCTTCCTCGTTGGTCCACACCGCGACCTCGACCGGCCGCTGGGTCTCGTAGTTGAAATCATTCAGCGTGCGCACGACCTCGAGCCCGGCCATGATGCCGTAGATGCCGTCGAACTTGCCGCCGGTCGGCTGGCTGTCGATGTGGCTGCCGGTCATCACGGGCGACAGCGAATTGTCCTTGCCCGGACGGCGCGCGAATATGTTGCCCATCTTGTCGATCCTGATGGTGCAGCCGGCTTCCTTCGCCCACGCGCAGAACAGGTCGCGCGCCTGCTTGTCGAGATCGGTCAGCGCGAGACGGCAGACGCCGCCCTTCTCGGTGGCGCCGATCTTGGCCATGTCCATGAGGCTGTCCCACAGACGGTCGGCGTTGATGCGCAGATTGGTGCCCAAGGCAAATCTCCCAGTTTTCGCCAGCCCCAAGATCAGACACTTAGCGGCTTTTCATCAGACTCGCCGCTCATAATTTTGTAATCAATCTTCGCCGGTTCTGACCAAACGGTCAAGCAGCGGTCAGATCGATTTCTTGAGGAAATCCGCGGTTTCCGGGCGTCCCGGCAGGCTGAGCCGCGCGGTTTGCGCCGGCGTTTCGGCAATCACTTTTCCGCGCCGCAGGACGGCGAGGCGCGTCGCCCGCACCCGGATCGCTTCGACCGGATCGGCGGCCTGCAGGATCACCAGGTCGGCGTTCTTGCCGAGCGCGATGCCATAGCCGTCGAGTTGCAGGATGCGCGCGGGATTGACGGTGACGGCGGCGAAGCAGTTGCGCATCGCGTCCTGCCCGGTCATCTGCGCCACGTGCAGGCCCATATGCGCGACCTCCAGCATGTCGCCCGAGCCCATGCCGTACCACGGGTCCATCACGCAGTCGTGGCCGAACGCGACCGTGAGGCCCGCCGCCATCAGCTCCGGCACGCGCGTCATGCCGCGACGCTTCGGATAGGTGTCGTGCCGGCCCTGGATGGTGATGTTGATCAGCGGATTCGCGATCGCGCTGAGCTTCGCTTCGGCCATCAGCGGGATCAGCTTGCTGACATAGTAGTTGTCCATGGAGTGCATGGAGGTGAGGTGCGAGCCCGTCACCCTGCCCTGCAAGCCGAGACGCTGCGTCTCATAGGCCAAGGTCTCGACATGGCGCGACATCGGGTCGTCGGTCTCGTCGCAATGCATGTCGACCAGCAGGCCGCGATCCGCCGCGATCTCGCACAGCGCCCGCACCGAGGCCGCGCCGTCGGCCATGGTACGCTCGAAATGCGGGATGCCGCCGACCACGTCGACGCCGCGCTTCAGCGCTTCCTTCAAGAGTTCCATCGCGCCAGGCGAGCGCAGCACGCCATCCTGTGGGAACGCCACAAGCTGCAGGTCGAGGTAGGGCTTGACCTTCTTCTTCACCTCGAGAAGCGCATCGACCGCCAGCAGGCGCGGATCGCAGATGTCGACGTGGGAGCGGATGGCGAGCAGCCCCTTGGCCACCGCCCAGTCGCAATAGGCCAGCGCTCGCTCGGCAATCGCCTCCTGGGTCAGCAGCGGCTTCAGCTCGCCCCACAGCGCGATGCCTTCCAACAGCGTGCCGGTCTGGTTGAGCCGCGGCAGGCCGAGCGACAGGGTTGCGTCCATGTGGAAATGCGCGTCGACGAAAGGTGGCGTGACCAGGCGGCCCTTGGCGTCGATCTCCTGGCCGGCGCTCGCCTTCAGCGCGGGCTCGACGCTGGCGATCTTGCCGCCCTGGATACCGATATCGATGTTCTGGCGGCCATCGGGCAGGTTGGCGCCGCGAATGATGAGATCGAGCATCGTGGTCTCCGTTCAGCGCTCGCCCTTGCGATAGGGAATCATCAGCGCCCGTGGGTAGCCGGCGCGCCGCGACATCGCGATCAGCGCCAGGATCGACAGAATATAGGGCAGCATCAGGAACACCTGGTAGGGCAGATAGGCGCCTGCCAGCTGCTGCAGCCGCAATTGATAGGCATCGAACGCCGCAAACAGGATCGCGCCCAGCAGCGCCTTGCCCGGCCGCCACGAGCCGAACACCACCAGCGCGATGCAGATCCAGCCGCGGCCGTTCACCATGTCGAAATAGAACGAGTTGAACGCCGACATGGTGAGGAACGCCCCGCCCAGCGCCATGAAGGCGCTGCCGACCGCGACCGCGCCGATCCGCAGCAGCGTGACATCGATGCCCTGCGCCTCCACTGCCGCCGGGTTTTCGCCGACTGTCCGCACCGCCAAACCGATTGGCGTGCGGTGGAGCACATAAGCGACGACGATGACCGAGATGAACGCCAGGTAGGTCAGCGGCGTTTGGTTGAATAAGGCGTCGCCCAATATCGGGATCTGCGACAGACCGGGTATCGCGAACGGGGTGAAGGTCTCGATCTTAGGCGGCGACGTGACACTCGGGAACGCGATGCGATACGCATAGTAGGTCAACGACGTGGCAAGAAGCGTAATGCCGATGCCCGTGACGTGTTGCGACAGGCCGAGCGGCACCGTGAGGAACCCGTGCAGCACTCCGAAGGCCGCGCCCGCCAGCGCGGCGATCAACACGCCCGTCCACAGGTCAGCGCCGTTGTAAACCGACACCCAGCCGGCGAAGGCGCCGACCGTCATGATGCCTTCGATGCCGAGGTTGAGCACGCCGGCGCGCTCGCAGATCAGCTCGCCCAGGGTCGCGAAGATCAGCGGCGAGGCGATGCGGATCGCCGCCGCCCACAGGCTCGCCTCGAAGACGATGCTGATGGCATCCATCCCGCTATCTCCACTTCAGGCGGAAACGGGTGAACAGCATCGCCGTCACCATGGTGAGCAGGGCGGTCGCGACCATCACGTTGGCGATGTAGTTGGGCACGCCGACGGTGCGGCTCATGGCGTCGGCGCCGACGAACATGGCGGCGACGAAGATCGCCGCGGCGATCACCCCGATCGGATGCAGCATCGCTAGCATCGCGACGACGATGCCGGTGTAACCGAAGCCCGGCGACAGGTCGAGGGTGAGGTTGCCCTTGAGCCCGGCCACTTCGCTGACCCCCGCGAGCGCCGCGAGGCCGCCGGACAGCAGCGCGGTTTTGGCCATCACCCAGTTCACCGGGATACCGGCGAAGCGCGCTGCGCGGGGATTGAAGCCGACCGCGCGCATCTCGTAGCCGAAGGTGGTGCGGGCGTTGATGAACCACACCAGCAGCGCCGCCCCGATCGCGATCAGGAAGCCGAGATGCAGGCGCTTGCCCTGGATCAGCTTGGGCAACGCGGCATCGGCAATCACCTTCTTGGATTGCGGCCAGCCGAGGCCCATCGGGTCTTTGAGTGCGCCGTCGAGCAGCATACTGACGAACAACACCATCACGAAGTTGAGCAACAGCGTGGTGACCACCTCGTCAACGCCAAAGCGGGTCTTCAGGAACGTCGGGCCGAGCAGCAACAGCGCGCCGGCCAGCATGGCCGCGGCCATGATCATCGGGATCAAGATCGGACCGGGCAGCGGCAGCGCGCCGGTGCCGAGCACGATCGCCATGATCGCGCCGGCATAGAGCTGCGCTTCGCCGCCGATGTTCCACAGCTTGGCGCGGAACGCGACGGCGGCGGCGAGGCCGGTGAAGATCAGAGGGGTCGCGCGGGTCAGCGTCTCCAGGAACGCAAATTGCGTCCCCGCCGCGCCCTTGACCACCGCCGCGAACACGTCGAGCGGTGAGGCGCCGCCCAGCAATGCCAGCAACGCGGCAACCACGAAGCTGGCGGCCACCGCCACCAACGGCGCTGTCGCCCAAACGCTCCTGGCTGCCTGGGTGCGCGGTTCAAGCCGCATCGGCCTCACCGGAGAAACCGTGACCGGCCATCATCAGACCGAGGTGACGGATGGTCACGTCACGCCGCGCCATCGGTGCCGACATGCGGCCGCGATGCATGACGACCACGCGATCGGAGAGCGCCAGCAGTTCATCGAGGTCTTCGGAGATCAGCAGCACACCAGCGCCACGCGCACGGGCTTTCAAGAGCTGCTGGTGCACATATCCGACCGCGCCGATGTCGAGGCCGCGGGTCGGCTGGTTGGCAAGAATGATGCGCGGGCTCTGCGCCATCTCGCGGCCCAGGATCAGCTTCTGCATGTTGCCGCCGGAGAGCAGGCGCGTCGCGGCCTGCGGGCCTGGGCAGCGCACATCGTAGTCGGCGATGATGCGGGTTGCGAACTCGCGGACCTTCTTCCAGTCGATCAGGCCGCGTTGCGAAAAGGGTTGTTCGCGATAGCGGGCGGAGATGAGATTCTCCTCAAGCGACAGATCGCCCACTACGCCAACGGCGTGCCGGTCCTCCGGAATGCGGGCGACGCCGTAGGACACCATCTTGGCTGGATCGAAATAGTGGATCTCCTGGCCGAACAGCGACAGCGCGCCGCCGCTCGGCTGGGCGATCCCGCTGACGAGGTCGGCAAGCGTGCCCTGCCCGTTGCCGGAGACGCCGGCGATGCCGACGATCTCGTTACCATGCAGCTCGAGCGAGACGTCCTGCAGGCGCGGACGCCCCTCGCCTGCCAGCGTGACGGCCCGGAGCGATAAGGCGACGGGGCCGAGCGGAATCGGCTCAACCTTCGGTTCCGGGATCGGTCGGCCGACCATCAACTCGGCCAGCTCGTGACGGTCCGTCTCGGCCGTACGGCGCTCGGCCACCAGCTTGCCCTGGCGCAGCACGACGACGCGGCGGCTGACCGCCATCACCTCATGCAGCTTGTGCGAGATGAAGATGATGGCGAGGCCGCGCTCGACAAGCTTCTGCAGCGTGGCGAACAGCGCCTCGGTTTCCTGCGGCGTCAGGACGGCCGTCGGCTCATCCAGGATCAAGATGCGGGCGTCGCGGTAGAGCGCCTTCAGGATCTCGACCCGCTGCCGCTCTCCGACCGAGAGGTCGGCGATGCGGGCTTCCGATTTCACGGCCAGGCCAAACGTTTCTGACAGCTGGGCCAACTTGGCGCGCGCGTCGGTGTGGCGCGAACGGACGCGCCACAGAGGCTCGGTACCGAGGACGACGTTGTCGAGAACCGTCAGGTTGTCGGCCAGGGTGAAATGTTGATGCACCATGCCGATGCCGCGTGCCAGGGCGGCCTTGGGCTTTCCCGCCGGCAGGCTCTCGCCGAACGCCTCGATGCTCCCCTCGTCGGCCACGTAATGACCGAACAGGATGTTCATGAGCGTGGTCTTGCCGGCGCCGTTCTCGCCCAGCAGCGCCAGCACCTCGCCGCGATGCAGATCGAGGCTGATCGCATCATTCGCGACGAGGGGACCAAAGCGCTTGGTGATGCCATTCAGCCGGAGGACGACGTCCTCCGGCTTGGCATCCGCAACAACGGCCATCAGCTCGATTTAGGTTCGCCGTCGTTGATCTCGACGGTGAAGCTGCCGTCCTTGATGGCCTTTTCCTGCGCCGCCACCTTGGCGACGACCTCCGCCGGCACCTTGCCCTCGAAGGTGCCGAGCGGCGACAGGCTGCAGCCGCCGGCCTTCATGAAGGAATAGGCGCCGTAGTCATCGGCCTTGAAGCTGCCGCCCTGCACCGCCTTGATCGCGGCATCGAGGGTCGGCTCGAAGTGCCAGAGCGCGGACGCCACCACGGTGTCGGGATAGTCCGGCTGGGTGTCGATCACGTTGCCGATCGCCAGCACACTCCGCTCCTTCGCGGCGTCGGACACGCCGAAGCGCTCGGCATACATCACGTCCGCGCCGGCATCGATCTGGGCGAAGGCGGTCTCTTTGGCCTTCGGCGGATCGAACCAGGAGCCGATGAAGGCGACCTGGAACTTGGTGTCGGGCACAGTTTCCTTCACGCCGGCCATGAAGGCGTTCATCAGCCGGTTCACTTCCGGGATCGGATAGCCGCCGACCATGCCAATGCTCTTCTTCTTGGTCATGGCTCCGGCGACGATGCCGGTCAGGTACGAGGCGTCCTGGATGTAGTTGTCGAACACCGCGAAGTTCGGGAACGCGGCGTCCGGCTTGAAGCTGGAGCCGATCAGGAACGCGCGATCGGGATAATCCTTCGCCACCGCGCGGGCCGCGTCCTCGACCGCAAAGGCTTCGCCGACGATCAGCTGGTGACCGGCCTCGCAATACTCGCGCATCACGCGCTCATAGTCGGTGTTCGCCACCTTTTCGGAGAAGGTGTATTCGATGTCGCCGCGTTCCTGGGCCGTGGTCGCGGCCTTGTGGATGCGGCTGACCCACTGTTGTTCCACCGGCACGGTGTAGATGGCAGCGGTCTTGATCTTGCCCGCCGCCCAAACCCGGCGTGGCATCGTGCCGACCGCCGAAAGCGCTGCAGCCCCGCCCGTCGCGAGCAGGAGATTACGACGTGAAAACAACATTTTCTGCCCCCTTGTTTCTGTGTTTCTTGAACCCGGATTCGTCCGGGCGCCTTCCCTGATCGTACGCCGACTCTAGACTATTCCGCCGCCTTGCGCATCGGGTTGCGCGGATCCTGGGTCCAGTTGAGGTACGGCTTACCGGTCTCAACCGAAACCATGGTGATGCACTCCGGCACCGGGCAGACATGGGCGCACAGGTTGCAGCCCACGCACTCCTCTTCGATCACCTGGTAGCGCCGAGTGCCGTTGTCCTTGATCTTGGCGATCGACTGGTGGGAGGTGTCCTCGCACGCGATGTGGCACAGGCCGCACTTGATGCACTTGTCCTGGTCGATCTGGGCGATGCTCTTGTAGTTGATGTTGAGGAACTGCCAGTCGGTGACGTTTGGCACCGCCTTGCCGCGGAAGTCCTCGATGGTGGCGTAGCCCTTGCTGTCCATCCAGTTACTGAGGCCTGAGACCATGTCGTCCACGATCTTGAAGCCGTAGTGCATCGCCGCGGTGCAGACCTGCACCGTGCCGGCCGACAGGCTGATGAACTCCGCCGCGTCGCGCCAGTTCGCGATGCCGCCGATGGCGGAGATGGGCAGGCCGTAGGTGTCCTTGTCGCGCGCGATGTCGGCGACCATGTGCATGGCGATCGGCTTCACCGCCGGGCCGCAATAGCCGCCGTGGGTGCCCTTGCCGTCGACCGTCGGCGTCGGCGCCATGATGTCGAGGTCGATCGAGGTGATGGAGTTGATGGTGTTGATGAGGGAGATGGCGTCGGCGCCGCCCTCCTTGGCCGCGCGCGCCGGCTTGCGGACGTCGGTGATGTTGGGCGTCAGCTTCACGATCACCGGCATGCGGGTGTGCTGCTTGCACCATTTCGCGACCATGCCGACATATTCCGGCACCTGGCCTACGGCCGATCCCATGCCGCGCTCCGACATGCCGTGCGGGCAGCCGAAATTGAGCTCGATCGCGTCGGCCTCGGTCTCCTCGACGTGGGGCAGGATCGATTTCCAGGCATCTTCGGTGCACGGCACCATCAGCGAGACCACAACGGCCCGGTCGGGCCAGTCGCGCTTCACCTGCTTGATCTCGCGCAGGTTGACGTCGAGCGGCCGGTCGGTGATCAGCTCGATGTTGTTGAAGCCGATCATGCGCTGGTCGGCGGAATGCAGCGCGCCGTAGCGCGAGCTGACATTTACCACCGGCGGGTCTTCGCCCAGGGTCTTCCAGACCACGCCGCCCCAGCCCGCCTTGAAGGCGCGCACGACGTTGTATTCCTTGTCCGTCGGCGGCGCGGAGGCCAGCCAGAATGGATTTGGAGATTTGATGCCGATGAAGTTGGTGCGAAGGTCGGCCATGTCGGTTCTCCCTTTCCAGCCGTTCGCTATTGCCCGCCGCGCAGGTAGCGGTCGATCGCATGGGCGGCGACCTTGCCGTCCTCGACGCTCTGCACGGTGAGGTCGGTGCCGCTGGTGACGCAGTCGCCGCCGGCCCAGACGTTGGCGAGCGAGGTCTTCATCTCCTCGTTCACCGCGATCTTGCCGTCGGCGAGGTCCAGCGATTCCTGCGCCTTGCCGTTGACGGGGTCTTTCACGAATTTCTGTCCGATCGCCTTGAACAGCTGATCGCACAGGATCGAGAAGGCCTCGCCGGTGCCGATGAGGCGGCCACGATCGTCGAGCGCGGTGCGCTCGAACTCGATCTCCTTGACCGCGCCGTTGTGGCCGATCAGGCGCACGGGCCGCGCCCAATGCTTGATCTTGACGCCGTTGACCTGCGCGAACTCCTGTTCATGCCAGGTGGCGCTCATGTTCTCCGGCGCGCGGCGATAAACCAGGGTCACGTCCTCGGCGCCGAGCTTCTTGGTCTGCACCGCGATGTCGATGGCGGTGTTGCCGCCGCCGATCACGACGACCTTGCGGCCGACTTTGAGCTTTCTTTTGTCGGGCGATTGGCGCAGATCGGCGATGTAGCCGACCGCATCAGTGACGCCCGACAGCTGGTCCTCGCCGTCCAGTCCCAGCGCATTGACGCCGGGGAGGCCGAGACCCAGGAACACGGCGTCGAAGTCACGGCGCAGCTGGTCGAGCGTGATGTCTCGGCCGAGCGCCTGGCCGGTCTTCACGGTGATGCCGCCGATCGAGAGGACGAAATCGACCTCGGCCTGGGCGAAGTTGTTGACCGTCTTGTAGGCGGCGATGCCGTATTCGTTGAGGCCGCCCAGCTTCATCTTCGCATCGAAGATCGTGACCTCGTGGCCGAGTGTCGCCAGGCGATGCGCGCAGGAGAGACCGGCTGGACCGCCACCGACCACTGCAACGCGCTTGCCGGTCGGAGCGGACCGCGTGAAGGGATAGCGCCCCTTCTCCATCAGGTGATCGACCGCGAAGCGCTGGAGCATGCCGATGTTGACCGGCTTGTCCTCTGAGGTGTTCCGCACGCACTTGTCTTCGCACAGGATCTCGGTCGGGCAGACGCGCGCGCACATGCCGCCGAGGATGTTGGCCTCGAGAATCGTCTCCGCCGCACCTTGCGTGTTGCCGGTGTTGATCATGCGGATGAAGTTCGGGATGTCGATCGAAGTCGGGCACGCCTCGATGCAGGGCGCGTCATGGCAGAAGTAGCAGCGGCTGCTCTCGATCAGCGCCTTCTTGCGATCGAGCGGCGGCTTGATGTCTTCAAAATTGGCGGCGATTTCGTCCGGCCGCAGACGTCCGGCGGCAATGTCCGGCGTTGCCGATTGCGTCATCAACCCCTCCCATGGGTCTCAGCCACAAACTCATTCCGGTCCAGGCCTGCCAAGCCGCCCCTGAACCGACACTGGCTTAATCCATGCACAGTGTGCGGAAGTTTGACCAATCGATCAAGAATTTTCTGACCGAATGATCAAGTTTTTTCTTTCCTTCCGACTCCGAGGGGCGTCCAATATGTAACGATATCAAGAGGAGATCCGGCCTTTTGGCAATGAACGATCAACCCGGCGCAGACGCCGCCAACGGTGGCGTAAGGCAGCGCAGCCGTGCCAGCATCGAGCGGCGCATCCTCGAAGCGGCGGAGTCGGTGTTTGCCGAAGCCGGCTTCAACGGTGCCACGACCGCCGAGATCGCGCGCCGCGCGGCCATCCCGAAGGCCAATCTCCACTACTACTTCAACACCAAGGAAGAGCTGTACCAGCAGGTCCTGACCGGCATCATCGGCACCTGGCTGCACACCGCCGACGAGATCACCGCGGATGCCGACCCGGCCCGCGCCCTCGCCCACTACATCACCGCGAAGATCGAGCTGGCGCGCGAGCAGCCGATCCCCTCGCGCGTGTTCGCCAACGAGATCATCCATGGCGCGCCGCACCTCGGAACATATCTCGGCACGGAGCTGCGCGCGTGGGTCGATGCCAAGGCCAAGGTGATCCGCGCGTGGATCGCCGCCGGCAAGATGCGCGAGCTCGATCCCAAGCACCTGCTGTTCATGATCTGGGCCAGCACGCAGACCTATGCGGACTTCGCATCGCAAATCTCGGCGGTGCTGGGCAAGGAGCAGCTCTCGCCGCAGGACTACAAGGCGGTGGCGCGCCAGGTGACGGAGATCATCCTGCGCGGCTGCGGGCTGACGCCGCCGTCATCGTAGCGCGATCATCTCCAACAGACCCCGCGCGAGCTCCTTCGCGCTGAGACTGAGTTCCTCGCTCAGATTCTCCGGCACCGTCGGCGTGAAGTTCGCATCGAACAGGACCGGCCGGCCGTCATGAAGCACGAAATCGAACTTGCCGTACTCGAAGCCCAGGCGTGTTCTGACCTCGCGAAGCTCATCCGGTACGGCGACCATCTCGCGCGCGATGATGGCGGCTCCCTTGACGACCGGATCGGCGCTGATGCAGCACGAGCAGGTTTCGCGCCGGCCCATGAAGCACCAGGTGCGCAAGGCGAAGCCGCGCGTATCGCGCTCGGGCATGAACTTCTCCACGACCAGCTGCGGATCCCGCCAGATCTGCTCGGGTACGTCGCCGGCCCGATCGAACAGCACATAATCCCGCAATGCCGTCACGTGCGGATGCGGCGCCGGCTTGCCGCGCAGGGCGGCGACTTCGTTGTGATAGAACTCGGGGGCGCCGCGCGCGTTCAACTCGGTCTTCACGATCACGGGGCCATCCCAAGACTCGCCGCGGGAGAGCGCAGCATCGCTGATGAGGCTCTTTCGTATGTCCCGAATTCCTAGATTGATGGTCCGCGGATAGCGCCTGGCGAGCGCGGTGTATTCCGGATCGACCACCGTCGCGTCGACATGAAGGATCGCGAGGTCCGCCTTGACGAAGCTGCGATGGCCATGCGTGACCTCGACTTCGATGCCGGACTGCTCGACTTCCTTCAGAATGCTGCCGAGGAGATAGGACCGCCTTAGGAATTTGTCGAACTTGTGCGTGATGATGGCAACGCGCGTCATTTTCCCCCAAGATCGACTGCATTCCGCCGCGGGGCATCATAGCACATGGCAACACACTGGACGCGATACCTTCGGCATTGGGAGTTGCTGGGCCCGCCGCTGCGCCCGCACGCCGATGTGGTCGAGCAGGTCAGAGCCTTGATCGGCACGGACGGGTCAAAGTGCCTGCTGCTCGGGTCGACCGTCGAGTACGCCGCGCTCGGGCCTACCATCATCTCGATGGATGCCAGCTTTTCGATGATCTCCGCGCTGTGGCGGAGCGCCGATTCATCGGGCGTCGCGATCCAGTCCGACTGGACCAACATGCCGATTGGGCCGCGCTCGATCGGGCATGTCTTGGGCGACGGCAGCCTCAATGCCGTTTCGACCTCGGTGCTGACGGATGTGCTGCGCGAAGCGGCCCGCGTGCTGAAGCCGGAAGGCAGCCTGATCGCGCGCGTGTTCTGCCGGCCGGCGACCGCCGAGAGCGCAGGCGACATCAAGCGGGATGTCCAGCTTGGACAGGCCGGCAGCTTCCACGCCTTGAAATGGCGCGTCGCCATGGCTGCGCTGCGCGATCCGACATCGTCGGATATCGCCGTCGGCGCCATACGCGATGCGGTTGTCGCGCAGTATCCAGACCGCGATGCGCTGTGCCGGGCCACGGGCTGGAGCCGCGCCGAAGTCGACACCCTCGATGTCTATGACGGCTCGAGCGTGGTCTACAATTTTCCGACGGAAGCGGCGATCTTCGCCTTGCTTCAGCGATGGTTCGCGTCAGTCGAGATCATCCGCTGCGGCTCCTATCCGCTGGCCGAGCGCTGCCCGCTGCTGGTAGCCCGCAGGCCGATTTCGTCGATGTGAAGAGAAGCGTCGCCGCGATGGCCGCGGCGACGCCCGAAGCGATTAGTGCCGCGTCACTTTGGATCTTTCGGCTTTCGACATGTTCATCTCCGACGCCACTTCCCCAGCGACGTCGATGAAGTGCGCGAGTTCCTTCATGCGAAGGTCCCGCGCCATCTTGCTCAACCGAACGAGTTCCTTACGAATATGATTCTCGTCGATGCTACGCATGTGTGCTTCCCCTCATCTAGCAGCTACGCGAAATAGCCGGCTAGCCCCGCTTCCAAAAGTCAGGCCATCGTTCGAGACGTCGCTCCTACCCAGCGCCACGAAGGCTTTCGCGCCTTTGTGTCCTGCGTGGGCGACGAACACTCCTCCATCAAATCAATCGCGATTCGAAGTCGAATATCCCGGCGGTACATCGCAATCGAGCCCCACTTTTCCTCTGCCTGACGGCAGGGTACCCTCGTTATGCAACGTCCCGAACGCCTGCCGACCGGAACAATCCCAAGGCCAGTGCGGCACGCAAAGTGTCCTCAAATTTTGAATGCCGAGTCAAGATCGGTCCTATTCTCCAGGACGTGAAGCCGCATCCCCTTGAATCGATGGGCAAAATCGGGGTTCGCGATATCCGGGGCTTATCGCTCGATAGTCGGGGAACATTCTCTCCCGCCAAACAACAAGACGACCGGCGAAACGCCGGCCGTCTTAAGGGGAGGAGGAACGCAGTTACTGCGCGGCTTTACGCGGAACCGATCGCGGCGAGCGCGCGGAGTTGACTTTCGACAGCGCCTCGAACACCTCGGGGAACGGCGGGCGATCGATATAGCGGCCCGCGCCCTTCGTGACGTCGAGCTGGCCATCGGCCCAGACCACCTTGCCCTGGCTGATGGTGTGGCTCGCGATGCCCTTCACCGTCATGCCTTCGAAGATGTTGAAGTCGACTTTCTGGTGATGCGTCTTGGCCGAGACGGTGCGCGTGCCATCCGCGTCCCACACCACAAGATCGGCATCGGCGCCGACGCTGACCGAGCCCTTGCGCGGATAGATGTTGAATATCTGTGCCGCGTTGGTGGAGGTGACCTTCACGAACTCGCTCGGCGTCAGGCGCCCGGTTCCAACGCCGTGGTGCCACAGCACCGACATGCGATCCTCAACGCCACCGGTGCCGTTCGGGATCCGGCTGAAATCGTTGCGGCCCGCCGCCTTCTGATCGGCGCAGAAGCAGCAGTGATCAGTCGCGGTGGTCTGCAGGTTGCCGGACTGCAGCGCGCGCCACAGATATTCCTGGTTCTCCTTCGGCCGGAACGGCGGGCTCATCACATGCGCCGCCGCGTAGTTCCAGTCGGAATGACGATAGACGGAATCGTCGATCAGCAAATGACCGGCGAGCACTTCGCCATAGACCCGCTGGCCCTCGAGCCGCGCGCGGATGATTGCTTCGGTCGATTCCTTGCAGGAGTTGTGCACGATGTAGAGCGGCGCGCCCAGCACCTGTGCGATGCGGATCGCGCGGTTGGCGGCCTCGCCTTCCACCTCGGGCGGACGCGACAGCGGATGGCCCTCGGGGCCGGTGATGCCGCGCTTCAGGATCTCCTGCTGCAGGTGGTACACCAGCTCGCCATTCTCGGCGTGCACGGTGGCGATCGCGCCCAGTTCCTGGCAGCGCGCGAAGCTCTTCACCAGATTCTCGTCGGGCACCATGATGGCGTTCTTGTACGCCATGAAATGCTTGAAGCTGTTGACACCGCGGTCCTTCACCAGCGTGCCCATGTCGCGGTAGACCTCGTCGCTCCACCAGGTCACGGCGACGTGGAAGGAATAGTCCTGGCAGGATTTCTCAGCCCACTCGCGCCACTGGTCATAGGCGGTGAGCAGCGAGGTCTGCGGCGCCGGGATCACGAAGTCGATGATCATGGTGGTGCCGCCGGCCGCGGCCGCCGCGGTACCGGTGAAGAAATCCTCGCTCGCCACCGTGCCCATGAAGGGCAGTTGCATGTGGGTATGCGGGTCGATGCCACCCGGCATCACATACTGGCCGCCGGCGTCGACGACGCGGGCGCCAGAGGGCGCATCGAGGTTCGGGCCGACTGCTTTGATCACGCCATCCGCGCAATAGACATCGGCGCGCGCGCTGCCTTCGGCCGTCACGACGGTGCCGCCACGAATCAGCAGGGACATGTGCTGACCTCCCCTTCGAATTTCCGGAAGGACGCTCGGACCTGGCTTCCCGAGACTTGTCCAATTGGTCAGATTCTATCGCAGGGCGGCGGTGGAGACCAGAAGGAATTCGGGCTTCCCGGACGCAAAAAAGGCAGGCTCACAAGCCTGCCTTTTCTGCTGATCGTGCAGCACGGATCGCACTTGAGGCGACCCGAAACCATGTCATCCCAGAACTTGGACCGTGGCTCGCGCCAACTTCAATTGTGCTACCAGTCTACGACCGGTAGGCGCGAGAAAGTATCTTAGCTTTACACAGGAGTCACGCGGAAACTTCATGCCTGCGTTGCAGCGCGGGCATGTAGCCAAGGCCAAATTCAGCCGAGTCTAGTTGCTCAGAATGGTGCCTTGCTTCTGCTTGCTCTTGAGCAGCTTTTTGACCTGATTTGGCGTGAGTGTCCGTGCCTTGCCCTCCTCGAGATAGCAGGTTTCGGTCCCCTGAACGCAGACTACGCAATAGTCGTCGCCGTAGATCTCGATGCCGTCGTCGTATTGCGCCGTCTCCGTCGCGCAACAGGTTTCGACGCCTTCGGACACCTCCGTGTGCCCGCCATCAATAGCCTGGCAAATGTCCATTGCGCCGTGCAGCACGCTGATCCGTCGCGCCTCGGCTTCGGGCACGCCAAGTGCCAACCCGCAGAGAGCAGCGACGGTGCCGAACAATACGATACGATTCATGCCCCTTCTCCCATATAAGCCGGTCCGCGCGACCATGGCCGCAGAGGCGGCCTTAGCGACCGGCCGAAGAGTATGTGAGTGAAGGTGCGCAATTCACGAGCGATGTCCGTCACACTTCAGAGATCGCCGATGAAAAGTCGAAAGATCTCACTCCGGGGAATCGCCGGGTGCGCGGAATCAGCCTGGGAAGGAGATGGGGCGAGCAACGGGAATTGAACCCGCAACCTCTGGATCCACAATCCAGCGCTCTAACCAATTGAGCTATGCCCGCCGTCGCGCCGGGGGTCTAAACCAGGGAGCCCGCCGGGTCAAGCGCCGGGCTATCGTTAAGGACACCCAAATCCCCTTTCAACGACACGGGCGCTGTCGCCAATCCGCAAATTCCTGTCGGCGGGCGGACCCCAGCCCCGGCCCCCGAATCCTTAAAATCCGCGCCGGAAAACCGGCCCCCGGGAATCACCCCCTGGGGCCTTTGGGCTGCAAAAGAGGAAACACGACATGCTTCAGTTGGCGAGCGGCATGGGCCGCCTTGGCACCGAATCGGCGTTCGAGGTCCTGGCGCGCGCCAAGGCGCTGGAGGCGCAGGGCAAGTCCATCATCAGCCTCTCGATCGGCCAGCCCGATTTCCAGACCCCGGGCCACATCGTCGAGGCGGCGGTCAAGGCGCTCAAGGACGGCCACCACGGCTATACCCCGGCCAACGGCCTGCCGCAGGTGCGCGAGGCGGTGGCAGCCGACCTGCATCGCCGCCACGGCGTCAACGTCGATCCGGGCAACGTGCTGATCGTGCCGGGCGGCAAGGTCACCATGTATTTCGCGATCTCGATGTTCGGCGAGCCCGGCGCCGAGATCATCTATCCGAACCCCGGTTTCCCAATCTACGAATCCGTCATCAAGTTCGTCGGCGCGACGCCGGTGCCGCTGCCGATCCTCGAAGAGAACGGCTTCGGCTTCAAGGCGGAGGACGTGCTCTCGCGCATCACGCCGAAGACCCGGCTGATCATCATCAATTCGCCCGCCAACCCGACCGGCGGCATCTGCGTGAAGGCGGAGATCGACAAGCTGGTCGCCGGCCTCGTCAAGCATCCGAACGTCGCCATCATGTCGGACGAGATCTATTCCGAGATGCTCTATGACGGCAACGTCCATACCAGCCTGCTCAAGTATCCGGAGATCGCCGACCGGCTGATCGTGCTCGACGGCTGGTCCAAGACCTACGCCATGACCGGCTGGCGCATGGGCTATTCGGTCTGGCCGAAGGCGCTGATCGACCATGCGACGCGGCTCTGCATCAACGTGCATTCCTGCGTCAACGCGGCCGCGCAGTGGGCCGGCATCGCGGCCTTGAAGGGTCCGCGCAGCGAGATCGACAAGATGATGACGGCGTTCGACGAGCGCCGGAAGTTCGTCGTCGCCGAGCTGAACAAGCTGCCCGGCGTCTCCTGCATCACGCCGCTCGGCGCGTTCTACGCCTTCCCCAACATCAAGGGCACCGGCCTCAAGTCCAAGCAGATGGAAGTTGGCCTCCTCGACGAGGCCGGCGTCGCCTCGATTGCCGGCACCAGCTTCGGCGCGTTCGGCGAAGGGTATCTGCGCATCTCCTACGCCAACAGCCTGGAGAACATCTCCGAAGCGATCCGCCGGATGGGCGGCTTCCTCGAAAAGCGCAAGAAGGCGGCGGAGTAGACGCGCTCTCGCCTAGCAACAAGAAGGGCCGGAACAACTCCGGCCCTTTTCATTTGCTGAACAGGCTGCGATCCCAGTGGCGCAGCAGGAACAGCGCCACGAAGCCGCCGAGCACGGGCACGCCCGCCGTGAACAGGTGGTTGATCGGATCGCCCCACGGATCGACCAGCTGCCGCCACGTCACCGCCACTGTCACCGCATGCAGGAACAGGGCCGCGCCATAGACGATGGTGCGGAACAGGCCGAGGATCATGCACAGTGCGATCACGATCTCCGCCACGCCGAACGCGTAGCCGAGCGCTTGCGATACGTTCACGCCGTAGAAGTGCTCCCAGATGAAGACATTGGCCTGGGGCACCACGAACTTCTCGATACCCCACTGCAGCAGGAACAGGCCGAGCGTGATGCGCAGCGCCAGGAGGGCGCGGAACAATGCCTTGGAGAGAGCGTCATCTGCCATCGGATCCTCCTAGTGGCTGGCTGCGGCGCTAGGGCGAACCGCCCGTAGCCAGATCAATGCCATCGCGGCGATCGTGAGCATCGCTACCGCCGCCATGCCGGCCGAGACGATCATGCCGGCGGTGAAGGCGATGCGTCCCGCTTCCAGCATCGCGGCGCCGAGATCGGACGGCAGCTGGTTCATGGTCGCCAGGGCGCCGCCGAGCGTGCTGCCCGCGGTCGCCGCGGCGTCCGGCGGCAGCGCGGCCGGAACTTTGTCCGCCATCAGGCTGCGGTAGATCGCGGCGCCGATGCTGCCGATGATGGCGATGCCCAGCGCGCCGCCCAGCTCCGTGCCGGTTTCCGAGATCGCCGATGCCGCCCCTGCCCGCTCCGGCGGCGCGGCCGTGACTATCATGTCGGTCGCCAGGATATAGGTCGGCGCAAGGCCGATCGACCAGACGACAGAGGCGAATACCAGCATGGCAAGATCGCCGGGCGCATCGACCTGCATGAGCAGCACGAAACCGAGCGCCGCCAGCACGGCGCCGCCCGCGATGGCGTAGGCGGGACGTACGTGCTTGGCGATCACCGATGTCAGCATGGAGCCGGCGGTGAAGCCGAGCGACGATGGAATGGTCCACAATCCAGCGACCAGCGGCGACAGGCCCAGGACCAGCTGCAGATACTGCGCCGTCATCAGGAACGTGCCGAACATCACGAAAAAGCCGAAGACGTTCGTTGCGATCGACGTGGTGAAGGCCGGAGACCGGAACAGGCTGAGGTCGATCAGCGGATCGTCGAGCCGCCACTGCCGCCGCACGAAGGCTGCGCCGATGCCGAGGCCTGCGGCGATCGAGAGCGCCGCCAGCCAATCGAGCCCCTGCTCCGCGACGTGCTTGACGCCGTAGATCACCGCGAGAACGGTCAGCAGCGACATGACGGCGCTCGGCAGATCGTAGCGGCCGGTCTCTCCGCTGCGGAATTCCGGCAGCAGCAGCGGCCCGAGGATCAAGAGCAACGCCATGGCGGGCACGCCGATCAGGAACACCGAGCCCCACCAGAAATGCTCCAGCAGCACGCCGCCGATCAGCGGGCCAAGGATGCCGCCGATGGAGAAGCTGATGGTCCAGATCCCGATCGCAAAGGTGCGCTGGCCGGCGTCGTGGAACATGTTGCGGATCAGGGACAGGGTCGACGGCATCAGGGTCGCCCCGGAGACTCCGAGAATAGCCCTGGTCGCGATCAGCATCTCGGCGCTGGTCGAGAAGGCCGCCAGCACCGACGCCACGCCGAATGCCGCGGCGCCGATCAGCAGCAGCCGTCGCCGGCCGATCCGATCGCCCAGGGTGCCCATGGTAATCAAGGAGCCTGCGATCAGGAAGCCGTAGATATCGACGATCCACAGCAGCTGCGCGGCGCTGGGCGTCAGATCGGCAGTCAGATGCGGGATCGCGAGATAGAGGACCGTCAAATCCATCGATATCAGCAGGCATGGCAGCGTCAGCACCGTCAGCCCGATCCACTCCTTGCCGCCCGCGCGAATAGCGGCCGCTTCCACACTCATTTGCCAGCTCCAAAGGCGTTCCGCCGCAACGCAGCGGAGGTCCTACCACACCCGGCAGGACACGGGATATGCTCTCAGCCAAGCCAGTTAGGGAGGAGCGCTGCCAGATGATGGCAGCAGCGAGCCCACGCACGCTGCGGGGACAATTCCGGCAACACGATTTTCCACCCGGGTGTCGAAATCGGCACGGGTCGAACGTCATGGAGCCGGCGGTGCATGCCGCACCGCGCCAACGGAGGGAGACAGTCATGAAATACATGCTGCTGATCTATGGTGACGAGGCGAAGATGCGCGCGATTCCCAAGGAGGACGCGAGCAAGATGATGCCGGCCTATTTCGCCTATACCGAGGCGCTGAAAAAGGCGGGTATCCTGCTCGGCGGCGATCGCCTGCAGTTCACCGAGACGGCAACCACCGTGCGCATCCGCGAGGGCAAGACCAACGTCGTCAACGGCCCGTACGCGGAGGCCAAGGAGCAGCTCGCCGGCTATTACCTCATCGACGTGCCGGACATGGACAGCGCCTTGTCGTGGGCCTCGCGTTGCCCCGGCGCCAGCGCCGGCACGGTCGAGGTGCGGCCGCTCTGGGTCATGCAGTAGGTCCGTGTCGGCGCGCGACGACGGGGTCAGCCATGCGGCCGCCGAAGCGGTCGCACGCCGCAGCTATGGCAAGCTGGTTGCCTATCTCGCTCAGCGCACGCGCGACGTGGCGGCGGCGGAGGACGCGTTGTCCGACGCCTTCGCCGCTGCGCTCGCGGACTGGCCTGCAAGCGGCATTCCGCGCCAGCCGGAAGCCTGGCTACTCGCGGTGGCGCGCCGCAAGGCGGTGGATGCGGCACGCCGGCGCCACACCAGCGACGCGGCCGCCGCCGAGATCCGGCTGATGACGGAAGAGATCGAAAGCAATCGCGCGAGCACATCGGAGATTCCCGACGAGCGCCTGGCGCTGATGTTCGCCTGCGCGCATCCGGCGATCGACGCCGGCATCCGCGCGCCGCTGATCCTGCAGACCGTCCTCGGCTTCGATGCCGCGACCGTCGCCTCGGCGTTCCTGGTGGCGCCGGCGACCATGGGCCAGCGCCTGGTGCGCGCCAAGCAGAAGATTGCGCTGGCCGGCATTCCATTACGGTTGCCGGAGCGGGCGGACCTGCCGGTGCGCCTCGGTGCGGTGCTGGAAGCGATCTACGCCACCTTCACCGAAGGTTGGTCGGATCCGGCGGGTACCGAAGCGCGGCGCCGCAACCTGGCCGAGGAAGGCATCTGGCTCGGGCGGCTGGTGGCATCGCTGCTCCCAGAGGAACCAGAGGCGCTCGGCCTGCTGGCGCTGATGCTCTATGCCGACGCGCGCCGCGCGGCACGCCGCGATGCGCAGGGCGACTATGTTCCCCTCGCCCAACAGGACACCGCGCTGTGGCAAGCCGACCTAATCGCGGAGGCCGAAGCGCTGCTGCGCACCGCCGGCGCCAAGGGGATTCTCGGTCGCTACCAGCTGGAGGCCGCGATCCAGTCCGCCCATGTCGTGCGGCGGCTGACCGGCCGCGCCGACTGGGATGCGATCGAACTGTTGTATGGCGCGCTCGCGAGCCTGACCGGATCGCCGGTGGTCGCGATCAACCGGGCGGTGGCGATCGCCGAAACGCGGGGACCGGCCGCCGGCCTCGTCGCGCTCGATGTCCTGAAGGACGATCCGCAGCTGACGTCCTACCAGCCCTATTGGGCGGCGCGGGCCGGATTGCTGGCCCGAACCGGGGCGCTCGCGGAGGCCGAGCAAGCCTATGAACTGGCGATCGGACTTGAATCCGATCCGGCGGTCCGGCGCTATCTCCAGCAGCAGCGAGAGCGGCTGGAGGCCTGATTTCCACGCTGCTCAATTTACAGGCAATCTCGCCCAAATGTTGGGCACAAAGGACGTTGGACACGGCCGGAAAATGGCGCAAAGCTGCATCTTCGGCAGTGGGCGCTGCTTGGCACGACCCTTGCTGATACGCGTGTGGTCGCAGGCCATTCAGGTGTTCAAATGAAGAAAATCGAAGCCATCATCAAGCCGTTCAAGCTGGACGAAGTGAAGGACGCGCTGCACGAAGTCGGCATTCAGGGGTTGACCGTTACCGAAGCGAAGGGCTTCGGCCGGCAGAAGGGTCATACCGAGCTCTATCGCGGCGCCGAGTATGTCGTCGACTTCCTGCCCAAGATGAAGCTGGAAGTCGTCGTGGAGGACCACATGGTGGAGCGCGCCATCGAGGCGATCCGCCAGGCGGCCGCCACCGGGCGCATCGGCGATGGCAAGATCTTCGTGCTGAACGTCGAGGAAGCGATCCGCATCCGCACCGGCGAACGCGGTCCCGAAGCAATCTAACAGAACCCATCGTGGGGGCACCGGCGAACGCAATCGCCGGACTAGTCAATCATCCAAGATCAGGAAGGTACCATGTCTAGCGTTAGAAAAGTGTTGGATCTCATCAAGAAGGAAGAGATCCAGTATGTCGATTTCCGTTTCACCGATCCGCAGGGCCAGTGGCAGCATCTGGCGCACCACGTATCGACGATCACCGAGGAATTCCTCACCGAAGGCGTGATGTTCGATGGCTCGTCGATCGCCGGCTGGAAAGCGATCAACGAGTCCGACATGACGCTGCTGCCGGACTGCGACACGGCGGTGCTTGACCCGTTCTCCGCCCAGAAGCTGCTGGTCATCTTCTGCGACATCGCCGAGCCGCTGACCGGCCAAAACTATGGCCGCGATCCGCGCTCCATCGCCAAGAAGGCCGAAGCCTATGTGAAGAGCTCCGGCATCGGCGACATCGCCTATTTCGGCCCGGAGGCCGAGTTCTTCGTGTTCGACGACGTCCGCTACGACGTCAAGATGAACCAGACCTTCGTCTACATCGATAGCGAAGAAGGCCCGTACGTCTCGGGCAAGAAGTTCGACGAAGGCAATCACGGCCACCGCATGAAGGTGAAGGGCGGCTACTTCCCGGTCGCTCCGCTGGATTCGGGCGGCGACCTGCGCTCCGAGATGCTCTCCACCCTCGCAGCCATGGGCGTCGAGGTCGAGAAGCACCACCACGAAGTGGCGCCGAGCCAGCATGAACTGGGCGTGAAGTTCGGCACGCTGGTGCACTGCGCCGACGCGATGATCAAATACAAGTACGTGGTGAAGAATGTCGCGCATGCCTACGGCAAGACCGCGACCTTCATGCCGAAACCGATCAAGGGCGACAACGGCTCGGGCATGCACGTGCACCAGTCGATCTGGAAGGGCGGCAAGCCGCTGTTCGCGGGCAACGGCTATGCCGATCTGTCCGAGATGGCGCTCTACTACATCGGCGGCATCATCAAGCATGCCAAGGCGATCAACGCCTTCACCAACCCGACCACCAACAGCTACAAGCGCCTGATCCCCGGCTTCGAAGCGCCGGTGCTGCTGGCCTATTCGTCGCGCAACCGCTCGGCGTCCTGCCGCATCCCGTATGTGGCGAGCCCGAACGGCAAGCGCGTCGAGGTCCGCTTCCCCGATCCGCTGGCCAATCCGTACCTCGCCTTCTCAGCGATGCTGATGGCCGGCCTCGACGGCATCCAGAACAAGATCCACCCGGGCGACCCGATGGACAAGAACCTGTACGACCTGCCGCCGGAAGAGCTGGCCGACGTGCCGACGGTGTGCGGCAGCCTGCGCCAGGCGCTGGAATCGCTGGAAGCCGATCACGCCTTCCTGCTCAAGGGCGACGTGTTCAACAAGGACTTCATCGAGAGCTACTCGGCGCTCAAGTGGGAAGAGGTGTATGCGCTCGAGCACACGCCGCACCCGATCGAGTACCAGATGTACTACTCGAGCTAAGTCGCTATTCCCTGCCGCGGTTGGCGACCCCGCGGAAATCGGATCGCCCGCCCTGGAGTCTCCCTCTCGGGCGGGCGATTCATTTTGCGATGCGCGATGTCGCCGCGAACAAGCATCCCACCAGCAGTACGTTGACCCATGCCACGGCCACTAGCGTCGCGAGCGCGCCGTCCGCGCCAAACCGGACGATCAGTTCGGCCCCGATCAACGGTGCGGCGGCCTGGGCGATCAGGCTGGGCCGCGCGAGCCGACCCATAATCGGTGCGTAGTTCTTCGCGCCAAACAAGACAAGAGGCAGCGTGGCGCGGGCGATGGATTCGAGGCCGATGCCGGCACCGTAGAATACCAGGGTCAAAGCAATAACCGGCAGATGGCCCCACAGCAGGCCAAGCCCGATTGCGAGGAAGCTCACCGACGCGACCTTGGTCCAGATCGGATGGTGATACTTGCCGACCAGCATCTCGATGAAGCGGGCGCCGACCTGCGATGGCCCCACCAGCGCGCCCAGGGCGACGGCGGCCGCCAGCGTGATGTCGCGCGCCTGCAGGATGGTCAGCAGATGCACGGACATGACCGTCGATAACATCGAGGCGATGGTGATGGTGGCGGCGAGGAGGATGAAGATCGTCAGCGGAAGGGCGCTTTCCCTGCCCGTCGATTTCTCGGCAGCCGGCATGGTCTCGGTCGCTCCATTCCGCTGTTCGCGGGGCAGCGCGAGCAGATAGATGCCGAGGCAGACCACCAGCTGGATCGCCGCATAAGCGACGCAGGCGCCGCGCCATCCCAGCGTTTGCAGGAAGAACGCCGAGAGCGGCCAGCAGACGGTGCTGGCAAAACCGCCGAACAACGTCAGCGTGGTGATGTGCTGGCGCGCCTCCTGTCCGTAGATCCGCCCGAGCGTCGAGAACGCGGCGTCATAGAGTCCCGCGCTCATCCCCAGCCCGGTCACCAGCCACGCGGCGATGAAGACCGGGAGGTTCGGTGCGGCGGCAAGGCCGAGCTGGCCAGCCGCCAGCAGGAGGGCGCTGGCGATCAGCACCGGGCGCCCGCCATGGCGATGGATCTGGCGACCGACAAAGGGCGACGCCAGCCCCGCCATCAGCAGCCCGAGCGACAACGCGCCGATGACCCAGGTCAGCGGCCAGCCGGTGTCGGCCGCGATCGGCCGCGCCAGCACCGCGGGCAGGTAGTAGGACGAACCCCACGCCAGGATCTGGGTGATGCCGAGGGCCGGCACGATGAGGCGCGCCGGCGGCCGCTCCGCCTGCGCCTCATCCGCCGTCACGCTCATGCGGTCGGGCCGCAGCCGCAGCCTTGCTTGCCCGCCAGCTTCGCCACGTTGTCGGCAACGCAGCAGGCATCCGCTTCCACCGGCGCCGGACCGCCGCAGCAACCGGCGCCGTCGTCGACGAAGTCGGTCTCGCAGATGCCGGTCTCGGGCAGCTTCAGCTGCACATTGTCGGCGGCCTCGAGATCGCCGGCAATCGCGGCGACCACCGAGCGCGCCTGCTCGTAGCCGGTCAGCAGCAGGAAGGTCGGCGCGCGGCCATAGCTCTTGACGCCGATGGTGTAAAAGCCCGGCTCCGGATGGGAGAGCTCGCGGTGGCCGTGCGGCGGCACCGAGCCGCAGGAATGCAGGTTGGGATCGATCAGTGGCCCGAGCGCCTTGACGCCTTCCAGCCAGGGATCGAGCTCGAGCCGCAGCTCACGCGTCATCTCGAGGTCGGGGCGTTGTCCGGTGCAGGCGATGATCTCGTCGACGCCGGTTACCTCATGAGCCCCCTCGTCGACCGTCCCCTTCAAGGTGAGGCCATCCGCGCTCTCCGCGATGGCGTTGGTGTGGAAGCCCCTGACCAGGTTGATGCGGCCCTGCTCCACCAGTGGCCGCAGCAGGCTGCCAAGCTTACCGCGGGCCGGCAGCTGGTCATTCTCTCCGCCGCCATAGATCTTACTCATGTTCTTTCCGCGCACGATCCAGGTAACCTTTGTCTTTGCAGCATTCTTGCAAAGCTGAGCGAGGTCGAGCAGGACGTTGATGGCGCTGTAGCCGGCGCCGACCACGGCGATCCGCTTGTCGGCATAGCGCGCACGCTGGGCGCCGAGCACATCGGGCATGCCGTACGCGATGCGCTTCTGGAACCGGCGCTCGCCCTCGGCGTCCAGGCCGGATCCGCCCAGCGGGTTCTGATTCTGCCAGGTTCCCGAAGCATCGATCACGGCGCGCGCCAGCACGGTCTGCTGAGCGCCGTCGCTGTTCTCGATCCGCAACTCGAACGGCTTGGCCTCGCGACCCTTGCTCGACATCTTGTCGGCGCCCGCGCGCGTGATGCGCACGACCTTGGCGTTGGTGCGGATGTACAGCGACAGCGCCTGATGCCGCGACAGCGGCTTCAGATAGTGGCGGTAGATGTCCTCGCCGGTCGGCAGCGCGTTGGGATCGGGCAAGGACCAACCGGTCGCTTCCAGCAGACGGCGCGATGCGGTGTCGACGCTCTGCTCCCAGGTGGTGAAGATGCGCACATGCGCCCAGTCGCGCACGCTCGCACCGACCGTTTGGCCCGCTTCGTAGGCGGTGACGGGAACCCCGCGCTCCACCAGATGCGCCACGGCGGCCAGGCCGATGGGTCCCGCGCCGATGACGGCAACTGGAAGGTCGTTCGCGCTCATGATCTTCATCTCCTCGCTATTTCCACAATCATCGAAATACCAAGTCAAAAAAAGGGGCTAGGCCGCCTTCTCCGCGCTCTGGCAACTGGCCTCGACGCAGCACTCGTCCACCATGTAGCCGACCAGCCGGTTCATCGCCGGGTAGTTGGTCCGGCAGATCAGCGTGGTGCCCTGGCGCTCCTGCGAGACCAGGCCAGCTTCCCGTAAATGCCGGATGTGATGCGACAGCGTCGAAGCGGCGAGGCCAACCTTCTCCTGCAGCACGCCGCAGGGGAGCCCCTCGTCGCCGGCGCGCACCAGCGCACGGTAAATCTTCAGCCGCACCGGGCTCCCCAGGGATTCAAGCTGACGCGCTGCTATTTCGAGTTTCATGGAAATATAATGTCAGCACTATAGCCGGCGCACAAGCGGTATTTCGATAAACTTTGAAATAACAAACGCTATTGGAGCTCCCACCTGCGGGCCAACGCGCCGCAGACCATGGGCTTTTTGTTTGCGGTACCATGGGTTAGCTTCGATGGCTCTAACAGCCCTTGATCGAGCCGACTCATGACCAGCAACAACAGCTCCCCCGAAACCCTGTGTGCCCAGGCGATGGGCTGGATCGACGAAACCACCAAGGCGATCGTCCAGCCGGTCCATGTATCCACGACCTATCTGCGCGACGAGGACAATGAATACCGGTCCGGCCGCTCCTATGTGCGCGGAGACAATCCGACCTGGGACCAGGGCGAGGCGCTGATCACCCGACTCGAGAACGGCGCCGCGACGCTGCTGTTCTCTGCAGGCATGGCAGCGGCGACGGCGCCGTTCCTGGCCTTGCGGCCCGGCGACCACGTCGTCATTCCCGAGGTGATGTATTGGGCCCTCCGCAAGTGGCTGCTCGGCCCCTTGACCGAATGGGGCATCAAGGTCGACCTAGTCGACATGACCGAGCTCGAGCGCGTGCAGGCGGCAATGCGGCCTGGCAAGACCAAGATCATCTGGGCGGAGACGCCATCCAACCCGATGTGGCAGGTGTTCGATTTGAAAGCACTGGCGGAGATTGCGCACAGCGTGGGCGCGCGGCTCGCCGTGGATTCCACCTGCGCCACGCCGATCCTGACGCAGCCGATCGCGCTGGGCGCGGATCTCGTGATGCATGCCGCGACCAAATACCTGAACGGCCATTCCGACGTGCTCGCCGGATCGCTGACCACCGCGCGGCAGGATGAATACTGGCAGCGCATCTGCGGCGTGCGCACCAGCTGCGGCGCGGTGCTGGGCAGTTTCGAGGCGTGGCTGCTGGTGCGCGGCATGCGCACGCTGCCGCTGCGCGTGAAGCAGTGCAGCGCCAACGCACTCTATCTGGCTGAGCAGCTGGAGCGGCATCCCGGTGTCGAGCAGGTGCTGTATCCCGGCCTCCCCAGCCATCCGCAGCACGCGCTCGCCAGGCGCCAGATGCATGGCGGCTTCGGCGGCATGCTCTCGATCCGGGTCAAGGGCGGCGAAGCGGCGGCGGTGCGCTGCGCCGCGCGCGTCCAGCTGTGGAAGCGCGCCACCTCGCTCGGCGGGGTGGAGAGCCTTATCGAGCATCGCGCCTCGATTGAAGGCCCGAGCACGCCGGTGCCGCGCGACCTGCTGCGGCTGTCGGCGGGCATCGAGAGCGGCGAGGAGCTTCTGGCGGATCTCGCCCAGGCCCTCACCTAACCCCCGAGGGTATAGAACGACCAGTATACAGTTGATCTTAGGACTCTATTTACCGCTCCGCCGTAGCCTTGGCGCCCAACGGGCTTAGGTCAAAACGGGGCGTTTCACGATGAATATTTGGGGCAAGATGATGGTCTCGGCCGGCGGCGCCGTGGTGGCGACGATGCTGGTCGGCGCGGTTGGTCTTTTCGGAATGGAAAAGATTGACGATGCGATCGATAGCCAGGCCGGCGTCGGCTCCCTCATGAAGCAGCACATGGCCGCCGATCTCGGCCGCGCCAAGCTGGTCAACCAGGTCGAGCGCGCGATCCGCATCGGGCGCATGAATCGTAGCGAAGGCCCCGCCGTCATCGAAGGCGTAAAGGTCGACGTCGCGGCGGTGCTGGCCAATCTCAGCGAGCAGGCGCCCGCCGCTCTGTCGGCGGAGGTGGGCCAGGAGATGGTGGATGCGCACGCCGCCATGAAGGGCTTTGCCGGAGAAGCGTCGACCCTGATCGAGTTGGCCTTCGCCGACAACTACAAAGCCAACATGAACCTCGAGGCCTTCCTGACCTTGTCCAAGGACCTCACGCTGCGCATGGCGCAGCTGAGCGACAAGCTGGAAGCGGTCAGCGCAGCGACCGCCGCGGAGACGGCGAGCCTCAAGGAAACCCTGATGATGGCCATGATCGCCGTCATCCTCGTGGCGATCGGCGGCCTGCTGGCCTTCAACATCCTGGTGGCCCGTTCGGTGTCGCGGCCGGTGGCGCTGGTCACGCGCATCATGGGCCGCATGGCCGGCGGCGAGCGCACCATCGACGTACCGACAACGAACAGCGCGGACGAGATCGGCCAGATGTACGCTGCCCTCTCAACCTTCAAGGAGAGCCTGACCAAGGCCGACCGACTCGCCGAGCAGGAACAGGCCGAGGCCGAGGCGCGCGCCAAGCGCGGCGACCGGATGGAAGCCGTCTGCCACGGCTTCGACGAAGCGATCACCGGCCTGCTCAAGGGCGTTGAAGACGTCATGGCCGAGCTGCGGCGTTCGGCGCAGACCATGTCCGAGGCCGCGCGTCAGACCGAAGTCGAGGCCAAGGCCGCCAACGCGGCATCGCAATCGGCCGGCAGCAACGTCAACTCCGTCGCCGGCGCGACCGAGGAGCTGGTGGCCTCCGTGGGCGAGATCGGCCGACAGACCGAGCGCTCATCGGAGATCGCCGCCCGCGCCGCCGCGCGCGCCAGCGAGACCGACAAGCAGATCCAGGGCCTCGCCGAGGCGGCGCAGAAAGTCGGCGACGTGGTCAAGCTCATCACCGACATCGCCGAGCAGACCAACCTGCTGGCGCTCAACGCCACCATCGAAGCGGCGCGCGCCGGTGAAGCCGGCAAGGGCTTCGCCGTGGTCGCAAGCGAAGTGAAGAACCTCGCCAACCAGACCGCGCACGCGACCGAGGAAATTGCCCAGCAGGTCGCCACCATCCAGAGCGAGACCAAGACTGCGGTCGCGGCGATCCAGGGCATCTCCACCATCGTCGGCGAGATCAACCAGATTGCCTCGGCCATCGCCGCCGCGATCGAGCAGCAAGGATCGGCGACGCGCGAGATCGCCCGCAATGTCGAGGGCGCGTCGAGCGGCACCCAGTCGGTCAGCGCCAGCATCGGGCACGTATCCGAGGCCGCCACTCAGACCGGCGGCGCCGCCAAGGCCATGCTCGATGCCGTCACCAAGCTGGCCGAACGGTCAACCCAGGTCCAAGGCAAGGTCAGCGATTTCCTGCGCGAGATCCGCAGCGCCTAGGGCGCCGCGCACGGAAACGGTTGCCAGCGCGCCGCGAAACACGCACCCTTCAGCAAGCTTGGTGCGTGATCCGATTCGACATACTGGATCATTTCGCATCCGGAACCAGGAGGGCGGCTCGATGTTGTGTCGTAACCGGGCCGCTGGTGGCCCGGATTGCGGCTTAACGGCTCTTTAAGGCTGTTTGGCATAAGCTTTGCTGAAAGGGAGGTAAGCAATCGTTGCTTCGGTGGTCGCCGGCCAGTCGGCGACTGGAGGTCGACATGATGCGTTGCTTACGACTTACCTACCTTGCCCTCTGCGGCGCGCTGATCTCGTTCAACGCCGCCGCAGAAGAATTGAGCACCGATGCCAATATAATCACCGGCCTCGATGTCTCCAGCTCCATCAATGCACAAGAGACGATGCTCCAGATCGAGGGGATGGCCGCGGCTATCCGCTCGCCCGCGATTCTCGCGGCGATCCAGCATGGACGCCACGGGCGGATCGGTTTCTCGGTGTTCGTCTGGGCGGACGGCGACTATCCGGAACTGGTTTCCTGGCGCCTCATCGGCACCGCCGAGGATGCGGAGGCAACCTCGCAGGAGATCAGCGCCCGTCTGCAATCGCTCGTCGACTCGTCCTCGCGCTCGGTCGGCACGCTGACCAATCTGTCTGGTGCGATCGATCATGCTTCGGACATGCTGCGTGAGGCGCCATTCGCCAGCAACCGCGCCGTCGTCAACATCATCGGCAACGGCGAGGACAATGTCGGCGAGGATCCGCAGCGCGCGCGGGCCGACCTGCTCGCGCAGGGCGTCACCATCAACGGCGTTGTGGTGGGCGGCGATATGGCGGTGCTCAACTATTATCGCCAGCAGGTGATCGGCGGCCGCGCCGCCTTCGTTCTGCCGGCGGACAAGGCCGAGACGCTGGTGCAGGTATTCGCGCTCAAGTTCGTTTCGGAGATCGCGATGCACATCCAGCCGGCGGTTCGGCCGGATCGGCTGTAACACGGGCCGGCTGTAACACGGGCCGACTGTAACACTGGCCGGCAGTAACACAGGCCGGCTGCAACACAGGCGGCCACACAATCGGCTTGACGCCTCCCGGCGGCGGGGCGAATGCTATGAGCCGTGCGCCGTCCGATCGCCCTCCTGGTGTTGGCTTGGGCCTTGTTTGCTGGCCGGCTCGCGTACGCCGACGGCGTCTGGACCGACGCCAACATCGTCACCGGTCTCGATTTCTCCGGCTCGATCGATCCCCGCGACGCCCAGGTCCAGATCGACGGCATCACGATGGCGATCCGCTCGCCGCAGATCATCGCTGCAATCAAGAACGGCAATCACGGACGCGTCGGATTCGCGGTGTTCGTGTGGGCCAGCGGCAACTATCCGATCCTGCTGACCTGGCGCCAAATCGGCTCGCCTGAGGAAGCGGCGGCGGTGGCGGATGACGTCGAGAACGGGCTGCACGCGCTCCTGGGCTCGGACGCGCTGGTCAAGCTTGGCGCCCTGACAGACCTGTCGGGCGCGATGGAGTATGGCGGAGAGCTGCTGCGCACCGCGCCGTTCGCCACCCAACATCGGTTCGTCAACATCGTCGGCAACGGCATCGACAATGTCGGCCAAGGCGCCCGGCCGGTGCGCGACCGCCTGGTCGCGGAAGGCATCACCATCAACGGCGTCGCCCTGGGTTACGACAAGACGCTGTTCGCCTACCTCAAGCGCGATGTGATCGGCGGGCCCGAATCGTTCGCGCTGATGGCCGACGATCCGGAGAAGCTGGTCGAGGTGATGGCGCGGAAGTTCGTGACGGAGATCGTGTTCAACGCCGGCGGCGCCGATCAGGCGTTGCGGTAACTCGCCGCCAGCTCGGCATAGTGCTGGGCCGAATAGCCGAAATACGTCAGCTCCGCGTCCGTCAGCATACGCATCAGCTTGGCCGGGCTGCCGGCCCACAGCTCGCCGCGCTTCACCCGCTTGCCGGGCGTGACCAGGGCGCCAGCGGCCACCATGGCGCCGGATTCCACCACCACGCCATCCATCACGCAGGCCTTCATGCCGATGAAGCAGCCATCCTCCAGCGTGCAGGCATGCAGCAGCGCCATGTGGCCGACGGTGATGTCGGCGCCGATCGTGGTCCTGGTGCCGGCGACCCCTTCCCGCTCGTGATTGACGTGGATGATGGTGCCGTCCTGGATGTTGGTGCGCGCGCCGATGCGGATCGAGTTGCTGTCGCCGCGCAGCACGCAGCCGTACCAGACCGAGGCCTGCTCGCCGACCGTCACGTCGCCGATCACCACCGCCGTTTCGGCGACGAAGGCACTCGCCGCGATGGCGGGCGTGATGCCGTGATGCGGGCGGATGAGGGCCGGCATCGCGTTACGGGAACAGCGGCAGCTGCTCGAGTGCCGTCTCTTCCGGGAAGCCGGCCATCACGTTCATGTTCTGCACCGCCTGGCCGGAGGCGCCCTTCACCAGGTTGTCCTCGACCGCCATGATGATCGCGCGGTTCGGCACGCGATCGGCATGCACCGACATCAGCACGAAATTGCTGCCGCGCACGTGGCGGGTGGCGGGCGCTGCGCCGTTCGGCAGCACGCGCACGAAATACTCCTTGCGGTAGCGCTCGGTGAGCGCGGCGCGCAGCTGGTCGGCCGTGACGCCCGGCGCCATCTTCACGTAGATGGTCGCGAGGATGCCGCGGCTCATCGGCATCAGGTGCGGCGTGAAATTGACCAGGATCGGCTTGCCCGCTGCTTCGGCGAGGCCCTGCTCGATCTCCGGCGCATGGCGGTGGCTGGCGACGCCGTAGGCGTGGATGCCCTCGGTCACTTCCGAATAGAGGCTGCCCTGCTTGGCGTCGCGGCCGGCGCCGGTCACGCCGGACTTGGCGTCGATGATGATGTCGCCGGCATCGATCAGCTTCTTCTCGAGCAGCGGGATCAGCGGCAATTGCGCCGCGGTCGGATAGCAGCCGGGATTGGCGACCAGCCGCGCCGTGCGCACGGCCTCGCGCTTGATCTCGGTCAGGCCGTAGACCGCCTCCTTCTGCAGATCGGGCGCGTGGTGCGCGTGGCCGTACCAGGTGGCGTATGCATCGACGTCGCTCAGGCGGAAATCGGCCGAGAGGTCGACGATCTTGAGATGCCGCGGCAGCTTGGCGATCACTTCCTGGGTCAGGCCGTGCGGCAGGCAGCAGAACACGAAATCCACCCCGCTCCAGTCGACGTCGTCGATCTTGGTCAGGGTCGGCAGCTCCTGCAGCACCAGCTGCGGGAACACCTCGGCGGCCGGCTTGCCGGCCTGGCGGTCTGCGGTGAGCGCGACGATGGCGACCTGCGGATGGCGCGACAACAGGCGCACCAGCTCGGCGCCGGTATAGCCGCTGGCGCCCAGGATCGCGACCCGAAGCTTGTTGCTCGCCATGTCCAACCTCGATGCGTGCGCCGCCAAGTGCACGGCCCGGGGGAGTGCTAACGAAAGCAGGCCCCTCCGACAACAGAAATCATTGTTGCAGGCCAATTGGCAACCGGGCGCCGGCCCCCTACTCTGGCGGGACGATTGACCGGGATTGCCGGCCAAGGGGGGTTCGTGGCGCTGCTGATTTGGGGCCTCATTCTGTTCATCGGCATTCATGTCGTGCCGAGTTCCGCCCGACTGCGCGCAGTCCTGGCCGCCATGCTCGGCGAGAATGGCTACAAGATCCTGTTTTCGCTGGTGTCGGCCGTGGGTTTGGTCCTGACCGCTATCGGCTATGGCCAAGCGCCCCGGGAGCAGATTTTCGAGCCGTCGCAGACCGCGCGCAGCCTCCTGCCGGCCGGCATGGCGGTTGCCTTCGTCCTGGTGGTGGTGGCAAACGTTCCGGGCCGCATTCGCCGGCTGCTGCGCCATCCGATGTTGGCGGGGGTGCTGGTTTGGTCGGTATTGCACCTGCTCGCCAACGGGGACCTGGCCTCGAACGTGTTGTTCAGCGCCTTCGCTTTGTGGACGGTCTTCGCGATCCTGTCGGCGGAGTATCGCGGCAAGCGGCCCGCTGTCGCTGACGGCAAGCTCGGCAATCCCGCATTCGATCTGGCTGGCGTCGCCGGGGGCCTGCTTGCCTTCTGGCTGGTCCTCCATTTTCATGCCGACCTGTTCGGCGTCGCTCCGGTATGACCATGACAAAGCTGGCGCAACGATGGCCGAGCGCAGCCGAGAGCGGGATTGCCGCGCAAGTGGCGCAATCCGGATGCGCCGGGCCGGTTCCACTGCTGTCGCCAGACGAATGCGCCGCGCTGCAGCAGCATATCGATGAACCGGACTTGCCAGTGCCGCTCGATTGGGTGAAGGGCGCTGCGGTAACCGACCGGATGATCTATGACGTCGCGACCAAGCCTGATCTGATCGCCTTGCTTCGCCCGCATCTTGGCGAGGAAGTCGTTCTGTGGGGCGCGCAGTTCATTCGCCGCGAACCAGGTACCAGCCATCCGTGGCACACCGACGTCGAGAGCGCGGCGCCGAACGCGCGCGCGATCTCGGTCTGGATCGGCATCCGGAACACCGTGCGGGAGTCCGGCCTGCTGTTCATTGCGGGCTCGCACCATTTCGGACGCTCGGTGCAGGAGGTGCTGGCAGGGTTGGGCGAGCGGCGCGGCGCCCTGTCCGACGCCCACTTGCTCGAGATTGCCCGGACGATCGACCCGGCCGCGACCGTCGTCCAACCCGACGTGCAGGACGGCGCGGCGTTGCTGTTCGACGGTCGCATTTGGCACGCCGGCCGCCACGACAGCGCAAGCGAGACCCGGACGGCGCTGCTGCTGCAGTATGCCTCGGCCGACTGCCCGATCCCGTTACCGGTCAGCGGCGGCTATCGTTGGCCTTTCCGGTTCTCCACCAGCCAGCGGGTCCCCACGATCCTGGTCAGCGGTAAAGGGCAAGGGTCGGCCAATCGCCTGGTGCCACCGCCGCCAAAGCCAATGAACGGACCAATGATCACGACATTCACCCGCACTGTGGAGCTTCCCCTCCCCGAGGATTCGGTCAAGCGTTGGCGCCGATTTCCGCAGTTCCGTGCACCCACCAGCACTCTTGCCGGCATGTCCTGCCACATTTCCGTGCTGAGTGCCGGCCATTCGCCGCACCGGCCGCACATCCATGGCGAGGAGGAGCTGCTGATCGTGCTGGATGGCGCGGTCGAGATCGAGCTGGCGGATGATCCCGGCGGCGCCAACAGCCAGCGGCGTCCGATGAACCCCGGCATGTTCAGCTACTATCCGGCGACGCAGCACCACACGATCCACAACACCGGCGCGCAGCCGGCAACCTACCTGATGTTCAAATGGTGTGGCGCCACCAGCGGCAGCGAAACGCCGCTGCCGGCCAGCATCTTCGAACACGAGCAACGGGTCGTGCGGGACAAGCCGGCGCCGATGGCCGTGAAGGTGCTGTTCCAGCGGGCGACCGATCAGCTCCTCAAGCTGCATGCGCATCTGACGACGTTGCAGCCGGGTGGCGGCTACGAAGCGCATGCCGATCCGTACGATGTCGCGATCATCCTGTTCTCCGGCGAAGTGGAAACGGTAGGCGAACGGGTCAAACCCGTTGGCGTCATCTACTATTCCGCCGGTGAATTGCACGGCATACGGAACGTCGGAACGGTGCCGGCGACCTATCTGGTGTTCGAGTTCCACACGCCTGCGACGGTCGCGCACAACCGGCGCCATGCGAAAACCCTGCAACCGGCAAAGCCAGCCGGGCGGCAACGGCGCGAGGCGGAGAAGCAGCGGCGCAAGGCGGAGAAGGAGCGCCGCAAGCGCGGCGTCCGTGGCCTGCTGCGCAGGCTGGTCAAGGCTGCCAAGAAGCTCGTGCGCTAGGTCAGGCGCCGCTCCGCCTGTTTCGCGAGCGCATTGCCGAACTCCGCCGCCGGCCACTTCTCAACCAGCGCCTTGTGCATGAGCTGGGCCTGCGTCTCCGGCGCGAGGCCGTGGAGCGGCGGATCGCGATCGAGGTTAGTGGGGAAGGAGTAGCCCTCTGCGCAGGCGGCGATGGCGTTGGCGTACGCCTCCTGGCTGAGCTCGTTGCCGAGCGCCAGCAGCGCCGGATAGAGCGCGGCGCTCATGCGCGTGCGGTCGACGCTTTCCATCGCGCGCCCATAGGCCGAGGAGACCTGCAGCAGGTTGGCGATGCGCTTCACGTCGCCGGTGCGGTTGCTGCCGGCGGCGTGGAACAGCGCCGGATTGAAGAATACCGCGTCGCCCTTGGCGAGCGGCAGCTGGATGCGGTGCTTGTCGAAATACTCGATGAATTCCGGCCTGCGCCAAGCCAGGTAGCCGAGCTCGTAGGTCTGCGAGAACGGCAGATAGAGCGTCGGACCGGTCTCGATCGGCATGTCGCAATGGGCGACCGCGCCCTGCAGCGTCAACACGGGCGACAGCCGATGGGCGTGCGCGGGGAAGCGCGCCAGCACCTCCGGCGTCTGGAACCCCATGTGGTAGTCGCGATGCGGCGACTGCGCCGTGCCGCCGGGATTGACGACATTGATCTGCGAGGTGACCTGATAGCAGGGTCCAAGCCACGCTTCGCTCACCAGCGCGACCGCTGCGTTGGCATAGTAGCGCGCGAACAGCTGCGGATCGCGCAGGCAGAGCTTTTCCAGCGCATTCCAGATGCGGTCGTTGGCCCCCGGCTTGGCGAAATGATCGCCGGCGTTGGCATTGCTGGCGCGCTGCTCCGCGATCATGGCGAAGAAGCTGTCGGTGACGGCATCGACCACGGCGAGATCGGAGAACGCATCCTCGAATAGCAGGATGCCTGGACCATCATTCAGCGCGCGCGTCCACTCCGCCATCAGCGCCTTGCGGCGCTCGGGATCGGGGGCGGCGCGGCGGATGTCATCGCCCTGGTAGGTCAGAACGTTGTGGTGAACGGCGCTCGCCAGCGGATAGTCGGCGAGGCGGGCGTGGCGCTCGACCAGCCGCCGGAAATCCTCCAGGCGGCAATCGGCGTCGCTGATCCAGATCCGTGCGGGTTCCATCGTGCAATGATGCTCCAAATCCAACGGCTTTGGCGCCAGTCCCAACCTGGATGGAATATTTATTGCACCGAATCTAGACCGCGAAACATTTGTTGCAAAGAGCTCTTTGTGCCGATCATCGCAAAACAACCAAGGCCAGGACGCCCGGTTGCGACGCCGAGCGCGGTCCTGCTAGTCTTGATGGTGCGGGGGCACCAGCAGACTCCCCGCCCTTCCAAGACGCCATGCGTCCAAGCTCTGCTACCGGCCGCGCCCAGGAGGCGAGCAGGGTAGCATGGGTGCATTCAACTCAACCGACCAATCCACAGTCGGCATAAGGCACCTGCTGTGCGCGCGGGCGTTGCGCGACTTCGGGGATGGCTTTGTCGCCGTCTTGCTGCCGGTCTATCTGCTTGGCTTGGGGTTGGGACCGATTCAGGTGGGCATGGTGGCGACTGCGGCGCTGCTTGGTTCGGCATTGCTGACCCTGGCCATCGGTTTCCTCGGCGCCCGATATGACCATCGCCGCCTCCTGCTCGCCGCCGCTTGCCTGATGGTGGCCACCGGCGTGGCATTCGCCGCCATCGACGACTACGCCATTCTCCTGGTCGTGGCGTTTGCCGGCACCGCCAATCCATCGGCGGGAAGTGTCAGCGTGTTCGTACCGTTGGAGCACGCAGTGCTGGCGCGCGAAGCTGTGAGCGACCAACGCACCAAGGTCTTCGCCCGGTACAGCCTGATCGGCGCGCTGGCCGGGGCGGCTGGTTCGCTTGCCGCCGCCGCTCCGGATGTGATGGCGCCCTTGGGGCTTAGCCAACCCACCGCGCTCAGGATCATGTTTATCCTATATGCCGCTCTCGGATTGATCGGCGGCCTCTTCTACGGCCGCATCCCAAAGCGGCAGTTGACTTCGGATCAGCGCATCCACACTGCGCTCGGACCATCCCGTCATATCGTCTATAGGCTCGCCGGCCTGTTCAGCCTCGATGCCTTCGCTGGCGGCTTCGTCGTCCAGTCGCTGCTGGCGCTGTGGCTGTTCGAGCGCTTCGACCTGTCGCTGGCGCAAGCCGGAATATTCTTTTTCTGGTCAGGCGTCCTCTCCGCCTTCTCCTTTCCCGTGGCTGCCTGGCTGTCGCGGCGCATCGGCCTCGTCAACACGATGGTGTACACCCACATCCCTGCGAGCATCGCGCTGATCCTCGCGGCGTTTGCACCCACGCTGTCCATTGCTCTGGTCCTGCTGCTGGCGCGCGCGGCGTTGTCGCAGATGGATGTGCCGACACGCTCCTCCTACGTCATGGCGGTTGTCACCGAGGCGGAACGGGCGGCCGCCGCGAGCTTGACATCCGTGCCGCGCAGCCTTGCCGCAGCAATCAGTCCACTGCTCGCCGGCACACTCATGGCCGCCTCGTTCCGCGCCTGGCCGCTGGTGATCTGCGGCGGCCTCAAGATCGCCTACGATCTGCTGCTGCTCATCCAGTTCCGGCACGTGAAGCCGCCGGAGGAAAAGATATAACCGAGCAAGATGATGAGGATCCACGGCGCGCAGCGACGCCCACCGCTTGTTCAGCGCGCTGACGGAACGCTAAAAAATGACAAAGGCCGGGACGATGCCCGGCCTTTGCTGTGCTTTCGCTCCGGAGGCGCTTAGCGCTTCGAGAACTGGAAGCTGCGGCGCGCCTTGGCGCGGCCGTACTTCTTGCGCTCGACCGTGCGGCTGTCGCGGGTCAGGAACCCACCCTGCTTCAGCGCGGACCGGAGGTCCGGCTCGAACAGGGTCAAGGCGCGGCTGATGCCGTGACGGACCGCGCCGGCCTGGCCGGAGAGGCCGCCGCCGACCACGGTGCAGACGACGTCGAACTGGCCCGCGCGGTTCACCACGCCGAACGGCTGGTTGATCATCATGCGCAGCACCGGGCGTGCGAAATATACCAGGATGTCCCGGTCGTTGACGGTGATCTTGCCGCTGCCCGGCTTGATCCAGACGCGGGCGATGGCGTCCTTGCGCTTGCCGGTCGCATAGGAGCGGCCCTGGGCGTCGACCTTGCGCTCATACCTGGGCGCGGCGGCCGGCGCCTGCGTCCCGCGCACCGTGGTGCCGAGGTCGCGCAGGTCCTTCAGGTCGGTGACGCGGCTGGTTTCGTTGCTCATGTTACGCGCTCCGCTTGTTCTTCGGGTTCATGGCGCCAACATCCAGCGTCTCGGGCTGCTGGGCGGCGTGCGGATGCTCGGTACCGGCGAACACGCGCAGGTTCTTCATCTGCTGGCGGCCCAGGGGACCACGCGGCACCATGCGCTCCACCGCCTTCACGATCGCGCGCTCGGGAAACTTGCCACCAAGGACCTTGCCGATGCTGATCTCCTTGATGCCGCCAGGATGGCCGGTGTGCCAGTGGAAGAGTTTATCGGTGAGCTTGTTGCCCGTGACCTTCACCTTGGCGGCGTTGATGATGATGACGTTGTCGCCACAATCGATGTGCGGGGTGAACGTGGTCTTGTGCTTACCGCGCAGGCGGTTCGCCACGATCGAGGCGAGGCGGCCCAGCACGACGCCCTCGGCGTCGATCAGGATCCACTTCTTGACCACCTCGCTCGGCTTGGCGGAATAGGTCTTCATGCTGTCTGCTCCTATTGGCCGGGGGATTTCCGCCCCACCGGCAGTCGGCGGATCGTATAGTGGAGCAAATCGCGCCCGTCAATGACACTAAATCTTTTATAACCAATATGTTACTATTTTGGTATTATGATACCACAAGACTCGACCTCGCTGTTCTCGACATTTCCGCAGGGTTTGGCAATCATTGACGCAAATGGACGACCATGTCGCCCGACCCTGACTATGACCTGATTGGCGATGAGGACCTGTCCCGGCAGATGATGCCGCGGATCGCGGTGCCGGACCATGAGTCCTGGCTGGCCAGGGATCTCGCCCTTTCCGACGCCCTCAAGGACCGGATATCGGTGTTGCGGGACCAGCGCTACGGCGACGGCCCGCGGCAGCTGGCGGATCTTTATCCGGCGCCGCGGCCGGGCGGACCGATCGTGCTGTTCTTCCACGGCGGCTTCTGGCGGGCATTGTCCAAGGACCATGTCGGCTATGTCGCCGGCCCGCTGGTGCAGGCCGGCGTGGCGGCGGTGATGCCGGGTTATGACCTCTGCCCTTCGGTGCCGCTGACGACCGTGGTCGCCCAGGCCAGGCAGGCGCTGCTGTGGACGCGCCAGAACGCGGCGCGGCTCAATGGCGATCCGGAGCGGATCTATGTCGCGGGCAATTCGGCCGGTGCGCACTTGGCCGCCATGATGATGATGGAGGATTGGACCCGGCACGGCTTGGCCCGCGCGCCGATCGCCGGCGCCATCCTGGTCACCGGCATCTATGACCTGCGCGTCGTCCCGCGCATCCAGGTGAACGAGGACGTGCGGCTCGCACCCGAAGACGTGCTGGGGTTGAGCCCGCAGTTCCTGCCGCTGCATTGCCGGGTGCCGACCATCGTCGCGGCCGGCGCCGCCGAACCGCCCTTGTGGATCGAACAGTCGCAACGATTCGCGGCCAAGCTGTCCACCAAGGGCGCCGACGTCCGGCTGATGGACGTCGCCGGATTGCATCATTTTTCGATCACGCACTCGCTTTCCGATTCAAACGCGCCGCTGACGCGCGCCATACTGGATCTGGTTCATCGATGAGCACCATGAGCAACCTTGCCTTCCAACCTCTGTACGACAAGATCGGCGCCACTTATGACGCCACCCGCCGCGCCGAGCCTGAAATCCTCAACGTGCTGGCGGAACTGCTGGACTTGAAAGCGACTGCCGACGTGCTGGACATCGGTTGCGGCACCGGCAACTACACGACCGCGCTCGGCGACCAGCACGGATACGGGATGATCGGCCTCGACCGCTCCGGGCTGATGCTGCGCACGGCGCGCGCGAAGGCGCCGGGATTGCGCCTGGTCGGCGCGGATGCCGCCAACCTGCCCTTCCCCAACCGCACCTTCGACGGCGCGATCTGCACTTTGGCGATCCACCATTTCGACGATCTCGAAGCCTCGTTCGCGGAAGCGAAGCGCGTGCTGGATCGCGGGCGGCTGGTGATCTTCACCGCACTGCCCGAGCAGATCAAACGCTACTGGCTCAGCGCCTACTTCCCCGAGATGATGGCGGAAGCGGCCGAGACGATGCCGGACTGGAACACGGTCGAGATTTCGCTGCGCCGCGCCGGCTTCCGTACCTGGACGCAGAGGCTGTACTTCATGCCGTTGCAGCCGGTCGACATGCTCCTTTACAGCGGTAAGCATCAACCCCATCTCTATCTTGACCAGCGGGTGCGGGCGAACATTTCGGCCTTCGCCAACTTGGCGGACCCGGATGAGTTGGGCGAAGGGCTCGAGCGTCTACGCCGCGATCTGGCGCAGGATCGATTCGAGCAGACGACGGCCGAATACGAAGACGTCGGCGGGGACTATTTGTTCATCGCCGCGCAAGTATGAAAATCATCGGGAGAACGCCATGGCCATTGCACACACCGCCACTCGGGCAACCAAACAGCCTAAGATCCAGCCCGGGACCGACCTCATTCTGCGCGAAGAGGTGGAGCCGGGGATCGTGCGGTTGACGTTGTATCGCCCGGACGCACGCAACGCTCTGTCGCTCGAGCTGATGCGGCAGTTGATGACGCAGCTGGAATCGATGGCGTATGACGATGACGTGCGGGTGGTCATTCTCGGCGGCGCGGGCGCCGCGTTCTGCGCGGGCCACGACCTCAAGGAACTGCGCGCCGATCCCAGTCCCGAATTCTACAACAAGGTGTTCAGCCTCGCCGGCCGCCTGATGCTGACGATCGCGGACTTCCCGCGGCCGGTGATCGCGGAGGTCAAGGGCATCGCGACGGCGGCCGGCTGCCAGCTGGTCGCCACCGCTGATCTGGCGATCGCTGCCGATGATGCGCGCTTCGCGACGCCGGGCGTCAATATCGGCCTGTTCTGCTCCACGCCGATGGTGGCGTTGACCCGCGCGGTCGCGCCCAAGCACGCAATGGAGATGCTGCTGACCGGCGAGATGATCGACGCCGAGGAAGCCGTCCGTATCGGCCTCATCAACAGGGCAGTGCCGGCCGCTGAACTGACCCAGGCGACCATGGCGCTCGCGCGCAAGATCGCGGCCAAGTCGATCCAGACCTTGAAGTTCGGCAAGGGCGCGTTCTATCGCCAGGTCGACATGGACCTGAAGCACGCGTACGACTACGCCGCGCACATCATGACGGAGAACATGCAGGCCCTGGACGCGGAGGAAGGCATCGACGCCTTCCTGCAAAAACGCAAGCCGGTCTGGCAGGACTGCTAAGCAACCACCCTTTGCTCCGAATCGCCTGATCTCGGTACTGTCGCGGCGCTTCTTGTCGCGACAGAAGAGAACATGCGTACCCATGAGCAACCGCTATCCACGCTGGATCACCCTCGACTTCCTTGATTTCTGCCACCCGCGCATCCGCGAGATCTATGATTACTGGAACGGCAAGCGCGCCGGCCGCGCGATGCCCCGCCGCGCCGACATCGAACCGCTCGATCTGCCGAGCTTCCTGCTTGGCATCGTGATGGTAGATGTGGGCCAAGATCCCTACACCCTCACCTATCGTCTGGTCGGCACGCGCGAAGCGGAAGCGCGCGGGCACAATCCCACCGGCAAGAGCGTGTTCGACAATTGGGACGGCCGCTCCCAAGAGGACGTGCTGGAGAATTATCGGCTGGTGATCGAGAAGAAGTGCGTGCTGTACGATGCCGACCGCACCATGGACCCGGAGCGTGACTGGCTGGAAGCCGGAACGGTCTTTCTGCCGCTGTCGGACGACGGGGACACGGTGAACAAGATTCTAATCTACACGGAATACAAGGACCGGCAGGGCTAGAGCACTAACCGCGCGCCCTGCTCCACCGTCATCCCGGCCCTGAGCCGGGATCCATTCATCAACCGCTCGTGCTCCTGAACGATGGACCCCGGCTCAAGGCCGGGGTGATCGTTGTACTGGTGGAAAAATGGCGCGTCGCGTTTACTTCGTCAGCACCTTCAGCGGGTCGACCGCCTTGGTGCCCTTGCGCAGCTCGAAATGCAGCTGCGGGGTGTCGACGTTGCCGCTGCTGCCGACGCGGGCGATGGTCTGGCCCTGGCCGACCTTGTCGCCCTTCTGCACCAGCAGCGATGAGTTGTGCGCATAGGCGGTGACCCAGCCGTCGGCGTGGCGCAGCAGCACCATGTTGCCGAAGCCGCGCAGCTCGTTGCCGGCGTAGGCGACCACGCCCGGCGCCGACGCCTTCACCGGCGCGCCGACCGGCGCCGCGATGTTGATGCCGTCGTTGCGCTGGTTGTCCTTGGCTGGGCCGAACTTGGAGACAACCTTGCCGTCGACCGGCCAGATGAAGGGGCTGTCGGGCTTCAACGCGGGTAGCGGATCCCCGGCCGGCGCGGGCTTGGGCGCGGGCGGCGGTTCGATCTGCGCGGTTTGCGTCGGCGGCGTTGGCTGGGTCGGCACGATCTCGACCGGCTCACCCGGCGCCGGCTCGGATGACGGTGCGGGTGAGCCTTGCAGCGGAGGCAACCCGCCCGCGGTGATACCGCCGCCGGGCTGTGTTGACACCGTGCCGCCAGCTTGAGTCTGGACGGCTGTCGCGCCGTCCGGCACGAACGGCTTCGGTTGCGGGCCGGCGGGCAGCGCAGCGGCCTGCGGCGCGCTGGCGAATGTGGACGGCGCATCGACGCTGGTCGGCAAGACCAGCGCCTGGCCGATCTGCAGTGTGTAAGGCGGCCGCAGGTTGTTGAGCTGGATGAGCGCGCTGATCGAGACGCCCTGGCGCGCCGAGATGCCGGAGACGGTATCGCCCTTCTGCACCACGTAGCTGTTGCGCGGCTGCAGGTTCAGCATCTGCCCGGCCTTCAGCGCATAGGGCGGCGTGAGGCCGTTGATGTCGATCAATGTGCGGATCGGCGTGTTGGTGCGCTCGGAGACGATCGCAACCGTGTCGCCCGGCGCGACGACGTAGTGGCCATCCTTGATCTCGCCAAAGGGTGCGCCGGCCGGCACGGCGGGATCGGGCGCAGGCGGCGAGGCCAGCATGGTGTCGAGGTTGCAGCCGGCAAGCATCGTCGCGGCGAGCGCGACGGCGAGCATGGTGCGAAGGTTGCGCACGCGGACCATCACCGACCGTTCTGCGCCGCGCGCAGCGCCCGGCCCTCTTCCTCCGGCAACGCGCCGCCCACCAGCGGCACGAAGCGTACGTCGGCGAGGACTTCCTGGTGCAGCCCATCGGGCTTCTTGACAAGGCGCAGCAGTACCTGGTCGCCGCGCTCGGCGCCGACCGGGACCACCATGATGCCGCCTTCGGCCAGCTGATCGATCAAGGTCTGCGGCACGCCGTCGGCAGCAGCGGTGACGATGATGCGATCGAATGGCGCCTGCTCCTTCCAGCCCTTGGCGCCGTCGGCGGTCTTCGACGTGATGTTGTGGATGCGCAGCTCGTGGAAGCGCGCCTCCGCTTCCTTGAGCAGCGAGGCGAAGCGCTCGATGGTATAGACGCGGCGCGCGAGGCGCGACAGCACGGCAGCCTGGTAGCCGGAACCGGTGCCGATCTCCAGAACCTTGTGGGTCTTCTCGACCTGCAACGCCTCGGTCATCAGCGCGACGATCTGCGGCTGGCTGATGGTCTGGCCCTGCGCGATCGGCAGCGCCTGGTCCTCGTAGGCCTGGTCGTGGAAATGCGGCAGCACGAAGTTCTCGCGCGGGACGCGCTCCAGCGCCGCCAGCACGCGCGTGTCGGTGATGCCCGCGCGCCGCAGGCTCATGATGAGGCGGATCTTGCGGGCCTGCAGGCTCATCCGGCCGCCCGCTTGCGCGCGGCCTTGGCCGGTTTCAGGTCGGACAGCTTGGCTGCCGCCTGCGGCAGCGAAGGCATATCGGTCGAATCGCACTCCAGTGGCGTGACCGAGACCATGTTCTCGAGGATCGCGCCGAGGTCGGTGTTCGGATCCTGCGGATCATCCGTCGGAAAATCGCCGATCCACAACATGTCCCGGCCTGCCGGGTCCTTGATCCTCTTGATCTGGGTATGCTCCAGGCGGCGGCCCTGCGGCGCGACTTTGACGCCGGTCACCTGCTCGGGCGGAATCGGCGGGAAGTTGACGTTCATCAAGATCGATTTCGGCCAGCTGCCGGTATAGAGCCGGCGGATGATCTCCGGCGCAAACTTCTCCGCGGTCTTCCAGTGCAGCGTATCGCCCTTGCGAACCTGGCTGAAGGCGATCGACGGAATACCGAGCAAGGCCGCTTCGCGAGCCGCCGCGACCGTGCCGGAATAGAACACGTCCTCGCCGAGGTTAGCGCCGCGATTGACACCGGAGAGCACCAGGTCCGGCGCGCGGTCCATGATGATGTGCTTCACCGCCATCAGCACGCAGTCGCTCGGCGTGCCACCGACCGCGAAACGCTTGGGGCCGATCTTGTGCAGCGGCAGCGGCCGCCTCAGCGTCAGGCCATGGCTGGCGCCGCTCTGCTCGGCTTCGGGCGCGATCACCCACACATCCTTGGACAGCGAGCGCGCGACCCGCTCCAGGATCTTAAGGCCGGGCGCATGGATGCCGTCGTCGTTGGAAACCAGGATACGGGCGTTGGACAGATCTTTGAGCGGTACCTTAGGCATTTGCTTTCGCGATTCTTTCCAGGCCGTTCATGTAGGGACGCAAAGCCGCGGGAATGGCGACCGATCCATCCTGCTGCTGATAGTTTTCGAGGATGGCGACCAGCGCGCGCCCGACCGCGAGGCCGGAGCCGTTCAGCGTATGGACGAAGCGCGTGCCCTTCTCGCCCGCCTTGCGGCAGCGCGCCTTCATGCGCCGCGCCTGGAACTCGCCGCAGTTCGAGCAACTCGAGATCTCGCGATAGGCGTTCTGGCCCGGCAGCCAGACCTCGATGTCGAAGGTCTTCTGCGCCGAGAAGCCCATGTCGCCGGTGCACAGTGTGATGACGCGGTACGGCAGGCCGAGGCGCTTCAGCACCTCTTCCGCGCAATTGGTCATGCGCTTGTGCTCGTCGTCCGAATGATCGGGATGCGCGATCGAGACCAGCTCCACCTTCAGGAATTGGTGCTGGCGGATCATGCCGCGGGTGTCCTTGCCCGCCGCGCCGGCCTCGGAACGGAAGCACGGCGTCAGCGCGGTGAAGCGCCAGGGCAGCGCCGTCTCGTCGATGATCTCATCGGCCGCAAGGTTGGTCAGCGGCACTTCCGAGGTCGGGATCAGCCACAGACCCTGTTCCGTCTTGAACTGATCCTCGGCGAATTTCGGTAGCTGGCCGGTGCCGAACAAGGCCGTGTCGCGCACCAGGAACGGCGGCGAGACCTCGGTGTAGCCCAGTTCTCCGGTATGCAGGTCGAGCATGAACTGAGCCAGCGCGCGTTCCAGCCGCGCGAGCCCGCCCTTTAGCACGACGAAGCGCGCGCCGGACAGCTTGGCGGCGTCCTCGAAGCTCATCAGGCCAAGGCCCTCGCCGATCTCGAAATGCTGCTTAGGCTGGAAGGCGAAGTTCGGCTTGCCGCCGACCACCCGCTCCTCGCGGTTGCTCTTTTCGTCGAGCCCTTCGGGAACGTCGTCCGCCGGCAGGTTGGGCTGGGTCGCGAGGATGCCCTCGAGCTCCTTGGCCAGCGCCTGCTCGGTCGCTTCGGCTTCCGCCATCTTGTCTTTGAGGCCGGCGACTTCCGCCATCACGGCGCTCGCGTCCTGGCCCTTGGATTTCAGCTGGCCGATCTGCTTGGAGAGCTCATTGCGGCGCGCCTGCATCTCCTGCCAGCTGGTCTGCGCGGCGCGGCGCTTGGCGTCGAGCGCGACGATCTCGGCCGACAAAGGCGGCAGGTTGCGGCGGGCGCGGCCACGGTCGAAAGCCTCGGGGTTTTCCCGAATCCATTTGACGTCAAACATGGTCGTGCGCCGTTGAAATCATGAACAAAGCTTGAACCGGGTTATAGGGACCACCAGTGATTCCGTAAAGCTGACACGCTCATCCGCGCGACACCGGCAACGCGCCTTCCGACTTCACCGTGCGGATGGCAAAGTTGCTGCGGATGTCGCGGACCATCGGCAGTTTGAGCAACGTGCGTGAGAGGAACGCGTCGTAAGCTGCTAGATCTGCAACAACCACCTCCAACAGAAAATCCGCCTCGCCGGACACCATGTGGCACGCCACGACCTCCGGAAAGGTCTGCACGGCCTCCTGGAAGGCGCGCGCATTGGCGTCGCGATGGGTGTCGAACTTCACGCCGACGAAAACGGTCATGCCGAGGCCGAGGCGCCGCCGATCGACCTTGGCCTTGTAGCCGGCGATGTAGCCCTCCTCCTCCAGGCGCTTGACCCGACGGAGGCAGGGCGACGGCGACAGGCCGACCCGCTCAGCAAGCTCGACATTGCTGAGCCGGCCATCCTCCTGCAGCGCGACCAGGATCCTGATGTCCAACGCATCGAGGTTCACCGAGGCATTTTCGGCTACCAATCCATCATTCTCCGCTATTTTATTGCCCATATCCTAGCTCATAGCGCCATCTTTGCAATGATTTTCGCACAACACCTGCAATATGTTCCATTACGGTGGCTAAATTTTGGCAGGAACGTGCGCGATGGGCGCAAATCTGAGCATTTCCTCGAAGCCCAAGCTGGTGGGATCGCTGGCGGCCTTGGCCTCCGTCCTGGTCTGGAGCGGCTGGATCGTGTTCACCCGGCACGGCGTAACGACAGACGTACCGGCAGTGACGCTGGGGCTCCTGCGCTACGCGATCCCCACGCTGGTCATGCTGCCGATTTTGCTGCGCAGCGGCGCCGCGTATCGCAGGGCCGGTTGGCTCAAATGCGCGATCATGGTGTTCGGCTCGGGCGCGCCGTTTTTCCTGATCTGCTCGCTCGGCATGACCTTCGCGCCGGCCGCCCATGTCGGCGTGATGCTGCCGGGCGTGCTGCCGATGTTCGTCGCGCTGTTCGCGTTCCTGCTGTTCGGCGAGCGCTTCGGCGGGGCGAGGCTGTGCGGCTACGGGATGGTGCTGGCGGGCGTGCTCGCTCTGTGCGGCGCCAGCCTGCTGGAGGCCGGCGCCGGCGACTGGCGCGGCCATGTCTTGCTCCTGGTTTCAGCGGCTTCCTGGGCCTGCTTCACGCTGGCGTTCAAGCGCTCGGGGCTGACTGCGTGGCAGGCGGCCGCGCTCATCAACGCCGTCTCCGTCGTCATCATGGTCGCCATCGATCTGACCCAGGGCGGGCCGAATCTTTGGGATCTTCCCTGGCAGACGCTGGCGACGCAGGGCTTTGCCCAGGGCATCCTGTCCGGATTGCTGGCCCTGGCGGCCTACAGCTATGCCGTCACGGTGCTGGGCGCGTCCAAGGCATCGGCCTTCGTATCCCTGACCCCTGCCCTCACCGCCATGGTTGCCGCCCTCAGCCTCGGCGAGTGGCCCGACGGAATGGCGGTCGCGGCAATTCTGGTGGTCGGCGCCGGGGTTGCGCTGGCGAGCGGGATAGCGTCTGGAATTTCCTTCAAGCGCAGGCTTTTACCGCAGCAAAGCTAAGCCTCGGATGAGGGCGCTGCGGGCGGATGGCTGCCTTGCACCACCTGCTCTTGCGCCCCGCCGGCTTTCGGGATAGACCGCCGCCAAATCGGGCGGCAGCGGGCCGCCCTCCCGATTTCAGGCCCAGATGAAACAGAGCGCGTCCAAGGCCGCCCCTAAGGTCGGCATCGTTAGCCTCGGCTGTCCGAAGGCTTTGGTGGATTCCGAGCGGATCCTGACCAAGCTGCGGTCGGAGGGCTATGTCGTCTCGGACACCTACGACGGCGCCGACGTGGTGATCGTCAACACCTGCGGCTTCCTCAACAGCGCCAAGCAGGAATCGCTCGACGCGATCGGCGAGGCGCTGAAGGAGAACGGCAAGGTCATCGTCACCGGCTGCATGGGTGGCAACGAGCAGGCGATCCGCTCGGTCCATCCCGGCGTGCTGTCCGTCACCGGGCCGCAGCAATATGAGTCCGTGGTCAGCGCGGTGCACAAGGCGGTGCCACCGAAGCACGATCCGTATGTCGACCTGGTGCCGCCGCAAGGCCTGCGCCTGACGCCGCGGCACTACGCCTATCTCAAGATTTCCGAGGGCTGCAACAACCGCTGCACCTTCTGCATCATCCCCAGCCTGCGCGGCGACCTGGTCAGCCGCCCGGTACGCGAGGTCCTGGTCGAAGCCGAGAACCTGGCGAAAGCCGGCGTGAAGGAGCTGCTGGTCATTTCGCAGGACACCAGCGCCTATGGCGTCGACATCAAGTATGCCGAGAGCCTGTGGCGCGGCGACATGGTGAAGGCGCGCATGACGGAGCTGTGCCAGGCACTGAGCCAGCTCGGCATCTGGGTGCGGCTGCACTACGTCTATCCCTATCCGCATGTCGACGAGGTCATTCCGCTGATGGCGGAGGGCAAGATCCTGCCCTATCTCGACATCCCGTTTCAGCACGCCAGCCCACGCGTTCTCAAAGCGATGCGCCGCCCGGCCAACCAGGAGAAAGTGCTCGGCCGTATCCAGAAGTGGCGCGAGACCTGCCCCGACCTCACGATCCGTTCAACCTTCATCGTCGGCTTCCCGGGCGAGACCGAGGCCGAGTTCGACGAGATGCTGGACTGGCTGCATGAGGCGGAGCTCGACCGCGTCGGCTGCTTCAAGTACGAGCCGGTCGAGGGCGCCAAGGCGAACGAGATCGCAGATCACGTCGACGAGGACGAGAAGCAGGACCGCTTCGACCGCTTCATGGAAGCCCAGCGCCAGATCAGCGAGCGCCGCATGGCCAAGAAGGTCGGGCGCACCCTGCCCGTCCTGATCGACGAGGTCGATGAGGATGGCGCGACCGGCCGTTCCCCCGCCGACGCGCCGGAGATCGATGGCAACGTCTATCTCGACGGCGAGATCACGCTGAAGCCAGGCGACCTGGTGCAGGCGAAGATCGACCAGGCAGACGAATACGACCTCTGGGGCACCGTCGTCCGCTGAGCCCGCCGCCCGCTCACGGCGTCAAGTCCGCATAGGCCTCCGCGAGGCGCTTGGTGATTGGACCGACCGCCAACTCGCCGCCGTCGACCCGGCGCAGGGGCATGATCTCCACCAGTGAATTGGTGACGAACATCTCGCTCGCCGCGAGCAGTTCGAGGCGCGCGATCGCACCCTCGACAACCGATATGTCGGCGGCGTTGCACAGCGCCAGCACGGCTCGGCGCGTGATTCCGGGCAGCGCACCATCCTCGAGCGCCGGCGTCCGCAAGGCGCCGTCGATCACCGCGAACAGGTTGCTGCGCCCGCCGCAGGCGATGGCGTCCTGGTTGTTCAGCATGATGGCCTCGTCGGCGCCCGCCGCTTCGGCCTCGGTCTGTGCGATCACGTTGTCGAGGTAGCACAGCGTCTTGATCCGCGCGGTCAGGGATTTCTCGTTGCGCCGCGCCCGCTTCGCCGTGATCGCGATGAAGCCATCCACGCTTGGCGGTGCCTGATACGGAGCCGCTGACACGATGAGCGTCGGACGCGGATCTTCGGGCGGCAGCAGACCGCGCTGACCGGGGCCGCGCGTCAGCGTAATGCGGATGGCGGCGTCTGCAGCAGACGCCTGATTGGCATCCAGAGTCTCGCGCACGGCGTCGGCGATGCCCGGTGGGTCCAGCAGCAGCGGGATGCCGAGTTCCGCGGCGCCCTGCGCCATGCGCTGGAGGTGATCCTCGAGCTTGAAGACGTGGCCACGATAGGCGCGCAGCGTTTCGAACAACCCGTCCCCCAGGAGCAGGCCGCGATCGGCGGGATCGATATGGGCCTGCTCGCGCGCGACCAGCCGCCCGTTGAGCCAGATCATGCCGCGGATCCCTGCGCAGGCTGGATGCCATCCTGGCTGCCATGCGCGAGCACTTCGATCAGCGCCTTGGCCTTGGCCAGGCTCTCCTCGTACTCGGCGTGCGGATCGGAATCGGCGACGATGCCGCCGCCGACCTGGAAGGTCAGGTCCTGGCCCTGGATGCAATAGGTGCGGATGACGATGTTGCTGTCCATGCCGCCGTCGGCGCTGAGATAGCCGATGGATCCGCAATACGGACCGCGCGCGGTCGGCTCCAGCTCGGCGATGATCTCCATGGCGCGGATCTTCGGCGCTCCGGTGACCGAGCCACCGGGGAAGCACGCGCGCAGCAGGTCGACCGCGCTGCGCCCTTGCGCCAGTTCGCCCGCCACGACGGAGACGAGATGATGCACGGTCGCGTAGCTTTCGAGCCCGAACAGGGTCGGCACCTTGACCGAGCCCACCTTGGAGACGCGGCTGATGTCGTTGCGCAGCAGGTCGACGATCATCAGGTTTTCCGCGCGATCCTTGGCGCTGGCGAGCAGCTCGGCCGCCAGCGCCTGGTCTTCGGCGGCGTTGCGGCCGCGCGGACGCGTGCCCTTGATCGGCCGCGTCTCGACCTTGCCGTCGGCGAGCTTCAGGAACCGCTCCGGCGATGACGACAGGATGCCGGTGGCGCCAAAATCGAGATAAGCGCCGAAGGTCGCCGGATTGCGCATGCGCAGCGCCTGATACAGCGACAGCCGGTCGAAGCCCGCCGGCAGCCTGGCGCGGAATCGCTGCGTGATGTTGGCCTGATAGATGTCGCCAGCTTCGATGTAGTCGATCGTGCGGCGCACGGCATGCTCGAACTCCGACTGCCGGAGATCGGGCTTGGCGGCGAGCGCCCAGGACAGCGCCGGCGAAGTTTGCGGCGCCTGGCGCAGCCGTTCGCGGGCCCAGCCGATGCGCGCCTCCGCGCGTTCGCGCCGCGCCCGCGGCGTGGTTTCCGGATAGCCGCTCGCCAGCAGCCATGCCCGCCCCTCGACATGATCGACCGCGAGCACAAGATCGTAGAGGCCGAGGATTAGGTCGGGCCAGGCGAGGTCAGCGCGTGCATGCGTGGGAACGCGCTCCACATGATGGCGCAGGCCATAACCGAAATAGCCCGCCAGGCCGGTCTGGAATGGCGGCACGCCCGGCGCGCACTCAACTCGGTAGCGTGCGCACAACTCCCCGACCACATCGAACGGATCGCCCACGATGTCGGCGCCGTTCAGGCGCACGCCGGCGCGGTCGGCTTCGAGTCGCGCGAACGGATCGATGCCAAGAAAGGAGTAGCGGCCGAGCTGCTCGTGCCTGAGCGCGCTGTCGAACAGCACAAGACCGGGACGGTCAGCAAAGGCGCGGCACCAGGCGACCGGATCAGCCGGCAATTCGCTGGGCAAGAGCGGCTGGGCGATGAGCTCGGTTTCCATGGCCGAAAGCTAGCACGGGGCCGGGAGCCCGTCATTCCGGGAGCGTCCTTTCCAGCGGCGCCGGCGTCGCCGCCAAGCCAGAAAACCCATGGCGTGCAAGGGCATCAACCCGCATTTGCTGTTGCCAGCGGGGTAGAGGGATTGAATGATGCCAACAGTGGTTGCACGCAGGTAACGGGCTAGCTTTGGCGACACAGACGGAAACCGGTAAAGCCACCTGGAGCGCTCCCGTCAGCGCGGGCCTCCTGGGCGAGGGATTGCTGGTGGTCGCCGGCTATCTCCTGTGCTTCTGGGTCGGCACGGCCTTCATCCTGGAAAGCGGGGTATCGGTAGTCTGGCCGCCCAGCGGTTTTGTTCTCGCCGTCCTGCTGCGCCTCCGGATGCGCGCCATTGTCCCGATCTGGATCGGCGCCGCGATGGCCAACCTCATCTGGTCTCCTGCGCCGCCGGTCATGGCCGTGCTGCTGCCGGCCCTGACGATATCCGAGGCATTGATCGGCATCCTGCTGCTGCGCTTGGTCGGATTCGACAGCGCGCTGCGGCGGCTGCGCGACATCGCGGCGCTGGTCGCCGTCGGCGCGCCGATCAGCACGCTGCTCAACGCGCTCGCCGCGCTCTATGTGATGAACGCGATCGGCATCACCAGCTGGACCGACTATTGGCACAACGTGCTGCTGTTCTGGGGCGGCAACACCGGCGGCATCCTGACCATCGCGCCCGGCTTCCTCATCCTGACCAACCGCGGCGAACAGGGCATCTCGACCGAAAGCTGGATCGAAGCGGGCCTGCTCACGCTGCTCGCCTTTGCGGCGCTGCAGTTGCCGGTGATCTGGCCCGACGCGACGGAAAGCAGCGCCGCCGCCTTCATCGTCTTTCCGATTGTCGCCTGCGTCGCGCTGCGGGCACCGCGCCGGGTGGCGATTGCCGTGGTCCTCTGCATCTCCGCCGCGGCGCTGCTGACCGCCAAGCTCGGCGGCGCCCGGCTGCTCGGCGCCGACGATGTCCTCAGCGAACTGGTCGGCCTGCAGAGCTTCATCGCCTGCCTGATGCTGACCTGCCTGCTGCTGGCGGCGATCAATCTGGACAAGTTGTCGATCGAGGCGCGGCTGCGCGAGCGGGAGCAGTTCCTCAGCCTCGCCATCCTGGGCAGCAACGACGGCATCTGGGACTGGCGGCCAGCCGAGCACCGGGTGTGGCTCTCGCCGCGCTGGAAGGAGCAGCTCGGCTATGGCGAGGACGAGCTGCCAGACTCGCTGTCGACCTGGTCCGCGCTGGTGCACCGCGAGGACCGCGATCGGGTCGCCCAGCGCTTCAGCGACTTCCTGGAGGACCGCGCGTCGAGCTTCGAGATGGTGCAACGCTTCCGCCACAAGCTCGGGCATGATGTCCACATCCTGACCCGCGGCATCAAGATGAAGGACGACGAAGGCCGCGTCACCCGCGTGGTCGGCGTCCACACCGACGTGACCGAGCTGCTGAGCGCGCAGGAGGAGCTGCGCCACCAGGCGGCTTCGCTGGCCACCCTGGCGCGCGACCTGGAGGAGCAGCGCCGCACCGCCGACGCGGCCAACACCGCCAAGTCGCAGTTCCTGGCGACCATGTCCCACGAGATCCGCACGCCGATGAACGGCATCATCGGCATGCTGTCCCTGATGCTGGATTCGAAGCTCAACCCCGATCAGAAGCGATGGGCCTCGACCGCGCTGGATTCGGCGGAGACGCTGCTCACCATCATCAACGACATCCTGGACCTGTCCAAGCTCGACGCCGGCAAGACAGAGACCGACCTGCTGGACTTCGACGTGACCGGCCTGATCGACGGCGTCACCGCCCTGCTCAAGGTGCGCGCGACGGCCAAGGGCATCGCCTTGCGCACCGACATCGCGGCGAACGTGCCGAGATGGCTGAAGTCCGACCCCACGCGGCTGCGGCAGATCCTGTTCAACCTGATCGGCAATTCCGTCAAGTTCACCCAGCGCGGCGAGGTGATGGTGCGGGCTTCGGTCGGCGCCATGCGCGCGGACAGCTGCGAGCTCAGGATCGACGTGACCGACACCGGCATCGGCATCGATCGCGACAAGATGCCGGCGCTGTTCGAGCCGTTCCGCCAAGGCGACAGCGGCATGGCGCGGCGGTTCGGCGGCACCGGCCTCGGCCTCGCGATCGTCAAGCGGCTGGTGAAGCTGCTGGGCGGCAGCGTCGCGGTGCAAAGCACGATCAATGCCGGCAGCACCTTCACGGTGATCCTGCCCTGCACGATCATCGCCTCGCCGCTCGCCCGCCCGGCGGCCATGCCGCGCGATCCGGAGCACGGCGCTCACCCGAGAGCTTCGATCCTGATCGCCGAGGACAACGACATCAATCGCGAGCTGGTGACCCAGATGCTGGCCCGCCTCGGCCACGAGGGCGTCACCGCCACCAACGGTAGGGAGGCGCTGACGGCCGCGCAGGGGCGCGCGTTCGACCTGATCCTAATGGACATCCAGATGCCCGAAATGGACGGCGTGAGCGCGGCCGCGGCGATCCGCGCTTTGCCGGGTGCGCATGGCGGTGCCCCGATCGTCGCCGTCACCGCTAACGCGATGGTCGGAGACCGCGAACGCTACATGGCGGCGGGCTTCGACGACTATCTGGCCAAGCCGCTGCATCTCGACCAGTTGCAGGAGGTCATCGCGCGCTGGACCCACAAACCGCATGAGCCGGCGGAGCAGACGAGCGTCCAGCCGGTGATGGATCAAGCGCGCGTGACCGAGCTGAAAGGCAGCCTGTCCGCGGCCGAGCTGGCGGCGCTGGCGGAGCGCTTGCCGAAGGAGCTCGACGCGCAGATCAATCGCGCCCGCCACGCCATTCACGCCAACGATGCGGATGGCCTGCGGGTAGCCTTCCGCGCGCTGCATGACGCGGCGGCCGAGTTCGGCCTGCGCGAGCTGGCCGATCTTGCCGAGCAGGTGGCGCGCGACACCGCCGATGTCGACCGCGTGGTCGGACAAAGCGCCGATATCCAGGACGCGGTGATCCGCGCCAAATCCGCCATCGGCGAACTGCTCGCTGCTCCGCGAGACCCGCTGGAATGACCGGCAGGAGCGCGGCCAGTCCGGCGATCCGCATCGCAGCCATCGTCGCCTTGATCGGCATTGGCCTTGCGATCGCGCTGATGGCCTGGCATGAGCGCATGACCCAGGCCGGCGCCGACATGGCGCAAGCCGCCGCCGGCGGTTATCTGCGCATGGCCATCATCCTGCTCCTGGTCAGCGCGGCGGCGATCATCCTGGTCGCGGTTCTGGTGGCGCGCGCATTGCCGCCGGCAGGCGAGCGTCCGGCGTCGATCGAGCAACCCGCCGCAGACCGGGGCACGGCGCGCACCGATGGCGAGCTGACGCCCGGCGCGGGCTTTCCGGTGCCGCTGGCGCGCATCGGGCACCTGATGTCGATCGGCGGACTGATCCGCGGCTTCTGCCATGAGCTGAACAACGAGCTCGGCCCCGTGCAAGGCTACGCCGAGCTGTTGTGCGGCGATGCGCGCCTGAGCGAGCTGCATCGCCGGCAGATCGCGCGCATCCGGGACGCGACCAAGATGGCGCTCGCCGATATCCGCGGGTTCGGCTCCGCCCTCGGCTGGTCGAGCGATCCCACCAACATCACGCGACTGGGCGAGATGGCGGCCGAGGCCGCGCGCTCGGCCCAGGCAGCGATCGCGACCAAGATCGAGCTGGACCTTCCGGCCGGCGCGGACGTCGAGGTGACGGCGACGGAGGCCGAGGTCGGCCAGGCGATCCTGCATCTGTGCGCGGCCGCGATCCCATTGCTGGGCCGGCAGGATGCGCAGATCCGCATCCAGGTCGATTCCGTGGTCGGCGCCACCTCGACGGCGGCGGAAGATCTCGCCATCAGCGCGCACCGGCTTGAGATCTGGTCCGATCCGGTCGATCCGGAACGGACCAAGGTCCAGTTCGGCGCGCTCCGTCCCAGCTGGCGCTATGGCCGCGTCCGCCTCGACTTCCGGGGCCATGGCTGGCAGCGCGAGCTGGTCGGGCGGATGTTCGATCTTGCGCAGTCCGACGAAGCGGCGGCCGAAGTTGCGGCCATGACCCTGCTGGGCACGCTGATGATCGAAACCGGCGGCGTCATCACGGTCGATACTAGCCCCAACAAGCAGACCAGCGTGACACTGCTGTGGCCGGCGCGGATCTCGCCCGAGATCGGCGCGCCGCTCGAGTTGGATACGCACGAGGATGAGCTCGATGCGCTGGTCATCCACGCATCGGAAGTGACGGCGGAGGAGCTGTCCCGGCGCCTCACTGCGCTCGGCCTGCGGGTCGCGTCCACCAGCAGCGCGGACGCGGCGATGGAACTGGTCGCCGAAATGGGCGCGCGGTGCCATGCCGTCGTGCTGGCGCAGGCAAGCGACGAGATCGCGCGGCGGCTGCGCGAAGGCGGCGTGCGGCCGCGGGTCTATCAATTCGAGACGTTGCCGGAATCAGGAGAGCTGGAGAGGCTGGCGGCGGAGTTGCGCCGGCCAGAACCGGTCGCGTGAACGGGGGCGGTTACATGAACTGGCCGAGCTGAGCCAGGCGCACGGCGATCTGCGTGCGGTTCTTGGTCTCCAGCTTGCGGCAAAGATTGCGGACGTGCAGCTTCACGGTGACTTCCTGCAGGTCCAGTGCGCGGGCGATCTCCTTGTTCGAGGCGCCCTTGACCAGCATGGCGGCGACTTCCAACTCGCGCGGGGTCAGGACCTCGGCGCCGATGATGGTCATTCCTTCGGTCGCGCCCTTCAAGTCTCCTGGCGCGTAGACCTCGCCCGCCGCCATCTTCTGCAGCGCCGAGATCAGCTTGTCGCCGGACAGCGTCTTGGGCACGAAGCCCTTGGCTCCGGCCGCGAGCGCGGACGACGCGACCGACTTGGTGACCATGCCGGTGATGATGGCGACCGCCGCATTGGGGCACTGCGCGACCATCCGCTTCAGCCCTTCCAGGCCCTGCATGCCCGGCATGTTGAGATCGAGCAGCGTCACGTCATAGCAGCCGTTGGCGAGGACCAGCGCGAAGGCTTCGTCGAAGGTGCGCGCCGTCACCACCTCGGCTTCCGGGGCATGACGCTCGATGACCGCTTTGAAGCCGTCCAGGACCAGTTCATGGTCGTCGGCCAACAGAATCCGCACGCTTGTTCCCTCGACGCCTGTGAAATCAGGCTATTATCACATTACGTCCGCAAAGTGCTTAACGGAAGATGAAAGCGCCCGCGAGCGTTCAATCATAGCGGGCGTACGGGAAGCTCCGGACCGCGCACCAGCCAATTGTCGGCAGGATAGCGGCATTCACCGTCAATTACATGCAAAGTATAGGCATGACGGGATCTGTCAGAAGTATTAGGCCCACTGTAGTGGGGCAGCTGGCCGTGCAGGACGATCAGCGATCCCTTGGCCGCCTCCAGCCCAACCCGCGGTCCCTCCGGCCAGGGCGATGAATCCAGCACCTCTGTCGTCAACTTGCCGTCCTTGCGCAGGAAGCGGGATTTCAGCGGCATGCGATGCGCGCCGGGCAGGCACCACATGGCGCCGTTCTGCATCGTCGCATCCTCGAGCGCGAACCAGAGGCCGACGCAGCTGAGCGGCTCGGTGTAGAGATAAGTCGAATCGACGTGCCAGCTGACCTCGCCGCCGATCTGCGGCTGCTTGAAGATATACATCGATTGGATGACCTGCGGCGCGCGGAACGCAAGGTCCCCGGCGAGCGTGCGCAGCTTCGCCGCGCGCGAGAACCGGTCGAACGCCGGGTCGAGATCGTGCATGGCGTGGCCGAGCTTGTTGATCGACAGCGCCTTCGGCTGCTTCAGTTCGCCGCGCCCGTCGAACGCGCCCTCCTCGAAGAAGAAGCGGATCTTGTCGCCCGAGCCCTCGAAATAGTCGGCGGCGGCATGGGAGCGCGTGGTGGTCGAGAACACCGTGCGATGCTCCGCCGGATCGAAGCCTTCGACCAGCTCCAGCGCGCGGGCGCGCAGACGATCGCACTCCGCCGGCGCCACGAAATTCTCCAGGAACAGGTAGCCGTCGGCATCGAACGCCGTGCGCATCTCGGCGGTCAGGTGTCCATCCTCGGTCCGAAAGCGACGCGGCTTCATGCGAAGCAGTCTCTGCCGTGTGCGAGCGGCGACAGCGCCAGGTGCCGGGCGATGGTCTGCCCCATGTCGGCGAAGCTGAGCCGCTTGCCGAGCGGACCGGCCGGCACGCCTGGCCCGAAGAACAGTACCGGTACGTGCTCGCGCGTGTGATCGGTGCCGGGCCGGGTCGGGTCGCAACCGTGATCGGCGGTGGCCAGCACCAGGTCGCCCGGGCGCAGCTTGGCTTCGAGCTCCGGCAGGCGGCGGTCGAAGGCTTCGAGCGCCGCCGCATAGCCGACCACGTCGCGGCGGTGGCCATAGAGCATGTCGAAATCGACGAAGTTCGCGAACACCAGCGCGCGATCGTCGGCGGTGTCCATCGCCTCGAGCGTGCGGTCGAACAGGGTGCCGTTGTCTTCGGCCTTCAGCTTCTTCGAGATGCTGCGATGGGCGAAGATGTCGGCGATCTTGCCGATGCTCCAGACCTCCGCGCCGGAAGCCGAGACGCGGTCCAGCAGCGTTTCCGCCGGCGGCGGCGTGGTGTAGTCGCGGCGATGCGCGGTGCGGCGGAAGTCGGCGGGACTCTCGCCGACGAACGGCCGCGCGATCACACGCCCGATGTTGAGCGGTTCGAGCAATTCCTTGGCGCGCTCGCAGAAGCGATAGAGCCGCTCCAATCCGAAATGCTGTTCGTGCGCGGCGACCTGGAACACGCTGTCGGCCGAGGTGTAGCAGATCGGCTTGCCGGTCCGGATATGCTCCTCGCCCAGCTCCGCGATGATCTCGGTACCGGAGGCGTGGCAATCGCCGAGGATGCCGGGCAGCTTGAACTCGGCCACCAGCTGCTGGATCAGCGCCGGCGGGAAACACGGCCGCTCGCGCGGGAAATAGCCCCAGTCGAACGGCACCGGGCAGCCGGCCATTTCCCAATGCCCGCTCGGCGTATCCTTGCCTTTGCTTTCCTCGGCGGCGCAGCCATAGGCGCCCTCGATGCGATCCGTCTGCAGCCCGGGAGGAACGGCGCCGGTCGAAATCTCCGCGGCGCGGCCAAGGCCCCAGCGCGACAGGTTCGGAATGCGCAAGGGGCCGGATCGCACGCCGCTCTTGTCAGCGCGGCCGGCCGCACAGGCTTCGGCGATGTGGCCCAGCGTATCCGCGCCGGCATCGCCGAACTGCGCGGCGTCCGCGCTGGCGCCGATGCCGAAGGAATCCAGGACCAGGATGATGGCACGCCGGGACATGGGCCTAGTCTACTGCAATCCGCTCGTGAATGGGCGAGGGAACGGAGACGGCGCCGGCGGTCAGACGGACCGCCGAACGGACGGCATTGGCGGCTCGTGTCCAGGCACCGCTATCCGCTGCATGAATGGTGCAGATCGGCTGCTGCGGCCCGATATCCTCGCCTAAGCCGCGGAAATCGCTGAATCCGACCCGATGGTCGATCTTGTCCTGCGCCCGCAGCCGCCCGCCGCCCAGCTCGATGAGCGCCACGCCGACCGCCCGCGTATCAATGGCAGCAATGCGCCCGGACTTGGTGGGGGCGCATGGTTTGACGACCGGGGCCGGCGCCAGATAGACGCCCGGCTGCTCCAGCAGATCGCTCGGACCGCCGAGCGCCGCCACCATGCGCCCGAAGATTTCAGCCGCGCGCCCGGATGACAGCGCGGTCTCGATCTTGAACATCGCCTCAGGCGAAGTTTGGCACAACCCACCGACGAGCAGCATTTCCGCGACCAGGGCGCGCGTCACCTGGTCGAGCCGCGCCTCGCGGCGCTTGCCGGTGAGATAGTCGATCGCTTCGCGCATTTCGGTCGTGTGACCGGCGGTGTGGCCGAGCACCTGGTTCATATCGGTGATGAGCGCCGTGGTCCTGACCCCTGCCCCGCTCGCCACCCGCACGATGCTGTCGGCCAATTCGCGCGAAGCCTCTAACGTCTCCATGAAAGCGCCATTGCCGGTCTTCACGTCCATCACCAGGCCCTGGAGCCCCGACGCCAACTTCTTGGAGAGGATCGAGGCGGTGATCAGCGGAATGGATTCGACCGTGGCTGTCACGTCGCGGATGGCATAGAGCCGGCGGTCCGCAGGCGCGAGGTTCGCAGTCTGGCCGATGATGGCGCAGCCGACGTCTTTCACCACCCGGCGAAAAAGCGCCGTGTCGGGCTGGGTCTGATAACCGGGAATGGCATCGAACTTGTCAAGCGTGCCGCCGGTGTGGCCGAGGCCACGGCCGGAGATCATCGGCACGAAGCAGCCGCACGCCGAGGCGACCGGCCCCAGCATGAGCGAGACCTTGTCGCCGACGCCGCCGGTCGAATGCTTGTCGACAACAGGGCCGTTCAGCCCGTCGCGGGACCAATCGAGCACCGCGCCGGATTCCATCATGGCGCGGGTCAGCGCGATCCGCTCCGGCATCTCCATGCCGCGGAAGAACACCGCCATGGCGAAGGCCGCGGCCTGGCCTTCGGTGATGGTTCCGTCGGTCAAGCCTTCGATGAAATGCTCGATCTCGGCATTGCTGAGCACGCCGCCGTCGCGCTTCTTGCGGATGATCTCCTGCGGCAGCATCAGGACACCCAGTCGGCGATCAGGCGATTGAGCAGGCGCCGCAGGTCGATCGCGCCGCTGGCGGCCACTTTCATGGTCTGCTCGTGGCTCAAGGGCGCGCTGCTCATCCCGGCGCCGAGATTGGTGATGATGGAAAAGCCGGCGACCCTCATCCCGACCTGACGCGCCAGGATCACTTCCGGCACCGTCGACATGCCAACTGCGGTACCGCCGATCAGACGTGAAAAGCGGACCTCAGCCGGCGTTTCGAAATGCGGGCCGGAGAACCACACATAGACGCCTTCATGCAGCGTCAAGCTGGTCGATTGCGCGGCGTTGCGTGCGTGCTCTTGAAGCCCCGTATCATAGGCGCCGACCATGTCGACGAAGCGGCTGTTGCCGGATTCGTCATAGAGCGGCGAGGATTGCACGAGGTTGATGTGGTCGGTGATCATCATGACCGAGCCCGGCCCGATCGCGGGATCGAGGCTGCCGCCGGCGTTGGTGAGGATAAGGGCTTCGCACCCGAGCGCGTGCAAGGTGCGGACCGGAACCTTCATCGCGTCGGCGCGGCCATGCTCGTAGTAGTGCGCGCGGCCCTGCAGCACAGCCACCGGCGTCTCGCCGATCTTGCCCAGAGACAGGCGGCCGGCGTGGCCTTCGACGCTCAGCTGCGGGAAGCCGGGCAGATCGCGGTAATCGAGGGTGGTGGCGTCCGTCACGTCGTCCGCCATCGGGCCTAGGCCCGAGCCCAGGATCACGCCGACCTTCGGCCGGAATCCCGGCTTGGCCGCCGCGATGATGCCGGCTGCTTCCGTCATGCGAGGTTTTCCGGACCGAAGGATGCGGGCAGCAACTCGTCGCGGGTGAAGGTGCGGCGCAGGCCTTCGGTTCCGCAGACATGGATTTTGGTTTCGGGCCCCGCGAATTCACGGATGCGCTGGCGGCAACCGCCGCACGGCGTGGTCAGCAGATCGCCGCGGCCGATCACCGCGATCTCGCGGATCTCCTGGATGCCATCCAGCACCATGGCGGCGATGGCGCCAGCCTCGGCGCAATGGCCGACTGGATAGGCCGCGTTCTCGATATTGCACCCGCTGTAGATCTTGCCATTGGCGGCGAGGATCGCGGCGCCGACCTGGAACTTGGAATACGGCGCATAGGCGCGCTCCATGGCGGCGACGGCCGCCGCGAACAGGCGCTGGTCCATCTAACGCTCCTTGACGTAGGGTTGCCCCAGCGCATGCGGCGCCATGGCCCGCCCGACGAAGCCCGCCAGCAGCACCACGGTCAGGATATAGGGCATGGCCTGGATCGCCTCCACCGGCACTTCCCCGAAGCCGGGCACGACGACACCTTGCAGGCGGATCGCGATAGCGTCGAGGAAGCCGAACAGCAGGCAGGCGAACATCGCAGGCCACGGCCGCCACTTGCCGAACACCATGGCGGCGAGCGCGATGAAGCCGCGCCCGGCGGTCATGTGCGGGCTGAAGCCCGCGTTCTGCGCGATCGCGAGGTAGGTGCCGGCGAAGCCGCACAGCGCGCCCGCAATGATGACGGCGCGATAGCGCAGCCAGGTCACCGAGATGCCGGCAGTATCGACCACCTTCGGATCCTCGCCGACCGCGCGCAACCTGAGGCCGAAGCGCGTATGATAGAGCACCCACCACACCAACGGCACCGCCAGGAAGGCGACATAGACCAGCAGGTTGTGCCCGCCGATCACAAAGGAATAGATCGGGCCGATGACGGGAATGGATGCGGCGTTCTCCCATCCGGGAAACTTCAACGGCATGAAGCGCGCATCTGGCGTCAGGTCCGGCGTCTGCCCGCCCCGCCCAAACCAGGCATTGCCCAGCACCAAGGTCAGACCCGCCGCCATGATGTTGATGGCGACACCGCTGACCACCTGGTTGCCACGATAGGTGATGCAGGCGACGCCGTGCAGCAGCGCCATCGACACGCCGACGATCACCGCGCCAAACAGGGCGACCCACGCCGAGCCGGTCACAGCCGCGAAACAAGCCGCGGCGAAAGCTGCCGCCAGCATCTTGCCCTCGAGCCCGATATCGATGGTGCCGGAGCGCTCCGAGAACACGCCCGCCATGGCGCAGAACACCAGCGGCGTCGCCATGCGGAACGTCGCAGACAGGATCGACAGCGCCTGGAGCCAGATATCGTCCATGTCAGGTCGCCTCGGCCAGAATCGCGCGCCGGTCGAACATCGCATAGACCCGTGCGACCCACGGCCGGTTCATGTAGGCGAGCGCGCCGGAGAACAGGATGACCAGACCTTGCATCGCGACGATCATGTCGCGCGTGATGGTCGGGATCTCGAATGCGAGCTCGGCGCCGCCCTGGTACAGCGCGCCGAACAGGATCGCCGACAGCACGATGCCGATCGGGTGATTGCGGCCCATCAGCGCCACCGCGATGCCGGTGAAGCCGGCGCCCGCCACGAAATCCAGCAGCATGCGATGGTGATAGCCGATGATCTGGTTGAGCGCGACGCCGGCCGCTAACGCACCGGACAGGCACATGGCGATCATGATCACGCGCTGCGGCGAGATGCCGGCATAGACCGCGGCCTTCGGCGACAGCCCAACGGCGCGGATGGCATAGCCCCAGCGTGTGCGCCAGATGAACACCCACACGAACACGCAGCACGCCGCCGCCCACAGGATGGACACGTTCAGCGGCGTGCTCGGCATCGGGATGCCTATGAAAGCCGCTATGTCATGCACGTGCGGCAAATGTGCGGAGGCCGCGAACTCCCGGCTGCTCGGCAGCATGTCGCCCGGCGGACGCAGGATGTCCGAGCCGATATAGACCATCAGCGACGCGGCGATGAAGTTGAACATGATCGTGGTGATCACAATATGGCTGCCGCGATAGGCCTGCAGGTACGCCGGGATCAAGGCCCAGCCGGCGCCGAACGCCATCGCCGCGATCAGCGCGAGCGGGATCAGCAGGATCCCCGGCAGATAGGCGTCGAGCAGCAGGATGACAAGCGTGCAGCCGAGGCCGGAGATATAGGCCTGCCCCTCCCCGCCGATGTTGAACAGACCGGCGTGAAAGGCGACGGCGACGGCGAGGCCGGTGAAGACGAAGTCGGTGGCGTAATAGAGCGTGTAGCTGATCGCGACCGAGTCATAGACCGCGCCCCAGGCCATGATGCGCATGGCGTCGAACGGATTGACGCCGATCACCAGCACCACCAGGCCGGCGACGATCAGCGCCTGGACCAGGTTGATGATCGGCAGCAGGCCGATATCGATCCAGCGCGGCAGGGCGACTTGCGGCGCCGCGCTCATGCCGCTTCGTCCGCCTGGAGGTGCGCATTGGCCATCATCAGGCCGAGGGTGCGCTCGTCCGCTGAGTCGCCGTCGACCTCGCCGACGACGCGGCCCTGGAACATCACCAGGATGCGGTCGCTCAGGGACATGATCTCGTCGAGCTCGACCGACACCAGCAGGATGGCGCAGCCGGCGTCGCGCAACGCGAGCAGTTGGCGATGGATGAACTCGATGGCGCCGATATCGACGCCGCGGGTCGGCTGGCCGACCATCAGCACTCGCGGCTGGCGCGCGATCTCTCGCGCCAGGATCAGCTTCTGCTGGTTGCCGCCGGAGAAGTTGCCGCACTTGAGGTCCGGATTGCGCGGCCGCACGTCGAAGCGCTCCATCAGCTTGCCGCAGGCGTTGGTCATGGCCTCGCGGTCCATCAGGATGCGGCCGTTATATTCCTCATCCTCGTGATAACCGAGGACAAAGGATTCCCAGGCCGGGAACGACGTGACCACGCCAAGGCGCAGGCGGTCCTCCGGCACATGCGCCAGGCCATGGTCGCGCACTTCGGCCGGACCACTCGGATCGTTCGAGGATACTTCGAGGTCGCACAGCTTTATGCCGCCGCTCGACAGCGGGCGGATGCCGGACAGCGCCTCCAGCAGTTCGCTCTGGCCGTTGCCGGAGACGCCGGCAATGCCGAGGATCTCGCCGGCGCGCAGATCGAAGCCGACCTTATCGACGCGCGTCACGCCCTTGCTGTCGACGACCGTCAGGTCGCGCACCGCGAGCCGCACGTCGCCCGGCTTGGCCTTGGTCTTGTCGAGCTCCAGGCGGACCTTGCGCCCGACCATCAGCTCCGCCAGCTGTTCACGGGTTGCCTGCTTGGTGGGCAAGGTCGCGACCATCTCGCCGCCGCGCATGACAGAAACCGTGTCGGTAATGGCGAGGATCTCGCGCAGCTTGTGGGTGATGAGGACGATGGTGACGCCGCGCGCATTCAAGGCGCGCAGGATCTGGAACAATTGGTCCGTCTCCTGCGGCGTCAGCACGCCGGTCGGCTCGTCCAGAATCAGAATGTCACAATGCCGGAACAGCGCCTTCAGGATCTCAACGCGCTGCTGCTCGCCGACCGGCAGATCGGAGATGTGCGTGTTGACATCGACATTGAGGCCGTAGTCACGCGCCAGCCGCTCCAGCTCGGCGCGCGCCTTGCCCGCGCCCGCGCGCAGCAGCGCGCCGCCTTCCGCGCCCAGCATGACGTTCTCGAGCACGGTGAAGGGTTCCACCAGCATGAAATGCTGATGCACCATGCCGATGCCGGCGGCGATCGCATCATGCGAGCCGTGGATCTTCACGGGAGTGCCGTTGATCAATATCTCGCCGGAATCGGCGGTGTAGAAGCCGTAGAGGATGCTCATCAGGGTCGACTTGCCGGCACCATTCTCACCGATGATGCCGTGGATCGACCCCTTGGCGATGGTCAGGTTGACATTCTTGTTGGCATGGACGGGGCCGAACGACTTATCGATCCCGCGCAACTCGATCGCCGCCGGCCGGGTTGCGGCCGACGGCGATTCTGTATTGCCAACATGCTCTGCCGGCATTCCTTAGTTCGGGCAGGCGTTGTCGGACATGTAATCATGCACCGCGACCTTGCCGGAGACGATGTCGGCCTTGGCGGCCTCGACCTTCGCCTTCATGTCGTCGGTGATCAGCGCCTTGTTGTGCTCGTCGAGCGCCCAGTCGACGCCGCCTTCCTTGAGGCCGAGGACCGTGACGCCGGCCGCCCAGGTACCGTCCTTCGCCGCCTTGGCGGTCTCGTAGACCGCGACGTCGACGCGCTTTAGCATCGAGGTCAGCATGGTGCCGGGCTGCAAGTAATTCTGGTTGGAGTCGACGCCGATCGCCAGCTTGCCGTTGTCCTTGGCCGCCTGATAGACGCCGGTGCCGGTGCCGCCGGCCGCGGCGAACACGACATCCACGCCGCGATCGAACTGGCCCTTGGCGAGCTCGCCACCGCGGCCCGGGTCGTTCCACGCCGCCGGTGTGGTGCCGGTCATGTTGGCGAGCACTTCGACGTTGGCATTGGCCGCCTTCGCGCCTTGGGCGTAGCCGCACTGGAAGCGGCTGATCAGCGGAATGTCCATGCCGCCGACGAAGCCGACCTTGCCCGACTTGCTGGCGAGCGCCGCGAGCACGCCAACCAGGTACGAGCCTTCCTGCTCCTTGAACACGATCGACTGCACGTTCGGCAGGTCGACCACGGAATCGATGATGACGAAGCGGATCTTGGGGAATTCCGGCGCGACCTTCTTGATCGCCGATTCCTGGCTGAAGCCGATGCCGATGATCGGATCGGCGCCGCGCTGTGCCATCTTGCGGAACGCCTGCTCGCGCTGCGCGTCGGCCTGCACCTCAAACTCGAGGTAGTTGCTGCCGGTTTCCTTCTTGAACTTCTCGATGCCGTTGTAGGCGGCTTCGTTGAACGACTTGTCGAACTTGCCGCCGGCATCATAGACGACAGCGGGGTCCGCCATCGCTGCCGACGCAGCCATGCACAATGCGCCAACGGCAAATGCCGCCTGCATCAACGTCTTCATGAACAGTCTCCCGTTTTTTGCCTCGGGTCCGATTGGCGCCAGACCCACCCTATCAGGCCCATTGTCGTTACCCAGAATTGAGGCCTGCGCCATCATTTCGGCCGCCAATAGGAAAATCAAGTCGCATCTTGACCGTTTGGACAGAATTTTAACTAGATCAGGCAAGTAACGGTGGCAGCGCACCTGCGCTATAAATCGATCTAAAGCGAAGGAGAAAGCCATGATCCTGGATATCAACTGGCTGGCGGTGCTGGTCGCCGCCGTCGTCACATTTGTGTTAGGCGGGCTGTGGTACGGCCCGTTGTTCGGCAAAGTCTGGCGCACGGCCGAGGGTCGGCCCGATCCGGACCCAACGCAGGCAAAGCACCCTGTCTTTGTCTACGGTCTGTCGTTTGTGCTGATGCTGATCGCCGCGGCTGTGCTGGCGGTTGCAGTGGGGCCCGATCCGAGCATCGATCGATCGTTCGTTGTTGGCTTGGTCGTGGGCGTCGGCTGGGTCGCGACGTCGTTCGGGGTGAACTACCTGTTCGCGGGCCGGCGCCCGGCGCTGCTCGCGGTCGATGCCGGCTACAACGTCGTGCTGTTCGCGCTGATGGGATTGATCATCGGCTTGTTCGGCTGAGGGGCGCCCCGCGTGGGAGCGCCCCTGCCTGAGTTACTTCGCGCCTGGCTTGAGCGTGATCTGGCCGAAGCCGGCCGCGACGTTGAGGCCGGTCATGCCTTCGATGCTGACCGGCTGCAGCGCGATCTGGTCGTTGCTGCCACCAACCAGCACATTGGCGCCGAGGCCGACGCCCACCGCGGCGTCAGCGGTTGCGCCCGCGTACTTGCCGGCGAGCGCGCCCTTAGCGACCTGGCCGGGGGCGAACACCGCCCAGACCATGTAGCCTTCGGCGGTGAAGCCGATATCGACGCCATACTTGTCAATCTCGCCGTGGTAACGCTCGGCCGTTCCGTCCGGCTTGGTGAAAACGCAGCTGATGTCCTTCGAGGAGCCGAAGATGAAACCGACGCTGCCGGCAACGTTGCAGTTGAGCGAGCCGACGTTGACGCCCTCGGCCGCGTCGGCCTCCTGGGCGAACTGAGGAACGGCAACGACCGCGGCGAGCGCCGTGGCGGCGAGGATACGCTTTAACATGTGTTAGCTCCCTGGGATTGATCGCGGACAGAAAAGGATAGCACGTAGAAGGTAGCAAGCTTTCGGATTCCTCCCAAGTGCGCGCCGTCACACGTCATCGCCGCGTCGCTTCCAAGCAAGCCTTGCGGCGAAAATTCGTTAAGACAGGCGTCACATCGAATTGCCGCTGGCCAGGGGACGGATGGACGTCAGGGACCGCTTCGAGACGCCGGACATGCGGGCCTTCCGCGAGGAGGTCCGGACTTTTGTCCGCGCCAACCTGCCGGAGGACATCCGCCGCAAGGTCGCGCAAGAGCGCATGGACCTGCCGCGCGACGACCAGCAGCGCTGGCACAAGATCCTGCGCGCCAAGGGCTGGGCCTGTCCCGGTTGGCCGAAGGCCCATGGCGGCCCCGGCTTCACCGACGACCAGCGCTACGTGTTCGAGCGCGAGATCGCGCTCGGCGATGCGCCGCGCTCCATGATCTATGGCGAAGGTATGCTGGGGCCGACGGTGATGGCCTACGGCACCGACGAGCAGAAGCGGCAGATCCTGACCGGCATCCTGGAAGGCGACGTGTTCTGGTGCCAGGGCTTCTCCGAGCCGAACGCCGGATCGGACCTCGCATCGCTGCAATGCAAGGCCGAGCGCGTTGGCGACCATTATGTGCTGAACGGCTCCAAGATGTGGACCAGCGAAGGTCACATCGCCGACTGGATGTTCGGCCTGTTCCGCACCGACAATTCCGGACGCAAGCAGGAGGGCATCACCTTCCTGGTGCTCGACCTCAAATCGGCGGGCGTGACGGTGCGGCCGATCCTGCTGTTCGAGGGCACGCACGAGGTCAACCAGGTGTTCTTCGACAATGTGCGCGTGCCGGTGACGCAGCGCCTGGGCGATGAGCACAAGGGCTGGACCATCGCGAAGTACCTGCTGAGCCTGGAGCGGTTCGGTACCGCCGAGGTCTCGCGCTCGCTGGCAAGTCTCGGCCGGTTGAAGGCGTTCCTCAAGGATCACGATCCATTCCGTCACGCACAGCACGAGAAAGACGCAATCGAGCGGCGCGTGGCGGAGCTCGAGATGGAGCTGGACGCGCTGGAGATCACCGAAGTGCGCTTCCTGTTCAAGCAGGATGGCGCGAATGAAGTCGGGCCGGAAGCCTCCATGCTGAAAGTGCGCGGCACCGAGATCCAGGGCGACATCTTCGAGCTGACCATGATGTGCGCCGGCGGCGCTGCGCTCGGCGCCCGCCGCGACGAGACCGGCGTGAACATCGAGGCGACGCGGCGCGGGCAAGACAGCGCCCTGCCCTATTTCAATTTCCGCAAGACGCTGATCTACGCCGGGTCGAACGAGATCCAGCGCAACATCATCGCCAAAGCCGTGCTCGGCCTCTAGTCATGCTCCCAACGCTCACCGAAGAACAGCGGATGCTGAAGGAAAGCCTCGAGCGCTTCCGCCAGCAGGACTACACGTTCGAGAAACGCAAGGGCGTGCTCGCCAAGCTCGGCGCGAAAGACGATCCGATCTGGGCGCAATTCGCGGAGCTGGGCTGGCTGGCCGCCACGCTGCCGGAGGAGCACGGCGGCCTCGGTGGATCGCACGCGGATCTCGCCTTGCTGATGGAGCAGTTCGGGCGTGGCCTAGTGACATCGCCGTTCGTGCCCACGGTCGTGGTCGGCGCGACCGCGCTCCGGCTGACGGGGAGCGAGGCGCAGAAGTCGGAAATCCTGCCCGGAATCTCCGAAGGCCGGACCAAGCTCGCACTCGCCTACCTCGAGGCGCCGGGTCAGGCCGACCCATCGATCGTGGCCACGCGCGCGCGGAGCGATGGCGACGGTTTCATCATCACCGGAAGCAAGATCGCGGCGCTCTATGCCAACGTCGCGGATGATCTGCTGATCAGCGCCCGGATGTTCGGGCAGCTCGGCGACCACCAGGGCATTTCGCTGTTCGTTGTCCCGGCCAATGCGAAGGGTCTCGCCATCGACGCCTATCGCACGCACGACGACGGCTGGGCGGCCGATCTCCATCTTGATCAGGTGCGCGTTCCGGCGGAGGCCCTTGTCGGCTCCGCGGGGTCGGCGCTTAGCACGATCGAAGGGGCGCTCGATGCCGGTGCTGCGGCGTTATGCGCCGAAGCGGTGGGGGCGATGTGGTCGCTGCACGACATGACGCTCGACTACATCAAGGTGCGCAAGCAGTTCGGCGCCACCATCAGCTCGTTCCAGGCGATCCAACATCGCATGGTCAACATGTACATGAAGTGCCAGCTGGCGCAATCGATGGCGCTGGCGGGCATGGCCGCGCTCGATTCAAGCGATATGGCTGTGCGGCGCCGCGCAGTCTCAGCGGCCAAAGTGCAAGTCGGCCGCGCCGCACGCCATGTTGGCGAGGATGCGATCCAGCTGCATGGCGGCATCGCCATGACCGACGAGTATGCCGCCGGCCACTACTTCAAGCGACTGACCATGATCCGGCTCATGTTCGGCGACGAGGAATATCACCTGCGCCGCTATCTGGGCCGCTAGGCGCCCCAGCGCAGCGCGGCGGTGTGGACCGGTGAATCCCAGAGGCCGATCAATTCGCCGTCGAGCGCCGAGACGGTGAGCGAGCAGCCAGCCATCTCTAGCGACGTGACGTAGGATCCGACCAGCGAGCGCGTCGCCTTGAGGCCCTTGCCGTCGAGGATGCGCTTGGCGGAATTGTACACCAGATAGAGTTCCATCGCCGGCGTGCCGCCGAAGCCGTTGGCCAGCAGCAGCACCTCGCTGCCGGACTTGAGCTTCAGGTCGCCGAGGATGGCGCCCATCATCTCTTCAGCGATGGCATCGGCCGAGGCAAGCTTGACGCGGCGGCGGCCCGGCTCGCCATGGATGCCGACACCCATTTCCATCTGGTCCTCGCCGAGCTGGAAGGTCGGCTTGCCGGCAGCAGGCACGGTGCAGCTGGTGAGCGCGACGCCCATGGAGCGGGTCTGCGCATTCACGCGCTGGCCCAAATGTTGCAGCGCCTCGAGGTCCGCGCCCTTCTCCGCCGCAGCGCCCACCATGCGCTCCACGATCAACGTGCCGGCGACGCCGCGCCGGCCGGTGGAGTAGGTCGAGGTCTCGACCGCGACATCGTCGTCGGTGATGACGGTTGAAAGCTTGCCGTTTGCCATCTCCGCCGCCATGGCGAAGTTCATCACGTCGCCCTCGTAGTTCTTCACGATGAAAAGGACGCCGCCGCCGGTATCGACGGCTTCGGCGGCGGCAAGCATCTGATCCGGCGTGGGCGAGGTGAACACCTGGCCGGGACACGCGGCATCGAGCATACCGAGACCAACGAAACCCGCATGCAACGGCTCATGGCCCGAGCCGCCGCCGGAGATGAGGCCGATCTTGCCGCGCTTGAGATCGCGCCGGCGCACGAACTTGCGCTCATCGCCCAGCGCCACGATGTCGGCATGCGCGGCGGCGAAACCGTCGAGACTTTCGCCCAGCAGCGTCTCGGTTCCGTTGATGAGTTTTTTCATGGTCGTCCTCCCCTATTCTTTTTCGTCGTCGTCAGTGGCGCCCGCGATCAACCCCGCGATGCGCGCCGCCATGTCGCTCAGCATCTTGTCGAGCTCCGCGTTCTTCGCCGGGTCGTTGAGATCCGGCACGTAAAGCGTCACGTGGCGCAGATGCGGGCTGGGCCGGTGCGGCTGCTGCAGGCGGCCGGGGTGCGCGCGCTCGTAGGCTTCCAGGAACGCGCGCCGCTCGGCGTCCGGAAAGCGGCAAGCATCGAAGATGAGCTCGACATGGCGCGGCGGAATCGGCACCGGATAGGCCGGATTGGTGATCTGCGAGACGAAGCTGCGGTTGGCGCCGAGGGCGTCGGCCAGGCGCTGGCGCATGCCCGACGGCCGCAGGTCGAGCACACGCAGCAGGATGCGCTTGTATTCCGCGACCCAGTTGACTTCGTTACGATCGCCGTCGTCGGCCATGACCCCTCACCCAACGAGCGCGCCCGCGATCGCTGCTTTCACCAGTCCGACGGATGATGCCGATACCGACAAGGAGCGCAAGCCTGCATCAAGCAGATGCGGAACGATGGCCGGATCGGATGCGGCGTCGCCGCACAGGCTGACCTCCCGCCCCGTGTGCTTGCCATGCTCGACGGTGCGCGCAATCAGGCTGAGGACCGCCGGGTCTGCCGCATCGGCGTAATCGCTGAGCGCGGCGATGTCGCGCGCCGCCGCCATCACATATTGGGTGAGGTCGTTGGAGCCGATGGAATAGAAATCCGCATCGAAGCGGTCGATGGCGATAGCGGCCGCCGGCACCTCCACCATGATGCCGAGCGGCGGCTCGGCATAGGGCATCTTGCGCGCGGCGAGATCGGCGATGACGGCGGCAAGATGCGCGCGGCCCTGCGCCAGATCGCGCGGGGTCGCCACCATGGGCAGCATGATCTTGAGATTGCCGCGCACCGCAGCCCGGCACAGCGCGCGCAGCTGCACGCGGAACACGTCCGGCTTCAGCAGCGATAGGCGGATGCCGCGGGTGCCGAGGAATGGATTGCCCTCGTCGTCGAGCGTGAGGCCCTTCACCGGCTTGTCGCCACCGGCATCGAGCGTGCGGATGGTGACGGGTCGCCCGCCGGCCCACTCCAGGATTCGGACATAGGCCCGATATTGTGTCTCTTCGTCCGGCAACGTGGCTCCGCTGAACAGGAATTCGGAGCGCACGAGGCCTATGCCGTCGCAGATCGCGGGATCGAGCAACGAGAGCTCATCCGGCCCGGCCGCGTTGATCATCACCATCACGGCCTCGCCATTCGGCAGCTTGGCCTTTCCACGCTGAAACGTGTCGGCGATGGCCTGCCGCTTCCTGATCTCCGCCTCGCGAACCTGTGCCGCGGCGCGGGTCGCCTCGCCCGGCGCCACCACCAGGGTGCCGCGCTCGCCGTCGATCATGGCTTCCTGACCACTCGGGACCCGCATCACGTCGGCGCCCAGGCCGACCACCATGGGCACGCCGCGGGCCCGCGCCAGCAAGGCGACGTGACTAGTCGGGCTGCCGCCGGCCAGCGCGATGGCCGCCCCCGCCTTCCAATCGATGCCCAGGAAGCGCGACGGCGGCAAGTCGAGCGCCACCAAAACAGTGCCGGCTGGAATGCTCTGCTGCGTCGCGCCCGACAGGATGCGCAACACGCGGTCGCGCAGATCGGCGAGATCCGCACTGCGCGCGCGGAAATACTCGTCCTCTGCGTTCGCGTACTCGTCTACTTGCGTATCGAGGGCCGCCTGCCACGCGCCAGCAGCGTCTCCGCCGTCGGAAATCACGGCAAACGCCGCCTCAGACAAGGCCTCGTCGCCCAGCATAGCGACCTGGAATTCCAGGATGTCGCGCGCGTCCTCGTCGGCTTGGCTTGCCACCCGCTCCAGCTCAGCGATCGCATCCGCGATCGCCTTGCGCAGCCGCTCCGCCTCGCGCTCCGGATCTTCCGCCGGACGAGAGGCTGCCGCGCGGCTGGCATCTGCCAGCACGAACAGCCGGCTCAAGGCCAGGCCCGGGGATGCGGGCCGGCCGGTCAGGCGCAGCTCAGCCACCGCCGTGGCTTTCGTCGAAGTCGCGGCGCACCAGGTCGATCAGGGCCGTAACCGCCTCGGGCGCGTCGCCACCATGGGCGCGGAAATGCAGTGTCGAGCCTTTCGCCGCCTTGAACGCCATCACCTTCACGATGCTCTTGGCATCGATCCACGGACCGTCTTCGCTGAGGCCGAGCTCGATCTTGCTGGCAAAGGTCTTGGCCAGCTTGGTGAGCTTGACCGACGGGCGCGCATGCAGGCCGACCTCATGCGCGATGACGATCGCACCGGTGGCGGCCTGGTCCGTGGCGGTCCCGTTTTTCATCGCGCGGAATATTCCTCTGCCGTCTGCTGCACAATATCAACGCTCGACCCGCCGGCCGCTTCGGTCGCCGCCACCACAGCGCCTTCCACCACCGGCGCGTTGCAGATCAGCACCTTGCCGCGCCGGTCGTCGGGCAGCATCTCGATCGCCATCTCGCTGTTGGTCTCCGCCCCGCCGAGATCGACCAGGATAACCACGCCGGCGTTGGACCAGGCGCGGTCGATCGCCGCCATGATCTGGCCGACATCGGTGCCGAGGCCGCCGGACGGATTGCCGCCGGTCCAGGCCAACGGTACCTCCTCGCCCACCATCTGGCGCACCATGTCGGCGGCGCCTTCGGCGACCTTGGGCGAGTGCGAGACGATGACGACTCCGACGCTTTCCATCACGCTTTCTCCAGAACTTTTGCGACGGATTCGATCATCAGGGCGGACGACCGCGCGCCGGGGTCCATATGCCCGATCGACCGGTCACCGAGGAACGAGGCGCGGCCGCGCACCGCCTTCACCGGAATGGTCGCGTCGGCGGCCGCATGGGCCGCAACGGTGATCGCGCCGGTGTCCACGACGCCCGCTTCCAGCTTCTCGGCCACGGGGATCAGGACGTCGAGCATGGTCTTCTGGCCCCGCTCCGACTTGCCGCGCGCCTGCACCGCCGTGATCGCGCCGCGGAAGGCGCGCACCAGATCGGCGCGGGTCGGTTCGGCCGGCAGGTCCTTGCCCAGCCCCATGAACAGGGTACCGTAGAGCGGACCGGAAGCGCCGCCGACCTTCATGACCAGCATGGTGCCAACGCCCTTCAGGAAATCCGGCCAGGGCTTGGCGCTGAGGTTGGCAACATCGGCCAGCACGGCCTCGAAGCCGCGCTTCATGTTGAGGCCATGGTCGCCGTCGCCGATCGCCTGGTCGAGAGTCGTCAATTCCTCGGCGTGGCGCTCGATCGTCGCCGCCACCGCCCTCACCAGCTCCGCCCGCAGATCCGCACCCAAATCCATTCCACGCACCTCCTACCCTCTGATCCGCTCGCCATCCGCGCCGAAATAAAGCGGCTGGCGCAGGGCAATGTCGATGGCGTCGCCGACCGACAAATCGACCTCCGGATCGACCAGGGTCACCAGCTTGTGGTCGCCGACCGCGAGATGCAGGTGATTCTGGTCCCCCAGATGCTCGATCCACTCGACCTTAGCATGCGTACCGCCGTTGGCCCGGGCAATCCCCACATGCTCCGTCCGCGCGCCGATGGTCCGGGTGCCGGCCGGCGCCGGATGGGCCGGAAACGCCGACGGGGGCAGCAGGTTGATCGACGGCATGCCGAGCCGGGTCGCGACATAGATATTGCGCGGCGATTCGTAGATCTCGCGCGGCGAGCCGATCTGCACCAGCCGGCCGTGATCCAGCACCCCGATCCGAGTCGCCATGGTCATGGCCTCGGTCTGGTCGTGGGTTACGTAAAGAACCGTAGCTCCAAGGTCTTGCTGGATATGCTTCAACTCCAATCGCAGCTCCGAGCGGAGCTTGGCGTCGAGCGAGGACAAGGGCTCGTCCATCAGGTAGATCGAGGGCGAGCGCACCAGCGCGCGGCCAATGGCGACGCGCTGCATCTCGCCGCCCGATAGGCGCGTGGCGCGGTTCTGCAGCTTCTGCTCGATGCGCAGCAGCTTGGCAACGCGCTCGACGGTGTGCCGGATGGTCGCCTCGTCAACGCGCCGCGCCGGCGAGCGCAGCGGGAACGCCAGGTTGTCGAACACGCTGAGGTGGGGATAGAGCGAGTATTGCTGGAATACGAACGCGGTGTTGCGCTCCATCGGCGACAGCGGCGTCGCATCCCGGCCGCCAATGGAGATGCGGCCGTGATCCGGCTTTTCCAGGCCAGCGATCAGGCGCAGCGTCGTGGTCTTGCCAGCGCCGGTCGGGCCGAGCAGGACGACGAACTCGCCGTCATGGATGGTGAGATCGATGCCGGTGACGGCGGCGACGTCGCCGAAGCGTTTCTCGACCTGTTCGAGACGAACCTCAGCCATGGGCCGCCCCCTCGTACAACGCCGATCTCACGGCGCGCCCGCTTTGCTTGTCAAACAGCGAGAGCCGGTTCGAGGACAGGCGGAGGCCGACATTCTCGCCCGGCCTTACCTCGCCGGTCGACTTGGTGCGCGCCTTCACCTGGCCGAACGGCGTGTTGACGGTGACGACCTGGGTCGTCCCCAGATACTCGCTGCCATAGACCGAGCCGCGCAGCGCCGAGTTGTCGTCGAACGCGATGTGCTCAGGGCGGACGCCCAGCGCCAGGTCGCGCGGGGCGACCTCCTCGTGCAGCGCCGGCATCCGGATCAGGGCGTCGCCCAGGAGCGCTTCGCTCGCGCCGCGCGCGATGCCGGCGTGGAAGTGCAGGAAGTTCATCGGCGGCGAGCCGATGAAGTCAGCGACGAACATGCTGGCGGGCCGGGCATAGATCTCCTGCGGCGGGCCGAACTGCTCGATCACACCGCGGTTCATGACGGCGATCTTGTCGGCCATGGACATGGCCTCGACCTGGTCGTGGGTGACGTAGACCGTGGTCGCCTTGAGCCGGTTGTGCAGGCCGCGCAACTCGCCGCACATCAGGTGGCGGAACTCTGAATCGAGGGCGCCGAGCGGCTCGTCCATCAGGAAGCACATCGGCTCGCGCACGATGGCCCGGCCCAAGGCCACGCGCTGGCGGTCGCCGCCCGACAGGCCGGAGACCGACTTGTCGAGGATGTGCTCGATGCGCAGGATGCGCGCGGCCTCCTCGACCCGGCGATTGATCTCCGCGTGCGCCATGCCCTGGCATTTCAGGGAGAAGCCGATGTTCTTGCGCACGTTCATGTGCGGATAGAGCGCGAACAGCTGGAACACGAAGGCGATGTCCCGCTCGCCTGCCCGCTTGAAGGTAACGTCGTTGCCGCCGAGCAGGATGCGGCCGGAGGTCGGCAGCTCCAGCCCAGCGATCATGCGCAGGGTCGTGGTCTTGCCGCAGCCCGACGGGCCGAGCAGCACGAAGAACTCGCCGTTCTCCACCACGAAGTTGGAATCCTTGACCGCGGCGAAATCGCCGAAGCTCTTTTGCAGGTTTTCGACCCGGATCTCAGCCATCGCTTACTCCGGAAACTTGCTGACGACGGTGAACAAGAGAGTACCCACCAGCACGACGGTGAACGACCAGCCATAGAGCGTGATCGAGAACGGCTGCACCAGCATCAGGATGCCGAGCGCGATCAGCGCAACCGCGACGTTCTCCATCACGCCGCGACGAACCCAGCGCGGCCAGCGCTTCTTCGTTGCGCTCGTGATCGGCGTCGATTGCGGCTGCATGCTCATTTCCGCACCGCTCCGAAGGTGATGCCGCGCAGCAGGTGCTTGCGCAACAGCACGGTGAAGACCACGACCGGGATCAGGAACAGGGTAGTACCCGCACCGACCGCCGGCCAATCCATTCCGCCCTCGCCGATGATGGTCGGGATGAAGGGCGGCGCGGTCTGCGCCTCGCCCGAGGTCAGCAGGACCGCGAAGGCATATTCGTTCCAGGCGAAGATCAGGCAGAAGATCGAGGTCGCGGCGATGCCGGTTGCGGCCTGTGGCAGCACGACCTTGAAGAAAGCCTGCAGCCGCGTGTAACCGTCGATCATCGCGGCGTCCTCGTACTCCCGCGGAATCTCGTCGATGAAGCCCTTGAGCAGCCAGACCGCCAGCGACACGTTCACCGCGGTATAGAGCAGGATCATGCCGAGCGCGGAATCCGACAAGCCGACCTCGCGGTACATCAGATAGATCGGGATCGCCACCGCGATCGGCGGCATCATGCGCGTCGACAGGATGAAGAACATCAAATCGTCCTTCAGCGGGATCTTGAAGCGCGAGAAGGCGTAGGCCGCGAACGTGCCCAGCGACACCGCGAGGAAGGTCGAGCCGAAGGCGATGATCAGCGAGTTGATGAAGCGCGGCACGTAGTTCGACAGGCCGGCAATCACCATTTCCCGCTTCCTGGTGACCTCGTCGCATGCGCCTTCGGGCGGGCCGAGCGCCGCGATGTATTCGTCGGTCTGGCGCGTGCGCGTGGTGAAGAGGTTGCAGTAACCCTCGAGCGAGGGATTGAACACGACCTTGGGCGGATAGGAGATCGAATCCGGCGGCGTCTTCCAGGCCGTCGCGAAGATCCAGGCCAGCGGCACCATGGTGATGACGGCGTAAAGGATGACCAGGAACCCGGCCACGCCCTTCGACGTGGCGGACGGTTCTACGACAGAATGCGCCGTGCTGATGCCGCTCATCGCTGCTTCACCTTGTTCAGTGCCCGCACATAGATGTTGGCGAGGCCGAAGACCACCACGAACAGGATGATCGCGAACGCCGAGGAATAGCCGGTGCGATAGGCCTCGAAGGCCTGGCGTTTGAGCGTGATGGAGGCGAGCTCGGTGGTGGAGCCCGGGCCGCCGCCGGTCAGCAGCATCACCATGTCGAACATCTTGAAGTTCTCGATGCCGCGGAACAGCACCGCCAGCATGATGAAGGGCAGCGCCATCGGCAGCGTGATGGACCAGAACTGCCGCCACCGCGAGGCCCGGTCCACCTCCGCCGCCTCATAGATGTAGTCCGGGATGGAGCGCAGGCCGGCGAGGCAGATCAGCATCACGTACGGCGTCCACATCCAGGTGTCGACGATCACGATCGCCCACGGCGCCAGCGTGACGGAGCCGAGCATCTCGAACGAAGACGGCGGGATGCCGGTGAAGAACGAGACGACGTAATTGAAAAGCCCGATCTGCGGCTGATAGAGGAACTTCCAGAAATTGCCCACCACCGCCGGCGACAGCATCATCGGGATGAGGATGATGGTCGTCCAGAAGGCATGACCGCGGAACTTACGGTCAATCAGGTAGGCCAGGCCGAAGCCGATCAGGGTCTGGAACAGGATGGTCCAGAACACGAAATGCGCGGTCGCCTGCATCGCGGCCCAGACTTCCGGCGAGCTCAGGATGTCCTGGTACCATTTCAGCCCGACATTCACGACCTTGCGGTTGGGCCGGTTCGACGCGTAGTTGGTGAAGCTCAGATAGATGGTCCAGAACAGCGGGAAGATGTTGATCGCCAGCAGCAGGACCATGGTCGGCCCGACGAACAGCCAGGCGATCGACTTGTCGGACAAGCCGCGGAGGCTCCGCCCCACGCTCGGCGGTGTCGCGCTTGCGACGCGATCGGCGATGGCATTGATATCGGGCATAAGGGTCCTGGCTCCTGCGGCATCTCCGGATATTGAGTCCGGAGATGCCGTCGCGGGAGTATATGCGAACTGCTAGATCTTGCCTTCTTCCTGGAAGATCGCAGTCCAATCCTGAATCAAGCCGTCGAGGGCTTCCTTGGCCGTGCCCTTATCGGCCACGACGTAGTCATGCAACCGCTTCTGCATCGCCTGGAGCAGCGAGGCATAGGCCGGCTCCTGCCAGAAATCCTGAACGCCGCCCATCGCTTCCAGGAACTGCGCGGCAAATGGCTGCGAGTCCTTGAAGCTGGGGTCGTTCAGCACTGCGTTGTGGCAGGCATAGCCGCCCAGCGACCACCATTTCTTCTGCACGTCCGGCTGGGCGAACCATTTTACGTAGTTGAGCGCGCCTTCCATGTTGTCGGTGTTGGCGACCACCGAGATGCCCTGGCCGCCGAGCGTGGAGGCCGCAACCTTCTGGCCGGGATTGACGAAGAAGCCGGTGACCTTGCCGACCTGCTCGTCCTTCGCCATGCCGGGCATGAAGGCGAACCAGTTCATCATCATTGCGACCTGGCCGGATTTGAAGGCGTCGAGGCCCTCACCCATGTAGCTGTCGGTGTAGCCCGGAGGGGTGCAGCACTTGTAGATTGCCTTGTACATCTCGAGACCCGCGATCGCGTCCGCCGAGTTGACCGCGCCCTCCATGTCGTACTTGCCGGGCGTGTTCTCGTACTTGAACCCGTACGGATAGAGCGCTGAAGTGGCGCCCATGGTGATGCCTTCCGACGCGCGCTCGGTGAAGATGGCAGCACCATACACGGTCTTGCCGTCGATCTTGCGGCCTTGGAAGAATTCCGCCGTCTCCTTGAGCTCGGTCCAGGTCTTGGGCGGCACGAGGTCGCGGTTGTACTTCGCCTTGTATTCGGCGGCGATCTCCGGATTCTCGAACCAGTCCTTGCGATAGAACCAGCCGTTGGCATCGCCCATCGCCGGCAGCGCCCAGTAGTTGGGCGTGCCCTTCGGCCAGGTGGAGTACGCATAGACGGTCGCCGGCGCGAAGTCCGACATCTTGATTCCTTCCTTGTCGAAGAAATCATTCAGCTTCACGTAGTAGCCGTTCTCGGCGGAGCCGCCGATCCACTGCGAATCGCCGATCAGCAGGTCGCACAGCTTGCCGCCGGAATTCAGTTCGTTGAGCATGCGGTCGGCGAAGTTCGGCCACGGCACGAACTCGAACTTCATCGTGGTGCCGCTTGCCTTCTCGAAATCCTTGGACAGTTCGACCAGAGCATTGGCGGGGTCCCAAGCGGCCCAGCACAAGGTCAATTCGTCGGCTTGCGCCGCGCCGGTTGGCGCGAGTGCAAAGAGTGCGGCCAGCGCGCCTGCGCTCGCCAAGAGCTTCTTCATGCGATGTTCCTCCCGTTGTTGAGTGCCGCTCCCGGACGCTCTGCCGCCGGGAGACCCCAACCCCGCCCACTTGGTCGTGGCTGGGCTTGTTGTGCTTGTTCGCTGCCGCCGTTGCCGCGCTCTGACCGAACTGGAGCGGCCTCGTCGTGATGTTTAGTAATACACAAAATACTAAACACTGCAATGAACTTTGTTTAGTGATGCCAAGCCGGTTTATTGCTGCAATGCAGCATTTCTTGATGAATTCTTGTTCAGGGAAGCGTGCAGAGGACCGACAAGTACTAAACCGATGCCTACTAAACTCAACAACACGTCAACCGCCATGAGGTATTTCCCTCAGAAATGAGTTGCGCACGTCAAATCCGCGTCGCTAAGGTGCGCGCATGTCAAATCGTCATCGGCGAACCACCCTCGTTGATGTTGCTGAGGCGGCGGGCGTCAGCCTCGCCACCGTCGACCGCGTGCTCAATCACCGGCCTGGCGTGAGCCCACGCACCATGGAGCGCGTGGAGCAATCGCTGGTGCGCCTCGGCTATCGGCCCGATCCGGCGGCGGTGCGCCTGGCGCGCGGCATCCAGTACCAGTTCTGCTTCGTGCTGCCCTCGGGCACCAACACCTTCATGAGCCTGCTCGCCTCGCAGGTCGATCGCACCCTGATGTCCCTCGCCGAGCAGCAGGCGTACGGCGACGTGCTGCGCGTCGATGTGTTCGATCCCAACGTGCTGGCGAGCACCCTGCGCGGCTTGATCGGCCGCTATCACGGCGTCGCGACCGTGGCGCTCGACCATCCGGTCGTGCGCGAGGCCATCGACGCGATGGTCGAAGCCGGCATGGTGGTGGTGACGCTGGTGTCCGACGTGCCGAACTCGCGCCGTCACCGCTATGTCGGGATCGACAATTCGGCGGCGGGTCGCACCGTCGCGACCTTGATGGGGCGCTTCGCCGGCCACCGCAAGGGACCGGTGGGGCTGATCGCGGGCAGCCTTGCCTTGCGCGATCACGCCGAGCGCATGTTCGGCTTCCAGCAGGTGATCGCGTCGGAGTTTCCGCACCTGCGCACCCTGCCCGTGCTTGAAGGCCGCGACGAGACGCAACGCTGCCGGCAGGTCGCTGAGAAGCTGCTGGCCGAGCAGCCGCACCTGGTCGGGATCTATTCCGTCGGCGCCGGCAATCGTGGCATCGCCGAGGCGCTGGAAGCGGCCGGGCGTGCGCGCGACGTCGTTTTCATCGCGCACGAACTGACCGACTTCTCGCGCCGCTACCTGATGCACGGCACCATGGCCGCCATCATCAACCAGGACCCCGGACATGAGGCGCGCTCGGCGGCGCGCATCCTGCTGGCGCGTTGCACCAATCAGCCCGTGATCGACGATCAAGAGCGGATTCGGATCGACATTTTCCTGCGCGATAATCTCCCCTGATCAGGACGCGCTTCCATGTATATCGGCATCGACCTCGGCACCTCTGCCATCAAATGCATTCTCATTGGTGAAGACGGCCGCGTGATCGCGACTGCATCGGAACCGCTGCAGGTGAGCCGCCCCAAGCCCGGACACTCCGAGCAGGGCCCGGAGAGCTGGTGGCAGGCGACCCTCGCCGGCTTCGACAATCTCGCCAAGCAGGCGCCGCGCGAGATGGCCGCGGTGCGCGGCATCGGCCTTTCTGGCCAGCAGCACGGCGCGACCTTGCTGGACAAAGCCGGCAACGTGCTGCGCCCTTGCATCCTGTGGAACGATGTGCGGTCAGCGAAGGAGTGCCACGAGCTGGTGGCGCGCCTGCCCGACCTGCCCCGCATCACAGGCAATCCGACTTTGCCGGGCTTCACCGCGCCCAAGCTGGTGTGGGTGAAGAAGCACGAGCCCGAGATCTTCGCGCGGGTCGCCAAAGTGCTGCTGCCCAAGGCCTATCTGCGCTACCGGTTGAGCGGCGAGTTCATCGAGGATATGTCCGACGCCTCCGGCACCGGCTGGCTGGATGTCGGCAAGCGCGCCTGGTCGAAGGCCGCGTTGGAGGCAACCGACCTGTCGCTCGATCAAATGCCGGCGCTGGTCGAAGGCACCGCACAAGCGGGGCGCCTGCGGGCGGAGCTGGCGGAGCGCTGGGGCATGGCGCAGCCGCCGGTCATCGCCGGCAGCGCGGGCGATAACGCGGCCGGCGCGATTGCGCTCGGCGCCATCAAACCGGGGGATGCGTTCGTGTCGCTCGGCACCTCGGGCGTGCTGTGGGCGACGACGGCAGGCTTCGCGCCCAATACGACCGCGGCGGTCCATGCCTTTTGCCATTGCGTGCCGAATACCTGGCACCAGATGGGCGTGATCCTGTCGGCGGCATCGTGCCTCTCGTGGCTGTCGGGCGTGGTGGGGGTCGCGGAAGGCGAGCTGCTGAAGGAACTCGGCGACACCGCCGAGCGTCCAGCCCCGGTGGTGTTCCTGCCTTATCTCTCCGGCGAGCGCACGCCGCACAACGATGCCGACATCCGCGGCGCGTTTGCCGGCATGTCGCACGACACCTCGCGCGGCACCCTCGCGCAGGCGGTGATGGAAGGCGTGGCCTTCGCCATGCGCGACTGCCTGGAGGCATTGCAAGCGGCAGGCACGCAGCTGTCATCGCTGGATGCGATCGGCGGCGGCGCGCGCTCGCGGCTGTGGCTCTCCATCATCGCCAATGTGCTGAGCCTGCCGGTCAACCGCCTCGCCGACAGCGAGGTTAGCGGCGCCATGGGTGGCGCGCTGCTGGGCCGCATGGCGGCGACCGGCGAGCCGGCGACGGTCGTCTGCAAGCCGCCGAAGCGGATGGAGACGCTGGAGCCGCGTGCGGCCACCCGCGATGCCTATTCCGAATCCTATGCGCGTTATCGCAAGTTATATCCCGCCATCAAGGAGGCGACCCGATGAGCAAGTTCTTCGGACCAGAGCAGCCGATCCCCTATGAAGGGCCCAACTCCAAGAACCCCCTCGCCTTCAAGTATTACGACCCGGACAAGAAAGTGCTGGGCAAGCGCATGGAGGATCACCTGCGCTTCGCCGTGTGCTATTGGCACAGCTTCGTGTGGCCGGGCGGCGATCCGTTCGGCGGCGAGACATTCCTGCGCCCCTGGATGCAGGCCGGCGATCCGATGGCGCTGGCGAAGCAGAAGGCCGACGTCGCGTTCGAGCTGTTCCGCCTGGTGCGCGCGCCGTTCTTCACCTTCCACGATCGCGACGTGGCGCCGGAAGGCTCCACCATCGCGGAATCCAATCGCAACGTCCGCCAGATCGCCGAGGTCTTCGCGCGCAAGATGCAGGAGAACAAGGTCGGGCTGCTGTGGGGCACCGCCAACCTGTTCTCCAACCGGCGTTACATGGCGGGCGCCGCCACCAATCCAGACCCGGAAGTGTTCGCCTATGCCGCGGCGCAGGTGAAGAACGTGCTGGAGATCACGCACGAGCTGGGCGGCGTCAACTACGTGCTGTGGGGCGGCCGCGAGGGCTACGAGACCTTGCTCAACACCGACCTTAGGCGCGAACTGGACCAGTATGGCCGGTTCCTCTCCATGGTGGTCGACCACAAGAAGAAGATCGGCTTCAAGGGCACCATCCTGATCGAGCCCAAGCCGCGCGAGCCGACCAAGCACCAGTATGATTTCGACGTCGCCTCGGTCTACGGCTTCCTCAAGCGCTATGGCCTGGAGAACGAGGTGAAGGTGAATATCGAGGCCAACCACGCGACCCTTGCGGGCCACTCGTTCGAGCACGAGATCGCGCTGGCGGAGGCGCTCGGCATCTTCGGCTCGATCGATATGAACCGCGGCGATGCGCAGCTCGGCTGGGACACCGACCAGTTCCCCAACAACATTCCGGAGATCGCCTACGCGATGTACCACATCGTGCAGGGCGGCGGCTTCACGACCGGCGGCCTCAATTTCGACGCCAAGATCCGGCGCCAGTCGACAGATCCCGACGACCTACTGCATGGCCATATCGGCGGCATGGATGTCGGCGCGCGCGGGCTGCTGATCGCGGCCAAGATGATCGAAGACGGCGCCCTCACCCGCCATGTGAAAGACCGCTATGCGGCCTGGGACAGCCCGGAAGGAAAGGCTATCCTGTCGGGAGAGCGATCGCTGGCGGACTTGGCGACGCGGGTCGAGGCGAAGAATGCCGAGCCGCAGCCGTGCTCCGGCAAGCAGGAGTATCTTGAGAACCTGGTGAACAGCTATATGTGATCACCATCCGGCCGACGCGGCGCGAGACCGCGCGGCCGCTTCAATTGGGAGGAGCATTCCATGGCGATGACGACCATCAAAGGGCCGGCGATCTTTCTTGCGCAGTATGCCGGCGACGCGGCGCCGTACAATTCCCTGGACTCGATTTGCAAGTGGGCCGCCAGCCTCGGCTTCAAGGGCGTACAGATGCCAAGCTGGGACGGAAGGCTGTTCGATCTCAAGAAAGCGGCCGAATCCAAGAGCTACTGCGACGACGTGAAGGCGACCGCCGCCAAGCACGGCATCCAGATCACCGAGCTCTCGACCCATCTGCAGGGCCAGCTGGTCGCGGTCCATCCGGCCTATGACGAGGCGTTTGACGGCTTCGCCGCCCCGCAGGTGCGCAGCAATCCGAAGGCGCGCACGGAATGGGCGGTCGACCAGCTGATGCTGGCCGCCAAGGCCTCGCAGAACCTGGGCCTGACCGAGCATGCGACCTTCTCCGGCGCGCTCGCCTGGCCCTATTTCTATCCCTGGCCGCAGCGGCCCGCAGGTTTGGTCGAAACGGCGTTCGACGAACTGGCAAAGCGCTGGAAGCCGATCCTCGACGCATTCGACAAGGTCGGCGTCAACGTCTGCTACGAGATCCATCCGGGCGAGGACCTGCACGACGGCGCGACGTTCGAGATGTTCCTGGAGCGGGTAAACAACCATCCGCGCTGCAACATCCTCTACGATCCGTCGCACTTCGTGCTGCAGGCGCTCGACTATCTGCAGTACATCGACATCTATCACGAGCGCATCAAGATGTTCCACGTGAAGGACGCGGAGCTCAATCCGAACGGCCGCACCGGCGTCTATGGCGGGTTCCAGTCCTGGGTCAACCGGGCAGGACGCTTCCGCTCGCTCGGTGACGGCCAGGTCGACTTCAGCGCCATCTTCTCCAAGTTCGCGCAGCACGGCTTCCAGGGCTGGGCGGTGCTGGAGTGGGAATGCTGCATCAAGGATTCCGAGCAAGGCGCCCGCGAAGGCGCCATCTTCATCCGCGATCACATCATCCAGGTGGCGGCGCGGGCGTTCGACGATTTCGCGGCGGGCGGCGCGGACCTCGCAGCCAACCGGCGCATGCTGGGCATTCGATAGAAACGCAGAGAGGGAAAGAACATGCCAATCGAAGGCCGCGGCCGCGAAACTGCGGACGCACGGATCCGCTTGGGAATGGTTGGTGGCGGCGAAGGCGCCTTCATCGGCGCCGTCCATCGCCTTGCCGCACGCATGGACGACCACTACGTCCTCGTTGCAGGTGCCCTGTCGTCGACGCCGGAGAAGGCACAACGCTCCGGCAAGGCGCTGGGGCTGGCGCCGGACCGCGTCTACGACGACTTCGAGACCATGGCCAGGGTAGAGGCCAAGCGGCCGGACGGCATCGAGGCGGTGGCGATTGTCACGCCGAATGACACCCATGCTCCTGCTTCCAAGGCATTCCTGAAGGCCGGCATCCATGTGATCTGCGACAAGCCGCTGACGCTCAATCTCAAGGAGGCACTGTCGCTCCAGAAAGCAGTGAAGCAGAGCGGCAGGATCTTCGCCCTCACCCACAACTACACCGGCTACCCGATGGCGCGGCACGCGCGCGCGATGGTGAAGGCGGGCGACCTGGGCGAGATCCGCGTTGTGCAGGTGGAATACCCGCAGGACTGGCTGACCGAGAAGATCGAGGATACCGGCCACAAGCAGGCGGCCTGGCGCAACGATCCCAAGCGCGCCGGCGCCGGCGGCTGTCTCGGTGACATCGGCACGCATGCGCACAACATTGCGGCGTTCGTGACCGGACTGGAGCTGGACTCGCTGAGCGCCGACCTCACCAGCTTCGTGAAGGGCCGCAAGCTCGACGACAATGTCCACGTCATGATGCGCTATAGGGGCGGCGCCAAAGGCATGCTGTGGGCGAGCCAGGTCGCGCCGGGCAACGAGAACAACCTCAAGCTCCGCGTCTATGGCACCAAGGGCGGGCTGGAATGGTGGCAGGAGCATCCCAACCAGCTGATCTGGTCGCCGCTCAACAAGCCGCCACAGATCCTGTCGCGTGGCACAGGGGCCGCGAATGCCGCCGCCGCGCGCGTCACGCGCGTGCCGCCCGGACATCCGGAAGGCTACCTGGAGGGATTCGCCAACATCTACACCGAAGTCGCCACCGCGATCCGCGCCGCGCGGTCGAAGAAGAAGCTCGACCCGGCGGTGATGTTTCCGACGGTGGAGGATGGCGTGAGCGGCATCGCCTTCATCGAAGCGGCAGTGAAATCGTCCGCGAAGGATGGGAAGTGGGTGAAGGTGTAGGCTAGCCCTCGCCTTTCCCTGCCTCGTACGGTACCGCCCGCTCTGCCGCCTCCCACGTAGCGCGCAGGGTGGGCTTCTGCTGCTCTTCGTACAGATGCCCCACCAGGCCGGCGCAGCGCGCGATCAGGCCGAAGCCGCGGGCGATCTCGGCCGGGACGCCGCAATCGCCGAGCACGGCCGCGATCGCACCGGTGGCGTTGATGGTGATGTGGCGGCCGTAGGTGGCGTCGATCGCGTTGCTGAGCGCGGCGATCGCGGCCACATGCTTGCTCGCGACATTGCGTTCGTGGGCCAGTTCCAGCAAGCGCTGGGCACGCGGGTCGTCCGGCTTGTGGGTCGGGTGGCCGAATCCTGGCAGCGCCGTGCGCGCGGCGCGGTGCTCGACCGCGATGCGGGTTGCCTCGGCTGCACCGTCCTCCGCATTCACGACCCGCTGCAGCAGCGCGGCGCAGCCTTCCATGCTGCCGACGAAACGGCTGCCGACGCCCAGCAAGCCGGCGGCGACGGCGCCCTGCAGCGCTTCGGGCGCGCTGGAATAGGTCAGGCGCGCGGCCAGCACGCTCGGCGTCAGGCCGTGCTCCATCAGCGCGACCAGGCAGGCATCGATCAGCGCCGACTGATCGGATGTCGGCATGCGGCCGAGGATCTGGAAATAGATCACCTCGGTGAAGCTGCGCTGGCCGATCAGGTCCTTACACAGGCTGACGCCGCGGATGAACACGTCTTCGGCGCCGTGGCTGGCGATGCTGGTGGTCGGCGCGTCGGGCTCAGAGCTCATGGTTCCCTCAATCTTTGTTCCAGCTCGTGGCGCTGGATCTTGCCCGACGCACTGCGCGGGAAGGCGTCGAACGGGATAAAATGGATTTCCTTGGGCTGCTTGAAGCCGGCCAGCTGCTCGCGGCAGCGGCCGCGCAGCTCTTCCTCCGTCAGCGCCTCGTCGTGGCGCGCGACGAAGGCGACTGGCACCTCGCCCCACTTGGAATCGCGCCTGCGAACCACCGCGGCATCGGCGACGCGCTTGTCCTGCAGCAGCACGCGCTCGATCTCGGCGGGGTAGATGCTCTCGCCGCCCGACTTGATCAGGTACTTCACGCGGTCGACGAAATCGAGCGTGCCGTCCGGATTGCGCACGAACACGTCGCCCATGTGGAACCAGCCGCCGCGGAAGTCCTCGGCGTTGGTCTCCGGTGCGCGCCAGTAGCCGCTGAACAGCGTCGGCCCGCGCATACAGAGCTCACCCGGCCTGCCGTCGGGCAGTTCGCGGTCCTCGGCATCGACCAGGCGCACTTCGCAGAAGGGACTCTGCTGCTTCGACAGCCTGGTCGGCGAAACACCGACAGGAATGAGATTCGACGAGCAAGGCGGGCAGCCGGTCTCGGTCGCGCCGAAAGTATTAGCGTAGGGTGCGTTCAGCAGCGTCGTCACTTCGGCAATCTCTGCCGGCGGCACCAGGTCCGCCATCACACCGCACACCTTGACGCCTTTGACCGTGACGGCGGACTGCTTCAGCGCGGCGGCGAAGCGTCCGACCATGCCGGGCATCAGCAGCAGCCAGCCGATGCGCTCGGTGGCGACGATCTCGATCAACCGCGCGACGTCGAAGCCGTCGACCACGAACACCGTCCCGCCGCTCATCAAGGTGCCGAGCGAGAACTCCGCCGCGCCCATGTGATAGAGCGGCGACCACGCGACGAAGGCGTCCTCGGCGGCGATGCCGAATTCGGCGCGCAGCACCATGTTGCGCGCGATCTCGGCGCGATGGCTGATGACCGCGCCCTTGGGCAGGCCGGTGGTGCCGCTGGTATAGAGGATGAGCAGCGGCGATTCCGGATCGAGCGCCACAGACGGACTGATCACCCCTGGCGCGCTGACCACGGCATCGTAGTCGGCGCCGTACGTCAGCACCGTCGGTAGGGCCGCTACCGCAGCGAGGCGATCGGCATGGCGCGGCGACACCAGGATGGCCCTCGGCTCGACCATGGCGAGGCAGTGCGCGAGTTCGGGCGCCGCAAGGCGCCAGTTCTGACACGCGACAATGGCGCCGATCGAAGCAGCGGCCAGAAAGAGCTCGAGATATTCGAGACGGTTTTCCGACAGGATCGCGACCCGGTCGCCCTGCCCCACGCCGTGGCGCCGCAGCCACCCCGCAAGCGCTGCCACGCGCCGTCCAACCTCGCGATAGCTCAAGCGGCGATCACCCTCCACCAAGGCCGGACGATCGGGATAGATGCGCGCATGCATGAGGAACAGGCTCGCCACGCTGCTGGCTGCAGCCTGCTGCACCAATCCGTCGGTTTCAGTGGCCTCGACCATTGGGCGATTCTGCCGGATTTGACCGTCGCCTGCATACTATCCGGGCGGCCCGAACCGGTGTAGATTTATTGCAACGGCGCCAGTCACAGTAGCGCCGAGGAAAATGCCAGCTTGGGAGGGTATTCATGAAGCTCTATATGCATCCGGTGTCGATGACGAGCCGTCCGGTGCGCCTGTTCATCGCGGAGAACAACATCGCGGTCGAGGAGCAGGTCGTCGACCTGTTCACCGGCGAGCACTACAAGGACGCGTACCTCGCCATCAATCCCAACCACATGGTTCCGGTACTGGAAGATGGCGACTTCCGCCTGACGGAAAGCTCGGCGATCCTCAAGTATCTCGCGGACAAGATCAATTCGCCGACCTACCCCAAGGACCTGAAGCAGCGCGCCAAGGTCAACGAGGTGATGGACTGGATCAACAGCAACTTCTACCGCGACTGGGCCTACGGCTTCATCTACCCGCAGGTCTTCCCGCACCATAAGCGCAAGACCGACGAGATCCACGGCGCAACCATCGAATGGGGCAAGGAGCGCGCACAAGGCTGGCTCAGCCTGCTCAACGATCATTGGATCGGGAACAAGCAGTATCTCGCGGGCGACCAGATCTCGATCGCGGACTATTTCGGCGCCGGCCTCGTCACGCTGGGCGAAGTGATCCGCTGCGACTTCACCAAGTATCCGAACGTCACGCGCTGGCTGGGCAACGTGAAAAAGCTGAAGAGCTGGCCGAAGGTGAACGAGGTGTTCTACGGCCTGTGCGATTCGGTCAAGGAGCAGAAGTTCAACGCCATCTAGGCGCTTTCGCGCGAGTTGAGATGGAGCGGAGCATGATCAAGGGTCTGCATCACAACGCCTATCGCTGTCGGGATTCCGAGGAGACGCGGCGTTTCTACGAGGACTTCCTCGGCCTGCCGCTGTGCAATGTCCTGGAGATCAAGGAGACCAAGAGCGGCCGCAAGACCGGCACCCTCCACACCTTTTACCAGATGGACGACGGCTCGTGCCTCGCCTTCTTCGAGGCGCCCGACATGCCGTTCGAGTTCAAGAAGCAGCATGATTTCGACCTGCACATCGCGCTTGAGGTGCCGCGCAACGTGCTCGAGACCATGATGGCAAAGGGCAAGGCGGCAGGGATCGAGACCCGCGGCGTCTCCGATCACCAGTTCATCGATTCGATCTATTTCCGCGATCCCAACGGCTACGTCATCGAACTGACGGCCAAGCGCCCCGACCATGACGAAGCGATGGATCCGGTGAAGAACGATGCCCGCGGCAAGCTCGATGCCTGGCAGGTCAGCAAGCGGCAGGCGAAGGTGAGCTAGCGGTTCCGGCGCAGCACCGCGACCAGGTAGCGGCACGGCGCGACGCCCGGATTCTCGAACCGGCAATCGGCAGGCGGGCCGAGGCGCAGGCAATCGCCGGCGCGCAGCTGATGCGCCTGCGTTCCTTGCGTGAAGGTCAGCCGTCCGGCGACCACCACGATTTGCTGGTCTTCGATGAAGGTGAAGGCGGAGGCGGGGTAATCCACCCGTGCCTTGGGCGGCAGGTCGCCCCAGACCAGCTCCAGGGGCGATGAGGAGTCCGGCGGCGTCAGCGCCCTGCGTTCGAAGCCGGTATCGGGATCGCGCCAGCGCTCCTGCTCACCTTCCCGGTTGAGCAATCGCGCCGCACCCTGCTCCGCCCGCGCCAGCAGCTGCGACAGGGTCAGCCCGAACGCGGCCGACAGTCGCCCGAGCACCGCGGCGGTCGGGCTGCTTTCCCCACGCTCGACTTTGCTGATCATCGCGCGCGAGACGCCGGAGCGCTCCGCCAGCTGCTCCAGGTTCCAGTTGCGGCTGGTGCGCTCCGCCAGCAGACGGGCGGCGATTTGGCCGTCCAGCTCGTCTGACGCTATACTAGACATAATTCCTTTATAGTGGAATCATGCCGTCTCGGCAAGAGCGGAGGCACCGATGGCGACTGTCATCCGGGACGCGCGCGCGCTCGATCTGGCGGCGATGCTGGCGATCTACAACGACGCCGTGCTCACCACCACCGCGGTCTACGACTACCAGCCGCGATCGAGCGAGCAGCAGGCGGCGTGGTTCAAGAGCAAGCAGGAGCACGGCCTGCCTGTGCTGGTGGCGGAGGATGGCGGCGCAATTGTCGGCTTTGCCAGCTATGGCCCGTTCCGCCCCTGGCCGGCCTATCTTCACACGGTCGAGAACTCGCTCTATGTGGCGCCGGAGCAGCGTGGCCGCGGTATCGGGACGGCGCTGCTGCCCGCGCTCATCCAGCGCGCGGCCGAGCGCGGGCTGCACACGATGATTGCTGGAATCGATGCGACTAACGAGGCAAGCCTGCGCCTGCACGCGAAGTTCGGCTTCGAGCGCTTGGCGCAGTTCCGCGAAGTCGGATGGAAGTTCGAGCGCTGGCTCGACCTCGCCTTCCTGCAGCTGATGCTCGGAAGGCGCGCCGCCTAGGCGCGGCGGCGGCCCATGAACACCAGGAAGCCGCCGGCCAGAACGGCAATGATGCCGGCAATGTCTGGGATGGCGATGGTGTGTTCCTTCTCCGCGGTCGCCTCCAGCGGGCCGACGTCCAGGACCTTCTCCTCAGTCGTATAGGTGAAGCGCGGCACGACGAGGCCCGCGATGCCGAGGACGATCAGCACGATACCGAGGATCGCAAGAGGTTTCATTTCCCCACCGGAAAGTTGCTTGAGATATGCGAGCAACACCCTCCAGCGGCAAAGGTTCCACCGGGGGATGACTCAACCGGGAAGGATCAGGTCTGCGCGCGCTGGCGACCGTAGATCAGCAGCATCGTGATGATGACAGCGCCGTAGATCAGCTGGCGGAAGGCTTCCTCTATCTGCACCACCGACAGGATCGATTGCAGCAGCGTGATGAGGATGATCCCGGCGACGGTGCCGAGATAGGTGCCGCGGCCACCGAGAATGGACGTTCCGCCCAGCACCACCGCGGCGATCGAGGGCAGCAAATAGGGATCGCCCATGCCCTGGTAGGCCTTGGTCGAATAGCCGGCGAGCAGCGCGCCGGCGAAGGCGGAGAGCGCGCCGGAGATGGCGAAAGCCGCGAGCACCACGCGCTGGGTGCGGATGCCGGAGAGATAGGCCGCGATCTCGCGGTTGCCGATGGCGTACACGGCGCGGCCGAACACCGTGCGCCGCAACAGGAACACCGTTACGCCACCGACGGCGACCCATACCCAGACCGGGTTCGGAATGCCGAAGATCAGGCGGCCGGTGGCGAGCTCGTTCATCGCCTCCGTCGCCATGTCCTGCGGCGCGAAACCGCCGGTGCGCACGGTCATCAGTCCAAGCGCCACGGAGTTGATGGCAAGGGTGAATATCATGGACGGCACGCGCAGATACGCAACGCCGATGCCGTTGATGAGGCCGAACGCCAGGCCGCACAGGATGCCGATTGGAATGGCGAAGGTAGCACCCCACGGTCCCCAGCCTGCCGCCGCCGTCGACATCATGCCACCGACCGTGATGATCCACGGCACTGAGAGGTCGATCTGGCCCAGCAGGATCACGATCATCATGCCGGTGGAGACCAGGGCCAGGAAAGATCCGACCTGGAGCTGCTGCAGCAGATACTCCGGCGACAGGAAGTTCTCGTTGACGATGCTGCCGATCAGCAGCAGCGCGACGATGCATCCGAACGCGGTCAGGACCGCCGGATCGAACCGGCGCAGGACGGGATTGGTGGCGCCGAGATTGGTCATGGCCTTACCCGAACAGATCGAGCCGGTTGCGGATGCGGATCAGGCGGAACGAGCCGAGGCAGACCGAGACCAGCAGGACAACGCCGAGGAACAACGGCTGCCACAGCGCATCGAGATCGAACACGAACAGCAGGTCACCGATGGTGCGGTAGATGAGCGCACCGAAGATCGCGCCGATGGCACTGCCGCGCCCGCCGAACAACGACACGCCGCCGAGGACGACGGCGGCGATGGAGTTGAGCGTGTACGTGTTGGCGTTGGCCGACGACGCCTCGCCGGTGTAGGTCACGAAGGTGATGAAAAGCCCGCCGATCGCCGCCAGCAAGCCCGCCAATGTATACGCCGCGAACTTCGCGCGCTGGATATGGAGGCCGGACATGTAGGCGGCCGGCTCCGCGGAGCCCACGGCATAGACAACGCGGCCCAGCATCGATTTGCGAAACGGAATCCAGATCACCAGCACGACCACGAGCAGCGCGACGGCGCTGGCCGGGATGCCGCCGGGCAACTGTCCGGTCAGGAAGTCCGCCAGGCCTTCATGAACCGCGCCGCCGGGGAATGGACGGAGCAGCAAGGCGATGCCGAAAAAAGCCGCGCCGGTTGCGATGGTGGTCACGATCGGCTGCAGGCGGCCATATATGACGATCAAGCCGTTGAGCGCACCGCAAGCGAGGCCGGTCAGCAGCACGCCGAAGACGCCGAGCGTCGCCTCCAGCGCCGTGCCAACGACGATGTAAGAAGCGACGCAATTGCACAGGATGAAGATCATGCCGATCGACAGGTCGATGCCGGAGGTCAAGACCACAAAGGTCTGCGCGATCGCGATCAGCGCCAGCAGCACGCCCTTGTTCGCGGCGGTGGTGACCACGTTGGCGTTGAAGCCGGCGGGGTGGTTGCCGGTGTAGATCACGAACATGATGACGAAGACCGCGAACGCCAGCAGCGTGCCGCGCTGCTCGCCGAACCAGTAGCGCCAATCACTCGAATGCTGGGCGGAGAGTGCGTGATCGCTCATCGTCCGGCTCCCGCGCCGGCGAGACTCGGTGTGCCGGTTTCCACGGGGTTGGCGCCGAGGTTGAGCGCGCTACCGACCAGCGCGCGCTCGGTGATCTCCGACCCGGTGAGGACACGGCCGATCGCGCCGTCATACATCACCAGCACTTTGTCGCAGCAGCCGACCAGCTCGTCATAGTCGGTGGAGTAGTACAGGATTGCGGAGCCGGCATCGGCGAGCTTGCGGAGCAGTTGGTAGATCTCGGCCTTGGTGCCGACGTCGATGCCGCGGGTGGGATCGTTGAGCAGGATGACCTTCGGCCTGGTCATCAGCCATTTGGCGATCACGATCTTCTGCTGGTTGCCGCCGGACAAAGTGCCGACCGGCACGGCCGTGCCGTCGGTCTTGATCCCGAGCAGCGCAATCATCTCGTCGATCGCCTTGCTTTCGGCCGCGTGATCGACCAGGCCGAGCCGCGACAGACGCGACAACGAGGCCATCGAGAGGTTGTCGCGCACCGACATCGGCAGCATCAGGCCTTCGGTCTTGCGATCCTCCGGGATCAGCGCCATGTCGCCGCGCTTCGCGTCATTGGGGCTGCCCAGCGTCGCCTTCGCGCCGTTGATCAGCACCTCGCCCGTGGCGCCGCGCAGCACACCGAACAGCGACAGCAGCAGCTCGCGCTGGCCCTGCCCGTCCAGGCCGCCGAGGCCGACGATTTCGCCGGCGCGCGCGGTCAGCGAAATGTCCTTGAGGCGGTTGTTCCAGGAGAGATTGCGCACTTCCAGCGCCGGTTCGTCGGTGCCGGCTTTCGGCGCCGGCTTCGGCGGGAAGACATGGCTGTATTCGCGCCCGATCATCATCTCGACGATCTCGGTGTCGGTCTTGGCGCCGGACTTGAAGGTGCCGACGTTGCGTCCGTTGCGGAACACCGTGCATTCGTCGGCAAGCTCGGCGATCTCCGCCATGCGGTGCGAGATATAGAGCAGCGCCAGCCCCTCCGAGCGCAATCGCTTCAGCACGGCAAACACCTTGCGCACGTCCGCAGCAGTCAGCGCGGAAGTCGCCTCGTCGAGAATGAGGATGCGCGGGTTGCGCACCAGGGCCTTCGCGATCTCCACCAGTTGGCGGCGCGACAGCGGCAGGTCCTTGACCGGCGCCAGCGGGTGGATGTCCTCGCCGCCGGCGCGCGCCAGCGCCTCCTCAGCCATCCGGCGCTGGGCGCGCTGGTCGATCAGGCCGAAGCGCTTGGGCGGGTTGCTGATGCAGATGTTGTCGGCGACCGAGAGGTCGGGCACCAGCGAGAGTTCCTGAAAGATGCAGACGATGCCGGCGGCGTTGGCCGCGGCGGGATTGGCGAAGCGGACGGAGTTGCCGGCGAGCGTCATGCTGCCCTCGTCGGGCTGGACGACGCCGGCCATGACCTTCATCAGCGTGGATTTGCCCGCCCCGTTCTCACCAAGCACGCCATGGATACGGCCGGTTTCGACCGTCAGGTCGGCATTGGTCAACGCATTAACGCCGCCATAGCGCTTGGAAACGCCTTCCATGCGGAACAACGGGGCGGAAGCAGAACCGTCCATCGCGTGCTTCTCAGGTAAGGCCGGAGACAAACCGGCGCCGTGGGGGATGATCCCCAGCGGCGCCGGGACTAGTCAACGGTGTTTGCGGTCTTGGTTAGTCGTTCTGTTCCGACTGGCCCATGATTTCCTGGGCCGTGAAGTTAATCCCACAGGTCGGGAAGGCATTACCCACGAAGAAGTTGTCGCCTTCCTTGGCGTAGTAGCTCTCGCCATCCTTGAAGTTCGGGTCTTCGGTGGTGGCCAGCGGCAGCTTCACCGATTGCGGCACCACTTGGCCTTCCAACGCGGCGATGGCGGTCTTGATCGCGACCGCGACCTGGGCCGGGCCGGTTCCACCGGACGCGCATTTCAGGCCTTCGGCGCCGTGCGCAGCGCACAGCTTGCGGAAGCCGTTCTCGGTCTCGCCTCCGACCGGCACGAACGGGTGACCCGCATCCATGAAGGCGCGGACAGTGCCGGTCGAACCGCCCTGTACCGTGATGCCGTCGAACTTCTTCTGCACCGCGATCGCATCGGCCGAGACCTTCTGCGCCGTGCCGTCATCCCACTTGCCGACGACTTCCACGATGTCCCACTTCTTGCCCGAGGCATCGAGCACTTCGTGGATACCGTTGTGGCGGTCGGTATCGACCGAGGTGCCGGCGACGCCGCGCACTTCGAGGATCTTGCCGCCGTTCGGGATGTTCTTGACCAGCCAGTGCGCCCAGTACTCGCCGAGACCCTTCTGATCGACGTTGACGTTGATCGCATCCTCGGTATCGAGAATGTTGTCGAACGCGACCAGGATCACGCCGGCCTGCTTCGCGCGCTTGATGACGGGCGTGAACGCCGTCGGGTTCTGCGCGTTGATGACGATGGCGTCGTAGCCGGAATCGATGAAGTTGTTGACCGCGGCGATCTGCGCGGCAACGTCTTCGCCAGTCGACACAACCTTGAATTCCTTGAGCTTCGCTGCGACTTCCGGCTGATCGGAATAGGCCTTCGCTGTCTTGATCATCTGGATGCGCCAGGTGTTGCCGATGAAGCCGTTGGCAAGGGCGATGCGATACGGCCCTTCCTTCTTTGGAAACTTGAAGAATTTGGTCTGGTCGGTCCAGGGCACGAAGCATTCCGGCTCCGCGGCCGGACCCGAGACGACTTCCTGCGCCTTGGCAGCCGGCGCGTATGCGAACAGAGCGGTCACCGATGCCGCCGCGAGCAGCGTCATCGCCCGCCGAAGCGTGGTCGACGTAAACATCCGAACTCCTCCCTAAAGAACGTTCTTCGTTGCTTGAGGCCCGGACGGATGATTGATTTTGCCCCTGCTTCTTGCCTCTCCCGCCAGGCAGGTCCATGATTAGGGAGAAATGAAAGCGCTGTCAATTGGCAATGAAAGCGCTTTCTCCTAGAATTGACAAGTCCAACCGACTGTACTCAATACGTCCCTTTCTCACTCGCGGGCCGGAGGGGAGCCATTCGCAGGAAACGCAGCACCTTGGCCGATGTCGCCAAGCTCGCCGGCGTCAGCGCCGTGACGGTCTCACGCGCGTTGCGCCATCCGCGCATGGTGTCGGCGGCGCTGCGCCACCGCGTCGATGCGGCGGTCAGCGAGCTCGCTTATGTGCCCGACGTGGCTGCAAGCCGCCTCGCCTCCGCGCGCACGCATACCATCGGCGTAATCGTTTCATCGCTCACCAACGGCGTGTTCGCGGATTATCTGCGCGCGGTGCACGACACGCTCCTGCCGGCGGGCTTCCAGGTCGTGGTGTTTTCCAGCCGCTATTCGCTGACGGAAGAAGAGAACGTCATCGCCACTCTGATCGGCCAGCATCCGGAAGCCATCCTCATCGCCGGCATCGACCAGACGCCGCATGCGCGCCGCTTGCTCGAGCGCTCCGGCGTGCCGGTGGTGCAGACCTTCGAGCTCACCGACGATCCGATCGACATCAATGTGGGCCTTTCGCAACGCCAGGGCGGCTACGAAGCGACGCGCTTCCTGATCGCCGGCGGTCATCGCAGGATCGGCTACATCGCGGCGCGGCTCGATGCGCGCGCGCATGCGCGGATGGCCGGCTATAATCGCGCGATGGAAGAAGCGAAGCTGCCGACCGACGGACTAGTCGCTACCACGCCGCGGCCGTCGAGCGTCAGCGCGGGCGGCGAATTGATCGGCACCATCCTGGATCGCGACGCCGAGCTGGAGGCGCTGTTCTGCTGCGACGACAACCTGGCGCTCGGCGCGCTGTTCGAATGTCAGCGCCGCGGCATCGCAGTGCCGGACCGCATCTCGATCGTCGGGTTCAACGACCTGGAATTCGCCGCCTGCGCCCATCCGCCGATCACCTCGGTCGCGACGCCGCGCTATGAGATGGGGCGTCTGGCCTCCGAGATCGTGATGAAAATCATCGAGACCGGCGAGCGCCCCGACAATCCCCGCATCGATGTCGGCTTCGCAATCCGCGAGCGCGGCAGCACCCGGGCCATCCCTCAACCGCGAGCCCGCCGCGCGCTCTCGGAATAATCGCCGGAATAGCCGCAGGAACAACGTCCGCGGCCCGGAAAAGCCTCAAATACCCCCGAAATGCCGGCCTTTCAGTGGACCCAACCCGGGTGTGTAGGTAGACGCTATTTTAACGATTTTCGGGGAATCCTAGCTGGACCGCACCGCAGCGCCAGACGGGACCATCCGGCCACATGCTTCGCATCTTCGCCGCCCTCGTGTTCGTCGTGTTCGCCTCTGCCGCCCATGCCGGGCAGCAGCAGCCGCGGACCATGATGGATTGCTTCGAAGAGGCGGGAAAAATGTATAAGGTCCCGCCGATGCTGCTGCAGTCGATCGCCTGGGTGGAAAGCCGGTACGACAAGAACGCGAAGAACCAGAACACCAACGGCTCGGTCGACATGGGCGTGATGCAGATCAACTCGCTCTGGCTCGAGCCGCTGTCCGAATACGGCGTCGAGAAGAAGCATCTCTACAACGCCTGCTACAACATCAGCATCGCCGCCTGGATCCTGCGCAAGCAGATCAACGAGGTCGGCTACAACTGGCAGGCCGTCGCCCACTATCATTCGCGCACGCCCGATCGCGGCGAGAACTATGCGCGCAAGGTCGCCCGGGTCTATTTCGCCCTGAAGCGCCAGCAGGACGAGCGGCAGGAAGCCGCCCTCGCCCAGCAACTCGCTCGGCGCTAGCCCACCTACCCTCCATCCATTTCCGGATCGGCCCCGGGCGCCCCTCGGCGCACCAGGAATTTTTGCTTGATTCCGCTCCGAAACGAGCGCAATTTGTATGAGAAAAGCTTTTCCCACATGACAATGAAGTCCCGAAAAGGGATCGTCGTGAAAAAGAAGGAAAAGCTTTTCTTCGGCCTGGGGAGCGGCCGGCAAAAACCGACAACGGGAGGAAGCAATGACAGTGCCGACGTTCGGAAAGTACCGGCTGGCGCTTGCGGCCATGCTGGCGATGATGGCGTTCCCGGCGATGGCCGAAGACCTCGAGATGTGGGAGCGCAGCGGCGGCAACGCCGGCATGGTGGATGCGCTGGTTGCTGCGTGGAACGACAAGAATCCCGACCGCAAGATCCACCTCACCTACATCCCGCATACCGAGATGGTGCCGAAGATCGCACAGGCGATCGCCAGCGGCGAAGTGCCCGACCTGATGGGCATGGACCTGATCTATGGCCCGCAATTCGAGGCAGCCGGACAGCTGGTCGACATCACCGACCTGATCGTCGGCGATCCGAGCCTGAAAACCGCGAGCCCCGGCCACATGGCGGTCTCGACCTACGAAGGGCGGCTCTATGGCGTGCCGCTCTATGCCGACGTCTCCGCCCTCTTCTACAACAAGGACCTGTTCCGCAAGGCCGGGCTCGATCCGGAACGGCCGCCGACCAGCCTCGCGGAGATCCGCCAGTACGCCGACAAGATCACGGCGCTCGGCGGCGACGTGAAAGGCTACTTCCTCCCCGGCTCGTGCGCTGGCTGCAACATCTTCACCGTCGGCCCGCTGATGTGGGCGAGCGGCGCCACCATCGAGCCGAAGGACGCCAACGACGAGCCGCTGCAGGGCGACGGCGTCAAGGAAGTGCTGCAATGGGCCCGCGACATGATCAAGGCGGGCAACGTGCACGAGGACGCCCGCTCCGAGAACGGCGAGACCTTCCACCTGCGCTTCGGGTCCGGCAAGCTCGGCATGATGGGCACCGGCAATTTCAACATCGCGCTGGTCAAGGAGCAGAACCCGAACATGGATTTCGGCGTCGCGCTGCTGCCCGGCGTCAAGAGCGGCCAGGTCTCCTCCTTCGCCGGCGGCGACATCGTGACCATCCCCAAGGGCAGCAAGCGGGTCGACGACGCGATCGACTTCATGAAGTTCCTGCTGTCGGAGGAGACCCAGGTCGAGGTCTATGCCAAGAACCTCAACATGACCACGCGCGGCGACATGGCGGACAACAAGTATTTCCGCGAGAACCCGAAGGTGCAGCAGGTCGCCAAGGCCATCGAGGTGGCGAAGACACCCTACACCCTGAAGTTCTTCGAGCTCATCAACTCGCCGCAAGGGCCGTGGCTGCAGATGCTGCAGCGCGCCTACTATGAGGACACCGATCTCGACACGATCATCGCCGACGCCAAGGCGCAGATGAAAGCGATCGCCGCCGAATAGGCAGCAGGGTCCGCGGCGCCGGGCGACCGGCGCCGCGGGTCTTGGTTCGCGCGAAGGAAGCACGATGTATTCCAAGAGAAGCAGCCTGACCGGACTTCTCTATCTGGCGCCGGCGCTGGCGTTCGTCGCGGCGTTCACGATCTATCCGCTGGCGCAGATGGGCTGGATGTCCCTGCACAACTGGTCGCTGATCGCGGAGAAGAAGTTTGTCGGCCTCGGGAACTTCGTGAAGATCTGGAACGACCCGCAATTCTGGGCCTCGCTAGAGTTCACATTCAAGTACACGTTGCTGATCACGCCGATCCTGATGGGGCTCGGGCTCCTGATCGCGCTGCTCACCGCCACCAACACACCGCTGCGCCGCGTCACGCGGGCAGTGGTGTTCGCGCCGGTGGTGATCGGCCTCGGCGCCTCAAGCCTGCTCTGGTATTGGCTGTTCAGCTACGATTTCGGACTGATCAACCGGCTGCTGCTGGACCTCGGCCTCATCGACAAGCCGATCGTATGGTTCGGCGCCGACGCCGATGTCGCGATGTGGGCGGTGATCGTGTCGATCGTGTGGAAGGTGGTCGGCTTCGGCATGATCCTGTTCGTCGCCGCCATCCAGGCGATCCCTGCCGAGCTCACCGAGGCCAGCATGGTGGATGGCGCCAGCTATTGGCAGCGCGTGCGCCAGGTCACGCTGCCGCTGATTGCCAGGACCATCCTGCTGGTGACGCTGGTCAGCGTGATCGGCTCGCTGCTCGCCTTCGACCAGTTCTACATCATGACCGCCGGACAGCCGCGCAACCTGACGGCGACCTCGGTCTTCCTGATCTATCTCAACTCGTTCCCGTACCTGAAGCTGGGCTACGGCGCGGCGATGTCGCTGGTGCTCGCCGGCATCATCCTCATCTGCACGATCTTCCAGATCGTGCTCACCCGCAGAAGCCACGCATGAGCGCGCTGTGGGACAAGGAGGCGCACCCTGGCGCCCTGCATTACCACCGAAAGCCGATGGCGTCGGCCGGCGTGCGGATGCGGCATGGCCACACCAGATATCTGACCGCGGCCGCCTGCGTCGCGCTCTCCACCATCATGCTCCTGCCGCTGCTGGCGTCGGTCCTGGCCTCGCTCAAGAGCACCACCGAAGCGGCTGCGGTGCCGCCGACCTATTTCCCGCATGGCCTCAGCCTGGACAGCTACATGCGGCTGTGGGAGTTCCAGGCCGGGGTCCTGACCTATCTCGGCAACAGCGCCGGCGCCGCAGCCCTCACCATCCTGTTCTGCGTCGCCCTCACCATTCCCGCCGGCTACGCGCTGGCGCGCTTCCCGATTCCGTTCAAGGAAGTGCTGTTCGTCGCGCTGCTGCTGGGCCTTATCATTCCCTACCAGGCGCTGCTGACGCCGCTGTTCTTCATGTTCGTGCAGCTGAAGCTGCACAATTCGCTGGTGGGCCTCGCCATCATCCACACCGCGATCCAGCTGCCGTTCAGCGTCTACCTGATGCGCAACGCGTTCGAGGCGGTGCCGCGCGAACTGGAGGAAGCCGCGGTAATCGACGGCTGCAATTCCTTCCAGGTGCTGACGCGCGTCTGCCTGCCGGCGATCGTGCCGGCCGTCATCACCGTCTCGCTGTTTGCCTTCATCACGTCGTGGAACGAGTTCCTGGCGGCGCTGGTGGTGATGAACAAGGATTCGGCCTTCACCCTGCCCCTCATCCTCGCCGCCGCGCGGCAGCAGACCAGCATCGGTGGAACCGACTGGGGCATGCTGCAGGCCGGGGTCACGATCTCGATCATTCCCTGCATGGCGTTCTACCTGTTGCTGCAGAAATACTACGTCTCCGGCTTCCTTAACGGCGCGATCAAGTAGACATGGACAACACCGATCCACCATCCCCCACGCCCGACAAGTCAGCGCCGACCATGCGCAGCGCGCCGACCATCCGCGATGTCGCCCGGATGGCAGGCGTCTCGATCGGCACCGTCTCCAAGGCGCTGAACGCCGGCGGCCGCCTGCGGCAGGAGACGCGCGACAACGTGGTGCGCGTGGCGCGCGAGATCGGCTATCGGCCCAACGACCTGGCGCAGAGCCTGCATCGGGCGAAGTCGCGCACCATCGGCATCATCTCCAACGACAGTTTCGGTCGGTTCACCTTTCCGATCGTCGAGGCGCTGGAGGAACGGCTGGCCGAAGAGGGGATCGCCGTCTTCATGTGCAATGCGACCGACGACCCCGCGCGCGAGCGTCAGCACCTCGACCAGTTGCTGGGCAAGCGGGTGGATGGCTTGGTCGTCACCGCCCGCCGCGCCGACAAGCGCGTGCCGGTCGGACCGCACGCCCACGGCTTGCCGGTGATCTACGTCTTCTCCCAGGCGGACGACCCGCAGTCGCTGTCGCTGCTGCCGGACGATGAGGGCGGCGCGGTCCTGGCGGTGGAGCACCTGGCCGCGATCGGCCGCAAGCTCGTTGCGCACATCACCGGCCCAGAGCACTTCGAGGCGGTGCGATTGCGCAAGGCCGGCTACATCGCCGGGCTCAAGGCCGCCGGGCTCTCTGCGACGGATGGATTCTATCTTCCCGGCGTCTGGTCGGAAGCCTGGGGGCGCGAGGCGATCGGCCGCCTGTTCGACGGACGAAAGAAGACGCCGGATGCGCTGTTCTGCGGCAACGACCAGATCGCACGCGGTGCCGCCGACGCGCTGCGGGAGCGCGGCCTATCGGTGCCGAACGACGTGGCGATCGTCGGCTTCGACAACTGGGAGGTGATGGCGCTGGCGGCCCGGCCGCCCTTGACTAGCGTGGACATGAATTTGCGCGCGCTCGGCCGCGAAGCCGGAGAACGTCTGCTCGACATGATCGGCGGCAAGCGCGTGCGGGGCGTGTGGCGGCGGCCCTGTTCTTTGGTGGTCCGGCAATCGACTGTTGCCGAAGCGTAAGGAAAATGAGGATGAGCGCATTCAAACCGGTACGATTTGTCGACGTGCATTTGGAAGGCGATTTCTGGCGCGAGCGGCTGGAGACCGTGCTGACGCGCACGATTCCGAGCCAGCATATCCAACTGAGCGCGCACGGGATCCTGGAAGCCCTGACCCTGCCGAACCCACCCCCGCCGCTGCGCTTTCCGCGCAACCATCATAACTTCACGGTGCAGGTGTTCTGGGATTCCGACGTCGGCAAGTGGATCGAGGCGGCGTCCTATGCCCTGTCCCACCGTCGTGATGCCGATATCGAATCCAAAATCGAGGACATCACCGACAAGCTGGAGCGTGCGCAGGCGCCGGACGGCTACGTCAATTGCTGGTACCTGCAGCGCGAGCCGGACAAGCGCTGGACAAATCTGCGCGACAACCACGAGCTCTACAATCTCGGTCACCTGCTCGAGGGCGGGATCGCCTATTTCCTGGCGACCGGCCGACGCCGGTTGCTGGGAATCCTCGAGCGCTATGTCGAGCATGTGCGGACGACCTTCGGTCCCGGCCCGAACCAGAAGCGCGGCTATTGCGGCCATCAGGAGATCGAGCTGGCGCTGATCCGGCTCTATCACCTGACGGGCGAGCGCAAGCACCTCGATCTCGCCAGCTATTTCATCAACGAGCGCGGCCGGCAACCGCACTATTTCGACGAGGAGGCACGCCGGCGCGATGAGGATCCGAAGGATTTCTGGGCCAAGAGCTACGAGTACAACCAGTCGCACATGCCGGTGCGCGAGCAGACCAAGGTCGTCGGCCACGCCGTGCGCGCCATGTACATGTACACCGCCATGGCCGACCTTGCGGCCGTGCTGAAGGACGATAGCCTCAAGCGCACGCTCGAAGTGCTGTGGGCCGACGTGATCAGCTCCAAGATGTACATCACCTCCGGTCTGGGTCCCGCGGAGGCGAACGAAGGTTTCACCGAAGACTACGATTTGCCGAACGAGACCGCCTACGCGGAGACCTGCGCGTCGGTGGCGCTGATCTTCTGGGCGCAGCGCATGCTGCACCTCGACCTTTCCGGAAAGTATGCCGACGTGATGGAACAGGCGCTGTTCAACGGCGCGCTCACCGGGCTGGCGCGCGACGGGCAGCATTATTTCTACTCCAACCCGCTGGAGAGCGACGGCCGGCACAGCCGGTGGGCGTGGCATCATTGTCCCTGCTGCACCATGAACTCCTCGCGCCTGGTGGCGTCCGTCGGCAGCTATTTCCTGTCGCGCAGCGACGAAGCGATCGCCTTCCACCTTTACGGCGGCATCAGCGCCACCGTTCGCCTGGCCGGCGGCCAAGTGGCGTTGCGCGAGGTCAGCGCCTATCCCTGGTCCGGCGATATCCGGATCGAGGTGAAGCCGGAAACACCCTTCGCGTTCGACCTGAAGCTGCGCATTCCCGGCTGGACCCGGAACGCCACGGCGTCGGTGAATGGCACGCCGGTCTCCGTCGAGCAGGGAACCAAGGACGGCTACCTCACGATCGCGCGTCGCTGGCAGGCCGGCGACGTGGTGGCGCTGGAGCTGCCGATGCCGGCCCAGCGCATCTACGCCCACCCTGCCGTGCGGATGGACGTCGGGCGGGTCGCGCTGAAGCGCGGACCGCTGGTCTATTGTGTCGAGGAGGCGGACAATCCCGGCGGACCGGTCCAGCGATTGAAGTTGCCGCGCCAGTCGACCGTGAAACCGGAACGGCGCGCCGACCTGTTCGGCGGAATTGTGACTCTGACCGCCGATGCAACACGCCTGCAGGACAATGGCTGGCAGAATACGCTCTATCGCAGCGATCCGCCGGCCGAGACGCCGACGACTGTCACGGCTTTGCCGTACTATCTGTGGGCCAACCGCGGCGCAGGCTCGATGCTGGTATGGCTCCCGGAATCTTAGCACCGCGCGAGTTTTGATCGCCAGCACTGGAACGAAACGGCGCGCATTCTGTTGACCTCTCCGGCTGTCGTTTCCGCATATTTCGCGGAGGCGGCCGTGGCTTCGCTGCACGTCGGGGGGTTCACATCAATGGCGAGCGCTGCCGGTACACTCCGCCCGCTTGGGCACGCGACGGCTTTTCCGGTCAGCGCGACCGCCGCAGCGAGCAGGATTCTCTACGTCACCCCTGAAACCGCGGATTTCGTGAAGGCTGGCGGCCTCGGCGATGTGTCGGCGGCGCTGCCCCGCGCGCTGCGCGCCGCGCAATGCGACGTCCGCATTCTCATCCCCGGATACCGCCAGCTGCTGCGACGCTGCAATGGCGTGGAGATCGCTGGGCGGCTGGACGGCCTCGCCGGCATTCCGCCCTGCGAGATCGCCCAGGTTCGCATGCCCGATGGCTTGATCGCCTACATCGTCCTGGCGCCGGGCCTCTACGACCGCGACGGCACGCCCTACGGCAACGCGATGGGCGGGGATTGGGGTGACAACGATCTTCGCTTTGCCCGCCTTGCCCTGGCCGCCGCGGATATCGCGGGCGGACGCTCCGGTTTAAGTTGGCGGCCCAACCTTCTGCATTTGAACGATTGGCCGACTGCGCTGGCCGCCGGCTACGCAGCCTGGCGCAATGTCTCCGTGGCCAGCCTGCTGACCATCCACAATCTTGCCTATCAAGGCCTGTTCGACCCCGATCGCCTCGGGCGGCTAGGCATCCCGGCCGATGCCTTCACCATCGACGGCGTCGAGTTCCACGGCAAGGTGTCGTTCCTGAAAGCGGGCATCGCCTTCGCGTCGGAGATCAGCACCGTCAGCAGCACCTATGCGCAGGAGATCACCACGGCGGAGCTCGGTTGCGGCCTCGATGGATTGCTGAGGGTGCGCGCCGGCGAGGGCCGCCTGACCGGCATCATCAACGGCATCGACCCGTCCTGGGATCCCAGCCGCGGCGACGGGCTCGCGAGCCCATTCGACTCCCAGGATCTCAGCGGCAAGGAGCGGAACGCCGAACAGGTGCGCGCCGACTTCCGCCTGGCCGTCTCTCGCGGGCCGCTGTTCGCGGTAGTTTCGCGCCTGGTGCATCAGAAGGGCCTGGACCTGATGATCGGCGCTGCCGAGACGGTGGTGCGCGCCGGCGGCCAGATCGCGATCATGGGCCAGGGCGAGCCGGCGGTGGAGCGCGAACTCGGCGCGCTGGCCAACCGCCATCGAGGAGAGATCGCGCTGAAGGTCGGGTTCGACGAGGCGGAGGCGCGCTGCATGTTCGCCGGCAGCGACTTCCTGATGATGCCGTCCCGCTTCGAGCCCTGCGGCCTCAGCCAAATGTATGCGCAGCGCTTCGGGTCGCTGCCGATCGCGCGCCGAACTGGCGGATTGGCGGATTCCATCGAGGACGGCCTGACCGGCTTCCTGTTCCGCCCGATCTCGGTCGAAGCGTGCCTGGAGGCGGTGACGCGCGCGTTCAACGCCTTTAGCAACCGTGACGTCTTCATGGCCATGCGGCGGTCGGCCATGGCGCGCAACTTCGGCTGGGCAAAACCGGCCCTCGGCTATCAGCAGATTTACGCCCGCGCCATCGAAAGTTTTCCACAGCAACGCGTTGCTTAACGACTGCCCGGGCGGGAACCCACGGCGTTAACCCTTGTTGATCTCTGGGAGGCAAGAGTCCGCGGCAGCCGCCGCGTGTCTTTCCGTTGATTTATTGCCAGATCGCTTTTGTTCGGTGCGGGGGCAGAGCTCCTGAACGCGTCGACCGACCCCGGGGTGGAGAGTTCCGTGACGCCATCGAGAGCACGTCCTGCCAAGACCATGCTCGAGGAAGCGCCGTCAGCGCGTGCTGACACGGCGAAGGACGTTATCGGCCCCCGCATCTACAATCTGTTCCCGCCGCTGGCTGGCAGCGTGCCCAACTGGACCAAACATCTTCGGCGCATCGCCGGCATGAATTTCAACTGGATCTTCGTTAATCCTTTCCACGCAACCGGCAGTTCCGGCAGCATCTACGCCATCAAGGATCCCTACAGCCTGAGCGACCTGACGCTTGGCAACCTGCCGCGCCAGGAAGAGCGGACTGCCTTGCGGCAATTCACCGCCGAGGGCCAGCGCCATGGCCTCCGGGTGATGATGGACCTGGTCATCAACCACACGGCCCAGGATGCGGTGCTCGCCGCCGATCATCCGGAATGGTATCGGCGCAATCCCGACGGCACGCTGTACGCGCCGCGCGCCATCGATCCGGACGATCCCACCAAGGTCACGATCTGGGAGGATCTGGCCGAGCTCGACTACGAGACGCCGTCGGCACGCGCCGTCTTGATCGACTACTGGACGCACTATGTGCGGCACTATGCGGGGCTCGGTTTCGACGGGTTCCGGTGCGACGCGGCCTACCAAGTGCCGGCCGGGGTCTGGCGATCCATCATCTCGGCGGCGCGGCAGACCGCACCCAACCTGCGCTTCTTCGCCGAGACGCTCGGCTGCACGGCGGATCAGGTGGTTGCGCTGGCCGATGCCGGGTTCGACTACATCTTCAACAGCGCCAAGTGGTGGGACTTCCGCGCGCCGTGGCTGCTGGACCAATACGAGAAGTTCCGGCTGATTGCCCCGTCGATCGCTTTTCCCGAAAGCCACGACACCGAACGCCTGGCTGCCGAGGTGTCGAGCCAAGCCCAGCTGAGCGCAAGCCTCAAGTTCCATCTGCTGTTCGCCGCCTGCTTCTCCACCGGGCTGATGGTGCCGATGGGCTACGAATATGGGTTCAGGCGACGTCTCGACGTGGTGAAGACCAGGCCGGAAGACTGGGAGGAGACAGGCATTGACCTGACCGAGTTCGTGTCGGCGGTGCACACGATGAAGGCCGCCGTGCCCGCGCTCAACCGCGAGGGTCATCAGCGGCGGATCACGGCGCCCGACAATCCTGTCGTCGGCCTGCTGCGCCTGAACGGCGGCCATCCGATCGAATCCGACAGCTGCGCCATCATCCTGCTCAATCCCGATCCAAAGAGATCGCATCAGGTTTCGATCGCGCCCTTGCTGGCGGAGACGGGCGGGATGTTCGACCACTTCGCCGACGCGACTCCATTGGCGACACCCCTCGCCTTTCATCCAGGGGATGCGATCACGTTGGAGCCGCTCGCGGCGCGCGTGTTCCGCGGCGACCGCAAACGTCACCCCAACCAGGTCGCCACTGAACCTGCTATTCCTGCGCCAGGCTCGCACACCGCGCTGGACGAGCTGGCGGCCAACCGCATTGCGATCGAACGAGTCCATCCGGAGCTGGATGGCGGCCGGTTCCCGGCCAAGCGGATCGTCGGCGACGTGCTGGAGGTCTGGGCCGACATCTTCGGTGACGGCCACGACAAGCTGCAGGTGCGCATCAAGTACCGCACGGCGACGGAGTCGGATTGGTCGGAAGCGCCGATGGAGTTCTTCGACAACGACCGCTGGATCGGGCGCATCCCCCTCACGCAGAATGCCGACTATCTCTATACCGTCGAAGCCTGGCGCGACCTGTTCGGCAGCTGGCGCGCCGAGGTCACCAAGAAGCGCGCCGCCGGGCAGGATTTGCGCCTGGAGCTGGAAGAAGGCCGCGTCCTGGTGCAGAAGGCAGCCGGAAGAGCGCAGGGGCGCTATCGCGAGACCCTGGAAGCCCTGCTGACCCACGCCGAGACCCTGCGCGAGCGGCCCCAGGAGCTGGCCGAGCTGCTGCTAGCGGACGAGGTGCACATGGCGGTCGTGCGCTGCGCCGATCGCACCAACGTATCGCGCTATTCGCGCGAGCTCCGAGTCATCGTCGACCGGCAGGCCGCCCTCTATGCCGCTTGGTATGAGCTGATGCCGCGCTCGCAGAGCGGCTCGACGGAACGTCACGGCACATTCGACGATGTGGTCGCGCGCCTGCCTTATGTGCGCGCGATGGGCTTCGACGTGCTCTACCTGCTGCCGATCCACCCGATCGGGCGCACCAACCGCAAGGGCCGCAACAACAGCCTGACCGCCGGTCCAAACGATCCGGGCAGCCCCTATGCCATCGGCGCCAAGGAAGGCGGCCACACCGCCATCCATCCCGAGCTCGGCTCGTTCGAGGATTTCAAGCGGCTGCTGCAGGCCGCTCATGCGCACGGGTTGGAGATCGCGCTCGACTTCGCCATCCAATGCGCGCCCGACCATCCGTGGATCAAGGAACATCCGGAGTGGTTCGACTGGCGGCCGGACGGCACCATCAAGTTCGCCGAGAACCCGCCGAAGAAATACGAGGACATCGTCAACCTGCACTTCTACCGCGACGCCTATCCGGCGGTCTGGCACGCGCTGCGCGACGTGGTGCTGTTCTGGATCGGGCACGGCGTGAAGATCTTCCGGGTCGACAATCCGCACACCAAGCCGCTGCCGTTCTGGGAGTGGATGATCACGGAAGTGCGCCGGCAACATCCGGATGTCATCTTCCTGGCGGAAGCCTTCACCCGGCCGAAGATGATGAAGCGCCTTGCGAAGCTGGGCTTCACGCAGTCCTACACCTATTTCACCTGGCGCACGACCAAGCGGGAGCTGACGGAATACCTGACTGAGCTGACGCAGGAAGAGCCGACGGAGTATTACCGGCCGAACTTCTTCGCCAATACGCCGGACATCAACCCCCTTCACCTGCAGACCGGCGGGCGTGCGGCCTTCATCGTGCGCGCGACCCTCGCCGCAACGCTATCGAGCGTCTATGGGCTCTATAGCGGGTTCGAGCTGTGCGAGGCCGTGGCCATTCCGGGCAAGGAGGAGTATCTCAACTCCGAGAAATACGAGATCAAGGCCTGGGACTGGGACCGGCCCGGCAACATCCGGCAGCACATCACGCGCCTCAACGCGATCCGGCGCGATAATCCGGCGCTTCACCAGCTGAGCAACCTGCGCTTCTACAACGCCTTCAACGACCAGATTCTGCTCTACGGCAAGATGACCAAGGACAACGCGATCCTGGTCGCCGTCAATCTCGATCCGCAGCACGCGCAATCCTGCGACTTCGAAGTGCCGCTGTGGGAGTTCAAGTTGCCTGATCATGCGTCGATCGACGCGGAAGAACTGCTGACCGGTGCCCGCGTTCGCTGGCACGGCAAGATCCAGCGCATGCATCTCGATCCCCACGCCAATCCGTGCGCGATCTGGCGGCTGACGCCGATGGAGGCGCAATCATGAACCTGCCCCTGCAACCCAGCGTCCAGCTCGATCGCCAGCTGGAGGTCTCGACCCGCAGCAACCCGTTGTGGTTCAAGAACGCCCTGGTCTATGAGGCGCACGTCAAGGCCTTCCACGATTCCAACAACGACGGGGTCGGCGACTTCGAAGGCATGCGGCAAAAGCTGGACTATCTGCAGGACCTCGGCATCACCGCCCTATGGATGCTGCCGTTCTATCCGTCGCCGCTGAAGGACGATGGTTACGATATCGCCAAGTATCGCGGCATCCATCCCGCCTACGGCACGATGCGCGACTTCCGCCGCCTGGTGCGCGCCTGCCATGATCGCGGCATCCGGGTCATCACCGAGCTGGTGATCAATCATACCTCCGATCAGCATCGCTGGTTCCAGCGCGCCCGGCGGGCCAAGGCCGGCTCGGCGGCGCGCGACTTCTATGTGTGGAGCGACACCGACCAGAAATACAAGGACGCGCGCATCATCTTCACCGACACGGAGAAGTCGAACTGGACCTGGGACTCGGTTGCCAAGGCGTACTATTGGCACCGCTTCTATTCGCACCAACCCGACCTGAACTTCGACAACCCGAAGCTCTTGGAAGAGATCATCCGCGTCATGCGGTTCTGGCTCGACACGGGCGTCGATGGGCTGCGGTTGGACGCCATCCCCTATCTGATCGAGCGCGAGGGTACCAACTGCGAGAACCTGCCCGAGACCCATGACGTGATCAAGAAGATCCGGGCGGAGATCGACGCCAGGTATCCCGACCGCATGCTGCTGGCCGAAGCCAACCAATGGCCGGAGGACGTCTCTGCCTATTTCGGCCAGGGCGACGAATGCCACATGTGCTTCCACTTCCCCTTGATGCCGCGCATCTACATGGCGATCGCGCAGGAGGACCGGCACCCGATCACCGACATCATGCGCCAGACGCCGGAGATCCCCGGCAACTCCCAGTGGGCCATATTCCTGCGCAATCACGACGAGCTGACGCTCGAGATGGTGACCGAGCGGGAGCGTGACTATCTCTGGAGCTTTTACGCCGCCGACCCGCGGATGCGCATCAATCTCGGCATCCGCCGGCGGCTCGCGCCACTGCTGAACAACGACCGGCAGAAGATCGAGCTGCTCAACAGCCTGCTGTTGTCCATGCCGGGAACGCCGGTGCTGTATTACGGCGACGAGATCGGCATGGGCGACAACGTCTATCTCGGCGACCGCGATGGCGTGCGGACGCCAATGCAATGGTCGTCGGATCGCAACGGCGGGTTCTCCACCTGCGATCCACAGCGGCTGTACCTGCCGCCGATCATGGACCCGATCTACGGCTACAACACGGTCAACGTGGAGGCGCAAGTCCGTTCGCCCTCCAGCCTGCTCAATTGGATGAAGCGCCTGATCGCCGTCTGCAAGCAACACAGCTCGTTCGGGCTGGGCACGCTGAAATTCCTCTATCCCGGCAACCGCAAAGTCCTCGCCTATCTCCGCGAGCACGAAGGCGAGTCGCTGCTCTGCATCGCGAACCTGTCGCGCGCGGCGCAGGCGGTGGAATTGGATCTCTCGCGCTTCAAGGGGCGCGTGCCGGTGGAACTGCTGGGCCGCTCGCCCTTCCCACCGATCGGCGACCTGCCGTATCTGCTGACCCTGCCCGGCTACGGCTTCTACTGGTTTGTCCTGCCGGAGTTTGCGGACGCACCGCGCTGGCACGACGTGCTACCGGAGCCGATGCCGGAGTTCACCACCCTGGTGATGCGCGACGGCTGGAACAGCCTGACCAGCGGGCGTGAGGCGCACGAGCTCTCGACCTCGGTGCTGCCGGGCTTCATCGCTAAGCAACGCTGGTTCGCAGCCAAGGACGACAAGATCGCGCGCGCGGACACCACCGTGCTCGGCACCCTCGGGCGCCGGCAGCTTGGGGATTTTCTGCTGCTGATGGCGACGTTGGAGCTGCATGCGCGCAAGGAGACGCAGTCCTACTTCCTGCCGCTGGACGTTTCGTGGGACGAGGCGGCCGGCACACCGAATTGGCCCCTGACGCCATTCACTTTGGCGAAGGCGCGGCGCGGTTCGAAAGTCGGCGCGGTCTACGATGCGTTCACGTCGGATCAGTTCGTCCTGGCCCTCATCGATGCCATGCGCAAGGGGACCGACCTGACCGGCGCCGATGGCACAACGCACTTCGCGTCGACCGAGGCATTGGGAGCGGTCGACCTGGGCAATGCGCCGGAAATTCGCCGGATTGGCGTGGAGCAGAGCAACAGCTCGGTGATCATCGGTGACCAGGCGGTGCTCAAGATCTTCCGCCGCCTCTCGCCGGGTGAGCATCCGGAGCTGGAGATCGCGCGCTTCCTGACCGAAGTCGCCCACTTCGAGAATACGCCGCCCCTGCTCGGCACCGCCGAGCAGATCGCAAAGGACGGCACGCGGCATGCGCTTGCCATCATGAACGGCTTCGTGCGCAACCAGGGCGATGGCTGGGTCTACACCACCGAGTATCTGGACCGGCAGTTCGACGAGTTCCGGCTGGTCGAGAAGGCCGACGGAACCACGCCGGAGGAACAGCACGGGGTTTATCTGGGCCTGATCGCAATGCTTGGGAAGCGCACCGCCGAGCTTCACCGTGCCTTCGCCAGTGACGACCACAATCCTCATTTCAAGCCGGAGCCGATCAAAGCGGCGGATGTTGCCGGCTGGGTGAGCGGGAGCAAGAAGCTGGCGAATACCGCCTATGCCCAGCTGACCAAGGCCCTGCCGAACGCGCCGGAGGCCGTGCGCGGCGCGATCGAAGGGCTGATCGAGCGCAAGGACGAGTGCCTGGCTGCTATCGAAGTGCTCGGCAAGGGTCCTCTCACCGCCAGCAAGACCCGTATCCATGGCGACTATCATCTGGGTCAGGTCCTGGTCGCCAAGAACGACTTCTACATCATCGATTTTGAAGGCGAGCCGACGCGCACCCTAGAGGAGCGCCGCGCCAAATCATCCTCTTTCAAGGACGTTGCCGGCATGCTGCGGTCCTTCGAGTATGCCGAATGGGCGGCCTTGTTCGCCATCGCCGAGCACGAAGCGGATTCGATCGGCAAGCTGCTGCCGTTCGCCTCAAGCTGGCGCAAGGTGACGCAGGAGACGTTCCTGAAGAACTACTTCGACGCCATCGGCGACTGCCCGAGCTGCCCGCGGAATCGCGCCGAGGCCAACCGCCTGCTCAGCCTCTTCACCCTCGAAAAAGCGCTGTACGAGATCTGCTACGAGGCGACCAACCGCCCGACCTGGCTGCGCATTCCGATCACCGGGCTGCAGACGGTGCTGGACGGCCTGAAAGCCGGCAAAGGCAGCGGTCATGCCGCAGCGTAGCAAAGGCTCGCAAGCGCCGGCGCGCGGCCGCCATGGCGATCGCGAGCGTGGCCTGCATGATCAGGTCACGGCCCTGGTTCACGGCGACCATGGCGACCCGTTCACGCTGCTCGGCCTGCATGCGGACAAGCCCGATCAGTTCGTAGCGCGCTGCTACCATCCGGCCGCCAGTCAGGCCTGGGTGCTGGATCGTGGCGACACTGTCGTCGCCGAGTTGGAGCAACAGTTCGAACCGGGGTTCTTCGCTGGTCCGGTTCCGGGCCGGATCGACTACCGCCTGCGTTTCCAACTACCGGCCAACACGATCGAGCTGGAAGATCCATACCGCTTCCCGCCGGTGCTCGGCGACGTCGACATGCATCTGTTGGCGGAGGGAACGCATCTCAAGATCTACGAGCGGCTCGGCGCGCAGTTGATCGAGATCGACGGCGTAAAGGGCGTCAGCTTCGTGGTCTGGGCGCCGAACGCCCGGCGGGTCAGCGTGGTCGGCGACTTCAACGACTGGGACGGCCGCCGCCACCCGATGCGCAAGCGGATCGAAGCCGGCGTGTGGGAGCTGTTCCTGCCCGGCCTCCAAGGCGGTGAGCTCTACAAATTCGAGATCAAGAGCGCGGACGGACGATTGTTGCCGCTGAAAGCGGACCCGCTGTCGTTCAGATCGGAACGGCCGCCGCATACCGCCTCGATCGTGCATGGCGCGCGCAAGTTCGACTGGACCGATCAGCCGTGGATGACCACGCGCGAAACCGCCAGCAGCCGTTCGGCGCCGATCTCGATCTACGAGTGTCATCTCAGCTCCTGGGCGCGGGTGCCGGAGGAGAACAACCGCTATCTGACCTATCAAGAGCTCGGCGACCGGCTCATCCCCTACCTCAAGCAGATGGGCTTCACTCATCTGGAACTGCTGCCGATCAGCGAATATCCGTTCGACGGCTCGTGGGGCTATCAGCCGATCGCGCTCTATGCGCCGACCAGCCGTCACGGCACGCCGGCGGAGTTCGCCCGTTTCGTCGATCGCTGTCACCAGGAAGGGATCGGCGTCCTGCTCGACTGGGTGCCCGGGCACTTCCCGACCGATGCGCATGGCCTGATCTATTTCGACGGCACGCATCTCTACGAGCATTCCGATCCCAGGCTCGGCATGCACCAGGATTGGAACACGCTGATCTACAACTACGGCCGTCACGAGGTGGCGAACTACCTTCTGGCCAACGCCATGTTCTGGCTGGACCGCTATCACATCGACGGCCTCAGGGTCGATGCCGTCGCCTCCATGCTCTACCTCGACTACAGCCGCAAGGCCGGCGAGTGGATTCCGAACCGCTATGGCGGCAACGAGAACCTCGAGGCGACCGCCTTCCTGCGACGGCTCAACGAGCTGACCTACGGGCAGAATCCGGGCGCCATGACCGTCGCGGAGGAATCGACCGCCTGGCCCGGCGTCTCGCGGCCGACATATGTCGGCGGCCTGGGCTTTGGCTACAAGTGGAACATGGGTTGGATGCACGACACCTTGCGCTACATCGGCAAGGAGCCAATCCATCGCCGCTGGCATCACAACGATCTCAGCTTTGGTTTGCTCTATGCCTTCAGCGAGAACTTCGTACTGCCGATCAGCCACGATGAAGTCGTGCACGGCAAAGGCTCCCTGATCGGCCGCATGCCGGGCGACCGCTGGCAGCGCTTTGCCAACCTGCGCGCCTACCTCGGCTTCATGTTCACCCATCCCGGCAAGAAGCTGCTGTTCATGGGCTGCGAGTTTGCGCAAGAGCGCGAGTGGAACCACGATACGGGGTTGGACTGGCACCTGCTGTCCGACGCGAACCACAGCGGCGCCCAGGCGCTGGTGCGCGACCTCAATGCGATCTATCGTACCATCCCCGCTTTGCATCAGCTCGACTGCGAGCCGCAAGGCTTCGAATGGATCGATGCCTCCGACCACGAACGGTGCGTGATCGCCTACCTGCGGCGCGGCCGCGATCCGGACTCGATTGCCGTGGTGGTCTGCAACTTCACGCCGGAGCCGCGCCCGAACTATCGGATCGGCGTGCCGATGCCCGGGTTCTATGCCGAGCGCCTCAACACCGACTCCGCGTTCTATGGCGGCAGCAACGTCGGCAATGACGGCGGCGTGATGGCCGAGCCGCAGAGTTGGCACGGCCGCCCGCACTCGATCCGCTTGACCCTGCCCCCGCTCAGCACCCTGATCCTCGAACGGAAAGGCGGCTGATGCGCCGATCCGATCTTGGGGACCTGGCACCGAAAGCGCGGTTGTCCACCAGCGTCGCGGCGCGGCATGCGGTGCCGCGTGCACTGACGTCATCGACCACCCGGTCGCGGGTATGGCCGGGGCAGCCCTGGCCGCTCGGCGCCACTTGGGATGGCAAGGGCGTGAACTTCGCGCTGTTCTCCGCGCATGCCGAGAAGGTCGAACTCTGCCTGTTCGACGCCGCCGGCGTGCGCGAGATCGATCGCATACAGCTTCCGGAATACACCGACGAGGTATGGCACGGCTACCTGGCGGACGCGCGACCCGGCACGCTCTACGGCTATCGCGTCTACGGCCCCTACGATCCGCGGGCGGGGCACCGCTTCAATCCGAACAAGCTGCTGCTCGATCCCTATGCCAGGGCCCTCTATGGCCGGTTCCTGCAGACCGAAGCGATCTTCGGCTTCCGCGTCGGGTCGGCGCGCGAAGACCTGTCATTCGACCGCCGGGACAGCGCGCGCGCAATGCCGAAATGCCGCGTGGTCGACGGCAGCTTCCAGTGGGGCGACGATCGGCCGCCGGGCACGCCATGGTCCGACAGCATCCTCTACGAAGCGCACGTGCGCGGCTTCACCATGCTGCATCCCGCCTTGCCGCAGCCGCTGCGCGGCACCTGTTCCGGGCTGGGCAGCGAGCCGGTCATCGACTATCTGCGATCGCTCGGCATCACCGCGATCGAGCTGCTGCCGGTCCAGGCCCGATTTGATGAGCCGCACCTGCTGCAGCATGGCCTCCGGAACTATTGGGGGTACAACACCATCGGCTTCTTCGCGCCCGATCCGCAGTTGCTGTCGACCGGCCTGTCCGCCGAGTTCAAGACCATGGTCCGGCAGCTGCACGACGCCGGCATCGAGGTGATCCTGGACGTCGTCTACAACCACACTGCGGAGGGCAACCATCTCGGTCCGACCCTGAGCTTCCGCGGCATCGACAACGCGTCCTACTACCGGCTGATGCCGAACGACCACCGGCATTACATCAACGACACCGGTACCGGCAACACGCTCAACCTGTCGCATCCCCGCGTCCTGCAGATGGTGCTCGATTCCCTCACCTACTGGGTCGAGCACATGCATGTCGACGGTTTCCGCTTCGATCTCGCCGCGACCCTCGGGCGGGAGGAGCATGGCTTCGATCCGGGCAGCGGCTTCTTCGACGTCATCCGGCAAGCGCCGGCGCTGCAGCACGTCAAGCTGATCGCGGAGCCGTGGGACATCGGGCCGGGCGGATACCAGCTCGGCCATTTCCCGCCGGGCTGGGCGGAATGGAATGACCGCTACCGTGACGCGGTGCGGCGCTATTGGCGCGGTGACGAGCGCTTGCTGCCCGACCTGGGAGCCCGCCTCAGCGCATCGGCCGATCTGTTCGACCATCGCGGCCGGCGGCCGTGGGCGACCGTCAATTTCGTCACCGCCCATGACGGCTTCACGCTGAACGACCTCGTCTCCTACAACGAGAAGCACAACGAGGCCAACCAGGAGAACAACCAGGACGGCCATCCCGAAAACCTGAGCTTCAACTTCGGCGTGGAAGGCCCAACCGACGATCCTGCGATCGCCGCGCAGCGCGCGCAGCAGATGCGCAGTCTCCTCGCAACCCTGTTGCTGTCGCAAGGGACGCCCATGCTGCTGGCCGGCGACGAGGTCGCGCGCAGCCAGGGCGGCAACAACAACGCCTATTGCCAGGACAACGAGATGACCTGGCAGGATTGGAGCCTGGTGGAGACGCGAGCCGACCTGCTCGGGTTCACGCGGCAACTGATCGCGCTGCGCCGATCGCATCCGGTGCTGCGGCGCATGCGGTTCCTGCACGGGAACTTCGCCTGCAAGCGCGGGATCAAGGACATCACCTGGTTCACACCGCAAGGCATCGAGAAAACGCCAGAACAATGGGAGGATCCGATGGCGCGGTGCATCGGCGTCCTGCTGAATGGGCAAGCCGGCCCGACCATTGGCTCGCACGGATCGCCGATCGAGGACGATTTGCTCCTGATCATTCTCAACTCCCACCACGACGTGGTCGAGTTCACACTCCCCGCGGTGCCGATCGACGGGCCATGGACACGGCTCATCGACACCGCCGAGCCGAGCGCGGCGCAAGAGACGCTCGCCATGGGCAGCGTGCTACCGATCAAGGGCCGATCGCTTGCCGTGCTGTCACTACCCACCATGGCGCCGGCCGAAGCATGACGGGGTTTGCACACGACTTGCCCTTCGGCGCCCAAGTGCAGCCGGACAGACGCGTGCGCTTCCGCCTCTGGGCGCCTGGCCAGGATCGAGTCTCGCTCCTGATCGAGCAGCAGGACGCCCTGCCGCTGAAGCGCAGCAGGGATGGCTGGTTCGAGCTAACCACAGACTTGGCCCGCGCCGGCAGCCGCTATGCCTATCAGCTGTCCAGCAGCATGCGCGTTACCGATCCCGCGTCCCGGCAGCAGGCGGAGAGCGTTCACGGCCCCAGTGTGGTGGTCGATCCGCTGGCGTACCAGTGGCGCAGCGCCGGCTGGCGCGGGCGGTCGTGGACCGAGGCCGTGCTCTACGAACTCCACGTCGGCACCTTCAGTGACAGCGGCGACTTCGCCGGCGTGCAGCGCAGGCTGGACTGGCTGGCGGACCTCGGAATCACCGCGATCGAGCTGATGCCGGTCGCGGATTTCGCAGGCTGGCGGAACTGGGGCTATGACGGCGTCGTGCCCTTCGCCCCGGCGCGGCCCTATGGCCCGCCGGATCAGCTGAAGGCCTTGATCGACGCCGCGCATGAACGCGGCCTGATGATGTTCCTCGACGTGGTCTATAATCACTTCGGGCCGGATGGTAACTACCTCGGCCAGTATGCGCCGCAATTCTTCACCGACCGCCATCACACGCCCTGGGGCGCCGCGATCGATTTCACCCAGCCGGTCGTACGCGAGTTCTTCATCCACAATGCCATCTATTGGCTGAACGAATTCCGCTTCGATGGCCTGCGACTGGACGCCGTCCACGCCATCCTCGACGACAGCCCGACCCACATCCTGACCGAGCTGGCGGCTCGCGTGCGTCAAGCGTGCGGCCCCGATCGCCACGTCCATCTGGTCCTGGAGAACGACGCCAACCAGGCGCGCTTGCTCGACCCTCAGCGCTACGACGCGCAATGGAACGATGACTTCCACCACGCCAGCCATGTGGTCCTGACACGGGAGTCCGAAGGCTACTATGTCGACTATCGGCGCGACCCGCTGGCGGCGCTCGGCCGCGCGCTGGCGCAGGGCTTCGTCTACCAAGGCGAAGCCTCCGTTCACCGCGATGGCGCGCCGCGCGGAGAGCCGACGCAGGAGCTGCCGCTCTCGGCCTTCGTGGCTTTCCTGCAGAACCATGACCAGATCGGCAACCGGGCGTTCGGCGAGCGGCTGGCGCAACTGGTCCGGCCCGAACTGCTGCGGGCGGCCGCCTCGATCCTGATCCTGTCGCCGCAGATTCCGATGCTGTTCATGGGCGAAGAATGGGCCTCCGTCCGGCCCTTCCAATTCTTCTGCGATTTCGAGGGCGAGCTGGCGCAGGCGGTGCGCGATGGCCGGCGGCGGGAGTTCGCCAAGTTCCCCGCCTTCGCCGCCCCCAACGTGCGCGACCGCATTCCCAATCCGAACGATGCCGCGACCTTCCAGCGCTCGAAGCTCGACTGGTCAGAGGTTGAGCGCGACGGACATGCCGATCATCTGCACTATTGTCGCGAGCTGCTGGCGGTGCGCCGTCGCGAGCTGATGCCGCGCCTGGGCGGGGCAAACGTAAAGAGCACGCGATACGATACCACCGACGGCCTGTTGCGCGTGTCCTGGCGATTGGCCGACAATGCGGCGCTGACGCTGCTTGCCAACCTGCGTGCCGATTCCTCGGCGCCGGTCGTTGTGCCGCGCGGCCGGATGCTGCACAGCACCCATCCGCACGTCGCCGACGATGCCGCCAAGCCTGGCTGGTTCGCGGCGTGGCACCTGGCGGACGGAGGAGCGTAACGTGAGCCAGTCCGGCTCGCTGGACCAGATCTGCGAACAACTCGGTATCGTGCCACGCTACCGCGACCACGCCGGCGCCGTGCGGGAAGTGCCGGAGGCGACCCTGCGGTCGCTGGTGCAGTGCCTGAACGTCACCCGCGCCGACCGCATCCTTCCGCCGGTCTTTGTCTGGCGTGAAGGCGATGGCGCGGTGGTCGTGCCGATCAGCCACGCCGGGCCGGCGTTGCGCTGGACGCTGGAAGGCGAAACGCAATCGCTCGCCGGGACGGTCGATGACAATACCGACCGGCTCGTCATCGGCGAGTCCCTGGCGGCTGGCTACTACAACCTCACGCTCTATTCCGGCAATTCCCCGATCGGCGTCTGCACGCTCATCGCGGCGCCGGCGCAGGCCTATCTGCCGCCGTTGCTGAAGAGCGGCGGTCGGCTGTGGGGGTTGGCGACGCAGCTGTTTGCGCTGCGGTCCGCGCGCAACTGGGGCATCGGCGATTTCACCGACCTGGCAGAGCTGATCCGACATGCCGCAGCGCAAGGCGTCGCCGCCATCGGCCTCACGCCGCTGCATGCGCTGTTCTTCGACGAGCCCGACCGGTGCAGCCCCTATTCCCCGAGCAGCCGGTCTTTCCTCAACGTGCTGTACATCGACCCGGAGGCAATGCCCGAGTTCGCGCGTTGTGAGGCGGCGCGGGCGTTGCGCGCGGAGCCGGAGTTCAACGGTGAGCTCGCGCGCCTGCGGTCGAACCTTCATGTCGACTACGCGGGCGCGGCCGGCTGCAAGCGGCGCATGTTCGAGCTGCTCTACCAGCTCTTCCAGGAACAGCATCTCAAGCACGGCGATGACTACGCCGCCGCGTTCGACGGTTTTCGACGGGAACGCGGCAAGCGGCTGCGCCAGTTCGCCACTTTCGAGGCGCTGCGCGAGCATTTCGCGGCGGCCGGCAGCAGATTGTCCTGGCCCAGCTGGCCCGAGCCGTTCCGCGATCCCGACAGCCCGGCCGTCGCGGATTTCGTTGCCCGCCACGCCGAGCGGGTCACGTTCTTCGAATACCTGCAATGGCACGCGCATGGCCAGCTGATGGCGTGTCAGGAGACGGCGCAGTCCGCCGGCATGCCGATCGGCGTCTATCTCGACATCGCGGTCGGCGTCGACCGCGATTCCGCGGAGGCCTGGTGGTCGCAGGACTATCTGGTGGGCGGCTGGAGCATCGGCGCGCCGCCCGACAACTGGAACCTCAAGGGCCAGAGCTGGGGCGCGCCGCCGCCCAATGCTACTCGCATGCGCGAGACCGCCTACGCCGCCATCCGCGAATGTCTGGACGCCAACATGCGCTCCGCCGGCGCGATCCGGATCGATCACATCCTCGGTTTCATGCGCATGTTCTGGGTGCCGGAGGCGGCGAACGCGGCCGAGGGCGCCTATATCCGCTATCCCCTCCAGGAGCTGCTCTCGATCCTGGCCTTGGAAAGCCAGCGGCATCGCTGCCTGGTCATCGGTGAAGATCTCGGCACGGTTCCGGATGGGCTCCACGAAGCGATGCAAGCCGCCGCCATCCTGTGCTACCGCCTCCTTTACTTCGAGCACGAACCGGACGGCAGCTTCCGCAAGCCGGAGAACTGGCCGCAGCAGGCGCTGGTAGCGCCGTCGACGCACGACTTGTCGACCTTGCCGGCCTGGTGGCGCGGCACTGACCTGGCACTGCGGTCCAGGCTCGACCTCTATCCGTCGGCCGACGTGGCGGAAGCCGAGCGGCAACGGCGAGGCATCGATCGGCAGCGGCTGGCCGACTCCTTGGCCGCCGAAGGCTTGCCTGCGTCGCCTGAGGGCGATGCGCCGATCGAAGCCATCTACCGCTTTCTTGCCCGCACCCCTTCCCATCTCCTGATGGTCCAGCCGGAGGATCTGCTGGGCGAGGTCGAGCCGCAGAACGTGCCGGGCACCACCAGCGAGTATCCGAACTGGCGCCGCAAGCTGCCCGTGAGTGCAAAGGAATTCTTTGCCGACGCCAGCATTGCGCGCGTGGTTGAGGCGATCAACGTCGAGGGCCGCAGGGCGCCGCAGAGGACATCAACCGATGCGATCCCTGGCATCCCGACCGCCACGTATCGCCTGCAGTTCAACCGCCATTTCACCTTTGCCGATGCGGCCCAGCTCGTTCCATATCTCCGGGACCTCGGCATCAGCCACGTCTACGCCTCGTCCTATCTCAAGGCGCGGCCGGGCAGCGCCCACGGCTACGACATCATCGACCACAACGCGCTCAATCCGGAGATCGGGAGCCCGGCTGACTTCGAGCGGTATTGCGACGCGTTGCGCGATGCAGGCATAGGCCAGATCCTCGACTTCATCCCGAACCATATGGGCATCGGCCATGCCGACAATCGGTTCTGGCTCGACGTGCTGGAATGGGGCGCCGCCTCGCTGTTCGCACCGTTCTTCGACATCAACTGGAACCCGCGGCACCCCAATCTCAAGGGCAAGGTCCTGGTGCCGATGCTCGGTGACCACTACGGGCATGTGCTAGAGCGCGGCGAGCTGCAACTGACGTTCGATCCCGAGACCGGCAGCTTCAGCGTTTGGTATTTCGGGCATCGCTTTCCCATCCACCCGCGCTGCTACCACGCCATCCTGGGCGACATCGACGCCGACCTGAAAAGGATTGCCGTCACCGTGGCGGAAGTCAACGAAGCGGCCATGCGCAGCGTCGGCGAGAAGCTGAAGGACGATCTGGCCAATTTCGTGCGGGCCGATCCGGCACGCCTGCGCCAGATCGAGGACGCCGCCCAGCGCTACCATGGCAAGGCGGGAGACCCGGGAAGCTTCAAGGCGCTGCACGACCTGTTGGAGCAGCAGGCCTACCGCCTCGCCTTCTGGCGGGTGGCGGCGGACGAGATCAACTACCGGCGCTTTTTCGACATCAACGAGCTGGCGGGCGTTCGGATGGAGAACCCGGAGGTCTTCGCCCAGGTCCACAAGCTGGTCGGCGAGCTGATCGCCGACGGCAAATTGCACGGGCTGCGGCTGGACCACATCGACGGACTGCTGGATCCCTGTGGATACCTCACGCAATTGCGCGACTTCGCGTCCGCCAGGAGCGTGTCATGCTACATCACGGTCGAGAAGATCCTGGCGCGGCATGAGCGTTTGCGCGCGGAATGGCCGGTCGATGGCACCACCGGCTACGACTTCATCAACCTGGTCAACGGCCTCTACGTCGATCCGGACGGCAAGCAGGCGATGGACCGCACCTATCGCCGCTTCCTCGACCGCTCGGCGGATTTCGACGAGATCCTCTATGCCTGCAAGCTGCTCGTCATGGACGCCATGCTGGCAAACGAACTAAACCGACTTTCTGCCGCTCTCGACGGCATCTCCGAGCAGCACTGGAGCACGCGCGACTATACCGAGGAACGCCTGCGCGCCGCGCTGCGCGAGGTGGTGGCGTGCTTCCCCGTGTATCGCAGCTACGTGACCGATCGCAGCATTTCGGCCGACGATCGGCGCGATATCGACTGGGCGATCGGCCAGGCTCGCAAGAGCTACTCCGGACCCGATCCGGAGATCCTCGACTTTGTGCGGGCAGCGCTCACGCTCGACCTGGCCGGGTGGAGTCCGGCGTTCGATCGGGACGAGGTCCTGCGCTTTGCCATGCGCTTCCAGCAATATACCGGGCCGGTGATGGCCAAAGCGATGGAGGACACCTGCTTCTACCGCTACAACCGCCTCCTGTCCCTGAACGAGGTGGGCGGCGATCCGCGGCAATTCGGCGTGACGGTGTCCGCCTTCCACCACCTGATGCAAGAGCGTGCGAAGAGTTGGCCGAACGCCATGTCGACGCTCTCCACCCACGACACCAAGCGCGGCGCCGACATGCGCGCCCGGCTCAACGTCTTGTCGGAGATGGCGCCGGAATGGAACCAGCGCGTGCGCCGCTGGGCCAGCCTGAATCGCTATAAGCGCGGCAAGGTCAATGGTGACCCCGCGCCCTCCCCCAACGACGAATACGCGATCTACCAGACCTTGCTAGGCGCCTGGCCGGCCAACCCTGGCGAGATGGATGCCTTTTGCGAACGTTTGAAGGGGACCGTGCTCAAGTCGATCCGCGAGGCCAAGCGGCGCACCAGCTGGCACAATCCGAGCGAGGCCTATGAATCGGCCTGCATGCGGTTCGTCGAGCGGTTGCTGGAAACCGAGCGGCCGAACCCGTTCCTCGATGACTTCACCAGCTTCCAGCAGCGCGTCGCACGGATTGGCGTGCTCAACAGCCTGAGCCAGCTGGTGGTGACCCTGACGGCGCCCGGCGTGCCCGATACCTATCAGGGCTGCGACCTGTGGGATTTCAACATGGTCGACCCCGACAATCGCCGGCCGGTGGATTTCGCGCTGCATCGGCGGATGCTGGCTGAGATCGAGGAAACCGATCGCCGCGACCTGTTGCGCACCGGCCTCGCCAGTTGGCAGGACGGCAAGGTCAAGCTGGCCATTGCCTCTGCGCTGCTGCGCTGCCGGCGCGAGCACGCCGACCTGTTCCGCCAGGGCAGCTATGAACCGATCGCGATTGAAGGTCCCCTGTCCCACCACCTGATCGCGTTCAGGCGCGCACATGGAACGGAGAGCTGCATTGTGATCGCAGGCCGATTGCTGGCGCCGATGCTGGGCGATCGGACATCCTACGATGGCGCAGCAATCTGGCAGGACGTGCGCCTCGCACTGCCCGAAACTCCGGCGGCGCTGATCAACGTCCTGACCGGCGCAACCGTATCCGGCCCCGCGCTAGAGCTGGGCGGAATCCTGGCCGATGCGCCGGTCGCTGTCCTGTTGGCTTGATCGAGCCGCCGGCTTGATGCCCCAGATCGCGCGCGAATAATCCAGCACCGCGCGGTCGCTGGAGAAGCCGCCCATGCGGGCGACATTGAGGATCGCCCGCCGGGTCCATTCCTCGCTATCGGGGTAGAGCGCATCGACCGCGCTCTGCACATCGAGGTACGAGCGGAAATCGGCCAGCAGGCAATATTGCTCGCTGCGCTTGGTCAGGCTCTGCAGGACCGGGTGAAAAAGGTCGCGCTGCTCGGGCGAGAAGAAGCCGCTCGCCAGCATGCCCATGACCTCCTGCAGCTCGGCATCCCGGTTGACATAGTCCATCGGATCGTAGCCATCGGCCTTCAGCCCCGCGACTTCGCGCGTGGTCAGGCCGAACGAGAAGAAATTCTCCGCGCCGACCGCCTCGCGAATCTCGATGTTCGCCCCGTCCAGCGTCCCGACCGTCAGCGCGCCGTTCAGCGCCATTTTCATGTTGCCGGTGCCGGAAGCCTCGGTGCCGGCAGTGGAGATCTGCTCGGACAGGTCCGCGGCCGGGATGATCCGTTCCGCCAGGCTGACGCCGTAATTGGGCAGGAACAGCACCTTCAGGCGCCCGCCGATCACAGGGTCGTTGTTCACCATGCGCGCCACGTCATTGACGAGCTTGATGATGAGCTTGGCCATCGCGTAGCCGGGCGCAGCCTTGCCGGCGAAGATGATGGTGCGCGCCTGGTACGACGCGCCCGGGTTGCGTCGGATGCGGTTGTAGAGCGCAACCGCGTGCAGCAGCTTCAGGACCTGCCGCTTGTATTCGTGGATGCGCTTGATCTGGACGTCGAACAGCGAGGTCGGGTCGACGCCGACGCCGACCGTCTCCAGGATGTGCTCCGCCAGGCGCGCCTTGCTGACCTCCTTGGCGGCGCGGAAGCGCGCCCGGAAATCGGCATCCTCCGCCAATGGCGCCAACTGCTGCAGCTTGCCGAGCTCGTGCATCCAACCGTCGCCGATGCGCGAGGAGATCAGCCAGCTGAGGCTGGGGTTGACCTGCGCCAGCCAGCGCCGCGGCGCGATGCCGTTGGTGACGTTGACGATGCGGCCCGGCAGCAGCCGGTCGAAATCGGCGAACACCGTCTGGCGCATCAGGTCGGTGTGGATCTTGGAGACGCCGTTGACCGCGTGGCTGCCGACGAAGGCCAGATGCGCCATCCGCACGCGCCGTTCGCCGCCTTCGTCGATGAAGGACACCCGCCGCCGCAGGTCGACGTCGTCAGGATGGCGCGCCGCCACCTCTTCGAGGAATATCTCGTTGATGCGGAAGATGATCTGCAGATGCCGCGGCAGCATGCGCTCGAAGAAATGCAGCGGCCAAGTCTCCAGCGCCTCCGGCATCAGCGTGTGGTTGGTGTAGGAGATGGTGCGCTGGGTCAGGCTCCAGGAGTCCTGCCAGCTCATGCCGTGCTCGTCCATCAGCAACCGCATCAGCTCGGCAATGCAGATCGCCGGGTGCGTGTCGTTGATCTGAATCGCCACGAAATTCGGCAGTTCCGTGATCGAGCGCTTCTGGCGCTTCAGCCGCTGCAGGATGTCCTGCAGCGAGGCGCTGACGAAGAAATACTGCTGCCGGAACCGCAGCTCGCGCCCGGCCTCGGTGCCGTCGTGCGGATAGAGCACGCGGGTCAGGCTTTCCCAATGCGCCTTGTCCCCCACCGCGCCGAGGTGGTCGCCCTCGTTGAAGCGCTGCAGGTCAAGCTCGCGCGGGGCGCGGGCGGACCACAGGCGGAGCGTGTTCACGGTGTCGGTGCGATAGCCCGGCACCGGCACGTCGAACGCCGTCGCCAGCACGTCCGCCGTCTCGAGCCACTGGTTATCGACGATGCGACCGTAGAACCGCACGGGATAGGTGAGGTCCGGACGCGGAAACTCCCACGGCCCGCCGAGGCGCAGCCATTGGTCCGGCTCCTCGTTCTGCCAGCCGCCTTCGATGCGCTGGGCGAACATGCCGAACTCGTAGCGGATGCCGTAGCCGTAGGCCGGCACGCCGACCGCCGCCGTGCTATCGAGCAGGCAGGCCGCCAGGCGGCCGAGGCCGCCGTTGCCGAGGCCGGCATCGGGCTCCTGCTCCGCCACCGCCTCGATGTCGCAGCCGACGTCGCGCAGGGATTCGCTGAATACCTCGTGGATGCCGAGGCTGCGCAAGGTGTCCATCAGCAGGCGCCCGATCAGGAACTCCATGGAGAAGTAGCAGGCTTCCTTCAGCCCCTGCTTCTCCTTGTTGCGGCGGGCGATCGCCCAACGCTCCAGCACCAGCGAGCGCGTGAAGGCGGCGGTGGCATAGAGCCAGTCCTTCGGCTCGGCGGCGTCGGGCTCGATGCCGGTCGCCTGCAGCAGGTGCCGCTCAAGCGACCGGCGCACCGTCGGCTTGTCGAGAGTTGCTGTGGAATCAGAATGCATGTCGGGACCGGGCACCACTCGAGTGACGTGTGTCAATTGTTGATTCTGATGCAAATTTCACCAATCGAATCAATAGGCTGAAAGTATCACTCGGCATCGAGTGAGCTATGGCGGACATTCGGAGTCAAATTTGTGTCCGACTCGCCCGCTCCATCGCGGGCCTTCTGCGCCAGAAATAACCGCCGGCTTCGATCTCACATCAGCGTAGTTAATTATTGGTGTCTCTCGCCCCACTGCGACGGGCGTCATCCTTCGTAAGCACATAGATATAGTGATGCAGATCGGCACGTTCGCGCCGGAACGGCTCGCACGTCACGGCAAAGCCGGCCTCCTTCGCGCGCGTGGCGAAGTCCGCCGATTCAAAACCGGACCACAGCAGCGCGATGCCGCGGTCGGAAAGGCAGCCGTGCAACGCACCCAAGCCGGCGCGCCCATAGAGGCCAGCATTTGCCGCAGCAACAATAGGTTCCGGTCCGTTGTCGACATCAAGGATGATCACGTCGTAACGGCCAGGCCCGGCCAGGAGGGCGGCGATGTCGGCGTTGACGATCGCGAAGTTGGCGGGCGGGCGCGACAGCACCGACGCTTTCAAGTGTCGCTCAAACCAAGCGATGACGGCGGAGGACAACTCCGCGACCGTCACGGTACCGCGGCCCTCCAGCGCCGCCACGAGAGCCGCGACCGTGTACCCCAGCCCCAGGCCGCCGACCAGGAAGCGCGCTCCGTCCGACGGCGCGAGCCCGGCGGCAAAGGCGCCCAGCGCGGTTTCGGACTCGTGGTGGAACCCGTTCATGAGCTCGAGCCCGTTGGCTCGGATCATGAACTTGCCATCCTTGCCGTAGAGCTCGAGCGTCGCGTCGTGCTCACTCGCGGACTCGATCAGCGTCCAGGTCATTCGCCAAACCTGAGGTGTGAGCCCAGCGGACACAAGAGCCGATCGCGCCCTATAGGGCCCAGCTCCCACACCCTGAGCCGATCCGAATCGCAGAGTAGTTCGTCCGCCTGGAGCAAGACAGTGCGGTCACACGACGACGCTCCGGGACGTTGCCGCGTGAACCCGAGGCGCGCGCTGGCCAAACGTCGGCTAATCCGGATACAGTCAGGACGACACTGTCGATAGCGGACCTGGAGTCGTCGGGGGAAAGTATGACTGGTACCGTCGCCGTGATAGGTGGCGGAATTCAGGGGACATTGTGCGCGTTGGCGTGCTCTGCGGCCGGTTGGCGTGTGACGCTGTTCGAGCGCAAGCCTGAGCTCTGGCAAGGCGCTTCCGCCAACAATGAAGGCAAGATCCACCTGGGCTTCACCTATGGGCTGGACAAGTCCGGCGAGACGCAAGCACGGCTGGCCGAATTGGGGGGTCGGTTCGAGGATGCGCTGACGGCTATCCTGGGGCCCCTGCCCGCAGAGATCGTCGTCGCGCGGCGAGTCATTTATGCGCGCCACGCTTCGTCCGCGCTCGAGGCGGAGGCCACTCAAGCGCATCTCGAATCTACGGCTGGGATGATTGGCGTGGCGGCCGCGGTCCGGCGTGTCCCGCTGCCTGAACTGAGGGCTCTCTTTTCGGACCAGATCACCGACGCCTGGGAAGTGCCCGAGACCACGATAGAGCCGACGGTGCTCGGTGAAGCGATCCTCGCGCGCCTTGGGCGCGAGACGAATATCGACATTGTAACGAATGCCGATGTTGCGGAGCTCTGCCAGGACGGGACGGTATGGGATGTGGGCGGTCGCCAGCTCGGGCAATTCGACAGGGTCCTCAACTGCGCCTGGGACGGCTTGGCACAGCTCTGTGGCGGTGGCGCGGGCTTCTGCTTGCGCGGCAAGGCCGGTTTCATCGCGCGGGTCCGATCGCCGGGGCCGACTCTGCCGGTCACCTTCTGCTTCGGCCCCTTCGGCGATTTCGTGCCGCTCGGTGGGGACCGCTGTTATGTTTCCTGGTATCCGGCCTGCCTCATGGGCTTCACGACTGACCTCTCCGCCGGCTCACGCTGGTTCGACCGCTTGGCGGCGGGGTTCGATTTCGCCGCGGCGTACCGGCTGACACGGCGTCGGCTGGCGGAGTTGATCCGCGGCCTCGAACTCGATGAGCAGTACGAGCGCGTGCGGGCGGGGCCGATCCTGGCCGCGGGCAGCACAGACATCTATGATCTCGAGAGTCGGCTGCACCGGCGGACTGCCATCGGTCTCGACGCGCATGGCAGGATCGCCACGATCAATCCCGGCAAACTCACGACCGCGCCCTGGTGGGCCAGCAAGGCGGCAAGGTGGATACAGGACCAGGGCCCCTCGTCAGCATAGGGATCCCCGCGTACAACGCGACGAGCTTCCTCGAAGCCACCGTGCGGTCGGCCTGTGCGCAGGATTACCCCCATGTCCAGCTGATCGTCAGTGTGGATCAGTCGACCGACGGCACTGCCGATCTCGCGCGGCGGCTCGCCGCGGAGCATGGCTTCGAGCTCATCGTCCAGCCAAGACGTCTCGGTTGGATCGGCAACTCGAACGCCGTCCTGCGCCGCATGACATCGGAGTTCGGCATGATCCTGCCGCATGACGATATGCTGTCGCCTTCTTATGTTTCGAGGTGCATGGCAGCCCTCCTGGCAAACGAAGCGAGTGTCGTGGCGTGCAGCGATCTAGAGTGCGTTCCGGCCGGAACCATCGTTCCGCAACTGGAGCTTAGAGGCGACCAGGTGGTGCGCGTTGCGAAATGCGTCAAAGATGGCTTCCTGGCGGTGAGTTATCGCGGCGTGCTGCGCTTTAGCCGTTTCCGTCGCCGCGAGGTTCCGAACGCCATTGGGGGCTTCGCCGCCGATGCGCTGTGGATGGTGCGCATGGCGATCGCGGGCGAGATCGTCCGCGTGCCCGAGGTGCTCTATCGCAAGACGTTCCACGCGACTTCCGCCCACCGTGCCTGGACGCAGATGACCGACAGGCAGGACGAACGGAGATGGCTCGCCCATACCGCGGAGATTATGCTGCTGTTGATGCGCGACGCTCCGCTGCTCCTCTGCAAAAGAGCGATCCGGAAGGCGCTGCGCAAGCGCGCACGGCGGCTCGGCCAAGCGCGGTTGCTTCGCCGCCATGGGCCGATCGGCGGCTGGGCGGCCCGGTATCCCATGATCGGGTCATGGGTTGAGTATCTGCGTCACCTCATCTTGCTGACGGATCGGTAGTCGGCGCACAGCCTCGCACCCCGCCGCTCTGCCTGACGCGCCAGGGGGCGGACATCGTCGTCATGGAAACGCGGGATGCGATCGAGGAGGTAGCGGCCGGCCTGCGCCGGTAGCCGCTGCTGAGTCTAGCGCCGAGGCAACTCGATCGGGGCTGAGAGGGTGGCGCGCGTCCCCGGCTTTGCGTCCTCGAACGCCAGCGTGCCGGACAGTTGCATCACCAGCGCATCCATCATGCGCGTGCCGAAGCCCTTACGTGCCTGGGCGCGGCCCACGCCCTGGTCGGCGACGGTGAGATGGAAAAGGTTGCGATCCTCCATGAGCGTGACGCGCAGCGGGCCTGGCGCACCGCCATAGGCATACTTGTTGGCGTTGATCACCAGCTCGGTCAGGACCAGCCCAAGTGACACCGCCCGATCGGTCGGCAGAACCACGGGCTGCAGGTCGCGCACTAGGTGCGCCTCCCAATCCCTGCCCAGGGAGGACACAAGGTCGTTGAGCAGTTCGTCGATGTAGCGTGCGGCATTGATGGCTTCGAGCTGGTCGGCGCGATACAGCCGGCGGTGGACCAGTGCTACCGCCGTGATGCGCCGGCGCGCTTCCTCCAGCGATGCCTGCAGCGCCTGGTCGTCGGACGCCTTGCCCTGCAACGTCAGGAAGCTCGATACCAGCGCCAGGCTGTTCTGGACACGGTGATTGACCTCGCCCATCAGGAACTCCTTCTGCTTCAGCAGCAGATCCTTCTGGTCGAGCGTGTTCAACAGCTGGCGGTTCAGGTCACGGATGCGCCGGGTCTGCCAGACATTGATGACCGCCACGCGCAGGTGGCCCGCCGCCTCAACCTCCGGCAAGGTCCAGCGCCGCGCACGGCCGCGCACCGTCTCCTGCCAAGCCTGGAAACTGGCGCGCGGATTCAACATTCCGCTGGGATTTAATGTCATATTCTTGTGGGGGTTGCCGGCCCAGTTCACGACTTGGACCTGCTCGGCGCGGAACCACAGCACGATCCAGGGATCGGTCGCCGACAAAGTCACAGCCAACAGCCCCGAAGCCACGGCGCGGTCATCATCCGAGAGCGGATAGTGGTTTCCGAGCACTTCGGTGGCGAACACGGTCTCGCCTGCCTTGTCGATAGCCCAGGTGGCCAGCGCGCGCACCACGGCCTCCGGCGGGCACTGGCCACCGAGGACGAGATCGGTGCCGCGCAGCACGGCAACACCATTGCTGCCCAGCATCTTCAAGAATTCACCGACATGGTTCGAAATGGCATCATTGAGCGCGCCCTCGCGCAGCAGCAGCGCGACGATGTCGTCCTCGAACGTGCGCAGCCGGACGCGCTCGCGATAGGCGTCGGTCTCCTCGCGCGCCTTGATCTGTCGCGCCAGACCGGCCGCCAGCGCGCGGCAGGCTGTCCGGATGTTGGCTGCGATCGGGCGGGGCGTGTCGTTATGGCAGGCGATCAGGCCCCACAGCACGCCGCCGATGACGATGGAAACGGAGGCGGACGCCCCGACCCCCATGTTCTTCAGATACTGGATATGCACAGGCGAGACGCTGCGCAGAATCGAATCGCTCATGTCTAGCGGCTCGACTCCGCCCCAGACGGGGCGCAGCGGCGCCGGCTGGTAGCCGACGTTCGGAATCACCCGCACCAGGTTCCGCACATAGAGCGCCCTCGCCTGCTTGGGGATGTCGGACGCCGGGAAATGGTGATGGAGAAAGGCGTGCTGGCCCGGCGCCAGGTCCTCGGCTATGACCACGCCGGCGTCATCTTCCAGGAAGCGGTAGACCATCACCCGGTCGTACCCGGTCAGCTCGCGGAACGTCATGGCCGCCACTTCGCACAGTTCCTGCAGGTTGGCCGCCTGCTCCATCGCCGCGCCGGCGGCCTCCAGCCGCGGCAACAGCGTGGATGACGTGCCAAGCGCCGGAGATGGTTCCAACTCGATCAGGAGGTGCGCGGCCGAAGGATGCAGCGAGACGTCGAGAACGAAGCCGTCCGACCCAGGCGGCGTCACGCGATCGAGCCGTCCGCTCTTGCCGGTGCTGGCAGCGCGCCGGGCCGCGGATGCCACGTCGTCGCCGAGGAGGCCCGATAGCGGCGCGTCCTGCCAGCGCCCGCCGAGCCAGGCTTCGACTATGCCTGCCGCATGAGTCACCACCATACGGTCGCGATCGACCACCAGCATCGCGCCGTGCGGTTGGATCGAGCCGGGAATATGGATCGGTTCCCGGTCGCAAATGGTGAGATCGATCTCATCCGCGCTCACGTCGCGTCTCCGCAGAGGATACTTTCGGCGTGATCGAACGCTCGCACGGCCCCGCGACACGCCTCGGCGATCAGGCCATCGTCCGTGACTTCGCGCACCAGCACCGCCAGAAAGCTGCGCCAGCGGACACCGGTCTCATCTCCATAGGGATCAAGAAAGGCCAAGCCCGGATCGATAACACCGCGGGTCGCGAGGGCGCGCGTGATGAACTGGCCGCCCAGCGTCGATCCTTCCAGCACATACAGCATCCCCAGGGCCTCGGCCTGGCCTGCGGGTGCGGGGAAATCCGGAAGCGGCCGGTCGCCCACAAACACGGCAAGAAGCGCGGACCGACTGCGTTTGGCGAAGTCGAGGTCAGGCAAATCGCTCAACCAAGGGGCCAGCATGATGTCGGCAGGAATGTGGAACGCGGCATACCTGTGGCAAAGTCCGCGCCGTTGCTCGGGATCGGAAAACTGGGCCACCGCATCCAGGCGCTTGTCGAGGCGCGCATGCTGGGCCTGCGTCGCCGCGCGCACGCATGCGAGCGCATCGCCTGACCCCAACGCTGACGACACAGCGCCGGTCCGCCGCACTTGATTGGTTTCGGATAGCCCCAGCACGAGTTCACGCCCCCAGGCCAACGATCCTATGCGCGATTCTGGCCTACAATCACAACCCCGCCGCCGGATATTCGTTCCCGTGGACTACTCGGCAGCGCGCCTCTTGGCTGGCTTCTGCGGCGGGCCATAGTTCTTGAACTTCTCGATCACGCGCGTGATCTCCGCATCGGGCAGGATCTGCGCATTGTCGAGCGCGAGTGACAGGTAGTATTGCCGCGCCAGGGTCTCGATCTCGACCGCCAGCCAGAGCGCGCGCCGCACGTCCGAACCGGTGGCGATCACGCCGTGATTGCGCAGCAGGCAGCAGGTCCGTCCTTCCAGCGCCTTCATTGCGAGGTCGGACAGTTCCTCCGTGCCATAGGTGGCGTAGGGTGCTACCCGGATGTCTGGCCCGCCGGCGGCGGCGACCATGTAGTGGATGGCCGGGATCGGCTTGTTGCAGATCGCCAGTGTCGTCGCATAGGTGCTGTGGGTGTGAACCACCGATCCGGCCTCGGGCCGGTCCTGCAGAATACGCAGGTGGAAGCGCCACTCCGACGAGGGCGCCAGCGCGCCGTTCCACTTGTCACCCCTGCTTGAGATGAGTGTGGTGACGATGTCTTTTGCCTTCAGTTCATCGTAGGGAACGCCGGACGGCGTGATCAGCATCAGCTTGCCATAGCGCGCGCTGATGTTGCCCGAGGTGCCCTGGTTAATGCCGAGCCCGTTCATCGAGCGGCAGGCGTTGACGATGCTCTCGCGTAATTTCAGTTCCGCTTTATCCATGTCTCTTTCCTTGAAACGCCGTCACGCCGCCAGCGCCTTACCAGTGGCCTGATCGAACAGATGAATACGATCCAGCAGCGGCATCAGGCGAACTTCGTCGCCGGGATCGAGTTGCAGGCGGTCTTGCGTCACAGCACAGACCTCCTTGCCCGCCAGGTCCGCGTAGATATGGATCTCGGCGCCGGTCGGCTCGACTACGATCACCTTGGCGCCGAGGCCGCTGCTGTTGCTCGATGGCCGCAGGTGCTCCGGCCGGATGCCATAGACCACCTTCTGCCCGGGGTTGACCGTCGCCGTCGGCGACAGCGGCAGGACTATGGTGCCGCTGCGCACCACCGGCGCGCCATTCTCGGCAGCCACTTCGCCGTGCATCAGGTTGATGCCAGGCGAGCCGACGAACTCCGCCACGAACAGGTTCGCCGGCTTGTCATAGACCGCGAGCGGCCCGCCGATCTGCTCGATCCGGCCATCCTTCAGGATGACGATGACATCGGCCATGGTCATGGCCTCAATCTGGTCGTGCGTGACATAGACCGTGGTGGTGGACAGCCGCTGGTGCAGCGCCTTGATCTCGGTCCGCATTTGCACCCGCAGCTTGGCGTCCAGGTTGGACAGCGGCTCGTCGAACAGGAACACGGCCGGATCGCGCACGATGGCGCGCCCCATGGCGACGCGCTGGCGCTGGCCGCCGGACAACTGGCGCGGAAAGCGCGCGAGATACGAGGTCAGATCGAGGATCGAGGCGGCCCAGTCGACGCGCTTCTTGATCTCCGCCTGCGGCATCTTCTTGAGCTGCATGGAGAACGCCATGTTGTCGAACACCGACATGTGGGCGTAGAGCGCATAATTCTGGAACACCATGGCGATGTCGCGATCCTTCGGATGCAGGTCGTTCACCACCCGCCCGCCGATCGAAATCTCGCCCGCACTGATCGGCTCCAGTCCGGCGATCATGCGCAGTAGGGTGGATTTGCCGCAGCCGGAGGGGCCGAGCAGGACGACGAAGCTGCCATCCTCGATATTGAGATCGATGCCGTGGACCACCTCCAGGTCGCCGAAGCTCTTCCTGACGTTGCGAACCGTGACAGCGGCCATTGCGCTAGGCCTTCCCTGCACTGCCGGCACGCGCCGACAAGATCCTGTTGGCAATCTCGACGAACCCTTCGCCGCCGCGCGCTTCGGACACGAAGGCCGGGAGCGAACTCATGCGCGATGCGAAGTCCCGCACGTTGGCCACACCGCACCCATACGGGAAGAACTGGAACATCGGTTCATCGTTCGGGCTGTCGCCGCAGAACACGAACTGCGACCGGGTGGCCTCGAGGTCGAGCCCGAGCGCATCGCGCACGAACACCCGCGTCATTGACAGCTTGTCATACTCGCCGAACCAGCCGTTGACGTGAATCGAGGACACCTTGGCGACGGCGCCGGCCTCGTCGAACAGCGCCACGATGCGGTCGATGGCTTCGGGCGGCAACGGCTCGACATCCTCCCGGAAGTCGATGGCGAGATCGGCCTCGCGATAGAGCTGGTCGGAGGCGATCGCAGCGCCCGGCACGTCCTTGAGGATGCGCTCGGCCAGGGCCTCCAGCTTGCGGCGGTTTGCGACGCGCTCTGTCGGGCTGGCCGCGAAATGGCGGATCATCTTGCGCGCCTTGTGATCGTAGCGGAAATAGAAGGCGCCATTTTCTCCAACGACGCCGCTCACCGGCCAGAAGCGCGCGACCATGTCGCACCAGCCAGCCGGCCGCCCTGTGATCGGCACAACCACCAGGCCGGCGTCATGCAGGCGCTCCAGCGCGCCGTACGCCGCTGCGGGCAGTCGGCCGTCGGTGGTGATCGTATCGTCGATGTCGGTGAACACGCCGACCAGGTTGCGCGCAACCTCTGTCGGTAAACTGGACACGGGCCGCATGGTTGCCTCAGCCATGACCGCGCTCCACGAAGTCCGCCAGACGTGCGTTCCAGGCCGAGAGCGTCGGCCACAGATCGGCATAGATGGCGCGCAGTTCGGCATAGCGCGCGACGCGCTTGGCGTCGGGCTCGAAGGTACGCGTGGTTTCGCCGGCCATGGCGTTGGATGCCTCCGCAAAGCTTGGGAACCAGCCGCAGCCCTTCGCCGCCGCCATGGCGGCGCCAAGGGAGGAGGCTTCGACGGTGGTGGAACGCAGCACCGGCCGCGCCGTCGCATCGGCCAGGATCTGGCTCCACAGGTCGGACGCCGCGCCGCCGCCGATCGCGACATAGCGATCGATCTTGGCGCCGGCCGCCTGCTCGGCCTGGTTGGTGCAGATCGCCTGCTCCAGCGCGATCCCTTCCAGGAGCGAGCGGTAGACGTCGCCGCGATGCGTGGAGCCCGAGATGCCGGCGATGACGCCGCGGGCGGCGCTGTCCCAATGCGGCGTCATGCAGCCCTGCCAATAGGGCACCAGCACGACGCCTCCTGCGCCGATCGGGCTGGCGGCTGCCTCGGCCTCCAGCTTCGGCAACAGATCGCGCAGGCGCGTGGTGTCGGCGTGGAACATCTCGCGCGCAAGCCAGTCGACCAGGAAGGTGCCGGAGCGCAGGCAGGTTTCGAAGATGTAGCCCTGGTCCGCAACCGCGATCTCGGTGCGGAAGGCGCGGTGGTGGGCGTAATCGGTGCCGTAGCTGCCGGAGACGATGGCGGTACCGAGATTGACATAGGCAAGCCCCGGCGCACCGACGCCAACGCCAGCCCCCGCGCATTGACCGTCGCCGCCGCCGGCGATCACCGGCGTGCCGCGGCGCAATCCTGTGGCCGCGGCGGCGGCATCGGTCACCTCGCCGGTCTGCGTGCCCGGGGCGACCAGCGGCGGCATCTTCGCACGATCGATGCCGGCAGCGTCCAGGATCTCCGCCGACCATTGCCGCGTACGCATGTCGAGCGTGCCGGTCGGATCGGCCGAGGCAACGGAAGTCGACCAGCGGCCAGTCAGGTGGAAAGTCAGATAGGCGTGCACCTCCGCGATGCGCGCGGCGCGATCCAGGGTCGCGGGCTCATGCTCGCGCAACCAGATCATGCGGTAGAGGCACGGGATGATGTCGAGCGGCTTGCCCGAAATCGCATGCACCCGCTCGGCGCCGAACCGCTCGCCGAAGCTCTTCTGCTGGGCTCGCGCCCGGTCGTCGAGCCAGACCATGCCAGGCCTGAGCGCCGTGCCATCCTCGGCGAAGATTCCGAAAGTCTCGCGCTGATTGGAAATGCCGACCGCGGCGATGCGCGTGGGGTCGACCTTGGCCGTCAGATCCTTCAGCGCTTGCGCCGTCGACCGCCACCAATCGTTCGGATCCTGCTCGAAGAAGCCGGGCTCGGGATTCGACATCGCGATCGGCGCGCGGCCTTCCGCCGACGCCCGCCCCGCGCGGTCCCAGGCGATCGCCTTGGTCGCGGAGGTCGATGAGTCGATGCCGATGACGAGGTCGGGGTTCATGCTGTGCTATTCAAAGAAGCGGGCGGAGGCGGTGTCAACCGCCCCCGCCCTAGTCATGGCGATCTTACTAGAGTTCGGCCTCTTTCACCTTTGCGTCGACCATCTTCGCGACGGCGTCCATGCAGGCCTTGGCGCTGCCGCCATAGTCCTGGCCGGTCAGCAGCTTGCCGAGCTCGGTCGGGATTTCGTTGGTGGACAGGCCAGCCCACAGCGGCATGTCCGGCTCCGACGCCATGACGTTGTCGATCGTCCACTTGACGATATCGAGATGGCGGGTGGTGCCGGGCATGACCTTGGCCTTGGCCTTCACGCGCTCGTCGGCGAAGGAGGATTCGCGCATCGGCGCGAAACCGCCGGCCAGCGTGCACTGGGTCATGATCTCCTTGCAGCACGCCCACTGCATGAAGATCCAGGCCGCCTCCTGGTTCTTGGAATAGGCCGACAGGCCCATGATCGAACCGCCTTGGTGGCCGAGATTCGGAATCTCGCCGAACCCGACATCCGAGGTCTTGCGCAGGCCGACCGCGGACTGCAGCGGCTTGGCTGGTTGCCAGAGGCCCTTGACCTTGGAATCGTCGGCGTCGAGACCGGGGAAGAACTCGTCCCAGCTCTGAACCAAGGCCACCTGGCCCGCCTGCATCATCTGGAACTGGCCGTCCCAGGTCGATGCGGTCGATTGCGGCGGCGCCACCGTCAGCAGGTCCTGGTACCACTCCAGGCCCTTGATGCCCTGCTCGTCATTGCCGGCGAAGGTCTTGTCGGGACGGAAGATCGACCCGCCATGGCCCCACACCGCCTGGGTCCAGTCGCACTCCAGCGAATAGTGGCCGGATTTCGCCTGCAGGCCGGTGCCGAAGATGCCGTTGGCCTTCTCTGCCTCGTGGAGCGCGTGCGCGGCCTTGGTGAACTCCTCGTAGTTGGTGGGCACCGCGATGCCGTGCTTCTCCAGCAGGTCCTGGCGATACATCAGCACGAAGATCGGGATGTCGAACGGAATGCCGACCAGCTTGCCGTTGTACTTCGCGAGGCCTTCCACCAGCGGCTCGGAGAAGTCGTCCCAATCGAAACCCGGCATGGCGAGGTCCGGCTTCGAGTTGTAGAGCTCAACCGGATCGACGCAATCGGGCGCGAAGGTCGCGACCCAGGATTGGTCGAGATAGTAGAGGTCATAGGTGCCGAGCTGGCCCTGCACATCCTGCGTTGCTTTGGCCAGCACCTGCTCGAGCGGGACGATCTCGACCTCCACCTCGATACCGGTCAGGCCGGTGAACTCGCTCTTGATCTGGTTGAGCACGACGGTGGGCGGCGTCGCTTCGCTGGTGTAGCGGATCTTGGCGCCCTTGAACTGTCCGCCGACCTCCTTGAGGAACTTGGTCTGGTCGTCCGGCAAAGCGGCATCGGCCCGGCTGATCAGGCCCGGGTTGCGGAACGGCCGGGTGTTGCCGAGCATGCCCAGCGAAAAGGCCGAGAAGCCGACGCCGGCCAGGCCCATCCGCCGCAGGAACTCGCGTTTGGTGATGCGACGGCTGGCGAATGCAGCCGCCGAATCCGCGATGAACGTTTGCTTGTCATGTTTCTTGAAACCCATAGCGCTCCTCCTTGCTTGCCGAGCTTTATTGCTCGTTCCGTTGTCATTCCTTCAGTGACCCGAGGGTCAGGCCACGCACGAGTTGCTTCTGCACCAGCAGGATGAAGATGAAGCTCGGCACGATGGCGGACGTGCCAAGCGCCGAGATGAAGCCCCATTCCGAGCCGGTGGACGTCACGAAAGTCGAAATCTTCACTGGCAGCGTTCGTATCGAGTTGGTGAGAAATAGCGAGAGCAAGAATTCGGTCCAGGAGAATACGAAACACAGCACGGCGGTCGCGGCGACGCCGCCGGTCACCATCGGCAGCACCACCTTCCGAAAAATCTGGAACCGGGTGGCGCCATCGAGCATCGCGGCCTCGTCGATCTCCACCGGCACGTCGTCGAAGAACGACTTCATCAGCAGCACCGCGAGCGGCACGTTGATGAGGGTGTGGATGAAGATGAGGCCGAGCAGCGTGTCGCGCAGCCCCATGTAGTGGAACATGAAGACGACCGGCACGATGATGGCGATCGGCGGCACGAAGCGCTGCGACAGGATCCAGTTGAGATAGGCTTGCCGCCCGCGGAACCTCATGCGCGACAGCGCATAGGCCGCGGTGACGCCGGCGAACACCGTCAGGATGGTGGAGCCGATGGCAACGACCAGCGAATCGATGATGGTCTGCCGGGAATCGTACGAGCTGGCACCGCCCACGCCGAAGGTGCTGCCGGACTCGATCGCCAGCTCCGCCCGCGACCTGCCCATCAGTACCACCTGGTAATTGACCAGGGTCGGCTCGAAGTCGAAGAATACCACCTCGTCCTTGTTGAAAATGGCCGAGGTCGGCTTGAAGGAGGTCAGACCCCACCAGAACAGCGGAAACATGAAGACGCCGACCACCAGGACGGCGGTCACGTCGCGCAGCAGGCGCAAGGCGAGAGACCGCTTCATCAGAACCTCACCTTGAAGATCTTAATGAAAATGGTCGACGTCGCCATCAGCAGGATCAGCGTCAGCAGCGCAATGGTCGAGGCATAGGGGAAGTCGGCGTTCTTGAAGTAGATCGTGCCGGCATAGGCAGTCAGGGTCTCGGTCGCCGTCCCCGGCCCGCCCTCGGTCATCACCTTGATGTAGTCATAGATGCGGAACAGGTCGACGCCACGGATCAGAACCGCCAGCGCGATGATGCGCGAGAGCATCGGCAGCGCCAGCCTGAAGAAGGCCTGGACCGCGTTGGCGCCATCGATCGCGGCCGCCTCGAACGGCTCCTTGGGCAAGGCTCGAAGGCCGGCCATCATGATCAGGACCATGAACGGCGTCCATTGCCAGACGTCCGCCAGCAGAATTCCGAACATGGCGCTGCTCGACGTGGCGAGGATCGGATAGGCCGGCGACCACAGTCCGAGCGCATAGAGCGTGCGGCTGAGCACGCCGAACGAGCCATCGAGCATGAGCAGGAACATCATGCCGGTGACAGCCGGCGGCACCACCAGCGGCAGGGTCATGAGCGCGCGCAGTACGCCATAACCCTTGCGGTCCGAATCCAGCAGCAGCGCGATCGCAAGACCCAGCACCAGCTCGATCACGATCGCGACCGAGGTGTAGAGATAGGTGTGGCCGATCGCGCCCCACACCCGCTCGTCGCTGAAGATCTTGAGCCAGTTCCAATCGGGATCGAACACACTGATGCGCGTCACCGGGTTGCGCTTGTGCAGCGACAGCCACAGCGCATAGAGCAGGGGATAGACGCCGAACGCAATCAGCACCGCCGTCACCGGGAACAGCCACGGCAGCGGATGCTCCGAACTCAGCATGTGCCGGAGGCTCACGCGCGACGACCGCTCTCTGGCGGTTCCTGCCATGGCCATCTGCCCGCGCGCCGCCATTCAATACCCCTGCCGCGTGGGCGTGATGCAGATCTCCTGGATCAAGACGTTCTGCGGCAGCTTGTAGGCGAACAGGATGGATTGCGCGACATGGTCAGCGGAAATGCCGCCGCCGATCTTTACCTTGGCGGCGCGATAGTTGGCGAGCGTGGTCTTGTCCGTCACATGATCGAGGACCTCGGTCTCGATGATGCCCGGCGAAATCACGATCACGCGCACGTCATGCGGCGCGAGATGCTCGCGCAGACTGTCCGACAGGCCATGGACGAAATACTTGGTGCCGCAATAGACGGTATGATCGGGATAGACCTTGCGGCCGGCGATCGAGCTCATCTGCACGATGGTGCCGTGACGGCGCTTGACCATGCCGTCCATCACCGCGTGAACGCCGTTCATCACGCCGTTGACGTTGATGTCGATCATCTCGTCCCACTCGGCGGGATCCTGCTTGGTGATGTCGCCGAGCCGGGCGATGCCGGCGTTGTTGAACAGGCAATCGGCCGGGCCGTATTTCTCCTCGGCATCCTTGACAGCATTGGCAATCGCTTCGCGATCGCGCACGTCCACGACCCGGCACATCGCGTTCGGCAGCCCGAGCGCTTTCATGCGGTCGATGCGCCGCGCCAGCAGGAGCTGGGGATAACCCTCCGCTGCAAAGGCCTGGGCGGTGGCCGCGCCGATTCCGGAGCTGGCGCCAGTGATGACGACGAGCGGTTTTGCCATTCCGTCCTTCCTCCCGGTCTTCCATCTCGCCCCGGACTCTGTGGCCCGGTTTCTTGACGAGCGCCGCTTACGCCGCGCTCGACTCCCCTACTCCCGCTCGATCAGAGCCAGCGCGGTCGCTTCGTCCGTCACCAGCACGGTGGCATAACCGCCGCGCAGCATCGCGTCGATCGCTTCGATTTTTTCCGGACCGCCGGCCACGCAGATCCGCTCCGGAATCTTCGCGATCTCGCGCAGCGTCAGTCCGATCATCTGCTCGTCCAGCGGCCCCAGCACCGGGTCGCCGTCTCTATCGAAGAAGCGGCCGGCCATCACGCCGATCGCCCCGCCGTCGACGTAGGGCCGGAGCTTTTCCGAACTCATGTAGCCGCTGCGCAGCGCAGTGCTGGCGCTGGTGAGGTTGGCAACGCCAAACAGGATCTTGTTGCAGGACCGGATCAACTTGAACTGCTCGACCAGGGCCGGCTCCTGCATGAACAGCTTCTTCACGTCCGGTCGCGACACGATGCCCGGCGCATGCAAGTTGATGCAGCGCGCGCCCATCCGGTTCGCGATGTTGGAGGTGCAGAGCTCCGGCGAGAATTCGAACGTGCCCATGGCGCTGCCGGTGATCTGCACCACCGAGACGCTGGGCAGCCTCACCCGCTCGAGCGCCGCGGACAGCGCAAGCACGGTGCGGCCCCAGGACACGCCGAGGATGTCGTTGGGCTCCAGGATCTCCGTGAGGAGGCGCGCGCCGGCACGGCCGATCCGCTCATGCAGCGGCAGTCGCCCGCCATCGTCGGGGATCACGACGCAGCTGGTCAGGCCGAAGCGCTTGGAAAGCTCACGCGACGCGCGCACGGTCTGCAGATGCTCGGGCGCCACCGCGATGGTCACGACCCCGCGGTCCCGCGCCTCCTGCAGGAAATTCACCACGGAAGCGCGCGACACGCCCAGCCGGTCCGCTACCTCTTCCTGCGTCATGCGCTCCTCGTAATAGAGCCAGGCCGCCCACACGATCGGGTCGCCCACGAATTCAGGCGGTGGAGACAAGGTGCTCCGCTTGACGCGGGTCTGTGTCGCTTTCCGCTCAAGGCTGCGAGCCATGTCGTCGCCTGTTCCGAGGGTCTCGTGATAAACGACACTACTCGTTGACATTTGTCAAGCTTGCTGGAACTATGCCACCTGCTAATGGAAGTTGTTGCTGCACTTGCAAAGTGTGGTAGCTCGCTCACCTCACTGATCTGCGGGTTCATTCTGGAGCAGGCGCGGATGACACGCTGGACATCGCTGATCGACGACATGGTCGAAGGTCGGTGGACCAATCCCGAGACCGGAAAGCCGGGCACCGTTCCCTACAAGATGGTTGTGATCGAGGAACGGCTGGACGGAGCGGAAGCCGACCTGGTGGCGAAGCTCGGTTTTCGCGGCCGGATCGCCGTCGTCTCCGACGAGAACACCCATGGCGTGATGGGCGCGCGCGTCGAGGCGGCGCTCAAGAAGATCGCGACCGTCGACAGCGTCGTGCTCGATCATCCGCATGCCGACGAGGAGACGGTGGCGCAGCTCAAGGACCGCGTGCGCCATGCCGATGCGGTGGTGGCGGTCGGGTCCGGCACCATCAACGACCTCTGCAAATACGTGACGGCGATGGACGGCCGTCCCTATTGCGTGTTCGGCACCGCGCCCTCGATGAACGGCTATACCTCCACCACGGCGTCGATCACGCAGGCGAGCGGCCTCAAGGTCTCCAAGCCGGCGCACGCGCCCAAGGGCGTCTTCATCGACCTCGCTGTGAACGCGGCAGCGCCCACCTATCTGATCGCATCCGGGTTCGGCGACTGCCTGGTGCGCTCGGTGGCGCAGGTCGATTGCTGGCTGTCGAAGACGGTGATGGGCACGCCCTACTCCGAGGTGGCGTTCCAGATCGAGCTGGCCGACGAGGCGGAACTGATGAAGCGCGCGGCCGGTCTCGCCAAAGGCGATATCGAGGCGGTCGGCTATCTGCACCGCGTGCTGACGCTATGCGGGTTCGGGGTCAGCTTCACCGGCACCACCAATCACGGCTCGATGGGTGAACACCAGATCTCCCACTACATCGATTGCTTCGCCGGCGACCGGCACCCCGGCACCATCCACGGCCAGCAGGTTGGCGTCGCCAGCCTCACCATGGCGCGGCTGCAGGCCAGGCTGCTCGCCTCCGACACCCCGCCGGTGGTCTCGCCGACCAGGATCGACGACGCCGACATGCGCCGGCGCTTCGGCGACGCCGCCGCCAAGATCTGCCGCGCCGAGATGGAGCAGAAGGCTCTGGATGCGGCCGGCGCGGACCAGCTCAATGCCAAGCTGGAAGCGATCTGGCCGGAGCTGCGCGCCGAGCTGACGGAGTTCACCGTGCCAGTCGCCGTCATGCGCGACGCGCTCACCGCATCCGGCGGGCCGACGACGGCGGCGCAGCTGGGGCTCGACGTCGATTTCTACCGCGAGGCGTTGTGCCACGCCCGCGAGATCCGCAAGCGCTACTCCGCGCTAGACCTCGCCGCCGATGCCGGGCTGCTTGAGGCGTTTGCCGCCGGCGAAGGCTGACCGCGGCCGCCCGGAGCGGCTGCATCCCTACCAAACCCAATGGCCTTGACAAAGCGCCCAGCCGGATTGCTGGATGCTGGCGCATGGGGATGGGGATCCGCATCATCAGACGCCTGTTCAGGCCGGTTCCGGTCGTGTACGTCACGCGCTTCAATATCGCCGCCACGTTGACGAAGACGCCTCGAAAACCGCTGCATCTCGATCCCTCCTGGGTGGACCAACGGATCGCGCTGTTCGAACGCTACTGCGTGCCGAAGATGGCCGCGCAGACCGACGACCGCTTCACGTGGCTGATCCTCATCAGCGCCGAAACCGACGCGGCGATTGTGAATCGCCTCGCGCGGGCGCCCAACGCCGCCCTGGTCCCTATTGCGCCGGGCACAGCGCTTGGGCCCGCGATCGCCGCGCGCGTGGCGCAGATGGGAGACGCGCTCATCACCGCGCGCGTGGACAGCGACGATCAGCTCTCTGCCCGGTACACGCGGGACTTGCGCGAGATCGACTGGAACGGCCGGCGCCGCTTTGCCGTCTATTTCACGAAGGGGCTCTATCTCGACGCTGCCTCCGGCGCCTATCACACGGTGCGGAGGCCGCTCAACCAGTTCCCGGCGGTGTTCGAGCGCCGGGAGGCTCGCGATTTCCTCACGGTCCACGCGCATCGCCATAACGAGTTGTACCGGTTGATGGACGCCGTCCAGATTTGGACCAAGCGCCCGATGTGGTGCACGGTCGTCCATGGCGGCAACGTGTCGAACCGCTTGCATGGCAAACCCGTCCCAGCGCCGCCGGAGAATTGGTAGATCGCTCCGAGTTCGGCTACTGGCAAGGACGGGACTTGGGCACATCCGCTTGCCCATGCCTACAAAACGCATTAGGCCTCGCGCAGGCCCACTTCAGGAGAACTCATGTTTGATCACGTCGTATTCGGAGTCAGCGACTATGCAGCGAGCAAAGCGTTCTTCCTCAAGGCACTCGAACCGCTCGGCGTAGCCGTTGTCCTGGAGGGGCCATTGGGGGTCGAGCTCAGTCCAAAGGGTAGTAAGTCTTCATTGTGCATGTTCCAAACCGAGGAGAAGCCGACGCATCTTCACTTGGCGTTCACGGCCGAGAATCGCCAGCAGGTCGAAGCTTTCTATCGCATGGCTTTGGAGGCGGGCGGCAAAGACAATGGTGCGCCTGGTCTGCGCCCGCACTACCACGCGAACTACTATGCAGCTTTCGTCATTGGTCCGGACGGGCACAACATCGAAGTGGTTTGCCACGAACCCGAGGCCTAACCCTTCGCTCGATGGACCGCCTGTGGGCATGGATGCGACGAGGTTCGAGCGCGCCGCCGAGATGCTGATGACTTGCGATCCCGGCAATCAGCCACAAACGCCAAACGCCGCAGCGATTGGGTTGTGGCGTTGTGATTTGTTGGGTTTGGTTGCGGGGACCTGAAACCCCCGACAGTGCGGCGATAGAAGGAACTGCTTAGAGAACTCTTTCGCTATCCGAGATTCCAGAACTCGGTCGACCAGCCACTGGTAGAGCACGTCCCTGGTAAGGATGGGGTCGGAAGTTCAATCCTTATCGGCAGCCCCCTTTTACCAAAAAAATCAATAGCATAGTGGATCGAGCAGCCCGATACCGACCCCATGCCTGATCCCGAGCCCTGAATGGCAGGTTGCCTGGGGATGCCAAGGAAGTGCTCCGCCGGCACCTGGGACCGAAGTCGAACGGCGCGTTCCTCTGTTTCTTGCCAGGGCAATCCTGGAGCGTATGCGGCCGACCAAATGACGCGTCAGCAGGGAGCCGCCAGATCCGTCCCATTCCACGTCGGGTGAGTAACTAGATTAAAGCAGTCGTGTTGACGGAGGGAACATTACTTCTCAAGAGAGGGTTGCTGATCCATGGGGAAGCTGGGCCGACGATGAGGGAAGATCCACAATCCCATCGCTTTGATGAGTCCTTGAGCGAGGACAGACGCTTTCGTCTGCTCGTGGAGGCAATACGCGACTACGCCATCTACATGCTCAGCCCTCAAGGAATTGTCACGAGCTGGAATCGCGGGGCGACGCGATTCAAGGGCTATCAGCCCCATGAAATCATCGGACAGCACTTCTCCGTCTTCTATACCGAAGAGGACAAGAAATCGGGATTGCCTCAACGCGCGCTGGAAACTGCGGAGCGCGAAGGCACTTTCGAAATCGAAGGTTGGAGGGTTCGGAAAGGTGGCACGCGCTTCTGGGCACACGTAGTCATTGACCCGGTCCGCTCCCAAACGGGCGACCTGGTGGGCTTTGCGAAAATCACCCGCGACTTGACCGAGCGTAAAGATGCCGCCGACGCACTCCGGCGAAGCGAGGAGCAATTCAGAATTCTTGTGCAAGGCGTGACCGACTACGCGATCTATATGCTCGATCCGCAAGGCCGCATAACGAATTGGAATGTAGGGGCCGAGCGGCTCAAGGGTTACAAGCCCGATGAAATCATTGGCGAGAGTTTCGCCCGCTTCTATTCCGAAGAGGAGCGCGCCAAAGGCATCCCCTTCAACAATCTTCGTATCGCCGAACAAGAAGGCCGATTCGAAAAGGAGGGTTGGCGAATACGCAAGGATGGCAGTCAGTTCTGGGCGAATGTCGTCATCGATCCCGCCCGCGATGGAGCCGGCAACCTGATCGGTTTTGCAAAGATCACGCGGGACTTTACGGAGCGTCGGCAGGGGCAGCTTGCATTGGAGCAGGCAAGAGAGGCCCTATTTCAGGCTCAGAAGATGGAGGCTATTGGCCAGCTCACTGGCGGGGTCGCCCACGACTTCAACAACTTGCTGATGGCTATTCTTGGGAGTTTGGAGCTTGTCCGGAAGCGGGTCCCAAACGATCCGAAGATTACGCCGCTCATCGACAATGCAGTATTGGCCGGAAAGCGAGGAGCCAGCTTAACACAACGAATGCTAATGTTCGCGCGACGCCAGCCGTTAGAACCAGAACCAACAGACTTGGCAATGCTGTTGAACGGAATGCGCGAGCTGTTTCAGAGTTCGATCGGTCCCGACATTCGTATCGAAACGCGATTTCCGATTGCGCTGCCGCATGTTCGGATAGACCCTAACCAGCTTGAGTCTGCAGTCCTCAATCTCTGTATCAACGCACGGGACGCTATGTCCGACGGCGGCCAAATCACAATATCAGGTGAAGCGGCGCAACATGAGCAGATGACGCGCCGATGCGTTCTGCTTTCGGTGAAGGACAATGGCGCGGGCATGGACGATGATACACTGGCTCGCGCGTCTGAGCCGTTCTTCACGACCAAAGGCGTTGGCAAAGGAACTGGCCTTGGACTTGCTATGGTCAAAGGGTTCGTGGAGCAATCGGGAGGACGCTTCGTGATCCGGAGTGAACGCGGTAGAGGGACAACGGCGGAACTATGGCTGCCAATTGCCGAAAGTCATGCGAGTCAACGTGTTGAGGCGGAGCATGAAGAAGACGAGCCCATCAATATTGAGCCCCTCGTGGTTCTTGCGGTCGATGACGATCCTCTTGTGCTATTGAACGCGAGGGCAATGTTGGAAGACCTCGGCCATACCGTCGTCACGGCAACTTCCGGCGCAGAGGCGGTTGAAATTCTTGATCGTATCGCTCGGGTGGACCTTCTTATAACCGATCAAGCGATGCCAAATATGACCGGCCTTCAGCTTGCTGCCGTCGTTCAGGAGCAATGGCCTGAGGTTCCGATAATCATCGCAACGGGCTATGATGAAATGCCGACTGGTGCGCACGGAAGATTCGAAAAGCTCAAAAAACCGTACTTCCAGAGCGACTTAAATAAAGCAATCATGGCGGCGACCAAGGCTTCTGTTCAGGCTGACCGATAACACCTCCAGCCCATCTCAAAGGTCATCCCTACGCAGAATGTGCGGTCGCTACTCAATCACGCTGCCACCTGAAGCCATCCGCCAGATCTTCCAGAGTCATGGCGAGCTGCCGAACTGGCCCGCCTACTACAACGCGGCGCCAACCACTGCCTTGCCCGTTGGGCGCAAGACAAAGGACGACGCCTTCGCGCTGGCTTCCGCTCGCGCATCTGGCGTCATGCTGTCCCAATAGCGCAGTTGGCATTGCGGGCCGGATGTTCCGCCGCCGATGTTGTAGGGTTTCAGATCCCGCAGCATCGTCGGCATTGGCTTGTCAGTACCGAACTGCAGCTTGGCCCGCTTGAACTGCGCGAGGCGATGGCACTCCGGGCAGTACAGCCGGATCATCGCCGCCGTCATCTCGCCAAGATGGTAGCAGCCCTTTGGCATCACCCATGCTACCGTCGGCCAGCGGTCGAAACTTGGCAGCAGAGAAGTGCCGGATTCGGCGCCACTTCTGGACAAGTCAGCAACGCGCCGGAGCCTCAGCGGTTGGCCATTGGGGCAAGCAGAGCTACCGGACGGGTGCGCGCGATGAAGATCGTCACTTCGATCGAAGGTATACGCACCGAGCTGCAGCGGCGCCTGGACCTTAGCACCTGGATACCTGGATACGACCTCGGCTGCGTGGCGCCATCGCCCTATCGAATTGTGGATGATAGCGTTGCGAATTGGATAGTAAACGTCAGCTCGACCTCAAAGCCTGGATGCGAAGGCTTCATTCTCCAAGTCCTGAGTACGGTGCGGCGTGACTACGATCTGCCCACGCAGTCGCTTCGAGATGCAGTTGCCGAGCTTTTGTATTGCCGGAAGCCGCGATTATTATAGAGCCAACGCCCTGCCTCAAGCCCGTAAGCAGCAAGAGCAACCGGGCCAGAGTGAGCGCACCGGAGATACCGCCCATGGAATCAGCTTGTGTGCGAAACCGTACGGGGGCATAGTTGGTCTGCAACGGGCCCCTGG
>PNKY01000009.1 GCA_013822765.1 Rhodospirillum sp.
TTCGTGCAGCCGCGCCTTCTGCGCCGCGCGCCAGCGCCGCTCGCCGGCGACGATCTCCCACTCGCCCTCCTTGGTGCGATGCGCGCGCACCAGGATCGGCTGCAGCACGCCCTGCTCCATGATGGATTGCGCGAGCTGGTCCAGCTTCTCCTCGTCGAACGAGGTGCGCGGCTGCATCGAGCTGGGATGCAGGAACTCGATCGGCGCGGTGCGGGTCGCCGCGACCGGCGCCTGCGCGCCCGCCGATGCATCGGTGTCGTCACCGCCGAATAGCGCGGACAAGCCGCGACCCAGATGTCGCTTCTGCATCTCCTGGCGCCTTCTTCCCGTTGGTTCGTTCACGTCGCTCAACTACGCCGCGTTCAGCAGCGAGCGGCCGGTGCGGCCCTGCTCGCGCTTCAGCACTTCGCTCGCCAGCAGGATGTAGGCTTGGCTGCCGGCGCAGCGGATATCGTAGAGCAGGGCCGGCATGCCGTAGCTCGGCGCTTCCGCGATGCGCACGTTGCGCGGGATCGCGGTGTCGTACACCTTGTCGCCGAAATGCTGGCGCACGTCGGACGCGACCTGCTCGTTCAGGCTCGAGCGCTTGTCGAACATGGTGAGCACGACGCCCTGGATCTCCAGCACGGGGTTCAGTTTGTGCTTCACCCGCTCGATGGTCTTGATCAGCTGCGAGAGTCCTTCGAGCGCATAGAACTCGCATTGCAGCGGGACCAGCACGCAATCCGCCGCCACCATCGCGTTCAGCGTCAGCAAGGTGAGGGACGGCGGACAGTCTATAAGAATAAAGTCATAAGACAGCGGTTTCTTGGCCAGCGCGTCGCGCAGCCGGTATTCCCGGCGCTCCAGGTCGATCAGCTCGATCTCCGCGCCCGCCAGGTCCGGGGTGGTCGGCACGATCCACATATTGGGCACGTTGGTGGGCCGGGTGGCTTCGGCGATCGGCACCTGGTCGATCAGCATTTCATAGGCGCCGGTCTTGCGGTCGCCGCGCTCGACGCCTAGGCCGGTCGAGGCGTTGCCCTGGGGGTCGAGATCGACCACCAGCACGCGCTTGCCGCAGGCGGCGAGGGCGGTCGCCAGATTGATCGCCGTGGTGGTCTTGCCGACTCCGCCTTTTTGATTCGCCACGGCGATGATACGCGGCTGCCCGTGGTCCGTAGACCTCGCGTAACTATCTGACATTAATGGCTTTTCCGCTTCAGTTGGCTGACGATCAGGAGTTTCCCCGCGGGATCGGAAATGCTGTCCCGCCTGTCGAGTCGCATTGTCCAGCGCCGCTGCGCCTGGGTCAATTCCTCTTCCGCCTGAGCGCCCTTCAGGAACAGACCTGTGCCCTTTTCGCCGATGAACGGCTCAGCCAATCCCAGCAGCTCGCCCAGCGGCGCGCAGGCCCGCGCCGTCACCACGTCGGCCGCGATCCCGGTCACCTGCTCGATCCGCTTGGCGTGGATGGTCACCCGGTCCAGCACCCCGCAGTCGAGGGCGACTTGGCGGAGGAACGCGCACTTGCGCTGATCGGAATCCAGGAGGTGGACCCGCCAGTCGATCATGATGGCCAGGACCAAGCCGGGGAAGCCGGCGCCGGAGCCTAGGTCCGCGAGCGTGCCGGCCGCCGCCGGGAGTAGGGGCAGGAGCTGGGCGCTGTCCAGGAAGTGGCGGCGCCAGAGGTCGGGCAGGGTGGCTGGGCCGACCAGGTTGATCTTGGCCTGCCACTTAGCCAGCAGGGCGACATAGATCTCCAGCCGCTGCAATGTTTCACGTGAAACATTGATGCCTAGCGCTTTGAGTTCGCTGACAAATTCGGATTGCCCGAAGGCCATTACGCGGTCAGCCGATCAGGTGCGCTGCGGCGCTTCACATACTTGAGCAGGATGGTGAGGGCCGCCGGCGTGATGCCGGAGATCCGCCCGGCCGCCCCCAAGGTGCCCGGCTTGGCGGCCTGGAGCTTCTGCCGGACTTCGGCGGACAGCGATGGAATCGCGGCATAATCCAGGTCGGCCGGCAGCCGCAGATCCTCGTCCCGGCGGAAGGCCCGGATGTCGGCCTCCTGGCGCTTGAGGTAGCCGGCGTACTGGCCCTCGATCTCCATCTGCTCGCGCGCGGTGGTCGACAGTCCGCCGATCTCCGGCCAGATCGCCGACAGCCGGTCGAGGTCGATCTCCCGATAGCCCAGAAGCTCCAAAGCCGAGCGCCGGACCCCGTCGAGATTGATATTGAGCCCCTGCCCGCGCAGTTCGTTCGGTGTCGCGCTCAGGCCCTGCAGCAAAACCCTGGCCTGGTCGATGTCCGCCTTCTTGGCCTGGAACGCGGCCAATCGCCCTGCTCCGACCGCGCCCGCTTCGGCGCCGCGTTCGGTCAGGCGCTGGTCGGCATTGTCCTGGCGGAGGTGCAGCCGATATTCGGCGCGGGAGGTGAACATCCGGTAGGGTTCGTTGGTCCCGCGGCTCACTAGGTCGTCTATCAAGACTCCGATATAAGCCTCGGCCCGGTCGAGGACGAAGCCCTCGCCCTGCCCGCTTGCCAGCCTGGCCGCATTGATTCCGGCCATCAGGCCCTGGGCGCCTGCTTCTTCATAGCCGGTGGTGCCGTTGATCTGCCCGGCGAAGAACAGCCCGGCGACCGCCCGGGTCTCCAGAGTGGCCTTGAGGCTGCGCGGGTCAACGAAATCATACTCGATCGCATAGCCCGGCCGGATCATGACCGCCTTTTCCAGGCCCGGAATGGTCTTCAGGAGCGCGCGCTGCACGTCCTCCGGCAGCGAGGTCGAGATCCCGTTGGGATAGACCGTATCGTCGTCAAGTCCTTCTGGCTCAAGGAAAATCTGGTGCCGCTCCTTGTCGGAGAAGCGCACCACCTTGTCCTCGATCGAGGGGCAATAGCGCGGCCCGGTGCTCTCGATCTGGCCGGAATACATCGGCGAACGGTGCAGATTGGCCCGGATCACCGCATGCCCGGCCGCGCCGGTATAGGTGATGCGGCAAGCGATCTGTGGCGTCTCGATCCTGGTGGTCAGATAGGACATCGGCGCCGGCGGATTGTCGCCCGGCTGGCGGTCGAGGCTGGCCCAGTCGATGGTCCGGCCGTCCAGCCGCGGCGGGGTCCCTGTCTTCAGCCGGCCCAAGGGGAAGCCGAGGCGCATCAGGGTCTCGGACAGCTTCACGGCAGGCGCCTCGCCGACCCGGCCGGCCGGGATCTTCTGCTCCCCGCAATGGATCAGGCCCCGGAGGAAGGTGCCGGTGGTCAGGACCGCGGCGCCGGTCGCGATCCGCTGGCCGCGGTCGGTGACGATGGCGGCGACCCGGCCATGGGCGTCAATCTCGATGTCATCGACCCCGGCGGCCAGGATATCGAGGTTCGGCTGTTCGGCGAGCAGGGTCTGGACCGCCTGGCGATAGAGCTTGCGATCGGCCTGGGCGCGGGGGCCGCGGACGGCCGGACCCTTGGAAAGATTGAGCATCCTGAACTGGATGCCACCGCGGTCGATCGCCCGGGCCATGATGCCGTCGAGGGCGTCGATCTCCCGCACCAGGTGGCCCTTGGCGAGGCCGCCGATGGCGGGATTGCAGGACATTTCGCCGATCTTGGCCGGATCGTGGGTCACCAGCAGGGTCTTGGCGCCCAGGCGCGCAGCCGCCGCGGCCGCTTCGGTCCCCGCGTGACCGCCGCCCACCACCACGACATCATAAGTCCCTAATCTGCCTGCCATTTTTTCCAAATGTTTCACGTGAAACATCGGCTATTTGCCGATGCAGAATTCCCTGAAGATGAGGTCCAGGACCTCTTCCACGTCCACCCGGCCCGCAATCCGTCCGATCGCCCGCACCGCCAGCCGCAGATCCTCGGCCTTCAACTCCAGCTGGCCGGCGCCCCGCGCCCGGTCCAGCGCCGCCTTCGCCTCTTCCACCGCCGCTCGGTGCCGCGCCCGGGTCAGGACCTCGCCGCCGGACATCGCACTCTTGGCCCGAACCGCGATCTCGGCCACCAGGGCGTCCAGCCCGAGGCCCGTCTTGCAGGACAACTTCAGCACCGCCCGGCCTTCGACCGCGACCGGCTCCGGCTCTCGCAAAAGGTCGGCTTTGTTCACCACACAGATGGCTTGATCGTCAATCAGCTTCGCGGTCTCCGGGTCGATCCGGGGCCAGGCGCCGCCATCGAACACCAGCAACTTGAGGTCGGCATGCTCGGCGCGGCCCAGGGCACGGCGCACGCCCTCGGCCTCGATCTCGTCGGAGCTGGCCCGCAACCCCGCAGTGTCGGCCAGGGTGACGGGATAGCCGGCGACGTCCATCCGAACCTCGATGACGTCGCGGGTGGTGCCCGCGATGCTCGAGACGATTGCCGCGTCTCGCTGTGCTAATTTATTGATAATACTAGACTTTCCAACATTCGGCGCACCCAGGATGGCGATCGTCAGGCCGTCGCGCAGACGCTCGGCAGCATGGCCGGCGAGCTCCCGGCCGAGCGTGTCAGCGATTTGCCCGATCTCCAGATTGATCGAAGAAAGCAATTGCTGCGGCAGGTCTTCATCGGGAAAATCGATATAGGCCTCGAGCCGCGCCAGCACCCGCGCGAGGTCGCTGCGCCACGTTTCCAGGCGTCGCGACAACGCCCCTTCCGCTTGGCGCAAGGCCTGGCGGCGCTGCATCTCGGTTTCGGCGGCGATCAGGTCGGCGATGCCCTCGACCTGCGCGAGGTCGAGCTTGTCGTGGTCGAAGGCGCGGCGCGTGAACTCGCCGGGCTCGGCCAGGCGCAGGCCTTGTTGCACCGACAGCGCCGCGAGTGTTGCCGCAATGACCGCCGGTCCGCCATGCAGATGCAGCTCGGCCACATCTTCGCCGGTGAAAGAGTGCGGCGCCGGAAACCAAAGCACGAGCGCATCGTCGATCGGCAGGTCGTCCTTGCCGATGAGGCGCCGGAGCGTTGCAACGCGCGGCTTCGGCAGAGCGCGATCGGTCAGCGCTGCGAGCGCCGCGCGCGCATCGGGTCCGGAGATGCGCACCACCGCAACCCCCGAGCGCCCGGGCGGCGTCGCCAACGCGTAGATGGTGTCGGGATGGGTGGACATGATGCGCGGCGCTCTCCTTCCGCACATCTATATAGCACTACTCCGGGCGCCACTCTCCCAAGCGGTCATTCATGCGCGGCTCGCGCGCACGCGCCGCGCGGTCGATCGCCTGCGCGAGGTCGGGCCAGCCGTAGCAGACTTGGTCGACCATGCTGCCCCACAACGGCTCCCGACGCTCGGCGACCGCCTTGCCGCCGACGCGCTCGTAGAAGTAGCGCGAAGGATTGTCGCGCAAGACCCACAGGAAACCGCAGCCGTAGCCCTGGTCGACCATCGCCGCGAAGGCGGCCGCCAGCAGCCGGCGGCCGATGCCGCGCTCGTGGAAATCCGGCTGGACATAGAGCGTATAGATCTCGCCGACCTTTGCGTCGCGCGCGCCAACAAAGCCAAGCGGGCGATCGCCGTGCCGCGCCAACCCGAAACTGATGAATCCGATCACGCCCTGATCGGCCTCGGCGGCCACGATCACCGGCTGCAGCGCGACGCGGTTGCGGATGGCCCAGGACCATTGCCGCGTCTGCTGCTCGTACGACATGCCGAGCAGCACGCGGTGCGGCAGGATCGCGGCATAGGCCGATCGCCATGCATCGACGTAGACTTTGGCGATGCCCGCAGCGTCCCGCTCGGTCGCCGGCGCGATGGTCGTCATGGAGCCAAGCGTAGCACCATTGCGGAACTCCGCCAGCCCTCCGGCAGCTCGTGACGCACCAGCGACGGCCACACACTCTTACGTCACCCGGACTTGATCCGGGGTCAATGGATGGGCTTGGCGCCAAGCGGGTGAGTGGACCCCGGGTCAAGCCCGGGGTGACGGGAAGAGAATGTGGTGAGAGAAAGCGAAGTGGACGAGCGCGGCGCTACCGCTCCAGATCCTCCGGCACCTTGTCTTCCGGCTGCAGCATCAGGCGCTCGACGCGTTCGCCCTTGATGATGTGCTTTTGCAGAATCTCTTCCGCGTCCTCGATGGTGCGGTAGGTGTACCAGACCTGCTCGGGATAGATCACCATGGTGGGGCCAAGCTCGCAGCGGTCGAGGCACAGCGCCTGGTTGATGCGCACGCCGTCGAGGCCGAGCTCCTTGGCGCGCGCCTTCATGTAGTTGCGCAGCTTCTCGGAGCCGCGCTTCTTGCAGCAGCCGCGCGGATGGCCCTCCGGCCGCTCGTTGACGCAGCAGAACACGTGCGCCTCGTAATAGGGCGCGGGATCGCCCGGCTTCTTGCGGTCGGACATGGTCGGGAATCGCTCCTTCGCTCTTATTTCTTCTTGGGGTCGGCCGCGAACTGCTGCCAGAATGCCTTCTGCATCTGCTCCAGGTTGGCGATGCCGGCCGGCAGCCAGGTCTTCATCAGGGTCTCCGGGTCCATGGAGCGCATCGCCGCCGTCATGCGGTCCTGCATCTCCTTCATCACCGCCTCCTGCATCGGCTGCAGGTCCGGCAACCCGAAGAACGTCCGCGCCTCCTCCGGCGTGCAGTCGATGTCGATATGGACCTTCATGGCGTGGCCTCCGAATGCTGGCGCGTCTCCACACTGTAAGCATCCAATACATTAGAGAGCAAATAATGTACGGCGTGATCCTTCCGCCCCCAGCGCAATGCCAATTTCGGAGGTTCTCCGGCCTCGACGCGGCGCGTGGACTTGATGGACGCTCATGACGAAAGCGAGTATATTCCGTCGGTTCGCAGAATCTTCAGTCTACAGAAGGGCCGCCTCAATTTGAGAGACGGGCCGGTGGTTCTGTTGCATCCATGTCCTGGGACGCTTGCGCGCTAATCTTACGAGCGCCTTTCCAAGACTGGGATATTCGACCTTTCGCTATTGAGCCAAGGTCGTCGCTACGCAGTCACAGCATCGCGAGGTGAACTCTGATTCGGGAGAGTTGCCATGGCGATCATCATTGGAACGTCCAAGAGCGAAACGCTGTCGGGCACCGCATTCGCCGATACTATTTCCGGCGGCCGCGGCAACGACTTTCTGTTCGGACTTGCCTCCGCCGATCTGTTGGATGGCGGCCGCGGCAACGATCGGCTCGACGGCGGCCCGGGCAACGATACGATGATGGCCGGCAAGGGACACGACGTCTACGTCGTCGACAGCGCGGGCGATAAGATCATCGAATTCGCCAATGAAGGTGGCGACACCGTCCGCACCACGCTTGGCAGCTACACGCTCGGCAACAATCTTGAAAACCTCACCTTCGTCGGATCCGGCAAGTTTACCGGCAACGGCAACGCGCGCGCCAACGTGATCAGCGGCGGAGGCGATAACGACACGCTGAATGGCGCAGGAGGAAATGATCGGCTGAACGGAGCCAATGGCAGGGACAATCTGAACGGCGGAGAGGGCGATGACACCCTGGACGGCGGATCCGGCCGCGATCAGCTCGCTGGAGCGAACGGTAACGATATCCTGTTCGGCCGTGACTTCAACGACAGGCTCGATGGCGGGCTAGGCCGGGACGCCTTGGATGGCGGCGCGGGCGAGGACACGCTCATCGGCGGCGCTGGCAATGATCATCTCAGTGGCGTTGGGGGGAATGACCATCTTGATGGTGGAGAGGGAGACGATACCCTCATCGGCGGCCCGGTAACATCAAGCCAGGCAACATCAAGCCTGAGGATCGTTAGTGACAGCAGCTGGCTTTCGAGTGATGTGTTCTCGGCGGGCTGGGAGTCTGTGTCATTCGACGACAGCGCTTGGGTTGGCGCCCGGGCAAACTATCCCAATCCGAGCGTGACAACAGATCTGATTCCCGGCACGACGGGCACATTCATCTGGCATGACCCTCAAGGGACCTCGGACGGAACCCAGGGGCCAATCATAGCCTTTTTCCGCAAGACGTTCGATCTGAACCTGGAACCCGGTGCTCATGCTGCAGCCGTCGCTACAGTCCAGGTGGATGACGATTACGAGCTGTACGTGAATGGCGTGCTGGCCTTCGCGAATAGAGACGGAGGCAATTCGGAGATCGTGGATCAAGTGGATATCGCTCCACATCTGCGCGACGGTGAGAATGTTATCGCGATTCATGCGGTCGATGGCGGATGGAGTTTCCCTTTCGATTGGGCGTTCGAAGATGTCCTGTTCGATGCGACCATCGAGATTACCGCTCCGCCTGAGGCCGATACGCTGATTGGCGGCCAGGGCGCCGACGTTCTCATCGCCGGCGACGACAATGATCTGCTCAATGGCGGCGCCGGCAACGACAAGATCGAAGGCGGGACTGGCAACGACACCGCGATCTTCTCGGGCCTCAAGGACGATTACAGCATCAAGATCGCCGGCGGCCAAGTCGAGGTCGTGGACCAGAACCTCGCGGATGGCAATGACGGGACCGACCTGCTGACCGCCGTCGAGGTCCTGCAATTCAAGGATGGCAAGCAACCGGCGCCGATCGTCATCAGCACCATCGATCTGGCGACCCTGGATGGGACCAACGGCTTCGCCCTGATCGGGATCGATGAGCGTGATTCCAGCGGCTTCTCGGTCTCCTCGGCGGGGGACGTGAACGGGGACGGCTTCGCCGACTTGATCGTCGGGGCGCCTGGTGCCGAGAGCGCCGGTGGACCGTACCAGGAGGGCGAGAGCTATGTGGTGTTCGGCAAGGCGAGTTGGGCGGGCACGCCCTCGCTCGATCTTGCGACGCTCAACGGAACCAACGGCTTCCGCCTGATCGGCATCGATGACGGCGATCTCAGCGGCGCCTCGGTCTCCTCGGCGGGAGACGTGAACGGGGACGGCTTCGCCGACTTGATCGTCGGGGCGCCCGGTGCCGAGAGCGCCGATGGACCGTACCAGGGTGGCGAGAGCTATGTGGTGTTCGGCAAGGCAAGCTGGGCGGGCACGCCCTCGCTCGACCTTGCGACGCTCAACGGAACCAACGGCTTCCGGCTGATCGGCATTGATGCGTACGATGGAGGGGGCAGCTCCGTCTCTTCGGCGGAGGACGTAAACGGGGACGGCTTCGCCGACCTGATTGTCGGGTCGCGTGACGCCGAGAGCGCCGGCGGGGCGGGCTATGAGGGCGAGAGCTATGTGGTGTTCGGCAAGGCGAGCTGGGCGGGAGCGCCGTCGCTCGACCTTGCGGCGCTGGACGGAACCAACGGCTTCCGGCTGATCGGCATTGATGCGTTCGACTATAGCGGCGTCTCGGTCTCTTCGGCGGGGGACGTGAACGGGGACGGCCTCGCCGACCTGATCGTCGGGGCGCGTGGCGCCGAGAGCGCCGGCGGGGACAATGAGGAGGGCGAGAGCTATGTGGTGTTCGGCAAGGCAAGCTGGGCGGGGACGCCGTCGCTTGACCTGGCGGCCTTGGGCGGGACCAACGGCTTCCGCTTGATCGGCGTCGATGCCGGCGACTATAGCGGCGGATCGGTTTCCTCGGCGGGAGACGTGAATGGCGATGGCTTCGCCGACCTGATCGTCGGGGCGTTAGGTGCTCAGAGGTCCGAGGAGACGTTCCCTGAGGGCGAGAGCTATGTGGTGTTCGGCAAGGCGAGCTGGGCGGGGACGCCCTCGCTCGATCTTGCGACGCTGGACGGAACCAACGGCTTCCGCCTGATCGGCATCGATGACGGCGATCTCAGCGGCGCCTCGGTCTCCTCGGCGGGAGACGTGAATGGCGACGGCTTCGCCGACCTGATCGTTGGGGCGAGGAACGGGGAGGGCGAGAGCTATGTGGTGTTCGGCAAGGCGAGCTGGGCGGGGACCCCGTCGGTCGAACTTGCAACGCTGAACGGAACCAACGGCTTCACCCTGATCGGCATCGATGACGGCGATCGAAGCGGCGGCTCGGTCTCCTCGGCGGGAGACGTGAACGGTGACGGCTTCGCCGACCTGATCATCGGAGCGTCTGGTGCCGAGAGCGCCGGCGGAGCCTATGGTGAGGGTGAGAGCTACGTGGTGTTCGGCGGCAATTTCACCGGCGCGGTCACTCATCTAGGCATTGCCGGCGACGACACGCTGACCGGCACGGCGGCAGCGGAGACGTTCGTCGGCGGAACCGGCAACGACACGATGATCGGTAATGGCGGGGCTGATGCCTTCCAGGGTGGTGCGGGCGACGACACGATCCAGGTCTCGACGCTCGATTTCCTCCTGGCTGATGGCGGCAGCGGTTTCGACACCCTCGCGCTCGACGGTTCGGGCCTGCATCTGGACCTGACGGTCCTGGCCGACGCCCGAACCCGCTCGCTCGAGCGCATCGACATGACAGGCTCCGGCGACAACACCCTGACACTGAGCGTGCGCGACGTGCTCAACCTGTCGGCCGAATCCAATGAGCTGCTGGTGCTGGGCGATGCCGGCGATGTCGTGAACCGGGGTGCCGGCTGGACCACGGCGACCATCGGCGGCACCAACGGCAACGGCACCAGCACGATCGATGGCGAGACGTTCCAGATCTATACTGCCGGTCAGGCGGCTCTGCTCGTGGACACGGACGTGAGTGTCGCTGTCTGATGACAGGGAGGTAAGGGCGACAGGGGCATGCTTGTCTTGAGCCTTGCCCCCGCTTGATCCCGTTTTCCTCGACAGTTCGCCGTATCGAAGGACCCCCTGGATCGGACACGTCGACGCACTCCCGGTGGGCCAAAGCGGAAATGGCTGCTGATCCAACGGCTTAGCCTGGCTTTGCGGTCGCCGTTCAAAGGGCATGTCACGTCCGCCCCGCCGCTCTCGTCTTACCGGCACAAACCCACTGACTGGCTCAAACCCCAAGGAGAGACCCATGGAAACGAGACTGAACTACCTCCAGATCGCGCCGGAGACCATGAAGCTGGCGGTCGCGCTGGAAAGCCACCTGGCCAAGAGCGGCCTCGAGCAGTCGCTCTATCACCTGGTCAAGACCCGCGCGTCGCAGATCAACGGCTGCGCTTTCTGCATCCACATGCACACCCGCGACGCGCGCGCCCATGGCGAGACCGAAGAGCGGCTGTACCTGCTCGACGCCTGGCGCGAATCGCCGCTCTACACCGAGCGCGAGCGCGCCGCCCTGGCCTGGACCGAATCGCTGACCCACATCAGCGAGACCCACGCGCCGGACGATGTCTACGAGGAGGTGCGCAAGCACTTCAGCGAAGTGGAGACCGTCAACCTCACCATGCTCATCGGCATGATCAACCTGTGGAACCGCCTCGCCATCAGCATGCGGTCGATCCACCCCGTAAAGAAATCTGCGGCCGCGTAGTCCGCATCGAGGAGAGAGGACATGAAACGTTCGTTCGCCACCGCTGCCTGGTTCGCCGCCGCCTTGGGCGCGGCGATCCTGCAGCCCAGCATCGTCGGCAGCGCCAGCGCGCACGATGCCGAGACCGTGAAGCAGATCTTCAGCCAGCACCTGCCGAACGTGCCGGGCAACAGCCTCACCGCCTTCGTGGTGGAATACGCGCCCGGTGGCAAGGGGGAGGCCCACCATCATTCCGGCAGCGTGTTCGCCTACGTTCTCGAGGGCGAGATCCGCTCGCAGATCTCGGACGGCCAGCCGGCGAAGGTCTACAAGGCCGGCGAGTTCTTCTATGAGCCGCCGGGAAGCGATCATCTGGTCAGCGAGAATGCCAGCGCAACCAAGCCCGCGAAGCTGCTCGCTGTGTTCGTGGCGGACGATGCCGCCGTGTTGACCGCACCGGGCGTGGCCAACTGAGGGCTTCTGGCCCTGCCCGCTTCGCACTAGAGTCGCCTCTCCAACGGAGCATGTGGAGAGGCGACGTGGCGAAACAGGAGAAGGCGCGCGTTCTCGGTGGCGGGTGCCTGTGCGGCGCGGTGCAATACAAGGTACGCGACGAATTCCGTTACGCCATGAACTGCCACTGCTCGCAATGCCGGCGCGCCACCGGCTCGGCCTTCAAGCCGTTCGGCGGCATCGAGCGCGACAAGTTCGCCGTCGCCAAAGGTGCGCAGAGTCTCAGCATCAACGGCGCGCCCGACAATCACGATGCCTTCTGCAGCAGCTGCGGCTCGCTGCTCTATTCGGTGGTGCGCGACGGCGCCTACGTACATGTGACGTTCGGCACCCTCGCCGACGCTCCCACCATGCGACCGATCGCGCACATCTATGTCGGATCGAAGGCGCCATGGTTCACCATCACCGATCATCTGCCGCAACATGAGGAGCTGTGAAGAGCACAGCTGCATCGTTTTGGCCACCACTCTTCGTCATGCCAAAGGCTTGGCCTTGGCATCCACGAGTTTCGATGAGCAGGGCCGAGCATGTACGAGCAAACTCGTGGACCCCAAGGCCAAGCACCGTCGGCGTAGGCCGACATTCGTCGGCGGGGGTGACGGAGTTGGATGATCCTTCGGCGCCCTCTCTCTACCATTGACGCACGCGGCGCAACTGCTCCACGCTCACAGCCATGGATGGCTATCAGCAGATCCGGCCGATCGAGGCGTTCCGCGCCCTGGTCGATGCCTATTGGATCAACCGCCCGGGTGCCGCCGGAGCGGAGGAGAGCGTGCTGCCGGATGGCTGCATCGATCTCATCTTTCATGGTGGCGCGGAAGGCGGGCGGCTGTTTGCGAGCGCGTTGATCGAGCGGCCGGTGCCGATCGAGAGCATGTCCGGCTGGTTCGTCGGCGTGCGGTTCCGGCCGGCGATGGCGCGGGCGATCCTCGATGTCGATCCCGCCGAATGCCGCGACCGCAACGTGCCGGCGAATATGATCGACGCCGCCTTCGGCGCGCTCGAGGAGCATTTGCTGGACTGTGGATCGCCCGATGAGGCATTCGCGATTCTAAAACGCGCGGTCGATGCGCGGCTCGCGCAGCGGGAAGGCGCCGGAACACCGATGCGCGTGCGGGAAGCGATTGCGTCGCTCGCACGCGGCGGTGACGTGCACAGAGCTGCGCACGCGGTCGGGATGTCCGAACGCAACCTGCATCGCGACCTGGTGCGCTGGTGCGGGCTGGCGCCGAAGTCCCTCGCGCGCATCCTGCGCATGCAGCGGTGCCTTGCCGCACTGCGCGCCGGACAAGCCCCGCTGGCGCTGCTGGCGCTGCGCCTCGGCTATGCCGACCAGGCGCACATGACGCGCGAGCTGAAGGCGCTGGCCGGCGTCACGCCGCGCGAGGTCGTTCCAGCTGTCCGAAATCTTCAAGACGCAGCCTAGGGCAACAGCCCATATGGGGTGAAACCGGAACGGAGGCACCCATGAAGTTCGGCTACACCATCATCTATGTCGACGAGGTCGAAGCGACCATCGCCTTCTACGAGAAGGCCTTTGGCGTGCAACGCAACATGGTCGTGGAGGGCGAGTTCGGTGAGCTCGCGACCGGCGAGACCAAGCTCGGTTTCGCCGCCAAGAAAATGCTGCACGGCGACGGGCAGTTCGCCAGCCCGGGCGGCAAGGTGCTGGGGGTGGAGATCGCCTTCGTCACCGGCGATGTCCAGAAGGCCTACGACACGGCGGTCGCCGCCGGAGCCAAGTCCGTCTCCAAGCCGGAGAAGAAGCCGTGGGGCCAGATCGTGGCCTATGTGCGCGACAACAATGGATTCCTGGTTGAGCTCTGCACCCCGACCGGTTAGCTCAGCTAACGGGTCGCGCAAGCATTCCTCGCTTGTGCCGCGGCGAGCGTAATCCTACCTCAAGAGTCGAGAGCGACCGGGTTGCCGGCGGCGGCCCGTCTTGAGGTGGTTTCATGAATCAGATCAGTCCAAGGACGGCCAGGGCATTCGGGGCGAAGCCCGACTATGTGCTCGCCACCCTCAACTACACCCGGGGCGGCGGAGCTAAGCCTGCTGTCTATATGTATGAGCGCCCGGCCGGCGTGCCGCCGATCGAGGAGCGCAACGAGCCGCACCAGGTCGCGATCCACAGCGCGCGGCCGCTGATCGAGACCCTGTCGCTCGATCTTCAGGGTTTCGAGCTGGCGCATGGCACCAGCGCAGTGCGCGACTTCGACGATGAAGCCGAGCTGAAGCGGATCTACGACCAGGAGGTCGCCGACCTGGTGGTCGCCAAGACCGGCGCCAAGCATGCACTGGTGTTCGATCACACCGTGCGGCGCATCGGCGGCGACGATTCCAGCGCGGCCCGGCGCGCGCCGGTCTATGTCGTGCACAATGACTACACCAAATGGTCGGGCCCGCAGCGCGTACGCGACCTGTTGCCGGCGAAGGACGCCGAGCAGGCGCTGAAGCGCCGCTTCGCCATCGTCAACGTATGGCGCTCGATCAACGGCCCGGTGGTGGACACGCCGCTGGCCTTTGCCGATGCGCGCACGGTGGCTGACGCGGACTGGCTCGCGACCGATCTCAAGTATCCCGACCGCACCGGCGAGGTCTATCGCGTCGCGTTCAATCCGGAGCACCGCTGGTTCTATGTGCCGAACCTGCAGCCGGACGAGATCCTGCTGCTGAAGACCTTCGACTCCGCGAAGGACGGCCGCGCCCGCTACATGCCGCACACCGCGTTCGCGGACCCCGCGACCGTGCCGGGCACGGAGAAGCGGCAGAGCATCGAATCGCGGGTGCTGGCGTTCTGGTAACGTCGCCAAACGCCCCGCACCCTCTCGTCATGCCAAGGCTTGGCCTTGGCATCCACGAGTTTCAATGGGCCACACTCATCGGATTCAAGCAAACTCGTGGACCCCAAGGCCAAGCCTTGGGGTGACGGAGTGGGTGTGCCAACGCAGTGACTACCCACCTCTATACGCGGATCGCCCGCTTGAGCGCCGCCCAGGTCACGCGCTTGCCGCGGCCGGTGGGAATGACGATATCCGCGCGCTTGCGTTTCTCGGCGTCAGGCATCTGGCGCTGCTCGATGCCGTTGAGCTTCGCGAGACTCATGCCGGGTCGGGAGAGCACGCGCTGCAGCTGCACGGCGCGCGGCGCTGAGACTACCAGCACTTTGTGGCAGCGTTTTTCGCCGTGCGTTTCGTAGAGCAGCGGGATGTCGAGCACCACCAGCCGCTCGCCCCGCGCGCGCTGTTGCGCCAGGAACCTGCGCTCCTCCGCGCGCACCAGCGGATGCAGGATCTGCTCGAGCTGGTGCAGGATGGTCGGATCGTTGAAGGCGCGCCGGGAGAGCTCGGGGCGGTTGAGGCTGTCGCCGCTGACCAGATCGGGGAGCGCGGCCTTGATCGCGGGAATCGCCTTGCCGCCGGGCCTGGTAAACTCATGTACCGCCTTGTCGGCGTCATGCACCGGCACGCCCATGCGCCGCAGCATCGCGGCCGCGGTCGACTTGCCCATCCCGATGGAGCCGGTCAGGCCGACGATGCGCATCGGAGTCTGGATTGCTGAGAACGAGGCTGTGGCTTCCCCCACCCTAACCCTCCCCCATCTTGGGGAAGGGGATTCGCAGTCAACTCCTCCCCCGAACCGGGGGAGGTTGGGAGGGGGAAGTGAGCGATGACTCTTTCCCGGCTCACGTCATTGCCCCAGCACGAACGCGCGCAATTCCGGCGTCACCTGTGCGTCCGCGCCGAACCAGGCCTTGAAGCCCGGGCGGCCCTGATGCAGCAGCATGCCGATGCCATCGACGGTCTTGTTGCCACGCTTCTCAGCCGCTTTCAGCAACTCGGTCAGCAGCGGGACGTAGACGATATCGTAGACCACGGCGCTGGTCGGTAGCTTCCCGAGGTCGAGTTCGAGCGGCTGCTGACCCGCCATGCCGAGGGTGGTGCCGTTGACCAGCAGCGCCGCGTCCTTCAGCGCATCGGCGCGGGCGTCCCACGGCAGCACCTTGATTGGGCCGCCGACGGCTTCGGCGATTTCCTCGGCGCGGCGGGTGGTGCGGTTGACCAGGCGTATCTCCGGCACGCCGGCGTCGAGCAGCGACACCACGATGGCGCGCGCCGCGCCGCCGGCGCCAAGCAGCACCGCGGGGCCCGCCGCGCCGCGCCACGCTGGCTGGAACTGCTGGAGGTTGGCGATGAAGCCGAAGCCGTCGGAATTGTCGCCGAGGATGGTGCCGTCGTCGCGCACGATCAGCATGTTGATGGCGCCGATGCGCTTGGCCACCGGCGTCAAGTCATCGACGAAGCCGAGGGCGCGCTCCTTGTGCGGTAGCGTGATGTTGCCGCCGCGGAAGCCAAGCGACGGCAGCGCGCGGATGCCCTGCTCCAGCTTGCTCGGATGGGTCGCGAACGGAATATAGGCGCCGTCGATCCTGGATTGCTGCAGCCAGTAGCCGTGCAGCCGCGGCGAGCGCGAATGATCGACCGGCCAGCCGAAGATGCCGGCGATCCGAGTCTTGCCGGTAAGAGTCTGGATCGTCATCGCGTCACCATCCCATGCTCGCGCAGAATGCCGAGCACCGGCAGCAAAGGCAAACCGAGGATGGTGAAGAAATCGCCGGTCACCCGCTCGAACAATTGCGCGCCAAGCCCTTCGAGCCGGTAGGCGCCGACCGAATGCAGCACGTCCTCGCCGGCCTGGTCGAGATAGCGCTCGAGGAAGTCGTCGCTGAAGGCGCGCATGCGGAGCTCGGCGCGGTCAGTGGTGTGCCAGATGCGGGCATCGTCGCGCACCAAGACGGCGCTGGTGATCAGGCTGTGGCTCTTGCCGCGCAGGAATTGCAGTTGCTTGCGCGCATCGTCGCGGGTCTCGGGCTTGTCGAACCAGGCACCGTCGCACTCCAGCATCTGGTCGCTGCCCAGCACCAGCCGGCCGCGAGCGCGCGAAGCGATACGCTGGGCCTTCATCTCGGCCAGGATCTCGGCGACCTTGGCCGCGGGTGCGCCATCGTGCCTCAGGCTGGCTTTCACCTCGGCTTCGTCGATCGCGGGAACGGCGGTCTCGATCGCAACGCCGGCGTCGCGCAACATCTTGGCGCGGGTGGCGCTGCCGGAGGCCAGGATGAGCGGGTCAGGCATGAGTGCACCAGAGCAACCACCGTCTCCTAGCGTCACCCCGGACAGCCGCGCAGCGGCGTGATCCGGGGTCCATGGTCGGGCCTGGCGCCAAGCGGATGAATGGACCCCGGCTCAAGGCCGGGGTGACAGGTGGAGAAGCGGGAGGATGGCAGCGTCCCATCGCCTATTTCAATGCCGTTGCGCTTTCCACGCTGGGCGTGTTGCCGTCGCGATGGTCCTGCAGCATCTGGATGATGGTGGCGGCCGTCTCCTCGATCGAGCGGCGGGTGACGTCGATGATGGGCCAGCCGTGGTCGTTGCACAGGCGGCGGGCGGTGGCGACTTCCTCGCGCACCACCGAGAGATCGACATAGTCGGTATCCTCGTCGCGCGCGATCATCTGCAGGCGGTTGCGGCGGATCTGCACCAGCGAGGAGGCGTCCTTGGTGAGGCCGACGACCAGCGGCTTCTTCACCAGGAACAGCTCCGGCGGCAGCGGGCAGTTCGGCACGATCGGCACGTTCGCGCACTTGATACCGCGGTTGGCGAGATAGATGCAGGTCGGCGTCTTGGATGAGCGCGACACCCCGATCAGGATCACGTCGGCGTCGTTGTAGGTGCGGCTGGACTGGCCGTCGTCGTGGGCGAGCGCGAAGTTCATCGCTTCGATCCGGTCGAAATACTCGGCATCCAATTCATGTTGCCGCCCGGCCTGGCCGCGCGCCTTCTGGCCGAAATGTGCGGCCATGGCGTTCATCACCGGCTCCAAGACCGGCACCACCGGCACCTGCAGGGTGCGGCAGCCGGCGACCAGCTGCTCGCGCAGCTTTTCATTGACGATGGTGTAGAGCACCAGCCCCGGATTCTGCTTGATCCCGGCGAGGGCGCGGTCCATCTGGCCGGGAGTGCGCACCAGCGACCAGGAATGCTCGGTCACGTCGGTATCCTCGAACTGGACCAGGCAGGCGCGCATCACGCTGTTGATGGTCTCGCCGGTCGCGTCCGACACCAGATGAACGTGAAAACTCTTGCCCAAGCGTCTCTCCACAGCCCGCGGTGGATAACCGGCTTCGAACCACCCGGGTTATCCCGGAGGCCCAATCCATCCCCACTCGCCGGCCTTTCTTCGCACCGGTTATGCGGAGGATCAACCCCTCGTCCAGAAAGGCTGAATCCGGTGGATAACTTGGCGGCGTCCGGGATTCAGGTGTTTCACCCTTTGCGGCCGGCAGGACGCCGGGCTTTCCACAAGGTTTTCCACCGGGCCGGCAGGGCGGTACGAGTCCCAGCTTTATCCCACCCCGGCGGGAAAACCGATAATCCCCATGACTCCTGTGACCATCTACCACCACCATTCTTCTCTAATAAGAATCTATGTTAGGGGAGAGTCCTTGGACGATCAGCCGAACCGCTCATGAAAAAAGCCGACAAGCTCCTGATCCGGGCCCTGAAAGGCGAGACGCTAAAGAGCCCGCCGATCTGGCTCATGCGCCAGGCCGGGCGCTATCTGCCGGAATATCGCGGGACCCGGGCGGCGGCGGGCTCGTTCCTGGACCTTTGCTACAACCCGATGCTGGCGACCGAGGTGACGCTGCAGCCGATCCGGCGCTTCGGCTTCGATGCGGCGATCCTGTTCTCCGACATCCTGGTGGTGGCGGATGCCCTGGGCCAGAAGGTCGGCTTCGAGGAAGGGCGCGGGCCGGTGCTGGAAGCGCTGAAGGACGGCAAGGACCTGGCGCAGCTTGGGCTCGGCAAGTTCCATCAGCATCTGGGCCCGGTCTATGAGACGGTCTCGCGTCTCCGGGCGGACTTGCCGAAGGAGACGACGCTGATCGGGTTTGCCGGCGCGCCGTGGACGGTGGCGTCATACATGATCGAAGGCGGGTCGAGCCGGGACTTTTCGAAAGCCAAGAGCTGGATGTATGGACGGCAGCAGGATTTCGCGGCGCTGATCGCGCTGCTGGTCGAGGCCACTAGCCAATACCTGATCCAACAGGTCGAGGCAGGAGCGGAGGTCCTGCAGCTGTTCGATTCCTGGGCCGGCACCCTCGCCCACAACGACATGCGCCTGTTCAGCCTGGAGCCGACACGACAGATCGTCGCCAACGTGCGCGCGGTCCATCCCGAAATCCCGATCATCCTGTTCCCGCGCGGCGTCGGCGCCGGCTACCTGGATTTCGCGGAAGCCGGGGTGTTCTCCGCGCTCAGCCTGGACCAGAGCGTGCCACTGGCCTGGGCGCGCGACCAGCTGCAGCCGCGCGTCGCCCTGCAAGGCAACCTCGACCCGCAGCTGCTGGTCGCCGGCGGCCGTGCCTTGCGCTTCGGGGTCGGGCATATCCTGAATCGCCTGGGCAAGAAGCGCTTCATCTTCAATCTCGGCCACGGGATCGTGCCCGAGACGCCGCCGGAGCATGTGGCGGAGCTGGTGAAGCTGGTGCGCGAGGGGGCGGGGTGACGTTGCATCGCCCTTTCCTTCTCTCCAATGTCATCCCGGGCCTGACCCGGGATCCATGGATGGGCTTGGCGCGAGCGGATGAATGGACCCCGGATCAAGTCCGGGGTGACGGGAAGAGAGCGGGTGGTCGACGGCGCGAGTACGCAGCATGAGCCGCACTGCGATCGTCCTGTTCAGTCTCGGCGGGCCCGACTCCCTGGAGGCGGTGCGGCCGTTCCTGTTCAACCTGTTCAACGATCCAGCGATCATCCGGGTGCCGGCTTTGCTGCGCAGCATGCTTGCAGCATTCATCTCACGCCGGCGCGCGCCGGTGGCGCGGGAGATCTATGGCAAGATGGGCAACCGCTCGCCGATCCTGCCCAACACCGAGGCGCAGGCGCGCGCGCTCGAGCAGGTGCTGGGTGCGGATGCGAAGGCGTTCATCGCGATGCGCTACTGGCACCCGATGACGGCGGAGACGGTGAAAGCGGTGAAGGCCTACGCGCCTGACCAGGTGATCCTGCTGCCGCTCTACCCGCAGTTCTCCACCACAACCACCGCTTCGTCCTACCAGCTGTGGGGGGAGGAGGCGCGACGCCAGGGTTTTTCGGCGCCGACTCGGCTGGTCTGCTGCTATCCGACCGAGCCCGGCTTCGTCGCGGCCTCGGCCGAACTGGTGCGGAAAGGCTTGCAGAAGGCTGCAGCGGACGCACCGAACGCCAAGAAGCTGGTCGTGCTCTCGGCCCACGGCCTCCCCAAGAAGATCGTGGACGACGGCGACCCATACGTGTCGCAGGTCGAGGCCGGCGCGGCGGCGATCGTCACGCAGCTCGGCCTGAAGGCTGACGAATGGGTGGTCTCGTACCAGAGCCGGGTCGGGCCGCTGGAGTGGGTGAAGCCGGCGACCGATGCCGTCATCCTGCAGGGGGCCAAGGACAAGCGCGCGCTGGTGATCTACCCGATCGCCTTCGTGTCGGAGCATTCGGAGACATTGGTCGAGCTCGACATCGAATACCGTCACCTCGCTGAGCAGAACGGCGCCGCCGCCTATGTGCGTGTGCCGGCGGTCGGCACCCATCCGGCGTTCATCGGAGGGCTGGCGAACCTGGTGAACGGGGCCCTCGCTCGCGATGCCGCGGTGCAGGACGGCAGCGGCCAGCTTTATTGCGGCAGCTGGCGCCGCTGTGCGTGCAAGGGGGCGGCATGATCCCGTACGAGTGGCTCAAGGCGCTGCACGTGATCGCGGTGCTGGCGTGGATGGCGGGGATGCTCTACCTGCCGCGGCTCTACGTCTATCACGCCACGGCAAAGCCGGGGTCGGAGCTGAGCGAGACCTTGAAGGTGATGGAGCGGCGTTTGCTGCGCGCCATCATCAACCCGGCAATGACCGCCGCCTGGATCTTCGGATTGTGGATGGCGTGGGAGGGCGACCTCTGGGGCCAGCACTGGTTCCAGGTGAAGCTCGCGATGGTGATCGCGATGTCCACCCTGCACAGCTTCCTGTCGCGCTGGCGCCGCGACTTCGAGAAGGATGCCAACCGGCATTCGGCCAAGTTCTACCGGGTGATGAACGAGGCCCCCACCCTGCTCCTGATCGTGATCGTCATCATGGTCATCGTGAAGCCATTCTAGGCGCTTAGCCCCTGATATCGTTCACTTTGCTGCGATCCTGTGGGCGGCATCACAAGCCCTCCGGATCGTCCGAACAGGCACCCTCGCCAAGCGACCAATCCTCATGGGCATCAGCCCGCGATGGAGGATTAACACATGGTCGCCATTCAGACTCGCCGCCGCGCACCCTTAGCTTGCGCCAGCAGGCTCCCGGACCACGGGGTGGTCGTCGCCACCGCGCTCCTGGCGCTGTCGACGCTGGTGTTGATGCTGTGCGCCGGCATTGCCTGATCGCTAACATCTTGATCCGACTCGTTTTGCTGCACCCTTTGCTGCAGCAAAGTTGCAGCGACAGGGGCGTGCTATTTCTCCGTCAGGGTCCATTGTCCGGCCCAGTCCGGCGGTGGCGGATTGGTGGTCCACCAGTCGACGTGGATCAACAGAGCCTGCGAGGGGCCATCGCCGGGCGCGATCGCGAGTGCGGCGGTTAGGCTGGCGCGCGCCGTCGGCCAGTCCCGCCGACGATAGGCAACAAGCGCATCCCGGTAGTGTCGGCGCAGGTCTCGCGCGCGCTCGTCCAGCATGTCCTTGCGTGCCATGACCTCGAAGATCCGCTCCGGCTCGAGCTTGCCGACCGCCACGATGATGTCGATCTCACGCAGTTCGACAGCGGCGTCCACCGTTGCGGCCGTCGCCTCCGAGATCAGGATCGCGGTTCCGTAGTGCTTGTTGGCGCGCTCCAGGCGGGACGCAAGGTTCACTGTGCCGCCGAGGACCGTATAGCTCTTCATGATCTCGGATCCGATGTTTCCGACCAGGACCGCGCCGGTCGCGATGCCGATGCGCAGGCCCACGTCGGGCAGACCACGGCGCAGGCCGGTCAGCTCGGGCAACTCGGCGACAAAGGCCGGCAGCCGGCCCACCACATCCAGCGCCGCGAGGCAGGCGCGTTCGGCCTGCACGTGGTCTTCGGTGAAGGGCGGCCCCCAATAGCCCATGATGGCGTCACCGATATACTTGTCGATGATGCCGCCCTGCTCCTGCAGCGGCTGCGACATCACGGTCAGGTAGCGGTTGGTCAGCGCAACTAGGTTCTTCGGCGTCAGATGCTCGCCGAGGGCGGTGAAGTTCTTCATGTCGCAGAAGAACACCGTCATGATGCGGCGCTCGCCCTCGGGCGCCAGCTCGGGCCGGTCGATCAGGCCGGCCACGATCCGGGGATCGACGTATTTGCCGAAGGTGTCGCGGATGCGGGCCTTGGCGCGCAATTCCTTGACCATGTGATTGAAGGCGGTTGTCAATCCACCGATCTCGTCGGACGACGTCACCGGGATCTCGATATCCAGGGTGCCCGCCTCGACGGCGTGAGTGCCGGCCACCAGGCGCTTGACCGGGCGAATCAGCGCCAAGGTCATGATGGCCGCGAGCGTCACCCCCAGCATCGCCGCCAGGACGGTCACCACGATGCTGATCTGGGTCACGCGCCGCTGCTCGGACTGGGTCTCGGCGGTTGCGGTCCGCAGCAGAGTCCGCATGCCGCTGCGAGCCTCTTCCAGCCGTTGGTTGAGATCGTCGCGGAAGACCTCAAGGCGATCGAGCTCTGACACCAGCGCCGGCCGGTCGCCGCTCTCCAGCCGATCCAGCATGGCGGCCACCTGGTCGTTGTAGGCATCGCGCTGCTGCTCGATGAATTCAACGAGGGCGTCCAGTCGAGCCACCGTCGCGACGTCCGCCAGCGGTTCCGCGCTGGCGATCTCGGCCGCCAGCAAGCGGCGGGCAGTTGCGAGTTCCTGCTCTTTTTCGGCGGCCTTGGCATCAAATTGAGCGCGCAATTGGGTGCGCGCTGCGTCGTCACCGACGCCAGCCAGGTCGCCGATGACGAGGCGGCGCAATGCGAGCGCCTGCTCAAGCGAGCGGACATCGGCGCGGGCCAGGGCGGCATAGGCGGGAATGTAGGTTTCGACCACCCGATCGAGCCGCCCGGCGACCCTATCCGCCTCCCGGGTGGTGACCGCTGCGACCGTCGCCATCAGCGCCAGCAGCGCAAGCACGATCAGGAAGATCTTGAACGCGATCGAGATCCGCACGATAGGCCCCCTTCCAACGCAGGAGCTACTTTATATCATCGGGAGATCGTTGGGCGGGGCACGAGCGGCGGCGATCCGCTCAGGCGAAGCGCCTGATCGGGCTCATTTTGCTCCACCCTGACCGTAGCACAAGCGCAGCAGATTCTACTCGGCCGCCTTGGGCGGCGCGGTCACGGACTGCGGCAGCGCCATCGGCGCTTCCATCCACTTGGCCGCCGGCTGCGGCTTGGTCAGCAGGCCGCGGGTGGCGACGTCGATCAGGCGGTCCTTCTGGTAGACGGCATAGAAGGCGTTCCACACCCGCGCCAGGCGGATGACGTGCAGGTCGTCGGCGATGCTGGTGAACATGCAGACGAACGCCGCCTGGACCTCCTCGTCCGACATCCCGTCGAGCTTCTCGCTGTAGGTATCGGGCTCGATCAGGATCTTCAGTACCACGCGGCGGAAGTGGTTGGTGTCGCCGATGCGCGCCAGGTCGAAGACAGTGCGCACGTTCATCCTGCGCAGCTCCACCACTTTCTTCGGGCCGACCGCGAGGATCAGCTGGGCCTGCGCGATCCAGTCGATGATCTCGAGGATGTTGTACGGCGTCTCGACATAGAGCAGGACAGGGTTGGCGGTCGCCAGATTCTGCACGTCCTCGTATTCCAGCTCCTCCAGCCGGAAGCGCACGAATTCGGTGATGCCGTCGATCATGTCCAGCGGCAGGGTGTGGCGCAGGGCGCGGTGTCCGGATGCGGGCGCTTGACGGTGAATTCCTGGCCGCGGCGCGCGATCCAGTCGAGACCGGCGGCCGGATAGAAGCCGAGCAGGAAGGCAACCAACACCGCGAGATAGGTGGCGAAGCCGGTCTCTCCGCCGACCTCGGCCGACAGGCTGGCGTTGGTGAAGATGGTGTGGCGGATGGTGAGCGCGATCGCGAGCGCCAGCAGGATGCGCATGCCGCACAGTAGGAAGGAGTACGGCGTCAGGTCGTAGTTGTTCACCCGCCGGATCAAATACAGCACGCACCACAGATAAGCGCCGGCGAAGGCGAAGCCGAGCATGACCGCGGTGTTGTGCGCATAGGCGAGGTCGGCGGCGAAGTTGGGCGAGGTCTCGCGCAGGCCGAGCAACAGCATCTGCGCGGCGACCGGCAGGCAGTTGGCGATCGAGGCGCCGCAGCCCGGGCCGACATCCAGCCAGGTGCTGACGAACAGGCGGTCGACGAAAAAGGCGACGATGGTGCCGAACACCACCACGCTGAAGCCATAGAGGATGGTGGGCGTGAGCCAGCCGAAGCTGCGGTCGAACATCGACCACAGCGGGCGGCCCCTCGCGTCGACCTCGGCGATCGGCTGCGCCAGGTATTTGCTGCGCACGGAATCGAAGGTCGGATCCATCAGCGCTTCGTTGGGATCGAGCGTGTCGTCCTGGTTGGGCGCAAGGAACCCGCCTTCCAGGCGCAGGAAGGCTTCGGCGCGGATGTGCCGGACGGCGAGCTTGCCGATGATGATGAGCAACGGCACCGCGATGCTGAGCACCATCACGGCGATCGCGGTCCACAGCGAGCCATAGCCGAGCAGCGCGTCATGCAGCTGCGACAGCAGGATCATGGGCGATGGATTGGGCATGCCGCGTTCTCCCCTCAGGAGTTCGAAGCCCCACTTTTCAAAAAAGCGCGGCGCTCGGTCCCGCCGGGCCGCCGGTAATTTCTTGAATTTTCTAGGTCCCCGCTGCCCCAACAAATAGCACCGGAGCCGGCTCACGGCCACGGATGAGCGGCGTTTTTCTACACTTTTCCGAAAGCTCACAAAAGGTTAGACGGAAAACTTAACGTGGCGATCAAAAACAAGGGCGCCGGGGGGATCGGGACAGTATCCACACCCGGCGCCATGCAATCGCACGAGGGGATTGATACCCCCCGCGCACCTACGGATGGCTTACGCCAAGTAAACCCCCGCCCCGACTTTGGGGGAGGGGATTTTCATCCGGCCGCCGAAGCGGGCCGGCCACGCGTCGGAGCGGGTTCGGGCTGCAGCTTGACCTTCGGCTCGCGGTCCCACAGGCGCAGCGCACCGAGGGTGCCGACGAAGGCGTCGACGTCCTTCTTGCCGGTCAGCGGCACGATGCCGGCGTCCGGTTGCGCGCCGGCTTTGTCGAGCAGCGGCTTGGCCGCGGCGCTGTGGCCGATGAACTTGCAATGCTGGAACGCGTCGGCGACGAAGTCGCGGGCCGGGGCATGCTGCAGCAACACCCGCGTTCCCGCCTCCGACGGCAGCAATGCGACGGCGTCATAGAGTACGGACGGGCCGCCATCGATCATCTGCTGGGCCTCGATCCAGCTGCCGTCGCTCGCCTTCACGCCGCCGACCGCGGGGGCGATGATCTCGGTCAGCGCGCCGGCCTTGGCCACGGCCGCTTGCAGCGCCTTCAGGAGCGTGGCGTCCGTGCCGTCCGTCACCAGGATGCCGAGCTTGCGTCCCTCGAAACGTTTGGGTCCGTTCTTGATGATGCTGAGCGCGGGCGAGGGCTTCAGGTCCTCGCGCGTCGGCATCGCCGCCTCGGCTGGGTTCGGCAGCTTCTTCAGGCCGAGGCCCTGCGCGACCTTGTTCGCGAGTTCGTCCTGGATGTTGAGCAGGTGCGCGACCATGCGCTCGCGGATCACCGGCGTCTCCACCTTGCTGAGCTCGAAAGTCAGCGCGGCGATGATGTGGTCCTGTTCGGTCCCGGTCTGGCTGATGAAGAACTGCCGCGCCTGGCTGTAATGGTCGGCAAAGGTCTCGCTGCGCACGCGCTGCTTGATGCCGTCCATCGGCTCGGGGAACGAACGGTGGCCGCGCTCGGGAGACTCGCGCGGGCCCTCGCCCCAGGAGTTCGGCTGGTAGTTCACGCGGCCCTTCGGGTTGCGCATCGCCATGTGGCCGTCCTGCTGGAAATGATGGAACGGACATTTCGGCGCGTTGATCGCCAGGTGTGTGAAGTTGGTGCTGCCCAGCCGCTTTATCTGGGTGTCGAGATACGAGAAGTTGCGGCCCTGCAGCAGCGGATCGTTCGAGAAATCGATGCCGGGCGGCACGTTCTGGGTCATGAACGCGACCTGCTCGGTCTCGGCAAAGAAGTTGTCCGGCATGCGGTCCAGCACCAGGCGGCCGACCGGCACCGGCTTCAGGATCTCCTCCGGGATGATCTTGGTGGGATCGAGAATGTCGAAGTCGAACTTGTCGGCGAAGTCCTGGTCGAACAGCTGCAGCTGCAGCTCCCACTCCGGGAAGTTGCCGGTTTGGATCGCCTGCCACAGGTCGCGGCGGTGGTAGTCGGGATCGGCGCCGTTGATCTTCACCGCCTCGTTCCACAGCACTGACTGCAGGCCGAGCTTCGGCTTCCAATGGAACTTGACGAAGGTGGATTCATCGCGCGCGTTGAGCAGGCGGAAGGTGTGAACGCCGAAGCCTTCCATGAAGCGGAAGGAGCGCGGGATGGCGCGGTCCGACATCACCCACATGATCATGTGCATGCTTTCGGGCGTCAGGCTGATGAAGTCCCAGAAATTGTCGTGCGCCGATTGCGCCTGGGGGAAGGCGCGGTCGGGCTCCGGCTTCACGGAATGGACGAGGTCCGGGAAGCGAATCGCGTCCTGGATGAAGAACACCGGGATGTTGTTGCCGACGATGTCCCAGTTGCCTTCCTGGGTATAGAGCTTGACCGCGAAGCCGCGCACGTCGCGTGCCAGGTCGAACGAGCCCTTGCTGCCGGCGACGGTCGAGAAGCGCACGAAGGCAGGGGTTTTCTCGCCGGCGCGCTGGAAGATGTCCGCGCGGGTGTAGCGCGCGAGCGACTTATAGGTCTCAAAGTAGCCATGCGCGCCGTAGCCGCGAGCATGCACCACGCGCTCCGGGATGCGTTCGTGGTCGAAGTGGAAGATCTTTTCGCGGAAGTGGAAGTCCTCGAGCAGGGTCGGGCCGCGCGTGCCGCCCTTGAGCGAGCTCTGGTCATCGGAGACCGGGCCGCCTTGTGCCGTGGTCAGCACCGGCGTTGCGCCGGCGGCGGTCTGGTGCAGCTCGCCGCCTTCGCCGCGGCTGAGCTTCTGGTCGTGGATCCTGGCGGTCTCGGAGACGGCGGCAGATTTCGCCGTGGATTTTTGGGGGGCTTTCGGCATGGGAGGGGTCCTGGTCATGAGGCGACACGATGCGCTGTGCATCTGACGCCCTCCGCAAACCGCAGTCCTCACCGCCCGTTCCCCGGTTACTTAGAAAGAGTCAAAGAGAAGGCGCCCGCCCGGTCAGAGGAGCGGGCGCCCCCCTTACGCCGCTAGTCGCAGCATGGCCCGCCATCGCAGCACGGACCGCCGTCGCAGCAGGCCTGGGCGGCCTGGACCGGAGCGGCGAATGCGAGCAGCGACAGCAGAGCTGCCAGTGCCAATCGTTTCATGATGATCTCCGTTGTCAGAGCGTTTGCGTGATTGCAACGGAGCGGTCAGCGCGGCGGCGGAGACTCCGGCGGACGGTCGACGCCATAGGGCCGAACCGACGGGGCGCCGAACCAGACGGACGATTCCACCCGTGCCGGCCGGCTGGCGGGATCGGAGGCCGTCACCGCCTGGCCGGCAGCGGCGCACACCGGCGAGCCGGACAGGACGCCGTCCAGGCAGACATCGCAGCTCATGGCAGCGCCCTCGGCGCACGGCACGGCGGTCGCCGGCATGAGCGACCCCACCAGGATCGCGAGGCCGCCAAGCAGCGCCAGGAACTGCAAGCGAAGCGATTTCATGCCCCTAGCATAGCGGCCGGCTTACTTCCCTGGAACCTCACAACCGCTTGATCGGGCCCGTGTTTTTCGACATGCGCCGATCTTTCACTTGACCGGAATGAGCGAATGCATTAACTCTTGAAGCACCGGTCTCGCAAAGACCGCCTGCCTGACGCCCCGCCGTCATTTCCGACCCATCGATAAGAATCGGTTTCCCGCGCGAGGCATGTCCCAGGTCCTGTTAATGGCGATCTTTTCGCGCGAGCCCTGCCGCTCCGGAACTTCCATGCCGGTAACTGTTTTCAGAAAAGCGCAGCCTTGAACGACATCCCCCAGAACGACAACCCAACGCCGCTCCCGATGAATCTCCAGGACCTGAAGCACAAGTCACCGGGCGAACTGCTCGAGTTCGCCGAAAGCCTGCAGATCGAGAACGCCAGCACCCTGCGCCGCCAGGACATGATGTTCGCGATCCTGAAGCAGCTGGCGGAGAACGACACCGCCATCCACGGCGACGGCGTGCTCGAGGTGCTGCCCGACGGGTTCGGCTTCCTGCGTTCGCCCGAGGCCAACTACCTGCCCGGCCCGGACGACATCTATGTGAGCCCGAGCCAGGTGCGGCGCTTCGGCCTGCGGACCGGCGACACGGTCGAGGGCCAGATCCGCGCGCCCAAGGACGGCGAGCGCTATTTCGCCCTGCTCAAGGTCAACAAGATCAATTTCGACGAGCCGGAGAAGATCCGCCACCGGATCAACTTCGACAACCTGACGCCGCTCTATCCCGACGAGCGGCTGAAGCTCGAGAACGAGGATCCGACCCGCAAGGACATCACCAGCCGCGTCATCGACCTGATCGCGCCGCAGGGCAAGGGCCAGCGCGCTTTGATCGTCGCGCCGCCGCGCACCGGCAAGACCGTGATGCTGCAGAACCTGGCGCACTCGATCGCCGCCAACCATCCGGAATGCTACCTGATCGTGCTGCTGATCGACGAGCGGCCGGAGGAAGTCACCGACATGTCGCGCTCGGTGAAGGGCGAGGTGATCTCCTCGACCTTCGACGAGCCGGCCTCGCGCCACGTGCAGGTGACAGAGATGGTGCTGGAGAAGGCCAAGCGCCTGGTCGAGCACAAGCGCGACGTGGTCATCCTGCTTGACTCGATCACCCGCCTCGCCCGCGCCTACAACACCGTGGTGCCATCATCGGGCAAGGTGCTGACCGGCGGCGTCGACGCCAACGCGCTGCAGCGGCCGAAGCGCTTCTTCGGCGCCGCGCGCAACATCGAGGAAGGCGGCTCGCTCACCATCGTGGCGACCGCGCTGATCGATACCGGCAGCCGCATGGACGAAGTGATCTTCGAAGAGTTCAAGGGCACCGGCAACTCGGAAATCATCCTCGACCGCAAGCTGTCCGACAAGCGCACGTTCCCGTCGATCGACATCACCAAGTCGGGCACGCGCAAGGAAGAGCTGCTGGTCGACAAGGCGACGCTCAGCAAGATGTGGGTGCTGCGCCGCATCCTGATGCCGATGGGCGTCACCGACGCGATGGAGTTCCTGCTCGACAAGCTGAAGCACAGCAAGACCAACAACGACTTCTTCCAGTCGATGAACCAGTAGCATCGCGGAAGAACACGAGAGACAAGAACGGCGCGGGGGCAACTCCGCGCCGTTCTCGTTCCTTCAATGATGCGCCGGCGCACCCGCGCGGATCGCCGCCGCCGGCATTAATACAACCTCAAGGAATGACTGAAATCCTGTCGCCGGGTGGGGATGCCCATCGAGGGGATGGTTTGGTGACTCTAAGAAAACTCATTGGATTGCTGGCGCTTCTGGTCATTGCCGCGATGGCCGGCAACGCGGCCTCTGCGCGCACTCTCGCGCAGAAAATCCTTGCGCCGGATTACGCGCCGACGGATGAAGTCGCGGCGCGCGAAGACATCATCGCGGCGGTCGGGGACTCGCTGTGGAACGAGCGGTTCGACGAGCTCGAGACGATGGCCGAGGTGTTTCGCCGCGACAAGCCAAGGACGCCCAGCGGGCGGTGGCGGCTCAGCCTGTTCTACGAGGGCCTCCGCCTGTACCAGGAGCGCACGCCGATGGAGGCGGACTCGCCGATTCACGGCTGGATCGCGGCCCACCCCGCTTCCGCCGCGGCGCACGTCGGCTATGCGGTGATGTTGATGGAGGAAGCCTGGAAGATCCGCGGCAAGGGCTACGCCCGCACGGTGGCCGATGAGAGCTGGGCGCCGTTCCACGCCAAGGTGGAACGCGCACGCCTGGAGCTGACGCAATTCAAATCGCTCGCCGCCGGCGATCCGCGCGCTCCAGGGATGGGATGATTCCGAGTTCGATGCGCTACTGCGCGAAGCGATGGACCGGGAGCTCACCTACACCGATACCTATTTCGAGGCCGGCAACCGCGCCCTGCCGAAATGGCACGGCAGCGCCGAGAAGCTCGAGAAGCTCGCGCGCGACGTCCTCGAGCGGACCCGGGCCATCGAAGGCTCGGCACTCTACACCCGAATCTACTGGTCGGCCGCCAACTCAGGATACAAGGACAATCTGTTCGAGAAGTCGGCGGTCGACTGGGCCGAGATGAGCAAGGGCATGGACGATGTGCTGGCGCGCTATCCGAGCCAGTGGAACATCAATCACTTTGCGCACTTCGCCTGCCTGGCGGGCGACTACGAAAAAGCGCGCGAAATGATCGAGCGCATCGAGCACCAGCCGATGATGGAGCTTTGGGGCGGCGCGTGGTCGTACTACGGCTGCAAATGGTGGGCCGAGCTCACCAGCTGACCGTCGCGATCATATTTTCGTGCCCTGCCCCGCCTGCATCCGGTCCGAATGAGCCGGCGTAAATCCGACTGAAGCGCGGCGGCTCATCGTCCCCGGTGGGTGGCGCAGCCCCATCGAACGGCTCGCTGCGCTTCGGGCGGATCGCGGTCTTCGGATCGCGGTCCGCCTCTTTGCTGGCAAATTTTCGCGCCGCGCGAGACACTGGCGGCGTGGAGGTGCGCCAATGCCGCTGTCGAAGTTCCCCCGCTTTCCCCTCGCCCATCTGCCGACGCCGCTCGAACCGCTCGATCGCCTGCGGCGGCATCTCGGCGGACCGAGGCTCTATATCAAGCGCGACGATTGCACCGGGCTGGCGCTCGGCGGCAACAAGACGCGCAAGGCCGAGTTCCTGATCGGCGCCGCGCGCGCGGCCGGCGCGACCGCGGTCATCACCGAGGGTGGACTGCAATCGAACCACGTCCGGCAGACCGCAGCCGCCGCGGCGAAGGCCGGGCTCACCTGCCACCTGGTGCTGAACCGCAACGTGCCGATCGAAACCGCGATCTACCAGGAGAACGGCAACATGCTGCTCGATCGCGTGCTGGGCGCGAGCGTGCATGTGTGCGTGCCTGGCCAGTCGCGCGCCGATGCGATCGCGCGCCTGCTGCCGGCGCTGAAGAAAGACGGCGCGGTCCCCTACGTCATTCCGACCGGCGGCTCGAACGAGATCGGCGCGCTCGGATACGCGGCGGCGGCGCTCGAGTTGCAGCGGCAGGCGAAGGAAGCCGGCATCGCCATCGACCGCGTGCTGTTCGCGACGGCGTCTGGCGGCACGCAGGCCGGGCTGGTGGCCGGCATGGCGCTGGCCGAGGCCGGCACCCAGGTGCTCGGCATCGACGTCGAGAACGAGGCCGACTCCCTGCTCGTCGAGGTGCGCCGGATCGCGGAGGCCTGCGCGGCGAGCGTCGGCGTGAAGCGGGCGTTGCGCGATGACGCGTTCGAGATCCGCAGCGGCTATGCGGGCGGCGGCTACGGCATCCCGACGCCCGGCATGATCGAAGCGGTTGGCCTGCTGGCGCGGCTGGAGGGAATCGTGCTCGACCCAGTCTATAGCGGCAAGGCCATGGCCGGCCTGATCGATCTCGTCCGCGCCGGCCAATTCGGCGCCGACGAGACGATAGCGTTCATCCACACCGGCGGCGCGCCGTCGATGTTCGCCTACGCCGACTGCTTCTAGAGCAGCACTGCTACCTGCGGAACGCCTGATCGATCAGCTGCGCCGCGATCGTCTTCGCGGTGGTCGCGGCGTCGGGCCGGGCGGAGACCTGCGCCACCGTGGTCGCGCCTTCGAACAACAGCGCGATCTGGTCGGCGAGGATCTCAGGGTCGGCCGCGCCGCCCGCTTGCGCCTGCTCGAGCGCGAAGCCGCGCAGCAGGGTCTTGAACTCGCGCGCACAGGCGTTGATCGGATGGCCGGGCTCGGAATATTCCACCGCCGCGTTGACGAAGATGCAGCCGTAGAAATCCGGATCGTTGAACCAGCTCTTGGCGAGCTCGAACAGGCTGAGCAGCCGATCGCGCGGCTGATCCGAACTCGCCAGCACCGCCGGCAGGAACTTGTCGGCGAAGGCCGCGCGCTTGCGCGAGAGCGCGGCGATGATCAGGTCTTCCTTGGACGGGAAGTGAGCGTACAGCGTCTTCTTCGCGACCTTGGCGACGGCGACGATCCGGTCGACGCCGGTGGCGTGGAAGCCATAGCGGTTGAACAGGTGGATGGCGGTGTCGATCAGGCGGTCGCGGGCGTTCGTGGTGGTCGCAGCCGGCGGATTCGCAGGGTTCATGATGTTCATAGGACTCGGTGCCGCAGCTAATGCAAGGTCAGAGAGAATGCGTCGCGTAGGACCGTGGCGCAAGATGACGAAATGTAATGGTACGATTAACGAATTTCACGGCAGAGTGATTTGACGGTAAACCGATCTGTCTCCACAATCGCTTCAACAAATCAGCACCTTACGTGCATCCAACCCATCGCCGGCGGCGTAATCCTTGCGAACCCGGGCCGAAGAACGGCTCGGCGGAATTAACTTTTCGAGATTGTCAGACCTTGGGGAAGGGCGATCCGCAGCTAACCCGACCCTGTGGGGATGACAACAGACCGGCCGCCGGTACCCCCGGCGGCCGGTTTTGCGTTTGGGCCGGGCTAGGGAACCAGCACCACCGAGCCGGTGGTCTTGCGCGCTTCGAGGTCGCGGTGGGCCTGGGCGGCTTCCTTCAGCGGGTAGGTGTGCGGGACCTTGATCTTGATCCAGCCCTTACCGATGGCGTCGATCACGCGGTTTGCCGACAATTCGAGGTCGGCGCGGGTGGCGGTGTAGGCCATCAGGGTCGGCCGGGTCAGGAACAGCGAGCCCTTCTGGCTCAGCAGCAGCGGTGAAATGTCGGGCACCGGGCCGGAAGCGTTGCCGAACTGGACCATGTAGCCGCGCACCCTGAGGCAATCGAGCGACTGCATGAAGACGTCCTTGCCGACGCCGTCATAGACGACGTGGACCCCCTGCCCGCCCGTGATCTCCTTCACGCGCTTCACCCAATCCTCGGCGCGGTAGTTGATGACGTGATGGCACCCCTGCTCTTTCGCCAGCGCCAGCTTTTCCGGCGAGCCCGCGGTGCCGATGATCTGCGCGCCGAGCTTGCTCAGCCACTGCGACGCGATCGAGCCGACGCCGCCGGCCGCGGCGTGCAGCAGCACCAAGTCGCCCTGCTTCACCGGATAGGTGCGATGGATCAGGTATTCCACCGTCATGCCCTGCAGCATCATGGCGGCGGCGGTCTTGTCGTCGATCGCATCCGGAATCTTGATCAGCTTCTCGGCCGGAGCATTGCGGCGCTCGGAATAGGCGCCGATCGGGCCGGTGCCGTACGCCACGCGGTCGCCGGGCTTCAGGCTGGTCACGCCCTCGCCCACCGCCTCCACCGCCGCGCTCGCCTCGAGCCCCAGGCCGGCCGGCAGCGGTACCGGATAGAGCCCGGTGCGGTGATAGGTGTCGATGTAGTTGAGGCCGATCGCGAGATGCTTGAGCTGCACCTCGCCCTTGCCCGGCGCGGGCAGATCGATCTCGGTCCACTTCATCTGCTCGGGCCCGCCGGTCTTCTCGATGCGGATGGCGTGGGTTTTCGGCATGGCGGGCGTTCCTTGTTTGTTGCTTGTTGCGCCAAGCTTAGCGTGCGCAACCGCCGGGGAAAACCGCGTTGCGAGCACGGTATAACAAAGCTGCGACAACGACCTGCTGCAAGCCGGCCCGCGATTGTGGGAACCATTGAAAGCGGGCAGGGTTCGGCCCGCAGGGGATTGGCAGGCAACCGCAAAGCGGGTCTGCGCAACGACGCCCGAAACGGGCGCGAGGAGCGGATTGAAGCAGACCTTCTATTCCATCCAAGCCCTGCGTGGCCTTGCCGCGAGCCTGGTGGTCATCGCCCACATCTTCGAGCATCCGTCGCGCGGCGATCCCAACGCGCTGCTGCTGACGGGGCGCTTCGGCGTGGAGATCTTTTTCGTCATCAGCGGCTTCGTGATGACGCATGTGGCGGGCGAGGGGAGCTTCGCGCCCGGCGCGTTCGCGTTCCGGCGCATCATGCGCATCGTGCCGCTCTATTGGGTCTGCACCTTCCTGGTGTTCGCGGTCGCGCTGGTGGCGCCGGCGCTATTCAAGACCACGACCGCCGACGTGAAGCATCTCGTGCTGTCGCTGTTCTTCATTCCGGCGCCCGATCCGCAGGCGGCGAGTGACTGGCGGCCTTTGTTCAAGCTCGGCTGGACGCTGAACTACGAGATGTTCTTCTACGCCGCGCTGCTGCTGCTGTTCTGGTGCCGCAAGCGGATTCAGCGCTCGGTCATCCTGACGGTCGCGCTCGGCGCGCTGGTTCTGCTGAGCTTCGCGATTCCGCCGAAAGCGAGCATCCTCGCATTCTATGCCAACATCGCGCTAATCCCGTTCCTGGTCGGCGTGTGGCTGGCGGAGGCTTCGTCTCTGTTCGCGCGCGTGCCGCGCTGGGGAATCGTCGCGCTCGTGGCAGCGGCGGCGCTCAGCACGGCCTGGCTCTATCAACTGCCGTTCGACTCGATGCGCGATCTCGCGCCGCATCTGGTGATGACGCTGGCGGCGACCTTGCTGGTCGCGGCGGGCCTTTCGCTGGAGCGGCAGTTTCCGCGCCGCGGCTTCTTGCAGATGGTCGGCAACAGCTCGTACTCGCTGTACCTGACGCATATGTTCGTAGTGGGCGCGGCCTGGGCCGCGATCGAGCGCGTCGATCTGCCGACGGCATTGCACTGGGCGCTCACGCCGTTGATCTACGGCGCGGCGCTGGTCACGGCCTATTGCTCGTACCGCGTGATCGAGCTGCCGTTCAACCGCCTGGCGCACCGCTTGACGCAACGGCCGATGCGCACCGTGATCGCGGAATAGGGCGCAACAGATCGGTTTCGCCACGACCATCGTCTTGCCGTTCCGGCGCGCCTGATCGATGATGGATGGGTCGATCACGCGGAGGAACAATGGCCGCTAAGACGTCCAGGAAATCGGCGAAGGTTGCAAAGAAGGCCGCCGCCAAAAAGGTTGCCGCGAAAAAGGTTGCGGCGAAGGCGGCCAAGGCGGGCAAGGCGAAGCCGCCATCCGGAAATGGCGCAGGGCCGCCGTTGCTCTCAGGCGGCAACCCCCAGATCGCGAAAGCCTATGGCGATGCTCCGGTGCAGTCTTACATCGCGGCCATGCCCGGCTGGAAAAGCGACGCGTGGCGCCGGCTCGACGCGCTCATCGCGCGCACCGTTCCCAACGTATACAAGGCCGTCAAATGGAACTCGCCGCTCTACGGCATCGAGGGCCAGGGCTGGTTCCTCGGCGTCCATTGCTTTGCGAAATACATCAAGGTGGCGTTCTTCCGCGGCGCGTCGCTGCGTCCTATTCCGCCGGGCGCGTCCAAGCAGAAGGACGTGCGCTACCTCGACATCCACGAGGACGACCAGGTCGACGAAGCGCAGTTCGCCGCCTGGGTGAAGCAGGCCAGCCGACTGCCCGGCGAACGCATGTGAGCGGCGCATGCGGGATGCGATGACCGACCTGCTGCGGTTCAACGGCGCAGTTCGACGCGATCCTCGGATCGAGGCCTGGTTCTCCGACTTCGCCGATCCGCTGCGGTTGACGGTGCGGACCTGGTTCGAGCGCATGCGCGGCTGCGGCGCGGATGTCCGCGAGCTGTTGCACGACGGATGTCCGGTCGCCTGCGTGGAGGATGCGCCGTTCGGCTATGTCAACGCGTTCAAGGCTCATGCCAATGTCGGCTTCTTCTACGGCGCCATGCTCGCCGATCCCGCCGGCCTGCTCGAAGGCGATGGCAAGCGCATGCGTCACGTGAAGCTGCGCCCCGGCCAAGCACCCGACGTCGCGGCCCTGGGCGACCTGGTCGCAGCCGCCTACAAAGACATCCGGCAACGCCTCGCACAACCGAACCTGCCATGAAGAAGCGGCCATGAGCAAGAAACCGAGCGGCACCAAGGAAGACTCTCCCGCGCGTCTGATCGATGCGCGCATCAAGGAGCTGGGCGATTGGCGGGGCGAAATGCTCGCCAGGGTCCGCGCGCTCATCAAGCAGGCCGACCCCGAGGTGGTCGAGGAGTGGAAGTGGCGCGGGGTTCCGGTGTGGTCGCACGCCGGCATCCTCTGCACCGGCGAGACCTACAAGGCGGTGGTGAAGATGACCTTCGCCAAGGGCGCGTTGCTGGAGGACCCGTCGGGCCTGTTCAATTCCAGCCTAGACGGCAACACCCGGCGCGCGATCGACATCCATGAGGGCGACAAGATCGACGAAAAGGCGCTGAAGGCGCTCATCCGCGCCGCAGTCGCGCTGAACACGGCGAAAAAGAAATCGAAGCCCTGAGTGTAGCGCGCTAGCGCGCTACCACGACGAACTCCGGACTGCTTTCCGTGAGCGGCGAGCGGTCCCAGTCGCCGAACCACGTGACGTCGGTGAAGCCGGCTTCGGCAAGGAAGGCGGCCAGCTCTTCCTGCCGCACGAACCGCAGCGTGTCGCGGCCGACTGCGACATCGTCGGGGCCGAAGCGGTAGTGCGTCTCGTAGGTGACGAAGGCGCCGTCGGCTTCGGCGATGTCGTAGTGGACTTCGACCGCACCGACGCCGGGCACGTCGATGGTCTCGCGCGTGAGGTCGGGCCGCCAGCCGCGCCATTCCTCGACCAGCGGGTTGCGGGTCTCGAAGGCGAGCTGGCCGCCGTGCGCGAGATGCCGGCGCAGCGCGCGCAAGGTCGCGCAAATCTCCTCGTCGTGCAGGAACACCTGGAACACGTTGCCTGTCATGACGATGAGATCGAAGCGCGTCTCGAGCGCGAGGCTCCTGGCATCGCTGTCGATCCAGCGCACGCGCCCGGCGCCGGGCCGGCTGCGCGCGACCTGCATCATGCCGGCGGACGGATCGGCGCCGGTGACGCGATGCCCACGCTCCGCCAGCGCGACCGCGAGCCGGCCTGTCCCGCAGCCCATGTCGAGGACGGTCTTCGGCGCATCGCCGGCGAGTGCGAGGTAGTGCGCGTAGAAGGGCTCGGGCGAGTTGGCCGCGTCATAGCACGCGGCAAGGCGCGGATCGGTGTAGATGGGGCAGGGCATGGGGCGCTCAGTTCACCGGGACCTCACCACACACTCTTCCGTCATCCCGGCCTCTGAGCCGGGATCCATTCATCCGCCGCACGAGCGGCGCCAACGTGCGCATGAACGTCGGTCCTTGCGACGGCTCAGTGGACCCCGGATCGCGCGGCTCCGCCGCTTGTCCGGGGTGACCGGTTGGGGGCGGTGCCATTCGTGTTGAGCATAGCCAGCTAGTTGATCGCCGCCGCGAACGTGCCTGGCGCGGGGTCGCGCACGACGTAGCCGCCGGGGACGACTTCGAGGATGGCGAGGCGGCGTTCGACGGTGCCGTCGATGTTGAGGCGGAACACGCCGGTGACGCCGTTGAAGCCGCTGACGTTGGTGAGCGCGGTCTCCGAATAGTCCGGCACCGGTGCCTTGCCGAGCGCGACGATCAGGGTGATCGCGTCATAGACCAGGCCGGCGCGCTGGTCCGGCGCCTGGCCGTAGATGCCGGCATAGCGCTCGGCGAAGGTCTTCCACTTGTCGGGATCGGTCGCGGCGTACCAGCTGCCGGCAAGGCCGGTCTCCTGCGCCAGCGTGGGATCGTTGGCCCACAGGCCGGTGCCGAGGATCGGCACCGTCTGCGGTCCGATCTGGAACGCGGGCAGCAGCGGCGCGAGCTGTCGCAGCTTGGCGCCGCCCTCGGGCAGCATCAGGGCGTCGAACGGATTGTTCTGGTATGCGGTCGCGAGCTGCTCGACCACGCCGGTATAGTCCGGCGAGTTGGGATCGTAGCGCGCCTGCTCCGCGAATATGCCGTTCGAGCCCTGCACCGAGTTACGGAATGCCTGTTCCACGATGTTGCCGTAGGCCGAGGTCGGCGCCAGGATCGCGAAGCGCTGCATGCCCTGGCTCGCGGCATATTGGACGATGCGCTGCACCTCGTCCTGCGGCGTGACGCCCATGACATAGACGCCCGGCTGCGCCGCCGACCGATCGTTGGTGAAGGCCAGCACCGGAATATGCGCGCCGGTCACGATCGGCGCGATCTTGCGGGTGTCGGTCGAGAACACCGGGCCGAGCAGGATCTGTGCGCCTTGCGCCAGTAGCTTGCGCGCGGCGGTCTCGGCGCCGGCCGCGGTCGCGGTATCCTCGACCAGCAGGGTGAACTTGTCGTCGCCGACCTCGAACAGGCCCATCTCCGCCGACTGCAGCAGGGCGCGCCCGAGGCCCGCCTGCTGCCCGGACAGCGGCAGCAGCAGGCCGATCTTGATGTTGGTCTCGACCGGCGCGCCGGGCAGGGTCTCGTATTGCGGCTGGGTCGGGGCAGGCTGGCTTGGCGCCGAGGGGGGCGGTACATTGCTCGCGCAGCCGGCGGCCAAGGTGAGGAGAAGCGCGCCCAGCCAGCGCTTTGCCAGTTGCGCGCCGCCGCCTATTGCCGCCTGCATCATTCCGAGATTCCCTGAAACCTGAGTGCGCATGAAGCCTAGCCACAGCCAACCGCGAAGTAAACGCGAACCCGGCCAAGATCCCAGGCCGCAGGGGGCGCCGGGGACGGGCTCGCTTGTCCTGGTTGCGACTCCAATCGGCAATCTGGGCGACATTACGGCGCGCGCCGTGGAGGGGCTGAAATCCGCCGATGTGATCGCCTGCGAGGACAGCCGGGTGACCGCCAAGCTGCTGGCCGCCGCCGGGATCGAAAAGCCGCTGCTGCCCTATCACGATCACAATGCCGAGGCCATGCGGCCCAAGCTGCTGGCGCGGATCGCGGCCGGCGCGCGGGTGGCTCTGGTCAGCGATGCCGGCACGCCGCTCATTTCCGACCCCGGCTACAAGCTGGTGCAGGCGGCGGTGGCGGCGGGGCTGCCGGTCACCATGCTGCCCGGTCCGAGCGCGCCGATCATGGCGCTCGCCTTGTCGGGCCTGCCGAGCGACCGCTTCCTGTTCGGCGGCTTCCTGCCGGCCAAGAGCAAGGCGCGGCGGGACGCGATCGCCGAGGCGGCGCGGGCGCCTGTGACCCTGATCTTCTTCGAAAGCGCGCCGCGCCTGCTGGACTCGTTGCAGGACCTGCTGGCGGTGCTGGGCGACCGCAAGGCGGCTGTGGCGCGCGAGCTCACCAAGCTGTTCGAGGAGGTGCGGCGGGAGTCGTTGTCAGCGCTGATCGCGCACTATGCGCAAGTGGGCGCGCCCAAGGGCGAGATCGTGATCGTGGTCGGGCCACCGGCGGAAGAGCGCGCCTCGGCGGAGGATGTCGACACGCTGCTGCGCCGCGCGCTCGCAAGCATGAGCGTGAAGGACGCCGCCGCCACCGTGGCCGCCGCAACCGGCGCGCCGAAGCGCACGGTCTACGCGCGGGCGCTGGAGCTGCAGGAGGAGAAGTGATGCAGGGCTGCGGCGGAAACGAGAACGCATTTCCCCTCCCCCAAACTGGGGGAGGGCAGGGTGGGGGAAGCGAGTGACGATTCCCTCCCACCGAGGGGCGGCTTCCTCCTCCCCAACCCTCCCCCGTATCGGGGGAGTAGATTTCCCTGCGTGGTGAGGGTGGGATGAGGCCCCCACGCGACCGCCAGCGCGCCTATCTGTCCGGCCGCCGCGCCGAGCGGATTGCGTGTTGGCTGCTGAGGCTGAAGGGCTATCGGATCCTGGCGGTGAACTGGCGCTGCACGGCGGGGGAGGTCGACATCCTGGCGCGGCGGGGGCGGGTGCTGGCGGCGGTGGAGGTGAAGCGGCGCGCGGGCGGGCTGGTGGCGGGCGAGGCGGCGGAGGATGCGGCGCTGTTCGCGATCTCGCCCCATCAGCAGGCGCGGGTGGCGCGGGCGGCGGCGACTTTCGCGGCCCGGCGCTCGGATTGCCGGGCGCTGGAGCTGCGGCTCGACGCCATCACTGTCACAAGTCCGACATCCGGGTGGCGGGGCGGGCTGGCGCGGGCGCTGCAGTGGGGCTGGCCGCGACATTTCCCGGCGGCATGGCAAGCCGACTCGCGTTAGGGCATAGTGCCCGCATGCGAGTCGCGCCCACTATGGCAGCACCCTTGCTCCTCGTCAGCTACGGGGTACTGACGGCGTGCTCGCCCATCGGCACCGCGATCGGCGCCGCCGCCTTCACGGCGGATCTCGCGACCCAGGAACGCGGTCTCTACCAGGGCCTCGACGACCACCGCATGTGGATCTTGATCAATGCTCGTTTTGCGGCCGCCGATATGGCGGTGGCGCAAAACGTACACTTGCAGGTGCAGGAAGGCCGCGTGCTGCTGAGCGGCGTGGTGCCGACGCAGGAGCACAGATTGGCCGCGGTCAAGGCGGCGTGGGAAGAGCCGGGCGTGCGCGAGGTCATCAATCACATCGAGGTCGAGAACGCGCGCGATCTCGGCCAGGTCGTGCAGGACGAAGCTCTCGCGCGCACGGTGTGGGCCAAGCTGTTCGTCGACCGCGCCGTGCGCGCCAACAACTACTCGGTCGAGTGCATCGACAACATCGTGTACCTGATCGGCGTCGGGCAGGACAAGACCGAGATGCAGCGCGTCATCGACCATGCGCGCGACGTCGCCTATGTGCGCGACGTGCAGAATTATGTGCGGGTGAAGACCGATCCGCTGCTGCCCGAGCCGCCGCCGCCGGCCAAGGCGCCGGACATCATGCCGGCGGAGAAGCAGCCCGGCCTGGATCCGACCGCTGGCGGCTTCACGCAAGCGAGCGGGTCATGACAGCAGCCGCGTCATGACACCGGGCGCGATCGAAGACGCGCTGCGCCGGATGGGCGAAGGCGCGGACGAGGCCATCGACCTGGCGGAGGCGGCGCTGCTGTGCGCGGCGCACGAACGCGACATCGATCTCGAGTCCAGCCGGCAGCATCTCGCGGAGATCGCGGGCGCGATGAAGCACGCGGCGGCGCTCGATGGGCTCAAGCCCGGCGACGACAAGCTCGATGCCTGCTGCGATGCGCTGCGCTACGTGCTGGTGGAGAAATTCGGCTATCGCGGCGACGAGGAGACCTACGACGACCTGCGCAACGCCGACCTGGCCGCGGTGATCCAGCGCAGGCGGGGCCTCCCGGTCGCGCTGTCGATTCTGTACGTCCATGCGGCGCGGTCGCTCGGCTGGCGCATCGAGGGATTGAACTTCCCCGGCCATTTCGTGATCCGGCTGCATGGCGACCGCCAGGCGGTGATCCTCGATCCGTTCGCCGGCGGCATCGCGCGCTCGATCCAGGACCTGCGGCAGCTGCTGAAGGCGCAATCGACCGACAAGACCGAGGTCAAGCCGGAGCATTTCTCGGCGCTGGAAAACCGCCAGATCCTGCTGCGGCTGCAGAACAACATCAAGGTGCGGCGGATCCAGGAGGGCGACCTCAAGGGCGCCGAGCGCGCGCTGCAGCGCATGCTGTGGATCGCGCCCAACCAGGCCGAGCTGTGGCGCGAAAGCGGCATCCTCAACGCGCGGCTGGAGAACATCCTCGCCGCGCGCCGCGCGCTGACCCGCTATCTCGAGCTGGCGGAGAACGACCAGCAACGGCAACGCGCCGCACGGTTGTTGCAGGAGCTGGGCCAGCAGCTGCATTAGTGGAACCGGACTCTCGATCACACTCCCTTCGTCATCCTCGTGCTTGGCACGACCACGACGGAGAGGGGGAGAGAGTCCCTTCCGCACGCCCTACGCGGGTTGCTCCGCCTCGGTGACGCGCCGCCATGCGTCCAGGTGCCAGTCGGAGGCGATGGCGACCGGCAAGTCCGGATAGCGGTGCAGCGCCAGGATGCAGTCCACCATGCGGCCGTCGGCGGACAGCGGATAGAACATGCGCTCGGAGTCGATGAAGCCGCGGCCGGGGAACGGCATGCCGTAGCGGCCGTATTGCGGCAGGCAGGTGGCGACCACGCGGGTCAGGTCGTCGAGCACCCGCGGGCGCGAGGCGGGGTCGACCACATCGTCGACCCAGCGGCCGGCATAGTCGAGCTGGGCGGCTGCGCTCTGCGCCGTGCCGACCAGGCGGAAGCGGAAGCGCACGGCATCGTCCGCCAGCACCACGTCGATCAGGTTCACGTAAGACAGCACGTCCGCGAACGCCTGCGGGTCGAGGTCGGCGCGGCGCGCCATCCGCCGGCCATCAGCCAGGGCCGTCAGGTGGTCGCGCATCCTGGTAAAGCGCGGATCCAGCGTGTCGAACGCGGCCGTCATCGATTTTCCTTTTTGTCAGTTCCGCGATGCACTTTGGCCGATCCGGCGTGGGTTTGTGCAATGCCGTTTGGGCATCGAACGGCGCCGCCTATGCCATTCGAACTAGTTTCAGCGTCGATTAACCACTCGGGCGCAGACTCGTTGTATATGCGATGAGCCGCCCGAGGGTGAGATACGGCTCGATTATGGACAACCAGACGCCTTTGCTGCCCGATTTCCGCGCGCTGTTCGAAGCGGCGCCCAACCTCTACCTCGTGCTGTCGCCGGACCTCATCATCGTCGCGGTCAGCGATGCCTATTGCCGCGCCACCAAGACCGAGCGCGCCGGCGTCCTGGGGCGCCACCTGTTCGACGTGTTCCCGGACAATCCGGACGATCCCGCCGCGACCGGCGTCAACAACCTGCGCTCTTCGCTGGTGCGGGTGTTGCAGTTCCGCCGTCCGGACGCGATGGCGGTGCAGAAATATGACATCCGCCGGCCGGACTCCGAAGGCGGCGGCTTCGAAGTGCGCCATTGGGCGCCGCTCAATACGCCAGTGCTGAACGAAGCCGGCAAGGTGGCCTGGATCATCCACCGGGTCGAGGACGTGACCGACATCGTGCGCCTGCAGGAAAAGGCGGATGCCCGCATCGAGCATGTGCGCAACCAGCAGGACGTGATCGACCAGCTGCAGAAGACCACCAGTTTCCTCGACGCGGTGATCGACAACCTGCCCGGCATGCTGTTCGTGAAGTCATTCCCCGACAGCCGGTTCGTGCTTTTCAACCGCGCCGGCGAGGAGCTGCTCGGCTACGGCCGGAAGGAATATCTCGGCAAGAGCGACTACGACTTCTTCCCCAAGGACCAGGCCGACCATTTCGTCGCCAAGGATCGCGCGGTGCTGGATTCCGGCCAGATCCAGGTCACGCCGGAAGAGCCGATCAATACCCGCGACAAGGGCGCGCGCCTGCTGCGCACCATCAAGGTGCCGGTCAAGGACAAAGCCGGCAAGGCGGAATACCTGCTCGGCTATTCCGAGGACATCACCGAGCGCAAGGCGATCGAGCAGCAGCTGCGCCAGGCGGTGAAGATGGAAGCGGTCGGCCAGCTGACCGGCGGCGTGGCGCATGACTTCAACAACCTGCTCGGCATCATCATCGGCAATCTCGACATCGCGGCGGAGCACGCCGCCGCCGATCCGGCCCAGCGCGAGATCATCCAGGAAGCGCTGAACGGCGCGCTGCGCGGCGCCGAGCTGACGCGCCGGCTGCTGGCCTTCTCGCGCAAGCAGCCGCTGCAGCCGGCGGTGGTCGACCTCAACCAGGGCCTGCCGCAGATCGCCGGCATGCTGCGCCGGACCCTGGGCGAGCAAGTGACGGTGGAGCTGCATCCCGATCCCGGCCTGTGGCCGGTCAAGGTCGATCCCGCGCAGCTGGACGAGGCCATCCTCAACCTCGCGATCAACGCGCGCGACGCCATGCCCAAGGGCGGCACGGTCAGCATCGAGACCCACAACGTCCGGCTCGACCGCGACTACGCCGCCGCCAACCCCGACGCGACCCCGGGCGAGTATATCCAGCTCTCGGTCAGCGACACCGGCGCCGGCATGAGCGCCGAGGTGATCGAACGCTGCTTCGAGCCGTTCTTCACCACCAAGGGGATCGAGAAGGGCACCGGGCTCGGCCTTTCCATGGTCTACGGCTTCGTCAAGCAGTCCGGCGGCCACATCAAGATCTACAGCGAGCTCGGCCACGGCACGACGGCGAAGATCTACCTGCCGCGCGCCGACGGCGGTGCGATCGCGGGCGCCCGTCCCGCCGTGGCCGACCATGCGCCGGCGCCGGGCACCGAGCTGGTGCTGATGGTGGAGGACAACAAGGACCTGCGCACCGTCACGCTGAAGCAGCTCACCGACCTCGGCTACCGCACGCTGGAGGCGGAGAACGCCAAGACGGCGCTGACGATCCTGGCCAAGCGGCCCGACATCGACCTGCTGTTCACCGACATCGTGATGCCGGGCGGCATGACCGGGACCGAGCTCGCGCGCGAAGCCAAGCGGCTCTATCCTAAGCTCAAGATCCTGCTCACCTCCGGCTACACCGCGCGCGCGATGGCCAACGGCTTCCACGACATCGAAGGCCTGGAGCTGCTGAACAAGCCGTTCCGCAAACGCGACCTGGCGCAACGGCTGCGCACCGTGCTGGAGCGGAAGTAGGGCCTATCCGATCAATCCCAAACATCGTCATCCTCGTGCTTGGCACGAGGATCCACGAGTTTGTCCCCGGCTCCGAAATGTTGCCGGTGGAAACGCGTGGATGGTGAGTGGGCGCGGCCCTTGCGCTCTACTCCAATCGTCCCCCGGCCTTGAGCCGGGGTCCATCGTTCAACGGCTCGTGCGATGGCGTCGTGGATCCCGGCTCAAGGCCGGGATGACGGTGGGGTTGGCTTAGGCATTGGTGCGGCACGACCATGACGGAGCAGAAGAAGCTTCGTCACTTCCGCGGCACCGTCGCCGGGTCGAGGCGCGACATCGGGACTGCGGCTTCCATCACGATCTTGACGGCGGCCGGCATCGGGACGGCGCGCTGGGCGGAGACGATCAGCGAGCGGGCGGCGACGGCGATGTTCATCGGCCATAGGGTCGGCTCGGTCTTGGCGAGGTGCTGGCGGGTCTTGGCCCACAGCCGGTTGACGGCGTCGCGCGGCAGGATGTTGGGCTGGTGGCCGTCGGGCAGGCGCGGGATGCCGAACTCCGGCGTGCCGATGGTGGCGGCGCAATGCGCCAGCAGCTCGGTCACGTCGGGATGCTCGCCGGTCGTGCTCTTGGAGGTGGCGTTGATGATCTTCCAGATCGAGAGATAGCGCGGGTCGAGCGAGCCCATCAGCTTGTCGGTCTCGCCGGAGAAATAGAACTTCTCGCCGGCGTCGCTCATCCGCACCTCGAACACGTCGGTCGGGCTGAGGCCGCCGGTCTGCACCACGCCCTCCCAGATCGCGCGCTGCGCGGCATAGCCGGCGAGCGCGCCGACGATGGTGAGCACGGTGACGTGGTTCATCTCCGGCTCGGTGGCGAGCTCCGCCTTCAGCCACTCGAGCAGCTGGGTCGCAATCTTGCCAGAGGCCTGGGTCGGCGCGGCGGGCGTGGTCTCGAACAGGCTGGCGACGCTCTGCGGCTGGGTCGCGGCGGCGGCCAGCGGCGCATCGGCGGGCTTCGCAGCTGGCGTGGCCGGCGCGCGCGCCGCGGCGCCAGCCTGGTTGGGCTGCAGCTCCTTGCGCATGATGTTCGCGATGCGGTCGGTCGCGCCGTCGGTGGATTTCGCGCGCGGCTGCTCGGTCACCGTGCGTTTGGTGGAATCGGTCTGCACCTTGCGGAAGATCGCGGCGATGCGGTCCTTGCTGTCGACCGGCTGACCGGGTTGCGGCTGCGGCTCCTTGCGTGCCACCACCTCGGCGAACTTGGCCTTGAGCTGGCTCTCTACCGGGCCGTTCTGCTGCCACGGCGCGGACGGCGCGACCGGCGCCACCTGAGCCGCGGGCTCCTCGGCGATGGCCGGCGCGCTCGGCGGTTCGGCGGTCTCGACGACCAGCCCGAGAACCTCCGCGTCCGGCACGACCTGCGGCAACTCGGCGACTGGCTCGGCGACTGGCTGGGCGATCGGTCGCGCTGACGCGGTGACCGGCGCGGGCGTCTCGTCGGCGCCGCTCTTGACGATGCCGGAGAGGAATCCACCGGCGCGGCGGAACAGGGAGGTTTTGCCTTTCGGCTCCGGCGCCTTCCTGGCAGCGGCACGCTCCGCTTCGATGCGCGCCGCCTCGGCCTGCGCCACCGCCAGCCGTTCGGATTCGAGCCGTTCGGCCTCGGCTTGCTCGGCTGCTGCTCGCTCCGCCTCGACTCGTGCGGCTTCGGCCAGCGCAGCCGCGGCCTGTTCGGCTTCGAGGCGTTCGGCCTCGCGCTTGGCGGCCTGCTCGGCTTCGAGGCGCGCGGCTTGTTGCGCGGCGGCGCGTTCGGCTTCGGCGCGCTTGGCCGCTTCTGCTGTCTCCGCTGCGACGCGGTCGGCTTCCTGCTTCGCGGTCGCAGCTTTCTCCGCGGCAAGGCGATCGGCGTCCTGCTTGGCGGCCGCAGCTTTCTCCGCTGCGACGCGATCTGCTTCCTGCTTGGCGGCTGCGGCTTTCTCCGCCGCAACGCGGTCGGCTTCCTGCTTCGCTGCCGCAGCTTTCTCCGCTGCGACACGATCCGCCTCCTGCTTCGCCGCCGCAGCTTTCTCCGCGGCCAGGCGATCCGCTTCGCGCTTGGCGGTCTCGGCCTGCGCCGCTTGCTGTTTGGCGGCCGCAACCTTTTCCGCGTCCGCCTGCGATGTCTTCTCCGCTTCGATGCGGGCGGCTTGCTGGGCCTCTTCCGCCTCGCGCTTGGCGGCGGCGGCCTTTTCCGCGTCGCGCCGTGCGGCGGCGATGCGTTCGGCCTCGCGCTGCGCCGCCTGGGCGGCCGCGCGATTGGCGGTCGCCAGCCGTTCGGCTTCCTTGCGCGCGGCTTCGGCCTTCTCGGCCTCCAGGTGCGCGGCCGCGACGCGCTCGGACTCGCGCTTGAGCGCCTGGGCACGTTCGGCTTCCAGCCGCGCCGCCTCGCGCTTCGCGGCGTCGATGCGTGTCGCTTCGCGCTTGACGGCCTCGCGGTTGGCCGCTTCCAGCGTCTCGGCTTCCTTGCGCGCCGCCTGGTTCTGCTTGGCCGCTTCCTTGCGCGCCGCTTCGAGCTTCTCGGCTTCGCGCTTGGCGGCCTCGCGGTTCTTGGCCTCAAGCTGGCGCGCTTCCAGCATGGCGGCCTCGAGCTTGGCCGCTTCGCGCTTGGCCTCCTCGCGCTGCGTCGCCTGGAACTTCTCGGCGTCGACCTTGACCGCGGCCAGCTTGGCGGCTTCGGCCTTGGCCGCTTCCATGCGCGCGGCGTCGCGCTGCGCGGCCTGGCGGTTCTCGGCCTCGAGTTTTTCCACTTCGAGGCGGGCGGCGGCGCTCTTCGCCGCCTCGGCCTTGGCAGCCTCCAGCTTGGTGGCTTCGAGCTTGGCGGCTTCCTTGCGCGCGGCTTCGATGCGCACCGCTTCCTTGCGCGCCGATTCCAGTTTCTCCGATTCGATGCGCGCCGCCTCGCGGGCGCTCGCTTCCAGCTTCTCGGCCTCGACCCGCGCGGCCTCGCGCTTGGCGGCCTCCAGCTTGGCGGCCTCCAGCTTGGCCGCATCCAGCTTGGCGGCTTCCTGGCGCGCGGCTTCGATGCGCGCGGCCTCGCGCTTCATCGCCTCGAGCTTCTCGGCTTCCTGCTTGGCGTGCTCGCGGGCGGCGGCCTCCAGCTTCTCGACCTCGCGGCGCGCGGCCTCGCGCTTGGCGGCCTCGGCCTTGGCGGATTCCAGCTTGGCGGATTCCAGCTTGGCGGCTTCGATGCGCGCCGCCTCGATGCGGGCGGCGTCCTTGCGCGCCGCCTCGAGCTTCTCGGCTTCGCGCTTGGCGGCTTCGCGGGCGGCCGCCTCGAGCTTCTCGACTTCCTTGCGCGCGGCCTCGATGCGGACCGTTTCGCGCTTGGCGGCCTCCAGCTTCTCGGTCTCGATGCGGGCCGCTTCCTTGGCGGCCTGGGCAAGCTTCTCTGCCTCGGCGCGCGCGGCCTCGATGCGGACGGTTTCGCGCTTGGCGGCTGCCAGCTTCTCGGTCTCGATGCGCGAGGCTTCATGCGCCGCGGCTTCCAGCCGCTCGGCTTCCTTGCGCGCGGCTTCGCGTTCGGTCGCCAGGGCGCGCGCGGCGTCGAGCCGTTGCGTCTCGATCTTGGCCGATTCGCGGCGCGCGGCTTCGACCCGCTCCGCTTCGCGCTTGGCGGCTTCCAGGATCTGCGTTTCGCGCTGCGCCGCCTGGCGCGCGGCGATCTCCAGCTTCTCGGCTTCACGCCGGGTTGCTTCGCGCTTGGCGGCCGTGGCCTTGGCGGCTTCCAGCCGCTCCAACTCCTTCTCCGCCAGATCGCGGTTGGCGGCCTCGATCTTTTCCGCCTCGATGCGCGCGGCCTCGCGCCGCGCGGCCTCGGCCTTGGCGGAAGCGAGACGCTCCTCCTCGATGCGCGCCGCCTCGCGGTTGGACGCTTCCAGCCGCTCGGCCTCCGCGCGCGCCGCATCGCGCCGCGACGCCTCGGCCCGCGCCGCCTCCAGCTTGGCCATGTCGGCGTCGGCGTGCGGATGATGGCGCGGCAGCGGCGTGACGTTGCCGCCATCGCGCAGCGCCTCGGTCTGCTGCGCGACCTCGGCAGCGGCGGCCGCCGCAGCGGCCTCGGCCTCCGCCTTGGCCTTCGCCTTGGCTTTCTCCTCTTCGGCGTCGCCGGCGAAATAGAAACGCTTCTCGCGCTTGAAGGTCAGCTTGGATTCATCGGGCGGGACTTCGAGCGCCGGCTGCTTGTGGCGGCTGGGCGTATTGACGTCGGCCTTCTTGTAGACCTTGACCAGCTTGACCTCTTCGCCGGGCGCGATCGGCGCCGCCTTGCGCCAGTTGGTGGCGGGCGTGTCCTCGACCGGCTCGCTGGTGAAGAACTCGTCGTCGACGCCCTTTTTCTTGGCGCGCTTGGGCTGAGGAGCGATCGGCTCGGCCGAGCCTTCGACCGGGACTGCGCGGCGTCCGAAGCTGGGCTTGTCGCGCTCAGCCTGCGCGTATTCGACGGCCTCGGGCTCCTCCCCGCCGCTGCCATCGCCGGTACCCTTGCCTCGGCGCGGGCGTTTCATCCGATCGAACATGCCGAGGTTGGTCCTTCGCGGAACTGCTTAGTCGTTGGGAACCGTCGTCGGATCCACTCGGGACATCGGCACCGCGGCTTCCATCACGATCTTCACGGCGAGGTCGGGCGCGATCGAGCCCTTCATCGCCAGCATCAGCTTCTGCGCCGCATGGGCCATCAGCAGCGGCCACTGCAGCGGATCAGCCAACGACAGCAGCAGGCGTGCGCCCGGCCAGAAGCGCTCCACCGCGGCGCGCGGCAGGATGCTGGGCAGGTGATCGTCAGGCAGGCGCGGCAGGCCGAAGGCCGAGGTGCCGGCCGTGGCCGCGCAATGGCGCAGCAGGTCATTCGTGTTTGGCAGATGCTCGCCGCCGGCGGCCAGCACGCCGCCCGCCACGATCTTCCACACCGAAACGTGCTTCGGCTCCATCGAGACGAGCAGGCTGTCGAGCGTGTCGCCGAAGAAATAGGTGGCGCCCGAGGGCGTCTCCATCACCTTGAAGGCCTCCGCGATCGCAAGCTTGCCCGGCTTCACCATGCCTTCCCACAGCGCCTGCTGCGCGGCGTAGCCGGCGAGCGCGCCGATCGCGGTCAGCAGGGTCTCGCAGTGGATGCCGCGCTGGTCCTTGAGCTCGCGCATGAGCCAATCGGCGATTCGGGTCGGGGTGTCGCCGAGGCCGTGCCCAAGCGGCATGGTCACGGCGCTCCAGCTGCCGCCCGTGATGCCTGAGGGGCTGGCAGGCACGCCGCCGGATGCGCCCGCGGACTCTGGGGCGGGACGCGGCGCCTCCGGCTTGCGGAACTGCGGGCTGGCGCCGACCTCGATCTCGACCTGCGGCGTGCGTGCGGCGGGTCTTGCGCCGATCGCAGGCGGGCTGTCGGAATTGGCAGGGGAGTTGGCGGCGGGATTGGTGGCAATGGGAGTCGCGCGCCGGCCAAATCCGCCGGGTTGCGGCTCGAAGCGCGGCATGCCGTCCTTGGCCTCGTCCCGTTTCCGGTCCTCGGCTTCGGTCTGGTCGGGGCGCGCGCCCTTCAAACGTTCAAGCATGAGCCTACTCTTTCGGAAGGGACACTGGGTCGATCTTGGACATCGGCACCGCGGCTTCCATCACGATCTGCACCGCGATGTCGGGCCGAAGGGTGTGCTTCAGTGAAACGATCAGCGAACGTGCCGCCAGCGCGAGATGCAGCGGCCAGCTCATCGGGTCCTTGCCCGCAAGCTTGCGGCGGGCTGCCGGCCAGAAGCGGCTCACCGCCTCGTGCGGCAGGATGTTCGGCATGTGCGCGTCGGCCACGCGCGGGATGCCGAATTCGTCGCGGCCGACGGTGGCCGCGCAATTCTTGATGATGTCGATGACGTCGGGAAGATTGATGGCGCCGGCATCGCGGCCGCCGTCCGCCACGATCTTCCAGATCGAGGCGTGGCCCGGTCCACCATTGGCGGCTGCGCCGTTGCCATTGGAATTTCCGGGGCTGTCCTTGGCGACGATCACGGCGTTGAGCAGCTCGCCGAAGAAGAACACTTCGCCGGAGCGGGTCTCGATCACCGCGAACGCCTGGTCGAGGGTGAGCTTGCCGGTCTTCACCAGCGTCTCGCGGATCGCCTGCTGCGCGGCGTAGCCGGCGAGCGCGCCGAGCGCGCACAGCACCGCTTCCTGCTGGACGTCGCGGCCGCGGCGCAATTCGAGTTGCAGCCAGTCGACCAGCTCGCCGGCGAGCGGGTCGCTCTCGTCCGACGCCGCAGTGCGAGTCTCGGCAGCGCGGGTCTCGACGCTCTGCTCCGCCGCGAACGACAGCTCGATGCCGTCATCGGCGGGCGCGGTGCGATCGTTCGCCACGGTGAGGGGCGGCATGCCATTGGTGGTCGCGGGGATGGGCGTGGCGCGACGGCCGAAGCCACCACTCGACGCGCCAAGCGCTGCGGCCGGCGCAGGCGGCGCGCCGAATCCGTCGGGACGCCGCAAGGCGGCGCCGACGCCCTTGTCCTGCTCTTCCGCCCGGCTGCTCAAAACCTTTCGTCCTTGATCGATCAAAATCGATGAAAATTCAATGATTCTCGCGCCTTACGAGCATACCTCGAAATGCCATACTCAGAACAGCGCGATACTCCTTGTTGTAGCGTGAAATGGTGAATCGATAGTTTACGAATGGTGAATGCGAGCGGTCTGTCTCACGCTCCGCGCACGCGGCAGGCAATGCCTCTGCAAGCGCGTGTGTCGCGAATGCAGAAAATTTGAGTCGATGTCGCGCGATCGTGCCGATGCGGCCTGGGTCATTCGACCGTTCGTTTCGCCCGGCTCACTGCGTCTGCTGGCGCTGCATCTCCGGATGATCGGGCACCACGATCCAGTGATGGCGGCGCTTCTCGAACACGGAGACGCGCGGCGTCGGGAACATGGGATCGGCGAAGTTGCCGACGGCGACTGCGATGAGGTCGGGCTGGCGGCTCATCGTCCAATAGATGGTCGATCCGCAGGTCGGGCAAAATCGAAAGGTGATGCGGTTGCCTTCATCGCCGATGCGCTCGAACTCGGTCGCCGTGCCTTCGATCGTCACCTGCGGAAGCGGGAAGCGCGCCTGCACGCCGAACGGCGACCCAGTGCGCATCTGACACTCCAGGCAATGGCACATGGAGAGGCGCACCGGTTCGCCGGCGCAGGTCACGCGCAACTGCCCGCAGCTGCAGCTGGCGGCGCGGCTGGTTCGGTGTTGGTCGGTCATTCCTAATCCCCTGGCAGAAAAAGAATAAATCGTGAAGACTGGGCTGTGAGGCAGGTCACTGCACTTTAGCCGGCCGCATCCGATATGTCAGGGGTCGGCCGCTTCCCGTGGCCGGCACGCCGCGCGTGACGCTCGTCACACACAGAAGCGGCGGACATCCATTCATCGGAGTGCATGATGACCACGCGTATTGCCTACGGCGCTGCCTACGCGCGCCCTTCGTTCTCCGCCAGGCTCGGCGACGTGCTGAGCGCGGCGCTGGCGACCTCGCGCCTGTGGATGCGGCGGCGGCACGACCGCCACGCGCTGTCGCAGCTCGACACTCACATGCTGCGCGACATCGGCTTCGACCGCGCCCAGGCGGACGAGATGGCGGCGCGCCCGTTCTGGCGGGCGTGACCGCTGCGTGCGGTGACGCAAATGTACGCGCTGCAATCTTTCCTGCACGCGCACCTGGTTCGCCGCTAGACTATCGGACGAGAGCGTTGCACGGAGACTTGCCATGCAGAAGAAAGCGCGCGCCATCGGCTTCAACCACGTCGCCCTGATCGTCGGCGACATCGACGAGGCGCTGGCGTTCTACGGCCGCCTGTTCGACTTCACCTTGCGCGAGCGCGAGGCGGAGGCCGCCTTCATCGATCTCGGCGACCAGTTCCTGGCGCTGCAGAAGGGGCCGGAGCGCGCGCCCAACGATGGCCATCATTTCGGTCTGGTGGTGGACGACAAGGAGGCGGCGCGCCAGGCGATCCTCGCCGCCGGCATCACGCCGCTGCCCGGGCCGTTCCTCGACTTCCTCGATCCGTGGGGCAACCGGATCGAGATCATAGGCTACTCCAATATCCAGTTCACCAAGGCGCCGCACATCCTGCGCGGCATGGGCATTGCGCACCTGAAGAAGACCCCGGGCGCGCTGAAGGAACTGGCGGAGAAGGGGATGGCGCCGGAGTAAGCCCGCTACTGGATGGGCGCTTTCAGCGGGGCGATGCGCGTGACCGCGACCATGAGCTCCGCCGCCAGAGAAGCGAGAATCGGCGCCGGTACAACAGTGTGCGCGTTCTTGATCAGCAGCGCCACCGTGAAGGCGAGGGCGAGCGCGGTCTGCATCGGGTCCAGGCCCGCCTCGCGCGCGATCGCCATGACGTCGTTGCGGAAGCGCGGCGCGGCGTTGGGCGAGAACTCCTGCGGATAGTGCTCGAGCGGCACCGACAGCTTCGGCGGGAACTGCTTGCCGATGTTCACCGAGGCGCGCTCGGCGATCGCCGGCATGTTCGGCATCTGCGACCGGTCGATGCCGATGCTCAGCATCACCACCTGCACCACCGACCATAGCGTGACGGGGATCTTGTCGGAGCCGCCATAGATCAGCGCGTCTGCCGGCGCGCCGGCGATCCAGCCTGAGTCCGGCAGCCGGGGCGCGCTGGCGCGCAGCGCGAACTCGCCGGCCAGCACGGCCGCCGCGCCGACGATAGTCTCGACATGCACCCCGCGCGGATCGCGATACGCCTGCATCAGATGCTGCGCGATCTTGGCGCCGGCCTGGCTCAGCTTCTTGAGGTCCTCACCGTAGGAGACCGGCGCTGCGGCGGGGTTGCCGGCCGCCGATGGCGCGGCGCGACGACCGAATCCGCCGCTTGGCGGGACGGGATTCGGCTCCATGGCGGCCGCTCCGCTGATTGGCCGTTCGCTCGCAGGAGTCTCGCCGGCGGGCGCCTGCCCAACAGGATTGTGGCCAACGGGGGTCTGGCGGCGGCCGAAGCCACCTGGCGCCGGGCGCGGGTCGTTCGCCGGCCTGGGCTCGCTGGTGTCGGACGATTTCTTGGATCGATCGAACACGACTGCACCCCTCGCAGCGCTGCGCGCAGTTGCCTGCAACGCTAAGTCGCAATTGCCAACGAACCTTTAACAGGCGTGGTGCGGAGACCGCCGCCACGGGCATCGCTTTGAAACGGCTGGACTTTATGTTATGTTGAGGTCATTACAGACCGTTCTGGGGTCGTCGCCGACGCTGACATCGGGGGATGCTCGTGGCGGGTATATTCGTCAGTTATTCGCGCGAAAGCGAAGCGGCGGTGCGGGCCTTGGCGCAGGACGTCGAGGCGCTCGAGCACACGGTATGGTTCGATCACGACCTTTCCGGCGGCAAGGTGTGGTGGGAGCAGATCCTGGCCGAGATCCGCGACTGCCAGGTTTTCATGATGGCGCTGTCGCCGGATTCGTTGCGCTCGGTCGCCTGTTCCAGCGAATACAACTACGCCTCGGAGCTCGGCAAGCCGATCCTGCCGATCCTGATCGCCGATGGCGTTTCGCCCAACCTGCTGCCGCCCAAGCTGTCGCAGATCCAGTTCGTTGACTATCGCAAGCAGGACAAGACCGGCGCCATCAACTTGGCGCGCGCGCTCAAGACCCTGCCGCAGGCAAAGCCGCTGCCGGACCCGCTGCCGACGCCGCCGGCGGCGCCGCTGTCCTATCTCGGCCGCATCACCGAGCAGATCGACAGCGCGGCCAGCCTCGATCACAAGGAGCAGAGCGCGCTGGTGAGCGAACTGCGGCGCGGCGCGCGCGATCCGGAGACCGCGGCAGACGCGTGCAAGCTGCTGGAGCGGATGCGCAAGCGCGACGACCTGCTGGCGCGCATCGGCGACGAGATCGACGAGCTGCTGGAGGAAGCGCGCGAGACCGAGGTCAAGCACGCGGAGCCCAAGCCGGAGCCATCGCGGCCCCAGCCGCAGCGTCCGGACACGATGGCGCTCAAAGCCGAGTCGGCGCCGCGGCTGCCGTCGCTGAGCGACAAGGTTGCGGACAAGGCCAGCGAAGGCAGCCGCCTGGCCGGCGCGATGTATGGCGGCGGCATCGGCTTCGGCATCGGCGTCGTCGCCGCACTGATGGAAGGCGAGGACTATGGCCTTGCGCTCGTGCCGGCGATCGGCGGCGCGATCGCCGGCGCCATCGCCAAGGGCCGCCCGCTGGTGGTGCGCTACGCAGTGATCGGCGCGTTCTTGCTGGGTTTCGCCGCGCTGCTGTTCGGCTACAGCATCGATCCATACGCACAAGCTTTCGCCATCGCCGCGGTGATCGGCATCCCGCCGGGCGCGGTGATCGGCGCCATCGTCGGCGCGCTGGTCGGCAAGATGCGGGCCTGAAGCCAGCCGGTAGACGCGGGCTGTCGACATCGGGGAGCAGCGGTGGCGAGCATCTTTGTCAGCTATGCACGGGAAAGCGAGACGGCCGTCCAGAACCTGGCGGCCGACGTCGAATCGCTGGATCACAAGGTCTGGGTCGATCACGACCTGAAGGGCGGCAGGGAGTGGTGGGACCAGATCCTCGCGCATATTCGCGACTGCCAAGTGTTCATGATGACGCTGTCGCCGGAATCGCTGGCCTCCGCCGCGTGCAAGCGCGAATACAGCTATGCGGCCGAACTCGGCAAACCGATCCTGCCGATCCTGATCGCCGAGGGGGTGTCGCTGCAGACGCTGCCGCCCAAGCTGTCGCAGATCCAATATGTGGATTACCGGAAGCGGGATGTCGCCTCCGTTCTCAAGCTGGCGAATGCCTTGAGTGCCGTGCCGCCGGCTCTCGCGCTGCCGGACCCCTTGCCGCAGCCGCCCGGCGCGCCGCTGTCTTATCTCGGCGGCATCGCGGAGCAGATCGACGGCGAGAAGCCGCTCGATGACAAGGACCAGACGGTGCTGGTCAGCAGCCTGCGCCGCGCGCTACGCGACACGGAGACCGAAGCCGACGCCCGCGCCCTGCTGACCCGGCTGCGCAAGCGACCCGGTCTCTATGCCGACGTCAGGGACGAGATCGACGAAATGCTCAGCGTGCGGGTCGATGCGCCGACGCTGCGCAACGCCGAGCCAATATCGGCGGCTCGGGCGGAACGCGCGCCTGAGAGCCGCCCAACTCCGGATCGGCAGACGGTGCCGACAAGTCGGGCGCCCGCCGGGAATGGCACGCGCTGGGGCGTCGCCGGGGCGATCCTCATGCTATGGGTGATTTTCTCCCCGATCACCGTAGCCGGCATCCTGTCAGCGGCGAATGCCATCATCGTCATACCGGTCACGGTCGTGCTGCTCGCAGTGATATGGCCGATCCACCCGGTCCATGCCGCCCTGCTAACCATCGTGGTCAATATGACAAACCTGGTCGCGTCCGTCGCCGTGCATGACATGTGGGAGAAGGATCAGCGGACGGGCCTTGCGGTTCTGAGCACGGTGATCGTGGTCGATGCGGCTGCAGCGGCTCTCATTAGCAGGTATCGGCTTTCCCGGATGCAGCAACGCCGATAGCGCCTCAGCGTCCGCGAGGCGCTACGAGCAGCCCTCGACATATTCCACTTCGGGCACGCGGCCGGCGTAGAAGGACGTGACCTTGCCCTGCAGCGTCTCGAACCGCACCGCTGCCTTGCGGCCCGCGCTCCACACCGTGAGATAGTTGCCGTCGGGCGCGACGTATTTGTGCGGCGTCACTTCGGTGGATGGCAGCAGTTCCTTCACCCGCGCCTCGCTGTCGCCGACGCCGAGCCCGCTGCGGGTCTTGACGCCGGCCGTGGTGACCTCGACCCGCACGACGCGATCGTCGGAGATCATGAACCACAGCCCCTCGACCGCGGGCTCCGGCCGCATGTAGTGGCACGCCGGCTCATCGACCGGCCCCTCCGACACCAGCTTGACGCCGAGCGCGGCGGAAGCTTCGGCGACGGTCATGCCGATCTTCGCCGGGCCGTACCCGGCGGTCGTGATGCGCCAGTCGTCGTCGGCGAGCGCGCTGCCGACGCTGGCGCTGGTCGACAGGGCGATCACCAGAAGCATGCCTCGCATCGCGTCTCCTTCCACGCTTTGGTCAGGGTTCGCAAGTATTGCCGGTAGCGTGCATCGAAGTCGAGTTTGCCACGACGCCACAGGGCGCATCGTGCTATACACAAAGGGGTGCAGGACGCCCAGAGTGACGAACCCGTTGCATGCGGAGCGGTTCCGATGACGGATATCTTCCTGTCCTACAAGCGCGAAGACAAAGCCCTGGTCGAGGCATTGGCGAAGGCCCTCGAGGACGAAGGCCTGTCGGTCTGGTGGGACTCCGATCTGCCGCTCGGCAAGAGCTACGCCAGCTCGATCTCGAGCGCGCTCACGGATGCGAAGGTCGTCATCCCGGTGTGGACCCAGCGCTCCATCCACTCCGAGTGGGTCCAAGAAGAGGCGACGACCGGCAAGCGGCGCGGCGTGCTCATCCCCTTGCGGCTCGAGGCCGTCGAGCCGCCGATCGGCTTCGGCATGGTGCAGACCGCCGATCTCAGCGGCTGGACGCCGGGCGATGCTTCGCATCCGGAATGGATCAAGCTGACGCAGTCGGTGCGCGCCATGATCACCGGGCAAGGCGCGGCGACGAAGGCGAGCCCGGTGCCCGTCGCGCGGGTCCCGCCACGACCACGCAAGGCATTTGCGCCGGTCCTCAAGACCGCGATGGCCGCTGCCGCGGTGATCGCGGTGGGCGCGGGCGTCTATTACGGCATGGAGCAGCGGCGCACCGATGCTCCCACCGACGTGGCCGCAGCGACTGAGGCGGAGCCCGCTGTTCCCGCGGCCGACGAGCCGGTTGTCGCGCCGGATCTGACGAAGCTCGACCAGGCTGCAAACGCGCCCGTCCTCAACGCCGCAGCGACGCCGGCCGAGGAATCGATTGTCGCGCCCGAGCTGACGAAGCTCAACAAGGCCGCGACCGCGCCCGTCCTGAACGCCGCGCCGAGCAAGCTCGCGCCGGCCGATCCAGCGTCGTTCGAGACCGCGGCGGGCAAGCAGCCCGCGGCGCGGACGCCGGAGGACGTGCCGGCCGAAACCTCCTACGAGACGGACCAGGGAAGCGCGGTCAGCGCCTTCGTCTTCTCGCCGGATGGCAAGACGGTGCTCAGCGCGGGCACCGACGGCACGGTCAAGGTGCTCGACGCTGCGACCGGGGAGGAGCAGCGGCAATTCGGCTTCCAGTCGCGCGTCATGGATGCCGTCTTCTCGAGCACCGGAAGCCACCTGGTCGTCGGCACCGCGGACGGCTATGTCACCATGATCGAGATCGCGACCGGCAACGAAGACGGGCGCTTCGAGACGCTGAATCGTCTTCGGCGGATGGTGGTTGCGCCAGACGACGGCTCGATCGCCGTCCTGCACGACTACAGGGCCATCCGCATCTACCAGGCCGACGGCGTGTTGCTGAAGCAGTTCTCCGGCAGCCGCGCGCTCAACGGCATCGCCTGGTGTCCCGAAAGCGATTGCCTGCTGGCGTGGGGCAACAGCGGGCTGCTGGAGGTGTGGGACCCGTTCAAGCCGGAGCTGATCGATTCCCTGCGCGGCCATGCCCGAGAAATGCGCGTTGCCGCTTTCAGCCCGGATGGAAAGCGCTTTGCCAGCAGCGGCGACGACAAGCAGGTGTTCCTCTGGGACGCCACCAACGGCAAGCGCGCCGGTTCGCTCGGCGGGTTGAAGGGTCCGCCGACGGCAATGGCCTGGAGCCGCGATGGGACGCGGCTGCTGGTCGACACCAAGGATCAGAAGCAGGCGTTCGTGTGGACCCTGGGCGATCCCCAGCCGATCGTCATGAGCCACAGCGGCTACGGAAACACCTGGACCACCTTCACGCCCGACGGCCGGGGCGTTGTGTTCAATGCCCGCAACCATGGGCCGGTGGCGGTTCCGATTCCGGAATAGCGTAGCAGCGCGAACCCCGACGCGTTCCTCGCGGCGCGAAGTCGCGACGGCACCACGCCTGATGACACATTCTGGCGGCGTCGTTGCTACGCTCAGCCATTCCATTTCTGGAGCACTCAGCCATGCCTGCGACCGCCGCCGTGACCGCCGACTATGTGCATCGCGAGAAGCGCGCGACCCCGCGCGAAGGCATGAGCGTTGGCAAGTCGCGGCTCAAGTGGAGCAACATCGGCTACGCCGATGCCCCGGTACCGGCAGAGATCGAAGCCCTCGCCCGCGACCACGTCAGGAAGGTCGGCGCGGAAGACGACGTCGGCTTCGTCGTCCTGCATCGCTGCGGTGGAGGCAGCTTCTATTTCTTGGCGGTGCAGACTTGGCGCGGCCAGAACGAGGTATGGGAGACCGTCTACGCTAAGACTGGCCCCGACGACCCGGATTTCAAGCTCTGGACCTACAAGACGGCGCACCGCGGCACCTTCTGCGTCTGGGAGCTTGGCGTGGTGTGGCACGAGAAACAGGCCTGGGTCCGCTTCCTCAATTCGAGCCGCGGCGAGACCGACCTGCAGCGCTATCTCGACGATCGCTACGAGGGCCTGGTTTAAGCCATGGATCTAGGTCGAGAAGGAACCTCGCCATGGCTTTGATCCGCCAGTCGAGCGAAGCTGTACTCTCCAGATAACGGATGTTCTGCATCAAATGGAGCGGCCCGAAAGGTGTGTGCCATTACCTGTGAGGTAATCGGCGTGCATCGATCTGCCCGGTAATGTGTTGCCCAATGGTGCCGACTGAGGAGGTTCGCTCGATGTCCGTGACCTATGTCGTCAAATTCCAGATCGTCCCTGGCAAATACGACGACTTTCTGGAGCTTCTGAACGGCGTGCTGGACGCCATGCGGCATGAATCGACGTTCATGGAAGCAATGCTGCACGCCGATCCCGATGATGCGAACAGGCTGATGCTCTATGAAACCTGGCAGGACCACGACGATGTGGTCAACGTTCAACTGCTCCGGACGTATCGCCAGGCCTTCCACGAGGCATTGTCAGCGATGCTCGCCGCGCCGCGCGACATCTCGATCTGGCGATGCCTGCGCGCCGACCGCTCTACAGAATGAACTTGCTCAGATCCGTGTTCTTCGCGAGCGGGGCGACGCGCTCATTCACATACTTGGCGTCGACCTCGAACGCGCTGCCTGATTTCTCGCTGGCGGTGAAGCTCACTTCCTCGAGCAGCTTTTCCATCACGGTCTGAAGCCGTCTCGCGCCGATGTTCTCGACGCTGCCGTTGATCTCGGTCGCCAGGTCGGCGATGGCGTCGATGGCGTCGTCGGTGAAGCTGAGGGCAAGTTCCTCGGTGCCGAGCAGGGCCTTGTATTGGGTGATGAGGCTGGCTTCCGGCTCGGTCAGGATCCGCTTCAGGTCGTCGCGCGTCAGGGCGTTGAGCTCCACGCGGATCGGCAGGCGGCCCTGCAGCTCGGGCAGCAGGTCGGCGGGCTTGGCGATGTGGAAGGCTCCGGAGGCGATGAACAGGACGTGGTCGGTCTTGACCGGCCCGTGCTTGGTCGAGACCGTGGTGCCTTCGATCAGCGGCAGCAGGTCGCGCTGCACGCCTTCGCGGGAGACGTCCGCGCCGACGCGCTCACTGCGGGCGCAAATCTTGTCGATCTCGTCGATGAAGACGATGCCGTGCTGCTCGGTCATCAGCACCGCTTCGCCCAGCACCTTCTCCTGGTCCAGCAGCTTCTCGCTCTCCTCGGCGATCAGCGGCGCATAGGCCTCGCGCACGCTGGTGCGGCGCGCCTTGGTGCGGCCGCCGAAGGCGCCGCCCAGCACCTCGTTGAGGTTGATCATGCCCATGGAGGCGCCGGGCATGCCGGGGATCTCGAAGGTGGGGAGCGCGCCGCTGCCCGTCTCCTTCAGCTTCAGCTCGATCTCCTTGTCGTCGAGCTCGCCGCTGCGCAGCATCTTGCGGAACTTGGAGCGCGTGTCGGCGCTGGCGCCTTCGCCGACCAGGGCGTCGAGCACGCGCGATTCCGCGGCTTCCTCGGCCTTGGCCTGGACCTGGCGCTTCATCTTGTCCTTGGTCATGGAGATCGCGATTTCGAGGAGATCGCGGACGATCTGCTCGACGTCGCGACCCACGTACCCGACTTCGGTGAACTTGGTGGCCTCGACCTTGATGAACGGCGCCTGCGCGAGCTTCGCAAGGCGGCGCGCGATCTCGGTCTTGCCGACGCCGGTCGGGCCGATCATCAGGATGTTCTTCGGCATCACCTCTTCGCGCAAAGCGGGCTCGAGCTGCTGCCGGCGCCAGCGGTTGCGGAGGGCAATTGCCACAGCCCGCTTGGCTTCATTTTGACCAACAATATGGCGGTCGAGCTCATGCACGATCTCGCGCGGTGTCAGCGACGCGGCCTGGTTGCTGACGGCGTCGGTCTGTTTCGGCGTGCGGTCGATGTCGTTCATGACGGTCATAGCTTCTCGAAGATCACGTTGTGGTTGGTGTAGATGCAGATGTCGGCGGCGATCTTCATCGCCTTCTTGGCGATCTGCTCAGCAGTCATGCCGTCGATATCGACAAGCGCGCGCGCGGCGGCGAGCGCGAACGAACCGCCCGAACCGATGCCGATCAGGCCGTCCTCCGGCTCCAGCACGTCGCCCGAGCCGGTGAGGATGAAACTCGTCTGCTTGTCGGCCACCGCCATCATGGCCTCGAGCCGGCGCAGGTACTTGTCCTGGCGCCAATCCTTGGCCAATTCCACGCAGGCGCGGGCGAGCTGGCCGGGATGCTTCTCCAGCTTGCCTTCCAGGCGCTCGAACAGGGTCAGCGCATCGGCGGTCGAGCCCGCAAAGCCGGCGATGACGTCACGCTGGCCGTCGCCCTTCGACAGGCGGCGCAGCTTCCTGGCGTTGGACTTCATGATGGTGTTGCCGACGCTGACCTGGCCGTCGCCGGCCAGCACCACGTCATTGCCCTTGCGCACCAGCAGAATGGTCGTGCCGTGCCAGGGGGCAAGCCCATGCCGGGCCTTGTCGTCGTTGTCGCTCATCTTTGTGGTTCGCCTTCGCTCATAGGGCCTTGAGATAGGCGTCTGCCGTTAACTAATCAAGCCAGCAGCCTGTGACCTGAGGCCGCCCCGCTCACTCCTTGCCCCGTCATGCCAAAGCTTGGCGCCCGGTCAATCATGGGCATCCACGCGTTCCCCTTCCGCCTGCTATATTGTCGTCGCGAATCAAGGCGCTGGCCGGCTTCGCCGATGCAAATTCGTGGATGGCAAGGCCAAGCCTTGCCATGACGGCTGGGGAGCGGATGGAGCGCGGCTAAACCCTGGCATTCCAACGCCTTCGCTGCTACAAGGCGCGCCGAGACGAGAGGAGCGCCCCGATGGGCAACCGGACCGGCACAGTCGACCGCAAGACCAAGGAAACGTCGATCTCGGTCGCTGTGGACCTGGACGGGTCCGGCCGGTCGCAGATCGCCACCGGGATCGGGTTCCTCGACCACATGCTGGACCAGCTGTCGCGCCACTCGCTGATCGACCTCAAGGTCGAGGCCAAGGGCGACCTGCACATCGACTTCCACCACACCACCGAGGACACCGGCATCTGCATCGGCGAGGCGGTGGCCAAGGCGCTGGGCGACCGCACCGGCATCCGCCGCTGGGGCGAGGCGACGGTGCCGATGGACGAGACCCTGACCCGGGTGGCGCTCGACGCCTCCAACCGGCCGTACCTGATCTGGAAGGTCAGCTTCTCCAAGCCCAAGCTGGGCGAGATGGACACCGAACTGTTCAAGGAATGGTTCCAGGCGTTTGCGCAGAATGCCGGGCTGACCCTGCACATCGAGAATCTCTACGGCGAGAACAACCACCACATCGTCGAGAGCTGCTTCAAAGGCTTGGCGCGGGCGCTGCGCCAGGCGATCGAGATCGATCCCCGCAAGTCGGACGCGATCCCCTCGACCAAGGGCGTGCTCGGAGGGTCGCTGTGATGTTGACCCGCATCCGCCATCACCGACTCCACACCGTCCCCTAGCCCGGACCCGATCCATGATCGTTGCGATCGTCGATTACGGGGCCGGAAATCTCCGCTCCGCCGAGAAGGCGTTGGCTGAAGCAGCCGCCCAGAATTCCAATGGGGGCACCGCGCGCGTGGTCGTGACCGCCGATCCCGATGCCGTGCGCAAGGCGGACCGCGTCGTGCTGCCCGGCGTCGGCGCGTTTGCGGATTGCAAGCGCGGGCTGGATGGGCTGCCGGGCATGGTCGAGGCGCTGGAAGAGGCGGTGCTGAAAACGGGCAAGCCGTTCCTCGGCATCTGCGTCGGCATGCAGCTGATGGCGAGCGTCGGCGTCGAGTTCGGCGAGCACAAGGGCCTCGACTGGATCAAGGGCAAGGTGGTGGTGCTCGATCCCGCCGACCGCAGCTTGCGCATTCCGCAGATGGGCTGGAACAACCTGGACCTCAAGCGCGTTCACCCGGCGCTGACCGACACCCGGAGCGGCGACCACGCCTATTTCGTCCACTCTTATCATTTCGTGGCCGAGCGGCCACAGGACGTGATCGCGACCGTGGATTATGGCGGGCCTGTGACCGCCGTCATCGGGCGCGACAACCTGCTTGGCGTACAATTTCATCCCGAGAAGAGCCAGCATGTAGGGCTCTCCCTGCTCAAGAGCTTCCTGAAGTGGATTCCGTGACATGACCGAGATGCCGAAAGCCGATACCAAGGTCGAGGTTGCCACCGCGTTCACGCGCGGCGACCTCTCCGACCTGTGCCAGGCCGCCGACGACGCGATCAAGGCCGGCGGCGGGTTCGGCTGGCTGACGCCGCCGCGCCGCGACGTGATGGAGACCTATTGGAAGGGCGTGCTGATGGTGCCCGAGCGCACGCTGATCGTCGGACGGCTGGACAACGTCATCGTCGGCTCGGCGCAGCTGGTGCGCCCGACCAAGAACAACGAGGCGCAGGCGCACAGCGGGCAGCTGACCACCAGCTTCATGGCGCCGTGGGCGCGGGGCCACGGCCTCGCCCGCATGATCACGGAAGCGGTGGAGAACCACGCGCGCAAGATCGGGCTCACCGTGCTCAATCTCGACGTGCGCGAGACCCAGGAAGCGGCGATCACGCTCTATCGTTCGCTCGGCTATACCGAGATCGGGCGGCACGAGCATTACGCGCGGGTCGACGGCAAGTTCGTCGCCGGCCTCTATTTCTGGAAAGACCTGACGGCGTGATCCTGTTCCCGGCCATCGATCTGAAGGACGGGCAGTGCGTGCGCCTGATCAAGGGCGACATGCAACAGGCGACGGTGTTCAATGCCGATCCGGCTGACCAAGCGCGGCAGTTCGCGGGCGCCGGCGCGGAGTGGCTGCACCTTGTGGATCTCAATGGCGCGTTCGCGGGCAAGCCGGCGAATGCGGCGGCGGTCGAGGCCATTCTCAAAGCGGTCAAGGTTCCGGTGCAGCTGGGCGGCGGCATTCGCCATATGGCGCAGATCGAGGACTGGTTCGCCCGCGGCATCGCGCGTGTCATCCTTGGCACCGTGGCGCTGAAGAATCCCGCGCTGGTGAAAGAGGCATGCCGCAAGTTCCCGGGCAAGATCGCCGTCGGCATCGACGCCAAGGGCGGCAAGGTCGCGGTCGAAGGCTGGGCCGAGACCAGCGACGTCACCGCCCTCGACCTCGCGCGCAAGTTCGAGGATGCCGGCGTGGCGGTCATCGTCTTCACCGACATCGACCGCGATGGATTGCTTCAAGGAGTAAACGTTGAGAGCACGGCGCAGCTGGCGCGCAGCATCTCGGTGCCGGTGATCGCGTCGGGTGGCGTGTCGTCGCTCGCCGATATCGACGCGCTGCTGAAGATCGCGCCCACCACGCACAGCTACGGCGGCGGCATCATCGGCGTGATTTCTGGCCGCGCGCTGTACGACGGCAGCCTCGATCTCGGCGCGGCGCTGAAGCGGCTCAAAGAGGCGGCGTGATGCTGAAAATGCGCGTCATTCCCTGCCTCGACGTCAAGGATGGCCGCACCGTCAAGGGCGTCAATTTCGTCAACCTGGTCGATGCCGGCGATCCGGTGGAGCAGGCGAAGCTCTACGACGCGGCCGGCGCCGACGAGCTGTGCTTCCTAGATATCACGGCTTCGTCCGAGAACCGCGACACGCTCTATGACGTGGTGGCGAAGACGGCGTCGGCCTGCTTCATGCCGCTGACCGTCGGCGGCGGCGTGCGCAAGGTGGACGACATCCGCAAGCTGCTGCTGGCCGGGGCGGACAAGGTGTCGATCAACACCGCCGCGGTGAAGGAGCCGGCGTTCGTGCGCCAGGCAGCGGAGAAGTTCGGCGCGCAGTGCATCACGGTCTCGATCGACGCCAAGCAGGTGGCGCCCGGGCGCTACGAGATCTTCACCCACGGCGGCCGCACGCCGACCGGCATCGACGCGGTCGCGTTCGCGCGCCAGGTGGCGGAGCTGGGCGCCGGCGAGCTGCTGGTCACCTCGATGGACCGCGACGGCACCAAGCAGGGCTACAACATCCCGCTGACCCGCGCGATCGCAGACGCGGTGCGGGTTCCGGTGATCGCCTCCGGCGGCGTCGGCACCCTGGACCACATGGTCGAAGGCATCCGCGACGGCCACGCGACGGCGGTGCTGGCGGCCTCGATCTTCCACTTCGGAACCTATACCATCGGCCAGGCCAAGGCCCACATGGCGAAGGCCGGAATTCCGATGCGCTCCTGAAGGAGACCATTGCATGTCAGACTGGGAAGGCGTGCTCGAACGCCTCTATGCCACCATCGCTTCGCGCAAGACCGCCGATCCCGGCAGCTCCTACACCGCCAAGCTGCTGCACCAGGGACGATCCGTCATCGCCAAGAAGATGGGCGAGGAAGCGGTGGAGACTGCCATCGCCGCGGTCGGCAACGACAGCGACGCCGTGGTCGCGGAGAGCGCCGACCTCATCTACCACCTGCTGGTGCTGTGGGTGGATTGCGGCGTCGAGCCGGAAGAGGTGTGGACCAAGCTGGCGGCGCGCGAAGGCACCTCGGGCCTGGCCGAGAAGGCCGCGCGGCCCGCGACCTGACGCGCAGGGAGGCAGGGATGAGCTACGACAAGAACAACATCTTCGCCAAGATCCTGCGCGGCGAGATCCCGTGCAACAAGGTGTACGAGGACGAGCACGTGCTGGCCTTCAAGGACATCCGCCCGCAGGCCAAGGTGCATGCGCTGGTGATCCCCAAGGGCGCCTATGTCTCGGCCCAGGATTTCGGCGAGACGGCCAGCGAGCAGGAGATCGCCGCGTTCCACCGAGCGGTTGCGAAGGTGGCCAAGGATCTCGGCGTCGCCGACACCGGCTACCGCCTGATCGCCAACGCCGGCGCGCACGGCCACCAGGAAGTGCCGCACTATCACGTCCACATTTTGGGCGGGCAGCCGATCGGCAAGATGGTGAACCTGCCTTAGGGTGTTTCGCGCTCCTCCACTACCCCCTCTCCCGTCACCCCGGGCTTGACCCGGGGCCCACTCATCCGCTTGGCGCCAGGCCCAACCATGGACCCCGGATCACGCCGCTTCGCGGCTGTCCGGGGTGACAGCGGAGTGGGGAGCGGCCTTGATGATTGCTGCCGCTAAAGCACGAGGGCGAGCATGAACAGCACCATCGCGACGAAGCAGGCGGTGGTGCGCACGTGGTTCCATCTGGTCCAGTCGCGCACATAGCTGCGCCAGGTCGCTTCGCCCAGGGTGTCGGCTTGGGTGATGCGCATCAGGGCGTTGTTGAGCGGGACGTTGCCGCGCATCGTCACCATGATCGAGCCCAGCACGTAGGTGGCGCTGCCCAGCACGGCGCAGACGCTGCCGAGCCCGTCCCAGCGCATCAGCGCGACGATGATCGCGGCGAGCGAAACCAAGCCGGTGCCCATGAAGGTGCCGAGGAACAGCCGGTTGATCACGGTCAGGTTGATCGCCTGCATGGCGTGGATGCCCTCGGCCGGCGCGATGCGCGCGAGCGCCGGCATAACGAAATTGGAAAAGGCGAAGAACACGCCGCCGATCGCGCCGCTGCCCAGCGCGCACAAGATGATGAGAAGAATAAAGAGCTGATCCATGCCGCTATCCACGATTCCGTAGCACAGAACGCCGGCTCACCAAAGCTAGCGCGACACGACAATCCACGCCAACTGCATCACGAGCGCTGCGATGAGCAGCGTACAGGCGAGCGTGCAGGCCACCGTCCGCACGTGGTTCCACTTCACCCAATCGCGGAGATAGGTCCTCCAAATGATGGGGCCGTCTGCATTGGTGGCGGCGGCGAGGGCATTGTTCAGCGGTACATTCCGCAACAGGGTCACAAGAATGGCGCCCACCAGGTAGACGACGCTGCCACCGATTGGACCTATCACCAGGTCTACGTCTGCCCGCGCGGGCAACCCCTCCAACCAGAGCACGGCGACCATCATCACCAGGCACAGCAGCGCCGTGCCGAATAGCAGGATCATGAGAGAAGGCTTCTTGGCGGCATTGTTGATGGCGTTCATCGCCTTGATGCCGTCTGCCGCCGGCAAGTCCTTCAGACCCTGCATGACAAAGGTCGAGAACGCGAAGAACACGCCTGCCGCCAAGCCGCATCCCAGAGCGGCGATGAACTCGGCGCACAGCAGCAGGATCACAACAGTCATCGGAAGAGCTCGAACCAGTGGCGCTTCCTCGACTTAGCGTATCCTAGGGCGATTGGCTATCCGGTCTTCAGGGCATCGATTCTACGACAGCGCGATGAGATCGGCGCGCAGGGCATCGGCCGAGCGCTTGAGCTGCCGCTCGAGCGCGGCATGGTGGCGCTTCCAGATCGGGGTCGCTTCCGCCAGCAAGGCGCGGCCGTCGGCGGTCAGCGCCAGGCGGCGATTGCGGCGGTCGGAGTCGTCGACTTTGATCCTGACAAGTCCGCGCCGGGCCAGCGGTTTAAGATTGGCGGTCAGCGTGGTGCGGTCCAGGGCGAGCAGGTCGGCGACGCTGCCCATGATCGGCGGCTCCGGCCGGTTCAGGCTCATGAGCAGCGAGAACTGCCCCTGGGTCAGCCCAAGCGGGCGGAACACGTCGTCGAACTTGCGCGCCACCACCCGCGCGGCGCGCTGCAAATGGAGACACAGGCACGTGTCATGCACATGCAACGTAGTTTCGTACGGCACCAGCCTGCGGTTTGACATGCGACGATTATGTTGATATCAACCTAATCAAGTCAAGCCGGAATAACCGGCTTTGTGGCGCGGTTGTTTGACGCATTTGTCAGCGTACATGTTGGCGTGCGGCGACCGCGACGCATCCTGACAATGACAGCTGGAGGAAGCGACGATGGCTTATGTCGATGGTTTTCTGTTGGCGATCCCGGCCAGGAAGCTGGCGCTCTACCGCCGCATCTCGACCCTGGCCGGCAAAGTATGGAAGTCCCACGGCGCGCTCGAATACCGCGAATGCATCGGGGAGGACCTGGCGCAGAAAGGCGCCGCGACGTTCCAGAAGCGCGTGAAGGCGAAGCGTGGCGAGGTCGTGGTGTTCTCCTGGGTCGTCTACAAGTCCAAGGCGGACCGCAAGCGGGTCGTGAAGAAGGTGATGGCCGACAAGCGCCTGACGAACATGATGGACCCCAAGGACATGCCGTTCGACATGAAGCGCATGTCCTACGGCGGATTCAAAGTGCTGGTCGATTTGTAACAATTCATACGGCGGAGGAGTTCATGGCCATGCAAACGATTGTTCCCTACCTGACGGTCAGGGGCGCGGGCGAGGCGGTTGCCTTCTACCAGAAGGCCTTCGACGCCAAGGAGAACGCCCGCCACCCGGCCGAGGACGGCAAAAGGTTCATGCATATCGCGCTCAGCATTCACGGCGGCGACGTGTTCCTGTGCGACGAGTTCCCGGAATATGGCGGTGCGCCGGCGCCGACCGCGGAACGGCCCGCGCCGGTCCAGATCACCATCCAGCTCAATGCGCCGAAGGATGTCGATGCCGTGTTTGCGCAGGCGGTGAAGGCGGGCGCGACCGGCATCGCCGAGCCGGCCGACATGTTCTGGAACGCGCGCTTCGCCCAGTTGCGCGATCCGTTCGGCCATCAGTGGATGCTGAACGCCCAGAAGTAGGCGGTCATTTGGGGAGGGCCGCGGAACACTTCCCCCTCCCCCAAGTTGGGGGAGGGATTCCAATTGAAATGACCATTTGAAGTTTGCGCATGCCCGTCATTCTCGAAATCTCGACCTCCCTCGACGGCTTCGTGGCCGGTCCCAACGTCTCGGTCGACAACCCGATGGGTGACGGCGGGGAGCGGATTCACGACTGGCTGTTCGGCGCCAAGACCATGGCGGACAGCGCCATCATCGCCGACCTGCTGGACCATCTCGGCGCGGTCATCCTGGGCCGGCGCACCTTCGATCTCGGCGAGGGCCCGTGGGGCGACGATCCGCCGTTCCCGGTGCCGTGCTTCGTTCTGACCAGGCGGCCGCGGCCGCCGGTGGTCAAGAAGGGCACCACGATCGCCTTCGTCGATCGCGGCATCGAAGCGGCGCTCGACCTGGCGAAGCAGGCGGCCGGCGACAAGAACGTGCTGATCATGGGCGGCGCCAACGTCGCGCGCCAGTATATCAAGGCGCAGCTGCTGGATGAGATCCACATCCATCTGGCGCACCAGCTGCTCGGCGGCGGCGACCGGCTGTTCGAGGATGCCGGCGCGTTGCGGCTGCACAAGGTGAGGGTGGTCGAATCGACCGCCGTGACCCATCTCAAGTTTCGCGTGCTCAACGGGAGTTCTGAGTGACTGCGCATCTTCAAGGCAAGAGCCGCTGGCTCGCCCTCATCATCCTGTGCCTGGGCGACCTGATGATCGTGCTCGATTCGACCGTGGTGAACGTGGCGCTGCCCTCGATCCGCAGCGACCTCGGCTTCACCGAGACCTCGCTGGTGTGGGTGGTGAACGCCTACCTGCTGACCTATGGCGGCTTCCTGCTGCTGGGCGGGCGGCTGGGCGACCTCTACGGCCATCGCCGGCTGTTCCTCTACGGCATCGTGTTCTTCACCCTGGCCTCGCTGGCCTGCGGGCTCGCCACCACGCAGACTCTGCTGATCGCGGCGCGCGCGATCCAGGGGCTGGGCGGCGCGGTGGTCTCGGCGGTGGCGCTGTCGCTGATCATGCTGCTGTTCACCGAGGACGCGGAGCGCGCCAAGGCGATGGGCGTGTTCGGCTTCGTGATGGCGGGCGGCGGCACGGTCGGCGTGCTGATGGGCGGGCTGCTGACCGACGCGCTCGACTGGCACTGGGTGTTCCTGGTCAACATCCCGGTCGGCGCGCTGGTGTTCGGGCTGTGCCTCGCTTTGGTGCCGGACGATCACGCCGGCGCGAAGAACGAGACGCTGGATGTCGCCGGCGCGATCACGGTCACGCTGTCGTTGCTGCTGGCGGTCTATGCGATCGTCGACGGCAACGAGGCGGGCTGGGGCTCGCTGCAGACCATCGGCCTGCTGGTGTTGGCGGCGGCGCTGATGGCGCTGTTCCTGGTGATCGAGCTCAAAGTCTCGCATCCGCTGATGCCGCTCGGCCTGTTCAAGCTGCGCAACCTGTCGGTCGCCAATATCGCCGGCGTGCTGTGGGCGGCGGCGATGTTCGCCTGGTTCTTCCTGTCGGCGCTTTACATGCAGCTGGTGCTGAACTACACGCCGATGGAGGTGGGCTTAGCCTTCCTGCCGGCCAACCTGATCATGGGCGCGTTCTCGCTCGGGCTGTCGGCAAAGCTGGTGACGCGCTTCGGCATCCGCGCGCCGCTGGCGATCGGGCTGCTGCTGGCGGCGGCGGGCCTGGCGCTGTTCGCGCGCGCGCCGGTCGAAGGCGGTTTCTGGATCGATGTGATGCCGGGCATGACGCTGCTCGGCCTCGGCGCCGGCATCGCCTTCAACCCGATCCTGCTGGCGGCGATGAACGACGTCGGCCCGCATGAATCGGGGCTGGCGTCGGGCGTGGTCAACACCTCCTTCATGATGGGCGGCGCGCTCGGCCTTGCGATCCTCGCCAGCCTGTCGGCGGCCGAAACCGCCGATGCGCTGGCCGGCGGGGCGGCGATGCCGGCGGCGCTGAACGAAGGCTACCAGCTGGCGTTCCTGGTCGGCGCGGTCTGCGCCGCAGTCGCGGGGGCGCTCGCCTTCCTGTTGCGCCAACCGCCGTCGCAGCCGCAAGCGGTGGGAACACCGGCGCCGGCGGAGGTCGAATGAGCCGCTGATCGCGCGCTTCTCCGGAAACGCACACGCCGGTATCGCCGGAGCAGGACTAGTTCGCTCGGCAGGCTTGCACTCTCCGGTCCCGCGATTCATAAGGAGCGCGGGACGGGAGAGGGGCTGCATGTTCGAAGAAGAAAGCGGAAAGATCCTGGATCGGATGTATGGCGCGATGGTGTCGCGTCGCACCGCCGATCCGAAGCAATCCAAGGCCGCCAAGCTGCTGCAGCGCGGCCGGCCCAAGATCGCGCGCAAGCTGGGCGAAAACGTGTTCGAGACCACCATCGCCGCGATGGCCAAGGACGCCGACAGCGTGGTCGATGAAAGCGCCAAGCTGCTCTACCTCCTGCTGGCGCTGTGGGCCGATTGCGGCGTGAAGCCGGACGAGGTCTGGAAAAAGCTGCAAGCGCGCGAGAAGTTCGCCGGGCTTGTCGAGGAGGATGCGGACGACGGGCGGGGGTAGGGCTTCGTTATTCGTCAGCCTCCCATCGCTCAATCCCCCTCCCCCAAACTGGGGGAGGGTCGGATGGGGGAAGCGAGTGAAGATTTCCTCCAGCGAGACTGAGGCTTCCCCCTCCCAACCTCCCCCAGCTTGGGGGAGGAGTGACAGCATTCTGGGATAGGCAATCGCGCCGCGATACGCGCATGTAGACCCGTCTCCATCCACACATTCCCTTTCACATCCGCACCGAGTGTGACGCCCTTCACAGGTGCGCCGGTGTCCTTCTGCAAGAATTGTCGCGCGGCGCAATTGGCGCCGTGAGCGTTGCGTTGCGATATTCCAGAAGGACCATTTCAGATGCCGCGTTTTGTCATTGCCAACCGTCACCCGCTGACGCAGCCGGCCGCGATCGTGCGCGCGGCGGGCCTGCGCGAGCAGGCTGCCATTGCCGACCTGCTGCTGCGCGCCAACCGCGACTATCGCAAGGTGCTGCCCGCGCGCCTCTTCGATGCCTACATGCGCGATCTGCGCGCGCTCGCCGCCGACTGGGCGGACAAGGATTTCCTGATCGCGGAATCGGACGGCGCGCTGCTCGGCGTGGTCGCGTTCTATCGCGATGCCTCGGTGCAAGGGCTCGGCCTGCCGCCCGAGTGGGCGGGCCTGCGCGCGCTCGCGGTCGATCCGGAGGCGCGCGGCCGCGGCGTCGGCCGGCAGCTGGCGGAGGCCTGCGTGCTGCGCGCCTGGCGCATGGGGCGGCAGTTCATCGGCTTGCATAGCGTCGAGTTCCAGGAGGTGGCGCGCAAGCTCTACCTGACGATGGGGTTCCAGCGCTGCCCGCAATACGACTTCGATGTCGGCGACCTGCCGGAGCTCGATCTCAAGGGCGAGCGGCTCCCCATCGACGCCTTCTGCCTCAACCTCAAACGGTGACGCCATGAACCACGTTCGTCCTGCCAGACAGCCCAGCCATCTGCGCGACGCGCTGCGCGAGCAGATCATGGGCTTCCGCACCACGCAGATGATCCATGTCGCGGCCAAGCTCGGCCTCGCCGACCGGCTGGCGGCCGGACCGCGCCCGGTCGAGGATCTCGCCGCCACGGTCGGCGCCGAGCCGCAGGCGTTGCACCGGCTGCTGCGCGCGTTGGCGAGCCTCGGCATCTTCGCCCAGGACGAGGCCGGCGACTTCGCGCTGACGCCGCAGGCCGAGCTGCTGCGCTCGGACGTGCAGGGTTCGCTGCGGGACGTTGCGCTGATGTATGGCGAAGACTGGCTGTGGCAGGCCTACGGCAACATGACCCACAGCGTTCGCACCGGCGCGCCGGCCTTCACCAAGACGCACGGCCAGCCGTTCTATGGCTACCTGCATGCCCATCCGCGCGCGGCGGCGCGTTTCAATGCGGCGATGAACGGATTCTCCAGCCACGAGACCGCCGCCATCCTCGAAGCCTACGACTTCTCCGATGCGCGCAGCGTGGTCGATATCGGCGGCGGCCATGGCGGGCTGCTGGCGGCGCTGCTGCGCGCACACCCGCAGCTCACCGGCACCGTGTTCGACCTGACGTCGGTGGTGGCGGGCGCCGCCGCGGTGCTGAGCGAGCTGGGCGAGCGCGTGCGCACCGTCGCCGGCGACTTCTTCGACGAGGCGCCGGCCGGCGCCGATCTCTATGTGATGAAAAGCGTGCTGCACAATTGGGACGATGCCGATGCGCAGCGCATCTTAACTACGTGCCGCGCGGCGATGGCGCCGGGGTCGCGCCTGCTGGTGATCGAGCGCGTGGTGCCGGACGGCAACGCGCCGGCGGAGGCCAAGCTGTTCGACATCAACATGCTGGTGGTCGCGGGCGGCCGCGAGCGTTCGGAGCTGGAATACCGCCGTCTGCTCGAAGCGGCCGGCCTCTCGGTGGTGCGCGTCGCGGCAACACGCTCGCCGATGAGTGTCATGGTTGCAACAAAGCGCTAGGCCGAACGATATAGAACATGGTTAATCCGCCGTTATGCATACCGAAGTGTGGCGGCCTATGCCTCTTCGCCGCTAGACAGGATTTAGCGCTCCGTTATCCTGCTTTTTAGGTATTCGGCCGATTGGGCTGATATGGGCCCGAAAGGTCTGGTGCCGGTGACCTTCGAACTTTGGGGGGACGCGGGCGGATGCGGTGGAAAGTTCGGTCGTTCCTGGCCGCCTTGATGGCGCTGGGAACGCTTTCGATCCTGGCGACTCAGATGCACGTCAAGCCCGCCGCCGCGGTGGCGTTCGGCGCCGATGATCGCCATGCCGTCGCGCGCACCAAGGGCACCGAAGGCGGCGCGATCGGCCTCGTCTTTTATCAGGCGGCGAGCGGCCAGTTCGCCGCCGGCACCGGTTTCCTGGTTTCGCCTTGCCATGTTCTCACCGCCTATCACGTCGCGGCCGGCGGCGAGCGCGTCGACGAGACCACCACCAGCACCTTCTATGTCGGCGATGGCAAGATCGGTCCCGATTTCCCGGACCTCAACCGCTTCGCGGAATCTTCGCCGGCGCATGCGGTGCTGTGGGGCCGCTATGTGCGGCTGAATGAAGAGAGCAACCTCTTGGTGCGCGCGCAGTCGGTGGAGCGCAACGGCTGGGAAGACTGGGCGCTGCTGGAGCTCGACAAGTGCTTCGGCGGCAAGCCGTACAACTACGGCTACCTGAAGCTGGCGCCGGTCAGCACGCGCGAGATCATGAAGAGCGGCGCCAACATCGCCGCGCGCTCGGTCGGCCTGCCCGGCGACAAGAGCGCCAGGAGCCTGTGGGAGGATCCGACCTGCCGCCTGATCGGCCAGATCTACGCTTCGGGCTGGCAGCACGACTGCATCACCATTCCCGGCAATTCCGGCGGACCGATCCTGATCAAGGATCCGGTGACGGGCGAGGATCGCGTCGCGGCGATCACCGTCTCGCACATCGCGGTCGAGGGGCTCACCGTCGATGCGTCGGACGCGCTGGTGCTGAAGCGCGACGATCCGAACTACTACGACTATCTCGCGATCGCGGTGCCGGTCGCGGGCCTGATCGAGCGCATCGCGCCCTATCTTGAGGGGGATGCGCGGGTGCTCGCCTTCATCGGCCGGCAGAAGACCGACGATCACTACGGCTCCGGCGATTCGGAGCAGGCGATCGCCGATCTCGCCACCGCGATCGCGGCCGATCCGAAGCAGCCCGAGCTCTACGTGCTGCGCGCGATCTGGAACCGCTATGCCGGCCGCGACGACGAGGCGCGGTTCGACCTGGCGCAGACCCTGGCGATCGACGGGAATTTCGCGCCGGCGCGCTACCTGCGCGGCCGCATGGAACTGGAGGAAGGCGATGTCGAGAGCCTGAAGGTCGCCAATGGCGATTTCAGCGCGATCGCCACGCGCCATGCCGATTCGCCCGACGTGCTGCTCTATCGCGGCATCACCGAGAGTCGCTCGCTGTCGTACGACCAGGCGATCGCCGACTTCGACCGCGTGCTCAAGCGCCAGCCGAAGAGCGCGGTCGCGGTCAACGAGCGCGGCGACGCCTGGAAGGGCCTGCGCAACTATGAGCGCGCGCTCGCCGACTACAGCCAGGCGATCGGCTTCGCCAGCGACTGGCCGGAAGCCTACCGCGACCGCGGCTATCTCTATCACCTGCTGGCGCGGCACGAAGAGGCGCGCAACGACTTCAACCGCGCCATCAAGCTCAACGCGCGCGATGCCGAGGCGTGGAACGGCCGCGCCCTGGTGTGGCTGGCGGAAGGTCGCACATCCGAGGCGCTCAGCGACTTCAACCGCGCCATCGAGCTGACGCCGCAATCCGGCGCCTATCACGCCAACCGCGCGACCGCGCGGCTGGTCAACGGCGACGCCAAGCGCGCGGTCGAGGATTTCCGCCGCGCCGTGCAGCTCGAGCCCAACGAGCCGTTCGTGCACCTGCTGCTGTTCGTCGCCCAGGCCCGCGCCGGCGACCTGGAGGGCGCCAAGACCGCGCTCGCCCGTCAGGCCGACAGCATCAGCGCCGGCAACTGGCCGCGGCCGATCGTCGACCTGTTCCTCGGCCGCGGCAGCGTCGAGGCGGTGGAGCAGGCGGCCAAGGTTGCGGCGCGGAAGAAGGACGTCGAGGGCCAGCGCTTCGACGCCGACTTCTACATCGGCCAGTGGGCGCTGCTCACGGGCGACGAGGAAGCGGCGGCGTCGCGCCTCAAGTCGGTCTATGACAGCCGCCTGCGCGAGTACCTGGAGTTCGACATCGCCCGCTCCGACCTCGACAACCTCGGCACCCTGGCCGAATCGCCGGCGCGCATCCCGACGGTCACCGAAAAGCCGCGCCAGAACGTGCCGACGGGGAGCAAGCGGTAGGAGTTTGGGGCGTGGTGGTTACCACCCCTCTGTCACCCCGGGCTTGACCCGGGGTCCATTCACCCGCCGCACGAACGTCAGTAGCTAGGACCAGCGCGCCAGCCCGTCGTACAGGTCGTCCCAGTTCGGATTCTCTCGTTCGATGAGAGCAACCTTCCAGGCGCGCGTCCAGCGCTTGAGTGTCTTCTCGCGCGCAATCGCATCGCCCGGAGTTGCAAACTCCTCGAAATAGACCAGCCGCTTGATGCCGTATCGCTTCGTGAAGCCCGCGATGATGTCGTTGGTCATGCCGACGTAGAGCGTGCCCAGCGGCGTGTTACAGAGAATGTACGTCCAGTAGCTCACATCGGTTCGTGCGGCGGAGGAATGGACCCCGGCTCAAGGCCGGGGTGACGGAAGAGTGTGAGGCTATAGAGGAGGCTACTGCAAGGCGACAACGGTGCAAATCGCACCTTCGCGCCAGCCTTACCCCGCCTCGAACCCCTTCAGCACATTGACCGCGTTCACCCCCAGTGCGTCCACCGCGTAGCCACCTTCCATCACGAACAACGTCGGCAGATCGCAGCTGGCGATCTTTTCGCCCATGCGCAGGTAGTCCTCGTGCTGCAGCTTGAAGCGCGAGATCGGGTCGTGTTCGAAGGTGTCGAGGCCGAGGGAGACCACCAGCACCTCCGCGCCGTGCAAAAGGATGCGCTTCACCGCCGCGTCCATCGCCAGCTCGTATTCCGGCCATTCGGTGCCCCAGGGCAGCGGCAGGTTCATGTGGTAGCCCTCGCCGACGCCGTGCCCACGCTCGTCGGCGTGGCCGAGGAAATAGGGGAACTCCTGCTTCGGGTCGGCGTGCAGCGAGAGGGTGAGCACGTCGGCGCGCTCGTAGAAGATCTGCTGCGTGCCGTTGCCGTGGTGATAGTCGACGTCGAGGATCGCGACCCGCTTGGCGCCGGAATCGCGGAACGCCTGCGCCGCGATCGCGGCGTTGTTGAGGAAGCAATAGCCGCCGTAGAAATCATGGCCGGCGTGATGCCCGGGCGGGCGGCACAGCGAGAACACCGCGCGCTCGCCGGTCGCCACCAGGCGCTGGCCGGTCAGCGCCACCTGCGCGGAGGCGTGGACCGCGCGCCAGGTGCCGGCGACGATCGGCGTGCCGGCATCGATGGCGTAGTGGCCGAGCTTGCCGTCGATCGAATCGGACACCTGCCGGGCTTTCCCCGCGGGCAGCAGCCCCGGCACCGGCCAGACATGCGGCAGCGCGTCGAAAGTGCGGCCCGACTTGACCCAGTCGCCCCAGCACTCCTGCAGGAAGGTGACGAAGCCGCGATCATGCACGGCCAGAATCGGATCGAGGCCGAATTCGCGAGGGGCCACCACGTCGCCGAGCTTCTCGGCCTTCACGCGCTCGAGCACGATCTCGGCGCGGCGCGGGATCTCGTGCGGCTTCACCATCTTGCCCTCGAACAGCTCGACATTGCCGTCCTGGTGATGGTGCTCGTCGCTATAGACCGTGTGCATGTGCGGCGCCCCGCTTCATCCCCGTGGTTCGTCAACTTCGCCGAAACCGGCGGAACGGTCAAAGGGCCAAAGGAACGAACCGTGCGGGCCAGCACGCGTCTGATCGATCGCGCGCTATTGCGTGCCGGCTCCGCTGGTCGCGGGCGGCGGCGCCTCGAGCGTGCCGGTGTTCGAATCCGCGTCGGGGGCAACCGCCGGCGGCTGGCTGGCGGTCGACTGGTCTTCGGCGCCGGGCTGATGCTGCGGCGTCAGGTCGGACGGCTCGCCGCGGTGGTCGGAGATGACCCACGCGGCCGCGCCCAGGCCCAAGACCACGACCAGTCCGATGGCCCAGCGCATCGCGCTCGACTTGTTCTCGCGGTTGACGGCGGGTTCTCGGGTCTTGTCCGGTTCGGCCATGCCTGCACCTCGATCGATGTTGCTGATCGTCAACCGAGGTGCGGGCGTCGCCGTTGCATCGCAGCGGCTGGCGTGCCGGCGTCGTACAGGCACAACGCCACGGCCCCGCAGGCGACTTGCGCCGCAGGCTGAGCCGGGGCGAACCGCCGGCTACTGGTTGGTGGTGGTGCCGGTTCCCGTGCCTTCGGCTGGCGCCGGAGCCGGGGCGGGCGCCGGTGGTTCCGCGGTCGTGCCGCCGGCCGCCGGGGCCATCTCGGTGCTTGGGGCGCGGAACGCGAAATACAGCACCGCGATCACCACGACGACCACGATCACGCCGACCACCCACTTGGTATTGCTGGACATTCCATCCCTCCATGGTTCGGGCGTACTGGTTGCGTACGATCAACGCCTGCGCCCGAAAATGGTTGCAGCAAATGAGTGGACGGGCGCATGGCTGGCATGCAGGCGGGCAGGGTGGCCGTGGCACGATGGCCCCACTAGGATGCGGGCCTTGCCGGCATAGGCCGGTCTGTGGTTGCGCGCACAACTCGGTTCCGGTTTCCCTTGAACGCCCCCGTCTCCGTCAAGTCCGCCCTGAAGGCTGCAGCTCCCGTGCTGCGCCAGGACCGGCCGATCTTCGGCATCGTCCTCATAAACTTCGCCGTCGTGGTCTTCACCGGCATGGACGGTGTGATCAAAGGCGTGTCGGAGACCTTCCCGACCGGTGAGCTGGTGTTCTTCCGCAACCTGTTCGCTTTCGCGCCGATCCTTGGTTTCATGATCTGGCAAGGCCGCGTGTCGCTGCGCACGCGCCACCTCGGTGGGCATCTGCTGCGCGGGCTGTTCGGCGTGTCGGCGATGTACTGCTTCTTCCTGTCGTACAAGCTGCTGCCTCTGTCCGACGCGATCGCGCTCGGCCTTTCGGGGCCGATCTTCCTGACCGTGCTCTCGATCCCGTTCCTCGCCGAGCATGTCGGCGTCCGCCGCTGGTCGGCTTGCATCGTCGGCTTCATCGGCGTGCTGATCATGACTAGGCCCGGCGCCGGCGTGTGGCAGGTGGAGGCGCTGGTGCCGCTGCTCGGCGCGGTGTTCTATGCCTTCGCCATGATCTCGATCCGCCGGCTCACCGACACCGAGTCGAGCGGCACCATCGTGTTCTATTTCACCTTCTTTGCCACGCTCGCGGGGCTCGCAACGGCGCCACTGGGCGCCGTGTATCCGGATCTCGCCTGGGTGTGGCCGTCATCGACCGAGTGGCTGATCGTGGCCGCCATCGGCCTGATGGGCGGCAGCGCCCAGATCCTGATGACCATCGCCTATCGCTGCGCGCCGGTCTCGGTGGTGGCACCGTTCGACTACATGTCGCTGGTCTACGGCTTCACCATCGGCTTCCTGTTCTTCGCCGAGATCCCCGACGCGTACCTGATCGTCGGCGGCGCGACGGTGGTCGCCAGCGGCATCTACATCGTGCACCGCGAAACGGTGGTGGCGCGCCAGCGCCGCCGACAGCAGGCGGAATCGCCGCTGCCGGTCGAGGCTTAGGACAGTTCTAATAAGCCTTGGTTGCCCCGACGCGGGCGGCCTCGTTATCCTCATGCGGTCCCGGCGACCGGATGATGCGCCATGGCGACTGAACATTTCGCGCTCGAGACGCAGCCCGATATTCAAGACCCCGGCCTGCGGCAGCTCCATGATTATTGGCTCGACCTGGCGACAACGGGGGATGGCCTGCCGTCGGTGCAGGGCTTCGACCCACTGCACCTGCCCAAGCTGCTGCCCAACGTCTGGATCGTGGAGGTCGAGCCGGCGACGCGCCGCTTCCGCATGCGCCTGACCGGCGAGAACATCAACGCGATCTATGGCCGCAGCATCGCCGGACTCTTTTTCCAGAACGTGTTCCAGCCGGGCGACGTCGAGATCATCGTGGCGCGCTACGCCAGGGCGCTGAGCGAGCCCGCGATCTTTCACGCCAGCGGCTCGGTTTATGCGGCGGGCGGCAACCTGACCGTGGGCGAGCGGCTCGGGCTGCCGATGCTGGGACGCGAGGGCCGCACCAATACGCTGCTCGGCGCCACCGTCTATCGCAGGTCCCTGGACAAGATCGCGGCGGTGCGCCTCTCCAAGGCCGAGCCGCACTTCCACCGCATCCGGGCCGACAACCACCAGGCGCCGGAGATCGCCGGCGGCTAGAGTGACTCCCTGAAACTCGTGCGCTCCTCCATTTTGGGGAATGGAGAGACTCATAGCGCCTCGTAATGGCTGCGATGCCGTGTGCGTGACTTGCAACCGTGGATGACGCTATGCTTGCGGCATTTGCGCGGCCGGGGTGGCGCGGCATGGAATATTCGGGCTTTCACATCGAGACACCGCCGGTGTTGGCGGACCGACGATTGCGATCGCTCTATGAGTATTGGCACGCGCTCGGCGTGGCGGCCGGCGGGCTGCCGTCGATCCAGGCGTTCGATCCGCTGCGTCTGTCGCGACTGCTGTCCAACCTGTGGATCCTGGAGGTGGCGGCGGACACGCAGCGCTTCCGCATGCGGCTGGCCGGCGAGGCCATCAATTCGGTCTATCGGCGCAACATCGGCGGGCAGTATTTCAGCGACGTGTTCCAGCCCTCGGAGGTCGCGCTGATGGTGGCGCGCTACACCCGCACCCTGACCGAGCCCGCGATCGTGCGCGCGATCGGCGCAGTCTACGTCGCGGCCGGCCGCCTCACGCAGGGCGAGCGCCTGGCGCTGCCGATGCTGGGGCGCAGCGGCCTCACCGACACCATGCTGGGCGCGACCTTCTATGACGAGCGCACGGTCGAGCCGGGCGCGGTGCACGTGCTGCACAACGAGCCGACCTTCTATCCGGTGCGCGCCGCCAACCACGCGCCGCCGCATATCTCCGGCGGGTAGATCATTGGAAGTGGTCCAGACCACACCCCCAGCGCGTCCTGCGTGACTCGTGCGCGCTTGCGACGGTATGCTGGCGCCGTTGCACGCGGTCCGGGATGGCGCGGCATGGGATATTCAGGCTTCGAGGTCGAAACGCCGCCGCCGATCGCCGATGCGCATCTGCGATCGCTGTACCAGTATTGGCGCGAGCTCGCGGACGCGGCGGGCGGGCTGCCGCCGATCCAGGCCTTTGATCCTTTGCACCTACCGAAGGTGCTGCGGCACATCTGGATCGTGGAGGTCGAGGGCGCCACGCAACGGTTCCGGGTGCGCTTGGCCGGCGAGAACATCAACGCGATCTATGGCCGGAACATCGGCGGGCAGTATTTCCGCGATGTGTATGACCCATCCGATCTCGACACCATCGTCGCGCGCTATGGCCGCTGTCTGACGGAACCGGCAATCTTCCGCGCCACCGGCTCGGTTTATGCCGCCGCCGGAAGGCTGACCGCGGGCGAGCGTTTCGCCCTGCCGATGCTGGGCCGCAGCGGCGTCACGGACACCCTGTTGGGCGCGACGATCTACGGCGGAAAGGTCGAGCGTCATCCCGAGGTGCTGATCACAGGCGACGTGCCGGAGTTCTTCCCGGTTCATGCCGCCAATCACAAGCCGCCGGTTGTCGCAGGTCCGTGAAGCGATCCGGTTGCCGAGTCGGCTACGATGTCGCCGAGGAACTTTCGGACAAACGCATCTGCCATCGCGGAATTCCGGTCAATCGACATGACGAACGAGGCGCGTCCGCCGATCACCTGATCGCGATAGTATGCGATCATCGCGGCGTCCTGGCCGAGGACGAGGCCGTTGATGGTGCCGCCACGGGCAACGAAACGGTCGCGCGCGGCCGCGGAATCCTCGCCGACATTGTCCTCGCCGTTGCCGACGATATTGACGACCGCGCGGTTGCCGGCATAGGACGCCGTGAGCAGCATGGCGTCCGCATATTCGATCGCCTGCGAAATGTCGGTCAGCCGGCCGATGTACCATTCCACCTGGGCGCGGCCTTCGAGTTCGAGATCCACCAACTGGCGCGCTTCGATCGCCCGCGCGGCGATCTCGGCGTCTTGTGGCGAGGCGATGATCATCCAGGGCACCACCACCGGGAACTGGCCGTGATGCCACGCGAACACCGCAAAGCCAATGCGCCCGCGCTTGCCTGCCTTGATGGCGGTCATCACCCGCGGATCGCGGATTGCCTGCGCCAGACCGACCAGCTCGTGCCGCATCTCGTCGGGGTCGATCGAATTGGAGATATCGATGCCGGTCACGATGTTCGCATCGGTCAGATCGGCCGAAAGGGCCGGCTGGCTCACGACCAAGGCGACGCCAAACGCGAGTAACCACCCTCCAGTACATCGTTTCATGACCGGCTCCATGAAGTTGTTAATGTCCGCTCGGTTGAGACGCGCAGGATTCCTGTCCGTCGCGGTATGGGTCCAGCAAAGCAGACCGGCGCGAAAAGACCGTGAGCCAGCCGTCAGGCTGAATTGCCGCGAACGTGAAGAACGCGTAACATTCGAGCCACACGCTGCGCGTCGCCCGAAAATGGATACGCTGTCGCCATCACCCGTGTGCGTACGCGTGCTGGGGGGCTTCGAGCTCATCGGCGCGGGCGGCGACAGCCTGACTCTTCCCGGACGGAAATTGCGCGCCCTGGTCGCGCTACTCGCCCTGCCGCCGGCCGTCGGCTGGTCGCGCGAGCGGCTGACCGCAGTGCTGTGGGGCGACCGCGAGGAAGAGCTGGCGCGTGGCAGCCTGCGCCAGGCACTGGCCGAGTTGCGGCGCCTGCTCGGCGACGGCGTGCTGGTGACTGACCGCGACACCGTCGCCTTCGATCCGGCGGCGGTCAACGTCGATGCCGCGGAATTCTGCGCGCTGTGCGCGGCGAGCCAGTGGGATCGGGCGGCGCTGCTCTACCATGGCGATCTGATGACGGGCGTGAGCCTGCCCAACGGCGCCTTCGCGGACTGGCTGCTGGTGGAGCAGACACGGCTGCACGACCTGGCGGTCCGCACGCTGGGCCAGTTACTGGACCGACAATCCGGCGAACAGGCCATTGCGACTGCCCAGCGCCTGCTGGCGCTCGACCCCGACCGCGAGGACGTCCATCGCGCCTTGATGCGATTGTACGCGGCGGCGGGCGACCGGTCGCAGGCATTGCGGCAGTACCAGCTGTGCCGCGACCATCTGCAGCGCGACCTCGGCGTCAAGCCGGAAGCCGAGACCGAGCGGCTGTTCCAGGAACTCCGCCTGTCCGCCGGCCGTGCGGCCGTGCCGGCACCAAGTTCGCCGGACCGAGCGGTGGTTGCCGACGCGCCGACCAACGATCGCAAGTCCAGCCGCCGAGCGTGGCTGGCTGCTGCCGCCGGCATCGGCGCCGTGGCGGCTGCGCTGGCGGTATGGCTGCTGGCAGGTCCGAGCGGACAGGACGCGCTCGACAGCGCGCCGCCCTCGATCCTGGTCCTGCCATTCGAGAACATGAGCGACGATCCGCAGCAGCTCTATTTCGCCGACGGCATCGCCGAAGACCTGATGACCGATCTGTCCCGGGTCAAGGGGCTGACCGTGATGGCACGCAACTCGGCGTTCGGCTACCGCGACAACGCGGTCGACATTCCGGAAGCCGCGCGCGCGCTCGGCGTGCGCTACGTCGTCGAGGGCAGCGTGCGGCGCGCCGGCGACCAGGTCCGCATCAATGTGCAGTTGATCGACGCCGCCAGCGGGAACCAGCAATGGGCGGATCGCTACGACGGTTCGCTCGCCGACATCTTTGCGCTGCAGGACCGGGTGACCGGCGCGGTGGTCGATGCCATGGCGCTGCGCCTCAGCGCCGGCGAGCAGCGCGCGCTGGCCCAGCATGAGACCGCCTCGCTCGAGGCCTATGATGCGTTCCTGCGCGGCTGGGACCGCTACAAGCGGTCGACGCCGGCGGACCTGGTGAAGGCACTGCCATTCTTCGAACAGGCGATCGAGCTGGACGCCCGCTACGGCCGCGCCCACGCCGCGTTGGCGATGATCTATTTCCAGGCCTTCGATCAGGCCTGGACCGGCAGCCTCGGCCTCTCCGCCGACGATGTCTACCGCAAGGCACGGGACCATCTCACGATCGCGCAGAAGTACCCGACCTCGACTGCATACCAAGTCGCCGGCAGCATCTATCGGGCGCGCGGCTGGTACGAGCGGGCGCTCAAGGAATTCGACGCCGCGATCGCGCTCGATCCGAACGATTCCTGGAGCTACGTTTATGCCGCTCACATGTGGCTCGCAGCCGGCGACGTCGCGAAAGCGGAGGCGCAGATCCAGATTGCAATGCGGCGTGATCCGCATCCGCCGCCGGCATTCTTCTTCTATCAAGGGCTGGTGGAGTTCGCACAAGGCCGACTGGCGCAGGCGGCGCAGACATTCGAGCAGGCTGCGCGGCTGAGCCCGCAGGATCCACTGCCGCGGCTGCTCCTGGTGGCGAGCTACGGCGCGACGGGCGATCGGCCGAAAGCGCAGGAGGCCCTGGCCTCATTCAATGTGCTGCGCGCCCGCCAGGGCGGCATCCCGCTGGTCCTGGACTGTTACTACATTAGCAACCTCGGCTCGTTCAGCGTCGGGCAACGCGGGCTGTGGACCGCGTTGCGCGCGGCCGGCGTCCCCAACTGGTTCGACGAGGCGGCGTTCGAGCCGATTCGCTTGCAGGCGGCGGAGATCGATGCGCTGTTCGTGGGACACCGGATGCACGGCCGCACCCTGGAAACCGGACTGGAGCACGGCATGTCGGTGGCGGCGGACGGCAGCGCGATCATCTTCGGGGATTGGGGTGTCGGCAACGGCCGCCTGCGACTCGACGGCGACGGCCTCTGCTTCGAGACGCCGATCGGCTACATCAACTGTGCCAAGATCTACCGCAATCCGGACGGCGCGCGCGCCACCGAGAACGAGTATTTCTGGGTCAACCGGATAGGCGGCGCGTATCCGTTCTCAGCCGCGCGGTAGGATTAGCGCGACGTGTCCGACTTCGGGGCCTGGTAGACCAGCAGGCCGGCAATACCGGCCGCCACCATCAGGAACACGCCGAACGGGATCGACATCGGTCCGAACGCGGCGCTGCCGATGAGGCCGTTGGCGGTGACACTGGCGCCGAGCACGACGCCGAGCGCCGACACCCGCAACGCGGTGGCGCGCCGCACGCGTCCGGTCAAATACGCGAACAGGAACAGCGAGAAGCACAAACAGACGGCCACCAGGGCGGCGGCACCGATCAGGATCGAAATCAGCATGAGTCCAACAACCGCACTCTATCGCTGCTGATGTAGCCTACGATGGTTGCGGATTGGTGAACGATGATCCGGATCACAAGAACGTTCGGGTCATCCAGAGGATATAGGTCAGCCACCGCCAACCATCGCCGGCAACTCGGCCAGCGAACGGATGCGGCGCAGCCCCTCCGCCTCCGGCCAGCGCGCCTGCACCACGCCCCAAGGGCCGCGCACGATGTGGATGGCCCGGAGCCCGGCGGCGAGCGCGGGCAGCACGTCGTTGTCGACCCGATCGCCGACATAGACGATCTCATCCGGCGGGCAGCCCGCCTCGGCGATCAGCCGCCGGAAGAAACCAGGATCGGGCTTGGCGACGCCCCAGCGCTGTGACGATCCCACCACGTCCGCCACGCCAAGGCTGCGCGCGAATTCCTCGGTGTGCGCGCTGGTGTTGCCGGAGATGCCGATGCGGTGGCCGGCCGCGCGCGCCCATTGCAGCGTGGGCAAGGCGTCGGGATAGAGATCGTCGGGGGTGAAGCGGTCGCTGATGCCGCGCGCGCTGCGCTGGTCGCGCTCGGCGGCGACATCGATGCCGGGGCGAAACAGCGCAAATAGCTCCTGGTGCGGGCGGCGGGCTTCGATCAGCGCGCCGAGCGCGGCGAAGAAGGCGGACTTCGGAACCCCGAACCAGTCGGCCCACGAGCCGAGCCAGCGCTCTTCGCTGGCCAGGGTTTCGCCGACGTCGAAGAACAGCATCATCAGACTGGCAGCCCCGCCTTGCGCAGGCCGGCAAACAAACGTTCCATGCTTTCTGGTTCTTTCGCGGGAAATCGCTTCGACCAGTAGAGACGCCAACCTTCGACATCGTCAAGCGGCGGGCCTGCCTGCTCGGCCTGCAGGCGGGCGCGAAACTCCGCGAGGGCCGCACGCGCTTCGGCCGGCCGATCGAGATTGGCATAGCATGCGGCGATCCAGGCGTACATCGGCGCCGGCGGGTGCAGCATTCTTCCGAACGTCGCGATGGCCTGCTCGAATCGTCCCAGCAGGTATTCGGCGATGACTTGGGTCGTCAGGCAATGTTCGGGCAGGTTAGGGGCGCGGCGGATTGCCTGGCTTGCGCACCAGATGCCCTGTTCGAACTTGCCCGCACAGGTCGAAAGCCAGCCTTTGAAGCAGTAATTGTCCAGAGCGTTCGGATTGAGGGCGATCGCCTCGTCGATCTGGGCTTCTGCCATTTCGTAGTTGCCATTGATCCACCACTGGGCCCAGGCAAGGCACAGATGAATCCGGCTATCCTGGACATCGAGCCGCGCGGCCGCCTGGCCCATCTCGAACACCTGCGCGGCCGCCGCCGCTGAATCCGCCGTCCAACTGGATATCGCCTCATAGAAATATGTCTCGCCCAGGCAGATATAGGCTTCGGCATAATCCGGCTCGAGCTCCCGGCTGCGCTGGAACAAGGCGCGCGCCTCGATCACATCCTCCCGCGCCCCGTGCTCCAGGCGGTCCTTGCCCCTGAGCACAAGATCATAGGCCGTCAGGTTTCCGATGCTCTTGCGCAAGGCGCGGCGGCGGTCGGACTCTTCGATGCGACCCGCGATGCTGGCGACGATGGTCTCCGTGATCTCGTCTTGTACGGCGAAGACATCCTCCAGTTCCCGGTCGAACCGCTCCGCCCACACGTGATTGCCGGTCGCCGCTTCGATCAATTGCACCCCGATGCGCAGCCGGGTACCGGCCTTTCGGACGCTGCCCTCGACGACGAACCGGACTCCCAGCTCGCGCGCCACCTGGCGCACATCCACGTTCTTGTTCCGGAATTGGAACGAGGAATTGTGGGCGATGACCAGCAGCTGCCGGAACCGCGAAAGGCCGGCAACGATGTCGACCGTCATGCCGTCGCTGAAATAGCGCTGATCCGCTTCGTCGCCCAGATTGACGAAGGGTAGCACGGCGATCGACGACCTGGATTGGGTTTCCCCGCTGCCCGCGGCGGGGCCCGGTGCGGCACCATCGCGCACACCGATGCCCGCCACGCGATAGATCCGGACCGGCTGAGCGATGTTCTTCACGCTCTGCACGCCGAGATCCTCGAATTGCAGCGCGCTCTTGTTGCGGACATGGTTGACGACGGTCTCGGACAGCCAGATGCCGCCGGGGCTCGCAGTCGCCTCCAGCCGCGCCGCGATGTTGACGCCCTCGCCATAGAGATCACCGCCCTCGACCATCACGTCGCCGATATTGATGCCGATCCGCAGCAGGATGCGGCGGTCCTCGGCCAGGCCCGCATTGGCTTCGTCCATCCGTTTCTGCAGATCGACCGCGCAATTCACCGCGTTGACGGCGCTGGCGAACTCCACGAGCACGCCGTCGCCCATGAGCTTGACGATGCGCCCGTGATGCCCTGCGAGTAGCGGTGTCAGGATGTTGCGCCGTCGCGACGTCAGCGCGTCCAGCGTGCCGGCTTCATCAAGCTCCATGAGCCGGCTGTAGCCGACAACGTCGGCAGCGAGGATGGCGGCAAGGCGACGCTCCATGCCAGATCTCCCTCTGCCGCCAGTTTAGCGTATCGCTACGCTACCCGCTAGCCTGAGGACCCGTCCGGCAGCGGCAGGCTGCGCGGCGCGACCGGCGAGGATTGCACGATCGAGGTGGTGGTCTGGCCGTAGGCGAGGAACTTGTCGAGCAGCCCGTCCAGCTCTTCGAGCGCGCGCAGGTGCGCCTGCACTAGAAAGCAATCCTCGCCGGTGATGCGGTGGCACTCCGTCACCTGCGGCAGCGACTGCGCCAGCTTGGCGATCTTCGGCAAATGCCCCGGCATCGGCCGCACGCGGATGAGGACGGCGATCGGGAAACCGAGCGCCTTGGGGTCGAGCTCCACGCGCCAGCCCTTGATCACGCCGGCTTCCTCCAGCCGCAGCAGACGCTCGCGCGTCGCCGGCGCCGACAGGCCGACGCGGCGCGCCAGCGCGGTGATCGAGGCGCGCGGATTCTTCAGGAGGGCGGCGAGGAGTTTTTGATTGCGCGAGTCGAGCAGAAGCTTTGAAACGGTCATCAGTGGCCACCCCGACCTTCAATACGAAGGCATCTCTAGGTGAATTTCTTTCGCAGACTATAGCGCCTACCACCCACACTCGCCACACTGAACGCTTCGTCATGGTCGCGCTTGGTCCGGCCATGACGACGAGAGAGCGTCATGAACAACGAAACTACCTCGGCAACCATCACCGACCGCATCCCGCCGCACGCCTTCTTCGTGGTGAGCGCGGTGTTCCATTATCTCGGGCCCTCGTTCGCGGTGCTGCTGTTCGCGGCGGTCGAGCCGCTGGGCGTGGCGTGGCTGCGGATCGCGAGCGCGGCGGTGGTGTTCGCGCTGTGGCGCCGGCCGCTGCGCTATCTGCGTGGGGCCTCGAAGCAGGAGCGCTGGCTGATCGTCGCGATGGCGGCGACGCTGGCGGCGATGAACTGTGCCTTCTACCTGGCGATCGCGCGGCTGCCGCTGGCGACCGTCGGCGCCATCGAGTTCCTCGGACCAATTCTGCTCGCGGCGATCGGGCTGCGCAGCCAGCGCAATGTCGGCGCCCTGGCGCTGGCGGTGGCCGGCGTCTGGTATCTGACCGACGCGCGCTGGGTGGCGGAGCCGCTCGGCTACCTCTATGCCTTCGCGAACTGCGCGCTATTCGTGCTCTATGTGGTGCTCGGCCATCGGCTGGCGGCGTCCGGCGGCGCGGGCGGGATCGATCGACTGAGCGCATCGATGCTGGTGGCGATGGTGTTCGCGCTGCCGTTCGGAATCGAGCAAGCGCTGCCGGCGTTCGCCAGCCCGCTGCTGCTGGCGGCGGGCATCGGCGTCGGCATCTCGTCGTCGGTCATTCCCTATGTGTGCGACCAGCTGGCGATGGCGCGCCTGCCGCGCGCCACCTTCGCACTGCTGCTGGCGCTGCTGCCGGCGACCGCCGCGCTCATCGGCTTCCTGGTGCTGCGGCAGGTCCCGACCCACGCCGAGATGATCGGCATCGCGCTGGTGATCGTCGGCGTCGCGCTCCACCGCGGCGAAGCGCGACGCGGTGACCAGCCTACTTCGGCGCAATCACACTGAAGTAGGGCGCGGTCGGCTTGTCGCCGGCGGCGAACGGGCCGGGCACCTTGTGCTTCACCGACTTCAGCGAACGAAGATAGGCGACCAGGGCGGTCGCATCGTCGGCATTGATGTGCGCGTACGACGTCCACGGCATCGCCGGCGACAGCTGCCGGCCGTCGGGCCGCACGCCGGTGGTGAAGGCGGTGATGACCTCCGCATCGCTCCACTTGCCGAGGCCGGTCTCTTGGTCCGGGGTCAGGTTGGCGGGATAGAACACGCCGAGGCCGGGAATCTCGAACCCGATCTGCGAGCCGGCGAGCGGTGTCTCCAGGTTCGGCTGCGGCGTGAAGGCGCCGGTGTGATGACAGCCGCCGCAATCCATGATGTGCGCGAGATACTGGCCACGCTCGACCTGCGTCTCGGCCGCAGCAGGCGCGGCAAGGACCAGCGCCGCAAAACCGGCGGCGGCCAGGGTATGTTTGTTCATGATGTGGTTTCTCCCAAGAAACACGAAGCTCAGCACGACGCTCTCTGGGCGGCCTATGACCACAGCGCACCGGGCCAGGGCAAGCGCAATTCATGGTGCCAGCGCGCGGCTGTGCGCAGGGTCACAGTGATTGCGCTTTCAAGCCTGCACTTCGCCACATTCCGCCGTCATATCGACACCCGCTTCGATCAGAGTCGATCATGAATCAACGTGGGATCGAGCCATGTCATTTTTGTCCTTGGTCGCGCTATCGTTTGCACCGGTGCTGGTGGCGATCCTGGCCGCCGCGCTCATTCTTCCGCGCGCGTGGCTCGCGTCCTATGCTGTGTTCGTGATCGTCGCGCTCGTCATCTACTCGGACCTCAACGGCCGGTACGATGATGCTGCCTTCGGCAGCATGTTCTCCGCCTTGTTCAGCATGCTGGCGCTCGCAGCGCTGGCCGCCGGACTCGCCACCCGCTGGGCGCTGAAGGCGCGGCCGCCCCACACGGACTGAGTGGCGATGCGCGATGATGACGCCGCCGATCGCCGCTGATATGACTCAGCGGGTTCGGGGGCGAGCGTCATGGGCTACACCGTCAAAGTTCGCGGCAGATACTGACGGCCGTTGGGCACGCTGGAGCACGTCCAGCAGGAGCTCCAAAGGGCATTTCCGACTGCCACGTTCGCCGTCCAGGAAGACCCAAAGCTCTTGTCGCGCGCAGAGCGTGTTCGGGCAGTTTCGCTCATTAGAGTCGGCGTCGCGTCCCCGAAGGCCGCTGGTCCCCTGCACCTAGTTCTTGGGCTGGCCCTGCGGTCGATCCTTCGGCTGCCCCTGCTTCTGCACGCCGTGAGGCCGCCAAAGTATCCGTATGTCTCAGGATTCGAGGAGGGCGCCGGCTACGCGATCGAGTTCTTCCTGGGATCCGGCCCGATTGTTCGCAAGGTGTAGGTGACGCTCTACGGCCGCGACTGGGAAGTGCCCGGCCGGCAGTGCGACCGGCTGATTGCGAAGACCGGCTGGGTGCTCAAACGGTAGCCCCGTCGCACTGCGCTACTTGCGCCCGAGCCTTTTCTCGATCGCGTCCCAGATGCGGTCTTCCAGCACGACCTTGTCGAAGCGGTTGATCTCCTGCAGCCCGGTGGGCGAGGTGACGTTGATCTCGGTCAGGTAGTTGCCGATCACGTCGATGCCGACGAAGATCATGCCGCGCTCGCGCAAAGCCGGGCCGATGGTCTCGCAGATCTGCCGGTCGCGCGGCGTAAGCGCGGATTTCTCCGGCCGGCCGCCGACATGCATGTTGGAGCGCGATTCGCCCGCCGCCGGCACGCGGTTGATAGCGCCGACCGCCTCGCCGTCGATCAGGATGATGCGCTTGTCGCCCTGGCGCACCTCTGGCACGTAGCGCTGCACCTGGATCGGCTCGCGGTAGAACTGGGTGAACATCTCCAGCAGCGAGGCGAGATTCTCGTCGCCCGGCTTGATGTGGAACACGCCGGCGCCGCCGTTGCCGAACAGCGGCTTCACGATGATGTCCTGGTGATGGTCGCGGAACGCCAGGATCTCCTGGCGGTCGGAGGTGATGACGGTGGGCGGCATCAGCTCGGGGAACTGCGTGACGAACAATTTCTCCGGCGCGTTGCGCACATGGACCGGGTCGTTCACCACCAGGGTCTTGGGATGCACCGTCTCCAGGATGTGGGTGGCGGTGATGTAGGCCATGTCGAACGGCGGGTCCTGGCGCATCAGGATGACGTCGAGGGTCGAGAGCTCGATCACCTCTTCATCGCCGAGCGTGAAATGATCGCCCTTCTTGCGGCGCAGGCTCATCGGCCGCGCCCGCGCAATCGCCTTGCCGTCGCGCAGGGTCAGCTGGCGCGGATGGTAGTGCCACAGCTTATGCCCGCGCGCCTCGGCGCTGAGCCCCATGACGAAGGAGGAATCCCCGTCGATGTTGACGCTCTCGATCGGGTCCATCTGGATGGCAACGCGCAATGGCATGGGTCAGGGCTTTCAGACAAAGGCTCTCAGAGCCGTATGTGGGCGCAGCCATGCGGCGGCGTCAAGCTGCACGGTGGCTATGGTGTCGATGCTTTCCACACCCCCTTCACCCCGACCTGGAGCCGGGGTCCACTTCTCAGGAGCACGTGCGGGTGATCGATGGATCCCGGCTCAAGGCCGGGATGACGATTGGAGAGAAGGCGCGATCAAGCGTGCTACTCGATCATTCTCGCTAAACGCTTCGCCGCCCCGCACGCCAGCGTCCAGCCCAGCCCGCCGTGGCCGGCGTTGAGGTAGAGTCCCGGCACGCCGCTTTCGCCGATCAGCGGCACGCCGCTTGGCGTCATCGGGCGCTGGCCGGCCCATACCGGCTCGGCCTCGTTCCAGTGGGCGGCCATGGGGAACAGGTGGCGCGCCAGGGCCTGCAATTGCTGCGCGCGCTTGGGGTTGACGGCTGGCGACCAGCCGTCAAGGTCGGCGAAGGCGGCGGCGCGCAAGCGGCCACCCAGATGCGCGAACACGATCTTTTCCGCGCGGTCGGTCAGGCTGACCATCGGCGCCTCGGGCCGCGCCGGTGCGGTGATGCTGTAGCCCTTCACCGGCTCGATCGGCAGCCGCAGACCGACCGTCGCGGCCAGGCGCGGGGCATCGATGCCATTCGCCAGCACGACCGCGTCTGCGAGTTCTTCCTCGGTGTCTAGCTCGACGCCGGCGACGCGGCCGCCCATGGTCTTGAGATGCGTGACCCGCGTGCTGCTCAACGTCTCCACGCCCATTTCGTCGCGCAGACGCTCGTAGAGACCGCGGGTGAACTTGGCGCAATCGCCGGCGGCATCCTCCGGCGCATGGACGCCGCCGGCGAACGGATTGCCGTAGCGGCTAAGCGCAGGATCGAGCGCGAGGCAGCGGGCTCGGTCGAGGATCTCGATGCGGAAACCGTACTGCTTCTTGATCTCCGCCAGCTTGCCCGCGCTCTGCAGCGCCTTGGCGTCGCGATAGAGGATGAGCTTGCCGCCGGCGGCATAGTCGAACTGCAGCGGCACGTCGCTCAGCAGCTCCGCCAGCGCGCGGTGGCTTTCCGCCGCCAGCATCAGCAGGCCTTTCAGCGACTCCGACTGGCGCTTGCCGACGCAGTGGCGCAGGAACGCGAGGCCCCAGCGGATCGAGTCGACCGACACGTCCGGCCGCATGCGCACCGCGCTGTCGAGGCCGAGCAGGATCGACGGAAACTTGGTCCACAGATCGGGCCCGGCCAGCGGCTCGACATAGGCATAGGAGAGCTGGCCGCCATTGCCGGCGGACACGCCGCGGCCTGCCTCGACGTCCTGCTCGATCAGCACGACCTCATGCCCCGCCAGCCGCAGCCAGTAGGCCGAGGTGACACCGATGACGCCGCCGCCGATGACGATGATTCGCATGGGGAGTTCTTACGCGAGGTTGGCGGGAGAATGAAGTCAGATCCCCTTCCCCCTTGTGGGGGAGGTGGCACCCCCCATCCAGCTACGCCTAAGCTCACTTCGTTCGCTAAGGCTCCGCGTCCTTCCCCCACAGGGGGGGAAGAGATTTCTCTTTCGCTATTCGATGCGCGCGACGTATTCCGCCGGAAACCCGAGCCGCGTCATTGCCGCCTTGAGCTTCTCCGCGTAGTCCGGATTGCGCTCGTCCGGCGCCGGGGCGTGCGGCAGGTTGTAGACCTGGGCCGGGATGATGGCGCGGTTCTCCAGTGCGACTTCGATCTGCTCCGGCCGATAGACCTCGAGGCCGGGGCCGCTATAGAGCTTTGCGAGATCGTCGGGCGTCAATGCGTAGACCATGCCCCACGCGAGGCTGCCCGGCGCCTTGACCAGGGTCGCGCGCTTGCCGATCTTGAGGGCGTAGCCGTCGGCACGCGCCTTGCGCGGCGCATGCGGCGCGACGCTGGCGCCGCGCAGCACGGTGTCGTCCATGTAGAGCCCATAGAAGAACGCATCGACGGTCATCGCCCGCCCCTCAGTTGCTCGTCCATCAATTCGAGGGGGCCAGGGTGCCGCTGCCGGGGCTGGCCGGCAGTGCGGCGCTGTTCGGCCCGCCGGCGAGCGGCCATATCGGCGTGTAGCGCGCCGGGTTCGCCTTGAGGCAGGCGTTGGACTGGCACGCGATGCCGCAGATATTCACGATGTTGGAGCCGACCTTGCACTCGGTGCGGCCGTGGTCCGACCAGGTGCAGCGCACGATGCCGACCCCGCCGGACAGGTGCGTCGTCAGGATGCCGCCGCTGGCCTGGCACAGCTCGGCATAGCGCGTAACCGGCATCGGCAGGCTCTCGGCCGCCAGGGCCGGCGGCGCCAGCATTAGCACGCATACGATGACGGCGCGCAGCATCGGACTCATCGGCCAACCCCTCCGCAGGACTGCGGCAGACTAGCGGCTCGCCCCGCGCTGCGACAAGCCCGCCCAGCGACAAGCCCTGCACGATCAACGCGCCGTGATAGGATGCGCGCCGATTCGAAACGCGGGGGATTGCATGACGAGAACTACCATCACGCTTGGCCGGCCGGTCGGCATCGCCGATGTGGTTGCGATCGCGCGCGGCGGTGCGCGGGTCGCGATTGGCAGTAGCGCGATGCGCCGTCTGAAGCGGTCGCGCGCGGTGGTGGACAAGCTGGCGGCGGGCGAGAAACCGATCTATGGCCTCAATACCGGCTTGGGCGCGGGCGTCGACACCCGCTTGACGGCGGCGGAGATGAACGAATTCCAGGCGCGGGTGCTGATCGCGCGCTCGGTCGGGATCGGGCCGCGCTTCGGGACGGCAGAGGTGCGCGCACTGCTGGCGGCGCGCTTGGCCGGCCTCACCCACGGCGCGGCCGGCCTCTCGCCCGCGCTGGCGGAGCGCATCGCGGCGATGCTGAACAAGGGCGTGCATCCGGTGGTGCCGTCGGTCGCCTCGGTCGGCGAGAGCGATCTCGCGCCATGCTCGCACGCGCTGCTGCCGCTGATCGGCGCCGGCAAGGCGGAGCTCGGCGGGAAGATGATGAGCGGCGCCGAGGCGATGCGCCGCGCCTGCATCAAGCTCGTGCCGCTGGGGCCGAAGGACGGTATCGCGCTGGTCAGCGCCAACGCGGCTTCGCTCGGCACCGGCGCGCTGGTGCTGCACGATGCGGCGGTGGTGCTGCAGGCGCAGCGCGCGGCGCTGGCGCTCAGCCTCGAAGGCTTCCGTGGCAACCTCGATCCGTTCGATCCGCGCCTCGCCAGGGTGCGCGCGGCGCCGGGCCAGGCGGAAGCGGCCGCGGCGGTGCTGAAGCTGCTGAAGGGCGGCGCGCTGACGAGGCCGGGCGCGGCGCGCCGGGTGCAGGATCCGCTCAGCTTCCGCTGCTTCCCCAGCGTGCATGGCGCGGCGATGGCGGCGCTGGCGAGCGCGATGCTGGTGCTGGAGCAGGAGTTGAACAGCGGCGGCGACAATCCCGCGGTCGTGGACGGCGACATGATCATGACCGGCAATTTCGACATCACCGCGCTGGTGCTGGAGTTCGAGCGTCTCGGCCAGGCGCTGGCGCAGACCGCCATCCTCTCCGCCCAACGCATCGCCAAGATGCAGTCGCAATCGCTGACCGACCTGCCGCGGTTCCTCTCCCCGCGCGGCGCGATGCATGCCGGGGTCGCGGGCCTGGGCAAGGTGTCGTCCGCGCTGGAAGCCGACATCCGCCACCTGGCGCACCCCTGCTCATTGCTGGTGCTGCCGACCGCCGACGGCGTGGAGGACTACGCCACCATGGCGCCGCGCGTGGTGGCGAAGACCCGCGCCATTGTGGACAAGCTCGCGACCATCGCGGGGATGGAGCTGATGGTGGCGGCGCAGGCGGTGGACTTGCGCAAGGTCGCGAAGCTCGGCGCGGGGACAAAGCGCGCGTACGATTGGGTGCGGGGGCTGTCGAAGTTCGTCGACGTGGACCGTTCACTGAGCGCGGAGGTCGAAAAGGTGGGGGCGGGGGTGCTGAGCGGCGACCTCGGTGTCATACTCCGACCGTCATCCCGGCCTTGAGCCGGGACCCATCGATCCGCCGCACGTGCCCCTGAGGAATGGACCCCGGCTCAAGGCCGGGGTGACAGTGGAGTGGGTGGAACCGGCGTTGCTATGCGAACCGCAGTTTCTGGCCGATACCGGTGCGCGCGCTCTTTTCCAGCAGCGCATGGCCCAGCGCGATGTCGCTCAACGAAAGGCCGCGGTGCCAGAACAGGATGGTTTCGTCGTCGCGCTCGCGTCCCGGCTTCACGCCGGCGACGATCTGGCCGAGCTCGGCGTGCAGCGTCTGTTCGCTGAGCTTGCCGGCTTCGACGTGGGCGCGGAGGGAGCCGAACTGGCCGCCTTTGCACTGGCCCCAATCGTCCACCACCATCTTGGACATGATGTCGGTCAATGACAGCTCGACCGCGCTCATGGTGCCATAGGGCACGACGAACGCGCCCTTCTTGATCCAGTCGGTCTTGAGCAGCGGCTCGGGCTTCATCAGGCGCGAGGCTTCGACCACGATGTCGGCGCCCTTGACCGTGTCTTCCCAGTTGTCGAGCGCCAAGACCTTCTTGCCGAGGTCGCGCGACAGCTCAGCGGCGAATTCCTCGCGGCTTTCCTTGCGGCGCGAATGCACGCGGATCTCGTCGAACCCGAACAGCTTGTCGAGCAGGCGCACGTTCCAATAAGCGGTGCCGCGCGCGCCGATGTGGCCGAGCACCTTGCTGCCCTTGCGCGCGAGATACTTGGCGCCGAGCGCGGTGACGGCGCCGGTGCGCATCTCGGTGATGCTGGTGGCGTCAAGCATCGCCTTGGGCATGCCGGTCGCGGGGTCGAACAGGTTGAGGATCGCCATCTCCGACGGCAGGCCGCGCTGATAGTTGTCGACATAGTCGCCGACGATCTTCACGCCTGCGAGGTTGATCGGCGCACCGATCGAGCCGCGCAGCACGTTGAAGTGGCCGTGCACCTTGGCATCGGGGATGAGGTGCATGCGCGGCTCGATCACGGTGGCGCCGCGGCCCTGCGCCGCCAGGCTGGATTCGATCGCGGCCAGGATCTCGTCGTCGGTGAGCTTCAGCTCGGCGACGTCGAGGCCGTTGAGATAGGTGACATAGATCGGCGGATGCATGCTCAGGTTCCTTTGCGGGCGAACCGCGCATCCTTCCAGTCGAACCAGCGCATGGCAAGCGGCACGAACCACGGATTGCCGCCATAGAACGGCAGCGTGGGGAAGGGCGTGGTGCCGAACACGCTGGCGCCCTCGTCCTTGCCCAGGATCCGCTGCGCCAGCTTGAGGCCGAGATAGGAGCCCATGGGCACGCCGGCGAAGTTGTAGCCCATGGCGTACCACAGGCCGTCGTGCCGGCCGATATGCGGCATGAAGTCGAAGGTGCCGGCGCACTGGCCCTTCCACACGCGGCTCAGGCGCACACCGGCGAGGTCGGGCAGAAGTTCGCTGATCATGGCGTGGAGGCGCTGCCCCATGTCGCGCAGGTCGCGCGGCTTGCTGCCGGTCTGACCGCCGAACAGGATCTTGGCGCAATCGGGCGCAGGGCGGATGAAGTTGATGTTGACGTTGCTGTCGATCACGGTGCGGCCGTTGGGGATGAGCTTCGCCATCAGCGCCGGCGACAGCTCCTCGGTCGCGGCCATGAAGCCTTCGAACGGGATGACGCGCCGCGCCAGCCACGAGACGTGCCGCGGCGTGTAGCCGTTGGTGGCGACGATCGCCTCGCGCGCGGTGACGGCGCCGCGCGCGGTCGCGACCTTGATCTCCTTGCCGTCGCGCGCGAGCCCGGTCACAGGCGTGTGGGTGAAGACGCGCACGCCGGCCTTGCGCGCCGCCTTCAGCAAGCCCTGGTGATAGAGCGCGGGGTGGATCGCGCCGAGATCGGGGATGACGGCGCCGCCCTTGTAGGCGTCGCTCGCCAGCTCGCGGCGCAAATCCATGGGCGCGATCATCTCGTACGGATAGCCGAGGCGGCGGCGCATCACTTCCAGCTCTTGCGCCAGGTCGTTGTAGTGCGCCTCCGAGGTCGCGCCAATGAAGCGGCCGGGCTGCGCGATGTGGCACTGGATGCCGAGCTCCGCCACCAAGGTGAACACCCACTGGCGCGCGGCATCCAGCTCGCGATAGACGCGGGTCGCGAACTCAGCGCCGTGATGCTCTTCCAGCCAGGTGAAGGAGCGCTTGAGGGTGCGGCCGAGATAGCCGGCATTGCGCCGCGAAGCGCCGTGGCCCGCGAGCTCCGCCTCCAGCACCAACACCGATCGCCCGGCGCGCGCCAGATGCAGCGCCGCCACTAGCGCGGTGTAGCCTGACCCGACGATGGCGACGTCGGCGGACGGTGGCAGATCGCCCTGCTCGCAGGCTTCGGGCGCGGCCAGGTCCCACCAATGGGGGCGCTCGGCGAAGTCAGAGGTAAAAATGTTGGGTGGGGTCATGAGCGCAGAGCTATCGCAGATGAGACCGGGCGCCAAGTTGAATTCCCCAGGCCTCCTCCCCCCTTGTGGGGGCGGCGGCACCCTCATCCCAACCTTCCCCACAAGGGGGAGGGGCTCACCCAGCGCCTCCCAGGTGACGGACCAGCGACAGATAGCGCGGGTGATCGCGCAGGGGGTCGAGGGTCTTGTCGTGCTTCATCCAGTCGAGATGCAGCTGCCGGGCGTCGTGGGGAACGGCGAAGAACTTTTCCAACCGGGTCAGCGCCTCGTCCTGCCGGCCGAGGGCGATCCAGGCGCAGGCGAGGTTGTAGTTGGTGATGAGGTCGGCGGGATCGATCCGCGCCGCGCGCTCCGCCCAGGCCAGCGCGCGCTCGGCCTCCCCGAGATTGAACAGGATGGCGGCGCCGAACGCCAGGGCCTTGGCGTCGTCGGCGTGGATGGCGAGCTCGCCTTCGATGCGCTCCAGGCAGCGGCGGGCGGCGGCGCGCGCCGGCTCGTCGCGGCCGATGGAGCGATAGGATTGCGCGGCGAGGCCAAGGGCGCGGAAATCGTCCGGCTGCAATTCTCCCGCGCGCTCGAACAGGATGGCGGCGCGGGCATGATCTCCCCGCGCGCGCTGGCAGCGACCGGCGAAGAAGTATGCCTCGAACGAGTCCGGCGCCAGGATCATGGCGCGATCCAGCTCGGCCTCGGCTTCGGCGGCGTGGCCGGCGGTGAACAAGGCGAGGCCCTTGGCGGCGTGGGCATCGGCGAGGTCCGGCTCCAGCTCCAGCGCCAACGCGCACTGGGCGAGGATGGTCTCAAACGAGGTCGACGGATCGCCCATGCACAGCAGGTAGGAGTCGCAATTGGCGATCGCGGCATAGGCGCGGGCATAGCGCGGATCGATGGCGACCGCCTTCACGAACATCTGGCGCGCCACCTTCATCGCGCGCTGGCCCCAGCCGCTTTGCAGGAAGTAGGAGCGGCCGAGCAGGTAATATTGATAGGCCTCGGGATTGGCGGTCGGGCGGCGCGCAATCGCGGCCAGCTCCTCGGGCAGCAGCCGCACTTTCAGCGCCTCCGCCACGCTGCGGGCGATTTCATCCTGCAGCGCCAGGATGTCGGTCAGCGCGCGATCGTAGCGCTCGGCCCACACGTGCCCCTCGGTCTTGCCGTCGATCAGCTGCACGGTGATGCGCACGTTGCCGCCGGCGGCGCGCACGCTGCCTTCCAGTACGTAGCGCACGCCGAGCTCCTGGGCCGCTTGCTGCACCCGCACCGGCTTGCCGCGATAGACGAACACCGCGTTGCGCGCGACCACGAACAGGCCCGACACCCGCGACAGGTCGGTAATGATGTCCTCGGTCAGGCCGTCGGCGAGATTGCCTTCGTCGCCCACCTCGCTGATCGCAAGGAACGGCAGCACGGCGACCGAGGGGCGCGCATCCAGCAGCCCTTCGCCGTCCGGCAGGCCGGCGCGGCGCAGCCCTTCGGCGAAGCGTTGGCGCAGCGCCTCCGGCTCCAGCGCCATCACCTGCAGTACGCTGGCGACCGTGGCGCCCGGCGAATAGTGGCGCACCTTCGCCACCGCCGCAGCGCCTTCCGCGCGCCAGCCTAGCTGGCCATAGGCGGCGGCGATGACGCGGTGGCCCCAGGTCAGATGCGGCCGCTCCAGCAGCGCCATGGCGGCCGCCTCGACCGCCAGCTCGTAGCGGCCGGCGATGAAATGCGCCAGCGCGACCCCGACATGGCGGTTGAAGTTCAAGGGATCGAACGGGCTCAGCTTCTCCGCGCGCTCGAAATATTGCAGTGCCAGCGCATCGTGGCCGCGATAGACGTGGCAATAGCCGCCGCGAATCCATGCCCACGCCGAGTTGGGATCGATGGTCAGCGCCTTGTCGATCAGCGCAGCGGCATAGTCGAGGTTGCGTCCCATCGTCGCCTCTACCGCGCCGACCATCGCGAGCACGTCCGGATCCTCGTTGTCGAGCCGCAAGGCGGCACGCGCCAGCCGCAGACCTTCGGCGCGGCTGGCTTCGAGATCGGCGGACCAGCCGTTGACGAACTGCCAGAATTGGCACCAGGCGCCGAGCGCGTGGGCCAGGGCATAGTTCGGCTCCAGCGCGATCGCGCGCTGGATCAGGCGCAGCGCCTCGACGCCGCCATCCCTGGTCAGTGCCCACACCTGCGGCAACGCGCGCATGATGTAGTCGTAGGCCTCCATGCTGTCCGGCCGCTTGCGGCGCGCGCGTTCGATCTCGACGCTGCGGATGGTGGGCGCGACGGCAGCGATCACCTGGCCGGTGATGCGGTCCTCGAGCGCGAACACGTCGTCGAGCTTGCCGTCATAGTGGCTGGCCCAGATCTGCGTGCCGGTGGCGGCCTCGACCAGGCGCGCATTGATGCGGACGGCGCCGGCCGCGCGCCGCACGCTGCCCAGCACCACGTAGCGCACGTTGAGCTCGCGCGCGACCTGCGCCAGGTCGACCGGCTGGCCGCGATAGCGCTGGGTGGAGCTGCGCGCGATCACGATCAGCGAGCGCATGCGGGAGAGGGCGGCGGTGATCTCCTCCGCCACGCCGTCGGCGAAGAAGGACTCGTCGCTCGCGCCACGATCGCCCGGTGGGCCGACCAGCGTCTCGAACGGCAGGATCGCGATCGCCGGCCGGCCGCTGGCATCGGAGGCCGGCAGGTCGGGTGCCGTGCCCTCGATCTCGCCGACGAAGCGCACGCCGCGGCCGTGCACGGTCCTGATCCATTTCTGCTGCTCGCCGTCGTCGCCGATGGCGCGGCGGGCGGACTTGATGCGGCTGGCCAGGGTGGCGTCGGAGACGATGCGCCCGTTCCACACCGTCTTGATCAGCTCGTCCTTGGTGACGAGGCGGCCGGGATTGCGCGCCAGGTGGCAGACAAGTTCGAACACCTGAGGTTCGACCGGCGTGAGCGCGCCGCCGCGCCGGAGCTCGAACGCCTCCAGGTCGATCTCGACATCCCCGAAGCACAGACGGGACGGCATTGCCCCCTTCCTTCTTCATGAAGGTCGCGGCCAGGGCAGGTAGCACCCGGCGCCCACCCTATGTGTGCGCTCCATCACACTGCATTTCAACTGCGGCGCAAATCCCAAGGCTCTCCATGACTTCTGCAGGAAGTCTGCAAGCGGGTCGGGCGCGGCGCGCCTAGCTTCTTTTCTGCCCGCGCCGGCAGCGCGGTGACCGCGCAGACCGAGGGCCGCGAACAGGGGCACGGAACGCAGGACGAAAGGGGCGAGGATGCCGTCGATTTCCCATCGAACCAGCCTTGGCCAAGCAACTCCGCACCGCGCCGAGTCGGGCTCCACCGCGCTGCCGGCAGGGTTCATCAGGGGGATCGTCGACAGACTTGCCCAATGGCGCGACGTCGGCCTTGCCGACGCAGAGCGCTCGACCATCGCCCCCGCCTGCCCAGACCCGAAAGGAATGCCGATATGGCCGACTATATTCTGATCGAATCGCGCGACCCGTTTGACTCCGCGGAGGCCGGCCGCTTCCTCGACCTGGCCGAGGGCCTCGCCAAGGAGGGCAGCGAGGTCGCGCTGTTCCTGGTCCAGAACGCCGTGCTGGCGGCGCGCCACGGCGCCCAGTCCTCGGCGCTGGCGGCGATCGCCTCCAACGGCGTCAAGGTGCTGGCCGATTCCTTCTCGCTGCAGGAGCGCGGCATCTCGCCCAACCGGCTGATCGCCGGCATCGCGGTCGCGCCGCTATCGGCGGTGATCGACTACATGGCCGCCGGGCGCCGCGCGCTCTGGCACTAGGCACGACGATGGAGGATCCCATGATGGGCAAGAAGACCCTGACATTCATGCTGATGGATGCGCCGTTCGAGAATGCGCGCACCACCACCGCGCTGCGCCTGATCGATATCGCCGCCCGGCGCGGCTACGACATCAACGTGTTCGCCTACGAGGGTGCGGTCTATATGCCGCTGGCCGCGCAGGGCAAGCACGCCAACGCCGTGCACGGCACCGACGCCGCCGAGGAGGACCATCCGCTGCCGCGCGAATGGGTCGCGGCGGTGATGCAGGAGGCGGCACGCAACGGCGGCAAGCTCGAATGGGTGAATTGCGGCCTGTGCGTCGACGAGCGCGGCGCCAACGAGGCGATCGCCGGCGTCAAACGCGGCTCGCCCGCCGATTTCTGGAAGATGGCGGGCGCCTCGGACAACGTGCTCGTCATTCCCACCCGCTGACGGAGGTCGCCATGAAAGTGCTCAACATCGTCGAGACCGCCTATCGCGCCACGCTTGAGGAGCAGGACGATCCGGTGGTGTGGATCCTGCACGCCATGAAGGGCGCCGGCGCCGACCACAGCGTGGTGCTGAGCGGCAACGCGGTCAATTACGCGGTGATGGCGCAGGGCGTGCCGCCGCTGATGTTCGGCGACAAGGTGCAAAAGCACGCGCCGCGCATCGCCGAGCAGGTCGCCAGCCTGGTCGCCAAGGGCGTCCAGGTCATGGTGGTGCGCGAATGCCTCAGCGCACGCGGCATCGACGAGGAGGAGTTGATGGATGGACTCACCCTCGTGAAGCAGGGCGCTGTGCCCAAGGTCATGAACGGCTTCGACCAGGTCTGGCATTGGTGAGTGCGGGAGGGATGACATGAAACACAAACGCACCATGGCCTGGACTGCGGCGGCGGCGGTCTTTTGCGTGCTGCTGATCGGCTACTTCGCGCTTTCGGGCGCCGAGCAGGCGACCAGCCCGCATCCGCACGACAAGGCCAACCATCATTCGAAACTCGGGGACGGTCCATCGAACTGAGGAGCACCAGCATCATGCGACTGTTATCAAAGCACACCGCGCGCCGGGCCATACGCGTGGCCGTCATTCTGGCGGGCTCGACCGGCCTCTCCGGGTGCTACGTTCCCGAGGGGGTAAACTACGCCGATGCCTACGAGGAATGGGCCGGTTTCTGCGGCATCCTCCAGGATTGCGGGTCCGACAGCGACACCAATCGCGGCGGCGAGCAAACCGCGAGCGGCACCTCAAGCGACAGCTCGAGCAGCAGCTCCACCAGCACCGGCGGCCAGGGCGCGACGACGCCGAACTAGGATCGCACGGCCCGCTTCTGATCCAGCCTGGAAAGGAAGCGGGCCTCATCGATCACGAAGCGCTCGTGGAAGCCGGCGCCGATTGCATCGCGCTCGTCGCGGCATTCCACCTTGAAGCGCAACATACGACCTTCCATTGCCATGAGCTCGATGGCGGCGGTCGCTTTCATCCCGACCGGGGTTGCGGCCTCGTGGCTGAGATCGACCTTGGTGCCGACCGTCGCCTCGCCGTCCAGCAGATGGTCGGCGAGCGCCCGCACGCAGGTCCATTCCACGAACGCCACCAGATAGGCGGTGGCGAACACCGGCGGCATGGCGGCGAAGTTGGAAAAATAGTCCGCCATCTCCGGCACGATCAGCCGGTCGGTGATGAGGATGGTCTCGGCGTGGGCGAGGCCGGGGCGGAGAGTCGGCTTGGGCATTGCGCGGGTCCTGGCGGTGGCGGCGCCACTGTAGCGTGGCCCCGGCGCCAGCGTCGATCATCAAAGCCCGATCAAAGATGCCTCAATTCCGCAGGCCGTGGCCGGTTCGGGGCGTGGGCCGCGCGCGCCGCGCTTGACTTGCGCGCGCCGCTCTCCTACCGCCATGGCACTTCTTGGGCTGGGCAACGCGGAGGGCCAGATGTTCCTGCAGACCGTGGCGGAAAAGGACGCGACCGGGGCGATCGCGGAGGTCTATGCGAAGGAGAAGGCGGGCGCCGGATTCGTGCCCGAAGCCGCACGCTGCCTCAGCACGCGGCCGGACCTGCCGCCCTTGTTCGACGCCTTCTTCGATGGCATCAAGGCCAACTTTTCACTCGGCGGGCGCGAATGGTGCCTCATCACCTTCGTCGCCGCGAAACACCTCCGCTCGACCTATTGCTCACAGGTCTATTCGAAGCGGCTGCTCGCGCTCGGCGAATCGAAGGACACTCTCCTCGCGGTCCAGCGCGGCGACCGCACCGCCGCGCTGAGCGACAAGGACATGGCGATGCTGGCTTATGCGGAAAAGGTGACGGTTGCAGCCGACCGGATCACCCAATCCGACACCGACCGGCTGCGGGCGTTCGGCTTCACGGACCGGAACATCCTTGATATTGCTCTGTGCGCCTCCTTCCGCTGCATGCTCAGCAAGCTGGTGGACGCCACCGGCGCCGTGCCGGAATTGGCCTTCCACGACAGCGACGAAGACTTTCGCGCCGCAATGACGGTAGGCCGGTCGCTGGCACGCGGCTAGAGGGAGCCCAGCGCCTTCTTGACCGCCTTCAGCCGCGCTTCGTCGCGGCGGTAGAAGGTCCATTGCTTGATGCGCTTGGGGCGGATCAGGCCCGCCTGCACCAGCACGCGCAGATGCTCGCTGGCGGTCGGCTGGCTTACCTTCAGCTTGCGCGCGATCAGCAGGCCGCACACGCCGTCCGCCGCCAGGTCGCCGTCGATCTGCCTGGGGAAATGCGCGACGGGGTCCTTCAGCCAATCGAGGATACGCACCCGGCGCTCGTTGGCCAGGGCGCGCAGGGCGGCCTGCATGTCGTTCTCTATCGGCATATTGCCAATTTGCTAATTATCGATCTAATGTCAAGCCGGATCGGACTAGAGAGGCGTTGCCGGCATGACGGACATCAATCGGGCGGAGATAGACAAGGTTCATGCCGTGATCGCGCCGCACGTGCGCGAGACGCCGGTGGTGACGGCGGCGGCCGCCGATTTCGGCCTCGCCGGCGCGCCGATCGCCTTCAAGCTCGAGGTGCTGCAGCATGCCGGCAGCTTCAAGCCGCGCGGCGCCTTTGCCAACCTGCTGACGCGCGCCGTGCCCAAGGCGGGCGTGGTGGCGGCGTCCGGCGGCAACCATGGCGCGGCGGTGGCGTTCGCGGCCAAGCGGCTCGCCATCCCGGCCAAAATCTTCATCCCGACCGTCGCCTCGCCCACCAAGATCGCGCAGATCCGCTCCTATGGCGCGGAGCTGGTGGTGGAGGGCGCGCGCTATGCCGACGCGCTGGCGTTGAGCCAGGATTGGGCGGCAAAGACCGGCGCGCTGCAGATCCACGCTTTCGACCAGCCGGAGACTTTGCTGGGCCAGGGCAGCGTGGCGCGCGAGTTCGCGGCCCAGGCGCCGCAGGCGACCACCTGGCTGGTCGCGGTCGGCGGCGGCGGCTTGATCGGCGGCATGGCGGCTTGGAGCGCCGGCCGCACCAAGATCATCGCGGTCGAGCCGGAGGCGGCGCCGACGCTGCACATGGCGCGCGCAGCGGGCCACCCGGTCGAAGCGCCGGCCGGCGGCATCGCGGCGGATTCGCTGGCGCCGCGCCAGATCGGCAGCCTGATGTTCCCGATCGCCCAGCGCTACGTCGCGGAGTCCGTGCTGGTGCCGGACGAGGCGATCCGCGAGGCGCAGCGCGTGTTGTGGCACGTGCTGCGCGTGGTGGCGGAGCCCGGCGGCGCCGCAGCCTTCGCCGCCTTGCTCAGCGGCGCCTACCAGCCGGCGCCCGATGAACGCGTTGGCGTGCTGGTATGCGGCGGCAATACGGTGGCGGTGGACTTCGATCGGTCGTAGAGCCCATCCGATCACAGCGGGGCACGTTCACTCGCCCGTCATGCCAAGTCTTGGGGTGGCGGAGTTTGATGATCGTGCGGAGCTTGCACTAGTCCGCGAAATCCAGGATCACCGCGACGTGGTCCGACGGCTGTTTCCAGCTGCGCATGTCGCGGCGGATGCGGGCTTGTTTCAGGTCCTTCTGGAGGTCGGGCGTGACCCAGATGTGGTCGAGTCGGCGGCCGCGGTCGTTCCTGGTCCAGTCGGGCGAGCGGTAGCTCCACCAGGAGAACAACTTCTCGTTCTCCGGCACGAAGTGGCGCACGGCGTCGACCCACTTGCCGGCGGTCTTGATGCCGGTCAGCTTCTCGACCTCGACCGGCGTGTGGCTGACGATCTTGAGCAGCTGCTTGTGCGACCATACGTCGTGCTCCAACGGCGCGATGTTGAGATCGCCCACCATGACCGAGCGCTTCTTGTTGCGGCGGGTCTTGAAGTAGCCCTGCATCTCGTCCAGGAACTGGAGCTTGTGTGCGAACTTCACGTTCTTCTTCGGGTCGGGGACGTCGCCGCCGGCCGGCACGTAGAAATTCTGCAGGTCGAGATCGCCGCCCAGCACCACGCGGCCGTGCCTGGAATCGCCCTTGTCGCACCAGTTCTGCGGATCCTTGGCGAGGAACGGCAGGCGCGACAGGATGGCGACGCCGTTATAGCTCTTCATCCCGTGGCGCAGGATGTGGGGATAGCCCATCGCCTTCAGCGCGTCCTCCGGGAACTCGCTGTCCTGCACCTTGATCTCCTGCAGGCAGACGACGTCGGGCTGCTCCTCCTTGACCAGGCGGCGCAGCAGGTCGAGGCGCATCCGCAGCGAATTGATGTTCCAGGAGACGAGACGCATGCGTTGGGGTCCAAATTCCAGTGACGGCGGGCCTCAGGGCTCCGATTCTTCCGCGGCCTGCGGACGAACGTCATTGGGCCGTTCGCCGAGGTGGATGAGGATGATTCCATCCACCACGCGCACCGAGCCCGCGGCCGGCCATATGGGCATTTCCTGGAGCGTCGGCAATACGGATTCGCGCGTCGCCTTGTTGATCCGCGTGAAATTGGAATAGCCGAGGATGGTCATGAACTGGACAATCCGGTGCGGGTTGCCGTTGTCCCATTCGAAGAACGAGGCGGACCAGGTGGAGCCGAACTCCCGGTAGCGGCTGTCGAACTCGTGCGGGCCGTAGACTTCGAGCGGGTAGGTCTTGCGGCGGTCGAAGTCGGGAACCTCGGCGACGATCCGCTGGTAGATCTGGGACGCGAGCGCCCGGTCGTGATCCAGCACCAGCCGCTTCTGCGCTTGCAGGCTCGAGAAGGTGTGGAGGCACTGGATGCAGACGACGACCACCAGCACGATGCCCACGCGCCGGAGCCAGCCGATGTGGCTGAACACCAGGGCCGCAGCAAAGAACCAGAAGACGTATGGGACCGAGACCAGGGTCCGAAGCGGCAGCCGGCCGCCCGAAACGGGATGGATCGCGAACGGGATCAGCGTCATGCCGAGCATGTAGAGGACGACGACCACGGTCGCGGTTCGGCCGTGATGCCGCGCGCGCGCCGCCAACGCGATCATGCCGAGCAGGAGCAGCACCGGAACGGTGAGATAGCGGTAGCCATAGACAGAGCGCTTGCCGCCGTAGATCACCCAATAATCCCGCAGGATGTTCCGGATCACTTCCCCGGGCGATTCGATCAGCCGTTCGGGCCGCACGAAGCGGCCGGACATGCCCATCCTTTCGCCGATCATCCATTGCAGGCCGTAGTTGATCAGGTACGAGAGCACAACGCTCGCCACCAGCGCAGCCAGGAGATAGGCGTGCACCAGGAGAATGGTGCGCAGCGTCATTCCCGGTTCGCGCAGATAGCGCAGCAGGAAGATGCCGCAGCATCCCAGCGCGACCAGCAGGATCAGCGACTGGTAGACGCCGACCGCGCCGGCGCCGAGCAGCGCCTGCAAGGCCAGGAGACCGGCCAGCTTGCCGCGCCGGGCCGGCCGTTCCTCGAGCGTGTCCAGCGCGCGATCAAACACGTGCAATGCGAGGCAGGCGAGCAGGAGCGCGACGCCAAAGCTCGGCGTCACGAACGCGAAATCGAGCAGGAAGAACAGCGCGGGAAACGCGCTGAACAGCACGAACAGCAGCAGCACCCGCCAGTCCGCCAGATCGTACTCGTGGCGCCTGGCCACCACGATGTAGGCGAGGCTCGCCAGCCCACCGAACAGGAACAGCGGAAAGAACGGCATCACTGGGGGCGGCAGGAGGAAGCGCTCGATCACGTAGATCAGCCAGCGGTCCTGCCCCGCCCAGACCCCCTGGTCGTTGCGGAACAGCGCCTTCTCCTCGTCGATTGACAGCGAAAAGTTTGCGAGCTCGCTGAAATAGAAGACGATGAAGATCGCCCACAGGATCAGGAACGGGCGCCGGAAATCGCCCGGCTCGAACAGCCGCTTCGGCGCAGCCGCCGAACTGGAACCGAACAGCGTCACAATGTCCCCCCCTCGTGCGAGCGCAAAAAAGCCCCACACTTGCTGATGGCAAGCCCGCTGCGAGTATTACTGAATGTGGCGCGGCCGTGGAAGGGAGCCCCGAAAAAGCGAACGCCCGGCCAGGGGAGGACCGGGCGTTCTTTTCTCCGTTGTCGGAGCCCAGGGGCGGTGGGGGAGACCGCTTCCTGGGAAAACCGCAGCCATTGCGGCCACGGCTATCTGCTCTGATATTTTATGTGGCAATGCTTTCCAAAGTTTCAACACCGCACTTCAAGATTCCGCTCACAAAATCGCGATGCCTTGAAATCGCTGCTTAAAGCCTAGGATCGCGCACTAGTCTTTGGTCGTACATCCTTATTTGCGTACGACGTCCTGTGAAACCTACGCTGCCGCGCCAGCCCCGGACGCACGCGTCGACGCACGACCGAGGCGCTGTTGACGGCGCGCGCGAGCAGCCGCGCCGAACGCTCTGAAAAGCGCCATGGAATCAGCGTTCTCGGTGACGCGGAACTCGGGGTGCCACTGCGCGCCGAGGCAAAAACCGGCGTGGTCCTTGAGGCTCACCGCCTCGATGACCCCATCGTCGGCGCGGCCTTCCACGAAGAGTCGATCGGCCGGCTTGGCGATGCCTTGCCAATGCAGCGAATTCACCTCGGTCTCGGTCTTGCCGAAGATGCGCGCGAACTTGCCGCCGGCCTGGAACGTGACCTTGTGTCGCGGCCCATACATCTCGTCGTACGGCACGTTCTCCGGCGCGCGGTGATCAAGGCGCCCGTCGGCGAGATGGACCTGGGTGTCGAGCGTGCCGCCGAGCGCGACATTGAGTTCCTGGAAGCCGCGGCAGATGCAAAGGATCGGCACCTGACGCTCGATCGCGGCGCGAATCAGCGGCAGCGTCACGGCATCGCGCCCGGGATCCTGCGGCGATTCCGGCCGGTCCGGCGCGCCGGCATAGTGATGTACCGCGACATTCGACGGGCTGCCGGTGAACAGCACGGCATCGACCTGGTCCAGCAGCGCGGCCGGTTCCAGCACCGGCCCCAGCGCCGGGAAGGACAGCGGAAAAACGCCGGCGCCGTCGATCAGCCCGGTCAGATATTTCTCGCCGACCGTGTGATAGTTCTGGCCGTCGATCGGCTTCACGCACATCGGCACGGCGACGATCGGCGCGTCGTTGGGCAGCTTCATCTCTGGCTCCGGCCCTGATCCCTGCAGGGTCATTAAGGAAGTCGGGTTGAATCTAGGACGGCCCTGGCCCTGCGACAAACGCAGCCGGCGCATATCAGGTATCGGGCAAAGCCGCGGGCGTTCTTACGAAACCCCGATTCCTGGCTATATTCCAATCCCATGGGAGATCCTCTGTGGCAGGACCTGCTGGTGGCCAAGGGGGCGATCGTGGCCGGGTGGATCGTGCTGGCGCTGGCGGTCGAGCAATGGCGGCCTGCCGCCCCGCCGCCCATCCACCTGGCCGGCTATGGCGCGGCCTGGTTCGCGCGCTGGGGGCGCAATCTCGGCTTCTTCATCCTCAACGGCGCGCTGTCGACCCTGTTCGTCCTGCCGGTCACTATCTGGGCGGCGCTGCACGCGCCGTGGAGCCGGGCGGAACTGATGGGCTGGCCGGCCTGGGCGTGGCTGCCGCTCGACATCCTGCTGCTCGATCTGTGGATCTACTGGTGGCACCGCGCCAACCATGAATGGCGGTTCCTGTGGCGCTTCCACGAGGTGCATCACCGCGACCGGCACCTCGACGCCACCACCGCGCTGCGCTTCCATTTCGGCGAGGTCGCGTTGTCGGCGGGCGCTCGGGCCCTGGCGATCCTGGCGTTCGCCATCCCGCTGACCTCGGTGGTGCTGTTCGAGGTCCTGGTGATCGTGGCGTCGGTGTTCCACCACGCCAACTGGCGGATCCCCCCGGCGATCGAGCGACGGCTGGCGCGCCTCATCATCACACCATGGCGCCACTGGGTGCATCACCACCGCATGCGCGCCGACACCGATTCGACCTACGGCACGATCTTCAGCTTCTGGGACCGCTGGTTCGGCACCACAACGCCGACCGAACGCCAGCGGCTGATGCCGCTCGGCGTCGAAGGCCAGGAGGAGCTGCCGATGATCGCGCTGATCGGGCGGCCGACAGCCAGGGACCGGTAGTCGGTGACTACTTGATCCGTTCCTTCTTGCGCGGGGTCGCGAACAAAGCGGGCGCGAGCGTCCCGCCGAACTCGGTATTGAACAGGCCGACCCGCACCTCGGTGCCGGCCGGATCGGTGATGGTCCATTGGCGGAGCTCGAGCGGGTTGTCGCCGAGCTCGAGCTCGACCGAGCCGGCGTCCGGCTCGTCCGACTGCACCATGCCGATCAGGATCGCGTTGGCGGCCTTCTTGAAGGTGGTGACGGTGACGTCGCCGCCCAGCTTCACGTCGTCGCGCAGCAGGAACCACATCGGCGAGAGCTTCAGCGGCACCTGCTCGATGTGATTGAGCTCGGCGTCGTAGTAGGACAGCAGCGTGCCGTCGGCGATCAGCAGGATCTCGGACGGCGGATCGTATTCGACCCGCAGGCGGCCCGGCCTGCGCAGGTAGATGCGCCCGAAGGAAATGCCCTCGCCTTCGGTGACTTGCTGGAAGCTGGCCTTCATGGTGCTGACGGAATTGAGATAGCCCTCGACCCGCGCGATGTCGGCCTTGTCGGCGTCGCTCAGCTGCGCGGCCTGGTTCGCCGCCTGGGCGCGCACGATCCGGGGCATGGCGAGGCCAAGCGCGGCGGCGCCAAGGAGGCCGGCGCCGGCCTGCAGCAGGCGGCGGCGGTGGAGCGAGGGCTGCTTGAAGCTTTTCATGCGATCCAATCGGGTCAGTTCGATCCGGTCATACAACGGCGAGACATATAGGAGGTTGCGCGGCCCTTTGTCACGGCCGGCGGGATCACGATCCCGCCACCGCGCGCTAACCTATTAAGCATTTGAAATAGTGTCCTTTTGAGGGCGCAGATCGGCCGGCTCGGAGGCGCTGTTCAGGAATGCTTAACCGCCCTCTCCGATACTGCCGGCAGGCAGGCACTCCAGGAAAACCCGCACCACCATGTCGCTATCGGCTGTATCTCCCTCAGCATCGGGCGCCCGCGGGCTGCTGTGGGACGGCTTCATCGCCTCCCTGCGCGAGAACAGCCCGCTCATCCTGTTCATATTCATCTATGGCCTCGCTCCGGTGCTGGTCTACAGCCAGGTCGAGATCCCGGTCGCGCCATACCACGACATCCTGACGTCCTATGTCGGGTTCTTCGCGATGGCGGGGGTGTCCGGTTTCGGGGCTTTCGCGCTCTGGTATCTCTACAATTCGCGCGTCCGCAAGGTGAAGAACTTCCAGGCGGTGGCGTGGCAGCGCATCCGCACCGATTTCCTGCGCCGCGAGCGCCTGCTGCTGGCGCTGCCGGTGCTGGCGTTGTGGCCGGTCACCGCCAGCGGCTTCACCTATCTCAAGTCAGTCATTCCGCTGGTGCATCCGTTCTATCTCGATCCCGCGCTTGCCGGGTGGGATCGCACGCTGCATTTCGGGATCGATCCCTGGCGCTACCTGCAGCCGGTGCTCGGCTACGCGCCCATCACCTACCTGATCGGCTTCGGCTACACGCTGTGGTTCCTGATCCTGCAGGCGGTCCTGGTGCTGCAGGCGGGGGCCAGCGGCAACCGCAAGCGGCGGCTGCAGTTCCTGCTGACCATGGCGCTGGCCTGGGCAGTGGTCGGCAGCCTGATGGCCATGATCATGAGCTCGGTCGGCCCGTGCTATTTCGGCCTGGTCTACGACGGGCCCAATCCGTTCGCCGAGCAGGTCGCCTATCTGCGCGGCGTCGCCGCCAGCGTCGCCGAGACCGTCCGCCTGCCCTTCTCCACCACGGTGCTGCAGGACATGCTGTGGCGGAGCTATTCGACCAACGATTTCGGCATGGTGCGTGGCATCTCCGCGGCGCCCAGCATGCACATCGCCTCGACCTGGATCATCGCGCGGCTGGCCTGGGACATGGGCAAGGCTGCGCGCATCGCCGGCTGCACCTTCCTCGGCTTCATCTTCATCGGCTCGATCCATCTCGGCTGGCACTACGCCATCGACGGCTACATGTCGGTCGTGCTCGCCTGGCTGCTGTGGCGCACGGTCGGATGGCTGCTGAACCGTCCGGCGGTGCAGGCCTTCCTGTGGCCGGCCGACGCGGACAAGGCGCGCTAGATGCCGACGTCGATCGACCTCTCCGACTCACTGCCGCCGGCACGGTCCGGCTGGCGCGCCAGCATCGTCGCCTCGCTGCGCGAGAACAGCCCGGTGTACCTGCTGATCGTGCTCTACCTGATCGGCGCGGATTCGCTGTCGGCCTGGGTCGGCACGCCGCACCGCTCGTTCGACCGCATCGGGCCGAGCTACCAAGGCTACATCGCGGTCTGCACCGCGGCGCTCGCCTTCGCCTTCATCATATGGATCGTGCATCTCTCGCTGGTGCGCAAGATCTCGATCCAGACCCGCGAGGCGTGGCGCCTGGTCCGCACCGAGTTCTTCAGCCGCGAGCGCATCCTGCTGGCGCTGCCGATCCTCGCGATCTGGCCGGTGCTGGCGCGCGCCTTCTCGCTGGTGAAGGCGCTGATCCCGGCGATCCATCCGTACTCGCTCGATCCGCTCTTCCACCAGCTCGACCGCACGCTGCATTTCGGCTACGACCCGTGGACGCTGCTGCAGCCGATCCTCGGCTATCCGGTCGTCACCTGGGGCATCGATTTCCTCTACGCGCTGTGGCTGTTCGTGATGTATTTCGCGATCCTGCTGCAGATCACCTCGACCCGCGACCGCCGCCTGCGCGCGCAGTTCCTGATCGTGAGCGTGCTGGCCTGGACCGTGCTCGGCGGCGCCGGCGCGATGCTGCTCAGCTCCGCCGGCCCATGCTACTATGCGCTGGTGGTCGGCACGCCCGATCCTTATGCCGCGCAGATGGCGTACCTGCGTGAGTCGGTGCAAGGCACGGTGGTTCTCGGCCAAGAGATCGTCCTTGTCGCGCTCCGGGTGCAGGACATGCTGTGGGACTTCTACCAGGCCGGCGATTTCGGCTTCGGCCATGGCATCTCGGCTGCGCCCAGCATGCATGTGGCCTCGACCTGGATGATCGCGCGCATGGCGCAATGCTACGGCCGGCGCGCCGCGATCGCAGGCTGGAGCTTCTTCGGAATCATCTTCGTCGGCTCGATCCATCTCGGCTGGCACTACGCGATCGACGGCTACATCTCGATCATCTCGATCTGGGCGCTGTGGCGCCTCGCCGGCTGGTGGCTCGACCGGCCGCGAGTCAAGGCGTTCCTGTTCTCGACCGCGCGCGCGTAAGGCTCGCTGAAACTCGTGCTCCCAGATTGAGTCAACGTGCGGACCTAAGCGGCCTACGTTTGAGAGATAAGACGCGCAAGATCTGTCCAAACGAGGGACGCTTCGATCTATAGGCCAGTGACGCCCCGCGCCTTATGCGGCCGACATTCTACTCGCCTCGTTGGATGCCCTGGAAGCGTTCGGGCCGCCTGGCGCTGCGAGGCCACCTCCCGGCAGAGGGTAGCCGCAAGCCCTGGCGTAGCGCGATTTGCGCAGCTCCTGCGCGCAAACCTGGCCGATCGGCGTGGCGAGCGCGGCCTGGATCGCCGCCCGCGTTTCGTGAGCGCCGTGCTTGTTCTCCGTCACGTTCCGTCGCGGTAGCATCAGCTCCGACAAGTTCAAGAATCGTTCGATCTCCGGCACCAGCTGCGCGAGATTCTCGAACCTGAGAACGAGGATCTCGGTCCAGTCAGTGTGAGCCTCTGCCCAGCCACGCTCGCGCAACGCGGCTGGAGCCAGGATATCAAGACCAAACACCTGCTCGATCTCGGTCTCGAACCAAGTCAAGGGCCTCAGCCATTCATTGATCTGGTCCTCGACGATGAAATGCTCTGGCCAACGCTCGCGCGCCAGCTCTTCGCATGCGCTGCACCCCTTGGATCCGGTAGAAGGCCGCGCGGCGAGGATGACCGATGCCAGTTCGATGACAAGATCATGCACAGCCTGCAGCTCGTCGATCGCCGCCGCTTCCTCCTTTCCGAGACGTTCCCGCTGCCAGGCAATGATTTTCGGGAGCACGGTGCTCCGGTGCTGCATGAGATTGGATGCGAAGCGATCGACCGGATCACGCGTCAAGGTGATTACCTTCAGCTTGCGTCCGTGACGGACATGATAGGTCTCATACCAGCGCACCAACATGTGCAGGCAAACATAGCGAAGATGTTGATTGAGACGCCGCTTGACCAGCTTGGCTGTCACATCCGCCCGGCGCAGGCGGGCAAGATCGTGCTCCTGCCGCGCCGCTGACAATCCGTGGCACTGAAGGGCGTTGATCTGCCGCTTGTTGAGGGCCGACTTGATCGATGTCGAGGCAACTTTGGCCATCTGCAGGACGAGAACGTTGGGACGCTTCAGATCCGATTGGTGGCCGGTTGCTCCGGTCCGCAGCATCTGCTCCCAGATCCGGTCATAGCAGAGTTCCCGTTCTGCGATCTCCGGGTCCGCCGGCCGGCGGAGGCGCTTGCGCAAGTCATCGAAGAAGCGGATTCCACGCTCCCCGGCGTTGTGCCAAGCATCCTGTCCGACGCCGACAAAGGTTCGCGTCACCGATTTCGATTGATCCATGACACCTGCCGTATACGAGCCTCGGCACCTCCGGCGCTGGTGCAGGACTGAGCCCGCGCACCACCGCGGAGCGCGACTCGCCCGCACCTACTATCAGAATCGCGCTGTCCAGAACGGCGGGCAATTGGACCATCGCCCAATGCCTTGCGCCTCCCATGCGCGTCGTCGCCGCGGATGGCCTGTGCTGTATGGGTTATAGGTGCCGATGTCCTCTCCTGGCCCAAAGCGGACATCGGGTGGAGGATTGCACGCTGCCGCTCGTGCCCCGGCCCGGACTGCAAACCATCCGCCGATCTCGGCGAAGGCAGCGCCGATGCACTCCACGATCGGGACCGCGCCGCCCCACGCTATCGTGCGGCTTGAACGGGAGCTTGATGGCGGAGGACGTATTCTCGCCAGAAGGTGAAGATGCCGGCTCCGACCACGATCACGGAGCCCGCCACGACGTTCCAGGTCAGCGTCTCGCCGTAGAGCATGACGCCGAAGAATGAGGCATAGACCAGGCCGAGATAGCTGATCGGCTGCACTGCCGAGGCATCGAGCAGCTCATAGGCGCGGATCACCAGGTAGTGGCCCGTCATGCCGGTGATGCACAACAAGCCCATCCAGGCCCGGTCCCACCCTTCGAGATCGGCCCAGAAGAACGGCCCGACCAGGGTCGCCGTAACAGCGCCGGCGACGCCGATGTAGAAAAAACTAGTCGCCGGCGCGTCGGTGCGGCTGACCAGCCGGGTCGCGATCAGGTAGATCGCATACATCACGGCACAGACGACCGGCAGCAGCAGCCACGGATCGAGAAAGCCGCTGGCATCGGGCTTGAGGATCAGCAGCACACCGACCAGACCGACGATGATCGCCGACCAGCGCCGCCATCCCACGCGCTCGCCCAGCAACGGGATCGAGAGCAGGGTGACCACGATCGGCGTCGCCGACAGGACGGCGGTCGATTGCGCCAGCCCCGCGTGGGCAAAGGCGGTGATGACGAGCATGATCTCCACCGCGAGCAGTACGCCGCGGACGATCTGGAGCACCGGCCGCTTCGTGTGGGCCGCCGCGCGCAGGCCGCCCCGCTTGCGCGAGACCAGCAATATGCAGAAGGCGCCGAACGCCCAGTACCGGATCATGGTGACGAAGATCGGCGGATAATGGTCGCCGAGATGCTTCGAGACCGCGTCCTGCAGGGAGAAGATGGTCGTGGCGGCGAGGGCGAAGAGATAGCCGTGGGCTTTGGACTTCATCCTCGCCTTTTAGCCGCGAAAGCAGAACTTGACCACATTCGGGACTGCGCACCGGCTATGTCGAAATGACGGTCGGCAGCCCGGCGCACGACCTTGGCCGCTAGGCGCCAGTCACTCGAAGGCGGAGATCGGGCAGAAATCAAAAAGCTGCTGGAGGCCCGCCTTTAGCACAGATGGCACAAAACGAACGGCGCGTGGTCTTGACTCATTTGGTACCAACATACATAGATACCAAATGTCCAAGGACGAACCCACCGCGGTGGAGCGGGTGCAGACCGGCATCCGGTTGGAGAAACGCCTGTTGAAGGTGCTGAAGGCGCTGGCCGAGTATCGCGACCTGACGCTGGGCGACCTAGTCGAGGGGATCGTGCTGCACAGCTTCGAGGGCAAGGCGCCGTTCGAGAAGACGACGCTGAAGCACATCGCGGACTTGAAGCGGATCTACGGACTGACCTTGAGCGCCGGCGACAGCCACCGGCTGAAGGATGGGCGCGGATGACGTGCGACGCGCTGATCTCGGCGCTGGAGGATTGCACGCTGCCGCTTCCGGCGTTCGATCACCGCGCCCATGTGCAGGCCGGGTTCGGCTACCTGCAGCGCCACGGCTACGCCGGCGCCCTGATCGCGATGGCGAGCGCGCTGCGCCGGTTCGCCACGCATCACGGCAAGCACGGCCTCTATCACGAGACCGTCACTGCGGCGTTCCTGGCGCTGATCCACCAGCGCATGGCAGAAGACCTCGCCGCAGAGGGGCGGGAGATCGTGCTGGCGGGCGCGCAAGCGCTCGACTGGGAGCGCTTTGCGGCCGCGCATCCCGATCTGTTCGCAAGCGACCTGCTGGCGCGCTACTACAACAAGGACATGCTGCGCTCCGATCTCGCGCGCCACTGCTTCGTGTTGCCGAAGGCGAGCTAGTCGATTGGCGACACCGCGCCGCCAATCGACGAAGCCACTGCCTCAGGATTTCGCCGCCTCGCAGCTCACATTCATGTTCATGTCCGCGAATGCGCCGGCCGGGTTCGGCTTCCAGGCCCAGACGTGCAGCTGGTAGAACGCCGGCAAGCCGTAGCGGTTGGGCGTGCCGGTGTAGCTGAACAGGTGGTTTTCGAGCGACGCCGGCCCCTTGGTCGTGATGTATTCGACGGCGATGAGCGCCAGCTTGCCGTCCGGCATCGGCTCGTACATCACTGCTTCCGGCTTGTTGAGATCGACCGCGTCGTCCTTCAGATAGTCGCCGTTGACGTAGTGGATGCCCATGGCGCCGCCATCCACGCCGCTCGCGCACGGAATCGGCGCGTAGCCTTCCTTCACCGCCACGTTCACGTCCTTGAAACGGTCAAGCGCGTCGCGGACGTGCTCGGCCAAGGGATTGTTGTCAGCGGCCTGCGCGCAGCCGGCCGCGACGGCAAACAACGCCAAGGCGGCAAGGGATTGCATCGATCGGGTAACGGTCATCGAGTTCCTCCAGGTTTTGAGCACGCAAACGCCCACCCGCAATCATTGGGCGCCACAGGCGCCGGCGATGACGGTTGTGCGCGGAACGTCCGCGATGCTGGCTGTTGATTGTCCCGAGGAGGCATGGTGGCACTGCCGCGGCACCGCAGATAGCCGGCGAAAGTGACATTCTGGAGGGGCAAGAGTGCCAATCGGCAGGCCTGCTGCAAAGACTGCCGGAGGCGCGCTCGGCGCTATCCGGTCCGACCCGCGGCAAGCGGGTCGGACCGGGCCGGACGTCAATCGCCCGGCGCCTCGATGTGGGCCAGGATCTGGTAGAGGCTGTCGATCTCGCCCACCGTGCATCCCATGCCGATTACATGCCGCTTGTAGCCGACATGCGCGGGATTGGTGTAGCGCTGCACGGTGATGCACCGGGAATCGCGCCCGCTGATCTCGCGCGTGAACTCGGCGACGTCGTAGCCATCCTTGTTGCCGATCGACTTCCAGTCCTTGACGCCGTCTTCGTTGAACAGGTCCCGGAAATTCTCGCCGAGGCTGCGGTGCTCCATGTAGATCCGCGGCGAGGTGATGCGCTGGGTCACCATGGTGACGAAGATCGTGCGATCGTCCGAGCTCACGGTCATGACGTCTGTGATCGTCGAGCCGCTCGACTGGCCGACGCGCAGCGGCTCCTGGGAGCGCTCGCAATCGACGTTGTAGGCGGCGTCCGAAAACACGAACGACGTCGAGCTGCAATCGACCGGTTCGAAATCCGCCTTAACCGCGGTGGCGGCGCACAACAAGACCAGCGCCCCAAGCGCCGTCGTGGAGAAGAGTTTCATGAATGCCCGCGTTCCAAGGCCGCTGCGGCCTGTCCCCCAGTTTCCCCGCACATTTGGGTCATTTTATGACTTTTGGCTGTATTCTTGACCCACAGCAACTATGCCGGTCGTGATCACTTTCGTCAATGCTACGAACGACCTTGGGAGCGCCGCTGCACCGCTTCCGACGTCGCTATTTCATCGCCGCCAAAGTGTCGGCCAACGGTTGGCTGCTGATCTGGATGATGCCCTGGCGAGGGCGGTCGAGGTCGATGGTCATGCACAGGGCGACGGCCAGCACGGTCGCATAGATGGCGTCGAGCAACGGAAAGCGTCGCTCGGAACGCCCGTTGCCGACGCCGACCAGCACCAGGGAAAGCGCCGCCGTCGTCAGCAGCACGATCAGGATCGGCCGCGGCAGGTGCCGGGTTGCCAGAGCGAGATGCGCGGTGTGGAGGTCGAACACCTCGTTCAGCGGCGGCAGCACCAGGTTCATCGTGGGCGCATCGCCCTGCGTCCCCGCGAGGGCGGCTGACCACATTCTTTCCTGCAGCCCGCCGACCTTGGCCAACAGCCTCACCATTTCGTCCCGGTCGTGGGAGCTGAGGATCGTGACGCGGTCCGCCGTATACTTCTTCAACGTGGCCTTGAGCTAGGCGCGCTGGGGTTCGGGCAGCACGTCCGCGCGCAGCCAGGCGGTGCCCAGCGCATTCGCTTCGCTGACGATCATGTCGAGCCGGTCGACGAAGCGTCCTGCGGCGCCCGAGAAAGCGAAGGCGACGAGGAAGGCAACCAGCGCCAGGGTGGAGGCACGGATGACATCCAGCTGCTTCCCCAGGGCGTCGTCCGTTCGCTTGACGGCAATGCCGATGCGGTAGCCGAGCTCGCTGGCAACCACGCCGCCGAGCAGCAGGCCGGCAACGATCAGGAGCTCATTCATGGGCGAGACACCGGGCGGCTTGGCCCAGGTGCGTCATGTCGCGATCGTCGTCTGCCCTCATCACGTGTCTCCCCCCGAAGACGCGCGCGAAATATCGGTTGCTAGTCCCGCCCTGGCCCTTCCGGCGCCAGCACTTCGCGCTTGCCGACGTGGTTGGCCTGGCTCACCACGCCTTCCTTTTCCATGCGCTCGACGATGCGGGCGGCGCGGTTGTAGCCGATCTGCAGGTAGCGCTGGATGAAGCTGGTGGAGCATTTGCGCTCGCGCGCGACCAGCGCGACCGCCTGGTCGTAGAGGTCGTCGCCCGAGCTGCCGTTGCCGCCGCCGAAGCCGCCGGCATCCTCGCCGAGGGCGCCGTCCTCTTCGCTCTCGGTCACCTCCTGCAGATACGCCGGCTCGCCCTGGCTCTTCAGGCACTTGACGATGCTCTCGACCTCGCGGTCGGAGATGAAGGGGCCGTGGATGCGCGTGATGCGGCCGCCGTTGGCCATGTAGAGCATGTCGCCCTGGCCCAGCAGCTGCTCGGCCCCGGTCTCGCCCAGGATGGTGCGGCTGTCGATCTTGGTGGTGACGTGGAAGGAGACGCGGGTCGGGAAGTTGGCCTTGATGGTGCCGGTGATGACGTCGACCGACGGACGCTGGGTCGCCATGATGATGTGGATGCCGGCCGCGCGCGCCATCTGCGCCAGGCGCTGGATCGCTGCCTCGATATCCTTGCCCGCCACCAGCATGAGGTCGGCCATCTCGTCGACCACGACCACGATGAAGGGCAGGGGGTTGAGGTCGAACGGCTCTTCCTCGTAGATCGGCTTGCCGGTGTCGGGATCGAAGCCGGTCTGCACCCGCCGGGTGAGTTGTTCACCGGCGTTGCGGGCCTGCTCGAGGCGCTGGTTGTAGCCTTCGATGTTGCGCACGCCGAGCTTGGACATGGCGCGATAGCGGTTCTCCATCTCGCGCACCACCCACTTCAGCGCGACGATGGCCTTCTTCGGCTCGGTGACGACGGGGGCCAGCAGATGCGGGATGTCGTCATAGACCGACAGCTCCAGCATCTTGGGATCGATCATGATGAACTTGCACTGGTCGGGCGTCAGCCGGTAGAGCAGCGACATGATCATGGTGTTGATCGCGACCGACTTGCCGGAGCCGGTGGTGCCGGCGATCAGCAGATGCGGCATGCGCGCCAAGTCGACCACGATCGGCTGCCCGCCGATGTCCTTGCCCAGCACCAGCGCCAGCTTGGCCTGGCTTGAGTTGTAGCCTTCGTCCTCCAGCAACTCGCGCAGCGCCACGGTCTCGCGCTCGCGGTTCGGCAATTCGATGCCGATGACCGAGCGGCCGGGCACCACCGCGATGCGCACGCTGACTGCGCTCATGGAGCGCGCGACGTCGTCGGCGAGCGAGACCACGCGGCTGGTCTTGGTACCGGGCGCGGGTTCCAGTTCGTACAGCGTGACGACGGGGCCGGGGCGAATGCGCGTGATCTGGCCCTTGACGCCGAAATCGTCCAGCACGGTCTCCAGCAGCCGCGCGTTCTTTTCCAGGCTCTCCTCGTTGATGCGCTGGACCGCGGCGTTGGCGGCCGGGCGCGCCAGCAGGTCGACCGAGGGCAGCTCGAACTCGCCTTCGAAGTCGAGCTTGGCCTGCTTGGTCGCTTTCTTCGCCGGCTTGGCCTTGACCTTCTTCTCGCGCTGGAACACCAGGCTGCTTTTCGGCTCGGCCCGCAGCGAGGGCGCGGCCGGCAGGTCGATATCCTCCTCCTCGCGCGCGCCGCCGAAGCTCGGCTCGACACGGGTGCGTGGCGCGGCGGCGGGCTTGGGCGAACGGGTGAACAGGCGCTTCAGGAAACCCGGGCGCTGCGCGCGCGGCGACTCGTCGGCGTCCTCGTCTTCGACCTCGTCCTCTTCGACGGCTTTGCGGCGAGTCAGCAGCTGGCGGCCGCGGTCCAGCGCCTGGCCGGCCTTGTGTCCGGCGGTGGCGACGCGGCGTCCGGCGCGGACATAGCCGCCGACGCTGATGCCGAGGGTGAAGAACACCGTGACGACAGCCGCGATCGCGATCAGCACGGTGGCGGGCAGCAGCTCATAGCCGAGCACCGGCGGCACGCCCATGAAATCGAGGAAGGACTTCAAACCCTGTTTGCCGTCGGCGCCGATCAGCAGCAGCCGGCCGCTGAATCCGCCCATGCCGGCGGTCCACGGCCACCCGCCGGTGCTGGGGATTGCGGCGCAGGCGCCGGCGGTCAGCAGCGCGGCGAACGGCAGCAGCGTGATCTTCAGCCACCAGCGCTCGAGGCGGCGGTCGCGGATCAGCTTCCAGCCCCAGGCCACCGGCGCCAGTGCGAACAGGATCGCGGCGAAGCCCAGGCCCTGCAGCGCGAAGTCGCCGATGAAGGCGCCGACCGGGCCCATCAGGTTGAGCGTCGGGCCGTCGACGGCGCGGTTGAAGCTGGGGTCGCTCTCATGCGCGGTGAGAACGCTGAGCAGATAGGCGAGCGCAATGATGATGAATGCGCCGCCCGCGACCTCCGCCAGCCGCCGCCGCACGAACTCGCCCCACCCGCCGCCACTCATGCGCGGGAACGAGGGCCGCCCATAGATCTGATCGCCGGTCATCGCCATGCAGTCATGGTCTCCGCTACATCACTCTTCTCATACATCACCCCGGCCTTGAGCCGGGGTCCACTTCTCAACCGCTCCAGCGACTGCCCAATGGATCCCGGCTCAAGGCCGGGATGACAGAGGAGAATACTGCTCATCGATTTGCTCTCGTTCGTCATCCCAAGGCTGGGCCTTGGGATCCACGAGTTTGCTTGCGCCCGCACAACGCTGCCCATCGAAACCCGTGGACGGCAAGGCCAAGCCTTGCCATGACGGCGGAGTGGGTGGGTGGAGCGCGTAATCATTCCCCGCATCATACCATCTTCGCGCGCTGTTGTGCGCCGCCGTGCGCATCGACCACGCGGGCCAGCACCGGGGCCATGCGTTTCAAAGCGGCAGACATTTCAGCGGGTTCGAGCACGAGCGCGACGCGAATGTAACGCTGGCTCGGATTGAAGCCGCTCGCATCGGGCCGCGCCATGTAGCCGCCGGGCAACACCTTGATCGCCGCCTTCTCCCACAAGGCTTTTGCCGCTGCTTCGCCGTCGCCGACGTCGAGCCACAGGAAGAAGCCGCCTTCCGCGCGCACCTCGCCGAAGGTGTCTTCGAGCGCGTCCTGCGCGGCGTTGAAGTTCTCGATGTACTTGGCGCGGTAGTCCGCGACGTGCGCCTCGTCCTGCCACAGCGCGGTGGCGGCGGCGAGGATCGGGAACGGCGTCGCGACGCCACCGAAATTGATCAGCTGCGCCTGGCGCTGGATCAGCCGCGCCTCGCCCGCGACGAAGCCGGAGCGCAGGCCGGCGCCGCTCGAGCGCTTGCTGAGCGAATGGAAGATGATGAGGTTGTCCAGTGCACCGCCCAGCTCGCGCGCGGCTTCGAGCGCGCCGTGCGGCGGCGTGCCGCGATAGATCTCCGAATAGCACTCGTCGCTCGCCAGCACGAAGTTGTGCGCGCGTGCCAGCTTCAGCCACTCGGTGAGATACGACAGCGGCGCGACCGCGCCCTGCGGATTGGCGGGCGAGCAGATGTAGGCAAGCGCGGTGCGCTTCAGGATCGCCGCGGGAATCGCCGCGATCTCCGGGAAGAAGCCGTTCTCTTCGGTCGCGTTGAGGAAGTACGGCTCGGCACCGGCCGCGGCCGCCGCGCCGGCATAGACGTGATAGAACGGGTTCGGCATCAGCACGACCGGCTTGTCGTCGCCGGGCGCGCTCTCGGGCACCGCGGAGAGCGCGATGTGGAACAGCGCCTCGCGCGTCCCGCTGACCGGCATCACGTGCTTGGCCGGATCGACCATGCCCTCCGGGAGACGGAAGCGGCGGGTCAGCCAGCCGGCGGCGGCCTTGCGGAACGGCTCGTTGCCCAGCGCCTGGGGGTATTTGCCCCACAGCGGGAACTGCTCGGAGATCAGGCGCTGGATCATCTGCGGCGGGGTGAATTGCGGTTCGCCCACCGACAACGCGAGCGGCGTATTCCCGCCGCCGGCTTGTACGCTTTCCAGCAGTTTGTTGAGACGCGTGAACGGATGGAACCGCATCAGCGACTCGAGTCGGTCAGTCGTCATGGGACCCCGATACCCCATCGAATCCGGAAATTACCAGCCGCTTCAACATGCGACTCGGGCGCGACTCGGAGCGGCCAAACCAGCACAAAGCGGAAACATCGAAACTACTTTAAGAACCCTACCGCAAGCCATTGTATTGGCTCACTTTGAATCGCACAACGGTGTTCTCATCGGGAATCTCGAATCGTTCCGATTCGGTTCCGTTCCGAGTCGCAGCGTTAGGGTTACGTAAAAGGCGTTAACGGCCGGGCCACGCATGGAAAGTCGTGCATTCGACGGCAGTCTATTCCTTCTCCCACTGAATCCGCACCGAATCGAGTGGATCCACGTATCTGCGGAAGGATTTGCCGAGGGTAAGGATGCGTAGCTTTAGTTGTCTTATGTCGTCGACGACTACGGGTTTCACTGGAGGGACATCTCGTCGAAGGGCCGGAAACACAGAGTGAATCACACCACTCTCATCTGTTCCCCATAGACCGTGCGTTACCCGGTGCCGCTCTTTCCTCAACTCTCGTGTTCTCTCGATAAGCTTTCGGATGTCCCTTGCCTGACCCGCATCTAGACGGCCAGGAATCTCAATCATTCGATCAAGTTTCTGCAGATTCGCTCCCAAATCGGACTCGTAACGGAGCGTTCCTGGCGTTCCTTCCAAAGTTGATAGCAGGCGTTCGACAGTTAGCTCGAGCAACGCCCAATGGATGCACACGCCACCAATGGCTTCTCGCAAACCGGCATCGGTTAGAGCGCGAATTTCAAGGTTTACATTGTGCTCGTTCTGAAGCATGCGCTTTCCTTGGCCTTCACGATCATTGTCTGGCGCTTCAATATCCCACTCCCACCACCACCGGCTTGCCGCCGTTCGCCTTTACCAGCAGCACGCCGCGGGAGAGGCCGTTGCGGCCGGTGGCCACCAGCAGGTCGCCCTTGGTGAGCACGGTGTCGCGCAGCTTGAGCGCTGCCGGGGCGGTGGCGGCGCGGCTCTGGTCGTAGTCGAGGATGGCGAGCACTTCGTTCGGCATCTCGGCCGCCGGCAGTTCCATGCACATCGCGGTGAGATAGGCCTTCACCTCGGCCTCGGTGGCGAAGATCTGCGCGTCCTCCGCCACGAACGGCGCGGCCACGAACTTCATCGCGGCGTCCATGTCCTCGTTGCGCAGGGCTTTCAGGAACGCCGTCACGGCGTCTTTGGCCGCGTCGTTGAGCGCGGCGTTGTCCTGCGCTTGTGCGATGGTCCTCGGCAGCAGCGGCGCGCTCGCAAGCAAGGCGAGGAGCGCGCGGCGGCGCACTACAGCGACTCCCGCAGCATCGCTTCGTAGTCCTTGGCGCTGGCCTCGCGCGGGTTGGTCTTGTGGGTGTGGTCGGCGAGCGCGCCTTCGATGATCTTCGGGAACAGGTCTTCGGTCACGCCCATGGGCCGGAGGCCGGCGGGCAGATTGAGCTTGGCGTTCATTGCCCTCAGCGCGGGCGCGACGTCCTGCGCGCCGCTGAGGCCCATGGTCTCGGCCAGGCGCTCGATCTTGCGCTCGCGCTTCACGCTCTCCGCTTCGGCGTTGAAGCGGATTACCGCGGGCAGGAACATTGCATTGAGCGTGCCGTGGTGCAGCCTGGGATTCACGCCGCCGAGCGAGTGGCTCAGCGAATGCACGCAGCCGAGGCCCTTCTGGAACGCCAGCGCGCCCTGCATCGAGGCGCTCATCATGTTGAGGCGCGCTTCGCCGTCCTTGCTGCCGTTCTTGGTGGCGCGCTCGATGTGCAGCCACGCGCGGCGCAGGCCGTCGAGCGCGATGCCCTCGGCGGGAGGGTTGAACGCGGCGGAGAGGAAGGTCTCGATGCAATGGGCGATCGCGTCCATGCCGGTGGCGGCGGTCAGCACCGGCGGCAGGCCGTAAGTCAGCTCCGGATCGCAGATCGCGACCTTCGGGATCATGTGCGGCGAGATCATGGTGAGCTTGCGCCCATCTGCCATGATAATGACGGCGCCACGGCCCACTTCGCTGCCGGTGCCGGCGGTGGTGGGGATCGCGATGATCGGCGCCATCGCGGCAGTGATCCTGGCCATGCCGCCTTCGATCACGGCGTAGCTCTTGAGCGGCCCATCGTGCGTGGCCGCGAGCGCGACCGCCTTGCCGAGGTCGATCGAAGAGCCGCCGCCGAGGCCGATCACGCCGTCGCACTGGTGCTGCTTGTAGACCGCCGTCGCTTCGATCACCGAAGCTTCGGTCGGGTTGGATTGCGTGCCGTCATACACCGGCACGCCTTCCTTCAGATGCGCGGTCAGGCGATCGAGCAGGCCGGCGGCGCGCACGCCTTGGTCCGTCACCACCATCGGCCGCGCGATGTTGAGGCGCGCGCACTCCTGGCCGACCAGGCGGATGGCGCCTTCGTCGAACTGGATGAGAGTGAGATAGTTGATAAGAGCCATGGCCCGTCAGTCCCGCGGCACGTAGACGTTGGGGTCGTGCCGCTCCATCAATACCTCCGGCGCGGCGAGAGGCCGGAATCCGAATTTCTCGTAAAGCCCGTGAGCGTCGCTGGTCGCCAGCATCCAGCGACGGAAGTTCTGCAACTCAGGGTGACCCATGATGGCGTCCATCAGGCGCTTGGACAAGCCCCTGCCGCGATGCTCCGGCAGCACGAACAAATCGCCGATATAGCCGAAAGTTGCGCGGTCGGTGACGACCCGCGCGAAGCCGGCGAGGTTGCCGTGCTCATCGCGCAGCACGAAGGGCAGCGAGCCACGCACCGAGCGCTCCATGGTCTCGCGCGGAATGCCGCGCGACCAGTAGCTGGCGCTCAGGAAGGCGTAGAGCGCATCGAAGTCGATGTCTTCGAGCGTGCTGCTGATGGTGTAGCCGGCGCCATTCAGGGATGATTGCGACACAAGACGTCTCGCTACTGTTGAAGCACCCATTATAGACCCCTTCCCTTCTCGTGAGGGAAGGTTGGGGGCAACAAACCGGGCCTCGAGGACTGGAAGGGCAAGTTTCGCGCGGAACCACCATCTCCTATGGAGAATCCCGGCTGACTCTTGCCATCGCCCGTGGGAAATTCGGCACTCGGCCAATCCGCGAGGAGACGGGCGATGGGAGCGCTTGACGGCAAGGTCGCGATCATAACCGGCGGAACCAGCGGCATCGGCGCACGCACGGCCGAGCTGTTCGTCGCGGAAGGCGCCAGGGTGGTGGTCGCGGGGCGAAGGCAGGCGGAGGGCGAAAGCGTGACGAAAGCGCTCGGGCCGGCCGCGATCTTCGTGCGCACCGATGTTACCAAGGAAAGCGACATCAAAGCGTTGATCGAGCACACGCTCGCCAAGCTCGGCCGCCTCGACTGCCTCTTCAACAATGCCGGCAATCCCGGTCGACTGACCTCCATCGCCGATCTCGACATGGATCACTTCGACACGGTCATCGCCACCCATCTGCGCGCCGTTGTGCTCGGCATGAAATACGCAGCACCCGCCATGATCCGCCAAGGCTCCGGCAGCATCATCAACACCGGCAGCATCGCCGGCCTGCGCGCCGGCTGTTCGGCCCACAGCTATTCCGCGGCCAAGGCAGCGGTGATCCACGTCACGCGCTGCGTCGCCGCGGAGCTTGGCGAGAAGGGCATCCGCGTCAACAGCATCTCGCCGGGCGCCATCGTCACCGGGATCTTCGCGAAGAGCGCCGGCCTGGCGGACGCCGTGGCGGATAGCATCGCCGACAGCCTCAAGGAACGCTTCGCCGCCGCCCAGCCGCTGCCGCGTGCCGGCCTGCCCGAGGACATCGCGCAGGCGGCGCTATACCTTGCCAGCGACGCCGGCAGTTTCGTCAGCGGACAGGACTTGGTGGTCGACGGCGGCCACATCGGCGGCAGCGGCTGGTCGCAGCTGGTGAAGAACCGCGCCGGCATGGCCCAGGAGCTGAAGGCACGGGCGGATTAGGGGAGCGACTCGCACACAAACTCGTGGATGGTCGCGCTGCCGCGACCATGACGAACGCTACGTGATCGTTACTTATGATGCGCGGTGGTGAGGAAGCCTTTCAGGCGGTCCGACCTTGGGTTGGCGAACACTTCCTTGGGGTTGCCTTGTTCCTCGATGCGGCCCTGGTGCAGGAAGATGAACTTGTTGGCGACCTCGCGGGCGAAGCCGATCTCGTGGGTCACCACCAGCATGGTGCGGCCTTCCTCGGCCAGCTGGCGCATCACGCGCAGCACTTCGCCGACCAGCTCGGGGTCGAGCGCGGAGGTCGGCTCGTCGAACAGCATCACCTTCGGCTCCATCGCCAGGGCGCGGGCGATCGCGGCGCGCTGCTGCTGGCCGCCGGAGAGGTGGCTGGGATAGTGGTTGCGCTTGTCGGCGATGCCGACCTTGGCGAGCAGCTTCTCGGCGCGTTCGATGGCGTCCTTCTTCGACAGCTTCAGCACATGCACCGGCGCCTCGATCACGTTCTCGAGGATGGTCATGTGTGACCACAGATTGAAGCTCTGGAACACCATGCCGAGGGTGGAGCGGATGCGGTCGACCTGCTTCCAGTCCTCAGGCACCGCATGGGCGTCCTTGGTCGGGCGCATGCGGATCAGCTCGCCGCTGACATAGACCTTGCCGGAATCCGGCGTCTCCAGCAGGTTGATGCAGCGGAGCAGCGTCGACTTGCCCGAGCCGGACGAGCCGATCATGGCGACCACGTCGCCGACATTGGCCTCGACCGAGACGCCCTTCAGCACCTCGAGGTCGCCGAATCGCTTGTGCAGATCCTCGACGACCAGCGCTTTTTCCGCCATTCGATCCCCCTGTTGACCCCGCGCTCCTGATCCGGCGCAGCGGGCTTTCCTGCCCGCGTTAACGCGAGATTAGGCCCGGGCTGCTAAGGAAGGCAAGCCAGCACTCAGGGATTCCTGAGGCTTTAGGCCTACTTGCGGGATAGCCCGCGGTCCGGCAAGAGTCGGGCGGGGGCCGGATGTTCGAATCGGGCGGTTGCGCGTTTTCGAGGCGCCCGCGGATTGAAGAGAGAGGACCAATCTTTGATGAAATCCGGGATGTCGGCGGTTGCAGCCGTGGTGATGCTCGTCGCGATTCTGGGCGCCTTGCTGCCCGCGCCGGCGACGGCGGCGGAGGACAGCGCGATCGACTGCAGCAGCACGCCGTTCGTGTTCTCCGGCGACGGCTATTTCGTCGATTGCCTGCGCTACGAGGCCAAGCCCCGCAAGGACGGCGCCAGCGGCGAAAGCCAGTCGGACGTGATCAACGTCACCTCCGACGAACGCGAGATGTTCCTGACCCTGGTCAGCATCCGGCTGACCTCGACCGGGCTGCACATGCGCTACCAGAACCTGCGCGAGAACACCCACGACTTCTTCAGCGGCGTCGAGCTGCAGGACTGGAACGGCATCGGCTACCAGAGCGGCTACGACACCGCCGAATTCACCTCGCACATCAGCGGCACGCTCTCCCGCTGCATCGCCGTCCAGCGCTACCTCAACCCGGCCTTCGGCGGCTTCAAGCGCCACGTCATCGGCATGGGCTGCGCGGCCGGCAGCCTGGACGCGGTCTACGGCGCACTGGCAAAGCTGCGGGCGCCGGGGGACTAGGGGCACCTCGGGGGACTAGGTGTAGTTTCGCCATTTCCCGTCATGCCAAGGCTTGGCCTTGGCATCCACGAGTTCGGCCGAGGCAGGGCATGGGCGGATGGGTCTACATCATGACCAACAAGCCAAACGGGACGCTGTATGTCGGCGTCACCAGCAGCCTTCCCCATCGAATCTGGCAGCACCGAACCGGAGCGATTCCTGGATTTACCAAACGTCACGGCTTGAAGATGCTGGTCTTTGCGGAGCCGCACGAGACCATCCAGGGCGCGATCCGGCGCGAGAAAGTGATCAAAGGCTGGTCACGCGCCTGGAAAATCAGGCTAATCATTAAGGAAAATCCTAAGTGGGTCGATCTCTACGATCTGATCCTGGCCTAGGCAAACTCGTGGATGCCAAGGCCAAGCCTTGGCATGACGGAGTAAGGAACGGCTGTGGCCTTCACTTTCCCTGAAGGGTCCTAGGCCTTATCTTCCTCCCATGAACATCCAGACTCGCCCCGAGATCGAGAAGCAGCGGGATATCCTGGACCGGCGGGCGCTGACCCAGGCGCTGACGGACGCCGTGGCGGGGTCGCGCGACCCCCATGCCGACACGGCGGTGGTCGGGGCGATCCTGCGCGAGCACCTGGCGGCCGGGCGGGCGGAGATCCGGCGGCGGTTCGAGGCCGACCCGCGGGCGGCGGACAGTGGCCGGCGGCTGGCGCGCGAGACCAGCTTCATGATCGACCAGCTGATCCGCGCCATCTACGACTTCACCACCACCCAGCTCTACCCGCTCGCCAATCCGTCGGAGGCGGAGAAGATCGCGCTGGTGGCGGTCGGCGGCTACGGCCGCGCCGAGCTGGCGCCCTATTCCGACATCGATCTCCTGTTCTTGCTGCCCTACAAGCTCACGTCCCATTGCGAGCAGGTGGTGGAATACATCCTCTACCGGCTGTGGGACCTGGGGCTGAAGGTCGGGCAGTCGGCGCGCTCGATCGAAGAGTGCCTCGCGCGCGCTAAGGGCGACCTCACCATCAAGACCGCGCTGCTCGAGGCGCGCTACCTGTGGGGCAAGCAGGCGCTGTTCGACAAGTTCCGCAAGCGCTTCCACAAGGAGTGCGTGGCGGGCCAGGGCGAGGCCTTCTACCAGGCCAAGCTCAACGAGCGCAAAGTGCGGCACGAGCGGTTCGGGCCGTCGCGCTACGCCCTCGAGCCCAACATCAAGGAAGGCAAGGGCGGGCTGCGCGACCTGCAGACGCTGCGCTGGATCGGCCGCTTCCTCTACAACGCCGAGACCACCGACAAGCTGGTCGAGGAGGGCGTGCTGACGCCCGATGCGGCGCACCGCTTCGACAAGGCCGAGGCCTATCTCTGGCTGCTGCGCTGCCACCTGCATTTCCTGCGCGAGCGGGGCGAAGACAAGCTGACCTTCGACATCCAGCTCGAGATCGCGCGTAGACTCGGCTACCGCGACCACGCCGGCAACAACGCGGTCGAGCGGCTGATGAAGCATTATTTCCTCACCGCCAAGTCGGTGGGCGAGCTGACGCGCTTCTTCTGCACGGCGGTCGAGGCGCAGCACGTCAAGCGCTCCTTCATCCGGCTGCCATCGATCGGCTTGCGCAAGCGCGAGCTGGAGGGCTTCGGGATCGACGGCGGGCGACTCTCCGTGCCGAACGCCAAGCACTTCGACAAGCATCCGCTCGACCTGCTGCGCATCTTCCGGGTGGCGCAGAAGCACGACCTCGACATCCAGCCGATGACCTTCACCTGGATCGCGGACAAGTCCAAGCTGATCGACAAAGCCTATCGCGAGAATCCGGACGCCAACGCGATCTTCATGAAGGTCCTGACCTCGCGCTCCAAGGGGCCGGAGGTGGCGGCGCGCCGCATGAACGAGGCCGGTGTGTTCGGGCGCTTCGTGCCGGATTTCGGGCGCGTGGTGGCGCAGATGCAGTTCGACATGTACCACCACTTCACGGTCGACGAGCACACCATTTATGCGCTCGGCATCCTGCACAAGATCGAGACCGGCGAGCTGTCGGAAGAGGCGCCGATCGCGACCCGCGTGGTGCACGAGATCCAGTCGCGGCGCGTGCTCTATGTCGCGGTGCTGCTGCACGACATCGCCAAGGGGCGCAACGGCGATCACTCGGTGCTGGGCGCCGAGCTGGCGGAGCAATTGTGCCCGCGCCTCGGCTTCACCGACGACCAGACCGAAACCGTGGCGTGGCTGGTGCGCCAGCACCTGCTGATGTCGAACACCGCGTTCAAGCGCGACCTCGACGATCCAGCGACCATCCAGGTGTTCGCCGACCAAGTGCAGTCGATGGAGCGCCTCAGGCAATTGCTGGTGCTGACGGTCGCCGACATCCGCGCAGTCGGCCCGAAGACCTGGAACGGCTGGAAGGCGCAGCTGCTGCGCGACCTCTACAACCGCACCGAGGAGTATCTCTCCGGCGGCCTCCTCTTCGCGGGCCGCGAGCGCGAGATCGACAAGGTGCTGGGCGAACTCAAGGGCAAGCTCGCCGACTGGCCGGCGGAGGATATCGAGGCGCATCTGGAGCGCGGGCATCCGGGCTACTGGCTGTCGTTCCCGATGCCGATCCTGGAGCGCCATGCCCGGCTGGTGCGCGACGCCGAGATCGAGGGCCGCGCCCTGTCGGTCGATTTCCGGGTCGATTCCTGGGAGGCGATGACCGAGGTCACGATCTATGTGTCCGACCGCGCCGGCCTGGTGTCGCAGCTGGCCGGCGCCTGCGCCCTCACCGGCGCCAGCATCGTGGAAGCGCGCATCTTCACCCTGAAGAACGGCAAGGCGCTCGACGTGTTCGCGATCCAGGATTCGGAAGGCGGGCCGTTCGACCAGCCGACGCGGCTGGCGCGCCTCACCGCCACCATCGAGCGGGTGCTGGGCGCGCCGGAGGCGACGCTGGCGGCGCTTAAGACCCTGCCGCCGCACGTCAACCCCAAGACCAGCGCCTTCCCGGTGGCGCCGCGCGTGCTGATCGACAACAAGGCGAGCGCGGCCTACACGTTGATCGAGATCACCGGCCGCGACCGGCGCGGCCTGGTGCACGCGCTGACCTCGGTCTTGACCGAACAGGATCTCCGGATCGCAAACGCCAAGATTTCGACCTTCGGCCACCGCGCGGTCGACACATTCTACGTCAAGGATCGCTTCGGCCTGAAGGTCGAGGCCGAGCCCAAGCTGAAGGCGATCCGGGCCGCGCTGCTCGACGTGCTGCGCGAAGGCGACGCGCCGGCGGTCTCGGCGGCGCAGTGAACGCATTCTCTCTAACCCGTCATCTCCGGGCTTGACCCGGCGATCCAAATTCGCCGCCCGAGCAAGCTCTTGCAAACTTGGATCACCGGGTCTCGACGCTGGCGCGTCGGCCCGGTGATGACGTAAAGAAGAGTCCCAGTGAAGCCTGTCTAGTTCCGAGTCGCACTTGTTCTCCATCCGCTCCGTCCTCAGTGTCGGATTCATGACCTTGATCTCGCGCGTGCTGGGATTCGTGCGCGAGATGCTGATTGCGCACTGGTTCGGCACCAGCGCGGTGGCGGATGCGTGGTTCGTGGCGCAAAGGCTGCCGAACCTGTTCCGGCGGCTGTTCGCGGAGGGCGCGTTCAACGCCGCCTTCGTGCCGATGTTCGCGGGGCGGCTGGAACAGGGCGGCCCGGCGGAGGCGCGCGCCTTCGCGGAGCGGGTGCTGGCCAGCATGCTGGTGTTCATGCTGCTGCTGACGGCGATCGCCGAGATCGCCATGCCGCTGCTGATCCTGGCGTTCGCGCCGGGCTTCCACGACGACCCGGACAAGTTCGCGCTCACGATCCTGCTGACCTCGATCTGTTTTCCCTATTTGCTGTTCATGTTCCTCGCCGCCTTGTTCGGCGGCGTCCTCAATTCGCTGCACCATTTCGGCCATGCCGCGGCGGCGCCGATCCTGCTCAACGTGGTGCTGACGCTCGGCCTCATTTTCGTCGCGCCCCATCTCGACGATCCGGTGATGGTGCTGGCCTGGGGCGAGACCTTCGCCGGATTGCTGCAGTTCCTGTGGCTCTACCTCGTGGCTGCGAAGCTCGGCTATGGATTGCGGCTGCCGTGGCCGAAGATCACGGCGGAGATCAAGCAGGTCGCGAAGCTGATGGTGCCGGGCCTGGTCAGCGGCGGCGCGCAGCAGATCAGCATCGCGATCGCCACCATCCTCTCCTCGCTGCAGGACCAGGCGGTGTCGTACCTGTCATACGCCGACCGGCTCTATCAGTTGCCGCTGTCGCTGGTGGGCGCGGCGATCGGCGTGGTGCTGCTGCCGGTGCTGGCGCGCTCGATCCGCGGCGGGCGCGAGGCGGAAGGCATGGCGGCCTTCAACCGCTCGCTGGAGTTCGGCCTGCTGCTGATCCTGCCGGCGACCATCGGGCTCATCATCGCGGCCGAGCCGATCGTGCGCGTGGTCTACGAGCGCGGCGCGTTCACGGCCGATGCCACCACCAACACCGCGCTGGCGCTGATGGCGATCTCGCTCGGGCTGCCGGCCTATGTGCTGAACAAGACGCTGCAGCCCGGCTTCTTCGCGCGCGGCGACACCGTGACGCCGTTCCGCTATTCGATCATCACCATCGTCACCGACATGACGATCTGCATCCTGTTCTTCTTCCTGCTGCGGCGCTGGGGCATCGGCTTTGTCGGGATTGCGCTCGGCACCGGGATCGCGTCGTGGCTCAACTGCACTTTGCTCTATCGCACGCTCAGCAAGCGCGGCTTCCTGGTGCTGGACCAGAGGCTGAAGCGCAACCTGCCGCGCTTCGCGCTCGCCACCGTCGCGATGGCCGGCGTGCTGATCGGCGGGCAGCATCTGCTCCAGCCGTGGCTGGCCGGAACGCTGTGGCATCAGATCGGCGCGCTCAGCGCGCTGGTCGGCACGGCGGCCGCCATTTACTTCCTGCTGGTGTTCGCAACCGGCGCCTACACGCTCTCCGACTTTAAGCGCAACGCGCTCCGGCGCTGAGTGGCCTAAGCCGCTCGGGGGCGCACCTGCTTACGGATAGCAGCGCCCTTCGCCGCCTCGGTTGTCTTCAGATCGTAGGCCTGCTGGAGGTTCATCCAGAATTGCGGCTCGGTTCCGAAATAGGCGGCCAGCCGCAGAGCCGTGTCTGCGGAGATGCCGCGCTGGCCATTGAGAATGGCGCTGATCCGGTTGTGCGGCACCTTGAGCGCGCCAGCGAACGCGCGTGCGGTCAACCCAAGGTCGCGCAGTTCATCTGCGAGGATTTCGCCCGGATGCACAGCCCGAAGTTTGTTCAGGGGCCTATTCATGGCAACGCCTCAGTGGTAGTCCACAAGCTCAGCATCGTATGCGTCCTCGCCCTCGAACCGAAAACACAGCCGCCACACCCGAATGCTGTATTGACCCTTGCGGTCGCCCTTCAGCGCCTCGAAGTGGCTTGACGGCAGTCCGGCCAGCGACCTGGTGCTTGTGGCAGAATCCAAGATCTGAAGCCGCCTCGAAAGCTGTGATTCCAATGGCCGCAGGCGCACGGGAGCGTCTCCGGCAAAGAAGGCCATTAGGTCCTTGCTCTTAAAGCTTCGGATCATGGCCCAATCCCAACAGTCTAGCAGATGGTATGCGGTACGGCAAACGTACCATTACTGCCGCTCCAGCACTTGGGGTGAGCCGGCTTCGCGGTCCAGGTTGCTGCGCGCGAGGTCGGAGATCTTGCGACGTTCGGCGATCCAGACGGCGAGGATCATGTCGACGGTGTCGCCGTCCTGCGCCAGCGGCAGGCCGAGGCGCTTGACCCAGACATAATCCTGCGAGGGGATGCTGAGGCGGCCGGAGAGGTAGACCGGCGCCTTGCGCTCGACCACCAGGTCAAGGGCGCGGATCACCGGCATTGCTCGTTCGGGCGCGCCGATCTCGTCGTAATAGAGACCGGTCACGTCGCGGCCGGCGATGGCCGAGAAGCCGGTGCCGGCGACGCGGAAGCGATAGCGCCGACGCAGCTTGGGCGCGGCGGGCGCCACTACGTCGAGGAGCAGCAGTTGGGACAGGTGGCGCGGCTGGAGTTCGGTCGGGTCGATATGCTGCCGGCCGGGCAGGCGCCCCGGCGCCAGCTTCGACTGCCAATAAGCCAACAGCTCGCGGAATTCCGCCTCGGATGCCTCCGACGGCAAAACATACATGCGCCCGGCCCTCACTCCTGCCCTGAAAGACCCGTCCCCACAGGTCTCGTCGGTCGCGCGCACGATTCTACCAGATTCGGATGGGATAGCGATTCATATTTCGCCTAATCCGGGTATCTATTCATTGCGCAGGAAACGCTATTCGTTGCGCAAGAAGGGGGCCGCCTTGGCGCCGAGCGCACGCCAGGAGCCCCAGAAGCCGAGCACCAGCGCGAGCGCCAGGGCGAGGGCGATGACGCCCGCCACCACCGCGGGCGTCATGACCAGCTGGGTCTCGAGGTTGAGCTTCAGGAACAGCCAGGCGCCGAAGCTGCCGAGGATGACGGCAAGCGCGCCGCTGACCAACGCCAGCAGCGAGAACTCCCAGAGATAGCCGAACGCGATGTCGCGCCGCCGGCCGCCCAGCATCTTCAGCAGCACGGCTTCGTAGATCCGCTTCTCGCGCCCGGCCGCCACCGCGCCCGCCAACACCAGGATGCCGGCGCCGAGGGTGGCAAGGGCGGTGCCGCGGATCGCGCCGCCGACCTGGGTCAGCAGGTCGAGGGCGGTCGCCAGCGCGTCCTTGACCCGGATCGCTGAGATGTTGGGGTATTTGGCGGCGACCCGGTTCATCAGGCCGCCTTCCTCGTCGGCCGGCACGCGCACGGTCGCGATGCTGGTCTGCGGCGCGGACTCCATCAGGCCCGGGGAGAACACCATCACGAAGTTGATCCCGAAGGACGACCAGTCGACCGCGCGCAGATTGGCGATCTTGCCGGTGACCTCGCGACCCAGCAGGTTGACGGTGATGGTGTCGCCGAGCTTGAGGCCGAACGCGTCGGCTGTCCCCTTGTCGAGCGAGATCAGCGGATCGCCCTGGTAGTCCGCCGGCCACCAGTCGCCGGCGACGATCTGCCCGTTTTCCGTGGGCGTCGCCGACCAGGTGAGGCCGCGGTCGCCGCGCAGCACCCATTCGTGATCCTTGGGCGGCACGATCTTTTCCGCCGGAACGTCGTTCATGCGTACGATGCGGCCGCGCAGCATCGGCACGCGCTGGTAGTCGCTGGCGCCGGGTGTCGCCATCACGGTTGATTGCAGCGCGGCGACCTGGTCGGGCTGGATGTCGATGAAATAGAAGCTCGGCGCGCGCTGCGGCATGGAGCGCGCAAAGTCGCTGAGGATGCTGCCCTGGATCAGCGCGACCGCGATCAGGACGGTGAGGCCGAGGCCGATCGACAGCACGATGCTGGCGACCGGCGCCGAGCGGCGGCCGAGCGTCGCGAGCGCGAAGCGCAGGGCGCGCGCGTTGCGGCCCGGCTTCAGCCGGCGCTGCGCCCGGTGCGCGGCGGCCTGGACCAGCGCCGCCAAGCCGCGGAACGCGAGCAACGTCGCGACCGCGGCGGCGGTGAAGCCGGCGGCCAGCAGCTTGTTCTCGGCGGTGGCGATCACCAGCGCCGCGAGCGCGAGGCCGGCGAGGCCGACGGCGACGAGGTCCTTGCGGCCGACGGTGCCGAGCTCGACCGCGGCGGCGCGGAACAGCTGCGCCGGCTTGGTGCGGCGCGCGCGCAGCAGCGAGGGCAGCGAGAAGGCGAACGCGGTCAACGCACCGAAAGCGGCGGCGCGCACCAGCGGCTCTGCATAGATTCCGGTTTCGAGATCGACGTCGACCTGCGCCAGCGAGGCCTTGAACAGGAATGGGAAGGTCGCGCCGACAGCGAGCGCGACGACGATGCTGATGGCCGCCATCACGCCGATGGTGATGAGGTTGGTGGCGGCGATCTGGCTCGAGGTCGCGCCGATGCATTTCAGCATGGCGATGACGCGCGCCTTGCCCTCGAGATGTGCGCGCACCGCGTTGGCGATGCCGAGCCCGCCGATCAACAGCGCGCTAAGCCCGATGAGGTCGAGATAGGCGCGGGTGTTCTCGAGGAAATCGCGGGTGCGCTGGCCGGCATCCTCGAGCTGGCGGATGCGCCAGCCGGCGTTGGGGAATTCGGCATTGAGCGCGGCGGCGGCCGCGGCGCGATCGGCGTTCGGCGCCATCTTGATGCGATAGGAGTGGTAGACCAGGCTGCCCGGCTGCACCAGGCCGGTAGCGTCCAGCGCTGCCTGCGATATCAGCAGGCGCGGGCCGAGGGCGAAGACCTGGGTGGTGGAATCGGGCTCGCGCTCGATCGCGGCGGTGATGACAAACCGGACGTTGCCGACGACCAGGCGGTCGCCGACCTTGAGGCCGGCGCGCTGCAGCAGCACGCGATGGGCGAGCGCGCCGTAGCTGCCGTCCGGCTGTTGCGCCAGCAATTCGGCCAGCGGTTTCTGGTCGCTGAGGGCGAGCGCGCCATAGAGCGGGTAGACCTGGTCCGCGCCCTTGAGCTCGACCAGCACCGGCAGCGCGCCGTCGGTCGTCGGCTTGGCCATCGCGCGCATCTCGATCACGTGCGAGATCTCGCCATTGCGCTGGATCGCCGCAAGCTCTTCGGGCGTCGCCGCGCGGTGCGTCAACCGCACCTCCATGTCGCCGCCGAGGATCGCCTTGGCGTTGGCCGCGATGCCGGAGATGGCGGCGGCGCTGATCGAGCCGATGCCGGCGATTGCCGCGACGCCGAGAATCAGGCACGCGATGAACAGGCGGAACCCGTGCGTGCCCGCGCGCAGTTCGCGACGGGCAAAGCGGAAGGGGAGGAAGACCGTGCTCATGCGCGTTCTTCCCGACTGCCTACTCTACCGTCACCCCCGGACTTGATCCGGGGGTCCAAGTAAACATCGAGTGATGGAAGTAAACTTGGGCCACCGGGTCTCGCAGCTTCGCTGCGGCTCGGTGATGACGCAAGGGAGGGAGCAGCGAACATCACGCCGCAACCCGGGCGCTATCCCGTACGATGTGGCCGTCGGCCATGTGGAGTTGGCGGCGGCAGCGGGCGGCCAGGCTCGGATCGTGGGTGATGAGCAGCAAGGTCGCGTCGATGGCGTGCGCACGGTCGAACATCAAATCGACGATTTTGGCGCCGGTGTCGATGTCGAGGTTGCCGGTTGGCTCGTCGGCCAGCAGGATCTTCGGCCGCGGCGCGAGCGCGCGCGCCAGCGCGACACGCTGCTGCTCGCCGCCCGACAGCTGCGATGGATAATGCGTCAGCCGATGGCCGAGGCCGACGGCGGTGAGCGCGGCCTCGGCGCGCTCGAATGCATCCACCGCACCGGTGAGCTCGAGCGGCACCGCGACATTCTCCAGTGCGCTCATGGTCGGGATGAGATGGAAACTCTGGAACACGATGCCGACCTGGTCGCGGCGCAACAAGGCGAGCTCGTCCTCCGACATCCTGGTGATGTCGCGGCCGGAGAGCGCGATGCGACCGCCGGTTGCCTGTTCCAGGCCCGCAATCAGCAGCAGCAGCGAAGTCTTGCCGGAACCCGATGGCCCGACCAGACTTACAGTTTCACCTACGTCGATGTGAAGGTGGATGTCCTTGAGGATGTTGACGCGACCGGCTTCGCTCGCCAGTGTCAGATGCACGTTCTCCAGATGGATCGCCGGAATGGCCGGGCTCATGCGTTCAATATTGCCGTCGTTCACGCGTCTCACCTTTCTCATCGCCGCGCTGGTTGCATTTCCGGGCGCCTTTGCCCCCGCTCACGCCTCCGAGCCGATCCGCATCCTGGCCTATGGCGATTCCCTCACCGCCGGCTACGGCCTTACAGAACAGGATACGCTACCCACCCGCCTGGCGGAGGCTCTCAACAAGATGGGTCGCCCGGTCACCATGATCAATGGTGGTGTTTCCGGCGATACGACGGCGGACGGCGTCACCCGCCTCGACTGGGCCCTGGCCGACAAGCCCCAGATCATGATCCTGGCGCTCGGCGGCAACGACATGTTGCGGGGGCTGGACCCCAAGATCACCCGGGCCAACCTGGACGCGATCATCCAGAAGACCAAGGCGGCGGGCGTCGAGATCGTGCTCGCGGGCATGCTGGCCCCGCCCAATCTCGGGACCGAATACACGGCCGCGTTCGATGCCATCTATCCAGAGCTGGCGAAGGCGCATAATCTTCTGTTCATGCCGTTTCTGCTACAGGATGTGGCGCAGGATTCAGACTTGAATCAGGCGGACGGCATTCATCCCAATGGCAATGGCGTGGCGATCATCGTGCGCAATCTGCTGCCCTATGTGACGCAGGCGATGGACAAGCTGGAGCAGGCGTCGTGACGCGCTTCCGCGCGGGTCATGCGGCTGGCGCCGATTGGCGCGAGGCGGTCGATGCCTGTCTCAAGGAACTGATGCAAGGGCCGCAGACGAGCGCGCGCAAGACCAATCCGCTCGGCTTTCTCTATGTGACAGACGTGATCGCGGAACAGGCCGGCGAGATCCTGGATCGCCTGCGCAAGGAGACCGGCGTCGAGCATTGGATCGGCGCCACCGGCATGGGCATCCTCGGTGCCTCGGCCAACGGCAGCAACGAATATTACGACCAGCCGGCGGTGAGCGCGCTGATCGCCGACCTGCCGGACGATTCCTTCCGCGTGTTCCCCGGCCGCGGCGATGATGCGGCGGGTGCCGGCAGCGAGTGGTTCGAGGCCCAGCGCCCCAATGTCGCGATCGTGCATGCTGACCCGCGGGCGCAGCGCCTGCCGCTGATGCTGGACAGGCTGGCGGAGGCGAGCGGGGCTTATCTGGTCGGCGGCCTTGCCTCTTCGCGCGGGCCGATGGTGCAGATCGCGGGCGAGGTCAGCGAAGGCGGCGCCTCGGGCGCGTGGATCGGCTCCTCCATCAACCTGATCGCGGGACTCAGCCAGGGCTGCGCGCCGATCGGCCCGGCCCACGTCGCCACCACCGCGCAGAAGAACGTGGTGATGGAGATCGACGGCCGGCCGGCGCTCGACGTCTTCAAGGAAGAGATCGGCGAGATGCTGGCGCGCAACCTGGAGCGCTGCGCCAATTTCATCTATGCCGCCCTGCCGGTGGGCGGGTCGGACACCGGCGACTACCTGGTGCGCAACCTGATGGGGATCGACCCCAACAAGGGCTGGATCGCGATCGGCGACCAGATCGAATCCGGCGACGGCATCATGTTCACCAAGCGCGACCGCTCGACCGCCAACGCCGACCTGGTGCAGATGCTGCAGCGCCTGAAGAAGCGCATCACCCGGCCGATCCAGGGCGGGCTCTACTTCTCCTGCCTGTCGCGCGGGCACAACCTGTTCGGCGACGCCGGCACCGAGATGGCGATCCTGCGCGATCACCTGGGGGATATCCCGCTCGCAGGCTTCTTCGCCAACGGCGAGATCAGCCACAAGCGCCTCTACGGGCATACCGGCGTGCTGGCCCTGTTCGTGGAGCCGGCGTAAGGGGCTCAGGCGCTCCGCCGCTTCTCCTCCCGTCATCCCGGCCTTGAGCCGGGATCCATCGGGCCGCCGCACGTGCTCCTGATGGATGGACCCCGGCTCAAGGCCGGGGTGATGGTGGAGTAGGCCGAGCGGTCATAGCGAATCGATCGGCACCGCGACGCCGCACACGATCCCTCAAATTTTACGAAAGCTGTGCGCAGTTACTGCGTGGCGTGGGTGGCGGCTTCGCCGAAGGAGAAGCGGTCCTGCTGAGCGCGGTGTTCCATCCGCTGGGCCACGGCGACGCCGACGGTGAGCACGGCGATGACGAGGATGGAGATTGCTGTGAGCGGCTTCTTCATGGTGTTCAACGCGCTTTGATGCGGGTGCCTTCTGGTGATCGCCATCATCGGCGAGCATGTTTGAGCAGTCGTTAATGCAGCGCGCCGCGTTCACGAAAACGCACACGAGCGTGCGCTGAATCACAACTGCATTTGTCTTAGGACGAATGGAGTGATGCGCGTCCGACACACAGCGCGCGGGAAACTGAAAAACGCGCGCTGCGCAGCGTGGCGCCCGCTCAGTTCTCGGCGACGTCGCCGATGCTGAGGCGGTCTGCCGAGGCGCGCTGCTCCATGCGCTCGGCCAATGCGCCGCCGACGGAGAGGACCAGAATGACCAGCAGCGCGGAGAGCGCGAGCGAGCGCGCAACGGTGCGCGGCATCGGTTGGATATGGAAGATGGTCTTGGTCATTCTCATCGCCCCTGTCTAGGAGGCCCCTTCGGCTTTTTGATGTGCTAAAGATGGCGATAACGGGGCAATCGCGCTGTGACCCGCGTCACCGGCCGCCCGGAAATCACAGGCTCTTCGTCAATCGGATAAATCCATGGAATACAGACGTTTAGGCAGGACTGACATCAAGGTCAGCGCGATTTGCCTCGGCACCATGACCTGGGGGCAACAGAACAGCGAGGCCGACGGCCACGCCCAGATGGACTACGCGCTGGAACATGGCGTGAACTTCTGGGACACCGCGGAAATGTATCCGGTGCCGCCGACCGAGGAGCGTTTCGGCAACACCGAGCGGATCGTCGGCAGCTGGTTCGCCAGCCGCAAGCAGCGCGACAAGGTGATCCTGGCCACCAAGATCGTCGGGCCCGACCAGCGCTTCAAAAGCGTCCGCGGCGGCGACAACAAGTTCGACCGCCGCAACATCGTGGCGGCGATCGACGACAGCCTGCAGCGACTGCGCACCGATTATATCGACCTCTACCAGCTGCACTGGCCGGAGCGCACGGTGAACGCCTTCGGGCGGCTGATGTACCAGCACCATCCCGAGCAGACCTTCACCCCGTTCGCCGAGGTGCTGGGCGTGCTGGGCGAGGCGGTGAAGGCGGGCAAGATCCGCCACGTCGGCCTCTCCAACGAGACCGCCTGGGGCACGATGCGCTGGCTGGCCGCTGCCGAGCAGGGCGCCGGGCCGCGCATGGTCTCGATCCAGAACTGCTACCACCTGATGAACCGGATGTTCGAGGTCGGGCTGGCGGAGGTCGCGATCCGCGAGCAGATCGGGCTGCTGGCGTTCTCGCCGCTGGCGATGGGCACGCTCTCCGGCAAATATCTCGGCGGCGCCCGGCCGGACGGCGCGCGCATGACGGTGTTCCCCAACTTTCCGCGCTACATGGCCCCGCGCGCCCAGGAGGCGACCGCGGCCTATGTCGGCCTGGCCCGCAAGCACGGGCTGGACCCGGCGCAGATGGCCCTCGCCTGGATCAACGGGCGGGACTTCACCACCGCCAACATCATCGGCGCCACCAGCCTCGAGCAGCTGAAGAGCAACATCGCCAGCATCGACCTCAAGCTGTCGCCCGAGCTGGTGCGGGAGATCGAGGAGCTGCACAAGGTGTGGACCATCCCGGTGCCGTAGCGCCGGGGCCGTCACGCGGCGGTCACACCATAGGATCGAAGGGCGAATGCTCGGCGTTCGCGAACGAGCGGCCGGTCAGGCGCAGCAGGAAGCCCCAGTGGCTGACCACCGCGATCTCGCGCCAGTCGCTCCAGGCGGCGGCGCGCTCCCGGAACGAGCGGGCGCGCCGGAAGACGTCGGCCTCGGTTTCGTCCAGGGCCGGCCACCAGGTCTCCTCCAGGTGATCGAACTTGAGCGCGGGCCAGCTCTGGCTCAGGACCGAGCGGCAGGTGCCGACGTCGCACTGGAACTTGGCATGCTCGCGCACCAGCGGCTCGACATCGACCGGCACCTTGAGCACGTCGGCGACGATCTCGGCGGTCTGCAGCGCGCGGGTGTAGGGGCTGGTCAGCACCCGCGCGATCGGGCGCTCGGCGCGCTGGATCGCCTCGGCGGCCTCGCGCACCTGCTCGCGGCCGGTCGCCGTCAGATGCGGATCGACGATGCCGGGATCGATGCCGGTGCGGCTGTAATGGACGTTGAACTCGGATTGGCCGTGGCGGATGAGGATCATGGAACCAAGCTAGTCGACATCGATTATCTTTCGGTCGTCCCGGATGCGCGGCGGCGGCGTGCGGTCATCTTGCTCCGGGTCGCTGTCATTTTCCGGCACCACGCTGAATTCGCCGGGAATCGTGCCGGTGCTGCGATAGACCCGCGTCTCGAAATGCGTGGCAGTGCGTCGCAGCAGCCAATGGCGCGTCGCGGGCAGCAGCAAGACCAGGGCCAGCGCATCTGACACGAAGCCCGGAATGATAAGCAGGATGGCAGCGGCGGCAAAGCAGGCGGCATCGATGATGGAATGGCCAGGCTCCTTGCCCTCGGCCAAGGCGGCGCGCAGGCGACCGACCGCCTGCAGCCCGGTGTGGCGCAGCAGCGCAAGCCCGGCCAGCATCGCGGCGATGACCCAGACCAGGGTCAGGAGCACGCCCAGCTTGCCGCCGAGCCACACAAACCCGGCGATTTCCAGGAATGGCAGGGCGACAGCTATGAATCCGATCAATCGCAGCATCTTTACCAGTTCTTTGGGCACCCTATCCCGGGCCAAGCTTGCTCTTGACCTGCCAATTGCCTATCTAAGAGGGACGGGTCGCCACCGCAACGGCGATCGGTCCAAAGCCCCTGGTTTGTTGGTCTTTGTTTGGCCAGGGGGACTATGGATCAGGGACCTCAGAACATTGTCACAGGCCGAATAACGTGTTCTTCGAAATCCTGTTTTTCGCCGTGGTTGCCGGGTTCCTGGGCTGGCGATTGTACAGCGTGCTGGGCCGCCGCACCGGCCACGAGAAGCCGTTCGATCCGTTCCGCACCAAGGAGCCCGAGGCGCCGGCCACCGTTTCCGACCGCGATGGCAACATCCGCCGCCTGCCCGAGCCGGCGGCGCGGCCGGAGCGGGTCGACCGCGATCGGCGCAAGCTGGAAGCCGCAATCGCCGGCGTCGCCGGCGATGTGCGCCGCGGTCTGGAGGAGATTCGCAGCGCCGATCCCAAGTTCGATCCGGTCGATTTCGTCGCCGGCGCGCGCGTGGCGTTCGAGATGATCGTCGGCGCGTTCGCCCAGGGCGACGTCAAGGCCCTGCGCCCGCTGCTCAACGACCAGGTGTTCGGCAACTTCGCCGGCGCGATCGAGGAGCGCAACCGCAACAAGGAGCGCCACGAGACCACGCTGGTCGGCATCCTCTCCGCCGACATCGCGGGCGCCGCGCTCAAGAGCGACGAAGCGCAGGTCACGGTCAAGTTCGTCTCGCAGCAGATCAACGTGACCAAGGACCAGGAAGGCCGCATCATCGACGGCGATCCGTCCGAGGTCGCCAACATCACCGACGTCTGGACCTTCGCGCGCCCCGTCAAGTCGCGCGACCCGAACTGGGTCCTCACCGCCACCGAAAGCCCGCAGTAGGCAACACGCCTGTTGGCAAGCCCCGCGCCGCCGTGGCATGGGTGGCGGATGCATCTTGCACAGGCGAATCCACCGCACAGTCTGTCACCCCGGACGGCCACGCAGTGGCGTGATCCGGGGTCCATCGTCATCGCGAACGCCAAGCGGCGCAGTGGACCCCGGCTCAAGGGCCGTCGGCGAATGCCGACATTCGTCGGCCGTCGGCGAAGGCCGACGTTCGTCGGCGGGGTGACGGGAGAGCGGTGGCGAGGGCTTCGCGTCCTTTTGCTCGCAGGCATGTCAATCGTAGCCGCCTGTGCCCCAACTCAAGAAATGACGGCGCCGCATCTGCGCGCGCTGTCTTCGCTGCCAGGGTGGAATGAGGATCTGAGCTTCCAGGCCTATCCCGCGCTGCTCGAGAGCTGCGGCGTGATCGAGCGCTTGTCGTCCGATCAGGCGCTCGGGGTCGGTGCGCCGCCGACGGCGTGGCGCGACGGGTGCGATGCGCTCAATGGATTGAAAGCGGCTTTGGTCTCGGACACCAACGTGGCGCTGCGGCAGACCATGGAGGCGCATTTCATCGCGCTCGATCCCGGCGCCGGCAGCAACGCGCTGGTCACCGGGTATTATGAGCCTGAACTGAAGGGCAGCCGCGTGCAGGATGCGGCGCACTCCTATCCGCTCTATCGCCTGCCGCCGGACCCGCCTGCGTTCGATCGTGCCGAGATCGATGGCGGCGCGCTGCAGGGGCAGGGGCTGGAGCTGCTGTGGGTCAACGATCGGGTCGAGGCGTTCTTCCTGCATGTGCAGGGCTCGGGGCGGGTGCGGCTGGACAGCGGCGAGGTGGTGCGTGTGGGGTTCGCCGGCACCAACGAGCGCGAATACGCCTCGATCGGCAAGGCGATGGTCGATGCCGGGATCATGACCAAGGAAGAAGCCTCGCTGCAGACCATCCGCGGCTATCTCAATGCGCATCCGGACGAGATCGATTCCTGGCTGCATCGCAACCCGCGCTATGTGTTCTTCAAGGAAGCGGCGGCCGATCCGAGCGCAGGCCCGGTCGGGGCCTTCAGCGTGCCCCTGACGCCGGGGCGCTCGATCGCGGTCGATCCGGCGTTCGTGGCCCTTGGCTTGCCGGTCTGGCTGGACACCACTGAGCCCGTGACAAATGCGCCCTTGCGGCGGCTGGTGGTGGCGCAGGATAAAGGCAGCGCGATCAAGGGCCCCGGGCGCCTCGACCTGTTCTGGGGCGCGGGGGATCAGGCGGAGGCGATGGCAGGTCCGATGAGGCAGCAAGGCACCTATTGGGTGATCGTGCCGCGCGCGGTGGGCGAACGCTGGCTGGCCCCGCAGGCGGGCTCATGAGCGCAGGACTGCGCCAGCAAGTCGGGCTGTTCGTCACCTGCCTGGTCGATCTCTATCGGCCGACGGTCGGTTTCGCGGCCATTGCGCTGATCGAGCGCAGCGGGCCTTACACCGTCGTGGTGCCGGAGGCGCAGACCTGCTGCGGCCAGCCGGGCTACAATTCCGGCGACAGGGAGAGCGCGCTCGCCATCGCGCGCCAGGTGGTCGCCGCGTTCGAGGGCTTCGACTATGTGGTGGCGCCGTCGGGCTCCTGCGGCGGCATGATCAAGACGCACTATCCCGAACTGCTGGCGGGCGATCCCGCGTATGCCGCGCGTGCGCGCAAGCTGGCCGACAAGACCTATGAGCTGACGCAGTTCCTGCGCGACGTGGCGCACTGGGACGGCGTCACGGCGGCGTTCGCGACGTCGGTCACCTATCACGATTCCTGCTCGGCCCTGCGCGAGCTGCAGGTCAGGCGCCAGCCGCGCGAGTTGCTGGCGAAGGTGCGCGGCTTGTCGTTCAAGGAACTGCCGAACGGCGAGCCGTGCTGCGGCTTCGGCGGCACCTTCTGCGTCAAGTTCCCCGACATCTCCAACCGCATGGTGGAGGACAAGGTCGCCAACATCGAGGCGACCGGCGCCGACGTGGTGCTCGCCGCGGACATGGGCTGCCTGCTCAACATCGCCGGCAAGCTGAAGCGCGCGGGCAGCAAGGTCGAGGCGCGCCACGTCGCCGAAGTGCTGGCCGGCATGGCCGACGATGCCGCGATCGGCGAGGGGCAGTAGGCCGATGGAATCGACCGCGCACCTGTTCAAGGACAACGTCAAGCGCGCGCTGAACGATGCGCACTTGCAGCAGGCGCTGGGCCACGTGCGCACCAAGTTCATCGACAAGCGCCAGCAGGCGATGGCTGCGCTGCCGGAGTTCGAGGCGCTGCGCGACGCTGGGCGCGATCTCAAGAACCATGTGCTGAGCCGGCTCGACGAATACCTGGTCGAGTTCGAAGGTAACGTGACCAAGAACGGCGGCCACGTGCATTGGGGGGCGACGCCGGCCGAGGCGCGCAAGATCATCCTCGACATCTGCCGCGGCGCCGGCGCCAAGACCGTCACCAAGGGCAAGACCATGGTGGGCGAGGAGATCGGCATCAACGACCATCTCGCCGCCAACGGCATCGAGCCGATCGAGACCGACCTCGGCGAATACATCATCCAGCTGCGGGGCGAGGCGCCCAGCCACATCATCGCGCCGTCGGTGCACGTCACCAAGGACCAGGTCGAGGAGACCTTCCGCAAGGTCCACACCGACCTCGACCCCAACCGCAATCTCAGCGAGCCGTCGAGCCTGCTGCACGAGGCGCGGGTCAAGCTGCGCGGGCGCTTCATCGCGGCGGATGTCGGCATCACCGGCGCCAATTTCCTGATCGCCAACAGCGGCACGACGACGATTGTCACCAACGAGGGCAACGGCGACCTGACGCAGACCCTGCCGCGCATCCACATCGTGCTCGCGGGCATCGAGAAGATCGTGCCGAGCATCGAGGATGCCGGCCTGCTGCTGCGCCTGCTGGCGCGCTCGGCGACCGGGCAGGAGATGTCGGCCTACACCACCTTCTCCACCGGGCCGCGGCGGCCGGAGGATGTCGACGGGCCGGAGCAGTTCCATGTCGTGCTGGTCGACAACGGCCGCAGCAAGCTGCTCGGCACCGAGTTCGAGGAGATGCTGCGCTGTATCCGCTGCGGCGCCTGCCTCAATCATTGCCCGATCTATCATAACGTCGGCGGCCACGCGTACGGCTGGGTCTATGCCGGGCCGATCGGCGCCATCACCACGCCGGCGCTGATCGGCATCGAGCATTCCGCGCCGCTGCCGGAGGCGTCGTCGCTGTGCGGACGCTGCGAGTCCGTTTGTCCGGTGCGGATTCCGATTCCGAAGATGCTGCGTGCCTGGCGCGAGGAAGCGTTCGAACGCCGCCTGCACGGCAACCGCGCGCGCTGGGCGCTGAAGCTATGGGCGGCGCTGGCGACGCGGCCGGCGCTGTATCGGCTGGCGACGCGCGTGGGCGCGGGCGTGCTCGGTGCGCTTGGCGGCAAGCGCGGGCGTTTCGCCGCGCTGCCGTTCGCGCAGGCGTGGACCGCTCACCGCGACCTGCCCGCGCCGCAAGGGCGCACCTTCATGGCGATGTACCGGGGGAAGAAGTGAGCTCCCGCGACGACATCCTCAATCGCATCCGCACCGGGCGCAGCGCGGCGAAACCGCACCCGGGCTCCGGGCCGTCGCCCAAGCGCGGGCAGGTTGCCGGGGCGGAGCGCAAGGCGTTGTTCGTGCGCATGGCGCAGCAGGCGCAGGCGAGCGTCGATGAGGCAAGCTCGCACGCTGAGGTGCCGGGGCTGGTTAAAAACTATCTCAGCCAGCACAATTTGCCGGCGGAGGCGCGGCTGGCGCCCGATCCGCGCATCACCGGATTGGACTGGGCCTCGCAGCCGCTGCTCAGCACCAGCGTCGGCGGCACCGACGGCTCGCATCCGATCTCGGTGACCGGCGCATTCGCGGGCGTCGCCGAGACCGGCACCCTCGCGCTCACTTCCGGCGCGCCGTCGCCGACCCTGCTCAACTTCCTGCCGGAGACGCACATCGTCGTGGTCGACGCCAGCGACCTCGCCGGCAGCTACGAGGAATTGTGGGCCAAGCTGAAGGCGCAGTATGGCGAGACCATGCCGCGCACGCTGAACCTCGTCACCGGCCCCTCGCGCAGCGGCGACATCGAGCAGACCATCCTGATGGGCGCGCACGGTCCGAAGCGGCTGCACATCATCGTGGTCGACAAACCCTAGCGCGATGGCGAAGCGGCGCGTCACGCCCGACGAGCTGGAACTGTGGCGGCATGTTGCGCAGAGCGTGCGCCCGATCAAGTCCAGGCGAAAGCCCGCGCAGCCCAAGGAGGCAGCGCCGAGCGCGCCGCCCGCCAAGTCCAAGGCTGCGAAACCCGCAGCGCCGCCTGTGCCACCGGCTAAGCCACAACTACCCGCCGCGCCCGCCAAGCCGCACGCGCTGACCCACGGCCTCAGCCACGGCATCGACCGGCGCCAGGCCGCGCGATTTCGCAAGGGCAAGCTCACGATCGAAGGCAAGATCGATCTGCACGGCCGCACCCAACAGGACGCGCACGACGACCTGCTCGCGTTCCTGCGCCGCGCGCACACTGCCGGCAAGCGCAACGTGCTGGTGGTGACCGGCAAGGGCATGACGACCTCGAAGACCGGCGTCCTGCGCCAGGCGGTGCCGCGCTGGCTGAACGAGCCGACGTTCCGTTCGCTGGTGCTGGCGTTCGACTACGCCGAGCCGCAGCACGGCGGCGAGGGCGCGATCTATGTGCTGATGAAGCGCGTGCGGGAAAAGAAATGACGCCCTTCGGCCGGAAGCTGCGGAGCTTGCGGGAGGCACGGACGTGCCAGCTGAAGGATCTCGCCAAGGCGCTGAAGGTGAGCTCGGCCTATCTGTCGGCGCTCGAGCACGGGCATCGCGGCAAGCCGTCGCCTGGCCTGGTGCAGCAGGTCGCCGCCTACTTCAATCTGGCGTGGGAGCAGGTGGACGAGTTGAAGGCGCTGGCCGAGCTGTCCGATCCGCGCGTCACCATCGACACCGCCGGTCTCACGCCCGAGGCGACGGAGCTGGCCAACCGGCTGGCGGCGCGGATCGATGCGCTGAGCGATGGGGAGATCGCACGGCTGTTGGCGATGCTGAAGACGAAGCACTGACGCCATGCAGCCGCTCCACCATAACGATTGAGTCGTAGGCACCGTCTCGCCCTCCGCTCCAACCGTCACCCCGGCCTTGAGCCGGGTCCATCGATCAATCGCTCGTGCGACTGCGGAATGGATCCGGGCTCAAGGCCGGGATGACAGAAGGAGGGGCAATGAGGGCGGAGCGGCGCTGACGGCAAACTCGTGGATGGTCGTGGCAAGGCCCGTCGGCAGGCCATGACGGAAGGGAGACTGGCACCCGGAACCTAGCGCCGGCGATGCAGGAAATAGCGCCGCGGCTTGATGCCGGCGGGCAGCGCGAGCGCTTCGAGGTCCGCGCTCTCGACTGGCTGGTCGCTGATCAGGACGCCGCCGGGCTTCAGCAGCTGCAGGACGGCGGGCAGCATTTCGCGGGCGAGCTGCTTGCTCGCTGCTTCGTCGCCGGAGCCGATGTCGAGATTGGCGAGCGCGGTCTCCTGGCCGAGCTGCGCGATCGCCTTGGGCAGGCTATCGAGAAAGTCGCCGAGGAACAGGCGGTCACTGGGCGGGATGCAATCCGAGTGCGCCGCCACGTTGCGCTCGAACACATAGATGTCGCGGCCGCGCAGCTGCTCGCGCAGATGATCGTAGGTGCGGCCGTTGCCGAGGCCGAACTCCAGCACGTTGCCCGGCACCGCCGCGATCAGCTGCGCGGCGTTGTTGAGGCACGCGCGCTGCGCCTCGAGGCGACGGATGAAGGAATCGAGCCGGCTCAATGTTTTCTGTTCGCCGCCAGCAGCTCGTTGGCGTGCTCGAGGCGCTGCGCCAGCACGCGCATGACCTCGATGGAGATGGTTGGGAAATCGGTCACCATGCGGAAGAACAGGTCCTTGGTGATCTTGAGCGTGGTGAGATCCTCGGTCGCCACCACGGTCGCGGTGCGCGGCACGTCGCACAGGATGCCGATCTCGCCCACGAACGCGTCGCGCTTGACCTCGGCGACCTTGAGCGGCCCGCCCGGCGTATCCACCACCACGTCGGCGCGGCCTTCGAGGATGATGTAGGCGGCATCGGCGGGGTCACCCTGATGCACCATCTCCTCGCCCTTGCGGAACTGCGTGCGCTCGGCGGCGAATGCCATCAGCTTCAGCTTGGCCGGCTCGACCTTGGCGAACAACTCCATGCGCTTCAGCGCTTCGACGTCATCAAGAATGCTCATGGGTCTCAGTCTCCGTCCCGGAAAAGTATGACTCGTTTGTTCTGAATTTGGCTAGTTCACTGGCTGCGGCTCTTCGGTGTCCGACTTGGATGGGCTTGGCCTGTTGGGCGGCGGCCGGCTCGAATCCGTGAAGCCGATCCCGAGATCGGACAGCGCGGTTCCGGGCCTCGCCAGCTTGTCGAGCGGCCCCTGCTCGACCACCCGCCCGTCGCGCATCACCGCGACCCGGTCCACCACGCTGCACAAGGCGGCGTTGTCGGCGATCAAGATCAAGCAGCGGTCCTTCATTTCGTTCCGCATCGCCTTGAGAATGCGGGTCTGCACGGCGGCCTCGAGCGGCGCCAGCGCGTTGTTGAGGATGAAAATCCGCGGCCGGCGTACCAGGGCGCGCACCAGCGCGACCTTCTGCCGCTGCGGCTGGGTCAGGCGCCGGCCGCCGGTCCCGACGCCATGGTCCAGCCCGACCGCCAGCACCTCGGCCTTGAGGCCGAGCTGGTTGACCACCTCGAACAGCAGGCGGTAGATGCGCTGCGCGGCCTGGGCCTGGCCGTAGATCAGGCGGCCGAACAGCATGTTGTCCTGCACCGTCGCGGCGGCGTTATAGCGCTGCGGGTCGTAGAACTCGATGTAGTCGCGATATTCCTCCGGCAGGGTCTCGGCAAAGCCGCGCCGCGCCGCCAGCAGCTTGGCCTCCAGATCGGCATCGATCAGGCCCAAGCGGTGCCGGGCCTCGATATAAGGAAACGTGATGGCGATCAGCCGCTGCTGGTCGGCTGCCGCGGCCTTCTCGAGGCCGCTGCGCTGCACGCGGGCCAGCAACTGCTGCACCAGCGGCAGATCGTCGGCGGAGACGAAGCTGAACTGCTCGAAGAACGGATGGCCCGGCGGCAAGTCCGCGAACAGTTCGACCATGGTCTCGGCGATCTTTTCGCCCATTGCTATGAGCGCAGGCTTCAGGCCCTCCGCCTCGATCACCTTGGCCAGCACCTTGTTGTCGCGCAGGGTCGCGAAATCGAACACGGCGCCGCGCGGCGTGCCGAACAGCAGATTCTCCGCCACCGTCATGTTGCGGTTGTATTTGGCGGGATCGAACTGCTCGACCAGGTGCGCGAGGTCGGGCTCCTGCAGCCGGCGATGAATGGCGACGCGCGCCTCCAGGAAGCGTTCAGCGACCGCCGGCTCGTCATCCGGATCTATCCGCCCACGCAGTCCGAACTGATAGACATCGTCCTCCAGCTCCACCGCGGGCAGCAGCTCGATGATGCGGCGCTTGAGGCCGGAAATATCCTCGACACCCGCGGCGCCGAAATCGATCCATTGCGCATGGATGTCGAGCAGCGGATTGCCGGTGCGCTTGGCTTCGGAGATGCGGCGCTGGAAATGCATCAGGGCGCGGCCCTCGTACTGCGCCGGGGCGATGGGGCGATGCTTCAGGCCGTAGACCACGTTCTCCAGGATGGAGTGCGGGAAGAGATAGGTCTCGTCGCCGACATAGGAGATGTGGCGCCCGGTGACGCTTTCGGGCAGCGCTGTCATATCCTCCTCGCCCCAGCGCAGCGTGCCGGCGGAAGGGGCAACCAGGCGCGCCAGCAGCAGCCCCAGGGTCTCCTTGCCGGAGCCGTTGAAGCCGACGATCGCAATATGGTCGGTAGCGCCGATCTCCAGTCCCGCATTGTCCAGCAGGCGTCCGCCGCCTTCCTCGAAGTAGCCGAGCGCCTGGGCAGACAGGCCCCCTTCGGGGGCGGGCAGCACGTCGCCGGTGACGGATTGCAACTCTGGCGGCAGCATGCCTTCCGGCGTGAACTGCTCGATCACCTGCTCGTACTTGATCTGCACGTCCTGGCTCTGCTGCTGCCAGTCGATCAGCTCCTTGATCGGGCTCGGCAGGTCCTTGTAGGCGTTGATCACAGCGACCAGCGCGCCGACGTCGAACTGCCCCTTCAGCGCGAAATAGCCGCCGATCAGGTAGAACAGGAACGGCGTGGTCTGCGAGAGCATGTTGTTGAGGTATTTGACGAAGAACTTGCGCTGGTAGAGCTCGAAGCGGATCAGGAATATCTTTTCCAGCCGGTTGACGATGTCCGCGCGCTCGTAGTTCGAGGTGTCGTTGGTGTGGATCTCGACCGTGCCGTCGACATTCTCGGCAATGCGGCCGGCCAGTTGCCGTGCCGTCAGCTGGCGCTGCCGGCCCAGCTCCAGGATGCGCCGCCGCAGCAGCGGGATCATCACCAGCTGCACGGTCAGCACCACCACCGAGATCAGGCCAAGCCACACGTTCTGTATGATGATGAAGGAGAGGGCGGTCAGCGCCTGTCCGCCGAGGAACGCCGGCGTGATATAGGCGTCACCGATGAAGCCGCCCAGCGGCTCCACCTCATCCTTGATCATGGTCGCGACTTCCGCCTGCTTGACCTTGCGGAAGTGGGTGATGGGGAAGCGCAGCACCCGGTCGTAGAGCTCGTAGCGCAGGCGGCGCAGCATGCGCTCGCCGAGGCGGCCCTTCTCGGTGTTCACCAGCTGCTTGATCCAGCCGTTCACGACCACGAAGAACAGGAACGAGAAGCACAGGGCGACCAGATAGGCGATCTTGTCGAGCTCAAACCCCTGGAACAGGGTCACCTCCGGCAGGCCGAGCCAGTCGATCGGGCCGATGGACAGGTCGAGGAAAGGCGTGGTGGTCTGCCCGCCCGCGAACGCTTGTTCATGGATGGCCTGGTTGACGATCTGTTTGGGCAGGTCGAGGGAGACGAAATAGAACACGTAGGAAACCGCGACGACGACCAGGATGACCGACTGGTCGCGCCACGAGTTTCGCCAGATGTAGCGGAAAAGATTGTGTTCCATGCCCGACGGCCCCGTTCGGCACCGCATCCGGCTCGGGGGCCGAACGCCTGTTTTCATTACGTTCCAAGAAAATAGGCGGACGCCGGGAAGCCAGCAAGGAAAACACCGGTCCTAGGCCAGAGGCCGACGCACGGGTGCATCGGGGTGTGCGGCGGGGCTCTGTGCTAAATTGCGGAGACCGGCACTGGGGTGGCGTGCGGGGGTGGCTTGCGACGTCGCAGGATCAGGTCGCAGCCACGGAGAGATCCAGATCAGGTCGGTCCGCTGACAGCGTTAGAGGGGGATGGACATGAAGACAGCGCTCGAAACCGTGGGCAATGCCGCCGCCACCTTGTCGGCTTCGTCGGCCGCGATGAAGCGGAAACTGGAACGCGCGCGCTGGGCCGCGCTCGGGCTCGCCATCGTCGCCGCAATCCTTGGCGCCCTCACGACGATCGTCGTGGAGACCGCCCCGTGGCGGTGGGCATTCGCGTTCGCGACGGCACTGGCGCTAGGCCTTGGGCCGTGGTTGACGGCGCATTTTCTCGGCCAAAACCAGGCGACCCGCTGGATCGCGGTCCGTGCTGCCGCCGAGGCCCTGAAACGTGAGGTCTACAGGCGCGCGGCCAAATGCAAGCCATACGACGGCACGGCACAAGAGGCCGACATCGCTCTGATCAAGGAGAAGCAGGCGATCGAGGCGGACCTCGGCGATGTCGAGGAAGTGGCCGTCGAATCGATGGATCTGCCCAAGTCGGAAATCGATCTCAACACCTATGTCATCAATCGGGTCGACAGCCAGGTCTCATGGCTGCGGCGCCGCGCCGGCGACCACGCGCGGCAGGCCGCCGCGCTCCGTGGGGCAGAGATCGTGGTCGCGTTCATTGGCGTAGTGATGTCGGCGGCCGGGGCGGCATTCGGCGAGACCGACTCGGCCAAATACCTGGCGCCCTTCATCGGCGTGGTGACCACGGTGTCCACCGCCTTGATCGCCCATATCGAAGCCGGCCGCTACGACTTCATTGCGGCAATGTACCGCGCCACCGCCAAGCGCCTGGAAAACGAGCAGGCATCGCACGCCCCCACAACCCCGCTGCCGGATTTCGTGGACAAGTGCGAAGCCATTCTGTCGGCGGAGAACAGCGCCTGGATGGCCAAATTCCTGAAGGAATAATGGGATCCATCGCCCGGTCAAAGACCCGGTGTCACCAATAAATTTTTTGGGCGGGCTTGGTGCCTTTTTAGTAAAACATATATAAATCAATGACTTAAAAAACAGCTTGGCGACCATCGCGGGGAGCGCCATGTAGTCGGTTCATACTTTTGTTCGGCAAAGAGCCTATGCCATACTCTGCCCGCTCGCCGCTTTTGGGGGATGAGGCGCGTGTCCGATAACGAGACCAAAAACAAGGACGTGCGCGTCCTTATCTATTCGCACGATACCTTCGGTCTGGGCCATCTCAGGCGTTGCCTGACCATTGCCCATTCCCTGGTCGACCAGAACAAGGACATGTCGGTCATCATCCTGACCGGCTCGCCCATCATCGGCAGCTTCAATTTCCGCGCCCGGGTGGACTTCGTCCGCATCCCGGGGGTGATCAAGCTGCGCTCGGGCGACTACACGCCCTTGAGCCTGCTGATCGACATCGACGAAACCCTGGCGATGCGCGATTCCATCATCCAGCACACTGCCGACATCTTCGACCCCGACATCTTCATCGTGGACAAGGAGCCGCTCGGCCTGCGCGGCGAGGTTCACAAGACCCTGAAGATGCTGAAGGAGCGCGGCACCCACCTGGCGCTCGGCCTACGCGACATCATGGACGATCCGGTCCACCTGATCCCGGAATGGGAGCGCAAGAAGGCGGTGCCGGCGCTGCGCGACCTCTATGATTCGATCTGGGTCTACGGCCTGCCGCAGATCTGCGATCCGCTGGAAGGCATCGAGCTGCCCAAGTCGGTGCGGCGCAAGATGAACTATACCGGCTATCTGCACCGCTCCCTGCCGCAAGGGACGCCGGTCCACTGGACCCTGCAGAAGATCGAGGCGCCGTACCTGTTGGTGACCACCGGCGGCGGCGGCGACGGCGAGGAAGTGATCGACTGGGTGCTGCGCGCCTACGAGAACGACAAGGCGCTGCCCAATCCGGCGCTGCTGGTGCTCGGCCCCTTCATGCATTCCGACCGCCAGGCCGAGTTCATCCAACGCGCTAATAAGCTGCCCAACGTCGAGGCCATCACCTTCGACGCGCAGATCGAGCATCTGATGGCGCACGCCATCGGCATCGTGGCGATGGGCGGCTACAACACCTTCTGCGAGATCCTCAGCTTCGACAAGCGCGCGGTCATCGTGCCGCGCACCCAGCCGCGCATGGAGCAGTATATCCGCGCCAAGCGCGCCGAGGAGCTCGGCCTCTCCTCGATGCTGACCGATGACGGCGTGCGCGACTGGAAGGGCATGGCGACCGCGCTGCGCCAGCTGCCGCAGCAGGCGCTGCCGAGCGACGTGGTGGTGCCGGGGCTGATGGACGGACTGGAGAATCTCAATCGCCTGGTCAATCACGCGGTCGAGAAGGTCCGCAAGGCCGAGCGCAACGGCGAGCGCGCCGAGCGCACCGGCAATGGTAATGGCAACGGCCGCTCGCGCCTGACGCGCCTCACCGCTCGCAAGCCGCGGTGACACCGTCACTCTCGGTCCGCCTGCATCGATGATTCCGCATTGCTTCGTCATGCCCGTGCTTGGCACGGGTACCCACGAGTTTGCTTGGGCCGCACGCGGTTTGCGGCTAGAAACTCGTGGATGGCCGTGCCAAGGCCCGTCGGCGAAGGCCGGCATGCTCGGCGGGCCATGACGAAAGAGTGAGTGTAATCTCGTGTCCCGCCTGATCTTCATCCTCAAGGGCTATCCGCGCCTGTCGGAGACCTTCATCGCGCAGGAGATCCGCGCGCTGGAGCAGCGCGGGTTCGCGATCGACATCGTCAGCTTGCGCTTTCCGACCGACAAGCAGGTGCATCCGGTGCATCGCGAGATCGTGGCCGCCGCGCGCTATCTGCCCGAGTATCTTTATCAAGAGCCATGGCGCGTGCTGCGCTCGTGGTTCAAGGCGGGATTCCGCCGCGGTTATTGGCGTGCCTTCAGCCAGTGGATCCGCGACCTGCTGCGCGATCCGACGCCGAACCGCGCGCGCCGCTTCGGCCAGGCCTGCGTGATGGTGGCGGAGCTGCCGAAGGACGCGACGCGGCTGCATGCGCATTTCCTGCACACGCCGGCGTCGGCGACCTATTACGCGCACCTCATCACCGGCATGCGGTGGAGCTGCTCGGCCCATGCCAAGGACATCTGGACCTCGCCCGACTGGGACAAGCGCGAGAAGCTGGCGACGCTCGACTGGCTGGTGACCTGCACGCGCGACGGCTACGAGCATCTGCGCGAGATCGCCGCGCCGGGAGACAAGGACAAGATCAACCTAGTCTATCACGGTCTCGATTTCGAACGCTTCCCCGAGCCGCCGTTGCACCGGCGCGACCTGAAGGGGCCGCTGCGCATCCTCTCGGTGGGGCGCGCGGTGCCGAAAAAGGGTTTTGCCGACCTGCTGCAGGCGCTGGCACTGCTGCCGAAGGAGGTGGATTGGCGCTTCCACCATATCGGCGGCGGGCCGCTGCTCGACAATCTGAAGAGCCTGGCGGAGACGTTGCAGATCGCGGACTGCGTCACCTGGCAAGGCTCGGCGCCGCAGGAAACGGTGCTCGAGGCCTATCGCGAGGCCGACATCTTCGTGCTGGCGAGCTGCATCGCGGAGGACGGCGACCGCGACGGCCTGCCGAACGTGCTGATGGAAGCGCAGAGCCAGAAGCTGGCGGTGGTCGCGACCGACCTGCCCGGCATCGCGGAGCTGGTGGTGTCGGGCGAGACCGGCCTGCTGGTGCCGCCGGGCGCACCGGAGAATCTCTCCGGTGCGCTGCTGCGCCTGATGCGCGACACCGTGCTGCGGCTGCGCCTGGCGGAAGCCGGATACGAGCGCGTGCGAACCGAGTTCGCGCTGGAGCGCGGCATCGACGACCTGGAGCGCAGGTTCAGGGCGGACCGATGACCCGCCTCCTGTTCTTCGCGCCGTTGAAGGCGCCGGATCATCCGACGCCGTCGGGGGATCGCACGATGGGACGGCTGATCGTGCGGGCGCTGAAGCGCGCAGGGTTCGAGGTCGAGCTGGCGAGCCGGCTGCGCACGCGGGTCGCGGGGCCGAATCTCTCGGCGCAATACGCCAAGCGCGACAAGTGCTTCGCGGCGGCGGATCGCTTGGTCGCGCGCGTGCGCGCGCTGCCGAAGGCGCAGCGGCCGCGCGCCTTCTTCGCCTATCACCTCTATTACAAGGCGGTCGACTGGATCGGGCCGCGCGTCGCCGATGCGCTCGACATCCCGTACCTGGCGGCGGAAGCGAGCCACGCGCCGAAGCGCGCGCACGACGACTGGGCCTTCAACCACGCCGGCGCGGAGGCGGCGATCCGGCGCGCCGACGCGATCTTCTGCCTCAACCCGAGCGACAAGGAGTGCTTGGCGCTGGTGACGGAGAAGCGGCGCCTCGTCGACCTGCCGCCGTTCCTTGATCTCAGGAAGTTTGCGCCGGCGGTGCCGGATCGCGCTGCGGCACGCGCAATGCTGGCGAAGCAGGCGAAGATCTACGGTGCTGCGCCGTGGCTGCTCGCGGTCGGCATGATGCGCGCGGGCGACAAGCTCGCCTCCTATCGCGTGCTCGCCGAATCCTTGCAGCGTGCGAAGTTGAAGCGGCCCGTCTTGCTGATCGCCGGCGATGGCGAGGCCAAGCGCGATGTGAAGCGGGCCTTTGCCGATGCGCCGTGTCGCGTGGAATTTCTGGGAAAGATCGCGCCAGACGAGTTGGCGCCGCTGTATGCCGCCGCCGACCTGTTGGTCTGGCCGGCGATCAACGAGGCGTTCGGCATGGCGTTGCTGGAGGCGCAGGCCTGCGCGCTGCCGGTGCTCGCCGGCGCGTTCGGCGGCGTCGCCGGCATCGTCGCGGACGGCAAGACCGGGTTCCTCACCGCGCCGGGCGACGTCAAGGACTTCGCCCTGGGCCTGAAGCGCGCGCTGGCGAGCGACCTGCCCGCCCTCGGCCGTGCAGCGCGGCGCAAGGTGGAGCGGCGGCACGATATCGCGGCGGCCTCCGAGACCTTTGCGCGCGTGCTCGGCAAGCTGGGGGTCAAGCCATGACCCTGATCGTCGCGCTGCGCCATGCGCCGACCGCGTGGAATCGCGACCGGCGGCTGCAGGGCCGCACCGACGTGGCGCTCGACGAGGAGGGCGTCGCGGTCGCCGCGCGCTGGCGCATCGAACCGGATTGGGCCGGCTATCGCATTCTGTCGAGCCCGCTGCAGCGCGCGCGCATGACGGCGGCGATCCTGTTCCCCGACGCGGAGATCGGCATCGACCGGCGGTTGATCGAGATGGATTTCGGCACGTGGGAGGGCAAGCGCCTGGCGGAGCTGCGCGCCGACCCGACGGAAGACGCCGTGGCGCGCGAGGACCTGGGCCTCGATTTCAAGGCGCCGGAGGGCGAGTCCCCGCGTGAGGTGCAGGCGCGCATCCAGCCGCTGCTGGCGCGGCTGGCGGAGCTCGAGCGGCCGACCGTGCTGGTCACCCACAAGGCCGTGATCCGCGCCCTCTATGCCTTGGCCAGCGGCTGGGCCATGATCGGCAAACCGCCCGCCAAGCTGCGGCCGAACTGCGCGCAGCTGTTCCGGCTGGCCGGAGATGGAACGCCGGCGGTGGAGCGGATGAATGTGAGTTTGGAGGCGTGATGACTGATCGGATGATGCGCGGGCGGACCTGCAATTCTCCGTCATCCCAAGGCTTGGCCTTGGGATCCACGAGTTGGCCTGCCGCGATCAGGTCTTGCACGTCGAAACTCGTGGATGGCAAGGCCAAGCCTTGCCATGACGGTATAAAGAGCGAGTGAAAGAGGCTGCGCCGAGTATGACCTCCCCCCGCGTCTTCTTCTACGTGCAGCATCTGCTCGGCATCGGGCATCTCAAGCGCGCGGCGGCGATTGCGCGGGCGCTGGTTGAAGCCGGAGCCGAGGTCGACTTCGTGCTCGGCGGCGCGCCGGTCGCGGGGATCGCGCCGCCAGGCGCGCGGGTGGTGCAGCTGCCGCCGGCGATCGCGTCGGATGCGCAATTCACCAACCTGCTCGACGAGCACGGCGACAAGGTCGACGAGCGCTGGAAGGTCAAGCGCAAGCAGGCGCTGCTCGATGCGTTCGAAGCGGCCAAGCCGGATATCGTGCTGCTGGAGATGTATCCGTTCGGGCGCCGGCAGTTCCGCTTCGAGCTGCTGCCGCTGCTGGACCTCGCGGCTGCGCCGTTCCCCAAGCCCGTGGTCGCGGTCTCGGTGCGCGACATCCTGGTGGACAAGGGCCGCATGGACCGCGCGCGCGAAGCGGCCGACATCATCAACCAGCACGTCGACCACGTGCTGGTGCATGGCGATCCCAACCTGACGCGGCTCGATCTCACATTTCCGCTGGCAGCCGACATCGCGCACAAGCTCAGCTACACCGGCTTCGTGGTGGAGCGGCCGCCCGTGGTTCCTGGCACGGCCGATGCCCTGGACGATCGCGACGATGGCGAGATCCTGGTGTCCGCCGGCGGCGGCGCGGTCGGTTTTCCGCTGCTGGCGGCGGCGATCCGCGCCAAGAAGCTGACGCGCCACCGCCACCGGCGCTGGCGGATCGTGACCGGCGCCAACCTGCCGGCAGCGGAGCGCGCACAACTGGACAAGCTCGCGGCCGGCGATCCCGACATCGCAATCGAAGGTTTCCGCAACGATTTCGCCCGGCTGCTCGCCGCCTGCCATCTGTCGATCTCGCAGGGTGGCTACAACACGGTGATGGAATTGATCGCGACCCGCTGCCCCTCGGTGGTGGTGCCGTTCGCGGAAGGCGGCGAGAGCGAGCAGACCTTGCGTGCGCGCATGCTGGTGGAGCGGCAGGTCCTGAGCATGGTCGATCCGGAGTTCCTGACCGCGGGCACGCTGGCGGCGGCGATCGACGGCGCGCGGCCGCCGGCGGAGCTGGCGCTCAACCTGGATGGCGCCCGGCAAAGCGCGGCACAGCTGATCGGCGCCTGGAAGCAGCGGCGATGAGCAGCTGGGAGGCGTTGGGGCGCGAGTGCGACGCCTGGCAAGCCGCTTGGGAGACAGGTGGCCGCCCGGTCGAACTGTGGTGGCGCGACGATGATGCGGTCGCCGACACCGATGCCCTGCGCCGCCTGCTCGCGCGCCGGACCGTTCCCGTCGCCCTGGCGGTGATCCCGGCGCGCCTGGAGCCGAGCCTGCCGGCGCTGCTGAAAAGTCACGGATCGGTCAGCATTCTGCAACATGGGTTCGACCATCAGAACCGCGCGCCGGCCGGCGCCAAGAAGTCCGAGTTTCCGGCGACCCGAAACTGGCCGGAGATCGCCGAGACCTTGGCGCAGGGCCGCGACCGGCTGGCGAATGCGTTCGGTCGGCAGTTGGTGCCCGTTTTGACGCCGCCCTGGAACCGGATCGATCCCGGTCACGCCGACCAATTGGGACAATTGGGATATCGCGGCCTCAGCACCTATCTGCCGCGGAAGGAACCAACAGTCGCAGGCGTCACCCAGGTCAACACCCATGTCGACGTGATCGATTGGCACGGGACCCGCGGTTTCCTGGGGTTAGCGGCGACCCTTCAGCTGCTGGTGCAGCATTTGGCGGCTAAGCGCTTGGGCCAGGCCGATCCTGCCGAACCAACGGGTCTGTTGACGCATCATCTGGTCCATGACACAGAAACGGAGGAATTTCTGGGAGCGCTGCTGGATTGGTGCGCCAAAAGGCCAGTTATAAAATGGCAAAACGCGGCTGATCTGTTTCCGGGAGCAGAGAGTTAAATGACTGAGCTGAGATACCCGTTCTCGGCCCTCTTCTGGGACTATGCCCGAGGGATCGCGGGGACTGTCCTCTGTTTTGTGATCCTCGTCACAATCGAATGGCATAATCAGTTGCCGTGGCTTTTCGTGGGATTGACCGTCTTGTTCGCCATCTACACGATGACCACCATCGCGAAGAATGTGGCGCGTTTCCGCGTGTCGGAAGAGGGGATCGAATGCGGGGGCTTCCGGAAGCAGTCCATTCGCTGGGGCGACCTCAGCGAGCTGGGGCTGCGCTATTATCCGACCTCGCGCAGCCGCAAGAAGGGCTGGATGACCTTGAGCCTCAAGGCCAGGGCAAGCCGCGGCGGCCCGGCCAGCCTCAAGATCGAATCCAACCTGCCCGGCTTCACCGAGATCGCGACCCGCGCCGCCTGGGCCGCCAAGGAAAACAAACTCATGGTGGACCGGGTGACGGCGGACAACCTGGCCGCGCTCGGCGTCTCGGCGTGACCGGCGGACGCTAGCCAATGGACCAGCCCGTGCCGCAGCGTCCCGATGCATCACCCGGAAATCCTGGGCCCGGAACTTCCGGCGATCCGATGGCCGGCAGCCTGCTCGCGGTGCGCGGCCTCAAGATCGCGTTCGATCTCGACACCGGCGTGCTGGAGGCGGTGCGCGGCATCGATTTCCGCGTGCCGCACGGCAAGACGGTGGCGCTGGTCGGCGAGTCCGGATCGGGCAAGTCGGTGGTAGCCCAGGCCATCATGGGCATCCTGCCCAAGATCGCGCGCATCTCCGCAGGGCAGATCCTGTTCGATCGCCCGGGGAGCGCCAATGGCGCGCAGAACGGCAATGGCGCCGGCCTCATCGACATCGCGCAGCAGCCGCGCAACGGCCCGGTGATGCGCTCGATCCGCGGCGGCGCGATCTCCATCATCTTCCAGGAGCCGATGACCTCGCTGTCGCCGGTCCACACTATCGGCGACCAGGTCGGCGAGGCGCTCCAGCTGCATCGCAAGGTTTCCGGCCGCGAGGCCAAGCAGCTGGTGATCGACATGCTGCGGCTGGTCGGCTTCCCCGATCCGCAGCGCGGCTTCAAGACCTATCCGTTCGAGCTGTCGGGCGGCCTGCGCCAGCGCGCGATGATCGCGATGGCGCTGATCTGCCGGCCCACGCTGCTGATCGCCGATGAACCGACCACCGCGCTCGATGTTACCATTCAGGCCCAGATCCTGAAGCTGATGATCGACCTGCAGCAGGAGCTGCAGATGGCGCTGCTGCTGATCACCCACGACCTGGGCGTGGTCGCCAACGTCGCAGACGAGATCGTCGTCATGTACCACGGCGAGGTCATGGAATCCGGCACCATGGACGATCTGTTCCAGGCGCCGGAGCATCCCTATCTGCAGGCGCTGCTGCGCGCGGTGCCGCGCTTCGGCATGGAGCCCGGCGAGCGGCTGACGCCGATCCGCGAGATCGCGATCACCGAAGGCAAGATGTTCGCGGAGAAGAACCCGTGGCCGGAAGGCGCCGGCCTCGGCACCCCGCTGCTGCTGGTGGAGAATGTCAGCAAGAGCTTCGCGATCCGCAAGGGCGGCTTCTTCGGCGGCGAGGAGAAGCAGGTGCTGGCGGTGGACGACGTCAGCTTCGAGGTGAAGCGCGGCGAATGCCTGGGGCTGGTCGGCGAATCCGGCTGCGGCAAGACCACCTTGTCCAAGATCATCATGCGCGCGCTGACGCCGGACGCCGGGCGCATCCTGTTCAACGAGGGCTCGCAGCTGACCGAGACGCTGAAGCTGAAGGGCGACGCGCTGCAGGAGTTCCGCAAGCGCATCCAGTTCGTGTTCCAGGATCCGATGGGGTCGCTCAACCCGCGCATGTCGGTCTACGACATCATCACCGAGCCGCTGGTGATCCACGGCATCGGCAACGCGAAAGAGCGCGAGACGGTCGCCAAGGAGTTGATGGCGCTGGTCGGGCTCGACATGCGCCATCTCCGGCGCTATCCGCACAGCTTCTCCGGCGGCCAACGCCAGCGCATCGGCATCGCGCGGGCGCTGGCCCTCAGGCCCGACATCGTGATCTGCGACGAGCCGGTCTCGGCGCTCGACGTCTCGATCCAGGCGCAGATCCTGAACCTGCTCAAGGACTTGCAGACCAAGCTGGGCCTTACCTACATCTTCGTTTCGCACAACCTGGCGGTGGTCGAATACATCGCCGACCGCATCATGGTGATGTGCGCCGGGCGCCTGGTCGAGATGGCGCCCGCCGACCGGTTGTTCCAGAACCCGGTCCATCCTTATACTCGGGCTCTGCTGGCGGCCGTGCCCGATCCATCCTTGACCTGCCGGCTCAACTTCGACCGATTGATGGAGGGCAAGGCCTCCACTCCGTCGGCCTGGCCGGCGCCCTTTACCATCGACCCGGATCGCCGGCCGGGTATGGTGGAAGTGTATGACGGACATTGGGTCCGCGCCGGAATCGACGTCAGGAGCGCAACATGAAACGCCGGGACTTTCTGTTGACCAGCTTGGGCGCGGGCCTCGTGCTTGGCGCGCCCTCCGCCTTTGCCGATTTCATCGGGTCGCCCTACTTCAAGGACGCCGAAGCGAAGGGCGACTTGCCGCCAGTGGCGGAACGCCTACCGAAAAATCCGGCGGTGGCCAAGATGCCGGAGCTCGGCCAGCAAGGCGGCGAGCTGCGTATGCTGATGGCGAACCCCAAGGATACCCGCATCCTGGTCGCTTACTCCTACGCACGCCTGGTCTGCTACGACCACGAATACAAGCTGGCGCCGGATATCTGCGAGAGCTTCACGGTGGACGAGGGCCGCATCTTCACCTTCAAGCTGCGCGAGGGCCACAAATGGTCCGACGGCGAGCCCTTCACCTCCGAGGCGTTCCGCTATTTCTGGGAAGACATCGCGAACAACGAGGAATTGATGCCAACCGGCGTGCCGACGTCCCTGAAGGTTGACGGCCAGCCGGCAAAGGTCGAGTTCCCCGATCCGCTGACCGTGCGCTATACGTGGGCCAAGCCAAACGCCGAGTTCCTGCCGCAGCTGGCGGGCGCCTCGCCGCTGTTCATCTTCCGGCCCGGCCACTACCTCAAGAAGTTCCACAAGAAATACGCCGACGCGGCCAAGCTCGAGGAAGCGGTCAAGGATTCCGGCCAGCCGAGCTGGGCGGCGCTGCATAACCGCCGCGACAACCAGTACCGCAACGACAATCCGAAGTTGCCGACGCTCGACCCGTGGGTGCTGCAGAACAAGCCGCCGGCGGAGCGCTTCGTGTTCGCGCGCAACCCGTACTACTACCGCGTCGACGAGAAGGGCCAGCAGCTGCCCTACGCCGACCAGGTGGTGTTCAATATCTCGGATTCGAAGCTGATCCCGGCCAAGGCCACGGACGATTCGGACCTGCAGGCACGCAACATCCGGTTCGACAACTACACCTTCCTCAAGGAGAAAGAGGACAAGCAGCAGAAGGTCTGGGTGCGCCTGTGGGACGACGGGCGCGGCAACAAGCTGTCGCTGTGCCCCAACCTCACCACCAACGACGTGGTGTGGCGCGGAGTCCTGCGCGACGTCAGATGCCGGCGGGCCCTATCGATGGCGATCGACCGCGACGAGATCAACCAGGCGATCTATTTCGGCCTCGGCATTCCCAGCAACAACACGGTGCTGCCCTTCAGCCCGCTCTATAAGCCGGAGTACACCACGACCTGGGCGACCACCAACATCGACCAGGCCAACCAGCTGCTGGACGAGATGGGACTCAGCAAGCGCGGCGACGACAATATCCGCCTGCTGCCGGACGGCAAGCCGATGATCATCATCGTCGACACCGCGGGCGAAAGCACGGAAGAGACCGACGTGCTGCAGCTGGTGCGCGATTCGTGGAAGAAGATCGGCGTCGATATGTTCACCAAGCCGTCGGAGCTCGAGGTCTTCCGCAACCGCGTGTTCGCGGGCGACTCCATCATGTCGGTGTGGACCGGCATGGACAACGGCTTCCCCAGCGCGGACATGAGCCCATGGGAGTTCACCCCCACCAGCCAGCAGCAGCTGCAGTGGGCGAAATGGGGTCAGTTCCACGAGACTTCGGGCGAGTCAGGCGAGAAGGTCGACCTGCCGGAGGCGCAGCAGCTGTTCGACCTGATGAACGAATGGCGCGCGGCTCTCGATACCGACAGCCGCACTAAGATCTGGGAACAGATCCTCGCGATCTGGACCGACCAGGTCTATACCATCGGTACCGTTGCCAATGTGCCGCAGCCGGTGGTGGTGAACCGCCACGTGCACAACGTACCGGAGAAGGCGATCTGGTCATGGGAGCCGGGCGCGCAGTTCGGCGTCTACAAGCCGGATACCTTCTGGCTGGACGAGCAGCGGCCCTTGAGCACGGTCGCCGAACAGTAATATCTGGTCAGCATGTTCCGGTATTTCGTCCAACGCCTGCTGGTGATGATTCCGACTCTGATCGTCATCAGCATCGCGATCTTCGTCATCATCCAGGCGCCGCCGGGCGACTGGATCGAGACCTATATCGCGCAACTCGAGGCGCAAGGCGAAGCCGTGGATCCGGCGAAGATCGAGTTCCTGCGCAAGACCTATGGCCTCGATCTGCCGTTCTACATGCAGTACCTCAAATGGGCGGGCGGGCTGGTTCAGGGCGATCTCGGCTACAGCTTCGAACACTCGATGCCGGTCAACGAAGTGGTCGGCGACCGCCTGTGGCTGACCGTGGTGGTGTCGCTCGCCTCCATCCTGTTCGTTTGGGTGGTATCGTTTCCGATCGCGGTCTATTCGGCGGTGCGGCAATATTCGATCGGCGACTACCTGTTCACCTTCCTCGGCTACATCGGTCTGGCGACGCCCAGCTTCCTGCTGGCGCTGATCATGCTCTACTTCGCCAAGGAATATTTCGACATCTCGATCGGCGGCTTGATGGACCCGCAATACATGAATGCGGCCTGGAGCTGGGCCAAGTTCCAGTCGATCCTGTCGCATCTGTGGATCCCGGTGTTGGTGATCGGCTTGCCCGGAACCGCTGGCATGATCCGCCGGCTGCGCGCCAACCTGCTCGATGAGCTCAACAAGCAGTACGTGACGACCGGCCGTGCCAAGGGCCTGCCGCCAGGGCGATTGCTCATCAAGTATCCGCTGCGCATCTCGCTCAATCCCTTCATCGCTGACATCGGCAGCCTGCTGCCGGAGCTAATCTCCGGCTCGGTCATCGTGTCGGTGGTGATGTCGCTGCCGCTGACCGGGCCAATGCTGCTGGATTCGCTGCGCAGCCAGGACATGTATCTCGCCGGATCGTTCCTGATGTTCATGGCGTTCCTGACGGTGGTCGGCGTCTTCATCTCCGACATCATGCTGGCGCTGCTCGATCCGCGCATCCGCCTCGGCGCCGGGGCCAGCAAATGAACGAGCAACCCCCATCCCGCGGCGCCCAAGCGTCCCTGCCGCCGTTGCCGCATTACGTCTCGACGGCACCGTTCGACCCCTATTCGGTCGAGCGCACCACCCCCGAGCAAGAGAAGATCTACCTCGCCTCGCAATGGAAGCTGATGGCGCTGAAGTTCAGGCGCCACCGCATTGCGGTGCTGTCCGCGATCGTGCTCGGCATCATGTATGCTTCGATCCTGGTGGTGGAGTTCCTGGCGCCCTACCAGCAGGACACCCGCAACGTGCAGCACATCTATGTGGCGCCGCAGCCGATCCACTTCTTCCACAAGGGCGAGTTGATCGGGCCGTTCGTCTATGCGCTCGACTACAAGCTCGACATGAAGACCCTGAAACGCATCTTCACCGAGAATCCAGAGAAGCCGCTGAAGATCCGCTTCTTCTGCCGCGCCGACAAATACAATTGGTGGGGCGTCGTTCCCGGTGACCTGCACCTGATGTGCCCGCCGGAGGGCGGGCCGTTGTTCCTGCTCGGCTCCGACCGGCTTGGGCGCGACATGCTCTCGCGCATCCTCTACGGCATGCGCATCTCGCTCACCATCGGCCTCATCGGCGTCGCGGTGTCGATCGTGCTGGGCGTGATCCTGGGCGGGCTCGCCGGCTATTACGGCGGCTGGGTCGACGACATCGTGCAGCGCGTGATCGAGGTGGTGCGCTCGATCCCGCATCTGCCCCTATGGCTGGCGCTGGCGGCGATCCTGCCGGTCAGCTGGTCGCCGATCCTGATCTATTTCGGCATCACCATCATTCTCGGCCTGATCGACTGGACCGGGCTTGCGCGCGCGGTGCGATCGCGGCTGCTCAGCCTGCGCGAGGAGGATTTCTGCGTCGCCGCGCAGCTGATGGGCGCCTCGCCGAAGCGCATCATTTTCCGCCACCTGATGCCGAGCTTCATGAGCCACCTGATCGCGTCGGCCACCCTCGCCATCCCCAACATGATCCTGGGCGAGACCGCGCTGTCGTTCCTCGGCCTCGGCATCCGTCCGCCGATCACCTCGTGGGGCGTGCTGCTCAACGAGGCGCAGAACATCAACGTGGTGGTGCTCTACCCCTGGCTGATGCTGCCGATCGTGCCGGTCATCATCGTGGTGCTGGCGTTCAACTTCATGGGCGACGGCTTGCGCGACGCGGCGGATCCGTACCGGTAGCCATCAGCGGCGGCCGGGGCGTCGAGCGCGTCAATGTCGAGGCCTTGATCGCGCAGCGGCGCGCTGACCCAAAAACGAGATCGCCGGGCACGAGGCCCGGCGATCAGGGGTGCTATCGGGGCTGTACTACCCCTGGGTGTCCGCGGCGCGGCGCCAGGTGTCGATCACCGAGTATTCCAGCCAGGTGCGGTCGATATAGGACGCGGTCTCGAAGTAGCGGCGCGCGTTCTTGAGATCGCCCTTGGAGTAGGCCAGCATCGCGACGTACGAGTGCGCGATGCCCATGCGGGTCCACTTGGTGTCCTCCGGACCCTTCTCCGCTTCCTTCAGGAAGTCGTCGGCGGTCATTTCGCCCTGGAACACCTTCACCAGCTTGACCTGCCAGCTGCCCGGGTCGTCATGCGGCTGGATCAGGTCCTTGACCGCGGCCTTGGCTTCCTCGGCCTTGCCGGTCTTGTTGAGGGCGATCGCCATCAGCATGGCGGACCAGATGTCTTCCTTCTTGTTCTTGCGCGCGACCTTCAGCACTTCGATCGCCTGCGCGTCCTTGCCCTGGGCCAGCAGGCCGGCGCCGAGCGCGATGGCCGGGTTCGGGTTGTCGTCGGTCTCCGCCATCGCCTTGCGCAGGTCCTTCTCGGCCTCATCGAAGTGATGGCCCTCGTTCTGCGCGAACACGGCGCGCATCATCTGCGCCCAGGTCGCCTTCGGGTTCTCCTTCATGATCTTGCGCAGATCCTCGCGCGCCGGCTCGGACTGGCCGATGCGGAAGCGCACGATCGCGCGCATGAACAGCGGATGCTCGTACTTTTTCATGTACCTCAGCATCTCGTCATAGGCGGCCAGCGCAGCGCGATGCTCGCCGGCGCAGGCCATCGCGTCGGCCCACTCCATGCGGATGTCGGGGCTGGAGCCGAGGCGGTCCCACGATTTGCGGAGCAGGTTGGCGGCGTTCTTGCACTCGCCGCCGCGCGCCAGCAGATAGCCTTGGACGGTCTGCAGCTCGTTCATCTCGGGGAACAGCTTGCGGAAGCTCGCCGTGTCGTCGACGGCTTTGCGCCAGGCCGTGGTGTAGCCAAGGTCGTCCTCGTCGACGATGTCGATGCGCACGCTGCGCAGCTCGCGCGAGTCCGGATGCAGCTCGAGCAGCTTGTCGATTTCGGTCAGCGCCGGCTCGGCGCCGCGCGCGTTGTGCAGGGCGATCAACCAGCGGGCGGCCAGCGCCATGTCGTCGGGCCGCTTGGCGCGCTGCTTCTCGAGCTCGGCGACCAGGGTCTCGTCCTTCTCGCCATAGGGCTTGTTGGTGCCGGCGCCCATCATGCGCGCGCCCTTGTCGTCCTTCAGGAACGGCCGGACCCGATCGAGGAAGCCGGAGACCGGATTGCCCAGCTGCATGTGCTGCACGCGCCAGGGCCAGCCCGCGGGATGCGCACCTTCGAGCAGCTCGTTGCGGATCGAACCGCCGCCATAGCCCATGGTCAGGATCGCCGCCACGCGCCAGCCGCCATTGCCGTCCGATATCAGGATCGGCGAGCCGGAGGAGCCGGGCCGCGCGAAGCAGGTGGTGTTCCACAGCGGAAACTCGACCTGGCCCCAGAATTCGCAATTCTCGTCATCCACCAGGTGCGAGATGCCGGAAACAGGCGGACCACTGATGCCGCGGGCCGGCAGCGGCTCTTCGCGCTTCAGCAGCGTCTCGCTGGTGATGCCCTCGAGCGCCAGCGGCATGTAGCCCTTGGCGCCGGCGCCCAGGCACTTTTCGAGCTTCAGCAGCGCCCAGTCCTCGTTGTAGTTCTCCCAGTCGGCCTTGCGCTTGCCGGCCGGATCGTCCTGCTTCGGGAACTGGTACTGGCCCCAGGCCACGGGGATCGCCTTGGTCGAGTCCAGGATCTCCGGCAGCTGGGAAATGTCGGTCGCCTTGCGCACCTTGGTCTGGTCGCGCACCGGGCCGATCACGAACTGGATGCTGCTCTTCAGCGGCAGGTCGTTGCTCTCGACGTCCGGATCGTCCGGGTCGACGACGTGGCGGGCGGTCATGATGTAGCATTCGCCGACCAGGAAGCCGGTACCCCAGCTCTCGTAGTTCGGCTCGCCGGGCTCGGCCTTTACGCGCTTCGGATGCTTCACCACCAGGTTGCCGATGCCGAGGCGATCGTCGCGCCGCACCAGCTTGATGTCGTTGAGCTTGAGGATGTCCTCGATCAGCGGATTCTGCGGGATCGATTCGGCCGAAGCCGGACCCGCCGCCATCAGCATCACGAAGGCCAGCGCCAACGCCAAGCCGACGCCGATCGCCACCCGTACTGCATAACGCACTTCGCTCACGGAGATGCCCGCTGCGCGCACAGTCGAAGCCATGGTTTGCCTCAAAGGATTAACCTAAAGACCGGATTAAGGAGGGTAGCGGGCGAAGTCCTAACAACCGGCTAATAACGGCGCCTCCTCGGCCTCCGGGACGGGAGTGATGTCCCTGCAATTTGAGCAAAAATTGTGAACCGTCACACCCCGATCTGCGACTGCTCTATCGACAAGCCAGGCCCTGACTGAATATTTTCCCGGGGCGGACGGCTTGGGGTTAAAAACCGTTCGGTTGCGTCATTTGGCGAAGTTTCTGAGGGCAACATGAGAAAATTTACAAGGCAGGCCGCCATCCTGGCGGCCCTGGCGCTCGCCGTCTCCGGCTGCGCCCAACAGGCGACCGAAGGCGCAAAGCTCGCGCCGGGCGAGAAACTGAAGATCACCCAGGAAGTCTGGACCGAGTACCAGGATTACGTGAAACACGGCCGCGACCTCGGCCCCGACCGCCATGGCGCGTTCGGCGTCGCGATCGTCGGCGATGTCGGGGTGGTGGGGCTCCCCGGCTACTACTACTGCCCGCGCCAATATGACGGCTGCCGTCCGGGCAAGAACGCCGTCAGCGACATACTCGAGCTGTGCCGGCGCGAAAACGTCGACTGCCTGATCTTCGCGCGCAACGATGAGATCCAGGTGCCGTACGAACTCATCGACTAGCCGCTGATCCTCGCGAGTCCCGCCTGGCTGGCCACGGTCGCCAGGCGCGGATGGCGCGTCAGCGCGAAGCCAAGTAGAGTCCCGCGGTCTGCGCGATCGAGTCTCGTTGGAGCAATCACATGGCAAAGATCGTCGTGCAGACCGATCACGCACCCAAATCATTCGCCGGATACAGCCAGGCCGTGAAGGCCGGCGGACTGGTGTTCGTATCCGGGCAGGGGCCGTTCGACGCAACGGGCGCGCTCGTCGGCGCCACCATCCAGGAGCAAACGGCGCAGTGCTTCAGGAACATCGAAGCAATCCTGAAAGCCGCAGGCAGTTCGCTCGAAAAGGCCGTCAGCGCGACCTTCATCCTCGGCGAAGAGAGCGATTTCGCCGGCATGAACGAGGAATGGAACAGGTGGTTCAAGGTCGATCCGCCGGCCCGTCAGGGCGCAAAGCTGCCGATCCGGCCCAAGGGGATGAAAATCTCGATCGCGGTGATTGCCGAAGCCTGATGCTCAATCCGAAATGCGGATGTGGCCCGGCTGGTCCGCGACCCGCGCCAGCCAGGCGCGGATGCCGGGATAGCGCGCGAGGTCGAAGCCGCCTTCGTGCGCGACGTGGGTGTAGGCGTAGAGCGCGATGTCGGCGATCGAGTAGGCCTCGCCCGCGAACCAGGCGTGGTCCTTGAGCCGGCTCTCCATCACGCCGAGCGCGTGATAGCCGCGCTCGGTGCGCATCGCCAGCTGCGGCTCGTTCTGCGGCGTCTTGCCGAGATGCGCGACCCAGTGGCGGACCACGGCGATGTAGGGCTCGTGGCTGTATTGCTCGAAGAACATCCATTGCAGCGCGGCGGCGCGCTCGCGCTTGCTAGCGGGCCAGTATTTCGTGCCCTCGGCGAAGTAGTAGAGGATGGCGTTGGATTCGAAGAGATGGCTGCCATCGGCCAGGCGGATGGTCGGCACCTTGCCGTTCGGGTTCTTGGCCAGGAAATCTGCCGTCCGGGTGGAGCCGTCGTCGACGTCGAACTCGATGCGCTGGAACTTGAGGCCGAGGTGGCTCAGCAGCAGCCGCACCTTGTAGGCGTTGCCGGAAATGGCGGAATCGTAGAGGACGAGGTCGCTGGTCATGTCGGGCTCCAGATTGGCTGAGGGTTAGTCCTACGGACCCTATCCAGTGCGCAAGCCAGAAGTTATGATGCTAAGGCTTAGCAGAACTGAGGCATCATGCGCCCTTTGCCGCCTTTGACCGCCCTCCGCGCCTTCGAGGCCGCCGCCCGCCACGGCAATTTCGTGAAGGCGGCGGCCGAGCTGGGCGTCACCGCCGGCGCCGTCAGCCAGCACATCAAGGGGCTGGAGGAGCGGCTCGGCCTCACGCTGTTCCGGCGCTTGGCGCGTGGTGTACGGCTAACGGAGGCGGGGAGGGCGTATCTGCCCGGCATCGCGGACGGGTTCGACCGGCTGGCGCGCGCCACCTTGCAGGTGCACGAATCCGGCCTGGCAGGGCGGCTCACCCTCACCGTGCTGCCGTCGTTCGCGGCGGGCTGGCTGGTGCGGCGGCTCCCCGCCTTCCGCGCACGGCATCCTGACATCGACCTCGTCATCCGGTCGGAGCGGCAGACCGTGGACCTGCATCGCGACGAGGCCGACCTCGCAATCCGCTATGGGCTCGGCGACTTCGCCAATCTCGAAGCGACGCACCTGATGCGCGAAGAGATCTTTCCGGTGTGTGCGCCGGCCCTGCTCAACGCCGATCCGCCACTGCGCGCGCCAGCCGATCTCATGCGGCACGAGCTGCTGCACGATGCCGGCGCATTGGGCAACGAGCCGTGGATCCGCTGGCAGCCGTGGCTGGATGCGTTCGGCTTGAGCGACGCGGTCAAGCGGCCCGCCATGCATTTCACCGATTCGGTGCAGCTTTACCAGGCGGCATTGCTGGGCCAGGGCGTCGCGCTCGGGCGCAGCGTGCTGATCGGCGACGAGCTGGCGGCGGGCAGATTGGTGCGCCCGTTCGCGGATGCGCGGGCGTCATCCTATGCGTACTACGCCGTGACCACGCGCGCCGCCCGCGCCAATCCGCGCGTCGCCGCATTCATCGCGTGGATGATGGCGGAGGTGCAGCCGGCCGAAGAGAGCTAGTGCTCAAGAGCTAGTGGATGGGCGCGATCGCGGCTGCCTGCCCCAGCGCAATGCGCAGGTCGGGCGCGCCGCATTTGTCGGCGTCGAGCGGCTGCAGGGTCAGCTCTGCATCGCGTAGCAGGACGGCGAGCGAGATCAGCGAGGGGAGCGCCGCGCGCGCGGCCGTCTGCGGCAGCAGCTGCGTCAGGGCGGACCACGATATGCCGTGCTGCTTGCGCTGGCTGCCGGCGACGGCGCCCAGCAGCAGCGCTTCATCCGGGCTCACGAACGCGCAGCGCGGGCAGCGCACGTCGATCTCGCGCAGTGCCGCGGCGGCGAGCGCCGAAAAGACATCGTCGATCAACTCCATCGCCTGCGGCACGCCGGCGCGCAGGAAGCCTTCGCCGGCGATGCCGCGATAAGCGCTCGGGATATCCTTGCCCCGGGGGCTGCTATCTTGGCGGAAGGCGAGCAGCCACGAACGCATGCCCCACAGCAGGAACTGCCCCGCCGGATCCAACTCGTCGGTCCGCAAGCCGGTCTCATGGTCGTGCGGCGGCGCGGCGTCAGGTGGCGTGGTGCGGCCGGTCATGCGGTCTCCGCCGATGTCGGGAATGGGGCGCTCGCGGGCCGGCATTGCCAGTGTTGGTCTCGGCGTTTCTGGGAGAAGCCGTCGCCGCCCCGCGAGCCCGATCCTTGTAGCAGGCGCCGGATGCAATTGCAAGTCATTCTCAAACAGAATCTGCGACCGACCAGCGGCGGGTTGCCGCGGGGAGGTGGGCCGCTGCTATTCCGGCAGGCCTGCTTTGCGGAAGGCGTCGAGCAAATGTGCGCGGTCGCTGTCGCGGCGCAGCGGCTGGCGATCGATGGCGCGGGCGATGGTGAAATCGGGCTTGAGGCGCAGAGTCTCGGCGGCGTGATGGCGCGCGCGCTCGGCGTTGCCGAGCATGGCATGGCTGGCGGCCATGTAGAGGTGCGCCCAATAGGGCGGTTCGTTCGAGCGCTCCAGGGCGGCGATGGCTTCATCGTATTGCCGCGCCAGGAAATGCGCGACGCCGGTGATCGGCCACAGCCAGGTCGGCTCGAAGAACGGATCGAGCGTGCGCGCCTCGCTGAAATACTCGAGCGCTTTCTCAGGCTCGCCCAGCGAGATGTTGAGATCGCCGAAGCCCGCCATCAGCAGCGCACTGTTGGGGTTGAGCTCCCGCGCCTTACCGTAGTGATATTCCGCAAGCGCGTAGGCGCCGCGGGTCTGGTGGAGGCGCGCCACCGCGACCTGGGAGTGCGGATCGTTGGGATCGATCGCAACCGCCTTCTGCGCCGACGCGAAGGCGCGGTCCAGGAGCTCCGGCGCCGCGTTGAAATCGCGGTACCAATCGGTCATCTCGAGATTGGCGAGCAGCGCATAGGCCTTGGCATAGCCGGGGTCGAGCGCGATCGCCTGCCCGAACAGCTTGCGCGCCTCTTCCGACGCGCCGGGCCGGTAGAGCGGCAGGGCATCGCCGCGCAGCACCAGCTCGTAGGCGGCGAGGCTGGCGGGCGCCTTGCGCTGGGCACGCTCGGTGGCGGCGGCCTGCATGCGCCCGACCAGCGTGGCGGCGATGGTCTTCACCACCTGGTCCTGGACCGCGAACAGCTCCTCCTGGTTGCGGTCGAAGCGGTCGGCCCAGACGTGATGGCCGGTGGCGGTGTCGATCAGCTGCGCGGTGATGCGGATGCGCTCGCCCAAGCGGCGAACGCTGCCTTCGACGATATACTGCACGCCGAGCTCGCGGCCCACCCGCTGCACGTCGACATCCTGGCCGCGATAGCGGAACGAGGTGTTGCGCGCCAGGACGTGGAGATTCCGGAAGCGCGCCAGCTCCGTGATGATGTCCTCGGTGATGCCGTCGCCGAAATACTGCTGCTCGACATCGCCGCTCATGCTGTTGAAAGGCAGGACGGCGATCGATGGCTTGCTGCTCGTCGCGGCGGCGCCCGCGATCGGCAGACGCGCGAGGCCCGCGACGCGATAGATGCGCACCGGCGCACCGATATTCTTGAGGCTCTGCTCGCCCAGCTCCTCGAAGGCGTTCTCGAACTTGTTGCGGACCTGGTCGTATGCAGTGCCGGAGACATAGATGCCGCCGGGCTCCGCGGCGGTCTCCAGGCGGGCTGCGATATTGACGCCGTCGCCATAGAGATCACCATGCTCCACCACGATGTCGCCGAGATTGATGCCGATGCGCAGCACGATGCGGCTCTCCTCCGGCTGCCCGGCGGCCGCCGCGGCCATCGCCTGCTGGACGTCGATGGCGCATTGCACGGCGTTCACCGCGCTGGCGAACTCCACCATGATGCCGTCGCCGGTCACCTTGAAGACGCGGCCCTGGTGCTGGGCCACCAGCGGCGAGACGATCTCCTTGCGGCGCGCCTTGAGCGCGCTCAGGGTCCCCACCTCGTCCAGCTCCATCAGCCGGCTGTAGCCGACGACATCGGCGGCGAGGATGGCGGCAAGGCGGCGCTGGAGGCGATCTTCGACCATCGGTAAATCATAGGAACGCCGACCGCAGGTGTCTATCGAGACCGGTCTGACGAGCGGTTATAGTGGCGGAAACAGTTTGGAGGCGCACCATGATCGAGAAACTCACGGCGGCGGAACGCACGGCGGCGCTGCAGGAACTGGCCGGCTGGCAGCCGGTCGACGGGCGCGACGCGATTCAGCGCAGCTTCAAGTTCAAGACCTTCAACGAGGCCTGGGGCTTCATGAACCGCGTGGCGCTGATGGCGGAGAAGGCCGACCATCATCCGGAGTGGTTCAACGTCTACAACCGCGTCGACATCCTGCTGACCACGCACGACTGCAACGGCCTCAGCCAGCGGGATGTGAAGCTCGCCAAGGGCATAGACAAGCTGGTCTCCTGAATCACTTTGGCGGCATGCGCAGCGCGCCGTCGAGGCGCACGACCTCGCCGTTCAGCATCACGTTCTCGATCATGTGCTGCACCAGGCGCGCGACCTCTGCCGGCTCGGCGAGGCGGTGCGGGAACGGGATCGATTGCGCCAGGGCATCCTGTACGTCTTGCGGCAACCCGGTGATCATCGGGGTCGCGACCAGGCCGGGCGCGACACTGAGCACGCGGATACCGTGGCGCGCCAGGTCGCGCGCGGCCGGCAGGGTCATGCCCGCCATGCCGGCCTTCGAGGTCGCATAGGCGATCTGGCCGATCTGGCCTTCGTAGGCCGCGATCGAAGAGGTGTTGATGACAATTCCGCGCTCGCCGTCGGCCAGCGGCGCGAGCTTCGCCATGTCGGCGGCGGCGAGGCGCAGCAGGTTGAAGGCGCCGATCAGGTTGACCTCGATCACGCGCCGGAAGATGTCGAGCGACAGCGGGCCGTCCTTGCCGAGGATGCGGCCGGGCGACAGGATGCCGGCGCAGTTCACCAGGATGCGCGCCGGGCCGTGGGTGTCGCGCGCCTTGCCAATCGCGTTCTCCGCCGAGCTCGCGCTGGCGATGTCGCATTCGAACGCGAGTCCGCCGAACTCCTGCGCGGTCGCCCTGGCGCCGTCGAGATTGACGTCGAGCACCGCGACCTTGGCGCCAAGGCCTGCCAGATGCCGCGCGACCGCGGCGCCGATGCCGGAGCCACCGCCGGCCACCAGGGCGGATTGATCTGAAATCTGCATGGTTCGATCCTGATGTGCGGTTCAGCGGGGCGCAAGGGCGTCCAACTCGGTGAGTGTCTTTTCGACCACGCGCCGCTCGTCGGCGGTGAGCGGCGCCTGCGGCGGGATCGGATCGCCGACGTCGTAGCCCTGGATCTGCAATCCGGCCTTGATGCACGCGGCAAGGTTGAAGCGGGCGAACGCCTCGTTGATGCGCCACAGTCCGCGCTGCAATGCCATTGCCTCGTCCCATTTACCGGCGCGGCACAGGTCGTAGAGACGCACGCTCTGGCGCGCCACCAGGCACGCGGGGCCGGCCATCCAGCCGACGCCGCCGATCTGCATCACGCAGGCGGGGATGTGGGAGGACGCGGCAAAGACGCTGATCTTGTCGCCGCAGCGATTGAGGATCGAGAGCAGGCGGCCGGTGTTGGTGGAGGCATCCTTGATGTAGCGGATGCGCGGGTGCTCCGCGAGGCGCGCGATCACGTCGAGGCTGAGGTCGCTGCGCTGGAACTGCGGATTGGTGTAGAGCGCGACCGGCAGATCGACGGCATCGGCGATGGCGCGGAAGTATTCTTCGATCTGCGCATCCTTGAGCGGGAAATAGGATTCGAGGATGGCAAGAATGCCGTCGACGCCGAGCTTCTGATAGTGCCGGGCCTGCTCGACCGCATCTGCCGTCGAGGTCGCGCCGACACCGGCGATCACCGGCACGCGCCGCGCCGCCGCTTCGACGGTTAGCTGCACCATCGCGGAGCGCTGCTCGCGGCTGAGATAGGCGAATTCGCCGGTCGAGCCGAGCGGGGTCAGGCCGTGGACGCCGGCCGCGATGAGGTCCGAGACCAGCCGGCCAAGCACGTCGCCGCGGACCCTGCCGGCGCTGTCGATCGGTGAAACGAGATAGGGAATGACCCCGAAGAAGTCGCCCATGGGAGCCCCGCGCTGCGGCTGAGATCGCCCGCAGCATGGACGGGGCTGGAGGGCGCGGGCAAGGCGCCTGTGGCGGCGGGGGCACAGCCGGCCGTATTATGTGAATATGGAGTGACAGATATTGATTTTTGTCAGTTCATCGTCAAGATGGGGGAGTCACAAGGATGGAGGTTCCCATGAAGACGCACGCACTCGGCAAGACCGGTCCCACTGTTTCCGCCCTCGGCCTCGGCTGCATGGGCATGTCGCCCGACTTCTACGGCCCGGCCGACGAGACCGAGAGCATCGCCACCATCCACGCCGCGCTCGAGGCCGGCATCACCCTGCTCGACACCGGCGACTTCTACGGCATCGGCCACAACGAGCTGCTGATCCGCGACGCGCTCAAGGGCCGCAAGCGCGACCACGCGATCCTGAGCGTGAAGTTCGGCGCGCTGCGCGAACCAGGGGGCGGCTTCGGCGGCTATGACGCGCGGCCGGCGGCGGTGAAGAACTTCCTGGCGCATTCGCTGCGCCGGCTCGGCACCGACTACATCGACATCTATCGCCCCTCGCGGGTCGATCCCAACGTGCCGATCGAGGATACCATCGGCGCGGTCGCGGACATGGTGAAGGCGGGCTATGTGCGCCACATCGGTCTTTCCGAGATGGGCGCGGAGACGATCCGGCGCGCACACAAGGTCCACCCGATTGTCGACCTGCAGATCGAATATTCGCTGTTCTCGCGCACCATCGAGGCGGAGATCCTGCCGACTTTGCGCGAACTCGGCATCGGCGTCACCGCTTACGGCGTGCTGTCGCGCGGCCTGCTCAGCGGTCACTGGAACAAGGCGCGCAGCGCGGACGAAAAAGGCTTCCGCGCCCGTTCGCCGCGCTTCAGCGGCGATAATCTCGACCGCAACCTTGCACTGGTGGACGCCTTGCGCGCCATCGCGGATGCGAAGGGCGTCAGCGTCGCCCAGGTCGCGATCGGCTGGGTGCTGTCGCGCGGCGCGGACATCGTGCCGGTAATCGGCGCCCGCAAGCGCGAGCGTCTGGCGGAGGCGCGGGGCGCGCTCGATGTCGCGTTCAGCACCGACGAACTGAAGCGGATCGAAGCAGCGGTGCCCCTTGGCGCGGCGGCGGGAGACCGCTATGACAAGTGGGGCATGTCGATGCTGGACAGCGAGAAATCCAGCAACAGGGGGAATGCAGCCTGAGCGATCATGGATGATGCTGCGGACGGCGTACTGACGCGCGAGAAGATCCTGGAAGCGGCGGAGGACGTGCTCCGCCGCTTCGGGCCGTCCAAGACGACGGTGGTGGATGTCGCACGCGCGCTCGGCGTCAGCCATGGCAGCGTCTATCGGCATTTCCCCAGCAAGGCGGCGCTGCGCGACGCGGTCGCGGAGAGCTGGCTGCATCGCATCTCCGATCCGCTGGAAGAGGTGGTGCGCGGCAAGCAAGCGGCGCCGGAGCGCCTGAAGGCATGGTTCGACGCGCTGATCGCGGCAAAAAGGCGGCGCGTGCTGAAAGACCCCGAGTTGTTCGCAACCTATGTCAGCCTCGCCATCGATGCGCGCGAGGTGGTGAAGGCCCATATCGACGCGCTGGTCGACCAACTGGCGCGCATCATTGCCGATGGCATCAAGAGCGGCGCCTTCACGGTCAAGGATGCCAGGGTCGCGGCGCGCTCGGTGTTCGACGCCACCGCCCGCTTCCACAATCCCGCCCATGCCGGCGAATGGACCGACCCGGCGATCGACCAGGCGTTCGAAGGCGTGTGGTCGCTGATCAAGGCGGCGCTGACGGCGCGGCCGGTCGCCAAGCGCGGCTAGCTATTTCAGCAAACTGGCGGCGGAGGCGTGGTTGACCTGCGACGCCCTGCCGAGATTGGCGGCTGCCAAGTAGGCGTTGAGGGCGGTCAGGGTGTGGCGGCCGGGGACGCCGTCGACGGCGCCGGGGTCGAAGCCCAGCGATTTCAGCTTGCGCTGTACCAGGCGGACTTCCGCCGAGGTCAGGGGCTTGGCCGCGAGCGCCGGATCGAGTGTGGCCGGGTCGCTGGTGGCCGCCTGCGCGCTTTCGGCCACAGCCGGCAGCGTGAGAAGGCCGGCCCGGTCGGCGACCCAAAGCGACGTCGCGACCACGCACACCATGAACAGCGATCCCGCGAGCCGGTCCAGCGCCACAGCGCGCTGCGACAGGGTCGGGCCGCCGCGCCATCGGCGACTGGTCAAGGTGCGGAGATCGGTGCGGAGCTGCCGAGCAGAACCGAAAAGCGGGAAGCGAGGGCCCATAACATCGCCACCATTGCCCGGGATGGGCAGCAAGCAAACACGCATCGGGCATTCGGGTTCCAGCGCCGCACGCGGGAGTCGTTGAATTCGCGCTCGCCGCGTGATTGCATGGACCCGATCCGAGCAGAGACCACGCGTATAACTTTCAGAAAAAGGGGTAGCGATCATGGTTGGGTGGGGGCGGCTTGGAGTTTCCGCGATCCTGCGGCGCGTTGGCTACGCGTTGTTGGCCGTTTGCGCGATCGGACCGGCTGCGGCGCTCGCCGACAGTACGCTGGACCGCATCAAGGACAGCGGCGAGATCAGGTTGGCGTTCCGTGAGGACGCGTCGCCCTTCTCCTACGAGTTGGATGGCAAGCCTTCGGGCTATTCCGTCAACCTGTGCCTGGAGGTGGCAAAGCGCCTCCAGGAGGACCTGAACCTGCCGAAGCTCACCGCCAGCTTCGTGAAGGTGACGGCAGAGAACCGGTTCGATGCCATCGCCCAGGGCGAGGCAGACCTGTTGTGCGAAGCCACCACCGCCACCCTGTCGCGGCGGGAAAAGGTGGATTTCTCGATCTATACCTTCGTCAGCGGCGCCAGCCTGGTGATCCGGCCGGACGGCCCAACCAGCGTCGACGCCCTGGCGGGCCACAAGATCGGCGTGCTGGGCGGAACGACGACCCAGCAGTCGCTCGACGCCACCTTGCGCGAGGGCGGCATCTCCGCCGAGGTGATCGTGGTCAAGACCCATGACGAGGGATTCGAGAGGCTGGAGAAGGGCGAGATCACCGCCTATTTCGGCGACCGCACCATCCTGGAAGACCGGTTGCGGCGCATCCCGAGCGGGAGCGAACTGTTGCTGGCCGACAATTACCTGACTATCGAACCCTATGCGCTCGCCATGCCGATCGATCACGAGTTTCGCCTCGCGGTCGACCGCACTCTGAGCCATCTGTTCCGCACCGGCGGTCTGATCAAGGTGTTCCGCCAGTCGTTCGACCCGAAGGCCAAGCCCTCCGATCTCATCAAGATGCTGTCGCGGGTGTCCGGCCTGCCCGACTAGTGCGCAGTCCGCCGACAAATCTCGTCAAGCCTTGGGGTGACGGAGTTCGGGGCTGTTTGAGGAGTGTCCTCGCCACGCAGGGCGGTGCGAATTCGCTGCAGCGGTAGTAGAGTGGTGGCATGGAAAGCGACGATCCGATCATCCGGGCGGTGCGTGAAACCGACTTCGAGCCCTGGCTGCCGTTGTGGCAGGGCTACCAGGAGTTCTATCGCGCGCGCATTCCCGAGGAGGCGACGCGCGCCACCTGGAATCGATTCTTCGACGACAAGGAGCCGGTGCATTGCCTGGTGGCGGAGCGCAACGGCAAGCTGGTCGGCCTCGCGCACTACCTGTTCCATCGCTCGACCTGGCTGGTGGCGCCCGCCTGCTATCTCAACGATCTGTTCGTCGACCCGAGCGGCCGGCGCTCCGGCGTCGCGCGCAAGCTGATCGAGGCGGTCTACGACGCGGCCGACACGGCGGGCGCGGCCAAGGTCTATTGGCTGACCCACGACAGCAACGCGGCCGCCCGCCTGCTCTATGACCAGGTCGCGCGCCACCGCGGGTTCATCCAGTACGAGCGCGGCTAGCCATAATTTCAGTCCTATTGCATTGATAACTATACTCTATTACGATACTCAATGAATGCTCGTTCATTGAACCGTTAAATCGGAGGCGCCCATGAAGAGCTTGGCCCGGACTGCAGGCTTGAGCCCCGATCCGCAGCGCTCGGCGGCCTTGCCTGGCTATCTCTACAGCGACCCGGCGGTGTTCGCGGAGGAGAAGCGGCGCCTGTTCTACGCCAGCTGGCAGGTGGTGGCGCACGAGAGCGAGCTGCCGAACGCCGGCGACTACGTGTGCGCGAGCGTGGTGGACCAGAGCCTGTTCGTGCTGCGCGGCCATGACGGCGTGGTGCGGGCCTTCTTCAACGTGTGCCAGCACCGCGCCCACGAGCTGCTGACCGGCAAGGGCAACGTCAAGTCGGTGATCGTGTGCCCGTATCACGCCTGGAGCTACGAGCTCGACGGCAGCCTGCGCGGCGCGCGGGCGACACGGCACCTGCCGGCGTTCGATCCGCAGGAATACGGCCTGGCACCGGTGCGGATGGAGCGGCATCTCGGCCTCCTGTTCGTCAATGTCGACGGCAGCGCGCCGCCGCTCTCCGAGCTGGCGGGCGGCATGTTCGCCGACATGGCGCGCGACATGCCGTGGCTGAACGAGCTCCGCTTCAACGCGGACTATTCGTTCAACGGGCAGACGGGGACGCTGCTCGAGGCCAACTGGAAGGTGATGGCCGAGAACTGCCTCGAATGCTACCACTGCGGCCCGGCGCACAAGGCCTATGTCGACATGATCGATGTCGGCCAGTACGAGCTGACGCGCCACGGCGCCTGGATGAAAAGCGCGGCGCCGCTGCGCAGCGGCGACAGCACCGCCTATCGCGTGCGGCCTGACGAGCCGGTGCAGTTCAACGCCTTCTGGCATCTCTTCCCCAACATCGAGTTCGGCGTGATGCCGGGCTCGCGCGCGCTGTCGGTGTTCTACTTCGTGCCGGTCAGCGCCGAGCAGACGCGGATCTGCTGGTTCATCCTCACCATGCCGGGCGAGACGCTGTCCGAGGAGCGGCTGAACTATTTCGGCAAGGTGCTGTGGCCGGAGGATTCCGCGATCTGCGAATCCGTGCATCGCGGGCTCAAGTCTCTTGGCTATCGCCAAGGACGCTTCATCGCGAGCGATGAGCACGCCAGCATCAGCGAGATCAACGTGCATGCCTTCCAGCGCCGCTATGCGGAGGCGATGGGACTTTGAGTGCGAACGGCCGGGGCGACGCAATGCCCCGGCCGCCGCAACCGTCAGACTCGTGCTGCGAGCGAGTCGACGATTCCGATATCGAGACCCATGTTCTTTGCTACCGGCTGCTCCGTGCGCAGCGCGGTTGCGATCGAGGGATGCTGGCACAGGCGCTTGAAGCTGCGCTCCAGCTTCGGATAGCGCGCGGCGTCGATGCGGTAGCCGAGATAGTGGTAGTTCACCAGGTTGCAGGCGAGCGCGATGTCGGCGATGCCGAATCGGTTGCCGACCAGATATCCGTCGGTCATCTGGCTTTCGAGATAGCCGAACACCTTGGGCAGCGCTTGCGTGAGGATTGCGTCGATGGCGGCGCGGTCGGTCGGCTGCTGCAGAATCTTCGGTCGGATCACGTTCTGAAAGAAGAGCCCGTGCACGACCTCGCGGAACAGCGTGCTGTCGCAATATTCCTCCAGCCACAGGGCGCGCGCCCGGTCCTTGGCCTCGCGCGGATAGAGGGCAGGCTCGGGATGAGTCTGTTCCAGATAGGCCGAGATCACCGATGAATCGGCGAGCTCGAAATCGTCGACGGTGACGACCGGGATCTTGCCGGTCGGGCTGAGCTTGTCCCAGCCCGCCGGCGGGTTGAAGGGGATGACCGGATCGTTTTCGAACGCCAGCTTCTTCTCGATCGCCGCGATGATCACCTTGCGGGTGTGTACCGAGATGGGAACGCCATAGATCTTCAGCATCGTTCGCTCCTTGCGGGGGTTGAAAAGGACAGACTTCTCCTGTCGCGAAAGCGCGGGCTTTCGCGGGGGCTAGCTAGTTGATGTGTTGCGGTGTCAGGCCGCCCTGGTCACCGGGAACTGGATTTCGACGGCAGGATCGCCCGGCGTCTGGAACGGCATGTCGAGGAAGATTTCGCGGCACGGTCCTGCGATCTCGTAGCTGTTCGCTTCCATCCACACGCCGAGCTTTCCGAACGCGAGGTGGCTCTGATAGAGCGGCCCGGTGCGCACGATGGTGGCGAGCGTGGCGCTTGCCGGCAACTCGGTCAGCGCCAGCTGGGCGCCGGACGGCAGGCGCACCGGCTTGTTGACCGCGCGGTTGAGCGTGACGCCGATCTCGAGATCGAGATTCTCGTCATCGAAGTCACAATGGGCGACCACCACCATGTTCTCGCGCGCCGCCGCGGCGACGTCCGCGCGCACCGCAGTGGCGATCTCGCGCAAGGCCACGATGACATCATCGAAGCTCAGATAGACCGCGCGGGTCGAGAGCACCAGTGTCGCCGGAGACGACTTCACCACCACGTCATAGTCGCCGAGCGAGCCCTGTTGCTCGATCTGGGTCAGGCGGGATTCGACGTGGCGCAGGCGCGCCGCTTCCTCGGCCAGGCTGCGCTCCAGCTCGGCCTTCTTGAGCGCCAGCATGCCGCGGATCTCGGTGGCGGAGATCTTGTCGTCCAGCATGCGCGCGACCTGGTCGAGCGACAGACCGAGCTCCTTCAGCGCCAGGATGCGATTGAGCCGCTCCAACTGCCCGGCGCTGTAGTAGCGATAGCCGGTCCCGGGATCGATGCGCTGCGGCCGCAAGAGACCGATGCTGTCGTAGTAGCGCAGCAGCCGCCCCGACACTCGCGCAATCTGGGAGAATTCGCCGATCCTGAACAAGCGTGGCCTCCGCCTTTGGTCCTGTCACGCAGCTACCCTCGGGCTTTACGCAGCGTCAAAGTCAAGCGCTTCGTGCCATGTGCGTTGTAATGCGCTTGGCGGAGGCCTAGCCTTCCCGGCGGTCTCATGACAAGGGAGGCAAGGCCATGGCCAAGTACATCCTTCTGATCAATTGGACCGACCAGGGAGTCAAAAGCGTTAAGGACTCTCCGAAGCGCCTGGACGCGGCGCGCAAGCTGGCGGAAACCGTGGGCGCCCGGCTGGGCGATTTCTACATGACCATGGGCGCCTGCGACATGGTGGTGCATCTGGACGCTCCGGATGACGCGACGGTCGCCAAGTTCGTGCTGCTTCAGGCGGGTGGCGGCAACGTCCGGACCCAGACGCTGAAGGCGTTCTCCGAGGACGAATATCGCAAGATCCTTGGCGGCCTGTAGCATCTGGACCTGTGATGGCAAGAACCGGGCGTTAGCACCCGGTTAGGTTTATCGGGCTAGGATCGGTGGGATCGCGGCAATGGTGGCATTGCCGCGGGCGGGTGCGCTACTGTGCACCGCAACAGCGCCGGAACTGAGAAAACGATGAACCTGCCCGAAGCCCTGACCGACCGCAGCACCCGGATCGAGGTTGCCTCGCTGGTCCTGGCCGGCATCGCGCTGATCGTCGTGCTGCATCTGGGCCTGCTGGCGGCGCTACTGGCCGGCCTGCTGGCGCATCAGTGCGCGCAAATGCTGGCGGCGCGCCATCGCCAGGTCGGCATCTCGCGCTTCGGCGGTAAGGTCATCGCTCTCGCCATTCTCGGCACCCTTTTCACCGTCGCCTTGACCTTCGGCACCGTTCGCCTTGCCAACTTGCTGACCGGCACCTCCGAAGGCGTGATTCCGCTGATGCAGTTGATGGCGAACGCGATCGACAGCGCGCGCCTGCACTTCCCGCCCTGGGCCGCGCAGTATCTGCACTATCTGCCGGCCAACATGGAGGAACTCGAGCAGGAAGCCGCCGGCTGGCTGCGCGCCCATGCCGGCGCCCTCGGCAATATCGGCGAGACCCTGGGCACGATCCTGATCCATATCATCATCGGCATGATCATCGGCGGCATGGTCGTGCTGTCCGACCCGACCCACGGCTACAGCCAGGGCCGGGTGCCCGGACCGCTGGCCCGCGCGATGGAAACGCGCATCACCCTGCTCGGCCGCGCGTTCCGCCGCGTGGTGTTCGGGCAGGTGCGGATCTCCGCGCTCAACACGCTGCTGACCGGCATCTACCTGTGGGCGATCCTGCCGATGTTCGGCGTGGACCTGCCGCTGGTGAAGACCATGATCGTGGTCACGTTCCTGGTCGGCCTGCTGCCGGTGCTGGGCAACCTCATTTCCAACACCGTGATCTTCCTGGTCAGCCTCAGCGTCTCGTTCTACGTGGCAATCGGTTCGCTGATCTTCCTGATCGCGATCCACAAGCTGGAATATTTCGTCAACGCCCGCATCATCGGCGGGCAGATCCGCGCGCGGGCGTGGGAGCTGCTGCTCGCCATGCTAGTGATGGAGGCGGCGTTCGGCATCCCCGGCGTGATCGCCGCACCGATCTACTACGCCTACATCAAGTACGAGCTGTCGGCGCGCGGGCTGATCTAGCGCTCGCTTCGCAAAGAAGTGCACTCACATATCCGTCATGGGGTGACGGAGTATGAGGTGCGTTGAGCGGGGTCCCGCACCTAGACCTCGACCACGCGATCTGAATCGAGGATTGCCCGGATGAAATCCGGGACCTCGAGGCCGCCCTTCACCTTCGCTTCGAGCCCGGCTTCGGCGGCGCGGATGTCGGGCAGCTTTTTCAGCACCGCGCCGATCTCAGCGCGCGGCACGATGACGATGCCGTCATTGTCGCCGATCACGAGGTCGCCGGATGAGACGGTGGCGCCGCCCAGCACCACCGGCAGGCCGACGGTGCCCGGGCCGTTGCGCACCGGAGAGTTGGCGGTGATGCCGGCGCAATAGACCGGCAGCCCGACGGCGAGAATGCCCGCGAGGTCACGCACCAGGCCATCGGTCACGATGCCGCGGATGCCGCGGTTCTTCGCCATGCCGGCCAGCAGGTCGCCGGTCACCGAGGTGGCGGTGAAGCCGTCGGTCGCGGCGACCAGGATGTCGCCGGGCTGCGCGGTCGCGAGCGCCGCGAACAAGGCGAGATTGTCGGCAGGGCCGCACTGGCAGGTGAGGGCGATGCCTATTAGCACCGACGAGGCGGGCGCCAGCGGCTTGATGCGGTAGTCGAGCGCGCCGCGGCCGGCCATCGCATCGACGGCATAGCCGGTCGGCACGCCGGCAAAAGCGGCGACGTGGTCCGCGCTCGGGCGCGGGAAGTTGCGGCTGATGGTGAGAAGCGGTGGATCCTTGATCATGTGTGCCGTCCGTTCTGATGCAGGAGGGATCGATCGATGCCGGCGATGCTGGTGACGCCGCAGAGGCCCATGACGCGGTCGATCTCCTGGCGATAGATCGCCAGCATGTGCGCGACGCCGGCTTCGCCGGCGACCGCGAGGCCCCACAGTTGCGGCCGCCCGACCAGGCAGGCCTGCGCGCCGAGCGCGAGCGCCTTCACCACGTCGCTGCCGCGCCGGATGCCGCCGTCAATCAGGATCGGGATGCGGCCGCTGATCGCATCCACAATCGCAGGCAGCGCATCCATCGAGGCGGCCGCGCCGTCGAGCTGGCGGCCGCCATGGTTGGAGACGATCACGCCATCGATGCCGCGCTCGACCCCCATGCGCGCCTCGTCGGGATGCAGGATGCCCTTGAGCAGCAGCGGGCCGCGCCAGATCTTGCGCAGGTCGTCAACATCCTGCCACGACATCGACGGATCGAGCAGCGAGGCCATGCGGCCGGCGAGCGCCTTGAGATCGGCCGCTTCGCCGGGGCGCACATAGTTGCCAAACGTCACGCGCTTGAGGTCGCGGCGCATGCGCCACAGCCATTCCGCCTTCAGCGCCATGCCGGCGAGGCCGGAGAGCCCGAAGCGCGGCGGAATGCTGAAGCCGTTGCGGATGTCACGCTCGCGGTTGCCAAGCATCTGGTTGTCGGTGGTGAGCACCAGCGCGTCATAGCCGGCCTGGGCGGCGCGTTCGGTCAACTCGCGGGTGAAGCCGCGGTCCTTGTATATGAAGACCTGCATCCAACGCGGCGCGGCGCCGGTTCCCGCCAGCTCCTCCAGCGTGCAGACCGAGCCGTGGCTGAGGCAGAAGGCGGTGCCGGCCGCCTGCGCCGCGCGCGCGGCGCAGCGCTCGCCATCCGGCCAGAACAAGCCGGCGAGGCCGGTCGGCCCGACGATCACCGGCATGCTGAGCCGTTGGCCGAACAGTGTGATCGAGAGGTCGCGCGTGGCGGCGCCGGACAGCGGGCGGGGCAGCAGCGCGACCTCGTCGAACGCGGTCTCGTTGCGCCGCAGCGTCTGCTCGTCCTCCGCGCCGCCATCGGCGAAATCGAACACCGGCTGCGGCAATTGCGCGCGGGCGAGGGCGCGCATCGCCTCGACGTTGTAGGCGCGGCGGCGCCAGCGCGGGACCGGCACGGTCATGCGAGGCGATAGTCGCGGATGGCGTTGTCGTGGAACAGCTTGCGCTTCTCGGCCGCCGACGCGCCGTCGACCACCCACTCCAGCACCTCGACCCATTGCGGGTAGGTGCCGGCCAGCTCCGACACGTGCCAGTCGCCGCCATACATGACGCGGTCGAAGCCGAAGCTGTCGATGGCGTGGGCGATGTAGGGCTTCAGCTGCTCGCGGGTCCAGCTCTTGTGATCGGCCTCGGTGGTGACGCCGGAGATCTTGCAGGTGACGTTGGGGAGCGCGGCCAGCTCTTTCATGTGCTGGCGCCAGGGATCGATAATGCCGGCCTTGATGCCGGGCTTGGCTATGTGATCAAGCACGAAGCGGACCTCCGGGCATTGCCGGACCATCTTGATCGCGTTCGGCAGGTGATGGTGGAAGATGCAGATGTCGAACACCAGGTCGTGCGCAGCGAGCAGCTTCAGCCCTTCGATGAACTGTGGGCGGATGCAGAAATCGGGGTCGGACTGGTTCTGGATCAGGCGGCGGATGCCGCGCAGGGTCTTGAGGCGGGTGAGCTGCTCCAGCTCGCTGGCGATCGCCTTGCCGCGCTCCAGCGGCAGAGCTGCGACCATGCCCTGGAGGCGCGGGTCCGACTTCGCGAGCCCGTCGATCCACGCGGCCTCGTCCAGATGCTGCGGCAGGTCGACATCGACCTCGACGAACACGAAGCGTTCGATCTTGACCGGACCCGCGGCCTTGGTCAGATGCTCCGGCAGGACGGTGCGGTTGAGCGAGGGCGCGCTCTTGGTCCAGCCGTAGCTGAACCGCTTCGGGTCGGCGAGATGGACATGGGCATCGACGATCGGAAAATCAGGCATCGCAGTCCCCCTGTTTTGCCGGATGGTAGGACAGAGAGGGTTGCGGACGCCAGAGCAGGATGAGGCGCGGGGTCACGCAGTCGCGGCGCGCAAGCGCGGCCAGGATGCCAGCAGCCGCTGCGTATAGTCGGCACTCGGCGCGTCAAACACCTGGGCGGCCGGCCCTTGCTCGACGATTTTGCCGCGGTGCATCACAGCGGCCGCATCGGCGATCAGGCGCACGACCGCCAGGTTGTGGCTGACCACCACCAGGGTCAGGTCGTTGTCGGCGCGCAGCTCCTGCAGCAGGTTGAGGAGATCGCCCTGCACCGAGACGTCGAGGCCGGCGGTCGGCTCGTCGGCGATCAGGATGCGCGGACGCATCAGCAGCGCGCGTGCGACCGCCACGCGGCGCGCCTGGCCGCCGCTGACCTGGTAGGGGTACTTGTCGAGCGTGCCGAGGGGCAGGCCGAGGCGCTGGAACATGCTGCGCTGGCGGATGCGAATCTCCTCGCGCGTTTCGCCCATCACTTCGCCCACTTCATCCAGCAGCTGCCCGATGCGCCGGCGCGGCGACAGCGACGCGGCCGGGTCCTGGAAGATCGCCTGCACCAGGCGCGCGCGCTGCTGGATGCTCTTGCCGAGCGGCGTATCGAACAGGGCGATCGACCCGGACTGCAGCCGCTCCAGGCCCAGGATGACCCGCATGAGCGTGGTCTTGCCCGAGCCGCTCTCGCCAACCAGGCCGAAGCAGTCGCGCGCCGCGACATCGAGCGATACGCCGTCGAGCGCCTGGGTATGGCCGAAGCGCAGCCTGGCGTCGCGGATGGAAATGGCGGCGCTCATCGTGCGCCGACCCGGATGCAGCGCGCCCGATGGGCGGCATCGCCGCCGACCTCGACCGGTGGCGGCACGATGCGCGCGCAATCATCGATCGCTATGTCACAGCGTGTGCGATAGATGCAGCCGGACGGCAGGTTGAACGGATCGGGCAGGTCGCCCGGAATCATCCGGAACCGGCTTTGCCGCGCATCGGCGCCGCGCGGCGCATCGATCGTAACCTCGCAGGCTAGCAGCGCGCGGGTGTAGGGGTGGCCGGGATTTTTGGCCACGGCCTTGACCGAGCCCTGTTCCACCAGCTCGCCGGCATACATGACGGCGATATCGTCGCAATGCTCCGCCACCAGCCCCAGCGAATGGGTGATGAGGAGGATGGAGCAGCCGATGCGGTCGCGCAGGCCGCAGATCTCCTTCATCACTTGCGCCTCGACCGTGGCATCGAGCGCGGTGGTCGGCTCATCGGCGATCAGCAGGTCGGGGCGCGCCAGCAGCGCCATGGCGATGGCGACGCGCTGGCGCATGCCACCGCTGAGCTCGTGCGGATACTGCGTCAGGCGAATCTCGGGCCGGTCGATGCCGACGGCGGCCAGCGCGTCGACAGCGGCCTGCCGCCGTGCGCCGCCGGCCAAGTCGGGCGAGCGGCGGGTCAGCACCTCGTTGAGATGAGCAAAGATGGAGAACACCGGATTGAGCGAGGTGAACGGGTCCTGGAAGATCATCGCCATGCGGCGTCCGCGCAGCGCTGCCGTTGCCTGCGGTTGCGCCAGATCGAAGCGGTCGGCGCCGAGCTGAAGCGCGCCGGCGGTGACGCGCGCATTGGCGGCGAGCAGACCCATGAGGGCGAGCGCAACCGTCGACTTGCCGCTGCCGGATTCGCCGACCAGCCCCAGGATCCGGCCCGGTCCGGCCGAAAGGGTCACATTGCGCACGGCGTGATGGATGCCGCCCTTGGTGGCGAAGTCGATGTTGAGATTGGCAATGGCCGCGCCGCTCATCGCCCGTGACCCTTCAACTTCGGATCGGCGGCGTCGCGCAGCGCCTCCCCGAACAGGGTCGAGCCAAGAGTCGCGAGCGCCAGGGTGGCGGCAGAGCCGATGGTCGGCCACCAGGACTGACTGAGAAACACGTAGCCGTCCTTGATCAGGCTGCCGAGACTGGCCTGCGGCGGCTGCACACCGAGGCCAAGGAAGGAGAGGCCGGCCTCGATGGTGATCACGACGGGAATATTCATGCTGGCGAGCACCACCAGCGGTCCCAGCACATTCGGCAGCAGGTGACGCATGATCAGCTTGCGCGCCGGCAGGCCGAGGATCCTCTCGGCATCGATGAAAGGCTGATGGCGCAGCGACAAGGTCTGTGCCCGCGCCATCCGGCCGAACTGCGGAATGAACAGGATCGTGACGACGAACAGCAGATTGCCGAAGCCGGTGCCATAGAGCGCGATCAGCCCCATCGCCAGGATGACGGGCGGATAGGAGCTGATGATGTCGAACACGATGGTCACCGCCCGGTCGATATAGCCGCCCGCCAGGCCTGCGGCGATGCCGAGGACCGATCCGATCAGCAGCGAGCAGAACACCACCAGTATGGAGATGATGAGGGCGGCGCGCGTGCCCTGCGCCGTGCGCGCGAACAAGTCGCGGCCGAGATTGTCGGTACCCAGCAGGTGCGTGGCGCTTGGCGCTTGGAAGCGGTCCTGGACGGCGATCTTGTTGGGATTGACGGAGATGACCGGACCCAGGATCGCGAACAGCAGGATCGCGACAACCAGGACCAAGCCGATGCGGCCGGACGGGCTTCGCCAGATGTCGGCAAGGATGGCGCCGAGGCCGCTCATCACGCAGCCTGCTTCAGGCTGCGCGCCACCCGCGGATCGAGCAGCGCGTTGATCAGGTCGACCAGCAAGTTGACCAGGATATAGGTGAGGACGGTGAACAATATGCCGCCCTGCACGATCGGGAAATTGCGGTTGAGGATGGCGTTGTAGATGATAGTGCCGAGGCCGGGACGAGCGAACACGATCTCGACGAACACCGCGTTGCTGATCATGTCGCCGAGGCCGAGGCCCATGACCGCCATCATGGGCACGAGCGCCAGCCGCAAGGCGAAGTGGCCCACGATCCGCCCTTCCGGCACACCATAGGCGCGCATCATGCGCACATGCTGCTCGGACAGGACCTCCAGCAGCGAAGCGCGGATCAAGCGAGCGATATAGCCGACCCAGCCGATCGACAAGGCGGCCGCGGGCAGCACCAGGTGTGCGAGCCGATCAAGCGGGTCGCCGGGATCGCCGATGCCGGTGACTGGCAGCCAGTGCAGCTGGATGGAAAAGATCAGCAGCAGGAAGATCGCAACGACGAAAGCCGGTGTCGTGATGAAGGTGACCGAGGCTACGCCGAGCACGGTATCGGGCAGCGAACCCGGCTTCAGCGCCGCGATACATCCGAGCGCAACGCCGAGGCCCATCGCCAGCACCAGAGCGCAGCTGGCAAGTTGCAGGGTATTGGGCAGGACCTCCAGCACGATGTCGATGATCGGCCGGTTGGAGACTACATCCATGCCGAGGTCGCCCTGCACGAGCCGGGCGAAAAACAACCACGCCTGCTCGAGGACCGGACGGTCGAGGCCCATGCGCTCGGCGAAGGCGGCGCGCAGTTCCGGCGTGGCGCGCGGACCGAGCAGGATGCTGACCATGTCGCCGGGGACGAACTGGATGATGACGAACAGAAACAGGATGGCCCCCACCAGGGTCAGCAAGGCAGAGGCCAGTCTCTGTGCGATGAAGATGCCGAGGCCGGAGGACATGTCTAGAAAGCTCCCTTCCCCCGCCGGTCCGCAAGCCGGGGGAAGGGGAGCGTCATGGCGTTAGTGACGTGCGGCCGCACGCGATCGACCGGCGTCCTACGCCTCCTTGAAATACCGAAACTGCCAGTTGTTGCCGTTGGGCAGGATCGCCGGGCTCAGCCACTTGGCGTGTGCAAAATCGTGCACGCCGTGAGTGATCCAGATGCAGGTCGCGGATTCGTCGAGCAGCTGCTGCATACGGATGTATTTCTCCGCGCGCTTGGCATTGTCGGTGATCGAAGCCGCCTCCTTGTGGAGCTGGTCGAACTCCGGGCTCCGCCAGCGCTGCCAGTTCCAGATGCTGACCTGCTCGGACAGGAACCACTGGGTCTGGAAGCTGGGGTCGAACTTCGAGGTGTAGGGGATGATGGTCAGCTCCAGGTCCTTGCTCTTGTCGCCCTCGCCCATGCCCCAATAGGCGCCCCCGTCGAGCGCGCTGATCTTCACATTGACGCCGATCTCCGCCAGGTTGGCCTGGACGATCTGCGCGATCGCCTGGGTGGTGGCGTCACTGAGGCAGGTGAGCGTGCAGTCGAAGCTGGGCTTGCCGGCTTCCTCCAGCAGTGCTTTCGCCTTGGCCGGATCGAACTGATAGACGGGCGCCTGGTCCCAATGGCCAAGCAGGCCGGGCGCCAGCAAGGTCTTGGCGCGCTGGACCGTGCCGGAGAAGGCTCCGGCGATGATGGCGTCGACGTCGATGCCGTAGCGGATCGCCTGTCGCACCTTCAGATCGTCGAAGGGCGGCTTCTCCATGTTGATGCCGATCCACTGGTAGTCGATCGCTTCCATCTTGATAACGGCGGAGTCGGGATCCTTCTCGATCTCCGGGATCGCGGTCGGCTCGATCTCGGTATGGGCGATTTCCTTTGCCTGGAAGGCGAGCAGGGCGGTCTTCCACTCCTGGATCGGTTTCAGCACGATGCGCTGGAAGTTGGCCTTGTCCGTACCCTTGTAGTCGGGATTGGCCTCCAGGGTGAGGTGATCGTTCGGCTTCCACTCCTTCAGCATGTAGGGGCCGCTGCCGATCAGGGTGGTGGAGATCTTTTCCTTCAGTTCACCGGCCGCCTTCTTGGACAGGATGCCGCCGGACCCGTCGGGAATGCCGATGACCCAGATCGCCGGCGCGGGGTTCTTGAACAGGATGCGGCCGGTATATTTGCCGGTGACCTCGACCTTGTCGAGCGCACCCCAGTCGTCGGCATAGGCCGGCTTGCTGCCGTCCGCCGCCGGCGTGATGAAGCGCTCATAGGAGAACTTCACGTCCTCCGCCGTCATCTCGCCATAGCCGCCATGGAACATCTGGCCGGGGTTCAGCTCGAACTTGATCTCGGTCTCGCTGACCTGATCGATCGACTTCGCGGCGTCGAGTTCCCACTCCAGCGAGCCCGGCTTGAAGCGCGCCAGGGTCTGGCAGACCGCGATGATGATGTTGTCCTCGATCGAACCGATGCGGTTCGCGGGATCCAGATTCTTGATGTCGGTTTCGATGCGCACGATCACCTCGTCGCGCGCGGCGAACGCAACGCGCGAGCCAAGGCCCAGCAGCGGCAGCGCCGCCGCGCCCGATGCGGTCAGAAGTAACGAACGCCGGTCCAGTTTCATCACCATGATCGTCTCCCTTGCCTGTCTGTTGAAAGCCGCCTGTTGTTATTGCGCCCGTTATTATTGCGCCCCAGCAGGACGCCCAAACGAGTCTTACTTGTTCAACGCCTACATGCAATCGCGCTTGATCTTCTCCTTGTACTCGCGGGTGGCGAAGATCTTGCCGTGGTCGTACGCCTTGACCCAGCCGGTGACGTGAAAGTGGGTCGCATCGCTGGTTACCGCCACCTCGCTGTCGAAGCGCGCATCCCAATCGCCGCGCTTGTAGGACTGGGTGCACAACACCGAGCAGAAGCAGGCGGTCGGGTCGTTGCGCTGGATGCGGTAGGTCTTGATGCGGGTCGAGGTCTGCTCCGTCCCGATGTCGTTGATGACGTAGCGGCCGTCGTCGCTCTTGATCAGGAAGGTCGTGGTCTCGGTCTCGATCTCGTTGAGGATGGTGCGTTTCTCCACCTCCGGCTCGAAGTCGGTGGTCGCGGCATCCGGCGCGAAATCCGGCGGCCCGAACTTGACGCCGCCGAGGCCGGCGAACGAGCCGAGGGCCGGCAGGTCGAGGCGCGACTTCGCGGCGTCGACGGTCAGCGTGACGTCCTCGGGCGACGGCCACACCATCGGCCAATAGGTCGAGGAGACGGCAAGGCGCAGGCGGTGGCCCTTCGGGATCGTCTGGGCGACGGGCTTCAGCGGCACCGACACGTCATAGAACTTGCCGGGCTTCAGCGGCTCGGGGAACTCGTGGCTCTTGCGGTGCGCGAGGTTGAGGATGCCGAAGCTCACCATCGCCGAGGTGCCGTCCGGCGCCACGTCGCAAATGCGCACCGCCGCCAGCGCCTGCTTGCGGTCGGCGGCGATGCGCAGCCGCGCAAAGCCGTTGCCGACGATGTGCAGCGGCGACTTGAGCGGCGCGGTGTCGAAGCAGAGCGAGCCGGAATCGTCCTCGCGCTGGTCGGTGGCGCCCTCCGCCGCAATGCGGCCCTGACCGTAGGGGCACCATTCCTGTGCCTTCATGCCGGTGGTCTGCGGCGAGTGCACACTGCGGCGCTCGCTCTTGGCGCGCGGCTTGCGATCGGCCAGGCTGGTGCCGGACAGGTACATCGCCTTGGTCTTGATCTTGCGCGACGGCCAGTCCTTGAAGCCGAGCCAGCGGCCCTTGCGTTCCAGGAAGTGCGGCGCCGGCTTGGCGTAATCCATCAGATAGAGGCGGATGTCGGGGTCCTTCTCGACCCCGGTCTCGATGCCTTTCAGCCATTTGTCCCACCAGCGCTTGCATTCGCGCAGGAAATCGATGGCAGGGCCCGGCACGCCGCGATGCGGCTCCTTGTGGCCCCAGGGCCCGATCAGGCCTTTGCACGGCGCCTTCAGGTTCTCGACCAGGTTGATGATGGTCGGCGTGTAGCCGTCGAGCCAGCCGCCGACCGCCAGCACCGCGCACTGGATCGCATCGTAGTCCTCGCACACCGATCCGTGCTTCCAGAAGGCATCGCGGCGCTGGTGCTTCAGCCACTCGGCGGGAAACAGCGGCAGGTTGTCGATGCGCTGCTTCCACATGTCGCGCCAGCGCTCGCCGACCATCTCGGGGTCGGGCGGCAGGCCGCCGTAGTTGAAGAACGAGGCGCCCCAGCTGAAATTGTCGTCGATCACGCAGCCGCCGAGGTAATGCGCGTCGCAGGCATAGCGGTCGTCGGTCGAGCAGGTGGTGACGATGGCCTTCAGCGCCGGCGGCCGGCGTGCCGCGATCTGCAAGCCGTTGAAGCCGCCCCAGGAGATGCCGATGATGCCGACGCTGCCGCTGCACCAGGGCTGCTTCGCGAGCCAAGCGATGATCTCCAGCGCGTCGTCCTGCTCGCGCTTCACGTATTCGTCTTCGACCAGGCCTTCCGAATCGCCTGTGCCCGCGATGTCGACCCGCGCCGCGGCGTAGCCATTGGCGGCGAACCATACGTGCTTACCGTCGTCGCGCAGGCGCGTTCCGTCGCGCCGGCGATACGGCAGGTACTCGAGGATGCAGGGAACCGGGTTCGTCGCGGCGTCCTTCGGCAAGAATAGCCGCGCCGCCAGCTTGCGCCCGCCGCTGACTGGAATCCAGGCCAGCTCGATGTTCTCCACCTTGCTGCGGAAGAGCTCGCGTTGTTTCATGGATCTCGATCCGGGAATGAGCCTAGGTGAGGTCTGACGGGACGCCCGCGGATTTCGACGGCGCTGACGACCTCAACAACGGCAGCACCGACGCACCCATTACGCCCCCCGATTGCCTTTTGCGCCATCCTACCGATATATTGATTTTGAAATCAATATATCAAATCGCCGTTCAAATATGTTGTGCGGCGGGTCGGCAGGAGATTCATGAACAGGGTCCGCAAGAAGCGCTCGGTCAAGGACATGCGGCGGGACGAGTTGATGGAAGCGGCCATCATGGTCATCGCCAAGGAAGGGTTGCACGGCACGACGCTGTCCCAGATCGCGGTCGAGGCCGGCATGTCGACGGCGCTGGTGAACCACTATTTCGACAGCAAGGAAGACCTGCTCGAAGCCACGATGCGGCGTCTTTCCGGACGTTATCGCAACGAGATCATGAAGCTCTTACCCGCCAATCCCACCCCGGCGCAGCGTCTGCGCGCGATCATCGAAGGTTCGTTCGAGCCTGACTACCTCACTCTTGCATCCCGCAAGGCCTGGGTGCAGTTCCTGGTGAACGCGATGTCCGGCGGACGCATCTTCCATCTCTACCGGCTGACCGGGGAGCGCGTGGTCTCGAACATCCGCTATGCGGTGAAGCAGCTGGTTCCGCCGGACCAGGTGGACGATACGGTCGACGGCATCGCCGCCATGATCGACGGCTTCTTCTGGGAAAATGCCACCGACTGCTCCGCCGAGGATCTGATGCGCGCGCGCCGGATCAGCTGGAACTACGCGGTGCTGCTCATTCCCTCGCTGCGCGACACGCATTGAGCGGAATGGTCGCAGCCGTTCCGCGGCGCTTGCAGCCGCGCGCACGCTTGGGCAGCATGCAGAAAAGCAGCGGGTGAAATGGACGACATGGCGAGATTGGTTTCACCGGAGCAAGTGCGCGCGTACCAAGCCGATGGCGCGGCCCTTCTTCCTGGGTTGCTGACGGATTGGGTCGACGTGATCAAGGCCGGGATCGAGCGCAACATGCGCGAGCCCGGGCCCTATGCGGCGGAGAATCTGAAGCCGGGCGAGAGCGGGCGCTTCTTCGACGACTACTGCAACTGGCAGCGCATCCCGGAGTTCGTGGAGGTGGTGCAGAAATCGCCGGCGGCGCAAGCGGCCGCTGCGCTCATGCGCTCGAACAGCGCGCAGGTGTTCCACGACCACGTCCTGGTGAAGGAGCCGGGCACCGCCAAGCCGACGCCCTGGCACCAGGATGCGCCGTACTACTTCGTCGACGGCGACCAGACCGTCAGCTTCTGGGTACCGGTCGATCCGGTGAAGGACGCGACCCTACGCTGCGTCGCCGGCTCGCACCACTGGCCCAAGCTGGTGCTGCCGGTGCGCTGGCTGTCGGACGAGAGTTTCTATGCCGACAGCGACGCCTATATCCCGGTGCCCGATCCCGATGCCGCGCCCGAGCGCTATCGCGTGCTGGAATGGGAGATGCAGCCGGGCGATGCGGTCGCCTTTCATTATCGTACGCTCCATGGCGCGCGGGGCAACTTCACCACGGAGCGGCGGCGCGCCTTCTCGCTGCGCTTCGTCGGCGACGATGCGGTCTATGGCACGCGACCCGGCCGCACCTCCCCGCCATTCCCCGGCCACGACATGACGCCGGGTCAGCGCCTGCGCGAGGACTGGTTCCCGGTGGTGTTTGCAAAAAGCTGACGCGACCGGCTCCCTGCCGGCCTACTTGTACGCGCGCTTGGTCCAGAACTTGTCGGCAGCCTCGATGTTCTCGGCGGCGTGGGCCATCCAATAGGCGCGCTCGGCTGAGCTGCCGGCAATAATGTATAGCTTGCCGTCGACAATGACCCAGTTCTCGGGGTTCGCCGGCGCCGAGATGCCCATGGCCATGCCGCCGGCACACATGCCGCCATACTGCGGCATGTAACGATCGGGATCGGCCGTGAACATCTCCTTGTGGGATTGGTTCGCGAACTGCCAGTTCGAATCGTCAAATGGCACCTCGTAGCTGGAGCTGCCCTTGACGGCCTTGCCCTCGGTGAAATAGGCGACGACGTCGTAGCCCTGGATCGCGACATGCGTGCTGTCGGCATTGGCTGCCTGCAGCGAAAACGCCACGATCAGGAGTCCGACCCACCGCGCGACTGCGGTCTTCATGGGTCACCTCGCTCGTGATGTCTGGATCAATGCGCAACTGAGGGTTCAGTGTTATAGAATCCCGACATCCTGTCCAATGCCGAATGCGCAGGAAATAGCTCGCTGGGGGTTCGGTGCGCGACGACGAACCGACACGAAAGCTGACGACAATCCTGTCCGCCGATGTGGCGGAATTCAGTCGGATGATGCGCGCCGACGAGGATGGCACGTTCCGCATCCTGCGTCTCTGCCGCCAGCAGATCGACCCGCTGGTGGGTCAGCATCACGGACGGATTTTCAACACCGCTGGCGACAGTGTCGTCGCGGAATTCACCAGCCCAGTGGAGGCGCTGCGCTGCGCCGCGGAAATTCAGCAAGCTATTAATAAGGTTGGCGCCGACTCGGCGACGGACCTCCATATGAAATTTCGCATCGGAATCAATCTCGGCGACGTCCTGGTCGAGGGCGCCGACCTGATCGGCGACGGCGTCAACATCGCGAACCGCATCCAAAGCGTAGCGAAGCCGGGCGAAATCTGTGTCTCCGCGAGCGTTCATGAAGTCGTTAAGAACTACCCCGGTTTTTCCTATGACGACCTCGGCGCCGTGGCGGTCAAGAGCATCGCGGAGCCGGTGCGGGTCTACCGGGTCCGGCCGCAATCGGCCGCGCGTGCTCCGGCGCCGCGCCGTGTCCGCGCCGCCATGCGGGCCAGCATGTGGGCAACCCTGGTGGTTGTCGCTGTCGCCGGGACGCTCGCCCTTGCGGTCCATTTCGGGGTCGTGCGGGTTCCGACGTGGCAGTCCGAACCGGCCGCCAGCGTCTCGTCCGATACGCGGGTTTCGATCGCGGTCCTCCCGTTCGACAACCTCAGCGGCGACTCCGCTCAGGACTACTTCGTCGCGGGCGTCACGGAGGAGATGATCCTGGCGCTAGGTCGGTTCTCGGATCTGTCGGTCATCGCGCGCGAGGCGGTCCAGCAATACAAGGGCAAGGCCCTGAAGCCCGGCGAGCTCAGCCGCGACCTCGACGTGCGCTACGCGCTGCAGGGCTCGGTCCGGCGCGAGGGCGAGCGCGTGCGGGTAACGGCCATGCTCAGCGACGCGCAAACCGGCGTGCAATTGTGGGCCGATCGCTATGACGGCGAGATCATGGATGTGTTCGCGGTCCAGGACGACATCACGCAGAAGGTCGTGGGCACCCTCGCCATTAAGCTGACCGACATCGAGCGGCTGCGGTCGCTCGGCAAGCCGCCGGAGAACCTGCAGGCCTATGACTATGCACAGCGCGGTTGGGACTACCTCCGCCGCGGCGCGCGCTCGGACATCCGCGAGGCCCGAAAGGTGTTCGAGCAGGCGATCACGCTCGATCCCGGCTATGCCAATGCCTATGTCGGACTTGCCTGGACACGGGTTACCGCCGTCACATCCGGCTGGACCGAGCAGGCAGCGGAGGCGCTGACAGAGGCGGAACGCGTGGCGCGAAAGGCGCTCGAGCTGGACGGCAGCAACGCGTCGGCGCACGCCGTCCTGGCGCAAGTCTATCTCTATCGCCAGCAATACAACCTTGCCCGTGTGGAGAACGATCAGGCGATTGCCCTCAATCCGAACGACGCATGGAGCCACGCCGCACGCGGCGGCGTGCTGGTCTATGTCGGCGAGCCGGAAGAAGCAGTCAGGTCGTTCGAGATCGCGCTGCGGCTCGATCCCAGCCTGAACGTTGTCGGAACCTACCCCGTGGGCTGGGCCTACTATCTGGTTGGGCGCTACGAGGACGGTGTGCACGTGATGGAACGGCAGGTGCACCTCTTCCCGAGCGACTTCTTCATCCACACCGCGCTGGCCGCGTCCTACGCGCAGCTCGGGCGCAGGGGGGATGCCGCGCTCGCCGCCAGCAACACGCTGCGCGCCTGGCCGTTCTTCGAAGTGAACACGTTCGTTCAGCAGTTTCAACGACCACAGGACCGCGCCGTGATCAGCGCAGGCCTTCGGAGAGCCGGCCTGAAATAGGCTCGCCGCTCGGCATCAGTCCGCGAGCTGCGCCTTGAAGCCCGGATCGAAATAGCGCTCGGGGTCGACGCGCTGGACCCAGAAGATGATCGGGATGCGCCGCTCGCCCTCGCCGGCGCGCACTGGGTTGACGAACTCCCACACGATGTCGCCGTTCGGCGCGACCTCGATCACGCGGCCGGCCATCGATTCGACGATCAGCGTGTTTCCGTTGGCAAGGCGGGTCTGGCTGGAGCGCGAAAGGCTCTCAAGCGGCTCGCCGTCGCGGCCGGCATAGCGCCACACGATGCGCGCAGTGGCGGGATCGAGCTCGAGCACGCGCGAGTGGCCGTGGCCGGCGTCGTTGCCTTCGTTGTCGAACAGCAGCAGGGTGCCGGCGGGCAGGATCTGGGCATCGTGCTGGCGCACCCAGGGGCCGCTCTGCGCCCATACCACCGACCGGCTCGCCGGGTCCATCAGCGCGACCGAGCTGATCTCCCGGAACGAGATCAGCGCCTGCCCCGCGCGGCTGTTCGGAATGCCGGCCACAGGTCCCTTCAGGATGTCGACCGAGTTGGCGTGCAAGTAGTCGCCGTTGAGGTAGGACTCATTGGACGCGAAGTAGAGGCGCCGCCCGTACGGCGAGGCCGCGAACACGTCCATGAGCGGAACCGATGCAAGCTCCTGGCCGTCGGGCGAGAGGGTCACCAGGAAATCGTCGATCCGCGGCTTCGGCAGATGCGCGAAGCCGGGCAGGTCGGTCTCCACCACCTGCTGACTGAGGACGTGGACATTGCCGGCATCGTCGACCGCGAAATCGTGATGGGCGTGGCCGAGATATTTCCAGATCACCTGCGACTGCGCATTCAGCTTGGCGATGCCATAGCCCCAGGGCGTATCGCCGATCGCGGTGTAAAGCGCGATCAGGTCGCCGTTCGGCAGCACGTGCGCCTTCTCGATGTGGATGAAGTCGTCGCCACGCGGCTGTTTGACTGCGGCGCTGTCGTCCCACAACGCGCTGAAGTTGAGGTGCCAGCGGTGCACCACCTTGCCCTGCATGTCCATGAGATAGGCGGACTGCTCATGGGCGGAGCTGTAGAGCGTCAAGCCATTCTCGGCGCGCGCCGGGTCATAGCGCGTGACGCCGCGCTGCGTGGTGCGGGCGTCGGCCCAGAAATCAGTCATGGTACGGTCGTTGTAGGCGGTCATGCTCTCATAGAGCGCCGCGCCGCCGGCAAAGGCGCGGCGCAGCGAATCCATCGGGAACAATCCGAAATGCATGATCGCGGCGCCGGCCACGAACGCCAGGAAGGCAAGGCCCGCCACCGCCAGGATATTGGCCCAGAGCGGCGCCTTGTCGGGGTCTCGCCCGTGAGAGCGCGTGGCGGAACGGGATGGATCATAGGAAAAGGTCTTGGACATGAGGGTCGCTCGCAATGAATTGGATTGAAATGGCTTGCCGAACCGGCCGGCTTTCCGCACCGTAAGACCGCGCGGTCGCCAGCCTCGCCCTGGATGATCAAATGCAACACGACAGAGTTGGTTGCGAGGGTTCCAACCGGCAACGAGACAAGGCCATGCCGCAGCGTGCACAACAACCGAACATCGGCGCCATCGCGATCGATACGGACATCACCCTCCGGACGATGGTCTGCCATCCCACGGCGTCGAAGGGGAGCGTGCTCCTGTTGCATGGCTTTCCCGAGACCATCCTTGCCTGGAAGGACATCGCCATCGCGCTCGCGGACGATTATGACGTCCACGCCTTTGACTGGCCGGGCTTCGGGCTTTCATCGCGCCCGGCGGTCGATCGTTTCTCCTATGCGCCCCGGGACTATGCACGCGTCCTGAAAGACTATGTCGATCGCGCCGGTATCGACCGATCGAAGCTCACCATCTACGCGACCGACATCGGCGCCCTGCCGGTCCTCCTGCTGGCGCTGGAGCAGCCCGATATCGCCAAGTCCCTCATCGTCGGCGACTTCGCGCCGTTCAATCGACCAACCTATATGTGGGAGAACCTGCAGGCCCTGAAATCGAAACCCGCATCGGACCGGGTGCGGGACTTCATGAACGCCAATCGCGACGAGATTCTCGCGAATACCTTCTGGCGCGGTCTTCCAGAGGAAGCGCACTACGACGTGTCCCGCGAATTCAGGGACGACATGGCGCGTAGCTGGAGCCATGGCGACCTGACGCCGGTGGACGCCTTCTACCACTACTACTCCCACTTCACGCGCGACCAGGAATATTTCGAGTCCAACCTGGCGAAGCTCGCGACCCCGGTGACCGTGGTCTGGGGCAGTGAGGATTTCTACATCAAGAAGGAAATGGGCATCGAGCTCGCAGACCGGATCCAGGCGCGCCTCAAGCTTCTTCCCGGCATCGGGCACTTCCCGCATCTCCAGGCGCCAAGCCAAGCGATCGAGGAAATCCGCGCATCATTCCGCTGAAGGACCTCAGCTCAATCCCACCACCGGGATCGCCGCGCCGTGGATCGCGCGCGCGGCCGGCGAGCAGAGGAACAGCAGCACGTCGGCCAATGCCGCGGGCGCGACCCACTTCGCCGGGTCGGCCTTTGGCATAGCGGCGCGGTTCTGCGGCGTGTCGATGATGCTGGGCAGCACGCAGTTGACGTTGATGTTGTGGCCGCGCAGCTCCGCCGCCATGGTCTCGGTCAGGCGGATGACGGCGCTCTTGGACGCGATATAGGCGCCCATCTCCGCCTTGCCGCTGAGCGCGGAATTGGCGCCGATGTTGACGATTTTGCCGCCGCCCGCCTTCACCATGTGCGGCACGACGGCGTTGCACATGCGCAGGACCGTGCCCGCGTTCAGCTCCATCATGTGGTTCCAGGCTTCGGCGCTGAGTTCATGCGCCTTGTCCCCCATGGCAAATCCGCCGGCGAGATTACAGAGGGCATCGATGCGCCCGAAGCGCGACAGCGCGGCGTTCACGGCCGTCACGATGGAGGCGGCATCGGACACGTCGACACGCTGGCGCAACACGTCGCCAGCGCCGGCCGCCGCCGTCTTCTTCAGCGCATCCTCGTTGAGGTCCAGCAGCACAAGGTTCGCACCCGCCGCGGCAAACGCCGCCGCCACCGCGTGGCCGAGATTACCGGCGGCGCCGGTGATCATCGCGGTCTGACCTTTGAAACTCATGAGCGCCTCCGGCGGACTGCGTGCTCGCGTCCGTGACGCTTACCACGTCAGTCCCGTCGGTCAAGGAGAACGCCGGTCGCGTGGCCGATCCACCACAGGAACAACCCGAACAGAAGCGTGCCGCCAAAGGCGCTGTATGCGATGCCAGCGGGCCCGACCGTCAGGCACATCGCGGTGGCGAATTGGATCGCCTCTACCTGCTCAGGCGGCATGCTGGCACTCTCTTGCCACGTGTCGACCCGCCAATAGGACAGAGCAGGCACGGCTATGAAGGCGATCGGCACGATCACGATCGCTCGCACGCCGATCGCGAGCCAGTGCCTGCGGAACGCCAGCCAGATCGGCCGATCGCGCGGCGCGAGCCGAAGCGCATGATGCAGGCTGGCAGGACGATGGCCAGGAACACCGCCGCCAGCGAATACAGTACCAGCAAGAGTCCTACCGTCGCCGCCGTGACGTCGGTCCTGGTCGCAAAGAGGGGATAGAAGGCGGAACGGATCAACGGCCCGCGGACAGTCGCTGTCGCGGGAAGGAATGGGTCCAGCAGGTGCAGGAGTTCGCGGCACACGCCCAGCGCCACCACGCAAAGCACGCCGGTCAGGACTCCGGCGCGCCACCGCGACCGATCTCCCGGCTCAGCCGGGGTCGCACCCTCGGCGTAGAGCGCGGCGAGGCAGAGCACCGCGCCCAGCAGCAGGGCAACGCGGATCAGGGATGGCCGGAAACCGGCGGGAGACGTAAAGGTGACGAAACACTGGCTGTCGACATAGGCCAGAATCGCCGCAAGCAGCGCGAGCAGCAGTACCCGCGCCAGCGGCCCGTATGAATGCTGATGAGACCCCAAGACCGACATCCCCGCTCGCATCGCGCGACAGCAGATCGGCGATGGAACAAACGATAGCCTGGAGAGGGTAGCCCGGAAATTAGATTGGTGGACCCGAACAGAATCGAACTGTCGACCTCCTCATTGCGAACGAGGCGCTCTCCCAACTGAGCTACGGGCCCACCCGGTTGGAACGGGCGGGAATATGAGGAGCGAGCCGCCCCCTGTCAAGGATATCCGGGCCGGGTGCGGCGCCGCGGCGGGCGGGAGAAGGCCCGCACTTTCAACCTGTTAGCCGCCAGCGCGGGTGGCGCCGGGAAACCGGCCGGCTCCCTTGCGTCAAGACCTTGGCGCGGTTAGGTTTTCGCACCATATCCAGGCGGCGGCCGGCGAATCGGCCGGAACGCCATCGGACAGCTCGGGGACCCTCGCCACATGGACGTCATACCTTTCATCTTCTACGTGCTGCATTCATTGGCGCGGCTCTATGTCATCATCATTTTGGTGCACGTGATCCTGAGCCTGCTGGTGGCGTTCAATGTGGTGAACACGCGCAACCAGTTCGTGGCGATCGTCTGGACCTTCACCTCGCGCCTGGTCGAGCCGGTGCTGGCCTACATCCGGCGGTGGCTGCCGTTCCTGCGCAACCTCGGCGGGTTCGACCTGTCGCCCGTCATCCTGCTGATCGTGCTGCACGGGATCGACAACTACTTCCTCTATCCGATGAGCGTGCCGGGTTACTTCCAGTAGTGCCGTTCCGGGCCTGCCCGGCCGGGGTGCGGGTTCGCCTGAAGGTGACGCCGAAGGCGAAACGCAACCAATTTGGCGGGCTGCTGGACGAGCCGGACGGTGGCAAAGCGCTGAAGGTCTCGGTCACGGCGGCGCCCGAATCCGGCAAGGCGAGCGAGGCTGTGATCGCCTTGCTGGCCCAGGAATGGGGTGTCGCAAAATCGGCCATTTCGGTCGTCTCCGGCGCGACAGACCGCCGGAAGCTGGTGGAGATTCGCGGCGCGTCGCAGGGATTGCTAGCCAAATTGCAGGGCTGGCTCGCGGCGGAGAAGACCAAGTGAGGATTTCATGTCCGACCGCACATTGACGGACCCCAAGGTGATCGACGGCAAGGCCTTCGCCGCCAAGCTGCGCGAGAAGATCGCGCGCCAGGTGAAGCGCTTGCAGTTGCAGCACGGCTTCACGCCGGGCCTCGCGGTGGTGCTGGTGGGCGAGGATCCCGCCAGCAAGGTCTATGTCCGCAACAAGGGCGAGCAGACCAAGGAATCCGGCATGGCCAGCTTCGAGCATAAGCTGCCGGCCACCACCACGCAGGCCGAGCTGCTGGCGCTGATCGACCAGCTCAACAAGGACTCGAAGGTCAACGGCATCCTGTGCCAGCTGCCGGTGCCCAAGCAGATCGACCCGCAAGCCATCATCAACGCCATCGATCCGGACAAGGATGTCGACGGCTTCCACGTGGTGAATGCCGGCCGGCTCGCGACCGGCGGCCAGGGGCTGGTGCCTTGCACGCCGTACGGCTGCCTGCTGCTGCTGAAGGACCGGCTCGGCGATCTCGCCGGCAAGCATGCGGTGGTGATCGGCCGCTCCAACATCGTGGGCAAGCCGATGGCGCAGCTGCTGCTGAACGAGAGCTGCACCGTCACCATCGCGCATTCCAAGACCCGGGACCTGCCGGGCGAAGTGCGCCGCGCCGACATCGTGATCGCCGCGGTCGGCCGCCCGGAGATGGTCAAGGGCGACTGGCTCAAGGACGGCGCCGTCGTCATCGACGTCGGCATCAACCGCATCGAGCGCGACGGTAAGGGCAAGCTGGTCGGCGATGTCGACTATGCCAGCTGCTATTCGAAAGCCGGCGCGATCACGCCGGTGCCGGGCGGCGTCGGCCCGATGACCATCGCGCTGCTGCTCAACAACACGCTGATCGCGGCCTGCCGCCAGCACGGAATCAAGCTGCCGGACTAGGCCCGCCTCAAACTCGCCGTTTTCGCGCCTCACCCGAGGCGTAATGTCGTTCGACTCTGCTTGCTGCCGTGGCAGGTGGGGGAGAGGGCGTGCGGGGCATTCCAGCGACGTTGCTGCTGTTCGGCATTGCAAGCGTGATCTCCGGTTGCTCGGGCCCATTCCTTTGGGCCGCGGATTTGCTTCATCCGGCTTCTGTCTCATCGATCGACGTCGTCTGGAGTGCTGATCGCGACCTTTGCGAGTCGCTGGTCGTGCGGTCGCGCAGAAGCGCGTTCCTTGTCAGCGGCAACACAGACGATCCCAGCTTCAGGCCATCGTCGCGCGGGCACTACAGGGTCGGGTCGAGTCTCAGTCCCAAGGACCCGTGGCGCGACGGCAATCGGCCCGCCTATTCCATTCAGCGGTTCGTGGTGAAGAAGGGCAACAGCTACATGTATGCCGGCAAGGTCGCGATCCCGGCCGAGGAAGCGCGGCATCTGCCGATACCCGCGGCAGAGCAGGACTATGCCGAGCACGCCGCGATCAATGCCTCGCGGGAGTCGCTGTTTCGTCTCCATGACGATGGCACGGTTTCGCGGGAGTGCACTTTTGTGCGGCGGCTATGGATCAATTGGGCGCTCTAGTGCGGAGGCGCGCGGCGCGGGCGGTGGCGACCGCGGCCCTGGTTGCCTCGGCTGGCCGCTGTCATCTAGGGCGCGAGGAGGGCCTCCAGGCGCTACTCCTCCGGTTGTGATTGGCTGCGAACTGTCGCAGGCTACGCCCTAAGACGCTCCCCGAGATGAGAGGCGTTCCATGGCAACCGTGCGCTACTTCGTGACAGACGTGGATGAGGCGGTCGCATTCTACAGCAGGCAGCTCGATTTCACCGTGCAGCAGCAGTTCGGGCCGAATATGGCGATCCTGCGTCAGGGCGACCTGACCCTCTGGCTGGCGGGTGCGAACGCTTCGGCTTCGCGGCCCATGTCGGATGGGCGCAAGCCGGAGCCGGGCGGTTGGAACCGGTTCGTGCTGGAGGTGGCGGACCTCGCCGCGACGGTGACGCGGCTGAAGGCGGCAGGGGTGCGCTTCCGGAACGACATTGTCTCCGGTCCCGGCGGACAGCAGATCCTGGCCGAGGATCCCTTCGGCAACGTGGTCGAGCTGTTCCAGCCGGCGTAGAAGCGGAGACCCGTTGGATTCATTGGGAATTGTGCCGCTTTAACCCTTCCTAAGGGGGCAGCTCGTAGCCTGGGTTCGGGCAATTCCTGCTGGATGGGCTGATCCGTGCTCGAAACCAACCGCAACAAGAAGCAGCGCCGCAAGATCGCGGTCAACCTCGATACCGGCGACGGCGACGAGCTGGTCTACATGTTCGTTTTCCCGACCGAGCGCGTGATCGACACGCTGAACGACGATCGCGAGTTCCTGCCGTTCGAGCGGCCGGACGGCACGCTCATCATCGTCGCGAAAAAGACCGTCCTTCGCCTGTCGCCGCTGGAGATCGGGCGCCAAGTCGATTCGCGCGACCCGTACGACCTGCTCGGCGTGCCGATGACCGCGAGCGATGCCGAGGTGCAGGAGGCCTATCACCGCGCGGTGGGCGCCGTGCATCCGGACCGCGTGCATTCGCTCGGCCTGCCGGCCGACTTCCTGGAAATGGCCACCCGCAAGGCCGCGCAGCTCAACGACGCCTATCGCAAGATCAAGGCGGTGCGGAAGGCGGAACTAGCGGGCGCGTAAGCGCGGCTGTGTCGAGAGTGGTTAATTGATCGTCGTCACCGACATCTTCGTGTGTAGACGTGCAAGCGAGTCGAAAGATCCATACGCGCTTGTCGAGGAGGCGCACGGATTCCACGACAAAATGGTGGGATGGTACTACCAGTCGGAAGAGCTGGCCGAGGAGCTTTTCTGGTCCGTCGCCGTGAACGAATTCGTGGGGCAGATTCACAACGGCGGTGGTGCGCAATATGTCATGAACCGCCACTGGACCACGCGGGAAGTGTCTGCAGTGCGCACCGGCCTGCGCGCCATGGGCGCCACGGCTCATCTGGACTGGTTCGAATGGCTGGCCGCTCAGGTCGCTGCCTTGGCCGGCGACATTCCGCGGTTCCTCGAAAGTCCCGGGTTCGGCGACAAGGATGTCCACGACGCGCTGTGCCACAGGGACCGGGACTTCTACGCGCTGGACCGGCGCGATTCCATCCATCCCATCCACAGCCGTTGGCTACGGTCGCTTTCAAGTCTCAAAGTGCTCGACAAAGATGACTTTGACGCGAAAATGCACGAGCTCGTCGAGTCGGTTCCTGACTATCGAGCAAGAGCCGAGGCAAGCCTGTACCGCGGTCATTGGCAGTCTCAAATGCTGAAATTGTTGTGTTGGAAGACGGGCCAGCGCTTTCACAGCTTTAACGGGCTCCGCGCCGATCTCAAGAACCTTATCGGTTATCGCTCCGTGACGCTCACCCGCGGGGCGCATGAGGTTACGGAATATCCCGACCGCTCGGAACTGCGCGATCCCGCCGGAGCATTGATAGCGACGGTCGAGGCGAACGAGGTCAGGAGCGCGAGCAAGCGCCGGCACTGAGACAGGCGTGATCCAGCGGGTGGCGTCCGGCGTATAGACAAAGATCACATTGCCGGGTCTGTCCTTGTTCTATCCATTGCTTGCGATCGGTATTTTCCTCGCCACCCATATCGTGCTGGCCGAAAATCCGGTGCGCGGTGTTCTAGTGCGCGCGATGGGGGAGCGGCCGTTCGCCTGGAGCTACGGCGCAATTGCAGTCCTACAGCTGATCTGGGTCGGGCAGGCCATCGAGGCCGCGCCAGTGGTACGCTATTGGGAGCCGCCGGCGTGGACGACGGCAATTCCGCTGCTGCTCATGCCGCTCGCCTTGGTTTTCCTGGTGTGCGGCTTCACGCAGAACAATCCGACCGCGAGCCTGGCATCAGGGCGGCTGGCGCGGCGCGAAGTCACGGGCATCCTCGCCGTCACGCGCAATCCGGTGATGTGGGGACTCGGCCTGTGGTCGCTGGCGCACCTGGCCGTGGTGGCGGAGGTTGCGGAGGCGCTGCGCTATGCCGCGTTCGCCGGGCTTGCGCTGCTGTTCCTGCCGCGCATCGAAGCGAAGCAGCGCGCGAAATGGGGCGAGGCGGCCTGGGCGGATTTTACGGCGCGGTCTTCCAACGTGCCCTTTGTTGCGATGGCGCAGGGCTGCGCGCGGCTCAACTGGCGAGAGATCGGCGGCGTGCGTCTCGCCGCTGCCGCCGCGCTCTATGTCGCGATCGTTCTATGGCTGCATCCGAAAATCGCCGGCGTTCCGGCGTGGTGAGCTAGTCCTTCTTGTCCACGATCTCCGAAGCGGGCAGGCGTTCGGTCTCCAGCAGGTCGAGCTCGAGGTCCTCGATCGCCAGCACCTGGTCGACGCGGTCGCCGTCGCTGGACAGCGGGAACATCGCGACCACATAGGGCTTGATGACGCCGTCGGTGAACCGGATCTGGCACAGGCCGTAGAGCGGCACCTTGTCAGCCGCGATGGTGCGATAGACCGCGGGCCAGTCGGTGCCGTGTTCGGACACGAAGTCGAGTTCGTCGAGGTAGTGGCCGCTGTAATCCATCCCGGCATTCTCCGCCGCGCGGGTGCCGATCAGCTTGTAGAGCACGCGGAACGGCTCATATTCCAGGCGGCTCAGGATAACGTGCGGCAGCAGGTCCTTGATCTCGCCGGGCTCGATGTCCGAGCGCGCAGGCATCGCCCGCTCGCCCTTCTTGTCCAGCCAGTAGCGATGCATGCGCCGCGCGCGGGTCGAGGGCACGTCCCCGATCCCGCGATAGCGCTCCATCTCAATTGTCCTTGCTAGCCGCGGCCGCGCTTCAGCAGGCGCAAGCGCAGTGCGTTGAGCTTGATGAAGCCGGCCGCATCGCGCTGGTCGTAGACCTGGTCTTCCTCGAAGGTCACATGGGCGAGGCTGTAGAGGCTCTTCGGGCTTTTGCGGCCGACCACGATGCAGTTGCCCTTGTAGAGCTTCATGCGGACCGTGCCCTCGACATGCTCCTGGCTCTTGTCGATCAGGGCCTGCAGCATCTCGCGCTCGGGGCTGAACCAGAAGCCGTTGTAGATCAGCTCCGCATAGCGCGGCATGATCTCGTCCTTCAGATGCCCGGCACCGCGGTCGAGGGTGATGCTCTCGATGCCGCGATGGGCGTGATGCAGGATGGTGCCGCCCGGCGTCTCGTAGACCCCGCGCGACTTCATGCCGACGAAGCGGTTCTCCACCAGATCCAGGCGGCCGATGCCGTTGGCCTTGCCGAGGGCGTTGAGCTTGGTCAGCAGCGTGGCGGGCGACAGCGTCTCGCCATCGATCGAGACCGCGTCGCCCTTCTCGAAGCCGATCTCGACATAGGTGGCTTTGTCGGGCGCGGCCTCGGGCGAGATGGTGCGCTGATAGACGAATTCCTCCGGCTCGTGCCAGGGATCCTCGAGCGCCTTGCCCTCGCTTGAGGAGTGCAGCAGGTTCGCATCGACCGAGAACGGCGCCTCGCCGCGCTTGTCCTTGGCGATCGGGATCTGGTTCTTCTCCGCGAACTCGATCAGCTTGGTGCGGCTGGTCAGCTCCCACTCGCGCCAGGGCGCGATGACCTTGATGTCCGGGTTGAGCGAATAATAGGTCAGCTCGAAGCGCACCTGGTCGTTGCCCTTGCCGGTCGCGCCGTGGGCGACGGCGTCGGCGCCGGTCTCCTTCGCGATCTCGATCTGGCGCTTGGCGATCAGCGGGCGCGCGATCGAGGTGCCGAGCAGGTAGGTACCTTCATAGAGGGCGTTGGCGCGGAACATCGGGAACACGTAATCGCGCACGAAGGTCTCGCGCAGATCCTCGACATAGATCTTCTTGATCCCCATCAGCTCGGCCTTCTTGCGGGCCGGCTCCAGCTCCTCGCCCTGGCCGAGGTCGGCGGTGAAGGTCACCACCTCGCAGCCATAGGTGGTCTGCAGCCACTTCAGAATGACGCTGGTGTCGAGCCCGCCGGAATAGGCCAGCACGACCTTGTTGATTTTCTTGGCCATCACGCCCCTCAAATCCTCAAAAAACGCGGCGGAGTATAGGGGGAAAGGCCGCGCCCGCAAGGGTTGGGGGCATACCAAAGGAGGGGGTCGCGGGAACTATCGGCGGCTTCAATCAGTTGTTAAAGTGTGAGGTGGAGCATGGAGGCCGCCGCCCGGTGGGGCGGCTAGAGCCCCGCGGGGCAGGAGTTGGCGATGGCAAACAAGAACCGGCGCGGGCGCCGTCCTTTTCAGGGCTTCGATTTTCTCAGCGCTTTCATGGCGTTCCTGTTCGGACCGCGGATGGAACTAAAGCCTATCCCGGTTCGGGTGAAGAGCCCGCGGCGTTAGCCGCAAAGCGGCAGGCGCCGCTAGGTTAGCCGCTACCGCCCGGCAGACGGGCGACGATACACTCCAGCCCTATTGTCCTTCGCTGGAGTTTTCCATGTGGATCATGGTGGGCGGGCCGTACGGCACCGGGGTCAAGTTTGCGGCCGAGCGGGCCGCTAATCTCGCACGTATGAACGAAGCGGGGCTCGCCGTGTGGCGCAAGGGCCACGTGCCGATCATCGGCGTCAACCTCGCCTTGCCGATCGTCGCGGCGGCCGGCGGCGACGTAGCCGCGGACGCCGAGATCATGATGCCGCTGTCCCTGGCGCTGGCGGAGCGGTGCGATGCGTTTCTGCGCATCGGCGGTCACTCGGTCGGCGCGGACCAGGAGATGGCGCGGTTCGTGGCGGCGGGGAAGCGGGTGTTCCGCTCTGTCGAGGAGGTCACCTAGCTGAAGGCCTTGCCCAACACCTCGCCCAGCCGCTTCGCGAACGCGGTGGGATCGCTCAGCGTTTCGCCTTCCTGGATGCGGGCCTGGTCGAGCAGCAGCCACGCGGCGTCGGCGACGGCGTCGCCTTTGCCGCTCGACACCGCCTTGGCGAGCGCGGCGATCACCGGGTGGGTGCCGTTGATCTCCAGCACGCGCGGGGAGAGGGCGTCGATGCGCTTATGCTGTTGCAGCAGGCGCGCGAGGCGCATGTCCATGTCGCCGTCGTCGGCGACCAGGCACACGGCGCTGTCGGTCAGGCGCTGCGAGACGCGCACGTCCTTGACCGCGTCCTTCAGCGCCAGCTTCATGAGCGCGATCAGGTTGTCGATGCCGGCAGCCGCGGGCTCGGTCTTCTCTTCGGCCGTGGCGTCGCCCTTGATGGCGTCGAGATCGGCGCCGCCGCGCGTCACCGACTTGAAGCTCTTGCCGTCATATTCGCCGATTGCGGGCACCCAGAATTCATCGACGCCGTCGGTCAACAACAGCACCTCGATGCCCTTGGCGCGATAGCCTTCGAGCTGCGGCGAGCGCGCTGCGGCTTCGAGGGTATCGCCGGTCAGGTAGTAGATCGCGGTCTGGCCTTCCTTCATGCGGCCGGTATAGTCGGCGAGGCTGACCAGCGCATCGCCATTGGTGGAGCGGAAGCGCGCCAGCTTCAGCAGCGCTTGCCGGTGCTCGGGCTCCTCGTAGAGCCCTTCCTTCAGCACGGCGCCGAAATTGCTCCAGAATGCGGCATAGGCGTCGGCATCGTTCTCCGCACGCTTCTTGAGATACTCCAGCACCTTCTTCACCACGCCCTGGCGGATCTTGGTCAGCACCGGGTTCTGCTGCAGCATCTCGCGGCTAATGTTGAGCGGCAGGTCCTCCGAATCCACCAGGCCCTTCACGAAGCGCAGCCAGTGCGGCAGCAGTTCCTCGCAATGATCGGTGATGAAGACGCGCTTGACGTAGAGCTTCAGCGACTGCTTGCGGTCCGGGTGGAACAGGTCGAGCGGCTTCGACGTGGGGATGAAGACCAGGCCGGTATATTCGATCTTGCCCTCGGCCTTGAAATGCAGCGTGCCCCACGGCTCGTCGAAGGCGTGCGCGACGTGGCGGTAGAAATCACGGTACTGTTCCTCGGTGATGTCCGACTTGGCACGGGTCCACAACGCCGCGGCCTGGTTGACCTTCTCCTCCTTGCCGCCCTCGATCAGCTTGATCGGCAGGGCGATATGGTCGGAGTATTTGGTGATGATGGTGCTGACGCGGATTTTCTCGAGGAACTCCGCGGCATCCTTCTTGATGTGGAGCACGATGTCGGTGCCGCGCCCCACCCGATCCGTTTCGCCGATCTCGAACTCGCCCTTGCCGTCGCTGACCCATTTCCAGCCCTGGGTCTCGCCGGCCTTGCGGCTCACCACCGTCACCTGGTCGGCGACCATGAAGGCGGCGTAGAAGCCGACGCCGAACTGGCCGATCAGCGAGACGTCTTTCGACTTGCCGTCCTCGAGCGCCTGCACGAACTGCGCAGAGCCGGAGCGCGCGATGGTGCCGAGGTGCGAGATCAGGTCCTCGCGGTTCATGCCGATGCCGTTGTCCGACACGGTCAGGGTTTTGCTGTCCTTGTCGAGCGCGACGGTGATCCTGAATTCCGGATCGTCGGCGACCAGGCCTGGCTCGGTGAGGCTGAGGTAGCGCAGCTTGTCGCAGGCGTCGGACGCGTTGGAGATCAGTTCGCGCAGAAAGACCGCGCGGTCGCTGTAGAGCGAATGTGCAACGATATCCAGGAGGCGCGACACCTCGGCCTGGAATCCGAGCTTTTCCATCTTCATGGCCTGACCTTGCGCAGTTCGAAATCCGCGCGCTGATATGAGCGATCCGCCGCAACCGTTCAAGAGGCGCTTTACAGGCCGTACGGCTTATGCGAGCGATGGATAGCGGTTACCGGCGGCACGGCAACGACGGGCGCGACATGCGGCACGGGTGGCAAAGGTGGTTCCTGGGGTGCATCCTGGGTGTGGCCGCGGCGCTGTCGGTCATCGCCGAGGCGGACAGTCCGGACGATGCCTTGGTCGGCCAATACCGCCATAGCAGCGTATTCACGGCCGGAGAGACCCGTCGCAGCGTCGCCAGCATTGCGCGGCGCGGGTCAGGCTACAGCATCGCCTGGGAAGAGGATGACGGCAACCTGTTCGGCGGGGTCGGGATCGTCCTCGACGGCGTCCTGGCCGCCGCCTACACCGAGGCGCTGAACGGTTCCTTTCGCGGCAAAGGCGTCCTCGCGTACCGGATCAGCGGCGGAACGCTCGACGGCGTTCGCCTGCCGTCCGATGCTCCGGAAGGACTGCTGATCCAGGAGACGCTCGAGGGATCGCCTGCGTTGGAGGGCCGCTATGCGATCGCACGGAGCCTGGATGCCGACGGCCGCGACTACCACGCCGGCTACGTGGAGATCGTGCGGCACGGCGACACCTATCAGATGACCTGGTTCACCCCGGCGCGCTCGTACGAAGGCGTGGGGCTGCGCGTCGGCGATGTGCTGGTCGCGAGCTACGGCAACGGTTTCGCGCCCGGCATCATCGCTTATTGCGCGGACCAAGGCCTGCTGACCGGCGTCGGAACCTACGGCCATGTCGGGACCGTCGGGGCCGATCGCATGGTGCGGGCGAACAACGGCGGCTCCGCCGACGTCCCGGCGCCATCTGCGCGGTGTCGCGACGCGATCGAACGCTGGAATCCCTCGCTGATCCGCGACTAGGAAACTCCCCGGGAGAACGATACCCCCTGGCATCACGGGCGGAAATCCGGCATACGGGGCGCCGGGGGTCAACGCGAGCCATCGGAGTACGCGATGAAGTTTACGCAAACTGTGGCACTGGCGACCCTGGCGTTCCTGGCCGTCGCATCCGGCGCTCATGCCCAGAGCGCGCAATCAACGGCGAACATGCCCAAGCCGGAGAAATTCAAGGACTGGGACCTGTTCTGCCCGAAGCCCGCGGCCGCCAATGCACCGCAGGTGTGCGAGATCCGCACCATCATCCTGTCCGACAAGGGACAACGGCTGGGTGCGCTGGTGGTGGCCGCCCAGGTCGGCGGCGGCGGCAAGGAGGTGGTCGCGAGCGCGCTTCTGCCGCTCGGTGTCGACCTCACGCAACCGCCCTCGCTGGCGGTCGGCGCCGACAAGCCGATCGCGCTCCAGTATCTGCGCTGCCTGCAGCGCGGCTGCGAGGCCATGACCCAGTTGAGCGCTGAGGAGCAGACGGCAATGCGCGCCGGCAGCACGGCCAACGTGGCGGTCGGCGTCGGCCCCGGGAAGAAGGCGACGTTCAATTTCTCGCTCGCCGGATTCAGCGCCGCCCATGATGCGCTGAAAAAGAAGACCGGCGCGCAGTGAAAGCGACCGCGAGATGACCGATTCAAGACGGTCGCGCGACTAAGCGGACTCGGGCGCGGGCCCCAGCCATGGCTGCCGCGCCTCGATGACAGCACGTTAACGTCATTTCAACGCCGCAATTCCAAGTTGAAGTCTATTCAGGCTGGCTTGGGGAATTGCCGATGTTGCCCGATATTCGCCGCTGCTTTTTCACGACGCTGCTTCTGGTCGCTGCTTGCCTCCTCGCCGCTCCTGCGAGCTGGGCGGGGGACGGTTTGTCCGGTCTCTACGCGATCGATGGCCGCAGCAATGGCGGCGAATCCTATACCGGAGAACTGGCGGTCAAAGGCCGTGGCCATGCTTTCGATGCGAGTTGGCGGCGCGGCGATGGAGCGGCCGAGAACGGCTTCGGCCTGCTCCTCAACCACGTGCTCGGAGTCGCCTATTGGCCTGGCAACGAGGCGCTGGATAACGGGCTGGGCGTGGTGATCTACCGCATCGACGGCGGCACGCTCGACGGCATCTGGCTGCCGCAGGGCGTTTATGACCGCGCGCCCGGGCACGAGGTGCTCAGCGGCGCGCCGGACCTGACCGGGCGTTACGAGATCACGCTCGGGCGCAATCCCTGGGGTGGGTACTACGACGGATACGTCGAGCTTGAGCGGACCGGCGACCATGTGAAGGTCAGCTGGCACTTGACGTCGGAAGTGTTCGTCGGCAGCGGCATCAAGATCGGCAACGTGCTGGCGGTGGCCTACGGCTATACCCATGCCCCGGCGATCGCTGCTTATTGCTCGAACGGCCGGCAGTTGGAGGGCGCGTGGTGGACCGGTCCGACCGGCTTGTCGGGCGAAGAGACCTTGAAGCCGATCGCGGGCGGCAGCGCGGAACTCTCCCACCTGCCGCAGCCGAAGACCGACGATCCGTGCCACACCCCGATCGCAGCCAACTGGTAGGGGCGAGTATAAGCCTCCGCCATCGACGCCAATTATGGATTCGGCGACTATGCGTCAGGTTGGTCGTGCCTCACGATGCTCAACTCAACCAACTAGCTCTCGGCGCGCACTAAGTTCTTGAATTGTTCTCAGTAATTTCCTTGCCTTTCGGGGCTGGATGGCTATATTCCCCGCCAATTCCCAGGTTCGACGGGATCGAGCCATAAAAAAGGGTGGGCCAACGGCCCGCCTTTTTTATTGCCGCAACGGCGGCGGGGACAGGGACGGGTTTATCGAGGCACGAACGGAGTCATGTTGGCAGAGCGTATCGCCAAGTTGATCACGCCCGCGATCGAGGCCATGGGCTTCGACCTGGTGCGCGTGCAGGTGTCGGGCAGCCAGCGCCCCACGCTGCAGATCATGGCGGAGCCGGCGAGCGGGCGCACGATGTCGGTCGACGATTGCGCGGAAATCTCGCGCGCGATCTCGGCGGTGCTGGATGTCGAGGATCCGATCGCGGGCGCCTATTCGCTCGAGGTCAGTTCGCCCGGGATCGACCGGCCGCTGACGCGCGCGAAGGACTACGAGCGCTTCCTCGGACACGAGGCGAAGGTCGAGACCAATGCGCCGATCGACGGGCGCAAGCGTTTCAAGGGGCCGATCAAGTCGGTCGACGCCAATGCCGTCGAATTGACGGTGGAGGGGGCGGATCTGCGCATTCCCTTCGCCGCCATCCACAAAGCGAAACTGGTGCTGACGGATGCGCTGATCGCGCTCCATCAGGCTACCGAGGACAACAACGAACAAGAGGAAGCCTAGAGGCCAGAGTCATGGAACAAGCCATTGCCATTCCGCGCATGGAACTGTTGCAGGTCGCCGATGCGGTGGCCCGCGAAAAGAGCATCGATCGCGATGAAGTGCTGACCGCGATGGAGCAGGCCATCCAGAAGGCCGGCCGCTCGAAGTACGGGCACGAGCACGACATCCGCGCCAACATCGACCGCAAGACCGGCGAGATCCGGCTGACCCGCGTGCGCGAAGTGGTGGAGACCGTCGAGAACGAGGCGACGCAGATCCCGGTGACCTGGGCGCAGAAGCGCGACCCGAACATGAAAGCCGGCGACCTGATCGTCGACGAGCTGCCGCCGATCGATTTCGGCCGCATCGCCGCGCAGACCGCCAAGCAGGTGATCGTGCAGAAGGTGCGCGAATCCGAGCGCAAGCGCCAGTTCGAGGAGTTCAAGGACCGCAAGAACGAGATCATCAACGGCCTCGTGAAGCGCGTCGAATTCGGCAATGTCACGGTCGACCTGGGCCGCGGCGAAGCCCTGCTGCGGCGCGACGAACTGCTGCCGCGCGAGACCTTCCGCAACGGCGATCGCGTGCGCGCCCTCATCATGGACGTGCGCGAAGAGCCGCGTGGCCCGCAGATCTTCCTGTCGCGCACCCATCCGCAATTCATGGCCAAGCTGTTCGCCCAGGAAGTGCCGGAGATCTATGACGGCATCATCGAGATCAAGTCGGTGGCGCGCGATCCGGGCAGCCGGGCCAAGATCGGTGTGGTGTCGCGCGACAGCGGCATCGATCCGGTCGGCGCCTGCGTCGGCATGCGCGGCAGCCGCGTCCAGGCCGTGGTGCAGGAGCTGCAGGGCGAGAAGATCGACATCATCCCCTGGTCGCAGGATCACGCGACCTTCGTGGTCAACGCGCTGGCGCCGGCGGAAGTCTCCAAGGTCGTGCTGGACGAGGATTCCGGCCGCATTGAAGTCGTGGTGCCGGATGACCAACTATCGTTGGCGATCGGCCGCCGCGGCCAGAATGTGCGCTTGGCGTCCCAGCTCACCGGCTTCGAGATTGACATCCTGACCGAGGCGCAGGAATCCGAGCGCCGGCAGGAGGAATTCCGCACGCGCTCGCAGATGTTCATGGATGCGCTCGACGTCGACGATGTGATCGCGCATTTGCTCGTCACCGAAGGCTTCACCAGCGTCGAGGAAGTGGCGTTGGTCCCGACCGAGGAGCTGACCTCGATCGAAGGCTTCGATGAGGACGTGGCGAGCGAGCTGAAGGCCCGCGCCGCGGCTTGGCTGGAAGCCGAGAGCGAGCGCCTGACCGGCAAGCGCAAGGAACTGGGGGTCGAGGACGCGGTGGCGGAGATCCCGGGCCTGACCCCGGCCATGCTGGTGGCGCTGGGCGAGGCGGGCGTGAAGACGCTCGACGACCTCGCCGACCTCGCCGCCGACGAGCTGACCGACGAGAAGGACGGCATCCTCAAGGCCTTCGAGATGAGCCTGGAGGACGCCAACGCCGTCATCATGGCGGCGCGCGCCCACTGGTTCGACGGCGAAGACAAGAAGTAAGGGAGACCAAGCGGCTTTGTTGCAGGCGATGACAGCCATGGCGGACGATCTGGAAGCCGGGACGGACGGTGAGGTTTTGGCCTCCCCGACGATGCGGCGCTGCATCGTCACGCGCCGGGCGCTGGAAAAGCCGGCGATGATCCGCTTCGTGATCAGCCCGGACGGGCAGGTCACCCCGGACCTCAAGGAACGGCTCCCGGGCCGCGGCCTGTGGGTGACGGCGACCCGGGCCGCCCTGGACCAAGCCGTTGTGCGGCATGCCTTTTCCAAGGCGGCCAAGCAATCGGTGAAGGCCGCCCCGGACCTCGCCGACCGGGTGACCGAACTGGCCAAGCGGGAGGTGGCGGAGCTGCTGGGCCTGGCCCGCAAGTCCGGCCAGCTGGTGGCGGGCTTCGAGAAGGTCGAGGCGGTTTTGCGGGCAAATAGGACCACGGGCAAGATCCGGGTCCTGGTGGCCGCCAGCGACGGGGCCGAGGACGGTCGCGGAAAACTGGCGCGGCTGGCCGGTTCTGGAGTAGAGATATGCGCACCTCTGACGGCAGCGGAGCTGGCCCAGGCCCTGGGCCGCGAGCACGCCGTCCATGCCGCCATCAAATCCGGCGGCATCGCGGAGAAGACGATCATCGCCTCTCGCCGCTTTACCGCCCTCCAGCAGGGGCCGGAAACCGGCGCGTGCGAACTGACAACGAAGTCGAATTAGAGCGGATGAACTGAACGAACATGACCGATACGACGGATACGCCGGAAACGCCGACCCGCAAACCGCTGAAGCTCTCTTCCTCGGGCAAGCTCGAGTTGAAGAAGACGATCGACGGCGGGCAGGTGAAGCAGAGCTTCCCGCATGGCCGCTCCAAGACCGTCGCGGTCGAGGTGAAGAAGAAGCGCACCTTCGCGCCGGGCGTCGGCGGCAAGATGGAAGCCGTCAGCGAGATCGACACCAGGCATCACGTGCCGGGCGAGCCGACCATCGCCGACGTGTTCGATCATCACGCCTTGACCGCGCATGAGCGTGCGCAGCGCCAGAAGGCGCTGGAGCAGGCGCGCAAGGACGAAGACCACCGCAAGGTCGAGGAGATCAAGCAGGCGCAGGCGGCCGCCGACCGGCTGGAGCTGCAGCGCCAGGAAGCCGCACGGCTGGCGGAAGAAGAGCGCCAGCGCGCCGAGCAGGCGCGTCGCGCCAAGGAAGAAACCAGCACCACCGCACCGACGGCCGCCGCGCCCACTGCTGACGAGGCTGCCGCCAAGTTGGCGAAGCCCGGCACCGCGGCGCCCAGCGCGATGCGCGCGCACATGCACAAGCCGCAGCCCGGCGAGGCGGCGACAGAGGATGACGACAGCGCGAACCGCCGCCGCGGGATACCCGGCCGCGCTGCGGTCAAGCCGGCACCGACCGCGCGCCGCGACGAACCGAAGCGCCGCACCGGCAAATTGTCGGTCAGCCAGGCTTTGTCCGGCGACGAAGGCGCGCGCATGCGCTCCCTCGCCGCGGTCAAGCGCGCGCGCGAAAAGGAAAAGCGCCATCTGATGGCGCAGCAACCACAGGCCAAGGTCGTGCGCGACGTCATTCTGCCGGAAACCATCACAGTCCAGGAACTCGCCAGCCGCATGGCCGAGCGCGGCGCCGACGTCATCAAGAGCCTCATGAAAATGGGCGTGATGGCGACCATCAACCAGGTGATCGACGCCGACACCGCGGAGCTCATCATCAACGAGTTCGGTCACAAGATGCGCCGCGTCACCGAGGGCGACATCGAGACCGGCCTGCTGGGCGAAGAGGACGTGGACGACCATCTGGTCGCGCGCCCGCCGATCGTCACCATCATGGGCCACGTCGACCACGGCAAGACCTCATTGCTCGATGCGTTGCGGCAAACTGATGTTGCCGCGCATGAGGCAGGCGGCATCACCCAGCATATCGGCGCCTACCAGGTGACGCTGGACAACGGCGGCAAGATCACCTTCATCGACACGCCGGGCCACGCCGCCTTCACCGAGATGCGCGCGCGCGGCGCCAACGTCACCGACATCGTGGTGCTGGTGGTGGCC
>PNKY01000010.1 GCA_013822765.1 Rhodospirillum sp.
CGGCAACGAGCGGAACACCGATGGCGTGTTCAGCGACGCCGAAGTTCACTTCACCGGTTCGACCGTGCTCGACAACGGCCTCGAGGTCGGTGCGCGCATCGAGCTGGAAGGCGAAGACGACGACGGCGATCAGATCGACGAAGCCTGGATCTATTTCTCCGGCGGCTTCGGCGAACTGCGCATGGGTTCGGACGACGACGCGCTCGCCAATGCGTGTATCGTTCCCCCGGGCGGCACCGGCAACTTCTCGGCCTTCTCGCCGAACCAGTGGGGCGCCAACACGCTGACCTCCAACAGCGTGTGCTCCGGCGTCGACGACCGCGGCGACGCGCAGAAGTTCGTGTACGTCTCGCCGAGCTTTGCCGGTTTCCAGTTCACCGGTTCGTACACGCCGAACGGCGGCGACGAGCGTCACGGTGACGGCGTCGGCGCGCATCTCGGCATGCCGACCAACTCCGACAATGCCGATCTCAGCGGTGAATCGCGCCACAACGTGTCGGCCTACCTGAGCTATCAGTACGATGGCGACGGCTGGGGCCTGACTGCTGGCGCCGGCGCTTCGTTCGAGGGCCATGTCGAGCAGGTGCCAGGCCCGGATCGCGACGAGCAGGATTTCTACCAGGCGGGCCTCAACCTGACGTTTGGGAATTTCGGCGTCGGCGGCGTGTTCGAATACTTCAATGACTTCGCGGACCAGGGCGCTACGGATCTGGATCGTTGGGTCGCGGGCATCGGCACCGCTTACACGATGGATGCGTGGACGTTCGGCGCGCAGTATTCGCACCTCGACCAGGAGAGCAACAATTCGGCGACCGCGGATGAGTTCCAGCAGGACCGCGTCGTCCTGACCGGCAACTACGCGTTCGGCCCCGGCATCAATCTCGATGGCGAGATCGGCTACACCTGGGTCGACACCGATCCGGAAGGCGGCACCGTCGATGGCACCGATGTCGACGACTACAACTCGCTCGAGATCGGTATCGGCACCAACATCACGTTCTGATCTCGACGCATCGCGTCGTTCGGGGGAGCGGGCAACCGCTCCCCCTTTTGCTTGCCCCGATCGAGCGCCTTTCCGCCGACGCGGGCCGAAATCCGACCAAGCGCGGCGAACCTGAAGCATGACGCGATTCAACTTGATCGCAGCATGCTCTAGGCTGAGCGTCATGAAGCCCCCCGCAACCCCCGCGATGCCCCCGCCTATGCCGAGGGCGCAGCACCGCCTGGAACCGGGCGACCGGTTTCCGGAATTCATGCTCGCCGACCAGACCGGCGCGATGCGCGCGTTCAGCCAGCGTGTGCGCGGCCTGGCGATGGCGGTGTTCCTCGACAGCACCGACGCGCTGCGCCAGTCGCTGCGCGCGCTGGCGGACGACTATCAGGCGGCCGAGCTTGACTGCCTTGCGATCGACGGCGCGGCGGAGGGCGCGGAGCCCTGGCCCACCATCCTGGCCGATGAGGCCGGACGCATCCGCCAGAGCCTGTGCGAGATGGCGGGTCGATCCGCGGCGCCCGGCGACGCGCGTCCACTCGCCTTCCTGCTCGATCGCAACCAGCGCATCCTGGCGCTCGCAGATGAGGCGACGGCGGATGGTGGCGACCTCGCGTGCTGGGCGCTGACGCGCTGGTCGGCGGAGCCGGCGACCGCGCCCGCCGCCGAGATCCGCCATGCTGCGCCGATCCTCACCATTCCCAACGTGCTGAGCCGCGACGATTGCCGCGCCGTAATCGCGCGCTGGCACGAGATGGGCAATGCACCGGGCAAGGTGACGTCGCTGGTCAAGGGCGAGCAGGTCGAGCGCGTCTACGAGAGCCTGAAAAAGCGGCGCGATCACCGCCTGAACGATCCGGTCGTGCTGCGGCCCCTGCTGGCCTTGATCGCGCGCCGGCTGGCGCCGGAGCTCGACAAGGCGTTCCACTATCGGGCGTTCAAGTTCGACCGGGTTTTGATCGCCTGCTATGACGCGGAGCGCGGCGACTTTTTCCGCCGGCACCGCGACAACCAGACCCCGGCCACTGCGACAAGGCGCTTCGCCCTCACCCTCAACCTCAACAGCGAGGAATACGACGGCGGCGAGCTGATCTTCCCGGAATATGGCGACTATCGCTACAAGCCGGCGACCGGCGCCGCGGTGCTGTTCTCCTGCTCGCTGCTGCACGAAGCGTTGCCGGTGACGGCCGGGCAGCGATTCGCGCTCCTGAGCTTCCTGCGGGACGCGGGGGATTCCAGCCCGACCGGCTGAGCTGGGCTAAAACTGTGGTACCTCTTGCAAAAGTGCCACAGAATTTCCCATAACCTCCACAAAAACCTTGCAACTACCCAAATTTTAGGTAGCTTCTCCCGGCCTGTTCGGGGGAATAGCTGCATGAAACGCGTGTTGCTCGGCACGTCCGCCTTGCTTGGGGTCGGGATCCTCGTCAATCCCGCCCTGGCCGAAGAGCCGATCCGGATCTCCATCGGCGGCTACTACAAAGCGGCCTACATGGTAATCGACGACGACAACGGCATGCTGGACGAGGACGACAACAGCAATCCGCAGCTCGGCCACAACACCAACCGCGACGGCTTGTTCAGCGACGCCGAGATCCACTTCATCGGCAGCACGGTGCTCGACAACGGGCTCGAGGTCGGCCTGCAGATCGAGCTCGAGGGCGAGGATCAGTTCGGCGACCAGGTCGACGAGGCCTATATCTGGTTCGGCGGCGGCTTCGGCGAGCTGCGCGTCGGCTCCGACGACGAGGCGCTGCACAAGGCCTGCGTGATCCCGCCCGGCGGCTCCAGCAATTTCTCCGCCTTCTCGCCGAACCAGTGGGCCGCCAACACCAGCGGGTTGATGTCGGCGTTCAGCGGCTTCGGCGACAACAGCATCTGCACCGGCGTCGACGGCACCACCGATGCGCAGAAGCTCATCTACACCTCGCCGGTTTTCGCTGGCTTCCAGCTGACCGCGAGCTACACGCCCAGCGGCGGCGACGAGACCCACGGTGAAGGCGTCGGTACCCATGTCGGCATGCCGACCAACACGCCCGGCAAATCGCGCCACAACACTTCGGTCGGACTGAACTACGGCTATGAAGGTGACGGCTGGGGCCTCGCCACCAGTCTCGGCGGATCGTGGGAAGGCCACCGTGAAGAGGACAACGACGCTCTCGGCGGCGGCAACATCAGTTTCGGCGAGCAGGACTTCTACCAGGCCGGCATCAATCTCTTCATCGGCAACTTCGCCATCGGCGTCGGCGGCGAATACTACCACGACCTGGTGGATATCCGCATCGAGAGCGACAGCATCACCAGCGATTCCTGGGTCGCCGGAATCGGCATGTCCTACGCGCACGATGCCTGGATCTTCGGCGCGCAATACTCCCATCGCGAGGACGAGTTTGCGATCTCGACCGACGAGGGCGAGGAGCTCACGTTGACGCAGGACCGCGTGATCGGAACGGTCACGTATCTGTTCGGGCCGGGCATGAATTTCGATGCCTCCGTCGCCTACACCTGGCTCGATACCGATCCGGAGGCCGGTGTGCTCCTGGACGAGGACGGCGAACTCAACGACTACCAGGCGCTGGAATTCGGCGTCGGCGCGACCCTCACATTCTAGTCGCGGGCGTTGTTATCGCGCGAAGGCGTATACACCTTTTAAAAAATATGCTGAGGTAGCGGTCTCTGAATGATCATTCAGAATGCCGGGTCCGAGAGATCGAAGACCGGCAGGGACGCGGGGGTGTCTCGATCAACGGGGGATGGGATTATGCGTAGGATTCTGCTGGGATCGACCGCGCTGATCGGCGCGGGGTTGGTGATTGCGTCGCAGCCGGCGAGCGCGGCCGACGGCATCAAGCTCGGCGTCGGCGGTTATTTCCGCACCGCCTACATGGTGGTGTTCGACGACGACAGCGAAGGCGAGCCTGGCAACGAGACCAACACCGACGGCGTGTTCAGCGACGCCGAGATCCACTTCACCGGCTCGACCGTGCTCGACAACGGCCTGGAAGTCGGTGCGCGCATCGAACTCGAAGGCGAGGACGACGACGGCGACCAGATCGACGAGGCGTGGATCTATTTCTCCGGCGGGTTTGGCGAGCTGCGCGTCGGATCGATCGACGACGCGCTCGGCACCATGTGCGTGTTCGCGCCGGGCGGCACCACCAACTTCTCCGCCTATTCGCCCAACCAGTGGGGCGCCAACACCCTCACCTCGAACTCGATCTGCTTCGGCGTCGACGATGTCGGCGATTCGCAGAAGCTGCTCTATCTCTCGCCGATCTTCTCAGGCTTCCAGCTGGCGCTGTCGTACGTTCCGTCGAGCGACAAGGAAACGCACGGCGATGGCGTCGGCGCGCATCTCGGCATGCCGACCAACGTCGACGGCACCTCGCGCCACAACGTCTCGGCCTATGGCGTCTATAACTACGAGGCGGAGAACTGGTGGCTGCAAGTCGGCGCCGGCGGCTCGTGGGAAGGCAATGTCGAGCAGACCGCTGGCCCTGACCGCGAAGAATCGGACTTCTACCAGACCGGCATCCTGCTCGGGTTCGGCGACTTCCAGGTCGGCGCGTCGTTCAACTACTTCAACGACGACGACTTGTTCTCCGCCACGCTGGAGAACGGCGACGTGACGGCCGACCGCTGGGTGCTCGGCGTCGGCGCCAGCTACACCATGGACGTGTGGACCTTCGGCATCGGCTATTCGCTTAACGAGGCCGACATCGAGAACGAGGGCGGCGACGACAGCGAGTTCACGCTGCAGCGCGCGGTCATCACCGCCAACTACAATCTCGGCCCCGGCATCGATATCGACGGTGCGATCGGCTACACGTGGCAGGACGTGAGCGGCCCCGACTTCGACGAGAACGCCGACAATTACGACGCGGTCGAGATCGGCATCGGCACCGCGATCACCTTCTAGGCGCGCGCGGCCACGCCTACCGCTGAACGACGGTGAAGATCGCGTCGAGGATCCCGTCGACGCGCGCGCCATCGCTCGAAAGCGGCAAGGTCACCGATTCGACCTGGAGGTCGTAGCCTTTCCAGTCCTCCTGGTTGACCACGAACGCCGGCGCTCTGGTCTCGACGACGCGCTGGTAGATCGCGGTGACGAAGCGCCGGTATCCCGCGTCGGGCATCTCCTCCAGGAATTTCCCGGTCATGTCGAAGCCGGTCGAGAGCACCAGGTTGGAGCCGTCCAGCCGGAAGCGAAAGCGCGGCGGCATGTCGCCGGTCACGTCGACGATGCACAGATTGCCGAGGCAATCCCGCAGTTCCAGCGGATCGATGTCGGCGCGCGCGGGCATGTGCCGGTCCGCCCGCTTCGCCAGCCAGTATTCATGCATCCGCCGGATCTTCGGATGCAGGCTGGTGCCGGCGCCGAGCTGCTCGAAGGTGCGCATGACCGGAGTTCGATCCCGCAGGCAACAGGACGCTCATAGTAGACCGGAGAAGCCGCGAGTCGCGATGGCTCCGCAGCATCGATCGCGCGGCTCGTCGCGCGGTTGAGTCGCGCCGCCGCAGAAAAGTCGCGCCAGCGTTGCAGGATACCCACAGCGGCCGCTCCGTTGGCGGAGCATCGGGCACCGGGCGCCGCAGTGATCGCCCTAGGTCATTCTTTTAATTTACGAATTCCCTCAAAATCCCTTCTCCGCGCGTCAGCATCTTTCGATTACTGTAACTGCCTTGATTACGGCTCAAGGTTGCAAATTCCTAAACCTGATCGCAAGAAGGGTGATATTTTTCAACTAGTTATCGGTTGAGGCCCAGGTAAAGTTTCCGCCACTCTCCGCACCGCCAGTTTGAAGCGCGAGACTAGGGGACGTTTCGGCAGGCATTTCAACACCTTGCCAAATGAGGGAGTCCCCCGATGAAAAGGGTAGCATTGTTGGGAAGCACCGCTTTGTTCGGTGCCGGGATGATCGCCAATTCCGCCATGGCGGCGGACGGCATCAAGCTCGGCGTCGGCGGTTTCTTCCGCACCGCCTACATGGCCACCTTCGACGACGACAGCGAAGGTGAGCCCGGCAACGAGCGGAACACCGACGGCGTGTTCTCCGACGCCGAAGTGCATTTCACCGGCTCGACGGTTCTCGACAACGGCCTCGAGGTCGGTGCGCGCATCGAACTCGAAGGCGAAGACGACGATGGCGACCAGATCGACGAAGCGTGGATCTATTTCTCCGGCGGCTTCGGCGAAGTGCGCATGGGCTCGACCGATGACGCGCTGACGGGAGCCTGCATCCTGCCGCCCGGCGGCACCACCAACTTCTCCGCCTTCTCGCCGAACCAGTGGGGCGCCAACACCGACGGCGCCGCCGATTTCCCGGCGCTGAGCTCGAACGCGGCCTGCGTCGGCGTCGACGACCGCGAGGACGCGCAGAAGCTGGTCTACATCTCGCCGAGCTTCGGTGGCTTCCAGCTCAACCTCTCGTACACGCCGAGCGGCGGCGACGAGCGGCACGGCGACGGCGTCGGCGCGCATATCGGCATGCCGACCAACGATGACGAGGAATCGCGCCACAACTTCTCGGCCTATGGCACTTACTCGTACGAAGGCAACGGCTGGGGCCTGAGTGCGGGCGCCGGCGGTTCGTTCGAAGGCAATGTCGAGCAAAGCCCGGGGCCTGACCGCGACGAGCAGCAGTTCTACCAGACCGGCGTCAACCTCACGTTCGGCAACTTCGCGATCGGCGGCACGTTCGAATACTACAACAACCTGGTGGCGTTCGATCCGGGCGACGATGTCGATGCCTGGGTGGCGGGCGGCGGCGTTGCCTACACCCTCGATGCCTGGACCTTCGGCGCGCAGTACTCGCACCAGTTGGCCGAAGTCGACGGCGGCGGCAACAATGACTTCACCATGGACCGCGCGGTGCTGACTGCGAACTACGCGCTCGGCCCCGGCATCGATCTCGACGGCTCGGTCGGCTACACCTGGGTCGACACCGATCCGGAAGCTGCCGACGAGGTCGACGACTACGACGGCCTGGAAATCGGGATCGGCACGGCGATCACCTTCTAGGTTATCTGTGCTGGTCGCATTTTCGGCGCCGAACCGGCATCCACTTCGGCGGAAAATGCTCCGGGCGTTCCCTTTGCGATAGCCTCCTCCACTCCCTCCCCCGGGTCCGCCTGGGGGAGGGTTTTGTTTCTATCTCTTTGACATCGGCTCATAATTCGGCGAACTTAAGAGTTCTGCGGGGGCGCCGAATCAGCGCGTCCCACATCCGGGGGGATCGCCGCATGAAACGGGCTTTGCTGGGCACCACCGCCCTGATCGGCGCCAGCCTCGGCGCGACGGCGCCGGCCGCGGCCGAATCCCCGATCCAGCTCTCGGTCGGCGGCTTCTTCCGCACCGCCTACATGGTGGTGCTAGATGACGACAACAGCGGGCCGAACAACACCTTCCAGGAGCCGGGCGACGACAAGGCCGAAGACGGCGTGTTCAGCGATGCCGAGATCCATTTCGTCGGCCGCACGGTGCTGGACAACGGCCTCGAGGTCGGCGCGCGGGTCGAACTCGAGGGCGAGGACGACAGCGGCGACGATGGCGACCAGATCGACGAAGCGTGGATCTGGTTCTCCGGCGGCTTCGGCGAAGTCCGCATCGGGTCCGACGACGAGGCGCTGGCCAATTCCTGCGTGCTGCCGCCCGGCGGCACCGCCAACTTCTCGGCCTTCTCGCCCAACCAGTGGGGCGCCAATTCGCTGAACGTGGTCCCCCCGCTTGGCGCCGTCAGCAACAGCGCCTGCTCCGGCGTCGACGACCGGGGTGACGCGCAGAAGATCATCTATTTCTCGCCGCTGTTCTACGGCTTCCAGCTGTCGGCGTCCTACACGCCCAATCCGGATGCGGAACGGCATGGCGACGGCGTCGGCGCGCATATCGGCATGCCGCCCAAGGGCTTCGTCGATGATCCGTTCGATCCGGATTCCGATGCCGACAGCGACGCGTCGGTCTATCTCACCTATTCCCACCAGGGAAACGATTGGGGCTTCACTTGGGGCGGCGGCGCTTCCTGGGAGATGGGCACCGACGATTCGGAGTTCTTCAATTTCAACGACCAGGACTTCTACCAGACCGGGCTGAATGTCTATTTCGGCCGGTTCTCCATCGGCGGCGCGTTCGAGTACTTCCATGACCTCGACAGCTTCAACCGGCTCGACATTCCGCTCTCGGAGGACCACAACGCGTGGGTCGCGGGCGGCGGCATCGCGTATGCCTACCGGGCCTGGACCTTCGGCGCGCAATACTCCTATCGCCAGGACACCGTGCGCACCGAGTCTTTCGGCTTCGACACGAAGACCGAACAGGTGCAGCAGCGCGCGGTGGCGACGGTCAATTATGCGCTCGGCCCCGGCATCAACCTCGATGGCGAGGTCGGCTATACTTGGCGCGACCGCGATCCCGGTACGCTCGACGGAACCGACGAAGAAACCGACGACGATTATGACGGCCTGGAACTCGGCATCGGCACCGCCCTGTCGTTCTGACGTCACCAAAGGGGTCGCGTTTTCTGCGCCGAACCGGTAACCACTTCGGCATGACCGGCTACGCACACATTGCCGCCAACCTCGCGGAGGTGAAGGCGCGGATCGCCAAGCAGGCGAAGGACTGGCAGCGTGCGCCCGACGCGGTGCACCTGGTCGCGGTCGGCAAGACCCACCCGGCGGAGGCGATCGAGGCCGCGCTTGCGGCCGGACATCGCGTGTTCGGCGAGAACCGCGTGCAGGAGGCGGCGGCGAAGTTCCCGGCGCTGCGCGTGCGCCATCCCGATCTGCGGCTGCACCTGATCGGCCCGCTGCAGAGCAACAAGATCAAGCAGGCGGTCGAGGTGTGCGACGCGATCGAGACGGTGGATCGCGACAAGCTGGCGCAAGGCCTGGCCGCGGAACTGGCGAAGAGCGGCAAGCGTCTCGACCTTTTCATCCAGGTCAATACCGGCGAGGAAGAGCAGAAGGCCGGCATCCTGCCGCGCGACGCCGACGATTTCATCCGCCGCTGCCGCGCCGAGTATCAGCTGCCGATCGTCGGCCTGATGTGCATCCCGCCGGCTGAGGAACACCCGGCGCCGCACTTCGCGCTGCTGGGGGAGATCGCCAAGCGCCACGGCCTGGCGAAGCTCAGCATGGGCATGAGCGGCGACTACGAACTCGCGATCCAGATGGGCGCCACGCACGTGCGCGTGGGCACGGCGATCTTCGGCGTGCGCGAAGTGAAGGCATAGTCGCCTGCTATTTCGTCTTGTCGTCGCGACTGCGCCGCGCTCAGCGGCAGGAGTAACTGTTGCCGATCAGCGTGCAACTCGAACCGTCGCTGCCGTAGATCGTGTTGCCGATCTGCCGGTAGGTGGTGCCGTCGCTGCGGTGGACCATGCCGCCGATCTCGCGGTAGCTGGTTCCATCGCTGCAGTAGGTGATGGCGCCGATCAGCTTGCAGCTGACCTGCGGCGCGCCGGCACTGGTCGCAAGGCTGCCCGCGAAAAAGAATGCAAGGGCGGCCAACGCCGCCAGTCCGGCCAATCGTCCCGCGATCATGTCTCGGCCCTCCGTTCCCCAACGGCGTGAAGGTGCCACAACCTAGAGGGTTGTGTTGCAGCGGAGGGATGATGGAGCAGGGGCGGCCAGGCGCGCGCTATATGGCGCGGATGACGACCGCATCGCTGACGCCGACATTGGAGAGAATTGTCAGCAGGTCTTCGCGCTGGAACGCGATGCAGCCGGCGGTCGGGCCCCAGTCGTCGCGCGCGACATGCAGGAACACGGCGCTGCCGGCGCCCGGCACCACCGGATCGTCGTTGTGGCCGATGACGACCACCAGGTCGTAGAGCGGAGTCTCCAGCCACATCTCCTCATGGCGCGCCGGATGCGGCAGCCGGACCGGCTTGTTGTAGTCGGGCGAGGCGGGATCGTCGCACCAGCCGTCGTCGCGTTCGATGTGGCGCGCGGGCAGGCGGGTCTCGATCCGGGCGACGCGGTCGGCGCGATAGAGCAGGCGGCGGAACGGGAAGCGGCAGATCGGCGTGCCGCCGTCGCCCTCGCGCTTGTCGGCGACGAGTCCGGCGCGGCCGAGCGCGCAGTCGAATGTGCGATCACCGAGGCGCGCAACGCCGCGGGTCTCGCCCATCGGTGCCGTGACGATCAGGTCCATGCGGCGAGGTTAGCAGACGGAGACGCGGCGCGCCTATTTGTTCGAGCCGCGGCGGATGGCGGCGGCGTCGGTCAGCTGGGTGGCGGAGGCGGTGTTGACGCTGACATCGCCCATCGGTTCGTCGCCCGGTGTCGTGTCGCCCGGCGCCGCTTCGCCGGTGTCGAATACGGCGGCGATGGCGTTGTGCGCCATGCTCTCGCCGGTCACGTCGCGGAAGGCGAGGTCGACCGCGGTCGAGGCGCCGGCGATCGGTCCGAATGCCACGTCCACCATGCGCGCGGCGCCATAGATCTCGTCGCCGGTGATGGCGCGATAGGCCATGTTGACGAACGGAATGTGCTGCAGCGGGTTGACGAGGTCGAGGAAATCGTCCCAGCCGAACTCGCCGTCGGGGCCGAGGAACAGCTCGCGCGACCTCTGGCTCTCCACCACGCGCCACTTCTGGCCGTACAGCATCTCGCGCTCGTCCTTGTCGGGCAGGCGTGTCAGCTCCCAAGCGCCGTCGGCGCCGCGCCGCGCGCCGGGGATCGGGCCGCGCTCGCCGGGTCGCGATGGGGCAGGCTCGGCCGCTGGCGGCAGGGCTGCCGATTGGGCCCGTGCGTTGAGCACGGCGTCGGCGACGTCGCTGGCGGACACATCCGGCGCGGTCGGGTCCAGCGCGTAGTCGAGCGCGTCGCCCGCAATCGCGCCGGTCTCGGCATCGGGCGTGGCGGCCATGGGTGAGCCGCCGGCGGCGGTGGCCAGGGATGCCGGATCGATCGGTGCGGCGGCCTGGGCCGATGCGTTGTGCCGGAGCGTTTCGGGCAGCTGGCTCACGTCGACGCCGAGGGCGGCAAGTTGTGCCGGGCTGAGGGTCGGAACACCACTCGGAACACCACGGGGCGTGGGGGCCGACGCGGCCGCGGCGGGGGGTGCCGGCGGGGGTGTCACGGCCTCCTTCCGGGCGGCGGCGAGATAAGCCTTGAACTGCTCCTGATCGATCGAGCCGGGACGCAGCTTGCCGCCGGAAATTCCCCCCGGATCATAGAGATAGGCGGCGCGCGGGATCGCGACCCGGGGCGGGCCGGAGGCGACGGCCGGGCTCGCGGCGGCGAACGGATCCGCGCGGCCCGAGATCATCTGGATTGGCATTTGTGCCATGGCGTTCTTCCTGACGGGCGTTCTGCCCTGTCAGGACTAATGCACGTGGCGGGCCAGATTGAGGGGGTAGATCACAAGGATTAGATGCCAGATGTCAGAGGCGACTCTGACACCCGATCTCTGGCATCCGACTACTGGTTGGAGCCGCGGCGGAGGATGGGGTCGCGGTCGGCGAGCTGCTGGCTGGCGGTGGTGTAGAGGCCGGCTACATCGTCTTCGCGGGCGCGCGGGCCGAACACGGCGGCGACTGCGTTGTCCTCGAAACTCTGGCCGGTGGTCGACTGGTACGCCAGCTGGAACACCGTGCCGAAACCGGCGGCCGGGCCGAAGCCGATGTCGATCAGGCTGGCCGCGCCATAGATCTTGTCGCCGGTGGCGGCGCGGTAGGCGATGTTGACCAGCGGAATATGCTGCAGCGGATTGACCAGGTCGGCGAAGTCGTCCCAGCCGAACGCGCGGTCGGGGCCGAAGAACAGGATCTGCGATTCGATGCTCTCGACCACGCGCCAGCGCTGGCCGACCAGCATGTCCTGCTCGTCCTGGGTCGGCAGGCGCGGGAACTCCCACACGCCGTCGGCGCCGAGATGCGAGCGCGGCAGGATGCCGGGCTCGCCCCAGCTGGCAGAGGCGGTCTGCAACTCCAGCACATCGCCGTCATTGGTGACGACCTGCGGACCGAGGGCGGCGAGCGCCTCGAGCGTCGAGGTGTCGACGGTCGGATCGGCGCTCACTTCCTGGATGTATTTGGCGAAATGGCCCTGGTCGACGGTGCCCGGGCGCATCTCGGTGATGGAGAACTTGGGCGAATCCCACGACTGGCCGGCGCGCAGGCGCGCCATCAGGTAGGAGTCGGCCTGGATCTCCTCAGGGGTGCGCGTCTCGTCGGCAGAGGCGGGAATGGCATAAGCAGCGATGAGAGCGGCAGCGAGCGCGGCGGCGATGAGGTTGCCGCACAGCCGGCTGGTCTTGGTCTCGGACGGTCCCATCATCAACATGACGCTGCCCCATGGCGTTATTGCACCGTTAAGAAAATCACGCCGTTGGTTAAGAATCGTCTAACTTGGCTAGGATTGGGGGGCGGAATTCGCGTTAAAGGCGATCTTCATCGCCAGAATCGGCATTCTCGCCGGCCTCAGAGCGCGACCAGCGCGACCAGGAGGATGGCGATGACTAGGGCCACGACCGTTCCCGGTCGCGGCCCTTTGCTTGACGGACTGTGCCAGAGTCGATATTTAAGAAATTACTTAAATGACTTTGGATAAGAGAACGTGCTTTCTCAGGAACTTACTCAGACCTTCGCGGCGCTCGGCGATCCGACCCGGTTTGCGATTCTGAGCAAGCTGGCGACCGACGGTGACATGACGGTCCAGGAAATCGCACAACCCTTCGCCATGAGCCTGGCGGCCGTATCGCAGCACCTGAAGGTCTTGGAGCGCGCCGGACTTATCTCCCGCCGACGCGAAGGCCAGCGGCGCCCGTGCCACCTGCGTGTCGAGCGTCTGGCGGAAGCCGCCCGTTGGTTCGAACACACCCGACAGGCGTGGCAAGCGCACCTCGATCGTCTCGAACGCTTCCTCGCAAGCGTCGAATCCTCGAAACCAAACGGAAGGTGACGCCAGTGGCATCCCATGACTCCCGTACGACGTGGGCGCCCGAGCGCGAAATCGTGTTGTGTCGCGTGATCGCCGCACCGCGCGAACGCGTGTTCATGGCCTGGACCGATCCCAAGCAGATCGTGCAGTGGTTCGGACCGGATGGATTCAAAGTGGAGAATCTGGAGTGTGACATCCGCCCGGGCGGCCGCTGGCGCTTCGTCTACACCGGCCCTGACGGAACGAAATACGACAACCGTATGGTCTTCTTGCGCGTGGAGGCGCCGCGGTTGATCGAAATCGAGCACGGATCGGATAAGGATGACGATCCGGCCCGCTTTCACGTCACGGTGACATTCGACGAGCAGAGCGACGGCAAGTGTGTGCTCACCATGCGCCAGCTGCATCCGACCAAGGCGCAGCGTGACGCCGGCATCGGATTCGGCGCGGTCGAGCTCGGCTATCAGACCCTCGGCAAACTAGCCAAGCATGTCGGCGCGAATTGATCGTGCTCATCGCGTCCATGGCGACGCGCTAGCGAGCTAGAACATGTGCCCGAAGCGGCGTGCCTTGGTGACCAGGTACTGGGTGTTGTGCTGGTTCGAGGGGAAGATGTGCGGCACGCGCTCGATCACGCGGATGCCGCATTGCTCCAGGCCGCTCATCTTTTCCGGATTGTTGGTGAGCAGGCGCACGGCGGAGTGGCCGAGCTGGCGCAGCATCTCGGCGGCGGGCTGGTAGACGCGCTCGTCGGCGCCGAAGCCCAGCTGCAGATTCGCTTCGAGCGTATCGGCGCCGTCATCCTGCAGGTTGTAGGCGCGCAGCTTGTTGATGAGGCCGATGCCGCGGCCTTCCTGCGCGAGATAGAGCACGATGCCGGAGCCGCTCTTCGCGATGGTCTCGATCGCGCCGCGCAGCTGATCGCCGCAGTCGCAGCGCAGCGAGCCTAAGAGATCGCCGGTGAAGCACTCGGAGTGCAAGCGGATCAGCACCGGCTGCGCCGGATCGGGATTGCCGATCACGATCGCCAAGTGCTCCTTGCCGCCGTCGGCCGGGCGGAAGGCGATGATCTCGGTGTTCTCCGCGCCATGCAGCGGCACGCGCGCGGAGCCGACGCGCTTCAAGGAACCCGCGAGCGCGCGCTGGTGCGCGGCGAGCCCGGTGCAATCGAGCACGAAGGTCTCGTCGACCCAGTTGCCGAGCGCTTCTGGCGGCAGCGCGATCATGATGGCGGCGGGCAGCAGGCGCGCGGCCTTCGCCAGATCGATCGCGGCCTCGGCCAGCTTCAGCGGCAGGTCGTCGGTCAGCGTGACGCCGAGCGCCGGCGTGTCGCGGGTCTCGACCGTGGGGTCGGCGAGTTGGCGGACGGCTTCCGCGCCGATCGCCGCCGGCAGCTGGCAGATTGCCAGCGCGCGGCCGGCGCTGCCCGGCGGCATCAGGCCGAGGTCGGCGGCGCGCGAGGCGGTGAGGATGAGGCGCGGGCCGCTGCTGGAGTCCGGGCCCTCGGGGCTGGCGGATTGCAGGTTGGCGAAGCTCGCTTCCTCGACCATCTCGGCGGCGAGCGCGATGGCGGCAAAGCCCCGTCCGGTCAGCCCGATGGCTCCGCCGCGGCGCAGCTCCGCCAGGCACCGTTCGACGGTGGCGCGGTAGCTGGCGCTGCGGGCCTGGAAATCGCTGTTCATGCCTGGATATGGCTACCGGCCGCGTGACGGGTCAAGCCCTGGGGGCCGCGGCATGGATGCTTTGCCCCGGGCGGGCATGGTTAAGGACGGGGGAAGCAGCTTGTTTCCCGCTGTTCCAAGGTGTTATGTGACCCCCAGGGACAGGACAGACACCTAAGGGGAGCCCCATGCCCGCTGCCGCGGCAAAGAAAATCCTGCTGGTCGATGACGACGACAACCTGCGCCGGACGCTGGCCGAGCAGCTGGCGCTGGACGGCGAGTTCGAGGCGACCGAGGCGGCGACCGCGACCGAGGGGCTGCAGAAGGCCAAGGCCGGGCAGTTCGACGTGATCCTGCTGGATGTCGGCCTGCCCGACGGCGACGGGCGCGAGCTGTGCAGGGAGATGCGGCGGGCCCAGATCGCGGCCCCGATCATCATGCTGACCGCGGTCGACGGCGAGGCCGACACCATCCGCGGCCTCGATTCCGGCGCCAACGACTACGTCACCAAGCCGTTCCGCCTGGGCGAGCTGGTGGCCCGGGTGCGCGCCCATCTGCGCCAGCACGAGCACAGCGAGGACGCGGTGCTGCATATCGGGCCGTACGTGTTCAAGCCGGCGGTCAAGATGCTGGTCGAGGAAGCGGCCAAGAAGAAGATCCGCCTGACCGAGAAAGAGGCGGCGATCCTCAAGTATCTCTACCGCGCCGGCCCGAAGTCGGTGAGCCGCGAGACCTTGCTCGGCGAGGTCTGGGGCTACAACGCCGGCGTCACCACCCACACGCTGGAGACTCATGTCTATCGCTTGCGCCAGAAGATCGAGAAAGATCTCGGCAAGCCGGCGATCCTGGTCACGGACCAGGGCGGGTATAGGCTGGTGCCTTAGCTCTTACACGCGCAACGCGCGCCGCGCGCTCCTGTTTACAGAATAGATCAACCGAAACAGGAGCGATTCATGAATCGCATCATCATGGCGCTTGCCTTGGGTCTTGCGTTTGCGCCGGGCGTGGCCCTGGCGCAGGACAATGACGCGCCGGCGCCCACCGACACCACGCCGGCGCCGTCGGCGGATTGCGCCACGCTCGACTGCAACACCAATCGCAACCAGCAGGACAACCTCAACAACAACAGCGGCACGCCGAGCGCGCCGGATTCACTTGGCGAGGATCAGGGCACGACCGGCGGCAGCGGCACGCTCACGCCGACCACGCCCAATGACTCGCTAAGCGGCGACGACAACCGCGGCGGACTGGACTCGGGCGGATCGTCCGGCGGCGGGCTCTCGGGCGGCAATTCCGGCGGCGGATTGTAGGAGAGCGCTACACACGAGGAACAAGAAACCGGAGCCCTTCGCGGGCTCCGTTTTCTATTCCACCAAGTGATCGACTCTATGGGCGATGATCATGGGGCGCCGCGCCAGCGGCGTGTCCGCGCGCGGGGCGCGCCTTCGATGCTTTCCCGGGTTCGCGCGCGTCGAACCTGGTACGCGCGCCGTGGATCGCGCCGCGATGGTCGATCGCCCACATGGCAAGGGCCGAGACCGGCGCGATCAGGGAGCGGCCGAGCGCGGTGAGCTCGTATTCGACCCGCGGCGGCACCGACGGGTAGACCGTGCGCGTCACCAGGCCGTCGCGCTCGAGCGCGCGCAGGGTTAGCGTCAGCATGCGCTGCGAAATGCCGTCGATGGTGCGCTTCAGCTCGTTGAAGCGCATCGGGCCGCGGCCGAGGATCTTGACCACCAGCACGGTCCATTTGTCGCCGACGCGCTGCAGCACCTCGCTGACCGCCTGGCAGTTCTCGGAGAGATAGCGCTTGTCCGGTTTCATGGATGTGCCCTTGTTCCGTACGTGTGCCTTCTTGCGCGAAGCATCACTGGTCACATATTTAGCGTGAGGAACAAAAGAATACCAGTCACATTTGAATACCAATCAGAAAGGCTCGAAATCATGGCTCTTCCCAAGGTCGCAGTGGTCAACGGCAGCCTGCGCAAGGATTCGTTCAACAAGAAGCTGGCGCTGGCGGTGGCCAAGCTGGCGGCCGGAAAGCTCGAGCTGAAGCTGGTCGACCTGTCGGAGGTGCCGCTCTACAACCAGGATCTCGAAGCCAACTATCCGGCGGCGGTCCAGCGCGTGAAGGACGAGATCGCCGCGGCCGACGCGGTGCTGTTCGTGACGCCGGAGCACAACCGCTCGATCCCCGCCGCCCTCAAGAACATCATCGACTGGGTGTCGCGTCCGTACGGCACCAGCAAGTGGGCGGGCAAGCCGGCCGCGATCCTCGGCGCCACGCCCGGCCAGGTCGGGACAGCGGTCGCGCAGGACCATCTGCGCTCCGTCCTGGTGGCGCAGGGCATCGCCCTGCTGGGCCGGCCGGAGGTCTATTTCATCTACAAGGACGGCGTGTTCGACGCCGACCACAGCGTCACCGACCCGGCAGCCAAGAAGATCCTGGAAGGCTTCGTCGAATCCTTCACCGGCTGGGTGGCGAAGCTGACGCACACGCACTGAAGGTTCAGTCGCCGACCAGCCGCTTCTTGAGCCGCGCCAGGATGCGCGGAAAGACCGCCGGATCGTGCAGGGCGCGGCCGAGGACCAGCGCGCCCTGGATCGTCGCCAAGGTCTCTTCGGCGCGGCCGCGGGCTTTCTTGGGGCCGTGGCCGGCGCGGATCAGGGCGCTTTCGAGCGCCTCGGTCCACGCTGCGAAGTAGCCCCGGATGCGCGGGGCGAACTGGTCGCGCGAGTCATTGAGCGCCAAGGCGCCGACCAGGCACACGCGCTGGCCGGATTTGAAATACTCCTCGACCGCCCGCAGCATGTCTGCGATGGCGCGCGCGGCATTCGCATCCTCGCGCAGCGGCTTGAAGATGCGGGTGGCGAACCAGGCCTCGATCTCGGTCAGCACCGCGACCGCCATGTCCTCCTTTCCGCCGGGGAAGAAGTGATAGAGGCTGCCTTTGCCAAGGCCGGTGCGCGCGCCGATGAGCGAGAGGCTGGCGCCCTCGAAGCCGTGCTCGCGGAACACTTCACCGAGCACGGGCAGGATATCGGCGCGCTCGGCGACCGTCTTGGGCATCGCTAGAGCCCGAGGTCGCTGAGGCCGGGATGGTCGGCCGGGCGCGGCTTGCTGCGGTCCCAGTGGTATTTGCGGTCGGCCGCCGTGATCGGCAGGTCGTTGATGCTGGCATAGCGCAGGCGCATCAGGCCTTCGGCGTCGAACTCCCAGTTCTCGTTGCCGTAGGAGCGGAACCAGTTGCCGGCGTCGTCGTGCCACTCGTAGGCGAAGCGCACCGCGATGCGGTTACCCTCGAACGCCCATAGCTCCTTGATCAGGCGATAGTCGAGCTCGCGCGCCCATTTGCGCTGCAGGAACGCGACAATCTGCGCGCGGCCCTTCGGAAACTCGGCGCGGTTGCGCCACTGGCTGTCCTCGGTATAGGCGAGCGACACGCGCTCCGGGTCGCAGCTGTTCCAGGCGTCCTCGGCCATGCGGACTTTCTGGATGGCGGTCTCGCGGGTGAAGGGCGGCAGCGGTGGGCGGGCCATGTTTTGGACCTCCAGCTAGTGTACCGATTGGATAACACTTTACCAATTGGTACACAAGCTTGAGCCCTGCGGCAGGTCAGCGCAGCACCGTGTCCAGCACCGGCAGCGAGACGATTGCGGCGGCCGCGATCAGGATGAAGCAGACGCGGCGGAACATGGCGTCGCTGGCAAGGCCGAACATCCGGGTCCCGAGAAACATGCCGATGGCGTAGCCCGGCACGGTCAGCGCCGAGAGCAACACCACGTCGAGGCCGAGCAGGCCGGTGACCAGGTAGCTGATGCTGGCCACCATCGAGGTGCAGAAAAAGAACAGGATGATGTTGGCGCGCACGGTCAGCGCCGAGTTGCTGCCGCCCAGCCAGTAGGCGACCACCGGCGGGCCGGCGGCCTGCGCTGCGCCGGAGAGGATGCCGGCCGCGAATCCGACGCCGAGGGTAGTCGGCACATTCGGCTGGCCGTGGTAGCGCCAGCCGGAGATCAGCAGCGCCAGCATGGCGACCACCAGCACCACGATCGCCCAGCGCACCGTGATGGCGTCGACATGGGCGAGGATGGCGGCGCCGAGCGGAATGCCGACCAGCGCGCCCGCCGCCATGATCCCGACCTCGCGCCGGTTGGCCTGGCGCCAGGCGTTCTTGAGCAGCGCCAGCTGGGCGATGCCGTCGATCACCAAGAGAATGGGCGCGGCCGCCTGCGGCCCGACCGCGGCGCTCGCCAGCGGCACGAAGATCAGTGCGCCGCCGAACCCGGAAAAGCCACGCGCCAGCGAGGCGATGAACGCGGCAGCGATGAGCAGCAGGATGGCGCGGGTGGAATGGTGGGCGAGCAATTCGCTAATCACGTAGACGCACCACGTCCCCCTCCCCAAGATGGGGGAGGGGATTCCAGTGCGCGCCTGTGATGACATCGATGCAGGTCATTGCGGGCGCTTCAGCAATAGCCAACGCAGCACGACGGCAAGCGCTGTGGCGCACAGCGTGACGCCAGTCATGATGTGGAAGGAGAGCGGCCAGTCGTCCGGGCCTTCGACCAGAATGCCGAGCACCAGCGGGCCGAAGAAGACGCCGATGTTGCGGGCGGCCATCACGATGCCGTAGGCGCCGGCGCGGGCGGTGCCTTCGACGATGCGGTGCGGCATCTGCCACAGGCAGGTCGGCACCACGCCGGCGCCGACGCCGTAGACCAGCAGCAGCACGAGTCCGATCCAGCCCTCGGCGAACGGCGCCAGCAGCCAGACCAATGCCTGCGAGGCGAGGCCGATGATCAGCGCGCGCAGCAGCGGCAGGCCTTTGCCGAGCGCCCAGCCGGTGAGGATGTTGAAGGCGAGCAGCACGACCACCGGCAGCAGGTAGGCGCCGACCGACGCGCGCAGGGAAAGACCGTGCTGGATCTCGAGATAGGAGGTGAGCCAGGTCATGAAGGCGAAATACTGCCCCGACCACATCAGGAAGATGCCGCCGCCGAGCCACAGCAATCTGGTCTGCCGCGGCGTGAGCGGCTCCTCAACGGTGCGGCGGCGCGCGAGCGCGCCGTGGCTGCGATAGCCGAGCGCGATCATGCCGAGCGCGAGCACGATGCCGAGCCACCACAGCACCCGCCAGTCGGGATACTGCGCCGCGACCACGGCGCCGACGATCTGGCCGATCGGAATCCAGCCAGCGAGCAGGCCGGTCACGAACGGCAAATCGCGTGGTGCAGCGGCCTGCGCGGCGATCGCCGGCCCGGCGATGGCGCAGATCGCGAAGCCGAGGCCCTCCAGCCCGCGGCCGGCCAGGAACAGGATCGAGGAGTCCGGCCAGAGCAGCGCCAGCGCGCCGCCGACCGCCGTCACCAGGCCGGCGAGCGCGAGGCCACGGCCTAATCGCCCCTCGCCTTGCAGCCAGCGTCCTAACGGTTGGGAAACCATAAGACCGATAAGGGCATAGACCGACATGAAGCCGGCGGCGACCGCGGATCCATGGGGATGTTCGCGCAACAGGTCGGGCAGGATCGGCGGCAGCTTGAATTGCTGGTAGGCGCAGGCGCAGGAAACGCTCACACCCAGGGCAACCCCTGGCCACCAAGTTCTGTGATGGATTTCACTTGCCCCTACGGGACGGGTGGCCATTCCCGACTTTACCCCTTTTCCTCGGCGGCGAAACAATGCCATCATCTTTGGCAACGCGCCTAGCTTGGAACCGGCCGTCAGAGTCGGATCGAGACAATAGGCGATCCATCATCTCGGCCGGGGGTGCGGCCGCGCCGGACACTGGGGACGCCGGGAGTATTGAACAAGGTGACGACGGCAGCCTTCACGGTGTCCTTCTGGGGCGTACGCGGCTCTCTCTCGTGCCCCGGCTCCGAATACGTGCGCTATGGCGGCAACACCTCGTGCCTCGAAGTGCGATGTGGGCCCTATCTGCTCATCATGGACGGCGGCACCGGCATGCGTCCGCTGGGCAAGAAGCTGATCGCCAACGGGCCGATCGACGCCGACATCTTTTTCACCCACACCCATCTCGACCACATCGTCGGCCTGCCGTTCTTCGCGCCGCTCTATCAGCCGGCCTGCAGCCTGCGCTTGTGGGCCGGGCACCTGAAGCCGCGCACCACGCTGAAGGACGCCCTCAGTGGCATGATGGTGGAGCCGCTGTTCCCGGTGCCGCTCGACGTGTTCGCCTCGCGCCCGGACTATCACGACTTCGCCGCCGGCGAAGTGCTCAGCCCTCGCCCCGGCATCACCGTGCGCACCACGCCGCTCAACCACCCCAACGGCGCCACCGGCTATCGCATCGACTATGACGGCCGCTCGCTGTGCTACATCACAGATTGCGAGCACAAGCCCGGCACGCTCGATCCGCTGATCCTCGACCTGGTGAAAGGCGCCGATCTTTTCATCTATGATGCCACCTATACCGATACGGAATTCGCGAAGTATGTCGGCTGGGGCCACTCCACCTGGCAGGAAGGCGTGCGCCTGGCCGACGCCGCCAAGGTGAAGCAGCTGGTGCTGTTCCACCACGATCCCAGCCACGACGATGATTTCATGGACACGGTGGTGGCCGAAGCCAACAAGCTCCGCCCCGGCACCATCGCCGCGCGCGAGGTGCTGGAGCTCAGCGTATAATGGACATCACCCGCCTGCGCGCTCGGTGAGCGCCGTGTTTTCAGCTGCGCGTGCCCGCTCATGACTCCCCGCGAATGGTTCCGGCGTTTGCGCTTCGGGCTCGACACCGTGCTGTCGCTGGACCGGCTGGGGTTTTTCATTCCCTATCGTCATGCGCGCTCGGTGAAGCCGCCCCAGCGCTATCCGGCGATCGCGCAGATGTTCGAGGCGGCGCTGCCGGAGATGGCGGCGGCGATCGACGCGATCGATGCGGTGGCCGAGGATCTGAAAAAGATCGCACGCGATGCCAAGGCGCCGGCGCCGCGCTGGGACCAGGACTGGTTCTGCGGCCTCGACGCCGCGATGCTGTATGCGCAGATCCGGCAGCACCGGCCGGCGCGGGTGGTGGAGATTGGCAGCGGCCACTCGACGCGGTTCGCCGCGCGCGCCATCGCCGATGGCGGGCTCGATACCCAGCTGATCGCGATCGATCCGGAGCCGCGCGCGCACCTGGGAGCGCTGAAGGTCGAGTGGCATCGCGAGACCCTGCAGCAGGCGCTGCAGAATTCTGGCGGCCACGTCATCGCCGCGTTCCATCCCGGCGACCTGCTGTTCGTCGATTCCAGCCACATCCTGATGCCGGGCACCGACGTCGAGCTCATCCTGACCGAGCTGCTGCCGCGCCTGCCGGCGGGCGCGCTGGTGCAGATCCACGACATCTTCCTGCCGGACGCCTACCCGGCGGACTGGACCTGGCGCGGCTATAACGAGCAGGGCGCGGTGGCGACGATGCTGGCCGGCGGCGGCTGGGACATCCTGTTCGCCAGCCGCTTCGCGCGCCAGCGATTCGAGGAACGGCTGCGCAGCGGCCCGCTCGGCGCCTATCACGATGGAAGCGGCCCGGCGACCAGCCTATGGCTGGCGAAACGATAACGGAAAGGCATGGGCGCAGTGACTATGCTGCATCCGATGCGACCGAAACCGAGTAGCAATACGCATGCGCCTGAGCGCCGCTGACGATGCCAACCAGGACCTGCCGCCGGTGGTGCGGGCGCGGATCACGGCGTTGCAGGACAACAGCGAGAAGCTGATCGGCTGGATCCAGCTCGCCATCGTCATCCTGTTCGGCGTGCTCTATGGGCTGTCGCGCCAGACCGTGCCGATGGGCACCGCGATCTGGCTGCTGACGCCGGCGGCGATCGGGCTCTATTTCATCGCCACCGTCATCCGCCTCATCATGGCCTATCGCATCCGCATGGGCTTCTGGCTGCTGGCGGGCTCGATCGTGATCGACATGGCGCTGCTCTATGGCCTGATCTGGAGCTTCCACCTGCAATACATGCAGCCGGCCTCGTTCTACCTGAAAGCGCCGACTCAGCAGTATGTCTACATCTTCATCGCTCTGCGCGCGCTGAGGTTCGAGGTGCAGTATGTGGTGCTGGCCGGCATCGCGGCCGCGCTCGGCTGGGTGGTGATGATCGGCTATGTACTGTTCGCTGATCCCAACAACGCCATGATCACGCGCAACTACGTGGAGTATCTGACCTCGAACTCGATCCTGGTGGGCGCCGAGGTCGACAAGATCATCACCATCGCCGCCGTCACCACCATCCTCGCCTTCGCGATCCATGGCGCGCGGCGCATGACGACCCAGGCGGTGACCGGCGAGCAGGCACAGGAGAACCTGTCGCGCTTTTTCGCGCCGGAGATCGCGCAGCACATCAGCCGCTCGGGCGATGCCATCAGCGCCGGCGACGGCGAGGCGCGCGAAGCCGCGATCCTGAACCTCGACGTGCGCGGCTTCACCGCGCTGGCCTCGAGCGCCAGCCCGCAGGAGGTAATGAGCGTGCTAGCCGACTACCAGCGCCGCATGGTGCCGATCATCCAGCGCCACGGCGGGGCGATCGACAAGTTCCTCGGCGACGGCATCATGGCGACTTTCGGCGCGACCCGCCCGCTGGAGGATTACGCCGCGCGCGCCATGGTGGCGCTTGAGGAGTGCATGGGAGTCGCGGCGGAATGGACCGCGGAGCAGGCGGCGCTGGGCCGCTCCAGCCTTGCGGTCAACGGCGCGCTCGCGTCGGGCCGCATCGTTGCCGGCGCCGTCGGCGACGCAACGCGGCTGGAATACACCGTGATCGGCGAGGCGGTGAACCTGTCGGCCAAGCTCGAGAAGCACAACAAGGTGCAGGGCTGCCGCGCGCTGGCGCTGAAGGAGACGTACGATGCCGCCTGCGCGCAAGGCTATACGCCGCGCGGACAGCATCTCGTGTTGCGCAGCATCACCGTCGGCGGCGTTTCGGCGCCGGTCGACCTGGTGGCGGTGGCGTAGGCCGAGACAGCCGTAGACAAAAAAATACTTTGGTGATGCAGTCGGCCGGCCTTGCACCAGAGGGGGCCGGTTCCATGCAGCTTCGCTTGTCGCGCATCATCCTGTTCACGGCCAACTTGGACCTGATGGTCGCGTTCTATCGCGACGTGCTGGGCTTCAAGCTCAAGGCCAACGACAAGGGCTGGAAAACCTTCGATGCCGGCGCTTGCGAGATCGCGCTGCATAGCGGCGGCGGCAAGCCAGGCCCGCGCTCACCCAAGGTTCAGTTCGACGTCAAGGACGTGGCGGCGACGCGCGAAGCGTTGATCGCGCGCGGGGCGAAGATGGGCAAGGTCTCGAGCAAGGACGGCCTCGACCTCTGCGGCGGCAAGGACCCGGACGGCAATCCGTTCTCGCTGTCGAATCGGGGCTAAGTTTAGCCAAGGCTTCCGGCCGCATACGTGGCGGCGAGGCTCGTCGGACCTTCGTCTCGTCAGGGCTTGCGGCCGAGGAAGGCGTACCCGAACACTTCGAACCTGCGTGCGTTCGGCTCACCCTTCGCGCCACCGAACGTGTCGACCGGCGGCCCGATGCGAATGTCAACGAAGCCGCTGTCCTCCATCATCTTTTGCCAGGCTGCACACGGCAGACCACCGGCGATTCAGGCCGTCCAGAGATCGATGTTGGCCACAGCCGATTCCGGCACCGGCTTGCCATTGGCGATGTCGGCGAACTGCAGGTGGCCGCCGGGCCTTAGAACGCGCCGGATCTCCGAGAATACCTGTTGCTTGTCGGCACAGAGATTGATGACGCCATTGGAGATCACGACATCAGCCCAGCCGTCCGCGACCGGGAGCTGCTCGAGCAGGCCCTCGCGGAACGCGACCTTCGACAAGCCCATGGCGTGCGCCGTCTTACGCGACTTGGCGAGCATCTCTTCGGTCATGTCAACGCCCACGACATGGCCGGTCGGGCCGACCTTGCCGCCGGCGATGAAGCAATCGAACCCGCCGCCCGACCCGAGATCAACCACGCGTTCGCCGGGCTTCAGGTCACGCAGCGAAAATGGATTGGCCACGCCGGCGAAGGACTCGACCGCCTCGTCCGGCAACGCATCCACGGCTTTGACGTCGTACCCCAGACGGGAGGCCAGGGGCCGGCCGGTATGAAAATGGTACGTGTCGTGCGGCTTGATCGCCACGTCGCGGTATTTCTTTTTGACTTCCTCGCGGAGTGCCGCAGCATTTACAGGGGTGCTCAATCTCACCTCCATCTGCTCGATGACAGCAAAGCAACGGAAGTCTACATGGCTACCCAACGGTAAATCTACGCAGCTACCCACGCGATCATGCACATCCGATCAGCATGGGACGCTCCAAGCTTGCGTGTTCCCGTTGCGAGCCTGGCGGAGATCAAGTCCCGTGCGCTGCCTGTGCCTCGATGACGCGCGCATCCACTTTCTGCGCCGGCATCACCATGGTGATCTTGGTGCCCTTGCCGACCGCGCTTTCGATCTGGAACTGGCCGCTGTGCAGCTCGACCAGCGACTTCACGATCGGCAAGCCGAGGCCGGTGCCTTCCTGGCTGCGGGTGAAGGGGTTGTCGACCTGGCCGAAGGCAGAGAGCGCGTTGTCGATCTGCTCGGGCGGGATGCCGATGCCGGTGTCGGCGACCGAGAGCGCGACCCAGCCGGGCGTCGCCGTGGGATGGGCGGCGAGCGTGACCTGGCCGCCCTGGGGCGTGAACTTGATGGCGTTGCTGAGCAGGTTGATCAGGATCTGCTTGACCGCGCGCTTGTCGGCGATCAGGCGCGGGGTCGCGGGATCGATGCGGCGCATCACCTGCAGGCCGGCATTCTCCGCGCGCTCGCGCACCAGGCGGGCGCAATCCTCGAACGTCTCCTCGATATCGACCGGCTCGACATGCAGCTGGAAGCGGCCGGCCTCGATCTTCGAGAGGTCGAGGATGTCGTTGATGATGGAGAGCAGGTGCTTGCCGCTCAAATGGATGTCGTCGGCATAGGCGGCGTACTGCTTGTGGCCGATGGCGCCGAACATCTGCATCTGCATGATCTCGGAAAAGCCGATGATGGCGTTGAGCGGCGTGCGCAGCTCGTGGCTGACGTTGGCGAGGAAGTCGGACTTGGCGCGGTTGGCGATCTCGGCCACGTGCTTAGCTTCGCGCAGGTTCTCCTCGGCGCGGATGCGCGGCGATGCATCGGTGATGAAGGCGACGAAATGCGCGACGTGCCCGCCATCCTCGAGGATCGGGTTGACGTGCATGTCGTTCCAGAACGGCTTGCCGTCCTTGCGCTGGCTGCGCAACAGCAGGTTGGCGGCCCGGCGCTGGATCAGGGCGCGCTCCAGGCGCTCGACCTGGTCCTGCGGCGTGGCGCGGCCCTGCAGGAAGCGCAAAGGCTGGCCGATCACTTCCTGGGTCTCGTAGCCGGTGATGCGCCCGAACGCCGGATTGACATAGAGGATGGTCGCTTCCGGCGCGGTCGCGTCGCACAGGGCGACGCCGATGGTGATGGATTGCAGCGCCGAGGCCAGCACCGCGTTGCGCGCGATGATGGCGCGGGTGTCGGCGGCGCTGGTCGGCGTCGGGACGAGCGGCGCGGCATTGAGGATGGCGGGATCGACCAGCAAGCGATAGGTGGCGCCGGCCGCATCGTGCAATGCGACGCAGGCCATGCGATGGGCCACGCGGCCGCCGGTGGCGGGCCAGGTCAGCTCGTGCGCCGGCAGGGTCGCGATCGCGGTGACCGGCGCGATCGCGCCGCCGCTGCGCTGCATCCAGGCATCGAACAGGGCCTGCGCGGCGATGCCGGGCTTCAGCACATCGTCGAGCGCGATGCCGCGTGCGCCGAGCTCGTCGCGGAAGGCGCGGCTGGCGCCAAGCAGGCGGTCGTCCCGATCGAAGCCGGCGATGGCGAGCGGCAGGGATGCCCAAGGATCGATCGGCGCCGGGCGTGGCGCATCGGTGGACGCGCCGGTGGCGGGTCCGGGAACGCGCTGCTTGGTCCACAGCGCCCACGCGCCGTACAGCGCAAGAGGTGCGAGCAGGACGATCGCGATCAGCGCGAGGATGTCGAAACCCATGCGTCAGCCCAAAGAAGCCAATGCGCGGTCTCCGGCTTTCCCCATGATCAGCCCTCGCCGGTCGCCACGGCGCATTGTTAATGATTCGCCGGGAAAAGTCATGCAGGCCGGTAGGCTTGTCACAGCAATTTGGTCCTGCAGAACAGATTAAGACATGCCCGGATTAGACGCGCCCAGGTTAAACCCGGCGGGCCAATCCGTCCTGCGCGTAGGCCCAGGCGGCGAGCTTCGAGTCCCTGAAGGCGTGCCAATCCTCGAAGATCGCTGCGGCCCAGTCGTTCGCCAGCGCAATCAGGGCGCGCGACCACCCGGTATTTCGCGCAAATGCCGTCAATCCATCGATGTCGGTGGCACGATCGCGCCCGGCGCAGCGCAGCTGGGCCCAGGCGGTCAACTCGCCCATCGACTCGATTACCGCCTCGAACGCCGAACGATCGGGATGGGTGGTGGAGAGGTCGAGCTTGTCGGCGCTCGGCTGCAATTCGCGCAGGGTGAAGCTGGCGCCGCCGATGCGCGCCGGCGTGAGGAAAGCGGGGCCGACCGCCTGCATGCGATTCTCGATCGCCACCACGCGTGCCGCTTCGCTGGCGAACTTGGGCTGGCGCTGCTTGAGGCGCGGGATCAGGGTCGAGCCGCTCTGGCTCTTGAGATCGATCAGCGCCGCGCCCTCGCGCCCGCCGTCGCCCTCGACCAGCACCACATAGCGCTTGAGGCCGAGCGCGCCGACGCCGGCGACGCGCTGTGCCACGTCCAGCACCTTGAAGAAGCGCGGATAGGCGCGGTCCTGTGCGAAGCGCTTCATGAAGGCCGTGACGCGCGCGCGCTCGGCGGGATCGAGCGGCAGCGCCTTGCCGCTGTCGGTGCGCAGGCGGCGCTTGCCTTTCTTCAGCACGGTGCGCTTGGCGAGCAGGTCGGCCTGGGTGCGGCGCTCCAGCTTGACCAGCAATTCGCCGATCACGCCGCCGGCGGTGCGCCGTTCGATCCAGCGCGCCTTGCCGTCGATCAGCGCGGCCCGATAGGCGGCGAGGAACAGGCGGCCGAGGTCGCTCGCGCGGCGCGCACCGAAGCCCATCTCGTGCCCCGCCATGTGCACGCCGACCAGGAAGCGCATGAGGTCGCGGCCGAGCGGGCCGAGCCCGCCGTCGTCGAAGTCGCCGACGTCGAAATAGACCAGGCGGTTGTCGCCGCGGTAGGTGCCGAAATTCTCGATGTGCAGATCGCCGTTGAGCCAGGCCGACGGCATCCGCTCCAGCCACGCCGCGCCCGGCCAGTCGGCGTGGAACAGGGGGTTGGTGCCGCGGAAATAGCCGAACGGCGTCGCCGCCATCTTGCGGTATTTCAGCGCCAGCAGCTCCGGCTTACGCCCCCGGTTGAAGGCCGCGATCTGTTTCAGCGGATCGGCGCGACTCGGCATGGCGCCATGGTAGCGCCGGGGAGCGGCGCGGGACAACGCCGCGGCCCGCCTGGAACGGAACTGGAACCGTCGCGGCAGCGACTGGGAGGCCGCAACGCCGCTCTAGCCGACCGCATGCCGTCACGATAATTTAAGCCACAGGGGGTAGTTTTCAGGCATGGGCGACACGATCCAAAAAGACGCGGTGCTGTCGAGCCAGTCCGACTCGGCGGCTGACGGCGCCGCGAGCAAGATCGGCACGGTCACGCACAAGGCGCGCAAGCAGAAGGCGCCGCCCGGGTGGAGTGGCGACGATGCCGCGACCATGGTCAGCCTGGCGCTGCTGTGGGCGCCGGCTTGGTTGCTGCCGGAGCGGCTGTGGTCGCCCTTGTGCCGGGCGCGCGTCGGCCTCGGTCCGCTGACCGGAGAACGCGCCATCAAGAGCACCGCCAAGAGCGTCGGCGCGGCGCTCGGCGAGGACGCCGCGCGGTGCCTTGCGATCATGCGGGAGCAGAAGGCTGCGGTCCACGAGATGCGGCTGCAGGACCTGCGCGGCTGGCGGCCCGGCGGCTGGCAGCCCCCGATCCGGGTGGAGGGCGAAGAGCATCTGCAGAGCGCGCTCAAGGCCGGCAAGGGCGCGATCCTGTGGCTGGCGCCCTTCGTCTTCAACAGCGGCCCGACCAAGATCGCGCTGCACCAGAAGGGCTACCGCGTCTCGCACCTCAGCAGCCCGAAGCACGGCGTCTCTGAAACGCAGTTCGGCATCAAGTATCTCAACCGCATCCGCTGCATTCCGGAAGACCGCTACCTGGTGGACCGCATCGTGTTCGACCGCACCGCGCCGACGACCGCGATGCGCCGGATGGTGCGGGCGCTGAAGGCGGGCGAAGTCGTTTCCATCGTCGCCGCCTCCACGGAAGGCTTCGAGATGATCCAGGGATCTGTGTTCGGCGGCCGACTGCCGGTGGCGGTCGGGGCGCCTCGCCTCGCCGGGCTGACCGGCGCGCCGCTGCTGCCGGCTTTCACGGTGCGCGATCCGAAGCTCGGCTGGCGGGTCGCGATCGAGGCGCCGATCGCGCTCGCGGCCAGTGGTTCCTCCGACCAGCGCTGCATCGCCGCCGCGGCCGAGTTCCTGCGCCGTAGCGAGCCCTGGGTGCGGCAGTTTCCTGGCCAGTGGCGCGCCTGGAGCAAGTGGCGCCCGGACTAGCGCCAGAACTGGCGTCAGGGATAGCGCCAGCCTTTCTCGTCGAGCTTCGCCTCGAGGCGATCAAGGTGGAAATCCAGCAGCTGGCCGAGGCGCATCTGGCCGACGGGCTGCCGGAACACGCGCTCCGGAAAGACCAGGTCAAGGAAGCTGTTGCCCTCCAACAGCGCCGGGCCGTCCGGCGTGATCGCAAAATCCCAGCCGATGATGATCCGCTCCGGCACGAGGCGATGCGCCTTGACCGCAAGCGCGGCAAGCTCGGGCCAGCACGGCACGATCCGTCCCGTCACCGCAGCGTCGGTGACCGGATGGCGGTCGAACCATTCCGACAGGCACGGCGGTTTGTCGCCTGTGATCCGGCCGAGGGCGCCGGTCTCGAGGTCGATCGGCGCACCGTATTCCTCGATCCAGCCGATATCCCAGTTCGGCTCGAGCTTGGCCATCGAGCGCAGATAGGCGTTGGTCAGGACCGGGCGCAGCTCCTCGTCGAGGCAGGTGATCAGGCGGAAGGTGATCAGCGACACGTCCGCCAAGTCGGCGATCGCCGGGTGGTTGTGCAGCAGCGGCATCACCATCAGCCGTTCCCGCTTCGAGCCCATCGAGCGGCGCTGAAGCGCCTCCGTGATTTGCTGCAGGGTCGACTGCCGGTTCTCGTCATCCCGGTATTGGAATGGCCCGGTGCGCCAGTAGCTGGCGGAGCTATGGGCGCCTCGGCCGCGACGGAGCTTCACGAACAGGTCGCGATCCAGGTCGGCCCGCGAACCGCCGGGCCAGGAGATTTCGCCGTCTTCGACCAGCATGATCGGACGCGGATGCGCGATCTGGTTCTCGAGGCACCAGCGCGAGACTTCGAGCTTGTCGCCGAGCTTCCTGGCGCGGTCCCTCGCTTCCGGGTCGATGCGGTTCAGCGCCTTGAAGAGCCCGTGCTTCACCTCGTTGCGCATCACATAGGCGCCGGCTTCGGCCATCGCGCCGTCGCGATAGAGCTCCAGTACGTAGTAGATCCAAGGCTTGGCGCCGTGGAACAAGACCACGCGCACCTGATCCCAGACCTGCCGCCGAATCGAGACGCCGACCTCGCGCCGCGCTTGCGCCCCCACCAGCCGGATCATCGGCACGATCCGACAGAGATTCACCAGCGGGCGCCCGAGATATTGATCGAACAGCCAGTAGAGGCCTTCGAGCGAGCGGTCGCGCAGCAGGATCCTGCGCTGCAGGCGCCGGGCCCTCGCGCCGACTGGCAGCGGCCTGGATTGGCGCGTCAGCGCATCGGGCGATGCGGCCTCGGGGCCGTCTTCGAACGCACGCTTCGGCAGCGGTGCATGGCGCATTGGCAATCGCTCTGGCCCTTGTTGGAGGTACGCGCCAGGGGCGCCGCAGACTTCTCAACCCATGCTGACACCTTACACTGGAGACTGCAACTCGGCGTACTTACAGTTTGGTAATCTGGATGAGTGGGCAGCGCGCCTACTGCGCCGCGTTGGCCAGGTACGGTGATTCCAGCGGCGTATCGGCATGGCCGGACAGAATGTCCTTCAGGCTCGGATAGCCGAACTGCTTGGGGGCAGCGTTGGCGCGCGCGATGATGTCGATGCCCTTGTTGCTGTCATTCTCGATCCAGGGCGCGAGCTGCTGGTCGATCTCGGGATTGACAAAGAACATCATGGACAAGCGCGGATCGGTGCGGCGGCTGTTGCGCACCTGGTGATAGCCGGGCTTCACGCGATAGCCGGTCATCAGCGACAGCAGGCTGCCCGGCATCACGACGAAATGGTCGGGGCTGACATTCGCCGGCACGAACGCGCCGCCGACCTGGAGTTCCAGGCCTGGCGCATTGCTGGTGACCAGCGTCACCAGGTGGCCGTCTTCGTGCGGATCCTGCAGCAGCTTGCGGCGATGGCGCGCCGGTTCGTAGTGATTGAGCTGCGTGTAGGTGGCGCCGAAGAAGCGCAGGTCCGGCGCACCCGGCGCGAAATAATCGCGCATCGCGGCGAACAGGTCGCGCACCACATCGGCCAGCAGGTCGGCAGCGTCGCGCAGCGCGCCATGCAGCAGGCAACCGTCACGCCACGCGTCCAGCTCCGGATGCACGCGATTGTGGTTCCAGGCGGAAAAGGACTCGGTCAGGTCCGGACGCTCCGGCACCTGGGAGTATTCGGGGCCGAGCTCGCGATAGCCTTCGACCCACTCGGGGTGGGAATAGCGGAGCTTCTCCTCCGCCGGGCGCGCGAAGAATCCGCTGGCCTGGGCGAACGCGCAGTCCACCGCCTGGCGCAGAACCGGATTGGCGGGCAGACGCAGGAAACCTTGCTGCTCCAGTTGCGGGATCATGGCCAGGTAGGCGCTGCGATCGCGCGAGGGTGCACGGTCGACAGAAAGCGGGCTCATGAAGCGAACGCTCCTCGTTAGCACGGATACTGGTGGGGTCGCCTTGGGCCCCAACCATACTCAGCGCGCGCGATGTGTCCAGAGTCCAAGCGAAGCACGGGTGCCGCAGTGCGCCGGATCACTCGGCCAAGCCTACGAGCCCGGATGTGACAGGGCGCTGACCGCCGGCGACTGTCCAGCGGCGGGCGACATCGTGCCGCACGAGCTGTGCACAGGTATCGGGATCAGCCGCGCTGGCCGAGCTGCATGTCGAACGGCACGAAATCGATGCCGACGCAGCGCACCTCGCCGTCCGCCGCTACAGGTGGCTACGGCCGCCGAACACCGGTGAGCCGGCCTCCGGGAAGAACTCGTCGATGCCGAGGACGCGGTTGACGGTGGCGCCGTCCTCCGACAGCGGGAACAGGCCGAACTCCGACGCGCCGGGCGTATTCTCGCGGAAGCCCCAGTGATAGAACCCGAACACCGGGGCCGCAGTGTCGCGCGCCCGCGCGAAGATGCGGTGCACGAACGGGCCTTCCTCCCAACCCATCTCGTCGACATAGCGGCCGGTCAGCTCGTTGCCGAGGATATGCACCTGCCGGGTCCCGGCCAGGCGGTAGCGCACCCGGAACGGGTCGTTCTCGATATCGCAAATGACGATCGAGGCGATCAGCCGGGGAATCTCGGTCGGGTCGATGTCCGCCGGTCGCGGCAGGCGTCCCGCCATCCGCTTGCTTTCCCAATAGGCCAGCATTTCGCGGATGTGGGTCGAGCAAACCGCGGCGACGCTCTCATAGATTGTATCGACGGCAGGTTGTTCCATGACGCGGCTATCCTCAGCGGGCCGCACCGGCCTGTCAACCTTGCGCTGGAACAATGCTGCGTGCCGGCAATCCTCCGGTGTCACGCAATCGCGCGCACGACGCCGCCATCGACGCGCAAGGCCGCGCCGTTGGTGGCCGAAGCCTGCGGCGAAGCAATATACAGCACCATGCTGGCCACCTCCTCGACGGTCGCGAACCGCTGCAGCAGGGAGGTCGGGCGGTGGCGCTTGACGAACTCGCGCGCCATGGTCTCGACATCGGCGCCGTCCTTGTCGGCCATCTGCTGCAGGAAGGTCTCGACTCCGTCGGAGCGCGTCGGTCCGGGCAGCACCGCATTGACGGTGACGCCGGTGCCGGCGGTCAACTCGGCGAGCCCGCGCGACAGGCCGAGCTGCGCCGTCTTGGTCACGCCGTAATGGATCATCTCCGGCGGGATCTGCAGGCCGGACTCGGACGAGATGAAGACGATGCGGCCCCAGTCCCGCTGCAGCATGCCCTGCATGTAGGCGCGCGACAGGCGCACGCCGGACATCACGTTGATCTCCATGAAGCGCGTCCAGTCGGAATCCGGGATCGCGAAGAAATCCTTGGGCTCGAAGATGCCGGCATTGTTGATGAGGATGTCCACCGCGGGCACGGCGCGCGCCAGCGCCTCGCAGCCGGCCGCGGTCCCGACGTCGGCCGCGACGCCGCGCACCGTGGCGGACGGATGCGCGCGGCGAAGATCGGCGGCGGCGCGCTCGACCTTGTCCGGGCTGCGGCCATTGACGATGGTTTCGGCGCCGGCCGCCGCCAGGCCCTTGGCGATGGCAAGGCCGATGCCGTTGGTGGAGCCGGTGACGAGCGCGGTCTTGCCGGAGAGCGAGATGTTCATGGCAGGGGTTCCTTTGCGAGGAGTCGATGCCTTCTAGATGCGATGCGCCCGCACGGTACGCAATGGGTGTGACGTCAGGGGCTCGAAAGCCATGAGCGCCTCAGGGACTTGCCTGTGTGCGACTACGCGCAGGGTGCGGCGTGCGCCAATTCGAAATGGCGCACGAAATCGTCGAAGCTGGACAGAACGGTGCGCGCCTCGGGCTCGACCACGGCGCGCTCGATGGCGTCGCCGGCAAAGCTGCGGATCGATGCGAGCGACTCCCAGAGCGTAACCGCGACGAACTCGACTTCGTCGCCGATGGTGCGCTTCAGGAGATAGGCGCCGCGATGGCCGGCGATCGCCGGCAACTCGGCGAACACTTTGGTGGTGACGAAGCGCTCATAGGCGTCGGCGTTCTCGGCCCTGGCCCGGCCGCGCCACATGCGGACGATCATCATCTGTCTCCTCTTGAGATGGCGCGACAACTATATGGGCCATCGCTTTGGGAGAGCCATCCGGAACCACCAATGTGCGCACTGAATCTCCTCTCCCAACATGGAAGAGGTTGGGGCGGGGGAAGATGGCTGGTGTACAGGGCTAGCGCGCGATCCAGCCGGCGACGTGCCAGATTGCCGGCGCGAGCAGAATTGCGATGGCGCAGCACACGATGCGGGCGCCGAGATTGAACAGGCGGAACTTGCGCGCGACGATGCGGGAATTCACCGCGACCTCGCGCGCCAGGTCGTTGAGATAGGCCTCGCTCGCGGCGTTGCCCGGGTCCGGCCAATAGCGCGCCCGGGCCGCGGCCTCGTAGGCCGGCAGCGGCAGGGCGGCAATGTCCAGGAAGAACAGCAGGTTCCTGTGCTGCCCGGTCTCGCCGTGTCGCGCCGCCGGATCGCGGCGGCTGATGTCGATCTTGGGCAGGAACGAGACGACACACACGACCGCCGCCATTGCGAACAAGGGCAGCGCGGCGAGGAATGCAGGCGCGAATCCCGCCGGCAGCGTGCGGTCGCTCGACAGCAGGTTCAGCATGGCGAGGATCCAGGCCGAGGCGAAGGTCAGCAACGCGGCGTTCTTGGTCTCCGCGAAGCGCACCAAGTCGAACACGCGCGCAAGGTTGCTGCCCAGGAGCTTTTCGAAAGCCTCCTGCTGATCGTTGACGCTCATCTCTGCTTGGCCCACCGGCCTGATGCTTGATCCATCCATGGCGCGGCGAAATGCCATGGCCGGCAATCGGGCGCTGTGACGTGCTTCACCGCGCGGTCATGGACCGCAGGCTAGGCCGCCCTCGGGATTGTCGAGATCAGGTCTTTTCGGTGACGACTGGGGCTGGATCGCCGCGTAAGTCGTCTGCCCCGCGCCTCTGCTGCTCGGCGCGTTCGGCAAGATCGCGCCAGCCAAGCGCCATCTGGACCAGGAGCTGCTTGCTGCGCTCGCTCGTCACATACTGGGTGAACAGAAGACATTCCCCCGCCCGCCGCCGATATTCGTCTGAGTCATTCATTCTGGCGTCCACGCGGCACTGTCGGTGGCAAACACACCCTAGCGGAGTAGGTTCCCACAGGCGGGCCGATCACAGATTTCTTTCCGATCTTTCGGACCGATTAGGACACAAGCTGTCGACCGACGCCTTGGCGTGTGAGCGCGCCGGCGTCGTGGTTCGAGGCGTGCGCTAGCGGCGCGTCAGGCGCGCATCCCGATTGCGGGCGGGAAGTTGTCGTCGTCGGGTCCACGATAAGCGGGCGGGACCTGCTCGTAGTGGGAGAAGGCCATCGTGTGGCGGGCGCGGCCCTGCGTCATGTGCCTCAGCGTGCTGGGGTAGCCAAACAATCTGGCGAGCGGCACGAAGGCGGTGATCACCTGGAGGCCGTCCTGCGCGTCCATGCCGGTGATCTGGCCGCGCCGACTGTTCAGGTCGCCGATGACGTCGCCCATATGCTCCTGCGGCGTCGCCACTTCGACCTTCATCATCGGCTCCATCAGCCGTGACCCGGCCCTCGGCATCGCGTCGCGGAAACAAGCACGAGCGGCGATCTCGAAAGTCTGCTTGGTCGAGTCCACGTCGTGATAGCCGCCGTCGAGCAAGATACATTTGATATCGATGACGGGGAAGCCGGCGATGCTCCCGGTCTCCTTTGCGGTCGCCAGGCCCCTTTCAACAGCAGGAATGAAGGCGTCGGGGATGGCGCCGCCGCGCACCGCGTTCTCGAACACGAAGCCGCTGCCCGGTTCGCCAGGCTGGAAGCGGATCCTGACCTTGGCATATTCGCCTTTGCCGCCGGTCTGGCGCTTGTGGGTGTAGTCCCACACGAGGATCTTGGTGATGGTCTCGCAATACTGCACCTGGGGCGCGCCGCAGTGGAAGTCCAGCCCTTTGCCGCGCTTCAGGATGTCGACCGCGCTATCCAGCTGCAGCTCGCTTTGCCCCCACAAGACGATCTCGTTGACGGGACCGACCGTAACGCCGAGCGTCGCATCCTCGGCGCACATCTCGTCGACCGCCGCGCGCAGCGTCAGTGCGGCCATGGCATCGGCGGGCACCAGCGGTACCGATATGACGTGTGTGACGGTCGACATGGCGGGACGCTAGCGCATCGGAACGCAAGGGTCTTGATGGCTCAAACGCGCATCGCGAGCGGCTGGCTGTCCTCGCCTTCGAGCCGCGGCGGCACTTCGCCGTAATGATCGAACGCCATGGTGGCGGCGCCGCGGCGCTGGGTCAGGGCGCGCAAGTCGTTCTCGTAGCCGGCGAGGTTGGCGAACGGCACCAGCGCGGTGACCGAAGCGATGCTGCCGTGCATGGCGAGGCCCTGCATCTTGCCGCGCCGGTGGCCGAAGTCGGCGATCACGTCGCTGAGGAATTCCTCCGGCGTCAACGTCACCACCACCATCATCGGCTCCAGCAGCCACGGCCGCGCCCGTGGCAGCGCTTCGCGCAGGCCGAGGCGCGCAGCGATCTCGAACGCTTCGGCGGTAGAGTCGGAATCGGTCCAGCCGGCATCCAGCACGATGACCTGCAGATCGGTCAGCGGGAAGCCGTCGACGATGCCGGTGCGGCAGGCGGCGTGCACGCCGGCATCGATCGCGCGCTGGAACTCGGGCAGCGGGATGTGCTCGGGAATCTCATCGGACGGGCAGCGGATCTCGGTCTCGATGCCGCAGCCGCGGGCGAGCGGCACCAGCTGGAGGCGCAGCACGGCATATTGCGACGGGTCGGGCTGCTTGTGGGTATAGGTCCAGTCGACGGCGCGGGTGATGGTCTCGCGATACTGCACCTCCGGCAGGCCAACCTTGAACGAGAGGTCGGGCTGTCGCTGCAGGTGGCCGACCACCCATTCGAGCTGCGATTCGCTGATGCCCTTGAGGATGATCTCGTTGACCGGCCCCACTTCGACGCCGAGGGTCGCGTCTTCGGCGCACATGGCGTCGAGACTAGCGCGCAGCTTGGTGGCGCCGCGCGCATCGCGCGGCTCGAGCGGGATGGAGAGGACGTGGGTGACGAGGGTCATGCTCGCGCTCGCCGCCGATCCCGCCAGCGCCGCCGCAGCTCGCGGCAGAAGTCCTCGACGTTCTGATTCTCGCACGCGGCCTTCGGCAGGGGGATTCCCTCGGCGGCCGAGAGATAGATGGTCAAGGTGTTCTTGTCGTCGACGATGTCCTCGATCGCGGTCCACGGGATCGAGGTCGAAACGCCGGCGGCATTGATGGTGACGAATGCGTTCTCTTCCATCAGGAAGCGCCGGTTCGCCTTAAGGCTCTCGCGGCAAACCTCGGCGCAGCGCTTGTAGTAGACGTGCACCCAGACGCGCATCGCCACGGCGGCGAGGAACACGACCGCGGATGCCGTGTAGATCCAGGGGAGGCTCTGCACCCAGCGCGACTCCACGGCGATGAAGAGGATGGCGCCGATCACGCCCGCCGCAACCACCAGCGCGGCCTGATTGAGCCGGCTGCCGCCGACCGCCGCCATGCGGGACCTGAAGGTCTTCATGTGCGCGTGGAAGATCGCCAGCGCTTCCGACGCATTGGCATTGCGCGATTGAATCAGCTCGGCGACAAAAGTGCTGGACGACCCGGTCGTCATCGTCGTTCCCCAACTCTGACTATGACTATCGGCCGAGCCTAGCGAGCGCTGGTTAATCAAACGTTGGGAAAGCGGACCTTATCGCGGTGGACGAAGCGGTCTACTTGATCGCATCGCTTTCGATGAAAATGCTCCGGACTTCGCGCCGCGCGCGTCACGCGGTGATGGTGAACTCTGCGGGAAAATCCATGCCCTCGATCGCCACCACGCGCGCGGGCGCGCCGTCGAGGCCGGCGAGCTTCAGCGGCAATGCGAGGATGGCGCAGCGCGGTGCGCTGATGCGGCTGAGGTTGTGGACATACTCGATATTGTAGATCTCGGCGCCGAGGATGCGGTGGTGGATCGGGCAATCCTCGCCGCGGAAGCCGGGCTGGCGCACGGCGAACTCCTCGGAGAAATCGTAGACCACCGCCTTCGCGCCCCGCTCCACCAGCCAGTCGGCTGCGCTGGTGTCGAGATAGGGGCCGTCCTTCCAGAACGCCGGCTGCCCCCAGTGCTGGTCGCTCCAGCCGGTGCGCAGGATGACGATGTCGCCGCGACGGACATGACGGCCGCGATCCTCCAGCGTGTCGGCGGCAATGCCCTTCTCGGCGCCGTGGTCGTCGAGCGGGATCAGGGCGGCGGCGCCCATGAGCTTGCCGATCGGCGCCGCATCGATGCCGTGCGCGCCTTCGATGAAATGGTTGGGGGCGTCGACGTGGGTGGCGTAGTGGGCGAACATCGAGAAGGACGAGCCCTGCCAGCCGCAGGTCTCGAAGCTGTAGGGGGTCGAGAAGGCGACCTCCAGCCCCAGCCGTCCGTCGCCGTGCCGCACCGGAATGGACAGGTCGATGAGGGTGGGCATGCGGCTTTCTCCTGCGGGCGGCCTCGTCACGGCGATGCCAAGGGACTATAAGGAGAAGACCGCGCCGCTGTCCAAGTGCAGGCGCCGGCGCGGCCGCCATCCGATAAATCCCAATAACAACCCCTGGGAGGGAACAATGGCCGAGAGCGTCTACAAGGTCCTGGAGCTGATCGGAACCAGCACGAAATCCTGGGAGGATGCGGCGATGGCCGCGGTCAAGCGCGCTTCGCGCACGCTGCGCGACCTGCGCGTGGCGGAAGTGGTGGAGCAGGACTTGGTGATCACCAACGGCAAGGTCGAGGCCTTCCGCACCAAGCTCAAGCTGTCGTTCAAATACGAGGACGAGCCGGCGCGCAAGAAGGGGCGCTAGCGCCGCATCCCATCGCGTTGTCTTGTCCTAGACCGGCATAGCAACTCGATGAGGGTAAGGTGGTAAAGTGCTGTCTCGAACCCACGCAGGAGGCGGGCCGCGCGTTTTTCCAGCGCGGCATCGCGGGACCTGTCGTCATGCTCAACCTGCTGCGGTTCCGTGCGGTGGCGGACTATGCCGCCAATCCAGAGCTGGCGCCGCCGGCGCCAATCAGCGGGGCAGAAGCGTTCGATCGCTATGTTGCCCATACCCTGCCGTACCTGGAGCGTAGCGGCGGGTCGCTGATGTTTGTAGGCGCTGGCGGTCCGTTCCTGATCGGGCCAATGGACGAATGCTGGGACCGCGTCATGCTGGTGCGGCAGAGCAGCGTGCAATCTTTTTTGGCGTTTGCGCAGGACGCCGGCTATTTGGCGGGGCTTGGTCACCGCACCGCGGCGCTTGCCGATTCCCGGCTGCTGCCGCTGGTCGAGCTGCCGGCGCAGGCGCTAGGATAGGGCCAAAGAAGCTGCGGGGGTTCCCATGAAACCGCTGGAAACGGTGGCCGTCATCGGCAACGGCATCATCGGGCACGGCATCGCCCAGGTGTTCGCGATGGCGGGCAAACGCGTCAAGATGATCGGGCGCGACGAGGCTTCGCTCGGCCGCGCGCTGGACAAGATCAGCGTCAGCCTCACCGACTTCGCGCGCCACGGGCTGATCGAGCAGGCGGCGATCCCGGGCATTCTGACGCGCGTCGTGCCGTCGGTCCGGCTGGAGGATGCGGCGGAGGCGCAGCTGGTGATCGAAGCGGTGACGGAAGACCTGGCGCTGAAGCGCGGCCTGTTCGGGCGGCTGGACAAGGTCTGCGCGCCGTCGGTGGTGCTGGCATCGTCGAGCGGCCAGCCGGCGAGCGCGCTGATCGCCGAGGTCGCGCATCCCGAGCGCGTGATCGCGACGCATTTCTGGTATCCGCCGCAGCTGATCCCGCTGGTCGAGGTGTGCGCGAGCAAGCAGACCCTGGTGGACGTCACGCTGTGGGTGTGCGAGGTGCTGCGCGAAGCGGGCAAGGAGCCGGCGGTGATCGACCAGGAGATTCCAGGCTTTATCGGCAACCGCCTGCAATTCGCGCTGCTGCGCGAGGCCTGGGCGCTGTGGGCGAGCGGCGCCGCCAGCGCGGAGGCGATCGATGCCGTGGTGCGCCACAGCTTCGGACGCCGCCTCGGCATCACCGGGCCGCTCGAATCGGCCGACGCCGGCGGGCTTTTCACCATGTACCATTTCGGCAAGTCGCTGATCCCGCACCTGGATGCGCGGCCGGAGCCCGACCCCGCGATCGCCAGGCTGGTGGCCGACGGCGCCAACGGCATCGCCAACGGCCGTGGCGTGCGGCAATGGACCGAGCGCGACGGCCAGGCGCTGATCGCCGCGCGGATGGAAGAGCTGTTCCGCTGGCTGAAGGCGGATCGCGCCAGGAAATAGCAATGCTCGTTGGTCCGCTCGCCCTCATCGCCGCCGCTCTGTTCACCGGCGCGGCCATCTATGTCTCGGTGGCGGAGCAGCCGGCGCGGCTGGCGCTCGACGATCGCGCGGCGCTGGCGGAGTGGCGGCCGGCCTATGCGCGCGGCGCGCCCATGCAGGCGTCGCTGGCGATCGTCGGATTCCTGCTCGGTCTCGCGGCGTGGTGGCAGAGCGGCGCGTGGCTGTGGCTCGTCGGCGCAGTGCTGCTGGTCGCGAACTGGCCCTATACGCTGGTTTGCGTCATGCCGGTCAACCGCAAGCTGGAAGCGATCGAGGCCGGGCCGGACAGCCGTGCGCTGATGCAGCTGTGGGGCCGGTTGCATGCCGGCCGCAGCCTGCTCGGCTGCGGCGCGGTCATCTGCATGCTGGGGGCGTCGATCACCTGGTAGCGGGCAGGCGCGCGAGGAAATCGAGCATGGCGGCGGCGATCTCGGGCTCGTGCGCCTCCAGCGCGAAGTGGCCGCCGTCCAGCACGTGCACCTCGGCGTTCGGCACCAGGGCCTTGAACTTTTTCATGCCGGCGACGGTGAACACCGGATCGTTCTTGCCCCAGGTGATGAGCATGGGCGGCTGCAGCTCCTGCAGGAACTGCTGCCACTTCGGATAGTTCGCGACGTTGTCGCGATACTGATAGAGCAGCTCGAGCTGGACGCGGTCGTTGCCGGGGCGGTCGAGGCCGCGCTGGTCGCTGGTCCAGGCATCGGGGCTGACCAGCTCCAGGTGCGGTTCGCCGGTGACGTACTGCCACTTGGTGCCGTCGGCGGTGATGATGTCGCGCACCGGCTTCTCGGTCGCGGTGGTGCGCTCCTTCCAATAGGCCTGCAGCGGCGCGGTATTCACCGGGTCCCAGCCTTCGATGCTGACGACCGCGTTCTGCACCACGATGCCTCGTACCCGCTCCGGATGCTTGATGGCGAGGCGGATGCCGATCGGCCCGCCGTAATCCTGCAGGTAGAGCACGTAGGAGGTGAGGCCGAGCTTCTCGGTGAAGCCCTCGACCACGTCGGCGAGCTTGGGGAAGCTGTAATCGAACTGGTCGACCGACGGCGCGCTGGAATAGCCGAAGCCGGGATAGTCCGGCGCGACCACGTGATACCGGGCTGCGAGGTCGGGAATGAGGTTGCGGAACATGTGCGAGGAGGAGGGGAAGCCGTGCAGCAGCAGCACGGTCGGCGCGTCCGCCGGGCCGGCCTCGCGATAGAAGATGTCGAGGCCGTCGACCGCGACGGTCTTGTAGGCGACCTCGTCGGCGGCGGCCGGCAGGGCGAACCCGCTCAACGCCAGCGCGCCGGCGGCCAGGAGGCGGTGGATTTTGACCATGGGGGCTCCGTGTGTTACCGTTCAAGCAGCTATTTAACGGTTACACATACGATGTAACCTGTCAATATGCTTTTGAGAGGTGTCACGATGAGCGACCAGGCTGCGCAAGAAGTGCGGGACGGCTTTCTCTTTCTCGGCGGAAGGCTGTGGCTCGATTTCCTGAACTCGGCGCCGGCCACCATGGGCGAGCTGATCGCGCGGCCGGACGACCTGGCGCGCTGGGCCAAGGCGGCGGGGATCGATCGCGCCGGGCGTCCCGCTTTCGCGAAGGAAGATGTCGCGGCCGCGCATGCGTTGCGCGGCGCGCTCGGCGGGATCTACCGCGCGCTGAGCGAGGGGGCGGCGGCGCCGGTGCGTGCGATCGCGGAGGTAAACCGGCACCTGGCGGTGGCGCCGCGCCTGCGCCGCGTCGAGTCCGCGAAGGGATCGCTGCAGGTCAGCGAGAGTATCGACAGCGACCTGTTCGGGCGCGTCGCTTCCGACTTTGCTGACTTCATCGCGGGCTTCGAGCCGCACCGGCTGCGCAAGTGCGGCGGCGAGGAGTGCAGCCTGGTGTTCTACGACACTGCGCGCAACGCGACCCGCCGCTGGTGCTCGATGGCGGCTTGCGGCAACCGGCACAAGGTGGCGCGCTACCGCGCGCGCGGGTGACCAACGCAGGGCGCGGTTACGTCACCGTGACATCGAGGCGCCGGCACAGCGCGTCGAGCTCGGCCTCGGTCAGCGGCGTCTGCGCGCCTCCGGCAGTCGCGACGTAGTAGAAGCTCTGCCGCAGGCGCGGCGCCGATTGCCAGGCGCGCAAGGCGGCGATGATGGTGTCGCGCTCGCGGCTGTTGATGTTCGGCAGCATGATCGCCCCCTTTAGCGGCGCCAGAAAGCTTTGCGCGTTTCGCCGTCGGCATCGGCGCGCGTGACGCCGATGTCCTTCAGCACGTGATCGCTTAGCCCGGCGAGCTGGCGCCGCTCGCGGCGGCGCTGCAGCCAGAGCAGCAGGACATCAAAGGACTTCGACAGAGTGGATGGAACGCGCCGGTGGGCCGGAACGATTCCTCCGGTTCTCCAGATCTCAGACATGGCAATCCCTCTCGCAGCAGCGCCACGTTCGCGGAGAGAAGCAGCCCGGACTGCCGCGCTCGGCAGGCCCATCACCCCCGAATTGTCTCGCGACACTCTGGGTGAGTGCCGCGCAATTCGCGATTTGGCGAGACAGGCATTAGGGAGCGGCCGCGGTGGAAATCAAGCGCGGTTGAGTGAACTACATCACAGAATCTTGTCGCCTTACAACAGATCGCGGCGTGATCGCCGCCTAGCGCGCGCTGTCGTGCCAGCGCGGCCTGAATCCATTCGCAAGAATGGTCACGAACAGCGGCGGAGTGATCAGCGTCGCGTGCTTCATCGCGCGGCGCGGCCGTGCATCGCCGTAGCCCTCGAACGACCAGCGTAGCAGGCGATCGCCGCGCACCGCATGGGGCACACCCTCAATTGCGACCATGGCGGCATCAGGGAGGTCGGCGATGGCGCGCTTTTGCGTGACGGCTTTCTGGCGCGAGGCGAAGCGCTGCTCATGCAGGATGCGGTCGGCGGCGTCGGCCATCAGCGGCGACGCGGCGAGCGAGAGAAAGTGCTGCGCGTCCTTGCGCCGGCAGAAGAAGCACGGCCGGTGCCCGGCGGCGAGCGCTGTCACCTCATCGAGGAAGAAGACCGAGGTATAGTACTGCCCCATCGCATCATGCTTGGCGTTCTTGTAGTGCAGATCGCAGCAGATCCAGTGCCGGCTGCACCAGCGCCGCTTGCCGAGCGTGCGGTCGTCGCGATGAAACTTGCCGCCGCGATTGCCCATCATGGTGCCGTGCGCCGGTGTGGCGATGAGGTCGCCGAAAGGGTTGACGCGATTCTGCAGGGGCATTGGACAGCATGCGTTCGATCAAGGGGCGGGCAGAGTGAGATAGACCTTGGGCAGTTCCTGTCAGGGGCGTGGCATCAGGGCGGACCAATCAGGAAATTCACCGTCCGCTGGAGGTGCTGGTAGTTGTCCAGGCATCGGTCAAAGCCGGCGACCCAGCCGCTGCGATAGGACCCCGCCGTCGGCGCGACCGGAAGCGTGTAGGTTTGCCTATAGAACGGGCTGCCGGCATAGGCATAACCCTCGTCGCAACCGTCGCGGTATCCAAGCCGATACTCCCACGGGCCGGGAGGCATTGTGGCGTACGGCGTCGTGCAGGCTGTCAGCGAAACAATAGCGACGAGCAGGATCGACCGAGTCACGGTAGCCATCACCGCCTCCTCTCTACCAGCGCTTGCTCCAATGCCCGCCGTGGTCCCACGATCGCCGGCCGGGCGAGATTGCATCGACCGAGAATCCCCAGATGCCGAGCTGCCGCGTCTGCGCGACGCGCTCGAATGCGACATATTCGAAGGGCGCGCCGGGCAAGGCGAGTGCAAGGCCCCTGGAAACGAGGTACAGCGCCAGATCCTCGCCGGCGGCGTAGAAGGTGCTCCGGTTGAAGCAGACCGCGCTGACGCTGCCGTCCCGGTTGCCATGGACCGAATGACAGAACACAAAGCCCTGGATGCGGTTGTCGAGCGCCAGCGCGGCACGGCTCCCACAGCGCGCGGGGCTGATGAAGGTGGCGCATCTCTGCCCGCTCGGCGGAATGTAAATCCCGTATAGCCGGACCCAGCTGGAATTGACGCGCAATGATCCATCCGCCAGCACCGCAGCCGCGCCGACGATGTCGGCATCACCAGCCTTCGCCGCAGGCGAGGTGGAAAGCGCCAGCGCGATAAAGAGTGCGAGAAGCCACGTGAGACCAAGTCTCATCGCCCGCGTCCCGAGGATTGCTCATAGACCTGTCGTCGGCGCGCAAAGCCATCGAGGGCAATAACCGCCGCGCCAATGCGCCCTCTTCATTGGGCACCATGTCAGAACAGTATAGTCCTGGCCGTGCGGCCGCATCAATCCAGATGCTACCGGTCCTATGTAATGCTTCGCGGTCGCGTCGGAGGGCGTCGATGGCTCTTGCCAAGGGCGCGGGGCTCACCGTCCCGGCAGCACCCGCCGATATGTCAGCGCCTCCGCCACATGGATCTGCTTCACCGCGCCGCCGCCTTCGAGGTCGGCGAGCGTCCTTGCGACGCGCAGCACCCGGTGGAAGCCGCGGGCGCTCAATCTGAAGCGGTCGATCGCCTGGGTGATGAGCTTGCGGCTAGGCTCGTCGAGCGGGGCGATCTGTTCCAGCAGTTCGCCGTCGGCTTCGGCGTTGGTGCGGATGCCGTTGCCCTTGTAGCGCTCGGTCTGGATGGCGCGCGCTCGCGCGACGCGGGCGGCGACCTGCGCGCTGCCTTCGGAGGGCGGGGGCAGGGTCAAATCGGCCGCGCTGACGGCCGGAACATCAATATGCAGGTCGATGCGGTCGAACAGCGGGCCGGAGATGCGGGACTGGTAGTCCTGCGCGCATTTGGGCGCGCGCCCGCACGCTTGCTGCGGGTCGTCGAGATGGCCGCAGGGACAGGGGTTCATCGCCGCCACCAGCTGCACGCGCGCGGGGTACGTGACATGCGCGTTGGCGCGGGCGATCGAGACGCGGCCACTCTCCATCGGCTGGCGCAAGGCTTCGAGGGTGGCGCGCTGGAACTCCGGCAGCTCGTCGAGGAAGAGGACGCCGAGATGCGCGAGCGAGATCTCGCCGGGCTTGGCGCGCTGGCCGCCGCCGACCAGGCTCGGCAGCGAGGCGGAATGATGCGGATCGCGAAACGGCCGGCGGCGCTTCAGCTTGCCGTCCTGCAGATGGCCGGCGAGCGAGTGGATCATGCTGGTCTCCAGCGCCTCGGCCGGGTCGAGCGGCGGCAAGAGGCCTGGCAGGCGCGCGGCCAGCATCGACTTGCCGGAGCCGGGCGGGCCCAGCATCAAGAGGTTGTGCGCGCCGGCGGCGGCGATCTCCAGCGCGCGCTTGGCGCTCTCCTGGCCCTTGATGTCCTTGAGGTCGGGATAGCGCGCGTCCTCCTCGGCCAGCTGCGGCTTCGGCGCGGCGAGGATCTGCCGGCCCTTGCAGTGGTTGATGAGCTGGATCAGGTGATCGGGCGCCAGCACGTCGAGCTCGCCCGCCCACGCGGCCTCGCCGCCCTGCACCTTGGGGCAGACGAGGCCGAGACCCTGCTTTGCCGCATGCATCGCGGCCGGCAGCACGCCGGCGACCGGCGCGATCGAGCCGTCGAGGCCAAGCTCGCCCAGGCACACATGCTGCGCGACGTCATCGGAGGTGAGCGCGCCGAGCGCGATCAGCAGCGCGAGCGCGATCGGCAGGTCGAAATGCGTGCCCTCCTTGGCGAGGTCGGCCGGCGCCAGGTTGACGATGATGCGCTTGCCCGGCAGGCCGAGGCCGATCGCGGTCAGCGCGCCGCGCACCCGCTCCTTGCTCTCCGCCACCTGCTTGTCCGGCAGGCCGACGATCGCGAAGGCCGGCACCCCGCCCGCCATCTGCACCTGTACGTCGACACCCAGCACGTCGACGCCCTGGAATGCAACGGTGCGGACGCGCGCGGCCATGAGTGTGAGATGTTCCCCGGATGAAGCCGGGGCGATAGTGCCATGCACTCGGGCGGGGTTCAACAACCCAAGGTGGCAATCAGTTAGCCATCCGCCGGAAAGGTGCGCACGCCGCGCGGCTCGGGCGGCGGCGCACGCAGGCGCTGCGGCAGCGTCGATTCCTGGCTCAGGCGATGCGGCGCTCCTATAGTCATTGCCGGCGCAACCGAGTAGACGGAGTCCGATGATCCAGATTGTTGAACCGGCGCGGCCGGCCGAGCTGGACGATGTTCGGTCCCTGATGCGCGCGTTCGTGGCGTGGCATCGCGCGCGGCATGTCGAGGACATCGCGCTGATCGACCGCTATTTCGACCAGCGCGCGTTCGACGAGGAGCTGGCGGGCCTGCCCGGCAAATACACCCGCCCGCACGGCCGCCTACTGCTCGCGTATGTCGACGGCGAACCGGCGGGCTGCGTCGCGCTGCGCAACCTGGGGGACGGCGCTTGCGAGATGAAACGCATGTTCGTGCCCGAGACATGCCGCGGCCGCGGCGTCGGGCGCGCGCTCGCCGAGCGGATCATCGCCGAGGGCAAGGACGCCGGCTATCGCACCATGCGGCTCGACACCAGCCGCCACCAGAGCGAGGCGATGCGGCTCTATGAGATGGCCGGGTTCCGGCGCATCCCGCCGTACTACGATCTCACCGATGACCTGAAGGACTGGCTGGTGTTCTTCGAGCTGACGCTGCAATGATCAGATGCCCAGGCTGATCACGTCGTAGGCCCGGGCGGCATCAGGTTCCGCCCGTCGTAGCGCTTCACCTCCAGCGTGAACACGTCGATGCCTTCGAGGCAGCGCGCATTGACCGCGATGCGGTCGCGATAGCCGGTGCGCAGCATGGCGGTGCCGCAGGTCGGGCAGAATTGCGTGCCGCCGTCGGCGTCGCGCCAGTGATAGCTGGACAAGCGGCACTTCTGACTGACCAGGCGCACGGCCTCTACCGGCACTTTCCAGAAAATGAAGCCGTGGCGCGCGCAGGTCGAGCAATTGCACTCCTCGAGGCCGGCGAGCGCGGCGGCGACTTCCAGCCGGATGGCGCCGCAATGGCAGGAGAGGGCGTGGGGCATGGTTGGACTCTCTCAGGACAGGCTCGGCGCAGCATGGCGGCAACCACAGCCGCACTTCAAGGCTCGGAATGTCCGACCCCCAGTCGTACTTGCAGGCGGGTGACCGGCCGGTTCCGGCGCGTTCCAGGCGTGGAGACTATTTGCGTGGCTGCGGCGGCGGCTCTAGCATCCGGTCGGTTGGGGCGGGGATGGCTGCATGTGGATCGAAAGGCGCCTGCCGCGGTTGCGCCAGCATCGGGCGCTTGGTCTGGCCAGTGCGGCCGCACTGGTGGCGGTGGCGATCGTCCTGCGCCTGCTGCTGCCGGCGCTGCCGCCGTTCCTGACGTTTTTCCCGGCGGTGCTGCTCAGCGCCTTCCTCGGCGGGCGCGCCGCCGGATTGCTGGCGCTGGCGGCGACCGGCATCGCGGCGCCGTTCTTCCTGGAGCCTGAATTCGCCCTGCCGGGCAGCGCCTGGGGCTGGGCGATGATCGTCGGCTATGTCGCCACCGGCGGCCTCATCATTTTCATCGTCGACCTGCTCGACACCGCCGTCGGCCGGCTGCGGTCGGAACGCGAACGGCTCAACCTCGCGCTGCGGGCGGCCAATGCCGGCACCTGGGAGTGGATCGGTTCGGATGTGCGCTGGGACCGCACCTTCTACGAGGTCACCGGGCTGGATCCGCGCACGCCGCCGTCGCTCGACACCTATCTCGCCCACATCCATCCCGACGATCTGCCGCGCATGTCCCGCCTGCGCAACGTGCTGGCCGGCGAGGAGCCGCCGGCGCCGCTCGACGAGTTCCGCTTCATCCGGCCGGACGGCAGAACGGTGTGGCTGCAGACCTATCGCACCGTCGTCGACCGCGACCAGCGGCGCGTCACCGGCGTCACGCAGGACATCACCGCGCGCAAGGAAAACGAGATGCGCATCGGGCTGCTGCTGCGCGAGGTGACGCATCGGGCCAAGAACCAGTATGCCGTGATCGCGGCGGTGATCCGCGAGACCGCCAAGAACGCCAAACCGGAGAACCTGGTGGAAGAGGTGGAGGCGCGCCTGCGGGCGATGGCGCGTTCGCAGGACCTGCTGGTGCACGCCAAGTGGCAGGGCGCGCCGATCGACTCGGTGGTCAGGTCGCAGATCGAGCCGTTCGGCATCGGCGAGCGCTGCCAGATCCTGGGCGATGCGATCCTGCTGTCGCCGGCGGCGGTGCAATATATCGGCATGGCGCTGTACGAGCTGGCGACCAACTCGGTCAAATACGGTGCGCTCAGCGCGGCTTATGGCAAGGTCACGATCGCCTGGTCGCTGGCGCCCGCAGAGAAAGCGGACGGGCCCGGCGAGTTCCAGTTCGAGTGGCGCGAGCAGGACGGCCCCGGCGTGCAGCGGCCCACCACCGCCGGATTCGGGCGCAAGGTGCTGGAGCAGCTGGTCTCGTTCGCGCTCGAAGGCCGCACGACGCTGATCTTCCATCCGGCCGGCGTGCGCTGGAGCCTGTACGCGCCCGCCGGCATGGTCCTCGCAGCGAGGGCGACTTAGATCCGGTCCACCCGCGCGGCGTAGCAGCCGGGGCGGGCGAAGTGCAGGTGGATGTAGGCGACCGCATCGTTGGCGAAGAAGCGGCCGATCATTTCTTCCAGCAGACGCCCTTCGATCACGTCGGCGTCGACCATCATGCCGCTCGCATCGAACGCGCGCACCGAGAGCAAGCGCTTGCGCAGCTGCTCGGGGATCTCGCCGACCGCGTCGTAGCGCCGCTCGCCTTTGCGTACATAGACGGCGTGGCGCGAGCGGTACGGCGTGTCGGCGTCCTGGTGCTCGTAGTTGACCAGGATGACCTCGTCGCCAGCCTTGGCGTCGGTCAGGCTGACGCGGCAGGGATAGCCGCTGTTCTCGGCCACCGGGCGCACCGCGCCATGGCGCTTCAACTCATCGTCGCCCAGGGCGAACAGGTGCTGGAACGGCTCGGCGGGCAGGCCGGAAATGCGGAATTGCATGCTCCACTCCTCGGATGTCCTATACGTCCGAGTATGCTTAACAGCGCGACTGCGGACGCTCCGGTTCTTGCGCGCGGCCATGAAATCTCCTAAGATTGCCTCATGCGTTCGATCCCGAACATTGCCCCGACCGGGCAGCGATTTTGGTACCGCTGGTATCTGCCAGCGGCCTAGGGATCGTGCATTCAGTTTGATCCAGAGCAGGCCGCCCGCATCCGGCGGCCTTTCGTTTTGGTTCTCTCCCAGCGAATGACGATCAGATGACAGGGCGGCCTCTCAACAGAAAGAGGAGCCGCCATGCTTCCCGTGACCTACGATTTCGACGTCATCACCGACGCCCCAGCACCAAAGCGCCGTCCGCCGGACGCCGCGGAACAAGCGCCGCCAGTGGACGCGGAGGGCGAAAGGCGTCAGGCCGCGCCACCGGAGCGCGATGAGCGCGGCAAGGTGCGGGCGGCCGAGTAGCTCCGACGAGAGTCTCTGCGGCCGCGCGGTATGCGCGATCCAAACTCGTGGATGGCAAGGCCAGGCCTTGCCATGACGGTGTCGGGTTATAGCGGCATGCGTGTTCATGCAGTGCGCCGGAGCTTCATGCAGGAAAGCTAGCGCCGGCTGTTGTCTGGATTTGTCAGCAGCACGTTGTTCCTTGTCCGCGCGCCCAGTTGTAGAAAGAGCGGCAGGGAGCGACCTGCCGAGGGGTTTGGTTATGTACACAATTCTCTGGGAGTTTCGCGTGCCGCCGGCGCGGCGTCCTGCGTACGAGGCGGCTTATGGGCACGCTGGGCCTTGGGCGCAGCTGTTCGGAAAGGCGGCCGGATTTGTCGGCGTCGAGCTGCTGCGCTGCACGGAACAAGCCGGCCGCTATGTGACCGTCGACCGCTGGCGCTCGCGCGCGGATTTCGAAGCCTTCAAGCGCGACTTCGGCGCCGACTATGCGGCGCTCGACCGCGCGCTCGAAGGCATGGCGGACAGCGAGACCCGGATCGGCGCGTTCGATGCTGCTGCCGCAAGCTGACGGCACGCCGGAGGATGGTTGCCCCTGAGAGCGCAGCGGAGTCAGTGACATGAAACTCTATTCCGGACCCTTGAGCCTGTTCTCGCGCAAGGTGGAGATCGCGCTCGGCGAGAAGGGCCTCGCGTTCGAGCGCGAGATGGTGCCGTTCACGCAGGAGCGCGGCTATCAGCCCAAGCATCTCGACGTGCTGGCCGCTAACCCCAAGAGGCAGGTGCCGGTGCTGGTGGATGGCGACCTCACCTTGTTCGATTCGACGCTGATCTTCGAGTATCTGGAGGAGGCTTATCCGGCGCCGCCGCTGCTGCCGCGGAACGCCAAGGCGCGCGCCCGCTGCCGCATGATGGAGCTGCGCGCGGACGAAGAGGTGTTCCCGCACGCCCGCGCCTTCTTCTATCGCACCGATCCGCCGCATCCCGATGCCGCGCAGCGCAAAGCCAACGAGGAGGCCGGCGCGCGGGCGGAGACGGCGCTGCGCGAGCATTTCGCGGCGCTGGACAAGATCGTGAGCGGCGGCGGGTTCCTGTGCGGCGAACTCAGCTACGCCGACATCGCGATGTTCATGACCATCATCTGGACCCAGCGCCTGAAAGGGCCGGCGCTCCAGGACTATCCCTCGCTGGCGGCGTGGTTCGAGCGGCTGCGGGCGCGGCCGCCGTTCGGCAAGGCGGCGGCGGAGATCGCGGCGGCCGACCGCGACCTGACGCGGCCGATCGGGAACGCCTGAGCGCCCCCGCGCGTTGACCGCTAAACATCGGAGATCATCATGAGCGACAAGCCGAAGATCGCCCGCATCTGGCGCGGCCGCGTGCCGCGCGCCAAGGCCGACGACTATGCGCGCTACAACTACGAGGTCGGGATCAAGCCGCTGGAGCAGAAGGCGCTCGGCGTGCAGTCGCTGCGCGAGGACTGCGCGACTGAGAGCGAGTTCATCACCATCTCCTATTGGGAGAGCGTCGAGGCGATGGCGCGCTTCACCGGCAGCGACCCGAAAAAGATCCACCACCTGGACCGCGATCCGGAATTCCTGATCGAGCTGCCGCAGTCGGTGCAGATCCTGGAAATCATCGCCAGCAGCGGCGATTGCGGTGGCGACCGGCGCTAGTCAATTCCGACAGGCGCTGCCGCTCGCCATCTTCTGCAAGTCGGGCGGCAGCGCTTCGGCGGCGGCGGTTGGCTGGCGCAGCCAGTCCTCGTTGCTGCCGGACAGCGGCGCGGCGCTAAGATTGTCGAGCGGGCCGCTGATCCGCACCGGGATATCGAGCGCGAAAAAGCTGGTGCTGTCGCGTTCGGTCCGGACCGTGAGATCGAGGCGCTTGCGCACCAGGTCGATCTTGCCGGCGCCGACCGCGACCGCGGCCTGCGATTCCAGCCGCAGGGGCGAGATCACGCCGATGCCGTCGTTCAGGGTCACGACGCCGAGCAGGCAGCTGACCGGCACATATTCGTGCCGCTCGCGGAACAGGCCGCGCAGGTCGGCGGACAGCTGCTCGATCAGGCTCTGCGCCACCTGGCCGTCACGCATCAGCAGCACCGCCGCGCCATCGCTGCGCTTCAGCGCCGCGCCGACGGTGCGGCCGCTCATGGTGAGGCTGGCGGCGGCGTCAAGCCGCCCGCGGATCTCGTCGCCGGTCGCGCCGAGCTCGCGCGCGAGCGCAGCGATCTCCGCCTTGGCGAGGCGCGTGCGCAGCGCGAGACGTCCGTCCTTACCCTTGCCTTTGAGCGTGCCGCCGGCGCTCAGCCGTCCGCCACCGAGCGCGAAGCTCAGCTCCTTCAGCGTGACATCGCCGCCGGCCAGACGTCCGTCGAGTGCCACCGTGCGCAGCTTGCGGCCGGCGATGGCGAGACTGGACGCGGTGATGTCCACGGTCGCATTCAGCTCCGATAGCGCTTCGGGATGCAGGGGCAGCGTGTCGAATTTGGTCGTGCCCTTGGCATTGCCAAACACGGCCGCGAGCGCATCGACGTCGAGGTCACTGAATCCAAGATCGAGCGTGATGTCATCGGGCTGTTTCGGCTTGCCTTCGATCAGCGCCAGCGCGCCGGAGAAATCCGATTGCTGCAAGCGTCCCTTGGCGGCGTCGAGCGACCAGTGGTCGCCGTTGCGCACCAGGATGCCGGCGATGGTCAGCGGCAGGTCGGCCTTGGCCTTGCCGCCCATCGCGGCGATGAGGTCGTCGAGGGTGCGGGCCTCGATCGACAGCTCGCCGCGCACGCCCTCGAAGTCCAGCGGTTCCTGCATCGTGCCGTCGAAGGCGATGTCGGTGTCCGGCCCGGCGAGGGTGAAGCGCGTGCCGAACGGCACGTCATCGTCGCGCAGCACGGCGTAGGACTCGGTCGTGGCATCGAGCTGCGCCGGCACATCGTTGTAGGCGCCTTCGGCCATCAGCTGCACCGGCGTCTGCTCGCCCGGCGAGGCGATCGCGACGCGGTCGAGCCGGATGCCGAGGATGTTGCCGCTGCGGGTGCGGTAGGTGATGAGGGCCCGCTCGCCGGCGAAATCGATCAGGGTCGGAAACTGCGTACGGTTCTTCGGCACCAGGCCGAACCCGCCCGGACCCGCGCTGCCGCCGAACTTCCAGTTCCCGATGCCATCGGGATCGCGCTCCAGCACCACGGCCACATCCGAGATGCGCAGCTGCCGGTAGTGCAGCACGCCGTGCAGCAGCGGCCCGACCTCGAGTTGTGCGGAAAACGCCCCGATGCGCACCATCTCCGGCTTGCTGCCCCAGGGGGCATTGGCGATCGCGAGGTCGGTGAAATCGATGCGCAGGGGATCGGCCCAGCGCACCTGGAAGCTGCCGAAGCTGACGGTTCGGCCCAGCGCCTCGCTGGCTTCGCGCTCCACCAACGGCTTCAGGTCGGCCTGCGACAGATAGAGCGCTCCGGCACCCACAACCACCAGCAATAGGATTACCAACCCGAGCAGCGCCAGGCTGACACGGCGGACAATCCGGCCGGAGGTGGTGGGCTGAGCGCTTGGCATACGCCGTCAACCCGTGGCGGGCACCGCGGGTTCCGCAGGCCGGCGCGCCCTGAGACCTTAGGCCATCCGGGTCTCGATCCTGATCTCCGAGGTCAGGGTGCGGTGGACCGGGCATTTGTCGGCGATTTCCATCAGCCGCGCCTTCTGCTCGGCATCGAGCGGGCCGTCGAGGCGGATGACGCGCTCGATGCGATCGAGCTTGCCGGTCTTGGTCTCGCACTCGGCGCAATCCTCGGCGTGGATCTTGGCGTGCCGCAGGGTGACGTGGGCGTTCTCCAGCGGCCATTTCTTGCGCTCGGCATACATCCGCACCGTCATCGCGGTGCAGGCGCCGAGACCGGCCAGCAGGAAATCGTAAGGGCCGGGGCCGCTGTCGGTGCCGCCGACCTCGACCGGCTCGTCGGCGCGCAGCGGGTGGCCGTGGGCGGAGATGAGCTGCGGGAAGGTACCTTCGCCCGCGCCGGTCACCACCACGATACTAGCGGCGGCCACCGGCTGCGCGACCGCCGGCTCGTGCTCGATGTAGCGGTTGAGCCACGCGGCCAGCAGGTCCGCGACATAGCCCGCGTCCTCGCGCTTGGAGAGGAAGTGGTCGGCGCCGTCGAGCGCAAAGAAGCTCTTGGGGTGCAGCGCCGCCTCGTAGGCCATGCGCGCATTCTCGATGCCGACGATCTTGTCGTTGGTGGCGTGGAAGATCAGCAGCGCGCGCTTGAGCTGGCGGAGGTTCTCAGCCGGAGCGTGGGTCATCAGGTCGTCGACGAACTCCTTGCGCACCGTGAACGGACGCCCGGCGAGGGTGACCGTGGCGACGCCGTCGCGCTTGATCGTCTCCAGCGAGTCGCCGAACAGGTGCTGCACATGCTGCGGGTCGAATGGCGCGTTGAGGGTCGCGACCGCTTCGCATTCCGGAATCTTCAACGCGGCCAGGCGCACGGCTGCGCCGCCCAGGCTGTGGCCGACCAGGATCCTGGGCGCCTCGTGCTCGGCACGCAGAAAGGCAGCCGCCGCCACCAGATCGGCGATGTTTGACGAGAAGCTGGTGTTGCCGAAATCCCCCGCCGAATTGCCGAGCCCGGTGAAATCGAAGCGCAGCACCGCGATGCCGCGCTCGGCGAGACCGGCCGAGATGCGCTGGGCCGCGAACACGTCCTTGGAGCAGGTGAAGCAATGGGCGAACAGCCCGAACGCACGCGGCCGCCCCATCGGGCGGTCGAGCCGCCCGGCCAGCAGGTCGCCATTGGCGCCGCTAAACTCGATTTTGTCCGATCGGATCATCACCGCCTCCCGCATCACAGCAGCAGGCGGAGTATAAGCGGTGTGCCGGCTAGAAATTCAGCCCGAAATTCACCGAGGCGACATGGTTGGCCGGGTTCTGGACCGGGGCGTCGGTGATGGTCTGCTCGAAGTCGTAGCCGGCCGAGATGTGCCATTCCGCGCCGGTGGTGCTGGCGATGCTCCAGTCGCTCTTCACGTTGAGCCGGTGGTTGAGATCGTGACGGCGGGCGTCGGCGTGGTTGTCGTCGTAGCCGCGGGTGACGGCGGTCATGCTGTAGCTGCCGTCGAGGCTCCAGCCCGGCGCCAGCTTCAGGTGCGCGATCATGGTCGGCCCCTGGCTGAAGCGGAAATGCGAGGCGAGCGGGCCGTCGGTGGTGTTGAAGCCGTAGGCCAGCTCCAGGTTGCTGCCGTCGAACAGGTCGATGTTGACGCCGAGGCGGCCGTTGCCGGCCTGGCGGTTGTCGGTATAGAGCATCTCCGACACGCGCCAGGACTGGCCGACCGTGGCGGTCAGATCGAAGTTGGCGCCGATCGCCTGCCACAGCTTGCTTTCCAGCGCGTAGTCCATGTGGTCGAGCACGTCGCGCTGCATGCTGGCGTAGACCGACGGCTTCAGCAGCAGGCCGCTGCCGCCTTCCTGATACTTGAGCGCGACGTCGCCGCCGATCTTGCCGCTGGACAGGATGCCGGTGCCGTTGTCGGTGTGGATGCGGCTGACGAGGCCGCTGGTCTTCATCGAGACATTGCTGCCGAGATCGAAGTCGAAGGTTCCGGCGACGCCCGCCGCGATGCTGGGCGCGGCGCCGTCCTGCCGCTTGCCGCCGAGCACCACCGGGACGCCGGCGAGGTCGAGGCGCTTCTTCTTGCTGAGATCGACTTCGTCCGCCAGGCGGTTGCTGGCAATATCGACGAACAGGTTCATCGGCTGGGACGCATTCGTATCGCCCGCCGACGAGAACATGACGAAGCTGAGATAGAGCGACAGCGCGCATAAGGACGCTCGGCGCAGGCGCCGTACCAAGATCTGCCCTCTGCTCAACGCGCGATGCGATAACGTTGCGCGGTGTCCTGTCAAATCAGGACAGACCGCAACTGGCCCCGAGTACATAGCAATCCCCCCGACAGCCTTAGCCAATAGACTGCCGCTATGATGGTTATTTTTGAATTAAGGCGCAGTGATGGCGTTCACAGCGCGGGCGCTTGTCACAGCGTGCAGGCGTGGAGTTGTTCCAAGGTATCTAGTTCGATCGGACTAGAGGGACACGATCGTGCCGCGCGATTTGTGGCGCGCGAGTCACACGCAAGTCGCGCGTGATGCGCGACTCGAGGCGGCAACCGCGGGGAAACGATTTTCGATGCGCAGTGTGTGCGCTACAGCACGCTGATGACCTGCCCGGTCAGCGCGCCCTCGACCGATTTGACGTAGGCGTTGGCGACGCGCTTGCCCGGCACCGCGTCGTGGCCGCGGAAGTACGGGCCGTACGAGGGCAGCGATTCCTCGAGCACGCCGGGGCTGATCGCGTTGATGCGCAGGCCGCGCGGTAGTTCGATCGCGGCGGCGCGCACGAAGGAGTCGAGCGCGCCGTTGACCAGGCTGGCGCCGGCGCCGAGGCGGATCGGATCGTGGCTTAGCACGCCGCTGGTGAGGGTAAAGGAACCGCCGTCCTTCACGAAGTCGCGGCCGATCAGCACTAGGTTGACCTGGCCCATCAGCTTGTCCTTGAGGCCGATGGCGAACTCCGCCTCGGTCATCTTGGCGAACTCGCCGAAATGCACCTTGCCGGCGGCGGAGACCACCGCGTCGATCTTGCCGACCTGGTCGAACATCTTGCGGATCGAGCCGGAGTCCTTGATGTCGACGCGCACGTCGCCGCTCTTGGAGCCGGCCTTGACGATCTCGTGGCGCTCGGCGAGCGCGCTCGCAACGAACGCGCCGACGGTTCCGCTGGCGCCGACGATCAGAATTTTCATGACACTGTTCTCCTCTTCTTTGCGGCGGAAAATGCTCTAGGCGAATTGCGCCGGCACGACCGCGGTGACGATTTCGGTCTTCACCGAGTTGGCGATGAAACATTCCTCGTGCGACTTGTGATGCAGCGCCGCGATGTCGGAGTCGCTCGGGCGCTTGTCGCCGGAGAACACGATGCGCGGGTTGAGCGTGACCTTGGCGACCATGAGCCTGCCTTGTCCGTCCTTGCCCATCTCGCCGGCCGCGGCATCTTCGTACGAGTCGATTCGGAACCCGGCGCGCGATGCGAAGTCGAGGAAGAACAGCATATGGCACGAGGACAGGCTGGCGATGAAAGCTTCCTCGGGATCCACCGCCGCGGCAACCGAATGGCGCGGCACCACGAAGGGCGAGGAAGAGGCCGGCACCTCGACGCCTTCATCAAAGCGCCAGAGGTGGCCGCGCGAATATTGCCGGTCGGTGAAAATCTGATCGCCGCGTCGCCACAGCACGGTCGCGCGATAGGCATGCGCCATTGTCGTCTCCCCATTGAAGCGCAGGCGGCAATCTTTCGGTCGACGCCGGGCGCGATGCAACAGCGTTCGACGGTGGGCTGCTGCGCAGGAGACGCATGCGTGCTTGAAGCGGGCGCGCCTTAATTGAGCGCGGACTTGCCTTCGCCCGCTGCTGCGGCGCCGCCGGTCTGCTTCATCACCTCTTCTCTCTTCTCGCGGTAGAGCGCGGCGAAATCGATCGGATTGATGAGCAGCGGCGGGAAGCCGCCGGCGGCGACGGCGCTGGCGATCACCTGGCGCGCGAACGGGAACAGCAGGCGCGGCGCCTCGATCATGATGAGGGGCAGCACCGATTCCTGCGAGACGCGGCCCAGGCGGAACACGCCGCCATACTCGCACTCGGTCACATAGACGACCTTATCGCCGGCCTTGGCCTCGACCGCCAGGAACAGCACGATCTCGATCTCCGGCGGGGTGCGCGGCTGCACCCGCACGTCGACCCGGACGGTGCCATGCGGCACTTCCTTGAGCGTCAGCAGGGCATCCGGGCCGCCCGGGTTCTCGAACGACAAGTCTTTGACATATTGGGAAACAACGGTGAGGGGGAAGCCGCCGGCCTGGGGGTTGCCGGTGTCGCCTTCCTGCTTGTCATTCTCGGCCATTTGAAAGGTCCTGGATCGGGTTGGTTCAATCTGGCCGTTCCGCTATCACTTCCCGGCGCGCAAGGCAATCGCGGCCCATGTCGGGCGCGATCAGTCGCGGAATTGCCGCTTTGGGATTGGGGGAGCGGCTGTTAAGGTATCGGACGTGATGGTGCGCGGGCGAAACTGAAGCGCCCGCGAAGGTTGGTGTTAAATGCGCCTCTTCGTGGCCCTGGCGTTGCCGGACAACATCCGCTGGCAACTGCGTCTTCTTTCCGGCGGGCTGGCAGGCGCGATGCGATGGGTGCCGCCGGAAAATCTCCATATCACGCTGCGGTTCCTGGGCGAGGTCGACGGCCGCGACGCCCATTACGTCGATGCGGCCCTCGCCGGCATCCGCGCCCCGCGCTTTTTGCTGCGCCTCAAGGGGGTCGACGCCTTCACCTCCAGCCAGCGGGTCAAGGCGGTCTATGCCGGGGTCGAGAAGCAGCCGGCGCTCCAGCACCTGCATGACAAGGTGGAATCGGCGGTGGTGCGCGCCGGCCTGGAGCCGGACGGCCAGAAATACGTCCCGCACGTCACCCTGACCCGGCCCAAGGACACCCCGCTCAACAAGCTGCAACACTATCTGGCCGATCACAGCCTGTTCAAGACCGAGCCGTTCGAGGTCACGCACTTCACGCTCTATTCGAGCGAGATGGGGAGCGAGCAGTCGGTCTATACCGCGTTACAGTCCTATGCCCTCAGCACGCCCAACGTCCTCGCCGACGCGGCAGCGGAAAAGCGCGACGCGCTCTGAGTTACGCCGCGGCCTTGGGCGCGATGCGGGTGCGGAAGATGATCACCGCGAACACCAGGAAGCCGAGAAGCAGCAGCAGCGATCCGATCGCGGCCAGCGGCGCGAGCGCGAGGTCGTTGCCGAGCGCGATGCCGCTGAGGCCGGACATGAAGACCAGCAGGCCGATCAGGCACAGCGTGTAGTGCACCTTGGGCAGCACGCCCGCGGCCGCCTGCGGCGCCAGCGCGTAGTAGCCGCCGAAGATGAAGAACGAGACCCAGCCCAGCAGGTTGAGATGCGCGTGCATGTGCGCCAGGCGGAAGTCCTGGTTGATGCCCATGAAGATGCCGAGCAGGATGCCGGCGATCGCGAGCAGGATGGCGGTGCGGAAGAACAAGGATGGAATCGACATGACTCAGCCCCTCAATGCGTATGGTCATCAATACATATCGGACCATATGCCGTGAGGGCCAGGGCCCGGTGTGACCTGGGCCACACCGGGCGCGAGGAGTCAGGCCATCGGGTTCAACGCTGGGCGGCGGTCTCGCGGGTCGCGAACACGATGATCGCGAACAGCACGAAGCCGACAGCGACGATGAAGGCGCCGATGATGCGGAACGGATCGAAGAACGGGTTGCCCCACTCCGTGCCCGTGATGCCGATCGCTTCGACGATCACGCCGACCAGCGCCACCACATAGTGCAGCTTGGCAAGGCCGCCCGCGGCGGCGGCGATGGTGCGGTAGTAGAGGCCGTAGGCCATGAACGAACCCCAGCCGAGCACGAACAGCACGACCTCGGCATGCAGGGCGCGGTAGTCGTGGGTGGCCGTCATCCACAGTGCCAGGCCCGCGGCCACCAAGGCGAAGACGACGGAAGTCCTGAAGCAGAGCGACGCCATTGCGACCTCACGCGTTGTTGCACCCGCCGGCACAACCTCGAAGTGTCACGAAAGGTTCCCGAATGGACCGGGCGGCGACGCACCATGGCGCCACCACACCGCCATCACCCCGGCCTTGAGCCGGGGTCCATCGTGCAACCGCTCGTGCAGCGGTGGAATGGATCCCGGCTCGCGCTTCGCTTGGCCGGGATGACGGGTGAGTGTGTGCGCTTACGGTGCGACACCGCAGGCAAACTCGTAGATGGTCGTGCCAAGCACGACCATGGTTTGAGGCGGGCGCCTCAAACCACCTTCAACCGCACGTCGATGGTGTTCTTGATCGCGTGCGAGTAGGGGCACACGACGTGCGCCTTCTGCACCAATGCTTCGGCGGCGGCGCGGTCGAGGTCGGGGACCTTGATCGCAAGCTCGACGTCGATGCTGAAACCCCTGCCGTCGTCGCGCGGGCCGATGCCGACCGTGGCGGTGACGCTGGTGGCGTCGGAGATCTTCAGCTTCTCCTGGCCCGCGACGAATTTCATCGCGCCGAGGAAGCAGGCGGAATAGCCGCACGCGAACAGCTGCTCGGGATTGGTGCCCTTGCCGCCGGGCGGATTGCCGGGGCCGCCCAATTCCTTGGGCGTGATCAGATCGAGATCGAGCACGCCGTCGGCGGTCTTCGAATGGCCGGTGCGTCCGCCGGTCGATGTGCCTTGTGTGGTGTAGAGAACCTTCATCGCATCTCTCCCTGCCGCTGTTGGAAGCCCTCAGCACGATCTTGGCAGTTGCCGTCGCGCTTTCAAGCGGTGCGAAGAGGATTGCGGATTTGTTGGGAGGAGATGGCGCGGTCGGCCGTTAGCTGTTTTGCGGCTCGCGGGGTGTTTCCCGCTCGGCTTTGCGGCGGGCGGTCTCTTCTTCGCGCTTCTGCAGCTTTTCCTGCTTCTTCTGCTCCTTGGCGCGGTTGCGGTCGGAGCGCTGCTGGAAGTAGTTGGGCTTCATCGCCACGGCCGCTCTCCTGGAACAGGGATGCAGAAAACCGTCGGGAGGCGCCGGTGAGGGCGCCTCCCGTTACGGAATCGATCGAGATCAGACCTTCTTGAGGTTTTCGGCCGAGCTCTTGCCGCGCTTCGGATCGCGCTGCTCTTCGTAGGAAACCTTCTGGCCTTCGTTCAAGGTGCCGAGACCGGCACGCTCGACCGCCGAAATATGCACAAACACATCCGGCCCACCGGCCTCCGGCTGAATGAAGCCGTAACCCTTGGTGCTGTTAAACCACTTCACGGTACCGACAGGCATCGCTCACTCCCAAATTAGATTGCATCGCGCCGCATCCCGCGGCACGTCACACTGTCTCCAGGAATAGCAACGAAGTCGGTCGTCCAAAAGGCGTCGAAGTCGGCAATCCACAGCAGTATGACTGAGCGACCTTAGTGCGGCGCGGGGAGTGGGCCAAGTGGAAAAAGCATCCTACAGCGCCCGGCTGTAGGATTGCGGGTGGCCGCCATGGGTCTCTGGGCCGGGCGATAAGGGTCGGTTACGCCGTCATTCGGCCCCCGAAATCCGGCTTAGCGGACGACCGCCGCGGTCTGGCCGAACAGCACTTTGCGGGCCTCGTCGGTCATTGTGGGCTGGGCGCTGTTGACCTGTTTGCCCTTCTCATAGGCCCGGATGGTGGCCGGACGGTTCTGAATCGTCTCAAACCACCGCTTCAGGTGTGCGAAGTTGTCGAGATCCTGGCCCTGGTTCTTGTACGGCACGATCCACGGATAGGCCGCCATGTCGGCGATGGAGTAGTCGCCGGCGACGAACGGCCGGTCGGCCAGGCGGCGGTTGAGCACACCATAGAGCCGATTGGTTTCGTTGACGTACCGCTCGATCGCGTAGGGGAGCTTTTCGGGCGCGTAGATCGCGAAGTGGTGGTTCTGCCCCGCCATCGGGCCGAGGCCGCCCATCTGCCAGAACAGCCACTGCCGCACCTCACTCCGGGCGCGCAAATCGGCTGGAAAGAACTTGCCGGTCTTGTCGCCGAGATATTCCAGGATGGCGCCGGATTCGAACACCGAGACCGGCGCGCCGCCGTCTTTTGGGGCGCGGTCAATGATCGCCGGCATGCGGTTGTTCGGCGCGATCTTCAGGAAGTCGGGCTTGAACTGGTCGCCCTTGCCGATATTGATCGGCACGATCTCATACGGCAGGCCGACCTCTTCCAGGAACATGGTGACCTTGTGCCCGTTCGGGGTCGGCCAGTAATAGAGTTCGATCATCGGGGCGGCTCCACTGGATGTAGTTGAAGACCTTGAGTCAATTGGGGTCATGTTCTATATATCTAGAACATAGCAAATAACGTCGGCGCAGGGCTTTGCAAGCGCGAATTTGTCGGGAGCCAATTTCGTGAGCGAGCGGGATTTCACCCAGCCGGAGATCGAGACGATCGCGCTGCACGCAGTGCTGTTCGCCCTGAGCGACCCGACGCGCCTTGCCATCGCGCGCGCCCTGGCTGACGGCGAGGAGCATTCCGCCGGCGACCTGGCGGGCGATGTGCCGAAGTCGACCATGAGCCATCACCTGAAGATCCTGCGCGAGGCCGGCATCACCAGCACGCGGCCGGAGGGCATGCGCTGCCGCGTCTCGCTGCGCCGGGCGGAGCTGAACCGGCGGTTTCCGGGGTTGCTGGCGGCGATTCTGAAGAATGCGGAGGAGTAGGGCCGCCGCGCGCCGTTCTCGACGCTTCTCCTCATGACGGTGGAGAGTGGTCGGGGTAACGGCGCGTAGACGGCCCTTGCAGAGCCACGCAGCTCAGTTGAGCCAGACCGCGTCCTTGAGCTTGGCAACGAAGGCGCCGTGGGCGGCGAGTTCTTCGGCGCTGGCGGCGTGCGGACGGGCGGGGCGGATGATGCGGCCGATCACATTGAGGGCGGTACGGGCGGCTTCCTCGGCGGCGCTGGTCAGGCTGAGGCCGGTCTGCGGGCCACCCAGCAATTGCAGGTAGACTTCCGCCAGCAGCTGCGCGTCGAGCAAGGCGCCGTGCAAAGTGCGCTGGGTGTTGTCGATCGCGAAGCGTTTGCACAGGGCATCGAGGCTGGCGGGCGCGCCGGGGAAACGCTGGCGCGCCAGGCGCACGGTATCCACCGCGCGGTCGAGCGCGATGGTGGCGCGCTTAAGCGACGCCAGCTCGGCGTTGAGGAAGCGCATGTCGAACTCGGCATTGTGCGCCACCAGCGGCGCATCGCCGATGAACTCGATCAGCTCGTCGGCGATCTCCGCGAACCGGGGCTTGTCGCGCAGGAATTCCTCGCTGATCCCATGGATGCGGAAGGCCGCCTCCGGCATGTCGCGGTCAGGGTTCAGGTAATACTGCTTCTTGCGCCCGGTCGGGATCTGGTTGACCAGCTCCAGGCAGGCGATTTCCACGATCCGGTGCCCTTCAGAGGGCTCGAATCCGGTGGTCTCGGTGTCGAAGATGATCTCGCGCATGGAGGGAGGAATAGCGGACCAATCTGAGTCGGGGCAACTCTACATTCCTCCTCCCCCAATTTGGGGGAGGGGGAAGTGCGGTTTGAATTTCTGGATAATCGGTCATGGGGGCATGACGCTATGACTCTACTGCCAACCCCAACGGCAAGCTGTCAGCAGAGACTTACTTGCTGCACCCCTTTTGCCCGGTGGCGGCGACGCAGAGTTCCTGCGTGCCGGTCCAGCGGTTGAGGCGCCAGACGTGGAAGCCGGCGGCGCCGTTCTCCACCACTGCGTCGGACAAGCTGAACGGGCCGGTTTCGCCGTTCGGGCCGGCGACCTGGTTGCACTTAATGTTGGCGGTCATGGTCTGGCACAGATAGAGCGAACCATCGATGCGGTTGATCTTCCAGATGTAGTGGGTTTGCGCATCGCCGGTCGGCGGCGCGACAAAGGGCGAGGAGAATTCGAACACCGGCTCTTCGGTTTTGGTGTCCTTGGCGATGGCGGTTTGAGCGCCGAGCGCGCCCGCAAGAATCGCGGCCGCCGCCAGGACATGACGAAACGACGTGTGATGCATGGGACCCTCCCTCATCAGGTGAACGCCGAAGTTTACGCCTTTGGCGGGAAAAGGTCCCTGGTCGTAGCGGGGTCATTGTGCCGTTGATTCGTCCTGCGGAACGGCGTCAACTCCGCAGCGATTTCCCGGCTGGCAGGTTTATCGATCATGGCCCACAGCGCTACGCCCAACCCCAACAACAAGCTGTCAGCAGAGACCTCGCCCTACCTGCTGCAGCACCAGGACAACCCGGTGGATTGGTGGGCTTGGGGCGAAGCCGCCCTGGCCGAGGCCAAGAAGACAAACCGGCCGATCCTGCTGTCGGTCGGCTATGCCGCCTGCCACTGGTGCCACGTGATGGCGCACGAGAGCTTCGAGGACCCGGAGATCGCGGCCCTCATGAACAAGCTCTACGTCAACATCAAGGTCGACCGCGAGGAGCGGCCCGACCTGGATGCGATCTACCAGCAGGCGCTGGCGCTGCTGGGGCAGCAGGGCGGCTGGCCTTTGACCATGTTCCTCACCGCCGAGGGAAGGCCGTTCTGGGGCGGCACCTATTTCCCACCCGCCAGCCGCTGGGGCCGGCCGGGCTTCGCCGACGTGCTGGCTACACTCGCGGAGACCTACGCCAAAGAGCCCGACAAGGTGCAGAAGAATGTCGATGGCCTGCGCGAGGCGATGACCAAGCTGGCGAGCCCGCAGGCCGGCGGCGCCATTTCCATGGACATCACCAACCAGATCGCCACCCGCCTGCTCGAGGAAGTGGACCAGGCGCAGGGCGGCATCGGCCAGGCGCCGAAATTCCCGCAGGTGCCGCTGTTCCAGATGTTCTGGCGCGCCTGGAAGCGCACTAAGAACCAGGACTTCAAGAATGCCGTGGTGCTGACCCTGACGCGGATGAGCCAGGGCGGCATCTACGATCATCTCGGCGGCGGCTTCGCGCGCTACTCGGTCGACGCCAACTGGCTGGTGCCGCATTTCGAGAAGATGCTCTACGACAACGCGGAGCTGATCGGATTGCTGACGCTGACGTGGCAGGAGACGCGCGACCTCTTGTTCCAGGAGCGTGTGCGCGAGACGGTCGAATGGCTGGAGCGCGAGATGCTGGCGGCGCCGAACGCCGAGGGCGACCGCGCGTTTGCCGCCTCGCTCGATGCGGACTCCGAAGGCGAGGAGGGCAAGTTCTATGTGTGGACCGAGGCAGAGATCGATGCGGTGCTGGGCGCGGAATCCGCGTTCTTCAAGCAGCATTACGACGTGAGCGCGGAGGGCAACTGGGAGGAGCACACGATCCTCAACCGCTCGCAGCGGCCGGCGATGCTCGATGCCGCCGGCGAGGAGCGCCTCGCCAAGGCGCGCGCGCAATTGCTGGCGGCGCGTGCTTCGCGCGTGCGGCCGGGCTGGGACGACAAGGTGCTGGTGGATTGGAACGGCCTGATGATCTCAGCACTGGCCGAGGCGGCGATGGCGTTCGAGCGGCCGGACTGGCTGGAACTCGCGGCGCGCGCCTTCCGCTTCATCCGCACCACCATGATGAAGGGCGGACGGCTGTTTCACGCCTGGCGCGCCGGCAAGCTGCAGCACGCGGCGACGCTCGACGACCACGCGCACCTGGCGACGGCGGCGCTGGCGCTGCACGAGGCGACCGGCGAGGCGCACTATCTCGAGGCGGCCCAGGAGCTGGCGGCGCTGCTCGATGCGCATTTCTGGGACAAGCAGGCGGGCGGCTATTTCATGACTGCCGACGATGTGAAGGACGTGATCCAGCGCCCGAAGTCGGCCGGCGACAACGCGACTCCCAACGGTAACGGCGCCATGGTCGGCGTGCTGGCGCGGCTCTATCACCTGACGGGCGAGCAGAAATATCTCGACCGCGCGTCGGCGCTGGTCGCGGCGTTCTCGGGCGAGCTCGGGCGTAACTTCTTTCCGCTCGCCACCCTCATCAACAGCAGCGAGTTCCTGGAGAACGCGGTGCAGATCGTGGTGGCGGGCCCGCGCGACGACCAGGCGACCCGTGACCTGATCCGCGCCGCTTACGACCGGTCGCTGCCCAACCGGCTGCTGCAGGTCGTTCAGCCCGATGCGCAACTTCCGGCAAGACACCCGGCCGCCGGCAAGGGCATGGTGGGCGGGAAACCGGCTGCCTATGTGTGCAAGGGCCAGACCTGCGGGCTGCCGGTGAGGCATCCAAAAGCCCTCGCGACGGCCCTCGCGCTCGGCTGAAGGTAGGGTAGAATGTTGCAGCTTGCAGACAGGACGGTGACGGGCGCTCCGAGTCGGGGTGAGAGAATGGCGACCGCAGCCTTGCAAACCGAGATCGGCTGGATCGAGGTCAGCGCCGACAACGACGCGATCACGCGCCTGTTCTGGCGCGGCGTGCAGCCGGCGCGCCTGCAATCCTCAGCCCTGGTGAAGGAGGCGGTGAAGCAGCTCAGCGCCTACTTCGACAAGCGCCTGACGGCGTTCGACCTGCCGATCGCCGCCGACGGCACCGGCTTCGCCAAGGACGTGTGGGACGTCATGCTCGGCATCCCGTACGGCCAGACCCTGACCTACGGCGACGTCGCGGCGCGCTTGAACATGCCGGCGCAGGCGATCGGCCAAGCCTGCGGCCAGAACCCGATCGCCGTCATCATCCCCTGCCATCGCATCGTCGGCACCAACTGGCTCGGCGGCTATTCCAGCGAGCTCGGACTGAATGCGAAGGAGTACCTGCTGGACCTCGAGCGCGGGCAGGGCAGGCTGTTCTAGGCGTGACCCACCGCCATTGTGACGGTGCGCACTGGTAACCTTTTCCCGTTGAGACGAAATCCCCCTCCGGCATCGGTGCCACAGGAGGGTTGTCATGGCTGCTTCGAAGATCCGCCGCCCGCTCACCGCGGTCGAAGAAGGATTGATGCTTTTCGACACACCGCCCCAGATCCTGCCCTACATTTATTGGGACAACATCATTATCGGAACGGACGGATACGATTGGCTCGACAACGGGCCGCAGAACACGACCGACGATCTGATCTTCGGCCTCGGCGACAAGGACAGGCTGCTCGGTTATGGCGGCAATGACACGCTCTACGGCGGCCAGGGCAACGACACCCTGGATGCCGCCGAGGGCAACGACAAGCTTTGGGGTGAAGCGGGCGACGACCTGATTTTTTGCGCGGAGGGCAACGACACCGCCTACGGAGGCGCAGGCGAGGACGAGATTTACGGCTTCACCGGAAACGACGTGATCGATGGCGGCGAGGAGCACGACATCGTCAAGGGAGGCTCCGGCCACGACACGATCAAGGGCGGCGCCGACAACGACTTTCTTGAGGGAAACGATCACAACGACTGGGTCGACGGCGGCACCGGGAATGACTATGTCCGTGGTGGATCGGGGATGGACAATCTCGCTGGCGGATCTGGCAACGACATCATCTTTGGCGGCGAAGACGCCGATAGTGTCACCGGCGGAGCCGACGACGACTCGATTCATGGCGAAGCAGGCGGCGACAGCCTCTTTGGCGAGGCCGGCAACGATACCTTGATAGGTGACTGGGACCTCGATGGCGGTGCCAACGGCAACGACTTCCTCTCCGGCGGCGACGGCGATGACGAGATCTCCGGCGATGGCGGCAACGATATCGCAACCGGCGGCATCGGGAATGACACGATCGACGGCGGCGCGGGCAACGATCAGCTCTATGGCGGCGAAGGCAACGACGTGATCTTCGGCGACCACGGATTTGCGGGAAGCGTGGTGAGCGGAAACGACACGGTATCGGGCGGCGCCGGCACGGATATCTTCGGCTTCTATGCCACCTTGTCGGGCAGCAAGGACGCCGTCCAGGACTTCTCGAAGATCGACATTCTCTATCTTCCTGACCTGCTGGAAAGCGATGCCAACTCGGTCGATGTCGGCGCGAGTAAGCTGGGCAACATCCTCATCAGCTTCGACAACGGCGGCAGCATCGAGCTGCTGGGGCTACAGAACAAAGGCGTCTCCACCCTGGCGCAGCTGGACGACCTCATCACCGTGGTCTATGGCGACTGATTCCGGCCAGGATCACCTCAGGAACTCCGCGCGCGGCTTTGACATTTTCAAGCGGGGCTGATTCCATCGGGGCTCGTTTGGCGCCGTTCCGCTTGTCGCGCTTCCTAGCGGTCGAAGATCAGGGTCGAGAGCGGGTTCTGATGAAAGGGCGAGCGATGCGCGCCGTCATTCTGGAGAAATTCGGCGGCCTGGAGCATCTGGTCGATGCGACGCTGCCGATGCCGAAGGTCGGCGCAGACGACGTGCTGATCCGGGTCAAGGCGGTCGGCTTCAATCCGACCGACTACCAGTTGCGGCAGAGCGGGCATCCGAACCTGACGCCGCCGGTGGTGCTCGGCCGCGACGTCGCCGGCAAGGTCGAGGCCTGCGGCGGCAACGTGCGCGATCTCAAGCCGGGCGATGCTGTGTTCGCCAATCTGGTGCCGCGCTGGCTCGGCGGCTATTCGGAGTTCGTGGCGGCGCCGTCCTGCTATGTCGCGCCCAAGCCGGCGTCCTTGTCCTTTGCCGAGGCGGCATCGGTGCCGGTCGCGGCGATGACGGCGCTGTGTGCGCTGCGGCGGGCACGGCCGGACGCGCGCAAGTCGTTGCAGGTGGCAGGCGGCGCCGGCGGGGTCGGCTCCTGGGCCATCGGCTTCGCCAAGGCGTTCGGCACCACGCGCATCGTCACCACGGCGGGCAGCGATGCCAGCCGCGGCTACATAGGGGATGTGCTCGGCATCGGCGAGGTGCGGATCATCGACTATCGCGGCCGCAACCGCGCCGAGCTGGCTGCGGCGGCGATCGCCGCCAACGGCGGCCTGTTCGAGATCGCGCTCGATTGCGTCGGCGGCGCCATGACCCACCTGTGCTGCGACGTGGTGGACTTCGAAGGCGACGTCGTGTCCGTCGTCAACGGCCCCAAGGACCAGTCGCACGGGATCGCGGAGGCCGACGAGGACCAGCTGTTCGACCGCTCGGCCACGTTCCATTTCGAGATGATCTCGGCGATCGCCTATGGCGCCCCGCCCGAGCGGCAGGCGATCTACCGCGAGCGCCTGCGCGACATCGCCGGCTTCGTCGAGCGCGGCGAGGTCCGGCTGCCAAAGGTCACCACGGTCGGGCCGCTGTCGGCGGCGACCGTGCGCGAGGCGCACCGGCGGCTGGAATCCGGCCACACCATCGGCAAGCTGGTCGCGACGGTCGACTGACTCTGATGTCGACTGAGTGCGAAATCCTATTCGGGCGCAGCGCGCTGCGCACCGCTGTTCTTTCGCATGGTTTTGTGACTCGCCCGTAACAACAGCATGTCTTTCGCTGTTAGCGGCCCATCAGCATTGGTGTGGGAGCCGATCATGTCTGTCAGCGATAAGGCCAGGGACGCGGAGCAGTCCCTGAAAGAGGGCGCGACGCAGCTCAAGGACAGCGCGGCGCAGCTCGCCGAGCAGCAGAAGAAAGCCGGCGCACGGCAACTGTCCGGCATCGCCGGAGCGGTGCATGCCGCCGCCGACCAGCTGGAGCAGCAGCTGCCGGGAGCCGCCACCTATATTCACGACGCGGCGGAGCGGATCGATCACGTGGCGTCCGACCTGCGCAACCGCAACCTTTCCGACATCGCCGGCAGCGTGCGCCGGCTAGGCCAGGAGCGGCCGCTGGCCTTGTTCGGCGGCGCCGTGCTCGCGGGCTTTGTCCTGACCCGGTTCCTCAAGAGCGGCCAGAGCGACCGGGACGGTGACAGCGGGCCCAATTCCGAGAGGACTTGACCATGGCATACGGCAACATTCGGCCAATCCCGGAAATCTTCACCGACCTGATCGGGCAGGTCACCACCTTGATCCGCAAGGAAGGCCAGCTGGCGCGCGCCGAGATCTCGGAAAAAGCGACGCGCGCCCTGATCGGCGTGGCGATGATCCTGCTGGGCGCCATGCTGCTGATCCCTGCCTTGGTCATCCTGCTGCAGGCCGCGGTCATGGGGCTGATCGGCAACGGCACCGATCCGACGGCGGCAGCGCTGATCGTTGGCGGCGCGATCTTCGTGGTCGGCATGGTGCTGGGGCTCATCGGCTGGAGTCGGGTCAATGCCGGGTCGCTGGTTCCCGACAAGACGATCGACCAGTTGAAGCGCGACGCGCAGGTGCCGCGAAACACCGGCATCACCTCGCCCTACGGCGAGACCGCCGGAGCAACAAGCGAACGAGTGACACGTGAGGAGGCGGCCTATGGCGACAGAAACCGAGCGGCTTGAGCGCGAGACCGAGCACACACGCGCACAGCTGGAGCAGACCCTGGGTGAACTGCGCGCGCGCATGTCGCCGGGGCAACTGTTCGACCAGGCGACCGGTTATTTCCGCAACAGTGGCGGGCGCGCGTATCTCCATAATCTGCGCGACGAGGTCGTCCACAATCCCGTACCCATCACCCTGATCGGCGCCGGCATCGCCTGGCTCGCGCTCTCGGGCGCGATCGGGCGGCATAAAGGCAATGGCGGGCGCAATGCCGACGAACCTGCCTATGACGGGCGCAATCCGTCGGCCATGCAGCGCGCGAAAGAGACTGCGCAGAGCTGGGCGCATGAGGCAGGCGAGGCGATCTCCGAAACCGAAGAGCGCTGGCGCGGGCGGGCAGAGGATGTCGGCGAGCGGGCCAGCACCGCTTATGACGAGACGGTCGGGCGAGCGCGCCAGACTGCGGAGGGCTGGGCCGAAGATGTGCGCTCGACGGCGGATGAAACCAGCGAGACTCTGCGTGAAGGCGTGGAACGCGTGCGTGAAGGCGCGAGCGAGGCTGGTGAGATGTTGCGCGAAGGCGCAGAGGCCGTGCGGGAGCGGGCCGGCGATCTGTATGAACGCACGGCGCACGGGTTTCGCCGCGTCACGCGCAAGGCGTCTGACTATGGCCACGCGGCGCGCGACGCCGTGCGGCCCGACGGCGCGCTGCTGAATTTCTGCCGCGAGCAGCCGATGCTGGTCGCAGGGCTGGGCGTCGCGTTCGGCGCTGCCTTGGCGGCGATGATCCCGGCCAGCCGGGTAGAGCGCCAGGCCATGGGCGAGGCCAGCCGACGGGTGCAGGACCGCATCAAGGAAACCGCGTCCGACCTCAAGGAAACGGCGTCCGACGCCGTGCGTGCCGTCGGCGGCGAAGGCAGCGCGCGGGCCGAAGCTGATCAAGGCGGGCGCGACCAAGGGACCTCAAGCGAAAACCGCTTCGAGCAGGCGGCGAATGACGGCGGTTCGACCGCCGCGCAACCGAGCAACATAGGCCGGAGCGAGCAGCCCGCTCACGCCAAGCGGCACGAGCGCTGGGACAGCGATGCCATGGCCTCGCGCGAAGCCGCGGCCGACGTCGAGCGCGGCGTGAAGCAGAGCGACCGGGCCTCCAACATCGAGACCGAGCCGGCGCGGGCTCCGTACGCCGAAGCGGCGGAAGCCGGCGCTGCCGGTTCTGGTACGCCGGGCGAGGAGACCAAGCAGCGAACCTGACGGGGCTTGCGGGGTTACTCTGTCATGAAGCGGATTACGCTCTGGCTCATGACGGCCGCGTCGGGATGGCTGGCGCTGCGCTCGCTGCGCGCGGAAGGCGAGGCGGCCGTGGTCGTCGACCACGCCAAGCGCGGCCACCTAAAGCGCGAGCATTCGGCGACCCGCGGCGAGCTGGCGCGGGAGCATGGCAACCGTGGCCGCGCCGCCGACCATCCGGCTGAGATCCCGCCGCGAGGCTGGAAAGACATCCTGATCCGCACCTATCGCAGCATCAGCGAGGACCGCGTCCTCGCGCTGGCAGCCGGCGTGACCTATTACGTTCTGCTCGCGCTGTTCCCGGGCATCGCGGCCCTGGTGTCGATCTACGGCCTGGTCGCCGACCCCGCCGACATCGGCGAGATGCTGGCGAACCTCGCCGGCACCATCCCGCGCGACGTGATCGAGATTATCCGCGGCCAGTTGACGTTTCTCGCGTCGCAGGACGAGAAGGCGCTGGGGCTCGCTTTCTTCGGCGGCCTGCTCGCCTCGCTGTGGAGCTCCAACGCCGCCATCAAGGCGCTGTTCGACGCGCTCAACGTGGTCTATGGCGAGAAGGAGAAGCGCAACTTCTTCCGGCTGACGGTCCTGTCCCTCACCTTCACCGCCGGCATGATCCTGTTCATGGTGCTGGCGTTGATCGGCATCGTCGTGATCCCGGCGCTGCTCGACTTTCTGCATCTCGGCGCGATGGGCGAGCTGCTGATTAACATCCTGCGCTGGCCGGCGATGCTGGCGGTCGTGGTGCTGGGCCTGGCCGTGATCTACCGCTACGGTCCCTGCCGCGCCGATGCGAATTGGCGCTGGATCACCTGGGGCAGCGTCGCCGCCGCCCTGCTGTGGTTCATCGTCTCGATGCTGTTCTCGTGGTACGCCAGCAATTTCGGCAACTACAACAAGACCTATGGATCGCTCGGCGCGGTGATCGCCTTCATGATGTGGAGTTGGCTCTCCACCACCATCGTGCTGATGGGCGGCGAATTGAACGCCGAGATCGAGCACCAGACGGCGAAGGACAGCACCACCGGCCCGCCCAAGCCGCTCGGCGCGCGCGGCGCCAGGATGGCGGACACGGTGGGTGCGGCGCAGGATTAGGCCATTACCGGCCTGGTTAATACAGCAATTTTCTCCAAGTTTGGACCGGGGCGGGGGTGCCAGAATCCCCGCCCCCTGTTAAACTAGAGCCATGTCCATGACCCGCATCACCGAGAGCCGCGGCCTCGCGATCTACGACTACCGCTGCCAGATCGGCGTCGGCGCCAAGCCGTTCGTGGAGCAGCATGCGCGCAACTCGATCTCGTTCGTGCGCAAGGGCAGCTTCGGCTATCGCACCCGCGGGCAGCATTACGAGCTGGTGGCCGGGTCGGTCCTGGTCGGGCGCGCCGGCGACGACTATGTCTGCAGCCACGATCATGTATGCGGCGATGAATGCCTGTCGCTGCAGCTGGCGCCGGAACTGGTGGAGACCATCGGCGATGCCGATGCGATCTGGTCGCTGGGCGCCCTGCCGCCGGTGCCGGAGCTGATGGTGATGGCGGAGCTCGCGGACGCGGCGGCGCGGCACAGCGGGATCGCGCCGGACGAAGCCGGCCTGCTGATGGCGGCGCGCTTCGTCGCGGTCGCGGGCGAGGCGAGCGCTGCCAAGTCCGCGATGTCCGACCGCAGGGCCGCGATCACGCCGGTGCGCGACCGCCGGCGCGCGGTGGAAGCTGCGCTCTGGCTCGACCAGCATGCGCACCAGCCGGTCGACCTCGAGACCGTGTCGCGGCAGGCAGGCCTCAGCCCGTTCCATTTCCTGCGGCTGTTCGCGCGGGTGCTCGGCGTCACGCCGCATCAGTATCTGGTGCGCTGCCGCCTGCGCCACGCGGCGCGGCTGCTGGCCGATCCGGCGCGCAGCGTCACCGACGTGGCATTCGACGTCGGCTTCGCGGACCTCTCCAACTTCGTGCGCACCTTCCGGCGCGCCGCTGGTGTCAGCCCGCGCGCCTTCCGCAAGGCGGCGTCCGGCGAGCGCAAGATCCTCCAAGAACGCATCGCCGCCTACTCGCTAGGCTGACCTCCTCATCTTTGAGGAGGTTTCGATGTACGATCATCTCGGTCTGCATGTGAAGGATCTGAAGGCCAGCATCCGCTTCTACGAAGCGACGCTGGGGGCGCTGGGCCACGTGCTGTGCTCGCAGGACGCGACCGGCGCGGGCCTGGGGCCGAAGGGCGAACCCGGCCTTTGGCTCTATGCCGATGGCGGAACCAGGAAACCGGGCGTGCATGTCGCATTCCGCGCCAAGAACCGGGCGGCGGTCGACAAGTTCTATGAGGCGGGCGTGAAGTCCGGCGGCAAGGACAACGGCAAGCCGGGCCTTCGCGCCGACTACAGCCCGACCTACTATGCCGCGTTCTTGACCGACCCGGACGGCAATAACGTCGAGGCGGTGTGCCTGGCATGAGCGTCGCGCCCACCAGTGTGGCGGCGCTGGAGTATCTGATGACGCTGCACGCACCGATTGCCGGCGCCCAGCGCATCGATGACACGCTGACCATCTTCCACTCCGACACCGGCACGGTCGAAGGCCCGCGCATCAAGGGCCGCATCTTGGCGCCGACCGCCGACTGGCTGCGCGCCATGCCGGGCGGCTCGCTCAGGGTCGATGCGCGGATGTCGATCGCGACCGACGACGGCGCGCAGATCTATCTGCAGTACGGCGGCGTGATCGCGATCGCGCCCGCCGACTTCGCGCGCATGGCGGCGGGCGGCACCTTGCGTGCGGCGGAGATGTATTTCGTCACCGCGCCCACCTTCCAGACCGCCGACCCGCGCTACGCCTGGCTCAGCCAGGTGCAGGCCATCGGCAAGGCGGTGGCGCTCAAGGGCGGCGAGGGCGGCTACGTTCGCTACGAAGTGTTTGCAGTGAGGTAGCTGAAGTCTGCGCAACTTCCCTGAAACTCACCGGACCGCGGGCTGTTGCGGTCCGGTGCCTTTTTAACCGTCATCCGGGATAGTATGGAGCGGTCGTCTACGGATGGCGAAACCGCGCAACCTTCCCTAGAGTGCTGTCATGATCCGGATTCGGCGGCATCGGTGGTGTTCACTGCGGCAATGGCTTGGCCTTTGCCTGGTCCTGCTGCTGGCGGTGGCGCCGCCCTTCAATCTCGCGGGCTTTGATCTCAGCCTGCCGGCGCATGGCGATGCCAGTATCCATGCCGGCCACGGTCACCAGGGGCACGATCACTCCAATCTCGCCCACCACAATTCCAGCAACGCCTGCCTGCAATGCCTGGTCATGGGCGGCATGTCGCTGGCCGGCGCGGCTTCTCTGCCCGAGCCGGCGCCGCACACCCATGCCATCGCGGCGAGCTGGGTGCTGGCGGACTTCGCATGGGATTCGCGCGAGGCCGGAACGCTGGGCTGCCGCGGTCCGCCTGTGCGCCTGATCGCATAGCTTCATCCTTTCCATTCCATTTCGCACCAAGGAGCGCCGCCATGCGCGGATTGCGATTGCTTGCTGTTTCCTGCGTGATGCTAGCCGGCCTTGCCGGCAGCGCCGCAGCCCACGTTACCCTCGAACAAGGAGAAGCCGCGGCCGATTCGACCTACAAGGCCGTGCTGCGGATCGGCCACGGCTGCGAAGGCGCCGCCACCACGGCCATCCGCGTGCAGATCCCCGAAGGCTTGATCGTTGCCAAGCCGATGCCCAAGCCCGGCTGGCAGGTCGAGCTGAAAGAGGGCGACTACGCCAAGAGCTATGACTATTTCGACACGCCGGTCACCAAGGGCGTGAAGGAGATCGCGTGGACCGGCGGCAACCTGCCGGACAATTTCTACGACGAGTTCGTGTTCCGGGCGCGGGTGACCGGCTTCCAGCCGGGCACCAAGATCTACCTGCCGGTGGTGCAGGAATGCGGCACCGCCGTCGACCGCTGGATCGAGATCCCGGAAGCCGGCAAGTCGGAGGATGACTACGAGTATCCGGCGCCCGGCTTCACGGTGATAGAACCGAAAGCGCGCTGATCGGGCCGGCCTTGCTGACCGGCGCGCCCGCGCGGCTTGGGACCAGCGTCAAGATTCTGGCGCTGGTCCTCGTCGTGCTGCTGGCAAGCCCGGCGGCGGCACTGGCGCATGCCGCGCTGCAGAGCGCGAGCCCGGCGGCGGATTCGACCAACGCGGCCGCGCCGGAGCGGATCGCGCTCCTGTTCAATGAGCCGGTGCAGTTGCTGAACCTGCGCCTGATCGATGCGGCTGGGCAGGACCGTTCGCCGGCCAGCGCGCCGGAGGTCCGTGACGAGCAGGTGCTCTGGCCGCTGCCGGATCGCCTGCCGGACGGGCGCTACCTGGTGAGCTGGCGGGTCGCGTCGCTCGACGGGCACATCATCGGCGGCACCTTCACCTTTGCGATCGGCGCAGCAAGCACGCGCGGGATGCCGGCGATCAAAGTTGCCGACGAGACTCATTGGCCGGCGCTGGCGCTGCACGCCGCGGCGCGGCTGTTCCTGCTGTTCGCGATCGGCACGGCCTTGTTCCGGCTGCTGCTGGCGCCGCTGGCGCTTGCGCCGATGCTGCGCCGCGCGACGCGCTGGCTGGCGGGCGGTGGTCTCGCGGCATTGATCCTGTTCGTCGTCGCCGAGGGCGCGCTGCGCGCCGGGCTGCCGATCGGCGATACATTCTCGATGGAATCAGTGCGCGCGGCACTTGGCGCTTCGAACACCGTGCTGCGCGGGGCGGCGGCGATCGGGTTGCTCTTGCTGGCGATCGGCAGCGGCCGCATCGTGCAATGGCTGGGCGTCGCCTGCGCGCTCGCCGGCATGGCCGATTCGGGGCACGTGCTGGCGGTGCTGCCGATGGGCGTGGGGCACGGATTGATGATCCTGCACGGACTGGCGGCGGCGTTGTGGATCGGCGCGATCGTGCCGCTGCGCACCGCGCTGGCGCGCGACGCCGGCCCGGAGACGCTCGCGCTGTTCCGGCGTTTCCAGAGCCTTGGCGCGTTGGCGGTGGCGGTGATGCTGGCGAGCGGCATCGTGCTGGCCTGGTTGCTGCTGCCGCGCCTCGCCGATCTGTGGCAGAGCGATTATGGCCTGCGCCTGTGCGCCAAGCTGGCGGCGGTGGCGGTGATGCTGGCGATCGCAGGCACCAACCGCTTGTGGCTGACGCGGCGCGCGCTTGCGGGATCGGCGCAGTTGCGCGGGTTGCTGCGCGCCGTTCTCGGTCTCGATCTGATCGCGGCGATCCTGGCGATGGTACTCGCGGTCGGGCTGTCGATTGGTCCGCCGCCGGCGCCGAGCGTCGAGCATGCCATCGCGGACGATTCCTACTCGGCCACGTTGTCGCTGGAACCGGGCCGGATCGGCGACAATCGTCTCGTGATCGCGCTGCGTTCGAAGGCCGGCGCGCCAATCGATCCGAAGGAAGTCGAGCTGCGCCTGTCGGCGCCCGGCATCGAGACCATCGCCCGCAAGGCGGCGCAGATCGCGGATGGGCGCTACGAGGTGCGCGACCTGCCGCTGTGGGTGGCGGGGCCGTGGCAGATCGAGATCGGGCTGCTGATCGACGACTTCACCAAGAAGCAGCTGCGAACCGAGTTGACGCTCACGCGCTAGCTTGACCTCAACCGCATCCGTCGGCCACTTTCCACCCGTCCTTCTCAGGAGTGCCGGGCCATGACGGAGCGTCTGTATCTCGAGGATCTGCAGGTCGGCCAGCGCTTCGCCTGCGGCCGCCATGCGCTCGACGCCGAACAGATCAAGGCGTTCGCGCGCGAGTTCGATCCGCAGCCGTTCCACCTGGACGAAGACGCGGCGCGCGGGACGTTCTTCGGCGGGCTGGCGGCGAGCGGCTGGCACATCGTCTGCCTCACCATGCGCATGATCGCTGAGAAGGTCCCGTTCGCCGGCGGCCTGATCGGCGGGGCGGCGGAGATCACCTGGCCACAGCCGACGCGGCCGACCGATGTGCTCGAGGTCGTCAGCATCGTGATGGAAGTGACGCCGTCGCGCTCCAAGCCGGAACGCGGCATGGCCCTGCTGCGCACCGAAACCCGCAACCAGAAGGGCGAGCTGCTGCAGATCTTCACCGCCAAATGCGTGGTTCCGCGCCGCCCCAAGGCATCTTAGAGGCTGTCTTGACGGGAAACAGCCGCTTCTGCCACCTTCCGGCCGTTACGTCTTCAGGGCGGGGTGGAAATCCCCACCGGCGGTAGGGTGCAAGGACCGAAGGTCCAAGCGCCAAGCCCGCGAGCGCCGCGGAACGCTTGTTCCATGGGTCAGCAGACCAGGTCGAATGCCTGGGCCGACGGTCACAGTCCGGATGAAAGAAGACGACCGCCTGCACGATGCCACGCTCCACGCGTGGCGATCATGTCGCGCGATCTTGCCCTGGAACGTTTTTCGCAACCCAACTCCAACGCGAGGAGCGTTTCGCCATGTCCAATGATCACCAGATTGCCAAGCGCATTGCCGCGGCGTGCGACGCCATGCGCGCCGGATTGCCGGTTGTCCTGCTCGACGACGATGACCGCGAGAACGAGGCCGACCTGATCGCGGCGGCGGAGACCCTGTCGCACGACGTGATGGCGCGGCTGATCCGCGATTGCAGCGGCATCGTGTGCCTGTGCCTCGACGACCGCCTGATCCGCCAGCTCGACCTGCCGCCGATGGCGGCGAAGAACGAGACGCGCTACGGCACCGCCTTCACGGTCTCGATCGAGGCCAGGGCCGGCGTCACCACCGGCGTCTCGGCGGCGGATCGCCTGACCACCGTGCGCGCCGCCATCGCCGACGGCGCGAGACCGGAGCACCTGGCGCGTCCGGGCCACGTCTTCCCGCTGCGCGCCCAGCCGGGCGGCGTGCTCTCCCGCCGCGGCCACACCGAGGGCGCGGTCGACTTGGCGCGGCTGGCGGGCCTCAAGCCGGCCGCGGTGCTGTGCGAGCTGATGGACCGGCACGGCGAAATGCTGCGCGGCAAGCGCGCCAAGGCCTATGCCAGGCGCAATGGCTTCCCGGTGCTGACCATCGCCGAGATCGTGGCGCATTTGGGTGCGCTGGATATCGCGGCGTAGCTCCACCAAGCCCCTCCCCCAACATGGGGGAGGTCGGGGAGGGGGAAGCCGCGTTTCGGTAGGCCGAAGTCATCGCTCGCTTCCCCCACCCCAACCCGCCCCATATTGGGGGCGGGTGCGGCTTCTGCTATGGTCATCTTCTCGGAAGACAGAGGCGCGGCATGGCGATGAAAGATGGCGGGGTGCAGGTGGGTGGGCTCGGCGCGCAGCCGGGGCCGCAAAGTGGCGCGCAGGTGCAGCAGCCGCATTTCATCCGCATGTACCGCGACACCTTCAGTGCAGCGCAATGCGAAGAGGTGATCCGCCGCTTCGAGGCGGACGAGCGCAAGCACACCTCCACCACCGCAACCCGCGACAAACCGCGCCTGCGCTCCGGCACCATGCTGCAGATCGGCGACCTGCCGGAATGGCAGGACATCGCGCAAGCCTGGTCGCAGGCGCTGGAGAAGAACCTGCAGGCCTATGCCGAGGCGTTCCCGACCTTGAAGCAGCTAGTCTCCACCCCCGCCACCAAGCGCACGCCGCCGCTGCTGGAAAAGATCGAGCCGGGTCAGGGCTTCGGCCTGCATATCGACGCCTCAGTCGCCGGCACCCACGACCGCATGGTGGCGGTGCTGATGTATCTCAAGGACGTGGAGGAAGGCGGCTTCACCGAATTCCCGTTCCAGTCGATCCGGGTCAAGCCGCGCGCCGGCCTGATGTTGCTGTTCCCGCCGTACTGGACCCACCCGCACCAAGGCATCAGCCCGGTCAGCGGCCTCAAATACAATCTCACCAGCTACGTGGTGGTGGACAACAACTTCCGCCCGCCGCGCTGACGCTGCATGACCGTCGTGTTCGCCTACCTGGATGAACCGCCGTTCTGCGCGCCCGGCGCCGATGGGCCGGTGGGCTGCGATGTCGAGGTCGCGTTCGCCGTGCTGCGCGCGATCGGGATCGAGCGCACCGAGACCAGGCTGGTCACCTTCGCGGGCCTGCTGCCGGGCGTGGCGAGCGGCGCGTGGCATATCAACACGCCGCTGTTCGTGACCGAGGAGCGCGCGCGGCTGGTGGAATTCAGCCGGCCGGTCTGGGCGCTGGCGGACGGGCTGATGGTGCAGGCGGGGAATCCGAAGCGGCTGACCAGCTACCGCGCGCTCGCGGCACGGGTCGATGCGCGGCTGGTGGTGATCGCCGACCAGGTACAGGAGCAGCGCGCACTCGCGGCTGGATTCGATGCCGCACGGGTGCTGCGGGTCGCGACTCAGCCGGAGGCGGCCGCTGCCGTACGCGATGGCCGCGCCGATGCCTACGCCAGCGTGGCGATGGCGCATCGCGGATTCCTGCGCGGAACGCCGGATGCGCGATTGGCGGTGGTGGATTTCGGCGCCGAAGGTGGCGCTGTGGCGGAGGGCGCCTATTCCTTCGCCAAGTCGAACGCCGACCTCAGGCGCGCGTTCGACGGCGCGTTGCAACACTTCCTCGGCTCGCCGGAGCATCGCGCAATCATGCGGCGCTATCATTTCCCCGATGCGGATGTCGATCGCGTGCTCTAAGCGATCAGTGCGGCCAGCACGGCGTCCAGGCGCTGTCGTCCGGAGGGAGTCGCCACGAGGCGATCGCCCGGCGGCGCGAGGAATCCGCCGTCGATCAGGCGCTTGAGTCGTGTCTGGTCGATCGCCTGTGTGAAGGGCAGCGCAGCTTCCGCCTCGATGCGCGCGAGCAGCACGCCTTCCTTGAGGCGCAATCCCATCATCACCATCTCGTTGAGGCGCTCGGTGTGCAAGACGAGGTCACGCTGGCGGGTGGCATGGCCGTCGCGCTCGACCAGGTCGAGCCAGGCTTCGGGCGCGCGATGTTGGCGGGTGGCGAACTTGTCGCCGCCGAGGGTGAGGCGGCCGTGCGCACCGGGGCCGATGCCGACATAGTCGCCATAGCGCCAGTAGGTGAGGTTGTGGCGCGATTCCTCGCCGGCCTTCGCGAAGTTGGAGATCTCGTAGTCGGCGAGGCCGGCGGCGCCGAGGCGCTCGACCGTCGCCTCGTAGAGCTCGGCCGCGCGCTCTTCGTCCAGCACGCGGAAATCGCCGCGCGCCACCGCCTGCTCGAACTGCGTGCCGGGCTCGATGGTCAGCTGGTAGAGCGAGATGTGGCCGGCGGCGAACGCCAGCGCGCGGTCCAGCTCCTGGCGCCATTGCTCGAGCGTCTGCTTCGGACGCGCGTAGATGAGGTCGAAGGAGAAGCGGTCGAACGTGCCGGCCGCCATCTGCACTGCCGCTAGTGCCTGCGCGGCATCGTGCTGGCGGCCGAGGAACTGCAGGTCGTCCGCCACCAGGCTCTGCACGCCGAGCGATACGCGATTGACGCCGGCGGCGCGGAAGGCGCGGAACGTGTCGATCTCGGCGGAGGTCGGGTTGGCTTCCAGCGTGATCTCGAAGTCGCCGGCGACCGGCCACAGCTCGCGCACGCGTGCGATCAAGGCGGCCACGGTCTCCGGCTCCATCAGCGAGGGCGTGCCGCCGCCGAAGAAGATGCTGGTGACGGTGCGGCCCTCGGTGTCGCGCGCGTAGTGTTCGAGCTCCCCAAGCAGCGCGCTGCGCCAGCGCGCGTGGTCGATCCGCTCGCGCACATGGGAGTTGAAGTCGCAGTACGGGCACTTGGACCGGCAGAACGGCCAATGGATGTAGATGCCGAAGCCGGGGGACGAAACAGGCACGCCGGCGCCCCTCTCAGTCCGACCATTACGAATGGAGAGCGAACACATCACGGTGACGCTCATCGCCCCTGGAAGCACGCCGCCATCAGTTGGCGGAAGGCTTCCGCGCGGTGGCTGATTTCGCGTTTGTGGTCGGGGTCCATCTCGCCGAAGGTGACGTCGTAGCCGAGCGGCTTGAACAGCGGGTCGTAGCCGAAGCCGCGGGCGCCGCGTTGCTCGTGGATGATCTCGCCTTCGACCCAGGCCTCGAACAATTCGCAATGGCCGTCGGGCCAGCACAACGCGAGCGCGCTGACGAAGCGGGCCCGGCGGTTGCTGTGCGGGCCGAGCTCGCGCAGCACGCGCTCCATGCCGATGTTGAAGTCGCGCTCGCCGTCGTGCCCCTTGTCGGCCCAGCGCGCGGAGTAGATGCCGGGCTGGCCGCCCAGCGCCTCGACCGACAGGCCGGAATCATCGGCCAGCGCCGGCAGGCCGGACGCCTTCGCCGCCGCCACCGCCTTGAGCTTGGCGTTGCCGACGTAGCTGTCCTCGGTCTCGTCCGGCTCGGGCAGGCCGAGATCGCCGGCCAGCACCACCTCGATCCCGAGCGGCGCCATCAGCTCGACCATCTCCTTGAGCTTGCCTTTGTTGTGGCTGGCGATCACCAGCTTCTGCTCGGTGAAGCGGCGCGGCACGCGCAGCACCTTGGCCATCAGCAGGCAGGGGTTCTCTTCGTCCCACAAGGTTGGGAATACCTCCAGTGGCACGAAGCCTTCGGCCGCGTAGAAGCGGTGGGTGCGGGCATAGAACCGGTCGCCGGCGCTCGGCGCCAGAGTCTTGACGGTCAGGATCCGCGCCGCCTTTTTCTTGAGATGCGCTTCGACCTCGGCCAGCAGTTTCTGGCCCAGGCCCTCGCGATGATGCTCGGTGCGGATCGCGATCAGGTGCAGCTCGGCCGCGGTGGGGAAGTGCTGCAGCAGCGTGACCAGGCCGGCGACCTCGTCGTCGCCCATGGAGTTCTTGGTGCGCGCCACCCACATGCGCAGGTCGCGCGCCTCGCGGCAGAACTGGTCGATCGCCTCGGGGATGCCGAACCAGTCGGGCAGCGATTCCAGCACGGCGCGGCAGATGCGCTCCTTGGCGTCGGGGTCGCGTTCGCGGGTGAAGGTGTAGGCCATCGTCCGTCTCTCGCGTTTACTCCAGGCCAAGCACGATGCGCTGCAGCCTGGTCAGCTCGCCGATGCCCTTGCGAGCGTAAGCCAGCAGCTGCAGGAACTCCGCTTCGCTGAAGGGCGCGCGCTCGGCGGTACCCTGCACCTCGATGATGCCGCCCTTGGCGGTCAGCACGAAATTGGCGTCGGCCTCGGCGGCGGAATCCTCGGCGTAGTCGAGGTCGAGCGCGGCGGCCTTCTGGTGGATGCCGCAGGAGATCGCGGCGACCTGGTCGGCGAGCGGAATGTCGTGCACCGCGCCCAGCTTCTTCATGTGGCGGAAGCACAGATAGAGCGCGACATAGGAGCCGGTGATGGCGGCGGTCCGGGTGCCGCCGTCGGCCTGCAGCACGTCGCAATCGATCTTGATCTGGCGCTCGCCGAAGCCCTTGAGGTTGGTGACGGTGCGCAGCGCGCGGCCGATCAGGCGCTGGATCTCCTGGGTGCGGCCGGACTGCTTGCCCTTGGCCGCCTCGCGGTCGGTGCGGGTGTGGGTGGAGCGCGGCAGCATGCCGTATTCCGCCGTCACCCAGCCCTGGCCGCTGTTGCGCAGGAACGGCGGCACCTTCTCGTCGATCGAGGCGGTGCACAGCACGTGGGTCTCGCCGAACTTCGCGAGGCACGAGCCCTCGGCGTATTTGTTGACGTCGATCAGCAATTCGACGGCGCGCATCTCGTCCGCCGCACGACCCGAAGGGCGCATTGTCCATCCTTAACCACTGGTGTTGAAATCGCGCGGACCCTACACGCGAGGGCCGGCGAAGTCCACATCCGCGGGGATATTCAACCCCGGCGTGACGCCGGTCATATCGGCCGACGGGATGCGATCCTACGTTGATCCCGGGTTCCAAGATTTCTTCCGAGTACCAGCGCGGGGTTCGCGAGGAGAAACGTCATGCCCATCACGATCGATCCCGATCTGCTCGACGATTTATGGCTCTACAATTACATCTACGGCACGGCCGCCAGCAATTCGCTGACCGGAACCGCCGGCCGCGACTATATCGACGGCAAGGAAGGCAACGACTACCTCTACGGCGGCGACAACGCCGATTGGCTGGTTGGCGGCATCGGCAATGACAACCTGAACGGCGGCGACGGCCGGGACAGGCTCGAGGGCGGGGAAGGCAACGACTACCTCTATGGCACCTACGGCAAGGACACGCTCCTGGGCGGCGCCGGCGATGACTACCTCAATGGCGGCGACGAGAATGACGAGATTCAAGGCGGCGCCGGCAACGACCATGTCTGGGGCGGCGAGCACGATGACTTCGTGAGAGGCGAAGCAGGGGATGACCGGCTCTATGGCGGCGGCGGCAACGATTCCCTGTACGGCGGCGAGGGCCAAGACCAGCTGGAAGGCGGAGATGGACACGACCTTCTGACCGGGTCGACGGGCGACGTGCTGAAGGGCGGCGCCGGCAACGACAGCTTTTTCGCGCACGACGAAAACACCGGCCTGATCGTGGCCTACGGCGAGGAGGGCAACGACCGGTTCTACCTCGAGGGCGATCTGTTCATCGCAAAGGGGGCCGCGGGCAACGATGTCTACATCGTCCACGAAGGTTGGGATGGCGTCGGGATCAGCCTGGATTTCGATCTCGCGAACGACTTGATCAGGATCGAGGAGTTCACGGTGAACGAGATCTCCTTCTTCAAGGACGACAACGACAATCTCGCCATGAAGTTCGACACCGGCGGCGAGCTGCACTTCAACAACATCGCCTACCAGCCGGGCTATGTGTACGCGGATTTCAACATCTACGAGTATGTCGAGCCGAATTCGTAGCGGCCTTACGGTTTGAACCGGCGGCTCTTCGACCAGCGGGTGCGGTCGTAATATTCCGGCGGGCGCTTTTTCACCCAGGCGATGAACTGCGCCAGCAGCGGATGCGCGCGCAACGCTTCGAACCCAGAGAACGCCGCCGCCAGCTCCTGCTCGTTCAGCATGGCGTGGATCGCGCGGTGGCAGATCTTGTGCATGGTCACGGCCGCGCGCCCGCCATGGCTGCGCGGCACCGGGTGGTGCTGGTCGAGGCTGGGACCGGCGACCATCGGCCGGTCGCACAACGGGCAAGTCCCGGTGGAAACGCCGTCGATCGGCTTGGAAACCTTGACCCGCCGCTTGGTTCGCACCTTCCGCATGGCGCCGGAGAGTGCCGGGCGCCGCAAAGCTTGGCAATTGCATGCATTGACGGCACCCCACCCCCTCCCTAGATTCGTTTCCATGCAGTTCGTGCCAAAAGGCGGAAAAGGCAACGTGTCGGGTGGGATCGCCGGGCATCGGCCGGTGCTGGCCGAGATGTCCGAGCGCTCGCGCGAGATCTTCCGCCAGATCGTCGATGCCTATGTCGAGACCGGGGAGCCGGTGGGCTCGCGCACCTTGTCGCGCCGGCTGGGGCATCTCTCGCCCGCCACCATCCGCAACGTGATGGCCGATTTGGAGGAGGTCGGGCTGCTGTTCGCGCCCCATACCTCGGCCGGGCGGCTGCCGACCGACCTCGGCCTCAGGCTGTTCGTCGACGGCCTGATGGAGGTGGGCGGCCTCACCACCGACGAGCGCGAGGCGATCGACGGGCAGTGCAATGCCTCCGGCCGGTCCTTCCCCGAAGTGCTCGAGCAGGCGACCACCATGCTCTCCGGCCTGTCGCGCGCGGCCGGCCTGGTGATGGCGCCCAAGAGCGACCGGTCGCTGAAGCACATCGAATTCGTGCACCTGGCGCCGGGGCGCGCCCTGGTGGTGCTGGTGACCGAAGGCGGCATGGTGGAAAACCGCCTGATCGACGTGCCGCTGGGCTTGCCGATGTCCACGCTGGTGGAAGCCACGAACTATCTGTCGGCGCGGCTGGTGGGGCGCACCATCGGCATGGCGCGCGAGGGTATCCTGGCGGAGCTGATGACCCATCGGGCCGAGCTGGATTCGCTCACCCGCAAGGTGGTGGAAGCCGGGCTCGCGACCTGGTCCGACGCCGACCGCGGCGAAGGCGCGCTGATCGTGCGCGGCCAGTCGCACCTGCTGGACGACGTGCAGGAGGCGGGAGACCTGGAGCGCCTGCGCTCGCTGTTCACCGCGCTCGAGACCAAGGAGCAGCTGCTGAAGCTGCTGGAGGCGGCGGACCAGGCTGAAGGGGTGCAGATCTTCATCGGGGCGGAGAGCAACCTGTTCGGCCTTGCCGGCTGCTCGGCGGTCATCTCGCCCTACCGGGACAGCCAGCGCCAGCTGGTCGGCGCGGTCGGGGTGATCGGCCCCAGCCGGCTCAATTACGCCCGCATCATTCCGATGGTCGACTACACCGCCAAGGTGATCGGCCGGATTCTCGGCTGATCGGCCGCAGCGCTGGATCACTTGACCGGATTTAACGGTTGACCATCTATGCGGGGACCCTAAAACACCCCCAAACAGACGGACATTGCTGGATCGCGCCATGATCGACGACAAGGACCAAATGCCAGAGCCGGCCAACGACGCCGCGCCGGTCGACGACGGGCTGGATATTCCCGCCGGCCCGGACCAGGAGCTGGCGGCGGCCAGGCAGGAAGCGGCGCAGCTCAAGGACCAGCTGCTGCGCGCCCTGGCCGAGGCGGAGAATGTGCGCCGCCGCGCCCAGCGCGAGCGCGAGGACGCCGCCAAATATGCCATCACGAATTTCGCGCGCGACGTGCTGCAGGTGAGCGACAACCTGCACCGCGCGCTGGAAGCCATTCCGGCAGCTGCCCTGGCGGCGGACGAAGCGCTGAGGAACCTGCACGAGGGCGTCAGCGCGACCGAGCGCCAGCTCGACGCCGCGCTGGAGCGTCAGCAGGTCAAGCGCATCTGGCCGATGGGCGAGAAGTTCGACGCCAACCTGCACCAGGCGATGTTCGAGGTGCAGACCGCCGAGCAGGCGCCCGGCACGGTGGTGCAGGTGATGCAGGCCGGATACCTGATTCACGACCGCCTGCTGCGCCCCGCCCTGGTCGCCGTCGCCAAGCAGCCGGCCGGCGACGGGCCGCCCGCTGGCACGGGCAAGGTCGATACGATCGCTTAGGCGACGCTCAACAGCCCCACAAAATATACTCGTCATCCCAAGGCTTGGCCTTGCCATGACGGAGTGGTGTGAGCGTCGGCGCTCTCGACCCACCTTCATCGCCACACTGAAAATCGGATCACCGGGTCTCGCAGCTTTGCTGCGGCCCGGTGATGACGGCTTGGGACGGTGTGAGCGGGTGAGGCTCAGCTCACCTTGATGTCGTGCAGGAAGCTGTCGACTTCCTTGCGCAGGGTCTCCGATTGCTTGGCGAGCTCGCTGGTGGCGGCAAGCATCTGACCGGCGGCGTGGCCGGTGTCGCCGGCGGCTTGCGTCACGCCGGTGATGTTGGTCGAGACCTCCTGCGTGCCGGAGGCGGCCTGCTGGATGTTGCGCGCGATCTCGCGGGTCGCGGCGCCCTGCTCCTCGACCGCGCTGGCGATCGACGAGGCGACGTGGTTGATCTCGTTGATGATGGTGGTGATGCCCTGGATGGCCTCGACCGAGTTGCTGGTGGCGCTCTGGATCGAGGAAATCTGAGCCGAGATCTCCTCGGTGGCGCGGCCGGTCTGGGTGGCGAGGTTCTTCACTTCGGAAGCAACGACCGCGAAACCCTTGCCGGCTTCGCCGGCGCGCGCCGCCTCGATGGTGGCGTTGAGCGCCAGCAGGTTGGTCTGGCTGGCGATGTCGCTGATCAGCTTCACCACTTCGCCGATCTTCTCCGCCGCCGCGGCCAGGCTGCGCACCTGGCCGTTGGTGCGCTCGGCTTCCGCCGCGGCCTTGTTGGCGATATCGGCGGACTGGCCGACCTGGCGGCTGATCTCGGCGATCGAGCCGGAGAGCTGCTCGGTCGCGGCGGCCACGGTCTGCACGCTGCTGGTCGCCTCTTCCGAGGCAGCGGCGACGACGGTGGCCTGCTTGCTGGTCTGCTCCGCGGTCGCAGACAAGGACGCAGCGCTCGCCTGCATCTCGCTGGTGGCTGCGGTGACGGTCTTGAGGGCGCCGCTGACACTGCTGTCGAACGTGGCGGTGCGGCGCTCCAGCATCTCGGTGCGGCGCAGCTTGGCTTCCTGTTCGCTACGCTGCTCGGCGGCCATCTGCTCGGCGCGGACGGCGTTGTCCTTGAAGATCTGCATGGCCGCGGCCATGTTGCCGATCTCGTCCTTGCGGCCGAGCGCCGGGATCGCGACGGTATTGTCGCCCGCGGCGAGCGTGCCCATGGCGCCGGTCATCGCATCCAGCGGCGTGCAGATGCCGCGCACCATGACGGCGATCAGGCCGGCCAGCACGACGATGCCGATCAACAGCGCGATGATCAGGCCATTCCGAGCAAGGCCAGCGGTGCCCTGCGCGGATTCTTTTGCGGATTGGGCGGATGCGGCGATCAGGTCGCTCAGTTTGCCCATCGAATCCTCGAGTTCCTCGAAGTTCGCGAGGAACGGCGGATAGGCCGCTTCGGCCGCGGGGGAGTCCTTTTCGGCCAGCGCGATCATGGATTCCGCCATGCTGATATAGGAATCCAACTTCGGTTCGACTTCGGAGATAGCGGCCCGCACATCGTCGCTCAGGGGGAGGTTCTTGTTGGCGGCGACGCGCTCGCGGAAATTCTGGCTATGGTCGGCGAGGTCGACCTTCACCGACGCGAGGTCTTCCTGGTTGTTGTCGCGCGCGGCCCGCAGCGCGCCCAGCACGTCGGCGCGCAGCGCGTCGTGCATCATGTCGCTTTCCAGGTGATTGCGCAGCGCGAGCGAGGTCACGACCACGTCGTCGAGCTCTTGGCCCTGCCGCGTGATGCCCCAATAGCCGAACGCGCCGATGATCAGCGCAACCGCGGCCATCAGGCCACCGAAGCCAAAGAACTTCTTCCGAATCGACAAGGCGTTGAACATCCGCGCGGTTTCCTCTCCAGGCGCCATTTGGGCGCAAGTACATCCGTACTACTACCTATCTGGTTAGGCTTAAAATTGGGTGAATCGCCTCTCTATCGTTTGGCCTAGGCGGCTGAAGTTCCTAGAGATTCCGTTGGGCCAGACGGCCGGCGCATTGGCAGCGTGCGCAAACCTGCTTAAGACTGCGCCGGGTTGGGCAAGCGGGACATTATGGCAATCGAATCAACCAAGTCGGCGCCAGCCGGGACGGATGCGCGCGGCGATGCGGCGGCCCGGCCGCAGCAGAAGCTGAAGGGTGCGCTGATCCTCTCCGCCGCGGTGCTGGTCACCGGGCTGCAGGATGCGTTCATCAAAGATCTCAGCGCCGCCTATCCGGTGTGGGAGATGCAGATCTTCCGTGGCGGCTCCGCGGCCTTGCTCATTCTCGGTTGGATCGTGATTGGCGGCGGGCTGCGGCAGCTGGTCGGCACGCGGCCCAGCCTGCTGCTGCTGGCGCGCTCGGCGATCCTGGCGATGGCCAGCCTCAGCTTCTATGTCTCCCTCGCCGGCATGCAGTTCGCGGACGCGGTCGCGATCTATTTCTCCCTGCCGCTGATGATCGCGGCGCTGTCCGGCTTCCTGATCGGCGAACGGGTGCCGCCGCAACGTTGGGTCGCCATCGTGGTGGCCTTCGTCGGCGTTGCGATCATTGCCCAGCCGACCAGCGGCATCTTCAACCCGGCGACGCTGATCGCCTTGTTTGCGACCTTGTGCTACGCGGTCGGGCTGATGCTGACGCGGCCGGTCGGCATGCGCGTGCCCTCCGCCGTGATGGGGCTGTGGCAGCTGATGGCGTTCGTCACGACCGGCGTCCTCCTCGGACTCATCTTCGGCAGCGGCGCCTTCCACGATCCCGCCCATCCCAGCTTCAGCTATCTCACGCAAGGCTGGATCACGCCGACACCGCGGCACCTGCTGGAAATGCTGGCGTTCGGCGTGGCCGCCGCGCTCGCCACCATTCTCTACACCGCCGGCTACAAGGTGGTGGCGCCGAGCTTCGTGGCGCCGTTCGAATATCAGAGCCTGATCTGGGCCAGCCTCTGGGGCTTCCTCATGTGGGGCGACGTGCCGGCCGGCACCACCTTCGGCGGCGCCGCGTTGATCGTGGCCGCCGGCTTGTGGATGATCTGGCGGGAAAGCAGAAAGCAGTGACCGGATGCCGGAATCGCGCTGTATGAGGGCGCGGATTCCTGCTAACTGACATCCGACATCTGAACTCTGATATCCGGATATGGCCCAACCCACCCGCCGCCGCCTGCCGCCGCTCAATGCCCTGCGCGCGTTCGAGGCGGTGGCCCGCTCGCTTTCCTTCACCAAGGCCGCGGACCAGCTGCTGGTCACGCAAAGCGCGGTCAGCCGGCAGGTGAAGAACCTGGAAGACATCCTCGGCGTGCAGCTGCTGAAGCGCAAAGGGCCGCTGGAGCTGACCGAGGAGGGGCGCAAGCTGTTACCGGTACTGACCGGCAGCTTCGACAAGATCGCGGAGGTGATCGCCGGCATCAAGGCCACCCACGCCAATCCGCCGCTCACCTTGTCGCTGCCGCCGACCTTCGCGCGCCGTATGGTGATGCCGCGCCTCGCCGACTTCCAGCGCAAGCATCCTGATCTCGAGATTCGCATCGACACGCCGCCGAGCAATGTCGAGTTCGCCAGCGCGCCGGTCGACATGGCGATCTTCTTCGGCAGCAACACGGTGGACGCGCTGATCGTCGACCTATTGATGCGCGAGGAATTCACCGCGGTCTGTTCGCCGCGCCTCGCCGCCGGCGCCGGCAACGATCTGGCGCAATTCATCCGCTCGCGCCCGCTCCTGCATGTGCGGCAGGGCGAGGATCTCTATCAGTGCTGGAGCATCTTTGCCGCGCAGAGCGGGCTCGAGGACATGCCGGTGGATCGCGGGATCGTGCTGGAGACCGCCGACCTGGTGATCGAATCCGCGATCAACGACGGCGGCATCGGCATGCTGGATCCGCGCCTGCTTCCGGAGGAGCTCAAGTCGGGCCGCCTGGTCACGCCGTTCAAGACCGCGGTGAAATCCGGCCGCTCCTATTTCCTAGTGAGCCGGGTCGAGGAAATCGAGATCCCGCGCATCGCGGCATTCCGCCAGTGGGTCATTGATCAGTTCGCAAACGGCTGAAGCCTTCTTCCTCGTCATCCACTTCGTCGCCGCAAGGGCGGTTGACGGATGGACCCTCAAGGCTTGTCGGTGCAGGCCGACATTCGTCGGCGGGGTGACGGGTGAAGTGGAGGCAGCCGCGCTAAATCACTCCGCAAGGAGCTGGTCGAACAGCAGCATCTCGGCGTCGCGCGGCGTCACCTGGTCGGGGCGCGTCCACATGTGGGTGCGCCCCGCGATCTCGAGGTGGCCGCGGCAGGCCAGGCACTCGATCTGCAGGGTCAGCGGAATCAGCAGGCATTCGTGCGCGACCGCGCGACAGGCCTGCTTCAGCAGCTGGCCGCGTTCGGTGCGGTCGAGGGTGCCGGCCGCGCGCCGCACCGCGTCGTCCACTTCCGGGATCGCGATCAGGCTGTAGTTGCAGGCGCCGAAGCCCTGTTCCGGATCGAAGCGGGCGACGAAATCGCGCAACACCATCTCGGCATCGGGCATGAACGACACCCAGCTCATCACGAACAGGCCAAAGCTCGGATTCGGATCGTAGCGCGAGAAATCGCGCAGCGATCCATAGGTCGGCTGCAGGCGGATGCCGACGGTGGCGAGCTGCACAGTCAAGGCGCGCAGCAGCTGGCGGCCGTCGGATTCGACATCCTCCATCGCCGCGACCGCCAGGGTCAGGCCGTCGGGATAGCCGGCGCTGTACAGCAGATGGCGCGCGAGCGCGGGATCGTACGGGTCGGGATAGAGCGTGGGGTCGGCGCCGAAGAAATGCGCGGGCACCGGGCTGCCCAGCACCTCGCCACCGCCGAGCAGAGCGTGGTTCACCAGGAAATCGCGGTCGATCGCCAGCGACAGGGCGCGGCGCACGCGCACGTCGGCCAGCGGATTGGCGTCGACCGGCGTACCGTCCGGCCACCACGCCATGCCGCGCGCACCGGGCAGGATGTTGGGCTGCAGGAAGAACACCGAATCCGACTTGGGCCGCAGCACGCGGATCGCCGAACCCTGCTCCAGCTTGCGGGCGAGAGCGCGGCCGATCTGCGGCGTCACGTCGACGCGGCCGGACGTCAGCGCGTTCTCCGCCTCGACCGCGGTGCGGAAGCGCCGGCCGATCACCACCTTCCACTGCGCCGGCGTCTTGCCGGGCCGCGGATGCGCGATCAGGCGCAGGCCGTGCGCGCCGTAATCGACCAGGCGATAGGGTCCGGTGCCGATGGCGTGCGCGAGGTTGAAGACCCCGACCGGCAGGTTGCCGACGCTGCGATGTACGATCGGCACACATGCCAGCTGCTCGAGGAACAACGGCGACGGCGTGCGCGTGCGCAGCACCACGGTATACTCGTCCGCCGCCTCGAACGCTTCCAGGTCCGGCGTGGTCGATTGCATCTCGCAATTGGGATCGTCCAGCATCCGGCGCACGCGGCGGAAGGTGGCGATGGCGTCCTCGGCGGTCACCGGATCGCCGTTGTGGAAGCGCGCCGAGCGGTCGAGCCGGAACATCCAGGTGCGCGCGTCGATCTGGTGCCAGGAGCGCGCCAGCGCAGGCTGCGCGTGGCCATCCGCGCCGATCTCGGTCAAGCACTCGAACACGCTGCCGATCAGGAAATAGTCGGCGTCGACCTGCTGCAGCAGGGGATCGAGCGCCGGCAGTGCCTGCGTGAAGCCCATGGTAAGCAGCTCGGATTCGCCCGGCCGCTCCGGCCGCCGCTGGGTGCGCAGGTCCGGCAGCCACACCGTCATGCGCGTGCCCTTGCCGAGCTCGCTGTCGACGCTGATGCTGCCGCTGAGGCGGTTGACCAGGCCGGCGGTGATGTAGAGGCCGAGGCCGTGGCCGCCGGCCTTGCGCGCCTCGGTGCCGCCGATGGCGGAGAACGCCTCGAACAATTGCGCCTTGCGATCGGGTGGGATGCCGGCGCCGGTGTCGGTGACCGTGATGAGCAGGCTGTTGTCCTCGTCGCGCACCACCGTGATGGCGACTTCGCCCTTGTGGGTGAACTTGGCGGCGTTGCTGAGCAGGTTGATGAGGACCTGCGCCACCCGCCGGCGGTCCGACGTGATCGTGCCGCTGTCATGCGGCAGAAACAGGATCAGGTTGTTGCCGTTGGCCGCGATCGCGGCCCGCTCCAGGGCGGCGACCTCCTCGATCAGCGGCTGCACCTCGAACGGCTCGGAATCGATCTCGAGATTCTCGCTCTCGATCTGCTCGCTGGTCAGGATGTCGCCGACCAGGCCGATCAGGTGCTTGGCGGCGGCTTCGACGGTGGCGAGCTTGTCCTGCCGGCCGGCAGCGTCGGACGCCACCTCCGGCTGGCGCAGGAACTGGGCGTAGCCGTAGATGGCGTTGAGGGGGTTCTTCAGCTCATGGGCCAGGATGGCCATGAAGCGGCTCTGGGCGTCGCGGTCGGCGCGCATGGAGTCCGACGCCTCGGCCGCCCGCTCGGCGCGATGCTGTGCTTCCGCCGCCACCGCCCAGGCAGCACGCAGGCGCTCCAGATCAGGCCGTTTGGCTGCCCGGTCGTTCTCCGACACGCTCGCTCGTTCCGCAGTCATGCGTTCCCGGACCGCCAGGGTCCGGCTAAGTCCCTGATTCTCATGCACCAGTCGATACCGAAGTGTTAACGACCCCGGCCAAAGGCGCGGGCAGTCGTATAGGCCGTCCCGGCACCAAGATGACTCCCCTGCGGCCGGTTCCCAAGAGAGAAAAAGGTGGGGGTGGTCAGACCGCCGCTGGTTGCCGGGTGGCGCGCATGCGGCGCTGGACGGCCTCGTGGTCGGCCACGGCGTAGCAATAGCGGCAGCCATGGACGCAGCTGTCATAGCCGCCGATGTCGCGGGATTGCGCGCACAGGCAGCCTGGCCGGTTGCCCTTGGTGGCGGCGGCGATCGGCCGGCCGGCGATGTCGGCCAGCCTGGCCGCGTCGACACAGCGGGCAGCCGGGGCGGCGGCGAGGTCCGGCTGGGTGCAGAGCGAGAGGGCGATTCCGCGCTCGGCGGCGGTCATGCCGAGGTCGGCGATCAACGCGGCCTGTTCCGCCGGTTCCGGCGCCCGCCAGGTGATGCCGGCCTTGGCCAGGTTGCGCGCCGACTTGGCATAGAGCTGGGCGAACGAGACGACGACCTCGTCGGTGGTGCCGGCGAGCGCATCGGCGAGGCAGGTGAAGTTGGCGCGGTGCCAGTCGATCCCGGTCTCGGGCGTCAGCAGGATCGGGTCGTAGCGCCACACCACCACGCGCTTGCCGTAAACCGCCGCGATCGCGCGCGCATTCTCGATCGCGAGCCTCTGGTCGATCACGTTGGCGTCGATCGTCCGCGGATAGCCGAGGATGGTGTATTGCACGACGAACGGCCTGGCTTGCGCCGCGACCGCGGCGAGGGCGCGTGCGAACGGCCGCGCGTTGCGGGTCCAGAACACGTAGCCGTCGACCGCCTCTGGGCGAAGGTCGACCAGATAGGGCCGCTGGCTATAGGGGTTCGCGACCGCAACCTCGCCGGCCGCCAGCGCCGCCAGGAACCAGTCGCCGTGAAAGGCCGGAATATCGCTGCGATAGCTGGCTGAGATGATCATGGCGCGATTGTAGCGCGGCCGCGATTGCGCGCGATATCCGGGACCTGCGCGTCATTGGCGCTGAATGGTGCCGCCGGTCTTGCGTTCCCCAGTGTTGCGTTCCGCAGGCGGCAGATGTTTGGTCAACTTCGCCTTGAGCCAGAAGGCCTGGCCGACACCGAGCGCGGCGCCCGCACAGAGTACGATGCGCATCATCATGGTCGTCTCGTCATCGAGGCCGACATAGGGCGGCAGAAACGTGGCGATCAGGGCAATGAGGACCGAGGCACCCAGCATGGCAATGAACAGAGCCGTGATGGACGCACGGGTGGGCTGCTGGTTGTTCATGAGATGCTCCCAGGTGAATCAGCGCATGTGTTGAATGGTGTTGCCGCCGCGCTCGCTCGCCTGCCGCGCCTTGGCGATGCGCCCGCGCAGCCAGAACGCGATTGCCACGTCGATGGCGGCGACGGCGTAGAACACCAGCCGCAGGATGATCGCCGGCGTGCCCTCGATGCCGATCAGGTCCGGCAGGAAGGTGCCGAGGGCCGCGATGATCACGGCGCCGCTGATGATGGCGGCTGTCAGGACACGGGCGTTGGTCGGAGCTTTGGAACGGTCGTCAGGCATGGCGATGATCCTCAGCGCATGCGTTGCACGGTCGGCGGGCGCGTCACCACTGCGGCGGGCCCGGTCTTGGCGCGCCTGTTGCCGACAGGCCGCGACGCGCCAGACGCGCCAGACGCGCCGGAGACCTGGATTCGGGGGTTCCACATGCGGCTGGCGGCGACGCGCTGCAGGGTGCGGATGGCGCGTAGGAAGCTCCATGCCGCCAGCACGTAGAGCAGGATCGGCGCCAAATGGGCATAGGGCGCGATTTCCGGGATGGGCCGGAGAAACTCCTCGACCGGCACAGCGAGGGCGACGACGACCCAGAAGACCGCATTCCCCAACTGGGCAACCACGGCCTTGCCGCCCTGGGTCCGGTTCGATTGCGACTGGATCTCGCGTGCCATAAAGGTCTCCCCAACAGGCCTGATCGCTGATTCTCCCACGGCCGGCCTTCGGGCTCAATGGCGGCTGAACAAAGTCCCAAGGTCTGTCTCCAGAACCGAAAGTTGCGGGCCCGGGCGGTGCCGTGACGGGTTGCCGCTGCGTTCCAGAGTGGCACGGCCGGGCCGTCCCATCGTCTTGCAACGGCTGGAAAAGACCCTATATATCCCTGCGGAAATTCGGGGGTCGTTCGGAACCGGCCATGGCCGGCCGGAGGGCCGCTGAAACGGCGGCCCAGCTGACCGCCAAATCGAGCACATACCGACGGGAGTCCCCGCGGCGCTTCACGGGAAGGCTGCGCAAGGGACTTGCTGAGATTGAGAGGAAGAGATGAGCAAAGTTATTGGCATCGACCTCGGCACCACCAATTCCTGCGTCGCCGTCCTGGACGGCAAGGATGCGAAGGTGATCGAGAATGCGGAAGGCGCGCGCACCACGCCCTCCATGGTCGCCTTCACTGATTCCGGCGAGCGCCTGGTCGGCCAGGCCGCGAAGCGCCAGGCGGTGACCAACCCGGAAAACACCCTGTTCGCGATCAAGCGCCTGATCGGCCGGCGGTTCGACGATCCGCTGACCAAGAAGGACATGGGCCTGGTCCCGTACAAGATCGTCGCCGGCGACAATGGCGACGCCTGGGTCAACGCCCAGGGCAAGAACTATTCCCCCTCGCAGGTTTCCGCCTTCATCCTGCAGAAGATGAAGGAAACCGCCGAGAACTATCTCGGCGAGAAGGTGACCCAGGCGGTCATCACCGTTCCCGCGTATTTCAACGACTCGCAGCGCCAGGCGACCAAGGACGCCGGCAAGATCGCGGGCCTCGAAGTGCTGCGCATCATCAACGAGCCGACCGCGGCCGCGCTTGCCTACGGCATGGAGAAGAAGGGCGCCGGCATCATCGCGGTCTATGACCTCGGCGGCGGCACCTTCGACATCTCGGTGCTGGAGATCGGCGACGGCGTGTTCGAGGTGAAGTCGACCAACGGCGACACCTTCCTCGGCGGCGAGGACTTTGACGCGCGCATCATCGACTACCTGGCCGAGGAGTTCAAAAAGGACAACGGCATCGACCTGCGCAAGGACAAGCTCGCGCTGCAGCGTTTGAAAGAAGCTGCGGAGAAGGCGAAGATCGAGCTGTCGTCGGCGATGCAGACCGAGGTCAACCTGCCGTTCATCACTGCGGACCAGACCGGTCCGAAGCATCTCACCATCAAGCTCACCCGTGCGAAGCTGGAATCGCTGGTCGATGATTTGATCGAGCGCACGATGGAGCCGTGCCGCAAGGCACTGAAGGATGCGGGGCTGAAGGCCTCCGACATCAACGAGGTGATCCTGGTCGGCGGCATGACCCGCATGCCCAAGATCATCGAGAAGGTGAAGGAGCATTTCGGCCGCGAGCCGCACCGCGGCGTCAACCCGGACGAAGTGGTCGCGGTCGGCGCCGCCATCCAGGGCGCGGTGCTGAAGGGCGAGGTGAAGGACGTCCTGCTGCTGGACGTGACTCCGCTGTCGCTCGGCATCGAGACGCTGGGCGGCGTGTTCACCCGCCTGATCGACCGCAACACCACGATCCCGACCAAGAAGGGCCAGACCTTCTCGACCGCCGAGGACGGCCAGACCGCGGTCACCATCCGCGTGTTCCAGGGCGAGCGTGAAATGGCGGCGGACAACAAGCTGCTGGGCCAGTTCGACCTGGTCGGCATCCCGCCGGCGCCGCGCGGCATGCCGCAGATCGAGGTCACGTTCGACATCGACGCCAACGGCATCGTCAACGTCCAGGCCAAGGACAAGGCGACCAACAAGGAGCAGCAGATCCGGATCCAGGCTTCGGGCGGCCTCAGCGACACCGACATCCAGAAGATGGTCAAGGACGCCGAATCGCACGCCGCCGACGACAAGAAGCGGCGCGCGCTGGTGGAAGCCCGCAACCACGCGGATTCGACGATGCACGGCGCCGAGAAGCAGCTCAAGGAAGCCGGCGACAAGGTTTCTGCCGGCGACAAGGAAGCGGTCGAAGGCGCGATCGCCGCGCTGAAAGCGGAGATGGACAGCGACAACGTCGATACCATCAAGGCCAAGACCGATGCGTTGCTGCAGGCACTGATGAAGGTCGGCGAAGCCATGTATAAGGCGGCCGCCGAGCAGGGCGGCGCCCAGGGCGCAGGCCCGGGTGGCGACAGCGGCGCGCAGGCTGGCGGCGATGCCGGCGGCGCGCAAGGCGGATCCTCGGGCAGCGACGAGAAGGTGGTCGACGCCGATTTCGAGGAGGTCGACGACCGCAAGGGCAAGAGCGCCTGAGCGTAGTTTAGAACACCGGTCGGGGCTGGACGGGGAAGGTCCAGCCCCAGCCGCATCTGATTGACCGGCGTACCAATTGGCGTACTGGGGGCGAGGGGCGGCGACCGGTTTCCGCCCGGTATCGCCAGGCTTGAGCGAATAGGCGATGGCGAAGCAGGATTATTATTCAACGCTGGGGGTGGCCAAGGACGCCGATCTTGAGACTCTCAAGAAGGCGTACCGCAAGCTCGCCATGCAATATCACCCCGACCGCAATCACGGCGACGCGGCGGCGGAGCAGAAATTCAAGGAACTGAGCGAAGCCTACGACGTCCTCAAGGACGACCAGAAGCGCGCCGCCTACGACCGCTTCGGCCATGCCGCGTTCGAGAACGGCAACGGCCGCGGCGGTCCGGCCGGTTTCGATTTCACGGCATCGGGTTTCGCCGACATCTTCGACGAGATGTTCGGCGAGTTCATGGGCGGGCGGCGCGGCGGCCAGTCGCGCGCGCGCGGTGGCGACCTGCGCTACAACATGGAGATCACACTCGAGGAGGCGTTTGCCGGCAAGCAGGCGACCATCCGCGTGCCGGGGACGGAGCCGTGCGTCGCGTGCCACGGCACTGGCGGCGAGAAGGGCACCCAGCCGGTCAACTGCCCGACCTGCCGCGGCCACGGTAAGGTGCGGGCGACCCAGGGCTTCTTCACCATCGAGCGCACCTGCGCCAGCTGCGGCGGCCTCGGCAAGGTGATCGAGAAGCCGTGCCCGGCCTGCCACGGCCAGGGCCGCACCGCCAAGGACAAGACGTTGCAGGTGACGATCCCGGCCGGGGTCGAGGACGGCACCCGCATCCGCCTCGCGGGCGAAGGCGAGGCGGGCGTGCGCTCGGCGCCGTCGGGCGATCTCTACATCTTCCTCTCGGTCAAGCAGCACCGCCTGTTCCAGCGCGACGGCGCCAACGTCCATTGCCGCGTGCCGCTGTCGATGGCGACCGCGGCACTTGGCGGCGGGATCGAGATCCCGACCATCGACGGCTCGAGGGCCAAGGTGCAGGTGCCGCCGGGCACCCAGACCGGCCAGCAGTTCCGCCTCAAGGGCAAGGGCATGAGCGTGCTTAGAACGAATGCCCGCGGCGACATGTATGCCGAGATCGTGGTCGAGACCCCGGTCAACCTCTCCAAGAAGCAGAAGGAGCTGCTCCAGCAGTTCCAGGACGAGAGCAAGACGCACGGTTCTTCCTCGCCCGAGGCAGACAGCTTCTTCCAGCGGGTGAAGGAATTCTTCGGCAAGGACGAGGGCTAGCAAGGCCCTCGCAGGCGAGCGTGCCTGAAGGTCCAGAGCGTGAAGGACTAGTTACCTAGTTCTTCAGAGTTAAACTATTTTTTACGGGTCATTAACTGACTCGACCCTAGCTTTCGCCTTTCGGCCAGCGCCTTGGCCGTGCGCCTGTATGCACGCGTCCTCGGTGGGGAAAGTAGGGCGATTGATGGGCGAAGCCGCCAACAAGGGCAGCGATCCGGCGATGAACGGAGCCAGCGCATGAGCGCTGAGCTCGACTCATCCGTGATTCCGCACGCTGCAAACTCCGACACGCCGATCATCGCGCTACCCGCTCCGCTGCGCGCTCCGTCGCGATCGTCGTCGCTGTCGTGGCGACTGTTGGTGATCGGCGGATGGACGTTGTTCATCGGTGGTTTCGCGATCGGGCAGCCAGACGATGAGACATTGCGTCACTGGTGGGTCGACGGCGCGTGGACCATCACTTATCTCGCCACCACCGTGCTCAGCCTGTGGGCCGCGATCACGCTCGAGGGCCGCGACCGCATGGCGTGGAGCTTCTTCGCAGCGGCCTCGAGCGCGTGGTTCATCGCGCAGCTGATCTGGGACTATTACGAGCTGCTGGCGGACATCTCGACGCCGTTCCCCGCGCTCTCCGATCTGTTCTACTTGATGTTCGCGCCGCTCTATGCGGTCGGCCTGATGTTCTTCGGCGAGAAGCCGAAAGGCGCTTCGATCGGACCGAAGCTGGTGAGCCAGCTGGTGATGATCGGCGCTGCGGTCTATGCCGCGGTCGGCCTGCATGTCAGCGAGGCGATCGTCACCAGCGGCGACGGCCCGCTCTATCTCACCACCGCGGTCGCCTATCCGCTGTTCTACGATGCCGCGTTCCTGATGGGCGTGCTGTCGCTGTGCCTCTATGTGTGGGGCCCGAAGCGCTTCGTGCTGACGCTGCTGGTCATCGGCCTTGCCTGCCACGCATCGGCGGAGACGCTGTACGGCCTCAGCCTGCTGGGCCGCGAATACGAGGTCGGCCAGGCTTACGATTTCCTGTGGCTGCTGGGCGGTGCGTTCCAGTTCTGGGCTGCCGCAGAGCACATCCACCAGGCGCGCATGCGCGCCGGCAAAGAGCCGCTCGAAGAGCAGTTCCTGATCGCAGCCTACAGCCGCGCGCGCCGTCTGGAGCCGCTGGTGCCGGCGCTCGGCATCGTGGTGATCTCGCTCACGCTCGCGGTCGACGCCGACGGCCTCACGCGCACCGAAGCCTTGATGGTTCTGACGCCGGCCTGCTTCGTGTTCGCGATCGCGGTGGCGGTGGCGGAAGGCTGGAGCTGGCGCGTCGAGGACGGTTTGCGCCGTGCCGCCGCCGACGCGGCGCTGAAGGCGAAGCGCTCCGAAAGCCGCCTTGCCGCAATGCTGGAGATCGCGCCGACCGCGATCATCGCGATCGACCAGAACCACGCCATCCGCCTGTGCAGCAAGGGCGCCGCGAAGTTGTTCGGCTATGCCGCGCAGGAGACCATCGGCCTGCCGATGACGCTGCTGTTCAACGACGAGCGCGTGCAGAATGGCGGGGCGCCGCTGACGCCCGACGAGATCATCCAGCGCCTGCGCCGCGGCGAGATCAAGGGCCGCACGCAATCGGGCACGCAATTCCCGCTGGAGGGCGAGTCCTATGCGCTGGCCGATGCCGGCGAGGGCGCGCTGACCATCATGATGATGACCGACGCGACCGAGCGCCGCCGCCAGGAGCGCGCGCTGCGCCACGCCAAGGAATCGGCGGAAGCCGCCAACCGCGCCAAAACCCAGTTCCTCGCCAACATGAGCCACGAGCTGCGCACGCCGCTCAACGCCATCATCGGCTTCTCCGAGGTGATCTCCAATAAGCTGTTCGGCGAACTCAACCAGCGCTACACCGACTATGCCGGTGACATCGTCGCCAGCGGCCGCCACCTGCTCGGCCTCATCAACGACATTCTCGACCTCTCCAAGATCGATCTCGGCCAGGCGACTTTGAGCGAAGGCGAGGTCGATCTCTCGCGCTGCGTCCATTCCTGCCAGCGCCTGATGTTCGAGCGCGCGGAGCGCGGCGGCGTGCATGTCCAGGTCGTGCTGCCGTCGAGCCTGCCGCTGCTGTGGGCGGACGAGACCAAGGTGAAGCAGATCACGCTCAACCTGCTGTCGAACGCGGTCAAGTTCACCGAGCGTGGCGGCCGCGTCACCATCGGGGCCGCCGTGCTGACCGACGGCGGGCTCTCGCTCTCGGTCATCGACACCGGCATCGGCATGCGCTCGGAGGACATCCCGAAGGCGATGACGCCGTTTGGACAGCTGGAGAGCACGTTCGAGCGCCGCTTCGAAGGCACCGGCCTCGGCCTGCCGCTGGTGCAGCGCCTGGTCGAGCTGCACGGCGCCGAGTTCCGCCTGGAGAGCCACCCAGGCAAGGGCACCAAGGCGGAGGTACGCTTCCCGCGCGGCCGCGTGATCGGGGCGGCCATCCTGCCGCTGGATCGCTCCGCCGACCGGAAGCCCGGCAGCGGCCGCAAGATCGCCACCAACTAGGCCGGATCCCGGCCGATCGCCGACCCCGTCCGCCGCGCGGCCCCCCTGGCCGCTCCCACTGGCGCCGCCCACTTATTGCCCTTTCGCCGTCAACCCGACTACAGTTGCATTCGATGTTAACTTTTGCGACTCGCGGGGATCGGGGATGATCACAAAGAAGGCCGGCAGGCCCGCCGTTAAAGCCGTGGCCAAGCCAGTGGCCAAGGCCGGCGCCAAGGCCCTGCAGAAAAAACCTATCGACTTGAAATCGCAGGATAAATCTCCCGCAAAGCCGGCTGGCAAGCCAGCGCCGGCCGCAGCGCCGGCACCGGCCGCCGCGGCTCCGCGCGGCCCTGCTGCGCCCGCGGCCAAGCCGTCGCCGGCGCCGCGTCCGGCCCCCAGCCCAGCCCCGACCAAGTTCAAGCGCCAGACCAACGGCGCGGTCAAGGTGGGGGTGGTCGGCTGCGCCGGGCGGATGGGACAGATGCTGCTGAAGATGCTGATCAATGCCCCCGGCATGGTGGTGGTGGGCGGGACCGAGCGGCGCGGCTCGATCGCCCTCGGGCAGGATATCGGCGCCCTGGCGGGGGCGGACCCGCTCGGCATCTCGGTCGGCGACGACCCCTCCCTGCTGTTCGACAGCTCGGACGTGGTGGTGGACTTCACCAACCCGACCGCGACGGTGAGCCACGCCCAGATGGCGGCCCGGACCGGCTGCGCCCTGGTCATCGGCACCACCGGCTTCGACAGCGACCAGCTGAACAGTCTCTACCGCGCCTCGCAGCGCGCGCCGATCGTGCTCGCCGCCAACATGAGCCTCGGCATCAATCTGCTGCAGCAGGTGGTGGAGGAGATTTCGCGCATCCTCGACACCGACTGGGACATCGAGATCGTCGAGATGCATCACCGCGGCAAGATCGACGCGCCCTCCGGCACCGCGCTGGCGTTGGGCGAGGCGGCGGCGCGCGGCCGCGGCCAGCAGCTGCGCCGCATTTCGCGCCGCTCGCGCGATGGCCAGGTCGGTCCGCGCGTCAAGGGCGAGATCGGCTTCGCCGCGTTGCGCGGCGGCGACGTGGTCGGCGACCACACGGTCATCTTCGCGGCGGATGGCGAGCGGGTGGAGATCACCCACCGCGCCGCCAGCCGCGAGATCTTCGCGCGCGGCGCAGTGAAGTCCGTGCTGTGGGCTGCGGGCAAGAAGCCCGGGCTCTACTCGATGCGCGACGTGCTCGGCTTCAGCGTCCAGGGGCCGCAGAGTTCGGCGACGCCGCCGGCCTCGAGCTAGGCTTCAGCCAGCGCGCCAGCGCAAGCCCGGTCAGGATCAGCACCAGCGCGGCCAGCGCGTTCCAGCTCGGCTTTTCGCCGGCAAGGAAAAAGCCCCAGCCGAGGCCCATTAGTGGCACCAGGTAGTTGCTGAACGAGCCGAAACCGGCTCCCACGCGGCGTATCAGCAGGAAGAGCAGCAGGTTGCCGCCGCCGGTCGAGAGCAGGCCGAGCCAGGTGACGGAGAACCACGCCTTGCCATCGGGTGCGAGGGTCCATGGCTGATCGATCGCCAGCCACACCGGGATCAGCGGAATGAGCCCGGCGAGCAGGATGGTGCCGACCAGCATCTCCGAGCCGAGCTGCGGCAGGCGCTTGGCATGGATGCCGTAGAGCGAATAGCTGAACGCGCCAGCCAGGATCACGATCTGGCCGATCACCACATCGCCCAATCCTTTGAGTGCGTCGACGCCGACCAGCGTCACCACGCCGGTGAAACCGCAGAGGCAGCCCAGCGCCTTGCCGAGAGTCATCGGCTCGTCGCGGGTGAAGAAATGCGCCAGCACGATGACGAAGCTCGGGATCGTCGCCATCAGGATCGCGGCCAGGTTCGAGGGCGTGTACTGCTCGCCCCACGCGATCAGGAAGAACGGCAGCGAATTGCCGATGATGCCGAGGAACACCATGCGGCCCAAGAGGCCAAGGTCGCGCGGCATCGCCTGGCCCTTGGCGCGCGCGATCAGCAGCAGCATCGCCGCCCCGATCGCGATGCGCCCGACCGCGAGCGATAGCGGCGGCAGCGTCTCCACCGCTTCTTTGATGAAATAGAACGACGAACCCCAGGTCAGCGCCAGCAACAGCAGGAGCCCGAAGTCGGCCGCGCCCGGCGGCCGCAGGGTGGAGGTTGGTTGTGTCATGACAATTTAAGCGCTGTGCCAGCGTGACAGGACGGATTGAAGTTGTTCGGCGAATTGACGGCGCTCGCCCGCACCGAGGAACGCGCCGATCTCCACCGCGCGCCCGTGCGAGCGCAGCAGCAGGGCCGGATCTTCGAAGCCGCGCTCCTTCAGCACGACCTGCAGCCAATAGGGCTCGAACGTGCTCTCGGTGACGCGGCCCTTGGGATCGATCTGCTGTAGCACCAGGCGGTCGGCATAGAGCCGGATGCGCTCGGCCCGGCGGTCGCCGCGGAAATGGGTGCGCAGCAGCCACCAGAACAGCAGCCATTCCGCGCCGAGGAAACCGAAGATCGGCCATGCGCCCAGCACCAGGAACAGGCCGCCATAGGCCGTGACGATCACGAAGGTGCCGATGGTCAGGATGAAGAAACCGCGCTGGCTGAGCGAGCGGTGCGGGTAGAGCAGGGCCTCGAACAGAGGGCGTTCAGAGGGCTGCTCCAGGTTCGCCGGTTCCTGCGACTTGTCCATTTCGTGTTCCATGGCCCGCAGTATAGAGTCTTGCCCCATCGCATCAACGTTTCTGGGGTGGGGCATTGGCGAAGCTGAAGCCGGAGCAGATCGAGAAATTCTACGCCGCGCTGGCGAAGGCCAATCCCGATCCGCGCGGCGAGCTCGACTACATCAATCCCTACACCCTGCTGGTCGCGGTGGTCCTCTCCGCGCAGGCGACCGACGTCTCCGTCAACAAGGCGACCGAGCCCTTGTTCAAGATCGTCGACACGCCGGATAAGATGTTGAAGCTCGGCGAGGGCAAGCTCAAGGACTACATCAAGACCATCGGCCTCTATAACATGAAGGCCAAGAACGTGATGTCGCTGTCGCGCATCCTGATCGAGCAGTTCGGCGGCGTGATCCCGCAGGACCGCGAAACCTTGCAGACGCTGCCCGGCGTCGGGCGCAAGACCGCCAACGTGGTGCTCAACATCGCCTTCGGCCAGTCCACCATCGCGGTCGACACCCACATCTTCCGGGTCGGCAACCGCACCGGTCTGGCGCCGGGCAAGGACGTGGTCGCGGTCGAACAGCAGCTGGAGAAGCGCACTCCGGAGAAATACAAGCGCAACGCCCATCACTGGCTGATCCTGCACGGCCGCTACGTGTGCAAGGCGCGCAAGCCGGAATGCCCGCGCTGCGTGGTCGCTGAGATCTGCGCCTTTCCGGCGAAGACTGTGCTGGGCGGTGTGCCGCCGAAGAAGACGGGGACCAAGAGTCGGACGTCAGATCGAAAGTCGGCCTGACGTCCGGGATCCGGCTCTAGTTCGCGGGGCCATTCGGGCCATTCGGGCCGCCGGAGTCGCCGCCGCCCGCGGGCGCATCGTGATCGTTGTCGCCATGGACACCGCCACCCTTGCCGCTTTCGCCGTGCTTGATCCGGGCTGGTTCCGGCGGCGACGGCGGCGGGTCGATCACCTGGAGGACATAGATGATCTCCTCCTCCACGGGCTCCGGCTCGCAGTCGCGTAGCAGGCGCTGCTCGCTGGGTGAAATTCCGCTGATGCAAGACAGGTTCTTGGCCTCGGCCGGCATCGCGCCGGCGCTCGATAGTCCAAGGCCGGCCAGCACGGCCAGCATCACGACGTTCGTACGCATGATCGCCTCCAACAAGTTCGAACGGTCGGTGCCGTCAGACAGTTGGTAGCTGGGCGAAGGCAGGAGGTTCGTGATGCGGGTCACAACCGCGAGCGCCAGGTCTCGTCCCAAATTTACGAAGATACTTCGCGGCTGGCCATGTGCGCGCGGGTATCAACGCGCCATGCGGTTGCGAATGAGACCACACTGAATCGCACGGCTCGTGCTGAGTCCGAGAGGCTTTCCGGGAGCAGGTCGATCGTGAAAGGCCGATACGGAAGGGCCATCAGCTCGTATTCGTCGATATATTGTTCGGTGCGGTGGACATCGCTCCAGTCGTACACGAAGAAGCCGCGTTCAGCCAACGCGACGAAACGATCCGGCCGGGGCACCCGCACCCGAAGATCGATGTCGGACGCCTTGGACAGCGCGAGGATCATCTCCTCGATCTGGTCCAGAGGGTAGGTGAGGAGCAGCGCCTGCGCTGGAATCGGGCCGCTCCCGCCGGTCACGAAAACGCCCAGCTGGCCGATCCGATCGGATGCGAGCCAGCAGCAATCGACTCCCTCGGGATACGGCCGTTCATCCATGCAGCAGGATCGCGTCCGTCATGATCACCGGGCGCGCAGAGAGTGCGGCCCGGTGATGATGCATCAGGGCTACGCCGCCTTCATCAGATTGCGCAGCACGAACGGCAGGATGCCGCCGTTCTTGAAATACTCGATCTCGTCCAGGGTATCGATGCGGCACATGAGGGACACTTCCTGGGTGCCGCTGGCGCGGATGATGCGCAGCGTCACGTCCATGCGCGGCTTGAGGCCGGCGGCCATGCCGGTGACGTCGAACACCTCGCTGCCGTCGAGGTTCAAGGTCTTGCGCGTCATGTCGCCCTTGAACTGCAGCGGCAGCACGCCCATGCCGACCAGGTTGGAGCGGTGGATGCGCTCGAAGCTCTCGGCGATCACGGCCTTGATGCCGAGCAGCACCGTGCCCTTGGCCGCCCAGTCGCGCGAGGAGCCAGTGCCGTATTCCTTGCCGGCGAACACCACCAGCGGCACGCCTTGCTTCTGGTATTTCATCGAGGCGTCGTAGATCGACATCGGCGTGCCGTCCGGCATGAGCCGCGTGACGCCGCCTTCGGTGCCGGGCGCCATCTCGTTCTTGAGGCGGATGTTGGCGAAGGTGCCGCGCATCATCACCTCGTGGTTGCCGCGGCGCGCGCCGTAGGAGTTGAAGTCGACCGGGCCGACGCCCTTGCCGATCAGGAACTGGCCGGCGGGGCCGTCCTTCTTGATCGAGCCGGCGGGCGAGATGTGGTCGGTGGTGATGCTATCGCCGAGGATCGCCAGCGGCCGCGCCTTCACGATGTCGCTGACCTTGTTGCCCGCGTCCTTGCTCATGCCGACGAAGTAGGGCGGGTTCTGCACATAAGTCGAGGCCTTGTCCCACATGTAGGTCTGGCCCTTGGCGATCTTCACCTTGCGCCACAGCTGGTCGCCGGTGAAGACGTCCTTGTAGCGCTTCTTGAAGGCGGCCGGCGTCACGCTCTTGCGCACCGCGTCGGCGATCTCCTTGTTGGTCGGCCACAGGTCTTTCAGGTACACCGGCTTGTCGTTCTTGCCGTAGCCGATCGGGTCCTTGGCGATGTCGATCTTCATCGAGCCGGCGAGGGCATAGACCACCACCAGCATCGGCGAGGCGAGGTAGTTCGCCTTCACATGGGGATTGACGCGGCCTTCGAAGTTGCGGTTGCCGGACAGCACGGCGGAAGCGACCAGATCGCCCAAGGTGATCGCATCCGCGATCGGATCGGGCAGCGGTCCGGAATTGCCGATGCAGGTGGTGCAGCCATAGCCGACGAGGTTGAAGCCGATCTTGTCGAGGTAGGTCTGCAGGCCGGCCTTCTTCAGATAGTCGGTCACGACCTGCGAGCCGGGGGCGAGCGAGGTCTTCACCCACGGCTTAGATTTGAGGCCGAGCTTCACCGCGTTGCGCGCGATCAGGCCGGCGCCCAGCATGACGCTGGGGTTCGAGGTGTTGGTGCAGGAGGTGATGGCGGCAATCACCACATCGCCGTCGCCGAGGTCGTAGTCGGTGCCTTTGACCGAGATGCGCGATTCGTGATCGGAGTGCCGGCTGAAGGTCTCGGTCAGCGCCTTCTTGAAGCTGACGGCGGCCTCGGTCAGCGGCACGCGGTCCTGCGGGCGCTTGGGGCCGGCGAGCGAGGATTCGACCGTCGAGATGTCGAGCTCCAGCGTGTCGGTGAACACCGGGTCGGGCGTCTTGGCGTCGCGCCACATGCCCTGGGCCTTGGCGTATTTCTCGGTGAGGGCGATGCGCGCCGGCGCGCGGCCGGTCGCCTTCATGTAGCGCAAGGTCTCGGCATCGACCGGGAAGAAGCCGCAGGTCGCGCCATATTCCGGCGCCATGTTGGCGATGGTGGCGCGGTCGGCGAGCGCGAGATCCTCGAGGCCGGGGCCGTAGAATTCCACGAACTTGTTGACCACGCCCTTCTTGCGAAGCATTTGCGTGACGGTGAGGACGAGGTCGGTGGCGGTGGTGCCTTCCCTGAGCTTGCCGCTCAGCTTGAAGCCGATCACCTCGGGGATGAGCATGGAGATCGGCTGGCCCAGCATGGCGGCTTCCGCCTCGATGCCGCCGACACCCCAGCCGAGCACGGCGAGGCCGTTGACCATGGTGGTGTGGCTGTCGGTGCCGACCAGCGTGTCGGGATAGGCGATGGTCTTGCCGATCTTCTTCTTGCCTTTGACGATCTGGGTCGGCTCCTTGGCGGTCCACACCACCTGCGCCAGGTTCTCGAGGTTGACCTGGTGGCAGATGCCGGTGCCCGGCGGCACCACGCGGAAATTCGCGAACGCGGTCTGGCCCCAGCGCAGGAAGGCGTAGCGCTCGCCGTTGCGCTCGTACTCCAGCTCGACGTTCTTCTTGAAGGCGCCGGGTCCGGCGAAATAGTCGACCATGACGGAGTGGTCGATGACGAGATCGACGGGGGAGAGCGGATTGATCTTCTCCGGATCGCCCCCCAGCTTGATCATCGCTTCGCGCATGGCGGCGAGGTCGACCACCGCGGGCACGCCGGTGAAGTCCTGCATCAGCACGCGCGCCGGGCGGTAGGCGATCTCGCGGTCGGAGCTCTTCTTCTTGAGCCACGCGCCGATCGCCTGGATGTCCTGCTTGGTGACCGACCGGCCATCCTCGTAGCGCAGCAGGTTCTCCAGCAGCACCTTCAGCGAGTTGGGCAGGCGCGTGAGGTCGCCCAGCCCGGCCTTCTCGGCCGCCTTCAGGCTGAAATAATCGTAGGCCTTCCCGCCCACGGTGAGGGTTTTGCGGGATTTGAAACTATCAAGCGATGTCACGACGGATTCTCCCAGGAACTCAAACGGACCAACGATGTGGAGCCCAAGATCGGGCCAATGAACAGGCGGGCAAGGTTACGACATACATAGCATGTTCGCGTGCCGCATTCGAGCCGCCGCAAAGGTCGGGCCAGCCCAAGATTTTGGGGAGCGCAACGATGCCAGATGCTTGGCGCGCGCTGTTGAGATAGTGCGTCCGCTTGCCTCAGGTCATTCAACACAATTTCGCCACGATCTGTCCTTAATGACGCCATTGGGCATCGAAAGACTCTCGGACAACAGAGATCATCCCCTCTGTTTGTCGCAGGGGCGCTCGACCCGCTCCTGTTCAGGTGCCCCACAAAAGCATCCGTCCCCCGCGGATGCGAGGTCGAAGATAGAAAGCGTCGCGCTACCCCCGATCGACGCTTTCACACGACGGGCAGAGCGCCGCGGGCCCACGCCATCCCCAGGACCCGCGGCGCCGCCCAATTTCTTGGTCCCCATCAACTGATGCACGCATAATCGTCATGGCAAGGCTTGGCCTTGCCATCCACGAGTTTCGTTGTGGAAGACTGAGTGGTGGCAGGCAAACTCGTGGATCCCGAGGCCAAGCCTTGGGATGACGGAGTGGGGTGGCTGATGAAGGCGTCGCGCCCGGCGGTGGACGCCGACGCGGGGTGCGCTTTATCTTCAGCCGCCTCATGACCGGACTTTCCCTCGACAACATCGCGCTGGAGCGTGGCGAGCGGCGGATCGCCAGCGGGATCACTGCGCGGGTGGCGGGCGGCGAGGCGTTGCTGCTGCAGGGGCCGAACGGCAGCGGCAAGTCGACGTTGCTGCGGGTGCTGGCCGGCCTGATGCCGGCGGCGGAGGGCACGGTCGCGTGGGGCGGCGCTGATGTGGCGCGGGACCGCGAGGCGCACCGGGCGCGGCTCACTTATCTCGGGCACCAGGATGCGTTGAAGGGCGGGCTGACGGCGCTGGAGAATCTGCAATTCTGGGCCGATTTCAACGGCGGCAGCGCCGATGCAGCGCTCAAGGCGTTCGGCCTCGCGAAGCTCGCCGACCGGCCGGCGCGCATCTTGTCGGCCGGGCAGAAGCGTCGGCTGGCCCTGAGCCGGCTCGTGCTCAGCGATGCGCCGCTGTGGCTGCTGGACGAGCCGGTGACGGCGCTCGACATCGAGGCGCGCGCGGCGTTCATCGCGCTGCTGAAGCGGCATCTCGGCGCCGGCCGGCTGGCGATCATCGCGACCCATGAGCCGCTGGCGATCGAGGCGCGCGTGCTGCAGCTCGGGGGCGCGGCATGAACGCGTTCATCGCCCTGCTGAAGCGCGACCTGGTGCTGTCGTACCGCCAGGGCATCGACGCCTGGGTGGTGGTGCTGTTCTTCCTGGCGGCCGGCATCCTGTTCCCGTTTGCGATCGGGCCGGAGCCCAATGCCTTGATGCGAGTCTCGACCGGGGTGGTGCTCAGCATGGCGGCGCTGGCGGCACTGCTGTCGCTGGACCGGTTGTATCAGGGCGATTTCGAGGATGGCAGCCTGGACCTGATGGCGCTCGGGCCGCTGCCGCTGGAGCTGGCGGCGCTGGCCAAGGCGCTGGCGCACTGGCTGTCGACCGGATTGCCCCTGCTGGTCGCGGCGCCGCTGCTGGCGCTGATGCTGAACGCGCCGGCGGGCAGCTACGCGCCAATGCTGCTGGCGTTGGCGCTGGCGACGCCGGCGCTCAGTCTGCTCGGCGGATTGGGCGCGGCGCTGACCTTGGGCAGCCGGCGCGGCGGCATCCTGCTGACGCTGCTGATCCTGCCGCTCTATGTGCCGGTGCTGATCTTTGCCGCCGGCAGCATCAGCCGCGCCCTGCTGGCGGACGCCGATCCGACCGGGGCGCTGCTGCTGCTCGGCGGAGTCGATCTCGGGCTGCTGGCGATCACACCCTGGGCAACGGCGGCGGCGCTCCGGCAGGCCCTGCGTTAGGACCGCTAGTCCAATCGATATAGCGTGCGCCACAATCTGTGGCCGCTCCGCCACAAGTATGGATTGTTCGACACAGCGGTTCGAAAAATCCAATGATTTCCTATGGATTCTAATCATCACTTGAATTTATGTTATGGCCGCTCTGCACCAGCCGCGCTGGATGAGCATTCAAACATGTGAGTAGGGGGAAGAGTACGGCATGACCCGCGGCGTGAAGCTCGCTTTGCTCGGCGCGTCAGTGTTCGCGCTCGGAGCTTGCGCCGCCTCCGACCGCCAAGCCGATCTCGATAACATCGCCGCCAATGTCGAACAGACCCAGGAAGGCGATTTCGGCGAGTTCCTCATCAATCTCAACGAAGCGGGCGACAAGGCGCGGCGGGCGCAGGAGATCCACGACGAGCTCGCGGAAGTCCCGCCCTACCTGCACGTCAGCCAGACCCTGATCGATGAGGGCACCCAGTCGGCGGAACAGGCGGCAGAGCATCGCCGCCGGGCGGAAGACGCGTTCAACCGCATCCTCGATCCCTTGCGCGCCCGCATCGCCTATCTCGAATCCCTGCACGTGCCCCAGACGGTCGGGGCCATGAGCAAGTCGATCTATTTCGATACCGGCTCCGCCGCCCTCGGCGACGACGACCAAGCCGCCCTCGACGAGGTGGCGGGCTTCATGAGCCAGTATCCGATCGCGACGGTGGTCATCACCGGTTACGCCGATACCCAAGGTTCGCTTGAGGCCAATCGCGCGCTGGCACAACGCCGGGCGCATGCGGTGGCCCAGGCCCTGCGCGGTCTGGGGGGACCGTTAGCGGGCTCTGTTGCAGTCGTGGCGATGGGCGAGCCCGAAGGGGCCGCCGATTCCGAGGCCAACTCGGAAAACCGCCGCGTCGAAGTCTTGGTCGCGCCGCACGGAACCTATAACAAGGGACCTTAACGGCGCGCCCCGGGCCGGTTCCGGGGGGACCGGCCCGGCGCGTATCCCGGGTTTATCCCCGGGTTGGAGCAGACGGCTCCGAAGAGTTCTTTTGGGGGTAGAGCGAGGGCGTCGCCGCAAGGCGGCGCCCTTTTTTCCTGCACGTCCCACTCAACCGTCATCCCGGGCTTGACCCGGGATCCATTCCTCCGCCGCACGGTCCGTGCCGTGGATGAATGGACCCCGGCTCGCGCTGCGCTTGGCCGGGGTGACGGGCAAGAACGGGATGTTCGTTGAGGCTGATTGCCGCTGGGTCGAAAGACCGGGAGCGGGCGGCTGGTTTCGGGGGAAGGCGGCCTGTATATAAACCCCTATGGTGACAGGCTTTAATCTTCATCGCTTTGCCAATCCTGGGCGCTTCCTGCGCCTAGCCGGGGCGATGTTGCCGTGGCTGACCGGCGCGGCGGCGATCCTGTTCGCGGCCGGGCTCTATCTCGCGCTCGTCGGCTCGCCGCCGGACTACCAGCAGGGCGACACGGTGCGCATCATGTATATCCACGTGCCGTCGGCCTGGATGGCGATGATGGGCTATGCGCTGCTGGGCGCCGCCGGAGCCAGCGCGCTGATCTGGCGGCACCCGCTGGCTGACGTCGCGTCGGAAGCGATCGCGCCGGTGGGGGCCGCCTTCACCTTCGTCGCGCTGGTGACGGGTTCGCTGTGGGGCAAGCCGACCTGGGGCACCTACTGGGTGTGGGACGCGCGGCTCACCTCTTTCCTGGTGCTGTTCTTTCTCTATGTCGGACACATCGCGCTGACCCACGCATTCGACGACCGGCAGCGCGGACGGCGCTCGGCGGCGATCATCGCGATCGTCGGGCTCGTCAACCTGCCGATCATCAAATACTCGGTCGATTGGTGGAACACTTTGCACCAGTCGGAGAGCATCATCCGCATGGACGGGCCGACCATCGATCCCTCCATGCTGTGGCCGCTGTTCACCATGATCATCGCCTTCACGCTCTATTTTTTCGCGGTGGTGATGACGCGCATGAAGGCGATGCTGCTGGAGGCGCGCCACCGTGCCGCCGCCTTCGCGCGCTAGGGCAGCCGCATCATGAGCACTCTCGGATTCTTCGACATGGGCGGGGACGGAGCATTTGTCTGGCCGGCCTACGGCGTGGCGGTGTTGATGCTGATCGCCTTCGCGGCGTTGAGCTGGCGACGGCTGCGCGCGGCCGAGCGTGCGCTCGAGCGCGTCACCGAATCCGATCCCGCGATGAGCGACGACGCATGAGTCGCAAGCGCCTCCGCCTCTACCTGGTGCTGGCGACGGTGGTGGTGCTCGGCATCGCCGCGACCCTCATCCTGCGCGCGCTGAACGAGGAACTGGTGTTCTTCCGCAGCCCGACCGAGGTCGCGAGCAACCGACCGGACGCCGGTTCGCTGTTCCGCCTGGGCGGGCTGGTGGAGTCCGGGACGGTCGAGAAGCAGGGCGAGGTGGTGTCCTTCTCCGTCACCGACCTCAGCAACGCGGTCACGGTGAGCTATCGCGGCCTGCTGCCGGACTTGTTCCGCGAGGGCCAGGGCGTGATCGTCGAAGGCGCGTTCGACGACAGCGGCCAGTTCGTCGCGCGCGAGGTGCTGGCCAAGCACGACGAGACCTATATGCCGCCCGAAGTCGCCAAGGCGCTGAAGGAATCGGGACGCTGGCAGGAGACTGAGGGTAAGACGCAGCCGGCGGGGTCGCAGTGATGGGCGCGAAGACCATGCCTTCTCAACCGTCATGGCAAGGCTTGGCCTTGCCATCCACCAGTTTCGCCGGGCTAGACGATGCTGTTGGAGGCACACTCGTGGATCCCAAGGCCAAGCGCCGTCGGCGAAGGCCGACATTCGTCGGCGTGGATGACGGAGTAGTAGCTGGCTTTCAGGAGTGCCGCGCATGATCCCCGAACTCGGCCACTACGCACTTGTCCTCGCATTGGTGATGGCGCTCGCCCAGTCGACCTTGCCGATGGTTGGGGCGGCGCGCGGCATCCGGCCGTGGATGCAGCTGGCGAAGCCAGCGGCGCTGGCGCAGTTTGCGTTCGTGGCGTTCGCATTCCTGGCGCTGATGCAGGCGTTCGCTTCGTCCGACTTCTCGGTCGCGATCGTGGCCCAGCATTCGCACAGCGAGCAGCCGCTGATCTACAAGCTCTCCGGCACCTGGGGCAATCATGAGGGCTCGCTGCTGCTGTGGGTGCTCATCCTCACCATCTTCGGCGCGCTGGTGGCGCTGTTCGGCGAGAATCTGCCGCCGCGGCTGAAGGCGCGCACGCTCAGCATCCAGGCCATGATCTCGGTCGGGTTCCTGCTGTTCCTGCTGCTGACGTCGAACCCGTTCGCGCGGCTCAATCCGGCGCCGGTCGAGGGCGACGAGCTTAATCCGCTGCTGCAGGACCCCGGGCTCGCGATGCATCCGCCGATGCTCTACCTCGGCTATGTCGGCTTCTCGATCGTGTTCTCGTTCGCGGTCGCCGCCCTGATCGACGGCAAGGTCGACGCGGCCTGGGCGCGCTGGGTGCGGCCGTGGTGCCTGTTGTCCTGGTCCTGCCTCACCGGTGGCGTCGCGCTCGGTTCCTGGTGGGCCTACAACGAGCTCGGCTGGGGCGGCTGGTGGTTCTGGGACCCGGTGGAGAACGCCTCCTTCATGCCGTGGCTGATCGGCACTGCCTTGCTGCACTCGGCGCTGGTGGTGGAGAAGCGCGACGCGCTCAAGAGCTGGACCATCCTGCTCTCGATTCTGACCTTCGGCTTCTCGCTGCTCGGCACGTTCCTGGTGCGCTCGGGCATCATCACCTCGGTGCACGCGTTCGCCGACGATCCGACCCGCGGTGTCTTCATCCTGGCGCTGCTGGCGATCGCGATCGGCGTGCCCTTGTCGCTCTATGCTCTGCGCGCGCCGACCTTGCGCGGCGGCGGCCTGTTCGCGCCGCTCAGCCGCGAGGGCGCGCTGGTGATGAACAACCTGCTGCTGGCGACCATGACGGCGACAGTGCTGCTTGGCACGCTCTATCCGCTGCTGCTGGATCTGACCACCGGCAAGACCATTTCGGTCGGCGCGCCGTTCTACCTGGCGACCTTCGGCGTGCTGGCGCTGCCGCTGCTGCTGCTGATGGCGGTCGGGCCGTTCATGGGCTGGAAGCGCGGCGACGTGCGCGGCGCCTTGCAGCGCCTGGTCGCGGCCGGCGTCTGCGCCCTTGGCGCCGCCATCATCGCGGTCTGGATCAGGAGCGACGGGCCGCTGCTGGCGCCGTTCGGCTTGTTCGTCGGCGTGTGGCTGCTGGTCGGCACGCTGATCGAGTTCATGGAGCGTATCCGCCTGTTCGAAGGCAACCCGGCGCGGATCTGGAACCGCGCGCGCCACATGCCGCGCGCCGCCTATGGCATGAGCCTCGCGCATTTCGGGCTCGCGGTCGCGGTCATCGGCATGACCGGCGCGGCCGCGTGGAAGACCGAGAATATCAAGGTGCTGCAGCCCGGCCAGTCGCTGACCCTGCAGGGCTACGAATTCAAGCTGGAGAGCGTCAGCGGCATCCGCGGCGAGAATTACCTGGCCGACCAGGCGCATTTCGTGGTGAGCCACGACGGCGATGTGGTCGCCAACCTCTATCCGGAGCGCCGGCAATACCTGGTGCAGCCGATGCCAACCACGGAGGCCGCGATCCGCTCCATGCCGCTCGCCGATCTCTATGCTGTGATCGGCGAACCGGACGGCAAGGGCGGCTGGATCGTGCGCGTCTATCACGAGCCGCTGGTGGGGTGGATCTGGTTCGGCGCGCTGATCATGGTGGCGGGCGGCCTCACCAGCCTCAGCGACCGGCGCTATCGCGTCGGCGCACCGGTGCGCGCCGGTGCCGCGCAAGCGGCCAAGGCCTGACGATCGCGCATGCGCCGCCTGGTCTTCCTGCTCCCGATCGCGATCGTCGTCGTCCTGGTGGCGCTGTTCTGGATCGGCCTCGATCCGAAGCGCGACAAGAGCGTTCTGCCCTCCGCGCTGGTCGGCACGGCGGCGCCGGCGGTCGATCTGCCGGGGCTGTCGGACAACGCGCCGCGGCTCACGCTCGCGTCCTACAAAGGGCAGCTGGTGGCGATCAATTTCTTCGCGTCCTGGTGCCTGCCGTGCCGGGCGGAGCATCCGCTGCTAAAGCAGATCACCGCCGAGTTCGGCGTGCCGGTGATCGGGGTCGCCTGGAAGGACAAGCCGGACGCCGCGCGCGCGTTCCTGCAAGAGCTCGGCGATCCTTATGCCGCGACCGGCACCGACAACAACGGCCGCACCGGCATCGATTTCGGCATCACCGGCGTGCCGGAGACCTTCCTGGTGGGTGCGGATGGCACCGTGCTGTATCGCCTCGCCGGGCCGCTGTCGCCCGAGGGGCTGCGCGAGCAACTGGCGCCGGCGATCGCGGAGGCCAAGAAGTGAGGCGCGCGTTGGCATTGCTGGCGATGCTGTGGCTGGCGGTCATGCCGGCCTTGGCGCAGGAGGCGCAGCTCGCCGATCCCGCGCTGGAGCAGCGCGCCCGCGACCTCGGGCGCGACATCCGCTGCGTGGTGTGCCAGAGCCAGTCAGTTGCCGATTCCGATGCCGACATCGCGCAGGAACTGCGCGTGCTGATCCGCGAACAGATCGCGGCAGGCAAGAGCGACCAGGAGATCCGCGACTACCTGGTCGCGCGCTACGGCGACTTCGTGCTGTTCGATCCGCCGTTCAAGGGCTCGACCTACGTGCTGTGGATCGGGCCGTTCGCGATCCTGGTGCTCGCCGCGATTGGCGTCGCGATCTTCTTCCGCCGTCGCGCCCAGGAACCGGCGCGGGCGCGCGAGCTCAGCGCCGACGAGCACAGCCGGGTCGAGCGCCTGCTGCACGATGGCCCGGAGGACCGCGCATGATCCTGTTCTGGATCATCGCCGGCGTGCTGACTCTCGCCGCGGCCGTGGTGCTGGCGGCGCCGCTGTTCGACACCCGCAAGTTCAAGAGCGAGGATGCGTTCGCGCTCGAGGTCTATCGCGACCAGCTGGGGGAGCTGACGCGCGACGAGCAGCGCGGCCTGCTCACTCCGGAGCAGGCGCGCGCGGCGCAGATCGAGATCGAGCGCCGCATCCTGGCGCTCGACGAAGGCAAGAAGTTCCAGCCGGCGCGCCCGCCCAGCCACCGCCTGACGCTCGCGATGGCGGTGATCCTGCCGCTCGCGGGTTTCGGCTTGTATCTGTTGCTGGGCTCGCCGCACCTGCCCTCGCAATCGGCAATGGAGCGGCTGGCGGAGGAGCGCACGCGCACCTCGCCCGAAATCCAGGCGCTGGAAGCCAAGGTCGAGCAATCGCCATCCGACGCGCAGAGCTGGATCGATCTCGGTCGCGCCTATGCCGACATCGAGCGCGCCAAGGACGCCGCCGATTCTTTCGCCAAGGCGATGGCGCTGGGGCGCAAGGAGCCTGACCTGCTGCGCCAGTTTGCACACGCTGCGATCGTGGCGGAAGGCGGACGCGTTACGTCGGAAGCGCAAGCGGCCTTGCAGCGGACGCTCAGCGCCGATCCCGGCGACCCGACCTCGCGCTTCTTCCTCGCGCTCGCCAAGGCGCAGAACCAGGACGTCGAAGGCGCGCTCGCCGATTGGCTGACGCTCGAGCGGCAATTGCCACCGGAAGCACCGCTGCGCCAACTGCTGGCGGACAATATCGACAAGGCGGCGCGACAGTTGGGCAAGGATCCGGCGAAGCTGCCGGGACGCACCGGCGGTTCGGCCGGCCCGAGCGCGGAGGACATGGCGGCGGCCGAGCAGATGACGCCGGAGCAGCGCCAGGCCTTCATCGAAAGCATGGTGGAGCGCCTCGCCGCCAAGATGAAGGAGGAGCCGGACAATCTCGAAGGCTGGATCCGCCTCGCCAACGCCTACGGCGTGCTGGAGCAACGCGACGAAGCGCGCGCCGCCTGGGCCGAGGCGGCGAAGCGCGCGCCCTCGCGCCTTGACGTGCAGCTGGATTATGCCGGCGCGCTGATCCAGGGACGCACGGATCTCGCCAAGGCCGTGCCGGCGGAACTCCCGGAGGCGGTGAAGCGCATCCGCACGCTCGATCCGGAGAACCCGCTCGGCCTGTTCTACGCCGGCGTGGTGGCGCGCGCCGAAGGCCGGCCGGACGAGGCGAAGGCGCTGTGGGAGAAGGTTCTGGCTCTGATGCCCGAGGGTTCTACCGAACGCCAGCAGCTGCAGCGCGAGATCGATACGCTCGGCAAGCCGGCGAATTGATTGCAGGGATCCGCATGCTCTCGCTACCACTCTGTCATCCCGGCCGACGAATGTCGGCCTACGCCGACGGGCCTTGAGCCGGGATCCATCCAGCCACCGCTCGTGCTCCTGAGGAATGGACCCCGGATCAAGTCCGGGGTGACAGAAAAAGGTGTGGGCATGGTGTGGCGCGCATCACAGCGCTCACGGGAGCGTGACGGCTGGCGGACTTGTTTGCGTCCTTGGAAGGCGCACAATAGAGCCATGCGACAGAAACTCTTTCCGATCCTGGCGATGCTCCTGCTGGCGGCATGCTCCAACAATGGCGGCAGCGGCTACGGCGGCACCTCGCCCTATTCCACCGACGCGCATTTCTTGGCGAGCGATCCGACCGTGATCGAAGTGAAGGTCCGCGATCCTCTGCCGGTGGCGCGCGCGGTGCTGGTCGATCCGACCGGCGTGGAAACCGCGGCCTACGACATCCAGCGCGACCGGCAGGTCTATCACTCCAACGGCGGAGCCAGACCCACCGTCGGGGTCGGGGTCGGCGGCGGCTCGTCGGGCAACTTCGGGACAGGCATCGGTATCGGGTTCCCGATCTACTCAGGCGGGTCCGACTACCGCGCCGACATCACCGAAAGCACCGTCAAGGTGAAGATCAGCAACCCTGTGCTCTACCGGAATTCCTGGCAGAGCTGGAAGCTGCGCGTCGATCTGGAAGACGGCGCGAACAAGCGCACCATCGAAATCGTCCCGCCGAAGCCGCTCTGACGAGCGTGCATCGAATGGCTGCCATGAGCGCGGGCCGTAACGCATAGCCGCGCACCGGGCTATACTCCGGCGACCCAGTTCAGCGATCGGAGCAGTCTCATGCCCTTCAACAAGCATGCCATCGTCATCGGTGTCGGCCCCGGCCTCGGCGCCGCCCTGGTGCAGAAATGCGCCGGCGAAGGGATGAAGGTGAGCGCGGGCGCGCGCGATCGCGGCCGGCTGCGCAAGCTGCTGGACGAGCGCGGCTTGCACGAAGCCCCCGCTCTGGAGTGCGATGTGAGCGATCCGGCGAGCGTGCAATCCGCCTTCAACGATGCAATCGCCGATGCCGGGGTGCCGGACCTGGTGATCTTCAATGCCAGCGGCTATGCGCGCGGCAGCATCCTGGAGCTGACGCCCGGTCAGCTCGAGGCGGCGTGGCGCGTCGGCTGCCTCGGCGGCTTCCATGTCGGTCAGGCGGCGGCGAAAGCCATGATTGGCTCGAATACCGGGACGATCCTGTTCACCGGCGCCACCGCCTCGCTGCGCGGCAGCGCCAATTTCGCGCCGTTCGCGATCGCCAAGTTCGGCCTGCGCGCCCTCGCGCAGAGCATGGCGCGCGAACTGGGGCCGAAGGGCATTCACGTCGCCCACATCGTGATCGACGGCCAGATCGGCGAGGCGGAGGGCGATGCCAAGCTGAAACCCGCGGACATCGCGGAGGCCTATTGGTCGCTGTATCGCCAGCCGCGCAGCGCCTGGACGCTTGAGGCCGACCTACGTACCTGGGTGGAAAAGTTCTAGAAAGTCTGTCTACATCCCTCTTGCCCCCAATCGCGTGTCGCGGCACCCTGACGGCGCGACTGGGGGTTGCGAGGTCCCGAGTCGCGGCATGCTGCGCGGATGCCGGAAGCGGATGCGCAGGGATAAGGGAATGAATGAACAAGTCGCCGTCGAAATCCAGCGATCTCAATAGCCGCCTGCCGGCTCTGGGCGAGCTGCGCCACATCTCCTTCAGCAAGGATGCGCTGGTGATGGCGGTGAAGCTCTATTACGCCGCCACCAAGAAGCCGCTGCCGTCGGGCGTGGTCGAAGGCTGCGAGATCGTGGCGACGCCCGACACCGAGGTCGAGATTACCATTCGCGACGATGCCGCCGGCCAGCTGCAGAAGGTGCAGATCTCCGCCGAGATCATCGGCGCCGCCATGATCAACTACTGCCGCAAGGTGAACGTGCCGCTGCCGCGCGAGGGCAAGAAGTCGCTGCTGGTGTCCGGCGACAACCTGGTGCTGGTGGTCAACGTGCAGGCTCAGCCGACCAAGTTGTTCCGCACCGGCACGGCGGAGCGCTAGGGCCTTTCTGGGACGGCCCGATCATGTCCGACAAGGTTCGCCAGCAATATGAGCTCCTGCCCTATCCGGCGCGCGATCCGCGCGACGAGGCGCAGCGCCTGATCGAAGGCTCGCCTAGCCACCTGCTGGAGCTCAATCACTATCTCTATGCCGGCGCTCGCGATTTCACGCAGCCATTCCGCGCGCTGGTGGCGGGTGGCGGCACCGGCGATGGGCTCATCATGCTGGCCCAGCATCTGAAGGATGCCGGCTGCCCTGCCGAGATTGTCTATCTCGATCTATCCGTGGCCTCGCGCGCCGTCGCGGAACAGCGCGCAAAGGTGCGGGATCTCGACAACATCACGTTCGTGACGGGCTCGCTGCTCGACCTGCCCACGCTCGATCTGGGCCAGTTCGTCTACATCGATTGCTGCGGCGTGCTGCATCACCTCGCCGATCCGACCGCGGGGCTTGCCGCGCTCACCGCGGCGCTGGCGCCGGATGGCGGCATGGGGATCATGGTGTATGGCACGCTCGGGCGTACCGGTGTGTATCCGATGCAGGCGATGCTGAAAACGCTCGCCGCCTATGCGCCGGCGCCGGCCTTGACGGCGACCAATCAACTCGCGACCGCGCGCGATCTCCTGAAGCAGCTGCCGGCCACCAACTGGCTGCGGCGCAATCAGTCGATCGGCGATCACCTGGCAGGCGGCGATGCCGGGCTGGCGGACCTGCTGCTGCATCCGCAGGACCGCGCCTATACGGTGCCGGAGCTGGCGGAGCTGGTACGCGGCGCCGGGCTGGAGATCGCCGCCTTCATCGAGCCGTGGCGCTACGATCCCGCCAGCTACCTGACCGATCCCAGCCTGCTGCACCGGCTGGAGCGTCTCGACCCGATCGCGCGCGCCACCTTCGCCGAACAGCTGGCCGGCAATCTCAAGCGCCACATCGTCTACCTGGTGCGCAAGGGCCGCGCCGGCGGCGCAGTTGCGTGGCCCGATGATGGCATGGTGCCGGTGCTGCGCGCCGGCGGTGGCGCGCTGGCGGACAGCTTGAAGGGCCGCAGCAATCTCAAGGTCTCGATCGACGGACTCGAGGTGCGGCTGCAGATCCCGCCGCACAGCGCCGAGATCCTCGGCGCGGTCGACGGCAAGCGCAGCATCGCGGACGTGCATCGGACGGTCGGCGGCACTGTCGAAGCGCTCAAGAGCCGGAGCGCATTCAAGCCGGCGTTCGACCGCGTCTACCAGACCTTCAATAAATTGAACCGGCTGTTCCTGACGCGCGGCGCGGCCTAGCGAAACACGAAACTCACACGCTGCCCTTCTTCTCGATCACCAGCACGCGGGCTGTGCCGACCGGATGCGCGACATGCTCGTCGCCCGGAGCGGCGTGGCAGATGTCGCCGGCCTGCATCGGCTGGCGTTGCTCACGTCCGTCGCGGCGGTAATGCATGGTGATGGCACCCTCCAGCACCACGAACACCTCGGCGCCGTCATTGACGTGCCAGGTGTAAGGTCGGTCGGTCCAATGCAGGCGAATGGTCGCGCCCTCGATCTCGGCGATCGGCAGGGCGTCCCAGGCCTTGGCGGCGACAAAGTCGCGTGGTGTTACAAACTTCATGGGCAGCGGGTCTAGCAGCCAAGGCGATCGGCCTGTATCGTCATTGTGTCGCGCACCGACCGGCATTGTGAGGCGTCGCCATGGCCCGCAAACTCGACCAGACCGACCAGCAGATCCTGACGCTGCTGGCGGAGAATGCGCGCCAGAGCGTGAAGGAGCTGGCCCGCCGCATCGGGCTGTCACGCTCTGCCGCGCAGGAGCGGCTGGCGCGGCTGGAGCGCGACGGGGTGCTGGCGGGCTACACCATCCGCCGCAACGACTCGGCGGAGAACCGGGTCGCCGCCTATTTCATCATCAAGACCCGGCAGGCGGTATGCGACGACCTCGCGCCGCATCTGCGCAAGATCCCGGAGGTGGTGGTGTTCGATTCGGTCGCCGGCGAGACCGACGGCCTGGTGGAGGTGGTGGCCGACAGCATGACGCGCCTGCAGGCGGTGCGCAGCGAGATCGCGGCGCTCGAGGACGTGCAGGAGATCGAGACGTCGGTGATCCTGAAGCGCCACTTCAATCGGCGGTGAAAGACGGAATGACCAAGTACCACCTGATCGCGTCCAAGGCCTGCGGCTCCATGATCGTGGAGGCGGCGCTCGCTTTGGCGAAGCTGCCGCACGAGGTCGAGATGATCCCCTATGTCGAGCCGGGCTCGCAGCGCGATCGGCTGCTGGCGCTCAATCCGCTCGGGCAGGTGCCGACGCTGGTGCTGCCCGACGGCCGCGCGATGACGGAGAGCGCCGCGATCATCCTGCATATCGCCGACATGGCGCCGCAGGCCGGGCTGATCCCGGCGGCGAAGGACCCGGCGCGGCCGATGTTCCTGCGCTGGCTGGAATTCATCGTGGCGGCGATCTATCCGACCTTCAGCTACGGCGACGACCCCAAGCGCTGGGCCGGGGATGAAGCCGCCGGCAAGCATCTGCGCAAGGCGACGGACGAGCATCGCAAGGAGCTGTGGCGCTACTTCGCCGCGCAGAATCCATGCAAGCCCTGGGTGCTGGGCGCGACATTTTCGGCGCTCGATCTTTATGTCGCGGTGATGAACATGTGGCGGCCGGGGCCGGCCTGGTTCAAGAAGGAGTGTCCGGCGCTGTCGGAAATCGCCGGTCGCGTGGCCAAGCTGGATGCGCTCGGCGTGGTGTGGGCGCGGAACGTGGACTGATGCCGCATCATGAGATGGCGACGCCGGTGCCACTTTCCCGGCCGTCATCCGGGGCTTGACCGGGGATCCATTGATCCGCGTGCGACTGCCGAATGGACCCCGGCTCAAGGCCGGGGTGACGACACAACTAAACGGCCTCAGGAAGAGACATGGAAATGCGTAGGCTCGGAAAATCGGAACTGCACGTTGCGCCGCTGTGCCTGGGCGGCAATGTGTTCGGCTGGACTGCGGACGAGGACATGAGCTTCCGCCTGCTCGACGGCTTCGTCGATGCCGGCCTCAATTTCATAGATACCGCTGACGTCTATTCCAAATGGGCGCCGGGGCATCATGGCGGCGAATCCGAGACCATCATCGGCGACTGGCTGAAGCGGCGCGGCAAGCGCGACGACGTCGTCATCGCGACCAAGGTCGGATCGGAGATGGGGCCGCACAAGAAGGGTCTCAGCAAGGCCTACATCCTGCGCGCCGCCGATGAGTCGCTGCGCCGGCTCGGCACCGACTATATCGACCTCTACCAGTCGCACCGCGACGATCCGGATACGCCGATCGAGGAAACGCTGGACGCCTATGGCGCGCTGATCAAGGCCGGCAAGGTGCGGGCCATCGGCGCGTCCAACTTCACGCCCGAGCGGCTTGCCGCGTCGCTGGAGGCGAGCGCCAAGCATGGCCTGCCGCGCTACGAGACGCTGCAGCCGGAATACAATCTGATGGTGCGCGACTTCGAGAAGGAGCTGGCGCCGCTGTGCGCGCAACGCGATGTCGGCGTCATTCCGTATTTCGGTCTGGCCTCGGGCTTCCTCACCGGCAAGTACCGCAGCAAGGCGGACCTGAAGCAGAGCCCGCGCGGCGAGGATGTCGAGGCTTACCTGAACAAGCGCGGCTTCGCCGTGCTGGATGCGCTGGACACCGTCGCCGAACGTCATCGCGCCACGCCGGCGCAGGTCGCGCTCGCCTGGCTGATGACCAAGGTGACGGCGCCGATCGCCAGCGCGACCAATCCGAAGCAGCTCGGCGACCTCGTCGCCTCGGTCCGGCTGAAGCTTGCGGCAGCCGACATCACGGCCTTGGACACGGCCAGCGCCTAAGCCGCATTTTCCGGCGACTCGCCCTGGCAGTGTATCGTCCTGGAAGCTGCGGTCGTTTGCGACAAGGCAAGGGGACGCATATGCCGCTCGAACTCTCCGCCGAACTTCACTTGCTGGTCTGGTCCGTGGCGCTCTGCGTGGTGCAGATGGTGGTCGCGGTGGCCGGCGCGACCGTGCAGGTCGGGCTGCCGCGCCTCGCCGGCAATCGCGAGCCGCTGCCGGAATTCACCGGTTGGGCCGGCCGCGCCACCCGCGCACACCGCAACATGCTGGAAAGCCTGGTGCTGTTCGCGATGCTCGTGCTGGTGGCCCAGGTCGCGGGCCGCGCCAACGAGATGACAGCCCTCGGTGCGCAGCTGTTCTTCTGGGGGCGCCTCGCGTACGCCGTCGTCTATCTCGTCGGCATCCCGTGGCTGCGGACCGGCGTGTGGGCGGTGTCGGTGGTGGGGCTGGTCCTCATCTTCCTGCAGCTGGTGTAGAGCCTCAGGCGCCGCGCCAATCCTCCAGGTCGTCCTGGAGCCGCGCGCGCAGGCGTTCGCTGCAGGTGACGACGTAGGATGGCATCCTAAACAGATCGATCAGCAGGCTGATGCCGAGCGGCACGCCGATGGCCATGCCGGCCAGCGGCCAGGGATCCGGTGAGACGTAGCTGCAGTAGGTCAGCAATGTGCCGGCCATCTGGAGCGCGCCGGCCTTCTGGCGGCCGAGATAGAAATTGTGCATCCCGAGGCCACCCACGAACACCCACAGCAGGTACGCGACGCCACCGCTCTTGCGCGCGGCGAACACGGTGTTGTCGATCAGGTTGCGGTTGTAGGCCGCGCGATCTCGATCCATGGGCTGATCGTATGACATTCGCGCGGCACTCCGTTGCGGCAGCACGGTCTGATTCCAGCACCGGCAGATTGAGGAATGGTTAGGAGCGCCGACTGGCGGCATTTGACTTAAATTGCTATAGCCGTCCGCAATCAGGTGGAAACCCGCTCTATGTCGCCATCCGTCATCCTGGCCGCGCTCGCGGCGGTCGTGCTGTGGGGCGCCTCGCCGGTGGCGGCGAAGGTCGCGGTCGCCGACCTCTCGCCGCTCAGCGTCGCGGTGCTGCGCACCTTCCTGGGCGGCGCACTGGCGGTTCCGGTGGCGCTGGCGATGAAGGTGCGCTGGCCGGCGCAGCGGCGCCTGCAACTCATCCTGCTGCTCTCCGGCTTCTGCGGCTTCGTCGGCTTTCCGCTGCTCTTCACCTTCGGGGTCCATCTCACCTCTGCCAATCACGCCTCGATGATCCTGGCGGCGCTGCCGATCTTCACCGGCGCGATCGCGATGGGATGGGATCGGCGGCGGCCGACCCGCATCTGGATTCTCGGCAGCCTGATCGCGCTCGCGGGCGAGGTGGTGCTGATCGCCGGCCGCGCTGGTCCGGGCACTGGGACAGCGAGCATCGCAGGCGATGCGCTGGTGCTGGTGTCGAACTGCTTCGCCTCGCTCGGTTATGTCGCGGGCGGGCGGCTGCAGCAGGCCGGTTATCCCTCGACCGGCACCACCTTCTGGGGCGCCGCATCGATGGCGCTGCTTCTGGCGCCGATCGTGCCAATTCTGTGGATGCGCGGCGAATTCGCGGTCGCCTCGGTGCCGGCCTGGAGCGCGGTCGGCTATCTCGCCGTCATCGTCACCATCCTCGGCTACGTGTTGTGGTACTGGGCGCTGGGCAAAGGCGGCATCGCGCGCGTCGGCCTCGTCCAATTTTTGCAGCCGGTCTCTGGCGTCATTCTCGCCGCCGTGTTGCTGGGCGAGCGGATCAGCCTCAGCTTCCTGCTTGCCTCCGCGCTGGTGTTGAGCGGCGTGTGGCTCGCCATCAAGGGCAGGTAAAAGCCTCCCGGCCAATCCGTGGATTGGTCGATGCAGCACCCCGTGCAGTACCCGCGTACCCCAACCTTTGGTCGTCAGATCAATAGGCGCGGCGAATTTCTCATGATAGCGTTTTCATCGGGGAGGAAATGAGGGCGCCATAACAAGCTGAATGGGAGGAGCAAATGAGGAGTTTGTTGCTTTCGTCCATCGCGGTGGGCGCGATGGCTTTCGCTGGACTTGCATTTGCCCAATTGGCACTTGCGCAGTCGGCGGAGACCGTGCCGACCGAGAACCTGCAGAAACTGAGCGGCATGCAAGCGACCGGCACATCGATGGCGGCGTTCCAGCCGGTGCCGCAGAACGATGAGTACGCCGCCCAGCTGCGCAAGAACCTGGAGCAGATCAAGCTGCCGCCGGGATTCAAGATCAACCTCTATGCCGTGGTGCCGGATGCGCGCCACATCGCGGTTGGGCCGCAGGGCGTCGTCACCTTCGTCGGCACCCGCAAGGACGCGGTGTGGGCGATCACCGACCGCAACAAGGACGGCGCGGCGGACGAGGTGAAGCGGTTCGCCCCGTCGCTCGCCTTCGACATCCCGAACGGGCCGTGCTTCTCGAAGGACGGCTTCCTCTATATCGCCGAGCGCAACCGCATCCTGGTGTTCCCCGCCGCCGAGTTCTTCTATGAGAGCCCGGACATCGCGGTCGGCCAGGTGGTGAAGCAGGGCGAGCTGATCCCGAAGGAGGAGGAGAGCTTCAACCACACCGCCCGGGTGTGCCGGATCGGCCCGGACAAGAAGCTCTATGTGCAGCTCGGCCAGCCCTACAACGTGCAGCCCAAGGAGAAGGTCGAGCTGTACGAGAAGGTCGGCATCGGCGGCATCGTGCGCATGAACCAGGACGGCAGCGAGCGCGAGACCTATGCCATCGGCCTGCGCAACCCGGTCGGCATGGATTTCAATCCGGTGACCGGCGAGCTGTGGACCAACGACAACCAGGTCGACGGCATGGGCGACGACCAGCCGCCGGGCGAGCTCGACCGCATCACCCAGGCGGGCCAGCATTTCGGCTTCCCGTACCTGGGCGGCAGCGTCCGCATTCCCGACTTCAAGGACGCCGAGCCGCCGGCCAACGCGGTGCCGCCGGTGGTGGAGACCATTGCGCACGCCGCCGATCTCGGCCTCGTATTCTACACCGGCAACAAGTTCCCGGCCAAATACAAGAAGGGCGTGTTCACCGCCCAGCATGGCTCGTGGAACCGCACCGAGCCGGTCGGCGCGCGCGTGCTGTTCACGCCGCTCAACGACGACGGCACCGCCGGCGAGCAGGAAGAGTTCGCGGCCGGCTGGCTCAACGCCGACGGCGAATATATCGGCCGCCCGGTCGACATCGCGCAACTGCGCGACGGCTCGCTCCTGGTGTCCGACGATTTCGCCGGAGCGGTGTACCGCATTTCTTACAGCCAGTAATGTTGCTCGGGCCGCGGCTCACGCCGCGGCCCGCCTTTCCCGTGGAGTGAACTCGATGAAGTCGCTTGCAGCATTCGCCGCACTCATCGCCGCCGTCTTCGGCGCGGCCACCGCCTTCGCCGCCGACCCCGCCGCCGGCAAGAAGGTGGCCCAGGGCACCTGCGCCGTCTGCCACGGCCTCGACGGCATCGCCAAGAATCCCGACGCCCCGCACCTCGCGGCCGAGAACGTCGAATACTTGCTGCGCCAGCTCAAGGCCTTCAAGTCGGGCGAGCGCAAGCACGAGCAGATGTCCATCATCGCCCAGGGCCTGAGCGACGACGACATGGCGAACGCGTCTGCCTGGTATTCGAGCATCAAGATCAAGGCGGAGATGCCGCAGTAGCCGTGCTATGAAGCGGCATGAAGATCCTCGAGACCGAACGCCTGCTGATGCGGCGCCTGGTGGCGTCCGACCTCGATGACCTCTACGCGCTCTACCGCGACCCGGAGATCCGCCGCTATTTCCCCGAAGGCACCCTGACCCTGGACGAGACGCGGGAAGAGCTGGAGTGGTTCCTGACCGGCCACCCCGACCATCCCGAACTCGGCCTCTGGGCCACGATCCACAAGCCGACCGGCCAGTTCATCGGTCGCTGCGGGCTGCTGCCGTGGACCATCTATGGCGTGGACGAGGTGGAGATCGCCTACCTGATCGCCACGCCCTGGCAACGCCAAGGCCTCGGTGCGGAGGCGGCGCGAGCGCTGGCGCGGTATGGATTCGAGACGCTGGGGCTCAAGAGGTTGATCGCGCTGATCGATCCGGAGCACCGGGGGTCGATCCGGACAGCGGAGAGAGCGGGGTTGAAATTTTGGAGGGAGGTGGAGATAGAAGGAGTGAGGAGTGCGGTGTATTCCATTTCCAAAGTTTAGCTATCTTGCAGGCGGTTTGTAATCTCTCTGAAGTGAGAGAAAGTGGTCTCTCCTTTGGACATCGGGCCCGTCAAGAATCGCAATCAACTCCGGCAATGCCAATACCATCTTCCAAAGACCCCGAAGCATGTTCTGGAAGCGCGCGAGGCTAGGCAATCGGTGAGATGCGGCGACGTTGTGAGAACGTCCATGCATGATGTCAGAACGAATTGAGTAGAGCTCAGCGAAGTCCTCATATGCTGCATTACGAGCAGAAACTTCTGTCTCTTTCAGGCAGGCGTAGGACGTACCTAAGCGTCGCGTCAATCCACCGGCCTCTGAGTACGTTAGGATGCATTCCACCGCGGCGGCATGGCAAATGAAGGCGGACTGCCAGAAATGCGACCAACAGCCAGATACGGTAAGGGATAGCGCGCTACTCAAGCGACCCTGAGTTAAATAGATGGAGACGAGCGCCGGGTAGTACCTAGACGCCACCTCCAGCTCACTTCTGGAGAAGTCGTCGTCGGTGATCGTGCCTTCGATTGAAGCAAAACGATCCAGCATTCTTTGCCTGCCGAAGTGCTTCGTCGGTCGCTGCTGATCGATTTCGAATCGAACGGCGATTCGCGTTCTTGTTCGCTTCGCAAGCCAAAGCGACAACAGGAAAATCTCAGCGATAGGCTTTGGTTTTGGCCGACTAATGCCGTCCCACTCATACACTAACCAATGTGGAGTTTCTCTTGCCGTGCTCCATTCATCTCTCGACAATTCATCGCTGAATTGGGAAAGACTGGGGAGATTTTCGAATCGCCGAATCCAAATGCCAGGGGCGAAAGCGAACTCTCCCTCGCTCCACTGAAAGTCCAATAGCGGCGCCAGCACGTCGTACAAGTTTGTGGCCAGGTCTGTTCGCAACTATTCCCGGATGTGTTTCAGTCGGTACACGATCTCCAAAGCCTCCTTTGGCGTCAGTTCGTCAGGGTTAATCTCTGCCAATGCGCGCTCCAAGGCGCTGGGTTCGGAGGCGCCGCTCGGCTTCAAAGCCGTCGCCATCGCCGCCGAGAACAGCGGCAGATCGTCCGCCAGCCTTGCCAGCGCCCCAGCCTGCTCGCCTTGCTCCAGCGTGCCCAGCACCTCCTGCGCCCGCGCGATCACTGCGGCCGGCAAGCCCGCCAGCTCGGCGACGTGGATGCCGTAGCTGCGGTCGGCGGCGCCGGGGGCGATTTCGTGGAGGAACTTCACGCTGCCCTGCCACTCCATCACCTTCATGGTGTGGGGCTTCATCTCGGGCAGGCGGGCGGCGAGGCTGGTGAGTTCGTGGTAGTGCGTCGCGAACAGCGCGCGGCACTTGTTCACGTCGTGCAGCTGCTCGAGCGTCGCCCAGGCGATCGAGAGGCCGTCGAAGGTGGCGGTGCCTCTCCCGATCTCGTCGAGGATGACCAATGAGCGCGCGGTCGCCTGGTTGAGGATGGCGGCGGTCTCGACCATCTCCACCATGAAGGTGCTGCGGCCGCGCGCCAGGTCGTCGGCGGCACCGACCCTGGAGAACAGCTTGTCGATGACGCCGATCTCGGCGCGTTCGGCGGGCACGCAGCTGCCCATCTGCGCCAGGATGACGATGAGCGCGTTCTGGCGTAGGAAGGTCGATTTGCCGGCCATGTTGGGGCCGGTTACCAGCCACAGGCGCATGCCGTCGCTGAGGTCGCAATCGTTGGCGACGAACGGCCCGCTGCCGCCGCGCTTCAGCGCCGCTTCGACCACCGGATGGCGGCCGCGCGCGATGCGGAAGACGCCATCGCCGACCACGCGCGGGCGCGACCAGCTCTCGGTCTCCGCGAGATCGGCGAGGCCGGCGGCGACGTCGATCAGCGCCAGCGCGCCCGCGGTCTTGGAGATGCCGTCGGCGCGCGCGGTCACTTCCCCGACGAGGTCGGCGAACAGGCGCAGCTCCAGCGCCACCGCCTTGTCGGCGGCTTGCGAGATCTTGGTTTCCAGCTCGCCCAGCTCGACGGTGGTGAAGCGGGTGGCGTTGGCGGTCGACTGGCGCTGGATGAAGCGGCTGTCCGCCTTCACCTTGTCATGCTGCGTGGTGGTCGCCTCGACGAAGTAGCCCAGCACGTTGTTGTGCTTGATCTTGAGCGAGCCGATGCCGAGGTCGGCGCGATAACGCGCCTCCAGCTCCAGGATCAGCTTGCGCGAATCGTCGCGCAGCGTACGCCACTGGTCGAGGTCGGGCAGGTAGCCTTGCGCGACGAAGCTGCCGTCGCGCGCGAGCAGCGGCAGGCTCTCGGCCAACGCGCGGGTCAGCCGGTCGATCAGGTCGGCGTGATGGCCGAGGTCGGTCAGCGCCTGTTGCAGCAACGGCGGCGGTGAACCGAAGCGCGCCTCGGCGAACAGCGTTTTGATGCCGGCAGCGGCCAGCAGGCCGTCGCGGATGGCGGCGAGATCGCGCGGGCCGCCACGGTCCAGCGACAGCCGCGACAGTGCGCGCTCCAGGTCCGGCGCCTTCTTCAGGTGCGCGCGCAGATCCTCGCGCAGGCGAGTCTCGCTGAGCAGATGCGCGACGGCGTCCTGGCGCGCGGCGATCGCCGCAGTATCCGTCAGGGGCGCCGCCAGCCATTCGCCGAGCAGGCGCGCGCCGGCACCCGTCACTGTGCGGTCGATAATGGAAAGCAGGCTGCCCTGCCGCTCGCCGCCCAAGGTGCGGCTGAGCTCGAGGTTGCGGCGCGTGGCGGCGTCGATTTCCAGGATCGCGCCGGCGCCGATGCGCGCGAGCTGCGACAGCCGCGGCATCTTGCCCTGCTGGGTCAGCTCGACATAGTCGAGGATGCCGCCGGCGGCGGCCAGCTCGGCGCGGGTGAAGGCGCCGAAGGCATCGAGCGCGGCGACCTTGTGGAAGTTCTGCAGGCGCAGCCGCGCATTCTCGCTGTCGAAGCGCGCGTTGGGCAGCGGCGACAGCGCGGACTTCCACTCCTGGAACAGCTCGTAGAGATCGCTCTGCAGCAGGAGGCGGTCGGGCAGCAGGATCTCGGTCGGGTCGAGGCGCGCCAGCGCGGCGGGCAGCGCCTTGCGCTCGATCGCCTGGCAGCGGAACTGGCCCGTGGAGATGTCGACCCAGGCGAGACCGAGCGTTCCCGCGGCGTCGGCGAGGGCGCACAGGTAGTTGTGGCTGGCGGCGTCGAGCAGGCCGTCCTCGGTCAGCGTGCCGGGCGTCACCACCCGCACCACGTCGCGCCGCACCACCGACTTGCCGCCGCGCTTCTTGGCTTCCGCCGGGTCTTCCACCTGCTCGCAGACCGCGACCTTGAAGCCCTTGCGGATCAGGCGGTTGAGATAGCCTTCGGCGGCATGGATCGGTACGCCGCACATCTTGATCGGCTCGCCCAGGTGCGTGCCGCGGGTGGTGAGCACGATCGAGAGCGCGGCGGCGGCCTTCTCGGCGTCGGCGAAGAACAGCTCGTAGAAATCGCCCATGCGGTAGAACAGGAGCGCATCCGGGTGCTGGCGCTTCATGGCCAGGTATTGCGCCATCATGGGCGTGGTCGCGGCGTCGGTCGCCTCGGGAGCGTCGGTGGCAATGCGCTGGGAGTCAGACATGGTCTCGGACCCCATGCCACTATCGATCGTCATGGCAAGGCTTGGCCTTGCCATCCACGAGTTCCGTGGGGCGAGACCGTGCGGTTTCACATAAACTCGTGGATCCCAAGGCCAAGCCCCCTCGGCGAAGGCCGACATTCGTCGGCGGGGATGACGGAGTGAAATTGGCAGGGTCCTGTAGCGCTCGGGCAGCCATTACGGAGCGCCGAACCGCACTGCAGCAAGCGCCGTCATCGCCCCCAAACCTTTGCAACCTGCGTGAATTCATGCCAGCCTGATGGTTCGCCCTGCGGGAAGCAGGGGATAATGACCGTCCTGGGAAACTGCGGGGAGCCCTTAGCTTTTCCATGTCCACCAATAAGCCGCGCATTACCGAAGAGGAAGCGCTTGTTTTCCACAGCCAGGGCCGTCCGGGCAAGATCGAGATCATTGCCACCAAGCCGCTGACGACCCAGCGCGATCTGTCGCTCGCCTATTCGCCCGGGGTCGCTTGGCCATGCCTCGCGATCGAGAAGGATCCCAACACCGCCTACGACTACACCGCCAAGGGCAACCTGGTGGCGGTGATCTCCAACGGCACGGCGGTGCTCGGCCTCGGCGATCTCGGCGCGCTGGCGTCCAAGCCGGTGATGGAAGGCAAGGCGGTGCTGTTCAAGCGCTTCGCCGACATTGATGCGATGGACCTGGAAGTCGACACCGACGACGTCGACAAGTTCATCAACGCGGTGCGCTATCTCGGGCCTTCGTTCGGCGGCATCAACCTGGAGGACATTAAAGCGCCGGAATGCTTCATCATCGAGCAGCAACTGCGCGAGATGATGGACATCCCGGTGTTCCACGACGATCAGCACGGGACCGCCATCATCACCACCGCGGGCCTGATCAACGCACTGCATCTCACCGGCCGGACCATAAAGGACGTCAAGATCGTGGTGAACGGCGCGGGTGCCGCCTCGATCGCCTGCGTGGAGCTGATCAAACGCATGGGCCTGCCGCACGACCAGGCGATCCTGTGCGACACCAAAGGCGTGATCTACCAGGGCCGCATCGAAGGCATGAACCAGTGGAAGTCGGCCCATGCGGTGGTGACCAAGGCGCGCTCGCTCGAGGAGGCAATGGAAGGCGCCGACGTGTTCATCGGCCTCTCCGCCAAGGGCGCGGTGACCCAGGACATGGTCAAGAGCATGGCGCCGAAGCCGATCATATTCGCCATGGCCAATCCCGACCCGGAGATCACGCCCGAGGAGGTGAAGGCCGTGCGTTCGGATGCCATCGTCGCGACCGGGCGCAGCGATTACGCGAACCAGGTCAACAATGTGCTCGGATTCCCGTACATCTTCCGCGGCGCCTTGGATGTGCGCGCGCGCACCATCAATGACGAGATGAAGATCGCGGCAGCCGAGGCTCTCGCCGCTTTGGCGAGGCAGGATGTTCCGGACGAAGTCGACGCCGCTTATTCCGGGCGGCGGCTGCGATTCGGGCCGGAATACATCATCCCGGTGCCGTTCGATCCGCGCCTGATCTCCGCCATCCCGGCGGCGGTCGCGAAGGCGGCGATGGACAGCGGCGTCGCGCGCCGGCCGATCATCGACATGGATGACTACAAGGCGACGCTCGCCGCGCGGCTCGATCCCGCGGCGGCGTCGATGCATCTCATCTTCGAGCGTCTGCACCTCAATCCGCGGCGCGTGGTGTTCGCCGAGGGCGAGGAGGAGCGCGTGATCCGCGCGGCGCTTGCCTATCGCGCGGCCGGCTACGGCACGCCGGTGCTGATCGGACGCACCGAGCGCATTCACGACACCATCAAGCAGTCCGGCCTCGGCGAGGCGGCGGGCCTCGAGATCGTCAACGCCGCCAACTCGCAAAACACCAAGCAGTATCACGAGATGCTGTATGCCAAGCTGCAGCGCCACGGCTCGCTGTTGCGCGACGTCAACCGCATGGTGAACCAGGACCGCAACGTGTTCGGCGCCTGCATGGTGGAGGCGGGCCACGCCGACGCGATGGTGACCGGCACCACCCGCAGCTTCGCGGTCTGCCTCGAGGACGTGCTGCGCGTCATCGACGTGCGCGAGCACCAGACCCTGATGGCGATCTCGGTGGTGGTGGCGCGCGGCCGCACGGTGCTGATCGCCGACACCTCGGTACACGAATTGCCGACGGCGGAGCAGCTGGCGGACTTCGCGTCGCAGTCGGCCTCGCTGGCGCGCCAGCTCGGGCACGAGCCGCGGGTCGCGTTCCTGTCCTTCTCGAACTTCGGCAACCCGCCGCGCGAAAAGGCCGAGCGCATCCGCGAGGCGGTCGAGGTGATGGACGGCCGCCACGCCGACTTCGAATACGAGGGCGAGATGCAGGCGGACGTCGCGCTCGATTACGGCCTGATGAAGGAGCTCTATCCCTTCACGCGCCTGTCGGGCCCGGCCAACATCCTCATCATGCCGGCGCTGCATTCCGCCAACATCACCGCCAAGCTGATGAAGCAGCTGGGTGAGACCGTGATCGGCCCGGTGCTGGTCGGCCTCACCAAGCCGGTGCAGATCGTGCAGATGGGCGCGACCGTCAACGACATCGTGACCGCCGCCGCCTTCGCCGCCATGGCGACCATGGTGCATGCGCGGTAGCGCGCCGGCGACCTCTCGCAGACTACTGCCAAAAAATGTCAGTGATCTGATCTATCCTTCCTCCGCTGCTGACCGCATCGGAGGACACCATGTACATTCTCTACCACTTCCCTTATTCGCAGCATGCCCGTCGTGTCGTGTCGCTGCTGGAGGCGGCAAAGCTGCCGTACGAGCTGCGCCATGTTGACATGGCGAGTGGCGCGCATCTGTCAGCAGCCTATCTCGCGATCAATCCCAATCATCAGGTGCCGACGCTGCTCGACGGCGATCTCGTGCTGCACGAATCGAACGCGATCCTGCGCTATCTCTGCCACAAGCATGGCTTGACCGACTGGTATCCGGCGGATCCCAAGCATCGCGCGCGGGTGGAGCAGTGGCTGGACTGGAACCAGTGCCGCCTGTCCCCGGCGGTCATCGACATCGTGCGCAACAAGCTGTTCCGGGGCGACAAGGGCGACTTGGCAGCCATCGCGCGTGGCGAGGCAAATCTGCGCGAACTGGCCCCGATCCTTGATGCGGGACTTGCCGCCCAGGACTTTCTCACCGGGCCGAAACCGACGATCGCAGACCTCGCGGTCGCCTCGAACCTGTTCCAGCTTGGTTTGGCCAAGGTCAGTCCTCCGGGCGCGCATACCGCCGCCTGGTACCAGCGCATGGGTACGCTCGATGCGTTCAGGAAATCGCTGCCGCCGGCTTGACAAACTGTAAGTATTAACTTACGGTAAGTAATGACTTACCAAGTAGCCGCGGCGCTCGCCGATCCCATGCGCCAGGAGATCCTGGAAAAGCTCCGGGAAGGCCCGCGCGCAGTGGGTGAGATCGCGGCAGGCATGACCATCAGTCGCCCGGCGGTGTCGCAGCATCTCAAGGTGCTGAAGGAGAGCGGGCTGGTCGCGGAAACGCGGCGGGGTACGCGGCACTATTTCGCGATCGCGCCGGAGGGGATCGGAGAATTGCGCGCCTATCTCGACGGGCTGTGGTCGGATGCGCTCGCCGCCTTCGCGCGCCATGTGGAGAAGGCACGATGACCGACGCTGCTCGCTTCACCGTGCCGGCGGTCGAGAAAAGCGTGCTGGTGCGCTGCGATCCGGCGCGGGCGTTCGCCGCCTTCACCGCCGAGATCGCGCAGTGGTGGCCGATGCAGACTCACTCGGTGGCACAGGCGCAAACGCGCAATGTCGCGATCGAGCCGAGAGCGGGCGGGCGGATCTATGAAACCGCGGCCGACGGCACGGAATCGGACTGGGGTCGCGTCCTCGCTTGGTCACCGCCTGCCGGATTCTCCATGACCTGGCATCCCGGGCGCGCCGCCGATCCGCATACCGTGGTCGAGCTCAGCTTCGCAGCGGAACGGGACGCGACACGGGTACGCCTGGTTCATCGCGGCTGGGAGGCGCTCGGCGCCCAGGCGGCAGCCGCCCGCGAAAGCTACGACGGGGGCTGGGAAACCGTGTTCGTCCGCGATTTCGCCGGGTATCTCGGCCGCGTCTCCTGAACCCCCTGATCGGCTAGCGCCCGCCTGCGCCCTTGCTTTTTCGGTCCTACTGTGTACCGTATACGACATCACGGATCTGCTCCGCGGAGCACGTATGCGGCACCTCGCGCTCGAACGGTCGCTGACCGACCGGACCTATGACGCCATCCTCGACGCGATCAGCGGCGGCGAGCTGGCGGCCGGCGCGCGCATCAACCAGGACGATCTGGCGGCCAGGCTGAACGTCTCGCGCCAGCCGGTGGTCCAGGCGCTGGCGCTGCTGAAGGTCCAGGGCTTCGTCCGCGAGACCGGGCGGCGGGGCGTGGTGGTGGCGCCGCTCGATGCCGATTTCATCTGCCATCTCTATGAGCTGCGCAGCGCGCTCGATGGCGCGGCCTGCCGTGGCGCCGCGCAGCGCGGCAGCGCCGATGCCAAGGCATGGGGACCGGCGCTGATTTCGGAAGGCCGCGCAGCGTTCGCCTCGGGATCGGTCAAGCGCATGGTCGATGCCGACATGCGGTTTCATCGCCTGCTCTACGACCTGTGCGGCAACCCGATGATCGCCGAGACCGCTTCGCTGCACTGGCACCATATCCGCCGGCTGATCGGCGGCTATCTGCAGCACTACCCGATGCGCGACGTGTGGGACGAGCATCAGGCGATCCTGGATGCGGTGATCGCCGCCGATCCGGATCGCGCCGAAGCGGCCGCGCGCCACCATGCCGATCATGCGTCGATGAAGTTCGCGGGCCTGGTGCGTGCAACCGACGGACAGGAAGCAGCGACCGGTGGAACACCGGCGAGCAAAAGGAGGAAAAGATCATGAAGCTGACCGACGCTCAGATCGCAACCTTCGAGCAGGAGGGCTACCTGTTCCTGCCCAACGTGTTCTCCGCCGAGGAGATGGCGCTGCTGACCGGAGAGATCCCCGGCATGTTCGCGGAGGACCGGCCGGAGGTGATCCGCGAAAAGAATTCGAATGCGCCGCGCTCTGCCTTCTATGTGCAGACCTGGAACCCGGTCTACGAGATGGTGGCGCGCCATCCGCGGCTGGTGGGGCCGGGGACGCAGCTGCTCGGATCCGACCACCTCTACATGCATCAGTTCAAGATCAACGCCAAGTCAGCGTTCGATGGCGCGGTGTGGCAGTGGCACCAGGACTATGCCACCTGGTTCAACGACGACGACATGCCGACCCCGCGCGCCATGAACATCGCGTTGTTCCTGGCCGAGGCCAACGAGTTCAACGGGCCGCTGATGTTCATCCCGCGCAGCCATCGCCTCGGCCGGCTGGAAGCAGGACACGACGTCACCACCACCTCCTATCCGCTGTGGACTATCGACAACGACACCATCACGCGCCTGGTGGACGAGGGCGGCATCGTGGCACCGAAGGGACCGGCCGGCTCGATGCTGCTGTTCCATGGCAACCTGGTGCATGCCTCGGGCTCGAACATGACGCCATGGTCGCGCTGGATCCTTTACCTGTCGCTCAATCGCTGCGACAACGCGATCCGCCGCTTCAAGCGGGCGACCTGGATCGCCAACCGTGACTTCACGCCGATCGAGATGCTGCCGGACGATTGCCTGCTGACCTATGCGCGCGCGCGGCGCGGCGCGGCGGCTTGAGGGAGCACGACCATGAACCTGCACAAGCTGCTGCTCGAACGTGACGCGACGGGGAAGCCGCTGCGCGTCGGGCTGATCGGCGCCGGCAAGTTCGGCTCGATGTTCCTGGCGCAGGCGCGCCGCACCCGCGGCCTGCACGTCCTTGGCGTCGCGGATCTCGATCCCGCGCGCGCACGCGCAGCGCTCGCCAACGTCGGCTGGCCGGCGGAGCAGATCAGCGCGCGCTTGCTGAGCGAGGCAGTCGAGCGCGGCGCCACCTGGGTCGGCGACGATGCGAAGACGCTGATCGCGCATCCGGCGCTGGACGTGGTGATCGACGCGACCGGACATCCGGCGGCCGGCATCGCGCATGCACTGGCGGCGATCCAGCACGGCAAGCATATCGTGATGGTGAATGTCGAGGCCGACGTGCTCGCCGGCCCGCTGCTGGCGGCCAGGGCGCGCAAGGCGGGCGTGGTCTACAGCCTCGCCTATGGCGACCAGCCGGCGCTGATCGCCGAGCAGGTGGATTGGGCGCGGGCTTGTGGCTTCGACGTGGTCGCGGCCGGCAAGGGCACCAAGTATTTGCCGACCTATCATCAATCGACGCCTGAGACCGTGTGGGGCCATTACGGCCTCACCGCCGAGCAAGCCAGGCAAGGCGGCATGAACCCGCAGATGTTCAACTCCTTCCTCGACGGCACCAAGTCGGCAATCGAGATGGCGGCGGTGGCGAACGCGACTGGCCTGACACCGGCGCCCGGTGGCCTGTCGTTCCCGCCATGCGGCGTCGATGATCTGCCAAGCATTCTGCGGCCGAAGTCCGAGGGCGGCATGCTCGATCACAAAGGCCAGGTGGAGGTCATCTCCTCGTTGCAGCGCGACGGCAAGCCCGTATTCCGCGATCTACGCTGGGGCGTCTACGTGGTGTTCGAAGCGCCGAGCGACTACGTGAAGCGCTGCTTCGCCGAATACGGGCTGGTGACCGATCCGTCAGGCCACTACACCGCGCTCTACAAGCCGTTCCATCTGATCGGGCTTGAACTCGGCATCTCGGTTGCGAGCGCCGGCTTGCGCGGCGAGGCGACCGGCGCGCCCACCGGCTTCCGCGGCGACGCAGTCGCGACCGCCAAGCGCGACCTCCAGGAAGGCGAGATGCTGGACGGCGAAGGCGGCTTCACGGTGTGGGGCAAGCTGATGCCGGCATCGGACAGCTTGCGCATCGGTGGATTGCCGATCGGGCTCGCCCATCATGTCAAGCTACGGCGCGTAGTGAAGGCGGGCGCAGCGTTGACGTCGGGCGACGTTGTCATCGATGAGAGCAGCGAAGCGGTACGCATTCGCCGCGAGATGGAAGCGATGTTCCGCAGCGAGCTCGCCGCGGCCGAGTAAAGAAAAAGCCGGAAGTCGCGCTGACTTCCGGCTTTGCGTGTCTTAGAGACCGACCACCTTGATCTCGCGGATCCAGTAGGCGCCGCCCTGGTTGACGTTCAGCCAGCCATCGAGATTGCCCTGGATCTGCGTGTCGGTTGCGATGATGAGCTGCTGGCCGTCGACATAGACCCGCATCTTGCCGCTCGCCTCGCGCGACCACAGCAGTTCGTGCACCTTGCCGTCTTCGAGGTTGACCGGGTCGTTGTAGGCGCCGACCTGCGTCACCTGGTTGCCGACGATGCGCTGCAGGATCAGTCCGGTCTCGTTGCCCGGCTGATAGACCAGGCGATAGCCGCTGCTGGCGCTGGCGCCTTGATAGGGGCCGATGTTGAGCGGACCCTTCTTGTTGGCCGACACCAGCTTCATGCTCATCTTGAAGGTGTTGGACATCGCCGCAGCGGTGTAGATCGAGGCATAGGTCGATTGCGGCGCTTGCTGCTGCTGCACGCCGAGGATGGCCTTCAGCACGTCGTTGCCGCTGACCTTGTTGCTGGCGGACTGGCCGATGATGCTGCTGAGCCCGATGCTCTGGCCCTTGGTATCAACCTGCCAGGTGCCGGCCGAGACCTTCCAGGTCGGATTGGCCGTGTAGTTGCCGTCGGCGAAGTTGTCGGAGATGAAGACTTGGCCCGCAGTGCTTGCCGTGGTCCCGGTGGTTGGATACTTAGCCGCCAGCTTCTTAAGGTCGGCGATGAAATTGGGGTCGGCGGCGTTCGCAGTTTCGGCCTTCTTGATAAGGGCGTTGAGATCGGTCACCAGGCTGGTCAGTTTCTGGTCGCTGGTCTGGTTGGCCTGCGCCTGCGTGGCGCTGGTCCAGGGCTTATAGGTGCTCTCTTCCGCTAAGGCGGCGCTGCCGATACCCCAGGCCCCGAGCCCGATCAGCATGGCCGCCACCGACACCTTACCCAGATTTGATCTTTTCATGACATTCGTCCCGTCGTTGCTGGAACCCGTTATACTGAACTCGGCCGGAAGAGGCGGGGTTCCCCCGAGTCGCCCCCGGCTATACTGATGCTTTGGACCAAGCGGGAAAATGGCCCCGTTGCCGAAACCGTTCCTTACACTTCTCTGTTACGACGCCGCCATATGGGCCGCTCTCTTGACCGTGATCGGCATCACAGTCGGTGGCGATCCGGCTTGGCTGGCGGCCATCGGCATCGGCGGCGTTGGGCTCACCAGCGCCGCCGCCTGGCTTGTAATCCGGCCCCACGAGGCGCCTTTCAATGAGCCGGCGGGCGAGGCAACGAACGCAGTCGAACCCGAGCCCAGCGAAGCACCATCCGGCTTGACCGAAGCTGAACCGGAGCAGCACGCCGATTCCTACGAGGTGCTAGAGGCCGTGCCGCTCGCCATCCTGGTGGTGGATCGGCGGCGCGACATACTGTGGGCCAACGATCGTACCCGTCAGCTGTTGGGCGAGGCGGTGGCCGGCCGCAGCCTGATGGGCGTGCTGCGGCATCCGCCGCTGATCGATGCGCTGGACCAGGTGATGGGCAGCCAGAGCCAGGACCTCGCGTCGGCGGTCGGTGCCACTGTGGGCGCGATCGAGGGCGTCGAGACCCCGATCGGCCGCGACCGACTGCTGATCGCCGACCTGAAGCGGCTGGACGCAGACCGGGTTCTGATCGCGCTCAAGGACGCCAGCGCCGAGCATCGGCTGGAACGGCTGCGCAGCGACTTCATCGCCAACGTGAGCCATGAATTGAAGACGCCGATCGCGACCCTGATGGGCTTCATCGAGACTTTGCGCGGGCCGGCCAAGGGCGATCTCGATGCGCACGAGCGCTTCCTCGGCATCATGCACGAGCAGGCCGGGCGCATGAGCCGTCTGGTCGCCGATCTTCTGTCCTTGAGCCGTATCGAGCTCAACGAGCATGCGCGTCCGTCCGGCGGCGTCGAACTCTCGGATGTGATCGGCCGCGTCGCCAACGCGCTGTCGCTGCGCGCCGCCGATCGCAACATGAGGATCGAGCTGCCGGCGAGTTCGATGGGCCGCGCGGTCGGCGATACCGAGGAACTGACCCAGGTGTTCCAGAACCTGATCGACAACGCGATCAAATACGGTCGGCCGGGCACCGCCGTGACCTTGACCGCGACGCACATCGTCGATCCGGTGGAGATCAAGGCGCACCTGCCGGGCTTGCGTCGCGCCAAGGCGATGATCGCGGTGGCGGTCGCCGACTATGGCGAGGGCATCGCGCGCGAGCACATCCCGCGGCTGACCGAACGCTTCTATCGCGTGGACGCGGCGCGCTCGCGCGATCTCGGCGGCACGGGCCTCGGCCTCGCCATCGTGAAGCACGTGGTGAACCGCCACCGCGGCAGTCTCGAGATCGAGTCGGCGCCGGGCGAAGGCAGCGTTTTTACGGTCTACTTGCCGGCGGAAGAAGCCTCGGGCCTGCGCGCCGCTGATTAGGGACCGATTTTCGCGCCGTCACAAATTTGACGCCCGATTGTACGGTTTAACGGGTTTTCGGCGCGCGATCATGGCACTAGCACCGACCTCTCAACCGGTCTGGCAGACCTCGTAACATAACCGTAACGCGGTTGTAGAAAGCGTGTCACGGAAGCGACCTAGTTTCCGGCCCGAGTACAGAGGGGCCGGCGATTGGGGTCGCCGTAGCCTCAGTTCTATCAAACCGGAAGGAGAGGCTATGAAACGCATGTCCGTTGCTCTCGCCGCTCTGGCTGGGCTGGCAATCACCGCCGGCGCCGCCCAAGCGCGCGACCAGATCCAAATCGTCGGTTCGTCGACGGTGTTCCCCTTCACCACCGCGGTCGCCGAGAGCTTCGGCAAGGCCGGCAAGTTCAAGACCCCGGTCGTTGAATCGACCGGCACCGGCGGCGGCATGAAGCTGTTCTGCAGCGGTGTCGGCGAAGGCACGCCCGACATCACCGGGGCGTCGCGCAAGATCAAGGACAGCGAGGTCGAGACCTGCAAGAAGGCGGGCGTCACCTCGATCACCGAGATTCTGATCGGCTATGACGGCATCGCCTTCTCGAATTCGAAGTCGGGCCCGGCGGTCGACCTCAGCCGTAAGCAGCTGTTCCAGGCGCTCGCCAAGCAGGTGCCGGTCGATGGCAAGCTGGTGGACAATCCCTACAAGAACTGGTCGGACATCGATCCGAGCCTGCCCAATCAGAAGATCGAAGTGCTCGGCCCACCGCCGACCTCCGGCACGCGCGACGCCTTCGTCGAGCTGGTGATGGACGTCGGCTGCGGCGAATTCCCGGAGATCAAGGCGCTGGAAGGCGATGCCAAGAAGGCGGTCTGCCAGTCGATCCGTGAAGATGGCGGTTATGTCGAAGCCGGCGAGAACGACAACCTGATCGTCCAGAAGCTGGAATCGAATCCGGCAGCGTTCGGCATCTTCGGCTACTCGTTCCTCGAAGAGAACGCCGACAAGCTGCAGGGCGCCAAGGTCGAGGGCGTCGGCCCGACCTTCGAAGCGGTCGCCGATAAGTCCTATCCTATCGGCCGTGAGCTCTACATCTACGTCAAGAACGCCCATGTCGGCGTCATCCCCGGCATGCGCGAGTTCGTCGCCGAGTACGTCAGCGAGCGCGCGATGGGCGAGGAAGGCTACCTGGCCGACAAGGGCCTGATCACCCTGACCCCGGAGAATCAGCAGGCGGTCGCCAGCAAGGCGATGTCCCTCACTCCGATGAACTAAACCGCTGGATCTGGGGGTGGTGGATGTAACCACCCCCAGATCTAGTTGTCATATTGTTGTAACATAATAGTAATAATGTCCGCCTCGATGCATCGGACAACCAAGCGGGAGCGGCTTTGGGCATGAAACGCGTTTCAGCCTTGGCAGTCGGCGTGACGGCGATGCTCGTGATCGCGGCGCCGGCCGTAGCCCGAGACAGTCTCCACATCGTCGGCTCTTCGACGGTCTATCCATTCTCGACCACGGTCACCGAGGCGCTGGCCAAGCAGGGCGCGCTGAAATCCCCGGTGGTCGAAGCGACCGGCACCGGCGGCGGGTTCAAGCTGTTCTGCGAGGGTGTCGGCGAAGCGACGCCCGATATCGCCGGCGCCTCGCGCCAGATCAAGGACAGCGAAATCGCGGCCTGCGCCCAGAACGGCGTCGCCAAGATCACCGAGATCCCGATCGGCCATGACGGCATCGTCGTCGCCAGCGCCAAGGGCGGGCCGGACTTCAACGTCACGCGCACGCAGCTGTTCCTGGCGCTCGCCAAGACCGTGCCGCAGAACGGCCAGCTGGTTCCGAACCCCTATCTCTCCTGGAACGAGATCGATCCGTCGCTGCCGGCGGAGCGGATCGAAGTGCTGGGCCCACCGCCGACCTCCGGCACCCGCGATGCCTTCGTCGAACTGGTGATGGACACGGGCTGCGAGACCGTGCCCGAGATCGCCACCCTGCAAGGCGATGCCAAGAAAGCCGCGTGCCAGCAGGTGCGCGAGGACGGCGCGTATATCGACGCCGGCGAGAACGACAATCTGATCGTGCAGAAGCTGCAGGCCAATCCGGCCGCCTTCGGTATCTTCGGCTATTCCTTCCTGGAGCAGAACGCCGACACGCTGAAGGCCGCCAAGGTCGAAGGCGTCGCGCCGACCTACGAGGCGATCGCCGGCAAGCAATATCCGGTGGCGCGCGACCTGTTCGTCTATGTCAAGGACGCGCACCGCACCATCGTGCCGGGGATCGATTCCTTCGTGCGCGAGCTGGTGAGCGAACGCGCCATGGGTCCCGAAGGGTATCTGGCGGACAAGGGCCTGGTCCCGTTCATGCCCGATGAGCGCAAGCAGATCGAGACCACGACGCTCGCGGCACTGGGCCTCGACGTGGCGGGCGCGGGCGGCGGCTTGGCCGCCTTGTCCGGCCTGACCCGTTCCGCCGGCACGACGGTCAGCGCGGTCCTGATCGCGGTGCTCGGCCTCAGCCTGATCGGGTATTTCATGGGCCGCAGCCGGTCGGTGTCGGTCGCCGGCGGCAACCTGCGGCGCCTGCACTCCCTGCCCAACTATCACGGCTTCTACGTCGCGCTGTGGTGCGGCCTGCCGTCACTGCTGGTGGCGCTGGTCTGGCTGGCGGCGCAGCCCGCGATCGTCACGGAAGCGGCGACGTCGGCGCTGCCGCCGGAGCGAGTCTCGAGCCTGGATGAAAACCAGCTGTCGCTGCTGCTGAGCGAAGTGCGGCAGGCGGCGAACTATGCCGACCTCAGCCAGGTGGCCGATCCGGCGGTGCGCGCGGGTGCCGAGACCTATCGCGCCTGGCAATCGATGTCGAACCTTGGCGCGATCGGCGCGGCGGTGGCGCTCGCGCTGATCGGGATCGGGTTTGCGTATCGCCGCATCAACGTCGACGCCCGGTCGCGCAACCGGGTCGAGCGGATCGTGCTTGGCGTGCTGTTCGCCTGCTCCTGCCTCGCCATCCTGACTACGGTCGGGATCGTGCTCTCGCTGGTGTTCGAATCGCTGCGCTTCTTCGCGCAGATCCCGATCACGGATTTCCTGTTCGGGCTGCAATGGAGCCCGCAGATGGCGATGCGCGCCGATCAGGTGGGCTCGTCCGGCGCATTCGGCGCGATCCCCGTGATCGCCGGCACGCTACTGATCACGGTCGTCGCGATGGTGGTGGCGGTGCCGACCGGGCTGATGATCGCGGTCTACCTGTCGGACTACGCGGGACCCAAGGTACGCACCTATTTCAAGCCGCTGGTGGAGATCCTCGCCGGCATCCCGACCGTGGTCTACGGCTTCTTCGCGGCCCTCACCATCGGCCCCATCCTGCGCGACCTGGGCGCTGTCGTCGGCCTCAACGTCGCCTCGGAGAGCGCATTGGCCGCCGGCCTGATCATGGGCGTGATGATCATCCCATTCATCTCTTCGCTGTCCGACGACGTTATGAATGCGGTGCCGCAGAGCCTGCGCGACGGTTCCTATGCGCTGGGCGCCACCAAGTCTGAGACCATCCGCCAAGTGGTGTTCCCGGCGGCCCTGCCCGGCATCGTCGGCGCCGTCCTCCTGGCCGTCAGCCGCGCCATCGGCGAGACCATGATCGTGGTGATGGCGGCGGGACTTGCCGCCAACCTCACCATCAATCCGCTGGAGGCCGTCACGACCGTGACGGCGCAGATCGTCACCCTGTTGGTGGGCGACCAGGAGTTCGACAGCCCGAAGACCCTCGCGGCTTTTGCCCTCGGCCTCCTGCTGTTCGCGGTCACCCTGGTTCTCAACATCATCGCACTCAACATTGTGCGCAAGTATCGAGAGAAGTATGACTGACGCAGTGATTTCAGGACCGACAGCGGGTGCCGGCGGCAAGCTGCGCCGGCCGGACCTTTCCGAAGCCCGGATCCGCCGGCGCTATGCGGCGGAACGGCGGTTTCGCCTGTACGGCGTGCTGGCGATCGGCTTTGCGGTGTTCATGCTGGGCTTCCTCGCCGTCACCGTGGTGGCGCAGGGCTACAGCGCCTTCTGGCAGACTCGCATCGCGCTCGACGTCAATATCGCCGCCGACAAGGTCGACCCGGCTGGCACGCGGCTGCCCGAATCGCTCAGCACCGGCGACTACCAGGCGGTGGCGCGCGATTCCCTGCGCGACCTGTTCCCGGAGGCGTCCTCGCGCGCCGACCGCCGCGCGCTCAGCGACTTCCTCAGCAATGCCGCCGGCGACGACGTTAAGCGCCTGGTAATGGAGAACCCCAACCTGGTCGGCACGACGCAGCGGGTCGAAGTGCTGGCCTCGACCGACATCGACATGCTGGCCAAGGGCCGCATCAGCCGCGACGCGGCGGAGGCCGACCGGCCGATCAAGGACCAGGCGATCGCCTGGTTCGACAAGCTCGAGGCGGACGGCCGCGTCGGCAGCGCCTTCAACGTCAATTTCTTCGCGACCGGCGATTCGCGCGAACCGGAGCAGGCCGGACTGGGCGGCGCCATGATGGGCACGTTCCTGACCATCGTCACGGCGATCCTGCTGTCGCTGCCGATCAGCGTCGCGGCGGCGATCTATCTCGAGGAGTTCGCGCCCAAGAACAAGCTGACCGACATCATCGAGGTCAACATCAACAACCTGGCGGCGGTGCCGTCGATCGTGTTCGGCCTTTTGGGCCTTGCGGTGCTGCTCGGCTTCTTCGGCCTGCCGCGCGGCGCGCCGCTGGTCGGCGGCATGGTGCTGTCGCTGATGACCCTGCCCACCATCATCATCGCGACCCGCGCGGCGCTGAAGGCCGTTCCGCCCTCGATCCGCGAGGCGGCTTACGGCGTCGGCGCCTCCAAGCAGCAGGTGGTGATGCATCACGTGCTGCCGCTGGCGATGCCGGGGGTCATGACCGGCGCCATCATCGGCACGGCGCGCGCCATGGGCGAATCGGCGGCGGTCCTGATGATCGGCATGGTCGCCTTCATCGTCGACGTGCCGACCTCGATCACCGATTCCTCGACCGTCCTGCCGGTGCAGATCTTCCTGTGGGCGGATGCGCCGGAGCGCGGGTTCGTCGAGCGCACCTCGGCCGGCATCATGGTGATGCTGGTGTTCCTGGTGCTGATGAACGCGGCGGCGGTGATCATCCGCCGCAAGTTCGAACGGCGCTGGTAGGAGACGGGGCAGTCATGACGCTCGCGGCGCAAAAAAACCAACAGACAGCGGATGGCGGTAAGATGGATACCACCCTTCTGACCAACCCCAACGTGAAGCCGGCGATGGCGGCGCGGCTGGGCGAAGCGCCCAAGATGACGAGCCGCAAGGTCTGCGTGTTCTATGGCCAGAAGCAGGCGCTGTTCAATGTCGACCTCGATATCCCGTCGCGCCAGGTCACGGCGCTGATCGGCCCCTCCGGTTGCGGCAAGTCGACGTACCTGCGCTGCCTGAACCGCATGAACGACGTGATCGACGGCTGCCGAGTCACCGGCGACATGAAGCTGGACGGCGAGAACATCTACGACCCGAAGCTCGACGTGGTGATGCTGCGCGCCCGCATCGGCATGGTGTTCCAGAAGCCGAACCCGTTCCCCAAGTCGATCTACGACAACATCGCCTACGGCCCGCGCATCCACGGCATGGGCGCCGGCAAGGACGAGTTGGACGAGATTGTGCAGACCAGCCTGGAGCGGGCCGGCCTGTGGAACGAGGCCAAGGACCGCCTGCAGCAGCCCGGCACCGGCCTCTCCGGCGGCCAGCAGCAGCGTCTGTGCATCGCGCGCGCCATCGCTGTCAGCCCTGAGGTCATCCTGATGGACGAGCCGTGCTCGGCGCTCGATCCGATCGCGACCGCGCGCATCGAGGAGCTGATCGACGAACTGCGCGAGAACTACACCATCATCATCGTCACGCACTCGATGCAGCAGGCCGCGCGCGTCAGCCAGAAGACCGCGTTCTTCCATCTCGGCGTGCTGGTGGAATGGGGCGACACCGAGCAGATCTTCACCGCGCCGCGCGACGAGCGCACGCAGGGCTACATCACCGGGCGCTTCGGCTGAGAGCCGCGAAGGAAAATCACATGCTGAACAAGCCGGCCGACCATATCGTCAAGAGCTTCGATGAGGACCTGAAGCGCCTCAACAACGTGATCGCCGAGATGGGCGGTCTCGCGGAGGCGCAGCTCACCCGCGCGGTCGACTCGCTGGTGCGGCGCAACACCGAGCTCGCGACCCAGGTGGTGCAGGACGACAAGCGCATCGATGCGCTGGAGACCGAAGTCGGCCAGATGACGGTGCGCATGCTGGCGCTGCGCCAGCCGATGGCGCAGGACCTGCGCGAGGTGGTGGCGGCGATCAAGATCGCGTCCGACATCGAGCGCATCGGCGACTACGCCAAGAACATCGCCAAGCGCGCGATCGTGCTGTCGGCCCATGCGCCGCTGAAGCCGGTGACCTCGATCCCGCGCATGAGCCAGCTGGCGCTGCACATCATCAAGGACGTGCTCGACGCCTATATCGAGAAGGACGCGGAAGGCGCCCGCGCCGCCTGGCGGCGCGACGAGGAAGTCGACGAGATGTACAACAGCGTCTTCCGCGAGATGCTGACCTACATGATGGAGGACCCGCGCAACATCGGGCCCTGCACGCACCTCCTGTTCATCGCGAAGAATATCGAGCGCATCGGCGACCACGCCACCAACGTGGCCGAGATTGTCTATTACCTGGTCCACGGCCGGAGCCTGGACGAAGAGCGACCGAAAGGCGATACGACCAATGTTCCAATCGATGCCTGATCGCGCCAAGCCCAGCCCGCTGCCCGTGCGTGAAGCACAGGGTCAGCCGCTGGTGCTGGTGGTGGAAGACGAAGCGGCCCTGGTCACGCTTCTGCGCTACAACCTGGAGCGCGAGGGTTTCCGCGTGATCGACGCGGCCAACGGCGAGGAAGCGCTGCTGATCGTGAAGGAGCAGCGCCCGGACCTCATCCTCCTCGACTGGATGCTGCCGGCGCTCTCCGGCATCGAGGTGTGCCGGCAGATCCGCCGCTCACCGGAGCATCGCCGCACGCCGATCATCATGCTGACCGCGCGCGGCGAGGAAAGCGACAAGCTGCGCGGCCTCGAGGTCGGCGCCGACGATTACGTGACCAAGCCGTTCTCGCCGAGCGAGCTGGTGGCGCGTTGCCGCGCTGTGCTGCGCCGCGCCTTGCCGCAGACCGAGACCGAGGTGCTGCAGTACCAGGACCTCTCCATGGACCTCGCCACCCACCGGGTGCGGCGGGGGCAGAAGGATGTGCATCTCGGCCCGACCGAGTTCCGCTTGCTGCGTTTCCTGCTGGAGAACCAGGGCCGGGTGTTCAGCCGCGAGCAGCTGCTGGACCATGTGTGGGGCCGCGACATCTATGTTGAGCCGCGCACCGTCGACGTGCACATCCGCCGCCTGCGCAAGGCGATCAACATCGACGATTCCGCCGACTTGGTGCGCACCGTGCGCTCGGCGGGCTATGCGTTGGATGTGAATATCTAAGAAGCGGATATCGCCACCTTTCATTCGTCATCCCAAGGCTTGGCCTTGGGATCCACGAGTTTGCCGCGGCATCACGGTCCTGCCCATCCAAACTCGTGGATGGCAAGGCCAAGCCTTGCCATGACGGAAGAACAAGGGCCTCCGGGCCATTCGACTATTAACCTCGGCGTCTTTAACGACTTCCGACTGCCGACATGGCATGATGCTCCGGACCTTGCAGGGCGTAGCGCCACCGCCACGTTCAGCTGCGTGACGCCGAGTCGTCATGAAACAGCAGAAAGATCAGCCGGCCCTTCGGGGTCGGATGCAGCCCATGCCGATCTTCATCGGCATTCTCCTCTGCATGCTCTTCGCCGGCGCTCGGCGAACAATAAGGAGACCGCCACATGAAAGCGCGTCAAGCCATTGCCAGGCTTTCGCTTCTGGCTGCGAGCCTGCTGCTTTCAAATCCTGCAGGGCCAACGGATGATCCCTGCGGAGCGGCGCCTCAACAGCTTGATGATTGGGAAACGGCATCGCCGGAGGACGTCGGCCTCGATGCAGCGGCTCTCTGCAAGATCACCCAGGAGCTGGCGGCTCAGGGCCGCGCGGCGGCGCGTCCCGACCGCAGAAATGTTCACGCGGTGCTGGTCGTTCGGCACGGCAAGCTGGTCTTCGAAGCCTATGCTGCCGGTAAGGATGAGAATTGGGGCGAGCCCCTTGGCGTCGTTCCTCATGACGCCGCCACCAAACACGACGTGATGTCCATCTCGAAAAGCGTCGTTTCGCTGCTGTTCGGCATCGCACTCGAGCGAAAACTCATCGCTGGAACAGACGTTCCGGTCATGTCCTTCTTTTCGGAGTACGCGGAGCTGAAGACGCCCAAGTGGGACAAGATCCTGCTGCGCCATCTCCTCACTATGGCGCCGGGCTACGACTGGAACGAAGATACGCCGTGGATGGATCCCTACAATACCGTACGCGCGATGTCCGAAGCTGCGGACCCCTATCGTTACATCCTCGGGCGCGAAGTCCTCTATGAGCCGGACGCGAGATGGCAATACAACAGCGGTGCGACCGCGCTGCTCGGCGCCGTGCTGAAGAAAGCAACCGGCAAGCCACTGGACCAATTCGCCAAGGAAGCGCTGTTCGATCCGCTTCACATCGAGGATTTCGAATGGAGCGGCATGATTAATGGCGAGCCAGCGGCCTTCGGCGGCTTGCGCCTTCGGCCGCGTGATACGGCGAAAATCGGCCAGCTGGTGCTGAATGGCGGCACATGGCAGGGACAGCGCGTCGTGCCGGAGAATTGGGTGAAGCAGTCGACCAAACCGCGCTTTGATACGTCATGGGGTGGAATGCGGTATGGGTATCAGTGGTGGCTTGGCACTTCCCCTTTCGGCGCCGGCAGAACAGTCGATTGGATCGCCGCCTTCGGCGTCGGCGGCCAGAGGATCTTCATTGTCCCCGCGCTCGATCTGGTCGTTGTTACGAACGCCGGCCTTTATGCTGACGGCGGCGAGAGCGCCATTGTCCGATCGATCTTCGAATACCGCGTCCTGCCGGCCATACGCGATCCGATCCCACAATAAGGCCGGTCACATTAGTCGAATGGCACGGGGCTATTCCTCCGCCTTCCGGTCCGAATGCCCCAGCGTGCGCTCCGGCGCGATCACGTCGCGCAGGCGCTGCTTCAGCTCGGCGAGTTCGGCATAGCGGCCTTCGCCCTTGCGCGACCAGATGGTTTGACCGTCCACCCGCACCTCGAACACGCCGCCGGTGCCGGGGATGAGCGCCACTTCGCCGATCTCGTCCTGGAACGTCGTGAGCAGCTCTTGCGCCGTCCAGCCTGCGCGCAGCAGCCAGCGGCACTGGGTGCAGAACTCGATCTCGACGCGGGGTGATCTAGGTTGCACGGCTGCGCTGGATGATGGCGCCGCTGGGATAGAGCCGCATGATCCACAGCAGCAGCAACAAGCCGGGAATGGCGAGGAACGCGGTCAGGCTCCAGAAGGTGGCCCAATCGGTGTGGTCTGCCAGCCAGCCGCTGCCGGACGACAGCCAGGTGCGGCCTTGCGCCATGAAAGAGGTCAGCAAGGCGTATTGCGTCGCCGTGAAGGCGACATTGCACAGGCCGGAGAGATAGGCGACCAATGCCGCGCCAGCCGCGCCACCGGCAATATTGTCGGCGGTGATGGCAATTGCCAGGGCGGGCAGGTCATGCGGATAGTCGGCGCACACGGCGCTGAGTATCGCATTCGGATCGGCCCCGATCGCTTCCTTGGCGCACAGACCGTATTCGGTGCCGCGCATCGCGACATAGGCAAAGGCGAAATTGGTGACTGCCTGCAGGATGCCGCCAATCAGAAGCGCACGGAACACGCCCCATCTTGCGACGGCAATGCCGCCGATGAGGGCGCCGACTATTGTCATCCATATGCCCCATACCTTGCTGACGCTGGCAATCTCGACGCCGCTATAACCCATCTCGACATAGAACGGATTGGCCATCGTGCCGCCCAGCGCGTCACCGAATTTGTAAAACAGGACAAACAGCAGAATGACGACCCACCCGGTGCGACCCATGAAATCCGCGAAGGGATCGATTACAGATTCCTTGACCCATTGGGCGTAATCGCGCTTGCCGTGCTGCACGGTGACCTTCGGTTCCGGCACGAACAACGTGACGACGGCGGCTACGACCATGGCGGCACTGAGCACGCTGAAGACGATGGGCCACGAAACGAAGTCGGACATTCCGACCGCACCGGCACCAGCCAGCAACAGGCCAAAGCGATAGCCGACTTGCGTGGCGGCCGCGCCATGGCCTTGCTCGTCCTGCGGCAGGTATTCGATGCGATAGGCGTCGATCACAATATCCTGGCTGGCGGACAGGAACGCGACGATGACGGCGGCCAGCGCTGTCATCCAAGGATCGACGCGCGGGTCGATCTGTCCCATCCAGAAGATCGCGATAGCGAGCAGCACCTGGGTCAACAGCAGCCAGCTCTTGCGGCGACCCAGCAGACGGGTCAGCACTGGCAGCGGAATCTGGTCCATGATGGGCGACCAGAGGAACTTGAAGGTGTAGGGCGTGCCGACCAGCGCGAACAGGCCGATGGTGGTCTTGTCGACCCCGACCTTGGAGAGCCAGTAAGAGAGGGTGGAGAGCGTCAGCAGGAGCGGCAGGCCGGACGCGAAGCCCATCGCCAGGATGATCAGCATGCGGGGCGTGAGATAGGCCGCGACCGCCGACCACCAGTCCTTTTTCACGGCAACAGCTTCGGCCATTCCGCATCCTCTCTGCTGCGCCCGACTCGGGCGTAGGAGCCGGCACGTCTGCTCAATCGTTACGCACTTGCCCAAAGCGCGTCCAGATGGTCGCCGGCCAAGGCGCGAGAAATCGATGCAGAATCAAGGGAGAGACCGCTGGCACGACCCTTGCTGAATGTAAGCGGGACGGGGCCTTGATTCCCTCGTGATTTGACCATCCCCAGAACGACTAGGGCGCATCGCCAACGATGCGCCCCTTCTTTTGTGCGCGTTAGGCGCGCAACGCTCTGAGCGAAGCGATGTGCTCCGGTCCGATGCCGCAGCAGCCGCCGACGATGTCGGCGCCGTGCAGCACCCACGCCTTGGCGAACTGGGCATAGCGGGCCGGCGTCAAGTCGGCGCGGATGTCGCTCAGGACCTCGTTGGCGGCTTCCTCGCGCTGCGGCGGGAAGGCGTTGGCGTAGATGCCGATCCGCGCCTTGAAGCCGTGCGCCTCGCGCACCGCGCGGGCGGCATCGACCGCGCCCTCCATGATCTCCGGCTGGCAGCAATTGAACAGCACGGCATCGACGCCGCGCTCCAGCATGGCGGTGACCGCGGCGGCCACGCACTCGCCGGAGCGCAGCTTGGGCCGCGCCAGGTCCGCGTTGTCGTCGTCCAGGGTGAAGGAGACCCAGAACGGGCGCTTGTCGCCGGCAAGCGCCGCTTTGGCAAACTGCGCCTCGGCGAGCGAACTCTGCGTCTCGGCCAGCCACAGGTCGACGTGCGGCGACAGCCCGTCGATCAGCGGGCGGATGAGTGCGGGCGCCTTGGCCTCATCGAACAGGTCCGGGCGATAGGAGCCGAACAGCGGCGGCAGCGAGCCCGCGACCCGGACCGGGTGCTTGGCGCCCTCCGTCGCCTTGCGCGCCATCCGGCCGGCGAGGTCGGCCAGCTTCTCGCCCTCGGCCCGGAACTTCGCCTCGCCGATATGGAAGGGCACCAGCGCATAGGAGTTGGTGGTGATGACCTCCGCTCCGGCCTCGACGAAGCGCCGGTGCGCACGCTCCACCGTCTCGGGCGCCAGCATGAGGGCCAGCGCCGACCACTCCGGCTGCTTGAACGGCGCGCCCATGCGATGCAGCTCGCGGCCCATGCCGCCGTCGAGGATGGTGAAGTTGGAGGTCATCGAAGATCCGATCTCAAGACCCCCTCCCCCAAGTTGGGGGAGGGTAGGGGTGCGGGTTGCTCTCTCGAGCGAAGGCTGGCGCCAAGCTGAACCATCGCCCCCACCCTAACCCTCCCCCGGCTCGGGGGAGGGGATGGTTCGGCGGCGCACTATGAGCTCACGCCGTCTCCGCTTCGGCCTTGCGCTCGGCGCGCTTGCGGTCGTTGGGGTCGAGGATCGCCTTGCGCAGGCGGATGGATTTCGGCGTCACCTCGACGCGCTCATCCTCCTCGATATAGGCCATGGCGTATTCGAGAGTGATGGGCCGCGGCGGAGTGAGGCGGATGGCCTCGTCCTTCGAGGTGGTGCGGATGTTGGTGAGCTGCTTGGACTTCAGCGGATTGACCTCGAGGTCGTGGCCGCGGCTGTTCTCGCCGATGATCATGCCTTCGTAGACCGCCTCGCCCGGATTGACGAATATCTCGCCGCGCTCTTCCAGGAACCACAGCGCATAGGCGACCGCGTCGCCCTGCGCGGTGGAGATCAAGACGCCGTTGCGCCGCCCTGCGATCGGGCCGCGATAGGGGCCGTAGCCGTGGAACAGCCGGCTCATGATGCCGGTCCCGCGGGTGTCGGTCAGGAACTCGCCGTGATAGCCGATGAGGCCGCGCGCCGGCACCAGGAAGACGAGGCGCGTCTTGCCACCGCCGGAGGGCCGCATCTCGGTCATCTCGCCGCGGCGCTGGCCGAGCTTGTCGATCACGATGCCGGTGAATTCCTCATCGACATCGACGACAGCTTCCTCGATCGGTTCCAGCCGCTCGCCGGTCGCCGGGTCCTGGCGATAGAGCACGCGCGGGCGACTGATCGACAGCTCGAAGCCCTCGCGGCGCATGGTCTCGACCAGCACGCCGAGCTGCAGTTCGCCGCGGCCCGCGACCTCCAGCGCGTCGCGCCCTTCGGTCTCGCGCACCTTGATGGCGACGTTGCCCTCGGCCTCGCGCATCAAGCGGGTGGCGATCATGCGGCTGGTCACCTTGTCGCCCTCGCGACCGGCAAGCGGGCTGTCATTGACCGAGAAGGTCATGGCCAGGGTCGGCGGGTCGATCGGCTGCGCCGGCAGCGGAACCTCGATCACCGGATCGCAAATGGTGTCGGCGACGGTGGTCTCGGTCAGGCCCGCGATCGCGACGATGTCGCCGGCCTGCGCCTCTTCCACCGGCACGCGCTCGATGCCGCGGAACGACAGCAGCTTGGTCAGGCGCCCATTCTCGATGATGTTGCCGTCGGGCTGGATCGCCCGCATCGGCATGTTGACCACGGCCTTGCCGGTCTGGATCCGGCCAGTCAGCACGCGGCCCAGGTAGTTGTCGTATTCCAGCGTGGTGATGAGCATGGAAAACGGAGCGTCGGGCTGGACCCGCGGCGCATGCACGTGCTCGACGATCAGGTCGAACATGGGCGCGAGGTCTTTGTGCTCGTCATTCTCCAGGTTCTCGACCGCCCAGCCCTGGCGCGAAGAAGCGAACAGGGTCGGGAAATCGAGCTGGTCGTCCTGCGCGCCGAGGATGGCGAACAGGTCGAACACCGCATCGTGGGTCTCGTGCGGCTGGGCGTCCGGCCGGTCGCACTTGTTGATGACGACGATGGGGCGCAGGCCGAGGGCGAGCGCCTTCATGGTGACGAACTTGGTCTGCGGCAGCGGGCCTTCGGCCGCGTCCACCAGCAGGATCACGCCGTCCACCATATTGAGGATGCGCTCCACCTCGCCGCCGAAATCGGCGTGGCCGGGCGTGTCGACGATGTTGATGCGGGTGCCCTTCCAGTCGACCGAGGTGCACTTGGCGAGGATGGTGATGCCGCGCTCGCGCTCCAGGTCGTTGGAGTCCATGACCCGTTCCATGACCTGCTGGTTGGCGCGGAAGGCGCCGCTCTGCTTCAGCAGCTGGTCGACCAGCGTGGTCTTGCCGTGGTCGACGTGGGCGATGATGGCGATGTTACGCAACTTCATGATCGTGGCTTTCAAACTGAGCAAAAGGGCGCGCCGCTCATGGCTAAGCGCGCGGTCGAATCGGCGAACAAAGTCTCGCCGGATCAGCCGAGTGTCGGCGGCGTTCCCGAGGTATAGCGGCTGAATGCGTGCATGACGGTTACAGCCTGCGGAGCAACAGTTCGGCGAGCGGCGTCTCGGGCCGGGCGCCGATATGGGAAATGATCTCGCCCGCGGCCAGCGCGGCGATGCGGCCGCAGGTCTCGAACTCGCGGCCGTGAGTATAGCCGTAAAGGAAGCCGGAAGCGTAAAGATCGCCGGCGCCGGTCAGGTCGACGACGCGGTCGACTGGCCAAGCCGGGATCTCGATCATCGCGTCCGCGGTCACGATCACCGAGCCGTGCTCGCTGCGGGTCAGCGCCGCGAGGTCGCAATGCTGCTGGGTGATGCGTGCGGCCTCGTTCCAGTCGTCGGTCTCCCACAGCGCGGTGATCTCGCTGATGTTCGCAAACAGGATGTCGACGTGGTTGCGGACCAGATCCTGGAATTCCTTGAGATAGCGGTTCACGCAGAAGGAGTCGGAGAGGCTGAGGGCCACTTCCTGCCCGGCGTCGTGGGCGATGCGCGCGGCCTTCAGGAACGCTTCCTTGGCCAGCGGCGGGTCCCACAGATAGCCTTCCATATAGGTGACCCGGGCGCGCTGGATCAAATGCGGGTCGATGTCCGCCGGGGTCAGCTCGTGGCAAGCGCCAAGGTAGGTGTTCATGGTGCGCTCGCCGTCCGGCGTCACCAAGATCATGGAGCGGGCGGTCGGCGTCGAAGAGGTGGCGGGGGCGATGTCGTACTGCACCCCGGCGGCCCGCACGTCGTGGCGGAAGATGCCGCCCAGCTGATCGTTGCCGACCTTGCCGATGAAGGCGGCCTTGCCGCCCAGGCTGGCGACCCCAACGGCGGTGTTGGCGGCGCAGCCGCCGGAAATCTCGATCGCGGGGCCCATGGCGGCATACAGCTCCTCGGCCCGGGCGGTATCGATCAGGGTCATGGAACCCTTGGCGACCTCGATCCGCTCGATGAAGGCTTCGTCGCAATGCGCCAGGACGTCGACGATCGCGTTGCCGATGCCGACCACGTCAATGACTTCAGACATGCATACCTATCTGGGAAACCTGTCGGTACCCGCCAAAAAAGTTGGCGGAGTATAGTCAGGGATCGCGAATCGCAAACCAGAATCGCAACGCGGCAGTGCATGCCCCATATTCTGAGAGGCGATGGCTGGCTGGGGCCGGCCTGGGGCGGTTCGACTTTCAGATAAGACGTTGATAAGAAAGGAAATAACCTTGTTCAGCGCAATCAGCATGACCCTTGGCCAACTGAACGATCCGCCGATCCGGCGCGTCATCGGCAAGACCCTGGGCCTCGCCATCCTCGGCTACGTCGTGTTTGTGGTGCTGGTGTACGTGCTGATCGGCTGGATCTCGGGCCTCAGCGGGTGGCTGGAAGGCCTGGCGCAGTTCGGCGGGGTGCTGGCCGCGATGTTCATCGCCTGGTTCATCTTCCCGGCGGCCGCCGCCGCCATTGCCGGCATCTTCGCTGATGAAGTGATCGACGCGGTCGAGGCCAAGCATTATCCCGGCCTGCCGCCGGCGCGCCCCGTTCCAATGCTCGCCGCCGTGGTGGACGGTTTGAAGCTGGCCGCCATTGCGCTGGTGGTAAACGTGGTCGCCTTGCCGCTGCTGGTCATTCCGCCGGTCTATGTCCTGTTCACCTGGGTCGTGAACGGCTGGCTGCTCGGGCGCGAGTATTTCGAGATGGTGGCGTTGCGGCGCGTGGACCGGGCCACGGCGCTTGAATTGCGCCGCCGTCATAACCGAACGTTTACCATCGCCGGTGTCATGATAGCCGTCTGCCTGACCATACCGTTCGTCAACCTCGTTGCGCCGGTGTTGGGGGCGGCTTTTATGGTGCACGTGGCTCAGAATGTGCTAAACCACAAACGGATCGCGACTCAGGCGGTCAAGCCATTGGCATAAGCCGGGGATTCGAAGTCTGGGTCGTTCGTTGGGGCTGATGCGGCCCACCACCTGAGAGTATGCCGCGCTGGGGCCACGGGGCGCACTCCGACCTCACGGGAAAGGTTTAAGATGTTCGGAAAGAAGAAGGACGAGATGTCGACGCCAACCAACGCGGATACCACGACCGCCACGTCGTCCGCCGACCAGAGCAAGAGCTACCTGCGCCAGGATGCGCCGAGCAGTCCGGGCGTGTCGCGACCCGCGGCCCCGGAGATTGCCCGCCGCCCACCCGATCTCAGCGCCTTCACGCAACGCCGCGACCAGCCGTCTTCCTCCGCGCCGCGTGCCGGCGAGACCGACCACAAGAAGCTGATCGTCGGCCGCGAGATCATTCTCAACGGCGAGATCCGCACCTGCGATTTCCTGGTGGTCGAAGGCCGCGTCGAAGCGGTGCTGAACGACTGCCGCCAGATCGACATCGCCTCGTCGGGCCAGTTCAAGGGTTCGGCTGATATCGAATCCGCCGACATCAGCGGCCGGTTCGATGGCGACCTGACAGTGCACGGCCGCTTGACGGTGCGCGCGACCGGCCGGGTGTTCGGCAAGGTGAAGTATGGCCAGCTCGAAGTGGAGCGCGGCGGCATCATCTCCGGCACCGTGGAATCGCTGCCGGAAGCCAGCGCCAGCGAAGCAGCGGCGTAACAGTTCGATGGCTTGACCGCCGGCGCTGGAGGGCAGCGCCGGCCGGTTCTCGAGACAGGCCGGCCCTACCCGGCAGAGTGCTTTTGGGCGGGGGCCCGAAATGCGAGTTGCCCAGATCGGTGGGGTGGGTTGGGTCGCGCTGATCGGCGCGATGCTGCTCGTTTCCGCTTGCCAGTCCCCCGCCTCATACGACCGGACCCACCCATCCGAGTCTGATCCCGCCGCCAGCAAAGCGAGCGCGCAACCTGCCGCACTGATCCTGTCCGACGATCCAAACTCCTTCATCGGCCTCGGCGATGCCGAGTTGTCGCGCACGCTGGGCCAGCCTAAGCAGGTGCGCAAGGATGACCCGGCCGAGATCTGGCAATATTCCGGCGCCGATTGCGTGGTGGATTTCTATCTCTATGCCGCCGATGCCGGCGGCCTCGCGGTCGCCTACATGGAAGCTCGCAACCAGGCGGCGGAAGCAACGCCCGCCGACCGATGCGTCAGATCGCTGATGCAGTCGGTGTCCGCGGAACCGCAGCAGAAGACGCTGTAAGCCACCGCGTCGGACATCGTCCGGTCGCCGTTACCACAATCAGGTTCGCTGGAGGTTTGGGCGGAGCCGGAACGGTCGCAGGCTGCGATACCGCGTCCGCTCCGGCCCCGTGACATCGGGCCCGCCGTCTGGGATGGCACTTGGCGCCGACTTGAGCCGCCTGAGATAACACCGCGGTGGTTGAAGCGACCTTAACCGGACGCATCCAATCGCGCGGGAGAACGAGCTAGGCCAAAAGGCATAGACTCGGACCGGGGCGCGAAGCCGCGAAACGCGCCGATTCCTGCCTTATGCGTCACGGGGTCGCTGCCAGGGGGCAGGGTTGGAGGGCCGGTCTTGGCGCGGAGATTGGTGAAGACTAGGTTTCCAGCATGATCCGCCTTTCCCGCCGTCGCTTCCTGGCCACCGGCGCAGCCATGGCTGCCTGCGCGCCGACCGCGCGCGCCGCCTCCGACGCCAGCGCGGTCGAACTCGCGATCGCCACCCGCACCATCGAGGTGAAGGGCAAGGCCGCCACGGTGTTCGGGCTGCTGCAGCCCAACGGCGCGCATGGCCTCGCTATGAATGCGGGCGAGCGGTTCCGGGTGCGGCTCAGCAATGCGGTGCAGGAGCCGGCGCTGATCCACTGGCATGGCCTGACGCCGCCCAACGACCAGGATGGCGTGCCCGGCGTCACCCAGCCTCCGCTGGCGCCGGGCGAACGCCACGACTACGACTTCGCCGTCGCGCTGCCAGGCACCAACTGGATGCATTCGCATCACCTGCTGCAGGAGCAGTCGCTGATGGCGGCACCGCTGATCGTGCGCGATCCCAAGGATGCCGCACGCGACGAGCAGGAGGTCGTGATCCTGCTGCACGACTTCACGTTCCAGCTGCCGGACGAGATTCTGGGCAATCTTTCAAAGGGGATGAGCCACGATCACGGCGCGATGGCTGGCGGCTCCGCAGATCCGCTTGCGGGCCACGATATGTCGAGCATGCCCGCAGACGGCGTGGACCTGAACGACGTGTCGTACGACGCGTTTCTGGCCAACGACCGCACCCTCGACGATCCGGAAGTCGTGCGCGTGGACAAGAGCCAGCGTGTCCGGCTGCGCATCATCAACGCGGCATCCGCCACCAACTTCATGATCGAGCTCGGCGCGCTCTCCGGCTCCCTGACCGATGTCGACGGGCGGCCGATCGTGCCGGTGATCGGCAGCCGCTTCCCGCTGGCTGTGGCGCAGCGTGCCGATGTGCGGGTCACGCTGCCGGCCGGCGACGGCGTATGGCCGGTGCTGTTCCAGCGCGAAGGCGACATTGCGCTGACGGGCATCATGCTCGCGACCAAGAGCGGCGCGGTCGCGAAGGTCGCCGATCAGGCGCAGGATGCGATCGGCGCGATCGAGCGCGCGGCGCCGATGCTCTACCAGGCCGCCGAGCCGCTGCCGGAACGCCGCGCAGACCGCGAGCTGGCGGTCAGCCTGACCGGCTCGATGATGACCTATCGCTGGGGCATCGCGGAAAAGGCCGCCATGGAGCATCACGCCCATCTCGCCGTGCGAGAAGGCGAGCGGGTGGAGATGACGCTGACCAACCGCACCGAGATGTCCCACCCGATGCATCTGCACGGCCACCATTTCCAGGTGGTCGCGGTCAACGGCACGCGGATGAATGGTGCCGTGCGCGATACCGAGCTGGTGCCGGTCGGCGGCTCAGTCACGCTGGCGTTCGACGCCGGCAATCCCGGCAAGTGGATGTTCCACTGCCACAATCTGTACCACATGCAGTCCGGGATGATGACGCAGGTGCGGTACCTGTAATCCGCGGCGGGCCTCAGAAGGGGTGACGCGGCGCCAGTTGGGCGCTATGGTTTCATCCCCTCACCATTGATGGCTGGATTCTGACATGGGCGTCCTAACGTGGATTCTGGTGGGCTTGGTCGCTGGCCTTATTGCCAAGTTCATCATGCCGGGGCGCGACCCCGGCGGCATCATCGTCACCATCCTGATCGGCATCGCGGGCGGATTGGTCGGCGGCTTCATCAGCAGCAGGCTCGGCTATGGCGACGTCACAGAGTTCAATATCCCCTCGATCATCATCGCCGTGCTCGGCTCGTTGGTCCTGTTATTCCTCTATCGCATGATCAAGCGCCGGGGATAGCGACTACTCCCGCACGCCGGCCTCGACGTTGTTCCCATCGGGGTCCAGCACAAAGGCTGCATAATACTTCATCTCGGCTGGGCCGCGTGGGCCAGGCGTGCCGTTGTCGGTGCCGCCGGCGGCCAGCGCCGCGCGGTGGAATGCATCGACTGCGTCGCGCGATGTCGCCTTGAACGCCAGGTGGATCGGACTGCGCGAGGTCTCGTGCGCGCTGGTCCAGAACGTAGGTTGAGTGATGCCGACCCAGATGAACGGCAAGGGTTCGGCGGCGCTGCGCCCGATCACGAACGATTCCTTGCTGTTGTCGGCCGCTTGCAGGCCAAGCGGCTGCAGCACGGCATCATAGAAGACTCGCGCCCGCGCCAGATCGCGCACGCGGAAGCCGAAATGGTCGATCATCGCCGGCGTCCCGTTGCAGTTGCATCAAAGCAACTGGCGATCGAGCCGCAGGTTCCGTGCGTCAGGCGACGTGCTCGATGTCTTCGGTCGTAAGGTTGCCCGGCACGATGGTGACGGGCACGCGCATCTTGCTGACGTATTTGCCGGTCAGGGCCGAGACCAGCGGGCCCGGGCCCTTGGGTCCGGTCGAGGCGGCGAGCACCAGGATCGAGATGCCGGGCTCCTCCTGGATCAGCTGTAGCAACTCGTCGCGCCGGTCGCCTTCGCGGAAGTAGAGCATCGGCATCTTGCCCGACAGCTTGTTCACCTCGGTCGCCATCTTCTGCATGGTGGCCTCGGCCTGCTGACGCGCTTCGTCCTTCATCAACTGGTTGACGCCCATCCAGTCGCCGAAGCCAGACGGCTCCATCACGTGCACCATGGCGACGCGGCCGTTGGAGCGGAAGGCGCGCCGGCAGGCATAACGGATGGCGATCCGCATCTCGGGCGAATCGTCGACCACCACCAGGAACACGCGCTCCGGCGCCGGCGCCGGCGCGCTCGCCGGCTGGACCTGGGGCTCGGATGAAGGGTCGGGGCTCATGAGGTCACCTCTACCGCTTGCGGAAGGCCAGATGGGCCAGCCAGCCGGTCAACAGCGAGACTAGCACGGCCGCTACGCCATAGCCGAAACGCGGCGCGATCGACCGGGAGTTGGCGTATTTGTACAGATCCGCTCCGAACCCGACCTTGCTGATGACCAGCGGCATGTTCTGGGCATCGACGATCCGGCCCTCCCTGACTAGGTAGACGTCGATCAGGAACGTTCCGGTCGGAACGTTCGAGGGCAAATGCAGGTTGGCGCGGAACAAGGTCTCACCGATGAAGGTGACGCGCCCCACCCGGTCGGCGTAGAGGCCCTGCTTGCGCTTCTGCTGCACCAGCGCGATACGAAACGACCCGACGCCATAGGGTATCTCCTCCGCGGTCTCGAACCGCAGCCGCCCGATGCCGAGCTGGTAGCGGTCGAGCATCTCGTTGGGCAGGATCTCGAACAGCGGCCGGGACGACGCGACGCCATAGAGCGACGGCACGTCGTCGAACTCGATCGATTCGGCGTTGACCCAGATGCCGGCGAAGCGGTCCTTCTGGTGCACCGCCACCCGGCCGGCGGGGCCGCGCATCACCAGGATCACGTCGCCCGGCCCGTCGATCGCGCCGAACACCAGGATGTCCTGACCGGCGAAATCGGTGGTGATCTCCACCAGGTGATCATCGACGTCGGCGACGATGCCCTTGGCCGCGGCCGGAGCGGCGAGGCCGGCGATCGCCGCCGCAAGAACCACGAGCGAGGAGAGCGCGCGCATCATCGGCTCCCCAGCAGAGGCTGCAGCGAAAACAGATCGTCCGGCGTCGCCACCAGCGTGTAGCAGAGGCCGACGGCAACCGAGAGGATGAGCAGCGCCAGCAGGAAACGGATCTGCTCGCCCGGCAGGCGCGCGCCGATCCGCCCGCCGAACTGCGCGCCGATCACCGATCCGATGGTCAGCACGAAGGCAAGCAGCACGTCGACGGTGCGGTTCTCCACCGACTGCAGGATGGTGGTGACGGCCGCCACGAAGATGATCTGGAACAGCGAGGTGCCGACCACGATCGAGGTCGGCATGCCGACCAGGTAGATCATCGCGGGCACGATCAGGAACGCGCCGCCGACCCCGAGCAGGGCGGAAAGGATGCCGACCACGAAGCCGATGCCGATCGGCATGATCGCCGAGATGTAGAGCCGCGACTTCTTGAACCGCATCTTGAGCGGCAGGCCGTGCACCCAGACATGCTGGTGCAGCTTGCGCGGGGCCATGGCTCCGCGCTGGGCGCGCCGCACGCGGCGCAGGGCGCGGGTCGATTCCGCGAACATCATGAGCCCGATGGAGCCGAGCAGGATGACGTAGGCGATGTTGATGACGAGGTCGATCTGCCCGAAGCGGCGCAGGATCGAAAACAACGCGACGCCGACCAGCGAGCCGAATACGCCGCCCGACAGCAGGACGGCGCCCATCTTGAAATCGACGTTGTCGCGGCTCCAGTGGGCCAGCACGCCGCTGACCGAGGTCGCCACCGTCTGATTGGATTGGGTGGCGACGGCGACTGCTGGCGGCACGCCGATGAAGATGAGCAGCGGCGTCATCAAGAAGCCGCCGCCGACTCCGAACAAGCCGGAGAGGAAGCCGACCCCGGCGCCAAGGCCAAGCAACAGCAACACCGACACCGAGAGCTCGGCGATCGGCAAATAGACTTGGAAGCTGAGTAGCCAGTCTAGCAGGGCGCCCAGCATGCCCGACCGAACCCCCGGTCCTTGCGATCCAACACGTCCGGCGGCCGCGCCTGCGTCAGCCGGGTATCCCCCGCGACTGGTGATGGCGGCCGACGAGACGCATCATGTGAAAATGCTGGTCTGAGCGTCTTCGGCGACAGCGACTCGGGGACCGCGGGCCAATCGTGATCGCCACTCTACGACGGTGATTCTGAAGGTGAAAGCAGGGAATCTGGTGCCAGAGATCAGCAATCGGTGATCGAGGGCGCGCGGCTGCTATTTCTGCAGGATGTCGGTCAGCTCTTCCAGCTGGGTGCGGGCGCGCAACAGATAGAAACCCTGGGCGGTGAGGTGATTGGGCTCGACCAGCGCATTGGGCTCGCCGTTGATGACGACCAGCGGCTGCAGGCTGGCGCCTTCCACCATGGACGCGATCATGCGCTCCCAGATCTTGCCGGCGCCGCGCTCGTCCAGCACGTTCTTGAAGTCGACACCGAGGTCGCGCAGCAGCAGGGCGTTCGCGTAGAGCAGGCCCTTGTTGAAGTAGAAGACGTTATCGGCCTGGAGGTCGAACCAGTCGCCGGAATAAAGGTCGATCTCCTGGTCGATGGCGTTGGAAGCCGCGCCCAGGTCCTTGCCGATGCGGTCCAGCGTGCTGATCAGATTGTCCGAGCGCGGCTCGAAGGCTGCCTTGCCTGCCGCCAGGCGCGTGTTGTAGCTGGCGAGCCGGACCATCGCCTCCTTGTATTGCGTCTCCGAGTTCGCGGAGATCGAGCCTCCGCTGACATACCAGGTATCGGGCGCCTGATTGAGCAATCCGGCTGCTTTTTTCAGGTCATCGTCGGCGTTGGCCGAGCCGCGCGAGCGGCCGATCTGGTCCGCCATTTCGATCGCGAACCGGGCCAGCGCCTGCTGAATGCCGCGCTGAAAATTCGGCATGTTGTCGAGCGCGTAGCCCGGCATGAAGAATGGATCATTGGCTGGCCAGGACGTCTCTTCCACTTCGCGATGGATCAGCGCCGCAGCCAGGGCGATGGCCTTGCTCTGGCCATCCGGCACGTTTCCAGCGGAAAAACTCGGATCGTCATTGATCTTGTGCACGATGATCATGCCGACCGGATAATACAGCAGCAGCGCGATCAGAATGGCCAGCGCGATCCACTTGGACCGCTTCAGCCAGCGCCGGCCGGCGCCGGGCAGCTTCGGCGTATCGGCGGGGGAGTCCAGAAACGGGTCGGCGGTCATAAAGGCCTACTCCAGGTGGGGGCACCACCGACAGATGGTGGCTGCTCGTTAGCCCGGCAAGGTCAATGCAGGAACCCGACGATCTCCTCGACCTCACGCAGGATCGGCATGGCGATGGCCTGGGCGCGTTCGGCGCCCTTGCGCAGCAGGGCGTCGAGCTCGTCCTGGTGCGCCAGCAGGCGCTTCATCTCGGCATTGATCGGGCCGAGCTTGGCGACCGCGAGGTCGGTCAGCTCGCTCTTGAACTTGGAGAACTCCTGGCCCGCGAAGCGGTTCACCGCGTCCGCCAGCGTGACATCCGACAGGGCGGCGTAGATCGACAGCAGGTTGAACGCTTCCGGCCGCGCCGCGTCCGCATCCGCCTTGACGTGGCCGTGCTCGTCCAGCGTCTCCGGTCCGGGCAGCGGGTTGGGATCGGTCTTGGCCTTGCGAAACTTGAGCGCTATGGTCTCCGCGTCGTCGGTCATGTTGATGCGGCTGTAGTCGCTCTCGTCCGACTTGGACATCTTCTTGGCGCCGTCGCGCAGCGACATGATGCGCGCGGCCGGCCCGCCGATCACCGGCTCGGGCAGCGGGAAGAACTTGACGCCGTAGTCGTTGTTGAACTTCTGCGCGATGTCGCGCGCCAGCTCGAGATGCTGCTTCTGGTCCTCGCCCACCGGCACGTGCGTCCCCTTGTAGGCGAGGATGTCGGCCGCCATCAGCACCGGATAGGCGTAGAGCCCGATCGAGGCGTTCTCGCGGTTCTTGCCGGCCTTTTCCTTGAACTGGGTCATGCGGTTGAGCCAGCCGAGGCGCGCCACGCAATTGAGGATCCAGGCCAGCTGGGCGTGCGCGAAGCACTGGCTCTGGGCGAAGATGATGGAGCTGTCGGGGTCGATGCCGGCGGCGATATAGGCGGCCGCCACCTCGCGCGTGTTCTGCCGCAAGGCGGCCGGCTCCTGCCACAGGGTGATGGCGTGCAGGTCGACGACGCAGAAGATGCAATCATAGTCCTTCTGCATCCGCACCCAGTTCCGGACGGCGCCCAGGTAGTTGCCCAGATGCAGGTTGTTGGTCGGCTGGACGCCGGAGAAAATACGGTTCATCGAGTGTGCTTTCGCGCTGGCAGTGTGGTAACCGCCCCGGCAACCCCAGGGTGGCGGCTATATCGCCGCCCCGCCGCCGCCTTCGCAAGGCTTTTCGCGTGTATTTTCGGCCCAAACCGGCCCATTGGGCCCGCCTTTCGACCGCCGAATGCCATTGAAGGAGAAGGCTTTCGCCATCATATTAGGAACCGGCTGAAGGGGGCTGTCGCCCCTCGGGAACAAGGAGTGAACAGATGGCCACGGGACCACAGAGAGATTATTTAGGCCGCGCTCAGGCGCCGGCCGGCGCCCGCGCTGCCGAGATCGATGTCGGCCTCCGGGCATACATGCAGAAAGTGTTCGGCCTCATGGGCATGGGGACGGCGGTGACCGGTCTGGTCGCCTACTTCACGTCGCAAAGCCCGGCGATGCTGGAATTGATCTACAACACTCCGCTGCGCTGGGTGGTGATGCTGGCGCCGCTGGGCTTCGTGCTGGTGCTGAGCTTCGGCATCAACCGGATGCGCGCTTCGACCGCCCAATTGACCTTCTGGGCGTTCGCCGCGGTGATGGGCCTGTCGCTGTCGTCGATCTTCCTGGTCTATACCGGCCAGTCGATCGTCACGACCTTCTTTGTCAGCTCGGCGACCTTCCTCGCCATGGCGCTCTACGGCTACACCACCAAGCGCGACCTGACGGGCTGGGGCTCGTTCCTGTTCATGGGCCTGATCGGCCTGATCGTCGCGAGCCTGGTCGGCCTGTTCGTGCAGAGCACGGCGCTGCAGTTCGCCATCTCGGTGATCGGCGTCCTGATCTTCACCGGCCTCACCGCCTACGACACCCAGAAGATCAAGGAAATGTACTTCGCCGGCGACAACAGCGAGACCTACGGCAAGAAGGCCGTGATGGGCGCCCTGTCGCTCTATCTCGACTTCATCAACCTCTTCCTCTATCTGCTGCGTTTCATCGGCGACCGCCGCTAACGACGCCGCAGACCACTCCGAACGGAACCGGGGCCATTTGGCCCCGGTTTTGTTTTGCGCGGGCTCTGGCGCGGCGTCCTGGCCTTGGCTAGCTTGGCCCCGGGAGCAATCACTCGGTCAGGGGAAATCCTTCGATGTACATGCTGTATTGGTCGCCAAGTTCGGCGTCGCTGGCGCCGCACGGCGCGTTGGAAGAGGCGGCCGCGAAATACGAGCTGACGCTGGTCGACACCGACGCCGGCGCGCATCGCGACCCCGCTTATCTGAAGCTCAACCCCAACGCCAAGGTGCCGACCCTGGTGGTGGACGGCAAATTCGTCATGTTCGAATCGGCGGCGATGGCGATGTTCATCGCCGATCGCCACCCGCAGGCCAAGCTGGCGCCGGGACCGGACGAGATGGCGCGCGGCCATTTCTATCAGTGGCTGACGCATCTCACCAATTCGGTGCAGCCCGCCATGCTGCGCTATTACTATCCCGACCGGCATACCGGGGATGAGGGCGGTCACGAGGCGGTGAAGGCGAAAGCGATGGAGGAGATCGCAAGCTTGTGGGGCCGCATCGACCAGCACCTGGCGTTGCACGGGCCGTTTCTGCTGGGCGAGCGCTTCAGTGCCGCCGACATCTCCGCCTACATGCTCTCCACCTGGCAGCAATGCTGCCCGAACACCTACGAGCGCTTCCCGAACGTGAAGCGCCTGGCCGACCTGGTGGCGGCGCGGCCTGCCATGCAACGGGTGATCCAGAAGAACAGCTGATGAGCTCGCCGCGCGACATCCTGGAATTCTGGTTCTCCGACCGGGCGCGCCAGCTCTGGTTCGAGAAGGACGCGCCATTCGACGCCGACATCCGCGCGCGCTTTGGCGAGCTGGTGCACCAGGCCCAGATGGGCGGGTTCGAGGACTGGCGATCCTCGCCCGACGGCGCGCTCGCCTTGCTGCTGCTGCTCGACCAGTTCGCGCGCAACATCTTCCGCGGCCAGGCCAAGGCGTTCCTCGGCGATCCGCGCGCCCGCGAGATCGCGGCCGAAGCGGTCGCCCGCGGCTTCGACCAGCGCTATCCGTTCCCCGACCGCGTGTTCTTCTACCTGCCGTTCGAGCATTGCGAGACGCTCGCCCAACAGGACCGCTACGTCGTGCTGCTCGAAGGCTGTGTGCGCGATTTCGGCGACGTGGCGGCGGAGTTCCTCGACTACGCCCATCGCCACAGGAACATCATCAAGCGCTTCGGCCGCTTCCCCCATCGCAACGAAGCGCTGGGGCGAGAGGCGACGGAGGAAGAGGTGGAGTTCCTGAAGGGACCGAACTCGTCGTTCTGAGCCGACTACTCTGCGGTCTGCGACTGCGCATCACGCGCCGCAGCCGTATCGATGAGCACGGTGGCTGTGCTGTCGATGCTGTTCGATATCGTGTAGATGCCGACGAGCTTGCCGCGGAAATTGTCGCCGAGGATTTCCAGCCAACTCTGCAATGTCGTGCCCGGTTCGATGAACAGGTCGTCTTGTGACGATGGCTCTGGACGGTTCGCGATTACGGCATCGATATGTTGCCTGGTCGCGGCCGTGCGTTCGGGCGACAAGGACGGATCGATCTTGATCAGCAATGCACCCAACGGCGCGCCTTGCCGGCCGGCAATATTGTAGTCCGGCTGACCAAGCTCTCCGAGAATGCGATCGTACTGGTCCGCGGGCACCGGCGGCGGATCGTAACCCTGCGTCAACTCGATCCAGTAGATCGGCCGTTCCTTCTTCGAGGCATCGAACCATAGCGTGAGGCGCCGGCTGTCCTTGAGCGCGACCTGATAGCGTGGATTTGGCCGCTCGACCACCATCAGGCCCGTCATATCCCGTGCGACTTCTTTTCCAAGCGGCTCTTGAGGATTGCCCGGCGGCGCAAGCTCGGGAGCAGGTTGACCGAGCGCAAAGCCCAGAATCTCTTGATGGGGGGACGTTTCCGCAAGCGCGGGCGCAATGAGTGCTGAAACCATCGCGAAGACTGCGAGCGCCCACCGCATGCGGTCGCCTATGGCGCGGTGAGGTTGAGCACGGTCTGGGCGCGGACCATGTCGATGAGATCGGTCTGCATGCTGCTGACCTTGCCCTTGAATGATGTCAGGAAGAAGACGGCACCGCGGAAATCGGGCGTCAGCAGCCTGGTGCGCGAGCGCAGATCGGTGAGGCCGAAGTCGGCGATCTGGGCCGGGGTCGGCGTGAAGCTGGCGTCGAGCTGCTTCAGGATGGTGGCGCGGCGCGCTTCCGGCAGGCGCGGGTCGAGCTTGAGCAGGATCCAGAAGCTGCCGAGATCGCCTTGCACCTCGGCGATCTTGTCGGGCTTGCCGAAGGTCGCTTCGAAATTGGTGAGGGCATCCTGCGGCCGCAGCTCCTTGCCTTCGAGGCTCTGGCTGAGGCGCGCCCAGAATACGCGCCTTCCGTCCTCGGCCGAGGAGAACCAGAGCTGAAGCGCGCGGTGGTCCGTGAACTTGCTCTCGATGTGCGGGATCGGCGATTCGATCAGCACGCTGTCCCTCAGCACATCGCCCAGCTTCTCCTGATAGATGCCTTCCAGGAACTCGCCGTCGAGCGGTTCATCGAGCGGCATGTCGAGCGGGATGTTCATCACGCGCTGGCGCGGCTCTTCCGCCAGCGCGAGGTGGGACGCCGCGACCAGCGCGGCGAGCCCGATCATGAAACGCCTCATGCGACCTTTGCTTCCTTGCAAGTTGCGTAATGCCCGCTCGCCTGTTCCACCAGCCAGTCGCGGAACGCCTGGATCTTCGGCTGCTTCAGGGCGTTCTTGGCATAGACGATGAAATAGCCGGTGTCGGTCTTGACGGTGAAATCGATCGGCTTGATGAGGCGCCCGTGGCGCAGGTCGTCGCCGGCGTTGATGACGTTGCCCATCGCGATGCCGAGTCCGTCGATCGCCGCCTGGATCAGCAGGTTCGAGTAGTTGAGGCTGAGGTTGGACTTGATCTTCGCTTCCGGAAAGCCCGCGCCCTTCAGCCAGTCCGACCACTCATCATAGCCCGAGCGCATCCAGTCGCTGTCGGTGAGCAGCGGGTAGTTGAGCACGTCGCGCGGCTCGTTGATCGGCTTGTCGGGCGTGAGCAGACCGGGCGCGCAGACCGGGAAGATGTCGTTCCTTGCCAGCAATTCGCTCTCCAGGCTGTCCCACTGGCCGCGTCCGAAGCGGATACCGAGGTCGATGTCGCGGCCGCCGATCTGCTCCACCGTGCTGGTGGCGGAGAGACGCACCTGGATGTCGGGATGCTGGCGCTGGAAATCGGACAGGCGCGGCACCAGCCATTTGGCGGCGAGCGAGGGCAGGGCGGTGACGGTCAGTGGGCGGTCCTTGCCGAAGCGGGTGATCTCAGCCGCGCCCTCGGCGAGCTGGTCGAACGCGGTCTTGACCGGCCCGATGAAGCGCTTGCCGGCTTCGGTCAGGCGCACCTGGCGGGTTTTGCGCTCGAACAGCGGTTGGCCCAGGTATTCCTCCAGCGCCTTGATCTGGTGGCTGATGGCGCTGTGGGTGACGTTCAGCTCGGCCGCCGCCTTGGTAAAGCTCTGCAGGCGGGCGGCCGCCTCGAAATAATGCACTGATTTCAAGGGCGGAAGGCGCATCGCAGGCCCTTTCTCATGCGTCAGTTTTTCTAACAGAACATCTGAGAAACTATCGTTTGTCCGCTAGCAAAATCAAGCCCATTTTCTCATTCAACGGCGATGACGCCACAACGAGACCTGTGAGGTGAGCTATGAAGTCCAATGTCTTTTCAAGCCCGATCAACGGCTTGTCCCGGGGCGTCGGCCACGAGATCGCAGCGATCCTGGACCGCGTCTTTGAAGCCCCCTTCATCTGGGCGGAGCGGGCGTCCGAGCGCCGGCACTTGTCCGAATTGGACGACCACCTGCTGAACGATATCGGCCTCAACCGGGCCGACGTTGAGGCGGTCAGCACCAAGCCGTTCTGGCGGGCGTAACGAGTTTTCCCGGATGGCCACCCGGCCATCCAGTCCAAGCGCGGCGCGAGGGACAGGAGCGGCCAGCTCTCACCCGACTTCTGTGAAGCGCCGCGCAAGGACTAACCCAAGGAGATGGACCATGAAGTCGCATGCCAATGGAATGCTGGACCTGGTTCCCCGGAGCGGTCTGGCCCACCTCATCGCAGCCGATCTTGTGCCTGTGCTGGATCGCATGATCGAAGCCCCGATCGCCTGGCTGGAGCGTATGCGCGAACGCCAGCAGTTGGCCGGCCTCAGCGACGATATGCTGAAGGATATCGGCGTCAGCCGCGCCGACGTCGAGCATGTGGTTGAGAAGCCGTTCTGGCGTTCGTAGCCTTTAACGCTGGCCTTGAGGGCGACGCAGGCCCTCAAGGCCCTGGAACTCGACGAACTTGGTCATGGTCGACCACAGATAATCCCCGAAGTAAAATGGCGTGAACCGCGGCGCGCCGGACAACGGCAGAGGCTCGATCAAGGCATCGGCCCTGGCGTCGTAGAAGAACGGTATCGAATACCGTTCTTCGCCGCGGCCGATCACCCGATGCTCGGTCGCCTTGATGCGGCCGCCGGTCCACATCTCCAGCAGCTTCCCGAAATTGATCGCCAGCGTGCCTTCCTCCGGCGGCACGTCGAGCCAGCCGCCGTCAGCGGCGCGCGCCTGCAGGCCCGCAACGCCGTCCTGGGCCAGCAAGGTCATGAGGCCCGAATCGACATGGGCGCGTCCGAGCAGGTAGTGGCGCTCGCCCCGATGCGCGACCCACAGCTTGTCCTCCGGAATGCCGGCCATCGAAGCCGGCGGCCGCACCGGGTAGTGGATCAGCCGCAGGGTCGAGATGCCGCCGGCAAAGGTGGCGTCGAAAATCCGCTCCGGCAGACCGAGCCCGCGCGCCAACGCGTGCATCAGGACCTGGGCCACGCGTTCCATCGCCTTGAAATAGGCGGCGGCTGCGGCGCGCCAGCCGGCTAGTTCGGTCTCCCGCGGGAGTGGGGTCGCTTCGCGCAGCGGATCGGTTGGATCGACCACGCTCCTTCCGAAAGCGAGATCGGGGCCGAGATCGATGCCTTCCTTGTAGGTCTCGTGCCCGTTCTGCAGCGGGAACCAACCGCGATAGACATTGCGGTGCGCGGGATCGAATTTCTGGCGCCACAGCCGGCGCGTCTCCCCGGCCGGCAGGTCGAACAGGCGCAGCAGCGCGCGGCGGGACGCCGGATCGATCAGCACCTCGGGCGGCAGGCCGCAGATGGTCATGAAGCCGCTGAACCCGGCGGCCGCGATGATGGCGGCATCGGTTGCCGCGTGCTCGGCAGACTCCGAGAACAGTGCAGAAATATCGATCCGGGGGACCACGTGCTTGCTCGCGCTGGACACAGGGCATTGGAGCGGTGCCGGGGCCGGCGCGTCAAATGCCAAATGGCAAGCGCCGCTTGCAGAAATGCGATGGCGCGACCTGTTATGCTGGTTCACGCAGCCTGTCAGAAACGATCAATTGTCGCGGTGTGTGCGACCCGGCATGCTGGCAGTCTGGGATCTGTCACGGTCGAGAGCGGGAGCAATGAAGGCGAACTTCCAGAGAATGGCGGCGTACAACCGCTGGGCCAACGCGCGGCTGTACGAGGCCGTCGGCAAGCTGCCGTCCGAGGAGTTCGCGGCGCCGCGCAGCGGGTTTTTCCCCTCCCTCCTCAAGACGCTCAATCACATCCTGGTCGGCGACACGGTTTGGATGGGCCGGCTCGACGGCGCCGGCTCCAGCATCACCAGCCTCGATCAGATCTTGCACACCGATCTTGCCGCGCTGAAGGCCGCGCGCACGGCCATGGACGACCGGATCGTTGCGTTTGTCGACGCGGTTGCGCCGGCGCGCCTCGCGGAGGACCTGGTGTATCGCACGGTGGCCGGCGATCCGATGCGGACGCAGGTGGCGCAGGTGCTGGCGCATTTCTTCAATCACCAGACCCACCATCGCGGCCAGGCGCATGCGATGCTGTCCTCCACCGATGTCGCGCCGCCGTCGCTGGACCTGATTCTGTTTCTGCGCGATCATCCGAAAATTGCCGGCTTGCGGTGAGAGTGCACCGCTCGTTGCCGTCTCTCAGCCGTCACCCTGGTTCAAGGCCGGGATGACGGTGAGAAAGTGGATGGACCTGAAATAAGGAACGACAGATATGGACCCCGCATTCTTCGCCCTCCTCAGCATTCTCGGCACGATCGCGGTTGGAGCGATGAGCCCGGGTCCAAGCTTCGTGCTGGTCGTGCGCACCTCGGCCGCCTTGTCGCGGCGCGACGGTTTGGCTGCGGCCCTGGGCATGGGGATCGGCGGGCTCAGCTTCGCCTTGCTAGCGCTTGCCGGCTTGCAGGCGCTGCTCATGCAGGTGTCGTGGCTGTACCTGATCCTGAAGCTGGCGGGCGCGGCCTACCTCATCTATCTCGGCTTCCGGATCTGGCGCGGCGCCGCTATCCCGCTCGCGATGTCGAACGATGGGCAGCCCGCCGGCGACGGCTGGCGCAAGAGCTTCGCCATCGGCCTCGCCACGCAGCTCAGCAATCCCAAGACCGCGATCTGGTACGCCAGCGTGTTCGCCGCCTTCCTGCCGGCGGACGTGCCGACCTGGATGCTCCTGGTCCTGCCGCCGTTGCTCTTCACCATCGAGTTCGGCTGGTACACCATTGTTGCTTTCGCCTTCTCCGCATCGAAGCCGCGCGCGATCTATCTCGGCGCCAAGCTGTGGATCGACCGCTTCGCCGGCGGCGTGGTCATGCTGCTGGGCGGCAAGCTGATCCTGGAAGCGGTGCGCGGCCGGGTCGCGTAGAGCGCCATCTCGTGAAACGGCTGTGGCAAAGCTGGATGATCGCGTTGGCGCGCTCGCCGCGCGTTACGCGCTGGATGCAAGGCAACCGCGCGACTGCGTCGATCGCGCGGCGCTTCGTGGCCGGCGCCGATGCCGCGCAGGCGATGAGCGTGGCGCGCGATCTGGAGCAGGCCGGCTTCAAGACCTCGCTTTACTATCTCGGCGAATATGTGAAGGACCCAGCGGTTGTCGCGGAGAACGGCCGGCAGAAGATCGCGGTCGCGGAAAGCCTGAGCGCGGCGCATCTGCAGATCCATGTCTCGATCGATTCGACCCAGATCGGCTACGCGCTCGATGAGCAGGCGGGCCAGGCGCTCGCGCTCAAGATCGGTGCGCGCATCCGCGAACTGGGCCAGGCACATGGCGCGCCGCCGGTCCTGATGTTGAACATGGAGGATGCGGAGTATGTCGACCGCATTCTCGCCCTGCGCGCCAGCCTGCTCGCCGCCGGCGTGCCGGTGGCGCAGACACTGCAGGCATACCTGAAGCGCAGCGCCGACGACCTCGCACCGATCATCGCGGCCGGCGGGCAGGTGCGCCTGGTCAAGGGCGCGTTTGCTGATCCGAGGCCGCACGCGCATCAGGGCAAGGCGGCGATCGATGCCAATTACCTGGTGCTGGCGCGCAAGATGCTGAGCGCGGAAGCGAGGGCGAGCGGCTTCCGCCCGGTGTTCGGCACGCATGACGAAGCGCTGACCGCGGAGATCCGCCGCATCGCCAGGAACGGCGGCTGGCAGCCCGGCCAGTATGAGTTCGAGATGCTTTATGGCGTGCGCACCGAGCTGCAGCGCCAGCTGCGCACCGCGGGCGAGCAGGTGCGGATCTATCTGCCCTATGGCCGCGACTGGTGGCCCTATGCCGTGCGCCGGGTCGGTGAAAGCCCGCGCAACGCCGCGCTGCTGGCGCGCGCGGTGGTCAGCGGCTGACTCAGCGGACCAGGCCGCCGCAATATTCCAGCCGATAGACCAGCGCGCCGTCGCGCATGATTCGTTCGGCGCCGCGGAAGGCCGCGAGGTCGCCCTCGCTGTCGTCGAGGTAGCGCAGGCCATCGCGGCCGAAGGCGCGCGGACCGCGGAACGGACGCTCCGCCTCCACGATATACAAGGCCTGCCGCAGGCAACTGTGGATGAGGGCGATGGCCGCCTCGTCGGTGACGGCGGGCGCGACACCGCCGCAATAGACCATGGACCAGATCACGCGATCATCCAGCGACACCGTCTCCTGACCGCTGAAGCGCGCCAAGCCGAAATGGACATCGCGATAGGCGAAGCGTTCGGCGCGATAGTCCCGCTGCCTGGCGCCGGTCAGTGCGGATGCGGAGGCTGACCCGTTGCCGTCGGAGGCATGGGTGTTGCGTTTGGCGGCAACCAGGAAGGCCGCGAGTTCGGCGTGCATCGATCCTCATCGGTCAGTGCTTCTCTGGGATACACAGGGCCTGTGTCAGATGCTGGCATGACTATGACGCCCCCATTCGTCATCCCGGACAGCCGCGTCAGCGGCGTGATCCAGGATCCATTCATCCGCCGCAGGTGGGACTGCGGAATGGTCCCGGGCTCAAGGCCGGGGTGACGGTGGGAGCGATACGCGGCGCATTGCTCGGGCAATGAAAAAAGGCGCCGATCCACATCGGCGCCTTTCGCGATTCTCGGCTGTGCCCGCCCTACTTCGGCGAGATCACCATGATCATCTGGCGGCCTTCCATCTTGGGATGCGATTCGACCTTGGCGACAGCGTCCAGGTCGGCCCTCACCTTGTCGAGCACCTTCACGCCGAGCTCTTGGTGCGCCATCTCGCGGCCGCGGAAGCGCATGGTGATCTTCACCTTGTCGCCTTCCTCGAGGAAGCGGTGGACGCTCCGCATCTTCACCTCGTAGTCGTGGATGTCGATGCCGGGGCGCAGCTTGATCTCCTTGACCTCGATGACCTTCTGCTTCTTGCGCGCTTCGTTCTTGCGCTTCTGCTCTTCGTATTTGAACTTGCCGAGATCGAGGATCTTGCAGACCGGTGGCTCAGCGTTGGGCGAAACCTCAACCAGATCGAGGCCGGCGTCGGCGGCCATGCTGATGGCTTCCCGGGTCGTCACGACCCCTACCATGCTGCCGTCTTCGCGCACGAGGCGCACGTTCGGGACATTGATCTGGTGATTGACGCGCGGTCCATCGTTGCGGGACGGCGCGGGCTCCTGGGCAGGCATTCTAGCTATGGAAGGCTCCTAAAGGCTGTTAAGGGCTTGAAATGATAGCACGCAATCAAGCCAAGCCCGATTGCGCGCAAACCATTATGCCATAGCGGTGAAAGCGGGGGGAAGGGGTGACCGGGGGCCACCCCCTTCTGGGCCGCACGGGGGGTGCGGCCGCTCTGCGCTACTGGGCCGGAGCGTCGCCCGAACCCTGGTCCGGCGTCCCGTCGTCGTCGCCGGGTGTCTCGGTGCCAGGGGCGTCGCCAGGGCCCTGGTCCGGCGTCCCGTCGTCGTCGCCAGGGACGATCACGCCACCGTCGCCGTCCTCGTCATCACCCGCTTCGTGGTCATCGCCGTTTTCGTCGTCGCCGGCCTCGTCATCGCCAGCTTCATGGTCATCGCCGTGCTCGTCGTCGCCGGCGTCGTGATGGTCGTCGCCGCCTTCGCCGGGGCCGCTGTTGTCGCTGCCTGGACCACTGTTGCCGCCTTCGTGGTCGTCGCCGCCATGCTCGCCGCCGTCACCGCCGCCGCCCTCGCCACCCCCTTCGCCGCCACCGCCTTCTCCGCCACCGCCTTCTCCGCCCTCACCACCGTCGGCGAAGGCCTTGGACAGGACAAACGGGCTGTGCAGGCTCACCGGCAAAGCGGCCGCAAAGCCGATGGCCAAGGCGGCCAAGGCGGCCGATTGGAGCAGGCGGCGCATGCGCTTCTGGGCGTCGTTCGGGGTCGCCGAAAATTGCTGGCTGGAAATGGGATCCATCGTTCTATCCTCCTAAAAAGGGCGCTGGGGCCGGCCCTCGACCGGCCTGAAAAGGAGGTTAGCCGCCTCATCCTGAAGCCAGGCTGAGGCGGAATTTAAGGCTGGTTTCAGCTTGGGAATGCCAGAGTGCGGCCATGACGCGCGCGCGACCCGATCATCGAAGGAAGGTCACGGTGCCAGCCCTGCTGGCGACCGCGTCCCTGATCGCCCTGCTGGCGGGCATGCCGGAGGCGGCGGCCGAGGACTGCTCCGTGCAGGCGCCTCCGCCTGCGAATCTCGCCACCCCCAGCATGGTCTACGAGACCCTGAGCGCCCGCACCAACGCACAGTTGCTGGCCATGGCCTTCATGCGCAAGCCGGTGGAGCAGGCTTGTGCCTGGATCTATGAGGTTCGGTTGATGACCGCGTCGGGCTCGGTGGTGGAACTGGACTTCAACGCCGACGGCCTCGGACTCGTCGGGGCGCGCGGTCCGCAGGACGATCGCGACGCCGCAGACCTGGTCAGGACCCTTGGCGGCGATGCCGCGGTCCTCACGGTAGGGACCAAGGAAGAAACCCGCGGCAAAGGCTCCAATACCGCCACGGGCAGCGGAAAGGGCAGCGGCCAGGGCAGTGGCAGCGATGACGGTGGTGATGGCGGCGACGATGGCGGGGAAGGCGGCGAGGGCGGCAATTCCGGCAGCGGCAGCAGTGGATCCGGCGAAGGCGGTGACGGCAGCGGCGAGGGCGGCAATTCCGGCAGCGGCGGTGGCGGCAACAGCGGATCGGGTGGCGGGGGCGAGGGTGGCGGTGGTGAAGGCGGCGGCAGTGAAGGCGGCGAGGGCGGCGACTGATGCGCGTGCTGGTGGTTGAGGACGATCGCCAGATCAGCCGGCAGCTCGTGCAGGCGCTGATGACGCATGGCTATGTGGCCGACACCGCGCGCAACGGCGAGGACGGGCGTTTCCTCGGCCAGACCGAAACCTATGACGCCATCATCCTCGATCTCGGCTTGCCCGTGCTGGACGGGCTTTCGGTGCTGCAAGGTTGGCGGCAGGAGGGATTGAAGACGCCGGTGCTGGTGTTGACCGCGCGCGATACCTGGTCCGACAAGGTGAAGGGCCTGCGCGCCGGCGCCGACGACTATCTTGCCAAGCCGTTCCACATGGAGGAGCTGATCGCGCGGGTGGAAGCGCTGATCCGGCGCGACAAGGGCTCGGTGCGCTCGCTGCTCACCAGCGGCGAGGTCCAGCTCGATGCGGCGACCGGACGGGTGACACGGCGCGGCGAGGCCGTGATCCTGACGGCGCTCGAGCACAGGCTGCTGGCCTATCTCATGCATCGGCCGGGCGCGATCGTCTCCAAGGCCGAGCTGACCGAGCACATCTACGACCAGGATTTCGACAAGGATTCGAACGTCATCGAGGTGCTGGTGAACCGGCTGCGCAAGAAATTCGGCGCCGGTTTCATCACGACCCGACGCGGCCTCGGCTACATGATCGGCGACGATGCAGCCTGACGCGCAGACAGTGACGGGATCGCCGGCGATGGCGCCCAGCAAGGGGCGCGGCGCGCGATCGCTCACCGCGCGCTTGATGCTGGTCGCGGCGCTCGGGGCGCTGCCGGTGCTGGTGATCGCCGGTGGTTCCCTGCTGTGGCTGTTCTACGAGCGCATCGAAAGCAAGTTCGACGCCTTCCTCACGGCCTACCAGCAGCAACTGATCGCGGGCGCGGAGCTGGACGCTGATGGTGTCCTGCGGCTGGGCGCGCAGCCGGCCGATCCGCACTTCAATCTGCCGTTCTCCGGCTGGTACTGGCAGGTAAGCGCGGGCGACCGCACCCTCGCGCAATCGCCATCTGCCGGCCCCTTGCAAGGTTCCGACGGCTTGCCGATCTCGCGCTTCGAAGGGGCGGAAGATTGGATCGGTCCAGGCGAGGCCGAGTTGCGCGCGGTCGCTCGCGCAGTGCGCCTGCCGGGGTCGGATGAGCGGATCCGCGTTGTCGTCATGGGACCGCATGCGGAGATCGATCAGGAAGTACTGGCGTTCGGCATCCAGCTGGCGCTGGCGCTGGGCGCCCTCGGTCTTGCCTTCCTGCTCGCGACCGCGCTGCAGGTGCGCTATGGCCTGCTGCCGCTTGGCTCTTTGCGCGCGGCGTTGCACAAGGTGCGCAAGGGAACCGCGCCGCGCCTCGCCGGCGACTACCCGCGCGAGGTAGCGCCCCTGGTCGACGAGCTGAACGAAGTGCTGGCGCACAATGAAGCGCTGATCAGCAGGGCGCGCGTGCAGGCCGGCAACCTGGCGCACGGCTTGAAGAGCCCTTTGACGGTGCTGCGCCAGGAACTGACAGAACTCAAGGACGAGCGCGGCGAGATCCTGCGCGACCAGGTCGCGATCATCGGCGACCAGGTCGAGCGCGTGCTGGCACGCATCCGCGCGGCCGGACCGCTCAGTGCGGCCGCCGGCCGTACGAAAGTTGGCCCGGTGCTGCAGGATCTCAGCTTTTCGCTCGACATCATCCACCGCGAGCGCGGGGTGGCGATCGATCTCGACTGTCCGGAAGAGGCGATGTTTGCAGGCGATGGCGCCGACCTCGCCGAGATGCTCGGCAACCTGATGGACAATGCCTGCAAGTGGGCGAGGAGCCGGGTTCGCGCCTCCGTCGTCGTCGATGGCGGTCATCTTGCGATCGCGATCGACGACGATGGGCCCGGCATCCCGCCGGCGCGGCGCGAGGCGGCGCTGAAGCGTGGCGGCCGGCTCGATCAGACCGCGCCGGGCAGCGGCCTCGGCCTCGACATCGTGCGCGAGATCGCGGAGCTGTATCGCGGCAGCCTGCAGCTCGAGGACTCGCCGCTCGGCGGCTTGCGCGCGCGCTTGCTGCTGCCGGGAGCCTGATAAGAGCCTTCTCCGCTGAGATATCCACAGCTGCAGAGGTTCGCTTTTCGCTGCGACTCGGAGAACGGCGCGCTCATTCAAGGCGCATGGAACGTGCCCGATCGCGATCGGGCGGCAGTGATCCAGATCACAATCGCTACACGCGACCGCCGCCGCGATTGATCGCATCGGACACGCTCGCGCGGTGTTCGCGCGTGCTCGATGCACGATTTCGACCTGCGGTACAGCGTCTTCTGCGGCAAAGGCATTGAATCAAGATCGCGGTGCAAGCGCTTGATATACAGCACATGCGTGACCTCAAGGCGGAGTCACTGGGAGTCGGAATCACCGGTCCACGCGACTCGAACTGGTCTCGGCGCGCCATCGACACGCGATCGTCAAGGGGCAAGAAATGCCCACCCCGCAGGGCTTTCCGGCCTCTCGCATTTTATCCACATCGCGTTTTGTGATGGCCCGACTCGCAGAATCGGCGTAATAATCACGCGTTTCCGACTGATCGGCCTTGTCTTTAGCGACCGGTCGTGATTCTTTCCGGGGACTGATCCCCTACTGACAAGAGAGGCTTATAACCATGGGAATCAAACCAGCGAAGGGCGCCAAGGCGGCCCCGACGACCGTCACCCAGAAGCATCTGGCTGCAGACATTGCCGCTGCGCACGATCTTTCGAAGAAGCAGGGCGAAGCGATCATGAATGACATCATCGCCCTCCTGGTGAAGAACTTGAAGAAGGGTTGCCGTATCCGCATGGCCGGATTGGGCGTCCTGCAGGTTCGCAAGCGCGCCGCCCGCATGGGCCGCAACCCGGCGACCGGCGAAGCGATCAAGATCAAGGCGAGCAAGAAGGTCGCGTTCCGCGCGGCCAAAGAGCTCAAGGAAGCCGTCTAACTGGGAGCTTCCTGGCCCCGCAGGGACCAACCCTGACTTGGGGTCAATCGGACAGGTTCAGGGGACGATCGATAAAGCGTGCGTAGCCAAGGATAAGTGCGCGCCCTCGGGCCGGCGCTCGTCCGCGGGGTGATTTACCCTCTCGCTGCGGCGCCCGGTCGTTCCCTACCTGGCCTTTCGACGACTTCGTCACGCACGCGAGACCACTGACAGGTGCTGCGGATCCAGCTGCAGCGCCACGCTTGCGCCTTGCTCGAACTTCCGGCCGACCGGCTGGGAGAGGAACAAGGGGCCGAAGGCGGTGTCGAGCGTGTATTCCCAATGACCGCCGAGATAGGTCGCCTTGCGCACCGTCGCGATCAGGCCGGCGGCGCCATTGGCCTTAGCCATCGCGACCGCGGCCGAGCGCACGACCAGGTAGCCCGCGCCGCCTTCGACGCGCGGGGCCGCCACCCGCAACTCGGTATTGCCGAAGCGCACCAGGGCGGCCTCGTCCTCGCGCCGCACGATCTCGCACGGGATGAGGTTGGCGCCGCCGATGAAGTCGGCGACGAAGGAATCGGTGGGGCGCTCGTAGAGATCGGCCGGCGTGCCTTCCTGGGCGATGCGGCCCTTGTTCATCACCACAATCTTGTCGGAGACCGCCAGCGCCTCCTCCTGATCGTGGGTGACGTAGAGCGAGGTCAGGTGCAGCTTCTGCTGCAGGTCGCGGATCTCCTCGCGCATGCGGCGGCGCAGCTTGGCGTCGAGGTTGGACAGCGGCTCGTCGAACAGCAGCACCTGCGGCTCCAGCACCAGGGCGCGGGCGCACGCGACGCGTTGCTGCTGGCCGCCCGACAACTCCGATGGCAGGCGCTCGTCATAGCCTTCCAGGCCCACCAGCCGCAGGCCCTCGTGCGCCTTGTCCAGCCGCTGCGCCTTGCTGAGGGCGGCGTCGGCCAAGCCGTAGGACACGTTCTCCAGCACCGTCATGTGCGGGAACAGAGCGTAGGATTGGAACACCATGCTGACGTCGCGCTCGTTGGGCGGCAGCAGCGTGACATCGCGGCCGCCGATCAGGATGCGCCCGCCGGTCGGCATCTCGAGGCCCGCCACCATGCGCAGGGTCGTGGTCTTGCCGCAGCCCGAGGGCCCGAGCAGCGTCACCAAAGTGCCGGCCTCGATGGTGATGGACACTTCCTCGACCGCGGCGACGGCGCCGTATTGCTTGTGCACCTTCTCCAGCACCACGGCGGCGGATCGGTTGGCGATGATCATGATGCGGCCTCCAGGACTGCCGGGGTGGTGATGCGGCGGGCGCGGCGCTGCTCTCCGACGCCCAGCTGGATCAAGCCGATCGCCACCAGCATGCAGACGATCAGGACCGAAGAATAGGCGATGGCGACGCCGAAGTCGGAAATCTCCACCCGCCCGACGATGTAGGCAGTGGCGAGGTTGTACTGCGCGCTGACCAGGAAGATGACGGCGCTGACCGAGGTGATGGCGCGCACGAAGGCATAGACCAGCGACGCGATGATGGCGGGTCGCAGCAGCGGCAGGATCACCCGGCGCAAGGTGGCGAAGCTGCCGTGGCGCAGGGTCAGCGAGCATTCGTCCAGGCTCTTGTCGATCTGGCTCAGGGTCGCGAGGCCGGCGCGGATCGAGACCGGCATGTTCCGGAACACGAAGCAGATGACGAGGATGAGGCCGGTGCCGGTCAGCTCGATCGGCGGCACGTTGAAGGCGACGATATAGCTGACGCCGATGACCGTGCCGGGAATTGCGAAGCTCAGCATGGTCATGAACTCGAAGGTGTTCTTACCGAAGAAATTCTGCCGGTTGAGCAGATAGGCGGTGAGCAGCCCGATCGCCGCAGTCAGCGGTGCCGCGATCGCCGCCAGCTCGAGGGTGGTGGCGAAGGACGGCCAGGCGCGGCCGGTCCACAGCAGGCCGTTCGGCCCCCACTCGATGCCAAAGGCGGTGATGTAGTGCTGGAAGGTCGGCGTGTTGTTGAGGCCGAGGGACTTCACGAAGCCGCCGACCAGGATCATGAGATAGAGCACGATGGTGAAGGCGAACCACGGCATGGTCACGGCATAGATGCCGATGCGCAGGCCGCGCGGCAGCGCGACCGGCAGGCCGGAATCGCCCTTGCCGGAGATGGTGGTGTAGGAGCGGCGGCCGAGCCACTGCCGCTGCAGCACGAACGCCGACAGGGTGAGGAACAGCAGCACGATCGACAAGGCAGCCGCGCGGCCGGGATCGTTCTGCGACCCGACGATGGCGAAGAAGATGTCGGTCGAGAGCACGTCGAAATTGCCGCCGAGCACCAGCGGATTGCCGAAGTCCGCCAGGCTTTCCACGAACCCGATCAGGAAGGCGTTGGCGAGACCGGGACGCAGCAGCGGCCAGGTCACGGTGCGGAAGGTGCGCCAGCGATCGGCGCGCAGAGTCTGCGCCGCTTCCTCCATCGACGGGCTGATGCCTTCGACCACGCCGATCAGCACTAGGTAGGCGATCGGCGTGAAGGCTAGGGTCTGCACCAGCAGCAGGCCGGAGAAGCCGTAGATCCAGCGGCTCGGCGGAATGCCGAACAGGTCGCTGATAAAGGACGTGGCGACACCGCTGCGCCCAAATAGCAGGATGATGCCGAGTCCGATGACGAACGGCGGCGTGATGATGGGCAGGATGGCGAGCAGCCGCAGCAGACCCTTGGCGCGGAAGCCGGTGCGCTTGTGCAGCAGCGCGAAGCCGAGGCCAAGCAAAGTGGTGGTGATGCCGCAGGCCACCGCCAGCCACAGGCTGTTCCAGAACACGCCGCAATAATTCCGGTCGGCAAAGCAGCCGAGGGACCAGATGTCCTCGACCGTCAGACGCTCGAACAAGGCGGCGACCGAAAAGCCGCCGGTCGCATCGATGGCGGCTTCCAGCAACACGGCGGCGACTGGAAAGAACACGAACAGCAGGATCGACGCGACGACGATCGCGATCGATCCGACCAGGAACTGATCGCCGCGCATCGCGCCGCGCCGTGCAAGGCCAGCCGCGACCAGCAGCAGGAAGACCGTGCCAGCGACCAGCGCGCCGGCGCCGAGGCCTTCCTGCGGCGGCACCGGTCCGAAGGTCGCCTCAAGGCCGGGCAAAGACCAGCCACGAATGCCGATCAGGAAGCCCTGCAGGAACAGCCAGACAATTCCGGCCACGCCGCCGGAGAGCACCAGCATTCCGGCGCGGTGGTGGCCGAACAAAGCGGGCAGCGGCAGCGCTAAGGCCAGGAACAGCGGCCACAGCCAGCTGCGGTCATGCAGTGCGGCCTGGAGCAGAGCTGGCGCCGAGCTTGCGTCCGAATAGGACGCGAGCCAGCCGAAGCTCCAGAACCCGCTTTCGATCGCATACCAGGGCAGCAGGACAAGTCCGACCGCGCCCGCGATGAGCAGCGCGAGCAGGGTGCGATCTTGCCTTGTCGATGCCGCCATGGCCGATCAAAGGGTCGGCCGACGGCAAACCTCGTTGCCGCCGGCCGCGTCTCGTGGTTCGGCTACTGGGCGCCGATTTCCTTGTCCCAGCGGCTGAGCAGGCGCTTGCGCTCGTCGGACGAGCCGTATTTGGCGAAGTCGTAGTTGATCAGCTTGATCTCCGAGAGCTTCGGCGCGGCTTCCGGGATCGGCGCATTCTTGTTCGACGGCACCTGGAACGCGTTGGCCTGGGCGCCCAATGCCTGCGCTTCCGGAGTCAATGCCCAGTCGTACCACTTCTTCGCATTTTCCAGGTTGGGCGCGCCCTTGATGATGCTCATCGACCCGACTTCGAAGCCGGTCCCTTCGCACGGCGACACCACCACCATCGGCACGCCGGACGTGACGACCGGCGTCACCAGGTCATGCTGGAACGTGATGCCGATCAGCGTCTCGCCGCGCGAGGCCGCCTGGGACGGCGCCGCGCCCGACTTGGTGTACTGGTTGATGTTCTCGTTCAGCTTCTTCATGTAGGCGAAGGCTTCCTCCTCGCCCAGGATCTGGATCATGGTCGCGAGGAACGTGTAGGACGTGCCCGAGGAATTTGGATTGGCGACCTGCACTTCGCCCTTGTATTCGGGCTTCACCAAGTCGGCCCAGCACTTCGGACCCTCGACGCCCTTCTCCTTCAGCACGTCGGCGCTATAGCCGAAACCGAGCGCGCCCATGTAGATGCCGACAGTCTTGCCGCCGGCGGTCTTATGCTGCTGCACCGCCCAGTCGTTGAGGTCCTTCATCATCGGCGAATCATAGGCGAGGGTCAGGTCCTCCTCGGCGGCCTGCAGGTGCGGGTCGCCGGTGCCGCCCCACCAGATGTCGCCTTTAGGATTGGCCGCCTCCGCCTTGATCTGGGCGAAGGTCTCGCCAGAGCTCTTGCGCGTCATCGCGACGGTGATGCCGGTCGCCTTCTGGAATTCGTTGACCATGAGCTGGCACCATTCCTCCTGCGGCGAGCAGTAGACGGTGAGGTTGCCCTCCGCCTTGGCATGATCGATAGCCAGGGTTGCCGAAAGTGCAGTGGCTGCCACGGCTGCAAGTAGCCGGGCGGCTTTCAAGGATGGGATCATCGGTTTCCTCCGCTTGGAATGCTTCGGCCGTTTTTCGGCCGTTTGTGAAAGTTTTATTACAGATCAACATTGACCGAACGGACACCGTCTGGAAAGTATGAAAAGTTGCTGCACTGCAAGATCGGATGAGAAATGGATCAGAGTGAACTCGGCCTCCGCTATCGGTTCGCGCAAGGCGTGGTGCGGGAGGCTGGGCAGATCGCGCTCGAGCGCTACCGCCGTCGCGACAGCCTGACCATCGAGCGCAAGGGCCGCCAGGACTTCGTCAGCGAAGCCGACAAGGCGTGCGAGGAGTTCGTGGTCGGCGCGCTGCTCAAGGCGTTCCCTGCGGATGCGGTCCTGGGTGAAGAGGGCGGCGCACAGAATGCCGGCGGCGAAGCGACCTGGATCATCGACCCGATCGACGGCACCACCAACTTCATCTCCGGCATCCCGGTGTGGTGCGTCTCACTCGGCCTTGTCATTGGCGGCCGGTCCGTGCTCGGCGTCATCTACAACCCGGTGACGGAAGAGCTCTATGCCGCGCAGGCGGGATCGGGCGCGTTCCTCAACGGCAAGCGAATCCGAGTCAGCAACGCGCAAAGGCTGGACGAGGCGCGCATGCATCTCGGCTTCAGCTATCGCCGGCCGGTCCAGGAGCACGTCGACGCCGTCAGCGCCTGCCTGGAGGCGAGCTGCGAATACGCCCGCTTCGGGTCCGGCGCGCTGGGCATGGCGTTCGCGGCCGACGGTCGGTTCGACGGTTATTACGAGGCCCATATCAACGCCTGGGACGTGGCGGCTGGCATCGTGCTGGTGACGGAGGCCGGTGGCTGGTGCAACGACTTCTTCGGCGGCCCCGACGCGATGGCCAAGGGAAATTTCATCCTGGCGGCGACACCGGCCCTGGTTCCCGCGTTGCGCGCGCTACTATCGCATTGATATTGCTAGCGGTTTTGCGTCGGTCCGCGTTCGTTTACGAAGCGTAAAGCCGCGGGGGCATAGCTTTGTCGCTATGCTGCCGCGGAACCCCTGCTGTCCTGCCCTTGTTCTCACTCCCGGCGCAACGGGAGTGACCGCGGTGACGTTTGGCGTGACGGCGTCTCTGATCAGATGTGGCTCCCGTGCGTAGCAGCGCCGAGCTCCGCCGCGCGAGCGACGCCGCCGATCCGACGCCTTCCGCGAGCGACGCGGAGAAGGCCGGTCTTGAATATGTGAATGACGGCGAGCCCGGGATCCGCCGTCAGAAGCGTGGCGCCGGCTTCACCTACCTCCTCGACGGCAGCGGCAAGACGGTGCGCGATCCTTATGCAATGGCGCGCATCCGATCGCTCGCCATTCCGCCGGCCTGGACCGACGTGTGGATCTGCGCCAGCGAGCACGGCCATCTGCAGGCGACCGGCCGCGATGCCAAGGGCCGCAAGCAGTACCGCTATCACGCCGATTTCATTGCCGTGCGCGACAGCTCCAAGTACGAGCGGCTGGTGGAGTTCGCCAAGGCGCTTCCGGCGGTGCGCAAGAGCATCGATGAACAAATGGCGCTGCCTGGGCTGTCGCGCGAGAAAGTGCTGGCCACGATCGTCCATCTGCTGGACAGCACGTTGATCCGTGTCGGCAACGATGCCTATGCGCGCGACAACGCGAGCTACGGCATCACCACCCTGCGCAACTCTCACGTCAAGGTCGAGGGCGGCGAGTTGCGCTTCCAGTTCAAGGGCAAGAGCGGCAAGAGCTGGCGCGTCACCGTGCGCAACCGGCGCGTCGCCAAGATCATCCGCTCCTGCCAGGAGCTTCCGGGCCAGCACCTGTTCCGTTATCTCGACGAGGACGGCAACGCGCTGCGCATCACGTCGACCGACGTCAACGACTATCTGCGCGCATTGACCGGGTGCGAGATCACGGCAAAGGATTTCCGCACCTGGGCTGGCACAGTGCTGGCGGCGAACCTGCTGCACGAGACCGGAAAGCCCGACAGCGCGACCGGTGCCAAGCGCCAGATCCGCGCGGCACTGCATCAGGTGGCGGCGCGGCTCGGCAACACGATCGCGATCTGCCGCAAATGCTACGTCCATCCCAGCGTGCTGGAAGCTTTCACGGCGGGCACGCTGCGCCTGCGGCGCCTCGCGGCCAACGACAATGCGTTGCGCCCGGAAGAAGCGGCGACACTGCGCTTCCTGCGGCGGAGAGCCTAGTCCGGCAGCGCCTGCGGCAGGATCGGATTGGCAGGCGCCCGTTCCATCGCCATCGCGGCGAGGTCGACCTCGGCATAGACCGGCAGGTGATCGGAGGCGCGGCGCGCGCTGGTGTCGATCCATGAGCGCAGCAGCGCCTTACCGGGCCGGCAATAGATGCGGTCGAGATTGAGGATCGGACGCCACGAGGGGAAGGTCCTCTGCATCGTGTGTGTCGGGATCAGCGTGGTGAGGCTCGATCGCACACGCCCGTGCCAGTCGTTGAAATCGCCCATCATCAGCAGGCCACCCGGCATGGCGCTTGGGTCGCTGCCCGGATTGCCGCGCACCAGCGGCTCGAAGGTATCGAGCTGCGGCCGGATCTCGTTGGGCCTGAGACCCAGATGCGCGGCGATCACGCGGATATAGCCGTATGGGCTTTCGATCGTCGCCTCGATGGCGCAACGGGTCTCGCGCCGCGAGACATGCAGCTCGTGGATATTGACGTCGTGCATCGGCCAGCGGCTGATGAGGACATGGCCATAGTGGCCGTCCGGCGCGACGATGGTGCGGGCTTCGGCGGCGTGGCTGCCCAGTACCTTCTTGAGCGCGGCCAGGGGCAGGTTGGTCTGGTCCTTGCCGCGCGAATCCACTTCCTGCAGCGCGACGATGTCCGGGTCGTGCTGCCGGATCGCCTCGATGATGCGGTCGAGGTCGTAGCGCAGATCGGTGCCGATGGCGCGATGGATGTTCCAGGTCAGGATGCGGGCATAGCGATCAGGCGCCGCGCGGTTGGTTTGTTCTTGCATCAGCAGACAGGCCCCCTGTCCGAATCATTCATGACATACTTTCACGCAGGAGTCTCCGTCCCGGCCGCCGCGCCTGCTCGGCCCGGACGCGCCGCCGCGAGATGAAAATCTGCAATCCGATCGAAATCCCGACCATCACCAGCAGCAATCCGACCAGCGCCGCCACGCCGGCGAGCGAGGGCGACTCGATGAGCGTGATCGCCCGGTCGCCCAGCACCGACATGATGGCGAGACCGGGCAGCAGGCCCAGCGCGGTGCCGAGGATGTAGTCCAGCGGCGGGATGCAGATCGCGCCGGCCGCGAGATTGACGATGCTGAACGGCGCCACCGGCACCAGTCGCACCATGGTCACGGTCGGAATGCCCTTGCGCGCGAAGCTGCGCGTGATGAGGTTGAGGCGCGGGCCGAAGAACTGGCGCAGGCCGCGCGGGCCAAGCCAGCGGCCGATGGCGTAGGTGACCATGGCGCTGGCCAGCGCACCGGCGCCGGCATAGAGCACGCCGGGCCACGCGCCGAACACCGCGGCCGTGACGGCGATGAGCACCATCACCGGGAACATCACCAGGCCGAGCGCAACGAACACCAGGATGACGGCCAGGAAGGCCAGCGGTCCGTGGAGCGCCGCCATCGTGCTAGCTAACACATCGGGATCGGTCAATTCGGCCAGCGGCGTCAGGCGCCACGCGGCAGCCAGCCCAAGGAAAAAAACCACGGTCAGCAGGATGCCGGCGAGCGCGAGCATCGGCCGGCGCTTGCTGCGCCCGATGGCGGAGCCGCCCTCCGACAGCAGGCGCGTCGGGTCGATCGGCGTGCGCGGATCGGCCACATACTCCCACATCGACGGCGGAGAGACCGGCAGAGAGCGGTCGGCCACCTCCTGCAGCCAGTGATCGCGCTTGGGCAGGGACTTGATCGCGGCGATCATCGAGCCGTGCTGCGCGACGGCGGCCTGCACCTCCTCGACGGTGGCGCCGGCGTGCTCGCCGATCAACGTGTCGCGCAGTTTCAGCACGCTCGCCCGCGATGCCTCGTCATCGCCGGCCGCCACCGACAGGTCGCACTCGGTGTCGGTGCCCATCGACCGGTGGCAGATATTGGCGGAGCCGACGCGCAGGTAGCGATCGTCGACAATCATCACCTTCGAATGGACGTGCGGATCGGCGCAGTTGCCGTCATGCACGATGCGCGGCGCCGCCAGCAGGACGCGGTTCGCTACCCGCGCCTTGCGGAGGATGCGCGCCACGCGCGCCCGGCCGGCGGTCATCACCGTGCGCTCCAGCTTGCCACGGTATTTGAAGGGCGTGACGATCACGGCCTCGAGCTCGGGATTGCGGCGCATCGCCTTGGCGAGGGCGCGGGCGAAGCGCGAGCAGGTCAGGTACTGGCTCTCCACGTAGATCGTGCGGCGCGCGCTTGCGATCAGGTCGTGGAACATGGTCTCGACTTCCTCCACGACGGCGCGCGCGGCGTACGGCGGCTCGGTGCGCGAGATCGCGACCTCGACATGGCGGAAGTGCGGCTCGGCGCAGTCCGGCCACGGGGCGGGAAGGCTTGGCACCTCCGGCAGCTCCTCGACCGCCGCGCGCGCCCAGCGCTGGCGCGCGAGGTCCGTCATGGCCTTCGCCGCTTCGCCGTCCACCATGATCTGCACGTCGTGAAATCCGTTGTACGGCTTGCCCGCGGGGTCGACGCGATACTTGCAGGCCGGGTCGTGCGCGCAGGTATCCCAGCGGCGGATGGTGAGGTCGAGGCCGCCGGAGAACACCAGCGCCTCGTCGATGACGACGATCTTCTGATGATGCGACGAGCCGAGCGGGATGGCGTCGTCCAGGCAGAGGTCGATCTGCGGCGGCGTCTTCCAGCGCAGGGCGAGCGACGGCATCGCCTCGCGCTCGCTGGTGAAGAACAACGAGTAGTCCCACAGCAGGATGCTGATCTTCAGGTCCGGCCGCCGCTCGACCAGGGCGGTCAGGAACGGACCAAGCTCGCGCGGCAGGTCGTCGTCAGGCTCGCCGGAAGGTCCGACCAGCGGGGTCCGGCTGTCGACGTCCCAGCCGATGATGTAGATGCTGTGTTTCGCTTCCAGCAACGCCATGCGCAGGGTGCCGTAATAGGCGGCGGCGTCGATCAACACCGCGGCGCGATCGGCCCGCGCCACGCGCCATGCGTTGCGCCCGGGCCGGAAGATAGTGCCCGAAGCCGGCGTCGCTTCGCTGACGAACGTCTCCGAATCGTCGCGCGGGGGTTGCTTAATCCTTTTCGTCAGCATGGACTCACCTGGTTGGTCGCTGCCGGAGTTAACGCGCGGCGGCGCAAAAAGTGCCATTTCGCATGCGCTCAGCGCTGGCGGCTGCAACGAAAGGCGAACCTCGCGGTTGATCCGTAAACACGCGATCAGAAAGGTGAGAGCGATGCACAAGTCCATTCGATCGGCCGCTTGCCTGTCGGCGGCCGCGCTGCTGGTTGCAGCCTGCACCTCCAACGACAAGCCCTATGTCCACGAGTCCCAGCGCCACGCCACCGCCGCCGAGCAGATGTTCGGCACCACCGGCGCCAACTATAGCCCGCAGCCTTCGGCGGTTGTGGTGACGGAGCCTGTCGTAGTCACTCAGCCGGCAGCGCCGGCCGTGAGCCCGGCGCCTTCTGCGCCCCTGACCGTTCCGCAACCGGCGGCGATGATTGCACCGACCGACACCGCGTTCGCGCAGAAGGTCGCGTCCTCCAATGCCGCCGAGCTCGAATTGTCTCGGATCGCCTACGTGCGGGCGCATTCTCCGGAGGTTCGCGCCTTTGCCCGGCAGCTGCTGATCGACCACCGCGACATGTCGATCAACCTCGACAACTTTGCGCTCGAGCGCGGCTATCTGATCGCCTGGGAAATCCAGCCGGAGATGGCCAGCACGATCGAGCGCCTGCGCACCCTCGATGGCCCCGCCTTCGATCGCGCCTACATGGACGTGATGGTGGACGCGCACAGCAAGTCCGTCGCGACGCTGCAAACGCAGGCGGCAAGCGGACGCGAGACCGCCAGCCTGGCGAACGCTTCCCTGCCGACCGTGCGCCATCACCTGGAGATGGCGCGTGCGTTGGACGCCCGGCTCTAGGCACACCGTTGCACGGCCGGTTCACCGGGAACCGGCCGTGCCCGTTTGGGTTGATGCCGTATCCCGCCATGCTTTGGCCGGGCAGATCGCGGCTAATAACAATAAGCGAGGAAACCATGGATCGTGGCATCAAGCTCGCCTGCAGCGCTGTGCTGCTCGGCGCAACCCTTGCCCTGGCGGCGTGCTCCAGCTCGGGCGACGGCGTCGGCAATCAGTTCGCGTCGTGCAAGGGCGGCTACCCGGACGGCGGTGGCATCAAGGACATGAGCCCCTATTCGCCGAATGCCGGCTCGTTCCAGCCGGATTGCGAAGGGCGCGGCTAGAGACTGTTTGCGCGCGGCGCTCGCTGCGCGCACGATGTGCGGCGAACAGGCCTGCCTCCATGTCCCGCTTGGGACGTGGAAGCAGGCCTGCTTGCAGCCTCAAGGTGGCCATGCGCCGCAAAGACAAGCCAGCAAAGCAGAGCGCGCGCGATGACCATGCGCGATCGTCCAGCGCCGACGACACGGTCGCCGGCGTCAAGATCACGCATCCGTCGCGGGTGATCGATCCGACAACGGGCACGACCAAGCTCGACGTCGCGCGCTATTACGGGCGAGTGGCGGAGACGCTGCTGCTGGACATGGGCAACCGGCCGGTAACGGTGGTGCGTAACCCGGACGGCATCGCCGGCGAGAGCTTTTTCCAGCGCCATCCGCAGCAGACCCTGAAGGGCCGCATCAGCACGGTGAAGGACCCCGAGGACAAGGAAGAGCTGCTCGCCGTACGCACCGTCCAGGATCTCATCACCCTAGTGCAGTTCGGCGCGATCGAGATCCATCCCTGGCAGACTCATATCGACGCGCTGGACAAGGCCGACCGCTTCATCCTCGACCTCGATCCGTCGCCCGACGTGCCATTCGCGGCGGTCACGCTGGCGGCCAGTCTGGTGCGCAAGCGGCTGGGCGGCCTCGGCCTCAAGTCGATCGTGAAGACCACCGGCGGCAAGGGCCTGCACGTTATCGTGCCACTGCGGCCGGCGGCGAGCTGGCCGATCGCCAAGGGGTTCGCCAAGGCGATCGCGGACGGCCTGGCGCGCGATGAGCCGAAGATCTTTCTCGCCAAGGCCAGCAAGGCGGCACGCAAGGGGCGCATCTATGTCGATTACCTGCGCAACGATCGCGGCTCGACCGCGGTCGGCGCCTACTGCCTGCGCGCGCGGCCGGGCCTCCCGGTCGCCATGCCGCTGGATTGGAGCACGGTCACGGAGAAACTGCAGCCCGCCGACTACACGATCGAAACCGTCGACAAGGTTGCGCTGCCCAAGGAATGGAAGGCGGCGCGCAGCTGGCGTCAGGGGCTGGACGCGAAGCGCCAGAAAGCCGTCGGCATGAAATGAGGAGCGGAGCGATGGCCGAAAGCAAGAAGATCAGAAGGTATCGCGAGACGCTGCATGAGATGGCCAAGCCGCAGAACGAGCCGCGGCGCAAGGAGCTGGAGGGCAAGGCGGCCAAGCTCGGCACCGAAATCTACGGCGAAGAGCGTAAGGGCAAGCCGAAAATCAAGCTCGGCGACAAGCCACGGCGCTAGCAGAGGCCCCACCAGCACGTTGGCGCTGGGACCGGAACGCGCTATGATGCGGGGGCAAGCGTCAACAGCCGAGGAGTAGGGCAATGCCCAAGGGTGAGCAGCGCGGCAATCGCGAAAAGAAGAAGCCGAAAAAGGACAAGGCGGCAAAGCACCAGTCGTCTTACGCCTCCGAATACGGCAAGAATCAGCAGCCGAGCCATATCACGGATTCCGGACCCGGCAAGAAGCAGTAGCGCGCTCACGCGCCTCGCATCACCACGCCGTGAATGACGGCGGCATAGTGCACCGATGCCGCCGCGAGCACGAACGCGTGCCAGATTGCGTTCTGGAACGGCAGCCGGTCCCAGACGTGGAATCCGATGCCGATCGTGTAGAGCGCGCCGCCCAGGCCGATCAAACCCAGCGTTTCCCACCCCAGCGACCGGAACAGCGGGTCGATGGCGATGATGCCGATCCAGCCGAGCAGCAGGTAGGGCGCTGCCGAGGCATAACGCAGGTCGCAGCTCCGGCACAGCTTGATCAAGACGCCGATTCCGGCGATCGACCAGACGGCGGTGGTCAATCCCCAGCTCCAGGCCCCGTCCAGCCGCAGCAGGGTGAAGGGTGTGTATGTGCCGGCGATCATGACGAAGATGGCGGCATGGTCGCACCGCTGGAAGGCCGCCCGCCGGCGGCTCGTGCGCGCCAGGTTGTAGGCGGCGGAGCAGCCGAACATGGCGACCATGCCGACGGCATAGATCAGCAGCGCACCCAGCTCCAGCCAGTCGCCCCGCGCCGCGATCAGCGCCACCAGGGTGGCCCCGCCGATCGAGCCGCCAGCAATTCCGAGGATGTGGATGATGCAGTCTGCCGCCAGTTCGTGGCGGCTGAGATCGCGTGGGGCGACAACTCTCATTGCAGCGGACATACGCAAACCTCAGGCCCCAGTCAGGTCAGCGCAGGCGCCGCGAGGCGGGGCATTTGGAGGAGAACGCGCTGGGAGGGCAAAAGTTGCTACCCAAGCCGCGCTACCGCGCCGCAGCGAGAACTGCGATCGAGGCCGGCGGCTCGTGCAAATGCCCCCGTGCCTTGTGTGGCAACCCATGGTAAATTCCGTGCGTTGGCCGCCCGCTCCACGTGGCATCCGTGATCGCTTGCCAACGTGACCGGCGGGTTCCTGGCCATGCTCACGGGATGCAATAACAGAAAAGCGAGGACATCATGGAGCGCACTTTGAAACGCGTCTGTACCGGCGTCCTTCTGGGCGCGGCTCTCTTGCTGGCGGCGGGTTGCGCCACTCATAGCGCGCAGTGCAAGGGCGGCTATCCGGACGGCGGCGGGATCCAGGACATGAGCCCCTATTCACCCAACGCAGGCAGTCACACGCCCGACTGCGAAGGCAAATACTGAGGCTTTGGCCCGCAGCGCCGCGGGCCGTCGCTTGAGCGCATTGGCGGGCCTGCTTCCTCCAACCGGCGCGATCCGGCCGGCGGGGGGAAGCAGGCCCGCTTTGCGTCGGGCGCGCACCGGCTTTGGCGTCGTGGCCTTGGCATCGCGGCCTTGGCGTCACTGGGCGCACACTCTATATGAGAGGGCAGACGTCCCCGGTCTTCGGACGCCGATATTCAGGCGGGCGCCGCGCGACCCGCCGCTAGGCATGATTTTCGAAAGGACCGCAGCATGAAAGTTCCAGGCGCCGATCATCCGATCACGGTCACGCCGACCAAGGGCCGCGTCCAGGTCAAGTTCGGTGGGCAGGTCATCGCCGACAGCACCCGCGCCGTGACGCTGCAGGAGGCGAGCTATCCGCCGGTGCAGTACATCCCGCGCGACGACGCGAAGATGGCGTTCTTCGAGGCCACCACCCACAAGACCCACTGTCCCTACAAGGGCGACGCCTCCTATTTCAGCCTGAAGGCTGGAGACAAGAGCGCACAGAACGCCGTGTGGAGCTACGTCGATCCATATCCGACGGTCGCGGGAATCGCCGGCCACCTCGCCTTCTATCCCGACCGCGTGGAGTCGATCGACGTCGGAAAGTAGGCTTCGCGCGCGAGCGCCGGAATTCTTCCGCCAAGCGCGTTGAAGACGATTGCCCAACCGACTGCGACGATTGCCCGCCCATGGCCGTGTTCCGATTTTTCGAAGGTCTGCTGCAGCCGACGGCGCTTCCTACCGAGGAAACGCCGCCGCCGGGGCTGGTGGCATTCTACTGGCACTATGCCAGGCAGGCGCGCTGGCTGGTCGGGGCGCTGTTCTGCGCCGGCTTCTTCGTTGCAGTGCTCGATTCCACCATCCCGGTGTTCATCGGTCGGGTGGTGGGTCTGGTCTCGGCGACCGATCCGGCCGCGCTGTGGCGCGAGCGATGGCACGAGCTGCTCGCCATGGCGCTGGTGCTGCTGATCGGCCGGCCGCTGGCGCTGCTGGCGCAGAACCTCATCACCAATCAGGCGATCGTCCCCGGCCTCACCAACCTCATCCGCTGGCAAAGCCACTGGCACGTGGTGCGGCAGAGCTGGAGCTTTTTCCAGAACGACTTTGCCGGGCGCATCGCCAACCGCGTGATGCAGACCGGCCCGGCCCTGCGCGAAAGCGTGGTCGCCGCCACCAACGCGGTCTGGTACATCACCGTCTATGGCGGCAGCGCGATCGTGCTGACCGCCAGCAACGACCTCAGGCTCGCTGTTCCGATGGCGTTGTGGTTCTGCTCCTACGTGCTTTTGCTGCGGGTTTTCGTGCCGCGGCTCCGCGACCGCTCGCGCGAGATGTCGGAGGTGCGCTCGGCGCTGACCGGCCGCGTGGTCGACAGCTACACCAACATCCAGACCGTGAAGCTGTTCGCGCGCCCGCGCGACGAGGACGCGGTGGTGCGCGATTCGGTCGACGAGCATACCGACGCCTTCCACCGGCAGCAGCGCGTCATCACCCTGTTCGGGCTCAGCCTCGCCAGCCTCAACGCCATGATGGTGGTCGGCACCGGCGCGACCGCGGTGTGGCTGTGGATGAACCAGTCGATCACCGTCGGCATCGTCGCGATGGCGCTGCCGCTGACCTGGCAGATCGCCAACATTGCCGGCTGGGTGGCGCAGAACGTGACGGCAATCTTCGAGAATGTCGGCGTGGTGCAGGAGGGCATGCGCTCCATCGCCGTGCCGCGCCAGATGCCGGACAAGCGTGACGCCGGGACGCTGCGCGTGACCAGAGGCGAGGTGAAGTTCGAGAACCTGCATTTCGGCTATGGCACGCAGCGCGGCGTGCTGCACGGCATCGACCTCACGATCGTGCCGGGGCAGCGCATCGGTCTGATCGGCCCCTCCGGCGCTGGCAAGTCGACGCTCGTCAACCTGCTGCTGCGCTTCTATGAGCTGGAGACCGGGCGCATCCTGATCGACGGCCAGGACGTCTCCGCCGTCACCCAGGAGAGCCTGCGCGCCAGGATCGCCATGGTGACGCAGGACACCTCGCTGCTGCATCGCTCGATCTTCGACAACATCCGCTACGGCCGGCCGGAAGCGACCGAGGCCGAGGTGCGCGCCGCGGCCGAGCGGGCCCATGCCATCGACTTCATCGAGGGGCTGGAAGATTGGGTCGGCCGGCGCGGCTTCGAAGCCCATGTCGGCGAGCGCGGTGTCAAGCTGTCGGGCGGGCAGCGCCAGCGCATCGCGATCGCGCGCGTGATCTTGAAGGATGCGCCGATCCTGGTGCTGGACGAGGCGACCGCCGCGCTCGATTCCGAGGTCGAGGCCGCGATCCAGGAACAGCTGGAAGGCCTGATGCGTGGCCGCACGGTGATCGCGATTGCGCACCGGCTCTCCACCATTGCGCGGATGGATAGGCTGGTGGTGCTGGACCATGGCCGCATCGTGGAAACCGGTACGCATGGCGAGCTGCTGGCGCGGCGCGGCACCTATTGGCGGCTGTGGCAGCGCCAGTCCGGCGGATTTCTGCAGGAGGACGTGCAGGAGTTCAGGGTCGCCGTCGAATAAGGCACGCGCGTCGACTGGATACCCGGCAAGCAGGGCATTCCTGGTGGATCACGCACCTTTTATTTTAGCGGCGCGCAACTCCATAGGCTGATCAGGGTTTTCTCACACGGCGCAGCCACCGACTCCCCCGGGAGCGTTGGCGCGAACACCCTGTGGCGCACCTGCTTAAGGAGTTCACCATGAACAGTTCTTTCAAGCGCGCACTGCTGGCCGGCGGCTTGCTGCTCGCCAGCGCCGGCTTGAGCCTTGCCGACTACAACGCTGGGTCGGCCGCCTTCAATGCCGGCGATTACACGCGTGCGTTTCAAGAGTTCAGGCAATCGGCGTATGCCGGCAATTCGCTGGCGCAATACATGATGGGCCGGCTCTACGCGGAGGGCCGCGGCGTCGGCGAGGACAAGCTGGCGGCCTACATGTGGTTCGATCTGTCGGCCAGCAACGGCAACAGCCGTGCCATCACGGCGCGTGAGGCGATCGCCGCGGAACTGGATGCCGATGAGGTCGACCAGGCCCAGCAGATGGCGGCGGATTGGCGTGTCAACCGGCCGACCATCGCGACGACGCAGACGACGCCCGCCGCGACGCCGGCAACAGCCCCATATTCGCTGCGCAATGTGCAGGTGGCGCTCGGGCAGCTGGGCTACTCGGTCGGAACGCCGGACGGCGTGATCGGGCCGAAGAGCCGGGCCGCGATCCGCGCCTTCCAGGTGGATGCAGGCTTGCCGACGAGCGGGGAACCAAGCCTCGCGCTGTACGACAAGCTGCAGGAGGCCATCGCGAAGCGCGGTGCGCCGGCCCAGCCTGCACAGCCGGCCGCATCCACGGTCAGCACCGCGATGATCACCGAGGCGCAGACCGAGCTCCGGCGGCGCGGCTATCCCATCACCGCGATCACCGGCACCGCAAATGCCGAGACGATTGCTGCCGTGCGTGAGTACCAGGCCGATGCCCGAATGGCGGTGAACGGGACGATCAGCGAGGACCTGCTCCGGCAGCTGCGCACCGCCCAGGTGGACAGTGACGCGATCTATCGTGAGCAGGTCAAAAAGGTCCAGGCCGCGCTCAACGCCGCCGGCTACAACGCTGGTCCGCCGGACGGCGCGCTAGGCCCGAAGAGCCGCGCCGCCATTGCGCGCTATCAATCCGACAACGCTTTGCCGGCGACCGGCGCCATCGATGCAGGTCTCTTGGCGAGCCTCGGCATCGACACTGGCGATGGCGGCGCTGCGACTGCCAGCGCTGCTCCGACGATTCGCGAAACCCAGGAACAACTGCGAGCGCATGGCTACACCACCAGCAGCGCGAGCGGGACCCTGGATTCGGCGACGCGCGATGCGATCCGCGCCTATCAGCGTGATGCGGGTCTTGCCGTGACGGGCGAGGTCAGCGCCGATTTGCTGGCTCACCTGCGGCAATCCGACATTCGCTACGGCGACGATGCCGACGCGGAGCTTGCGTTGGAGATCGAGCAGCAGCTGCAGCAGCACGGCTACGCCGTCGGGGCGGTCGATGGCGTTGTCGATGTCGGCACGCGTGAAGCGATCCGGGCCTATCAGGCCGACGCCGGTCTCGCGATCACCGGCGAGGCAGACGATCCGCTGCTGGCGCACTTGCAGACCTCCGACGTGACGCCAATGCCGAGGAGCGCGCTGGTTGAAGTGCAGTGGATTCTCAACCGACTCGGATACCTCAACGGCGCGAGCGACGGTGTGATGGGGCCACAATCCACCGCCGCGATCCGCCGGTACCAGGGCGATCGTGGGCTCACAATCACCGGCGTCCCGACCATGGATCTGCTGGGCAAGTTGCGGATGGAGCGCAACCAGGAGCCGGGTGCGGATTTCGGCTCGAACTAGCCGCTCTCACATCCATGAAGGCCGGCGCCAGATGGCGCCGGTCTTTTTTCTCGCACCGGTCGCGCACGATGAGCGATTGACAGCGCGCCGCCGCTATAGCCAAGTCGCGCTGTGATCGAAGACATTATCCTCTCACCCCTGGGGGCGGCCGGCGCGATCCTCGGACCGCTGCTGCATGTCGTGCTGGCCGGCGCGGTCACCGTGCACGTGCTGGAGCGCAAGCGCGACGTGGCGGCAGCCTTCGCCTGGATCGGCGTCGCATGGCTCTCGCCCATCATCGGCAGCGCGCTCTATTTCCTGTTCGGGGTCAACCGCGTGCAGCGCCGCGCCTACCGCGCCGGGCGGCGGCACAGCATGAGCTGGGTGGACGACCCGGCGACCTTTCTCAATCCGCGCCACGATCATTTCGCGCCGCTGGAGCGCGCCATCGGCGTCCTGACCGGCCGGCCGCCGCGGCTCGGCAACAAGGTCACGATGCTGCGCAATGGCGATGACGCCTATCCGCCGATGCTGGACGCGATCGCGGCGGCCAAGGTCAGCATCGTGTTCTCGAGCTACATCTTCGAGGCCGACGACACCGGTACGAAATTCATCGCGGCGCTGAAAACGGCGCAGGCGCGCGGGGTCGCGATCCGCGTCATCGTCGACGGCCTCGGCAGCGGCTACTGGTATTCCTCGGCCTATCAGCGATTGACGGTGGAAGGGATTCCAAGCGCGCGCTTCATGCATACATGGATTCCCTGGCGCATGGCGTTCCTCAACCTGCGCAGCCACAAGAAGGTCCTGGTGGTGGACGGACAGCGCGCGTTCATCGGCGGAATCAATATCGCCTCGGACAATGTGCTTGCGGCCAATCCGCCGCACCCGATCCGCGACATGCATTTCGACGTGACGGGTCCGGTGGTGACGCAGATCGCCGAGGCTTTCGCGACCGACTGGCAGTTCTGCACAGGCGAGCGTCTGAGCGGCGAAGCCTGGTTCCCACCGCTCCAGGAAGCGGGAACGGCGGCGGCGCGCGTCATCACCTCCGGCCCAGACCAGGACATCTACAAGATCGAGTTCGCGATGCTGCAGGCGATCGGTTGCGCGCTGCGCTCGGTGAAGATCCTGACGCCTTATTTCCTGCCCGACGACAGATTGATGAGCGCGCTGATCCTGGCTCAGATGGCCGGCGTGACGGTGGACGTGGTGATTCCCGAGGCCGGCGATCACCCGTACCTCGACTGGGCGATGCGCGCACATATTGCGCCGCTGCTGCGCGCCGGCGGCCGGGTGTGGCGCGCGCCAAAGCCATTCGAGCATTCCAAGCTGTTCGTGGTGGATGACGGCTGGTCGCTGATCGGTAGCGCAAATTGGGACATGCGAAGTCTGCGGTTGAATTTCGAACTAAACATGGAAGTGTGTTGTCCCGAGTTCGGCGCGCTGGTTTCCGCGGCGATCGAGCGCAGGCAAGGCGAGCCGCTCACGCTGGCTGAGATTAACGCGCGTTCATTTCCGATCCGCCTGCGCGACAGCGCTGCGAGGCTAATGCTGCCATACCTGTGAGCGAGCTGTGACCTCTCACGATTGGGAACATTGAACCGCTCCCAACTGTTTCCGTCCACGGCGTAGACTGTGCTAACCCAAGCATCGGGGCCGCAGTTCGAGTTGGAACGGAGCAGATCGAAACATGAGTTCGGGCGAGAAGGCAAAGCCGCCAGCGACTTTCGAGGAGCGCAATCCGTTCGACATCGCGCGGCGCTCCGGCCCGGAGGTCGCCGTCGAGATCGCCAAGCGCATGGCCGCCTGGAAGCAGGCGCGCAGCCGCACCAGCCCTGCGGCCACTACGACTCAATCCGGTACGAACCAATCCAGCACGATTCCAGCCGGCGACGCGAAGCTGCCGCCGATCGCCGCCCCGGTGCAGCCGGCGCGGATGCCGAAAGCCACGCGTGGATCGCAGCCGGCGCAAACTCCCACCGGTAGCGCGGGCAGTGCGGCATCGCGCGTGCCGTATTTTGCGGTTTCCGCGACCAGGCGCGCCATGCCGGCGGCGCCGAGCCTGAAGCAGGCGCGTCCACCGGCATCGGGTAGCGATGAACGCGCCGTGCGCACCGACGAACCGGCAATCATGCCGCCCGCACCCGTGCGCGAACACCCGCCGCAGGATCAGGATGAGCGGCCGCTCCAGGCGACGGAGGCTGCGATCTTGGCGACGACGCCGGAAACGCATGTGGCCGAGCCGGCCGATGCCGCCGCGATCGAGGAAGCTCCGTTCGAGGCGCGGACAGCGTCCGCTCCCGCGCAGCCCGAAACGTCCGACTCGCATCCAATCGAGTCGGTCCCTGCCGCCGAAGCAGAGGCTCCGACGCCCGAAACGGATGAGACCGAACGCCGCCGCGCCGAAGCGCGTGCGCTCAAGGCTCGCTGGATCGCTTCGCATGATCTGGACTCGCTGCTTGAACGCCCGGCCGCCGACGCCGTCGCCAATATCGCGCAGTCGGTTGAAGTAGCCGAGGCCACGTCACGTCAGAGCGACATCGTCTCCGCGCGCGATAGCGGCACGGGCGAAGATGCAGGTCCGCTGGGCGGCGAACCCGAAGTCGCCGAAGAGGATATCGTTCGTTCGACGACGGAAGAGCCCGATGCGGCATCCGAGCCGGACACCGTTTTTGAGGCGACGACGCAGGTCGATGAACCGGCGCTCCCTGCGACGCCGCCGGCAGAGCCAGAAACAACCACCGTGCAAACGCGTCCAATCGCCGCGCTGGACAAAGCGCTCGGTCGCAAGGCGCCGACTTTCGACGCGCCCAAGGCGCCGGCGTCTGAAACGGCGCCGGTTGCGGAGCGCGACGCGGAGCCGCAGGCGCTCGACATCGCCGCGCTCGATGAGATGGCTGGGCGCAGGGAGCCGACCTTCGACGCCCCTGTCGCACGCACGGCGCCGGAGATGTCTGGTGCAGCGCCCGACGCCGGCGTCGACACACCGGATGAAATGATCGCGCCGCTGCGGGCCGAGCCTGTTGCGGCCGACGCGCCTGACGTGACGACGGCGTCCCGTGACGCGGGGGATGATCAGCCCACGCTCAGCATCGCCGCGCTGGACGCGGTGGCCGGGCGCAAGGAGCCGACCTTCGACCCTGTTCAGCCACCCGTTGAGCCGGGGGCAGCGGATGGCGCCGGAGCGGATGCACCCACCAAAGCGCCGCTCGCACCCGCGGGATCTGCGCCGTCGGCGCCGGTCGAAGCGGCGAACGAACCGCCTGCGCTCACCGTCGATACGCTTGAAGAAGCGGCCGGTCGCAAAGAGCCGAGCTTTGATGCGCCGGTGCGGCCGGCCATCGCCGCGCCCGCTGCGGCGGCCGCGCAGAAGGCGAACATCAAGCTGCGCCCGATCGAGACCCGGATCGAAGCGCGTCGTGTCGACACGCTGCGGGCCGATTCGCCGTTGACGGCGCGCCGGCCGATCTTTCCCCACATCGAGCCGGAGGAGTGGGATGTGCCGCCGGTGGTTGCGGCCCGCGCGAGCCGGGCGCGGCGCGGCACCGGCTGGGCGATCGGCCTCGGCAGCCTGCTGCTGATCGCCGGCATCACTGCGCCGGCCGCCATTTGGCAACAGGGCCGGCAGGGGCAGGATCAAGTCGCGCTGGTGACTCCCGCGCCCGCCACGCAGCAAGCGCAAGCCACGCCGGGCTCATCCGCGGCGGGCGCGACAACGGCCCAAGCGCCAACTCAATCGCCGGTTCAGGTAACGCTGCCGGCAGCGCCGCAGCCAGAGGATCCACAGCCTGAGACGCAGCAGTCGAGCGCACCGGACAACGGCCCCGCCGATGCACAGGCCGCAACCACGCTGAGCGCCATCGGCGACAGCAATGATGTGAACGAGGCGCCGATCGTCCCACCGCCGTCCCCGATGGAGACGCTTGAGACGGCCAGCACGGGCACGCCGATGGTCGCGCGTCCATTCGTGCCGGAGCAAGGCGAAGGACCATTCCTGCGCGCGCCCACCACCGGCGCAGCGACGGTGCCGGTGGCCGGCGCGCCGTTTCAGTCCGCCGCCGTTGGCGTGAAGCCGAACCTGATGGGGCAATTGAAACCGAAGAACACGGCCGCCGTGGCGTCCGCTTCCAAGCCGGTCACTAGCAAGCCGGTGCAGCGCCAGCCGAAGCCATTCTTCGAGCAGTCGCCGGACCAGATGTTCGAAACCTTGATCGACACTTTGTCCAAAGGCCAGCCGGTCAACCCCAACACCAAGCCGGCGTCGCCCTCGAGCCGCCGTTAGAAGACGGTCGAGGGCGGCTAGCGGCGCTTTACTGCGCGCCGAGCTGGGTCTTCACCTTGCCGATCTCTTCCATGCAGGCGGCTTCGTCACCGGCCTGGTCGAACTGGCGCGCACGATCCAGCGAGGCCTCGTCCGGCGCGCCTGAGGTGCCGTATGCGCCGGCCTGCGCGGCTTCCGCATCGGTCGGCTCGCCTTGATTTTGGCTGGCGACGTCGCCGGGCGAGGCCGCCTTGCCTTCGGTCGCCTGGTTCATGGTGTCGGTGGGCGGATGCAGGTTGCCGGTCTCGGCGACCTCGCCGGTTCCGGTCGGGCCCATTCCGGCGTCGGTGCTGGACAGCTGCTTCTGCAGCGTGTCGATCTCGGTTGAGCAGGGGCCGGCGTTGGCCGCGCCGGTTGCGAGCATCAGGCCGAGCGTCGTTCCGGCCACGAGCAATGTCTTGATCATGACGATCCTCCTTCATAGCCCGCCGCTTTCAGCCGGCAATTCCCAAGCCCAGGCGGCGAGCGTAGGTTAAGCTCGACTCTGAACAGCCAGCGGCGGCATGTGTTCGCCTGCTTGGCGGTCAAACGACGATGGGGTGGCGATGATCAAGGGTTCGGACCTGCTGGTGGCGGCGCTCGAGAACGAGGGCGTCGAGCGGATCTTCGGCGTGCCGGGCGAGGAAAATCTCGACGTGGTCGAATCGCTGCGCAAGTCGCGCATCGAGCTGGTGGTGACGCGGCACGAGCAGGCGGCCGCCTTCATGGCGGCGACCCACGGGCGGCTCACCGGCCGGCCGGGCGTGTGCATCAGCACGCTGGGGCCGGGCGCGCTCAACTTCACCACCGGCGCCGCTTATGCACATCTGGGCGCGATGCCGATGATCATGCTCACCGGCCAGAAGGGCATCCTGTTCAGCCGCCAGGCCCGCTTCCAGATCGTCGACATCATCGCCGCCATGCGCCCGATCACAAAGATGGCGCGCACCATCGTCACCGGCTCCAGCATCCCGACCCTGGTGCGCGATGCCTTCCGCGAGTCGATGGAGGAGCGCCCGGGCCCGGTGCTGCTGGAACTGCCGGAGGACATCGCGGGCGAGGAGATCAAGGACGTGCCGCTGGTGCCGCCGCACGACGTGCCGCTGCCGGTCGCGAACCCGGCGGCGCTGGAGCGCGCGACCCAGATGCTGCTGGCCGCCAAGCGGCCGCTGCTGATGGCGGGCGCCGGCGCCAACCGGCCGCGCTTGACTGACGCGCTGTCGGAGTTCGTGCGCCGCACGCGCCTGCCGTTCTTCAACACCCAGATGGGCAAGGGCGCGATCGCCGGCGGCTCCAAGCTCTACATGGGCACGGCGGCGCTCAGCGAGCGCGACTACGTGCACCGCGCGATCGACCGCGCCGACGTGATCCTGTCGATCGGTCACGACACGGTGGAGAAGCCGCCGTTCCTGATGGGCCCGAAGGGGCCGAAAGTGATCCATGTCGGCTTCACGCCGGCGCATGTCGAGCAGGTGTTCTATCCGCACGCGGAGCTGATCGGCGATGTGGGGCCGAGCCTGGCACTGCTCGCCGACCGCATCGAGGGCAAGCTCAACATCGATCCCGCCTTCGCCACCTTGCGCAGCGAGATCCTGGCCAAGCTGCAGGATCGCGCCGAAGAGGCGCGCTTCCCGCTGACGCCGCAACGCATCGTGCATGACGTGCGCGCGGTGATGCCGGAGGACGGCCTGGTCTGCCTCGACAACGGCATGTACAAGATCTGGTTCGCGCGCAACTACCGCACCCACGTTGCGAATACGTTGCTGCTGGACAACGCGCTGGCGACCATGGGGGCCGGGCTGCCGTCGGCGATGATGGCGGCGATGCTCTATCCGGAACGGCGCGTGCTGGCGGTCGCGGGCGATGGCGGCTTCATGATGAACAGCCAGGAGATGGAGACCGCGGTCCGCCTCAAGCTAAACCTCGTGCTGTTGGTCCTGGAGGACAACGCCTACGGCATGATCCGCTGGAAGCAGGCGGTCGACAAATTTCCGGACTTCGGCCTTGGCTTCGGCAATCCGGACTTCGTCAAGTATGCCGACTCGTACGGCGCCAAGGGCCGGCGCGTCGACGACGCCGATGGCCTGGCGCCGGCGCTGGAGGCGGCGTTCAAGGATGGCGGCGTGCAGCTGGTGGTGGTGCCGATAGACTACAGCGAAAACGTCCGCGTGTTGGTCGAAGAGCTCGCCCGAAACGTTGGCTGATGTAGGCTGATCGCACGCGACGGTGAGCGGGAATTGATCCCGCTCACCGCAACGGCGCAATGGTCGCGCGGAACTACTGGGTGGTGGTCGTGCCGCCTTCCGGCGCTGGAGCCGGGGCAGGCGCCGGGGTCGCCGGTTCGGTCGTCGCAGCCGGAGCCGCGGTGTCCTGCGTGCCGGTGCCGGTGCCGTTATTCGTGAAGATGAACACGAACACTGCGGCCAGCACCACCAAGCCGCCGACGATGAAATAGAGCGCGCGGTTGCCGCCCTCGCCTGGGGGCGGGGCCTTGGGAACATTCGGTTCGTAGCTCATTCATCTCTCCTCAGGTTGCCGCGCCCGCGAGGCCCCTCCTTGGAAGGTGCGCGCGCATGCCAGAAAAATGGCCGCGCTCCCGGAAGGTTCCATATGGAACACCCGAGAACGCGGCCCGTTACCTGTGTTAACGCAGATTACTGGACGCCCAGCGCCGCCTTGGCGGTGCCAAGCTCCGTCATGCAGGCGTTCTCGTCGCCCGCGTCGGCGGCGAGCTGCGCCTTCTTGAGCGCGGTGATCGCCTCCGTGTGGCCGCCAGCGGCGGTGTTCAGGTCACCGACCCGCGAGGTCTCGGTCACGTCGCCGCTCGGCATCGTGGCGGTGCTGGAACTGGAGCTGCTGCTGTCCGCAGTCGCATCCGTGTCCTGCGGCTGCTGCACGCCCGGATCGCTGGCGCCGATGGTCGCGTTGGCGCTGTTGTCGGCGGTCGTGCTGCTGCCGTCGGTCGTGGTGGTCGTGCTGGTGCCGGTTGTGGCGTTCGCTTCCGGCGCCGGCTGCTGCACGCCCGGATCGGCGGCGCCGATGGTGGCGTTAGCGCTGTTGTCGGTGTTCGCGACCTGGTCGCTGCTCGGGCTCGTGGTCGTGCTGGTGCTGGTGTCGACCGACGCGCTCGGCGCCGGCTGCTGCACGCCTGGATCGGTCGCGCCGATGGTCGCGTTGGCGCTGGCTTCCATGCCAAGCTGCTGTTGCAGCGCCGCGACTTCCGCGCCGCAGCTACCGGCCGCGCTGGCCGTGCCCGCTGCCAGAATCAAACTGGCGCCGACCCCGAACATAAGTGCTGTCTTGTTCATATGTCTTCTCTCCCTATTGCCCGCCAGCCCGGCACGACCGCGATACGCGGAGGCTCGCCCTGGCGCTGATGGGAGAACATCGAGAGGGGGGGAACGTTGGCGGAGATGTCGCCTAATTTAATGTGATCGCAGCGCGGCAACTGGCCGCACCGGACATGCGCGCGGGCGATTCCGTTTCGAACAACCGGAACCGCCCGCTGTTGCGTGCATGCGCTAGAAAGCTAGTTCCGCTTGTTGTTGACATCGAAATCCAGTTCGCGCTGCTCTTCCGAGCCGTGGCGGCCACCGGTGCCTGCGGCCTCGGTGCGGGTGAAGGCGAGGCGCGGCTCGTTGCGCGTGAACAGGATGGTGCAGGGCGCGCCGGAGTAGCTCTGGCAGCCGCGCAGCGCGGGCTGCGTATAGCTCGGCGCCGCGCAGGAGATCTCTTCGCAATAGGTGAAGAAGGAATCGCGCCCGTCTGCAGAGACCGCGAACGCACCCGGGCGCGTCGATTTCACGATGCGCAGGTACTTGGCGATCTCGGCATTGGTCTCCGGCGTGATCGCGACCGGCGTCCTGGAGGGCGGCGCCGCAGCGGGCGCACAGGCGGCGAGCGCGAGGGCGGCGAGAAGAGTGACGGCGATGGTCCGAGTGTGAATCACGATGCTAATCCCTTGTCTTGAAATGCCACGTTGGTCTTACGGTGGCGCATAGATAGGGACGCATCACAAAACTGGGAAGTGAACGGGATCACAGCGCGCGCCGCATGGCACGATCGAGGGCAATCGCAGAACACGGGACTGTTCCCCCGCCCCCAACTGGGGGAGGGGATTTCAGCGCACACGATCGAGGGCGAGGGTGGGGACGAGGGTCAGCGGCCGCGCACGTCGTAGTCGATCCGGCGCTGCTCCTCGGAGCCGTGCCGCCCCTCGCCCGCGCTGGCGTTGACGCTGTAGGTGAGGCGCGGCTCGTGCCGCACATAGAGGATGACGCAGGGCTGGCCGGCCAGGGCCTGGCAGCGGCGCTGCGCCGGTATGGTATAGCTCGAGGTCGCGCAGGCGGTGTCGTCGCACCAGGTGTAGAAGGAGTTGAGCCCGTCCGGCGAGACCGCGAAGGCGCCAGGCCGCGTGACCTTCACCTTGCGCAGATAGACGCTGAGCTCGCCTTCGGTCTGCGGCGAGATCGCGACCGGGCCGCTGGGCAGGGTCTTGGGTTCGGTTGCAGCACAAGCCGACAACGCGAGCAAGAAGACGGCGGCGACGATCCTGGATAGATGAGGCACGATGACGTGTCCTTCGCGATGGAATGCATGAGTCCGGGGATCATACCACGAACGATCAAGTCGTGGTACAGTGGAGCCCTGCGCGCGACGGGGTCGTGATCATGACAATTTCTGCGGAAGCGAAGAATGCGGTGACCGAAAGCCGGCTCGGCGGCTGGCTGCTGGTCATCCTGGTGGCGGTGATGCTGGCGGGCCTGCCGCTGGCGGTGTGGCTCGACCTCAGCAACCTGTCGCGGACGGCGCTCAGCCGGCAGGCGGAGGACCTGAGCTCGGTCATCACCGGCATCCGCGGCTACTACGCCAGCAACGTGGTCGGCCGCATCCTGGAGGCGCACGGCAAGGACACCAAGCTGGCGCACAACTACGAGCAGATTCCCGGCGCGATCCCGATTCCGGCCACGCTGTCGCTGGAGCTCGGCCGCGTGATCAGCGAGCGGCAGGACAACATCACCTATCGCTTCGTCTCCGACCTGCCGTTCAAGAACCGGCCGGCGCACGAGATGGACGACTTCGAGCAGTCCGCCCTCGCCAGCCTGCGCAAGGCGCCCGACCAGAACATCACCGAGGTGCTGCGCTCCGGCTTCCGCAACACCTTCCGCCTGGTGACGCCGATCGTGATGGCGCCGTCCTGCGTCACCTGCCACAACGCCCATCCGGAGAGCCCGAAGCACGACTGGAAGATCGGCGACGTGCGCGGCATCCAGGAGGTCATCATCACCCAGCCGTTCGCCGCCAACATCTTCTCGTTCAAGTACCTGCTGATCTATTTCGCCTTCGTCGCCACCCTCGGCCTCATGTTCATCCTGATGCAGCGCCGGCAGGCCGGCGTGATCCGCGCCTTCAACCGCGAGCTGGAATCGGCCAACGAGTTCCTGGCCAACGTCTCGATGAAGATCTCGCGCTATCTCTCGCCGCAGATCTACAAGAGCATCTTCAGCGGGCAGCGGGACGTGGTGGTGCATACCGAGCGCAAGCGCCTCACCATCTTCTTCTCCGACATCAAGGATTTCACCGCGACCACCGAGCGCCTGCAGCCCGAGGCGCTGACCGAGATGCTGAACGAATACCTGACCGAGATGTCATCGATCGCGATGCAGCACGGCGGCACCGTCGACAAGTTCATCGGCGACGCCATCCTGGTGTTCTTCGGCGATCCGGAGACCAAAGGCGCGGTCGAGGACGCCAAGGCCTGCCTGCGCATGGCGATGGACATGCAGCGGCGGCTGGGCGAGCTCAAGTCCAAGTGGCGCGGCGAGGGGACGGAGGAGCCGTTCGTGGTGCGCATGGGCATCAACACCGGCTTCTGCAACGTCGGTAATTTCGGCAGCAACGACCGCATGGACTACACCATCATCGGCGCCGAAGCGAACCTGGCCGCGCGCCTGCAGAGCATCGCGGAAGGCGGCAAGATCGTGATCAGCTACGAGACCTTTGCCCTGGTGCAGGACATCGTGGCGGCCAGCCCGCTGCCGCCCATCACCATGAAGGGCATCCGGCGCGAGGTCGTGCCCTTCGAGGTGGACGCCCTGGTGGACCAGAAAGGCCGCATCCTCAGCGAGCATGTCGCCGGCCTCGACCTGCATCTCGATCTCGGCCGGCTGGTGCCGGCGGAACGCCTGCGCGTGCGCGAGGCGCTGCGCGAAGCGATGGCCGCGCTGGATGCGTCCACGGGCGAAAAGGGCGCGGCCACCAGCTAGGTCGCCCTTCGACCCGAGACTACTGGCCGAGTTGGCCCTTCGCTTCCTCGATGGCGTCCATGCAGGCGGCCTCGTCGCCGGCCTGGTCCAGTGCGCGGGCGCGTGCCAGCGCTTGCGCCGCGGCGTCGGTGCCGGTCGCCCCGGTGCCGGTGGTATCTGTGCCGGCGGCGGTGTTCAGCTGGCTGGCGGCCGCGGCGTCCGAATCCATCGCCTCGGTCGGCGCCGGCTGCGGCGCAGTGTCGTTCTGCACCAGCGTGCCGCCGCTCGCGTCCACGCCGGTCTCGCCCGATCCGTTCGGCGCTGCGTGCGCGGTCTCGCTGATCGGCGCCCCATTGGCGCTTGGCGGCGCGCCCAGGGTCTGCCCTGCAGTCTGCGGCATGGTGGGCGCCGTGCTGCTCGCCATGGTCGGGGTCTCTTCCATCTGCTTCTGCAGCGCCATGATCTCGCCGCTGCAGGCGCCTGCCTGCGCGACGCTCGCCGCCAGCAGCACGCCGGCGGCGCTGCCGGCCAGCAGGGTTGCCAAGGTTTTCATGATCGCGCTCCCGATGTTGCTCCTCTAAGGGCAAACAGCCGGCGGGGCGAGGCATGTCCGCTAGGCGGGCAATTAATCGTGATCGGCGCGGGTGTGCGATGGCCGTCACACCCGTGTCCGCACCGCCGAACCGGCGCTTCCGGGGCGCGACAGACTGTCCAGAACCACCCCACAGGAGACAGTCATGCGAACCGTTGCGCTTTCGCTCGCCCTGCCGGCCGCCGCGGCGCCGGCCCTGGCGGAGAAGCCTCTGCAGTTCGAGATCCAGATGGCGACCTCTGACCCGCAGAACGCGGAGAACGCCGCCAAGATCAAGCGCACCTTCGACCTCGCCGCCAGGCAGCGCGGCCGCCAGGCGATCGAGATCAGCTGCGCGCCCGGCGATTCGTCCTGGTGCGCCAAGGAATTCGTCGCCGCTTGCGACAAGCACGACGGCGGCATGAGCACCAACCCGGACGGCAGCGTCACCTGCTCGTTCCCTACCAAGTAGCGATGGAGGAGATCATGAACCGGCTTGCCTATCCGCTCGCTATTTTGGCCACCTGCGCCGCGTTCAATGCGCAGGCCGGCGACAACCCGCCCCCGGCCCTGCTGGCCAAGATCCAGATCGCGACCCAGGCGCACCAGAACACGGGCAGCGCGACCCCGCAAACCCAGCAGCGGGAGTTCAAGGACATGAAGAAGTTCGCCCGCGAGAACGAGCCGCTCGATCCGACGCCGGCGGCGCAGGCCGGCAAGGCGGCCGCCGCCGCGGACAAGACTCGCCGGGCGCGCGATGGCGGGAACGGCGGCGTCTCCGCCAAGAAGGTGGGAAGCCTGGACGTGTCCAAGCTCAATCGCAGCGACCCGCGCTCGCCGGGTGCGATCGGCCAGGGGATCGGTGGCCACGCCAACGACGGCGGTCGGGACTGATTGGCCCGGAGCGAAGGCGACTGTTTAAGTTGCCCGCGCCTCCGTTGACTCCTATTGAGGCTGCGCCTCGGGCCCATAGGGAACGACCGGATAGCACGGCCCGATGATGCCGGCGACCCGGTCGGCCCAGCGCGATGCCGGGAAAGCCCGCCAGCGGAAATCCGCAATCGGCGCTGAGGTGCGCATAGGCATAGTTCGCGATGTCCGCGATGGTGAAGTCGCTGCCGCCGAGGAACTGGGTCGCGCGCAGCGTGCGCTCCAGCGCGCCCAGCGACCGCATCGCGCCTGCCTGACTCCATCAGGATGCGAACCGACGTGTCGCCGACCTCCCGACTCGTGTGCTCCGCCGCTGGTGCGATCTGCGCCGCCAAGGTAGATTGAACCTGCGGCGAGTCGCATTCGGCTGGGATATTCGAAGCCAGCGGCGCCGCCTGACGCTCCGGACCAGTCCGGAGGCCCTGGACGAGATATGCGCTTGATCGTTCGCCCCTGACGGGGGATCGCGAATCGTGGATCGAGACGACAGCGACAACGGGTCGCCGAAGGAGCTCAGCTCTTTCGACGTCGCTAAGATGACCGAAGCGGAGGTCGCCGCCGAGATTGCGCAGCGCATGACCCGCTGGCGGCGCGCCAGGAACCGCGCCGATCGCGCGGAGGGCATGCCGCCCGCGGATCGGCCTGCCGCTCCCCAGACGCTCGCCGGTCAGCCCGGCGCTGTCGTGACGCCCGCGGCCCCTGCGATTGCGGGACCAGCGGTCGGCGCGCTGTCCGACCACGCCGCCGCGCGCATGGAGCGGGCGCTGCGACTTGCTGCGCGCAAGACCGCGCGCCGCCTGCCCATCATCGATGCGTCGGCGGAGAGTTCCGCCATCGAGGTCGCCGCGCAGCCGGAGCCGGAAAACCGCGCCGACCAAGCGGGCGGGCATCCGCACGCGATCGCGCGGTCGGATCGGCGGGCGCCGATCCGCTGGGTGTTGATCTCGGCCGCGGTCGTGGCTGCGGGCGTGCTCGCCGTCGCGATCTTTCTGCCGCTCGCTCAGGCGCCTCCGCCTCAGGTCGCGTCCCGGGCCGAAGTGCCGCCAGCCGACGCCGGCGCTTCGGCCTTGCGCGCTCCGGCTCCCGAAGCGCGCGCGCCGCAACAGGCACCGCCAGCCACCGCCCCTCTCCCAACGCCGCTCGCGGCGCTCCTGCCGGCACGAACGAAGCCTGCATCGAAACTCCCGACCCTGGCCGCACGGCTGAAGCCCGATGGGACTGCCGCGGCCAAGCCCAGCCCGTCGCCAGTTGTGCAGCCTGAAAGCGTGCCGCTCCCCAGCGCTCCGCAGGCTCCGCCGCCACGCGCCGAGCCGCAACACAAACCGGCGCCGCCGACCGCCCATGAAATCGGCAAGGACGACGACCTCAACGACCTGTTCGAGATGATGTTCAGCGACGGCGTGGCCCAGTGACTCCCGCGTCGACGGAGACGGCGCGCGCCAGCGCCGCTTTTTGCGCCTACCGGTTGGTTCGGGAGAATTCGCGGCGCGCGTGCTGGGCCAGCTCCGCCGCGAAGCGTTCCGCGTACGGCGGCAGGAAGTGCCGCGGGTTCCAGTGGACCACGACCGGCATCTCCACCGGCTTGCCGCCCTGCACCAGCTTGCGCACCGTGAAGCCGTCGCGCGGGAGCGAGACGGTCCCCGGCACGACCGCCAGGCCGCAGCCCGCTTTCACCAGCGCGAGCAGGGTATCGGGCGCATTGCTTTCCAGGAAGACGCTGGTACGGATGCGGGCCACGCGGCATGCCGCGTCGAACAGCGTGCGCGAACCAAAGCCGCTGTGGAGCAGCAGCAGCGGCACGTCCTCGAGCTCGCTGACCTCGATCGTGCCCCTGGCCGTCCGGCCACGCGCGCGCTGCTGCCCGTCGCCGATGACGAGCATCGGCACCGCGCCCGCCGGCACGCAGGCCGCGCCGAACTCCGGCTGGTAGCCGGTGAAGGCAAGGTGCAGGTCGCCGCGGCGCAGCGCCTCGACCAGGGCGTTTGCGTCGCCTTCCGTCAGGCGCAGCTCGACCGCCGGCATGATGCGGCGGCATCGCTCTATGATCGCGGGGAACAGCCGCTGCAGCGTTTGCGGCGTGGCGCCGACGCGCAGCACGCCGGCTTTGCCGCCGCCGATCGCGCGCGCCCGTTCGCGGAACGCGCCGGCCTGGTCCAGCACCCGCCTGCCATAGGCCAGCAGATCTTCGCCCGCGCCGGTCAGGCGGACATTGCGGCCGGTGCGCTCCAGCAGCGCGACCTTCAGCTCCGCTTCCAGGTCGTGGATCTGCCGCGACAAGGCGGGCTGCGACAGGCGCAGCGTGGCCGCGGCCTTCGAGATGTTCTCGGTCTCCGCCACCGCAACGAAATAGCGCAAGTGTCGCAGCTCCATCCGCCGACTATACCTGACAGGCATGGAAAACGGTAGGAATTATGCATTGGACGCAAGCCAGCTGTTGGCCGTAGCCTCACTCTGCTTTCGTTTTTCCGCCGCCGGTCAGCGGCAGGCTGCAGGGAGAGACGACATGCTTGCGATGACCAGATCCGCCTTCGACCTCGACCGCTTCATCGCAGATTGCCGCGACGCCTTGGCTGAGGACCCGCCGCAAAAAGCAGTGCGCGAAATCCTGGCGCGCGCGCTGTCCGCTCCGGCGCTGGTGCGGGATGCGCTGGGCGAACCCAGTCGCGCGCAGGTTCAGAGGCTCTACGTCGCCCCCGACCTTGCCATCCTCAACGCGGTCTGGGCGCCGGGCATGACCATCATGCCGCACAATCATAATATGTGGGCCATCATCGGCATCTATGACGGGCGCGAGGACAACATCTTCTGGCGCCGGATCAAGGACGATGCGGGCGGCAGGGTCGAAGCCGCCGGCGCGCAGGCGCTCTCGACCGGCGAATGCGCGACCCTCGGTCCCGACATCATCCATTCCGTGACCAACCCGGTCGCGCGCTTCAGCGGCGCGCTCCACGCCTATGGCGGCGATTTCTTCAACGCCCCGCGCAGCGAATGGGACCCGGAAACGCTGCTGGAAAAGCCGTACAGCGTCGAAAAGACCCTGCGCATGTTCGAGGACGCGAACAAGCGCGTGGCGGGCGCGTAGCCGCCGCCGCTAGCTCGGCCGCGCCTCGTTGAATGCTATTGAGGCTGCGCCTCGGGCCCATAGGGGACGACCGGATAGCCCGGCCCGATGATGCCGGCGACTCGGTCGGCCCAGCGCGCGATGCCGGGAAAGCCCGCCAGCGGAAATCCGCAATCGGCGCTGAGGTGCGCATAGG
>PNKY01000011.1 GCA_013822765.1 Rhodospirillum sp.
CGTCCTGCTCCCTTACCTATCGCCCGCACTAAGCCATCTTGGCGCGGACTTCATCCGCGATCGCCGGCGGCACCGGTTCATAGTGATCGAAATGCATGGTGTATTGCGCGCGGCCCTGGGTCATGGACCGCAGCGTGCTCACGTAGCCGAACATGTTGGCGAGCGGCACCATCGCGCTGATCACCTGCGCATTGCCGCGGCTGTCCATGCCCTGCACCTGGCCGCGCCGGCTGTTCAGGTCGCCGATCACGTCGCCCATGTATTCCTGCGGCGTCACGACTTCGACCTTCATCATCGGCTCGAGCAGCCGCGGGCCCGCCTTGGGCATCGCCTCGCGGAAGCAGGCACGCGCCGCGATGTCGAACGTCATCACGTTCGAATCGACATCGTGATAGCCGCCGTCGATCAGCGTGCACTTGAGGTCGATAACCGGGAAGCCCGCGATGACGCCGGTTTCCTTGGCGTTGGTCAGACCCTTTTCGACGCCCGGGATGTATTCCTTCGGCACCGTGCCGCCGACCACGTCGTTCTCGAACACGAAGCCGCTGCCGGGCGCGCCCGGCTCGAAGCGGATCTTGACCTTCGCATACTGGCCCGAACCGCCGGTCTGCTTCTTGTGGGTGTAGTCCCAGTCGATCTTCTTGGTGATCGATTCACGATAGGCGACCTGCGGGGCGCCAACGTTGGCCTCGACCTTGAACTCGCGCCGCATGCGGTCGACGATGATCTCGAGATGGAGCTCGCCCATGCCCTTGATGATGGTCTGGCCGGATTCCTGGTCGGAGCTGACGCGGAAGGACGGATCCTCCTGCGCCAGGCGATTGAGCGCGACGCCCATCTTTTCCTGGTCGGCCTTCGACTTCGGCTCCACGGCGACTTCGATCACCGGCTCGGGGAACTTCATGCGCTCCAGCACGATCGGATGGGCCGGATCGCACAGCGTATCGCCGGTGGTGGTGCCCTTGAGACCCGCCAGCGCCACGATGTCGCCCGCGCGGGCTTCCTTGATGTCTTCGCGATGGTTGGCATGCATCAGCAGCATGCGGCCGACACGTTCCCGATCGCCCTTCACCGAATTGATGACCTGGGTGCTGCTTGCCAGCACGCCCGAGTAAATGCGCACGAAGGTCAGCGATCCCACGAACGGATCGGTCATGATCTTGAAGGCGAGGCCGGAGAACGGTTCGGCGTCGTCGGCCTTGCGGGTCATTTCGGTGTCGCCGTCGACCTCGAGGCCCTTCACGTCCGGCACATCCAGCGGCGAGGGCAGGTAGTCGACGACGGCGTCCAGCATCGGTTGCACGCCCTTGTTCTTGAAGGCGGAGCCGCACAGCACCGGAACGAATGCGCCGTTGTTCGTGCCCTTGCGAATCAGCTTCTTCAGCGTCTCGGCATCGGGCTGCTTGCCTTCGAGATAGGCTTCCATCACGCCTTCATCGAGCTCGACGCAGAGCTCGACCAGCTCGTGGTGATACTCCTCGGCCTTTTCCTTGTACTCGGCCGGGATCTCGCCGACGGTGAACTCGGCGCCCAGGCTCTCGTCCTTCCAGATCAGGCCCTTCATGGCAACCAGGTCGACCAGGCCGGCGAAATCGCTCTCGACGCCGATCGGAAGGTGGCACACCAGCGGCTTGGCGCCGAGGCGGTCCTTGATCATCTGGACGCAGCGATAGAAGTCCGCGCCGGTGCGGTCCATCTTGTTGACGAAGCAGATGCGCGGCACGCCGTACTTGTCGGCCTGGCGCCACACCGTCTCGGACTGCGGCTCCACGCCGGCGACCGAGTCGAACACGGTCACGGCGCCGTCGAGCACGCGCAGCGAGCGTTCGACTTCGATGGTGAAGTCGACGTGGCCCGGGGTGTCGATGATGTTGATGCGATGGTCGCGCCACTGGCAGGTGGTCGCGGCCGACGTGATGGTGATGCCGCGCTCCTGCTCCTGCTCCATCCAATCCATCGTCGCGGTGCCTTCGTGCACCTCGCCGATCTTATGGGAGCGGCCGGTATAATAGAGGATGCGCTCGGTCGTGGTGGTCTTGCCAGCATCGATGTGAGCCATGATGCCGATATTGCGGTATCGATCGAGCGGAGTAGTTCGGGCCATGATGCTGATCCTTCTCTAAATCGCCTTACCAGCGATAATGCGAGAAGGCCTTGTTGGCCTCCGCCATGCGATGCGTGTCTTCGCGCTTCTTCACCGAGGCGCCGCGGTTGTTGGACGCATCCAGCAGCTCGGCGGACAGGCGGTCGGTCATGGTCTGCTCCGAGCGGCCGCGCGCGGTCTGGATGATCCAGCGGATCGCCAGCGCCTGGGCGCGCTCCGGGCGGACTTCGACCGGCACCTGGTAGGTCGCGCCGCCGACGCGGCGGGAGCGCACCTCGAGGTGCGGCTTCACATTGTCCAGCGCATCGTGGAAGGCCTTCACCGGGTCGGCCTTCGACTTCTTCTCGACCTGAGTCAACGCGCCGTAGACAATGGTCTCGGCAGTCGACTTCTTGCCGGCATACATCAGCGAGTTGATGAACTTGGTGACCACCAGATCGCCAAACTTGGCATCCGGCAGAACTTCGCGCTTCTCGGCAGCGTGACGACGGGACATCGCGATCTCTCCTTACTTCGGCCGCTTGGCGCCATACTTGGAACGGCGCTGCTTGCGGTCCTTGACGCCCTGGGTGTCGAGCGTGCCGCGGATGATGTGGTAGCGAACGCCGGGCAGATCCTTCACGCGGCCGCCACGGATCATGACGACGGAGTGTTCCTGCAGGTTGTGGCCTTCGCCGGGAATGTATGAGGTGACTTCAAAGCCGTTGGTGAGACGGACGCGCGCGACCTTGCGCAAGGCGGAGTTCGGCTTCTTCGGCGTCGTCGTATAGACGCGGGTGCAAACGCCGCGCTTCTGCGGGCTGGCTTGCAGCGCCGGAACCTTGTTGCGCGTCTTCAACGGCGCGCGCGAGTGTCGGATCAACTGGTTGATCGTTGGCATTCCATCCTCACCTTTGCGCGTCCGGGCCGTGCCCATTGGCGCCTTGAAACAGCCATGTGCAAAACAACCTCATCGAAACGCCGATCAGGGTCCTATGAAAACCGGACCCCGCGGGCTGCTCCGATGCGGTCTTGAGCCACTTTGCAGCCTGGGGCATGAGAGCCGCTCGGGCCGCTATGTATCTCGTTGCTTAAGCGGAGACAGCGTCTAAGCCGCGATTGGCCTACCACCAGCCCCCTTAAAGGCGCGCGGAATATATTGGTTCGACCCTAGGGCGTCAAGCAATTCTCAGGACAATGAAAAGCGCGAGATTTCAAAGCTTTGACCCTGATTTCGCCGAGCGCATATCACCACCGATGGGGGCGCATGGCGCGCTTTTCCACTAGGTGTTGACACGCCGGCGGTAACAATCCTTAAGGTGCTGGCGACCGTCAATCCTCCTCGACGAACACCTGCGCGCGCTTCTTTGCCACAGTGGGCAGCAGAACCACCACCAGCACGCCAAGCGCAAGGATCAGCAGCGCCAGGCTGAGCGGCCGGGTGAAGAACACCGTCGGATCGCCCTTGGAGATGATCATGGCCCGGCGCAGATGCTCCTCCAGCATCGGCCCCAGCACGAAGCCCAGCAGCAAGGGCGCCGGCTCGCACTCGCATTTGACCAGCGCGTAGCCGAGCAGGCCGAACAGCGCGACCGCGAACAGGTCGAACGCGTTGCTGTTGATGCTGTAGACCCCGATCGCGCTGAACGCGAGGATGGCAGGGAACAGGATGAAATACGGCACCTTCAGCAGCCTGACCCAAAGGCCGATCAGCGGCAGGTTCAGGATCAGCAGCAGCAGGTTGCCCAGCCACATCGACACGATGATGCCCCAGAACAGCGCCGGCTCCTCGGTCGCGACATTCGGGCCAGGCGTGATGCCCTGGATGATCATGGCGCCGATCATCAGCGCCATCACCGAGTTTGACGGGATGCCGAGCGTCAGCATCGGGATGAACGAGGTCTGCGCGCCGGCATTGTTGGCCGCTTCCGGCGCGGCGACGCCTTCGATCATGCCCTTGCCGAAGCGCTCCGGCGTCTTGGAGATGCGCTTCTCCAGGGTGTAGGCGGCGAAGGACGCGAGGATGTGTCCGCCGCCGGGCAACACACCCAGCACCGAGCCAAGCAACGTGCCGCGCGCGATCGGCTTGACGATCCGCTTCAGTTCCTCGCGGCCCGGCAGGAGGCTGCCGACGCGCGCAATGAATATCTCGCGTTCATGCTCGTTCTCCAGGTTGCGCAGGATCTCCGCGATCCCGAACACGCCGACGGCGACGGCCACAAAGTTGATGCCGTCCGCCAGTTCCCGGAAATCCATCGTGAAGCGCGGCGTGCCATCGAAAATGTCGCTGCCGACCATGCCCAGCAGCAGGCCGAGCACCACCATCGCCAGCGCCTTCACGATCGAACCGTGCGCCAGGGCCACCGCGGTCACGAGCGCGAGCACCATCAGCGAGAAATATTCGGCCGCGCCGAACTCGAGCGCGATGCGCGCGAGCGGCGGCGCCAGCAGCGCGAGGAACACGGTCGCGACCGTTCCCGCGCAGAACGATCCGATGGCGGCCGCGGCGAGCGCGTGTCCGGCCTGGCCCTGCCGCGCCATCTGATAGCCGTCGATCGCGGTCACCGCGGACGAGGATTCGCCCGGCAGGTTCACCAGGATCGCGGTGGTCGAGCCGCCGTACTGCGCGCCGTAGTAGATGCCCGCAAGCATGATGAGCGCCGTCACCGGCGACAGCGACATCGTGATGGGCAGCAGCATGGCGATGGTCGCAGTCGGCCCGATGCCGGGCAACACGCCGATCAAGGTGCCGAGCAGCACGCCGAGGAAGCAATAGACGATATTGATCGGGGTGAAGGCCGTCTCGAATCCGAGGCCGAGATTCATCAGCAGTTCCATCTCACCCTCCCAGCCATGAGCCGACGAGTTTCACCGGCAGCCCAAGCCCGAAATGGAAGACCAGCACGCAGAAGATGGTGAGCCCGACGATCAGCGCGAGCGCGAGCTTCAGCGACATGCGGCGGCTGGAGTAGGCCGACACCGCCACCACGATCGCGATCGCCGCGACCATGCCCAGTCCGCGCACGGTCAGGCCGAACAGAATGGGCGCCAGCGCTATCAGCGCGATTCCGCGCCACGGCAGCGTCATCTCGTGGGCGGCCGGATTGCGGAATCCCTTGACCAGGATGATGAGCCCGAGCAGCCCCAGCACGCCGGACAGCATCAACGGAAAGGCGCCGGGGCCAAGCTTGCGCGCCGTGCCCAGCTCCAGCTCCTGCGTGCCGAGTGCGAACAGCGCCGCGATTGCGATGAACAGCAATCCGGCGGAGACGTCCTTGGTATTGGCGTTCATCGCCACCCCCATCGCATGTCTCCGGTGGCGGCGCACACCGCCACCGGAGACAGTTGCGTCAGTCAGCGTACTCGCCGGCCTTCTCGATCACCGGCTTCCAACGGTCGATCTCGCTCAGCACCTTCTGCTGAAGCGCGGCGGGCGTGGCCTGATCGGCCGGCACCGGCGCGGTGCCGAGCTCGGCGAAGCGCTCCACCACCTTCGGATCCGCGAGCGCCACCTTCAGCGCCTCGGACAGCTTGGCGACGATCGGCTCCGGCGTGCCGGCCGGCGCGTAGAGGCCGTGCCAGATGCCGAAGCTGAGGCCATCGAGCCCGCCTTCCTTGACGGTCGGGATGTCCGGCAGGTTGCCGAGGCGCTGATCGGCGAACACGCCATAGGCCTTGATCTCGCCGCCCTTGATCTGGCCGGTGGTGTTGGTGGACTGGTCGCACAGCAGGTCGACCTGGCCGCCCAGCAGATCGGTCATCGCCGGGCCGGTGCCCTTGTACGGCACGGTCGTCATCTGCGTCTCGATCGCCTGCATGAACAGCATACCGCACAGGTGCGAGGCGGCGCCGACGCCGGCATTGGCGTAGGTCACCTCGTCCTTGTGCTCCTTCACATAGGCGATGAGTTCCTGAAGATTGTTCGCCGGGAAATCCTTGCGCGAGACCAGGATCATCGGCACCTCGGTCACCAGTCCGACCGGCGCGAACGCCGTCTTCGGATCGTACGGCAGCTTGCGATAGAGCGTGGCACTGGTCGCCATGCCGATGTGGTGCAGCAGCAAGGTGTAGCCGTCCGGCTCCGCTTCCGCGGCGCGCGCCGCGCCAAGCGTGCCGCCGGCGCCGCCGACATTCTCGACGATGAGCTGTTGGCCCAACGTCTTGGACATGGATTCCGCAACCAGGCGGGTGACCGTATCGGTCGGGCCGCCGGCCGCGAACGGCACGATTACGGTGATGGGATTGGTGGGGTAGTCCTGCGCCTCCGCGGTGGCCAGCGATGCGGAGAAGATGCCGGCCAGTACGGCCAGCGGCGTCATGAGCCTCATGGTTTCCTCCCTTGGATCTCTTCCGAGGCCTTCCTGCTCCCCCTCGCAGGAGGCGGTGGCCTTCTAACCCGAAAACCCCTGATATGTTGCGGCCTTATCACCTCCCTTGCAATGTTAAGGAATCCGACAGTATGGCTGTCGAATTGCCCCTTCAACTCAGCAATAGGTCGGGGGTCAGATCAGGGAGTAGCCGCCGTCGATCGCGAGATACTGGCCGGTGGTGTAGCCCGCCTCGTCCGACAGCAAATAGACCGTGGCGCCGAGCAGTTCGCGCAACGCGCCATACCGGCCGGCGGGAATTTTCGGCAGGATCTTCGCCTTCACTTCCGGCGCGTCGTAGATGCTCTCGATGCCCTTCATCGACGCGGTCATGTAGCCGGGCCCGATTGCGTTGACGCGGATGCCATGGCGCGCCCACTCGGCGGCAAGCTGCCGGCACAACTGGTCGACGCCGGCTTTGGAGACGCCATAGGCCGCGAGCTCGTCGTAGGCGAGGAAGCTGGCGTTGGACGACATGAGCACGATCGAACCCGGCCTGCCCTCCGCCACCCAGCGTCGTCCCAGCTCGCGGCACATCAGGAAATAGCTGGTGAGATTGCCGTCCAGCATGTTGGCGAATTCGTCGCGCGTGGTGTCGAGCGCATCGCGATGCAGCCCGATGCCGTGATTGACCACCGCGCCGTCGAGCCGGCCGAATGCGCGTTCCGCCTCAGCGATCAGCGCCGCGCATTGCGCTTCGTCGCGCGCATCGAACGGCACCGCGATGGCGCGCCCGCCCTTGGCCGCGATTGAACTCGCAACCTTCTCGCAATCCGCCGCGGTGCGGCCGGCAATGGCGACACAAGCGCCGGCTTCGGCGAGGCCGGCAGCCAACTCGGCGCCGATGCCGCGCCCGGCGCCGGTGACGATGTACGCGCGATCCTTGAGATCGAACAGAGGTGCAGCCGCCATGCATGAACTCTCACATAGCGGCTGCGCTCTGTCGATCTAGCGGTTATCGAGCTGCGCGCGCACTGCCGCCAGCCCATCGCGCGTGATGCGATAGGGCATGCTGCCGTGCGAGGCGATGAGCCTGCGCCGCCGCAACTTGTGGAAGATCGCGAGGTTGCAGTCGCTGAGGACCCAGCCCTCGCGGTTCAAGCACAAGACCTCGATGATCTTGTTCTTGTCGTCCTTCCGATAGGTGATGTGACCGCCCTGCGCGAGTGCGTGCAGCACGCGCTGTTCGTATTTCGAAACGTTCAAGGGGATAGCTCCCGAGTGCCATGGTCTTCGGTAGCCGGCGAGGCGGAGCGGACGGGCAATGCCGTCCGCCGGCGCAAGCGCGCGGCGTGGAAAGATCAGGCGGCTTTCAGGAACCGAGATACGAAGGGCGGAAGCGCCCGAAGCTCGTCAGCCGGTTCCCTAGGTCCGCGCCATGGCGGCAATGGGAGACATAATCACTCGCGTTGGCTTGCGTCCAAGATCGGACATAACTCTCTGGTAGCCAAGACCAGTCCGCGTTGTCAATCGCCAGATGCAGGCCGTATGCTGCGGCGTCCGATGGGGAGGACCTCGTGCCGCTGACCGCCATTTCGATTCATGGCTACCGCTCGATACCCAATCTCTATCTCCAGGTTGAGCCCTGTTCCGTGTTCGTCGGCGAGAACGGCGTCGGCAAGAGCAACCTCTACAAGGCGCTCGGCCTGTTGCGCGCCGCGGCCGAGGGCACGATCACGCGCGCGATCGCGGAGGAAGGCGGCGTCGAATCCGTGTTGTGGGCCGGCGGTGGTCGCATGCGCCGGGAACCGGTACGACTGATCCTGAAGGCGGACATCGATCATCTCCACTACGAGGTCGAGATCGGATTGCCGAGCCCGGCCCAGGCCGGCTTCCGCATCGAGCCGCTGATCAAGGAGGAGCGGATCATCGCGACCGTGGCCAAGCGCAAGGTCACGATGCTGGAGCGGATGGGCCCGGTGGTGAACCTGCGCAATGCCGACGGCGCCCGCGAGATGCACAAGGACAGCGTGCTGTCGTCGGAGACCGCGCTGGTCGCGTTCCGCGACGGTGCGCGCTATCCGGAGATCGAGATGATCCGGCAGGAGATGCTGGACTGGCGGCTCTACCACGACTTCCGCACCGACGAATCGTCACCGATCCGCCAGCCCTGCCATGCGATCGCGACACCGACCTTGAGCGCCGACGGTCACGATCTCGCGGCGGTGCTCGGCACGCTGTTCATTATTCGCCAGGAGACGACCGAGCTGCAGCGGGCCTTCGCCGATGCGTTTCCCGGCACATTCCTGTCCGCCGGCGACCACGGCAGCTGGTGCGAGATCGCGGTGCGCTATCCCGATTTCCAGCGCCCGTTCGGCGCGCATGAGCTGTCCGACGGCACGCTCAAGTATCTGTGCCTGCTGGGGGCGCTGATGGGCTATCGCCTGCCGAGCCTGATCGCGCTCAACGAGCCGGAGGCGAGCCTGCATCCCGCGCTGCTGCCGCCCCTCGCCCGCCTGATCGCCCAGGCCGCGCAGCGCACCCGCATCTGGATCGTCACCCACTCCGAGGCGCTGGCCGCCGCGCTGCACGAGGAAACCGGCAAGAAGCCGCGGCGCGTCATCAAGGAAGACGGCGCCACCAACATCGAAGGCCTGACGCTGAGCGGCGAGTTTCGCGACGAGAAGGACTGACCATGATTGCAGCGGACCTATCGGGCAAGGTAGCCGTGGTCACCGGCGGCGCGTCCGGCATCGGGCTCGCGACGGTCGAGCGCTTGGCGCGGAACGGCGCCAAGGTCGCGATCAACGACCTCGGCGGCAATCCGCGGCTGGAGCAGGAGGTGGCGCGGCTGCGCGCCGCCGGCCATGACGCGAAAGCGTTCCCCGGCGACGTCTCGAAGCCGGACGAAGTCATCGCAATGATCGAAGCGGCGACGCGCCACTTCGGCCGCCTCGATTTCCTTGTCAACAACGCCGCGACGCCCGGCACCAAGGCGCCGATCCCGCCGAGCGACTTCGAGCGCCAGGACGAAGCATTCTGGACCAAGCTCATCTCTATCAACCAGGTCGGCCCCTATCGCTGCCTCAAGGCCGCCGCACCGCACCTGCGCGCGGCCAAGGGCGCGGTGGTCAATGTCGCCTCGACCTCGGGCCTCGGCTACGGTGGCTCGTCCTCGGTCTATGCCTCGACCAAGGCGGCGCTCATCCTGCTGACCAAGGAATGGGCGCACGCGCTCGGACCCGACGTGCGGGTCAACGCCATCGCGCCGAACGTGGTGGACGGATCGGGCTGGGAGTGTCGCTTCGACCCCGACGACCTCGCGCGGCACGTCGCCAAGTTGCCGCTGCGCCGCGCCGGCAAGCCGGAGGATTATGCCGAGGTGATCTTCTACCTGCTCGCCGGCGCCGGCTACATCACCGGGCAGACCATCGTGGTGGATGGCGGCGGGGCTAGGTAAACTTGTTCCCGCGCGGGAAGCCCTGCGGCGGCAACCTGCCCGCCTGGGCGCGTTCGCCGATCCAGTCGCGCAGGTTGGTCTCGGTGCGCGTCTTGTCGCCGAGGCGCCAGCTGAGGCCTTCCTTCTTGGTATAGACCTTCACGTCCGAGAGCCCGCCGTCCTTGTATTTCTGCAGCATCACGCCGCGGCCGCGATTCATCTCCGGCACCTGGTCGATCGGGAACAGCAGCATCTTCCGGTTCTCGCCGATGCAGGCGACCATGTCGCCCTCCGCCGGGGTGCAGACCTGCGCCTCGACGCCGTCCGGCAGCGACAGCACCTGCTTGCCGGAGCGGGTCTGCGCCAGCACTTCGTCCGAGTTGACGATGAAGCCGCGGCCGTCGGCCGAGGCGACCAGCAGCTTCTGCCCCGGCTTGTAGATCAGCAGCTGCACGATGTCCTGCTCGTTGCCGAGGTCGACCATCAGGCGGATCGGCTCGCCATGGCCGCGGCCGCCCGGCAGCTTGTCGACGCCGAGGGTGTAGATCTTGCCGTTGGTGCCGAGCACCAGCAGCTTGTCGGTGGTCTCGCACTTGAGCTCGAACTTGGCGCGGTCGCCTTCCTTGAACTTGATCTCAGCAGTGTCCTCGACATGGCCCTTCATGGCGCGGATCCAGCCCTTGGCCGAGCAGATCACGGTCGCCGGCTCGCGCTCCACCAGGGATTCGATCGGGATGACGACGGCGGACGGCGCCTCGCCCAGCTCGGTGCGGCGGCGGCCCAGGTCGGTCTTCGGCCCGTAGCGCTTCTTCAGCTCGGCGATCTCGCCGGAGATCTTGTCCCACTGCTTCTCCTCGCTCTTGAGCAGTGAACTCAGGTCCTTCTGCTCGCCGGTGAGGGTCTTGTGCTCAGTCTTGATCTCGATCTCTTCCAGCCTGCGCAACGCGCGCAGCCGCATGTTGAGGATCGCATCCGCCTGCAGGTCGGTGAGATCCCATTTCTTCATCATCACCGCCTTCGGATCATCCTCGGTGCGGATGACGCGGATGACGGCATCGATGTTGAGATAGGCCTTGAGATAGCCTTCGAGGATCTCGAGGCGCCGGGCGATCTCGGCCAGGCGGAACCTGGTGCGGCGCTGCAGCACGTCGCGCCGGTGGTCGAGATAGGCGCGCAGCACCTCGGCCAGCGACATGACGCGCGGCACCTGGTTGGCGTCCAGCACGTTCATGTTGAGGCTGAAGCGGATCTCGAGGTCGGTGGTGCGGAACAGCTGCTCCATCAGGTGCTCGGGATCGACGTTGCGGCTCTTCGGCACCAGCACCACGCGCACGTCGGCGGCGGATTCGTCCCGCACATCGTCCAGGAACGGCAGCTTCTTGTCGTTCAGCAGCTCCGCGATCTTCTCGATCAGCTTGCCCTTGGCGACCTGGTACGGGATCTCGGTGATGACGATCTGCCAGACCCCGCCCTTCAGATCCTCCTTGGACCAGCGCGCGCGCACGCGCAACGAGCCGCGGCCGGTCTTGTAAGCCTCGACGATGGTCTCGCGGGTTTCGCTGAGCACGCCGCCGGTCGGGAAGTCCGGCCCCTGTATGTAATTGAGCAAGGTCTCGGTGCGCGCGTTCGGCGTCTTGATCAGGTGCTGCAGCGCGTCGCAGATCTCCGCCACGTTGTGCGGCGGAATGCTGGTCGCCATGCCGACCGCGATGCCCTGCGCGCCATTGGCCAGCAGGTTGGGAAAGGCGGCGGGGAGCACCAGCGGCTCCTGGTGCTCGCCATCGTAGGTCGGGCGGAAATCGACGGTATCCTCATCGATCCCTTCCAGCATCAAGGCGGCGGCCTCGGTGAGCTTGGCTTCGGTGTAGCGCATCGCCGCCGCGCTATCGCCGTCGATGTTGCCGAAATTGCCCTGGCCATCGACCAGCCGGTAGCGCTGCGCGAACTCCTGCGCCATGCGCACCATGGCGTCGTAGATCGACTGGTCGCCGTGGGGGTGATACTGGCCCATGACGTCGCCAACCACGCGCGCCGATTTCTTGGCTTTGGAGCCCGGCTCCAGGTTCAGCTGCCGCATGCCGTAGAGCAGGCGCCGGTGGACGGGCTTGAGCCCGTCTCGAACATCGGGCAGCGAGCGCGCCGTGATGGTGGAGAGCGCATAGGACAGATAACGCTCGCCCAGCGCATCCGCGAGGTTGGCAATGCGAATCTCACCCTCGGGCGGCGGAACGGGTGCAGCGGACTTGGCCATAATGCTTCCGAGTCGAAGTGATTTGGGGCCAATGTAGGCGCGGAGGCCTGGGCGTCAAGCGTACCGAAGCCGCTCCCATCCCGTCATGGTAAGGCTTGGCCTTGCCATCCACGAGTTAGCGCGGGCAAGGCTGAATTGTCGCAGGCAAATTCGTGGATGCCAGTACCAAGCACTAGCATGACGAAGGAGAAGAGCGCCTCTAGAACCGATCCACCGCGAACGGCTTGAGGTCGATCTCCGGTTTGCGATCATTCACCAGATCCGCGATCAGCTTGCCTGTGATTGGACCGAGCGTAAGACCGATATGCCCGTGCCCGAATGCGAAGAACGCGTTCTTGTGGCGGCGGCCGCGGTCGATCACCGGCTTCGAGTCCGGCATCGATGGCCGGAAGCCCATCCAGTCGCTGCGGTCGCGCTCGTCGAGTTCGGCGAACATGCGGCGGCCGTGCTTCAGCAGCACCTCGTTGCGGCCGGGGTTGGGCGGCAGCTCCAAGCCACCCAGCTCCACCGTGCCGGCAAAGCGCAAGCCGATGTCGAGCGGCGTCACGGCAAAGGAATGGTCACCGGAATAAAGGGGCATGCGCGGCTTCCTGGCGTGCGGCAGGGTCACGTGATAGCCGCGCTCGGTCTCCAGCGGCACTGTCTCCCCGAGCTTCGCGGAGAGCAGGCGCGACCAGGCGCCCGCGGTTACCACCACCGCATCGAACGGGTAGCGGCCGTTCTTGCCGATGGCGGCCTTCGGGCCGTCCGTGCCGATCTCGAAATCCTGGATCTCGTCCTGCACTACGCGGCCGCCATTGCGAGTCACGTCTTCGGCGAGGGTGCGCACCAGGCGGTAGTTGTCGAGGACGTAGGAATTCTCCGGGTAGTAGACCGCGTGCTTGTAGATCGGCTGCAGGCTCGGCTCGAACTGCTTGATCTCCTCGGCCTTCAGGATGTCGAACTTGACGCCGCGGCGCTTCTGCAGCTCCAGGTCCCACTGGTACGACTGGAACTTCGCCTCGCTCTCGAAGATGCCGAGCCAGCCGGTGTCCTGGATGATGTCGCTGCAGCCCGCCGCCTTCGCCAGCTCCTTATGCGCCGCCAGCGCCTCGACCATGAGGGAACGCAGGGCGATGGAAATCTGCTCGACCGTGGCCTCGCCGCTCGACCGCACGAAGCGCCACAGCCAGGGCGCCAGCTTTGGCAAGTACGACCAGCGGATGGCGAGTGGCCCGAGCGGATCGCTGAGATATTTCGGGACGTCCCACAGGACGCCCGGCGTCGCGACCGGAATGCAGGACTCGGTCGCGATCACGCTGGCATTGCCGAACGAGGCGCCCTCGCCCGGGCCCTTCTTGTCGACGATCGTCACCTGGTGCCCATCGCGCTGCAGCCAGAGCGCAGCCGAGCAACCGACGATGCCGGCACCGATCACCAAGATATTCTTGCCCAAGATTCCCCCTAGCTCCGTCCGGTCATACGTTCGATCAATCGCGCGCGCGCCTCCGCAGCCCCCGGTTTCGGCGCGTGGGCGAAAACATGCCGGTCCAGGAAATATCCCGTCAAGCGCAAGCCGGCGACCAGATCGTCGCGGCTGGGCCGGTTTTGTGACTCGGTCAGGAACGCGGGCAGCGGCAGCAACTTGTCCTTGTGCAGGCGGCCCGCCTCCGCCGTCACGGCGCGGCCGGTCTTGGGCGAGACAAAGGCCAGGCCCTGGGTCGCGCCGGTCAACGCGCATTGCGCGAGGTCGAGCCCGAAGCCGAGCGAGGACAGCAGGCGCGCTTCCCAGCGCACGAACTGGGTCGGCCAATCCACCGCCTGGCGCGACAGCTGCTCGGCCAACGCGGCAAAATCGTCGAACACGTCTTCGTGCGGCTCACGCTCCGGCAGCGCGGCGTCGAGCGTCGCGCAAGCCGCGGTCAGGGCCGCGAGTCGCGCCGGGTCCACCATGCACATCGCCGCATGCGGCGCGGCGAGTTCGACCTGGAAGCGCCCGAGATGCTCGCTGAGCCGCGCGTGCCAGTGGGCGGTGATGGCGTTGCCGATCTCCACCACCGCACGCTGGCGCCGGCCGGTGCCACCCTTGACGATGCCGAGATGCCGGCCGTGCTCGCGCGTCAGCACGGTCAGGATGGCATCGCTCTCGCCATGCCGCCGCGCCGCCAACACAAAGCCCTGATCCTGCCAATCCATCGGGCCAGACGCTGCCCGGTTCGCACGCTGAAATCCAGCCCCTATTGGATCGGCGGCCGCACCCGCTCATAGGCGTCGGTGTTGCCGTCCGCGTCGGCGAGCGGGCGATCGAGGCCTTGGGCGAAGATCTCGTTGACAGCCCGGGCCAGGCGTTCCGCGACTGCGGTATCGAGCGAGGGCGAGCAGACGAAATAGCCCAGGGACTCCGACACCTGCATGGCCTCATCGACCGCGATCCCGGCTTCCTTCGCGGCTGCGATTCCCGACCCATATTCCGCAACAAAGGCGGAGACGCGGTCATGCGCCAGCAGGACCGCCAACTGATTGGTATCGGTCACCCGCGTGGCGGCAATGTCCAGCGCGATCAAGGTCGCATCGCCGAAGGTATCGCGCTGCACCGCGATCTCGCGATGCTTCAGATCGTCAGCGGATCTCGGCGGATCCGCCGCGCCGGCGACCACGAAGGCGCTGATGACCATGCGCCTGGTCGGCGCAATCCAGCGATAGTGCGATTCGCGCGCGGGGGTCCGCGCCACGAAGGGATGGCACAGGCCATCCCCGGCCGCGACGTCGCGCAGGGCGCGCACATAGGGGACCGGATCGACGTTCAGGAGCGGAACCTCGGCCCGCGCCGCCACGAGGCGCGACAGCTCAACCCAATAGCCGGTGAGCTTGCCGCCTTCCCACCGCACCGAGGGCGGAGACCGCCCGACCAGTACGGTGATGCCGGCGTCGGCCAGGGCACCGGACGGAAGGGGAAGCGCGCCCAACATCAGCATACAGGTTGCCGCCAATCTGAAAATCATCGTCTCAAGGCCCCTCCCGCGCAGCAATGCGCGGTTCAGCCGACAATGACGCCATCATGGTTAACTGAACGCTAAGCGCGGAGGGCGCAAACGGCTAGCTTTCGAAATCCAGCCCCATCTCGCGGTAGCGCTCCGGGTCTTCCTGCCAGTTCTCGCGCACCTTCACGAACAGGAAGAGGTGCACTTTGCGCTCCAGCATCTCGATGAGCTCGGCCTGCGCCGCCTCGCGCACCTGCTTGATGCGGCTGCCGCCCTTGCCGAGCACGATGGCCTTCTGGTTGTCGCGCACCACATAGACGACTTGCGAAACCTTGGCGCTGCCGTCCTTGAACTCCTCCCAGGCCTCGGTCTCGACCGTCAGGGCGTAGGGCACTTCCTCATGCAACTGGCGGAACAGATGCTCGCGCGTGACCTCCGCCGCCAGCAGGCGCACCGGCAGGTCGGTCAGCTGGTCGTCGGGGAAATGGTGCGGCCCCTCCGGCAGGTGCGCGACCACCTCGGTCATCAGATCCTCGACGCCGTCGCCGGTCTCGGCGGAGATCATGAAGATATGCTCGAATGGAAGGGCCGCGTTCAATTCGGCGGCCAGCTTCAAAAGGCCCTCGCGCTTGACGGCGTCCACCTTGTTGATGGCGCAAATCGCCGTGCGCTTGTGCTTCTTGAGACCCTCGATGATGGCGCGGGTGTCGCCGTCGATCCTGTTCTTGGTGGCATCGACCAGCAGCACGATGCGGTCGGCGTCGCCCGCGCCGCTCCAGGCGGCGGCCACCATCGCGCGGTCGAGGCGCCGCTTGGGCGCGAAGATGCCGGGCGTGTCCACGAACACCGCCTGCGCCTCGCCGCGCATCGCGACGCCAAGCACGCGGCGGCGCGTGGTCTGCACCTTGGGACTGACGATCGAGACCTTCGCCCCGATCAGACGGTTGAGCAGGGTCGACTTGCCGGCATTGGGCGCGCCGATCAGCGCGACGAAGCCGCACCGCGTCTTGTCATCGCTCACGAGCGCAGTTCCGACATCAGAGAGGCCGCGGCGGCCTGCTCCGCCGAACGCTTGGACTTGCCGCTGGCCTGGGCGGTGCGCTTGCCGCTGACCCGGACCTCGACGGTGAAGGTCGGGTCGTGCGGCGGACCGCTCGATTCCACCACCTGATAGATCGGCAGCGGCAGGCCGGCGGCCTGCGCCCATTCCTGCAGCGCCGTCTTGGCATCCTGCGGCGGCTTGGAATCGGCGGCGACCAGCTCGGCCCAGTGGCGCTCCACGAACTGCCGCGCGGCGTCGAGCCCGGAATCGAGATAGATCGCGCCGATCACCGCTTCGCAGGCATCGGCAAGGGTGGCGGCATTGTCGCGACCGCCGCCTTCGGCTTCACCGCGCGAGAGGATGAGGTGGTTGCCGAGCTCGATCGAGCGCGCCACGTGGGCAAGGCCTTCCTGCCGCACCAGGGCGGCAAGGCGCTTGGCCATCGCGCCTTCGTCTTCCTTGCCAAAGGTGCGATAGAGCATCTCCGCGACCACCAGCCCGAGCACGCGGTCGCCGAGGAACTCCAGCCGCTGGTTGTCCTGCCCGCCCTTCTGGCGCGGTCCCTGGCGGCCGGTACGGCGCGTCAGGGCGCTGGGGTGGGTGAGCGCCGTCCGCAACAGGTCGGGGTCGCCGAAGCTGTGCCCCAAGACCTGCATCAATTGCTCAAGCGGCGCCTCTCCGTCTTTCGTCATTCACTCGATCACGTTCAACAATCGGTCAAAGCGCAGGGCCGTGACCCAGGTGATCGGATTGTACCACCGGAACGAACTGCCGTACGACCAGAACAGGATCTTGGCCGGACCGATCAGGTTCTCTTTGGGCACGAAGCCGACGACGCCCAGGCAATCCCGGTTGCTCGCGTCGATCGTGCCGGTATTGCACTGCTCGCCGGTTCCCATGGTCGCGCGGCTGTCGTTCGAGCCGTCACGGTTGTCGCCCATCATGAAATAATGGTCGGCCGGCACGACAAAGACCGGCGTGTTGTCGTAATTGCCGTTGTCTCCCGCGGCTTCGATGATGCGATGCGTGACGCCACCCGGAAGGGTCTCCAGATACTGGTCTTCCCCCTCTGGCGTCGGATTGTCGGCATCGACGTAGTTCTCGATGCTCTGGCGCTCGACCATCACGTCGTTGATGTAGAGGCGGCCCTCGCGCACCTGGATGCGGTCGCCGGGCAGCCCGATCACGCGCTTGATGAAATCGGTCTCCGGCTCGCGGGTCGGGCGGAACACCACCACCTGGCCGCGGGTCGGCGCGCCTTCCCAGATCCGCCCCTCGACCGGCAGCAGCCCGCCCGGGAAGGAGAACTTGGAATAGCCAAAGGCCATCTTCGAGACGAACAGATAGTCGCCTTCGAGCAGCGTCGGCACCATGGAGCCGGACGGGATGTTGAACGGCTCATAGGCGAAGGTGCGAATGAAGATCGCAATGACCGCCGCCCACAGCAGCGTCTTGACGATTTCCCAGAATTCGCTGAAGGCGCCAGGAGTTTTGCGTGACATGTGGACTTCTTTGTTAGACGGGACCAAACGGCGCGAGCGCCGCCTCGCCCGACCGCGGGCGATCAAGCCAGCCGGAGCCGGCAAAGTCAAGGAACTCAGCCGTCTGGTCCGATAGTCTTTTCATCTGGCTTTTCAAAAACTTGCGTCGAATCAGGCGGGGTTGGCGGAGATGATCACGATGGCCTGGGCCTGTGGAAAATCGTCGGTGATGGTGAGGTCGATCTGCACCACCGTGCCCGGCGGCGTGATGGCCTGCAGCCGCTTCAGCGCGCCGCCGGTCAGCTTCAGCGTCGGCTTGCCGGACGGCAGGTTGACCACCCCCATGTCGCGCCAGAACACGCCGGCATTGAGCCCGGTGCCGAGCGCCTTGGCGCACGCCTCCTTGGCCGCGAACCGCTTGGCGTAGGAGGCCGCGCGCTGCGCCCGCCGGTCGGACTTGGCGCGCTCCACGTCGGTGAACACCCGGGAGAGGAACCGCTCGCCGAACCGCTCGATGGATTTCTCCACCCGCCGGATATCGATGATGTCGTTGCCGATGCCAAGGATCATGCGGCGCGCCTGCCTTGAGACTTCACGCCGGTTCCCCACTCCGTCATCCCAAGGCTTGGCCTTGGGATCCACGAGTTTGCTTGCCGCAACACGGTCTTGCCCGATGAAACTCGTGGATGGCAAGGCCAAGCCTTGCCATGACGAGAGAGTGAGCTGATCCGAAGGAGCTTCAACATCCGCATGATCACCCGCGCGCCCGGTCGACGGAGCTGATGGCCGGGGTGGCGCGCAGGGCGGCGATGATGTTGGTCAGGTGCCGCACGTCCTTGACCTCAACATCCACCAGCACCTCGAAGAAATCGATCGAGCGGTTGGTGATCTTGAGGTTGGAGATGTTGCCGAGGTTCTTGCCGATCACCGTGGTGAGGCTGCCGAGGCTGCCCGGCTGGTTGGTGATGACGACCGACAGGCGGCCCACATGGTGGTCGCTCGAGGTCGGGTCCTGGTCCCAGGAGACGTCGAGCCAGCGCTCCGGCGTCTCGGCGAAGCTCTCCAGCGTGTCGCAATCGATGGTGTGGATGGTGACGCCCTTGCCGGTGGTGACGATGCCGACGATGCGGTCGCCCGGCAGCGGGTGGCAGCAGCCGGCGAAATGCATCGCCATCCCGGGAATGAGGCCGCGGATCGGGATGGCGTGGCTGCCCTTGGCCGCCTTGGCGCGCTGCCGGTTGATCGGCACCACCTTGTCCGGCGAGTTCTTGGCGCGGGTGCCGGGGAAGATCGCATTCACAACCTCGCGCGCGCCCAGCATGCCTTCGCCGATCTGCGCCAGCAGGTCGCCGGTATCCTCCGACTTGAATTTCTTCAGCACGCCGTCCAGCGATTTGTCGGCATACTCGTAGCCTTCGTGCTGGAACTCCTTCTGGACCATCGCGCGGCCGAGCTCGATATACTGCGCACGCTGCTGGGTGCGGATGAAACGGCGGATGCAGGCGCGCGCCTTGCCGGTGACGACGAAGCGCTCCCAGGTCGGCGAGGGCGTCTGGGCGCGCGAATTGACGATCTCCACCTGGTCGCCGTTGTGCAGCTCGCTACGCAGCGGCACGATGCGGCCGTTGATCTTGGCGCCGACGCAGGTGTTGCCGACCTCGGTGTGGACCGCGTAGGCGAAGTCGACCGGGGTCGCGCCGCGTGGCAAGGCGATTAGGTCGCCCTTGGGCGTGAAGCAGAACACCTGGTCCTGGAACATCTCGAGCTTGGTGTTCTCGAGGAACTCTTCCGGCCCCGCGGCATGTTCCAGGATGTCGAGCAATTCGCGCAGCCAGCGATATTGCCGTCCTTCCAGCTGCGGCGGCCCGCCTTGCTTGTATTGCCAGTGCGCGGCGACGCCCAGCTCCGCCACCTCGTGCATCTCATCGGTGCGGAGCTGCAGCTCGATGCGATGGCGCAGCGGGCCGATCACGCCGGTATGGAGCGAACGGTAGTTGTTGGGCTTGGGCGTCGAGATGTAGTCCTTGAAGCGCCCGGGGATCATCGAATATTCGCTGTGGATGACGCCGAGCGCCTGGTAGCAGGCGGTCACGTCCTCCACGAGGATACGGAACGCCATGATGTCCGACAGTTGCTCGAACTCCATGCGCTTCTTCTGCATCTTGCGCCAGATCGAGTACGGCGTTTTTTCACGGCCGGACACGATGCATTTGACGCCCGCGTCGGTCAGCACCTTCTGCAGTTCCGCGATGATCTGGTTGGCGAGGTCCGTGCCCTGCTCGCGCAGGAAGCTCAAGCGCTGCACAATCGAGGCATAAGCCTCCGGATAGACCTGCGCGAAGGCGAGGTTCTCCAGCTGGTCCTTGATCTCGTGCATGCCCATGCGCTCGGCGAGCGGGGCGTAGATCTCCAGCGTCTCGAGCGCGATGCGGCGGCGCTTCTCCGGATCCTTGATGTAGTGGATGGTCTGCATGTTGTGCAGACGGTCCGCCAGCTTCACCAGCAGCACGCGGATGTCGTTGGACATCGCCAGCACCAGCTTGCGGAAATTCTCCGCGTGCTTGGTGTGGTCCGACTGCAGCTCGAGCCGCGACAGCTTGGTCACGCCGTCGACCAGCTGCCCGATCTCCTTGCCGAAGCTCTTCTCGATCTGGTCGAGGGTCGCGTCGGTGTCCTCGACCGTGTCGTGCAGCAGGCCGGTGATGATGGAAGCGGAATCGAGCTTGAGCCGGGTCAGGATCTCGGCGACGCCGAGCGGGTGCGAGAAATAGGGATCGCCGGACGCCCGCGACTGCGAGCCATGGGCCTTCATGGAAAAAACATAGGCGCGGTTGAGCAGGTCCTCATCCGCGCCTGGGTCGTAAGCCTTTACACGCTCGACCAGCTCAAACTGCCTAATCATGGTCTGATCTGATCGCTGTGGCCGCATGGTTAGACGTCACGCTTCGTTCCGTGCCTCGCTCCACTGCCCCGCCATCGGCCCCGTCCACAACCCCGAAAAAGCCGCTTGCCGCGGTGTTCCCTTATTCTTCGTCGGCGATCGCGGCGTCTTCGAACTCGCCGTCGATCGACAGGTCGGAATCTTCCGCCTCTTCCTTGCTGATCTGCGCCTGCTGCATCTCGGCCAGCAAGTCGCCGGCGCCGGCGCCGAAGCCAGCGCCCTCTTCCTCCGGCTCGTCCTGCTCGACCTGGCGCTGCAGGCCCTTCACCAGGCTGTCCGCCAAGCTGTCCAGGTTGACCGTGGTGTCGGCAATCTCACGCAACGCCACCACCGGGTTCTTGTCGTTGTCGCGGTCGATGGTGAGCTGGCCGCCGGCGGAAATCTCGCGCGCCCGCTGGGCGGCGAGCATCACCAGCTGGAACCGGTTCGGCACCTGCAGGACGCAATCTTCGACGGTTACGCGTGCCATTCTTCAAGTCTCTCCAGGAATTGGGCTAATTGATTGTAGCTAGCCTATTATTGCAGCGCGTTCAAGGACCCGCACCCGGCGTTTCCTGCAGGGGCCGCGTGACTTGGTCGCGGGGCAGCCGGGCAATCAGGCGGGAAATCCGTTCTCCCGTCGCCGGATGGCGCCAGTCCGGCGCCAGATCGGCCAGCGGCAGTAGCACAAAGGCCCGTTCCGCCATGCGCGGATGGGGCACCAGCGGGGGATTCGGACCATTTAGGACCATTCTCCCAAAAGCGATAATGTCCAGGTCGACCGCCCGGGCCTCGTTCAGCTCAACTCTTTGTCTACCCAAATCTGCTTCAATGCGGTGCAGTCCAGACAGCACCTCCAGAGGAGACAGAGCGGTGGCGACCCGCACCACCCCATTGATGTACCAGGGCTGATCCGAGGCGGGAACAGGCGCGGATTCGTACCAGGGCGAGCGCGCCAGCACCCTTAAGCCCCGTTCTGGGAACAGTTCCAGGACGTGCTCCAGGGTTGCTTTGGGCGGCCCGAGCCAGGGGTGGGCAAGATTTGCACCTAACCCAATGTATAGATCGTCAAGCATTGGTCAGTTCGGTCATAAATTGTGTCGGTACGAACGCGGCTTCCCGATCTTGGGGAAGAGAAAACTGGGGGCCGCGGACCATCCACCATATTCCGATGCCACGGCCCAACGTGGCTTTGCGCACACACTGATTATGCGAGGGCTCCTACCATGTTTAACCGATTTTACCCTAATGAACGCGTGGCTTTGTTTATCGATGGCGCCAATCTGCACGCGGCCGCGCGATCTCTCGGTTTCGACATCGACTACAAGCGGCTGCTGAAGCACTTCCAGGAACAGTGCCACCTGATCCGCGCCTTCTACTACACAGCGCTGGTTGAAGATCAGGAGTATTCGCCGCTGCGCCCGCTGGTCGACTGGCTCGACTACAACGGCTTCACCATGGTGACCAAGCCGACCAAGGAATACACCGATTCCATGGGCCGCCGGAAAATCAAAGGCAACATGGACATTGAACTCGCCATCGACGTGCTCGAGATGGCGAGCCACCTGAACCACGTGGTGCTGTTCTCCGGCGACGGCGACTTCCGCCGTCTGGTCGAGGCGGTGCAGCGCAAGGGCGTGCGGGTCTCTGTCGTCAGCACCATCCGCTCCTCCCCGCCCATGGTGGCGGACGAGCTGCGGCGCCAAGCCGACAATTTCATCGAGCTCGACGAGCTGTCCGCGCTGATCGCGCGCCAGCACGCCAACGGCCAGCGCGGCCATGGCCATGGGCAGCAGCACTCGGCCACGGCTCCTGCTTCAGTGGAGGCCGAGGCGTCGGAAGCCGACGCTTCCTGAGGTTTCGCGCGCTCGCTAGATTGGGTGCATGATTCTTCCCGATCGCGATTGCCCGCTGTGCAAGCGGCTGGTCGAATTTCGCCTGGCTGCCCGCGCGAAGTTCCCCGACTGGCACAACGCGCCCGTTCCGCCCTTCGGGCCGGATGAGGCGCGGCTGCTGATCGTCGGCCTCGCGCCCGGCCTGCAGGGCGCCAACCGCACCGGCCGGCCGTTCACCGGCGACTATGCCGGCAATCTGCTCTATGCCACGCTCAAGGAGTTCGGGCTGGCGCGCGGCGAGTACGAGCAGCGGCCGGACGACAGCTTGCAGCTGGTCGATTGCCGCATCTCCAACGCGGTCAAATGCGTGCCGCCGGAGAACAAGCCGACGCCCGAGGAGATCAAGATCTGCAACCGCTTCCTCGCCGACGAGCTGGCGTCGTTGCCGAATGTGAAGATCGTGCTCGCGCTCGGCTCGATCGCGCACGACGCCGTGCTGGTGGCCCTCGGCCAGAAGAAATCCTCGGCCAAGTTCGCGCATGCCGCGCGCCACGCTTTGCCGCGCGGCCTCACCATGTTCGACAGCTATCACTGCTCCCGCTACAACACCAACACCGGCCGGCTCACCACCGAGATGTTTCGCGATGTGGTGGGACAAGCCGCAAAGGCGCGGTGACATGGCTGATGAACTGGTCGGCTATCTCGCGCCGGAGGGCTTTCTTCCCCAGCTCCAGGAAGAGCTCGGCAGCGACGCGCGCGAGACCTACGGAAACCTGATCCTGGCGCCTGCACCGGCGAAGCCGATCGCGTGGGCGGCCAATGTCTGGCTCGACCCGCAGCGCCTCGAGATCGCCTCGATCGGCGATGCGGCCAACAACCTGCGCACCATTCAGCGAAACTGGGCGCTCTGTTCCTTTACGCACCACCGGCGCGCCTCGCTGATCGCGGAGCGCATGCCCAAGGTCTCGGCCAAGCCGCTGCAGTTCGGCGATCCCGTGCCCACGGCCCCGCTTGGATCCTGGACCCTGATTGATCAGAACACGCTGATCGCATCGCCTCGTTGCGCAAGCGCGTTTCCCAACGGCGAGGCGCAGTTCGTCGAGGACCGCACCGCGCCGAGCCGCGCCTATCTCAAGCTGTGGGAGCTCTTTACGCTACTAGACCAGCGCCCCGGTCGCGGCGACTTCTGCCTCGATCTTGGCGCCAGCCCGGGCGGCTGGACCTGGGTCCTGCAACGGCTCGGCGCGCAGGTGCTCAGCGTCGACAAAGCGCCGCTCGATCCCGCTGTCTCGCGCTTGCCCAACGTCGAAGAGCGCCTCGAAAGCGCCTTTGCGCTCGACCCGCGATCGGTGGGACGCGTGGATTGGTTGTTCTCGGATGTCATCTGCTATCCGACGCGCCTGCTCGCGCTGGTCCGTAGATGGCTCGATGCTGGGACCGTTCGCCGCTTCGCCTGCACCATCAAGTTCCAGGGCGCGACTGACTTCGAGGCGATGCGGGCGTTCGCGGCGATTCCGGGCTCGCGGCTCCTGCACCTCCACCACAACAAGCACGAGTTGACCTGGGTCAAGCTTTGAGATCGGATGGGCGGCGCACCGCCAGCACACGGCCAACGACCGCGATGGCCAGCGCCACCACAATCAGCATCGCCGCGACCATGAATGTCGTCTGCATCCCGGTAGTAACATCGGCCGGATGTGCCGCCGCGACGTCGACCGTCCCCGTCGCGAGGGCGAAGACGGCCCCCATGACAGAGGCGCCGGTGAGTCCGCCGAGGTTGCGCGACAGGTTGAGCAAACCGGAAACCACCCCACGCCGATCCGCGGGGACATCCATCATGACGGTCGTGTTGTTGGCGGCCTGGAACAGCTGGTAGCCCGGGGCGACGAGCGCGAGCGCAGCAACGTAGCCCGCAATGCCGAATGTCATCGGCAGCACGCAAAGGGCCAGCGAACCGGCCACCATTGCGATGAGCCCCGCAACGCTTATGAACGACGCGCCCAGACGGTCGACAAGGCGGCCGGCCGGGATGCCGCTCAGGGCGGAGAAGATCGGGCCGCTCGACATGACGAGTCCGACCATAGCCGGGTCGAGCGCGAGCGCGCGCGACAGATAGAACGGCCCGAGCACGAGCGTCGCCATCGCCACGGTCAGCACCAGCGCGCTGGTTGCGAGGCCCGCGCTCAACACGGGATTGCGGAACATCTCCAGCCGGATCAGGGGCGTGGCTGTCTTCGTCTCCACCAGCACGAACAGGCCGGCCCCGAGGACACCAACCAGCAGCAGCGCCAGATTGAGCGCGCCGAAGCTGCCGCGCCCAACCGTCACGGCGAGCGCGTAGGCCGCAAGAGTGAGGGCGAGCAGCAGCGTGCCCACGACATCGAAGCCGGCGCGATCGGTTTTCGACCGCGCGGAACCGGCGGGCAGGCCGCGGTAGGCGAGAAGGAACGTCAGGATCCCCAGCGGCACGATCACCAGGAAGATGGCGCGCCAGCCGAACCCGGAGATCAGCACGCCGCCAAGCGTCGGCCCAAGCGCGGTGCCGACCGCCGACATCGTGCCGAGCAGCCCCATGGCGCGGCCGGTCTTCGCCTTGGGAACCGTCTCGCCGACCAGCGCCATGGCGAGCGCCATCATCACCGCCGCGCCGACGCCCTGCGCCGCCCGCGCGGCGATCAGCAGCCAGAGCGTCGGCGCGATCCCGCACAGCGCCGAGGCCCCGGTGAACAACAGGAGCCCGGCCAGCAGCAGCCGGCGGCGCCCGACGAGGTCGCCGAGCCGACCGACGCTGACGATCAGCGTGGTGATGGCAAGCAGATAGGCGAGAACGATCCACTGGACCTGCTGGAACGAGGCATCGAACGCAAGCGCCAGCGTCGGCAAGGCGACATTGGCGATGCTGGTGCCGAGCGAGGACAGCAGGATCGCGAGCGACAGGCTGGCGAGCGCCCAGCGGTCCGAAGGTGTCTTGCTGGGGTCTGGTGCGAGGGCTGGCTTCAACGCGAGCTCCGTTCTCTGGCTTGCCAAACCTAGGCCCCCGCGTCACATGGCGGTAGGCGCATGCTTTGCACTGTATTCGTGCATTTGACGCCATGTCCCGATTTGCTACGGTGGGCGCATGGCGCGCCCCGATCTCAACCTCCTGGTCACCCTCGACGTCCTGCTGGCGGAGGGCAGCGTCGCGCGCGCGGCCCGGCGGTTACAGCTCAGCCCGTCGGCGATGAGCCGGCAGCTCGCGCGCCTGCGCGACGCCACCGGCGATCCGCTCCTGGTCAGGGCCGGACGCGACCTGGTTCCAACACCGCGGGCGCTCGAGCTGGGCGCGCGGGTCGGTCAGCTGGTGCAGGATGCCGAAGCGGTTCTGCGACCGGCCGAGGCGCTGAACCTCAAACGGCTGGCCCGCACGTTCACGGTGCGTTGCCGCGACGGCTTCGTGGAGAATTTCGGACCGGCCCTGATCGCGCGCGTCGGCAAGGAAGCGCCAGGCGTGCGCCTGGTGTTCGTGCCGAAAACCACCAAGGACAGCGCGCCGCTGCGCGACGGCACGGTCGATCTGGATACCGGCGTGGTGGGGCCCTCGACCGGCCCCGAGGTACGCACGCAAGCGTTATTCCGCGACCGCTTCGTCGGTGTCGTACGGAAGAGGCACCCGCTGAGCCGGGGCAAGGTCACGCCCACCCGCTACGCGGCCAGCCGGCACATCCTGGTTTCGCAGCGAGGGCTCGACAAAGGGCAGGTCGACGACGCGCTGGAGCCGCTTGGGCTGGAACGGGAGATCGTCACGGTGGTTGGGGGCTTCTCCGAAGCGCTGGCGCTGGCGCGCGGCGCCGACCTGGTCGCGACCGTGCCAGAGCGGCACACCGGAAACCTGCGCGCCGGGCTGCACAGCTTTCCGCTGCCGCTCGCCATCCCGGAGATCACGATCTCCCTGCTGTGGCATCCGCGCCTGGATGCCGACCCGGCCCATCGCTGGCTGCGCAGCTGCGTGCGGGATGTCTGCGCCACGACGCGGTCGCGGCGCTGACTCAAAGTACGTGCAGATTATTGATCCCGATGACCGGTCCGCTCGGTTCGAACTCGATCGTCATCTCCAGGGTCAGATCGGATCGCCCGTCTTCTTCGGTCCACAAATCGGCTTCCACGTGCCAGGTCGGGGTCGCCCTGGCCCTGAGCTCGCACGAACGAAGAAATGCGTAGTCGGCCGGCGGCGCGACGACCTTGCGCCCATATTCCGCAACAGCCGTCCGCAGGTCGTCGTCATCCAGGAGGGAGTAGCCGCAGCGCTCCATGATGGATTCATAGTCGCCGTCGGCAAGCAAGACCAGCAGGTCGATCACGATGGATCTGACCTGGCGTTCGTAAGCAACCGATCTCTGATCACTCTCCATGCGAAAAATCCTACTCGTGCGTCCGGCTGCCGACAAGCCACCGTGTTTTCGCGCGTTTGGCCGCTCGGCGCGCTACTGGCGGCTTATCCGGCCGGGCCTAGTCCTGCGACCGCCGGCTCATCAGCCGCGATTGCTCGCGCTTCCAGTCGCGCTCCTTCTCGGCTGCGCGCTTGTCGACCTTGCGCTTGCCCTTGGCGAGGCCGAGCTGGACCTTGGCGATGCCGCGATCGTTGAAATAGATCGACAACGGCACCACCGTGATGCCGGCGCGTTGGGTGGCGCCGATCAGCTTGTCGATCTCGCGCTTCCGGAGCAGCAGCTTGCGCGCCCGGCGCGGCGTGTGGCTGAAATGCTTGGCCGACTGGTATTCCGGGAAATAGGAGTTGTAGAGGAAGAACTCGCCGTTTTTCTCGGCAGCGAACGCCTCGGCGATGGAAGCCTTTCCCAGGCGCAGCGACTTCACTTCGGAGCCGGTCAGCATCATCCCGGCTTCGATCGTGTCCTCGATCAGGTAGTCGTGGCGCGCCTTGCGGTTCTGCGCCGCAAAGCGCTGGGTCTCCGGGTCTCTCGCCATGATGCCATTCTGGTCAGTTCAGCAGGCCGGCCTTGGTCAGCGCCGCGCGCACCTTCTGCTTCGACGCCTCGGCGATCGGCGCGAGCGGCAGGCGCAGCTCGTCCGACGCGCGGCCGAGCAGGCTGGCGCCATACTTCACCGGGCCGGGGCTGGTCTCGCAGAACAGCGCGTCGTTCACCGGCATCAGCCGCTCGTTGATCTTCATGGCATGCTTGAGGTCGCCCTCGGCCCAGGCCTTGTGCATCTCCGCGGTCAGGCGCGGCGCCACGTTGGAGGTGACCGAGATGCAGCCGACGCCGCCCTGCGCCAGGAACGGCAGTGCCGTCCCGTCCTCGCCGGACAGCATGATGAAGTCCTTGTCGATGGCCAGCTTGGTGCGGATCGGGCGCGCCAGGTCGGCGGTCGCGTCCTTCACCCCCACGATGCGCGGCAGCTTGGCCAGGCGCGCCATGGTCTCGACCGTCATGTCGACCGCGCTGCGCGGCGGCACGTTGTAGATGAAGATCGGCAGGCTGGTGGCGTCGTGAATCGCCTTGAAGTGCAGATACTGCCCTTCCGGCGTCGGCTTGTTGTAGTACGGCAGCACCACCAGCGCGGCGTCGGCGCCGGCCATCTCGGCATGCTTGGTGAGGTCGACCGCCTCGTCGGTGGAGTTGGAGCCGGTGCCGGCGATCACCGGCACGCGCCCGCGCGCCGCCTCGATGCACAGTTCCACCACCCGCTTGTGCTCGTCATGGCTCAGAGTCGGCGATTCGCCGGTGGTGCCGACCGGCACCAGGCCGTTGATGCCCTCGTCGATCTGCCATTCCACGAAGCGCTGGAAACCCTGCTCGTCGACCGCGCCGTTCTTGAAGGGCGTGATCAGTGCGGTAATCGACCCCTGGAACCTCGCCATGTGCCCTTCCTTCCACTCAATTGTGACGCCGCGCACGGACGGGGACAATTGCCATGCCCGCCCCTGGCTTTCAAGACGCTGTTAAGGCTTCCTTTGCCATAATCCGCCCCCCGATGTTGGACGTTGGCCGAATTGCCCGGCCGGCGCCCTATGGTTAAGATGTAGGTAGAGTTGCTTATGAGGGCCAACGTGCGGCGTTTGTTCAGTTTTATCGCGGTCGTCTTGGGCGCGGCCGCGTTCCTGCTTGCGCACCATCCAGCCGGCGCCGATTCGAGCGGGCTCAGCAGCCATGACCTCGCGGTCTACAAGCAGGCCTTCGGCCAGGTCAAAAAGGACCGCTGGAAGGAGGCGCGCCGCATCGCCGAGACGGGCAAGGACCCGCTGCCGGCCAAAGTCATCCAGTGGCTGGACCTGACCCGGCCGGGTCCGGGCCGCGATTTCAAGGAAATGAGCGACTTCCTCAAGGCCAATCCGGACTGGCCGTTGCGCTACACGCTGACCCAGCAGGCCGAGCGCGCCATGCCGGAATACCTGAAGCCGCAGGACATCCTGAAATGGTTCGGCGAGCGCGAGCCATCGACTGTCGACGGCGCCATCAAGCTGGCCGGCGCGCTGATCGGGACGCACCAGGAGAAGCGCGCCGAGCAGGTGGTTCACCGCGCCTGGATCAATCTCGATTTCGCCAAGGACGACGAGCAGGTGTTCCTGCAGCGCTTCGGCCATCTGCTGCATTCGCAGCAGCATTGGGCGCGGCTCGACCGCCTGCTGTGGGACGGCGAACGCGACCAGGCGCTGCGCATGCTGGGCAAGGTCGATGCCGGCCGCCAAGCGCTGGCGGAGGCGCGCTTGAAGCTGTCACGCGAGGCCAAGGACGCCCAGGCGGCGGTGAACGCCGTCCCGGCCGGACTGCGCAAGGATCCGGGCCTGATCTTCGAGCGCGCGCGCCTGCTGCGCCGCCAGGACCGGTTCAACGAGGCGGCCGCCCTGCTCGACCCGCCGCCGCAGGGCGTGCTGCGGCCTGATCTGATGTGGGCGGAGCTCAAGAAGGCAACTCGCGGCACGCTGGACGAGGGCAACGTCTCCGCCGCCTACCGCCTCGCCGCCGCGCATGGCACGAACAACGGCGAGTCCTTCGCCGAGGGCGAGTTTCTGGCTGGCTGGATCGCGCTGCGCTTCCTCGACGACGCGCCGGCCGCGATGAAGCACTTCACCGCGCTCTATGCCGGCACCACCTCGGTCATCTCGCAGTCGCGCGGCGCCTATTGGGCCGGACGCGCGGCCGAGCAGATGGGCGACGTGGCCAAGGCGCAGGATTGGTACAAGACCGCGGCCAAGGGGCAGACCAGCTTCTACGGCCAGCTTGCCGCCGCGCACCTCAATGACGGCCGGCAGATCCAGCTGTCCGGCACCGCCAAGCCGACCGTCAAGGAGAAGCAGCTGTTCGACAAGCGCGAGCTGGTGCGGGTGGTCCGCATCCTCAACGCCCTTGGCGAAGACGAGCGCACGCGCCTCTTCCTCACCAAGCTGATGGAGCTGAGCTCCAAGCCGGCGGACTACCAGCTGATCGCGGCGCTCGCCATGGAGATCAACCGCAAGGACTTTGCCGTCGCGGTCGCCAAGGAAGCGCGCACGCGCGGCACCGAGATGATCGACTTCCTCTATCCGGTCATCAAGCTGCCCGGCGGCAAGGAGCCGGAGCCGGCGCTGGTGCTCGGCGTCATCCGGCAGGAGAGCGCGTTCGATGTCGGCGCGGTCTCGAGCGCCGGCGCTCAGGGCCTGATGCAGCTGATGCCCGGCACCGCCAAGGGCGTCGCCAAGCAGGCCGGCGTCAAGTATGCACAGAAGCGCCTCACCACCGATTCCAGCTACAACATCACCCTCGGCCGGGTGTATCTCGACGAGCTGCTGAGCCGGTTCGGCGGGTCTTACGTTCTGGCGGCGGCCGCCTATAATGCCGGGCCCAACCGGGTGCGGGACTGGATCTCGGTCTACGGGGATCCGCGCCAGCGCTCAACGGATGTCATCGACTGGATCGAATCGATTCCGTTCGACGAGACGCGGAACTATGTGATGCGCATTATCGAAAACACCCAGGTCTATCGCGCCCGATTGAACAACGGCGCGGCGCACTTGAGGATCTCACAGGATCTCGGCATTGCTCAAAAACTCTGACGCCGCTTCAGCGGCTCCCGCGCTGGCCGACGTCGAGGCGGCGGCGAAGCGGATCTCCGGACAGGCCCAGCGCACGCCCCTGCTGCACTATCCCGAGCTCGACCAGCGCCTCGGCACCCGCGCTTTTATCAAGCCGGAATGCCTGCAGGTCACCGGCTCGTTCAAGTTTCGCGGCGCCTACAACAAGATCAAGTCGGCGCTGGAAGCCGGCAAGGTGCCGGGCGTGGTCGCGTTCTCGTCGGGCAACCACGCCCAGGGCGTGGCCGCCGCAGCCTCTTTGCTCGGCGTGCCGTCGATCATCGTGATGCCGGAGGATGCGCCGCGCATCAAGATCGCCAACACCAAGGCGCTCGGCGGCGAGGTGAGGCTCTACGACCGCTACAAGGAAGACCGCGAGGCGATCGCCCGCGCGATCGCGCGCGACAAAGGCTACGTGGTGGTCCCGCCCTATGACGACCCCGCCATCATCGCGGGCCAGGGCACCATTGGCCTCGAGATCGCCGAGGATTGCGCGCGGCTGGGCGTCTCGCCCGACGTGGTGCTGGCGCCGTGCAGCGGCGGCGGCCTCATCTCGGGCATCGCCACCGCCATCAAGGCGCGCCATCCGGACGCGCGCGTCTATGCCTGCGAACCGGCGCGCTTCGACGACACGACCCGCTCGCTGGCCGCCGGCAAGCGGCTGGAGAATTCCGGCAGCGAGACATCGATCTGCGATGCCCTGCTCTCCAAGTCGCCGGGCGAGATCACCTTCCCGATCAACCAGCGCCTGCTGTCGGGCGGCCTCACCGCCACCGACGAGGAAGCGCTGGCGGCAGTCGCCTTCGCCGCCCGCCGCCTAAAGCTGGTGGTGGAGCCCGGCGGCGCCATCGCGCTCGCCGCCGCCTTGCAGGGCCGCGCCCCCAAGGCCGCCAAGTGCATGGTCATCGTCTGCTCCGGCGGCAACATCGACGACGAGATGCTGCAAAAGGCGCTGCAGAACTGACCTTTTCCGCACCTCGTCCGTCATCACCGGGCCGACACGAATGTCGAGAGCCGGCGATGACGGACGAGAGAGTGTCGGTTCGTATGCGCTGAGCGCGACTTAGCTAATCGCCGCGAGCCGGTCCGCGAGCGGTTTTGTGTCGCCGTTGGCCAGCGGCGCCAACGGGGTGGGCGCGGGCACTACGACCTGGGCCACCACCGACGCATCGAGGCGCTTGCACATGCCCTCGATCTGGGCGCCCTCTTCGACCGACAGGGTCTTGTGCAGCACGTCGCCGCTGACCTTCGCGGTCTTTTCCAGGACCACCGAATCCGCCTTGATCGAGCCTTTGACCACGCCGCAGATCCGCACGCTTTCGGCCTGCAGCGCGCCGTGCACGGTCGCGCCTTCGCCGATCACGATGTTGCGGCTCTGGATGTCACCTTCGACCCAGCCGTCGACCTGCACGTCGCCGCTGCAGATCAGATCGCCGTTGATCCGGAGATCGGCGCTGATGATGGAAGGAACCGAGGACCTCGGCACGGAACGCGCGCCGTCGCCGTTGCTGTTGGCAGAAGCCTGCTTGCTACCCTTTGAAAACATATCGACCCGCCTTTAAGAATGCCATGGGGTCGAGCGGACGGCCATTGTAACGAACTTCGAAATGGACGTGCGGCCCGGAAGACCGGCCGGAGCTACCCAGCTTGCCGATCTCCTGTCGATAATCGACGACATCCCCTACCTTGACGTTAATGGCATAAAGGTGGGCGTAGCGGGTGACGATGCCGAGCCCGTGGTCGATCTCGACCACCCGCCCGTAACCGCCTTTCCAGCCGGCAAACTTCACGGTGCCCGGCGCGGTCGCTAGGACTTCGGACCGCAACTTGCTGACCATGTCGATGCCTTCGTGGACCGCGCGCTCCCCGTTGAACGGGTCCATGCGCGCGCCATAGGCGCTGGAAATGTAATAGCTGTCGATCGGCGCGGTCAGCGGCAGGGAGCGCAGGATGAACTGCAGCTTCTCCCACCGGTCGACCTGGTCGCCGAGGGTAGCGACGCTGGCCAGCAGCTTCTGCTCGCCTTCGTCACCGCTCGGAGCCGCCGGTGCCGGGATGAAGGGACCGCCCTCGCCCGAGTCTTCCGAAACGGTCTGCAGCAGCTTGTTGACGTCGAGACCGGTCATCGCGACGGTCTTTTCCATCATGTCGATGTTGCCGCGCGCGCGTTCCGCGAGGTTGGCGACGAAATTGGCTTGGCTCTCCTGCAGCGAGGTCAGCTGCTGGCGCAGGTCACCGACCTCGCCGGCCATCTTCGCGCGTTCGTTCTGCAGCCGATTGCGCTGGTCGAGCGCGGCATTCAGCGCCACCGTCAACTGGCGGGCCTGGTCCTCGATGTCGGCGGCGTGGTCATTGGTCTCCTGGATCTCGGCTTCCAGGCCTGCGACCTTGCCGGTCAGCGAATTGATGCGGGTCTCGGCGCTGGCGCCACGCGCGATCACGTCGGTCAGTTGCTTTTGCAGCGCCTCGCCGTGGTCCGTGAGCGAGCGCGACTTGAGCATCTCTTCAGCCAGCAGCGCGGTCTTGGACTGGCGCGCTTCGACCGCGGTGTCGCGGTCGAACTGCGCCTGCTGCAATTCGCGCTTGAGCTCGGAGAGCTCGCCGACCAGCAGCTTGTTGCGCTCCGAGACAGTGCGCAAATCGGATTCGAACAGGGTCAGGCGGTCGCGCAGCGCCGACTTCAGCGCGTCATCGCCGCGGCCCGAGAGATTCGCCAGCACATCGCCGGATTGGGTCGGCTGCGGCAGCGCCGGATTGCTGCGCGCGGCCAGGGCCGCGACCTCGGCATCGGCGGCGGCGATGCTGTCGCCGGCCCGCTCGACATAGTCGCCGAACGCGGTCAGAAGCTCGTTATAGGCCGATTCCGCCTGACGAACTGCGATGTCGCGGGAATACTGGTGCAGCTGCTCGATCGCCAGATTGATCGAGGCGCCGAGCGCACCCAGGACCACGCCGCCGAGCACAGTGCTCGCGATCAATTGCGCGCGGGTCGACAGGCATATGAATTGGATCCGGCCACTGGTACGGATGATGATTTCGCGCGGAGCGAACCACCGGCGAATTCCCTCGCCGAGCCGGGCCTTCATATCTTTCATCTCTGCTATACCCCCCAACAGGATGAACCGTTGGAACAAATGGAAACGGGGCTCCTCGGGGTCCACCCACCCAAGGGAGCATCAAGCACGCACTCACAAACTAAACTCCAGCCCACCCGTCACGGCCGCGGCGTTGCGGTTGAATTAACCATCCCGCGATCTCGTCAATTGTTGGGCACCTTATGCACCGAATTTCGACGGCGCAAGCTTAAAACGCCACCACAATATTGTGTGATTTTGCAGCATCTTGAGTCACTTAACGGGCACAGTGCGGATTCGCGCTATTTACGCGGTTTTTCGGAAGTTTCGATCCACGTGATCGAGCACCGCAGCCACACTTTCCTCGATGGCGAGACGGTCTGTATCGATCGTGAGCTCAGGTGACTCAGGCGTTTCGTAGGGTGCGGTGATGCCGGTGAAATCCGCGATCTCGCCGCGGCGCGCCTTCTGATAGAGGCCCTTGGGATCGCGCTTCTCGCAGGTCTCGAGGCTCGCCTTGATGTAGATCTCGTGGAAGCCGTCGCCCGCGGCCGTGCGGGCCCGGTTCCGGTCGGCGCGGTACGGCGAAATGAAAGCGGTCACCACGATCAGCCCCGAATCGGCGAACAGGGCGGCAACCTCGCCGACGCGCCGGATGTTCTCCGCGCGATCCGCCGGCGAGAAATCGAGATTGGAGTTGAGGCCGCGGCGCACATTGTCGCCGTCCAGCACGTAGGTCTGGTAGCCGCGCCGGAACAGCTCCTGCTCCACCGCCATCGCGATGGTCGATTTGCCGGCCCCGGACAGGCCGGTAAACCACAGCACGCCGCCTTTGTGGCCGTTGCGCGCGATTCGCTGCGGATTGCTGACGCGGTGCGCGACCGCGGTGATGTTGGTCGACTTTGCCGTGACCGGCTTCCGCTGGTCGGCATAGCCGCGCATGCTGATGGTGCCGCCGGCGACGATGTTGGCGCCGTCGCCCAGAACGAAGCGCCCGGTGCGCGGATTCTGGTCCGCCTCGTCGAGCGCAAGCATGGCGTAGGAGCGCAGGACCACGTCGGCGATCTCGTTGCGCTCGACCTTATCGGCCGGGTGCTGGGCCAGCGCGTCGGGATCGTAGATCGCCTCGATCGCTTCGACGATCACCGGCACGTCGCGCGTCTGCATCCGCAGCCGATACGAATCGCCCCGCGTCAGCGGCTTCCTGCCCAGCCAGAACAGACGACCGCGAAACACGTTGGTCTCGATCGGCGCATGGGTCTCATGGCTCGCGAGCTCGCCGCGCTCCACGAAGATCTGCTCGTCGGTCGTGATGCCGATCGACTGGGCCGGCCCCGCCTCGTCGGGCTCCGCGGCATGCCACGCCTCGATGCTCTTGACGCGCGCCACCTTGTTGGAGGGCGAGAACAGCAGCCGGTCGCCGACCTTGAGGCACCCGCTCGCGATCCGTCCGGCGAGGATACGCCGGTCGTCGAACTTGTAGACGTCCTGGATCGGCAGGCGCAGCGCCAGCCCTGCCAGATCGCTCTGGCTCCGGAATGAATCGAGCGCGGCGATCAGCGTCGCATCGTTGTACCAGCCCATGCGCTCCGAGCGACGGACCAGGTTGTCGCCGTCGCGCGCGATCGCCGGGATGACGAAGTTCGGCGCGATGCCGATCTCTTCCAGGTAGCGCACATACTCCGCCTTGATCGCCTGGAAGGTCTTCTCGTCGCCGCCCACAAGATCCATCTTGTTGACCACCACGACGATCTGCCGGATGCCGAGCAGGTTCAGCAGGAAGGCGTGAGTGCGCGATTGCTGCCGAATGCCTTCGCTCGCGTCGATCAGCATGATCGCAGCCTCGGCGCTGGCAGCGCCGGTGATCATGTTCTTGATGAACTCGCGATGGCCCGGCGCGTCGATGATGGTGTAGTCGCGCTTCGGCGTCTTGAACCAGATCTGCGAGGTGTCGATGGTGATGCCCTGGTCGCGCTCCGACTGGAAGGAATCCATCAGGAACGCCCATTCGAACGGCATGCCGCGCCGCTCGCACATCGCCTTGATCTGCTCTAGCTTGCCGTCAGGCAGCGAGCCGGTGTCGTGGAACAACCGCCCAACAAGCGTCGACTTGCCATGATCGACATGGCCGACGATCACGATACGCATCAGGTCGCGTTCGGTGCTCATCGCGGCCTCACATATAGCCGGCGGCGCGCAGCCGCTCGAACGCGTCTTCGGTCTCGCGGTCCATGGCGCGGCCCGCGCGCTCCGGCGCGCGAGTCTTCTCCAGCTCGGCAATGATCTCGTCGACCGTGCCGGCGGTGCTATCGATCGGGAAGGTGATGTCCTGGTCGCCGAGCGAGCGGTAGCGCTTGCCGTTCTTGGCGAAATACAGCTCGACCATCGGGATCTGCTCGCGCGCGATGTAGCGCCAGATGTCCATCTCGGTCCAATGCAGCAGCGGATGCACGCGCAGGTGCGTGCCGGGCGGCAGGTCGGTGTTGAAATAGTCCCAGAATTCCGGCGGCTGGTCGCGGAAGTCCCACTGGCCGCTTTCGCCGCGCGGGCTGAACACCCGCTCCTTGGCGCGCACCGCCTCCTCGTCGCGCCGGATGCCGGCGATGATGCCGTTGAAGCCGTAGCGCTCGATCGCATTCCTGAGGCCGACGGTCTTGCGCGCCGCCGAGCGGGCGGCCGGCGGCAGGGTCGGATCCATCTCCTCCACCGGCGGGCACTTGTCGGCGATCAGGTTCAGTTTCCATTCCGTCGCGTAGCGGTCACGGAAGGCGTACATCTCGGGAAACTTCTTCTCGGTGTCGATGTGCATGACCGGGAACGGCACATGCCCGAAGAACGCTTTTTTGGCGAGCCACACCATGACGTTCGAGTCCTTGCCGAGCGACCACAGCATCGCCAGCTTGTCGATGCGGTTGAAGGCTTCGCGCAGGATGTAGACACTCTGCGCTTCCAGGCGGTCGAGATGATCCATAGCGCTCCGCAGTTCCGGGGCCGTCAAAGCAGCCCGTAAAGGGAAATATCCTATCCTGATCGGGAGTTGCCTGTACATATATCCCGCTCTTCGCGGGTGCAACCGTCGACCTGTTAACTTTTTCACACAAAGGTGATTTAGTCCCACGGGCGGGAAACGCTACCGTCGCCGGTAGCTGCGAGAGACCAAACCTGAGTTCAGGAGGAAGTTCCATGACGTCGATTCGGAAAATCACGGGCGCCACGCTCGCCGCCGCCGCCGCAGCCATGTTGATGGGTGGCACCGTTGCTCTGACCAGCGCGCCAGCCAGCGCCGACAGCGTGAAGTGCCAGGGCATTAACGCCTGCAAGGGCCAGAGCGCCTGCAAGACCGCGAGCAACGCCTGCAAGGGCCAGAACGCCTGCAAGGGCCAGGGCTTCGTCGAGCAGTCCAGCGCGGAGGCCTGCACGGCCGCCGGCGGTACCGTGATCAACGGCTAACCGACTTCTGCTAGGATCGACGGGCGCCGGTCGGAGACGGCCGGCGCCCGTTTCTTTCTCCAGGTTTCTCTGTCCTCAGGCGTCGCAGCAGCATGACAGAGCACGCGGTTCGGTCACTCGGATTCGGCCTCGGCCTCCGGCCCCAGCATTATCCGGCGATCCTCGACGGAACGCCGGATGTGGACTGGTTCGAAATCCTGTCCGAGAACTACATGGCGGAGGGCGGCCGGCCGCTCGCCAAGCTGATGGCGATTCGCGCGCGCTATCCGATGGTGATGCACGGCGTTTCGCTTTCGATCGGCTCGACCGATCCCATCGACATGGACTATCTCGCGCGCCTGAAGGCGCTGGCCGCGCGGGTCGAGCCGGCGATCATCTCCGATCATCTGTGCTGGACCGGCGTTGCCGGCCTCAACATGCACGATCTGCTGCCCCTGCCCCTGACCGAGGAGGCGCTGGCGCATGTCTGCGCGCGGGTCGAACAGGTGCAGTCGGTCCTCGGCCGCGAGATCGCGCTGGAGAATGCCTCGACCTACGTGACGTTCGCAAACGACGCGATCCCGGAATGGGAGTTCCTGGCGGCGATCGCGCGCCGCACCGGCTGCCGGCTGCTGCTCGACGTCAACAACGTCTATGTCAGCGCCTTTAATCACGATTTCCGCGCCGCCGATTACATCGACGCGATCCCGCGCGACGCGGTCGCCTACATCCACCTTGCCGGGCACGAACACAACCAGACCTACATCATCGACACCCACGACCACCCGGTGGTCGACGGCGTGTGGCAGCTCTATGCCCATGCCGTCCGTCGGTTCGGCGCGGTCGCGACCATGATCGAGCGCGACGACAAGATCCCGCCGCTCGAGGAGCTGACCGCCGAGCTCGCGCAGGCGCGCAAGGTCGCAGCCGCCGCGTTCAAGCAGCCGGCGCAGGTGGCGTGATGGACCTGCAACGCACCGAGCATGCATTCCAGGACGGGCTGCTCGGCCGGTCGCAGGACATCCTCGGGTCCGTGCGCGGCAATGCGCGCGAGTCCGCCGAGACCATGTTCGGCGTCTATCGCAATGCCTACTGGGCGCGCCTGGTCGAAGCGCTGGCGAACGATCTGCCCGGTCTGAAGGCACTGATGGTCGATGCGGCCTTCGACCGGATGGCGCGCGCCTATGTTGCGAAGCATCCGTCGCAGCATCCCTCGATCCGCTGGGCTGGCCGTCACCTCGCCGACTTCCTGGCGACCGAAGCGCCCTATCGTGACGACCCGTGGCTCGCCGACATGGCGCGCTTCGACTGGGCGCTCGCCTTCGCGTTCGATGCCGCGAATGCGCCGGCCGCGGGCCTCGCCGACCTCATCGGCGTGCCGCCGGAATTCTGGGGCAGTATCCGGCTCGCCTTCCATCCGACGCTCGACGCGTTCCGCATCTCGACGCCGGTTGACGAGGTGCGGCCGCAGCTGCTGGAGAATGCCGACATCCGGCTGGCCCGCGCGGCGCGCTGCGACCGCGCGATCATGGCTTGGCGCATCGAGCATGACGTGAAATTCCGCGCCATCGATGCGCTGGAGTTCGCGGCGCTGCAGGCGATGCGCGATGGCGCCACCTTCGGCGACCTGTGCGAGCAAGTAGCCGGAGAGGTCGACCCCGAAACAGCGCCACTCCGCGCCGCGCAGATCCTGCAAGGCTGGCTGGAGTGGGGCATTGTCGCGACGGTGAGCTATGACACGCTCGGCTCCGCAGTATAACGCGCTGGGAATCGCCGCGGCGGCAGGCATGCTCGCCATGTTGTCGCCTGCCCACGCCGACGACCCGACCTGCGACTACGACGTGACCGTCCTCGATTCCCACGCAGCCAAGCTCGACATCTCGGTCGCCTGCGACCCCGCGCTGGAGGTGAAGCAGTTCACCGCACTCGGCAATCGCGATCACTGGTGGACCGATCCCGCCGGCTACAAGGACGGCAAAGGCCGCTTCACCTACGAGCTCGGCGCCTTTGCCCAGGCCGAGGACGACATGGGCTCGGCGATGCCGTTCGGCGATGCGGTGCTGGCGACGCCGGGCTTCCTGCTGCCGCTGCCCGAAACGCCGCGCGCAGCGATGCTGCGCTTTCGCTTCAGGTTTCCAGCGGGCGGAAAGGTCGTCACCGCCTTGCAGCCGGACCAGGACGGTTACTACCGGGTGCCGCTGCTGCGGCTCAACGAGGCCGGCCCGCTGATCCTCGGCACCATCGCGGCGCAGGCGATCCCGGGCGATCCCGCGCTCACCCTCGCGGTCCCTCCTGGCGCGACCGAGATTGCCAACGAGCAGCTAACCGCCTGGGTCTCGGCGGTCGCGGAAAGCAATCGCCGCTTCTGGGCGCGCTCGCCGACCGAAGGCGGCCTCGTCGTGCTCATCCCGAGCCCGCGCACCGGTGTGCCGTTCGGCCGCGTCCTGTCGCTCGGCGGCGCGGTGGTGACGGTGCTGGTCGGCAAGCAGGCCACGCCGCAGGAGCTCTATGACGACTGGGTGCTGGTGCACGAATTCCTTCACCTCGGCTCGCCCCTGATGCGCGACACCGGCGCCTGGCTGAACGAGGGCATCGCGACCTTCTACGAGCCGGTGTTGCGCACACGCGCCGGCTGGAAGTCCGAGGATGAGGTTTGGCGCGAGTGGATCTCGCAAATGCCGCGCGGAATGCCGGCGATCACCGGCATCGGCCTGGAGAATGCCGGCCGCGGCGGAATCTATTGGGGCGGCGCGGTGTTCGCGCTGATGGCGGAGATCGAATCGCTGCGGGCCAGCGGCGGCAAGATCGGCTTCAGCGACTGCCTGCGCACCGTCCTCGCGGACGGCGCCGACGTGACGGTCAAATGGCCGACCATGAAGCTGCTGGACCGCTGCGACGCCCTGCTCGGCAAGACTGTCATCGCACCGCTGGCCAAGCAGCACGTCGAGAAAGGTTCGGCGATGGACCTGGACCAGCTCTGGCGCCGCCTCGGCGTGTCGATGGAAGGCAGTGTCGTGCACTACGACGACGGCGCGGAGCTGGCCTGGCTGCGCCCGCTGATCATCTGGGGCGGCGCCACCCATCCGGCGCCCATCCCGGCCAGCGGTTTTTTCAGCGGCGGCTGAGATGGACCGGTCCGCGCTGCCATCCTGTTCAGATCTTCCGGTCGCATCCGGCATCGGCTTGCGCGTCGCGCATCATGAGCGCGTGCGCGCGGAGCAGCCGAACATCGCCTGGCTCGAGGTCCACACCGAGAATTTCCTCGGCGGCGGCGCGACGCCAGCGTTGCTTGAGGCGCTGCGCGAGCGCTATGCCATCAGCCTGCATGGCGTCGGGTTGTCGTTGGGATCGGCGGAAGGCCTGGATGAGGAGCATCTGGCGCGGATCGCCGCCTTGGTGCGGCAAATTGAGCCCGCCGCGATATCGGACCACGTCTCGTGGAGCGTGACCGGCGGCGTCTATTTCAACGACCTGCTGCCGATCCCCTATGACGAGGACGCGCTCACGGTCGTCGCGCGCAACGTGATGCGCTTCCAGGAGGCGGTCGGCCGGACGGTGATGGTGGAGAATCCCTCCACCTATCTGCGGCACGTGCAGTCCGACCGGGCCGAGCCGCAATTCCTGGCCGAGCTCTGCCAGCGCAGCGGTTGCGGCCTTCTGCTCGACGTCAACAACGTGTTCGTCTCCACCGAGAATCACGGCGACGATGCGCAGGCTTATCTTTCTGCGATCGCGCATCTGCCGATCGGCGAGATTCACCTGTCCGGCCATCACCTGCGCCAGATCGGCAACCGCTCCATCCGCATCGACGATCACGGCTCGCCCGTCTCCGATCCCGTGTGGGCGCTCTATGAGCGTGCGCTGGCCGTGATCGGACCGCGCCCGACCCTGATCGAATGGGACAGCGCTTTGCCGCCGCTCGAGATCCTGCTGGCCGAAGCCAACAAGGCACAGGCGCGGCTCGACGTGGCCAAGCGGAGCGCGGCGTGAGACTGGCCGAGCTGCAGGCCGCTTATCGCGGCTATCTCATCAGCGGCGACAGCGCGCCGCTGGCGCCGGCGATCGTCGCGGATTCGTTCGATGGTCCGGAGCGGCTCGCCATCTATCGCAACAACTTCCTGATCAGCCTCGGCGAAGCGCTCAAGGCCAACTTCCCCGTCACCTTGCAATTGCTCGGCGCGGATTTTTTCGAGCAGGCAGCACGGCGTTTCGTGCTTTCCCAACCGCCGCAGCGTCCTTGCCTGTTCGAATACGGAGCGGGCTTCGCGGACTATCTGCGCGATCTGCCGCAGCTGGCGACCCGGCCCTACATCGTTGACATGGCGCGCTTCGAGTTCGCGCGCGTCGCCGCCTACAACGCGCTGGTCGAGCCTGCCGTCACGCCCGAAACCCTGGTCGGCCTGTCGCCTGAGCAGCTGGAAGCGCTGCCGATCCGGCGCGCGCGGCATGCTTTGGTGGTCGCAGTCCGCGCACCGGTGCTGGCGCTTTGGCAGGCGCATCAGGCAGCGGAGCCGGATTTCGCCGACATCGACATGGCTCCCAAATTGCAGGCGCTGCTGGTCTGCCGCCCGGAGCAGGCGCTGATGTATCAGGACCTCGATCTGTCCGCCTCGGCGTTCCTGTTGGCGGCAGAGCGTGAAACGAGCCTCGGCACCGCCGCCGCACGATGCGGTGCGGGCGATGACGCGACGCTCGGCCGCATCATCGCCCTGGCGCTCCAGCTCAAACTGTTGGCGCCTATGCCGTGAAATTGGCGGCGATTGCGGGATCTTCGATCCTGAGGAAGGAGCGCTCGGCTGGTACGAGCCCCGCCGCCATTGCTATGATCAGGATCGCGAGGATGACGAGATAAACCTCTCCCATGATCGCGACGATCGCACCAAGACTGACCGGATCGGCATCGAGCGCCACCTGACGAACCTGCTCTGCCATGACGGCCTCATGCGTATTGCGCTTCGCCGTTGCCGAACGACCAGTTCTCCTTCTTCACCTCGATCAGGTTGATGAAGACATCCTGCGGCCGGAGGCCGGGCTTGGCCGCGAGGTTGCGCGCGATCAGCCGGAATAGCTGCTTCTTCTGCTCGAGCGTGCGGGTATCGCTGACGGTGATCTGGATGATGGTGAGGTCGTCGCTGTATTCGATGCCGAGATAGCTCGCGCTTCGGATGAGGCCGCTGTCCGGATCGTGCTCGGTCACCAGGTGAAACAGGTCGTCGGCCGGCACGTTGAAGGCTTCCTGGAGCGCGGCGTGGATTCCGGCGGAGATCGCCTTGCGGTCTGCGCTCGAGCGCTGGCGGGGAACGGAGATGCGGGCGAGTGGCATGGGTCGGCTCCGTGTCTTGACACCCTCAAGATGGGAGCGGATGATCATTATGGAAATTTGATAGTTCTTGAGATATACTTTTGGAAACCTGAATGGACCGGACCCTGGATCTCGACGTTCTGCGCACCTTCGTGACTGGCCACGATCTCGGCAGCTTCGCCGCCGCGGCCGAGCGCCTGGGGCGGTCGCAATCCGCCCTCAGCCTGCAGCTGCGCAAGCTCGAGATGCACGCCGGCCAAGCCTTGCTGCGCAAGGACGGGCGCGGGCTGGCGCTGACGCCGGCCGGGGAAATCATGCTGAGCTATGCGCGCCGGATGATCGAGTTGAACGACGAGGCGCTGACCGCGGTGCGGGGCGTCGCGGTCGAAGGGTGGGTGCGGCTCGGCCTAGTGCAGGATTTCGCGGAGAGCTGGCTGCCGTCGCTGCTCGGCCGCTTTGCGCGCGCGCATCCCGGCGTGCGGGTGGAGGCGCGGGTGGATCGGGGCGCCGTCCTCGCCGCCGCGGTCGCCAAGGGCGAACTCGACCTGGCGCTGGTGTGGGGCGACCTGCCGGGCCCCCATCGCACTGAGCTAACCACCATGCCGATCGCCTGGATCGGTTCCCCGCGGCACCAGATCGCGACCATGCGCCCCCTGCCGCTCGTGACGTTCGAGCCGCCGTGCGTGTTTCGCGAGGTGGCGGTGCGGGCGCTGGATCAGGCTGGCATTCCGTGGCGCGTCACCTTCACCAGCCCCAGCCTTGCCGGACTGTGGGCCGCGGTCGAAGCCGGCCTCGGCCTCACGCCGCGGGCCCTGCACAGCACGCCGGCACGCCTGACCGTGCTCGCCGGCGACCGCCGCTTGCCGAAATTGAAGGCACGGGCAGGACTCTGGATGCATGCGGCTGGCGGCACTGCGAAGCCGGCCGTCGCGCGCCTGCAGGACGCGCTGATCGAAACGATCCGGAACGAGGAGACCGGCCGCGCCGCCTAGCGCGCGCGCTTGACCGCGGCCTTGAAGGGAACCATCGGCTCGAGGGCGTCCGAGAGGCCGCCACCGCTGACCGGCGCGATGTCAGAGCGCACCGTCGACAGCGTGCCGTCGTCGAGCATGCGCTTGAGATCGGCGCGTGCGCGCGACACGCGGCTCTTGATGGTGCCGACGCGGCAGTCGCAAACCGCTGCCGCTTCCTCGTAGCTGAGGCCGCTGGCGCCGACCAGGATCAGCACTTCGCGCTGGTCGGGATTGAGCTGCCAGAACGCGCGGCGGAAGTCGCAGAACTCGAGGCTCGCTTCCTGCGACGCGCTGATCGACGGCTCGTTCACCGTGAGGTCGTCCAGCGAGGAAAACTTGGAATGCCGCTTGCGGCCCTCGTTGTAGAACAGGTTGCGCAGGATGGTGAATATCCACGCCTTGAAGTTGGTGCCGGGCGTGAATTGCTTCGAGGCGCTGATCGCCCGCACGATCGTGTCGTTGACGAGATCGTCGGCCTGATCGCGGTTGCGCGTCAGCGACCGCGCGAACGCACGCAGGTGCGGCAGCACGTCCAGCAGCGCCGATTGCAGCTCGGCCGACATACGATCGAACGCCGGTTCCTCCATGCCTCTTCTTTCCCTGGTTGATGCGGCGTTCTTATGAGCCCGGTTGCTTGGGCTTTTTGAGCTTGCTGATGAGTTGCAGCATTTCGACAGGGACCGGTTCGGTCGCCACGTCCGAGTACAAACGGCCCAGCTGCGCATCGAACCAGCGGTCGAGTACCGCCGGCGCGCGTCGCTGCCCGTCCTTTTGGGATTGAGACTCCTGAGATGCGGTCACTTCATTCTTCACATCGTTGTCTTTTTCGTCATTCACTGTTCCCGCCCCCGGCGCGCGTGGCGCCGTCCCGAAGCCAATGTGCTTGCCGGGTGATTTAGACGCCGAACCCATTTCCCTGCAAACCCCCGCGTGGTAGGAATATGGAGCTATGCCCTGGCCGCACATTTTTCTCTACCGATGGGAACCCCGAGTTACGGTTGGGGTTCCTTTATTCACAAAAAAAATCGCCGGGTGGCAAGAAGAGGGACCCATGCCAGACGTTTCCGAAAAAATCGTCGAAAATCTCCGCTATCTGCGGCGCTACGCCCGAGCGTTGCTCGGCTCGCAGCAGACCGGCGACACTTATGTGCGGATCTGCCTCGAGGACCTGCTGCAGGAGCCAGACCGCATTACGGCCACGGGTGATGTACGCCTGCAGCTGTTTCGCCTGTTCCACGATGTGTGGTCGCGCACCGGCTTCCACGACCAAGAGGACGGCGACAGCGAGCCAAACGATCTCTCGGTCGAGGCCCGTCTCCAGGCTCTGCCGGTGTCCGAGCGCCAGATCCTTCTGCTGACAACGCTCGAGGGCTTCTCGGTGCAGGACGCCTCGCAGATCCTCGGCATCTCGCACGAGCAAGGCAGCGACCTGCTGGCGTCGGCCTGGTCTTCGGTCAACGAGCAGATGGCGACCTCCATCCTGGTGATCGAGGACGAGCCGGTGATCGCGCTCGATATCGTCGGACTGGTGCGCGACATGGGCCACTCGGTGGTCGGCATCGCCTCCAGCCAGGTCGAAGCGGTAAGGCTCGCGCAGAAGAGCCAGCCGGGCTTGGTGCTCGCCGACATCGACCTCGGGCCGGGCGGCTCCGGCCTCACCGCGGTGAAGGAGATCCTCGACTCCATGAAGGTGCCGGTGATCTTCGTCACCGCCTATCCGGAGCGCCTGCTGACCGGCGAGCGGCCGGAACCGACCTATCTCGTCACCAAACCGTTCGAGCCAGACACGCTCAAGGTTACAATCTCCCAGGCCCTGTCCTTCTTCGGTCAGCCTCGACAGAGCAGACAGGCGGTCTAGCCTGTTTACCGCCTGCCACCGGGGCGCGTGACTTCAGGTCCCGCGCCCCGGTAGATTTGAGGCGGGTGAGTAGGGAGACCCATCATCGATGTTCGGTCAGCTTCTGCAGCCACTGCGCCACCGGCTGATCCTGCTGTTCGCGATTGTCCTCGTCATCCCGAGTGCCTTCGGCATCATCGCCGCGATCGACCGCTATCGGGACCAGCTGCGCCAGGCGCATGAATCGACCGTGCGCTTCGCCACCCTGGCGTCGAACTACGAGACCAACCTGCTCTGGCAGTCGAGCCGCATCATCCAGAACCTGGCGCACCAGCCGCCGGTGCTCGCCGCGGTCGCGAATTCGCCGTCGCGCGGGTCGGAATGCGCCGACCTGCTCGAGAGCGCGATCCGCCCCTACCCGGCCTACTCCGTCGCCGTGCTGCGCAACACCAAAGGCGAGCCGGTGTGCCAGTCCGATCCCACGACGCAGGCGGCCAATGCCGCCGACATGGACTGGTTCAAGATGGCGATGGAGACCCGGCGCGAGACGGTGAGCGGCTATTTCTATGCCGCGCGCATGCAGGAAGCCGTCATCATCTATGCGGCGCCGGTGGTCAGTGATCGCGATGTGCCGCTCGGCGTGCTGTCGCTGGCAATCCGGCTGGAGTGGCTGTCCGCCATCGGCCAGGAGCCGGGCCTGCCGCCCGACGCGATGGTCTATCTGCTTGACCGCGCCGGGCACGTGCTGGTGGGCCCGAAGGCGCAGGGCGTCGATACCCAGGCCGGCCTGCCCGATCCGGCAACCATCCAGGAAGTGGTGAGCGGCTATATCCGCACCTTCGATTCGGTCGGCCAGGACGGCATCCAGCGCAACTACGCGGTCAACGTCATCGGCGACAAGGAGCTGTTCGTCCTGCTCGGGCAGCCGACCGCGCGGCTGATCGAGCCGCTGCGCACCTCGCTCCTGATCCAGATCGGCGTGCTGGTGTTCGTTGCGGTGGCGGCGATGGCGGCAGCGCTGATCGGCACCCGGATGCTGGTGACCAAGTGGATCGTCCGGTTGACCGAAGCCGCCAGTTCCATGAGCGTCGGCGACGTCTCGGTCAAGCGCGAGTTCGAAGGCGCGCCAGCCGAAATCCACGAGCTGGCGGAGACGCTGCGCGAGATGGCGATCCGGCTGGACGAGCGCGAGGCCGACCTGCGCCAATCGCTGGCGCAGAAGCAGATGATGTTGCGCGAGATCCACCACCGAGTGAAGAACAACCTGCAGACGGTCACCAGCCTGCTCAACCTCTACGCCCGCATCCCGCGCGGCGAGGCGGTCAAGCAGGCCTTTGCCGACGTGCAGATGCGCATCAACGCGCTGGCGCTGGTGCACCGGCATCTCTACGAAAGCCAGGACATGCAGGAGGTCGACCTGCATCCCTTCATGACCAATCTGTGCAGCCTGCTGCAGGATGGCTCCGGCGTGCCGCCGCGCCGGGTGAGGCTCAGCGTCGACATTCCGCATGTCCGGGTGACCGGCGACCGGGCCGTGCCGCTGGCGCTGCTGACCACCGAGATCCTGACTAACTCCTTCAAGCACGCCTTTCCCAACCAGCGCGCCGGCGGCATCTCGGTGCGGATCGCGCGCGAGCCGGACGGGATGGCGAAGCTGGTGATCGCCGACGATGGGGTCGGCCAGGGCGAACGCAACACCGAAGGCGAGCTTCCCGGCAGCATGGGCCAGACCCTGATCGAGGCCTTCACCCGGCAATTGGGCGGCGAGATCACTGTCGCGGGCCCGCCGGGCACGGTCACGACCCTCGATTTCCGCCTGGAGTCGGTGCACGCGGTCGCCGCCGGCAACCGGCCGCCGCTGGCCAATAACGCCACACCGCGCTCGCGCGAGCCGGTGTAGCGCACGCGGAACAAAGCAGCCCGATCCGGGTTTTTTCGACAATCCGGCGGTGCGTCGGGATGACGCGGCCGGAGATCCTGCAAGAGGGAAAACCCCATGCGTTACGGGTTGTTGTGGCTCTTGGGCGTGCCCATTCCAGTCCTCATCGTGGTCTGGCTGTTGTTTCACTGAGTCTGCGTCGTTTGGCCCGGTCTCTCGGGGAGGTCGCCATGCGGTGGGTCATCCTGTTTCTGATCGCTACAATCGGTTCCGGCGTGCTCGGCTTCGCCACGACATCGCCGATCGCCGGCAGTCTCGGCCAGCTGCTCTTCGGCATTTCCTTGATCATGCTGCTGGTGGCGCTGATGGTGTGCGCTTTGCAAAAAGGCGGCCCAGCGCGAATCATCGATTGATTGCTTTGCTGCCCAAAAGAAAACGGCCCGCGGATAGTGCGGGCCGTTTCTGTTTTACCGTTACTGCAGCCTAGGGCCACAGATCCTCGTTGCGGTTGCGGAATTCCTTGATCTGCTTTTCCGCCTCTTCGCGCTGGACGCCATAGCGCTCCTGCACTCGGCCGGCCAGCTGATCCATGTTGCCTTCAACGACCGTCAGGTCGTTGTCCGTCAGCTTGCCCCACTGCTCTTTCACCTTGCCCTTCAGCTGCTTCCAATTGCCCTCAACCTGATCCTTGTTCATTTGTGGCTCCTCTGTGCTGTGGTCAAAATCGAGCGATCGGGGCGACGTACCGCCCTCTAGTGTAAACAAGTCGGTAGCCAAATCGTTGCTAGCGGCGCAACAGGCGCACCGTCTGCCACACAGCGAGGCCGGTGCGCGCCATCTTCAGGAATGGCCGCGTGCGCTTGAACAGTCCGCCGGCCAGCAGCAGGCCGACCGGCAGCCAGTAGCGGCGCACGAGCGTGGCGCCGACGATCGCGATGCGCGCAATGCGCTCGCTCGCGATCTGCAGGTCTTGGGTCGCGTCGCGGATCGCCGCGCGCTCCAGCGCGGCGCGCGCGATCAGCACCTCACGCGATGCATTGAGGTCGGCGGCGCTGTTACGCGCGGCGGCGGCGCGTCTCGACATCGAAATCCACCTCGGCATCCTCGAATGCGTCTTCGAGCTCGTCTGTGTCTTTGGAAAGCTCATCCAGCGTGTGCGAGAACAGCGGCGATCCGATCTTGGCCTTGTGCCGCAGCACTAGCAGAGATGCGCCGGCCGCGACGATATAGAACACAAGCAGCCCGCCGATCGCCAGCAGCCGGTTGTCGTCCCAGAACGCGACGATCACCAGCAGCGAGAGCATCAGCAGAGCCATCGAGGCGAAGATCAAGGACAGCGCCGTCAGCACTAGCATCAGCCAGATGCGGCTCTTCTCTTCCATCAGTTCGACGGCAAGCAGGCCAAGCCGCGTCCGCACCATGGTCACGAGAATGGAGAGGATACGCCGCCCGGATTGGACGATGCCGTCGGTCGCGTGCACGGACATGGAGTGGCGCTCGTCCGAGCGCAGGCTCATCTACCGCGGCCGATCAGGAGACCGAGCAGCAGGCCAACCCCCGCGCCGACACCGACCGCAGTCCACGGATTCTCGTGTACATAATCGTCGGAGTCAGTCGCGATCTTGCGCGCCTTCGCCATCGCTTGCTTTTCCATCCCACCCAGCCGCGCCTTCGCTTTCTTAAGGCTGGCCTCGGCCTGGCCCTTGAGCTCGGAGAGCTTTTCGCCCCCGTCCTCGGCGGCAGCGGAAAACACGTCTTCCATCGCCTCGACCAGAGTGGAGAACTCGTCCATCAGGTCGTCATAGGCGCGCTCGGTGTTGCTGACTTTCGTGCGTCTCGACATTCTTGCCTCCTCAATACGCGTAGTCCGAAAACAAAGCAGGCGGGCTATGCCCGCCTGCGCTCCTGCAGTCCTGCAGGTCGGCTACTGTTTCGAAACCTCGTAGGCCGGCATTTGTTCCAGCTTTTCCTTGGTGAGGTTAACGACTGCCCGGTCCTTGCCGTCCTGGTTGGCCAGGGTCACGTCCTTCCAATCCAATAGGACCGGGTGGGTTGCGATGCCGAGGAAGCCGCCGACGTCGACCACGACGCCTTCGACCTTGCCATCCTTGTCGAGCACGACTTCACCGATGTCGCCGACCTTCTTGTCCTCGGGGCTCTGCACGTCGAGCCCGATCAGCTTGCTGGCGTTCATCGAACCGTCGGCGTTCATGACCGCGGAGTTGTCGGGGGCATCGGTCTCGGCCGTCGCGGTGGCCGTACCATCAGCGGTCGTATCCGCCGGCGCGTCGGTCGCGGCATAGCGCTCGCCGGACTCGGTCAGCACCTGGCCGCGCAGCGCGGGGTCGGTATAGTCATAGGCCGCAGCTGCCTTGGCGCTGTCCTTGGTGAGCGAAGAGACGATCTTGCTGTCTTCGCCGGTCTTGAGATCCGACCACTTCACCGCCACCAGCTTCTCGCTCTCGAGCCATCCGCTGACATCGAGCACGACAGAGGACACTTTGCCTTTCTGATCGACCATCACGCTGTCGATCTCGCCGACCTTGTCGCCGTTCGCATCGTAGACTTCTTGTCCAATCAGCTTGCCGGCATCGATATCGCCGGCTGCTGCTTGCGCGATCTGGACGGAGTCGATCTCGGTCACGATCACGTTATCGGCCATCGCGTATGGCGCAGCGCCAAGCATCGCAGTGACCGCACCGCTCAGGAGCAGTGTTCTTTTCATTCTAGTCTCCTCAAAGAATATTAAGCTTCGCACCCATGAACAAGTTGGTGACGTTTCGGTTGCGCGATGCCTCCGGAACCTCACAAGTAGGTCGGTGTTGATCCGGGAGTGTGCACGATTCACCAACGGCAATGGAGCGCATCATGGATCAGCAATCATTCGACAAGCTGGTCGGCGACGTTTCGAAGCATTTCGCGACGCCAGAGGCGCTGCTCGCGGAAGAGTCTCTGACGCGCGACCAGAAGGTGGCGCTGTTGCGCCAATGGGAATACGACCTGCACCTGCTGCAGGTGGCGACGGAAGAGAACATGACCGGCGATGCGCCTCCGGGCGCGAACGCCGAGAAGATTCGCCAAGTGCACGCGGCGGCCGAGACGCTCGGCGCCGAGCTCGACAGTGAAGGCAGCGGCGCCGCCAAGACCGGCGCTGTCATCAAGGAAGAGAAACCGAAAAAGGTCAGCTCAGCGCACTGATCGGCTGATCCGGGCTGGGCCCGGGCTGGGGCTGTCCTGGCCCGGGCACCGGCGGCGGAATGGGATCGCCCGGCCGATCGGCGGGCGGGTCGCCGGGTGCCGGCGGCGCCGGCGGAATCGGCGTGGGCGGATTAGCAGAGATCAACATTAGCATTTGACATGCTCTGTTTCGGTTCGGGCGCGGAGCTCGCGCGGCCGTCTCGCCCGACGTTCGTCGACCGTGGCCGCGCTTTTGCCCGGTCGGCCTGCTGTTGGCGCGGAAGTGCGCTCTTTCGCTGGTCGATTCTCAAACAGGCCCCAATCCTTGGAATTGTTGTCGACATCCATTGTCCTGGCCCTCTGCATTCGTTTCACCTCTGAGAACAGCGTGGTCAGCCGCCCGTTGCGCACACCGCTGGAACCGGCTCTGCCGCAGTTGCATTGAGTGAATTGAGACTGTGCATACGGAAGACGGATTGCTCTTGAACATCTTCGACCGGATCGCAAAGCGAATCGCTCACCTGACGGGTCATCCTGCGATCTTCGTCGTAGCCTGCCTTGCGATCGTGGTCTGGGGCGCGTTGGGTCCGGCGCTCGGCTATTCAGACACCTGGCAACTGGTAATCAACACGTCGACCACCATCGCGACCTTTCTCATGGTGTTCCTGATTCAGAACACCCAGAACCGCGACAGCGAGGCGCTGCATCTCAAGATCGATGAACTGCTACGGGCGCTCGACGCCGCTGACACCCGTCTGGTCGATCTCGAGGAGCGCAGCGAACAGGAGCTGGAACAGCTCCGCAAGCGATACAAGGACCTGGCATCCGATCCCGCTCTCGAAGGCCAAGTCGAAGCGGATTTCCCGTCACAGAGCGCTAGCGGCAGTCGTGCCAGCCAGCGGTCTCGGAACCAATCATTGCGCCGCCGCGTTCAAAACGCACAAACCTGAGAGGAGCCCACCATGCTTGGGACAATTCTGCTCATCCTTCTGATCTTGTTGCTGATCGGCGCGGTGCCGGCTTGGCCTTACAGCCGGTCCTGGGGCTATGCGCCGAGCGGCCTGCTGACCATTCTGGTGATCGTGGCCATCGTGGCCCTGTTGACCGGCCACATCTAGCAACCGGATCTCATCCCCGCGTCCCCGTTCTCCGCAGCGCGTCGCTCAACTGGCGGCCGCCGCGGGAACGGGACTTGGCCTCGCCCTTCGGCTCTACCTTGAGCGTCTCGCCCCCGCTCTCGTTCCCGTTCTCCAGTTCCATCAGCTGCTTGAGATGCTCGCGGGCCCGGCACAGACGCGAACGCACGGTGCCGACCGGCACGTCGAGCTGGCGCGCAACTTCGTTGTAGTCCATCTGCTCGACGCAGATGAACCAGATGATCTGGCGATGCTGCCAGCTCAATGACTCGAACGCGCGCTGCACGTCGCGCATCTGGTGACGCGCCTCCTGTCCGCCTTCGATCGGCGTGGCGCGTTCGATCACGCCGTCCTGTGTCAGCAGCGGCCGGCGCTTCTTGGTCTCGTTTACGAAGATGTTGTGCAGGATGGTCATGAGCCAGGATCGGATGTTCGTTCCCGGCTGGAACTTTTCGATGTTGTCGATGGCGCGCACCAAGCACTCCTGCACCAGATCGTCCGCCTTCTCCGGATCTCTGGCGAGGAACATGCCATATCGGCGCAGCCGGGGGATCTCCAGCTCGATGAGTTGGCTGAGCTCCTCATTCAGCATTCCGACCATACTCCCATGCGCATCGATTGAGGTGGAACGGCGCCGCCGCCGTCGCAGGTATGAAAAACCAAGTCCTGCAAGTCGGTATGGTTCCGAAACGCGCGCAGCTTTTCCGCAGCGGCGCGGAAGGAACAAAAGCCATCCTGGCCTGTTCCTCTCCCATGGTCGTAAGCGGCCGGGATAATTCGTGTCCCAACCATTCGAGAGCCGCACACGCCATTAATGCCAGCACCTCAGCAGGGAGATTCCCATGGCTTCACGCATTCGCACCGCGGTGATTCCAGCCGGCGGACTTGGCACGCGCCTGCTGCCGCTCACCCGTGCGGTGCCGAAGGAATTGCTGCCGGTCTGGAGACGACCAGTTCTCGACTACGCGCTCGAAGAAGCAGCGGTTGCGGGCATTGAGCGCGTGGTGATCATCACCGCGCCCGGCAAGGAAGCGCTGCAGACCTATTTCGCGGATCGACGGCTCACCTATGATTGCGCGCCGAAGGGACTCACGCTCGAATTCGTCGAGCAGCGCGAGCCGCGCGGTCTGGGAGATGCAGTGCGGTGCGGCGCCCCGGCGGGCGAGCCGATTGCGGTGCTGCTGCCGGACGAGCTGCTGATCGGTTCGAACTGCCTTGCGCAACTGCTGGAGCGCCGCGAGCGCGACGGCGGCTCGGCGATCGCGGTCCAGCGCGTGCCGCGCGCCGAGGTCAATCGCTACGGAATCGTCGATGTCGACGGCGGCATGGAACGGGTGCGCGGCGTGATCGAAAAGCCGCATCCGGACATCGCGCCGTCGGACCTGGCGGTCATCGGCCGCTACGTGCTCGACGAGGAGGTGCTCGAGCGCCTGCAGAGCGCACTGCCGACCTTGAACGGCGAGATCCAGCTGACCGACTCGATCGCCGCGACCTGCCGGTCGGCCGGCGTCAGCGCCGTCCGCTATGACGGCCGCCGGTTCGATTGCGGCAATTTCGCCGGCCTGCTGCAGGCCAATATCGCCGTCTCGCAGCTGGACGAGGCCCCGGCCGCCGCGCCGCGCCCCCTCGACCAACCTGCCGCCATCCAGCCCGCCGCCGAGCAACCTGCCGACGCGGAGGCTTCCGCCGCATGAGGAAGGAAGACGGCCACGTGACCGTGACCACCAAGGAGGCCCGCTCGGGCGAAACCAGCGGTCACGTTCGTATCGTCTTGATTGCGGGGCTGGCTCTCGCCATCATCGGGATGATTGTATTGCTCGCCATCTGGAGCCAGGGCTAGCTCTCACGCACTGGCTCGCCCAACAAGGGGGAGCCCTATGCGTGCACTGCGCGCGGCGGATATCGGGATTCCACGTCATAGCTGGCACCCCGGCAGCGAGGACACGTTCGCCCTGAGCAGCCATGCCCGCGCCCGCGAGGCGCTGGACCTCTCCCTCTCCATCAACGCACCAGGCTTCAACGTTTATGTGCTGGGCGAGGACCGCACCGGCCGCATGTCGGCCACGGTCGCCTATCTCGAGGCTATCTGCACGCCGGGCAATTCCCGGCGCAAGGACTGGATCTACCTGCAGAACTACCGCGACCCGCGGCAGCCCCTGGCGTTCGGCCTGGCCGTCGGCGACGGCGCGCGCTTCTCCGAGGCGCTGCGACGGTATGTCGGCCGGCTGCGGTCGATGCTGATCGCCGCGCTGGAAAGCGACGCGCACCGCGAGCGGATCAAGCGCATCCACCGCGAAGCCGACGAGCGGATCAACGAGAAGCAGGCCGCTTTGGCACGCGCAGCCGAAGAGGTCGGATTCACCTTGGAGGAAAGCGCGGAAGGCGTCCGCCTGCGCCCGCCGGTCGCCGACACGCCAGACCGCGAGCGCAACCGTGACCGGCTGTCCGGCGAGCTCGACCAGCTGGAGCGCGAAGCCGGCCAGCTGCGCGCCAGCGCGGAGGCGCAGGCGCTGGCGTTCGACCGGCAGACCCTGGCCGGCCTGATCGAGGGCGAGGTTGCGGATTTCGCCGCGATGTTCGCCGACTATCCGGCGCTCTCCGAATGGATCGACGATCTGACCGAGGAGATGATCCGCGACGTGCGCAACCTGGCGCGATCGTCGCCCGATGAGCGGCTGCCGGCGAAATACAGCACCAACCTGCTGGTCGATCATTCCCACGGCGACGAGTGCGTGGTGCTGGAGCCCAACCCGACCTACGAGAACCTGTTCGGCTATATCGAATACCGCCGCGTCGAGGGCGTGTCCGAGACCGACCTGACGCTGATCCGGCCAGGCGCCCTGCAGCGCGCCAATGGCGGCGTTCTGGTGCTGCGGGCCGAGCCACTGGCCAAGGACGAGACGGTCTGGACCCACCTCAAGGCGGCGCTGCGCGACGGCGTCATCCGCATCGAGGAGCCGCACCGCAGCGGCGGCATGCCGTTGATCGGCACGCCACGCCCCGAGGCGATCCCGCTCGATGCGAAGATCGTGATCGTCGGCACGCCGGACAGCTACTACAACTTCTTCAGCAACGACCCCGACTTCAAAACCTACTTCAAGATCAAGGCCGACATCGATCCGGACATGCCGGCGACGCCGGAGAATCTCAACATCCTCGGCAGCTTGATCGACCGCATGGCGGCTCGCCAGGGCGTGCTCTGCACGGCCGACGCGATCGGCTTGCTGCTCGGGCTGTCGTCCCGCCTCGCGATGCGGCGCGATTCGCTGTCGTCCCGCTTCGAGCTGATCGAGGACCTGCTGCACGAGGCCGGACGGTACGTGACCGCCGGCGAGCGCCTAAGGCCGGAGGCCGTCTTGGCCGCCTGGCGCGCGCGCTCCAAGCGCGAGGCGCGGGCGGAAGAGCGTTTCCATTTGAGCATGAGGCGGCGCCATGTTGCCATCGCCACCAGCGGCGCGGTCGTTGGGCAGGTCAACGCGCTCACCATCCGCGAGCTGGGCGACAGTCATTTCGGAAGGCCCAGCCGCCTCACGGCGCGCGCCTCGGTCGGTCACCGCGGCATCATCAACATCGAGCGCGTCACCGAGCTTGGCGGGCGCACGCAGCAGAAGGGCGCGCTGGTGGTCGAAGGCTATCTGCGCGGCACCTTCGCCCGCCGCCATCCGATCTCGTTCGATTGCTCGATCACCTTCGAGCAGAGCTATGGCAGCGTCGATGGCGACAGCGCCTCGGTCGGCGAGCTGGTCACCATCATCTCGGCGCTCTCCGGCCTGCCGGTGCGCCAGGAGATGGCCGTCACCGGCTCCTTCAACCAGCTGGGCGAAGTGCAAGCGGTCGGCGACGTGATCGAGAAGGTCGAGGGCTATTTCCGTGTCACGGCCAAGGAGCGCGCCGAGGGCATTCGTCACGGCGTCATCCTGCCAGGCGCCAATGCCCACGATCTGGTGCTGGAGGACGAGGTGGCGGCAGCGGTCGCCGAGGGCACCTTCTCGGTCTGGGCGATCGACCGGGTGGAGGAAGCGATCGAGCTGTTCCTCGGCTGCCCCGCAGCGGAGGCCTATGAACGGGCGGCCGCCACGCTCAAGACCTTCGACGACCTCCTTCGGGACCGGATGACGCCCGACCCATGGCGCGGCCGGACCAGCCCGGCCGGCGTGGAGCCTGACGACCCCGACTGAGCCCGGGCAGCCAGGCCACACTTGTCAAATTACATAGCGCGGCCTGCAACCGGCGGGCACCTGTGATGTTTGTCATTCCAGAAACGCACGGCAACCGGAGCCGCCGGCCAAGACGGAGGTGCGCGATGGGGTTGATCGACAGTAATGCCGGGTCGGCTTTGATGCCGGCCTTGGAGAACGTTGGCGTCCGGGCGCGACCTCCCCGCTTCGTTTCAGAGTTCGAAAGCGATATCCGCCAGCTTTATCTTCGGATGATGGACGAGCCCATACCGCCGCGGATGATCGGCATTTTGCGGGCCCGCCTGACCGGGCCCAAACCTTAACGCTTTTCGGCGCGCCAATGTCGCACTGGCGTCGTACCGGGAACGGGGGGTCCGTCGATTTGTTTACTTTCTGCTTCACCAACGAGCAGGAGTTCAAACATGGGCGAGCAGAAAACGCCAAACCAGAACCAGACCGGCCAGAACCAGCCGGGTAAGCAGAATCCGCAGCAGGACCGCGATTCCGCGTCCCGTCCGGGCCAGCCGCAGAACCCGCAGCAGGATCGCGAATCCGCGTCCCGCCAGCCGGGCAAGCAGGCCCCGGGCGAGAAGCAGGAGCCGCGTGATCGGGCGTCCAATCCGGACCGCGATGACGAGGCTGCCCGCCGGTCGAAGCAGGATCCGCTGCAGAACCGCGACCGCTAAGGCGCGGCCGAAGTTACTTCAGGCCCGGAGGCAACTCCGGGCCTGCCCTGCATAAGAGGGGGTTTCCAATGACCAGTTTCATGACGCTGGCACGCCGGGCGGTTCGCATGCTGACGCTGCGCCGGCGCCCGCCCCCGGGACGGCGCTGTCGGCGGATCCCGAACAGCTTTTGCTGAGCGATTGAAATCATAGTCAGAACCCGACCGTCATATTGAGTCCCCAGAGCGTGGTCGGTTCATCCTGATCTTCAAACTCCTTGGAGCGATAGGTGACGACGGTGTCGAGCCGCACCGCATCGCCCCAGAATAGCGCCAGTCCGCCCGAGAGATCGCCGACCAGTGCCTCGCTGTCCACGCTGCGGCTGTCGCGGAAGGTGTTGCCGTCGAGGAACAGATTGCGCGCGACCGCGCGACCTTGCGTACCGATGAAGAAATAGAATCCGAACGGCCCGTCAAGATAGTCGCTGTTGAAATACGGCGTGCCCGACAAGGCGGGACGGATGCGCTGTGGGCCGTAGTCCGCCTCGAGATTCTTGCCAAAGCGCAGCATGCCGCCCGCTTGCACGTAGTCCATGACATTGCCGACGGTGATGCCGAGCTCGGGAATGGCATCGACCGCGAAACCGCCGCCGATCGGCTGCAGGAAGCGCCACTTGCGCTCGTACGACAGCATCACGCCCGGCTCGTTGTGCAGCTGCTCGTCCCAGCCGCGCGATTTGTCGACGCCGATGAACTGATGGTAGTCGTTCTGCGCCTCTTCCCCGAAGGCATCGGGGCCGATGATGCCAGCCAGCAGCTCCAGATGATCGAGCCGGCGCCGGTCGGTGTCCTGGATCAAGCCCACGCCTCCGTACCACCAGCCGGCATAAGGACGGTCGTCCGGATCCGGGTCCTCGCGCGCTGTGTCTTTCGGCGTGAACACGCTTTGCCCGAACAGGATCTCGTAGCGCCGCGACACCTCGCCGGCGCCTTCGGCATCGAACGGGCCGAGACTGGCGAGGGCATCGAACGGCCCGATCCATGCGCTGCCGACTTCGAGGTCGGGGCCGAGATACACGAACTCGAAGCCCTGCGTGTAGTATTTGTCGCTGTCGCCGAACACGACCGAATCATTCTCTTCGATCACCGAGACGCGGCTGCTGTCGTCGGCCCGCGCCGCACCGGCGCCGAGCGTCGCGGCAAGAGTCGCCGCCGCCAGGCCAATGGCCCGCGATCGGCGCGAAGGGTGTGCTGTCATCAAAGGTCCAGTCTGTCCGTGGCTGGGATGGCGATGGGCTGGCGTCAAGCCGGCTTGGCCTCATAGCGGAAGCCGAGCTTCAGCGCGACCTGGTAATGGGCGACGCGGCCGTCCTTGATATGGCCGCGCATCTCCGACACCTGGAACCAGTCCAGGTTGCGGATCGATTGCCCGGCGACATTGATCGCCTGGTCGATGGCGTCCTCGATGCTCTTGTCCGAGGTTCCGACCACTTCGCTCAGCGCATAGACGTGGTTCATGGCAATTCTCCCGGCCCTGCTTTCCTGGAAGTCCCCAGACGCTTAACGCGCGCCCCGTCGCGCGGGTTCCTGTGTCGCCGCCGAACATGGCGCCAATGGGGCCAACCGCGCCACACTGCCGCCATTTTCCGCGCCCGCGGGCGACTCCGGCTGCTATGGTCCGGTCCATGAAATTCCTCGGAATCCTCGTCCTTGTCGCGTCGGTGGCCGTTGTCGCGCCGACTGCCGCCGCCGATCCGGTGGTGGATGCGTTCTATAACCGCTGCGTCTCGGAAAACGCCTACCAGATGGCGCCGAACGAGTTGGAGAGCGCCTGCGCCTGCATGGCGCCGGTCATGGTCTCGTTCCTGACCGACGATGCGCGCCGGCAGGTCGAAGAGGCGATCAAGAACAACGCACCGGTCAGCCTCGGCGGCAGCCCGTTCAAGGGCAATCCGTCCGACCTCGCCCGCAGCGCGATCCAGCAATGTCCCGGTGTCGGAAAAGCGATGTACGCCCAGAGATGTGCCGGCGGCAACGAGGCGGCGCCGCAATGCCAAGAAATGAAGAGCATGATCGATCAGGCCCAATAGGTTCGGGCCACAATTCAAGCACTGAGAATTATTCGCTCCAGCCGGTTGAACCTCGCTCCGATATAACGTAAAGTGCGTTACGGTCTTTGCGTTTGCGTTGGGATGGGGAAAGCATGTCGGAAGTCTCGGAAGTTGCGCGTCGGCTCAAGGAGCTGCGGGAACAGGCTGGCCTCACCATGCGGTCGGTGTCGGACGCGCTCGGCTGGAGCCTCACCCGCTATCAACATTACGAGGATCGCTATAAGCGTAAATATCTACCGTTCGAGCTCGCCCGCGCGCTCGAGGACATGTTCGTGCGCCAGGGCGTCGCCGCCGGCGCGGTGCTGCAGCTCGCCGGACTCGAGGGCAGCCAGAACCTGCCGACACGACCCGGCGCCGCCGCGATGCGGCCGGTCTCGCTCAACGCCGCTGCCAGCCAGCGCGACTTGCCGGTGCACAGCGCGTTCCGCGAAGGCGCGGACGGCTTCTGGTTCGTCGAGGGCGACGCCAAGGAATTCGTCGAGCGGCCCGCCAACCTGCGCGGCGTCGCCAACGCGTTCGCGCTTTATGCCGACGGCGAAACCATGCAGCCGCGCTATTTCGCGGGCGAGCTGCTGTTCGTCAATCCCAACCGCCCGATCACGCCCAACTGCTTCGTCGCGATCGAGCTCGCCGACGGACGCGGCCAGGTGCGCCAGTTCCTGCGCCGTACCCACGATGGCATCTTCCTGCGCCGCCTCAACCCCGACCAGGAACAGCGATTGACCGCGGCGGAGGTGAAGCGGATGTACCGCATCACCGGATCGGCGGAGTTGGGTTAGCCGAATAGACCGCGGTAGCGATCGAGCGTGAGGCCGCTGAGATCGATCTCCGCGCGACGCCCGGAAATCACATCCGCCATCACGCGGCCGGAGCCTGCGGCCATGGTCCAACCGAGCGTGCCATGACCGGTGCTGAGCCATAGGTTGCGATAGGGCGTCGGGCCGATGATCGGCGTGCCGTCCGGCGTCATGGGCCGCAAGCCGGTCCAGAACTCGGCCTTTGCGATGTCGCCGCCGCGCGGGAAGAGATCTGTCACGACATGATCCAGGGTATCGCGGCGTCCCTGGCGCAGCTTCATGTTGTAGCCCGCGATCTCGGCGGTGCCGCCGACGCGGATGCGGTCGCCCAGCCTCGTCACCGCGACCTTGAAGGTCTCGTCCATCACCGTGGATTCAGGCGCGCCGGCCGCATCGGTGATGGGAACCGTGATCGAATAGCCCTTGATCGGATAGATGCCGAGGCGGATGCCGAGCGGCGCGACCAGCTTGGGCGAATAGCTGCCGAGCGCGACGACGGTGGCGTCGGCCTGCAGCTGCCCGGCATCGGTGGCAACTCCGGTCACGCGATCGCCTTCGCGCAGCAGATGCCTGATGGTGACGCCGAAGCGGAACGCGACGCCCAGCCCTTCCGCGAGCCTGGCGATCGACTGGGTGAACTTGAAGCAGTCGCCGGTTTCATCGCCCGGCAGGCGCAGTCCGCCCGCGACCTTCTCCTTCACCAGCGCGAGCGCCGGTTCGGCACGGACGCAGCCCTCGCGGTCCAGGAGCTCGTACGGCACGCCGGATTGCTTCAAGACCGCGACGTCCTTCGCGGTGCCATCCAGTTGCTGTTGGGTACGGAACAGCTGGAGCGTGCCGAGGCTGCGCTCGTCGTACGTGATGCCGGTGTCGGCGCGCAGCGCCTGCAGGCAGTCGCGGCTGTATTCGGCGAGCCGTACCATGCGGTTCTTGTTGATCTCGTAGCGCGCCGCCGTGCAGTTGCGCAGCATCGCGAGGCCCCACAGCCACATCGCCGGATCGATCTTCGGCCAGATCACCAGGGGACGATGGCGCATGAACGCCCATTTCAGCGCCTTGAGCGGAATGCCGGGCGCCGCCCACGGCGCCGAGTAGCCGGGCGAGACCTCGCCGGCGTTGGCGAAGCTGGTCTCCAGTCCCGGGCCTGGCTGGCGGTCCACGACAGTCACCGCATGGCCGGATTTCGCCAGGTAGTAGGCGAGCGTGGTGCCGATGACGCCGCTTCCGAGAACGAGCACCTTCACGATCGAGCGAGCCTCCCCCAAGGCATAGTCAGCCGTCTAAGCGCCGATCTCCACCACCACACGGCCGCGCACCTTGCCCTCGAGGATCTGCTTTGACAGCGCGGGCAGGTCTTCAAGCTTGGCCGGCACGATCATCTTTTCCAGCTTGTCGGCCGGCAGGTCGCGCGCGAGGCGGGTCCACGCCTCCCAGCGTTCGTCCGGCGGGCTGGCGACGGAATCGATGCCGAGCAGCTTCACGCCGCGGATGATGAAGGGGATGACCGTTGTCTCCAGCTTGTTGCCGCCGGCGAGGCCGCAGGCCGCGACGCTGGCGCGGTATTTCATCTGCGGCAGGATCGCCGCGAGGGTCGCGCCGCCGACGGAATCGATGGCGCCGGCCCAGCGCTCGCTGTCCAGCGGCTTGCCCGACGGCTGCGCGATGGTGGCGCGGTCGATGATCTCCGCCGCGCCCAGCTCCTTCAGGTATTCGTGGGTGTCGGCGCGCCGGGTCGAGGCGGCCACGCGATAGCCGAGCTTGGCGAGGATCGCGACCGCCACGCTGCCGACGCCGCCGGCCGCGCCGGTCACCAGCACATCGCCCGACGCCGGCGTCAACGCATGCTGCTCCAACGCCATCACGCAGAGCATTGCGGTGAAGCCGGCAGTGCCGATCGCCATCGCGTTGCGCGCGGTCAAGTCGGCCGGCAGCTTCACCAGCCAGTCGCCCCGCACCCGCGCGCGCTCGGCATAGCCGCCCCACTGCATCTCGCCCACCCGCCAGCCGGTCAGGATGACGTTGTCACGAGGCTTGAACCGCGGATGCTGCGAGGCTTCAACCACGCCCGCGAAATCGACGCCCGGCACGTGCGGATAATTGCGCACCAGCCGCCCGAGCCCGTTGAGGATGAGGCCGTCCTTGTAGTTGAGCGTGGAATACTGCACGCGCACCGTGACGTCGCCCTCGGGCAGGCGCTCTTCGTCGAGCTGCGTAATCTGCGAGGAAACCTTGCCGTCTTTCTCGGTCAGCACAAGGGCTTTGAACATGCGTCGCTACTCATTCCATCAGTTGTCGGCTTCCATCATTGACACCCCGCCACCTGAAAGCAAGCGCTAGCCCACGGAGATACCGGCATGTAGGGCGCCACGAATCCAGAATTGGACCGCGATAGGAACCGAACTCCTGTCATACATCCAGACGATAGAGACCTCTTCATCGTCTGATACGGGGACGATGCGTTCGGGTCGTGTATCATCGCCGTTGTAAAGCCACACGTCGGAAATGATCGCTCCGTCCAGAAGCAAATAGCCGTAGGCGACCTCACCATCATCCTCGAACACCGCCGAATAGCGGGAATCAAGAGACGTCGACGACTTGAAGATACCGTCGTCGTCATCGTCGCTTGTCATCGATGCCTCTAGCGCAGCGGCTCGAGAATGCTGACGTAGTTCGCGACTGCCGCGCCGCCCATGTTGAAGATGCCGCCGAGCTTGGGGTTCTTGAGCTGCATGGCGCCGGCGTCGCCTTTGAGCTGCATGGCGGTCAGCACGTGCATGGAGACGCCGGTGGCGCCGATCGGGTGGCCTTTGGCCTTGAGGCCGCCGGAGCGGTTGATGGGGAGCTTGCCGTCCCTCTCGGTCCAGCCTTCCTCGGTGGCGCGGGCGCCCTCGCCCGGCTTGGTCAGGCCCATCGCCTCGTATTCGATCAGTTCGGCGATGGTGAAGCAGTCGTGAGTCTCGACGAAGCTGAGATCGTCGAGCGTCAGCTTGGAGTGCGCGAGCGCCTTGCCCCAGGCCTGCGAGCAGCCTTCGAACTGCACGATGTCGCGGGCGCGCATCGGTAGGAAGTCGTTGACCTGCGCGACGCTGCGGATCAGCACGGCGCGGTCGCTCGCCAGCGCGGTGTCGAGGTCGGCGAGCACCAAAGCCGCCGCGCCGTCGGAGACCAGCGAGCAATCGGTGCGCTTGAGCGGGCCCGCCACCAGCGGGTTCTTGTCCGAGACGTTGCGGCAAAAGTCGTAGCCGAGGTCCTTGCGCATCTGGGCATACGGATTGTCGACGCCGTTACGGTGGTTCTTGGCGGCGATCCGCGCGAGCGCATCGGACTGGTCGCCATAGCGCTGGAAATAGAGCTCGGCGATGCGGCCGAACACGCCGGCGAAGCCGCCGGGCGTGTCCGCCTCTTCCTTCACGTAGCTCGCCTTCAAAAGGTTGCGGCCGATGGCGGCGCCGTCGTTGGCGGTCATATGCTCGACGCCGATCACCAGCACGATGCGCGCCTGCTTGGCAGCGATCTCCTTGATGCCCTGGTGCACGGCGGCGGAGCCGGTGGCGCAGGCATTCTCGACGCGCGTCGCCGGCTTGAAGCGCAGCGCGGGATCGATGCCGAAGCTGAGCGAAGAGGGAAAATCCTGCGCCGAGAAGCCGGCGTTGAAATGCCCGACGAAGATGGCGTCAACGTCCTTGGGCGCCACGCCGGCATGCTTCAGCGCGCCGGCGCCTGCCTCCACCATCATGCTTTCGATGTCCTTGTCGGCGTGCTTGCCGAACGGCAGGTGCGACCAACCGATGATCGAGGTACCCGTCATTGCCCTAGTCCTCCTGCTGCAACGTCTCCTGGAACCGCACCGGCTTGCCGATCGGCGTGCCGATCAACTCATCCTCGCGCATCACGATGCGGCCGCGCACGATGGTCGCCTTGGGCCAACCGATGACCTCCATGCCGTCGAACGGCGTCCAGCCGCTCTTGTTCTTCATCATCGCGTTGGTGATGGTGCGCTTCGACTTCAGGTCCACCACCGATAAATCCGCGTCATAGCCAAGGGCAATGCGGCCCTTGCCCGCCATATTGTAGATGCGCGCTGGACCCGCGCTGGTCAAGTCGATGAAGCGCTGCAAAGTAAGGCGGCCGGCGTTGACATGATCCAGCATCACGGGAATCAAGGTCTGCACGCCTGGCATGCCAGAGGGGCTCTGCGGATATGGCCGCGCCTTCTCCTCGCGGGTGTGCGGCGCGTGGTCGGTGCCGATCACATCGACGATGCCGGCGTTGAGCGCGCGCCAGATGCCATCGCGATGGCGGGCATCGCGGATCGGCGGATTCATCTGCGCAAAGGTGCCGAGGCGCTGATAGCAATCCGGCGCGACGAGGGTCAGGTGGTTGACCAGCACCTCGACACTGGCGAGGTCCTTGTTGGCGGCGAGAATGTCCATCTCATCCGCCGTGCTGACATGCAACACGTGTACCCGCCGCGCCGCACGCCGCGCCAGGCGCATCAAGCGCGTGGTGGCGCGGACCGCGACCTCTTCGTCGCGCCACACCGGATGCATGGAAGGATCGGCGCCTTCGCGCACCAAGGCGAGGCGCTCGCGCAGGCGCGGCTCGTCCTCCGAATGGATGGCGACGCGGCGGCGGCCATGGCGCAGCACCGACTCCAGCGCATCATCGTCCGCCACCAGCAGCGAGCCGGTCGAGGAGCCCATGAACACCTTCACGCCGGCGCAGCCGGGCAGCAGCTCCAGCCGGTCCAGCTTGTCCGCGTTCTCGTCGGTCGCGCCGATGAAAAAGGCGTGGTCGACCCAGGCCCGGCCGGCGGCGCGGCGCAACTTATCGTTCAGCGCCGCTTCGTCGATGGTGTTGGGGTTGGTGTTGGGCATCTCGAAAAAGGCCGTGACCCCGCCCATGGCGGCGCCGGCCGAGCCGGCCGCCAGGTCTTCCTTGTGCTCGAGGCCTGGCTCGCGGAAATGGACCTGGGTGTCGATCACGCCGGGCAGGATAGTGAGGCCGGTGGCGTTGAAACGCTCCGCCGCGGCTGCCGAACCCAGAGCGCCCAGGGCCGCGATTCGCCCGCCCTTGACCCCGATGTCGCAGGACTCGAGGCCGTTCGGCGTCGCCACCTGGCCGCCCGTCAGAATAAGGTCGAAATTGTCTGGCATTCGCGCCGCCGATGATCCAGTCCGGCCCTGCAAATGGCCGGAAAATGAAGGGGAACCGCCCTTGTTTAGATGGCCCTGACCCGCGGTGCAAGGTCGCCCATTCGGCCCCTCAAGACCGTGACGCGCGGGCCCCAGATGCGCTAAAATGGCCGCCCTCAGAGGGAGTATGCGGTGACCATCATCATCGGGACGAGCGAACTCAGGGCCAAGCTGGAAGAGCTTCGTGCCGAGCACCGCGACCTTGACCTAGCGATCCAGAGCCTGGCGACGACCTCGCCGTTCAACCAGCTCGAAATCCAGCGCATGAAAAAGCGCAAGCTGATCCTGAAGGATCAGATCATCAAGCTGGAGAGCCAGCTGCTACCGGACATCATCGCGTAGCGATTTTCACTACCTAGTTGATCCCTTTCCGTCATGCCAGGGCTTGGCCCTGGCATCCACGAGTTTCTCCGTGGAAGGCGCGCTGTCGCAGGCAAACTCGTGGATGGCAAGGCCAAGCCTTGCCATGACGGCGGAGTGTGAGCTCCGCCTGGCGCATCTCAACCCCAGGGCAGATACGCCGGATCGCGGAACTCTTCGAAGTCTTCGATCGCGATGCATTGCGAGACATGTTCGCCGTCCTCGGAGAGCGGGAAGATGCCGGTTTCGACCGCGCGGGTGGCGCCGTTCGGCTGTGGCCAGGTGGTGGAGCGGTAGGTCGGGATCTTCTCCTCCACGGCGCGGCGATAGAGCGTCATCAACTCGTCCGGCTTGTTGAAGCGCATTTCGTCAAGATAGTAGCCGGTGAAATCGCGGCCCTGCCATTCGACCGCGCTGGTGCCGACCACGCGGTAGCGCACGCGGAACGGTGCGCGCTCGATGTCCACCAGATAGATGTTCGGAAGCAGATGGCGGATGTCGGCGGGGTCGATGTCGGCGCGCCGCGGCATGGCGCGGTTGCCGCGGCACAGCGTCCAGTAATCGTGGAGCTGCCTGATCGACGGCAGATGGCGCGGCGACGCGATATACATGCGATCCGTGATAGCGCTTTTCGGCCGCTATGACGAGCCGACTCTCTTAGCGCTGCTTGTTCAGTTCCGCGTAGTAACGGCGCTTCTCGTCGTACATGTCGGCGTCGGCCTTGCTGAGCGCCTCGTCGGCGTTCTGCTTGGCGGAGAACTGATGGATGCCGACGGCGCAGGACAGCTGCAGCGCCTCGCCCTGCCACATCACCGGCTCGGTCTGCACCAGCTCGACCAGCGAGCCGGCCTTGTCGCGCGCCTGGGCCTCGTCGGCCTGGGCCAGGATCACGCCGAACTCGTCGCCGCCGAGGCGTCCGACCACGTCGGAATCGCGCACGTTGGCGACCAGCAGCCGCGCGAAGTGGCGCAGCGCCTCGTCGCCGGCCGGATGGCCGTAGCGGTCGTTGATCTCTTTCATGCCGTTGAGATCGAAATAGAGCACGCTGCCGGCGGTGCCATAGCGCTCGCTGTAGGAGATGAGGCGCGTCAGCTCGCGCACGAAGGCGCGGCGGTTGGCAATCGGCAGCATGGAATCTTCGTCGGCCATGCGCTCGAGGTGCGAGATGCGCTTGCGCGTCAGGTCGAGCTCCTGGCGCAGGCGGCTCACCTCGTCCAGCAGCGCCATCAGGGCGGCGCGGACGTTGGGCGAAAGCTCGGTCTCGTTGAGGCCCAGGAAGGTCGCCTGGTCGGCCTGGCCAGTGACGCCGGCGGCTGACGTGGCGGAGGTGGCGCTGGCCGCCTCGGCGTTGCGAGCGCGCGCGACCGGCTTGGCGGCGGCGGTGCGGGCGGTTGATCCGGGGGGTAGGTTGTCTCGGATCCTCATCAGCGCGGGTCACTCCTGGTGGCACGTCCGGGCTGCCCGGATAGTAAAGGCGAATCCCGGTCGCGATGCTAGGGTGGCTTGGTTAAGACCGCCTTAAGCCGCCGGACCGGTTGGTCATCTGTTCGCCCAATGTTCATTGCGCTCGGCCGGCCCACCCCTATAATGCCGCCTCTTTTTTGGGGTGGGGGTGGAATGCCAAAGCGCAAGAACAAGCCTTTGGTCGGGGTCATCATGGGCAGCCAGTCGGACTGGCAGACCATGCGCCACGCCGTTGATGTGCTTGAACATCTTGACGTTCCGCACGAGGTGCGGATCGTCTCCGCGCACCGCACGCCCAAGCGCCTGATGCACTATGCCGAGAGCGCCCGCGACCGCGGCCTGAAGGTGATCGTGGCCGGCGCCGGCGGGGCCGCCCACCTGCCGGGGATGGTGGCAGCGGTCACCCCCCTGCCCGTCCTCGGCGTCCCGGTCGAATCCCAGGCGCTCAAGGGGCAGGACAGCCTCTATTCCATCGTCCAGATGCCGGCGGGCATCCCGGTCGGAACGCTCGCCATCGGCAAGGCCGGGGCGACCAATGCCGGCCTGCTGGCGGCCGCCATCATCGCCTTGAACGACCCGCCGCTCGGCAAGCGGCTGGATACGTATCGCCACAAACAGACCGAGGCAGTGGCGGAAAGCCCGACTCGGGATCAATAATGCTGCGACGGCAGGTGGGGACATGAGCGCGGATACCGGACAGACAATCGCGCCCGGCGGCACGATCGGCATCCTGGGCGGCGGACAGCTTGGCCGCATGACGGCCATGGCGGCCGCGCGGCTCGGCTATCGCTGCCACGTCTATTGCCCGGACAAGGACGCGCCGGCCAGCCACGTCGCCGATACGACCACCGTTGCCGCCTATGACGACCTCGCCGCGCTGGAGCGGTTCGCGAAGGCAGTCGATGTCGTGACCTTCGAGTTCGAGAACGTGCCCGCGTCCGCCGGTGAGAAGCTGGCGCAGTGGAAGCCGACGCGGCCCGATCCGCGCGTGCTGCACCTGACCCAGCAGCGGCTGCGGGAAAAGAACTTCCTCTCCTCCATCAACGTGCCGGTGACACGCTATCTCGAGGTCGCTCACAAGGAGGCGCTGCCGCAAGCGATCCAGGCGCTGGGCCGTCCGTGCGTGCTCAAGTCCGCCAGCTTCGGCTATGACGGCAAGGGCCAGGTGCGCATCAACCCGGAAACCGACCTCGGCCCGGTGTGGCAGCAGATGGGCGGCGAGCTCGCCATCCTCGAAGCCTTCGTCGATTTCCAGCGCGAGATCTCGGTGGTGATCGCGCGCGGTTTCGACGGCGCGATGGCGATGTACGTGCCGGTGGAGAACCAGCACCGCAACCACATCCTCGACACCACCATCGCACCGGCGCGCATCACGCCGGCGATCGCAGTGAAGGCCGAGGCGATCGCCCGCCACATCGCGCAGGAGATGAAGCTGGTCGGCCTGCTCGCGGTCGAGATGTTCGTGACCCGCGACGGCGACGTGCTGGTCAACGAGCTGGCGCCGCGGCCGCACAATTCCGGCCACTGGACCATCGATGCCTGCAATACCAGCCAGTTCGAGCAGTTCGTGCGCGCGGTGTGCGGGCTGCCGCTAGGGTCGCCCGAGCGGCACTCCGACGCGGTGATGAAGAACCTGATCGGCGACGACGTGCGCGACTGGCGCGCGTTCCTGGGCGAGCCGGGCGCGAAGCTGCATCTCTACGGCAAGACCGAGATCAGGCCAGGGCGCAAGATGGGGCATGTCACGCGGCTGACGGCGAAGAGCAGCTAGGTTCCGGCGTCAGCGCAAGAACTTCGACAACCCTCCGGCAATCGCGGCGCAGACGTCGACGATGCGCGGAATGGTCGGAAAGGCAATACCTTCGTCCGGCGTGCGATTGGCGTCCAGCAGCATCGGCTTGCCGTCGACGATCACGTAGTCGAACTTGCCGTAATCGAACTTGAGCTCTTCGCGCCGCCGTCGAATCTCGTCCGGCACCTCCTGGTGCAGCGGCACGAATTCGGCGACGTTCGCGATCTTCACCACCGGCGAGCGCGACAGCAGGGTCGAGACGCAATCGTTGTCGCCGAGGAAATACCACTGGTTCATGGCGAACAGGTCGCCCCGCCGCTCCATATAGAGCGGCTGCACGACTAGGCCGCGCGCGCGCCACACCCAGCCGGGCACATCGCTCTTGTGCTTGAACACCACATACTGATCGTTGGGCATATGCCCGAACCAGCTGACGGGTGCCAGCCGCTCGATCAAGCGCAGCAGCGCGCCCTTCGCGCCCGGAATCTCCTGCCGCAGCATTCGTTCTGGCATGCCGGCGTGGTTGAGGTCGGTCTTGACCATCACTGGCCCGTCATAGGCGCTGTCCTTGCCCAGCAGCTCCGCTGACACCCGCTTCTTGGAAATGTCGCCGACCGTGCCGTTCATCACCCGCGGATAGTGGCGGGCGAGTTCCAGATAGGCTTGCGGCACCTTGGTCAGATCGACATGCTGGATCGCCACGTCGGCGGGCGGCAGCCGATCCAGCCCGCGATGGGTGACGATGCGATGGCCCCTTGGGACCCAATGCTCATGCGCGATGCGGGCAATGGTCGTGCCCGGGCGAACTTCCTGTAATGCGTGTGTGATGATGGCGATGGTGGCTGTGCGGTCGATCGGCGTGGGCGCCGTCGGCCGCTTTTCCCTCATTGAGGACCATCGATCGTCAGGCCGCGCTCTCCTCGTTCAAGCTCAGCAGGCTGGCATTGCCGCCCGCCGCCGTGGTGTCGATGGTGAGCGTACGCTCAACCGCGAAGCGATGCAAATAGCGCGGGCCGCCGGCCTTGGGTCCGGTGCCGGAAAGGCCTTCGCCGCCGAACGGTTGCACGCCGACCACGGCGCCGATCATGTTGCGGTTGACGTAGGCGTTGCCGACGCGCAGGCGCTCGACGATGTGGCGCACCTTGCCGTCGATGCGGCTGTGCACGCCGAGCGTCAGGCCGTAGCCGGTGGCGTTCACCGCTTCGAGCACGTCGTCGAGGCGGTCGGCGCTGTAGTGCACGAGGTGCAGCACCGGGCCGAACACCTCGCGGTCCAAGCGCGGCAGGCCGTCGATGCGGAAGGCGACCGGCGCGAAGAAGTGGCCGTGGGCGTGCTCGGGGCCGAGCGGCACCTCGTAGACCAACTTGGCCTCGCGCTTCATGCGCGCGGCGTGCTCGGTCAGCATCTTCTTGGCGTCGAGATCGATCACCGGGCCGACGTCGGTCGCGAGCACCGCTGGATCGCCGACTTTCAGCTCGGCCATTGCGCCGGCCAGCATCTCGGTCAGCTTCCCGGCGATGTCCTCCTGCACGAACATCACGCGCAAGGCGCTGCAGCGCTGGCCTGCGCTCTGGAACGACGAGATCAGCACATCGCGCACCACCTGCTCCGGCAGCGCGGAGGAATCGACGATCATCACGTTCTGGCCGCCGGTCTCGGCGATCAGTGGGCCGATCGCGCCGTTCTTGGCCGCGAGCGCACGGTTGATGGCGCGCGCGGTGTCGGTCGATCCGGTGAAGGCGACGCCGGCGATGCGCGGATCGTTGACCAGCGGCGCGCCGACGCTGGGCCCGTCGCCCGGCAGCAAGTGCAGCACGTCGGCGGGGACGCCGGCCTTGTGCAGCAACCGCACCGCGAGCGCGGCGATCATCGGCGTTTGTTCGGCGGGCTTGGCGACCACGGTGTTGCCGGCGGCGAGCGCGGCGCTGACCTGCCCCAGAAAGATCGCGAGCGGGAAGTTCCACGGCGAGATGCAGGCGAACACGCCGCGGCCGTGCAGCTGGATCTGGTTGCGCTCGCCGGTCGGGCCGGGCAGCGGCATCGGCCTGGCGAAATCGGCGCGGGCGCGCACGGCGTAGTAGCGCAGAAAGTCGACCGCTTCGCGCAGCTCCGCGATCGCATCGGGAATCGTCTTGCCGGCTTCGCGGATGCACAGCGTCAGCACGTCGGCCTGCGCGTCTTCCAGCAGGTCGGCGGCGCGCTCCAGGCATGCGGCGCGGTCGCCGGCCGGCGTCATCGACCAGTCTTCGAACGCGCGGTGGGCGCGGCCTACGGCATCGGTGACCTGGTCCGCGGTCGCGTTGATCACCTGCCCGACGGTCTGGCGTGTGTCGGTGGGGTTGATGATGGCCTGCACCTTGCCGCTGAGTTCGCGGCCGCCGACGATCGGTGCGGCCGATGCGGGGCGCGACGCGGCGGCATCGAGCGCACTGGCGAGCGGCGTCAGCACATTGGGATCGGAGAGATCGACGCCGGCGGAGTTCTTGCGCTCAGATCCGTAGAGATCGCGCGGCAGTGGGATGCGCGGATGCGGGATCTGCGGCAGCTTGCGCACGCGCACGATCGGATCGGCGACGATCTCGTCCAGCGGCGCCTTCTCGTCGACGATGCGGTTGACGAAGGAGGTGTTGGCGCCGTTCTCCAGCAGGCGGCGCACCAAGTAGGCCAGCAGATCCTCGTGGCTGCCGACCGGCGCGTAGACCCGGCAGGGAATGCCCATTGCTTCCGCCGGCGTCACCTCGTTGTACAGCGCCTCGCCCATGCCATGCAGGCGCTGGAACTCGAGCTTGTCGCGCGCGCCCGCTTCGCCACCCGCCATCTCGATGATGGCGGCGAGGCTGTGGGCGTTGTGGGTGGCGAACTGCGGATAGAAGGCGCTGCCATCCGACAGCAGCCGCCGCGCGCAAGCGAGATAGGAGACGTCGGTCGTCGCCTTGCGCGTGAACACCGGATAGCCGCCGAGGCCCCGCTCCTGGCTGACCTTGATCTCGCTGTCCCAATAGGCGCCCTTGACCAGGCGCACCATCAGGCGGCGGCGATGCTTGCGCGCAAGATCGGCCAGCCAATCCACCAACGGCAGGCAGCGCTTCTGATAGGCTTGGATCGCGAGACCGAGCCCGTCCCAGCCTTTGAGCGACGGATCGCCGGAGACCACCTCGATCACGTCGAGGGAGATATCGAGCCGGTCGGCCTCCTCGGCGTCGATGGTGAAGCCGATATCCACGGCCTTGGCCGCCTTCGCGAGCTCGACCAGCCGCGGCACCATCTCGTCCAGCGTGCGCTTGCGCTGCGCCATCTCGTAGCGCGGATGGAGCGCGGAGAGCTTCACCGAGATGCCCGGGCTCTTGACCGGGCCGCGGCCGGCGGCAGCGCGGCCGATCGAGGCGATGGCGGCTTCGTAGGCATCGAAGTAGCGCTCGGCGTCGCGCGCGGTGCGGGCGGCCTCGCCCAACATGTCGTAGGAGTAGCGGTAGCCCTTGCGCTCCATGCCCTCGGCGCGCTCGAGCGCCTCGTCGATATCGCGGCCCATCACGAACTGGCGGCCGAGGATCTTCATGGCTTGCGTCACGGCCTGGCGGATCACCGGCTCGCCGGAGCGGGTGACCAGGCGCTTTAGCACGCCCTTGAGGTCGCTGCTGGTGGAATCCATCTGCATGATGCGACCAGTCAGCATCAGCGCCCAGGTCGAGGCGTTGACGAACATGGAATCGCTTTCGCCCAGATGCGCGCTGAAATCGGCGTCGCGCAGCTTATCCTTGATCAGCATGTTGGCGGTTTCGGAATCCGGGATGCGCAGCAGCGCCTCGGCCAGGCACATCAGCACCACGCCCTCCTTGCTGGAGAGCTCGTAGGCGTGCATGAAGGCATCGATGCCGCCTTGCCCGACCCGGTTCTCGCGCACCTTGCGCACCAGCTGGCGGGCGCGGGTGCCGATCCGGTCCTGCAGGTCGGCGGGCAGTTCGGCCTGCGCCAAGAGAGTCTGGACTACACCGGTCTCGTCGGCGCGGTAGTGGGCGCGCAGGCGGGCGCGCAACGAATCGGGTTGCGGGAGCGGCTCGGTAAAGATCATGACAGAACCTTGCGCAAGGATCGGCGAAGCTGGCCTGGAAGTTCGGGGCGGAGCATAGTCGGATTCCGCGCGGTTGGAAGCAGGAACAGGTGCGATGAGCTTTTTTCCAGGGTTCGAGCAGCGGCGGGTCACGGTCAATGACATCGCTTTCAATGTCCGGATCGGCGGCAGCGGCAAGCCGCTCCTGATGCTGCACGGCTATCCGCAGACTCACGTCACCTGGCACAAGATCGCGCCCGACCTGGCGCGGCAATTCACCGTGATCTGCCCGGACCTGAAGGGCTATGGCGACAGCGACGCGCCGCCGCCGACCGCCGATTCCGGCAACTATTCCAAGCGGGTCATGGGCGTTGAGATGCTCGCGCTGATGACGGCGCTCGGGCACCGGCGGTTCGCAGTGGTCGGCCACGACCGCGGCGCGCGCGTCGCCTACCGGCTGGCGCTGGACCATCCGGAAGCTGTGAGCAAGCTGGTCGTGCTCGATATCCTGCCGACCGCGGACTATTGGGACCTCGCCGACCGCACCTTTGCGGTGAACACGTTCCATTGGGGCCTCCTGGCGCGCGACGGCGGATTGCCCGAGCGGCTGATCGGCAAGGACCCGGAATTCTTCCAGGACTATTTGATGCGGCTGTGGGCGGGCGACTACAGCGCGCTCGATCCGGAGGCGCTGAAGGAATATCGCCGCTGCTTCGCCAAGCCGGTGAACATCGCCGCCAGCTGCGCCGACTACCGTGCGGGATATGGCATCGACGATGAACTTGATCGCGCCGACAAGGCAGCGGGGATGAAAATCACGTGTCCGGTCCTGGTGCTGTCCGGCGACCAGTATCTCTCGACCGGCGAGAACCAGGCCGTCGACATCTGGAAGCGCTGGGCCAGCGATGTGCGTGGTTGCGTGATCCAGAGCGGCCACTTCGTGGCGGAGGAGAAGCCGCAGGAAGTGCTGGCGGCGCTGGCGCCATTCTTAGAAAGTTGAATTGGAACCACGCTCCCAACCTGCCATTCTAAGACTGATCTTCCTGGCTTGTCCGCCCGGGCACACCGTTCTCACAGATGCGGGGCCAATGGGATGAAGCGGATATTCGCCGCTCAAGGATCGCTTATCCTCGGCATCTCCCTGGTGCAGCTGGTCAACGGCTACATGGGGACGCTGGTGGGGATTCGCGTCGCCGCCGCCGAAGCCGACGCGCTTCAGACGGGAATTGTGACGTCGGCGTTCTTCTTCGGCTATGCGATCGGGTCCGTGCTCTGCAAGGGCATCATCCAGCGCAGCGGTCACATCCGCGCTTTCGCGGCGTTCGCGGCGACTGTCGCGATCGGGGTCCTGGGGCTCGCTCTCTACTTCCACCCAGCGCTATGGACGATCTTCCGGCTCATGATGGGCTTCGGCGCCGGCCTTTTTGTCGCAACCGAAAGCTGGCTCAACGTCAAATCAATACCCGAGACCCGGGCAAAGTGTTCTCGGTCTACATGGTTGCCACCTATCCCACCTTCGGCGGAAGCCAGTTCGTCCTGCTCCTGAGTGCGCCGGAGGGCGCGCTGCTGTTCCAACTGGGCGCAATGATCCTGTGCCTCGCGCTCATCCTGGTCGCTACCACGCGCAGCGAGCAGCCCATGATCACGGAAACCGTGCGGCTGCGAGTTGGCGAAGTGTTCCGCGCGGCCCCGATCGCGGCGGTCGGTTGCCTGGTTGCGGGCATCAACAGCGGCGCCTTCTTTGCGCTGATGCCGGTGTTCGGCCATGCCCAGGGGCATTCCGTGCTCGAGATCTGCTCCTATATCGCACTCGCGATCTTCGGCGGCATGCTGCTGCAGGTGCCGGCGGGCAAGATGTCAGACCGGTTCGACCGCCGCGTCGTTGCCGGCTCTTGCGCGCTCGCATTCGGCGCTCTCGCGGTGGCGATCCCCTGGGCGCGGGGGACCATCGCGCTCGAGCCATTGTGGCTGCTGCTGGGCGGCTTCATGTCGGTCATCTATCCGGTATGCGTCGCGCACGCCAATGACCGGATGCCGGCGGAGCGCGCGGTTGCGGTGAGCGGGCGCTTGATCCTGATCTTCGGTGTCGGTTCGGCCTTGGGACCACTTTTGGGGTCTGCAGTCATGTCTGCCTACGGTGTGGTCGGGCTGCTCCATTTCATGGCGGCGACCGCGGGATTGTTCGCGTCGCGGCCCTGACGCGTCGCGTTCTGGTCGCGCCGCCATCCTTCAAGCGGTCGAGGCCGTTCCTGCTCCTGGAGGCGATATTCGCCCAGAACCTGGCGCATGCGCCGAACGAGCCCGCGACTTGATGCGGACGCGGCCGGCCAAGGTCACCTGACCAAACTTCAACCGCCGAGCGGAATGGCGACGAGAACCAGCGCGACGCCGATCGACATGACGAGGAAGCCGGAGAACAGCGGCTTTGCCCCGACATGCTTGCCCCAGAGATAGCCGACCAGGAACAGCAAGACTGTCATGATACCGTTCGAGGCTCGCAGCGCGATGTAGCTGTCCTCCAGGAGCAGGAACGGAATGGCGGCCGGAACCGCCGTCAGCACCACCAGCACGAACACCAGGAGCGCCGCGCGGCCGTCATCCGCCGTCAATCCGACTCGCGCGTCGGCGCTATTGCGCGCGTCAGCCGCAACCGTCGCATAAAAGCTCTCCCGGCTGTCGCGCGCCGCCAGCCCGGAAAGGCCCTCTTCCAGCTCCTCGCGGACCAGAGCCAGCGCGGTCGCATCCGCTTGGCCGCGACGCAGGGTGGCCTGCATGCTGGCGAGGCGCCGGCGCTCATGAAGCGTGCCAAGCAGATAGAGAAAAGCATCGATGATGCCCCAGGCGACATTGCAGCCGAGCGCGGCGATCATGAGCTCGCGCCCGTCGGTCGGCTCGTCGGCGCCGAGCACGCGCGCGCCGAGGGTGAAGGTCATCACCATGATCATGCCAAAGATCAGCTCGCCCATGGTGCTGGCGGGATCGAGATTGCGATGCAGCCGGTGGAACGCCGCCATGAATTGCCTCCCCCTATGCCGTCGGCCGCCCGGATCGCGACGGGAACTGCCAATAGACATGATCGACGGTCCTGCCCATCAGCTTTGCGATATGCGCCTTGATCTCCTCGCCGATCGCATTGAGGCGCACATAGTCGACGTTCGCCGGCAACGTCTCCGGCGCGACGTGGACGAACAGCAGGCAATGTTCCGAGTCCATGAGGCTCGAGACCACCTTGAGATCGATGCCGGCGCGCTCGCGGATCGCCCGCTCGATCTCGGCGTTGATCCCGAGATCCGCGAGATCGATCAGCACTTCCTTGTTGAGCTTCGCCAAGGCGATCGCCATGGCGCCCAGCAGGAGGCCGATGACGATCGAAATGATCGCATCCATTCTTGGCGCCGGCTCTCCGAACCTTGACCAGAAGGCCACAAACAGGGTGATCGCGATGCCGAGAAGGGCGACCGAATCCTCCAGGAGCACGGCCAGTACGGTGGTGTTGGTCCGCGCGGCCTTGAGCCCGGCCATGCCGCCGATCTCGCGCCACGCCACCCGGAAGGTATAGGTCTCGAGCAAGCCCGCGAAAATCAGCAGCCCTATCGCCAGGTTGGAGAATGGCGTTCCCGGCTCGTGATGCTGGAGCGCCTCGATGCCGTGACGGACCGAAATGCCGCATCCCAGGAACAGCACGGAGATCGACGACACCAAGGCCCAGAAGTAGCGTTCCTTGCCGAAGCCGAACGGATGGAGGACCGTCGACTTCCTGGCCGCCTTGACCTCACCGACCTTCAGCAGCACCTGGTTGATGACGTCGGTCGCCGAATGGATCGTCTCGGCAAACAAGGTCGGAGAGCCGGTCGTGAGGAATCCGAACAGCTTGGAGGCGGTAATGACGCTGTTGGTAGCGATCGATACGGTGACGGACTTCGACATGGCGCCCCCTCGCGCTTGCGTCGTCCCAACCGCGGGAGCTTAGTCCGCCGATTGGCGCGTGTAAACGAGGGGTCTCGATCGAGAGCCCTATCCCGCCAGCTTGGCCTTGAGCCGCTCGTTGAGCAGTGCCGGGTTGGCCTTTCCGCCGGTCGCCTTCATCACCTGGCCGACGAAGAAGCCGAGCAGCTTGTCCTTGCCGCCACGGTATTCGGCGACCTTGTCGGCGTTCTTGGCCATGATGTCGTCGATCGCGGCGTCGATCGCGCCGGTGTCGGTGACCTGACGCAGGCCCTTGTCCTCGACGATCTGCTTGGCGGGCTTGCCGCTCTCGAACATCTCGGCGAACACGTCCTTGGCGGTGCGGCCGGAGATCGTGTTGTCGGCGATGAGGTCGATCAGGCCGCCCAGTGACTCCGACGAAACCGGCGAGTCGGCGATGCCCTTGCCGCCCTTGTTGAGCAGGGCGGCGAGATCGCCCATCACCCAATTGGCGGCGAGCTTGGCATCGCGGCCCTTGGCGACCGATTCGAAGAAGGCGCCGGTCTCTTTTTCGCTGACCAGCACGCTGGCGTCGTAGTCGCTGAGGCCGTACTCCTTGGTGAAGCGCGCGCGCTTCTCGTCCGGCAGCTCCGGCAGCGTCGCCTTGATCTCGCTCACCCACTTCGGGTCGAGCACCAGCGGCAGCAGGTCCGGATCCGGGAAATAGCGGTAATCGTGCGCATGTTCCTTGGAGCGCATGGAGCGCGTCTCGCCCTTGTTGGGGTCGTAGAGCCGCGTCTCCTGCTTGATCGATCCGCCGTCCTCGATGATCTCGATCTGGCGGCGCGCCTCGTACTCGATCGCCTGCTGGACGTAGCGGATCGAATTGACGTTCTTGATCTCGCAACGCGTGCCCAGCTCGCCGCCCGGCTTGCGCACCGAGACGTTGACGTCGCAGCGCATGGACCCTTCCTCCATGTTGCCGTCGCAGGTGCCGAGATAGCGCAGGATCGAGCGCAGCTTCTTCAGGTAAGCCGCAGCCTCTTCCGACGAGCGCATGTCGGGCTCCGACACGATCTCCATCAGCGCAATGCCCGAGCGGTTGAGGTCGATGTAGCTCTTGGTCGGATGCTGGTCGTGCAGGCTCTTGCCGGCGTCCTGCTCCAAATGCAGGCGCGTGATGCCGACGTGGCGCTTCACGCCGTCGGCCAAGTCGAGCGTGATGACGCCCTTGCCGACGATCGGCTGGGTATACTGCGAGATCTGATAGCCGGCGGGCAGATCGGCGTAGAAATAGTTCTTTCGGTCGAACACCGACTTGAGGTTGATCTCCGCCTTGAGGCCAAGGCCGGTGCGCACCGCCTGCTCCACGCAGACCTTGTTGATCACCGGCAACATACCGGGGAACGCGGCATCGACCAGGCTGACCTGGCTGTTCGGCTCCGCCCCGAAGGTGGTGGAAGCGCCGGAGAACAGCTTGGATTCGGAAATCACCTGGGCATGCACCTCCAGCCCCAGGATGATCTCCCACTTGCCGGTACGGCCTTCGATCAGGTTCTTTTCATCACTCATGATCAGTATCCTGCCGGCTTGGCGGTAAAGTTGGCGCTGCTCTCGATCACGCCGCCGACGCGGACCAGGGTCTCTTCGTCGAACGCGCGGCCGATCAGCTGCAATCCGAGCGGCAGGCCCTGGCCGTCGAGGCCGCCGGGCACCGAGATGCCGGGCAGGCCGACCAGATTCGCCGTCACGGTGAACACATCGTTCAGATACATCTGGATCGGATCGTCGGTGCCCTCACCTTCGGCGAACGCGGCCGACGGGGTCGAGGGCGTCAGGATCACGTCGACATTCTTGAAGGCGCGGTCGAAGTCGCGCGCGATCAAGGTGCGCAGGCGCTGCGCCTTCAGGTAATAGGCATCGTAGTAGCCGGCCGACAGCACATAGGTGCCGATCATGATGCGGCGGCGCACTTCCTTGCCGAAGCCGTCCGCGCGCGTCTTCTCATACATGTCGTCCAGGCTCTCGCCCGGCACGCGCAGGCCGAAGCGCACGCCGTCATAACGCGCGAGGTTGGAAGAGGCCTCGGCGGGTGCGATGATGTAGTAAGTCGGCAGGGCGTATTTGGTGTGCGGCAAAGAGACTTCCTTGATCTCCGCGCCGGCCTTCTTCAGCCACTCGGCTCCCTCATGCCACAGCTTTTCGATCTCGGGCGACATGCCGTCGAGGCGATATTCCTTTGGAATCCCGACGCGCAGGCCGCGCACGTCGCCGGTGAGCGCCTTGGTGTAGTCCGGCACCGGCAGGTCGACCGAGGTGGAATCCTTCGGATCGTAGCTCGCCATCGCGCCCAGCATCAGCGCGCAATCCTTGACGCTGCGGGCCATCGGCCCCGCCTGGTCGAGCGACGAGGCGAACGCGACGATGCCCCAGCGCGAGCAGCGGCCATAGGTCGGCTTGATGCCGACAGTGCCGGTGAAGGCAGCCGGCTGGCGGATCGAGCCGCCGGTGTCGGTCGCGGTGGCGCCAAGCGCCATGCGCGCGGCGACCGCTGAAGCCGAGCCGCCGGAGGAGCCGCCCGGCACCAGGCGCTTGTTGTCGCCCCGCCCATCTTTCCCTTGGCGCCGCCACGGATTGCCGACGCCGCCGAAATGGGAGGTGAGATTGCTGGAACCCATGGCGAACTCGTCCATGTTCACCTTGCCCAGCATCACCCCGCCCGCTTTCCACAGGTTGGCGGTCACAGTCGATTCATACGGAGGCTTGAAACCCTTCAGGATCTTCGAGCCGGCGGTGGTCTGCACGCCCTCAGTGCAGAACAGGTCCTTGATCGCGAGCGAGATGCCCTCGAGCGTGCCGACCTGGCCCTTGGCGCGGCGCTCGTCGGACGCCTTTGCCATGGCGAGCGCCTTGTCCGGCGTCTCGACCACATAGGCGTTGAGGTCGCGATGCTTTTCCATCGCCTTCAGGTGCGCGTGCGCCAGCTCGACTGCGCTGAATTCCTTCTTGGCGAGGCCATCCAGCGCGCCGGCGATGGTGAGGCCGTTCAATTCCGCGCTCATTCGACCACCTTCGGCACGGTGAAAAAGCCATGCGCGGCATCGGGCGCGTTGGCCAGGATCTTGTCCGGGTAGCCGCCGTCGGTGATCACATCCTCGCGCTGCGGCAGGTTGCGGTGTAGGACCCCCGACATCGGCTCGACGCCCGTCGTGTCGACCTCGTTCAGTTGCTCGATCCAGGTCATGATCCCGGAGAGCTCCGTAGCGAGGGCGTTGAGCTCCGCCTCCGGCACCTTGATGCGGGCCAGCATGGCGATATGGGCAACGGTCTCGCTGTCTAACGACATGGCATTCCAGCTATTTCGGGGTTGACCTGGCCTGGGCCCAAAGAGCCCGGCAAAGCGGGCCGGACCCTATCACTGGGTCATTAGCTTCGCAACCAGCGGCTGGGCAAAGGCCTGCAGCGGCTCGACCAGCACATAGAGCCCGAACCCGATAATGGCGGCGGCCGAGCCGCGGTTGATCCACAGCATGGTCGTGGGGCTGATCCGGTGCCGGATGAGGCCGATGACAAAGGCCAGGGCGACCCACCAGACCGCCGAGCCGGCGAACACCCCGATCAGCAGCGCCGGAATTTCGGTCAACGGAAAACCGCGCAGGCCCGACACGCCCGCAAACAGCCCCGCGAAAGACAGGATGGTCATCGGATTGGTGAGGGTGAGCCCCAGGGTCATGACGAAATCAGCGGTGAGGCTTTTTGGTACCTCCTGCTCTTCCGCCACGGCGACCGGTTGCTTGCGCGCGAGATAGATGCCGAACGCGATCAGCACGATGCCGCCCACCAGCTTGAGCCAGGATTCCCCCGAGGTGAGCGCCGCGCCGACGAAACTGATGCCGTAGGCGCCGATCGCGGCGTAGATCGTGTCGGCGACCGCCACGCCCATGCCGGCGGCGATGCCGGCGATCCGACCGCGCTCCAGGGTCGTGCGGATGCACAGCATGGCGATCGGCCCGATCGCCGCGGCGACCAGGAAGCCGATGGCCCCGCCCTGCACCAGCACCCACGTCTGCGTCACGAGGAGGTCAAGCATGTACAGTGCCGGGCAGAGACGATGGCAAGATGTGGGTCTCCTTTACCGTGGAGAGAGCGATCAGCGTATGAGTTCGGTCGACCCCCGCGAGCGGCTTTAGCCGATCCATCAGGAACAGTTCAAGATGCGCGGTGTCGCGCAAACGCAGCTTCAGCAGATAGGAGAAGTCCCCGGTTACATGGTGGCACTCCAGCACCTCCGGCGCCGCTTTCATGGCCCCGCGGAACCGCCCCTGGCCCTGCGGATCATTGACCGCAACCAGGACAAAGGCGAGCAGAGACAGGCCCACGGCTGCGGGATCGACGTCGGCAGTCATGCGTCGGATCACCCCCTCCGCCTTAAGGCGCTTCAGGCGGTCGTTGACGGCCGAGGCAGACAACCCGGCGGCAGAGCCTATCTCGGCATAGGTCTGGGTGCCGTCTGCCTGCAATCGGTCAAGTATGATCCGGTCAATTCCATCCATTGCCGCAAACCATTCGATATTTATATGATTTTTCAGAGTTCTATTCGGACGATGATCCCCTGTCAAGGCTTGCCGCAGCCGGTGCGGGGCGACACAATCGCCCTCCTACGGATTGGCGGTGGTTCGCGATGCGTTTCCTCGGGCGGGCGAAGGGCTTGTTGGCAGCGCTGTTGTGCTGGACCTGGTTCGGCCAGGCCGCGATGGCGGGCGACCTCCAGGCGCCCTGGGCGCCGTTGCCCGCCGACGCCAAGCTGGTGACCGACCCGGCGGCGCTGACCGCCCTGCTGGCGAACCATACGGTTCGCGGCGTCTATCTGCCGGACGGCAGCCGTTGGCGCGAATACAGCGCGGCCGACGGTCGCACGGTCTGGGAAGTCGAGGGCTGCCTGCATCCCGGCACCTGGAAGGTCAGCGGCAGCTCGGTGTGCTATGTCTATCCGACCTGGGACGACGGGCGGCCGCAATGCTTCGTGGTCTACCAGTCCTTGCGCCTGACGCATTTCGTCTGGCTCGATCCGGCGACCGGCGATCAATGGCTGATCAGCAATGTGGACGCGCTCGACCAGGGCAATCCCGACCAGCTGCCGCTGGAGGGCGCGCCGATCTGCGGCGATCCGGCGGTGTGACTGTGACACCGATGATCCTGACATCGCCACAATCCGTCGATAGAATTGTTCGAAATCGTTCCACAGATTCAGGCGCATCATGACCACTGCGTTTCATCGACCCCTCAGACTGGCGCTCGCGCTCTGGTTCGGCGCGCTCGGCCTGGCGCCGGCGCTGTCGCTTGCCGACTCCATCGAAGGCCCGGACGGCACCAGCACCGAAACGCCGGGCGATGTCGCGCCCGACGCAGCCGCGATCATGGACCCGGGCGAGATCAAGAAGACGCTCGACGACCTCACCATCTATGGCCGCTATGTCGATGGCGAGAACTGGATCGAATATCACCTGCCGGATGGTCGCACGGCGTACTGGGAAAAGGGCTGCACCTATCCCGGCAAGTGGTGGATTGAGCACGGGCAGGTCTGCTACGCCTATCCCAACTACCACGACAACGCCGCCAACTGCTTCGTGCTGTATCGGCGGCCGAGCGGCGAGATCCAGTTCGTCGCGATCGCCGACGCGGGCTTCGCGTATCTCGCCTCGTTCAGCCTGAAGACCGCCACCGGCAACGACGCCGCGCTGCCGATCGGCTCGCTCAGCCCGTGCGTGGGGGCGTAACGAGCCCGTTTCCCACCATCGCAGTCCCAAACTCCGTCATGGTCGGACTTGGCACGACCATGACGATAGAGTGAGCGTGATCTTGGGAGAGTGGGCGCGTTCGCGCTACGGCATATACGCCAGCAGGCCGCCGACGATGCCGCCGATGGCGAGCGCGATGGCGCAGAAGGCGAGCACCTTCATCATGTCGACCGGCGTCGCGCTGCGATCGAATTCCTCGATGTCGTCGCGCACCGAGCTGTAGGCGAAGGCGATCTTCTCGCGGATCGCCGAGGGCGAGCTGCCGGGCTCGATCTTCACCGTGGTCGAGGTGAAGCCGAGCTCCTCCCGGTTGACGCCGAACCTCCCGGCGACTTCACGCAGGTTGGATTCGATCTGCTGGGTCGACTGCTCCATGCCGTGCAGCATGCTGAACTCGCCGGGCGCGGTCTTGGCGGCGGAGCCTTCCTTGGACAGATCGAGGATCGCGGCCTCGAGCTCGGCTTCCATCAGGTCGATGTTCTTGCCCTGGAGCTGGCTGCGCTTGCGGCGATCGCGCAGGGCGGCGATGGCGATCACCGTCAGGTCCATGGTGGAATCGGATTCGGACGCCGCCATCTCGATCAGGCGCAGCATGCGCGCGTCGTCGGCGAAGGTCGACGGCATCTTGGCGTCCTTGATGGCCGCCGCCGACATGCCGGGACCGGCGGCGGCGAACATCAGCCAATAGGTCTCGAGCTGGTTGCCCGGCTCCGCCTGCATCACGTACGAGCGGATGCCGAAGGCCGGCGTCTTCAGGTTGACGACACAGCGCGGCGCTGCGATGACCGGGCGCAGCTTCTTGAAGAAGCCCTGGAAATGCTCGACGTCGCCGTCGTTGACGAAGTTGATGATGGACTGGCCTGCGAGGCCCTTGCCGTCCTGACCCATATGCAGGTTCGCCTGGCCGCGCACCTCCAGTATGCGTCCCACACCGTCAACCAGGACGGAAACGTCCCAAACCTGCGTCATGCGAACCCCAACCGCGAATGGAACGGGAATTGTCGCGGCAGATGGTTAATCCTGACTTAACGGCGGGCGTGCGAAAGGGGTGGTTCTACGCTAATCCGACCGCTTTATTGCGTAATAGAGCCAGCTCAAGGGCGCCGTCAGCCGCCACCGCCGGTCGCCGATGACAAAGCCGCCCCGCGCCTTGGCCCGCGCGGCCTCTTCCTTGAGACGTGCGGCCTTGGCCTTGAATTTTTCGGCCCTCTTTTTCTGGCGAAGCCCATGCTGCTCCAGCTTGCTCAGTCGGCGTTCGGCGGTCTTTGCCCTGACGGTTGCCCTGGCCTCGGCTTCGACCGCACGCTGCGCGCGCACCTTGTGCCAAGAGATGACCTCCAGAACGCCGAGCTCATACTCCACGTCCACCGCCGGCGATCCCGACGGAGCTGCGGCGAGCACGGCCGCCGCATCCAGGAACTGCAGGGCCTGAAATTCGCACGTGATCGCAAGCACGGTCATGCTGCGGTCGAAATCGATACCCTTCGGGCCACCCTCCTGCGGATTCTTGCGACCAGATCGGAACGCCTGCTCGTCCATCACACGGATCGACATGGCCGGCATCCGCGTGCCGTGCCATCCCTCGGTACCACATGCATAGACATGGAGGAATGGGGCGCCGGCGTCGGCGACAAACAGATGCTGGTTATCCGCGCTGAAGCGCAGACCGTGCGGATAAGCGACACCCCGCAGGACACCGACCGGGCTTGAGTCCCCGTTCAACGCCTGCGAGCGGTCATACAGCAGGACACCGTTGGAGTTGTGATTGCTGACCGCGATCCACCGTCCATCGCGGCTGCCGCACACCCCGTCCGGCAAGTTGAGCCATTTCCGGATCAGGACCTCGCCTTTGCCAATGGAACAGCCGCCCTTGAGGTCCACTGCGTGGCGGCTCACATTGTCGGCGTAGTTGTTGCAGACCAGCAGCTCGCGACGGCCGTCCTCGCCCTGCACGACCGAAACCGACCCGGGCGTGAACACGATCGATCCTTTTTCGGATTCCAGAAACTGGATCGGCGACAGTTCGCAGTGGCCTGTGCGCCCGACCGGCAGCTTGAAGATCGCGACCCCGCCGCCGCGGTTGGCGACCGCAAGCGTTTCGTCATCCACAAAGTCCACGCCATGCGGGTAGCTCAGGGCGGGCGACGAAATCTCCAGGCCTCCCGCCAACAGGACATCCGGCGATCCGCCGGCCTTGCCGACCTCGACGTCAAAGACCGCGATCCTGCCGCCGTTGAAGGCCGCGATGGCGAGGCGACGATTGCTCGGTGAGAAGCGAACATCCTCCGTTCGGCCAAGACCGCCGAGGATGGCCCGCGCATGATCGGTCGCGCGATACTCGATTTTCATAGGCCGAAGCTCACCCGTGTGATTCCCCGCAGCATAGTACGACGAGCCGGAGCCGCATTCCAACCTCCCTCGCCTTATTCCACCGTCACGCTCTTGGCAAGGTTGCGTGGCTGGTCGACATCGGTGCCTTTTGCAACTGCCGCGTGATAGGCGAGCAGCTGCACCGGAATGGCGTAGAGAATCGGCGCGACAAACGGGTCTACCTTGGGCAGCTCGACCGCCGCCATCGCCTCGGCGCCAAGGCGGCGGATGCCCTCCGCGTCGGAGAAGAACACCACGCGCCCGCCGCGCGCCCGAACCTCCTGCAGGTTGGACGCAGTCTTCTCGAACAGATCGTCGCTCGGCGCCACCACGATCACCGGCACGGTCTCGTCGATCAAGGCGATCGGACCGTGCTTCATCTCGCCGGCGGCATAGCCCTCGGCGTGGATGTAGGAGATCTCCTTCAGCTTCAAGGCGCCTTCCATCGCGATCGGATAGGAGGTGCCGCGGCCGAGGAATAGCACGTCGCGCGCCTCCGCGACCTTGAGCGCGATCGCCTTCAGGGTCGCATCGTGGTTCAGCACCTCGGCGGCGCGCGCCGGCACTTCGAGCAGCGCCGCGGACAGCTCCGCCTCGCGCTTGGCATCGATGGCGCCGCGGGCGCGCGCGGTCGCGATGGCAAGCGCTGCCAGCACGACCAGCGCGGTCGTAAAGGCCTTGGTTGAAGCGACACCGATTTCGGGCCCAGCCAACGTATGCAGCACGACGTCGGCTTCGCGGGCCATCGTGCTCTCCGCCGAATTGAGCACGGCAATGATCTTGTGGCCCTGCGCCTTGGCATAGCGCAACGCGGCCAGCGTATCCGCGGTCTCGCCCGACTGGGAGATGACGAGCGTGGCGCCATCGGAATCAAGCGGCGCTTCGCGATAGCGGAACTCCGAGGCGACATCGATCTCGACCGGCAGGCGCGCGATCTTTTCCAGCCAGTATTTCGCGACATAGCCGGCGAGATACGCGGTGCCGCAGGCGACGATGGTGAGGCGCGACAGCTTCGCCAGGTCGACCGGCAGCTTCGGCATCTCGATCCTGCGGGCGAGCGGATTGACAAACGCCTGCAGCGTGTCGCCGATCACTTGCGGTTGCTCGGCGATCTCCTTCATCATGAAATGGCGATAATTGCCCTTACCGATCTGCGCGCCGGACAAGGCCGTCTGGCGCACCTCGCGGTTCACGCGCGTGTCGCCGTTGTAGATGGTGGCGCCGTCGCGCGTCAGCATCGCCCAATCGTCTTCCTCGAGATAGCAGATGCGATTGGTGTAGGGCGCCAGCGCCATCGCGTCGGAGCCGAGGAACATCTCGCCCTCGCCATAGCCGACCGCGAGCGGCGAGCCGCGGCGCGCGCCGGCCATCAAGTCCGGCCGCTCGGCGAACACGATGGCGAGCGAGAAGGCGCCTTGCAGCTTGGACATGGTGATCGCCATCGCCTGCTCCGGCGTCTTGCCCTTGGACAAGAGGTCGGTCAGCAGGTGCGCCACCGTTTCGGTGTCGGTCTCGGTGGTGAATTTGTGACCGGCTTTGCCGAGCTCCTCGCGCAGCTCCTGGAAATTCTCGATGATGCCATTGTGCACCACAGCGACCTTGCCGGTCGCGTGCGGGTGGGCGTTGTTCTCGCTCGGGCGGCCGTGAGTCGCCCAGCGGGTGTGGCCGATGCCGGTCGCGCCGCTCAGCGGCTGCTTCGCGAGCAGAGCCTCGAGGTTGGTGATCTTGCCCTCGGCGCGCCGGCGGTCGATCCGACCCTCCACCAGGGTGGCGATGCCGGTCGAGTCATAGCCGCGATATTCCAGCCGCTTCAGCCCGTCGAGCAGGGCGTTGGCGACGTCGCGCTTGCCGAGGATTCCGATGATGCCGCACATCTGGGTTCAGTCTTTCTTCTTGGACTTCTGCTTGGCGCGGAATTTCGTCGCCCAGCCCGGCTTGTCAACCTGCTGCGCGCGCGCAACGGCAAGCGCATCGGACGGCACATCATGGGTGATCACCGAGCCGGCGGCGACGTAAGCGCCCTCGCCCACCGTCACCGGCGACACCAGCACGGAATCCGATCCGATGAACGCGCCGGCGCCGATGATGCTGCGAGTCTTGTTCAGGCCGTCGTAGTTGCACACGATCGTGCCGGCGCCGATGTTCGCTTTCGCCCCGATGGTGGCATCGCCCAGGTAGCTGACGTGGTTGGCCTTGGCGCCGACGCCAAGCTCTGTTCCCTTGAGCTCGATGAAGTTGCCGACATGCGCGCCGGCACCGACGATCGAGCGCGGGCGGATGCGCGCGAACGGTCCGACGGTCGCGCCGTTCCCGATGGTCGCGCCCTCGATGTGGCAGAAGGCGCGGATCTCCACCTCGTCGCCGATCTCGACCCCAGGACCGAACTGCACGTTGGGGCCGATCACCACGTCACGGCCGATCCTGGTGTCGGTAGCGAAGAAGACGCTGGCGGGATCGGTGAGGGTCGCGCCGTTCTCCATCGCCGCGAACCGCCGCCGCGCCTGGAACATGGCTTCCGCCGCCGCCAGCTCGGTCCGGCTGTTGACGCCGAGAAGCTCTTCATGCGGCGCTTCGACCACGGCGCAGCGTCGACCGTCCTTGCGCGCATGCGCGACCAGGTCGGTCAGATAGAACTCGCCCTTGGCATTCTTGTTGTCGAGCCGATCGATCAGGCGCCACACCACCGACCCGTCGATCGCCATGACGCCGGAATTGGCGAGGCCGATCGTGCGTTCCGCTTCGTTGGCGTCCTTATGCTCGACGATGCGGTCGAGCGTGCCATCGGCGCCCAGCACCAGGCGGCCATAGCCGCTGGGATCCGCCGGCCGCATGCCGAGCACCACGATCGCCGGGCTGTCCGGCGCCTTGCGACGCTCGAACATGCGCTGCAGGGTTGCGGACGCCACGAACGGCGTGTCGCCATACACCACCAGGATGTCGCCGCCGAAATCCTTCAGCGCTTCGCGCGCGCTGCCGACCGCGTGGCCGGTGCCGAGCTGCTCGGCCTGGAACGCGACGCCATGGGGCGCGACCTCCTTCTCGACCGAATCCATGCCCGGCGCGATCACCGCGACGATGCGCGCCAGGCCCAGCGGCGCGAGGCAGTCGAGCACATGGCCGATCAGGGTCCGGCCGCCGATTCGGTGCATCACCTTCGGGAGGTTGGACTTCATGCGCGTGCCCTTGCCGGCGGCAAGGACGATGGCGGCAGCTTTGAGTTCTGGCATGGTCGGCTATGGTCTTCTCAGACTGGGTGGCGGACCGTCCGGCCGCCGCGGCGCAAGGCTGATTGCACGTCGGAGCCGGAAAATGCCATATCCCCAGGGGAAGTCCAAGCTATCCTCGGATCTCAGAAAGCCCAGGGGAATCAACATGTTGAAAACGGCGGAAATATGACGCGAAGCCTGCGCCGCAAGACTCTGGTGTTCGATCTGGACGGCACGCTGGTGGACAGCGCGCCCGACATCGCCGCCGCCGTCAACGCGCTGTTCGTCGAGCTTGAGCTGCCGGAGGTCGAGCTTGCGCTGATCCGCCGCATGATCGGCGATGGCGCGCCGGTGCTGCTGGAGCGCGCCCTCGCGCATGTCGGCGCCGCGCACACGGCCGCCGACCTGATGCCGCGCTTCAGCGTCCATTACAGCGAGAATGCGGTCAGGCTGACCACCGTCTATCCGTCGGTGGTGGAGACGCTGACGCAGCTGCGCGATCTGGGGTGCCGGCTTGGCGTCTGCACCAACAAGCCGATCAGCCCGACGCGCGCGGTGCTGGCGGCGCTCGGCCTCGACCCGCTGATCGAGGCGGTGGTCGGCGGCGATTCGCTGCCGCAGCGCAAACCGGCGCCGGAGCCCCTGCTCGCCGTCATTCGCGCTCTCGGCGGCACGCCGGACAATGCCGTGCTGATCGGCGACAGCGCGGTCGACTTGGCCTGCGCCGAAGCGGCGGGCGTCCCGGCGATCATCATCCCGTCTGGCTACGGCGTGGCGGAGCCCAAGGCCAGCATCATCGCCACGAGCTTTGCGGAGCTGCCGCGTATGATTGATCAGCTCTAGGCCGCCAGGTTTCGGGTGCGTAGCTTCTGTGCGAGATCGGCACCGAGCAGCCGGTGGAGGACAGAAGCGATCTGGCTGTCGATCACCAGGAGTGTCTTCAGCCTCGACTGCTCGATCTTCATCACGCGGGTTGGATGGATCGCCGTGACGGTCGCCGAGGCCGTGCCGCCGCTCAGGAATGCCATCTCGCCGATGAAGGAACCGGGGCCCATCCTGGCGACGGTCTGATCCCCGACGTCGACTGACACCTGGCCCGCCGCGATGAGCATGAGTGCGGGCACCGGTGCGCCCTCGATGGTTAGTTGCTCGCCGACCTGCGCCTTGTGCCAGGACGCGCTGTTGAGCAGCATGCCGATCTGCGCATCGTCCAGGCCGTCAAATAGCGTGCGCAGCAGGTCGCGGTCGTCAGAAGCCAAGCGCACGCGCAAACGTTCGCGCGTGAGACGCAGCAGATGGAACAGGTTGATGACGATGAACACGAGATCCCAGCCGATGCCGGTATAGAGCGTGGTGCCGCTGACCAGGACGAAATAGGCGATCTCGAAGCACAGCCCGACAACCGCGGTGACGCGCAGCCAATAGATGTTGGTCAGCCAGTACGAGATGGCGATGATCAGATAGGAGACGTGCCCCGCCGCGTCGCCCCACGGCAAGGTAAGCCAATAATCCCATGCATCCGGTTCTGCCATCCGCGCCTCCCCGCGCTGTGATGGGGAACAGTAGAGTCTACGGGCTTACGGATCGCCTACAAGTCGCTCTACTGACGGTTCGGGACATGAATCCGAGACGACATATCACCGTGTGACTTTGACCAGCTCCAAGGTCATGTCCCCGAACGCGCTGCGGGCCAGGATGCGCACGGGGACGGTCGGGAATCCGGCAATGGCGGGCGCCATCCACAATCGGGCCGACTGCGGATAGAGGTTGGCGTTGAGCGCGCTTTGCTGGAAGCCGGCGACCAGCTGCGAGGTCGCGGTGCACTCGGTCGCCGAACCGGCGTAGTACGAGTTCGGCATCTCGGTGAGGTCGGCGTAGCCGCCTTGCGCCAGCGCCAGGTCATAGCGGCGCGCGCCGTCGAACAACTGATACTGCCCCGCGCAGCTGCCGGTGCGGGCGAACAGGCTTGCCACCGCCACGATCAGGCTGGCCGGGTCCATGGTGCCGTTGGCGTAGCCCTGCTCCCGCGCCATCTGCGCCTGGCGGGTCAGCGGCACGGCCTCGATGCCGACCGTGCCATTGGGCTCGTAGGTGAGGATCACGGATTCCTGGCGGTTAAGAATCCGCATGGTCGATTGGTACTGGGAGGGGCTCGCCGTCCCGCCCTTCAGCGCGCCATTCGCCTGCAGCCTCTGGGTGAAGGGATAGAGCAGCGCCAGATTGCCGAGGGTCGCGATGTCCGCCGAGATGAAATAGGCGCCGTCGCCGGGCTTGGCGCCCTCCGGCACGGTGATGCTGGCCTCCAGGCTCAGGACCGGCGCGCCCGCCAGGTAGCCGACATAGCTGAGCTGCGCCTGGCTGGCCGATGCGGCCGGCGCGAAGCCTGCCAGCAACCCTGCTGCGGCCAATCCGGCCAAGCGCCGCCAAAATCTCGCCCTCATCGCCTAAGCTCCTGATTCAGGGCGCTTCTCCATACCCGCCCGCGGCTCTGGCAGATGGCGATCGCACCGCCAGTCTGTCAAGAAGCGGCACTTCACGATCCGATGACGGCAACAATAAGGCGGCGCTCCAGCGACCAGGGCGCGGCGGTTGACAGCGGGGGGGGCCGGCCAGTAAACAACCGCCTGTCTTGACCGGACCTTGAGCCCGATTTGGCGGCTCTGTTCTATGGCCGGGTGCGTAGCTCAGCGGGAGAGCACTACCTTCACACGGTAGGGGTCACAGGTTCAATCCCTGTCGCACCCACCATTCGACGCGCAAGAAGGTAGCTGGATCGGACGGATACCTCACCGTTCTCGGCGTCCATCCCGCGGAATCCAGGCCGCACGATCCATTGGGTCAAGCCGGAGCTCGTAGCCGGATTTGAGATGACCAGCTGGACCAATGACGGCGTAATCCACCAGGCGTCGCTGCAGGAAGTGCGCGAGCGAACCAATCCGGCCGGATTTCAATTTGCCTGACAGATAGCTCCACCTGACGACAGGAGAAGGACCATGAACGAAGACGCATTCAACATGAGCGTGCGCAAGTTTCTTAAGCAGGTCGGAATTACTGCACAGCGTGAGATTGAAAGCGCGGTGCGAGACGCGCTCGCGCAAGGCGGTCTGGCCGGAAGCGAGACATTGGAAGCCAAAGCGACGATCACTCTTGCCAGCACCAAGCTACACCTAGTGGTGAACGGCGATATAGAGCTTGACTAGCTCACTCGGCCAGGGATCAAGCGCTGCGACGGTTTGTTCATATCAATACGCAGCACCCAAAGAGGACCTCATGATCAACGATCCCAAGAATCAAGAACACGCCGCCCCAGCCAGCGCCGCGAAACCTGATCCAGAAAACAACGTCGGTCGAGGCGCTCCCGCGGATCGGAATGAAAGGGTTAAGCAGCTCAGCGAGGAGAGGCGGGAGCATCGTGGCCGCTCCGAAGGCGAAGCTCATAAGCAGTGGGAGCGCAAACCGGACGACCTGGACCGGGAGGACGCCGCTATCCAGCGCGAAGGCATTGCCGGCGAGAAGCCGGGCAGTCGACCCGAGGGTGACGCTGACCGTGACAAGAGCTAACTGGGCAGCTGAGCGGAACACAAAAAAATGAGCTGGCGAATAGGCTAATGGCGTGGGTCGGTTCGAATTCGGATGACCACACTCAAAGCCGCGACTCAGGATGAGGCTGCATCCTACTTAAGAGTTCTAGCCGCCAATCAATTAGACCTGGAGTACCTGCGTGCTTCCGAAGCCGATACTCCGGAGAACCCTGAGATCCGCTCCAATCGCGACGGCACTACGCTTTGGACTACCGGCAAGGACTTTCACTACACAGCGGAATGGAACTCCGGCGGCGATGACGGCAAACGGGATAAGTAGAACTATGGAAGGGCAAGACTTTGGAGCCTATCTTGTCTCGGTAAGCGTCTCAACCATGTCCTGATAAGAGTTGGGAGTGTGTCCTTGCGCGACCGTGGTTGACTTCGTGCTCTGAACTGAACAGATCAATCCCACCTTGTCTTGGGTGATGCCGCTTACTCCAGTCGTCACCCCTACCATGATGTGTTCAACCCTGAGCCACGTTTCTCGTTCTGGTGCATACTTGTCAGTTTGCAAGACGATATTGGTTCCGATCGCCAGATGCGCGATAGGTTGATCGGTCTCCACCGTTGCCAATAGGGTCTCGTCGACATCCCGAAACACATATCGAAGCCTCATAGGACTCTCCAGATGCGGTCCAAGGGCGGACTGGCGCCGCGACTTGTGTCGCCCGTCAGAGTGAAGATGCAAATACGGAACACACGATGGAAAGTGTAGTTCCCGGTCACCAGCTGCGCGGCTGTTATCCTGCCAAAGGAAATCCCGCCAGTTGCCCCGCCGGGGTCCTGAGTGAGAGTACGAGCGCCTGGTTTGGCGCGTCGGATCTTCCTGTATGTGGCTTGGGTCTGCTTCTTCCCGCGCTCTGGGTTGGACTCCTGATCCTTGTCGTATGGGCTCTGGCCTGAGCGGGTCGCCCATGGGACTCTCCAGACTGAGGCTCGGCCCAAAATTGGCCAGGTCAGAAAACATAGCAGACCGAGCTTTACTCCGGAGCAACGAGCGGTCTTGTCGATTGTTCGTTGTTCTGTTGCACCTAGCGGCGGCGAACTTCACCAAACGCGTCCCCCTCACGCGTCGTTGATTCGCCGCCGTTCGTTTCTAACCACATCACCCATCCAAAACAGCCGCGCCTCGGAAAACTTCCGGTAAGCGCGGCCGCTCAGTGCAAACTCAGGCTACTGAACGCCCATCGCCGCTTTGGCGGTTCCAATCTCGGTCATAAACGTTGCCTCGTCGCCCGGATCGGCGGCGAGCTGCGCCTTCTCGAGGGCGGTGATCTGTAGTCAGTGTCAAATGACAGAGCACGGATCTACTGCGCATGTGCAATGCCCTGCACGCCGGCTTGTTTTCGGTGCAGTCCCCACATGCATCTGGAAAACTCCCATGGCAATCCAAGATCCTACTGCCCGCGCTGACCTCTTGCTGGAAGAAGTCTCAATAAGAACCAATACGCCGACGGTGTCGTGGGGTGCCATCTTCGCTGGCGCCTTCTCGGCCGCCGCTTTGTCGTTTGTGCTGCTGGCGATCGGTGCGGCCTTCGGCCTATCTGTCGCATCGCCCTGGGACTTTACCGGCCGCGAGGCCGCTGACACGGCTGCGGCGGCAGGCATCGGCGCGGCGATATTTCTCATTGTCGTCCACGCCATCTCGTCCGGTACTGGCGGGTATCTCGCCGGTCGCTTGCGGCCCAAGCCAACGGGTCTGCGGGGCGATGAGACCTATTTCCGGGATACAGCCCATGGATTGGTGGTCTGGGCAGTCAGTGCTGTCGCCACGATCCTGGTGATCGCGTGCCTAGCGATGGCGGCGGCGGGTGGCGGTGTCGCCCTAACTGCGGCCGGGATTGGCGCAGCCGGGCAAGCTGCCCAGGGCGCCGCGGCGGGCGCGGCGCCGGCCTTGATGGGTCAAATGCGCGATGGAGACAATGTCGGCTATGTGGTTGATTCCATGTTCCGGCCAGCCGGTCCCGTCCCGGCTCCGGGCGGCGAAACCGGTGGTACAGGCCAGGCCGCCGCTACGACGGGCGAGGCGGTGCAGCCTCCAGCACCATCGGCCGAGGCGGGCGCCGTCACTCTTCCGCTTGCGGCAACTTCAGATGCGCGCAGCCGGCGAGACGAAGTAGGACGCGTCTTGCGCGTGGCGTTCGACGGCGAATTGTCCCAGGAGGACAAAGCGTATCTCACTCAGCTGGTTGCGCAGGAGACCGGTATGACCCAGCCCGAGGCGGAGCAGCGCGTCAATCAAGTCATCGAGAAGGCAAAGGCGACGAAAGCGGAAGCCGAGCAGAAGGCCAAGGAAGCAGCTGACGCGGCCCGAAAGGCTGGCATGTACACGGCTCTTTGGGGCGCAGTAGCAATGCTTGCCGGGGCATTCGCGGCCGCTCTAGCGGCGACGTGGGGCGGTCGTGCACGGGATGCCTGAGCCGGGCGTTCACGGAGATTGTTGAAATACTTCTTGCAAGTGCGGCGCCCTCTCATCATCTACCATCCAGATGGATGGTCTGGAGATGGCGGGAGCGACCAATGGAAATGGTGAAACCGTCCCCGCCGAAGGCGCCGGACAGCGAAAAGATCACCATCAATCTCGGATATGTCGACCTCGGCCACATCGATCTGTTGGTGGCTCAGCGCTTTTATTCGAATCGCACCGATTTGATCCGGACGGCGATCCGGAGCCTGCTCGACCGCCACGATTCAACGCTCAAGCAAACCGTCGCAAGACAGCAGCTGGACATTGGTCTGCGGCACTACAACCGGCATGATCTCGAGCGCGTGCTTGCATCCGGCGAGATGCTGAACATTCAGGTCCTCGGACTAGCCACGATTGCGGCCGACGTATCACCGGAGCTGGCGCGGGAAACCATCGGCTCCATCCAAGTCCTTGGCGCACTGCATGCGAGCTCGGCCGTCAAGGCCGCGCTCGCCGATCGCATGCGCTGACCCGCCGATCTTTCCCATGACGATCCTGCAGCCCTTTTCGCGGCTGGGCGACAGTCGCGCCTCGTCCATTTCGAACACAAAGGACTTTGCTTCATGAAACCGCTTTCGCAGACCGCCATGGCCGAGGCGACTCGCCTTACGACCGAAGGAAGACTGGATGAGGCGATGGCCTTGCTGCGCGGGACAATCTCCAGCGCGCCAGCGCCGGCCCCCTGTTCTGAGGCGGGCGTTGAGCGCCAGCCGGCACCTCCAAGAGCGCCGGAATTCATCGATATGGTTCCACCCTCACCGGCGACGGGAGCAGGCTGGACATCTCCGCTTCACGCTGCGACTGACAGCAGTTCCGGGACGGAACATGCGCGGATTGTTCCCGAACTCCCCCTGCGGACTCCGCCAGCCGCCAGGCGCACAACCGTTCTGCCAAAGGGCGCTCGCTTCGAACAGCTGGCTTTCGCCAATGAAGCGGGAATCCTGGACTACAAGCTTTACATCCCATCCAGCTTCACCGGCCAGCCGGTTCCGCTGGTGATGATGCTGCATGGCTGCACACAGACTCCCGATGATTTTGCCGCCGGAACGCGCATGAATCTTCTGGCCGAGGAGTTCGGATTCCTGGTTGCCTATCCCGCGCAACCAAAGTCATCCAATCCTTCGAAATGCTGGAACTGGTTCCGGCCAGGTGACCAGCGCCGCGGCGAGGGTGAACCCGCGCTGATTGCGGGCATCGCTCAGCAGATCGCGAAGGACCACGCCATCGCGCGGTCGCAGATTTATGTCGCCGGTCTGTCCGCCGGCGGTGCGGCGGCAGCGATCATAGGTGCCGCCTATCCCGATATCTTCGCAGCAGTCGGCGTTCATTCCGGTCTGGCCTGCGGCGCCGCTAGTGATATTCCGTCCGCGTTTAGCGCCATGCGGCAAGGCGCCAAACGATACCGGCAAGCCGGTCCCCTACGTCCTGTCCCGACCATCGTGTTTCACGGTGATCGCGACACCACCGTCAATCCAGTCAACGGCAACCAGGTGATCGCGCAGGCTAAGGCCGGTGTGCACCTGACGCGTGCCGTGGTCAGCGGCCAGTCTCGGGGCGGGATCAAATACACCTGCGTGAGTGACAAGGATCAAGGCGGCCGGGCCGTCCTAGAGCATTGGACGTTGCACGAATGCGGCCACGCTTGGTCCGGCGGGAGCACAGAGGGATCGTACACCGAGCCACGCGGCCCGGACGCCAGCCGCGAAATGATCCGCTTCTTCCTCCAGCACAGAGCCTCTCACGGCGAATAGCCTGTCCGGACTTCCGGAATGGGTCGAAAGCCGACCTAGGTCGCGAATCGCCCTTTGTCCGCTTAGTGCCAAAAGCGGACATTGGATAACATCGAACTCGGCGGCGTATGGAAGATGAGCGCCGCCCCCCAAAAACTTGCTCACATCTGCCGCTCGGCGGTATGCCACATCACATTGCCAACATCATCCGCCACCAGAAGGGAGGCGTCGGGGCCGATCGTCATCCCGACTTGCGCGCAGCGCCGGCCTACTCGCGACAACGCAGCGCATCAACCAAGAGGGCAAACGCTGGAGAGGATTGCCTTCGACTCGGGTAGTAGAGATGGTATCCGGGAAACGGAGCGCACCAATCATCGAGTACCCGCTTGAGGTGGCCTTTTGTGATATGGGGTTCAGCCAGGTCCTCCGGCACATAGGCCACCCCGAAACCGCTGATCGCTGCCGCGAGGATCGGGGTGAGCGTGTTAAAAACGAGTTGGCCGTCGACGCGCACCTTCAACTCTTGCTGCCCTTTTTTTTCGAACTCCCACGCATACAAGCCTCCGTACGTCGGCAGACGTAGATTGATACACGTGTGGCCAACTAGGTCCTGTGGCTTCCTAGGTGGCGGTCTCTTGGCGAAGTAAGACGGAGCCCCCACAGCAGCAAAGCGCATATCGGGTGCGATACGTACTGCGATCATGTCCTTCGCAACTTGCTCACCATAGCGCACGCCCGCGTCGTATCGCTCGGCGACGATATCGGTCAGGCCATACTCGACGATGATCTCCACCTTGATGTCCGGATACTTCGGCAGGAGTTTGGCCAGTTTCGGCCAGAGCACCGTTGTGGCTGCATGCTCACCGGTCGTGATCCGGATGGTGCCAGCCGGCTTGTCCCGAAGTTCGCTGAGGGCGTCGAGCTCGGAGTCGATCTCCTCAAACCGCGGCCCTACGGTCTGAAGCAGGCGCTCACCAGCCTCTGTAGGAGCGACACTCCGGGTGGTCCGCGTCAACAGCCGGAGACCGAGCCGCGTCTCAAGTCCACGGATGGTGTGACTGAGAGCCGATTGCGACACTCCCAACTTCGCGGCCGCTTTGGTGAAGCTGCGCTCACGCGCCACTGCGAGGAAGGCCAGGAGGTCGTCGAGGCTCTGGCGGGGCATTCATGACTCCAGCTCATAAGTCTGTGCGGATTTTACCACCTAATGGTTCCCAAGCGCACTTCCCACATTCCTTAGAGCCAAACAATCGTAAGTCCCGGAGAGCACGGATGCAAAAGCGCAAGCTCGGCAACAGTGGTTTGGAAGTCTCGGCCATCGGCCTCGGTTGTATGGGCCTCAGCTTTGGCTATGGCCCAGCTGTCGAGAAGCAGGAAGGTATCGCGCTGATTAGGTCCGCCGTCGAACACGGTGTCACCTTCTTCGACACCGCAGAGGTCTATGGCCCTTACACCAACGAAGAGTTGGTGGGCGAAGCCCTCGTGCCCTTCGGTGGGCAGGTCGCGATCGCCACGAAGTTTGGCTTCAAGCTCGATCCAAGGACGGGCCAGCAGCTGGGACTGGATAGCCGGCCGGAGCATATCAAAGAGGTTGCGGACGCCTCGCTCAAGCGCCTCAAGATCGATGCCATTGATCTCTTCTATCAGCATCGCGTGGATCCGGAGGTGCCGATCGAGGACGTTGCTGGCGCGGTGAAGGACCTCATCCGGGCAGGTAAGGTGAAGCACTTCGGGCTTTCCGAGGCCGGCGTGCAGACGATTCGCCGAGCCCATGCGGTCCAGCCGGTCGCCGCGCTGCAGAGCGAATATTCCCTGTGGTGGCGGGAGCCCGAGCAGGAGGTGCTGCCGACGCTCGAGCAGCTCGGCATCGGCCTGGTTCCCTTCAGCCCACTGGGCAAAGGCTTCCTGACCGGCGCGATCAGCGAGACCACGACCTTCGACAAGCACGATTTTCGCAATATCGTGCCGCGCTTCTCGCCGGAAGCACGCAAGGCCAATCAGGCTATTGTCGATGTGGTTCGCGACCTTGCCGCTGAGAAGGGCGTGACACCTGCTCAGATCGCACTCGCCTGGCTGCTGGCTCGCAAGCCTTGGATCGTGCCGATTCCCGGCACCACCAAGCTCCACCGGCTGGAAGAGAACGTCGGCGCGGCCGCCGTCACTCTCACGCCCGACGACCTTGGCAACATCGAGCGCGCCGTTTCGAAGGTCCCGGTCCAGGGGGCGCGATATCCGGAACATCTGCAGAAACTGGTCGGCCGCTGATCACCGCACCAGCCACGTTGGCCAAGCCAACAGTGCGAATCGGCGCCCGGACAACGAAGAACCCTCTCGCATTGGAACGCCGCCGACCGACGGACGTTAACTTGAACAGCCCGCAGCGAAGTCGCCGTTCGACGATTTTGAGCGAACGCCAGTAGCATCAGGGAGACGCCGACGTGAAATGCCACCCCTTCCATCCCCGGGAGCTCGACTTATCCCGGCGTGACGTGTTGATCGGCACTGCGGCATCCGTGGCGGTGACAGCGGTGCCATCGATAGCTTACGCCCAAACTCCTGCCACCGCGGATCCTGTCATCTCGAAGGTGTCCTTCGAGGTGAACGGCGAAGCTCGCGAGCTTGAGCTCGACACCCGGACCACGTTGCTGGATGCCTTGCGTGAACATTTACACCTGACCGGTACCAAGAAGGGTTGCGATCACGGTCAATGCGGGGCCTGCACCGTGATCGTGGACGGGCGCCGGATCAATTCGTGCCTGACGCTGGCGGTCATGCACGATGGCGACAGCATCACTACGATCGAGGGGCTGGGCACTCCACAGAACCTCCACCCGATGCAGGCCGCCTTCGTGAAGCATGACGGTTATCAGTGCGGCTATTGCACGCCCGGTCAGATCTGCTCGGCCGTGGCGGTGCTCGGAGAGATCAAGGCCGGCATTCCGAGCCATGTAAGTGCCGACCTAGTGGGGTCGCCGCAAATGACGGCGGTTGAACTCCGTGAGCGGATGAGCGGCAACATCTGCCGCTGCGGCGCCTACTCCAACATTGTCGATGCGATCACCGAGGTCGCGGGGAGGCCGGCATGAGGTCCTTCAGTTACGAACGCGCGCACTCGCCAGCAGAGGCCGCAACGGCCGCCGCGCGCACCGCAGGCGCCAAGTTCATCGCGGGCGGAACCAATCTGCTCGACCTGATGAAGCTCGAGATCGAAACGCCGACGCACCTGATCGACGTCAATGACCTCGCGCTCGACAAGATCGAAACGGTGCCTGAAGGCGGTCTCCGCATCGGTGCGCTCGTGCGGAATACCGATCTTGCCGCCGACCAGCGTGTTCGGCGCGACTATGGCTTGCTTTCGCGCGCGCTGCTCGCGGGCGCCTCGGGCCAGTTGCGGAACAAGGCCACCACCGCCGGCAACCTGCTCCAGCGCACCCGCTGCCCTTATTTTTACGACACCAACCAGCCATGCAACAAACGCCAACCCGGAAGCGGATGTGCGGCGATCGGCGGGTTCAGCCGCCAGCACGCAATCGTTGGCGCGAGCGAGGCGTGCATCGCGACGCACCCCAGCGACATGGCGGTGGCGATGCGTGCGCTGGATGCCACGATAGAGACGGTGCAACCCGATGGCGGAACGCGAAGCATTCCGATTGCCGACTTCCACCGGCTGCCCGGCGACACGCCGCACATCGAAACCGCGCTGGCACCGGGCGAGCTGATCACGGCGGTCACGCTCCCCAAGCCGGTCGGCGGCGCGCACATCTACCGCAAGGTCCGTGATCGCGCGTCCTATGCCTTCGCGCTGATCTCGGTCGGAGCGATCGTGCAGTCCGATGGCAGCGGCCGCGTCGCGATCGGCGGGGTGGCGCACAAGCCGTGGCGCGTCGAGGCGGCCGAGGCAGAGCTGCCGCGTGGAGCCAAGGTGGTGGCGGCCCAGCTGCTCGCCGGCGCCCAGCCTACACACCAGAATGCGTTCAAGCTGCCGCTGGTCGAGCGCACCCTCGCCGCGGTGCTGACGGAAGCGAGGGCCTGAGCCATGTTGTTCGACACTCCAGCCACAGCCAATCCGATCGACCAGCTCAAGGTTATCGGCAAGCCAACTGACCGGATCGACGGTCCCCTCAAGACCACAGGCACCGCGCCTTATGCCTACGAGCGGCACGATGCCGTTTCGAACCAAGCCTATGGCTACGTGGTCGGCTCAGCGATTGCCAACGGGCGGATCGCCTCGATCGAACTGCGGGACGCTAAGGACGCGCCCGGCGTCCTGGCAATCGTCACGGCGCAAGAGGCCGGCAAGCTCGGCAAGGGCAACTTCAATACCGCCAAGCTGCTTGGTGGCCCCGAGATCCAGCATTACCATCAGGCGATCGCCGTTGTCGTCGCCGAGACTTTCGAGCAGGCGCGCGCCGCCGCGCAGCTGGTCCGCGTTGACTATGTCCAAGCCAACGGCGCATTCGATCTGGCGGCAGCGAAGAGCTCCGCTATCAAGCCCGAACCTGGGTTCGGCGGCCCTTCCGACACAGCCGTCGGAGACTTTGACGGCGCGTTCGCCGCGGCGCCGGTCCAGCTCGATGCGACCTACACCACGCCGGACCAGTCGCATGCCATGATGGAGCCGCATGCCTCGATCGCTGCATGGGACGGGGATAGGCTCACCCTCTGGACCTCCAACCAGATGATCGACTGGAGCACCGGAGATGTGGCGACGACGCTCGGTATTCCGAAGGAAAATGTCCGCCTCATCTCGCCCTTCATCGGTGGCGGATTCGGCGGCAAGCTGTTCGTGCGAGCCGATGCCATCCTCGCAGCCCTTGGCGCGCGCGCGGCGCGGCGCCCAGTCAAGGTGGCCCTGTCGCGGCCCACAATGATCAACAACACCACGCATCGGCCCGCAACGATCCAGCGCATCCGGATCGGCGCGGCCACCGACGGCAAGATCACAGCAATCGGTCATGAAAGCTGGTCAGGTGACTTGCCGGGCGGTCAGCCAGAGACTGCCGTCAGCCAGACCCGCCTGCTCTATGCCGGTACAAATCGCATGACAGCAATGCGGCTTGCCGTCCTCGACCTCCCCGAAGGCAATGCCATGCGTGCGCCGGGCGAGGCGCCGGGTCTGATGGCGCTGGAAATCGCCATGGACGAGATGGCCGAGAAGCTCGGCATCGATCCGATCGAGTTTCGGGTCATCAACGATACGATGGTTGATCCGGAAAAGCCGGAGCGGCCCTTCTCGCAGCGTCGATTGATCGAGTGCTTACGGCTCGGCGCCGAACGCTTTAGCTGGAGCAAGCGTAATCCGAAGCCCGGTCAGACCCGCGACGGCGGTTGGCTGGTTGGCATGGGTGTCGCCTCCGCCTTCCGGAATAACCTGCTCACCAAGTCCGCCGCCCGCGTTCGACTCGACAGTCGTGGCATGGTGACGGTTGAGACCGATATGACCGACATCGGTACCGGCAGCTACACCATCATTGCTCAGACCACCGCCGAGATGATGGGCCTGCCGCTTCACAAGGTGTCGGTGCGCCTCGGCGACTCTAGCTTTCCGGTTTCGTGCGGCTCTGGCGGGCAATGGGGCGCCAACAACTCCACCTCGGGAGTCTATGCCGCGTGCGTCAAGCTGCGCGAGACGGTAGCGCGAAAGATTGGGTTTGACGCGTCGGAAGCGGAGTTCCTCGACGAGCAGGTTAAAGCCGGCGATCGCAGCGTCCCGCTTGCTCAGGCCGCAGAGGGAGAGGACATCGTCGCCGAGGACGCCATCGAATATGGCGATCTCGATAAGAAATACCAGCAGTCGACCTTTGGCGCACACTTCGTGGAAGTCGCCGTCGATGTGGCGACGGCCGAGGTCCGGGTACGGCGCATGCTCGCGGTCTGCGCCGCAGGCCGCATTCTCAATCCGAAATCTGCGCGCAGCCAGGTGATCGGTGCGATGACGATGGGCACCGGCGCCGCGCTTATGGAGGAGCTCGCGATCGACAAGCGCTTTGGTTACTTCGTGAACCACGACCTTGCCAGCTATGAAGTGCCGGTCCACGCCGATATTCCGCATCAGGAAGTCATCTTCTTGCCTGAGGCGGACCCGATCTCATCCCCGATGAAGGCCAAGGGAGTCGGCGAACTCGGTATCTGCGGGGTCGGCGCGGCGGTTGCCAATGCGATCTACAACGCCACCGGCGTGCGCGTGCGCAACTATCCGATCACGCTCGACAAGCTCCTCGAACACATGCCTGAGATTTCATGAGCCCTGCCTTCCTAGGCCGACCGTGACCAAAGATCTCTCCCGACGGATGATTCTGGGTGCGCCCGCTCTGCTCTCGCTCGCGGTCAGCGTCACCGCTTCTGCAGACGCGACCTCCGGGGCGCGAGACGCAGAGTCAAAGATCCTCGTGGCCTATTTCTCCCGATCTGGAAACACCCGCGTCATTGCGGGAACCATTCAGCGAGCCCTTGCCGCGGAGCTCTTCGAGATCCGCCCGGACCGGCCGTACCCGGAGGATTACGACCAGACCGTCGAGCAGGCGCGACAGGAGCGGGACCGCGGCCACGAGCCACCACTGGAGGCACGGGTCCCCGACATGGCAGCCTACGAGAGTGTATTTCTCGGCTTCCCAATCTGGGGAGAGACCACCCCGCCGGTGATCCGGTCTTTCCTGAGAAAGCACGACCTCTCCGGCAAGACGCTGCGCCCCTTCATCACCCACGGAGGCTACGGTCTGGGCGACAGTCTTGCTGTCCTTGCCGACCATGCGCCCGGCACAAAAATCGAGCCTCCATTCTCGATCGAGGCGGATCAGGAACGACGGACGCTTAATCAGGTCACTGGCTGGCTAAACGAGATCGGACTTAGATAACGAGCGGCTTGCCTTTCTCGACAATGTACGTGGCAAGCTCCGCTCCGTTGCTGGCACCGGCGTTGGTCGCCGAGTGGATCTCCGGCCGGGATGAACAAGACATCGCTAACCTCGAGCGTCGCACGCCTGCCGTCCTGCCAAAGCTCCAATATTGGACTAGGCTACGCAGGCCGTCAGGTATACCGGCGCCGGGTCACGCCGGTTCGCCGCCAACAGGAGCCCACCATGAGTATCGGCCTCATTGCCCTTCTCGACGATGTGGCCAGCCTGGCGAAAGCCGCGGCAGCGTCACTGGACGACATCGCCGGACAAGCGGCCAAGGCCGGAACCAAGGCGGCAGGCGTTGTGATCGACGACACCGCGGTTACACCGCGCTATCTGACGGAGTTCGCGGCGGCGCGCGAGCTGCCGGTCATCGGCAAGATCGCCCTGGGGTCGCTCAAGAACAAGCTGCTGTTCCTACTGCCGGCCGCCCTGGTCTTGAGCCTGCTGGCGCCGCACGCCATCATGCCCCTGCTGATGCTAGGCGGACTTTATCTCTGCTACGAAGGCACCGAGAAAGTCTACGAATCCCTGTTCCCGCACGCCGCGCACGAACACGAAGCAGCATTGGAGCCGATCGCGGCCGACCCGCAATCATTCGAAGATCAGAAGGTCGCCAGCGCGATCAAGACCGATTTCATCCTCTCGGCCGAAATTATGACTATCACCCTCGGCGCCATTCCGGACGCTGGGCCGTGGACCCAGGCGGCGGTGCTGGCCAGCGTCGGTATCGCGATTACTATCGCGGTCTATGGTGTGGTCGCCATTATCGTGAAAGCCGACGATGTGGGCCTTGCGCTCGCGCAGGTCGGCGCATCATCTGCGCTCGGCGCGCCGGCCAGACTGGTCGGCCGCCTTCTGGTCCGGAGCATGCCATACTTCCTGCGCATGCTCGGCATCGTCGGCACTGCGGCCATGATCTGGGTCGGCGGCGGGATTCTGCTGCACGGCATCGAAGGTTACGGCTGGTCATGGCCGAGCCACTTGCTGCACGATGCCGGCGCCGCCGCGCAGCAATCGATCCCCGCCATCGGAACTTTCATGGCCTGGCTGGTTCAGGCAGCCGGAGCCGGCCTCATTGGTCTCATCGTCGGATCGCTCGCCATCCCGGCCATGAGCGGCTTCCTCTCTCCGTTCTGGCGGACTCTGAAGGCGCGCCTACGCCGCCTGCGGTCGCCACCCGTTCCGTAAAGACCGACCTCGCTCATGAACTTGCTAGGTGCCAAACTCAGACCTCGAAGGTTCGCCTGGATGGGTCCGGTTGGCGGCCGCCGGAATTGGATGCGGCCAGCTTCCACCCGCATCAGCGCGCTGGTCAAGTGCCACTGGCAGAATCCGGCTCGCGGAGGAAGTACAACGCCCCATGCCCGCTTGGTGATGACGCCGGACGAGGCAGGTCTATCTGAGCCCCATCGCTACACTCAGGTGCGGTTCTTGCTCAGGCGAATCTCGTCGTTCTTGATGTCCGCGACGTCCGCCAGATCAATGAAGTGGTGCTGGCCGTCGGCGGAACCGCTCTTGGACAGCTTGATCTTGTCGCCCTCGACCTTGTCCACGCTGCCGATAGAGCGGCCATCTGAACCAACGACCTTCATGTGCTCGCGAATTTGAGACTTATCCATGGATCGAACTCCTGTATTGGGTTGTGACTCTAGGAGAACAATACGTGGAGAAGGTCAGTTCCGCCGAGACTTGGCAGCAGAGAAAACCCCGCCAGCCGGGCTGAGCAACGCACTCAACAGCCCCCTGTGATAGGACGGAAAAATTGCGTCCTGCCGCGACCCTGAAGGTCTGATTCTTGGAACCAATTATTACCGACCATATTAGTCCCTCAGTGCTCGGTGCCAGCGCCACCCCAGCCTGGCTGGTTCAGGCAGCCGGAGCCGGTCTCATCGTCGGATCGTTCGCCATCCCGGCCATAAACGGCTTCCTCTCTCCGCTCTGGCGGACACGGAAGGCGCACCTACGCCGTCTGCGGTCGCCACTCGTTCCCTAAAGACCGACCTCGCTCATGAAATTGTGTCATGTCTGCTTTGTGCCAAAAGCAGTCATTCCCGTCGCGCAGGCGGGAGTGGCGGAAGGAGAAATAACTCCGCCGATCAACCGAGGGCTGAAGGCCGGTGTGGCATGTCGTTGAGGGATGTTGGCGGGCGCGAGCCTACGGGTGGAGTACATCGGATCTTCGCGCCGACGATGTCGTCCCAGCCCTTGATGATGATCTCCTTCGCTCTTTCTTGCTCCTCGACGGTCGGGAAGACCAGCTCGTCAGGCGCCTCGTGAATCTCAGGCAGCTGCTCTAGCAGTTCAACGGGAACCTTGCGGGTCTGCACGAGATTGCTGAATCGGATGGGATGGCAGTGGGCCTTGAGCCAGGTGACTTGGCTTTCGTCCGAATAGAGGTGCTCCATCCATAGCTTTGCTGCGTTCGGGTGCGCAGCGGTCGCGCTGATGCCCTCGACATAGATGCCGCCGACCAGTCCGGTCTTTGGCACCTCGACCTCGATCTTTGAACTGCCAGCAAATCGGTCGCGGTCACCCAACGCAAGATAGCTCCAGCGGATAAGGATTGGCGTGGAACCACTCAACAGTGATTGAGAAGTACCGACGAATGGTACGAGGTTGCCTCTTTCTGAGAGTTCGGCGAAAAATTTGAGGCCCTCGCCTGCCGCATGATCTCTATTGCCGCAAGCAGATAGCCCAGCTGCGTACACTGCCAGGATCGCCTGGTTTGCGGTCAGCGGGTCGCCAGAGAGCGCGACTGCATTCCTGTATTCCGGTCTCAACAGGTCCGACCAATCCTGCGGAGCGTTCTTCACGATATCTGTATTGATCTCTAACGAAAGCACGCCGTAGTAGTGCCCGCACCAGAACCCGTCGGGATCCTTGGCGGCATCCGAGATCGTGCTCCAGGTCGATACCTTATAGGGTTGAAGCAGGCCATCTTTCTTCGCCGCTGAGCCGAACGACAGGCCGACATCGATTACATCCGGTGCTGGAAGCATGCGGTCATACCGGCTGGCTTTGAGCGCCTCCAACTGCCCGGCCGATGTGGCATCGGGTTTGGATTCGGTGACGATCAGCCCGTATTTGGCCTTGAAGGCATCGATCAAGGCGCCGCATCCGCACCAGTCGCGAGGCAGGCCGATCACCGTGAGCTGACCTTCCTTCTGGGCGGCCGCTATCAGGCCGTCACGCTGGGGATCGTCAAACCACCGTCGTACTCTCATGTTCGTCCCTCCATAGCCAGAGGCTGCGTCGAAACCGGCTGCATTCAGGAACGCAACGCAATGAAAGCCACGAGAGGTCCAATGCTCGCGACGATACCGCACGCGACATATGGGCCAGAGGATGCGAACAGCCTAGACGCATTCACGCACCGCGGAAAGGTCTCGCTGCCCCGAGAGAGTGGGTCGCGAAGCAAATTCATGTCCAAACACAATCGCCAGATCTGGCCTGCGATGGGTTTGAATTGCCGTCACGCGCTCATCTGGGGGCAGAAAAGTCTGCTTTGTGGCACGTGCGCACATCGCATCAAATAAAAACCAATCACCGGGAACTGCCATGTCCGCTCTCCAAAGCGTCAGTTCTTCTGGAGTTCGAGCAGCTCGATGATGATGCCGTTCGGGTCCCGGATATAGCCTGCCAGGCAACTGTCAACCGGACCGGACTTCACGCTGGCAATTCTTCCTTGGCTCGTCGCGCCCGCCCCCAAGAGTTCGCTCCAGGTCCGGGCGATGTCGTCGACTTCGAGGCAGACATGCGCCGCGCCGGCCACAGCGGGTTGCGGCGGGGCACCATCGCTTGCACCCCGCAGGTACTGAATGAATTCGATGTGATGGCCATGACCGTAGAGATGGGCCACCATGAGAGAAGCGCCCGGCACGCCGGTCACCGTCTCCTGCCAGTCGCCCTCGCGCGGCGAGACCGACGCCGCCTTGAATCCCAGCATCTCAGTCCAGAACCGTACCGATTTGTCGATGTCCGATACGGTGAAGCTGGTGTGGTTGAATCCCGTAATCATCCGGTGCTCCCTAGAGATATCCGTACGCGGTCCAGCCCCCATTCACTTCCAGGGTGTGCCCCGTAATGTAGCTCGCCCGTTCAGGCGACAACAGAAAGGCTATACCCTCGGCTACCTCGTCTTCCGTTCCGAGCCGACCCATCGGGGTTCGCCGGTTGATCGCCGAAAGATCCAAACTGCCGCTGGCAGCCAGCGCTCGCGTCGGCTCGTTGATGATGTAGCCCGGGGCGATCGCGTTGACGCGGATGCCCCGAGCGGCCCATTCGATGGCCTGCATTTTCGTCAGACTGATCAGCGCGCTTTTCGACACGCAGTAAGGCCCCCGCGTCGGCGCCAACACCTGGCCCAGCACGGAGGACACGTTCACGATCGCGCTTCCAGGCCCCATGCGGCGAACCGCAGCGTTGGAGATTTCGATCGGAGCGAGAAGGTTGACGTCGAGTACGCGCTGCCATTGGTCGCGCGTGAGATCCAGCAGGGGTGCATGGTCCCAGACCCCTGCGTTGTTGACGAGGTCGTCGATGCCGCCCCATGCGGCAAGCATCGCGTCCATGACCGCGCTAACCGCCGCCGGATCGGTGACGTCGCCCTGATGCCAGCAGGCGCCATCCTTGCCGATTTCGTCCGCCGTGCGCTGTGCCGCCGCGCCGTCGCGGTCGAGCAGAGCAACGCGCCAGCCTCTGCGAGCGAGCAGGTGCGCGGTGACGGCGCCAATCCCGGCGCCACCGCCGGTTATCAGGACGCGACGCCCGGCAACCGATTCGATCGCTGACATGTGCCTTGCTCCCATTTGGCATCATCCTGGCGCAGCGCTCTGCACTTCGGCGGCCAAGACACCAATACTTCCCAGTTGACCGCAAATGTCCATTCCGGAAACCCGCCCGGATGCTATTTTGATGGCCCGATGCCTATCGCCTAGGAAAGAACGGAAGCAGCTCGTGGCAAAATTCACCCAAGGGCCGACGTCCCGCAGCAATCAATCCGCCGCTCAGGCTTTCGCGGGCGCGCTCAAGCGCCATGGCGTGGACACCGTTTTTGGCCAGTCGATCCCGTCGCTGATTCATCTGGCGGCGCCGGAGTTCGGCATCCGCCAGATCGCCTACCGGACCGAGAACGCAGGGGCGATCATGGCAGACGCCTACGCGCGCATATCCCACAAGGTCGGGATCGTCACTGCGCAGAACGGGCCCGCCGCGACCCTTCTGGTTCCGGCCCTCAGCGAAGCATTGACCGCATCGGTGCCGGTCGTTGCCCTGGTTCAGGACGTCGCCCTGGAGAATTTCGACCGCAATGCCTTCCAGGAGCTCGATCACCTCCGGCTGTTCGGCGGCTGCTGCAAATGGCTGCGTCGGATACACAGCCCAGATCGGATCGAGGACTATGTCGACATGGCCTTCACCGCCGCCACGAGCGGCAGGCCGGGGCCAGCCGTCCTGCTCTGCCCTTATGATCTGATCGGCGCGTCTTCGGCTGCCTCCAGCGGGCGCAATGCCAGGCTCGGCACCTATCCGCTTGATCGCGTGGTGGCAGATCCGGCGAATATCGCCGCCGCAGCCGATCTGCTGGCCGGCGCCGAGCGGCCGCTGGTGATCGCCGGTGGCGGCGTGCATCTCTCGGATGCGGCCGCCGAGCTGACATTGCTGCAGGAGAGCGCCAGCCTGGCGGTCGCGACCACGAGCATGGGCAAGGGGACTGTCGACGAACGTCATCCCCTCTCGGTCGGCGTCGTCGGCTACTTCATGGGTCCGGGCGGCATGGCACGCCATCAGCGCGGACTGATCGACGAAGCCGACGTCATCCTGCTGGTCGGCAACAGGACCAACCAGAACGGCACGGATTCCTGGCGCCTACTGCCGCGTTCCGCCCGCTTCATCCATCTCGATATCGACGGGGCGGAGATCGGCCGGAACTATGAAGCGCTCCGCCTGCTTGGCGATGCCAAGCTGACGCTCGCGGCGCTTGCGGCTGCTCTGCAGGCGCGCGATCTGACGAAGCGGCGCGCGGCCAAGCCGGCACTAGAGCGCAGCATTGCCGCGGGACGCGAGCGCCACCGGCTGGAAGCCGAGCCTCTGCTTCGCTCCGACGCGCGCCCGATCCGCCCTGAGCGGCTGATGGGGGATCTGGCGAAGGTGCTGAGGCCGACCGACATTGTGGCCGCCGATGCCAGCTATGCCTCGATCTGGATCGCGAACTACCTCCCGTCGCTCGCGCCGGGCATGCGATTCCTCACGCCGCGCGGCATGGCGGGGCTTGGCTGGGGCTTGCCGATGGCCCTCGGCGCAAAGCTGGCCGCACCCGACCGGCAGGTGCACTGCCTGGTCGGCGACGGCGGCTTCGCTCACGTGTGGTCGGAGCTTGAGACCTCGCGACGGCATTCCCTACCGGTCACGATCACCGTGCTGAATAACCAGGTGCTCGGCTACCAGAAGCATGCCGAGGACGTGTTGTTTGGCGCCCATACCGATGCGGTCGATTTCCAACCGGTCGATCACGCTGCCATCGCCGCGGCCTGCGGATTGCGGGGATGTCGCGTGGAGAACCCTGCGGACTACGCCGCTGCATTGGCGGAGGCCGCCGCGGCGCGGGAGACGACCGTCATCGACGTGATCGTCGATCCCGAAGCATACCCGCCGATTTCATCGTTCGAGGGAAAGCTACCGTTGAGTCCGACATTGCGAGAACAAAGCGGCGCGTAACCGATTTGGAGAGCATGATTGCTGCCAAGCTGGTCAGGCCGAGCGGGATGTCCGCTTTTGCCAGTAGCGGACATCGTTGCCCGACCCCTTGAGCGGTCGTCCAAGCCTTCCGGCTTGCCGTCATTCGGAGTTTGGACGGGCGCGCCCGTCCAAGTCGATCCCTTGCACAACCCCGGAGGGCCTACATACATGCAACCGAATGAAGGCGGAGTGGGCAGAACCAGCCTGCAACGTCAAGGTCCCGGCATCGCGGCGCTTGGCCTCGGCCAGCCCATAGGCCAAGCGCGTGGTGTTGGGCTCAAGGCCGATCAAGCGCGCCCGGCCCGACCAGGGTGCATCGGACGTTCCGCCGAGCTCGATCCAATACCAGAGGCTGGAGAAGACGCTCGAATCCCATGACAATGTTGCGGCTACCGCATTGTCCAACCGGCGAATGGACATCCAAGGGCTTTCGAAGTTGTACAAGTACGCAAGAGCCGCCATCCCCGTTTCATGACTTCCCGCCAGAGGTCGCCTAAGATCGATCGTTCGGTCTTTCCCCGCGACTATCGGCCAAGCGCCGGTCGCGCCAGGATGCAAAGGATTGCTTGGCGGATTGTACTCTTGATCGGTTGTCACGCTACGGGCGCCCGACTGAATCTCAAACTCGCCAGCCAGCAGATCCGACCCGAAGGTCGGATGATGCCCCCACATGACTATCGCCGGCTCATTGCCCTCGAGTTCGGCCAACTCCCGGATCACAAGGAGGTCGTCGTCGAGGGATATTTCCCTCCGCATCCGGACCGGCACTGAGTCGAAGCGACGACTGAGTCGGATGGACGAGCCGCTCGTTTCCGCTTCCCACGGCGTGATGGATGCTTCGCCGTGAAACCCGTGGAACACGCCGTCGACGGAGCAGGCGTTGCCGCCATTCGGAAACAGCAGCGGCCAGCCGCCGGTGTAGCGGGTGAGCCACGCCGGCTCGTCGGGCGCAGCGCCCGATTCCAGCGGCGCATCGACCGGCTCCCAAGGAACGGTCCCGAGCACTGAAAGGCCGGTCGGCTTGTGAAGGATCTCCGTAATCGTGCCGCCGACGTGCGGTCGGACGATGACCCGCAGCGACGCGCTTTCCAGCACGACATCCTTGCTCATTTGACCGAACCGGCCATCAGGCCCTGGATGTAGTGCTTCTGGAAGGCGAGATAGAGGATGATCATCGGCGCGCTCGCGAACACCATGCCGGCCATGGTCAACGGTATCTGGTCATTGTAGCGGCCCTGGAACACGCTGATCCCCGCCATCAGTGTCCGCTTGGCGTCGTCCTGCAGGAAGATGATGGCGATCAACAGGTCGTTCCAGACATAGAGCGCGTTCACCACCACCAAGGTGAGCAGGGCCGGCAGCGACAAGGGAATCACGATCTTCAGCAGGATCAGCAGGTCGCCGGCGCCGTCGATCCGCGCCGCCTCGAACAGCTCCCGCGGAAGCGTGCGAAAGAAGCTGACCAGCAGGTAGACCGAGAACGGCGTGATCAGACCCGCATAGATGACGATCGCGCCTTCATAGGTGCTGATCAGGCGCAATTGCGTATAGAGCACGAACAGAGGGACGATCATGACCACGGGCGGGATCGCCATCAGCGACGTGCTGATCGAGAACAGGAGTCCCCTGCCGGGGAACTGCATTCTCGCGATGGCGTACGCACCGAGGCAGGAAACCACCGTGCTCAGGGCCACGGCGCCTACCGCGAGGATAATGCTGTTCGCCATCCAGCCGATGAAATCGCTTTCGAACAGCACCGTGCGGAAGTGATCGAGCACCACGCTCTTAGGCAGCCCGACCTTGTTGAAGATATATTCCTCCTGGGATTTGACCGAAGTCAGGATCATGAACAGCGTCGGGGCCAGTGCGATCGCAGTTGCTACGATCAGGATGCCATGCTTCAGCGCCCGGTCCGGCTTCTTACTTATCTTGTTCGCTTGCACGGCCATGGCGACCTCAAGCTGTTTCTTGTTCGTTGGCGCGTCGCCGCGCGGCAAACAGCGGCACAATCAGCAACAGCGACACCACGAACAGCATGACGGAGACCGCCGAAGCGATGCCCGGCAGGCTGGTCCTGATCAGCGCGTTGAAGATGTAGAGTTCCACAACCATGGTCGAGGTGCCCGGACCGCCGCGTCCACCGCCGATCATGAAGACATACGCGAACACCGCGGACAGGATGGTGATAACGCTGGTCACGATGTAGAATTCCATGACGACCCGCATCTGCGGCACGATCACGTGCCACACCCGCTGCCACCAATTTGCTCCGTCCAGCCGCGCCGCCTCCATCAGCGATTCATCCAGGCTCAACATGCGCGCCAGGAACAGGATGATGCCCAAGGCGGATTCGCGCCAGATGATCAGCATCATCACCGTCCACAATGCCACATCGGACGAGCCGATCCAGTCCAGCGCAAGAAAGTCGAGGCTGAGCCAGCGCAGCACCTCGTTCACCGGTCCATTGAACTGGAACACCTTCTTCATGATGACAGCAATGATCGGAATCGCGAGGATGTAGGGCATGAACAGGATGACGCGATAGAGCTTCCAGCCCTTCAGCCGCTCGTATAACACGACCGCGATCAGCAGCGACCAGGCTACCATGAACGGCACCGCCACCAGCAGCATCACGTTGTGACGGACGGATTCCCAGAACAGCGGCTGATTGAGCACGAGCTCATAGTTGCGCAGCCCGATCCACGGACCGTCGATGCCCCGCACCATCTTGAAGCTGAACTCGAAGATCCGGACCAGCGGGTAGCCGAATACAAACAGCAGCAGCACGACCAGCGGAGCGACATACAGATACGGCGCAAACCTCGATGTCCGGTTCACGACCGATCCCGCATGCGTTCAGTTGCCATCAGCGCATTCCAAATAGAGAGGGGAGTCCAGGCAAATTCGGCGCCTGGACTCCCCTTGTCACGCGATATCAGCCGCCGAGATCGGCCGACCACTTCTTGTAGTTCTCGACGATGTCCGGATTGAAGTCGCGCCATTCCTTGGCGACATTGTATGCGAGTTCGCCCGCTTGCTCGCCGGTGATCTTGCCTTCGACCACCTGCTGGGCAGCCGGCAGCAGTGCCTGTTCGTAGAATTGCCCCGGCACAAGGTTCGCGAGGTACGGGATGTTCTCCGACTGTCCCCAGCGCTTCCACATGTCGACCACCACCGGATCCGTGATCACCGACAAATCGAAGTTGGTGTTGGCGGGAATCCAGCCGGTCTTGTCATGCAGCGCCTTCAACTGCTCCGGCGATTGCAGGTATTCCAGGAAGGCCGCCGCGTCTTTCGGGTTCTTGGCCTTGGTGGGAATGCCGAGGCCCTGGGAGTCGAAGATCGGCTTGCCTGCCAGCTTGCCTTTGCCATAGACGGGCATGACCATGGTGCCGATCCGGCCCTTGGTCATTTCGCTGTCCTTCGGAACACGCGCGCCGACCGACTGACCCGCCGCAATCTTGCCCGCAGGAATCAGATCGATGCCGGGATAGAGTTCGGTCGACGACATGTCTGCATTGAGAAAGCCCGCCTTCTTCAGTTCCTCCAGCTTCACCCAGTGCTCATGGTATTTGGGCTCGCGGAAGTCGCGCTCGCCGGTGAACAAGCCAATCACCTCGCCCGCGCTGTCGACGTTCTGAGCGATCGCATGGCCGAAATACCATTCGCCCCAGTAACCGTCCTGGATGCCACCACCGAGCGGAGCGATCCCCGCCGATTTCAGCTTGTCGCAGGCCGCCAGAAACTCGTCCCAGGTGGCCGGCGCCTTGTCCGCGTCCAGCCCCGCCTTGTCGTAGAGGTCCTTGTTGTAGATCCAGATCATCGGCAGGGCATACCAGCCGACCCGGTAAGTCTTACCGCCGAACCGGCTGAGCAGCGTTGGGCTCGAATCCTTGATGACCTGGTCGCTCACCAGGCCCTCCAGCGGTTGCAGGTAGCCGAGCCACACGCTCTCCATGTGGTAGATGCCGTTCCACAGAAACTGGATGTCCGGCGCTTCGCCTGCGGCGGCGGCGGTCTGGAACTGCGAGATCACGACCGCCGTGTCCTGCAGCATCGACTTCACTGTTGCCGCGCTGTAGCTCTTGGCCGCCTCATCGACGAAACCCTGCAGGCCTGGCAGTTCCTGCTCGCCCCACCACCACATGTTGAGTTCGGTCGCGGCGAGGGCCGATGAACCCGGCAGCAGGCCGCCCAGCGCCGCGCCTGCTCCGAGCCCGGCCGATGTCTTCAACAACTCCCGACGTGAGAAACCTTCTCTCCAGTTCCGTTTCATCGCGCTTCCCTAGCCTCCCTGTTATCGTTCTTGGTGTCTTCAGAACGTGCTCATCAGGCCGCCATCGACGACCAGCAGCTGGCCAGTCATGTAGCGGCAGTATTTCGATGCGAGAAAGATCACGGTTCCCGACACGTCCTCCGGGTATCCGGTCCGGCGCAGTGGAACCTTGCCTTTCTTCACGTACCATTCGAAGAATTCGGGCGTCTCGGTTTCATTGACGCCGTTGACGATCGACATCGGCGTCGACATGAAGCCCGGCGCCACCGCGTTGACCAGGATATTGTAGGGTCCAAGCTCGACCGCCATCGACTTGGTGAGGGCGATCATGCCGCCCTTGGCCGCATTGTAGGCGCCGACCTCGCCGCTCGATGCAAAGCCCTGGATTGAGGCGATGTGGATGATCCGGCCCGACTTGCGCTCAACCATGTGCGGCGCCACAAGCTTCGAGCCCATATAGACGGATTCGAGATTGATCGCGATCGTGCGCCGCCAGTCCTCGAGCGTGTCCTGCAGGATGGTGGCGGACGGTGGATTGATTGCCGCGTTGTTGACGAGGACGTCGATCCTGCCGAATTCCTTGATGATATCGTCGATCGCCGCGCGATAGGACTCATAGTCGGTGACGTCGAGCGCGAAGGGCCGGGCTACGCCGCCCGCTGCTTTGATCTCGGCCGCTACCGCGTGCAGCGTTGCCGGATTCCGCTCCAGCAGCATGACGCTGCCGCCTTCCGAGGCCATTTCAAGCGCGATCGAGCGGCCAAGGCCCTGCCCGGCACCGCTGACAATGCAAACCTGGTCCGCGAGCAAGTCCATCGACACGTCCCCACGCCGTGGCCTCCGCTGTCCCATGCGAACATTTTCCAGTATTCTGGAATATGTTCTAACATGCCGGATGACTCTAGGCTGTCGCTCAAAGACCCGTCAAGGGAGGCGCCCGAACCCCGCCTCGATCAAACCAAGGCGGGCGTCCGGTACAGGATTTTTCCGCCGACCTTGATCTCCGCATCGACCAGATATTTCTTCATGCCGGCAAGATCGGGCTCGATGCCGAGGCCCGGCGTCTCCGGCACACGGATCTCGCCATTCTTATCCGGCGCGATGTGCGTCTTGCACATCTCCCACGCCATCGGCTGTGGCTTCACCGGATACTCGCAGATCCGATGCTCCGACAATCCCGCGTAAGGCTGGATCGACGCGCAGAGCGCAAGGTGAGAGGTGAAGGTGTGATTCACGTACGTGACGCCCTTCCCCACCGCATAAGCCGCCACCTGCTTAGCCGGCCCGATGCCGCCGATGCGACCGCAATCGATCTGGATGAAGCCGACCTTGCCGATATCGATGGTGTGCTTCGCCATGAAGATGTTATGCGCCGCCTCACCGCCCGCCAGCTTCACAGAACTCGGCCGCTTCGCCAGCGCGCCATAGGCCTCGTAGGCGCTGCCGTTGAACGGCTCTTCCAGCCAGGTCGCCTTCACGGCTTCCAACAGCGGCAAGCGCGCCTCCGCTTCGGCAACATCCGTGTTCCAGATCTGGCCGGCATCGATCAGCAGGATGCCGTCCGGCCCGATCCCTTCGCGCGCCGCGGCGAGCTGGTCCGCATCGTCCTGCAAGGTGCCGCGCCCGAATGGTCCCCAGCCGCATTTGACCGCACGGAACCCGGCATCGCGCGCGGCGCGGCAGAATTCGAGCGTCTGCTGCGCCGTGTCGCCGAACAGCTGCGAGGCATACGGTGTCTTGGGATAGGCGCGGTCGTAACCGAGCAGCTTGTAGACCGGCTCGCCGCGCTTCTTGCCGAGCAGATCCCAGAGTGCGATCTCGACCCCCGACCAAGTGTGCGCCGCCTGCAGCAGATCCATGCTGTTCCACTGGATGGTGGCCGCGATGCGTGCGATGTCAGCAGGCGAGGAGACATCTTCGCCCAGCACGGAAGCGCTGATCGGGCGGCAGGCCCCGTGCGACATCGGACACACGAAGGAGGCGATCGAGGTGAGCGGGGATGCTTCGCATTCGCCCCAGGCCTCGATGCCGCCGGCCTGCACCCGAACGACCAGTGCATCCTGGCTGCCGTCGCCAGCGTCGGTGACGACCGGCATGGAGAGATAGAAGAAATCAACGGATTCGATTTTCATGTTTTCGCCTTACTTCACGCGGTAACTGGCCAAAGCCTCTTCATTGATGATGACGCCGAGGCCCGGCGCGGTCGGCAACGGAATGCGGCCGTCCACCACCGGCAGTTCGACGCTGCACAGATCCTTGCGCAGGCTGGAGTCGGCCAGCTCGCGCGGCAGGAACTCGATATAGGTACAGGTCGGCGACACCGCTGCCAGATGCGCCGAAGCCGCGATGCCGATGGCGGATTTCCAGCAATGTGGCACGACCGCGAGCCCCTTGTCCCGCGCCGCCATGGTAACGCGCCGTGCTTCGGTTAGGCCACCGACCCGGCCGACGTCCGGCTGAACCACATCGAGCGCATCGCGGTCCATCAGCTCGCGGAACTCGAAGCGGGAGTTCAGCCACTCGCCGGCGGCGACCCGAACCGGCGATGACTTGACCAGCTTGGCATAGCCTTCAATATCGTCGGACGGCAGCGGCGTCTCGATGAAATAGATGTCCTGATCGGCGAACATGTCGATGGCGCGCAACGCTTCCTTCCAATCTGCCCAGGCGTACGCGACATCGACCATCAGCGTCATCTCCGGCCCCACCGCCTTGCGGCAGGCAGCGACGATCTTTGCGCATTCGCGATCGTCGGCAACCTGCAGCGAGTTGTGCGAGTACGGCCCTTTGATGCAGATCTCCAGCTTGGCGGCGCGAAAGCCGAGTTGTTTCGCTTTCACCGCGCGCTCTACCAGAATGCGGGTATAGGTATCGAGATCGTCGCCATCCGGCAGCAAGGACGCGTACGGCGTAATGCCGTTGCTGTTGACTGCGCCGCCCAGCAATTGCCAGCACGGCTTGCCCTCCGCCTTTCCCCGCAGATCCCACAGGGCCATGTCGAGCGCGCCCATGGCGCAGATGCCGAGACCCCGCCGCCCCGTCATGGCGGAGCCGGTATACATCTTGTCCCACAGGCCCTCGACGTCAGTCGGGTCCTTGCCCATCAGCATCTCGGTCAGGCCGAGGCCCATGATGTGCGTGCCGGGCGCTTCGATCATGGCGCGCGCGACCCAGGGATTGGTGTCGGTCTCGCCGATGCCGACCAGCCCTTCGTCAGTGTGGATCTTCACCACCAGATCGTCCTGCGCGGACGAGCAGGCGTCGGCGCGATAATCCGGCACCAGCAGGACGAAGCACTCGATCTTGGTAATCTTCATACGGCAATTCCTTCCTGTGACGTCGGCGGCCAAGCGGCGCGCGCGTGAAGTTGGTCAAGAGTGAGGTGGCAGCGCAGCCCAAGGCCGCCTTCGCCTTCGCGCCAAGGCGGCCGCTCGGTCTCGCAGATACTGCCAGCCTGCCATGCGCATCGCCCGGCATAGACGCAGCCGGCTTCGCCGCGCCTGGGTTCGGCCGCTGTCGGCGCCTTCGACGGTTTGTCTGGCCGCTGCAAGGGTACGGGGACCGCGTGCAGCAGGCTGTGCGTATAGGGATGGAACGGCGGCGCGAACACCTGCTCGCGTGGACCGGTTTCCATCACCTCGCCGCCGTACAGCACACAGACATGATCGGCCAGCATCCGCACCACAGCCAGGTCGTGCGAGATGAACAGCATGGCGATGCCATGCTCCGACTTCAGCTGGCGCAGAAGGGTCAGGATATTGGCCTGCACCGAGACGTCCAGCGCCGACAGGATTTCGTCGCACAGCAGCAGCGCAGGTTTCGCCGCCAGGGCGCGGGCGATCGCCACGCGCTGGCGCTCGCCGCCGGAAAGCTGGTCGGGAAACCGCTCCTGGTATGATCCGTCGAGGCGCACGTCGTCCAACGCATCGGCGACCTTCGTCCGCGCGGCCGATCCCTCCATCTTGAAGAAATGCACCAGGGGGCGTGCGATTGCCTCGCCGATCCGGGCGCGCGGATTGAGCGATGCATCCGGATTCTGGAAGATGTACTGGATCAAACGTCGTTGCTGATCGCTCCGATCCCGCACTGCCTCAGCCAGCTTCTCGCCGCGAAGCGTGATGACGCCGCTGGCCGGCGCCGCCAGGCCGCTGATCGCCCGCGCCAACGTCGACTTCCCGCTGCCGGATTCGCCGACCAGCGCAAACACCTCGCCCTCCTTGATCTCGAACGAGGCGTCGCTGACCGCGCGGAAGCCGCGCGACTTGGGACCGTAGATCACGCTCACATGGTCGACCGACAGAACCGCCGACCGCGCGGCCAGCGTGCCTGCGCCGGCCGCAGGCGCCGGTTCCGCGGGGACCGGCGCAATCTCCCGCCAGCGCCAGCAGGCCACAGCGCGCGCATCGTCGATGGGTTCCAACTCCTGCCGCTCGGCCACGCACTTTTCCAGCGCGTGATCGCAGCGCGGCGCGAATGGACAGCCGGGCGGCAGTTCCCGCCGTCGCAGCAAGCCGCGCAAAGGACGGGCGCGCGGCACCGACAGATCCTCGATGATGGGGATCGAGGCGATCAAGCCCTGGGTGTAGGGATGCCGCGGCTGCAGGAAGATCTCGTCGGTCGGCGCGATCTCGACCATCCGGCCGGCATACATGACGCCGATGCGGTCCGCGATCTGCGACAGCAGGGCCAGGTCGTGCGTCACATACAGCATCGCAACGCCGATGCGGACGCGCAGCTCGCTCAGCAGCGAGATTATCTGCGCCTGCGTCGTGACGTCGAGGCCGGTCGTCGGCTCGTCCAGCACCAGCAGGTCTGGATCGCAGGCCAGCGCCATCGCGATGCAGACCCGCTGCTGCTGCCCCCCCGACAATTGATGCGGATAGCGGCGCTGGAACGCGAGATCGGCCGGCAATCCGACCAGCTTGAGGATGCTCGCAATGGCGCCGGCATCATGCGCATTCTTGGCACGGCCGTGCGCCAGCATGGTCTCGGTCAATTGGCGCCCGATGCGAATGCCCGGGTTGAGCGCGGTGGTCGGATTCTGCGGCACGAAGGCGATCCGGTCGCCGCGCAACTGGTCCAGCTCGGCGCGCGACATCGAGGTGAGAGCCTGACTCTTGAACTGGACGTCGCCCTGCTCCACCCGCATCGACACATGCCGAAAGCCCAGCAGCTGCAGCGCTACGGTAGATTTTCCGCAACCGGATTCCCCGACCAGCCCGAACACCTCGCCGGGTTTCAGGGAGAAACTGACATCATCCACCGCGCGTGACCAACCTCCGCCCTGCCGGTAAGCGACGCTCAGGTTACGCACCTCAAGGAGTTGATGCGCGCCGGTCATTGGTTGCCCAGGCGCACGGTGCGGCCAAGGATGCGCGCCAAGCCCTCGGTGAACAGGTTCAAACCGACCACCAGCGACGCCAGCGCCAGGCCCGGGCCCAGCACGGTGATGGGCGTGATGATGATGAGAGCGCGGTTCTCGCTGATCATCAGGCCCCATTCCGGAGTCGGTGGTCGCAGCCCGAAGCCGAGGAATCCCAGCGACCCGACCAGTACCGGCGCATAGCCGGCGCGCAGTGCGAACTCTACCAGCAACACGCCAGTGGCATTAGGCAGCAGCTCGCGGCGCATGACCGACCAGGCGCTCTCGCCGCGCAGCCGCGCCACCGTGACAAAATCCCGCGTCGCGATATCCATGGCGGCGGCGCGCGCGATGCGGGCGATGCGGGGCGCATAGACCAGCGCCACCACCAGCACCACCAGGATCGGGTTGCCGGACAGTTCCGGACCGGCCGATGCAATGGCGATCAGCGCCAGCACCAGGAACGGAATGCTGATCAGCGCCTCCAGCAGGCGCTGCAGCAGATTGTCGAACCAGCCGCCAAGATAGCCGGACAACAGCCCCAGCACCGCGCCCACCAGGAGGCCGATGGCGGTGCCGGACAGCGAGAGCAGGATGACGATGTGCGATCCATGCACCACGCGGCTGAATACGTCGCGGCCAAGCTGATCGATGCCAAAGGGATGCGCCCAGCTCATCCCCGACAGCGGAATTCCGGTGCCCATCTGCGAAAAACCGTACGGTGCCCAGAACGGGCCCGTGATCGCCACGATCAGGTGGACCAGCAGGACGATCAGCCCGATCCGGAAGCTCTGCGGAGTCTGGCCCCACAAGGCACGATAGCGAAGCGATGCCGGCCGCGGCGCCGATGCCTGATCGACAGCCATCTCAGGCTGTCCTCAGGCGGGGATTGAGCAGCACGGCCGCGATGTCGGCGATCAGATTGGCACCGACATAGACCAGCGCGGCGATCATGACCGTCGTCTCGATCACCGGCAGGTCCCGCAGCTGCAGCGAATCCACCAGCAGGCTGCCGAAACCCGGATAGGAAAACACCTTCTCCACCACCACCACGCCTCCGACCAGGTAGGCAAGGTTCAGCGCCGTCACGTTGAGCGTCGGCACCAGGGCATTGGGCAGAGCGTGGCGCAGCAGAACGCGCTTCGCGCTGAGCCCCTTCAGCTCCGCCATACGGACATAGTCGGAATCAAGCACCTCGATCAGGTTGTCGCGCAGCATGCGCACGGCATAGACGGCCATCACGATCGCAAGGGTCAGCGCCGGCAGGGTCATGGCGCGCAGATAGTCCAGCGCACTCGACGAATGGTCGACCAGCGAGATCGCCGGCAGGATGGGCACCAGCACCACGAAGGTGAAGAGCAGAATTGTCGCCAGCAGGAAGTCTGGCATCGACAGCAGGACCAGCGTGACGATGGAAAGGGCGTGATCCACCGGCCGGTCGCGGCGGATCGCCTGGATCAGCGCCGGCAGCACCGTCAGAGGCAGATAAAGGAGGAACGCATAGAGCGAGAGCAGCACAGTGTTGTAGATGCGCGGCGCCAGTATAGCCGTTACCGGCCGGCTGGAGACGAGGGATTGGCCAAAATCTCCGGACAGCAATCCACCAAGCCAGTGAAGGTAGCGCACGGGCGCCGGATCATTGAGCCCCAGCTTGATGCGCAGCAATTCGAGCGCTTCGGGCGTTGCGTCGCGGCCGAGAATGCGGGAGGCCACGTCGCCCGGCAGCACCTCCAGCACGCCAAACACGATCAGCGACACGATCAGGAGCGTCAGAACGGACAGCAGAATGCGGCCGGCCACGAGCCTCAGAATCGGCAAATGCAGTCCCCCGCTTGCGCAGCGTCGCCGTGAGAACCATTCAAAAATGGAGCGGGCGCCGGCGGACCACCGGCGCCCGCATCCAGGCAAGCCTACTTGCTGCAGCTCAGATCTTCAAAGTTCAAATTGAAGTTCTGCGCCAGCGGCGTGTAGCCCTCGCAGCCCTTGCGCAATGCCAAGACCTGGTGAACGAACATCGGAAGCACCAGCCCGCCCTCCTTCGCCAGCAATTCTCCCGTCTGCTGGAACAGCTTTTGCCGCTCCGCCGCATCGACGGTGGTGTTCGCCTTCAGCAGCAGCGCATCGTAGTCCGGCCGCTCCCAGTGGGTTTCCTTCCATTTGGCGCTCTGCGTATAGGCGACGGCCAAACCTTCCCCAGGCGGACGCATCGACCAGGCGGAGGTCACGGCCGATTGCTTCAGCCAGACATCGTCCCAGAAGCTCTCCGCCGGCGTCACGATCACGTTGATGTCGATGCCGGCGGGCTTCGCCATTTCCGCATAGACCTGCGCCATGCGGACCATGCCTGGGACGCCTTCCGCGGTGTAGAGGTCGAACTTCAGCCCGTCCTTGTGACCGGCCTCTGCTAGCAGCTTCTTGGCCAGCTCGTAGTCCTGCTTCGGCGCTTCCTTGACGTACGACGCCGGATTGGCGACCGGCACCGGATTGTCGGCGCCAGGCTCGCCGAAGCCAAGGAGCACGGTGTCGACCATCGCCTGCCGGTCGACCACCGCCTTCAGTGCCTCGCGGACCTTGACATCGTCGAACGGCTTGGCATCGACCCAGAACGAAATCGTCATGGAGTTCGACGCCGCTGTTTCCAGCAGCACGACCGACGGATCGTCCTTCAACGCGGGAATGACCGATGGATCGACGTTCAGCATCAGATCCACCTCGCCGGACTTGATCGCCGACACGGCGGCGACCGCTTCCTGCGCGACCGTGACCTTGATGCATTCTGCCTTCGGCTTGCCGGCATCCCAGTAGTTCGGGTTCTTGCGCAGGATGCGCACCGGCGCATTCGGCGTGAATTCTTCCTGCATGAAGGGACCAGTGCCGTCACCGTGGAGCCGCAGATCTGCCTGCTTGGCGCCGTCGGGCACGATGTTGGTGAACTTGTTGCTGATGAGAACCGGCAGCTCCACCACCTGCTTCTTGGTGGTGAACGTCACCGTGTGCGCATCCGGCGCCTTGATTCCGTCCGGATCGAGGAACTCGAGCACGGCGCGGGCGCCGGAACCCGTCTTCTCGTCCAGCAGGCGCTTGAAGCTGTAGACGACGTCGGCGGATGAGAAGTCCTTGCCGCTATGGAATTTGACGCCATCGCGCAGCTTGAAGGTCCAGGTCAGGCCGTCATCCGACACACCCCATTCGGTCGCCAGCTCCGGCAGGACATTGAAGTTGTCATCGATGTCGACCAGGCGGTTATAGACCGCGAACGTGTGGTAGGCATCGTCGCCGGAATGCATGTCGGCGGGATCCATCGACTGCTTCTCGCCGCTCCACTCGTATCCCAACACCTTCACACATTCGTCGCCCGCCGCGGCGAGCGCCGCGCTCGACAGCCCCGCCATCACGAGCGCGCCGATCGCCGCGCCGCACATCAATCGTGCCAATTTCATCGCTACCTCCCTGCTCTCGTTGTCACGCTGCGTTTGCCGAGCGTGCCGCGCCAAATTCCAGAATGCTGGACTGTTGTACGCATTTATAGAATGGTAGGTTAGCTGGAATTGCCCTTAAGTCAACGGGGAGAGCGCTAGATGCCGCCTATACGCTTGCGTGGAATGACGTGGGATCATCGCCGCGCGGTGGATCCGCTGCTGGCGACGCAAGCGATGTTCGCGCAGCAGCATCCCGGCATCGAGATCGAGTGGTCGTCGCGCCCCTTGCATGGGTTTGAATTCACGCCGGTTGCCGAACTGGCGCGATCCTACGACTTGATCATCCTCGATCATCCGTTCTGCGGTGACATCGCGGCCAGCAACTGCCTGTTGCCGCTGGACGATATTGTTACCGGCGACATGCGATCCGTCTTCGTCGGGCCCTCGCTCGAAACCTATACCTATCTGGGAAAAATCTGGGCACTGCCAGTGGACGCGGCATGCCAGGTGGCAGTGTCGCGACCCGATCTGATGGCGCGGCTCGAGAATGCCCCGCCGGCGGATTGGGCAGCATTGCTCGATCTCGGCCGAAAGGCGGCACGGCACGACATCAAGCTTGCAATCGGATTGCGCGGCGTTCACAGCCTGATGACGTTCTTCACATTGTGCGCCAATCTCGGCAGGCCCTGCGCGACCTCGTCCCGTGAACCATTCGCCGACTTGGGCACGGCGCGCTCGGCTCTTGAGCATTTGCGCGACCTGTTGGCGCTATGCCCACGCGAGGCGTTGGACTGGAACAGCATCGCGCTGCACGACGTCATGGTGGCGCGCGACGATCTGGTCTTCTGCCCGGCGGTCTATTGCTATGGGACGTATGCCGAGGCCGACCAGCGGCGGCCGTTGCGTTTCCATGATTTTCCAGGCCCATCCGGGCCGCGCGGCTCGACCATCGGCGGAACGGGGCTCGGCATCTCTGCGCATTGCGTCAATCCGGAAGCAGCGTTGACCTATGCGTGTTTTGCCGCCACCGCCGCTACCCAATCGGCGTTCACGCTGCACCATGGTCAGCCGGCAAGGGCCGAATGCTGGAGCGATCCGGAGATCAACGCCAGGTTCGGCGGCTGCTACCGCGACACACGCAAGACGATGGAAGGATGCTGGATCCGGCCGCGCTTTGCCGGCTATCTCGGCTTCCAGGCCAAGGCCGGCGATCTGATTGAGCATCATTTGCGCGGCGCGTTGAACGAACGCGACCTGCTCGATCGGCTGCAGAAGTTGTTCGAGGCGTCGGCGACCTAGTGGGCGCCAAGGCGGCCGGATAGCTTGGCCGACGCCTCCCGCACGCGCCTGATCAACTCATCGCGGTTCTGCTTGCCCAGGCGATGTTCCGGCGCAACGACGCTGATCGCCGCAACGCAGCGACCACTGCCGTCAATGACGGGGGCAGCCACGCAGCCGGCATGCTCGTTGGTCTCGTTGAGCTCGGTGGCATAGCCCTGCTTGCGGAACTTGCGGATCTGCTGGATCAGCTTCGGAACGTCGGTGATCGAACGTCCGGTGGGCGATTGCCGGACCGAACGCTTCAACAGGGCGCCGAGGGTCGCATCATCCAGGTCTGAAACCAGGAGCCGGCCGGCCGCCGCCCAGTTCACCGGCACGCGCGAGCCCACGCGGCTGATGATGCGGATCGATCGCGACCCCTCCTCCTTCAGCAGGACGAGCATCATGTCGTTTTCGAGCACCGAAAGCTGCACCGTCTCGCCGGTGGCGTCGCGCAGCTCTTCGACGATCTGGCTGCCATCGCGCAGCAGGTCGACCTGGCCGCGATAGGCCATCCCAAGTTCGAATAGTTTCCGGCCCAGGAACAAGCCGGCGCCGCGTCCTGACGGCTCCAGATATCCGGCCTCGGTCAGAGTCCGGACAAGTTCATAGGCAGTCGATTTGGGAATTTGCAACGCCGCGACGATCGCACCCACGGTCGCCGGCTCGCCCTTCTGCAGCAGGAATTCGAACATTTCCAACGCGCGCCGAACACTGCGCGAACCACCCTGCTCGTCATCGGCAGCGGCGGATACCAACTGGACAGCGGCGCGAGCGCGCGCCTTTCCTGCTTGCGTCATGTGTCGGATTCCAACATTCTGGACCAGTATCCAATATTTCAGACGATCGCGCAAATCCGCGCGACGAAGGACGGGGCGATGAAGATTACCGACATCGAGGTGATCGAACTCCGGGTGCCCGGGTGGACCGGTGCGACCTTCGACGGGTCATACGACAATTGTCTTGTTCTCGTCCACACGGATGGCGGCGTCACCGGCATCGCCGAGGTAGACAGCGTTCCCTCGGTCATCCGCGCCATCATTGCCGCGCCACGCTCCCATACCCATGCCATGGGATTGAAGGAGATTGTGGTCGGACAAGACCCCCTGCAGGTCGAGGCCATGTGGGACCGGATGTATGACTGGACCAGCTATTACGGCCGCCGCGGTGTCGTCATCCATGCCATGAGCGCGATCGACATCGCGTTGTGGGACATCCGCGGCAAGGTCGAGGGCAAGCCGGTGGCCGACCTGCTGGGCCAGCGGAAACGCAATCGCCTGCTGGCTTACGGAACGGTCTATCCGCTGGGCGAGACGCCCGACGACGTGCGCGGCAATATCGATCGCGGGCTGAAGCTCGGCCTGAAGGCAATCAAGATCGTCGCCGATCCGCACTGGCGCCTGGATGTCCGCAAGGCGGAAACCATCATCCGCACCGCCCGTGATCACGTGGGCCCGGACATCCGGTTGATGGTGGATGCGGCCACCGCCTGGGACAAGGCCGAGGATGGACTGCCGCTGATGCCGATCTTCCGCGACAACAACTTCCTCTGGGTCGAAGCGCCGCTGCCGATCGACGATCTGGAAGGACACGCGCGGTTCCAGGGTTTCGGCATTCCGATCGGCGGCGGCGATCTCGGCCTCACCACGCGCTACGAGTATGAGCATGCCTTCGAGGTGGGCAAGATCGACATCGCCCAGCCGGACGTGACCATGGCCGGCGGTCTGACCGAGCTCATGCGCATTGCCGCGGTCGCAAAGAAGCGCGGCAAACGCGTGGTCACGCACGGCTACAAGTCGAACATCACCATCGCCGCCAACCTGGCGTTCCTGTCGCAGCATTGGGACGACGAGCCGGCTGAGTATTCCACCAGCCAGTCGCCAATCCGCTGGAACCTGACGCGCGAGAAATTCGATATCGGCAGCGACGGCCGCATCCAGGTGCCGGAGACGCCCGGCCTCGGCGTCAGCCTCGACACCGCGACAGCCGAGAAGTTCCGGATCAGCTAGGTCCGGTCCGCCCGCAACCGTTCGACCAACTCCTCGTTGAGGTCGATGCCGAGGCCCGGTCGGTCGGGCAGCGCCATGTAGCCATCAACCACCGCCGGCTCGGGCGAGACCAGTTCGCGCCGCAACACGCTGTCGAACACCTTGGGCGAGACATACTCGAACACCGGCGCCGGCCCGCAGGCGGCCTGGAAATGGCGGCCGACCGCCGAGGTAATTCCGGTCTTCCAACCGTGCGGCACGACTTCGGCGCCATGGATTTCGCACAGATCGGCAATGCGGCGGATCTCAGTCAGGCCGCCGCCGCGGCCGATGTTGGGCTGGACGATCCCGACCTTGCCGCGCGTCAGCCATTCCAAGATTTCCCAGCGGGTCGCGGCGGCTTCCGCGCCGCCGATGCGGATGGCGCTGCGTTCGGCCAGCCGCGCATGGCCCTCCAGGTCGTCGTGCTGCAGAGTCGCCTCGGCGAAGAAGATGTCGCAATCGCCGACCCGGTCGAGCACATAGAGCGCGTCGTGCCAGTTCTGCCAGCGGTAGCCGAAATCGACTGCCATGGTAATGCCGTCACCCAGCATCTTGCGGCCGCGCTTGATCAACTCCACCAGTTCGCGGTCGGTCACCAGGTCGTAGAACAGCACTTCCATCTTCACCGCGCGGAAACCGCTCTCCAGCGCGGCATCGAACTGCCGGCCGATCTCGGTCATGAGCTCTTCGATGGATCGGCCATGCGCGAGGCCGGGGAAGATGGTGCAATAGGGCCGCAATTTGTCGCGCCGCGCGCCACCCAGCAGCTTGTAGGACGGTACGCCGTGCTGTTTGCCGGCCAGGTCATAGAGCGCGATGTCGATGGCGGAGATGGCGTGGATGCCAAGCCCGCGCCGTCCGGGCCAGAACGTCCCGTCATAGAGCTTCTGCCACAGGCCGGTAGCCTCCAGCGGATCCGCGCCGATCAGGATCTCGCTGATGTTGCGGCTCCACAGATGCGCAGTCGGCATCTCCAGGAACGCCTTGATCACGTGCGGCGGCGCGTCAGTCTCACCGATCCCGGTAAGGCCGGCTTCATCGGTCAGCCGGACGATGACGGTATCCGTTGTGCCGTCCAGGTCATCGGCCGCCGGCGTTGGGCCGATGATCGGAATGACCTCGATAGCGGCAATCCTGTTCATGGCCGAGTCCCGTCAGTAGGTGGCACGTCCGCCACTGAGGTCGAAGGTGAAGCCGGTCGTGAAGCTGCAGGCCGGGGAGACGATCCAGGCGATCATCTGCGCCGCCTCCTCCAGCTCGCCGCAGCGGCCCATGGGAATTTTCGCCGTCATGTAGTCCTGCGACGCCTGCGGCATGGCGTCGACCATCGGCGTGCGGATCACGGCGGGAGCCAGGGCATTGATGGTAATGCCGCGGTCCACGTAGTCCTTCGCCATGCTCTTCACCAAGCCGATCAGCCCGGCCTTGCTCGCCGAATAGGCGGTCATGCCGGCGTTGCCTTCCTTGCCAGCGATCGAGGCGATGTGCAGAAGGCGCCCGTATTTCTGCGCAACCATGTGCGGCAGCACATGCTTTGACAGCATGAAGGCGCCGCGCAGATTGATGCCGAGCACGCGGTCGAAATCAGCCGGGTCGACATCGTGCGCTTTGATGTTGGTATTGCCGGTGATGCCGGCGCAATTGATCAGTCCATCGATGCGCCCCAGCGACTTTGCCATCGCATCGAGCGCAGGACCGATGGCGCGGTCCTCCGTGACGTCGAGCCGCCCAGCGGATGCGCGGCCGCCACCTGCCTTGATTTCCTCGGCAGCTGCCTGCGCGGTCGCGCCGTCACTGTCGAGGCAACCCACCGCAACGCCTTGCGAGGCGAGCAGGTCGGCGGCGGCACGCCCGATGCCACGACCCGCACCGACAACGATGACGGAGTAGTTCGGCCTATCGAAATATTTCACGACGACCTCTTCCTGTTGAGCATGCGGTCGGTGCTTGCTTCCAGATTCCGAAATACCGGAATGAAGTCTGGTATTGTGATCGGTTGGGCCCGACTTTACAGTTTGACGCTGAAAACTCAAACACTGGTCGGCCATGGCACGCTCACCGGATTGGCGAATCCTCACCGATTATCGCGACAAGCTGGGCGAGAGTGCCCAATGGAACAGTGCGACCGGAGAATTCTACTGGGTCGACTATTATGGCCCGACCATTCACCGCATCTCCGCCGACGGCAAGCGGAAGGACTGGACGTTGTCGCAATTCGCCAGCATCGGCTCGCTCGTGTTCTACGAGGACGACCGCCTGCTGATCGGAGTCGATCGCGGCATCTATTTCTTCGACTTGCGGGACGGTTCGGTCACACCCTTCGCTGATCCCAACCACGGGCGGCCGGATATCGCCTACAACGATGCCAAGATCGACCGCCACGGCAATTACTGGATCGGAACCGTCGACGCGACCGAAACACTGCCGCGCGGTATCCTCTATGTGCTGAACCGGCGCGGCAAGTGGCGCATCGGCGACAGCGGGTTCGTGGTGTGCAACGGTCCGACCTTTTCGCCCAAGGGCGACGTGCTTTACTTCAGCGATTCGATGGGCAGGCAGAGCCTGGCGTACGATCTCGATCCGGCTGGCAAACTGACGCGCCGTCGTGTCTTCCAGAAATTCACCGAAGGCGACGGAATTCCAGATGGTTGCTGCGTCGATGTCGAAGGCTGCGTCTGGGTCGCCATGTATGACGGCGGCAAGGTCTTCCGCCTGTCGCCGAGCGGCGAGCGCCTCGAGACGTTGCTGCTGCCCGCGCGCAACGTCACGTCATGCTGCCTGGGCGGCAAGGATCTCCGGACACTGTTTGTGACCTCCGGACACGCAGCGGATGGCAGCGAGCCGGAAGGCGGCGCGGTGTTCACGATCGAGGTCGCGGTTCCAGGCTTACCGGAGCCGGTCTTCAAGCCGATTTGACGGACGGGAGTTGGGCCTTGCGCGACAGGCTGGCAGGCAAGAAAGCGCTGATCTACGGCGGCGGAACCGGGATCGGTCTTGCCTGCGCGGAAGCAATGGCCCGGGAAGGCGCCGCGGTGTTCGTTTCGGGCCGGCGAGAAGGGGTGCTACACGACGCTGTTCAGGTATTGAAGGCGCACGGCAAGGCCGGCTTCGCTCCGGGGGACGCCACCGTCGCGGCCGACGTGCAGCGCGTCACGGCGGCGGCCGTGAAATTCATGGGTGGTCTCGACACAATCCTGGTCAGCGCGGGCGCCGGCGGCCGCACCCCGATCTTCGACACCCCGGTCGAGGAGTTCCAGCGCATCATCGATCATTCGCTGCTGCCGCCCTTCCTGGCGATGCGCTACGGCGCGGAGCACCTGATGGCGGCCGGCAAGGCATCGGTCATCGTCATCTCATCCATGTACGGCCTCGTCGGCCAGAAGGAGCGCGCCGGCTATTGCGCCGGGAAGCACGGCGTCATCGGCCTGGTCAAATCGGCGGCACTCGATTTCGCCGACAAAGGCGTGCGGGTCAATGCGATGTGCCCGGGTTTCGTCGAGACGCCGCTGTCCTTGGAAGTCGTGAAGCAGGAGGCGGATCCGGAGGCGGTGCTCCAGGCCAAGCGGCTGATGCATGCGATCCCTCGCGCCGGCCGGCTCGACGAGATGGGCGAGATGGCGGTCTATCTCGCCAGCGATCCGGCGGCGTTCGTCACCGGCCAGGCGTTCGCGATCGACGGCGGCTATACCACGCGATGAAACCATCGAAGGAGCGGAGATGAGCGGCATTCTGGCGGGCCGGCGCGCCTATGTCACCGGTGGCTCCAGCGGCATCGGCGCCGCCATCGTCAAGACCTTCGCCCAGGAAGGCGCCCGCGTCGCCATCGGCGCCTCGCGCCACGCCGAAGAGGCGCGCGCCGCGGCAAAGGATCTGCCGTCCAGCAGTGGAAAGCATATCGTCGTGCAGGCCGATCTCTACGATCGGCAGCAGACCGAGCGCGCGGCGGACGAGGTCATCGCCGGCCTCGGCGGGCTTGACATCTTCGTCCATTCCGCCGGCATCGACGTGACACAGACCGCTCCGACCCATGAGACGTCGGACGAACTGTGGGACCGCATGATGACGCTGCACCTGACGGCGGCGTTCCGCTTGTCGAAGCGGTTGATCCCGGCGCTGCTGAAAGGAAAGAACCCGTCGATCGTCTTCATCGGGTCGGTCTGCGGCCTGGTCGCCTGGCAGGACGATGTCGCCTACAACGTCGCGAAGGCCGGCCTGCAGCATCTCGGCCGGTGCATCGCTTCCGACTATGCCAAGTCGGGATTGCGCGCCAACATCATCGCGCCAGGCGTAATCGACACGCCGCTGACCCGCAACTACGCCTCCGGCATGCCCGGCGGCGAGACCGAAGGCTTGAAGGCTCTGGCGAGCATGCATCCGATTGGACGTATCGCGTCTGCCAACGAAATCGCCGAGGCGGCGGCCTTCCTGGCATCAGACAAGGCGTCCTTCATCACCGGTGTCGTGCTGCCGATCGATGGCGGCCTCACCATGGTCTGACTCTTCAATCACGGACAAAACATGCCCTTTGAAACCATCTCGCCAAAGTTCTCCGGCACCGCGCCGCGACTGAAGATCACCGAGGTCGAATGTCATGTGCTGCTGGCGCCGGACTATGACGCCAGCTTTACCTCCTCGGCGCAGGACAGCTTCGTCATCGTCATCCGCACCGACCGCGGCGTGACCGGCGTGGGCGAGTGCGATGCCAATCCCTGGATGGCCAAGACCTGCATCGAGGCGCCGGGAACCCACACGATGGGCCTGTGCATCAAGGAGATGCTGATCGGCGCCGATCCGTTCCAGATCGGCGATCTGTGGAAGAAGATGTATCTGGGCACCGCGATGAACGGCCGCCGCGGCATGATCATCCATGCCATGAGTGCGGTCGACATGGCGCTTTGGGACCTGTGCGGCAAGGCGCTGGGCAAGCCGGTGCACGAGCTGCTCGGCGGCGCGACGCGCCAGCACATCACGCCCTATGCGTCCCTGCAGCCGGCCGGGCACCGGTTCGAGGAGTATCGTGACGCGCTCTGTGCCTCCGCGCAGAAGGCCAAGAGCCTGGGTTTCAAGGCGATGAAGACCGAGATCACGATGAACGGTCCCTATGGCCACGGTGGCATGCGCGAAAGCTACGAGCGACATACCGAGGTTCTGGCCGCGGTCCGCAAGGCCGTCGGCCCCGATGTCACGCTAATGGTCGACGTGCAGTATCTGTGGAAGGACGCCGCGACCTGCCTGCAGACCGTGAAGGATTGGGGTGAATTCAACGTCTATTTCCTGGAGACGCCGGTCTGGTCGGACAACGTGCGCGAGATGGCGAAGCTGGCGGAGCAAGCGCCGATGCCGATCGCCTTCGGCGAGTGGCTGGCGACGCGTTTCGAGTTCGAGGAGCTGATGGATATCGGCAAGGTCCAGGTTGCCCAGCCGGATGTCGGTCGGGTCGGTGGAATCGGCGAGGCAAAGATCGTCTGCGACATGGCGAAGGCACGCGGCCGCACCATCGTGCCACACTGCTGGAAGACCGGCATCTCCATCTCCGGCACGGCGCACCTCGCTTTCGTGACCAATCACTGCGCCTATATCGAGTATCTGCCGCCGCAGCTCTGCCACGAGCGCCTGCGCCGCGAGTTGGCACAGGAAGAGCTGGTCCTGCGCCCGGATGGCACGATCCCGCTGCCCATCAAGCCCGGCCTGGGCGTCGAGATCGATTGGGACGTCGTCAAGCGCTACAAGGTGGCATAGCGGAGGTGGGCTAAAAGCTCGCGTCGCGGTCGACGGCGGCGCGTCCGCAACGTTTTGATCGAGATGGTCCGCTTTGGGTCAGATATGGACATTGCACAACTCAAGAGCAAAAGGCATGGCGTGCCCTTATGCCGAATTACTTCGGCAGGATTTGAGCAGCACCGACGTCAGAATCCATGGTCCAAATCCGTTCGATCATCGTCCGCATCTCCGAAGTCGTTGCGCCGTTGCGAAAGCCGGCGAGGCGGATCGCCTTCGCTTCAAGCTCTGCCCTGGTGAGTGAATTTCCGGGATCGCCCTTCGGCTCATCGACACGGGCCGTCAGCTGACGGCCATCCGTCGTCGTTACCCGCACCTTGCCGATCCAGCGGCGCGGATAGAGCGCATCCACTTCCTCATCGCGCTCCATGCGGACCTTGGCGCGGAACCGCGCCACGCGCACGTCACTCAGGACTTGACGTTCGAATGCATCGAGATCAGCGACGCCATGAACGGCAATCAGCCCCAGCACACTGCCCATCGAGAACTTGGCCTGATGGATCGTCGTCGGATTGACGACGCCGCCCAGGACATCGATCGCAGCCTGGTGGACGCCAGTGACCACCTCCGCGATATCGTCGGCCGCAAGCCCCTCGCGCTGCATCAGGATCTGCAGGGCATCGGCCGCCGGATGCGTATGGCGGCAGGACGCATGCCACTTGAACGAGGTCTCCTCGGTGGCCCAGCGCTCGCCGAGCCGATCGGTCAGCTTCGCCGGATCGGCATCGCGCGACATGCCGGCGGCCATCCCTTGTGAACCTTCCAGGATGCGCAAGGCGCTCTTGAAGCCATCGCGCGCCAGATAGGCGCTCAACAAGCCATCGGATGCGGCCTTGGCGGTGTGAAGCTGCTTGGAATCGCCGGCATCGCGCAGGAACTCCCAGAGACCTGCCGCCTGGGTGCCGGCGGAGCCGATTGCGTGGATCAGCGTCCCTGCCGGCAGGCCCAGCAACTTCCCTACCGCGGCCGCCGCCGCGACCGTCCCGGCGGTACCGGTGGTGTGGAACACCTCGTAGTGCGTGCGGCCGAGGAACTCGCCGACGCGGATGCCGACCTCATAGCCTGCGATCACTGCTTCCAGGATCTCGCGGCCAGATTTCCCTTCCGCCTCGGCGACCGCGAGGACAGGCGGAATCACGACGGTGGCCGGGTGAAAGACCGACGCGTTGTGAACATCGTCTTGCTCGACGACGTGGGAGGCAGCCGCATTGATCATCGCTGCAAAGTAAGCGCTGGTCTTTCGCCTGCTGGGGATGATGGTGCTTGATCCCTCGGACGGTCCCATGGCGCGTGCGAAGGCCTCGATCATCTCAGCCTGGTGAGAGCCCTTGCCCGCATAGGCCGAACCCAGCCAGTCGATCAGCAGTCCCTTGGTGAATTCGACCACGCGCGGGGGGACATCGGGCAAAGCGAGCTTGGCCACGAACCGGCAAAGCTCGGCCGTTGGGCTCGTGGGGCCACTGCTCTCGACTGTGCGCCTGGACGAACCTGCCATTGTATGGCTGCAAGATTGCCGGAAAACCCGATGGAGCGGCACCTTAGCATCGTATATTTTCTCGAGAAAGAGCCGGTCCAGGGAGAGGGTGGTCATGGTCAACGCCAAAGCGGCTCGATCCGCGGTTGGAACGGCCAACAAGTGGGCCTCGGACGTCTATCGCGTGCTGAAGGCAGCCAGCGTGCGCCAGATGTCCTACGTGCCCGATGCCGGCCACACCACGCTGATCAACCTGTTCTCGGCCGATCCCGATGTGGTGTCGAATGTTCTGACGACCGAAGAAGAAGGCGTCGCGATCTCGGTCGGTGCATGGCTGGGCGGGCAGCGTTCGGTGTTGCTGCTGCAATCCAGCGGTGTCGGCAACTGCATCAATATGCTGTCGTTGCCTGTGATCGGCCGCTTTCCGCTTCTGATGCTGGTGACGATGCGCGGCGAATGGGCAGAGTTCAATCCCTGGCAGGTTCCAATGGGGCGCGCGACGCAGCCCGCCTTGGAGGCGATCGGCGTCCGCGTCATGCGCACCGACAAGCCGGATGACCTGGTGGAGACCGTGGAGGCCGCCGCCGCGCTCGCCTACGACGCCGACCAGCAGGTGGCGGTCCTGATCGGACAGCGGCTGCTGGGAAAGAAAAAGTGGTGAGGGCCATGCCGCGCTCCAAGACATCCAAGCCCGGGACCCTGGCGCGCCGCGAGGCGGTCGCCGCCCTGCTCCAGCACCGCGAGGACATACTGGTCGTGAGCGGCCTCGGATCGCCGACCTATGACGTCCACGCCGCCGGCGATCGGGACGACAACTTCTATCTCTGGGGCGCGATGGGTGGCGCGGCCCTGGTCGGCCTCGGCCTGGCGCAGGCGCAGCCGGACAAGCACGTCCTGGTCGTCACCGGCGACGGCGAGCAGCTCATGGCGTTCGGCAGCCTTGCCACCATCGCCGTCGCGAACCCGCGCAATCTCACGATCGTCGTGATCGACAACCACCATTTCGGCGAAACCGGGATGCAGATGAGCCATACCGGCCATGGCATCGACTTCGCCGAGGTCGCCGCATCCTGCGGCTTCACCGCGACCGCGACGCTGCGCACCAGGTCCGAAGTCGACAAGCTTGCAAAGATCCTGGCCAAGCCTGGCAAAGGCCCCTCCTTCTATGTCATCAAGGTGGCCGCGGAAAATCCGCCGCGCTCTCTGCCGTCGCGAGACGCCGTCTTCATCAAGAATCGGTTCCGCGCCCATCTCGGCTTTCGGGCCGGATAGGAGGACCCCATGTCCGCGCTTGTCAGCTATTCCAATATTGTCGATGGCATCTCCCAACAAGCCGCCGCGACCTTCGAGAGTTTCGATCCCTTCACCGGCAAGCCATGGGCCCTGATTCCGCACGGCGACGCCGCCGATGTCGACCGCGCTGTAGCGGCGGCATCTCGGGCGTTCCGATCCAAGGAGTGGCGTGGTTTGACCGCGTCCGCGCGCGGCAAGCTGATGCTGCGCCTGGCCGACCTCATCGCCGCCAACGCGGAGCGCCTGGCCGCGATCGAAACCCGCGATAACGGCAAGCTCATCAATGAGATGACCGTCCAACTGCGCTACGCGCCGGAATGGTACCGCTATTTCGGCGGACTGGCCGACAAGATCGAAGGCGCTGTACTGCCGATCGACAAACCCGGCATGTTCGCCTTCACGCGGTGCGAGCCGATCGGCGTGGTGGCGGCGATCGTGCCATGGAACTCGCCGTTGCTGCTCCTGACCTGGAAGCTGGCGCCGCTACTGGCTGCCGGCAACACGGTGGTCATCAAGCCGTCCGAGCATGCTTCCGCCTCGACCCTGGCCTTCGTGCAATTATTCGCGGAGGCCGGCTTTCCGGCCGGCGTGGTGAATACGGTCACGGGGTTCCCGGCTGAGGTCGGCGTGCCGCTTGTCTCCCACCCCGGCGTCGCGAAGGTGGCTTTCACCGGTGGCGAGGCCGGTGGCCTCGCGGTCTATGGCGCGGTGGCTGCCGGGCTGAAATCCGTGACGCTCGAACTCGGTGGCAAATCGGCGAATGTCGTGTTCGCCGACGCCAACATCGAGAGTGCGATCAACGGCGCTATCTCCGGCATCTTCGCGGCGACCGGGCAGACCTGCCTCGCCGGTTCGCGCCTGCTGGTCGAGCGCAAGGTTCACGACCAGGTGGTCGAAGGCGTCGTCAAGCTGGCGCGCAGTGCGCGGATCGGCGATCCCTCCAAGACCGAGACGCAGGTCGGGCCGATCACGACCTTGGCTCAGCGCGACAAGGTGCTGGGCTACATCGACATCGCGCAGAAAGGCGGCGCCACCTGCGTCCTGGGCGGCGGCCGGCCACAGGCCGAGGAACTGGCGTCGGGCTGGTTCGTCGAGCCGACCATCTTCACCAACGTCAGCAACGACATGCGCATCGCGCGCGAAGAGGTATTCGGCCCGATCCTGTCCGTGATTCCGTTCGATGACGAGGACGAGGCCTTCGCGATTGCCAATGACAGCCCCTATGGCCTCGCTGCCGGCTTGTGGACGGGCGATATCGGGCGCGCCATGCGGGGCAGCGCCGCGCTCGAGGCCGGCACTGTCTGGGTCAATTGCTACCGCGCGGTCAGCTACATGGCGCCGTTCGGCGGCTACAAACGCAGCGGCATCGGCCGCGAGAGCGGACAGGAGGCGATAAACGCCTATCTGCAGACCAAGACCGTGTGGATCGACACCGTCGGCAAGACGGCCAATCCCTTCGTCCTTCGCTGAACAGGAAAGGTGAACCATGGAGATGATCGGCTTCGTGGGGTTAGGTCGGATGGGCCGGCCGATGTCGTCAAATCTGTGCCGCAAGGGGTTCCGGCTGGTCGTGCACGACATCAATCGCGATGCGGTCGCCGAGCTCGAACTGCTGCAGGCGCGGGGCGCGGAGTCCGTTGCCGCGGTTGCGCGCGAGTCCGGGATCATCGTCACCATGCTGCCGAACTCCGCGATCGTCGACCAGGTCGTTGCCGGCCTGGATGGCGTTCTCGCGCATGCCAAGCCCGGCAGCCTGGTCATGGACATGAGCACGGTCGATCCGCTAACAACCGATGCGCTGGCCAGGAAAGCGGCCGAGAGGGGCGTAGCGTTCGTCGATGCGCCGGTCGGGCGGCTCGCCTCCCACGCTGATCGGGGCGAATCGCTGTTCATGGTCGGCGCCGCGCCGGAGGATTTCGCGCGCGCGCGACCCCTGCTCGAGGCGATGGGCAATACGATCTATCATTGCGGGCCGGTCGGCACCGGCACGCGGACCAAGCTGGTCAACAACTATCTTGCGGTCACGTCGTGCCAGATGAATGCGGAGGCCCTGGCGCTGTCGCAGCGCTTCGGCCTCGATCTCGAGCGAACGCTGGACGTGCTGTACGGCACCACCGCCTTCAACGGCCAGCTGAAGATCGCCTGGCCTGCCAAAGTGCTCAAGGGCGACGTCGCGCCCGGCTTCACCATCGATCTGGCGCACAAGGATCTGAGCCTGATCGTCGACGCCGCGAACGCGGCAAAGGTTCCGATGCCGATCGCGGCCGCCACCCGCGAAGCGTTCAGTGCGGCGCGCGCCAGCGGGTTCGGCGGCCAGGATTTCTCGGCGATGGTCGACGCCCTCTGCCAATCGGCCGGCATCCAGAAGCCGCGCCTGAAGAGTTGATCGGGCTCGCACTGGCAATGTCTCGCGATCAGAGGAGAAGAATTGATGGGTAAGCTTGATCGGCGCATCGCTGTTGTCACCGGCGCCGCGACCGGGCTCGGCAAGGCAATCGCCCTGCTCTATGCCGCCGAAGGCGCCGATGTTGCGGTCATCGACCGGAATGCGGACGGCGCGGCCTGCACCGCCGACGCGATCGCCAAACAAGGCGGCCGCAGCTTGGCGGTCGGCGCCGACGTCGGTGACGAAGCCGCCGTCGACCAAGCGTTCGCCCGGATCAACTCGGAACTCGGCGCACCGCATATCCTGGTGAACAATGCGGGCATCGCGACGGTCGCGCTCCTCGAGAACATGGCCACCGCGATGTGGGACGAGATGCTTCGAGTCAATCTCAAGAGCGTCTTTCTGTGCACGCGGGCGGCGCTGCCGGCCATGCGCCGCAACCGCTACGGCCGCATCATCAACATCAGCTCGCAACTCGCACACAAAGGCGCCAGCGGCATGGCGCACTATGCCGCGGCCAAGGCCGGCATCCTCGGCCTGACCCGCTCGCTCTCTTACGAGGTTGCCGACGACAACATCACCGTCAACGCGATCTGCCCAGGCCCGCTCGACACCGACATGAAACTGCCGCCGGAATGGGCCGCCAAGAAGCAGAACGAGTTAATCCTCAAGAGGCAGGGCAAGGTGGAGGAGATCGCTCCGACCGCGTTATTGTTGGCCGGCGAGGACGCGGGCTTTTATGTTGGCGCGGTGTTCGATCCCAACGGCGGCGACATCATGGCCTAGCGGCCACGGCTCCGTCATACAAGGGAATTCTGCCAATGGCGTCTGTGCTGGATCTATCGCTCTCCGAGATTGCTGGCCGGTTCGCTGACGGGCGGCTGCGCGCCCGTGCGCTGACCGAAGAGGCGCAGTCGCGTCACGATCCGGCGCTGAACGCATACAAGACCTGGGCGCCCGAGTTCGCCTTGCGCCAGGCCGACGCGGCGGACGCCGCCTTCGCCGCCGGTGTCCGGCTGGGCGCGCTGCAGGGCATCCCGGTTTCGGTCAAGGACATTTACGGTGTAGAAGAGCTGCCCATCTTTGCCGGCAGCCCGCGCGAATTGCCCGCCCGCTGGCGGAGGGAAGGACCGATCGTGCGCCAGCTGCGCCGCCAGATCGCCGTCGTCACGGGCAAGGCCCACACGGTCGAGTTCGCCTTCGGCGGCCTCGGCATCAACGCGCACTGGTCGGCGCCCTGGAACCCGCAGGACCGCAAGGTGCATCGCTCGCCGGGCGGCTCGTCGAGCGGCGCGGGCGTGACGCTCGGCGAAGGCACTGCCCTGCTCGCGCTCGGCACCGACACCGCTGGATCGGTCCGCATCCCCGCCAGCATGACCGGCAACGCGGGGATCAAGACCACCAAGGGACGCTGGTCGACCGACGGTGTGGTGCCGCTCAGCCCGACTTTCGACACCACCGGCCTGCTCGCACGCGGCGCCGCCGATCTGGCATTCGCCTTCCAGCAGTTCGATGACGCATCGGTTCCACAGCTTGGCGATCTCGCAGGTGTAAGGCTCGGACGCGCCGAGGCTTTCTTCTGGGAAGCCACCTCGCCAGGTGTATCGGAGCGGGTCGATGAAGCGCTGCTCCTGGCTGAAGCAGATGGCGCGCGCGTCGCGGATGCGGCGCTCCCAAGCGCATCCGAAGTGTTCGAAAATTACCGCAAGGGCGGCATCGTGGCGCCCGAGCTCTACAGCTTTCTCTCCGCCGAGTTGCCCGACTGGCTCGAAACGCTCGATCCGCGCGTGCGTCAGCGCATGGATGCCGGCAAAGCGCTGCCGGCCTGGGAGTATCTCGCGCGCAAGGAGCGTTACGCCGTGCTGGGCGCCGACGCCGCACTGTCGCTCGCTGGCATCGACGCGCTGGTCTGCCCGACCGTGCCGATCACGCCACCGCCTGTTGCCGACGTTGCGAGTGACGATGCCTACACCAAGGCCAACATGCTGGCGATGCGCAACACCTGCCCGGCAAGCTTCCTCGGCCTGTGCGCTGTGACGCTGCCGGTCGGACGCGACGCCGCGGGAATGCCGGTTGGCCTGCAGCTCATCGGCGCGCCCGGCAGCGAAGCACGGCTGCTGGCGATCGCAGTGCAGCTCGAGCGCCTGGTTGCGAAGAAAGGAAACTGGCGCTATCGGCCGGCCTGACGCGCCGGCAACGTGGCCTCACCCATACCGAAGAGAGATGCAGATGCAGCGCAAAGACGACGCCCTGTTCACCCGCGAGCGCCCGTTCGAGGCGAAGAAGACCTGCCTGCTGCTGATCGACACGCAGAACTACGTGTGGAACCCGGAGGTTGCGAAGCGCGTGCCGTATTTCGACCGCCAGATCCGGGAGGTGGTGCTGCCCAACCTGCGCCGGCTGATCGACGCGTTCCACGGCGCCGGCGCCGAGGTCATGTACACGGTGATCGAGAACTTCACCAAGGACGGCCGCGACCGCAGCCTCGACTACAAGCTCTCCAACTTCTTCATCGCCAAGGGCTCTTGGGAGGCCAAGGTGCTGGACGCGATCGCCCCCGGCGACGATGACATCGTCCTGCCCAAGACCTCGTCCGGCGTCTTCAATTCGACCAACATCGAATACCTACTGCGCAACATCGGCATCGACACGCTGGTGGTCACCGGCTTCCTCACCGACCAGTGCGTCGATCACACGGTGCGCGATGCTGCCGACCGTGGCTTCTATCCGATCTGTCTGCCGGACGCCTGCGCGACCCACAGCGAGGCCCGGCATGAGAGCGCGCTCAAGGCCTTCGCCGGCTATTGCCGCACCATGACGACGGCGCAGCTTCTCGCCGCCATCGCCGCCGCACGATAGCCTCAGAACACTTCGGAATAACGGTTGCAGATCTCGTCGGGGGTCCAGTCCTTGCTGAGGGCGAGTTCCGCCCGCTTGTTCGCAAGATAGGCCTTGAGGAAGAGCGGCGGCACAAAGCCCTTGACGGTTGCGTCGGCGTCCAAGGCATCGAGAGCGGCACCCAGGGTGGCTGGCAGCCGGACGATGCCGCGGCGCTGCCGTTCGGCATCGGTGAACGCGCCGGGATCCTGCTCGACCAGCGGCTCCGGCGTCGGCAGGCCTTCCTTCAGGCCCGCAAGGCCGGCCCGCACGATGGCCGCGAGCTGGATGTAGGGACAGGCTGAGGCGTCGGCCGCACGATACTCGAAATTGAACTGCTCGGCGGTGCTGCTCTGGAACGTGTCGAAGGTCGGGCAGATGCGGATCCCCGCCTCGCGATCACGATAGCCGAGGCTCGACCACGCGGCGCTCCACATGTGCGGCACCAGCCGCAGATACGAAACCGGCGTCGGTGCGGTGAAGGCGCAGATGGCCGGCATGTATTTGAGCACGCCCGCCAGGAACTTGCCGGCCGTCGCGCTGACCCCGCGCGGCCCTTTCGGATCGTGGCTGATCGGCAGCCCGGCTTCGTCCCACAGGCTCATGTGGATGTGAAGCCCGTTGCCGATGGAAGCCGGGCTCATGCGCGGTGAGAAGCTGACGGTGTGGCTCAGGCGCCAGGCGGTTCCGCGCGCCATTTCGCGCAGAATGATCGCTTTGTCGCAGGCAGTGAGCGGTTCCTCCGGCGGGAACGAGACCTCGAACTGTCCCTCGCCGAACTCGGACTGATAGCTGTCGGGCAGGATGCCACACTGGCCCAGTGCCGCCAGGAAGGTCTCGCCGAAAGCGCCGTGGCGGCGCACACCGTCGAGCGCGTACATGTCGCCGACCCGTCCGCGCGCACCCGAATAGAAGAACTCGTGCTCGAACGCGACACGCAGCGTGACACCGGCCTCGCGTTTCAGGTCGGCGGCGGCGCTGCGCAACAGGTTGCGCGGGCAGCAATCCCACCGGCTGCCGTTGGTCTCGAACACATCGCAGAGGAAGAAATGCTCCTTCGGGCTGCCGTCGCCGAAATCGACATTGGCCTCGGCATTTCGGTCAGCGTGCAGCTTCAAGTCGCCAAAAGGACCGAAGGGGGACGGCGCGATCGTGCCCAGCGGGGTAAACATGATGTTGGTGGGCGTCCACCCCACGCCGCTCGCCAGTCGCTTTTCGAGCACGCTCGTCGGGAACCCCCTGCCGCGCACCTGTCCCGAGATATCCATGTAGCAGAACGACGTCATTGGTTCCCGAATCATGACGCAAGGCCTCCCCTCTTCCCGTTCTTGTCCGGCTTCCGGCCAACACTTGGCGACCCACTTTCCAGATGGAAAGGCCGGCGCAAGACCTCAAGCGTCTCGATCCGCCGTTTGGCGTGCTCACCCAGCCGCTCCACCGCGCCGGCCACGATGACTTCCGCCATTGCCAATCCGCCGACCGCGCTGTCGAAGGCAGTCGGCACTTCCACCGGACAGCCAATGACATGGGTGGCCAGCGCCGCGATGGGCGAATTCCAGATGTCGGTGATGAGCACGATGACGGCGCCTTGCGTTGCCGCGCCCGATGCAAACTCCAGCACGTCGCGCTGGTAGCGCCGAAAGTCGAACATCACCAGCACATCGCCACGCCGCACGTCGAGCAGGTAGTCGGCCCAGCTCGCGCTGCCTTCGCGTACCAGCCGCACGCCGGGTCGCAGCTCGCGCAGGCAATGGTGAAAATAGGCCGCGAGCATCTGCGTGAAGCGGCCTCCGAGGCAGAACACGGCGCGCCGCCGGTCGCACACCAGCTCGGTGATGACGGCATATTCCTTGGGTGACACGCTCCTGACCGCGCGCTCGATGTTGCGGCATAGCGCCGAGCCGACCCGTTCCTGCACCTTGCCGCCCTCGCCCCAGCTGCGCAGCGACGGGTAGCGCGCCAGCGGGCCCTGCAGCCGCTCCTGCACCTCGCCCCTCAGGCAGTTCTGGAACTCGGCATAGCTCTTGAGGCCGAGGCGGCTGACGAAGCGCAGGATCGTGGGCCCGCTGGTGCCCGCCCTCTGCGCAAAGCGCGCGACCGTCTCCAACCCCGCGACCGGGTAGTCGCTCAACAGCGACTGGGCGACGCGGCGCTCCGCCGCCGTGTAGTTCCTGAGGTCACGCCGGACCCGCTCCGACAGCGGCTCATTCAATCGGCCCGTATTCATGCTCTTCGATGCGGCCCGAGCGCGCTTCACTTCTTGAGGATTCCCGATCGTTCGACCACCTGAGGCAACAGGCGACTCAGGAGCTCCGCCCATTTCCGCTGGCCCGCCGTTTCTGCGATCAGGTCCTGGCGGATCTCGATCTCGACATAAGGCAGGCCACGGCCCTCGGCGTGCACCGGAATGGTATAATCCGTCTCCATGTTCACTTCGTAGGGCTTGTTCCTGCCGAAGCACAAGTCGGCTTCGGCCGACAGCAGCTCAAGCAGCGGCTCGCCGATCCGCCAGTCGCGATGCGCGATGACGCCGATGTGCCAAGGCCGAGGCGGATCGTTGCCGAACACCGGCGTGCAGCTGTGCATGGCAAAGATAACTGTCGGCCGGCCGGAGGCTTTCCTGCGATCCAACTCACGTTCGATCGTCGCCTGATAAGGCTGCAGGAGCTCGACCTCCCGCGCCCGAACCTCCGCAGCCGTCAGGTTGCGGTTTCCGGGGACCTCGGTGCCATCGCTGACCTCCGCGATCGACTGCACCATGCCCGGCTTCCGGTTGCAGTCGATCACCAGCCGCGAATAGCGCTGGTAGATATAGGTCGCGCCGAGCTTGTCGGCGATCTGGGTGGTGACGTCGCGAATGCCGATGTCCCAGGCAATGTGCCGCTCGAGGTCGGCATCGCCCAGGCCTAGGGTCCCGAGCCGGCGCGGGATGCGCCGGCCGGCGTGGTCGGAGATCAACAGAATCTCCGATGCGCCATTCGGGTTCTGAACCATGACGGGATCTGGTTCGTCGGGATCGAGCAGCCTCTCCATGTCACGCAATTCCGTTTGATTGTCTGACGTGCTCTTGTCGGGCCTCCGACCCTCCCGTGCGGCCCCCGCACTGTGCGCGAGGTCTCGGCGCGGCGGCGCCTCGATGTCGGATGAGACCTTGTGTTATAAATGATCTATAAAGTAGCATGCAGGTAACATTTATTACAAGCACGCCGGGAGGCGGCTGGCCATGAGCGACGGCATGTCTGACCACGGCAGCGCGCAGCGCCGGCTTGGCCGCGTGCTTGTGACGGGTGGCGCCGGCTTCCTCGGCAGCGCGCTGGTGGGTCGCCTGCGTCGCGACGGCGTCGAGGCCATCGGAAGCGATCTCGACCGCGGCGCGGCCAATCCCTGCGGCTTGCGCGCGTGCGACTTGACCGACCGGAACCAGGTGGATGCGCTCGTGGACGATCAGCAGATCGACACGATCATCCATGCTGGCGCCGTGTCGGGGCCGATGGTAATGGCGGAGCGTCCGCTCGACATCTGGCAGATCAACGTCACAGGCACCGCGTATTTGCTGGACGCGGCGAGGCGCAACCGGGTCAGTCGTTTCGTCCTGTGCTCCTCGGTGGACGTCTATGGGCCAAGTTCGGCCGGCGTAATCAGCGAGGACACGGACTTCGCGCCGGAGACAGTCTATGGCGCCAGCAAAGTAGCGGCCGAGGCCGCTATGACCGGCTATTCCCGCGAGCACGGCGTCGACGCGGTTGCCCTGCGCTTCTCATGGATCTACGGACCTGGACGGCGAACGCCGACCACGCTCGAGCGGCTTATCCGAGCAGGCCTAGCCGGCGAGGCGGTCACACTCGATGACAGTGCGTCCGACCTCACACATTATCTCTACATCGAGGACGCCGCTGCGGGCGTACTTGCCGCCGCCAAGGCGCCCGCGGGATTGCCACGCCACGCCTACAACATCTCCGCCGGCGATGGGCTGCTCCTCGGAGAAGTCGTCAAGACCCTCGTCAGCCATCTGCCCCGACTTCGCGCAAGCTTCTGTGAGAGCGGGACCCCAGAACTCGGGCCGACCGGTTTCGACCTGACGAACGCGGCGCGCGATCTGCACTATCGCCCTCAAGTCTCATTGTCGCAGGGGCTTCACAAATATGTAGAAGCACTCGAGCACGATCGATGACCATCCTGACCCATTCCCCGCGTCGGAAATCCGATGGTGCTCGACGACAAAGCCATTGCACCGGCGTGCACCAGCGTGCAGCCGGCCCCCGCATTCTCGAGGAAAATCATCCCGATGTCCGGGCCCACAAAATCGCATCGCAACAATTCTATCCTGCCCGGCGCGCGCACCGAACACACCGCATAGGAATTGTCTGCCACGTTGAGGTCAACGCGACAACGCGCGACTACGCTGCCATCGCGCTTCGACGCGTCTTGAGTTCGGTCGGCACCGCCCACCTGATGCAGGACGCTTCGAGTTGGCGTTCTTCCTTCATCAGAGCACTGAATTGTCGGCAAGACGCTAGATTAAATGCCCCTTGTATGCGATGCAGGACCGCCAAATCCTTGCCGAGTTCGAACGGTTGCGAAAGCGCGCGACAGAGTGAGGATCTCAGGTGGAATTAAACACTCTCGCGAGTCCTCCTCTCTCCGGTCATCCCGGGCGTGCGTCATCTCATGACGCGCCAGTGTTGGAACTCGATCAGGTCTCAATCAATTTCGGCGGCGTCCGCGCGCTTGACAGACTTTCCCTGCGGATCAATGCGGGCGAGATCCGCGGCTTGATTGGGCCGAACGGCTCAGGCAAGTCCACGGCATTCAATGTCATCACAGGGCTATATCGTCCGAGCGGTGGCGAGATCCGCGTCGCCGGTCGCTCCATCCTCGGCCTGCGAGCGGATCAGATCGCCAGCCGCGGCGTGGCACGCACGTTCCAGACATTGAGGCTGTTTCAAGCCATGAGCGTGATCGAGAACGTCATGCTCGGCACTCACCTGGGCGCCCAGCCGCCGTCGCCGGCGTCGCTTCTGTTGGGCCTGCCGGCTTCACGCCGCTTCGAGGCGGAGGTGCGCCAGCGAAGCATGAACGCGCTCGAGGCTCTGCAGATCGCCGACTATGCACACGACATGGCCGGCAATTTACCCTATGGCGTCCAGAAGCGGATCGACCTGGCGCGCAGCCTGGTCGCCAATCCGTCCCTGTTGCTGCTTGATGAGCCGGCGGCTGGACTGACCGGCGCAGAGAGTCATCAACTGATGGAGTTGATTCGGTCGCTGCACGCTGAGCGCGGGTTCAGCCTGCTGCTGGTCGAGCACGACATGCAGTTCGTTGCCGACCTGTGCGAGCGAATTACCGTCATCGATTTCGGCAAATTGCTGGTCGAAGGCACGCCGCCGGAAGTGCGCGCCAACAACGACGTCGTCGTGGCGTATTTGGGTACTGGTCAACTGAGCGCCAGCGCAAGGGCGGCGGCGGCGGCCGCGACCGACGGAGCGATGGCACAGCCGCCCGTGCTCGAGGTCAAGGACATCGCCGTGCGCTATGGCGCGGTGCCGGCGCTCACTAGCGTCTCATTGAGCATCGCGGCCGGTGGAATAACCACGATCATCGGCGCCAATGGCGCCGGCAAGACAACCTTGCTCTCAACGGTCAGCGGGATTGTCGCGGCCCATCAAGGGCAGATATTGTACCGCGGCCACGACGTCACCCGGCTGCCATGCGAGCAGCGGGTGGCGCAGGGCATCGTCATGTGTCCGGAGGGGCGCCGGCTGTTCCCTGAAATGTCCGTGCAGGAGAATCTCCTGCTGGGTGCCTACAATGTTACGGACAAGGCAGTGATAAATACCGCTCTAGAGCGGGTATATGCGTTGTTTCCACGCGTTGCCGGGCGGCGCAAGCAATTGGCTGGCACTCTATCCGGCGGCGAGCAGCAGATGGTTGCGATCGGTCGCGCCTTGATGGCGGCGCCGACGCTGCTGCTGCTCGACGAACCGTCCCTCGGCCTGGCGCCTAATCTGGTCGAGCTGATCTTTGAGACGATCGCAGAGATCCGCAGGCTTGGCTGTTCCATCATGCTGGTGGAGCAGAATGCCGCAATGGCTCTCGAAGTTGCCGACTTCGGCTATGTGCTGGAGACCGGCAAAGTGACGCTCTCTGGTCCTGCCAGCGACCTCAAGGAACGTCATGATGTTATCGAAGCATATCTGGGATAGCGCCCATGACCGTACTCAGTGAATTTCTGCAGCATATGGCCAACGGGTTGGTGCTGGGGTTCCTTTATGCGCTCGTTGGGATCGGACTCAGCATGGTCTACGGCATCTTGCGAATGATCAACTTTGCCCACGGCGAGATCCTGATGGTCGGTGTGTTTCTGGCTTTGCCGATCTCGGCGCTCGGAGCGCCGGCATGGCTCGTGCTGCTCACCGGAATTGCCGGGGCGACGTTCATGGGTCTGCTCGTCCAGTGGGCGATCTACCGACCGCTGCTGAAGTCACCCGAAGTGACACTGCTGGTAGCTTCGTTGGGTGTGTCATTGCTGCTGCAAAATCTTGTATTGATGCTGACCTCGCCGCAACCAAAGCGGCCTGCGCCGGCACCATTTCTGGACCAGCCTTTTCAGGTGGGAGAAATCGTGCTGCGCAACGTTGACCTTGCGATCATCGTGATTGCGATCGCGGCGACCTTGGCGACGCATCTGTTCCTCAAGCACACGCGTCACGGTCGCGCACTGCGTGCGCTGGCGCAGGATATGAGCGCGGCACGCATGATGGGCGTAAATGTGCCATTCATGGTGATGGTATGTTTCCTCATCGGATCGGCTCTCGCGGGCGTTGCCGGTGTTCTAATAGGCTACAAGTACGGCCATCTCACACCTCTTTCCGGCTTCGTGCCGGGGCTTAAGGGTTTTGTGGCGGCGGTGATCGGCGGGATCGGGTCGTTCCCCGGCGCCGTCGTCGGCGGCCTCATCTTGGGCCTGCTGGAGACATTCCTGGTCGGTTACCTGCCGGATGCCTTGGCGCAGTACCGCGACGCGTATGTCTTTCTGGTCTTGATTCTCGTGCTGCTGGTGAAGCCGAGTGGACTGTTCGGCAAGCCCGAGACGGTAAAGGTGTAGCGCCCGATGAGCCGAACGACTTCCATGACGCTGGTTGCCCTCTTTCTTTTTGCGCTCGCCGTCTGGGCCGCGGAGGCGCAGCTCAATCCATTCTATCTGCAGATTCTGGGCTTGCTTGGCATCAACATCATTGCCACGGTCAGCCTGAATTTCGCGGCCGGATTCGGCGGCATGTTCTCTCTTGGGCACCCGGCTTTCATGGCGCTCGGTGGCTACACAGCAGCCATCCTCACTTATCCGATTGCCATGAAGAGCTCGCGCATTCCCGGATATCCCGACTGGCTGCTGCAACTGCAGGTGCCATTCCTGCCGGCGCTGCTGATCGGTGGCTTGGTGGCCTCCGTAGCGGCAATCCTCGTGGGTTGGCCCGTCTTGCGGCTGCGCGGACATTACCTTGCTGTGGCGACGTTGGGCCTTACGGTGATCGTCCAGGTCGCAATCGTGAACCTGGTTGACTATACGCGCGGCGCCCTAGGCCTTTCCGGCATCCCCCGTCTTGCCAATCTCTGGTGGATCGGAGGTTTCCTGGTGCTGACGATCTATGTCGTCTACCGTCTCGTACATTCCAGGTTCGGGCGCGCCCTGCGCGCGGTGCGCGATGATTATGTGGCGGCGCAGATGTCGGGCGTGAATGTAGCACGCACGCGTCTGATCGGATTCACAATTGCCGCATTCTTCGGCGGCATCGCAGGTGGGCTGCTCGGCCATCTCCTCCGAATTCTGACGCCCGGCCAGTTCTCGTTCAACGCGGTCTTCCTCGGCGTGGCGATGATGATCCTGGGCGGCATGGGCAGCATCACCGGCAGCATTGTCGGCGCCGTGATCATGACCATCCTGCCGCAATTCATCATACCACTGGAGCGTGGCGGGAACGTCCTGGGCATCGAAGTCCCAGCCCTCAACGGATTGACGCAGATTGTGACGGCGCTCATCCTGATCGGCGTCATGCTGGTCAGACCCGGCGGGCTCGCCGGCGCCAAGGACTCTTCATGGCGGTCACTCTTCAACTTGCCGCCAACTGGGAGACGACGCAGATCAAGGCACGGTGGCGCCAGCGTCGATGTCTGAACGAAAGCCACGTGAAACGAGAAGGAGGCGAAACAATGAAAAGACGAACGTTCCTGGTCGCCACCACGGCGACCGTCGGCACGGCATGGCTCCCGAAATTTGCTGGCGCAGCCGACACGATCAAGATCGGATCGATCTACAGCCTGACCGGTTCCTACGCCACGATCGAGGATCCCGCGCTCAAGGGTGCCAAGCTGGCGATCAAGCAGGTCAACGACGGCGGCGGTGTCAAGGGACAGAAACTCGAGCTCATCCAGTACGACGGCAAGAGCACGCTGGCCGATATCGCCAACGCCGCCCAGCGTCTGGTCCATGAAGATCAGGTCATCGCGATCGTCGGCGTTTGCGATTCAGGGTTCTATCTGGCGAGTGCGCCGATCGCGCAGGATGCCGGCATTCCCTATCTCGATACTGGCGGCACCGTACCTAACCTGCCCGAGCAGATCGGCGAATTTGCGCACATGATGCCGTTCGGCGACGACTATCAGGCCTATGTCGCCGCGGAATTCGCCATGAAGGATCTGGGCGCCAAAACCGCCTTCCTTCTTCGTGACGGTGATACCGACTACACGCGCGCCATCGCGCAATTCTTTGGAGAGCGATTCCAAAGGGACGGCGGCAAGATCATCGAAGAAAGCAGCTACCACACCGGCGACACGGATTACTCCAGCCATATCACGAAGATCCGCGGCACCAATCCGGCACCGGATATCATCTACGCGGCGATGAATCCCGGCGACGACGCCACCTTTGTCCGTCAGGCCCGCGAAGCCGGCGTCAAGATCCCGATCATCGGCGGAGATGCCTTCGACAATCCGGATCTCGTCAAGAACGCCGGCGCCAACAACACCGTCGACGTCTACTTTACGACGCACATGGCGATGAGTACGGACAATCCCCTGGTCGCCAAATTCATCGACGCCTACAAGGCCGAGTACGGCATTCCACCGGAGAACGCTTTTGCTGGCCTCGGATACGATTCAGTCAACTTGATGGTCGAGGCGATGAACAAGTCGACCGATCTGAGTTCGAAGGCGATCAACGACGCCATCTTCACAATCACCAGCTTCGCCGGCGTGACCGGGAATGCAGACTTCTCGAACAAGTCCCGCGCGCCGGACAAGGAAGTGACGATCATCACCATCAAGGACGGCAAGTTCGTACCGATCGGCAATCGCAAGCCGGCGGCGTGATTGAGAGCCTGCACACCGGTGCAATTTCTTGCGATTTCTGGCGGGGCGGAGACAAACTCTGCCTCGCCGGGAAGCCACGGCTACTGGTCGAGCGGGTCTCGATCCGGAGGAGCACAGGGGCCTCCGCATCGAGGCCTGCAATTCGAGCGCCGGACTTCAGTGTTCTTGCCAATCAGACAAAGCTGGTCGCGGGGACGCGCAACCAACTGTTCCGATCGATGGCAGCGGTAGGGCGGTTAGCCTGTCCTTTCACCCGCCTTGCATCTGCCAGAATGCCAAGAGACTAACCCGAAATCCGGGTGGAACCAGCATGGTTTGGGTAGGAGCACTTTGACAGCGTCTAGGACTATCTCACCCGTTTGGATTGAATCTAAAATTCCACCGCCGTTGGAATACGCAACAAAGAACTCCGGCAAATCCTGATCTCTTTGGGTCGCTCCATCCGAAGTCTCCGCGGGCAAACCCCCTATACGAATGCCCAGATTCTCTTGTCTTGCGTGAACCTGGGAACGAATCGAAGCTTGTCTGGTTGTTGCACGACTCAGGGTGGTTCCGAGATTTCGCTGGAAACCATCGAGCTCCCAGAGCAAGGGAGCGACGATCCCTAGGACGGGGATTATGTCGTGATCGCGCAGAAGACAGGACAACGCGGTTCCAACAACGGGCCGCAGTCGAATGGAGTGTTCGGGCTCCTCCGGCAGCCGGTGGTGATTCTCGACCAATCCCATCGCATCGTCGTAGCAAGCCCCCCCTTCCACCAATTGCTTGGCACGACGCCGCAGGATACCGCTGGCCGAAGCTTGCGCGACATTTGCGACGGGTTGCTGGATGTGCGTCGCCTCCAGGAGTTCCTTGATCGGGTCCAGTCCGATCCAACAAGAATTGACGGATTCAGGCTCGAGGTTAACAAACGTTTAGACCGCCAGCGTGCGTTCCTGATCAGCGCGCAGTGCATTCCAGTAGCCACTTCCGGAAAGATCATGATTGTGGCCTTTGAGGAGGCCTCGCAGGCCGTGCCGGAAGACATACTACCCAGCAGCTTCACCCCTCGCGCACAACTGGACAATGTCACGCTGTCTTCGATGGCCGCAGCGGACCACGATCTTCGTCAGCCCTTGCAGACGCTCAATCTGCTCCATGGCGTGCTGGCAGCAAAGGTGAAGGATCCAGAGCTGCGCGTGCATATCGCTCGAATTGAAGAAGCGGCCGAGGCGTTAACCGGCATGCTCAACACCATCGCTACCGTCAGCCGGCTTCATGCAGGCCCTGTCTCTCCCGCCATTCAAAGCTTTTCCATTGGCAGCATTCTCAGTCGCCTCCGAACAGAGATAGCCTATCACGCCGACACCGTGGGCCTTGGATGGCGCGTCGTCCCATGTAGCGAAATAATTCGCAGCGATCCCCGCCTGCTCGAACACCTGCTCAGAGCGGTATTGATTGATGCCATGAAACTGATTGGCCAGGGCAAGCTGCTGCTTGGCTGCCGGCGGCGCGATCGACACCTCTGCATCCAAGTATGGATCAAGGGAACGGGTGTATCCGCCGAGCGGCAGGCCGCCCTTCTCAGTGAGTTCGATGACCAGGAGGGTGCGTCGATCAGAGCCGGCCTCGCGCCCACTCTGATAAAGCGGTTGTCGGATCGGCTGCACCTTGCCATCACGGCGCGGTCGCGCTCAGGAAACGGTTTGGTATTCAGCGCGAAGGTGCCGATCGAACCGCGCTCCGCTGAAACCACGTTGCGACCCAGCGGAACATCCAGAGGAACCATGGTCGTCACATCAGCCGATGCGCATGTTCGGGATATACTGATCCTCCTCTTGCAGGAAATAGGGCATGAAGCCCTTCTGACGTCGCCCGAGGACGGTTTTGCAAGCATCACCGCAACAAAGGCCGGAAATGTCCACCCGGAGATTATCATTGTCGATTCCAGCTACGGGATTGAACTCAGCAAGAAGATCGTCACTTCGCTCCGGTGGATGTATGGCCAGGATGTCCCGGCCATTGTCCTCGGCGAACGCGAGGGAATGGACGATGCGATCAGCGAACCCCGCGCCTTCCTGCGCAAGCCGGTTCGACCGAACGAACTCGCCCTGCAGATAGCCCGATTCCTGACCCTCGTCCGCTCCTCAGCGTCCAGACGGCTCCATCGCAGCGACCTCTCACAGACCGTCTTCGTGGTGGACGACAACAGCGTCTTGCGTGATGCCGTCCGCGACGTGCTCAGTCAACAAGGACAAGACGTCGAGCTGTTCACAAGCAGCGAAGCCTTCCTTGCCGTCTACAACGATAGTCGCAGGGGATGCTTGATCATCGACAACAGATTGCCGGGGATGAGCGGTGTCGCCTTGCTGGAACGTCTCAAGTCCGATGGAGCAAACCTTCCATCGATCATGATTACAGGGCACGGGGATACGCCGACCGCCGTCCGCGCGCTGAAGGCGGGAGCCATAGACTACCTGGAGAAGCCGATCTCCTATGAAGCTCTCATAGCGGCCGTCGAGCAGGCCTTGGCCATGGATCGCGGATCCGCCAACGCGATCGTACGGCGGCGCGAGCTTGCCGGGCGCCTCGCGGAATTGACGCCGCGCGAACACGAGGTCTTAGACCTGGTCGTCGCCGGTCAATCAAGCAAGAATATCGCCAGGATCCTCGGCATCAGCCAGCGCACCGTAGAGAATCACCGTGCCGCGATCATGAAGCGAGCCAATGTAACCTCGCTCCCTGACCTGATTCGCATCGTCATGCAGCTCTCGCAAGATCGATAGGACGACAACGTCCATTCAGCCTCGATGCGAAGTGGCGGGCGCGCTGAGCATCCTCGAAAGATCGAGTGCTCGGGCGCTCGCCTTTACAGAAGTCGATCCATTGTCCTCGAAGGCGACAATCGCCTTGACGGCGGCACCCGAAGGCGAGCCAAGATGATCAGAGAAGTCTCTTTCAACCAGCTGTGGGCGCGTCCGCAAGACAACCTGCGTCCGATTGTTGACATTCAGTTTTTTCATGATGTGGCGGATGTGCACCTTCACCGTGCTCTCAGACATGCGCAGCTGGTAAGCGATAACCTTGTTGGAACTTCCATTCCACAGCATTCGCAGGACTTCATTCTGACGAGGCGAGAAATGCGTGAGCTCGCGGGATTCGATGCTGACGGGCTCTTTTGATATCGGGTCAGGCCGACGGTGCATGGACAGAATGCTGAGCGGAATGAAGGTGCCCCCCGCCACAACGAAGCGGATAGCCTCGGCAACTTGATTGATGGGTAAGGTGGTCGGAACGTATCCTCGGACGCGCCGCCGGAAGGCTTCAAGAATCTCTTCCGGAACCTCGACCTCCGACATCAGTATGCGCGGAACATCGGGAGCCACGTTTTCGAGGATCGACAACTGGCCGGAAATGCAATGCTGGTCCAGGTCCTCATCATTCCCCTGGAAGCTCATATGGTCGGCATGCACATAAAGGATGACGAGGAACACATTCAGCAGGACGGGGTCGTCCTTGCTCAGATCGCGCGCCGTCGCACGCTCGATGATATTGAATTCGGGCAGGCGGCGCGCCAGTTCGCGGCCGATGCAGTCTCGCGTAAGGTGCTGCTCGTCCAGAAAGAGAATCCCGCCTCCGCGTGCATCTGCTCTCTCTGATCCCGGCACCGCATTCGTCTGGCGCCGCGGCGTTCCATCGTGACGCATGACCGCCACATCCCTTTTTTATGTCCCCGAGTGAAGCCATGCCATCGGTTGATCGTCCGATGACTCTTTTGCCTCCGAGCACCGATCCATCTGCTTAAGTGGAATATTCCATATTGCTTACTATCCCCCCGAAATACGTCGGCGCGACAGACTCGGAATCTACCTATGCGATCACCGGGTCAGCTCTTTCTAACCTGCTTTTTCACAGGGAGCCTGTGCATAACTACTTAGTTTCGGGGACAAGTGCGGGACCTCAGTTCAATACTGCGGGAATAGCAACCTATTGTGCTTGAAAAAGTCATTTTCTTGCCACGAAAGGATCACGCAATTGAAAACTTGCGTTGCGTTCAAGCAACATTAAAGGACGTGCGCGCCGGTAGCATCCACACCCCCGCATGATCCGATTGGCGCATCAGCCACTGCTTAGATCAAAATCGGCCACAATCGTCCGCTTCAGACCCGCTTCGAGTGACACGCCAGGGACAAATCGAGCTTGCCTTATCGCTTTCTCGGCCGAGAACACCGTGTTGGCGCAGAACTTCTCGACCCGGATCCTGCTGACCGGAAGGAGCTTTCGCGTCAAAGCAGCGAAGGCGTCGCAGCAACAGCCAAGGGCAACCGCGAGCCAGTAAGGAACCCTGATCGGCACGCCCGGCTTCATGGCGAGCGCAGACCGAACGATCGCCACCAACTCACCCATGCTTAAGTCCGGCTTGTCTACGTAGTTGTAGATATGCGTACCTGGTCCTGACCGAAGCAGATGAACGATGAAGCTGGACACATTATCGACATAGGCCATCGACTTTCTATTCTTGCCACTACCCACCATCAGAAATCGACCGGCCGCCACCTGGGAAATCAGTGTGTAAACGTTTCCACGATTCCCGGGACCAAAGACCACGGTGGGACGCACAATCACCAGGCATCGCGCTTCGGGATCACGTCTCTGCCATGCGATGTAGACTTGCTCCGCTTCGGACTTTGTGCGGCCATAGTCATTGCTGGGTTGGTGAGGCTGTGCCTCATCAGCATTCTCTGGCGCAGAACCATAGACCGCAACCGAGCTTGTGAACACGATTGTGCCTATGCCATTCGCTTCCGCCGCTTCGCAGACGTTCCTTGCGCCCTCGACATTGACTTCATCGTACAGCCGGCGTGGCTTGACGTCGTCCCGATGCACGGCAGCCAGATTCACAACGGCTTCACAGCACCCCATCGCCGGTATTAACGATGCCACGTCTCTAACGTCCGCTTGCCGGTATTCAACATCCAGTCCTACTGACGCGGCCCGCGGCGAGGAAATATCAATCACTCGAATTTTCTCGCCCCGAGTGTGAAGATCTTTGGTGAGGCATGATCCGATGAAACCGGAGCCGCCAATGATGCATACAGTCATGCGTCGTGCTCCCTGCCGGGCACTCGTGACACTATGGTGATGCCGAGCACCGCAATCACAGCCAACAGAAGCCAGAGGAAGGAGAAACGAAGACCTTGGTGGGTCAAGCCATAGAAAAACGGCGGCAGAAGATACAAAAAGCCGCCGTGTGAAGACAGCCGATAGAGACGCCAGACCGCGGCGGCGAAGGCCGCTGCTCCGATTAGGCCGTAACTGAACAAGATGGTCAGGAACGTCGAGTGGATCTCGTGAATTTGGATATCGGGGTCGCTGTCTTCGGATTCATCGAACCTGAAAAGAGCGCCTTCCCCGGCACCGGTCACGATATATTCAGGATACTCGACGAGCCGGGGAAACCCGCGGGCTTGAAGGCTGTCATCCTGCTGGTCGCCGATGCTCAGCAGACGGCCGCTCACCCGTTCAAGCAGCAAAGAATTCTCAAGCACCAGGTAGATGGGAGCAATTCCGAGCAGCAGGATCAACAGCAACCTCGGCTTCCTGGCGAAGTGCAGCAAGCACAGAAATGCCGTTGCAATCATTGACGATTTAGAAAGCGACGTCGCCGCCAAATAGATCAGGCACATCGCCGTCGGTACCTGGACGAACCATTTGACCTTCGCCCTTCCCGCGATGCTCCAGAAAATGCAGAGCGACAGCAAGGACCAATAGCCAAGCTGGTTCGGATTGTTGAACGAGGCGATTTGCCTGAGGCGCGCCGAATCATAGCTGAAGGCCGATGACGCCGTCTGAAGGGCCGCGGATAATGCAATCGCGTAGGCGATCGTGAGAAAAGTCGCCCTGGGATGGAGGGTGCCGATACGAATGCAGACGATCAACAGGCTCAGATTGAACAGGTAGTAGGTGGCACCGAGAGCCATCCGAGGGTACATCAGCACAAAGGTCCAGCCGATATTCACCAGCGCCGCATAGCAGCAGAATACGATCATGTAGAACTTGAATCGCGATGCGTCTTCTAACTCCCCGAGCCGCGGCAGAAACAGCGCAACAGGCACCGCCGCGAGCAGAATCAGGTCGGCGATCTGCGGCAGACCCGAAGGGAGAAGGTAGTAGGGCTTGAGAACGATATAGCAGCCGAGCATCGAGAGAACGGTCAGGGCGGCGGCGCTGATATGATGTGCATCGCCGGCCGTCACCTGAACGTTTGTCACCGGTTCCGCTGCAATTCGTGATGCGACAAACGTCATTGATCCAAAACGTCTTGCGAAGAGGACGCTCCTAGCGTTGCCGTGGTGTATTCAAGTGGCGCCGAAGCCAATGGAAAGCGCCTAACCTATGCTGGCCCAGCGACGGAACTTGATCATCATCGGCCAGATAGACGGCGGACATGGCCGGAGCCGACAGTTCGGTCTGTCTGACTGAAATCACCTGCCTATCGGCAAGCCCGGCCTCGCCTTGGACGTGCACCAAATTGCCGTTCATTGCCGGCAGTACAGCCGGCGCCACGGCGACCGCCCCTCGCGCCTCCTCTTCGGTACCAGGCGGGCGACTGCACTGTTCAAATGACCCAATTGCCTTCTCGATTAAGTCATCGCGGGCGATATCACCACTCCGCCTCGGCAGCGCCTGAACGCCATTCTTCTCGCGGTCGCGGACTACCGAGAACACGGTATCGATGCCAATCACTGTCTGGCCGAGGGCGTAGGCATAGACCATGGCCATGTCGCAAATCGAATTGATCACGCGCGGCACGCCGTCGGCGAAGTAGTACACCGCCGCCATTGCCCAGGCGTCGAAGACGGTCTCCGTCGTGCCCGCCACGTTCAGGCGGTGGTTGATGTACGCGCACGACTCCGGATACGTCAGTGGCGACAAATGATAGTGCGCGGCTATGCGTTGCGCGAACTGACGGAGCCCGGGCTCTTGCAGCTTTTTCATCAGCTCCGGCTGTCCCACGAGGATGATCTGCAGCGTGTGATCGTGGTCGAGGTCGATATTCGACATTAGCCGCAGCTCCTCCAACGCCGAAGTGCTGAGGTTCTGCGCTTCATCGACAATCAGAACGACCTGATTTCCCGCGGTGAATTGCCCTGCCACGTAGGTCGCGAACGCCTGATATCGTGCTGACCTGGTGTCCGCCTTTGTCTCGACGTTCAGGGCCTGACACACCCATTGCAGGATGTCTCCGAAGTCGGCATGTGTGTTGGAGATCACTCCAATGGTGGCGTGGCTGTCCTCATGCCGCAGAAAGTGGCGAATAAGCGTCGTCTTTCCGGACCCGATCTCGCCGGTGACAACAATGAATCCGGCCTGGCCGGTCAGGCCAAACTCCAGCATGCTGAGAGCCAGGGCATGTTTACTGCTGAGGTACAAGAATGACGGATCCGGCCGGAGCGTGAACGGCCGCTTCGTCAGTCCGAAAAAGGCCTCGTACATCTACGCCCCACCTTCCACCGTCGTCACGGCACTCCATTGAGGACAGTGCCGATCAGGTTGTAGCCGCCCAGCAACTCAAGTGCGCGGTTCAAGTCCGGAACCCGCGTCGCGCCGTCGCGCACCACCAGCAGGGTTGCGTCGATCGTAGGCAGGAAACCGATGGCGTCGCCGACGGTCAGGATCGGCGGCAAGTCGTAGACGATGAGGCGATCGGCATAGCGTTCCTTGAGTTCGCGCGCCAAATGCACCATCTGGGGAGATGCCAGAAGCTCCGCGGAATTGCCGATCCGATTTCTGGCCGGCAAGACCGTGAGCCGCTCGATTCTCGGGTGAACCAGGCAGTCCGCGATCGTCGCATCGCCGGTCAGATAGTCGCTGACGCCAAGCGTAGCTTCCAGTCCCAGGCAAGTCGCCACGCCGGGATTTCTGAGATCGGCGTCGACCAGAAGAACATTGTGATTGACGTCCATAGCCATCGCGATAGCCAGGTTCACCGCCGTCAACGTCTTGCCTTCGCCATGGTTTGCGCTGGTGATTCCGATCGTCGTCTTGTCCCGGGCATTCAGCGCCTGGAGAACCTGGGCCCGCAAAGAGCGATATACGTCCGTCACCGGGTGGTGGACCGCGGCGGACACGACGCGATGCGCATCCAACAAGCTCGGCGCGAGACTGACGCACCGGGTCTGCGTGTGGGTTGCGGCAGGAGTCAGTCTGATCTTTGCCGCCGTCCCATTCTGGTGCCCGACAGCCGTTCGCCGCTGTTCCCTGGACTTTCGCAGCGCCCGTTCAATCTGTTCCATTTGTCCCTACCGTCTTGCGTCGAGACATCACGTCCCCGAAGGCGCGCTTATATCCGGAAGCAGGCCGAACCGCCCGGCAATCTCTCCCCACAGGACGTCGAGTGGCATAACGAAGGAATTCACGGTGAGAATGACTGCGGCGGCCGCCAGCAACCCGAACAGGATCTGAAGCAGGATCAGCCGCCGGCGCCTGCGTCGATCGTCCGCCGTTCTAATAAGCGGGACGACGGCAAAGGGCGTCTGCCCGGAGATAGCCGCTAGCTGCCGCCACCCGTGGATTCGACCGTCGGCTGCATCGTGAAGCACACCAGTCAAGATGCCACCGGCGATCGCAGCGAGCAGACCAATAGCAAGAAGGGCTCGCCGGTTCGGCTTGATCGGGGCGGTCGGCTGGACCGGCGGCTCGATCAGTGTCAGCGTTTCGCCCATCTTTTGCGTTTCGAGGTTCTTCGTGAGCTCCGCCTCCGCCTCCTTGGAACGAAGGTCGAGATATTTCGACACGGCGGCATCATAGTCGCGCGTTAGTGCGACGTAGTCGCGCTCGATCGCCGGCCCCCTGAGCAGTCGCTCCTCGACCTTTTCCTTCTTTTCCTCGGTCGCCTGCTGCTGCGCGGCCGCCGCCTCCAATTCTCCGCTCACGCTGGCGAGCTCGACCTGAAGCTGTATGTAGTCGGGATTGGTCACGCTCGGAGCCGCCGCCGCGACCGGTGCCGTCGCCAACTGGTCCTGTGCCGCCCTCAGCTCGCGCTCCAGTTTGAGGGCGTCGGGGTGCTTCGCACCATACTTCTGGCGAGCCGTTTGCAGCTCCGTCTGCAGTTCTTGGATCTGCTGCTGCACGACCGTCTGATCCATGCCGGCGGGCATGCCCTCGCCTTTCAACGCATTGATCTGCCGATCGAGAGCAAGAACGTCCGGATGCTTTGCGCCATATCGAGCGGTCAGTTCCGTGCGTTTTCCTTGGAGCAATGCCAGCTGATCGGTTGGTGAAAGCGACGTGCGGTCCGTCGTCGTCGGCAGACGTGCAGACGTCCGAGAAAGCTGTGCCCGAATAATGCCCTGCCTTTCACGCAGGGCGTGGATCTGACGCGAAAGGTCGAGAAGCTGATTCTCCGCTCGATCGAGCAGCTGAGTATTGATCAGGCGATCGTCCGGCAGGTAACCGGCATTCGTGGTGCGGAACGCCTCAAGCTTGGATTCGAGCATCTGGACATCGGCGTGGAGGCGCTGCGCTTGTGCCTCCAGAAAGCTGGTCGTCCCACTGGCTCGTTGGCCGCGGTCCCGTTCGCTCTCCGACAGGAACAGCGATGCGAGCTCGTTGGTAACTTGCTGTGTTGCCAGCGGATTGCTGCCATCGAACGACAACGTGAATGCGATCGCCGCGCGACCGTCTCGTCCGTTTCGGGTACCCGTGTCGGCGCTGACGACAGACAGGTCGATCTTGGACCGCATCTCATCCGCGACCACCGCCAGCGGATATGATCTTCGCTCATCGGCGTACAGATTGTACTTGTTGATGATGTTGGTGAGATTTGCCGTCGTGATGGTGCGCTGCTGGATGGCTTGAATGCGCTCGCTGGCGAACGCGGAGACGGTCGACATGACTAGGCCCGCCGGGATGTCCGCCTCTTCGATCAGGATGGTTGCGGTTGACTGATAGGTTGGCGGCCAGAAGATCGTCACGCCGACAGCTGCCGACATGATGAAGGAAGCAACCCCGACGACGCGCCACTTCTCGCGTCGAAACAGGTCGAGATACTCGCCGATCGGAACGACGTCGAATGCTGTGATGTCTGTCATTGCGCGCCTGGTCGAAAGGAGCTTGCGGGCGGGCTCGATCGCGACGGCGGCCTACCACTTTCGTGGTATCGCCCGATCAGTCGTGCAAATGGGCCAGAAGCGACATTGTTGACGGCGATATTCCCGAGAGCGGACCGGCTGGAATGGCGTATCCGCGCAGCCGGTCTCGTCGGAATGTTGCGTTTAGCGTGTCCGAAGGTCTTCGCCGCTCCATCGAGCACACCAGCGCCGACACGTTTTCGCGTCATGCGGCCCTCCCAAGTAGGCTACAATGCGGGTTTTTCAGCATAGTTTCGATTACCACCTTCGTTTAGGTGGACTGCCCCATCGGCACCTCGATAGCGTGCCTTGTCATCCAAGCGGTTGTTGAGGCAGGTCGTCCGGCGCCTATGAATGAAGCAACCAGGCGCGCATTGCTGTGGACCGCCGTCGGCGCGGGTTCGTTCTTTGTCTGTACGCGATTCCTGCGAGGGACGACGAACGCCCTCTCCAGCCCTGTCGAACCACTTGAATATTTGGCACCCGCGGTCGACGCCAAGTTCGGCAGCAAGATTGTCAAGATTTCGAACCCTGGCCAGGAGATTCCCGGGCTTGGCCTCGCCTGGGGGAAGGTGGCAATCCACCATTACTCCATCGATCAGGCCTGGAACGCGAACCAGAGCCTGCTTGCGCTCGATCGCGGTGCAACGCCCAAAGTCTTTCTGGATGGGAAGACATACAGGCCGGTTGCCGCCCTGATGACTCCAGGAGACGTGCGATGGCATCCACGGCGGCCGGACGACATGATATTCGTGGCAGACCACGCTGTCGGGCATTGGAACGTCCGTACGAACGTTGTCTCCACCCTCAAGTCATTTTCCGACTATCGCGCGGCCAGCTTTGGCGATCACAAGGGCAATCCCTCCGACACTGGCAACATGATTGCGGTCACGGCCACACGGTCAGACGGAAAGCGCGTGGTGTTTGCGTACGACCTCGAGACCGGGGAACAGTATCCTGACATCGATGTAAGCAGCGAAGCGCGGGTCGGACATACCACCATCTCGCCAACCGGCTCGCACGTCATCGTCTATTCCCGCACCGGCGACGATGCCAGGAGCAGCCGGCGCCGGATCTTCACGGCGAGAGGTGAGCTTCTGCAGACCTGGACCGAGTATGAAAGACCAGGACACGGGGACTTTGCCCTCGATCTCAATGGCGATGAGGTCTTCGTGGGGCGCAGCAAATCCGAGCCAGACCGCTGGCAGATCATCGCGCGCCGCCTGGTCGACGGAAAGGTCACGGTGCTCAGCCCGCCCTGCTCCGCCACCCACGTGTCCAAACGCAACCTCCGGAATCCCAATTGGGCCTTTGCGACCTTCAAACCGCACGAGAAGCGTTCTGGCTTTGCTCCCTATAGCGGCGAGGTCGGCGCGGTTTCCATGGATGGAAAGCAAACCGTGCACCGCTTGGCGCAGACCCACTCGGTGCCAAACGGCTACCTGACCGAGCCTCATGCCTGCCCCTCGCCCGACGGTCAGCGGGCGATCTTTGCCAGCAACTGGGGCGACGCACGCGGCCCCATTGCAGCCTACGTCGCCGAGTTTCAGCCGCCTGTCTAGTTCGTCGTCGGCGGTATCGGGGGCGGCTGGGCTCGCACGGGCCGACTAAATCTCCCAGCGGAGGTCTTGAAACGCCGAAGGTCGGATCGAGCCCGTGCGGGCCAGAAACGCCAGGGCTACCTCTGATGCGGCTGAACGCGGCTCCGCTGCATTGTTGTCCACGGTAATGATCCTGTCGCCCGAGGGATCTGATGGCAGGACCGTATGAGCGAGGCTTGTCAGACTAGCTAGGTTGGCTGCCGCGGTTTGCCAGCTTTCGGCATAGCCGCCGCTGCTTTGAGAGCTGAGCCGTGTCAGCTTGGACGCCCGACTGAACAGGCGGCTTCTGGCGACGCCGATTTCTGAGCGCACATTCACGACCAGCATATCGGTGACCCCCGCCGACCGTACAAGCCCATTCCAGTCATCCGAAGAGACTTGCCTGGTAGCGGAGAGCTGAATCGACCAGATGGCCTGGAACAGTCCCTGATCGACGATGGTAACGGCGTTGCCGCATGCCCGGCAGTCCGCGATCACGGCAATCGCGTTCCACAAGTTCCAGGTCACCTTTGCGAGATCCAACGGGGATCTCTGGCCACTGGCGCGGATCAGCCGGAAGGCGTCGAGATAGAGCCCGGAACACCCTCCAGCATACCGTAGGATGCGCAGCAGCCGTCTGCAATGCCGCCAGATGAAAGGCGCCTGGTCGGCGGATTGAGAGATTGCCGCGATCCCGCTTCGCCTGAGGTCAGCCTCGAGAAGCGCAGCGATAGTGGACTTTCCGGATCCCGGAAGCCCCATGAATTCAATGAACCGGATGGTGGTCTGCGTTCCTGTATCGAGTTCCGTCACAGTGCCTTCCAGATCAGCTCAAATAGCACTTTCGAGACCTCATCCACGCTCCGACTGGCATCGACGATATGCGTGCCCAATCCTCTCGATCGCATCTGCTCCATCAGCACGATGCGCCGGTCGAACTCGCCGCGGGATAACTCGCCCGGCTTTCGTGCCTGCGACACGGCATAGTCGCCAACTAGATGCGCGACGATATCGGGCCGGACAAGCGACATGCGGCGATAGAGTGCCAGTTCCCAACGACGCAGCAACGTCGAATGTCCTGGGTTCCGCTCCGAGGTGGGACCATCCATGAAACCAGACTGGATCGATTGCGGCCAACGATCACAGAGGACGATGAAACCGCGATCTGCCATCCTGCGCGCAGCCATGACGCGCCCATGCCGTTCGAGGGCTACAAGAACCCCCCAGACCGACAGGAGAAATGTCCCGACCTTGGATCTCCAGTTACCGGAGCCGCCCGCCAGCCCGGGATCATGCAAGCCGGAGTTGCGGACAGCGTCGCGGCGCGCGAGGTAGAGGGCCCTGATCTTGCGCCGCAGCCACCATCCTTGACCGTCTCCGGTTCCCAAATACAGCCGCACGCAGCTGAACTTCCAGTTCAGCCGCGTGTAGAGACGGTCGACCTGCACCGACTTTCCCATTCCATCGGGCGCCACCAGTGCGACGATGAGGCCGCCGCCGGCTGGCCGCCTGCGGTCGATGATGCGGCCGGGGGCTAGCCGGCCCAGTAGCCGTGATGCGGCGTAGCGGCAGGCCTTGACATTGTTTGTGATCGCATCGGTCAAGATGGCATGGCCGGGCGCCGCGGCGCGAGCGCGTACAAGCTGCCGGATCTTGGCCATGTCTTCGCGCCGGACCCAAACCCCCATATTGTGCTTCCTGACCAGGCAGCGAACGCCCACTGCGGCGCAATCGTGCCACACGCTGTCCCGCGATGGTTCGCCTTCGGAGAACAAGAGCTGGTCAATCTCCAACGCCCAGTCACCGGTCAGCTTCTGCCATCTCGAGCCGAGGCCGGTTCTGGAGCGAAAGGCGATTCTCGATAGAGTGATGGTCGCCTCGTCCTGAGGCGACACGATCGGGATAAGGTAGCCTCCATGCGACGCAACGTCCCAACGACTGATGTCATCGTAGCAATAGCAGGGGTAGCGCTTGTTGAACTTGTCGCCAAGGCGAACATTGGTGTGGACGTCGAGATGGAGATACTTGGCGTGCTCGAAGTCGGGAATGAACCAGTCCTCGCGGCCTTGCGATACGAGGCTGTGGTGGTTGACGCTGCGCATTCCCATGCACTCGGACGCGGCCGCGCAGAACCGGTGATAGTCCTCGCGCGCGACCAGAACATCGAGATCCTGATCACCGGCCAGGCCCAGGGCGGTATTGCGGGAGCTCTTGAAGATGCCGTAGCGGACGCCGGCTTCGTTGAGCTTTGCGAAAAGCACCATGGCCGACGTAAGTGCCGAGTCAAGATTCCGGTTCTTGTACTCGGCCGGGAACGCGCGAACGTCCACGCTCGGCAATTGAGACATTGAGTTCATGACAAGAGCTGGGCGTGGACGACCTCGGCGTTGCTGAAGATGGTGAC
>PNKY01000012.1 GCA_013822765.1 Rhodospirillum sp.
GAACCGCTCAGCCGACCTTAGTCTTTCCATTTCTCAACCCACACGTTTGCCGGCCGCTGTCTACAGCTCCGACAGCGAAGCCGTTTCCTCAGACCGCGGATCGTCGTCTTCCCCATCACCTTGCCCTCTGAGAGCAGCGTAATCGGCATCAGCACGCGATCCCGGCCGCACACACAGTGAATGTGGACGACTTCGCGTGGGCCGAGATCCGCGAAGGTCTTGTCGGCACGCATCACTCACCAGGCGTAGAGTGAGGCGGATCTGGCGGCCGTTTGACGATGAGCCACCGCGTCAGCCGCATCCGCTCCACGATGGCCGTTGCAATCCACTGCGGCAGGCGCCGATCGAACTTTGGACCCAGGTGCCGGCGCAGCACCTCCTTGGCGGCCCAGGCGATCGGCCATTCGGGCGTCTCAGGGTCGGGCGTGGGGTCGGTATCGGGCATGTGCCCATATGAGAACAAGACGGGAACACGGCGCAAGCGACTGGCGGTAGCAGCGCGCCAAGAAGCGCCTTTGGCAGATCCGGGCTAGAATCCCTCCGTCCGCCGAACATCGAATAAACACTTCGGCATGTATTTCACAGTAAATCGATGTGCATGGGAAGGAATGTGGGAGAGGCGGATAAAGGCCTTCTCTAATTGACGAATCTTGTAATTAGTTCAATGTATTAGACGAATACACGCTGGCGGAGAGAGGGGGATTCGAACCCCCGATAGGGCTTTAAGGCCCTATAACGGTTTAGCAAACCGCCGCCTTCAGCCGCTCGGCCACCTCTCCGCCGTGAGCGACTTGCGCCACGGCGTATGCGCGCCCCCTCCTTAAGGGCGGGGCGGCCGAATGTCAAACCCGCTGGCGGAACTGTGGGTTAGCGCGGCCGGTCAGGCCGTTTCCAGGAACCGCACGCCGACGAAGGTGCCGCGCGCCCAGCACAGGCCGCAGCGCCGGGCCGGCGTCCCCGCCAGCTGCAGCTCGAACTCGTGCGGCAGCAATTGCTGGGTCATGATGTCGAGGCGGGCGCCGTCCGCCGTCATGTCCCGGATGCGGCAATCCAGCGTGCTCTTGCGGTCGTTGAAAACGATGCGCGCGCCTTTGATGACCGTCCGCCGGACTTGCTCGCGGCGGTTGGATGAGGCGGCGTCGAGTGCCATCGTGCTCATGGTCGTGCCCTCTTGTTCCCCAGTCTCGGCGCTTTGCTTCGCAGCGCCTTCCACTTCGTTTCTTGGTTGACCAATGCAATTGCCGTTGCCTCAAATCTTAGTTTAACGAGAGATGAATCCCGCCCATTTCCTTATGGTTAACTACAGAACAGGGTGAGTCGCTTTGCGTTTTCAGGCCCGAATCACGGGGTTTTTCAAGGCCTTCGTTGTCGCCGCTGTTGTCTTCTGTGCGCCGCCGCCGACGCAGGCTGCCAGCCCGGAGGCGGAGATCGACCACCTGCTGAATTTCATCGCCGGCTCGCCCTGCGTCTTCATCCGCAATGGCGTCGCCTATGACGGCGCGCAGGCAGCGGACCACATCAAGGACAAGTACGAGCACTACCGCGAGGAGATCGGCAGCGCCGAGGACTTCATCGCGCTCGCGGCCAGCAAGAGCGCGATGAGCGGCAAGCCCTATCTCGTGCGGTGCGACGCCGCCGAAATGCCCGCCGCAGAGTGGCTCACGCAGGAGCTGGGCGCGTTCCGCCAGCGCTCCGGCTCATAGCATATCCTCGTCCGGCTGCGGTCCTGCGCCGTGGCGCTTGCGCCGGCGCGCGCTGCGCCGCTTGGCGAGCGTGTCACTGGCGGCGCTCTCCGGCACGCCGGTGCGCGCGACCTCCTGCAGGATCCACTGCCGGAACGCCTTGATCAACGGCTCCTCCGAGCGGCGCGGCGCGTGCACCAGGTGATAGGCGAATTGCGACGGGCCCTTGAGGGCGATGCTGAACGGCCGCACCAGGCGACGCGCGGCAAGATCGTCCGCCACCAGCGTGGAATCGCCGAGCGCGACGCCGTGCCCGTCGAGCGCCGCCTGCAGCGCCAGCGAGGTCTGGCTGAGATGCAGGCCGCGCATCGCATCGACCTCCGGCGCGCCGGCCGCACGCAGCCACATCGCCCAGTTCGGCCAGGTCGCCCACTGCGCATCCCACTCGATGTGGATCAGCGTGTGATGCTTGAGGTCGCGCGGCTCCCGCAGCGGATGCCGGCCCTTGAGCAGGGTCGGGCTGCACACCGGGAACACGCTCTCCTCGAACAAGCGTTCCACAATGAGTCCCGGATAGTCGCCGGTGCCGAAGCGGATCGCGATGTCGACGCCGTCTTCGGCGAAATCCACCAGGCGCTGCGAGACGTCGATGCGCACGTCCACTTCCGGATGCTGCGCCAGGAACCCGTCGAGCCGCGGCACCAGCCACTTCGCCGCCAGCGACGGCGAGGTCGTCACCATCAGCTTCGGCCGCCCGTCCACTGCGCGCAGCCGCTGCACCGCGCGCCCGATCGTGCCCAGCCCCTCGGCAACCGCGCGCGACAGGATTTCGCCCGCGGGCGTGAGGCGCACAACCCGGCTCGAACGCTCGAACAGGCGGACGGTCAGGTCGAGTTCCAATTCGCGGATGGCGTGGCTGACCGCAGCCGGCGTCACGTTCAGCTCCGCCGCCGCCCGGGTGAAGCTGAGGTGCCGCGCCGCCGCTTCGAAGCCGCGCAGGGCGGCCAGGTTGACCGGTCTCGTCATGGCGTCATCTTCAAATCTGGCTCATCATCCCGTCAAGCCGAATTCGTTTGATAAGCCATAATCCTTGGCCTCAAATCATATCCGAGAGCTGAATCTGATTTGAAGAAAGCGTTCCATGTCCGACCTCACCACCGCCTGGTCCGCCGTCCCGCGGAGTCTGCGGGAGCAGGATCGGAGCGCACTCCGCTCCGGAGGGCGCGATCTTGTCCGCGTCGTTGCTCGTCTGATGTCGTGGTTCTGGGTGCAGTGGCGCCGCCGCGAGATCATCCGGGTCCTGAACAAGGTGGACGACCGCCTGCTGCAAGACGCCGGCATCGAGCGCGGCGATATCGAAGAGATCGTCGACACGCTCGTCGCGCGCTGGCGGTAAGCAACTGAAGTCTGCCTGAAGAGCCCCCTTCCCGGCCGATGCATGCAAATGTATCGGCCGTCTTTTTTTGTGCGCGATCACGCAGTCGATCCGCTCCCCCAACTTTGGGGAGGTTAGGGAGGCGGAAGCCGCGCCTCCGTGGTCGATAGCCTTCGCTTGCTTCCCCCACCTCGGTCCTCGCCCAATTTGGGGGAGGAGGAACTGAGTGTGGGAAGCAGCAGCAACTAACGCCGCTCGTACTGCGTCCTGCCGAACAGGATCTCGCGCTGGCGGTCGGTGAAGGGCTTCTGCTTGTCGACGCGGTCGGAGAGGATCTTCAGCGCGCGCTCGACCGCGGGGCGCTTCTCGATTGCGCCGAGCCAACGCTGCACATTGGGATAGTCGGACAAGGTCACGCCCTGCTTGTCCCAGTAGCGCAGCCAGGGGAAGGTCGCGATGTCGGCGATGCCGTAGTCGCCGGCCAGATATTCCGCTTCGCCGAGCCGGCGGTCCACCACGCCATAGAGCCGCTTGGCCTCGTTGGTGTAGCGCTCGACCGCGTACGGGATCTGCTCCGGCGCATAGGTGCGGAAGTGGTGCGTCTGCCCCAGCATCGGACCGATGCCGCCCATCTGGAACATCAGCCATTGCACCGCGTGGTAGCGCGCATTGCCCTTGGGCGCCAGCAGCTTGCCGGTCTTCTCCGCGAGATAGAGGAGGATCGCGCCGGATTCGAACAGCGCCAGCGGCTGGCCCTTCGGCCCATCGTGATCGACGATCGCGGGGATGCGGTTGTTGGGGCTGATCTTCAGGAATTCCGGCTTGAACTGGTCGCCCTCGCCGATGTCCACCGCATGCACGGTGTACGGCAGGCCGAGCTCCTCCAGCGCGATGTGGATCTTGTGCCCGTTCGGGGTTGGCCAGGTGTAGAGATCGATCATCGCGCCGCCCTCACGCGTCCAGCACGCGCAGCGCGCGCTTCACGGTCGGCCGCTCGCCGATCTTCTTGATCCACGCCTTGACGTGCGGGAAGTCGTCGGGGTTCTGGTCGTAGGCGCTGGGGTTCTTGGTCCACGGCCAGGTCGCGATGTCCGCGATCGAGAATTCGTCGCCGCCGAGATAGGCACTCTTGCCGAGCCGCTTGTCCATCACCGCGTAGAGCCGTCCGACCTCGCGCGTGTAGCGGTCGATCGCATAGGGGATGCGCTCCGGCGCCGAGCTCTTGAAGTGATAGCACTGGCCGAACATCGGCCCGACATTGCCCATCTGGAACATCAGCCATTCCAGCACGCGGGCTCGCGGCTCGTCCGCCATGGGCAGGAACTTGCCGCTCTTCTCCGCCAGATAGAACAGGATCGCGCCGGATTCGAAGATGGTGACCGGCCCGCCGTCGGGCCCATCCTGGTCCACGATCGCCGGGATCTTGCTGTTGGGATTGATCTTCACGTACTCGGGGCTGAATTGCTCGCGGGCGCCGATATTCACCTTGTGCAGGCGGTACGGCAGGCCGGTCTCCGCCAGCATGATGTGGATCTTGTGCCCATTGGGCGTGCCCCAGGTGTAGAGATCGATCATCCGGCTTTCATCCGCCCCGCATTTGCGGGCAGTCAAGAGGATTTCCCTTGAGCTGGCAAGGGCGCATGCCGATCATGCGCGCCCTGGATTGTTTTCCGCCGAAGTGGATGCCGGTTCGGCGCAGAAAACGCGACCACTCAAAGAGTAAGGTGAACCGGGCATGAATGACATCGATTGGCAACGGCCGCCCAGCGGCTATTCCGAGCTCCTTGGCTACCGCTTCACGAAGCGCGACACCGACTTTTGCGAGGTGGAGCTCATCGTCGAGCACAAACACTTGAACCGCCTCAACGTCCCGCATGGCGGCGCGCTCGCCACGCTGATCGATACCGCCGCGGGCGCCGCGGTCGGGTTCGCGCAAGGACCGGACAAGCTGCTGCCGGCGGTCACCCTTTCGCTGTCGATCCAATTTCTGGGTCAGGCAAAGGTCGGCGACGTTTTGACCGCAACCGCCCGTCGGATCGGCGGTGGCCGCACCATTGCCTATGGCACCGCAGAGATCAAAAACCAGGACGGCCGCGCCATCGCGCGCGGTGACGGAACCTTTCGCTACGTCACGCCGCGCACCTGAAAGCGGCGGGGCCTTAAGCGGGCCGCGCCGCTGTGTCGCGCGCCGCGACGGCGTCGAGACGTTCCTTCGGTCCCGGCCTGCCCAGGCCCAAGCGCGCATATTCCGCGGTCAGGCGACCGGTCAGGGCGAGCCAGCACATCCTGAGATCAGACACCGCCCCATAGAACGGGTTGACCCGGATCAACGGCCGATTGTGCTCGATCAGATGATGAGAGCCCACGGCCATCACGACGCCAAGTCCGATGCCGCCGGCCATGAACCAGAGAAATTCCATCCAGACCGCCAGCACTGTCCCGCCGATTCCTGTCAGAGTCGCCAGATAGTGCATCCCTCTAGTCGCTGGATTGCGATGTGCATCCAGATAGGCGACCCAGAAATCGCGATAGGGCATCCGCAGGCCTTCTCGCAGCTCTTTCATCACTTCACCGTCCCTTCCCGATGGCGGGGAGCCATCGACCCGACGTTTACTTTAACTCCGAGTTGCCGCTTCGTCCAATCCCGAACTATCAAAAGACAGGGATTCCAAATATTTCGCGCTCAATTGCCTGGAAACTTCGGAGTTCGACGGTCGAGGAAAGCAGCAATTCCCTCCCGGTAATCCGCCGTTTCCACCGCCTCGTACGAGCGCTGGACATCGGCGGCATCGAGCGCCTGCAGCACGTCGAAAGCCCGCCGCGTGAAGTACTTGTGGTGGTGGTGAGAGACCGGCGAACCGGTCAGGATTCGGCCTACCGTCGCGCTCAAGTCGCCCTCGAGATCGGTCGCGATCCGTGAGAGCAGACCGTGCCGTTCCGCCCAGGCCGCGTCGTGCAACTGCCCCTCCAGCAGCAGCGCAAGCATGGTCGGGCGGCCCAGCATTTGAGTCAAAATGGCGAGCTCGGGAAAGGGCATCGCAACGCCAACCTTCTGGATCGGGATGCCGAAGCGGCTGTCCGCTGTGCCGAGCCTGAGGTCGCACATCAGCGCAATCTCCAGCCCGCCGCCGACACACAGCCCCTCGATTGCCGCGATGGTCGGATGGCGGCAGTCGCGGATTGCGCTCAGCGCCGCGATCATCTGCTTGCCATAAGCTTCCGCCTGATCGGCGGTGGCTCGCAATGCGGGGAACTCGGAGAGATCGGCGCCGGCCGCGAAATTGGCCCCGGTGCCACGCACAACAACGCAGCGCAGTGCGTCCTCCCGCTCCAGCAGCTTGAACGCCTGCTCGAGGTCGCGCCACATGCCGAGCGTCAAGGCATTGCGCTTGTCCGGCCGGTTCAGCCGGACGGTCGCGAGCGTGTCGGTCTGGGCGCGCTCGATCAGGACGGCTGTCACGGCTCAGTCACGATCGGCCGCTTCGTCTCTGAAGGCCTGCGCCGCTTCGCGCAGTGAATCGCCCGAGGGCGTCGGATCGGCGGCGACGTCGGGCGGCGGCGCATCCGCCCTCGCCGGCGCCCAGCGCAACAGCTGCTCCGATAGCTGCCGCAGGGTGGCGCGGTTGGCCTGCAGCATGTCCTCGGCCAGCAGCTTCAGCACGCGGATGTTGGTGTTGCTGGCGTCGTCCATGTCGTCGTTGCCGACATCGAGCCGCGCCTGGAACCGGTAATATTGCCGCATGCCGTCCGGCGTCGACGGCAGCAACTGCTGCAGTTGGAAGTCCACCGCGTCGCAGATGCCGTCGCACATCAGCGCGAAGGTCGGCTGGGCCCAGCGCGCCGCGCCCCAATCCTTCACCTCGTCGTACGGCAGGCGGCGCGTCAGTTCGCCGGTGCCGAGCGAGACCATGATGATCGACTCATGATCCGGGAAGCGGTGCAGCACCTCGGTATAGGCGCACATGCCGGGGTTGTAGGCGAACAGCGCGCCGTCGACCAAGGCGTAGTAGTCGTTCGGCCCGTCGATGGCGATGCGCGCCGGCTCGAAGTAGGTGGGCGCGGCGGTGGCGGCGCGGATCACCTGTTTCATCGGGTAGTCGTAATACTGCTTGGTGCGCGCCTTGCTGGTCTTGAAGAAGAACGGGAAACGCCGCTCGATCTCGTACGCCGGCACCACCACGTCGCACAGCGCGTCCTTCAGCCGGCAGTCGCCGAAGTAGCCTTCCAGCACGCTTTCGAGGCCGGCGCTCGGATACTTGCCGTCGGTCAGGTTCCCGACCGCGCGGATCTTGTGCCAGACCGAGCGCGAGAACACGCGCTTGCCCTCCTCGGCATAGAGCCGGATGACGTCGCGCGCGGTGTGGCGCGGCCGCCCGCCTTCGCCGGGACAGGCCAGCGCCAGCGCGATCAGGCCGCCGGTCGATGTGCCCACGATCATGTCGAACAGGTCGATGATCGGCCGGTTGGTGCGGCGCTCCAGGTCCGCCAGCACGATCGCAGGCAGGATGCCGCGGATGCCGCCGCCGTCGATCGCCAGCACGCGGAACGGCCGCCGGCGCGGCGGCACGACGCCGTCAAGGCCCGCGCCCGCATCCGCGATCGCGCTGGCCTTCCTGCCGAACAGCATGCGGCGCGCGAGGGAAAGCGGTGCCGACGCCATTGAACTCCGACCCCTGGTTAACCCGGTCCATTCTAGCGGCAAGCCGCCAGGGATAGGTTAACAATTGCATGAACGCCAGTTGAACCGCTAGAACCATCCCACCTCGTTCGGAGACAGATTCATCATGACCACACCGGGTACCGCCGGCCCTTCCGGCCCTACCGTTGCGCGCGTCCTGCTGGAGATCGGCGCCGTGCTGATGCGGCCCAAGGACCCCTTCATCCTGACCTCCGGCCGCGCCAGCCCGGTCTATGTCGACTGCCGCAAGGTCATCGGCTTTCCGCGTGCGCGCTATCTCATCACGCAATTCGCGATCGATGCGATCTGGCGCGAGATCGGCGTCGAAAGCCTGGACGTGATCGCGGGCGGCGAGACCGCGGGCATCCCCTATGCCGCCTGGATCGCCGACAAGCTCGGCCTGCCGATGGCCTATATCCGCAAGAAGCCAAAGGGCTTCGGCCGCAACGCACAGATCGAAGGCGTGCTGCCCGAGGGCGCCCGCACGCTGCTGGTGGAAGACTTGGCGACCGACGGCGGCAGCAAGCTCAACTTCGTCAACGCCATACGGAACGCCGGCGGCAAGGTCAGCCATGCGCTGGTGGTGTTCCACTACGGCATCTTCCCGCAGGCGCTGGACGACCTGAAGGCTGAAGGCGTCAACCTGATCGGCCTCGCCACCTGGTGGGACGTGCTGCAGGCCGCCGGCGACCTCGGCCATCTCAGCGCCGAGGAAGCGAAGGACGTGCGCTCGTTCCTGGAGAACCCGGAAGCCTGGTCGGCCGCGCACGGCGGCAAGACCGGCAAGGACTAAGGGCCGGCACGCCATCATGAAAATCAAGCCGTTCGGCGTCGAGATCTGGATGAACCAGTATGAGACGCAGTGCGCCTACAATCTCGCCGAAACCTGCGTCGAATCGCTGACGGTCGCGCAGCTGCTGGACTTCGCCGGCAAGCGCGGCGCCATCCTCGACGAGCTGCTGCCGCTGAAGCTGACCTACGGCGCGATCGAGGGCAGCGATCGCCTGCGCGGCAATATCGCCTCTTTGTATACGCGGCAGAAGCCGGAGAACGTGACCATCACGCACGGCGCGATCGGCGCCAACGCGCTGGTCTATGCGACCCTGGTCGAGCCCGGCGACCGCGTCATCTCGGTGCTGCCGACCTATCAGCAGCACTATTCCATTCCCGAGAGCCTCGGCGCGGACGTGCAGATCCACAAGCTGCGCGAGGAGAACGCCTTCCTGCCCGACTTCGATGAGATCGAGCGCCTGATCACGCCCAACACCAAGCTGATCGCCGTCACCAACCCGAACAATCCGACGGGTTCGGTGATGGACCGCGCGATGATGCAGCGCGTCGCCGACCTTGCCGCGCGCTCCGGCGCCTATGTGCTGTGCGACGAGGTCTATCGCGGCGTCGACCAGGCGGGCGACGCGCTGCCCGTGTCGATGGTCGACCTCTATGAGCGCGGCATCAGTACCGGCAGCATGTCCAAGGCCTTCTCGCTCGCCGGCCTGCGGCTGGGCTGGATCGCCGGGCCTAGGGACCTGATCCATGCGGTGTCGATCCACCGCGACTACAACACCATCAGCGTCGGCATGCTGGACGACCATTTCGCCTCGATCGCCCTGGAGCATCGCGACGCGATCCTCGCTCGCAACCGCGGCATCGTGCGCGAGAATCTCGCGATCCTCGACCGCTGGGTGGCCGAGGAGCCGGCGATCTCCTACGTCAAGCCGAAGGGCGGCACGGTCGCGCTGCTGAAATACGATTTCGATATGCCGTCGCGCGACTTCTGCGTCCGCCTGCTGGAGGCCGAGGGCGTCATGTTCACCCCCGGCAGCGCCCTCGACATGGAGGGCTACGTGCGCATCGGCTACGCCAACAACCGCACGGTCCTGGAACAAGGGCTCCCGCGGGTGTCGCGCTTCCTGCGAACGCTGAACAGCACGGCCGCGCGGGCGAAGAGTTGATCACCGTGATCAGCGACACTCGCCGCATGCCCCTACTCCGTCATCCCAAGGCTTGGCCTTGGGATCCACGAGTTTGTTTGCGGCCATGCGGTCTCCCCCATCGAAACTCGTGGATGGTCGTGCCAAGCACGACCATGACGAATGAGTAGAGACCAACACATGACAACCCTCGACACCGCCTACGTCCGCGAACAGTTCCCGCCCCTCAAGGACGGCTGGGTGTTCGTGGAGAATGCCGGCGGCACCTATGTGCCGCGCCAGGTGATCGACCGCACCCGGGACTACATGACCGAGACACAGGTGCAGCCGAACTGGAACTTCGCGTCCTCGGTCCGCGCCACCGACCGCATCGCGGCGGGCAAGCACCTGATGGCGGAGTTCATCAACGCCGAGCATGACGAGATCGTGCTCGGCCCCTCCACCACCATGCACGTCTACCTGATGGCGCAGGCGCTGCGGCACCAGTTCAAGCCGGGCGACGAGATCATCGTGACCGAGCAGGACCACGAGGCCAATGTCGGCGCCTGGCGCCGGCTGGAGGAGTTCGGCCTGGTGATCCGCGAATGGCAGGTGGATCGCGAGACCGGCGCCCTGCGCTATGAGCAGTTGGACCAGTTGTTGTCGCCGCGCACCAGGCTGGTCGCTTTCACCCATTGCTCCAACGTCGCCTCGATCGTGCACGACGTGCCGGCGCTGGCGAACAAGATCCACGCCGTCGGCGCGCTCACCTTCGTCGACGGGACAGCGTTCGCGCCGCACTTCCCGGTCGACGTCAAGGCGCTGGACTGCGACTTCTACGTCTTCAGCCTCTACAAGGTGTGCGGCCCGCACCAGGCGGTGCTCTATGGCAAGCGCGCGCTGCTGCAGCAGGCGCGCAACCTCAATCACCACTTCATCCCCGACGACAACGTCGCCTACAAGTTCCTGCCGGGCGGCCCGTCCCATGAGTTCGCCGCCGGCTGCGTCGGTATGGGCGAGTATTTCGACGACCTGCACGCACACCACAAGTTGGAGCCGGCAAACTCGTTCCATGCCAGGCTGGCGCGCACCTATCGCCTGATCGCGGCGCACGAAGCGCGGCTGGCGGAGAAGATCGAGGACTTCTTGAAGGCGCGCAACGCGCGCATCGTTGGCCGGCGTCCGAGCAGCGACGGCCGCCTCGCCCCGGTCATCGCCTTCCACGTTCCCGGGCGCAAGTCCGCCGACATCGTCGCGAAACTCAACGAGCACCGGATCGCCATCGGCCACAGCGACTACTGGGCGGCACGTCTGATCAAGGCGCTGGGCCTGAGCGCGGAAGACGGCGTAGTGCGCATCGGCCTCGCGCACTACAACGACGACAACGACGTTGAGCAGCTGCTGACAGCCTTGGATCGGGCTTTGGGGTAGTTGTGGACTTGGCGCACGTCCACGCTCCAACCGTCACCCCGGCCTTGAGCCGGGGTCCATTCCTCAGGTGCAGGTGCGGCAGATAGATGGATCCCGGCTCAAGGCCGGGATGACGGGAGAGTAGATTGATCGGTTCGTGCGAAGGCTGCTGCTATCCATGACCAACGCAACCGCCCCCTTGTCCACCGCCGCCTCCGATCGCAGCGTCGCCATAGGCATTGCGCTGGTGCTGAGCTCCGCGGTGGCCTGGAGCACCGCCGGGTTCTTCGCGCGCATGGTGCCGGTCGACATCTGGATCGTGGTGTTCTGGCGCGGCATCTTCGGCGGGCTCTCCATCGCCATGCTGGCAATGATCGAGCGGCGGCGCTTCGGCTTCGACTTCAAGCGCGCCTTCAGCCTGGGCGGCATCGCCCTCATCTTGATCTCCGCCACCGGCAAGATCGCCTTCCTCTACGCGCTGCAGAACACCACGGTCGCCAACGTGACCGTGCTCTACGCCACCCTGCCCTTCATGACCGCGATCCTGGCTTGGCTGTGGTTCCGCGAGAAGGCGGCGCGGCGCACCCTGATCGGCAGCCTGGTGGCCGGGGTCGGTGTGCTGATCACGGTCGCCGGCTCCACCGGATTGGGCGGCGGGCACATCCTCGGCGACCTTGCCGCCTTGTTCATGACTCTCACCATGGCGCTGATGACCGTCATCATGCGCCGGCATCGCGATGTGCCGATGCTGGAAGCGGCGGCGTTGTCCGGCTTTGTCGCAGCGACCATCGCCTTCCCCATGGCCGAGCCCTTCTCCATCGCCACCACCGACATCCTGTGGCTCGCGCTGTTCGGCCTGGTGACGCAAGGCGGAGGCCTCGGGATCTACACCATGGGCGCGCGCCGCCTGCCGTCGGCCCAGGCCGCCCTGCTCAGCGCCAGCGAGGTGCCGATGTCGCCGCTATGGGTGTGGATCTTCTTTCAGGAGGTCCCGGTGCAGGAGACATTTATCGGCGGCGGCCTGGTGCTGGCCGCCATCCTATGGAACATCGCCGCCGAACTACGCAAACGACCCTAGCGAGGCAATCTCGCTAGGGTCGTCTTGCTCCAGCGATCATCGGCGCTTGCGCCATCCGCTATGGCTGCGAAGCGCTATTTCTTCTTCGCGGCTTTCTTCTTCGCGCCGGTCTTTTTCCGTGGACGACGTTTCGGCGCCGCCTTGGTTTTGGTTTTCTTCTTAGCTCGTATCCCCATCTTCACCTCCACCAGTTGCACGCTCTATGAACCGATTCGGGACTGCGACTCATGGTCCATGGCAAATCCGACACGATCAGCCTAGCCGCGCGACGCGAGCAGCTGCGTGCGTCCGCCGGTTAAGCGAACGGCCCCCTTTCGGAGGCCGTCTTCGGTTACAGATGGTCGTTCCCGCTGCCGCCGCCCGACAGGCCGCCGCCGAACAGCGACGACTCGGACGAGGTCGGAGTCGCGGCCGGCGCTGGAGTTGCCGGTGGAGCAGCCATCACTGGCCGCGCTACCGGTTTCGGCTTCGCTGGACGTGGAGCAGCCGCCTTGGGAGCGGCCGCCTTCTTGGACGCCTTCCTCTTGGGTGCGGATTTCTTCGCTACCTTCTTGGCCGTCTTTTTCGCCGTCTTTCTCTTGGCGGCTTTCTTCTTCACGGAGCGGCGCGCCGTCTTCTTGGCGACTTTCTTGCGCGTCATTTTCGACTTGGTCTTGGCGCGCGCCTTCCTCGATTTTGCGGCCTTCTTCTTCCCGCGCTTCTTCGATGCTTTCTTTGCAGCCATTGTCTCACCCCTCCCGTTGGACCGGTGTGTCTTCGAGCGAATCCGATTCTCAGATCGCGCGAATTGAAAACTCTTGTGCGGGTTTCGGCAAGTGTGATTCGCGATTACAGCGCCGATCTCATGTCGGCGACCGACCAGCCGCCATCCACCAGCAGGTTGGTGCCGGTGATCAGCGCCGATGCCGGCGACGCCAGAAACACCACCGCCGCCGCGACATCCTTCGGATCGCCGACTCGGCCGACCGGGATGTTGGCCAGGGTGCGGCGCTTGAAGTCCGGGTCGGACAGGGCCGGCGCGGTTCCGTCGGTATAGATGAAGGTGGGGGCGATGCTGTTGACGGTGATCCCGTGCGGCGCCCATTCGGAGGCAAGGCAGCGGGTCAAGTGGTTGATCGCCGCCTTGGTCATGCAATAGATCGCCTCGCCGTGCAGCACCACGCTGCCGGCCTGCGAGCTCATGTTGATGATCCGGCCCTTCTTGCGCTGGATCATGGCCTTGGCCACCGCCTGGGTGACGAAGAAGGTGCCCTTGAGGTTGGCATTCAGTGTGAAATCGAAGTCCGCCTCGGTCACCTTCTCAGCCGGGTTCTCCGGCCCCACCCCGACGTTGTTGAGCAGGATGTCGATGCGGCCGAACCGGTCGAGCGCCTGGGCGACTCCGTCCCTGACCTGATCCATCCTGGTGACGTCGAGCTGCACCGGCAGCACTTTCCGCCCCATGCCCTCGATCTCGGCGGCCAATCCACCGTCGCTGCCCTTGTCCCGGAGGCCAAGCACGATGTCGGCGCCTGCTGCCGCGCAGGCCAGCGTGCTGGCCCGCCCCAGCCCGCGTGCCGGGCCGGTGACCAGCATGACCGATCCGGTCAGGTCGAAATTCGGCTTATAGTCGCTTGCGGTGCTCATGAGCGTTCCTCTCCTCGTGTCGGGATCCACCATTCCTCGCCGCGCGGCGTCGTCACGTATTCCGGCCAGCGGAAATCGAGGGGCACGCGGAAATCCTTGGGCAGCAGCGGCGCGATCCAGTCCTTGCCGCCGATGCCGCCGCCGGTGCGATGCTTCCACTCGCCCTGCGCGCTCTTCAGCAGCTCGGCGTTGGACAACAGGTCCGTGATGGTCGCGCCGATGGTCTTGGCCGCGGTGCGGATCATTGGGTCGATGCAGGGCTTGAGGCCGCCCAGCGCGTTCATCGCCCAAGCCGGGTAGCTGAAGCCTTTCGGAGCCTTCAGCATCGGCCGGGCGATGTAGAACCGCACCGTCGGGCAGTGCCAGCAGAACTCGGTGTAGTCGTCCGAGGTGGAATTGAGCTGGGACGGCGGCAGGTCGTGCCGCAGCTTCATCTCCGCCTCCATTGGCGGAATGGTCGTCTCGCAGGCGCCGAGATAGGGCTTGTCCATCGGCGCGAGGCCCAGTTCCTTCTGGATCTCCTGTGCCAGGCGGATCGCCTCGCCGTCCCATTGCGGCGCGCCGGCCAGCACGATGTTGCGGTAGGTCGCCTCGGCCAACGCATGGTTGGGCAGACCCGGCCGCGATTGGGTCACCCAGGTACGCTTCCAGGTGCAATGCGCCGCCCTCGCCGCCGCCTCGGCATTGTTATCCAGCACCCGCGCCACCTGCTCCGCCATCTCGATGGTCGGGGTGCGCCACAGATACTGGATCTCCGCGATCTGCGCCGGCAGGTTGTCGGCGGTCGCCTGCCCCGCCGTCAGGATCGCTTCGCTCAGCGACCAGCCCTGGGTGAAGGGCAGCATGTTGGATTGGGTCTGCTTGGTGAGGCCGAACATGTGGAACAGAGCATCGGTCGCGCCCGGCGCGCGGGCCGCGACGTGGCTGGCCGGGATCGGCGAGTTCGGATCGCTCAGCCAGCCTTCCGGCTCGGCGCATTCGAAGGTGTAGATGCAGGCGTAGCCGGCGCCACAATGGGTGTCCCAGCGCGCTGTGTTGACCAGCGGCAGCATGTACGTCGGATGGAAGCTGATCGCGGCATCCAGCTTGTCGTAATAGCCTTTGGCGGCATGGACGGGCTTTGACAACCGCAACTTCTCGGCAGGCTCACCGAAAAAGACGATGGTGCCCTTCAGCCCCAACTCCGTCATCGCCGCCTTGGCCGCCAGCGCGCCGCCCAGCGCCGAGATGCCGAGCGCAGAATGCGGATCGGTATGCCCGCCGGCATGGGGCGACAGTCCGGCGCGCGGCATCTTCCTGGTCGCCGCCGCCTGGCAGTTGCCGGGCACCGCGTCGTATTCCGCATAGGCCGCGATGCGGGGGCCGGCACCGTTGCTCCAGGTGGCGCGGAACGCGGTCGGCATGCCGCCGGTGCCCGCTTCGACCTCGAACCCCTCGTCCTTCAGGCGTGCGACATACCAAGCCGACGACTTGTATTCGCGCAGTGCCGTTTCGCCGTAGTGCCAGATGGTCTGGTTCCACGCGGACAGATCGCCCATGCGGCGATCCACCCAGCCGAACACGGCCTCCTTGTATCGGTCCATATTCTGATCTCCCGTGCGATCAGCATGGCGACTTGTCGGTCCTACGACAAGGCCCGGGTCCATTGGGGTTGACCGGCGGGAGCGATGCCGCAGAAGATCGCGGCAGCAACACGGGGGTCATCGTGCTCAGTCATCTCTCGTTCGGCGTCGCCGACCTCGCCAGGGCGGCCGCATTCTACGACGGCGCGCTGGCGGCCTTGGGCTACGCCCGCGTGTGGAGCAACGAAGAGGGCGTCGGCTATGGCGTGGCGGGCGGCAACGACCGGCTCGCGCTGTTTCCCCACGACGGCAAGCCGTCAGCGCCGGGCGCCGGCTTCCACTTGGCCTTCGAGGCACCAAGCCGCACCGCGGTCGATGCCTTCCATGCGGCGGCATTGCGTCTTGGCGGGCAAGATCAAGGCGCACCCCGCGCGCGGCCGCACTACAGCCCGACCTACTATGCTGCCTTCTTGACCGACCCCGACGGCCACAAGCTCGAGGCGGTCCACCAATAGATCCGAGATAAAGCAATGTTGGACATCGTCATCATCGGCGCAGGCGCGGCCGGCCTGGCCGCGGCGCGGCGCCTGCAGGACAAAAGCGCGTCGTTCCGCTTGCTGGAGGCCAAGCCTCACATCGGCGGGCGCGTGGTCACGGACAGCGTCACGCTCGGCGCGCCGATCGACCTCGGTGCCCACTGGCTGCATTCGCCTGCGCTCAACCCGTTGACTCCGCTGGTCGATCGCTACTTGTTTCACGTGAAACAAGGGGCTGAGGATTTCCGCGTGGCGCGCGGCAGCGCAATCCTGAGCGGCGCTGAGCACGACGAATGCTTCGCCTATGTCGAGGATTGCTTCGGCAAGATCGAGAGCATCGGCGGCGGCGAGCATGACTGCCCGGTCGCCGCGCTGTTCCCGTTCCAAGGCAAATGGCACGACTTCTTCGAAGCCAACTTCATCGCCAAGCAGGGCGTGCCGTCCGACCAGGCCTCGGCCCTGGATTTCGCACGTTACGTCTGGGAGGGCGATGACTGGCCGGTGCTGGACGGCTTCGGCGCCCTGATCGCGCGTCACGCCCATGGAATCCCGGTCGAACTCCAAACGCCGGCGGCGCGCATTGCCTGGGGCGGCAAAGCCGGCGTCGCGGTCGAGACGCCGCGCGGCACGATCGAAGCGCGCGCCGCGATCATCGCCGTTTCCACCGGCGTGCTGGCGAGCGGGGCGATCCGCTTCGCTCCGTCACTCCCCGACTGGAAGCAGCAGGCGATCGACGACCTGCCGCTCGGCAGCTGCAACAAGGTCGCGCTGGCCTTTACGCGCAATCCGTTCGGCGACCTCGATACCGTGATGCTGATGCCCGACCTCGGCGCCGGCCCCTCGGTCGAGTTCGTGGTTCGCGAGGGCGGCCGCGACATCGTCACCGCCATGCTCAACGGACCGCACGCCAAGGCGCTGGCGGCGGAGGGCGCGCGCGCCACGGCGGATTACGCACTGACGCAGCTTGCGGCAATCTTCGGCAACGACGTGAAAGCATGCGTGACGGACCGTTTCGTCTTCGCCGACTGGGACCACGACCCTTGGGTCGGCGGCTGCTACGCCGCCGCCAGGCCTGGCTGCCATGGCGCGCGCATCGAACTGGCGCGGCCGATCGAATCGCGCCTGTTCTTCGCCGGCGAGGCTGCGCACGATCGCTACATGGGCGACGTCCACGGCGCCCATCTCAGCGGCGAAGCGGCGGCGGAAGCGGCGTTGTCGGCGGTGCGCTGACCAATCGCCTCGCTGGTTGGACGACAGCCAGGAATAGCTGCCTGGGTCGGCGATCATGGGGAACCGAAATCTATCGCGGGTGTTATGGCCAGACGTGCATTCGGGGACCTTGCATGAGTGGCCGGACCAAGGGTTTGAAAACCAGGGGGCAGCAAGCGCTCGACCCGGCCGTCATCGCGGCCACCGCAAGCGCTATTCCGGCACCCTTCCATCCCAATTTCCACCAAGTGGTCGAAGCCCTGCCCGTCGCCGTCTATGTGACGGATGCCGAGGGCCGGATCACCTACTACAATCAAGCGGCGGTCGAACTGTGGGGCTACCGGCCACGCCTGGGCGACAGCCGGTGGTGCGGCTCCTGGCGGCTGTATCGGCTCGACGGCACGCCGATGGCGCACGATGAGTGCCCGATGGCGATGGCCATCAAGGAAAATCGGGCCATCACCGGCATGGAGGCGTACGCCGAGCGGCCTGACGGCAGCCGAGTCCGCTTCATGCCATTCCCCAAGCCGCTGCACGACGCGACCGGCGCCCTGATCGGCGCCGTCAACATGCTGGTCGATGTGACCCACCGGCGCTCGACGGAACAGCGGCTCGAGGAGAGCGAGACCCGCTATCGCGGTATGTTCGAAGGCGCGCGGGTGGCCTTGTGGGAAGTGGACTTCTCCGCAGTCCTGGCGTTGCTCGACGATCTGCGCGCGCAGGGCGTGACCGACCTGCGCGCCTATTTTGCCGACGATCCGACAGCGCTGACGAGAGCGCTCGAGCTCGTACGGGTCAAGGACGTGAATGAATATTCGGTGGAGCTGTTCGCGGCGGAGAACAAGGACGAACTCCTGCGGTCACGGACCCGGATCATCCGGCCGGAGACGCAAGCGGTCTTCGTCGAGGAACTGGTGGCGTTGTGGGACGGACGGCGGCGATTCGAGAGCGAAACCGCCGTGCAGACCTTGCGTGGCCAGCGACTGACGATCCTATTCACCATCGCATTCGAAGGCGATCGGTGCGAGCGTACACTGGTCAGCATCGTAGACATCTCGGCGTTCAAGGGGGCGCAACGCTCGCTGCGCGATCAGAAGCAGCGGCTGAAGATCCTGAACCGCGCCGCTCGCACCATCTCCAGCGACCTCGACCTGGAGCGGATCGTGCAGACGGTGACCGATGTCGCGACCGAAGTCTCCGGCGCGAAGTTCGGCGCGTTCTTCTACAACATGGTGGACGAGGGTTCCGAATCCTACGCGCTCTATGCGCTGTCGGGAGCGCCGCGCGAGGCTTTCGGCAAGCTTGGCTTGCCGCGCAATACCGCACTGTTCGAGCCGACCTTCCGCGGGCTGGGGCCGGTGCGTTCCGACGACATCCGCACGGATCCGCGCTACGGCCAGAGCGCGCCGCATTTCGGCTTGCCGGAAGGCCACCTGCCGGTGACAAGCTATCTTGCGGTCCCGGTGGTCTCGAAGACCGGCCAGGTGCATGGCGGCCTGTTCTTCGGCCACGATGAGGCCGGTGTCTTCACGCAGGAGGCCGAGGATGTCGCCCTCGGCATCGCCGCACACGCCGCCATTGCCATCGACAATGCGCGGCTGCTGCGCAACGCGCAGATCGAGGTGGTACAGCGCACGCGTGCCGAACAGGACCTGCGGCGCCTCGCGGCCATCATCGAATCCTCCGAGGATGCCGTCATCAGCAAGAACCTTGATGGCGTCATCGCCAGCTGGAACAGCGGCGCCGAGCGGCTGTTCGGCTACACCGCCGAGGAGGCGATCGGCCGCCCGGTGACCATGCTGATGCCGCCTGATCGCGTGGACGAGGAGCCCGGCATCATCGCCCGCGTCCGGCGCGGCGAGCGGATCGAGCATTACGACACCGTGCGGCGCCGCAAGGACGGCAGCCCCGTCGACATCTCGCTGACCGTCTCGCCGATCAAGGACTCCGACGGCAATATCATCGGCGCATCCAAGATCGCGCGCGACATCACCGAGCGCAAGCAGGCAGAGCAGCGCCAGCAATTACTGGTGGGCGAGGTCAAGCACCGCATCAAGAACCTGCTCGCGACCGTGCAGGCGATCGCGCGCCAGACCCTGAAGGGCGCGCCGGCCGAGGAGCGCGAAGCCTTCGTCGCTCGGCTGATGGCGCTGGCCAATGCCCAGGACCTGCTGACGCTGGAGCGCTGGAACCGGGCGGCCGTCCACGAGGTGGTGAACCGCGCCCTGCGGCCGTTCGAGGCGAAGCATAACGCACGGTTCCTCACCAAGGGGCCGGAGGATGTCTGGGTCGACGCGCAGCGCGCCTCGCTGCTCACCATGGCACTGCACGAGCTCGCGACCAACGCCGTGAAATATGGCGCGCTGTCCAACGGCTACGGCGTCGTAAGCCTCGGCTGGGAGGTGACTGGGGAGGAGGACGCGCAGAGTGTGCGCCTCACCTGGCGGGAACTCGGCGGCCCGCTGGTACTTCCGCCGGAACGCAAGGGCTTCGGCTCGTTCCTGATCGAGCGCGCCCTGCAGGGCAGCGGCGGCGGCGGCGCCAAGCTGGACTTCAACCCCAACGGCCTCATCTGCTCCCTGGAAGTGGCACTTTAGTCCCACGACCACCGGCGCGCAGTCCTCCTCGACGACTGCTTTAACGATCCATCATCGGTCGTGTGCTACGCTGGGTGACGCGCGACACCCGGACAGGCTTCCCTTTGACCAAGAGAGCGGCGCCATCCCTGGAACTCGTCGACAGCCGGCTTCAACGGCTGTTCGCCTACTGGCTGGAGAAACGCGGCGACCGGCCGTTTCCCGCCAAGGCGGAGATCGATCCGGTCGAGTTCTCCTACATCCTCGGCTACGTGACGCTGGTTGACGTCGAGCCTGCGCCGCGGCGCTACCGCTTCCGCCTGGACGGCTCGATCCTGGTCGAGCTCTCCGGCGCCGACTACACCGGGCGCTACCTGCATGAGCTGCCGGGCGAAGAATATGTCGCCTTCATCAAGGACACTTATGACCGCGTGGTGGAAAGCGGCCAACCCCACCGCTATCGCAAGAACGGCTTGTTCGACCAGCAGCACTTCTCGGAAGAGACCATCATCCTGCCGCTCGGCGACAATCCGCCGGTCGTCGACATGCTGCTGGTCGCCGTCATCCCCGGCGACCTGCCGCACAAGGAGGACGGCAAGCTGGTGATCTAGGATCGCTCCTCCACCGCGCGCGACGGTACGGCCGCGCTGATGGTCGGGAAGCGCGGCAGATCATCCTCGATGTGCAGCCAGGGCAGTTGCTGCTTGGTCCAGACGTGATCGTCGGGGCCGGCGCGCTCGGGATGGTCGAGACTGCCGAGCGCCACCTGGACACGGTCGCCGAGCACGGATTCGTGCATGCTGAGCGTGCTGCCGCACTGCGGGCAGAAGCCGCGTTCCGCGCTCGGTGACGAGCGATAGCGCTTCGGCGGGCTGCCAAGCCAGCGGAAGGCCTCGGCGGGAAAATGCACGAAGCACATCATCGGCGCGCCCGACACGCGCCTGCAGGTGACGCAATGACAGATGACGGCGCGCATCGGATCGGCCTCCGCTTCATACCGCACCGCGCCGCACAGACATCCGCCGGTCCAGGTCATGGCACGATCCTTTTCTTGATGGCGTTACGTCTGTGCGCCGCCGAAGAGCAGTCTGTCTAGCCCGCGCGCCAGGCCAGATCATAATGGTTCGGGCGGGGCAATCCATGATCGGATTGCATGGCACATCCCGGTCCGGCGCCGGATCATCGGTACAATCCCGCCTTTGACTTCGCCCTGCCGTCCAAGGATATTAACGCCTGAACGGTTGCTGGCCAGCCTTGGTGCTGGCCTTCGCTTTGTCCGAGGATGCGAGACCATGAGCCCGAGGCCGAATTCCCTGGCGGCGAAAGACGCCGCTTTCCACTTCCACGGCTACACCAACGCCCTCAAGAACGAGAAGGACGGCGGCTTCGTCGTCACCCGCGGCAAGGGCGTCTACATCTATGACGAGGACGGCAAGGAGTACATGGACGGGCTGGCCGGCCTGTGGTGCTGCTCGCTCGGCTTCGGCGAGGTGCCGCGCATCACACAGGCGATCGTCGCCCAGATGCAGGCGCTGCCGTACTATCACACCTTCACGCAGAAGACCGCGGCTGTGGTGGTGGAGCTGGCGGAGAAGCTGGTGAGCCTCGCGCCGGTGCCGATGTCCAAGGCGTATTTCTGCAATTCCGGCTCCGAGGCCAACGACACCGTCATCAAGATGGTGCGCTACCTGAACAACGGCCTCGGCCGGCCGCAGAAGAAGAAGTTCATCTCGCGCGTGAAGGCCTACCACGGCGTCACCGTCGCGGCCGGATCGCTGACCGGCCTGCCCGCGATCCACAAGGATTTCGACCTGCCGATCGCCGGCATCCTGCACACCGACTGCCCGCACTACTACCGCTTCGGCCAACCGGGCGAGACCGAAGAGCAGTTCGCGACCCGCTGCGCCGAAAGCCTGGAAAAGATGATCCTGGCCGAAGGGCCGGACACCGTCGCGGCCTTCATCGCCGAGCCGGTGATGGGCGCGGGCGGCGTCATTGTTCCGCCACGCACCTATTGGGACAAGATCCAGGCCGTCCTGAACAAGTACGACGTGCTGCTGGTGGCGGACGAGGTGATCTGCGGCTTCGGACGCACCGGCAATTTCTGGGGCTCGCAGACCTTCGGCATGAAGCCGGACATCCTGACCACGGCCAAGCAGCTGTCGGCCGGATTCATGCCGATCGCCGCGATCATGATGAACCAACGCGTGTACGAGGCGCTGCGCGACAACAGCAACAAGAACATCAGCTTCGCGCACGGCATCACCTATTCGGGCCACCCGGCGTCCGCGGCCTGCGCGCTCGAAGTGCTGAAGATCTACGAGGAGAAGAAGATCGTCGACCGCGTGCGCGATCTGACGCCGCATTTCCAGAAGCGGCTGCGCTCCTTCGCCGATCATCCGCTGGTCGGCGAATGCCGCGGCGTCGGCCTGGTCGGCGCGATCGAGCTGGTGAAAGACAAGAAGACGAAGGCGAGCTTCGATCCGTCACTGCTGGTCGGCGCGAACCTGGTGCGCATGGGTCACGACCACGGCCTGATCGTGCGGCCGGTGGCGGATTCGCTCGCCATCTGCCCGCCGATGGTGGCGACCGAGGCCGAGATCGACAGCCTGTTCGACCGCTTCGCCAAGGCGCTCGCGGACACGCAGGCCTGGCTCAAGCGCGAAGGGCACCTGAGCGCGGCGGCGTAAAGCTGCTGCCAGGCTTCGACGTCCATCTTCCCTAGAGTTAAAGTCCCCTTCCCTCGTCGCGAGGGAAGGGGCACTCATTTGAGGGAGAAAAAGCCGTGCCCACCCAGCAAGAAAAAGCCCTCGCCTTCCGCGCGCTGCATCAGCGGCCCGGGGCGTTCGTGATTCCCAATCCGTGGGATGCCGGGTCCACGCTGCTGCTGAACGCTTTTGGCTTTGAGGCGCTGGCGACCACCAGCGCGGGCTGCGCCTTTGCGCTGGGGCGGCAGGATGGTGGCGGCGGCATCGGCCGCGACACGACGCTGGCCAACGCGCGCGCCATCGTGGAGGCGACCGACCTTCCGGTTTCCGCCGACCTGGAGAACGGCTTCGGCGATGCGCCGGAGGCCTGCGCGGAAACCATCCGTGCCGCATCGGCGGTGGGCCTCGCCGGCGGCTCGATCGAGGATGCCAGCGGCGATGATGCGCGGCCGATCTACGATTTCGCCCACGCGGTCGAGCGCGTGGCAGCGGCCGTGGAAACGGCGCGGTCTCTGCCAGTTCCCTTCGTGCTGACCGCGCGTGCGGAGAACTTCCTGCATGGGCGGCCGGATCTCGACGACACCATCCGCCGCCTGCAGGCGTTCGAGCAGGCGGGCGCGGAGGTGCTCTATGCCCCCGGCCTCACCAAGCTCGAGCAGATCCGCACCGTCTGCAGCAGCGTCTCAAGACCAGTCAATGTCGTGATGGGGCTGGTCGGCGGCACTTTCTCGGTGCCACAATTGGCCGAAGCAGGCGTGAAGCGGATCAGCCTCGGCTCCTCGCTGGCGCGGGCCGCCTTGGGCGCGCTCACGCGGGCGGCGCGGGAAATAAGCGGTCAGGGCACGTTCTCGTTTGCCGCCGAGGCGATTCCGTTCGCGGAGATCGAGCGGCAGATGCGCCCAAATCGCGCATAGCCACGGGAACAAAAGCCCTTCATAGTTTCTGAACCGCGGATGAGGAGAATAGCCCGGACAGCGCGCCCGGGCGGGATTTCAAGGTCGATGGATTTCGAGCAGTTCTTTCGCGAGCGTTTGGGCGATCTCAAGGCCGAGGGCCGTTATCGCGTGTTCGCCGACCTGGAGCGCCAGGCCGGCCGCTACCCGCGCGCCTTGTGGCGCGAGCGTCCCGACGGGCCGGCGCGCGAGATCACCATCTGGTGCTCCAACGACTATCTCGGGCTCGGCCAGCATCCGGACGTGATCGCCGCGATGCAGGTCGCCATCGCCGGCCAAGGCGCCGGCGCAGGCGGCACGCGCAACATCTCCGGCACCACCCACGGCCATGTCGTGCTGGAGCGCGAGCTCGCCGCTTGGCACGGCAAGGAAGCGGCGCTGCTGTTCACCTCCGGCTTCGTCTCGAACGAGGCGACGCTCGGTGTCCTCGCGCGGCACCTGCCGAACGCCATCGTCTATTCGGATGCGCACAACCACGCTTCGATGATCGCCGGCATCCGCAACAGCCGCGCCGAGTATCACATCTTCCGCCACAACGACGCGCAGCACCTGCGCGAGCTGATGGCGGCGCACGACCGCAAGCGGCCGAAGATCGTCGCGTTCGAATCGATCTATTCCATGGATGGCGACACCGCGCCGATCGCCGCGATCTGCGACGTGGCGCACGAGTTCGGCGCCCTCACCTATCTCGACGAAGTTCACGCCGTCGGCATGTATGGCGAAACCGGCGCCGGCATCGCCGAGCGCGACCGCGTCGCCCAGCGCATCGACGTGATCGAAGGCACCTTCGCCAAGGCGTTCGGGCTGATCGGAGGCTACGTCGCCGGCTCCGCCGCGCTGGTGGATTTCGTGCGCTCCCACGCGCCCGGTTTCATCTTCACCACCGCGCTGCCGCCAGCCATCGTCGCCGGCGTGCGCGCCAGCCTCGCCGTCATCCGCGGCGCGCAGGATTTGCGAACACGCCACCAGGACCGCGCCCGCGCGCTGAAGGCGCGGCTCGGCGCCATCGGCTTGCCGGTGATGCCGAACGACAGCCATATCGTACCGGTCAAGGTCGGCGATGCCGGCGCCTGCAAGACCATCAGCGACCGCCTGCTGCGCCAGCACGGGCACTATGCGCAGCCGATCAATTACCCGACCGTGCCCAAGGGCACCGAGCGGTTGCGCTTCACGCCCTCGCCGCTGCACGACGACGCGCTGATCGACAGCCTCGCCCACGCGCTCGACGCCTGCTGGCGCGAGCTGTCGCTGCCCGTCGCGGTCTAGATCACCGCTCCACCAAGAGAACCCAAAGGTCTGCTGACAAGCCGGCCCCAGATGCGATATGAGCCGCTGGTCGATTGCCGATTGGGGGACGCGCGTTGATTCGGGCAAAGAGACTGCGGGCCCATCTGGAGCAGAGTCTCGCATTCGAATTGCGGCCCGATTTCCGATTCATCCGGACCGCACTGCAGCGTGCCCTGCGAGGCCGGCTTGCCGCCGAGGATTCCGAGAGCAAGACCGCGGTCGTCACCGCGGGATCGATCTGGCTGGCGCACATGCTGGGATTGGTGCGGACCAAGCTTCTGGTGCTCGATTTTCCGGATTTCACGCTCGAGAACCTGGCGCTTCTCAGCGACGAATACGACTTCGTGATCTCCGATCGCGCGCTTCATCGCTGCGACAACCTGCCGGACGCCGCCCACGAGACGATGCGTGTTCTGCGTCCGGGCGGCTGCTTCGTCCACACCACGTCATGCCTTGATATCGCGACCCATGTTCCCGTTGACGGCCGCCGATACAGGACAGCCGCGCTGATGCCGCTGTTTCCGCATGCATCCCGGCTCGAGCGAGGCGGCGGTCCTACGGCAGGCTGGATCACGGGGCGGAAGGCGGCCGGCGCCCCCACGCTCGATCCCACCATCGAGACCCGCGCGGCAAAGCGCAAATGGTACCGATTCCGGCCGGCCAAGGCGAAGTTCGGCCTGGCCGCGATCATACGCTGCGAGGCGCCGTATCTCATCCAGTGGATCGCGCATCACCGTGTCCTCGGCTTCGAGCAGATCACGATCTATGACCACGAGAGCAACGACGGTACATCCCGGATTCTTGCGCCGCTCGCGCGAGCCGGCATCATCAGTGCCGTGTATTGGAAGGACCGCGCCGCCCGGCAGCACCGCGCCTACGACAACGCGCTCCGCCGTCTGCGCGATCACGTCGAATGGTGCCTGTTCGCGGATCCCGACGAGTTTCTGGTGCTCGATCCCGGGCTGACGCTCGATGACCTGCTGCCCACCAGACCCGACATCAGCGCGGTCGGCATTCCATGGCGGATGTTCGGATCCGGTGGGCAACGCAATCGCGGAACCGGGCTGGTGATCGAGCGCTTCACCAAGGCCGCGCCGACCTATCATCGGCTGGTGAAATCGCTGGTGCGCCTGCAGGATGCACGTAAGATCGGCATTCATGCGCCGACCCTGATCAGGGGGCGGGTCGCCGACGTCCTCGGCAAGCCCATCGATCTCCAGGTCCCCCGGTCCGCGCCTTCGCCCGCGCGCATCCACCATTACTTCAACCGGTCCTGGGAGGAATTCGTCTACAAGCGCCTGCGTGGTGACATCGCTTCCAAGGAGACCTATTCCTTCAGCGATTTCGATCGCTACGGCGCGGGCGAGGTCGAGTTGCCCGATGCCCTGCCGCTCGCTCCCTTGGTCAAGGAGGAGATGGTACGTTTGCGGCGCGTTATCGGGCCGCTCCGCGACGGCTGAGGCATCTGCGCGCCGATGGTTGGTCAGCCGCGCCGATCCAGGATCTGCATCATCGATTCGATCGAAGCCAAGATCCGCTCCGGGCGATAGCAATCGATCGCAGACATCGCGGCGCTGGCATATTGCCAATCGTCCTTACCGAAGGTCTCCGTCACGCGACGGAGCACCCTGCACGCCTCGGCCAGCTCGGTAGACTCGGCAAAATAGGGATAGTCGGCGGGCAACAACCGCCGCGCCTCGTCATTGGCCCGCTCGATCACCGCGGGCGCCCCAAGCGAGGCCGCCAGAAACAGCTTGGTCGCCGGTTTGAAACCGTCGATGGAGCGGGTCCGGCGCAGGCAATAGTGCACGTTGTAGAACGGCAGGTGCTGCGTCCACGGGATTGCAGTGGCATCCGTGGTGTCCACAGAAAAGAAATCGACGAAGTCGTTGAGCGTGTCGACGTGCCACGTGTTCACCAGCTCGCCAAAATAGGCGGTGCGCGCGGCGTGGCATTCCCGCGCCATCGCGTTCAGCCGAAGATCGACATGATGGTGGACAAGGAAAACCGGGCCGCGGAGCCGGGACGCCAGGTGCTCGGCCTGTCCGATGGAGGCGGCGACGACGCCGTCGAACTTCCCCAATGCCTCCACGGAAATCGAGAGATCGACTGGGTCCGCAAGACATACGGCCCGGCTCCGGATCGACGGCAGCCGCTGCAGCACGTCGCCCAGGAACCGTGGCTGCAGGCAAGACTTGTTGAAGATCAGCACCTCGTCGTGGAGCTCATCGTCCAGTTCCGACAGGTCGCGCACGCGGACTCGACCGATCCTGCGCGCCGCCAGCTCCGCCAACTGGGTGGCACGGAGATAGGTGCTGCCCGACGCCTCGAACGCGCGTGCGCAGACGAAGCCGAGACCCCTAGACGGGGGCGCCATCGCGGGCGTCGCGTGCATGGGGCTGGCTACGGTGTGGCCGCAGCCGGACGCCCGGAAAGTGGCGCGAGACCAGTCGACCTTCGTCGAACAGGGCGATTCCCTTGTACGCCGTCTTCTCGACGACGTAGGAGAGCGAAAGCTGATCGCGCTGCGACTTGGACTGGACTTCCGCCCACCACGCCTCGCTCAGTGCCATCAAGGCCGGATCGTTGTGCCGCCGGAGCATGATGTTGTTATGGGTCAGAGCGAAAGCGTGACGGAAACCGTCTTCGAGGTATCCCGCGACCTGCCGCACCATCAGCTCGGCATTGTCTTTCCGCAACTCGATGCAAGCCGCGAGTTCCTCCAGGATACTGGCGCGCCCGGGATGGCGGAACAACAGGAAATCCGATCCATGATGCGAGTGGCGATCCAGGAACTCCAGCGGATCCATACGCAGGTCGACGTTGCTGTCGAGATAGAGGCTCCACTCGTAGTCTGGAAAGACCCGATGCGGCAGCAGTTTGTAGAATCGATTCCGCTTGAACCGGTTTGGCGTCGCATAGCTGACCGGGCCGCACCGCCATGGCGGCGGAACGTCATGCCGGTCGGTGAAGATCACGAAGTCGCAGCTCTCCGCCTGTTCGAGGCTCGGCATGAAAAGATCGTCGTAGTCGCCGAACATGGCAGTATAGACGACCAGCCGGCGACGCCCCTCCGACGCCGAAGGAAAAGATCTGGTTGCACCCGGAGGCGTGCCGGAGCGGACGCCATCATCTGCCTTCGTGCCCTCCGCGGCATTGGTTGGGGCGCGCTCCAGTCCCTGCGCATATCCGCGGACAATGAAGTGATACAGCGGATTGAGGCCGCTCTCGGCGACGCCGGGATATCGTTGGACGTATCGCTTGGTGGAGAAGTGCGGTCCCGGATCGCGCATCTCGCCGGCGCCATGACGCAGATAGTGTTCGACTGGATCGATCCCGGAGGCTGTCACGTCGGGATTGCGGCGAAGGTAGTATTCCGGATCGAACAGGCCGGACTTCAGAAGGACGGACGCGCAGCGACTTGAATCCGGCTGGATCCGTTGCGCCCGGGAAGGACGACCGGCCAAGCGACGCAGCGCCGACGCATAAGTCGCGATCTGCCCGAGAATGCGCGACAACATCGGGCTGCGCTCGGCTTGAAGCTCACCCTCCAGGTGGAGAACTTGGTCCAGCAAGGCCGCGGCTTCCATCTGGAAGGGCAGCAACTCGGTGCGACCATTCGAGATTTCCGGCGTTGCATCATTGCTGGCCGTTTGTTCCCGCTGCGGACTCGCAGGCAGTTCATTCGGATCCGACAAGCTGAATACCCCCGCGGTTCTGGGCGGAAGTTACTTCACGGCCTCACTCGATGCCAAGGAGACCTCAATCCCATCCGCGCGACGGCTCTACTCCGCGCGCCGGCGCGGTTTGCGGTCGCCGACCTCGAGGCTTTCCATAAGGTAGTCCGCCAGCCGCTGGCCGGCGCCGTTGGCGCCGTCGGGGTGGCGGTAGAGGCCGACGCTGACGGTGCCGAGGTCGGGCCACGGCTTGCGCCGCTCGACCACCAGCTGCTCCGGCGCGGTGCTTTCGGCGAAGGTCGAGACGCCGAGGCCGGATTCGACCGCCGAGACGATGCTGGTGAAGGACGACGAGGTCATGGCGATGCGCCACGGCAAGCCATCCTCCGCCAGCCGCTTCAGCATGCGCGCGCGATAGACGCAGCCCTCCGGATAGCAGATCAACGGCAACGGCCGGTCGGCGGCGGGCTTCTGGTCGGGCGCGGCGATCCACACCAGCCGCTCGGTCCAGGTCTTGACCGCGAGATCGCTGACGCGCTCGGTGGTCATCGCCACCACCAGGTCGAACTGGCCGGTGCGCAGCCCCTCCAGCAGCCCGGCGCTGAGATCCGATTGCAGATCGAGGATGACACCGGGCTCGCTCGCCGCGAAGCGCGAGAGCGCACTCGGCAGCATGGCCACCGAGAAATCGTTGGGAATGCCGACGCGCAGCACGACGCCTTCGCGCGCGTTGTCGAATCGGCCGAGCAGTTCGTCGTTGAGGCGCAGCATGCGCCGCGCGTAGCCGAGGACGGTCTGTCCCGGCTCGGTCGCACGCGCCGGCCGCGCACGTTCGATCAGCGTCTGGCCGAACAGCGTCTCGAGCCGCTTCACCTGCAGGCTGACCGCCGGTTGTGTACAGCCCAACTGCTCCGCCGCGCTGGCGAAGCTTCCGGTCTCCACCACCGCCTGGAATGTACGCAGCAGATCAAGGTCCACGTGCCGCACGGTATCATCCATAGACCGTCGTTATTGGTCCGTTCAGTTAATTAGCGTTTGTTATTGGGCGGCAAGGAGTTACTGTGTCGCGCTACGTCTGGCTTAGGTCATTCGCGCTAGCGGCGGTCCCATTGGTGCGCAATCGGGAACCAATTCTCGCTCTCTTCCCTCGTGCGCGTTTCGACGGCGGTGCATGCCGCAAATTTGTGCGGGCGATGCCGTCGCAGCGAGCAGCCATACATCCTCAAATTCCCATTCAGCTCCGAATGCGACGTGCTTCGCCAAGCCGTCACCGCGTTTCGCGGCACACTAACCAAACGGTCAGGTACCGGCACGTTTCTTGCCTCAAGGAGTGCTAGCCGTTTTCTACATTGACTTGAAGGCGGAAAAGAGGGTCCATCAAAAACCGGCATGTCGAGGCGAGAACGTGGTGAAACGTTCCGCCGATCGTCAAAAGTGCCGGCTACAGGGAAGGGGCAGGCTGGGCTCATGAGCACGAGCGGCAGCGCATTCGTCAATTTCATCGACGTTCAAAAATCCTACGACGGCGAAACGCTGGTGGTGAAGGACTTGAACCTTTCCATCCGGCGCGGCGAGTTCCTCACGCTCCTCGGGCCGTCCGGCTCCGGCAAGACCACCACGCTGATGATGCTCGCCGGCTTCGAAGTGCCGACCCACGGCCGCATCGAGCTCGACGGCCAGCAGATCAACGACCTCGCGCCGCACAAGCGCGACATCGGCATGGTGTTCCAGAACTATGCCCTGTTCCCGCACATGACGGTCGAGGAGAACCTAGCGTTTCCGCTCGCCGTGCGCCGGCTGCCGAAGGCCGAGATCGACAAGAAGATCGAGCGCGCCCTCGCCATGGTGCAGCTGACCCAGATGCGCAAGCGCCGGCCGGCGCAGCTCTCGGGCGGCCAGCAGCAGCGCGTGGCGCTGTCCCGTGCCCTGGTGTTCGACCCCAAGCTGGTGCTGATGGACGAGCCGCTCGGCGCGCTCGACAAGCAGCTGCGTGAGCACATGCAGCTCGAGATCAAGCATATCCACCAGAGCCTCGGCGTCACCGTCGTCTATGTGACGCATGACCAGGGCGAGGCGCTCACCATGTCCGACCGGGTCGCGGTGTTCAACGACGGCGCGATCCAGCAGCTGGCGAGCCCGGCCGACCTCTACGAGAAGCCGCAGAATTCCTTCGTCGCGCAGTTCATCGGCGAGAACAACCGCCTCAGCGGCATCGTCACCGAGCTGAACGGCCACGATTGCCGGGTGAAGATCGGCGACGCGGGCGAGATCCGCGCCCTGCCCGTCAGCATCAGCAATGTCGGGGCCAAGACCACCTTGTCGCTGCGGCCGGAGCGGGTGCGCATCAATCCCACCAACGGCGCCTGCGCCAACCAGTTCGACGCGACGGTGGAGGAGCTGATCTATCTCGGCGACCACACCCGCGCGCGCGTGCAGCTGCTCGGCTACAACAACTTCGTCATCAAGGTGCCGAATTCGGAAGGCGTGCCCAACCTGGCGCCGGGCGCGACCATCCGCATCGGCTGGCGCGCGGAGGATTGCCGCGCGCTCGACGCGTTCTGACATCAACCATCTGCGGTTCCACCGGCCCGGGACCGTTGGGGGATGGCTGCCAGCAATGGCACATCAATCGGGCTGACGAAAAACATGGAGGTTCGCGTGAAACACATCCTCAGTCTTACGGTCAGCGGCTTGGCGGCGGCCGTTGCTCTAAGCACGATCAACGTGCCGAAGGCGGTCGCCGCCGACCAGATCACCATCGTGTCGTGGGGCGGCGCCTATCAGGAGAGCCAGCGCAAGGCCTACTACGAACCCTACGCCAAGGAAAAGGGCATCAAGGTCATCGAAGAGGAGTATGACGGCGAGCTCGGCAAGGTGAAGGCGATGAACGAGGCCGGCAACGTCACCTGGGACGTGCTGGACGTCGACAGCGCGCACGCCCTCGCCGGCTGCGATGAAGGCCTGCTGGAGAAGCTCGACTACTCGAAGATCGGCGACAAGGCGAAGTTCCTGCCCGGCACTGCGCTCGACTGCGCGGTCGGCAGCATCGCCTACTCGACCATCTTCGCGTACAACGCGGACGTCTATAAGGACAACCCGCCGACGACGTTGATGGACCTGTTCGACACCGCAAAGTTTCCAGGCAAGCGCGCGCTGCTGAAGAAGCCGTTCGGGAATCTCGAGTGGGCGTTGATTGCCGATGGCGTAAAGCTAGAGGAAGTATACAGCGTCCTCGGCACGCCCGAAGGCGTCGACCGCGCGTTCAAGAAGCTGGACACCATCAAGAAGGACATCGTGTGGTGGGAAGCCGGCGCTCAGCCGCCGGAGCTGCTCGCCAACGGCGAAGTGATCATGACCAGCGCCTGGAACGGTCGCATCGGCAACGCGATCAAGGAAGGCAAGAACTTCAAGATCATCTGGGACTATCAGGAGTTCGACTGGGACTTCTGGTCGATCCCGGCCGGCACCAAGAACCTCGATGGCGCCTATGACTTCATCAAGTACGCCAGCGATCCGAAGCAGATGTCGCAGCAGTCGAAATACATCGCCTACGCGCCGACCCATGTCGATGCGATCGCTCTGGTCGATCCGGCAATCGCGCCGACGCTGCCGACCTATCCGGACAACATGAAGACGGCCGTGGTCACTGACCTGGTGTTCTGGGCCGACAACAACGAAGAGCTGACCAAGCGCTTCAACGCCTGGCTGGCCCAGTAATCTGAGCAAACGGACGGCGCCGGGCCAATCGCCCGGCGCCGGTCACGCGGACCAAAGGCAATTTCGATCGCATGGCCATCGCGGAGACCGCCTCTCTCCTCACCATCGACGGCGTACCGCTCAAGGTGCGGCTGGCCCGCGCGGAGCGGTCGCGCAAGCTGAAGGCGGTGGCGCTGGTCCTGCCGCTGTTCCTGTTCGTCGTCATCACCTTCCTGTTCCCGCTGTTTGTGATGACGTTCAAGAGCGTGGTGAACGAGGAGACCTTCGGCCGGCTCGACCGCACCCATGGGGCGCTGGCGGACTGGGACGGACAGGCGCTGCCGGACGAGCCGGCATTCGCGGCGTTCGCCGAGGATTTGAAGGCCGCGCAGGCAAAGCGCGAGGTGGGCGAGATCGCCAAGCGCGTCAACAGCGAATATTCCGGCGCGATGTCGAAGTTCAAGGGCATCGCGCGCAAGATCGAGGCGGCCTCGAGCGGCCCCTACAAGGAGCTGTTCCTCGCCACCGACAAGGTCTGGGGCGACGTCGCGCTGTGGCGCATCATCAAGAGCGCGTCCGCGCGCTACACCTCCTATTACTGGTTGGCGGCGGTCGACCTGAAGCAAGGCCCCGATGGCATCGAGCGCGTCCCGGCGGATCAGAGGGTGTTCCTCGACGTCTATGCGCGCACTTTCTGGATCGCAGGGCTGGTCACCGTGCTCACCCTGCTGCTCGGCTTCCCGGTGGCCTATCTGCTGGCGACCCAGCCGCCGGCGCGCGCCAACCTGCTGATGATCTTCGTCATGCTGCCGTTCTGGACCTCGCTGCTGGTGCGCACCACCGCGTGGTTCGTCCTGCTGCGCAGCGAAGGGCCGCTCAACGACCTGCTGGAGATCCTGGTCAACAACCGGTTCGAGATGATCTTCACCCGCTTCGGCACCGTCCTGGCGATGACCCACATCCAGCTGCCGTTCACGCTGCTGCCGATCTACAGCGTGATGAAGACGATTCCGCCGAGCCACGTGCGCGCCGCGCGCTCGCTCGGCGCCGGGCCGTTTCTCGCCTTCTGGAAGGTCTATTTCCCGCAGACCGTGCCGGGCATCGCCGCCGGCTGCCTGCTGACCTTCATCCTCTGCCTCGGCTACTACATCACGCCGGCGCTGGTGGGCGGGCCGCGCGACCAGATGGTCAGCTACTACGTCTCCTACTACATGAACAACATCATCAATTTCGGCCAGGCCGCGGCCCTCGGCGGCATGCTGCTGATCATCACCATGGTGCTGTACTGGGCCTATAACCGCCTGGTCGGCATCGACAAGATGAAGCTGGGATGAGCGGCATGATCAACCTCCCGCTCCTCGGCCTGCCGCCCTACGCCTCCACCGCGGAGCGCGCGTGGCGGCTTTCCTTCTACCTGTTCTGCGGCCTGGTGCTGCTGTTCCTGATCTCGCCGATCCTGATCGTCATCCCGATCAGCTTCAACAACTCCTCGTTCCTGAGCTTTCCGCGCGGCGACTGGTCGCTGCGCTGGTACGAGGAGTTCTTCCTGAGCGAGCGCTGGAACACCGCGGTCAAGAACAGCATCATCATCGCGTTCTTCAGCACCATCCTTGCGACCACCCTCGGCACGGTGGCGGCGCTTGGCCTGTCGCGGCCGAATTTCCCGGCGCGCGCACTGGTGATGGGGGTGCTGATCTCGCCCATGGTGGTGCCGGTGGTGATCACCGCCGCCGCCTTGTTCTTCTTCTATGCCAACCCGCTGGTGGTGACGAGCGAGCCCATCATCATCCTCAACAACACCTATCTCGGCGTCATCCTCGCCCACACGCTGCTGGCGACGCCGTTCGTGGTGATCACGGTGACGGCGACGCTGACCGGCTTCGACCAGTCGATGATCCGCGCCGGCGCCAGCCTCGGCGCGCATCCGACGCTGGTGTTCCGCAAGGTGATCCTGCCGCTGATCTCGCCGGGCGTGATCTCCGGCGCCTTGTTCGCGTTCGTGACCTCTTGGGACGAGGTGGTGGTGGTGCTGTTCGTCGGCAGCAGCGACCAGCGCACTCTGCCCCGCCAGATGTTCAGCGGCATCCGCGAGATGATCAGCCCGACCATCACCGCGGCCGCCACCGTCCTGATCTCGGTCGCCATCGTGATGCTGGTGACGGTCGAGTTGCTGCGCCGCCGGTCGGAACGCCTGCGCGGCATCCGATAGTTCTACGGTATTGAGAATCGTTCGCAATTGACATGGACAGGACAGGACCGGCGGGCTACAATAGACCCTGCGTTCATGGCCTAAGTCCCGGATGTACAAGGATAATAGCCTGATTCCCAGCGAAGCGGTGCGGCTGGCGGCCCTCGGCCTGCTGGCGATGCGGCCGCGCGTCTATGCCGATCTGGCGCGCGACATCCGGCATTTCACTGCGCGCATCGTCGGCCCGTCGCTCGACCTGCTCGGCCCGTCGCTGGAATTGCTGAAGATCGAGGGCCTGATCGAAGCGACCGATCCGAAGGCGCCGAACGACGCCCAGGCCATCCGCCTGACCAGGGACGGCGAGGTCGAACTGCAGCGCCTGATGACCGCCAACCTGCGCGGCCCGATGGGCGAGGTGAACAAGCTCATCGTCGCGCTCAAGCTGTATTTCCTCGACCTGCTGACCCCTGAGCAGCGCCGCCAGCAGCTCGAGATGCTGATGGAAGTGTGCGACCGCGAGCTGATCCGGCTCAACGACCTGCGCGATCACCACACCGACGCCGACAGCGCCCTCTTGCCCTGGCTCGATCACGAGATCGACGAGGTGCAGCGCCGCCGCGACTGGTTCCTGAAAGTGTGGGAAGGCCAGTAGGCGGTTTGAAACCGTCGCAGGGGCTCAGCTGTACACTGGCAGCAGGCACCGCTTCTGGAGACTCACATGGCACCTGACAGGAGCGTGGAACGGGCCATCGAAGGCCTGGTGCGCGCGCTGGAGGCGGCGTGGAACCGCCACGATGCCCACGGCTTGGTCGAGCCTTTCGCGCAGGATGCGGAGTTCACCAACGTGTTCGGCATGGCGGTGAGAGGGCGCGCCGCGATCGAGGCCCTGCATGCGCCGCTGTTCAAAACCATGTTCACGGACAGCCATCTGACGGTGACGGAGACGCGCGTCCGTATGATCCGCTCCGACGTGGCCGCGGTCGACGTCAAATGGACCATGACCGGCGCCCGCGACCCGCACGGCAATCCCTGGCCCGAGCGCGCCGGCCTGCTGAACTGGATCGTGACCCGGCACGGCGAGCGCTGGCTGATCGACGTGTCGCACAACATGGATTTGCCCTCGCCAGACCTGGCGAAGGCGCAGGCGGAATTGTCAAAGCGCTAGCTCAAAACAAGTGCTGCCCGCCGGTGAGGAAAATCTCCGTCCCGGTGACGTAGCCAAAATCCGTGCCGCACAGCTGGAACACCACGCCCGCGACCTCCTCGGTGGTGCCCATGCGGCCCATCGGGATGCGCGGGATGAGCGCCTCGTATTCGGGGCCGATCATGGCGGTCTCGATCTCGCCCGGCGCGACCGCGTTGACGCGCACGCCGAGCGCGGCGAACTCCACCGCCATCTCGCGCGTCAGCGCCGACAACGCCGCCTTCGAGGTCGAATAGGCCGACCCGGCGAACGGATGGATGGCGTGGCCGGCGATCGAGGTGATGTTGACGATGACACCCTTGCCCTGGTGCAGGGGCTTGGCGAAGCCGCGCGCCAACTGCAGCGGCGTGAAGAAGTTGAGCTCGAACACCTCGCGCCAGGCCTCGACATCGCCGTTGAGGATGCCGAGCCGTTCCTTGAAGCTGGTCTTCGGGCTGATCGCGGCGTTGTTGACCAGCGCATGCACCGGTTGGCCGTCCAGGATCTGCATCGCTTCCGTTACGAAGCGGTCGCTCTCCTCGGGCTGGCCGAGATCGACCGTGATGTGGTTGGTCCAGTTGGGATCGTACTGGCAGGAATCCGGGATCACGTCGCGGCTGCAAGTCAGCACGCGCCAGCCTTCCTTGCTGAAGCGCTTGACGGTGGCGTGGCCGATGCCGCGGCTGGCGCCGGTCAGGATGACGATCTTCTTGGTCTCTGCGTTCATCTCGATTGTCCTCAATGATACCGGAAGGTGGCGCGCTGCTCGACCACGCCCGCCGGATCTTCATGGATGATAACCTCGGCGCCCGGAAAGTCGGTGCGGACGTCGGCCTCGACCGCATCCGAAATGCGGTGCGCCTCCGCGAGGCTGAGCGTCCCGTCCAGCTCCAGATGGAATTGGATGAACCTATCACGACCCGATGCGCGGGTGCGCAGATCGTGCAGGTTGAGCACCTCGGGATGCGCCCGCACAATCTCCTTGATGCGCGTTCGGTCGGCATCGTCCATCTCGCGGTCCATCAGCATGTCGAGCGAATCCTTGCCGACCCGCACCGCTGCGCCCGCGATGAACAGCGCGATGCAGAGGCCGATCGTCGGGTCGATCCACCACCAGCCGAGCTGAGTGCTGAGCACCAGGGCCGCGATGACGCTGATATTGACCAGGAAGTCGGTCGCGTAGTGCGCCTGGTCGGAGCGGATAGCGATCGAGCCGGTGCGCCGGACGACATGCCGCTGCAGCAGCACCAACACGCCCGTGACAACCAGCGAGATCACCATGACCGCGACCCCTGTCTCCATCTCCGTCACGGCCGCTCCCGTCCTGAAGCGATTGACGACCTCCACGGCCAGCACGACCGAGGAGCCAAGGATAAAGGCGACCTGCACCAGGCCGGCCAGCGGCTCCGCCTTGCCATGGCCGAAGCGATGCTCGGCATCCGCCGGCACCAGGGCTTGGCGGATGGCGATGAGATTGACGACGGAGGCCGCGGCGTCGAGTGCGGAATCGAACAGGCTAGATAGCAGGCTCACCGATCCGGTTTCGAGAAAGGCGCCGAACTTGAGCACGATCAGGAACAGCGCTGCCCCGACCGATGCAAAGCTCGCGAGCCGCATCAGCCGGGCTTGCTCCGATGGCGCGATCGCCGTCACGGATAGAGCTTCTCCGTCGTCCAGCCCTCGCCGGCGCGGCGATAGACCAGCCGGTCGTGGAGCCGGAACGGTTTGTTCTCCCAGAACTCGATGTAGGTCGGGATCAGCCGGAAGCCCGACCAATATGACGGCCGCGGCACGGCGCCGATCGCATACTTGGCGGCGAAGGTGGCGACGCGCTTCTCCAACTCGAACTTGCTTTCGAGAGGGCGCGATTGCTGCGAGGCCCAGGCGCCGATCTGGCTCGATTTGTGGCGGCTGGCGAAATAGGCATCGGCCTCGGCATCGCTGACGCTTTCCACCGTGCCTTCGGCGCGCACTTGGCGGCCGAGCGACTTCCAATGCAGCACGAGCGCGGCCTTGTGCGTCTCCAGCAGCTGCCGGCCCTTCTTGCTTTCGTAGTTAGTGTAGAACACGAAGCCGCGCGGATCGGCGTCCTTCAGCAGCACCATGCGCACCGACGGCTGGCCGTCGGCGCCCACCGTCGCGAGCGCCATGGCGTTCGGATCGTTCGGCTCCTTGGCTTCCGCTTCGCCGTACCATTCCTGGAACAATTGAAACGGCTCTGTGTTCGGATGATGAGACATATCAAGGACTTCCGGGACGTCGTCACAATGCCGAGAGCGCCTTCTATAGCATTGATTCCGGGGTCCGGCGGCCTCATTTTCCCGCATGACGGCCGTGCAATCGACGCGGCTTGAAGGGAAAGAAACGCAAGGGAAGAGCATGATGCTACGGAGAGCGATGTCCGCATTCTTGGCGTTGTCATTGGTCACCGGCTGCGCCAGTTCCGGCGGCGGTGGCGGCATTACCAAGGAGCAGGGCGGCACGGTCCTGGGTGCGCTGGGCGGCGCGGCCGCGGGCGCGGCCCTGGGTGACGGCAACTGGTGGGCGATCGGCGCCGGCGCGCTGGTCGGCGGCCTGGTCGGCAACCGGGTCGGCAACTACCTCGACGAGCGCGACCAGCAGCAGGCTTACAGCACGGCCAACTACGCGCTCGACAACAACGCCGACGGCCAGACTGCAAGCTGGTCCAATCCGCAGAACAACACCGGCGGCTACACCACGCCGACCGAGACCTACCAGACCGCCAACGGCACCTGCCGCACCTACCAGACCGGTGTCAACGCCAACGGCCAGCAGCAGAGCGGCACCGGCACCGCCTGCCGCCAGGCGGACGGGACCTGGAAGCTGGTGAACTGATCGTTCCATCTCCCTCCCCAGGGGGAGGGAGATTCACCCGCTCTTGTCCCCGCCGCTTCCCGCACCTACCTTGGGTGCCCAGAGGGTGAAGCGGCATGACCGATCCTTACAAAATCCTGGGCGTCAATCCGAGCGCAAGCGAGGAGGAGATCAAGCGCGCCTATCGCAAGCTCGCCAAGAAGCTGCATCCCGACCTCAATCCCGGCAACAAGAGGGTCGAGTCGCAATTCAAGGAGACGACCGCCGCCTACGATTTCCTGAGCGATCCCGACAAGCGCCGCAAATACGACCGCGGCGAGATCGACGAGAACAACCAGCCGCGCGGCTTCCGCAGCTCGAACGCGCGGCCCGGCGGGGGTCCGCAACAGCAGCGCCGCACGCGCGGCTTCGGCTTCGGCTACGAGGACGAGGCGGAATTCTCCGAGGACCTGTTCGGCGACTTCTTCGGCTTCGGCAAGGACCGCGGCGAATCGATCAAGCTCAAGGGCGCCGATGTCAGCTACCAGGTGCGCGTGCCGTTCCTGGAAGCGGTGCTCGGCACCAAGCAGCGCCTGCAGCTCGCCGACGGCAAGACGCTGGAGGTGCAGCTGCCGCCCGGGACCGACACCGGCCAGACGTTGCGTCTGAAGGGCCAAGGGCTGCCCGGCCGCGGTGGCGCGCCGGCGGGCGATGCCTTCGTCGAGGTGACGGTGGAGCCGCACCCGGTCTTCACCCGCGACGGCAACGACATCCTGGTGGAGCTGCCGATCACGCTCTATGAAGCGGTGCTCGGCGCGACGCTCAACGTGCCGACCATCGACGGCAAGGTCTCGCTCAAGGTGCCGGCGGGCTCCAACAGCGGCTCCCAGCTGCGCCTGCGCGGCAAGGGCGTGCAGGCCGGCAAGAGCGGCGTGCGCGGCGACCAGTATGTGCGTCTGGTGGTGATGCTGCCGCGGGAGGTCGATCCTGCCCTCAAGGCCGAGATCGAGAAGTCCGCGCGCACACATCCCTACAAGGTGCGCGGCAAACTGGGGACCGACTGACCCATGACGCTTGCCATCACGCCGGTCTATGCGGCGCTGTTCGCGCTGTTCTTCGTTGCCCTCAGCCTGCGCGTCATCCGCTTCCGCCGCAGTGCGCGCATCAGCCTCGGCGATGGCGGCGACGAGGAATTGCGGCGCCGGAGCCGAGTGCATGCCAACTTCGCCGAGTATGTGCCGCTGGCCCTCGTCCTCATGGCACTGGCGGAGCTGCAGGGCCAGCCAGGCTGGACCATCCATCTGGTCGGCGCCCTGCTCGCGGTCGGGCGTCTCGCTCATGCCTACGGCGTCAGCCAGGCGCCGCAGATCCTGAAGCTGCGGGTGCTCGGCATGGTCAGCACCATCGCCGCCATGGTGACCGGCGCGGTCGCCAACATAACCGCGGCGCTGGCCTAAAACACCCTTCCGAGCACGACCCGCAAGGCCGCGGGGCCGAATTGACCACTCAGCATATTGGTGTAGGATGCCCGTGATTCCCGCAAAGATATCAAGATGTTGTGGCAGGACAGTCAATGAACTCCAAGAGCGGCCTGATGGCCGGCAAGCGCGGCCTGATCATGGGGGTCGCCAATGACAGATCGATCGCCTGGGGCATCGCCAAGGCCGTCCATGAGGCCGGGGCGGAGGTGGCATTCACCTACCAGGGCGAGGCGCTGCTGAAGCGGGTGAGGCCGCTGGCGGAGTCGCTCGGCTCCAGCCTGGTGGTGCCGTGCGAAGTGACCGACGACGCCAGCCTCGACGCCACCTTCGACGCGGTCAAGAAGGCGTGGGGCACGCTCGACTTCGTGGTGCACGCCATCGCTTTCTCCGACAAGGAGGAGCTCAAGGGCCTATACGTCACCACCAGCCGCGCCAATTTCCAGCAGACCATGGACATCTCCTGCTACTCCTTCACGGCGGTGGCGGAGCGTGCGCGGCACCTGATGCCGAACGGCGGCAGCATGCTCACGCTGTCCTATTTCGGCGCCGAGCGGGTGATGCCGCACTACAACGTCATGGGCGTTGCCAAGGCCGCGCTGGAATGCTCGGTGCGCTACCTCGCCGCCGATCTCGGCACCGAGCAGATCCGCGTCAACGCGATCTCCGCCGGGCCGATCAAGACGCTGGCCGCGTCGGGCATCGGCGACTTCCGGCACATCCTGCGCTGGAACGAGCTGAACGCGCCGCTCGGGCGCAATGTCTCGATCGAGGAAGTGGGCGGCGCCGGCCTCTATCTGCTGAGCGACCTGTCGCGCGGCGTGACCGGCGAGCTGCATCACGTCGACAGCGGCTACAACGTCGTCGGCATGATGCGCACCGATGCCGCCGGCGAGCTGGCCAAGATGCTGACGGACTTCTCCGAGCGCAAAGGCTAGCGATGTCGCACAATACGTTCGGCCACCTGTTCCGGTTCACGACCTGGGGCGAGAGCCACGGGCCGGCGATCGGCTGCGTGGTCGACGGCACGCCGCCGGGCATCGCGCTCGCCGAGACCGACATCCAGCCGTGGCTCGACAAGCGCAAGCCCGGCCAATCGCGCTTCGTGACCCAGCGGCGCGAGGACGACGAGGTGCAGATCCTGTCCGGCGTGTTCGAGGGCAAGACCACCGGCACGCCGATCTCGCTGCTGATCAAGAACGAGGATCAGCGCAGCAAGGACTACAGCAAGATCAAGGACCAGTTCCGCCCAGGCCACGCCGACTTCACCTACTGGGCCAAGTATCACGGCCACCGCGACTATCGCGGCGGCGGCCGCTCCTCCGCGCGCGAGACCGCCGCGCGCGTAGCGGCCGGCGCGGTCGCGCGCAAGGTGCTGGCGCACCTGGTGCACGAGCCGGTGGAGATCAAGGGCGCCCTGATCCAGGTCGGCAGCATCAGCGCCTCGCGCGCGCGCTGGGACTGGGCCGAGACCGAGCGCAACAGCTTCTGGAGCCCCGACGCGGAGGTGGTGCCGCAATGGGAGGCGCTGCTCGACCGCACGCGCAAGGCCGGCTCCTCCGTCGGCGCGGTGATCGAGGTGATCGCGTCCGGGGTGCCGATCGGGCTCGGCGCGCCGCTCTATGGCAAGCTCGACGCCGATCTCGCCTCGGCCATGATGGGCATCAACGCGGTCAAGGGCGTCGAGATCGGCGCCGGCTTCGCCGCCGCTGCGCTGACCGGCGAGGAGAATGCCGACGAGATGCGCATCGAGGACGGCAAGCTCAAGTTCCTGTCCAACATGGCGGGCGGCATCCTGGGCGGCATCTCGACCGGCCAGGACGTGGTGGCGCGCTTCGCGGTCAAGCCGACCTCCTCCATCAACCAGCCGCGCAAGAGCATCAACACCGCCGGCGAAGAGATCGACGTCGTCACCACCGGCCGCCACGACCCCTGCGTCGGCATCCGCGCCGTGCCGGTGGGTGAAGCGATGATGGCAATCGTGCTCGCCGACCACCTGCTGCGCCACCGCGCGCAGTGCGGATTGGAGTAAGGCGCACCACACTCACCGCATTCTCCAACCGTCATCCCGGCCTTGAGCCGGGATCCATTTGTCCGCCGCACGTGCTCCTGGTGAATGGACCCCGGCTCAAGGCCGGGGTGACAGGAGAGTGTGCGCTCGATGTGCGCCCGCTCTCCTTCCGTCATGGTCGTGCTAGGTCCGACCATGACGGGGAGAGTGCGTGGGTCTACCCGTTTGGGCCCGAGCCGCCGCTGTTGCCACCGCCCCCGTTGCCGCCGCTATTACCACCACCGCTATTGCCGCCTCCGCTGTTGCCGCCGCCGTCATTGTGGTCGCGGCCCTTGCCGCTGTCGTTGTCGCGGCGATGCTTTTCCTTTTCCTTGTTGCCGCTGCTGGTGGTGAGGCCGAACGGCTTGCGGTTCTCCAGCAGGCCACCGCAGACGTCGCTGGTGAATTCGGGATCGACGAGTGCGCACTCGTCGGTCAGCTGCTCGATGGTCTGGCATTCGGTCTCGCTGCCGCTGGAGCCTTCGTAGTCGAAGCACACGACATCGACATCGTCGTCATACGCGGCGGCCGGCGCCGATGACAGCGACAGGCCGAACACGGTAGCGAAGAGAGCGGCGGAGAGCACGGAGGCCGTGGCCGCGGTAGAACGGTACATGATCCAATTTCCTTGAGGGTTGGGAGATGCGCCGGCCGGCTGGCCAGCGTGACATCCGGTCTGTCGGCCGCCGGCATTCAAGGGTTCTGAGCCGCGCACCGCCGAATGAGCGCCGTCACACAACGGCATCGACCAGCGGCCGGGAGCGGCCCGACTGTGCGCCCCGTCACACAACCGGCGCGAACGCCTTCCTTGGGCGCCTCGACTGATGGACAGGACAACCAAGGAGGTCGTCATGTCCACGTTCAAAGCGCGCTTGTTGACAGGTGCGTTCGTGTTGGCGATGAGCAGCGGCACGGCATTCGCCGGCGCCGATCTGGTGCCGGATGCGAGCAACCTCGGCACCATGGGCCAGGCCAGCGTCACCAATATGGGCGACGAGGCGACGGAGCCGTCGGTGCTCACCATCGTCTGCCAGAAGACCAGCGGCGGCATGGGCGGCTGCGCCGAAGATCCGGGCATGGCCGCTTACGAAGACGCCAGCTATCCCAACGCGGCGGTGATCCAGGTGCCAGCGTTGCAGCCCGGCGAAACCTTCGACCATGCCCTCGAGTTCTGGGGCGGTCTGGTGTGGGGCGCCGGCACCTATGAGCTGACGCTGACCGCCGATGCCGGCGAGGCGATCGAAGAGGACGACGAAGAGAACAACCAGACGAGCGCGGAGAAGCAGCAGCTCGCCGGCGTGAACAAGACGCCGCAGCCGAAGGGCCCGGGCACCATCGTCCTCAAGCCCAAGAGCGACGGCAGCGGCGGCTTCCCCTTCGAGCTGCAGTTCACGTTCGGGCAGTGAGCCGAATCCTCCTCCGAGGTGGGGGAAGCGAGCGATGATTGTCGCCCACTGAAACACGGCTTCCCCCTCCCCACCCTCCCCCATATCGGGGGAGGGGATTTGCTCACCGCCGCCTGAACTCCGCCACCAGCTCCACATGCGGCGACCAGATGAACTGGTCGACAACGGTGATCGCGGCGAGGTCGTAGCCGCCGTCGACCAGCGTCCGCGCATCGCGGGCGAAGGTGGCGGGGTTGCATGACACGGCGACGATGCGCTTCACGCGCGCCTTGGCCAGCATTTCCGATTGCGCCTTGGCGCCGGCGCGCGGCGGGTCGAACACCACGGCATCGAAATTCTTCAGTTCCTGGAAGGTGAGCGGATCGTGCTCCAGGTCGCGCGCTTCGGTGGTGATGCGGTGGCCGAGCTGCGCGCGCTTGGCCGCTTCAACCAGCGCGGCGAGCGACGGCTTGCTGCCTTCGACCGCGTGCGCCTTGCCGATCTTCGCGAGATCGAAGGTGAAGGTGCCGGCGCCGGCATAGAGCTCCGCGATCCGCTTGGCCTTGCCGACCATCGCGAGCACGGCCGCCTTCAAGGTCGCCTCGCCCTCCGCGCTCGGCTGCAGGAAGGACGGCATCGGCAGGTCGACCAGCACGTCGCCGAACCGCACCTGCGGCGGGCGCAGCAGCACGATCGGTTCCGGCGTGCCGCGCGATAGCCAGCCGATGCGCGCGACGTCATGCTGCGCCGCGAACCCGGCCAGCGCCGCGCGCTGTCCGGCATTGGGCGTGGCATCGCACGTGAACAGCAGATCGAATCCGGTCAGGGTCTCGGTCGCCAGGATGTCGGCTGCATCGCCATCGCGTAGCACCTGGCGCAGCACCGCGCGCAACGGCGCCATCAGGTCGCCGAGCGCAGGCACCAGGATCGGGCAGACATGCTGGTCGACGATCACGTCGCTGCCGCGCGCGTGGAAGCCGAGTCGGACTTCGCTGCCTTGCCGCACCACCGCGAAATCGGCGCGGCGCCGGGTCGCGGCCGGCACGAACACCGACTCAAAGCGCTCCGGCAGGTCGAGGCCGCGGTGGCCGAGGGCTTGGCGCACCATGTCGACCTTCCAGTCGCGATAGGCCGGCTCCGCCCAAACCTGCAGGGCGCAGCCGCCACACAATGCAGTCTCCAGTGCGCGGCGATCCGGCGACGGTTCGAGGATCTCGACGTCGCTGGCCGCGAGGTCGCCGCCGGCCGCGGGCTGCAGCCGCGCGCGCACCCGCTCGCCCGGCAGGGCGGAGGGAACGAACACGCGCTTGCCCTGCCATTCGGCCAAGGCGTCGCCCTGCCCACCCATGGCGGTGGTGGTCAATTCGACCACGTCGGACCCTGTTCGGCGTTCCCGGCTCATGCCCTTCGATCAGCAAGACAGCGACAATAAAGCTGGCTTATGATGGCGCCCCATTCCGGGGCAACAAAAAAGAGACGGATTGGCGCAATGGGATTTCTCCGGTTTGTCGCGCGGTTCATTTTCTGGCTGCTGGCGCTGCTCGGCATTGCGGTGGTCGCGATGGTGGTCGCCGGCTTCTTCTTCCTCGGTGACCTGGGCCGGCCGCATGTCAAGGTCCCGGACCAGGCTGTCCTCACCATCGACCTCAGCGAGGGGCTGGCGAAGGACCATGTCCGGCTGCCGTTCGCGCCAGTCGGCAAGCCGACGGTCGAGGACGTCGTGCTGGGCCTGGAGGCCGCGGCCAACGACAGCCGCGTCAAGGGCGTGATGCTCAAGGTCGGCCGCGGGCCGCTCAACATCGCCGAAGCGCAGGAGATCCGCGACGCCGTCGCCGGATTCCAGAGCAGCAGCAAGCCGGTCCATGCGTTCGCCGAATCCTTCGGCGAGGGTGGCGACGGCACCATCCACTACTACCTCGCCGCCAGTGCGGACCGCATCTTCCTCCAACCGTCCGGCGAGGTCGCGACCCTGGGTTTCATGGTGGAGCAGCCGTTCCTGCGCGCCGCGCTCGACTGGCTCGGCGTCAAGCCGCAGGTCAGCAAGCGCAAGGAGTTCAAGGGCGCGCCCTATCTGTTCACCGAGACCGCGATGCCGGCGCCGCTGCGCCAGAACCTGCAGCAGCTGACCGATTCCTGGCTGACGCAGGTGGTCGACGGCATCGCCGCCAACCGCAAGAAGGACGCGGGCGTGGTGCGCCGCTGGATCGACAACGCGCCGTTGAGCGCCGCCGATGCCAAGAAGGAAGGCATGGTGGATGAACTCCAATACTGGGACCAGGCCGCCGCCGTCACTTACGGCGTGGCGGGTGAGGATGCCTCGATCGACGTCGCCGATTATGCCGCGCAGATTCCGGACCTGAAGGCGACTGCGCCCAGGGTCGCTCTCATCCGCGGCAACGGGCCGGTGATCCTGGGCGACAGCGAGGGCGATCCGTTCGGCGATTCCGGTAATCTTGGCTCCGACACCATCGTCAAGGCGTTCTCGGACGCGATCGACGACCGGGTGCGCGCCATCATCTTCCGCATCGACTCGCCGGGCGGCTCGTACGTCGCGGCCGACGCGATCTGGCGCGAGGTCATGCGTGCGCGCGAGATGGGCATCCCGGTAATCGCGAGCTTCGGCTGGCAGGCGGCGTCCGGCGGCTATTTCGTGGCCGCGCCCGCCACCAAGATCGTCGCACAGCCGGGCACCATCACCGGCTCGATCGGCGTGTTCGCCGGCAAGCCGGTGCTCACCGAGTTGTGGGCCAACCTCAACGTCCATTTCGAAGGCGTGCAGGCCGGCGCCGCCGCCGGCACCAACAGCGTCAACCGCGACTATGCGCCGGAGGAATGGGCGCGACTGGAAAAGCGGCTGGACGAGATCTACGCCGACTTCACCGGCAAGGTCGCCGAGGGCCGCAAGCTCAAGCCCGAGAAGGTCGAAGAGGTGGCCAAGGGGCAGATCTGGTCGGGCGCAGACGCCAAGGCGCGTGGCCTGGTGGACGAGTTGGGCGGCCTCGCGATGGCGATCCGCTTGGCCAAGCAGGAGAGCAAGCTGGCGCAGGAGACCAATGTCACGCTGGTCGCCTATCCGTCCGAGGAGGAACGCTGGGAGAGCTTCCTCGGCGAGTTCATGGGTAGCAGCGCTGCGGCGCCGGCGCTGAGCGACAGCGCCGAATTGCTTCCGGGCGCGCAGGAACTGGCGCGCGCGCTGCAGCCGCTGATCGCGCAGCCGGATGCGGTGCTGCTGTGGGCGCCGCCGATCAGCGTCAACGGCCGGCTCGACTAGGCGGAGGCAGAATCCATGCTCTACGCGATTCTCGCGTATCACGAGGAGGGCGTGGTCGAATCGTGGACCAAGGAGGAGGATGCGGCGCTGATGGCCGAACTGCTCCAGGTCAATGATCGCCTCGTCCGGGAGAAGTGCTTGGGCCCGGCCGCACGGCTTGGCCCGACGCGGGGCGCCGTGACTCTGCGCGGCAAAGGCGCCGGCATGATCATGGACGGCCCTTTTGCCGAGACCAAGGAGCAGCTGCTCGGCTTCTACATCGTGGATTGTCCGATGCTCGAGGCAGCCATCGCGGCAGCGCGCGACCTGCGTCGCGCCAATCCGACCGCGGTCTATGAGATCCGGCCGATTTCGCTCTTTCGCCCCGGCACGCCACTGGAGGGCCGAGCGGAGAGCTGAGCAGCCTCTGCTCAGCGCGGCGTTGCACACTTCGAACGCAAGGCGGTTGGACGAAGGTCCATCTGTGCAGCCATCGCCAAATGTTGTTTGGTGGCAAGGTGGCTTGGCGCGTTTCCAAGAGCGCGCCGATCCGCCAAGTCCCGGTTGCGAGAACCGGGCTCGAGCCCCACGCCGGGTGGCAACACCACTCCCCCCGGTGCTTGCCACCCGGGCATCGCTACGTGGCCGTGAGGCATCATCATTCGCCATGGTAAATTCTGTGCGTAGCCCTCACGCGTCCCATCAGCGGACGCAATCCGTGTGGGAGTACAAGATGAAAAATCTGACCTTAGTCGTCATTCTCGCCGCGGCCCTGCTTGCCGGCTGTGGCGGCGGCGTTAGTCTCTCCGAAGACAGGTGGTTCGACAACAATTGCAGCGGCAACGGAATCGCCAATGCTGCATGGTGTGAGGACACCTTGCATCCGGTGAAAGGTCCGTGGGCCGGCTAGAGTAATGCAGCTTCATTTGGACGTGTATCCTGCGCTGACACAGTAGTCAGCGAATACTCCCCCCGGCGCGCCGCTGCAGGGCCGAGAAACCTCTGCGCAGCACGGGTGCCTTAGCGTGCCTGATTGGCCTGGAAAGTATGCTCAAGAGCCACCGTGCCACTCTTCCCATTGGGCCGGCGGTGCGCTCGCGCGAGAATGATGCTCGCGTAGCCGTGTGATCCGCGCCCAGCCAGATCGCAGACCTCGACCGTGAGATTCTCGCGTCCGAAGCAGGGCTCCAGGACCGCGCGCATGTCGTTCTCGTCGACGTCCGGGCTCGGAAACGTCTTGCCGCCAACGAGATAGCCGCGTGAGCGGCGCAGGGCAGCGGTCAGAAGCGTGCCGCCGGGCCGCACCAAGCCGGCGATGCGCCTCATGTAGGTCGCCCACATGACCTTGTCGTCGGTCGCCGAGTCGGCGCAGTATGCGCTGATCACCGTTCCATACTGGTGGGCGTTCCCTCCGCCCAAAGGATCGGCACGCCGGAGATCGACCTCCAGCAGCTGGGTGATCCTGGCCCGCGTGATTTCCTCGCGCCAGGTGATCTCCTCCGCTGCCGGGCCGTCGAGCCCTTCGCATTCCAGCGTGTGGCGGACGAATGGGCGCCAGTTGTGAGCCTTGGGATCGCGCCGGAGCCACCGCTCGATTTCGCGCAGGTTCGCCGGGAGATAGTCGCCCAAGTGGATCTCGGAGGCCTTCTCGGCCGCCAGGAACACATGGTGGAGCGTCGGCCCGACGCCGAAGAAGAGCACCGGCTCGCCGGGCGTCGCATCCCTCATGGCGTCGACAAAGAACGCGATGGTCCTCCGTTCGTCCGGCTCGACGGTGCTGTAATAGTCCGCCAGGTACTCGCCCGGCACCCAGTCGGTCTCGAAGGCGGCGTAGGCTCGGGCATCGCGCCGGTGCAGGAACGCCCGTATGCCGCGGGCCAGCCCGTATTCGTAGACAGCGGCGCCCAGGTTCGCGCCCCCGAGGAAGATGAGCGCGTCATTCGAGGAAACGGAGTCGCTGAGGAGGGCAGCGCCGAAGGCGCCGGCGTAGTACGGCGTCTCCTTGGCGAGTTCGGTGCCGACATAGCCGATTGCGGCCGCGATCCGGCGCGCGCGCGCGCTCCGCGTCTTCAGCTTCACCAGGTCGTACGCGGCCTTCGACAGGACGTTGGTGCTGGTGCCGGTGTCTTCGAGCAGCGCCCAGTTCACCTTCAGGTTCACGTGCAGTCCCGCCCACCACGCGACATAGGTGCCGGCGAGGAAGAGGAGCACGAGCGTGTGATCGAGGCCGTGGAGGAGATGCGACGCGGCAAGGAGGACTCCCGCCGTCGTGGCGACCGCATCCAGCGTGTAGGTCGAGACAGCGGTGGCGGCGAGGGTGATGATCCATCGCTTCGTCCTTGAGAGGTTGGAAGCCTGGGGGCGGCCAACACGAATTTTGGTATGCAGGGCGGTCGCGGCCATGTTGCGTCCTTCACGTCTTCGCCGATGCCGGGCGGGCGGCGGTGCGTGAACATGCGCCCACAAGCGGGAAGCGATCGTTGTGTTCTTCGGAAAACGAACGTGAATCTCGCACGGCGTCGCTTGGCGGTGGCGCGTCCGGGTGTGAAACTCTCTGGGATGGCTGATCGGACGCGACCTGGACGAAACGGGCCGACGAACCCCTGCCGGCCGCTGCTCTGCGGTGACCTTGGTCTTGAAGGGTTAATTCACGGCCCGCGAGCACGGCCCAGACGCGGGGCGATCAACTGGGGTGCGGGGACCGCACCCGCTATCGCAGCCCGGCCGCGCGCAGGGCGTCGAGCAGGTGGTCGAAATCGCGTTGGTCCCGATATTCAATCGCGTCATGCCAGTACTGTTTCCAATCCTCGAGCCGATCGCCCGGATACACCGCCATGTCGTACTTGGCTATGCGAAGGAACTCGTCGAGGCTGCGTTCTGCCTCGGTGAGGCGACCTGCCTGCGCGTAGCTTGCCGCAAGCCAGCCGCGGATTTCATTGATCGGCTCGGGGATCTGATTGAAGACGTCAATGGCTTCTTTGTAGCGACGCGCCGTAAAGAGAGTGATTCCCTGGACCCACGGAACCCAGGAGAGATCGAATGGATTGTGCCGCCTGGCGAGATCGACTTGCTCGATCGCCGCATCCGGCTGCCCGATCGCGGTGAGAAAGAATCCATAGAAGATCCGCGCCTCCGTGAAATTGGGGTTGTTCTCCACTGCCTTCTCGAAATGGACGCGCGCATCCTCATATTCCCGCTTGTACAGCTGCGCGAGTCCAAGTATCCACCGAGCGCTGCTGTCGGAGTCATCGAGCGCGACGGCGCGCTTCGCATGACGGATGAAATCGTCAAACAGGGCCTCGCGTTCCGCCGTCCATTGCGCTGCCCAGATGATGAAGCAGCAGTTCGCATAGTACGCATGGGCTCGTGCGTTCGTCGGATCGGTTTCGATCGCTCGCAGGAAGAGAGCGCGAGCCCTGTCCATGTCGGCTTTGGTATACTTCAGGTGCAGCGCCTTGGCGCGAAGAACGAGGTCATAGGCCGTAAGGCGCGCCGGACTCAGGCGCGTGGCACGATCGCGTCCGGCAGCTTCCACCCGGCCGCCGACGGTGGCCGCGATGGCATGCGCCAGCTCTTCCTGAAGTGCGAGCACGTCCGCCATGTCGCGATCGTAACGTTCGGCCCACAAATGATTGCCCGTTGCGACGTCGATCAACTGGGCGTTGATCCGCACGCGATTATCGAACTTGCGAACGCTGCCGACGACGACGAATTGGACGCCAAGTTCGGACCCGATGCGTTTGACGTCGATCGGCTTGTCCCGTTGCTGGAACGACGAGTTTCGGGCAATGACAAACAGGTCGCGGAACCGCGATAGTTCCGTGATCACGTCCTCGGTGACGCCGTCGCTGAAATACTCCTGCTCGGGATCGCCGCTCATGTTCACGAACGACAGGATCGCGACCGACGGCTTGTCCTCCTGCATCGAGGCGTCGCGTCGGATCGGCGGTGGCGGAACGGGCTCGCCGCTCACTGCCACCGTGGTCGCGCGCCGCTGGCGGATGCGACCGTGGAGTGCCACGGTCAGTGGCTCCGGCTGCACGCCGAGCTCGCGGTGGAGCCGTTCGGACACCGATTCGTAGAGCTTGAGCGCCTGCGCCGTCTGACCCTGGTCCGCACAGACCTGCATGAGCGTGCGGTAGGCGGCTTCTCTCAGCGGGTCCAGCAGGATCGATCGACGCGCGGCTTCGGCCGCCGTGTCGGCATCGCCAGCGGCCAGCGCTTGCGACATCAGGCTCGTCAGGGCGCGCTCGAGCAGCTGGCGAAGTCGCTGGCGCTCTACCATCAGCCAATCCTCGAATGCCGGATCATGGATCGCGATGCCCTCAAGCAGATCGCCGCGATAGAGCGCGGTCGCCTGCGCCAGCGAGTCGATGGTGTCATCGCGGACGAGTCGTTCGAATGCGAGCGCGTCGACGCCTACCAGGTCGCGATCGAGCCCGATCGACTGTCGGTCGGTTCGCAGGACCGCATGATCCGCTGTCTCAAGGTAGCGGCGCAGCCGCACCAGGGCCTGCTTCAGGCTGTCGCGTGCTTGCCGCTCGCCATGCTCGCTCCAGAGCATGCCGGCCAGGCGCTCGCGGGCGTGGACATCGCCGGACGCGATGGCCAGGAAGGCAAGCAGGGCGCGGTCCTTCTGACCCAGGATATCCACGACCTCGCCGGTCGCGCGCCGCATCTCGAAACCGCCGAGCAGCGTCAGTTTCAGGTTGGCCATTCCCGCGAGTCCCATCAGCAGACGCTTTGCGCGTCAAATGACCCCGTCCCAAGATTTACGTTCATTTCCGGCCGAACACAACGATGCCTTCCCGCTGGCCGGGGCGGCGTTCACGGACCCGCAGGTCGCGGAGTGAGCATTGACGTTCTCAGACGCCGACCTTGGCGAAGATCGCGGACGGCATCGCGCGCTGCCGGCCCAGCTATCTATTGAGTGCGGGGACCTATCTCGCGGCGACCAGGACCGCACCGCCGGCGATGAGGGCGACGCCCAGCCAGTTGGCGGCTGTCAGCTTCTCGCTCAGGAACACCACACCGAACACCGCGACCAGCACAACGCTGAGCTTGTCGATCGGCGCCACACGTGCGGCATCGCCGAGCTGCAAGGCGCGGAAGTAGCAGATCCACGATGCGCCGGTGGCCAGCCCCGAAAGCGCGAGGAAAAGGTAGGTGCGGCCGGAAATGGTGGCGGGATTCTGCCATTCGCCGGTGGCGCTCAGGATTGCCGCCAGCACCAGCAGGATGACCATGGTGCGCACGAAGGTCGCGAAGTCGGCGTTGACACTCTCGACGCCGACCTTGGCGAAGATCGCGGTCAGCGCCGCGAAGGCCGCGGACAGCACTGCCCAGAACTGCCACGATGATAGCGTGAACGTCATGATGCATCCTTGCGCGCGGCGATCAGGAATTCCTTGTTGCCTTCCGGGCCCAGCACGGGGCTTTCGACGATGCCCAGCACCGACCAGCCGGGCTGGCGTCTGAACCAGGCGCGGATGCGATCGCACACCTCTTGATGCAGCGCCGGGTCGCGCACCACGCCGCCTTTGCCCACGCGGTCGGGGCCGACTTCGAACTGCGGCTTGATGAGGGTGACGGCGATCGCGCTCGGCTTGGTGAGCGACAGCGCGGCCGGCAGCACGGTCTCGAGGCCGATGAAGCTGGCGTCGCAAACCACCCAGTCGACCGGCTCCGGTATTTCGTTTGCAGTGAGGTGGCGCGCATTGGTGCGTTCCAGCACCACGACGCGCGGATCGTTGCGCAGCTTCCACGCCAGCTGGCCGTGGCCGACATCGACGGCATGGACCTTCGCGGCGCCGTTGGTCAGCAGCACGTCGGTGAAGCCGCCGGTCGAGGCGCCGACGTCGATCGCGACAGCGCCCTTCGGGTCGAGCGCGAAATGCGTCAGCGCGTGCGCAAGCTTGAGCCCGCCGCGCGAGACCCAGGGATGATCCTGGCCTTTGACTTCGAGCGGCGCGTCCTCCGCCACCAGGTCGCCGGCCTTGGCGATGCGACGCTCGGCGCTGAACACCTTGCCGGCCATGATCAGCGCCTGGGCCTTGGCGCGGGTCTCGACCAGGCCGCGCTCGACCAGCAGCTTGTCGGCGCGCGCCTTGGCCATCAGGCGATCAGGCGCCCCGACAGGCGCCGCCAGCGCAGGAACAGCAGCGTCGCGGAGACCGCGAGGCCGACCGCCAGGCCCCACCACAGGCCCTTGGCGCCAAAGCCCATCCAGAATCCCATGATGGCGCCGCTGCCGAGGCCGAACACCCAATAGCCGAGGCCGCAGATCACCATCGGCATGGTGGTGTCCTTGAGCCCGCGCAGCGCTCCCTGGGTCGTCACCTGCGTGCCGTCTACGATCTGGAAAATCGCGGCGATCACGAACAGCGAGGCGGCGAGCTGCGCCGCCGAGGCGTTCGCCGGCACGGACAGATCCATATAGATCCAGGTCAGGAAAGTGGGCGCGATCAGCATGGTGGCGGCCGCCAGCATCATCCACCCCATGCCGAGCCAGACCGCAACATAACCCGCACGACGCGCCGCCTCCGGCTGCCCGGCGCCAACCGCGTAGCCTACGCGCACGGTCGCGGCTTGCGACAGTGCGTAGGGGATCATGAAAGTCACCGCGCAAACATTCAGAACCGCATTGTGCGCGGTCAGCGCCTCTGTCGATAGCACTCCCATCAGGACCGTGATGGTGAAGAACAGGCCCGTCTCGAACAGGTACGCCATCCCGATCGGGATTCCGACCCGGAAGAGTTCGACCATCATCTTGCCATCGAAATGAAGCAGCCGGGCGAAGATGCGGTAGCGCCGCAGCTCGGGCACGTGCTGCACATAGACGACGATGATGGCAAGATGCAGCAGGGCGACGATCACGCCTGTCAGGCCGACGGCGGCAACGCCCATCTCCGGCGCGCCCCAGTTGCCATACATGAAAACGTAGTTTGACAAGAACGACACCGGCAGGCCCGCCACCGCGCAGATGCTGACGATCATCGGGCGCTGCATGACCGTGACGAAATTCCGCACAACGGTGAACCAGTAGACCAGCGGAATCCAGGGCAGTCCCCAGAATACGATCTCGCGCACCCGGCGCACCACCTCGGGATCACCATTCACCAACGGCAGCAACACCAGACCGGCGGCAGCGATCGCCATGATCGGGATGCTGAGCACGGTCGCCATCAGGAAACCCTGCCGCATCGATTCCGAAACGGTTTCGGGATCCCGGCCGCCGTGGGCTTGCGCGCCGATGGCCCCGGTCGCCGTGATGACGCCCATGCCCCAGAACATCGGCGTGAACAGCCATTGCAGTCCGAGCCCGGCAGCCGCCAGCGCACCCGGGTGCTTCAGCGGGTCAAGGTGGCCCGACATCGAATAGTCGATGACGCCCATCCCCATCTCCGCCAGCAGCGCGGCGGCGATCGGCGCGGTCAGAACGAGGGTGTCGCGGACCTCGCGGCGCCAATTCGGCGCCACGGCGAGCGTACCGGCGGGCAGGCCCGCGTGTGTGATCTCGCTCGACATGGGTCCGGCATTCCGATCTGCGCTCTCAGGGCAACTCTTGGGGGTTCAGCTCTTGCGGGTGATGACGAAGTCGGTCATCCAGCGCAGCGGATCGGCCTTGGCGCCAAAGATGTCGAGATGGCCGTTGGCCTGGTCGCCCAGCAGCCGCGCCTGCGCCCGTGCGCGATCCAGCCCGAGGATGGAGACGAAGGTCGCCTTGCCGGCGGCGGCATCGGCGCCGACCGGCTTGCCGGTCGCGGTGGCGTCGCCCTCGGCATCCAGCAGGTCGTCGACGATCTGGAACGCGAGGCCGAGGTCATGGGCATAGGAGATCAGCGCCTGGCGCATGTTCGGCGCGGCGTGGCCGAGGATGCCGCCAGCCTCGCAGGAGAAGGCGATGATCTCGCCGGTCTTCAGCCGCTGCAGCCGCGTGATGGCGCCGATGTCGAGGGTCTCGTTCTCCGCCAGCAGGTCGATCATCTGGCCGCCCACCATGCCAGCCGCGCCGGCCGCCTTGGCCAGCGCCAGCGCAAGGTCGGCGCGCACATGGCCGTCGGGATGGGTGGCGGGATCGGCCAGCACCTCGAACGCCATGGTCAGCAGGCCGTCGCCGGCGAGGATGGCGGTCGCCTCGTCGAATTCCTTGTGCACGGTCTTGCGGCCGCGGCGCAAATCGCTGTCGTCCATCGCCGGCAAATCGTCATGCACCAGGCTGTAGCAATGCAGCATCTCGATCGCCGCCGCCGCCCGCAACGCGTATTCGTGATGCACGTCGAACATCAGGGCGCTGTTGATGACGAGATAGGGCCGGATGCGCTTGCCGCCGCCCATGGTGGCGTAGCGCATGGCGTCGACCACGCGCCGCTCCGCGCCGGCGACCGGCGGCAACAGCTGATCCAGCATGCGGTTGACCGCCGCTGCGGCTTCGTTCAATGCCCGTTCGATCGACACCTGAGAAATCCCCTGAGGAAATACGAAATAAACTAGTCGAACTTGGCCGGCTCGGCACCGACCGAGCCATCTTGAGAGAGCACGATCTTCTCGACCTTGAGCTGCGCCTCGCGCAGCTTGGCTTCGCAATGCCGCTTCAAGGCCGCGCCGCGCTCGTACGCCTTGATCGCCTCCTCGAGCTTGTTGTCGCCGCGCTCCAGGCGCTTCACCAGCTCCTGCAGCTCTGCCAGCGCTTCTTCAAAGCTCAAGGCAGCGATGTCGGCCGGAACGGCCGTTCCGGTCGCCTGGTCCTGGGCCATTCCCATGCCTCTGAACAATTGCCCCCGAACTTCGACCAGCACAGGGGGCGTCCCAACGATTCGGGCGGCATTCTATCGACGGCCACCCGCTCCAGCAAGGCCGGCGGGATTGCGCCAAGCCTTTGATAAGATCAGATTTTAGCCCCGAGCAGGGCGGCGACATGGGCGGCCGAACTCTCCGCCAGGGCTTCGAGATCGTAGCCGCCTTCGAGGGTGGAGACGAGCCGACCGCCGCAATGGACCTTGGCCATCTCACACAGCCGCTCGGTCACCCAGCCGAAATCCTCCGCCTCCAACTCCAGGCTGGCGAGCGGGTCGGCGCGGTGCGCATCGAAGCCGGCGGAGATCATGATCAACTCCGGCCGGAAGCGATCGATCGCCGGCAGCACGATCTCCTCATAGGCGTCGCGGAACTCGTCGCTGCCGGCGAACGGCGGCAGCGGCGCGTTGCAGATGTTGCCGACCCCCTTCTCGCTGCGCGCGCCGGTGCCGGGATAGAGCGGCATCTGGTGCGTCGAGGCGTAGAAGATCTGCGCATCATGCTCGAATATGTGCTGCGTGCCGTTGCCGTGATGCACGTCGAAGTCGATGATCGCCACGCGCTTCAGGCCGTGCGCCGCACAGGCATGGGCCGCGCCGATCGCCACGTTGTTGAACAGGCAGAAGCCCATCGCCATGTCGCTCTCGGCATGATGGCCCGGCGGCCGCACGCCGCAGAAGGCATTGGCCGCGCCGTTCTTCAGCACCAGGTCGACCGCGGCGATCATCGCGCCCGCCGCGCGCAAGGCGGCCTCACCGGAACCCGCTGAGATCATGGTGTCGCCGTCGAGCGCCATCCGGCCGCGCTGCGGGACGCTCGCGAGCAGGTTGCTGGCATAGGCTTTGTCGTGCACGCGGGTGATGTGGGAGAGCTCTGCCTGCGGTGCCTCGCGCCGCTCGAGCTTGCCGAACTCCGGCTCATCCAGCGCCAGCAGCACGGCTTCCAGCCGCTGGGGGCGTTCCGGATGGCCCTGCCCTGTGTCGTGCTCGAGGCAGGCCGGATGCGTGAAGAAGACGGTGGTCATGCAGCCTCTCCTTCTTCCGGCGCTTGGCTAGCGCCGGCGCTCCAACTCGAAAACCGCGTCTCCCTCCCCGACCAGGATCTTTTCATCAGTCAAGCGCACTACATCCAACATAGCAATACCCACGCAGGACATCCGGACCGTCACGGCGGTGGGATAATCGGCGAGATCGCCGAATTGCGGGCCCGGCGCCGGCTCCGCACTGTAACGCGGAAAGGAACAGCTGGCGCCGCCGAGGGTCGCGATCGGTCCTTCCGCGAAGCGCATGGTGCGGCCAAGCTGCGCCCGCGCTGTGTCCGCGCGCCTGGGATCGGTCGGCGCCTTGTGGATCGCCGCGACGTTCCAGTCTCCCATCAGCCAGCCATAACCCGAGGGCGGCGCGGCATTGCCGCCCTGCTCCGGCTGCAGCTCGGCGATGCGCGCGCGATAGAGCGCGATCAGGCAGCCGGTCGCGTCGTCGATCTCGATGGCGGGCTCGCCCTCGACGGCGCAGGTCGCGGCGCGGCCTTCCGCCCAGGCGCGCTGCTCCTCGCGCAGCAGCATCTGCGCTTCGCCCACGCGCGTCGCCAGCAAGGCCTGGTAGCTTTGCGCCAGCTTGCGATCGAGGTCGGCGAGGCCGGTGTCGGCGCAGATCAGCGCTTCCACCGGTGCGGTGGCGGCGGCGCAATCGAAGCTCGGCTCTGCTTCATCATCCTCCTGCGCGGAGGCGGATGTCGCGAGGACGAGCAGCGCAGCGCACGCCAGGCAGAAACCTTTCAGCGCGCCTGTCACGATCGTGACCCCACGCGGAATGCGGCCGCGAAGGTCGCGAGCCAGCCGCCGATCATCAGCGCGCCGCCAATCGGCGTCACCATCGCGAAGACGGCTTGCTCGGTCCAGGCATAGAGATAGAGCGAGCCACCGAACAACAGCGCGCCGAGGCCGAAGCCGATCGCCGCCACGCCGATGAGGCGCGTGGCGTGCCGTCCCGCCAGGGCCGCGAGGCCGAGCAGCGCGGCGGCGTGCCACAGCTGATAGGACGCGCCGGTGCGAATCCACTCGATCGCCGCCGGCGGCAGCCGTCCCTCCAGGCCATGCGCCGCCCAGGCGCCGAATGCGACACCCAGGACGCCGTTGACGCCGGCCGCTGCCAGAATTTTGTGCAACCCACCCCTCCGAACTTTTCATGCTGGTCGCAGCATGTCGTGTCGTCTATCTATGACAAAGCCCTCTCCGGGAAAAGACCATGACTGAAAGCCCCATCCTGCTCCAGCGCGACGGCGCGGTCGCGCGCCTCACCCTCAACCGGCCTGACCGGCTCAACGCCTTGACGCTCGCCATGCTCGGCGAGCTGAGCGCGGCGCTGTCCGATCTTGATGGCGACGAGACCGTGCGGGCCGTCATCCTCACAGGAACCGGCCGCGGCTTCTGCGCCGGCCAGGACCTGACCGATCATGAGGCGGTGGACGACACGCGCGCGATCCGCGCCGTGGTCGAGCGTCATTACAATCCTGTGATCCGGCAGATCCGTGCGCTGCCGCAGCCGGTGATCGCGGCGGTCAACGGCATTGCCGCCGGCGCGGGCTGCTCGCTGGCGCTGGCGTGCGACATCGCGATCGCACCTGAAAGCGCGAAGTTCAGCAACGCGTTCGTCAACATCGGCCTCATCCCCGATGGCGGCGGCAGCTATTTCCTGCCGCGGCTGGTGGGGCAGGCGCGCGCGCTTGGTCTCTCGCTGCTGGGCGAGGCGATCGATGCGAAGACTGCGGCGGACTGGGGCCTGATCTGGAAAGCGGTGCCGGATGCCGAGTTCTCCGGCGCGGTCGATGCGCTGGCCAGGCGGTTGGCCGAGATGCCGACCGCGGCGATCGGCCTCATCAAGCACGCGATCAATGTCAGCGGCCATCATTCGCTGGAGCAGCAGCTGGCGGTCGAGGCCGAGCTGCAGGCGCAAGCGGCCGAGACCGAGGACTATCAGGAGGGCCGCGCGGCCTTCCTCGAGAAGCGCAAGCCGCGCTTCATCGGCAAGTAGCAATGACTCTGGCGCACCTGGCCGAGCAGCTGACCGAGGTCGCGCGCCACGCCGGCGCCGAGATCCTCAAGATCTATGCCGCCGACTTCACCACCCAGCGCAAGGCCGACCAGTCGCCGGTGACCGAGGCCGATCTGGCGGCGGAGGCGGTGATCCTAGCCGCCCTGCGCCGCCTGACGCCCGACATTCCGGTGATCGCCGAGGAGCAGGCGCAGGCCGAGGGCCTGCCCGCCGAGGCGGCGCAGCGCTTCTGGCTGGTCGATCCGCTCGACGGCACTAAGGAGTTCGTGGCGCGCAACGGCGAGTTCACCGTCAACATCGCGCTGGTCGAGGGCGGCGTACCGGTGCTTGGCGTCGTGCATCTGCCGGCGCTCGACGAGACCTATCGCGGCTATTCCGGCAACGCCGAGCGCAGCATCAAGCGCGCGCCGTTCGAGCCGATCGCCGCGCGCACGCCGCCGACCGATGGCGCCATCATGACCATCAGCCGCTCGCACGCCGCAAAGGAGCTGGTGAAGGCCGAGGAGATGGGCGAGCGCATCCAGGGCACCATCGTCGCCGGATCGTCGCTGAAGTTCTGCCGGCTCGCGGAGGGCGTCGCCGATCTCTATCCGCGCTTCGGCACCACCATGGAGTGGGACACCGCCGCCGGCCACGCGGTGCTCGCGGCCGCGGGTGGGACGGTCTCCACGCTCGAAGGCGCGCCGCTCGGCTACGGCAAGCCCGGCTTCCGCAACCCGCATTTCATCGCGCGCGGGCGCCGTGGCTAGGCGCATTCAGCCGGCCCTGAGCGAGATCGGCGACGCGGCGCGCGCCCTGCGCCAGGGCAAGCTGGTCGCCTTCCCGACCGAGACGGTCTATGGCCTGGGCGGCGACGCCACCAGCGACCGCGCGGTTGCCGCGATCTTTGCGGCCAAGGGCCGGCCGAGCTTCAATCCGCTGATCGTGCATGTCGCGAACATTGCGAGCGCCGCGCAGTATGCGGAGCTGTCGCCGAAGGCGCAGACGGTGGCACGCGCCTTCTGGCCCGGCCCGCTCACGCTGGTGCTGCCGCGGCGGCGCGACTGCAAGATCTCGCTGCTGGCGACCGCCGGGCTCGACAGCGTCGCGATCCGCGTGCCGGCGCACAAGATCGCACAGACCTTGCTGATGATGGCCGGCCTGCCGCTGGCGGCGCCGAGCGCCAATCCCTCCGGCCGCCTGTCGCCCACCAGCGCCGACCATGTGATGGCCGACCTAGGCGACAAGGTGGAGTTCGTGATCGATGGCGGCGCCTGCTCGGTCGGCGTCGAATCCACCGTGCTCAGCCTGCTGGAGGATCGCCCGCGCATCCTGCGCCCCGGCGCGGTGACGGCCGAGGCGCTGTCGGAGGTGTTGAAGGAGCCGGTGCAGATCGAGCAAGGAGTCGAGGACGCCGCCGCACCACGCTCGCCGGGCCGCCTGCTCAGCCACTACGCGCCGACCTTGCCCGTGCGTCTCGATGCCGCGGCGGCGGAGCCGGGCGAGGCGCTGCTCGGCTTCGGCCCGGCAGCGCCAAAGGACGCGCTCAACCTCAGCCCGACCGGCGACCTGCAGGAAGCCGCCGCCAACCTGTTCACCATGCTGCGCCAGCTGGACGACCCCAAGCATCTCGCCATCGCGGTGATGCCGGTGCCAGAGACCGGGCTCGGCGTCGCCATCAACGACCGCCTGCACCGGGCCGCGGCGTCGCGCTGATCGTGGAATTCAAGTTCGATCGGAAGGAGGCTTTTCGCTGGCGGGTGTCGGTCCGGTTTTGACGCCGGGCTTCTCGCCCGCGGCGCCGGCGCACGTGAGCTCGGCATCTTCGCGATCCAGATCCTGTGCCGCACGTTCCCAGTGGTCCTGGGCAGCGCCTTCCGGCCGGCCCGATTCTTCCCACAGCCTGTATGCTCTTTGCCGGATCCGTTCTTCACGCTCGGCGGAGTCGATGACGCCGGCCTTCGTCGATGACATCGCGGTGCTCCCATCGGTGACGATGCTTGAGAACATCCACACTGCGCTCCGGTTCCGCCCTTCGACGACGTTGCCGATCAACACGAAGCGGCAAGACCTTGGCGGAAGAGCCTCGCCGCTGCGTCGACGACGTCGGGATCGGTCGTCGGTGAAATTCACACGTTGCTGCCTACGCAGCCAGAGAGATCATCGTCACGATCGCCTCGGACAGGTTGACGTTGTTGCGGGACAGCCACTCGTTGTAGCGCTCGATCTCGGTCAGATCGCGTGGCGGGCGAAGCGACATGTCGTGCTCGGCCGCGCATCGCGACAGCGTGGTCACCGCGGCCAACGTAGCGTCATCGACGGTGTATCCGTGCGCTTGGCATTCCGGCCGTCCGGGAACACGACATTCCACTCACCAATCGGCGACCGTAGACATGGTCCCTGTCTCATGCGATCTCGACCAGATCTCCGAAGTCGGAGTTGGCGCGGCCCGCTAAAGAATCACAGATCAACTAACCCTCGGTCCGAAACCGTACCAAATAGGTGTTGACGGAGTGAACCATCAGCGTAGGCTTTATTCATCGCCTGCCGACGCTTCGGGCGCAGGCGGCTGGGAGACACCAATGTGCTCTTGCCCCAATGCGGGAAAGAGCCATGCCAGCCAAGACCATTCCCAGGAACGCCAATCGGATTCTGTCGCGCCTGTCAGTGGCGGACTTTGACCTGCTGGAGCCACATCTCACAGCGGTCGATCTCCCGTTGCGCAAGCCGCTGGAAGTGGGCCGCCGGCTGATCGAACATGTCTATTTTCTGGAAAGCGGCATCGCCTCCGTGGTTGCCAACGGCGACAACAAGCGGAGCATCGAAGTCGGATTGATCGGCCGCGAGGGCATGACCGGCCTTGCCGTCGTCATGGGAACCGATCGGAGTCCCCACCACACCTATATTCAAGCGCCCGGACGAGGGTGGCGACTCAATGTCGACGACCTGCGCGAGGCGATCCGTGAGAGCGATACCTTGCACCGGCCGCTCCTGCTCTACGCCCACGCGTTTCTGATGCAGACCGGCTATACCGCCATGGCCAACGGACGGGGCAAGATCGAGGAGCGATTGGCGCGCTGGATTCTGATGGCGCACGACCGGACCGATGGCGACACCCTCGCCCTGACGCACGAATTCCTGTCGATCATGCTGGGCGTTCGGCGGCCGGGCGTGACTCACGCCGTCAACCTGCTGGAACGCGTCGGTCTTATTCACGCGAGCCGTGGGACGATCACCGTCGTCGATCGCGACGGCCTCGAGGAAAGCTCCAACGGCGCCTATGGCACGCCGGAATCCGAGTTCAACCGTCTGTTTGGCTAGCGAGCGCTCCAGTCAGAGGGCGCCACCGGAGATGATCTTGATATCGGCGGCGATGGTATGACGGCCGACGAAGCGTGGCCGCTGCCAGACTTCAATGGCCAGAAACTCGCTCTTCAAGATCAGCTCGTTTGCCTTCGCGAGGGCGTCCGCGTCGTCGGCCGCCTCGATGTCTTGCGCAGCCCTGATGCACTCGCCGACAATGAAGTAGCATCGATAGTGCGCCAACCGCCTTCTCCAGCACCGCGCTCCGATCGTCCACTTCGAATTGCGGTTATTGGTCTGCGCCAGATTCCTCGTGGCGCGGGACGCGCGCCACCATTCGCTTGCCATCCCATATCTCAATGCTCTGGTGTTCCGGCTTGGAACGCAGCAGCGCAGCCGCTTTGGTGATCACCTCGGCATCGTCCGCGCCTTCAAGATTCTGCACGCCGTATATGTTCTCGCCGGTCATCAAGTAGCATCGGTAGTCTCGCATAGGCCCCCACCGTAGAAGCCACGACAGGCAAATTATAGGAGGCTCGAAAGGCCTCGCCAGTGGCAGTATTGTTCGGTTTCGTACAAACCCGCGCAGCGTCGTTTGCCTGCGGTTGCATGCTGCGCTGCAAGCGTTGAGTGGTCGGTACGGAGACGTACCGACTCTGACGCTGCACCAACGCTCGAATCAGACTAGGTTTCGCCGTCGCCTGCCGATATGGGGGCGTGGGCGGAGACGCTAGAAGCTCTTGCCCTTAATCGGTGAGGGTAATGTCTGGCAGTGTCCCGCGATCAATCGCAAACCATCTGTTGTGTCACCTCTCTCCGGAAGACCTCCTTCTGCTTCAGCCGAACCTGAAGCCGGTCGATCTTCCGTTGCGCAAGCAGCTCGAGCAGTCCAACAAGCCGATCGATCAAATCTATTTTCTCGAGAGCGGGTTCGCGTCGGTGGTGGCCGATGGCACTGGTGATCGCGGCATCGAGGTCGGATTGATCGGTCGCGAAGGCATGACCGGCCTGCCGATTCTCATGGGAACCGACCGATCTCCTCATGAGACCTTCATTCAGAGCGCCGGCGAAGGGCTGAGGATCAGTGCGAGCAGCCTGCGCAAGGCGATGGAAGCCAGCCGTTCGCTCCATCGTACGTTCTTGCTGTACGCTCATGTGTTCACGACGCAAGTGACCAATACGGCAATGGCCAACGGACGCAGCAAGCTCGAGCAACGCCTGGCGCGCTGGCTGCTGATGGCACAGGACCGGATCGGCAAGGATGAGGTGCCGCTGACGCATGAGTTGCTTTCGATCATGCTCGGCGTTCGGCGGCCCGGCGTTACCGTCGCGCTCAAGCTGCTCGAAGAGGCGGGCATGGTGCGGGCCCGTCGCGGCATCATTTCCATCACCGACCGCAAGAGGCTCGAGCGCCTAGCCAATGCGACCTACGGAGTTGCGGAGGCCGAATATCGCCGTCTGCTCAGCTAGAGGCCCGGGGGCCAATGGTTCCTTGAACGGATCGACGCAGCTCTCAGAGGAGCCCAAGCGCGAGCGCGGCAATCAAGGGGACGGCCATGCAGATAAGATAAAGCATGATCGCCGAGGGCTTTGCCGATGCGACCTCATCGCGGCCCACCGCGCGGACACGCGCATCCGCCTGCTCCGATTGATCCGCGTTTCCCGAAACAAATTGCGCGAGCCCACCGGTTCGCGCGTCGAAGCCAGATACGCCTCCACCAGCGACGTCATGGCGAGATCGTCGCTCATTGGCACATCTCCGTTGGTTGGGCGGCGCAGATCGGCCACGAAGCTATTATGCTCCATCAAGCTTGAGAACCGTACGTAAACGTACTGAGCGTCGAAAGCGTTCCGTTGCTTCTCAAATACCAGTTCGCTCACCGGTGGTGTGGAAGCGACAGCGGCACCAAGCCGACCACCGCGTCGGACCAGACGATGCCACGCTCCTTTGCCCAGCCGTCGCTCGGGCGCGAGAACAAATAAAGAACTCAGCGGCAATGCGGCAGCGATTCCTCCTGATGGACGTTTGAAGCCGCCAAGCATAGATTAATTTTATGTGCTGGAAACGGCTGAGTCGTTGGGAAGCGACGCTGTCTGAACGGCTTGGGTCACAGGCGGAACCATAATCCGCTGCCATAAGATCGAAACGGGGAGTTGTCATGCGTCTCTCTCGCCTAGCCATCGCGGCCGCGGTTGCGAGCGCCCTGTGGACGGCGCCCATGGCGGCCCGCGCCGACACCAATATCGGCAGCCTGGTGTGCAACGTGTCGTCGGGCTTCGGCTACCTGATCGGCTCCAACCGCAACGTCAGCTGCGTGTTCAACCGCTCCAACGGCACGGTCGAGCGCTACACCGGCCAGATCCGCGACTGGGGCTTCGATCTCGGCTATTTCCATGCCGGGTCGATTGTCTGGGGCGTGATCGCCCCGGGCGACAACGTGGCGCCGGGATCGCTGGCGGGCGATTACACCGGCGCCGGCGCCGGCGGCTCCGCTGGCATCGGCGTCAAGGTCAACCTTCTGTTCGGCGGCGATGGCGGCAAGATCTCGCTGCAGCCCTTGCAGGTTGAAGGCAATGTCGGAATTGGCGCCAATGTCGGTGTCACGCGCCTGTCGCTCACCTACGGACAGTAAACTGCTCGTGGCCGCCGCATGGACCCGTTGATCGCGGGTCTGCAGGCGATCGTCGGGCCACGCTATTGCCTGACCGAGCCGGAAGCGCAGACGCCGTTCGTCACCGACTGGCGCGGCCTTTATCATGGCAAGGCGCGCGCGGTCGCGCTGCCCGGCAGCACCGCCGAGGTGCAGGCGATCGTGCGCCTGGCGCGCCAGCACCATGCGCCGATCGTGCCGCAGGGCGGCAACACCGGCCTTGCCGGCGGCGCCACGCCGGACGTTAGCGGCAAGGCGATCCTCCTCAGCCTCAAGCGCCTCAACCATGTGCGCGCGATCGATCCGCTCAACAATTCCATGGTGGCGGAAGCGGGCTGCATCCTCGCCAACCTGCAGCAGGCGGCGAGCGAGGCGGATCGGCTATTCCCGCTCAGCCTGTCGGCCGAGGGCACCTGCCAGATCGGCGGCAATCTCGCTACCAATGCCGGCGGCCTCAACGTGCTGCGCTTCGGCAGCGCGCGCGATCTCTGCCTCGGGCTCGAGGTGGTGCTGCCGGACGGCGAGCTGGTCTCCAACCTCAGCGCCCTGCGCAAGGACAATACCGGCTATGACCTGCGGCACCTGTTCGCCGGATCTGAAGGGACGCTCGGTATCATCACCGCCGCCGCGCTCAAGCTGTTCCCCAAGCCAGTGGCGCGCGCCACCGCCATGGTGGCGTTGTCGGCGCTCGAGATCGCGCCGGTGCTGCTCGCGCGCTGCCGCGCCGGCCTTGCCGACCAGCTGGTCAGCTTCGAATTGCTGCCGCGCTTCGGCATCGAGTTGGCGCAGAAATTCTCGCCCGGCCTCGCGTGGCCGCTGGAGAGCCTCGCCGACTGGTCGGTGCTGATCGAGGCCAACACCAGCTCGACCGCGTTCGACATCCACAGCGCCATGGAGCAGTGCCTCGGCGCGGCGCTGGAAGCGGGCGAGATCACCGACGCCGCCGTGGCGAGCTCCGAAGCGCAGTCGCTGGCGATGTGGCGGCAGCGCGAGGCGCTGCTCGAAGGCCAGATCAAGATCGGCGCGGGCATCAAGCACGATGTGTCCGTGCCGGTGGCGCAGGTTCCGGCCTTTATCAAGCAGGGAATCGCCGCCGTGGTGGATGCCTGGCCGCAGGCGCGCATGTTGGCGTTCGGTCATATCGGCGACGGCAACATCCATTTCAACCTGATTCAATTCGAGGCCGAGGACAAGGAACGCTTCATCGCGCGCACCGAGGCAGTCAACACAGTGGTGCATGACGTGGTGCAGCGCTTCGGCGGCTCGATCAGCGCCGAGCACGGCATCGGCCAGCTGCGCCGCAACGAGCTGCATCATCGCAAACCGGCGGCGGAGCTCGACCTCATGCGCCGCATCAAGCGGCTGATCGATCCGGACGACCTGATGAATCCAGGGAAGCTGGTGTGAGCGAGCTCATCATCCGACCCGCGCGGCTGGACGACGCCGCGCTGGTCGCCGCACTGGTGGCGGAGCTGGCCGAGCAGCAAGGCGATCCGACCGAGCACATCTCGGTCGAGGCCATCAGGCGTGATGCCTTCCGGCCATCGCCGGAATTCGAGGTGCTGCTGGCCGAGACCGGCGGGTCCGTCGTCGGCTATGCCCTGTTCCATCTGTCGTACGAGCCGAGCTACGCGGCGCGCGGCGTCTATCTCTGCGACCTCTATGTGCGGGCGGCAGCGCGGCGTCAGCGCATCGGCCGCGCCCTGGCGGCCGCAGTCGCCGGACGCGCCAAGGCGCTCGGCCGTTCCTACGTGTGGTGGGTGAGCAAGCCGCGGAACGAGACCGCCCTCGCCTTCTACAAATCGCTGGGGGTCGAGTCCGTCGCGGTGCTGGCCCACGCCCTGACCTTCGACACGTTCGAGGCGCTGGCGGCCGAAGGCGACACCAGCGCGTTGCCCGCGGCGTTGCCCGAACCACATCCGTGACAGCCAGATGAAAGGTTGCGGACTCGGGCAGGTTTGTTGAAAATCGCCGCTCCCGCGACCTTTCCGAACTGGTTCCCATGAGCGAGCAGATCCGTAAAGTCCTCCATATCAGCGTCGATCAATGGCGCGGCGAGTGCCTCGGCGCCGTCGGCCATCCGCTGGTGAAGACGCCCCACCTCGATGCCCTCGCCGCCGATGGCGTGCTGTTCAAGCGGCACTACACGGTCTGCGCGCCGTGCGGCCCCGCGCGCACCAGCCTGCATACCGGGCTCTATCTGATGAACCACCGGTCGGGGCGCAACGGCACGCCGCTCGACGACCGCTTCACCAACGTGGCGCGCGAGGTGCGCAAGGCCGGGTTCGACCCGACCCTGTTCGGCTACACCGACACCAGCATCGATCCGCGCACGCGCGATCCGGAGGATCCCGCACTCAAGACCTACGAAGGCTTCCTGCCGGGCTTCACCGTCGGCATGCCGCTGCCCGAGCACATGGCGATGTGGATCGCGGACCTGAAGGCGCGTGGCTACGACCTGCCCAAAGGCCGCGACGATGTGTACAGGCCGCGCCCCGGTTTCCAGAAGCCGGCCAACCGCGGCCACACCTTCACGCCGCCGGTGTTCACCGCCGAGGAGAGCGAGACCACCTTCATGGCGGACGCGATCCTGCGCTATCTGTCGATGCGGCGCGACGAGAACTGGTTCGTGCATGGCGTGTTCCTGCGCCCGCATCCACCGGTCATTGCGCCCGAGCCCTACAACGCGATGTACGATCCCGCCGACGTGCCGATGCCGAAGCGCAAGCCGACGCCCGACGCGGAGGGCGAGCAGCACCCGTTCCTGAAGGTGAAGATCGCGGCTCTCGCCGCCGCCAAGGGCGTCGACGAGCACAACCCCAACAACGCGGTCCATATGCCGGAGCTGGAGCTGCGCCAGATCCGCGCGACCTACTACGGCATGATCACGCAGGTGGATGACCAGATCGGCCGGATGATCGCGCACCTGAAGCAGACCGGCGAATATGACGAGACCCTCATCATCGTCACCTGCGACCATGGCGAGATGGGTGGCGACCACTATTGCTGGGGCAAAGAGATCTATTTCGACCAGAGCTTCCACATCCCGCTCATCATCCGCGATCCGCGCCGGGCCGCCGACCGCAACCGCGGGCTCCAGGTGGACCGTTTCACCGAATCGGTCGACATCCTGCCGACCATCCTGGAGTGGGTGGGTCGACCGATCCCGGACCAGTGCGACGGCCGCTCGCTGATGCCCTTCATCGAGGGCGCGACGCCGCCGGACTGGCGCACCGACGTGCATTACGAGCTCGATTTCCGCACCTCGCCCAACTCGGGCAGCATCGATCCGGAAGCGGCGCTTGGGATCTCGCCGGACGAGTGTTATCTCACGGTCCTGCGGGACGACCACTACAAGTACGTGCATTTCGTGTCGTTGCCGCCACTCTTGTTCGACCTCAAGAGCGATCCTTATGAAATGACCAATCTTGCCAACGATCCGAATTACCGCGACGTGCTGCTGACCTATGCGCAGCGCATGCTGTCGTGGCGCATGCGCCATGTCGACCGCACGCTCGCCAACCTGCATCTCAGCCCCGCTGGCGTGACCGATGGGCGCAAGCGCGTCCGAGGCGCTGCATGAGCGTTGCCGACATCACGCGCACGGCGGAATGGACGGCGCTGAAGCGTCATCGCCAGGCGCTGGCGAAGACCCGCATCGCCGATCTGTTCAAGGAGGATGCGCAGCGCTTCCAGCATTTCTCTCTGCAGCTCGACGAATTCGCGTTCGACTTCTCGAAGAACCTGGCGACGACCGAGACCATGCGCTTGCTGCACGAGCTGGCGCGCACGGCCGATGTCGCCGGCTGGCGCGATCGCATGTTCGCCGGCGAGCACATCAACAGCACCGAGGACCGCGCGGTCTATCACGTCGCCCTGCGGAATGTGGGCCGCGAGCCGATGACGGTCGACGGCAAGGACGTCATGCCCGACGTCCGCAAGGTGTGGGAGCAGATGCGCGCCTTCGTCACCAACGTGCGCGAAGGCCATTGGCACGGTGCGACCGGCGAGCGCATCCGGACCGTGGTCAACATCGGCATCGGCGGCTCCGACCTTGGCCCCGCGATGGCAGTGCAGGCATTGCGTCCGTTCTGCCATCCGGAGATGACGTTCCATTTCGTCTCCAACGTCGACGGCGCGCATCTGCATGCCGCGCTCGCCCACGCCGATCCGGCTTCCACCTTGTTCATCGTCTCTTCCAAGACCTTCACCACGCAGGAGACGCTGGCCAACGCCACCGCGGCGCGCGGCTGGCTGACGGCGCGTTTGTCGCCGGGCGCTGTGCCCAAGCATTTCGTCGCGGTCAGCGCCGCGGTCGACAAGGCGAGCGCCTTCGGCATCGCGCCGGAGAACGTGTTCGGCTTCTGGGACTGGGTCGGCGGCCGCTATTCCATGTGGTCCGCTATTGGCCTGCCGATCGCGGTCGCGTTGGGCTGGGAGGGGTTCGAGCGGCTGCTGGCCGGCGCGCATGCGATGGACCAGCATTTCAAGACCGCGCCGGCGGAGCGCAACATCCCGCTGACCATGGGCCTGATCGCGCTGTGGAACATCGACTTCCTAGAGGCCGACGCCTACGCGGTGTTGCCGTATGCGCAGGATCTCGCTCGCCTGCCGGCCTATCTGCAGCAGCTGGAAATGGAGAGCAACGGCAAGACCACGCGGCGCGACGGCAAGCCGGTGAAGTGCGCCACCGGCCCGGTTCTGTTCGGCGAGCCGGGCACCAACGGGCAGCACGCGTTCTATCAGCTGATCCACCAGGGCACGCAGCGGGTGTTCTGCGATTTCATCCTGGCGGCGCGCGACCGCTCCGGCTATCCGGACCAGCATCTCCTGTTGACCGCGAATTTCCTGGCGCAGAGCCAGGCCCTGATGTTCGGCAAGAGCGCCGCCGAAGCGATGGCCGAAATGCGCGCCGCCAAGATGAAGGCTGGCAAGGCGCGCGCCTTGGCGACGCATCGCAGTTTCTTCGGCGACCGGCCGAGCAACAGCATCCTCCTTGGCGAGCTCGATCCGTACCATCTCGGCAAATTGGTCGCGCTGTACGAGCACAAGACCTTCGTGCTCGGCGTGCTGTGGGGCATCAATTCCTTCGACCAATGGGGCGTGGAGCTCGGCAAACAGCTCGCGAGCGACATCCTGAGCGGCAGCGGCGTCGCCCGCGACGGCTCGACAGCCGGTCTCAAGGCTCTTTATGATGCCTGGCAGCGGTAGTCGGGGAATCGTCATTTATGCTGTCGATCGATCCAGCGCGCACCGATCTGTGCGAGGAATTCAAGCGCAAGCCGTTCGGCCGGCATAGCGCCGACTTGCACAAGCTGCTCGAGCTGATGCGCTGGGGCTTCGCGCGCGGCAGGACGGTCATCCTCTGCACAGTGCCGCACAAGGAATGGCGCCTCGCCAAATTCGGCCCGCGCCGCGGCACGCCGATGCAGATCGATACCCGCGCCTTCGCCGCCTACAAGGATGTGGTCTGGGCCTGTTTCCGCGCGCGCTGGAAAGAGATGACCGGCCGCGATTGTCCGGTCGAATAGTGCCAACAATTCATTTGCCGCATCATGCCTGAACGCATCCTGGCCTATACCGACAAACTCAGCGTGGAACCTGGCGAGCTGGTGGAGGTCAAGGTCAGCTCGCCGCGCGCCGGCAACTACCGCGCCGCGCTGGTGCGCGTGATCTGCGGCGATGATTCGCCGGACGGTCCGGGCTACAAGGTCGAGCCGGTCGCGGGCGTGCCTGTCACCGAACATGCCGCGCGCAAGCAGCCGATCCCCTGCGGCTCCTATGTCGAGGTCGACGACCGAAACGGCTTCGCATTGCAGAGCTTCTCGATCCGGACCGCCATCTGGCCGACCTGGCTCGACAAGGGCAGCGAGCAGTGCATCATCGGCAATTGGGATGCGGCGACCAAGACCGGCTATGCGCTCTACCTTGATGCCACCGGCCGCCTGGCGCTGCGCATCGGCGCTCAGGCGCCGCTGGTGCTCGCGCATAACCTCGTCTCGCGTCATTGGTACATGGTCGCGGTGTCGTTCGATGCCAAGAGCGGGCGCGCCGTTCTCGCTTCGCGCCGCCGGATAGCATACGGGCATTCAGGCAAACGCCAGTTCGCCGAGGGCAAGCTCGCGCCGGCCGCGAACGCCAACCGCTTCCTGATCGCGGCCTGGAACAACGGCAAGGACGTCGCCGCACATTTCAATGGCAAGATCGATTCGCCCGCCATCTACGGCGAGGCGCTGGCGGCGGAAGCCCTGCTCGCGTTCCCCGGCACGCGCGACGAGCCGCCGCCGGACCGTGCAATCGCCGACTGGGATTTCTCGCAGGGGATCAGCGGAGACTGGGTGATCGATTCCTCGCGCAACCGCCGCAACGGCCACGCCGTCAACCTGCCGACCCGCGGCATGACCGGGTGGAACTGGGACGGCAGCGAGATGAACTGGAAGCGCAAGCCGGAGCACTACGGCGCGATCCACTTCCACGACGACGATCTCTATGACTGCAAGTGGAAGACCGACTTTTCCATCCGCCTGCCGAAGGACCTGAAGAGCGCGATCTACTGCATCCACCTGCAGCAGGGCGACCTGGAGGAGTTCACGCCGCTGTTCGTGCGCGCGCCGAAGGGCAAGCCGACTTCGTCGCTCGCCTTTCTGGTGCCGACCGCGAGCTACCTCGCTTATGCCAACCACCAGATGGACACCAGCTGGAGCTTCGACGAATTGAGCTCGTCACGCTTCACCGCGATCAACCGCACCGACCAGTTCCTGGAAGAGACCTATTCGCTCGGCCTCTCGACCTATGACCTGCACAGCGACGGCAGCGGCGTCAGCCAGTCCTCGCGCCTCAGGCCCATCCTCAACATGCGGCCGAAGGCCGATCTGTGGCAGTTCAACGCCGATACCCACATCATCGATTGGCTAGCTGCCAAGGGCATCAGTTGCGACATCATCACCGATGAGGACCTGGATCACGAAGGGCTCGATTGCCTGAAGCCCTATCGCTGCATCGTGACCGGCACGCATCCCGAGTACTACAGCCTGAAGATGCTCGATGCGATGCAGGACTACACCGACCTCGGCGGGCGCTTGATGTATCTCGGCGCCAACGGCTTCTATTGGCGCATCGCGTGGCATCCTTCGCTCGACGGCGTCATCGAGCATCGTCGCTCCGAGGACGGCATGCGCGCCTGGATGACCCAACCCGGCGAAAGCTACATGGCCTTCACCGGCGAGTATTCCGGCCTATGGCAGCGCAATGGCCGCCCGCCAAACGTGCTGGTCGGCACCGCCTTCAGCGGCCAGGGCTTCGACGTCGCGACCTACTACAAGCGCCTTCCGGCGAGCCGCGATCCGCGCGCCGCTTTCATCTTCGAAGGCGTGACTGACGAGCGCATCGGCGATTTCGGATCGATCGGCGGCGGCGCCGCCGGCTGGGAGCTGGACCGCGCCGACGCCAGCTTCGGCACGCCACCGCATGCCTTGATCCTCGCCACCGCCGACGATTTCCCCGCCAGCTATCACTGGGTCAACGAAGAGCTCAACCACACCCATTCCGCCGTCAACGGCGACACCTGCCCGATGATCAAGGCGGACATGGTGTTCTTCGAGACCCCGCAGGGCGGCGGCGTGTTCTCGGTCAGCTCGATCTCCTACGCCGGCTCGCTCGCCCACAACGGCTACAACAACAACGTCAGCCGCATCACCGAGAACGTGGTCCGCCGCTTCCTCGACCCGAAGCCGCTGTAAGGCTCAGAGTCGCAAGCAGTCGCGACGCCCCCTCCACCCACTCCGTCATGCCAGTGCTTGGCACTGGCATCCACGAATTTGCCCGCACCAACTGTGCGTTGCTCAGCGAAACTCGTGGATGGCAAGGCCACGCCTTGCCATGACGGTGGTGGGGATGGTCGGGGTCAATTAAGAGCGCGACTGAGCCCGTCCGTTCAGGCGTCAGGCTGGGCGGTCAGGTAGTGCGAGTAGACCAGGATGTCGGTGACCGCGACGCCGACTTCGGAGAACGGCAGGAACAGCACCTCGGTCGCGACGAAGCGCTTGTCGCTGTTGATGTCGACGGAGAGGTCGAGCAGTCCGTCGCCCGCCGTCACCACGCGGTCGTAGTTCTCCAGCACGAACTCCAGGATCTCGCCCTGGTGGCACTGGCGCACGGTGCGGCCGGTCGGGTCGGCGCCGCGCACCTCGCGCTCGCGCCAACCGCAGCGGCGATAGCGATAGTCGTGTTCCGCCTCCAGCACCTCGACCACCAGCATCGACGGCTCAAGGTCGGCGAGCGCCGCGAGCGGGAAGGCGGCGAGCTTCGGCAAGCCTGCTTCCTGGCCGGCCTGCTGCCACAGCTCGAACACCCGCCGCGTCTCGTTGCTGACGCGGCCCAGCCCTTCGACCACGCTGAGCTTGTCGCCGATCCCGAGCAGGGAACCGTCCAAGCCGATCAATGTGCGCCGGCCGATATGCACGCCGATTGCTTCCATGGTGTTATTTATCTTCCGCCATCAGGCGATCGCGCGTCGCGGAAACCGCGTTGGCATGGCCGTCGAACCCCTCATAGGTCGCAAGCCTGCCGGCATGGCGCGCGGCGTCGGGATAGCCCAATGTCGTCACATAGGCTAGCGAGCTTCGCTTCACAAAATCGTAAACGCTGAGGGCCGAGCTGGTCCGGGCCGCCCCGGAGGTCGGCAGCACGGCATTCGGTCCCAACACGAAATTGGCCAGGGTATTGGGGGTGCGCTCGCCCAGCAGGATTTCGGCCGCATTGCGGATTTTGCCCAGATAACGCCAGGGATCCTTGGCGTGGATCGTCAGGTGTTCGGGGGCGTAATCGTTGACGAAACCGCAGGCCGCGTCGAAATCGGGGGTCAGCACGATCCCACCCTGTGGCCCCTTCAGCACGGTCGCCGAGAAATCGACCCGCTGGTCCGACATCTGGGCCCAGAAGCCCGGAATAGCCGCCCGCGCCGCCTCGGCCACCACCCGCGAATTGGTGACCAGGAAACAGGAGGAATCCGGCCCGTGCTCGGCCTCGATCAGCAGGTCGAGGGCGGCCAGCCGGCCGTCCGCCGTCTGGTCCGCCAGGATGATCGATTCCGACGGCCCGGCCAGGATGCCGGGGTCGATGCGGTGCGACAGCAGCTTCTTCGCCGCCACCAGGTAGGGGCTGCCCGGCCCCACCATCTTGAGCACGCGCGGCACCGTCGCGGTGCCATAGGCGACGGCGGCGACCGCCTGGGCCCCGCCGCAGCGATAGACCTCGGTCACGCCTGCCAGCTTCGCCGCTACCAGGGTGGCGGGATCGGTGCGACCGTCGGGCAGCGGCGGGGTGCAGATGATGACCCGCGGCACCTTGGCGACCATCGCCGGCACGGCGGTCATCACCGCGACCGAGGGGAACGAGCCCTTGCCGCGCGGCACGTAGCAGGCGACGGAATCGATCGGCGACCAGCGCTCGCCGGCGAAGATGCCGGGGCGCACTTCCTTCATCCACATCTCTTCCGGCAGCTGCGCTTCGTGATAGCGCCGCACGTTGTCGACCGCGTATTCGAGCGCCTCCACCACCTCGGGCGCGACGCTCTTCATCGCCTCGTCGAACTCGCTTTGGGGGGTGCGGATCGCATCGGGCTTGAGGCCGGTGGCGCCATCGAAGCGTGCGCCGAAGCGCGCCAGGGCCGCATCGCCGTCCCGCCGCACCTCCTCGATGATCGGCTTCACCCGCTCCTCGAACACCACGAGATCGGCCTCCGAGCGCACCAGCAGGCGCTCCCGCGCCTCCGGCGACAGGTTGGCTAGCTCGAACAAGGCTATCGGCCGATCCATGGCAAGCTCCGTTCCAGCCGGGCGTCAGCGTCCGGTGGTCGCGGTTTCAATAGGGAAATTCGGGCGGCGTGACAATGTCTTGTCGCCCGCCGGCGGAGCTACCGCCCGCCCTCGGCCAGCTTGCGCATCGGGGCACCCTGTTGACCGTAGGTCAGGATATCGCGCTCCATGCGCTCGTAATCCTCGATCGAGATGGCGCGATTGACCGTGCTGCCGTCGTCGGACAGCGGGAACAGGCCGAACTCGCACTGGCCGAAATGGCGCGAGCGGACCAGCCAAGCGTAATGCCCGAACACCGGACGCTTCTCCGCCAGCATGCGGTGGTAGCACTGAATCATGAATTCGCGGCCCTGGAACACCATTTCGTCGATGCACCGGCCGGTGAAATCGAAGCCGGTATATTGCACCACCCGGGTGCCGACCAAGCGATAGCGGAAGCGCGGCGGGTCGCCCAGGATGTCGATCATCATCAGATTGGGCAGCAGCTCTCGGACGTCGACCGGGTCGATCTCCGAGCGCGACGGTACCTTGCCCTTGGCCCTTGCCAGCCAATAGGCGTTGAGGATGCGAATGCGCTGGGACTGCACCAGCGAGACGTCGAGGCTGCTCGCCATCTCCTGGGCCGCGGTGGTGACGTTGTCCAGCGGCCGGGGATCCATCTGGGCGTCAGGGCTCACGTCCGGCCGCGACGGCTCGTTTCCGCTGGCCTCCGACATGGGATCCATCGTCATGGAACCGGCCGCCCGATCGAGTTAATGGGCGCCGGTCCGGGGCGCGACACAATCACTCTGGCACTCCAAGGTGCGCGAAAATCTAGGAAAGCCTTGCCATCTTTGGCAGTCCCGGTCAACAAGCCCGTCATATATCGTACGCTCTCCCCAGGCCCGCTTCACAAGACCGCGACGCCCGGCGGCGTAAAAATGCCAGAAAATCACATCCCGTTGCGATGGGCTGGATGGTAGCGTCCGCTGCTCCGCTCCCGCCGCGATGGCGGTTGCTTGCGGGACCAGACCCTCGTTCGCTAAGCAGGACATGCGCCAATCGAGGAGTCTCCCACAGCGATGTGTGGCCGCTACAGTTTCACCCTTCCACCTGAAGCCATCCGCGAATTGTTCCGCGTGGTGACGGGGCTCAACCTGCAACCGCGCTACAACATCGCGCCGACCCAGGTGGTGCCGGTGATCGGCCTGGAACCAACCGGCGAGCGTGCGCTGAAGCAGTTCCGCTGGGGCCTCATCCCGCGCTGGAGCAAGGAGGTGCCGAAGTCCGCGCCGCTGATCAACGCGCGCTCGGAAGGCATCGCCACCGGCAAGATGTTCGGCGAAGCGTTCCAGAAGCGCCGCTGCCTGGTGCCCGCCGATGGTTTCTACGAATGGCGCAAGGACAAAAGCGATAAGCGGCCCTGGCGCATCGTGGATGCGGAGCGGCCGGCTTTCGCCTTTGCGGGCGTGTGGGAGGGCTGGCGCAATCCGGAGGGCGAGATCGTGCGCAGCTTTGCCATCGTCACCACCGGGGCGAACGAAAAGCTCGCGCCGATCCACGACCGCATGCCGGTGATGCTGAAGCGTGACGACGAGGAAGCCTGGCTCGACACCAACACCCTTGAGCCCAAGCTTCTTTCCTTGCTGGCACCATACGATGCGGCGAAGACCGCGCTCTACCGGGTCGATGCCAGGGTCAACAGCGTCAAGAACGACGATCCGCAATGCCTTGCGAGAGCTGAGCAATAACCGTCAGCGATGCTTAGCGCCTAGCCATTCGCCGGTTGATCGGCGAGCCATTTCACGGCTGAGACGATGTCGTTGTAGAAGACACGATATTCGCCTTCGCCAAATGCGAGCCGGGCCAGATACGCAAGTCGACTGTTCGGAACGACGATGGCGCGCCGCAACTTCGTCGAGCCGAGTTCTTGGTCCAGCTGCTGTTGCGCCAGTGGCACGTCAACCGGCGGCGGCTCCATTTCAAGGGTGTCATAGAGGACCTTGCCCTTCTCGGCATCCCTCACCAGGAAGAGAACCTTCTCCTGGCATTCCCGCAGCAACTCGGCGGTCGGCTCGCCACGCACGCGCGCCAGGACAAGATCGCCGACAAGCTCGACCCACAGTTGGCCCTGCAAATTGCCCTCCTTGGCAGCGCACCCGACACGCCGCAATCCGATTTCTTGCTGTGCCACAACGCGATAGCCCGTCTACAGTTCCCGCCAATACCCTGATATGGTGCCCCGCGAAGGGGTTAGCATGGCCATCAACATCATCGATCCGAACGCGCCCGGTCAGGCGCATGTGGACAGCTATTGGGCTGCGACCGCAGGTCCGGAGATCGCCGACGCGGCTCCGGTCGCGGGCGACATGGAAGTCGATGTCGCGATCATCGGCGGCGGCTACACCGGCTTGTCGACGGCGCTGCATCTCGGCCGCAAGTTTGGCCTCAAATCGCACGTGCTGGAAGCCAACCGCATCGGCTGGGGCTGCAGCGGCCGCAATGGCGGCTTCGCGTGCCTCGGCATCGGCAAGACCAGCATGGCTGGCTGGATCAAGCGCTGGGGCGAAGCGGAGGCGCGCCGCATCTTCGATCAATCCGGCGACGCCGTGCGGCTGGTGCGCCGGCTGCTGAGCGAGGAGGCGATCGACGCCGAGGCGACGCCGGATGGCTACCTGGAGCTGGCGCATCTGCCGAACCGCATGCGGGAGCTGGAGCGCGACCAGCGCTTCCTCGACAGCAAGTTCGGCGTGAAGTCGCGCCTGCTCGACAAGGCCGAACTCGAGAGCAAGTATCTGATCAGCCGCGAAGCGCACGGCGCGCTGCTGCTCGAGACCGGCTTCGCGCTGCATGCAATGAAGTATGTGCGCGGCCTCGCGCGCGCCGCGCAGCGTGCCGGCGCGGTGCTACACGGTTCATCGCCGGTGCAGGGCTGGGCGCGCGACGGCAGACATCATGTGCTGACGACGCCTGGCGGCAGGGTACACGCCAGGCAAGTGGTGGTCGCAGGCAACGGCTACACCGGAGACCGGCTGCATCCCGCGATCGACGGGCGCTTGCTGCCGGCGCTCTCCAACATCGTGGTGACGCGGCCGCTGACGGACGCGGAGCGCACGGCGCTCAACTGGACCGCCACGCTGCCGATCAGCGATACCCGCAACCTGCTGTTCTATTATCGCCAGCTGCCGGATCGCCGCATCCTGTTCGGCGCGCGCGGCGGCATCGAGGATACCGCCGGCAGCCGCGCGTCGCACAAGGCCTGGCTCGAGGGCCGCCTCGCGGACATGTTCCCGATCCTCAAGGGCATCGAGATCACGCATTTCTGGAACGGCTGGGTGTGCGTGCCGTTCGACAAGTCCCCGCACGTCAATTCGATCGAGGACGGCACGGTGCATTACGCCCTCGGCTACGTCGGAACCGGCGTCGCGCTCTCGACCTATTGCGGCCTGCTGCTGGCGCACCGGCTGGCGGGCGACGACAGCCTGCGGCCTTCGCCGTTGCTGGCGCAGCCGCTGCCGCGCTTTCCGTTCCCGGCCCTGCGCCGGACCTATCAGCGCGCGATGTACGTCTATTACGACCTGCAGGACCGGCGTTGAAGCCAATGACCGATGACGCCCTGAGATCAGCCAACACGGCGCCGACGCCCTCGCGCCTGCTGCGCCTAGTGCTGGGCCCGCTGGCGCTGCTGGGCATGGGCTCGATCTGGGGTCTTGGCTTCGCGCTCGCCAAGCTGGCGGGCGAGAACGGCGCTCATCCGATCGGCCTGGTGCTGTGGGAGACCATCGGCAGCGGGGCGCTGCTGCTGATCGTCTGCACGATGCTCGGCCGCTATCCGCGCCGGCAATGGCGCTATCTGCGCTACTACCTGATCAACGGCTTGCTGGGGTTCGCTATTCCCGGTCCGCTGCTGTTCTGGATCGCGCCGCACCTGCCGGTCGGCGTGCTGACGCTGATGATCCCGATGGCGCCGCTGCTGACCTATGTTCTGATCCTGCTCATGCGCACCGAACGGTTCGACGTCTGGCGCGCCTGCGGCGTGCTGCTCGGGTTCGTCGGCGTCGGCCTGATCGTGCTGCCGAAGGAGAGCCTGCCGGAGCCGGGCCTGATTGGCTGGGTGCTGCTGGGCCTCGGCGCCTCGTGCTTCTACGCGCTGCAGAATCTCTACATCGCACTGCGCTCGCCGCCGGATGCCGACGTACTGACGCAGACCACCGGCATGCTGATCCTGGGCGGGCTCACGGCGATCCCGTTCGCGGCCGCGTTCGACGGCTTTTTGTGGCCGGTCTTCCCGATGACCGTCGTGGTCAAGGCCGCCGCAGCCATGCTTCTGATCAACGCGGCGATGATGCTGATCTTCGTGTGGGTGGTGCGGGCGATCGGGCCGGTGTTCGCCTCTCAGACCGCCAACGTGATCGTGCTCGCGGGCGTATTCTGGGGCTGGATCTTTTTCGACGAGATCCTTAGCCCCTGGGTCTGGGGTGCGATCTGCGCCATGGCGGTCGGCGTGGCGCTGGTGACCCTGCGCCCCGCCGTGCCAGTCAAGAAATAGGTTACGCGCCCAACAGCATGCTGCCGCCGACCACCGCCATCGCGGCGCCCGCCACGCGGAACGGCAACTTGGCCGCGTGCTGACGCGCAACCAACGCGATGCCCACGCCGGCTACATGCAGCAGCGCCGTTGCACTCACGAAGCCCGCGCCGTACGCGGCGGGATGGGCAAAGCCCGGCAGCTCCGTGCCGTGGGCATGGCCATGGAACAGCGCGAACAGTCCGACCAGGCCCATCGCCAGGCCGACCGGCATGCGCGTGCCGAAGGCGATCAGCGCGCCGATCACCAGCACCGAGCCGGCAATCCCGAATTCCACCAGTGGCAGCGGCGCACCCGCGAGCGCCAGACCGGCACCCGCAACCATGACGCCTACGAAGGCCGCCGGCACCAGCCAGGTCGCGCGCTTGCCGAGCTGCGCCGCCCAGACGCCGACGCCGAGCATCGCCAGCAGATGGTCGACGCCCATCAGCGGATGCAGGAAGCCGGCTGCGAAGCCGTGGCTGTGCGCGCCGACGCCGGTGTGGGCGAAAGCCGGAGCCGCCAGCGCCAGGCCCATGACGGCGGCGCTTGCGATGATACGTGTCGGTCTGTTCATGATCCCTGCATCCTCTCTTGAAGCTTTGGTCTTCTGATCTGTTATCGTTATATCAGCCCGTTCCGTGCAACCCAAGGACCGCCCAAGGACCACAATGCCGCTCGACCGGCCTTTGCCCGACCGCACCGCCCTCGTCATCGTCGACCTGCAGCTGGCGGTCGACAACCCGCGCTGGGCGCGGCACGGGCCGCGCAACAATCCCGGCGCCGAAGCGGCAGCGGCCGCGCTGCTGGCGCGCTGGCGTCGTCTCGGCTGGCCGATCGTCCACGTCCGCCACGATTCAACCGAGCCGGAGTCGACCTACAAACCCGGCGGTCCCGGCCATGCCTTCAAGCCAGAGGTCGAGCCCGCCGCCGACGAGACGATCATCGCCAAGCAGGTGAACAGCGCCTTTATCGGCACCGACCTCCATCGCCATCTGCGCGACATCGATGCGCCGGCGCTGGTGATCCTCGGCGTCATCACCAACAATTCGCTGGAGGCGACGGTGCGCAACGCCGGCAATCTCGGCCACGCCGTGTTCGTGCCGGAGGACGCCTGCTTCACCTACGGCTGGAAAGACCTGCGCGGCAAGCTGTGGTCGGCGGAAGACGTTCACGCCCTGTCGCTCGCCAACCTGCATGGCGAATACGCCACCGTGACCAGCAGCGCCGAGATCCTCGCGAACGTACCAGCCTAGGCGGCGGCCTCGTTGGCGTAGCGCTTGAAGAACGCGCCGGTGAGCGCACCCAGCACCAGCCAGAACACCAGGCTGGTGACGATCGCGACCAGGATGAACTTGTGCTCCAGCTCTTCCGGCGCAAGGCCGCCAGGGGTCTCCGGATGCGGCGCGCCGATGACGTGCGGCGCGACGATCAGCACCACCGCGATCGCATAGCCGTAGACATTGCGCAGGCGCGCCGCCGCGAACAGGCCGGCGGCCGTCGCGACCACAGTGCCGATCCACCACAGCTGACGCTCCAGCAGCGGCGCCGCTTCGGTGCCCGGCAGTTCGGGTGGCAACCCGAACGAGGGCGCGAGGGTGAAGCAGGCAAAGCCTGCGAGACCCCACAGCAAGCCACGGCGCCAATCTGCGCCCTTGCCGAAGAACACGATGGCGGCGGTCAGCAGGAACGCGAAGCCGACGCCGGTCACGACATCCGCGCCCAGCGTGTAGAGATTACGCTCCCAGCCATCGGCAGGCGCCCAGGCTTCGGCCTCGTGCTCATGCTCGGCGGCGCCGGCCTCGTGCGTGTGTGCGGTCGCTTCCGCCTCGGCCGTCGCGGCAGCAGCAGGTTCCTCGGCAGCGCCGGCATTCTCGTAGACCTCGGCCTCCAGGATGAGCGGCGTGGTGCCGAACATGTGCACGCCCCAGTTCACCACCCCGGCGCCGATGCCGGCCAGCAAAGCAACCGTCAGGAAGATACGGAGATATCCGAACATCATGCATCACGGCCTGGAGGCCGCCCCTCGCAAGACAACGCCGAATAGACTGAAGCGCCGGATGGATCCGGCGATGATCCTAGTGGCAGGGGAAATTATTGGCGTGCCGCGCGTCGTGCGCCGCGTTGTGCAGCACATCCGCGCCAGCGAAGCCCATGCCGTAGATGAACACGGCGCCGAACACTGCGACGATCATGGCGGCGGCGAGCGCCGCCGTGCGCGTGTTCAGCTTGGCTTGGGTCTGAGAAGCGGTGCGAATCTGCGACATGTCGATCCCCATCTGCCGCGCCTGCCCACCGGAACGGGACGCTTGGTGCGCGGATTATCGTTCGGTTGGTAACGTGCCCGATTTCCGTTGCCCTGGCAAGACTTAGCGCCCTCGAACGGCCCTGAAATCAGGCTTCATCGATAAGGTGCAGGAACGATCCGAACACACTGCCCTGCCGGCGACCTTGCCTCCCCAGATTGCGACAGGCCGCGTCCGCGACATCGAACAGCGACTCGCCCGGACCCTCCGAAACCACGGTGGCGTAGTGGAATTCATGACCCCTGAATGCGCGGCCGGCCTTGCCCACGGGACCGTCGGCCAACAGCGTGCCCTGGCGATAGCCGAGATGCAACTTGCGTTCGGCGAAGGACGTGACGAGGGGGAGTAGTCCTGCCATCGCGTGGCGATTCCCATCGGCGTCGACCAGCCCCTCGCCCAGTGTCATGTAGCCGCCACACTCGCCGTAGATCGCCGTCCCTTTGCGCGCGGCCTCCCGCAAGCCGTCCATGAGGACGCCGTTCGCAGCGAGCGTGCCGGCATGCAGTTCGGGATAGCCGCCGGGCAGGAAGATCGCGTCGGCCATCGCATCGGGGCGCTCGCCGGCCAATGGCGAGAAGCGGACGATCTCGGCCCCCGCCGCGCGCCAGCCAAGCAGGATCGCCGCATAGCTGAAGCCGAACGCGGCGTCGTCCGCGACCGCGATGCGCTGGCCGAGCGGCGGAATCGCGCGCGCTGGCTCCGATTGCGCGATCGTCGGGGCACGCGCCAATGCGCGCAACGCATCGAGTTCGAGATGCGGCGCGAAATGCGTGCACAGTCGGTCGAGGTAGCGGTCGAACGCGTCATGCTCGCGCGCCTGTACCAGACCGAGATGGCGGCTCGGCAGCGCAATGTCCTCGAACGCCGGCAAATACCCCAGCACCGGCAGACCCGCGCGCGCGGCCGCCTGCGCCAGCATTGCTCGATGCCGCTCACCGCCGACCTCGTTGAAGATCACGCCGGCAACGCGGACATCGTCATGATGCCGCTTCAGTCCCTCCAACACCGCCGCCGCGGTCGCGCCCATCCCCTTGGCGCGCAGCACCAGCACCACCGGCAAGTCGGTGCGCGCCGCGATCTCCGCGGTCGAACCTGGAGCCAGCGCAGCGTCGCCGGGTGCGCCGTCGAACAGGCCCATCACACCTTCGATGACTAGCAGCTCCGCATCATGCGTTGCCTGCCGCACCAGATGCGCCAGCGTCGCTGGCCGCATCGCCCAGCCGTCGAGATTGAAGCACGCCCGTCCAGTGGCGCGCGCATGGAACTGCGGATCGATGTAGTCCGGCCCCACCTTGCACGATGCCACCGCAACGCCCCGCCGCTTCAGCAGTGCGAGCAGCGCCAGTGTGACGGTGGTCTTGCCGCTGCCGGACGATGCCGCGGCGATGATGAGGCCGTTGGCCATCCTCAGCCGGTCTGCCCCTGTCGCCGCGTTCCCAGAGGATCGGAGACGAGCACCCGCCCCTCCGCCGCGCCGAGCCAATCCAGCGCGGCGCGCAGGCGCACGACTTCGCCGATCACCACGATGGCCGGCGGCTCAATTCCGCTGGCCGCGACATCGGCGGCGCAGGCGCCGAGCGTCGTCTCCAGCACGCGCTGCTCGGCGCCGGTCGCCTTGCTCACCACCGCCACCGGTTCGCTCGGCAGCCGGCCGCCAGAGATCAGGCGCACGGCGATCGGCTCGATGTGCTTCAGCGCCATGTAGACCACGATCACCGGGGAGCCCTTGGCGATGGCGTTCCAGTCGACGCCGTCCGGCACCGCGCCGCCAGCATCGTGGCCGGTGAGGAAGGTGACTGCGTGGTTGCAGTCGCGGTGCGTGACCGGAATGCCGGCGTAGGCGAGGCCGCCGATGCCGGCGCTGATGCCGGGCACGATGCGGAAGGGCACGCCGGCCTCGACCAGCGACATCGCCTCCTCGCCGCCGCGCCCGAACACGAACGGATCGCCGCCCTTGAGGCGCAGCACGCGCTTGCCCTCGCGCGCGAGCTGGACCAGGCGCAGCGAGATGTCCGGCTGCCGGGCCGAGGGCTTGCCGCCGCGCTTGCCGGCATATTCGAGGGCCGCGCCGGGGCGCGCCAGCTTCAGGGTTCCCTCATCCACCAGCGCGTCATAGACCACGACGTCGGCGGTGGTGAGGCCGCGCAGCGCCAGCAGCGTGAGCAACCCGGTCGTGCCCGGCCCCGCGCCGACCAGCCACACCCAGCCCGGCTCGATCCCGGGCAGCGAGTCCAATACTTCGTTCATATCCCGATCCTAGGGAGCCGCCGCCCGGCGACTAGCCAGATTCAGACCCCAAACGCTAGAATAGCGCCATGACTCGCAAGCCAGAAGGCCCGTTGCGCCGCGGCTGGACCACGGGCGCTTGCGCCACCGCCGCGACCAAGGCCGCCTTCACCGCGCTCCTTTCCGGCGAATTCCCGGACCCGGTCGAAATCCTGCTGCCGAAGGGCGAGCGGCCCAGCTTCGCGCTCGCGCACCGCAACCGCGGCAAGAACTGGGCCAGCGCCGGCATTATCAAGGATGCGGGCGACGATCCCGACGTCACGCACCTGGCGCTGATCGTCTCCAAGGTCCGCGCCCTACCCTCGCGCAGCGGCGTCCAGTTCAAGGCCGGCCTTGGCGTCGGCACCGTCACCAAGGCTGGCCTGCCGATCGAGCCCGGCGAGCCCGCGATCAATCCCGTCCCACGCCGCATGATGGCCGAGGTGATCGAGCAGGTCGCGGTCGCGCACGGCGCGGAGCCCGACGTCGAGATCGAAATCTCGGTGCCCGGCGGCCAGGAGCTGGCGAAACAGACCTGGAACCCGCGCCTCGGCATCGTCGGCGGCATCTCGATCCTCGGCACCACCGGCATTGTGCATCCGTTCTCCTGCTCGGCCTGGATCGCCTCGATCCATCGCGGCATCGATGTCATCCGCGCCGCTGGTCTCGAGCACGCGGCGGCCTGCACCGGCTCGACCACCGAGAGCGCGGTGCAGCAGCGCTACGGTCTGCCGGACTTCGCCTTCATCGACATGGGCGATTTTGCCGGCGCGACCCTCAAGTACCTGCGCCAGCATCCGATCAAGCGCCTGACGCTTGCCGGCGGCTTCGGCAAGTTCTGCAAGCTGGCGGAGGGATTCCTCGACCTCCATTCCGGACGCAGCCAGGTGAACCTGGAAACGCTTGCCCGCTGGGCCGGCGAGTACGGCGCCAACGACTTGACGCGCACGCTGATCACGGAAGCGAACACGGCCAGCGAAGTGCTGACCATCGCGCAGCAGCAGAACATCCCGCTGGGCAGGGTGGTGGCGGACAAGGCGCAGCAGGTCGCGCTCGAGGAGGTGAACGGCAAGGTCGCGATCGAGGTGCTGGTCTACGACCGCGACGGCCAGATGGTCGCCGGCACGGGCTTCAACTGATATGCGGGTCCTGATCCTCGGCGGCACGCACGAAGGCTTCCAGCTGGCCGAGCTATTGGCGGCGCAGGGCGGCGTCGACTTCATCTCCTCGCTCGCCGGCCGCACGCGCGAGCCGCGCAGGCCGAAAGGCCAGGTGCGCACCGGCGGCTTCGGCGGCGCCGATGGCCTCGCGGACTATTTGCGCACGGAGCGCATCACGCACCTCGTCAACGCGACCCATCCGTTCGCGGCGCAGATCAGCGCCAACGCGGTCGCGGCGGCGGAGGCGGCGGGCGTCCCGCTGCTGCGGCTGCTGCGCCCGGCCTGGACGGCGCGGCAGGACGACCGCTGGGTCGAAGCACGCCATGCCACCGAAGCGGCGGAGTTGTGCCGGCGCGAAGGTGGCCGCATCTTCCTCACCTTGGGTTCGGGCGAGCTCGATGCCTTCACCGAGATCCACAACGCGCACTTCCTGGTGCGCATGATCGACGCGCCGGAGCGGCTGCCGTTGCACGACTATCGCGTCATTGCGGCGCGCGGCCCATTCTCCCTGCAGAACGAACTGCGCCTGCTGGCCGAGCATCACATCGGCCTGATCGTCGCCAAGAACAGTGGCGGCGAGGCCACCTATGCCAAGATCGAGGCGGCGCGGCGCATGGCCTTGGCCGTCATCATGATCGAGCGGCCCGCCATCGCGCTTGATCCGCGCTCGCCGGCGGTCGCGCGCGTGGAGGATGTCGTCGCCTGGATCACGCAGCAGGGTCGCTGACTTCCACGCGCGGTAGGGTGCGGATTCGCGAGGCCAGCAGCACCGGCAGCGACAGCGCATAGCCCGCGACGCACACCCACAGCACCGGAGTCAATCCAAACCGCTCGGCGAAGACGCCGGCGAGGATGGCACCGATTGGTCCCGGCACGTTGCCGCACATCGAGATCACCACGGCGGCGCGGCCAAGTACGGCGTTGTCGATGTGATGCTGGCGCAGCGCACGCTCGAGCGAGAAGGCGTAGGCGAGGCCGAAGTCGCTGATCAGCTGGCCCAGCACCAGCAGCGGAATCACCAGCCAGGTGCCGACGAAGAAACCAGCGAGCGGCAGCAGCACGTGGCCGAGCGCGGCCGCGGCGATGCCGACGATCATGCCGGGGCCGGCAGGCGTCACGGCCGCAATGCGCGTCGTCACGATCGCGGCCGCGAGCGCCGCCGCGCCGCCGCAGCCGACGATGACGCCGAGCGCCGCCGGCGAGACCTGCAGGTCGTGAAACAGATACAGCACGTAGAACGCGCCAATGGCGCCGCCGCAGATTGCGCGGATGATCTTGGCCAGCGCCAGCGGCCGGAACAGGCGGTGGCGGAAAATGATCCGGAACCCGACCTTGAGATCGTCCCAGGTGACGCGCGCGCCGTCGCTGTGCGCCGGCGGCGCCTCGGTGTGCGGCAAGCGCCACAGCAGAACGGCGGAGGCGACATAGCTGACGGCATCGCACAGGATCGCAATCGGCGCGCCGAGCACCTGCACCAGCAACCCGCCGATCGGAGGGCCGACGATCTCCGAGGCGGCCGCCGTCGATTCCTGCTTGGCATTGGCGTCGAGCAGCCAGCGCCTCTCGATTAGGGTCGGCATGTACGCCAGGTGCGCGCAGTCGAACACCAGGCTGCAGGACATCACGACAAACACCACCACCAGCAGCTGCGCCAGCGAGAAGCCGCCGAGCCACGCCGCGATCGGGATGGTCAGGAGCAACCCGGCGCGGATGAGGTCGGTGGCGATGAGGAGCGGCCGCCGCCGCACCCGGTCGATCAGCACGCCCGCCGCCAGGCCGAAGATCAGATATGGCAGCGACATCGCGAGATTGAGCCAGGCGAGATCCAGCGGCCCCGATCCCAGCAGCATGACCGCGCTGAGCGCAATCGCCTCGCGCCCGATGCGCGTCCCGAACGCCGACGTCGCCTGCGCGCCCCACAGATGCAGGAACCCACGATGGCGCCAGAGAGTGGTCAAGCTACGACCGCGCCTTGGCCTTCGGGCGAAGAATATGGCGGTGATCTGCGTGATAGAGGCGGCTGTCCTCGAAGTCGCGCTTGCCGAATACGCGACCGACCAGGATCAAGGCGGTGCGCGTGATCTTGGTCTCCTTCACCTTGCCCTTGATGTCGCCGAGGGTGCCAAAGATGGCTTCCTGGTCCGGCCAGCCCACGCGGAAGGCCACCACCACCGGACAGTCCGCCCCGTAATGCGGTGTCAGCTCGCTCACCACCTTGTGGATGTTGCGCACCGACAGATGAATGGCGAGGGTCGCGCCGGATTGCCCGAGCGTCGCCAGATCCTCGCCCTTGGGCATCGGCGATGCAGAGCCGTCGGTGCGGGTGATGATGATGGTCTGGCTCACCTCAGGCAGAGTCAACTCGGTCTTCAACATCGCGGCCGCCGCGGCGAAGGCCGGCACGCCCGGCGTCACGTCGTAGTCGATGCCGAGTTCATCCAGTCGGCGCATCTGTTCCGCGGTCGCGCCATAGATCGATGGATCGCCGGAATGCACGCGCGCGACCGTCTTGCCGTCCGCGATCGCCTGCTGCATGTGCGCGACGATCTCATCCAGCGTCAGCGGCGCGGTGTCGATCACCAGCGCATCCGGCCGCGCCATCGCGATTACCGCCGGCGGTACCAGCGAGCCGGCATACAGGACCACCGGCGCCTCCTCGATCAGGCGCTTGCCGCGCACGGTGATGAGCTCCGGATCGCCCGGCCCAGCGCCGATGAAATGCACCATGCTCATGCCGCGCCCTTCCCCTCATCCATCTTCTTGGCATAGCCGCGCGGGGTGTAGACCCAGACGCCGCCGTCGGGCCGTTGCACCGCACGAGTCGCGCTCGAGCCGACGATGACCAGCGTCAGCATGTCGACGTCCTCGACCTTGAGATCGCCCAGCGTAACCACAGCAACAGTCTCACCCTCGCGGCCCAGGTTGCGCGCCAGCACCACCGGCGTCTCCGCCGGGCGGTGGCGCAGCAGAATCTCCCTCGCCGCCGCCAGCTGCGTGCGCCGGCGCTGCGAAACCGGATTGTAGAACGCCACCACGAAATCCCCTGCCGCTGCGGTCAGCAGACGCTGCTCGATCGCCTCCCACGGCGTCAACAGATCGCTCAGGGAGATGGCACAGAAATCGTGGCCAAGCGGCGCGCCGATGCGGGCGGCTGCCGTCTGCATCGCGGACACGCCCGGCAGGCCCCTGATCTCCACCCGCGCCGAGTCGGCGTTGCCCTCGCGGTCGATCAGCTCGAACACCAAGGTTGCCATGGCATAGATGCCGGCATCGCCCGAGCACACCAGCGCCACGTCGCGCCCCTGCGCCGCGAGACCAAGGGCGATGCGCACCCGCATCTCCTCCTCGCCCAGCTCGTAGCCGTGCCGCGCCTTGTGCTCGGCGAGCGGCCCCAGCAGGTCGAGATAGAGCTTATAGCCGACCAAGTCGGTCGCCTTGGTAATCGCGGCTTCCACCTCGTGCGTGCGCGCCGCCGCCGCGCCGGGGCCGATGCCGACGATGGCAAGCGAGCCGCGTGCGCGGCCGACGAATTGCGGATCGACGATCTCCGCCGAGCGCGCAACCGCGCAGGTCGCGCGCTGCGAGCGCTGCTTGGGCAAGACGAGGTCGCCCTCTGCGCCGACGCCGGCGAGCGCCGCGCCTTCCGCCACGCCATGGCAGCCGGTCTCGCGATAGACCAGGTCGGACGGATTCTTCAGCCGCGGCGTCTCGCGCTCCAGCCGCGCCGCATCGAAGAAGCGCGCCGGCACGCCGAGCCGCCGCGCGACGCCCTGGATCGCCGGCTCGGCGGCTTTGAGCGCGATCGAGGTGACGCAGGCGACAGCTTCCTTGGCGATGTTCGCGTTGGCGAGCGAGTCCACAACCAGCGCCCACACTTCGGACTCCTCCGCCAGACGCTCGCAGCCGAGGCCGAGCACGACGGTCTGCGGCGCATAGACCAGATCGGCCTCCGCGTCCGCGCGATCGCTGACTAGGATCGTGATGGGCCCATCGCCCGCCTGCGGCAGGGCCAGCAGCCAATCCGGCTCGGGCCCGGATTCAACGACGATGCGAGCGGTAGCGCCGGCCAGCAGCTCCGCTGCCACGCGCTTGTAGCCGGCCTTCTCGCGCAGCCGCCATCCGGCCGGCGGCGCATCGAGCGGCAGGCGCAACGTTACGTCGCTGGCCGTGGTCAAGGCTGCGGTCGCGCCGAGCATCTCGGCGAGCCGCACGGCCAAGACATTTGCGCCATGATGGCCGCCCAGCAGCGGCACCACCACCGAGGCGTCCTCCGCCACCGCCAGCACCGGCGGATCGCTTTCCTTCGAGATCAGGAAGGGCGCGAGCGTGCGGATCAGGATCCCGGTGGCGCAGACGCCGATGATCGGCCGGTCCGCGGCAAACACATCGTGCAGGATGGCGCCGACGTTGCTGAAGGTCCGGTCGCAATCGGCAACGCGGCCTTCCAGCCCGAACACCTCGCCGGACCGCAACACCGCCTGGATGCGGCGCGCCAGCGCGGCGCCGGTCTCGGACAAGGCGATGATCGCAGGATCGTCGCGCAGCTCGGTCATTTCCAAGCATCCCCGCGGCGATGGACCAGCAGCATCGAGAAATAGGGCACGGCATCGGCCGGCACCTCGTGCAGCGGCAGCACGCGCTCGGTCGCCAGCGTCGCATGCTCGACATAGCGCGTGCGGTCGGCGAGATTCAAGTCGGTCAGCACTTTGCGCACCTTGGCGAAGTGGCGGCCGACCTTGATGATGGCGGCAGCCTCGATCTCGGACAAGCGCCGGCGCAGCTCCTCCTCCGGCAGCGGCGCGGGGATGACGGTCAGCACGTCGTTGCGCGCCGCCAGCGCGCCGCGGGTAGCGGTGGCGCAGGCCATCAGCGACGACACGCCCGGCACCACCTCCACCCGGCAGCGGTCGGCGAGGCGCGCGAACAGATACATGAAGGAGCCGTAGAAGAACGGGTCGCCCTCGCACAGCACCGTCACCTGCTTGCCATCCTGCGCGGCCTTCGCAATCGTCGCCGCCGCACGGTCATAGACATCGTCCTTCGGAAAGCGTCCGTCGCCGATATTCATGCGGATCGCCAGCTCCGCGATGCCCTGCGGCACGTGCGGCGCCGCGATCTGACGCGCGAAGCTCGGCCCCTCCTCCGGCGCCGGATAGGCGATCAGGTCGGCCGACCCAATCAGCCGCGCCGCCTTCAAGGTCAACAGCTCCGGATCGCCCGGCCCCACGCCGACGCCGTAGACGATGCCGGTCATTTCTTGTCCACCCAATACTGTGTCACGGGCATCAGCGGCTTCCAGCCGTGCAGATCGCCCACCGGCGCGAGGCGCGCGACAGACAGGCGCGTCATGTCGCCGCCCAGCTTGCCGCGCAACGCGAACAGATGCCCCTCGCCCTCCGCCGTCACGGCATTGGCGACCAGCCGCCCACCCGGCTTCAGTCGCGCCCATGCCCCTTCGACCACACCGGCATCGCCAACGCCACCGCCAATGAAAATCGCATCGGGCTCAGAGAGGCCGTCATAGGCTTGCGGTGCACTACCCTCAACCAGCTTCAGATGCGGCGTGCCGAGCGCTGCCGCGTTGGCTTCGATCAAACCCTGACGCGTTATGTTGTTCTCGATGGCAATGGCGGACAGGGAACGATGCGTGCGCAGCCACTCGATCGCGATGGAACCGCAACCGGCCCCGACATCCCACAGCAGCTGCCCCGGCAACGGCCGCAGCGCCGACAGGGTCGCGGCGCGGATCTCGCGCTTGGTCAGCTGGCCGTCGTGCTGGAAAGCTTCGTCCGGCAAACCCGGCGTCAGCGATAGCGCACGAACCTCCGGGTCGGCCCGGCATTCGACCGCCAGCGTGTTGAGATCGGCGGCGCGCGGATAGGCCCAGGCATCGGCGCGGCCGCCATAGATGCGCTCGCGCGTGCCGCCCATATGCTCCAGCACCGTCACATCGCTCGCGCCGTAGCCGAGCTCGGTCAGGCGCCGCGCTACCTCGGCCGGTGACGTGCCGTCGTGCGACAGCACCAGCAGCCTGCGGTTCGGCGTCACCGCGCCCGCCAGCAGGTCGAGCGGGCGGCCGTGGATGGTGAGGCACTCGGTGTCGGCCAACGGCCAGCGCATGCGCGCGGCAGCCAGCGAAAAGGCGGAGATGTGTGGGTAGACCGCCATCTCCTCGGCCGGCACGCGCTTGGCGAGCGCGACACCGATGCCGAAATGCATGGGATCGCCGGTCGCCAGCACGACCACGGGCTTGCCGCGACGCGACCAGATGTCATCGAGCGTCAACGACAACGGCGAGGCCCAGCTCTTCTTCTCGGCACGTGCCTGCTCCACCATCGCCAAATGCCGCTCGCCGCCGACGATCAGCTCGGCGTGCTCGATCAGCGCCTGCAGTGCGCGCGGCAGGGCTTCGATGCCGTCCTCGCCGACGCCGATGACATTGAGCCAGACGCTCATGCCTCGGCTCCCGGCTTGTCGTCGGCGAGCGCGTTGATCGCGGCCGCCGCCATCGCGCTGCCGCCGCGCCGGCCGCGCAGGGTCAGATAGGGAATGCCGAGCTTGGCGTCGATCAACGCTTGCTTGGATTCGACCGCGCCGACAAAGCCGACCGGGAAGCCGAAGATCGCTGCGGGCCTGGGTCCGCCGGCCTCGACCAAGTCGAGCAGATGGAACAGGGCGGTCGGCGCGTTGCCGATCGCGACAACGGCGCCCTGCAGGCGGGCGCGCCACAGCTCGACCGATGCCGCGGAGCGCGTGGTGGCGAGCCGGCGCGCGGTCTCCGCCACCGTCTCCTCGGCGATGACGCAGACGATCTCGGTCTTCGGGAAGCGGCCGCGGACGATGCCGGACGCCACCATCTGCGCGTCGGCCAGGATCGGCGCACCGCCGGCGATGGCGCGCTGCGCTGCGGCGACCGGCTCGCCGTGCCAGGCGAGGTCAGCCACCAGATCCGTCATTCCGCAGGCATGGATCATGCGCCGAGCCACTGCGCGCAGCGGCTCCGGTAAACCATCGAGCCGCGCTTCCGCCTCGATGGTCGCGAACGACTGCCGATAGATCTCCGCCGGGTCCTTGACGTAGTCGCGGGGCATGGCGCGGCTCACCACTGCGCGCCGGGGGCTCTCTCCTCTACCGTCATCCCCGGGCCGACGCAAAGCGTCGAGACCCGGTGATCCAAGTTTCGGGGTGCAGTCCCGATTGCAACTTGGATCACCGGGTCTTCGCCCGGTGATGACGGAAGAGAAGAGGTCATGATGCACGCCTCACAACCGCTCCGGATCGCGCTTGCCGGGGCCGTGCGGATGGTCCGGGAACGGCGGGGGGAAGTGCGTGTGGGTGTGCCCATGTCCATGAGCGTGCGCATGGTCATGGTCGTGATGGTCGTGCGCGTGGCCATGATCGTGACCATGTCCGTGATCATGGTGGTGGTGGTGGTGGTGATCGTGGTCGCCGGGCGCATGATCGTGATCATGATGATGGTCATGCCCATCATGGTCATGATCATGCCCGTGCACCGCGCCCGTGCCGATGCCTTCCACGTGATGGTGGTGGCTCTCCTGCACCCGGCCGACCTCCGCCTCGTAGCCGATCGCCTGCTCGCGGTATTTGCACATCTGGCAGTTCATCGCGTTGTCGCCGGCGAGGATCTCGCGCACCCGCTCGGCGAAGGCATCCAGCACCAGCGGGTGGTCGTTGAGATAGCTCGCCTTCAGGAACTCGATCTCGGGATGGCGCGCCGCCATCTGGTCTGCGATGTCGTAGATCCGCTTCACCAGCACCCCGGTGAACAGGAAATAGGGGAACACGATGATGCGCTTGTAGCCGAGCTTCACCGCATGCTCGAGGCCAGGCCCGACCAGCGGGAAGGCGACGCCGGAATAGCACACCTCGGTCCAGCCGAAGCCCATGCCTTCCCACAGCATGCGCGCGACCTTGGAGATGTTGGAGTTGGCGTCGGGATCGGAGGTGCCGCGCCCCACCACCACCAGCAACGTCTCGGCGCGCGGCACCTTGCGGCTGACCGTGCGCTCGGCCTGCTCGATGCGCTCGCGCGCGGCCCGCAGCAGCTTGAGGTCGACCGACAGGTCGCGGCCGTATTCGATGCGGAAGCCGGGGTTGTCCGCCTGGTATTTGTTGAGCACCGAGGGAATGTCGTCCTTGGCGTGGCCGGCGGCAAACAGCATGCCTGGCACGGCGAGACACCGCGTCACGCCCTGCTTGCGCAGCGCGTCGAGCCCGTCGCGGATGATCGGGCGCGCGAATTCGAGGAACCCGTAGTCGGCGGGGAATTCCGGCAGGCGCTGGGCGATGCCGCGCGCCACCGCCTGGAACTCGGTGATCGCCTCTTCGTCGCGGCTGCCGTGGCCGCACACCATCACGCCGATCTTGCTCATGCTCGTTCGCTCCCCCCGTCATTCCTGGGGGCCGATTGACGCGCAGCGCCAAATCGGCCAATGAACCTTGGATGTTCCTGTTCGCGCGTTCCGAATCCCTGCTGCTCTCGCTCGCCCTCGACGCCGTGTTCGGCGATCCGGAGGCGTTGAACCGGCGCCAGCTCCATCCCGTCCAGCTGATCGGCCGGGTCATTGCATGGGCCGATGCCCGCTTCAATCGCGAAAGCGACACGCCGGGTCGCCGGCGCAATTCCGGCGCCTGGACCACGATCGGGCTGCTGGCGGGCGCGCTGATCCTGGGCCATCTGGTCCAGACCCTGCTGCTCGCCTTGCCGCTCGGCTGGCTGTTGCTGGCGATCGTGATGTCCACCCTGATCGCGCAGAAGAGCCTCTACGACCATGTCGCGGCGGTCGCCTCGGGCCTGGAGACCGGCGGCCTCGGCGGCGGCCGGCTGGCGGTCTCGCGGATCGTGGGCCGCGATCCGGAAGCCCTGGACCAGGCCGGCGTCTCGCGCGCCGCGATCGAATCGCTGGCCGAAAACTATTCCGACGGCGTGGTGGCGCCGGTGTTCTGGGCCGCCCTGTTCGGGCTCCCCGGCCTCCTCGCCTACAAGGTCATCAACACCGCCGACAGCATGATCGGCCACAAGAGCCCGCGCCACCTGCATTTCGGCTGGGCGGCGGCGCGGTTGGACGATCTGCTCAACCTGGTTCCGGCGCGGCTTTCCGGAGTCCTGGTCTGCGCCGCGTCGTGGATCCTGCCCGGCGCCGATCCGGTCGGCGCGTGGCGCGCACTGTGGCGCGATGCCAAGCATCACCGCTCGCCCAATGCCGGCTGGCCCGAAGCGGCGTTCGCCGGCGCACTCGGCCTCGCGATCGCCGGCCCGCGGGTCTATCACGGCGAACTGGTTGAGGATCACTGGATGAACGAGGGCGGCCGCCCGCACGCCGCGGCCCCGGACATCCGCATGGCGCTGCGGCTGTTCGTCCGCGCCTGCTGCGCGCAAGCCATGTTGCTGATCGCGCTTATCTGGCTGTTCGACTAGCAAGGTCCAGGATCCTTTGCGTGTCGAGATGGCGCGCCAGGTGATCTGCCAGTTCGTCGAGCACCTGGTCCACCAAGGTCTCATACGCCACATCGCTGCGCGCGCGTGTGCGCAATCCATTCAGGAACGCGTGGCGGAAATCGTCGCCGGCGAAGATGCCGTGCACATAGCTGCCCATGATGCGCCCATCAGCCGACACCGCGCCGTCCGGGCGCCCGCCCAGGTCCAGCATCGGCCGCGTGCGATCCGCGCCGTCTGTCTTGCCGATATGCATCTCGTAGCCGCGCACGGTTTTACCGCTCAGGCGGTCCCGGCCGGTGACTTCCAGCAGCGCCTTGTCGCCGCCCAGCCGCGTCTCGACCTGTAGCAATCCGAGCCCGTCGACCGCGCCCGCCGGCCCTTCCGTGCCATCGGGATCGTCGAGCCGCGTGCCCAGCATCTGGTAGCCGCCGCACAGGCCGAGCACGCGCCCGCCGCGCCGCGCATGCGCCTTGATGTCGATGTCCCAGCCTGCGGCGCGCAAGGCCTGCAAGTCGCCGATGGTGGACTTGGAGCCCGGCAACAGGATGAGGTCGGCATCGGCCGGCAGCGCATAGCCGGGCTCGACCAGCTCGACGCGCACATCCGGCTCGGCGCGCAGCGGGTCGAGATCGTCGAAATTGGAGATGCGCGGCAGCCGCGGCACCACGATCTTGATCGCGCCCTTCGTCTCGGTGCGATAGCCATTGAGCGCCACCGCATCCTCCGCCGGCAACAGGTGTGCGCGTTCGAACCACGGCACCACGCCGAGGCTCTTCAATCCGGTCGCGCGGTTGATGGTGGTGAGGCCGTCATCGAACAGCAAAGGATCGCCGCGGAACTTGTTGATAAGATAGCCCTGGATGCGCGCCACCTCGCCGTCCGGCAGCAGCGCCAGGGTACCGACGATCGATGCGATGACGCCCCCGCGGTCGATGTCGCCGACCAGCAGCACCGGCACATCGGTCGCCTCGGCGAAGCCCATGTTGGCGATGTCGCCCTCGCGCAGGTTCACTTCCGCCGGGCTGCCGGCACCTTCGATCAGCACCAGGTCAGCCTCCTTGGAAAGCCGCGCGAAGCTGTCCAGCACCGCCGGCAGCAGTTGCGGTTTCAGTGTGCGATACTCGCGCGCCTTGGCCTGGCCCCAGACCTTGCCTTGCACCACCACCTGCGCACCGATCTCGCTCTGCGGCTTCAGCAGCACCGGGTTCATATGCACCGACGGCGCCACCCCGCAGGCCCGCGCCTGCAGCGCCTGGGCGCGCCCGATCTCGCCGCCTTCCGCCGTCACCGCCGCGTTGTTCGACATGTTCTGCGGCTTGAACGGCCGCACGTGCTTCCCTTGCCGCGCATAGAGCCGGCACAGGCCCGCGACGATCAGCGACTTGCCGACGTCGGACCCGGTGCCCTGGAACATGATGGCGGAGGTTGGCATCGCGTCTAGAACTCGATCCCCTTCTGCGCCTTCACGCCGTCGCGGAAGGGGTGCTTCACCATCTCCATCTCGGTGACCAGGTCGGCTACGGCGATCAGCTCGTCCTTGGCGTTGCGACCGGTGACGATGACATGCAGGTCGGGCCGGCGTGCCTGCAACGCCGCCACCACTTCCTCGATCGGCAGATAGTCGTATCGCAGCGCGATGTTGAGCTCGTCCAGCAGCACCAGCTTGATGGCAGGGTCGGCCATCATCTTCTTGCCCTCTTCCCACGCCGCGCGGGCGTGGGCCACGTCGCGGGCGCGGTCCTGGGTTTCCCAGGTGAAGCCTTCACCCAGCGCCTTGATGGTGCAGAGCTCGGGGAACTTCTCCAGCACCCAGCGCTCTCCGGTGTCCCACTTGCCCTTGATGAACTGGATGACACCGACCTTCATGCCGTGGCCGATGCAGCGCATCACCATGCCGAAGGCGGCCGTCGACTTGCCCTTGCCCTTGCCGGTGTGAACGATCAGCAGGCCCTTCTCGATGGTCTTGGCGGCCATCATCTTGTCGCGCGCTTCCTTGCGCTTGGCGGATTTCTCGTCGGCGCGGCGGTTGAGGTCGTCGGCGTCTTCGGTCATGAGGCTGCTCGCGTGCTGAGGGTTCGCCCAGCCCACTCGTCGAGTCGGGCGTGGGCCGCGTTGGATTTCGGCTTCCACAGGTCGCGCTCCTGCGCTTCCAGCAAGCGCTCGGCGATCTCCTTCAGCGCGGCGGGATTGTGACGCTCGATGAAATCGCGCACCGACTCGTCGCCGAGGTAGGCGTCGAACACCAGGTCGAAATGATGATCGGCGACGCAGTTCGCGGTCGCGGCGAAGGCGAACAGATAGTCGACGGTCGCCGCCATCTCGAACGCGCCTTTGTAGCCATGGCGCATCACGCCCTTGATCCACTTCGGATTGACGACGCGCGCCCGCACCACCCGCGCGATCTCTTCTTCCAGGCTGCGCACTTGCGGGTTCTCTGGGCGCGAATGATCGTTGTGCCAGACCTGCGCCTTGCGGCCGGTCAGGTGCTTGATGGTGGCCGCCAGCCCGCCTTCGAACTGGTAGTAGTCGTCGCTATCCAGCAGATCGTGCTCGCGGTTGTCCTGGTTGTGCAGGACCGCGTCGACGTGTGCGAGGCGATGCGAGAAGGCCGATTGCGCCGCCTCGCCCGCTGCGCCGTCGCCGTACGCGTATCCGCCCCAGGCCAGATAAGCGCGCGCAAAGTCACCTTCGTCCGACCAGCCGCGCTCGTCGATCAGCGCCTGCAGGCCCGCACCATAGGCGCCAGGCTTGGAGCCGAACACGCGGAACGCCGCCTTGCGCCGCGCGGCCTTGGCATCGGCGCCCTGCGCGATGAGGTCAGCGCTCTCGGCCCGCACCCGTGCAGCAATCGGGTTGAGGTGCTCCGGCTCGTCCAGCTCGGCGATTGCGCGCACCGCGCTGTCGAACAGGTCGATCTGCGCCGGAAAGGCATCGCGGAAGAAACCGGAGACGCGCAGCGTGACGTCGACCCGCGGCCGGTCGAGCAGGCTGAGCGGCAGGATCTCGAACCCCGCCACGCGGCCCGACGCGCCGACATCCCAGGTCGGCCGTACGCCGATCAGCGCCAGCGCCTGCGCGATGTCATCGCCGCCGGTGCGCATGTTCGCGGTGCCCCAGGCGGACAGCACCAAAGCCCGGGGCCAGTTGCCATGCTCCTGCCGGTGCCGGTCGAGGATGAGACCCGCCGACTTCCAGCCCAGCGCCCAGGCGCTCGACGTCGGGATCGCGCGGGTATCGACTGAGTAAAAGTTGCGCCCCGTGGGCAGCGCATCCAGCCGCCCACGCGTCGGTGCGCCCGAAGCGCCCGGCGCAACGAAGCGCCCGGCAAGACCGCGCAGCAGGCCATCGAGTTCCGCATCACCGCAGCGCTCAACCGTCGGCGCAAGAGTCTCGCGGATGAAATCGAGCGCGGTGCTGGTGCGTATCCATGCTCGCGGACAATCCGCGCCACTCACCAACTTCAGCGCCAAGAGCTCTAATCGCTCGACCGTGTCGCCATTTGTGCGCCAGGCATCGCCACTCACGTCCGACAGAGCGGCCGGCGTCGGGCCGGTCCAAGGTTCGCCGAGGCGGGCGGAGAGCGGATCGAACTCCAGTTCCAGATCTGCGGCTAGCGCGCGGATCAGGGATTGGTCCCTGCCCTCGCCTTTGCCGCGCGGCAATCGCGTGAGCGCGACCAACAAGGCGTCACGCTCCGTTCCGCCCGGCGAACGGCCGAAGACGTGCAGGCCGTCGCGGATCTGCATCTCCTTCAGCTCGCACAGCTGGTTGTCGAGCTTGGCGAGCGCGGCATCGGCATCATCGGCCTTGGTGATGCCGCAATCCTCGGCCATGCCGGAGCCCTGCGCCAGGTCGAGAATGCGATCGCGCAGGTCGCGGCAGCGGCGCGGGTCGAGTTGCGCCGCCTCGTAATACTCGTCCACCAGCAGCTCAAGGTCGCGCAACGGGCCGTAGCTCTCCGCGCGGGTCAGCGGCGGCGTCAGGTGATCGATGATCACCGCCGACGCGCGGCGCTTGGCCTGCGTGCCTTCGCCCGGGTCGTTGACGATGAAGGGATAGAGATGCGGCAGGGGCCCTAGCATCGCTTCGGGATAGCAGGCCTCGCTCAGCGCCAGCGCCTTGCCCGGCAGCCATTCGAGATTGCCATGCTTGCCGAAATGCACGACCGCGTCGATCTGTGCGATCTTGCGCAGATACTTGTAGAAGGCGAGATAGTTGTGCGGCGGCACCAGCTCCGGGTCGTGGTACGACTTGACCGGGTCGATGTTGTACCCGCGCGCCGGCTGGACGCCGATGAAGACGTTGCCAAGCTGAATCAGCGGCAGGCGGAACGCACCGTCGACACAAAGCGGATCGTTCTCCGCAGCGCCCCAGCGTTGCGCGATCCCATCGGGGATCTGCACGTAGCTCTGATAATCGGCGCGAGACAGGGCGAACTCGCCCTTGCGTGGCCGCGCATTGGTCGGACCATCGAGCAAGCGCGCGATCAAGTCGTCGCCGCTCTCGGGAATGTCTTCGATCGCATAACCCATCGCCTTCATCGCGTTGAGCGCTTCGACCACGCCGGCAGGCGTATCCAGGCCGACGCCGTTGCCGATCCGGCCGTCACGATTGGGGTAGTTAGCAAGGATGATCGCTACGCGACGCTCTGCGGTCGGCTTGCGGCGCAGCTTCACCCAGTTGGCCGCCAAGTCGGCGACGAAGGCGACACGGCCCGGTTCCGGCTGCGGCTCGACGATGTTGCATTGGGTGGCGTCGTCGTAGCGGCCCGCCACCTTGAAGGAGATGGCGCGGGTCATGATGCGGCCGTCGACCTCGGGCAGCGCGACCTGCATGGCAAGGTCGCGGGGACTGAGGCCGTTCTTGCCCGCTTGCCAGTCTTCCAACGTGCCGCTGCTTAGCACCACCTGCAGCACCGGAGCATCCGCCGCATCGAACGGCGTCGCCGCCTGCGCCGCGCCGGGCTGCGAGATCGCGAAGCTGGTACAATTGAGCGTGATGTCCGGCCGCGCGTCTTCATAGAAGCGTGCGATCAGATCGGCAGCGGCCTGCTCCTTCAGGCCCGCGGCATAGATCGGCAGCGGATTGAAGCCGCGCTCCTGCAGCGCCGCGATCAACGCATCGATCGGCGCGGTCTGCCCCGCCTGCACCAGCGCGCGATAGAACACGAGGCCCGCGACCGGCGCGCCATCCGTCCATTGCGCACGCAGGTCCTCGAGCGAGAGCATGGCTTTGCCCGGCCAGTAGAGCCCGGCGCGCAGCAACGGCCGCGGCTCGCGCCATTCTGTCTCGCCGCCGATCAAGCTGGCGCCGTAGCCGAGAAATTCGGATGCGTTCTCAAGCCCGCCTTGCACCAGGAACTGCCACAGCCGGTGCGCAGCGGCCGGTGTCGCCGTGTTGTGATCGCTCAGCTCCGGATCGGGCTGGTCGTCGCCCGGCAGGCAGGCGAGCGCGATGCCACGCTTCCGGCATTCGGCCGAGACCTGCTCGATGCCGTACGGCCAATAGCGCACACCGCCGAGCAGCCGCACCACCACCAGCTTGGCGCGCGCGACGATGCCCTCGACATAGGCATCGACCGAGACGTGATGCGAGAGCTGCAGCAGGTTCGCCAAGCGCAGGCTCGGCTTCGGCCCAGAATTCAAGTCAACGAGGTGCGCATAGGCGCGCGACAGGCAGGCCAGCTCGCTGTCCGCCGCCGACAGCACGACGATGTCGCCTGGAGTCTGGCCGAGGTCGATGGCCTCGCTGCCATCGGCGATCTGACCAGGCTTGGCGGCGAGCAGATGCATCCTAGAGGCCGAGGTCGCGCGCGATCGCCGCGTGGTCGAGGCCCTTGAGCCCGATCACCACCAGCCGGGAAGAGCGATCCTCGCCCGGCGCCCAGGCGCGGTCGTAGTAATGCTGCAGCCGCGGGCCGACGCCCTGCAGCACCAGGCGCATCTCCTTGCCCGCGACGTCGAGGAAGCCCTTCACGCGCAGGATGTCGTGGCGCTCGATAGCCGGCAGCAGCCTCGCCAGCAGGTCTTCCGGCTTCTTGAGCTGTGGCAGGTCGAGGCGGAACGAGGTAAACTCGTCGTGGTCGTGATCTTCGCCTTCCAATTCGTGATGCGAATAGCGGCTGTCGAGGTCGTCCTCCGCCGCCGCGCCGAGGCCCAGCAGTACCTTGAGATCGATCACGCCGAAGCTGGCAGGCACCACCTTGGCCGCACGCTTGAGCTCGTGATTGATCGCGGCCATAGCGGCCGTGCGCGCGGCATCGTCCATCTGGTCGTTCTTGTTGAGCACGATCAGGTCGGCGCAGTTGATCTGGTCCTCGAACAATTCCGCAATTGGGCTGTCATGGTCCAGCGCGGCATCCGCCGAGCGCTGCGCGGCGACCGCATCGAGATTGTCGGCGAACCGTCCGGCCGCCGCCGCAGGCCCATCGACCACCGCGATCACGCCGTCGACCGTGACGCGCGTGCGCACCTCGGGCCAGTTGAAGGCCTTCACCAGCGGCTTGGGCAGCGCGAGGCCCGAAGTCTCGATCACGATATGCTCCGGCGGATTCGGCCGGTCGAGCAAAGCGCGCATGGTGGGCAGGAAATCGTCCGCCACGGTGCAGCAGATGCAGCCGTTGGCGAGCTCGACGATGTTCTCCTCCGGGCAGCCTTCGATCTTGCAGCCCTTCACCAGCTCACCGTCCACGCCGGTCTCGCCGAACTCGTTGATGATGAGCGCAAGACGCCGGCCGTTCGCGTTTCGCAGCAGGTTCTGGATCAAGGTCGTCTTGCCGGCGCCGAGAAAGCCCGTCACCACCGTCGCCGGAATCTTGCCGCTCATTCTTCTGGTCCCCTCATTTCAGGCGCAGCGGCAACCCGGCCGCCAGGAAAAACACGTCGTTTGCGATCTCCGCGATGCGCTGGTTCAGGCGCCCCGCGTGGTCGCGGAAGGCGCGCGCCAGCGCGTTGTCCGGCACGATGCCGAGCCCGACCTCGTTCGAGACGAACACCACCGGCCCGCCCGCCTGCCCCAGCGCGCGAATCAGCGCTTCGGTTTCGTTCGCTGGGTCGCGCTCGGCCGCCATCAGATTGCTGAGCCAGAGCGTCAGGCAATCCACCAGGACCGCCGCGCCCTGTTCCGTTTCGGCCACGATCGCCGCGCCGATCTCGAGCGGCGCCTCGATCGTGCGCCAATGGGCCTCGCGCCGCGCCTGGTGCTTGCGCACGCGCTCGGCCATCTCGTCGTCGCCGATTTCGGCGGTCGCGACATAGACGCAGCCGCGCGGATGCACGACCGTGATCCGTTCGGCGTAGCTGCTCTTGCCCGAGCGCGTCCCGCCCAGCACCAGGGTGACCGGCGGCAAAGACTGTGTGATGCCAGCCGTCTTGGCTGCCATGGATGTGGTCCCTTCCTCCCGCCGAGGCGGCCGACAAAACGAGCGTCCGTTGAGGTCTCCTGGCTCGATCGCGGGACCCTGGTCGCGCCTTCCCAGCCTCTCTCAAGGCCAGTGGCCGATGCGCCGGTCTTCGCCGCAAGACACCGCGGCAAGCGATCCTACAGTTGCGGGGGCAGCACCGGAGTTGCGTACTCGCGCACCGGCTTCCCTCACGACGGACCGGCGGACCATAGCGGACAGGGTTGGCGCTTTCCATCCCCCAGCGGCCACGTTGCGACCCGGCGCGACAGACCTCGGAAGTCGCCAGGATTTATGCCGCTTTTTCGCGAAGGCTCAGGCGTCTGCGTTGTTCCGCGGAAAAGCTCCAAAACACACACCACAGTATGAAGGATGCGTCATTTGGCAACCTGGAATCCGGCGCAGGAATCGCCAAGATTCTTTTCATCGCTGTGTCGACTCTGCACCTGAGGATAGATTGAAGGTCTGGAGCGTGCCGTTATTCGGCGAAGCAGCGAACGAACCATGGCGTTGACCGATATCACTCCTGGGCCGGCCGAAGACGAGATCAGCCGGCTGCTCCGCACATCGTCACTCGTGCCGCTCACCGTCACTGCGTGGGATTCCGGCGCGTTGATTCACGCCAGCGAAGCCGCCGCGGCGCTGATCGGCGTTCCGGCCGACGCTCTGCGCGGCCAGTCCATGCTCGAATTCTATGTCGATACCGAGCAGCGCCGCGCGCTGCTGCGCGCGCTGGAGGCCGGCGCCGGCGAAGCGTTCGCCGAGATCCAGCTGCGCCGCGCCGATGGCCGGCAGATCTGGGTCAAGGTGGCGGCGCAACGCATAACCTATGGCGGCGTGCCCTGCGTGCTCGCGATCAGCCAGGACATCACCGAGCAGAAGGAGCAGGCCCGCGCCCTCACCGAGGCGCTGGAGCAGTTGCGCCGGCAGGCCAGCAACCTCAACCTCGACGAGCGGCAAGCCGCCCAGGCCGCCAGCCGCGCCAAGAGCGCGTTCCTCGCCCACATGAGCCACGAGCTGCGTTCGCCCCTCAACGCGATCCTCGGATTCTCGGAAGTGATCCGCGGCCTGCATTTCGGGCGCGAGCAAGTGGAGAAATACGCGGAGTACAGCGGCTACATCCACCAGGCCGGCTCGCACCTGCTGGCCTTGATCGACGACATCCTCGATATCGCGAAGGTGGAAGCGGGCAAGCTGGACCTGCAGCCGAGCAGCTTCGAGCTTTCTGAGCTGCTGGACGAGTGCGCGCGCATGATGCGGCCGATGATCGATGGCCGCGGCCTTGCCCTGGGCGTGAACGGCAGAGCCGCCGGCTTGTCGCTCACCGCCGACCGCCGCCGCACCAAGCAGATGATCATCAACCTGCTGTCCAACGCCATCAAGTTCACCCATGCCGGCGGACGGGTGGAGCTGGCCGCGCAGCGGATGGCAGACGGCGCGATCGCGATCACCGTGGCCGACACCGGCATCGGCATGTCGGACGATCAGATCGCGGTGGCGCTGGAACCGTTCGGCCGCGTCGAGAGCGCAAGCATCAACGACCCGACCGGGACCGGCCTCGGCCTGCCGATCGTGAAGAACCTGATCGAGGCCCATGGCGGCCGCCTGCAGATCCGCTCCCAGCTCAAACGTGGAACCCTCGTGCGGCTGGTGTTTCCGGCGTAGCCCTAAGCGGTTGCGCCGAAGTGGACGCCGGTTCCGCGCAGAAATTGCGACCAACTATGGCTTAACGACTTCCCACACCTTCTCCGGTGGGCGGCACAGCACGGCGCCCTTGTCGCTGACCACGATCGGCCGCTCGATCAGCACCGGCTCATCCAGCATCTTCTTGAGCAGCGCCTCGGCGCCGAGCTTGCTGGCGTCGCCGAGCGCTTCATAGGCGTCGCCCTTGCGGCGCAGGATGTCGTGCGGCTTGGCCTTCATCTGCGCCAGGATTCGCTTCAGCTCCGCCGCGCTCGGCGGCGTCTTGAGATACTCGATCACCTTGGGCTCGATGCCCTTGTCCTTGAGCCAGCCCAGCACCTTGCGCGAGGTGGAGCAGCTCGGATTGTGATAGATGGTGACGGCCATGCGTGCCTCCGTGGTTGGAGGCGACGGTAGTGCAACGAACGAACCTCGATCAAGATAGCTCGTTCCCCTGCCGTCATGGCAAGGCCTGGCCTTGCCATCCACGAGTTTCACTAGGCAATAGCGGGTCGTCGTATGCAGACTCGTGGATCCCAAGGCCAAGCCTTGGGATGACGAATGAGAGTGAAGGAAAAGCGGTGTGTCCTGCCTACACCTTGTACCCGCACCTGACGCCGCCCCAGTGGCGGCCCTTGACCAGGATCGGGGCCGAGGCGTCCTTCATCAGCGCGAAGTTGCCGCCGCCCATGTCGCGGCGATAGGTCTGGACCACGAACGGCTTTTCGCTGCGGCCGGCCTTGAGGCCGACGCGGTCGTTGAAGACCCGGCGGTTGCGGCAGTTTGCGGTGTTCCACACCACGTCGCCCTTGCGCTGGGCTTGCGAGAACTTCTTGTTGTGCGTCGGCAGGTAGCCGTTGCGGTCGACGGTCGCGCAGAACACCACGCGCGGGTCGACCTCGAGCGCCGCTTCCTGAACCGGCGGCAGCAGCCGGTCGGTCAGCGCGGTGTATTTCGCCATCACCTGTTGCGGCTCGGTGCCGGCGATCGGCTCGTAGCGGTCGTCGAACAGGTCGGCCAGCGAGATCTCGCCGCGGTCGATCGCCTGCTCCAACAAGACGCCGATCCTGGCCGCGCTCTCCACCACCAGGCGGATGATCGGCGTATCGGTGGTCTCGACGCCGGCGTCGGCGGTCGCCTCGATCAGGTCCTCCGCCACCTCGAGCAGGTGGTTGATGCGCTCCTTCGCCTGGCTCAAGTCGCCAGTCGATTTCTTGACGCCGCCGGAAAGTCCTTCGAACGCGTTGGTGAGCACGGACCCGCGCTCGCGGATCTGCCGGGTGTCGCCGGCGATCGCTTCGGCCTGGGTGGCGATGTCGCTGATGGCGCGCGCGGAGCTCTCCACCACCTGGCCGATCGCGGCGGTGCCGGATTCGACCTTGGCGGCGCGCTTGGTCGCCTCGGCGCCTTCGCGGCTCAGCTCGCCGGTCTGTTGCGTGATCTGCCCCACGGTCTGGGCGATCTGCTGGGTGGCGTCGGCGGTCTGGCGCGCCAGCGCCTTCACCTCGCCCGCCACCACGCCGAAGCCGCGGCCGGCATCGCCGGCGCGCGCCGCCTCGATGGTCGCGTTGAGCGCGAGCAGATTGGTCTGCTTGGCGATGGCATCGATCGTCTGCGCGACCTTGGCGATCTGTTCCAGCGCCTGGCGCAGGCCGGCGATCTTGCTCTCGATCGCCGTCGCGCTGGCGGCGAGGCTGCGCACATCCGACAGGGAGGATTCGAGCGAGCCGCGCGACGCCGACATCTCGGCGGCGGCGCTGCCGGCGTTCTTGGCGGCGTTCTCCACCGCGCCGGCGATGCGCTCGTTGGCCGCCACCATCTCGTCGGCGGCCGAGCGCAGTTCCTCGAACTGCTGGGCCTGGTTGGCGACGACCTTGGCGACGTCGTCGATCGAGCCAGCCGCGTCGGCCAGCTGCACACCCAGAGATCCGGCCTTTTCGGCGATCTTCTGGGCAAATCCCGAATCCCGCTCGGACGCCGAGTCCCCCGACTCACGGATCATGCGAACATCCAATGCTTTCATCAGCAAAACTTAGAAGACTATGCGTTAACCGGGGGTAAAACCCCGATTAGACAAAGGTCGGAATCGCCCAATGCGTCCGCATGGTTGAGCCCCAGGGTGGCGTCCGCGGCGATTCGGCACTATCTGTGGATCGAGGGCATCGCGGAGGTCGCATGAAGCTGCTGTATTTTGCTTGGGTCCGGACCAACATCGGCAAGGCCGAAGAGGAAGTGGCCGTGCCCGGTCACGTCCAGACCGTCGAGGATCTGCTCGATTGGCTGGCGACCCTCGGGCCGCACTATGCCGCCGCGCTCGACCGCCGCAACGTGATCAAGGTCGCGATCAACCACGAATATGTCGAGCACGACCATCCGGTCCGACCCGACGACGAGATCGCGCTGTTCCCGCCGGTGACCGGCGGCTGATGCCACGGCGATGATCAAGGTCCAGCGCGAGGATTTCGATATCGGCGCCGAGCTGGCGCAGCTGACCGACGGCAACACCAAGGTCGGCGGCCTCGCGAGCTTCGTCGGCTTGGTGCGCGACCTCGCCGATCAGGGCGCGGTGAGCGCCATGACGCTGGAGCACTACCCCGGCATGACCGAGAAGCGCCTGGCCGAGATCGAAGCCGAGGCAAGATCGCGCTGGCCGCTCGAAAGCGTCCTCATCATCCACCGCTTTGGCAAGCTGGAGCCGGGAGACCGAATCGTTCTCGTCGCCACGACCTCGTCGCATCGCCAGGCCGCGCTGGAGTCGTGCGCATTCCTGATCGACTGGCTGAAGACCAAGGCGCCTTTCTGGAAACTGGAAGAAGGTTCCAAGGGCGCGGCGTGGGTCGAAGCGAAGGAAAGCGACGACCACGCGGCGGAGAAGTGGAAGCGGTAGCGTCGCTCAATCACTCACATTGAGTTTCCCCCTCCCCCGGCACGGGGGAGGGTTGGGGTGGGGGAAGCGAGCGAAGATCCTCTCCCACCGATACGCGGCTTCCCCCTCCCTACCCTCCCCCATGCTGGGGGAGGAGAAGAGAGGAAGGGGTAGCCGTTACTCCGCCGCCCGGCTGCTCGCCGGCTGGCGCACTTCCTTGAGGTAATCTTCGCGCAGCTGCTTGGTGACCGCGCCCGGGGTGAACTTGTATTCGCCGACCTGGCCGACCGGAGTCACCTCGGCGGCGGTGCCGACCAGGAACACTTCCTGCGACTTGCCGAGCTCGTCCGGCATGATGGCGCGCTCGACCACCTTGATCTGGCGCTTGCGCGCCAGCTCGATCACGGTCTGGCGCGTGATGCCGTTGAGAAAGCAGTCCGGCGTCGGCGTGTGCAGTTCGCCGTTCTGCACCAGGAAGACGTTGGCGCCGGTCGCCTCTGCCAGCTGGCCGCGGTAATCCAGCATCATGGCGTCCTGGTAGCCGTCCTTCTCCGCATCGTGCTTGGAGATGGTGCAGATCTGGTAGAGGCCCGAGGCCTTCGAGGCGGTCGGCGCGGTGTCCGGCGCCGGGCGGCGGTAGACCGCCCATTTCAGCCGGATACCCTTCTCCAGCAGCTCCGGCGAGAAGTAGGACGGCCAGACCCAGGCGGCAATCGCAAGGTGGATCTTGGCCTGCTGGGCCGCGACCCCCATTTGCTCGCTGCCGCGCCAGGTGATGGCGCGGATGTAGAGATCGCCCCCGCCCATGGCCTTCACCACCTCGGCCTTGCCCTTCTCGATCTCGTCGACCGAATAGGGAATTTTGTAGCCCAGGATCTCCGCCGACTTGTGCAGTCGCTCGGAATGCGCCCGTGACTTGAAGACCTGGCCGCCATAGGCCCGCTCGCCCTCGAAGGCCGCCGCCGCGTAGTGCAGGGCGTGGCTGAGGACGTGGAGCTTGGCGTCGCGCCAGGGAATTAACTTTCCGTCGAACCAGATCTGTCCGTCACGGTCATCGAATGGGACCAAACTCATCGCTGACAACTCCACGCGAGGGGGGTAGGGGTTGTATTATGCTGTATCGTAGTCCACAGCAGACTTAGAACAATCGAACAAATAAGTCAACATGGCTGACATAAAATCACCAGCAAATCCGCTGTTTCTGCGCGAAGACGAGTTGCGGCAGGGCATCGAGATGCTGTTCTTCGCCTACCGCGATTTCACCGCCAAGGCCGACCAGACCCTTGCCGCATTTGGATTCGGCCGGGCCCACCACCGGGTGATCTATTTCGTCGGGCGCAACCCAGGCATGACGGTGTCCGACCTGCTCGGCATCCTGCACATCACCAAGCAGAGCCTGAGCCGGGTCCTGGGCCAACTGGTGCGCCAGGGCTTCATCGTGCAGAAGCCGGGCTCGACCGACCGCCGCCAGCGCCTGCTCAGCCTGACCGACAAGGGCGCCGAGCTGGAGCGCAAGCTGACCGAGGAGCAGCGCGCCTTGATCGCGCGCGCCTATCGCTCGGCCGGCGCCGACGCGGTCGAAGGCTTCCGCAAGGTGCTGCTTGGCATGATCGAGGAAGCGGACCGGCGCCGCTTCCGCCCCAGCCAGCCGCGCTAGCGAACGGCGCGCATGAGCGAGGTCCAGCCGCATATCCTGGTCGTCGATGACGACAAGCGGCTGCGCGATCTGATCGGCCGCTATCTGACCGAGCAAGGTTATCGCGTCACCACCGCGGTCGACGCCGCCGACGGGCGCGCCAAGATGGCCGGCATCACCTTCGACCTGCTGGTGCTGGATGTCATGATGCCGGGCGAAAGCGGGCTCGAGCTCTCGCGCAGCCTGCGCGAGAGCAGCCTGGTGCCGATTCTGCTGCTGACCGCGATGGGCGAATCCTCCGACCGCATCGCGGGCCTGGAGACCGGCGCCGACGACTATCTGGTGAAGCCGTTCGAGCCGCGCGAGCTTCTCCTGCGCATCAGCGCGATCCTGAAGCGCGCCAGCGTGCGGATCGAGCGCCAGACCAGCGTCGGCGCGGTGAAGTTCGGCGCCTTCGTATTCGAGCTGGAGCGGCGGCGCCTGTTCAAGTCCGGCGAGCCGGTCCACCTCACCGAAGCCGAATCCGAATTGCTGTTCCAGCTGGCGCGGCGCGCGGGCCAGCCGGTGTCGCGCGAGGAGCTGGCGCCGCAGTCCGCCGACGAATCGGGCGAGAGCCGCTTGATCGACGTGCAGATGACGCGCCTCAGGCGCAAGATCGAGGACGACCCGCGCTTTCCCCGCTTCCTGCAGACCGTGCGCGGGCGCGGCTACATGCTGAAACCGGATTGACCGCATGATGATGGCGCTGCGCGCGTTGCTGGTGGAGCTCGAGGCGATGCTGCCGCGCTCGCTGCTCGGCCGCTCCATCATGATCATCGTGACGCCGGTGGTGCTGCTGCAGGTGGTGTCGGCCTGGGTGTTCTACGACAGCCACTGGAACACCGTGACGCGCCGCCTGGCGCAGAGCGTCGCCGGCGACATCGCCGCCGCCATCCAGTTGATGCCGCATCCGATCAGCGAGGAGCGCGCCCGGCGCATCTTCCGCATCGCCGATTCCACCATGCGAGTGAATTTCGATTTCAAGCTCGGCGAGATCCTGCCCAACGATCCCACCATCATGCGCCAAAACCTGGTGGACCGGCAGCTGTCCGACGCGCTGGAGGCGCGGGTCGAGCGGCCCTTCATCATCGACAGCCGCTCGCTGCAGAACCAGGTCGAGATCCACGTGCAACTGCCCGAAGGCGTGCTGCAGGCGGTGGTGGAGCGCCGGCGCCTGTTCTCCTCCACCACCTACGTGTTCTTCCTGTGGATGCTCGGCACCTCGCTGGTGCTGCTCTCGATGGCGACCCTGTTCATGCGCGGGCAGGTGCGACCGATCAAGCGCCTGGCGCAAGCCGCCGATGATTTCGGCAAGGGCCGCGATGTCGGCGAGTTCGTGCTCGACGGCGCGGCGGAGGTCGAGGTCGCGGGCCGCGCCTTCAACCAGATGCGCGCCCGCATCCGCCGTCAGATCGCGCAGCGCACCGAGATGCTGGCGGGCGTCAGCCACGACCTGCGCACGCCCTTGACCCGCATGAAGCTGCAGCTCGCGATGATGGGCCAGAATCCGGCGATCGAGGACCTGAAGCGCGACGTCGACGACATGGAGCGCATGGTCAACGCCTATCTCGCCTTCGCGCGCGGCGAAGGGACGGAAGTGCCGAGCGACACCGACATCGTCGCCACCGTCGAGGACGTGGTCAGCGGCGCGCGGCGCGAGGGCGCCCGCATCGGCTTCGCGGCCACCGAGTCCGAGCTCACCGTGCCGCTGCGGCGCGATGCCTTCCGCCGCGCCATCACCAACATCGTCGGCAACGCCCAGCGCTACGGCGGGCGCATCGAGGTCGCGCTCAACCGCCGCCGCGGCAGCGTGGAAATCGTGGTCGACGATGACGGCCCCGGCGTGCCGAAGGACAGCCGCGAGGAGGTGTTCAAGCCGTTCTTCCGCCTCGATGGCTCGCGCAACGAGGAGACCGGCGGCACCGGCCTCGGCCTCACCATCGCGCGCGACATCCTGCGCAGCCATGGCGGCGATCTCACCCTCGGCGATTCACCGCTCGGCGGCCTGCGCGCCGTTCTCAGGGTGCCGGTCTAGAGTCCAATTATGGTCCAACGCATTGTTCGCCAGTCGGTCGTCGGCCTCGCGATCATGCTGGTGCTGCTGTTCGTGCCGGCCGGAACGCTCGCCTGGCCCGCCGGCTGGATCTTTCTGATCGAGTTCAGCCTCGCCAGCGCCTTGATCGCGCGCTGGCTGCTGCGCCACAATCCTGATCTCCTGGCCGAGCGCATGAAGCCGCTGATCCAGCGCGATCAGAAACCGTGGGACAAGGCGTTGATGGTGGTGTTCCTGTTCCTCTGGTGCGCCTGGTTCGTCGTGATGGCTCTCGACGCGGTGCGCTTCGGCTGGTCGGAGATACCGCTCTGGCTCCAAGTGCTCGGCGCGATCGCGATCGCAGTTTCGATGTACATCATGCACCTGATCATGCGCACCAACAGCTTCGCCGCGCCGGTGGTGAAGATCCAGGCCGAGCGCGGGCACCGCGTGATCAGCGACGGACCCTACGCGATCGTGCGGCATCCGATGTACGGCGGCACGCTGCTGCTGATCGTCGGGATTCCTCTGCTGCTCGGATCGTGGTGGGGCTTGGCGCTCTCGCCGGTCCTTATCCTGCTATTTGCCGTCCGTGCGGTGATGGAAGAGCGCACACTGATGGCGGAACTGCCGGGTTACAGCGACTACGCCGCGCGGGTGCGCTATCGGCTCGTTCCTTTCGTTTGGTAGGCTGGCCTCGGGCGAAGTCCGCTTAGCCAGGCCTAAGCTCCGTCACCCCAAGGCTTGGCCTTGGGGTCCACGAGTTTGCCTACGCCAGTTTTGCCTGGGCCAGTACGGTCTGACTCTTCGGAACTCGTGGATGCCAAGGCCACGCCTTGGCATGACGGGAGGGTGAAAGCGGTTCGTTTTGAGCGGATGCCGCCCTACACCAGCCCGATCACCGAGACGTGGCGCCCGTAGTCTGGCTCCTTGCGCAGGCATGAGCGGCGGTAGCTGAAGAACGTGGCCGCTTCGGCGCAGGTGTCGCGGTATGCCACTTCGATCGCGCCGAGCTTCATGGCGGCGAGCTCGGCTGCGACATAGGATTCGAGGTCGAACATGTGGTGGCCGGCACGTTGCGCGGGGCGGAAGAAGCGCGCGTTGGACGGGTTCTGCGCCAGGAACGGCGCGGGAAATTCCGGCCCCACCTCGTAGCTCGCAGGGCCGATGCACGGGCCGACGCCGGCGCGGATGCGCTCTGGCCGGGCGCCGAGCGCGCACATCTGCTTCACTGTCGCCTGCAGCACGCCGCCGACGGCGCCGCGCCAGCCGGCATGCGCGGCGGCGACCACGCGCGCCTCCGGATCGGCGAACAGGATCGGCACGCAATCGGCCGACGACGCGGCAATCGCGATGTTCTTGCGCGTGGTGACGAGCGCGTCGACTTTGGGCCGCGGCCCGTCGCGCCATTCCTCTTCCACCACCAGCACGTCCGGCGAATGTACCTGGTGAGCGGTCAGCAGCGTGGTCGCGGGGATGCCGGCCATCGTCAGGACGCGGCGGCGATTCTCGCGCACGTGGTCGAGATTGTCGTCGGAGCCGAGTCCGCAGTTGAGCGAGTCATAGATGCCTTCGCTGACGCCGCCGGCGCGCGTCATGAAGCCGTGGCGGATGCCGGGAAGATCGCCGAGAACGCCGAGGGTGATCATGGAAATCCGGCCAGCTCATGCAAAATCGGATGAGAAATCGCGAGCACCTTGAACAAGCTGCCCATTTGACGCGGATCGATCAAGCGCGTCATCGCCTGTGCGATCGCCACGCGGTCCTCTTCGTTCGCCTTTGCCGACAAGAGCGCCGCGCGGGTGCGAATGCCGAGGGTCTCCAGGAATGTCGCCTGCGCGACCGCGCCGTGGACCCGCGCGCCGGCCTCGCGCGCGGCATGCGCCACAGCGGCGAAATCGACATGCGCGGTCAGGTCTGCCGCGCCGACCTCCGTCAGCGGATCGCAGAAGCGATGCGCCTTGACCGCCTGCAGCGAGTCGCCGACCGCGCTTGCCGCCGGGCCGTAGTCGATGAACAAGGTGGCAATGCCGTCCTCCGCCACGCGCGCGCCGAGCGCACCGCCCAGCGACAAGGCGGCCGGGCACACCTCCGCCATCTCGCCCGGCTTGGCGCGCCGGTGCGCCGGTTGCAGCAGGCCGGTCTGCGCGCCTGGCGACATCAATGTCCAGCTCAGCCCATCACCGGCGAGATCGACGCCGCGTTCGCGCCAACCCTGCTCCGTCATCTGGAACTGATGGATCGGAAGCGCATCGAGGAACTCGTTGCCGACGATGAGCGCCGGCCCGTCCGGCAGCGTGGTCGTATCGTCGTGCCACAGCGGATGAAAGGCGCCGAGCCGCTGCTCCTGCGCGTCGCGCAGGGGGCGGCTGATCTCCACCAGATGGAGGCGCATCGCGGAGAGGAACGCGGGGCGCACCTTGGCGGCGCGCAGCGCGTCCGCCATCAGCGTGCCGCGGCCCGGACCCAGTTCCACCAGCAGGAACGGATCGGGCGCGCCCGTGCGCTCCCACGCATCGACGCACCACAGGCCGATCAGCTCGCCGAACATCTGGCTGATTTCCGGCGCGGTGACGAAATCACCCGCCCGGCCAAGCGGATCGCGCGTCTCGTAGTACCCGGCGCCCTCGCCGGCCAGCGAGAGACGCATGAACTCCGCGACCGTGACTGGCCCGCTCGCCGCGATCCGGCGCTTCAGGAGATCGAGGGCGGTCACGCCGTGAGGCCTCTCCCAGGAGAAGAGTGTGGCCCCGTCATCACGCTCACTTCGCGCCTTCCGTCACCCGCGGCTTGCGCATCACCAGGTACAGCCCGAACAGGAACATCGGCAGGCTGAGGACCTGGCCCCAGGTCAGGAAGCTGTAGGCGCCGAGATTCACTTCCGGCTCGCGGAAGACCTCGCCGATCGCGCGCGCGATCGCGTAGCCGATCAGGAACAGCCCGGTCAGCATGCCGAGCCGCTCGCGGACCGCCTGCTGGCGCGCCACCCAATGCAGGATGACGAACAGCACGATGCCCTCCAGCGCCGCCTGGTAGAGCTGGCTCGGGTGGCGCGGCTGCATGTCGACCTGCGGGAAGATGAAGGCCCAGGGCACATCAGTCGGACGCCCGGGCAACTCGCCATTCACGAAATTCGCGATGCGGCCGAGGAACAAGCCGATCGGCGTCGAGGCAGCCATCACGTCGGAGAACGCGAACGGACTGAGCTTCTGGCTGCGCGCATAGAGCACGATCGCGAGGATGACGCCGATCAGGCCACCGTGGAACGCCATGCCGCCCTTCCAGATCATGAAGATCTCCAGCGGATGGGCGAGATAGTAGCCCGGCGCCCACAGCAGCACCTGCCCCAGCCGGCCGCCGACGATGATCCCGACGGTGACCCAGACCATGAGATCGTCGAGCTGGGTGCGCGAGACCCGCTGCGGCACCAACTGCGCCTGCCAGATGCAGTAGCGCCATGCCAGCAGGATGCCGACGATGTAGGCGAGCGCGTACCAGCGAATCGCAATGGGTCCGATCTGCAAAGCGACCGGATCGAATTCGGGAAACATCATGCGGGGGAACCAATGGAATGGATGGAAACGACCGGCGTTCGGTTTATAAGTGGAGCCACCGACAGCGGCAAGCGAAGCAAATATATGCAGACCGACAACCGATTCCTCGATGACCTTGCGAAAGTGGCGAGCGGCGCCCTGGGTTCCGTGAGCGGCGTGAAGCATGAGGTCGAGGTCCGCATCCAGCAGCAGCTGGAACGGCTGCTGGCGCGCATGAACCTGGTGCCGCGCGAGGAATTCGACGCCATGAAGGCGGTGGCCCAGGCCGCGCGCGAGGCGCAGATCAAGCTGGAGGCGAGGGTCGTCGCCTTGGAAGCCCGCCTCGCCGCCGAGGACGCCATCGCGGCCGTCGACGCGCCGTCACAAGACTCCGAGTCTGAACGGCCTTAGACCCCCTTCTTAGACTCGGACTCGAAATTTCCTTAATTCCCCGCTTGCGCTCGACTCCCAAATTTGCGAGTCTATTTGTTGTGGGGATTTATCGTTCTGTCATCTAGTCCTGGGGGCGCGGCCCCACCTGCGGGCCTCCGGGGGGCGACGCATGGAGGGCGCTAGCAATGGCCTTGCTCCGAGTAGAGTCGACCCAAACCCGTCACAATCCCATCGACATGCTGGAAGAGCTGGTGTCCGTCAACGAATGGCGGCACGAGCGCTCGGCTGACGAGGAGATGGTGGTCGAGTTTCGTGGTCAGTGGTGCGAGTACCGTATGTTCTTCGTTTGGCAGGAGGATTTGGGGGCTCTGTATTTCTCGTGCTTGTTCGACATGAAGATCCCGGCCGGTAAGCGCCCGCCGGTATCCGAGTTGCTGGCCATGATCAACGAACGGCTTTGGCTCGGTCATTTCGATCTCTCCTCGGAGGAGATGTCGCCGATGTACCGCCATACCGTGTTGCTTCGCGGAACCAGTGGGATCGTCGCCGAGCAGTTGGAGGACCTGCTCGAGACCGCGATCGGCGAATGCGAGCGTTTCTACCCTGCCTTCCAATTCGCATTGTGGGGCGGTAAGAAGCCCCATGAGGCGATGGAAGCTGCGATGCTGGAGACGGTCGGAGAGGCCTAAACCTTTCAATGAGTGACCAGAGGATCATCTTGCCCGGCCCGCTTCTGCTGGTGGGCTGCGGCAAGATGGGCGGGGCATTGCTGCGCGGCTGGCTGTCGCGCGGCGTCCACGGTAATCAAGTGTTCGTGGTGGATCCGGCGCCGCGGGACCTGGAGGATGTCCAGGCCCGTGGCGTCACCCTTGCGACCGCCCTCGACCAGCTGCCCGCGGCGCTCCAGCCCGGCATCGTGCTGCTGGCGATCAAGCCGCAATTCATGGACGAAGCCCTGCCCGCCTACCGCCGTTTCGTGAAGCCGGGCACGATCTTTCTGTCGATCGCCGCCGGCAAGACTGTCGCCTACCTCAAGGACAAGCTCGGCGCCGATGCCGCTGTCGTGCGCTCGATGCCCAACACTCCGGCCGCGGTCGGCCGCGGCATGACCGTCATCCTCAAGGACCCCGGCATTCCGGCCGCCGCGCTCGATCTGTGCGGCCAGCTGCTGTCCGCGGTCGGCCAGGTCGGCTGGATCGACGAGGAAGACCAGATCAACGCCGTCACCGCCGTCTCCGGCGGCGGACCGGCCTATGTGTTCCTGCTGATCGAGTGCCTGGCGGAAGCCGCCCGCGCCGCCGGTCTGCCCGCCGACCTTGCGATGCAGCTGGCGCGCGAGACCGTCACCGGCTCGGGCGAGCTGGCGCATCAATCGACCGAGCCCGCGACCAAGCTGCGCGAAGCGGTGATGAGCCCCAAGGGCACCACCATCGAAGCGCTCGCCGTCCTGATGGCGCCGAACGGCCTGCAGCAGCTGATGACGAAGGCCATCGCTGCCGCCACCGAGCGCGGCCGCCAGATCGCAGCCGGCAAGTGATCGGGGGCAAGTGATGGCGATTGGCACGGAGTCGAGGGGCAGCGTTGGCCGCGTTCGCGAGACCCTGGCGCGCCTCGGCCTCGAGACCGAGATCAAGGAATTCGACGCCTCGACCCGCACCTCCGCTGACGCGGCGGCGGCGATCGGCTGCACCGTGGCGCAGATCGCCAAGTCGGTGATTTTCCGCGCCAAGAACGCCAACCAGCCAGTCCTGGTTATCGCGAGCGGCGTCAACCGGGTGGACGAGAGGAAGCTCGAGGCCGCAATCGGCGACAAGATCGGCCGCGCCGACGCGGATTTCGTGCGCGCCGCCACCGGCTTCGCCATCGGCGGAGTCGCGCCGGTCGGGCACACCGGCCCGGTCCGCATATTCATTGACCAGGACCTCGACCAATTTGACGAGATCTGGGCGGCGGCAGGGTCGCCCAACGCCGTCTTCCGCCTCACTCCGGCGGATTTGCGGCGGGTCACCGGCGGCCAGGTGATCGCGGTCAAGTAGGCTGCCCTCGCAAAGCCTTGCCCTCGCCCACTTCCCTTGCCACATTGGCTGTTAAGGTTCAGCGCAAGGAATGGAGCAGACCATGGCCAAATCCGCGCGCAAGACAGCGAAGGCAGCTCGACCGAGAGCTCGAGCGAAAGCGCCTCCGGCTGACCCCAAAGCGGCCCTACGCGAGGCGCTGCTCAGGATGGTGGCGGCCGGCGGCTGGCGCGACCTCTCCTACGCCGACATCGCCAAGGACGCCGGGCTCGGCCTCGCTGCGGCCTACGAGGCCTACCCATCCAAGGCGGCGATCCTGACCGGCATCGGGCGGGACATCGACAGCCGGCTGTTCGCCAGCCTGGACGAGGACCCGCTGGACGGCTCGCCCAAGGACCGGCTGTTCGACCTTTTGATGCGCCGGTTCGATGCCCTCAACGAGCATCGCGAGGCCTATGCGGCCCTGGCCTGGGAGGTGCCCCGCACGCCGGTCGAGGCCGGGTGCCTGGCACTCCAGCTCCGCCGCTCGCTCGCCAACATGCTGGAGGCGGCGGGCTTGTCTGCCTCCGGGCTGCGCGGAGCCTTCCGGATCGAGGGGCTGGGCGCGCTTTATGCCTGCGCGCTCCGGGTCTGGCTCAAGGACGAGAGCGCCGATCTTTCCAAGACCATGGCCGAGCTGGACAAGCGCCTGGTCCAGGTCGAGCGTTACATCAATATGACGCGGCGCAAAGCGGCCTAGTTGTATGATTAATATAGATTAATCCGAGAATTTTTGCGTTGCAGCAAAATAGAACTTGACCTTTCTGCTGCACTGCACAATATTCCTCCTCAGAACAACGGCGCCGACCCGATTTTGGGGCAGCGCACGAGAAATTTAACCATACGCCCTGAGGAGATCAGACAGATGGCCAAGACCCAGACCGTCGAGAACGAGTTCGTGAAGGTTCCGGACTTTACCCAGTTCCAGGCCGAGTTCAGCAAGTGGGCCGGCGACTTCGGCAAGTATTTCGTGAACGGCAAGGCGCCGAGCTTTGACTTCGACGCGGTGTTCGCGCTGCAGCGCAAGAACGTCGAAGCCTTCACCGCCGCCAACCAGCTCGCCTTCGACGGCGTCAAGGCGGTTGCGCAGCGCCAGGCCGAGATCGCCCGCAAGGCGTTCGAAGAGTTCGGCAAGGTCACCAAGGAACTGACCTCGGTCGGCACTCCGGAAGACAAGTTCGCCAAGCAGGCGGACCTCGCCAAGTCGGCTTTCGAAGACGTGCTCGCCAACATGCGTGAAGTGGTCGACACCCTGCAGAAGTCGCAGAGCGAAGCCGCCGACGTGCTGACCAAGCGCGCCGTCGCCAACTTCGAAGAAGTCAAGGCGGCCGTCGCCAAGATCGCGAAGAAGTAAAAAGCTTACTCTCGAGTAAGCCCGAGAAGGTCTCTACTTCCCCCCAAGTCGGCAGACCTTCTTAAAACTGACCGCCCGCTGCCCCCGCAGCGGGCGGTTTTGTTTTCAGGCGCGCCCCGTAAACGCTGCCCCTTACAATCCCGCGCACTCTTCTTGTAGTCTCCCGGCCTTCGAGATGGGACGATGAGCGCACCATGCCAGAGGGACAATCCGAGCCGCTTTCCGCGGAGATCAGCTATGACGATTTCCGCAAGGTCGACGTCCGCGTCGGCACCATCGTGGCGGCCGAGCCGTTCCCGGAGGCGCGGCGGCCGGCCTACAAGCTGACGGTCGATTTCGGGCCTGCCATCGGCCCGCGGCGCACCTCGGTGCAGATCACCCAGCGCTACACGCTGGAGGAGCTGCCCGGAAAGCAGGTCGCGGCTGTCCTCAATTTCCCGAAGAAGCAGATCGGCAAGTTCATGTCGGAAGTGCTGGTGCTCGGCTTCCCGGACGAGAACGGCGCGGTCGTGCTAATCCAGCCGAGCCTCGGCGTGCCCAACGGCGGCCGGCTCTTTTGAGGACGAAATAGATGGCGCTGCATTTCACCGAATCCGAACTAGCGGCACGGCGCGAGCGCGCGGTCGGGCTGATGCAAAAGCGTGGGCTCGACGGCCTGCTGATGTTCCGGCAGGAGAGCATGTACTACCTGACCGGCTACGACACCTTCGGCTACGTGTTCTTCCAGTGCCTCTATCTCGGCGCCGACGGGCGGATGATGCTGCTGACCCGCGCACCCGACCTGCGGCAAGCGGAGAACACCTCGGACATCAAGGACATCCGCGTCTGGATCGATGCGCCGCTGGCCGACCCCGCGTCGGAGCTGCGCACCTACCTCGATAGCTTCGGCCTCAATGGCAAGACGCTCGGCGTCGAGTGGGAAGCCTATGGCCTCACCGCGCGCAACGGCATGCGGCTGCAGGCCGCGCTCGACGGCTTTGCGGACCTGCAGGACGCCTCCGACCTGGTTTCGCGCCTGCGTCTGGTGAAGAGCCCGGCGGAGATCGCCTATGTCCGCGAAGCGGCCAAGCTCGCCGACCTCGCGCTCGACGAAGCGCACCGTTTGACGAAGCCCGGCGCCGACGAGGGCGAGATCCTGGCCGCGATGCAGTCGGTCATCATCCGGGGCGGCGGCGACGATTCTGCCAACGAGTTCATCATCGGCTCGGGGCCGGACGCCCTGCTGTGCCGCTACAAGACCGGCCGCCGCAAGCTCGACGCCCAGGACCAGCTGACCCTCGAGTTCGCCGGCGTCTATCGCCACTACCATTCCTGCTTGATGCGCACCATCCCGGTCGGCAAGGTGCCGGCGCGGCAGATCGAGATGCACAAGGTCGCGGTCGACGCGCTGGAAGCTAGCAAGGCGGCGCTGAAGCCGGGCCGGCCGATCGGCGAAGTGTTCGACGCCCACGCCAAGGTGCTGGACGCCGCCGGCTATCGCCAGCACCGCATGAACGCCACCGGCTACAGCCTCGGCGCCACCTTCGCGCCGAACTGGATGGACTGGCCGATGTTCTTCCACGGCAACAGCGAGCCGGCTGCGCCGGGCCACGTCTATTTCATCCACCTCATCATCTTCGACAGCGAGCTGGGCCTCGCCATGACCAGCGGCCAGACCGTGCTGGTGAATGAGCGCGGCTGCGAGACGCTGTCGCAGCGCTCGACCGAGCTGGTGGCCCGCTAGCGCAGTTCCGACAGCAGCGCCCGCACCATCGGCGATGCCGCGATTGTGCTGCGTGTCAGCGCATGGATGCGCCGGCGCAGCGGCGGAACGCCGTTCGGAGTGCGGAGCACGACCGCCCTGGTATCCGAGAAGCCGAGCGCCAGCTCCGGCACGAAGCCGACGCCGAGGCCGGCTGCCACCATCCGCAGCATCAGGTCGTAGTCGTCGATCGTGTGGATCATGCGCGGCGCGAAGCCGGCGAGGGCGCAGGCGCGTTCGGCCAGCTGGCGGTCGTCGGTCTGGCGCGAGCCGATGATCCAATCCTCGCGCGCCAGCCGCTTGAGCGCGATCGGCTGGCGCTCGCGCCGCCATCGCTTGGGCAGGGCGAGGACGACAGGCTCGTCGATCAGCGGATGCGAGACGAGGCCCGGAACATCCGGCTGCGGCGCCAGGCTGTAGGCGAAGCTGATCGCGAGATGACAGCGGCCGTCGCGCACCGCCGCGATGGCGTCGGCCGACTCCTGCTCATGAATGACCACGCGCAGCTCCGGATAGCGGGCCCGCGCCCGCGCGATCGCCGGCAGCAGCCGCGCCTTCGCGAAGGTGGGAAAGCAGCAGACCTCCAGCACACCCTTGGGCTTTTCCTTGGCGCCTTTCAGATCCTGCTCGGCCGCCACCACCGCCTGCAGGATGGCGTCGGCATGTAGGGCCAGACGTTCGCCCTCGGCCGTCAGCCGCACCCGCCGCCCGACCCGCTCCAGCAGCTTGGCGCGCGCCTCCCGTTCCAGGATGGCCAACTGCTGGGACACTGCCGAAGACGTTTGTCCGAGCGCTGCGCCGACCGCGGTCATGGTGCCGCGATGGGCCAGTTCCCGGAGCAGACGCAGGCGGGCGAGATCGAACATCAAGACTGTCTAACAGATATAATTAGGATACTGAAGTGGACCTTCGAGATTACAGGTCATAGAAGCGGTGGCATGCGCGTCGGACAAAAGAGAGCGACCGTGCCCGCCATTTCTATCCTCGGAGTCCCCCACGACGACAATTCATCCTTCCTGAAAGGCCCGGCGGAAGCGCCGCCGTTGATCAGAGCTGAGCTGAATTCCGACGCCTACAGCGTCTGGAGCGAGACTGGCGTCGATCTTGGCGGCCCCGGCCAGCTGGTCGATCATGGCGACCTTCAGTTCGACGCCGCCAGCGATCCCTGGGACCTGATCGAGCGCAACGTCGATCGCATCGCGGCATCCGGCGAGCCGCTGATCTGCCTGGGCGGCGATCATGCCGTCACGCACCCGATCCTGCGCGGCGTGCGCCGGCACCAGCCCAACCTCACCATCCTCCACATCGACGCGCACCCCGACATCTACCATGCCTATCAGGACAACCCGCGCTCGCACACCTCGCCCTTCGCCCGCATCATGGAGGAGAAGCTGTGCGACCGCCTGATCCAGGTGGGATTGCGCACCATCAACGATCATCACCGCGACCAGTTCAGGCGCTTCGGCGTGGAGGTGATCGAGATGCGGCACTGGCGCGACGACCTCCGCCTCGATTTCAAGACGCCGGTCTACGTCTCGCTCGACATCGACGGCCTCGATCCTGGCTATGCGCCGGGCGTCTCGCACCGGGAGCCCGGCGGCCCGTCATTGCGCCAGGTAATCAACCTCCTGCACAGCATCGACCAACCGATCGTCGGGGCCGATATCGTCGAGTACAACCCGCGCTGCGACCTCGCCAACATGACCGCGACCGTGGCCGCCAAGCTGGTGAAGGAGATCGCCGGCATGATGGTCCAGACCGCCCGGTGATGCGCGGCCATCCGGAAGGGCCGGCTCCCGCCCCTTGCGGAGTCGCCCGAATAGGCCCCATGCGCAGGCTCGACAATTGCTCATAGATTAAGACATATCAATTACTTAGGCATATCCGGCCTAGCCCGCCAAAGCCATTGCCAGCCCGTCATGCCGCTGTTACATTCCGCGCGCTTTTTCGCCCCCTGATCGATATCGGGGTGGCGGTTTTTTTGTCTCCCGATGGCGGCGGGGCAACGGGCGGGCAACCCAAGGGCAGCGGCGCGTAACGATGAAGATCCTGACGGGCAACAGCAACCGGCCGTTGGCCGAGGCCATTTCGGCCTATCTCAACCTGCCGCTGGTGAACGCCAGTATCCGGCGCTTCTCCGACATGGAAGTGTTCGTCGAGATCCAGGAGAACATCCGCGGCGAGGACGTGTTCGTCGTGCAGTCGACCTCCTTCCCCGCCAACGACAACCTGATGGAACTGCTGGTGATCATGGATGCGCTGAAGCGCGCATCCGCGCGCCGCATCACCGCGGTCCTGCCCTACTACGGCTATGCCCGTCAGGACCGCAAATCGGGGTCGCGCACGCCGATCTCCGCCAAGCTGGTAGCGAACCTGATCACCACCGCGGGCGCCAACCGGGTCCTGACGGTCGATCTGCATGCCGGCCAGATCCAGGGCTTTTTCGACATCCCGACCGATAACCTGTTCGCGGCGCCCGTCCTCATCAAGGACATCAAGGAGCGCTTCCACGGCGAGAACAACCTGTGCATGGTGTCGCCCGACGTCGGCGGCGTGGTGCGGGCCCGCGCGATGGCCAAGCGCCTGAACGCCGATCTTGCCATCGTCGACAAGCGGCGCGAGCGCGCCGGTGTCAGCGAGGTCATGAACATCATCGGTGAAGTGAAGGACATGCGCTGCATCCTGGTGGACGATATCGTCGACAGCGCGGGCACCTTGTGCAACGCAGCGGTCGCGCTCAAGGAAGCGGGCGCGGCCTCGGTCAGCGCCTATGTCACGCATGGCGTGTTGTCGGGCGGTGCGGTCGCGCGCGTCTCGGCCTCGCCCCTGGAATCCCTGGTGATGACCGACTCGATCCAAGGCACCGAAGCGGTGCGGGTGTCGCAGACGGTGCGCCAGCTTTCGATCGCGCCCCTGCTGGCCGAGGCGATGGCCCGCGTCAGCGAGGAGCGTTCGGTCTCCAGTCTGTTCGACTGAAGACCTCACTACCCGGATGGCTCGCACCATCCGGTTCAAATCCGACCGGCACCCCTGGAGGCCGATCGGTTCTGCGGATCGGATGGTCCGTCCGCGGAGATGCTGCTGGATGAAAGGAGATTATCATGCCCGCAGTTGAATCCATTCGCGCGGAGGCTCGCGACCGCGCTGGTAAGGGGGCTGCTCGTGCGACTCGTCGTACTGGCCGTGTCCCCGCCGTGATCTATGGCGACAAGAAGGAACCGACTCTGATCTCGCTCGATCCGAAGGAGCTGGATCGGCTGGTACACAAGAAGGCGTTTTTCGCGACCCTGCTCGACGTCGAGATTGGCGGCACCAAGCATCGCGTGCTGCCGCGCGACGTGCAGTTCGATCCGGTGTTCGACAAGGCCCTGCATGCCGACTTCCAGCGCGTGAACAAGGATTCCAAGATCCACGTCAACGTGCCGGTGGTCGTGAAGAACGAACATGCCTCGCCGGGCATCAAGCGCGGCGGCGTGCTCAACCTGGTGCGGCACGAGATCGAGTTCCTGTGCGATCCGGACAACATCCCGCAGCAGGTCGTGGTCGACATCACCGGCCTCGACATCGGCGGTTCCATCCACATCAGCAGCGTCGAGCTGCCGAAGGGTGCGACCCCGACCAGCCGCGAGGCGAACTTCACCGTCGTCAGCATCGGCGCTCCGTCCGGCCTCAAGGCGGAAATGGAAGCGGCGGCTGCTGCTGCCGCTGCTGCTGCGGCGGCTCCGGTTGCTGCTGCTCCGGCTGCCGGCGCGCCTGCGGGCGCTCCCGGCTCTGCTCCGGCTGCTGGCGCTGCGCCGGCTGCTGGCGCTGCGGCGGGTGCGGCTGGCGGCAAGGCTCCGGCGGCGGCCCCTGCCAAGGGTCCGGCGAAGAAGTAAATCGCTCCACCAGTTGGGAGCTGGCGATGCGTCTGATCGTTGGCCTGGGCAATCCGGGCGCACAGCACTCAGGACATCGCCACAATGTCGGCTTCATGGCGGCGGGCGCGATCGCTCGCCGCCATGGCTTTTCTCCGGCCCGCGAGAAGTTCCACAGCCTGGCTGCGGAAGGCACGCTGGCCGGCGACAAGGCGCTGATCCTGTGGCCGCAGACCTACATGAACGACAGCGGCCGCGCGGTGCAGGCCGCCATGCAATTCTACAAGGCCGAGCCGAACGACCTCACCGTGCTCTATGACGAGATCGACCTCGAGTTCGGCAAGGTGCGGGTGAAAAAGGGCGGCGGCGCGGCGGGGCACAACGGCATCCGCTCGATCGACGCCCATGTCGGGCCTGATTTCTGGCGCGTGCGCATTGGCGTCGGGCATCCGGGCGTCAAGAACCTGGTGAAGCACTATGTGCTGCACGATTTCGACGCCGAGGAGAAGCCGGAGGTCGAGACCATGGTCGGCGCCATCGCCGACAACGTCGCGCTGCTGTTCGAGCGCGGCCACGAGCATTTCATGACCAAGGTGGCCCTGGCGATCAACCCGCCGCCACCGAAGCCGCCAAGGGCGGACAAAGAGAGTTGAACAGTTACCTCCTCCCCCAAACTGGGGGAGGATCGAGGTGGGGGAAGCGAGCGAAGACTTCTTCCGTAGGAGCCGCGGCTTCCCCCTCCCTACCCTCCCCCATGTTGGGGGAGGGGATTCGAAAGAAGGATTGCGAAGGTTATGGGTTTCAATTGCGGCATCGTCGGCCTGCCCAACGTCGGCAAGTCCACGCTCTTCAACGCGCTCACCTCGACCGCGGCGGCGCAGGCGGCAAACTATCCGTTCTGCACCATCGAGCCGAATGTCGGCCGCGTGGCGGTGCCCGATGCGCGCCTCGACAAGCTCGCCGTGCTCGGCAAGTCGGCCAAGATTATCCCGACCCAGCTCGAGTTCGTGGACATCGCCGGCCTGGTGCGCGGCGCCAGCAAGGGCGAAGGCCTCGGCAACCAGTTCCTCGGCAACATCCGCGAGGTCGACGCCGTGGTGCAGGTGCTGCGCTGCTTCGACGGCGAGGTGACCCACGTCGAGAATTCGGTCGACCCGATCCGCGATGCCGAGACGGTCGAGACCGAATTGATGCTGTCCGACATGGAGAGCCTCGAGAAGCGCTATGACGCGGCGGTCAAGCGCGCCAAGGGCGGCGACAAGGAACTGAAGGCGCAGATCGACGTGATGGAGCCGGCGCTGAAAGCGCTGCGCGCGGGTAAGCCGGCGCGCACCGTCATCGCCGCGTTGTCGGCCGAGCAGAGGCCACAGTTCAAGCAGCTCCAGCTGCTGACCGGCAAGCCTGTGCTCTATGTCTGCAACGTCGACGAAAGCGCGGCCGCCACCGGCAACGCCTATTCCAAGAAGGTCGAAGCGCACGCCAAGGCGGAAGGCGCCGTCTCGGTGGTGATCTCCGCCGCGATCGAAGCGGAAGTCGCCCAGCTGACCGACGAAGCGGAGAAGGCGGAGTTCCTGTCTTCGCTCGGCCTCAGCGAAACCGGCCTCACGCGCGTGATCCGCGCCGGCTACGCCCTGCTCGACCTCATCACCTTCTTCACCGTCGGACCGAAGGAAGCGCGCGCCTGGACCGTGCGCCACGGCGCCCGCGCCCCGGAAGCCGCCGGCGTCATCCACACCGACTTCGAGCGCGGCTTCATCCGCTCAGAGACCATCGCGTACGACGACTTCATCGCCCACAACGGCGAAGCCGGCGCCAGAGACGCCGGCAAGCTGCGCTCCGAAGGCAAGGACTACGTGGTCCAGGACGGCGACGTGCTGCACTTCCGGTTCAACGTCTGAGGCAGGGACCAGGAGCGGCCGCTCCTGATCCCTGATCCCTGATCCCTGATCCGCTAGAAGAATTTGCAAACATACCGACCGTATGGTATGTAACTTCACATGCCACGGCCAACCAAACAGCATCCTGAACGCGGCGACGCGAGAACACGCCTGCTCGAGGCCGCTCGCGATACGATCCGCGCCAAGGGCTTCGCCTCGACCTCGATCGACGACCTTTGCCAGGTTGCCGGGGTTACCAAGGGCTCGGTTTTTCATCATTTCAAAAGCAAGGAAGCGCTGGGCGTGGCGGTCGCGGAACATTGGATCGAGATGACGAACGCCTTCTTCGCGGACGCGCCCTACCATGCCCCGGGCGACCCTCTCGATCGCGTCCTGGCCTACGTGGCGTTTCGCAAGGCGATCATTGCCGGAGAGTTGAGCGAGTTCACCTGTTTGGTCGGCACCATGGCGCAGGAGATCTACGCAAGCTCCCCGACCATTCGCGAGGCCTGCGGCAGGAGCATCTTCGGCCATGCGGCCACTCTCGAGGCGGATATCGCCGCCGCCATGAGCGCGTGGGGCATCTCAGGCGGCTGGACGGCAGAGAGCCTTGCGCGTCACACGCAGACCGTGATCCAGGGCGCCTTCGTGCTTGCCAAGGCCGGAAACGATCCGGCGCTCGCGCGCGAGGCCCTCGATCATCTCGACCGCTATGTCCGACTCCTCTTCGGCTGCCCCAACAAGGAAGAAGCGCTGCCATGACGCGAACCACGCACCTCTCCTGCACATGCGGACGGCTCAATCTCGAGGTGGAGGGAGCGCCGATCGTCAGCGCCGAATGCTGCTGCAACAGTTGCCGCACGGCGGGCGCCCGGCTGCAGGCCCTTCCGTCGGCCGTCCCGTTGTTGCAAGCCAGCGGCGCGACGCGCTTCGTTCTCTACCGCAAGGATCGCGTCCGCTTCGGCGAGGGCACCGACTACCTCAAGGAATTCCGCCTCTCGCCCGCGGCGAAGACCCGCCGGGTCATTGCCACCTGTTGCAACACGCCGATCTTCCTCGAATTCCAAGGCGGCCATTGGCTCAGCCTCTATGGCGGGCTTTGGCCGGCCGGAACGCTGCCGCCGCTCGATCTGCGAACCATGATCGTCGACCTTCCGCCGGGCACACCGCTACTCGACGATGTGCCGAACAACAAACGTCAGTCGGCCTCGTTCTTCGCCAAGCTCCTCGGCGCGTGGATCGCGATGGGCTTCCGAAGCCCCAAGATCGCCTTCGTCAATGGAGAGATCCGTGCCTGACACCGCCGGCAAGATCGCGGGGATGCATCGCTACCGGTAATGCCTGCTGTCAGTTTGAGGATGAGAAGCTTCGTATCGAAGTTTGGTCCGTGCACGTGCCCTAATCGTCAAATGGCGCTGCGCGGGCAGTGTGGCCATCCCGCCGCCCCTTCGACGTCCGCAAATCAGCCCAGGCTGACGCTCTCGCTAGATCCGGCTTAGATCGCGACCGCCAGCAATTGTCGGTCACGGTAAACACCCGCCCGTGTCGGGGGAGGTCTTTCTCCTCCCCCACCTTAGGGAAGGGTTGGAGTGGGGGAGTTGCAGCGCGACTACGCCGCCGCCATCGCGCGCGATCTTGCCGGCACCAGCCCCGCGATCATCGCCGCCGCCAGCGCCAACCCGAACGAGCTCGACCACAGCCATGTGTAGCCGCCGGTCGTATCAAAGATGTAGCCGCCGGCGAAGGCGCCCATCGCCGCGCCGATGGCGTGGCCTGCCGAGATCAGGCCCATGGCGGTTCCGACGCGCGCCTTGCCCAGATGCGAGACGGCGAGGCTGGCGGTTGGCGGCACCGTCGCATAGTCGAACACGCCGAACAGGAAGGCGAAGATCCACAGCACCGCGGTCTCGTCGACCAGCAGCGGCAGCATCAGGAAGGTGAGCGAGCGGAAGAAATAGATACTCGCGAGCAGCACGGTCCGGTTCATGCGGTCGGTGAGGTAGCCCGCCGCCACCATGCCCAGCGTGTTGACGCCCATCAGGATGCCGAAGGCGAGCGCGCTCGGCGCCGGCGGGATGCCGCAGAACTGCGCGAACGGGATGAGGTGCGTCTCCACCACGCCCGTCGACGTGTATCCGCAAAGCAGGTAGCTCCAAAACAGGCCGTGGAAGGTCGGCTGGCGCAGCAGGTAGCCGACGCGCGTGACGAAGCTCTCCTCGGTGCCTTCGGCGGGCCCGCGCGCCGCGGTGGCGGCGCCGGCATTGCGCAGCAGCCACCAGGCGACAAGGGCGACGACCAGGCACGCGCCAGCGAGCGCCTGGTATCCCAGCCGCCAGCCGCCGCCCGCCAGCACCAGGCCGAGGATCGGCATGAACACGAACTGGCCCGCGGTCGAGCCGGAGGTCGCGATGCCGACCGCCCGTCCCTGGTTCACATCGAAGCTGCGCGCGACCGCGCTGCTGACCGCGTGGGTGGCGACCAGGCCGAAGCCGATCCCGCCCAGCACCGCGAAGCCGATGATGAAGGCCAGCATCGAATCCATGCCGGCCAACAGGGCCGCGCTGGCGCCGACCATCACCAGGCCGCCGGTCAGGATGACGCGCGGCCCGCTGCGGTCGATGGCGTAGCCGACCAGCGGCGCGAGGCCGGCCATGAACACCAGGGTCACGGTCATGACGCTGGAGATCGCCGCTTTGGTCCAGCCGAAGTCGGTGGTCCACTCCGCCATGGCGAGGCTCAGCATGCTGCGGCCCGAGAAGGCGAGGCTGAGCGCGACGAAGCCGACCGCGACGATGGCCCAGCGCGTGTCGAGCTTGAACTTGGTCATTCCGAGACCTTCAGGTCCGTTTTGCCAGGTAGGCATCGCACAGTTCGACCAGCCGCGCACGCCCAAAGCTGGGATCGTGCCCGGCATGCACGACTTCGACCGGCAGTGCGCGCAGCCGCTTCATGGTGTGCACATAGGTCGGGATGTCGGCGCCGTCGATCTCATCCAGCAGTGGCCCGTCATAGATCGCATCGCCGGAGAACAGGGTGCCGGTCTTCGCCTCCCACAGCCCGATGCTGCCGGGCGAATGGCCGGGCAGGTGCAGCACTTCGAACGAACGATTGCCGATATCGACCACGTCGCCCTCGGTCACGATCTCGGTGACCGCCGCATCCCGCAGCCGATAGCTGGCCATGTCGTAGCCGGCGGACGGGAGCGCGGTGATCAGGTCGCCGTCGAACGGATAGCCGGCCTTGGCCAGCTTGGCGATCTCCGCCGCGCCCATCACCGAGGCGAGCAGCGTGCCACGGTCACATGGACTGCGCAGCTCATCGGCCTCCAGTTCATGCACCAAGGTGTGCTCGAACTCATGATGGTTGCCGACATGGTCGGTGTGAGTGTGCGTCGCGACAGCGGTCACCTTCTTGTCGAACAGGTGCCGGGCGGCTTCACGCAAGGAGGCAACCCCCATGCCGGTGTCGATCATCAGGTCCCGATCGCGTCCGCGCACGTGCCAGATGTTGCAGCGCATGAGCGGCACGACGTGCGGTTCCCACAGCAGGGTGATGTCGTCGCTCACCTTGCGGGTTTCGAACCAGCGGTCGGCGATCGGAAGCATTAGATATCCTTGAGGTATGGCGCAGCCGGACTTGATATGGCATTAATACTCTGCAGTATCAAACGCGAAGCTCTAACCCATATAGTTAATTTTTCTAATTCATGAAAAGGAACCTGCCGCCGCTCAACGCCCTGCGCGCTTTCGAGGCGAGCGCCCGCCTGGGCAGCATGCAGCGCGCCGCGCACGAGCTGAACGTGACGCCGAGCGCGGTCAGCCAGCAAGTCCAGAATCTGGAGCAGTGGGTCGGCTTTCCGCTGCTGGAGCGGCGCGCCCGCCAGGTGCAGGCGAACGCAGAGGGCCGCGCCTATATGACCGCCGTCAGCGCCGCGTTCGACCAGATCGCGGCCGCCACCGAGGAATTGTCCGCCGGGCGCGTGCCGCGCTCGATCTGCATCACCTGCACGCCGGGCTTCGCCGTGCAGTGGCTGGTGCCGCGCCTGCAGCAGTTCCAGGACCGGCACCCCGACATCGACGTGCGCATCGACGCCTCGACCCGGCTGCTCGACCTCAAGGTCGAACAGGTCGACCTCGCGGTGCGCCACGGCAACGGCCGCTATCCGGGCCTGGTGAGCGAGAAGCTGCTCGACGACGACCTCGTGCCGGTTGCGAGCCCGCGCCTGCTGACCGGCAAAGGCCGCGTCAGGAAGCCCGCCGACCTGATGCAGCATCGCCTGCTCCATATCGAGACGCGCGACGACTGGCGCCTGTGGTTCGCCGGCCAGGGCATCGAGATCGACTGGAAGCGCGGCCCGCTGCTCATCGACACCGCCATCGGCGTGCAGGCCGCCGTCGCCGGCAAGGGCGTGATCCTGGTGCGCCGCTCCCTGATCGGCGATGAGCTTGCCGCGGAACGGCTGGTCGCGCCCCTGCGGCAAGGCCTGTCCAAGGGCATGGCCTATCACCTGGTCTATCTGCCGGAGAACATGGCCCAGCCAGCAGTGCGGGCGTTCCGCGCCTGGCTGCTGGAAGCGGTGGGACGCGATGGAATGGCGCCTGCTTCGCTACGTTCCGCCTAGAGCTCGCTGGCCGGCTTGCCGTTGATGCCCCAGTTCTCGAGATCGACCTCCTCCAAAACGATCCTGAGGTCGCTGGCCTCGATGCCGAAGGCCGCCTGGATGTTGCGCGCGATCGCGGCATAGGCGGCACGCTTGGCGGCCAGCGTCCGGCCGGTGACCAGCGCAATCTCGATCACCATGCAGCGGTCGGTCTTGCCCGGCGGCGTCGGGAAATGCGCGGCATCGTAGGTGATGAGGCGGAAGCACTGGTCGTCGGGCGGGATCTTGATGCCTTCGACCAGGCCATCCTGGATCGCCTGGAACAGCTGCGCGTTGCGGCCTCGCAGCCAGTGATCGCGAGTCTCGATTCGCACCTGCGGCATAGCCCTCTCCCGCTTTGATCTGGCGTTGTGATCGCACGCGCCGAACCGGGTTGCAATCGGCCCCGTGATCGCCGACCATCGCCGTCCCGAAACTGGAGAACGCCGCATCATGTCGACCGCCATCCGCTGGGACGCCCATTCCTGCTTGCCGCTGCTGAGCGGAATCGACATGGGCGCACTCCGGCGGCACAAGAAATCCGGCTTCGATTTCGTCTCGATCAATGTCGGCATGGACATGAACCCGATCGACCAGGTGATGAAGACCATCGCCTGGTTCCGGCACTGGCTGAGCCAGCACCCCGACGAGTTCCAGCTGGTCGACACCCTGGCCGACGTGAAGGCGGCGAAGGCGGCCGGCAAGCTTGCGGTGGCGTTCGACCTCGAAGGCTCCAAGATGCTGCTGGAGGACGTCGCGATGGTCGAGGTCTACCGCGACCTCGGCGTGCGGCAGGCGCACCTCATCTATAACCGCAACAACACCGTCGGCGGCGGCTGCCACGACGAGGACAGCGGACTCACCGCCTATGGCCGCGAGGTGGTGCGCGCCATCAACCGCGCCGGCATCATGATGGACTGCTCGCACAACGGCGAGCGCACCAGCCTCGACATCATGGAGACCTCGGAGAAGCCGGTGATCTTCTCCCACGCCAACGCGCGCGCCTTGATCGACCACCAGCGCAACATCACCGACCGGCAGATCGACGCCTGCGCCGCCACCGGCGGCGTCATCGGCATCAACGGCATCCGCCTGTTCCTGGGCGCCGAGGACAAGTTCGCCGAGCCGATGGCGAACCACATCGACTACATGGTGCAGCGGGTCGGCCCCGATCACGTCGGCATCGGCGTCGACATCTCGTTCGATCTCGGCCTCGACGATCATCCGAAGAACGAGGACCGGGCTTTCTGGTGGCCGCCGAGCGGCCGCTACAACCGCACGCTGGTCGGCGGCGCCGGACCGGAGGTGCTGCCGGAGATCGAGCAGCAGTTGCGCAATCGTGGCTATGGCGCGAGCGATATCGACAAGATCTTCGGCCTCAACTTCCTGCGCGTGGCGGAGCAGAGTTGGACCTAGCGCTCACGGCCGCCGGCCGCTCACCAGCACCGCCGTCATCGGAATGCCCAGCGTGCCGTCCTGCTCGTACTCCGCGCTGGCCGCGCGGGCGGCTGCGCGGATCTTGGCCAGCGCCTCCGGCGCTTGCCGTGCCAGGATGATGGCGATGCGCACCGCGCCCGCGGTGTAGGCCTCGAACAGGCCATCGGGCGCCGGCACATCCAGGCGCAACTGGAGCTTGTTGAACGTCATGTCGGTGAGGCCGGCGGCGGCAAACAGCACAGTGCATTCCTGCGGATCGGCAAAGCGGAACAGCGGCGGCCCGGCCGGCAGCCCGACCTCCATGGTGCCGTGCGCATTTAGCGCGCCCAGCATGATGCGGTGGCCGATGCTGTCTGCCGGCGTCGCCCAGACCGTGAAGGCGAAGCGCCCGCCCGGCCTCAGCACGCGCGCGATGTGGCGCATCGCCGCCTCCGGCCGCGCCAGGTGCAGCAGGCCGAAATTCATCGCCACCGCATCGCAGGACTGGTCCGGCTGCTTCAGGTTCTCCGCGTCGCCAACCTCGAACGCAAGGCCGGGCCACTTCTGCTGTGCGAGCGCGACCATCTCCGGCGCGAAATCCAAGCCCAGCGGCGTCCCGCCGCGCCGGCGGATGGCGTCCGAGGCGTGCCCCGGACCGCAGCACAGATCGAGCACATGCATGCCCGCCGCGACGCCCGCGGCATCCAGCAGCGGGTCGATCGCCTGCGACATCAGGTCGGCCAGATGTTGCGCATAGCCGGCGGCGAGCCGCCGCCAGCCGTCCAGCTCGACATCGTGAAAGCGGTCCAGTTCCTCTGCGGAAAGCATGGCGTCCGCCTTTACATTTACTCACCAATTGATTGGTGTTTCGGGCCTTGCGCCGACAAACCTGCTTGCAACTTGGTCAGTATGCCGCGGTCTGTTCCGAGATGAAATCGATACCTGGCCTGCTCGCGGCGAGCGCGATACTCGGCTCTTGATCGTTCCGGGCATTCGCACACCTGCGTGGCTTCGTCACAGGACAAGCCGCTGGCGCCCATCAGGATGCCGGTTTCGTCGCGCCAAGTGTACGGTTTCGCGCTGCGCGTAGCCGCTGGTCAGTGGAGGCGACTGTACCCCCTATTCCAATGCTGGCTTTTCAGAGATGGTGCCATTTCCGGCACATCGGCGGCGACGGCCATTTCATGAAGGATGGCATCAGCAGATTCGATCAGCGTCACGTATTGACCCCATGAAGCCGGTGCTTTGCTACCAATTCGAATCTGACCTTTCGCCCAGTCACGGACGCGTTCGAGTTCGTCTCTCATGAGAATCACTCCGATACCTGTTATTAATGGTTCTAGCCGAACACTCGATTGAACTCCGCTTCTGAGACGCCATACGCGCCGTTGGCAGCTGCCTTGAGGCCTTTGCGATCGACGATGGTGACGACGCCTCGATTGATTGATATCAGCGCAGAATTTTCGAGCAGGTTGAGGGCGACGGTCACGCCAGAGCGACGCACGCCAAGCATGACGGATAGAAACTCGTGCGTGATGTTGAGGTCGTCTGTGTCGAGACGGTCATGCGCCATCAAGAGCCATCGCGCCAAACGCTCGTCGAGGCTGCTGCGAGCGTTCGCCTTGGCTGTCTGCGTAGCCTGAATCAAGAATGTGTGCGCGTATAGAAGCAGGAGAGGCTGCAGGGTGGAACTCTTGCCCATTGCGTCTCGCAAACTGGCAGCAGAGATCCTTTTCCCGGCGCCCGCGTTTTGCACATACGTCTCGTTGGGCGTGCGGTCAGTCCCCAGGACCACGGCTAGACCCGTCATCCCTTCCCGTCCGATCATCCCGACTTCCACATGTTGGTCGGGCGCGTCATCGGCCACAACGGATACAAAACCGCTATCGGGAAAGTATATGTGCTCGACCGACCGCTGGGGGGTTTCGAGGCGCTTCCGAAGCGGAAGATCCACCGGCTTGAGATGTGGTGCTAGCAGGCTCAAGTCGCTCTCCGTGAGCGCGGAGAGGATCCTATTAACAAACGGAGGAGCTTTGGGCATTTCTCTCACCTCAATGGGCAAGAGCACGAAGCGTCTCGCATCCGCCTGAGCCATCGGAAGCATTCACCGCCACCGAGCCTGCGTTTCAGCAGCTGAAGAATGGAGCCGAATCAACGGCTCGTTTATGCCGGAGCTTTGGGTTGGGCTGCACTTGAACTGTGCAGCCATCGCTCGAAGGTGGGGCCACCGTTAACAGGTCGCACGCCGTTCGGTTGCATGATGATGAATTTGACGACCTATACCTTTTAGTGTTGTGTGCGAAACAGTACAGAGCGTAGAGTCATTTCAGCAACGGGCCTCCTG
>PNKY01000013.1 GCA_013822765.1 Rhodospirillum sp.
TGGCAAATCACGCCGAGCGCGCTGACCGAGGCGATGGCTGCCGGCGGCGCTGAAGCAAAACGCGCGTTTGATGCGATGATGGATATGAAGAAAATCGACGTCGCCGCGATCGAGGCGGCTCGGCGCGGCTGAAGGCTTGGCACCTGGCGGACAAAGGCGAGTCATGCGGGCGCCAGCATTCGAAAGCCGTCTTTGACCGGTCACCAACAGCAGGGTCAGGAGCTGAACCAGATCAAGACAACCAGGGCTGACGTGCCCAGCGCGAACGCGATCAACCAACGCCACGAGGATCCTATTGCCCGTTCTTTCGCGAGATCGTTGTGCGATGGCAGCACCGGGCTTGGTGGCGCCGTCTGTGCAATTGTTGGGACTGTCTGCCCCACCAGTTCATTCAACTTCGCGAAAAAATCGCCGGCCAGTTTCTGCGCAGCGGAATCGACCAGCCGCCCGCCGAGTTGGGCGATCTTGCCGCTGACCTGGGAGCTGACATTGTAGGCGAGCACAGTGGCGCCTGCATCGTCGGTCAGCTTGACATGAGCGCTGCCCTTGGCGCCGCCGACCGACCCGCCGCTGCCTTCGCCGGAAATGGTGTAGCCGTTGGGCGGGTCGATGTCCGACAAGATCACTTGCCCCGAGAAGCTTGCCTTGATCGGCCCCAGCTTCAGCGCCACCCGCGCCTTCATCTCGGTCGGCGACAACAGCTCGATGCTCTCGCAGCCCGGGATGCAGGCCTTCAGTATCTCAGGATCATTGAGCGCCTGCCAGACGTGGGCGCGCGGCGCGGCGATGCGTTCTTGACCGGTCAGTTCCATCTTTCACTCGCTTCGTTTCAGGCGGATCTCGCTGGCAGCCGCATGGCGGCAAACGCAGCCAGCAGATCGCGATAGGCCTCCGGCGTATCGCAGTCCTGGAAGAATTGCGGCTCGGCCGTCTTCAATGGCGACACCAGCTCGGGGTAATTGATCAGCAGGTTGCGGCAGCCGAAATTGATGCCGCGGCGGTACATCTCCTCCCGGCTCCAGCCCGGAATGACAATCGGGTTGCCGCGCTCGGTGTCGTCGAACGGCACCACCGCCTTGTCTGCGCCCAGCTCCTCGAAGCGCGTGATCAGGCGGTCGAAATCGGCGGCGGTCAACAGCGGCATGTCGCCGGGAATGATGAGATAGCCCCTTGCCTCGGGCGCCGCCAGCACGCCCGCGCGCACCGAGGTCATCTGGCTCTCGGTGTAGTCTGGATTCTCGACGATGGTGACGGGCAGATCGGCGATCGCCTTGCGCACGTTCCAGCGGTCGTGGCCGACCACCACGAAGGTGCGCGCCGCCTTGCTGGCGACCGCTTCGCGTGCGATCCGGCGCACCAGTGGCTCGCCGGCAAAATCCAGCAGCAGCTTGTTGTCCGGCGCCATGCGCAGCGAGAGGCCAGCTGCCAGGATCACCGCCACCACGCCGTCGATCTTCTCAGTGCTCATTCCGCCGCCTCCATGCGGGCCTTGGCTGCGCCCTTGCGGCGGCGCGCCTGCACGATGTCGGCGAGGATGGAGAGCGCGATCTCCTCCGGCGTCACCGCGCCGATCGGAATGCCGGCGGGCCCGCGCAATTCGGCCAGCCGCCCTGGCGGAATGCCTTTCTCCGCCAGGCTTTCCTTCAGCGCCGCGACCTTGGCCTTGCTGCCGACGAAGGCGACATAGCGCGCAGGCGACCGCAATGCCGCGCTCAGCGCGTCCTCGTCGCCGGAGCCCTGGGTCGCCACCACGATGAACGCGCTCGCACCGGCCGCCATCACGTCATCAAAGCCGTCGGCGAAGGTATGGGCCGCAACCTTCAATCCGACGCGCGGCGCCAGCTCGGCGATGGCGAGAGCGACGGGCGTCGCGCCACACAGGATGACCTGCGGCCTGGGCAGCACCGGCTCGATGAACACATCGACCACGCCGCGCGAAGGACACATGTTCTTGTCGAACTCGATGCCGTCACGGGTGTCGCCGGGCTTCAGGCCCTGGGCCTTCAGCTGGTCGAACGGCATGACGCTGATGAGGCGCGCCTCGCCATCGTCCAGGCAGCGCTGCGACGCCTTCTTGACGGCTCCGAGCGCGCAGCCACCGCCGACCCATCCGGCCATCCTGCCGTCAGCGGCGACGATCGCCTTGGCGCCGGGCTTGGCGGCGACCGAGGCGATGGTGCGTACCACGGTCGCGAACACGAACGGCTCGCCCCTTGCGGTCAGCTCTTCGGCCAGTTTGGCGACGTCGTCACTTGCGGACATCTTGCTCTCCTCAAGCCCGTGCCAAGTGCGGCGCCAGCGCCGCCAGGCTCTGCAGATTGTGCGCGGGGGCAAACAGATCGACATGGGGCAGGGCGGCGCTCATGCCGCCAGCCACCGGCCGATAGCCCTGCCAGCCGAGCAGGGGATTGAGCCACACGATGCGGCGTGCGCGCTTGGCGAGCGCTGCCATCGCATTTCCCAGCACCGCCGGCTCGTCGGTGTCGTAGCCGTCGGATAGGATGAACAGGATGGAGCGGCCGCGCAGAGCGCGCTGCGCATGATGTTTCACGAAGGTCGCGAGACATTCGCCGATGCGCGTGCCGCCGCCCCAACCCTCGGTCAGCAGCGACAGCCGCTCCAGCGCCTGGGCCCTTCGCCGCTCGCGCAGCACGGGGCCGATCTCTACCAGGCGCGTATGGAACAGATAGCCTTCGCTCTCCGGCAGGCGCTTGAGCAGCGCCAGCATGAAGCGCAGGAAGATTGCGCTGTATTGCGACATGGAGCCGGAGGCATCGAGCAGCAGCACCGGCCGCAGCGGCCGCCGCCGCGCGCGCTTGCGATAGATCTCGATCGGCTCGCCGCCGTGCGGAATGCTGGCGTGCAGCATGCGGCGCAGGTCAAGGCGCTCGCCCTTCCGTGCCGACTTGCGCCGCCGCTCGAGCCGGCGCCGCAGCGACAGGGCCAGGTTCTCTACCAGTTTCTCGATCTGCGCCAGATCGTCCGGGTTGTCGAGATGGCGGAAATCGGTGCGCGCCAGGATCTCGGCCTTCGACGCGCCGCCGCGCTCCAGCTTCGAGCGGGCCGCCGCCTGCGCCTCGTCGCCGGCCGCGCGCGAGACTGAATCCGCGATTGCCGCGATCCCTTCTGGCATAGGCCCGATCGCCGGGCGGCGCTTCGCCTGCCCGGTGCTCTGGCCCGCCGGCGCCGGCCTCCCCCCTCGCTTGACGCCGCGCCGCAACCAGTAGGCATCGAACAAGGTGTCGAAGCGCTCGGCTTCCTCGCGCCGCGCTGCCAGCAGCGGCTTCAAGGCCGCGCGCAGCTGCGCCGGCCGCGACACATCGATGGCGCTGGCGATCGTCAGCGCGTCGCGTGCCTCGCCCAGCCCGACGGCGATGTTGTTGTCGCGCAGGCTGCGCAGGAATCCGACCATGCGCCGCACCAACCCGACGCCCGCCGCGTGCGGCGAATGGAGCAAGGTATCGAGATCGTCGGCCGGCATGGTCATGCCACCTTGCCGATCAGGCGCTCGGCCACTTCGCGGCTGAAATTGCCCTGGTCCTCACGGGTCTTGATCAGGCACATCAGCGAGTCGAGCACAGTCTCCGACGCGGCATCGATCTTGCCGACACCGATCCCAACCAGCGAGGCCGCCCAATCGATCGATTCCGCGACGCCGGGTGTCTTCTTCAGATCCTCCTTGCGTACCAGCGCGACGAAGCGCGCGACTTGGCCGGCGAGCGTCGCGGCGATACCTGGCACGCGCGCCAGCAGGATGCGCGTCTCCTGGTCCTCGTTCGGATAGTCGACATAGTGATAGAGACAGCGCCGCCGGAGGGCGTCGGACAATTCGCGCGTGCCGTTCGAGGTCAGCACCACGCGGGGGATCGAGCGCGCGGTGACCGTGCCGAATTCCGGGATCGAGACCTGGAAGTCGGCCAGCACTTCCAGCAGCAGCGCTTCGAATTCCTCATCGGCGCGGTCGACCTCGTCGATCAGCAGCACCGGCGGCTTGTCCTGCCGGATCGCGGCCAGCAGAGGCCGCTCCAGCAGATACTCCTCGGAAAAGATCGAGCGTTCGATCTCCTTGGCGTCCTGGCCGGAAGTCTCGCGCGCCTTGATGGAGAGCAGCTGCCGCTGATAGTTCCACTCGTAGAGCGCGGCGCTGGCATCTAGCCCCTCGTAGCATTGCAGGCGGATGAGCCTTGTGCCGTGCGCGGCGGCCAGGGCCTTGGCGGTCTCGGTCTTGCCGACGCCCGCCTCGCCCTCCAGCAGCAGCGGGCGGCCGAGCAGGTCCATCAGCCACAGCGCCATCGCGAGGTCAGGCCCCGCGATGTAGCCGTGTTCCGCCAGCCGCTCCGCGATGTGCTGCCGGTCCATGAAGCCTAGCCGATCAGCCCCAGTTTCTGCGCCGCCTTCCACACCCGCCAGGCATCGTGCGGCATCTGCAGGTGCGTGACACCGAGATGCGCGAAGGCGTCGATCACGGCGTTGGAGAAGGCTGGGACGCCGCCGACATTCGGGCTTTCGCCCACGCCCTTGGCGCCGATCGGATGATGCGGCGATGGCGTGACGGTGTGGTCTGTCTCCCAGAACGGCGTCTCGACCGCGGTCGGCAGGAAGTAGTCCATCAGCGTGACGCCCTGCACGTTGCCGGTAGCGTCGTAGGTAATCTCCTGGCCCATCGCGATGCCGAACGCCTCGGTCAATCCGCCATGCACCTGCCCTTCGATCACCATCGGGTTGATGCGCGTCCCGCAATCGTCGAGCGCATAGAAGCGCCGCACCTTGGTGGATCCAGTATCGACGTCGATATCCAGCACGCAGATATAGGCGCCGAACGGATAAGTCATGTTGGGCGGATCGTAATAGTCGACCGCCTCCAGCCCCGGCTCCATGCCCGGCGGCACGTTGTTGTAGGCGGCCCAGCAAACTTCCTTCATGGTCTTGAATTTCTCGGGCAGACCCTTGACCTGGAACCGGTCGACATCGAACTCGACGTCCTTCTCGCCGACTTCCATCAGGTGCGCGGCGATCTTCCGCGCCTTCGCCTGGATCTTGCGAGCAGCGCGCGCGCAAGCAGCGCCGGCGACCGGCGTGGAGCGCGAGCCGTAGGTGCCGAGGCCATAGGGCGCGGTGCTGGTGTCGCCTTCCTCCACCGCGATCATGTCGGCCGGGATGCCGGTCTCGGTCGCGATGATCTGGGCATAGGTGGTCTCGTGCGCCTGGCCCTGGCTCTTGGTGCCGAAGCGGGCGATGGCGGCGCCGGTCGGATGCACGCGAATCTCCGCCGAATCGAACATCGCGATGCCAAGGATGTCGCAATTACGCGACGGCCCGGCGCCGACGATCTCGGTAAAGAAGGCGACGCCGATGCCCATGAGCGTGCGGGTCTTGCCGTTGTGGAACTCCGCGCGGTTCTTCTTCTGCTCTTCGCGCAACGCCCGGTAACCCACCGCCTCCATCGCCTTGGCGAGCGCGGGAGCGTAGTTGCCGGAATCGTACTCCCAGCCGAGCGCGGACTTGTACGGGAATTGCTCGGTCTTGATCAGGTTCTTCAGGCGCAGCTCCGCCGGGTCCATGTCCAGCTTGCGCGCCAGCACGTCGACGATGCGCTCGATGCAGTAGGCAGCCTCGGTGACGCGGAAGGAGCAGCGGTAGGCAACACCGCCCGGCGCCTTGTTGGTATAGACGCCGTCCACCGCCAAGTGCGCGACCGGGATGTCGTACGATCCGGTGACGATGTTGAAGAATCCCGCCGGATACTTGGTCGGGTCGGCGCAGGAATCGAACGCGCCGTGATCGGCCAACACGTGGCAGCGCAGGCCAAGGATCTTGCCGTCGCTGGTCGCAGCCAGCTCCGCCGTCATGTGATAGTCACGGGCGAAGGCGGTGGCCGACAGGTTCTCGATCCGGTCCTCCACCCACTTCACCGGCACGCCCAGCACGATCGAGGCGACGATCGAGCAGACATAGCCGGGATAGACGCCGACCTTGTTGCCAAATCCGCCGCCGATGTCGGGCGAGATGATGCGAATCTTGTGCTCCGGAATGCCGGAGAGGATCGCGGCCACGGTGCGCACGACGTGCGGCGCCTGGAAGGTGCCCCAGACGGTCAGCTCGCCCTTGATCTTGTCCATCGAAGCGACCGAGGCGCAGGTCTCCAGCGGCGCCGGATGGACGCGCTGGTACGAGATCAGCTCCTTCACCGTCACCGGTGCGCCGGCGAACACCCGGTCGGTCGCTTCCTTGTCGCCGACCACCCATTCGAAGATGTGGTTGGGGTGCTTGCGCTTGCCGTGGGCGCCGTCCAGCTTGTCCTTGATGTCCTCGCGCAGGATCGGCGCGTCGGGCGCCATCGCCTTGAACGGGTCGACCAGCGGTGGCAGCGGCTCGTATTCCACCTCCACCAGTTCCACCGCGTCGGCCGCGATGTAGCGGTCCTGGGCGATGACGAAGGCCACTTCCTGGTTCGCGAACAGCACCTTACCGTCGGCCAGCACCATCTGCACGTCGCCGGCGAGGGTCGGCATCCAGGCCAGCTTCACCGGCTTCAGCTCTTCGGCGGTCAGCACCGCAACCACGCCAGGCAATGCCGCAGCCTTGCTGACGTCGATCTTCTTGATCCGCGCATGGCCGTAGGGCGAGCGCACGAAATCGCCGTGCAGCATGCCGGGCAGTTTCAGGTCGTCGACATAGTTGCCCTTGCCCTGGATGAAGCGGGCGTCTTCGGTGCGGCGGCGGGCAAAGCCCATGCCCTTGAGGGCGGCTTCGCGCTCGGCGCGGGTGGGGACGGGCGCGTTCATTCTGCGGCCTCCTTTTTCTTCAGGCCGGCGATGGTCTCGGCCGCGGCGCTGATCGCCTTCACGATGTTCTGGTAGCCGGTGCAGCGGCAAATGTTGCCGGAGATGCCCATGCGGATCTCGTCTTCCGTCGGGTTCGGATTCTCCTGGAGCAGCCGGTGCGCGCGGGTGATCATGCCCGGCGTGCAGAAGCCGCATTGCAGCCCGTGATGCTCGTGGAACGCCGCCTGCAGCGGATGCAGGCTGCCGTCGGCCGCCGCCATGCCCTCGATGGTGAGGACGCTGCCGCCCTCGGCCTGGATCGCGAACACGGTGCAGGATTTTACCGACTTGCCGTCGAGATCGACGGTGCAGGCCCCGCAATGGCTGGTGTCGCAGCCGATATGTGGGCCGGTGAGGTTGAGGTTCTCGCGCAGATAGTGGATCAGCAGGGTGCGCGATTCGACTTCGGCCGAAACCTGGCGGCCGTTGACGCTCATCGCGACCCGCACTTTGGCATCTGTGCTCATGGCTTTCGGCTCCTCTAGCGGGCGCGGGACTTGGCGCGTTCGATGGCGCGGCGCACCATCACGCCCAGCACGGACTGGCGGTATTCCTTGGGACCGCGCGTATCGGCGACCGGGTCGGAGATCGCCATGGCGGCCTTGGCCGCGGCGTCGATCGCGCTCTTGTCGAGGCTGCTGCCGACCAAGGCCTTGGCTGCATCGACCGCGAGCAAGGGCGTCTGCGCGACGTTGGTGAGGGCGATGGCCGCGCTGGTGCACTTGCCGCCCGAAACCGCCAGCGTGACCGCGGCCGCCGCGACCGCGTAGTCGCCGATCTTGCGTTTCAGCTTCTCGTAGGCCCAGCCGTGATTGGCGGCGGGGACGGCGAAGCGCAGCTCGGTGACGATCTCACCGGCCTGGAGCTTAGTGAAGAAGGCGGCCTCGTAGAAGTCGCGGGCCGCCACCTTGCGGGTGCCGACCGGGCCGACCAGGGTGTAGTGCGCATCGAGGCACAGCATCAGCCCCGGCATGTCGTTGCCCGGATCGCCGTTGGCGACATTGCCGCCGATGGTGCCGACATAGCGCACCTGGGGGTCGGCGATGACTATGGCCGCCTCGGCCAGGATCGGCGCGGTCTCGCCGAGCAGGGCCGAGCCGATGATCTCCGCCTGGGTGGTCATGGCGCCGATCACGATCTCGGCGCCGTCGCGGCGGATGCCCTTGAGCGCGGTGATCCGGCCCAGATCGATCAGGTGCTCCGGCTGCGCCAGGCGCAATTTCATCATGGGGATCAAGCTGTGGCCGCCGGCCAGCGGCCTGGCATCTTCGCCCAGGCTCGCCAACAGCTTTACGGCCTCACTCACCGACCCTGGCCGGTGATAGGTGAATCGACCCGGTATCATGCTTCGTCTCCTCCCAGAGAGGCGGGGCGCGTCTCGGCGCTCCTCGCGGAAGGAAATCTAGGTCGTCCAGTGGGTTGGGTTCAGCCGCCGGAGCACGAACGTCCGCCGCTCGACACGAAATGCGGTGGCTGCTCCACGAATTACGACAGCAGATTTGTCGCTTGTCGTTGCGTAGCGGGATGGTCGGAGGTCATCAGCCGAGCCTTCAGCTTGGGCAGGGCGCTACGGCTGACGGGAATCGGCTCACCAGCGTCGCCGACCGTGATCACCGCGCCGTCGCCTTTGCGCCGGATCGATTTGACGCGGGCGATCTGGACGATGTGCGAGCGGTGGACTCGGAAGAACCGCTCTGGATCCAGACGGCTTTCCAGATCCGTGATCGACATGTTGCAGAAATACTCCCGTCGCCCGTCATGCAGGTGGGTGTAGCGGCCGTCCGCCCGGACGGCGCAGATCGAGGCGGGATCGATGAGGATGGTGGAGCCGTTGCTATGGACCGGGATCCGGGTGTTGCCGTTGAGCCTTTCCCCGGTCACCCCCGGGGCATGAGCCGGCACCCCCGCGACGGCGCCCGCGGTGCGTTCCCACAGAGCTCCGCTCGCCGCCCCGGCCAGGGCATGGCCGTCCTCGACCGCGACGGAGCGGTTCGGCACCAGCAGCAGCATCGAGGTGGCGCAAATCACAAATGCGACAATCGCCACCACGATCGCCAGCAGGTTGCGGTCGAGCACATGGGACCTCGCCGCGCCGGAGAGTTCGGTCGGCGTGATCATGGTCCCGTACATAGCCGCATAGTGCATGCCGGAGATGGCAAGGCCCATGACGACTGCACCCAGAATGGCGCGCGCCTGCAGCTTGGTGCCGAAGGCGAGATGCAGGCTGATGCCGGCGGCGACGATGCCGACCAGAACGCTCATCGCTACCCAGAGCGACTGGTAGGCGAGTTCGATCGGCCCGGTCAGCGCGCTCATGCCGACATAGTGCATGCCGGCAATGCCACCGCCGGTGAAGATCGCGGCCGCGACGTCGCGCCAGTTGCCGGCGGGGATCACCGTCATGATCCCATAGCCGACGCCGACCGCGAGCACCGCAGTCAGGAATGACAGCAAGGTGAGAAACAGATCGTAGGTCGCGTCCGCCGGCATGTGATATGCGAGCATGCCGATGAAATGCATGGCCCAGATCGAGGAGCCGAGCGTGACTGCGGACATCGCCAGCACCATACGCCGCCGCGCGCCTTCGAAGCGCCCGACCTCGCGCGCGAGCACCAGCGAGACGAAGCTGCCCTGAACGGCGATCAGGACAGACAGCGCCATTAATAGGGGATCGTGATCGGGCCCAGTGTGCACGTGCATCATGCCCCGCCAGCGAGAACGCGATTATATCGCCATAGCCAGTCCTGCCAGCCATAATTTTCTCGTCGAAATGCAATATGTTAGGGCTTGGCAGAGGTGGCCAATGTCATGATGACCCCCTATCGGGTGCCCGGCGCAAATCTTCGGGCAACGTTTGCGCCGTCTCTCCAGAGCCTTCGCGCTTTCAAGATCGATTGCGCGCGGAACAGATCCCGCTCGCATTCGGTATTGATAGTACGGATGTCAGTTCCTGACCCCGAGCGGTCGTGTAAGTTCCGCTTGCCGGAGTGCGCGAAAGAATAGACAGCCTCTATCTGACCAAGCTTGATGCGCTCAGGCTATTTGCGTCGTGGCGCTATTGTGCTGCCGCGGCGAGCGGGCGGCCTAGAGCCAATAGGGCGCTCTTCAATTCAGACAGGTCGGTCTCAGGCAGGGGCAGTGCGGGCTTGCGGCAGATCCCGACATTTCCCCCCAGCAGGTTGGTCGCTGCCTTGACCGACGAGTTGTAGTCGTGGGTCCAGTAGAAGATCTGGGCAGGCAGCAGCGACTTCCATACCGTTGCCGCCGCGTTGAGATCGCCCTTGGTGACAAGGTCATAGAGGCGCACAGCCTCCTTTGGCGTCGCATTGACACCACCCCAGATCAGCCCCGGGCACCCTGCGACCAGGGCTGGGAATGCGAGCGTATCGCCGCCGTTCAGAACCTTGCCGCCGGTCGCGATCAATTGCTGGATCCGGGTGAAATCGCCGGTGCTGTCCTTGATATACTGGATGTTGTCGATCTGGAGCAGACGCCTGAACAGTTCGGGCGTGATGTCACGGTTCGTGTTCTGTGGAATGTTGTAGACGACGATCGGGGTCTTGACCGCGCGGGCGACGGTTTCGTAATGCCACATCACGCCGTCCATGGTCGGACCTTCGAAATACGGCGGCAGGATCATGAGCGCGTCGGCGCCGAGGCCTTCCGCGAACTTGGCATTCTCGATGGTATCGCGCGTGCTCACCGCGGAGGATTGCGCGACGAACCTGGATCTGCCGTGAACGCGCTTTGCAATGAGTTGATGGATCTGACGGCGTTCTGCTTCACTGAGATAGGCGAACTCGCCGGTGCCGCCGCACGAGACGACCGCATGAACGCCGGCCTCGAGCAGCCGCTCGAGATGCGCCGATAGCGCCTTCTCGTCCACGTTGTCGCCGGTCTTGTCGAACGGCGTGCAGGCCGGAACGCAGACTCCCTTGAGTTCAGACATGGCATTGCTCCTTGATGGGCGCGGATTGGCCCGATATTTCTAGCCTCGCCGCAACGATACGACCTTCGGATCGGATGACGGATCGGCAGGATAGAGGCTGCGCGATGCCGGCGGCAACGTCGCCTCCCAGGTGCGGAAATCGGCAATCATCCGCTGCTCTTCCAGCAGCGGCAGCTCGGACATCGGCGGTAGTACGTGGCGCCAACTTGCAATGCCGGTGCTGTCGGCCACCAGCGATTTGACGGATGCAATGAACGGGCGGCGTGACAGCACCATGTCCGCGCCCAGGATCTGTTGGATGTGGCGGCGGCGCTCGAACAGGTTCGGCGCGTCGAACATCGCGCGCATCAGGCGCGGCATCACGTTGGCGAGGCCGCAGATGGTGCCGCGCCCGCCGCTGGCGAGCAGCTGCGGCACATGCATCTCGCTGCCGGTGAAGATGGAGAGGTGCGAGAAGCGCCGCATCAGCGCTTCGGTAAAATCCAGATCGCCGCCGCTATCTTTGATGCCGGCGATTTGCCCCGCATAGCGCTCATCCAGCCGCCGGACGACGTTGGGTGTGACGGGCACACCGCAGATGTCGGGGAAGTGATATAGATAAAGGCGCAGATCAGGCCGCGCGATCGCGTCGATCACCGATGCGTAGAAGCGGAAGGCGCCATCGTCGGTGATGCCACCGCGATAGACGCAGGGCGGCATCAGCAGCAGACCGTCGACCTTCTGATCGATCGCATGGCGCGACAGCGTGACGATGTCGGGGATCGACAGCGCGCCGGCCGATACGATGATCCGGTTTGCCGGTACGCCCGCCGCGATCACCTGCTCCAGAGTTGCCGTCCGATCCGCGACCGAGAACTCTGCGCCTTCGCCGGTCGTGCCAAACAGGGTCACGCCGTCGCAGCCGTCCCGCATCAGCTTGCGGCAGCGATCCACCAGCAAAGCGGCGTCGGGTCGGAACGACTCCGTGATAGGCGTGGCGACCGCCACGACCAGGCAATCGCGCGCAGGAAGACCACTCAATGCCGGCTTGCTCCCCTGTTGAACAATCGTCTCCCAGCGCCCATCCGGTGCGCTCTGTAGGAGCAACTTCCCGGCTGGGCGGCATGCTTGATCATGATCTGTGATTGTCGATTGTCAACAATTGACTTGACGATGACCGGCGGCGATGGGAGCATTTCCGCAACAAACGGAGATGGTCCAGGCGACCATCGAAAATACCGCAAGCGCGGTGACATGGCGGGAAACAGGGGTGAAATCAGCGCGATCCGTGAAGGTCGACCGACGCTCGCTCGATTGGCGCGCCGCCGATGTCCTGCGCGAACAGATCCTGAGCGGCAAGCTGGTGCCCGGCCAGCGCATCACCGAAACCGCCTTGGCGGCACAGTTGGAAGTCAGCCGCGGCACGCTGCGGGCCGCACTGCGCGCATTGGCGCATGAGGGGCTGATCCAGCAGGTCGCCTACACCAAGTGGATGTTGCCGGAATTCTCCAACTCCGACGCGTGGGAACTCTACACGCTGCGCGGCACGCTGGAGGGGATGGCGGCGCGTCTGGCGGCGCAACACCGGACACCGGCGTGCGTGCTCGCGCTCGAGGCAGCATTCGAGCGTCTGGTTGCAGCGGTCAAGTCGAAGCGTCACGCCAGGGTCGCCGATGCCGATCTTGCCCTTCACAAGACGATCGTCGAGATCACGGGGCATCAGCGGCTGATCGACCAGTATCACCTGCTTGAGCAGCAGGTGCGGCACTACATCGTCTGCTCCAATGCCCTGATCATGGATCTCAACCAGATCGTCTCGGAGCACGAGCCGATCGTGCAGGCCATCATCGTCGGCAACGCGGAAGCAGCCGAGACGCTGGCGCGCGACCACAATGCGCCCGAGGTCGAGCGCGCTGCCGCGGCCATGGCGCAGGAGCAGGCCGGGCACGCGGTGGAACCGCCGCCGGCAAAGCAGAAGGGGAGATCGCCCGCGCGGCAATCCAAAGCCGCGTGACGACAAAGGTCAAGAAAACGGCATAACAACTGCAACAAGGGAGGTTGGCATGACATCCAGACTCATCGGCAAGGCGTTCAACCGCCGTGCGGTGTTGGCAGGAGGCGCGGCTGCGCTCTCCATGCCGTTCATCATCAAGTCGAGCTATGCGGACGCCAAGCCGTTCCGCATCTCGCTGCCCGGCAACGAAGAGGAATGGCAGGCGAAGAACCTGCAGGCCTTCAAGGCTGCGCTCGACAAGAGCTCGCCGGGGCAGTTCGACGTGCAGATCCACTATAATGGCACGCTGTTCGGCCAAGGCACCGAGATCGAAGCGATGCAGCGCGGAAACCTGGAAGTGGGCATGGTGTCGCCGCAGGACATCGCCGCCCTCATTCCGGAATACTCGGTGTTCACCACCGGCTACTTGATGCGCGATCCTGCGCATCTCGACGCCGTCTATGACGGCGACATCGGCGCCGAATACAAGGCAAAGATCGAGAAGGACGTCGGCATCACGCTGGTGAAGAGCCAGTATCTCGGCACGCGCCACGTCATCCTGCGTGAAGTGAAGGAGGTCGCCAAGCCGGCCGACCTGGCGGGCCTGAAGCTGCGCATGCCAGGATCGGAAGCATGGCAGTTTCTCGGCAATTCGCTCGGCGCCAACGCGACACCGCTGGCGTTCGAGGAGGTGTATCTGGCGATGCAGACCGGCACCATCGACGGGCTCGAGAACCCGTTGCCGGACGCGATGGCGGCCAAGTTCTACGAGGTCTCCAAGCAGATCGTGCTGACCTCGCATATGGTGGCGAACACCTTCTTCGCGGTGGCAAGCGAGTACTGGAATGCCCTAAGCGATGAGCAGCGCGCCGCCATCACCGCCGCCGAGGTGGAAGGCAAGGCGGTCAATGACGCTGGCGTCGTCGCGACAGAGAAGGATGCGGTGGCGTTCATGGAAGGCAAGGGGCTGAAGGTCACGACGCCGGACGTCGCGGCGTTCCGCGCCCAGGTGCTGGACAAGTTCGTCAATTCCGACTTCTCCAAGAACTGGCCGGCAGGCATGCTCGACCGCATCAAAGCGGCCGGCGCCTGAGCCATGCACCGAGCTTGGCGCTCAAGGACATCACGGTGATGACGAACCTTGGCGCCAAGCTCAAGCGCGGCGCCGAACTGATCGCGGCGGCATCGTTCGCCCTCATGTTCGGCGCTTTCATGATTCAGATCGTCAGCCGGTACATCTTCAATGCGCCGGTATCCTGGTCGCTGGAAATCTGCTCCATCGGCTATATCTGGATCGTGTTCTTTACATCGAATGTGTTGCTGACCGAGCGCCAGCACATCGTGTTCGACGTGCTGTATCAGAAGTTTCCGCCGCCGCAGCGGCGCGCCTTGGCGGTGCTGTTGACCGCCACGCTCGGCATCATCTTCCTGGCCGCGCTTCCCGTCATCCTGGAATATCTGTCCTTCCTCGGGCGGCGCAAGACCATGATCCTGCGCCTGCCGATGGACATCGTCTATTCCTGCTTCGGCATTTTCATGATCGCCGTGGTGGTTGGCGCCGCGGTGCGCCTGAAGCGCCTGTTCGGCGCCGACTGGCGGCGGCACCTCTGAAAGCCCGCTCATGAGTTTCGCCGCATATCTGATGTTCGGGCTGTTCTTCCTGTGGTCGTTCCTCGGCATGCCGATCGGGCACGCTATGCTGGCTGCCGCGTTCGTCTACCTGTTCGTGACCGGCCAGGATATCGCGATCGCGGCGAGCCAGAGCCTGAATGGCCTGTTCTCGAGCTTCGTGCTGATGTCGGTGCCGCTGTTCATCCTGTCCGCCGACATCATGAACGCCAGCAAGATCACGGATCGGCTGTTCGAGTTCGCCAATCTGCTGGTCGGCCGCCTGCGCGGTGGGTTGGCGCACGTCAACATCGTGGCCAGCATGATCTTCTCCGGCATGAGCGGCAGTGCGCTCGCCGATGCCGCCGGTCCCGGCAAGTTGGAAGTCGATATGATGATCAAGGCCGGCTACAAGCCCGGCTTTGCCGGCGCGCTGAGCGCGACGTCGGCGATCATCGGGCCGATCATCCCGCCCTCCATCCCGATGGTGATCTACGGCGTCGTCTCGAACACGTCGATCGGCTATCTGTTTATTGCCGGCGTGATTCCAGGACTGCTGCTGGGCTTCGCGCAGATGGGCGTGGTCGCCGCCATCGCCAAGCGACGAAACTTCCCGACCGAGCCGCCGCCAACTCGGCGGCAGGCGGTCGAAACCGTCAAGACCGCGCTGCCTGCCTTGTTCCTGCCCGTCATCATGCTGGGCGGCATCTACAGCGGCGCCGTGACGCCGACCGAGGCAGCGGCGGTGGCTGCCTTCTATGCGCTGCTGCTGGCAACCTTGTGGTACCGCTCGCTAAACGTCCGAGGTTTCGTCCAGGTCCTGATCGACTCGGCGCGATCCACTGCCGTGGTCGCCATCACCATCGCGGGCGCGTTGGTGATGAACTGGGTGGTTGCGGCGGAGCAGATCCCCTCGGCGATGGGCGCCTGGATGATCTCGCTCGACATGTCGCCGGCGATGTTCCTGCTGATCGTGAATTTGCTGTTCCTGGTGCTCGGCGCCTTCCTCGACACCATGCTCATGCTGCTGATCATCGTGCCGATGCTGATGCCGACCGTGCATGCTCTGGGCATTGATCCGGTGCATTTCGGCGTGACCGCGATCGTCAACATGATGATAGGCCTGGTGACCCCGCCGATGGGCGAGCTGGTGTTCCTGATCGCCGGCGTATCCGGCGTCTCGGTCGCAGCGATCACCAAAGAGATTTGGATTTTCCTCGTCGTGCTGATCGCGTTGTTGTTTGTTCTTGTCTATGTCCCTGAATTGACCTTGTGGCTGCCGGAACAGATGGGCTATCAGCCCGTCGCGGCACCCGCGACCTAGGAGAGATATCGATGCCTGCCATGAAGGATATGGTGAACGGCGTTCCGCGCTATCGCCACTTCATTAACGGTCAGTGGACCGACTCCACGGTCAAGGAGTGGATCGAGGTTGAGAACCCCGCGACAGGCGCGGTGATCGCGACGGTTCCCAAAGGTGGCGCCGATGACGCCGATCGAGCGCTGGTCGCCGCGGCCGCAGCCCAACCGGCCTGGGAGGCGCTGCCACCGATCGAACGCGCCAAGCTGCTGATCGGCCTGTCGCGCCTCATCCTCGAGAACCGGGACAGGCTGGCGCGGCTGGTGGTGGCGGAGCAGGGCAAGCCGCTGACCGAGGCGCGCGGCGAGATCGAAGGCACCGCGCTCTACCTGACCTATGCTGCGGAGGAAGCGCGGCGCATCACCGGCGACATTATTCCATCCGACAACACCGACGAGCAGGTCTGGATCCAGCGCGTCGCTCATGGCGTAGCGGTCGGCTTGACCGCCTGGAACTACCCGGCGGCGCTGACCACTCGCAAGATGGGGCCGGCATTGCTGGCCGGCAACACCATCGTCATCAAGTCCCATGAAGGGACGCCACTCTCGGCGTTCGAGATCGCACAACTATCCACCCAGCTGGATTTCCCGCCGGGTGTGATCAACGTGGTGAGCGGCACCGGCGAGGGGCTGGGCGCCGCGCTGGTCAAGCATCCGATCCCGCGCCTGATCACGCTGACCGGCAGCGTGCGGGCAGGCAAGGAGATCTTCCGGTCCGCCGCCGACGACCTCAAGATCCTGCGCCTGGAACTCGGCGGCAAGGCGCCCTTCATCGTGGCGGAAGATGCCGACATCGGCGCCGCGGTGAAGGCGGCGATCGCCTCGCGCTTCGAGAATTGCGGCCAGATCTGCATTTGCAACGAGCGGATGTACGTGCACGAGCGGGTGGCCGACGAGTTCACCGAGAAATTCGTGCGGGCGGTGAAGGCCCTGAAAGTCGGCGATCCGCTCACCATGGTCGATGTTGGCCCCAAGTTCAGCGGTCCGGAGCTGGACAAGGTCGAGCGCATGGTGAAAGCGGCGACGTCCGCCGGCGCCAAAGTGCTGACCGGCGGCAACCGCCTGACCGAGGGCGAGTTCGCGCGCGGCCATTGGTTCGAGCCGACCGTGCTGACCGCCGTCGACAACCGCATGCCGATCATGCAGGACGAGGTGTTCGGTCCCGTCATCCCGCTCATGACCGTGACCGACTTCGACGAGGGCCTGCGCCTCGCCAACGAGTCGCGCTATGGACTGTCGGCCTATGTCTTCACCAAGGACATGCGCCGCCTGATGCGGCTGGTGCGCGAGCTGAAGTTCGGCGAGATCTATGTCAACAGGCCCGGCGGCGACGCCGTCCACGCGCACCATGCAGGATTGCGCCACAGCGGCATCGGCGGCGAGGACGGCAAGTACGGCCTCGATGCCTATTTCCAGAAGAAGACCATCTACGTGAACTTCGCGTGATAGGCTGACGGTCGGCGGACCCCAGGAGCAACCAGCCCCTGTGCTGCGGGGCCGGCGCACCAGGCGCCACCTGATGGGCTATGGCGAGGATGAGTTCGCACCTTGGCATCTCGACGCAACGTTGTGACCCAATGGCCTCCTGACAACAACCTCTGGGCCGCCCTCGCCGGCACGCTGTGCCGTACGCGCGCCCATCTTGCTGGCATGCGCCGCATCGCGAGTTGGGATGAACTCCGAAGCCGTCTGGGCGAGCCGAAGGCCATCCTTTGCCTCGGCAATGGTCCGTCGTCGGAGGGGACCGGCATCGAGAGTGCCGGGTTCGACTGCCTGTTTCGTGTCAACTGGATCTGGAGCGACCGAAGCATTCATCGCGATCCGAACGTGGTGTTCACCGCCGACCTCGATGCGCCGCCGGGACCCGCCGTGCCGATCGTCTGTTTTCCGACCCGCCAGGATGCGAACCTCATCCTCGAGAGCTATGCGCGGCGGAGGATCGCCACACGCACGGAGTATCTGGTTTTCCCCGAGCTTGCATCGCCATTCAGTGATCGGACCTGGTCCCACCGGCCAACGAATGGCGCGCTGATGGTCGCGGCGGCCGCGCTGCTCCGGCCAGCCCGGCTGATCATTGCCGGCATCGACCTCTACCTTCATCCGGACGGCAAATACCCAGGCGCAACCGATGAACCGAACGAATACGACGCGATGCACGACCGTAGTATCGACCTGGCGTTCATTCGCGTTGTGCTGGACCGCTTCGGCGGCGACATTGACATTCGGAGTCAACAGCTGCGGACTGCTTTGGCGGCCGGGCGCTGAGCAGCTTCCGCGATGATGGGGAGATGTTCATGCAATATGCCAAGGACTTCACCGATGCCCTGCAGTTCATGTGGGGCGAAGGCTTCCTGTCTCCAGGCGGACCTGACGAAGTGGCCGAGATGGTGGCCGGAATCGAATTGACCGGCAAACGGGTTCTCGACATCGGCTCGGGCCTGGGTGGCGTCGATATCCTGCTCGCGACCGATCATGGGGCGGCTGAGGTCATCGGCGTCGACGTCGAACCGCAGTTGGTGGAATCCGCCCGCGCTCTGATTGCGGCCAGGGGATTGACGGAACGCGTCACGTTTCAGCTGGTCGAGCCTGGTGCGCTGCCTTTCTCCGATGCGAGTTTCGACGTTGTATTCTCGAAGGATGCCATGGTGCATGTCGAGGACAAGGCCGCGCTCTATGCCGAAGTGCTCCGCGTGCTGAAGCCGCGCGGCTGGTTCACGGCGGCGGATTGGCTGTGGGCCGAGGACGCGGGCAAGAGCGCGGTGGTCGAAGCCTGGCTGTCGATGGGACCGCTCAAGTTCGCGTTTACGCCGCCTGCTGTCGCGCTGCGGGCCATGATCAACGCGGGCTTTGCGGAGCGGCGCGTGACTGATGTCCGCCGACGCCTGCAACAATCCAACCGTAAAGAGATCGAGGTACTGGAAGGGCCAGCACGCCAGCGGCTCGCAGCGATCGTGGGCGAGACGATGGCCAGCAACCGGCTGGCCAGCGCCAAAGGCCGGCAAGGCGCCCTTGATTCCGGAGACCTCATCCCGAGCCATCTGCGGGGCCGCCGGCCATAGCAACGTGCCGCGACAGTCGCCCGAGGGACTTGTGATCACAGCAATTGTGATTTAGAGTTGGCGAAAGCTGTGCGATGGGGGAGGCTGCCCATCCGCATCAATGGTTGCTCGCAGGGAGAGCGGCATGGGGGACGGTGGCGCGGTGGGCGCAAAGCCCACGGAATTCGATCCGATTTTGCTCGCGGTGCTGTCAAACCGTTTCGAATCGATCATCCGCGAAATGACCAACACGGTCATGAAGGCCAGCCGGTCGAGCGTGATCAAGAACGCGCGCGACATGTCCTGCGGAATTCTGACCTACGATCATCGCCTGGTGTCGGTGGAGGAGGCGCTGCCGATCCACGTGACCGCGCTGGAGCTGACCACCAAGCCGATCACCGAACTGTTCAACGACATCAAGGAAGGCGACGCATTCCTGAACAACTCGCCATTCTTCGGCGGCACGCATCATGCCGACCTGACGCTCTGTGTGCCGGTTTTCTGCGATGGCGGACCGCTGTTCTGGACCCTGGCGCGCTCGCATCATGCCGACATCGGCGCGCCGGAACCGACGACCTATCTGCCCTATGCCAAGACGATCTATGAGGAGGGGCTGCACTTCCCCTGTGTGCGCATCCAGGAGAATGGCGAGGACAAGGCCGACCTCATCCGCATGGGGCGCCAGAAGATCCGCGTCAGCAACATCTGGTACGGCGACTATCGTGCCCAGGTCGGCGCCTGCCGGACCGGCGAACGACGCCTGAGGGAGTTGACGAAGCAGTACGGCATCGGGACCGTGAAAGCCTTCATCGAAGCATGGATGGATTACGGCGAGCGGCGTGCGATTGCCGCCATCCGGCAGCTGCCGGCCGGCACGTTGAGCTACGAAGTGCGGCACGATCCGGTGCCGGGCGTGGCGGACAAGGGCGTCGCCATCCGCGCCAAGGTGAAGATCGATCCCAGGGCCGGTCTGATCACCGTCGACGTGCGCGACAATCCCGATTGCGTCCAGGGTGGGCTGAATGTCAGCGAGGCCTGCGTGATCGCTTCGTGCCGCACCGGCGTCTACTACAACATCGATTCTACGATCCCGCACAATCACGGCAGCGCCAGCCGGATCGTCCCGCTCTTGCGCGATAATTGCGTCGTCGGTCGGCCGCAGCATCCGATCGGCACCTCTTGCGCCACCAGCAATGTCAATGAGCGGCTCGCCAACGCGGTGCAATGCTGCTTCGCCCGGCTGGGTGAACCGTATGGCATGGCGGAGGGCGGCGGCAATTTCTCGGCGGCGCTGGGCGTGGTGTCGGGCGTCGACAAGCGCCGCAAGACCGAGATCCCGTATATCACGCAATTGATGCTCGCCTTGTCGGGCGGTCCAGGCAGCCATGGCCATGACGGCTGGCTGACCTATGAGTGCGCGGTCGGCAACGGCATCATGGTCAACGATTCCATCGAGGTCGACGAGGCGACCTATCCGATCCTGATCGAGGAGCGCAGCGTTGCCGAGGACAGCATGGGCTTCGGCGAGTTCAACGGCGCACCGGCGACCAAGGGATCGTACCGCTCATTGACCGGCGACCTCACCGTCTACTACTGCGGCGATGGCGGCACATTCGCACCCAAAGGTGTGCTGGGCGGCCAGGCCGGCGCCGGCTGCGGCACCTGGAAGCGGCATCGCAACGGCAAGCTCGAGCGGCTGCCGGATTTCCATACCGAGACCATGAGCGTGAAGGAAGCGGTGCATTACCGCTCCTGCGCGGGCGGCGGCTACGGCGATCCGCGCCGGCGTGACCCGGCGCGCGTGGTGGCGGACGTCAATCGCCGCTGGCTGAGCGTCGGCGCCGCGCGCAAGGATTTCGGCGTGGTGGTCGCGAAGGCGCCGAACGGCATCGACTATGTGCTCGACGAAGTCGGCACGGCACGGCTGCGCAAATCGAAGAGTTCATCCAAGACGGTCAGCCGCGGAAAAACGGCGGCGAGAGGGAGGCGGAAATGAATCGAGCGTTGTCAATCACGCGTTCGCTGACGGCAGGCGCGTTGGGTATCGCGCTGTTTGGCGCATCGGCCCAGGCGGAGGAAGTCATCATCGGCGCGGCCATCGCGCAAAGCGGCGTGGTCGCGCCCTATGACGAGGGTCCGGCCCAAGCCATGGAAGTCGCGGTCGAGGAGATCAACGCCAAAGGCGGCGTTCTCGGCAAGCAGCTGAAGATCATCTACGCCGACACCAAGTCCGACATCGCCTACGGCGGCACTGCCGCGCAGGAAGTGATCGACAAGGGTGCGCAGATGGTGGTCGTCACTTGCGACTACGATTTCGGCAGTTCCGCCGCATCGGTCGCGGATTCGACCGGCCTCATCGCCTTCTCGACCTGCGCCGGCGATCCCAAGTTCGGGCCTAGCGGCATCGGGCCCAATGCTTTCACGATGGCGACAGGCGCGCCGGGCCAGGCCGTCGCGATGGCGGAGTGGGCTTACAACGTGAAGGGCTGGCGCTCCGGCTACGTGCTGATGGACACCACCATCGCGTTCGACGCCACCTGGGCCGACTTCTTCAAGAAGCGTTGGACCGAGCTGGCCGGCGCCGAAGCTCTGCTCGGCGAGGACACCTTCGGCGGCGAAGATCCGCAGATCGCCAGCCAGATCACCCGCATCAAGTCACTGCCGAAGCAGCCGGACTTCATCGTGCTGGCGTCGTTTCCGCCGGCCGGCGTCAGCGCCACGCGCCAGCTGCGCGCGGCCGGGGTGAACCAGCCGCTGCTCGGTTCGGAATCGTGGGACGGCGACTATTGGCTCGAAGGCGTGCCGAACCTGACCGAGTTCTATTTCGTTACCTACGGGTCGATCTTCGGCAACGATCCGCGCCCGGAAGTCGCCGACTTCATGGCGAAGTTCCAGAAGAAGTGGGGCAAGCCGCCGGTCACGTCCCATGCGATCACCGGCTACAGCGTGATCGAGGCCTGGACCAGGGCCGTCACGAAGGCGGGCACGTTCGACACCGACAAGGTGCGGGATGCCCTGCAGAGCTTCAACAACGAGGCGCTGCTGGCCGGGCCCACGACCTTCACCACCGATCAGCACATCAACATGCAGCGCGACCTGCTGCTGATCGAGGTGAAAGCCGGTAAGTCCGGCAACATCATCCAGGTCGTCCGCGCCGAGAAGATGCCCAACTGACGCGACCGCACGAGTGAATATCCTAGCGGCATGGACCTCTCAGCGCCCTCGGGACAAGCGACGGCGTCGGACCTGACGGTTTCCGACGTCGTCGTCAATTTCCAGGGACTGCGTGCGATCAGTGGCGTCAGTCTTCATCTTCGCTGCGGCGAGGTCCTCGGCCTGATCGGGCCGAATGGCGCCGGCAAGACCACGCTCGTCAATGTGCTGACCGGCTTCCAGGTGGTCGACAGTGGCACGGTGCGGCTGGCAGGAGAGGACATCGCGCGCTGGAAGCCTCATGAACGCAGCCGGCGCGGCCTGGTGCGCACGTTCCAGAGCGTGCTGCCGTTCGGCGGCCTGACTGCGCTGGAGAATGTCGAGGCGGGCGCGATGGCGACCGGCGTCTCGCGCAAGGCGGCGCGCGAATCGGCCTACCAGGTGCTTGCCTCCCTCGGCCTCGCGGACAAGGCGCAACGGCGCGTCGATACCCTGCCGTTCGGCGAAGAGCGGCGTGTTGGGATCGGCCGCGCCATCGCCATGAAGCCGCGGTTCCTGCTGATGGACGAGCCGGCCGCCGGCCTGAACGATGCCGAATGCGACGAGCTGAAGGGCGTGATCGACGGCATCCGGACGACCGGCGAATGCGGCGTCCTGCTGATCGAGCACCGCATGTCGCTGGTGTTCCGTCTGTGCGACCGGATCCAGGTGCTGCAGCAAGGCGCCACCATCGCCGTCGGCACGCCGGATGAGATCCGGTTGGACGCCAAGGTGCGGCAGGCCTATCTCGGCGACGAGGCGATCTGATGTTGACGATCACCGACCTCCACGTGAGCTACGGCAACATCGTTGCCCTGCGCGGCGTCTCGCTGGAGCTTGCCGAGGGCGAGATCGTGGCGGTCATCGGCCCAAACGGCGCGGGCAAATCGACCCTGCTGTTGACCGTGGCGGGCGTCGTCCGTGCGAAGCAGGGCGAAGTGCGGCTGGGCGGCGCCTCGGTGCTCGGTGTCGCGCCGGAGGTGCTTGCCTCGCGGGGCGTGGCGCTGGTGCCGGAAGGACGCCACATTTTCGGCTCGCTGACCGTTGCCGAGAACATCGCGCTGGGCGCCACCACGCGCCGCGATCGGCAGGCGGTCGTGGCCGACATCGAGCGCGCTCTCGATATGTTCCCGATCCTGCGCGAACGCTACCGTCAGCGGGCAGGCAAGCTGTCTGGCGGCGAGCAGCAGATGTTGGCGATCGCGCGCGCCCTGCTGGCGCGGCCGAAACTGCTGCTGCTGGACGAACCATCGCTCGGCCTCGCGCCGCTGATCGTTCGGCAGGTCTACGACGCGATCTTCGAGCTGAAGCGCCAGGGCATGACCATCCTGGTGGTGGAGCAGAGCGTCCACCGCGCGGTGGCAGCCGCTGACCGCGCCTACGTCATGAACTCAGGCCAGATCACGATGTCCGGCCGCTCGTCGGAACTGCACGGCACTGCCGCGTTCGATGCGGCCTATTTCGGCGTCGATGCCGGGAAAGGCGCGCGATGATCGTCATCCAGAACGCGATCGACGCCATCTCGCTGGGCGCGGTCTACGCCTTGGCCGCGCTCGGCATCGGGCTCATCTTCAGCATCATGCGGCTGATCAACTTCGCCCATGGCGAACTGATCATGGTCGGCGGTTTTGCGCTGTACGGCCTGGCGGGCCAACCCTATCTGGTCATGGGCGTGGCCGCCATCCTGGTGGTGGCGATTCTCGCCCTCGGCATGGAGCGCCTGGCCTTTCGCCCGCTGCGCCGGGCCAGTCCGGCGACGCTGCTGATCTCCTCATTCGCGGTCTCCTACTTGCTGCAGCATGTGGTACTGATGATCTTCGGCTCGCGCCCGATGGGAGTCGATTTCCTGCCGCAACTTGGTGATGCGGTGGAGGTGGGGCCGCTCCGCGTGCCAGAACTGCAGCTGGCCGCGATCGTCGTCACCGTCATCTCCATGAGCGGCCTGGCGCTGTTCTTCCGCCACGCGCGCATCGGCGTCCAGATGCGCGCCGCGGCCGAGGATTTCACCATGGCGCGCCTGCTGGGCGTGCGCGCCAACCGGGTCATCGCCGTCGCCTTCGTCATCTCCGGCGTGCTCGCCAGCATGGTCTCGCTCTACCTGGTGGCCCAGACCGGCACGGTCTCCTACAAGATGGGCGTCAACATGGTGCTGATCGCGTTCGTTGCCTCGGTCATTGGCGGCATGGGCTCGCTGGTCGGCGCGGCGCTCGGCGGGTTCCTGGTCGGCATCGTGTCGGTCAGCCTGCAGGCCTATCTGCCGGTGGAACTCCGGCCCTATCGCGACGCGTTCGTGTTCCTGGCCTTCATCGCCTTCCTGCTGTGGCGGCCGCAGGGCCTGATGACGCGGCGCGCCGACATGGAGCGGGTCTGACCATGGGCCGTGCACAAACCCGCCCGTGGCAGTCAGCCGCGCTGTTGCTGGCGATCATGGTCGCGGTGGCCTTGGTGGCGACGCTGGCGCCGCCCGCCCTGCAGCGCACCGTGACGGAAGCGTTCATCAAGCTCACCGTCGTCATCGGCCTCTACATCTTCGTCGGCAACTCGGGCGTCTTCTCCTTCGGTCATGTCGGGTTCATGGCGATCGGCGGCTATGTCTCGGCGATCCTCACCATCCTGCCGGCGAAGAAGCAGGTGGCCCTGGGCCTGCCGCCGCTCCTCGAGACCCTGCAGTTGCCGGGCCTGGTGGCACTGGTTGTTGCCATGCTGGTGGCGGCCATCGTCGCGCTGCTGGTCGCCGCGCCGCTGGTGCGATTGCGCGGGATTGCGCTGCCGATGGCGACCTTCGCGCTGCTGGTCATCGTCCACGTGGTCGCGCTGAACTGGCAGGCGGTGACAGGCGGTCGCCAAGCGCTGGTCGGCCTGCCACGCTTCACGGGCCTGTGGACGGCGCTGGCGGGAGCGGCTCTGGCGCTCATCATCGCCGCCATCTATCAGCAGACCCGGCATGGACTGGCGCTGCGCTGCTCGCGCGAAAGCGAAGTGGCGGCCGCCGCCACCGGCATCGACGTGGAGCGCGAGCGCTTGATCGCCTTCGTGCTGAGCGCGGTGATCGTGGCGATGGGTGGCGTGCTGTTTGCGCACTTCCTCGGCACCATGACCGCCAACACCTTCTTCCTCGATCTGACCTTCGTCACGCTGACCATGCTGGTGGTGGGCGGCATGCGCAGCCTGACCGGCGCCTGCGCGGGCGTCGCATTCGTCTCGGTGGTGTCGGAACTGTTCCGGAGCGTCGAGCGCGGCATCGAGGTCGGCAGCCATACCATCGAGGCGCCGCCGGGCCTGCAGGAGATCGCACTGGCCGTCATCCTGCTGGTCATCCTGGTCATGCGTCCGCACGGGCTGGTCGGGGACTGGGAGCTGGCCTGGCCGGGCAAGAGAGCGAAAAAGGGAGCATAGGATGTTCGTGGCCTGTATCGATATCGGCGGCACCTTCACCGACCTGGTGCTGTACAGCCGGGAAACCGATCTCGAGATCTTCAAGTCGCCGACCACGCCCGGCGAGTTCGAGAACGGCTTCATCAACGTGCTGCGCGTCGCCGCCGACAGCCACAACCGCGCGCTGGGTGACTTTCTTGCGAAGACCGACCTCATCGTCCACGGCACCACCGTGTCGACCAATGCTCTGGTGGAGGGCAAGGTCGCGCCGGCCGGCCTCATCTGCAATGCCGGGCATCCCGATGTCCTCACCTTGCGCGAATCGCCGCGCAAGCGCGCCTTCAATACCAAGATCGACTTTCCGCCACCCTACATTCCGCGCAACCGCACCTGCGAGGTGCGCGGCCGCATCGATGCCATGGGCAACGAGATCGAGAAGCTGAACGAGCAGGATGTGATCGCGGCGGCGAAATACCTGAAGAAGGCCGGCGTCAAGGCGATCGCGGTCTGCCTGCTCTGGTCGATCGTGAACCCGAAGCACGAGCAGCGGGTGGGGCAGATCCTGAAGCGCGAGGTGCCGGATGTGCCGGTCACCCTCAGCCACGAGCTCAATCCGATTCCCCGCGAATACCGCCGGACGATCTCGACTGCGATCAATGCCTCGCTGTTCCCGATCGTCAGCGCCTACACGGAGAAGCTGGCGAACGTCCTGAAGCGAAACGGCTACAAGAACGAGCTGCTGATCGCCAATTGCGTCGGCGGGATGATGCCGCCGGAAGAGATCATCCGCCGGCCGATCTACAGCGTGATGTCGGGGCCGACGCTGGCGCCGATCGCCGGCATGCATCTGACCACCGCCGAGAACGTCATCGTGGTCGACATGGGCGGCACGACCTTCGACGTATCGGCGCTGCGCGGGCGCCGCCTGGTGGTGACGCCGGAGGCGACCTTCGGGATGGAGATGTTGGGAATCCCCAAGATCGACGTCCGGTCGGTGGGAGCCGGCGGTGGCAGCATCGCCTGGGTCGATGCCGGCGGCCTGCTGCGGGTCGGACCGCACAGCGCGGGCGCGCGGCCGGGCCCGGCCTGCTACGGTCTCGGCGGGAGCGACGCCACCGTCACCGATGCCAATGTCGTGCTCGGCATCATCGATCCAGACTACTACCTGGGCGGCAAGATCAAGCTCGACCGTGCCAAGGCGGAGGCTGCGGTCGGCCGCGTGGCCAAGCAGTTGAAGCTCAAGCCGCTGGACGCGGCCTACGCCATCTACACCACCAGCAATCACAACATGATCGGGGCGATCGAGGACATCACGATCAACGAGGGCATCGATCCGCGCGATTCCTACGTCGTCAGCGGCGGCGGCGCGACCGCCTGCCACATCGGCGAAATGGCGCGGCTGCTCGGCATCCGGCGTTTCATGGTGCCGAAGTTCGCCGCCGGCCTCAGCGCCTTCGGCGGCCTGATCTCCGATGTGCGCTGGGAGGAGACCGGGACGCAGAACACGATGGACCGCGACTTCGAGCTCGCCAAGGTGAACAAGCTCCTGGCCACCTTGATCCAGCGTGGCAAGGCGTTCCTGAAACGCGCCGGCTTTGGCGAGGACAAGCAGCGCTTCGAGTTCGCGTTCCAGGGCCGCTATCTCTACCAGTCGTGGGACATCGAGGTGCCGTTCGAGCTCACCGACGGCAAGCTGCGGAAGGAGGATCTGCCCGGCCTCAGTGCCGCCTTCCATCAGATGCACGAGCGCATCTACACCATCAAGGACGAGGCCGACGTGGTTGAGTTCACAACCTGGAAGGTCCGCGCCATGGGCGACACCGGCGGCGGGGGCCGCAGGGGCAGGAAGCTCTCGCCGCAGCAGGGCGCGTCGCAGGCGAAATCGCGCCGGCCGGTCTATCTGGGCAAGGCGGGACTGCAGACTCTGCCGATCTATGAAGGCGCGCAGCTTGGCGCCGGGGCCAGAGTGGAAGGCCCGTCCGTGATCGAGTTGCCGACGACCACCATCCTGCTCCTCGACAAGCAGGCCGCGGTAGTCGACGACCACGGTAACTTTCTGGTGGAGACGGCCTAGCTACTTGCCGCCGGATCGCAGCCGCTCCGACCGCCGGCGCAGAAGCTCGACTGTCGCCAGCAGCAGGATCGAGACCAAGATCAGCAACGTCGCCACCGCGGCGATCCCTGGGCTCACATACTCGCGGACGCCGCTGAAGATCTGCCGCGGCAAGGTCCGCTGTTCCGGCGCGGCGATAAACAGGGTGACGACGATCTCATCGAACGAGGTCGCAAAGGCGAACAGGCCGCCGGACGCGACGCCGGGGAAGATGATCGGCAGCATGACCTTGCGGAAGGCCGTCAGCGGCGGCGCGCCGAGCGAGGCGGCGGCCCGCGCCAGGTTGGTATCGAAGCCTTCCAGGGTGGCCAGCACGGTGATGACGACGAATGGCACCGAGAGCGCGGTATGGGCGAGGATCAGCCCAAGATAGGTCCCGACCAGCCCGAGGCTGACGAAGAAAAAATACATGCCCACCGCCGTGATCACGATCGGGATCAGGATGGGTGAAACCAGCAGACCGATGACGTAGGGCTTGGCGCGGAAACGGGCGCGCGACAGGCCGATGGCGGCCATGGTGCCGAGCACCATGGCGAGCGCGGTCGAGCAGACCCCGATGAACAGGCTGTTCTTCGCCGCATCGATCCAGGCCGCGCCGTGCACGATGGTCTCGTACCAGCGCAGCGAGAATCCCGGTATCGGGAACGCCAGCATGTTGCCCGAGGTGAAGGAAATCGGAACGATGACGAGGATCGGCAGGATCAGGAACAACAGCACGCCGTAGCACAGCAGGCGGGCGCCATAGTACCAGACGCGATCCTCGAACGAGGCATGCGGGGGCAACGCCATCTCAGCCGCCCCTCAGGAACTGCCGCGCGGCTGCAAAGCGGCCGAACACGGCGAACAGCAGGATGGTCGCGAGCAGCAGCAGCGCGCCCAGCGCCGACGCCATCCCCCAGTTCATCGATTCGTTGAGGTGGAAGGTGATCATGTAGCTCAGCATCTGGTCGCTCGGTCCGCCAACCAGCGCCGGCGTGATGTAGTAGCCGAGCGCCATGATGAACACCAGGAGGGTGCCGGCGGCGAGGCCGGGCAGGGTCTGCGGCAGATAGACCTTCTGAAACGCGACCCGGTTGGTGGCGCCCAGCGACTGGGCGGCGCGGAAGTGCGAGACCGGAATGTTCTTCATCACGCTATAGAGCGGCAGGATCATGTAGGGCAGCAGGACATGCACCATCGCTACCAGCACGCCAAAGCGGTTGAACAGCAGTTGCAGCGGCTGGTCGATGAGATTGAGCCATTGCAGCAGGCTGTTCACCGGCCCGTTGCCCTGCAGCAGGATGATCCAGGCGGTGGTTCGCACCAGCAGGGATGTCCAGAACGGCAGCATGACGCAGATCATCAGCAGATTCGCCTGGTGCTGCGGCAGGGCGCTCAGCACGAAGGCTGCGGGGAAACCGAGGACAGCACAGAGCAGGGCGACCTCGAGGCTGATCTCGAACGTGCGCCAGAGTAGGGAAAGATAGAGCGCGCGTTCGGGCGCGACGCGCGCGATATTGCCGGTGTCATCGAGCTTCAGATCCACCGCGCCCAGCAGGTAGGAGGGCGTCAGTCGGCCGGACTCGTTTTTCAGCGTGCCCCAATAGGCCGGGTCCGCCCATTTCTTGTCGATCGCGGTGAGCGTTTGCTGCCAGCCTGGCTGCGGGGCCTCCGGCAGCTTGTTGGTGGTCTTCAGCATCAGGCTGCGAAAGCCTTCTCGGCTGGCGTTCAACTGCCGGGCCAGGACGGCGAGGTTCCGGTCCGGCGGAAAATTCTTGAGGTCCGCCGCCAGCGCGGCAAAGACCGGTTCCGGCGGCAGGTCCCCGGCCGGCTGCCAGTCCTCAAGCGCGGCGACCGTGCGCGGCAGGGAATCCGGGACGATTGCGTTTTCCACCGCGCGCAGCATGAACAACAGGATCGGCCCGGCGAACACCGCCAGCAGAAAGGCAAGCAGCGGCAGGATCAGGACCGAGTCGCGCAGCATTTGCCGGCGCGCAATGCGCCGGATCTCCGCCTTGATCGCCGATGCGCCCGTCGGACTGTTCAGTCCTGCCGCGACACTGTTCACGTCCCCGATCCTGGTCAGCCGCCAATATTATAGTTGTTGTGATCACGCATTACACCTAGAGTCGTGATCGCGACTCCATCGGACGCGGTTACATGAACGCCAAGAAGGCACCGGCTAGAAAGCCACGCTCCCCAGAGAGCACTCCCGGCGAGCTCCAACTGGAAATGCCCAAGCTTCAGCGCAACACGCTGAACGAGGAAGTCTATGACCAGCTGAAGCACGCGCTGATGACCGGCCGCATCGCGCCCGGCTCCACCATGACCATTCGCAGCCTTGCCAAGTCGTTTGGCATCAGCCCGATGCCGGTGCGCGAGGCGCTGCGCCGGCTGGTGGCGGAGCATGTCCTGGTGCTGCTGCCCAACCGCAGTGTTTCCCTGCCCATCATCACACGCGAGCGGTTCCGCGAGATCACGCGCATTCGCACGTCGCTGGAAGGTTTGGCGGCCGAGGAAGCGACGCCTCTCATCACCGCCGATACAGTCAGGAAGATGGCGGTATTGAACGACGAGATGGAACTGCCCGGGCAGACCAAGCGTCCGGAATACCTGTCCAAGAACCGGGAATTCCACTTCTGCCTCTATCAAAGCTCGCGCTTGCCGACGCTGGTGAAGATCATCGAGGCGTTGTGGCTGCAGATCGGCCCCCTCCTCACCATCCAGCGGGAGGAGTTCGCCTCGAGCGGCGTGATCGTCCAGACCCAGCATCGCCGGCTGCTCAAGGCACTCAAGAAGGGCGATGCCGTCGAAGCCCGCGACGCGGTCGTGAACGACATCGAGGACGCCGCCAAGGTTATCGGCGCCAGCTTGTAGCACCGCTCAGCTCTGCGGGAAGGCCGCTCGCACCACGTCGCCGCGGCTCACCAAGAACTCTTCCACCGCCTGGCAGAACGATTCTGCTTCCACATCGCTGGTCTCGATCGACAGATTGCCCATGATGCGGCGCGAGATGTATTGGCCGGCCGCCAGCATGTCGAGGTGGAACAGCTTTTTCAGGTCCGCAACGGCCTGTTCGCGCCCGTGCTCACCCCGGTCGAGGTCGCCTGCATTGCGGGTCGGGCCAACGTGGAAATGGATGCCGAAGATCGACCCGATGCCGGTCGTCTGCATCGGCACATCGAGCTTCCGGGCGAGATCGTTCAGCCGCGCGCGCAACCGGTCGCCCAAGGCATTCATCCGGCCTTGCGCTTCGGTGGTCAGCACGCTGGTCAGCGCGGCATGACCTGCCGCCATCGCCACCACATTGTTGTTGAAGGTGCCGCCGTGGGGATAGGCATCGGGCCGCCCGGGATCGAACCGCGCCATGATCTCGGCACGGCCGCCGAACGCGCCGATGGTCATGCCGCCGCCGACATACTTGCCGAGTGTCATGATGTCCGGTCGGACTCCCATCAGGTGCTGCACGCCGCCGGGATCGAGGCGCGAAGTCATGACCTCGTCCAGGATCAGGAGCACCTTGTGCTCGTCGCAGGCCGCGCGTAAGCCCTTGAGAAAGGCGGGATCGGCCGGCAGTGCGCCGGCGCCGCCTTGCATCGGCTCGACAATGACGGCGGCCAGCTTGCCGGCGTTGGCCGCAATGTCGGCCTTCGCCTTCGCCAGATCGTTGAAGGTCGAGGTGATCCACTCGAACTTCATGTTGAGCGGTGATCCGCCGTGCGAGAAATAGAGGATGGAGCCGTGATAGGCGCCGTCGAAGATCAACACCGCCGGCTTGCTGCTGGTCGCGCGCGCGGTGGCGAGGGCAAGCAGGTTCGCCTCGGTGCCGGAGTTGCAGAAGCGCAGCAGTTCCATCGCGGGGAAGCGCCGCTGGATTTCTTCCGCCAGCAGCCGTTCGTGCTTGGTCGGCGCACCGAGGTTGATGCCGCCGGCCAGCGCCTGGCGCACCGCCTCGGCGATCACCGAGTTGGAGTGGCCGAACACGCCGGCGGTGTATTCGTTGATGAAGTCGACATAGCTGTGCCCGTCGACGTCCGTCAGCTTGCTGCCCTTGCCGGACGCCATGTAGAGCGGGAAGGGCGAAAAATGCACGGTCGTGCGGGTGTTGCCACCGGGCAGGCGCTGGGTTGCCAGCTGCGCCAGCCGCTGGCTTTCCGGGTTGGCGACGATGTACCGCTCTTCCGCCTCGCGCACGGCGGAGCTGAGGTTCTGGTTGCGGTTGAGGGCGGCAGCAGACGCGCTCGACATGATCTTCTCCGCTGGAAATGAAAGGTCAGGCGGCGCGGATGGACGCCGCCTGACCGAGTATAGGGAAGCTCGCGTTCTCGTTATTGCGCCGCCCAGGCGTTGAAGCGTTCCGTCGTCGCCGCCTGGTGCTCCACCCAGAAATCGTCGCTGTAGACCGCCGCCCACGCCGCCTTGTCGGGCGAGGTCGGCAGGCCGTCCTTGATCGGAGCGGGCATCAGGTCGTAGGCCGCAAGCGTCGGAACGCCGTAGCTGAGGTTCTCCACCAGCGCAGCCTGCGTGGCCGGGCGAGAGTAGAATTCCAGCATCTTGGCGGCCGCCGACGGGTTCGGGCCGTTGGCGATCTGGACCCAATAGTCGGTGCCGACCCAGAAACCGCTGTCCCAGGCGATCACGAGGTTGCGGTTGTTCTCCTTCGCGGCGCCGCTGACGCGCGCGTTGAAGTTGACGACCATCGCCACATCGCCGGCCAGCAGGCGCTGCATGCCGTCGGCGGCGCTTTCCGCCCACAGGATGTGCGGTTTCAGTTCGTCCAGCTTCTTGAAGGCACGATCGAATCCGGCCGGTTCGGCGAGGACCTTGTAGATGTCCTCCTTTTTCACACCGTCGGCCATCAACGCGATTTCGATCATGATGCGGGCATCCTTGTAGGCGCCGCGCTTGCCCGGCCATTTCTCGACGTTCCAGTAGTCGGCCCAGCTCTTCGGGCCGTCCTTGATCTTGTCGCCGTCGTAGGCCAGCACCGTCGACCAGATGTCGGACGCGATGCCGCAATCGTGGGCGGCGTAGTCGATCTGCTTGTCGCGGCCGCCGAGCTTGTCCCAGTCGAGCTTGACGAAAGCGCCCTCGTCGCAGCCCTGGATCACCTGCGGGCTCTCGAACGCGGCCAGATCCCAGGTCACCTTGCCGGCCTCGATCTGGCTGGTGAGCTTGGCGTATTCGCCGCCGAACTCCTCCTCGACCACCTTGATGCCGGTCTCTTTCATGAATGGCTCGAACAGGGCCTTGCGATAGGCGTCCTGCCAGACGCCGCCCCAACCCACCACCACGACCTGTTCTTCGGCGGTGGCGATCCGCGAACCACCAATGCCGGTAACCAACGCGAGGGCGAGCGCCCCGCGCAAGAAGCTCCCTCTCATCTCAACCTCCCTAGGCGGCATGCGCCGCGTCCAGCCCACGTTTGCGCTTGTCGCAGGCGTTTCTCCGCCTGCAGTATTGTGATCACAAGCACTGTGATGCTAAGGTAGTGCCAAGGCGCGTGTCAACACGCCGGAAGGGGAGGAGTTACCATGTCTCAGCAACCGGAAACGGCGGCGAAAGCCGGCCGCAAGGTGATCATCACCTGCGCGGTGACGGGTTCCGTCCATACGCCCACGATGACGCCTTATCTTCCGATAACACCCGATGATATCGCGCGCGAATCCATCGCCGCGTCCGAGGCTGGGGCGGCAATCATCCATCTGCACGCGCGCAACGCGAAGGACGGCAGTCCAACTCCGGATCCCAACGTCTTCATGCAGTTCCTGCCGCGCATCAAGCAGAACTGCGATTCCGTGATCAACATCACCACCGGCGGCTCGCTCGGCATGAGCATGGAAGACAGGCTGGCCGCACCGCTGCGCGCCAAGCCGGAACTCTGTTCGCTCAACATGGGCTCGATGAATTTCGGCATCTATCACGTGACCGACAAGATCTCGGACTGGAAGTACGACTGGGAGAAGCCGTACGTCGAGCGCACGCGCGAGAATGTCGTCAGCAACAGCTTCGCGCAGATCGAGCGCTTCATCCGGGATCTCGGCCAGGGCTGCGGCGCCCGCTTCGAATGCGAATGCTACGATGTCGGGCACCTCTACACGCTGGCGCATTTCCTGGACCGCAAGCTGCTCGAGCCGCCGTTGTTCGTGCAGACCATCTTCGGCGTGCTGGGGGGCATCGGCCCGCATCCCGACGACCTGATGCATATGCGGCGGACGGCGGACCGCCTGTTCGGCAAGGATTATCAATGGTCGATCCTGGCCGCCGGCCGGCATCAGATCAACCTGGCCACCATCGGCGCCGCGATGGGCGGCAATGTGCGCGTGGGGCTGGAGGACAGCATCTATCTCGGCCCTGGCCGACTGGCGAAGAGCAATGCCGAACAGGTGCAGAAGATCCGCACCATCCTGGAGGCGCTGTCGCTGGAGATTGCGACGCCGGAGGAAGCACGCAAAATGCTGAAGCTGAAGGGCGGCGATCAGGTCGCCTTCTAGGGGGTTCGATGGCGCGACAGATCGAGAGCTTCCGCGGCGTGGTCTATCCCTGGTTCTGCGATTTCATGGGCCACATGAATACGCAGTTCTATTGCACGCTGTTCGACGGCGCGACCTTGCATTTCCTGGCGCACTTGGCGAAGAAGTCGGAGCTGGATTCGCGCGGCTGCGGCTGGGTCGATCTGCGCCAGGTGATCGAGTACAAGCACGAGGTTCGCTCGGGCGAGTTGCTGCTGATCCGCACCCAGCTCATCAAGATCGGCAATTCCTCGCTCGGCTTCCTGCACGAAATGCGCGACACGGAGCAAGAAACTCTGCGTGCGACCAGCGAGCATGTGGTAGCGATGTTCAGCCTGTCGGAGCGCAAGTCGACGCCGCTCGACGACACCACCCGGGCGCGTGCCACGGACCTGATGAATGACCAGACCCACCCGCATTGAGGGCCGCTGCGCCTGGCTGCGCGAGGCGATCGCGCCGGGCGAAACCGATGCTCCGGAGCTCGACACCGACGCCAAGGCGGACGTCTGCATCGTCGGCGGCGGCTTGGCCGGCCTGTGGACCGCGATCACCATCAAGCAGCGCGCCCCGTCGACCAATGTGACGATCGTGGAGGCGGACATCTGCGGCGGCGGCGCCAGCGGACGCAACTCCGGCATGGTGCTGTCGCAGTGGGCCAAGTTCTCGGCGCTGGAAGCCTTCTGCGGAACCAAGGACGCGATCCGCCTGGGCAACGAGTTCGGCAACTCCGCGAGCAACATCGAGGCCTTCTGCCACGAGCACGGCATCGATGCCGAGTTCCGCCGCGACGGCTGGATCTGGGGCGCGACCTGCGCACGCCAGGTCGGCTCCTGGAACGGCATCCTTGCTGCGCACGCCAAGCACAATATCCACGTATTCCGACCGCTGACGAGCACGGAGATTGCCGAGCGCACTGGCAGCCGGTCCTTTCTGGCCGGGATCTTCGACCCGACGGCTGCAACCCTCCATCCCGGGAAATGGGTCCGTGGGCTGCGCCGCGTGGCCTTGCAGCGCGGGGTCCGCATCTTCGAAAATTCGCCGATGACTCGGCTGGAACGGAGCGCGCCGCCGGTCGTGCGAACGGCAAAAGGCTCGGTCACCGCGGCACGCGTCGTGCTGACAATGAATGCTTGGTCGCTCGGGCTGCCGGAACTGCGCGGTGCGATCCTGGTGATCGCGAGCGATGACGCGGTGACTGAGCCGGCGCCGGACCTGCTGGACAAGATCGGCTACAGGGCCAGGCCGCTGATGGGCGATTCGCAGACCTTCGTCACCGGCTTCCGCACCACCGGCAATCACCGGTTCAATCCGGGGGTCAGTGGCGGGATCATCGGGTTCGGCACCATGCAAGGCCAGCGGTTCGAGGGCCGCTCCATCCGCGAGGACGATATGCACGCCTGCGTGCAGCGCGGTCATCCGGCTTTGGCTGGTCTCACGTTTGCCGACAGCTGGTGCGGGCCGATCGACCGCACTCAGAGCGGCCTGCCGCTGTTCGGCGCGCTGCCGACCTGCCCGGATATCTTCTACGGCTATGGCTTCTCCGGGAACGGACTTTCCACCACGCCGATCGCCGGGCGGATCCTCGCCTCTCTCGCGCTGGGCGGACAGGATGAATGGTCGCAATGCGGGCTGGTACGACCGGCGCAGAGTTGGCTGCCGCCGGAGCCGCTCCGCTACGTCGGCGCCCTGATGGTCCGCGCTGCGATCAAGCGCAAGGATGCGCTGGCCTATGAGGACCGCGAGCCGGGTTTCCTCGTGCGCCGGCTGGCTGCCCTTGCGCCCGGCGGCATCACGACGTCCCGCGTGACGAAAAACTGACAGGAGAGAGCCATGCCCGAGGCCAAGCATTTCCCGTTCGACAAGCTGCCCTTTATCCCGTGCAAGGCGCCGGGCGGCGAGACCAGGATCGCCCGCGTGATCAACAAGGAGATCAGCCACAACATGGGCGGCGGGCTGGAAGTGGGCGAGAATATCTGCATCCACTGGACCACGCTCTATGACGAGATCCTGTTCATTCACGAGGGCAGCATGATCGTGCGCTCCGGCGGCAAGGAACACGAGTGCCGCGCCGGCGATATCGTGTGGCTGCCGGAAGGCTGCACGCTGGACTATGATATCACTGGCCGGCGTTGCGCCTATTTCTATGCGCTCTATCCGTTCGACTGGGCGGCGCGCAACGGGATGGCTGAGCCCTGATCTTGGAAACCCGTAGATGTCGCTCTCCCAAGCTGACCTTTCGACCGACCGGCCGCCGTTCTCGCACTGGATCCGGACCAGCAACAACGTCACCCAGCAATTCCTGGCGATCGGCGGACAGCCCGACTTCGTAAGCCTCGCGGGCGGGCTGCCGGCATCGGAACTCTACCCGGTCGATGCAATCAAGCTGGCATCGACGCGTGCCCTCGAGCGCTGGGGCAGCGCGGCCCTGGAATATGGCCCGGTCGAAGGGTTTCCGGCCCTGCGTGCCGCCATCGCGGAGCGCATGTCAAAGGAGCATCGGCACCGGTTCGGCATCGAGAACATCCTGCTGACAACCGGCGCCATGCAGGGGCTGGATCTCATCGGCAAGGTCCTGATCGATCCCGGCGATCTGATCGTGGCGCAGTTCCCGACCTACCTCGGCGCGCTCGATGCCTGGCGCACGCGCCGGCCGAGCTACCGGAAGCTGGACTGGAATCTCGACGATCCCGATTTTCTCCTCTCCCTGCGCAAGGCCAAGTTCGTCTACACAGTTCCCAACTACTCCAACCCGACAGGCGCGCTCGTCCCGCAGAATGTGCGCGGCGGGTTGCTCTCGCGCGTGATCGAGGCGAATACGTGGCTGGTCGAGGACGATCCCTATCTGCCGCTACAGCTGACCGGCGCGGCGGGGCCAAGCATTCTGGCCGCGGATGCGGCAACGCGTTCCGAGGGCGCGTATGACGGTCCTGTGATCTATCTCGGCACGCTCTCGAAAAGCGTGGCCCCGGGCCTGCGGGTCGGCTGGGTCGTGGCGGAACCCAAGATCATCCAGCTTCTCGCGCTCGCCAAGCAATGCTCCGACCTCAGCAGCAGCATGTTCAGCCAGGCCGTCGCCCTGGAGTTCCTGGAAAGCGGCGCGGAAGCCGAGATCATTCCGCGCACTGTTGCCTGCTACCGCGAGCGGCGCGACGCGCTCTGCGCCGCCGCGCAGGCGCTTCTGAGCGAATGGTTCGAATGGGAAGTTCCGCCCGGAGGCATGTTCCTGTGGGCCAAGGGGAGATCGCCCGCGTTCGATACCAACCAGCTCTACAGTTTCGCGCTGCGGGAGAAAGTAGCCTTCGTGCCGAGCAGCGTGTTCGACCCGGATGGCGCCTTGATCAATGCGATGCGCATCAACTTCACGCGCAACACGCCCGATCGCCTCGAAGAGGGTGTCCGCAGGTTGCGCCGCGCGGTCGAACGCTATCTGTCCGAAGTATCCAACGGGGAGACGTAGTTCAAATGCCAACACGGCTTGCTCGCCCAACTGCAACAAGAGTGCCAAAGGACGTCATCGACGCCTGGCGTACGGTGCCGAGCGCCGTTGCTGCGGACAAGTTGGGTGGCCGCTGTCATGCGGATGCACGGATTCGCCCGATCCGCCCCTTCGCGCCCGGTGCGACGCTGGTCGGAAGCGCTGTCACTGCCTGGTGCGAGCCGGCGGACTACGGGCCGGTCCATCACGCGATCGCGGTTGGACAGCCAGGGGACGTGATCGTGGTGGCGGCCGACGGCCGGCCCGATGCCGCCATGATCGGTGAACTGCTGAGCGGCGCCGCGCGACGCAAAGGAATTGCGGGCGTCCTGGTCGATGGCGCCGTGCGCGACGTCAACACGCTTGCGCAATGGACCGATTTTCCGGTCTTCACGCGCTGGATCACGCCGCGCGGGCCAAGCTCGATGGAGCGAGGCAGCGTCAACGATACGATCATCTTCGGCGGGATCACTGTATCGCCATACGATATCGTGATCGGCGATGACGACGGCCTGGTGATCGTGCCACAGGCAATGTCGGAAGAGACGCTCAAGCTGTGCTTGGCTCATGTTGCGGCCGAGAAAGCATGGGAAGCCGCACTCAATGCAGGCGCAACGACAATCGAGACATTCAACGTGCCTCATGCCGTTGCGTGACTATTCCGGATGGACGGCCGGGGCGTGCTTCGTTGCCGGACGGCAGTTGATAGCAGGGAGGCGGGCTATAGTCTCCAAAGACGGCGAACATTCTCGCAGCTGGCAATCGCGAGCAAAGCATCAAAAATCCTTGGCGCCGCTGGCCCTGCCTCCGCAGTGAGCGCGTGGAATTTCTGCTGCAACTGGTCGGTGGAAAACGGAATGGCAGGACATCCCGGGAAATCGTCGATCGTTTCGGCGAAGTTTTTTCCGTTAGTTAGGGTGATGGTCATGTCGACGCCCCAGCCCTTGGCGTCGCGTTTCGGCTCCAGCACAATTCGTTCGGCGAGCGCGCCGATCCGTCGGTCGGTGAGCACGTCCTCTGTCAAATTGTGCGGATCTCCAAGGTCGCGATAGGCACTGATCGCCGTGCAATACGGCACGCTGTATTGCGCCTGCATGACATCGCGGGGCGATCGCTCGGTGTGGTGCGAAAGCACCTTTTCGCTGACGCCCATGCGGAGCGCGGCAATTTCATCGCCCTTGAATCCGTGCCGTTGCATCAAGCTGCGCAGCAAATACGCCGGGGCGTGTGCCGTGATGTGGATGGGGAACAGCTTCAGGCACAGGCTGGTGATCTTCCACTCGGTGCCGAGTCCGGCGGTGAGCAACGACGGATCGTTGTCGTCGGTCACGGCCTGCAGAAAGCCGTAGGTTCCGTCGAGCACGGTGTCCGGTCCATCGAAGCCGCCGGCGGCGAGTTGCGCTGCCAGAACGCCGCCCTCTGCGGCGCGTCCCATGTGCAGCCGTTTGACCATGCCGCCGCGTTCGGCGCGGCTGAAGGCGAGCAGGCCGCTGCCGAGCGACCCGGCAATGCCGAGGGCGTTGAGGAACTGGTCGCGCGAGAAGCCGAGCAGAGTGCCGCAGGCCACCGCCGCGCCGAAGGGACCGTTCAGGCCCGGCGCGTGGAATCCGCGCCGCTCCGGGCTATGCAGCGTCGAGGTGCCGATGCGGAACATGACCTCGCAGCCCGCGACGATGGCGCGGAGCAGGTCGCGGCCGGATGCACCCAAGGCATAGGCCATGGCGAGGGCCGGCAGCGCGACCGTGGCGCCAGGATGCACGCCAGCGCTGGGGCGGCACAGGCTGTCCAACTCGAATGCATGTGCGCGCGTGCCCCAGACCAGCGCTGCATCGCGGATGCCGCTTGGCGTGTCACCGTCCGCGATGGGCAGCGGAAAGCTCTGTGGATCGAGGCCGGTCTGCGACAGCGCGATCTTCGACCAGGCGAACCGGCCGCCGAACATGGCGCAGCCGACGGCGTCGACCAGGCAGTGGGTCGCCCGCTCGATCGCGGCCGGGGGAAGGTGCGGTGCGCTCAGACCTGCCGCGAATTCTGCGAGGATCGCTGCCGCCGGTGTCCCTTTGGCTGACTTGTTCACGTCGGATCTCCTCCAAGCCTTGTCATGGTTGGCCGTCGCCGGCTCGTTTGCCGATCAGCCGCTCCAACGTTGGCAGGTAGCCGATCGCCGTCAGCCCGCGCCAATAGTAGGTCGCGAGGCCGTTCACCATCACGGCACGCACCACGTGGAAGGCGGTGATGAGCGCGACAGGCAGGTGCAGGATCTGCGCCGTTGCTGCCATCTCGGCGGTGCCGCCGGGCGAGGAGCTCAGGACGGCGACCGCGAAATCGATGTCCGCAATGTGATGGAGGGCGAGTGCATAAAGCGCCATCACCGCCACCATGAGCGCGATGATGAGGACGCCGATCACGGCTACCAGGGGCAGTTTGCGCAGGGCGTCGCGCCGAAACCGCGTACCGATGTTGTAGCCGATCAGGATCTGGCCGACCGTGAAAATCATGGATGGCATGCGGCCCTGCGTGACATCGAAAGCGGTGAGGGATCCCGTGACGATGATTGCGCCGATCACCCAGGGATTGTTGAAGCGGGCGAGATGCGCGAGCCACGCGCCGCCGAGGCTCGCCGCCAGGGTCAATGCCACCATGGCCAGTGGCAGATCGGGAATCGGCAGCGGCGCTTGGAAGAGGCCGTGCGCCACCATCAGCGGCGGGATCAACAGCACGATGAAGGCAACGCGCAGCGCCTGGATGAGCGCAATCGGCTCCATCCGCGCGCCAACGCTGGCGCCGATGTTGCCCATCTCGGACAGGCCGCCGGGCAGCACGGCGAAGAAGGCGGTCTTGCCGTCGATGCGGGCGAAGCGCGCGAGCATCGTGCTGCTGGTCGCGGACACCAGGACCGAGAACACCGCGGTGAACAGCATCAGCGGCAGCCAGGCCACCAGCCCGGCGACCACCGCGCTGGTCATGCTGAGGCCGACGGTCGAACCGATGATGAGCTGGCCGCAGCGCCGGGCGGCGGTCGGAGCGGGCAAGGTGAGCCCGGCAATGCCGAGCGCGGCCGACGCGACCAACGGCCCGAGCACCCAGGCGAGAGGCAGGTGCACATGATGTGCGCCGTAGCCGAGCAGGCAGGCTGCCAGGTATCCGAGCACGAGGCGCGCGAGATAACCGGGCCACGATCCGGACATGACCGCGCGTCACCCGTGACTATGGTGCGCGCACCCGGCGTGAGGACGCGCGCGATGCCGCCGGACGCAATAGTCGAAGGCCGCCTGCAGCGATTGGAGATTGTAGATGCGCTCGCGCTTGATGCGGGCCTCTTCGAGCGTGGTTGTCACCTTCGGGCCGCCGGCCTGTTCGGCCAGCATCTGTACCTTGCAGGCTTTCTCCAGCAGCACGGCGGTCATCACCGCCTCCTCGATCGAGCGGCCGGCGGTGACGATGCCATGGTTGCGCAACAGCAGCGCGTTGTGGCCGGCGAGGCAGGTCGCGACCGCCTGGCCAAGATCCGCGGTGACGATGAGATCGCTGGTGCGCTCGAACACCGGCAGCCCGTCGCAGAACATCGAACCCTCGTGACCGACAGAGAGCAGCTTGCGGCAGAGCGAGCTGAAGGCGACGGCGTGCGGCGGATGGGTGTGGACGACCGCTTTCACCTCTGGACGTGCGCGCATGATCTCGGTGTGGATGAACACTTCGATATGGCGCGCTCGTGTGCCGCTGGTGCGTTCGCCGTCCAGGTCGACCGCGATCACGTCGTCACAGCTCAGTTCCTCGAGCCCGATGCCGGCGGGCTTCATCAGCAGCCGGTCGGTGCGGGCAGGGTCGCGCACGGATACGTGTCCCCAGATCAGGTCGCCTTGCCCATCATCGGCCAGGACGTGGCACCCCTCGACCAGCTTGTCGGCAACTTTGTCGCTCATGCGGGTGCCCTCGATCTGCGGTCTTTAATCCCAGAAATCATGCGTGGGTCCCTAGCTTGAGTGAGAGTATGAATATCCAAGTTATCTTGTTAAGTAAACTGTTGACAATCTGCAGTCGGCAATGAACTATCCGGCCTCATGAACGACGTGACGGTCAAGGCTCCGACCATTGCCCAGATGCGAGAGAACTCGCTCAGCGGTGTGGTGCGGCATGAAATCGAGCGGTTGATCCTGAGCGGCGAGTTGCCGACCGGCACTCGGGTTAATGAGAACGCCATCGCCCTGCGTCTCGGGGTGAGTCGCGGCCCGGTTCGCGAGGCGTGTCGCGCCCTGGTCGAACTCGGCCTCCTGGACCTCATCCCCAATCGCGGCGTGTTCGTGCGCCGGCTCGACCGCCACGACGTCGAGGAAGTCTATGACCTGCGCGCCGGCCTCACCGGACTCGCCGGTTCATTGCTGGCGGCGCGCGTGAGCGATGCGGAGATCGACCGGCTTCGCATGCTGGTCGCGGAGATGGACAAGGCTGCCGCCGCGGGCGACTTCCGCAGCTTCTACCCGGTCAACCTCGAATTCCATGATGTCATCCTGCAGCTGACCGGCAACAGCCGCCTGATCAAGAGCTATCGCGCGCTGGTCAAGGAGTTCCAGCTGTTCCGCACGCATGGCCTGGTGCAGAGCGACGCGCTTCGCGAGTCCAACCAGGAGCATCACGCGATCCTCGCCGCGTTCGAACAGCGCGACGCGGACGCCGCGTATCACGCCAGCTTCCGCCATGTGCAGCACGGCAAGCTGCGCATGTTCGCCGCGTTCGACAAGCTCACGCAGGCTGGCGGCGCGCGCGATGCAGAACCGAATCACCGGCCGATCGAGTGACTGATCGGCAGCGTGCCGGGGATGTCCCCGCGGCCGCCAAGAACCGGGCAAATCCGGCAAGAGAACGATCGCAACAAGCGACGCAACCAACTGGGAGAGATGAAAATGTTCGTGAAAGCGGGCAGGTTGGCCACTATTACCTTGGCGGTCGGAGGCTTCGCGCTGGCGAGCTCCGCGTCCGCCCAGGATGTCAAATATCCCGTCGATACCGTGACGCTGGTGACTCACTCGAGCCCGGGCGGCGGCAGCGACGTGTATCTGCGCGAAATGATCAAGTTCCTCGCCCCGGCGATGGGTACGGAATTCGCGGTCGAGAACGTGAAGGGCGGCAGCGGCGCGAAGGCGATCGCCAAGGTCGCGACTTCGCCCGCCGACGGCTCCATCTTCTATGCGGCGACGCCCACCTACATCAACATGTCGCTGCTATCGAAGCCGGAACACGGCCATGACTCTGTCGAGCCGGTGGTCGGCTTCTTCCTCGACCCGCAGGTCATCTATGTCCGCAAGGACAGTCCGCTGACCTCGCTGGACCAGGTGATCGCCGAGGCGAAGGCCAAACCCGGCAAGCAGAAGTGGGGCACCGGCACGCCCGCAGCACTCGAGCGGCAAGCCCTGGAAGAGTTCAAGAAGCGCGCAGGCGTCGACGTCACCATCATCACCCATGACGGCGGCGGCGACATGATGATCAACGTGCTGAACGGCAGCCTCGATCTCGGTATTGGCGAGATACAGGAATTCCGCGGCCAGCTCGACGCGGGCGAAGTCCGGGTGATCGGCGTGTTCACGCCGGAGCGCCTGCCGGATTTCCCCGACGCCAAGACGGCGCGGGAAGTCGGCATCGACATGGTGGTGAACAAGTTCCGCGGCATCGTCGGCCCGAAGGGCCTGTCGCCGGAAGTCATCAAGGCCTGGGAAGTCGCCATTCCGAAGGTGATGGCCGATCCCGAATTCCAGAAGTGGTACCAGAACGCCAACTTGATCCCGGCTTTCATGCCGCATGACAAGTTCGTGCCCTTCGTTGCCGATTTCGTGAAGCAGCAGGAAGTCTTCTTCAAGGAATACGGCATTACCGAAGTGGAATAGCTGCGATGAAGATCCAAGGCGCATTCCGCAGGGATCTGATCGGCGGCGGCATCGCGCTGGCGCTGGCTGGACTCTACTGGAACGGGTCAACCCATATCCACAAGAGCTCGCTGATCGGGAAGGGCGTTGGCGCCGACGCCCTTCCGAAAGGCCTTGCGATCACCCTGGCGATCCTGGCGGTCATTCTGCTTGCGCAGAATATCCTGCAACGCCGCAAGGGGCCGCTGCCCAAAGATGCTGCGGCGAGTCCGGAAGAGCTGGCGGAGGCAAGGCACAAGCATCTGCGCGCCGCCGGCATGTTCTTGATCGGCCTGGGCTTCCTGATCTTCGTCAACTGGATCGGCTATATCCCGGCCATCTTTGCCATGATCTGCGTCACCGCCGTCTACAACGGCCGGCCGATGTCCTGGCGCATTGCGGCGTTCGCCGCGCTGCTGACGGTGATTTTCTACGCCCTGTTCGATTTGGTCCTGAAGATCCCGATGCCGAGCGGCATCTGGCCCGAGGTCTGGCGATGGATCGCTGGATAACGACCACCGTCCCGGCTTCGCCCGGGGATGTTTACGCGCAAGAAGCTAGGAGGAGTTGAGAGATGAAGATCGCGCATTTGGCCATCAAGGTCGACGACCTGGAGGCTGCTGGCGAATTCTACGAGAAGGTGTTCGGCTTTCGTGACGTGCGTCAGGGACAGAACCGGGACCACTATTCGCGTCACATGACCGACGGCAACATCGACATCGCGTTGCTGAAATACGATGCGGGCTCGCAGACCAAGGAGGCCTTGGCCCTGGGCGGCAAGACCGGCATCCATCATTTCGGCTTCGAGGTCGACAGCGTCGACGACTTTGCCAAGGAACTGACGAGCCGCGGGCTGGAAGTGATCAGCAATCCGGGCGTCATTCCGCTCAAGTTCAAGGTGCCCGGCGGTGGCGTGGCCGAAGTCGCGCCGCGCAAGCACTTCAAAATAGACTAGCCAACTAGGGCCCCGCCGGAAAACGGCGCCGGGCCCTTTTTATGTGTCGACCTGGCGAAGGTCGATGCTCCAAAGAAACGCTCTGGGACGAGAACGATGGACGGGTTGCTGATCAGTTTGGAAGCTATTGTATCGCCGGTGCTCCTGCTGGCCGCGTTCGGCGGCTGCCTGTGGGGCATCATCGGCGGTGCGCTGCCGGGCATCTCGGCCTCCATCACCATGGCGCTGCTGCTGCCGTTCACCTACGGCATGGACCCGGTGACCGGCATCGTACTCCTGGCTTCGACCTATGTGGGCGCCGAGTACGGCGGATCGATCCCCGCTATCCTGATCAATACGCCGGGCACGAATGCGGCCGCCGCGACCGTGCTGGACGGCTATGCGATGAACAAGAAGGGTCTTGCCGGCGAGGCGCTGGGCATCTCGCTCGCCTGTGGCGTGATCGGCGGCCTGTTCGGATTGGTGTTGCTGGTCTCCCTGACGGAGCCTTTGGCGCGCTTTGCGCTGCTGTTCACGCCGCCGGCGTATTTTGCTCTCGGCATTCTCGGCATCAGCGTCATCGCCACCTTGAATGAAGGGTCGCTGGTCAAGGCATTGATGAGCGCGGTGATCGGCCTGATGATCGCGACCGTTGGCCCTGACCCGTTCTCGGGCGTCAATCGCTTCACCTTCGACCGGCCGGAACTGCTCGATGGCATCCCCTACATCCTGATCATGATCGGCGTTTATGCGCTAAGCGAACTCTACATGCAGGCGGGCGAGCCGGGCTGGGAGAAGCCGAAGCAGTTCGTGCGTGTCAAGCTGCCGCGCTGGGCCATGTGGAAGCGGATCTGGCCGGCGACGGCGATCGGCTCTGTGGTCGGCGGCTTCGAGGGCATCACGCCCGGCGCTGGCGGTACGGTAGCAGCGTTTCTCGCCTACAATGAATCGCGCCGCTGGTCCAAGCACCCGGAGGAGTTCGGCAAAGGCGCGCCCGAAGGTGTCGCCGGTCCCGAGACGGCCAACAACGTGGTCGCGTGTTCGGCGCTGATCCCGACCCTGAGCTTCGGCATTCCCGGATCGAACTCCACCGCGGTGCTGCTGGGTGGCCTGCTGTTGCATGGCCTGGTGCCTGGCCCGCTGCTGTTCACCCAGCATCCCGACGTGATCTATGGCCTGTTCGGCGGCCTGTTCACCGCCAACTTGGCGATGATCCCGCTCGGCATCTTGGTGATGACGCCCTGCCTCTGGCTGGTGACGCAGCCGAAGCCGATGCTCTCCGCCGGCATCTATGCGCTGATCTTCACCGGCATCTTCTCGATCAACAACGACTCCTTCGACATCGGCGTCGCGCTGCTCGCGGCAATCCTGGGATACGGTCTGAAGTATTTCAAATTCCCGTTCCTGCCGCTGGTTCTCGGCACCATCCTCGGCTACATGCTGGAATCGAGCTTCCGCCGCGCTTTGCTGATGTCTGACAATGACTACAGCACCTTCGTAACCGATCCGATCGCCGGCACCATGATGGCGCTGGCCGCTTTGTTCGTGGCAAGCTCGGTCGGCCGTTCATGGTGGGTGAGCCGGCGCCAGAACGCGGCAGCTTGATGTGACGGCGTGGAGTGGGATGACGCATGCAGTTCGCGCTGGGGGACGTCGCTGCCGTCGACTTCGCGGTCATTGCGCTGGCGGCTCTCATCGCCGGAACCTGCAGCGGCATGACCGGGTTCGGCGGCGGCCTGTTGCTGCCGCCGGTGCTGGCGCCGATCATCGGCGTGGAGCACGTGGTGCCGGTGCTGAGTTTCGCGATGCTGATCACCAACGCGCATCGGCTTTGGCTCTATCGGAAGCACGCCAACCTGAAGCTCATCGGGTCCGTTCTGATCACGGTTGTCCCATGCGTGGTCATCGGCACCACCATCTATCTCGGCCTTTCGCCGGAAACGATCTCGATCGTGCTCGGCTCCTTCCTCCTGCTGTCGATTCCGGTCGGCCGGATCCTGGCGCGGCGCCAGCTTCAGCTCGGTCCGCTCGGCCTCGCGGTGGCGGGCGGGGGCTTCGGCATCATCTCGGGAACGACGCCCGGCGCCGGCATGCTGATGGTGCCGGTGCTGCTGGGCGCGGGCATGGCCGGTCCGGCATTCCTCGCCACCGATGCCTCGATCTCGATCGCGGTCAATCTCACCAAGGCCGTGATCTTCAATCACCTCGGCAGCTTGCCGCTGGCGCTGCTCGCGGTTGGGCTCGTCATCGGGCTCAGCACCGTGCCGGGCAACTACGCTGCGCGTTGGATCTTGGGCCGCACCTCGGTACGGCTGCACGCCCGGTTGCTGGAGGCGATCGTGCTGGTCGGCGGATTGTCGCTGCTGGCGCGGCCGTTCTGGCCGGCTTCGTGAGGGGACGCCGTGAGCAAGGCTAGGCAACAAGGCGGCTATTGCGGGCTCGACTTCGGCACGTCCAACTCGACCATCGGCATCACCGCCGGCAACGGATTCCGCCTGTGCCGGCTGGAGGGTGACAGCGTTACCTTGCCCAGCGCCATCTTCTATGACTACGAGGCGCACAAGGCCCGCTTCGGCCGCGATGCCATCGCGCACTATATCGAAGGCAGCGAAGGCCGGCTGCTGCGCTCGCTGAAGAGCGTGCTGGGATCGTCGTTGATCGACGAGACCACGCTGATCCAGCGCAAGCGGGTGGCGCTGCGCGACGTCATCGGCTTGTTCCTTCGGCACCTGAAGGCCCTTGTGGAACAGGAGGCCGGTCACCCGGTTGAGAGCGTGGTGCTCGGCCGGCCGGTCCGCTTTGTCGACCATGACGACGAGGCCGACCGCCGCGCCGAGAGCGAGCTGGTCGGCATTGCCAAGGCGCAGGGATTCCGCCACGTCGAAACGCAGTTCGAGCCAGTGGCGGCGGCCTTGGCCTATGAGCAGGACCTGGAGGGGGAGGAACTGTCGCTGATCGTGGACCTTGGCGGCGGCACGTCGGACTTTGTGGTCGCGCGTCTGTCACCGGAACGGTCCCGCCACGCCGACCGATCCCAGGACATCCTGGCGCGCACCGGCGTGCATATCGGCGGCACCGACTTCGACCGCCATCTCAGCATCGCGCAGGTGATGCCACACCTCGGCTATCACACGCATATCGGCGAGAAGCGCTTGCCGATGCCGCGCCACCTCTATCACGACCTGGCGACCTGGCATCTCATCCCGTCGGTCTATACGCCGGACAACCTCAACTACCTGCGTGGCGTGGTGCAGACCGCGGAGGAACCGGAGCTGATCCAGCGCCTGACCAACGTGCTGGTCGACCGCAAGGGCCATCATATCGCGGCGGAGGTCGAGGCGGCGAAGATCGCACTGTCCGACCAGCGCAAAGTCATGCTGCGGATTCCGCTCCGCAATCCGATCGAGACGCCGGTCACGGCCAACGATCTGGACAACGCGGTGCATGACGATGCGATGCGCATCGTCCACGCGATTGAGCTCTGTCTCCAGGCGGCGGACGTCAAGGGCAGCGATATCCAGTCGGTATTCCTGACCGGCGGCTCCACCGCGATTGCCGAGGTGCGGCGCCAGATCCTTGCGCTCGTTCCGCAGGCGCGGCCGGTCACCGGCGACCTGTTCGGCAGCGTCGGGCTGGGCCTTGCGATCGATGCGGAGCGCCGCTTCGGCGCCGGCAGGGCCTAGGCCATGCGGTCAGGAATGCACATCCTCGGTGAACCATTCGGTCGGCAGGTCCCGGCCGGCGCCCGCGGCGCGCGCCTTGCGGTGCAGCAGCGCGCCGATGGCAGCGAACTGCAGACCGACGCCGTGGTAGTTCAGGAAGCAAGTGATATCCGTGTCCCGTTGACGTCCGGGTGCGGCTCCGCCGACCAGCTCATCGAGCGACGGCGCGCCGACCAGATGCGCGGTGCGCGGATCGAGGCCGAGTTCCTTGGCCTTTTCCTGGAATACCGCGCCCTTGGCCAGCTCGACATGCTGGCCGGTCAGGTTGTCGCGGTCGTGCACGATCACGCAGTTGGCGCGCGCGATCGCGCCAGGGTCCAGCTCGCGGTCGCGGATGGTGCCGAGATGCTGTCCCGGCTCACACCAGCCCTCGAGGAAGACATAACCGAGGCTGTTGGTGGCGCAGAGCACGATGTCGGCGCCCCTGACCGCGGCCTCGGGAGATGTCGCCGCATCCGCCGGCACACTGGTCTGCGTGGCCATGCGCGCAGCGAATTCGCGGCAGCGCTCGGCATTGGGACTGTAGCAGCGGATTCGAGCCAGCCGGCGCGCCGATGCCGCGGCGAGGATCTGCGCCTCCGCCTGCCAGCCGGAGCCCAGCATCGCCAGGCTCGTCGCATCCTGCCGCGCCAGGCGATCGAGCGCGATACCGCTGGTCGCGCCGACGCGGGCGCGCTGCACCACGCCGTCGGGAAAGATCGCGAGCGGCTCGCCCGTTTCGGTGCTGAACAGCAGCACCAGTCCAACCCAGCGCTCGCCGGGAGCGGCCGGAACCTTGATGCGCTGTTTGCGCTCGCCGCGCGTCACCCAGCGAAAAAGATCGGAGTTGAGGCGGATGGCGCCGACCTTCTGCTGCGGCAGGATCGCGCCCATCATCTTCAGAACGTAGGCGCTGTCGGCATCGCCGCCCGGCCCGACCATGTCGGAGCGCCGGCCGTTGATCGCGATCGCTTCGTACGTCGCACGGTAGCTTTCCTCGAGCGCCGCCATGCAGTCCGGCATGGTCAGCAGGTGATGGGCGTCGTCGTTGCTGAGCAGAAGAGTCATGTACGCACCAGGATTGCGAGGAAAGTGTCGCGATCGTATCGGGCCGGCTTCGACGCGACAACACCGTGCCGCGTGACGCGTGCAATTTTTGTCACGTGCAGTCTCGCTGCAACAGAGAGACTGAAGCGATGAGCGGCACCGCTGCACGTGCGCACGCCGATGTCGCACATGGGCAGAGTCTGACCGAGCACGTCTCGCGACAGTTCTGCGCACTGCGTCTGGAAGATGTTCCGGCGAAAGCGCGCGACGTCGCCGTCAATGATCTCATCGACATGGCGGGAAATTGCTTGTCGGCACGCCGCACCCCTTACATGCAGGCCCTGTTGGCGAGCTGCGACGACAGCGGCGATTGCACCGCGCTCGGCCACGCGCGGCCCCTGCGGGCGGCGGATGCGGCACTGATGAACGGCACCGGCACCCACGGCGAGGACTTCGACGATACCCTCGAAGGCGCGCCGATCCGGGTCGGCGCGATGGTGATTCCCGCCGCGCTGGCAGCCGCCGAACGCTACGGTCGCAGCGGAGCGGACGCCCTGCGCGGCATCATCTGCGGACTGGAAATGGTCTGCCGCATGAACCACGTCGCGCCGGGCGCCATCCACAGGGCGTGCTTCCATCCGGTCGGCGTCATCGGCGCGATCGGCGCCGTGGTGGGGGCGAGTGTGACGCTCGGGCTCGATCAGTCGCAGACGGTGAACGCGCTCGGCATCGCAGGCTCGCTCTCGTCGGGCATCCTCGAGTACCTTACCGACGGCGCCTCCACCAAGCGGTTGCATCCCGGCTGGGCGGCGCAATCGGGGCTGCGCGCGGCGCTGATGGCGCGCGCGGGCTACGACGGGCCGCGCACGCTGCTGGAAGGACCGCATGGTTTCTTCCGGGCCTTCGCGCCAAGCGCCAAACCCGATTTCAGCTATCTGACCGATGGACTGGGCGAGCGCTGGATGATGCAGGACATCACCTTCAAGCCCTATGCCTGCGGCACCATGATCCATCCCTATATCGACTGCATGATCCGCCTGGCGGAGCAGGGCGTGGCGGCGGACGACATCGCTGCCATCGAATGCGAAACGGGCGAGGGGCTGGTCGACCGGCTGTGGGAGCCGCTTGCCGCCAAGCACCGGCCGCCCAGCGGCTACGCCGCAAAATTCTCCATGCCATTCGGGATGGCGGTCGGATTCTTCGATCGCGCCGCCGGCCTCGAGCAGTTCATCGACGAGAAGGTGCGCGATCCCAGGATCCTGGCGCTGGCCGAGCGCATCCGCTACGTGATCGATCCCGCCAACGAGTATCCGGCCAACTACACCGGCCACATCCGCGTCAGCTTGCGGAACGGGCGCACCATCGAGCTGCGCCAGTCGCACATGCGCGGCGGCAAGCGCGAGCCGCTGTCGCGCGACGAGCTCGTCCGCAAATTCCACGGCAACGCGCTGTACGGCGGCTGGATTGAGCCCGATGCGCAGCGCCTGCTCGCGTTTTGCCTCGGCATCGTCCGGCAACCTGACCTGTCCGGCCTCTCCCATTTTCGCATTTGAACAGAAAAGAAGACGACATGACCCAAGGCACCATCTCCAGCAACGTCACCAAGGCGGCGTGCGCCTTCATCGAATCCAGCAGCTATGACCGGCTGCCGAGCGAAACGGTGCGGATCGCGCGGCGTTGCATTCTGGATGGACTGGGCCTGTTCGTCGCCGGCAGCGACGAAGAGTCGGTGGAGGTGCTGGTCAAGGATGCGCGCGACATCGGCGGCAGGCCGGATGCGCTGCTGCTGGGCGCGGGCGAGGTGAAAGTGCCGGCCAACCTGGCGGCGCGGGTGCTCGGCACGGCCGGCCATGCTCACGACTGGGACGACACGCAGGCGACGGCCGATCCGGCGCACGTCTACGGCCTGCTGACCCATCCGACGATCCCGCCGCTCGTCGCGGCCCTGGTGATGGCGCAGAAGATCGGCAAGGTTTCGGGGCGCGATTTCGTCACCGCGTTCCTCACCGGTTTCGAGGTCGAGTCCAAGATCTCCGAATGGATGCTGCCCGACCATTACAAGCGCGGCCTGCATTCGAGCGGCACGGTCGGCACGTTCGGCGCAGTGGCCGCGGCGGCGAAGCTGCTCGGCCTCAAGGGCGAGAAGCTGGCTTGGGCCCTCGGCATCGCCGCCAGCATGGCGGCGGGCATCCGCTGCAACTTCGGCACCATGACCAAGCCGCTCCATGTCGGCCGCGCGGCGGAGAATGGTGTCACCGCGGCACTGCTGGCGGCGCAAGGCTTCACCGCCGATCCGGAATCGCTCGACGGCCGCTGGGGCTTCATCCAGGTCCAGGGCAGCGGCATCAGCGAGGCGAAGACGGCGCAGGGTTTCGGCAAGACCTGGTCGATCGCCGAGCCGGGCGTGTCGATCAAGCCGTACCCCAGTGGCATCGTCACCCACCAGTCGATGGACGCCATGCTCAAGCTGGTCACGGAGAAGAATGTCGATCCGAAGCAGGTCGAGAAGATCGATTTCCATGCGGGCTCCAACATCCTCAACCCGATCCGCTACCCGATCGCGCAGAATCACCTGCAGGCGAAGTTCAGCATGGCGGGTCTGCTCAGCATGATCGTGCTGCGCCGGCGCGCCGGCCGGCAGGAGTTCACCAACACCTTCATCCAGGCGCCAGAGACGCAAGACATGCAGCGCCGGATCAAGACCCATCTCGATCCCGCGATCGAGGCGCAGGGGATGGACGTCATCCGCTCGCGCATCGAGATCACGCTGAAGGACGGCGCCAAGCTCACCGAGTGGGCAAACGAGAAGTATCGCGGCGGGCCACAAAATCCAATGACGGACAAGGACCTGGAGAGCAAAGTGGCGGCCTGCACCGCCGGCATCCTGTCCGATGCGCGGCGGGATGCGATCATCGAGGCGGCCTGGAAGGTCGAGATCCTGCCCGATGCCGCCGACCTGGCGCGGAGGATCCAGCCGTGAGCACGCCGATGCCGAAGTCGGTTTCGGCCCATCTGGCGGAGTGGGTGGCGCAGCTGAAGCCGGAGCACCTGAGTGCTGCCGCGGAGCGGGCCGCGCTCGACACGCTGATCGACGTGCTTGGGCTCTGCATCGCCGCGCGGGACATGGACTACACCAAGTCGACCTTGGCGGCATTCGGCGAGGCCGGCGATTGCACCGTCATCGCGCAGGGGAAGCGGTTGTCCGCCGGTGCGGCGGCGGCGATCAACGGGACCGCGGCGCACGGCGAGGACTTCGACAACACCTTCGAAGGGTGTCCCGTCCACTCCGGCGCGGTGGTGGTGCCGGCGACACTCGCCATTGCCGAGCAGGCGAAGGCCGATGGACCTCGCACCCTGCTCGCCATCGCCGCCGGGATCGAGGTGATGTGCCGCCTCGGCCTGATCGCCGACAAGTCCGTCCACAAGGCCGGCTTCCATCCCACCGCCGTGCTGGGCACTTTCGCCGCCACCGTGTCGGCGGCGGTCATCCAGCAGATGAGCGCAGACGCGATCACGGATTCGCTCGGCGTCGCCGGCAGCCTCGCCTCCGGCATCATCGAGTATCTGGCGGATGGCTCGTCCACCAAGCGCCTGCACGCCGGATGGGCGGCGCAGTCCGGATTGCGCGCGGCCGCCCTGGGCGGCGCGGGATTCTCCGGGCCTGGCACGGTGTTCGAGGGGACGCACGGGTTCTTCTCCGCCTTCGCGCCCTCGATCAAGCCGGACTTCTCGCACCTGCTCGACGATCTTGGGCGCACGTGGGTCGGCAGCCGGCTGGCGTTCAAGCCGTATGCCTGCGGCACCATGGTGCAGCCCTACATCGATTGCGCGCTCAAGCTGCGCGGCCAGGGTGTGAAAGCGGACGAGATCGCGAGCATCTCCTGCGCTGTCGGCGAAGGAACCGTGCACCGCCTGTGGGATCCGCTGTCGCTGAAGCAGCGTCCGCCCACCGCCTACGCCGCCAAGTTCAGCACGCCCTATTGCATGGCGGTCGCCTTCCTGGAGGGTGATGCCGGCCTGGCGCAGTTCACCGAGGAGAAGGTGAAGGACAAGGCCGTGCTGGATCTGGCCGCACGCATCGACTACTGGGTCGATCCGAAGAACGAGTATCCGAAGAACTACACCGGCCATCTCACCGCCAAGCTGCGCGACGGCCGCGTCATTCAGATCGACCAGCCGCACCTCAGGGGCGGCAGCCGCGATCCGTTGTCTCGCGCCGAACTGGAGCACAAGTTCCGCCAGAACGCGGCGTTCGGCGGGTGGCCGAGCCAGCGCGCCGAGGCATTGCTCGCTTTCGCGGTTGAGCTCAAGACTCAGCGCGACCTGGCAAAGCTTGCGCTACTCGGTGCGTAAGGAGGGAGCGATGGGAGAACTGACTGGAAAGATCGCGTTGGTCACCGGCGGTGCGCAGAACATCGGCCGCGCCATCTGCCTCGACCTTGCCGCCGCAGGGGCAAAAGTGTTGGTGAACACGCGCCGATCGCTCGAAACCGCGCAGGAGACCGTCAACCTCATCAAGCAGGCGGGCGGCGAGGCGATGATCGCGCAGGCGGACATCACCGACCCTGGGGCCGTGGAGCGCATGGTCGCGGCCGGCGTCGCTGCCTATGGCGGAATCGACATCCTGGTCAACAACGCTGCCATCCGCAAAGAGGCACCGCTCACCGAGGTTTCGTACGGCGACTGGAAGGAAGTGCTGGGCATCATGCTCGACGGCGCTTTTCTCTGCACCAAGGCCTGCGTACCGCACATGCGGGCACGCGGTGGCGGCTCCATCGTCACGATCGGCGGCATGACCGGTCACAGCGGCGCCAAGGAACGCGTGCACGTGGTGACAGCCAAGGCTGGGCTTGCGGGCTTCACCAAGGCCGTCGCGCTCGACGTGGCCGATGCCGGCATTACCGTCAATTGCGTTGTCCCAGGACTGATCGGCACCGCGCGCGGGACCCACAGCGTCACCAATCCCAACCATCACGCCTCCCGCCCGATGCCGCTCGGTCGGCGCGGCACCGCGCAAGAAGTAGCGGCCCTGGTACGCTACCTCTGTGGTCCGAACGCGCGCTATGTCACGGGGCAGAGCTGGCACCTGAACGGCGGCTCGTACATGGCTTAGCCATCCACGGTTGCCGCGTTAAGTCGATAGGCCCGGCAACACGTCCTGCCCCACGGTGATCGGGTCGCTCGTCTTAAGCGTGGCTACGAGTAGTGCCTCCGTGAACGGGCTGCCGTCGAGGTCGACGAAGACGTCTACTGTCGCGCCCTTGTCCACAATCGAGATGCGGTCGGCACGAAATTGTGCAGACACGCCGAGACCATCGAAGAGATCGTCGAGATCCAGCACGTCCTGACCTCCTGCCGGATTGCCATCGCACCCGATAACGAGGTCATGGCCATCGAACTGGTTTGTGTAGAAAATTCTGTCGTTGCCGGCACCGCCCGTGATGGTGTCGTCGCCCTCGCCTCCGAACAAAAGGTCGTTGCCTGCTCCGCCAGTCAGGGCGTCGCTTCCGGCGCCGCCCTCGATCAGGTCAACGCCAAGGCCGCCATCTAGCACATCGGTACCGCTATTGCCTTCCAACCGGTCGTCGCCGCCGCCGCCGAGCAGCCTATCATTGTCGGCTCCTCCCAATAGCTGATCGTTGCCCAGACCGCCCGATAGCTTGTCGTTCCCCTCATTGCCGGTGATGGCCAGAAACCCAGCCGCCGCCTTCACCGTCGTCGCTGTGACGACGTCATCGCCGGCGAGACCTCCAATGGTGATGGTGTCTGTTGCTTCGCTGTGAGCGATCGTCACCTTTGCGGGGAGACCGGCGATCGAGATGGCGCCACCTACTTGCGTTACGGTGATGACATCCTTGGCATCCGTGCCGGCCACGATCACGCCGTCCTGGCTGCCGTCGCCTGCACCCTCGAAGCCCAGGTCAATCGCGACCGACTTGACGTCGGTTCCTGACAGATCGTTGACCGAAACAAGATCGGAGCCGGCCTCGGCCAGAAGCTCGATCCGCTCAACGTCGTCGATGTCGAGGAATACAGTCTCGACATTGCGGGTCAGGTGCACCCTGCCGCCGCTGCCCACGAGTTCGATTAACTCGCCGCCATTGCTGCCGTCGAACTGCACCCTGTCGGTCCCTGCCTGGCCTTCGACAACATCATTGTTGTCGCCGGATCGCCAGATGAAGCTGTCGTTGCCTGCGCCGAGCTTTGCTGTGTCGTCGCCGTCCCCGCCGCCGACCGTGTCATTGCCGGCGCCGGCGAGAATCAAGTCGTCGCCACTGCCGCTGTAGACCTGCAGCGATATCACGCCGGCCGCAAGCCCTGTGGAGTCGATGATGTCGCCATTCCCGCTGCCGTTGACGATCAGCGAATCCGTCTTTCCGCAATGATCGATGGCGATCTTTGCGAAGCTGGTGATGGCGGTTACCCTATTGCCGAATGAACTGATGGTAGTCGGTCCGGTCGGACCGGCGACAATCGCAACCAGGTCGGACTTCGTATCGGCGGTCTTGCCGCCGGCGGTACCGGCAAGATCGATCAACAGCGAGGAAACATCCGTCCCCGAGAGATCGGTGACGAAGACGGCGTCGGCGCCGCCCAACGGACGTACCTCGATCCGTTCTACGTCGTTGGTGTCGATGGTCGCGAGTTCGTCGACGTCGATCTTTGTGCGGCCGCCGCTAGCGCTGATGACGATACCGTTGTCGGCCTTGTCGCCGTTGAGCTGCAGTGTGTCGACATCCGCCTCGCCTTCGACCAGATCGCTGCCATCGCCCGCATTCCAGACAAACACGTCGCTCCCGCTGCCCAGGGCGGCAAAGTCCGCGCCGGCCCCGCCGGCCACGGTGTCGTTGCCGTCTTCGCCGGCAAAGACGTCGCCGCCAGCGCCGCCGTTCAACACGTCATTGTCGTCGCCGCCATAGACCAGGTCATCAGCAGCGCCGCCCCGCACCGTATCGTTGCCCGCTCCGCCGTATACGAACACCGACATGGCGCCGCTTGGCAGCTTGGTGAGATCGACGCTGTCGTTGCCATCGAGTGCGTTGATCGTAAGGGTGTCGTCGCCCAGTTCGGCTCCCCCAACGGTCAGGTGCGCTGCCAAGCCGGTCACCGAGACGAGCGAGCCGGCAAGTCCCACTGCGATCTTGTCGTTGCCAAGAGTGGCATTGTCGAACACCGCATCTGGCGCCCCGTCGCCGCCGCCAAGGCCACCACCCAGCTCCACCGCGACCAGCTTCACGTCGGTGCCAGCCAGGTTGTTGACTGTGATGGAATCGATGCCACCGAAGACCTGCAGCTGGATTCGCTCCACATTGTCGAGGTCGATCGCTGAGGCATCGCGGGTGACCGACGCCTTGCCGCCGTTGGCGGAGATGGCAAACACTTCGCCACTGGCGTCCCCGACGGACTGAAGCGTATCGGTACCGACCTGGCCATCGAGCGTGTCGTTTCCGTCGAAGGCGTTCCAGACGAATCGGTCGTCGCCCTTGCCAAGGAAGGCGACGTCATCGCCGAGGCCGCCCGTGACGACGTCGTTGCCGATGCTACCCGTGAGAGTGTCCGCGCCTTTGTAGCCGTCGAGGTCGAGCGCGATCTTGCCGGCCGCAAGCTTGCTCGCATCGATGACGTCGCCGCTTGACCCGCCGCGGACGGAGAGGACATCGATCTTGCTGGCGTGATCCACCGTGATCGGCGCCGAAAGGCCGGTCGTGACGATCTTGCTGCCGACCGAGGCGATCTTGAGACTGTCGCTCGCAGGCGTACCTTCGATGATGACCGTGTCGATATTCTTGTCGGCGGCGGCGCCGCCGGCGAGCGCAGCCAAATCGACGACAATGTCCGTCACATCGGTGCCGCTGAAATCGCCGACGAGGACCGTATCCTCTCCGCCAAGCGCCCGCAGTTCAAGGCGCTCCACGTCATCGGCCCTGACATCGGCATTGTCGAGATCGCGGGTGACCTGCGCATTGCCGCCCAGGGGGAGAAGGCGGAGGATCTCGTCGAAGGCCGACCCGGTAAATCGCAAGGTATCGCTTCCCGGTCCGCCGTCGACGAAGTCGTCGCCATCGCCGGGATTCCAGACGAACAGGTCGTTGCCAGCGCCCAGGACCGCGAGATCGTTGCCGCTCCCGCCTGTCACCGTATCATTGCCATCTCCGCCCTCCAGCACGTCATTGCGGGCGCTGCCGATGAGGACGTCGTTGCCGATGCCGCCATACAGTGCGAGCTGTGGGACGGAGATAGGCAGCAGCGCCGCACTGATCTTGTCGTTGCCGGACTGGCCGAAGATCTGCAAGCTGTCGGTCGTCTCGGCTCCGGTCACGCGAAGCTGCGCGGGCGGACCGGCGATCGAGATGTCGCCGCCAACACTCGTCAGGGTGAAGGTGTTGTTGCCGCTGGAACCACTGATAAACACCGTGTCGGCTGCGCCATCGCCCATGCCTGCCACGCCTGAGGATAGATCGAGAACCACCTGCTTAAGGTCGGTGCCACTCAGGTCGTCGACCAAAACGGTGTCGGCGCCGCCGAGCGCTTGCAGCTCGATGCGTTCGACATCGTTAAGATCCATGACAACGATGCCGACGTTGCGAAAGAGCTGGGCTCGCGGACCATGGGCAACGATCTGGAGGGTTTCTGCGCCACCGCCGCCGTTGAAATCGAGCGTGTCGGTACCGGTCCCGCCTTCGACCGTGTCGCTGCCGTCCCCGTCGTTCCACACGAACAGGTCGTTGCCGCCGCCCATCAGGGCCTTGTCGTTGCCACCTGCGCCGGTGATCGTGTCGTTCACTGCGGTGCCAGGCAAAGTCTCGCTGGCAGGGGTACCGTTGATCACAGCCATGGAAAGTCAGCCCTCTCAAAGGCATCTGGGCCGGCAACCGCGCCGGCGTCGGTCCCTGGTGTGCGAGCGCTCGTGCGGACTGGCGCTGATCGCGGATCAAATGACGTTGAACCCGCCCGAGCACTTCTTCGTCCGGTCCAACGCAATCGAAGCGCCAGACACCACGAGATTTGGACCCTGTGCGCCTGCAGACGCGGCGCGTGACATGGAATCCTCCAGGCCCAGAGTTCCAACGACACCATGACCGGCCAGACTCGCTTGCCCCAGTCTTGACACGGCGGTGTCGCTTCTGATTAATTCGGTCGACCGACCGAATTTGGCCAAAGACTGTGGCAGGAGTCAATAGGGACGTGACGATGGGTGTAAGAAGGCCTGTTAAGTTGGCAAGAGAATCCGTGTCGTCCAAACCGGACTCGGAGACGCGTCTGGCGCTCCTCGCGGCAACAGAAGAGTGTCTCCACAGATATGGCTATGCAGGGTTGTCGACGAGACGCGTCGCGGAAGCCGCGAACATGCCGCTGAGCCAGATCCACTATCACTTCGGTTCGAAGGAAGCGCTCGTTCTTGCGTTGCTCGACTACCAGAATCGCCAGCTCCTGGAACGTCAGAGAGCAACGTTTACAGCCGACCTGCCGTTGTGGAAGCGCTGGGAAAAGGCCTGCGACTATCTCGATGAGGATCTCGCATCGGGATATGTGCGCGTGCTTCAGGAGATGATGGCAGCGGGCTGGTCGAATCCGGACATCGCGGCCGCGGTGCGGAACCTTCTCGGCGGTTGGTATGCGCTTCTGGGTACCGTCGCGAGGGAAGCGACTGTGCGATTTGGTGGCCTTGGCCCCCTGCGGTCCGATGACGTCGCCTGCCTCGTCGGCAATGCCTTCTTAGGATGCGAAGCCATGCTGCTGCTGGGGTTCGAGGAACAGGGCATGCCGATCCGGCGCGCGCTACGGCGATTCGGGACATTGATCCGCCGGATGGAGGAAGGTGCGCGATGACGCGGGCGAGACAAGCCGATCGCTCGGGTTACGTCGCGCGCGACGGAGTGAGCATCTATTACGAGGTTTACGGCGCGGGCGCGCCCACGGTGCTGCTTCTGCCGGCCTGGTCGATCGTCCACTCTCGAATGTGGAAGGGGCAAGTAGCCTTCCTCGCCCGTCACTACCGCGTGGTCACGTTCGACGGGCGCGGGAATGGCCTGTCGGACCGACCGAAGGGGGCGCGCGCTTACCACTCCCGCGAGTTCGTCGCGGACGCCATCGCAGTCATGGACGCAACGGCGACCGAGCGGGCGGTGGTCATCGGTCTTTCGCTTGGCGGGCATTTTGCCGCGATGTTGGCGGCGCTCCACCCGGAGAGGGTGGAGAGCGCGATACTGATCGCGCCCGCCGCGCCTTTCGGCCCGATTGCCACGGACCGCGCCGAGCAGAACTTCGGCGAACCACACAACGTGTACGAGGGCTGGGGCAAGTACAATCGGCACTATTGGGAGCAGGACTATCGCGGCTTCGCCGAGTTCTTCTTCAGCGAGTGCTTCAGCGAGCATCACTCCACCAAGCAGATCGAAGACAGCGTCGGGTGGGCGTTGGACACGGCACCCGATACCTTGATCGATACCGTTTTGGCCGGCGATCTCCCGCATGAGGACGGCGAAGCGCTTTATCGGACCATTCAGCGCCCGGTCCTCGTTCTTCATGGTGACCAGGATCGCATCATACCCCATGCAAGAGGCCAGGCGGTCGCAGAGGCAATCGGCGCGCCGCTGGTCACGATGGAGGGGTCCGGCCATATTCCGGTGGCGCGCGATCCCGTGATCGTCAACCGGCTTATCCGCGATTTCATTGACCGCACGACCGAATGCGTCGGGTCGGCGCCCGCAGTTGTCCGTCGAGGACTCGGCCGCCGGAAGCGCGCGCTCTATCTCTCCTCGCCGATCGGGCTCGGGCATGCCCGCCGCGATCTAGCGATTGCGGACGCGCTGCGCGGCTTGCACCCGGACCTCGAGATCGATTGGCTCGCGCAACACCCCGTGACGGCGCTCCTCGATAGCGCGGGCGCGGCGATCCATCCAGCAAGCCGGCTCCTGGTCAATGAATCAGGCCATATCGAAAGCGAGGCCGGCGAGCACGACCTGCACGTTTTCCAGGCTCTGCGCCGAATGGACGAGATCCTGGTCGCCAATTTCATGCTGTTTCAGGAAATCGTCGAGGATGGCGCCTATGATCTCGTCATTGCCGATGAATCCTGGGAAGTCGATCACTTCTGGCATGAACACCCGGAGTTGAAACGCTCTGCGCTTGCCTGGTTCACCGATTTCGTCGGCTATATGCCGATGCCGGAAGGCGGCGACCGTGAAGCCTATCTGACCGCTGACTACAATGCGGAAATGATCGAGCATATCGCGCGCTATCCTCGCATCCGTGACAGGTCGATCTTTGTCGGTAATCCCAATGATATCGTTGCCGGCACGTTCGGCCCCGGTCTACCGGAAATCCGCGCCTGGACGGAGCAGCACTTCGATTTCTGTGGCTACATCACCGGGCCTGACCAGGCCAACGCTGCTGATCGGGCCGCGTTGCGATCGGGCTTCGGCTATGGCGAAGACGAGAAGATCTGCATCGTCACCGTCGGTGGCTCGGGCGTCGGTGCGCCACTATTGCGACGGATCGCCGATGCCTTTCCCGCGATACGCCGACAGCTGCCCGAGTTGCGCATGATCATGGTGGCCGGGCCGCGCGTCGATGCGAGCACCTTGCGATTCGACCCCGGTATCGAAATCCACGGCTATGTGCCAAATCTCGACAGGCAACTTGCCGCCTGCGACGTTGCACTGGTCCAAGGCGGGCTTACCACCTGCATGGAACTGACCGCCGCTCGCATCCCTTTCCTTTACTTCCCGCTGCGCAATCACTTTGAGCAGAATGTGCATGTGCGTCATCGTCTCAACCGCTACGGGGCAGGGCGCGCCATGGATTACGACGCGGCAACCCCCGACGAGATTGCGGACGCGCTGCTCGACCAATTGCGACGACCGATCTCATACCGCGCTGTGGAGAACGATGGCGCCCTGCGAGCAGCAAGGATGCTGGCTTCAATGATCTGAAGGTTGTCGCGCGATTGAAGGCGATGCAACGGAAGCGTGCCCGCTACTGGCACTTCTGCTCCTATGGGCACCGACCGCCAAAGTCCGCTGCTGAGGGTTCAGCCGACGAACACTGCAATCATTTCCGGTGTATCCCCGCAAGCTGACATCCACCGCGAAGATGGAGCCACTCGACGTAAATGAATCTGTGGCTTCAAAGCTCTAGCAAGCGACGCTATCGGACTTGACCTGCGCGCTGGTGCCGGTGGAAGCTGGCCGCATCGCAATGCCGGCGGCCGCCGGTTCCCGTGAAGGTGTTCGCCGATGTCGCTCACAGCGCCCGCTCCATCCGATCAGGTCCCGGCGCCAGCGTCCGTGAGGCCGCTCAGCGCCGACGAGATCGCCTGCTATCAGCGCGATGGTTTCGTCCTCCTGCGTGGGTTCTTTTCGCCCGAGGAGATCGAGCCGCTGCGTGTGAGCTGCCTGGCCGATCCCCTGGTCAGCGGTAACCTGGTCGCCATCGCCGATAGCCAGGGGAACGCCCAGGAGGTCGTCAGCTGGACCGAGATGAGCGACGATCTGGTCGGCGTCATCCCGCGCATGGCCCGGGTCGTTCAGGCCGCCGCCGCGCTTGTCGGCCGCCCGGTCTATCACTGGCATTCCAAGCTGTCGATGAAGGCGCCAGGCAGCGCCGGTCGCTGGGACTGGCACCAGGACTACGCCTATTGGTATCACGAGGGTTGCTTGTTTCCCGACATGGCCACGTGCACCATCGCCGTCGACCGTGCCTTCCCTGAGAACGGCTGCCTTCGACTGGTCAAGGGATCGCATCATCTGGGCCGCCTCGAGCATCCGCGCGTCGGCGAGGCGAGCGCTGTTGATCCGGTGCGGCTGGAACAGGCTCTGGCGCGCCTCGAGACGGTTGATTGCGAGATGGTGCCAGGCGACGCGCTGTTCTTCGACAGTAACACGCTGCACGCCTCGGGACCGAACCTGAGCCAGGAGCCGCGCACGCTGCTGCATTGTTCCTACAACGCGACGGATAACAGCCCGTTCATCGCCGGGCAGGAACATCACGCCTATCGGCCGATCGACATCCTGCCCGACAGCGTGCTGCGCGAGGGCCGCTTCAAGTCCGGGTTCGGCGATCAGCAGTTTATCTATCGTGGCGAAACTGGTCAGACCAACACTTACGGCTACAAGCTGCTGCGCGGCTCGCGACCGCGCGACAAAGTCTCCTCGCCGCTAGATCCATTTTCGACCTGATTTACGCATATCCCGGGGTGCGGGATGTGCGCCGGCATCGGGGCAGTCGACTATAGTCGACAGGATCGTACCCGCAACGACCGAGGCGGACCGACATCTCGCCTGCCAGATGACGGGCTGGCCGATGCCCGGCCCGTCGTAACGGAACCACTGCTGCCGGACCGCCAACGCCCGTCGTACTTCCATTCCTAGCCTAGATTAGTATGAATTAGAGAAGGCAAGCGATATTTAAGGGTTCGTCGGCAGCCGGCAGATTGGGAAGGCCTGGCGATTGGGATGCGGGAGGTACACCAAGAACATGCAGGGTCGAGGCGCCCATCTTTCAACCCTCAGGAAAGATCGCTGGTGCCTGCGTGCTCACTGTACGACCGGCCTTGCACGTCCGCGCCGTCTCTCCACCGAAAGCGAACGCGAGGCTGAATGAAAAAAGTCGGCGTGGGCGTGATCGGCTGCGGCGTCATCTCGGGCGACTATCTAAAGGCGGCGAAGGGCTTTCCGATCCTGGACATCCGCGGGCTCTCCGACATGGTTCCGGCGGCGGCCCAAGCGCGCGCGCGGGAATTTGGGCTGAAGGCGGTGAGCGTCGATGCGCTCCTTGCCGATCCCAGCATCGAGATCATCCTGAACCTGACGATCCCCAAGGCGCACGTCGCGGTTGGCCTGCAGGCGCTGGATGCCGGCAAGCATGTCTATTCGGAAAAGCCGCTCGGCGTCGCGTTCAAGGATGGCCGGAAGCTGATGGAGCGCGCGGCGAAAAAGAAGCTGCGCGTCGGCTCCGCGCCCGACACCTTCCTCGGTGGCGCGCACCAGACCTGCCGCAGGCTGATCGATTCCGGCAAGATCGGCACGCCGGTCGGCGGCACGGCCTATTTCATGTGCCCGGGCCACGAGCGCTGGCATCCCGCGCCGGATTTCTACTACCAGGCGGGCGGCGGGCCGGTTCTGGACATGGCGCCGTACTACCTGACCGGCCTAGTCAACCTGCTCGGGCCGGTGGCGCGGGTCGCAGCCATGACCTCCATGCCGAAAAAGGAGCGCACGATCACCTCGCAGCCGCGCCACGGTCAGAAGATCCCGGTGCAGGTGGCGACGCATGCGGCCGGAACACTCGAATTCGTCTCCGGCGCGCTGGTGCAAGTCAGCATGAGCTTCGACGTGCCGGCGCACCGGCATCTGCCGATCGAGATCTACGGCTCCGAGGGCACGCTCGTCGTGCCCGATCCGAACTGGTTCGGCGGCGAGATCGAATTCGCCCCGGCCAAGGATAAATGGGTAAAGCTCAAGACCGAGTTCCCCTATGCTGACGCCAACTACCGCTCGATCGGCCTTGCCGACATGGCGCACGCGATCCGCGCGAACCGGCCGCACCGGGCGAGCGGCGCGCTGGCACTGCACGTCCTCGAGGTGATGGAAGCGTTCGATCGCTCCGCGAAGGCGAGGACGACGATCCCGATCGGCACACGGCCGGCGCGACCGGCGCCTTTGTCTGAGAGCCTCGTGCGGCGCAAGCTCGCGGCCTAAGCCAGGAGATAGGGAGAGAGAAATGCGGGAAGCACTCGTCGTCTGGGGCGGCTGGAGCGGACACGAGCCGGAGCAGTGCGCCAAGATCATCTGCGACATGCTTGGAGGCGATGGCTTCAAGGTCTACGTAGAGACGACGACGGAAGCGTTCGCCGACCCCTCGATCAGGGACCTCAGTCTCATCGTGCCGATCATCACGATGGCGAAGATCGAGAAGGAAGAGGTGCAGAACCTCACCAAGGCGGTCGCGGGCGGTGTTGGGCTCGCCGGCTTTCACGGCGGCATGTGCGATGCGTTCCGCGAGTCGGTCGAGTATCAGTTCATGTGCGGCGGCCAGTGGGTCGCGCATCCCGGCAACGTCATCGACTACCGCGTCGACATTGTGAAGCCGGAGGACCCGATCTGCCGCGGCATCCAGAGCTTCCCCTACCGGTCGGAGCAATACTACATGCATGTTGACCCGACGAACGAAGTGCTTGCGACCACGACGTTCTCGGGCGAGCATCTGCCGTGGATCGAGGGTGTCGTCATGCCGGTCGCGTGGAAACGGCGATATGGCAGGGGGCGTGTCTTCTATTCCTCGCTCGGGCATGTCGCACAGGAATTCGACGTGCCGGAGATGCGGACGATCCTCCACCGCGGCGTGCTGTGGGCCGCGCGCCAAGACGCGGAAATGAAGGGCTGAGAGCTCTCGGGGAGCAAAAAGAGAGTCCACCGATCGTCCGGCGCGCAGTCCTAGGCGTGTGACGGTGCCCGACTGCCTGTCCCGTCCATCACGATTTCGGATTGGCTTTCCGCCAAGCCTCGTACTCCTCGATCGCACTTGGGTGCAGCGGATAGTAACGTTGCAATGGTGCGCCCTCGGTCAGCTTCATTCGCGAAAACACTTCCCATTCGTGATGCTTCTGCGCTTCCTCGATCACCTTCGGAGCCATCGCGACGGGAAGCACAACTACCCCGTCGTCATCGGCAACGATGATATCGCCGGGGATCACCGTGACGCCGCCGCAGGCAATCGGAACGTTGACGGCGTTGGGATAGATACTGGTCTGCACATGGTAGTTCGGGGTCCAGCCGCGCAGCCATAGGGGCAGATCGAGCTTCTCGACATTGGGCCGGTCGCGCATGCACCCGTCGATCACGATGCCTGCGCCGCCCCGACCCTTGAAATACGTTGACATCATGTCGCCGAAGACACCGGAGCTCATGTCGCCGCGCGCGTCGACCACGACCACATCGCCCTCCTGCGCGTGGTAGAGCACGTGCCGATGGAGCTGCGTCTCCGGATCTGCATATTCACCCTCGTTGAACAGATCCGGCCGCTGCGGCAGGAATTGCAGCGTCAGCGCCGGCCCGACGATCGATTTCCCGTGGTTCTGCGCCAGCGGACCGACCATGTGCGGATTGCGGAAGCCCATATGGCCAAGCGTGCCGGCAACGGTTGCGGCGCCGATCTCCCTGAGCGCGTCGATCAGGTCTTTGGGCGGCCGCGTGATGTCGGGGGTATGCGTCATTGTCGACTCCGGTTTGAAATGCATCACCAGTTCGTAACAGAGCCATCGCGGCGCCTAAGGTGCGGTGCTTCCCAGAAACGCAGGCTCTCCGCCTGCACCGCTGCTTCATTGACCTCGACGCCGAGCCCCGGCAGGTCGCCGACCGGATAACAAACGCCGTCGAGCCGCGGCTGCACGGGGAAGAAGTCGGCACTATCGAAGCCGAGTTTGACTTCGGGCGCCCTCGTTTCGAGCCATGCAAAGTTGGGTACCGCTGCACCAAGATGCACGGTCGCGGCGGTGCACACCGGACCGAGCGGATTGTGCGGCATCAGATCGACGTAGTGCGCCTCGCTCCAGCCGGCGACCTTCATCGCCTCCGTAAGCCCGCCGACATTGCAGACATCGAGGCGGTTGAACTGGTGGATACCGCGCTCAATGTAGGGCAGAAACTGCCACTTGCTGGCAAACTCCTCGCCGATCGCAAATGGTATATCGGTCATCGTGCGCAGGCATTCATAAGCCTCCGGCGTCTCGTCCCGTATCGGCTCCTCGAGGAAATCGAGCACGCCGCGGCCGAGCTTGTTGCAGAAGCTCGCAGCCTCGGCCACCGACAACCGATGATGATAGTCGATGCCGAGGACGACGTCATCGCCCAGCGCCTCGCGAGCCTTGTTGAGCATCCTTGCGGTCGTGCCGATCGACTCGCGCGGCTCGAAGACGCACTTGCTGTTTTGCCCGACGGGAAAGAAGCGGATCGCCTGCCACCCCTGTGCGCGTAGTTCGCGGGCTCGTTCGATGGCGGCATCGCCCTCGGCCTCGTCTCCGGTGGAAGCGAAAGTGGGGATGCGGTCACGCTGCTTGCCGCCGAGCAGATCGTAGACCGGCACCCCAAGCGCCTTACCCTTGATGTCGTGGAGAGCGATGTCGATCGCGGAAATCGCCGCCTGCAAGACCCGCCCGCCTTCGAAATACTGGCTGCGATAGGTCTCCTGCCAGATCCGGCCGATCTGCATCGGGTCGCGGCCGATGAGGAATTCGCGATAGTGCTCGACGGCGCCGGCCACGGCCTTCTCGCGGCCGCTCAAGCCACTCTCGCCCCAGCCGAAGATGCCCTGGTCGGTCTCGACCTTGACCAGCATTTGGTTGCGGATCCCTACCCACACGGGATAGGGCTTGATCGCGGTGATCTTGAGCTTCGCAGTCATCCATACCCCGGTCCCGAACGGACCCGGCCTTTCTCAATCTGCCCTGACGGCCACTTCGGTTGCGCCATCAAAAAGGTGCATGCGCTCCTGGTCGAACTCGAGCCAGACCGGCTGGTCGGGCGCGACGGCGACGTTCGGCGGGACGCTGATGTTGACGACGGCGCCGGACAGGAACGCCTGCACGAAGGTGACGTCTCCGGTAGGCTCGACCGTATAGGCCTTGGCCGGGATGGCATCGGGAACCGCACTCTTGTGCAGCCTGATGGTCGAATGGCGCGCGCCGAGCACGACCTTCCTGCTTGTCGCGTTCTGGACCTTGCGCGCGTTGAGCGGCGACAAAGGCAGGCTCCAGCCTTCCGCGCTCGTCAGCACGGTGCTGCCGTTCGCCGTCGATGCTTCGAGCGGGATGAGGCTCATCGCGGGGCTGCCGACGAAGCTCGCGACGAACATGTTCACCGGATGGGCGAAGACCTGCGCCGGCGAATCGTATTGCTGCAGATAGCCGCCGTTCATCACCGCCATCCTGTCGGCCATGGTCACGGCTTCGAGCTGGTCGTGCGTCACATAGATGATCGTCGCCTTCAGGTCCTGGTGGAAGCGCTTGATCTCGGAGCGCATCTGCACGCGCAGCTTCGCGTCGAGATTGGACAGCGGCTCGTCCATCAAGAACACTGCGGGGTCGCGAACCAGGGCGCGGCCGAGAGCCACGCGCTGCTGCTGTCCGCCCGAGAGCTCGCGCGGCTTGCGCTCGAGGAGGTGGGTCATGTCGAGAACACGCGCCGCTTCCTGGACCTTGCGGTCGATCTCCTCGCGGGGGAGCTTGCGCATCTGCAGCGGGAAGGCCAGGTTCTTGTAGACCGACTTCTGCGGATACAACGCGTAGTTTTGGAACACCATTGCGATGTCCCGGTCCTTGGGATCGAGATCGTTGACCACCTGGTCCCCGATGATGATGTCTCCGGAGGTGATCGGGACCAGCCCGGCAACCAGATTGAGCGTCGTCGTCTTGCCGCATCCCGAGGGGCCGACCAGCGCAACGAACTCGCCGTCGTTGACCGTCAAGGACACGTTGTTGACGGCGTTGAAGTCGCCGTAGGTCTTGACGAGATCTTTGAGGACCACGCGGGCCATCGGCGACTCCCTAGTGCTTCACCGCGCCTTCTGTGAGCGCGCGTACGAAGGATCTTTGCAGGACGAGGAACAGGACTACCACAGGCACGCTCATCAAGAAGCTCGCTGCCATCAGGCCTGGAAAGTCGGTGGTGTTTTCGGAGAAGAAGCGCTGGATGCCAGCCGGCAAGGTCAGCTGTTCGTTCTTGTTGAGGAACGTGTAGGCGTAGATGTACTCGTTCCATGCCCCGATAAAGGAATAGATCGCGGTGGCGATGATTCCCGGAACCGAGAGCGGCATGACGATCAGCACGAAGGCCTGGAAGCGCGTCGCCCCGTCGATGCGCGCCGCCTGCTCGAGCTGGATCGGGATATTGTCGTAGAAGCCCTTGAGCAGCCAGATCGCGAGCGGCAGGCCGAAGGTCAGATAGGTGATGATCAACGAGCCGTGCGTGTTCACAAGTCCGACCCAACGCATGAGTATGAACAGCGGAATGAGGAAAATGACTGCCGGGAACATGTTGCGGAGCAGCACGGAGAAGAACAGGAAATTCCGGCCGGGAAAGCTGAAGCGGGAGAAGGCGTAGGCCGCCGGCACGGCCACGACCAGGCCGAGGATGGTCGTCAGGGTCGAGACATAGAGGCTGTTCCAGAAGAAGTGCAGGAAGTCCGCGCCGACGCTGTTTTGCGGATCGAGCAGCTTCTGGTAGCTGGAAAGCGTGGGTTCGTCGGGCCACCACTGGGGCGGAAGCTGCATCGCCGCGAAGCCGGACTTGACCGAGGTCAGCAGCATCCAGATCATCGGCACGGCCGTGTAGAACAGCATCAGCGCGAGAAAGATCCGCCCTGCCCAGCGCCATCCGTCCACGCGCTTGCTGCGACGGGTCGGGATCGTGGCTGATTCGGCAGTCGTGCTCATGCGCTCCGATCCCCCTTCTTTTCACCGCTCAGGGCACGCACGTAGAAGTAACCCAGGGTCATCAGAATGATGAACAGGAGCACCGAATAGGCCGAAGCGACGCCCCAGCGCTGCCGGCCGAAAGCGAGCTCGTAGATGTGGGTGATCCAGATGTGCGAGGCATTCGAGGGTCCGCCGCCCGTCATGATCCATGGGATGATGAAGGAATTGAAGTTCGCCACCGCGAGCAGCAGGATCGTCACGGTCGAAACGTTTCTCAGATGCGGAAACGTGACGTGCCAGAAGCGCTGCCAGGCGTTGGCCCCATCGACTGTGGCGGCGCGCAACAGCTGGTCGGGAACCGTCTGCAGGCCGGCCATCATCATGATCATGGCGAAGGGGAACTCGCGCCAGATATTGACCACGATCAGCGACGGCAAGACCGTGCCGACGCTGTCGATGAAGTTGGGCGGCCGGTCGGTGATGCCAAGGCCCACCAGGATGGCGCCGATGACGCCGAAATCGGAGTGGTAGATCCACTTCCAGATGTAGGAGGCAGCGACGGCGCTGATTACCCACGGAATGATCAGGATGGCGCGCATCACGCCGCGCCCTATGAAGTAGCGGTTGAGCGCCAGTGCGGTGGCGAATCCCAACACGAACGCGATCAGGGTGGACGCAAGCGTCCAGATCAGCGTGTTCCAGGTGACCCGCCAGAACACGTCGCTGGTGAGGATGGCCGAGTAGTTGTCGAGGCCGACGAAGATCTTGTCCCGCAGCTGGAGGCCAGGCGGCGTCATGAAGAACGAGAGGTCGACGGTATAGTAGATCGGGTAGGCGATGACGATCAGCATCACCACGATGGCGGGGAGCACATAGGCATAGTCGGCGCGATGCTGCCACACTTTCCGCAACACGCCGGACCGTGCTGGTTTGGATCTGCGGAGAGCTTCGGCCTGGCCGGTCACGATCGTCACTGCGACGCGCCCCTGCTTTTTCTGGAAAGGTGCCGGCTGCGCGATCGGCGCAGCCGGCCAGCCGTTGGATAAGGTCGGCCTAGAGCCCGCCGCCGCCCATTAAGTCATCGACCTTCTTGGCCGCATCCTCGGCCGCCTGATCGACGGTCATGGCGCCAGTCAAGGCGTTCTGGAGCATGTCCGGGACGATGATGTTCATGATCTCGGGAGCTTGCGGCAGGGCCGGGAACGGGATGCCGTATGGCAGCATGGAGGTCGTGACATCGAGGAACTTGATATTGTCCAGACGTTCTTTCATCCACTTGGTCTTGAAGCCGTTGAGATTGCCCGGGTTCGAGCCGGCATAGGCCATCTTCAGCGACCATTCAGGGCTCGTCCAGAAACAGATAATCGCCTTGGCAGCCGGTTCGTCTACCTTGCCGCCGTCCACATATTCCGGTTTCAGGATATGGATGTTGGAGCCGCCGAACACCACGGCGCGCTTGCCGTCCGGACCGGTCGGGATCAGGCCGTAGCGCATATTGTCGATCACTGTTTGCGCCTTGTCCTTGTCGGAGCCGGTCGCCTTCTTCTGCAGATCGAGCATCACGTTGTAGTCGGACGGGTGCGAGATCATCATGCCCAGCTGGCCGCCGAGGAACAGGGGCTGGTTGTCGGCCTGCTGGTTAGTGAGCGCCGAGACCGGCACCGACTTGTCGCGGACGTACATATCGTAGGAGGCCTGCAGCGCCTTCTTGCTTTCCGGACTGTTGAGCTGGACCTGCTTGTAGGTCGGATTCGCCGTCGCTTCGTCGAATACCCCGCCGCCGTAACCCCACAACTGGGGCATGAAGCGGTAGGGTGTGTTGCCGGCGTTCTTGCGGGCGACGAGGCCGTACCCGGCGATGCCGAGCTTGTCGTGGATCTGCTTTGAATACGCGACCACGTCGTCCCAGGTCGCCGGTGCCTTGTCCGGATCGAGCCCGGCGCGCTTGAAGATGTCGGCGTTCCAGATGAAGGCCATGGTCTCGTTGTTGGTCGGAATCCCGTAGGTGACGCCATCCCAGGTGACCGCCTTCATGGCGCCGGGCCAGAAGTCCTCGGTCGACCAGCCGACGTCCTCGGGCTTGAGCGGCTCCAGATAGCCCTTGGCGGCGAACTCGGTGCCGCCAAGGATTTGCAGGCGTACCGCCATGGGCGCGGCATTGCCCAGCAGGGCGGTGCGGAACTTGTCGAGCAGGTCGTTGTAAGTGAGAGCCTGTTCCTCAAGCTGGATGTTTGGATAGGTCTTGCGGAAGGACTCGAAGAAATCCTTGTAGTACTGGCGCAGCAGGTCGGGGTCACCCTCGAACACGCCCTGATACCAGAACGTCAAACGCCCCTTGTAGTCGAGCGGAGTGACTTTTCCGCAAGCCTCCGCTGTGTCGAATTCCTCCGTGCCCGCAATGGAGCGCACGTATTCCGGCGACCATTTGCTCAGGTCGACCGGGGGCTCCGCCAATGCCGGCGACGATATCAGCGATGCGATTGAAGCGATAACGACGGTGCCACGCAGGACGGCACCGCAGCCGAGTGTAAACCTCGTCATCAGTATCCTCCCAGGTTCTTCTCGTTTCGCTCTGCAGCGAGGCAGGCGATCTTGGTGCTTGATCGCGGGATAGGACGCTTTTGCTTTTATGTATCCCTACGACGGATTGATACGTTTTCAGATCACGGCTTGCCTGTCAACGCGTTTGGATCATACATTATTGACAGCAGTCGTGCGTGATCTCAGCCAACGCGCGTCTTGATGGGGGAGCCGTCCGTGGGCGAAACGAGCACTTTCAAAGCCAAGCCACCCACAGGGACTGATCCCATCGGTGCTTCCAGCGAAGGCGCCTCGGTGTACGAATTGATCAGGGAAGACATCGTCGAGGGCCGCCTCGCGGCCAACGAACGGCTCGTGGTCGCCGATCTCGCTCAGCGTCACGGCACGTCGACCAACCCTGTGCGCGAGGCTCTGCAGCTGTTGCGGGGCGAGGGTTTTGTCATCTTTGCCGCCAACCGCGGAGCGCGCGTAAGGCCCATCGATCAGGATTTTGTCCGCGATGTTTACGAGATCGGCGTTCTGATCGAGCCAGCCCTGACGCGATGGTTCGTGAACATGGCGACCGGCGAGGACATCGCCGAACTCGAGCGCATCCAGCGCCTGATTGAGGAGAACAATTTCGCGGACACTTTCAGGCACAGCGAGCTCGATACCGCCTTTCACACCGTGATGTACGAGCGGCACTACAATCGCCATGCCGTCGAGCTCTGGTGGAAGCATCGCGAAGTGCTGCGAGCCGTAAGCCGGCGCTTCAATTTCACCATCGCCCGCCGTGCCGCGATCATGAGGGAGCACCGCGAACTCATCACGCTTGTAAGGACCGGAGAAGCCGACAAGGCGGCCGAACTGGTTGCCCGCCATGTCGACGGTGCAGGCCGGCATGTTCTCGAACAGATGCGCGCACGCAACGCCGCTCGGGCCGGGTAGAACGAAGATCCAGCCCAGATCGCCGGCGTGACCGATTCATACAGGGACGGGTAGCGATGAAGATAACAAGCGTTCGGCCGTGGCTGATCGAGTCCAAAGCCTCCTATTGGGGGGAATTCCTGTTCGTCGAAGTGACGACCGACGAGGGGGTGAGCGGTTGGGGAGAGATCACGACCACCACCAAGCTCGCCAACCGGGCGCTCTGCACGATCCTGCGGCAGATCGGCCTCGCCGTTGCGGGCGAGGACCCCGCACGCATCGAGTATCTCTGGCACAAGATTTTCCGCAGCTTCACCTACATGGGCAGCCGCGGCGCCGCCGTCGAATGCGTAAGTGCCATCGATATCGCCCTTTGGGATATCCGGGGCAAGGTCCTCGGCAAGCCGATATACGAGCTGCTCGGCGGGGCGGTGCGCGATGAAGTTGCGCTCTACACCCACCCTGACCAGTCCAAATTCACCAGCAAGGAGGGCGTGGTCCGGGAGATCAGGGATATCGTCGAGTCCGGTCATACCGCGTTGAAGTTCGATCCTTACCCCCACCAGGGCCGCAAGGCCGGCGGCGTGGCCCGCGAATGGCGGGACGGGTACCTCGATGGCAGCATGACCCGCAAGGACGAGCGCAAGGCCGCCGAGCTCACGGCTTTGATCCGCGAAACGGCGGGGCCCGATGTCGAAATCCTCATCGATGCGCATGGTCGCTTCGACGTCCCCACCGCCATTCGTCTCTGCCGGAGCCTCGAAGAAGCCGGCCAAATCGACTGGTTCGAAGAGCCATGCCCGCCAGAGAGCCTCAACGCCCTCAAGCAGGTGCGCGAGAAGGTCAGCGCCCCCATCTCGTGGGGCGAGCGCGGGCATACGAAGTGGGATTTCGTGCCGGTCCTCGAGAATAAGCTGGCCGACTACATCATGCCGGATGTCACCTGGACCGGCGGCATTACCGAGCTCAAGAAGATTTCCGCTCTGTGCGAAGCCTACTACATCCCGGTCTCGCCACACGACGCGGCGGGACCGATCAATGTGGTTGCCGGAGCGCAGGTGATGATGACCGTTCCGAATTTCTACAAACTCGAAACGTCGGAGTGGAACTTGAGCAAGTACGATCCTCTCATCGACAGACCACTGGACAATTCGAACGGCAGCCTCAAGCTACCGTCGACGCCGGGCCTCGGCATCGAGATGAACCGCGACTACCTGCAGGCCAACGAGATCGAGCTGGGCTAGCGCTCGACGCTGAGTCACAGGCTCATGCCGAAGTGGAGCAGCCCCGAGGAGGGCCCATGAACCGGGTCAACACCAACTCCAAGCCGTCCGAGCTTCGCATCACCGACATGCGGGTGGCCGAAATCGTTGGCGCCCCGTTCACCTCGGCGCTGCTCAAGATCTACACCAACCAGGGCATCGTGGGACTCGGCGAGGTGCGGGACGGCGCCAGCGCCACCTATGCGCTGATGCTCAAGAGCCGGTTGCTCGGCGAGAACCCCTGCGACATCGACCGCCTGTTCCGCCGCATCAAGCAATTCGGCGGGCATGGCCGGCAGGGTGGCGGCGTGTCCGCGGTTGAAATCGCGCTCTGGGACCTCGCCGGCAAGGCCTATGGCGTTCCGATCTACCAGATGCTCGGCGGCCGCTTCCGCGAGAAGGTGCGGATCTATTGCGACACCGACGCGAGCGTGCCGAGCGGGACCGAAACCGGCAAGCGCCTCAAGGAGCGCATGGAGCTCGGCTTCACCTTCCTCAAGATGGACCTTGGCCTGATGCAGATCGCGGATGTCCCCGGCTCCGTCGTGGCCCCCGCCGGTTCGCTCGAAGGCTACCGGGTCCACCCCGGACGCGGCCCGGTCAAGACCATGGCGGATCGGCGCGCCCGCAACGCGGTTTACGATGTTCACAACGTCCGCCACCCTTTTACGGGCCTCCACTTCACCGACAAAGGGCTCGACCTGTTGGAGCAGTACATTGCCGAGGTGCGCGAGGTCATCGGGATGGAGATCCCGCTCGCCATCGACCATGTCGGCCACATCTCGCTGCAGAACGGCATCCGCCTCGCCAGGCGGATCGAAAAATACGTGCCTGCGTGGCTCGAGGACGTGATCCCCTGGCAGTATACGGACCAGTATCGGCAGCTGCAGGAAGCGACCACCGTGCCGATCTGCACTGGCGAGGACATCTACCTCAAGGAGGACTTCGAGCCCCTGCTGAAGAGCGGCGGCGTCTCGGTGATCCACCCTGACCTGCTCACGTCAGGCGGCATCCTCGAGACCAAGAAGATCGGCGACATGGCGCAGGACCACGGCGTCGCCATGGCCATCCACATGGCGGAAAGCCCGATCGCGGCCATGGCCGCGGCGCACGTCGCGGTCGCCACCGAAAACTTCATGGCGCTCGAGTATCACTCGGTCGAAGTGCCGTGGTGGGATGACATCGTCACCGGCCTCCCGAAGCCCCTCGTCAAGGACGGCTTCATCCATGTTCCCGACAAGCCGGGCCTCGGCATCGACGACGTTGTCGATGAGGTGATCTCGCAACACCTGCAGCCGCACGCCACCGGCATCTGGCAGCCGACCGACCAGTGGGACGACGAATATTCCTGGGATCGCACCTGGAGCTGACGCGCACGCAAATGCAATTTCTCACCGCACGAGCAAGATACGAAAAATGAAGATCACCGACCTGCGCTGCGCCGTCATCGGCCGGCATCCGATCGTCCGCATCGTCACCGACGAGGGCCTCTATGGCCTCGGTGAAGTCGAATGCACCAAGACCTATCTGAAGCCGTGGGTAATGCACTTCAAGGATGCCTTGATCGGCGAGGATCCGACCGATGTCGAGCGCGTCATGCTGAAGATACGGCAGCGCGGCAGCTTCAAGCCATACGGCGCCGCCGTCAGCGTCATCGAGCACGCCCTGTGGGATATCGCCGGCAAGGCCGCGGGCGTTCCCGCCTACAAGCTGCTCGGCGGCAAGGTGCGCGACAAGGTGCGCGTCTATAACGGTTCGATTCGGCAGAAGCGTACCGGCGACAAGCCGGAGGACTATGCCGCTGACGTGAAGTGGATGAAGGAGCGGCCCGAGAACTTCTTCATGGTGAAGCAGGGGATCTCCTTCCACTCCAACATGAAGGACACGATCGATGACTTCCATTACGGCGTGAAGCCGGCTAAATCGGGCTATCACGGCATGATGGACCAGGGGATGATTTCCGAGCGTGGCTTCAACCACATGCTCGATTGCGTCATCGCCATGAAGGAAGTGCTCGGTGACAAGGTGAGCCTGGCGCTCGACTGCGGTCCGGGCTGGATGCTGCCCGACGCAATCAAGTTCGCGCGCGCGGTCGAGAGACACAACATCATGTGGCTCGAGGACATGCTGACCGGCGACTACGTGCCGTGGGTCAACCCGCAGGCGTATCGCGAGCTCACGCTCTCGACCTCGACGCCGATCCACACCGGCGAACAGATCTACTCGCGCCATAACTTCAAGGAGCTGATCGAGACGCAGGCGGTGCGGGTGATCGGGCCGGACCCGGCGGACGTCGGCGGCATGGCCGAGCTAAAGTGGGTCGCCGAGCACGCCTACATGCACTCGATCCTGATGGCCCCGCACGGCACCGCCAACGGCCTGCTCGGCCTGGGCGCGCTGATCAATGTTTGCGCCACCCTGCCCGCCAACTACATCGCCTTCGAATACCCGAGCGCCTCCGACCCGTGGTGGGAAGACATCGTGATCGGCCTGCCCAAGCAGGTGGTCAAGGATTCGATGATCGATCTGCTCGAGGCCCCCGGTCTCGGCCTCGATATCGACGCCGAAGGCGCCAAGAAGTACTTAATGGAAGCGGACCAGGGGTTCTTCGACTGATAGGGACGAGGCAGTCACTATCCCTTCGCAATGTGCGCTGATGGGATAGACTGGCTGCTTCCTCGCTACGATGCGCGCATCACGGAATCGACTCCCTAGCTGCCCAACTCCGTCGCGGTGATGGCATAGCTGAATTGGTCGGGCTCAAGAGGATCGAGCTGGCGCGATCCTGTTTCCGCCTGCGGGTACATCAGAAATCCGAGCTCCGGCCAAGCGCTGCCCGGCAGGGCCACATCATGAGCCACGTTGTAAGCCAACCAGTTGCCCTCCCAGGCTCCGAACAGCGTCTTGCGGGCGGCGGTGACCTTGGGATCGCCGACCGCCAGGTTTCCAGGCGGCTCCTCGAGTACGACTTTCCGAACGTCGGCAGGGTCGACCGGGACCCAGCCGAAGTCCGAGAGGAACACCTCGGCGCGGCAATGCTGCGATTTGGTCACGACGTCTGATTTGGCGCCCAGGCTCTGATAGCCGAACCTGGAAGGTGCGACGCGGATTCCATAGATGTCGCGCGCCGGGAGTCCGGCTGCGCGCGCCAGGCCGACATAGAGCGCGTTCAGGTCCGCGCACTTTCCGCTCAGATTGTTGAGGCTGAGCATGGCAGCGATGTCGCCACGGCCGCACCCGCGCACCTTGCCGTCCCGGAAGGTGTTGTCGACGACCCACTCGTAGATGGCTCGCGCCTTGTCGTAGTCGGACTCCAATCCAGCAACGATCTGGTCCGACGTCTGCTTCACCAGGCCAACGACCGGGATCAACGCAGTGCTCTCGGTGTAGAGCGCGCGCTCGGCATCGGACAACGCAATGACGCCACCAGGCTTGTCGAAATTGATGGCACGATCCTGAGTCGTGACCGTGCTCACGACCTCCAGAGTCGGCACGCGTTGGCCACCATCCCATTGGGCGTGCAAAATCTGCGCGGCATACTTGCCGTCCTGGACCACGGTGACGGCAGCGGCGTTGGTCGACCATTCGCTCGGTTCTGAGCGGAACCACGCCGTCTCGGTGAGGGACGGGACGGGGACCCAGGCTTGACTTGCCCCTTCGGGCTCTTTGATCTCGATGCGCGTGCTTAGCTGGAACCGGCGCCAGGTGCCGGGCTGCGGCGCGAACGTCACCTCGGCGCGCGATGATCGAGGCACCACAGAAAGCATGGAGATTGCAACACTCGCCTTCAGGAAGTCCCGCCGCTCGATGCTCATGAACGCCTCCTTGTCGCGACTCGCGCGCGATCCTGCTGCGGCGCACATAGAGGGGCGCCTGCATTGCGATGCCGGTTTGTTGGTGGGAAACGGAGATGTCCTGTGCCCCGAACCTCGGGAGCTGATCTGTCCGTCACGCGGGTGAGAATGGAGTCGCCTGAGCCGCGGCGTCAAATCACAATCGCCATCACCCAATCCTATGATTGGGCGAAGAAACGATTCCGATCGCGCGTGCGATTTCGATCTTTCGGACAAGGCCAGCAATCACCGTTGCGTTGTCCTTAAAGTGGTTCCAAAATGTCACCACAGTGACTGCGGAACCTCGTGAGCTGGCTTCGTCGCTCGCAAGTCGAGAACGGTCGCCAGCCGGGACACACTCTGGGGAGGGACCGGTACTATGAACATGGAACTCTCGCGACGCACCTTGCTCAAAGGTGTCGGCGTGGGGTTGGCCGGGACGGCGCTTGGTGCATTTGGCTTCGGCGGCATAGAAGCCGCTTACGCCAAGGAGATTCGAGCGTTCAAACTGGTCGGCACCACTGAAACCCGCAACACATGCCCGTACTGCTCCGTCGCTTGCGGCGTGATCCTGTATTCCAAGGGCGACCTGAAGAAAGGCGAGAAGGCCGAGATCACCCATATCGAGGGTGATACCGACCATCCGACCAATCGCGGCACGCTGTGCCCGAAGGGCGCGGCGCTGCTCGACTTCGTCAAGTCGGACACGCGCCTCACCAAGCCGCAGATCCGCAAGCCGGGCGCGAACAAGTTCGAAGATATCACCTGGGACGAGGCGCTCGACAGCATCGCGCGCCATCTCAAGGATGATCGCGACGCGAACTTCGTGGCGCAGAACCAGGATGGCGTGACGGTGAACCGGTGGACCACCACCGGCTTCCTCGCGGCGTCGGCGACCACCAACGAAACGGCGTTCCTGACCTACAAAGTGGTCCGCAGCGCCGGGATGATCGTATTCGACAACCAAGCGCGGGTTTGACACGGCCCAACGGTGGCGAGTCTCGCCCCAACATTCGGCCGTGGCGCAATGACGAATTCCTGGACCGACATCCGGAATACGGATCTTGTCGTCATCATGGGCGGCAATGCCGCCGAGGCGCATCCGTGCGGCTTCAAGTGGGTCACGGAGGCTAAGGCCAGCCGCGGCGCCAAGCTGATCGTGGTGGACCCCAGATTCACCCGCTCTGCCTCGGTCGCGGACGTCTACGCGCCGATCCGGCAAGGCACCGACATCGCCTTCCTGATGGGCCTCATCAACCACTGCATCCAGAACGACAAGGTGCAGTGGGACTATGTGAAGGCGTTCACCAACGCGCCGTACATCGTCAAGGACGGCTTCGGCTATCAGGACGGCCTGTTCACGGGCTATGACGAGTCGAAGCGCGACTATGACAAGTCGAGCTGGGACTATCAGCTCGGCGAGGACGGCTTCGTCCAGATTGACGAGACGCTGACCAATCCGCGCTGCGTGTGGAACCTGCTGAAGCAGCATGTCTCCATCTACACGCCGGAGATGGTGGAGCGGATCTGCGGCACGCCGAAGGACAAGTACGTGAAGATCGCCGAGATGGTCGCCGAGTGCTCCTCGAAGACCAAGACCATGACGTCGATGTACGCGCTTGGATGGACCCAGCATTCCAAGGGCTCGCAGAACATCCGCGGCATGGCGATGCTGCAGCTCATCCTCGGCAATATCGGCGTGCGCGGCGGCGGCATGAACGCACTCCGCGGCCACTCCAACATCCAGGGGCTGACCGACATCGGCCTGATGTCGAACCTGCTGCCTGGCTATTTGACCCTGCCCAACCAGAAAGAGGTGGACTTCGACACCTACATGTCGACCCGCGGCTTCAAGCCGCTGCGGCCCGACCAGATGAGCTACTGGCAGAACTACAAAAAGTTCTTCGTCAGCTTCCAGAAGTCGATGTGGGGCGAGGCGGCGACGCCGGAGAACCAATTTGCGTACGACTGGCTGCCGAAGATGGACGTGCCGGCCTATGACGTGCTGCGCGCGTTCGAGCTCATGCACCAGGGCAAGATGACGGGCTACGTCTGCCAAGGCTTCAACCCGCTGCTCTCCTTCCCCAACCGGAAGAAGTGCACGGAGGCTCTTTCGAAGCTCAAGTTCCTGGTGACGATGGACCCGCTGGAGACCGAGACGTCCCGGTTCTGGGAGAATCACGGCGAATACAACGACGTCGATCCATCCGAGATCCAGACCGAGGTCATCCAGCTGCCCAGCACCTGCTTTGCGGAAGACGAAGGGTCGCTCACCAATTCCAGCCGCTGGCTGCAATGGCACTGGCCGGGCGGTTCGCCGCCAGGCGAGGCCAAGGTCGACACCTGGATCATGGGCCAGATCTGGAAACGGATGAAGGCGCTGTACGAGAAGGAGGGCGGGCCGCTGCCCGACCCAATCCTCAAGCTGCGTTGGCCCTACGCCGATCCGGACGATCCGAAGGCCGACGAGATCGCGCGCGAGATCAACGGCTACGCGATCGAAGCGGTGTACGATCCGACCGACGCCACCAAGGTGCTGGTCGAAAAGGGCAAGCAGGTGGCCGGCTTCGCGCAGCTGCGCGACGACGGCTCCACCGCCAGCGGCTGCTGGATCTATGCCGGCTGCTTCAACGAGAACGGCAACAACATGGCGCGGCGGGACACCAGCGATCCAGACGATGCCGGCTTCTATCCGAAGTGGGCGTTCTCCTGGCCGGCCAACCGGCGCATCCTGTACAACCGCGCCTCGGCCGACATGACCGGCCAGCCGTGGGATCCGAGCCGCAAGACCATCTCCTGGGATGGCACGAAGTGGTCGGGCTATGACGTTCCGGATATCGCTCCCACGGCGAAGCCGGACGTGGTCGGCCCGTTCATCATGAACCCGGAAGGGACGGCGCGGTTGTTCACCCGTGCCATGATGAAGGACGGTCCGTTCCCGGTGCACTACGAGCCGTTCGAGTCGCCGATCGCCAACCCGATCGCCCCCAACGTGCGGGGCAATCCCGCCGCGCGCGTGTTCGAGGGCGACATGGCCCAGTTCGGCGATGCTGCGAAGTTCCCGTACGCGGCGACCTCCTACCGCCTGACCGAGCACTTCCACTTCTGGACCAAGCATGTCCAGCCCAACGCCGTGATGCAGCCCGAGTTCTTTGTCGAGATATCGGAGCAGCTGGCGGAGGAGAAGGGCATCAAATCCGGCGGGTGGGTCAAGGTCATGTCCAATCGCGGCGAGGTGAAAGCCAAGGCGGTGGTGACCAAGCGCATCAAGCCGCTGCAATGCGACGGCAAGACGGTGCATATCGTCGGCATACCGTTGCATTGGGGCTTCACGGGCGCAGCGAAAAAGGGCTTCGGCCCCAACACGCTGACGCCCTATGTCGGTGACGCCAATATCGAGACGCCGGAATACAAGGCGTTCCTGGTCGATATTGCGCCGCTGACCGAACCGGTCTCGTAGGGGAGGCGCGCCATGTATCCTCCGCTTCCGAACCCGTCCGTCCAGCCTTCGGCGCTGCAATTCGGCCCGGAAGACCTGCAGCGCCGCTCGGCCTCCAGCGTACCGGCGCCGCCGCGCCAGCTTACCGAAGTGGCGAAGCTCATCGACGTCTCCAAGTGCATCGGCTGCAAGGCCTGCCAGGTCGCCTGCCTGGAATGGAACGACATGCGCGAGGAAGTCGGCGTCAACCGGGGTGTCTACGACAACCCTCACGACCTGACGCCGGCCACCTTCACGCTCATGCGCTTCACCGAGTGGGAGAACGAGGAGACCGGCAATCTCGAGTGGCTGATCCGCAAGGACGGCTGCATGCATTGCGCCGATCCGGGTTGCCTGAAGGCCTGCCCGGCGCCCGGTGCCATCGTGCAGTACACCAACGGCATCGTCGACTTCGTGCACGAGAACTGCATCGGCTGCGGCTATTGCGTGAAGGGCTGCCCGTTCAACATCCCGCGCATCTCCAAGGTCGATCACAAGGCCTATAAATGCACCTTGTGCTCCGACCGCGTGGCGGTGGGGCAGGGCCCGGCCTGCGCCAAGGCTTGTCCGACCCAGGCCATCGTGTTCGGGCCCAAGGAGGACATGATCAAGCACGCCAACGCGCGCATCGAGGATCTGAAGTCCCGCGGCTTCGCCAATGCGGGTCTCTATGATCCGCCGGGCGTCGGCGGCACCCACGTGATGTATGTGCTGCATCACGCCGACAAGCCGGAGATCTATGCCGACCTGCCCAAGGATCCGAAGATCAGTCCGGTGGTGGAACTGTGGAAAGGCCTCACCAAATATGCCGGCCTGACGGCGATCGCCTCCTTCGTCGGCCTCGGGTTCCTGCACCACGTCGTCTCGGGCGCCAACCGCGTGTCCGATGAGGATGAGAAGAACGCCAAGACGCTGACTGAGAACCGGCCGGGAGGGAGCTGATGGCAAAGCCCTATGATGTCGGGCCGGGCGACCAGGTCCATCCCGGCAATCCGGTCACCGTCGACCGCTACACGCCGGCCGCCCGGATCAATCACTGGATCACGGCGGCTAGCCTGGTGCTGCTCGCGCTGTCGGGGCTGGCGCTGTTCCATCCCAGCCTGTTCTTCCTGACCGGCCTGTTCGGCGGCGGGGAAACGACGCGGGCCATCCATCCCTGGATCGGCGTGGTCTTGTTCTTCGGTTTCCTGGGCCTGTTCCTGCGCTTCTGGCGCGCCAACCTGTGGAAGGGCGAGGACGGCACCTGGATGCGGCGGCTCAGCGACGTGCTCCGCGGCCACGAGGAGAAGCTGCCGGAAGTCGGCAAATACAATGCCGGCCAGAAGATGGTGTTCTGGCTGATGTCGGTTCTGATCATCACCCTGATCTGCAGTGGGCTGGTGCTTTGGGACCAGTATTTCGCGGAATACACGACCGTTGGCCAGAAGCGTGCGGCGGTGTTGATCCATGCGCTCGCGGCCATCGTGATCATTTGCGTGTGGATCGTTCACGTCTATGCCGCGATCTGGGTGCGCGGCACGATCCGCGCCATGGTGAAGGGATCGGTCACCGGCGGCTGGGCTTGGCGCCATCACAGGAAATGGCTGCGGGAGCTGGTCACCGGCAAGGGCAACGATAAAGGCACTGGCGCCAAGCCCGCGGAATAGGGCTAGACTGGCACCCGACACGTGACCCGTGCGGTTCGTGAGGTGAGGCGATGGCAAAGACGGACGCGCCACAGCGCGACATGACCTCGATCGGCGAGGTCGCCACTCCCGCGTTTGTCCGTCTGCCGGAGCCGTTGGAGCTCTTCCACCGCCGCGCCGCGCGATTCCGCTATCTCGCCGAGGGCCACGACCTCACACCTTACCTGCTGTTCCTGGCCGGCATCGCTGACGCGCAGCACAGCGCGCAGGATCGTCTGCCGGCGCCTGCCCTTCCCGAGCCCGATGCGCTCAATCGCGCACGCGAGTTCGGCATGCCCGCGCTCGACCGCGCACGCTTCGCCCCGGACCAGACCTTCGAACAGACACTCGAACGCGTGCTGGCCGTTGCGGCAAAACTCGGGATGCCAGACGAGGCCAAGGCGGCGCTGGAGCGGGTGCGGGCGGCGGAGCGACCGACCTGGGCCGACATGACACGATCGGTGCTGGACTATGCCATCCCGATCGAAGCGCTCGCCGAGCATCTTTTCGTCGCGGCGGCCCTGCAGGTCCATTTTGCGCGGCTGGCGGCGTGCCTCGATCCCAAGGCGCTGATGCCGGTGGGCGACGGCGCCTGTCCGGTCTGCGGCGGGCCGCCGGCCGCCTCGATGGTGGTGGGCTGGCAAGGCGCCCACGGCGCACGCTACTGCGGCTGCGCGCTGTGCGGCACGCTGTGGAACTACGTGCGCATCAAGTGCGCGCTCTGCGCCTCGACCGCGGGCATCGCCTACCAGGAGCTCGAAGGCGGCGGCGGGACCGTGAAGGCCGAGACGTGCAAGAGTTGCCACGGCTATCTCAAGATCCTGCACCAGCACATGGATCCGGCCGTCGACATCATCGCCGACGATGTCGCGACTCTCGGCCTCGATCTGCTGGTGCGCGACACCGGGTTCAAGCGCGGCGGCGCCAACCCGTTCCTGGTCGGCTATTGACCATGGCGTCGGAACGCAGCATCGCACGCAGGCTGCCCTCGGTAGACGAGGTGTTGAGGACGGGCGCGGCGGCAGAGGCGATCGGCATGTTCGGCCGCCCCGCGGTGGTGACCGCCGTGCGCGATGCGATCGCCGATGCGCGTCGCGCCGGAACGGGAGCTGCGGCGGAGGCTGTGGCGGACAGCGCACGCTGGCGGCTGCAGGCCCAGTCCGTCCCCAGCTTGCGCTCGGTCTTCAACCTGACCGGCACGGTTCTGCACACCAACCTCGGCCGTGCGCTGCTGGCGGAGGCCGCGATCGAGGCCGCGACCGAAGCCATGCGCAGCGCCGTCGCGCTCGAGTTCGACCTCGGCAGCGGCAAGCGCGGCGAACGCGACGATCACCTGCGGGGATTACTGTGCGAGCTGACCGGCGCCGAGGATGCGACCATCGTCAACAACAACGCCGCCGCCATTCTGCTGGTGCTCAATACGCTGGCGAGGGGGCGAGAAGCAGTGGTGTCGCGTGGCGAGCTGATCGAGATCGGTGGCGCGTTCCGCATGCCGGACATCATGGCGCGGGCGGGCGCCAAGCTGGTGGAGATCGGCACCACCAACCGCACCCATCTCAAGGATTATGTCGCAGCGATCGGGCCGAAGACCGGCTTGTTGCTGAAAGTCCACACCTCCAACTACCGGATCGAGGGCTTCACCAAGGAGGTTCCGGCACGCGATCTCGCGGCAGTTGCTCGCGAACGCAATGTGCCGTTGGTCAACGATCTCGGCTCCGGCACGCTGGTGGACCTCACGCGCTTCGGCCTCAAGCACGAGCCGACGGTCGCCGAAGCCGTTTCCGACGGTGCCGACCTCGTCACCTTCTCCGGCGACAAGCTGCTGGGCGGGCCGCAGGCGGGCTTCATCGTGGGTCGCAAGGACCTGCTGGCGCAGATCAACCGCAACCCGATGAAGCGCGCCCTGCGCGTAGACAAGATCCGCATGGCCGCGCTGGAAGCGACGCTCAAGCTCTATCGCGATCCTGACCGGCTGGCGGAGCGCCTGCCCACCATCCGCCTGCTGGCGCGGCCGAGAGCGGAGATTGAAACGCTCGCCGCCCGCATTGCGCCACTGTTGGCAACCAGACTCGGCGATGCCTACCAAGTGGAGCGCATCGCTTGCAACAGCCAGATCGGTTCCGGCGCGCTGCCGCTCGAGGCGGTGCCGAGCGCCGGCATCGCCATCAAGCCATCGGCGTCGCGTGGGCAGGGACGCGCACTCTCGGCTCTGGCAACAGCGCTGCGCAGCCTCCCGGTGCCGGTGATCGGCCACGTTGCAGAAGGCAGCCTCGTGCTTGATCTGCGCTGCCTGGAAGATGAGGCAGGCTTCGTCGTCAACCTCGCATCGCTCGATGTTGCAGAGGGGCAGGATGCCGGCGCCTGAATTCATCGCGCGCAACGACACTGCTGTGGAGCAGATGGAGGCCGCCTACGCAGCGGCCGGACAAGGCGACTACGCGCGGGCGCTCGAGATTTGGGGCCCGTTGGCGCACGCGGGCGTGGCTCGGGCGCAAAGCAATATCGGCGCGTGCTTCGCCAATGGTTTGGGCGTCGCACCGGACGGTACTCTTGCCTTGCGCTGGCTCACCGTGGCGGCGGAAGCGGGCGATGCGGTCGGCCAGCGTAATCTCGCGACGGTATATTTCAAGGGCGAGCTGGTCGCGCTGGATGCCGCCGCGGCGGCACGCTGGTATCGCGCTGCGTCCGAGCAAGGCGACGCTGAATCCCAGGACATGCTGTCCTGGCTGCTGGTGGAAGCCGAGTTGCTGCCGCCGGATTACGAAGAGGCGCGGCGCTGGGCATGGGCTGCGGCGGAGCAAGGCGTGGCCACCGCAATGACCCGCCTGGGCATGCTCTATCACAATGCGCTGGGCGTCGCGCGCGACCCCGTCGCTGCCGCGCAATGGTGGGGCAAGGCAGCGGCATTGGGCGATACGGACGGGCAGGCGATGCTGGGCGCCGCGCATCACATGGGTGCCGGTGTCGCGCGCGATGCGGTGGCGGCGCTCGCTTGGCTGCTGCGTGCGCAGCATGGCGGCAGCAAGCTGGCCGCGCCGTTCCTGCCGGCGGCGCGCGCCGCCTGCACACCCGCGCAGAGGCGCGAAGCCGAGCAGCGCGTTGGATTGCCGCTTTCAACGGAGGGCCCGGCATGATCGTCGGCACTGCGGGCCATATCGATCACGGCAAGACCGCCCTGGTGCGGGTGCTGACCGGCGTCGATGCCGATCGCTTGCCGGAGGAGAAGGCGCGCGGCATCACCCTCGATCTCGGCTTCGCCTACTGGCCGCGCCCCGATGGGCAGATCATTGGCTTCATCGACGTCCCGGGCCACGAGAAGCTGGTGCACAACATGCTGGCCGGCGCGACCGGCATCGATCTCGTGCTGCTCGTGGTGGCGGCCGATGACGGCATCATGCCGCAGACCCGCGAGCATCTCGCCATCCTGGACTTGCTCGGCCTATCGCGAGGCCTTGTGGCGCTGACCAAGGCGGACTTGGCGGATGAAGCGCGCCGGCGCGAGGTGATTGCCGAAATCACGGCCACGCTGGCCGGCACCTGCCTGAGCGGGGCCGACGTCATTCCGGTGTCTGCCGTGACCGGCGAGGGCATCGCAACGCTTGGAGAGCGGTTGGACGGCCTGTGCCGCGCGACTGCGACACGCGCGGCCGATGGCCGCTTCCGACTTGCGGTCGACCGGTCTTTTACGCTGGTCGGCACTGGAACCGTCGTGACGGGGACGGTCCTGTCCGGTCGCGTGTCGATCGGCGACGCCGTTACGATCGGCCCGTCCGGCCTCGACGCCCGCGTGCGGTCGCTGCACGTGCAGAACCGCGCGGCGGAGCGAGGCCAGGTCGGCGAACGCTGTGCCTTGGGCTTGGCTGGCGCCGGTATCACCAAGGAGGCGATCGGCCGCGGCGACGTCGTGCTCGATCCGTCGCTCCATGCGCCGACCAATCGCATGGACGCACGGCTCAGGGTCCTCAGGTCCGAGATCAAGCCGGTCGGGCAATGGATGCCGGTGCGCTTTCATCATGCTGCGTCGGACGTAGCCGCACGCCTGGTGGTCCTGCGCGAGGAGCCGATCGCCCTGGGCGAGAGCGAGCTGGTGCAGATCGTGCTGGAATCGCCGATCGCGGCCGCCGCCGGCGACCGCTTCATCATCCGCGACACGTCCGCCAGCCGCACCATCGGCGGCGGCGTGCTGATCGACCTGCGCGCACCGGAACGCAAGCGCCGCACGCCGGAGCGCCGCGCGGAGCTGCTGGCGTTGGATGCCGCCGATCCGGCTGCAGCGCTGTCGGCCGCGTTGGATGGACCGCGCGGCTTCGTGGATCTGGATGCGTTCTTCCGCGACCGTGCCGCCGCGGCTGATGCCGCGCACCGGGCAATCGAACGTGATGATCTCATCACGCTGTCGGGTGGGCATCAATCCATCGCCATGCGGCGCCGAACCTGGCAGCGCTTCAGCGATGCTGCCACTGCGACGCTCGACGCCTATCACGCCGAGCGGCCCGACCTGCAGGGCATGGGACAGGAGAAACTGAGGCTCTCCCTCCATCCGCGACTGCCCACGGCGCTGTTCGCGGCGGCGGTGCAGCGGCTGGTGGCGGACGGTGCCGTGGTGCTGGATCGTGCCTGGCTGCGCCGGCCGCAGCACGAAGTGCGCATGACGCCGGAGGAGGAGGGTGTTTGGACGCGCGCGCAGCCTCTACTGGGTGACGCGCACCGCTTCCGCCCGCCTCGGGTGCGCGACGTGGCGCACGAATTCGGGATCGACGAGAAGGTCGTGCGGCGCGTGTTCCGCCTGGCGGCGCGGCGCGGCGAACTGGACGAGATCGCGCTGGATCATTTCTTCCTGGCCGACACCGTGGCCGAAATGGCGGAGATCGCAATGGACATTGGCCACAGTGCCGAAGCGGGCCGTTTCAATGCGGCGGAGTTCCGCAACCGGCTGGACAACGGGCGCAAGGTGGCGATCCAGATCCTGGAATACTTCGACCGCCAGGGATTCACCATGCGGCGCGGCGATTGGCGGCGAATCAATCCCAACCGCACGGGCATGTTCGTCCGGCGCGCAGAAGCGGCGCCGGCACAGATCGGAGGAGATGCGTCCCCGGTGGGGCGTCCGGACTTCAAATCCGGGAAGGGTCGCGAGACGGTCCTTGGTGGGTTCGACTCCCACTCTCTTCCGCCAGGTCAACAGAGGGCGCAGCGATGACGGCGCTGGCGCCCATCCTTGACGCGCTCGAAGCGGCGGCGCGCAGCGCCGGCGCCGCCGAGACTGCGTTCCGCAGGCAAGCAGCCGAGCGCATCAAGGTGCTCGAGCGCGAGCGAAGTCACGCCTTCCGGCGGGTCAATCTGCTGCGCCCGATCGCGGAAGCCGTGGCGCGCGCAGAGAGCGAGGAGATGGCGGTTGCAGGCAGCCAAGCTATTCTTCGCGCCAAGCTCGGCTGGTCGAATGACAGCGAAGCGCGCTCGGTCATTCTGACCAGGTTCGCCACGGTGGTGAAGGGCATGTTCGCCACTCTGCACCCGCGATCGGAGGGGAAGGCGGAGCCGGAGCCGATCGACATCCTGGCTCTGCTGGGCGCGTTCGAAGCCTGGTATGAGGAGGCTTACCGCGCTTCCTTCTGGGACCTGTTCGATCAGCCGATGCAGGAGACGCCCGTTGTCGACTTCTGAACCGGGTGACGGCTCGATCGATTTCAAGGCGTGGATCGAGGACGAGTTCGCTCGGCGCGGCGCCTTCACGGCATGCGTGGTCCTGGTGGAGATCGGAGAGCAATCCGTGACGCCGCTCGCCTCGACCTATCTCAACGTCATCGGCGCGGAGGTCGACTGGCTGGAGATCGTCGCCTTGTTTACAGGTGCGGGCATGCCCTGGGATGGAGCTGCTTTCTTTCCTGCCGCCGGGCCCGACGGCGGTCCGCTGGATAATGCGGGCGCGCGCGCCCGTCTGCGCGAGATCGAAGCGCGGGTGAAGGCCGAACGCCTCGCGATCAACGAAGGTTTCTTCTTCGATCGCCAAGGGCGTCGCATGATGGTCGAGGAGATGGCCCCGCAATGAGTGGCTGCGAGCGGCGTCGCCCATGATGCGCGCGGGGCAGGTCCGCACCGATATCGTCCTGCTCGGCGGCGGGCACGCGCATGTGCACGTCTTGAAGGCGTTCGCGATGAAGCCGGAAGCGGGCGTGCGCTTGACCTTAGTGACGCGCGATCTCGAGACCCCGTACTCCGGGATGCTGCCCGGTGTCATTGCAGGGCTCTATGCCGAGCGGGAAGCGCATATCGATCTGCTGCGCCTGAGCGCTGTGACCGGCACAAGGCTCATCCATGCTGAGGCTATCGGCATCGATCGTGGGCAGAAGCGTGTGCTGCTCGCCGGGCGGCCGCCCATCGCCTACGACCTGCTGTCCATCGATGTCGGAATCACGCCGGCTCTGGCGCACATCGAGGGTGCGGCGGAGCACGGCATCGCCGTCAAGCCGATCGGCTCGTTCCTCGGCAAGTTCGCGGCGTTGCGCGCGCGATGCCGCATGCCTGACGGGCCGCGCCGGATCGCGGTCATCGGCGGCGGAGCCGGTGGCGTCGAACTGATCCTGTCCGTGCGGTCTCATCTGCTGGCCGACGCGCGAGTCGAGGGCCGCGAGACTGCATTCTCCTTTGCATTGGTCACGGACGGCGAGATCCTTGCGACGCACGATCCGAAGGTGCGGGACAGCTTCCGCCGCGCGCTCGCGCATCGCGGCATCGAACTGCACGAGCGCCAGCCGGTGCAGGCCGTGATGCCGGGGGCCATCTTGCTAAAGGACGAGCAGACCGTGAAGGCGGATGCGGTGCTGGTGACCACTGGTGCCGCGGCGCCGCCCTGGTTTCGAAGCACCGGGCTTGCTCTCGACCCGGACGGGTTCCTCGCGGTCGGCCCCAGTCTTCAGACGCTCAACGATCCCGACGTGTTCGCTGCTGGGGATTGCGCGACATTGGTCGAAACACCGCGAGAGAAGGCCGGTGTGTTCGCCGTCCGTGCGGGTCCCCCGCTCGCGCGCAACCTGCGCCGGTTGGTTCGAAGTGAACCGCTGGGACCCTGGCGCCCGCAGCGGCGTCACTTGGCGCTGATCTCGACCGGCGAGCGCTATGCTGTCGCATCGCGTGGCGCATTCAAGACCGAAGGCGCCTGGGTCTGGCGATGGAAGGACTGGATCGACCGCCGCTGGATGCGCATGTATCAGGATACGAATGCCATGCTCGCGCGCATGCCAAAGCCGCGGCCGGCCCCCGACGCGGAAGAGCAGATGCGATGCGGCGGCTGTGCCGCCAAGATCGGACCGTTGCCGTTGTCGCAAGCGCTCTCCAAGCTTCCGCCGCCGATCGTGGACGGCGTCCTGGTGGGGTTGGAGACGCCCGACGACGCCGCCATCCTGCAGCCGCCGACGTCCGGGTATCTGGTCCAGACGGTCGACTTCTTCCGCGCCTTTGTCGACGATCCGTTCGTGTTCGGCGAGATCGCGGCCAATCATGCGCTCAACGACGTGTTCGCGATGGGCGGCGTTCCGCGCCACGCGCTCGCCACGGCCGTCATCCCGATCGGTCCCGCGGCCAAGGTCGAGGAGGCGTTGTTCCAACTGCTGTCGGGCGTACGCGCTTGCCTGGATCGGGAGCATGTTGCGCTGGTGGGCGGCCATTCCAGCGAGGGGATGGACCTGTCGCTCGGCCTGAGCGTCACCGGCGAGGTTGCATCGGACCACATTCTGCGGAAAGGCGGACTTGGTGTCGGCGACGCGCTGATCCTGACGCGTCCGCTCGGCACCGGCATCCTGTTCGCGGCGGCGATGCGCGGGCTGGCGGCCGCAGCCTCGGTTGATGATGCTTTGGCGGAGATGCGCCGCTCCAACCGTCAGGCGGCGGAGATCCTGCGAGGGCACGGCGCGACGGCGATGACGGATGTGAGCGGCTTCGGGTTGATCGGTCATCTGGGCGAAATGCTGACTGCGAGCGGCGCCGAGGCCGAGCTAGATCTATCCTCCGTTCCGGTCTATGCGGGCGCGCTCGCCAAGGCGCGCGACGGTGTTGCATCGACTCTCCTTGCGGAAAACCTGGCGCAGCTTCCGCTGCTGCGCGGCGAGATCGACACGGCGACCAAGGCGGTGTTGTTTGACCCGCAGACCTCCGGCGGCCTGCTCGCGGGCATTCCCGCCGAGGCAGCGGGGGAGTGTGTCGCTGCCCTGCGCTCAGCACGACATGCACATGTCGCGATCATCGGCCGAATAGGGAAGTTGGGCGTAGGGAAAGCCGGAGCTTCGGTCCGTGTTGGCGGCACGTTCAGCACGTCCGGAGTCTGACGTTGCGCGTTTCAATGGTGGGCTTCGGCGGGCCAGGGTTCAAGACGCTGTGCTTTGCTGCGATGCTTGACCGCGCGCGCTTCCCACATGGTGCCGGCGAAGCCATTCATTCACCCGGTCGAGATAAAGATAGACCACCGGCGTGGTGAACAGCGTCAGCGCCTGGCTGACGAGCAAGCCGCCGACCATCGTGTAGCCAAGCGGCTGGCGGAGCTCGGAGCCCGTGCCGTGGCCCAGCATCAAGGGTAGCGCGCCGAGCAGCGCCGACATGGTGGTCATCATGATCGGGCGGAATCGGAGTAGGCAGGCCTGGCGGATCGCCTGCTCCGGCGGCAGGCCGCCTTCGCGCTCCGCCTGCAGCGCGAAGTCGATCATCATGATCCCGTTCTTCTTGACGATTCCAATCAGCAGAAGAATGCCGACCAGTGCGATGACCGAAAGGTCGATCTTGAAGATCATCAGCATCAGCAACGCACCCACGCCGGCGGACGGCAGAGTGGAGAGAATGGTCAACGGGTGGATGTAGCTCTCATACAGGACGCCGAGGATGATGTAGACCGTGATGATCGCCGCGAGGATCAAGTACGGCTCCGATTTCAGCGAATCCTGGAAGGCCTGGGCATTGCCCTGAAAAATGCCGAGCATCGCTGGCGGCTTGCTGATGGCCGCGGTCGCGGCTTCGATCGCATCGACCGCCTGACCGAGCGCGACGCCCGGCGCCAGATTGAAGGACAATGTGATGGCCGGCAGCTGCCCCTGGTGGTTGATGGACAGGTAGCTGACCTGCCCGGTGTCGTATTTCGCGAAGGTGGAAAGCGGGACCTGCTGTCCGGTGGCCGGCGATTTGACATACAGGCGATCGAGAGTCGTCGGGTCGCCTTGCAGCTTCGGGTCGACTTCGAGGACGACGTGATAGGAGCTGCGCTGGGTGAAATACTGCGTCACCTGGCGCTGTCCGAAGGCATCGTCGAGCGTCTGATCGATATCTTGTGGCTGGATCCCGAAGCGTGCAGCCTGGTCGCGGTCGATGACCAGGGAGAGGGTACCGCCGTTGGCCTGCTGGTCGGTCGCGACGTCGCGCAGTTGGGGCAGGGACTTCAGCTTGTCGGCGATGCGCGGCGCCCAGGTTTTCAGCTCGTCGAGATCGGCGTCCTGCAGCGTGTATTGATATTGCGTCCGCGTCAGCCTGCCGCCGACATTGAGATCCTGCGACGCCTGCATGAAGAGGGCGATTCCCTTGACCTTGGCCAGTTGCGGACGCAGCCGGGCGATGATCTCGTCGGCGGATGCGGTCCGCTGGCCCCGCGGCTTCAGGGTCATCACCAGCAGACCGGTATTGAAGGTCCGGCTGCCGCCGATCGCCGCCCCCCAGCTCGCGACGTCCGGGTCCTTCGAGATGATGTCGGTGACCGACTGCTGCAGACGGGTCATTTCGGCGAAGGACACATCCTGCGCCGCCTCGGTCAGGCCGGTGATGCTGCCGGTGTCCTGTTGCGGGAAGAAGCCTTTCGGCACCTCGACAAAGAGATATCCGGCTGCCGCGACCGTGAGGACGAAGGTGGCGAGGGTAATGCGGCGGTGTCGCAGCACGGCGTCCAGCCCCTTGGCGTAGAGCGCGAGCGCGCCATCGAAAAATGCCTCGCTGATCCGATACAGCCGTCCGTGCTCGCGGTGTTTGTCATCGCGCAGGAACAGCGAGGACATCATCGGCGATAGCGTGAGCGAGGCGAGAGCGGAGACCGCGATGGTCATGGTGACGGTCACCGCAAACTCACGGAACAGGCGTCCGACAATCCCTCCCATCAGCAGAAGCGGGATGAATACGGCTACCAACGACACGCTGATCGAGACGATGGTAAAGCCGATCTCGCCCGCACCCTTGATCGCCGCCTCGAGCGGCCCGAGACCGTTCTCGATATGGCGATAGATGTTCTCCATCATGACGATGGCGTCGTCGACGACAAAGCCGACGGCAATGGTCAGCGCCATGAGCGACAGGTTGTCGAAGCTGTAGCCGACCACGTACATGAGCCCGACGGTGGCGATCAATGCCAGCGGAACGGTCACGCCGGGAATGACGGTCGCCCAGAAGTTCCGCAGAAACAGGAAGATCACCATGATGACCAGCGCAATGGTCAGCATCATGGTGTAACTGACGTCCTGGACCGAGGCGCGGATCGTGGTGGTGCGGTCCACGATCTTGTCCACCTTGATGGACGAAGGCACTGACAGCAGGGCTTGCGGAAGCTTCGCTTCGATGCGCGCCACGGTGTCGATCACATTGGCGCCGGGCTGCTTGTAGACGATGAGGAGGATGCTGCGCTTGCCGGACCCCCAGGCTGCGACCTTGCTGTTCTCCGGGCCGTCGACCGCCACGCCGATGTCGCGGATGCGGACCGGTGCGCCGTTCTTGTAGGCGACAATGGCGGCGTTCCATGGCGCCGCCGTTGTCAGTTGATCGTTGTCGTAGATGGTCAAGTTGCGCGTGGCGCCATCGATCGAACCCTTTGCGGCATCGACCGAGATGGTCGAGATGGCGCCCGCGACGTCCTGTAGGGACAGCCCCAAAGCGGCGAGCTTTGCCGGATCGACCTGCACCCGGACAGCGGGCTTTGCCTGTCCGCCGATCACCACCTGCGCCACGCCGGCCAGTTGGGAGAATTGTTGCGCCAGGACGTTTTCAGCGTAGTCGTCGATGGTTGTCTCCGGCAGCACGTCGGAATGTATCGCATAGACGACGATGGGCGGATCGGCGGGATTGACCTTGCGATAGGACGGCGGTGAGGGGAGATCCTTCGGCAACTGCCCGGCGGCGGCATTGATCGCGGACTGGACGTCCTGGGCAGCGCCGTCGATGTTGCGGTCAAGATCGAATTGCACCGTGACCTGCGTGCTGCCGAGCGTGCTGCTCGACGTCATCTGGGAAACGCCGGGGATCTGCGCAAATTGCTGCTCGAGCGGGGTTGCAACGGTCGAGGCCATCGTCTCCGGACTGGCGCCCGGCAGCGACGTGGAGACAGAGATGGTAGGAAAATCGATCTGGGGAAGCGGCGCGATCGGCACGAACGGATAGGTCGCCACACCGACGAGCAGAACCCCCAGCATGATCAGCGATGTCGCGATGGGACGTTTGATGAATGGCGTCGAGATGTTCATGAGGATTGCGCGGCCGCCTGCTCCTGGGCGGTCGCCGACGGCTGGCCGGGAGCGGCATTGGCGCGGATCCGTGCGCCCGGTTGCAGGCGATACTGGCCGGCAACCACGATCTGCTCGCCTGGCTGAATCCCGCTATCGATCAGCGCGAACTCGCCGGTATCGGCGCCGATCTTCACCGGCCGCGGTTCAACCGTGCTGTCTGGCGTGACGACGTAGACGAACAGGCCATCGCCGCCGCGCTGCACGGCCGCGGATGGCACTGTCAGCGCGTCCCTCTCCCGGCGGACCTGGATTCGCACGTTCACGAATCCCCCCGGCCAAAGCATATTCTTTTGGTTCGGGAATTCCGCCTTGATCCGCGCCGTCCCTGTCGCCTGGTCGATCTGGTTGTCCACCAGGGCAACCCGGCCCTGGTCGAGCTCGGTCGTTCCATCGTTGGCCAAGGCCGCAGCGCTGACCGGGCCGGTGGAGAGCGCCTGGGTGACCGCCAGCAGATCGTCCTCGGGCAGGGTGAAGACCACGGAGATCGGATGAATCTGCGTGATCGCGACGATGCCGGTCGTGTCGGCCGCGTGCACGATGTTACCCTGATCGACCAGGCGGAACCCGGTGCGGCCGTCGATCGGCGCCGTGATGGTGGTGTAGTCAAGCTGCGTCTGAGTATTCTGGATCGCCGCCTCGTCGCCCTGGATCAGGGCCTGCAACTGGTTGACCTGCGCCCGCTGGGTATCGACTTCCTGATTGGTCGCGAAACCCTTCTTGTAGAGCGGCAGGAAGCGCTGCAGGTCGATCTCGGCGTTCTTCAGTTGGGCGGAGTCCTGCACCTTCTTGGCGACAGCCTGGTCCAACGCGGCCTTGAAGGAACGGGGATCGATCTGGGCGAGCACGTCGCCTGCCTTGACGTCCTGGCCTTCGGTGAAACTCACCTTTTGTATTTGCCCATCGACGCGCGAGGTGACGGTCACGGTGTTCAGCGCCTGCACGGTGCCGAGCCCCGTCAGGAAGATGGGTACGTCGCGGCGCGTGGCCACGGCGGTGTCGACGGGAATGACTTGTGTTTCTTCGGCTGGGAGGTTCGCCTTTGCCGGCTGGCCCATCCACCAGTACCAGCCGCCGGCGGCGGACGCGCCGAGGACGATCAAGGGAATCAGGACGCGATATTTCATGGCCCGTGGCTCCGCTACCGAGGAAAGCGCAACCGGATCCGCAGGCTATGCGTCCACTGTCCTGGACGGTCGGCAATCATCATCTTTCACTCTGGAGAAGGATGGCGCCTGGGCGTAACGACGATGTGTCAGATGCTGCATCATTTTGTAACGCCTGGTGACGGAGGCACGTCGGACCGCCGCCGCGGGGATCACGACCCCATCGCAGATATCCTGCGCGCGGCGACCAATCCAGGCGGCGCCATGTCATCGCAGCCTCGATCCCGATCCAAAGCCTAGTCCGGAAGTCTCCCTGCCGAGTGGTCCCGCTGCGCTGAGTCCACCAAGCGATCCACCCGACATGCTATGCGATCCGCTCGACATGCTGCGAAGCAGCGCGTTCGAATCGATCCCAAGCGGGTCAATGCCCCTGCCCACTGTTCCTCCCGATATGCCGCGGCTGAGGGTATCTCCAGAAGCACCGAGCGGGCCGGCGGCACTGCTGCGCGAGAACGTGCTGCCCAGGCCGCTGCCGGCTTGATTCATGAGATTGTTGCTTGGGCTAGTCAGCGTGCTCCCGCTGCCGAAACGCCCGTTGAGCCTGCTCCCCAATCCGATCGCGCAATCGCTTGTGGCGGACACGGCGGCGCATGGCCGCACCAAATTCGATCCGCCCATGCCCGAAACGGGCGAGGGTGATTGCTGCGCAATCGCAGCACCCGAGGCCAGGCAAAGCGCCAGCGTAACGGTAATCAGATTGACTTTCATGGGTTAGCTCCGTGATGTGCTCTTCGTTAGGCAGTTGGGACCATCGTGCCTGATATCCTAGAAGGCCACTTTGTCGCGGAGCGCTCCAAGAGCGTGCCCTGTTCTGGGCAAGTCCATGCGACGAAGCGCGTTATTTCTCTTCAAGGCTCAGCGGTGACTCCCGCCCGGGCCGCCTCCGTTGTGCCCCGCCATCCCGCCATGTCCCATCCCGCCGTGGTGGAAACCGCCGAAGTGATGGTCGTGGTCGTGGTCGAAGTGATGGTCGTGGTCGAAGCGGTGGTGAAATCGACGGGAGTCGTTATCCCCAAAGAAGAAGCCGCCATATGGGTACGGATAGGTGCAGCCCGGACCATAGTAGTTATCGCAGTCATGGGAATCCCAGGCCTGCGCGGGCTCTGTCGCGTATGACGACAGGGCGGCAGCCATGGGGCCGAGAATCGCCAGCGTCTTCAGTAAGGTTCGTAGGGAGCGCATAGAATTGTCCTCAAAAAATCGCGTCGCCGCGTTGCTCAGCTCTCCGGATTCTTCCAGGTCGGGCTAGAGGGCATCGGCGGCAGCAAGGGCCGCAGAAAGCGACGGGGCCTGCGCGCAAGCTGCGGGCCTCTCTGCTTGAGCCGTCACGTATGACGGCATCCAAAACAGACATGGTGTCGTCCTACTTCAGAACAGGTGGACGAATCGTCACATCGATGGGTCGTCATTGTCACAGCGGTTTTCGCGCTTGTGCCGCCGCGCGCGAGATTTCGAGTCATCCACAATATGCCGACACATCCTGTTGCAATTTGCTCTGATTTCGATACAGCGACGTAACACGCACTGCCGATATGAAGTACTGCCGGCGCGCTTCATATGCACGCCGGCTCTGACCGCACGGCGGCCAGACCTATTCTTCCTGAATCCGACGGCCATGCACTGTGAAAACGTGCAGTACGACTTCTCGCAGGATCGTGCTGCCTTCAAGTCCGAGGCCGCGTTCCAGCTCGCGCAGCAGAAGGCCATGTCGCTCTGCCGCCAGAACAAGGACCACGACGACAAGGGGGCCCGGGGACGCTCTTGATGCAGGCCGGATAGCAACGGGTCTCGCTACTGAGTCTGCCGCAACCTGCACCTCCCCCGCGTGAAGCGGGGAAAGGTGCGCGTTGCTGTCGTTGGAGTTGATAAGGAAGGCAGCAACAACCTTGCTAGCATGCCGACACTTCATGGCTTACGAGACTAGGGGGCGTGCCCGCTTCAAAGTGCCAAGCGGACCTCGGTCGGGAATCGAACACATGGCCGCCTATGACCCATCGCCGACATAGAGCCGATGAGCTTGAGCCCAACTCGGCATCAACGTTTTAGGGTTGCGGCCACCTCTTCAATCGCATCGCGTGTTGCCATGACGACGATGTCCGCTTCCTGGCGCGTGAGACAGAGCGGAGGGGCGAAGCCGAGAATGTCGCCTTGTGGCATGGCGCGCGCGATGACGCCGCGCTTGAGCAGAGCCGCGGCGACTTGCGGCCCGACCTTCCTCGCCGGATCGAAGAAGCGGCGCTGTGCGCGATCCTCGACCAGCTCGACCGCGCACAGCAGGCCTTCGCCGCGCACCTCGCCGACGATCGGCTGGCGCGCGAGGGCTTCGCGCATGGTGGAGAGGAAATAGCTGCCGGTATTGCGCGCATTCTCAACCAGCCCCAGCTCATCGATCAGCTTGAGGTTGGCGACGCCCGCTGCCGCTCCGATGGGATGAGCCGAGTAGGTCCAGCCATGTCCGATCGGGCCGAGCTCGTCGGTGCCGCGCTCCAGCACCTTCCACACCTTGCCCGAGATGATCGAGCCGGACAGTGGGGCATAGGCGGAGGTGAGCCCCTTGGCGATGGTGATGAAGTCGGGCTCGATGCCGTAGTGATCGGAGCCGAACATGCTGCCGAGCCGGCCGAAGCCGGTGACCACCTCGTCGGCGATCAGCAGGATGTCGTATTTCTTCAGCACCGGCTGGATCGCCGCCCAATAGCCCTTCGGCGGCGGGACGATGCCACCGGTGCCTAGCACCGGCTCGCCGATAAAGGCTGCGACCGTATCCGGCCCTTCTTGCAGGATCAGTTCTTCGAGCTTGTGCGCACAATGGGCGGAGAATTCCTCCTCCGACATCGACGTGTCGGGCCGGCGGAAATAGTACGGCGCCTCGGTATGCGTCACCTGATCCAGCGGCAGGTCGAACTTCTTGTGGAATAGATCGAGCCCGGTCAGCGATCCGGTCATCAGGCCGGAGCCGTGATAGCCGCGCCAGCGCGAGATGATGGTCTTCTTGCCTCGGCGGCCCAGGATGTTGTTGTAGTACCAGACCAGCTTGATGTTGGTCTCGTTGGCGTCCGAGCCGCCGAGGCCGAAATAGACCTTCGACATGTTCTTTGGCGCACGCTCCAATACCATGCGCGCCAGGGTGATCGAGGCCTCGGTGCCGTGCCCGACATAGGCGTGATAATAGGCGAGCTCGCGCGCCTGCGTGGCGATCGCCTCGGCGATCTCCGGCCGGCCATAGCCGACATTGACGCAATAGAGCCCGGCGAACGCATCGAGCAGCTTGGTGCCGTCACGGTCGGTGATATAGGCGCCCTGGCCGCCGGTGATGATCCGGTTCGGCATCTCGCCACGCGCGAACTGGCCGAGGTGGGTGGAGGGGTGGAAGAAATGATCGCGGTCCCACTGGTCGAGCTGGTCGTTGCGGATCATGGTTTGCTCCTATCTGACGATCGGCCCGGCGGGCGTGCGGGTCAGGACTTCCGGCCCTTTCGCACCCAGCAGCGCCGCATTGGAAATGAAGTAATCGCCGTACCCGGTTCCCATCAGCCAGGACAGCACATGGAATGACATCTCGCCCCTGATCTCCATTTCGGAATCGTGGCGCAGGCCGACGACCTTGTTGCCACCGGTCCAGGATGGCGACAGCCCGATCCAGACGCAATAGCCGCAATGATGACGGCGGTAGTGCTGCGGGCCCGCGTCGTCGACCACCTGTTGCCAGGCGGCATAGACCTGCCGGGCCTTGGCGCCGGGCCGCAGGGCGCCGAGCATCGCATCGAACGCACGCTTGGTCGTCTCGGCCATCCTAGCATCTGCGTCGGAGTGGCCATCCTAGGCCGCTATCGTGTTGGCATTCGTCCGGAGAAGATCGATGCGATCCCGCCGCCCCCCCCCGGGAAGGGGGAACGTTGGCAAAGAAGATGGGGCTCCACGGGAGCTGCAATCTGTATGATATGTTGACTCTCCTTGGGTCAATCTGAAGGGGTCCTATGCTGACTCGTCGTTCGTTCGTCGTAGGCGTTGGTGCCGGCCTCCTGGCGGCCAAGGACACGCGGATCGAGGCGCTTCAGACCCGCATTCGCGAACCGAAGGCAGTCGCGCCGCAGCCGTGTGATGGCACGGTCAAAGTCGATCTCTGGATCCTTCCACAGGCGACCGGCGACGGATCGGGGTCGTCTCCGGAGAATGCCAAGGGGACGGATGCGTTGGCGTCGGTCGTCGCTCCGGGGCGACACATCGGCCTGCTGGCCGACAAAGGTAATTGGCCTGGCTTCTCATGCTCCTTTGCTGCCGGCGGCGCCGATGGCGCACCGTGCGTAATCCAGGGCGTCGATCAGGCGCGACGGACGGCCCAGGTCGTGATCAGCAGTTCTCGTCCGCGGCCGCTGCTCGACGGCTGGGACCCCGAGTGGGCGCGTGGTCGGGTCGGCGGGGGCCATGACATATTTGGCTTGAAACGCGGAGCCGACTACCTGTCGTTTCGCCACCTCCACTTTCGGAACACCGACCGGACGTTCCAGGTGCTGGGGACGGTCCACGGGTTGGAACTCGACACCATCGACTTCACGAACGTGAGGGAGGGGCTGTGGATGGACAATGACCTGGAGCCGGACGGCTTGAAGCGCGCGATTCGCGGTTTCACGGCGCGCCGGATCAGAGCCATCGGCTTCGAGGAGTCCGTCTTCCGGCTCTATGGCGACACCGAGGACGTGCTGATCGAGGGCATCGAGGCCGATAGCCAGCGCATGCAGGGGCACATCACAGTCGGCCTGTTCATCGGCAAGGGCGACAAGTCCCGGACGGACACCGTGCACAATGTTCGCGTCATCGGCGCGGCCTTCGGCTATTCGGGTGTGATTCAGAACTGCCACGACCAGCACTATGAGAAGCCATGGCTCGCCTACCAGCGGAACGCCGACGGCAATGTGATCTACAAGACGAACGGGGATGGCAGCTATGTACTCGACAAAAAGGGCCAAAAGGTTCCGCAGGTGGCTGCACGCTTCTACGCCCCCGTCGATTCCGACGGCTTCAAGCCCGTCAAGTCCGCCACCGTCATCGAAAAGGACCCGGCCAAGTGGGGGGAACGCGGCATACCGGGCAGGAAGTACTGGCAGGGTGACGGCATAACGTCAGAACGGCTGTGCTGGGGCATCATCCTCGAGAAGCTCACGCTCCGTGGTTGCACTGATGGCGGTGTCGATCTCAAGAGCATGGACACCCAGATCGTGGATTGCGTGTTCGAGGACAATAAGCGCAACCTCCGTCTGTCGGGGCTGTCCACGCCGGAGCACCCTGATGGCATCCGCATCATCGGCGGCGCATCCCGCAATGCGCGCAAGCGCGGTGGGAACGGCGGCACGGCTCACGTCTTCATTACGGGCGGCGAGAAGGCCCACGACCACGGGCCGCAGATCCATCTGGACGGCTTCACATTCGAGGGCGCACCGGCGGCGGCGTTCTACATCACCAAGGAACGCCAACATGGTGTAAACGTCACACATGAGAACTGTAGCTTTAATGGGCGCAATCCGGTTCCGGTCCTGGTGGGATGAACACGCCAAGCTCCGGTCGCTGTCGACTGAGGACCTCGCCCATATCTACTGACGCCGGACACTGCTGGCGCCACTGAGACGCCGCGGGAAATCAGCATCCGAAGCCAAACCGTCGCCCCCCGAAACACGAGCTCGGTTGCGACGTGTATCTGCAATGTCACATGCGCTTGAACTCAGAACGTGCCGCCGGGCGCGAGACCAGCGGTGATTACTTACATACTTTAGAGTAAATTGCGGAGCCACGCACCGCCTGTCTAAAGTTGCGTCCAGGCGATTGTCCCCCGCAAGGTACGTCCGACCGCTGCGAGGTGAGTCGTGAGGTAGTCTCCGCGACAGCCTTATCCATACGAGGGCCGGTAAGTCTACGGACCGCATCTGTCGCTGTCGCACAGCACAGGCGCTCTCCGAGCTGCGACCTCGAGACGGAGAGGTGTGATGGCCGATTCTTTCACCTTCGCAAAGACAGTGACGGCGGGAACCGACGATGCCGAGGAACGTGCATCCGGCGCCGTGGCCCTGCATAGCACCGACCTGGACCTGGTCAACGATCGTTACGGCAGTGGCGGCGCCGGCCAGAAGGTAGGCATCCGGTTCACCGGCATCGATATTCCTCCAGGCGCGATCATCACCAGCGCGTATCTCGAATTCTATACCGATGAAGAAGGCAACGCCGCGACTTCGCTGCGGATCCGAGGCGAGGATACGGACGATGCGGCCGGCTTCGCTGACGTAAAGAACGATATCAGCTCACGCCGGACGACTGAGGCGTCGACCGCCTGGAAGCCCGATTCATGGTCCGATATCGGCGCGAATGGCTCCGACCAATGCACGCCGGATCTCTCGGCCATCGTGCAGGAGATCGTTGCGAGGCCCGGCTGGGAGACCGGGAACGACCTGGCGTTCATCATCTCGGGATCCGGCAGCCGGACCGCGGAAGCGTTCGAGGGCGCGCCCGGCCGGGCACCCGTATTGCATATCGAATGGATCCCGGGTGATGCTCCTCCCGGTGGAGCCGACACGACCCCTCCCACTGTCGCCATGAAAGGACCGGCGGAGGGATCCGATGTATCCGGCGTGATCACGCTGAGCGCGACCGCTGCGGACAATGTCGGCGTCACCGGCGTGCAATTCTTCCTGGACGGCGACAGCGTCGGCAGCCTCGACAAGAGCGATCCCTATTCGATGAAGCTCGATACGACAAAGCTGCCAGACGGGACGGTCGCGCTCCTGGCGGTCGCGACCGACGCCGCCGGCAACAGGACAACGTCGACCCCGGTCACCGTCACCATCGACAATGGCGGGAGCGAACCGCCACCCCCGCCGCCCCCTCCTTCCGGCACGATCCGGGTCCCGCAGGACTATGCCACCATCCAGAAGGCGGTCGACGCCGCCGGAGACGGCGATACGATCCTGGTCGGCCCGGGCACCTATTCTGGCGGCATTGTCATTGCCGGCAAGTCGATCACGCTGGTTTCGCTCTATCAGGTCTCGGACGATGCCTCGCTGGTCGATCGAACCATCATCAAGGGCGGCTCGCCCGGCATCTATGTCGATGATTCCGCGCCGAACACGACCATCGCAGGGTTTCATTTCGTAGGCGGAGAAGATGCCGTGCAGTTCTATGCACAAGGCGGCCAGTGTCTCGACAACTATTTCGACCATACCGTCAACGATGCCATCAGCTTCGAGAATGTGGGCGGCGTTGCGCGCGGAAACACGATCATTGGCGCCGGCGATGATGGCATCGACGTCGACGCGGCTTCAGCCGACGTCCTGCTCCAGGACAACATCATCAGGCAGGTTGGCGACGATGGCATCGAGATCCGCAATCAGAACTACCATGGCCCGCTGGTGACCCATACCATTCGAGGCAACACGATCGTCGGGAGCGAAGAGGACGGGATCCAGCTCATCGACTACTCGGCCCTCTCGAACCGTGCCTTCGTCATCGAGGACAACTTCGTTCAGGGGAGCGCGGATGCCGGCCTTGGAATCATGGACAACGGGGAGACCAGGGAGGATTTCCGCGGGGCGAGTATGCCGGAGCGGGTTGAAGTTTCCAACAATACCTTCGATGGAAACCGCTACGGCATCACTGGCGGCGACAATCTGACCGCGACCGGCAACACGATCTCCGACTCCGATGTGGGCCTGAAGAACGTCGATGGTCGTTCGACGGTGACCGGCACGCGCTTTATCAACAACGACGTCGACTACATCCACAGCAACGTCGCCGGCGCCGCGACGGCGACCAAACAAGGGAGCCTTGCCCTCATCGACGTGCTCGATATGCCGGATGCGACAGGCATGCTGGTCGTGGATGATACTGCCCGCAGTCATGCGCTTTCCGGAAACGCCGGAACGCACCAGCCTTTCGTCGGCAGAATAAGCGGGGGCCTTGGTGGCATTGGTGTATCCGGATCGGCCGAGCAACCGGGCGATGCCGACATCGCATCGCTGGCGGCGCAGTAAATCCGCGTTGCCGGGGTTGAGATATCCTTGTGCGCTCGTCGTTCTTGACTTCGCGACCTAGCACCGCCTGTTCCAGCGAACGAACACGCTGAATAGCGCTAGACCTAGATCCGCAGTTCTCTCGCGCCTTGAACTGGATCGCCTATGTTCACCTGATGAATTTCCAGGAGGCATGGAGCGAGAATCCGGATCAAGAGTTGCAGGAAGCCCTTAACTTCGCCAAGAGGGCTTTGGACATGGATCGTGACGATTACTATCACTATTGGACCTACGCGGCAGTGAGCTATGCCGTTGCAGGCGCTGAGCAGGCGGTCGGAAACATAGAGCGAAGCGATCAGCTGACCGCACAGGCAATGGACGCGTATGGAAGGGCTTTGGAGCTGAATCCGAATGATGCGGATTTGTTGGCGGAACAGGCGGATCTTCTCGCCTATCAGGGCAAGGTGAAAGCGGAGGAGGCGATAGAGCAAATACACCGGGCGATGCAGATCAACCCCATCTATCCCGAATGGTATCTGTGGTCTCTAGGCGCGGCATATTTTCATGCGATGCGGTACGATGAGGCGGTTATCACGTTGAACAGCGTCAAGGAGCCACAACCAAGTGTTCACCTGAACCTGGCGGCGAGTTATGCACGACTGAGCGAGCAGGCAAGGTCGGCGGATGAGCGGGATCGCCTTCTTCAGCAAGCGCGATCGCAGCTGGCCGAGTTTCAGGGAATCACGCCGGGATGGTCATTGGCTCGCGAACAGAAGGAGAGATTCGCGACGGCCGCGGACCAGGAGCACTGGACAGCAGCGCTGCAAATGGCGGGTGCGAAATAGCCGTCTCCTCGGCAGTAGTGATCGCCAGCAGCCGTCACACGGTGTTGGAACCCCCGCCGGCTCTCGAGGGCATTTGGAAAGGCCGGCGGAGGTTTTGGTGGCTTGCGACGGCTTAGCGGGCTGACGTCTGCGATCAGCCGGGTATTGGCGAATGCTACACGTCGCTGCCGGTTGCCCTCGCGTGACTGGGGGAGTCACACTAGCGGCACAACGAGAGTAGTAAGGCAGCTCGACAAGTCCATCACGTCAAAAGCCGTATAATACTTCTGTAGACCTTCATCCCAAGTCGGTGGTGGACCTAATGTCTCGCAGATGAGAGGCCTCCCGCTCGGAGCGATCTGCGCGCGCGGGGCAGAGCGTCCTCCAATCAAAGTGGCATTGAGGAGGAAGCGCTATGTGGCACCTCGATCCCGATCGAGATCTTGTGGAAGAGCACGAGAGCAAGCATCACACGATTGGCAGCGCGTTGATCGTGCTTTGCGTTGTCGGACTTCTGCTGTTCCTCTTCGGTTAGGTGATCGGAGTATTTCTGCCTAGTCCAATTCAACCGGAGGATCGAATCCTATCTCAGCTTTGTATCAGATCGGTCACTGCCGCGAGCTTGACATGGTTTGGCTAGGTCGGGATGACACCTTCCAACATGATCGACTTGGGAGCGAGCGCACAAAAGTGGACGCCGCACCCCGGTGCGGCCACAGCCCTTGCAGGTGGCCCGTATGGCGCAGAGCGGATACTGCGACGTTTCTTGCGCTACGAACAGATCGTGACAGTCAACGCATTTCCGCTGTCTTCCGACCGGATGGTACGATTGGAACGGCTCTTTGAGGTGTCCACGTGCAGATGCGAGCTGCCGATATTGAAGAGTTTGAGGCGCGTCTTGCAGAGGCCCTGATCGATGCGGGCCGGCTTGAGCGAAGAGGGCTCGACCGGGCGCTTCGCTTGCGCTCAGGCTTAGGCGAAGACCTGATCAGCTTGTTGCCGAGGCTTGGATTGATTGCTGAGCGCGACTTGGCCGAAATTGTCGCACAGCAACTGGACTTGCCGTTGTTGGGTGCTCGTGACTATCCGGTCACGCCTGTCCTCAAGGACCAGGTTGGAGCTCGATTCCTGCGAGACTCGCGGGTCATTCCATTGGAAGCCGATGACCACCACGTTATGCTGGGCATGGCAAATCCGCTTGATCGCTTCGCGATCGATGCGGTCCGTCTGATCGTGGGTCGCGAGGTCAAGCCGGTCGTCGCCATTCCTGCAGAGCTCGACGCTGCCATCGACAGGCTCTATGGGCGTGATCAAGTGACCGCCCATCTTGATGATGATTCAGCCGCGCTGGAGGATGATGCAGTCGACGCGGATCGCCTGAAGGACCTGGCCAGTGAAATGCCGGTGATCCGGATGGTCAACCAGCTCATCTTTGGCGCAATCGACCAGCGCGCTTCCGACATACACATCGAACCTTTCGAGGATCGGCTACGGCTCCGCTACCGCGTCGATGGCGTGCTTAGAGAGATGGAATCTCCACCTTTTCGGCTTCGTGCCGCCATTGTATCGCGCATCAAGATCATGGCGCGCCTTAACATCGCTGAGAGGCGCCTGCCGCAAGACGGCCGTATCACCATGAGTGTGCGCGGGGTGCCTGTCGACTTGCGTGTCGCAACCATACCCACCATGCACGGCGAGAGCGTCGTAATGCGCCTTCTCCATCGGGACAGCCTGCGCCTGGACTTCGCGGCACTGGGCATCCATGGGCACAGTCTGCACGCGTATCTTGGCATCCTCGAGCGGCCGCATGGCATTGTTCTGGTGACCGGCCCCACGGGCAGCGGCAAGACCACAACGCTCTATGCGTCTCTGGTTCGACTGAATACACCCGAGCGCAAGATCCTTTCCGTCGAGGATCCGATTGAATATGAGTTGGACGGCATCAACCAGATTCAGGTGAAGCCGGCTATCGGGCTCGACTTTGCGAGCGTGCTGCGGTCTTCCTTGCGCCATGATCCCGACATCATGATGGTTGGAGAGATCCGGGACCTCGAGACGGCCGAGATCGCGATTCAGGCCGCGCTAACGGGGCATCTGGTGCTCTCGACGCTTCACACCAACGGTGCGGCGCCGAGCATCGCGCGCTTGTTGGACATGGGGGTGCGCGACTATCTCCTGACTTCAACGATGAATGGGGCAGTGGCCCAACGGTTGGTGCGAACCCTTTGCCGGCACTGCCGAGAGCCGTTCCGGCCGATGCTGGAACTGGTCGAACGCCTGGGTTTGGGCCGCTTCGCAGACGGATCGGAGATCGTGCTTCATCGTCCGCGCGGATGTGTCGAGTGCAGCGGAACCGGCTACCACGGCCGCACCAGCATATTCGAGGTTCTGGTGGTCGATGACACGATCCGGAAGCTCATCCTGCGTCACGCCGAGGCAGGCGAACTGCATCGTGCGGCCGTCGAGCAGGGCATGCGCACGATGTATATCGAAGGCATGATGAAGGCTCTGTCCGGCGAAACGACGGTGGAGGAAGTACTAAAGGTGGCACGGGACTATTGACATCTGGATGAGAATGCCCCGCTACAAGTACAAGGTCGTCAGCGCATCGGGAACGATTATCGAAGGCGAGATGGAGGCAGCCGACCGCCAAACCGTGATTGACGGACTGCATCGGCAAGGCGGCACTCCGATCCGGGCAGACTTGCTGACCGATCGCGTTGGATTCCGGTTCTGGCCGAACGTAGTGGCTCGAAAGCATGGTTTGAGTCCACTGGCGGTTGCGCTCATCACGCGAGAACTCTCGACGTTGCTGAAGGCAGGCCTTCCGATCGACCGTGCATTGTCCATATTGATTGAGATTGCCGAGGAAAGGAATGTTCGGTTGTTTCTTGAGGATGTGCTGCGATCAATTCGCGGCGGAGCGACCCTGGCGAGTGCGCTGGAGGCACACCGCGCTTCTCTCCCAGTGTATTACATCGGTCTCGTTCGAGCCGGTGAAGCCGGTGGGGCGCTGGGCGACGTGTTATGGCGACTAGCCGACACACTGGACCACGGAGCAGCGCTTCGCGAATCGATCCGATCGGCGATGTACTACCCCGTTTTCGTGTTGCTCATGGCGATCGTGACCCTGGTGGTCATGTTCACGATGGTCATTCCCGAGTTCACGCCGCTGTTCGAAGACAGCGGATCTGCAATCCCGAGCTCGATGGCAGCCTTGATTGCAGTAAGTGACATTCTGCGCAGGGACTGGTGGATTATCCTCGTGGTGTTGGTTGCTGCTTGGGTATTGGGCCGATTCTACGCTGCGGCGCCACAGGTCAGGCGACGACATGACCGATGGCTGCTGAAGATGCCACTCGTCGGCGAGCTCATTGTCAAGGCAGAGGTGGCGCGTTTTGCTCGCACGCTTGGCGTTCTCCTCGCACACGGGGTGATGGCACTGAGCGCGTTGTCCATCACCGCCGACGCCGCCGCAAACCGCGAGGTTGCGGCGGCAATCAGAAACCTCAGCACCAAGTTGGGCGGTGGCGAAGGACTCGCCGGCCCACTCGCAGAGGCCCAGCTCTTTCCCCGACTCGCGGTCCAGCTGATCCGCGTCGGTGAGGAAAGTGGGCAGCTGGAGTCGATGCTTCAGCGGGTGGCCGAGATATACGATGGCGAAGTGGAGCAAACATTGCAGCGCATGCTGGCGTTGCTCGTACCTGTAATGACAATTGTCATTGGAATGCTGGTGGCGGCTGTTATCGGCACCTTGCTGACTGCGATCTTGAGCACCTACGACATCGCGCTGTAGCGGTCCCCCCGTCGATATTGAACGATGAATGAGAGGAGCGAGAATGCATACCAAGGTCCTTCATGCCAGGGTGAATGGCTTCACGCTGGTGGAACTGCTGGTGGTGCTGGTCATTCTGGGCCTGCTGGTCGCGCTCGCGGCGCCGCGCGTCATGAAATACCTGGGGAGCGCGCGAAGCGATACGGCACGCATCCAAATCGAGAGGCTTTCCGGGATATTGGATATCTATAGGCTCGAGGTCGGACATTATCCGACCGACCAGGAAGGTCTTCAAGCCCTGGTGGACAAGCCCGCGCAAGCCGACGCTTGGAACGGCCCTTATATCAAGAATCGGGAATCGCTGACCGATCCGTGGGGCGCGCCATACGCATATCGCTCGCCCGGGCAGCACGGAGAGTTCGACCTCTATACGCTCGGTGCGGACGGCAAGGAAGGCGGAGAGGGTGCCGACAAGGATGTCACGAACTGGTGAGGTGGCGGCGATGATCCGCGGCTTCACGCTCATGGAGTTGCTGGTTGTCTTGACCATTCTCGGCTTGGTACTGCTCCTGGCCCTGCCGGTACTCGAGCGAAATCTTCCAGGTCTTGAACTTCGGACGGAAGCCCGCAGCCTCGCCAGTGTCCTGCAGGAGGCGCGCGCCCGGGCCATTGGCCGAAATGAGGAAGTGACAATTGTCATCGAGCGGCAGGGTGGAATAGTGAAAGCCGACGGAAGGCAGGTGGTTCAATTGAACCGAAGAATTGCCATTGCGCCCCTTGCGGGGGAAGCGCTTTCGGCTGGCGATAGCGAGATTCGCTTCTTCCCTGACGGCACGTCGACTGGGGGCCATCTGACGCTGGTGCTGGGAGAAAGGCAAAGGCATGTATTTGTGGATTGGCTCACCGGAGCTGTCTCGATTCCGGAATAGTCAAGGCTTCACTCTCATCGAGGTGCTGGTTGCCTTGGCGATTGTCGCGCTCACGCTCGCGGCGCTGCTGCAGGTGTTCGGGGGAGGTTTGCGGGCGGTCAGCGTCTCGGAGCGCTACCTCATGGCGACCATGCTGGCCCGCTCTGTCCTGGACGATTTCGGCACCGAGATCCCGGCCGTGTCGGGTGAATGGTCTGGCGATATTGCCGATGGCTACCGCTGGACCACGCGCGCGGCGCCGTCTCAAACGATCGGCGCGGTCAAGAACGGGAACACGCTCCAGATTCCTCTGGAGGTCCAAGTTGAGATCTCGTGGAACGGCAAGCCGGTGACGACGTTGACCACTCTGCGTCTGGTTGCTCAGCCGCAAACTACCCCACAAAGATGAAGGCGCGGGATCTCGCATCAGGGGGCGCACAATCGCGATCAGGCGTGACGGATCTTGCCGCGCGCTCTCCATCGCCGAGATTATCCCCGGCCGGCGGTCGCTGGTGCTCGATTCTGGTCTGGCTTCTGACTTTGCTCTTGGTATTCTGCCAGGCAACGATCTGGTATCAACCGCGGTCGCATTTGCTGTCCCTCTTGGATCAGTTCGCGGTGCAATTGACAGGCTTGGCGATGATCGCCACGGTGCTTGCACTCGCCATCCGACTATGGGCTCGTGCCTTAGCGCTAGTTCTGCTGGCCGCAACGCTCTCATGGCCGATTGTCGCATCTCGTGAACAGCCGGTGATGGTAAGCGGTTCGGACCGGCTCAAGATCCTATCGGCGAACCTTTGGCATTCGGCGACTGGTCACGACCGGACGATCAAGGTTTTGATGGCGAGCGACGCCGACGTCATCGGTCTGGTAGAGGTGGGGCCGGATTGGCGAGGGCCCCTGGTACCGCTGTTGGCCAAGTATCCGTATCAAGTCGATTGCATCGAGGCTGGCCGCCTGTGCCAGGTCATGCTGTTGTCCAAGCTGCCGATCCAGAGGCCTTATTCCGGTCGCATCTGGCATGCGACGCCGGCTGTGGCTGGAGGAGACCTGACGTGGAATGGCCGGACCCTCACGGTTCTCGCAACGCATCTGTATCGACCGCTGGCTGGCATCGGCGAAAGCGAACACGGCGAAGGCGATCGCGCCCACCGGGACTATCTGGGAAAGCGCCTACCGCTGACGCGGCAGGCCGGGCAGGCGGGGATGCTCGCCAAGTATCTGAATAACTTGCCGCGCGACCTCGTCGTCATGGGGGATCTCAACAGCGCGCCATGGAGCGGCGTTCAACGGGCATTTCGGGATAGGACCGGCCTCAAGAACCAGGCTGGTTGGATCTTCACCTGGCCGTCCGGGCTGCCTTGGCCACTGCGCCTACCGCTTGACCATGTGCTGGCGCGCGGACATCTCGCAGTTACAAAGTTTGCTGCCGGACCGGAGACCGAGTCCGATCATCTGCCTGTGATCGCAGAAGTCGGCTGGCGCGACTAGTCCCCCTGGTCTTGATCAGCTGTCTTAGGTTCCCCAGCCCCGGGTTGCGGCGCCTGCTGGATTGACCGCTCGCTATCGTCAACTTCCTGGCTCTGGAGGTTGGCAGACTTGGCGGCTTGGCCATCCGCCAGCGGGTCGTTTGGCATCGTCATCTCGGGAGGCGGTGGGGCAGGCGCAGAAAAGTCCAGAAGCAACTCCCTCTCCGTAGCGCCGTGCTGAACCAGGATCCGATCTGCTTCTATCCGTGCAACTGTCCAGCCGAACATGGTTTCACCTTCGGTAACGCGCACCGGGTCGCCACCTGACTCGGGCTTGACGATGGCGGACGGCTCACCAGTTGAGATCACGACGCCAAACAGCGAGAGGTCGAGAGTAGGAATGGACTCGACCGCGACGCCGTCCTCGGACGGTCGCCGCGAGGGCGAAAACAGCGGCCGTTCTACGATAGCTGTGAAGGTCGTCCTCGACGGCATCGCCGCCCTGGCCTCGGGCAACGGTGGGACGCGAATTTCTCCCGAGACCTGGGAAACTTCCGGATCCGGGATCATCGGACGCGCACGGATCTCGGCGTAGACGATGCAGCCCATGACCAGATTCGCGCCTGCCATAAGCAGAATCGGGAGATTGCAACGAGCAATCCGGCTCATCACTGTGCTCCCTTCGGAAGATAGCCGGATAGATCGAATGCCACTGCCAGATCGCCAGCGTCGTTGCCGGCGTCGCTCTCCCCACCGACGGTGATATGATTCTGAATGTTGAGATTGTCGACGAAAAGGATCGGGTTGCCGGACTCGAGCGCGTAAAGGACATCAAACAGAGTCTCGTTCGTCCCGGCCATCTGCACGCGAAGCGTAACGTGCATCAGGCCTTGCTCTTCGATGCCCGGCATCGGTTCCACGCTCTTGAGCGTTCCGCCCGACGCAATGACCAAGTCATGCACGCGGTCCTGGAGACTGGCCGCTGCCAACGCATCGGTGGCTCCGGACAGCAAATAGCCGCGCGATTGCTGCTGCGCCTGGAAATCTTTCAGCTGCTTGGCCACTACCGGCTGCGTAGCGGCGGCACGTTCGAGGCGCGCGAGCTGGTCGCGCATTTCCTCAATCTGCCGGTTGGTCTCGGTGTAGCCGATGACCACAGGCTCGACCAGGAGCGTGTAGGCCGCCAGAATGGCGGTGGCCAAGAGAAGCATCGCCGCGAGCCGGCTGATAAGTGGGTTTGTGAACAACGTCAGCTGCCCCGGTCCGGTGTCATCGACGCTGAGATGTTAAAGTTTTCACCGCCGGCACGTGGATCGGGTGTCACCGGAGAGGCGAAACGGACCTCCGTCAGAAATGGGGATGCCTCCAGCAGTGCAATCAGCGGTGCCGCTGATGGCGCGTGGCCAGTCAGAGTCAATTTGCCGTCGTGCAGTTGGAACTGCGTCAGCCAGGTATCATCGGGTAGCCGGTTCGTAAGATCAGCAAGGAGGCTGGTGACGGTCAGCGAGGAGGCCCTGCGATCAGTCACGAAGCGGTCGAGGTCCATCGACGCGGTCAGCTGCTTCTTCAAGCTCTCCGCCTTCAAGGCTGCCGCGCGCGTCTCGTTTAGGCGGGCTTCATAGACAGTCGCCGCCCGGTGATCGAAGTACAATGGCAGGTACCATGCAATCACCGCCAGGCCGGCGGCTGCCGCCGCAAGAGCAAGCGGCAAGGAATGCAGGGGGGCCGGGGGGCTGGCGAAATCATCGTAAAGTTGGAACGCGAACGATTTTCCCCAAAAGAAATTGTCGTCGACGATGCCGATCCGATTGGCGGCTAGCCCGAGAGAAGCGATTGTCGAGGCGGCATGCTCAAGCCTCGTGCGCGGCAGGACTGCCAGATCGACAATCAATTTCCTGGCGACCTTGTCAGTGGCCGTGACGCGATAGTCGTACGCCACCTCACTAGACTTGAATGGCGTATGCCGGTCCATTTCAAATGCCAGCACCTCTCGAAGATTCTCGGCGGCCTCTAGCGGCAAGGTGACGCTTCGCCGGAGTACGTTGGCGGCCGGGACATTCAGAAAGGTTTCCGAGTATTGCGAGGAGATGCCGCTGACAAGATCGGTGACGGCTCGTTGCGATCCGGCTTCCGGCAAAAGCGGTATCTGTCCCAGTCGGCGAATCCGGCCCCTGGAGTACAGCGTGAAATCCGCCATGTCGATTGTCGGCGTCACCACCAGGATCGATGGCTTCCGCTGAAAAAGACGCGTGAAGCGATCAGGCACCCAGGCCGAGAGTTCACCCGACCACCACGTGAAGAAGTGCGACACCGCGGTCGTGACGGCAATCATGTCTTCTCCTGGGTTGTGAGGCTATGCGGGTTGCTTGTTCGGCGGTGGATCCACGGCCGATTTGTCCGGCCATGGATCCGTCAGGCGAGTTGGTGAAGCTATCCGGGACTCAGCTACGCTTTGAACTCGGCGACATACGCGGCAATCGGTCCGTCCTTCACGCCCCAGTTGCTGGCGAAGATCGCTTTCTTCCCGTCCGGCGAAGGACTGCCATGCGGCTCGGTGTAGTAGCCATTTGGCACGGAATTATGCTGGGCCAGCCGGCGCAATTTCTGGGTTCCATCGGTCGAAATCGCTGTGATCTCGTTGTTGCACGGCACGGCGCCGGACCTTGGAGTATCGGGCGTGAAGCTGCCGAAGACCCAGCCAGGATTTTTCAGGTTCCGAGCGGAGGTATGGCTGGATTGGCAGCGGTCGGAGAGGAACGTGATCTTGCCGTCAACCAAACGCCTGGAGATCATGCGGTAGGAATCGGACTTGCTGCGGCCGATCGCGACTTCATAGCCGTTGCTGTCGACGATGAAATCGCCGTGTCCCGGCCGTTCGTAGTCGGCCCAGTTTTGCAGCAGCTTGCCATCAAGCGTGAAAATGAGCCTCTGGTTGTCTGCGGAGCTTGTCTTTCGGGAGTACGAGACGATGTAGGTTCCCTTTGGGGAGACCGTCGTCCAGCCGACTTCGTACCAGCCGCTCATATCGATGTCCGGGTACTTCCTGCCGCTGACGAGATTGTACGCGAAAGCAACTTTCTTGCCGTCGGATCGCGTGGCCGTAATCGCCATCATCGTTCCGTCATCGCTCAAATTTCCCTTGTTCTCGCCGAAGTCCAACTTCGTGTAGCCCGAAAGCGAATTCAGGACCTGAATGGTGTTTGTCCGCACGTTCCAGTAGCCGACGCCTTTGCTGCCAACAAAGACCATCTTGCTGGCATCCGTTCGATGCCAGCGGATGGCACCGGGATTGTTGAGCATCATCAGAGGCTTGTAGGTCTTGCCGTCAAGAAACAACCGTCCCGACGTTCCTCGCGAGAGGATCAGCAGCGACTGGTCGACATTCCAGGCTTGGTCGATCGAGTAGTGATGAATGGCAACTTTTTCCCAGGTCGCATTGAGTCCTGGAATGGGTTTGGTCGGATTAGTGACCTTGACAACCTTGTTGCCGTACTTGGAATCCGTGAACGGAACCAAGTATTGAGGGGTCGCAAGCGCTGCTTCGGCTTTATCGCCGAGGAGCTTCACCAAGAAGGGTGTGGAAAGGGCTACGCCCGAGGTTTGCAGAAATCTCCGCCGGGAAGTGGTCATGAAATGTCGTCTCCTGGATTCTGAGCGGCCCTCCCTAATGTTTCCCCCGTCGAGTGTGCTAACTGCATCACAGGGCGATAGCAAGCATGAAAATGTGACTTACAATTTCATTTCTGAAACGCGCGCGGAAACTGTTTTGTTCGAGTGCCTTAGTAGGGGCGACGCTCGCTGAGCGCGTGCGCGACACGCTGTCGCTGTGCGTCAGTCCGACTGACATACATCGTTGGACTCCGATGAAGCCGCGCGGGCTGGGCATCCGTCCTTAAGGCGTAATTGTGTACGTCGGAGGCGGTATCTAGGATCGAGGCCAGGATCGGCGGAGGTCCAAATTACGTCGAAGTCGCGATCAAGATCCGTCCTTGTGGTGGCAATCATCCTAGGCGCCTCGCTTGTGAGTGGCTGCGAGCAGACGCGCCGTACCAGCTTCTCCGTTCCCACTCCTCCTGCGCCAGCAAGTATTTCGGGCCAATCTCAAGAGGCTGGTCCCTTGCTGCCGCAGAGAACAACATCGGATGTGCCAGATAGCTCGGGTCTCACAGCCCCCGAAATCTATCTTGGCAGTTCTCCACCGCTGGTCGCGTCGGCAGGTGATGGGATCGTCGATGTCGGTTCTGAAGAAGTGACGATGAACTTTGCCAACGCGGATGTGCGCGAAGTCTTGAACGAAGTCCTGGGTAATGCCTTGGGCCTGAGCTTTATCATCGATCCACGCGTTCAAGGCACGATCACGCTTCGTACGGCCCGCCCGTTGAAGCGAAGCGTCGCGCTCGGCGTGATGGAAGACGTGTTGGCGATGAACGGTGCTGCTCTCGTGCGGGAGGGCGATATCTACAAGGTCGTCCCGATCGCCGAAGCAGTAACGTCGCCTCCCATTCTGCGCCAAGGTGCACCACCGATTCCGATGGAGCGGGGATTTGGCCTGTATGTGTTTCCACTACGCTTCGCTTCGGCGGCCGCCTTGATCGAGACGCTGCTGCCGTTGGCGCCACCAGGCGGCATCTTGCGCGTCGATGCCGAGAGGAATCTTTTTATCTTGGCGGCGACGGCGTCCCAGGCGGATGACTTCGGCCAGCTGTTGGCCTTGTTCGACGTGGACTGGATGAGGGACAAGTCCTTTGGACTGTTTCCTCTGGCCAATGCCAGTGCCGAGAATGTGCTGGCGGAGTTGCGCGCGATCTTTGGCGAGCAGGGAAAAGAAGAGGGGGCGGGCTTAATCGAATTCCTGCCCATCCAGAGGCTCAATGCCATCCTCGTCATTACGTCGGAAGAATCGTATCTCGCAAAGGTACGGGTCTGGGTCTCGCGGCTTGACCGTGGAATAGAGGGCGACCGCCGCCAGCTCTACGTCTACTTCGTCCAGAACGGGCGCGCCAAGGACTTGGCAGATGTCGTTGGCAAGGCGCTCTCCGCCGAAGTCGTGCGGACGGCCGAAGCCCAGCCGCAGCAAAGACCGTTCTCGAGTGAAATGCAGGAGCAAACGGCCCTTCCAGGAGAACCGCCGCTGGCACCGACCCAAGACGGGCAGGAAGGAGCAGCGATCGCTTCCGGCGATGATGCTCAAGCCCCGATGCGCGAGCCCTTGTCGATGACGGGCGAAGAGGCAATCGGCCCGGAGATCGGCATCAGCGGCGCCGAACCGGCGACCCGGCAGGCCGCTTTTCGCATCGTCGCCGACACGCGCAACAATGCCCTTCTGATCCACGCGACGGCCGAGGAGTTCGAGCTGGTCAAGGCAGCACTGGAAAGATTGGATATCGTGCCTCTCCAGGTATCGATCGAGGCGACGATTGCCGAAGTCACGCTCAATGACGCCCTGAAGTACGGATTGGAATGGTTCTTCGACGTGGGCAATCATACGGTCACATTCAATACCACCAACATCAAGACCAGCAATCCACGACCAAACTTCATCTTCACGCAATTGCCCGGGCTTTCCTGGCTGTTCGCGACCAGCGATGTCAGAGTGGTCTTGAACGCGCTGACGGCGATCACCGACGTCAACGTGATATCGTCGCCTACATTGCTTGTTCTGGACAACGAGCCGGCCCGGCTCCAGGTCGGCGATCAGGTGCCGATCGCCGTCCGATCCGCCCAGTCGCTGACGGATGTGGATGCTCCCATCGTGAACGAGATCGAGTATCGCGACACGGGTGTCATCCTAGATATCATCCCGCGGGTCAATTCCAGCGGATTGGTGGTCCTGGACATCATTCAGGAAGTGAGCGACGTCGGAGCCACGTCCTCCGCTGCCGGAACGACAGTGACTGAAGGTATTACGCCCACCATTTCACAACGGCGAATAGCCAGTACGGTGGCTGTCAACAGCGGCGAAACAATCGCACTGGGTGGCCTCATTCGCGATACCAACACCGAAACAGTCACGGGCGTGCCGGTGCTCTCGGACATTCCAATCCTCGGAAACCTTTTCAAGACGACAACCGACATAAAGCGGCGAACCGAGCTTCTGATCCTGCTGACCCCACGAGTCGTCCGCGACAGCGGCGATGCGCGGTCCGTAACGGACGAGCTGCGCCGACGCATGCGCGCGCTCGAGGCTCTGCCGCCTCTGATTCAATGATCGATCCAGCGTCGCCCATACGGGGCGTTCGTCCTCGGCTCCCCGGGAGGGGGCGGGCTTTTGCCTTGCTGCTGGCGCTGTGGGGCTTGATCCTGATCGGGTTGGTGGCCGCCAGTTTCCAGCGTGAAACGCGGGTCGGAACGGCGCTTGCCCGCAACGCGGTGGAGAATGCCAAGGCCGAAGCGTTGGCCGACGCCGGCGTTCAGCGCGCGATCTTGGCCCTGCTCGATCCCGATCCCAGAACGACATGGCTATGCGATGGAAGGAGCTATCGCTTTGACCTTGGCGAGGGCACGGTCACGCTTTGGATACAGGACGAAGGCGGCAAGATCGATCTCAATCATGCGCCGCCTCCCGTGCTGATGGCGCTGTTCCAGGGGATCGGCGTAGATTCCGTCGGCGCGCGCAAGCTGGCAGACACCATCCTGGACTATGCCGATCGCGATAGCGATCGCAGGCCGGTCGGCGCCGAAGATCCCGATTACGCGGCGGCCGGCCTGAAGGATGGAGCAAAGGATGCGCCCTTTGATCGCAAGGAGGAACTCCTGAGGGTTCTCGGCATGACCAAGACCGTTTATGGAGCAATTTCTTCCGATGTGACCGTTTATTCCGGCAGGAGCGATATCAATCTCTCGACGGCGCCCGAGCTTGTGCTGCGAACGATTCCGGGCCTCACGGTCCGCCAGCGCGATCAGATCATGATGGCACGGTCGAGTGGTGCGCCATCGCAGCGGGCTCGCATCGAAACGGTCACGGTCTTGGCCGACGCTACCACTGCCGGTGGCGGGCGTTTCATCCGAGAAGCCGTCGCGCGGCTGAGCGGGGAACCCGGAAAGCCGTTCCAGATCCTCAGCTGGCGGCACACTTGGCAGGACAAGTCACGCTAGTTGGATGCCTGAACGAGACGAATGATCAGATCCGGCCAACGTCGCGTATCACCCTGCGGGAAGGTGACGCGGAGGCGGACGAGCGACGGCAGGCTGTGTCCGCCGGACCATTCGTCCGACCATCCGGGCAGGCTGTTGCCATCGGGCGCGCCATAGTAGGCGATCTCGACTGCTGCGACATCCTCGATGAGTCTCGCCGCGGTTTCCGCTCCTGCGGGACTTGCGATCGCCGAGGGTGGACGAACCGGGCGCCAGGTCAGATCGAGATGCGACCGCTCCTTCGCATCCACCTTGTTCAGGACGAACACAAGATCATCGTTCACCTCGTCTTGGCGAACAGGAGATGCGATGAATGTCACTCCGTCAGGCTGACCCGTAAACGCGGCGACCGGCTTGAGCGGCGCTATTGATGTCGGCCTCGCCTGAGCGATCTGCCTTCGAAGTAGTGTCTGTATCAGCTCGATCCGCGTGCTGCCCTCGGTGCGCTGGCCCGCGGCCTCCCAAGCGCGCACGCCGAAGCGCAAGCCGCCGAACAGCAAAATCGAAATGAGAGTCATCAAGGTCAGCCCGACCAGCAGCTCGACAAGCGTGAACCCTTGCGCTCGGAGAGGCCTTGGCTGCTTGTCCGACAGAATGGACGGCGGCGACGGCGATCGGATTGCTATCGAGGTCATCGACCGAATGGTTATGTCAAGGACGGGTCGCTTGCAAGCTACCATCCTGCATGACTTGGTCGCTGCCCATCAGCCTGTTCCTGCTCCTGAGCGCGCCCTTTGTCGGCAGCTTCCTCGATCTTGTGGCCGAGCGATGGCCGAAGGGAGAGTCTTTTGTGCAGGGACGGTCTCGCTGCGAACACTGCGGCCGTGTTCTCGCGTGGAGCGACCTCATTCCGATCGTGAGCTGGACGATCGCGCGCGGCGAGTGCCGTTACTGCAACGCCCGGATTTCGATCTGGCATCCCGTCGTCGAACTGTCCGCCCTTGGCATCGCAGCCTGGTCGCTTGTCGTGTTCTGGGAGCCGCTATCGTGGATCAGCACTCTATTCGGCTGGACCTTGCTGGCATTGGCTCTCATCGACCTGCGGTCGTTCTGGCTGCCAATTGCACTGACATGGGTGCTGGGCCTCGCAGGGCTGACGGCAGGTTGGGTGCTCACGCCGCTGGGTGTGCTCGACCGCCTGATGGGTACGGCCGCGGGCTATGCAGTCCTCGCCGCGGCGGCCTGGATTTATCGTCGTTGCAGAGGGCGGGAAGGGCTGGGTTCGGGAGATTTCTGGTTGTTCGGTGCGATCGGCGCATGGGTGGGATGGCAAGGGCTGGGAACCGTGCTGCTGTACGCCGGACTCTCGGGATTGCTGCTCGCATTGATACGGTCTCGGGGCGGACGATCGATCCGCCTGGAAACACGCCTTCCCTTCGGGCCGTGCCTGTGCGCGGGGGCTTGGCTGGTCTGGCTTTACGGCCCGCTCTACACAGCCTCGGCAAATTGACCTTACGTGCTAGAGAGCGCACAGGCCGCTCCGCCGAAGGGGTATGCCGGCTCGTCTTTGGTTGGCGTTCGCACGCGTAAATCCAAGGAATAGAATGGTTTGGATACTTGCAACCGTCCGTAATTGATGGTGTTCCAATGTGCGGAATCATCGGAATCGTCGGCACGTCCAACGTGGTCGACAAAGTCGTTGATGGACTGAAGCGCCTTGAGTACCGCGGGTACGATTCCGCTGGCGTAGCCACGCTCTCGGAGGGACGCATCCAGCGACGCCGCGCAGAGGGCAAGATCGAGAACCTCGAAATTCTGCTCCGGCAATCCCCACTGCATGGCTCGACGAGCATCGGCCATACGCGCTGGGCCACGCATGGCCGCCCCAGCGAAAGCAACGCTCACCCCCACGCTACCGACAAAGTGGCAGTCGTGCATAACGGCATCATCGAGAATTTTCGGGAATTGCGTGCGGAGCTGTCCGCTGCTGGTCATGTCTTCAGCAGCGATACCGATACCGAGACCATCGCACACCTGTTGACCGGGCTCTTGGCGGCGGGCAACCGCCCCGAAGAGGCCTTGACGCAAGCCATGGCTCGCCTCCAGGGCGCATTCTCGCTCGGGATCGTGTTTGCCGACCGGCCGGGCCTAATGGCGGGGGCCCGGCGCGGGTCGCCTCTCGCCGTGGGTTATGGCGATGGCGAGATGTTCCTGGGATCCGATGCGATGGCCATCGCACCGTATACCAGCCGCATCAGCTACCTGGAAGAAGATGACTGGGTGATGATGACATGCGATAGCGCAACGATTTACAGCCATGGGCGCCGCGTGGTCCGGACGGTGCGGCACGCCGCTTCGTCCGATATTCCGAACGGCAAGGGGCAGTATCGTCATTTCATGATGAAGGAGATTGCCGAGCAGCCGACGGTGATCGGCGATACTCTGCGATCCCTCATCAATCCATTGACGCGCAGGATCAAGCTGCCGACTCTGCCCGTCGACCTGGCGAATCTGTCGCGCCTCACGATCGTGGGCTGCGGTACGGCTTTCTACGCTGGCTTTGTTGCAAAGTATTGGCTCGAGCAAACTGCGCGATTACCGGTCGAGTTGGACATCGCCTCCGAGTTCCGCTATCGCGCCGCACCACTCGAGCCAGACGGTGCAACGATGGCCATCTCGCAGTCGGGTGAGACTGCGGATACCTTGGCCGCGCTGCGGTATGCGAAGGGACAGGGACACAAGACGCTCGCAATTCTCAACGTAATCGCAAGCACAATCGGCCGCGAAGCGGATTCCGTCCTTCATACGCTGGCTGGACCCGAAATCGGTGTCGCGTCGACCAAGGCTTTTACGACGCAGCTCGCCGTTCTTGCAGTGCTCAGCATTGCGGCAGCCCGAGCTCGCGGCGCGATCGACGCGACGAAAGAGGAGCACCTGATCAACGCCCTGCTTGAGGTGCCGGCGCTCATGACCCGATTACTGGAGCACGACGCGAGGCTCAAGTCGATTGCTCTAAAGGTGGCCAACTCTCGTGACGTGCTATTCCTTGGTCGCGGCACGTCCTATCCGATCGCATTGGAAGGAGCGCTCAAATTGAAGGAGATCTCTTACATCCACGCCGAAGGGTATGCGGCAGGGGAGATGAAGCATGGTCCGATCGCCTTGATCGACGACGGCGTTCCGGTAATCGTGGTGGCGCCCAGCGATTCCTTGTTCGACAAGACCGCTTCAAATCTCCAAGAGGTGCGGGCGCGCGGCGGACAAGTGATCTTCCTGTCCGATGCCGAGGGAATCCGGAAACTCGGTGCAGAGGCCAGCGCGGTTGTAGAGCTGCCGGCGGTCGATCCCTTCGTGGCGCCGATTCTGTATGCGGTGCCCGTGCAACTGCTGGCCTATCACGCTGCGGTGGCAAAGGGAACTGACGTCGACAAGCCGCGCAATCTTGCCAAGAGCGTAACTGTAGAGTGACCTCAGTTCATTTGCCTCACCGAGAACCGGTCATGTCCGCCGGCGGAGTCCAGTAGTACTTTTGGGGTATGAGTAGCTCCGCGGCTTTGTTGTTACGCCTTCAAGGCAACTTGGCGTCGAGAGGTCGCCGTGAACTAGCATTGGATTCCACGCAGGCTGAGAAGCGCAAGTCACTGATATGACACAGAGAGAGCTGAAGCCGCCGATCATCCTGATCGGCAATCATCGATCAGGGACGACCCTGACCCAGGAGTTGTTCGGCCTGCATCCGGATGTCGCCACTTGGTACGAGCCGAGAACCTTATGGCGGTATGCGGATCCCGGCCGCGATGACGACGAATCCGACGAGGGCGACGCCACCGATCACGTCGTGGGCTATATCCGCGATCGCTTTCTTCGGTATCAAACGCGACATGGTGGCCGACGGATCATGGAGAAGACCCCGTCGAACGTGCTTCGGGTACCGTTCGTCTATCGAACCTTTCCGGATGCCACGTTTCTGTACATCACAAGAAATCCATTCTCGTGCATCAGCTCGAATGAGCTCAAATGGCACAAGCCAAAGACGTGGGGTGGTCTGCGTCGTTCGCTTTCCGACGCGCCGACCTCTCAACTGCACTACTACGCGAGCGACTTCGTCCGGCATATGGTGATCAGAAGGGTCTTGAGGAAGAAGTATCTGGCGGTCTGGGGGCCGCGATATAGAGGGATCGATCAGGATCTGAAAGAATACGGCATGCTGCGGGTCCTGGCGCGTCAATGGGCGAAATGCAATCGGAAGGCCCGCGAAGACCTGGGCAGGCTCCGGAATGGTCGCGTACTCTCATTCCGCTACGAAGACTTGATCCAGGATCCACCGTCCACCCTACGGCGCATCTACGATCATTGCGGGCTAAGGTGCGATGACAGCATCATCCAGACCGCCAAGGGACTGGTTGATCCCGGTCGCCAGCAAAAGTGGTTGCGCTTCGACCGCGAAGAGTTGAGGGCGATCATGCCGGAGATCCGGGCTGAAATGGATTTCTACGGCTACGAGGTTCCCCAGTCCCTTCAGTGAAAGACGGCTGCCGACTGTCGCAACACAGGACGCAAGAGAGAGTCGAGTGCGCGCACCCTGCAGATCGATGACGCTTTCAGCGGAACGCCAGACTGCACCACGTGCGGGCGGTGAGGGGTGAGTGACGTTCCGCGCGGTTTGGCACGGCGCAGCATCGTCGGGATGATCTGGATTGGCTCGTCCATGGGCGCTCTTGCCCTGGCACAGTTCGCTGCACTCCTGATCCTGGCCCGACTGCTATCGACCAACGACTTCGGCCTCTATGCGGCAGCGTTGGTCATCATCAAGTTCTCGACGATATTCGAGGGATTGGGCGTTGCGCCGGCGATCGTGCAGCGACCGAACCTCGAGGAGCGGCATCTGCGCGTCGGCTTTACCTTGTCGCTGTTCTTGGGGTTGGCGGTGGCCGCATCCGTGTGGACGATGGCGCCGCTCATCGCGCACTTTATGCGGCTTGCTGACCTGACCCCGATTCTGCGGGCTGGTTGTGCCATCTTTCTGTGCCAGGGACTTTCCATGGTGGCACAGGCGTCGGCGCAGCGCGTGCTTCGCTTCCGGTGGTTGGCAATGGTGGATGCAGCGGCCTTCGCAATCGGCTTTGCCGGGGTCGGCCTTGTCCTGGCATGGCTTGGCTTTGGCGCATGGGCGCTCATATGTGGGCTCGTCGCCCAGCAGGCCCTGCGTACACTCGCCCTGGTGGTCGGACAGCCGCACCCCCGGAGGCTGTTGCTGGAGCGTCGGACGATCGGCGAGCTGCTGTACTTCGGCGGCGGGTTCACCCTTGCTCGCGTCTTCAACTATTTCGCAAGCCAGGCGGACAAGCTGGTCGCGGGACGCTGGCTAGGGGCCGAGGGGTTGGGTGTCTATGCGCTCGCATCGCAACTTATGACGACCCCCGCCACCTTGTTTGGTCAGATTCTCGACCGCGTCCTCTTTCCGACAATGGCTTTGGTCCAGCAAGAGCCCGCGCGGCTGGCGCGCGCTTACCGCAGTGGCACGGCGGCATGCGCGCTGGTCGTTCTGCCCACCAGCCTGGTGGTAACGACCATAGCGCCGGAACTCGTCCATGTCGTTCTGGGGCCACGGTGGGCCGGAGCCGTAGCGCCGCTTCAGTTACTGGCGCTTGGCATGCTGTTTCGTGCCAGCACCAAGCTCAGCGACTCCGGGGTGCGTGCGACCGGCGCGGTGTATGAAAGAGCCTGGCGGCAGGCCGTGTTCGGCATTGCCGTCGTGGCCGGATCGTTGGCAGGACTGCCGTGGGGCGTGACCGGCGTCGCGGTCGGGGCTGTTGCTGCCCTGTTCAGCAACTTCCTCCTTATGACGCAGTTGAGCCTTCGCCTCACCGGATTGCGCTTGTCGGAATTCGCTGCGGCACACCTGCCTGGCCTCGCGCTCTCAGCCGTGATCGGCGTGAGCGTCTGGTTCCTGGCGGATCGGCTGCGCGCGCTCGAAGTATCGCCGCTCGTCCTGCTGATCGAGGTCGCACTATTCGCGATCGCCGAGAGCATACTGCTGTGCTGGCTCATGCCGTCGCTGTTCCTGGGGCGAGACGGACGGTCAGTCATGCGCGTGCTCGGAACACTGCGGCCAAACTGGTTCCAGCGGCGTCACGGGTGACAACTATCGCCGGACCCCACGGAGCCTCAGCAGCGACCGGAAGACTCCTTGATCGGCCGATAGGGCAGGTTGGCTTGCCGCGCTTGCGACCACCGCCTGGTAGAGACTCAGCGTCGGCCGGAGCATGTGCTCAAGGGTGAATCTGTTCTCAAACCGGTTCCTTCCCCGGTTACCCATCGCAATGCGAAGACCAGGAAGATCGATCAGCTCGCCGAGGCTCTTCGCAAGCAGCCTGTCGTCGCCGACGGGGACGACATATCCAGTGAGCGAATCCTCCACCGATTCGCGAACGCCCGCAACGTCGGAGGCGATGACTGGCAATGCTGCGCGCATCGCCTCGAGGATCGACCTTGGAAAGCCTTCCCACCGCGAGATGAGGCAAAAAATGTCGAGGTCGGCCAGGAGGTTGGGCACGTTCGAGGATTCGCCGACGAACTCGATCCGGTCCAGGAGATCCAAGTCTGCGGCCATGCGGGCTACCTTCGAGGTATCGCCGCCACCGATGAGCTGCAGTCGCCAAACCTTGTCACGCAGTCGTGCTAGGGCGCACAACAGGGTTTCATGGTCCTTTTGGGAGTCAAAGCGGGCAACCATGCCGATCCGTGTCGGCATTGAAGCCCCCGGCTTGCGTGCCGTCCGATGCACCGGGGGGAGCAACGGCATGCCGTTGTGGATGGTCGTGATGCGGTTGGGCGAGGCGATCCGGGCCGCAACAGCAAGCTGACGGTCATAGCGGCAGACCGTCACGATGTGATCGCTCAGGGGCGCACAGAGGCGCTCTATCGTCCTGTACGCTAGCCGTTGCAGCTCAGGCACTCCTTCCGTGAAGGCCCAGCCATGGGCCGTAAAAATGACGGGTATTTCCATGATTCGCGCGGCGATCCGCCCAAGTATTCCGGCCTTCGATGAGTGGCACGACACCAGGGCGGGCGCGCACTCTCCCAGGATGCTCATGACAGCCCGAAGGGCGCGGATATCTTTCAGGGGCTGTATGGGTCGAACCAGGTGCCGTGTCTCCACGACTTGCACGCCGGCATCGAGCAGCGTCTTGCAGACCGGACCGCAAGCGCCGGTCACCACGATGGGGTCATGTCCATTCTCTCGCAACCATAGTGCCAGATCTCGCACGTGGATCTGCGCCCCGCCGATGCTGTCCATGCGCGTGATCAGGTAGACGATCCTCATGGCCACCCTCCCTAGATTGCCGACCGCCCAGAGCGGGCGTGGTTTGATTGTTCTTCTTGAGGTTTTCTGAGCGTGTTTCCGAAGCACGCGGGCGGGTGCGCAGCCATCTTGTCAACTGAGAGCATATTGGCTTGATGGCAGCGATTCTGGTCACGGTCGCCAGCCACCGCAGATCACTTGAGTAAAGGCTGTGGTGCCTTGAAGGCACCCTTGCCGTCGCCGCCGGCAGTCCGCCATGTCTGCGGCATATGGTTGCGGCCGCCATGCTCAAACCAAGTATGTGCAGCAACCGGAATGACAAGGCCAAGCAGCATGATGGTGTCCGGCACCTTCAGGTACCACCCGATCACGCCAATGCCACCGAGGATGCTGCTGATGATCGCGAGAGTCGCCACGACCTGGTTCACCGACATACCCGCGTCGAGCATTAGGTGATGCAGATGCTGCCGGTCGCTGGAGAACGGGTTCCTGCCTGCGGCAGCCCGGCGAATGGCCAAGCTTACGGTGTCGATAATCGGCACGGCGCAGATCCACACGGCTGCAACAGGGGACAACCGCTCCCCATCATGTTGAGAGAGGCCGATTGCCAGAAAGGCGAGAATTGCTCCAAGCATCATGCTTCCGGCATCGCCCAGGAAGACCGATGCACGAGCACGCCAGTGGTGCCGCAGGTTGAATACCAGGAATCCAACGACGCAGAACGTGACGAGCAGCGCCAGAATCAAATGGTCACGAAGCCCCATGATGCCCGCAGCGGCGGCAAACCACAGTAACGCCACAAGCGACAAGCTTCCGGCAAGGCCATCAACGCCGTCAATCATGTTGTAGGCGTTTATGAGGCCGACGACTGCAATGATTGTCACAGGCGCAGCCCATTGCTGCAGGAGCAGATAGTCGCCGCCCAACAACATTCCGACATGCCAGATCAGTGTCTTGTTGGGCAGGACCATGAGCGCGACGCAGGCGATCTGCGCAATGAATTTGAGTGACGCCCGCAGGTTCATCCGATCGTCGATCACGCCGAGCGCAACCAGGCTCGCCAGGCCGATCATGAAGCTGGTGAAGCCGATGGGGCGATGCTCAAGAAGAACCGCGGAGACGGCAAAGGCCACGAACACGGCGGCGCCGACCATCGGAACACGGCCGCGATGGTTCTTTCGCGCGGTAGGGATGTCGACGAATCCGAAGCGCGTGGCAATTTTTTCCATTGCCAGAATGAGGACTACAGAAAGCAGGAACCCATTGATGCAGTTCAGCGCCAACTCGCGCATGATTCAACCTCGTTCGCTCTCCCAGTGCCGTGGTGGCATGTTGGCAAAGCGGCAGATGGCGACCTATTTGACAATTCGGCCATCGCCCCGCGCGACTTACGCGCGTGCGGAAGGGCTGTGCTCCAGTCCGCGGTTTCATTCCGGTTACGTCTGGCTGCGGGTCATAGGGGCGGTTCGATCCGCCAAAACGGTGATGCCCTACGCCTTTCGTGCAGCGGCTGTGCCCCCGCAGTGCCTATGGACCTACTTCGTTGGAATGGACACCGCTGCCCCCGACCTCATAATTCGCGGTCATAAGCACATGGGGCATCATTTATGCGCAAGCGTGGGATCGGCGGGCATTCGAAGATCCTTGAGGAGGAACTTGAGGCCAGCGCGCTCGCTTTCGCGCCTGCCCAGCACTCGCGTGCCGAGATCGGGGGGCTAACCACGGCTGCGCTCGCCGCGCCGCTATCGGTTGAATCAACCAGCTCGCCCGCCGCTCTGAGCATCTCCAATCCAGTCATCGTGAACGCGATTGACACGACTGCGTTTGGAATTCCAGACCCGTCGGGCCTTGCTTTTGTTCCGGGCGGCACTCCTGGAACCGGCGCCCTGCTGCTCGTCGACTCCGAGGTCAATGAGCCGCCATTTTTTGGAATCAACAACCTGTTCCACTTCTCTTTGTCGATGACTTTCGACCATGCCGCCAGCCTGAAAAGTTTCACGATTGAGCCCACGGGAGCAGCCTACGATCCGCTGAGCGGCCATCTTTTCATCAGCGACGACGATGCCAACAGAATTTTTGAAGTCGATGCCGGCAATCCCGGTGTGCTCATCAAGTCGTTTTCGACAGCGGCCTACGCAACAGATGCGGAAGACGTGGCATTTGACCCTGTCAGCAATCATCTGTTGGTTCTTCAAGGGGTGACAGCAAATCCGAGCCACAACACAGTTTTCGAGACGACGCTCAGCGGTACATTGCTTGCATCGATCAAGATGCCAGCGGCGCTCTCGCAGGATCTGGAAGGCATCGCCTATGACCCTGTTAATCAGGTGTTCTATGTCGCGGGGGGCCCCAATCCAGATATCTGGGTCGTTTCAAGGGACGGTCAGACGATCCTCAGCACCATTACTGTCTTGGAGGGCGTCACCAATACTCTGACGGACACCATTGTTCACCCGAAGGGACTGCTGCTCGCACCCAGCAGCGATCCTAATGACGACCCCGGCGTGATGTCGCTTTACGTCGCTGACTTCGGTCACGACAACGTCATGGACGGCCGGATGTATGAGATCAACTTGAATGGCCCCACGGGCCAGCCGGCGCTATTCACAGCTGGCGACGACGTCACTGATCTGAATACCGTGGCGGCAGGGAGCTACCTAGCGGGATCGCAGTACGATGCCTTGGCCGGGAACGATACCGTAACCTTGCCGAGCGACGCCGCCGCGGCGGCGGCCACCGGTTACAATCCAGTCCAGGCCGCGTTCCGCAGCGGGTCCGGCAACGACACCATCATCGGCGGAAGCCTGAACGACACCATCTGGGGCGACGGCGGCAACGATATGCTGAAGGGCGGAGCGGGGAACGACCGCCTGCTCGGCAACAGCAGCGCCGACACGGTCAGCGGTGGGCTCGGCAATGACTTCCTGGATGGGGGATCGAACAACGATACCGCCAGCTACGCAGCGGCGGCTGGGCCGATCACGGCGAACCTCTCGCTCGGCACGGCGACCGGCGAGGGCGCCGATACGCTCCTCAACCTGGAGCACGTCACCGGCTCTGCTTTCGATGATGCGATCACCGGCAGCACCCTCAACAATGCCCTGATCGGCGGCGCCGGCAACGACACCGTCCACGGCGGGCTCGGCAACGACACACTGACCGGCGGCACCGGTACCGACCAGCTGTTCGGCGACGGCGGGCACGATGGCCTCAAATGGGACATCGCCGACCTGATCGACGGCGGCGACGGCTTCGACACCCTCGATGCCAACCTGTCGAGCGCCGACACGATCGACCTGCGCGGCGCCAATTTCACCCACCTCGAGCGGATCCAGACCGGCAGCGGCAAGGATATCGTCACGCTCAGCCTGAACGACGTCCTGTCCGACACGGCGGACAACCAATTTGTTGTCGACCTCGGCAGCAGCAGCCCGGATACTTTGAACATCGATACAGTGGGCGGCTGGAACGCGACCGCACCAAACACGACGCTCGGCCCGACCGGCGTCGCTGCCGGCATCTCGGTCTCCGGCATGACCGCCTACACCTTTACCAACGGCCTCGACACCGTCACCATCTTCAGCAACGCCGAGGTCGTCCACGCCCAGCTCTTGTCATGAGGCACGGCCGCATGCTCTGCATCGGTCATGCCTTCACAAGTTCGCGAGGCCTAGGGAGAACATACGCCTTAAGTAGGTGTGCGGCCTCGCTGCATCTACTTCGGATGAATAGACAGCCTTCACGCCCGATTCATAATACCCGGGATAGAGCCGGAGGATTTGCATCATGTATATGTCCAAGGGAATGAGGGGCAAAAAGGCCCAAGACGACGACCCGAATGCTTCGCTGAATGTGCAGGGATCCGCAGACTTCGGCCATCACCAGACCTTGTTGGTCGCGAGCCTCGCGCGGGAGCCGGCGCCTGCCGCTGGAGCGGAAACGGCAGCTCTGGCGGTGAGCCCGCCAATCAATCCCAGCGTGGTTCAGGTCATCGATACGACGTTATGGGCAAAGCCGAGTCCCGATCCGGCGGGGCTGACTTTCATACCCGGCGCTACTGCCGGCACTGGCCGATTGCTGATGTCGGATTCGGAGGTCGACGAAACGCCCTTTTTCAGGCCAGACAATCTCTTCTATCTTTCCGCGACGGGCGTGTTCGACCATAGCGCCAGCCTCGCGGCCTTCTGCAAGGAACCGACCGGCGTCGCCTTCAATCCTCTGAATGGCCATGTCTTCATCAGCGACGACAACAAGAAGAAGGTCTTCGAGATCGACCCCGATAACCCGGGGACCTTGATCTCCTCGTTCTCAACGACTGCCATCGGCGCCAACGACGTCGAGGATATCATCTTCGATCCGGTGACGGGACACTTGCTGCTGTCGGAGGGCGAGCAGAGCAGCCTTCACCCACGGACCATCTTCGAGGTGACGAACAATGGCAGCTTGATCTCTTCGGTGGCGCTGCCGGTCGCGGTCGGCGATCCGGAAGGTTTTGCCTACGATGCGGCACGGAACGTCTTCTACTTCAGCGGACACTCATCCGAGGACATTTTTGTCGTCTCGCGGGACGGTCAGATTCTGGAAACCCTGACGCTCCTGGAGGCATACCAGAATCCGATCAGCGATACCGGCGTCAAGCCGAAGGGCCTGACGATGGCGCCCAGTAGCGACCCTAACGATGATCCCAGTGTCATGTCTTTGTGGGTCGCCGACTATGGCAAAGACCAGGTCATGGACGGCCGGTTGTTCGAGATTCAGCTCTCGGGGACGCCTGCGCCGCCTCTGTTCACCACGAACAACGATGTCGTCAACTTCAATCAGGTGATCGCGGGGAGCTATCAGGCCGGCACCCAATACGACGCCTTGGGCGGCAACGACACGGTAACGCTGCCGGTGGATGCGGCGGCCGCGGCGGCAGCCGGATATAGTCCATCCGAAACCTTCAAGGGTAGCGGCGGCAACGATACGGTCACCGGTGGAACGCTCGGCGACCACGTCTCCGGCGGCAGCGGCAGCGACAACATTGCTGGCGGCGCCGGAAACGACACGCTGGCGGGCGACAGCAGCGCGGACACGCTGAGCGGCGGATTGGGTGACGACGTGCTGGACGGCGGTGCAAGCAACGATACCGCCAGCTACGCGGCGGCGGCTGGGCCGATCACGGCGAACCTCTCGCTCGGCACG
>PNKY01000014.1 GCA_013822765.1 Rhodospirillum sp.
CACCCGGATACCGACAACATTCCGGGCAATGAGAACGACCACGGCAAGGGCTCGTTCGAGGACAACCTCGTCTTCGATCTGAAGTTCAAGGCGACCGACCGCGACGACGACACGGTCGAAGGCAAGCTGAGGATCAACGTCGACGACGACAGCCCGAGTGCGGATCTGGTCAAGATCGAGTTCGAGCCGCGCGGCGACGGTGCCCTGGTCCACGACGAGACCAAGGGCGACGACGGCAACGATGATGTTGACGGTCCGCTGACCCAGTTCGATGGCCTCGGCCTCGCCGCGCTCGGGTTCGCGACCACCCCGGTCAATGTCAACCTGAGCGGCGGCGGTGGAAACCCGAACGCGGCCTACGGTGCGGACGGCCCGGGCACGACGGACCTGTCGCTGACCGATGCGGGCGGTGCTCCGTTCGTCGCGGCTGCGAGCAACCTGTTCGACACCGCGACCGGCGAGCCGATCTTCCTCTACACCGAGGGTGGCCTGGTCGTTGGCCGCGTGGGCAGCGCCGGCTCGGCCGACGCTCTCGGCGAGATCTCGTTTGCCCTCTCGATCGACAACGCCGGGAATCTGTCTGTCGCGCAGTACCGCGCCATCCAGCACCCGGACGCCACCAACCCCGATGATGCCGTCACGCTGCTGGCGGGCGACGGCGCCTGCGCCGTGGTCCACATCACCGCGAAGGTGACGGACTACGACGGCGACGCCATCACGGTCACCACGCCCCTCGATGGCAAGGAAGGCCATGGCTCGATCAAGTTCGAGGATGATGGCCCGACGGCGAACGCCGACGAGGACAGCGTCAAGGAATCCGGCCCGACCATTGCCACCGGCAACGTGCTCACCGGCGCCGATGGCGGCCTCGGCAGCGATGTCAACACCGACGACGGCAAGGCGGATAACGCCGGAACCGACGGTCTGAAGTCCTTCGCTTGGACTGACACGGTGGTCGAGGCGGGCGCCGTGGATTACATCCAGGGCACCTATGGCAAGCTGCATGTGGATGGCAACGGCAACTACAAGTACGAGCTCGACCTCACCGACCCGGACACCAAGGCTCTGACCAAGGGCCAGATCGGCCAGGAAGTCTTCCACTACACGATCGAAGACAACGATGGCGACAAGTCCAGCACCACGCTGAAGATCAACGTGGAAGGCTCGAACGAGCCGCCGAAAATCGATCTGGATCCGCAGGATCCGGAGAACGATGACGAGACGGCGGTGGTGTCGGACGAAGGTCTGAAGGGCGGCAATACGGACAGCGATCCGGTTCCGACCGACGAGACGAACCTGCCGACCTTCACCGGCCAGCTGGTCGTATCCGATCCGGATCTGCCGGCCGACACGCTCACGGTCGCGATGCAGTCGGGCGCTTTCCCGGCCTGGACTTTCAGCGACAACCAAGCGGTCACCTGGACGCTGGTCAACGGCCACCTGCTGGAAGGCCGGACGCCCGACAACCTGCTGGCGCTCACGGTCGAGATCACCGCGACCGCCACGCCGAACACCTACGACTACACGGTGACCCTCCATCAGCCGCTGGATCACCCGATCAACTCGATCGAAGACGAGCTCCAGTTCGGCATCCAGGTGCGGGTGACCGACAGCACCGGCGAGTTCGACGAGGCGACCCTGACCGTCCAGGTCGAGGACGACAAGCCGAAGATCACGCTGGTCGACGAGTCTCTTGTCCTCGGCACCGACGAGACGGTTGGCGGCAAGGGCGACTTCGACGATCCGAGTGCGGTCTTCCCGCTGGATGGCGGCGCGTTCGAGGGTGACGAGGCGGCCGCGGGCGGTGTGCTCGCCGGTCTCGGCACCGTGATCGGCTTCGATAGCGGCAACGGCGCAGCCCTGTTCGACTACAAGGCGGGCGCCGATGGCGAGGACAGCCATGCTTATGGCCTGAAGGTCGTCAACGGTGGCTTGACCACGGCGGTCGACACGGAGACCGGCCATGCAGTCCAGCTGGTCGATGTCGGCGGCGGCGTCATCGAAGGCCGGACGGTGGGCAGCAACCTGCTGGTTCTTGCCTTCACGATCAATGCCACCACCGGCGCCGTCGAGATGGCGCAGTATCGCGCCGTCAATCACGGCACCGACCAGCCGGCCAGCTATCCGGACGAGGTTACCTACCTCAATACCGGCAACCTCGGCGTCCTGTCTGTCACGCTTGAAGTGACCGACAAGGACGGGGACAAGGAGACGGCCGAGCGCGACATCAGCCACAGCATCAGTATCGACGACGACGGTCCGAAGGCTGACCTGATCAAGCTTGAGGTCGACAAGGGCGGCGACGGCAAGCTCGTCCATGACGAGACGGCCGGCGTGCAGAATGGCGGCAATGGCTCCGGCGCTACGGATCCGGACGCCAGCGGTCAGGATGAGGACGACGTGGCTTCGCGTCCGGCCGAGTTTGCCGCGCTGGAAGGCGCCAATCCGCTGCTGGTTCCGGTCGGCTATGCCTCTGTCGCGGTCAACATCGACCTGAGCGGCGGCGGTGCCAATCCGAATGCAGCCTACGGCTCCGACGGCCCGGGCACGACGACCGTTGTCTTGACCGACGGCGCGGGCGACGCGTTCATCGGCCAGCAGTCGACGCTGTTCGACACCGCGACCGGCCAGGCGATCTTCCTCTTCACCGAGGGCAGCTTGGTGGTCGGTCGCGTCGGCGGCGTGGGCGGTCAAATCGCCTTCGCTCTGTCGATCGACGGCAACTCGCTCGATGTCGCGCAGTATCGCGCCATCCAGCACCCGAACACCGGCACCGACGACGAGTCCGTGACGCTGCTCGGCGTCAGCACCCAGTTCTCCTCGCTCGTGTTCGCCAAGATCATTGTGACGGACGACGACGGTGACTCGGTCAGCAAGCTGGTGCCGTTCGACGGCTACGAGGGCCACCCGGCCATCGTCTTCCAGGATGACGGCCCGACGGCGGTTGCCGATACGGACAGCGTCCAGGACGGCAGCGACGACCTGGCCGCGACCGGCAACGTCGTGACCGGCAAGGAAGCCGACAACTACGATCCGAACCAGAGCACCGACGACAACCTCGATGACGGCAAGGCCGACACCCTCGGTACCGACGGGTTCGGCAGTATCAGCTGGGCTGATCCGACCGAGGCTGGCGGCGTCGACAAGGACGGCGTGATCCAGGGCAAGTACGGCAAGCTGCTCGTCGACGATGACGGCGGCTACCGCTACGAGCTCGATGTGAACGATCCGGACACCAAGGCCCTGAATAGCGGCCAGTTCGACACCGAGGTCTTCAACTACACCATCAAGGACGGTGACGGCGATACGGCCTCGACCACGCTGACCATCAAGGTGGAGGGCAACAGTAGCCCGCCGACCATCGACTTCTTCCCGAACGATCCGAACGTGAAGAACGGCTCCGCGGTCGTGTCGGACGAAGGCCTGACGGGCGGCAACAAGGACGGCACGCCGGCCGGCGACAACACGGACAGTGCGGCCGCATCCGGTTCCTTCGTGGTGAACGACGCGGATGTGGGCGAGACCCTCACCGTGAAGCTCTCCACCGACAGCTTGCCCGCCTTGAAGTTTGGCGGCGTTGACGTCGTGTGGTCGGTCGATGGCCCGGACAACCATGTGATCCATGGCAAGACCGGTGGCACCGACGCGATCACCATCACGATCTCGAAGGTCGACAACAACAACTACAACTACAGCGTCAACCTGATTAAACCGCTGGATCATCCGGTGGCCAATGCGGAGGACGAGGTCAACTTCTCGGTCAAGGTCACGGTCAACGACACGACCGGCGGCACGGACAGCGCTCTCCTCAACATCCAGGTGGAGGACGACCAGCCGATCAACAACGACGTCACCATCAGCAAGACGGTGGTTGAAGATGGCCTGCCGACCGGCAACGGCGGCGGTGTCACAACTGCGGTCTTCACGGCTGCTCAGCTGGCGACGCTGGTAAGTGCAGGTGCGGACACGCCGCTCTCGATCAAGCTGAACAGCGGGATTGACAACGTCGACTCCGGCCTGGACTCGAAGGGCTTCAACATCGTCTACGACGTGATCAGTGCAACGCAGGTCAACGGCGTGGCCGATGGCCGCACAGTGTTCACGATCATCGAGAGCCCGGCCGGCACATTCACCTTCACGCTGCTTGATCAAGTCGATCACACGCCGCTGGCAAGCGGCGGCGGCGACGCCGAGACCATCTCGTTGAGCCTTGCCGGCGTGTTCACCGCAACCGACTTCGATAAGGACTCGGTGGTGATCAATGGTGGCGCGACCGTCGTCATCGAGAACGACATCCCGCAGAACAACAGTGCGACGTTGTCCGGGACCGTGTTCGAGGATGGCCTAACGGGCCTGTCGACGGGCATCGGTGGCGGTGCGACCTCAGTCCAGTTCACGAACGCTCAACTATCAGGGCTGGTGGACGTGGGCGCTGACGAGCCCCTCACGGTGAAACTGAACGCGGGCATCGACAACGTGAATACCGGCCTGGACTCGAAGGGTGCCGATATCTTCTTCGACTATGTGGACGCGACACACGTCAACGGCGTTGCCGATGGCCGGACCGTGTTCACAATCGTGGAGAGCCCGGCGGGCACGTTCACCGTCACGCTGTTGGATCAGATCGACCACACGCCGTTGAACAGCGGTGGCGGTGACAACGAGACCATCTCGCTGAGCCTCGCTAACGTCTTCACGGCGACCGACTTCGACGGCGATCAAATCGTCATCGACGCGGGTGCATCGGTCACCATCAACAACGACGTGCCGGTGGCGAATGTCCTGACCAAGTCCATCGTGGCCAATGCCGGTGTCGACACCAACCTGATGGTGATCCTGGACATCTCCGGCTCGATGGACGAACCCTCGGGCATGGAAGGCCTCGACAAGCTCCAGGCGGCGATTGCATCGGTGAAGGAACTGATCGAGCAATATGACGCCCTGGGCCAGGTCAAGGTCCGCATCGTGACCTTCAGCACCAACGCGTCGGAACAGGGCGCCGTGTGGATGACGGTCGACCAGGCCAGGACGTTCCTGAACACCCTGCTAGACAACGATGGGCTGACGAACTACGACGAGGCCCTTGAAGACGCGATGAATGCGTTCCCCGATAGCGGCAAGATCGTCGGCGCGCAGAACGTGGCCTACTTCCTGTCCGACGGCAATCCGAACCAGCCTGACGGGGACGCGGGCATCAACGGGACCGAAGAAACTGCTTGGATCAATTTCCTGAAGGCCAACGACATCAACTCGTTTGCCCTCGGCTTCGGAGAACCGGGCGATGTCAACCAGAGCAATATCGACCCGATCGCCTACAACGGTAAGACCGAGACCAACACCAACGGCCAGGTGATCACCGACCTCAACCTCCTGACCGCCACCTTGGTCTCGACCGTCACGCCGCCGGTCAACGGCAACGTCAAGACCGATGGCGGCAACGGCATCGGCGCCGATGAGCCGGGCATTGTCAGCCAGGTCACCTTCGGCGGGAACACGTTCGTGTTCAACGGCACGAACAGCATCACGCGCACGACCGGTTCCCTGGCCTTCGTCGTCAGCGGTGGAGGCACGATCCTCACCTTCTCGACGCCGAATGGAACGCTGCAGATCAACATGAGCACGGGCGCCTACACCTATGCCCTGCTGGCCGACGCGGCCGCCAACGATCAGTTCGGTTACACCTTGACCGACTTCGACGGCGACAGCGCCACCAACACTCTGCAGATCACCGCATCGGTGACCGACATCGCCCCGATCGTTCGGGACGACATCATCATCGCCGGCAATGACGACGGCGGCGGCAAGGAGACCATCGTTGTTCCGGCGGCGGCGTTGCTGTGGAACGACAGCGATGCGAACGGTGACGCCATCACTGTCAGCGCCACCTTTACGAACGTCTCCGACCTGAGCAGCGTCACGCTGGGCAGCGGCAACGTCTCGATCGAGGACAATTCCGGCGGAGGCACCTTCACCTACACCGGCACCGCCAACGGCAAGTCGGACACTGGCAACGTGATCGTTGATCGCAGCCAGGAGGGTGACGATCCGCTGGACGGCAATGGCCTCGACAACATCATCACCAGCGACAGCAGCGACGATGAGCTGAACGGCTACGAAGGCAATGACGTGCTCCTGGGCAATGGCGGCCAGGACGAGTTGAATGGCGGCAGCGGCAGGGATTGGCTTGTTGGCGGCGACGGCAACGACACCATGACCGGCGGTGCCGGCAATGACCTGATCGATGTCAGCCAAGGCAACTTCGATATCGTCCGGTATGAGTCGAAACTTGACGGTCAGGACGTGATCAACGGGTTCGACAACGCCGGTGGCACGGGCGCGCAGGACTTCATCGACCTGGACCCGTTGTTCGATAGCCTGAGCATCGGCGCTGGAAGCCGCAGCGCTCTGGTGGACATCTCGACATCCGGTGGCAACACGATCGTGAAGGTCGATGTCGATGGAGTGGCCGGATTTACCGCCGGCGACCTCCAGATCACGATCCTTGGCGTCACGAGTGGCATCACGAAGGGTACTGCCGCGACCGACGACATCCAGCTCGGAAGCTAGCGTGTCCGATTACTAAAATTCGAGCCGATAACCGCAAAAGTTCGGCACGAAACTGGATCAAACTAGGAGGGGCGCTTTCATCGAAGCGCCCCTCCGGTGATCTCAAAGTTACTCTTGGGGAAGAGCACAGGGCGCCTTCGGGCGCCCTCTTTTTTGCTGGAAAATCCGGTAATTAGGGGTGCTGCTTTAGGCGATGTTCAAGCTTGGCCGGCAGGCTGGGCTTTGACCGCGGGGGGTGTTTCGTGGCATTAACCACGCCGCCGCCGAGTGCGGCGACGGGCCGTGGTGTGCTGAGGGGTCTAAACGCCGCAGGCTATATTCTGGGGGGATCATGGAGTCCGACTGGTCACAAGGCTACGTCACCGAAGTCCTCTACACCGAGCATTTCTTCCGCGAGCTGTCGCCGGCGTGGCTGAACTACGTCGCCACCATCAACGGCTGCCAGCCGCGGCCGCTCGATCCCGGCTTCACCTACATGGAGCTCGGCTGCGGCCTGGGCCAGACCGTGACGCTGCTGGCCGGCGCGCATCCGCAAGGCCGCTTCTTCGGCGTCGATTTCAATCCCGCGCACGTCGACTGGGCGCGGCGCTATGCGGCCTCCGCCGGCATCGGCAATGTCGAGTTCCTCGAGCGCAGCTTTCTCGACCTGAGCGCGCAGGAAGTGCCGGAGTGCGACTTCATCGTGCTACACGGCGTCTATGCCTGGGTCAGCGCCGAGGTGCGCGCCGGCATCCAGCGCATCATCCGCGAACGGCTGAAGCCCGGCGGCCTGGTCTACAACAGCTATAACTGCCTCCCGGGTTGGGCGGCCGACAGCCCGCTGCAGAAACTGATCCTGGAAACCTCGAAGCACCTCTCGGGCGACGCGACCCAGCGCACGCAGGCGGCGCTGAAATCGGTCGAGGAGCTGGTCGGCGCCAAGTTCGGCTACTTCGCCGTGACCCCGACCGCCGGCAAGATGGCCGCCAAGATGTCGGAGCGCAACGCCAATTACCTGGCGCACGAGTTCCTGAACGAGCATTGGACGCCGTTCTACAGCTCCGACGTCGCCGACGAGATGTCGAACGCCAAGCTCAACTTCGTCGGCTCCGCGACCCTGGCCGAGAACCACCTGGAGCTGCTGGGCGGCGACGACCTGCAGGCCAAGGTGAAGGCCCAGCCGACCCAGCGCCTGCGCCAGCTGTTCCAGGACCTGGCGCAGAACCAGCGCTTCCGCCGCGACGTGTTCGTGCGCGGCCATGCCCAGCTCAACCGCGCCGGCATCGTGCGCAACATGGAAAACCAAGCGTTTGGCGCGCTGCGCGACCTCAAGAACGTCACCAACGTCGCCAAGGTCGCGCGTGGCGAGGTGAAGTTCGACGAGAAGGCCTTCCCTGCGCTCAAGGAATCGCTGCAGCAGGGGACCTGGTCGGTCGGGGACCTGCGCAAGGAGATGCTGGCGCGCAAGCTGACGCATCTCGACGTCGAGCGCACCATGACGCTGATGGCCGCCACCGGCATCGCGGTTCCGTGCGCCATGTCGAGCCGTCCCGCGCCGATGCCGGAGAACCCCAAGCAGATCAAGATCCCGCTCGCCACCAACCGCGCGCTGATGAAGCGCATGGTCGACAACCTGGCGCCGGGCAACCTGGTCTCGACCCTGGCCGGCAACGCGCTCAGCATTGACCCGATTTATGCCGTAATCCTGTCCCAGGCATCGCAGTCCTGGAAGGACAAGGCGGAACTGAAGGAGCGATTGATGGGCGAGGTGAAACGCCGCCGCATTCGCTTCAGCAAGCCGGCCAAGGAAGAAAAACCGCAGGACGACAACGAACGCGCCGCCCAGTTCTTCGATCGGTTCTGGGCTGACGAGGCGCCGGTGCTGCATCGCCTGGGGGTCATCGAGTTGGCGTAGGATTGCCGCAGGATCTGGGCAGGGGTCGGAATCCGAGCGGATTGTGCGCGTCGTCGCTGAACGGGAAGAGGGCATGGGTATACTGATTGGCATAGGCCACGAGGCGGGCTTGCGCCCGAGGCCGCCTAGGGACGACTTCTGGGAGGCTGCCGGGGCGCCGGATTGCGTGTCCCGCGCGCTCGCCCGGACCCCATTGGCCAGCGGGATTAACGAGAATATAACCTTAAATATGCAGTACTTGCGCAGTATTGCAGAAAACCGGGCTTAGGATCACATGGACGCCGCCAAACCCTCCTCGGAGGGCCAACCGAAGACTGCCAACGATTCCGGTACCAAGCCCGCCGAAGGCGCTGCAGCCGCCAAGCGGCCGGAGCAGATGTTCGTCGTGCAGAAGTCCGGTCCCGCTCCGGCGGGCGCCGCGCCCGGTCAGTCAACCCAGGCCCAGCCGGCCCAGGCTCCGGACGCCGCCGCCAGGAACGCATTCCAAAGCGCGATCACGCAAGGCGTTGCCGCGGCGCGGCCAGGGGCACAGCCTAGTCCGCAGCCTGCCGGTGCGCCGTCGGCTGCCGGCCAACCTGGGACGCCGGCCAACCAACCAGGCACTCAGGCCGCCGGTCAGCCGGCAGGCGTGCCCGCCGCTGCGAAGCCGGCAGGGATTCAGCCGCCGCGGCCTCAGGCTGGCGCGGCGGTTCCCGCTACCGTGGCCGAAGCCGGTCTGCCCGAATTGGCCGAAGTTGAGATCCGGCCCGATCCGCTGCTGTCCTGCCTCGTCATCCTGACGCGCCTGTTCGGCAATCCGAAGTCGCTGGCGGCGCTGGCCTCCGGCCTGCCGATCGGCGAAGCCGGCATGACGCCGGATCTGTTCGTGCGCGCGGCGGAGAATGCCGGCCTGTCGGCCAGCAAGGTGCGCCGCGGGCTCGCCGAGACCAAGTCGATCAACCTCCCGGCCGTCCTGCTGCTCAAGGACCGCCAGGCGGTGGTGATGCTTTCGCCGGTCAAGAACGGCAAGGTCGACATCGCCACCACCGACAACCTCGACGGCATCGTGACCGCCCCGGCCGCGGAGGTGGAGTCGCAATATTCCGGCACCATGCTGGTGGTGCGGCCGAAGATCCGCCTCGACAGCCGCTCCTCGGAAATGACCGAGGCCAAGGAGCGCAACTGGTTCTGGGGCGAGGTGATGCGCCACACCCCGGTCTATATCGAGGTGGTGCTGGCGGCGCTGCTGATGAACCTCTTCACCATCGCCTCCTCGATCTTCGCGATGCAGGTCTATGACCGCGTTGTGCCCAACAAGGCGGTGGAGACCATGTGGGTGCTCACGATCGGCATCCTGCTCGTCTACGTGTTCGATTTCGCCCTGCGCTCGATGCGCGCGGTGTTCCTGGACAAGGCGGGCAAGGCGCTCGACCGCAAGATTTCCTCGGCGATCTTCGAGCACATCCTGTCGATCAAGATGGCGGCCGGCCCGCAATCCTCCGGCGCGTTCGCCAGCAACGTGCAGCAATACGAGACGCTGCGCGATTTCTTCACCTCGGCCAGCCTGTCGGCGCTGATCGACCTGCCGTTCGTGCTGATCTTCCTGGTGATCATCTTCTTCATCGCCGGTCCGGTGGTGACGGTTCCCGCGGTCCTGATCCCCACGGTGATCCTGGTCAGCATCCTGGTGCAGTTTCCGATGAAGCGCGCGGTCGAGCGCTCCTACCGCGAAACCTCGCAGAAGCACGCGACGCTGGTCGAGGCGATCAACGGCCTCGACATGATCAAGGCGACCTCGTCCGAAGGCCAGATGCAGCGCAACTGGGACGGCTATGTCGCCGCTTCCTCGGCGTCGGCCGAAACCTCGAAGCGCTGGTCGACCCTCGGTATCAACTTCGTAATGCTGGCGTCCAACCTCGCGACCACCGGCGTCATCCTGTGGGGCTGCTACCGGATCTTCGAATCCGGCCCCACTAGCGACATACACATGACGACCGGCGCTTTGATCGCCGCCTCGATGCTGACCAGCCGCGCCATGGCGCCGCTCGGCCAGATCGCCGGCCTCATCATCCGCTTCCATCAATCCTTCACCTCGCTGAAGGGCCTGAACAAGCTGATGGAATTGCCGGTTGAGCGGCCGCGCGGCAAGGTCTTCATCCGCCGCCCGCGGATCGAAGGCGCGATCGAGTTCCGCAACGTCCAGTTCAAGTATCCTGCCGCGCAGACCGCGGCGCTCGACGGCGTCTCGTTCAAGATCCAGCCGGGCGAGCGGGTCGGCATCCTGGGCCGCATCGGCTCCGGCAAGACCACCATCGAGCGCCTGATCCTCGGCCTCTACGAGCCGAACGAGGGTGCCGTGCTGGTCGACGGCACCGACATCCGCCAGCTTGACCCGACCGACCTCCGGCAGAATATCGGCTGCGTGCTGCAGGACCCGCATCTGTTCTATGGCTCGGTGAAGGACAACATCACATTGGGCGCGCCCTACGTCGACGAGGCGTCGGTGATCCGCGCCGCGACCCTGGCCGGTGTCGACCAGTTTGTGCGTCAGCATCCGCTCGGCTACGACATGCCGGTGGGCGAGAATGGCCGCATGCTGTCTGGTGGCCAGCGCCAGTCGGTGGCGGTGGCCCGCGCCTTGCTGTTGAACCCGCAGATCATGGTGTTCGACGAACCCACCAGCTCGATGGACAACAGCACCGAGGCCGCCTTCAAGCAGCGGCTGGGCGCCATCGCGCGCGGCAAGACCATCATCCTGGTCACCCATCGCCATTCGATGCTGGCACTGGTCGACCGCCTGATCGTCCTGGATCGCGGCAAGGTGGTGGCCGATGGCCCGAAGTCCGGCGTGCTCGAGGCCCTGATGGGTGGGCGCGTGCAGGCGCGCGAATGATCGCGGCCCAGGAAATCGCCCAGAGAAAGACGAAGCAAGTATCATGTCGCTGACCAATCGAGATCTCTGGATCGACCCGTCCGAGACGGAGCGGGAAGGCACCAAGCTGTTCGGCCACCTGCTGCTGTTCACGCTGATCGTCATCGTGGTGGTCGGCCTAGTGTGGGCGAACTACGCCGTGCTGGACGAGATCACGCGCGGCGAAGGCAAGGTCGTCCCGTCCGGCCAGACCCAGGTGATCCAGAGCGTGAAGGGCGGCAAGATCAAGGCGCTCAACGTGCGGGAGGGCGACATTGTCGAGGCCGGGCAGGTGGTCGCCGTTCTCGACAACACCGAGCTCTCCACCAACGAAGCGGAGCTGAAGCAGCGGAAATGGACGTCGTCCGCCGCGCTTGCCCGGCTGCAGGCCGAGATCGCCGGCAAGGACGATCCGGCACAGATCACGTTTCCGGATGACCTGCTGAAGGAGGCGCCGCAGGTCGCCGAGACCGAGCGTTCCGTCTTTGTGATTCGCCAGCAGCAAGTACAGTCCCAGCGCGCGACCATCGTTCAGCAGGTCGAGACCAAGCAGCAGGAGCTGCGGCAGATCGATACCAAGGTATCGACGGCGCGCAAGAGCCTCGACATCGCGCAGCAGCAGGTGGACATCCTCGTGCCGATGGTCGCGAACAACATCGCATCCAAGGTCGATCTGCTGCGGGCACAGCAGGAAGTGCAGCAATACCAGTCGGAAATTTCCAACGCAGAGGCCTCGCGGCCGTCGGCCCGTGCGGCCCTCGCCGAATCGCAGGCGAAACTCAAGGAAATTGACGCAACATTCCGCGCCGATGCCGCGCAGCAGATGAACCAGCACCGCGCCGAACTGGCGTCGGTCAACGAGCTGTTATTCGGCGCGGTCGCCCAGGGCGGCGAGCAGAGCCTGCGCTCACCGGTCTATGGCACGGTCAAGCAGATCAAGTTCCACACCCTGGGCGGCGTGTTGCAGCCGGCCGAGCAGCTGATGGAAATCGTTCCGATCGAGGACACGCTGCTGATCGAGGCGCAGATCCGGCCGCAGGATCGCGGCTTCATTGCCCCCGACCAGGCCGCCAAGATCAAGATCACCGCGTACGATTACAGTATTTACGGCGGGCTCGATGCCAAGGTGGAGCAGATCAGCGCCGACGCCATTGAAAATGAAAAGAAAGAGCTATTCTTCCGTGTACGTTTGCGTACCGATCGGAACTATTTGATCGGCAAGGACGGCGGCGAACTGCAGATCATTCCGGGCATGACTGCAACCGTCGATATCTTGACTGGAAAGAAAACAGTCCTAGAGTATCTGCTCAAACCTATTCTAAAGGCACGCGATACCGCGTTGTCAGAGCGTTAGAAAACTGATGCGAGAGACTGACAAATCTGGTACTAAGCGAAAGGGACACAATCTTAGTGTAGGGTTCCGAAAGAGTATGGTTAAAATGTTGCCCGTCCGCGGGGGCGGTCGCTCGTAGATTTGCATTTGGGGGAAATCCATGAAGTTGGAAGCTCTGTCGCTTCGTCGTACCTCGTTGTTGCTGGGCACAGCCTTGCTGACCGGCATTGCCGGTTTTGCAGGAGGCGCGTCGGCCCTGACGCTGCAAGAGGCGGTTGGTCTGATCATCTCGACCAATCCTGAAGTGGGCGTCACGATCAAAGACCGCCGCGCCATCGATTATGAGCTGCGGCAGGCCCGCGCGCTCTACTATCCGCAGATCGACGTCCGGCTCGACGCCGGCATCGACTTCTCGGAAAACGAGACCACCGACACCGGCAACGCCCGCACCAACCAGGGCGAGCACGATCACGGCCGCTGGCTGTATGGCCGCCGCGACGCCCAGGTGACGCTGCAGCAGCGCATCTTCGACGGCTTCGAGACCGACTCCGAGGTCGAGCGCCAGAAGCAGCGGATTGCCTCCGCCGGTCAGCGGATCCAGGACCAGGGCCAGGTCTCGGCGCTCGACGGCACGCAGGTCTATCTCGACGTACTGCGCCACACCGAGCGCGTCGCCAACGCTGAAGAGAACGTGAAGGCGCACGAAGAGACGCTGCGGTTAGTGCAGCGCCGCGCGGAACTGGGCGGCGGCAACGTCGCCGACGTCCGCCAGGCCGAAGCGCGCCTCGCGACCGCCCGCACCAATCTCAACGAGATCCAGGGCGACCTGCGCGACGCGCGGGCGAGCTTCCAGCGCGTGATCGGCGTCGAAGCTCAGGACCTCGAGGCGGTGACGCTCGACAACTCGATGGTCGCCGCGACCGAGGAGGAATCGGTCGCCCGCGGCCTCACCACCAACCCGAAGGTGCTGCTGGCCCAGGCCGACGTGAAGGTTTCCGAGGCCGAGATCGAGAAGGAAGCGGCGCCGCTCTATCCGCGCCTCGACCTCGAAGTGATCGGCAACAACAACCGTCACAACAACGGCCGCGAAGACACGACCTACAGCGCGACCTTCCTGCTGGTGGCCCGCTACAACCTCTACCGCGGTGGCGCCGACCTGGCCCGCGTGCGCGAGTTCAAGTGGCGCAAGGCCGAGGCGCAGGAGCAGCTGCGGGTGCAGGAGCGTGCGGTGGCGGAAGACGTCCGCCTGTCGTGGAGCGCGCGCGATACCCAGCGCAACCGTATCCAGACCCTGACCGACCAGGTCGAAGCCAACCAGAACACGCGCGATGTCTACGCGCAGCAGTTCGACATCGGCCAGCGCAGTCTGCTTGACCTGCTGGACGCGACCAACGAGCTGTTCCTGTCCAAGAACGACTTGATCACCGCGAACTACGAAGAGATCTTCGCCAACTACCGCATCCTGGCCTCGCAGGGCCAGCTGGTGCAGGCGATGGGCGTCGCGTTCCCGACCGAAGCGACCCCGGGCGAAGCCGAGTTCGAGACCAAGGTGCCGGGCGAGGGCAGCGGCGGCTGAGCCGTCCCGTCCAGCGCCTAACAGAGTTGTGCAAACCGCGCGTGACCTTCACGCGCGGTTTTTGCATGGTGGATGGATCAGGCACGACTGTGCCGCCACGCCGATAGTCTGCTGAGTTCCACGCATGAGTGCGAAGAAGTGGGGACCGGATGTTGCCGCGCTCCGGCATCGGGATTTTGCGCTCTATGTGAGCGCGAATTTCCTGACGACGATCGCGCTGCAGATCCAGGCGACCGCGCTGGCCTTTCAGATCTACGCCATCACGGGCGATATGTTCCAGCTCGGGCTGGTCGGGCTGGCGGAGTTCCTGCCTGCCGCCTTGCTGGCGCTGCCTGCTGGACATCTGGCGGATCGCATCGATCGCCGGCTCTTGATTCTGATCGGGGTGACGGCTGAGTTGTTCGCCGCGCTGGCCCTGGTGTTCCTGGCCTCGACCGATCGCATCAGCGAGGGTGCAATCCTTTCGCTTGCCCTCTGCTTCGGCATCGCCCGTGCGATCGCCACTCCGGCCGCGCGTGCCCTGATGCCTAATCTGGTGCCGAAGGAGTACCTGCCAAGCGCAGTCGCCTGGTCCTCGACCAGTTGGCAGGTGGCGACGATCGCCGGGCCGGGCCTCGGTGGCCAGCTCTATTCGGGCTTCAACGGTTGGCTCTATCCGGAAAGCCCCGCGATGGCGTACGGCGGCGCCGCACTGGGCTTCGTCGGCGCGGTCCTGCTGTTCTTCCTCATGCACGGCCGTTCGGTCACCGTCATGGCCAGGAAAGGGAGCGATTTTCTGGCCATGCTGGCGGGCTTGGTCCTGATCGTTCGCAACCGCCTGCTGCTCAGCACGATCTCCCTAGACCTGTTCGCCGTGCTGTTTTCCGGTGCGACCGCGCTGATCCCGGTCTTTGCCCAGGACATCCTTCACGTCGATGCCGGAGGGGCGGGAATACTGCGCAGCGCCCAGGGTGTCGGCGCCACCGTCACCGCGTTGCTGCTGACGCAGTTTCCGCTGCAGCGTCACGTTGGCCGGCGGCTGTTCATGGCGGTCGGGCTGTTCGGGGTCGCCGCGATCGTGTTCGGCCTATCCCGCGACTTCTGGCTGTCGGCCGCAGCGATGCTGGTGTTGGGCGCGGCGGACATGGTCAGCGTCTTCATCCGGGCCACGCTTGTGCCGTTGGCAACGCCCGATGAATTGCGCGGGCGGGTCACAGCGGTCGAATCGGTCTTTATCGGCGCCTCCAACGAACTTGGCGCGTTTGTGGCTGGCGCGGGCGGTGCGCTGCTCGGGGCAGTGCCGGCGGTGCTGGTGGGCGGCAGCATGACCGTGCTGATCACGCTGTCCTGGGCGGTGTTGTTTCCCAATCTGCGCCGGCTCGACCGCTTCGCGGACCTTCACGCCAGGGATGGTCCGTAGGGTTGACGCGTTGCCGTGCGTTCAAATGGGCAAGGAAATGGAGGCCCGGGCCGGAATCGAACCGACGTACGAGGATTTGCAGTCCTCTGCATGGCCACTCTGCCACCGGGCCGGAAGCGGCCGGATCAGGAGAGTCCCGACGTGGCGGCCGTGTTTGGCGAGCGCACGTATAGGGCCGATCCGGCGAGGCGGTCAAGCATGGGCCGGACCGGCAGCCCGATCCGTTAACCTGGGGTGGATGCGTTGAGTTTGGGTGTCCCGGCGGCTATAACCGTCCCGGAACGATCATTGGACAGGCTCCCGGAATTTGACGGCAAACCAGCCGCTTCTGGAGCATTCGAAGGGCCGAGAGGGCAAGCTTTGAAAATGGATTACGCAGTCGCGCGTCAGCACATGGTGGACAGCCAGGTCCGCACCAACAAGGTGACCGATGAGCGCCTGATCGAGGCGATCCGCGCCTTGCCGCGCGAGCGGTTCGTGTCGGACCGCGCCCGGGCGCGCGCCTATCTCGACGACGACGTGGAGATCGCGCCGGGCCGCTATCTGATGGAGCCGATGGTGACGGCGCGCCTGATCCAGGCAGGCGACGTGAAGCTCGAGGACATGGCGCTGGTGGTCGGCGCTGGCACCGGCTATGCGGCGGCGTTGCTGTCCCGGCTCGCCAACACCGTGGTCGCGCTGGAGTCCGAGCCGCAGCTGGCCCAGCGCGCGAGCGCGAATTTCTCCGATTTGTCGATCGACAATGCCGTCGTGTTCGAGGGACCGCTCAATGCCGGCTGTGCCAAGCACGCGCCCTACAACGCGATCTACCTCGACGGCGCGGTCGAGCAGCCGCCGACCGTCTTGACCAATCAGCTGGCCGACGGCGGCCGCCTGGTCGGGGTGTTGCTGGACCAGGGCGTCGGGCGCGCCAGCCTCTGGATCAAGAGCGGCAATGCCGTGTCCCGCCGCGTGCTGTTCGATGCGAACGTCGCGCTGCTGCCCGGCTTCGCCACGCCCCCGCGTTTCGTGTTCTAGCGATCGTGCCGGGTCCAGCGATGTTCCTCCTGCGAGGCGCCACGTGGAGCGCGGCAGTGCTGGCGGTCGTCGGATGGGGCGGCGGCGCGCAGGCGGCCAGCCTGTACGAGGCGCTGGCCACCGCATATGCGAGCAATCCAACCCTGGAAGCGGCGCGCGCGCAGCTGCGGGCGACCGACGAAGGCGTGCCGCAGGTGCTGTCCGAGTGGCGACCGACGGTTCTTGGTACCGCGCAGGGCGGGCATGAATGGGACAACCAGAACAAGCCGATCGAGCTCGATCTCGAGAAGAATCCGCGCAGCTTTGGCGTGACCGTGCGCCAGCCGATCTTCGACGGCTTCGGCACGGTCGCCGGCACTTCGCTGGCGGAAAACCTGGTGCTGTCCGGCCGGGCCCAGCTCACCGACACCGAGCAGACCGTGCTGCTGAACGCGGTGACCGCCTATATGAACGTGGTTCGCGACACCTCCGTGCTCGAGCTCAACCGCAACAACGAGAAGGTGCTGCAGCGCCAGCTCGAAGCGACGCAGGCCCGCTTCGACGTCGGCGAACTGACGCGCACCGACGTGGCACAATCGGAGGCGAGCTTGCAGGGTGCGATCGCCGCTCGCATCCAGGCCGAAGGACAGCTAACGGCATCGAAGGCGATCTACCGGCAGGTGGTCGGCGAGGATCCCATTGAGGTGAAGATGCCGGAGGGGACACCGACATTGCCGTCCAGCCGCGAGGAATCCGTCGTCTTGTCGCGCGGTGCTCCCGTCGTACGCTCGGCCGAGTTCCAGGAGCGTGCGGCCAAGGACGACATCGACGTTCAGTTCAGTGACATGCTGCCGACGGTGTCGATCGAGGGCAGCTGGCAACGGGCGCAGGACCTGGGCCAGATCGAAAGCGAGGAAGACGTTGGTTCGGTCATCGGCCAGGTGACCATTCCGCTCTATCAGGCCGGCGCGCCGGATTCGCGCGTGCGGCAGTCAAAGCAGCGCTATATGCAATCGCGCCGGCTGACCGACGAAGCCCTGCGTTCGGCTGAGCGGGAGGCGGTGAATTCCTGGACCCTTCTGGAGACCGTGGCGGCGCAGCTGCGGTCTTTCCAGGAGCAGGTGCGCGCCAACGAAATCGCCTTGGAAGGCGTGCGGCAGGAGCAGGAGGTCGGCGCCCGGACCATTCTGGATGTCCTGGACGCCCAGCAGGCGCTGCTGACCTCCCAGGTCAGCCTGGTGTCGACCCAGACCGACGAGGTGGTGGCCCAGTATCGGCTGCTGGCCTCGGGAGGCGCCCTGACGGCCCAGAATCTCGCCCTGAACGTCGATTATTACGACCCGTCTCAGCACTACGACAAAGTGCGGAACAAATTCATCGGGACCGGCCCCGGCGTCGAATGACGCCTTGGACCGCCAGCGTGGGTTGCAGCCGGGTGCCGACTAACCCATTCCTTGAGAAACCCCACCGAAGTAGCTAGGATTACAGGGGATGCGCCCGATCTAGCCGGGATGGGCCGGTCGATGGCGCTTTTAAGGTTTGTACGCCGGGAGTAGCACCTCCGGGGACGAGGTTATGAACGACGCCAAAGCAACCCAAGAACCGTCGATGGAGGAGATCCTCGCCTCTATCCGACGCATTATCTCGGAAGAAGGTAATGCGGACGAGGCAACGGCCAAGCAGCCGGAGCCGCCGGCTCCAGCGCCGGCCGCGCCGCCTCCGCCGCCCCCGGCCGTCTTCGCTCCGCCCCCGCCGGCTCCACCTCAGCCTCCGGAAGAGGAGGAAGAAGACGAGCTGGTCCTGACGGACGAGATCGAGCAGGAACCACTGCCGCCGGAACCCGAGCCGGAGCCAGAACCGGAACCCGAACCGGAACCGGAACCTGAGCTCGAGCCGGAGGTGGAAGAGGAGATCGAGTTGGCGCAACCCGAGCCGCCGCCGCCGCCACCCCCGCCACCCCCGAGGCCGATGCCGGCCCCGCAGATGGCAGAGCCGATGGAGCATGTTGCAGGTCCGGGAGTAGGCGAGGCACCTTTGGTATCACCCGACGTCGCCGAAGCATCGGCATCCGTCATGGCGCAATTGATCGCGCGGAGGGCGCAGACCGTGGTCGAAGTTCAATCACCGGGCCAGGGATTGCTGGTCGAGACGCTCGTGCGCCAGGCAGTGGAGCCGATGCTGCGCGATTGGCTGGACGCCAATCTGCAGACGATCGTCGAGCGCCTGGTCCGCCGCGAGGTCGAACGGATCGCCCGCCGCGCCGAACTCAGCTGATCGGCGCCGGCGCGGTCACGCGGCCCAGCCCAGGTTGGCGGCCCTGGTTGACGGGGCAAGGTCGGCCGCTATAACAGCCCGAAATTTGCGTTTGTCTTGAGGAAGGCCAGCGATGCTGGAGAAGACTTTCCGGCCCGACGAGGTCGAGAAGAAACACTATCGCGCGTGGGAAGAGTCCGGGGCGTTCGCGGCGCACGAGGAGTCCAATCGCGCGCCCTTCACCATCATGATGCCGCCGCCGAACGTGACCGGCAGCCTGCACATGGGCCATGCGCTCAACATGACGCTGCAGGACATCCTCACGCGCTATGAGCGCATGCACGGGCGCGATGCGTTGTGGCAGCCGGGCACCGACCATGCCGGCATCGCGACCCAGATGGTGGTCGAGCGCGAGCTGGCGAAGCAGGGCAAGAAGCGCACCGATCTCGGCCGCGAGAAATTCCTGGAGAAGGTCTGGGAATGGAAGGCGGAATCCGGCGGCGCGATCACCAACCAGCTGCGGCGCCTCGGCGCGTCGCCGGATTGGCCGCGCGAGCGCTTCACCATGGACGAGGGCCTCAACAAGGCCGTCCGCAAGGTGTTCGTCGATCTCTACCGACAGGGCCTGATCTATCGCGACAAGCGGCTGGTGAACTGGGATCCGAAGTTCCACACCGCGATCTCCGACCTCGAGGTGGTGCAGAAGGAGAAGCAGGGGCACCTCTGGCACCTGCGCTATCCGGTCGAGGGGCAGCCCGATCGCTTCCTGACCGTCGCGACGACGCGGCCGGAGACCATGCTGGGCGACACCGCGGTCGCCGTGCATCCGGACGACGAGCGCTACAAGGATCTGGTCGGCAAGCACCTGATCCTGCCGCTGGTCGGCCGCCGCATCCCGGTGGTCGCCGACGAATACGCCGATCCCGAAACCGGCAGCGGCGCAGTCAAGATCACGCCGGCGCACGATTTCAACGACTTCGAGGTGGGGCGCCGGCACAAGCTGGAGATGATCAACATCTTCGACGCCGATGCGCGCATCAACGAGAATGCGCCGGAGGCCTATCGCGGTCTCGACCGCTACAAGGCGCGCGAGAAGGTGGTGGATGACCTGACCGCGCTCGGCCTCGTTGAGAAGATCGACGACCACAAGCTGGTGATGCCGTATGGCGACCGCTCCGACGTGGTGATCGAGCCGTGGCTGACCGACCAGTGGTATTGCGATGCTGCGACTCTCGCCAAGCCCGCGATCAAGGCGGTTGAAGAGGGCCGCACGGTGTTCGTGCCCAAGCAGTGGGAGAACACCTATTACGAATGGATGCGCAACATCCAGCCCTGGTGCATCTCGCGCCAGCTGTGGTGGGGCCACCAGATTCCCGCCTGGTACGGGCCGGATGGCAAGGTGTTCGTCGCCTATGACGAGGCCGAAGCGCAGCAGCTGGCGCACAAGGAATACGGCAAGGCGGTCGCGGTGACGCGCGATCCCGACGTGCTCGACACCTGGTTCTCGTCCGGCCTGTGGCCGTTCTCGACCCTGGGCTGGCCGGAGCAGACGCCGGCGCTGAAGCGCTACTATCCCGGCGACGTTCTGGTCACCGGCCTCGACATCATCTTTTTCTGGGTTGCCCGCATGATGATGCTGGGCATCCATTTCATGGGCGATGTGCCGTTCCGCACCGTCTACATCCACGCTCTGGTGCGCGACGAGCGCGGCCAGAAGATGTCGAAGTCCAAGGGCAACGTCATCGATCCCCTCGAGCTGATCGACAAGTATGGCGCCGACGCGCTGCGTTTCACCATGGCTGCCTTGGCCGCTCCGGGCAGTGGCATCAAGATGTCCGAGCAGCGGGTCGAGGGCTATCGCAACTTCGCGACCAAGCTGTGGAACGCGACGCGCTACGCTTTGATGAACGAGTGCAAGCCGGTCGCCGGCTTCGATCCGTCGTCGCTCAAGGATCCGGTTAACCGCTGGATCGTCGGACGGCTGGTCGCGACAGCGCACGCGGTCGAGCAGGCGATGGCGCAGTACCGCTACAACGACGCCGCCAGCGTGCTCTATCGCTTCGTGTGGGGCGAGTTCTGCGACTGGTACCTGGAATTCACCAAGCCGGTCCTGCAGGGCTCCGAAGAGAGCGGGAAGGACGAAACCCGCGCCACCACCGCCTGGGTGCTGGGGCAGATGCTGCACCTGCTGCATCCCTTCATGCCTTTCCTCACCGAGGAGCTGTGGGAGCAGGTGCGCGGCGATCAGCGCGACATGCTGATCTCCGCCCGCTGGCCGGAATATCCCGACGCCTTGATCGATTCCAGGATCGATGCCGACCTGGGCTGGACCATTCGCTTGATCGAGGCGGTGCGCGCCTTGCGGGCCGAGATGAACATTGCGCCGGGGCCGATGCTGACCCTGCTGATCCGGGACGCCGGCGCGGCGACGCGCGCACGGCTGGAGCAGTTCGGCGACCTAGTCAAGCGCCTGGCGCGCGCCGACAAGATCGAGATCACCGATGCCGAGCCGCCCAAGGGCGCGGCGCAGATCGTGCTGGACGAGGCGACCATCTTCGTGCCGCTGACCGGCGTCATTGACATCGCGCAGGAGCGGGCGCGCCTCTCAAAGGAGCTTGGGAGGGCCAAGGGCGAGGCCGAGAAGATCGAGAAAAAGCTTGGCAACGAGCAGTTTCTCGCCAAGGCCAATCCCGAGGTGGTGGCCGAGCAGCGCCAGAAGCTGGAAGATTTCAACCTCGCGGTGACCAAGTTGACCCAGGCCTTGGATCGCCTGACGGGCCTGTGATCACTGGTCGCCTGCCCGTGGCTTTACGGCAACGCCGCTCGATGGCCATAATGGCCGCATGCGTATCGCCCGTCTTGCTGCATCCCTGATCCTCTGCCTCGCGTGGGCCGGACCGGCCATGGCCACTGAGATCACACAGGAGGGGCTCACCTTCAGCGACGAGGGCGGCGGATTCACGCTGAAATCGGTGACCGGCCGCGGCTCGCTCGATGATCCCTATGTCATCGTCGAGGAAGTGGTCGGGCCCCGACAGGCGGTCCTCGTCATCCGCGGCCTGAAGCAGGTCGGCAACCGGATCGGCACGCACCACATCGCGGGCGTCGCCATCAACAAGGTCGTCATCAACCGCAGCGCCGATGTCTGGCAGAACTACCAGATGGAGCTGCGTGAGCTGACGACGCGCCACAGCCCGTACGAGGACGGGCTGAGCTTCGCGCAGAACACCGTGATCGCCGGGGCCTTCACCGCCAGCTCCTTCCCCAACCTGCAGCGCTTTGACGAGCCGCAGGATACCCTCGGCTTTTCCGGCAAAACCGTAGCGCCTGGAGAATCGGCGCAGTTCTCCTTCCTCGTCACCGACATGTCGCCGGTCGAGAAGTTCTATCTGTTCCAGGAGCCGCTGCAGCCGGTCTCGGAACTCGAGCGGCCCGATGCGGTTCAGCAAGGGGCGGTCACGGTTGAACCCGAAGGGCGCGCCGCGCGACCGAATGCTGCCGCACGATAACGGAGAGGGATTAGATGGCATTGCGTAGAATTGTCGCGCTGCTGCTGGTTGCGATGGCGGCGGTGCTGTCGGGCTGCGGCGTCAACGCGATCCCCAGCTTCGAGGAACAGGCCAAGGCGGCCTGGTCGCAGGTGCTGAACCAGTATCAGCGCCGCGCCGACCTGATCCCGAACCTGGTCGAGACCGTGCGCGCTTCCGCAAACCACGAGCGTTCGACGCTGGAGGCGGTCGTCAACGCGCGCGCCAAGGCGACGCAGACGCCAATCCCCGCCGACATCCTCACCAATCCGGAGGCGATGCAGCAGTTCCAGCAGAACCAGGGCGAGCTGAGCTCGGCGCTCTCCAGGCTGATGGTGGTCGTGGAGGCGTATCCGGATCTCAAGGCCAACCAGAACTTCCTCACCCTGCAGGCGCAACTGGAGGGTACCGAGAACCGTATCGCGGTGGCGCGGCGCGATTTCATCGACGCGGTCCGCCAGTACAACACCGAGCTGAAGACCATTCCGGGCCGCTGGTGGGCCGCTCTGCTCTATCCCGAGGCCAAGGAGATGGCGCAATTCCAGGCCGACGAAACGGCGACCGAAGTGCCAAAAGTCGATTTCGGCACCACCAACCAGTGATGCGTCACCTCTCGTCGCTTCCGCGTCTGCTGTTGCTTGCGCTGCTGCTGGTCGCAACGCCGGCGCTGGCGGAGACGCTGCCGGTGCCGGCGCTGAGCGGCCGTGTGGTCGACCAGGCCGGCATTCTCAACAGCGCCGAAGAGAGCCGACTGACGACCAAGCTGAAGGATCTGGAGGACAAGACCTCGATCCAGCTGGTGGTCGTCACGCTCCCGAGCCTGCGGGGCAGTCCGATCGAGGAGTGGGGGCTGACGCTCGGGCGCAGCTGGGGCATCGGCCAGAAGGGCAAGGACAATGGCGCGCTGCTGATCGTTGCGCCGAGTGACCGCGAGCTGCGGATCGAGGTCGGATACGGCCTGGAGGGCACGCTGCCCGACGCCACCGCAAACGCCATCATCCGTAACGTGATCGTGCCGCGCTTCAAGAACGGCAACATGGCGGGTGGCATCTCGGACGGGGCCGACGCCATCATTGCCGTGCTGACGGGAACTGGCGAGGAATTCACGCCGTCGCGGCGCGAATTGATCGGCCAGACGATCTCCAACTTCGTGCCGTTCATCTTCATTGCGTTCTTCATCATCATGATGATTGTGAATTTCATCCGGCAGAGCCGGCGGCCGCGCGGCTCGCGCTATTATCGCAACAGCAGCGGCGGCTGGGTCTACGATGACGATGGTTACTCCGGAAGCAGTTCCGGCGGCGGTGGTGGTGGCGGTTTCAGCGGTGGCGGTGGTAGCTTTGGCGGTGGGGGCGCATCGGGTCGATGGTGAACCGGATGGAGCATCGCTGCGACGAATAGGGGCACGCCGTCGCGCGTGGTAGTCGGGGGGAACACGATGAAGGCTCGATATTGGGGTAGACTCGCCATTCTCCTGGCGAGTGTGCTGGCCGTCTTCTCAGTCGCCCGGGCCGATCCCCAGCTTCCAATCCGGACCGGCGCTGTGGTGGACGCCGCCGACATCATCCGGCCCAACCAGGAGCAGGCGCTGGCCGCCAAGGCCGAGAGCCTCAAGTCGCAGTCGAACGTCGAGCTGGTGGTGGTGACGCTGCCGAGCCTGCAGGGCTACTCCATCGAACGCTGGGGCCGGGACCTCGGCAACGGCTGGCGCGTGGGCGGCAGCGCGGCGCGTGGTGTGCTGCTGATCGTGGCACCGAAAGATCGGGAAATGCGGATCGAGGTCGGTGACGGTCTTGCGTCCATGCTCTCCGACGGTCAGGCATCGTCGATCATCGACAACGTCATCGTCCCGCAATTCCCCAGCGGCGAGATGTCCGGCGGCATTCTCGCCGGCGTCGATGCCATTGCCAACGCTGTTACGCGCTCATCAGGCGGCACAGTGGCGTCATCACCCACACGGAGTTTTTTCGACGAAGTCGACTGGTCGGTGATCCAGAAATGGATACTCTGGACCGTCTTCTTGGTGCTCGGCGGTTATCGGGTCGCGCGCTATGCGTACGAGCATCCAGATGAATTCCGGGCCTCATTCCGTCGTAGTTCGGACGACGATCGGAATCAGTCGAACGGCTCCAGCTTCTTCTCCTCCAGCGGGTCGGGTTCGCGCAGCAGCTCCAGCAGTGGTGGCAGCTCGCGCAGTTTCAGCGGCCGTGGTGCGTCGGGCAGATGGTGATCGCTATTCGGGGGCAGAGCATTGGGGGTGAGATGATGGCCCGGCATTGGGGTGCGGTTGCCATTTTCCTGGTGAGCTTGTTGATCGGTCCGGGCATCGGCCTGACCGATCCGCATTTGCCGGCGCGGACCGGCGAGGTCGTGGACGCCGCCAATATCATCGGCGTGAACCAAGAGCAGTCGCTGGCGGCGAAGGCCGCCAAGCTGCAGTCGCAGTCGGGCATCGAGCTGGTGGTGGTGACGCTGCCCAGCCTGCAGGGCTACTCGATCGAACGCTGGGGCCGGGACCTCGGCAATCGCTGGCAAGTCGGCGGAAGCGCAGCGCGCGGCGTTGTGCTGATCGTGGCGCCGAACGACCGCGAAGTGCGCATAGAAGTGGGTGACGGCTTGGCGTTCCCGGACAGCGCCGCCGCTGCCATCGTCAATGCCATCATCGTGCCGCAATTCCGCTCGGGCGAAATGTCGGGCGGCATCCTGGCCGGCGTCGATGCCATCGCCCGCACGGTCAATGGATCTCCGCCGGTCGATACGTCGCGGTGGGAACGGCTGTCCTTTGACGAGGTCAATTGGTCCAACATCGCGCTATGGACGTTCCTGGGCATCCTCCTGCTCTTGGCTATCTGCAAGATGATACGAGACGGCTGGAATGCACCGACGGACTACGACAGGTCGAGCAGGGACACTTGGTCCACCGGCAGCGCCAACGACGACAATGGCTGCTTCTATGGCAACAGCAACTCCGGCTGGTCTTCGTCCGATTCGAGCTGGTCCAGTTCGAGCAGCAGCTCCAGCAGCAGTGGCGGTTCCGGCGGTTTCAGCGGCAGTGGCGCATCGGGGAGGTGGTAATGCTCAGTCAACAACACGCGCAGCGGATCGAGCAGGCGGTCAAGGCGGCGGAGGTTGCGACCAGCGCGGAGATCTCGGTCTGCATCCTGCCGGCGTCCGGCGAAGATCGCGGCATCGCGGCGATCGCCGGGGCGCTTGCGTTCGTGGTGGTCCAAAGCATCGGGTCGATGCTCTGGCTCGATCCCCTGATCGTGGCGGGGGTCGGCGTCGTGGCCGCGATCCTGGTGTTCTGGGTGTGCGATCGCTTCGACCTCGGCCTGCGCTGCCTGCCGGCGCGGTTGCTGGTCAAGGATGCACGCCGGGCGGCGCGCACCATCTTCCTGGACCATGGCCTCGACAACGCGGCGGAACGCAACGCGGTCCTGCTGTTCGTGAGCCGGGCGGAGCGCTACGTGGAGATCCTGCCGGATCGCGCCGCCGCGGCGGCGATCGAGCCGGCGCATTGGAGCGCGATCGTCGACGAATTCCGCCAGCGCATGCGCAAGGCCGATCTCGGCGAGGCTGCGGCCGGCGCGGTGGCGGCGATCGGCAAGCTCTGCGCCCTACATTTTCCCGCTTCGGGCGCCAACCCGGATCGTGTATCCAATCAGCCGATCCAGGGATAATACCGGCGGGATAACATGGCGCGTTTCGCAATCGGCGGGTTCCAGCACGAGACCAACACCTTCGCCCCGGTGAAGGCGAGCTTCCGCGATTTCGAGATGGCGGATGGCTGGCCGGGCCTCACCCGCGACGATGCCATGCTGTCGGCGTTCGAGGGCATCAACCTGCCGATCGCCGGCTTCCTCGTGCAGGCGCGCAAGCAGGGTCATGACCTGCTGCCGACGCTGTGGTGCTCCGCCTCGCCGTCGGCCGAGGTCGAGACCGAAGCCTATGAGCGGATCGTCGGCGAACTGCTCCAGCGCATCGGAGCGCTGGGCAAGATCGACGGCATCTATCTCGATCTCCATGGCGCAATGGTGACGGAGCAGCACCAGGACGGCGAGGGCGAACTGCTGGAGCGGCTGCGCAAGCAGGTCGGGCCGGATCTGCCGGTGGTCGTCAGCCTCGACCTGCACGCCAACATCACGGCGCGCATGGTGCAGCATGCGTCCGCGCTGGTCGTTTGCCGGACCTATCCGCATGTCGACCTGGCGGAATCGGGCGAAGCGTCCGCAATCGTCCTGGAGCGGCTTGCGGGGAAGGGGCCGCACTACAAGGCCATGCGGCGCACCGACTTCCTGGTGCCGCTGACCTCGCAATGCACCTTGATCGAGCCGGCGAGCGGCATCTATCGCGCGGTCGCAGAGGCCGAGCGGGGCGACGCGGTCAGCACATCCTTCGCGTTCGGATTTCCGCCGGCGGACATCGTCGAATGCGGCCCGGCCATCGTCGCCTATGGCACCAGCCAGCGCGCGGCGGACGAAGCGGCGGATCGCCTGCTGGCACTGGTGAACGATAAGGAGCGGGCCTTTGCCGGCAAGATCTGGCAGCCAGGCGACGCGGTCGCCTACGCGCGCGCCAAAGGCAATAGCGCCAGCAACCCGATCGTGCTGGCGGATACCCAGGACAATCCCGGCGCAGGCGGCACCTCGGATACTGTCGGCTTGCTGCGCGCGCTGATCGACGGGCGCGCGGAGGGTGCGGTGTTCGCAAACCTGTGCGACCCGAAATCGGCGGAGGCGGCACATCGCGCCGGCGTCGGCGCGCAGATCACGCTGGCGCTCGGCGGCTGGGCGGGCGGCGCCGGCAACACGCCGTACCAGGGCACGTTCGCGGTGGAAGCCATCGGCGACGGCAATTTCCTCGCGACCGGGCCATTCTATCGCGGCAACCGTATGCAGCTCGGCCCGATGGCGGTGCTGAAGAAGGACGGCGTGCGCGTGGTGCTATGCAGCCGCAAGCAGCAATGCGCCGACCAGGCGATGCTGCGCCATGTCGGGATAGAGCCCAGGAAGCAGAAGATCCTGGCGCTCAAGAGTTCGGTCCACTTCCGCGCCGACTTCCAGCCGATCGCCGAGGAGATTCTGATCGTGGCCGCCCCCGGCGCCAACCCGGTCGACAACCGCGAGCTGCCATACAAGCGGATCAGGAAGGGCATCCGCCTGATGCCGCTGGCGGAACCGTTCGGCGGCTAGCGCGTGAAGCTGAGCGCGGAGCGGACCCCGCTAACGATGCAGCATCTGCCGAATTGCTTTTGCCGATTCGCTCCCGCTTGCAAACATGAAGGGGCTTGAACAAGGCGCTTGCAGAAGCGTCAGCAAGTCGGACTTGGGACCGGGAAAGATCGTGCCGCTTGAGCGGAGAGGGGGCATCTCGGATCCTGGTTCGCGCAAGGCAATCAGGAATGGCCCGGACGCCATTGTCTTAGGGAGAGTGAAAGTAGAGTTGTCCCAGGTCACGGAAATCTCCTGAGCCGCGTTTCCCAGCAAGACCTCCTCCACCAGCATATCGAACTTCGCATAGCTGCCGATATGGTCTGCGTCCCCGATGATCTCGTAGTGGCCGATTCGGCCAACCACGACCACGTCCGCGTATTCGATATCTGCGAGTTTGACAGGCACCATCCTGATGCAAGCATGCGCAGGTGCGCCCGCCAATGCTATCGCAACGAACAGGGCCGCAATCGTCGCGCGATTCCGCATTCAAAATGCCTCCACCCTCGAACCGGCAGATCAGTCCTTGTAGGAGGGATCGATGCGGTCGAGCAGGCGCCTCAGCGCGATCCAGGCCAGATCGTAGCCATCGGGATCGCTCAGCGTGCGACCGTCTTCGGACGGCGGCTGCGGTGCGTTGAACTGCCGCTCAGTATGTTCGCAGACTTCTTTTGACGGCAGGTTCAAAGCCGCGCCGCCTTGCTGTGCCGTCAGTTGGATCTCGCATGCCTTGTCCAAATAGTACATGCGCAGGAAAGCCTGCTGCGCGTCCTTGCCGACGGTGAGGAGGCCGTGGTTGCGCAGGATCATCACCGGCTTGGTCCCGAGATCGGCGACCAGGCGCTTCTGCTCATCGAGATCGTGGGCGATGCCTTCATAGTCGTGATAGGCAACCTGGCCGTAGAACTCCATGCCGAGCTGGTTGAGCGGCAGCAGCCCGTCCTTCTGCGCTGCGATCGCGCAGCCGGCCTTGGTGTGGGTGTGGAGCACGCAATGGGCATCCTCGCGCGCAGCGTGGATCGCGCTATGGATCACGAAGCCGGCCGGATTGACGGCATAAGGCGTCGGCTCGACCGCCCGACCGTCGAGCCCGATCTTGACCAGGTTGGAGGCGGTGATCTCATCAAAGAACAGCCCGTACGGATTGATGAGGAAGTGATGCTCCGGCCCAGGAATCCGCATGGAAATGTGGGTGAAGATCAGGTCGGTCATCTTGAAATGGGCGACCAACCGGTAGCAGGCCGCGAGCTCACGACGCAGGCGCCATTCCTCGTCGGAGCGGCTGGTTGCTGGATTGCCGGGCACGGCTTTCAACGCGACAGTCATCGACCCATCCTCGAACGCAGTTAGCTCAATCCCCGCGCTCAACCGCACCAGAGAGCTGGGTGAGCGCGCTATATTCGTAGTCCAGCCTCGTCGTTTCGGCAACCGACGGCGATGCGCAAGGGGCGGCAATCTTGAGGTCCGTCGCCCTTGCGGATTTGAGAGGTTTGGCCTCTAGCTAGCAATCCGGAGGGAGCCCTTCCATGCGCTACGAACTCATGCTGCCGCACCAGATCCGCGAGGCGATTGCCGGGAACTGGCCGGTTATCTTGCCGCTTGGCGTGCTGGAGTATCACGGCGAGCATCTGGCGGTGGGCATGGATACGCTGGCGGTGACGCGCATCCTCGACCACCTGGAGCACGAGGCTGACATCGTCATCTTGCCGCCCTTCTACTACGGCACGGCCAGCTATGCGGTCGCCGGGCCGGCGGGCAACGGCACGCTCGACGTACCGGCCGATCGGGTGATGCCCTTTGCGCAATCGCTGTTCACCTCGCTGCTGAAGGTCGGCTTCCGCAACATTCACGGCTTCATCCATCACCAGACCGAGAACTTCGCGGCCGGCATGCCGACGGATCTCGCCTTCAAGTTCGCGGCGCGGCAGGCGATCTTCGCCTTCCTCGAGGCGGAGCGCGGCGAGGGCTGGTGGGGCGACGCGGCGATGGCCGATTACTATGCCAAGCAGGCGGACAAGGCCGATCCCTTCAACTGGATCCAGATCCATCCGCTGCTGAACGCCGAGGCGATCCAGCAGTTCCCCTTCGATCATGCGGGCGAGGGCGAGACCTCGCTGATGCTCGATCTGTGTCCCGAGGGCGTCGACATGCGGCGCTTTTCCGCTAAGCAGTGGTTCACGCGCACGGCGCAGAAGGCTTCGGCGGAAACGGGACGGCGTGGCCGGCAGCTCATCCTCGCCCACATGCGGGCCGTTATGAGGCTGGACAAACCGCGCAAGAAGGCCGCCGCGCTGCGCAAGAAAGTGCCGGTGCGAAAGAAGCCGCGCAGCTGACTTCGCTCGCTGTCCCGCGTCATGAAGCGCCTTGCTTCATCAACGCATCATACCTTCGCTGCATCTCCGCCGGCTCCACTTCCTCGATCGAATGCCCGAGCATCCAGTCGTAGCCGTAAGGGTCGCGCACGGTGCCGGAGCGCTCGCCGTAGAACTGGTCTTGCGCTGGACGCACGAGCTTCGCGCCGGCCTTGACCGCGCTCGCGATTGTCTCGTCGGCGTTGTCGACATGCAGGTGAATGACGAAGGTGCGCGGGCTGTCGGCGGCGGGCGCGAGGAAGCCCATCTCCGGGAACTCATCCGCCAGCATCAAGGTGTCCTTGCCGAACAGCAGCTCGGCATGGCCGATGCGGCCGCTCGGTTCGGTCAGGCGGAATTTCTCGGCCGCGCCGAACGCGGCCTTGTAGAAGTCGATCGCCTTGCCGGCGTTCTTGACGCAGATGTACGAAAACATTTCGTGGATCGCCATGACGGTCTCCAGGACTGGAAGCATGCCGTCATGGTCGATCAAACGTCGTACGGTGTCTTGGATAAATTTGACCGGCTAGCTAGGCAGCCAATCGCACCCAGACCGGCGTGTGATCGGAGGGGCGCTCGAGCTTGCGTGGCTCCTTGTCGATGCCGACCGCTTCGAGCAGATCGGCGGCCTGGGGCGAGAGCATGAGGTGATCGATGCGCAGGCCCTCGTTGCGCGGCCAGCGCATCGCCTGATAGTCCCAGAAGGTGTAGTGCCGTCCGCTCGGATGGAGCGCGCGCAGGGCGTCGACATAGCCGAGGTTTACGAATTCGCGCCAGCGCTGGCGGGTCTCGACCTGGCACAGGGCGTCGTTAGCCATGGCATGCACGTCGAACACGTCCTCGTCGGTCGGGCAGACGTTGAAGTCGCCGCCCAGCACCACGATCTCCTCGCGCTTCAGCAGCTCGCGCGCGTGACGGATCAGGCGATCCATCCAGCGCAGCTTGTAGGGAAACTTCTCGGCATCGTCGATCGGATTGCCGTTCGGCAGGTAGATGGTAGCGACGCGCACCGGCCGGTCATGCGGCGCGGGCACATGGATGACGGCTTCCAGATAACGTGCCTGTTCGTCGGTGTCGTCGCCGGGCAGGGCGCGCAGCTCGACCGTATGCTTGGCGCGCGAGAGCAGGGCGACGCCGTGGCGCGCCTTCATGCCGACCGCGGAGACCTGGTAGCCGAGGCTTTCGATCTCCATGCGTGGCAGTTCCTCGTCCAGGCACTTGATCTCCTGCAACAGGACGACATCGGGCGCGGCGCTCTTCAGCCACCCCGTCAGGTGCGGCATGCGCACCCGTAGCGAATTGACATTGAAGCTCGCGACCGTCAGCACGCGATCAGCCGCTAGCCGATCGAGAAGGAGCTGCCGCAGCCGCAGGAGGACTTGGCGTTCGGATTGCGCACCTGGAACGAGGCGCCGACCATATCCTCGACGAAGTCGATCTCGGCGCCCGACAGCAGGTCGAGCGAGGTCTCGTCGATCACGAGCTTCACGCCGTCGCGCTCGAACAGGTGGTCGTCGGTCTGGACGGCGTTGTCGAACGAAAAGCCGTACTGGAAGCCCGAGCAGCCGCCGCCCGAGACGCTGAGGCGCAGCATCAGGCTGGCATCGCCTTCCTGGGAGATCAGGCTGGCGATGCGCTTGACGGCGCTGTCGGACAGGCTGACCTGGCGTTCCGGCACGGGCGACATGTCGTTCATGGGTCTAAACCGCTGTGAATTGAACTCTCGGCGTTAAATGTAGGGTGCCGGGGCCGAATGTCAAACGCCGCCCCGGACTGCGAGCCATGCGCTAAGTGCTTGACGCTCAAGGGGAACCACGGCCCCGAGGCAGCTTATCCGCGACCTCGAACCAGGGCACCTGGTATTCGCAATAGGCGTGACCCTGCGGTTTCAGGCCCTCCAGGTGGTCGACCGAGCCCAAAAGCAGGTGAATCTGGTCCGGCCAGCGCGGGGATTCGTAGCTGATCGGGGTCCCGCAGGTGCCGCAGAACTGCCGGACCGCATCGGGGGAGGAGGCATAGCGCGCCGGGGCCTCGCCCTCGAACACCAGGTCCTGCGGCCGGTAGCCGGCATAGGGCGCGATAACACTCCCGGTCGCCCGCCGGCAGCTGGGGCAATGGCAATAGGCCACCCAGATCGGGGTGGCGGTGGCGCGATAGCGCACTTTTCCGCACAGGCAATGGCCGGTTACCTGGGGGTCGGCGGGGTCGGATGACATGCCGGCGTCCTTTCTACCGTTGCGAGTCTGGCAGGGCGGGGCTCCGTTGCCAGGGCCAGGGCTCTACTCTAGCTTCCCGGCATGCACGTTTATGCCAGCAATCCCGAGGCGTCACGCGGCCGGCTGGTGGCCGAGGAGGAGAGCGCCAACCGGTCTGTCTTCCAACGCGACCGGGACCGCATCATCCACTCGACGGCGTTTCGCCGGCTGAAGCACAAGACCCAGGTCTTCGTGTACCACGAGGGCGATCACTACCGCACGCGCCTGACGCACAGCATCGAGGTGGCGCAGATCGCGCGCTCGATCGCACGCTCGCTCGACCTCAACGAGGATCTCGCGGAGGCAGTCGCGCTGGCGCACGATCTAGGTCACACGCCGTTCGGCCATGCGGGCGAAGATGCGCTTGCGCATTGCATGGCGGCGTTCGGCGGCTTCGATCACAACGAACAGACCTTCCGCATCGTGACGCTGCTGGAGCGGCGCTACGCGGCGTTCGATGGACTCAATCTCACCTGGGAAACGCTCGAAGGCGTGGTCAAGCACAATGGGCCGCTGACCGGGCCACACGCTTCGGCGAAAGCGCAGGCAAAGCCTGTGCCGCAGACGATCTCGAGTTATTGCGAAAAATGGGATCTGGAGATCGGCGAGTTCGCCGGGCCCGAGGCGCAGGTCGCCGCGATCAGCGACGACATCGCCTACAACAACCATGACATCGACGACGGATTGCGCGCGGGACTGTTCACGCTCGCCGATCTCAAGGACGTGCCGCTCGCCGGGCCGGTGATCGCGGAGGTCTCGGCGCGCTATCCAGGATTGGAGCTGCCGCGCCTGATCCATGAATCGATCCGGCGCATGATCAATCTGATGGTGCGCGACGTGGTCGCGGAATCGACGCGCCGCCTCGCCGGCATCAAGTCGGTCGCCGATGTGCGCGCGCAGAAGGCGCCGGTGATCGCCTTCTCCGATGCGATGCGCGCCAACGACCGCGCGCTCAAGGAGTTCCTGTTCGCGCGCATGTATCGCCATCACCGCGTCAACCAGATGACGATGAAGGCGAAGCGCGTGGTGAGCGAGCTGTTCGAGCTGCATCTGGCGCAGCCGCAATGCCTGCCGGCGGAATGGCAGGCCCAGGTGGCGGGAGCCGATGAGGCCGCGGCGGCGCGCCTGGTGGCCGACTATATCGCCGGCATGACGGACAAGTTTGCGCTGGAAACCCACCAGCACTTGTTCGATTTATACGAGCGCTTGTGAGTCGCTGAAAAAGCGTGTTGAATCCGGGTGTTATTAGAGTTATCCACGAGTCGTAATCCTTGACCGACTCGGAGGATCGCTGATTCTCTGAGTCGAGATCAGCTTGCAGCGCTGTCCGGGCGAGGGGGAACCGGCCGGGCAGAGGGCACGTCAGCCGCGCCGACGTCGAGCCAGGGTGTGGCGATCGCAGGCCGTACTTTGCTGGAGAAGCGAGCCATGTCGTCAGAGAAACCGGACCAGATTCAAGCGAGCGTTGCCGCGGCCCTGAGCCGTCTGCGCGGCGACCTCGGCCCGACCGGGGCAACCGCGCCGAAGATCGACGAGCCGCCGATGGGCGGCTCCGGCGATCGGCCGCGCCCAGCCAACGATGTGCGGGGCGATCCGTTCTTCCGGTCGATCCAGCCGCCGCCGGGGACCGGCATGGCTGGCCGCGGGGCGATCCCCATGACGCCGTTCCCGCGCATGCAGACGCCACAGGAACCACCCGCGCAGGAGCCTCTGCTCTCCGACGATCCGAAGGACGAGGAAACGACCCTGGAGCCGGCGGCGACCATCGAGATCCCGGACATGCCGGAGCGCGAGGAGACCCCGGAGCCAGTCTCGATGCCGGAGCCGCCCTCCATGAGCGACGCCGCCGCGCCGTTGGAAAGCGATCCCGCGCCACAGCCGACGCTTGAGGCTCAATCGGCCGCCGCTGCGGCCGCCGCCGCAGCGAATCCATTGGCGCGCATGATGCGCGGTCCTGGCCAGGCGGCCGCCGCCGCCGCGCCGGCGCAGCGCGATCTGCTTGCCGACCTGTCGCCGCCACCGATCAGCGGGACGTTCACCGCCGCCGATACCGAATCAAGCGCCAGCCGCCGTCGGCGCCGCAATCGCCGCCTGCTCGCGGCTGCGGCGGTGGTGGTCGTGATCGTGCTTGGCGCATGGCTGTGGACGAAGGGCGAGCCGAGCACCGAGGTGCCGGTGATCACCGCCGACGCCACGCCCGAGAAGGTGAAGCCGGCGGAAGAGGGCGGCCTGCAGGTGCAGAACCAGGATGTCCAGGTGCTGGATCCCTCGACCCAGACCCAGGCCGAGACGGTGATGCCGGAGCCAGAGCAGCCGATCACGCCGCCAGCGGCGGCAGATGCGCCGGCCGTGGAGCAGGCGCCGACCGTGGTCGAGACCACCGCGCCTGAAAACAGCGCCGCACCGACGGTGGAAGCACCGGCAGCCGATGTCGCGCCTTCGCCGGACGTGCCGCTCGCCGAGACGCCGCTTCCGGCGATGGAGGAGAACGGAACGACGGAAGCCGCGCCGGCAGCGCCGGCTGCGGCCGCCCCGGAGCAGACGCAGACCGCCGAGGCTCCTGCCGCCGCCGAGCCGGCACCGGCGGCCACCGCGGAGACGACCCCAGCGCCGGCCGCCACGCCGGAACCCGCCGCCCAGCCCGAGCCGGTGCAGACTGCCCTGCCCGAACAGCCGGCCGCCCAGGAAGCGCCGGCGCAGCAGGCCGCGATCACCCCGGTGGCGCCGACCGGCAACACCCGCGTCCAGCTCGCCGCCGGCAAGTCGGAGGCCACGGTGCAGAAGGAATGGGCAGCGCTGCAGAAGGCGCACCCCGATTTGCTTGGCCCGCTCAGCCTCCACATCGAGCGCGTCGACAAGGGCGCCTCTGGCATCTTCTATCGCCTGCAGGCGGGGCCGTTGGCCGACAAGAATGCGGCGAAAGAGCTGTGCGCCAGCCTGAAGCAGAAGGGGCAAGACTGCCTGGTGGTCGCCAAGTAGTTCCCTGGCCGAACGCATCGGCGTTAGCTAAATCTAAAGCCTGGTCCGACTTCAATCGGACCAGGCTTTGCCACTCCCAGGTGAGGAATCTTCGAGCATGCTGGCGGCGATTTTTGGTGTTTCGGGACCGGTCCTGACGAGCGAGGAGCGCGCGTTCTTCCGGGACGTTCAGCCGCTCGGCTTCATCCTGTTCGCGCGCAACGTCGCCGATCCGGGCCAGATGCGCCGCCTGGTGAACGATCTGCGCGCCTCGGTCGAGCATGCCGAGGCTCCGGTCCTGATCGACCAGGAGGGCGGGCGGGTGCAGCGCCTGAAGCCACCGCACTGGCGCGCCGCGGTCGCGGCGGCGAAGTTTGGCGCGCTGGCGTCGCAGCGCGCGGGCGACGGGCGCAAGGCGGTGTTCCTCAATCACCAGCTGATCGGCGCCGAACTCGCAGCGCTCGGCATCGACGTCGACTGCGCGCCGCTGATCGATGTGCACCAGCCGGGCGCGCACGACGTGATCGGCGACCGCGCCTACAGCGGCGATCCGGAACAGGTCGCGACCCTCGGCCGCGCCGCAGCCGATGGATTGATGTCGGCCGGTATCACTCCGGTGATAAAGCATATTCCCGGCCACGGCCGCTCGATGGTCGACAGCCATCACGACCTGCCACGCGTGACGACGTCGCACGCAGAGCTGTCGCGCATCGACTTCGTGCCATTCAAGCGCCTCAAGGATCTGCCCTGGGGCATGACGGCGCACATCGTCTACGAGGCGCTCGACAATGAACTGCCCGCGACGCTGTCCGCGAAGGTGATCGCGGAAATCATCCGCGGCGAGATTGGGTTTGACGGATTGCTGCTGAGTGACGATCTGTCCATGAAGGCCCTGCGCGGCACTCTGGCCGAGCTGGCGCAGCGGTCCGTCGCCGCCGGCTGCGACATCGCTCTCCATTGCAACGGCAAGATGGAGGAGATGGTTCAGGTGGCCGCCGGCGCTCCGCCCTTGTCGAAGGCGGGGCTGGAGCGCTACACACGTGGCCGCCGCCAGGTGGGCAAGGGTCAGCTCGCAAAGCTGGATCAGGTCGAGAAGGAATTGACCGCCCTGCTTGCCTGACACGCCTAGCGCGGCTCGCCTAATTTATTGGGAGTCGCGTTTTGTCCCCTGATATCACAGTATTTTTGTTGAAAGCGCTGATCATCGCTCCGGGGATGATCGTGGCTATCACGCTGCACGAGGCGTCCCACGGGTACGTTGCCTGGAAACTGGGCGATGACACGGCGTACCGGCTCGGGCGGGTCACCTTCAACCCGATCCGCCACATCGATCCGATGGGCACCATCATCATGCCTGCGCTGATCCTGTTCGCCACCAACTTCAACTTCATGTTCGGCTACGCAAAGCCGGTGCCGGTCAACTTTCGCCGGCTGCGCAGCCCGCGCCGCGACATGGTGCTGGTGGCGGTTGCCGGCCCGGGCAGCAATATCGTCATCGCACTGGTCTCCGCGATAGCGCTGCGGTTCGTCCCCGAAAGCGGCTCGACGACCACGACGATCATCGCTCAGATGCTGATCTATTCCGTGTTTTTCAACGCGATGATCGGCGTCTTTAACATGATCCCGTTGCCACCCCTGGACGGGGGGCGAGTCGCTGTGGGATTGCTGCCGTATCCGCTGGCCGTGCGCCTGGCGCGGCTCGAGCGCTACGGGATGATCATCCTGCTGATTGCGCTCATCGGCCTGCCTTTGATAGGCCAGCAGATCGGGAGAGACCTGAACGTATTGAGCTGGATCATCATGCCGATCGTCGACTACGTGCAGGGCTTGATCTATTTCGTAACGGGGAATGTCGGCGGACGATGACGATCGTTGTTATGGACGAAGAGTTCGACAAGAGCTTCGAGGGCACACCGTCGCCCGGCGGCGAGATGGAGCTGCATCTCGACCTCGATGGCTTCGAAGGACCGATCGACGTCCTGCTGACCCTGGCGCGCGACCAGAAGGTCGATCTCAAGAAGATCTCGATCCTGGAACTGGCCGACCAGTATCTCGCCTTCGTCGCGCGGGCGCGCCACCTGCGTCTGGAGATCGCGGCCGACTATCTCGTGATGGCGGCGTGGCTGGCCTATCTCAAGTCGCGCCTGCTGCTGCCCGAGCCGCCGGCCGACGGCGAGCCGAGCGGCGCCGAACTGGCGGCCGCCCTGGCGTTCCAGCTGCAGCGGCTGGAGGCGATGCAGAAGGCCGGGCGCGAGTTGATGGCGCTGCCGCAATATGGCCGCGACTTCTTCGGCCGCGGCCTGCCGGAGCCGGTGCAGATCGTCGAGAAGCCGGTTTACAAGCTGGCGCTCTATGACCTGCTCAAGGCCTACGGCAATTATCCGGGCCGCCGCAACGAGGGCCTGCTGCAGATCGCGCCGATGACCCTGTTCTCGATGGACGATGCCCTGCATCGCATCGGCGAGATGCTGGGGCAGGTGCTGGACTGGACCACGCTGCAGCACTTCCTGCCGCCGGGATTGCAGCGCGGCCTGCCGCGCCGTGCGGCGCTGGCGGCGACGTTCGCGGCCAGCCTGGAGATGGCGCGTACCGGCCGGCTCGAGCTGCGGCAGGAGCAACTGTTCGGTCCGATCTTCATGCGCCGTGGCAACGGCAATCTCGCCGCGACCGAGACTGCGAACACCGAAGGACTGCAATGACCGACGATCGCTTTCAGCTACTGCGGCTGCTCGAGGCCATCCTGTTTGCCGCCACCGAACCCCTGCACGTGAAGGACTTGGCGGGCCGCATGCCCGAGGGCGCCGACATCAACGGCCTGTTGCAGGAGCTGAAGGATCTCTACGCCAATCGCGGCGTCCACCTGTTGGCGTTCGACGATCGCTGGGCGTTCCGCACCGCGCCCGACCTCGCGTCCAAGTTCCATATGGAGAAGGAGGTCGTACGCAAGCTGAGTCGCGCCGCGATCGAAACCCTCGCCATCATCGCATATCACCAGCCGGTGACCCGCGCCGAGATCGAAGACATCCGCGGCGTCGCTGTTTCCGCCGGCACGCTCGACATGCTGCTGGAGATCGGCTGGATCAAGCCGAAGGGCCGGCGCGAAACGCCGGGCCGCCCGGTGACCTGGGCGACCACCGACGCCTTCCTGGAGCATTTCGGGCTCGAGAGCTGCGATGCCCTGCCGGGCGTGGAGGAGCTGAAGGCCGCCGGCCTGCTCGATGCGCGCGCGACGGTCGCGACCTTGGGCACTCAGGGCCTGCCGAATGGCGCGCCGGTGGCCGAGGAAGAGGACGAGGACGGCAACATTTCCGACATGCTCGCCCAGCGGGACGAGGATCCGGAGGCTCAGCCGGCCGACGACGCTTACGAAGCCGAAGCCCTGCGCCGCGCCGAAGCGGAGGGCAGCGCGGAAGGGACCGAGGACGCCGACGGGGACGAGGACTCCGACGAGGATCTCGACGACGACGAGGACTTCGACGACGACGAGGACGCCGACGAGGACGAGGACGAGGTGGAATCGGCCAGCGAGAGTGAGAGCGAAGGCGAAGGTGACGCCCAGACGGACGAGGACAGCGACGATGTGTCCGGGTCCAGGAAGCCGAAAGCTGCGGCACAGTCGGACTAAGGCGATCCCGCCGCTGCCCAGGCGCCGAATTGCAATTCAGAATAAGTCGCACTAGGGTCGAGGAGCGCGCCCGCCGGTCGATGCCGGCGCCCTTGAACCCTTTGGCGGGCTGAACCGCCCGGACGGAATTTTCGCGTGAGTCTTACGTCGCAACCGCAAGCCGCCACTTCGGTTCGTTTCGGTGCGCGCCATTGGAGTTGGCCCTCGCGTTGGACAGTTGCGGCCTGCGTCCTCGCCTTGCTGATCGCGGCGCCGGTGGTCTCCGTCCTCATCAACGCCTTCGGTGCGCGCAGCGACATTTGGCAGCACCTGGTCGAGACGGTGCTCGGCGACTACATTCTCAACTCTTTCCTGATCATGAGCGGCGTGACGCTCGGCGTGCTAGTCGTCGGCGTGCCGGCGGCGTGGATGACGACGCTCTGCCGCTTCCCCGGACGGCGCCTGTTCGACTGGGCGCTGCTGCTGCCGATGGCGTTTCCCGCCTATGTGATCGCCTACGCCTACACCGGGCTGCTGGATTATGCCGGGCCGGTGCAGACCAGCCTGCGCGAGATGATCGGCGACCCGGATGGGCTGCGCTGGCTGCCGGATATCCGCTCGTTGCCCGGCGCCATCCTGATGCTGGTCCTGGTGTTGTATCCCTACGTCTACCTGCTGGCGCGCGCTGCGTTCCTGGAGCAGTCGGTGTGCGTGCTGGAGGTGAGCCGCACGCTCGGTTGCTCGCCGTGGAGCAGCTTCCGCCGCGTTGCGCTGCCGCTGGCGCGCCCGGCGATCGTGGCCGGCGTCGCGCTGGCGCTGATGGAGGCGCTGAACGACTACGGCACCGTCTCCTATTTCGGGATCAACACGCTTGCGACCGGAATCTTCCGGGTGTGGCGCGGCATGGGCGATCCGGTCGCGGCCTCGCAGATCGCCGTCATCCTGCTGCTGTTCGTGTTCGCGCTACTGGCGCTCGAGCGCTGGTCGCGCGGCCGGGCGAGCTATGCGCACTCGACCGCGCGCTATCGGCCGCTGCCGCGCTTCAAGCTGCACGGCTGGGCCGCGTTCGGCGCGATCGTCGGCTGCGCGCTGCCGGTCGTGCTGGGCTTCGCGCTGCCGGCGGCGATGCTGTTGCACTGGGCGCTGAGCAGCCCGGAATATTGGGAAAATGCGCAGTTCCTCGGCGTGCTGCGAAACTCGTTCATAATTTCCGCGATCGCGGCGGTGCTGACGTTGGCGGTCGCGGTTGTGCTCGCCTACGCCCTGCGGCTCCATCCAACGCCCGCCACCAGATTGGCGGCACGGGTTGCAAGCGCAGGCTACGCGGTGCCGGGCGCGGTGCTGGCAATCGGTGTGCTGCTGCCGCTGGCCAGCCTTGATCATGTCCTCGCGAGTTGGATCAAGGCGCATTTCGGCTGGAGCATCGGGCTGGTCTTTACCGGCACGCTGGTCGCCGTCACCTACGCGTATCTGACGCGCTTCCTCACCATCAGCTTCAGCGCGGTCGAGGCAAGCCTCGGCAAGATCACGCTCAGCATGGACCTGGCGGCGCGCTCGCTCGGGCGTTCGCCCAGCCAGACGCTCGGCCTCGTTCATCTGCCGATCATGCGCGGCACGCTGCTGACCGCCGCGATCCTGGTGTTCGTCGACGTGCTCAAGGAGCTGCCGGCGACGCTGGTGCTGCGGCCGTTCAACTTCGACACCCTTGCGACCCGCACCTACGATCTCGCCTCCGACGAGCGGCTGGTGGAGGCGGCGGGTCCAGCGCTGGCGATCGGGCTGGTTGGCATCCTGCCGGTCTATCTGCTGTCGCGCGCCATCCGCGCCGCGCGTCCCGGCGCCGCAAAGGATCAGTGATGCAGCCGCAAGACGCCCTGGTGCTGCAGGACCTCGAGCACGACTACGACCGCGTGCGCGCGGTCGCCGGCGTCTCGCTGTCGGTGAAGGCGGGCGAGGTGGTGTGCCTGGTCGGTCCATCGGGCTGCGGAAAGTCGACCGTGCTGCGCTTGGCGGCCGGCCTCGAAACGCTGCAGAGCGGCCGTGTCTCCATGCGCGGCGAGGCGGTCGGCGATCCCGCAGCGCGCGTCCGCGTGCCGCCGGAGCGCCGACATATCGGACTGGTCTTTCAAGACTTCGCGCTGTTCCCGCATCTGACAGTTGGCGGTAACGTCGCCTTCGGCCTCACCCAGCGGCCGCCGGTGGAGCGCGACCAGCGCGTCCGCGAGGTGCTGCGCCAGGTGGAGATGGACGGCTACATCGACGCCTATCCCCATGCCTTGTCGGGCGGCCAGCAGCAACGCGTCGCGCTGGCACGCGCGTTGGCGCCGGAGCCGTCGGTGCTGCTTCTGGACGAGCCGTTCTCCGGCCTCGATGAGCGGCTGCGCGAGCAGGTGCGGGACGACACGCTGCGGCTGCTGCGTCGGAACGGAACGGCGGCGCTGCTGGTCACCCACGATCCGGAGGAGGCGCTGTTCATGGCCGACCGGATCTACCTGATGCGCGCCGGCAAGATAGTGCAGAGCGGACCGCCGCAGGAGCTCTACTACCGGCCGGCCGACCTGTTCGTGGCCAGCTTCTTCTCCCGCGTCAACGAGCTGCGCGGCGTGGTGCGGGACGGCCACGTCGAGAGCCCGCTCGGGCGGCTGGGCGCCCCCGGACAGCCGGAAGGCGCCCGCGTGGTGGTCAGCTTCCGCCCCGAGGCCGTCACCTTGTCGCACGCGCGGGGCGATGATGCGGACGGCTTGATTGTTGAGGTGCAGGATACCCATTTCCTGGGAACCGGGTGGGTCGTCCACGTGCCGGTGCGGGACGCCGAAGGGCGAGAGGTGAAGCTGTCGGTGAGGCTCAATGGCCGTCCGCCGAAAGCCGGCGACCGGGTCGTCCTGAAGGTTCCGCCGGATGCGATTCTCATGTTCCCGGAAACGTGAAAATCCAAAGGCTTACACGACCGTAATTCATTCGAAATAGCGCGCAGCGGCTTGTTGCAGCCCCAAGGTCATTCTGCGATAGTCCGCCCGCGTAACACTGAGGAGAGCCCTGATGGGTATCGGTAGCTGGTGGCATTGGCTGATCTTGTTGGCCGTCGTGCTCCTGTTGTTCGGAGGCCGCGGCAAGATCCCCAATCTCATGAAAGACCTCGGCCAGGGCATTAATGCCTTCAAGAAGGGTCTGAAGGAGAGCAAGGACGGCGAGCAGCCGCAGGCCGAAAACAACGACAAGCAGCAGAGCGTCATCGACCGGTCGTAAGCGGCCGGCGGAAGTCGTTGGAAGGCGTTCCCGATGTTCGATCTGGGATGGGGCGAGCTGCTGGTTGTGGGTGCGGTTGCCCTGGTGGTGCTGGGGCCGAAGGAACTGCCGAACGCGCTGCGCACGATCACCAATCTTACAAAGAGCGCACGACGGCTGGCTGGAGAATTCCAGAGCGGCATTAACGAGATCGTGCGCGAGGCCGAGCTGGAAGACGCCCGCAAGGCCGCCCAGTCCATAACCAGGGGCTCGATCTCCAAGGCGATCGAGAAGGCCGTGGACCCGACCGGCGAAATGAAATCCAGCGTCTCGTCCCTCGAAAAAGACGTGAAGCAGATCAAGGCCGAGCCGATTTCACCGGTCGGCCCGATCCCGCCGGCGCCGTCGATGGCAGCGCCCGCTGCGATCGCCGCCCCTGAACCTGCCAAAGAGGCGGCCGGCGACGTCGCCCCAGCCAAAGAAGAGGCGAAGGCGTAGGGGTATGGCCGGGGCTGAAGAAGAAAAGAAAATGCCGCTGCTCGAGCATCTGGTCGAGTTGCGCAAGCGCCTGTTGTTCTCGGTCGTCGGCTTTGCGGTGGCGTGCGTCGGCTGCTATTTCGTCGCGCAGCACATGTTCAACTTCCTGGCCGCGCCCATGCTGGTGACCGGCAAGCCGTTCCAATACACCGATCTGGTCGAACCCTTCTTCACCCAGTTGAAACTGGCGGCGTTTGGCGGGCTGTGCATCTCGTTCCCGCTGGTGGCGAGCCAGATCTGGGCCTTCGTCGCGCCAGGGCTGTACAAGAACGAGCGGAAGGCGTTCCTGCCCTTCCTAGTCGCAACGCCGATCATGTTCCTCATCGGCGCAGCGTTTTTCTATTACTTCCTGCTGCCCCTCGCGATCCAGTTCTTCTCCAGTTTCCAGGTGGTCGGCGGCCCCGACGTTCCCACGATCGAGTTGCAGCCGAAGGTCGGCGAGTACATCAACTTGGTCATGGCGCTGATCTTCGCGTTCGGGTTCTGCTTCGAATTGCCGGTCTTGCTGACCTTGCTGGCGCGGGTCGGCATCGTGACCTCCGCGGGGCTCGCTTCGAAGCGCCGCTATGCGATTGTCGGTGTCGTTGCCGTGGCGGCGGTGGTCACGCCGCCCGACGTGCTGAGCCAGGTCAGCCTTGCGATCCCGCTGATCGGGCTCTACGAGGTCTCGATCCTGCTTGCAAAGCTGATCGAGAAGAAGCGCGCTCAGCAGGACGCGGAGGCCGAGAAGGAGTTCGACGAGGACGTCGACACTGCCCCAACCTCGGTGGTCCAGCGTCAGTAGCGGAAGCCTTTCTTCTCGGCCTCGCTCCAGGCCGGCTTCAACTTTGCGATGCGCTTGTAGATCGGGCAGCCGCCGTGGTGCGCACCCGGCAGGTAGCCGATGCTCATCAGAAACTCGCCGACAATCTCGCCGCCGGTGAAGACGAAAGTCTTCTTGAACAGCTTCACCCATTCGTCCTTGCGCTTCGGGTGATGCGACTTCAGCCATTCCGCGAACGAGCCCGTTTCGCGCTGGATGATCTTGATGCGCTTGGCGTTCTCGATGGTTGCTTCGATCTTCATGCGGTTGCGGATGATGGATGCGTCCTGCATCAGACGCTCGACATCGCGCGCGCCGAGGCGCGCCACCTTCTCGATCTTGAACTCGCGGAACGCTTTCCGGAACGCGTCCTGGCGCTTGAGGATGGTGAGCCAGCTGAGGCCCGCCTGGTTGATCTCCAGGATCAGACGCTCGAACAGCTCATCGTCGTCGGCAATCGGGAAGCCGTAGTGCGATTGGTGATAGGGCCCGTGCCATTCGTGGCCGGGCGCGACGTCGCAATAGGTGCTCATGGGTCAGCTTCCGGTCTGCGTGAGCGATAGCAGCGAAAATCCGAGGGTCTGCGTCACGTAGAAATAGACGCCCCACAGCAGCAAGGAAATGACAGTAGTGATCACCGCCTTGCGACCCAGCTGCGGATTGGAGGGCGCGCCCGGATCGTGGCCGGGCTCGGTGTCGGTCTGCGGCCGCACGCCCCAGGGCAGCACCGCGAACAGGGTCACGAACCAGATCAGCAGGAAGATCGCCGCCTGCGAGAACCAGTAGCTCACGTCACGCCTGCTCGAGTTCGATCAAGGTGCCGTAGAAGTCCTTGGGATGCAGGAACAGCACCGGCTTGTCGTGGGCCCCGATCTTGGGCTCGCCGTCGCCCAGCACGCGGGCGCCTTCCGCCTTCAGCCGGTCGCGCGCGGCATAGATGTCTGCCACCTCGTAGCAGACGTGATGGATGCCGCCGCTCGGGTTGCGCTCCAGGAAGCCCTTGATCGGAGAGTTATCGCCGAGGGGGTGCAGCAACTCGATCTTGGTATTGGGCAGCTCGACGAACACCACCGTGACGCCGTGCTCGGGTTGCGGGATTGGCGCCGACACCTTGGCGCCGAGCGCGTTGCCGTAGGTCGCGGTCGCGGCCGCCAAGTCCGGCACCGCAATGGCCACATGGTTCAATCGTCCGATCATCGCTCCTCCCACAGGTGCAATGTTGCAGCGCCGAACGCGGCGCGCAAGGCTCGCCTAGGTCTTTGAGTTATCTGTGTTTTCCGGGCTGCGCGCAGCCGGCGTCATGTCGCAGCGCCGGTCATGGACTGAACCCCTTCCAGTGCCGAGGCGACCTTCCTGCTAGGTTTATCTTTACCTTAAGTATATATTTTGCTTGAGCTTTTCGGTCGAATCGCGCGCAGAGAGAGGGCAGGAATGCGATGATGCGAACTTGGACACGCCGGACGCTCTGGATGACGGTCGCCGTCGTCGCTTCTTTTGAGGCGGCGCAGCTGGCATCGGCCCAGGCCCCCGAAATCGGCGCGGTGATTCAGCGTACCTATCGCGGCGCCACCGCGGCGGGCGATCAGCAAACGACCCGCGACATCTATTTCCAGGACGAGGTCTACTCGCAGGAGCTGGTGAAGACCGGCGTGCGCGGGTCGACCGAACTGGAGTTCCTCGACAACACGCATCTGGTAGTCGGGCCCAACGGCGAAGTACGGCTCGACGAGTTCGTCTACGACCCAAGCACGACCACCGGCGGTGGCCAGCTTTCGCTCCGGATCGGCGCATTCCGCTATCAAAGCGGCGAGCTCAAGAACAAGGAGAACGTGAAACTCGTCACGCCGACCGCGACCATGACGATCCGCGGCACGCATCTGGTGATCTTCGTCGGCGCCGACGGCGCGACCGAGGTCAACGTGATCGAAGGCGCGGTGGACGTGCTGGCTTGCAACACGCCGAGCACCGTGGCGGTTAATGCCGGACAGCGGATCAATGTCACGTCCGGCTGCGCGACATCGGTCGCCGGCTTGCGGGCGTTGCCGCGCGATTACATTCCGCAGTCGCCGGATGCGGCCGGACCGCCGATCGGCGATCAGGGCAACGACGGGCCGACCGGCGGCCCCGACCCGGAGAACAACAGCCGGAACAACCGATGAGCGCCTTGGCTGCCGTCGAATTCACGAACAGTGCGTTCTACGACGCGTTCTCGACCGCGAACATCGACCAGATGTCGGAACTATGGGCGGCCGGCGACGCGGTGTTCTGCTGCCATCCCGGATGGCAGCCGATCCACGGCCGCGAGGCGGTGCTGCGCAGCTGGGCCGAGATCTTCTCCAATGCCGGGGCCATGCCGATCGCACACCGCGTGCTGGCGCGCGATCTGATCGGCGACATGGGCATCGTGTGCTGCCTGGAATCGGTCTCCGGCCACGGTTTCATCGCAACCAACCTGTTTGCGCGCGACGGCAAGATCTGGCGCATGGTGCATCACCATGCGGGACCGATCGCCGGGCCCGTGCCGGTCGTTGCCGGCACGCGCGGGCCGGCGCCCAACTAGCGTGCAATGGCCTTGCGTTGCACGCATAAATCCCGCGGCGCATAGTGCTGTCATGGCGATTCGCACCACGATTCGGGGCTTGAGGGGGATGGTTCGAGCGTCGCGCGCCGCACGGTCCTGGGGTCCTTGCCTGGCCGCCGGGACCGTAATCCTGCTGCTGTCGTCCGCTGCCTTTGCCGACTACGCCGCCGGGCTGACCGCCTTCAACCGCAAGGATTTCGCCCACGCTTTCTCCGAATGGATCGAGAGCGCCAAGGCCGGCGATGCGCACGCGCAGCACGGCCTCGGCATGCTCTACGAGATGGGGCAGGGCGTTCCCTATGCCGATCCGAAGGCGGCGTCGGAGTGGTATCGGAAGGCCGCAGACCAGAGCTACGCCCCGGCGATCAACAATCTCGCGCGGCTCTATGCCGATGGCCGTGGCGTCAAGCAGGACGTGCCGAAGGCGATCGAGCTGTGGTCGAAGGCGGCGGAGTCCGGCAACACCACCGCGCGCTTCAATCTCGGCCTGCAATATGCCGCCGGCGTCGGCGTGAAGAAGGACATGAAGAAGGCGGCGGAGTACCTGCTGCAGGCGGCGGAAAGCGGACTGCCCGAAGCGCAGTTCGCGGTCGCCGGCTACTATCGCGACGGCACCGGCGTGCCGAAGGACATGGCTGCGGCGCGGCAATGGTACGACCGCGCGGCCGCGGCCGGCTTCGAGCCCGCGCGCAAGGAGCTTGCCGCGATCGACAAGCCGGCGGTCAGTTCGACGCCTGCGGTCGAGGAGGCCGCGCCGGCCGACCCGCAGAAGACCGAGACGCCGCCCGCCGAAGCTGCGAAGACCGAAGACCCGCCGGCGAAACCGCAGGACGCCACGCCCAGCGAAACACAGCAAGCAGCAACACCTCCGACAGAGGAAGCGACGCAAGAGCCGGCGCCTCCCGCGCAGCCGCCGGTGGAGGCGGCGACCACCGGGCACGCGCCCGAGGATCCGGTCGCGGGCGAACAGCAACAGGCGGCGGAAGAGGAACAGGGGGCGGAAGAGCAGCAGCAAGGCGAGCAAGCGGAAAACGCGCCAGAGGCCGAGGGCTCGCCAGCGCCGGCCCCCGACGATCCGAGAGCCGATCTGCCGGTTGCGGAGTCTCTGACGGGCGATCTCCGTGTCTACCGCATCTGGCTGTACGAATCCGGGCAGGAGGGCGATGCTCGCTCCTACTGGAACAAGCTGACGATGCAATATCCCGGGCTTCTCAAGAAGCTCGATCTCGATCTCCGGCGATATTTCCTGGGCGATGCGAAGGGCTCGCTCTATCGGGTCTTTGCCGGCCCATTCGAGGGCCTTGGCGACGCGCAGAAAGCGTGCGAGGACATCAGGACGCGTTTCGGCGATCAGTTCTGCCGGCCCGTCCTCAACTAGCCACCTTTCTATTTTCAGCGAGGTGAGCCGACCGATGCAGCTTGGCGATCACCCCGATTTGGCGCTGCTGACCGGCACCGAGATGCGCGCCGCCGAGCGTGCGGCGTTCGCGCGCGGCCTGCCCAGCTTCGAGGCGATGCGCCGCGCCGGTGTCGCGGTGGCCGACGCGATCATGGCGCGCTGGCCGGCGGGACGCGTCGGCGAGGTTCATGTGCTGTGCGGACCCGGCAACAACGGCGGCGACGGCTTCGTCACCGCCGCCACGCTGCGCGCCGCGGGCTATCGCGTGACGCTCCACGCCGTTCGAGCCAAGTCAGAGTATGGCGGCGATGCCGCGCGCGCGGCTGCCATGTGGCAGGGCGATGCGCCGCGCCCCGATATCGATATCATCGCCGCGCTCGACCGATCCGCCATCGTGGTAGATGCGCTGTTCGGCATCGGCCTTGATCGCGCTCTGGAGGGCGAGACGGCCGCGCTGATCGAGGCGGTCAACCGCGCGACCGCGACGGTCGTCGCGGTCGACATCGCGAGCGGCGTGCATGCCGACGATGGACGGATCATGGGCGCCGCGATCGCCGCCGACCTCACCGTGACCTTCGGCTGGCGCAAACAGGGCCACGCGCTGCAGCCCGGCGCGGAGCAATGCGGCGAGGTCGTTGTGGCCGACGTCGGCTTCAACGCCGACGATCTCGCCGCGGCCAACCCAACGTGCCGGCTGAACCAGCCGGCGCTGTGGGCTTCGGCCTATCCGCAGCCGAAGCCGACGCATCACAAATACCAGCGCGGCCATGCGGTGATCGCCGGCGGCGCAGTGATGACCGGTGCGGCGCGGCTCGCGGCCCATGCGGCACGGCGCGTTGGGATCGGGCTGCTGACCCTGGCGGTGCCGCCCGAAGCCTGGGCGGTCTATGCCGCCGACCAGCCGGGCGCGATCGTCCGCAAGTCCGGCGATCTCGCCGCCTTTGCCAGCATTGCGGGCGAGGAGCGGATCACGTCGCTGCTGATCGGCAGCGGCCTGGAGCCGGACGGCACGACTGCAGATCTGGTGCGCACGGGCACCGCTCTCAGCCGGCCGACGGTTCTCGATGGGGGCGGGCTGACCGTGCTGGCGGGAAACAGCCAGCTCACCCAGGGCCGGCCGGACATCGTCCTCACACCCCACGAAGGGGAGTTCGGGCGGCTGTTCCCCGACCTAGTGGCGCGCCTCAGCAAGGTCGAGCGCGCCCGCGAGGCCGCCCGGCGCACCGGCTGCACTATCGTCCTCAAAGGCTCCGATACTGTGGTGGCGGCGCCGGACGGCGGCAGCGTCGTGGCGGCCGGCGCCCCGCCGACACTGGCGACCGCCGGCTCCGGGGATGTCCTCGCCGGGGTCATCACGGGGTTGCTGGGGCTCCAGATGCAGCCGTTTCAGGCGGCTGCCATGGGGGTCTGGCTGCACGGCCAGGCGGCGGAAAGCTTCGGCCTCGGCCTGATCGCCGAAGACCTCCCCGGCCGGCTTCCGGCCGCCCTGGCCAACGCGCTGGCGCAAAAGGGTTAATTCACAAGCCGCTGAAAGCGCCTGCTGACCTTCCGGATTCGGGTTTTTCCTTGTGCCGACGGCGCGCCTGGGATACATCCGCGCCCGACAATGCGGGGCGGCAACCCGCGATGGCGCCGTAGACAGAACGCCGGGCGGGCGTGGCGGAACTGGCAGACGCGCTGGATTTAGGTTCCAGTGACGCAAGTCGTGGGGGTTCAAGTCCCTCCGCCCGCACCACTCGACTGTCGCTCGCCGTCGCCTTGCCGGACTGCCAACAACGAGCGGATAGAGCCCTTCCATGCAGATCACCGAAACCAACGCCACCGGCCTCAAGCGTGAATACAAGGTCGTCGTCCCCGCGGACACGCTCCAGGGACAGATCGAGACGCGCCTCAAGGAGCTGGGCGAGCGGATCCGCATGCCGGGCTTCCGTCCGGGCAAGGTGCCGCTGCAGCTGCTGAAGCAGCGATACGAGAAGTCGGTGATGGGCGAGGTGCTGGAGAAAACGGTGAGCGAGGGTTCGCACCAGCTGCTCAACGAGCGCAACCTGCGCCCGGCCGGACAGCCCAAGGTCGAGATCGTGAGCTTCGAGGACGGCAAGGACCTCGAGTTCAGCGTCGCCATGGAAGTGATCCCCGACATCACACCGGTCGACTTCAAGACTCTCAAGCTGGAGCGCACCGTCGTCGATGTGCCGGACACCGAGATCGACGAGAGCCTGCAGCGCCTGGCCAAGCGTCAGCGCAAGCCGGAGACCGCGTCGGATGACCACGCGGCGCAGTCGGGCGATGTCGTGCACATCGATTTCGTCGGCCGCGTCGACGGCAAGGAGTTCGATGGCGGCAAGGCCGAGGATTTCCACCTGGAGCTCGGCTCCGGCATGTTCATCCCGGGCTTCGAGGATCAGCTCGCCGGCCTGAAGAAGGGTGACAAGAAGCTGGTGAAGGTCGAGTTCCCGGCCGAGTACGGCAACAAGGAGCTGGCGGGCAAGCCGTCCGAGTTCGACGTGACGGTGAAGCAGGTCAGCCAGCTCAAGGACCAGCCGATCGACGACGAGATGGCCAAGGCGCTCGGCGCCGACAACCTGGACGGCTTGCGTAAGCGCGTGCGCGAGCAGATCGAGCGCGACTACGGCCTCGCCGGCCGCGCGCGGCTGAAGCGCGTCCTGCTGGATCAGCTGGCGGACAAGCACGATTTCACGCTGCCGGAAGGGCTGGTCGAGGCCGAGTTCGAGGCGATCTGGAAGCAGATCGAGGCGGACATGAAGGCTGATCGCCTGGATGCGGAGGACAAGGGCAAGAGCGAGGAGCAGCTCAAGACCGAGTACCGCGACATCGCCAAGCGGCGCGTGAAGCTGGGCCTGCTGCTGTCGGAAGTCGGCCGCACCAACAATATCCAGGTTCCTAATGATGATTTGACCCGCGCGATCATCACCGAAGCCCGCCGCTTCCCGGGCCAGGAGAAGCAGGTGATCGAATATTATCAAAAGTCGCCGGAGGCTTTGAATCAGCTCCGCGCGCCCATATATGAAGACAAGGTCATCGACTTCATCCTGGAACTCGCGCAGGTGTCCGAGCGTCGAACCAGCCCGGACGAGTTCCGCAAGGAAGGCGAAGCCGCCTGATCCGAGCGCGATTGCGCAAGGCGGGACGCGGCGTATGATCGGCGCCAATGCGATGATTCGCCGGCCGAGCCGGATTACAGTGTTTTGACGAGGGCTACATGATCAGAGATCGCGATCCAATCGAGACTTACAACAACATGCTGGTGCCGATGGTGGTCGAGCAGACCGCGCGCGGCGAGCGGGCCTTCGACATCTATTCCCGGCTGCTGAAGGAGCGGATCATCTTCGTGGTCGGGCCGGTGAATGACCACATGGCCAGTCTGGTCTGCGCCCAGCTGCTGTTCCTGGAGTCCGAGAATCCGAGCAAGGAGATCTCGCTCTACATCAACTCGCCGGGCGGCGTGGTGACCTCCGGTCTCGCGATGTACGACACCATGCAGTATGTCCGGCCGGACATCTCGACCCTCTGCGTCGGCCTGGCGGCGTCCGCCGGTTCGCTGCTGCTGACGGCCGGCGCCAAGGGCAAGCGTTTCAGCCTGCCGCATTCGAACATCATGATCCATCAGCCCTCGGGCGGCTTCCAGGGCCAGGCCTCGGATATCGAGATCCACGCCAAGGAAATCCTGAAAACCCGCGACCGGTTGAACAAAATCTACGTGCGGCACACCGGCCAGGAGCTGAAGACGATCGAAGACGCCATGGAGCGCGACCGGTTCATGACCCCTGAAGAGGCCAAGACCTTTGGCTTGGTCGACCAGGTCATTGCAGAGCGGCCCGCCGCCGATGACCCGAGCCGTCCGAAATCCAGTTCTTAACCCTTTGCTAGCCATTCCGGGCCTAGGCTTAATTCCACCTGGAATAGGCCGATCGGGTGATCGCAGGCCCCGAACCAGTGTCATATATTGGTCCGGCGCCACGGTGCGGCGGCCGGGCGGCGCACGGCGGCATAAAGCCGTTGTGCGGACGATTCTTCCAAGGCTAACATGGCCTCGAGACGGCCGAATCCGGCCGGTCGAGGTGCGAACGGATAGCGAATGAACAAGTCCAGCGGCAGCGATTCAAAAAACACCCTCTACTGCTCGTTCTGCGGAAAGAGCCAGCACGAGGTTCGCAAGCTGATCGCCGGCCCGACAGTCTTCATCTGCGATGAATGCGTCGAGCTGTGCATGGACATCATCCGTGAGGAGCACAAGACCACCCTGGTGCGCTCGCGTGACGGTGTTCCGAGCCCGCGCGACATCTGCAAGGTGCTGGACGACTACGTGATCGGGCAGGAGCACGCCAAGAAGGTGCTCTCCGTCGCCGTGCACAACCACTACAAGCGGCTCGCCCACGTCGGGAAGCAGAACGACGTCGAGCTGTCGAAATCCAACATCCTGCTGGTCGGCCCGACCGGTTGCGGCAAGACGCTGCTGGCCCAGACGCTGGCGCGCATCATCGACGTGCCATTCACCATGGCTGACGCCACCACGCTGACCGAAGCCGGCTACGTGGGCGAGGATGTCGAGAATATCATCCTGAAGCTGCTGCAGTCCGCCGACTACAATGTCGAGCGCGCACAGCGCGGCATCGTCTACATCGACGAAGTCGACAAGATCAGCCGCAAGTCCGACAACCCCTCGATCACCCGCGACGTGTCGGGCGAGGGTGTGCAGCAGGCCTTGCTGAAGATCATGGAAGGCACCATCGCTTCGGTTCCGCCGCAGGGCGGCCGCAAGCATCCGCAGCAGGAGTTCCTGCAGGTCGACACGACCAACATCCTGTTCATCTGCGGTGGTGCGTTCGCGGGTCTGGAGAAGATCATCGCGCAGCGCGGCCGCGGCGGTTCCGCCATCGGCTTCGGCGCCGACGTGCGCGGTCCGGACGACCGGCGCGCGGGCGAAGTGCTGCGCGAAGTCGAGCCCGAGGACCTTCTTAAGTTCGGTCTGATCCCGGAGTTCGTCGGCCGCCTGCCCGTGGTAGCGACGCTCGAAGATCTCGATGAAGAGGCTCTGGTCAAGATCCTGACCGAACCGAAGAACGCTCTGGTGAAGCAGTATCAGCGGCTGTTCGAGATGGAGGATGTCCGTCTCGACTTCGCCGAGGATGCGCTGGGTGCGATCGCGCGCCGGGCGATCGCGCGCAAGACCGGCGCGCGCGGGCTGCGCTCCATCATGGAAGCAATCCTGCTGGAATCGATGTTCGATCTGCCCAGCCTTGACGGCGTCGAAGCGATCGTGATCAGCCGGGAAGTGGTCGATGGCAAGGCCAAGCCTCTTTACATCTACACCGACCGCCGCGGCGACGTGGCCGGCGCCTGACCGGCCCCGCGTCTCCTGCATTCCGGGCATCCTGGGTCTGCCAAGAGCGGGACCTTGAAGGCGCCTGTCCGGTCTACCAAGTAGTTAACAGAACAACGGGCCAACCGCCCGGCCACCGTGCGCCGTTATGACGCGCCTGTCCGCAATCGCCTCCATCGGCATGGTTCGTGCAGGGAAAACAACGGCGTGCGCCACCCCCGATCTGACCGGGAAATCTTGTCCGGTCATGAGGTTGCTAGGGGGTACTGGCGGGGCTAGTCTGCCTGTTGAAGCATTGGAGTCTGCATTGCGATGACGCAAGAAAATCCCACCCTCCCGAAGTATCCAGTCCTGCCGCTCAGGGACATCGTGGTGTTTCCGCACATGATCGTGCCGCTGTTCGTGGGGCGCGAGAAGTCGGTGCGCGCGCTCGAGGACGTGATGAAGGAGGATAAGCAGATTCTCCTCGTCACCCAGCGCAACGCCGCCCAGGACGATCCCGGCCCGGCAGATATGTACGGGATCGGCACGGTCGGCACCGTGCTGCAGCTGTTGAAGCTGCCCGACGGCACCGTGAAGGTGCTGGTCGAAGGCGGCATGCGCGCCAAGATCGAGGACTTCTCCGAGATCGATCCGTTCTTCGTCGCTCGCGCGGGCGAGATGGCGGAGAGCGACAAGGAAGGCAAGGAAGTCGAGGCCCTGGCTCGCTCGGTGATCACGCAGTTTGAGCAGTACATCAAGCTCAACAAGAAGATCCCGCCCGAGGTGCTGGTCTCGGTCAACCAGATCGAGGATCCCTCGAAGTTGGCCGATACGGTCGCCTCGCACCTGACCCTCAAGATCTCCGACAAGCAGGAGCTGCTCGAGATCGCGTCGGTGTCGGCGCGGCTCGAGAAGGTGTTCTCCTTCATGGAGGGCGAAATCGGCGTCCTGCAGGTGGAAAAGCGCATCCGCTCGCGTGTCAAGCGCCAGATGGAGAAGACGCAGCGCGAGTACTACCTCAACGAACAGATGAAGGCGATCCAGAAGGAGCTGGGCGAATCCGAGGACGGCCGCGACGAGCTGGCCGAACTCGAGGAGCGCATCAAGAAGACCAAGCTCTCGAAGGAAGGCCGCGAAAAGGCCGCCGCAGAGGTCAAGAAGCTCCGCACCATGAGCCCGATGTCGGCGGAAGCGACGGTCGTCCGCAACTATCTGGACTGGCTGCTGTCCATTCCATGGAGCAAGCCGACCAAGATCAAGAAGGACATCAAGCTCGCCGAGAAGGTGCTGAACGACGACCACTACGGCCTGGAGAAGGTCAAGGAGCGCATCCTTGAGTACCTCGCCGTGCAGCAGCGCCAGAAGAAGATCAAAGGCCCGATCCTGTGCCTGGTCGGCCCGCCGGGCGTCGGCAAGACCTCGCTCGGCAAGTCGGTCGCGCGGGCGACCGGACGCAACTTCATCCGCATCTCGCTCGGCGGCGTCCGGGACGAGGCGGAAGTGCGCGGCCACCGCCGGACCTATATCGGCTCGATGCCCGGCAAGGTCATCCAGGCTATGAAGAAGGCGAAGTCGTCGAACCCGCTGTTCCTGCTCGACGAGATCGACAAGCTGGGCCAGGACTGGCGTGGCGACCCCTCGTCGGCCTTGCTGGAGGTCCTTGACCCCGAGCAGAACGTCAACTTCAACGACCACTACCTGGAGGTCGATTACGACCTGTCGGACGTGATGTTCATCACGACCGCCAACACCCTGCGCATGCCGCAGCCGCTGATGGACCGCATGGAGATCATCCGCATCCCCGGCTACACCGAGGATGAGAAGGTCGAGATCGCGTTCCGCCACCTGGTCCCCAAGCAGATGAAGGACCATGCGCTGAAGAAGACGGAGTGGACGGTGTCGGAAGACGCCATCCGCGACCTAGTGCGCTACTACACGCGCGAGGCCGGCGTCCGTAACCTCGAGCGCGAGATCGCCAACCTGGCGCGCAAGTCGATCAAAGAGATTCTGATGAAGAATCTCAAGAAGGTGTCGATCAGCCGCCGCAGCCTGCCGAAGTTCGCCGGCGTCCGCAAGTTCCGCTACGGCGAGGCGGAGGCCAAGGACATGGTGGGCGTCACCACCGGCCTCGCCTGGACCGAAGTGGGCGGCGACATCTTGACCATCGAAGCCGTCACGCTGCCCGGCAAGGGCAAGGTGTCGGCCACCGGTAAGCTCGGCGACGTGATGAAGGAATCGGTTCAGGCCGCGGAATCGTTCGTGAAGTCCCGCGCCGCCGAATTCGGCATCAAGCCGACCTTGTTCGGGCGCAGGGACATCCACGTGCACGTGCCGGAAGGCGCGACGCCGAAGGATGGGCCATCGGCCGGTGTTGCGATGGTGACGACGATCGTGTCGGTGCTGACCGGCATTCCGGTGCGCCGCGACGTTGCGATGACCGGCGAGGTCACGCTGCGTGGCCGCGTGCTGCCGATCGGCGGCTTGAAGGAGAAGCTGCTGGCCGCGCTGCGCGCGGGCATCAAGACCGTTGTCATTCCCTCCGACAACGAGAAGGATCTGGCGGAAATTCCTGACAACGTGAAGCGTGGACTGCGGATCGTACCGGCAGCAACCGTCGAAGAAGTGCTGAGGCACGCGCTCACAGCGCCGCTGACGCCGATCGAATGGATCGAGCCGCCGGAACCCGGCACGCCCGTCGCCGAGAAGTCGGGCGATGAGGACGTCGGCATCGTGACGCACTGATCGCACAGCATTTTCTCGATCTAACAAACATCTAACAACGTGCTGAGAACCGCGATTATCATGTGGATAATCGCGGTTCTTTCATTGACGGGCCAGAAAACCGGGTTCTAAAATCCCGCGTTCAGGGCCTGGCAAAACCAATCCAATCAAATCGAACGATCCAGAGAGCAAGGGGGGTACCCAGTGAACAAGAATGACTTGATTGCGGAAGTGGCCGACGATACCGGCCTTTCCAAATCAGACGCAGCCCGCGCGGTCGATGCCGTCTTCGACGCCATCACCAAGGCGCTCAAGAAGAACAACGAAGTGCGGCTCGTCGGCTTTGGTACCTTCAGCGTCGCCAAGCGCGCGAAGTCGAAGGGCCGCAATCCGCGCACTGGCGAAGAGATCCAGATCCCGGCATCCAAGCTGCCGAAGTTCAAGGCGGGCAAGGGACTGAAGGACGCGGTCAACTAGGGGACAGAATTTTTCGCAGATCGTTGCGATGAAGATCCGGCCGCTCTGATCAAGCGGCCGGTTTCATTTTGAAGGCTTGCGCGAGGGCCAATTCGCAGTCCATCAGTTGTCGGCAAAGTCACTCCAAACATCAATTCTTCGGATGTTCGGGGATGTATGGAGTGCGTGGTCGTGGTCTACGAATTCGTTGAGGAGATAGTGCGCCAGATCGGCGCCGTAGTAGATGACGTCGGTTTGCCAAATCGAGAACACCGGGTTGCCGCTACGACAGGGTTCCGCGGCCCGGAACCGGTGGCCGAAGATGGGCAAGAGCTTGGGCCAGGTCTCGAAATCCTTCCTCGCAATTTCGACGGCCGCGGAGAGTGTTCTCGGCTTCTCACCCCAGCGCTGCAGCCAAAGGGAGTCATGCTCTATGTCAAATTCAACGCCCCTTCGAACCCAGGCGATCACTTCATCATATTTTTGCTTGTCAAACTCTGACCATGGAAACAGGACCCGGCCCGGATCCTGCAGGTTCTTGAAGAGGTAGGCGAAATCATCGGGGACGCGAAACCCGAGTTGAGCCTCTATGGAAGCGACTTCGGCATCCGACAGACCGCGAGCGCCATAGACGACGGGGACCTGCTTTCCGCCGACCTTCTGTCTTCTGTTCAGGAGGTCGAAGAGTTCGGTGCCCAGTTCCATGCTGGATTCACTGAGAGGCTGGTGGGCGATGACGGACTCGAACCGCCGACATCTTCCGTGTAAAGGAAGCGCTCTACCAACTGAGCTAATCGCCCTTTGATCGGCGACTTGTAAGGGCGGAGCGGCTCTTAGTCCACTGCCCGCACAATGCTCAAATAATTCGGGCCGCTGCCTTGCGACAGCGGCCCGGTTAGCCGGGCATCGATGGGGGACGGGGCAATCACCCGGCTGGGACGTTTCCAGTGTATTGACGCGGCATGAATCAGAGATAAAGAAACCATCGGCTTTAGCCTTGATTTAATTGAAGTTTTAGCGATTCGCTGAGGTGGGTCCGAGCACAAAAGCGCAATGAAATCGGCCCTTTGGACACCGGAATTTCGACAAGAACCGTCGCGGACAGACTTTCGACCACAGGGGAATCTCCATAGGCTTCAGCCGATTTTCGACGGGCGCTGCCGCAATGGCGGCGTCAGGGGAACCACAAGGTCGCAGGAGTGACGGGTCCATGAACAAGAAGGTCGGCAGCGATATCGAGATCGCACGCGATGCCACGATGAAGCCGATCCGCGAGGTCGCCGCCAAGCTCGGGATCCCGGAAGAGCACCTGCTGCCCTATGGCCATACCAAGGCCAAGATCTCGATGAAGTTCATCGAGAGCCTGAAGGACAAGCCGGACGGCAAGCTGATCCTGGTCACTGCGATCAGCCCGACGCCGGCGGGCGAGGGCAAGACCACCACCACCGTCGGCCTCGGCGACGGCCTCAACCGCATCGGCAAGAAGGCGATCATCTGCCTGCGCGAGCCGAGCCTCGGTCCGTGCTTCGGCGTGAAGGGCGGCGCCGCCGGCGGCGGCTATGCCCAGGTCGTGCCGATGGAAGACATCAACCTGCATTTCACCGGCGACTTCCACGCCATCTCGACCGCGCACAACCTGCTGTCGGCGCTGATCGACAACCACATCTATTGGGGCAACGACCTCGGCTTCGACACGCGCCGCGTGACCTGGCGCCGGGTCATGGACATGAACGACCGCGCGCTGCGCTCGATCGTGAACTCGCTCGGCGGCACGCCGAACGGCTTCCCCCGCGAGGACGGCTTCGACATCACCGTCGCCTCGGAAGTGATGGCGATCTTCTGCCTGGCGCGCGACCTCAAGGACCTGACCCAGCGCCTCGGTAACATCATCGTCGGCTACACCCGCGACAAGAAGCCGATCTACGCCCGCGACCTCAAGGCTGAAGGGCCGATGACGGTGCTGCTCAAGGACGCGATCGCGCCGAACGTGGTGCAGACGCTGGAGAACAACCCCGCCTTCATCCACGGCGGTCCATTCGCCAACATCGCCCACGGCTGCAACTCGGTGATCGCGACCACGACGGCTCTGAAGCTCGCCGACTACGTCGTGACCGAAGCCGGCTTCGGCGCCGACCTCGGCGCGGAGAAGTTCTTCGACATCAAGTGCCGCAAGGCGGGCTTGAAGCCGGCCGCCGCCGTGATCGTCGGCACCATCCGCGCGCTCAAGATGCATGGCGGCGTCGCCAAGGAAGACCTCGGCAAGGAGAACATCGAGGCGCTGAAGAAGGGCGCCGCCAACCTCGCGCGCCATATCGAGAACGTGAAGAAGTTCGGCGTGGCGCCGATCGTCGCCATCAACCGCTTCGTCGCCGACACCGACGGCGAAATGGATGCCGTCCGCCAGATCTGCAGCGAGCTCGGTGTCGAGGCGATCGAGTGCAATCACTGGGCCTATGGCTCGGCGGGCATCGAGAAGCTGGCCCACGCCGTCGTCAAGGCGACCGAGCAGAAGAGCAACTTCACCTATCTCTATCCGGACAACATGCCGCTGTGGGACAAGGTGCGCACCGTCGCGCAGAGCCTCTATGGCGCGCAGGGCATCATCGCCGACAAGGTGGTGCGCGACCGCTTCCACGAGCTGGAGAAGATGGGCTTCGGCAACTATCCGGTCTGCATGGCCAAGACCCAATACAGCTTCTCGACCGATCCGAATCTGAAGGGCGCGCCCAGCAACCACGTGGTGCCGGTCCGCGAGGTGCGGTTGTCCGCCGGCGCGGAGTTCATCGTGGTGATCTGCGGCGAGATCATGACCATGCCCGGACTGCCGCGCGTGCCATCGGCCAACAGCATCAAGCTCAACGCCAAGGGCGAGGTCGAGGGTCTGTTCTGATCCTAGCGCTCATTCCAATTTCTCAATCAGGCCGGTCCCGACGACCGGCCTTTTTCTTTGACCGCGGGAACGCGCGGGCGTAAGTCATACGTACTTGTCTATACAAGAGACCTGCCATGTCGGCTCGAGAGCTTGGCCAACCCACCATCCTGCGCGATGCGGCGCCGCTGACCTGTGAAGAGATCGCCGCCATCTCCCACGCTCGCGCGCGCTTATCGCTCGGTCCGAGCGCGCGCGCCAAGCTGGAGAACGGTCGCGCCATCGTCGAGCGCATCATGAAAAGCGGCGAGCGCGCCTACGGCATCACCACCGGCCTCGGCGCTCTCAGCGACGTGAAGCTGGCGCCGGATGAACTGGCGCAGATCTCGCGCAACACGCTGCTGAGCCACGCCTGCGGCGTTGGCGAGCCCCTGCACGCATCGGAAACGCGCGCCATCATGGTCGCGCTGGTCAACGACATGTGCCACGGCTATTCCGGCGTCAGCCCGGCGGTGATCGATCAGCTGGTCGCGTTCCTCAACCACAACATCAATCCGATCGTACCGAGCCAGGGCTCGGTCGGCTACATCGTGCACGGCGCGCACATCGGCCTGGCGCTGCTCGGCATCGGCGACGTCGAGTATGCCGGTCGCCGCATGTCAGCGAGCGAAGCGATTGCCGCTGCGGGCTTGCAGCCGATCGACGTGGGCCCGAAGGACGGGCTGTGCCTGGTCAACGGCACGCGCTGTCTCGCCGGTCTTTCCTGCCTTGGCGTGGTGGAAGCAGCGCGCTTGGCCGATTGGTCGGACATCATCGCGGCCTTGTCGTTCGAAGCGCTCAAGGGCCAGACCGACGCCTTCGACGAGGAGCTGCTAAACCTCAAACCCCATGTCGGCGTGATCGCAGTCGGCAAGCGGCTGCGCAGCCTGCTCAAGGGCAGCGAAGTGATGTCGCATTTCCGCGGCCATCGCACGCAGGATGCGCTGTCGCTGCGCTCCATCCCACAGGTGCATGGCGCGACCCGCGACCAGCTCGACCATGCGCGCAAGCAGATCGTCGTTGAACTCAAGTCAGCGACTGACAATCCGCTGGTGATCGGCACGCCAGAGTCCTATCGCGTGATCTCGAACGCGCATCCGCACGGCCAGTCGGTGGCGATGGCGGTCGACCTGATGGCGCTGGCGGTGGCGGAGCTGGGCTCGATCGCGGAGCGGCGCATCGACCGCCTGCTCAATCCGGCGACCAGCGGATTGCCGGCGTTCCTGGTGAAGCAGCCGGGCGTCAATTCCGGCCTCATGATCGTGCAGTATGTGGCGGCATCCTTGGCGGCGGAGAACAAGCGCCTCAGCCAGCCGGCCGTCGCCGACAACTATGTGACGTCGGCGCAGCAAGAGGACCACATCAGCCTCGGCACGCCAGGCGCGCTCAAGGCGCTGAAGGTGATCGACAACACCCGGCGCATTCTGGCGATCGAGTATCTGTGCGCCGCTCAGGCGATCGAGTTCCTGCCCAAGCTCGGGCTGGGGCAGGGGACAGGGACGGCCTATCGCCGGCTGCGGACGCAGATCCCGTCCATGGAGCAGGACCGCTACCTCAGCCCAGAGATCGCCTTGGTTGAGACCGGCATGCTGGAGCCGGACTGGCTCGCCGAGATCGAGGCACGCTTAACATAGTTGCCAAAGTCAACTAATTCTGTTATCTTCGGCAACTATGTAGATGCCGGGGAGATTTGGCATGGACGAGGCGTCGTGTGTCGAGGCGGTGCGGCGCTTTTCGCGGTTCTATACGCGGCAGGTCGGCGTGCTGCACGAGGGCTACAACGGCAGCGAGTTCTCGCTGACCGAGGCGCGCATCATCTACGAGCTGGCGCATCGCGAAGCTGCGACCGCGTCCGACCTCGCCAAGTATCTTGAAGTCGATCCCGGCTATCTCAGCCGCCTGCTCAAGAATTTCCAGGAACGCGGCGTCATTCAGCGCCAGGCGTCGGACATCGATGCGCGGCAGTATCTGCTGAGCCTGACCGAGCTTGGCCAGCAGCGGTTTGCCGCGCTCAACGCGCGCTCGCGCATCGACATGGGGCGGATGCTGAGCGCGCTGACCCAGCGCCAGCAGCAGCGCCTGATCAACGCCATGAGCGAGATCGAGACGTTGCTGTCGGCCGAACCGGAGCGCAGCGCATCTTACATCCTGCGGCCGCACCAGCCCGGCGATATCGGCTGGGCGGTCCAGAAGCACGGCGAGCTCTATGCGCGGGAATACAGCTTCGACGATAGTTTCGAGGCGCTGGCGGCGGAGATCGGCTCGAAGTTCCTGAAGGAGTTCGACCCGAAGAAGGAGCGCGCCTGGATCGCCGAGAAGGACGGCGAGAATGTCGGATTTGTGATGCTGGTCAAGAAGACCGACGAGGTTGCTAAGCTGCGCATGCTGCTGGTCGACCCCAAGGCGCGCGGGCTCGGCATCGGCAAGCGCCTGGTCGAGGAATGCATCCGCTTCGCGCAGCAGCGCGGCTACAAGAAGATGACGTTGTGGACCAACGATATCCTGGTCACCGCCATCCACATCTACAAGCAGTGCGGCTTCACGCTGGTGGCTGAAGAGCGCCACCACAGCTTCGGACATGAGATGGTCGGGCAGACGTGGGAGTTGGATTTGGCGATGGACTCTACGGCCGCAGCCTGATCCCAACAGGTGCAGTCTTAGAGCGCCTTGAACTTGCCGCGCAGGCGATAACGCCCGCCGGGGTAAAGCAGCCGCGAATAGCTGACGTGCCGCCCGTTCGACCAGGTCGTGCGCGTCAGGCACAGGCATGGCTCGTTGGGCTCAATCTTCAGCAGCTTGCGCTCGGCCGGCGTTGCGTGGACCGCGTCGATCACGTGCTCCGCCTCGGAGATCGGCGCCGCCGCCATCAGGTAGACGTACGGCGTCTGGGTGCTGAAGTCCTGATCCAGGTATTCCGGCGCGGCCGCCGGTGAGACATAGCGGTCTTCGATCTGCACCGGCATGTCGTCCTCGGCATGCACCAGCTCGGAATGGAACACCGGATCGCCCATCTTCATGCCGAGCGCCTGCGCGATATCGGCGTTCGCCTTTTCCTTCTTGAGCGTCAGCACCTGTGCGCTGTGGCGATGGCCGCGCGCGGCGATCTCGTCGGCGATGTTGCGCACCTCGAACAGGGCGGAGATCGGCTTGGGTTCGGCGACGAAGGTGCCGACGCCCTGGACGCGGATCAGCCGCCCGTCGAGCGTCAGCTCGCGCAGGGCCCGGTTGATGGTCATGCGGCTGACTCCGAGGTCGCGCACCAGCTCCGACTCCGAGGGGATGCGGTGACGCGGCTGCCACTCGCCGGAATCGATGCGCTCGGTGATCATGCGCTTGACGCGCGAATAGCGGGGCAGAAGTTCGATATTCAACGGATTCACGTCCGTTCCTGTCTAGACAGGCTTATGCCAGACATGATTTGTAACCACAAGGGTAGCTCCCCATTCAACACCGCAAAGAAGCCATACGCCGATGAAGGTCCTCTACGCGCCGCATGCCTGGCTCGCCGACGGCTGGCAGTCCGATGTCCGCATCGGTATCGACACCGGTGGCACAATCAGATCGGTGTCGCGCGGCGCGGCCCAGCCGGACGATGAGCGCGCCGCGGGTCCGTTGCTGCCCGGCATGCCGAACCTGCATTCGCACGCGTTCCAGCGCGCGATGGCGGGCCTCGCGGAGGAGGCGCTCAATCCCGAGGACAGTTTCTGGACCTGGCGCGAGCTGATGTATCGCCTGGTCGGACGGCTGACGCCGGAGCAGGTGCAGGCGATCGCGACTCACCTCTATATCGAGATGCTGAAGGGCGGCTACACCGCGGTCGCCGAGTTCCACTATCTGCATCACCAGCCGGGCGGCACGGCCTATGCGAACCTCGCGGAGATGGCGGAGCGCATCGTTGGCGCGGCGGAGGCATCTGGCATCGGCTTGACGGTGCTGCCGGCCTTCTATGCGCATGGCGGGTTCGGCGGGCAGCCGCTGGCGGAGAAGCAGCTGCGCTTCAAGAACGACGTCGCGCGCTATCTCAAGCTGATCGAGGGCATCGACCGCGCGTGCCGGCGCATCGACGCACAATGGGGGCTGTGCTTCCACTCGCTGCGCGCCGCGACCGAGGCCGACATGAAGGCGGTGCTGTCCGCGCATGGCGGCGAGCGGCCGATCCACATCCACATCGCCGAGCAGACCAAGGAAGTGCAGGACTGCCTCGCCTGGTCCAACCGGCGGCCCGTCGAATGGCTGTACGACAAGTTCGAGATCGACCGCCGCTGGTGCCTGATCCACGCGACGCATGCCAGCCCCGACGAAGTGCACATGATGGGCCACAGCGAAGCGGTGGTGGGGTTGTGCCCGACGACGGAGGCCAACCTCGGCGACGGCATCTTCCCGGCGCAGGAGTTCCTGGCGTCCAACGGCGCGTTCGGCATCGGCTCGGACTCGCACGTCTCGGTCAGCGCGCTCGAGGAGCTGCGCTGGCTGGAATACGGCCAGCGCCTGAAGCACGAGCGCCGCAACCGCCTCAGCGGCGGCAACCGGCCGGAGGTGGCGGACACGCTCTACACGGCGGCGCTGCAAGGTGGCGCCCAGGCGATGGGCCAGCACATCGGCTCGATCGCGGCTGGCAAGCGCGCCGACCTGGTGGTGCTCGACGGCGCGCACCCGATGCTAGCCAGCGTCGCGCCGGCCAAGTTGCTCGCTCGCTGGCTGTTCGGCGGCAACGACGGCTGGGTCAAGGACGTGATGGTCGGCGGCAAGTGGCTGGTGAAGGACCGCCACCACGCCGGCGAAGAGGCGGCGCACCAGGCGTTTAGCGCAGCGATGTCGGCGCTGATGGCCACCTAGGTCTGCTGCCTAGTCGAAAATCTCAGTCTCTGTGCGCAGCTCCGACCATTTCCGCAGCCTGTGTTTGCGTGCCGTACGCCAGAAGTCGAAGGCCATGACAAGGCCGGAGAAGCCAAAGATCGCTGCGACCGGCCAGACAGCAGACACGATGTCCGACGTGTATCGGCTCCATTGAAAGGGCAGCGTAAGCAGTACCCACAGTGCTCCAAAAAACACGCCGAAGAATGCGAAATTGAAAAGGAAGCTGGAGAAATGTGGGGGGCGGACTCTGATGCCGCAGAACCATAGGAAGCGGAAGAGGGGCGGTGCCTTCTGCCATTGAGGGATGCCCGTCCCGGCTAACAGACGCAGCGCCATGTCGCGTCGCGCCTCAAAGGTCCCATCACTGCCGTCGCGTGCCATCGGGGACGTTATGGCCGCCAATCGATCATCGCCTGGACCAACCGTTGCAGGATGGGCTGCACTTTCTCAGCCACATCGGCTCGGTAGTCGAACGGCGGCTGCTCGTTCATGTAGGTGCGCTGGGCCAGCTCCAATTGCACGGCGTGGAACGCGCGGTCGGGCTGGCCGTAGTGGCGGGTGATGTGGCCACCTTTGAATCGGCCGTTGAGGACGTGGCGGTAACCTGACGCGTCGCAAGCCTTCACGACAGCATCCGACAGGCTCTTGGCGCAGCTCTTGCCGTCGTTGGTGCCGATGTTGAAGTCGGGCAGCAATCCGTCGAACAGGCGCGGGATCTCGCCGCGGATCGAATGCGCGTCGAGCAGGACGGCGTGTCCGAATTCGCCCTTGATGCGGTTGAGCTCCGCCATCAGCTTGCCGTGATAGGGGCGCCAGATGCGCTCCTTGCATTCTCGCTTGATCTCGTCGTTGCGCCCCGCACCGGAACAGAAGATCGAGGTGCCGTCGAACAGGATGTCGGGGAACAGGCCGGTGGTCGCGGTTTGATAGAGCGGCGTGTCGTCTTCCGGCCGGTTGAGGTCGACTGCGAAGCGCGAATAGCGCGCTATCACCAGGCTGGCGCCCATCTTTGCGGTGAAGCCATAGAGCTGCGGGATGTGCCAGTCGGTGTCGGGCAGAGCGCGCGCTTCCGATGTCAGCAGGCCGGCGACCTCGTCCGGCAGCAGCAGGCCGGGATGCGGCATGGAGATGAGCAGCGGGGTCGTGCCCTGCACGAACTCGTAGGGATGTTCGATCCTCATGCGCTCGTCACCGCCTCAATCGAAATGACTGCAAGCGAAGCCTCCCTGGTGAGCTTGACCTTGCCGGGCTGCTCCGCGATCCAGGTGTCGCCCGCCGCGAGTTCCTGAATGTCGTTGGTCTCGATCGCGGCGTTGCCCGCGAGAACATGAATCGCCGCGGTGTTCTCGCCCAGCGGCGCTGCCATGCCGGCCGTCAATTGCGACACATGGAGTGTCCCTCTGCCGAAGCTGCGCGCGATCATGAAGTTGAAATCGCGGATCGGCCCGTCGATCAGGCGGCAGTCGGTCTTGGCATCGCCGGGGAAAAACAGCGGCTCGAACGGACGATCAAGGCGCTTGGCGCCCAATCCTTCGATCGTGAGTTCCATGCCCTTTCCGGAGACGACCATGATCCAGCGGTCGATGCCGTGGAATTTCGAGAACGGGCCGTCGCTCGCGACGTCCGCGATGCTGAGGCGCCAGAGCATCTCGCCGGCGGGCGACGCCGACTTCCAGATCTCGGTCGTGGTGCCGCCGCCGTTCTTCCACGGCATGCGCTGATAGTCGCTCGCGCGCAGGATGCGGCCGGTCATGTTCAGAAAGTCCTACTGCGCCATCGTCCGGCTTGCACGACGCCCGCGGATGGATTGCCGCCGAGCCAGTAGCTTAGCTCCGCCGGGCGGTCGATGTCCCAGATGGCGAGATCGGCGGCGTAGCCGGCGCGCAGCTGGCCGTGCGTGTCGCCCATGCCGAGCGCGGCGGCGGCATGTTTCGTGACCCCGGCCAGCGTCTCTTCCGGCGTCATGCGGAACAACGTGCAGCCCATGTTCATCATCAGCAGGAGCGACAGGGCAGGGGAACTGCCGGGGTTGCAATCGGTCGAGATTGCAATGCGGACATTGTGGCGGCGCAGTGGCTCCATCGGCGGCAGCTGCTTCTCGCGCAGGAAGAAGAACGCGCCCGGCAGCAGCACAGCGACGGTGCCGGCCTTGCCCATCGCGGCGATGCCGGCCTCTGCGCTGAATTCGATGTGGTCCGCCGACAGCGCGTTGTAGCGCGCGGCGAGCGCGGCGCCGCCCATGTCGGACAGCTGGTCGGCGTGCAGTTTCACCGGCAGGCCGAGCGACTTCGCCTTGTCGAACACCCGTGCCGTTTGGTCTGCAGTGAAGGCGATGCGTTCGGAAAAGGCATCGACGGCGTCAGCCAAGTTGTCGGCCGCGACCGCCGGCAGAATCTCATTGCAGACCAGATCGATATAGTCGTCCGCCTTGCCGGCGAATTCCGGCGGCAACGCATGCGCGGCGAGGCAGGTCGTCTTCACCGTCACGCCGCCCTCGCGGCCGAGTGCGCGCGCCACCCGCAAGGTCTTCCGCTCGTTCGGAACATCGAGCCCGTAGCCGGACTTGATTTCGATGGTGGTGAGGCCCTCCGCCATCAACGTGGCCAGGCGCTGCTTTGCGGACGCAAGCAGTTCCGCTTCGCTGGCCGCACGCGTCGCGCGCACGGTGGAGACGATACCGCCGCCGGCCTTGGCGATCTCCTCGTAGGTCGCACCCTTGAGCCGCTGCTCGAACTCGCCGGCACGCTCGCCGCCAAACACCAGGTGCGTGTGGCAGTCGATCAGGCCCGGCGTGATCCAACGGCCGCCCAGCGAAACCGTCTCCTTCGCTGATTGCTGCGGCAGGTCACCACGGTTGCCGATCCACGCGATGCGGTCGCCCTCGATCGCGACGGCCGCATCCTCGACCGCGCCATAGCCCTCCGCCATAGTGGCGGCGCGGCAATCGGTGAGGAGAAGGTCCCAGCTCATCAGCCGTTGATCATCGGCAGCTTCAGTCCCTGCTCGCGGGCGCAGTCGATCGCGATGTCGTAGCCCGCGTCGGCGTGGCGCATCACGCCGGTGCCGGGATCGTTGGTCAGCACGCGCTCGATGCGGTGTGCCGCCTCCTGCGTGCCGTCACAGCAGATCACCATGCCGGAATGCTGCGAGAAGCCCATGCCGACGCCGCCGCCGTGATGCAGGCTGACCCAGGTCGCACCCGACGCGCAATTGAGCAGCGCGTTCAGCAGCGGCCAGTCGGAGACGGCGTCCGAGCCGTCCTTCATGCCTTCGGTCTCGCGGTTCGGGCTGGCGACCGAGCCGGAATCCAGGTGGTCGCGGCCGATCACGATCGGCGCCTTCAACTCGCCCTTGGCCACCATCTCGTTGAAGGCGAGGCCGAGCTTGGCGCGCTCGCCGAGGCCCACCCAGCAGATGCGCGCGGGGAGGCCCTGGAACTTGATGCGTTCCTTCGCCATGTCGAGCCAGTTGTGCAGGTGCCGATTGTCGGGGATCAGCTCCTTCACCTTGGCATCGGTGCGATGGATGTCTTCCGGGTCGCCCGAGAGCGCGGCCCAGCGGAACGGGCCGACGCCGCGGCAGAACAGCGGGCGGATATACGCCGGCACGAAGCCGGGGAAGTCGAAGGCGTTGTCGACGCCGGTCTCCTGCGCCATCTGGCGGATGTTGTTGCCGTAGTCGAAGGTCGGGATGCCGAGCTTGTGGAAGCCGAGCATCGCGCGCACCTGCACCGCCATCGACTCCTTCGCGGCCTTCACCACCGCTTGCGGATCGCGCTGGCGCAAATCGGCGGCGTGAGAGAGGGTCCAGCCGGCAGGCAGGTAGCCGTTGAGCGGATCGTGCGCACTGGTCTGGTCCGTCACCATGTCCGGCCGGATGCCACGCTTCAGGATCTCAGGGAAGATCTCGGCGGCGTTGCCGAGCAGCCCGATGGAGATCGCCTTGCCATCCTTCTTCGCGCGCTCGAGCAGGCCGAGCGCTTCATCGAGCGACGTGGCTTTGGTGTCGAGATAGCGCGTCTCCAGCCGCTTCTCGATGCGCGAGGGCTCGCACTCGACTGCCAGCATCGAGGCGCCGGCCATGGTCGCCGCCAACGGCTGCGCGCCGCCCATGCCGCCGAGGCCGCCGGTCAGGACCCAGCGACCCTTGAGGTTGCCACCGTAATGCTGGCGGCCGGCTTCGACGAAGGTCTCGTAGGTGCCCTGCACGATGCCTTGGGAGCCGATATAGATCCACGATCCGGCCGTCATCTGGCCGTACATCATCAGGCCCTTGGCATCGAGCTCGCGGAAATGCTCCCAGGTCGACCAGTGCGGCACCAGGTTGGAGTTGGCGAGCAGGACGCGCGGCGCATCTTTGTGGGTGCGGAACACCCCAACCGGCTTGCCTGACTGGATCAGGAGGGTCTCGTCGTCGTTCAGTCCCTTCAGGCTGTCGACGATCTTGTCGAAGCACTCCCAGTTGCGCGCCGCCCGGCCGATGCCGCCGTAGACTACGAGCTCGTTGGGATTCTCGGCGACGTCGGGGTCCAAGTTATTCATGAGCATGCGCAGCGGCGCCTCCGTCATCCAGGACTTGGCGCTGAGGGTCTTGCCGTGGGGTGCGCGGATGGTGCGGGCGTTGAAGCGGGTTCCGGTCATGATGCCATCTCAGTGGAGGTTGTATATACAAGTCTATACAGCACGTTTCTGACAGGCTCAAGGGCGAACACTCAAGGTCGATCAGGGGTGGGGCGATGTCGGTGGCCCGCTAGCGCAGGGATGAGCCCTCCGTTAACTTTCGGCCGGCATTGAATGGGAGTTTGGAATGACGGTGCCGGCGAGGTCCAGCAGATATCTGTTCGGCATCGGCTGTTGCTGCCTGGCGACCCTGGGCTGGAGCCTGAGCGGCCTGTTCGTGCGCTGGGTCCCGCAGCTGGACGGCTGGGGTATCAACGGCTACCGGGCGCCGGCGACGGCGGTTTTCCTCCTGATCTACCTGGCACTGCGCTACCGGAGTGACCTGCCGCGCCATCTCTGGCCAAAGCAGCCCCAGGCACTGTTCGTCGTTGCCGCCTTCTTCGGCATCGGCTCCACGCTCTACGTCTACGCCCTGACCATGGGCACAGTCGCGAGCGTGTCCGTGCTCGGCGCGACCAGCCCGTTCTTCGCGGCTTTGCTGGCCTGGCTGGTAATGCGCGAGCGCACGACGGCGGTCGCGCTGGCGGCGACGGTGGTTGCGCTGGTCGGCGTCGCGATCGTCGTGCAGGCGGAGATGTCGGCGCTGGCGACGGGCTTCTCGGCCGCGCTGATCTCGCTCGGCTATGCCTTCTGCTTTGCCGGCCAGACCGTGTGGCTCAGGCGCTACCGCGACCTCGAGTTGATTCCTGGCATCGCGCTCGGCGGACTGCTGGTGTTCGCGTTCGTCTGGATCTTTGTTGGGTTGCCACCACTTCGGGCGTGGCAGGTCGGCCTGCTGTCGTTGATGGGCTTGGTGCAGCTGGCGCTGCCGCTGATCCTGTTCGCGGCCGGCGCCAAGCATGTGCCGGTGGTGCCGGCAATGCTGATCGCGCTGGCGGATGTGGTATTGAATCCGTTCTGGGTCTGGCTGGTGCACGGCGAGCAGCCGCCCTCCGGCAGCATCGTCGGCGGCACGCTCATCCTCTCGGCGATCATCGGCGCGACCCTGTACGAGAATCGGCGCCAGCGCCTGATCGCGCAGCAGGAGGTTTGACCTTGGCCAGTCCGCACATCTTCTCCCCGGTGAACCTGATGAGCGAGCTGGTGATCGACACCGAGGGCGACAACCAGCACTGGATCCAATTGACCGAGGACGTGCGGCAACGGCCGCTGATGTTCGATTGCACCAATGGCGCGTGGGCGAATCTGCTGAGCATCCGGCCGGGCGGGCGGCTCCAATGCCACTATCACACCGGTCCCGTACACGCGTTCACGCTCAAGGGCTCGTGGCGCTACCTCGAGCATGATTGGGTGGCGGGCGAGGGGACCTTCGTCTACGAGCCGCCGGGCGAGATCCACACGCTGGAGGCCGATCCCAAGACCGGCATGACCACGTTCTTCGTCACGCGCGGCGCGCTGATATACACCGACGCTGAGGGTCGGCAGATTGGCTTCGAGGACGTCTTCACGCGGCTTGAGAGGTTTCGCCGCCATGTGGCTGAAAACGGCCTCGATCCGGCCGTGATCGAGCGCATGATTCGCTAGCGGAATCACGCCGTTGAAGTGTTGTTGACACTGCAAGGGGCATCCTATATCTCACCGCCACCGTTAAGGTGTTGCCCAAATGCGCGGGCGTAGCTCAGTTGGTTAGAGCGCCGGCCTGTCACGCCGGAGGCCGCGGGTTCAAGTCCCGTCGCTCGCGCCATTTTCCGCCTTTCGCACGCCGTTTCCCGGCTGTGCTCCCTTCGATGTAACCGCCGAGAAATAAACGCATTTTCGCGATTGCTGCGACGTTTTTTGCGCTTTCGCACTGCGATATTGGGCACTATAGTGGCGGCGCTCTGACGGGGGTGAGTCGCAATCCCGTTCGCGGCTCTGCCAGTGCCGCGGCGTGGGGATGATGGGTGGCCGGCGGCGTTCGCCGATTGGCCGGTCTCGGGTGATTGAATGAACGAGCTTCTACGCGAATATCTGCCGGTCCTGATATTCATCGTCGTGGCTGCCGGCTTGTCCGGGATCATGGTGATCGCGTCCCTGATCCTGGCGCGGCAGAACCCCGATCCGGAGAAACTGTCACCCTACGAGTGCGGATTCGAGGCATTCGACGATGCCCGCCGGCAGTTCGACGTCCGATTCTACCTGGTCTCCATCCTGTTCATCATTTTCGACCTGGAAGTGGCGTTCCTGTTCCCCTGGGCGGTCTCGCTTAGCAAGATCGGACTGTTCGGCTTCTGGTCGATGATGATTTTCCTCGGCGTGCTGACCGTGGGGTTCATCTACGAGTGGAAGAAGGGCGCGCTGGAGTGGGAGTAACAACATGGCGAATGCCCAAATGAACCAGACCATCGTGCGCGCGCCGCAACCGCTGCCTCCGGGCGCGGACCAGGACCAGGTCCTAAAGGCTGTCACCGACGAATTGTCCGACCGCGGCTTCGTGGTCGCGCAGGTCGACAAGCTGGTGAACTGGGCCCGCACGGGATCGCTGTGGCCGATGACCTTCGGCCTCGCCTGCTGCGCGGTCGAGATGATGCACGCCTACATGGCGCGCTACGACCTGGACCGGTTCGGTGTGGTGCCGCGCGGCACGCCGCGCCAGTCCGACGTGATGATCGTCGCCGGCACGCTGACCAACAAGATGGCGCCGGCCCTGCGCAAGGTCTACGACCAGATGGCCGAGCCGCGCTGGGTCATCTCCATGGGCTCCTGCGCCAACGGCGGGGGCTACTATCACTATTCCTACGCGGTCGTGCGCGGCTGCGATCGGATCGTTCCGGTGGACATCTACGTGCCCGGCTGCCCGCCCACAGCGGAGGCGCTGGTCTACGGCATTCTGCAGCTGCAGAAGAAGATACGCCGCACCACGACCATCGCACGCTAGGGCAGATCGAGGGCGGGGCGGACCAGCATGAGCACAGTCTATCGCGAACTCGGCGATTTCATCGCGGCGGCGCTCGGCGGCGCGGTCGAGAGCACTGAAGTCCAGCTGGGCGAGCTGATGGTGACCTGCGCGCCCGGCGACCTGGTCAAGGTCATGAAGTTCCTTCGCAACGACAGCAACTGCCGGTTCGAGATGCTGATCGATGCCTGCGCGGTCGACTATCCGGAGCGCGCGAAGCGCTTCGATGTGGTCTACAATCTCCTCAGCCTCAAGCATAACTACCGGGTGCGCGTGAAGGTGCCGGTGAACGAGGACGAGGCGGTGCCGTCGGTGGTGGACCTGTGGCCGGCCGCCGGCTGGTTCGAGCGCGAAGCGTACGATCTCTACGGCGTGTTCTTCGAAGGCAATCCGGACCTGCGCCGCATCCTCACCGACTACGGCTTCGAGGGCCATCCGTTCCGCAAGGACTTCCCGCTCACCGGCTATGTCGAGGTGCGCTACGACGAGACCCAGAAGCGCGTGATCTACGAGCCGGTGAAGCTCACCCAGGAATTCCGCAAGTTCGATTTCGAGAGCCCGTGGGAAGGCATGCTGCAGCCGCGCCGCCTGCCGGGCGACGAGAAGGCGTCCTAGACATGGCCGAAGTCCAGATCAGACCGCTCACCATGAATTTCGGGCCGCAGCATCCCGCGGCCCACGGCGTGCTGCGCATGGTGATGGAGATGGACGGCGAGGTGGTGCGCCGCATCGATCCGCACATCGGCCTCTTGCATCGCGGCACCGAGAAGCTGATCGAATACAAGACCTACATCCAGGCGATCCCCTATTTCGACCGGCTCGATTACGTCTCGCCGATGTGCCAGGAGCACGCTTTCGTGCTGGCAATCGAGAAGCTGATGGGCCTCGAAGTGCCGGCGCGCGGCCAGTATATCCGCGTGCTGTTCGACGAGATCACGCGCATCCTCAACCACCTGCTCAACATCCCCGCCTACGCGATGGATGTCGGCGCGGTCACGCCGTTCCTGTGGGCGTTCGAGGAGCGCGAGCTGCTGATGGAATTCTACGAGCGGGTCAGCGGCGCGCGCCTGCATGCGGCGTACTATCGTCCGGGCGGCGTGCATCAGGACCTGCCCACCGGCATCCTCGACGACATCTGGGCCTGGTCGGAAAAATTCCCGCGGGTCGTCAGCGACATCGAAGGGCTGCTGACCGAGAACCGCATCTTCAAGCAGCGCCTGGTCGATATCGGCATCGTCTCCGCGGAGGACGCGATCGCCTGGGGCTTCACCGGCCCGATGCTGCGCGCCAGCGGCGTGCCGTGGGACCTGCGCAAGGCGCAGCCCTATATGGTCTACGACAAGATGGATTTCGACATTCCGGTCGGCAAGGCGGGCGATTGCTATGACCGCTATCTGGTGCGCGTCGAGGAGATGCGCCAGTCGCTGAAGATCATCCGCCAGTGCATCCAGGCCATGCCGGGTGGCCCGGCGAGTTCGGTCGACCGCAAGGTGACGCCGCCGCCGCGCGGCGAGATGAAGCGCTCGATGGAAGCGCTGATCCACCACTTCAAGCTCTATACCGAGGGCTTCCACGTGCCGGCGGGCGAGACCTACACGGCGGTCGAAGCGCCCAAGGGCGAGTTTGGCGTCTACCTCGTCTCCGACGGCAGCAACAAGCCGTATCGCTGCAAGATCCGTGCGCCGGGATTCCCGCATCTGCAGGCGATGGAATTCTGTTCCAAGGGCTACATGCTGGCGGATTCGGTGGCGATCCTCGGTTCCATGGATATCGTGTTCGGCGAGATCGATCGATGAGTGGCAGCGACACCAGTCACGTGGTTCAACCGGCGAACTTCACCTTCACGGCGGAGAACAAGGCGGAAGCCGACCGCGTCATCAAGAAGTATCCGGAGGGCCGCCAGGCCAGCGCCGTGCTGCCGCTGCTCTACATCGCGCAGAAGCAGGAAGGCTGGGTGCCGAGGGCGGCGATGGACCACATCGCCGAGACGCTCGACATGGCGCCGATCCGCGTCTACGAGGTCGCGACCTTCTACACCATGTTTCACCTGCAACCGGTAGGGAAGTATCACCTGCAGGTCTGCCGCACCACGCCATGCTGGCTGCGCGGCGCCGACCAGATGACCGAGACCTGCAAGAAGAAGCTCGGCATCGGCCTCAAGGAGACCACCAAGGACGGCCTGTTCTCGCTGATCGAGGTCGAGTGCCTCGGCGGCTGCTCCAATGCCCCGATGGTGCAGATCAACGACGACTTCTACGAGGATCTCGATCCGAAGAAGCTGGAGTGGATCCTAGACGAGTTGGCCGCCGGCCGCGTGCCGCCGTACGGCTCGCAGACCGGGCGCAAGGGCGCCGAGCCGGAAGGCGGTCCGACCACGCTCAAGAACATTCCGCGCCCCGGCGGCGCGCCGGCCGAGTGACCCGATCATGCTGAAAGACCAGGACCGCATCTTCCTCAACCTCTACTGCCAGGACGATTGGCGCTTGGCCGGCGCGCGCCGTCGTGGCATCTGGGACAACACCAAGGATCTGCTTGCGCGCGGCCGCGACGCGATCATCGACGAGATCAAGAAGTCGGACCTGCGCGGGCGCGGCGGGGCGGGATTCCCGACCGGCCTCAAATGGTCGTTCATGCCCAAGCAGTCGGACGGACGGCCAGCCTATCTGGTGGTGAACGCCGACGAGTCCGAGCCCGGCACCTGCAAGGACCGCGAGATCATGCGGTTCGATCCGCATATCCTGCTGGAAGGCTGCCTGGTCGCCGGCTTCGCGATGGGGACGGTCGCGACCTACATCTATATCCGCGGCGAGTTCTACAACGAGGCGCGCCATCTGCAGCACGCCATCGACGAAGCGTACGAAGCGGGCCTGATCGGCAAGAACGCGTGCGGCTCGGGCTACGACCACGACATCTATCTGCATCGCGGCGCCGGCGCCTACATCTGCGGCGAAGAGACCGCGCTGATCGAGAGCCTGGAAGGCAAGAAGGGCCAGCCGCGCCTGAAGCCGCCGTTCCCTGCGGCGGTCGGCCTCTATGGCTGCCCGACTACCGTCAACAACGTCGAATCGATTGCGGTCACGCCGACCATCCTGCGGCGCGGCGCGGCCTGGTTCGCGGCGCTCGGCCGGCCGAAGAACACCGGCACCAAGCTGTTCTGCGTCTCTGGCCACGTCAACAAGCCCTGCACCTTCGAAGAGGAGATGGGCATTCCGCTCAAGGAACTGCTCGAGAAGCATTGCGGCGGCGTGCGCGGCGGCTGGGACAACCTGCTCGCAGTGATTCCGGGCGGCGCATCGGTTCCGGTCATCCCGAAGTCGGTCTGCGACGACGTGCTGATGGATTTCGACTCCCTGCGCGGGGTGCAATCCGGTCTCGGCACAGCTGCGGTCATCGTGATGGACAAGTCGACCGACATCGTCGAGGCGATCGCGCGGCTGTCGCACTTCTACATGCACGAGAGCTGCGGCCAGTGCACGCCGTGCCGCGAAGGCACCGGCTGGATGTACCGCATAATGCAGCGAATGGTGAAGGGCAGGGCCGAGGCCAGTGAGATAGACCTGCTGCTCGACGTCACCAAGCAGATCGAAGGCCACACCATCTGCGCTCTGGGCGATGCCGCCGCCTGGCCGATCCAGGGCCTGTTCCGCCACTTCCGCCCCGAGGTCGAGCGCCGCATCCGCGAATACGGCGCACGGCAAGCTGGCGTCACAAAGGCAGCCGAGTAAGAGCGAACCCATGCCGAAGATGACCATCGACGGGATCGAGATCGAAGTGCCGGCCGGCATCACCGTGCTGCAGGCCTGCGAGATGGCGGGCAAGGAGATCCCGCGCTTCTGCTATCACGAGCGCCTGTCGGTTGCCGGCAACTGCCGCATGTGCCTGGTTGAGCAGGAGAAGGCGCCGAAGCCGATTGCCAGCTGCGCCATGCCGGTCGCCGACAACATGGTGATCAAGACCGACACGCCGCTGGTGAGGAAGGCGCGCCAGGGCGTGATGGAGTTCCTGCTGATCAACCATCCGCTCGACTGCCCGATCTGCGACCAGGGCGGCGAGTGCGACCTGCAGGACCAGGCGATGGCGTACGGCCACCACTCCTCGCGCTACAAGGAAGCGAAGCGCGCGGTCACCGACAAGGATTTCGGCCCGATCGTGAAGACCGAGATGACGCGCTGCATCCAGTGCACGCGTTGCATCCGCTTCGCGACCGAGATCGCCGGTGTCGAGACGCTGGGCGCGACCGGCCGCGGCGAGCATATGGAAGTCACCACCTACGTCGAGAAGACGATCAATTCCGAGCTGTCGGGCAACCTGGTCGACCTCTGCCCGGTTGGCGCGCTGACCTCCAAGCCGTATGCGTTCATCGCGCGGCCGTGGGAGCTGCGGAAGACGGAATCGATCGATGTCATGGATGCGGTCGGCTCCGCCGTCCGGCTGGATTCGCGCGGCCGCGAAGTGCTGCGCATCCTGCCGCGCGTCAACGACGACGTGAACGAGGAGTGGCTGGCGGACAAGTCGCGCTACGCCGTGGACGGTCTGCGGCGGCAGCGCTTGGACCGGCCCTATCTGCGCATCGACGGCAAGCTGAAGCCGGTCGGCTGGCCGGAAGCGCTGGACGCGATCGCCAAGCGCGTGATCGGCCTGCCGGGCTCGCGCCTCGCGGCGATTGCCGGCGACTTCGCCGACGCCGAAGCGATGTTCGCGCTGAAAGATTTGATGACCGCCCTCGGCTCACCCAACCTCGATTGCCGGCAGGAGGGCGCGGCGCTTGATCCGAAGGCGCGTGCCTCGTGGCTGTTCAATTCGACCATCGCCGGCATCGAGAAGGCCGACGCCATCCTGATCGTCGGCAGCAATCCGCGCTGGGAAGCGCCGGTGCTGAACGCGCGCATCCGCAAGCGCTATCTCAAGGGCGGGCTGAAGGTCGGCGTGATCGGGCCGAAGCTCGATCTCACCTATCCGTACCAGCATCTCGGCCAGACCGCGGACGTGTTGGGGCAGGTGGCGTCCGGTGCGCACGCCTTCGCGGACGTGCTGAAGAGCGCCAAGGCGCCGATGCTGATCCTGGGGCAGGGCGCCCTGCGCGGTGCGGAGGGCGCGGCGGTTCTGGGTCTTGCCCGCAAGCTCGCCGACAGCTGCAACGTGGTGCGCGAGGACTGGAACGGCTTCAACGTGCTGCAGACCGCGGCGTCGCGGGTCGGCGGCATGGAGATCGGCTTCGTGCCGCAGGCCAATGGCCGCGACGTCGCCGGCATCCTCGAAGGCACGGCGCGGGGCGAGATCGAGGTGGTCTATCTGCTCGGCGCCGACGAGATCGACATGACCAAGCTGGGCAAGGCTTTTGTGATCTACCAGGGCCATCACGGCGATGCCGGCGCACATCGCGCCGACGTGATCTTGCCGGCGGCGGCCTTCACCGAGAAGTCGGGGATCTATGTGAGCACCGAGGGCCGGGCGCAGATCACCGAAGCGGCGATCGTCCCGCTGGGCGAGGCGCGTGAAGACTGGGCGATCCTGCGCGCCTTGTCGGAGAAGCTCGGCCGGACTTTGCCCTATGACAGCCTGGATCAGCTGCGCCGCGCCTTGTTCAAGGCTGCGCCGAACCTGCAGCAGCTCGGCGTCGCGGTGCCGGCGAAGTGGGAGCGTTTCGGCGCCAGCGGGGCGGTCACGGCGCTCGCCTTCCACCTGCCGATCGCGAACTACTACATGACCGATCCGATCAGCCGCGCATCCGAGACCATGGCGAAATGCACCGACGCCTTCGTGGCGCCCATGACAGGGACCGGCACCCATGGCTAGTTTCTGGGATAGCCCGGTCGGCATCACGGCCATCATCCTGATCCAGATCGTGGCGATCGTGTTGCCGCTGCTGCTGGCGGTCGCCTATCTCACCTATGCCGAGCGCAAGGTGATGGCGGCGATGCAGATGCGCCGCGGCCCGAACGTGGTGGGCCCCTGGGGGCTGCTGCAGCCGATCGCCGACGGCCTCAAGCTGATGTTCAAGGAGACCATCATTCCTTCGGGCGCCAGCCGCATTCCGTTCCTGATCGCGCCGATGATCACCTTTACGCTGAGCCTGATCGCCTGGGCGGCGATCCCGTTCGGCGACGGCGTCGTGGTCGCCGATCTCAATGTCGGCATCCTCTACCTGTTCGCGATCTCGTCGCTCGGCGTCTATGGCGTGGTGGTGGCGGGCTGGGCCTCCAACTCCAAGTATCCGTTCCTCGGCGCGCTGCGCTCGGCCGCGCAGATGGTGAGCTACGAAGTCTCCATCGGCTTCGTGCTGGTGACCGTGCTGTTGTGCGTCGGGTCGCTCAACCTCTCCGATATCGTGCGCGCGCAGGCGAAGATCTGGTTCATCATCCCCTTGCTGCCGATGGCGGCAATCTTCTTCATCTCGGCGCTGGCGGAGACCAATCGCCCGCCGTTCGATCTGCCGGAAGCGGAATCGGAGCTGGTGGCCGGCTACTTCTCCGAATATTCGGCGATGACCTTTGCCCTGTTCTTCCTCGGCGAATACGCCAACATCTGGCTGATGAGCGCGATGACGTCGATCCTGTTCCTCGGCGGCTGGCTGCCGATCTTCGGCTGGGAGCCGTTCGAGGCGGGGAGCTGGCTGCAGATCGCGTGGCACGGCGCCTGGTTCGCGGCGAAAGTCTTCTTTGTTGCGTTCTGCTTCCTGTGGGTGCGCGCGACCTTCCCGCGCTACCGCTACGACCAGCTCATGCGCCTCGGCTGGAAGGTGTTTTTGCCGTTCTCGCTCGGCTTCGTCGTGCTGACGGCGGGCGTGTTGGTGTTCTTCGACTTGCTGCCGAATAAGTGAGGGAGCGTCATGACCGTCCTCAATCGCACGGCTAAGAGCTTCCTGCTCCAGGAGCTGTTGAGCGGCATGTGGCTGACGCTCAAGTATGTCTTCAGGCCGAAGGTGACCATCAACTATCCCTATGAGAAGGGTCCGCTGTCGCCGCGCTTCCGCGGCGAGCATGCGCTGCGCCGCTATCCGAACGGCGAAGAGCGCTGCATCGCCTGCAAGCTGTGCGAGGCGGTGTGCCCGGCGCTCGCCATCACCATCGAGGCGGAGCCGCGCGAGGATGGCAGCCGGCGCACCACGCGCTACGACATTGACATGACCAAGTGCATTTATTGCGGCCTGTGCCAGGAGGCCTGCCCGGTGGATGCGATCGTCGAGGGACCGAACTTCGAGTTCGCGACCGAGACGCGCGAAGAGCTGTTCTACAACAAGGACAAACTGCTGGCGAACGGCGACCGCTGGGAAGCGGAAATCGCCGAGAACCTGCGGTTGGACGCGCCGTACCGCTGAGGCGGTGAGGCGTTGAGGGGAACGGGATGATCGTTCAGGCACTCTCCTTCTATGTGTTCGCCGCCGTCGCTGTGGTCAGCGGTGTGCTGGTGGTCGCGAACCGCAACCCGGTCTATTCGGTGCTGTTCCTGATCTTGACCTTCTTCAACGCGGCTGGCCTGTTCGTGCTGCTGGGCGCCGAGTTCCTGGCCATGATGTTGGTCGTGGTCTATGTCGGCGCGGTCGCGGTGCTGTTCCTGTTCGTCGTCATGATGCTTGACATCAATTTCACCGAATTGCGGCAGGGCGTCGCGCGCTATGCCTGGATCGGCGCTGTCGTTGGCCTCGTCCTGGTGGCGGAGATCATCTTCGTAGTGTCGAGCGGCGCGATGAGCCCGGCGGCCAATGCCCTCGCCGGATCGCCGACGCCGGCAGGCGTCAGCAACACCGAGGCGTTGGGCAACATCCTTTACACCGACTACTTCTATCTGTTCCAGGCGGCCGGCATGGTGCTGCTGATCGCCATGATCGGCGCGATCGTGCTAACCCACCGCGAGCGCGAGGGCGTGAAGCGCCAGCGCATCTCGACCCAGCTGGCGCGCGACACGCGCACGGTCGAGATCCGCAAGGTGACGACCGGGACGGGGATCTGAGCCATGTGGGAAATCACCCTGACGCACTACCTGACCGTCGCCGCGATCCTGTTCACGATCGGCGTGTTCGGCATCTTCCTCAATCGCAAGAACGTCATCATCATCCTGATGTCGGTCGAGCTGATCCTGCTCTCGGTCAACATCAACCTGGTGGCGTTCTCCAGCTTCCTGGGCGACATGGTGGGGCAGGTGTTCGCCATGTTCGTCCTCACCGTCGCCGCGGCGGAGGCGGCGATCGGCCTTGCCATTCTGGTGGTCTATTTCCGCAATCGCGGCTCCATCGCCGTCGAAGACCTTAATGTGATGAGGGGCTAGGGGATGGACGTCGCAATCGTCACACTGCCGTTGCTGGGCGCGCTGATCGCGGGCCTCGGCAATCGCCGCCTCGGCGACCGCGGCGCGATGTGGATCACCAGCGGCCTGATGCTAGTCTCGTTCGTGCTCTCCTGGATCGTGTTCTTGAAATACGACGGCACGCCGCGCACGACCGAACTCTTCACCTGGTTCGCCAGCGGCGCGTTCGAGGCGAAGTGGGCGGTCAAGGTCGATCAGCTCTCCGCCGTCATGCTGGTGGTGGTGACCACCGTGTCGTCGATGGTGCATGTCTATTCCATCGGCTATATGGGCCACGACCATTCCAAGCCGCGCTTCTTTGCGTACCTCAGCCTGTTCACCTTCTGCATGCTGATGCTGGTGACGGCCGACAACTTCATCCAGATGTTCTTCGGCTGGGAGGGCGTCGGCCTCTGCTCCTACCTGCTGATCGGTTTCTGGTTCCATAAGCCGAGCGCCAACGCCGCCGCGATCAAGGCGTTCATCGTCAACCGCATCGGCGATTTCGGTTTCGCCCTCGGCATCATGGGCGTGTTCTTCATCTTCGGCACGGTAGGATTCGATGCGGTGTTCGCCGCCACGCCGGGCAAGGTCGGACAGACATTCCACTTCCTGAGTTGGGATGTCGACATCCTGACCACGCTCTGCCTGCTGCTGTTCATCGGCGCGATGGGAAAATCGGCGCAGCTCGGCCTGCACACCTGGTTGCCGGACGCGATGGAAGGCCCGACCCCGGTCTCCGCGCTGATCCACGCCGCGACCATGGTGACCGCCGGCGTGTTCATGGTGTGCCGCCTGTCGCCGATGTTCGAGTATGCACCGGACGCCAAGATGGTGGTGGCGATCGTCGGCGCCGCCACCGCGTTCTTCGCCGCCACCGTCGGCCTGGTGCAGAACGACATCAAGCGCGTCATTGCCTATTCGACCTGCAGCCAGCTCGGCTACATGTTCTTCGCCGCCGGTGTCGGCGCCTATGGCGCGGCCATGTTCCACCTCTTCACCCACGCCTTCTTCAAGGCGCTGCTGTTCCTGTGCGCCGGCTCGGTCATCCATGCGATGTCGGACGAACAGGACATGCGCAAGATGGGCGGCATCTGGAAGCTGATCCCCTGGACCTATGCCCTGATGTGGATCGGCAGCCTGGCGCTCGGCGGCATTCCGTTCTTCGCCGGCTACTACTCCAAGGACATCATCCTCGAATCCGCCTTTGCTGCGCACACCGGCGCGGGCACGTTCGCGTTCTGGCTGGGAGTCGGCGCGGCGATGATGACGGCGTTCTATTCCTGGCGCCTGCTGGTCATGACCTTCCACGGCGAGACGCGCGCCGATCACGAGACCTATCACCACGTGCACGAGAGCCCGTGGGTGATGCTGGTGCCGCTGATCGTGCTGGCGGTCGGCGCCGTATTCGCCGGCTGGCTCTACTACGACGCCTTCGTGGGCGAGCACATGGAAGCGTTCTGGGGCGCCTCCATCCTGTTCGCCGAGGGCAACGAGGTGCCGCACCACGCGCACGAGGTGCCGCTGTGGGTGAAGCTGGCGCCGCTGGTGGTCGGCATCGCCGGCATCGCGCTCGCCTACGTGTTCTACATGTTCAAGACCGACATCCCCGGCAAGCTGGCCGGCGCGATGGGCGGGCTGTACCGCTTCCTGCTCAACAAGTGGTATTTCGACGAGCTGTTCGAGGCGACTCTGGTCGAGCCGGCGAAGAAGCTCGGCTTCGGCCTGTGGAAGGGCGGCGACGGCAAGATCATCGACGGGCTCGGCCCCGATGGCATCGCCAGCGTCTCGCAGGACGTCGCCAGGCAGGCGACCAGGCTGCAGTCCGGCTACGTCTATCACTACGCCTTCGCGATGCTGATCGGCGTCGTCATCCTGATAACCTGGTACATGTTCGGCAGCGGTTGGTGGTGAGATCGTCGTGTCCAATATTCCTCATCTCCTGACGATCATCACCTTCCTGCCGCTGGTGGGCGCCGCCTTCATCGCCGGCATCCGCGGCGAGGAGCAGCATGTCTCGCGCAACGCCCGCTGGGTGGCGCTGTGGACCTCGGGCGCGGTGTTCCTGCTGTCGCTGCTACTGTGGTTCGGCTTCGACCGCTCCAACCCCGGTTTCCAGTTCGAGGAGCGCGCGGACTGGATCCCAGCGCTCAACATCGCCTACCGCATGGGCGTCGATGGCATCTCGATGCCGTTCGTGCTGCTCTCCACCCTGCTGACGCCGATCTGCGTACTGGCGAGCTGGGAAGCGATCGAGACCCGGGTCAAGGAATACATGATCTCGTTCCTGGTGCTGGAGACCTTCATGGTCGGCACCTTCTGCGCGCTCGATTTCGTCGCCTTCTACGTGTTCTTCGAAGGCGTGCTGATCCCGATGTTCATCATCATCGGCGTCTGGGGCGGACCGCGCCGGGTCTATTCGGCGTTCAAGTTCTTCCTGTTCACGCTGCTCGGCTCGGTGCTGATGCTGGTCGCCATCCTGACCATGTACGACCAGGCCGGCACCACCGACATCCCGACCCTGATGACCACCAAGTTCGACCCGGGCGTGCAGATCTGGCTGTGGCTGGCGCTGTTCGCCTCCTTTGCTGTCAAGGTCCCGATGTGGCCGGTCCACACCTGGCTGCCGGATGCGCACGTCGAGGCGCCGACCGCGGGCTCGGTGATCCTGGCCGGCGTGCTGCTGAAGATGGGCGGCTACGGCTTCCTGCGCTTCTCGATCCCGATGCTGCCGGATGCCTCGACCACCCTGGCGCCGCTGGTGTTCGGGCTCAGCATCGTCGCGGTCATCTACACCTCGCTGGTCGCGCTGGCGCAGACCGACATGAAGAAGCTGATCGCCTATTCGTCGGTCGCCCACATGGGCTTCGTCACTGCCGGCACCTTCGCCCTCAATCGGCAGGGCGTCGAGGGCGCGATGATCCAGATGCTGAGCCACGGCATCGTATCCGGCGCGCTGTTCCTGTGCGTCGGCGTGGTCTATGACCGCCTGCACAGCCGCGACATCGCGCGCTACGGCGGCCTGGTCAACAACATGCCGCGCTACGCCTTCGCCTTCATGATCTTCACCATGGCCTCGGTCGGCCTGCCCGGTACCAGCGGCTTCATCGGCGAGTTCCTGGTGATGGTGGGCGTGTTCAAGACCAGCACCTGGGTGGCGTTCTTCATCACCACCGGCATCATCCTCGGCGCCGCCTACATGCTGTGGCTCTATCGCCGTGTCGTGTTCGGCAAGCTGGAGAAGGACGACGTGAAGGCGATGCTCGACCTGTCGCCGCGCGAGATCGCGATCTTCGTGCCGCTGATCCTGATCGTGCTGTGGATGGGCATCTATCCGTCCAGCTTCACCGCGGTGACCGGCCCGACCATCGACCAGCTGATCTCCAACTACGAGGTGGCGGTCGGACCCGCTCAGCCGGGCGGCATCATTGCGCCGGCCGAGGCTGCCCCGGTTGAACCGGCGACCACTGAACCCGCGACCACCGAACCGGCAACAGCCGAACCCGTTCCCGCGGCGCCGGCGGAGGGGCAATCACAATGATCGATCTCAACCTCCACGCCGCATTGCCGGAAATCTGGATCGCGGTCTCCGCCATGGTCCTGCTGCTGATCGGCGCCTATGCCGGCGACCGCGCCATGCGGCTGATCGGGCTGCTGGCCATGGCCGTGATGGTTATCGCGATCGTGGCGATGCTGGGCATCGACGTGTCGGCGGTGCCGCAGCTCGCCTTCGGCGGCCATTTCATCGTCGACAAGTTCGGCGTGTTCGCCAAGGTGCTGGCGCTGATCGCCTCCATCGCCTCGATCTGGATGTCGTTCTCCTATGCAGAGCGCGAGGGCATGGCGCGGTTCGAGCTCCCGCTGCTGATGCTGCTCGCCACCCTCGGCATGATGTTGATGGTCTCGGCCAACGACCTCATCTCGCTCTATGTCGGGCTGGAGCTGCAGAGCCTCGCGCTCTATGTCACCGCGGCGATCCGGCGCGACACCTTGAAGTCGACCGAGGCGGGCCTCAAGTATTTCGTTCTCGGCGCGCTGTCGTCGGGCATGCTGCTCTACGGCGCCTCGATGATCTATGGCTTCGTCGGGACCGTTAGCTTCGCCGGGCTGTCGACAGCGCTGAGCGGCGCGACGCCGCCGTCCCTCGGCCTCATCGTCGGCCTGGTGTTCCTGTGCGCGGGCCTCGCCTTCAAGATCTCGGCGGTGCCGTTCCACATGTGGACGCCGGACGTCTATGAAGGGGCGCCGACGCCGATCACCGCCTTCTTCGCGGCCGCGCCGAAAGTCGCCGCCATCGCGCTGTTCACCCGCGTGCTGGTCGATGCGTTCGGTGGCCTGACCCCGCAATGGCAGCAGATCATCTTCGCGATCTCGGTCGGGTCCATGATCCTCGGCGCCTTCGCGGCGATGGGGCAGCGCAACATCAAGCGCCTGATGGCCTATAGCTCGATCGGCAACATCGGCTATGCGCTGGTTGGCCTTGCCGCCGGCACGCCGCAGGGCGTCAGCGGCCTGTTGTTCTACATGGCGACCTATGTGCCGATGACCCTCGGCTCCTTCGCCGTCATCCTGGCGATGCGCCAGAAGGGCCAGATGGTGGAGGAAATTTCCGATCTATCCGGCCTCGCCAAGAGCCAGCCATGGCTGGCCCACATCTTCGCCGCCATCCTGTTCTCGATGGCCGGCATCCCGCCGCTGGTCGGCTTCTTCGGCAAGTGGATGGTGTTCGCCGCCGCGGTCGACCAAGGCCTGTTCGTGCTGGCGGTGATCGGCGTCGTCACCAGCGTGGTCTCGGCCTTCTACTACGTCCGGGTCATCAAGGTGATGTATTTCGACGAAGCGGTCGGCAGCTTCGACCGGGTCGATGGCTCGCTGAAGATCGTGCTCGCCGGTTCGCTGGCGGTGGTGGTGGTCGGCATCCTGTTCATCAATCCGATCCAGAGCCGCGCCATCGCCGCGGCCGCCTCGCTCTTCCCGGGATGAGCGTCAGCTTCCGGATCGAACAGGTCGCGGAGATCGACAGCACCAACAAAGCCTGCAGCCTGCGCGCGCTGGCGGGGGAGGCGGCAGGTTTTGTGTTCCGGGCCGACCGCCAAACCGCCGGCCGTGGGCGCCGTGGGCGCAACTGGAGCTCGCCCCAGGGCAATCTCTACACATCGATCCTCTTGCGGCCGCAACGCCCGGCGTCGGAAGCGGCTGCTCTGGGCTTCGCCGCGGTCATGGCCATCGGCGACGTCGCCGAAGCGCTGCTGCCGCCCGGCGCGCGGGTCCAGCACAAGTGGCCCAACGACCTGCTGATCGACGGGCGCAAGGCCAGCGGCATCCTGCTGGAAGCGCAACCCGGCTTCGTGGTGCTCGGGATCGGCGTCAACATCGCGAGCCACCCGGCGTATACGCCGTATCCCGCCACCGACCTGGGCGCCGCGGGCGCCGCACCGATCGCGCCGCAAGCGCTGCTGGAACGGCTATTGGCGGCCTTTGCGCCGCTCTACGAGAGCTGGGAGCGGGCAGGTTTCGCGTCACTGCTGCCGGCCTGGCGCCAGCGCGCGGCGGGTCTCGGCGAGGCCATCGAGGTTCGGCTGGAGCGCGAGACGCTGGCCGGAACGTTCCTCGACCTGGAGCCTGACGGGACCTTGCGCCTTGGCCTATCCGATGGAACGGAGCGGCGCATTGCCGCCGGCGATGTATACTTGCCCGCAATGACCAGGGGCTGAGCCATGCTGCTGACGATCAACGCCAACAACACCAACGTGAAGTTCGCCGCCTGCGAGGGCGACCGCATGGTCGGCGACTGGCGGCTGAAGACCGACCCGGGGCGGACGGCGGATCAGTATGTCGTGTGGCTGCATCAACTGATGCAGATGTCGGGCATGTCATTGGCCCAGATCGACGGCGCGATCATTGCAACGGTTGTGCCGCAAAGCCTGTTTCACCTGAACATGCTGTGCGAGAAACACCTCAAGACCAAGCCCCTGGTGGTCGGCGACCCGGCCGTCAAGCTCGGCATCGAGGTCCTGATGGACATGTCGCCCCAGGATGTCGGCGCGGATCGCCTGGCGAACGCCGTGGGCGGCCACGTCAAATACCAGAAGCCACTGGTGGTGGTGGATTTCGGCACCGCGACCACCTTCGACGTGGTCGACGGCGCCGGCAACTATGTCGGCGGCGCGATCTCTCCCGGCATCAACCTCAGCCTCGAGGCGTTGCACAGCATGACCGCCAAGCTGCCGCGCATCGCGGTCGAGCGGCCGGCCAGGGCGATCGGCAAAGACACGCTGACGGCCATGCAATCCGGCATCTATTTCGGCTATGTCGGCCTGGTCGAAGGCATCGTCACGCGCATCCAGGCGGAGTTCGGCGGGCCGCTCGAGGTCGTCGCGACCGGCGGCCTCGCGCCGCTGTTCCATGGCGGCACGCCGCTGCTGCAGCACCTCGACCAGGAGATCACCACTCGCGGCCTGATCGAGATCTATCGCCGGAACCGCGCTGGATGACGGACGCGTTTTCGCCCAAGCGCGACGAGCTGCTGTTCCTCGCCCTCGGCGGGGCCGGCGAGATCGGCATGAACCTCAATCTCTACGGCCATGCCGGCAAGTGGCTGATGGTCGACCTCGGCATCACCTTCGGCGATGAGTCGACGCCCGGTGTCGATGTGATCATGCCGGATATCTCCTTCATCAAGGAGCGAGTGAAGGACCTGGTCGGCCTCGTCCTCACCCACGCGCACGAGGACCATATCGGCGCGGTGCCCTATCTCTGGCCGCAGTTGAGATGCCCGCTCTATGCGACGCCGTTCACCGCCTCCGTGCTGCGCCGCAAGCTGGAGGAGGCAGGCCTCGCGAAAGAAGCGCCGATCACGCTGATCCCGATGTCGGGCAAGGTGTCGCTGGCGCCGTTCGAGGTCGAGCTCATCACCTTGACGCATTCCATCCCCGAGCCGAACGCCGTGGTGATTCGTACACCGCTCGGCGCGGTGCTGCACACCGGCGACTGGAAGCTGGACCCGACGCCGCTGGTCGGCGAAGCGACCGACGAAGCCGCGCTCCGCAAGCTGGGCGATGGCGGCGTGTTGGCGATGGTGTGCGATTCCACCAATGTGTTCGTCGAAGGCGCTTCCGGCTCCGAGGCCGACGTGCGCGAATCCTTGCGCGAGGTGATCGGCAAGCTGCCGAACCGCGTCGCGGTTGGCTGCTTTGCCAGCAACGTCGCGCGGCTCGAGACCATCACGCGGGTCGCGATGGAGCACGGGCGGCAGGTGGCGCTGATCGGCCGCTCGATGTGGCGCATGGTGGCGTCGGCGCAGGAGAACGGCTACCTGACCGACCTGCCGGAGTTCATCCAGGAGCACGATGTCGGCTACTTCCCGCGCGAAAAGATCCTGATGATCTGCACCGGCAGCCAGGGCGAGCCGCGCTCGGCACTGGCTCGCATCGCACGCAAGGAGCATCCGCATGTCACGCTGGAGCCGGGCGACGCTGTGGTTTTTTCCTCGCGCACCATCCCGGCAACGAGAAGTCGATCGCGCAGCTGCAGAACGATCTGACGCGCCAGGACGTGAGGGTCATCACCGACCGCGAAGAGGACATCCACGTCTCCGGCCACCCCGCGCGCGACGAGCTGATCGAGATGTACCAGATGATCCGGCCGCAGATCGCCATTCCGGTCCACGGCGAAGCGCGCCACATCAAGGAGCACGTCGCGCTCGCCAAGGAATGCCAGGTGCCGCAGGCGCTCGAGGCTGCGAACGGCGCCGTCATCCGGTTGGCGCCGGGCCCGGCGGAGATCGTGGCCGCCGTGCCGTGCGGCCGCCTCGGGCTCGACGGCAAGGCGCTGGTCCGGCTGGAAGGCGATCTGCTCCGCCATCGCCACCGCATGAGCTCCAACGGCCTCATCATGGTATCAGTCGTGCTGGACAAGAACGGCAAGCTGCTGGCGCCGCCGCAGATCAGCCTGGAAGGCCTATTGGATGGCGGCGAGCTGGGCGAGCAGGCAATTGCGGCGATGTCGGAAGCGGTCGACGAAGCCCTCGACGGCCTGTCGCGCGACCAACTTCGGGATAACGAGGAATTGACTGAAATCTGTCGCCTCGCGGCACGCCGCTGGTTCAACAAAGCCTATGACAAGAAGCCGGTCACCAAGGTCCACGTCGTGCGACTGTGATCGCCTGCCACCGGCCCTCGTGCTACCATAGGTTCATGCGCACAGCCGGACTGATCGCTCTGACCCTGTCCATCTTGTGGTCCGCGCCCGCGAGCGCGGAAATCGCCATTTCGCGCAAGGACTGCCAGCGGCTGGTCAACCACGAGCCAGCGCCGGACGTCACCTACCAGCCGGGCGTCGATGTCCACGGCCGGCCGGTGGCGCCGGCCGATCTCGGCGGCGGCCAGCAGATCCAGCTGCCGGACGTGATCTACATCCCGATCGAGGTCCTGATTCAGGACAAATACGGCATTCCCGCCAATTCGGTGCTGTATGACGCGACTGCCCTGGTCGGCGTGGTCTCCGTGCGCGGCAACCAGGTCTATTTCGAGGACCAGCCGCTGACCGACCCGGAAATCGTCGCCCTGGAAGAGGCCTGCCGGGACCGGGGCTTCAATTAGCCTTCCGTAGACAGGCCAGCCCCGTTTGCCTAAATTCCGCCCGGATTCCTGTTAATTCTCATAGGCGCCGTCAGCGAGGCCAGATGCGTTCGTCCCAGTTCTTCCTGCCCACCCTCCGCGAAAACCCGGCCGAGGCCGAGATCGTCTCGCACCGGCTGATGCTGCGTGCCGGCATGGTCCGCCAGGCCAGCGCCGGTATCTATTCGTGGCTGCCGCTGGGCTTCAAGGTCCTGAAGAACGTCGAACGGATCGTGCGCGAGGAGCAGGACCGGGCAGGTTGCCAGGAAGTGCTGATGCCGACCATCCAGTCGGCCGACCTGTGGCGCGAGTCCGGCCGCTACGACGCCTATGGCAAGGAGATGCTGCGCATCAAGGACCGGCGCGAGCGCGAGATGCTGTACGGCCCAACCAACGAAGAGCAGATCACCCAGATCTTCCGCGATTCGATCAGGTCGTACCGCGAAGTTCCGAAGATGCTCTATCACATCCAGTGGAAGTTCCGCGACGAGGTGCGGCCGCGTTTCGGCGTGATGCGCGGGCGTGAGTTCCTGATGAAGGACGCCTATTCCTTCGACATGGACTACGAGGGCGCGCGCCGTGCGTACAACAAGTTCTTCGTCGCCTACCTGCGCACCTTCGCGCGCATGGGCATGCGCGCTATTCCGATGGAAGCGGACACCGGTCCGATCGGCGGCAACCTCAGCCACGAGTTCATCGTCCTCGCCGACACCGGCGAGAGCCAAGTCTATTGCGACCGCGAGTTCCTCGATTTCGACGTTCTCGGCAAGGACATCAACTATGCGGACCCTGCCGCCGTCGAGAAGGTCGTAAACCATTTCACTTCGCTGTACGCGCGCACCGACGAGAAGAATGACCAGGCGGCATTCGAGCAGCAGGTGCCGGAAGCGCGCCGCTATGTCGGCCGCGGCATCGAGGTCGGCCACATCTTCTATTTCGGCACCAAGTATTCGGAGCCGCTGAAGGCCCAGGTGCAGGACAAGGACGGCAACCCCGTCACCATCCACATGGGCTCCTACGGCATCGGCGTGTCGCGCATGCCGGCGGCGATCATCGAGGCCAGCCACGACGACAACGGCATCATCTGGCCGGAGACCGTGGCGCCCTTCAGAGTCGGCCTCATCAACATCAAGGTCGACGACAAGGCCGGCACCGCCATGGCCGAGGACATCTACGCCAAGCTGAATAATGCCGGCGTCGAGGTGCTCTATGACGACCGCGACGAGCGGGCGGGCGCCAAGTTCGCCGAGATGGATCTGATCGGCCTGCCATGGCAGCTGGTGGTCGGCCCGCGCGGCGCCGCCAAGGGCCAGGTCGAGATGAAGAACCGCAAGACCGGCGAGAAGGTCGAGCTCAGCGTCGACGCGGTGCTCCAGCGGCTGGGCGCATGATCTTTTCCGCGTTCGAGCGTCTCGTCGCCTTCCGGTATCTGCGCGCGCGCAGGGAAGAGGGTTTCGTCTCCGTCATTGCGGCATTCTCCCTCGCCGGCATCGCCATCGGCGTGGCGGCGCTCATCATCGTCATGTCGGTGATGAACGGCTTTCGCGCCGAGCTTCTCAAGCGCATCCTCGGCGTGCAGAGCCACATTACCGTCAGCGCGATGCAAGGTCCGTTGCCGGACTATGCCGATGTCGCCGAGCGGCTGAAACAGCTGCCAGGCGTGCAGAGCGTGTCGCCGATGCTCGACGGCCAGGTGTTCGTGTCGGCGAACGACCACGGCGTCGGAGCCTATATGCGCGGCTACCGGCAAGCCGACTTCAAGAACCGGTCGGAACTGGCCAACAATCTGGTCGCTGGGTCGGTCGATAATTTCCACGGCGAGGATGTCGCGATCATCGGCGCCAGGATGGCGGATACGCTGCGGGTCGGCATTGGTTCGATGATCAAGGCGATCTCGCCGCAGACTCAAGCCACCATGGTTGGAAAGCTGCCGCGCATTCGCGAGTTCGAGGTCGTCGGCGTCTTCGATGTCGGCATGTACGAGTACGACAGCTCCTACATCTTCATCCCGCTGGAAGCTGCGCAGATCTATTTCAAGCAGCCCAATGGCGTCGCCAAGTTCGAGGTCATGGCCAACGATCCGGAGAATGTCGACCAGGTCAAGGCCGAGCTCGCCAAGGCGCTGGGGCCCGGATACCAGCTGTCCGACTGGCAGTTGGCGACCGCCAGCTTCTTCGGCGCAGTCGAGGTTGAGCGCAACGTCATGTTCATCATCCTCACCCTCATCGTGATCGTCGCGGCCTTCAACATCATCTCCGGCCAGATCATGATGGTGAAGGAGAAGGGCCGGAACATCGCCATCATGCGCACCATGGGCGCGACCCGCGGCTCCATCCTGCGGGTGTTCCTGCTGTCGGGCGCTAGCATCGGCATCGTCGGCACGTTCGTCGGCTGTGCGCTCGGCACGGCGTTCGTTCTCAACATCGAGACCATCCGGCGCTGGCTCGAAGGCCTCACCGGCGTGCCATTGTTCAACGAAACTGTGTACTTCCTCTCCAAGCTGCCGGCGATCGTCGATCCCCTCGAGGTGACGCTGATTGTCGTCATGGCGCTGGTGCTGACCCTGCTCGCATCGCTCTATCCCGCCTGGCGGGCGGCCCGGCTCGATCCGGTCGAGGCGCTGCGTTATGAGTAAATCCGCGCTCGAATTGAAGAACGTTCAGCAGCGCTTCCGCCAGGCCGGCAACGGCTTCCTGGAAGTGATCAAGCGCGCCGATCTTCAGGTGTGGCCGGGCGAGATGGTGGCGCTGGTCGGCCCGTCGGGTTCCGGCAAGTCGACCCTGCTGCACATTTCCGGCCTGCTGGAGCACCAGGCCGATGGCGAAGTGGTGATCAAGGGCACGCCGACCCGCGAGCTTAGCGACGACAAGCGCACGGCGCTGCGCCGCACGACCATGGGTTTCGTCTACCAGTATCACCACCTGCTGCCTGAGTTCTCAGCGCTCGAGAACGTCGTCATCCCACAGATGATAGCCGGCAAGTCGCGTTCGGATGCGCGCGCACGGGCGACGGCGCTGCTCAACCGGGTCGGGCTGGGGGAGCGCCTGGATCACCGTCCGGCCAAACTGTCGGGCGGCGAGCAGCAGCGGGTCGCGATCGCGCGCGCCCTGGCCAACAACCCAACCTTGATCTTGGCGGACGAGCCGACCGGCAACCTCGACATCCATACCGCCGACAACGTATTTGCCATCCTGGCGCAGCTGGTGCGGGAAGAGGGGGTGGCGGCGATGATTGCGACCCACAATCTGGAGATCGCCCGCCGCATGGACCGCGCCGTTACAATTCAGGACGGAGTGCTGGTCGCGGCGTGACGATGGCTGTGGATTGTCATCGTTTCTGACCATTTCTTGTCATCGAGCTGTCATCTGGCAACAATACGACAGTCATGCTGGCTGGGCTACTAGCGAGGGCCATGCCGTCATGGAGTCGTGCCGGCTTATCACGTCGCTGGGAGAGCCAAAATGACCGAAGATCGTCACTATCGCATGCCGCGCGTCCTCAAGGATGAAGACGACCTGCACCCGAGCAACCCCACGTCGGGTGCTACCTTCCAAGACGTTGCAAGCATCCGCTTTAGCCGCCGCGCCGCGCTCATGGGTCTGCTCGCCACCAGCGCCCTGACGGCAGTCGGCGCTGCGGTGGGTCCGCTGCGCGAGGCCAAGGCCGCTGCCGGCCCGTCGAGCCTCCAGTTCGCTGAGATTCCACATGGCTACGACGCGGAGTTCCATGTCGCAGAAGGTTACGAGGCGCAAATCCTGCTGCGCTGGGGCGACAAGGTGCTGGCCGGCGCTCCCGAGTTTGCGCCGGGCAAGCTGACGGCGGACGGGCAGGCCAAGCAGTTCGGCTACAATTGCGACTTCATCGGCTACCTGCCGCTGCCGGCTGGATCGGACAACAGCGAGAACGGCTTGCTGTTCGTGAACCACGAATACACCAACCCACACATGATGTTCCCGGGATTTTCCGATGCGAAGGCAGCTGCGGCAGGCACGACGGCAGAGACCACGGCGATCGAACTTGAAGCGCACGGCGGTTCGGTCGTCGAGGTTAAGAAGGAGGGTGGTGCCTGGAAGGTCGTGGACGGCAGCAAATACAATCGCCGCATCACACTGAATACCGAGATGGAAGTTGGCGGCCCCGTGGCTGGCCACGATCGGCTGAAGACTTCGGCTGACGCAACCGGCAAGAAAGTGCTCGGCATGATCAACAATTGTGCCGGCGGCTGGACGCCCTGGGGCACGATTCTGACCGGGGAAGAGAATTTCCATCAGTATTTCGGCGGCGATCCCTCCGGCACTGCGGAGGCGGCGAACCATAAACGCTACGGGCTGAAGGGCGAGCCGAGCTATCCGTGGGGCAAATTCGTCGACCGCTTCGACGCGACGAAAGAGCCGAACGAGCCCAACCGGTTCGGCTGGATTGTCGAGGTCAATCCCTATGAACCCGACCAGCCGCCGGTGAAGCGGACTGCGCTTGGTCGTTTCAAGCACGAGGGCGCTCAGGCTGTTGTAAGTGCGGATGGCCGGGTGGTCGCCTATACCGGCGACGATGAACGCTTCGAGTACGTCTACAAATACGTCAGCAACGGCACCTTCGATCCCGCGGCAGGCTTTGCGAATTCGACGCTGCTGGATGATGGTGTCCTTCACGTCGCGAAGTTCGCCGACGATGGCAACGTGGAGTGGCTGCCGCTCGTCCATGGGCAAGGTGAACTGACCGAGGCCAACGGCTTCAAGTCGCAGGCCGATGTGTTGATCGAAGCGCGCCGTGCGGCTGATCTGCTCAAGGCCACCAAGATGGACCGTCCGGAAGACATCGAAGTCGATCCGAAATCCGGCAAGGTCTATGTCGTCCTCACCAAGAACGACAAGCGCAAGGCGGACCAGGTCGACGGGGTGAACGCTCGCGCCGACAACAAATGGGGCCACATTGTCGAGTTGACGCCGCCTGCCAAGGACGGCAAGGCCGATCATGCGGCGACCAAGTTTGCCTGGGACATCTTCCTGCAGGCGGGTGATCCAAAGGACGCTGCGCAAGGCGCGAAATACGGTGGTGAGGTGAGCGAAAGTGGTTGGTTCGCAAATCCGGACAATATCGCCTTCGATCCAAAAGGACGCATCTGGATCTCCACCGACGGCTTCCCGGATTTCGGCGTCCATGACGGCGTTTGGGCCGCCGACACCGATGGTGCTGGCCGGGCTATCACGAAGCACTTCGTAGGTTGCCCACGCGGCGCGGAGATGTGCGGGCCAGTCTTCACGCCGGATGGACAGACTCTCTTTGTCTCGGTCCAGCACCCCGGAGAAGAGGATGAGTCAAACTTCGACGCGCCGACCACGCGCTGGCCGGACTTCGCCGACGGTGTTCCGCCGCGCCCGTCGGTGGTCGCGATCGTCAAGAAGGGCGGCGGCGAAATCGGCAGCTGAGTTCCCCGAGAAGCTCCGTGCCCCATCCTCGGTGCGGAGACTTCCCCTGTCCTGGCCCCTCTTCCTTGTGGAGGAGGGGCATTTTTTGGCGTCATCGGTGCCACCGACAATGCCTGACGCGGTGGGCGCCCTTTTGGGCGAGAGGTTCGTTGAGACCCGTAGGCCGATTGACTACAGTCTGTAGGTCAACAACCCATAGGCTGAGTCGCAGTGTCCTTCGCCGATTTCGTCCATTTGCGCGTCCATTCCGCCTACTCGCTGTCCGAAGGGGCGCTCAAGCCCAAGCAGCTGGTGGAGTTGGCGCGTCGCCAGCAGATGCCTGCGGTCGCGGTGACCGACACCGGCAATCTGTTCGGCGCCATGGAGTTCTCGGGCTACGCCAAGGACGCGGGAATCCAGCCGATCACGGGCTGCCTGATGTCGGTTACCCGGCCGGACGAACCGGAGGGCCCCGGCATGCGCCCGCCGCCGGACCAGCTCCTCCTGCTGGTGCAGAACGAGGCCGGTTACCGCAACCTCATGAAGCTGACCAGCGATGCGTTCCTCGGCACCGAGCCTGGGCTCATCCCGCAGATATCGCTTCCGAACCTGGCAGCACATGCGGAGGGATTGCTGGCGCTGACCGGCGGCGTGGCGGGCGAGGTGGGGCGGCACCTGGTGGAGAACCGGCCGGAGGCGGCGCGGATCTCGATCGACCGGCTGAAGGGCATCTTTCCGGGCCGGCTCTATGTCGAGATCCAGCGCCACGGCTTGCCGCAGGAGAACCAGATCGAAGAGGCGCTGATCGAGCTGGCCTACGCGACCGATCTGCCGCTGGTCGCCACCAACGACGTGTTCTTCAGCGACGAGGGCATGTTCGCAGCCCACGATGCGCTGTTGTGCATCGCTCAGGGCTCCTACGTCGACAACCCCGACCGGCGCCGGGTCACGCAGGAGCATCGCTTCAAGTCGGCACGCGAAATGCGCGAGCTGTTCCGCGATCTGCCGGAAGCGATCGACAATACCCTGGTGATCGCCCAGCGCTGCGCCTTCATGCCGCCGGCGCGCAAGCCAATCCTGCCGGCCTTCGAGGAAGGTGCGGACGAACCGACCGCGCTGCGCGAAAAAGCGCGCGAGGGCCTGGAGCAGCGCCTCCAGGCGCTCGGCATCGAAGGCGATGCGCGCAAGCCCTATCTCGAGCGGCTGGAATTCGAGCTGGGCGTCATCATCCAGATGGGATTTCCCGGCTATTTCCTGATCGTCTCCGAGTTCATCCAGTGGGCGAAGCAACAGACGCCGCCGATTCCGGTCGGACCGGGCCGCGGCTCCGGCGCGGGCTCGGTGGTCGCCTGGGCCTTGACCATCACCGATCTCGATCCGCTGCGGTTCGGCCTGCTGTTCGAGCGCTTCCTCAATCCCGAGCGCGTGTCGATGCCGGACTTCGACATCGACTTCTGCCAGGACCGGCGCGACGAAGTGCTGCGCCACGTGCAGGAGCGCTACGGCCGCGACCGCGTCGCGCAGATCATCACCTTCGGCAAGCTGCAGGCGCGCGCCGCCCTGCGCGACGTCGGGCGCGTGCTGCAGATGCCGTACGGCCAGGTCGACCGCCTGTGCAAGATGGTGCCGAACAATCCCGCCAACCCGGTGATGCTGAAGGACGCGATCGAAAGCGAGCCGATGCTGAAGCAGGCGCGGGACGATGACCCGGCCGTGCGCCGCATGCTGGAGACGGCGCTGAAGCTCGAAGGCCTCTACCGCCATGCCTCGACCCACGCGGCGGGCGTGGTGATCGGCGACCGGCCGCTCGACCAGCTGGTGCCGCTCTACCGCGATCCGCGCTCCGACATGCCGGTGACGCAGTTCAACATGAAGGACGTCGAGAAGGCCGGCCTGGTCAAGTTCGACTTCCTCGGCCTTAAGACGCTGACCGTGCTCCAGACCGCGGTCGAGCATGTCCAGAAAAGCACGGGCCAGACGCTCGACCTGCTGAACCTGCCGCTCGACGATCCCAAGACCTTCGCCATGTTGGCCAACGCCGATGCGACCGGGGTGTTCCAGCTGGAAAGTTCGGGCATGCGCGACGTGCTCAAGAAGCTGAAGCCTGACCGGTTCGAGGACATCATCGCCGTGGTGGCGCTCTATCGTCCCGGCCCGATGGACAACATCCCGCGCTACATCAATTGCAAGCATGGCAAGGAACAGCCGGACTACCTGCATCCCTCGCTCGAAGGCATCCTCAAGGAGACCTTCGGGATCATGATCTACCAGGAACAGGTGATGGAGATCGCCAAGGTGCTGTCCGGCTTCACGCTGGGCAATGCCGACCTGCTGCGCCGCGCCATGGGCAAGAAGATCAAGGAGGAGATGGAGGCGCAGCGCAAAACCTTCATCGACGGCGCGGTCGCCAACAAGGTGAACGCCGACAAGGCCGCGCAGATCTTCGACCAGGTCAACAAGTTCGCCGGCTACGGCTTCAATAAGAGCCACGCGGCGGCCTATGCGCTGGTGGCGTACCAGACGGCGTATCTCAAGGCGAACTACCCGGTCGAGTTCCTGGCCGCCTCGATGACCTACGAGCTTGCCAACACCGACAAGCTCAACGTCTTCCGCCAGGAGCTGACACGCCAGGACATCGCGCTGCTGCCGCCCGACATCAACAAGTCCTATCCGACCTTCTCGGTGGAGCGGCAGGCGGACGGATCGCTGGCGGTGCGCTACGCGCTGGCGGCCGTGAAGAATGTCGGTCTCGGCGCGATCCAGACCATGGTCAGGGCGCGGGAAGAGGGCGGGCCGTTCCGCAGCCTCGCCGATTTCTGCGAGCGCATCGACCCCAAGACACTCAACAAGCGGCAGCTCGAGAACCTAGTCCTGGCTGGCGCCTTCGATTCCATCCACCCCAATCGCAAGCAGGTGTTCGAGGCGGTGGAGCAGATGCTGCGCCAGTCGGCCGCCGTGACCGAGGCGCGCACCAGCACCCAGAACAGCCTGTTCGGCGACGCCGCCAAGGCCAAGGTGACCCTGTCCACGACGCTCGACTGGTCGCCGATGGAGCGGCTGCAGAATGAGTTTGGCGCCATCGGGTTCTATTTGTCCGCCCACCCGCTCGACGCCTATGGCGCCAGCCTGAAGCGCCTCGATGTCGTCTCGCACGCCGACCTCGGCAGCTGGATGCGCTCGCGCGGCAGCAGCCGGGCCAAGGTCGCCGGCCTGCTGCTCAGCAAGCAGGAGAAGACCTCCGCCAAGGGCAACCGCTTCGCCTTCCTGCAGCTGACCGACCAGTCCGGCATGTACGAGGCGACTATCTTCTCCGACCGCCTGCAAACGGCGCGGGAGCATCTTGAGCCCGGCCGTCCCTTGCTGCTCTCCGTCGACATCCGATCGGAGGAGGACAGCCTGCGCCTGATGGTGAACTCGGTGGAACCGCTGGACCGCGCCGTCGCCAACACGGCGGCCGGCTTGCGCATCTTCCTGCGCGATCCCGGCGCCGTATCCAGCCTGCGCAACATCCTCGCCACCGCCGGCAAGGGAAAGGGCAAGATCGAGCTGACCCTGGACGTGCCGGACCGGTCCTGGGAGGTAGCCGTTACGCTCCCGGGGCGCTATGCCGTGTCGGGCGCCGTCCGCGGCGCGGTCACCGCAATCCCCGGGGTGGTTGCGGTGCAGGATACGTAATTCTGCCCAAGCTATTGAATTTGCCATATTAATGATCATCTTTGGCAACCTGTCGTGGGCGGTGGATAAGCCGCTTTTGCCCTTGCAAATCAGCGGCTAAGCCGCTACTTAACGCCCGCTGAAATCCCATGCGGGTTCGCGCGCTGTCGGGGAGAAATCCCGTCGGTTCGCTCCGGTGCCGAAATCCGGTCACTTACCCGCAGAGGCCCAACCGGAAAAGGACGTTTCTCATGGCGATGCCGCATTTCTCCATGCGTCAGCTCTTGGAAGCTGGCGTGCACTTTGGTCACCACACCCGCCGCTGGAACCCGAAGATGGCTCCGTTCCTCTTCGGCGTGCGCAATGGCATTCACATCATCGATCTGGAGCAGACTGTTCCGATGCTTGACCAGGCCGTGAAGGCGGTCCGCGACGTGGCGGCGGCCGGCGGCCGCGTGCTGTTCGTCGGCACCAAGCGCGCTGCCTCCGACAAGGTCGCCGACGCGGCCAAGCGCTGCGGCCAGTACTACGTCAACCACCGCTGGCTGGGGGGCATGCTGACCAACTGGAAGACCATCTCCCAGTCGATCAAGCGCCTGCGCGAGATGGAGGACCGGCTGAACAACAACTCGGGCGGTTTGACCAAGAAGGAGCTCCTGATGCTCACCCGCGATCGCGACAAGCTGGAGCGCGCGCTGGGCGGCATCAAGGACATGGGCGGCCAGCCCGACATCCTGGTGGTGATCGACACGCTCAAGGAGCAGATCGCGATCCAAGAGGCGAACGTGCTGAACATCCCGGTGGTGGCGGTGTGCGACAGCAACTCCGATCCGACCAACGTGACCTACCCGGTGCCGGGCAATGACGACGCCACCCGCGCGATCGCGATGTATTGCGATCTGTTCGCCGGCTCGGTGCTGGATGGCCTGCAGCAGGAGGCGATCTCCCACGGCAAGGACATCGGCGAGGCGGAAGAGCTGCCGGCCGAAGCCCTGCCCACCCCGGTTGCGGGCGAGGAAGCGACCCAGGCGGCGAACGCCTAAGGCGTTGCACGGTTTGATCCGATGGGGTGCTGGGCGGCGACGCGCAGCGCCCCATTGGCGCATATGGCCTCCAGGCGCGTGCCGCGAGGCGTGATGACTGAGACGAAAGAGCTGAAAGGACAAGGACATGGCCGAGATTACTGCGGCGCTGGTCAAGGAGCTGCGCGAGATCTCCGGTGCCGGAATGATGGATTGCAAGAAGGCGCTGGTTGAGACGAGCGGCGACCTGCAAGAAGCGTCCGACTGGCTGCGCAAGAAGGGTCTGGCGGCGGCGGCCAAGAAGGCTGGCCGCGTGGCGGCGGAAGGCTTGGTCGGCGCGGTTGCCGAGGGCACCAAGGGCGCGCTGGTCGAAGTGAACTGCGAAACCGATTTCGTTGCCCGCAACGAGCAGTTCCAGGGCTTCGTCGGGGCGGTGACCAAGCTCGCCCTCGGCGCCACCGACATTGAGGCCTTGAAGACGCAGAAACTGCCGGGCGAGGGCCATAGCGTCGCCGAAAAACTGACGCAATTGGTGGCCACGATTGGCGAGAACATGCAGTTGCGCCGCACGGTCAGGCTCAGCGTGTCCGACGGTGTCGTGGTCTCCTACGTCCACAATGCGATCGTTCCTGGCTTAGGCAAGATCGGTGTTCTGGTCGGTCTTGAGTCGAGTGGTGACAAGGGCAAGTTGGCGGCGCTCGGCAAGCAGCTGGCGATGCACGTTGCGCACTCCAATCCGCAGGCCATGGCTGCGGATGCTCTCGATCCCGCGGCCGTCGAACGCGAGCGCGGCGTGCTGGCTGAGCAGGCAAAGGCCTCCGGAAAGCCGGCCGAGATCGTTGCCAAGATGGTCGAGGGCGGTCTGCGCAAGTATTATGAGGCCTGGGTCCTGCCTGAGCAGATTTGGGTCATGGACAACAAGAGCCGGGTGAAGCAGGTAATCGAAGCCGCCGGCAAGGAACTTGGGACGCCGGTCAAGATTGTTGGCTTCGCGCGCTTTGCTCTTGGCGAGGGCATCGACAAGGGGGCCGGGGACGCGGCTTAATCGCGTCATGCCTCGAATCGGACTGACCAGGTGGGAGATCGGCGGATGGTGACGGAAGAACCCACGAAACTGCTCTACAAGCGGGTCTTGCTGAAGATTTCCGGCGAGGCCCTGATGGGGCAGCGTGAGTTCGGGCTCGATCCCGCCACTATCAATCGGGTCGCCGAGGAAGTGAAGCAGGTCCATGCCCTTGGCGTGGAATGCTGCCTCGTCATCGGCGGCGGCAACATCTTCCGCGGGCTGGCCGGCGCGTCGCAGGGCATGCAGCGCGCCTCCGCCGACTATGTCGGCATGCTGGCGACGGTGATGAACGCCCTCGCCATGCAGAACTCCCTGGAGCAGATCGGCGTCCATACCCGGGTGCAGTCGGCGATCTCGATGCAGGCGATCGCCGAGCCCTACATTCGCCGGCGCGCTATCCGCCATCTGGAGAAGGGGCGGGTGGTGATCTTTGCCGCCGGCACCGGCAATCCGTTCTTCACCACCGATACTGCCGCGGCGCTGCGCGCCTCCGAGATGGGCTGCCAAGCGCTGCTGAAGGGCACCAAGGTCGACGGGGTCTACAGCGCCGATCCCAAGCTGCATCCGGACGCCACGCACTTCGCGCGGTTGACGCACCACGAGGTCCTGTCGCGCGATCTCAAGGTGATGGATGCCGCCGCGATCTCGCTGGCGCGCGAGAACAAGATTCCCATCATCGTCTTCTCCATCCACAAGCCAGGGAATTTCGCGCGGGTCATGCTGGGCGAAGGCATGCACACTATCATCGGCGACGCGCCGCTGCGCGCGGCGAATGCATAAGCGCGATCAAGATCCCGAGGGGAAACTGTCAGGGTGACGCATCATGACTGACGCCAGATTGAACGAGTTCAGCCGTCGCATGGATGGCGCGTTGGAAGCGCTGCGCAAGGAATTCGGCGGCCTACGGACCGGCCGCGCCTCTGCGCATCTGCTCGATCAGGTCGTGGTCCAGGCCTACGGCAGCCCGATGCCGTTGAACCAGGTCGGCACGGTCAACGTGCCGGAGCCGCGCATGATCACGGTCAACGTCTGGGACCGTTCGCTGGTCGGTGCGGTCGAGAAGGCGATCCGCGACGGCGGCCTCGGCCTCAATCCAGCCAGCGACGGCCAGCTGGTGCGTGTGCCGATCCCCGAGCTCAGCCAGGAGCGCCGCACGGAACTCACCAAGATCGCGCACAAATACGCCGAGCAGGCCCGCGTCGCCGTGCGCAACGTCCGGCGCGACGGCATGGAATCGCTGAAAAAGCAGGAAAAGGACGGCAAGATTTCCGAGGACGAGCATCGCAAATTGCATGATGAAGTGCAGAAGCTGACCGACGAGCATGTAAAGAAGGTCGACGACGCGCTCGCCTCCAAAGAAAAAGAGATCATGCAGGTCTGATGTGAGCCAACCGATCTCCACGGCGGTCAAGATCGGGACGGCTGAAGCGCCGGATGGCGGAGCCATTCCGCGCCACGTCGCCATCATCATGGACGGCAACGGCCGCTGGGCCAAGGCGCGCAGCTTGCCCCGTGCCGCCGGTCACCGCGAGGGCGCCGAGGCGCTGCGGCGCATCGTACGCGCCGCGGCCGAGTTCGGCGTCGACTATCTGACGGTATTCGGCTTCTCCTCGGAGAACTGGAAGCGGCCGGCAGAAGAGGTCACTGACCTCATGGGCCTGCTGCGGCTCTACCTGCGCAAGGAGATCGCGGAGATCGACCGGGAAGGCGTCCGCCTGCGCGTCATCGGCGATCGCGACCGGCTCTCGGATGACATCATCAAGCTGATTGAGGATGCCGAGCAGCGTACGGGCGCCAACACGCGACTCAACCTGACGGTCGCGCTCAGCTATGGCGGCCGCGCGGAAATCGTGCGGGCGGCGCAACGCCTGGCGAAAGCCGTGCGCGCGGGCAGCCTGGACCCCGAGGATATCAACGAGGATTCGTTCCACCGCCATCTGTTCACCGCGGACATTCCCGACCCGGACCTGGTGATCCGCACCAGCGGCGAAAAGCGCATCAGCAATTTCCTGCTGTGGCAGAGCGCCTACGCCGAATACGTGTTCATGGACAAGCTGTGGCCGGACTTCGCGGGCGAGGACCTGAAGTCGGCCATCGCCGAGTTCGGCGGCCGGAAGCGGCGATATGGCGCAGCCGGCTGAGCGTCCCGCCGGCTTCACCAATCTTCAGAAGCGCACCCTCTCGGCGGCTGTCCTGCTGCCGGTGACGGTTGTCGCGATCGTGCTCGGAGCGCCGTGGTTCAACGTCTTGGTCGCCCTGTTTGCCGTGGTGATGGCCTGGGAATGGACGTCAGTTGTTGCCACCGTCCGGGACCCGGGCGAGACAAAGCCCGTCCCGGCGCCATCCGCTCGTGGTTGGGGAATCCTGGCCGCGGTCTCGTCGGTGATAGCCGTGTTGGCCTTGTGGAGGGCGTCGTCGTGGGGTGCCTCGCTCGGCAATTGGTCGATCGAGAATGGATGGGTAGTGGTTCTGGCAGGAGTGGTGATCGTGGCGATCCTCAGTCTGGTGGCTGATCGGCAGCGGACGGTGTGGTACATCGCCGGCATTCCCTATGTTATCGTACCTCCGATGGCGCTGGTCTTGCTTCGCGACAGCCCGGAGGGCCTCGCGACGATCGTTTGGATGCTGGCGCTGGTGGTGGCGGCCGACACCGGCGGCTACCTGGTCGGCCGGACCGTGGGCGGCCCGAAACTCGTGCCGCGCATCAGCCCCAACAAGACCTGGTCGGGATTGGGCGGCGCGGTGCTTGGCGCGGCCCTGGCGGGCCTATGTACGGCATTTATCCTAAATCACACCAATGTGTGGATGTTAACCTTGATTAGCGCCGTTCTAGGCCTTTTGGAACAGGGCGGAGACCTTGTGGAGTCAGCATTTAAGCGGCATTTTGGGGTCAAGGACACAAGCCAAATCATCCCCGGCCACGGCGGCGTATTGGACCGCGTAGACGGTCTGCTGGCAGTGGCGGTGGCGGTATTGGTCATAAATTTATGGGCGGGAGGCAGCGTGCTGGCATGGTGACGAGAGAGGCCCTCAAGCCGGCGCCGCAACCGCGGAGCGTCACCATTCTGGGCTCGACCGGCTCGGTCGGGCGCAACACCATCGATATCATCTCCCGCGATCCGACCGCCTATGCGGTCGAGGCGTTGACCGCGCAGGAAAATGCAACCCTGCTGATCGAGCAGGCCAAGGCGCTGCGCCCGCGCTACGTCGCGATCGGGAACGAGGCGCATTTCCAGACCGTGAAGTCGGCCTTGGCCGGCACCGGCGTCGAAGTCGCCGCCGGCCGTGCGGCCGTGATCGAGGCGGCTGCCCGACCCGCCGCGTGGGTGATGTCGGCGATCGTCGGGGCGGCGGGCCTGGAGCCCACCCTGGCGGCGATCAAGCGCGGCGCGGTCATCGGCCTCGCCAACAAGGAGACGCTGGTCTCGGCCGGCGCGGTGGTGATGCGCGAAGTGACGCGCTGCAACGCCATCATGGTGCCGGTCGATTCCGAGCACAGCGCGATCTTCCAGTGCCTGGAGCAGAATAATTCCGAAGCGGTGGAAAAGATCATCCTGACCGCGTCGGGCGGACCGTTCCGCCAGAAGTCGCTGGCCGAGATGGCGGAGATGACGCCGGAGCAGGCGGTCGCGCACCCGAACTGGAGCATGGGCGCCAAGATCTCGGTGGATTCGGCGACCATGATGAACAAGGGCCTCGAGCTGATCGAGGCGCACTATCTGTTCAGGCTGCCGGACGAGCAGATCGAAATCCTGGTGCATCCGCAGTCGGTCATTCACAGCATGGTCGCGTATCGCGACGGCTCGGTGCTGGCGCAGCTCGGCAGCCCGGATATGCGCACGCCGATCGCCTACGCGCTGGGCTGGCCCAAGCGCATCTCGGCGCCGGCCGATCGTTTGGATTTCAGCAAGGTCCGGCAGCTAACCTTCGAAGCGCCGGATGAGATCCGCTTCCCGGCGCTGCGCATTGCGCGCGAGACGCTGCGGGCGGGCGGCGGCGCAAGCTCGGTCCTGAACGCCGCCAACGAAGTCGCGGTCGCCGCGTTCCTCGGACGCCAGATCCGCTTCACCGACATTGCCGCCATCTGCGAGCAGGCGCTGAGCGAATTGCCTGGCGGCCAGATCGAGCGGCTCGACCAGGTTCTGGCGCTCGATGCCGAGGCCAGGCGCCTCGCCAGCGATGCCGTCGCTGCGCGCCGCAGAAATACCACCGACTGACGTTCAACCCGAACACTGGACCAGACGCATCATGGAAATGTTGGCAGCGTTACCGCACTACGGCTTCTGGTTTCTGGTCCTGCTGACCGTGCTGGTGTTCGTGCATGAATACGGGCACTACATCGTCGCGCGCTGGTGCGGCGTGCGGGTGGAGGTCTTCTCGATTGGTTTCGGCCCCGAGCTGATCGGCCGGAACGACAAGCACGGCACGCGCTGGAAGATCAGCGCGATCCCGCTCGGCGGCTACGTCAAGATGTTCGGCCAGGGCGCCAACCTGCTGGAAGGCGAGGCGGGCAAGGCGATGTCGGCGGAGGACCGCAAGGTCGCCTTCGACTACAAGAGCGTGTGGCGCCGGATGGCAATCGTCGCCGCCGGCCCGGCCGCCAACTATCTGTTCGCCGCGCTCGTCTTCTCTCTGATCTTCGTGGTGCACGGCAAGGACGTGGCCGCCCCGATCATCGGCAAGGTGGTGGCCGGTTCGGCCGCCGAACAGGCGGGCCTCAAGCCGGGCGACCGGATCGTGTCGCTGAATGGCACGACGATCGGCGCGTTCGAAGACATCGCGCTCATCGTGCAGCCCAATCTCGATCAGGAACTCACCATTGCGGTCGAGCGCGACGGGGCGGTCCAAACGGTTCAAGCGCGGCCGACCATCAGCGTCGAGAAGGACGCCTTCGGCGACGACGTGCGTCTCGGGCGGCTCGGGATCGAGTCCGCCGGCAAGTCGACGCGCATCGAGTTCGGCGTCGGCGAATCGGTCTACCAGGGTGTGAAGCGGGTGTTCGACGTCAGCGGCCTGATGCTGAAGGGCTTGTGGCAGATCGTCACCGGCGTGCGGCCGGCCGACGAGATCGGCGGGGCGCTGCGCATCGGCTATCTCTCGGGCGAGATCGCGCAGATCGGCCTGTTGCAGCTGATCACCTTCGCAGCCATGCTTTCGGTCAATCTCGGCCTGGTCAATCTCTTCCCGATCCCGCTGCTCGACGGCGGGCATCTCACCTATTACGGGATCGAGGCGGCGCGCGGAAAGCCGCTCGGTGAACGCACCCAAGAATGGGGCTTCCGCATTGGCATCGCCTTTGTGCTAGGGCTTATGCTGTTCGCGACCTGGAACGACTTGGTTTTTCTGGACGTGATCGGTAAATTGAGGGCCCTGTTCACCTAGGGGGTGCTTACAAAATGGCGTTTGTTCAAAGGCTTGCGCTATTCGCAGGGGTGCTTTTCTGCACCCTGGCCTTGGCCATGCCTGGAGCAATCGCGCAGTCGATCTCCTCGGGCGATCCGATTCAAGAGATCCGAATCGAGGGCAATCAGCGCATCGAGCCGGAGACCGTCCGGTCCTATATGCAGATCAACCCGGGCGACCCGTTCGACGCCCGGCGCATCGACCAGGCGCTGAAGAACCTGTTCGGGACCGGCCTGTTCGCCGACGTCAATTTCCGGCGCGAAGGCGATGCCCTGGTGGTCCAGGTCACCGAGAACCCGATCATCAACAAGCTCGCGTTCGAGGGGAACCGGCGTCTTGAAGACGAAGCCTTGCAGGCCGAGGTCCAGCTGCGCCCCCGCGTGGTCTATACCCAGGCGCGCGTCCAGGCGGACGTGAAGCGCATCCTCGATCTCTACCGCCGCAGCGGCCGCTTCGCCGCCACGGTCGATCCGAAGATCATCAAGCTCGACCAGAACCGCGTGAACCTGGTGTTCGAGATCAATGAAGGCGACGTCACCGAAGTGCGCCGCATCGATTTCGTCGGCAACAAGGTGTTCAGCGACAGCGACCTCAGGGACGAGGTCGTGACGCAGGAGGCGGCATTCTACCGTTTCCTCAGCACCACCGACACCTACGACCCGGACCGCCTGACGCTGGACAAGGAAGCGCTGCGCAAGTTCTACCTGTCGGAAGGATATGCGGACTTCCGCGTGGTCTCGGCGGTCGCCGAACTGTCGCCAGACCAGGAGGCGTTCTTCATCACCTTCACGGTCGAGGAGGGCGAGCGCTACACCCTCGGCACCGTCGACATCAAGACCACGTTGAAGGACCTCGACCCCGAATCGCTGCGCGACATCGTGCAGACCGACGAAGGCGACTGGTACAACGCCGACCTGGTCGACGAGACCGTGCAGGCGATCGCCGACCGCGTCGGCAGCCTCGGCTACGCCTTTGTCGACGTGCGGCCCAGGATCGACCGGGACGCCGAGAACAAGATCCTCAACCTGACCTACGACATCCAGGAAGGCCCGAAGGTCTATGTCGAGCGTATCGACATCTCGGGCAACGTCCGCACCCAGGATAAGGTCATCCGGCGCGAGTTTCGCTTGGCGGAAGGCGACGCCTTCTCGACTTCCAAGCTGCGCCGCACGGAGCAGCGGCTGAAGGACCTCGGCTTCTTCGAGTCGGTCGACGTCCAGGCGGTCCCGTCCGACAGCCCGGATAAGACCGTCATCAAGGTCAAGGTGGCGGAGAAGTCGACTGGCGAGCTTTCGTTCGGCGCCGGTTTCTCGACCGCGGACGGACCGCTCGGCAACGTCGGTGTGCGCGAACGCAACCTGCTGGGCAAAGGGTACGACCTGCGCGCCCAGTTCAATATCTCAGGCCGCCGGTCGACCATCGACGTCAGCTTCACTGACCCCTATTTCCTGGACAAGGAGCTGTCCGCAGGCTTCGACGTGTTCCACCGCCGCTTCGACCGCGACGAGAGCTCGTTCGAGGAGAACAATACCGGCGCCGGCGTGCGCGTGGGCTACGACCTGGCGGAATACACCCGCCACACGCTCTCCTACACCTTCTCGTACGACGAGACGAAGGTGGATGACGACAATGAGATATCCGACGTGATCAAGGACGAGGAGGGCGATGAGTTTCGCTCCATCATCGGCCACGACATCGTCTATGACCGGCGCGACAGCAGGACCGATCCGCGCGACGGATATTACCTGCAGACCGGCATGGACTTCGCCGGGGTGGGCGGCACGGTCACCTATCTGCGAAACACCCTGGGCGGCGGATACTTCATTCCCCTCACCAAGGAAATCACGCTCGGTGCGACGGGCGAGATCGGGTACATACGGGGCCTCGGGAACGACGAGGTGCGGGTCACGGACGCCTTTTTCCTGGGCGGTCAGAACCTGCGCGGTTTCGCCACAGGCGGTGTCGGACCCCGCGATTCGGACACGAACGACGCCCTGGGCGGCAAGTTCCGGGCCGAGGGAACCGTCCAGGCCGCTTTCCCGTTGGGACTGCCGGAGGAGTACCAGATCCGCGGCCGCGTCTTCAGCGATTTCGGTACCTTGACGGGGACCGACTTTGAGGACGATATCGACCTTAACGACGATGCCACCCTGCGCCTTTCGGTCGGCGTCGGCCTGACCTGGGTGTCGCCCTTCGGACCGTTGGCGGTGGATTTGGCCTACCCGGTCATGAAGGAATCGTATGACGAGGACGAACTCTTCCGCTTCAGCGTGGGTACATCGTTCTAAAGCGGACCCAAACTACGAAAATTGGAGTCGGATAACGTGCGCTCGATGAGAACTTGGATCATCGCCCTTGCTGTTGCGATCACGGCGACCGCGGGCGGTATCGCCCTTCCCATTCATTCCGCTGTCGCACAGACAGCGCAAAGTGCGCCCGTGGTGGTCGGAATCATCGACCTGCAGACGATCCTGAAGAAATCCAAGGCCGGCCAATCGTTGGAGCAGGCGCTGCTGGCCAAGAGCAAGACGATCAATGCGGAGATCGGCAAGACCGAGCAGGGATTGCGCGCCAAGCGCCAGAAGCTGGAGCAGTCGCGCAGTTCGCTGGCGCCGGCCGATTTCCAGGCCCAGCTTTCGACCTTGCAGAAGGAGTTCGATGCGCTGCGCAAGAATGCCAGCACCAAGCGCAAGGAGCTGGAGGCGGCCCGCAACAAGGGCCTGCAGCAGATCTCCAACTCCCTTGACGTTGTGGTGGGCGACATCGCGAAGAAGCGCGGCCTGACGCTGATCATCAACAAGTCGCTGGTGGTGATGGCGGCGCAGGAATGGGATATCACGGCGGAGGTCCAGAAAGGCCTTGACGCCAAGTTACCGAAAGTCAGCATCTGATCGAGGCGGGGCGATCATGAGCGAAGCGTCATCGGAGCAGGGCATCGACATCGACGCCAAGGGCGTCATGAAGATGATTCCGCACCGCTATCCATTCCTGATGATCGACCGTGTGGAGAACGCGGTCGTCGACAAAGGCTGCGTCGGCATCAAGAACGTCTCGATGAACGAAGCGATCTTCCAGGGCCACTTCCCGACCGACCCGGTCTTCCCCGGCGTCCTCATCATCGAGGCGATGGCGCAGACCGCTGCGGTTCTGGTGGTCCACACGCTGGGCGCCGCGTTCCACGGCAAGCTGGTCTATTTCATGAGCATCGACAACGCGCGCTTCCGCAGGCCGGTGATGCCAGGCGACCAACTGCGGCTCGAGGTCAAGAAGGACCGCCACCGCGGGCCGGTCTGGAAATTCAACGGCATTGCCAAGGTCGGCGACCAGGTGGTGGCGGAGGCCGACTTCGCGGCCATGATCCGCGACGCATAGAGGGAGGCGGTCGATGAGCCAGTCATCGGGCCAGTTGCTGCACACCATGATCCGGGTGTTCGACCTGGAGAAGTCGATCGCGTTCTACACCAACCACCTCGGCATGAAGCTGCTGCGCCGCAAGGATTACCCGAGCGGCGAGTTCACGCTCGCCTTCGTCGGATACGGCGACGAAGAGTCCAACGCCGTCATCGAGCTCACCCACAATTGGGGCCAGAAGGAGCCGTACCAGCTCGGCACTGCCTTCGGTCATCTCGCGGTCGGCGTGCCCGACATCTACGGCACCTGCGAGCGCCTCGCCAAGGACGGCGTCAAGATCCCGCGCCCGCCGGGACCGATGAAGCATGGCGGTTCGGTGATCGCCTTTATCGAGGACCCCGACGGCTACAAGATCGAGCTGATCGAGAAGTCGAACTGAGGTCGCGCGCCTCTATGGCCCGCTCTCGTGGTCGATCGGCACGGGCTCGGCGGCTGGCCCCAAATGCGGCGATATGTGGCTTGCGAGCACGCTGATCTGGTCTGTCGCCCCGCCGGTACTGTGGCTTGCCGCGGAACCAGTGTTGTCGGCCACCGCTTCGTCCGACACATCGAGCACGTCCAGGACGCTGACGGTCGACCTCTTGGCAGCACTGAGCGCGGAGCCGCCGAACACCACATAACTGGAGCCAGAACCACCGCCGTTCGGATCGGCGCCCGAGGCCCCGATGATCAGATCGTCGATCCCGTCACCGTTCACATCTCCGGCCGAAGCGACGGAGGTGCCGCTCCCGTCATAGCTTTCCACGCCATCCAGCCGCAGGCCGTTCGCTCCGTCGAGGCTTGCGAGATCGAGTGTCGGGGCAAAGCCACCTGCCTTACCGAACACCAGATAACTGGCGCCTGCATCGTAGGCGCCCAAATCGGCGCCAGACGCCCCGACGAGCAGGTCATCGAACCCGTCTCCGTTCACGTCCCCGGCCGACGCGACGGAAAGGAAGTTGTTGTAAGCGTCGTAGCTCGCCACGCCATCCAGTCGGAAGCCGGTCGCTCCGTTGAGGCTCGTAAGATCGAATGTCGAGCCGAAGCCTGCGGCCTTGCCGAATACCACATAGCTGCTACCAGAAAAGTCGCCGGCCGGATCGGCGCCGGGCGCGCCGATGATCAGATCATCGAACCCGTCGCCGTTCACGTCCCCGGCCGAGGCGACGGAGGAGCCGCTCAACTCGTCGGCTCCGCCATCCAGTCGGAAGCCGGTCGCTCCGTTGAGGCTCGAGAGATCCAACGTCGAACCGAAGCTCTCCGCATGACCGAACACCACATAGCTGGCGCCCGCACCGCGGCCGGCCGCATCGACTCCATTCGCCCCAATGATCAGATCGTCGAATCCATCACCGTTTAGGTCTCCCGCCGAGGCGACGGAGGAGCCGCTCTGGTCATACATTGCCGTGCCATCCAGGCGGAAACCGGTCGTCCCGTTGAGGCTCGAGAGATCGATCGACGAGCCGAAGCCTCCAGCCTTGCCGAACACCACATAGCTGGAGCCAGAATTCATGGCGTTCAAATCGGAGAAAGGGGCGCCGACGATCAGATCGTCGAATCCATCACCATTCAGGTCTCCCGCCGAGGCCACAGATGCGCCGGTGGAGTCACCGTCCACCGCGCCATCCAGGCGGAAGCCGGTCGCGCCGTCCAGGCTCGATAAATCGATCGATGGATCGAACCCTCCCGCCTTGCCGAACACAACGTAGCTGACGCCTGAAGCCTTGCCCGCCGGATCGAAGCCAGGCGCCCCGATGATCACATCATCGAACCCATCGGCGTTCACATCTCCCGCCGAGGCGACGGAACGGCCGCTCAGGTCATACTTCGCCGCGCCATCCAGGCGGAAGCCGGTCGCCCCGTCGAGGTTCGATAAATCAATCGATGGATCGAACCCTCCCGCCTTGCCGAACACCACGTAGCTGGCGCCAGAAGCATCACCACCTGGGTCGGCGCCGGTCGCTCCGATGATCACATCGTCGAACCCATCGCCGTTCACATCCCCCGCCGAGGCGACGGAATCACCACTGAAGTCAAAGGGCGCCACGCCATCGAGGCGGAAGCCATTTGTGCCGTCAAGGTTCGCGAGTGATGTGGACGTCCCGGCGACCGTCACCGTGGCGGTCGCTGTGAAGATCCCGCTTTTGCCGTCACTGATCATGTAGTGGAACGTGTCAGTCGCGGTCATGCCCGCATCGAGGAAGTCGAAGGCGGCACCCGGATCGTAGAGCACCTTGCCGGCGTTGATGGTCACTGTCCCGCCATTCGATGTGGGGCCGACAGAGGCCAAGGACAGCGTGGAGCTCTTGTCGAAGATCGTCGTGTCTGGATCGAAGTCGTTAGCCAGGACATCGATCAGAACGGAATTTCCCTCCGTCGTGACGGCGCTGTCCGCGACGGCATAGGGATTGTTGTTCGCGCCGGTGAGGGACAGGCGATAGCCATCGTCGAACAAGACGGCTTCGACGTGCTGGATCCTGTCACGGCCGTCTCGGCCGGCAATCTCGTCGGTCATTCGCAGCGTGCCGCTGCTGAAGCTGAACGCATATTGATCGAGCGTTCCTGTTGCTATGACGCTGTCCTTACCGCTACCGCCATCGATCTCATCGTTGCCTCGACCGGCAACGATGACGTCGTCGCCATTGTCGCCCTGCAGCGTGTCGTTGCCATCCTCGCCATCCAAGGTGTCGTTACCGCCTCCGCCGCGCAACCGATCGGCGCCCGAGCCGGCTTGACCATTGCCGAAGCCGCCAAACAAGATATCGGCCCCGCCAGCCCCGTCTAAGGTATCGTTGCCGGCCAACCCGCGGATGTGATCCGCATTGCTTTTGCCGGTGATCTTGTCGGCTCCAGGAGTGCCAGTGAGATTGGCCATAATGCCACCTCGTTCGACGGAATTTCTCGGCGCGTTTATGCGGCAACAAAAGACGCAACTACCACCTACCGCGGCCAATGCGGTTGAAATTCCCCAGCGAAATGCGAAGTCTAATTGGATGTAGGAAAGGGTCGCAATACAGCCTAAAGACGATCCCTCGGGGGATCGTTTGGCTGAGATTTCATGCTACCCGGTAATCCTCTGCCGCCACCGGCCTGGCCTGTGAGTATTCTGTAGCAGCCGATGTTTCTTGTGAACTGCGCCACAGCGGATCGATCACAGGTCCGTTAGATCGGCTTTACCGAGAAGATCAGGCGACGTGATCCTGGTCGCAATACGCGATGCCGCGGGACGCGTCATTTGGATGCTCGATAGCTGGCGGCGCTCGCATTTTTCGCCGCGTGCATGGTCTTGGCCAGTCGAAGGATATTGTGATGTGTGGGATCGTCGCGCTTTTTTCGCGTAGGACTCCAATCGAACCCGAAACGGTCCAAAGGGCGGTGCGACGTCTTCATCATCGTGGTCCCGATGGCCAACGTCACTGGATCAGCGCGGACCGGCGGGTTGCATTGGCGCATGCACGGCTCAGCATCATCGACCTGACGACCGGCGACCAGCCAATCGCCAGCCAGGATGAACGGACCCGAATCGTCGTCAACGGCGAGTTCTACGGCTATGAGGCGATTCGTGCTGAGCTTGAAGCCGCCGGTCATCCCTTGCGGACGCGCTCCGACAGCGAGATCGCCTTGCATCTCTACCGGGATCTGGGGCCGCAGTGCCTGCATCGCTTGCGCGGCGAGTTCGCGTTCGTTATCTGGGATGAAGCCAACCGGCTGATGTTCGCGGCGCGCGATCGGTTCGGCATCAAGCCGCTGTTCTACGCTTGGCACGAGAACACACTCTATCTTGCCTCGGAAGTGAAGGCGTTGTTTGCCGCCGGTGTGCCGGCGCGCTGGGATGCCGAGAATTTCTATCCGATGGTGGAGCTGGGCGGCTATCAGACGCGAACGCTGTTCGATGGCGTGTTCCAGGTGCCGCCCGGCCATTACCTCATCGCAACCGATACGCACGTCCAGGTCACGCGCTACTGGGACTTCGACTATCCACGCGCGGGTAGCGATACATCGCGGCGTTCAGACGAGGACTACAAGGCCGAGTTTCGCGCGGCCTTGGAGGAGGCGGTGCGAATCCGTCTTCGCGCCGATGTTCCGGTCGGCTGCTACCTGAGCGGCGGCTTGGACTCCTGTGCGGTCCTGGGCCTTGCGGCACGCCATCACCCCGATCCGATCCGCGCCTTCACGCTGACCTTCGACCGCGCGGAATACGATGAGGAAGCAGAAGCACGGGAAATGGCCGCCAAGGTCGGGGCAGAGTTCCATCCAATCCCCGTACGGCAGGACGATTTGGCGGACAATTTCGCCGATGCCATCGAGCAGTCGGAAACCTTGTGCCTGAATGCGCACGGCGTCGCCAAGTACCTGTTGAGCCGCGCCGTCCGGGACGCCGGATACAAGGTCGTCCTGACCGGGGAGGGATCGGACGAGATCCTCGGCGGCTATGCGCATTTCCGGCGCGACATGCTGCTCTACAACCGGGCGGGTCAGGATCCGAACGTCATTGCCAGGCTTCTCAAGGAGCTGGAGACGCTCAACCCGGTGTCGCGTGGCCTGCTGTTGCCGGACGGCGAGTTGGGGCTGTTGGACGACGTCAAGCGGATACTGGGCTTTGTGCCATCCTGGATGGAGACGTTCTCATCGCGGGCGGTCAAATTGCGTGGCGTGCTGGCCGATGACTATCTGGCCGCCGTTGGCCGGCGCCAGGGCTATCGGCACTTGCTGAGCGATCTGGATGTGCGTGATCAGCTGTCCGGCCGCGAGCCGGTGCATCAGTCGGTGTACCTGTGGTCGAAGACGGCGCTGCCGCAATACATTCTGACCATGCTGGGCGATCGCATGGAGATGGGGCACTCGATCGAGGGCCGCGTGCCGTTCCTCGATCATCATGTGGTCGAGGTCATCCGCTCCCAGCCGGTCAATCAGAAGATCCGCGGCATGACCGAGAAATACGTCCTGCGCGAAGCCACCCGCGACGTCATCACGGACACCATCTATCGCCGGCAAAAGCACCCGTTCCTGGCACCGCCGGCGAGCCTCAATCCGCACGGACGGCTGAATGCGTTCGTGCAGGATACCCTGCGCGGACCGACCCTCGCGTCGATCCCGTTCTTCGATCAGAAGAAGGTGGTCGCGCTGCTAGATCGCGTGGACACGATGGATGATGGCGGGCGGGTCGCCAACGACCAGACGCTGATGTTCCTGGCCAGCGCATGCGTGCTGCATGCGCGCTTTCGCCTGGGGGCCACAGCCTAGCTGGCCGGTCGCCATTACTGTCCAGTCGTGATGACCATCCGGAACCGGGCGTTGCCGCTCATCATCTTTTCGTAGGCCTCCGCCGCGCGCTCGAGAGGCATGGTCTCGATCATAGGCCGGATACCTGACAGCGCGCTGAACGCCAGCGTGTCCTCGGAATCGATCGACGTTCCCGACGGCCAGCCCCCAATCGACCGACGCCCACCGATCAGCAGGAGGGGCGAGACCTCGATCGGCTCGGGCGACGCACCCACGACGATCATCTTGCCGCCGACGGCAAGTCCACCGAGCACGGCGCTCATCGCCTTGGAGTTGGTGACGGTAGAGAGGATCACCTTTGCGCCGCCGAGTTTGTTGAGCTCGACCGCGGCATCCTGCGCGACGCTGTCGAGATAAACGTGCGCGCCAAGCTTCTTGGCGAGCGGTTCCTTGTCGCTGCCGCGTGCGATTGCCACGGTGTGGCAGCCCATCTTGGCGGCGAACTGCACGCCGAGATGCCCAAGGCCGCCAATCCCCAAGACCGCAACCACGTCGCCGGCCTTGGCACCGCTGTGCCGCAGCGCGTTGTAGGTCGTGATGCCGGCACACAGCAGCGGCGCGGCCTCGGCCGCGGCAAGCTCGTCGGGGATTGCAGCCAGCGCCTCGAACGGCGCGATCATGTAGTCGGCATAGCCGCCGTCGTAGCTGATGCCGGGAATCTGGCCACTGGCGCAGGTGATGAAATCACCGCGCCGACAGGACGGGCAGTGACCGCAATGGCCGCCGTGCCATCCGACGCCGACGCGCTGCCCTTGCCGCCAACCCGGCACGCCCTGGCCAACGGCGTCGATGGTTCCAACAACCTCATGTCCGGGTACTCGCGGATACTGGATGCCGGGGAATGCCCCAAGCTTGGTGAAGGCGTCGCTGTGGCAGACGCCGCAGGCCTGGACCTTGATTCGCACGCGGCCCGGCCCGGGCTCCGGGATCGGTCGCTCGACCAGCTCGAACGGTCCATTGGCGTTCTTCACTTGAACGGCACGCATGTGCGGCATCGCGATCTCCATCGTCCGACCAGCTGCCAAGCATAGTCGAGGCTCAGCGACCCGCGAGCGACATTTCGATGATTTCACAGTCGGCCAAACGCCGTTGGCGGCCGTCTCGACTCAATTCGGCCGCTTCGACGCAATCTGTCCCGTCGTCACTTCATGGCTCGTGTTCGAGGAGTTTTCCGCGCTTCGTATGGTCGTTGTAGACGAGCATCGCCGAAATGCTGCGGATCTGGATCATCGCGACCATGCCGGCTTTCGGCGCCAAGAACCGGTACTGCGAGTCCTTGATGGTGGCTGGCCCGACCTTGCCGGAATAGTCCCATCTGACCAGAGCGGCATCGTATGTGCCGGCCGGAACCTTCACGCGGTAGGTGCCGACATAAGTATAGACCACGTCGAGAGAGCCGGAATGGGTGACCTTGTTGAGGTCCGACATGTCGTATACCGCGACCTTGAGCGTCGAGCTCTTGCTTTCGCCCGCCTTCAGACCCGGAACGATGAGCGGCTCGCCGGGCGCAAAGCGGGACAACACTTTGTGGTCAAGGTCCTGTTCGGCCGCGATGTCCACCCCACCATTGGAGCCTGGCATGAGATACTGCGCTCCCACGCTTTCGATGGTGTATCGCCAGCCTGGCGAATACGCTGGCTCC
>PNKY01000015.1 GCA_013822765.1 Rhodospirillum sp.
AAGGCCGGTGAGGGCAACGACATCTACGTGCTCGACGATGCCGGCGATGCCATCGACGAGCAAGGGAACGCGGATGCCGACGATCTCGTCCGTTCTTCGGTGTCCGTCAACCTGACGGCTCTGGCCGCCGGCCTGATCGAGCATGCCGAGTTGCTGGGCACCGCGGCGATCAACGTCACGGGCAATGCAGGCGACAACAAGCTCACGGGCAACAGCGGCGACAACGTCCTGGACGGGGGCGAAGGCGCGGACACGATGACGGGCGGCCTCGGCAACGACACCTATATTGTGGACGAAGCCGGCGATCAGATCGTCGATACGGGTGGTGTCGATCTCGTAAAAACCGATCTAACCTTCAGCCTGGCATCTCTTGGCCTGATCGAGAAACTGACGTTGACGGGCTCATCCAACATCAACGCCACGGGAAATGATCTTGACAACTTCCTGACTGGAAATTCCGGAGCGAACCAGCTCTTTGGCGGTCTGTTCGCTGACACATTGGATGGCTCGGGTGGCGCCGACACCCTGAAAGGTGGCCACGGCAACGATACCTACATAGTCGACGACGTCGGGGACATCGTGGATGAAGAAGGCAACATCAGCCTGAACGACACCTTGCAAAGCAGCAATGTCAATCTCCTCGCGATTACTCTGGATATCGAGAACTACACTTATACCGGCACGGCGGACTGGACCTTTACTGGAGATGGCAACGGCAACAAGATTACCGGCGGCTCCGGCAACGACGTGTTATCGGGCGCGCAGGGCGGGGATACCCTGATCGGCGGTGAGGGCGACGATATTCTCTACGGCGACGGTCCGGATGACTGGCTGTTCGGCGGTGCCGGCAGGGACGTGTTCCTCTACGATGGCACGTTCGATTCCTTTGACCTGATCTGGGATTTCCAGCTCGGTGCGTCAGGCGATGTCCTGGATCTTCACGCGTTCTTGGACAATTTTTCCATCCCGGACGATCCATTCTCTGGCGGACATCTCTCCTTCATCGCCAGCGGCAGCAACACCCTTGTGAGAGTCGACGCCGATGGGCCGGGAGGGCCGGGCAGCCAGTTTCAGCTGGTTACGCTGCTGAACGTCACTCTAACCGTCGCCAACACGGACAACTACATCGTGTAGCGAGCGGTCTACGCGACCTGCACTTCGACGTCCGCCGCCTCCAGCGCCTGCGCCAGCTCCGCGGGCGGCGCGGCGTCGGTCACCAGCAGGTCGATCTCGGCGAGCGGGCACGCGGCGATCAGGCCCTTGGCGGTGAATTTGCTGGCGTCGGCGGCGACGATCACGCGTTCGGCGCGCTCGACCAGGATGCGGCACACCTCGACCTCGCACATGTGGTGATCCATCACGCCGAACTCGCGGCTGATCGCGGCGGCGGAAAGGATGGCGGTCTCGGCGGTGAACTGCGCGAGATAGGCGAGGCAGGCCGGGCCATAGGCGGCGCAATCGTCGGCGCGCACCTCGCCGCCCGCCAGGAACACCCGGTTGCCGTCGCCCGGCGCCAGCATCTGCGCCACCGGCGCGGAGATGGTGACGGTGGTGAGATTGCGATGTCCGCGCAGTCCTTCGGCGACGTAGAGGGTGGTGGAGCCGCTGTCGATCAGCAGCGATTCGCCGTCCTTGATCTCGCGCGCGATCGCCTGGGCGATGCGCTTCTTGGCGCCCATGTTGGCGGCCATGCGGCGCTGCAGCGGCTCGTCGTCGCGGCTCTCCGGCCACAGCACGTTGCCGTGCTGCTTCACCAGGATGCCTTTGGCGGCCAGCGCGCGCACGTCGCGGCGGATGGTCTCGGTCGAGACTTGCAGCGCATCGGCGAGCGCGGTCACGCTCATCACGCGGTCGCGGCGCAGGCGCTCCACCAGGTCCTCCTGGCGGGAATTCAAGCGCAGCGATGTCCAGCCTTCTTCCGATGCCATAGGTGTCCCCTCTACCCAATCTCCGCGCCCGGCGAAATGCCGAGGCGCCGGCGGAAGCGATCCGCCGCCGCGCGCAGCAGGCGGTCCGCCACGATGCCCAGGAACGCCACGCACAACCCCGCGATGATACCTCGGCCGGTATCGACTTTGGTCAGGGCGATATAGACCTCCTGCCCGAGGTCGCGCGTGCCGACCAGGGCGGTGATCACCAGCATCGAGAGCGCGAACAGAATGGTCTGGTTGATGCCGAGCATGATCTCGGGCATGGCGAGCGGCAGCTGCACCCGCCACAGGATCTGCCGCCGGGTGCAGCCGGTGGCGACGGCGGCCTCGATCAGGTGCGGCGGTACCTGGCGGATGCCGTGGACGGTGTAGCGGATCGCCGGCGTCACCGCGAAGGCGACGATCGCGATCAGCGCGGTCACGTCGCCGACCCGGAACAGCATCACCACCGGGATGAGATAGACGAACGAGGGCAGGGTCTGCAGCGTGTCGACCACCACGCGCTGCACCCGGTCGAACCATTGGCTGCGGGTCGCGATCACGCCCAGCGGAATGCCGATCGCGCAGGCGATCGCGGCAGAGATCGCGCACAGATAGATTGTCGTCATCGCCTTGTCCCACATGCCGACGGCGGCGATAAACGCGATCAGCGCGCCGCACTGCAGAGCGAGATTCCGGTTCCGCAGCCGCCAACCGGCATAGGCCACGATCAGCACCGCGCCCAGCCACGGAAGGTTCAGCAAGGCGGACTTGACCGGGTTCAGCACGTTGAGGAGCAGCACGGTGCGAACGGCTTCGAAGTAGTCGAAGAAATTGATGTTGACCCACTTGACCATCGCGTCCCACATCGGCGCGGTGGTCACGGTCATTGCCTCAGGAACTCCGGCGAAGAACGGCATGACGCGTCCGAGCAACGTGGCCGCGGCCAGCACGGCGATGCTGGCCAGCAGATAGGAATGCCGGCGATGGAATGGCGTGCCCGGGCGATACAGATCGACCTTGGAGTCGGCCGCGGCTTGGCTCAAGCGGTCGAGCGCGATGGCGAGCGCGGTGATGGCAAGGCCGGCTTCCAGCCCGACGCCGATCTTCTGTCCGCGCAACGCGAACAGCACGTCGTAGCCGAGGCCGTCGGCGCCGACCATCGAGGCGATGATCACCATGTTGAGGGTCAGCATGATGACCTGGTTGACGCCGATCATCAGGGTCGGCTTGGCGCTCGGCAGCAGGATGCGCCACAGCATCTGCCGGCGGGTGCAGCCGGTCATGCGGCCCAGCTCCTGGATGTCGGCCGGCACGCGGTGCAGCGCCAGGGTGGTCGCGCGCACCATCGGCGGCATCGCGAAGGCGACGGTCGCGATCAGCGGTGTCACCGGCGTGAAGCCGAACAGGAACAGGGTCGGAATGATGTAGGCGAAGGCCGGGATCGTCTGCATCAGGTCCAGCAGCGGCCGCACGAAGTAATGATCGAAGCGCGGATGACGATAGGCCGCGACGCCGAGGAGGAGTCCCAGCAGCACGCCGACCGGCACGCAGACCACGACCAGCGCCAGGGTCAGCATGGCGCGGTCCCACTGGCCGAACAAGGCGAGATAGAAGAAGCAGAGAAACGCCACGATGGCCGTGCGCCTGCCGCCGAAAGCGTGGCCCATGAGCGTGACGGCGGCCAGGATTCCGATCCAGGACAGCCGCGGCACGGCGACCGCGCTCTCGCCGCTGCCGAGCGTGAAGCCCTTGGCAAGGATGCCGACCGCGAGATCCAGCGGCACTTGCAGCCCGGCCGAGATGGCGCGCGTGACCGGCGTGATGAACTTGATGACGGACTTGGAAAAGGCCGTGATCTCCTGCGCCAGGGGCAGCACCCATGGCTTCGGATAGTCGGCGGCCCAGGGCAGGAGCTGGTGCTGCATCCCGAGCGCGATCGTGCCGGTCAGCAGCGCGGCCCACCCGACCGTGGGCCAGATCGTGCGCCGCTCCGGCGCCGCGCCGAGCGCAATGTCGGTCACGCCGCCGCTCCGTTGCCGCGGCCGAGCAGCATGTCGAGGATCGGCCCGGGCGCGATCTCGCCGACCAGCCGTCCTTCGGCATCGACCACGGCGACCGGCCGGCCCGATTCGATGATCTGCCCCGCCACCGCGCCGATCTTGTCGGTGTCGCGGACCTGGCCGATGAACGTGTGCGCGCTGTTGAAGGGCTGCATCAGGCTCCTGACCGACATGACCTTGCTGCGCTGCACGTCGCGGGTGAACTCCGCGACATAGCTGGTGGCGGGATGCAGGATCAGCTCTTCCGGCGTGCCGACCTGGACCAGGGCGCCGTCCTTCATGATGGCGATGCGGTCGGCGAGGCGGATGGCTTCGTCGAAGTCGTGGGTGATGAAGACGATGGTCTTCTTGAGCACTGCCTGCAGGCGCTGCAACTCTGCCTGCATCTCGCGCCGGATCAGGGGATCCAATGCGGAGAACGGCTCGTCCAGGAACCACAGCTCCGGGCCTACGGCGAGGGAGCGCGCGATGCCGACGCGCTGCTGCTGCCCGCCCGACAGCTGGCGCGGATAGGAGAGCTCGCGGCCCTTGAGTCCGACCAGCTCGATGACCTCGCGCGCGCGGGCGATGCGCTTGGACTTGGATACGCCCTGGATCGCGAGCGGGAAGGCGACATTGTCCAGCACGCTGAGGTGCGGCAGCAGGGCAAAGTTCTGGAACACCATCCCCATCTTGTGGCGGCGGATCTCGATCATCTCGCGCTCGCCGGCCTTCAGCAGGTCACGCCCTTCGAACAGCACTTCGCCGGCCGTGGGCTCGATCAGGCGCGACAGGCAGCGCAGCAAGGTGGATTTGCCCGAGCCGCTGAGGCCCATGACGATGAAGATCTCGCCTTCCGGCACATCCAGGCTGACGTCGCGCACGGCGCCAACCAGGCCCGCGGCGGCGAGCGCCTCGGCATCGGGCGTTGCGCGGCCCTTCAGAAAGGTGTCCGCATCCTGGCCGAACAGCTTCCAGATATGGCGGCAGGAGAGCTTCACCGGGTGCTGCCCGGCGCCGTCGCTCTGTCGCTGCTGCTCCGCCAATACCATGTCCGCTGTCCCCACGGCCTTCCCCGGATCAGTTTGTCTCCGACGAAACGGGCCGGCAAGCGCAACACTTGCCGGCCCGTCCATGTGCCGCTATCCGCAGGGCGCTATTGGCCTGCCCACTTCTTGATCTTGTCCTGGTTCGCGGCGACCCAGGCGCCCGCAACCTCGTCGAGGCTCTTGCCATCCAGGTCGACCTGGGAGATCAGGGCGTTCATCTCGGCCGCCTCGAACTGGTAGTTCTTGGCGATCTGATAGGCGACCGGCCATTTGTCCTTCATGCCGGCCCAGGCATATTTCCAGATCTCGCCGAACGGCTTGCCGCAATCGTACGCCATGTCCTTGTTCATGCCCCAGGCGGGATCGGTGTAGCAGGCAGGGTCGTGCGTCGGGAACTCGACCCATTCGCCCTCGTATTTGGCGGGAGCCCAGTGCGGCGAGTAGATCCATAGCAGGATCGGCGCCTTGCGCTGGTAGGCGGATTCCAGCTCGGCGAACATGTTGGCGTCGGTGCCGGCATGCACGACTTCGTAGTTGAGGCCGAGCGCCTCGACGCGTTCGTCATCGAAGCCGCCCCAGGTGACAGGCCCGCCCAGATAGCGGCCCTTGGGTGCCGTTTCGGGGACCGAGAATGCTTCGGCGCAATCGTTCAGCGCCTTCCAATCGGGCAAGCCCGGGCACTTCTCTTTCATGTAGAGCGGGTACCACCATTCCTCTTTGGCCTTCGGGCCAAGGGGGCCGAGACGCTCGACGGTCCCGGTCTTGTCGGCCTCCGCCATCGCCTCGCCCGCCGTCGTATCCCAGTACTCCAACCCCAGCGTCAGATCGCCGGTCGGGATTCCCGCGCTGACACTGGCTAGGTAGTCGGCGTTCACGACTTCGACGTTGTAGCCATACTGCTTGAGGATCACTTCCATGATCTTTGTGTTGAGGACCGCGCTGGTCCAATCCATGTTCGCGATCTTGATCGGGTCGGTGCTTTCCGGAACTTCCGCGAGGGCGGGCGCCGCCGTCGCGATCAGGGCCAGCGCAGCGGCGCCGCCCAGAAACAACTTCCGCATCGATGCCTCCACTGTCGTCGGGCCGAGCTTCGCCCTTTGCTGATTGAGCGCTCGCATGAAATCCAACATGGAAAACGCGATTGCCGCAAGCGAAATGTTAATATCCTGTGGTTGAGTTGTGAGGATCGTTGGTTTTGGTGCTGGAAATTTGGGCACTCATGTGGTTTCGTGCTGACAAAAGCGCCCCAGGAGCCGCCTGCCGTGTCCGAAACCGCCAACGCAACGCGCCATGCCGAGATTCTCATTCTCGGCGGCGGCATTCTCGGCTGCTCGATCGCCTATCACCTGACGCGCGCCGGCAAGCGCGACGTCGTGATCCTGGAAAAGAGCGGCCTGACCCATGGCGCGACCTGGCACGCCGCGGGTTTGGTCGGCCAGCTCCGTTCCTCGCGCAACACCACGCGCATGCTGAAACACTCGGTCGAGCTGTACGACCGGCTCGAGGCGGAGACCGGCCAGGCGATCGACTGGAAGAAATATGGCTCGCTGCGTCTCGCCTGCTCGGAGCAGCGCGAGATGGAGAACCGCCGCCTGATGACCATGGCAAAGAGCTTCGATCTCGAGATGCAGTGGCTCTCAGCCCAGCAGTCGCAGGAGCTGTTCCCGCTGATGAGCACCGAGGACGTGCGCTCCGCGATCTTCATCCCGAGCGACGGCTACATCGATCCCGCCAGCGTCGCACAGGCGCTGGCCAAAGGCGCCAAGGACAAGGGCGCGAAGATCGTGATCGGCGAGCGCGCCACCGGTTTCAACGTCGAGAACGAGCGCGTCACGCGGGTGGAGACTGACAAAGGCGCCTGGACCTGCGACCTGCTGGTCAACGCGTGCGGCATGTGGGGCCACGAGGTTGGCCAACTCGCCGGCGTGCGCGTGCCGTCCTTCGGGGTCGAGCACCAGTATCTCATCACCGATCCGATCCCCGACGCGCCCAAGCGCATGCCGACCATGCGCGACCCCGATCACCTGGTCTATTACAAGCCGGAGGTGCGCGGCCTGGTGGTCGGCGGTTACGAGCCGGACACGCAGCCGTTTGCGCCGAACGGCATCCCGCGCGCCTTCGCGCAGGAGCTGTTGCCCGGCAACTTCGACCGCTTCGAGCAGCTGGCGCAGCTGGCGGCCAAGCGCACGCCCATCGTCAACCAGGTCGGCGTGCGGCAATTGCTGAACGGCCCGATCCCGTATTCCGCCGACGGCGATTTCGTGATGGGCAAGGCGCCGGAGCTGGCCAACTACTTCGTGTGCAATGGCTTCCTGTACGGCATCGCGGCCGGCGGCGGCGCAGGGCGCATGATGGCGGAATGGATCATCGATGGCCGGCCCAGCCTCAATCTCTGGCCGTTGGATATCCGCCGCTTCGGATTCCATCACGCGACCAGGCATTTCATGTACGACCGCGCGGTCGAGCTCTATGGCGGCCATTACAAGTTCGCCTTCCCCGCCAAGGAGCATGAGACCCAGCGCGGCATCCGCCGCTCGCCGCTCTATGAGACGCTGAAGGCCCGCGGCGCGGTGTTCGGCTCGCGCGGCGGTTGGGAGCGGCCGAACTGGTTCGCGCCGAAAGGTACCGAGGCAAAGGATAGGCCCGACTTCGACCGCGCGAAGACCAACTGGTTTGCCCACGTCGGCGAGGAGCACAAGGCGGTGCGCGAGCGCGTGGCGCTGATCGACCAGACCTCGTTCTCCAAGTTCGAGCTGATGGGCGAGGGCGTGGTGCCGTTCCTGCAGCGCATGGCCGTCTCCAACATGGACCGGCCGGTCGGCAGCGTCATCTACACCCAGCTGTGCAACGAGCGCGGCGGGATCGAATGCGACCTCACCTTCACGCGCCTCGCGCACGACCGCTACTACTTCGTGACCGGAGCCGCCTTCGGCAAGCACGATGCGCACTGGATCCAGAGCCATTTGCGCCGCGCCGGCTCTGTGCAGCTGATCGACGTGACGTCCGCTCGCGCCGTCATCAACCTGTGCGGGCCCAAGGCGCGCGCGGTGCTGCAGCAGGTGGCGGAAGAGGATGTCTCCAACTCCGCCTTTCCGTTCGCCACCATGCGCGAGATCACGGTCGGCGCCGCGCCGGTGCGCGCCATCCGCATCGGCTATGTCGGCGAGCTGGGCTGGGAACTGCACGTCCCGACCGAGTATGCCGCGCATGTCTATGAGCTGCTGCGCGAAGCTGGCGAGGCGCATGGCATCGCCGACGTCGGCTATCGCGCCATCGATTCCCTGCGCATGGAAAAGAGCTATCTCTACTGGTCCAGCGACATCACGCCGGACTATTCGCCGCTGGAGGCCGGGCTCGGCTTCCGCGTCAACTTCAACAAGGGCGACTTCATCGGCCGCGATACCCTGCTGAAGCAGCGCGATGCCGGCGTGAAGCAGCGGCTGGTCACATTCCTGCTCGACGAGTATCTGCCGCTCTATGGCAGCGAAGCGGTGATGGTGGACGGCAAGGTGGTCGGCGTCACCACCGGCGGCAATTTCGGTTACACTGCAGGCAAGGCGATCGGCTACGGCTATCTGTCGGTGGAGTTGATAGCGCGGGGTGAGGTCGAGATCGAAGCGCTCGGCAAGATCGCCAAAGCAAAGATTGCGACCAAGGCGGCCTATGATCCGGAAAACCTGCGGCTGAAGGCGTAAGGAGCAGGAAATGAGCGCGGACATCGATCGCAACGACGTGCTGACCGCGATGCGCGGCATCGACCTGTTCAAGGACGTGCCGGAGAACGCGATCAAGCTGGAGCGCCTGGGCGGATTGACCAACCGCAACTACCGCATCGATTCGCCGCGCGGCCGCCATGTGCTGCGCATTCCCGGGGCCGGCACCAGCGAATACATCAGTCGCAAGAACGAAGCTCACGCCGCCCGCTCGGCGGCGAAGGTCGGCGTCAATGCCGACGTCGTGCATTTCGACGAGACGACGGGCGTGATGCTGTGCCGCTTTGTCGATGGCGGCATCACCCTGAATGTCGAGCGGTTCAAGGATCTGGGCTCGGTCCAGCGCTCCGCCGTGGCGCTCAAGCGCGTACATGACAATGCCGCGCCGTTCCTCAACCGCTTCGAGTTGTTCCAGATGGTCGACGAATACCTCGACATCCTGGCGAAGAGGAATGCGCCGCTGCCCGATGGCTATCACGACGTGAAGCGCGAGGCGGAAGCGGTGCGGGCGGCGCTGAATGCACGCCCGCTGCCGATCAAGCCGTGCCACTGCGATCCGCTGGCGGAGAACTTCCTCGACACCGGCGAGCGCGTGCACGTGATCGACTGGGAGTATGCCGGCAACAACGATCCGATGTGGGACCTGGGCGACGTCTCGGTCGAGGCCGCCTTCGGGCGAGACCAGGACGAAGCGCTGCTGGAGGCATATTTCGGCGGCAAGGCGCCCGCTGGCGACCGCGGCCGCATGGTGCTTTACAAAGCGATGTGCGATCTGCTGTGGACGCTGTGGGGCATTATCCAGCACGTGAACCAGAACCCGGCGGATGATTTCTGGGCCTATGCGGTGAATCGCTTCGAGCGCTGCAAGAAATTGATGGGATCGCCCGATTTCGGCAAGCATTTGCAGTCCGTCAAGAACGGCTAGAACGAAACAAGAGATCAGGCTCCAATCATGACCGCACTCCCCACCCAGGCCCGTGCCATTGTCATCGGCGGTGGCATCATCGGCTGCTCGACGGCCTATCACCTGGCCAAGCTCGGCTGGAAGGACGTGGTGCTGATCGAGCGCAACAGGCTGACCTCGGGCAGCACCTGGCACGCCGCCGGTCTGGTCGGGCAGCTGCGCACCTCCGCCAACATCACCCAGTTGCTGAAATACTCGGTCGAGCTCTATGACACGCTGGAGCAGGAGACCGGCCTCGCGACGGGGTGGAAACGCAACGGCGGCCTGCGCCTCGCCTGCAATGCCGAGCGCATGACCGAGATCAAGCGCCAGGCGACCACCGCGCATTCCTTCGGCCTCGAGATGGAGCTGCTGTCGCCGCAAGAGGCGCAGAAGCTCTGGCCGGTCATGGACATCTCTGACGTGGTGGGCGCGGCCTTCCTGCCGACCGACGGCCAGGTCAACCCGGCGGACATCACGCAATCCCTTGCCAAGGGCGCGCGCATGGGTGGGGTCAAGATCATCGAGGAGATCGCGGTCACCGGCATCCTGATCGACCAGGGCCGCGCCATCGGCGTCGAGACCAACCAGGGCACCATCAAGGCCGAGGTCGTGGTGAATTGCTGCGGCCAGTGGGCGCGGCGCATCGGTGCGCTCGCGGGAGTCAGCGTGCCGCTCACCTCCGTCCAGCACCAGTATCTGGTGACCGAGCCGATCGCCGGCGTGCCGAAGAACTTGCCGACCTTGCGCGATCCCGACCGCCTGATCTATTTCAAGGAAGAGGTCGGCGGCCTTGTCATGGGTGGCTACGAGCACAACCCGAAACCGTGGCAGACCCATCCGCTGCCGGAGAATTTCGCATTCCAGCTGCTGGAGAACGACACCGACCATTTCGAGCCGCTGATGGAGCAGGCGCTGGCGCGCGTGCCGGCACTGGAAAAGGCCGGCATCAAGCAGATGATCAACGGGCCGGAGAGCTTCACGCCCGACGGCAATTTCATCTTGGGCGAGGCGCCGGAGCTGAAGAAGTTCTATGTTGGCGCCGGCTTCAACGCCTTCGGTATCGCCTCGGGCGGCGGCGCGGGCCGCGCGCTCGCCGAGTGGGTGGCGGAGGGCGAAGCGCCGATGGATCTGTGGCCGGTGGACATCCGCCGCTTCGGCCAGGTGCATCGCGACCGCAACTGGGTCATCACCCGCACGCTCGAAGCCTACGCGCATCACTACTCGATGGCGTGGCCGCACGAGGAGTTGGTGAGCGCGCGGCCGGTCCGCACCTCGCCGCTCTATGGGCGGCTGAAAGACCAGGGTGCGGTGTTCGGCTGGAAGCTCGGTTGGGAGCGGCCGAACTGGTTCGCGCCCAAGGGCGTCGAACAGAATGACATCTACACCTACGGACGACAGAACTGGTTCCCCTATGTCGGCGGCGAGCATCGCGCCTGCCGCGAACACGTCGTGCTGATCGACCAGACCTCGTTCGCCAAGTTCCTGATGGTCGGCAAGGATGCCGAGGCGGCCTTGTCGTGGATCTGCTCCAACGACGTGGCGGTGAAGCCGGGGCGCCTGGTTTATACCCAGATGCTGAACGAGCGCGGCGGCATCGAATGCGACCTCACGGTCTCGCGGCTGGATGACGATACCTACTACATCGTCACCGGAACCGGCTTCGCGACCCACGATTTCAGCTGGATCCGCCGCCACATCCCCGATGGACTCGATGCGCGGCTGATCGACGTCACAGCGTCGAATGGCGTGCTTAGCCTGATGGGTCCGAAAGCGCGCGACGTGCTCTCTGCCGTGACCGAGAGCGATGTCGGCAATGCTGCCTTCCCGTTCGGCCAGCACCGCGAGCTCATGATCGCCGGCACGCCGGTCCGCGCCCTGCGCGTCACCTATGTCGGCGAGCTGGGCTGGGAGCTGCACGTGCCGATGGATTCCCTCGCCAGCGTCTATGACGCGCTGATGAAGGCTGGCGCCCCGCACGGCATCCGCAATGCGGGCTATCGTGCGATCGAAAGCCTGCGCCTGGAAAAACTCTATCGCGCCTGGTCGAGCGACATCTCGCCGGATCATTCGCCGCTGGAAGCCGGGATGGGCTGGGCGGTGAAGCTCAAGAAGAATGTGCCGTTCCTCGGCCGCGAAGCCCTGAGCAAGCTCGCCGCAAAGAAGCTGCCCAAGCTGCTGGCCTGCTTCACAGTCGACGATCCGTCGATCGTGCTCTTGGGCCGCGAGACCATTTTCCGCAACGGCAAGCAATGCGGCTGGCTCGCCTCCGGCGGCTACGGCTACACGCTGGAGACCAACATCGGCATCGGCTACGTGCGCGACAAGGAAAACGGCGTGACGCCCGAGGATGTGCTTTCCGGCACCTACGAGCTGGAGATCGCCTGCGAACGCTACCCGGCCAAGGTCAGCCTGGACCCGCTCTACGACCCGAAGATGGCGCGGATCAAGGCGTAGCTGCCGACCTCCTCCCCCAACATGGGGAGGGTAGGGAGGGGGAAGCCGCGCTTCGGTCTGAGACAATCATCGCTCTCTTCCCCCACCCCAACCCGCCCCCAAGTTGGGGGCGGGGGTATGAACTCAGCCTCTGGTCAAGCGGTCGCCATTTAGGCTCAGATAGGGCCATGGCCGACCAGGTTTCGCACGACTACGACACCACCATGCTCGACATGCTCCAGATCATCTGGGGCGAGGGGTATCTGTCGCCTGGCGGGCCGCAGGCGGTGCGGGAGATCGTGGCCGGCATCGACCTTGCGGGGAAGCGCGTGCTGGATATCGGCTGCGGCATCGGCGGGCTGGACCAGGTCTTGGTTTCGCTCGGCGCCGCCCATGTGACGGCGGTCGATGTGGTGGCGCCGATGATCGCGCTGGCGCGCCGCCGCATCGCCGATCCGTGCATCGCGTTCGAGGTGATCGAGCCGGAGAAGCCGCTGCCGTTCGCAGACGCCAGCTTCAACGTAGTGTTCACCAAGGATGCCTGGCTGCATGTGCTCGATAAGCCGGCCCTGCTGCGCGAGGTGCATCGCGTGCTGAAGCCGGGCGGCCGGCTCGCCGGTGGCGACTGGATGAAAGGGCCTGAGCCCTTTAGCGCCGACATGATCTATTTTATCGAGCTGGAGGGCATTCCCTATCATCCCACTACGCTCGCCGAATACGGCATCATGCTGCACGCGATCGGCTTCGAGGACGTGAAGCTGGTGGACATCAACGCCTGGTACCGCGATCTCGCCAAGCAGGAGCTGGCGCGGCTCAAGGGCGAGCTGTTCGGCCTGATGACGGAGAAGCTTGGTGTCGAAGCGCGCGACCACTTCATCGAAGACTGGCGCATGCTGACGGTGGTGCTGGACAAGGGCGAGCTGCGTCCGGGCCGGCTGTGGGCGAGCAAGCCATGAACGCCCAGACGCCGATCGAGCCGTTCGTGCGGCCCGCCATCGCTGATGACGCCGAAGGCATCGCCAAGGTCCATGTGAAATCATGGCAGGAAGCCTACGTCGGGCTGCTGCCGCAAGCCACGCTCGACCGCCAGTCGGTGCCAAACCGGATGCGCTGGTGGTCCGGGCAGCTGCAGGAAACCCGCAACGACCGCTGGACCTTCGTGGCGATCGACCCGGTCTCCGGCGTCGTCGGCTTCGTCGGCGGCACCCACCCCCCGCGCGCGATGTTCGGCCCCACCTTCAAGATCCCCGTTCTCTATGTCCTGCAATCGCATCTGCGGCAGGGCCTCGGCCGCAAGCTGGTGCACGCGCTCGGCAATGCGATGGCACAGTTCAGCCCCGGCGATGTGGCGCTCTGGTCGCTGGCCAGCAACATGCCGGCGCGCGCCTTCTACGAAGCGGTCGGCGGACGGTTGTTCGCCGTCCTGACCGAGCGCGATCACGGACGGGCGCCTCTTGCCGGCTATCGCTGGCGTAGCGGCGCCGAGCTGGCGGAGAAGTCCGCCCCGACATGACTAAATCTCACGACGCGCCTGACCATTTGGCGCGTTGCCGCGCTTTGACCCGCTTGGCAGAGTCGGCCGACTTTTCCAGGAGTCCGAGGGGCGACTTTCCATGAAATCGCATGTGCGCGTGGCGGTGATCGGCGGCGGCGTGGTGGGCGTCAGCGTGCTCTATCACCTGACCAAGCTTGGTTGGACCGATGTCGCGCTGATCGAGCGCTCGGAACTGACCTCGGGCTCGACCTGGCACGCGGCCGGAGGCATGCACGCCATCAACGGCGACACCAACATGACCGCGCTGCAAGCCTATACCGTCAAGCTATACGACGAGCTGGAGAAGGAATCGGGCCAGGCCTGCGGCATCCATCGCGTCGGGTTTCTCTATCTCGCCGCCAGCGAGACCTGCATGGACTATTTCCGGATGGAGCGCAGCCGGGCGCGGCACCTCAAGCTCGATCTCGAATTCGTCTCGATGACCGAGGTGAAGAAGCTCAATCCGCTGATCGACACCTCGAAGTTCATCGGCGCGCTGTACGATCCCAACGACGGGCACGTCGATCCCTCGAGCGTGACCAACGCCTATGCCAAGGCCGCCAAGGCGCGCGGCGCGGAGATCCATCTGCGCAACCGGGTGACCGAGCTGAAGCAGACGGCCAAGGGCGGCTGGCTGGTGGTGACCAAGAACGGCACCATCGAGGCGGACTACGTCGTCAATGCCGGCGGCCTGTGGGCGCGCGAGGTCGGGCGCATGGCGGGGGTCGAGCTGCCGATCGTGCCGATGGAGCACCAGTATATCGTCACCAACGACATCCCGGCGGTCGCCGCGCTCGAGCGCGAGGTCGCGATGTGCATCGACTTCGACGGCGAATCCTATCTGCGGCAGGAGGGCAAGGGCCTGCTGATCGGCACCTACGAGCATGGCTGCAAGCACTGGGCGGTGGGCGGCACGCCGCAGGATTTCGCCCACGAGCTGCTGCCCAACGACGTCGACCGGATCTGGAGCGCGCTCGAGGTCGCGATGGAGCGCTATCCGTGCCTCGCCGACGGCGGCATCAAGCGCATCATCAACGGCGGCATGGTGTTCGCGCCGGACGGCAACCCGATCATCGGCCCGGTGCGCGGACTCTCCAACTACTTCCTGGCGTGCGGCGTGATGGCGGGCTTCAGCCAGGGCGGCGGCGTCGGCCTCGCCGTCGCGCAATGGATCACCGAGGGCGAACCGGGCATGGACGTGTTCGCGATGGACGTCGCGCGCTTCGGCGCGCACGCGAACACCGCCTACGTGCTCGAGAAAACGATGGAGAATTATCGCCGACGCTTCACCATCACCTGCCCGAACGAGGAGTTGCCGGCCGCGCGGCCGCTCAAGACCACGCCGGCCTACGGCGCGTTCCAGAACGCCGGCGCCGCGTTCGGCGCGCTCTATGGCTGGGAGTATCCGCTGTGGTTCGCCGGCGAGGGCAAGGAGGCGAACGAGGCGCCGACCTTCCGCCGCTCTGAAGCCTTCGCGCGGATCGGCGAAGAGTCGAAGGCGGTGCGCGAGGCGGTCGGCCTGTTTGAATCCTCCTGCTACGCCAAGTTCGACGTCACGGGGCCGGGCGCGACCGCGTTTCTCGATCGCCTGAGCAGCAACAAGCTGCCGCAGGCGGACGGCAAGACGGCGCTGGCGCCGCTGCTGACGCCGAAGGGCCAGATATTCGGCGACCTGACGGTGACGCGTCTCGCGGCCGATCACTACCTGATGATCGGTTCGCCGACTGCCATCGTCTACTATCAGCGCTGGTTCGATCGCCATCGCGGGGCCGACGATGTGACCATCCGCGATGTGACCACGGACTGGACCGGCTTCTCCCTGACCGGGCCGAAGGCGCGCGACGTGCTGGCCGAATTGGTTAGCGAAGACATCGCGTACAAGGCCTTCCCGTTCCTGTCGGCGCGGCGCATGACGGTTGGACTTGCGGACGCGATCGTGATCCGCGTCAGCTTCACCGGCGAACTAGGCTACGAGATCTACACCGGGCCGGAGCATCAGCTGCACGTGCTAGAGCGCCTGCGCGCCACCGGCAAGGCGCATGGTTTGAAGCTCTGCGGCATGCGGGCGCTCAATGCGCTGCGGCTGGAGAAGGGCTACGGCTCCTGGGGCCGCGAATTCAGCGTCGACTACACGCCGGCGGAAGCGGGCCTCGGCCGGTTCGTGCGGCTCGACAAAGGCAACTTCATCGGGCGTGACGCCGCGCAACGCATTCTGGCCGAGTCACCGAAGCGCCGGCTCGCGATCTTTGCGGTCGGCGACGGCGACGTCGATCCGATGGGCAACGAGCCGCTCCTCGCAGGCGGCGAAGTGGTCGGGCGATTGACCTCGGGCGCCTACATGTTTCACGTGAAACATTCAGGTGGTTTGGGTTACATCCGCAGCGACTTAGCCAACGAGGCGAGCAAGCTGGAGATCGAGATCCTCGGCGAGCGCCGCCCCGCGCGCATCCTCAAGGACGCGCCGTATGATCCGGAGGGCAAGCGGCTCAGAATGTAGCGTGACGCTGTGACAGCATCCTCGCCACCGCCGGGGTGACAGAAGAGAGCGTGAGTCGGCTTAGAGCGAACCGAGCAACTGCTTCAAGTCCTCGTCGTCCTCCGCGCCTGGCTCTTCCGCCATGCGCAGGTCGGCACGGCGGATCGGGGCGGCGTCGGTGGCGATCGAGCGGCGCAGCGCCAGCGTGAGCCGGTCGGGGTCGATCGGCTTCGGCACATAGTCGTTCATGCCGAGGCCGAGATAATGCTCCTCGTCGCCGGCCATCGCGTTGGCGGTGAGGGCGATGATCGGCAGCCGCAGATACTTCTCGTCCAGCTTGCGGATGCGCTGGGTCGCTTCGACGCCGTCGATCACCGGCATCTGGATGTCCATCAGCACGCCGTCATAGGCGTGCTTCTGCACCGCGGTGATGGCGTCGCGGCCGTCCTTGGCGATGTCGCACTCGTGGCCGGCCGAGCGCAGCATCGAGCAGATGACGACCTGGTTGACCTGGTTGTCTTCGACCACCAACAGACGCAGCCGGCGCTCGCCGGGCAGCGCCAGCAGGCGCGAGCGCGAACCCGCTTCCGGCAGCGGCAGGACGGTGGAATCCGCCATCCCGCAATCGACCGCGACCCAGAAGGTCGAGCCTTTGCCGGGTGTGCTGTCCACGCCCACTTCGCCGCCCATCAGCTGCGCCAGCTCGCGGCAGATGGCGAGGCCGAGGCCGGTGCCGCCGAACTTGCGCGTGGTCGAGTTGTCGGCCTGGCTGAACTTCTGGAACAGCCGCGGAATGGTGTCGGACGCGATGCCGATGCCGCTGTCGGTGACCGACACGCGCAGGCGATAGCTGCCGTCGCCCTTGGGCTGACCCGACAGATACACCGCGACGCTGCCGCTTTCGGTGAACTTGATGGCATTGCCCAGATAGTTGGCGACGATCTGGCCGATGCGGTTGGCGTCGCCGATCATGACCGCCGGGATGTCCGGATCGACCTGGCTCTTGAAGGTCAGGCCCTTGTTGAGCGCAGAGGGACGCCACAACGCCATCATGTCGTCGAGCATGCGGCGCGGCAGGAACGGCGCCACGTCGAGCTCCAGGCGCCCCGCTTCGATCTTCGAGATGTCGAGGATGTCGTTGAGGATGCTGAGCAGGGTGGATGCGGCGCTGGCGAGGGTGCTCAGTTTCTCGCGCTGATCCTGCTGCAACGGCGTCGACATCAACACATGCACCATGCCGACGATGCCGTTCATCGGCGTGCGGATCTCGTGGCTCATCGACGCCAGGAACTCGGACTTGATGCGGTTCGCCGATTCGGCAGCGTCGCGCGCCTTCAGCAGGTCCTTGTTGAGCGCGGTCAACTCCTCGCTGCGGCGGTGCAAGGCGAGCTCGGCATTGCGCCGCTCGATCGCGTGGTCGCGGAACACCGCCAGCGCCTGCGCCATGCGGCCGACTTCGTCATTGCGCGCCACGAACGGAATCTGGCCGCCGAGCTGGCCGGTCGCGAAGCGCTGCATCAGGTTGGTCATGCGGTCGAGCGGGCGCGTCAGGAAATGCAGCGCCGCGAACAGGCTGGTGAGCAGGGCGACCGCGAGCGCGGCGACAGTATAGAGGATCTGCTCGAGATGGCGCTTTTCCGCCGTCACCACCACGTTGCGCGACAGGCGCACCATGATCCAGGCAATCTCCTTGCCGTTGACCAGGATCTTGGCCTTGCCCTCGACGTGCGGGCCGTCGGCGATGCGGCTCGACACCGCCACGAATTCGGGACCGTTGGTCTCCCAGATGACGGCGCGCTGGAAGCCTTCGACCACCTTCAGTGCTTCCAGCTGCGAGCGGGTGTTGTCCTTGTCGAACTCCCAGACCGAGCTGGCGACCGCTCCGGAGTAGAGATTGGCGAGATTCTGGGCCGTGGCGCGCAGTTCGCTCATCCGCTCGATGCGGAAGCGTTCCATCTCGTAGGAGACGAACGCGGCCAGGATCGCCAGCACTGCGACCGACAGCGCAACGACGATCTTAACCTTCAGGCCCAAATCCGGAAGCCGCACAGACATGGAACGATATCTATCGTTCTGTTGGTTAAGAACGCCATAACACGGGCCTTCGCGCACCATCGGGATAGGTCGGCTGGGCGCCAAAAATTGAATGACAATTCAATAGGTTGGCGATCCCCGAGCACTGCCTGTTCAAATCGTAAAGACCTGTCTCGATGCTTGACATCACGAGACAAACCGATAATGTCTATCGGGTTGATGGAGTAATCATGCTCTCGCAGAAGGCCAAATACGCGCTGCACGCGTTGCTCTACCTTGCCGACCGGACGGCAGGCGAGCCGACGCAGATCGCGGAGATCGCCGAGAGCCAGCATATGCCGCGCAAGTTCCTGGAGCTGATTCTCTTGGAACTCAAGCGCCACGGGCTGGTTCGGAGCATCAGGGGTAAGCATGGCGGCTACACGCTCGCCAAGCCGCCTGAAACGATCACCTTTGGCCAGGTCGTGCGCTATATCGACGGGCCGTTGGCACTGGTGCCATGCGCAAGCAAGACGGCGTATCGACGATGCGGAGATTGCCTGAGCGAAGCGGAGTGCCCCATCCGGGACACCATGCGCAAAGCCCGCGACGCGGTCTCGCGCGTGCTGGACAATTCAAACTTGGCCGAGGCTATTCGTCGGCCGCATCACCGGATCGATATCGGCGCAGGAATTTAGGGAGGCTGAAGCGGCCCTGCGCGATCGGACGACCAAATCACCAGTAAATAGATAGAGATAATTCCACAGACTGGGATCTGCTGAAACAAGGGAGAGCAACGATGGCAAACCGAATGAGCCGCCTGATCTGCGGCGCCGCCTTTGCGATTGGACTCGTTGCCGGCCTGAGCGCAGCTCACGCCGATACCACTTTGCTGAACGTCAGCTATGACCCGACCCGTGAATTCTACAAGGCGATCAACGAGGCCTTCGCTGCCAAGTGGCAGGCGGAGACCGGCGAACAGCTGACCATCGACCAGTCGCACGGCGGCTCCGGCAAGCAGGCCCGCGCGGTGATCGACGGCCTCGAGGCCGACGTGGTGACCCTCGCGCTCGCCTACGACATCGATGCCATTGCCGAGAACTCCGACCTGCTGGCCAAGGATTGGCAGGCGCGGCTGCCCAACAGCTCGTCGCCCTACACCTCGACCATCGTGTTTCTGGTGCGCAAGGGGAATCCGAAAGCCATCAAGGACTGGCCGGACCTCATCAAGGAGGACGTCCAGGTCATCACGCCGAACCCGAAGACGTCGGGCGGCGCGCGCTGGAACTACCTGGCGGCGTGGGCCTATGCGCTGAAGGCAAACGGCGGCGACGAAGCCAAGGCGCAGCAGTTCGTGGCCAATCTCTACAGCCGCGTGCCGGTGCTCGACACCGGCGCGCGCGGCAGCACCACCACCTTCGTGCAGCGCGGCATCGGCGATGTGCTGCTGGCCTGGGAGAACGAGGCCTTCCTCGCGATCAACGAGCTGGGTCCCGACCAGGTCGAGATCGTGGTGCCGAGCAGCAGCATCCTGGCGCAGCCGCCGGTGGCGGTGGTCGACAAGAATGTCGACGATCACGGCACGCGCAAGGTGGCCGAAGCCTACCTGCAGTTCCTCTATTCGCCGGAAGCGCAGGAGATCGCGGCCAAGAATTTCTATCGTCCAACCGATCAAGCGGTGGCGGCGAAATACCAGAGCCAGTTCCCGGAGATTCCCCTGGTGACGATCGACGACACCTTCGGCGGCTGGCAGGAAGCGCAGAAGAAGCATTTCGCCGACGGCGGGATCTTCGACCAGATCTATCGACCCGGACAATAGGCGCGGGCCGCATAGATGAACGTCATTGCCACCTACCTGAGCGGCGGCTTCAAGCGGCCGAGTGTTCTGCCGGGCTTCGGCATCACGCTCGGCTTCGCCGTCGCTTATCTCAGCATCATCGTGCTGCTGCCGCTGTCCGCGTTGGTGCTGCGGCCGGCGACCCTGGGGCTGGACGGTTTCCTGGGCGTGCTGACCGACAACCGCGTGCTGGCGGCGCTGCGCCTCAGCTTCGGCGCCGCCTTCATCGCGGCGCTGGTGAACGCGTTCTTCGGCCTGATCGTCGCCTGGATCCTGGTGCGCTACGACTTCCCGGGCAAACGCATCGTGGACGCGCTGGTGGATCTGCCGTTTGCGTTGCCCACTGCAGTGGCAGGCATCGCGCTGGCGACGATCTATGCGCCGAACGGCTGGATCGGTAGTCTGGTGGCGCCGCTCGGCATCAAGATCGCCTTCACGCCGGTGGGCGTGCTGCTGGCGCTGATCTTCATCGGCCTGCCGTTCGTGGTTCGCAGCCTGCAGCCGGTGCTGCAGGACCTCGACAAGGAAGTCGAGGAGGCGGCGGTCAGCCTGGGCGCCAACCGTGCGCAGACCTTCCGGCTGGTGGTTCTGCCGGCGATCATGCCGGCGCTGCTGACCGGCTTCGCGCTCGCCTTCGCCCGCGCGGTCGGCGAATACGGCTCGGTCATCTTCATTGCCGGCAACATGCCGCTGGTGTCGGAGATCGCGCCGCTGCTGATCGTCATCAAGCTCGAGCAGTTCGACTATGCCGGCGCGGCCGCCATCGGCGTCATCATGCTGGCGGCGTCGTTCCTCATCCTTCTCGTCATCAACCTGGTGCAAAGATGGTCGCGCAGGCACGAAGAGCATTGAGCATGCCAAGCGATACGGCACAGCCGGCAGCCGCGACGCGGGTCCGCCTCGCAACCACGGAAACCCCGCTGGTGCGCTGGACGCTGATCGCGACCGGCGTGCTGTTCATCGGGCTGGTGCTGGTGCTGCCGCTGATCTCGGTCTTCATGGAGGCGTTGCGCGGCGGGCTCTCGCAATTCTTCCAGGCGGTCTACAGCAAGGACACCTGGCAGGCGGTACGGCTGACCCTGCTGGTCGCGGCCATCGCGGTGCCGCTCAACGTGGCGTTCGGCTTGGCGGCGGCGTGGGCGATCGCCAAGTTCGACTTCAAGGGCAAGAGCCTGCTGGTGACGCTGATCGACCTGCCTTTCTCGGTCTCGCCGGTGATCTCGGGTCTGATCTACGTGCTGCTGTACGGCGCCAATGGCTGGTTCGGCCCGTTCCTCAAGGAATGGGACATCAAGATCATCTTCAACGTCACCGGCTTGGTGCTGGCGACGGTCTTCGTCACCTTTCCGTTCGTGGCGCGCGAGCTGATCCCGCTGATGCAGGAGCAGGGCAGGGACGAGGAAGAGGCGGCGATCTCCCTCGGCGCCAACGGCTGGCGCACCTTCTGGCACGTGACCCTGCCCAACGTGGCGTGGGGCCTGCTCTATGGCGTGCTGCTGTGCAACGCGCGCGCGATGGGCGAGTTCGGCGCGGTCTCGGTGGTCAGCGGTCACATCCGCGGCCTCACCAACACCATGCCGCTGCATGTCGAGATTCTCTACAACGAGTACGACTTCGTCGGAGCGTTCGCGGTCGCCTCGCTGCTGGCGGGCCTCGCGATCGTGACTCTGGTAGCGAAGTCGTTGCTGGAATGGCGCTATGGCGACCGGCTCGCGGCCGGGCGCAAGCATTAGGAGGGCTACGATGACCATCACGGCTGACGGCATCGAGAAGAGCTTCAACGGGTTTCCAGCTCTGCGCGGCGTCAACCTCACCGCCTCGCGCGGCGAATTCGTGGCGCTGCTCGGTCCCTCCGGTTCCGGCAAGACCACGCTGCTGCGCATCCTGGCCGGCCTGGAGTTCGCCGACGGCGGACGCCTGCTGTTCGACGGCCAGGACGTCGCGGCGCAGGGCGCCGGCGAGCGCAATGTCGGATTCGTGTTCCAACACTACGCGCTCTTCAAGCACATGACGGTCGCGGAGAATGTCAGCTTCGGGCTGCGCGTGAAGCCGCGCGACAAGCGCCCGGCCAAGGCGCAGATCGACGCCCACGTCAACGAGCTGCTGCGCCTGGTGCAGCTCGAGCGCCTGGGCGGCCGCTATCCGAGCCAGCTGTCGGGCGGCCAGCGCCAGCGCGTCGCGCTGGCGCGCGCGCTTGCGATCCAGCCGGGCGTGCTGCTGCTTGACGAGCCGTTCGGCGCGCTCGACGCCAAGGTGCGCAAGGAGCTGCGCCGCTGGCTGCGCCGGCTGCACGACGACATGCAGCTGACCTCGATCTTCGTCACCCACGACCAGGAGGAGGCGCTGGAGCTGGCGGACCGCATCGCCGTCATGAGCGAGGGCCGGATCGAACAGATCGGAACGCCTGCCGAGGTCTATCACCAGCCGGCCACCGCCTTCGTCTACGAGTTCCTCGGCAACGCCAACCGGCTGCGCTGCCGGATCGATCGCGGCCGTGCCATCGTCGGCCCGCTGACCTTGCCCGCGCCGGAGCATCCGGAGCTGCGCGACACTGCCGGCGTGGCGTTCGTGCGGCCGCACGATCTCATCATCGGCGATGCGCGCGCGGAGGGGCTGGAGGCGCGGGTGCGGCAGATCTTCGTCGCCGGCCCCGCCATCCGTGTCGAGCTGGCGCTGCTGGCCAACGGCGAGATGCTGGAAGCGGAAGTGCCGCACGGCTCGCCCGCCGGCGAACTGATCGCGCCGGACAAGCTGGTCACGCTGACGATGACAAAGATCCGCGCTTTTCCGGACGCGGTGGCGGCCTAACTAGAGCTCGGGATAGGGCGTGCCATCCTTGTGCACGAACCGGCCATCGGCGTTGGAACTCATCATGTCGATGTCGGAGCAGGTGGTGAGATCGGCGGGCCAGCGTGCGCCGACTTCGAGATAGAGGGCCATCGTGTCCGACCTGTTGATCATGTGATGGCCGTTGCCGGTGCCTTTCGGAAAGCCCCCGCAGTCGCCCGCGCGCAACACGGTCTCGCCGCTATCTTCGATCAGCGTCAGTTCGCCTTGAAGCACATAGACGAATTCATCTTCGTGCGAATGCCAGTGACGTTGGCTCGACCAATTGCCGGGCGGCAGGTGCATGAGATTGACCCCGAAATCAGTAAGCCCGCCGGCATTGCCCAGCCGCTGCCGTACGCGGTCAGCACAGGGTGCAGCGAAGGGCGGCGGATAACCGGAGCCTTTGCGTTTCGGCACGGCGGCGACATCGATCTTCGGCATGGCAGTCTTCCCAGCGATCAGGGACCGACTTAAGTCTAGAGATTGCTCGCGTTGAAGGTGTCGCAGTCCTCGATGTTGCCGCTGCGATAGCCGGTCTCGAACCAGCGCGTGCGCTGCGCGGCTGAGCCGTGGGTGAAGCTGTCCGGCACGACGCGGCCGCCGGCCTGCTTCTGCAGCGTGTCGTCGCCGACGGCGCTGGCGGCGCCGAGCGCTTCCTCGATGTCGCCGGGTTCGAGCAGCCCGCGCTCCTGATGCGCGCGGTTGGCCCAAACGCCGGAAAAGCAATCGGCCTGCAGCTCGACCTGGACGGAGAGCGCGTTGCCTTCGCTGTCGCTCATGTTGGCGCGGGCCTTCCTGACTTGCTCCTCGATGCCCAGCACGGTCTGTACGTGGTGCCCGACCTCATGCGCGATCACATAGGCCTGCGCGAAGTCGCCCGGCGCGTCGAAGCGGCGCGACAGCTCGTCGAAGAAACTCAAGTCGATATAGACCTTCTCGTCAGCCGGGCAATAGAACGGGCCGACCGCCGACTGTGCAAAGCCGCATCCGGACTGGGCGCCGCCGGAGAACAGCACCAGCTTGGGTTCGCGATACTGCGCGCCGACCTCCGGCAGAATCTTGTTCCAGGTGTCTTCGGTGTCGGCCAGCACCGTCGCGACGAACTCCTTCAGCTCTTCCTCCTGCGGGCTCGCAAGGGTGCCGCCGCCGGCGGATTGCTGCGGCTGCTCGACGTAGCCGCCACCACCGCCAGCGCCAGAGTCGAGTTCGCCGGACAGCAGGGCGAGCGGATTGATGCCGAGCAGCCAACAGACGCCGAGCAGGATGAGGATTCCGAAGATGCCCATGCCGCCGCCGCGGCGCATGCCGCCCATCCCGCCGCCGAGGCCACCGGGGAAGCGCATGCCGCCGCCCATGCCGCCTCCGCCCATGCCGCGGCGGTCTTCGATGTTGCTGCTCTGCCGGCGACCTTTCCACTGCATGATCGAATTCCTTTCGCCTATTCGACGCGAGTCTAGGCGCTCGCGCGCGAAAACGCATCAACACACGGCGTGTGCCGATATTCAAACGTTCGGATAGATCGGATGTTCCGGGCTGGCGGACGAGGCGCTAGGTCTGCGGGGCCTGCTCGTTGATCTCGCGGGTGCGCTGGCTGATGCGGCGGATGATCTCTGCAACCGGAGAATTGGCGTTTGCCGCGCCGCCCAACGCCTCGGCTTCAATCAGCTTGCGCTCGGCGTCGAGCAGGGCATTCACCAGTTCCTGCTCCTGCGGGGTCGCCTCCGCGGGCTCGGCGTCCGGCTCGGTGACGATGTCACCGGCTTCGCTCATCGCGACGTCGGCAATCGACTCCGGCTCGTTCTCGGTCTCTTCGAAATCCTCCACCGCCTCGGCGATCTGCGCTTCCTCCGGTTCGGGCTGCTGGGCAAGCGCCAGGCGGCCGGTGGTCTCGTTCGCCTTGGACACCGTCGCAACCACCGTCAGGCGGCCACGCGCCACTGTCGTCGCGGCGCCGCGCGACGCGGCAGCCTCGGGCGCGGCAGCGATCTCCGCGTCTTGCGTGTGTTCCTGCTTGATCAGGGTCTGGATGCCGCCTTCGAGCCGGCGCACGACGTCCTGGACGGCGTGCGGCTTGCGGCCTTCGACTGCGGCAAGCATCTCCAACAGCATGCGGCGCAATTGCTCGTTCTGCACCTCGCGCTGGCCGAGGCGCGCCTGCGCCGCGCTCAAGGCGGCGTGGGCCTGGATGAGGGCGCCCTTAGCTTCGTCGCGCTCGCCGCTGAGCTTGCCGAGCGCCGTGCGCAGCTCGACCACTTCGCCTTTCAGCTTCTCGACTTCGTCGCGCTGGCGCGACAGCGAGCCTTCGACGATCGAGACGATGTCGTTGAGGCGCAGGCCATAGCGGCGCTCTTCCTCGGCGCTCTGCTGCAGGCGCTCTTGAGCTGCGGCCACCCGCGATTGGAGTTCCGTCAGATCATCCATGAACGAAGCCTAACCCCTGAAATCACTGGAATCCCAGCGAAATCATGGCAGGGTATGGTGAAAAGATCGTTAACGCATTAACGATGCAACCGGTCGGCGGGGAAAATCAGCGTGTTAGCAGCAGCTCGCTACCACTGCCGGACGCGGCCGGTATCGACGTGGACGAAGTCGGACTTCTTGTAGTAGCCGACGCCGCCAGCCTTCATGCCCAACGCCACCTGGCGCAGATCGCTCAGCGCGACGTCATGCAGCCGGATGTCGATCGCCTTGGCATCCATGTGCAGGCTGCGCTTGGCGACGCCGCCGCCGCTGGCCGAAGCCAGCATGGCGTTGGTCTTTGGCGAGCGGTAGCCGGAGATGACCTGGAACGCCTTGCTGCTGCCGGTGCGGCGATGAAGCTCGACCAGCAGGTCGAGGAGATTAGGATCCATGCGCGCGACGTCGCCGCTGCGGTGATCGCGCAGCACGTAGTTGATGTCCTTCAGCGCGCCCTTGTCATAGACGCCGTCGCGCCAATAGGTCGCCACGATCTTTTCGTTGGTGTGCGTGCTGACCAGGCCGAGCGTGCGCACACCGCTTTGCGGCATGGCGGCAAGCGCGCCCTGCAGCGGGCTGGCGACGGCGAGCGCGGCGGCGCCAAGGCCGAACGCCAACACCCGGCGGCGGCCGAGCAGCGTGTTGGAAAACGTCGAATCCTCAAGATCGGGGATCGAGTTCTGGTCGGTCATACGTCCCATTCTCCCTCGGCCCTGGCGCCGATCACCCGGCTCCAGTGCGGTATCGAAGATCGGATGGCCCGGTCGCAAATCGTCCCCCGGTTGCGACCACAGCTCGGAACCCCTTGGGGTCTGAGCCTAACCTATTGGTTCAAATGGAGAATGCCTCTCGGCCCTCTCACTCTGAAACCGTGCCACAGGCTTATCGTTAATACAACCTCAAAAAACCTAGAGATTGGTTAACCCTGTGGCCCGGTTCACTGACAACGTTTGGGAAAAGGCTTGGTGGCTCAATAGCCGAGGGCGAGGCCGTCCTTGCGGGGCTCCGAGCCGGCGATCAAGACACCGCGCTTCCAGTCGATGGCGATGACCTGGCCGCCGCCGTGCGGGTCGTCGGCCTCGGCCGGCACGATACGGTGGCCGCGGGCGGTCAGGTCCCGGCGCAGGGCGTCAGGAATGCCGGCCTCCGCGGTGACGCCGTCGTTCTCGAAGAACAGGCGGGGGAAATCCAGGGCGGCCTGCGGGTCCATGCCGTAGTCCAGCATGTTGCCGAGCACCTGGGCCTGGCCGACCGGCTGGTAGTGGCCGCCCATGACCGCGAAGGAGACCAGGGCCTTGCCGCCCTTCGTGACCATCGCCGGGATAATGGTGTGCATCGGGCGCTTGCCGGGTCCGATGCAGTTGGGATGGCCGGGGTCGATCACGAAATTTGCGCCGCGGTTCTGCAGCACCACGCCGCTCTTCGGCGCCACGCGGGCGCTGCCGAAGCTGTAGTAGATCGAGTTGATGAAGCTGACGGCGGTGCGGTCCTTGTCCACCACGGTCAGGTAGGTGGTGTCCGGGTGCGGCAGCAGGAGATGTTCCGGCAAGTTACTCATGGCGCGCGCCGGGTCGATCGCGGCGGCGAGGCGCTTGGCGTGGGCGCGTGCCAGCAGGCGCTTCACCGGCACGCGGACGTGCTCGGGGTCAGCGATATGCCGGTCGCGCTCGGCGTAGGCCAGCTTGCTCGCTTCGATCTGGGTGTGGAAGCGATCGGCGGACAGCGGGTCCGCGGCCAACGGACATTCGGCGAGGATGTTGAGCAGCAGCAGCGCGGTCAGGCCCTGGCCCGGGGGCGGGCATTCAAATACGCGCGTGCCGTGATAGCCGGTCGAGATCGGCGCGGCATAGTCGCCGCGATGGCGCGCGAAGTCCTCGCGCGTGTGCAGGCTGCCCTCGGCGCGCAGGCGGCGCACGATGTCGTCGGCGATCCAGCCGCGGTAAAAGGCATCGGCGCCATCGCGCGCGATCGCCTTCATGGCTTTGGCGAGGGCGGGGAAAGCGATGCGATCGCCGGCGCGCGGCGCCTTGCCCTTGGGCAGCAGGATGGCGCGCGCGGCCGGATCGGCGCGCAAGCGGTCGACATTGCGGCGCCAATCGGCGGCGACCCTCGAAGCGACCGGGAATCCCTTGGCCGCGAGCGCGATGGCGGGCTGCAGCAGCCGGTCGATGCCAAGCTTGCCGTGATCGTTGGCGAGGCGGCACCATGCCTCGACCGCGCCCGGCACCGTCACCGAGTGCACGCTGTCGGGCGAGATCTGGCCGATGCCGCGATCCAGGAACCACTCGGCGCTGGCGGCGGCCGGCGCGCGGCCGGCGCCATTGTAGGCGATCACATTGTCGCCGCCCTTGGGCGCGATCAGCACGAAGCAATCGCCGCCGATGCCGGTCATGGCGGGCTCAATGACGGCGAGCGCGGCAGCCGCGGCGATGGCGGCATCGACCGCGTTGCCGCCGGCGCGCAGGATGTCGATGGCGATCAGGGTGGCGAGGGGATGAGAGGTTGCGGCCGCGCCGCGCTCTGCGATCACCGCGGAACGCCGCGGCTGATTGAAGTCGCGATCTGGATGGAACAGGGAAGAACTCCGTTGGGCTAGGGCACGATGGGCGCGGCGCCGGAACCCGTCAACGTCACAGGCCCTCCGGCCGGCGGAGTCACCGTATAGACGACGGAGGTGTCAATCTGATTCGGTCCGAAGGTGTATCCGACCGAGATCACATCGTTGTTCGGCGTGGTGATGACTGGTCCGGTCTCAACGATATTGGTGAAGCCGTCGTTGAACGGATTGTGCTGCAACTCGAACGAGCCGTTGACTGTGCCGAACGCGGTGCCGCCGGCGGTGAACGTCACCAGACCGTTGAAGTCGCGGCTGCCTAGATCGAGGCTGTAGAGGAAACTGTAGGCGCCACCGGCGCCCGGACCGCCGATGTCGATGCCGGTGCCCGAGAAATCGAGCTGGCCGCTCGGCAGGTTGCTGGTGGATTCGTATCCGAGATCCTGCAGCTGGGGGTCGCCATAAAGATCGTCGATGTCCTCGACGAAGGGCACGGCATCGGCGGTCGGCTGGCCGGACGCGTCGACCAATTGCTTGCCGCCGAGATAGCCGCCCTCGCCTGGACCGACGAGCGGATCGAACAGGCCGGCGAGGCGGCCCGCTGCTTCCTCGTCCAGGCGCTCGGGCTCGGTGATCGTTCCGTCCGGGCTGATCAGTACGAAGAAGCCGGTGCGCTTTAGAATTTTGCTGCCCTTGTCGGATTCGATCAGGATCTGGCTCGGCTTCTTGCCGGCGGAATTCTGGTCGCCGGTACCGCTGAGCACCACGATGCAGCCGGTCGAATCGCAGTTGCCTTCGGTGGTGGTGCCGCGGATGGTGAGCACGGCGCTCGGCAGCTTGACCTTGGTGCCTTCCGGATTGTTGCGCGCGACGCCGCCGGTCACCAGGCGGAACGCGCCCTGCGTCACTGACGCCGACAGTGCCGAGCCGGCATTGTCCGGGTCGTAGACGAACTCGTCGATCACCAGCGAGGCGTTCTCGCCCATGGTGATGGCGGTCTGGTCCAGCAGCATGATCTGCAGGCGCGACTTGGTGCGGGTGCTGACCGCATCGCCCATCACCACGTCCTCGCCGCTCGCGACCTGCTCGAGCGTGGTCTGGCGGGCAGGCGATTCGAGCCGGGCCTCGCCCTGAACCGCGCCGGTCACGCCGGCGGCATCGCCCAGCTTGGCCGCTGCGGGCAGCGGCGCCAGCCCGACCAGCAAGCCCAACGCTAAGCCGGGGCCCAACGCCAGATTGCGATACTGCATCGTCCTCATGACGTCCTCGCTTGCCGAACGGCTGCAAACACTTAGCGGAAATACAGAAGCAGGAGTTGAGCCCGAATCGGCCCCCAGCGCAAGCCCGCGTTGCGACCGTTTGGGTTGCAGGCTAGGCTCAAAGCGGGGAGCGGGGGCGTTAGTTCAGGGGGACGTGATGCACATCACTCGGCTCGCGGCGGCAATCGCGCTGCTCGGTCCATGGCTTTGCGGCGCCGCGAGCGCAGCCGACACGCTGAAGGCGACCATCGACCGGCTGGGCGGCCAGCCCTGCCGCGTCGGGGAGCTGACCTGCGTGTCGGTCGAGGTGCCGGTCGACTACCGCGCCAACACCGGCCCCAAGATCAAGATCGAATATGCCGTCAGCTTCGCCAGCGGGGAGAGCAAGGGCGTCCTGTTCTACGTGGTGGGCGGGCCGGGCGGCAGCGGCATCGGCGTTGCCGACGATTATCTGTCAGCCTTCGATGCGCGCCTGACCGAGAACATGGACATCGTGTTCTTCGACCAGCGCGGGGTTGGCCCCGACCACGGCATCGAATGCCCCAAGGCGCAAGGCGCGTTCGACATGGCGGAGATCAAGGTCGATAAGCCGGACGGGGCGATCGCGGCCGCTAAGACCTTCGCCACCGATTGCGCGGCGGAACTCAAATCGCGCGACCTGCTGGGGTTCGTCGATACCGAGGTGGCGATCCGCGACCTGGAGGAATTCCGGCAGAAGATCGGCGTGCCCAAGGTGTGGATCTACGGCGAAAGCTACGGCACGCAATTCTCCCAGCAATACGCCACGACGTTCCCGACCGCGGTCAAGGGCGTGGTGCTCGATGGCGTGGTGGATCTGGCGCTGGATTTCGATGGCTACTACGCGTCCTACACCGAGGCTGCCGAGAGAGTCCTGGCGCGGGTGCTGGCCGCCTGCGGCGACAGCGCGGCCTGCGCCAAGGACATGCAGGGCGACGCCGCGGCCTCCTATGACTCCTTGGCGGCGAAGCTGCCGGTCGAGGTCGATTTCCCGCTCGGCGATGGCACCACCGTCAAGCGCCAGCTGACGTCGGCCTTGCTGGAAGCCAACGCGTTCTACGCGCTCTATGGCCCGGACGACCGCGCGACCTTCCTGCGCGCGCTGGCGGCGACGTCGCGCGGCGAGCTGCTTCCGATGCTGCGCCTGAGCTACTCGAACCTGGCGGTCGATCCGGAGACCGAGGAAGGCGTGGCGGACCCGGCCTGGTTCGGCGCCGCCTACTACGCCATCACCTGCACCGACTATGCCGAAGGCACGGCCGACAGCGAGGAGACTGCACGCGCGGTCATCGAACGGGCGAAGGCGTTTGCGCCGCGTGCGCCGCGCCTGCTGCGATCCTACTTCGCCGAGCGCCTGGCCTGCGCCTTCTGGCCGAAGCGCGGATCGAACGAGCGGCCGAAGCCCTATGCCGGCGGCGAGTTCCCGACCCTCATCCTCAACGCCGATGCCGACCCGATCACGCCGATCACCATGTCCTATGCGATCCTGGACAATGCCACGAACAGCTACATGGTCGCGATGAAGAACGGGCCGCACGTGATCTGGGGCCGCGGGCTGAGCTGCCCGGACGAGATCGTGTTCGCGCTGATGTTCGACGGCACGACGCCGGAGGATAAGGAGCAGGTCTGCAGCCAGGAGCTGATCGGCAGCTATAAGCCGCTGACGCTGACCGACGCGGCGGCGGCCGGCGATGCGTTCCAGCTGGCGCGGGCGGTGGAGACCGAGATCGCGCAATCGCCGGAGCTCTCCAACTGGGACGGCGGCGACCCGCTCGCCGTCGGCTGCAGCTTCGGCGGCGTGGTGGAAGTGAGCGCCGCGGAGGAGGGCACCGCCTACACCTTCAGCAAGTGCGGCTGGTGGCCGGACCTGGTGCTCGACGGCAGCGGCACGCAGATCGACGAGGGCGCGGAGAACATCGGGCTGACCCTGGACTTGGCGGTCAGCGGCGGGCACCAGGGGCAGATCACGTACCGGCACAATACGACGACGGACGGGATGACGCTCACCGGCACCTACGACGACAAGACGGTGACGACACCGCGCCCGATGCCGTGATCGCGCAGCCGCGAGGCACCTCGCCGCTCGAGGACTTGGGCATAGCCGCTCCCATGACGAGATGAGAGAACGTGTCCTTAGAACTGGAACCGCTTGCTGACCGCGGCGCCGGCGCGGATGTTTTCGAAATCGTAGAGCTCGTTGTTCGAATCCTGATTGTAGTATTCGCCGTAGGTGGTCAGCAGCAGGCCTTCGAGGAAACCGGTCTGCTCCTCGCCGATCATGGTCGCGATCGGCACGCCGAGCGTGAGGCGGCCGCGATAGATCACGTCCTCTCGGTCGTCGCCGATGAACAGCGGGTCGAGCGCGTCGTAGCGGTCCCATTCGGCCGATACGTTGGTCACCAGGAAGATGCCGTGGCCGATGAGCCAGAGATGGTCGATGTTGAGCCGGTCGCCATCAAAGCTCTCGAAATCGACGTCGGCGTCGAAGCGGCGGTGGGTGTAAGCGAAAGTCAGCTTGTTGTCGGCGCCAATATACCAGTCGACGCCGACCCTGGCGGCGATGTCGAGGCCGTCCTGGATACTCGCTTCGAGATAATCCTCGGTGGCGTGGTAATCGTAGTCGGCGCCGCTGAAGGCGCCGAACAGGTTGATCGGATCGTTGACGCGCCAGTCGTAGCGCACTTCGGCCTGGAAGATGTCGACGTAGTCGTCCTGGCCCAGCCACAGATGGTTGTAGTTGACGTTCGGCGTCACGAAGATGTCGCCGATCTCCAGCCGGATGCCGGCCTGGGCGCCCACGGTCTGGGTGTCGAAATCGTCGAGCTCGATCTGGTCGCCGTCATAAAGCGTGACGTTGCCGAACAGCATGTGGCGGTCCTGGCCCGGCAGGTCATGCTCGACCGACAGGCGGGCCAGCGCCTGGATTGACTGGTCGTCCTCGGTCGGCGCGGCGTTGTTGAGCTCGAAACTGCCGACCACCGTCCGGACGCGGTTGACGTTGTTGCCGCCGGCGCGGTTGCTGTCGAACTGCATGCCGAGGCTGAGCAGCAGGTTGACCCGGGTGTCCTGCGATTGCTGGTCAATCGCATCGGCATAGCGCTCGATGTTGGTCCTGAGCTGCGGATCGATGTCCAGCTTCAGCAGGTCCTCGAACTCGTCCTTGGCCTCGCGCAGGTTGCCGAGGCGATAGAGCACAATGGCGCGCAGGGCACGGATGTTCGGCTCCTGCGGCGCGAGCAGGGTCAGGCGGTCCAGGGTCGCCGAGGCGCCGAGCAGGTCGCCGTCCCCGATCTGCTTCAGCGCGAAGCGATAGGACAGCATGATGTCGTCGGGACTCTCCAGCACCTGGTCGTAGGTGACGTCGCCGGAGTCGGGCAGGGCGTCATCCTGTGCCAACGCTCCGGCCGAGAGGCCAATCAACAGGGCAATAGCCCCGCAAAGTCCGGCCGCGCCGCGCGCGCTTGTCGGTCCGATGGGCACGGAATCCCCCGTAGGTCGCAGTGCCGCTTCCCCCGGCACCCGGCGCGCCCATTATAGGTGGCGATTCCGCGCCGACAACCCGGTCTTGATGCAAAGTCATCGGCTGTTGCGTGGAACCAGAAAATTGCAAGAACGCACATCAATTTCCTTCATCCGAGGTGGGGGTGGGGGCGACGGCGCTTCAGCTCGACGCGGTCTTCGCATGAGAGAGCAACCCCCACCCCAACCCTCCCCAACTTGGGGGAGGGGGCAAAGCCGATGCGCGATTGGGCTAGCGCCGCGGCGTTTTCAGGCAAGCCAGCGGATATTCGGTCGGACCATGTTGCGCGCGCCCTGCAAGGCGGCTACCAACCGGCTGGGCTGGCCATTTTTGGAGCGCGACTTGCCGATCCTGCTGGGGCTCGATACGGGCGGAACCTACACCGACGCGGTCTTGTTCGACCCTGCGCGCGCGGATGCCGATGGCGGAGTAATCGCGAAGGCCAAGGCGCTCACCACCAAGCACGACCTCGCGATCGGGCTGACCGGTGCGGTCGAGGCGATCCTGCCGCACCTGCCGGCGAACCGCGGCATCGCCGACATCGCCATGGTCTCGATCTCCACCACTCTCGCCACCAACGCGATCGTGGAAAAGCACGGCGCGCCGATCTGCCTCATCCTGATGGGCTACGATGCCAAGGCGCTGGAGCGTGCCGGCCTGCGCCAGGCGATGGGCGGCGATCCGGTGGTGATGGTGGCGGGCGGCCACAAGCCGACCGGCGAGCCGCAAACCGAGCTCGACGTGGCGGCGGTGCGCGCGGCGATCCTGGAGCACGCGCCCAAGGTCGCTGCCTTCGCGGTCAGCGGCTATTTCTCGGTGCGCAACCCGGCGCACGAGATCGCCGTGCGCGCCTTGGTGCGCGAGCTGACCGGCGAGCCGGTCACTTGCGGCCACGAACTCACATCGAAACTCGATGCGCCGCGCCGCGCGCTCACCGCGGCACTCAACGCGCGGCTCATTCCGCAGCTGCAGCAGCTGGTGCAGGCGGTCGAAGGGCTGCTGGCGCGCAAGGGCATCAAGGCGCCGCTGATGGTGGTGAAGGGCGACGGATCACTGATCAAGTCGGACCTGGCGCTGACCTGCCCGGTCGAGACGATTCTCTCCGGCCCGGCCGCGAGCCTGGTGGGCGCGCGGCACTTGGCGGGCGAGGACGACATCCTGGTCTCCGACATGGGCGGCACCACCACCGACATCGCGATGCTGCGCGGCGGCCGGCCGGTGCTGAACAAGGAAGGCGCGACCGTCGGCGGGTGGAAGACCATGGTGGAAGCGGTGGCCGTCCACACCTACGGCCTCGGTGGCGACAGCGAAGTGCGGATCGACGATCATCACGGCTTCATGGTGGGACCGCGCCGCGCCGTTCCGCTCAGCCTGCTGGCGACGCAATTTCCGTCGGTGCTGAATGTGCTGAGGGCGCAGGACGCGAACGAGGAACTGGTGCCCTATCGCGGACAGTTCGCGTTGCGCCAGCGTCCGCTCGATGCCGGCCGTGCCAGCCTCAGCGTGGGCCAGCTCGAGCTGTGGGACAAGCTCGAGCAGGGACCGGTCGCGCTGGCCGACCTGCTGTACAGCCCGGCGATGCAGCGGCATCTCGGCCGGCTGGTCGACCGCGGCCTGGTCGCGATCAGTAGCATGACGCCGAGCGACGCGGCGCATGTGCTCGGGCTGCAGGGTCATTGGAATCGTGAAGCGGCGGAGCTCGCCGCGCGGCAGTTCCTGCGCCGCCCCACCAATCCGATCTGGAAACCGCCGGCCGAGGTCGAGCAACTGTGCCGCGACGTGGTGGAGCAGGTGGTGCGCCAATCAGGCGAGGTCATCCTCGATGCCGCGATCCGCGAGACCAGCGGCATCGATCCGCATCACTGGGGACAGCTGGGCCGCGACGTGATCCGCCGCTCATTGTCGGCGACGCAGCCGGCGGAAGCTCTGTTCGTGTCCGAACTGAAATTGAATGCGCCGCTGGCCGCGATCGGCGCGCCGGTCGGCAGCTATTATCCGGAGATCGCCAAGCGCCTGCGCACGCGGCTGGTCATTCCGCCGCACGCCGACGTTTGCAACGCGGTCGGCGCGGTCGCGGGCGGCGTGCTGCAGCGCGCGACCGCCACCATCACCCAGCCGCAGGAAGGACTGTTCCGCGCGCACCTTGCGACGGGCATCAAGGACTTCGTCAATCTGGAGGAAGCTGCGCGCTATTGCTCCGACCTGGTCAGCGCGGAGGCGACGAGCCTCGCCACTCGCGCTGGCGCGGTCGAGATCCAGGTCAAGACCGAGCGCGCTGACAAGGTGTTCGAGCAGCCGACCGGCCTTCGGATCTTCATCGAATCGACCATCGCGGCGACGGCGTTCGGCCGGCCTGGCCTGGCGGCATGAGGTCTGCCGGGGTCGCGTTTTCCACACCGGCGGAGAAGGTTCAGGCCTTCAGGACTGTGTGATACGCGCCACAGCCATGCCCGATAAGAGTACCGCGTCCGGTGACAACGCGGTCACCGAAGCATATTATTTCTTGACCGGTCTGTTTACGATCTGAGCGCGGCAAAGATCGGGCGTTTTCAATAGTATAGTCGAGGGCTGAATGTCGGTTTCGCGTTGGGGCGGTTTGCTGGTCGTCACCCTGAGCCTGGGTCTTATGGCGTCCGGGTTGTCCGAGGCGGCGTTCGCCGACAAGGATCAGCGCAACGTCATCGCGCCGGCGTCGGTCGGGCCGACGGAAGGGCCGCCGGCTGCGGTCGCCCCCGCGGTGGCTGGACTCTCCGAAGCGGTCGACCGGTTACAACAGAGTCAGCAGCTCTCGGCTTTGCCGGTCGATTGGGCCGGCCTCAAGACCTTCTACGTCAGCCAAGGCCCCGCCTTGTGGGTGACGCCGACGGGCTACAGTGCGCTCGGCTCGCTCTTGATTCGGCAAGTGCCGAAAGCGGCCGCTGCCGGCATGACCGTGTCGGCGGAGGTGCAGTCGCTGATGGCCGCGCTGCCGCCGCAGGTTCCAGTCGAGCAGGCCGCCGACATCGAAGTGCTGATCAGCGCGCTTTACACCGTCGGCGCCTACGACGTGACCAACGCCCCCGGCCTGCCAGCGAATCCCGGCGCCGGCTTGTTGACCAGCCTGCGTGCCGCCAAGGATCAGGCGCGCATGGTCGCGACGCAGTATCCGAGCTTCCACATGTTCTGGCGGCTGCACGCGGCGCTGCCGACCTATATCGCCTACTACGAGGGCGGCGGCTGGCCAACAGTGTCGGGTTCCGAGAAGCTTGAGCCCGGCGACAAAGGCCCGCGCGTCAAGCAGGTGGCGGAGCGGTTGTTGGCTACCGGCGAGCTGCCCGTGCTCGGGGCCGATCCGGAACTCTACGATCCGGCGCTCGAAGTCGCGGTGCAGGCGTTCCAGAAGTCGCACGGCCTCAACAACGACGGCGTGATCGGCAAGCGCACAATCGAGGAAATGAACGTATCGGCCGAGGAGCGCCTCAAGATGGTGCTGCTCAACCTCGACCGGATGCGCACCGAAAGTCCGGACATGGAAGACCGCTTCGTGTTCGTGAACATTCCGAGCACCGAGCTGCGCGTGATCGATAACGGTGTCACGACCTTTCACGCCAACGCGATCGTCGGAAAGGTGGCGCGCAAGACCCCGCTGCTGAAGAGCGAGATCTTCCAGGCCAAGCTCAATCCCGACTGGTCGGTGCCGGCGAAGATCGCCAGGATTGATATGCTGAAGCACGAGCTGGAAGAGCCCGGCTATTTCGCCAACAAGAATGTTCGCGTCTTCACCTCCGATGGACGCGAGGTCGATCCGCGCGCGGTGAACTGGAAACAGGTGAAGGACGGCGGCAGTTTCCCATATCGCCTGAAGCAGGATGCGGGACCAGAGAACGCGCTTGGCCCGATGAAACTGGATTTCCAGAACGACTATGCCGTGTTCATCCACGGCACCTCGACGCCCAAGCTGTTCGAAAAACAGGACCGCTTCTTCTCCTCCGGCTGCGTGCGGGTCGACGATCCGCTGGGTCTTGCGACCTTCCTGATCCAGGACGATCCAAGCTGGACCCGTGCGCGGGTGGATGAGGTCGTCAAGGGTGGTAAGACCACCTTTGTGAAGCTGGCGCGGCCAATCCCGCTGCACATCGTCTACATGACGGCGTGGATCGATGAGGAGGGCGTCGCGAATTTCCGCAACGACGTCTACAAGCACGATCCCAGCGTCAGCATCCCGGCCGGCCTCGCCAATCCGACCCTGATCGCGCAGCAGGAGAACGCCGCCACGGTGCCTGCCGGCGGCCGACAGGGCAGCAACAAGTAGCGCCGAGGCCTGCGAGCGGCGCTCGCAGGCGGCGGTTGCACGAACGTGTGGCGCAGGGCCATGATGCGACCGGCCGCCGCCGCTGTGCGGCGAGTCGTTCGCTATCGTGGGGCACCTAGCGTTGGACTTGTTCGGGCCGCTGTGGGGACTGATCCTGTTCGCGGGCGCAATTTTCTTCGTCCTCGTGGTTCCGGTGCTCGCCATCTCCGCCTTTCGCTCGACCCGGCGCCTCGAACAGCAGCTTGCGCTGCTGCGCCGCGAGCTGAGGGATTTGCAGGATCGCCGCGCCGTTGCCGACTACATGCCGCACCGCCCGTCGCATCCGGTCGAGACGGCGCCGGAACCGGTCGCGCCGCCGGTTGAACCGGCCGAGCCGGAACCGCCGATCGCCGCTGCACCGCCGGTCGAAGCCGCTCCCGTCTTAGCTTCGGAGCCGCCCGCGCCCTCAGCGCCGCTACGCTCCGCGGTCGAGCCGACGCCGCGCGGGCTCGAGCAGCGGCTCGGTGCGCGCGGCTTCGTCTGGCTCGGCGGGGCCTGCATCGCGCTCGCCAGCTTCTTCCTGGTCAAATACTCGATCGAAGAAGGATTGCTGGGCCCCGGCATGCAGGTCGTACTTGTTCTCCTGCTCGGGATTGCTTTGCTGGCCGCCGGCGATTTCATGCGGCGCAAATCGGCGACCATCGGACAGTCGCTGACTGCTGCGGGCGTCGCCGCGCTCTATGCCGGTTTGTTCGCATCGGTCGCGCTCTATCACCTGGTGCAACCCGCCGTCGCTTTCGCGATGCTGGCGGCGCTCACCTTCGTCGCCATCGGCCTGTCGCTGCGCCATGGGCCGTTCGTCGGATTGCTCGGTCTCGCTGGCGGCTTCGTCACGCCGGCGGTAGTCTCGACTGGAGAGCCGCATCCCGCGATCCTGCTGAGCTACTTGTTCCTGCTGCAACTCGGCGTGTTGTGGCTGGAGCGGCAGCGCGGCTGGTGGTATCTGCCGGCGATCGCCAACGCCGGCGGCCTGGGCTGGGCGTTCCTCGTCATCACGCTGCCGCAGGCCGCGGGTGTCGGCGGCATCGACGCGATCGCCGCTCCGATCTATCTCATCGCGGTGGCGGCGAGCGTGTTCTGGCTGTCGCCGCGATGGAGCGATGCGACCGATTGGCCTCAATCGCGCATCGTCGGGTTGGCGACCGCGGTTGGAAGCGCGCTGCTGATGCTGCTGTGGCTGGGTGAGGGCGGGTTCGAGGTCGGCGACTGGGCGTTTGCCATCCTGCTTGCAATCGTCGGCGCGGTGAGCGGCCGGCTGCGGTCGCAGCACGAGATCGCCGCCTTCATCCTGGCGGCGGTTCCGGTGGCTGGATTGCTGGCATGGCACACGACCTATCAGCCGGCGTTCGACATCGATCGCTATCTGTGGATTGCCGGCATCGTGGGCGTGCTGGGCACTGGCGGCTATGCCCTGCTGTGGGGCGCGCGCAATCCCGAGCGCTGGTCGCTGCTGTCGGCGCTCTCTGGCGCGGCAGTGCTGGCGCTCGCTTATTGGCGGCTGCGCGATATCGAGTTGCTGGTGCCGTGGTCGATCATCTGCCTCATCCTTTCGGGGGTGCACCTGGTGTTCGCGGAGCGGCTGCGCACCTGGCGGTTCAAGGACCGCTTCTATCGCCGCGCGTTCGGCGTGCATGCGCTCGCCTGCGCCGGCTTCCTCGCCGCCGCCGTGCCGCTGTGGGTGGAGCGAGAGTGGCTGCCGGTGCTGTGGTCGCTGCTGCTGCCGCTGACCGCCTGGGTCGCCAACAAGATCGAGGAGCCGTGGCTGCGGCGCGGGCTGTGGGTCGGCGCGCCGGCGGTGTTGGCCGCGGTGTTCGATTCGGGCTTCCCGGCGGGCGATCGGCCGATCTTCAACTGGCTGGCCTACGGCCTCGGCGTGCCCACTCTGAGCTTCATTGCAACCGCGTGGCTCATGCGGCGGGCCAGCGACCTCAGGCTCATGCTGCTCCTGCAAGGCGGCGCGCTCATCCTCGGCTTCCTGCTGGTGACGCTGGAAATCCGGCACCTGTTCCACGGCAGCGCGTTCAAGAGCGCGCCGTTCGGCTTTGCCGAAGCCGGCACCCTCACGCTGCTGTGGGGCGTGCTGGCGCTCGGCACCTGGCGGTTGGCGCAGCGGCGCGGCGAGGCGCGGCTGCGCTGGATCGCCTATGGCCTCGCGTTGGCGGCGGCGCTGCTGACGGTCGGCGTGACCTGGGGCCTTGCCAATCCGTTCCTCTCTCCGGTCGTGATCCGCGGCTGGCCGATCCTCAACAGCGCGCTCTACGTCTTCGGCAGCGGATTCGCATTGTTCATGGCGATGGCGGCGATGGTGCGCCGCTCCAAGCTCGATGCTGCGCAACGGCATGTCACCATGGGGCTGGCGGCGGCGATCGCGCTGATCGACGGGCTGCTCGGCGTCAGCGCGCTCAACCGCCATCTGTTCCAGGGCTCGGTGATCGATCTCGACCTGGTCTATCCGCGCTGGAGCGATGCCGAGTTCTACGGCTACTCTGTCGCCTGGCTGATCTATGGCGGGCTCATCCTGGCGCTTGCGATCTGGCGTAGGCTGCCGGCGCTGCGCCACGCCGCCGCCGGCATCATCGTGCTGGTCGTGTTCAAGGTGTTCCTGGGCGATGCGCACGATCTGCAGGGCCTGTATCGCTTCGCCTCGTTCTTCGGGCTCGGCCTCACGCTGCTGGTGCTCGGCTGGCTTTATCAGCGCATGCTGAAACGCGCGGAGGGCTGAGCGGTGAAGACCGGCGCCCTTGCCATCGTCCGCAATGCGGTCGATATCGCCCCTTTGACGGCGCTCCACCACCTGCTGATCGGCGCGGACACGGTCTGGGTGATCGACAACGGATCGACCGACGGCACCTACGAAGCGCTGCGTGCTCTGGCGGCGAAAACGCCGGGCCTGCGGGTCGACCGCGATGACGGGCCGTTCGACCAGGCGCGCATGGCGACCGACCTGGCGAACGCGCTGCTGCGCGACGGCCACCGCCTGATCGTGCCGTTCGACGCCGACGAATGCTGGGACCTGTCGATCCCGCGGCTCGCGCGCTTCATGGAGCGCAACCAGGTGAACGCGGTGACCGGCAATGTGGTCAACTATGTGCAGGCGCGCTCGGTGCTGGCGCCGTCACCCGGCAGCTGGCGGCTGGCCAGCCGGCGCGTCGAGCAGCCGATGGATCCCGGCGACCTGCAAGGCTCCATGAAGGAGGAGCGGCATTCCTTCGTGCAACTCATCTTCCAGCCCAAGATGCTCGCGGCGCCACCCGCAGGGGCGCCGGTCGCCATCCGCAAAGGTGCGCATGTGATCGCATACGAAGGTAGGGCGGTAATGCCGTGGCGGCGGGTCGCTTGCCTGCATCTGCCGTTGCGCGCCGCCTCGGAGCTCGAGAAGCGGGTGCGCGATTACAAGGATCGTCATGCGCCGTTCCGGCCCGACCCGGAATTCGGCTGGCGGCTGACCTATTGGTCCGAGATGCTGGCGAGCGGGAAGATCGAGCGCGAATGGGCGGCGAACGCCTATGCGCCCGACGGCACGCTCGACATCTTCGGCCGGCCCGCGCCCACCGTCCGCGACGACCGGCTGGTACGCTATCTGCGGCGCGCGGACTTGTATCTGAAGGCGATGCGGCTGCCGGCGGCGCGGCTGTGGGCGATGCCGGTGCGTGCGGTGCTGAAGCCGCGCTTCGCGAGTGTCAAGTCGCCGGCCGGCATCGATGCGCGGCCGCAAGGCGCGCCGGGCAAGCTGGCGTGACCACCGAGTGCCGGGGTCGCTGCGTGACGACGCAACAAGGGTCTTCAATGGAATCACCGACGGAAACGATGCACGTCAGGGTCAGCAGGACGGAGAATTGCATCCTGCTGACCACTGCGGACGACTCGATCGAGATCCGGACGGACCACTGGCGCGACGCAAACAAGGTCCGCAACGACTTCGCCGTCTGGCTGTTCCTGCCGGCCGCGATGCGAACCGGTCGGGCCTTGCACGTGGAGGGCGAGGGATCGGAGGAAACCATCAGGAATGCGCGGCGCATTTCGGAGAGCTGGGAGTCGTGGATGCCCCACCACTTCAATATCGTGGACGTGTCGTTCGATACGCCGTCGCGTAGAGCTCCTGGAGAGACGGGCGGAACGCGGAGCCTTTGCCTCTATTCAGGCGGGATCGACAGCACGCATGCGCTGCTGTCGCGGCACCGGAAGGGCGAGCAGCAGACCTTGCTGACGGTGCACGGCATGGACTACCGGCTGGAAGACGAGCAGAAGTTCTGTGCCCTGAAGAGCAAGATCGCGCCGTTCTCGCGGCTGGTGGGCGATGGCCACATCTTCGTCAGGACGAACGCCTACGCCACGTACAGGAAATACAGGGTCGATCTCCGGGATGCGCCCCACGTCAGCCACATCTTTGCGCTGGCCGGCTGCACGTTCCTGTTCAGCGAAAGGTACGACAACGCCTTCATCGCGTCGGATTGCCGCCTCGACCAGCAGTTCAGGACGCCGCCATGGGGATCGAATTCGGTGACGAATGCCTATTTCGACGACGGATGCACCAGGCTGGGCACGCTCGACGATCACCTGACCCGGACCGAGAAGATGCCCTTGATCCTGTCGTCCAAAGAAGCGCTGAGCTCGGTTTCCTTCTGCAACAACTATCAAATGCGGCCCGACAATTGCGGGCGGTGCGAAAAATGCGTGAGAACCAAGCTCATGTTTTTCGTGGCGTGCGGAACGGTGCCGGAAATATTCGCCGATGTCTCCATTCCCTCGCATTGGTACCGCAATTTCGACATCGCGACGGAGTATCAGCGGGTCATCCTGCTCGACATCCTGACCTGCGCAAAACGGACGTCGCGATTCGCGCAAGTGCCGAATGCACCGGCGCTCTATGCGGCCCTGAAATCTCCAATTGCGCGGGAAACCAAGAAGAACGGTGGCCGAAAGCGCATGCACGGGCGGGCGCTCAAGGTCCTGAGCGACCTCCGGAAGAAGTTCTCTAGGTAGCCACGAAGCGCCACGACCGGCGCGCGATCAGGTCGGTGACGTAGCGCTCCTCGGCCGCGAAGTCGTGCGGGCTGGGCAACGTGCGAGTCTCGTAGAAGGTCTTGCTGCGGTTGAAGTCGAAGCCGATGACCGTGACCTGGCGCGGGCTGGCGCGCGAGACGAGGTCGATGGTCATTGCGCCGACCGAGGGCCGTGCGCCGAGTCGGTCGCGCAGCGCCCGCCAATCGGCGATCGGATAGAAGCAACAGTCGATCCCGCCCTGCCAGTCGCGGAACTTGGGCGACATCCAGACCGAACGCGGCGCGACGAAGCCATCCGGCGCCTGCAGCGTCGCGCGGTAGTTCGAGAAGCACCAGAGGTCGAAGCGCGTGCCTTGCGCGGCCGCATCGACCGGGAAGCCCATGTTCATGCGGACCACCACGTCGTGCCCGTCGATCAGCGCGCCGTGCCGGTGCGCCAGCAGGCTGGTGGCATTGCCGACGATGGCGACGGATTTGCCGTCAAGCGACGCGAGCAGCTCACGCAGCGCGCGCCGCGACCGGCGCTCCGCGATCCAACGGCGCAGGGACGCCAAGCCGAACTTCATGACGGCAGGATGCGGTCGAACATGGCGGCGATGCGCCGCTGCACATCGACCTTGTAGCGCGCCATGAGGTCCAGCTCGGTCGGCGTCAGCGGCGGCGGAAGCTGGCCTGGCTGGTACAACCGATCGCGGCCAAGGCCGATATCGTCGAGCATGGCATCGACCTTCCAGCTGCTGAGGGACATGGCCGCGAACGGGGTGCCGCCGTTGATCGCAAAGCACAGGCCATGGAAGCGCCCGGTGACGACGAACGGCCGCGCCGCCAGGTACGCCGCGAATGCCTGGAAGGTGGTGATGCCGGCAATGCGGCCGCTCGGCTTGCCGGTCTCGAATTGCCGGCGCAGGAATCGCTTGCGATAGGTCTTGAGCCCGCGGTTGCTGTAGCGCATGGCGACATAGTCGAGGCCGAGCGCGGCGGCGATGACGCCCATGTCATGGCGGCGGTCGGCGGAATCCAGCACCAGGCCGCGCGCCGCAGTCGGTTGGTGGCGCGGCAGGTCGTGGAAGTAGGTGAGGTCGCCGGTCATCTCGGCGGCAATGCCCAGGCTGTGCAGCTCCACGGCGGAGCGATGATCGCGCACCCAGATGCCGGTGAGAGCAGCGAGGTTCTTCCGCACCGCGTCCTTGATCTGCTGGACCGTGGCGTTGATGAGATAGCACGGCTTGCCGAGCGCGGCGCAATGGGGTCCCAGCTTGGACCAGCGCAGCGCCACCGGCAGGTCGCGATGCATGGTGGCCTCGCCATTGATCAGCACCAGGTCCGCGTCCGCGATCGCCGCCAGCGCCGTGGAATCGGCGTCCCACTCTCGGCCGACCGGATGATGGAGGATCACATCACCGCCGCGCGCGGCGACGCTGTCGTCGATCGCCGCCATGACTGCATCACACCCGAAATGCCGCATCGGGCGGGTGTCGTTGAAGACCGCGACTTTCGGCACGCCGGCGGCTATTCCTCGACCCAGGCGACGCGCAGGATGTTGGTCGAACCGGGAGTGCCGAAGGGAACGCCGGCGGTGATCACCAGGCGGTCGCCGACCTTGGCCATCTCCTGGCTGAGCGCCACGCTGCAGGCGGTCTCGACCATCTCGGAGAAGCGCTTGAGATCGGGGATCTGCACGCAATGCGCGCCCCAGGCCAGCGACAAGGCGCGGGACGTCGACAGGGATGCGGTCAAGGCCAGGATCGGCACCTCCGGCCGCTCGCGCGCGACGCGCAGGACGGTCGAGCCCGAGGTCGAATAGGTGACGATGGCAGCGACCGACAAGGTGTGCGCGACCTGCGCCGCGGCGGCGCTGATCGCGTCGTGCCCGGTCGGCTGCGGATCGGGATGGCGCGCATCCAGGATCTGGCGATAGGCGGGATCGCGCTCCACCCGTTCGATGATGCGGTTCATCATCGAAACCGCCTCGACTGGATACTGGCCGGAGGCGGTCTCCGCCGACAGCATCACGGCATCGGCGCCGTCATAGATCGCGGTCGCTACGTCGGAGGCTTCGGCGCGGGTCGGCGCCGGCGAATTCACCATCGACTCCAGCATCTGAGTCGCAACCACCACCGGCTTGCCGGACTTGCGGCAGGCGGCGACGATGCGCTTCTGGATCGCGGGCACGTCCTCCGGCGGCATCTCGACGCCGAGATCGCCGCGCGCCACCATGATGGCGTCGGACAGATCGGTGATCTCCTCCAGCCGCTCGATGGCGGCGGGCTTCTCCAGCTTGGCGATCACCTTGGCGCGGCCGCCGATCAGCTTGCGCAGCTCGGCGACGTCCTCCGGACGCTGCACGAACGACATCGCGACCCAATCGACACCGAGATCGAGGCCGAAGCGCAGGTCCTCGCGGTCCTTGCCGGTCAGGGGCGATAGCGGCAACACGACGTCCGGCACGTTGACGCCCTTGCGGTCGCTGAGCTTGCCGCCGACCAGGACGTCGCACTCGGCGAAATCCTTGCCGCAGTTCTTCACCCGCAGCCGCAGGCGGCCGTCATCCACCAGCAGGTTGGTGCCGACCTGGACCGCCGCAAAAATTTCCGGGTGGGGCAGCTGCGCGCGCTTCGCGTCGCCCTGCGCGCCGTCGAGATCGAACCGAAAGGTCCCGCCGGTCTTCACCTCGACCGAACCGCCGGCGATGGTGCCGACCCGGAGCTTCGGCCCCTGCAGGTCCATCAGAATTCCGATCGGACGCTTGTTCTCCTCCTCGATGGCGCGGATCAGCTCGTAGCGCTTCTGGTGATCCTCGTGCGAGCCGTGGCTGAAATTGAGGCGGAATACATCGGCGCCGGCCTTGAACAGCGCGGCAATCTGCTCACGCGTCGAACTGGCCGGCCCCAGAGTCGCCAGGATCTTGGCTTTGCGTTGTCGTCTCATCGGTGACTGCTACCCGAGTTCTTGTCCTTATGACCGGACCAGGATGGCGCGGAAATCGTTGACGTTGGTCCGCGTCGGCCCGGTGACGATCAGGTCCCCCAATTGAGAGAAGAACCCATAGCCATCGTTGTTGGCAAGCATTGCCTTTGCGTTAACGCCCTTGGCGGCGGCGCGCGCAAGGCTGTCGGAGGTCAGGATTGCGCCGGCATTGTCCTCGGTTCCGTCGATTCCGTCGGTGTCGCCCGCCACCGCGGACATGCCGCGATGGCCGTCGAGCGCGACCGCGAGCGCCAGCAGGAACTCCGCATTGCGGCCGCCACGGCCCTGACCTCGAACCGTCACAGTGGTTTCACCGCCGGACAGAATCACGGCGGGGGCGGGCATTGGTTGGCCATGGCGCGCGACTTGGCGCGCGATGCCGGCATGGACCAGGGCAACCTCGCGCGCCTCGCCCTCCAGATCGCCGAGGATGATGGGCGTCAACCCTTCCTTGCGGGCGAGGTCGGCCGCCGCCTGCAGCGCCCCTTGCATGGTGCCGAGCATCCTGACCTCGCCATGCGCGAGGCGCGGATCGTCGGGCTTCGGTGTCTCGGATGCGTGCGAGGCGAGGAGCCGCAGCGCCGCCGGCATGTCGATGGAATATTTGTGCATGACGGCCAGGGCATCGAGACGCGTCGATGGATCGCCGACCGTGGGGCCGGAGCCGATGACCGAAGGATCGTCGCCAGGCACGTCGGAGATCAGCAGCGTCACCACCTTCGCGGGATGAGCCGCGGCGGCGAGGCGTCCGCCCTTGATCGCGGACAGGTGCTTTCGGACGCAATTCATCTCGGTGATGTTTGCGCCGGATTTCAGCAGCGCCTTGTTGACGGCCTGCTTGTCGGCGAGGGTCAGCCCTTCGCCGGGTATCGCGAGCAGCGCGGAGGCGCCGCCGGACACCAGGCAGAGCACGAGGTCGTCTGCAGTCAGGCCCTGCGTCATCGCCAGGATGCGGCGCGCCGCCTGCTGGCCGGCGGCGTCCGGCACGGGGTGCGAAGCCTCGACCACCTCGATCCGCTGGCACGGCAGGCCGTGGCCGTAACGCGTCACGACGAGGCCAGAGAGCGGACCGGGCCAATTCTCCTCGACCGCCTTGGCCATGGCGGCCGCGGCCTTGCCGGCGCCGAGCACGATGGTGCGGCCCTTGGGCGGCGCGGGCAGGTGGGGCGCGAGAATCTTGAGCGGATCGACAGCGCCGATGGCGGCCGCGAACAAACGCCGCAATATGTCCCGATCGTCGGTCACAGGCCCTCCCTTTGCCCGGCACTCTATGGGCCGGGCCGGGCGGGTCAAGTCGAAGGAGCGACAGGTTTGGGCGGTGGTGCGCCCTTGGGTTCCGCTGGCGCGGGAATCTGCGGCTTGGGGCGCGCTACGAAGATGCCGGCGAGGACGGCGAAGCCGCCGCCGATCTGGGTCGCGGTCAGGGCCTCGCCCAGGATGATCCAGGCGAAGATCCCCGAGGCGACCGGATTGACCAGCAGGCTGACGGCGGAGAAGGCGGCCGGCAACAGACCGAGCGCCCAGGAGATCATGCCCTGGCCGATGATCTGGCTGACCAAGGCGAGTCCGCCGACCGCCAGCCAACCCTCCAGCGTGTGCGGAACCACCTTGTCCTCGGTCAACAACGCGGCGGGCAGCAGCCACAAAGCGGTGCAGGCGCTGGTCCAGAACATCACCTGCGCCAGACCGACGGTGGCGCGCGCCGCCTTCACGCCGCGCAGATAGCCGGCATAGCCGATCGCGCCGAGGGTCGCGAGCATCAAGCCCAGCCAATCGCCCACCGCAAGCGAGCGGTCGCCGCCCAGCACCAGCAGCACCATGCCGCTCAACGCGACACCGAGGCCGATCAGGAAACGCGGCGAAAACCGCTCCTTGAAAAACAGGAAGCCGGCGAGCGCGACCCAGATCGGCGCGGTGTTGCCGAGCAGGGTGGAGATGCCGACGCTGATCAACTTCAGCGACCAATGCCAGACGATGAGATCGAAGGCGAGGAAGAAGGCCGCCACATGGATGCCGGCCCAGCCGCGCCAGCCGATGCGCGGCAGCCTGCGGTCGGCGTGCTGCCGGGCGGCGAACCACAGCCCGATGGCCATGACGGGCAGGGGCAGGGCCATGCGGAAGAAGCCGGTCGAGATCGGCCCGACCTCCGACAGCTTCACGAAAATGCCTGAAAACGAGATCGAGACCGCGCCCAGCAGCAGGATCGGCAGCGCCAATCGATCGGCGAGGGGGCGTTGAGCGGTCATTGGGGATGAAGGGGGTCTGATCGACAAGGCGGCGCACATCTTCTATGCTTGCGCCCATTCGTCGGTCAATTCTTGCGGTCATGCAGGACGCTCAGCCCACATCGGCGCCATCCACATTGCTGGGTCAGGAGGATCCGGCGCCGTTCTCCGTGTTTCACCGCGAAGGGCGCGCAGAACTGGTGATGTTCTGCGACCATGCCGGCCGCGCTTTTCCCAAGTCGCTGGGCACGCTCGGCCTCGGGGCGCGCGAACTCGACCAGCATATCGCGTGGGATATCGGGATCGCGGGCTTGGGGCGGCGGCTGGCCCACTCGCTCGACGCGCCGTTCTTCATGACCGCCTATTCGCGGCTGGTGATCGATTGCAACCGGCATCTCAACGATCCGACCTCCATCCCGCAGGAAAGCGACAGCGTGCGCGTGCCGGGCAATCGCGGCCTCAGCGCGGATGATCGCCGGCGGCGGCAGGAGGAGATCTTCCGGCCGTATCACGAGGCTCTGACCGCGGAGATCGAAGGGCGGGTGGCGGCGGAGCGCATTCCCGTTGTCATCTCGCTGCATTCCTTCACGCCGGTGATGAACGAGTTCCACCGGCCGTGGCATGTCGGCGTGCTATGGAACAAGGATGCCCGCATGCCGGTGCCGCTGTTGCGGCGTTTGGCGGAAGAACCGGAGCTGGTGGTCGGCGACAACGAGCCCTATTCGGGGCGCGATGGCCACGGCTATTCCATCAAGGCGCATGCCGAGGCGCTGGGCCTTGCGCACGCGCTGCTGGAAATCAGGCAGGACCTGATCGCCGACGAGCGCGGGCAGGAGAAGTGGGCGGTGATTCTTCATCGCGTGCTGAAGGACGTGCTGGCCAATCCCGCCTTGCATGAGATCCGCATGGCGGCGCCATGATGAAGGAGCCGGCTTTCACCATCGGGATCGAGGAAGAATATCTGCTGGTCGATCGCGAGACCCGCGACCTCGCGGTCAATCCGCCGCCGGAATTGTTCGAGGCGGCGAAGATCGCGCTCGGCGATCGCGTCACGCCGGAGTTCCTGCGCTCGCAGATCGAGGTCGGGACCTCGATCTGCTCCAGCCTGGACGAGGCGCGCCAACAGCTGCGTCAGTTCCGCACGACGATCGGCGAGCTTTCCGCGCAGCACGGCCTGGCGCCGGTCGCGGCCTCGACCCATCCGTTCGCGGACTGGTCGCGCCAGATGCACACCGACAAGGAGCGCTACAACATGCTGGCGCGCGATCTGCAGGCGCTGGGTCGCCGCCTGCTGATCTGCGGCATGCATGTGCATGTCGGGCTCGAGGACCCGGAGCTGCGCATCGATTTGATGAGCCAGGCTTCGTATTTCCTGCCGCACCTGCTGGCGCTCTCGACCTCATCGCCGTTCTGGCAGGGCGAGGATACCGGGCTCAAGAGCTTCCGCCTCGCGGTGTTCGACGAGTTGCCGCGCACCGGGCTGCCGGAGATCTTCGATTCCTGGGGCGAGTACGAGCGGCACTTGAAGGTGCTGATCAAGGCCGGGCTGATCGAGGACGGCAGCAAGCTGTGGTGGGACTTGCGCCCGAGCGCGCGCTTCCCGACGCTGGAGCTGCGCGTCACCGATGCCTGCACCTTGCTGGAGGATACGCTCTGCGTTGCCGCAATCTATCGCTGCATCCTGCGCATGCTGTATCGCCTGCGCCGGTCCAACCAGCGCTGGCGGCGCTATGCCGCGATGCTGATCAACGAGAACCGCTGGCGGGCTCAGCGCTACGGCATTGACGAGGGGCTGGTCGATTTCGGCAAGGGCGAGATCGCGCCGGTATCCGGGCTGATCGAGGAGATCATTGACCTGGTGACGCCAGATGCCCAATTCTTTGGATGCGAGAAGGAGCTGCTCCATGCGCGGACCATCATCGCGCGCGGCACCTCCGCCCACCGCCAGGTGGCGCTCTATCGCCGCGCGATCGACGACGGCATCGAGCGCGAGCAGGGGCTGCGCATGGTGGTGGACCAGCTGATCGCCGAGACCCTGACCTTCGAATGAGGCCCACAATGGACGACAAGACCCGCACCGAACTGGAGGCCGCCGCGTTTCGGCGTCTGGTCCAGCACCTGCGCGAACGCACCGACGTGCAGAACATCGACCTGATGAACCTCGCCGGCTTCTGCCGCAACTGTTTGTCGAAGTGGTACCGCGCCGCCGCCGAAGAGAAAGGCGTGCCGCTCAGCGATCCGCAGGCGCGCGAGATCGTCTACGGCATGCCGTACGAGGACTGGAAGGCGAAGCACCAGAAAGAAGCGAGCGGCGACCAGAAGAAGGCGTTCGCGGACACGCACAAGCATTGATTGTCTTGGCCACTCTCACTTCACCCCGGCCTCAAGCCGGGGTCCATTTTTCAGCCGCACGAGCGTTAGGGGAATGGCCTCAGTCTGGACAACGATGGGTCCCGGCTCAAGGCCAGGATGACGGTTGGAGAGATGGCCGGTGTCGAGAATGCTAAGGGGGAACACGTGAATACGCTCATCGATCCAACGCTGCTGCTGCCCACGCTGATCGCGGCGATGGCCTACACGCTCACCCCAGGCCCGGCGTTCCTGGCGCTGCTCGGCATCGGCGCAACGCAGGGGCGGCGGGCGGGCATCGGCTTCCTCGCCGGGCACCTGGCGGGCGACGTGGTGTGGGCTTCGCTGGCGCTGGTTGCCATCATCGGCGCGCAATCGCTCGGCACCGCGATGTTCGACCTGCTCGGGCTCGGCTGCGGGCTCTACCTCCTCTGGCTGGGCTGGAAGGCGGCGAGCGTGCGGCGCGAGGACGATCCGACGGCGAGCGTCGGCGCCCGGCGGCCGCTGCTGCGCGGGCTCGCCTTCGGGCTCATGAACCCGAAGGGCTATCCGGTCGCGGTCGCGACCTTCACCTCGCTGCTCGCCAGCCGGTCGCAGGACCTGAGCTGGGAGCGCATGCCGCTGCTGCTGCTAGCGGCGTTCGCCGGCTTCATCCTGGCGGATGGCGTGCTCGCCTATGTCGTGGGTGCCGGCCTGGTGCGGCGCTTCTATCGCCGGCACCAGCTGTGGGTGACGCGCGCGTCCGGCCTGCTGTTCATCGGCTTCGGGTTGAATGCGCTATGGCATTCGACCCTCGGACTATGGTCGTCCTGGCGCCGTACCTAGCGCTGCAACACCGACTTCAAGAAGCCCTGCACTTCGCCGCGCAGCCTGCCCGACTGCTGAAGCAATGCCTGGGCCGCGTTTGAGAGCTTGTCCGCGCTGGTGCCGGAATCGCTCGCCGCATTGCGCACGCCTTCTATGATGTCGGCGGTCGATTGCGTGCTCTGCGACATGCCCTGGGCGCTCTTGGCGATCTCCTGGGTGGCGCCGCCCTGCAACTCGACTGCGTGAGTCATCTCGTCGGAGATCGACTTGATCTCGCGGATGGTGTTGGCGATGCTGTGGATCGCCTCGACCGCCTTGCCGGTCGCACCCTGGATCGCCGAAATCTGCGTGGAGATATCCTCGGTCGCGCGCGCTGTCTGCGTGGCGAGATTCTTGACTTCGGAGGCCACGACGGCGAAGCCCTTGCCGGCTTCGCCGGCACGCGCCGCCTCGATCGTGGCGTTGAGTGCCAGCAGGTTGGTCTGACCTGCGATCTCGTTGATCAGCTGAATGATGTCGCCGATCTTCTGAGCCGCGGTTGAAAGCTCCAGGACAGACTGGCTCGTTCCATCGGCCTGGGTCACCGCGCTGGCCGTGATGTCGGCTGACTTGCGCGCCTGGCCGAGGATCTCGGACACCGAAGCGCTCAGTTCCTGAGCGGCCTGGGTGATCATGCCGGCTTCGGAAAGTGTGGTTCGCGACGCCGTCTCGGCTTCGCCGGCGCCGATCGAGGATTGATGAGCCTGCCGCGTCATGGCTTCGGCGAGCTTCGCCGCTTGCTCGGACTTGGCTGTGACGTCATCAACCAGGGCGCCAACGGCGCGCTCGAATTCGGCGGCAATGCCGGTGCGCATCGCGTCACGTTCGTCCTTGGCCCGTGCTTGGGCCTCCTGCTCGTGCTGGCTTGCGATCCGCGCCGCTTCGGTTGCCTGGTTCGCCGCGATCAAGGTCTGTTCGGTGTTTGTCAAAGACTGCGTCAGATAGCGAGCGACCACGATCAGGACGCCTGCTTCGATCAGCACGATCACCGCATGCAACACGACGCGACCAAGGGCACCTCCTCCGCCGAAGACCAGCGAAGGCAGGACAAAATTGAGGATCAGGTGGTGCAACGCGACCGTGACGGTTGCCGCGACGATCGGCCGCCAATCGCAGAATGCGACGACCATCGCGAGCGCGGCAAAGAAGTACATGTGGATGTCCATCTGCCACGGATGACCCTCCATGGCGCCCAGGATGCAAGAGACGGTCAGCATCATCGCGATGGACAGGAGCAGGCGCTGCGCGGCGCTGCTGCTCTGGAATGCCATAAAGCCTGCGAAGGCGGCAACTGCGGCCATGACGGCGCTCAGAATCCCGACTGACCCTCGAACCAACCACTCCAGTGCCACGACCAGCGGCAGGTGGGCCATAATGTAGAGACCCATGAAGCGCGCAGTACGGACGCGCAGAACCTCAACCGCGTTCATCGATAGTTTCCTTCTTGGAGGGATTGAGACAGCCGATCAAGCCGTCGAAGCGCAAGACCAGCCAGGCTCCGGAGCGATAGAGCCGCGCGACGAATTCAGGATCGTTGGACACGGCAATCATGCCGGTATCGGTCGTTGTCAGGGCGTTGCCGCCGGCCGCAGCGACAATTCGCAGAGCATCCGCGCCGGGCGCCACCACCGCGACGCGTTCGCCGGCCGCGGGCAAGACCTGCGGCGCCGCGATGCCCGCGAAACCGCAGGCCAGCAGAAGGCAGCAGGGCCAGAAGATGCTCAGTCGTTTCCCGGCAGTCACGCGTGCAACCTGGTGCAACGTTTCACAGAACGCCCAGGGCACCATTTGTTAGCGATTTTGAGTAAAAGCTTGGTTAAGGACCCGGGGCCAGCTTCCAGCCCGCCACTGCTATTTGGTCCTAGCGGCGACGGCGCCCCGTCGTGTCGGCCAGACGACGACGGCCAGGCCGGCCAGAATGACCCCGCCGCCGGCGACCAGGGACGACCGCAACGGCTCTTCGAACCACATGACACCGGTTGCCACGCCAATCGGCGGCATCAGCAGCGTAAAGGGCAACAGCTGGTCGATGCGATTGCGCACCAGCAGCCGGTACCAAAGGATATAGCCGCCGGCGAAGCCGACCAGCGCGATGGTCACCAGCCCGATCCAATCTCCCGGGCTCGCGCTGGCGAGCCGGCCGAGCTGATCGCGCTCCAGCAGCAGGCTCGCGATCAGCACCTGGGGCCAGGCATGGCGCGCCATCGCCGCGTAGAAGGTGGCGCCGCTGTCGCGGCAGCGCAGCCGAATCAGGATCTGCGCCGCCGACCAGGTCAGCGACGCGATCGCGATCAAGACGACGCCGATCCACGAGTTCTTTTCGCCTGGCGCTCCGATCACGATCGCCACGCCCCCCAGCGCCACGGCGCAGCCGAGGCCGTTGCGCAGGTTCGGCCGGTCGATGCGTGCGACCCATGACATCAGGATCGCGAACGGCACGGTCAATTGCAGGAGCAAGGTGGAGGTACTTGCCGGCAGTATGCTGAGGCCGAGGGCGAGCAGGCCGCTCTGCACGCTGCCGCCGAGCGCGGCGATCAGCATCATCCAGCGGAACGGCGTGGTGCTGCGCGGCGCCAGCGGCGTCACGGTCAGGGCGATGATCGCATACACCATCGCGATGAAAAGCAGCGGTGGAAACGCCGCCACGAACGGCTTCATCGAGGTGAACCCAACGCCCCAGATCAGCTGGACCAGGACGGCGAGGGCGATGTCCTTCGCGGGCATGAAGCGCTCGAGGCGGGAAAAGTTGTGGCGACAATGCCTCGCTGATCAACGCTGTGCAAGCAGCGCACGTTATTCACGTTATCCACAGGCGTTCGGCGCTTGTTCCTAGCGGTGCTAGGGGACTAGAGTCGCCGCCGTTCCGAGTCGGGGCGGATCGTGTCTTTTATCGGCGGAGTAGATTTATGGCGGATGCTGGTGGCATTGCGGCGGACCGACTGAAGTCCTTCATCGAGCGCATCGAGCGCCTGGAGGAGGAGAAGGCGGCCATCGCGGGAGATATCCGCGAGGTCTATTCCGAGGCCAAATCGACCGGCTTCGAGACCAAGATCATGCGCCAGGTCGTGCGCCTGCGCAAAATGGAGGCCCATGATCGCGAGGAGCAGGAGCAGCTCCTGGATCTCTACAAGCGCGCCGTCGGCCTGGTGGGATGACGGGACCCAGGTCCCATCAAGAGCCAGCCATTGAAATTCGCTCGGGGGGACCTGACACACCGGGCGCGGATGCTATGATGCCGCCATGGACGGCCTTGGCGGCATCAAGCTCATCCAAGCCTCGGAGTTGAATTCCGAGATCGTGCGCGGCGCTGTCGATTACTGGCAGGGCAAGCGCACCGGCGCCGCGCCGCCGTTGACCGATTCGCTCGATCCCCTGGAAGTGCCGCGCCTGCTTCCGCACCTGATGCTCAAGGACGTACGGCGCGATCCGTGGGACTTCCGCTATCGCGTGGTTGGCACCACCGTGCGCGAGCATTCGCGCCACAACTGGACCGGAAAATGGATGTCGGAGGTCGACGGCCAGGGCGCGAGCTCGACCGTGTTCCGCGTCATGCGTTGGGTCAGCGAGGGGCGGCAGCCGGCGATCTTCCGCCCGCCGTATGTCGGCCCGCACAAGGAGTTCAAGTACTGCGAGGCCGCGGTGATGCCCTGGTGCAACCGCGAGGGGCTGGTCAACCGCGTGCTGGTCGCGGTGGATTTCCTGATGGGCTAGCCGTGGGCGACCTTGACGGTATCAAGCTCATTGGGGTGTCGGAGCTGAATTCTGCCGCCGTCCGCGCCGCCTTCGAATACTGGCAGAGCAAGTGCGCGGCGGACGGGCTGCCTGCCAGCCGGACGCTCGACCCGCTCGACATGCCGCGGCTTCTGCCTCATCTGCTGCTCAAGGATGTGCGCCGCGATCCGTGGGATTTCCGCTACCGCGTCGTCGGCACGCTCGTGCGCGAGCATTCGCGGCATGATTGGACCGGCAAGTGGATGTCCGAGATCGACGGCCAGGGCTCCGGCTCCATCCTGTTTCGGGTCACTCAATGGGTGGCCGAGGAAGCCAGGCCGGCGATCTATCGCCCGCCCTATGTCGGGCCGCACAAGGAATTCAAGCATTGCGAGGCTGCGCTCATGCCGTGGGTCGATGCCAGCGGTCGGACCGACCGCGTGCTGGTCGCCGCGGACTTCCTGACAAGCTAGCTAGACCCGCGGTCCCGCGTGGTGGCAGGCGACATGGTGCGTCGAGCTGGCCGGCAGCAAATCGGGCATGATCTGGGCGCAAATCTCGGTCGCGCGCGGGCAGCGGGTGCGGAACGGACAGCCCGACGGCGGATTGAGCGGCGAGGGCAGGTCGCCCTTCAGCACGATGCGATCCTTCTGTTTCTCCAGATCGGGATCGGGAATCGGCACCGCGGAGTTCAGCGCCTGGGTGTAGGGGTGCAGCGGGTTGGCATAGATCGAATCGCGGTCCGCGATCTCCATCACCTTGCCGAGATAGAGCACCATGATCCGGTGGCTGATGTGCCGCACGACGCTCAAGTTGTGCGAGATGAAGATGAGCGACATGCCCATCTCGTGCTGCAGATCCATCAGCAGATTGACGATCTGCGCCTGGATCGAGACGTCGAGGGCGGAGACCGGCTCGTCGCACACGATCATGCGCGGGCTGTTGATCATGGCGCGCGCGATGCCGATGCGCTGGGCCTGGCCGCCGGAGAATTCGTGCGGATAGCGGTTGATCTGGTTCGGCAGCAACCCGACCTTGGCCATCATCTGGCGCACGCGATCCTTGACCTGTGCGCTCGTGAGGTTCGGATTGAAGACGGTCAGCGGCTCGGCGATGATCTGGCCCACCGTCATGCGCGGATTGAGCGAGGCGAGCGGGTCCTGGAAGATGATCTGCATATCGCGCCGCTTCTGCTGCATCTCGTTGTGCTCGAGCGCATGCAGGTCCTCGCCCAGCCACACCACGCGGCCGGCGGTCGCGGGCAGCAGGCGCAGCACGGCGCGGCCGAGCGTGGACTTGCCGCAGCCGGATTCGCCCACCAGGCCCAGCGTCTCGCCGGGCTTCAAGTCGAAGGTGACGCCGTCGACCGCCTTCACCACCGCGGTCGGCCCGCCAAACAGGCCCTTGCGCGTGACGTCGAAATGGACCTTCAGGTCCTGGACCGAGAGGAGGGGGGCGGTGTTCATAGCGACTCCAGGTGGCAGGTCTTGGCGCGGCCCTCGGCGATATTGCGCAGCAGCGGCTTCTCGACCGCGCAGCGGTCGAAGGCGTAGGAGCAGCGGTCGCGGAACCGGCAGCCATCGGGCAGGTGCTGGAGATTGGGCGGCTGGCCGCCGATGGTCTGCAGGCGGTTGGCGCGATGCTCGTCCAGGCGCGGCATCGAGCGCAGCAGGCCGTGGGTGTACGGGTGCTGCGGCGACTTGAACAGCGGCCGCACGTCGGCGCGCTCCATGACCTCGCCCGCATACATGACCATCACGCGGTCGGCCAGGCCGGCGATGACGCCGAGATCGTGGGTGATGAGCGCGATCGCCATGCCGGTCTCGCGTCTCAGCTTGCCGAGCAGCTCGAGAATCTGCGCCTGCACCGTGACGTCGAGCGCGGTGGTCGGCTCGTCTGCGATCAGCAGCTCGGGCTCGCACAGCAACGCCATGGCGATCATCACGCGCTGGCGCATGCCACCGGAGAATTCGTGCGGGAACATGTGAATCCGGCGCCTCGCTTCCGGGATCTGCACCACGTCGAGCAGATCGACGGCGGCCTTGGTGGCGGCGTCCGCGCTCATGCCGCGATGCACCTCGAGCACCTCGGTCATCTGGCGCTTGACCGATAGATAAGGGTTCAGCGAGGTCATCGGGTCCTGGAAGATCATGGACATCTTCACGCCCCTGATCTGGTTCAGCTCCTCGACCGGCAGGTTAAGGATCTCCTTGCCCTTGAACTGCACGCTGCCCTCGGCGCGGCCATTCTTCGCCAGCAGGCCCATGACCGACATGAAGATCTGACTCTTGCCCGAGCCGGACTCGCCGACGATGCCGAGCGTCTCGCCGGCGTTGATCGCGAAATTGACGTCGTTGACGGCGCGGACGGTGCCTTCCGGCGTGGAAAAGGAGGTGTTGAGGTTGCGGACGTCGAGGATGGCGGTCATGCGGCGCGGGTCCTCAGCGGTCCTTGGGGTCGAGGGCATCGCGCAGCCCGTCGCCGATGAAATTGAGACAGAGCAGCGTGACGGCCAGGATGCCGCCGGTACCGATGATGGCCCAGGGCGCGATCTCCATCACCACCGCCGCCTCGCTGACCAGGGTGCCCCAGCTCGAATCCGGCTCCTGCACGCCCATGCCGAGGAAGCTGATGAAGCTCTCGGTCAGGATGACGCTGGGCACGGTCAGCGTCACGTAGACGACCACCGGCCCCAGGCAGTTCGGGATGATGTGGCGCGTGATGATGCGCCACTTGGAGACGCCGCTTGCCTCCGCCGCTTCGATGAACTCGCGCCGGCGGATCGAGATGGTCTGGCCGCGCACGATGCGCGCCATGTCGAGCCAGCTGACTGCGCCGATCGCGACATAGATCAGGGTGATGAACTTCCCGACCACCACCGTCAGCATGATGACGAAGAAAATGAAGGGGATCGAGTAGAGGATGTCGACGATCCGCATCATGAGGCCGTCGGCCCTGCCGCCGATGAAGCCGGCGGTGGCGCCCCAGATGACGCCGATGACCAGGCTGACCAGCGTGGCGGTGAAGCCGACCAGCAGCGAGACCTGGCCGCCATACAGCGTGCGGACGAACAGGTCGCGGCTGTTGCCATCGGTGCCGAGCAGGTAGCCCAGCTCCATATTGGGAGCGCTCCAGCTGGGAAGGTCCCAGTTGATCTTGTCCGGCGCCCGCAGCCCGAGATAGGGCACGACGTAGCAGGCAAAGACGATGAGCAGGAAAACGACGAGGCCGGTGACGGCGGCCTTGTTGCGGAGGAAGCGGTGCCGCGCATCGGCCCACAGGCTGCGGCCTTTGACTTCCTGAACGGCTCCGACCGAGATGTCTGCGACTGCCATGGCTTACCTCAATCGTACCGGACCTTGGGGTCCAACACGCCGTACAACAGGTCGGCGATCAGATTGCACACGATGATGAGCACGCCATAGAACACGGTGACGCCCATCACCAGGGTATAGTCGCGGTTGAGCGAGCCCTGCACGAAATAGCGGCCGATCCCCGGGATGGAGAAGATTTGCTCCACCACCACCGAGCCGGTGATGATGTTGGCGATGGCGGGGCCCATGTAGGACACGACCGGCAAGAGGGCGGCGCGGATCGCGTGGCGCGTGATGGTGAGGTGCGCCGGCAGACCCTTGGCGCGCGCCGTGCGCACGAAGTTGCTGCTCAGCACTTCGATCATGCTGGCGCGGGTCAGGCGCGCGATCGCGGCGATCTGCGGCAGGCAGAGCGCGATCACCGGCAGCACGTAGTTGGAGGGCTTCCCCCAGCCGCCGACCGGCAGCAGCTGTAGCTGCATGCCGATGACAAGGGTCATGATCGGCGCCACCACGAAATTCGGGACCGCGATGCCGACCATCGAGACCGACATCGTGGCGTAGTCGACCCAGCTGTTCTGGCGCAGCGCGGCCCAGATGCCGAGGGTGAGGCCTAGCACCAGCGCCACCAAGATGGCGATGCCGCCGAGCTGCAGCGAGACCGGGAAGCCGCCGAAGATCAGCTCGGCGACGGAAAAGTCCTTGTATTTGAAAGACGGGCCGAAATCGCCGTGGAGGAGGCCGTTCAGATAGCGCAGGAACTGCATCCACAGCGGCTCGTCCAGGTGATAGGCCTTCATCAGGTTGGCCTCGACCTCCGGCGGCACCACGCGCTCGCGCGCGAACGGCCCGCCCGGAGCCAGGCGCATCATGAAGAATGTGCCGGCGATGATGATGAACAACGTGGGAATGGCGCCGCCCAGGCGGCGGAACAAGTAGTTCAGCACGGATCGATCCTCCGGATTGCGATGCGCCTGTGCTGGAGGCGGTACGGAATCCCCAAAGACAACGACCGGCAGCGTTGGTAACGCTGCCGGTCGTTTTTCACGACATGCCGACTACTGGATCGACATGTATCGGCCGAGATGGAAGTCCAGGTTGTTATAGGCCCAACCCGCAACCTTCTTCGAGACCATGTGCTTGGTCTTGTAGTGCAGGATCGGGATGATCGGCAGATCGCCCAGGAAGATCTGCTCGGCCTTTTCGAGGCTGGCCATGCGGGCCTTCGGATCGGTGATGCCGAAGGAGTCCTTCACCAGCTTGTCGAACTCGGCGTTGTTGTAGCCGGCATCGTTGCGCACGCCGGCGTCCGAGAGGAACAGGTCGAGGAAGGTGATTGGGTCAGCATAGTCGCCGATCCAGGCGGCACGCGCGACGTCGAACGCCTTGTTGTCGCGGGTGTCGAGATAGACCTGCCACTCCTGGTTATTCAGGGTGGCATCGACACCGACCTGCTTCCACATGTCCTGGACCGCGATCGCGATCTTCTTGTGGTTCTCGCTGGTGTTGTAGAGGATCTCCAGCTTCAGCGGCTTTTCCGGAGTGAAGCCGGCGCCGGCCAGCAGCTCCTTCGCCTTGGCGACGCGGTCCGCCATCGGCATGTCCTTGAAGGAGACGTACTGCGTGTTGTAGTCCGGGGTTCCCGGGGGCACCCACGAGTAGGCCGGCAGGAAGCTGCCCTGCGTGACCTTGTCGGCGATCGCCTCGCGGTCGATGGCCAGGGCCAGCGCCTCGCGCACTTCCTTCTTGGCGCCGTTCTCACGTGTCTCGTTGATCACGTAGTAGTAGGTGCCGAGATAGGGCTTCGCCTCGTACTCGTCCTTCAGGTTGGATTCGATGAAACCGATCTGGTCGGACGGCACTTCATAGGTGACCTGCAACTCGCCGTTGCGATAGCGCTTGAACTCCTCGGAGATGTCCTCGGTCGGATAGTAGACGATCTTCTCGAGCTTCACGTTCGCGGCGTCGTAGTAGTTCGGGTTCTTCACCAGCGTGATCGAAGCCTGCGGGGTCCACTCCTGCATCGTGAACGCGCCGTTGCCGACGATATTGCCCGGCTTGGTCCAGTCCTGGCCGAACTTGTCGATGGTCGCCTTGTGCACCGGCAGGAAGGTGTTGTGGCGGATGAGGCCGAGGAAATACGGCGCCGATTTCACGAGTTCGATCTTCAGGGTCTTGTCGTCGACGGCGGTCACGCCGAGCTTGGTGAGGTCTTTCTCCTCGCCCTTGCGGATCTGCTCGGCATTGAGGATCGGGTCGGCGATCGGCGCATAGTCGGCCGCAATCGCGGGATCGACCAGGCGCTGGAAGGAATAGGCGAAGTCGGCGGCGGTCACCGGATCGCCGTTCGACCACTTCGAATCGCGCAGATGGAAGGTGTAGGTCTTGCCGTCGTCGCTGACTTCCCACTTCTCGGCGACGCCGGGCGTGACCTGGCCGTCGGGCGTGTAGGTGGTGAGGCCTTCGAATATTTCGTACTGAATGTTCGCCTCGGTGACGCCGGTCGACTTCTGCGGATCCATCGTCTCCGGTTCGGCGCCGTTGCCGCGATGCAGGACCTGCTCGGCCGCCGGAGCGGCGGGCGTTGCAGCGGCCTGCTGCGTCTCCGTCGTTGCTGGAGCGGCGGCGGGCTGCTCGGTGGTAGCGGGCGCTGCCGGCTGCTCGGTCTGCGCCGCCTCTTGAGTCGGCGCAGGTTGGTTGTTCTGATAGATGAAATAGCCAGCCACGATCACGACGACCGCGGCTATGGCGATCCAAACCTTCTTCATGGTGTACTCCCCTAACTTCGCAGTGAGCGTTCGCGCGCCGACGTTTGTTTGTGTTGCTTGGGCCTCCGGCCGGCGCGCGGACTTGGGCCGATATTCCCCGATTGGTTCGATTGTTTCAATGAGATTAAGTCAGAATAGTTCAACAATTCCGCGCCTTTCCGTGACTTAGAACCGTTCGCCTTTCGTATCCCAAGGCCGCTGAATTCCACCACAAAAGGCGCTCTGCCCAGTCGAATTGCCGGGCTTCGCCACCGCCAGGGCGGCGCTTCGCCGGGCTGGCGGCAAATCCGTCGGAACCTGCGACGCTCGCCTTACTCGGCAGCCCGGCGGCTGGTCGAGGGCGAAGGGCTGCGGAACGAGGCCAGCAACTCCTCCTGGCGCTTGCGCACCGAGGCGACATTGCCTTCCTTGATGTGGCCATAGCCGCGGATCTTCTCGGGCAATGTGGCCAGCGCGACCGCCGTGGTGTGGTTCGCCGCCGACAGGCCGGCCAGGATCTCAGCCACCAGCGCCTCGTATTCCGCGATCAGGCGCCGTTCGAGCTTGCGGTCCTCCGAACGCGCGAACGGATCGAAGGCGGTTCCGCGCAGCCATTTCAGGCGCGCCAGCACGCCGAACGCCGTCATCATCCACGGGCCGAACTCTTTCTTCTTGATGCGGCCTGTGACCGGGTCGGGATGCGAGACCGCCGGCGGCGCCAGGTGGAAATGCAGCTGATAGTCGCCCTCGAACTGCGCCGCGATGCGCTCGCGGAACAGCGGATCGACATGCAGCCGCGCGACCTCGTACTCGTCCTTGTAGGCCAGCAGCTTCGCGTAATACTTCGCGACCGCGATGGCGAGGGCCTGCGAACCCGGCATGGCGGCGCGCTCGGACGCGATCACCTTGTCCACCAGCGCCCGATAGCGGGCCGCATAGGCCGCGTTCTGATAGCGCGTGAGATGGCCCGTGCGGTGGGCGCTGATCTCGTCCAGTGATTCTGGAATAGTCCGCGTCTCGGCGGAGCTGGCGCGCGCCGCCGCCTTCTCGACGGCGGGAAGATCCATCGCGGCGCGGCGGCCCCACAGGAACGCGAGCTTGTTCTCCTTGGCCGCGGTGCGGTTGAGGTCGATCGCCTGCTCGATGGCGGCGGCGGTGACCGGGATCAGGCCGCGCTGATAGGCGAAGCCGAGCATGAACATGTTGGTCGCGATCGAATCGCCGATCAGCGTGGTGGCGAGTCCGGTGGCATCGACGAACTCCGCCCCGTTCGGCCCGACTGCCGCCTCGATCGCGCCTTTCAGGATCTGGCCGGGGAAGTGGGCATCCGGATTGCGGATGAAGTCGGCGGTGATGGTCTCGTGGCTGTTGACGATGGCGCGGCTGTGGCCGACGCGGCCCTTGGCCAGCGCATCGTAGGTCGCGGCCACCACGATGTCGCAACCGAGCAGCAGGTCGGCGTTGCCGGCCGCGACGCGCACGGCGTGGATCTCTTCCGGTCGGTTGGCGATGCGGATGTGCGAGAAGACCGCGCCGCCCTTCTGGGCGAGGCCGGTCATGTCCATGATGGAGCAGCCCTTGCCCTCCAGGTGCGCCGCCATGCCCAGCAGCGCGCCGATGGTGACGACGCCGGTGCCGCCGATGCCGGTGACCAGGATGTTGAACGGGTCCTTGAGCGCCGGCAGCTGTGGCTCCGGCAGCACTTCGCCGACCGGCGCGGTCGGGTGCGGCTTGCGCAGCTTGCCGCCCTCGACGGTCACGAAGCTGGGGCAGAAGCCGTCGAGGCAGGAATAGTCCTTGTTGCAGCTCGACTGGTCGATGGCGCGCTTGCGGCCCATCGCGGTCTCGAGCGGCACCACCGACAGGCAGTTGCTGGTCTTCGAGCAATCGCCGCAGCCTTCGCAGACTTCCTCGTTGATGAAGACCCGCTTGGCAGGGTCGGGCATCTGGCCGCGCTTGCGCCGGCGGCGCTTCTCGGCCGCGCAGGTCTGGTCGTAGATGATGGCGGTGGTGCCGGGGATCTCGCGCATCTCGCGCTGGATCTCTTCCATCTGGTCGCGCGGGTGGACCAGCACGCCCTCGGGGAAATCGGCGGTCGGATATTTCTCCACGTCGTCGGTCACGACGGTGATCTTCGTGAGGCCCTCCGCCGCCAGTTGGTGCGCGATCATCGGCACGTTGAGCGGCCCGTCGAAGGGCTGGCCGCCGGTCATGGCGACGGCGTCGTTGAACAGGATCTTGTAGGTGATGTTGACACCCGATGCGACTGCGGCGCGGATCGCGATCAGGCCGGAGTGGTAGTAAGTGCCGTCACCGAGGTTCTGGAATACGTGCGGCGTCTTGGAGAACGGCGCCTGGCCGACCCAGGTCACGCCTTCGCCGCCCATCTGGGTCAGCGTCTCGGTGCCGCGGTCCATCCAGGTCGCCATGGTGTGGCAGCCGATGCCGCCGAGCGCGCGCGAGCCCTCCGGAAGCCGGGTCGAGGTGTTGTGCGGGCAGCCGGAGCAGAAATAGGCGACGCGGCGGATCGCCGGCTTGTAGCCGGTCAGGGTCTTTTCCTTGGCCTCCAGAAACTTCAGCCGGTCCTCGATCGCCGGGCTGGTGTGGAAGCGGGCGATGCGCTTGGCGATCACCCGCGCGATGCGCGCCGGGGTCAGCTCGTCGGCGGAGGGCAGGATCCACTCCTTGTTCTCGTCGAACTTGCCGACCACCTTCGGGCGCACGCTCTCCTTCCAGTTATAGAGCTGCTCCTTGAGCTGGTTCTCCATCAGCGCGCGCTTTTCCTCGACCACCAGGATCTCTTCGAGGCCCTCGGCGAAGTGGCGCACCCCCTCGCGCTCCAGCGGCCAGGTCATGCCGACCTTGTAGAGCGACAGTCCGATGCGCTTGGCGTAGTCATCGTCGATGCCGAGATCGTCGAGCGCCTGGCGCACGTCCATGTAGGTTTTGCCGCAGGTGACGATGCCGAAGCGCCGGTTGGGCCCGTCGATCATCACCTTGTTGAGCTTGTTGGCCCTGGCGAAGGCGAGCGCGGCATAGAGCTTGTACTTGTGGAGCAGGTATTCCTGCTCCAGGGCCTGGGTGGTGATGAAGGGGGTGGAGGCCTTGCGGATGTTGAGCCCGCCTTCGGGCAGGTCGAAATCGTCCGGGATCCTGATGTCGATGCGCGCCGGGTCGATGTAGACCGACGAGGTGGAATCGCAGTTGTCCGCCACCACCTTCATGGCGATCCAGCAGCCGGAATAGCGCGAGGCCGCCCAGCCGACCAGGCCATAATCCAGGAACTCCTGGATGTTGGCGGGATTGAGGACCGGGATGCCGTAGTCCATGAAGGCATACTCGGTCTGGTGCGCGGTGGTGGAGGACTTGCAGGTGTGGTCGTCGCCCGCCAGCACCAGCACGCCGCCGTGCTTGGCGGTGCCGGCGAGGTTGGCGTGGCGGAACACGTCGCCGCAGCGGTCGACGCCTGGGCCCTTGCCGTACCACATGCCGAACACGCCGTCGTATTTGCTATCGCCGAACAGGTCGAGCTGCTGGGTGCCCCAGAGCGCGGTGGCGGCCAGGTCCTCGTTCACGCCCGGCTGGAACTTGATGTGGTTCTGGTCGAGATGCTTCCTGGCCGCGACCATCGCCTGGTCGAGCCCGCCGAGCGGCGAGCCGCGGTAGCCGGTGACGTAGCCGGCGGTGTTGAGCCCGGCCAACGCGTCGCGCTGGCGCTGCATGATGGTCAGGCGCGTCAGCGCCTGCATGCCATTGAGGTAAACCCGGCCCTCGTTTGCGGTGTATTTGTCGTCCAGCGTGACGGACGCCAAGCGCGCGGTTTGCGCCACTGTTGCTTCTCCCAAAGCGGCCGTCTTGTCGGCGATGCCAGCCTTGCCGCGGCCCATTCAGGCAGAAAATGGTCCGATTTCAGCGGCTTGTCCAGGGTCGGGGCAAAGGAGTTCGATTTGGTCGCCGGGTGTCCCAATGGTGGTGTTTGATTTCTTCCAAGCGACGCACGGCGCAATGAGCATTCGCAGCGCTGGGTAGCGCCCGTTCGTAGATATCTCGTCATGGTCGCGCTTGGCGCGACCATCCACGAGTTCGTCTGCAACGATTCGATTTCGCCCACAGAAACTCGTGGATGGTCGGACCAAGTCCGACCATGACGAACTAGCAGAGGTCCGGCGCCCTAGCCAGCTGCAAACCGCACCGCATGCACCGGCGGCAAGTGGTGCGTGACGGCGTGCCAGTGCTCGCCCTGATCCTCCGTCACGTAGAGGTTGCCGGTGGTGGAGCCGAACGCCAGCGTGTCGCCGGTCGCATCGATGTCGAGGGCGTGGCGCAGGACGAGGTCGTAGCCGAACCCGGCCGGCAGGCCGTTCGACAGCGCCTCGAACGACTGCCCGCCGTCGCGGGTGCGGGACGCGACGAAATGGCCGTCCTGGGGCACGCGCAGCTCGTCCTTGATCGCCGGCACGAACCAGGCCTTCGCGGGCTCCTTGGGATGGACCGCGACGCCGAAGCCGAAGCGCGGGCCGGCAAACTGCCAGCTCTCGAGATCGTTGGTGCTGAAGAAGATGCCGTTGTGGTGCTGGCACCAGAAGTGATCGGGCTTGTCCCGGCACTGCACGATGCGGTGCGGGTCCTGGATCGCGGGGTCCTCACGCCGGTCGGGCGGCATGTATTCGGCGAACAGGCCCTTGGAGCGACAGGTCCAGCTGGCGCCGGCATCCTCGCTGCGCCAGACGCCGCCGCACGAGATCGCGATCACCAGGCGGCTGGAGTTGCGCGGATCGATGCAGAGCGTGTGCAGCGCGGTGTCGTCGGTGCCGCCGCCGAACCACTTGGCGCGGTCGGGCAGGTTCCACAAGCCCTCCACCAACTGCCAGTCGCCTTCGCCGTTCCGGTCGTTGCGGAACAAGGCGGCGGGCAACGAGCCGGCCCAGATCAGGCCGGGCTGGTCGGCGCCACCGGCTTCCAGCGCCCAGATCTGGTTGAGGCTGGGCGCTTCCGTGTCCTCCGACTTGGGCAGCGTCGGCATGGTCAGCTCGTCCCAGGTCGCGCCCTGGTTGGTCGAGCGGTGCAGCTTGGCGCCGAAATGACCGAGGTTGAGCGCGGCGTACCAGTGGCCGGTGCGCGGATCGGCGAGGAATGCCGTCACCGGCTGGCCGAGGAAAGCGACATAGGTCTGCTGCCACTTGCCGCCACTGCGCTGGAAGCGGAACAGGCCCTTGCGGGTCGATACGAACAGGTCCTGAGTCATTCCCTCTCAGCCTCCTGACAGTGCTTGCATGACATAGATCTCGGAGTCCGGCGCAACGCTGCGGCCAAGGTCCTGCTTGTCGAGCAGCAATTCGCCGTCGATGAACACCGCCACGTGTTTCCGCAGCCGCCCTTGGTCGTCGAGGATGTAGGAGCGCACCCGCGGCGCGGTCTCGAAATAGGCATCGAGCGCGGCGCCGAGCGTCGCGGCTTCGACCCGAGTCGGACCGGTCGGCGCCACGCGTCGCAGGTGCGCTGTCAGATGGATCGTCGGCATCCAGGCCAAGCCCTTGCTGCGGCTGGGAAAGCTATCTCGGCTGGGTGTCCACATTCAATCGTCAGGAGCGGTGCGCGGCGGGCCAAAGCGTGGTTTAATTTGAACGGTAACAACGGGGATGACCATGAACCTGCCGACCAACCTGCCTTTGACCAGGGCGCCGCGTGCGCGCTCTTTCCTCGGCTGGCCGTCGGTCACCGATCTCGACTCCTTGTCGGCGGACGTCGCGCTGCTCGGCATTCCCTACAACGCGCCCTATTCCATGGAAGAGGTGGCGAACAACCAGGCGCAGGCGCCGGATGCGGTGCGCGCCCGCTCCGACCAGATCCAGTGGGGCGACGGCAACTACGATTTCGACCATGGCGGGCCGCTGCTGGATGGCAAGGAAGTTCGGCTGGTGGATTGCGGCAACGTGCCGGGCAACCAATATGACGCCGCCGGCAACGTGAAGCGCGCCGAGATGGCGGTGCGCGCGATCCTGAAGGCCGGCGCGCTGCCCGTCATCTTGGGCGGCGATCACGGCGCCAGCGTGCCGGCGCTGCGCGCCTACGAAGGGCACGAACCGATCACCCTCATCCACATCGACGCGCATCTCGACTGGCGCGACCACGTCAACGGCGTGCGTGACGGCTATTCCAGCCCGATCCGCCGCGCCTCCGAGCTGCCCTGGGTCGAGGGCGCCTGGCAGATCGGCCTGCGCGGAGTTGGCAGCGCGCGCGAGGTCGAGGTGGCGGCGGCGCGCAAGTGGGGCTCTCACCTCATCACCGCCTGGGACCTGCACGAGATGGGGATCGCGGCGCTGCTGGAGAAGCTGCCGACCGGCAAGAACGTCTATCTCACGATCGATGCCGACGGGCTCGATCCCACCATCATGCCGGGCGTGATCGCGCCGGTGCCGGGCGGCGTCACCTTCGTGCAGGCGCGCGCCATCATCCGCCATGCGGTGATGCGGAACCGGGTGGTTGGCATGGACATCGTTGAGATCGCGCCGGAGCGCGATGTCGGCGGCCTGACCTGCATCACCGCCGGGCGGCTGATCACCAACATGCTCGGCTGCGCGGTCAGGGCGGGCTATTTCGGGTGAACCATGCTTGAGCTTCACGACCAGGAGGCTCTGGAGCTCATCACGGCGCACCGGCGCTGGCTGTTCAACGACCGGCGCGGCAAGCGGGCCGATCTCTCGCTGCGCACGTTGCGCGGGCTGGACCTGCACGGTGTCGACCTGACCCGCGCCAAGATGACCGGCGCGCAGTTCATCAACTGCAACCTGGACGGCGCCATCCTGGTCGAAGCCGATCTGTTCGGCGTCAACCTCACCGGCACGTCGTTCCGCCGGGCCAATTGCAACCACGCGGATTTCCGCGGCGCCATCCTGTCGGCGGCGGACTTCACCGAAGCCAAGCTGATGGGCTGCGACTTCCGCGACGGCACGCTGCTGGTCAGCATCGCCGGAACGGTGGCGCCGCCGGAGATGGAGAAGGGCTCGGTCAGCGGCACCAAGATGATGCGCGCCGATCTCGCCGGCGCCAAGCTGCACCACGCCGTCATCAAGCGCACCGACCTGTCGGCAGCGGTCCTGCGCAACGCCGACCTGAGCGATGCCAACCTCGCCGGCAGCTCGCTCAAGGACGCCGACCTGCGCGGCGCCAATCTCACCAACTGCGACCTGTCGCGCACGCTGCTCAACCGCGCGATCGTCGATGGCGCCAACATGAGCGGCGTCGTCCTGCGCGATGCCAACGTGTTTAACGTCGATTTCGCCAAGGCGGCCTATATCGGCGCGCTCAATCTGCAGGAGTCGATCTCGGTCGACGATTCCGAGGAGGCGGCCGCGGCGATCGCCGACCAGATCACGGCGCACGAGGATTGGGTGGAGACCTCCGGCGCCAAGGGCGCGCGCGCCGACTTCATGGGGCGCGATCTTTCGGCGGTGAACTTCTCCGGACGCACCCTGACCGGCGCGGTCTTCACCGACTGCCGCTTGCGCGCGGCGCGGTTCGACCGCTGCCGCATGTCGCTCGCCATCCTGTCGCGGGCGGATGCGACCGGCGCCAGCTTCGCCGGCGCGGATTTGAAGGGCGCCGACCTGACCGACGCAATCCTGCGTCGCGCGGATCTCCACGATGCCGACCTGCAGGTGCAGATCGTGACCCTGCCGGACGGCACCACGCGCGAATGGCCGGTACGCGCCGCCAATACCAAGTTCAACGAAGCCGACCTCACCGGCGCCGAGGTCACCGGCATGCTGTCCTCGGGCGCGGACTTCACCGGGGCAAAGTCCGCCAAGCCGGCCGCGGGCAAGCCGAAGAGCTAGACGGCCCCTCTTGCGACTCTCCGTCAATCCGTGTCGAATTCGCCGCATCGCTCCCCAATGGACCGACCGAGACTAGCGCAATGGCACCGTTCCTGACCGAAGACCACAAGCGCCGCTTCGAGGCGGATGGTTTTCTGATCCTCGACAAATTCATCGACGCCGATACGGTCGAGCGCCTGCGCGCGCGGGTCGAGCCCTTGTTCAAGGGCGAGTTCGAGACCGGGCTCTATCCCGACGAATGGAACTGGCAAGAGGGCCGCGACCAGCCGGACCGCACGCGCCAGATCTGCAACGGCTGGAAGTCCGACCGGACGGTCGCGAGCGTGGTCTTGAGCGAGCAGGTCGGGCGCTGCGTCGCCGAGCTCAGCGGTTGGGACGGCGCGCGCATCTGCCAGGACAACGTGATCTGGAAGCCGGCCGGGGCCAAGGCGCTTGGCTATCACCAGGACGATTCCTATTCCAAGTGGTTCACGCCGTCGCACATGGCGACCTGCTGGATCGCGCTCGACGACACCTCGGCGGCGGGCGGCACCATCGAATATGCGCGCGGCTCGCACAAATGGGGCGTCTCGCCGCCGATCGAGAAGTTCCACGCGCCGGAGGACTACCAGAAGGAGTTCCGCGCCGCGGCCGAGCGCGCCGGCGTCAGGGCCGACATCGTGCCGATCGAAGTGCCGGCCGGCGGCTGCGCATTCCATCACGGCGGCACCTGGCACGGCTCTGACATGAACCGCGCCGACCGGCCGCGGCGCTCGGTGGTGGCGCATTGCATGGATTCGGAGTCGCAGTTCCATCCGACCAACGTCAGCTACATCTACAATCGCTATAAGCGGCACGGCGAGCTGGCGATGGATGAGAGCTTCTTCCCGATCCTGTGGCGCAAGGACGGCTACCGCACGCGCTGGCTAGACCGATCGTTTCCCTCGGTATGACCGATCGGTCCGCATGACATAGCGACAATCCGCCGGAGCAAATCCGTGGCGGTTGCAACCATCAGGGCGCTTCTGGCGTAATGGTGGGCACATCCACCAGGGTTCCACCATGGCACGCGATCCCCGTTCTGCATTCGACCGGTTCCTCGGCACCGGTCTCAACGAACTGCTCGCTCCGGGCGAGGGCGGCGACGGCTTGCCCGAAGCGCTGGCCCTGCTGCGGCGCGCGGCCGAGGGCGTGCCGGCCTATGGCGCCATGCTGAACAAGGCGAAGATCAGCATCGCCGAAATCCACGACGCCGCCGACTTCGCGAAGCTTCCGCTGCTCAACAAGGAGAACTATGTCCGCCGCTTTCCGCTCGAGGCACTGGTCGAGGGCGGCGATTTGGCGGCGTGCGATTTCTTCGCGGTGTCGTCTGGCTCGACCGGCGAGCCGACTCTGTGGCCCCGCGGCCTGCATCACGAGTTTCCGATCGCGGTGCGGTTCGAGCAGGTGCTGCGCGACAGTTTCCGCGCCCATGAGCGCAAGACGCTGGCGGTGGTCTGCTTCGCGCTCGGCTCCTGGGTCGGCGGCATGTACACGACGTCGTGCCTGCGCTGGGTTGCCGCCAAGGGCTATCCGCTGCTGATCGTTACGCCCGGCAACAAGATTGACGAGATCCTGCGGGTGGTGAAACGCCTGGCGCCGGACTTCGAGCAGACCGTGCTGCTCGGCTATCCGCCGTTCCTGAAAGAGGTGGTCGATGCCGGCCGCGGCGAGAAAATCGACTGGGGCAAGTTCAACGTCCGCCTGGTGACGGCGGGCGAGGTGTTCAGCGAGACTTGGCGCGACCTGGTGCTGGAGCGCCTGGAGCAGGACGAGGGCCTCAACAGCATCACCTCGCTTTATGGCACCGCGGATGCGGGTGTATTGGGCAACGAGACGCCGCTGTCGGTGGCGATCCGCCGCTTCCTGAGCGAGAAGCCCGAGGCGGCCATGGCGCTGTTCGGCGAGGAGCGGCTGCCGACGCTGTGCCAGTACGATCCGACCTCGCGCTATTTCGAGACGGTGGAGGGCGGCACGCTCGCTTTCAGCGGCGACAACGGCGCGCCGCTGATCCGCTACCACATCGCCGACCAGGGCGGCATCTACAGCTTCGAGGCGATGCGCGCGAAGCTGGCGGATTATCAGTTCGATGCGGAGTTCGCAGTGGCGCAGGCCGGCTTGCGCGCGCGGCGGCAGCCCTTCGTCTTCGTGTTCGGCCGGGCGAACTTCACGCTGTCGTTCTTCGGCGCCAACATCTTCCCCGAGACCATCAGCCTGGCGCTCGAGAAGCCGAGCCTCAGCCGCTGGACCACCGGCAAGTTCGTGATGGAGGTGAAGGAAGGGCTGGCGGACCGGCCGCGCTTCACCGTGGCGGTCGAGTTGGCCGACAAGGAGAACCCAGATCCGACCCGGATCGAACTCGCCGAACGCGAGATCCTCGACACGCTGCTGACACACAACAGCGAGTACGCGAACTACGTGTCGAAAGACGACCAGCGGCCGGTGGTGACGCTGTGGTCGAAGGGGCACCCGGACTATTTCCCCGTCGGCGTGAAGCACCGGTACAGCCGGCGGTAAAAGCGCTCCGCCGATCGCCACTCCTCCTACGTCATCCCGGCCTTGAGCCGGGATCCATTCTGTCGCCGCACGAGCGGTTGCACGATGGACCCCGGCTCAAGGCCGGGGTGACAGTGGAGGGGCGGCTGTACCCGGAGTGCGCTAGCTCCGCTCGTACAGCTTCTTGAGCGTGTCGCCCCACTTTTCGCGGATCTTGTGGCGGCGGATCTTCAGCGAGGGCGTCAGCATCGCGTTGTCGATGGTGAAGCTGTCCGGCAGCACGGCGAAGCGGCGGACGCGCTCGAGCGGGGCGAGCATGGAGTTCACGCGATCGACCGCGGCGCCGACGGCGCGGGTGAAAGCGGGGTTCTCCACCAGTGCTGCGAGATCGTCGGCAGCGTTGTTGCGCGCGGCCCACTCCTTGGTGAAGTCGGGGTCTGGCACGATGAGCGCGACCAGGTGCGGATGGCGGTCGCCATGCACCATCGCCTGCGCGACCTCGGGCTGCAGCACCAGGAAGCCTTCGACGCGCGCGGGCGAGACATTGTCGCCGCCGGACAGCACGATGATGTCCTTCTTGCGGTCGGTGATCTTGAGGTATCCGTCGCCGTCGAACTCGCCGATGTCGCCGGTGTAGAGCCAGCCGTCGCCGATCGCGCGCTCGGTCGCGTCGGGATCGCGCCAATAGCCCTTCATCACGGCTTCGCCCTTGACCAGGATCTCGCCATCCTCGGCAATGCGCGCCTGCAGGCCATCGAAGATCGGGCCGACGGTGTCGATCTTGATCTTCTTCGGGCGGTTAGCGCTGATCACGGGCGAGGCCTCGGTCTGGCCGTAGCCCTGCAGCAGCGGCACGCCGAGCGCCAGGAAGAACACGCCGATCTCGTAGTTGAGCGCGGCGCCGCCGGACACGAACGCCTTGAGGCGCCCGCCGAACCGCTTGCCGACCTTGCGCCGCACCAGCAGGTCGCACAGGAAATTCTGGACGCGCTCCTTGAAGGTGAGCGTGCCGGGGTGCTCGTAGTTCTTGCGGCCGAGCGTATAGGCGAGATCGAACATCTTGCGCTGGAACGGCGTCGCCTTCAAAAGGCCGCGCTGGATGCGCTGGTGGATGACCTCGTAGAGCCGCGGCACGGCGGTCATGATGGTCGGCTTGGCTTCCGCCATGTTGTCGGTCAGCTTGTCGATGCTCTCGGCGTAATAGATCTGCGCGCCGATGGATATCGGCAGGAACTGACCCGCCGTGTGCTCGTAGGAGTGCGACAGCGGCAGGAACGACAGGAACACGTCGTTGCCCATGCCGACCTCCTGCAGCAGCTTGTAGGCGCCCTTGATGTTGCAGAGGATCGAGCCGTGGGTCAGCATCACGCCCTTGGGCACGCCGCCGGTGCCCGAGGTGTAGATGATGCAGCAGGTCTCGTCGCGGGCGAGCGAACCGACCCGCTCTTCGATATCGGCGTCGAGCTTCGGATCGCCCAGGCTCATCGCCTCGCTCCAGCTGAGGAAGCGCAGCGGCAGCTGCTGGGTCTGGCTCAGGCTCTCCATCGCGATCAGGAAATTCAGCTCCGGCGCCAGCATGGAGGCCGGCAGGACGCGCTTGGCAATGCCGGGATTGGAGATGATGACCCCGCGCGCGCCGCTGTGGGTGAGGACGTGCCGGTTGTCGTCGACCGTGTTGGTCGAGAAGGCCGGCACGGTGATCGCGCCGACCGCCATGATGGCGAGGTCGGAGATCAGCCATTCCGGCCGGTTCTCCGCGATCAGCGCGACGCGGTCGCCCGGCTTGACGCCGAGGGCGATCAGGCCGCGCGCGAGCGCCCGCACGTCGGCGGCGACGCGATTCCAGCGGATCGGCTTGAACGCGCTCTCGTCCTTGCGCCACAGGAACGGCTTGCTGCCCAGCTTCTGCGCCTGGTCGAAGAACAGCCGCGGCAGGCTCGGGATGGTGTCGTAGTTCATGAATGGTCCTCGACCGGCAGGGCGCCGAACGCTGCGGCATAGCGCACTGTGCCCTTGGCGCGCAATGCGCCGGGTCTCAGCTCCAAGGCCATGAAGGCAGCGCCGGGGTACGGCGAGCGCAGCCCGCGCGCGGTCTCGGCGGAAAATCCGAAGCGCTGGTAGAAGGTCGGATCGCCGACCACGATGATGGCGGCGAGCCCGCGAGCGGTGCAGGCCCGGATCCCGGCCTTGGTGAGCGCGCTGCCGATGCCCTTGCGCTGATGCTCCGGGCGCACGGCGAGGGGGGCGAGGGCGGCCGCCTCGGTCACCCGCCCCTTGGCGCCTTCGATCGGGAGGCGGCTGAACAGGACATGCCCCACCAGCTCGCCGCGCTCGCCGACCGCAACCAGCGAAACGAGGCTGTCACCGTCGGCCCGCAGCTGGTCGACCAGGTCCGCTTCCGCGCGCTGGCCGAAGGCGTGCGCGAGGATGTCGCGGATGTGGGGAATATCGCCCGGCTGCTCGACGCGGATGACGATCGGCTTGGTCATGCTGCGGCCGCCGCGCTGATCTGATGGAATATGGGACAGGATCGCGTCATTTCGTCGGGATTTGTGACAGTTGGCTCACTTGGCGAGGCGGTGGGTGTTCCCATATAAATCAGGTCGAGACAAATGCCAAAGCCCCGTGGTTGCTCGGGGCATTACCCCAGGATCCCAGCCATGACCCCCGAAGGCGCCGCCGCCCAGACACTCCCCACCTGGAACCTCGCCGATCTCTATGCCGGCCCTGATGCGCCGGAGGTGGAGCGCGACCTCAAGGACGCGGGCGCCAAGGCCACCGCCTTCCGTCAGCAATATGAAGGCAAGCTGGCGAGCCTCAACGGCGCGGACTTCCTGGCCGCGATCCTCGCCTATGAGCGGATCCAGGAGATCCTGGGTCGGGTGATGAGCTTCGCCCAGTTGCTTTATGCCGGCGACATGTCGAACACCGAATTCGGCCGATTCCAGCAGAACACCAACGAGCGCGCGACGCAGATCTCGCTCGAGACGCTGTTCTTCACCCTGGAGATCAACAAGCTGTCCGATGCCGACATGCAGGCGAAGCTGGGCCACGCGCCGCTGCGGCGCTTTGTGCCCTGGCTGGATACCGTCCGCGCATTCCGTCCGCATCAGCTGTCGGACGACCTCGAGAAGATGCTGCACGAGCGCGACGTCGTCGGCCGTCAGGCGTGGATGCGCCTGTTCGACGAGACCATGGCCGACCTGCGCTTCGACGTCGACGGCAAGAAGCTGACCAGCAACGAGGCGCTGAACCTGCTCTATGAGCAAGACGTCGCCAAGCGCAAGATTGCCGCCGACGCGGTCTCCAAGGGCCTCGGCGACAACAAGCGGGTGTTCGCGCTGGTCACCAACACCCTCGCCAAGGAAAAGGAGATCGACGACAAGTGGCGCAAGTTCGCGCGCCCGGTCTCCTCGCGCAACCTCGCCAACCAGGTCGAGGACGAGGTGGTGGATGCGCTGGTCTCCGCGGTCAAGGCGAACTATCCCAAGCTGTCGCACCGCTATTACAAGCTGAAGGCCAAGTGGCTCGGACTGCCGAAGCTCAACTACTGGGACCGCAACGCGCCGCTGCCGGACGATGACGACACGCCGATCGCGTGGAGCGAGGCGCAGTCGCTGGTGCTGACCGCCTACAATGCCTTCTCGCCCAAGCTGGCAGAAGTCGGCCGCACCTTCTTCGACAAGGGCTGGATCGACGTGCCGCCGCGGCCGGGCAAGGCGCCCGGCGCCTTCGCCCATCCGACGGTGCCGAGCGCGCATCCCTATCTGCTGCTGAACTATCACGGCCGCACGCGCGACGTGATGACCCTGGCGCACGAACTGGGGCACGGTGTGCACCAAGTGCTGGCGGCGCCGCAGGGCCAGCTGCTGTGCGACACGCCGCTGACCCTTGCGGAAACAGCGTCGGTGTTCGGCGAGATGCTGACCTTCCAGGCGCTGCTGAAGCGCGAGACAGATCCGGAGGAGCGCAAGGTCCTGCTGGCCGGCAAGGTCGAGGACATGCTGAACACGGTCGTGCGCCAGATCGCGATGCACGAATACGAGACCAGGCTGCACGCTTCGCGGCGCGAGGGCGAACTGACGCCGGAGCAGGTGTCCGAGATCTGGCTTGCGACCCAGCGCGAGGCGCTGGGCGACGGCGTTGATCTGCCGGAGGGCACGGGCTACGCGACCTATTGGGCCTATATCCCGCACTTCATCCATGTGCCGTTCTATGTCTACGCCTATGCGTTCGGCGATTGCCTGGTGAACTCGTTGTACGCGGCCTACCAGCAGGCCGAGGCCGGCTTCGCGGAGAAGTATCTGGACATGCTGCGCGCCGGCGGCACCAAGCGGCACAAGGAGCTGCTGGCGCCGTTCGGCTTGAACGCCGCCGATCCGGCATTCTGGTCCAAGGGGCTCGGTGTGATCTCGGGCTTCATCGACGAGCTGGAGAAAATGGGGTGACGGCCCGGCCGTCCTCATGACAGACGAGCGCAACTCCCTCGGCGGGCGCGTCATGCGCTATGCCCGCGTCGGCCGCGCGGTCGGCGGGCTGGCGGCGCGCGTGGCGGGCCAGCGCTATCTCGGCCTCAAGATCGACCGCGCCGAGCATGCGGCGGAGCTGACGGCTGCGCTCGGCGGGCTCAAGGGGCCGCTGATGAAAGTGGCGCAGATCATGTCCACCATCCCGGACGCGCTGCCCAAGGAGTATGTGCAGGAGCTGCAGCAGCTGCAGGCCAACGCGCCGGCGATGGGCTGGCCGTTCGTCAAGCGCCGCATGGCAGCGGAGCTTGGCAGCAGCTGGCAGGGCAAGTTCAAGAGCTTCGAGCATGAGGCGGCGGCCGCGGCCTCGCTCGGCCAGGTGCATCGCGCAGTCGGGCATGACGGCGTGGCGCTGGCCTGCAAGCTGCAATATCCCGACATGGCGTCGGCGGTGGAGGCAGACCTCTCTCAGCTCAGCATCATCTTCTCGGTCTACGAGCGCTACGACCGGGCGATCCACACCAAGGAGATCCACGGCGAGATCGGCGACCGCCTGCGCGAGGAGCTGGACTACGAGCTGGAAGGCCGCCACATGGCGCTCTATCGCCATATGCTGGCGGGCGAGAAGCACGTGCATCTGCCCGAGCCCCAACTCGACCTGTCGACCAAGCGCCTCCTGACCATGAGTTGGATCGAAGGCAAGCCGGTGATGCAGATGCTGGCGGGCAAGCCCTCGCTCGAGCTGCGCAACCGCATCGCCTACAACATGTTCCGCGCCTGGTACGTGCCGTTCTACGAATACGGCGTCATCCACGGCGATCCGCATCTCGGGAACTACACCATGCGGCCGAACGGCGATGTGAACCTGCTGGATTTCGGCTGCATCCGCATCTTCGAGCCGAAATTCGTGAAGGGCGTGATCGATCTCTATTTCGCGCTGCTCAACGACGATCGCGACCTCGCGGTCTCGGCCTACGAGAGCTGGGGCTTCAAGGGCCTATCGCGCGAGGTGATCGACGTCCTTAACCGCTGGGCCCACTTCGTCTACGGGCCGCTACTGGAGGACAAAGAGCGCAAGATCCAGGACGCCGAAACCGGCGTCTATGGCCGCGAGGTGGCGGAGGGCGTGCATGCCGAGCTGCGCCGCCTCGGCCCGGTGACGCCGCCCAAGGAATTCGTGTTCATGGACCGCGCCGCCATCGGCCTTGGCTCAGTGTTCATGCACCTCAAGGCCGAGATCAACTGGTATCAGCTGTTCCACGAACTCATCAAAGGCTTCGACGTCAAGGCGCTGGAGAAGCGCCAAAAGGCGGCGCTCAAGGAAGCCGGCCTCAAGAAGCAGCGTTAGACCTCACATCTGGGAAGAACCAACATGGCATTGACGTTCTATTTCGGCTCCGGCTCGCCCTTCGCGTGGAAGGTGTGGCTGACGCTCGAGCACAAGGGCATCGCCTACACGCCGAAGCGCTTGTCTTTCGACAATGACGAGACCAGAAAGCCGGAGTTCCTGGCGATCAATCCGCGCGGCCGGGTGCCCGCGATCGTCGACGACGGCTTCGCGCTCTATGAATCGAACGCGATCTGCGAGTACCTGGAAGAGCAGTACCCGCAGAAGTCGCTGTTGCCGAAGGATCCGAAGGGCCGCGCGCTGGTGCGCCGGCTGATCGGCGAGTGCGAGGACGGCCTCTACAAGCCGGGCAGCGACCTGATGTCCAAGGTGCTGTACGTATCGCCGGCAGAGCGCGATCCGAAGCAGATCGACGAAGCGAAAGCCAGGCTGCGCGAGGAGCTGGCCTACTGGCAGGGCTATCTTAAGGGCGATTTCTTCGCCGGCCAGCTCAGCCTTGCCGACTTCTCGATCTACCCCTACCTGCGCATGCCGGTGCGAGTGGAGGAGCGCGCGCCCGGCCTCGGCCTCAAGCGCGAGGACCTGCCGGCCAACATCGCAGCCTGGATGAAGCGGATCGAGGCCTTGCCCTATTTCGAGAAGACGATCCCGCCGCACTGGAGGGGATAGGCAGGTGTTTCGCGGCCTGCCCAGGTCGTTTCACAGCTGGGCCTTGGCCTTAGGCACGCCTTGTTCGCTCAAGCCAAACTGTGCAATATGCGCGCGCTTTGCGTAAGTGAGCGGATTCGACGCAGCTGACGGTCGAAATTCGGCCAATCGCGGGGGAATTCTGCAAATTCAGGCGAGGGGAAGGCGCTAGCCTCGACCTTGCTTCAGGGGTGACACCGGATGCGTGAACCGGGGGAGAGAGCATGAAAATCGGCGTGGTGAAGGAGCGGCGGCCTAACGAAAAGCGCTGCGCGGTTTCTCCCGATACGATCAAGAAATTTGTGGGCCTGGGTGCGGAGGTGGTGGTCGAAGCCGGCGCCGGCGAAGGCTGCTCGATCCCCGACAGCGTGTACCAGGCGGCCGGCGCCAAGATCGTGCCGGATGCCCGCGCGGCCCTGTTCGATGCCGACGTAGTGCTGAAGGTGCAACGGCCGCTGACCGCCGCCGAAGGCGGGCCGGACGAGCTGTCGCTGATGAAGCGCGGCGCAATGCTGGTCGCCAGCCTCAATCCCTACGGCGCCAAGGACCAGATCGGCGGCTATGCCCAGGCGGGCGTGATCGCCTGCGCCATGGAGCTGATGCCGCGCATCAGCCGCGCCCAGAACATGGACGTGCTGTCGTCGCAGTCGAACCTCGCCGGCTACAAGGCGGTGCTGGATGCGGCGGCGGAGTTCGGTCGCGCCTTTCCGATGATGATGACCGCGGCCGGCACGGTCGCCCCGGCGCGCGTGTTCGTCATGGGCGTCGGCGTCGCGGGCCTGCAGGCGATCGCGACCGCGCGGCGTTTGGGCGCCATCGTCTCGGCGACCGACGTGCGCCCGGCCACCAAGGAGCAGGTGGAAAGCCTTGGCGCCACCTTCGTCGCGGTCGAGGACGAGGAATTCAAGCAGGCTGAAACCGCCGGCGGGTACGCCAAGGAAATGAGCGACGCCTACAAGGCGAAGCAGGCGGCGCTGGTCGCCGAGCATATCAAGAAGCAGGACATCATCATCACCACTGCGCTGATCCCGGGCCGCAAGGCGCCGGTGCTGGTCAGCGAGGACATGGTGAAGAGCATGAAGCCGGGCTCGGTCATCGTCGACCTGGCGGTGGAGCAGGGCGGCAACTGCCCGCTGTCCGAAGTCGGCAAGGTGGTGGAGAAGCACGGCGTGAAGCTGGTCGGCCACGCCAACGTGCCGAGCCGCCTCGCCGCCGACGCAACCTCGCTCTATGCCCGGAACCTGCTGAATTTCCTGACGCTCCTGATCGACAAGGAGACCAAGGGCCTCAAGATCAACTGGGAGGATGAGATCGTGAAAGGCGTGGCGCTAACCCGCGACGGCCAGATCATCCATCCGAACTTCAAGGCGTAAGGGAGAGCGCGCCATGGAAACCACCGTCGCGGAAACCGCAGGTCAAATGGCCGAAGGCATAGCCCACGCGCCGTTCGTGTTCCTGTTCACCGTGTTCGTGCTGGCCTGCTTCGTCGGGTACTACGTGGTGTGGCGGGTGACGCCGGCGCTGCACTCGCCGCTGATGGCGGTCACCAACGGCATCTCCTCGGTCATCATCGTCGGTGCGCTGATCGCGGCTGGTCCGGCCGATTTCAGCTTCAGCCAGATCATGGGTTTCCTCGGGGTGGCGCTAGCCTCGGTCAACATCTTCGGCGGGTTCCTGGTGACCTACCGCATGCTCTCCATGTTCAAGAAGAAGGGCCGCTGAGGCGGATCGGGGGAATAGAGACATGAACGAGACCCTCACCGCCTTCTTGTATCTGATCGCGTCGATCTGCTTCATCATGTCGTTGCGCGGCCTCTCCTCGCCGGAGACCTCGCGCGGCGGCCTGATGTACGGCGTCGGCGGCATGGTGATCGCGATCCTCACCACCGTCGCGCTGCCGATCGTGCAGAGCTACTGGTGGATCATCGGCGGCATCGCTGCCGGCGGCCTGGTCGGTACGGTCATTGCCAAGCGCATCCAGATGACGGCGCTGCCGCAGCTGGTTGCCGCTTTCCACTCGCTGGTCGGCCTGGCGGCGGTCGCGGTGGCGGCGGCGGCGTTCTACGCCCCGCACAAGTTCGGCATCGGCGAGGTCGGTGCGATCCATCCGGGCAGCCTGGTGGAGATGGGCCTCGGCGTCGCGGTCGGCGCCGTCACCTTCACCGGGTCGATCATCGCTTTCGCCAAGCTGCAGGCGCTGATGTCCGGCGCGCCCCTGGTGTTTCCGGGTCAGCACGTTCTCAATGCCCTGCTCGGGATCGGCATCATCGTGCTGATCGTTGCGGTGATCTTCACGCAGTCGCCGGTCGCCTTCTGGGGGCTGGTGGCGGTGTCGCTGCTGCTCGGCTTCCTGCTGATCCTGCCGATCGGCGGCGCCGACATGCCGGTGGTCGTCTCGATGCTCAACTCCTATTCGGGCTGGGCGGCCTGCGGCATCGGCTTCACGCTCTCCAATACGCTGTTGATCGTGACCGGCGCGCTGGTCGGCTCCTCGGGCGCGATCCTCAGCTACATCATGTGCAAGGGCATGAACCGCTCGATCTTCAACGTGATCCTGGGCGGCTTCGGCACCGACGGCGGCACCGCCGCCGCGGCCGGCAAGGGCGGCGACAAGCCGGTGAAGGCCGGCAGCGCGGAAGACGCCGCCTTCATCATGAAGAACGCCGCCAGCGTGATCATCGTGCCGGGCTACGGCATGGCGGTGGCGCAGGCCCAGCACGCGCTGCGCGAGATGGCGGACCTGCTGAAGCACGAAGGCGCCAAGGTGTCCTACGCCATCCATCCGGTCGCGGGCCGCATGCCCGGCCATATGAACGTGCTGCTGGCCGAGGCCAACGTGCCGTACGACGAAGTGTTCGAGCTGGAGGACATCAACCGTGACTTTGCGCAGGCGGACGTCGCGTTCGTGATCGGCGCCAACGACGTCACCAACCCGGCCGCCAAGACCGATCCCAAGAGCCCGATCTACGGCATGCCGATCCTGGACGTGGAGCAGGCCAAGACGGTGCTGTTCGTGAAACGCTCGATGGCGTCGGGCTATGCCGGCGTCGACAACGAGCTGTTCTTCCGCAACAACACGATGATGCTGTTCGGCGACGCCAAGAAGATGTGCGAGGACATCGTCAAGTCGCTCGGCTGATTCTTGGGGTGATCCTTAGACCTGCGTGAGTGGCAGCGCAGTCGTCTCCTTGATCTTTTCCATCACGAAGCTCGACGACACGTCGCTGAGCGAGATGCGCGCGATCAGGCGCTTGTAGAGCGCGTCGTAGCCGGCGACGTCCGGCACCACCGCCTGCAGCAGGTAGTCGATGTCGCCGGTGGTGCGGTAGACGCCGACGATCTCCGGGATGTCGCGCACCGCGGCGGAGAATTTCTCCAGCCAGTTTGCCTCGTGCTGGGCCGTGCGCACGGCAATGAAGGCGGTGAGGGCGAGATTGAGCTTGGCCGGATCGAGCAGCGCCACCCGCGCGCGGATCACGCCCTCTTCCTCCAGGCGCTTGATCCGGCGCCAGCAGGCGTTGCGCGACAGGTGGACCCGCTCCGACAGCTCGTCCACCGACAGGGTGGCGTCCTTCTGCAGGGCGCCCAGCAGGGCGCGATCGATGTCATCTATCACAGAGAATGCCTCCATGTTGGGACATTATCCCATATATTTACCATATAGACGGGAAGTTTGGGATGTATTTTCGGGGGAGCTAGGGCAATATCGACTTCTCTAATGGGAGACAGTCATGCCGATCCTCGATCGCCTTTTCCTCGCGCACCCGCGCACCGTGGGCGAAAGCTACCTGGAACACTGTGCTTTTGCGTTCCGGATCGGATCGCGTCTGCTGCTCGCCGGATCGGCGGCGCTGGTCCATGCGGCGGTACCCTGCCTGTGCGAGACCACCGCGTCGCGCATCATCCTTGCCATGAACGCCGACATCGTCGCCCGGCGCGCCAAGGCGAACCAGGGGGCCCATCCGGCGCAGGCCAAAGAGCCGCTGTTCGGGTTCGCCGAATACATCTGACATCGCTGTTTCGCTGAGCATTACGGCCGGCAAATCCCCGTTTGCCGGCACGTCGGCAACAATTCGTAAACCATATTCTCGGTAGATTGCGTCCGCGCGATCGCTCGACTTGCGCTACTATGTGTGAGGTTCGGTCGAGTCTTGGAATGGAAAGTCTCGGTGTCGCCGTGTTAGACGCCTTTTCCTACGGGGGCCAAGTTCACCCAATGAATATGCCGATGCCAGATAAGCTTTTGCTCATAAACGCCACGATCGCGAATCGGGCCGTCTTCAAGATCACCTTCAAGGGCCGGCGCGACATCCAGGCCGCGAGCGATGCGGGCGAGGGCATGCGCTTTGCCGACCGCACGCCGCCCGACCTGATCGCGCTCGACATAGGCGACGACCAGGACGCCGGCATCGTCCACGGCATGATCAAGCATTTCCGCAACGCGCCGACCACGCGCAACACGCCGATCGTGCTTCTGGCGGGCGCGGCCCAGGAGCCGGTGGCGATCCGCGGCCTCGCGCTCGGCGCGGTCGATTTCATCTCCAAGCCGCTGAGCCCGCTGGTGCTGGCTGCCCGGGTGCAGCGCCATCTCGATCTCAAGCATGAGCGCGACAATCTCGCGCACCATTCCGGCATCGACCAGGTGAGCGGCGTCGCCAGCCTGTCGCATTTCGACGCCCATGCCGACCGCGAATGGCGGCGCGCGCTGCGCCACCACACCAAGGTCTCGGTCGCGGTCATCGACGTCGACAATTTCCGCGCCTACAACGAGCATCACGGCTACGTCGCGGGCGACGAGGTGCTGCGCCAGTTGGCCGGCGCCCTGGCGGACGAGATCCGCCGCCCGTCCGACCTGCTGGCGCGCTATCACGGCGACCAGTTCGTCGCGCTGCTGCCCGACACTGACGGCACCGGCGCGGGCCACGTCGCCGACCGGCTGCTCAGCCGCGTGCGCGATCTGCGCCTGCCCTATGCCGACAACGATGGCGGGCACGTGACGGTCTCGATCGGCCTTGCCACGCTCGAGCCGACGTCGCGCGATGGCCTGCCGGAGTTCCTGGGCCTTGCCGCCGATGCGCTCGGCGCCGCCAAGCAGAATGGCCGCAACCAGCTGAAGACGCTGCCCTAGAGAACCGTCCCAGAAGTCACAGCAAATGTGGTCGCGGGGACAGCGGGATTTGGCTAGGTTCCGCCGATCCTTCTCTCCCGACTCGGACTAATCCCGCATGCTCGAACTCGGCCCGCTGCTTACAGCCGCCATCCTTGGCATCGTCGAAGGCCTCACCGAATTCCTGCCGATTTCCAGCACCGGGCACCTGATCCTGGCGAGCGAACTGCTTGGCTTCGAAGGCGAGAAAGAGAACGCGTTCCTCATCATCATCCAGACCGGCGCGATGCTGGCTGTGATGTGGCAATACCGGGTCAAGTTCACCGACCTCACGATCGGCCTGTTCACCCGGCGCGACGCGCAGATCTTCGTGGCGAAGCTGTTCGTGGCGTTCCTGCCGGCGGCGATCGTGGGGCTGCTGTTCGGCAGCCTGATCAAGACCTATCTGTTCGGATCGATACCGGTTGCCATTGCGCTGATCGTCGGCGCATTCGTGATCCTGGCGGTCGAGCGCACCTACAAGAGCTGGCGGGTCGAGAGCGTGGACGACATGACGTTCCGCGATGCGCTGCTGATCGGCCTTGCGCAATGCTGCGCGCTCATTCCCGGCGTGTCACGCGCCGGCGCCACCATCATCGGCGGCATGCTGTGCGGCCTGTCGCGCAAGGCGGCGACCGAGTTCTCGTTCTTCCTGGCGGTGCCGACGCTGATCGCGGCCGGCGGTTACGATCTCCTGAAGCACCGCGGCGAGTTCTCGGCGGACGACATCGAGGTCTTGGCGGTCGGGCTGATCGTGTCCTTCATCTCGGCGCTGGTCTGCATCCGCTGGTTGCTGCGCTATGTCGCCAGCCACACCTTCAACATCTTCGCCTGGTACCGCATCATCCTCGGCGTGATCATCTTGATCGTGCTCTGGTAGCTACCTGACGCGTTTGACGCGGTCCTTCTCAGGTACACCTTCGTTTTCAGCGACTACTTTGCTCCGAAGCACAGATTTCGTTCCTCGCTCAATGTTTGGAACATAGCGACGAATAAGTTTTTCCGGGCCATTGTACAGCACCTTTGCAACACCAGCAGAGAAGTTGATGTGAAGAAACAGAAGATGATCTGCCGTGTGTTCACCAGGCGAGAACGCGGGGCCGCCGTCGTCCTTGCCAGTCGCCTTGATCTGAACGGTTCGATTGCCGGGCGCGATGGCATCGACGCCGCGGGTCCTTTTCTTCGGGGGCTTTAGGTTGGCGCAATCGTATCCTTCACTGTGTTGCCCCCTTGGACTCAGCCCATCCCCAATGCGCGATGTGATCATCAATCAGAACCGGGTGTCCAGTAGGTTGCGCCTAAAAACAAATCGGGGCCGGCAAGCCGACCCCGACAACCTTCGCAGTGGACTGCGCGAAAGACTAGTAGCCTTCGCGCTCCAGGCGCTTGCGCAGCAACTTCCGGTGACGCCGCACAGCTTCCGCCTTCTCACGCGCCTTCCGCTCCGAGGGCTTCTCGTAGTTACGGCGCATCTTCATTTCGCGGAAAATACCCTCGCGCTGCATCTTCTTCTTCAGCGCGCGCAGGGCCTGGTCGACATTGTTGTCACGGACGAGGACTTGCACGGTGGACTCAGCTCCTATCTCTGTCGTCGGCCGATCCATCCACCGGCCGGGTTGAAACCGCAAAAAAACATCGGGCGACCAAATGCCGCCCGTTGATTGGCGCGGTGTGTAGCACAGGCGCGTGTGGTTGTGAAGGGCTTACGGGGCTTCCGGCGGCGCCGATTTTGTCCCATATTTCAAAGGGAAAGGGAGAAATCGCACGATGGCGATCCTGAAAATCGCGCGCATGGGGCACCCGGTCTTGAAGGCCCAGGCCCAACCGGTTGCGGACCCGAAAGCCCAGAAGATTCAACAGCTTGTGCGCGACATGATCGAGACCCTGGAGGATGTGGGCGGGATCGGGCTCGCTGCCCCGCAGGTCCACGTCTCCAAGCGGGTGGTGATCTTCTACGTCCCGGGCGAGCGACGAGCGGCCAGCGGCGAGCCGGCCGAGGACATCCCCCTGACCGTGCTCATCAACCCCGAGATCGAGCCCCTGTCCGAGGAGAAGGCGGCGGGCGTGGAAGCCTGCCTGTCGGTCCCCGACCTCGCCGGGCCGGTGCCGCGCTGGACCCACATCCGCTACCGCGCGCTCGACCTGCACGGCCGCATGTTCGAGCGCGAGGCCAAGGGCTATCATGCCCGTGTCGTGCAGCACGAATGTGATCACCTCGACGGCATCCTCTATCCGATGCGCATGACGGATATCTCCCAGCTCTCGTTCGTCGAGGAGCTGCGCCGCTTCGGCGGCCAGCATGTCGAGGAGGACTAAGCCATGACCCCAGGCAGCATCTATGACCGCGATGCGGACCGGTTGGCGCTGCTGGAAGCGACGCTCTCGCACGCCGCCTTCGATGGCTGGTCGCAGAAGGCGTTCGATTCAGGCGCCAAGGACGCAGGCATCCCCGCCGACCGCGCGCTCAACGCGTTCCCCGGCGGAATGTCGGAGCTGCTCGCCTTCTATCACGAGGTCGAGGACCGCGAGATGCTGGAGGCGATGCAGCGCGCCAACGTGATGGAAATGCGCGTGCGCGACCGTATCGCTTTTGGGGTCAAGGCGCGGCTGCAGCGCAACATGCGCCATCGCGAGGCGATCAAGTCGGCCTGCAGCTTTCTTGCGATGCCGCACAACGGGGCGTTGGCGTTGCGCCTGCTCTACCGCACGGTCGACGCAATGTGGTACGGCGCCGGGGACAACGCGACCGATTTCAACTTCTACACCAAGCGCGCGTTGCTGGCGGGCGTCTATTCCACGACGGTGCTCTATTGGCTGAACGACAAGTCGGCCGGTGCTGCCGATACCTGGACGTTCCTCAACCGCCGGATCGATGAAGTGATGCAGGTGCCGAAATTGCTCGGCAAGTTCAGCGCGGTCACCAGCCGCTTCCCCAATCCGTTCCGGGTGGCGCAGCGCATTCGCCCGCGCGGCTTCCGCACCAGGACCGCCCGTGGCTGAGCAGTTGACGCAGGCGCAGCGCGAGAAGCGCAAGCGCGACAGCGGCCGGGCCGGCTACGATCCGGCGCTGACGGCACTGTCGCGCGGCGCGCCGGTCATGGTTTATGACGGCGCGTGCAACCTGTGCCATCGCTGGGTGCGCTTCGCGCTCAAGCGCGACCGCGCGCAGCGCCTGAAGTTCCTGGCGGCGCAATCGCCGCTGGGACAGGAGTTCCTGAAGCGGAACCGCCTGCCGGCGCAGACCTTCGACAGCTTCTACCTGGTCGAGAACGCCGTCATCCTGCACAAGTCCACGGGCTTTCTCACCATGGCGCAGTACTTGCGCTGGCCCTGGCCGTGGCTGGCGGTGTTCGGGGTTCTGCCGACCCACCCGCTCGATCGCTTCTACGACTGGATCGCGCAGAACCGTTATCGCTGGTTCGGCCGGCGCGAGCTGTGCCTGGTCGCGGACGAGGCGAAGGCCGAGCGGTTCCTCTGACCGCTTCCATGGTGCACATCCATATTACCGGCGCGTCTGGTTCGGGAACCACGTCTCTCGGACGTGCGCTCGCCGAGGAGATGAGTGTCCTGCATCTCGATGCCGACGACTTGTTCTGGCTGCGGACCGAACCACCCTATGCGACGCCGAGAAACCGCGACGAACGCATCGATCTGCTTCTCGAGACTGCGCGGCCAGAGCCGAGCTGGATCTTGTCCGGATCCGCGCTGACCTGGGGCGCCAAGGTCGAGGCGTTGTTCGACTTGATTGTCTTCCTGCGAACTGACCCGCAGCTTCGCAACGACCGACTCCGTCAGAGGGAGATGGCGCGATACGGTGCGCGCATCCAAGCCGGCGGCGACATGGTGGCCAAGCACAAGGAATTCATGGACTGGGCGGCGCGCTATGACACCGCCGGGCCGGAGCAACGCAGCCTGGTTGCGCATGAGCAATGGCTTGTCACGCAGACCTGCCCTGTCCTGCGGCTCGATTCATCCCGCCCGATCGCCGATCTGGTCCGGGAGATTCGCAGACATCCTGCGATGGCGGGCAAAACCTGATCTTCGTGCTCACGCCATCAGATCGTACGGCTGCTTCCAGCCGGGCAGGGCGCTGATGTCGGCGAGCCAGCGCTGTACGTTGGGCCAGCGCGCAAGATCGATGCCGGCCTGGTCGGCCCAGAACAGGTAACCGCAGCAGCTGATGTCCGCGACGGTCGCGATGTCGCCGAGCAGGAACTTGTGCGCGGCGAATTCGCCGTTCATGCGGTCGAGGTCCGCCACGGCGCGGCCGCGCAGCCAGTCCAGCACCTCCGGCTTGGTGTCCGGCACCCAGCGCAGCGCGAAGCGCAGGTTGGGAACCGAGATGCCGATGCGGTTCGCTTCCCAGAACAGCCATTCGCGCACCTGGTCGTGATCGACCGCATCGCGGCCGTAGAATTTTAGCGTGCGCTGCGCGAGATGCAGCAGGATCGCGTTCGACTGCACGTAGGCCTGGCTGCGATCCACCAGCACCGGCACCTCGCCATACTTGCTCGCTTGCTGGAACTCGGCCGGCCGCCGGTCGCGCGGCAGCTGGATGTCGACCGGGCGGTACTCGTGCGCCGTCTGGGTGAGGGCCAGCATCAGCCGGACCTTGTAGGAATGGCCGGACTCTCGGTTGCCGTAAAGGATGAGATCCAAAGGTCACCTGAGGGAAAGCTCTTAGGCCTATCCTAGCGCCTTTTCTCCATGAGCGCGCATCCGTTCTGCGACCAGTTGCTGGAGACGCCACAGGAAATGGTCGTGAATGCCGAGTTCCTCGCACTTGAGCACGGTTTCCAGCAGGTATTCCGCGCAGCTGCCGTTTTCGCCGCAGGCGTGGGCGATGTGGTCGGCCACGACCTCGTCCGAGATGCGGCCGGCGTAGCGCTCGCCCTCGAAGTTCGCGACGAAGGTCAGGCCGCGCACGGGTCCCTGCATGGTGGTGAGCTTGACCCAGCGCGGCACGTAGCCGTTGCCGGTCATTTCGCGCTTCCAGACCGCCGCGACCTTGTCGCGCACGCCCGGCGCGGCGATGCGATAGACGACGCCACGGCACGACCCGCCGCGGTCGAGCGCCAGCATCAGGCCGGGATGCGAGCGCGAGCCGCGATAGCGCAGTTGCCACAGGCAGAAGCGGCGATGCCAGCCGTTGAGCAGGGCGGGACGGCTTTCGGCGAAATCCAGTTCCGGCTTCCACATCAACGAGCCGTAGCCGAACAGCCACAGGTCGCCCTCGTCACGCTCCTGCATCATGCAATCGAGCGCCTCTTCGACTTCTTCCGGCGTCCGGAGCTTGTGGGCGCCGACATCGTCCTTCACGGAATCTCGAAAGCGCGCCGCGATCATGGCACGCGTCAAGGATGGCTGGCGCGGTTCTTTCATGACTTGCCGCGCCGCGATGGATGCGGTTCAAGCGGGCGCTTGCCCATCTCCACCTCGCGCAGCGCGAAGGCGGTTTCCATCGAGCTGATGTTGCCGACCGAGCGCAGCACGGTCTTCACGAAATCGTCGTAGCCCTCGAGGTCGTCTACCAGCACGCGCAGGAAATAGTCGCGCTGGCCGGTCATCAGGAAACACTCCTGCACCTGCGGCGCCTGGCTGATGGCGCGCTCGAAGGTCTCGATCGCTTCATCGCTGTGGATCGCGAGCTTGATCTCGACGAAGGCCATCATCTTGCGCCCGAGCTTGCGGGCGTCGACCTGCGCGGTGTAGCCGGTGATGTAGCCGTCCTCCTCCAGCCGCCGCCAGCGGCGCAGGCAGGGCGACTGCGACAGCCCGACATGCTCGGACAACTCTGCTAGAGTGAGGCGGCAATTCGCCTGCAGCGCCGCGAGGATCTTGAGATCCAGGGCGTCCAGGTCCGGATTGGCAATATTTTGCGCCATGGCTATTATTTTTGGTGAATTTTACCGCATATGTCAATTCTGAGGTGGAATTAGGCGCATCTTTGCGCAGATCGCATCGTAACGTGGTTAACCTGAACAGACCGCGAGTCTCGGGAGGCCGCCATGAAACAACAGCCCTATCACAAGCGCTTTGTGGGCACCCACAAGCTGAATCCTGACACTCTGATGATGAGCTACGGCTATGACCCGAAGCTCTCCGAGGGCGCGGTCAAAACGCCTTTGTTCATGAGCTCGACCTTCGCCTTCCGCACCGCGGAAGAGGGCGCGCATTTCTTCGACGTGACCTCCGGCCGCGTGAAGCTGAATGCCGAGGAAACCTCGGGCCTGGTTTATTCCCGGTTCAACAATCCGAATCTGGAAGTGCTGGAGGATCGCATCTCCGTCCTGGAAGAAGCGGACGCGGCCTGCGTCTTCTCCAGCGGCATGTCGGCGATCACCACCGCCGCCATGGCATTCCTGCGCCCGGGCATGTCGATGGTAATGAGCAAGCCGATCTATGGCGGCACGTCGTCGCTGTTCTCCAGCTTTTTTCCCGACCTTGGAATCACCGTGGTGCCGATGACCGACGGCATGAGCGTCGATGGCATCACCTCCGCGATGAACGAAGCGGCGCGCCATGGACAACTCGGCATGGTGCTGATCGAGACGCCGGCCAATCCGACCAACACCCTGATCGATATCGGGTTGGTCGGCGGGCAATGCCTGCAGCATGGATTGCGCAGCGGGCACAAGCCGTTGCTGGTGGTGGACAACACCTTCCTCGGTCCGATCTATCAGAAGCCGATCCTGCACGGCGCGGACCTGGTGGTCTATTCCGTCACCAAGTATCTGGCGGGCCACAGCGACCTGGTGGCCGGGGCGGTGGCGGGACGCAGTGACCTGATGGCGACCGTCCTGAAGTTGCGCGGCCTGCTCGGTACCCAGCTCGACCCGCACAGCTGCTGGCTGATCAGCCGGTCGCTGGAAACCTTGAGCCTCCGGATGCAGCGCGCCAACGAAAGCGCGCGGACCATCGCGGAATATGTGCGCAATCATCCGGGAGTCGAGGACGTCAATTATCTTGGTTTTCTGAAGCCGGGATCGCGCCAGGCCGAGCTGTTCGCAAAACAGTGCGGCAGCGCCGGCTCGACCTTCGCCTTTACCATCAAAGGCGGACGGGAAGCGGCGTTCCGGTTCCTCAACCGCATCCAGATCATCAAGCTTGCGGTCAGCCTGGGCGGGACGGAATCGCTGATCTGCCATCCGGCCTCGACCACCCATTCGGGCATCAAGGCGGAGGAACGCAAGGCGCTCGGCATCACCGAAGGCACGATCCGGCTTTCGATCGGCGTCGAGGATCCCAGCGACTTGCTGGCCGATATCGAACAGGCGATGGCGGCAGCCTAAAAAGAAAAGGGACGGGGGACGGATCGATGGCTCAGGCGGCGAACGCGCCGGTGGCGACCGGCGTGCAGACCTTTCCGATCGATGTGCTGCGCGATATCGAGCGCAAGGTGCTCTGGCTGTCGACTCAGATCATCCACAACGCCAATCACGAGCGCGACAACGACGACGGGCTGAAGGTCGGCGGGCACCAGGCCTCGTCGGCGTCGTTGGTCAGCATCATGACCGCGCTCTACTTCTCGATCCTGCGTCCGCAGGACCGCGTGGCGGTGAAGCCGCACGCCTCGCCGGTGTTCCACGCCATCCAGTATCTGCTGGGCAACCAGACGCTCGACAAGCTGAAGAACTTCCGCGGTTTCGGTGGCGCGCAGTCCTATCCATCGCGCACCAAGGACATCGACGACGTGGACTTTTCCACCGGCTCGGTCGGCCTCGGCGTCGCCATGACCTCGTTCGCCAGCCTGGTGCAGGACTACATCCGCGCCCATGGCTGGGGCCACAACTGGCCGGAGGGGCGCATGGTTGCGCTGGTCGGCGATGCAGAACTCGACGAGGGCAACATCTACGAGGCGCTGATCGAAGGGTGGAAGCATAACCTGCGCAACACCTGGTGGGTGATCGATTACAACCGGCAAAGCCTGGACGCGGTGATCTCCGCGCCGCTCACCGGCAAGCTCACCACCGTGTTCGAGAACATGGGCTGGCGCGTCGTCACGGTGAAATACGGCAAGCGGCTGCAGGCGCTGCGGGCCAAGCCCGGCGGGCAGGCGGTGCTCGATTGGATCGATGCGTGCGACAACGGCCTCTATTCGGCGCTGTGCTTCCAGGGCGCGGCCGGCTGGCGCGCGCAGTTGGCGGACGATGTGACGGACGCCGATGCGCGGGCTCTGATCGATGCGATGGATGACGAGACCCTGGCTGCGACCATGACCGACCTGGGCGGCCATTGCCTAGAGAGCCTGCTCGAGGCGTTCGCCGAGGCCAGCGCAACCGACCAGCCGGCCTGCTTCATCTGCTATACGATCAAAGGCAAGGGACTGCCGCTGGCGGGACACAAGGACAATCACGCCGGCCTGATGAGTCCGGAGCAGATGAAGGGCTTCAAGGCAGCGAACAACGTCCTCGACGGCCAGGAATGGTCGAAGACCGCCGGCCTCAACCGCGCGGAGCGCGAATTCGAAGCGCTGCTTGGCGAGACGCCGTTCAATGCCAAGGGCCGGCGGCGGTTTGACGCCGAGCGGATCGAGGTCGGCACACTGCCGCTGCCGCCGATCAAGGGCGCGATGTCGACGCAGCAGGGCTTCGGCCAGATCCTGGCGGAGATCGCGCGCGCCGGCGGCAAGCTCGCTGACCACATCGTCACGACCTCGCCGGACGTCACGGTCTCCACCAACCTCGGTCCGTGGGTCAACCGACGCGGCGTGTTCGCGATGCAGGCGCAGGAGGATGTGTTCCAGGCGCGCAAGCTGATGTCGGCGCAACGCTGGGGCAAGGGGCAGTCCGGACAGCATATCGAGCTCGGCATCGCCGAGAACAACCTGTTCCTGATGCTGGCGGCGATGGGCCTTAGCCACAGCATTTTCGGCGAGCGGCTGCTGCCGATCGGGACGCTGTACGATCCGTTCATCGCGCGCGGCTTGGATGCACTCAACTACGCCTGCTATCAGGATGCGCGCTTCATCCTGGTGGCGACGCCGTCGGGCATCACGCTGGCGCCGGAGGGCGGCGCGCACCAGTCGATCGGCACGCCGTTGATCGGCATGGCGCAGGACGGCATCGCGAGCTTCGAGCCGTCCTATGTCGACGAGCTCGGCGTTATCCTGGAATGGGCGCTGGAATACATCCAGCGCGCGCCCAAGGCGGAGAAGGGCGACGCTTGGCTGCACGAGCGCGATGGCGGCTCGGTCTATCTACGGCTGTCGACGCGCACGATCGACCAGGTGCTGCGCCCGATGTCGCCGGAGCTGCGCGACGGCATCATCCAGGGCGGCTATTGGATGCGTCCGCCGGCCGAAGGCGCGGGCCTCGCGGTGGCCTTCACCGGCGCAGTGGCGCCCGAAGCGGCGACGGCGATGGGCGAGCTATTGCGCTATTTCCCCGGTGCCGGACTGCTGGCGGTCACGTCGGCGGATCGCCTCAACGCCGGCTGGAAGGCGGCACAGACCGCGCAACAGCATGGCCGTGACGAGGCTTCGCACATCGAGAGCCTCCTGGCGCCGCTGGCACGCGATGCCCGCATCGTCACGGTGCTGGACGGGCACCCGACAACCTTGTCCTGGATGGGCGGCGTCCACGGTCACCGCGTGCACGCCCTGGGCGTCGAGCATTTCGGCCAGACCGGCACCATCCCCGATCTCTATCGCCAGTACCGCATCGACGCCGCGGCGATCGTAGAAGCCGCCACTGTCGCCATGCGCCGGAAGTAAGCGCCCTATGCACGAGACGGCGGTGATCGCCGCCGGGCTCTGCTGCTAGAGTGCGTCGGGTCCCCGGGCTGGCGGGGCCGGTCGTCAGGGGACGCACTGACATGGATATCGCTCGCGCAGCGCTGCTGTTCGCCGCGGGGTTTGGCGGCGGGGTTGCGTCATCGATCGCGGGCGGCGCGTCGCTGATCACGTTTCCCACCCTGCTCGGCCTCGGGCTGCCGCCGGTCGCGGCCAATGCCACCAATGCGGTCGGGCTCTCGCTCAGCAACTTCATGGCGGCGGTGGCCGATTGGCGCCGGCGGCCGAGTTGGGGCCGCTCTTTGAGCTGGTTGTTCGTCATCAACGTGGTCGGTGGCGCGCTCGGCGCGCTCCTGATGCTGGAGACGCCGGCGGATCTGTTGATTTTGCTGGTGCCAGCCCTGATCGGCGGTGCGACCCTGTTGTTGGCTCTCGGTCCGTGGATCCAGCGCCAATTGCCCAGCGGCGGCCAGGGCGGCCTGCAGATGGCGTGGGTGGCTTTTCCGATCTTCCTGTCGTCGATCTACGGCGGCTATTTCGGCGCGGGGCTCGGTGTCATCAACCTCGCCATCCTGTCGATCGGCGGCTTGACCGATTTCCGCAGCACCAACGTGCTCAAGAACATCCTGATCACCGGAGTCAGTCTGTCGTCGGTGTGGATCTATGTGTGGCAGGGCGCTTTGGTGTGGCCGGCGACTCTGTTGCTGATGGCCGGCTCGATCGGCGGCGGCTATGCCGGCGGGCATCTCATCCGGATCCTGCCGCCTCGCCTGGTGCGCATCGCCATCATCGCGTTCGGCACCGCGGCGACGGCACTCTATGCCGGCAAATACTGGTTCTAGCGCACCTTGCCCAGCGCCTGCGCCAACTCGCCCTCCAGCCAGTTGAGGCCGGCATCCTGGGCGGTGTTCTCGTGGCGCAGGGTGCCGACCTCGAAGCCGGGCATTGGAAACGGCACCTCAAATTGCCGGAGGCCGAAGGCGGCGGCATGGCGCTTGGCGAGCCGGCGCGGCGCGGTCGTGATCATGTCGGAGCCGGCGACGGCGGCAAAGCCGGCGAGGAACTGCGGTACCGCGGCGACGACGCGGCGCTCCTTGCCGATCTTCGCGAGCGCATTGTCCACCGAGCCGCGCGCATCGCCCGCCGCCGACACCAACAGGTGACCGCACTTCAGATAATGCGCAAGGTCCAGCTTGCGACCGATGACCGGATGGCGGGGGCGCGCCAGCACGACGAAATCCTCCGTCAGCAGCGTGCGCTGCAGGAACGGTCCGCTCGCAGCCGGGATGCCGAGGATGAGATCGATGGACCCATTGGCCAGCGCCATGCGGCCCTCCTCGTAGCCCAGCGAGCAGAACGCAAGGCGGCAACCGGGCGCGATGGTGCTGAAGCGCGCGAGGAAGTCGGGCACCAGCATGGCGATCGCATAGTCCAGGGCCGCGATGCGGAACTCGCGGGCCGCCGTGCCCGGATCGAAGTGGCGGCCCTGCTGCAGCGCGTCGCGCAAGGTGGCAAGCGCCTGGGCCACCGGCTGCGCCAGGGCGAGCGCACGCGGCGTCGGCTGCACCCCGTTCGCTCGCCGGACGAACAGCGGATCGCCGAGTATGTCGCGCAGGCGGGTCAAAGCGTGGCTGATCGCCGGCTGCGTGAGGCCGAGCTGCTGGGCAACCGCTGTCAGCTTGCGGTGGCGGAGGGCGCCGTCCAGCACCATCAGCAGCGTCAGGTCCAGGCGACGCAGTTCAATTTCACTAATATCTCTCATGAAACAATTTCAATTTCATTCATGATCGTGACTGCATACATCAAACGGCATCGGAATGCCAATCACGAGGATGCCCACGATGGACACGATCAGCCGCCTGGACCAACCGAATCCGGAGGCCGGCCGCGTGCGGCCGAAGGCGCTGGTGATCCTGGCCCATCCGGAACGGCGCAGCTTCAACGGCGCGATGGCGGATACCGCTGTCGAGACGCTGCGCGAGTTGGGCTATGAGGTGGCGTTCTCGGATCTCTATCGGATGGGATTCGATCCGGTTTCGGACCGGCGCAATTTCGCGGGCGTGAAGAATCCCGATTACTTCAAGCAGCAGGTCGAGGAAGACCACGCGACCGAGAGCGGGAGCTTCGCCCCCGACGTGGAGGCGGAGATCGCGAAGCTCGAAGCGGCCGATCTTATGATCTGGCAGTTCCCGCTGTGGTGGTTCAGCGTGCCCGGAATCCTGAAAGGCTGGGTAGACAAGGTGTTCGTCTTCAACCGGATCTATGGCCGCGGCCGATTCTATGACAAGGGCCTGTTCCGCGGAAAGCGCGCGCTCCTATCTCTCACGACCGGCGGAAGCGGCGAGGCGGCCTACCAGCCGGGCGGCTTCAACGGCGACATCAACGGCGTCCTGCGTCCGATCCAGCGCGGCATGCTGGAGTTCGTCGGCTTCGACGTCCTGAAGCCGCAGATCGTGCACGGCCCGGCGCAGGTGACGGAGGCGGAACGCGAGGCACACCTGGCCGCTTGGCGCGAACGCCTGACGCAGATCGCGCAGGAGGAGCCGATCGCGGTGGGGCAGTACTGATACCCCCAAGACGTCATCACCGGGCCGATGCGATGCATCGGGACCCGGTGATCCAAACTTGGGTTGCCGGGTCGAGCCCGGCAATGACGTCAGAGAGAAGTTGGCTACGCCGCCAGCGTGCCTTCGAGCCCGTTGACGAACATCACGCGCAGCTCCTTGGCGCCGACCTGGATCGGGTTGCCGCCGGCGCTGGGATCTGCGGCCGCCATCTCGGCCACCCTATCGACCTGCTTGTCGTCGACGCCGATGTCCTTCAGCGTGTGCGGGATGCCGATCTCCTTGCGCAGGGCGAGGATCCAGTCCAGCAGCGACTTGAAGGACGGGTTGGGTAGGTTGAGATACCGCGCCAGACGAGTCAGCTTCTCGTCGATGGCGCTGCGGTTGTACTCCAGCACATAGGGCATCACGACCGCGTTGGTGAGGCCGTGGTGCGTGTTGTAGAGCGCGCCGAGCGGGTGGCTGATGGCGTGCATGCCGCCGAGGCCCTTCTGGAACGCGGTGGCGCCCATGCTGGCCGCCGCCATCATGTTGGAGCGCGCGACCAGGTTCTTGCCGTCCTTCACCGCCGCCGGCAGCGCGTCCTTGATCAGGCGCATGCCTTCGATCGCGATGCCATCCGCCAGCGGATGGAAGCCCGGCGCGCAATAGGCCTCGAGGCAATGCGACAGCGCATCCATGCCCGTGGCCGCGGTGATGTGCGGCGGCAGGCCGACGGTCAGCTCCGGATCGTCGATCACGATCGAGGGCAGCATCTTCGGATGGAAGATGATCTTCTTCACATGGTTGTCCTGGTCGGTGATGACCGAGGCGCGGCCGACTTCCGAGCCGGTGCCCGACGTGGTCGGTACCGCGATGATGGTGGCGATGCCGTTGGGATCGACTCTGGTCCACCAGTCGCCGATGTCCTCGTAGTCCCAGATCGGACGCTTCTGCCCGATCATCAGCGCGACCGCCTTGGCGGCGTCGAGCGCCGAGCCGCCACCGAACGCAATGACGCCGTCATGGCCACCGGCCTTGTAGGCGGCGATGCCGTCCTCGACATTCTTGCCGGTCGGGTTGCCCTGCACGTTGCTGAAGAGTCCGGTCGGCACGCCGGCTTCGTTGTTGCGCGCCACGGCGTCCTTGATCATCGGCAGGTTGGCGAGGCCGGGATCGGTGATCAGCAGCGGGCGCTTCATGCCGAGCGCCTTGCAATGATCGGCGAGTTCCTTAATGCGGCCGCAGCCGAACTTGACCGAGGTCGGGTAATTCCAATTGCCGCGAAGCGCGGCGGCGTCGGTGGTCATCTGATAGGTCCTTGGGTTTAGCCTTCAGGCCGGAGTGGCGGCATTCTAGCCAGTTCCGGCCAGCAGGGAAGGGGCTGAAAATCGGCCTAAAAGGCGCGAAAACGGCCGATAATCCGGTATTCGAACAGAGCGTCGTCTTCGCGGGCGCCCCAGCCGATATTGTGGATCACCAATGGCCTTGCGCCGTCCTCCGATCGCCGGTCGGATACGATGCCGATATGCGGCTGCCCGCCGCCCAAGATCCAGGTGACGATGTCGCCTGCCTGATAAGCGGCGGCATCCTCGCTGACCGGCAAATCGTAGCCCTGGCGCGTGAACCAGGTGGCGAGGTTCGGCACGCGGCGGTGATCGATATTGCTGTCCGGCTTGGCGAGGCCCCAGTTCTTCGGGTAGGCGGCGAAGTGCCGCTTCATGTCGCGATGCAACTCCTGCTGCAGGTCGATGCCGGCTGCGCGGAAGGCGCGGATCACCACGTCGCTGCACACGCCGCGCTCCATCGGCACGTCGCCCATCGGATAAGCGATCTGCTGGTAGCTGGGATCGTAGATCAGCGTGACGCCGACCTGCGCGCGGGCGGCAGCGACGAGGTCGAGCGCGCGCGCGGGTTCTGCGCGCGCGGTATGCGCCACGAGCATCAGGAGAATGGTTGCGAAGATCGCTCGCATGATGAACCCCTTCCGAACGGGAAGCATGGCTGCGCGAAGGTGGCGGATTTGCGGCGGAACGGTGGCGCGCTGCGGGCTGGTCTAGCGCCAGGCCTTGCTGCGCTCGATCGCCGTGGAAAAGCGCGCGTGCAGGTCGGCGGCAAGCGGTGCGACGGGCGCGATCTCGACCTTCGGCGGCGGGGATGGCGGCAGGGTATCAGGCTTGGCAAAGCCCGCGCCGATCATCGCCAGCTGCGCGGCGCCGAGGCCGGTCAGCTCGGCGCTCGAGGGCACGCGCACGCGCTTGTTCATCGCGTCGGCCAGGAAACGCGTGAAGTAGCGGTTGCGGGTCATTCCGCCATCGACCGACAGCACGGGCGCGAGCGGCGAGAGCTTGTCGATCGCAGCCATCACCTTGTGCGCCAGCAGCGCCACGCCCTCCAGCACGGCTTGCATCAGGTCGGCCCTGGTGGTTTCGAGCCCCATGCCGAGCCACAGGCCGGCGGCGCGGCGATCCCAGTATGGGCAGGAGAGGCCGCTCAGCGCCGGCACGAACACGAGGCCGCGCGCGATCGCGCTCTCGGCCGTGAAGTCGTCGATCTCCTGGTAGTCGGAAAACAGGCCGAGGCTGCGCGCCCAGTTGACGGCGGAGGCGGCGTTGTAGATGCCGCCTTGCAAGGCGTACGCGACCGGCGCGTCACCCAGCTGCCATGCGACGGTCGCTTCGAGGCCGCTCTCGCTGTCGCGCGGCACGGTGCTGCCCGCGACGGCGAGCGCGAACGCGCCGGTGCCGAAGGTGATCTTGGCATCGCCTTTGCGCCGGCAACCATGGCCGAACAAAGCGGCTTGTTGATCGACCAGGCTCGCCGTCACCGGGATGCCGCGCGCATCCGCGAACGATCCTGCGGTCGGACGAATCTCCGGCAGGCATTCGAGCGGCACGCCAAACAGGTCAGCGAGGCGCTGGTCCCACTGCAGCGTCTCGAGATTCATCAGGCTGGTGCGCGAGGCGGTGGTGACATCGGTCGCGAACCGGCCGGTCAGGCGGTCGAGGAAAAAGGCATCACTGGTGCCGAGACGCAGGCGCCCGGCTTTGCGCAACGCCGTCGCTTCCGGCACGTTGTCGAGCAGCCAGCGCAGCTTGGCGGCCGAGAAGTAGGGATCGAGCGGAAGACCGGTGAGCTTGAAGGTCAGTTCCTCCGCGCCGTCGGCCTTGAGCCGCTCGGTCACATCGGCCGTGCGCGCATCCTGCCACACGATGGCGTTGTGGATCGGGCGCTTGGTGTCGGCATCCCACGCGACAACGGTCTCGCCCTGGTTGGCGATGCCGATGGCGGAGGCATCGCCCGCCTGCTCGAGCGCACTCTCGACATGGCGCGTCAGCTCTTCAGGATCGTGCTCGACCCAGCCTTGCTGCGGGTAGATCTGGCGATGCTCGAAGCCGGCGACGGTCTCGAACGTGCCGTCGTCGCGCAGCCGGTGCGCCTTGGTGCCAGTAGTGCCCTGGTCGATGGCGATGACGGTGGTCATGAGGGGAATCCCCCTCCCCCAAACTGGGGGAGGGCAGGGGTGGGGGAAGCGAGCGAAGTTTCCGTCCATCTGAGGCGCGGCTTCCCCCCTAACCCTCCCCCGTGTCGGGGGAGGGGATTGGAGACGAAGTGACGCGACGCGTCGGCTCTATGCGGCATCGAGTTCCACCGACACTTGCCGGCACGTTCTCAGGTCGCGCGCGGGCAGCTTCCAGGCGATGCGGCGCTCCGGCAGGGCGGAGATGCGGCTCGACCATACCACGCTGCCATCGACCACCACTGACAGCCGGCCGCGCACTTCATGGGTGACGCGCGCCTTGAAGAGCAGCGGGTGATCGGTCAGCGCATCACGATAGATGCGCTGCGGATAGACGTAGGCGAGCGGGCCCTGCAGCGTCACGCGTGCATCGGGCTGGCGCGCCGGCAGGCGGTTCTCCAGCCGGGCGATCACCATCTCGGCGACCGCTTTGCCTTCGCGCCAACATTGGCCTGCCGTCTCGATGCCGCGCAGCACGTTGCCGGCCGCGAAATAGTGGTGATCGGAGCAGCGGAAATAATCGTCGATGACAGGACCGCTGGTGCCGGGATCAATCTCGATATGAGAGGGCGCGATTAGGGCCGTCTCTGGCCGGAAGCGCCCCGTCAGGATGACGCCGTCGCACTCCATCAGCTCCGGACCGAAGCCGCGATCGATCTCGATCCCGGTCACCCGGTCGCGGCCGATGATACTGAGGAGGCGCGTGTTGGTGAGGACCGGCACGCCGAAGCCGAGCCGCGCGATCCACTTGCCGGGCGCGCGCGCGGTGATGCGCGCGTTCTCCTCGATGATCGCCAGTGGCTTCAAGCCTGCGTGGCGCAGCGTCAGCAAGGTGGAGAAGGCGACCAGCTCGCTGCCGATGACGACCGGCCGCTCGAACGGGCACTTGCCGTGGAGATACACGAACTGCTGGAGCGCGCCGGTGTTCATCACGCCGAATGGACGGCTGCCGGAGATCAGGCGGGCGCTGCGCGGCGTCTCGCGCGCACCGAAGGCAAGGACGATGGCCTTGGCTTGGAAATCCTCGGCGCCGTTAGGCCCGGTCGCGCGCACCAGGCCGCCCGGCTCGAGCTTCAAGGCGGACATGCGCAGCTTGAGGTCGGCGCCGGAGGCTTTGTCGGCCAAGCGCTTGGCATAGTCTGGTCCGCTATAGACCTTGCCGAACTCGCGCAGGCCGAAGCCGAGATGGCCGCAGTGGCGCGGAATGCCGCCTAGCGCGCTCTCGCGCTCCAGCAACACAATGTTGTGGATGCCGAGCCCGCGCAGGGCGCGCGCGCACGACAGGCCCGCCGGCCCGCCGCCCAGGATCAGCACGTCGCTGTTGCTGGTCATGGCTGCAAACGTCCTTCCGCCATCGCCAGTACCTGCGCGCTGCAATAAAAGCCCTGGCAGCGGCCCATCATGCAGCGCGTGCGCCGCTTCAGGCCGCCGAGGTCACCGGCTGGCAGCGGGCCTTCGAGTGCGGCCGCGATCTCGCCGCGCGTCACCAGCTCGCAATGGCAGACGATGTCGCCGCCGGCCTCGGTCATGTATTGGCGCGGCCGTTCTTCGGCGAGGTTGGGGACCGGGGTCCAGATCGGCTCCGCCTCGCGCACGTCGCCGAAGGTCTCGGCGAAACCGCGGCCGATCATCTGGGCGATGCCGAGCGCGGCGGTCAGGCCGGTCGAGCGGATGCCGGCCGCGGTGATCCAGCGGCGCTCGCGGTTGACGGCGATCTGATAGTCCTTGAACTGGGTCGCGGGCCGGAGGCCGGCATAGATCGCGTTCACCGAATGATGCGCGAGCTCGGGGATCATCTCGACGCCCTTGGCGATCAGCTGCTCCAGCATCGCGTGGTCGACCTCGGCGCGGTCGCGATCCGTCTGGTCCTCCGCCGTCGGGCCGACCAGCAGATTGCCGAAGGCGGTGCGGCAGGCGACGACGCCCTTGGTGCGCTCGGTCGGCACCGGCAGGATGATGGCGTGCAGCAGTTTGGACGCCGGCTTGTCGAACACGACGAACTGGCCCTTGCGCGGCGTGATGGCGAAGGCGGGCGGTTGGTTGATGGCTTCGACCAGGTCGCCGTGATTGCCAGCGGCGTTGATGACGACGCCCGCCACGACGTTGCCGAGCGTCGTCTGCAGCGTCCAGCGCACGCCGTCGAATGCGCCGCCGGTGACGCGGCAGCGCCGCAGGACCTTGCCGCCATGCGCCAAGCCTTGGTGCGCGTAGGCGAGCGGCGCGGACCAGGGATCGATGATGTGCTCGCCCGGCACGTGGACTGCGCCGAGGCCGCGCTCGCTGAGGGACGGCTCACGCTTGCGCAGTTCGTCGCGGTCGATCTGCACGACGTCGCCGACGCCGTTCCGATGCGCCTTCGCGACGATCGCTGGCAACTTGGCGAGCTGCTCTTCGTCCCACGCCACCACCAGCGCGCCACTTTCGATCAGCGGCAGATTGAGCTTGTCTTTGATCGCGAGGTATTCGCGGTAGCCGGACTGGATGCAACGAACCTCGATGCTGTCCTCCGGCGCGTCGAAGCCGGTGTGCAGCAGCGCGCTGTTGCCCTTGCTCGCGCCGTCGAGGATGTCCGACGCGGCCTCGAGCATGATCGGTTCGAGGCCGGCCATGGCCAGACGCCGGAAGACGGCGCAGCCGACCACCCCGGCGCCGATGATGACCGCCCTGCTGTGTGCGATAGATTCCCTCACGAGGCGCAGATTCGCAGGGGACTTCGGCCCTGTCCAGGGGTGGCGGCGGCGCTCAGATCTTTCGCAGGTGGAACGACTTCGGCCTGGTCAGCATCTCGTAGCCGACCCGGCTCAAAGTGGCGCCGCGGCCGGAGTTCTTGACGCCGACCCAGGCGAGGGCCGGGTCGAGGTAGTCACAGCGATTCATGTAAATGGTGCCGGTTTCGAGCCGGTCGCCGATCTTTTCCGCCTCGTCGGTGTCCGAGGTCCACAGCGCGCAGGTGAGGCCGTATTTGCTGTCGTTCATGAGGCGGACCGCCTCGTCGTCGGTCTTCACCTTCATGATGCCGATGACCGGGCCGAAGCTCTCTTCCGACATCACGCTCATGGCATGATCCACGTTCACAAGCACTTGCGGTGCCAAGTAGGGCGTGCCGGGCTTGTCGGCGGCGAAGCTCTTGGGATCGACCAGCGCCTTGGCGCCGGCCTTCACCGCGTCGGCGATCTGGCCGCGCACGAACTCGGCGGCCGAGGTGCGCACCATCGGGCCCAGGTTGGTGCCGGCGTCGAGTGGATTGCCCAGCTTGTATTTTTTTGTGAGATCCACAAAGCCGTCCACAAACTTGTCGAACAGCTTTTCGTGCACGTAGATGCGCTCGATGGCGCAGCAGCACTGACCGGAATTGAACATGGCGCCGTCGACCAGGTTCTCGACCGCGTGGTCGAGATTGGCATCGGCGCGCACATAGGCCGGGTCCTTGCCGCCCAGCTCCAGGCCGAGGCCCATGAACTTGCCGAGCGCGGCCTGCTGCACGGCGTGGCCGCCGGCGACCGAGCCGGTGAAGTTGCAATAGGCGACTTCCGGCGCAGCGATCACCTTGGCGGTATCGTCGTGGGTGAGGACGAGATGCTGGAACAGCCCCTTGGGGAGGCCGGCGGCGTCGAACGCCTGCTGGAACCCTTCGGCGCACAGCGGGGTCTGGGCGGAGTGCTTGAGCACGACCGCGTTGCCGGCCATCAGCGCCGGGATCACGCCGTTGACGGAGGTGAGATAGGGGTAATTCCACGGCGCCACGATGAAGACGACGCCGAGCGGCTCGCGCCGGACGAAGCGCACGAAGCCCGGCTTGTCCTTCGCCTCGAGGTCGGCGAGCGCCTCCGCGGCGATCTGGATCATGTAGCGGGCGCGCTCTTCGAAGCCACGCATCTCGCCCGGGCTCTGAGCGATCGGGCGGCCCATCTGGCGCGTGATCTGCTCGGCGTGCTGGTCCCTGTGGGTGAGGAAGATGTCCACCGCCTTGGTCAGGATCTTCGCGCGCTCGGCTATGGACGTGAACTTCCACGTGCGCTGCGCCTCGGCCGCCGCCTTCAAGGTCGCGGCGATCTCGGATGGCGTGGCGTAGGGTCGCTCGACATAGACGCTGTTGTCGATCGGCGTGATGGTCTTCTGTGTGGCTGCCATGATGATGCTGTCCGTCAGATGATCTCGAAGTAACGCGCCAGTTCCCAATCGGTGATGTGCTTGCGGAACTCTCGCTCTTCCCATTCGCGGGTCGCGGCCCAATGCTCGACGAAAGGCTCACCGAACAGGTCGGCCGCCGCCTTCGACTTGCGCAGGCGCTGCGCCGCTTCCCACAGCGTCCGCGGCAGGTCGAGCTTTGCCGGATGCTTCATGTCATAGGAATTGCCGACGATCGCCGGCATCGGCTCGATCTTGTTCTCGATGCCGTAGAGGCCGGAGCCGATCGCGACTGCCATCGCGAGATACGGGTTCATGTCGGCGGCGGCGATGCGGTATTCGACGCGCTGCGATTTCTCGGAGCCTGGAATGACGCGCAGCGCACAGGTGCGGTTCTCGACGCCCCAGGTCGCGTTGGTCGGCGCCCAGAAGCCGGGGATCAGGCGCGAATAGGAGTTGACCGTGCAGCTCACCATGCCAAGCAGCTCCGGCATCAGCGCTTGCTGGCCGCCGACGAACCAGCGCTGCTTGTCGCTCATGGTGTGCGGCTTCTTGGCGTCGTAGAACACCGACTTGCCGTCCTTGCCCTTGAGGCTGACGTGGATGTGGCCGCTCTGGCCAGGCCAGTTGTTAGACCACTTGGCCATGAAGGTCGCCATCAGGCCGCGGCGCTGCGCCAGCACTTTCATGAAGGTCTTGAACAGGGCCGCGCGGTCGGCGCTCTCGAGCGCCTTGTTGAAGGCGAGGGCCGCCTCGAGAACTCCCGGGCCGGTCTCGGTGTGCAAGCCCTCGATCGGCATGCGCATCTTTTCGCAGGTGTCGAGGATTTCGTGATAGAGCTCGGCCCAGACCGAGCCGCGTATCATCGAATAGCCGAAATAGCCGGGCGTCATCGGCGTCAGGTTGCGGAAGCCTTTTTCGCGGACACTCTCCGGCGTTTCGTCGAACATGAAGAACTCGTACTCGGCCGAGGAATAGGCCTCATAGCCCATCTTCGCGGCCCTATCGAGCACGCGGCGCAGGACGCCGCGGGGACAGATCTCCTCTGCCTTGTTTACGAACTCGCACAGGAAGAACAGCGTATTGTCTTCGAACGGAATCTCGCGGCAGGTCTCCGGAATCACCCGCACCCAGGCGTCGGGATAGGCGGTGTGCCAGCCGGTGTATTTGACGTTGTCGAACAGCTGGTCGTTGCTGTCCCAACCCAGCACCACGTCGCAGAAGCCGAAGCCGCCTTCGAGCGCGGAGAAGAACTTCGTCTTCGACATGTATTTGCCGCGCAGGATGGCGTCGCCGTCGAACACGCCGACCTTGATGTGGGTGATTCCGCGCTCCTCGACGATCTTCTTGGCTTGAGCAACGCTCTTCACCTGCTCCGGCTTCAAAGGCATGACGTAGACCCCCCGTTTATCGTCTTGATTTGTCGTGTGTGGCTTGAGCTGCTAGGCGGCGTGGCGACGCGCACCGGATGGGCGTTTGGAAGCCTGCTTGATCTTGGACACATCCCCCATGAGGCCGTCGCCGGGTTGGTCCCCGGGCGTCGTGAAGTGACGCTGACGGTCTTCGCTTGGCCTTACTCCATGGGCGTCCATATAGCATTTGGAGAAATGCGAAAGCGAGTCGAAACCCACCGCTTCCGCCACCCGCGCCAGGCCCAGCATGGTGCCCTGGACCAGATCGCGTGCGCGCGCCAGGCGCAGGCGCTGGTAGTATCCGCGCGGGCTGACGCCGAGGTGCCGGTGGAACAGCCGCTCCAGGTGCCGCAGGTGGATGCCGGCCTCGGCCGCGATCTGCGGCAACGGAACAGGGTCCGAGACCGTATTGCGCATCAGGGCGACGGCGCGCTTGATTGGCGGGGCGACCTGGGTCTCGATCGATTGCTGCTGGTCGGCGGCCGGCTCGATCTTCTTGCGCACGCGCTGGCGGGCGAGGCGCATCATCACCTGCTGCGCCACAGCAGAGCCCTGCACGGCCTCGACATTGGCGAGCGCGAAGTCCGAGGTCGCGCAACCGCCACGGCAACCGAAGAAATCGTCCTTGCGCCAGAACATCTCCTTGCGCTGCGCCGCGCCGCGGGCGCGCTCCTTCGGCATCGCCGAGATGCGTCCCAAGACCGAGCAGCCGCCGCCGATACCGCCCAGGCGCTGGATCGAAGCGGGATGCGCGCTGAGCCAGGCGGCGAGGCCGGCGCAATCGTCGCCCGAGGCATCGGCGTCGCTGAACACGATCACGGTGGAGAGCGGTCGCAACTCGGTCACGTCGCCGTCGGCGGCGACCGGAATGCCGGCCGAACTCACGATCGAGCGGCCGGAGATGGCGACGATCTCCCAGCTGAAGGCGCGGCGCTGCGCCAGCTCGTTGGCGGAGGTGAAGACATCGAGCAAGCGGGCGAGGTCGCCGAGGGCGAAGCCATTCATCAGCACCAAGCTGAGCGCGGCCCGGCGCTCGGTATCGAGCGCGAAGGGCGAAGCAGGGGCGCGCAACGTTTCCGCCACGGTGGGCGGATGCCATGCGCGATGATCTTCGGTTTCTGCCATCAGCCTACCCCCGGTGATAACTGGCCCGCCCACGACACCGCAAGCGGCCCAGGCGGTCCCCCCTCTGTCGATTGGACCTGAGAGATTCACCGGCAGGTGGCGCGTGGCCAAGCCGGTTTACTCCTTCGGTGAGGTGCTGCGGCGAGCTGTCGCGGCGCCTGCTTTCCAGAGTCTTCGGCCGTGATCGGTCCTTTTGCCTGAGAGGTTCCGGGGGCGGTTGCTCCTTCGGCGCCGCAATACCTTAGCAGGTATTGCGATCTCTCCCGACAACGGCGAACAAGGTTCAAGTCTGGGTCGCCGCCTGAGGGTCGTCAAGCCGCAAAAGGGCGAAAGAAAAGGGCCGCTCCGAAGAGCGGCCCCAGGAATTGATAACGCTTTCGTCGCTTATTCTGCAGGGCTGCCCAGCGCGGCTTCCTCGCGGGCAATCTCGGCCTGGCGGGCCCTTACCGCCTCTTCGGTCAGCGGCGGGCCAGGGAAGCGCTTGCGCTCGAACGCAAACCAGACCACGACCAGCACCACAACCGCGACGGCAAGGAACTGGCCGACGAGCTGATAGGGCGGTTGGAAGCCAACGAACGCCAGGATCAATGCTCCGATCACCGCGAGCGCCGCGACCGGCTTGGACCAGACGCCGAGGTCGAACGGCCCCTTCTTGTTCCAGCTCTTGCCCTCCGCAAGGATGCCGGCGCCGATCGGCATGGCGTAGGACACGTACAGGAACACGGCGCAGCCCGATGCCAGGATGATGTACGCACGTGCGTCAAACCCGGCGAACATGCCAAGGATGAAGCAGGCCAGCGCACCGACCCAGATCGCCGCGCCGGGCGTACGATACTTCGGGCTGATCTTGCGCAATGGCCGCGGCAATCCGCCGTCGCGGGCGAACGCGAAGATCATGCGCGACAGCGAGGTGAGGCCGGCCAGCGCGCACAGGTAGTTCGACACCACGATGCCGATGGAGACGAAGCCCTTGAGCCAACCCGGCATGCCGCTGGCATCAAGCACGTAGTAGAACACCGACCAGCCCTTGCCGGCGCCTTCGGTCGTGTCCGGCATCGCCAGCAGCACGGCAACGATCAGGAGCCAGCCGAACAGGGCCGACCAGAACACCGAGGTTACCATGCCACGCGGCACGCTACGCTGCGCGTCGCGTGTCTCTTCCGAGGTGTGTGCCGACGCATCGAAGCCGGTGATGGTGTAGCACACATGCAGCAGGCCCAGGATGAACGCGAAGAACAGGCTTTCCGTGCGCGGCCAGCTTTCGGCGCCGGCGGGTCCGGTGTTGTTGGTGAAGGTGTAGATGCGCGAGAAATCCAGCTCGACCGGCGAGCCCCAGACCAGTCCCACGATCAGGATGATCGAGACCAGGAAGATCAGGTAGCCGGAGAAGTCCGTCAGGATCGTCGTGGCCCGAATGCCGACATAGTTCAGGAAGGCCTGCGTCACGAGGATGATCGCAACGGCAATGACAAGATGCGTGCCGGTGAAGCTCTCCGGCGCCATGCCGAACAGGCCGACGAGGACCAGATCCTTCAACAGCAGGTAGACGCCGTAGTCGACCGACGCGACCACGAACAGCAGCCCAAGCAGGTTGAGCCATGCCGTGCCCCAGCCCCAGCCTTTGCCACCCAGGAGCGAGCTCCAGTGATAGAGGCCGCCGGCGGTCGGATAGGCCGAAGCGATCTGCCCCATGGCACATGCCACGACCAGCGTGAAGATCGAACCGACGATCCAGCCGATGCCGATCGAGCCGCCGCCGGCTGCGCCCATCGCCACCGTGTAGGCGCCGATGCCGCCGGCCAGGATGCAGATGATGGAAAACGAAATCGCGAAGTTCTGGAATCCGCCCATGCGGCGCGCAAGCTCCTGCGCATATCCCATGGAGTGGAGGACTTTGACGTCCTCATGATGTTGGTCTGCCATGTAAGCTCCCCCTCGTTTCTGTCTCGCAGTCGAGCGATGCCATGATGGACTCGTCCCTCATGGCCGGCTGCCTTGGCTGAATTGCCAATTGAATGTGCCGCTGAAGATGTGTCGCGCCTGAGCGGCCCGAACCCCCTTCGTCGCAAGATCTGCGACTCCGAACGCGATCAGCCATGCCTCTGGTCGTCGCGTGGCGGGAGTATGAGCAGGCGTCATGGGCTTGTAAAGCCGTCCCGGATTGCCCGTTTGCTGGTCAGAATCCCACGAACGGTCAAGAAAACAGGCGGCGCACATGGCGCCGCCTGGAGGCAAAAGTCCTATCTGATCGCGTTAAGCGCTGGCCTTGGTCATCACCGCTTTCTGCCGTTCCTTGGTCGCGAACTCCTCTTCCGGCGAGTAGACCAGCTTGTGCCGGCCGATCACCGCGAAATAGACGATGCAGATCGCATACCAGGCCGCCGCGAAGTAGACGCCATTGCGGTAGACCGGATCCTGCAGCTGCATGAACAACGTGACTGCCGAGATGACCATGACGATGTAGCCGCCGGCCTCGCCCAGGGGACTGACATACGGCCGTGGGATATGAGGCAGCCTCTTGCGCAAGACCACGAAGGACAGGCCCTGCATGAAGTAAGAGATCATCGCGCCGAACACCGCCATGTTGAGCAATGTGCCACCGATGATCGCGCCGCTGTCCTCGCGCACGCGGTAGATCACGATCATCACCACGAACCCGACGACCGCACCGATGAGCAGCGCCTTGTGCGGCACCTGGTGCTTGCCGTGGGTGACCGACAGCCCGCGCGGGAAGTAGCCGGCGCGCGACAGCGAGTAAACCTGGCGGCCCATCGCATAGATGATGGTGTGGAAGCTGGCGATCAGCCCGACCAGGGCGCAGATCGCGAGGAACTCCGCCAAGCCCGGAATGGTGACCCTGAATCCATCCAGCAGCGGCTCGGCCGAGCCGCCGAGATAGAAGGCGCCATGGGCGGTACCGTCCGCGCTCTGGACTCCGATCCCGGAATTCAGGAACGTGATCAAGGTGGCGGAAATGGCCAGCGTCAGGAAGCCGAGCAACAGGCCCTTCGGCATGTCCTTCTTCGGATCCTGCGACTCCTCCGCTGCCAGCGGCAGCTGCTCGATGGCGAGGAACAGCCACACTGCGAAGGGCAGTGCGGCGAGCACGCCGCCCCAGCCGAGCGGCATGAAGGGGCCGTTGCCGTCCGGCAGCTCGACCGTTGCCCCGGTCGCCGGATCGACCCCGATGTTCAGAGCCCAGCGATTGAAGTCGAAGTGGGGGATCGCGCTGATCCAGTAGATCGCCAGCACCGCCAAGGCCAGCAGCGTGACGATGACGCTGACCTTGAAGCTGAGCTCGACGCCGAGGAGGTTGAGGCCGAGGAAGATCACATAGCCGACGATCCACCAGACCCATTGATACTCGGCAGTGCTCGGGAAGATTCCCGACATGTAGGAACCGATGAAGAACACGATCACCGCCGGCGTAATGACGTATTCGATGTTCTCCGCAACGCCGGTCAGGTAGCCGCCCCAAGGACCCATGGCGCTCCGCGCGAACGAATAGGCGGCACCGGTATGCGGCAGAGCCGGCGACATCTCCGCCAGGCAATAGCAGAGGCAGAGATACATGATGCCGATGACGATGGCGGCGATCAGAAAGCCGCCAAACCCGCCAACGCCGAGGCCGAAGTTCCATCCGGAATAGTGGCCCGAGATGACGGCGCCAACGCCGAGGGCCCACAAGGAAAACACGCCTGCATATTTGCGGAGCGTGCGTTGCGCAAAATATTCGGCGCCGACTTTCTCGTATTCGACGCCGCCAGTCCCGGCTTCGTGTTCCATGATGCTCCCCCTTGTTGGCCTTTTTGGCCCGTTACTCGGCGTTTTGTTGAGCCTGAGCCGCGAAAGACTACGCCCGCAGCACTGCTCATCAAAGGAGGATCAGCGTGTGGCGCGATTGCTGCGCCGCACGCTGGAGATTTCAGTGATGGCAACAGGCTTTGCGAGGTCGAGTCGCTGCGGCGCATCATGGCGCGGTTTACTTTGAATGATTAAAAGCTGCTGCTGTTTCCAGCCGCTTCGGTCAGAGATCGAGTCGCGCGGCCACCTCATCGGCGATGGCGAGACTCGAGGTCAGTCCCGGTGACTCGATGCCATAGAGATGCACCTGCCCAGGCAGGCCATGCACCTCCGGCCCATCGATGCGGAAGTCGGCGGCGGCCGTGCCCGGCGCCTGGATCTTGGGGCGGATGCCGGCGTAAGCGGGCTGCAGAGCGCCGTCGCGCAGCTGCGGCCAGTAGCTGCGGATGGCGGCGTAGAACACATCGCCGCGCCGCGGGTCGACCGTGTAGTCGAGGTAGTCGATCCATTCGACGTCGGGGCCGAAGCGTGCTTGTCCCGCGAGGTCCAGCGTCAAGTGCACGCCGAGGCCCGCGGCTTCCGGCATCGGGTAGATCAGGCGCGAGAAGGGCGATGGCCCGCTGAGGCTGAAGTAGTTGCCCCTCGCATAATAGAGCGGCGGAATGCGATCCGCCGGGTAGCCTTGCAGGGCGCGCGCGATCGCCTGCGCGCCGAGGCTGGCTGCGTTGACCAGCACGCGCGCCGTCACCTGCATCGGGTCGGGACCGCCGACTTGCAGGGTCACGCGGCCATCATCCTCGAGCCATCCGCGTTCCACCGGCGCGTGGCGGGCGAGGGCCGCGCCGCGCGCTTCCGCTTCGCCCAGCAGGCTCAGCATCAATCCGTGGGTGTCAATGATGCCGGTCGAGGGCGAGTGAAACGCGGCGATGCAGGCGAGTTGCGGCTCCAGCGTGCGGGCTTGGTCGGCGGTCAGCAGCGCGAGGTCGTCGACGCCATTGGCCTGCGCCTGCTCCATCAGCTTGTGAAGGGCGGGCAACTGTTCGGACGCGGTGGCGACCACCAGCTTGCCGACCTTGCGGGTGGTCACGCCATGACCGGCGCAATAGGCGTACAGCTGCTCGCGGCCGGCGACGCACAAGCGCGCCTTCAAGCTGCCGGTGGGATAGTAGATACCGGCGTGGACGACCTCGCTGTTACGCGCTGAGACACCGGAGCCGATGTCGCCTTCGCCTTCGAGAATCAGGACCTCGCGGCCGCTGTGCGCGATGCGTCGTGCGCAGGCCAGGCCGATGACGCCGGCGCCGATGACGACGCAATCAACCTCGGCCCGCTCCATCAGTGCTCCATGGTGCGGGTGATGTAGAGGCAGGCGGCGATGATGATGGCGACGCCGACGATCGCGATCGGCCCCAGCACGTCGCCCCAGAAAATGAAGCCATAGAGGCTGGCCCATACCAGCGCGCTGTATTCGAACGGCGCCAGCAGCGACATCGGAGCGTAGCGCAGCGACAGGATCAGGAAATATTGACCGACGCACCCGAACACGCCGACCGCGAGAAGACCCGCCCATTCGAGCGGCGTCGGATTGACCCAGACGAACGGCGTCGCGAGGCCGAGGATGATGACGCCGCCGATGGCGTAATAGAACAGGATGCTGAAGTTGCTCTCGGTGGTGCTGAGCCGCCGCGCGAACAGCTGGGCGAAGCACCACAGAAACACCGATATCAGGACTGCGATCGTGCCAACCAGGCTGTTCGCGCCTTCTTCGGGCTGCACCACCAGCAACATGCCGGCGCAACCGGCGAACACCGCGATCCAGCCGCCGAGGCGCAGCCGCTCGCGCAGGAACACGATGCCGAGGATCGTGCCGAAGATCGGCGAGGCGGCGACGACGCTCATGGCGGTCGGCAACGGAATTTTGCTGATCGCGTAGTAGAAGGCGGTCAACTCGACCGCCGCGCAAAAGGCGCGCGCGGCATGCTCCAGCGGCCGCTTGGTGCGGAGCGCGGCGAAACCGGGCTGCGAGCGGCCGACCAGCCACAGCACCATGATCAGCGAGACGACGAAGCGGGAGAAGCCGATCTGGATCGGGTCGATGTTGCCGCTCGACCACTTGACGATGGCGTCGGTGCTGCCGAGCACGGAAATGGCGGCCAGCATGTAGAACACGCCCAGTTTGGGCTTGAATTGAAGCTGGCCCGCAGCCGCCAAACTTGTCACCATACATCCCCGAAAGCGCCGTTGAGGGCCTGGAATTGCCGGGCCGCGGCGGGTAAAGTCGCGGCACTCTAGGTATTTTGGAGCGTGCCGCCAAGTGCGGCCCCGACATTTTCATGCCCTTGGACGCCGTCGCCAAAAGCAAGCCCGAGATCGTGCACAGCGCCTGTCCGCACGATTGCCCATCCACCTGCGCCCTCGAAGTGGAACGCCTGAGCCCGACGCAGATCGGCCGCGTGCACGGCGCGAAGGACAATCCGTACACCGCCGGCGTGATCTGCGCCAAGGTCGCGCGCTATGCCGAGCGGCAGCACCATCCGGAGCGCCTGGCGCAGCCGATGTGGCGCGTCGGCGACAAGGGCGTCGGCTTCGCCGCGTTCAAGCCGATGGCGTGGGACGAGGCGCTCGACGAAGTCGCGGAACGCTTCATCCAGGCCGAACAGAAATGGGGCGCGGAAACGGTCTGGCCGTATTTCTACGCCGGCACCATGGGGCTGGTGCAGCGCGACGGCATCCAGCGCCTGCGCCACGAGAAGAAGTATTCGCAGCAGAAGAGCACCATCTGCGTCGCGTTGTCGGATGCCGGCTGGATGGCCGGCGTCGGCGTGATGCGCGGGGTCGATGCGCGCGAGATCGCGGACAGCGACCTCATCATCGCGTGGGGCACCAATCCGGTCTCGACCCAGGTCAACGTGATGACCCATGTCGCGCGCGCTCGCAAGGAGCGCGGCGCCAAGTTCGTCTGCGTCGATCCTTATCGCAACCCGACCGCCGAGGTCGCGGACCTGCATATCATGCTGCGGCCCGGCACCGATGCGGCGCTGGCACTCGGTATGATGCATGTGCTGTTCGCCGAAGGGCTCGCCGATCGCGACTACATGGCTCGCTATGCCGACGATCCGGCGGCGCTGGAGGCGCATGTGCGTGACCGCACGCCGGAGTGGGCCGAAGGCGTGACCGGTGTGCCGGCGGAGACGATCCGCGACTTCGCGCGGCTCTACGGGCGCACCAAGAATGCCTATATCCGCGTCGGTTTCGGCTTTGCGCGCGCGCGCAACGGCGCGGTCTCGCTGCATGCCGTGACCTGCCTGCCGACCATCACCGGCGCCTGGGCGCGTAAGGGCGGCGGCGCGCTCTATTCCAATCGCTCGCTCTATCACATCGACGATTCGATGATCGTCGGGAAGGAGCTGCAGGACCGCAGCGTGCGCGAGTTGGACCAGTCGCGCCTCGGCGCGGTGCTGACCGGCGACAAGCGCGACCTCGGCGACGGCCCGCCGGTCACGGCGATGATCGTGCAGAACACCAATCCGATGATGGTGTGCCCGAACACCAACCTGGTGCGGAAAGGCCTGTCGCGCGACGACCTGTTCCTATGCGTGCACGAGCAGTTCATGACCGAGACGGCAGCGATGGCGGACATCGTGCTGCCGGCGACCACCTTCCTCGAGCATGACGACATCTATCGCGGCAGCGGCCACACCTTCCTGCAGGTCACGCGCAAGGTGGTGGAGCCGTACGCCGACGCGCGCACCAACCACTACGTGATCTGCGAGCTGGCCAAGCGGCTGGGCTGCCAGCATCCGGCCTTCGGCATGACCGAGTGGGAGATCATCCGCGAGACGCTGAAGCGGTCCAACTGGCCAGGCCCGGAGGAAATCCACGACAAGCACTGGCAGGAATGCGCGTTGGGTTTCGAGACCGCGCATTTCCAGGACGGTTTCGGCCATGCCGACAAGAAGTTCCACTTCAAGGCTGACTGGGCCAAGATCGGTCCGAACCATGCGGGCCTCCCGAGCCTGCCGGACATGGCGCATGTGTTCGACGCGCCGACGCCGGAGCGACCGTTCCGCATGGTGACGGCGCCGGCGCGCTCGTTCCTCAATTCCACCTTCACGGAGACGCCCGGCTCGAAGAAGCGGGAAGGGCGCCCGACCTTGCTGGTCCATCCCGCCGACGCCGCGCGACTCGGCCTGGCCGAGGGCGATCTGGCGGAAATCGGCAACAAGCAGGGCAGCGTCTTCGTCCATGTGAAGCCGTTCGCTGGGCTGCTGCCGGGCGTGGTGGTGGTCGAGTCGATCTGGCCCAACGCCGCCTTCGTGGGCGGCAACGGCATCAACACCCTGACCAGCGACGACGCAGGCTTGCCAAACGGCGGCGCAGTGTTTCATGACACTGCAGTATGGATTGGAAAGGCCCCCGAGTCGCAGGCGTGACACCGCACCACGCGGGCAGGCCGCATATCATCGTCCTGGGCAACGAGAAGGGCGGATCGGGCAAGTCGACCACCGCCATGCATCTGGTCGTCGCCCTCCTGCATGACGGCTTCAAGGTCGGCTCGATTGACTGCGACGCGCGCCAGGGCTCCTTCACCCGCTATGTCGACAACCGCAAGGCGACCGCCGCCGGCATGCTGGTGCCGCTGCCATTGCCGCGCCACATCCCGGTCGAGCGGTCGGGGGCGGACAGCGCGATCGCCGGGCGCGACGACGAGGCCGACCGGCTGGCCGCGGCCCTGGCCGAGCTGACCGACTGCGATTTCATCGTGATCGACACGCCAGGCTCCGACACCTCGCTGTCGCGGCTCGCGCATACCCTGGCCGATACGCTGATCACGCCGCTCAACGACAGCTTCCTCGATCTCGACCTGCTGGGCCGCATCGACCGCGACGGCGAGAAGATCCTGAAGCCGAGCGTCTACAGCGAGATGGTGTGGGACCAACGCAAGCAGCGCGCCATCAACCGCGGCCGGCCGATCGACTGGATCGTCATGCGCAACCGCCTCAGCAGCCTCGATGCCAAGAACAAGCGCGACATCGGCCGCCTGCTGGAGCAGTTGTCGAAGCGCATCGGGTTCCGCATCGCGCCCGGCTTCACCGAGCGTGTGATCTTCCGCGAGCTGTTCCCGCGCGGCCTCACCCTGCTCGACATCAGCCGCAAGGATGCCGGCGTCACCTGGCGCATCTCGCACGTCGCGGCGCGCCAGGAGGTACGCGAGCTGGTGGACTCCCTGGGCCTCAAGGACGCGCGCGCTGCCTAGATAAAGTCAATTAATTCAAATAGATGCCGCACCGTAACCGAAAGACTTACCAGCGGAGCAGGTTGCCGGTCCCTGGTTGCTGTGGCACAAACTGATGTCACCGTCCGAGTGAATTTCCAGACAAGGACTGAAGAATGCGCAAGCCGCTGCGTAAGGCGATCTTTCCGGTGGGCGGGTTGGGAACGCGGTTCCTGCCGGCGACCAAGGCCATGCCTAAGGAAATGCTGCCGGTCGTCGACAAGCCGCTGATCCAATACGCCGTCGAGGAGGCGCGGGCCGCCGGCATCGAGGAGCTGATCTTCGTGACCGGCCGCGGCAAGAGCGCGATCGAGGATCACTTCGATTATTCCTACGAGCTGCAGGAGACGCTGAAGGAACGGCGCAAGGATGCGGAGCTGGCGCTCATCAACGACCTAGTGCCGAACCCGGGCGACGTCGCCTATATCCGCCAGCAGGAGGCGCGTGGTCTCGGCCACGCCGTCTGGTGCGCGCGCAACC
>PNKY01000016.1 GCA_013822765.1 Rhodospirillum sp.
GCAAGCCGAAGGACCTGAAGCAATGGATAACCAAAATATCCGCATCCGACTGAAAGCGTTCGACCATCGCGTGCTCGATCAGTCGACCAACGAGATCGTGACGACGGCGAAGCGCACCGGCGCCCAGGTCCGCGGCCCGATCCCGCTGCCGACCCGCATCGAGCGCTTCACCGTGAACCGGTCGCCGCACGTCGACAAGAAGAGCCGCGAGCAGTTCGAGATCCGCACCCACAAGCGCCTGCTGGACATCGTCGATCCGACGCCGCAGACCGTGGACGCGCTGATGAAGCTCGACCTTGCGGCCGGCGTCGACGTCGAGATCAAACTTAAGAATTAAGAGGGCGGCTGCGATGCGCACCGGATTGATCGCCCAGAAGCTGGGCATGACCAGGATCTTCGCCGACGACGGCAGCCACGTGCCCGTCACCGTGCTGAAGGTCGACACCTGCCAGGTCGTCGATGTCCGCACCGAGGACAAGCATGGCTACAACGCCGTGCAACTCGGCGTCGGCAAGGCCAAGGTGAAGAACGTTTCGAAGGCCGAGCGTGGCCGCTTCGCGAAGGCGAAGGTCGAGCCGAAGGCGAAGCTCGCCGAGTTCCGCGTGTCGAAGGACGCGCTGCTCGAAGTCGGCGCCGAGCTGTCGGTCAACCACTTCGTGCCCGGCCAGTTCGTCGACGTCGTCGGCATCACCATCGGCAAGGGCTTCGCGGGTTCGATGAAGCGCTGGAACTTCGGCGGCTTGCGAGCCACGCACGGTGTTTCGGTTTCACATCGTAGCCATGGTTCGACCGGCAACCGCCAGGATCCAGGCCGCACCTTCCCCGGCAAGAAGATGGCCGGTCACTTGGGCGTCGAGCGCGTTACGACCCAGAACCTGACCGTCGCTTCGACCGACGAGGCCGAAGGCCTGCTGCTGATCAGGGGCGCGATTCCGGGCCACGATGGCGGCTATGTGCTGGTGAGCGATGCGGTGAAGCGCAAGGCCCCGAAGGGCCTGCCGTTCCCGGCGGCGCTCAAGGCCAAAGCCGAAGCGGCGGCCTAAGGACAAGGACGAGCAGTCATGAAACTGAAGGTCACGGACATCAGCAACAAGGCGGTCGGCGAGGTCGAGATCGACGACGCCGTGTTCGCCGATATTTTCGGCCGCAAGGTGCGCAAGGACATTCTGGCGCGCGCCGTCAACTGGCAGCTCGCGAAGCGCCGGTCAGGCAACCACAAGACCAAGGAGATCGGCGACATCTCCGGCACCACCAAGAAGCCGTATGCCCAGAAGGGCACCGGCAACGCCCGCCAGGGTTCGCTGCGCTCGCCGCAGTTCCGCGGCGGCGCGACCATTTTCGGTCCGGTCGTGCGCAGCCACGAGCACGATCTGCCGAAGAAGGTGCGCAAGCTGGCGCTGAAGAACGCCCTCAGCGCCAAGCACAAGGACGGCAAGCTGGTGGTGTGGGGCGAGACCTCGGCCAAAGGCAAGACCAAGGAGCTGGCCGCTCAGTTCAAGAAGCTGGGCTGGGCCTCGGTCCTGGTGATCGACGGCGCCGAGGTGAACGAGCAGTTCGCCAAGGCCGCGCGCAACATCCCGAACGTGGATGTGCTGCCGCAGCAGGGCGCGAATGTGTACGACATCCTCCGCCGCGACACCCTGGTCCTGACCAAGGGCGCGATGGAGCATTTGGTGGAGCGACTGAAATGAGCCGCGCACGACCGATGAACAAGCCGGTGGTGAACCTGACGCAGGCGGAGATGTACGACATCATCCGCCGGCCGGTGGTGACCGAGAAGAGCACGCTGGCTTCGCAGCATAATCAGGTCACGTTCCGGGTTCCGCTCGAGGCGACCAAGCCGGAGATCAAGGCGGCGGTCGAGGGCGTGTTCAAGGTGAAGGTGACTGCCGTTAACACCCTGCGCAGCCAGGGCAAGGTCAAGCGGTTCCGCGGCTTTGTCGGCAAGCGCAACGACACCAAGAAGGCAGTCGTGACTCTGGCCCAGGGCCAGACCATCGACGTCACGACGGGAGTGTAAGCGATGGCTTTGAAGACATTTAAGCCGACCTCCGCCGGTATCCGTCACGTCGTCATCGTTGATCGTGCGGACCTGCACAAGGGCAAGCCGGTCAAGGAACTGACCGAAGGCCTGAAGAAGAGCGGCGGTCGCAACAATTACGGTCGTCTGACCGCGTTCCGCAAGGGCGGCGGCCACAAGCGCCGTTACCGCCTGATCGACTTCAAGCGCCGCAAGTTCGACGTGGCCGCGACGGTCGAGCGCCTGGAATACGATCCGAACCGCACGGCCTTCATCGCGCTGGTGAAGTACCAGGACGGCGAGCTCGCCTACATCCTGGCGCCGCAGCGCTTGAAGGCGGGCGACGTGGTCGTCTCCGGCGAGCGCGTCGACGTGAAGCCGGGCAACGCGATGCCGTTGAAGAACATTCCGGTCGGCACGATCGTGCACAATGTCGAGCTGAAGCCCGGCAAGGGCGGCCAGATGGCCCGCGCCGCCGGCGCCTTCGTCCAGCTTGTGGGCCGCGACCAGGGCAGCGCGCTGCTGCGCATGTCTTCCGGCGAAGTGCGCATGGTTCAGTCCGAGTGCATGGCGACCATCGGCGCCGTCAGCAATCCGGACAATCAGAACACCGCCCTCGGCAAGGCAGGCCGCGCGCGCTGGCTGGGCATCCGCCCCAGCACCCGCGGCATCGCCATGAACCCGGTCGACCACCCGCACGGCGGTCGCACCAACGGCGGCATGCACTGGGTCACCCCTTGGGGCATTTCGACCAAGGGCAAGAAGACCCGCCACAACAAGAAGACCGACGGCCAGATCCTGCGCCGTCGTCACGCGAGCAAGTAAGGAGATCGCTCGATGGCTCGCTCGGTTTGGAAAGGTCCGTTCGTTGATGGCTACCTCCTGAAGAAGGCGGAAGCTTCGCGCGGTACGGGCCGCAATGAAGTGATCAAGACCTGGTCGCGGCGCTCCACCATCCTGCCGCAGTTCGTGGGTCTGACGTTTGGCGTGCACAACGGCCAGAAGTTCCTGCCCGTGCTGGTGACCGAGAACATGATCGGCCACAAGTTCGGCGAGTTCGCGCCGACGCGCAGCTTCTCCGGCCACAGCGCCGACCGCAAGGCGAAGAGGGAAGCATGAGCAAGGCAAAGACTCCGCGCGCGCTCAAGAGCACCGAGGCGAGCGCCAGCGCTTCGGTCATCCAGGCCAGCCCGCGCAAGGTCAACCTGGTGGCGCAGATGATCCGTGGCCTCGGCGCGCAGCCGGCGATGGCGGCACTGACGTTCTCCAAGCGCCGCGCCGCCAACGACGTGAAGAAGGTCCTGCAGGCCGCGATCGCGAATGCCGAGAACAACCATTCGCTCGACGTCGACCGCCTGATCGTGGCCGAGGCGTTCGTGGGCCGCAGCCTGAAGCTGAAGCGCTTCCACGCCCGCGCCCGCGGCCGTGGCGCGCGCGTGGTGAAGACCTGGAGCAACATCACCGTGGTCGTGCGCGAGCGCGCCGACCAGGAGGAGAAGGCGTAATGGGACAGAAGGTCAACCCGATCGGCCTGCGCGTCGGCATCAACCGGACGTGGGATTCGCGCTGGTACGCGAACCGCAATTTCGCCGAGCTGCTGCACCAGGATCTGAAGCTCAAGAAGTATCTGACCGAGCGTCTGGGACAAGCTGGTGTGTCGAGAATCGTGATCGAGCGTCCCGCCAAGAAGGCGCGGGTCACGATCCACACCGCGCGTCCGGGCGTCGTCATCGGCAAGAAGGGCGCCGACATCGAGAAGCTGCGCTCCGACCTCGCCAAGATGACGGGCTCGGAAGTCAGCCTAAACATCGTCGAGATCCGCAAGCCCGAGATCGACGCCAAGCTGATCGCCGACAACATCGCGCAGCAGCTGGAGCGCCGCGTCGCGTTCCGCCGCGCCATGAAGCGCGCGGTCCAGTCGGCGATGCGCCTCGGCGCGCTCGGCATCCGCATCAACTGCGCCGGCCGTTTGGGCGGGGCGGAAATCGCCCGCATGGAGTGGTACCGCGAAGGCCGCGTGCCGCTGCATACCCTGCGCGCCGAGATCGATTTCGGCGAGGGAACGGCAAAGACGACCTACGGCACGTGCGGCGTGAAGGTCTGGGTGTTCAAGGGCGAGATCATGGCCCACGACCCGATGGCCCTCGACAAGCGGGCCATGGAGCATCAGGCGGCGCGCTGATCGCGCCGCTTGGAAGGATAAGGACGCAGGAACATGCTTTCGCCAAAGCGAACCAAATACCGCAAGGGCCACAAGGGCCGCATCCATGGCGCTGCCAAGGGCGGCACGAGCCTGAACTTCGGCGCCTATGGCCTCAAGGCCATGGAGCCGGCCCGCATCACCGCGCGCCAGATCGAGGCCGCCCGCCGCGCCATCACGCGCCACATGAAGCGCATCGGCAAGGTGTGGATCCTGATCTTCCCGGACGTCCCGGTCAGCCGCAAGCCGGCCGAAGTGCGCATGGGCTCGGGCAAGGGCACGCCCGAATACTGGGTCTGCCGCGTGCATCCCGGCCGCATCATGTTCGAGCTGGATGGCGTTTCCAAGGAACTGGCCAACGAGGCGTTCATGCTGGCGTCGGCCAAGCTGCCGATCAAGACGCGCATGGTCAGCCGTCTGGGCGAATGATAGGGCGCAGGGAGAGACGAGATGGGCGCTGAAGAACTGCGCATGAAGACCGAGGATCAGCTGAAGGGCGACCTCGCGAATCTGAAGAAGGAGGCCTTCAACCTGCGATTCCAGCAGGCCAACGGCCAGCTTGAGAACACCGCGCGCGTGCGCTCGGTTCGGCGCGACATCGCGCGCATCATGACTTTCCTCGGCCAGAAGGCCGCGGTGGCGGCCCCGGCGGCCAAGCCGGCGGCGGAAGCCAAACCGGCCCCGAAGGTGAAGGCCAAGAAGGCCGCGAAGCCGAAGGCTGAGGCCTCGGAAAAGAAGGCGGCCAAGAAGCCGAAGACGACAACGCCGAAGGCCAAGAAGGCCGCGGCCAAGAAGACCGCCAAGGCGAAAGCCTAGGGCGAACGAAGAGAGTAGGAGCGAGAGATGCCTCGTCGAGTGTTGCAAGGCACCGTGGTCAGCGACAAGAACAACAAGACCGTGATCGTGTCGGTCGAGCGTCGAGTCATGCACCCGGTCTACAAGAAGTTCATCCGTCGTTCGAAGCGCTATGCGGCGCACGACGAGGGCAACGTGCACAAGATCGGCGACACGGTGTTCATCCGTGAGTGCGCGCCGATCTCCAAAAGCAAGCGCTGGGAAGTGGTGTCGGAAGACGCTGCTGCCGGCAATTAAACAAGAAGAAAGGGTCCGGCCATGATCCAGATGCAGACGAACCTGGATGTCGCCGATAATTCCGGCGCTCGCAGGGTGCAGTGCATCAAAGTGCTGGGCGGTTCGAAGCGCCGCACCGCGACCGTAGGCGACGTCATCGTCGTCTCGATCAAGGAGGCGATCCCGCGCGGCAAAGTGAAGAAGGGCGACGTTCACCAGGCGGTGATCGTGCGCACTGCGAAGGAGATCCGGCGCGCCGACGGCACGTCGATCCGCTTCGACCGCAACGCAGCCGTCCTGATCAACAAGCAGGGCGAGCCGATCGGGACCCGAATTTTCGGCCCCGTGACGCGTGAGCTGCGCGCCAAGAAGTTCATGAAGATCATCTCGCTCGCGCCTGAAGTGCTCTAGGCCGAGACGGGAAAGGACCAGGTCATGGCGACGAAACTGAAAGTGAAGAAGGGCGACAAGGTGGTTGTGATCACCGGTCGCGACAAGGGTAAGAGCGGCGAGATCCTGAAGGTCTTGCGCGAGGAGAACCGCGTGATCGTGCAGGGCGTCAATCTCGCCCAGCGGCACCAGAAGCAGTCGATGCAGCAGGAAGGCGGCATCGTGCAGAAGGAGCTCACGATCCACGTCTCCAACGTGGCGCTGATCGACCCGAAGACCGAGAAGCCGACGCGTATCGGCTACAAGATGGACGGCGAGCGCAAGGTTCGCGTCGCGCGCCGCTCCGGCGAAGCTTTGGATTGAGGAGAGGGCCGATGGTTGCCCGTTTGCAAGAGCACTACGAAAAGGTCGTGCGCGCCGAGCTGATCAAGGAGTTCTCCTACGAGAACGCCCTGCAGGCGCCGCGGATCGACAAGATCGTGATCAACATGGGTGTCGGCGAGGCGACTTCCGACTCCAAGAAGATCAACGCCGCGGTGGCGGAGCTGACCGCGATCGCCGGCCAGAAGCCGGTGATCACCAAGGCGCGCAAGTCGATCGCCACCTTCAAGCTGCGCGAGGGAATGAACATCGGCTGCAAGGTGACCCTGCGTCGCCAGCGGATGTACGAGTTCCTCGACCGCCTGATCACCATCGCGCTGCCGCGCGTCCGCGACTTCCGCGGCGTCAGCGGCAAGAGCTTCGACGGCCGCGGCAACTACACGCTTGGCCTCAAGGAGCAGCTGGTGTTCCCGGAGATCGACTACGACAAGGTCGACAAGGTCCGTGGCATGGACATCGTGATCTGCACGACCGCAAAGACTGACGCCGAGGCGAAGGCGTTGCTGAAGGGCTTCCAGATGCCCTTCGTAGCCTGAGCCTAGAGGAGAGGACGAGATGGCGAAGACCAGCTCAATCGAACGCAACAAGAAGCGCGAGCGCCTGGCGAAGAAGCATTCCGCCAAGCGCGCGAAGCTGAAGGCGATCGCGGACAACGACAGCCTGGCGATGGAGGACCGTTTCGCGGCCCGCCTGAAGCTGGCCGAGCTGCCGCGCAACTCGTCGAAAGTGCGCATCAAACATCGCTGTGACCTGACGGGCCGTTCTCGCTCGGTCTACCGCAAGTTCCGCTTGTCGCGTATCGCGCTGCGGCAACTCGCGTCGACCGGCCAGATCCCTGGCATGGTCAAGGCAAGCTGGTAAGGAGGATCGGACAAATGCCGTTGAGCGATCCCTTGGGAGATATGCTGACCCGCATCCGGAATGCCCAGAAGGCGGGCATGACGAGCTGCACGACGCCGGCCTCGCGGCTGCGCGCCAACGTGCTCGAGGTGCTGAAGCGGGAAGGCTACATCCGTCACTACGTCGTCGACCAGACCAATCCGGGCGGCGCGATCACCATCGAGCTCAAGTATCACGAGGGCACGCCGGTGATCCGCGAGATCCATCGCGTATCGAAGCCTGGCCGTCGGGTCTATTCGAAGATCGCGGACCTTCCGCGCTACTACAACGGGCTCGGTATTTCGATCCTGTCGACCCCGCGGGGCGTGATGTCGGAGAACGACGCGCGCTCGGCGAATGTCGGCGGCGAAGTGCTGTGCCGCGTGTTCTAAGAGGTTCGAGATGTCCCGCGTAGGCAAGAATCCGGTCACCATTCCGCAAGGCGTCACGGTCGACGTCGCCAGCGGCATCGCGACCGTGAAGGGCAAGCTCGGCACGCTGAAGCTGCCGATCACCAAGGAAGTCGACGTGTCCGTGAAGGACGGCAAGGTGTGGGTGAAGCCGGTCCAGGAGACCACCCAGTCGCGTGTCCTGTGGGGCACCACCCGCGCCAACCTGCGCAACATGGTCGAGGGCGTGAGCAAGGGCTACAGCAAGGCCCTGGAGATCAACGGCGTCGGCTATCGCGCCGCGGTCCAGGGCAAGAACCTGCAGCTCCAGATGGGCTACAGCCACGACGTGCTGTATCCGATCCCGGAAGGCATCACGATCAAGTGCGAGAAGCCGACCGCGGTGCTGATCAGCGGCTACGACAAGCAGAAGGTCGGCCAGGTTGCGGCTGAGATCCGCGCCGTCCGTCCGCCGGAGCCCTACAAGGGCAAGGGCATCAAGTACGACACTGAGACCATCCTGCGTAAGGAAGGCAAGAAGAAGTAAGGAATGGCCATGGATAAGGCAAACAAGCTGTTCAAGCGCCGCCAGACTCGTGTGCGCACCTCGATCCGCCAGAAGGCGGTCGGTCGGCCGCGCCTGTCGGTCTTCCGTTCTTCGATGCACATCTACGCGCAGATCATCGACGATGTGAACGGCGCGACGGTGGCGGCGGCCTCGACGCTCGACAAGGAGCTGAAGGGCAAGCTGAAGACCGGCGCGAACCTCGACGCGGCCAAGGAAGTGGGCAAGCTGATCGCTTCCCGCGCCACCGCGAAGGGCATCAAGGACGTCGTGTTCGACCGCGGCGGTTACATGTATCACGGCCGCATCAAGGCGCTGGCCGACGCCGCCCGCGAAGGCGGCTTGGCGTTCTAAGCGCCGTTCAGGAAGGATGTAGCTTATGGCTAAGGGTGAAAAAAGAGAGCGGCGCGACGGTGGTCGGGAGCGGGAGCGCGATCGTAACGCCGAGCCCGAGCTGATCGAGAAGCTGGTCGGCATCAACCGCGTCGCCAAGGTGGTGAAGGGCGGCAAGCGCTTTGGCTTCGCGGCGATCGTGGTGGTCGGCGACGGCAAGGGCCGCGTCGGTCACGGCTCCGGCAAGGCGCGCGAAGTGCCCGAGGCGATCCGCAAGGCGACCGAGCATGCCAAGAAGCAGATGATCCGCGTTCCTCTGCGAGAGGGCCGCACCCTGCACCATGACGTGGTCGGCCACTACGGCGCCGGCAACGTGGTGATGCGGGCGGCGGATGCCGGCACCGGCATCATCGCCGGCGGCCCGGTGCGCGCAATCTGCGAAGCGCTCGGCATCCACGACGTGGTGGCGAAGTCGGTCGGCACCTCGAACCCGCACAACATGATCAAGGCGGCGTTCGATGCCCTGACCCGCAGCAACTCGCCGCGTTCGGTCGCGGCGCGCCGCGGCAAGAAGGTCAGCGAGATCATCGGCAGCAAGCGCGGCGCTGAAGCCGACGCGCGCGAGTAAGACGAGGCGAACATGTCCGGCAAATTGAAGGTCACCCAGATCGGCAGCCCGATCGGCCGCAAGCCCGGTCAGCGCGATACGCTGATCGGCCTCGGCCTCAACAAGATGAACCGCAGCAGCGAAGTCGCCGATACGCCGTCGGTGCGCGGCATGATCCGCAAGGTCAGCCATCTCGTGCGGGTCGAACCGGCGAAGTAAGAAAGCGCTCCAGCTGGGCTGGGGCGAAAGCAGGATAAGATCATGAAACTCAATCAGCTTTCCGATAATCCGGGCGCCCGCAAGAACCGCATCCGCGTGGGCCGCGGCATCGGTTCGGGCAAGGGCAAGACCGGTGGTCGCGGTGGCAAGGGCCAGACCGCGCGCACCGGCGTGGCGATCAAAGGGTTCGAGGGCGGCCAGATGCCGCTGTTCCGTCGCCTGCCCAAGAAGGGCTTCAACAACATCTTCCGCCTCGACCTGGTGGAGGTAAACCTGGGCCGCCTGCAGCAGGCGATCGAGAACAAGCGCCTGGACGCCGGCAAGACGGTGACCGGGGCGGATCTGGTGGCTGCCGGCCTCCTCAGCCGCGTGCGCGACGGCGTCCGGCTGCTCGGCAAGGGCGAACTGAAGACCAAGCTGACCATCGAAGTCGCGGGCGCCTCCAAGTCGGCGGTCGCGGCGGTCGAAAAGCTGGGCGGCTCGGTCATCGTGAAGGCCCCGAAGCCCAAGAAGGAAGAGACCAAGGCGAAGGCCTAAGGGGTCCTGGCGACCCCGGGCCTTGGAGCGGGCGGGCCGGAGACACCATATAGGCTGCGGACCGCATTAAAGGAGCTTGCCCAATATGGCATCGGCCGCGGAACAACTGGCCTCCAGCATTAATTTCGGCGCGCTTTCCAAGGCGACCGAACTCAAGCAGCGCATCTGGTACACCCTGGGCATCCTGATCGTGGCCCGGATCGGCGCTTACATCCCGCTGCCCGGCATCAATTCGGCCGCCTTCGAGGCGATCTTCCAGCAGCACTCGGGCGGCGTCCTCGGCATGGTGGACATGTTCGCCGGCGGCGCCATCAGCCGCATGACGGTATTCGCGCTGGGCATCATGCCCTACATCTCCGCCTCCATCATCATGCAGCTCCTGACCTCGGTCTCGCCTACCCTCGAGGCCTGGAAGAAGGAAGGCGAGAGCGGCCGCCGCAAGATCAACCAGTGGACCCGCTACGGCACGCTGGTGCTCGCCCTGGCGCAGTCGCTCGGCATCGCCAACGGCCTGCAGAACATGGCGTCTCCCACCGGCGCCGGCGCGGTCATCGATCCCGGCTTCTTCTTCATCTTCACCACGGTCGTGACGCTGTCCTGCGGCACCATGTTCCTGATGTGGCTGGGCGAGCAGATCACCGCCCGCGGAATCGGCAACGGCATCTCGCTTATCATCTTCGCGGGCATCGTCGCCCGCCTGCCGAGCGCGCTCAGCCAGGTGTTCGAGCAGCTGCGCGCCGGCTCCATCAACCCGCTGCTGGTGATTGGCATCGCGATCGGTGCCGTCGTGATCATAACCTTCGTTGTGTTCTTCGAGCGCGCGCAACGGCGGCTGATCGTGCAATATCCCAAGCGCCAGGTCGGCAACCGCATGTTCGGCGGCGAATCCTCGCATCTGCCGCTCAAGCTCAATATGTCGGGCGTCATCCCGCCGATCTTCGCGTCCTCACTACTGCTGCTGCCGCTGACGGTCGCCAGCTTCTATTCCAACCAGGCCGACCTGCCGGAGTGGGTGCAGACGCTGATCCGCTGGTTCAGCCACGGCCAGCCGCTCTATATCGCCATGTATCTCGGGCTGATCGCGTTCTTCGCGTTCTTCTACACCGCGATCGTCTTCAATCCGGACGAGACCGCGGAGAACCTGAAGAAGAACGGCGGCTTCCTGCCGGGCATCCGGCCGGGCAAGAATACCGCGGAGCACCTGGACTACGTGCTGACCCGCCTGACGGTGCTGGGCGCCGCCTACCTGTGCGCGGTCTGCGTGCTGCCCGAGATCCTGATCTCGCAATACTCCGTGCCGTTCTATTTCGGCGGCACCTCGCTGTTGATCGTCGTGTCGGTCACGATGGACACGGTGTCGCAGGTGCACTCGCATCTTCTGGCCCACCGGTATGAAGGTCTCATCAAGAAAGCCAGGCTGAAAGGACGTCGGGGGTGAACCTAATCCTGTTGGGGCCGCCGGGCGCGGGCAAGGGGACCCAGGCCAAGCGGCTGTACGAGCGGCACAAGCTGGTGCAGCTTTCGACCGGCGACATGCTGCGGGCGGAAGTCGCCTCGGGCAGCGCCCTTGGTAAGCAGGCCAAGCAGGTGATGGAGGCCGGGCAGCTGGTCTCCGACCAAATTGTCATCGGCATCATCGACAAGCGGATCGATGCGCCGGACTGCAAGTCGGGCTTCGTGCTCGATGGTTTCCCGCGCACCGAGAAGCAGGCGATCGCGCTCGATGAGATGCTGACCCGCAAGGGCAAGAAGGTCGACGGCGTGATCGAGTTGGCGGTGGATGAGGACGCGCTGGTGGAGCGCATCTCCGGCCGCTTTGCCTGCGCCAAGTGCGGCGCCGGCTATCACGACAAGTTCCAGCAGCCCAAGAAGAAGGGCGTATGCGACGTGTGCGGTGGGACCGACTTCACCCGGCGCAAGGACGACAATGCGGAGACGGTGAAGGCGCGGCTCAAGGCCTATCGCGAGCAGACCGCGCCGATCCTGCCGTACTACAAGAACAAGGGGCTGCTGCAGCGCGTGGACGGCATGGCCGATCCCGATGCGGTGACCCGGGAACTCGAAGGCGTGCTTCCAGGATCAAGCCTTAACCACTTGATCTGAAAAGCGAAAGCGAGTTGGCACGAATTCGGCTTTCGGCATTGACGAGGGGGCGAATCGCAATATAATGCGCGCCTTCTCGATCGCCGGGGGCGACCGGGCCGATTGGCTTTGCCCTGATCGAACAAGAGCTTAGCTTTAAGGAGCAACATCGTGGCGCGTATTGCGGGCGTCAACATTCCGACGCAGAAGCGGGTGGTTATCGCCCTGACCTACATCACTGGCATTGGCCCAGCCAAAGCCAAGGAGATCACGACCAAGGTCGGCATCCCGGCAGAGCGGCGCGTGTCGCAGCTGACCGATGCCGAAGTGGTGCGCATCCGCGAAGTCATCGACCAGGACTACACGGTCGAAGGCGATCTGCGGCGCGAGACCGCGATGAACATCAAGCGTCTGATGGACCTCGGCTGCTATCGCGGCCTGCGCCATCGCAAGGGCCTGCCGGTCCGCGGCCAGCGCACGCATACCAATGCGCGCACCCGCAAGGGCCCGGCCAAGGCGATCGCCGGCAAGAAGAAGACGGTCTAAGGACCACTCAAGGAAACGGAACGGATTATGGCGAAGGCACCAGCAGCACCAGCGGCTTCCTCCGGCGCGAGCGCGAACGCTCCGGCCGGGCGCGTGAAGCGTCGCGAGCGCAAGAACATCAGCTCCGGCGTCGCGCACGTGAACGCCAGCTTCAACAACACGATGATCACCATCACCGACGATCAGGGCAACACCATCGCCTGGTCCTCGGCCGGTTCGCTGGGCTTCAAGGGCTCGCGCAAGTCGACGCCGTACGCCGCCCAGGTTGCCGCCGATGCGGCCGCCAAGAAGGCGTCGGAGCACGGCGTGAAGATCCTCGAGGTCGAAGTGAAGGGTCCGGGCGCCGGCCGCGAGTCCGCGCTGCGCGCCCTGCAGGCCGCTGGCTTCACGATCACGTCGATCCGCGACGTAACGCCGATCCCGCACAACGGATGCCGCCCGCCCAAGCGTCGCCGCGTCTGATTGGAATTTGCAGCCCGGCCCCAACGGGGCCGGTGCTTTATCCGGCCACCAGCGGGCTCGCGCCCCGCGCATGAACACAACCGGCTGGCCGGAGCCTAGTATCGAGGTTGAACCGGGGTGAGAGCGATTGAATGGCTGCTCGCCCCAGATGCATGAAGGTTTAGAGCCGTGATTCAGAAAAATTGGACCGAACTGATTAAGGCCAGCAAGAAGATCGATGGCGGCCACGACGCGAAGCGTTTCGCGACCGTGGTGGCAGAGCCGCTCGAGCGCGGTTTCGGTCTGACGCTGGGCAACGCGTTGCGTCGCATCCTGCTGTCGTCGCTGCAGGGCGCCGCGGTGACCGCCGTCCACATCGACGGCGTGCTGCACGAGTTCTCGTCGATCCCCGGCGTGCGCGAGGACGTGACCGATCTCGTCCTCAACATCAAGCAGATCGCGCTGCGCATGGGCGGCGACGGTCCGAAGCGCATGCGCCTGCGTGCGCAGGGCCCGGGCGAGGTGAAGGCCGGCCAGATCGAAGCCGGCCACGACATCGAGATCCTCAATCCGGACCTCGTGCTGTGCACCCTCGACCAGGGCGCGACGCTGAACATCGAGTTCACCGTCAACAACGGCAAGGGCTACATCGCGGCCTCGCAGAATCGTCCGGAAGACGCGCCGATCGGCCTCATCCCGGTCGATGCCATCTTCTCGCCGGTGCGCAAGGTCTCGTACAAGGTCGAGAACAGCCGCGTCGGCCAGGTCACCGACTACGACAAGCTGTCGATGCAGGTGGAGACCAACGGCGCCGTGACGCCGGAGGACTCGCTCGCCATCGCCGCGCGCATCCTGCAGGAGCAGCTGCAGCTCTTCATCAACTTCGAGGAGCCGTCGGCCGCCAGCGAGGAAGCGAAGTCGGTCGAGCCGCCGTTCAACAAGAACCTGCTGCGCAAGGTCGACGAACTCGAGCTGTCGGTCCGCTCGGCCAACTGCCTCAAGAACGACAACATCGTCTACATCGGCGATCTGGTGCAGAAGACCGAGGCGGAGATGCTCCGCACCCCGAACTTCGGCCGCAAGTCGCTGAACGAGATCAAGGAAGTGCTGGCGCAGATGGGCCTCCATCTCGGCATGGAGATCCCGAACTGGCCGCCAGAGAATATCGAAGAGTTGGCGAAGCGGCTCGACGAGCCGTTCTAAGCCGAGAGACGCGTAACGGGCCAGGGTGGCCCAATCCTGCCGTGCATGGCGCATTTGAGAGCGCTGCGGCGGCCAGGACCTGAAACCGGTTTTCGCAGACCCCGCGGGGCAGGCGAAGCCACGAGAAGAGGAGAGCAGACATGCGTCACGCAGTTGCCGGTCGGAAACTCAACCGGACCTCGTCGCACCGCAAGGCGATGTTCAACAACATGGCCGCGGCCCTGGTTAAGCATGAGCAGATCAAGACCACGCTGCCCAAGGCGAAGGATCTCCGTCCGATCGTGGAAAAGCTGGTCACGCTGGGCAAGAAGGGTGGGCTCGCCGCCCGCCGTCAGATCCTCGCCTCGCTGAAGGACGACAAGCTGGCGGACAAGCTGCTGACCACCTTGGCGACCCGCTACAAGACCCGCGCCGGTGGCTACACCCGCGTGCTGAAGGCGGGCTTTCGCTACGGCGACATGGCCTCGATGGCGATCATCGAGTTCGTCGACCGCGACGTCTCGGCCAAGGGCCAGGATTCCGGCCCGGTCCAGGTGAAGGCCGACGAAGCCGAGGGCGAGACTGTCCCGGCGTAGGCCTCGGTCGGATAGATCACGCAAACAGGGCAGCCTTGTCGGCTGCCCTTTTTGTTACCATGTTGCGGGAGGGCACCAAGGGGATGGGCTTTACTTGGAGTGACCCGATGCGGTTCTGGATTGCGCGGATTGGTCTGATCGTGGCGGCGCTGATCGCGGTGCCGGCGCTGGCGCAGGACACCGTCCCGACCTCGACCCAGCAGATCAACCTGACCTTCGCGCCGGTGGTGAAGATGGTGGCGCCGGCGGTGGTCAACATCTACACCAAGAAGGTCGTGAAGCAGCAGGCGCTCTCGCCGTTCTTCGACGATCCGTTCTTCAAACAGTTCTTCGGCGACGAGTTCAACTTCGGCCGCTCGCGCGAGCGCATCCAGAATGCGCTCGGCTCCGGCGTAATCGTCGAGGCCGATGGCCTCGTCATCACCAACCACCATGTCATCGACGGCGCGGACGAGATTCGCGTGGTGCTCAACGACGGCCGCGAGTTCGCCGCCAAGCCGATCGCCCAGGAAGAGCAGATGGACCTGGCGCTGCTGCGCATGGAAACCAAGGGCGCCAAGCTGCCGACGCTGCCGTTCCGCGATTCCGACGACCTCGAGGTCGGCGACCTGGTGCTGGCGATCGGCAATCCGTTCGGCGTCGGTCAGACGGTGACCAGCGGCATCGTCTCCGGCCTCGCGCGCACGCGCACCGGCATCAACGATTTCGGCTTCTTCATCCAAACCGACGCGGCGATCAATCCCGGCAACTCGGGCGGTGCGCTGGTGACGACCGACGGCAAGCTGGTCGGCATCAACACCGCGATCTTCTCGCAGAGCGGCGGGTCGATCGGCATCGGCTTCGCCATTCCCTCCAACATCGTGCGCGCGGTGGTTGATGCCGAGGCGCATGGCGGCAAGCTGGTGCGGCCGTGGCTCGGCGTCACCGGCGAAGCGCTGAGCGCGGAGATCGCCGAGAGCCTGGGCTTCGAGAAGCCCGGCGGCGTGGTGGTGAAGGAGCTGTTCCCGAACGGCCCGGCCGCCAAAGCGGGCATCAAGCCCGGCGACGTGCTGCTGGCGATCAATGGCCGCGACGTGGAGGACCCCCAGGGCATGGCGTTCCGCCTTGCCACTTTGCGCATCGGCGATGAAGCCAAGGTGACGGTGATGCGCAAGGGCGAGCAGCTGGACCTGCCGGTCGAGCTGACGCCGGCGCCGCGCGAGCCCGAGCCGGACGAAACCGTGCTCGAAGGGCAGCAGCCGCTCATGGGCGCCAAAGTCGCCAATCTCTCGCCCGCGCTCGGCGAGGAGCTCTCGGTCAGCGGCTGGAAGGGCGTCGTGATCGTCGACATCAAGCGCGGCTCGTTCGCGCGCAGCCTGGGCCTCAGGCCCGGCGATGTCATCGCGCGCATCAACGGTACCCAGATCGAGACCGTCGCGCAGCTGCGCGAGCTGGTCTCTGCCGAGCAGGACGAGTGGGAGCTGACGGTCGAACGCGACGGCAAGGTCAAGACCGTCAAGGTGCGCTAGAGAGAGCAATGTCAGGTCTGTTCGAAGCACAAGCGCCGCGGCCGTTGGCCGACCGCCTGCGTCCGCAGCGCCTGGAGGAGATAGTCGGCCAGGATCATCTGATCGGGCCCACCGCGCCGATCGGGCGCATGCTGGCGGCGCGGCAGGTCTCCTCGATGATCCTCTGGGGCCCGCCGGGCTGCGGCAAGACCACGCTCGCGCGGCTGATCGCGGAGAAGGTCGATCTGCATTTCGAGATGCTGTCGGCGATCTTTTCCGGCGTCGCCGAGCTGCGCAAGATCTTCGAGGCCGCCAAGCAGCGCCGCCTGATGGGCCGCGGCACGCTGCTGTTCATCGACGAGATCCACCGCTTCAACCGCAGCCAGCAGGACGGCTTCCTGCCGCATGTCGAGGACGGCACCATCGTGCTGGTCGGCGCGACTACCGAGAACCCGTCGTTCGAGCTGAACGCCGCCTTGCTGTCGCGCTGCCAGGTGTTCGTGCTGAACCGCCTGCACGAGGGCGACCTCGAGACCCTGCTCAAGCGTGCCGAAGAACTGATGGGTTTTTCGCTGCCGTTGAATGCCGAGGCGCGCATCGCGCTGATCGCAATGGCGGACGGCGACGGCCGATATCTGCTGAACATGGCAGAGGAACTGTTCCGTCTACCGCCGGATATAATCCTGGATCCAGCAGCCCTGACCAAGGCGGTGCAGAAGCGCGCGCCGCTCTACGACAAGGCGCAGGAAGGGCACTACAACCTCATTTCTGCGCTGCACAAGTCGCTGCGCGGCTCCGATACCGATGCCGCGCTCTATTGGCTGGCGCGCATGCTGGTGGGCGGCGAGGACCCGAAATACATCGCACGCCGGCTGCTGCGCTTCGCGGTCGAGGATATCGGCCTGGCCGATCCGCAAGCGCTAGTGCAAGCGCTGTCGGCCTGGGATGCCTACGACCGCTTGGGCTCGCCGGAGGGCGAGCTAGCGATTGCGCAATGCGTGATCTATCTCGGGACCGCGCCGAAATCGAACGCCGCCTACGAAGCCATAGGCGCCGCCAACGCCGCCGCGCGCAACACTGGGTCGCTGATGCCGCCGAAGCACATCCTCAATGCGCCGACGCGGCTGATGAAGGACCTCGGATATGGCAAAGGATATAACTACGATCACGGCACCGCCGAGGGCTTCTCCGGGCAGAATTATTTCCCGGACGGAATGGCCCGCGAGCGCTTCTATCAGCCGGTCGAACGGGGCTTCGAACGCGAGATCCTGAAGCGCATCGAATACTGGGATCGCCTGCGCGCGAAGAAGGGGCAAGGCGACAGTCAAGAGTGACTTTGCCCCGATTTCCAGGCCTATCCGACCCCATTGGCATCCATGCGAGAAATGCAGATTTGGCGGCTGTGTCATGCGCCGAATGGACTTGTCCCGTTACAATGCCCTCGTTAGGGTCGCCGCTTGTGACTGGATCTAGGGGGTTGGGGCCAGTCCCAGGAACGACAATTTGGAAACCATCATTCAGGGTTCGGGGATGCAAGATTATCTGTCGCCGGAGCGCCAAAAGGCCGCGTTGCTCACCATCGATGCTCAACGCGATTTCATTCTCCCAGGTGCGCCAGCGACAGTGAGTGGAAGTAGCGCGGCGGCATCGCAGATGCGCCAGCTGGTTGAGACCTTCCGCGCGCATCACGCGCCCATCGTCCACATGGTACGGCTCTATCGCTGCAACGGCTCGAATGTCGACCTGTGCCATCGCGCGCTGATCGAGGCCGGCCAGCGTATTGTCATGCCGGGCACCCTCGGCGCCGAGATCATCGACGATCTGAAACCGACATCCGGGCTGCGTTTGCAGCCCGATCTGCTTCTGGACGGCAAGATGCAGGAGATCGGTCCGAAGGAGTGGATCTGCTACAAGCCGCGACTTTCAGCATTCTTCCAGACTCCGGTCGAAGAGCATCTCAAGTCCCTCGGTATCTCCACCATCATCATCTGCGGCACCGACTTCCCGGCCTCGCCACGTTCCACCGTCTACGCCGCCGCCAATCGCGATTTCCGCCTGGTCCTCGCCACCGATGCCATTTCGGGCGCGACCGATTCCGGCCTCGACGAGATGGCGCAGATCGGCGCCTATCTGATGGCGACGGACCGATTGCTGGAGTGGCTGCCCCGCAACCGCGCGGCGGCTTGATTCATCCCGCCTTTCGTGCTGTCTCACGCCCATGAGCGGCGTGCAGCAAATCGAGATCAGACAAGAAGACGCGGACCAGCGGCTCGACCGCTGGTTCAAGCGGCAGTTCCCCGCGCTCGGCCACGGCCGGCTGGAGAAGCTGCTGCGCACCGGCCAGGTCAGGCTTGACGGCAAGCGCGCCAAGGCCGGCGACCGCGTCGAAGCCGGGCAGGTGGTGCGCGTGCCGCCGCTGGGCGAAGCACCCGAACGGTCCCCAGATCAACCACGCCGACCGCGTGCGGCGGATGCTGGCTGGGCGAAGACGCTGCAGAAGGCCGTGCTCTACAAGGATGACGACGTGCTGGTGATCGACAAGCCCGCCGGCCTTGCGGTGCAAGGCGGCAGCGGTCTTTCGACCAGCGTCGATGATCTGCTCGATGCCTTGCAGTTCGACGCCAAGGAGCGGCCGCGGCTGGTTCACCGTCTCGACCGGGATACCAGCGGCGTCCTTGCGCTGGCGCGCAATGCGCGCGCGGCCAAGCATCTGACCGAAGCCTTCCGCCACAAGGACGCGCGCAAGATCTATTGGGCCATCGTGGTCGGCGTCCCTGAAGTGCGCGCCGGCCGCATCGATGCGCCGCTGCAGAAAGCCGGCGGCAAGGGCGCCGAGCGCGTCCATGTCGATGAAGAGGGCAAGCGCGCGGTCACCGAGTTCGCCATGATCGAGAAGGCCGGCAAGAAGGCAGCCTGGTTGGCGCTGATGCCGGTGACCGGTCGCACGCACCAGCTGCGCGCGCATTGCGTCGCGCTCGGCACGCCGATCCTGGGTGACGGCAAGTATGCCGGCGGCGCGGCCTTCCTCGCCAAGGACAACCTGGCGCGGCAACTGCATCTTCATGCGCGGCGCCTGCGCCTGCCGCACCCGAAGGGCAAGGGCTGGATCGACGTGACCGCGCCGCTGCCGGAGCATATGCGCAAGACCTGGAGCTTCTTCGGGTTCGCGGCCAAGCCCGAGCACGATCCCTTCGCGGATCTGGATGCCTGATGCTGGTTGATATTTCCCACCGCCTGTTCGTGTTCGATTGCGACGGTACGCTGGTCGACAGCCAGCACAACATCATCGCCGCGATGGGCGCGGCCTGGGCGCGCCACGATCTGCCGGCGCCGCTCGCGGCCGAGGTGCGGCGCATCGTGGGCCTGACGCTGGAGGTCGCGATCGCGCGCCTGCTGCCTGAGCACGACGACGCCAAGCACCGCGCACTCGCCGCCGACTATCGCGAGATCGTGCACGGCCTGCGCGTGGGCAATGCCCAGGGTACCGCGGAAGAGCCGCTGTTCCCCGGCATCCGCGACCTGATCGAGGATCTGGCTGCGCCGGAGATCTTCCTCGGCGTCGCCACCGGCAAGAACCTGCGCGGGCTGGAGCACACCCTTGCGGTGCACGGATTGCGCGACCGGTTCCACACCCTGCAGACCGCCGACCTCTGCCGCAGCAAGCCCGACCCGGAGATGGTGCTGCGCGCGATGGCGGAAACCGGCATGGAGGCCGCTGCCACCGTGGTGATCGGCGACACCAGCTTCGACATGGAAATGGCCCGGTCCGCGGGGGCGACTGCGATCGGAGTAGCCTGGGGCTATCACGAGACGGCGGAACTTACCGACGCCGGCGCCCATGCGATCATCCACCAGCCCGCGGACCTCCTGGTGGAATTGCGGCGCCTGACGCCGGCAGCGTAGAATGATCCGGGGACGCCGGAGGCTCGGCGCATGAGGCTGAAAATCATCCTGACCGGGATCGGGCTGGCGCTGCTGGCCGTGATCGCGCTCGCGTTTACGGTCCTGATGGCGACCGATTTCAACGACTATCGCGACCTGGTGCAGCAACGCATGAAGGAGGCGACCGGCCGCGACCTGGTGATCGCCGGCAACATTGACGCCTCGTTCTCGCTGTCTCCGCGGCTCACCGCCCAGCAGGTCAGCTTCCGCAACGCGCCCTGGAGCGACATCCAGCAGATGGCGAGCCTCAACGAGATCGAGGCGGAAATCGCGCTGCTGCCACTGCTGAGTGGCGAGATCCGGATCAACGAGGTGGTGCTGCGCGGCGGGCAGGTGGTCATCGAGACCAACAAGGACGGCGTCGGCAACTGGGTGCTGGACCTGGCGCCCCAGGCAGCGCCCGCGCCCGAAGACTCTGCTACCACCGCCAGCGGTCTGCCGAAGATCGACCGCATGACCATCGAGGATGTGACGCTGCTCCATCGCGACGGCGAGACCGGCGACCAGCACACCCTGGCGATCAAGCGCTTCACCGCCGAGGATGCGCCCGGCGCCGGCATCAAGGTCGAGATCAAGGGCGCATGGAACGAGCGGCCGTTGGAGCTGGCCGGCACGGTTGGTGCGCCGCGGCAGTTCACCGAAGGGCCCTTGCCGCTCAACCTGCAGGGCAAGCTCGGCGAGGTCGCGCTTGGCCTGCGCGGCCAGATCGGCGACCCGACGACCTTCTCCGACCTGTCGCTGGATGTGACGAGCTCCGGCCCCTCGCTCGCGGCCCTCGGCGAAATCTTCGGGATCGAACTGCCGAACTCCGCGCCCTATTCGCTGGGGACCCGCGTGAACGGCGGTGGCGGCAAGTTCACCTTCGCCGATGTCACCGCCAAGGTCGGCGGCTCGGACGCGGCCGGCAACATCGTGCTCGACACCGCAAGCGAGGTCACCGGGCTGACGATGACGCTGGCGTCGCAGCGTCTCGATTTCAAGGATCTCGGGCTCGACGACGGCGGCGGCACCAGCGCCTCCAACAGCGACGGTCGGTTGTTCTCGGCGGAGCCCTGGCCGTTGGACTGGCTGAAGCACATCGAGGGCGAGTTCACCTGGCCGATCGGCACCCTGGTGCGCGGCGGGGCCAGTGCGCAGGACGTGGCATTCGCGCTGGCGATCCACAAGGGCGCGGCCACGCTGAAATACGTCAAGGCAAAGATCGAAGGCGGCATCATCGACGGCAATGGGACGCTGAAGCCTGGCAAGAGCAGCCCCGTGCTGGCGCTAAAGCTGGAGGCCAGCGGCATCCAGTCCGCTCCGCTCCTCAGCATGATGGGTCTGGAAGACGTGCTCACGGTGGGCCGCCTCAACATGAACATGGACGTGAACGGCCCTCCCACCTCCTTGCGCGGGCTGATGGGCGGGCTCAACGGCAAGGCCTCGTTCGCGACCGGCGAGGGCCGGGTGCAGAACGCTTTCGCGCGCCTCTTGCTCTCCAACCTGTTCGGCCTGCTGACGCCGTTCGATGGCGATGCCTCGCGCATCTCCTGCATCGCCGGCAATTTCGACATCAAGCAGGGCATCGCGACCACCCGCGGCACGGTGGTGGAGACGCCGGGCGCGACCGTGGTCGGCAGCGGAAACATCGACCTGCGCAACGAGCGCATCGAGATGCGCGTCGATCCGAAGTCGAAGGACCTGAATCTCTCGGCGATCGCCGTGCCAGTGCGCATCACCGGGCCGCTCGCCAGCCCGAACGTGATTCCGGATCCGGTCGCGACGGTCGGCAACACGGTCAATTTCGCGACCGGCACCGTCAACGTCGCGACGCTCGGCATCTTCGGCGCTTTGACCGGCCTCGATGGCAGCAGCGATGCCGCCGCCAATCCCTGCGCCACGGCGCTCAACAGCGCCCTCGGCGCAAAGCCGCAGAAGTCCACCACGGAGCAGGTGATCGAAGGCGTCGGCGGTACTGCGCAGGACATCGGCGAGGGCGCGGTTGACGTGCTGCAGGGCGTCGGCGACGGCATCGGCGATCTGTTCGGGCAGTGATTGCATGCTGGGTGCGCCGCGCCGCTTCTACAAGTCAGCGACCAGCACGCCGGTCGACGGCGGCTGGGGCGTCCTGCTGGACGCCAAGGCGCTGCGCTCTCCGGCCAAGCGGCCGTTCGTGTTGCCGACCGAGGCGCTGGCGCAAGCCATCGCAGAGGAGTGGCAAGCGCAGGGCGAGAAGATCGCACCCATCTCCATGCCCCTCATGCAGTTCGCCGCCACCGCGATCGATCGCCTGGCGGATGATCGCACGGCGCTGGTCGAGGAGATCGCCGGATATGGCCACAGCGATCTCATCTGCTACCGCACCGAGGAGCCGCCGTTGCTGGCACGGCGGCAGGAGGAGACGTGGCAGCCGCTGATCGCCTGGGCGGCGGAGCGCTTCGACGTCGCGCTCAACGTCACCACCGGCATCGTCGCGGTGGAGCAGCCCGCGCATGCTCTTGCGACTTTCCGCCGCGTGCTGGAGGCGTGCGACCTGTTCGCCCTGACCGTGCTCGCCGCGGCGACCGGCTGCGCCGGATCGCTGGTCATCGCGCTGGCTTTGATGGAAGGGCGCCTCAGCCCCGACGAAGCGGCCGATGCGGCGCTGCTGGACGAGCTCTTCCAGGCGCAGAAATGGGGCAGTGACCCGGAAGCGGAGCGCCGCCGCGCCGCGATCCGCGCCGACTTGCACGCGGCAAAACGATTCCATACGCTGTCGCGACTGTAATATATTGAAATAATTGGCCCTGCGGCTTGCTAGGCGCTAGCGTGGCTTCGTGCTATGTGAGGCCGCCTCGCAGTGCAACAAAAATGCCGCCGGGACGTCATAACCGGCGCCTTCAGATCAGGGACAGGGAACAGGACGGGGGATGCAGGAAATCCTCAAGCAATTGGCAGAGAAGCGCGCGGCCGCGCGCGCCGGCGGCGGCCAACGCCGGGTCGATGCCCAGCATGCCAAGGGCCGGCTCACCGCCCGCGAGCGCATCGAGTTGCTGCTCGATCCCGATTCCTTCGAAGAATGGGACATGTTCGTCGAACATCGCAGCAGCGAGTTCGGCATGCAGGACCAGAAAGTGCCGGGCGACGGCGTCGTCACCGGCTACGGCACCGTCAACGGACGCCTGGTGTTCGTGTTCAGCCAGGACTTCACCGTGTTCGGCGGCTCGCTCAGCGAGGCGCATGCCGAGAAGATCTGCAAGGTCATGGACCAGGCGATGAAAGTCGGCGCGCCGGTCATCGGCATCAACGATTCCGGCGGTGCGCGCATCCAGGAAGGCGTCGCCTCGCTCGCCGGCTATGCCGAGGTGTTCCAGCGCAACATCATGGCCTCCGGCGTGGTGCCGCAGATCTCGCTGGTCATGGGCCCGTGCGCCGGAGGCGCAGTGTACTCGCCGGCCATGACCGACTTCATCTTCATGGTGAAGGATTCGTCCTACATGTTCGTCACCGGCCCCGACGTGGTGAAGACGGTGACGCATGAGACCGTGACGCACGAGCAGCTCGGCGGCGCGCTCACCCATTCCAGCAAGTCCGGCGTTGCCGACCTCGCGTTCGAGAACGATGTCGAGGCGCTGCTGCAGCTACGGCGCTTCATCGATCTTATCCCAGCGTCCAATCGCGAGACCGCGCCGCAGCGCCAGACCCCGGATTCGATCGACCGCGACGAATTCTCGCTCGACACGCTGGTGCCGGACAATCCCAACAAGCCCTACGATATGCACGAGCTGATCGCGAAGGTGGTCGACGAGGGTGACTTCTTCGAAGTGCAGCCGAACTTCGCCGGCAACATCATCATCGGCTTGGCGCGCATGGGCGGCGACACGGTCGGGATCGTCGCCAACCAGCCGATGGTGCTGGCCGGCTGCCTCGACATCGATTCGAGCCGCAAGGCGGCGCGCTTCGTGCGGTTCTGCGACTGCTTCAACATCCCGATCGTCACGTTCGTGGACGTGCCCGGGTTCCTGCCCGGTACCGCGCAGGAGTATGGCGCCATCATCAAGCACGGCGCCAAGCTGCTGTTCGCCTATGGCGAGGCGACGGTGCCGAAAGTCACCGTCATCACGCGCAAGGCCTATGGCGGGGCCTATGACGTCATGAGCTCCAAGCACATCCGCGGCGACGTCAATTTCGCTTGGCCGTCGGCGGAGATCGCGGTCATGGGGCCGAAGGGCGCGGTCGAGATCATCTTCCGCGCCGACATTGGCGACAAGCAGGCGATCGCAGACCGCACCGAGGAATACCGGCAAAAGTTCGCCAACCCGTTCGTCGCCGGCGCCCGCGGCTTCATCGACGACGTGATCCTGCCGCACTCGACGCGCAAGCGCATCTGCCGCTCTCTCGCCATGCTCCGGGACAAAAAGCTCGAGAATCCCTGGAAAAAGCACGACAACATTCCGCTGTGACGATGTTCAAGAAGATCCTGATAGCCAATCGCGGGGAGATCGCCTGCCGGGTCATCCGGACGGCGAAGGCCATGGGCATCAAGACTGTCGCGGTCTACTCCGAGCCGGATGCCGACGCGCTGCATGTGCGCGAAGCGGACGAGGCGGTGGCGATCGGGCCGGCAGCGGCGGCGCAAAGCTATCTTTCGATCGAGAAGATCGTCGAGGCCTGCAAGCAGACCGGCGCCGAGGCGGTCCATCCTGGCTACGGCTTCCTGTCGGAGAACCGCAAGTTCGCGGCGGCGCTGAAGGAGGCGGGCATCGCGTTCATCGGGCCCGATCCGCACGCTATCGCGGCGATGGGCGACAAGATCGAATCCAAGAAGTTGGCCAAGGAAGCGGGCGTCAATTCCGTCCCAGGTTATCTCGGCGTGATCAAGGATGCCGACGAGGCGGTGAAGATCGCCAAGGAAGTCGGCTATCCGGTCATGATCAAGGCCTCCGCCGGCGGCGGCGGCAAGGGCATGCGCATCGCGCGCGGCGACCAGGAGGCGCGCGATGGCTTCCGTTCCGCCAGCAACGAGGCGCGCTCCAGCTTTGCCGATGACCGGGTGTTCATCGAGAAGTTCGTCGAGGACCCACGCCACATCGAGATCCAGGTGCTAGCCGACGGCCACGGCAACTGCCTCTATCTCGGCGAGCGCGAATGCTCGATCCAGCGTCGCCACCAGAAGGTGATCGAGGAGGCGCCGAGCCCATTCCTGGACGAGAAGACGCGCAAGGCCATGGGCGAGCAGGCGGTGGCGCTGGCCAAGGCGGTGCAATACAAGTCCGCTGGCACCGTCGAGTTCATCGTCGATGCCAAGCGCAACTTCTATTTCCTGGAGATGAACACCCGCCTGCAGGTCGAGCATCCGGTGACCGAGATGGTGACCGGCCTCGACCTGGTGGAGCAGATGATCCGCGTTGCCGCCGGCGAGAAGCTGAAGATCAAGCAGAGCGACGTGAAGCTGAATGGCTGGGCGATCGAGGCCCGCGTCTATGCGGAAGATCCGCTGCGCAACTTCCTGCCCTCGACCGGCCGGCTGGTGCGCTATCGCGAGCCGTCGGAAGGGCCGACGGTGCGCGTCGACAGCGGCGTCTACGAGGGCGCCGAGATCAGCATGTTCTACGATCCGATGATCGCCAAGTTGGTGACCTATGGCGATGACCGGCCGGCGGCGATCACCGCCATGCAGGAGGCGCTCGATTCCTTCTATATCCGCGGCCTCGGCCACAACGTGCCGTTCCTGTCCGCGCTGATGGCGCATCCGCGCTTCCATGCCGGGCGGCTCACCACCGGCTTCATCGCCGAGGAGTTCCCCGAGGGCTTCCACGGCGTCGATCTGCCGGACGAGGAGAAGGGCGACGTGGTGGCGGTGGCGGCGGTGGTGCATCAGACCTTCGCCCGCCGCGCGGTTTCGAGCACGCCGCGTTTCAAGACCGCCGCGCCGGTCGCCAACGGCAAGTGGGTGGTGAAGAGCGGCAAGGAGCAGCACGAGGTCACGGTGGTCGAGACCGCGATGGGCCATGCGGTGATCGCCGGCAGGCGCAGCCGCGAGCTGGTCAGCGATTGGCAGATCGGCGATTCGATCTATCGCGGGCGCATCGACAACCGGCGCATCACCGTGCAGATCGATCGCGACGGCATCGGCTATCGCATCGCGCATGGCGGCGCACAGCTGAAGGTCCAGGTGCTGGCGCCGCGCGCTGCGGCGCTCGCCGGCCACATGCTGGAGAAGACGCCGCCGGACATGTCCAAATACCTGCTGTCGCCGATGCCGGGACTGCTGGTGCAGATCTCGGTGAAGGAAGGCCAGGACATCAAGGCGGGGCAGGAGCTGGCCGTGGTCGAGGCGATGAAGATGGAGAACATGCTGCGCGCCGAGCGCGACGGCAAGGTCGCCAAGTTGCATGCCAAGGCCGGCGACAGCCTGTCCGTCGACCAGGTGATCGTCGAGTTTGCGTAAGCCATGGCCGAGCGAAAGATTGTTCACGTGCTGATCTCCGGCACCGTCCAGGGTGTCTGGTTCCGCGCCTGGACCGTGCAGGAAGCGCAGGCCCGCGCGCTCGACGGCTGGGTGCGCAACCGGCGCGACGGCGATGTAGAAGCCTTGTTCGCCGGCCCGACCGACCAAGTCGATGACATGATCCGCGCCTGTCATCGCGGGCCCGAATCGGCGCGAGTCTCCAGCGTCCAAGTCCAGCCCCACGCCGAAGACCCCGGCAAGGGTTTCCGAAAATCTCCGACGGTCTGAACATTTCCATTATGAAATTGAAGAAACTCTATCGGCGCCACTTGCGCTACCCGCTCTGGCGGGTGGTGCATCCCTTCGCACCCTACGAGCGCTATTACGCCTGGGTCGTGACGCGAAAGCTGCGGCGCGGGCGCGCGCATCCGGCGATCGGTCCGACCGCCAAAGCCGCGCGCGGCGAACGCGAGATGATCAAGGTGATGCTGCAGCATGGATTGCAGGCGCACCACGCTTTCGTCGACTACGGCTGTGGCAGCCTGCGCCTCGGCCGTCCCATCATCGAGTTGCTGGAGCCGGGAAAGTTCTGGGGCCTCGACCTCGCGCAGGATTTCCTGGACGCCGGTCTCGACTATGTCGGTGCAGAGCTGGCGGCGCAGAAACAGCCTAACCTGCGGGTGATCGACGATGCCGGCCTCGCGGCAGCCAAGGCGGCACGGCCCGATTTCATCGGCTCTTGGCATGTCTGCGGCAAGATCCCGGATCAGATCCTCGACAGCTTTTTCGGCAAGGTCTTGGGGCTCATGCACGCGGGCACGCACGTGTTCCTGCAATTCGAGGACACCGGCAAGCGCGAGCAACTGCACGGCCTTGCTTGGTCGCTGCCGGAAGCGACGGTGATCGCCGCCGTCAGGCGCGTCGATCCCCAGCTCAAGGTCGACATCGTCGAACTCACCAAGCGCCGCCACCGCAACATGCGCTATCTCTGCGCGCACGTGCGGTATTGAGGAGCTAGGCGAAGAATGGATGCGGCGGGCCTTTGGTGCCCCGTTGCTCGATATGCGCCAAGGCTGTCTTCAGATCTGCGTCGGACAGTGGAATCCCGAATTCCTTCGTCAGCACGTCACGATACTCGGCCTCGCCCTGCAGCGTGCGGCGTTCCACCTGTCCTGATGCGTGCCGGACATTGAAACGCGCGTTGAACAACGTGAGCCTGGTCCGGTTGGGACCTGGGCGCGCCGCGATCATGTTGTTGAGATATGGACTTTGCGGATGCGTGCCGGTGAACCAGTTGCACATCTCGTACTCGGCGTCGACGCGCGGAAGCTGGACGACGCGATAGATGTGCTCCCATGTGTTCCCGAGCTTCGATTGCAAGAGCAGTTCATCGCCCATGGCAACAAGGCGCATGTCCTCGTGCGGCGTCGTCTGCGCGATATCCCGGACCATGAGCAGTGCGCCGGTCGGCGCCAGATTGCCGAAGCCCACATCGGCGAGAAACGGACCCTCCGGCAAGTTGACCTGCAGGATCATGTGCAGCATGGGGCGCGGCGCATTGACGTCCATGCCGCGAACGACCCGGGCTTGCAGGCTGGTGATGTCGTAGCCGAGCGATCGCAGGCCGCCTCGAAACAGCATGTTCTGCTCGAAGCAATAGCCGCCGCGGCGGCCATGGATCATCTTGTGCTGCAGGCTGGCCAGATCGAGCTCGGGCGGCCGGTCCAGCAGGATGTCGATGCTCTCATATGCGATGGCGTGCGCATGCGCACTTACGAGCGCCTGCAGTGTCTCGAGCGTCGGCGCACGTGATCCCGCGTAGCCGATCCGCGCCAGCCACGCATCCTGATCGAATTCTTCGTTCGTCATGGGCAGCCCCGCCTGCCGGATGCGGCGCCGTCACTGTGCCGCGTTGCGTACGTCGCTTTCAAATACTTCCTCGAACGCGGCACGCAGGGCCATGTCGAACTCTGGCATCGAGACGATGTAGCCGAGTTGCGCCAACGAGGTGACGCCGAGCGCCTGCTCCTGGATGCCGCACGGTACGATGCCGCTGAAATGGCTGAGGTCGGGGTCGACGTTGATCGCGATGCCGTGGAAGGTCACCCAGCGCCGCACCCGCACGCCGATGGCAGCGATCTTGTCCTCGCGGCCGTCATGCGCGACCCAGATGCCGACGCGGCCTTCGCGCCGCTCGCCCGTCACGTTGAAGCGCGCCAGGGTGCGGATGATCCAGTCCTCGAGATCGCGCACGAACTGGCGCACGTCCGGCCCGCGCTCCTTCAGGTCCAGCATGACATAGGCCACCCGCTGGCCGGGTCCATGGTACGTGTATTGCCCGCCGCGGCCGGTCTGATAGACCGGGAAACGGCCGGGCTGTAGCAGGTCGCCGGCCTTGGCGCTGGTGCCGGCGGTATAGAGCGGCGGGTGCTCCAGGAGCCAGACCTGCTCCAGCTGGGTACCGGCGCGGATGGCCTCCGCCCGGGCTTCCATGGCGCTCAGGGCCTCCTCGTATGGCACCAGCCCGTCTGATATCCGCCAGTCCATTGATAATCTTGCGCCTTTCCGGGCCTTTCCGCGCTTGATCGCGGGGTCCCGATTTGCTATTCCCCCGGTCGGCTTCTGACAAGGGCTTACGGCCTGTCTTTCGGGAGCTCTGATGCGGTCGTGGCGGAACTGGTAGACGCGCAGCGTTGAGGTCGCTGTGGGGCAACCCGTGGAAGTTCGAGTCTTCTCGACCGCACCAGTCTAACTCGCCCTGCTAGCCATAACATTCTGAAAAAACAGGAAGAATCCGGCAAGAGCAGCCGGCAGCCGGCTGGCATCGGCGGCGCCGATGGCTATAATCGGCCTGATTCCGACGGGCAGGGAACGGTATGGCAGACGACACCAAGAAAGCCGGCGACGACCTGAGGGCCGGGGCGCTCGAATACCACCGCCTGCCGCGGCCCGGCAAGCTCGCCATCGTCGCCACCAAACCCCTGGCCAGCCAGCGCGACCTGGCCCTGGCCTATTCGCCCGGGGTGGCCGCCGCCTGCGAACTCATCGTCGCCGATCCGAACACCGCCGCCGAAGTCACCAGCCGGGGCAACCTGATCGCCGTCATCACCAACGGAACGGCCGTGCTCGGCCTCGGCGCCATCGGCCCGCTGGCCGCCAAGCCGGTGATGGAGGGCAAGGCGGTCCTGTTCAAGAAGTTCGCCGACCTCGACGTGTTCGACATCGAGATCAACGAGACCGATCCAGACAAACTGGTCGACATCATCGCCAGCCTGGAGCCCACCTTTGGCGGCATCAACCTGGAAGACATCAAGGCGCCCGAGTGCTTCGAGGTCGAAAGCAAGCTGAAGGCGCGCATGAAGATCCCGGTCATGCACGACGACCAGCATGGCACGGCGATCATCGTGAGCGCGGCGATGCTGAACGGCCTGCAGGTGGTGGGCAAGAAGATCGACCAGGTGAAGCTGGTCGCCTCCGGCGCGGGTGCCGCTGCGCTCGCCTGCCTCGACCTGCTGGTCGATCTCGGCATGAAGGTCGACAACATCACCGTCACCGACATCGTCGGCGTGGTCTACGAAGGCCGCAAGGAGCTGATGGACCCGCGCAAGGCGCGCTATGCCAAGAAGACCAGCGCGCGCACGCTGGCCGACGTGCTCGCCGGCGCCGACATCTTTCTCGGTCTGTCCGCGCCGCGCGTGTTGACCCAGGACATGGTCAAGCAGATGGGCAAGGAGCCGCTGATCTTCGCCCTCGCCAACCCGACGCCGGAGATCCTGCCGGAAGAGGTGAAGGCGGTGCGGCCGGATGCTATCATCGCGACCGGGCGCTCCGACTATCCGAACCAGGTCAACAACGTCGTCTGTTTCCCGTTCATCTTCCGCGGCGCGATCGATGTCGGCGCGACGGCGATCAACCAGGAAATGAAGGTCGCCTGCGTCAAGGCGATTGCCGACCTCGCCAAGGCGGAAGCGTCCGACATCGTCGCCAACGCCTATGGCGGCGAGACGCCGGCCTTCGGCCGCGACTACCTGATCCCGCGGCCCTTCGATCCGCGCCTGATCGTGCAGATCGCGCCGGCGGTCGCCAAGGCGGCGATGGACAGCGGCGTCGCGACGCGGCCGATCACCGACTGGCCGGCCTATCGCGACCGCCTGAACCAGTTCGTGTTCCGCTCCGGCCTCCTGATGAAGCCGCTGTTCGAGCGCGCGCGGCGCGACTGCAAGAAAGTGGTCTATGCCGAGGGCGAGGAAGAGCGCGTGCTGCGCGCGGTCCAGACCGTCGTCGACGAAAAGCTGGCGGAGCCGATCCTGATCGGCCGGCGCGCGGTGGTGGAACGGCGCATCGAAAAGCTCGGCCTGCGCATCCGAGAGGGCAAGCAGTTCACGCTGATCGATCCGGAAAGCGATCCGCGCTACAACGAGTATTGGACCTTCTATCACAGCCTGACCGAGCGCAAAGGTGTCTCGCCGGACGATGCGCGCACCATGGTGCGCACGCGCAACACGGTGATCGGCGCCCTGATGGTGCGCAAGCGCGATGCCGACGCCTTGCTGTGCGGCACGATCGGCCGCTTCCATTCGCACCTGGAGCACGTCAACGACTGCCTGGGCAAGGCGGCGAGCGTGCAGGCCTTCGCGACCTTGACGGCGCTGATCCTGCAGACCGGCACGGTCTTCCTCACCGATACCGAAGTGAAGCCCGATCCGACCGATGTGGAAATCGCGGAGATGACGGTGCTTTCGGCGGAAGTGGTGCGGCGCTTCGGCCTCGCGCCCAAGGCGGCCTTGCTGTCGCATTCCAATTTCGGCACCTCGAACGAGGATAGCGCACGCAAGATGCGCCGCGCCCTCGGCCTCATCCTGCAGCGCGACGCCGAGCTGGAGGTGGAAGGCGAGATGCGTGCCGACAGCGCGCTGTTCGAGCCGCTGCGCGAGCGCCTGTTCCCCAACTCGCGGCTGAAGGGCAAGGCCAACTTGATGGTCATGCCGTCGCTCGACGCCGCCAACATCGCGCTCAACCTGCTGCGTGGGCTGGGCGAGGGGCAGACCATCGGCCCGATCCTGCTCGGCTGTGCGCGCCCGGCGCACATCCTCTCGCCCGCCGTGACGGTGCGCGGCATCATCAACATGACGGCCGTGGCCGCGGTCGAAGCCCAGGACCGCAAGCCGCATGGCCGGGCCTGAAACCGCCAAGCCCGCGCCCGAGGAAGACGACCGCCCGACCGTCGAGACGGCCGACGAGGAGGAGCTCTACGGCCCGTCCGAAGAGCTGATGGAGAATGTCTCCGCCGCCCTGGCGGAAGGCGACATCCCCCAGGTCGAGGCGCTGATCGAGGATCTGCACCCAGCCGACGTCGCCGACCTGATCGAACACCTCGAGCCCGAGGAGCGCCAGCTCTTCGTGCAGATCACCCGCCATGTGATCGAGGCCGAGACCATCTCGCACCTCGACGAGACGGTGCGCGACGAGGTGGTCGAGCAACTCGGCCCGCAGGCGCTGGCCGAGGTGGTCACCGAGCTCGACACCGACGACGCGGTCGAGCTGCTGGAAGACCTCGAGCCGGAGCAGCAGGAGCGGGTGCTGCAGAGCGTTCCGGTCGAGGAACGCGTGCTGCTACAGCAGAGCCTGACCTTCCCGGAGGACAGCGCCGGCCGCTTGATGCAGCGCGAGCTGGTGGCAATCCCGGCGCACTGGACGGTCGGCGAGACCATCGATTTCCTGCGCTCCGAGAAGGAACTGCCCGACGACTTCTACGATCTGTTTGTGGTGGACGAGACGCACAAGCCGGCTGGCTCGGTCCCGCTGTCGCGCGTCCTGCGCTCGCCGCGCGCCACCAGGCTGTCCGAGCTGATGGAGACCGAGCTGCGGCTGGTGCCCGCCGACATGGACCAGGAAGCGGTGGCCTATCTGTTCCGCCAGTATGCGCTGGTGTCGGCGCCGGTGGTGGACGAGGCCGGGCGGCTGATCGGCGTGGTGACGGTCGACGACGTGGTGCGCGTGATCGACGAGGAAGCGGAGGAGGATCTGATGAAGATCGTCGGCGCCTCCGACACCGACTTCCACGCACCGGCGCACATCATCGCCTGGCAGCGCGTGCGCTGGCTGGTGGTGACATTGATCAACACCATGATCGCGGCCACGGTCATCTCGCAGTTCCAGGAGACGATCCAGCATACGGTTGCATTGGCCGTCCTGATGCCGATCGTTGCCGCCATGGGCGGCAATGCGGGCGTCCAGGTCATCACCGTGACAGTGCGCGCCTTGGCGACTCGCGACATCACCCCGCAAAGCAACCTGCTGCGCATCGTCGGCAAGGAGCTGATTGTCGGATTTCTCAACGCTTTGGTGTTCTCGGCGATCCTGGGCGTGGTCGCAGCCTGGTGGTTCGGTCACGTGGAATTGGGTTACGTGCTGGCCGCCGCCATGATTTTCAACATGGTTTGGGCCGGAATGGCTGGCACGCTCATTCCCCTGGTCATGGACCGGTTGGGCTTCGATCCCGCCATCGGCGCCGGGCCGTTCCTCACTACCACAACCGACGTGCTGGGCTTCTTCTCGTTCCTGGGCCTGGCGACCTTGTTCCTGGTCTAGGAGGGTGGCAGGATGCCACTGACCCAAGGATCAGGAGCGCCAATGTCCCGACAGCTCATCTCCTCCGGCTCCAAGTTCGAAGCCGAGGCCTGCTATTCCCGCGCCGTGCTGGACGGGGATCTCGTGTTCGTCTCCGGCACCACCGGGTTCGACTATTCGACCATGACGATCTCCGCGGACGTGGTGGAGCAGACGCGCCAGACCTTCCGTAACATCGAAGCCGCGCTGCAAAAAGCCGGCTCCTCGCTCAAGGATGCGGTGCGCGTCACGTACTACGTGGTGAACGCCGACGACTGGCCGAAGATCTACCCGGTGTTCAAGGAGTTCCTGGCGGAATCGCGGCCGGCATCCACCGCGCTGATCTGCGGCCTGATCGACCCGCGCATGAAGATCGAGATCGAAATCACAGCACGCAAGAGATAAGTCATGCAGAACGGCACAGTCCTCGTCACCGGCGCCAATCGCGGCCTTGGGCTGGAGTTCGCCCGGCAATATGCCGCCGACGGCTGGCGCGTCGTTGCCTGCTGCCGCAGTCCCAAGGACGCGCCGGAGCTGAAGAAGATCAAGGCGGACGTCCATACCCTCGATGTGGCGTCGCAGGACTCGATCCAGCACCTTGCGAAGGCGTTGCACGGCACGCCGGTTGACGTCCTCATCAACAATGCCGGCCTGCACGGCGATCGCCGCATGTTCGGCGAGACCGACGTCGCGCTGTGGAAGCAGATCTTCGAGGTGAACACCATCGCGCCGGTCCAGATCCTGACAGCGCTGTTGGAGAACGTCGCCTCCAGCCATCACAAGAAGGTGGTGAACATCAGCAGCAAGGTGGGCTCGATCGGCGACAATCCTTCCGGCGGCTCCTACGCCTACCGCAGCTCGAAGACCGCGCTCAACATGGCGATGGCGAACGCGGCGCATGAGCTCAAAGCCCGAGGCATCACCATCCTGCTGATCCATCCCGGCTGGGTGCAGACCGACATGGGCGGCACGGACGCGCCGGTCAGCATCGAACAGAGCATCACCGGCGTGCGGCGCATCATCGACAAGGCGACCTTGGCCGAGACCGGCCATTTCTACGACTACACCGGCAAGCAGCTGCCGTGGTGAGGCCGCAGGAGACTCCCTCATGGTTCTGACCGAAGAGCAACAAGCGATCGTCGACATGGCGCGCGCGTTCGCCGAGGGCGAGCTCAAGCCGCATGCGACGGAATGGGAGGCGGCCGGCTACATTCCCGACGCGGTTGTCGCCAAAATGGGCGAGCTAGGCTTGATGGGCATGCTGGTGCCGGAGGAATGGGGCGGCGCCGGCGTCGATTACGGCACCTACGCGCTGGTGGTGGAAGAGCTGGCGGCGGGCGATGCCTCGGTCAGCACGCTGATGAGCGTGCATACCTCGGTGGTGTGCCTGCCGATCCTCAACTTCGGCACAGAGGCGCAAAAGAGGCAGTTCCTCACGCCGCTGTCGACCGGTGGCATGGTCGGTGCTTTCTGCCTGACCGAGCCCGGCGCCGGCTCGGACGCTGCGGCGATCAAATGCCGCGCGGTGCGCGACGGCAATTCCTATGTGCTGAACGGCAGCAAGCAGTTCATCTCCAACGGCAAGCGCTGCGGCGTCGCGCTGGTGATCGCAGTCACCGACCCCGCCGCCGGCAAGAAGGGCATCAGCGCCTTCCTGGTGCCGCAGGGCACCAAGGGCTTCGAAGTGGCACGGCTGGAGAACAAGCTGGGACAGCGCGCGTCGGATACCGCGCAGCTGGTGTTCCAGGATTGCCGCATCCCCACCGACCTGCGCCTGGGCGAGGAAGGCGAGGGGCTGAAGATCGCGCTCGCCAATCTCGAAGGCGGCCGCATCGGCATCGCGGCGCAGGCCATCGGCATGGCGCGCGCGGCGCTGGAGGAGGCGGTCAAATACGCCAAGGAGCGCAAGACCTTCGGCAAGGCCATCGCGGAGCATCAGGCGATTGCGTTTCGTCTCGCCGACATGGCGACGCAGATCGAGGCGGCCCGCGCCCTGACCCAACACGCCTGCGCCGTCCGCGCCAGCGGCCAACGCGCGCTCAAGCATGCGGCGATGGCCAAGCTGTTCGCGAGCGAAATGGCGGAGAAGGTGTGCTCCGACGCCATCCAGATCCATGGCGGCTACGGCTTCCTCAAGGACTTCCTGGTGGAGCGCATCTACCGCGACGTGCGCGTGTGCAAGATCTACGAGGGCACCAGCGACATCCAGAGAATCATCATCTCGCGCGAACTGCTGAGTGCGTGAGCGATGAGCGGCGCACCGATCGAGTTCTATTTCGACTTCTCCTCGCCCTACGGCTACCTCGGCGCCCAACGCATCGAGACCGTGGCCGCCGAGTTCGGCCGAACGGTGCTGTGGCGGCCGGTCCTGTTGGGGGTGATTTTCAAGATCACCGGCCAGACGCCGCTGGTCAGCCAGACCCTGCGCGGTCCCTATTCCGCGCGTGACATGGCCCGCAGTGCCAGAAAGCTTGGCGTCAAGTTCGCGCTGCCGGAGGGCTTTCCGTTCTCCTCAGTCTATCCCTGCCGGATATTCTACTGGCTCGACGGCCGCTCGCCCGAAGATGCGAAAGCCTACGCGCGCGCCGTCTATCACGCGGCGTTCGCGGACGGCAAACCGCCGGCGGAGCCGGAAGCGGCGGTGGACGTTGCGGTTGGCCTCGGCCACGACCGCGCCGCTGTCCTTGCCGGCATGCAGGACCCCGCGATCAAGGAACAGCTGCGGGACGCGACCCAGCAGGCTATGCACAAGGGCGTGTTCGGCTCGCCCTTTTTCATCGTCGACGGCGAGCCGTTCTGGGGCAACGACCGCCTCGGCGAAGTGCGCGAGTGGCTGCAGACCGGCGGCTGGTAATCGCGCCTTGGACTTTGGACCAAGAGAAGCCCTGATTGGTTGTTCGCGCGTTTGCGCATGGCTACGCTCCACACAACTCGATTGCAGGGAGTAGAGCCATGAGCGTCTATGTGATCGCAGACATCAAAGTGACGGATCCCAGCTGGATCCCCGAATATGCGGCGGCGGTCCACGACATCGTGCACAAGCACGGCGGCAAGTACCTCTCCCGCAGCGCCAACGTGAAGACGCTGGAGGGCAAGCCCCTGGACACCACGCTGATCGCGATTCTGCAGTTCCCGAACGAGGAAGCGGTCAAGGCCTTTGCTACCGATCCGGCCTATGCGCCCTATGGCAAGATGCGCCAGGAAGGTAGCGAAAGCCGGTTCCAACTGATCGACGACACCGACGCCGCCGGCACGATTCCCTACCTGCGAAAGGGTTGAGGGCAAACGTTAACCGCTGACTCATCCGTCTGCCGCATTGATCGTACGGACACGGATCGTGTACGCTCTGGCCGCTTCGATCAAGGAGGGCCATCCAATGATCAATGCGCGTGCGCTGGCGGCCATCGTGGCCGCGGCGGTGCTGTGGCAAGCTCAAATCGCCCAAGCGGAAGAGTACCGCATCATCGGTGCGGACGCTGCGACTGCGTGCAAGTCGGGTGAGAAGTCGGAAACCATGACGCTCGAGGGGCCGCGCGATGCGTCGGTCGCGCGGGCCGATGGCGACAAGCTGAACGTCGCTGTGTGCGTCGACCCAAGCAGCAAGAGCGCGGTGAATGTCCGCTATCGCGCCAACAGCTACTGGTACAGCAGCGGCAACGTCAGCGAAGGCTGTGTCGAAATCCTGGGGGCGAGCCGGGTGAAGGTGCGCGCAGTGGACACCAACTTCCACCAGACCGCGACCTACTACTCCTGCGTCCAGGAGCGGTGACGCAGGTTAAGCGCTGAGCACCTGCGCGTAGACGTCCGTATCGACATTGCCGCCGCCATACGGGATCTGCGATCAAGGGGACCATTATCCTGCCTGCGCAAAGGCTTGAGCCGGCTATCGCTCGGCGGCGGATCTCCAGCTGTTGGACCTTTGTCGGGCCTAAAGCCGCATTGAAGTGTTGATAACGCCGGCGCAGCATGGATGCGCTCTTGTCAAACCTTCAACAGCGGGGGCGTTCCAATGAAATCCTCAAGCGCGATATGGCTGGCAGCGATCGCGGCCGCGGCCACGGTCTGTGGCGGTGTGGCCGCCAACGCCGAACAATATCGGATTGTTCCCAGCGAGAGTGGGACCATTTGCGAGTCCGGCACCAAATCGGAACCGGTCGTCATCGAAGGGCGGGATGTCGTCACGGTAGCCCCGCCGGAGGGCGACACCTCAACCCAGCCGCAGGGCGACACCTCAACCCAGCCGGAGGGCGACACCTTGAACACGGCGGTCTGCGTCGGTGAAGGAAGCCAAGGCAACCTGCACATCCAATGGAAGGCCGGCGGTGCCTGGAAGAGCACCGGCAACATCGGCACCGGTTGCGCCGAGATCCTGGGCGCGAGCAGCGTTAAGGTTCGCGCCGTGGAGCCATACCTCGATCAAGCAGTGAGCTACTACACCTGCAGCAAAGAGTAGTGTCCGCGTCAGAGATCACGTTTCGCTCAGGACACGCGCGTAGACATCCAGATCGACATTCCCACCGGAAAGAATGAGCCCCACCTTTCCGGCGCGGCGTTCCTTGTCTTTGAGCGCGGCAGCCAGTGGGGTGGCGCCGGCCCCTTCGGCGACGTTGTGGATGTCGGCGAAATAGGTGCGCATGGCGGCCTTGATCTCATCCTCGCTGACCCGGATCACGCGCGCCGCACCGCGCCAGATCGCTTGCAACGCATCCTCGACCGGGACCCGGCAGGCCACACCATCGGCGATCGTGTCGGCGCTGTTGGTCGAAACCGCCCGTCTGGCATCGAACGACAGGGCGTAGGCAGCGGCGTTGTCGGCGACGACACCGACGATCTCCGTCCGGCGCCCAAGGGCATCACGCGCCTGGATGGTGGAGCAGATACCGGATCCCAACCCGATCGGCACATAGACCGTCGCCAGATCCGGGACCGCCTGCATTAGTTCCCAGCCGTAGGTCGCAACCCCGTCCAGCAGCCAGGGGTGGAACGAGCGCACGAAATGCAGCCTGCGCTCCTCCGCGATGGCCTGCGTTGCCTCGTAGGTGGCCTGGAAATCGTGGCCGGTCTCGATCAGCTCCGCGCCATATGCGCGCATGGCAGCGTTCTTGGACCGGCTGTTGCCGTGCGGCACCACCACCACGCAGGGCAGGTCGAACTGCTGCGCGGCGAAGGCAATGCTCTGGCCGTGGTTGCCGCGGGTGGCGGCGATGACGCCCCGGACGTTCGGCTGGTCGCCGCGCAGGTGGTGGATGTAGGTGAGGCCGCCGCGCACCTTGAAGGCGCCGGTCGGCAGGTGGTTCTCGTGCTTGACCCAGGTCTCGGCGCCGACGCGCTGCGAGAGCAGGGGCCAGGAGATCTGCGGGCTGGACCCGATCGCCCGGTGCACCAGGTCGGCGGCCGCCTCCATGCGTTGCCCGGTCGACAAAGCGGCTATTCCGGCTTGGGGCTGAAGCTGCGGGCCTCGGCGAGCGCCGCCTCGATCTGCTGGGCGGTCAGGTGTGTGGCTAGGTCGTCGCGCGCGGCGGCAATGCGGGCCGCATCCTCGGGTGCGAGTTGCTGGGTGCTCGCCAGGACCAGCCAGCGGAACGAGGCCGCCTTGTCCTGGGGAACGCCCTGGCCATGGCCGTAGATGACCGCAAGGCCGAGCATGGCGTCGACGTTGCCTTGCTTCGCCGCCCGCTCATACCACATGCGGGCCTTGGTGAAGTCGGCCGCGCCAACCCGGCCCCAGTGATAGAAGCCGCCCAGCTCGTACTGCGCCTCGGGGTTGCCCGCGTCGGCCAGTTCTTTCAGATCCTGGAATGCGTCGAACGGCCGCTTTTCGGCGATCGCCGTGCGGACGTCGTCCATGGTCACCGCATAGGCCGGTGCCGCCACCATCAAAGGCGCCATGGCGCCGCCAAGCAACGCCAGGCAAACCGCAATACGAACGAGCATCAACCCTCGAATATCCAATCCCGCCAACGCGCCAAATCGGCGCGCGGTAGTCTTAATGGTTTCGACGGCCGGTGTCGAACCGATCAGTGCGTCGCTGTCGGCAAATTGAACTCGCCGGAGCGGATGATGTCGACCAGGTCACGCACGAACTCGGCGGTCGTTTCCTGGCCATGGGCCGCGACCAGCGCGAACAGCGCGGCGGAAATCGACATGGTGCCGATGGTGTCGAACGGGATGCCGCGGTCGGACGTCTCCTGCCAGAAGGTATTGAACATCTCGAAGCAGGCGAGGCGCTGCTCCGCGTCCGTCATCGGGCGCGGATCTTCCAGGGCTTGAGCGAAAGCGGGTAGCATCGGGGTAATCTCCTTGGTTCTTCTAACCAGGGATCGTTAACGCAAGCCCCATGCCATTCCGTCGTTCGGAAAAATCCCGCAAAATCAGTGCTCTCAGGCGCCGGACTCATAGATTAGATCGGCAAAATCTGCCGCCTCAAGACAGAAAGGGCGAGTCCTCCCGGACCTCGATCAGCGTCGGTCCCTTGGCCGAGAACGCCGCGCTGATCGCCTCCTGCAAGGTTGGCAGGCTGTCCGGCCGGACGGCCTCGGCGCCGAACGCGCGGGCCAGGGCGAGGTAGTCGGGGTTACGCTGGCGCACGCCCAGTTCCGGGATGTCGCGCGTGTTCATGCCATAGGCGATCTGGCCGAAGGCGTCGTTGTTCCAGACCAGGATCGGCAGCGGCAGGCCAAGCTCCACGGCCGTCCCCAGCTCCTGCATCGTGAACAGGAAGCCGCCGTCGCCGACGATGGCGATGGTCGGCCGGTCGGGGCAGGCGATCTGGCCGCCGATCGCCGCCGGCACCGCGTAGCCCAGAGTCCCGAAGCCGAGCGGATGGAACCAGCGCCGCGGCTTCTGGCACGGGAAATAGAAGTTGGCGGTGTAGGCGATCTGGGTCATGTCCGAGAAGACCTGTCCATCTTCCGGCAGGGCGGCGCGCACGGCGTTCAGCACGGTGATGTGCTTCTGCTCCAGCAGCGGAATGTCGGTCGTGTTGGAGGTGCGGATGGCGGCGATGCGTGTGCTATCGGGCTTGCGGGCGGCGCGAATGCGGGCTGTCAAAGCGGACAGCGTCGGGCCCGCGTCCGCCAGCAGCGCGACAGTCGGCGGGTAGTCGCGGACCAGCGTCGGCGCGTCGAGATCGATCCGGATCAGCTTGCCGTGGAAGGTGAGCGAACGGCGCCAATGATCTGTTTCTGCGAGTTCCGTCCCGACGGCGATCACCAGATCGGCCTCCGCCAGCGCTTTCTGCGTGGCGTCTCCTTGCAAGGTCGAGCTGAGGGTTGCCGGATCGCAATCCGCGATCACGCCCTTGCCGGCGGTGGTCGTCACGGCGATCGCGCCGGACTTGCGCAGGAAGGCGCGCGCCTCGTTCGCGCAATCGACGCAGCCGCCGCCGAAGATCACCATCGGTCGCTCTGCCGCGTCGATCAGTCTGGCGGCCGCGTCGAGGTTCGCGGCGCTGGCCTGCGGTCGCACAGCCCGGACGCGCTTGGCGTCGCCGACCGTCGCCGGCGCGCGCAGCATGTCGAGCGTCAGGTTGAAGACGGCCGGGCGCGGGCGGCCGGCCTCGAACAGGCGGAACGCCTCCGCCATGGCGTCGGGCAATTCGGCCGGCGTCCTGATGGTGCGGGCAAGGCCGGTCAGCGGTTGGATCGCGGCGTGCTGGTCGGTGATCTCGTGCAGCCGCCCGCGGCCCTTGCCAAGGTCGTCGCTGTCATTGACGCTCGCCAGCACCAGGACGGGCACGGAATCCGAATAGGCTTGGCCGATCGGCGTCGCAGCATTCATCAGGCCGGGGCCGGTGATCAGGCAGCACACGCCCGGCCGGCCGGAGGCACGGGCATAGCCATCGGCCATGAAGCCGGCGCCCTGCTCATGGCGCACGCCGATGTGGCGCATCTTGCGGTCGGCGAGGCCGCGATAGAGCTCGAGCGTGTGGACGCCCGGGATTCCGAACACGGTGTCGACCCCGTAGGCTTCCAGCAGCGCGATCGCCGCATGACCTCCAACCTGATTCGACCGCATGCAATTTATCCCGTCGAGTTGTCAGCTTGCGCAAAGCTGTATACAGCTTGTTTGCACTTATCGTAGGGCGAAGGTCGGTGCTGCGGCAATCGCCGTTCCTATGCAATAAGCGGGGGTCGAGGTCGTGAACGCGGGGGATTTGCTGAGTGCTGAGCCAATTGAGCGCGGTGGTGCTGCCGGTGCTGCTCGTGGCCGGCATCGGGTTCACCTGGGCCAAGATGGGCCGGCGCTTCGACAGCGTGTTCCTGACCGATATCGCCACCAATATCGGCACACCCTGCCTGGTCGCCCACGCGCTGATGACCTTGGACATCGCGCCCGAGGCAATGGCGGACATGGGCGTCGCGGTGTTGACCGCCGTAGCGGGCTTCCTGGCCGTCGGTTTCGTCGTGCTCAGGGTCCTGAAGCTCTCGATCAATTCCTACCTGCCGGCGCTGACCTTTCCCAATACCGGCAACATGGGTCTGCCGCTCGCCCTGTTCGCGTTCGGACAGGAGGGACTGGCGCTGGCCGTGGTCTATTTCAGCTGCACCGTCACGCTGCAGTTCACGCTGGGGATCTCGCTCTCGGCCGGCAATCTTTCGGTCTCGCGCCTGATCCGCACCCCGACCATCTATGCCGTTCTGATCTCGATCACCCTGCTGCTGCTGGGGCTCGAATTGCCGACCTGGATCGAGAACACCATCGGCGTCCTCGGCGACATCACGATTCCCATGATGCTGCTGACCTTGGGCGTGTCGCTGGCGCAACTGAAGGTCAACGCGCTCGGCCGCAACCTGCTGCTGTCCTGCGTACGGCTTGCCGGCGGCTTCCTGATCGCGCTCCTGGTCGCGCGTATCTACGAATTGCCGCCAACGGCGGCGGGTGTGCTCATCATCCAGAGCTCGATGCCGGTGGCGGTGTTCAACTTCCTGTTCGCGCAGTATTACGGCCGCGCCCATGCCGACGTGGCTGCGATGGTGGTGATTTCCACCGCGCTCTCGTTCCTGACACTGCCGCTGCTGGCCTACTTCGTCCTGCAGTGAGGCTGCCATGAAGGTGGTGAGCGAGTTCCCGCGGCCGATTCGCTGCGTCGAGCACCTATGGATTCCGATGAAAGACGGCGTCCGGCTGGCGGCACGGATGTGGCTGCCGGTCGATGCCGAGGCCGATCCGGTGCCTGCCGTCATCGACTGCCTGCCGTATCGCAAGCGCGACGGGCTGAAGAGCCGCGACGAGGAGATGTATCCGTATTTCGCCGGCCACGGCTATGCATCGCTGCGGATCGACCTGCGCGGCACCGGCGATTCCGAAGGCCTCCCCGCCGACGAGTATACGCCGGCGGAGCAGGCGGACCTGATCGCGGCGATCGCCTGGATCGCGGAGCAGACGTGGTGCAGCGGCAAGGTCGGGATGATGGGCATCTCCTGGGGCGGCTTCAATTCACTCCAGGTCGCCATGCACCGGCCACCGGCCTTGAAGGCGATCATCACGGTCTGCGCCTCGGACGACCGCTACAACGACGATGTGCACTACATGCAGGGCTGCCTGCTGCACGACAATTTCGCCTGGTCGTCGGCGATGTATGCCTTCGTCTCGCAGCCACCGGATCCCGCGATCGTCGGCGAGCGCTGGCGCGAGATGTGGATCGAACGCCTCAAGTACTACAAGTATCCGGCGCGCATCTGGTACGGACATCAACGGCGCGACGAATACTGGCGCCAGGGCTCGGCGTGCGAGAACTACGACGCCATCGAATGTGCGGTCTTCGCCGTCGGCGGCTGGGAGGACGGCTATTCCAACGCCGTCGCGCGCCTGGTCGAGAAGCTGAAGGCGCCCTGCATCGGGCTCGCGGGTCCGTGGGGCCATGCCTATCCGCACAACGCGCTGCCCGGGCCGGCGATCGGTTTCCTGCAGGAGGCGCTGCGCTTCTGGGATCATTGGCTGAAGGGCCGCGACACTGGGTTGATGCGCGAGCCGAAGCTGCGAGTCTGGATGAACAGCTCGCACGCGCCCGATCCCTGCGCCGCCGAGCGGCCGGGGCGGTGGATTGCGCATCGCGACTGGCCGGCGCCGGCGATCCAAAACCGGGACTTCTGGCTCGGTGCGCGCGGGCTGGAGCCGACGCGGCAGCCCGACGCCGCGCTGTCCGTGAAGTCGCCGCAGAACACAGGCATGATGACCGTCGAATGGTGCTCCTACGGCGGCAGCGACGGCGACTTCCCGGGCGACCAGCGCATCGACGACGGCAACTCCCTGTGCTTCGACACCTTGCCGCTGGGCGCGCCGCTCGCGTTCTTCGGGACGCCGCGCCTGCACCTTGCGTTCTCGGTCGACCAGCCGGTGGCAAAGATCTGCGTGCACCTCAACGACATCGCGCCCGACGGCGCCTCCACCCGCATCACCTACACGCTGTTCGGGCTCAACCACGCCTGGGACCAGGCCAATCCCATCGCGCTGGAACCCGGCAAGCTCTACCGCGCGATCATTCCGCTCAACACCATTGCGTATCAGGTCTCTCCTGGGCATCGCTTGCGGATCGCGATCTCGACCGCGTGCTGGCCGCAGCTGTGGCCGGGGCCATATGCGCCGACCGTTGCGGTTCATACCGGAGATAGTCGGCTCGAGCTGCCGGTGCGTCCGCCGCATGCCGAAGACACCGGGCTACGCACCTTCGATCCGCCGGCCAAGTCCGCCATGGAGCCTTGTACCGTCACGCGCGAGGCCGACTGGCACCGCACCATCACCCGCGACGTGGCGACCGGCGCGACCGAGCTGGTGATGGTGAAGGACAGCGGCGGCGTGCGCTACGACGACATCGACTGGCGGCTGGATTGCGCGGGGACGGAGCGCTATCGCATCCGCCCGGACGATCCCCTATCGGCCGAGGCCGACTGCGTCTATCACCACGAACTGTCGCGCGGCGACTGGGTGGCGCGCAGCGTCACGCGCACGACGCTGAAGGGCGACGCGACGCATTTCCATTTCACCGCGACGGTGGATGCCTATTTCAACGGCGAGCGAATCTTCTCCGACCAGGATGGGTTCTCCATCCCGCGGGACTTCATGTAGCGGCGGGAAAACTACTTCAGCGGAACGGCGACCGGCGGGAGCGATTCGCCGAAATGCGCGAGCAGGGCCGGGACCATCTGCTGCATCGATGAGTCGACGGCGACCTCGAGGCTGTCACGCTCGACTTGGCCGCGCCACACATAGAGCCCGTTCTTGCGGTCATAGACCGAGAGCGTGACGCGGAGCAGGTGGCCGCCGCGCTGCGGCTCCGCCGGCGACAGGAAGGCGCCGCGGGTATTGTCGAAGAAATTGCCCTGGGTCAGCGAATCGCCGGGCGCAGTGTTCTCCGGATTGGTATAGCCATCGCCCCGGGTCGTGCCCTGGTTCGCGCGCGGCACATTCTGTTCCTGGCCGACGCCCCGAACCAGCACCGCGGTGACATCCAGCGCATAAGGCGCATCGCGCGAGATGGTGTAGCCGCTCTGCTTCAACGTTCCGCTGGTCAGTTCGACCACGTCGTTGGCCAACTCGCTGCTGTCGGCGCTGGAAACATCCAGAGCCGCGCCCGCGGGGATCGGAGTGTAGGATGTTGCGCTGGCGACGGCGACCGCGTTGCCTTCCAGCGACGCCTGCTCCCAATCGGTGGGGGCGTCTTGAGCTAAAGCCGGTTGGCCGAGCAGCAATGCGAATGCTGAGCAGGCCAGGAGGGTTCGCGTGAATTGCATGCTCATAACGTTAATCTAGGGGCCTTAACCGTCGATTACCAAGGGTATCGCGCAGCATATCAATATCGTCCATAACGATACAGGTGGGTGTCCAGTTCCGCCTGTCTCCCAGACATTTGATCGACCAGCAGCCGGGCGGAGCCACAGCACATGGTCCAGCCGAGATAGCCGTGACCGGTGTTAAGCCACAGATTGCGCACGGGAGTTGGCCCGACATAGGGCGGCCCGTCGGGCGTCGATGGCCTGAGACAGGCCCAATATTCCGCGCGGTCGAGGGCGATGCCGTCGCGGAACAGCTCGCGGCCGGTCGCTAAAATTTTCGCGAAATTCTCAGGGCGGTGGCCGGTGTCGTAGCCGCTGACCTCCGCGACCGAGCTCATGCGGACGCGGTCGCCCAGGCGCGCGAACGTGACCAGCGTGCCTTCGTCGAGCCCGCCAGTGCGCGGCGCCTGCTCCGGATCGCCCACCGGCGCCGTGATCGAATAGCCTTTGACCGGATAGATCGGCAGATGCAGTCCGGCCTGGCGCGCGAGCTGCGGCGAATAGCTGCCGGCGGCCAGCACGAAGGCGTCTGCCTTGATGTCGCCGCTCGCGGTCTTGAGCGCGGTCACGCGGCCGCCGTCGACCGCAAGCCCGTCGATCGCGGTGTTGAGGCGGAAGGTCACGCCGCGCTCCTTGCACACCTCCGCCAGCCCCTCGGTGAAACGCCGCGCGTCGCCCATCTCGTCCGAGGCGGCGTGCATGGCGCCCACGAACTTGTCGCGGACGTGCGCGAGGGCGGGCTCGAGCGCGACCACGTCGTCGATCGAGATCGGCTTGATCTCCGCGCCGACCTCGCGCAGCAGCGCCAGGCTCCGGTCGTTCAGCTCCAGTTCATGGCGATCTCGGAACAGATACAGCACGCCTTTGGTGTCGCGGTGCCAGTGGATGCCGGTCTCGCGCGTCACCCGCTCGGTCTCCGCCATGCTGTAGAAGCACAGCCTGGCCTTGGCGAGGCTGTTGGCGCGGTGCCGGCCTGGTGTGCAATTGCGCAGGAAACGCACGCCCCAGTCGAGCAGCTGGCCGTTCATGTGCGGCTTGAGCTTCAGCCCGCTGTCCGCCCGCCACAGCGACCTCAGCAACAGCCAGGGCGCGCCGGGCGCGGCCCAGGAAAAGGAATGGTTCGGCGTCAGCAGGCTGGCATTGGCGAAGCTGGTCTCGCGGGCGGGCGCAGACTGGCGGTCCACCACCAGCACCTCGTGCCCTTCCTTTGCCAGGTAATAGGCGGACGCCACGCCCAGCAGGCCGGCGCCGACGATTGCAATGCGCATGGGGTGGGGGTCGGTCGTCAAGGTTGTTGAAAGCGCGGCAAGACTGCCATAATCGGGACGGAACCGATATTGCAATTACACCGGAGCCGCCATGCGCCGCCTTCCTGCCGCCCATCTGCTTCTTTCCTCAGCCCTGCTGGCCACCATCGCGTTGGGCAACTGGTCGCCGCACGCGGCGGCGCAATCCACGCCGCCGGCCGGCCCCGCCATGACGGCGGACGAGATCGCGGCCTGCCTGTGCCAGAGGCAAGTCCTCGACGCGCAGCAGTCGAACGTGGACGTGCAGGGCGGCCTGCTGCAGGAGCGCCAGCAGGAGCTGACCAACCTCGACACCCAGATCAAGGCCCAGGCGGCGCGCACGCCCTCCAGCGACGTGGTCGGCCAGCAGGTGCTGCAGGACCTCATCGCCCAGCAGATCGGGTTGCGCAACCTAATCCAACTGCAGATCCGCCCCGCCTATACCCAGCAGCTGAACCAGCTGCGCACCACCATCGAGACCTACAACGCGCAATGCACCGCCCGCCCGCGCTATGTGCTGGACGTGGAGAAGGCGGAGCAGAATTTGGTGTGCCCGAAGCCGTAGAGGCTTAGACCTGCTCCCACCGGCACGACAGGTTCATCTGGCCGGCGGTGTTCGCGATGGTGGCCATGCACACGGCTTCCTTGCCCTTTGGCACGTAGATCGCCATGCGCAGCATGAAGCGCGCGCCGCCGGCGCCGGCAACGCTTTCGGAGTTCAGTTCCACGATGTTGGCGCCCATCGGCCGCAGCGCTTCGCTGACGCGCGCGATCAGGCCGGGCGAATCATCGCCGGTGATCTCGATCCGATGCGTGATGTGGGCGGACTGGTCGTGAGTATCGCGATAGGCGAATGGCGCGACCTCTACGTCGGCGCCGCGCAACACCGGGATGGAGCGCAGCTCTTCTTCCACGTCCGGGATCGAGATGTCCGACGGCAGCTTGGCGACCAGGGTGAGCTTGGCGCCGCTGCCGAGCACGGCGAACGTGGTGTCGCCGAGATTGATGCCGAGATCGTATAGCCGCCCGGTGACGTCGGCGATCAGGCCCGGTCGGTCCTCGCACAGGATGGAGACCAGCGCAGTATGGTTCGCCATATCCGTCTCCCTTCACTCAAACGACATTGGCCTCGCGGATCGCCTGGCCGTTCAGCACCCGATCATAGCCGAAGCGGCGCAGGTCGAGCGTGCGATAACTCCCGAACGTGACGAGCTCGCTCAGCGCCCGGCCGATCGCCGGCGATTGCTGCAAGCCGTGGCCTGAGAACCCGTTCGCCATCAGGAAGTTCGGCACGTGCGGCGCCGGGCCGATGATGACGTTCTGGTCGAGCACGTTGTAGTCATAGTGCCCGGCCCAGGCGCGGATCAGCTTGATCGCCTCGAACGCCGGCACGCGGTTGGCGAGGGTGGGCCAGATCAGCTCCTCGAACAGGCTGTAGTCGAGCTCGAAGTCGGTGCTGTCGGGATCGTTGCTTTCCTCCGGCGACACGCCGCAGATGAAGTTGGCGCCCTCCGGCCGGAACCACACGCCGGTCGGGTCGATGGTGAGCGGCACGTCGGTCAGCTCTTCGCGGCAATCGATGACATAGACCAGGCGCTTGCGCGGGCGCACCGGCAGGTCGAGCCCGATCCACGCCGCGATGCGCCAGGCATTGATACCGGCGCAGTTGATGACCGCGCCGCACTCGATCTTCTCGCCCGAGCGCAGCGAAACGGAGGTCACGCGGCTGCGCGCGACGTCGACGCCGCCGACTTCGTCCTGGAGATAGGTGACGCCGAGCGAGCGGGCCTTGCGCCGGAACGCCTGAAGGAGGGAGTAGGGATCGAGCCAGCCTTCGTTGCGCGGGCCGAAGCTGCCGCCGGCAAGATCGCTGCAATTCAACCACGGGAAATTGCCCGCGAGCTCCTTGGTGCTGAGCAGCTGGGTCTCGGCGCCGAGCTGGTGCTGCAGCTGCTGGTTCGCGATCAGGGTCTGGAGGCCCGCGCCGGTCGCGAGGAACAGATAGCCGCCTTCGTGGAACTGCAGGTTGGGCGCTTCGCCGCCGACCGTCAGGTGCTCCGCCGCCGACTTGATGAAGGACGCGCCGAACGCGGAGATGAGTACGTTCTCCGGCGTCGAGAATTGCTGGCGGATGCCGCCGGCGGAGCGCGGCGTCGCCGCTTCGGTGTAGGTCGGATCGCGCTCGACCACGGCGATGCTGCCGCCAAACTCCTTCTCCGCGGCCAGGAAATAGGCCGCCGAGGAGCCGATGACGCCGCCGCCGACGATCACCACGTCGAATTTTCTCGACATCCTAAAACCCAGCTTTAGCCAATTGGTTTCATTGGATTGTTATATCTTGGCCGCGTGGCTGGTTCATCCAGCATTGCCACCGGATTCCTTTGACCCGCAACCAAATCTGATGGAGTGTATTGAGGTATGACGTCCGTAACGTCGGGTCAAGCATGAGCCGCGCATTCGTCAAGGAAAACGACGAGCAGGGCAATGAGCTTCCGGAACGGCCGCAAAGCCCGTATCCGAACCACATTACGCCTGCCGGTCTCGATGCGCTCCACCAGCAGCTGCAATCGCTGGAGGAGGCGCACAAGCGCATGGTCGAGCCGGTCGGCAACGAGCTGATCGACCAGGACGCGAAGCATGCGGTTGAGCGGGACATTCGCTACGTGCAGGACCGCATCGCGCGGGCGATCGTGATCGATCCCTCGGCGCAGCCCAAGGATCGTGTCGCGTTCGGCGCGACGGTCGAGACCGAGGACGAGGAAGGCACCCGCCGCAAGTTCGAGATCGTCGGCGAGGACGAGGCCGACGCCGCGGTCGGCAAGCTGTCGTGGGTCTCGCCGCTGGGGCGCGCCTTGACCGATGCCAAGAAAGGCGACGCCGTGGTGTGGAAGCGGCCGGCCGGCGACCTCGAGCTCGAGATCCTCTCGATTTCCTATCCCAAGTAGCGCACGACACCGCGGCGCGGCATTGCTGCCACGCTCCAGCTCATCGCTTTTGAAAGAGACACAGATCCCCTCACTGTCCGATTCCCCAATCGAACAGCGTGACCAAGATTCCCCCGCCGAGTTCCGTTCCTTGCTAGGCCTTCGCTCCGGCCGCCAGCCAAAGCAGACTTAGCGCGGCTCGTATCCGCCGCGCGGACCACCCGGGCCGCGATGACCCCCGCCACCGCCACCACCGCCGAACGGACGGCGCTGGGGAGGACGGCGCGGCGTCGCGGTGCTGGTGTCGAGCGTGATCACGCGCGTCACCTGAACGCCCTTGCGGCCCTGGCCGACTTCGCAATGAATCGTCGCGCCTTCCGGAGCGTCCTGCAGGCCGGCGTCCTTCAGAGCAGAGATGTGAAGGAAGACGTCTGGTGCGCCATCGGCGGGCGTAACGAAGCCAAAACCCTTTTCAGGATTGAACCACTTAATGCGGCCCCGCAATTCACTTGCGGAACCGCCCTGATTTTGATCGGACATGTCCAACTCTCAGTCGAAGACCCCACGCGAGCGCTCCAACACCCCGGCCCACCGGCAAGGCGATCGGCCCCTAGCTGCAACGCCGTGGTTAGCATGGGGCCGATCTGCGACAAAAAGCAAGCCCGATTGGGGGAAAAACGGGAACTGAAAGGCCAAGTCGCTGTTTACGCGCCTCTCTTCATCCCCTTTGTTCGGTATGGAACACAATGGATTGGCTCAAATCCTGGCCAAATACTGGGCGCTTGGCTGGCAGGTTTGGTTCTGGCAAGCATGAACGCTGGCCGGCCGATCCATGCCGGCCGGCCGCGGATGATCGATGGATGAGGAAGGTGATCGTGGGATCTGTGCTGGGGGTTCTGGTCGCCGTGGCGGCGGTCTATGTGGCGGCCCTCGGCTACCTGTGGGCCACCCAACGGAGCCACGTGTTCCGCCCCGGGATCGGGCCGCTCGATCTGGTCAATTCGACCGTCGCCTCCTACATGCGCGACGAGACCATCCGCACCGGTGACGGGCTGGCGCTGCTGTCGTGGTATGCGCCGGCGAAACCCGGGCACCGCACCATCGTCTATTTCCATGGCAATGCAGGCACCCTGGGCGACCGGCACGAGCGAGTGCTGACCTACCTGGAGCGCGGCTTCGGCGTTCTGCTGGTGGGATACCGCGGCTATGGCGGCAACCCAGGCGAGCCGACCGAAACCGGGCTCTACGATGACGGCCGCGCCCACCTGGACTGGCTCGCTGCCCAGGGCCTGCGGCCGGACGAGCTGGTGCTCTATGGCGAATCCCTCGGCTCGGCGGTTGCTACCCAGCTGGCGACCGAGCGCAAGGCGGCTGCCCTGGTGCTGGAGGCGCCGTTTGCTTCGGTCCTGCTGTCGGCCCGCGCGCGCTATCCGCTGTTCGCGTTCGACTGGGTGATCAAGGACAAGTTCGCCAACGTCGACAAGATCGACCGGATCAACATGCCCTTGTTCGTGATCCACGGCGCCCTGGACCGCGTGACGCCGCAACGCTTCGGCCGCATGGTGTTCGAGCGCGCGCGCGAGCCGAAGGCCGCGAGCTGGCCGTCCGGGGCTGGCCACAACGACCTGTTGCAGTTCGGCATGGTGGAGGCGGTGACGCGCTTCCTGGACGGGCTGTCCGCGCCGGTCTCAAAAGCCGGCTGAGGCCGCGCGCTTCAGCGCTTCGAACGGCAGCAGCACGCACTCGCGCCGGCTCTTGGCGCCGTGCACCGGGCGGAAGATTTCCAGGCACTGCCAGTGCGGGTCCAATGTGCCCTCGGCCATGAGCGTGCGCGCGGCGGTGCTCATCGCCTCCAGCGTCGCCCGGTCGGCGCCACGGCCATGCTCGGCGATGGTGGCGGCGGATGCCTCGCACAAAAGGCAGCCGCGCACGTGATGGGCGATCTCGACGATGCGGCCGTCCCTGATGGATAGATCGAGCGTGACCCGATCGCCGCACAGCGGATTGTCCACGGTTGCGGTGCTGGTCGCGTCGGGCAGGCGGCCCTTGCCGAAGGCAGCGCGCGCCCGCTCGACCAGCGCCTTGTGGTACAGCGCCTCACTCACCGGGCTTGTCCTGCAGCGTGCGGTAGGCTTCCGGCGTATCGACATCGAGGAAGATGCCGCCATCCTCGGCGGCGATCTCGGTCACCAGCTCGGCATGCTCGCCGATCAGATGGCGCGCGCCGACGTCGCCGGCCAGCTCCGTCATCTCGCCGAAGAACCGGCGGTCCCACAGCACCGGGTTGCCGCGCTTGCCCTGGAACGACGGCACGATGACCGCGCGGGCCTCGGTCGGGTTGAAGGCCGCGATCATGCGGCGCAGTAGGGCGGTTCCGACGCGCGGCATGTCGCCCAGCAGGACCAGCGCGGCGTCGATATCGGCGGGCAGCGCCTTCAGCCCGCTGCGCAACGAGGCGCTCATGCCGTCGGCGTAGTCGGGACAGGACACAAACCGGACACCGTGGCCGGCGAGGGCGGCGCGCACCTCGGCCTCCTGGTGGCCGGTGACGACGATGATCTCGGCGAGGTCGGCGGCCAGCGCCTGCTCGACCACGCGCGTGACGATCGGCTTGCCGTTGTCGTCCATCAGCAGCTTGTTGGCGCCCATGCGGCTGGAGCGGCCGGCTGCCATCACCAGGCCGGCGATGCGCGGCCGCCGCGCTTCGGGACGGGAAGGAGAGTCGCGTGGCTGCGGCCGGGCGGAGATTTCGTTGAGCAGCCCTCCGGCGCCCATGCGGCGCAGGTCACGCGCGGTGACGGGAATATCGGCCATCAGGCGCTGCAGCACCCAGTCGAAGCCGTTGAGCTTGGGCGTGCGCGCGCACCCCGGCAATCCGATGATCGGCTTGCCGGCGATCTCGCCCAGCAGGATCAGGTTGCCGGGATCGACCGGCATGCCGAACTGCAGGACCTTGCCGCCGCTGCGCTCGATCGCCGCCGGGATGACGTCGCGCCGGTCGATGATGGCGGAGCCGCCCATCACCAGCACGATGCCGGCGCCGCCGGTGAGCGCGCCCTGGATGACCTCGCCCAGCGCGGCCGGCTCGTGCGGCGCACGCAGGTCGACGGCATCGAGGCTGCCCATCGCCGCCAGCCGGCGGTTGGTGACGGCGACGGTCTTGTCGAGCAGCGCCGGCTTCATCGCGGCAAGCTCGGTCTGGATCAGCGCGACCTTGCGCGGCCGGAACGGGTGGAAGGAAAGAACGGGCTTTTGGCGCGCAACCGCCACGCAGGCATCGAGCGCAGTGCGCTTGACCGCGAACGGAATGATCTTGACGGTCGCCGCCATCTGGTCCGGCGCCATCGCGGCATAGTCCGCCAGGGTCGCAAGGGTGATCGCCTCGTCCACGTCGTTGATGGCATCGACTTGCACGGCATCGACGCGCAGGATGCCGCCCTCGCGGGCATAGAGGTTGACGCGTCCGGTGAACGGCGCCTCGATGCGCAGTCCTTCGGCGCCCAGCAACGAACCGAGCGCTGCCGCAGCGGCGTCCTCGCCGACATCGTCCGCCTCAAGCCGCGCGACTGTGATCATGCGGCGGCCGCTCTTCTTTATTGCTTCGATGTCGGCGGCGCTCAGGACCCGGCCTTTCTTGAAGGCGATCTCGCCGTTGCGCAGCGCGTGGGCGAGGACAGCCCCGGCGCACTCTTCGACGGGGAGCTCGGCGAAGATCATCGCGTCGGCTGGCCGTGGCGCGCGGCGGTCAGTTGCGCGAGGACGGAGATGGCGATCTCCGCCGGCGACTTGGCGCCGATGGCAAGGCCCGCCGGCCCATGGATGCGCGCCAGCGCCGTGCTGTCGAATCCCGCTTCGGATAAGCGCTGCAGGCGCGCGGCGTGCGTTTTCTTGCTGCCGAGGGAGCCGATGTAGAACGCCTCCGAGCGCAAGGCGCGGTCGAGCGCCGGATCGTCGAGCTTGGGATCATGGGTCAGCGTCACCACGGCGCTGCTTTCGTCGAGCCGGATCGCGTCGAGCGCTTCGTCGGGCCAGTCGTGGCGCAGAGTCAGGCCGGGAAAGCGCTCTGCTGTCGCGAAGGCGCGGCGTGGATCGACCACGACAACCTCGTAGCCGGCCAGGGCCGCCATCGGCGCCAATGCCTGCGTGATGTGAACCGCGCCGACGATGACCAGGCGCGGGCTGGGCACGCGCGCCTGCACGAACAGGCGCCGGCCTTCGATCTCGATCTCGCCGGATTTGTTGGCAGCCAGCGCCTCAGCTACTGCTGCACGCGCCGCAGTCGAGAGGTTGAGCGACGGTGCTTCGTTGCCGGGTTCGAACAAGGCCTGCTGGTTGCTGCCGAGGTCGGTGACGAGGGCGATCGGCCGGCGTTCGGTCTTGGCGGTGACCAGGCGCGAAAGGTCGCTCGCCTTCATTCCAGGCGCTCGACATAGACCTGCAGCTTGCCGCCGCAGGCGAGGCCGACTTCCCACGCCTGTTCGTTGGTGACGCCGAAATCGAGCAGCCGCGGCTTGCCGTCGGCGATGGCGTCGAGCGCCTCGCGCACCACGGCGCCTTCGATGCAGCCGCCGGAGACTGATCCGACCATCGCGCCCGTGCCATCGACCACCAGCTGGCTGCCGGCCGGCCGGGGCGACGAGCCCCAGGTGCTGGTGACCGTCGCTACCGCCACGTCGCGGCCGGCCTGCTTCCACTCCAGCGCGGTTGCGAGAACGTCTTCTTCCTGCTGTGTCATGCCGCCACCTTGGACCGGGGTTCCTGGCCGCGCGAACCGAGCTGGCTCAACGCTGCCGCCAGATCCCGCATGCTTTGAAGATTGTGGATCGGCCTGAAATCGTCAACGTGCTTGATCATGGCTTTTGCACCCTGGGCCTGCGGCTTATAAGCCTCATAGCGAAGAAGGGGATTGAGCCAGATCAGCCGCCGGCAGCTCTTGTGCAGTCGCTCGATCTCCTCCTCCAGGCCAACCGCGCCCTCGCGGTCCAATCCGTCGGAGATCAGCAGGACCAGGGCGCCCTGACCCAGCACCCGCCGCGACCAGCGCCGGTTGAACTCCGCCAGGCTATGGCCGATGCGCGTGCCGCCGGACCAATCCGGCACATTCTCGGAAATCCGGTCCAGCGCCACGTCGACGTCGCGATGCCGCAAATGGCGCGTGATGTTGGTAAGGCGCGTCCCGAACAGGAATGAGTGCACGCGGTCGCGGTCGCTGGTGAGCGCGTGGATGAAATGCAGCGCCAGGCGCGAATAGCGGCTCATCGAGCCGGAGATGTCGCACAGGATCACCAGCGGCGGCCGGCGCCGGCGTCGCGACTTGAATTGCAGGGGAATGATGTCGGGATCGCGCAGCCCGGCGCGCAGGGTCGCGCGCATGTCGACCCGGTGGCCGCGCGCATCGCGCTTGAAGCGCCGGGTCGGCACATCCTCGACCGGCAGGCGCATGGCCGCGATCGCCTTCTTGGCCTGCTCGATCTCGGCCAGGGTCATCTTCTCGAAGTCCATGCTCTGCAGCAGCTCGCGGCTTGAGAAGGTAAGGGCGGCATCGATCTCGATCTCGTCCCGATCCGGCTCGCGCGCCTCGCCTTCGTGGCCGGCCTGGTTGCCGCGCAGGGCGTCGGCGACGCGCGGGCTGATCTCCTGGTGGCTCTGGTCGATCTCCTTGCCGCGGAACTGCGGCAGCATCAGCGACATCATGCGCTGCAGGAACTGCGGGTTGCGCCAGAAGATATGGAACGCCTGGTCGAAGATCTCGCGCTGCTCGCGCCGCTGCACGAACACGGCGTGCAGGGTCCAATAGAAGTCGTCGCGGTCGCCGATACCGACCGCTTTCACGGCCTCGATGGCGTCGATCGCCTTGCCGGGCCCGACCGGCAGTCCGGCGGCGCGCAAGGCGCGCGCAAACTGCATGATGTTCTCCGAGAGGCGGCTCACAGCGGGCGCGGCGGCGACCATTAGCGCCGCGCGGCGGCCATCTCCGCGCGCACTTCTTCCAGGATCTTGGCGGCTTCGGTGCCGCGGATGCGCGCGATGTCGTCCTGGTATTTGAGCAGGGCGCCCAGCGAATGATCGATCGCGTCGGGCGTCAGCGCCACCTGGTCGAGCTGGATGAGCGCATCGGTCCAGTCGATGGTCTCGGCCACGCCCGGCAGCTTGAACAGGTCGTGCCCGCGCAGCTTCTGCACGAAGCCCACAACCTCGCGCGACAGGTCGAGGCTGGCGGCCGGCAGGCGCGCGCGCAGGATCTCCAGCTCGCGCTCGGCGCTCGGATAGTCGACCCAGTAATAGAAGCAGCGTCGCTTCAGGGCGTCGTGGATCTCGCGCGTGCGGTTGGAGGTGATGACGACGATCGGCGGCTCAGCAGTCTTGATGACACCAAGCTCCGGGATGGTCACCTGGAAGTCGCTGAGCAGTTCGAGCAGGAAGGCCTCGAACGGCTCATCGGTGCGGTCCAGCTCGTCGATCAGCAGGACCTTCGGACCGCGCGCCTCGCTCTCCAGCGCCTGCAGCAGCGGTCGCTTGATCAGGAACCGCTCGGAGAAGATATCGGCGGCGATGCGCTCCTTGGAGTCGATATGCGCCGCCTCGGCCAGACGGATCTCCAGCATCTGGCGCGGATAGTCCCACTCGTAGACTGCGCTGGCGACGTCGAGCCCTTCGTAGCACTGCAGGCGCACCAGCGTCCGCCCGAGTGTCGCCGCCAGCACTTTCGCGATTTCAGTCTTGCCGACGCCCGCCTCGCCTTCAAGGAATAGGGGCCGTCTGAGCTTCAGCGAGAGAAAGACGGCGGTCGCCAGACTGCGATCGGCGATGTAGTTGCCCTGGCGGAGAAGAGTGAAGGTCTCCTCGATGTTGCGCGGGATCGCCGCCATCCATCCGTCCCTACTTCGTGACCCAGGCGCCCGATGAATTCATGTAGTAGAAGCCGGGCTTCAGCTTGCCGATGATCTTCTCGCCGGCAATTGCGCCGATCTGCTCCACCGGCACGCCCTTTTGATTCGCGATCTGCTGATACTTCTCCAGCCGCTGCGCGTTGACCGACTGGACCAGGGATTGGATGTCGGCAGGCGCGCTTGGCGAAACCGACGCAACCAGACCGTCAGGGCGCTCGCCGACCAGGCCGGCAGCGCGCGCATCGTCCAGAGCATCCGCCATCGCGGGCGCCGAGAACACCATTGCCAGGGCCAGCACCAGGCCGCTCAGCAACGATTTGATCTTGAGGCTCGTCATGTGGAATCGCTCCGTTAGAACAGATTGGGGTTGTCCTGCAGCAACGTGTCGACGTCGCGGTCCACCTTGACTCGGACCTCCTGCTCGATCTTCACGTTGAGATTGATCACGATCGGCTTGTCCGGCGCCTCGACCTTCACGGTCGGGGTGCAGGCCGCCAGGGTGGTGGCGGCAATACCGCCGACCAGTCCGGCGAGCAGTACGCGCGTTAGACGTGGGTGAAGCTGTCGCACAGCGGTGCCCTCTATTGCAGCTCGTTCAACCGTTCTTCGATGATAGAAGGCAGGCGGTAGCCCGCCAAGCCCTTGCGCAAGACCTCATCCAGTTTCCCGGACAAGTTGAGGTTAAATTCCACCGGATAGCCGTTGTAGAAGCTAGGGTTGCTGCCGGCGATGTGCAAGCCCAGCTCGGCGTCGCCGGTCAGCTTTCGGTTCAAGGTCACGACCAATTCCTTGTAATGGAAGTCCGACAAAGCCTGCAACGCCATGCTCACCGACGACCCTGCGCTGCCCAAGGCCCCCGGCGCCTGGGCTGCATCGTAGCGTAGGACTCCCGGCGCGTCGGCGGCGAACTTCGCGTTATCGACGATAATGCCGTTGGGAAACAAAGTGATGGGCGCAGTGCCGGAGATCGCGCCTTCGCCGCTTAGGCCGGCAACTCCAGCGATCTTGAACAACTCGCTGACGGAAAGTTGATCGATGTTGAGAGTCATTCTCTGCCCGGCCGCATTCATGGCGATCTCGGTAGGCGCGATGCTGGCGCGGCCGCCGGCTATGTCCAGGCGGCCCTCCTCGACTTTCATGATCGGGCCATGCAGCTCGAATCGGACCAGCGCGTTGGTCATCGGCAGTCCTGCGATGAACTGCTCGATGGCGAGCTGCTGATTCGGTTTCGTGGAGACCGGCCACGGTTCGTCGATCTCGATCACGCCATTGAGGTTCTGGAACAGCACCGGGCCGGCATCGCCGGTCAGTCCTTCGAGGCCCAGCTTGACCTCGGAGCTTGCCCGGCCTTTGGACCACTTGATCGGCCCGGCGAGGCGCACGGTGCCGGAGAAGTCGCGCAGATAGCTCTTGGCACGCGGAAACAGATCAGCCGGTTGCAGCTTGCCGGGCGCGAAGACGATCGGCCCCATGTCGAGATCGGCGACGTAGTTCCGCGTGTTGAAATTGCCGGTCAGCTTGATATTGCCGAGCTTCACGCCGCCGCCGGCGCCGGTGATGGCGTTGAGCTGCGCCGCCAGCTTGCCCCCGTCGATGCGTCCGGTGCCGTTGAGCGTGAACGTCGGCAGGCCATAGCCGGCATCGAGCGAGCTGACGCGCAGCTCGCCGTCGATCGCCGTGCCCGCGCCAGACAGCTTGACGAGCGCATTGGTGGCCGAGACGCCGCGCGCCTTGTTGGTGAGCGCGATCTTGGAGCCGTTGATATGCCACGTCAGTCCGGCCTCGCCACCTTGAGCGGCGGCGTCGATGCCGGGAATGCGCAGCTCCACCGTCTCGCCCCACGACTTGGCGGCGAGGTTGAGAGCGCCGGTGATGGCGCCCGCGGTCCAGCTGCCGTCGCGCGTGTTCATGCGGAACGCGGTGTTGTCGGCTTTCAGCGTCAATGCGCCGGCGCCGATCGACGTGCTCTTGGCGGCATCCGCGATGCCCTTGTGCGCGATCTTGCCCTCGGCCGACAACGCGGCCGCCAGCACGCCGTCGACCACGGTCAGGTGCACCGGCGCGCTCAGCTCCGGCTGGCGGATCTGCCAGCCGGAGAACGCAACGCTGTCATCGCGCGCAGTGACCTGCGCGGTCAGGTCGAGCGCCAGCGCGCCGGCGGCAAGGGAGAGCGTTGCAGCGCCATTGGCCTGCGCCTTCGCCGTCGGCGACAGACCACCCGCCAGGTCGAGCTGGATGTTGTCGATGTTGAGCGGCAGGTGCGTCGAGCGGATATCGGCGGTCAGGGATCCGGTCAGCGGCGCAGCCAGCTGTGCGGTGCGGATGCCGTTCAGCTGCAGCACCACCGCCACCGGTTTCGCGCCCGGCGCCGGATCGATGCTCGCCGCCACCTGGTCGAGATGCACGCTGGCCTCGACCGTGCCTTCCTGCGGCGCGACCTGGGGCGCGAACGCCCAGAGCGGCGATTGCGGCGCGAGCGCAATGCGCACGTCGCCGGTCATGGTCGGCTCCTTGAGCGCGCTCGAAACGTCGATCTTTGCGGTGGCGCGGGTGTGGCCGCCGGCATCGTTCGCAGTCAGATCGAGCGCGAGCGCGCCTTGGCCGAGGTGCGCCGACCCGCCGATCGCGACGCCGCCCATCGGCGTTTCGAGTGCCAGGTCGAGCCGGTCGACCGAGATCGTCTCCGGCATGGCGGTGCCGCCGGCCTTCGGGCCCTCATCGCCGTCGCCCCGCATCAACGGCTCGAGGTCGCCGAGGGTGACCGCGCCGCCCTCGATCCGGCCGTGCGCCGACGCCTTGCCGACCGCAACCGAGGAGAGGTTGCCCTGCAGATCGTATTCCAGCCGGATGTCGCTGGCTTCGAACGGCGCGGCATTGCCAATTTTCACGTGATCGATGCGAGCGGAGGAGGTGCCGAGCTCGCCGAGGGAGATTGTGACCGGCACGCCATAGGTCCGCTCCACATAGCCGGCGATCGCCGCCTCCGCGAACGGAATGCGCCAGATCGCCACCACGCCGGCCGCCACCAGCAGCAGGATCGGCACGCTGAGCAGGCCGACGATGACGATGGTGCGGCGGCGCATGGGCTGGTTCGGTCCTCGGAGGCGAGATCACGGGCAAAGTCTGGAGCGAAGTCTACCGGCCCGGACCGCCGCCGCAAAGGAGGCTTGCCGCCCCCGCCCGCGGCCAGCAAGATGGCCGAGTCGGATGAATCAAGGCGAGCGGCCGCAACGCATGAAATTGGGGACTTGGATCGCAACGCTTGGCGTGGCCTGGCTTGCGTGCCTGGGGGTTGCGGACGGCGTGCTGGCCGATCCGGGCAAGCTGGCGCGGGCGGAATGCTGGTTCAAGGCGCCGGACAAGATCTCCACCCGCTGCTATCGCCTCAGCGTTCCGGAGAGCCGGGCCGGCCGCAGCGGCGTGACGCTCGAGCTGCCGGTGGTGGTGATCTCCGTGCCCGAGACCCGCAAGCGCGAGGACCCGGTGGTCTACCTGGCAGGCGGGCCGGGCGACGGCGCCTGGCTCGATGCCGACCGCATCGATTTCTGGTGGGAGTTCGCCGCCGACAATGCCTGGGTGAACGAACGCGACCTGGTGCTGGTGGACCAGCGCGGCACCGGCCTTACCCAGCCGCGCATGGATTGCCCGGAGCAGGAGGTCGCGCAGATCCGCTCCTTGAGCTTCGGCCTCAACCGCAAGGCGGCGCGCGAGGAATGGGAGAGTGCGGCGGCGAGCTGCCGCGTGCGGGTCGAGAAGGAGGGGCACGACCCGCTTTCGTACACCAGCAGGGATAGCGCGACCGACCTGCACGACCTGATGACCGCGCTGAAGCTGCAGCAATGGAACGTCTACGGCCTGTCGTACGGGACGCGGCTGGCGCTGACCTATGCGCGCGATTATCCGCACGATCTGCGCAGCCTGATCCTGGATTCGGTCTATCTGCCGGAATCCGCGTTCCTGGAGGACGACGCCTGGCGCACCGACCGCGCCTTCCGCGTGCTGTTCGATGGCTGCCGGCAGAGCAAGGACTGCAATCGCTGGTATCCGAACCTGGAGCAGCGCCTGTTGGCGCTGGTGGACAAGCTGAACCAGACTCCGATCGAGCGCGAGGTGGAGCTGGACAGCGGCAAGCGCGTGAAGGTCGTGGTGACGGGCGAGCTGCTGCTCAACTATCTGTTCCAGAATCTCTACAACCGCTCCGGCATCGAGACCGTTCCGCAGATCATCGATCTGTTCGAGAAGGGCTCGCAGGCCGCTGTCACCAGCGAGATCGGCTATCTGGCGGACCTCTACGTCGACCGGCCCGACTGGGGCGACGCTCTCAGCCTGTCGATCGACTGCCACGAGGAGGTGCCGTTCAACGACCTGTCAAAGCTGCGGCAGGAGTATCGCCGCTATCCGCTGCTCAAGAGCTTCGCGGAAGATGAATCCTGGGGCGCTGCCTGCGACAAGTGGCCGATGGGGCCGCAAGACCCGGTCGAGAACCAGGCGATCTATTCCGATGTGCCGACCCTGCTGCTGACCGGGCTCTACGACCCGATCACGCCGCCGCAATATGCGCGGCTTGCCGGCAGCCGCCTCATCAACAGCTTCTATTTCGAATTCCTGAGCGCCGGCCACGACGTGCTCAGCAACGAGCCCTGCGCCGGCGAGCTCGCCAAGCAGTTCCTCGGCGATCCCATGCGCATGCCCGGGCATGCCTGCCTCGGACGCCTCAAGCCGCCCGAGTTCCGCTCGCCCGGCTGATCAGGTCTCGGCTGATCAGGTTCGGGCACGCGTGAAATGCATGATCCAGTTGGTCTCCCAGGTGGCGCCGCCGTCCGGCGAGAAGGCCTGCTCCCAGCGCGCCGAGGTCTGGGTGATCTCCGACCAGCGGAAGCGCACCGTGATGGGGCGGCCGTTGAAGGTCTCGTCGGCGAGGAAGGTGCCGACGCCGTCCTTGAACCCGCCCCGCATCGGCGCATCGATCGTGGGATATCGCTGATCGAGCCACCAGATCAGCCAGTGCCCCTCCTTGGCGTCGAGCGCTCGAATGCCGACCGCGCGGTAGGCGCCGCCGGGCAGCTCCAGCATGTTGTCGTCGATATTGCCTTCGCCGCCGAGGGTGGGCCAGTTGACGCAGGTTCCGTCGAACTCATCCCACTCGGTGCTGCCGGCAAGGCGCGCCTTCAGCCGGCGATGCCGGACGGTCCAGCGCCCGACCAGGAAGTCCCAGTCGTGCACATCAACGGTGAAAGTCGCGGTCATGAAGACCTCCAGAATGCGATGGAGGTGGTTGTACCGCCGACGCCTGTCATTGCGTGTCAGGTGTGACCGGAAGGCTCGAGAGCGGCAGCTTCGAAGCGACTACGCCTGCTGCTTCAGCTCGTCGGTGGTGACGACGCGGTTGCGGCCGCGCCGCTTGCCGACATACATCACCTGGTCGGCCGCGTGCAGAACGCCGGCGACGCTGTCGGCATCCTGCGGGAAGAGCGCGATGCCGATGGTGGCGCCGATCGTAAGCTCCTTGTCGCCCGCCGGGACGGTGAGCTGGAGCTGCTGGCGCACCCGTTCCGCGACCGAGAACGCGACTTCACGCGCTTCCTCGGGCGGGATCTCCACGATGACGGCGAACTCGTCGCCGCCCAGGCGTGCCGCGAAATCCTCTTGCCGCATCGCAGTCCCGAACGTGCCCGCCACCTGCTGCAGCAGGACGTCGCCGGCCTCGTGTCCGAGCGTGTCGTTGATCTCCTTGAAGCGGTCGAGGTCGATGAACAGCAGCGCAATGGTCGCCCCGCTGCTGCCGGCATACTCCACGCGCCGCTTCAGCTCTTCCTGGAAGGCGAGGCGGTTGGGCAGGCCGGTCAGCATGTCGTGGGTGGCGAGATAGTCGCTGCGCTGCTTCTGCTCGGCCAACTCCTCCGCCAGCTCGACCGACTGGCACGCCTGGCCCTCGAGCACGGAATGCGTCATCTCGATATCCGCCAGGAACCGCTTCAGCTCTTCTTCGCGCTGGGTGGCGTCGCGCTTGAACGCCTCATGCATGGTGCGTTCGCAGGCGAGCTCCGTCTCCAAGGCGTTGATGCGGACCTCGCGCGGATCGATCGCGGCCGGGCTCAGTGCGAAACTGGTATTGCGTTTCTGAAGCAGCATGCCGGCGGCTGCGCCCGCGAGCGCGCCGGCAATGCCGGCCATGACGGGGAAGGATTCGTGCAGGACGACGGCGAGGGCCGCACCGGCGGCAGCGCTGATGATCGGTACCAGCGTCTCGCGTGCATCGACTGACGATCCAGAGTCTGTTTTCGAGATGACCATGTTTCCCCAAACACAGTGCGATCAAACAGCGCCATCATACTACCCGAAAGTAGTATGCGACAGATCGCACAAGCATCCCCTGGGGTGAGGAAAATAAAAAAGGGCGGCTCTACTAGAAGCCGCCCTAATTGCGCAGAAAATTTTCTGTAATTCTACGAAGCCGCCGCGACCGCGCGCGACGCCATGACGGAAACCAGATGCGCGCGATAGGCCGCCGTCGCGTGCAGATCGCTGTTGAGGCCATTTGCGCTTTGCTTCACCGCTTTCGCTGCGTCAGGTGTGAAGTTGGCGCTGAGCGCGCTCTCCAGTTCCTTGGAGCGGAACGCGCACGGACCGGCGCCCGTCACCGCAACGCGCACGCCGCTGCCGGCCTTGGCCACGAACACGCCGACGATGGCGTAGCGCGAGGCCGGGTTCGGGAACTTGGAGTAGCCCGACTTGTCCGGCTTCGGGAAATGGATGGCGGTGATGATCTCGCCATCAGCAAGCGCGGTCTCGAACATGCCCTTGAAGAAGTCGTCGGCCTTGATCTCGCGCTTGTTGGTGCGGATGGTGGCGCCGAGCGCGAGCACGGCGGCAGGATAGTCCGCCGCCGGATCGCTGTTGGCGACCGAGCCGCCGATGGTGCCGCGGTTGCGCACCTGCGGATCGCCGATCCCGCCCGCCAAGACAGCTAGGGCGGGGATCGCGTTCCGCACGTCGGCGGAGCGCGCCACATCGGCATGGGTGGTCATGGCGCCGATGGTGATGCCGGCGCCTTCTGCCTTCACGCCCTTGAGCTCGGCGATGCCGCCGAGATCGACCAGGTCGCTCGGTTGCGCCAGCCGCTGCTTGAGGGTCGGGATGAGCGTCATCCCGCCCGCCACGATCTTTCCGTCGCTCTTGCTGGCGATCAGACTGGCGGCGTCCGCTGCGGAGGCCGGCCGGTGATATCCGAAATCATGCATGATCCGTCCTCCCCTTATTCAGCTGCCATCTTGGTGTTGTTGATCGCCTGCCAGACCTTGAGCGGCGTTGCCGGCATCGAGATGTCCTGCACGCCGAGCGGCGAGAGGGCATCGATGACCGCATTGATGATCGCTGGCGGCGAGCCGATGGCGCCAACTTCACCGACGCCCTTGGCGCCGATCGGGTTGTGCGTGCACATGGTCGCGTGCGTCGCCACCTTGAAGTTCGGCAGGTCGTCCGCGCGCGGCATGCAATAGTCCATCAGCGAGCCGGTCAGCAACTGGCCGGACTTCTCGTCATAGACGCAGTTCTCGAACAGCGCCTGCCCGATGCCCTGCGCGACGCCGCCATGGACCTGGCCCTCGACGATCATCGGGTTGATCACCCGGCCGACGTCGTCGACCGCCGTGAAGTTCACGATGGTTGTGACGCCGGTGTCAGGATCGACCTCGACCTCGCAGATGTGGCAACCGCCTGGATAAGTGAAGTTGAGCGGATCATAGAACGCGGTCTCCTCGAGGCCGGGCTCCAGCTCGGTGATCGGGTAGTTGTGCGGCACATAGGCGGTCAAAGCCACCGTGCCGAACGGAACGCTCTTGTCGGTGCCGGCGACCGTGAAGGTGCCGTTCTTGAACTCGACGTCGGCGACCGACGCTTCCATCAGGTGCGCGGCGATCCGCTTGGCCTTGGTGATGATCTTGTCCATCGCCTTGACGATCGCCGAGCCGCCAACGGCCAGCGAGCGCGAGCCATAGGTGCCCATGCCGAACGGGATCTTGTTGGTGTCGCCGTGCGACACCTCGACGTTCTCGATCGGAATGCCGAGGGTGTCGGAGACCAGCTGCGAGAAAGTGGTCTCGTGGCCCTGGCCATGGCTGTGCGTGCCGGTGAACACGGTCACCGAGCCGGTCGGATGGACGCGGATCGAACCGCATTCATAGAGTCCGGCGCGCGCGCCGAGGCTGCCCACCACCGCCGACGGCGCGATGCCGCAGGCTTCGAGGTAGGTGGAGATGCCGATGCCGCGCAGCTTGCCGCGTTTCTTGGCGTCCGCGCGGCGGCTTTCGAACTCGGCCCATCCGGATGTTTTCAGCGCCATGTCCAGCGTCGAGAAATAGTCGCCGCTGTCGTACTGCAAGGCGACCGGCGTCTGGTACGGGAAGGCATTGGTCGGGATGAAGTTCTTCCGGCGGATATCCACCCGGTCCATCTTCATCTCGCGCGCCGCCTTGTCGACCAGCCGCTCCAGCAGATAGGTCGCCTCCGGCCGGCCGGCGCCGCGATAGGCGTCGACCACCACGGTGTTGGTGAACACCGCCTTCACCTCGGCATAGATCGCCGGCGTGGTGTAAACGCCTGCCAGCAGCGTGGCGTAGAGATAGGTCGGCACGCAGGGCGCGAAGGTCGACAGATAGGCGCCCATGTTGGCGATGGTGCTGACCCGAAGGCCCAGGAACTTGCCGTCCTTGTCCATCGCCAGTTCGGCGTGGCTGATATGGTCGCGGCCCTGCGCATCGGTGATGAAAGATTCGCTGCGCTCCGCCGTCCACTTGATCGGACGATTGATCTTGGCCGAGGCCCAGGTGACCAGCGCTTCTTCCGCGTAGTGGAAGATCTTGGACCCGAAGCCGCCGCCGACATCCGGCGCCACCACCCGCAGCTTGTGCTCCGGAATCTGCAGCACGAACGCGCCCATCAGCAGGCGGATGACGTGCGGATTCTGGCTGGTGGTGTAGAGCGTGTATTCGCCCGTCGCCCGATCGTAGTCGCCGACCGCGGCGCGCGGCTCCATCGCGTTCGGAACCAGGCGCTGGTTGACCAGGTCGATTTTGGTGACGTGGTGTGCCTTGGCGAAGGCCGCGTCGGTCGCCGCCTTGTCGCCGAGATGCCAGTCGAAGCAGGTGTTGTTCTTGGCATCGGCCCAGACTTGCGGCTTGCCGGACTTGTCGGCGTCGGCGGTCGAAACGATCGCCGGCAGTTCCTTGTAGGTGACGTTGATCTGCTCGGCCGCATCCTTGGCCTGGGCATAGGTCTCCGCCACCACCAGGGCGACCTGGTCGCCGACATGGCGTACGCGGTCCTTGCACAGCGGCAGGTGCGGCGGCTCGATCATCGGAGAGCCGTCCTTGCTGTGGATCTGCCAGCCGGCGGGCAATCCGCCCTTGTCGTAGTCCGCGCCGGTGAAAATCGCGATCACGCCCGGCGCCGATTGCGCGGCCGAGGTGTCGATCTTCGCAATCTCTGCATGCGCATGCGGCGAGCGGAGGATGTAGGCATGGGTCTGGCCGTGGCGATTGATATCGTCGGTGTAGGTGCCCTGGCCGGTGAGGAAGCGATAGTCTTCCTTGCGCTTGACGGACGCGCCGATTCCCGTGGCTGTTGTCATGGCATCACCCTTTCATCGCGCTGGCGCCGGCCTTAACGGCCTTGACGATGTTGTGATAGCCCGTGCAGCGGCAGATGTTGCCCTCCAGGCCGTGGCGGATCTGCTCTTCGCTCGGGTTCGGGTTGTTCTTCACCAGGTCGAGGGCGGTCATCACCATGCCCGGCGTGCAGAAGCCGCATTGCAGTCCGTGATTGTCGCGGAAGGCTTCCTGCATCGGATGCATCGTTTCGCCGTTCGCCAACCCCTCGATCGTCGTCACGGCGGCGCCGGCCGCCTGCACCGCAAGCATGGTGCAGGATTTCACCGCACGCCCATCGACGTGGACGACGCAGGCGCCGCACTGGCTGGTGTCGCAGCCTATGTGGGTGCCGGTGAGGCCAAGTTTTTCGCGCAAGAACTGAACGAGCAAAGTGCGGCCCTCGACCTGTGCCGAGGCGCGCTTGCCGTTCACCGTCATTTCCACGGTCGGCATCGGTCCCTCCCAGAAATCAAGCGACGGCGGGCGCCGCCACTGCTGTTGGCCGGTTTGACCGGCCTTGTTGCCAGCGCGTTAATCTAACGACTGCGCTTGATCGCGTGTCAAGCGGAGCCCGGATTTTGAACAGGTTTTGTGTAGGAATTTCCGACAGCTACGTCGTCGCCGGACGCTGCCGCGTCATCGCAGTGCAACGAAAGCCAGGATCGCGGCGACGATGACGACCAGGCCAGTGATCCAAAGTACAGGGGACAGACCGCTGCTGGTTGCGCTAGCCACGATCGGCGCCGGTTGCGATACAGGTTGGCCCGCGGCCGGTTGCGATGCGGGCTGTTCTGCGGCTGACGCGCCTGCCGGTGCCGGCGCTGCGGCGGCCGCCTGCGCGGCGAAGGCGGCGAAGAACTCGTCCGCCAGCTTCTTGGCGCTGCCTTCCACTAGCCGGGAGCCGATTTGCGCCAGCTTGCCGCCGATCTGGGCGTCTGCGGAATAGTGCAGCACGGTGGCCGCGCCGCCATCGACCGCTTCCAACCGCACCTTCGCGCCGCCCTTGGCGAAGCCGGCGGCGCCGCCCTGGCCCTCGCCGCTGATGGTGTAGCCATTGGGCGGATCGATGTCGCTCAGCGTCACCTTGCCGCCGAAGCCGGCCTTGACCGGGCCGATCTTGGCGACCACGCGCGCGACGAACTCGGTATCGGAGGTCTTGTTCAGCTCCTCGCAGCCGGGGATGCACGCCTTCAGGACGTCCGGATTGTTGAGCGCAGCCCATACCGTCTCGCGCGGGGCCGGGATGCGATATTCGCCGGTCAGGTCCATCGTGCTCTCCAGGATGCAGGCCGGATGCCATCGAAGCGAATCTTGACATGTTGTCAAGCAACGTCGGACCTTGGCGGCATGATCCAAAGACTAATACTGGCCTGCCTGCTGACGCTGGCGTCGGCCGCGGCCTTCGCGGGCAGCCTGCCGCGCGACGTGGTGCTGCTCGAGACCAGCTCCAGCCAATACCGCTTCGAGGTCGAGGTGGCGGACGACGCGACCGAGCGCTCGGAGGGCCTCATGTACCGCGTGCACCTCGACGACAATGCCGGCATGCTGTTCCTCTACCCGGCGACCAGGCCGGTCGAGTTCTGGATGAAGAACACGCCGCTGTCGCTCGACATCGTGTTCGTGCGCGAAGACGGCGTCATCGCGCGCATCGCCGAGAACACGACGCCGATGTCGGAGGATCTCATTGCCTCGGGCGAGCCAGTGCGGGCGGTGCTGGAAGTGAAGGCCGGCACCATGCGCCAGCTCGGCGTCGCCGTCGGCGATCGGCTGCGCAATCCGACCTATTTTCCTTGAGCTGAAGGACTAGGCGCCGAGCTTGTCCGCCAACTCGCCGAAGTCGCGCGCGGTCACATCCCAGTCCTGCTCCGGCTGCAGGTCCGTGGTCTGCCCAGGTCCATGCTCGCTCGGCCGCGGCACGAAGGCGGTGGCGAGGCCGCAGGCGCGGGCGGCGGCGAGGTCGCCGTTGTGGGCCGCCACCATGCAGACCTCGTCCGGCCGCATCGCCAGGACGTCGACTGTGCGCAAGTAGGCTTCTGGATCTGGTTTGTAGGCCTGGGCCAGCTCGGCGCCGAGGATGGCATCCCAAGGCAATCCGGCGCGCTTCGCCATGTCGAGCATCAGGATGACGTTGCCGTTGGACAGCGGAGCGACGATGAAGCGCTGCTTCAGGCGCGTCAGGCCTGGAACGACGTCCGGCCAGGGATCAAGTCGGTGCCAAGCGAGATTGAGCGCGTCCAGCTCCGACGCCGGCACCCGCGCCGGATCAATGCCGAAGCTGGGCAGGGCGGCTTCCAGGTTCTCACGATGCAGCACATCGAGGCGCACGAACGGCCGCCGACCGCTGCGCACCGCGTCCATCGCCGGATCGTAGCGGTTGCGCCAGGCATCGGCGAACGCGGCGGGGTCGGCATTCGCCGTGCCATGCCGCGCGAGAAAGGGTGCAGCATCGCGCGCAATGCCGCTCCGCCAATCGACGACGGTGCCGAATACATCGAAAACCAGAGCGTGGACGCGATCCAATATCATCGCGCTTGAGTATGCAGGCGGCCTATGCCTCGTTCGGCGCCGGAACGTACTGGTTGCCGGATTCGAGCGAGCTTTGCGCCACCGTCTTGCGGCGGGTCTGATCGTTCACCGCCACGATGTGCGCATAGGGCGTGCCGTCGATCCCGTCGAACAGGTTGACGACTTCCCACACCATATATGGCAGGCCGGCCGTGTAATACCTTGAGCCCACGGCTACGGTCGCGTGCTTCTGACTCTTGAACAGCTTGAACATCGCCTACCGACTGCCCCGATAACATCCCGGATGAACACTAGCACGGCAGAGTTTCTGCCTCAACCTAACCTCTGTATAGCGAAACAGCTGATTTGACTTATGAGTTCCTCAAATACCAGTCATAGTCCAGCTGCGTGACACGGCTGAAAAAACGGCCCTGTTCGGCGCGTTTGACCGCCACGAACACCCGGTGGAAGTCCGCGCCGAAGTAATCCTTCATCCGGGACGACGCCTCGAACAGCTCGAGCGCCTTGAACCAGTTGTCCGGCAGCTTGACCCCCATCTCAGCCGCTTTGGCGTACCCGTTGCCCTCGATCGGCGCGCCGGGATCGAGTCGGTGTTTGACGCCGTGATGGACGGCGGCGAGCAGGGCGGCGACCGCGAGGTAGGGGTTGGCGTCCGCGCCGCACACCCGGTGCTCGATGTGGCGGGTCGGCCCCGGCCCAGCCGGTACGCGGAAGCTGACGGTGCGGTTGTTGATACCCCAGGTCGGCGCCACCGGCGCATAGGAGTTGGCGCGGAACCGGCGGTAGGAGTTGGCGTTGGGCGCGAACACCGCCATCGAATCCTCGAGCAACGCCTGCATGCCGCCGACCGCGAACCTGAGCAGGTCGCTGCCTTCCGGCTTCTCGCTGGCAAAGGCATTCTTGCCGTCCTTGTCGGCCAGGCTGACATGCAGGTGCATGCCGCTGCCGGCGACATCGGAGAACGGTTTCGCCATGAAAGTCGCCTCGACGCCGTGCTGGACTGCGACGCCTTTTACCACGCGCTTGTACATGACGGCTTCGTCGGTGGCGCGCAGCGCGTCAGGCCGGTGGCGCAGCGTCAGTTCCAGCTGGCCAGGCGCGTATTCCGAGATCGCGGATTCGACCGGGATGCCCTGAACGTCGCAGGCGGCATAGAGGTCGCGGAAGAACGGGTCGAAATCGTCCAGCTCACGCAGACCATAGGCCTGGATATCCCAGGGCCGGTTGCCGGTGACGGGCGATGCCGGCACCCTCAGCTCGCCATCCGGCCCGCGCTCGTGGTCGACCAGGAAGAATTCCAGCTCGCAGGCGACCACCGGCGTCAGGTCGAATTCCTTGAACCGGTCGATCACGCGCCTGAGGACGTGGCGCGGGTCATAGACGCACGGGCTGCCGTCGAGCTCGTAGACGCTGAGCAGCACCTGCGCGAAGGTGGGGCCAAGCCATGGTGCGCGCACCAGGGTTCCCGGGATCGGCTTACCGAGGTAGTCGGCATCGCCGTTGGCCCACACCAGGCCGGTTTCGTCGACATCCTCGCCGGTGATGTCGAGCGCCAGCATGGTGCCGGGCAGGTAGCGCGCGTGCTGATAGATCGGCACCAGGTCGTGACGGCGCAGGTTCTTGCCGCGCGGCACGCCGCTCTGGTTGGTGAAGGCGATCTGGATGGTGTCGATGTCCGGGTTCTTGGCCAGGAACTCCTCGGCCTCGGCGACATCGGCAACAAGTGCACTCATGATCTTTCCCCTTGGGAGTTCTTCAGGCAGCCAGCTCGGCCAGGCAGCCGTCGATGGTCGCGACCAGCCGGTCGACCTGGTCGGCGGTCGTCGCCGGGCTCACCAGCGTCATGTTGTGGAACGGCGCGATGATCAAGCCGCGGTTGAGCAGATGGAGATGGATCGCCAGCTCGACGCGGTGATGCATCGCGGCTTGCGCCTCGGTGCCGTTGCGCGGCCGTTCCGGCGCGCACACGAACTCGGCGCGCGCGCCGACATTCGACACGTGCCACGGCAGGTTGCGCGCCTTGATCTTCGCTTCGACGCCGCGTGCGAGGCGTTCCGACATCGGCAGCATATGCTCGTACGCGGCCAGCGTAACCACCTGTTCCAGATTGGCACGCATGGCATGCAGCGCCATCGCGTTGGCGCTGAGAGTCGTGCCCATCCCGGAATAGCCTGACGGATTTTCCACTTCCGCTTTACGCATGCGCGCTTCGACCTCGGCAGTGAAGCCGAACACCGAGCAGGGAATGCCTCCGGCGATCGGCTTGCCGACCGTCAGGATGTCCGGCTCCAGTTTATGCGTACGCGTATAGCCGCCGTAGCCGGTGGAGATGGTATGCGTCTCGTCGATCACCAGCAGCGTGCCGTGCTTGCGCGTGACGTTGCGCAACGCTTCCAGGAAGCCCGGCTGCGGCAGCACCATGCCGATGTTGGTTAGCGCCGGCTCCGTCAGCACGCACGCGACATCGCCCGGCGCCAGCGCCGCTTCCAGCGCGGCGAGGTCGTTGAACTCCACCACCTTGGTGAATTGCGTCACGTCGTAGACCTGGCCCAGCAAGCCAGGCCGATGGATCGCCTTGCCGTCTTTCAGGCGCACGAAGGTGTCGTCGACCGCACCGTGATAGCAGCCGTGAAACACCAGGATCTTGGGCCGCCTGGTGATGGCGCGGCACCAGCGGATCACGAAGCGGTTCGCGTCCGTTGCGGTGGTCGCGGCCTGCCAGTACGGTAGCTCGAACATCTTGGCCAACAATTCGCCCACCACCGCCACATCTTCCGTCGGCAGCATGTAGGTGAGGCCGCGCGCCGCTTGCTCCGCGATCGCGCGCGCGATCGGCTCAGGCGAATGCCCGAACATCGATCCGGTGTCGCCGAAGCAGAAGTCGTCATAGGAATGGCCGTCGACATCCTCGAGGCGCGAGCCCTTGGCGCCTGCGACATGGATCGGAAAAGGCGTGCCCCAATCCAGCATCCAATGCATCGGAACGCCGTGCGCCCAGTGCGCCTTGGCGCGCTCCGCGAGCTCTCGGGACTTGGGATGACGCTGAACGAAAAGATCTTTCTCGCGCTGCAACATGGCGTCGACGTTCGCGGACGGAACGCCGGCTTCCAGCTTTCGCATTTTGCGGCTACTCCTGGTGATGCGCGCGAGAGTGATACTCGGGCGTGCAGGGAGCAAGCAAGGGGGAGCCGATGAGCGGAGTGCAGGGCCGCGTTGCGTTGGTCACAGGCGCCGGCAGCCACAACGGGATCGGAATTGCCTGCGCCAAGGCGCTGGCCGCGGCGGGTGCGCGGGTTGCGATCACCTCGACCACCAAGCGCATTCAGGATCGCCTCGACGACCTGCCTGGCGAAGACGACGCGAAGCTCGCGGTCATCGCCGACTTGACCAAGGCGGCCGATGTGAAGCGCTTGATCGATGAGACGAAGCGCAAGCTTGGGGCCATCGACATCCTGGTGAACAATGCGGGCATGGCGCAGATCGGGCGGCGCATGCCGCATGGCCGTGCGCACGAGATGAGCGATGCGGAGTTCCAGCATCATCTTGATCTCAACCTGAAGACCTGTTTCGCGATGACGCGCGGCGTGCTGCCGTCGATGATGCGGCGCCGCTACGGCCGCATCGTCAACATCGCCTCGGTCACCGGGCCGCTGGTGATCAATCCGAAGTCCAGCGGCTACGGCACCGGGAAAGCGGCGATGGTGGGCTACACCCGCGCGGTGGCGATCGAGGTTGCGAGCAAGGGCATCACCTGCAATGCGGTGGCGCCGGGCTGGATCGCCAGCGGCTCGGCCTCGAAGAAGGAGATCCTCGCCGGTCAGCAGACGCCGGTCGGTCGCCCCGGCACGCCGGATGAGGTCGCGGCGCTGGCGCTGTTTCTGGCGAGCGAGGAGGCGAGCTACGTGACGGGCCAGATGATGGTGGTGGATGGCGGCAACACGATCCAGGAGTTCAAAGGCCACCGGGAAGGCTGGTATTAACGGGCAGGACCGACCTGCAACACCATCCGGGTGAGCGGGGTTTACGCGATTAACCAATTACTTCCGATGACCATATGTTAATCTCCGGATGCCGCGACCCGCTGTCGGCCTTGGGGAATTGCGGGCGAGGATGGGTGGGATGAGTGAGAAAGAGGGCAAGGATCTCAGGCGCCAGCCGCGCTTTGATTTCGGCGGCACGGCGATGCTTGTGTTCGACGATCCGAGCAAGCGCCGCACCCTGGCGATCACCAACTACCGCAACATCTCGAAAGCCGGCGCTTGCATCATTACGCCGGACTCGCAGAGCTTCACGGTCGGCGATCATCTGTTCCTGATGCCGGAGCGCTATCGCAAGAAGCGCGAGGCGGTGGTGGTGGATCTCGGGACCGGCCGGCTGCACTTGCATATTCCGCGCAGCGACGAACTCAGCGACTTCGAATTGGCCGAAGTGCTGCAGCGCTTGCAGAGCGCCTTGGAGAAGTGATCAGGCCCCTGATCAGGCGTTGAAGGCGACTTCCTCGTAGAGCTTGCTGACCACCAGAAGGCCGCGGAAGCTGACGGCGACATGAGACGGCGTCAGCCGCACGACCGTGCCGATGGTCGGGCCGCAATGCGGCAGGTCCACCGAGATGCGGTCGCCGACGCCCAGCCTGCGTTCGGTCTTGAGCAGGGCGCCGCTGGCCGACACATCGACCAGATGGCAGGGGGCGGATGCCCCGTTGATCGTCAGGTGTGCGGGCAGATCGACCGCGTAGCGAGGGAAGGCACGCCGATCGGCTTGGTTGGAACGCCGGTCGAAAGATCTGGGGGAGTGCATGTCCGAGTCCTGTGCCTCTGTCAGGAACCCAGTTTGGCGGCAGCATCTTAATAAATCTTTACACGACCTTTGATCTAAGCCCAACTATCTAGGTTTCGACACCGCCTGGTGGTCGGTTAGGTGCTGGAAACGCAACGCGAGGGCTGCGGTGGCCGCGGTCAGGGCGGCCAGCAAGGCCCAGGTCAGGGCATGTGGTCCTATCCCTTCCCGGTAGCCCCACCAATAAGCGGCCGGCACCCCGATGAGCCAGAAGCTGACGCCGTAGATGATGGTCGGGAGGAGGGTGTCGGCGCAGCCGCGCAGCGCCCCCATCAGGACGCCCTGCAGGCTGTCCACCACCACCAGCAAGCTGACCACCCCGGCGAGCACTGGCACGAGAAGCGACAACACGGCAGGGCTATTGGTCAGGAGTCGGGCGGCCCAATCGGGGAAAATGGCGGTGAGAACGCCAACGACGGCCATCAAGGCGCCGGCCAGGATCACCGCGACCCATCCGGCGTACTGTGCGCCGCGCCAGTCGCCCCGACCCACGGCGTTGCCCACCCGCACCGCGGCGGCGGTCGCCAGCCCGATGGTCAGCATATAGACGAAGCTGGTGTAGTTGATCGCCGCATGCATGGTGGCAAGCGAGGCTTGGCCAAGCCAGCCCGACATGTTGGTGATCATGGCGAAGCACGCGGTTTCGAGCCCGATCGCGGCCGCCAGCGGAAGGCCGAGGCGCAGCAGGGCGATGAAACCGTCCCATCCTTCGGTGTGGCGGAGCGTGATGCCGTAGCGGTGGCGGTCCACCGTCAGCAGCACCAGCAGCACGGAGCCGATCCCGAGCCCCCAGCGGACCAGCGCGGTTGCGGTCGCGACCCCCACCGCGCCGCCCTCCGGCAGCCCGAACGCACCTGCGCCGAGAATATAGGCCAGCGCCGCATTCGCGATGTTTCCCACGAGCATCAGCACCATCGGCGCCACCGGCCGGCTGATGCCCTCCAGGAAATGCGCGCAGGCGATAAAGACCAGGATCCCCGGCATGCCCCAACCCATGGCGCGCAAGACCGGGCCGCCGCCCTCCGCCACCTCCGCCGGCTGTCCGAGCAAGCCTAGGATGGCCTGGCCGTTGGTCATGATCACCGCATAGATCACGCCGAGGATGAGCGCGAGGATGAGGCCCAGGCGCCAGACCTCGCCGCAGGCCTCCGGCTTGCCGGCGCCGTCGAATTGGGCGGACCGCACGATGACGCCGATCAGCAGGCCGATGGCGGCGGTCTGCAAGACGGCGAGAGGAATCAGCGCAGCGCCAAACGCTGCCAGCCCCCGATCGGCAAAGGCGAGATGTCCAACGATCGCGGTGTCGACCGTCAACATCAGCACCATGCCGGCGCGCGACAGCATCACCGGCAGCGCCAGGCTGGCGGTGCGGCTGAGGTGGTGCCAGAAACCGGTTCCATCCTCCGCACCGTCGAAGACGGGCGGTGCTTGGGTCGCCGATTGTCCGCCCGGCGCGGAAGTTTCGCTTTTCATATATGTTGAGGCGGTGATATGAGGCGTTAGAGGGCTTATTAACCACTACATTCTCAGTATTAAAGGATCATTGGCAAGCCTGCGCGGGCGACCAAAGGACGAACGCAAGTGCTGAAGGCCATGGCGCTGCTAAAGCGGAAACCATCGGACGGAACGCCCAAGGCGCCGTTCAAGCAGCGTTTCCTTGCCTGGTGGGAGGGCGTCGACCCACCGCCGATGGAGGCGCTGCCACCCCGACCGGTGGTGGAGCGAGCGCCAGAACCGCCGCCGCCGCCGATCAAGCTGGAGCCCTGGGAGAATCCGGCCATCCGGGTCCGCCACGCGATCTGGGGCGAAGGCTTCCGCGGGCCGGGCGGGGCGCCGTTCGCGCTCGAGCTGGTGAAGCCGTTCGCCATCAACAATTCGATGTCGATCCTGGACTTCGGCTGCGGCGCCGGCGGTCCGGAGCGCGCCATCGTCAAGGAATTTGACGTCTGGATCACCGGCATCGAGCCCGACCGCATGCAGGTCGAGGTCGGCAAGCTGCTGTCCTCCAAGGCCGGCCTGGAGCGCAAGGCCGAGATCATCGCCTACGATCCGGAGAACTTCGTGACCCGCTCCGGCGGGTTCGATTGCATCCTCTCGATCGACACCATGTTCCGCTTCGAATCGCGCGAAGTCATCCTGGCGCGCTTGGAGAACAGCCTGAAGACTCGCGGCCAGCTCACGGTTTGCGACTATGTGCGGGCCGACAAGACGGCGCCGGATGACCCATCGATCGCGGCGGCGCTCGGCGCCGAGACGCCGGCGCTGTGGACCAAGGGCGAATACGAGAAGCGCTTCAACGAGCTGAAGTTCGACCTGCGGGTCAGCGAGGACGTCACCGACAAGTTCCGGCTGATGGCCCTGATCGCGCTCGACCAGGTCACCAAGATCCCGGAAGGCAAGTCGGTCATCCGCACCTTCCCGGACGCATTCCTGGCCGAAGTCGGCGACTGGGAGCGCAAGCTGAGCGCCATGGAAGCCGGCGCCCTCAAGGTCTTCCGTTTTTACGGAATCAAGATGGGGAGCGCGTCCTTGATGTCGAACTGGTCATAAATGCAAGCAATTGCAATGTCTTATGCCGATCTGGGCGTGGGTTGACAGGATTCGTGCCGATCTCTATGTTCCGCGCCCGACCCAAAGACCGGAATTCGAGGACCGACCCATGAAGATCATCAATTCGCTGAAGTCGGCGAAGAAGCGGCACAAGGATTGCCGCATCGTTCGTCGCAAGGGCCGGGTCTATGTGATCAACAAGACCAACCCGCGCTACAAGGCGCGCCAGGGCTAAGCCCGGGCTGCACCTTCGGAGTTTCGAACCGCGCCGATCGCAAGATCGGCGCGGTTTCGTTTTGGGCGCGCCTGCTCCAATATCGCGGATCGGGAGAGGCGACTCATGCTGACCATGCCGGCACCTGACCAGGAGGCGATCGACGACCGCGAGCGGATCGCGGCCGATCTGGCGCGGCTGGTGGCGCCGGCGTCGGTGATCGCCGCGCCTGCCGCGCTCAGGGCCTATGAAAGCGACGGCCTCACCGCCTATCGCCAACCGCCGTTGGTTGCAGTGCTGCCGGCCAACACGGAGGAAGTGGCCGCGGTCCTGCGCTATTGCCACCAGCGCAGGCTGAAGGTGGTGCCGCGTGGTTCCGGCACCTCGCTGTCGGGCGGCGCGCTGCCGCTGGCGGACGGCGTGCTGCTCGGCCTCGGCAAGCTCAACCGCGTGCTGCAAATCGACTACGACAATCGCTGCGCCATCGTGCAACCGGGCGTGCCCAACCTTGCCATCAGCCACGCGGTCGCCGATCGTGGCTTCTACTACGCGCCGGATCCCTCGAGCCAGATCGCCTGCTCGATCGGCGGCAACGTCGCGGAGAATTCCGGCGGAGTGCATTGCCTGAAATACGGCCTCACCACCAACAACCTGCTCGGCCTCGAGGTCGTGCTGATCGACGGCGAGGTGATGCGCGTCGGCGGCCGACACTTCGATGCGGCAGGCTACGACCTGATGGGCATCCTCACCGGATCGGAAGGTTTGCTCGGCGTCGTGACCGAGGTGACCGTGCGGCTGCTGAAGCGGCCACCGACCGCGCGGGCACTGCTGGCCGGGTTCGCCAGCAACGAAGCCGCAGGCGAAGCGGTCGCTGCCATCATCGCGGCCGGCATCATTCCTGCCGGCATGGAGATGATGGACAAGCCGGCGGTCGCGGCGGTCGAGGACTTCGTCCATGCCGGCTATCCGCTGGACGTCGAAGCGTTGCTGATCGTCGAGCTCGACGGCACCGCCGCCGAGGTGGACGAGTTGATGGGCCGCGTGCAGGCGATCGCCCAGGGCAAGGGCGCCAGTTCGCTGCGGGTCAGCCAGTCGGAGCAGGAGCGGCTGAAATTCTGGGCTGGGCGCAAAGCGGCGTTTCCGGCGGTCGGCCGCATCTCGCCGGACTACTATTGCATGGACGGCACGATCCCGCGCAGCAAGCTGCCGCTGGTTCTGACACGCATGGCGGAGATGTCTGAGCGCTTCGGTCTCAAGGTCGCCAACGTGTTCCATGCCGGCGACGGCAATCTGCACCCGCTGATTCTCTACGATGCCAACAAGCCCGGTGAACTTGATACGGCCGAGAGGTTCGGCGGCGAGATCTTGCGACTGTGCGTCGAGGTTGGCGGCGTCTTGACGGGCGAGCATGGCGTCGGCGTCGAAAAGCGCGACCTGATGCCGGCGATGTTCAGCGAAGTCGACCTCGCACAGCAGATGCGCCTCAAATGCGCGTTCGATGAGCATCAGCTGCTCAATCCCGGCAAGGTGTTCCCGACGCTCCGTCGCTGCGCGGAGCTGGGTGCGATGCATGTGAGCGGCGGAAAGCTGCCGTTCCCCGATCTGCCGAGGTTCTGACTTCGTGCAGCCAATTCAGCCCGAGAGCACCCAGGACATCGTCGATACCGTGCGCTCCCACGCCGAAGCGCGCCGTCCGCTCGCGATCGAGGGCTCAGGCAGCAAGAGCGGACTGGGTCGGCCGGTTGATGCCGAAACGCTGCTGTCGGTGCGCGGCCTGAGTGGCATCACCAGCTATCAACCCGACGAGCTGGTGCTGACGGCGTGGAGCGGCACGCCGATGCGCGAGATCTGGGGCGCGCTGGCTGAGAAGCGCCAGCACCTGGCATTCGAGCCGGCGGCGAGCGCGCTCTATGGCAGCGGCAACGATGCGGGCACCCTCGGCGGCGTGCTGGCGAGCAACCTCTCCGGTCCACGCCGACCGAGCGCGGGCGCGGCGCGCGATCACTTTCTCGGCTTCAGCGCGGTCAACGGCCTGGGCGAAGAATTCAAGGCCGGCGGCAAGGTGGTGAAGAACGTGACCGGCTACGACCTGCCGAAACTGCTGGCCGGTTCGATGGGCACGCTGGCGGTGCTGCTGGAAGTGACCGTGAAGGTGCTGCCGGCGCCGGAGAAGCAACGCACGGTGATCGTGCCGGTGTCCGATATCGCGACCGGCCATCGCTGCTTGACCGCGCAGTTGTGCGAGGCGTTCGAGATCGACGGCGCGGCGTTCCTGCCGGCCGCAGTCGCGGCACGCTCGAGCGTCGATCTCGTGCGTGCGCCCGGGAACGCGCTGGCGGTTATGCGCCTGACGGGGTCGCCGGTCTCGGTTGGCGATCGCTGCGCCGCTCTGCGCGCCGCCATCGGGCTGCCGAGCGAGGAACTGCACAGTGCGCGCTCGCAGGCCTTGTGGGCGGAGATCAACGAGGTTGCGCCGCTGCTGCCGACGGCAACTGGCACGCTCTGGCGCTTGTCAGTTCCGCCGGCCTCGGGTGCGAAGATCGCGACGGCGCTGGGGCAGGGCGAGGACTGGCTGATGGACTGGGGCGGCGGGCGCCTCTGGATTGCGCGCCACGGCATATCGTCCGACGATGCAAGCCTGGTGCGCAAGGCGGTGGCAACAGCCGGCGGACATGCGACGTTGGTGCGCGGACCTGACGCGCTGCGCCGCGCGATCGACGTGTTCCCGATGGACGCGCCGCTGGGGCTGCTGAAACGCACCAAGGCCGCGTTCGACCCGCATGGCGTCCTGAACCCATGCCGTATGTATCGGGACCTATGAGGCCGCATCGATGACGTGGAAACCGTATAGCATCGAGGAGATGGAGCATCTGCTGAAGACCGAGCAATCGGACTTCACGGCGGCTGAGCATGCCAAGTTCGCCCGCACCAAGGTTCCGGTGATACAGGTACGCTGCTTTCGCAGCGAGCAGAAGGTCGATGGCCACCTGTTCGTCGTGGCGAACGACGGCAAGACCGCGATCGTGTTCGACGATGTCGAGGAGGAGTTCGCGATCTGTAAGTCGCATCTGCTCGATGGCGTGGTTCGGGAGTGGGGCCTCGCCGGGTCTTTGGTCTTCGCTCTCATGCATCTGAAATAGCGCGCGCATGCAGACCAGCTTCTCCCTCGCGCAGCTTGCCGATCCGGACATCGCGGAAGCGGACAAGATCCTGCGCGCCTGCGTGCATTGCGGGTTCTGCACCGCGACCTGCCCGACCTACGTGCTGCTGGGCGATGAGCTGGATTCGCCGCGCGGGCGCATCTATCTCATCAAGGACATGCTGGAGCAGGGCCGTGCGGCGGGCGAGGTCGAGGTCAAGCACATCGACCGCTGCCTGTCGTGCCTGTCCTGCATGACGACCTGCCCCTCCGGCGTGCACTACATGCACCTGGTGGACCAGGCGCGGGCGCATATCGAGGAGACCTACGCGCGGCCAACCGCGGACTATTGGCTGCGTCGGCTGCTGGCGACGATTCTGCCGCGGCCGCATCTGTTCCGGCTGGCGCTGATCGGTGCAGCGCTGGCGCGCAGCCTTGGTGCTCACTGGTGGCTGCCGCGGCGTCTGCGCGCGATGGTGGGGTTGGCAAAGGCTTGGCCGGCGATGCCGCGCGCGACCGATCGGCCCGGCGTGTTTCCGGCGCAAGGCGCGCGGCGCGGGCGGGTCGCGATCCTGGCAGGTTGCGCACAGCCGGTGTTGCGGCCGGAGATCAACGAGGCCGCGATCCGCCTGCTCGCTCGCCTCGGCGTCGAGGTCGTGGTGGCGGAGGGGGCAGGCTGCTGTGGCGCGCTCACCCACCACATGGGATTCGAAGAAGCGGCGCATGACTCCGCCAAAACGGCCATCGCCGCGTGGCATCGCGAGATCGCAGGCGAGGGGCTGGATGCGATCGTCATCACCACCTCGGGCTGCGGCACGGTGATCAAGGACTACGGCTATATCTTCCGCAATGATCCGGAGTGGAAGGATCGCGCGCAAGCAGTGTCGGCGCGTGCGCTCGACATCAGCGAGTATCTGGCCCAGCTCGGCCCGCTGCCTGTATCGGAGGGCGCCAGGCCGCGCCTCGCATATCATTCCGCCTGCTCGCTGCAGCATGGGCAGGCGGTGACCGGCACGCCCAAGGAGCTGCTGCGGCAGGCCGGCTTCGAGGTGGTGGACGTGGCGGAGGGGCACCTGTGCTGCGGCTCCGCCGGCACCTACAACATGCTGCAGCCCGATCTCTCCGCCGCGCTGCGCGACCGCAAAGCCGCCAACATCAACGGCCTCGCGCCGCAAGCGATCGCCACCGGCAACATCGGCTGCATGCAGCAGCTCGAAGGCGCGGTGAATGCGCCGATCCTGCACACGGTCGAGCTACTGGATTGGGCGACCGGCGGTCCACGGCCAAGAGGAGTGCAGTCATGACGGAACGTTGGCGTGCTCTCGGCGTGGTCGACGAACTGAAGCAGAAACCGTTGCGCCAGGTGACCATCGACAAGGTAGCGATCGCGCTCAGCTATCGCGACGGCAAGTTCGGCGCCATCTCCGGCCGCTGCAATCATGCAGGCGGTCCGCTCGGCGAGGGCAAGCTGAGCGACGACGGCTACATCGTGTGTCCCTGGCATCACTGGATGTTCCATCGCGAAACCGGCGAGGCGCGACCCGGCATTCCGGCGATCGTCCCGCGCCACGATCTGCGCGAGCAGGATGGAATGCTGTACGTCAATCTCGATCCCGCCACCAAGCGGGTGCAGGCGCCTCATCCGCCGCATTCTCTGACGCGCAAGGAAGACCGCAAGCCCGGGCCGCTGCGGCTGCTCGGCATCTCGACCACCGCGATGGACGAAGCCTATCCGCGCTATTCGACCTCCGACGATCTGCTGCAGGTCGCGCTGGCGAGTGGAACCGAGGCGGGCGCGGATAGCAAGCTGATCCGCCTCAGCGCCCTCAAGTTCCGGCATTGCGAGGGCTACTACTCAAAGAGCGCCCATGCCTGCACCTGGCCATGCAGCATCACGCAGATGGACCCGAAGGACGAGCTTACCGAGGTGTTCGAGCACCTGGTGTTCTGGGCCGACGCCGTCCTGGTCGCGACGCCGATCCGCTGGGGTGGGCCGAGCTCGCTCTATGTGAAGATGGTCGAGCGCATGAACAGCCTGCAGAACCAGATCACGCTGCACGACCGCGTGCTGATCCGCAACAAGAGCGCCGGCTTCATCATCACGGGCGGCCAGGACAATGTGCAGGCGGTGGCGGGGCAGATGTTGATGTTCTTCGGCGAACTCGGGTTCCACCTGCCGCCGTTCCCGTTCATCGCTCACAGCCGAGGCTGGTCGGCCGAGGATATGGAAAACAACCAGTCCTACGTCCGACAGGACGAAACGCTGCGCGCGAGCGCAAGCGATCTCGCCAAGCGTTGCCTCACCGAGGCGGCACGACTCGTGAATTGATCAAGTCTCGCCGAGACAGCGCAGCATGCGCTTCATCACGTAGTGGCCGCGTTCGACCACCATCTCCTTCCAGTCATCGTGCTCCGGATAGAAGGCGGCGCGGATCTGGGTCTTGATCGCGCGGCCCTTGGGCGCGTGCACGTCGCCATCGCCGTGGGCATAGAGCCAGTTGTCGGCGCGTACGGCGTTCATCATGTCTTCCTTGCGGGGAATGGTGCCGTATTCCAGCGTGATGCCGGCGATCTGCGCGTTGGTGAGAGTCTGCGTGATGGCGATCTGGGTGTCGCCCACCACGTAGTAGGACGATGAGGTGCCGTCGTCGAAATAGGTCGCTTCGCCGCCCCACCAGCGCCGCATGATCTGGTGGCCTGGATCGCGCGCGGCATGGTTGGACATAATCTCGCCGAAGCCGTACGGCCCGATGCCGGTATGCAGATCGATGAAGGCGACCTGCCGCGCGCTGGCGGCGAAGGGCTTGAGGATGGCGCGCAGCGTGCGGTTGGACCAGGTCGGCTGGGTGCCGCCATAGAACACGCCCTGCGCATCGACGTACTGGCCCGACGCGATCGCGGTCTCCAGCGCATCCGCCCCGTGCTGCGCAGCGTAGGCACGGAGCGCGGCCAGGTTTTGCTGCTCGCTCTCCTCCGTCCATTCCTTCGGGCAGATGAAGTCGTGCAACGCGTCATAGCCGGGGTTCGCGGGCTTGGCGTTGCCGTGGTCGACGAAGTTGCGGTTGAGGTCGACATTGTCCTCGGTCACGCGCCGGACATGCGAGAAGCCGTACGGGTTGAGGGCATGGATGAACAGGATCGCGGTGTCGGCGGGCAGCGGATGATCGGCGGCGAGCCAGCCGACCTGGATGCCCGAGCCGCAGAACCCTTCCGCGCCGTGGGTTCCGGAGACGACGATCATCAGCCGGCGCGCATCGGCCGGGCCCAGCACGGCCACGTCGGTGGTCAGCTCTTCTCCCTCGGCCCCCTTGGTCGGGTTGCGATGCGACTCGACCTTCAGTTCCCGTGCGGCGGCCGCGGCGCGAAACGCCTCGCGCGCGGCGGCGTAGGTAGGACGGAAATACTGGCTGGCATTCATGGCTTGCGTCCGTTCGATCCGGTTCGATGTGCATTATGCATAGCTGAGCCCGGGGGCCGAGTGCTATCCTTCTGACATGCGTCACGCCCTTGCAATCCTGGTTGCGGTCTTGGGCCTTGGCCTTGCGGAAGCGCGGTCGGATCAGACCGACCCGCGCCTCAAGGATTTGTTCGAACGACTGAAGACGGCGGCGACGCCGGAAGCGGCCGCGCCGCTCGAGTCCGAGATCTGGACCATCTGGGCCAAGTCCGGCGATACCGACCTCGACCAGGTGCTCGAGGTCGGCAGCCGCGCGATGGCGCTTGGCGATACGGCCACCGCGCTCAAGATCTTCGATGTCGTCGTACGCAAGGCGCCGGACTTCGCCGAGGGCTGGAACAAGCGCGCCACCGTTTACTACATGATGGGCAACTACGAGGCATCGCTTGCCGATATCGACCGCACTCTGGAGCTGGAGCCGCACCATTTCGGGGCGCTGGCGGGATTGGGTCTGGTCAACATCGCGCTGGAGCGCGACGAGGCTGCGCTCGACGCCTTCGAACGCGTGCTGAAGGTCACGCCGCAGAGCCAGAACGCCCGTCACAACATCGAAATCGTGAAGCAGCGCATCAAGGACAAGTCGATCTAGGGTTCAGGCTCGTGGTCATGCGGCATTCTCGACGTGCAGCGAATCAGCAATCGATCCGAGCCACAACGCTTTCATGGAGTTTCATCTCAAGCTTGGGGGACGCCGTTCCGTGAATACGACCGCTTCGCCCGCCGACCGGCCCGTCGCCGCACGCACACTCGAAGTCGGCGATATCGCGCCGCCCACCCGTCTGGTTACAGCGGGCGGCGAGAAGATTGATCCTGGCGCCGACCACATCTCCGGCAAGGTGCTGGTTCTGCTGTTCATGCCGTCCGGTGGGGCGCCGCCCGCTGGGCTGACGGCGGTGGCCGAGCAAGCCCGCGGGATGGGTGGGCGCTGCTTCCTGATCGCTGCCGATCCCAAGGACGCGCCTGAAGGCTTCGAGCCGTTGGCCGACCCGGACGACAAGGTCGCCGTCCGCTACGGCACGCACGGCGCGCCACGGATCGTCGTCGTCGCTCCCAATCGGCACGTGGTCGCCATCAGCCCGGAGGCCGGCGTGGCTGCGGCGGCGCTGGAGCGCATCGCCGCGCACCGCCGCGACGCCGCCAGGCACCCGCCGATCCTGATCGTGCCCGACGTGCTGTCCCGCGCCGACTGTCAGCGGCTCATCAGCGTCTTCGTTACGCAGGGTCAAACCTTTCTGGAGTCCGGGCACGGCGAGCCGCCGCCGGGAATCGGTGACCACAAGATGCGCATCTACGACTACGGCCGGAAGGACCGCATCGACCACCGGATCATGTCCCGCGAGACCAACGCCTTTATCGATGCCCGGCTGGGGCGCCTGTTGCCCGAGATCCACAAGTGTTTCCAATACAAGGTCACCAAGCGCGAGATTTTCCGCATCGGTTGCTACGAAGGCGAGCGCGGCGGCACGCCGGTCGGTCACCGCGACAACACGCAGGCGAATGTGGCGTATCGCCGCTTCGCCTGCTCGATCAACCTGAACACCGAGGAATTCGAGGGCGGCGGGCTTCGCTTCCTCGAGTATGGCGACCAAGAGTACCGCCCGGAGACCGGCGCTGCCATCGTGTTCTCGAGCTCTGTGCTGCACGAAGCCCTGCATGTCACGAGCGGCAAGCGTTACGTGCTGCTGATGCACCTGTACGGAGAGACGTGAGAAGCAGCGCATCAAGGACAGATCGATTTAGCGCGCATTCGAGCGATTCCCCTCACCGGAGGGTGGCGGGTGAGGCTCACTCGCCCGACTCATCTTGACAAGTTGAGCCCCGGTCTCTCGACTGGCCGCCAGGTTGGCTCGAGGGCAAGATGCAAGACCGCAGCTACTGGCGCCTGATTCGCGATCCCGGCTTCTCCTGGATGCTGGCCTCCCAGTTCCTGGGCGCCTTCAACGTCAACGTCTATACCTGGGCGATCACCTTCTACGCCCTCGACCTCGCCAGCCGGCCCGACGCGCCGTTCGAGGGCGCGACCATGGTCGGCATCATCGGCGCGGTCTTCATCGTTCCCTACCTGCTGTTCTCTGACTACGCCGGCCAGCTCGCCGACCGCTTCTCCAAGCGGTCGGTGCTGGTCACGGTCAAGAGCACCGAGATCATCGTGATGGTGAGCGCCATGGCGGCGTTCTGGCTGGCCGACATGCGGGCGATGCTGGTGGTGGCGTTCTTCATGGGCACCCAGGCGGCGCTCTACAGCCCCGCCAAATACGGCAGCCTGCCGGAGCTGCTACCGGACCGCGACATCTCGCGCGGCAACGCGCTGATCGAGATGTCGACCTTCCTTGCCATCATCCTCGGCAGTGCGCTCGGCGGCGTCATCTACCAGATATTCCACGACGCGATGCCGATCATCGGCGTGATCCAGCTGGTCATCGCGATCGTGGGCACCGCCTGCGCCTTCGGCATCGGGCGCACGCATCCCGGCCGGCATGGACGGCGTTTCTCCTGGAATCCGGTCGGGACGCTCGCTCCCGGCCTGCGCCAGCTTTATCGCAATCGCCGGCTGTGGCTGACCGTGCTTGGGCTCAGCTACTTCTGGTTCATCGGCGCGCTGGTGCAGAAGCTGGTGACGGTGTTCGCGGTCCAGACCCTCGGCATCGCGCCCGACCAGACCACGCCCATCGGCCTGATGGGCGTCGCCCTCGCGGTCGGGATCGGGATCGGGAGCCTGGCCGCCGGCCGGCTCTCGGGGCACAAGGTCGAACTGGGCCTGGTGCCGATCGGCGCCATCGGCATCACCATCGGCGCGCTGGCCCTTGCCACCATCGACAGCAGTTATGCTGCCACCATGGTCTGCCTCGGCCTGCTCGGATTCTTCGGCGGCATGTACAGCGTGCCGCTGAACGCCATGCTGCAGCAGAAATCCGACGAAGACAAACGCGGGCAAGTGATCGCCGCCAACAACATCATGAACACCGCCGGCATCCTGCTGGCCGCCGGCGCGATGGTGCTGGCAGGATACGTCCATGCGTCGCCCAACCTGATCGCAGCGCTGGCGGGCCTGCTGACGCTGGCGGTGATCGCCTACCTGCTGATCCTGCTGCCTGACTTCCTGATCCGCTTCTGCCTGTGGATGCTGACCCATAGCATCTACCGCATCCGCATCGTGAATCCGGAGAATGTGCCGCTGAACGGGCCGGCGCTGCTGGTCGCCAACCATCTCTCCTTCATCGACGGGTTGCTGGTCGGATCGTGCGTGCAGCGCTTCGTGCGCTTCATGGTCTATGCGCCGTTCTTCAAGATGCCGCTGCTGGGCAAGCTGTTCACGCTGATGCGCGCGATCCCGACCGGCGGCGGCGGGGCGCGTGGCGCGCTCGGCGCGATCAAGCGGGCGCGCGAGGAGCTGCAGGCGGGACACGTCGTGTGCATCTTCGCCGAGGGCGCCATCAGCCGTACCGGCAACATGCTGCCCTTCAAGCGCGGCTTCGAGAAGATCACCAACGGGCTCGTGGTGCCGGTCATCCCGGTGCATCTCGACCAGGTCTGGGGCAGCATCTTCAGCTTCAAGGACGGCCGGTTCTTCTGGAAATGGCCGGCGCGCTTCTTCTATCCGGTCACCATCACCTTCGGAAAACCGCTGCCGGCGAGTGCGCGCGCGTGGGACGTGCGGCAGAAGCTGCTGGAGATGGGCGGCGATGCCTTCCGCCATCGGCGCAGGAAGGCCGACTTGGTGCACCGCCGCTTCGTGACGCAGGCCAAGCATTCCTGGCGCCGCTTCGCGATGACGGATTCGCTGGGCCAGACCGCGACCTTCGGCCACGCGTTGACCGGCGCGTTCCTGCTGGCGCGCAAGCTCGACCAGGCGCTGCCGCCGGCCAACCGCAATGTCGGCGTGCTGCTGCCGGCCTCGGTCGGCGCGGCCCTGGTCAACATGGGCCTGCTGTTGGCCGGCAAGGTGCCGGTCAACCTCAACTTCACCATCGGCCCAGAGGCGATGCAGGCGGCGATCGACAAGGCCGGCATCACGCACATCGTGGCGGCGCGGCCGTTCCTCGCCAAGGCCAAGCTCGACGAACGTCCGGGCATGGTGTTCATCGAGGACTTCCTGAAGAGCATCGGCAAGGGCGAGCGCGTGTTCTGGTATCTCGCGCTGCGCCTGCTGCCGGTGTCGTGGATCGAGCGCCTCGCGGGCGGCGGCAAGCAGACGCCGGACGATCTCTGCACCATCATGTTCTCGTCCGGCTCGACCGGGACGCCGAAGGGCGTGATGCTGTCGCACCACAACATCATGTCCAACCTGGAGGCGATCGCGCAGATCCTGTGGATCCAGCCGGACGACCGCATGATGGGCGTGCTGCCGTTCTTCCACTCCTTCGGATTCACCGGCACCTTGTGCGTGCCGCTGGTGTGCGGCATCGGCGCCGTCTATCACCCCAATCCGCTCGATGCGAAGACCATCGGCAAGCTGGCGCGCGAGCATGGCGCCACCATCCTCATCTCGACGCCGACCTTCTGCCAGGCCTACTACCGCACCTGCGGGCCGGAGGATTTCAAGACGCTGCGTCATGTGGTCGTGGGTGCGGAGCGGCTGCGCCCGGACTTCGCCGCGCAGTTCAAGGAGAAGTTCGGCCTTGAGATGCTGGAAGGCTACGGCGCGACCGAGATGGGTCCGGTGGTCTCCGTCAACGTGCCGAACGTCGTGCATGCGGGCGAGCAGCAGGTCGGCCACAAGCCCGGGACGGTCGGTCACCCGCTGCCCGGCGTGGCGGCCAAGGTGGTGGATCCGGAAACCGGCCAGGATCTGACGGAAGGGCAGGAGGGTTTGCTGCTGCTGAAGGGTCCGGGCCGCATGGTCGGCTATCTGGCCGACGAGAAAGCGACCGCGGCGGCGTTGCGCGATGATTGGTACGTGACCGGCGACATCGCGATCGTGGACGAGGACGGCTTCATCAAGATCACCGACCGGCTGTCGCGCTTTTCCAAGATCGGCGGCGAGATGGTGCCGCACCTCAAGGTCGAGGAAGCGATGCTGCGCATCCCGGGTGTCGAGGCGGCCTGCGTCACCGCGGTGCCCGATCCGCAGCGCGGCGAGCGGCTGGTCGGCTTCTTCGTCGCGAACGAGGCGATGGCGCCGCAGCTGGTGTGGCAGGCGCTGGGCGAGTCCGACTTGCCGAAGATCTTCATCCCGAAGGCCGCCGACCTCCGGCGCATCGAGACGCTGCCGGTGCTCGGCAGCGGCAAGATCGATCTCAGGGCGGTGAAGGCGCTAGCGGTCGCAGCTGAGTAGCTGATCGACGTGCTGCCAGGTCGGCCCAAATGGATGGGGACGGCCATTGTCCAATATGGTACCAATTGGGCTGGTTCTCAGATCGCGGCCTGAGGGCGAATCCTCTGAGCGCGAGAATCTCGGGCAATGTGCCGTAGTGGGCGAAAAGAAGTCGATGCCTCGGAAACCGCTAAAACCAGTAAAAAACGGGAAACCCCAAGAATCCAAGAAAGCACTGCGTTTTGACGCGCGGGCTTTCCTGACGTCGGTGGGCGCTGGGCGCTCCAGCACGTCGTTCAAGGCCAAGGACACTGTCTACCGGCAGGGGGATGCGGCAGACGCCGTTCACTATATCGAATCGGGCAAAGTTCAGATCACCGTCGTATCAGAGCAAGGCAAAGAAGGTGTCATAGCAATGCTCGAACCCGGTGAGTTCTTCGGTGAAGGATGCATCGCAGGCCAGCCCCTGAGGATGGCATCTGCTTCCGTGACAGTGAAATCGACGATCGCCAGGATTGAGAAGGCCGCGATGATCCGAGTGCTCCACGAACATCCGGCGATCTCGGAGATGTTCATGGCCTTTCTTCTGTCTCGCAATATTCAGATCGAAGCCGACTTGGTCGACCAGCTATTCAACTCGAGCGAACGCCGTCTTGCGAGGCTTCTCTTGCTTCTCGCCAATTTCGGCAAGGAGGGAAAGCTGGAATCGATTCTGCCGACCATCAACCAGGATATTCTGGCGGCACGAGTGGGCACGACGCGTTCGCGGATCAATTTCTTCATGAACAAGTTCCGCAAGCTTGGCTTCATTGCGTACGACGACAGCGGATTGAAGGTCCACACATCGCTGCTGAACGTCATCGTGCACGACTAGGTTCCGCCTTGGCACGACATGTGTGCCTTTCTGAACAGCGTGGCATAGTCGCGCCGAGTAGCGTCGCGTTCATGTGATGGCTTGGCGCTCGACGAGGGCTGCCTCGCATGGATTGCACAGTTTGGCGCGGATCAATGCACAGAGCACTTGGCAATGACATGAGAATCTGGAGCGCGAGCGCCATCGACCGGTATTATCGCGACCCGGCCATCGAGCTTGTTCAAACCAGGAATCGTGACTACGGCAAATCCAATGCCGCGGGCTACTATATCGTCTCGCATCGTGGTCTCGATTGCCACCAACCCTTTGGTGACGTTTTCACGATCGATCTTGGGCCGTTTCCTACACGCGCCGAAGCGCGCAAATGGTCTCGAACCTACCTGTCCGATCCCGGCGCGCGCTAAGTCCCAGACCTGTGGCGATGGATCAGACACGACAAGGTTGATGATCTCGCTCCCTGCCGGCTGACGTAAAACCCCGCCAGGATAGCAATAGATCGGAGTAACAGAAGAATAGATTGCGCCATGTTCTTAATTGAACAGTGAAGTGGCAATAAAACGCGCACAGTATTCCAAGTGCTGCTCTTGATCACGCTCTCGCGCGGTCGGCAGCACGAGGGAATTTGAAGATGACAACGACAACCCATGAAAACACCAATGTGGCCGAAGCAGACTTGGTCGCCTGCATTCCGCATCTGCGCGCCTTTGCCTGGTTCCTGGCCAAGCACCGCGAACGCGCCGACGATCTGGTCCAAGACACCATCGTCCGGGCGCTGACGGCCGCGCACCAGTTCCGCGCCGGGACCAATCTGAAAGCCTGGATGTTCACCATTCTGCGCAATCTGTACTACAACGAAGCCCGCAAGAATCGCTTTGTCGTCCAGTCCCTTGACGATCCGTTGGCCTATGAGCCGGCCGTGCTGCCGAGTCAGATGGCCAGTCTTGAGTTTGGCGATTTCCGTCGCGCCTTCTGGCAACTCAGCGACGAACGGCGCGAAGCGCTGATCTTGATCGGGGCCAACGGCCTGTCTTATGAGGAGGCGGCCAAGGTGTGCGATTGCCCGAAAGGCACGATGAAGAGCCGGGTCTCGCGGGCTCGCACCGAGTTACTGCGAATCCTCGAGGAAGGATTGCTGGCCGACAAGCGGCGGGACACGCCGTCGATCGCCGGCTTTGTCGGCGACGTGCTACGCGGCAGGCCCGTGGTGGCCTCGCCCGCGATGGCCTAGCATCGGCAAGATCGGGTTGCGCGCGATTGGGGCACTAGCGGTCGCGGCTCAATAGCCGGAAGACGATCGGCGCCGCCAGCACGATCATGAAAATCCGCACGATGTGGTGGCTCGAGACATAGGCCGCGTCGATGTCGAGCGACAGCGCGATCAGGCTCATCTCGGCAAGCCCGCCGGGCGCGAAGGCGAGCAGGGCGGCGGAGAACGGGATGCCGAGCGTGCTTTCCACCGCTTGCCCGAACACCGCCGCCAGCACCAGCAGCGCCGCGGTCGCGAACACGGCGAGGATCAGCGCCTTGCCGACCATGCGCGGCGCCGCGCCGTCGAAGCGCGACCCGACCATGGCGCCGACCACGACCTGGGCTGCCGCCACCAGCCAGACCGGCGGCTGTGACTGGGTGATGCCGATGGCGTGCACGATCGCACTCAACAGCATCGGTCCGACCAGCGCGTAGGCCGGGATGCGCAAGGCGCGCGCGGCGGCAAATCCGATGACGCCGCAACCGGTCAGCAACAGCCAGTCCAGCCACTCCATCGCGTTGCTGGCACCGGCCGCAGGCGCGGTCGGCGCATAGCCGCCGAACCAGCGATAGCCGAAGCTGAGCGCAAAGATCGCGATCAGGATGCGGGCGGCGTGGCTCATGGAGATCCTACGCTCGTCGCCGCCGAGCGCACCGCCGGCCAGGATCATCTCGTTGAGCCCACCTGGCGCCGCGCTGAAATACGCGGTGACTGAGTCATACTGGGCAAGGCGCCGATAGTAGACCCAGATGGCCGCGGTCGCGACCACCACATAGATGCTGAGCCAGGCGAAGCTGCCGACCCAGACGATGATGCCTTTCACCACCTCGGGCGTGAAGGCGCTGCCGAGCATGACGCCGAGGATGGCGATGAAGGCGAGGCGCAGGCGCGGCATCAGCGCGATCCGCACGCCGGAGATCGCCGCGATGGTGGTCGCCGCCATCGCGCCGAGCATCCAGGGCAGCGGCAGGTGCAGCAGATAGAACAGCGCGCCGCCCGGAATGCCGATCGCCAACGTCAGCAGCTTGGCGCGAGTCAGCTCCGCGGCGTGCATCTAGGCCTTCAGGCGCGCGAGCAGGCGGTCCATGAAGGCTTCGCATTGGGCGAGCTGGCTGATCGCGACGAACTCGTTGGGCTTGTGGGCCTGCTCGATGCTGCCCGGGCCGCACACGATGGCGGGCATGCCGGCCTCCTGGATCAGGCCCGCCTCGGTGCCGAACGCGACCTTGACCGTGGCGTTGGCCTGCGCCAGCGCCTTGGCGAGCACGACGATCTCGGCATTCTCCGGCGTGTCGAGGCCGGGGAACGCGGAGATATCCGACCATGTGAAGCCGGCGTCCGGCGTGACGGCCTTCATCTCCGGCACCAGCGTCTGCGCGAAGGCGCGCACGTCGTCGTACAGCGCCTCGGGATCGACGCTTGGCAGGTAGCGAAACTCGAAATCGAACCGGCAGTCCTTCGGCACGATGTTGAGCGCAGTCCCACCTTGCACGATGCCGGTGTGGACCGTGCTCCAGGGCACGTCGTACGCGTGATCGAACGGTCCCTCGGATGCAAAACGCCGGCCCATCGACTTCAGATAGGTGATGACCTCCGCGGCGTATTCGATCGCGTTGACGCCCTTGGGCGTGAGCGAGGAATGGCATTCGTGGCCGTGCACGTGGCAGCGCACGCTCTTCTTGCCCTTGTGCGCGGTGGTGACGCGCATCTCGGTCGGCTCGCCGATGATGACGCCCTTGGGCTTGATCGGCGCATTCTTCAATTTGGCGAGGGCGCCGCGCACGCCGAGGCAGCCGACCTCCTCGTCGTACGACAGCAGCAGATGCACGGGAGTCTTGAGATTGCCGCGCGCGAACGCCTCGACCCAGGTCAGCGCGACCGCGACGAAGCCCTTCATGTCGCAGGTGCCGCGGCCGTGCAGCAGGCCGTCCTTCTCCGTGATGGTCCAGGGATCGGTCGACCAATCCTGGCCGTCGACCGGCACCACGTCGGTGTGGCCGGAGAGGCAGATGCCCGGCCGGTCCGATGGCCCGATGGTGGCGTAGAGATTGGCCTTCTTGGCCGTGGCGTCCGGGACCAATTCGCTGGCGATGCCGAACTGGTCCAGATGGTCGCGCACGAAATCGATGAGTTCGAGATTGGAGTTCCGGCTGGTCGTATCCATCGAAACCAGACGGCGCAGCATGTCCATGCTGCGCGGATAATCAGCCACGATCCGCTTCCTGTTGACGTGAAAGGCGATTAACAATAGCGCCTGACCAAGCAATAACAAGCCGAACCAACCTGATGCTGCCGCTTGCCGATCTGGACCGCCATTTGCCGGGCGTATTGCTGAGCCGCACGCCGGCCGGGCCGGCGCTGCCGCTGGTGTTCGATTCGCCCCACAGCGGACGCGACTATCCGGAAGATTTCGGCCACGCGGTGCCGGTCGACCTGCTGCGCCGCGCCGAGGACGCCTTTGTCGACGAGCTGATCGAAGGCGCGCCCAGCCACGGCGCCACCCTGCTCACAGCTTTGTTCCCGCGGTCCTATATCGACCCCAACCGGCACGAGCACGAGATCGATCCCGAGATGCTGGGCGAGCCCTGGCCGCATCCGGTGCTGGCGAGCGAGAAATCGGAGATGGGCCTGGGGCTGGTGCGCCGCCTGATCAAGGGCAACGTCGACATCTACGACCGGCCGCTCGGCGTCGAGGAGATCCTGGCGCGCATCGAGGGATTCCACCGGCCCTATGTCACGGAGCTCGCGCGCCTGATCGAGTCCGCGCACGAAACGCATGGCATCGCTTGGCATGTGAACTGCCATTCCATGCGCTCGGCTGGGCGCAAGCGTGGCCGGAGCATCCCGCGTGCCGACATCGTGCTGGGCGACCGCGACGGCACCAGCTGCGACGCCGGATTCACATCGTTCGTCGCCGGCGTCGCGCGCGATCTTGGCTACCAGGTGGCGATCAACGATCCGTTCAAGGGCGCCGAGCTGGTCGCGCGCTTCGGCCGGCCGGAAGACGGTAAGCACTCGCTGCAGGTTGAGATCAACCGTGCGCTCTACATGGACGAGGATCGCATCGAGAAGCGCGCCGACTTTGCCGCTTTCAAGCAGGACATGGACCGGCTGATCGGCGCCATTGCGGACTATGTGCGCGACAGGGAATAGCACTCACTTTATCCAGGGAAGTCTCAGATGATTCATGTTCTCGCCATCATCACCGCCAAGTCCGGTCAACGCGGCGTCCTCCTGCAGGCCTTCAAGGCCATCGTGCCCACCGTGCATGCCGAGGCTGGGTGCGTCGAGTATGGCCCCGTCATCGACGTCGACGGTGCCGATCCGGCCTTCGGACCCGACACCTTCGTGGTGGTCGAGAAGTGGGAGAGCATGGCTGCACTCAAGGCGCACGCGGTGGCCTCGCACATGAAGGCTTATGGCGAGAAGACCAAGGACCTGGTGGCGAAGCGCGCGGTGCATGTTCTGACCGATGCTTGAGGAAGATGGCAAAGGTGAAGCCAGTCCTTGGCCAATTGAACCTCGTCAGCGACAACCCTGCGGCGTCGGTCGCGTTCTATCGGCGATTGGGCGTCGATATCGCGGAGGCCGCGATCTGGCGCACGGCGAGCGGCACGCACCACGTCAACGCGCGCAGCGGCGAAGTCGATTTCGAGCTGGACAGCACAACCTTCGCCCAGGTCTGGAACCAAGGCTGGTGCGGCCGCGGCGATCTCAAGGGGCGCGTCGTCCTTGGGTTTCGCGTGGGGTCGCGCGAGGCGGTCGATGAGGTCTATGCGGATCTGACCGCGGCCGGCTATGCCGGATTGCAGCCGCCGCATGATGCTTTCTGGGGCGCGCGCTACGCCATCGTCGAGGATCCCGACGGGATCGCGGTCGGCCTGATGAGCCCGATCTCGGCGGACCTCAAGTCGGTGCCGCCGGACGTCTAAGCCTGGAACTGCTCGCGCAGGATGCGCTCTTCGAGGTGATGCTCGGGGTCGAACAGCAGGGTCAGCTTGACGCTGCTGTCCTCGGTCACCGTCACGTCGCGCACATCGCGGATCTCGCGGAAGTCGGCGGTGGCGCTGACCGGGCGCTTGTCGCGCTCGTGGACCTGGAAGCGGACCTCGGCGCGGTGCGGCAGGATGGCGCCGCGCCAGCGCCGCGGGCGGAACGCGCTGATCGGCGTCAGGGCCAGCACGCCGGCGCCGAGCGGCAGGATCGGGCCGTGGGCGGAGAGGTTGTAGGCCGTGCTGCCGGCGGGCGTCGCCATGATGATGCCGTCGCAGATCAACTCCGGCAGGCGCTCGACACCATCGATGTGGATGCCGAGCTTGGCCGCCTGCGCGGTCTGGCGCAGCAGCGAGACTTCGTTGAAGGCGAGGGCACGCTCCTCGCGGCCGTTGCGATCCCTGGCCAGCATCTGCAGCGGATGGATCTGGCTGCGCTTGGCCAGCGTCAAGCGCCGGGGCAGATCCTCCGCCTCGAACTTGTTCATCAGGAAACCGACGGTGCCGCAATTCATGCCGAAGATCGGCTTGGGCTCGCTGATGACGCGGTGCATGACGCGCAGCATGGTGCCGTCGCCGCCCAGCACCACCAGCATGTCCGCGGTACGCCAGTCCTGCACGCCATAGCGCGCGTTCAAGGCGGTTTCCGCCTCCTTGGCTTCCGCGCTGTCGGCGGCGATGAAAGCGATCTTGGGCGCGGCCAAAGTGGACTCCCCTAAAGCGAGGGGCGGAGTATACTGACGCCGTCCGCGCCCGGGAAGCGCGGCGTTGCTAGGGGGATTGCATGGGTTTGCGCGGGACTGCATTGGCCGGCGCCGTTCTGATCGGCGCTTCTTTTTTACCCCTGAGCGCTCATGCTCAGGAGAACGCGAGCGAGGATGCCTCGGCCCAACCGGCCGCGATGACGCCGAAGAACCAGATCGAGGCCGACGAAGGCGACCATCACGAAGGCTACTATTATCCGAAACCCGGCAGCTTCGAGCATTACCCGGCGCGGGTCTACACGCTGCCGGAGAGCGACCGCGTGCGGCGCCAGGCGTTCATCATCGGTCTCACCAAGCAGCTGGTCGGCGGACAATATGCGCCGACCTACGCGATCTTCGCCAAGGGCAATGCGTCGGACAAGCTGATCATCGTCGCGCTCGCCGACGGGCAGCTCAACACCATCTATCGCGCGCGTGCGCTGCTCGCGACCTTCACCTCGGTCGCGCGCGCGACCTCGTTCTTCCAGCAGAACACCCAGCCGGATGAAGCGACGTTCCTCGACCTCTTGAAGCTGCTGGGGTTCAAGCGCGTGACGCTCAGCGACGGGCGCGAATTCGCGCACCAGATCATCATCGATTAGCGCGCAATTTTCTTTTCTCGACGAGGACGCACTTTCCACTCCGCCGTCACTCAGGCCTTGAGCCGGGGACCATCGTTCCGCCGCACGTGCGACTGCGGAATGGATCCCGGCTCAAGGCCGGGATGACAGGTGTGCGTGGAAACGGTGCGAGACTGAATCGGCAGGGAGCAGCTAGCCGCCCGTGACGCTCATATGCCGCTGCACCGCCGGGCCCTTGTGGCGGCGGTCGATGATGAAGTCGTGGCCCTTGGGCTTGCGGGCGATGGCTTCGTCGATCGCGTCCATCAGCAGCGCATCATCAGCGCTCGCGCGCAACGGCGCGCGCAGGTCGGCCGAGTCATCCTGGCCGAGGCACATGTAGAGCATGCCGGTGCAGGTGAGCCGCACGCGGTTGCAGCTTTCACAGAAATTGTGGGTGAGCGGCGTGATGAAGCCGACCCGCTGCCCGGTCTCGGTGATGCGCGCGTAGCGCGCCGGGCCGCCGGTGCGATAGTCGATATCTTCGAGCGTGTAGCGGGTCTTCAGCTTGGCGCGCAGCAGCGAGATCGGCAGATATTGATCGAGCCGCTGCTCGCCGCCGATGTCGCCCATCGGCATCACTTCGATGAAGGTGAGGTCGTGGCCCTCGCGCCCGCACCAGTCGATCAGGTCGAAGGCTTCGTCGTCGTTCACGCCCTTGAGCGCGACGGTGTTGATCTTGACCTTGATGCCGGCGGCGTTGGCAGCCTTGATGCCGTCCAGCACGGGGCCAAGCTTGCCCCAGCGCGTGATGGCGGTGAACTTGTCCGGATCAAGCGTGTCGATCGAGACGTTGACGCGCTTCACGCCGCACGCGGCGAGCTCCTTGGCGTATTTGCCGAGCTGGCTGCCGTTGGTGGTGAGCGTGAGCTCATCGAGCGCGCCGCTGTCCAGATGCCGCGACAGGCGCTGGATCAGCCACATCAGGTTCTTGCGCACCAGCGGCTCGCCGCCGGTCAGCCGCAGCTTGCGCACGCCCTTCTGCACGAAGGCGCTGCACAACCGGTCCATCTCCTCCAGCGTCAGCAGTTCCGCCTTGGGCAGGAAGGTCATGTCCTCCGCCATGCAATAGACACAGCGGAAGTCGCAGCGGTCGGTCACCGACACGCGAAGATAGGAGATATGCCGCCCGAATGGATCGATCATGCCAACACCGTTGTATCCCGCTGAATATAGGGAGGGTAGCGGCAGATTTCCTCCTCAAAAAACGTAAGGATTCAAAGCGTTTGCGTCATGGCTGCGGTTGCGCGACAGTCTCCAGGGGAGGGAAGGGCGCATGCCGGGAAGCAAAATCGGCCCGATCGTGGGCATCATCCTTGCCGGTGGCCGCGGCGAGCGCATGGGCGGCGGCGACAAAGGCCTCCTTGAGATCAGCGGCAGCACCATCCTCAGGCGCGTCATCGAGCGGACGCAGCCACAGGTGGACGTGCTGGCGCTCAACGCCAACGGGGATCCGGCGCGGTTCGCGGACTATGGGCTGCCGGTTGTCCCCGACAGCGTTCGCGGTTTCGCCGGGCCGCTGGCTGGCGTCCTCGCCGGGCTTGACTGGGCGGCCGCCAATCATCCGCAAGCACACCATGTCGTGACTGTGCCGGCCGATGGCCCGTTTGTGCCGCGCGACCTGGTGAAGCGCCTGGTCGCCGCCGTCACCGAAGACGATGCTGAGTTGGTGACTGCAGCCAGCGGCGTGCAGACCTATCCGGTGGTCGGGCTCTGGCCCGTGCGATTACGACTGGCGCTCAAGGATGCGCTGCTGAAGGAGGGGCTGCACAAGGTCGATGCCTGGACCAAGCGCTATCGTCGCGCCATCGCCCCGTTTCCGGCCGAGCCGGTCAACCCCTTCTTCAATGCCAACACGCCGGAGCAGCTGGCGGAAGCCGAACGACTGGCCGCGCTTCATCCCGACATCTGATCAATCGCTTTCCGGCGCCAACTCATGTAAGACCCATTCACATGGGATGGTCGAAAGACGACGAGCCAGGGGCCCGCAAGGGCTACCACCACGGCAATCTGCGCGAGGCGCTGATCCGGGCCGCGCTCAATCTCATCGGCGAGAAGGGGCCCGCCGGCTTCACCTTCGCCGATGCCGCGCGGGCGGCGGGAGTCAGCTCCGCAGCGCCCTATCGGCATTTCCGCGACCGCGACGCCCTGATGGCCGACATCGCCAAGCGCGGCTTCGAGCTGTTTCGCGATGCGTTGCAGAAGGCCTGGAGTGGCGGCAAACCCAACCCCTACGTGGCATTCGAGGCGGTGGGGCGAGCCTTTCTGGCTTTTGCCCGCACCGAGCCGGCGCACTACTCGGCGATGTTCGAAGCCGGCGTCCCCCTGGATTCCGCGCCCGGCCTGCAGCAGGCGGCGGACGAGGCTTTTGCCGTGCTGCGCAGCGCGGCCGACGCTCTGACCGCCCACATGCCGCGGGACAGCCGGCCGCCGGCCATGATGATGAGTCTCCATATCTGGTCGATGGCACACGGCATCGCCTCGCTGTTCGCGCGCGGCGATGCCGGCCGGCGCAGGTTGCCGATGCCGCCGGAGGAGCTGCTGGAGGCGGCGATCCTGGTCTACCTGCGCGGCCTCGGCATCACCGACAGCAAGTGACCGGTGGTAATTCGGTAACAGCATCCAATTTCTAGGGCTCGGCGCTTGACAGAACGCCACCCTCCTGCCATCTATGTTAATGTAATTAACATTCACATCGCGCGAGAGGATACCCCAGATGGGCTTCGCTGCTCGAATGGACGAGATGGGCAAGCCGGCCTGGATCGGCCTGCTGGTTCTGACTTTCATCATCGCGTGGCCGGTCGGCCTCGCATTGCTGGCTTACTTGATATGGAGTGGACGCATGGGATGCGGGAGTCATGGCCGTTGGCACGGCCGACAGGAACGCTGGAAGGAACAGTGGCGGCGCAGCCCTTGGGGCGGCTCGAGCGGCAACGCCGCGTTCGACGAGTATCGCGCCGAGACGCTGAAGCGCCTGGAGGAAGAGGAGAAGGAGTTCCGCGACTTCCTCGACCGCCTGCGCAAGGCCAAGGACAAGGCCGAGTTCGACCAGTTCATGGCCGATCGCCGCAGCAAGCCGCAAGGCCCGATCATCGACGGCGAGCAGCCGGCCTGATCACGACCTGATCGCTGGCATCTCTTCTTCTCGAGAAAATCTGCCGCCCGGGCGAAGGAAAACCCGGGCGGCTTTGTCTTAGGGGAGGGGAGGCTTACCCCGTGAGAGCGGTGATTGGGGGATCAGGCCGTCTCACGCATTCAAAGATGCGCTCACCGACGCCAGAACAAAAATGCCGATCGCCTATGGTGGCGATGCGCGCGCGTCATCGTGCCGATTGCAGATCCGGAAACATCGCGACCAATCCTTCGATCAAATCCGTGATCATGGCATCGAGAAAGGTGCGACCCTTCTCCGCGCTCGCGAGCGTCGGATCGCCGAACGCGCCGGTCTCGCTGTAATCGGCAGCGCCGGCATCGGTGCTTTGCATGGTGGCCGGCGTCGTGAAAATGCCCGGTGGCGGCTCCTTGCCGTAATCCACCCGGGCCAAATCCATGCGCACCATCTCTGGCGCAATCGCCAGCAGGATCGAGGTTTCGCGCTCGTCCGCGTGGCCGCCGAGTTGCTGCTTCAGAAGATGGTCGGCCTTGCGGCCAAGGCGCCTGATATCGGCGACCCCGATCTTGAGTCCGCGCCGCTCCAGGATGCCGCGTGTGACGAGGCCGATCGGTCCCTCGGTCGACACGCCGGTGTTGAGGATGGCGACGCGCTTTGCGCCCTGGTCGAGCAGCCGCTCCAGCAGTTCGGTCAGCAGCCGCACGAAGGTGTCGGCCGAGAGATGCTGGCTGCCCGGGTAGTTCTGGAAGACCGGGTAGTATCCGAACGGCACGATGGGCGCGATCAGAACCGGCAGCCTGGCGGCGACGCCCTCGGCCAGGGCCCGGGCCAGGAGCCAGTCGGTTTTCATCGGCAGGTGATGGCCGTGCTCCTTGGCGATGGCGCCGACGGGCACGATGACCGGGCGGTCAGCGCGGAAGGCTTCCGCCACCTCGGGCCAACTCAGGTCCTCGATGAAGCGCCCAGGCATGGAACCAATCGCCCCGGTCACTCGTTTGCCTGCTCTGAGCCGGGCTCGACCACGACCAGAGGCGCGGCGGCGAGATTGAGCGCCAGCTTGCCCCGGTGCTCGAAATTGACCGTGACCCTGTCGCCGATGGCCGACTGGACTTGGCCCAACCCCCAGTCGGGATTGGCCGGGGAGCGCACGAAGGTTCCTGGCGCGAGCCGTTCGATGGATCCGTTCATGTCCGGTTCATTTTCCGCGTCCCTCGGCAGCCCTAGCCTTGCTCCAGAACCGCCGATATGTAACGAAGCATATACGTTTTCCCGCCAGGATCGGGATCAGATACTCAAAGGCCGGCCGCCTTACCGCGGCCTAACGACAAGAAGGCACCGGCATGGACATCCAATTGCGTGCGCTCGAACTGGCCTGCTCCAAACTCTGCCATGACGTGATCAGCCCGATCGGGGCGGTCAATAACGGCTTGGAACTGCTGGAAGAAGAAGAGGATGCGGCGCTCAAGGAAGAGGCCACGGCACTGGCCCAGCGCAGCGCCAAACGAGCCAGCATCCTGCTCCAGGTCTATCGCAGCGCCTTCGGCAACGCCGGCAACCAGCAGACGTTCGGCCCGCGCGAGGCGGTTGCGCTGGCGCAGGAGTTCCTCGTCACCGGCAAGGCGCAGCTGAACGCCGCCAACCTGCCGGAGTCATCCACCATCCCGGCGGGCTACGGCAAGCTTGCGCTCAACCTCATCATCCTCGGGGCCGACTCCCTGCCGCGCGGCGGCACGATCCAGTTTCAGGTCCGTTCGCCGCAGCTGGGGCAGGGGGCGATCGAGGTCGACTGCGCTGGGCAGCAGATCGCCTGGTCGGAGGAGTTCGCGCGCGCCATCGGCGGTAAGCTTCAGGCCGAAGACCTGACCGCTCACAACATCCTGCCGTATGTCGCTTCGGCATTCGCACAGCGCATCGGCATGACTCTTTCGGTCAGCCAGCAAGGGCCAGGAATCCTAGGGATTCGCGCGGCTTCGAGGTAGTCGCACTAGCCGTTCGGCATAGCCTGGGTTCATCTTAAATTAATCGTTTTCGGTAACGCTGCGGGTAGCGTCGCGCGCCTGTCTGCTCATGTGTGGGCGACCGAATCAACCAATCAGCCCAAGAGCCTGCACAATGGATGATCTGCTGAGTGAGTTCCTGACGGAAACCTCCGAGAACCTTGCCGTCCTGGATGTCGAGCTGGTCAAGCTCGAACGCAATCCGAACGACATGGAACTGCTCGGAAACATCTTCCGTCTGGTCCACACAGTGAAGGGCACGTGCGGATTCCTCGGCCTGCCGCGTCTCGAATCGGTGGCGCACGCGGGCGAGAACATCCTCGGCAAGCTGCGCGACGGCGAGCTGGTCGCCAGCCCCGAAGCCGTCACCGCGGTGCTCGAGTGCCTCGATCGAATCCGGTCGATCATGAGCGACCTCGAAACCAACGGCAGCGAGCCCGAGGGCGACGATTCCGCGCTGATCGAGCGCCTCAATCACATCGCCGAGGGCGGCGCGGCTCCGGTGGCCGAGAAGCCCGCCGCGGCGGCACCGAAATCCCAACCGAAGGCAGAAGCCGTGGCTACGAAATCCGCGACGCAGTCGATCTACGAACAGATCGGCGGCATGGGCACGATCGATGCAGTGGTCGAGGTCATGTTCTCCCGCGTCATGGGCGACCTGCGCATCAAGCACCTGTTCGACGGCGTCAACATGGACCGGCTGCAGGGCCGCATGCGCGAGTATCTCTCGCTGGTCGCCGGCGGCCCGAACACCTTCGGCAAGGTCGACCTCAAGTGCCCGCACGCCTCCGCCGTCGGCAAGGGCATGAACGACACCCACTTCGACGCGTTCGCCGGCCACATGCAGGCGGCGCTGAACGCGCTGGAAGTGCCGGCGCACCTGGCCGCCATGATCATGGCGATCGTGTTCGCCAGCCGTGACGAGATCATGGGCCGCGCCGAATCGGGCTCCAGCCCGGTCAACGCGGCAAAGTTCAACGCCGGCGAGTCCGCGCCCGCGCGCGAACCGGCGCCGGCCCTTGAGGCCGAGCCCGCTCCCACCAAGGCCGCCGCCGCCGCTGCGATGGCCGCTGCGCCCGCCAAGAGCGAAGTCTCCGAGACCAAGGACAGCGCGGTCGCCAACCAGAGCATCCGCGTCAACGTCGAGCTGCTCGAGAACCTGATGACGATGGTGAGTGAGCTGGTGCTCACCCGCAACCAGGTGCTGCAGATCCTGCGCAAGCAGAAGGACAGCGAGTTCGCCGGCCCGCTGCAGCGCCTCAACCACGTCACGTCGGAGCTGCAGGAAGGCGTCATGAAGACGCGCATGCAGCCGATCGGCAATGCGTGGTCCAAGCTGCCGCGCCTGGTGCGCGACCTCAGCCACGAACTGAAGAAGAAGATCGAGCTGGTCATGATCGGCCAGGACACCGAGCTGGATCGCCAGGTCCTCGAGATGATCAAGGACCCGCTGACCCACATGGTGCGCAACTCCGCCGACCACGGACTGGAAGGTCCGGAAGAGCGGCGCCGCAACGGCAAGCCGGAGACCGGCAAGGTCACGCTGAACGCCTATCACGAAGGCGGCCACATCATCATCGAGGTCAGCGACGACGGCAAAGGCCTCGCGATCGACAAGATCAAGGCGAAGATCCTGCTCAACGGCCTGGCCAGCGAATCCGAGCTGGAGCAGATGAGCGACCAGCAGATCCAGCAGTACGTCTTCAAGGCCGGCTTCTCCACCGCCGCCAAGGTTACCAGCGTCTCTGGCCGCGGCGTCGGCATGGACGTGGTCAAGACCAACATCGAGAAGATCGGCGGCACCGTCGAGATGCGCTCGGCGGCCGGCAAGGGCACCACCTTCTTCATCAAGATTCCGCTCACCCTCGCGATCGTCTCGGCGCTGATCGTCGAGTGCGCGAGCGAGCGCTTCGCGATCCCGCAGATCAGCGTGGTCGAGCTGGTGCGCGCCACCACCAACGGCGAGCTCAAGGTCGAGCGCATCAAGGACACGCCGGTGTTGCGCTTGCGCAATCGCCTGCTGCCGCTGGTCTCGCTGCGCAAGCTGCTGCAGCTCGACGCTAGCGAAGTGAAGTCCGAAGATGATACATTCATCGTCGTCACCCAGGTCGGTACCTACAGCTTCGGCATCATGGTCGACCGGGTGTTCGATACCGAGGAAATCGTCGTGAAGCCGGTCGCGCCCATTCTGCGCGATATCGAGATGTTCTCCGGCAACACGATCCTGGGCGACGGCAGCGTCATCATGATCCTGGACCCGAACGGCATCGCGTCGCATTCCGGTCAGACCGGCGTGGTCGAGAACGCGGGCGCCGACAAGATGGCGTCCAAGGCCCGCGGCCACAGCGACGAGAAGGTGCCGCTGCTGCTGTTCCGCGCCGGCGACGGCGCGCCGAAGGCGGTTCCGCTGGCCCTGGTCGCGCGCCTCGAAGAGATCGAGCGCAAGTCGATCGAGACCTCCAACGGCCGCTGGGTGGTGCAGTACCGCGGCCAGCTGATGCCGCTCATCAACATGGACCCGAGCCAGGTGATGGCCGCCGACGGTGCGCGCCAGCCGGTCCTGGTGTTCCAGGACGACGAGCATTCGATGGGCCTGATGGTCGACCAGATCGTCGACATCGTGGAAGCGCGGCTCAATGTCGAGCTGGGCGCCGAACTGCCCGGCCGCATCGGCAGCGCGGTGGTGGCGGGCCAGGCGACCGAGATCATCGATACCGGCTACTACCTGCGCCAGGCCTATGCCGACTGGTTCGGTTCGCACGACCGCGACGCCAAGGGCGCCTCTCACAAGCGCCTGCTGCTGGTCGACGACAGCGCCTTCTTCCGCAACCTCTTGGCCCCGCAGCTGTCCGCCGCCGGATTCGAGGTGACGGCGGTCGACAGCCCGGACCGCGCCCTGATGCTGTGCGAAGCCGGCGAAGAGTTCGACATCATCGTCAGCGACATCGAGATGCCCGGCATGTCCGGCTTCGAGTTCTGCGAGATGGTGAAGCGCGGCGGTCGCTGGCAGAACATCCCGATCGTGGCCTTGTCCTCGCATGCGTCGCCGCACAATCTCGAGAAGGGCCGCTCGGTCGGGTTCGACGATTATGTCGCGAAGTACGACCGCGACGGCCTGGTCCACACCTTGAATTCCACCTTGCACGACATGAGGGCTGCATGAGCTCGGGTACCGCAACCATGACCGAAGGCGGCGCCGCCACCATCGGTTCCGAGGACCATCGCGACTACGTGACGATGTCGATCGGTTCGCAGATGTTCGGCATCCCGGTCCTCAATGTCCAGGACGTGCTGGGCTCGCAGCAGATCACGCGCGTGCCGCTGGCGCCGCCCGAGGTTGCCGGCTCGCTCAACCTGCGCGGCCGGATCGTGACCGCGATCGACGTGCGCCTGCGCCTCGGTATGCCCAAGAAGGAAGACGGCAAGCCGCCGATGTCGGTGGTGGTCGAGCACGAGGGCGAGCTCTACAGCCTGCTGGTCGACGCGGTGGGCGAGGTGCTGAGTCTCAATATGAAGGATTATCAGCGCAATCCGCCGACCTTGAACGCGCGCCTGCGCGAGTTCTCGGACGGCATTTACCGGCTGAACGGAGCATTGCTGGTCGTTCTGTCCGTCGGGTCGCTTCTGAATTTTGGTGGTCACAAGGACGTCGCGTAGCGGCGTCGATATAGGGGCGGAGCAACACGATGAAGAGTTGTCTGGTGGTCGATGATTCGAAGGTCGTTCGAATGGTCGCCCGGAAGATCCTCGAAGGTCTCAATTTCGAGATCGAAGAGGCGGAAGACGGTCGCAAGGCCATGGACGCGTGCCTGAAGCGCATGCCCGATGCGATCCTGCTGGACTGGAACATGCCGGTGATGAGCGGCATCGACTTCCTGCGCGAGTTGCGCAAGGCCGATGGCGGGCAGACGCCGGTGGTGGTGTTCTGCACCACCGAGAACGACATCGCTCACATCCAGGAAGCGATCGGCGCCGGCGCCAACGAATACATCATGAAGCCGTTCGACAGCGAGATCATCGAATCGAAGTTCACCCAGGTCGGACTGATCTGAGCGCGACTGGCCGAGTAAGAACAGCGTATTGCCGGGAGACGGGCGTGAGGGAGATTGGGTTACAGAAGGGTGGGACTGCCGGACCGGCGCCAATTCGGGTTTTGGTCGTGGACGACTCTCACGTGATTCGTGGCCTCCTGACGCGATCCCTCGACAGCGACCCTGGGATCAAGGTGGTCGCCAGCGCCAGCAACGGCAAGGCGGCGATCGACGAAGTTGCCAAGACCGAAATCGACGTGGTGGTGCTGGACATCGAGATGCCGGTCATGGACGGCATGACGGCGCTGCCGCAATTGCTGGCGGCCCGGCCTGGCATGCAGGTCATCATGGCGTCGACCCTGACGCTCAAGGGTGCTTCGATCAGCATGAAGGCGCTGTCCAAGGGCGCCGCCGACTATGTGCCGAAGCCGACCTCGACCGGTGAAATCAATTCCGCCGAGGACTTCAAGCGCGAGCTTATTTCCAAGGTCAAGAGCTGGGGCGTGGTGGCGCGCCGTCGCCGCGGGTCCGCGGCCAGGCAGGGCGCCGAGGCGACAGGCGCCGTGGCGCCGCGGCGTTTTCCGGCGGGTCCGGTCAAGCTGCGCGACGTGCCGACCCTGTTCCGCCCTGACTGCATCGCGATCGGGTCGTCGACCGGCGGCCCGCAGGCGTTGTTCAAGGTATTTCAGATGATGGGCAAGGTGACCAACCTGCCGGTGTTCGTGACGCAGCACATGCCCGCCACATTCACCACCATCCTGGCAGAGCATCTGGCCCAGGCGAGCGGCATGCCCGCCGCCGAAGCCAAGGACGGCGAGCCGGTGGTGCCGGGCCGCATCTTTGTCGCGCCCGGCGATTTCCACATGACGGTTGCAGTCGAGGGCGGCCGCAAGGTGCTGCACCTCGACAAGAATCCGCCGGAGAACTTCTGCCGGCCTGCGGTCGATCCGATGCTGCGATCGCTCGCCAAGGCGTATAATGGCAAGGTGTTGACCGTGATCCTGACCGGGATGGGCCAGGACGGACTGAGGGGCGGCCAGGAACTGTCGGCCGCCGGTGGCGTCATTGCCGCGCAGGATGAGGCGACCAGCGTCGTATGGGGCATGCCGGGCGCTGTTGCCAGCGCCGGCCTGTGCAGCGCCGTGTTGCCGCTTTCCGATATCGGGCCTTATGTGCGCAAGGCCATTTCGAGGATGGCTGCATGACCGTGACCGACTTTGAATTCATCTGCCAGATCCTCCGCGAACGCTCGGGATTGGTGCTGACCAACGACAAGGCCTACCTCCTTGAGAGCAGGCTGTTGCCGGTTGCGCGCAAATGGAAGCTGGCCACCTTCGACGACCTGGTGCGCGTCATCCGCACCAAGATGGACGAGGCGGTGGTGCGCGACGTGGTCGAGGCGATGACCACGAACGAATCGTTCTTCTTCCGCGACACCAAGCCGTTCGACCAGTTCAAGGCCCTGGTGCTGCCCGCGTTGCTGAAGAGCCGCGCCGCCAGCCGCACCATCCGCATCTGGAGCGCCGCCTGCTCGAGCGGGCAGGAGCCCTATTCGCTCGCCATGATCCTGTCGGAGAGCGCGGCGCAGCTGAACGGCTGGAAGATCGAGATCGTCGGCACCGACCTCTCGACCGAGATCCTGAACCGCGCCAAGGAAGGCATGTACTCGCAGTTCGAGGTGCAGCGCGGCCTGCCCATCACGATGCTGGTGAAGTACTTCGCCCAGATCGGCGACCGCTGGCAGATCAACGCCAAGATCCGCGGCATGGTGCAGTACAAGGAGTTCAACCTGCTGCAGGACCCGATGGCGCTCGGCCGGTTCGACGTGGTGTTCTGCCGCAACGTGCTGATCTACTTCGACCAGCCGACCAAGACCCGCGTGCTGAACAGCGTCTCCAAGCTGATGCCGGAGGACGGCTTCCTGTTTTTGGGCGGCGCGGAGACCGTGCTCGGCATCACCGACAAGTTCCAGATGGTACCCGGCCAGCGCGGTGTCTACGGCGTCGCCTCCACCAGCGCCAGCGGCGCGCGCCAGCCGATGCCCAGCTTCCCGATCGCAGCCGCCGCCGGCGCGCCGCGGTAACAGCAGTCACCATCCCAAAAGAAAATCGCCGGGCGAAAGCCCGGCGATTTCGTTTTGATCGGATGGCGACGGCGCCTAGGCGCTGACGCCTTCCTTCTTGGCGCCGGTGCGGGCTTCTTCCGGATCGCGCAGCACGTAGCCGCGGCCCCACACCGTCTCGATATAGTTCTCGCCGCCGGTGGCGTTGCTGAGCTTCTTGCGCAGCTTGCACACGAACACGTCGATGATCTTCAGCTCCGGCTCGTCCATCCCACCATAGAGATGGTTGAGGAACATCTCCTTGGTGAGGGTCGTACCCTTGCGCAGGGAGAGCAGCTCGAGGATGCCGTATTCCTTGCCGGTCAGATGCAGCGGCTGGGTCTCGACCTCCACGGTGCGGGTGTCGAGATTGACCGTCAGCTTGCCGGTCTTGATGACCGATTCCGAATGGCCCTTGGAACGGCGCACGATCGCCTGGATGCGCGCCAGCAATTCGCGCCGGTCGAACGGCTTGGTCAAGTAGTCGTCCGCGCCGAAGCCGAGACCCTTGATCTTGTTGTCGAGCTCGGAGAGCCCAGACAAGATCAGGATCGGCGTATTAACGCGCGAGGAGCGCAAGCGGCGCAGCACCTCGTAGCCGTCGATGTCCGGCAGCATCAGATCCAAGATGATGATGTCGTAATCGTAAAGCTTACCGATTTCGAGACCGTCCTCGCCCAGGTCGGTCGTGTCGACGATGTATCCTTCAGACTTAAGGATCAGCTCGATGCTTTGGGCGGTGTTGGCATCGTCTTCAACTAGCAACACTCGCATGGCCCGAAACTCCTGGCGTTGACTCCAACGTCATTAACAGAGGTTTATGTTAACCATTTATCCCCAGAAATGTAAAGCAATGACTGCGGGAAAACGGCTATTTCCTTTGGGGTAGGGCCGAATTATCCACAGGCCGACAGGTCATCTTTCGGTAGTTAACTCATTGATAGTTCGCTGAGAATTTGTGCCCCGCCGAGGCAAGCTTTAACCAGCGATTAACGACGTTTGGTTAGAGTCGCCCCTCAAGAGGGTCACACGTCTTTGGGCAACTTGGGCAATTTGGGGCATGGCGTACGCGCTGCCGATCGAAGACATCCTGCACGACATTGAGAGAATCCCGGAACGACGCATCTACGGCCGCGTCGCGGCGATCCTTGGCATGCTGGTGGAAATCGCCGGCATCGATGGCTCGCTTGCCATCGGCGCGCGCTGCGACCTGCTCGACCGCTCCAACCGGCGGATCGGGTGCGAGATCGTCGGCTTCCGCAACGGCCGCGCCCTGGCGCTGGCGTTCGGCGCGCTGGAAGGCGTCGGCCTCGGCAGCAAGGCGATCGTGGTCGAGAACGACCCGGTGGTCCGTCCGACCCAGGCCTGGCTCGGCCGCGTGATCAACGCGCTGGGCGAGCCGATCGACGGCAAGGGTCCGCTTGCCACCGGCAAGATCCCGACCCGCATCCGCAACGTGCCGCCGCCGGCGCACGCGCGCGGCCGGGTCGGCGAGAAGATCGACCTCGGCATCCGCTCCATCAATAGCTTCGCGACCTGCTGCCGCGGCCAGCGCATGGGCATCTTCGCCGCCTCCGGCGTCGGCAAGTCGGTGCTGCTGTCGATGATGGCGCGCTATGCCTCGCTCAACGTCAACGTCATCGGCCTGATCGGCGAGCGCGGGCGCGAGGTCCAGGAATTCATCGAGGACGAGCTTGGCCCCGAGGGCCTGGCGCGCAGCGTGATCGTGGTCGCGACCTCGGACGAATCGCCGCTGATGCGCCGCCAGGCGGCGCAGATGACGCTGGCGGTCGCCGAGTATTTCCGCGACCAGGGCGAGCACGTGTTGTGCATGATGGACAGCGTCACCCGCTTCGCGATGGCGATGCGCGAGATCGGCCTGTCGGTCGGCGAACCGCCGGCCAGCAAGGGCTACACGCCCTCGACCTTCGCCGAGCTGCCGCGCTTGCTGGAGCGCGCGGGCCCCGGCCTCTCCGGGTCGGGCAGCATCACCGGCCTTTTCACCGTGCTGGTGGAAGGCGACGATCACAACGAGCCGGTCGCCGACGCGGTGCGCGGCATCCTCGACGGCCACATCGTGCTGGAGCGCGGCATCGCGGAACGCGGGCGCTATCCGGCGGTCAACGTCCTGCGCTCGCTCTCGCGCACCATGCCGAACTGCAACACCGATGCCGAGACCGAGATCGTGCGCCGCGCGCGCCAGCATCTGTCGGTCTACGAGGACATGGCGGAGCTGATCCGCCTCGGCGCCTATCGCAAGGGCACAGATCCGGCGGTCGACGAGGCGATCCGGCTGTTCGGCCCGATCGAAGGCTACCTCGGCCAGAAGCGCACCGAGCGGACCGACCTCAAGACCGGCTATTCGCTGCTTGCCGACATCGTCGGCCTGCCGCATCCTGACGCCGAGCCCGCCGCCAAGGTCGGCAAGATCGGACCCAAGGTGATCTCATGAGCGGGCTCGATCAACTGATACGCCTGCAGCGCTGGACACTGGACGAGAAGCGCCGCCAGGCCACCGATCTCGAACTGCTGATCGAGCGGTTGATTCAGGACATCAACAAGCTCGACGAGCAGGTCGAGCGCGAGATCGAAGCCTCGCGCGCCGACCTCGAGCTGCAGCGCGCGTTGCCCGGCTACCGCAACGCGATGAAGGGCCGCCGCGAGCGGATGGACAAGTCGCTGGTCGATCTGCGCGGCGAACTGGAGAAGCTGCGCGAGCAGATCACCGAGGCGTTCTCGGATCTCAAGAAGACCGAGCAGACCGTGAAGAACCGCGAGCAGCGCCAGCGCCTCGCCGAGCGCCGCAAGGACCAGGCGATCAGCGACGAGGTCGGCCTGCAGCAGCACCGCCGCAAGGGCTGAGCGAACCTCTTTCTGCACTCAATTGGTTGGGATCGCCTGACTCTTGCCCTCGCAGGTGTCGGATCGCACCGTCGTTCCCCGCAACTCTTGCGGAACCTTGCAGTTGTCGACGCGCTGCTCGTCGCTTGCCTTGCTGCTCAGGCGCTCTTTGCCGGTCTTGACCGGCGCGGGCGTCTGTTCGGTGGGAAGCTGCACCGGCACGGGCGCCATGGTCGAAGCCGGTTCGTCGGCTGCGAGGGGCGCGGTCGTGAACGCTCCCAAGATCGATGCCGTGGCGATGCCAATGCATTTCAGCATCTCGGACTTCTTTCGCAGGCTGTGCGGCAGCGGAGAAGAGTCGCGCGATCACCTGCACGAGACAACCCGATTCTTGCGGACTTTCAGGGAGACCCGACCGGCGAGATCGGTCGCCCGCGCCGGTGTCTAGACGCGGGCGACCATGGCGCGATCAGTTGCTCAGGATAACGTCCTGGCCGAGAGCAACTGCATCGGTCGTTATCAGGGTGACCGCCTTCAGCTCGAAGCCGTTGGCAGCGTTGCCGTCGGCGTCGATGGCAACATCGACCGCGTTGCCGCCGTCGATGAGAGAGACGCGGGCAGCTCGGTCGGCTTCTGCAACACCCAGCTTGTCGAACAGGGCATCGAGGTTCAGCGCATCCTGGCCGCCCGCCGCATCGCCGTCGAAATCGACGATGAGATCGTGACCATCCAGCGGGTCGGAATATCGGAACGTATCGCTGCCGGCGTTGCCGAACACCACGTCGTCGCCGGCGCCGCCGTCGATCAAATCGCCGCCGTTGCTGCCGAGGATGACGTCATCGCCGGCGCCGCCGAGGAGTTGCAGCGTCATCTTGCCTGCGGCGAGGGTGCTGGCGTCGATGATGTCGTCGCCGACGAAGGCGTTGATGACCAGCTTGTCATCGACGTCGGCATGATCGGCGGTGACCTTTGCCGAGAGACCGTCGACCACGACCTTGCTGCCGAGCGCGGTTACGCTCACCACGTCCTCGCCGTTGGTGCCGTTGACCGTGACGGTGTCAGGCTGGCTGTCGCCAATTGCGCCGCCGATCACCCCCGCCAGGTCGATCGCGACCAGCTTGGCGTCGGTGCCGGTCAGGTCGCCGACGTTGATCTTGTCCGCCCCGCCGAGCGCATTGAAGTGGATCGTCTCGACGTCGTTGAGGTCCATGGTGACGTTGGCGATGTCGCGGAAGAACAGCACGCGTCCGCCATTGGCGGCGATGTCGATATTCTCGGCGATATTGGCGCCGTTGAAGACCATGGCGTCGGTGCCGGCCTGGCCCTCGACCACGTCGTTGTCATCACCGGGATTCCAGATAAAAACGTCATCGCCTGCGCCGAGCAGCGCGACGTCGTCGCCATCGCCGCCGTTGACCGTGTCGTTTCCAGCGCTGCCGATGACGGTGTCCTCGCCGAGGCCGCCGAATATCTGCAAGCCGATCCTGCCGGCCTTGAGGCCACCGGCGTTGATGAGGTCATCACCGCCGAGGCCATTGACAACGAGACGATCCGTCGCGTCGGCATGAGCGATGGTCACCTGCGCCGAAAGGCCGTCAACGACGATCTGCTTGCCGACCAAGGCGATGGTGACGGTATCGCCGGTGTTGGTCGCGTTGACGGTGACGCTGTCGAGCGCGCCATCGCCGATCTTCCCGCCAATCGCTGCGGCCAGGTCGATCGCGACCTTGGTCACATCGGTGCCGGTGAGGTCGCCGATGACGGTGTTATCGCTGCCGCCCAGTGCGTTGAGCCGGATGGTTTCGACATCGTCGAGGTCCATCGTGATGTTGCCGACGTTGCGGAGAAACAGCGCCCGCCCGCCGTTGGCGAGGATGTCGAAGTTCTCGCTGGTGTTGCTGCCGTTGAAGAGCATGGTGTCGGTGCCGGCCTGGCCTTCGACCACGTCGCTGCCGTCGCCCGGATCCCATTGGAACACATCGTTGCCGGCGCCGAGAAAGGCGATGTCGTTGCCCTGGTTACCGTCGATGAAGTCGTTGCCGTCGCCGCCGAGCAGGAGGTCACCACCCTGACCGCCGAGGATTCTGTCGTTGCCGTCGCCGCCGTCGGCCGTCAGCTTGATCGCAGCGGCGGACAGGGCAGCGGCGTTGATGGTGTCGTTCCCGGCGAGACCGTTGATGACGAGGGAGTCGGTAGCGTCGGCATGGTCGATCGTCACCTTGGCCGCAAGCCCGGAGACGGTGACAGTCTGTCCGACCAGAGCGACATCGATGGTATTCTTGCCGTCGCTGCCGTTGACGATGACGGTGTCGAGCTTGCCGTCGCCGGTGGTGCCATCGATCACCCCGGCCAGGTCGATGGCGACGAGCTCGACATCCGTGCCAGCCAGGTTGTTGACGGTGGTGGTGTCCTTGCCGCCCAGCGCTTTGAGCCGGATGGTCTCGACATCGTTGAGGTCCATCGTGATATTGCCGAGGTTGCGGAAGAACAGCGCCCGCCCGCCGTTGGCCGTGACGTCGAAGTTCTCGTCGCCGCCGCTGCCGTTGAAAAGGAGGGTGTCGGTTCCGTCCTGGCCCTCGACCACGTCGCTGCCGTCGCCCGGATCCCATTGGAATACATCATCGCCGGCGCCGAGCAAGGCGACGTCGTCGGCCTGGTTGCCGTCGATGAAGTCATTGCCGTCGCCGCCGAGCAGAACGTCCTTGCCGTTGCCGCCGAGGATCGTGTCGTTGCCGGCGCCGCCGTCGATGGTGAGCTGGATCAGCGCGGCCAGATTGCCGGTGGTGGAGATCCTGTCGTCGCCGCCGTTGGCGTTCAGCACGAGCTTCTCGCTTGTGCCGATATCGATGGCGAAGGGCGCGGGGTCCAGGCGGTCGAAGCGCACGCGCTGACCATTGGCGGTGATCGCGAACACCTCCGCGCCGCCGCCGCCATTGACCTCGACGGTATCGATGCCCGTGCCGCCTTCGAATAGGTCGGTGTCGTCTCCGGGGTTCCAGATCATGCGATCGTCGCCGCCTTCGCCGAACAGCTGGTCGTCGGCATCGCCGCCGGTCAGCGTGTCGTTGTCGGCGCCGCCGAACAGAAGATCGAAGCCACCGCGCCCGAGCAGGACATCGTTGCCACTCTGCGCGAAGACCTGATCGTCGCTGAAACCACCGCTGGCGGTGTCGTTGCCGGCGCCGCCGAACAAGTTCACGGCAGGCAGCGCTCCAGAGGACTCATCAAGCAAGAGATTGTCGTTGCCACCCAACCCGAAGGCTTGGATCAAGGCGGTGTTTGCAACCGTCGGGTTGCCGCCGAGGACGGGGACGGCGCCGCCGTTGATCAGAATATTCCCGGCCGCATTGCGGCTGACGGTGACCGTGTTGTCGAGATTGTCGCTGAATATGCTCAGCAGGCCTGCTGCGGCATTGAAGGAAGCGGTGATGGCCATGAGATATGCTCCTTTGCAAGGTTGCGTATCCGCAAGGCGTGAGGGCGGCGACCGGCGCTCGCCGAACTCGCGCCACGAATCGTTGGCTTCGAGTTCACGTCGTGTAATCGCTCTGCAGTTTGACTTAATTGCTGTGGAGTTTATCTCATTGCAGATCGCCGGCGTATGAAGCAGATCACAACAAGCGACGAGTCAACGTGTCGTGACACGCATTCGTGCCGCTCTTCGCGCAGTACTGAATGAGTCTTGGATTAAGGCAATCTCTGCGGGACAGCGTCGGTCAAGCCGAGACGGAGGTCGCCGATTTCTCGATCTCTTCCAGCGGCGAGACCGGGAAGTCCTTCACCTTCTGGAACGCCAGGCCGCCGCGATAATCGCCGAGCGCCAGGGCCTCGTGGAACAGCTCGGTGATGTCGTGCCTGAATTTCTGCGGCAGGGCGATGTGGCTGCGCACCATCAGGTCGAACTGCTTCTCGCGCACCAGGCCGTCGAACTGGAACGGGCCCATGCGCGACATGTCGACCTCGACGATGAAGCGGGTGCCGGACTTCTCGTCCTTGGCGTCCTTGCGGTCCTTGCGCCGGTCGCGGCGGTAGAACAGGTTGATCTGGCGGATCGTGCCGTCGTCCAGGATCGGAATGAAGCAGCAGCGCCAGTCGACGCCCGGGCGATCCTGCGCGAGGGTAGACACTTGGCCGAACTCCTGGCGCACCTTGCGCGCGGCCTCGTCGCGCGCCGTGCCGCCGGCGCGCGCGGCCACCAGCGCGCCCAGCAAAGCCTCGGCATCGCCGGAGCGCAGCGCCTGCATCGCGGCAATGAGCCCGGCAGCGAGCTTCGGCCCGGCCTGCGGCAGGCGCGCCAGCACGGCCAAGGCATCGGCGTTGCTCGAATTCTGCCGCAGCAGCGCGATCGCCTCGGTCAAGCTGGGCCAGCTGCGCGCGACCGACAGCAGCAGTTGCGGCAGCGACGTCGTGCCCGAAGGCAGCGGAGCGCCGCTCGTCGGCAGAGCCGGCTCGACCGCCACCGACAGCTCGGTGCCGACCGGCACATGCAAGGCGCCCTGCAGGATGATCGCCCCGAGCGGAGAATTGAGCACGGCGTTTCCGGACGGCGTGTAGCCGATGATGCGGCCGGCGATGACATGCTGCGCGGCATTGGCGGCGGCCGGAATCGCCAGCGGCTGGCCGGGCGCCGGCGCGACGGCGATCAAGCGCAGCCGCACCTCCGAACCGGTGGTCAGGGCGATCGGCAGCTTCAAGGCCTGTCCGAGGTTCTGCGCGAGACCTTGGGCGGCGCCTTGTCCACCAAGTGTTCCGGTCATCTGCGTCGGCAGGGTGGGCGATCCCTTGGCGGGCGGCGCCGAGAAGAACAACGCTTCGATCTTGGCGCGCACATCGGACTGCAATGCGCTCATCAAGGCCTTGGGCAGCGCCTCGTTGGCCGGCAGGACGCCGCCAGGCTGCTGCGCCTGCGTGGGCTGTGCCGGCTGGCCCGGCGCTGCGACGCCACCGGGCAGGGCGGGCGTTGCCGCATTGGGCAGCTGAGGGACCGGCACCTGCGCCGCCAACGGGGCGGGCAGCAGCGAGCGGATCAACTGAGCCAGCGTGTCCGGCGCGGTCTGCACGATCGTGCCATGCAGCACGCTGCCGACGATCGCCACCGGCGCCGGCGGCGGCG
>PNKY01000017.1 GCA_013822765.1 Rhodospirillum sp.
GCGTCGCACGCGCGACGCTCAGGCCTGATTCGGCCAGAGACAACCGCGCAATATAGCGATGCCAGATGGGTGATACAAGCGCTACAGGAGCGCCTCACCCACAGATCCAACAGCCGATTTATGCTGCTGTTTCCGGAGCCGACCAAGAACCAGCGGCCCCGTTCGACGGCGCGGTTTCTAGTCGAGTCTGAGGGGGGTGTAAAGAGAAAAACGCAACAATCTTATCCACATCCCACAGTCACTCAGATGGGGTTGACCTCTCCTCGCGACAAGCCCAGACTCCCTGCGTCGGGACATCGCAGACTCCCGGCTTTCCCAAGATGCCTGGCATCCAAGCTCTGCTCACCTGATTGCGCTCCGTGCGCAAAGGAGAGCTGTGCCATGGAATCCGAACTCCAGACCTCCATTTCCGCCGCCGAATTGGCCCGTACCCTCGGCTCCGCCGGTCATCCCCTGATTGTAGACGTCCGGCGCCAAGCCGCCTTTTCCGCATCGCAGCATCTGATCTGCGGCAGCCTCTATCGGCCACCCGAACAGGTCGCAAGCTGGTCCCGCGACTTGCCCTCCAAGCGGCCCATCGTCGTCACCTGCGTGCACGGCCACGAAGTGGGCCAGACCGCCGCGTCGGAGTTGCGCGCCGCCGGGTTCGATGCGCGCTACCTCGCCGGCGGCGTCGAACGCTGGATCGAGGCGGGCTATCCGCATCTGCGCAAGACCGCGGCCTACGACGGCACCCGCGCGACGTCCTGGGTGACGCGCGCGCGGCCCAAAATCGACCGCATCGCCTGCCCGTGGCTGATCCGCCGCTTCATCGATCCGCTGGCGGACTTCCACTACGTGCCGTCGGACCAGGTGCTCGCCGAGGCCAGCACGCGCAATGCCATTCCGTTCGACATTCCCGGCGTGACATTCTCCCACCGCGGCGAAACCTGCACGTTCGATTCCATGATCGAGGATTTCGCATTGAGCGACCAGGCGCTCCACCGCCTCGCACACATCGTTCGCGGCGCCGATACCTCGCGCCTCGATCTGACGGCGCAGTCCTCCGGGCTCTATGCCATCTCGCTCGGTCTCGGCGATCTGATCGAGGACGACCACGCGCTGCTCGAAACCGGGCTCTCGCTGTACGACGGACTCTACCGCTGGCAGCGCGACGTGACGAAGGAGACCCACGCCTGGCCGCCCAAGGAGATGGCGCCCCGAGAGATCGCACGATGAGCGACGCGCGTCCCAGCTTCGCCGAGGCAACCAAGCTCTGGTTCAAGGTCGGTTGCCTCGGCTTCGGCGGCCCGGCGGGCCAGATCGCCCTCATGCATCGCCTCGTGGTCGACGAGCGCAAATGGGTCGGCGAAGCGCAGTTCCTGCATGCGCTCAATTTCTGCATGCTGCTGCCAGGCCCCGAAGCACAGCAGCTGGCCACCTACATCGGCTGGCTGCTGCATGGCGTGCGCGGCGGCTTGGTCGCCGGCATCCTGTTCGTGCTGCCGGGCTTCTGCGTCATCCTCGCATTGAGCGCGGCCTATGCCGCCTTCGGGCAGCTGCCATGGCTCATGGGCGTGTTCTTCGGGTTGAAGTGTGCCGTCATCGCGCTGGTGGCCGAAGCGCTGTGGCGCGTGGCGAAGCGGGCGCTTAAGCAGCCGATGCATGTCGTCGTCGCGGCGCTCGCCTTCGTCGCGCTGTTCGCCTTCCGGATTCCGTTTCCGATCGTGATCTTGGCAGCCGCGATCGTCGGACTGGCCATGGCGTGGCGATCGAATGGGCGCGCCGCTCTCACCGACGAGAAGGTGCTCACGCAGACGTCGAAGGCTCCTCGGCCCTTCCGCACCGCGTTCATCGGCGCGACGCTGTGGCTCGGGCCGATCGCACTGCTCGCCTTGCTGCTGGGCAGTGATCAGATCTTTCCGCAAATGGGATTGTTCTTCGCCAAGATGGCGGTCGTCACATTCGGCGGCGCCTACGCGGTGCTCGCCTACGTCGCGCAACAGGCGGTGCAGAGCTATGGCTGGCTCACCACCGGCAACATGATCGATGGCCTGGCGCTCGCCGAGACCACGCCGGGGCCGTTGATCCTGGTGCTGAGCTTTGTCGGCTTCTACGCCGCGTACCAACAGACCGGGGCGCTCGCTCCGATGTTCGCCGGCACGCTCGGCGCGATCTTCGTTACCTGGGTGACGTTCGTCCCGAGCTTCATCTGGATCTTCCTCGGCGCGCCGTACGTCGAGCGCCTGCGGCACAACCGCTATCTGTCGGCGGCGCTGGCGATGGTCACGGCAGCGGTGGTGGGCGTGATCGCGAACCTTGCGCTGTGGTTCGCGCTGCACGTGCTGTTCCGGGATGTGAGCGAGATTTCACTTGGTATCGCCACTCTCACTTGGCCCGACTGGCGCAGCGCGGACCTGGTCGCGATCGGCCTGTCTATCGCCGCGGGTCTAGCCCTGCTGCACTGGCGCATCAACCTGGTGAAGGTACTGCTGGCCAGCGGCGCCATCGGCTATCTCGCGCACGCCGCGATCGGCTAGAACAGGCCGAGGGTCCGCAGCTCCGCGAGCATATCCGCCGGCATGTCGACTTCCGCCGCAACATTGGCGAAGGCCTGCCGCTGGTTTGGCAGATCCGGCGGTGAATCGTCCGCTTCCAGGTAGCGCCAGCCCTGGAAGGCACGCCGTGGCCGCGGGTCGACCAGGATCACCTTCGGGTCATAGATGATGGCGCAATATTGCTGGCCGTCCGCATCCGTCACGTCATCCAGCCGTAGAATCCGGTGTCGGACGCGGATGATGCCGCGTATGACCCAGAACAGCGAGCCGCCGTCGAGCACCTCTTCGTCGCGCTTTGGGCGCATGCGGGTCCAGTGATGGTCCTCGACCGGTTTCTTCGTCTTGCGCTTGAGCGCTTGCCTGACCAAGCGCTCATGCTCCTGGATCAGTTGCGTGACGTCGCTGACGCCGACACAGAGTTTGATAAGGTTGACAGTCATGTCTCGCGAAATCGTGATGCCTGGTTTGCGGGGCGGTGGTCGTCAAATAAGTCCGAAGAGATTCCCTGAGGAGACGGCGATGTCCAGACTTCTTGCAATCTTTCTGATCGGCGCCCTGGCCGCCGGCTGCACGCCAGGGAGGATCGACCGGGTTCGGGTGGAGTCCGGATACGATCCGGTGCAATACCGATTTGTCCCTTACAATCGCGCCATGAAGGCCGACGTGTCCGGCAACCCCTTCGGCATGGACCAGCAGGCCTTCAACACACTGGTGTCCGAAACCATCCAGCCACCGGGCGTGGTGCCGAGCGATGGCAGCCCCTACCGCGTGCACCTCGCCTTCAACGGCTCCACCAGCGTGAATCGGGACCTCGCCTGCCGTGCCTCTGGCGGCGGCGTGCGCAGCGGCGACATGACCTTGGTGGCGGCTTTGTGCCCGGGCAATGGACAGGCGCTGACCTTTCTGACCGGTTCGGTCTCCGATATTTCGGGACCAGACGATCCGCGGTTCCGAAAGTTCGTCCGCTCTTCCGTCGTGAATCTGTTCCCGCCGCAGACCGAGGACGATCGCAACGAGCCCTGCTTCATTCCCGGCTGTTAGCGGATCAAGCGGCTGATCGTCTTGAATTCCGGCGTTCCGGCACGGCGCAGCCACTCGAACAGCACCATCTCCGTGGTCGCCAGCCGGACGCCGGCATCCTGCAGGCGGCGCAGAGCGATCTCCTTGCTGTCGGCAGCGCGTGAGCCGATGGCGTCGACGACGATCGTGACGTCATGCCCGCCGTCGACCATCTCGATCGCGGTCTGCAGGACGCAGACGTGCGCCTCGATGCCGAAGATCACGGTCTGCCGGTCAGCGCCCGACAATGCGGAGCGCAAAGCCGCATTGGCGAAACAGGAGAATTCCACCTTCTCATGCACCGCGTTGGCTGGCGCGAGATTGGCAAGATCCGGCACAGTCCGGCCGAGACCGGCGGGATATTGTTCCGAAACCACCACCGGCACCACCAGGGTGCGCGCGGCTTCCAGCAGGCGCCCACCGTTCTTCAGTACCAGGGTGGGATCTGACATCGCCGGCAGCAGGCGTTCCTGCACGTCGACCATCAGGAGCTGGGATTTGTCGCGCTCCAGCAGCATCGCACCCTCGCCGTTTGGGCTATCAATTCTGAGTTAAGTGCAAAGTATGCGCCAAGCGGTTGAATTGACAAAGTTTGGCCGATCCCTATAGTGCGCGCGACCTTCCGGTAGCGGGATCGGGCTCCCCCTGCCCACTTTCGCCCTTCGGCGATCCCAGTAAATGCCCGCATCATGAGATAATGACGTTCGAAGAACTGGGGCTCAGCCCCTCTATCCTGCAAGCGATTGCCGATCTCGGCTATCAGCAGCCCACCCCCATCCAAGCCCAAGCGATTCCAGTGGTTCTTATGGGCCGGGACGTTCTGGGCTGTGCCCAGACCGGCACCGGAAAGACCGCCGGTTTCACCCTTCCCATGATCGAGATTCTGAGCAGCGGCCGGGCCAAGGCCCGCATGCCGCGCTCGCTCATCCTGGAGCCGACTCGGGAGCTGGCCGCGCAGGTCGCGGACAGCTTCGAGAAGTACGGCAAGGGCGCGAACCTGAGCTATGCCCTGCTGATCGGCGGCGAAAGCTTCGTCGACCAGGAGAAAAAGCTGGATCGCGGCGTCGACGTCCTGATCGCGACGCCAGGCCGCCTGATCGACCTGTTCGAGCGCGGCAAGATCCTGATGAACGACGTCAAGATCCTGGTGATCGACGAAGCCGACCGCATGCTCGACATGGGCTTCATCCCGGATGTCGAGAAGATCGTCGGGCTGCTGCCGAAGCTGCGCCAGACCCTGTTCTTCTCCGCCACCATGGCGCCGGAAATCCGCCGCCTGGCCGATGCGTTCCTGATGAACCCGAAGGAGATCAGCGTGTCTCCGCCGGCGACGGCGGCCACGACGGTCGTGCAGGGCATGGTGGTGGTGGAACCGGAGCAGAAACGCGAGGCTTTGCGCCAGCTGATCCGCAGGGAGAACGTCACCAATGCGCTCATCTTCTGCAATCGCAAGCGCGACGTGGAGATCCTGTTCAAATCGCTCACCAAGCACGGCTTCGATGCCGTGCGTCTGCATGGCGATATGTCCCAGCCGGCCCGCACCGAGACGCTCGACAAATTCAAGAAGGGCGAAGTGCGCCTGATGGTATGCAGCGACGTCGCGGCGCGCGGGCTCGACATCAAGGGCCTCAGCCACGTGTTCTGTTTCGACGTGCCGATGCATGCCGAGGACTATGTGCACCGGATCGGTCGTACCGGCCGTGCCGGCCGCGAAGGCCACGCCTTCAGCCTGGCCGCGCCGATCGACGGCAAGTATGTCGCTGCGATCGAGAAGCTGCTGGGCACGACGATCCCGCGCATCACGATCGAAGGGCTGGAAAGCGCCGCTTTGTCGGCCGGCCGGGATTCTCGCAAAGGCGGTGATCGCAAAGGCGGTGATCGCAAAGGCGGCGGCCGGCATGATCGCGGACGCCAGCAGCAGGAAAAGCGCCAGCGCAAGGCGGCCGAAGTCATCGATGCGGTGGTGCCGCATCCGGAGCGCGAAATCGGCCGCCACGCCATGTTGGAAGCCAGCGTCGCGCTGCCGGTTCCGACCGAGAAGGAGCCGCATTTCAACCGCCATCAGCGCCGCTCCGGCGGGCGCGATCATCAGGCGACGGAGCAACTCCCGCCGCGGCCGGAACGCCGTGACGGGCGCGTGCATCACAACGATGATGGCGGCTTGCCGGGCGTCGCCTTCGGCGACCATACGCCGGCATTTCTGCTCCGCCGCGGCCGCTCCAGCGAAGCGCGCTGATCCCAGAAAAAGAAGAGGCGCGGGAGTTTCCTCCCGCGCCAGGCTTGCTGCAGAATTTAGTCGTTAGTTCGTGACGGTATCGTCGCCGGTGTCGCCGGCATCGGCCGTGTCCTCGCCGTCGGTGGTGTCGTCGCCCTCGTCATCCGCCGTATCAAAGCCATGGATCTCGTTGGCTTTGTCGGCGATTTCCTGGGCCGTTGCCTGGTCGAGCGCCGGCGGCTCATCGCCCGCGGTCGGATCGTCGGTGGTCTCGTCGGCCGCCTGGTCCTCGTCGGTGGTGTCTCCATCGGTCGGAGCTTCGTCGGTGGTCTCGATGCCGACTTTCTCCGCGACCGCCTGAACCTGGTCGGCCGTCACCGGCTTGTTGGTCATACGGGCCATCATTTCGCCCAGCTGGTCGACGGTGGGCGTCTCATCATCGGCGGTTTCTTCGCCTTCGGCCGGAGCTTCGCCCTCGTCTGGCGCTTCTTCGGCTGAATCGAGGAAGCCGGCCAGGGCTTCGGCGAACTCGCGGGCGGTGCCGATCGGCGAGTTGGCGCTGGCGTGCGCGATTGCGTTCGGAGAGGCGTGCAGAACGCCGTTTAGCTTGCCCAGCTCGTTGGGCGCCAAGCCTTCGCTTTCTTCGCCATCTTCTACGGCCTTGGCTTCCGCTTTGGCGGATTTGGCCGCTTTGGCTTCGCTGCTCTTGCCATGGGCTTCGCTGCTCTTGCCGTTGCCATTGCCGCCATTGCCGTTGCCGCCGCCATGACCACCCCCATTGCCGCCACCATTGCCCCCGCCATTGCCGTTCTTGGCAAAGGCGGATTGCTCAAGATCGAGCGCTGCCAGACCGATCGGCGCGACTGCGGCGATCATGAGGGAGGTCAGAAGAGTACGGATCGTTGGGGTCATTATTCGCTTCCTCGAGTTGTTCCGAGTTGGTGCAGGGAAGCTAGCAACGGCCGCCTGAACCGGGCATGAACCAAATGTTCAGAAAAGTAGTTCATTTCAGCCAGTTAGCCGTGTTTTTTCGAAAACATTGAATGATATTTGAGCGGTTGCAACGGCTTGACACTCAGGCCTGTTTAGAACAAAAAGAGAACGAACAGAGTGGGCTGCGCGACGATGAATGCTCGGATCGACCTGGCCCAATTGAAACAGCGCATTGCCTGCATTACGGCGGTGCGGCCGGAGGTCCGTACCGCGGGGCTGTCCACCGGCCTTCTCCCGGTCGATCTGTATTTAAGTACGGCTGCCACCCCGCTCGGCGCCGTCCACGAAATCGCCGGTCAAGGCGGCGATGAGGAACAGGGGGCGGCCGGGGCCGGGTTCCTGGCTTTGACCCTGAAGGCCAGCGCGCCGACCGGATGGATCGCCTGGGTGACGCAGGAGGGCGATCTCTATGCCCCCGGCCTTGCCGCCTTCGGGCTCGATCTGCGCCGGTTGATCCTGGTTTCCGCGCGGCGCGATGTGGAGGTGTGCTGGGCGCTCGAGGAAGCCTTGCGCAGCCGGTCCCTGGCGGCGGCGGTGGCGGAGGTCGGCGCACTCTCCCTCAACGCCACGCGCCGCCTGCAATTGGCGGCGGAGCAGGCCGGCATCCCCTGTTTCCTGCTGCGGCGCTGGCGCACCCAGGAACTGGCGCAGCAGCAGCGCGCGCAACCGATCGCGGCCGTCACGCGCTGGCGCATCTCACCCCAGCCGCATTCGCGCAGCTCCGATCAAGCAACCGTGCCGGAGCTGGGGCCGGTCCACTGGCGTCTCGATCTCTGGCGTTGCCGCAACGCGGCGGCGGCGTCCTGGATCATGGAGTTCGATCATGCTGATCAACAGCGGGTTACGGCGTTTCCTGTCCCTGTGGCTGCCACACTGGCCGACCGATCAATATCGCCGGCGCCAGCAGCGCAGTCGGAAACAGCCACCCTCCTCCACTTCGGCTGAGGGGCCGCTCGTCCTGTCGGCGCAGGTCGGCAATCGCCTGGAAACCCAGGCGGTGAATCCTGCCGCGCGGGCGCTCGGGCTGAAGCCAGGCGTGGCGATCGCCGATGCGCGCGCCTGGGTGCCGCACGTCATCGTGGTTCCGCTCGACCCGGACGCCGATGCGGCGGATCTCAAGCGCCTCGCCGACTGGGCGACGCGCTTCTCGCCACTGGTGGCGACCGACGGCGCCGATGGCCTGATGCTCGATATCGCCGGCTGCGCGCATCTGTGGGGCAGCGAAGCGCGCATGCTCGCCGATCTCGACCGGCACATGCGCAGCTTCGGCATCCATCACCGTTCCGCCGTTGCCGATACCATCGGCGCGGCCTGGGGCACGGTGCGCTTCGGCGCCGACCAGAAACAGACCAACCAGATCGTGCCGCATGGCGAGCAGCGCGCCGCTCTGTCCGAATTGCCGCCCGCTTGCCTGCGCCTGCCGGAAGAATTGTGTGCGCAGTTGCAGCGCCTGGGATTGAAGCACGTCGCCGATCTCTGTGCCCTGCCGCGCGCCGCCTTGGCGCGGCGCTTCGGCGCGATGCTGATGGACCGGCTGGACCAGGCGCTGGGCCGGCTGGACGAGACGATGTCGCCGCTGCTGCCGCCGCCGCAATGTTATGTGCGGATGGATTTCGCCGAGCCGATCGTGCAGCGCGCCGATATCGACCGTGCGCTCGATCTGCTGCTGAAGCGATTGACGGAAGCGCTGCGGCCGCATGAAAGCGGGCCACGCAAGCTGGACTTCTCCTGCTATCGGCTGGATGGCGAAACCCAGCGCCTCTCGATCGGGACCGCGCGCGCCAGCCTCGATGCCGGGCACCTGTTCCGCCTGTTCGAGGAAAAGCTCGACCAGCTCCGGCCCGAGGACGGCTTCGAGGCCATGCGTTTGTCGGGGCGCGAGATGGAGCGGCTGCATGCGCATCAGCGCGACTTCGAGGCCGGCGGTGCTGTGCGCCACGACCTCGCGCCGTTGATCGATCGCCTCAGCAACCGGCTGGGCGAACATGCCGTGCATCGGTTCGAGACGCGCGAGAGCCACATCCCCGAGCGCGCCGTCCGCCGCCTGCCGCCGCTGGCCGAAAGCCCGCGCCTGCATTGGCCGAAAGCGGCGCAGCGACCGATCCGCCTGCTCTCCCATCCCGAGCCGATCGATGCCGTTGCGCCGATCCCGGACGATCCGCCGGTGCAATTCCGCTGGCGCCACGTGCTGCACAAGGTGCGCGCGGCCGAAGGCCCCGAGCGCATCGCACCGGAATGGTGGCTGCCCGGCGAGCAGGATTCGGAGATCCGCGACTATTACCGCGTGGAAGACGCCGAAGGCCGCCGCTTCTGGCTCTACCGCGCCGGGCTCTACCAGGCGACCCCGGCGCCGCGCTGGTTCATGCATGGGATGTTCGGGTGATGTTGATGCGGCGGCTTTCCAATACTCCGTCATCCCAAGGCCTGGCCTTGGGATCCACGAGTTTGCTTGCGCCAACGCGGTCTCGCCCATCGAAACTCGTGGATGGCAAGGCCAAGCCTTGCAATGACGGGAGAGTGTGCGGGGTTACTAGATGACCTTCCGCCCCATCGAGCTCCAGGTCACCACCAACTTCTCCTTCCTGCAGGGCGGATCGCGGGCGCAGGAGTTGGCGGCGCAGGCGGCGGCGTTGGGCTATGAGGCGATCGGCGTGACGGATCGCAACACGCTGGCGGGGATCGTGCGCGCCTTCGACGGCTGCGAGCAGGCGACCCAGCAGATCGCGCCGGTCCGCCTGATCGTCGGATGCCGGCTCGACCTCACCGATGCGCCGAGCCTGCTCTGCTATCCGGAGGATCGCGCGGCCTATGGCCGGCTGTGCACCCTGCTCACCCTCGGCAAGCGGCGGACGGAAAAGGGCAAGTGCCTGCTGACTTATGCCGACGTGCTGGATCATCGCCTGGGCCAGCAGCTGGTGGCGCTGGCGCCGGAGGAGATCGACGAACGCTTCGCCGGATTCCTGCAAAAGTTCCGCAACGATGTCGGCCGGAATGCGCATCTGGCCATCAGCCATCTCTATCGCGGCGATGACGCCCGACGGATCCGCCGTCTCGCCGAGCTAGGCGCCGAGCATCGCCTGCCCCTGATCGCCACCAACGACGTGCTCTATCACGCGCCGGAGCGGCGTCCGCTGCAGGACGTCCTGACCTGCATCCGCGAGCGTGTGACGATCGAGGAAGCCGGCTTCCGCCTGCAAGCCAATGCCGAGCGGCATCTGAAGTCACCCGACGAAATGCAGCGCCTATTCAGGCGCTGGCCGCAGGCGCTGGAGAATGCCGCGCAGCTGGCCGATGCCTGCCGCTTCTCGCTCGATGAGCTGCGTTACGAATACCCGAGCGAGCCGGTGCCGGATGGCCTCTCTCCACAACAGCATCTGGAGCAGCTGACCTGGGACGGCGCCGCCAAGCGCTATCCCGAGGGCATATCGGACAAGGTGCGCCAGACGCTGGGGCAGGAGTTGGCCCTGATCGGACGCTTGAACTACGCGCCCTATTTCCTGACGGTGCATGACATCGTGCGGTTCGCGGAAGGCGAAGGGATTCTGTGCCAGGGCCGCGGCTCGGCGGCGAATTCGGTGGTCTGCTATTGCCTGCGCATCACGGCGGTCAACCCGATCAAAGTTGACCTGCTGTTCGAGCGCTTCGTCTCGGCCGAGCGCAACGAGCCGCCGGACATCGACGTCGATTTCGAGCATGAGCGGCGCGAAGAAGTCATCCAATACATCTACAGGAAATATGGCCGCCATCGCGCCGGCCTCGCCGCCACGGTCATCTCCTATCGCCCGAAGAGCGCCCTGCGCGACGTCGGCAAGGTGTTCGGCCTCAGCGAGGACGTGCTCAATCGCCTCTCGAAAGCGGTGTGGGGCTGGGGCGAGGAAGACATCGTCCAGAAGCATATCCGCCAGGCCGGCCTCGATCCCGATGAGCCCCGCCTGGGTCAGGTGCTCGCGCTCGCAGGCGCCCTGATCGGCTTTCCGCGCCATCTGTCGCAGCATGTCGGCGGCTTCGTCATCACCCGCGGCAGCCTGCACGACTATGTGCCGATCGAGAATGCGGCGATGGAGGACCGCACGGTCATCGAGTGGGACAAGGACGATCTCGACACCCTGCGCATGCTGAAGATCGACGTGCTGGCGCTCGGCATGCTGACCTGCATCCGCAAGGGGTTCGACCTGATCCACCAGCATTGCGGCGGGGAGAAGCTGACGCTCGCCAACGTCCCGCCGGAGGAATCCGAAGTCTACGACATGCTGTGCAAGGCGGATTCCGTCGGCGTCTTCCAGGTGGAAAGCCGGGCGCAGATGAGCATGCTGCCGCGCCTCAGGCCGCGCAATTTCTACGACCTGGTGGTGGAGGTCGCGATCGTCCGCCCCGGACCGATCCAGGGCGACATGGTGCATCCGTATCTGCGCCGGCGTGACGGATTGGAGGAAGCGGACTTCCCAAGCAACGAGCTGCGCGAGGTGCTCAAGAAGACCTATGGCGTGCCCCTGTTCCAGGAGCAGGCCATGCGCATCGCCATCGTCGCGGCAGGCTTCACGCCGGCGCAGTCGGACCAGCTGCGGCGGGCAATGGCGACCTTCCGGCGCAACGGCACGATCGGCACCCTCAAGGACAAGTTCATCGACGGCATGATCGCGAAGCACTACACACGCGATTTCGCTGAACGATGTTTCAAGCAAATCGAGGGTTTCGGCGATTACGGATTCCCCGAAAGCCACGCCGCCAGCTTTGCCCTGCTGGTCTATGTCTCGGCCTGGCTGAAATGCCGCCATCCGGCCGCCTTCGCCTGCGCCATCCTGAACGCCCAGCCGATGGGCTTCTATGCGCCGGCGCAGCTGGTGCGTGACGCGCGCGAGCATGGGGTCGAGGTGCGGCCGGTCGACGTCAACGTCAGCGACTGGGACAACACGCTGGAACGCGCCCATGACGGCAGCCTGGCGTTGCGCCTCGGCTTCCGCGAGATAGCAGGCTGCCGGCAGCAGGATGCGGCCCAGCTGGTCAGCGCGCGCGGCGCCGGCTATTGCACCTTGCATGAGCTGTGGCGCAAGAGCGGCCTTGGACCCGCGGCGCTGGAAACGCTCGCCAAGGCCGATGCCTTCGGCTCGCTGTTCATCGATCGTCGGCGCGCCTTGTGGCAGATCCATGCCCTGGACGACGGGCAGATGCCGTTGTTCGATCCCGACGAAGCCTCCCCCGCCGCGCGGGAATGGCCGTCCCATATTCCGGTCGAGGACCTTTCGGCGCCGCTGCCCGAGATGAGCCTGGGCGAGCAGGTGATCGAGGATTACCAAGCCATCGGCATGTCGCTGCGCGCTCATCCGGTCGGACTGCTGCGTGCGCCGCTGGATCGATTCGGCGTCACGCCCAACAAGTTTCTCGCCACCGCCAAGGATGGCCAACGGATCAAGGTGGCCGGCATCGTGCTGGTGCGCCAGCGGCCCGGCACGGCCAGCGGAGTCATCTTCATGACCCTCGAGGACGACGACGGCATCGCCAACATCGTGGTCTGGCCCAAGGTGTTCGAGACCTATCGCCGCATCGTGCTCGGCGGCCGGATGGTCGCGATCGAGGGCAAGCTGCAGCGCGAAGGCATTGTCGTGCACGTGGTGGCCGACCGCGTGACGGACCTAACGGCGCTGCTGCATACCCTCAACGAGGAGAAGCCCGACATCAGCCGCGTCATCGCGCGCGCCGACGAGGTGAAACGTGCCACCACTGGCGATCAGCGCCTGCTCCGCCTGCGTAGCCGGGATTTTCACTAGCTGGCGCCTTGCTCCATATCCCCGTCATTCCAAGGCTTGGCCTTGGTCCACGAGTTTGCTTGCACCAACGCGCTATCGCCCGTCGAAACTCTTGGATGGCAAGGCCAAGCCTTGCCATGACGAGGGTGAGAACGTGCGCTAAGCTGCACGAGACTCATTCCCGAGGACCACATTATGAACCAATCTCACATCGCGCAGGCCGCAGACTTCCTCTGGCGCACGCGCATCGAGCAGCGGCGGATCGAGGCGCTGCCCGATCATCTGCGCCCGCACTCCCTTGCCGAAGGCTATGCGATCCAGGATGCGATGGTCGCCAGCGCCGCGCAGCCGGTCTCCGGCTGGAAGATCGCGGCCACCAGCAAGGCGGGGCAAGCGCATATCGGCGTGACGGAACCGCTCGCCGGCCGGCTGTTCAAGAATTTCATCCTGGAGGATGGCGCGCGCCTGCAGGCCGCGCCGCTGCACATGAAGGTGATGGAAGCCGAGTTCGCCTTTCGCATGGCGCGCGACCTTCCGCCGCGCGACGCCGCCTACGCGCAAGCCGACGCGTGCGACGCGGTGGCGGCACTCCACCTCGCGATCGAAGTGCCTGACGCGCGCTTCGAGCGCTTTGCCGAGATCGGGCCGGCGCAGATCGTGGCCGATGACGCCTTCGCCTCCTGGTTCCTGCTCGGCCCGCAAGTCCCCGACTGGCGGCGTCTCGATCTTGCCACCCAGCGCGTGCGCGCCCTGAACAACGGCACAGTGGCCGCGGAGGGCACCGGCGCCAACGCCTTGGGCGATCCGCGCATCGCCTTGACCTGGCTCGCCAACCATCTGTCGAAGCGCGGCATCGGCCTCAAGGCAGGCGACGTCGTCACCACCGGCACCTGCATTACGCCGCTGCCCATCGCGCCGGGCCATCGGGTAACCGCAGAGTTCGCCGGCCTCGGCCAGGTGGCCGTTGCCTTCAATTAGCCGCAATCCATTGAGAATACCCGCAGAGTCGGCGCTGGACACGAGGCGTTTCTTAGCTAGTCTAGCCGCCGCGATCAGGCCGTGTGGCGGCCATCCAACGTGGTTCTCTCGAAGCCATTCATGCAGCGAATTCTAGCGGCTCTTTTCTGCGTTTTGATCCTGGCGTGGGTCACGCCCGTGCACGCCCAGGATTCCGCAGCTGAAAAGCTCCAGACCTGGGAAGCGACACTGACCGACGTCGAGCGGGACCTGAATATCGATCCCGACATGCCGGAGCAGCGATACGGCGACATTCTGCGGAGGGTCTCGGCACTCATCGCCGACGCGCGCGCATTGCGCAGCGCCGAGCAGCAGCAGACCCAGCCTGCCCGCAACCAGCTTGCCCAGCTCGGCCCAGCACCCGCCGCCGGAGCGGCGCCGGAGGATCCGGACATCGCCGCCACCCGCGCGCGCCTGGCCGAGGAAATCTCGCGGTCTCAGGCGCGAGTGACGCGCGCCGAACTGGTGATTACGCGCGCCCAGGCAATCCAGGATGAAATCGGCCAGCGTGAACAGGCGAACACGCAACGAAAGCTGTCTGTCCAGGGACCGATGCCCTGGCTGCCCGGGACATGGCGCACGGCCCTGTCGGACGAGAATGCCGTCTATCGCATCCTCCCGCACGGTGCGATGCAATGGTGGCGCAACCTGCAGATCGCCGAGATGGACAAGCTGGCCATCGGCCTCAGCACCGGCATTCTGATCGTGGCAGGCCTGCTCGCCTTTCCGGTGCGGCGGTGGGTCCTGACGAAGTGGGGGCCGGCCACGACGGTCGAGGAGCCGAGCTATTCGCGCCGCATCATCGCCGCCGTTGCGGGCACGGTTGCCCGCATCCTGCTGCCGGTCCTCGCAATGGCGGCGCTGCTGGGCCTGTTCGGCTTCACCTTGACGCAGCAGGAGTACGATCCCGCCTTCCGCCGGTTCGTGTTCGCGAGCGGTGTCAATCTGATGCTGTTCTTCACCGTGTCGGGGCTCAGCGTCGCTTGCCTTTCGCCTGACATGCCGGTCTGGCGCATCGTCCCGGTGCCGGCGAAAGCGGCGGCCAGGCTCGGCCACCGCATCGTGACCGGTGCGGGCCTCCTGACGATGATCGCCATTGTCGGCGCGGCCGTATCCGACGCCCGCGGCGCCCAGCCTTCGGCAAGCTTCGCCTCGATCCTGACATTCATCGCGGCTCTTATTGCCGCCATCGTTTACGTACCGTGCCTGCGCACCAAATACTGGGTCAGCGATACGCATTTCCGGTCGCGGCTCTCCTGGGTGCTGCGCTCGCTGGCGGCGCTGATTTTCATCGCATCGCTGGTCGCCTCGTTCACCGGCTTCTCGTCGCTCGCCGCGGACCTGCTGAGCGCCTTGTTCCAGTCTGCGCTGCTGATCGGCGGCGCGCTGCTGCTGCGGGAAGTAATCGGCGAAGGCATCCGCGCCTTCATGACGCCCGGCCGCCGGTTCTACGACGCCGTGTCGCGCGTCACCGGCCTCTCGCCGGAATCGGGCCGGCGCCTGACCTTCTGGGCACGCTTCGCCGCGGACCTCATTCTCTGGCCACCGGTGATCTACGGCGTGCTGCTCGCGGGCAAGATCTCCTCGACCCTGCTCAACGCCTGGCTGGTGCGATTCTTTACCCAGATCCAACTGGGCGACATGAGACTGTCGCTGGTCGACGTGGCGATCGCCATCCTCACTGTCGTGCTCGGCCTGCTGGTTGTCGGCTTCCTGAAACGCTGGGTGCGCGAGCGGGTGATGCCGAACACCCAGTTCGACCTCGGCATGCAGAACTCGATCTCGACCGGCATCGGTTATTTCGGCGGCCTGATCGTGATCATGATCGCGATCATGGTGCTGGGCATCGATTTCTCATCGATCGCCCTGGTGGCCGGTGCGCTCTCGGTCGGCATCGGTTTCGGGCTGCGCACGGTGGTGGAGAATTTCGTCGCCGGACTGCTGCTGCTGATCGAGCGGCCGATCAAGACCGGCGACTGGATCGTGGTTGGCACCACCGAAGGCATCGTGAAGAGCATCTCCGTGCGCTCGACCGAGATCGAGACCTTCGACCGGGCTTCGGTGATCGTGCCCAACTCCGCCCTGATTGCGAGCCCCGTGACCAACTGGACTCACAAGAACCGGATCGCCCGCGTGATCGTGAAACTGAGCGTGCCGCCCAGCACGGACGCGCGGCAGATCGAGCGCATCCTTCTGAATTGCGTCAGCGAAGCCGAGCACGTGATGAAGCACCCCGCCCCCAGCGTGATCTTCCGCGCGATCGGCGAGGAGAAACTGGATTTCGAGCTGCGCTGCTTCGTCGCCGACACCGACTATTATCTGCCGACGCTGAGCGCCGTGAACTTCGCAATCGATGCCGCCATGCGGCGGGAACGTATCCAACCGGTCGGCACCCCCTCCGTCAGCCTCCAGCCCGCCTTGGAAGAGTTCTCGCGCCGCTCAATTGAACCGGCCTGACCGGTGTGTTCTCAACAGATTCTTAACCATTTCCGGCTCGGATAGCGGCATTCCCGGAATTGGAGCCGTGACACCATGAGCAAGAAGACAGGGCGCATTCTGATCGTCGACGACGAGCCGCAGGACGTCGCCACCATCGAGCGCGCCGGAACCGCGCTCTCGCTGGAGGTGGCGACGCTCGACCACACCAAGGCATTCGAGCGCCTGGTCACCGACTGGAAGCCGGACATCGTGGTGCTCGACATCGGCATTCCGGACCGCGACGGCTATACCCTGCTCGGCGTTCTCGGCTCGCTCAAATTCAAGGGCGACGTGATCGTGATCAGCGGCGTGTCCCAGCAGGACCTCGACACCGCCGCCCAGGCCGGCAAGATGCGCGGCCTCCACATCATCGGCACCGCGCGCAAGCCGGTAGCCTACGACGCCATCCACACAGTGATCGCCAAGGCCGAGGCTGCGGAGTAGGCACATCCGCCGGCCGTACCTACGCTCAAACGCCCCTGAAACGGGCCAAAACGGCTCTTTCAGGCCGCCCCAGACGCGCTATGATGATGGCGCCGGGGATGCCGCACATATTCTGACCGTTTGCTCCCGCGCGGATCCTCCAGAGGGCTTGCATGGCTGATGACCAGTTCGCCTCCGTTGCGGACGCTCTGCTGCGTATCCAGAGTGCGCGGTCGCTCGAGGAGGCTGTCCGGCTCGCACAGGACGCGACGCAACGAAGCGCGCAGCCCAGGGGCGGCTTCGACGGCGATGCCCCGTTCCGCTACCTGTTCGACCAGAACCCGACCCCGATGTGGGTCTACGAACTGGGCTCGCTGGCTTTTCTCGAAGTCAACCAGGCGGCGATTCAGACCTATGGCTACACGCACGCCGAATTTCTCGGCATGCGCATCACCGACATTCGACCTTCCGAGGACGTGCAGAAGCTGCTGGACCTGACGGCGAACCGGCCGCCCGGCCTGCGTTATGTCGGCAAGTGGCGCCATCGCATCAAGTCGGGGGTGCAGATCGAGGTCGACATCAGTTCCTCCACCATCGAATTCGGCGGTCGGCCGGCAGTGCTGGTGGTGGCGCGTGACATCACGCAGCAGGTGCAGATCGAGGCGAAGCTGCGCGAGATCGAGACGCGGTTCCTGGCGCTGATCCAGAATGCGCCATTCGTGACCTATGTGAAGGACACCAAGGGGCACTACGTCTTCTACAATCGCGAGTCCGAGCGCGTCTTCCACCTGGGAACGCGGCACTACTACGGCAAGACGATCCGCGACGTCTACGACCCGACCTATGCCGCGTCGATTGTCGAGATGGACCGCAAGGTGGTCGACACCGGCGAGCCGATCCTGCAGGAAGTGCGGATGCCGCCGGACGTGGAGTACGAATGGGCGCTGCTGGTCAAATTTCCGATCCGCGACGCGGACGGAAACATCATCGGGATTGGCGGCTTCGACATCGACCGGACCAAGCAGAAGCGCGCCGAGCTTGCACTCGCCACCAGCGAAGCGAAGCGCCAGGCCATCGAGCAGCGGTTGCGGCGCGTCTTCGACCTGGTCCAGGAAGGCATCTGGATCCACGTCGATGGCATGGTGCAGTTTGCCAATCCGGCCGCTGCCCGCCTGTTCGGCGCGAAGGGGCCGGAAGAGTTGATCGGCATGCCGGTCTTCAACATTATCCATCCGGACGATCGCCAGCGCGCGATCGAGCGAACCCGGAACCTGAAGGACAAACTCCAGCCCCTTCCCTTGACCGAGATGCGCGTCCTCGGGCTCGACGGCAAGACCAGGATCGGAGAGCTGCAGGCCGCGCCTTTCATCCAGGATGGCGTGTTGCACGTCATCTCCTCCGGGCGCGACGTGACGGCTCTGCGCGATGCGGAATCGCGCCTCCATCAGGCGCAGAAGATGGATGCCGTGGGCCAGTTGACCGGCGGCGTCGCGCACGATTTCAACAATCTGCTGACCGTCATCATCGGCGCGCTGGACCTTGACCCCGAGCGCATTCCAGCCGAGATGCGTCCGGCCATCGATCAGGCGCTGCGCGCCGCGGAGCGCGGCGCCGCCCTTACCCACCGGCTGCTCGCCTTTTCCAGGCAGCAGATGCTGGTCACGCGCAGCGTCGATTTCAACCGCTTGATCGGCGACATGGACGAGTTGCTGCGCCGAACGCTGGGCGAGCATGTCGAGATCGAGCTGAAGCTCGCCGGCGACCTGTGGCCGGCGTTGGCCGACAGCGGCCAGGTCGAGAACTCCCTGCTCAATCTCGCGATTAACGCGCGCGATGCAATGCCGGAAGGCGGCAAACTCACGATCGAGACCACCAACGTGCACCTGGACGAAGACTACGCCAGCAGCAACGCGGAGGTGACGCCCGGCGACTACGTCCAGATGGCGGTGACCGACACCGGTACCGGCATGCCGCCTGACGTGCTCGCGCATGTGTTCGAGCCATTCTTCACCACCAAGGAGGTCGGCAAGGGCACCGGCCTCGGTCTCAGCATGATCTACGGTTTCGCGAAACAATCGGGCGGGCATGCCAAGATCTACAGCGAGGTCGGGCATGGAACGACCGTGCGCCTCTATCTCCCCCGCCTGGCCAACGAGTCGCTGAGGTCGGATTCCGCAGCCGTGGCGACGCCGCGCAAAGGCGGCGGCGAAACCATCCTGGTGGTGGAGGACAATCCCGATGTCCGCCGCCTGGTGCTGCGCCAGCTGCGCGACCTGGGCTATGAGGTGATCGAAGCGGCAAACGGCCCGCAGGCGCTGAAGATTCTGGACGATGGCGCGACCATCGATCTCTTGTTCACCGACGTGGTGATGCCGGGCGGCATGACGGGCCGGCAGCTCGCCGAGGCCGCCAAGACGCGCCGGCCGAACCTGAAGACCTTGTTCACTTCGGGCTATACGGAGGATTCGATCCTGCGGCTAGGCAAGCTCGATCCCGGCGTGCGCCTGCTGTCGAAGCCCTATCGCAAGCACGAGCTGGCGACGCGGATCAGGGAAGCCCTGGACGGGTAGGCTGACGCCGAAAAAAATTCGGCGGCGAGACCCCCGGGACCGGGGCCTCGCCGCCACCGACCAACGAAAGTGGGGACGGATCGCTGGTCTAGTTGCTGAATGCTGACAGGCAAGTCACAGACACTTCAGGGAACGCAAACCTCCTCAGGCGAACAGAACGAGCAGCAGCGCCGCCACCACAGCAATGACCAAGCCACTGCCGATGACATTGTGCCGGCCGCTGTTCTCGCTCAGAAAATCCCGATACGAATTCATTTCCCACACGATCTGTCTCCTACTTCGCGCGCACCGGCTGGGGCGCATCGCCGTGGCATCTGGTGCGGTGCGGCGCCAAGTCGACCAAGGCTGCCGTGGTCACGGCTGGCTCTTGCTGCCAGCGCCCGGAACGCATCGACGCGCCGCGACGCGTCACCGCCCGGAAGCGGTCGAATTCGGTCTGCATGATGGCGATACGGGCGAGCGCCCGGTCGGCCACCGATTTGATCGCATCAGGCAGCACTGGTGATTGGTCCGCCGCGAGGATCGATAAGGCGGAACCGGCCCCCTCCAGCGCTGCCTGACGCGTCGCCTCGCACACCCGATCGGCCAGCCGAGCCACGCCAAGCCGTGTCTCGGCGACCGCTGGCAGCGATAGTTCCTGTGCTCGCATCTGGGACATGACGTCTCCGCCGATGTGCCAAAAATCCAAAGGGTGGGCTAGCGTCGTAACAGGATGGATTTTGGAGAAACGCCCCGATTCCTCATCCCCCAATTGGGGGAACACCGGCGCGTTTCCGGAAATCTCCGATTCCAACAACATGGTGTGACTGCAGCGGGCCATCCAGCGGTCAAGCAGCGGAAATCACACAACATTCGGCCCCCGCAGCGACCGCAGCGATGCGCGTTACACGATTGATTTCAGAGCGAATTTCCATCCCGCATCCGGAAATCCGCGCAAGACGGCGGCGGATGGGTCGTTTATCCTTCGAGAGTCGATTGAGCGTGTGGGGACATATTTAGCATGCATACCTAGGAGGTTGGCTTGGGCTCCGGGACCGTGCCCAAGTTCGAGGACATCGTCGACAAGATCTACGCGGCAGTAGACGAACGCATCCTCTGGAATGACGTCGCGGGCGACATTGCGCACGCGGCGGGGGCCGTTTCGTGCTCGCTCCAGGTGCGCAGCGGCGGCAAGGCCAAGATCGTCGGCGCCTCCGGCTACAAGGAGTTCAACCCCAAGCTCTACGAGCAGGAATATGCCCGGCAGGATGTCCGCGCCCAGGTGCTGATGGGGCTTCCTGCCGACGAGGTCCACCTGCTGCACCACTACATGCCGCAGGACCGTTTCGTTCAATCGACCTACTACAACGAGTTCTTCCGCCGCATCACCGAGGGCTATTGGAGCGCCGCGACCTGGATCACGCTCGATCGCGGCGCCGGCGTGGGTCTCGGCATCGGCATTCACCGCTCACGGCGCGCCGACCCGGAAGACAGGGCGCAGCTCGAAATCCTGAGCACCCTCAGCCCGCACCTGCGGCGCGCCGGACGCCTGCACATGAAGCTGAACGACGTCAAGACGCGCGTCAGCCAGCTGTCCGATGCTCTCGACCACATCCGCCATCCCGCGATCCTCGCCACCGCCGAAGGGCGCCTGGTGATCGCCAACGAGGCAGCCAGCCGGTTGTTCGACCCGACCCGCCTGCTGGGCATCGATCCCACCGGCAAGATCGTCACCTGCTCGCCCAAGGCCACCCGGGAATTGTGGGAAGCGCTCGAAGCCGCGTCTCGGCCGGCGACCCACGCCGGCCCGCAGCAGGCCCGCGACATCATCGTGAACGGCAACGACCAGACCCCGCTGCTCTCGCTCAGCGTCCTGCCTCTGCATCGCCGCGAAACGGCGCCGCGCGGCAGCATCGGCGACGGATCGATCATGATCCTGGGCCGCGAGTTCGTGCCGGCGGCGGTGTCGGTGGAAACTTTGCGCAGCGCCTTCAGCCTGTCGGGCGCGGAAGCGCGGCTGCTCAGCCTGCTGGCCACCGGCGCCACCTTGCGGCAGGCGGCAGAGATCGTCGGCGTCTCCTATTCGACGGTCCAGTCGCAGATCAAATCGTGCTTCCAGAAGACCGGCACCCACCGCCAGGCCGAGCTGGTCGCGCTCGCCGTCCGGCTCGGTTCAGGCTCCGTCTAGGCGCTCGACCGCGCCGATTTCTGCCGGCTCAGCAGCAGCCAGATGGCGATGCTCATGTTGAGCAGATTCCAGGCGATGCCGTTGAGGAACGCCGCCTGGTACGAGCCGGTCAGGTCGTAGATCTCGCCCGACATCCAGCCCCCGATCGCCATCCCGATGACCGACGCCATCAGCACCAGTCCGATGCGCCCACCGGCTTCGCGCGCCGGAAAATACTGGCGCACGATCAACGCGTAGCTCGGCACGATGCCGCCCTGCGACAAGCCGAACAGGATGGAGATGACATAGAGCGACGCCAGGCCGTCGAACGGCAGGTAGAGCATCAGCGCCAGGCATTGCAGGGTCGAGCCGAGAATGAGCGTGCCGACGCCGCCGATCCTGTCGGCGATGAAGCCGGACGCCAATCGGCTGACGATGCCGAAGCCGAGCATGAGGGACAGCATCTGCGCGCCGCGCGCCGGACCGTAGCCGAGATCGCCGCAATAGGCGACCATATGCACCTGCGGCATCGACATGGCGACACAGCAGGCGATGGCGGCGAGCACCAGCACACCTTGCAGGACCGCAGGTGGCGCCGGCATGCGCGCGACGGCGGCATGCGCACCGTTGGTCGCGGGGGTCCCGTGATCGACCGGCGCCTTGTGCCGCATCAGCAGCGCGATCGGTACCATCGTCACGACGCAGAATACGCCGATGCCCATGAAGGAATAGCGCCAGCCGATGGCCTCGATCGCGGGCTGCAGGATCAGCGGCCAGATCGTCCCGGAGAGATAGTTGCCGCTGGCGACGATCGCCACTGCGATGCCGCGCCGCTTCACGAACCAGTGCGAGATGTCGGCCACCAGTGGAGCGAAGGTGCAGGATGCGCCGAGCCCGCCGATCAGCACCGCATGGACAAGCACGAAGCCCCAGTAGGACTCCGTGTTGGCCGCGACGACATAGCCGATGCCCAGCATCACCGACCCGAAGATCAGCGGCAGCATGATGCCGAAACGGTCGACCAGCCGGCCCATCACCGCGCCCCCTACGGCAAATGCCACCATGGTCGCGGTGTAGGGGATGGAGGCACCGCCGCGGTCGACGCCGAACTCCGCCTCGATGGTCGGCAGCACCACGATGCTGGACCACAACCCGACGCCACCGATGGCCGCAAGCGCAACGGCCGCCGTCAGCCGCCGCCACGCGGCGGCGCCATCCAGTTCCGCGATGGGTGTGGTGACGTTCATGGCGGATGTGCGATCGTTAGGAACCGGGCACAGCTACCCGACGAGCCGCCGGAGCGCAATCGCTAGATTGTCCCCCTACTGCCGGCTCTAGACAGCAGTGTAGCCGCCGTCGGCGAAGATCGACTGGCCGGTGATGAGATCCGAGGCCGGCGAGGCGAGGAACAGCACGAGGTCGGCGATCTCCACCACCTTGCCGAAACGTCCGAGCGGGATCTTGGCGCGCATCGGATCGCCGATCTTGGGATTGCCCCACACCATCTCGCCCATCGGCGTCATGATGACGGTCGGGCACACCGCGTTCGACTGGATGTTGTATTGCGCCCATTCGACCGTCATGGTCTTGGTGAGCGCGTTGAGTCCGGCCTTCGAGGCCATGTAGGCGGCGTGGTTATGGAGCGCGACCTCGCTGGTCTGCGAGCTCACATTGACGATCTTGCCGGCGCGCTTCTCGATCATGCGCGGCGCCAGCGCCTGCGCCAGCAGGAACGGCGCGCGCAGATTGACCGCCATGATCCAGTCCCAGCTCTCGACCTTGGCCTCGAGGATGCTCTCGATCGCGGTCACGCCGGCATTGTTGACCAGGATGTCGATCGTTCCCCACGCCTTTAGGGCAGCGCGCGCGGCATTCGTCGGTCCCTCGACGGTGGCGAGATCGGCCTCGATGATGAGGCAACGGCGGCCCATCGCCTCGACCGTCATCTTCACTTCACTCAAGCCGTCACGATCGCGCGCAACGGCAGCGATATCGGCACCGGCGTCGGTCAGCACGCGGCAAATCTCCTTGCCGATGCCCTTGGACGCGCCGGTCACCAGCGCGGTCTTGCCCGTCAGAGAGAAACGTTGCGTGAATTCCGGCATCGCGACCCTTCTCCAGAATGCAGGTGAGCTGCGGCGAAGTGTAGTGATCGGCGCGGTAGGGGGCAATCAGGTGCGCAGGCGGCGCCTATTGTTAGCTCTTCTTCTCCAGCAGCCGATCCTTGATCAGCCGGACGGCGCCCCTGCTCCACGAGTAGTCGGCGCCCATGCGCAGCCCGCTATCGGCACTCGATAGGACGGCGCCGGTGCTGGCATCGCGGATCTGATAACGCACCGTGTATTCCGTGCGCGTGATGCGCTTCACCACGCCGACGAACGACTGCTCGGCGCCCAGCTGCTGCGCGATCGTAGCGTCGCAGCCATCGCACCTGTGCAGCGAGCGCGCCTTGACCTCGGCCGCATCCGCGCCGCCGACATCGACGAGGCTGTAGCGACCGGACTGCTCGAAGAGATCGCGGACCGAATTCGTCACCTCCGCCAGATGCTGACTGTCCGATGGCGCGATGCTGCCGGCGGAGGCGGCGGCGCTCATGTCCTCGAACTCGAAATCAAAGATCGCGAGCTTGACCGGGTCCGGGGTGGACGCGGTGGTGGAAAACGGCGCCAAGGCTGCTGCGCACAACAGCACGATCGCGAAGGACCTCGGATAGGCGAGATGCGGAAACATGGTCATCTCCCTTGTCACTCAATGGACGAATAGGTTCGGCGCGTGGATCGCCATGCTCGACATGCGAAATACGCAAGCGGTGCTACCGGAGTAGCGCACCCGTTTCAATTGTGCGAAGGGAGGAAATGGTGCCCAGGGCCGGAATCGAACCAGCGACACCGTGATTTTCAGTCACGTGCTCTACCAACTGAGCTACCTGGGCGCCAGAGCACGGCCGGCGGGCGCCGACCGTAAGGCAGGCGGTCTTTTAGAGAGATTCCCGGCCCCTGTCCAGCCCGGAAATCTCGCCGCCCTGACCGCTAATCCTCGGATTCGGATTGATTTTTGCCGTCTTCCCCATCGTTGGAGCGCTCCGCGCCGGGGATGCGATAGGACTCGCTGAGCCAGCGGTTGAGGTCGACCTGGCGGCAGCGCGTCGAGCAGAACGGCTTGACCTTGTCGTCCGCCGGCTTGCCGCAGATCGGGCAGCCCCCTTTGTTATTGCTCGCCATTGCGCGTCCCGCCACTCCACATCTCCGCCAGCGTCGGACCACGGCGCCGGCGCAGGATCTCCACCAGCCCCAGGCGCGACATGTTGCCGACCCATTCGACCGCCGGATCGATCGCCGCGGCCGCGCGCAGGGCTTCCATCACCTGCTCCCGCTTGTTGCGATTTTCAAGGTCGATGAAGTCCACCACCGAAATGCCGCCGAGATTGCGGAGCGCCAGCTGGCGCGGCACCTCGCGCGCGGCCTCGAGATTGACGGTCAGCGCCGTCAGCTCCAGGCCGGCCTTGCGGGTCGCGGTCGCGGAGTTGACGTCGATCGCGGTCAGCGTGCGCACCGGCTCGATCAGCAGGTTGCCACCGCAGGGCAGCGTCACGATCTCTTCCAGCGCCGCCGCGATCTCGTCCTCCGCCTCGGCGCGCTCCGGTTGCCACTCGCGCGCGGGCACGTGGCGCACGCGGTCGGCCAGCTCCTGCGCATGCAGCGCGCACCAACGCTGCACGGCGGCGACGTCAATGCGCCGCTCGCAGATCACCTCTTCGATCTCGGCCGGATTGAGCGCGAGAAGGCAGGTCTGCCAGGCATTGGGCGGCGGCACCAGCAAGGCCGGCACGCGCCCCTGCCCCTTCGCCAAGGCCAGCGGCTCCTCGTAGGCGACTTCGCTGTGGATGGTGGCCGACAGGCGCACGGCCTTGCCCTCGCGCTCGTCGCGCCGCACCTGCACCGGGATGACGGCGCCTTCGGTCGGATTGCCTTGCTTCTTCAGCGGCAGCATCCCGGGCCGTCCCAGCCCGATCTCGACGAAGGCCGCATTCAGGCTCGGCTCGATGCGCTCCACCCGGCCGAGGAACACCGCGCCGATCTGCGAGCGCGTGTCGGGCGTCTCGCGGATCGCCTGCGCCAGCCGGTCGTCGGACCAGCGGAAGACCTCGAGGTTGTCCTCGCCGCCCGCGATGAAAATGCGATGCTGCATCTAGGCCCGCCAGCCGAGCCCGGCCAGCATCGCGACGGCGTCGCTGAGCGACAGGCCCACCACGTTGCCATAGGACCCGTTGATCCATGGAATGAAGGCGGCGGCGTGGCCCTGGATGGCATAGCCGCCGGCCTTGCCGCGCCATTCTCCGGTCGCGAGATAGGCCTCGATCTCGCGCGGGGTCAGCCGCTTGAAGGCGACCGTGGTCGTGACGACGCGATGCGCGCTGCGGCCATCGGGTCCCGCGATCGCGATGCCGCCCAGCACACGGTGGCGGCGCCCGCTCAGCAGGGTCAGGCACGCACGCGCATCCGCCTCGGTCTCTGCCTTGGGCAGGATGCGCCGGCCGCAGGCGACCACCGTATCGGCGGCCAGCACCCAGCGTCCGGGATGCCTGGGGGCGATCGCCGCCAGCTTCTCGCGCGCCATGCGCGCCGCATAGGCGAGCGGCAGCTCGCGCCGGCCATGATGCTCGTCGATATGGGGCGGGTCGACGTGCAACGGCTCGATCCCGATCTGCCGGAGCAGATCGCGTCGCCGCGCCGAACCCGAAGCCAAGACAAGCTGCTGGAGCCGGGTGTCAGCCACCGGCATCGATGGAACTTCGAGGCTTACTTGAAGCGGAACGTGATTCGGCCCTTGGTGAGGTCGTAGGGCGTCATTTCCACGTTCACGCGGTCGCCGGCCAGAACTCGGATGCGGTTCTTGCGCATCTTGCCGGAGGTGTGGGCGAGCACTTCGTGGTCATTGTCCAATTTGACCCGGAACATCGCATTGGGGAGCAGTTCGGTCACTGTCCCCGAAAATTCAATAAGGTCTTCTTTCGCCATGTAGCTTCCTTGTTTGGCGAGGCCACCGCCCGTTGCGCGCGCAGGCCCCGAATTTGGCGCGGATATAAACCTTTTTGCGGGATTCCTCAATTCCCCCCGGTCCGAGCCCAATTGGCGGCATGAAACGCCGCATTGGGTCGCATTCCGGACTCTCGCCAAAGCCGGTCCAAAAGAGACTAGAGACGAGTCCGTATCTGGCCTAATATTCCTAGCTGTGGTTAGGTGTCATCTGCGAGGGGAAAATCCGAGAGTGGCGTCGATAGGTCCGGGGTGCGCCCGGGGTCTGAGAGCATTGTGAGCGGACGCACGATCAAGAGAGCCGCCCTGATTTTCCTGCCGCTGGCGGTTGCCGCGGTCGTCGCTTCATACCTGCTCTATGCCAGCCAGGCGAACGCCATCCGGTCGACTGCGCAGGCCACGGAAGGCCGCGTCGTCGACATCGCGCGCCAGCGTGTCGGTCTGACGGTTTCTTCGCTCATGGCGGACGTGTCCTATCTCTCGGAGCAGGATGCCCTTCGCACCTACCTCGCCGGCAGCGATCCGGCGGCGCTGCGTCACCTGGAGGCGGAATACCTTGCCTTCGCCAGGCATCGACAGTTCTTCGACCAGTTGCGCTTCATCGACGCGAGCGGCCAGGAAATCGTCCGGGTCAACAGGAAGGGCGACGCGGTTGCGCTGGCGCCGCCCGACCAGCTGCAGAACAAGGCCGATCAGGACTATACGATCGAGACCATGAAGCTCGACCGCGGGCAGACCTTCGTTTCCGACATCGATCTCAATGTCGAGCAAGGGACGATCGAGCAACCGGCCAAACCCACGATCCGCGTCGGAGAGCCGGTGTTCGACGACAGCGGCACCAAGCGCGGGATCGTCGTCATCAACTATCTTGCGCAGCGCATCCTGGACCGTGTGAGCGAGCTGCGCGATCCCGTTGCCGATATCTGGCTCGTGAACGCGCAGGGATACTGGCTTCTCGGGCCACCGGAAGACGCCTTTGCCTTCATGTATCCGGAACGCAAGGACCGGACTTTCGCGGCCGCCCATCCTGACGCCTGGCGTCAGATGCAGAGCGTTCCTGCGGGAAGAGTCGAGACCGAATTCGGGCGCTTCGCCTATGCGCGCGCCGAGGTCGAGCAATCGGGCGGCAATGTCGGTCCGATCCTCTCCAGCTGGTTCGTCGTGATCCCGACACCGCACGCATTCTCCGACGCGCAGACCAGCGTTCTCAGGTTCAACTTTGCGGTCGCGTCTGGGGGCCTGCTGCTCGTGCTCGCCGGCATTTCACTCGGGCTTGCGCGGCACCAGGTCCATCGTCTTGAGGCAGAGCAGCTCGTCCGTCTCAGCGAAGCCCGCCTCCGCGCTGTTACGGAGACCGCGAGCGATGCCATCATCTCCGCCGACCGCGAGGGCATTGTCCGCTACTTCAATCCCGGCGCGGAGAAGGCCTTCGGCCATGCGGAGCAGGACATTGTCGGCCACCCGCTGACCGAGCTCATGCCGGAACGGTTCCGTCAGCTCCATACCGGAGGCTTTCGACACTATCTCGAAACCCGAGACCCCAAGGTCGTCGGCCAGACAGTGGAACTGGTCGGACTACGCAAGGATGGCCGCGAGTTCCCGATCGAGCTGGCGCTGGCGAGTTCGGAGGTCGACGGCGCGCTGTTCTTCACTGCCATCGTGCGCGACATCACGAAGCGCGCAGAGGCAGAGTGCGAAATCCAAGACCTCAATCGCCGGCTCCAGCTCGACAACGCCGAGCTGGAGGCCGTCAACAAGGAACTCGAAGCGTTCAGCTACTCGGTGTCGCACGACCTGCGCGCTCCGCTGCGCGCCATCGACGGCTTCAGCCAGGCGCTGGTCGAGGATGCTGGCCCGCTGCTGAAGTCCGAGCACCATTCGCACCTGAATCGCGTGCGCCAGGCGGCGCAGCGGATGGGCGTGCTGATCGACGATCTGATCAAGCTCGCACGGGTGACGCGGACCGACGTGAAGATCGCGGACGTCGATCTCAGCGAAATTGCACTCGCACTCGCGACCAGCCTTCAGGATTCCGCTCCGCAACGGCAGGTCGAGTTCGCGATCGCGCCGGACGTGCAGGCCACGGGCGACCCGCGGCTGATGCAGGTCGCCTTGGACAACCTGCTGAACAATTCCTGGAAGTTCACCGCTTCGCGCTCGCCGGCCCGGATCGAGTTCGGCAAGACGGTCGCGAACGGCAAGCCGGCCTTTTTCGTGCGCGACAACGGCGTCGGATTCGACATGAACTACGCCGGCAAGATGTTCGGCGCCTTCCAGCGCTTCCACGATGCGCGGGAGTTCGCCGGCACCGGCATCGGGCTCGCGACCGTGCAGCGAATAGTCCACAAGCATGGCGGCCGGATCTGGGCGGAATCGCAGCCCGGCGAAGGCGCCACATTCTATTTCACGCTATAGCGGTCGGAGGCCTGAATGCCGCAGAGGTTCATACTTCTGGTCGAGGACAATCCGGATGACGAGGCGTTGACGATACGCGCGCTCAACAAGCACAACGTCGCCAACGGCGTGGTGGTGGTGCGCGACGGCGCGGAGGCGATCGATTTCCTGTTCGGAACCGGTGCGCATGCCGGCCGCAACGTCTCCGAGCTTCCGCAGATCGTGCTGCTGGACTTGAAGCTGCCGAAGCTCGACGGCTTCGAGGTGCTGCGCCGCATCCGCGCGGACGAACGCACGCAAACATTGCCGGTGGTGATTCTGACCTCTTCCAAGGAGGAGCGCGACGTGGCCCAGGGCTATCGCGACGGCTGCAACAGCTACGTCCGCAAGCCGGTCAATTTCGACGAGTTCATCGAAGCCGCCCGCCAATTGGGGCTATACTGGCTGTTGCTCAACGAGGGGCCGCCGCGCTGACCATGACGACCACGTCGCTCAGGACCCTGATCATCGATGATTCCGCGGACGACGCGGAGCTGCTGATCCGCGAGCTGCGGCGCGAGCGCTACGATGTCAGCGCGGAACGGACCGACACCGAGGCGGGCTTGAAAGCCGCGTTGGACGACCAGGCCTGGGACATCGTCCTGTGCGACTTCCACATGCCGCGCTTTTCCGGAACCGAAGCGCTCAAAATCGTGCGCGAGCGGGACCCCGATGTTCCGTTCATCTTCGTATCCGGCGCGATCGGCGAAGACGTGGCGGTGGGCGCCATGAAGGCCGGCGCCCAGGACTACGTCATGAAGGGCAATCTCAAGCGCCTTGCGCCCGCGATCGAGCGGGAGTTGCGCGACGCGGCTGTTCGGCGCGAGCGCGCCACCGCCGAATCCCGGCAGCGCATGATGGAGGCGCGCTACCGCCAGATCCTCTCCATCGCGCCCGACGCCATCGTTGCGATGGACGAGGCGCTGCACATCGCCATGTTCAACCAAGCCGCCGAGCGCCTGTTCGGCCACAGCGCGGACGAAGCGGTCGGCCAAAGCGCCGAGATCCTGTTGCCGGCCCGGTTCGTGGCGCCGGTCAGGGAGCAGATCCGGCTTTTCGGCGCATCGGCGGACACCACTATCCAGATCCGGGTGCCGGACAAATTCTGCGGGCGGCGCAAGAACGGCATGGAGTTCCCAGCCGAAGCCTATGTCTCGAAGATGGTCGAGGACCGGCGCACCATCTTCACCGCCGTCATCCGCGACATCACCGAGCGCGAGAACATGATGGCGACCTTGCGCCACACCAACCAAACGCTGGATGCAGTCGTGCAGTCGTCGCCGGTCGCCATCCTCGGCCTCGATTCCTCGCGCCGCGTGATCGTCTGGAACCGCAACGCCGAGCGGATCTTCGGGCTGTCGGCGACCGACGTCGTGGGCCGGCCCTTCCCGCCGCTGATCGACGTGGCCGGCACCCAGCTCGGCGACACGGTGCGCCGCCTGCTCGAAGGCGAAGTGCTGACCGACGTCGAAATTCACCAGCAGCCGTCCAAGAACGCCCCGCTCGAGCTGCGGGTGTCCGGCGCTCCGCTCTATGACGGCGACCGACGCGTGCGCGGCGCGGTCTGCATCGTCGAGGACGTGACGGAAAGCAAGGCGACGCGCCGCCAGCTGGAACATGCGCAGCGCATGGAGGCGGTCGGCCAGTTGACCGGCGGCCTGGCGCACGACTTCAACAATCTGCTGGCGGTCGTGATCGGCAATCTCGATCTGCTGCACGACCAGCCGGAGTTGCAGGCCTCCTCCAAGGAGTCGGTCGACCTGGCGCTGAAGGCCAGCCTGGGCGGCGCAACCCTGATCCGCCAACTGCTTGCTTTTTCGCGCCGCCAGGCCCTGTCGCCGAAGGCGTTCGATCTCAATGCGCTGGTGACTTCCACCCGCGAGCTCTTGTCCCGGACCCTGGGCGAGCACATCGAGGTCGTGATGCGCCTGGCGCCCGATCTCTGGCCGGCGATGGCTGATTCCACGCAGGTCGAGTCCGCAGTCGCCAACCTGGCGATCAATGCGCGCGACGCGATGCCGAGCGGTGGCCGCCTGACTTTGGAGACCGCCAACAAGCATCTCGACCCGCCTTATGCAGACACCAATCCCGATGCGCAGCCGGGTGACTACGTCATGCTGGCGGTCTCGGACACCGGTACCGGCATACCGCCCGACGTGCTAGGCCGGGTGTTCGAGCCCTTCTTCACCACCAAGGAGCAAGGCAAGGGCAGCGGATTGGGCCTCAGCATGGTCTACGGCTTCGCCAAGCAGTCGCGCGGCCACGTCAAGATCTACAGCGAGGTCGGGCACGGCACCACCGCGCGCCTCTACTTGCCGCGGGCTGGTGAAGACAAGCCATCCGCAGCACCGGCGAGTGCGCCGATGGCCAGCGACCCTGACAGGATCGACGCCGCCGTCCTGGTGGTCGAGGACAATATCGACGTGCGCCGCATCGTCTGCCGGCTGCTCCGCGACTTCGGCTGCACCGTGATCGAGGCCAACAGCGGACAGGCTGCCCTCGACATCCTCAACTCCGACCGGAAGATCGACCTGATGTTCAGCGACGTGGTGATGCCCGGCGGGATGTCCGGGACCGAGCTGGTGCAGGCTGCCCGGCGCTTGCACCCGGGCATCAAGACGCTGCTCACCACCGGCTTTGCCGAGGCGTCGCTGCGCAACCAGATGCAGTTCGCCGACGCCGGAGAGATCATCACCAAGCCCTATCGCCGTCAGGACCTGGCGCGCAAGATCCGCAGCGTTCTCGGGCTGAAGGCGTAGGCCGGTCAGATCTGCGGGGCGCCCGAAAGCGGGAAGCGCTCGCGAATGCGGGCGAGCAGTGTGTCGCGTACGTCGCGATAGGCCTCGAGCCTCTCCTCGCGCGTCCCTTCGATCAGGCTCGGGTCCATGGTCGGCCAGTATTCCACGTCGCACGCCATGGTGCGGGTCATCTCGACCGCGCTGTGCTGCGCTTCCGGCGACAGCGAGATAATGAGATCAAACGAGGTATCCTCCAGCTGCTCGAACGTCTTGGACTTGTGCTTGGTAACGTCGATGCCGATCTCGTCCATCGCCGCGATGGCGAAGCCGTCGATCTCACTCGCCCGGACACCGACCGAATCCACGTAGATGCGCCTGCCGTGGAGATACTTGAGCAGCGCCTCCGCCATCGGCGAGCGGATCGAGTTCTGGGTGCAGCAGAACAGCACGCTACCGGGCTGGCTCGCCATGCCGCCTCACGTCTTCATGTGCAAGGCGCAGATCAGCGTGAACAGCCGACGCGCCGTTCCGAAATCCATCTCCACCTTGCCCGCCAGGCGGTCGCGCAGAATCTCGGAGCCTTCGTTGTGCAGCCCGCGCCGGCCCATATCAATGGCCTCGATCTGCGACAGGCTGGAGGCCTTGATGGCCGCGAAGTAGCTTTCGCAGACGTCGAAATACTCCTTGATGATGCGGCGGAACGGCGTCATCGACAGGATGAACTTGTAGATTTCCTGGTCGCCGGTATCGCGCACGTCGAACACCAGCTTGTTGTCCGCGACCGCGAGGATCAGGTGATAGGGACCAGGATGCTCGATCGAGGGCACGAACTCGTTCTCTTCGATCAGGTCGAAGATCGCGACCGCCCGCTCCTGCTCCGCCTCCGCCGACTGGCGCAGGGCGGCGGCGTCTTCCAGATGAATGCTGACGATGCGCTTGGTGGACCCGGTTTCCGCCATGCGCTCAGATCGCGCCGGCGGCGGCGCGCAACCGCTCGATCCAGCCGCCGATCTCCCCCGGATAGGTCTTCCAGGCCGTGCGGTTGACCACCAGGCGGGAGGTCACGTCCGCGATATGCTCGACCTCGATCAGGTTGTTGGCCTTGAGCGTGGCCCCGGTCGATACCAGGTCGACGATGCGGCGGCTCAGGCCGAGGGTCGGCGCCAGCTCCATCGCGCCGGACAGCTTGATGCATTCCGCCTGCACGCCCCGCGCCGCGAAATGCGCCCGCGTGATGTTGGGATACTTGGTGGCGACCCGGATGTGGGACCAGCGGTTGGGATCGTCATCGCCCACCATCTCCATAGGCTCGGCCACCGCCAGGCGGCACTTGCCGATGCCGAGGTCGACCGGCGCGTAGATCTCCGGATAGTCGAACTCCAGCAGCACGTCATTGCCGGCGACGCCCAGCTGGGCCGCGCCGAACGCCACGAAGGTCGCGACGTCGAAGCTGCGCACGCGGATCAGCTCGAGCTTCGGATCGCTGGTCGCGAAGCGCAGCTTGCGGGAATTGTCGTCGTGGAAGTCCGGCTCCGGCTCGAGCCCGGCTTGCGCCAGCAGCGGCGCCAGCTCGCGCAGGATCCGCCCCTTCGGCAACGCCAGGACAAAGGGAGCGGAGCCGTTGCCGCCGCTCATCGCTTGGCTGCCTTGCCGTCCGCCGCGTGATCAGGCTGCCACTGCGTCGGCCAGGCCTTGCCGAGATCGCTGAGGTAGAGCGCCAGCGCCTCGATCTCGACCTGGATCACGCCGCCGCCGGCGAACAGGAAGGCGAGCTTGTTGCCATCGAGCTGGACCGACAACAGCGACAGGAAATCGTCCGGTCGCGCGCGATCGATATTGCGGCTGCGCACGGCGAGCACACGGTCGATGCAGATGCCGGCATTGGTGCGCTGCTGCGCGCCGAAATCTTCATCGGCGTCGAACGATGCATCACCTTCGGGCGCAGGTTCCGTGCTGCCTTTCGCCGCGCGTTCCCAGCGGAAGCGGTTGGCGACCATGATGAAGCGCCGCTCCTGCGGGAGGTAGCGCATCTCGTTCAACGGAATCAGCGCATCCTGCAAGCAGGCTGCGACGACCGCCAGATCCTCCGCGTCGCGCGCGATGATCTTGAGCGGTGCCGTCATTCCGCCGCCCCGTCCGACAGGCGCTCGATCTCCGCCCCGCACGCCGACAGCTTGTGGGTCAGCCGCTCGTAGCCGCGATCCAGGTGATAGACGCGATTGAGGATGGTGTCGCCCTCCGCCACCAGGCCGGCCAGCACCAGCGAGACGCTGGCGCGCAGGTCGGTCGCCATCACCGGCGCGCCGGTCAGGCGCTTGACGCCGCGCACCATGGCGGACGCGCCATGCACGTTGATGCTGGCGCCCATGCGGGTCAGCTCCGGCACGTGCATGAAGCGGTTCTCGAAGATCGTCTCGGTGATCATGGAGGCGCCCTGGGCCGTCGTCATGAGCGCCATCACCTGGGCCTGCAGGTCGGTCGGGAAGCCGGGGAACGGCTCGGTCATCACGTCGACGCCGACCAGATCGCCGTTGGTGCGCTTCACGCGCAGGCCGCGCGGCGTTTCGCTGAACTCGACGCCGGCCTGGCTCATGACGGAGGTCACCGACCCGATCAAATCATGCTGCGCGCCGATCAGCTCGACGTCGCCGTTGGTGATCGCGACCGCCATGGCGTAGGTGCCGGCCTCGATGCGGTCCGCCACCACCGGATGATTGACGCCATGCAGGCTGTCGACGCCCTGGATCTTCAGATGGTCGGTGCCGAGGCCCTCGATCTTGGCGCCCATGCCGATCAGGCACTTGGCGAGGTCGGTGATCTCCGGCTCGCGTGCGGCGTTGATCAGGTGCGTCTCGCCCTTGGCGAGCGCCGCCGCCATCAGCAGGTTCTCGGTGGCGCCGACCGAGACCTTTGGGAACGTCACTTCGGCGCCGGTCAGCCCCTTGGGCGCGCGGGCGACGATGTAGCCTTCCTGCAGGTCGATCTCGGCGCCCAGCTGCTGCAGGCCCTTGATGTGCAGGTCGACCGGCCGCGTGCCGATGGCGCAGCCGCCGGGCAGCGACACCCGCGCCTGGCCGTGCCGTGCGACCAGTGGCCCCAGCACCAGGACCGAGGCGCGCATCTTGCGCACCAGGTCATAGGGCGCGGTGGTGTCGGTGATGTTGCTGCCGCAGAGGGTGACCGAGCGCTCCTTGCCGGAGAGCTTGGTGGTCACCTCGACGCCATGCTGCGCCAGGAGGTTGGTCATGGTGGTGATGTCGGCCAGGTCCGGCACCCGGTCGAAGCGGATTTCCTTGTCGGTCAGCAGTGCGGTGCACATCAACGGCAGCGCCGCGTTCTTGGCGCCGCTGATGCGGATCTCCCCCTTCAGGGTCTTGCCGCCGCGAATTCGAATACGATCCATGGGTGATCCTCAGAGACGCGGCAAGGTGACGCCGGTCTGTTTCATGTATTTGCCCGCGCGGTCGCGGTACGAGGTCTCGCACGGGCCCTCGCCCTTCAGGAACAGGAACTGGCACGCGCCCTCGTTGGCGTAGATCTTGGCCGGCAAAGGTGTCGTATTTGAGAACTCCAGCGTGACGTGGCCTTCCCACTCGGGCTCCAGCGGCGTCACGTTCACGATGATGCCGCAGCGCGCATAGGTCGACTTGCCGAGGCAGATCACCAGCACGTCGCGCGGCACCCGGAAATACTCGACCGTGCGCGCCAGGGCGAAGGAGTTGGGCGGGATCACGCAGACGTCGGTCTCGCGGTCGACGAAGCTATCCTTGTCGAAGCCCTTGGGGTCGACGATCGCGCTGTTGACGTTGGTGAAGATCTTGAACTCCCGCGACACCCGGGCGTCATAGCCGTAGGAGGAGACGCCGTAGGAGATCACCCCCTCGCGCTTCTGCGATTCGATGTATGGCTCGATCATGCCGTGTTTCAACGACATCTCTCGGATCCAGGTGTCCGGCATGATGCCCATAGATTCAATCCTTTAGGATGAGCATTTGAGAATTTGGCACAGCTTTGGGATGCGCCCGCCAACGTTTTGTACTGGAAGGCTTTGGGCGGCTCAAGGTCGGCGTGGCTTAGCCGTCGTGGCGGCCCGGTCCGGGCTCCCGGCGGGCCCGCGCCTGGGCCTTGCGGCGCTTCAGGTTGTCGCGCAGGGCCGCAGCCAAGCGGTCCTTGCCGGACCTCTGCGGCGCCTTGGGCGCGTTGGCTCCGGCGCTGGAATGCTTGGACTCTGGCTTTTCGGACGACATCGCGGCCCCCTGGCGAAGCTGCCCGCCGAGTTAGCCGACGCCGGTCCCCGGGTCAATCGTGACGGTTGCGCGCCTTAAGCGGCGGATCGGCGCGCGGCGTCGCGCGCGTCCATTAGGCGCTGGAAGGCGCGGATATCCTGGCGGTGGCGCCGCCGGCTCTGGAAGTGCTGCCACCAGCCCCGCATGGCGATGATCATGATCCTTCTCCCCCCGGGGTCGAATCGGGTCCCGATGCCCCCATTTCCTGGGGCGTTGGTTACCGACCGGGCATGATCGGACGATGGCCGAACTGTGGAAAATTGATGAAAGTGACGGAAAAGTCCGGGTTTTCCGGGCCTTGCCTTGGCTGGCCCAAAGTGGCATTGTCCGCGCCGTTTTCCGGGGGCGGCGCCCTGCCCGCCCGCTTGGCGCTGCCGTAGCTCAGTGGTAGAGCACGTCCTTGGTAAGGACGGGGTCGGAAGTTCAATCCTTCTCGGCAGCACCACCTTTCCTATTGATCCGAAAGGAAAAATGGCACGGATTAATTTCCGGCCATTTCGACCAACAATCAGTTAACAATCACGGCCGTGCGGGACGCGCTGTATTCGCGCCTTCCGCTGTTCCTCGCCAAGGCAATCCTGGAGCGGGTGCGGCTGACCAAGTGGCGCATCAGCAAGGATCCGCCTGACGCACCGCATTCGACGCCGGGTGAGTGACGCATACCGAGAAGAGATTCGCGAATCTCGGCTCGCGCAAGGTCGTCCTCATTCACTGTGTCTGCGGGAGGGATCGCGTGCTAATCCCGATTACGCTGCTGTCAGACGGCAAGGTGAAGGGGAACACCACAATTCGCTGTTTGAAAAAGCGGCGCCGGTGGCGCAGCTGTAGACAGCGACCGGCTCACGTGTGGATCGACAAGTGGAAGGATTGATCCCGGATCCACTGGAAACTTGGTATCGCTTCCTGAAATATCCCCGATGCCTGCGGCCTGGAATGGATGCACACTATGACGCGATATCGTTTCGATCCTCTCGATTCAATAGGCAAAAGACTCTGATAAGAGATTTATAGAGTGCGACGATAGAGACGCAGCCATTGACGAAGCTGGACCGTCATAGCACGTATCGCATTATGAAAAAGGTCTTGTCGATGCATCCGCTGAGAGCGGGCCTCTCCATGCTCGCCAACCGCTTGCGGAGACGGGCTCCTGTTATTCATCTCTACTGCCTCTGCTGGAACGAGGAACGCATGCTGCCGTTCTTCTTTCGGCACTACGATCCTCTCATCACGCGCTATTTCGTGTTTGACAATGGCTCGACAGACGGATCGCTGGCCATTCTCGCGGCCCATCCGAAAGTGACAGTGCGTCATTTCGGAACTGAAGACGGGTCGCTGATCGGAGCGGCGCCCGCATTTTACGAAACCGTTTGGCATCCCAGCCGCGGCGTTGCCGACTGGGTGATCATCGTCGACATCGACGAACATCTGCACCACCCTGAAGGTCTGCAGTATTTCACCGCCTGCTGGCGGAGCGGCGTCACCGTTATTCCAGCCGAGGGATATGAGATGGTTGCAGCGGCGTTTCCCGATGCCGGCATTCAGCTCTCCACCACTATCCGCAGCGGCGTTCGAAAGCAGCTCATGGACAAAGTTTGTGTATTTCGACCTGACGCGATTAGGCGGATCGGCTTCGAGGTCGGCAGGCATAAGGCCGCGCCACGCGGTCGCGTTGTTTTGCCACCGCACCTTGCATTGAAACTGCTGCACTACAAATTTCTCAGCGAATCCTACGTCATCGCCCGATTTGCCGAGATGCGCGATCGGATTCCCGCAGCCGAACGGGACCGCGGCTGGGCTCGGCATTATTTTAAGGATCCGGAGCAAATTGCCGCGGCTCATCGGAAGCTGATGGCAATGGCAAAGCCGGTCGAGAGCTTGTAGGATCGGATACGGGGAACATGACACGAATGGTCGAGCGAGCTCGGGGCGCCATCTTCGCGCAAATGGCTTGGCCGTCGCGCGGAAGCGCTGCCGCAAAATCTTGGCACTTTCCGGCCACCCAACCTGGTGGACGAACCTGTAAGCCGGCGACGCCTGACGGCGTACGGATCGAGGCGATGCACAACGAAATCGACCGGCAGCGATGCCGGCTTGCTACGGTTGAATTCCTGTGATGGCGATACCTCAAATCACTCTCTATGGCGCATCCGGGCATTCCAATGCACTCAGACATTCCTTGGAACAGCATGATGTCGCTCGTGTCGTTGCCTTCATCGACGACTTTCGCGGCGACCAAGGGCACGTTATCGACGGAAGGCCAGTCGTTTCGTTCGAGACTTGGCGCAGGGACTTTCGCGAGCGACCATGTCTTGTCGCGGTCGCCAATACCGCGATCAAGCGCATGCTGGTGGGGCGCGTGTCGGCGGCCGGCGGAACGTTTTGCACCCTCTACGACGCGCCAGGCAGCACGCCGGCGAAGGCGACGATCGGGGTCGGCAGCTTCGTCGTGCCACCGGTCTATGTGGGACCTAATACCACCGCAGGTGATCACGTCGTCATCATGCCAATGACGAGCATCGGCCACGATGTCAGGATCGGCGACTACTGCACAATCTGTCCATCCTCTACTATCGGGGGAAATGTCGACATCGAAAGCGCCGCGTTCATCGGCGCCGGCAGCACGATCATCAACGGCAAGGCCGGAAAACCTCTGGTCATTGGCGCAAGCGCGACAATTGCTGTCGGCGCGGTTGTGACGAAATCCGTCCTTCCCGGTGCCACGGTGATGGGCAACCCGGCGCGCCCGCTTCGGGAACTGGCGGCAAACCTGCGCAGCGGCCGGTGTGAGAAATGATGGTAAGATTCAGCCCGCGGTCCGATTGCGGTATGTCGGGAACATGTCACTTGAGAATATGACCAGGGGATTCGTCACGGCAGAACAGGTACAGGCCTTTCATAAGGACGGCGCGGTGGTCGTGCCCGGACTGTTCGCCGATCGGGTGGAGGCGATCCGCGCGGGAATCGAGCGCTCGATGCGCGAGCCTGGCCTATACGCTTCGGACTATCAGCGACCAGGGGGGGTCGGTCGATTCTTCAACGACTTTCATTGCTGGGCCCGAATCCCTGAATTCTTCGAGCTGGTTCGGACGTCGCCGGCCGCCGCCGCCGCGGCGGCCTTGATGCGGTCGAGAACGAGCCAGCTTTTCCATGATCATATTCTGGTAAAGGAACCAGGGACTGCGATGTCGACGCCCTGGCACCAGGACGCGGCATATTTTTTTGTCGAGGGTGAGCAAACCGTGAACATATGGGTGCCACTCGACCCTGTGGACGTGGCGACCCTACGATTTGTGGCCGGTTCGCACCTATGGCCCAAGCTGGTGCAGCCGGTAAGATGGCAATCGGAGGAAATCCTCTATCCCGGCAACGACGACTACATCCCGATGCCGAATGTTGACGCTGAGCCCGAGCGTTATCGTGTGCTCGAATGGCCGATGCAGCCCGGCGATGCCGTGGCGTTCCACTTCCGCACCTTGCATAGCGCGCGCGGCCATCCGGCGAAGGTCCGCAGGCGTGCTTTCGCGGTGCGGTTTGTCGGCGACGATGCGCGTTATGGCGTGCGATCAGGCGTTACTGTGCCACCGTTTCCCGACCATCGCATGAAGCCGGGCCAGCGCTTGCGCGAGGATTGGTTTCCGGTGATGTGGAATGGAAGGTGGACGTTCGCAACTGACGCAGAGGCGGCGGGTCTCAAGACTGTTGCTGCTGAAGTCACGAAACGGCTCAATATGCCGCCTGCAGCGAACGGAGAGGCCGGCCGCGCGTCACCAGCCAGCGTAGCCGATCGAAAGTCGGCGAGAACGCGGCCACGCGGTGCCGCCGGCCTTTGGTCGAAAATTCGAAAAATGCAACGCAAGTTCAGCCGTGCCCGCTGAACTGCTGGAGATAACATGACGAATGACCAGAGCCATCCGGTGAACCGCCGCAATCTACTACGCTGGCTGGGAGCCGCCGCGCTGATCGCCCCTGCTGCGCTTTCCGCATGCGCGCATTCGACTCCACCCCGACAGGTCAAGCGGTCACGCAGCCACATTACCGCCAAGGACCGGAAGAATGGGGGAAATGGTTGTTGGAATCTCTGCGACAGCGACGGCAGATACCGATAGGGACCTGCAGTGGGAAATTTGAAGAACAACCGGCGGGAGTTGCTCGTCTAAGCTGACAACGCGCGCAGTGATGAAGAAGAGCGAGTAGCCGCACTTCTTGGCGAGCTTGAAGCCTATGCTTATTGGACTGGTTGCGCTTACTTTAGACATCATCGCTGCGCCTCTCTTCCTGATGTCGTAGCCCGTAGACCTAGCCCGGAGCCTGACGTTCAGTCCTGGCGTTGGCCCTAGGTCCATCTATTTGTGACAACGGAAACTCGATCCACTCCTGGCCAGTTTGGCAGGTGTAGGGAGCGTTATGACCGCCCAGCAGTCCGTACGCGTGGCGCCGGAAGACAACATCCCGACCGAGGTGGAAGCTCGGCTCGAGCTCCAAAAGATGCTCGCGAGCAAAGACTTTGATACCTCCACCAGGAATCGTCGATTTCTGAAGTTTGTCGTTGAGGAAACGCTCGCCGGCCGCGGTGACCGAATCAAGGCCTACAACATCGCGCTCTCTGTCTTCGATCGCTCCTCGGATTTTGACCCATTGGCGGATCCCATCGTCCGGATCGAGGCAAGCCGCCTGAGACGGTCGATCGAGCACTACTATCTCACGGGAGGACTAGGAGACCGCGTCCGCATCACTGTGCCTAAGGGCTCCTACGTCGCCGCGTTTGCATACACCGATCCGGACGGCGCTGGCCTTCCCGTTCCAGAGGCGCTCACGCCGATCCATGTCGAAGAACTGGCCGTGGAAGCCATCGCGGCGACTGTCGTGCCTGTCATCGAGCCCCGTAAGCCGATCTGGAGCCGGATCGGGCTCATTGGGCTGGCTGCTATTGGGGTTGCCATCGTAGCAGCGGTTTCGACCACGCTCGCATTCGCCCCATCGCAGATTCAATCGGCACCGCCCGCAGCACATGAGCCCGCAATTCTCGTGCTGCCATTCGACTATGTCGGCTCCGAGGTCGGGCAGGCAGGCATGGCGCGAGTATTCACAACGGAGATCATCGTCAATTTGACCCAGTCGCGGTCACTCGCGGTCTTCGGAACCGAACCAGTCATCAAAGCCGAGCAATCGCCCGCCATCGGCGTCGACTACAGGTTCTCCGGCTCGGTCGCTCAATTCTCGAATGTCGTGACGGCCATTGCCCTGCTATCGGACGCCACTACCGGCCAAGTGGTGTGGTCGTGGCGCACCGAGCGGCCGGTCGGCGCTGCAGGACCCATGGCAGCACAATCGGCGATCGCCAAGGAAGCCGCCGTGGCACTCTCGCAAAGCCTCGTACATCTCCGCACCGCATCGAAGCAGAACTAGCGATCAACCTCGCCATCCGGTATGCCATACTCGTCAAAGGACTAGCATTCGCGGAGGGGGTGGTTTCGTACTGGACCGCACGCTTGAAATTTCAAACCGGACTATTATCGTTCACGGCCGACTTAGCGTTTGTACTCGCAACGTCGAGGCGATCATGGGCCGCTATTCCAGGAACGAGGTCTGCCCAAAGTGCCGGGCCGTATATGAAGTAATCATCAAGCAACCCCGGCCGCCCGTTCAAGACTACTTCGATTGCGTCGTCTGCGGTTGTCGGCTGTGGGTCTGGCAGCCGTCGCATTACCCGGAATTTCATTTCATCAAGAGCGGCCAGAAACCGCCCAATGGCGAACCAATCCCAGCAACCCCAGCGAGTTCGCCAAATTCATGACGGATCTGGCGACCAATGAAGCCTCCGGAGCCTTGACTCACGCCAGAGTCTCTTGCTGGAATTTTCCATCCGCCACGGCGTTGGAGATTCGATCGCGATGTCACTACGCACCCAGGACCGGGATTGAGGATTCCACTGAAAGGGCCGATAGGCAGCAGTCTCACTTTGCTTCAATCGAACGCCTCGTCGCGAAGAGCGAAAGCGGACACGGTGCTCCCGGTTTCGGTTTGGCGAGAGCTCAGGCTTGGCGTCTTGGCGTTGAGGTAAGCTAGAGGTGTAGTGTGGGATCGGGCCTATCAGGCTGCGGAAATTCTTGTAGGAGCCGAGCTTTGCTTTCCTTGAGCTGCTCGTTGCCCTGCATGAGGGCGGCGAGCTCTCGCTCAGCCAAGACAGTGTCGTCGCCATCTCGGGCCAAGCCTGCGATCAACTGACGCTGGCGCTCTATGTGACGTTCACTATCCGCGATCCGATCTGATGTCGCTCGAATGAGATGTCGCCAAGTAGCCATTTTCATGGAGCCGGAAACGCCATACGGTCCAAGTTGGTTCCCAGGAATTTCGAATCCGCCGCCAACCGCACTCACGATCTATCCAATCGTATAGGGTAGACTTGTGGGCGGCGGCGAATCGTTCAAAAAGGATTGGCGACAGTGCGGCTGGACACAGCCAGCGATATGTTAAGATCACCGGGTCAGAGAACGGGCCGAACGCTGGCGCGGAAATCGTGAGGGGGGCATCCGGAACAGGCCTCCGCGCAATTTCTGAAGCTGCTCGACATTGCGGAGCGCCAGAAGCACGTCATCGAACAGTGGCGCCGGGCACAAGCGCTAGGGCCAACGGATGATCAATTGTGGGGAAGCTGAGTTGGAAAAATCAGCGGCCGAACTTCATGGCCTAATGCTCGCAGGTGTGACCGTCGATCAATTCCAAGAGTTTAGCGAAGCCCCTGGCATTCAAGGCGAAGGGCCAAACAGGCTGATCGCTAAGGGCAAGAGTTGGCAAGACCGCCTGATTATCAGCCCTTTATCGCGTCTTACGGAAGGTTAAGGATGCGTAGGAATATTGGTGGGATGGGCCGGCACAGTATTGGCAAGGACGAGTTCAATCCTTCTCGGCGGCACCATCCTTCCATTGGCCCGTAGCCTCGCGGGATTTTTCTTGCGCTCGCACAGCTAATCCGGGAACGCGCGGCCTCTTAGCGGTGTTGACCAATATTACGGCTGTTACGGCCCGCGCATTGCGCGCGCACCGGCGTTGACCGGTATTACAGGCCCGCGCGTCATGCGCCACGGATCAAACTGGCGGATGATCCAAATGACAGATCGGCTATTGAAACCCAGCGACGGGGTGCGCTGGCGGTGGGACGGGTTCCTACCGAAGAGCTACTTGTTCTCGATCGAGCCGGTCGCGCGCAAGCCGGCGAACCTTCGGGAAATATCGCTGCCATGCGGCCAACTCTTCGTATCGCCGGACTATGCCTGCTGTGTCCAGCGCAGCGGATCCTCTTTCATTGCGGCGATCGGCTATTGCATCGACCTGGAGCATCCGGGCAGCAACGAGGCGGACATCGTGTCGTCGCTGTTGCATTGCGCAATGCGCCATGGCGTCGATGAGATGTTTAGCCATACCGACGATCTGTTCGGGAGGTTTGCAGCGATCTGCCACATCGGCGGTGACTGGCGGGTGTTCGCGGATGCATGTGCGACGCGCACCATCTACTTCGCCGAAGATCATCCAGCAATTGCTTCACACTCGACGATCCTGGGAGAGCTGGTTGGCGCGGCGCCCCGGATGGAGATATTCCAGCACTATTGGTGCGCGCTGCCCGGGAATGCCTCGCCATGCGCCGGCGTCCGGGTCTTGCCGGCTAACTTCGCGCTGGATCTCGCGACGCGAAAGCTCCACCGGTTCTGGCCTCGATCGCCACGCCGACAGCGGTCGGTCTCCGACGTGATTGAAGAAGCGGACGCAATACTGGACAGGACGGCGAGCGCGACGGCGGCGCGCTGGAAGCCGGCGATATCCTTGACTGCAGGCCTGGACAGCCGCCTCAGCCTCAGTGTGTTTTGCGGCGCTCATGACCTCGTTGCCTTCACCTATCATCGCGACCCACAGGACACCACGGATGTCGAGATTGCCCATCGCTTGTGCCAGCGCCTCGGAATTCCGCACCGCCAATTGCCGCTGGTTGCAAGGAACCGGGCGGAAGGCGCCTATCGGCTGATCGAAGCGATTCCCGACTGCACGTTCGACAAGCAGGTCGCGCCGATCTACCTGAGCGCCTTTCCAGAAAGCAATGACGCCGTCATTCACGTTCGATCGAGTCTGGCGGAGATCGGGCGTGCTTTCTGGCGCTACCATCCAGGAATGCCGACCACGATTGAGCCGTCAAATTGGGTTCACGTCTCGTTGGCGAAATCGACCGCCAACATGCCGAAGCGAGCGGAAGCGTCGGCTTACCTGCGCGAGGAAATGCAGCGATTCTTTGCGACGGTCGGCTACGATTCAGTCGATCGGCAATCGCCGGAGATCATGGGATATGACGTTTGGGATCTGGCTTACATGGAGCATCGGATGTCTACCTGGCATGCGCAGGCGCTATCGGGATCGGACATGGCCTTTGACACCAGCATCCTATTCAACTCCCGCCGTCTTCTCGACCTCATGATGTCGGTCCCCTTGCAGGACCGGAGGAAGGCAACGTTGTTCCGCCGGATCATCGCGCGGCGCTGCCCGCAGATCGCCGACGTCCCCATCAATCCCCGGCCTCGGCGAACGTTCGGCCAGTTGGCGGCTGCCGGCTATCGCCAGTTCAAGCGCCGGGCGGGATTTGTCAGAGCAATCGAGACCGGGTTCAAGCACTGAGCCCCGATCTGTCGAGGCGCTCCACAAGTGCCGCGCCAGCCCTATGCGGCCGAGACCGCGGGCGCATCCCGCCATTGCAGACCATTCCGGATTACATGGACTATCCCGCTCACCACACGCCATCGGCAGGTCCTCCTGCCGCGCTTGAATCACGGTGTCACATCAGATGGAATTAGAGTTTGCAAAAGGCCGATGGTTTTGGCCAAGGAGGAGTTTCACGATGACCATCACCATTACCGCCTTTGAGCGGTCGCCCGATGGCGGCAAGGGACTGGCGCGTGATACGCGCGTTCGCTGGGCGCTGGAGGAAGTGGGCCAACCTTACGAGGTTCGTCTTGTTTCGTTCAGGGCGTTGAAGGAACCCGGACATCTGGCGCTTCATCCTTTTGGGCAGATTCCGACCTACGAACAAGGCGATCTCGGCTTGTTCGAGACAGGGGCGATCGTGTTCCATATCGCGGAGCGCCATGCGGGCCTGTTGCCAGACGATGCGAATGCCCGGGCGCGCGCGATCACCTGGATGTTCGCCGCGCTCAGCACGGTGGAGCCGCCGATCCTCGAACTCGGAACCGCCAAGCTCCTGGAGCGCGACAAGACCTGGTATGAGGAGCGCCTGCCTCTGGTCGAGGATCGCGTCCGTGACCGGCTGGGCCAGCTTTCCGGTCGCCTGGGCGATGCCGATTGGCTCGATGGTGCGTTCAGCGCGGGCGACCTGATGATGGTATCGGTGCTGCTCCGGCTGAAATCATCGGGCATTCTGGATGAATATCCGAACCTGGCCGCTTATGTCGCCCGCGGCGAAGCGCGTCCCGCCTACAAGCGGGCTTTCGACGCTCAATTGGCGGTCAACACGAGCAAACCACCGACCGGCTGATTGAGGTCCGGCTCGAAGTCGTCATCTGCGCTTTTTGTTCAGTTTATGGGTCCTGATCCTAGCTTGCCGATAGATCGCTGGTGGCGATTCCCGCGGCCGATAGCTCGGCGGGCGCATCACCCGGCATGGATGTGAATCGCTCCATCCCGATATCGCCATCGAGCGACTTGCCCGAATGGCCATCCCACCGCAACGGCGACGAGGACGCTGATGTGACGCGAGATGAGAACAGGTCAAAGATGAACATGGAATGGACTCGCTCTTGGACACGCAGACGTATAACCCGGCACGCCACGAGCGGTTCCATGGTGCAGATGTCGGCGGCCAGGCCAACCGCGAGGCAAGGCAAGCGGCCCGGAAGCGCAGGGGCGACTAGGTGTTTCCGCCCACCCTTGACGGCGCGCGGCGCGATGCTTTCGCCGACCTGCCGGTCTTGCGTCGCAGGAAGCGGAGCAGTTTCGCACCGAGGCCCCGCCGTTCTTGCTTGCCTCCGGCTTTGTCAGGTCCTCGCTTCACCATCGCGTAGACGACGTCCGCGTTCGGCAGCTGCGCCAGTCTGCCGGTGCGCTTCGCGCAGCTGATGATGTCCAGGAGAAAGGCCGCCTGGTACCGCTTCGTCAGGTCGAAGTGGCGAAACCAGTTTGGTGGAATGGACCGCTCCGCAAAGATCTCCGGCACCGATCCCGTCGCCACGAAGAACATCACCTTGGTCCGCATGCATTTCTGGCAGCGTCCGCAATTGCTGGGCCGCCAGCGGTAGTTGCTGCAGAACGAGACCGACTGTAGAGCTTCGCTCGAAGTCAGCAGCGTCGCCATCTTCTCGGTCCGGCTCAGATTGCCTTCGAGCGTCGTGAGCCGCGTATACCCATCGTCGAAGTAGATATTGGTTGCGCCGTTCGAGCCCCAGGGGTGCGCGATGAATTGCTGATCGAGGCGGTAGTCCGCCGCGATCAGGATCTCGCCATACTCCTCACTGAACAGGAACCCGGAGCCGGCGAGCACGAAGATGTGGCTGAAGTGGCCCCACTTGTTGACCCGGCGCGTGCGATAGGATGCGTGGGCGTCGGTGCTGAGGAAGATGTGACCGTCGCCGACCAGCCGCGAGAACGGGGCGATCTTGTCCTTGAAGGCCTCGAATTTCTCCTTGTCCTCGAGCCGGTAGTCCATGCCGTGCAGCGTCAGCAGGCTTTGCGTCTGGCCAGCGCGGTGTCGGGTGAGGAGCGCGTGGGTGCTGTCGATTCCGCCCGAGTAGCAGCACAGGCTGCGCCTGCGATGGCCGTCCGCCGCGCGCCTGGGCGATACAGTGTCGAACGACACGTTCACCGCGGTGAAGTGGTGGGGCAGCCACGTTTCCCAGATTTCGGATATGCGCCTGGCGTTCCTGATCGTCTCCTCCGAGCCCTCGCCCTCGATTCGCAGGTCGCGGCCGGTCCGCATCGCAATGGGCAGGAAATACCAGGCCGCGAAGTCGTTCCGCACCTCGTTGATGCAATCGACGCCATCGATCCACACCTGGATCACGTCCTCCGGGCTGACCAGCCGGATCGATTGCGGCGACCTTTGCACGCTGACGCGAATGGAATCTGTCGGAGCCGGCATTTCGCGGGCCTAGAGCGGCGCTGCGAGATGCGGTTGGACGAGCGTGGCGGACTTATCATCCTCGTAAGCCAGGAGCCGCTCCCAGTTGCCTGCCGACGCGACATGCGCCTCCAGGGCCGCAAGCCAGCCATTGGCGTGCCACTCCCCGCGCAAGTTCTCCGGAATGGCGCGCAGGCGCTCCGGGTCGACCACGCGGAGGTCGCGGATGACGCTGCGCACCGCCAGCCGCGGCGGCGCGACATTGCGCGCCGGCATCAGGAGATCTTCGAACGCGGGATGGCGGCACAGCGCCTCGGTCCTCTGGAATTCGGCGGCGACCTGGGCCGCGAATTGCAGGCGCTCCCGGCCGAGTGCGGTCATTTCACCGCTCTCGAACAGCTTGTCCGGCGCGGCCTGGTCGAGCAACTCCGTATTCTCTTCGACGGCGAGGGTCAGAACGTCGGGCTTGCCGGCATCGGCGACGACGAGGAAGGGAAAGCGCCGAACGATGGCGGGGATGTAGTGGCCGAACCGCCAGGCGCCCGCCGTGTTGACCTGGAGATTGAGGCCTGGCAGGCCGCCGACGACGCAAACCGGTCGCGGCGGATTGTGCCCCGCAAAAGCCAAGGGATAGTTGGCGGATGCGCTGGCGCATTCGACGGCGGCCAGCGAGATCAGCGGCGTGCTGGCCGCGAATGAGCAGTCGAGCGTGCGCAGCCCCAGCGGGCCATGCTTGGCCCGCGACAGCGGCACGACCTTGCGGTGGAACTCCGGCAGGGCGTCGACGCGTACCACGGGCGCGGCTACGGCCCGGGTCCGGTTGTCCGTGAACTCGGGAAGCCGGAGCTTCGCCTGATGATCCGAGATCCCCGACTTGTCTTGCATGGTCAGGCCGCGGTAGTAGCGCTTCTGCCACCGCGTCTTGGATTCGGATGTGTCCTTGACCATCAGACGGTCGGTGAAATCCCGGCGCTCCAGGCTCCATTGCTCATACTCGGCCTTGAGCGCAGGCTCACTCGCCAGGCTCCTGATCTCGGCCTTGGCGGTCTCCAGCACGCCGCGCTGCACCGGGAACACGAAGCAGAATGGCTCGCCTTCCTCGAAGCTGATCCAGTGGTCGGCCCGGGTGAAGCGCCAGTTCATCGTGAAGGAATAAGGCGACCAGTCGGTTTCGATCACGCCGCTCAAGGGATAGATGCCGTCCTTCGGCTGGTTCGGCGATCCGCCGATGAACAGGTTCCAGCCGGGCTCGGTGCGGAACAGCCCATGCACGTGAAAGGTCAGGACGCCGTGGCCGAAGATGCTGGTCGGCCGCGCATGCAGGCCGGCGGAGCAGCGGATGTCGATGGCCTGCGATCCGCTGCCGCCGTCCCAGCGCGCGCTGAAGGCGCAAGGCGAGAGGAACTCCCAGCCATGGGCATTCGCAATGTTGAGCGGGAGACAACGGTAGGCGAACGCGTCGCTGGTCTCGTCCATCCAGGACCGTGTCGCCGGCGCCGCGCGCAGCGGAGCGCCGCTTTCCCCGATCGCGTAGAAGGTCAGCTTCACCGGCCCCTCCAATGCATCTGCGGCGCCGGCGCGATCCAGGCGACGAAGGCGGCGGCCAGGGCCGGCCTCATTGCGTTCCCCATGCCTTCAGCATCCGCCGCTCATAGTTGCCCCCGAACCGCCGCGCAGGGTGCCCTTGGCGGAAGCAACCGTCAATGTGTATCGCCCAGTATCAACGCGTGCACCTCGCACACCATTCGCCACTCGCTGGTCAGCGAAACCGAGATGGCGAAAGCGGCTCCGGCGCGATTCCATCGCGCGTCAAATCGGCCGGCACATCGCGGCCGGCGACCAGCGCCGCCGCCAGCCTTGACAGCGCCGGCGACGTCTGGATGCCATAGCCGCCCTGCCCCGCCAGCCAGAAGAACCCGTGCGCGTCGGGATCGAAGCCGACCACCGGCAAGCCGTCCGGCGCAAAGGTGCGCAAGCCGCCCCAGGTGCGCTCGAGCCGCTGCACCTGCATGTCCACCAACTGCTCAAGGCCGGCCGCGGCCTCTGCCAGCCGGAGATCGTCGGCCCAAGCGTCGTGCGGCTCGACCGGTTCTTCATCGGCCGGCGAGAGCATCAGCTTGCCGCCCATCGGCTTGCAGTAGAAGCTGACGTCGACCGGAGATATCTCGGGCCAATCTCCGACTGCGGCGCCGACCGGTCCCGAGATGACCGCGGCGCTGCGCCGTTTCGGCTGCAATCCGACCGGCACGATGCCGCACGATGCAGCCACCCGGTCGCTCCACGCGCCCGCAGCCAGCACCACGGTCGGCGCTTCGCATCCCTCGCTGCCTGCATCAAGGCGCCAGGTTCCACCGACGCGCTTGCCGGCATGGACGGGTGCGTCGACCACCAGCTCGCCCTTCATGCGGCGGAGCGCTCGTAGCCGCCCGCCGTGCAAGGCATCGACATCGACGTCCTGTGCGTCGCCGTCCCATAAGATCGCAATGGTCCCGTCAAGCTTCAGCAGCGGCAGCTTCGCGCGCGCAAACGAAGCGTCGACTTCGGCGAAGCCATTGCGCTTCGCATCGGCCGCCAGCATTTCCTGCCCGTCATAGGCGAACATCAGGACGCCGCGCGGAGAAAGCAGCGGTACGTCCGTGAAGCCATCCGGAGGCGTCGCAAAAAAGGGAAAGCTGGCGCGGGTCAGCGCTCGTACGATCGCCACGCCTTCGCTTGGCTCGTACATCGCAGCGGAGCGGCCGGTGGTGTGATAGCCGGGCTGGCTTTCCATCTCCAGCAGCAGGACTCGTGCGCCGTCGGCGGCGATCTCGGCCGCCGCGGAAGCGCCCGCGATGCCGCCGCCGATCACGATCACGTCCGCCGTCTTCATGTGTCGCTCCCCAAAAGCCCCTATGCCGCCTCCTGTATATCCGGCGCCGCCGCCTCAACTCAACAATTCGGGATGGTACGTGCGGCACGCCGTCACCTTGCCACGGCGCGCGCGGAACCATATCTCAGGAGGATGCAGAGAGAGCCCCTCCCGCAATACGCCTCCGACGACCAGATCGAGACCCTGGTCGCGACCTTCTATGCGCGTATTAGGCGGGACGAGGTGCTCGGCCCCATTTTCCTGGCCGTCATCGGCGAGGATTGGACGGCGCATCTCAAGACCATGTGCGATTTCTGGTCGTCGGTGATGAATACCACCGGCCGCTACAAGGGCAAGCCGATCCCGGCGCACGTCAAGCTGCCCGGCATCGAGCCGCGGCATTTCGAGCATTGGCTGCAGCTGTTCTCGGAGACGGCGCACAGCCTGTTCGAAGCGGAGCTCGCAGCCCTGTTCCTGCAGCGCGCCGAGCGGATCGCGGAAAGCCTCAAGCTCGGCTTCGCGTTCCACGCCGAGCGCCCGGAGATCTGGGGCGGCTTGCCGCGCGTCAGCAGGCCGGCCGGCCCGACGACAGAAACCGGCTGATCGCATCGCCGACCGCGCGTCTGGGCGCGGGACGCCGCCCACGGCATTCCGGATACCGCTCGACGAAGTGCCGGAGCACCAGTTTCAGGGTCAAGGCGCGCGTGCCGTCGCCGGACCGATCGGCCGCCAGCATGTCATCGAGGATGATGCGCTTGACGCGCAACGCGCCGTCCGGCGCCTGGATCAGGTAGTTGCCGAGCTCGGCAGCGACGATCATCGGCAGATGCTCATGCTCGGCGATGGCCGCGATCTCTTCCTCGGTCAGCTCGCACAACGCGACGCAATCATCGAAGGTCAACATAAGTCCCCTCCCAGCGTCGGCTCATTCTGAGCTCTTTGCCGGACATCATAGGACCAAGGGCGCGCCAGAGCTAACCTATAATTTTCCTTGCCGCCGGTGGATGATGAAGGTCGCGGCCATCGCCAGGATGGAGCCGAAGCCGGCCAGGGCCATGTCCTTCTGCGCATCCCACACGTCGCCCTGGGTGCCGAGATAGGCCGTACCCAGCTCCCCGCCCACGATCTCCGCCGCCGCCCATTCGATGATCTCGTAGACTGCGGAGAATGCCAGGGTGATGGTGATTGGGATGGTGTAGGTCATCCGGCCCTTCAGCATCTGGGCGCGGATATAGACCTCGCGCATCGGATAGGACAGCAGCAGGCCGTAGAAGAAATGTTCCAGCCGGTCGAAGTGATTGCGCGAGAAGCCGAACAACTCGGTGATCGTAACGCCGATCAACGCTTCGGCCCATTTGTCGTACGGCACCTCGGAATAGGTGTAGTGCGACCCGACCTCGTGCACGCACAGAAAGACGAAAATCAGCGTCGCGGAGATCTTCGACAGCTCGAGCGACTTGCGCCACCACAGGAAAGCGAGCGCAAAGGCGACGACCAGAAAATTCTCCAGCATCCAGTCGTGCCGGTAGAGCGGGTCGATCGCCAGCAACACCCAGATGACGGCGAAGACGGCAGCAAGCAGGTCGGTGTAGGCGCGGTTGGACAGTCGCGTCATGCGCCGGCTAGAGGCAATTGCGCGGTTCCGTCTCGCGCCAGTTCCGGCTTGCCACCCGCTTGCCGTTCTCGAATGCATCCATCTTGCCGGTCAGGATCAGCTCGCGCTTGGTCGAGGTCATGACCGTTTCGGTCTCGATGCGGATGTCCCAGCCGTCGCGCTTCTGGTCATAGCTCTGCCGGATCCGGTAGTGCGCGCTGAGCGGATCCTCGGGATGGATGGTGAGCTCGCGGCGCATCGCGTGGTTGACCACCGTGTCGATCTCGTCGAAGCGCAGGACGCCTTCGCCGAAAACGCCCCCTTCGCCATCGGTGACGTAGGTCATGGCGCCGGTCATCAGGTCATGATGGACCTCGCGCTTGAGGTAGCCGTCCGCCACCTTGCTGACGGGCGTGCGCGGCGCAGACTCTGGAGCGGCGAATGGATTGGTGCCGTCCAGGCTCTGCCCCGTCCGCACCGGCAGTGCGAGCCGCGTGCCGGCCGCGTGGACGGTCAGCGTCACGCGCTCCGGCGTCGGCCAGATCAGTGGCCAATAAGCAGTGGAGAGCGCCAGGCGCAAGCGATGGCCAGCCGGGAAACGATGGCCGAGCGCGTTGAGCACGATGCGCGCGCGATAGCGCTTGCCGGGCTCGAGCTGCTGCGGCTGGTCGTGCCCAGCCAGGTGATTGAGATTGAACACCGCATAGCTGGTGCGCTGGGCGGCGCCATCGGGAAACACATCGCTCAGCCGCGCGCAGACTTGCGCCACCGGACGGTCGACCGAGAACTCCAGCTCCAGCACCGGAGCGCCCAGCAGATCGAGCTCCTGTTGCAACGGCGCCGAATCGAACACCAGCGATCCACCGTCATCCATGCGCTGGTCGGTCGGCATTTCGCCCGGGCACCCGGCGCCCATCCATTCGCCACAGCCGATGCCCACCGTCTGCGGCGAACAGATCGACAGGTCAACGGCGGCGGGTGGTTTCAGCGCCAGCACGCCGTCGCCGAGCGACCAGGATTGCATGGTCACGTTTTTGCTCGGCCAGGCCTGGTCGCCGACCCAGCGCCCATCGCGGTAGGTCGCCGTGGTCATGGGCCGCGCGCTGTCCTCGAGCCAGGACCACAGCATGGGTCCGTCCATGACGCCGTTCTTGGCGCCTTTCAGCCAATGATCCCACCACTTGACCGCTTCCTGCAGGAATCCGATCGCAGGTCCCGGCAAGCCGTCATGCGGATAGATATGAGCCCACGGCCCGATGATCGCGCGGCGCGGCACCGTCAGGTGCTCCAGCATGCGCGGGACCGCGTTGGTATAGGCATCGGCCCAGCCGCCGATCAGCATCACTGGGCACTGGATCGCGCCATAGTCCTCGCAGATCGAGCCGTGGCGCCAATAATCATCGCGCGCCTGGTGCTTCATCCAGAGCGCGGGCCAGAACGGCATCTCGTTGAGGCGCTTCAGCCAGTTGTCGCGCCATCCTTCGCCGAACAGCGCCGGGTCCGCCGGGCGCGCCTGATAGGCGAGCATGATATCGCCCCACCAGTGATTGTCGTTGAGCAGGCAGCCGCCCATGTAGTGGATGTCGTCGGCATAGCGGTCGTCGGTCGAGCAGACCGAAAGCACCGCTTTCAGGGATTTCGGCTGCATCGCGGCGACCTGCAGGCAGTTGAAGCCGCCCCACGACTTGCCCATCATGCCGACCTTGCCGTCGCACCACGGCTGGCTCGTGATCCAGTCGATCACCTCCACCGCGTCGTCGAGCTCGAGCTGCAGGTACTCGTCCTGCAGCACGCCATCGGATTCGCCGGAGCCGCGCATGTCCACCCGGATCGCCGCATAGCCGTGCCCCGCGAAATAGCCGTGCATCGGCTCGTCGCGGCCGCGCGTGCCGTCGCGCTTGCGATAGGGGATGTATTCGAGGACCGCCGGAACCGGCTTGCTCTCCGCATCCGCCGGCAGCCACATGCGCGCCGCCAGACGGCAGCCGTCCTTCAGGGTGATCCAGAAATGCTCGATCTTCTTGACCTTGTGAGGCAGGTCGTCGAGCTTGCGATATACAGTCATCAACTCGCCTTTCGTCTCCGGCGCAATACTTCGTCCAGCCAATCGGGCCGAATCTCGGGCACCGAGGACAATAGCAATTCCGTATAGGGATGGTAGGGCGGGCTGAAGGCCTGCTCGATCGGCCCACTTACCACCAGCTTGCCCTTCAGCATCACCGCCACCTTGTTGGCGATGCGGCGCACCGTGCCGAGGTCGTGGGTGATGAACAGGAACGCGACGCCGGTCTCGTCCTGGATGCGCCGCAGCAGGCGCAGGATCTCGTCCGCCACCAGCGGGTCCAGGGCCGACGTGACCTCGTCGCAGATGATGATGTCGGGCTGCGCCGCCAGCGCGCGGGCGATGCAGACACGCTGCTTCTGGCCGCCCGACAATTCATGCGGCCGGCGGGTGATGTAATCCGCCGGCAGGTCGATCTGGCGCATCAGCTCCTCGACCCGCGCGCGCACCTCCGCCCGGCTCTTGCGGAAATAGAACTGCACCGGACGGCCGATGATGTCGAGCAGGGTCTGGCGTGGATTGAGGGCGACATCCGGCATCTGATAGATCATCTGGATGCGGCGCAGCTGATCCTTGCTGCGGTCCTGCAGCCGGGACTTGAGGCTGGTCCCGTCGAACAGCACGTCGCCCTGCTCGCGCGCCAGCAGGCCGACGACAACGCGCGCCAGCGTGCTCTTCCCGGAGCCCGACTCACCGACGATCGCCAGCGTGTCGCCGCGACGCACGGAGATCGAGACGTCGTCGATCACCTTCACCGAGCCACGATAGGCGGCGACCACATTCTTGACCTCGAGCAGCGGCCGGTCGCCCTCGGCGTGGCTTTCGACGAACTTGCTCTGCGCGGCGGCCACCCGTTCCGCCACCAGCATGCGGGTGTAGTCCATCTGCGGCTGCTGCAGGATTTGCGTCGCCTGGCCGTGCTCCACCATCTTGCCGCGGCGCAGCACCATGATGCGGTCGGCGATCTGCGCCACCACCGCAAGATCGTGCGAGATGTAGAGCGCCGCGGTGCGGTGCTCGCGGATCAGCTTCTTGAACGACGCCAGCACCTCGACCTGGGTGGTGACATCGAGCGCCGTGGTCGGCTCGTCGAACACCAGCAGGTCGGGCTTGGCGATCATCGCCATCGCTGCCATGGCGCGTTGCAGCTGCCCGCCGGAGACCTGGTGCGGATAACGATGGCCGAACCTATCGGGATTGGGGAGCTCCAGCTCCCTAAACAGGCGGATCGCATCCATGCGCGCCTGCGCGCGGTTCATGATGCCGTGCTGCAGCGCCACTTCCGCTACCTGGTCGAAGATGGTGTGCGCGGGGTTGAACGCGGCGGCGGCACTCTGCGCGATATAGGCGACCTTCACGCCGCGCAGATTCTGCCGGCCCTTGACGTTCAACTCGCGCAGGTCGCGGCCGTGGAACAGGAGCTGTCCGCCGGTGATCTGGCAGCCGGTGCGGGCATAGATCAGGGTGGAAAGCCCGATGGTCGACTTGCCGGCGCCGGATTCACCGATCAGGCCCAGCACCTCGCCGGCGTCGAGCGTGAAGCTGACGTCGTCGACCAGCGTCACGCGCATGCCGGTCTCGGTGACCGCTTCGATCCGCAGGTTACGGACGTCGAGAATCTGGCCTTCGGTCTTTGGTTTTATCTGCGCCATCCCGCCCTCACGCGTTTTCTCCCTGCGGCCGTGAATACATCGACAGCAGCCAGTCGACCACCAGGTTGACGCCGATGGTCAGCACGGCGATCGCCGCCGCCGGATAGAGCGGCGCCGCAATGCCCGCGGGAATGGCGAGCGAGCTTTCCTTCACCATGCTGCCCCAATCGGCATCGGGTGGCTGGACACCAAGGCCAAGGAAGCTGAGCGCCGCCACGAACAGGAACGCGAAGCAGAACCGCAGCCCGAATTCCGCCGCCAGCGGCGGCAGGGCGTTGGGCAGGATCTCGCGCAGGATGACCCAGAACAGTCCCTCGCCGCGCAACCTGGCCGCCTCGACATACTCCAGCACGACGATGTTCATCGCGACCGAGCGCGCGACGCGGAACACGTAGACCGAATAGAGCAGGCCGATGGTGAGGACGATGATGCCGGCGCCGGTGCCGAACCCGGACAGGATGATCAGCGCCCACATCAGGTTCGGGACCGACAGGACGACGTCCGCGACGCGCGAGAACAGCATGTCGACCCATCCGCCGAAGATCGTCGCGGCAAGGCCGGTGACGACACCGATGACGAAGGCCAGGACGGTGGCCAGCATCGCCAAGCCGATGGAGATTCGCCCGCCGTACAGAATGCGCGAGAACATGTCGCGTCCGATCTGGTCGAGGCCAAGCCAGTGTTCGGCCGACGGCGGATCCCAGCGGCTGCCCATCGGCAGGTTTGGGTCGTGCGGCGCGAGCCACGGCGCGAAGATCGCCCCGCCCGCGCAGGCGAGAATAATGAGAATTCCGATGAGCGCGGTGAAGGTGATCCTGGACCCGAACAGTCTCATCGCCGCCTCACCGCGGATGCCGGAGGCGCGGGTTGCTGAGGATCGACAGCACATCCGCGATCATGTTCAGGCCGATGAAGACGACGGCGAAGATGAGCCCGCAGGCTTGGACCACCGGCACATCGCGCTTGGATACCGCGTCCACCATCAGCCGGCCGAGCCCGTTGTAGGTGAACACCGCCTCCACCACCACGACGCCGACGATGAGATAGGCGAGGTTCAGCGCGATGACGTTGATGATCGGCGCCAGCGCGTTGGGCAGCGCATGACGCACCACGATGCGCCATTTCGGCAGCCCCTTCAGCAGCGCCATCTCGATATAGGGGCTCGCCATCACTGCGAGCACCGAGGTGCGGGTCATGCGCATCATGTGGGCGATGACCACCAACACCAAGGTCAACATCGGCAGGAACGTAGAATAGAGATGCTGCGTGAAGCTCTGCTCCGGCTTGAACGTCGCGATCGCCGGGAACCAGCGGAACTGCACCGACAGATACAGGATGAGGATGTAGCCGACGAAAAACTCCGGCATGGAGATGGCGGCCAGCGTGCCGACGTTGACCGCCTTGTCGTAGATGCTGTTGCGATAGATCGCGGCCAGGATGCCGAGGAACACCGACAACGGTACGGCAATGATCGCCGCATAGATCGCCAGGAAAAGCGTGTTCCACAGACGTGGGCCGATGACAGCCGCGACCGACCGCTTGTTGGCCAGCGAGGTGCCGAAGTCTCCCTCCACTGCGCCACGGAGCCACTCGACATACCGCTCATGAGCAGGACGGTCGAGCCCCAGCTCCGCACGGATCGCGGCGACATTCTCCGGTGTTGCCGACTGACCGAGGATGTTGGTGGCGATGTCTCCGGGAAGCCACTCGGTCACGGCGAAAATCAGGGCCGAAACAACGATCAACGTCAGAAAACCCAGCACCAGCCGCTGACCGAGCAGTTTCAGCATTCACTCCCCCTCCGACTCCGGGTGCCGCGCCGCGCCCCCCGAGTCCCTGCCCCATTTGAGCGACGGGCTTGCGGCAACACTACCGCCAACCTACTCCATGTCCAAGAGGGGCGGCGCGGAATAATCCGACAAAATCAAAGAAATAGGCGGCGGGACTAATGCCCCGCCGCCTGTGACTGGATGGTCTGCTAAGCCTCGATCCAGGCCTTCTGGACGATCCGGCTGTTGCACAGATCGAACATGCCGTGAGGCGTGTGGCCCTTGACCTTCACGTCGTGCACGTCGAGCCAATCCTTGAACAGCGGGATGATGGCGCCGCCATCCGCATACAGCATGCGCTGCATCTCCCAGATGTAGTCCTTGCGCTTGGCATGATCGGTCGTCGCCTTCGCATCGGCCAGCAGCTTCTCGAACGCGTCGACCCGCCAATGCGTGTCGTTCCACGGTGCCTGGGCGCCGTAGGCCACCGCGAGCATCTGGGTCGCGGCCGGGCGGCCGCCCCAATACGAGGTCATGAACGGCGCCTTCAGCCAGACGTTGTCCCAGAAACCGTCGTTCGGTTCGCGCCGCACCTTGACCGGAATGCCGGCCGCGCCGGCGGTCGCCTGGAACAGCACCGACATGTCGATCGCGCCGTTGAACGCCGCGTCGGAAGCCGACAGCGTGACGTCGGCAGTGCCGAGGCCGGCCTTCTTGGCATGGAAGGCAGCCTTCTCGGGATCGTATTGCCGCTGCGGCAGCTCGTTGTTGTGGAATGGATCGGATTCCGGGATCGGATGATCGTTGCCGACGCGCGCATACTTGCCGAACATCATCTCGACCAGCTTGGCGCGGTTGATGGCGTATTTCATCGCCAGCCGGGTGTCCAGATTGTCGTAAGGCTTGGTGTCCACCATCATCGGCATGTTGAAGTGATAGCCGGCAGCGGCCTGCACGAGCTCGAGATTACCGGCCGCCAAGAGCTGATCGACCAGCGGCACCACCACGCGATGGGTGACGTCGAACTCTCCAGCCAACAGAGACTGCATGCGGGCGGCGTCATCGTTGATGACGGTGATCTCCGCCGACTCAAGGTTGCAGCGCCCTTCCTTCCAATAGCCGCCGCGGTTGGTCAGGATGCAGCGCACGCCGGGGTCGAATACCTCGGCCTTGTAGCCGCCGGTTCCGACCGGGTTGGCCCAGTCCTCGAAACCATTCGGCACCACCAGCACGTGATAGTCGCTGAGCACGTACGGCAGGTCGGCGTCCGGCGCCTCGAGCACGATCTTCACCTGCTCCTGGCTCATCTTCACGACGTCTTTGATCGGCTTCATGGGGCCGGCCGCGCCCGACTTCGATTCGCCGCGATGCAGGTTGATCGAGTAGATGATGTCGTCGGCGTCCAGCGTCTTGCCGTTGCTGAAGGTGATGCCCTTGCGGACGTTGCACACCCATTCGGTCGCATCGTCGCTGGGCTCGAGCGTCTCGAGCAGTTCGGGCTGAATCTGATTCTTGTCATCGACCTCGACCAGGCCGTCGAAGATGCTGGTGGAGATGTTGATCATCACGGTGTCGAGATAGGTCCGGACATCCATGCTGTCGGTCGTGCTGCCGCCCGCCGCGCCGACGCGCAGGTTGCCGCCCTTCACCGGCGTCTGCGCGTAGCCGGCCTTCGCCAGCACGCCGCTCGCCAGCGAGGTGGCGACGCCTAGCGCCGCCGCGCGTCGCATGAACTCGCGCCGGCTTACGCGGCCGTTGGTGGCGGCCACCTGTAACTCTTCCCACTGATTCATGCCCGTTCTCCCTCTTCCCTGAGTATGGCGTAATCGCCTTTCAATGCCCGGCGCCGAAGTTGCATCCCGCGGTCGCCGGCAAAGTCCTGATTGCGCACCACTATGCAGAACCACTCGGTCGCAGACAATCGCGGACCAATCGGGTGCCATGACATAATCGATACCGAACACAGCCGTTTTCGCTAGCCACGAAGCAGCTCCGCCATCGCGCGCGCGAAGTCGACGAAGGCGCGCTCGGCAGCGCCACAAAAGTGCAATGCGCGCAGGAATGTATGCGGCAGTCCGTGCGCCACGATCAGCCGTTGTGGAACACCGGCCGCGTCCAGCGCCGCGGCATACTCCAGGGCATCCGGCAGAACTACGTCCAGTTCCGCCGCACAGATGACGGCCGGCGGCAGACGCGAGAAGTCGCGCGCCATCAGCGGCATCGCATAGGGGTCCTGCGCATCGCCGGGCGACGACAGATAGGCGCTGAGGGCCGCGGACACCGCGGCCTCATCCAAGCCCGGGCTGTGGGTGTCGATCGCCGGGCGAGAAACGCGCAGCGCGGGATAGATCAGACCCTGCGCGCGCAATCGCGGCGCGCCGGTGTCGCGCGCCATCAGCGCCATCCCCGCTGAGAGCGCGCCGCCGGCGCTGTCACCGGCGACCGCAACACGGCGCGGATCGAGATTGCGCTCTGGCCCCTGCTCCACCACCCAGTTCACGGCATCCCAAGCATCCTGCAATGCAGCCGGATATTTGTGCTCGGGGGCCAGGCGATAGTCGACCGCGAGGACCGCGGCCTCGGAATGGTGCGCTAGGCGCGCACAGGGCAAATCGTGGCTGTCCAGCCCGCCGAACATCCAGGCGCCGCCGTGGCAATAGACGATGACTGGCGCCGGGCTACTGGCTTTCGCCGGAACATAGAGCCGGACCGGAACGTGGCCGCTGAGCCCGAGCACGTTGAAGTCGGTGGCCAACACCCCATCGGGCCGCGGCGCGTGATAGCGGCGCCAGAACTCTTCGTACAGCGCGCGCTGCTCCTTGATCGGCCGGGCGGAGAAAGCCTGGTCGAACGTTGCATCCTGGTCGGCGGCGAAGGCAGCGATATCGGGATCCAGCACCCCAGGTCCCCCTAACCTGCTGCAGGATATCTCATAAAGCATGGAGCCAGGGCATCCCGCCAGTTGACAAATTCCGTCAAGCCATGACGAATCACGACTTACACCGAGGTTTGCCCCGAGGGTAAGCATGACGCCCGAGCCGCGGATTCAGGCCGCGCCGATCGAAACGCCCCAGACGGTCGCCTTCCTGATCGTCCCGCAGTTCTCCATGCTCGCTTTCGTCTCGGCCGTAGAGCCGTTGCGCGTCGCGAACCGCCTCGCCGGGCGCGACCTCTATCGTTGGGTGGTGGTCTCGCGCGACGGCAAGTCGGTCACCGCCTCCAACGGCATGTCGCTGCTCGCCGATCACAGCCTCGACAGCAAGCTCGATCTCGCCCTGGCGGTGGTGTGCGCAGGCTTCGAGCCGGAACGATACTTCGACCGCGCCACGCGCAAGTGGCTAACCGGGCTCAACAGCCGCTCGGTCGATCTCGGCGCCATCGACACCGGCAGCTTCTTCCTGGCATGGGCTGGATTGCTCGATGGGTATCGTGCCACCACGCATTGGGAGGGATTGGATTCGTTCCGCGAAGCCTTTCCGAAGGTGGAGGCCGACAGCGGCCTGTTCGTGATCGACCGCAACCGGCTGACTTGTGCCGGTGGCACAGCGGCGCTCGACATGCTGCTGCACCTCATCTCGCTGCAGCACGGGCACCGTCTCGCTGCCGCCGCGTCGGAGCAATTCATCCATGCGCGCATCCGTCCGCCCAATGATCGCCAGCGCATGGAGCCACCGGCGCGACAGGGCGTGACGCATCCGGGCTTGGCGCAGGCGCTTTCGCTCATGGAGCAGAACCTCGAAGATCCGCTGGACGCTGCCGCGCTGGCGAAGCGCGCCGGCCTTTCGCTGCGCCAGCTGGAGCGGCTGTTCCACCGGCACTTCTCCATGACGCCGCATCGCTACTATCTGGACCTGCGCCTGCAGCGGGCGCGTGCGCTGCTGCAATACAGCGATCTTGCGGTGGTGGAGATCGCGGTCGCCAGCGGCTTCGCGTCGCCGGCGCATTTCTCGCGCGCTTACCGCTCGTGGGCGGGCAAGGCCCCGACCGAGGAGCGTCGCCGCACCCAAGGCGGGATCATGCCGGCGCTGCGTTAGACGACTGTTGGACTCTGGCGTCGGGCCAATCCAAGTCGATGTCGGAATCCGTCAATCAATTTTCGCCTGTACACAGCACCTTTCCGGGCAATCGGAGCCGCACCCAAGAGGAGCCATCCATGAACACCGAAGTCATCGTGACCTGCGCCATCACCGGCGCCGGCGACACGGTCGGCCGACATCCCGCCATCCCGGTGACGCCGAAGCAGATCGCCGATTCCGCGATCGAGGCCGCCAAGTCGGGCGCCACCATCTGCCACATGCACGTGCGCGATCCGGAAACCGGCAAGGGCGCGCGAGACGTCAAGCTCTATGCCGAGGTGGTCGATCGCGTGCGCTCCTCCGGCGTCGACATGATCGTCAATCTCACCGCTGGCATGGGTGGCGATCTCGACATCGGCGCCGGCGAAGATCCCATGAAGTTCGGCCCCAACTGCGACCTGGTCGGCCCGCTGACACGCTTGGCGCACGTTGAAGAGCTGCTGCCGGAAATCTGCACGCTCGATTGCGGCACGCTCAACTTCGGCGATGGCGACCTGATCTACGTCTCGACGCCGAAGCAGCTGCGCGCCGGCGCCAAGCGCGTGCAGGAGCTGGGCGTGAAACCGGAACTGGAGGTGTTCGACACCGGCCATCTCTGGTTCGCCAAGCAGATGCTGAAGGAAGGCCTGCTCGATTCGCCGCCGATGTTCCAATTCTGCCTCGGCATTCCATGGGGCGCGCCCGCCGACACTGTCTCGATGAAGGCGATGAAGGACAACCTGCCCGAAGGCGCCGTGTGGGCGGGCTTCGGTATCGGCCGCATGCAGATGCCGATGGTCGCGCAGGCGATGCTGCTCGGCGGCAACGTGCGCGTCGGGCTCGAGGACAACCTGTGGCTCGAGAAAGGCGTCTACGCCAGCAACGCCACGCTGGTCGACCGCGCCATCGACATCATCCAGAAGCTCGGCGGCCGGCCGCTGACGCCCGCCGAAGGGCGCAAGAAGCTCGGCCTTAAGCCGCGCAACTGAGATCACGCAAGGGGAACAACACATGGCTTACATCACCAACATCAAGACCGTCGCCGTGATCGGCGCCGGCGTTATCGGCAGCGGCTGGGCCGCGCGGGCGCTGGCCAACGGCCTCGACGTGATCGCCTGGGACCCGGCGCCGAATGGCGAGCAGACCCTGCGCGCCAACGTCGCCAATGCCTGGCCCGCTTTGGAGCGCGTCGGACTGAAGCCCGGCGCCAGCCAGAACCGCCTCAAGGTCGTGAAGACCGTCGAGGAATGCGTGAAGGATGCCGACTTCATCCAGGAAAGCGCGCCGGAGCGCGAGGACCTGAAGCGCAAGCTGCACGCGCAGATCACCCGCGCCTGCAAGCCGAACGCGATCATCGGCTCCTCGACCTCGGGCCTGCTGCCCAGCGACTTCTACAGCGACACCGTCAACCCCGACCGCTGCCTGGTCGGCCACCCGTTCAACCCGGTCTATCTGCTGCCGCTGGTCGAAGTGGTCAAAGGCAAGAAGACATCCCAGGAGGCGGCCGACGCCGCAGCCCAGATCTATGCCGCCATCGGCATGCATCCGCTGAAGCTGAGCTCGGAGATCCCGGGCTTCGTCGCCGACCGCCTGCTCGAGGCGGTGTGGCGCGAGAGCCTGCACATGATCAACGAAGGCGTCGCCACCACGGCGGAGATCGATGATGCAATCCGCTTCGGCTGCGGCATCCGCTTCTCCTTCATGGGCAGCTTCCTGATCTACACGCTGGCCGGCGGCGATGCCGGCATGAAGCACTTCATGGCGCAGTTCGGCCCGGCCCTCGAATTGCCCTGGACCAAGCTGAAGGCCCCGCAGCTCACCGACGAACTGATCGACCGCGTGGTCGAAGGCACCGACCAGCAGAAGGGCAGCCGATCGATCAAGCAGCTCGAGCGCTATCGCGACGACGCCATCATCAGCGTGCTCGACGCTATCAAGGGCGCCAAGCAGCGCCACGGTTTGCGCCCGGACGAGTAAAGGTCACGAATAGTCATGATCGCAGCGCCGCTCAGCCTGTACAGGACGCGGGTGAAGCCGGAGTGGGTGGACTACAACAACCACCTGAACGACGGCTATTACCTGGTCATCTTCAGCCTGGGCGGCGTCGATGAGTTCATGAATCGCATCGGCATGTCGGATGCCGAGCGCCGCGCGACCAAGACCACCATCTACACCCTTGAAGCGCACATCAACTATCTGCGCGAGGTGAAGCTGGATGAGGAAGTCGAAATCCGCTGCCAGCTGATCGGGTTCGATCAGAAACGGTTCCAGCTCTATCTCACCATGCACACCGCGCGGCTGGGCGACGAGCTGGCGGCGACCTCGGAGTTCATGCTGGTCAATATCGACAGCGCGGGCGATCCTAAATCCGCGCCGTTCCGGCCGGACGTCGCCACCAAGCTGGCGGAGGTCATGGAAGCGCACAAGGCGCTGCCCCTGCCCCAGAATTCCGGGCGCGCCATCGGCCTGCCCAAGAAGAAGTAGACAGAGAGACTGCCATGGACTTCGGCCTGACCTCGGAACAGCAAATGCTGGTCGACAGCATCCGCGCCTTCGTCGAAGCGGAGCTGAAACCGCACGAAGAAGAGGTCGAGCGCACCAACACGGTGCGGCCGGAGCTGATCCAGCACATCCACGCCGCCGCCATCAAGAACGGCTTCTATGCCGCCAACATGCCGGAGGAGCTGGGCGGTGGTGGCCTCGATCATGTTGCGCTGACCTTGATGGAGCGCGAACTCGGCCGCACTTCGTTCGCGCTGCAATACGCGGTGGCGCGGCCCAGCAACATCCTGCGCGCCTGCCAGGGCGAGCAGGTCGAGCGCTACCTGCTGCCCGCCATCCGCGGCGAGCGGGTCGAATGCCTGGGACTGACTGAGCCCAATGCCGGCTCGGACCTGCGCTCCATGCAGACGCGTGCCGAGGCCGACGGCGACGATTTCGTCATCAACGGCACCAAGCACTTTATCTCCTATGCCGATGTCGCGGACTTCATCGTGCTGTTTGCGGCCAGCGGCGTCGAAGAGACCAGCAAGGGGTCGAAGAAGAAAATCACCTCGTTCCTGGTCGACAAGGACACCAAGGGCCTGGACGTGCGCATGGGCCCCCACTCCGTGTCCCATCGCGGCTTTCACCACTGCGAGCTGGTCTTCAACAACTGCCGTGTGAAGAAGGGCCAAGTGCTGGGCGAGGTGCATCGCGGCTTCGATGTCGCCAACCAGTGGCTCGGCGCCACCCGACTGACCGTCGCGGCCCAATGCGTCGGCCGAGCCCAGCGGGCGATGGAGATGGCGGCGCAATGGGCTGCCACCCGCAAGCAGTTCGGCCAGACCATCGGCAAGTTCCAGGGCACCTCCTTCAAGCTGGCCGACATGGCGACCGAGATCGAAGCGGCGAACCTGCTCTGCCTGCAGACAGCCTGGAAGACCGACCAGGGCAGCGTCACAGACGCCGATTATGCGATGGCGAAGCTCTACGCGACCGAGATGCTGGCGCGCGTGACAGACCAGACTGTCCAGATTTTCGGCGGCATGGGCTTGATGGAAGAGGTCGGCGTCGAGCGGCTGTGGCGCGATGCGCGGGTCGAGCGCATCTGGGACGGCACGTCCGAGATTCAGCGCCACATCATTTCCCGCAGCGTGCTGCGTCCGCTCGAGTAAGGCTACCCACCTCCCGCGGTATCACTCGGAGAAAAGTGTTTGCGACGCGTAGGCCTTTGAGCCGCTTGCGAGCGCACACTAGAGCGTGACCCACGGTCCGCGCTGCTGACCTCCAACAGGCCCAACGTGGTTAATTCAGTTCTAACAAATAAACCGCATTGTATCTGTCTCGATTTTTCGCATCCTTCTTCACACGCGCGTGTGAAGACTATGTCGGTCGGCTAATAACCCTTTCATCGGTACTCGGGCACCCTGTCTCCAACGAATTTGCATTGGAGCGACGTCCGTGTCCGACCAGGTCAATGTTGGCGATTACAGTCTCGAGATCAGCGGCGACGAGGTCGTCGTCCGCGACGAAAGCGGCGCGATCGTCGAGACCGTGGACCTGGATGATGTCGATGGCCAGCTGACGCTGCCGGACGGCCAGAAGGTCGACCTCGCCTCCATCCTGGCCGACGCCGGCGTCGAGAACTTCCAGACCGCGGCGGGCCCGGCCAACGACAACCTCGGCTCCATCAACGGCGGCCCGGCGGCTTTCACGCCCTTCCCCGGCACCTCGGATGAGTTCGGAGGGTTCGATTCCGAGGGCGCGCTGGGTGGCACCTCGCTGAGCTATGACGATCCGGGCACCGATGACAATCGCAGTTACGATCCGGCGGAGGCCCCGGTCCCGGTGACCTGGAGCAGCCACGATCCGTGGCGCATCGACGAAAACCAGGGCGGCGTCTCGTTCGGCAAGGTCATCACCGGCAATCCGGCCGACATCAAGTTCGAGGTCTCGGACGACCGCTTCGAAATCGTCGACGGCGTCCTGCAGCTGCGCGACGGCGTCAGCTTCGACTACGAGACCGAGGCGGGCATTGACCTCGAGATCACCGCCACGTCCCGCACCGGCGACGTGAAGACCATTCCCGTCCACATCGACGTGACGGATGTAAACGAAGCCCAGACCGACTTCATCGTCGACGGCAACGCGGCCAACGAGAATGTGGCGGGCGCTGTCATCGGCAAGCTTACCGTTGCCGATCCGGACCAGGGCGACGAACAAACCTTTCAGGTCTCGGACAGCCGTTTCGAGGTGGTTGACGGCCAGCTCAAGTTGAAGGATGGAGTCTCGCTCGATCACGAGAGCGAGCCAACGATCGACGTCACCATTACTGCCACCGACCAAGGCGGCCACCAAATCCAGCGCGCGGTCACGATCCAGGTCGGCGACGTGAACGAGGGCCAGACCTCGCTGTCGCTGGTCGGCGACAGCATCGCTGAGAACGCCCCGGGCGCGGTCGTTGGCGCCGTCATCGTTGCCGATCCGGACGCTGGCGACAGCCAGAGCTTCCAGGTTTCCGATAACCGTTTCGAGGTGGTCGACGGCCAGCTCAAGCTGAAGGATGGCGTCTCGCTCGACCACGAGGGCGAGCCGACGGTCAACGTCACCGTGACCGCCACCGACAGCGCCGGCCACCAGATCCAGCAGGTCTTCGCTATCACCGTCGGGGATGTGAACGAAGCGCAGACCGCCCTTTCGCTCGACAACAGTTCCGTGGCGGAGAACGCCGCGGGCGCGGTTGTCGGTTCCTTGATAGTCGCCGATCCGGACGCCGGCGACAGCCAGAGCTTCCAGGTTTCCGACAGCCGCTTCGAGGTGGTCGACGGCCAGCTCAAGCTGAAGGATGGTGTATCGCTCGACCACGAGGGTGAACCCTCGGTCAACGTCACCGTGACCGCCACCGACAGCGCGGGCCATCAGATCCAACAGACTTTCGCCATCACGGTCGGCGACGTGAACGAAGCGCAGACCGCTCTTTCGCTCGCCAGCAGCTCGGTTGCCGAGAATGCCGCTGGCGCCGTCATCGGCGCTTTGACCGTAGCCGATCCGGATGCCGGCGACAGCCAGAGCTTCGAAGTTTCCGACAGCCGCTTCGAGGTGGTCGACGGCCAGCTCAAGCTGAAGGACGGCGTTTCGCTCGACCATGAGAGCGAGCCGTCGGTAAACGTCACCGTGACCGCCACCGACGGCGCCGGCCATCAGATCCAGCAGACCTTCGCCATCACCGTCGGCGATGTGAACGAGACGCCGACCGACATCAACCTCTCCGGCAACACCGTGGTCGAGAACGTCGCAGGCGCCGTGATCGGTGCGCTGTCCGCGATCGATCCGGATGCCGGCGACACCCATAGCTTCGAGGTGTCGGACAGCCGCTTCGAGGTCGCGAACGGCCAGCTGAAACTGAAGGACGGCGTGTCGCTCGACTTCGAGAGCGAGCCGAACCTCAACGTGACCGTGGTCGCCACCGACAGCGCCGGCAACAAAGTGCAGGAGACCTTCTCCCTCTCGGTCGGCGACGTCAACGAAGCGCAGACCGCGCTGTCGCTCGATCACAGCCAGGTGCAGGAGAACGCGGCGGGCGCCGTCGTCGGCACGCTGACGGTGGCCGATCCGGACGCCGGCGACAAGCAGAGCTTCCAGGTCTCCGACAGCCGCTTCGAGGTGGTCGACGGCCAGCTCAAGCTGAAGGACGGCGTCTCGCTCAACCACGAGGCCGAGTCGACTGTCAACGTGCAGGTCACCGCCACCGACATGGGCGGCCATCAGATCCAGCAGGCCTTCGCGATCAGCGTCGGCAACGTCAACGAGGCTCCCATGAGCCTCAGCCTTGCGACCGACAGCACGCAGCTGCTGATCAACGGCAGCTTCGAGGCCAACAAGCTGAGTAACGGCCAGTGGTCGCTGTTCAGCGGCATCGATGGCTGGAAGACCAGCACGCAGGTCGAGATCCAGAACAACGTGACCAACAAGGCGTCGGACGGCGCCCAGGTGGTCGAGATGGATGCCGACAACAAGGTCGACAACCTCTATCAGGACGTCCAGACGGTCGCTGGTCGCGCCTACGAGCTGACCTTCGACACGTCGACCCGTGGCGACACCAAGCACACCGATACCATCGAGATCTACTGGAACGGCGTGAAGGTCGGCTCGGTCGATCCGCAGTCCACCACCTGGCAGTCCAGCAGCTTCCAGGTGATTGGCACCGGCGGCAGCGACCGTCTCGAGTTCCGTGAAGTCAGCGGCAACAACGACAATTACGGCGGCCTGCTCGACAACGTCGCGCTCAAGGGCATGGGCGCCACCGTCCCCGAGAACTTCAAGGGCGTGGTGATCGGCACCCTCTCGGTCACCGACCCGGATGCCGGCGACAGCCACAGCTTCTCGGTCTCGGACAGTCGCTTCGAAGTGGTGGACGGCCAACTGAAGCTCAAGAGCGACGCGTCCTTCAACTATGAGGCCGAGCAGTCGGTCAATGTCACGGTCACCGCCACCGATAGCGGCGGGCTGCAGACCCAGCAGACCTTCGCGATCAAGGTCGGCGACGTGAACGAGGCGCAGACCGCGCTCACCTGGACCGGCGCCAGCGTCACCGAGAATGCGGCGGGCGCGGTCGCCGGCACGCTCTGGGTCGCCGACGTCGATGCCGGCGATGCGCAGAGCTACAAGGTGTCGGACAGCCGTTTCGAGGTCGTCAACAATCAGCTCAAGCTGAAGAGCGGCGTCTCGCTCGACTACGAGCAAGGCTCCAGCGTCAACGTCACCGTGACCGCCACCGACAAGGCCGGCCACCAGATCCAGCAGACCGTCACGGTCAACGTCACGAACGTCAACGAGGCGCAGACGGGCATGGCCCTGAGCGCCAGCAAGGTCGCAGAGAATGCGTCCGGCGCGGTCATCGGCACGTTGTCGGTCACTGATCCGGATGCCGGCGACAAGCAGAGCTTCTCGGTGTCTGACAGCCGGTTCGAGGTGGTGAACAGCCAGCTCAAGCTGAAGAGCGGCGTGTCGCTCGACTATGAGCAGGGCTCGAGCGTGAGCGTCACCGTCACCGCGAAAGATGGCGGCAACAACCAGATCTCCAAGGCCTTCACGGTTGACGTCACGAACGTGAACGAAGCCCAGACCGCGATGACGCTGAGCGCGAGCAAGGTGTCGGAGAATTCCACCGGCGCCGTGATCGGCACCCTGTCGGTCACCGACCCGGATGCCGGCGACAAGCAGAGCTTCTCGGTCTCGGACGGCCGCTTCGAGGTGGTGAACAACCAGCTCAAGCTGAAGAGCGGCGTCTCGCTCGACTACGAGCAGGGCTCCAGTGTCAGCGTCACGGTCACCGCGACCGACGGCGGCAACAACCAGGTATCGAAGGCCTTCACGGTCAATGTGGGCGACGTCAACGAGGCGCAGACCGGCATGTCGCTTGGCACCAGCAGCGTCGCCGAGAATGCCAAGGGCGCAGTGATCGGCACTGTCTCAGTGATCGATCCGGATGCCGGCGACAGCCAGAGCTACCAGGTTTCCGACGGCCGCTTCGAGGTGGTGAACAACCAGCTCAAGCTGAAGAGCGGCGTCTCGCTCGACTTCGAGACCGAGCCTTCGGTCACCGTCAAGGTCACCGCGACCGACCAGGGCGGTCATGCGATCGCCAAGGACTTCACGGTCAACGTCACGAACGTGAACGAAGCGCCGACTGTGACCAGCAAGGACGGCTCCGCCGAGAACCACATCGTCAACACCAGCACGGCCTACAATCCGGTCGCGAACGCCTCGGTCGGCGCCTATCTCTACAGCAACGACAGCGCCGGCGTCGCAAAGCCGGGTTCGAACCTGCTGAACGGCGTCGATGCGTCGAACATGACCCTGTCGGCGGCGACGCCGGTGTCGGTGACCTTCCAGAAGGAAGCGGCCGGCAACCACAACATGGTCGGCACCTACCAGTACGACAATAGCGGCAACGTCATCGCCGGTTCGGTGAAGTTCGTCTGGCTGGACGCCTCGGCCAATAGCGAGGGCGTGCTGGGCTCGGCAATGGTGAAGGACTTCCTGGGCTACAACCAGGCCAACACCGTTTCGCTCGGCACCATGCCGGCGGGCACCCACGTCGGCTTCTTTGCGATCTCAAACGGCGCCAACGATGGCACCAACAAGACGCTGCTGACCAATGCGGCGGCCGGCACCGCCAACCAGACGGCGGCGATGAACGCAATCGCCGGCCAGCTGTCGATCAAGGTCGACGCCAACGGCAACGGCAAGGTCTATGTCGGCAACAGCGCGATGAACGGCGAAACGTTCTTCACCCACAACAAGACGCTGAACACCGACTTCACCGGCAACAGCGACATCGACCACTTCGCGTCCGGCGTCAGTTCCAACCTGCCGAACCAACTGGTGATCGGTGTCGAGGATCTGGGCGGCGGCGGCGACAAGGACTTCAACGACGTCGTGTTCAGCGTCGACCTCGGCACCTACAACGTCAACAAGATGACGCAGAGCTTCGTGCAGCCGACGGTCGACTTCTCGGACGTCGACAGCAACACGCTGTCCCAGGCGGTGGTCCACACCAGCGGCTTCCAGGCCGGCGACACGCTGAACGTCCCGCCCAGCGGTTCGTTCACGGTGACGGTCGACCATGGCACCGCCGACTACACCATCACCATCGTCGGCAAGACCGGCACCGAGACGCTCGACCAGTACGAGGCCTTCGCCAACTCGATCTACTTCTCGACCAGCAGCAAGACCGAGGGCGAGCGCCACATCGACTACAGCGTGACCGACAGCGGCGGCGTGACGTCAACCGTCTCGACCGCGGACATCGGCCTGATGAACGGCTACGAGGTCTCGACCTCGACCCTCAACGGCCAGACCACTTTCGGTTCGGGCGACGATGTGGTGCACGTCAACGGCAGCTTCGGCCAGCTCTACATGGGCGACGGCCACGACACGGTGCACCTGGCCCAACAAGGCGCATCGTTCGGTCACGCCGAGGCGGTGAAGCTCCACGACGTCGAGGCGATCGACACCACCGGCTACGGCGCCAACAAGGTGTCGCTGTCGATCGACGACGTGCTGAACATGACGGACGGCGACAACCGCCTGACCATCGTCGGTGAAACCGGTGACTCGGTCACGCTGACCGCCAACGGCAGCAACCACTGGACCGTCGTCGAGAGCAACGCCCAGTTCACGACCTATGCCTATAGCGATCCGTCGATGCAGGCCGTCGTCGAGATCAGCAACCAGCTTAACGCGCAGGTGAGCTAGTCCCCTAAGCCACTTGCCTGCGAGGGCGGTCGGCGCCGGCCCCACCGGCGCCGACCTGTTTTCCGGTATTGGTGTCAGCGACCCTTGAAGTTCGCCTTGCGCTTCTCGGCGAAGGCCCGCACCCCTTCCTTGGCGTCCTCCGACAGCAGCGACTTCTCGTAGGTAGGCAGCTTGCCGGTGCGGATCAGGCGGAAGCTGTCGCGGATGCTGTGGCCGTCCATCTCGCGCAGCGCCTCCTTCAGCGCCTGGATGGTGAGCGGCGCGCCGTCGGCGATGGTGGCCGCCCATTCGCGCGCCAGGGTGATCGGCTGGTCCTTGGGCACGATCCGGTTGATCATGCCGTAATGCAGCGCCTCCGCCGCCGTCATGCGGCGGCCGAGCAGCAGCAGCTCCATGGCGATGTTGTGCGGCAGCCGCCGCGGCACGCGCTGGATGCCGCCGGAATCCGGCACGATACCGATCGGCAGCTCCGGCAGCGCGAACTCCACATGCTCGGCGCAGATGATGAGATCGCAGGCGATCACCAGCTCGAACCCGCCGCCCAACGCCAGCCCGTTCACGGCGGCGATCACCGGCTTGTTGAGGCCCCACAGCTCGGTCAGGCCGGCAAAGCCGCCCGGGCCGTAGTCGGTGGTCTCCCACCACTTGCCGACCTCCTCGTTCTGGTGGGCAGCCTTGAGGTCCCAACCGGCCGAAAAGATCCGGTCGCCAGCGGCGGTCACGATGCCGACCCTGAGGTTGGGATCGTCCTGCAATTCCTGGAAAGCCGCGCCGAGGGCCCGGCTGGTCGCAAGGTCGATCGCGTTGACCTTTGGCCGATCGAGCGTTACCTCCATGATATGGCCGCGTTTTTCCACCCGGACGGAACTGGTCATGGCTCCTACTCCCTGCTCTGCATAGCTGGTCTCGGCTCTACCAGGACGCGACATAGTTTGTTGACGGATTTCGACACTTCCTCTAAGTCCCAACGACGCTGCGCCGAGTTGACTGCCATTCAGGGACCGTAACGACCGCCGAGCTGCGGCCAAAGTCGGGGCTAACCGTGCGCGACACTGACCGAATGCTGATCGCCTGCCAGGGTGGGGATACGGAAGCCTTTTCCGGGCTTTACCGGCTGACTTCCCCGCAACTATTTGGCCTGGCGCTACGTATCTTAAGACGAAGAGACTGGGCCGAAGAGGCGGTGCAGGAGTGCTTTGTCACGATCTGGCGCCGCGCCAAGGACTATAGGCCGGATCTTGGGCCGGCGCTGCCTTGGATCACTGTGATCCTGCGCAACAAGTGCCTCGACCGGCTCCGGCGCGAGAAGCCGTTGCAGCCGCTCGACGAGTCGGCGGCGGCCGAACGGCCCGACGAAGGCCCATCGCCCCTGGAGGGGGCGTTGGCGGCGGACGATGCGCGGCGCCTCAAAGGCTGCGTGGACGAACTGGAGGACGACCAGCGGAAATCCATCCTGCTGGCCTATTACGAGGGACTGACGCATGAGCAACTGGCCGCCCGTCTGGCGGCGCCGCTTGGGACGGTCAAGAGCTGGATCCGCAGGGGTCTGCAGCGCCTGAAGAGGTGCTTGGAGCCATGAGCATAGACACCGACGACCTGAACGACCTGGCCGGCGAGTACGTCCTCGGCACCCTTGCGGGCGCGGATCGCGTGGCGTTTGAAGGACGCCTGCAACGTGACACCGCGGTGATGCGCGCCGTCGCCTTGTGGGCGCAGCACCTCCAGCCGCTCGCCGATGCCGTCACTCCCGCGATTCCAGCGCCGCAGCTGTGGCAGCGCATCGAGCGCGATCTCGGATTGCCCACGCGCACGAAGACGCGCGCGCCGATGTGGATCGCCGCCGCGGTCGCCGCCGCCATCGTCGCGGTCGCGTTCCTGTTCCCCGATCTCATCTTCAGGCCCGAGGTCAACGCCGTCGCGCAGCTCGCTTCGCCGCAGGGTGGCGAGCCGGCCTTCGTGGTGTCGGTGCTGGACGACCAGGAGAAGCTGCTGATCCGCGCGGCGACCGTTGCGCCGATGCCGAACAACTCGTACGAGCTCTGGGTCGTGCCGCAGACCGGCGCGCCGATCTCGCTCGGCGTGGTCGAGCAGACCGGCGAGACCGAACGCGATGTCGCGGAGAACGTGCGGCCGCTGCTGGTGACCGGGGGAACGCTCGCGGTCAGTCTCGAGCCGGTCGGCGGTTCGACCACTGGTGCGCCAACGACCGTGATGTTCGTCGGAGCGTTGACGCCGCCCAGCGAATAAGAGCCCGTCTCTCTGCACCTGAGCGACGCGGATCGCTGTGCTCCGTGCGCCAGCGTGGAGACTGCTAGCCGGATTTGTCACGACAACAATCGGTCTCACCGCTAGATTGCTGCCAAGCAAACTGGAGGGGAGCCGTCCATGATCCGCCACACCGTCGTCTTCACCTTGAAGCATCGACAGGGCTCAGCCGAAGAGAAGAAATTTCTCGAGGATGCCCTGGTGCTGACAAAGATACCCACGGTGCAAAGCTTCGAGCGGTTGAAGCAGGTCAGCGCCAAGAACGGCTTCAAGTTCGGCTTCTCGATGGAGTTCGCGGATCAGACGGCCTACGACACCTACAACGACCATCCGATCCATGTCGCTTTCGTCCGCGACCGCTGGAAGCTGGAAGTCTCCGACTTCCTGGAGATCGACTACGTCAAGATCTGATGGCGGCGCGCGCATCTCTCACGAACCCGTGAGCGCCTGATCCGCAACCGGAACGGACACGTAACTCTCACGCGAGGCAACGTCGATAAGACGGCCTTCTGAAAAGTGGGAGAAGTCGTAATGTTGATTCAATCGAAGCGCCTGGAGACGGGCATCATCTCCGATCGTCGCGCGCTGTTGCGTGGTGTCGGTACACTTGGTCTTTCGGCCGCGGCGGTCGCCATTCTGGGTGGCTGCGAGAGCATGGCCGCGAGCAACAGCGCAAGCGCGGCCGATGTCGATATTCTGAACGTCGCGCTGGGCCTCGAGCATGAAGCGATCAATGCCTATCAGTTGGGCGCGGAAAGCGGCCTGCTGGACAAGCCGGTGCTGGACGTCGCCGTGCTGTTCCAGAGCCATCACAAGGCGCATCGTGATGCGCTGATCTCCACCATCCAGAAGATGGGCGGCAAGCCGGTCGCCGAGAAGCCGATCGGCGATTACGCGACCGCGCTCAATGCCGGCAGCCTGAAGAACCAGGGCGACGTGCTGCACCTGGCGGCGCGGCTCGAGAAGGGCGCGGCCAACGCATATCTCGGTGTGATCCCGTCCTTCAACGACAACGGGCTCAAGCAGGTCTCCGCCCGCCTCGCCGCGGACGAGACGATGCACTGGACTGCCCTCGCCAGCGCGCTGGGCGAGAACCTTCCCTCGAAAGCGCTGACGTTCGGCGCCTGAGGTCCCCCGCTGCCCGCCGCGTTCCTCTACCCCGGCATCGGCTCCTCGCGGATGTCCGAGGGGCGCGGCGGGCAGGCTTCCCTGATCCATCTTCGGTGAGATCGATCATGCGCCGATCGTTCGCATTCCTGGCGGCTGCGTTTCTCTATTCCGCCGCCGCGCCGACCGCCTTCGCGGCCGACGCCGCCCATGGCGAGGAGATCTACAACAGCCGCTGCATCGCCTGCCATTCGCCCGACGCCAACCGGGTCGGCCCCAAGCACCGCGGCGTGCTGGGCCGCGCCGCCGGTACGGTCCCCGATTTCAACTATTCCAAGGCCGTGAAGAGATCGGGCGTGGTGTGGGGCGAGGAAACCCTCGACAAGTGGCTGACCAACCCACAGGCCTTCATCCCCGGCCAGCGGATGAACTTCAGGGTCGCCGACCCGGTCGACCGGGCCGACCTAATCGCCTATCTCAAGTCCCTGAAACTGCCCTAGCCACCATTTCACACTGTGAAAATGGTGATGCGGCTAACACATTCACTTTGTTGTTAGATTAATTCACGCAGAATCCGGGCAAATCATAGAGATATCCGCATTTCACACTGCGAAATAATATTGACACTTCATGGCGGGAGTATGATCTATCGGTTGGAGAGTGCGTTCAGGTCACAGCCCTTACAACCATGCAGCCGAAGCCCGTTTTCAGCAGTGATCCCGCGCCGGCGGAAGGAGGCCCCTTCGCCCTCGGGAAACTCGCGCTCGCGGCCCGGGCCGAGTGGCTGAACCGACGTTGGGCGGACGCGTCGACCGAGCGGATCCTGGCCGACGCAATCGAGCTGGCATTCAAGGGGCGCATTGCGCTGGTCTCGTCGTTCGGCGCCGACGCCGCGGTGCTGCTGCACCTCGTCGCCCAGGTCGACAAGGCGACCCCGGTGCTGTTCCTCGAGACCGGCAAGCACTTCCTCGAGACCCTCACCTATCGCGACATCCTGATCGACCGCTTCGGATTCACCGACGCGCGCTCGCTGGAGCCAAGCGCGACCGATCTCGCGCGCGAGGATCCGGCGGGCGATCTGTGGTCGAAGCAGCCGGACCGGTGCTGCCATCTGCGCAAGGTACTGCCGCTCGACGTCGCGCTGAAGGACTTCGACGCTTGGATCACCGGCCGCAAGCGCTTCCAGACCAAAGAGCGCGCCGCCCTGCCGATCGCCGAGGTGTCCGACGGCAAGCTCAAGATCAATCCGCTCGCCGGCTGGAGCGAGGCCCAGATCAACCAGGCGTTCAAGGATTTCAAGCTGCCGCGGCATCCGTTGTTCGACGAGGGCTTCGCCTCGATTGGCTGCGCGCCCTGCACCCGGCGCATCCTGGAAGGCGAAGACAGCCGCGCTGGCCGCTGGTCCGGCAGCGAGAAGACCGAGTGCGGCATTCATTTCGGGTTCACCGACGGAGAAGGCATATGAGCGACCTCGACGCGCTCGAAAACCAGAGCATCTACATCCTGCGCGAGGCCTTTAGCCGTCTGAAGCCGATCGCCATGCTATGGTCGCTGGGCAAGGATTCGAACGTGATGCTGTGGCTGGCGCGCAAGGCGTTCCTCGGCCACGTCCCCTTCCCGGTGGTGCATGTCGACACCGGCAAGAAGTTCCGCGAGATGTACGAGTTCCGCGACAGTTTCTCCAAGACGTGGAACCTGAATCTCATCGTGCGCGATTGCCCGCCGGTCGAAGAGATCGACCCCAGCCTGCCGCCGGCAGCGCGCTCCGCCGCGCGCAAGACCATCGGCCTCAAGAACGTGCTGGAGGAGTTCAAGTTCAAGGGCGTCATCGCCGGCATCCGCCGCGACGAGCAGGCGACCCGCGCCAAGGAGCGGGTGTTCTCGCCGCGCGCCGAAAGCGGCGCCTGGAACTTCAAGGACCAGCCGCCGGAATTCTGGGACCACTTCAAGAGCGACCTGCCGGAAGGCGCGCACATGCGCATCCATCCGCTGCTGAGCTGGACCGAGCTCGACATCTGGCGCTACATCGCGCGCGAGCAGATCCCGATCGTCGACCTGTACTACTCGAAGAACGGCAGGCGCTATCGCTCGCTCGGCGATCAGGACATCACGTCGCCGATCGAGTCCAACGCATCGAGCATCAGCGAGATCATCGTCGAGCTGTCCAACACCAGGACCTCGGAGCGGGCCGGCCGCGCGATGGATCACGAGCGCGAGGACGCGTTCGAGCGCCTGCGCGCGCAAGGCTATATGTAGGGATCATGACCATGGACGGGACAGCACTCGCCCTCAAGCTGGCGGACGTCGCGGCGCCGGCCGCACTCACCGAACGATTCCCCTTCGCGATCGTCGGCCATGTCGACCACGGCAAGTCGAGCCTGATCGGCCGGCTGCTGCACGACACCAACTCGCTGCCCGAGGGCAAGTTCGCGGAGCTGAAGGCTGCCTCCGACAAGCGCGGCGGCCAGTTCGAATGGTCGTTCCTGCTGGATGCACTGCAGGCCGAGCGCGATCAGGGCATCACCATCGATACCACGCAGATCTTTTTCCAGACCGCCAAGCGGCGCTACGTCATCATCGACGCGCCCGGCCACAAGGAGTTCCTGAAGAACGCCATTTCCGGCGTTGCCCAGGCACAGGCCGCGATCCTCGTCATTGACGCGGCCGAAGGCGTGCGCGAGCAGACCCGCCGCCATGCGCTGATCCTGCAGCTGCTGGGCTTGCGGCAGATCGCGGTCGCGGTGAACAAGGTCGATCTGATCGGCTTCGACCAGGCTCGCTTCGACGCCATTGCGCGCGAGATCACGGACTACCTGCGCCAGTTGAAGCTGTCGCCCACCAACATCGTGCCGGTGTCGGCGCGCCAGGGCGACAACATCGCGACCAAGTCGGACAAGATGCCCTGGTATCAGGGTCCGACTGTGCTCGCGGCCCTCGACAGCTTCGCGTCGGCGCCGGTCGCGACTGACCAGCCGCTGCGCCTGCCGATCCAGGACGTGTTCAAGTTCGACGAGCGGCGCCTGGTGGTCGGCCGCATCGAGAGTGGCAGTCTCCGCGTCGGCGATCGCCTGGAGTTCGCACCGAGCTTCAAGCAGGCCAAGGTCGCCAGCATCGAGACTTGGAACGCGCCGACGCCCATCACCGCAGGCGCCGGCCAGTCGGTCGCCATCACGCTCGACGACGAGCTGTTCATCGAGCGCGGCCACGTCGCCGTGCACTCCGATCGCCGCCCGATCCTCGGCCACCGCGCCAGCCTGCGCATCTTCTGGCTGGACGCCCAGGCTCTGAAGGTCGGCGACCGGTTGAAACTGAAGGTCGCAACCGCTCGTTATCCGATCGAAGTCGAGCAGATCTCCGCCGTCATCGACGTCGAGAAGCTGCAGCCGACCCAGGCCAGCGAGATCGGCCGCAACGCCATCGCCGAGATCACCGTGCGCAGCCGCGCCTTGATGGCGCTCGACCTTGCCGCTGACATGCAGCGCACCGGCCGTGGCGTCCTGCTGCGCGAGGGCGAAATCGTCGGCGGCGCCCTGGTGCTGAGCGCCGAGGCGAGCGACGTCGACAAGCGCTTGATCGGCCCCGACCACCTCGTGACGCGCGATGCGCGCGAGGCGGTCAACGGCCACCGCGGCGCGGTGTTGTGGCTGACCGGCCTCTCCGGCTCCGGCAAGTCCACCCTCTCCATGGGCCTCGAGCGCCTGTTGTTCCAGCGCGGCCGGCAAGCCTTCGTGCTCGACGGCGATCTGCTGCGCCAGGGCGTCACCAGCGATCTCGGCTTCTCCCCCAAGGACCGGGCGGAAAATATCCGCCGCTCGGCCGAAGTTGCGAAGCTGCTGGCCGATGCCGGCCAGGTGGTGATCGTGTCCCTGATCTCGCCGTACTCGGAGGACCGCAACCGCGCGCGCAAGATCATCGGCGAACGGTTCCACGAGATCTACGTCAAGGCCGACCTCGCAACCTGCGAGAGCCGCGACCCCAAGGGCCTCTACAAGGCCGCCCGCAGCGGCGCGATCAAGAATTTCACCGGCATCGACGCCCCCTACGAGGCGCCGGAAAAGCCGGAGTTGGTGATCGACACCACCGCCCAGCCGATGGAACGCAGCCTCGCCGCCCTCACCGCCTACGTGGAGCCGGCGATCGTCCTGCAGGCGGTCAAGGACGCCTGGGCGATCTAAGCGGCCTGTTACCGACCGTTACAACCCTGCCATGACTTGAGCGCGCCGGCATGCTACCCATGCCGGCGCTGCTCTTTCGGGGATTCCCAACGCTTATTGGCAGGATGTCATGACCGACACGTCCATCGTCGCCACCCTTGAAGCCGGCTTCTGGAAACATGGGCGCTGCTCGTTGTCGTCGTTGGCCTGTCCCTCGCCGGAACGCTTATCCGGTGTCCCAGGTGACCACCATACCAAGTAGCTCGATACCTGCATGCGGTTCGCGACTTACGGTAAAGAATTGTGAACGACCGCGGCCTTGTGGTGGCCGCCGGTAGCAGCAATGAGGCGACCATCGTGTTCACTCCGTTCTTCCCCAAGCCCAAGACCTTCTTCCTTTCTGCGGTGCTTTGGACCGGGCTCTGTATGGCCTTTTGGTTCCTGTTCGGCCGCGACCTCGGCCAGAGCCTGAGCCTCGGGGGGCTGATCGGCTTCGGCTTTCCGGCCGGGCCGCTCGAGGGCGCCGACGAGGCCCAGACGGCTCTCGTCGCGGCGGCGCGGGAGACCGCGCTCGACGTCTGGCTCTATCAGTACATGATTTTCTGCGGCGCCGTCTTCGTCGCCCTGTGGGGCTGGCTCGCACCGCATCGATGGTTCCGCTGGTCGGTCCTCGCTTCCTCGGTGATCATCTTCATCACTTGGTTCCAGGTACAGCTCGACGTGATGATCAACAATTGGTTCGGCACCTTCTACGACATGGTGCAGCAGGCGCTGAGCAAGCCGGGCGTGGTGTCGGCGGAGCGGTACTACGGCCAACTCGCGACCTTCGCCGGCATCGCGCTGGTCGCCATAACGGTCGCCGTCGTGACCCGCTTCCTGGTCAGCCACTACATCTTCCGCTGGCGCACGGCGATGAACGACTACTACGTCGCCAACTGGCCCAGGCTGCGCCACATCGAAGGCGCCTCGCAGCGCGTACAGGAAGACACAATGCGCTTCGCCTCGGTAATGGAGAGCCTCGGCGTCAGCATGATCGATTCGCTGATGACGCTGATCGCCTTCCTGCCGATCCTCTGGGGCCTGTCGGCGCATGTTACGGAACTGCCGATCGTCGGCGCGATACCGCAGGCGCTGGTGTTCGTCGCTTTCCTCTGGGCGGCCTTCGGCACCACGATCCTGGCCGTTTCCGGCATCCGCCTGCCGGGCCTGGAGTTCCGCAACCAGCGCGTCGAGGCGGCCTATCGCAAGGAGTTGGTGCTGGGCGAAGACCATGCCGACCGCGCGCAGCCGCCGACGCTTGGGGTGCTGTTCGGCGAGGTACGGCGCAACTACTTCCGTCTCTACTTCAACTATCTCTACTTCAACGTCGTCCGCTACGGATATCTGCAGGCTGGCGTGTTGGTGCCCTACGTGGCGCTCGGCCCGAGCATTGTAGGCGCTACGATAAGCCTCGGCGTCATGCAGCAGATCGTGCGCGCCTTCGGCCGCGTCGAGTCCTCGTTTCAATACCTGGTCCTGTCCTGGACGACCATCATCGAGCTGATCTCGATCTATAAGCGGCTGCGCGCCTTCGAGGCTACGCTGCATCACGAGCCGCTGTCCGAGATCGAGCGCGAGGTGATGCCGGCTCCCGTTAGCGACTTGTAGAACAGCGTGCAGTCGCGCCGGCGGCTCAGAGTGCCATTGTCAGCTTCGCCCATCCGCCGTCCGTCGCGCCCTATCATCGCCGCCGCCTCGCGATCAGGCCGGAGCTGAAGCAGGTCCAATCCATGAGCCTTGCACCCGCGGAATAGCAGCCTTCGGCCCATCCACTGGCGGCGGAACGGAGGGCGTTGCATACTCGGGCGGGACCGAGCATTTGGGGATTGCATGAGCGACAAGGACATTCTCGACGCATTGCGCATGATCGCGGACAGCCTGGAGCGCATCGCGCCGCCGGCTGCGCGCAGCAACGATCTCGGCCGCGGCGATGCCTTCGTCTGGCAGCATGAGGGCGGCTGGCTGGACCCGGTCGCCACCGTCTCCCGGGTCCACATCAACCTGCTGCGGGGCATCGACCGGTCCAAGGACATCCTGCTCGACAACACCCGCCGCTTCGCCAAGGGCTTCCCCGCCAACAACGCGCTGCTGTGGGGCGCGCGCGGCACCGGCAAGAGCTCGCTGGTGAAGGCGGTGCACGCCCAGGTGAACGAGGAGCTCACCGACAAGCTGGCGCTGATCGAGATCCACCGCGAGGACCTCACCAGCCTGCCCAAACTTCTGGGTATCCTGCGGCCGCAGCCGCGGCGCTGTATCCTGTTCTGCGACGACCTGTCGTTCGACGCGGCCGACGCCAGCTACAAATCGCTCAAGGCGGTGCTGGAGGGCGGGATCGAAGGGCGGCCTTCGAATGTTCTGTTCTATGCCACGTCCAACCGCCGCCACCTGATGCCGCGCGAGATGATCGACAACGAGCGCTCCACCGCGATCAATCCCTCCGAAGCCGTCGAGGAAAAGGTCTCCTTGAGCGACCGCTTCGGGCTGTGGATCGGTTTCCATAATTGCGACCAGGAAACCTATTTCGCGATCGTGCAGGGTTATGTCGACGCCATCGGCATCAAGGTCGACCAGGCCCAGTTGCGCGCCGAGGCCAATGAATGGTCGGTGACGCGCGGCGCCCGCTCCGGCCGCGTCGCCTGGCAATTCATTCAGGACCTCGCCGGCCGCCTCGGCCACAAAATGGAACTCTGAACGTCATGACCACGCGCGCCAGCGATGCGCTCCTGCGCAAGATCCTGACCGAGACCAAGACCATCGCCCTGGTCGGCGCCAGCAACAAGCCGCACCGCGACAGCAACGGCGTGATGCGCTTCCTGCAGTCGAAAGGCTACCGGGTCATCCCGATCAACCCCGGCCTCGCCGGCCAGATGCTCAACGGCGAGACGGTCTATGCCAGCCTGAAGGATATCCCGCAGGACAAGACCGGCCGCATCGAAATGGTCGACATCTTCCGCAACTCGGCCGATGCCGCCGCTCCGGCGCTCGAAGCGATCGAGATCGGCGCCAAATTCGTGTGGATGCAGCTCGATGTCGTCAACGAGCCGGCGGCCGAGAAGGTGCGCGCGGCCGGCCTCGAGATCGTCATGAACCACTGCCCCGCGATCGAGTATCCCCGCCTGATTGGCGGCAGCAAAGAGCATTAAAAACAGAGTCCTATCCGTTTTTCTTGATCTTGAGCTGCAATTTGCTAAAGTGCTGCCTTAAGTCGGGACGCGGGGATGACGATGGCCAGGGGATTACATTCCGTTCAAAGCGAGTCGAAGCCGACGGACGCGCAGCGTCATTGGCTGGAGCGCGGCGCCAAGCAACCGGGCGGCAAGCTGCCCTTGTTCGACGAATGGGGCCAGCGCGTGCACGAAGGCGTGGTCCGTAGCTGCATCGCCCACGGCTGGGCCGAGCCTTGGTTCACCAACCCTCTGAAGCCCGACTGGCTGGTGTGCAAGCTGACCGACGAAGGCCGGCACATCGTCGACCGAAACTAGGTCGCTCCACTTCTTCGGACATTCAGACTCAATAGTCGTCATGGTCGTGCTTGGCACGACCATCCACGAGTTTGCTTGTCGCCAACTGACCATTGCCCTCGGAGACTCGTGGATGGTCGGACCAAGTCCGACCATGACGAATGAGGGCGTCCGATACGATAGAGCTTACGCCGTCGGGTTGCCGATGGTCGCGCGGTTGAACAGGCTGTTGCGTTCGGCCATCGCCTCGTCGCGGCCGGTCGGCAGGGCGGCGAGCGTGACCATCATCAGCGGCGAGAGCACGCCGCCGGGACTGGTCTGACCGAAGATCGCGCCGTCGCCGCTCATGCCGCCGGCGTTGCCGCGCGATGAGCGCACGTCGGCCCGCATGGTTTCGCCGGCGAACGACGCGCCTTCGAGATCGTCATAGGCCGCCATCTCGCTGACCATGCGGCTCTCGAAGCGATCGTAGATCTCCTGCAGCGTGCGCTGCGATCCATCGGCGCGATAGAAGATCGACTTGTTGGCGGCCGCCGCCTTGGGGAACAGATCGGCCGCGCCATGCTTCGCATCCTTCTCCATCGCGCCGAGAAAACTGGTCGCGCCCTTGAGGCCGAGGAAGTGTGCCAAGTAGAGATCGGTCGGTTGAACGTCGCGGTCGAGCTTCGCTTCCAGGCGCTGTTGATTGTCGGCGGCGTGCTCCGCCGCCATCGCCGCAGCAATCGCCGGATCGCGGCGCAGGTCGAGGATCTCCTTGCGCAGCGCCTGATCGGCCACGCGCAGCTTGCCGTCCTCGCCGAGCTTGATCTTGGACGCCATGTCGCCGAGACCGTGCTCCGCACCATGCTTGCGCACGACCGAGAGCCAAGTCTGCTCGACGAACTGGTAGAGGCCGGCGGCGCTGGAGGCCTTGGACTTGGCGTCGGGATTGAAGCCACTTTCCTTGGCGGCCTGGGCCATCAGATAGGCGAAATCGACGCCGGTATTAGCGCTCGCCTCCTGGATGCCGTTGAGGACATCGGCGCGGATGTCGTATCCGCCCGCCTGGGCGCCCTGCCCGATCGAACTAGCGGCCATATCGGCCTCCCATGAGCGGCAGCCAAGCGCGACGACCCGGCAAATATTGCCGGTCGAAATGGCCCGTTCTGGGCCCGATGGCTGGGAAATCGGCCATCTTTGCGCCTTTCCGCTTTGATCCTGATGGGAATATTGCAAGGGCCGTGCCAGCCTTCAGGAACTGGCGCTGCTGTAATTCCGGATGGCCAGGTTCCACAGCCAGGTCGCGCCGCACAGGGCAAAGACCGCGAAGGCCAGGCCGCCCAGACCCCATTCCAGGCTGAGCCGCCCGGTGGCGGCCTGCGCCGGCACGTTGGTCACGAACGCCACCGGCAGCAGGAAGGTGAACAACAGCCGCGCCCACGGCGGATAGGCGGCGACCGGGAAGCTGCCCGCGGTCGAGTGCAGCCAGATCATGCTCGCCACCTCCTCGATGCGCGTGAACCAAAACGCCAGCGTCGAAAGGGCGAGGTAGAGGCTGTAGATGATGACGATCGACGCGATCAGGAACAGCGCAAGCAGCGCCAGGTTCAGGGGCTCAATCGAGCCGGTCCGGTGCATGCCGATGCCGATGATGGCGAGGCCGGCTGCCAGCCCGAAGATGTCGAGCACCTGCAGATACCGGAAGGTGACCAGGAACTGCGACGGCACCGGCTTCACCAGCAGCACGTCGAACTCGCCGCGCTGGACGTAGGTGGTGATCTTGCTGAGGCTGGGATAGAGCCAAACCTCCACCACGTAGTCGATGGTGGTCACGATGCCGATCAGCACCAGCACCTGATCGAAGCTCCAGCCGCCGACGCTCTCGACCTGCTGGAACATCGCCCACAGCAGCAGGAGGGTGGTGGCGGTCGACAACAGGTTGGCGATCACGCGGCCGACCGCGCCGGAGCGATATTCTAGCTGGACTTGCACGGTCGCACGAATGAACAGCACGATGAGCTTGAAATACCGCTTCATGCGGCCCTCACGCCCCTGCCGCCGAATATTGCCTGAGGGACTTGCGCCATCCCCAGGCGAACAGTGCGCCGATCGAGACGATCCAGAACAGTTGGACGCCGAACCCGGCGAGCATTTCGGCGCCTTCGATGCGCCCGATCATCACGCGCACCGGGAAATCGAGCACGTACGGAAACGGTGTCCACGCCAGCACGCGCTGCATGGTCTCGGGGAACAGCTCCACCGGAATCACCACGCCGCCAAGCATGATGTAGAGCTGGTAGATCACCGTGTCGTAGCCGAGGGCGTTGTCGGACCAGAATGCGATCAGCCCGACCGTCATGTGGACGATGAAGTTGATCACCCACGCCATCGCGAGGCCGAGCAGGAACGCCGGCAGATGCGCGAGCAGCGACCACGACCAGGCATCCGCGACGGTGAGGCCGACGGCGAGGATCGGTAGGATGATGGGCAGACGCGCCAGCAGTTCGCCCCAATGCTGGCTGGCGTAGTGCCAGATGGGATGCATCGGCTGCAGCAGATAAGGCGTCAGCTCGCCGTTCTTCACGCCGCGGTCCATCAGGTAGATGACCCAGGTCGGCGTCGATTGCCGCGCCAGGAACATGAACAGGAAATACTGTGCGAAGGTGGTCGCGTCGTAGCCGCCGATCGGCCCGCCTTCTGCCAGCTGCAGCCAGATCATCATCATGATCAGGGGCGCGAGGCCGGTGATCATCCACAGCACGCCCTGCGCGCGATATTGCAGCGAGATGCCGTAGTTCAACGCCAGCAGGGCGCGGATCGTGCGCCACCTCGTCACTTCGCCGCCTCCGCCACCGGCTTGCGCTGGAACAGCTGGCCCATCACCTCCTCGATCGGCATGTCCTCGATCGCGATATCCGCCACCGGCACGTCGTTGAGGATGCGCGCTGCGATCGCCGCCACGTTGCCGCGCGGCGCCAGCAGCTCCGCCGTCAGGCCTTCGACCATGCGCACTGGCGCGAACACCGCCAGCCGTTCCGGCGAGACCGGGTGCGCAAGTTGCAGCTTCAGCACCTTGTTCGGCGCGCGCTCCGCCACCAGCGCGCTGAGATTGCCGTCGAACACCAGCCGGCCGCCGTCGATCACCAGCACGCGCTCGGCCAGCGCCTCGACGTCCGCCATGTAGTGCGAGGTCAGGATGACGGCGGCGCCGGTGCGCGCGTTGTAGTCGGCGACGAAGCGGCGCACCGCCTGCTGCATGTTGACGTCGAGACCGATGGTCGGCTCGTCCAGGAACAGGATCTTCGGCCCGTGCAGCAGCGCGACCGCGAGCTCGCATTTCATGCGCTCGCCGAGGGAGAGCTTGCGCACCGGCTTGTTCAGCACCGGCTGCAGCTCCAGCATCTCGGTCAGCTCGCCAAGCCGGCTACGGAAATCCTCGTCCGACACGTCGTAGATCGCCTGGTTCACCAGGAAGGAATCGCCCGGCGTCATGTCCCAGGCCAGCTGCTGCTTCTGCCCCATCACCATCGTGATGCTCTTCAGGAACGCAGCCTTGCGTTCATGCGGCGTGAAGCCGAGCACGCTGGCCTTGCCCGAGGTCGGATAGAGCAGGCCCGATAGCACCTTCAACGTTGTGGTCTTGCCCGCGCCATTCGGACCGAGGAAGCCGACGATCTCGCCCTGCGCGATGTCGAAGCTCACGTCCTTGACCGCCGGCACGATCTGGTATTTGCGCCGCACGAACGAGCGCAAGGAGCCGGCGAGGCCCGGTTCTTTCTGATGAACCTGGTAGTCCTTGCACAGGTGATCGACGTGGATGATCGACATGCGCCAGAGTAGGACCAGCAATTAGGCGAAAATTCAAGCCGCGCGGGAATTGTGCGCAGGCACAGGAGCGCTATGATGCTCCACCCCCTTTCCCATCATCACAAGAGATCAGGAGTGAAGAATGACGATTAAGCGCTTCGGCGATGCGACGATGATTGCCGACATGGTCGTGCATGGCGGTCTCGCTTATCTGGCCGGTCAAGTCGCGGAAGATCCGGTCTCGCCCTCGGTCTATGAGCAGACCAAGAACATCCTGAAGCAGATCGACGACCTGCTGGCGCAGGCCAACTCCGACAAGACCCGCATCCTCAAGACCAACATCTGGCTCTCGGACATCTCGACCTTCGCGGAGATGAACAAGGCGTGGGGCGAGTGGGTCCCGAAGGGCCAGGCGCCGGCCCGCGCGACGGTCGAGGCCAAGCTCGCCGGCCCGCAATGGAAGGTCGAGATCATGGTGACGGCCGCCTGCAAGTAGGCTGGCTCCGGGTGTTGGGCGTCCCTCGCCGGACGCCCAACAAACGCCTTGACGAGGCGAAAGAACCAAAATAGAACATCATCCTGTGTTTGTGATTTGTTCTATCGCAATCCCTGGTGACCCGGCCTCTCAAAGGCCTCGGACGGCGCCGGAAAGCGGTGGGGAAACGAGGGTGTCATGCTAACGCGCAAGCAGCGGGAACTCCTGAAATTCATCCAGGAAAAGCTGGGCGAAACCGGTATTTCCCCGTCCTTCGACGAGATGAAGGAAGCCCTGGGCCTCAAGTCCAAGTCCGGCGTTCACCGCCTGATTACGGGTCTCGAGGAACGCGGCTTCATCAGGCGCCTGCCGCACCGGGCGCGCGCCCTCGATGTCGTGCGCCTGCCGGAGGACCAGACGGCTAAGGCCGCCCAGGCCCCCCGTGCGGGCGAGGAACGGCGCGCGGGCCTCAATGTCATCCGCGGCGACTTCACGCCGTCCCTGCCCGGCGCCGTGGTGGCGGCCCAGCCCAGCAGCGCGCTGCAGCTTCCGCTCTACGGCAAGATCGCGGCCGGCACCCCGATCGAGGCGCTGCGCGACCATTCGAGTTCGGTGGATGTCCCGGCCAACCTGGTCGGCCGCGGCGAGCACTATGCCCTCACCGTCGAAGGCGATTCGATGGTCGATGCCGGAATCCACGACGGCGACATGGTGGTGATCGAACGCTGCGAGACCGCGGAGAACGGTACCATCGTGGTGGCTCTGATCGACAACAGCGAGGTCACCTTGAAGCGGCTGCGGCGCAAGGGCGATTCGATCGCGCTCGAGCCCGCCAACCCTGCGCACAAGACGCGCATCTTCGGTCCCGACCGCGTGCGCATCCAGGGCCGCCTCGTCAGCTTGATGCGGCGCTACTGATCCGTTCCGACGTCGTCGACCGCCAGGGATGGCAGCGCCCATGGGCGCGTGCCGATGATCGATGCTGCATCGGTGATCTCGATGCCATTGTCGGTCAGATAGACCGCGTGCGCGCCGCGCGCGGCGAGGTTCCTTTGATCGACGGCAGCTTTGGAACATCCGATGGCGACGGCGCGCGGAATGATCGTCAGCTCAGGTTCGCTGCAGGTGACGGGTGCGTCCGACAGGATCACGCGGACGCGCCCCGCATAGTCGCACGCCGCCTCATTGCAGCGCAGCCACACCTCCGATCCATCGAGATCACCGATGTCGTCGAAGCGGATCTGGCCGTTGCGGCGCAGCCAGGTTTCGCGTACCAGCCGTTCTGCACGGTTTGAGCTGAGGATCAGGTCGCCATCCGGCGTGCGGAATGCCACCAGCTTGCCGCTCGGCGAAACGAGCACATCCGGTCTCGGTACCATCCATGCTGAGATGATGGCAACAGCGATGGCCACTGCGCCGAGCCCGCGCCAGCGGCCGCGCGCCATGCCGAACCACAACAAGGCTATGCCGACAGCCGGCAGGGCAAGGGTGGGCATCGAAGGCAGAACGGCAATAGCGCCGGGCCAATCCGCGACCCAATGCGCGACCCACAGCAGCAGGTCGCAGCCCCAGCCCATCGCTTGCAGCGCCCAGCCTTCGAGGCCGAACGGCATCAGCAGCAGCGAGAGCGCGGCGGTCGGCATAATCCAGAACGCCGTCAACGGCACCGCAATGGCATTGGCGAAGACGCCGTAGCTCGATAGCCGGTCGAAATGGAACAGCGCGAACGGCAAGGTGGCGAGGCCGGCGATGAAGCTGGTGACGATGGTGGTCGCGAGCCACAAGCAGGCATTGCCAATGATCGCGAACAGCTTGGCGTCCCAGGTCGCACCTTCGCCCCAGGCTTGCCGACGCGCCGCGAACCACGGGCCGAGCCGTTCGAACACCACGACCAGCGCGAACACCGCGGCGAACGACATCTGGAAGCTGGCGCCGAGCAGCGTCTCCGGCTGGAACATCAGGATCAGCGCGGCCGCCCACGCCACCAGCTGCAACGAGATCGGCGAGCGGTCGAGAATGATGGCGAGGAACACCATGCCCCACATCACCAGCGAGCGCTGGGTCGGCGGCGTCCAGCCGGCGAGGCCGGCATAGAGCACGGCCGCGAGAATTGCGAGGGCAGCCGCCCACTTCTTCACCGGATAGCGCAGCGCGACCCACGGCACGAACGCCAGCGCAAAGCGCAATCCGAAGAAAAACAAGCCGGCGGCGATCGCGATGTGCAGGCCGGAGATCGACAGCAAGTGCGCCAGGCCGGAATCGCGCATGGCGTTGAGGTCGGCGGCGCGCAACGCGGTCTGGTCGCCGACCGTCAGCGCGATCGCAATGGCGCCGGTCGATTCCGGTAACTGGCTGCGGATGCTCTGCGCGATCGCCGCGCGCGTGGCATGGATCCGGTCGGCGATGGCAACGGTGACACGGCCGAAGCGGGTGTCCTCGGGCTCCTTGAGAATCTTCAGGCGGCCATAGCCGAACCCGGTCGCGCCGAGATCGTCGAAGAACGCCTGACGCCGGAAGTTGAAAGCGCCCGGCTCCGCCGGCCCGGCCGGCGCACTCAGCGTCGCAACACCGCCGACCTTCTGTCCGATACGCAGCTCCGGCTGCGCGACCACGGTCTTGACGCGAATGCGCGCCGGCGTCGCTTGCCGCGGCAGGTCCTTGATGTCGACCTCGCGCAGCGTGACGCGCTGACCCGCGGGCTGCAGCTCGATCTGGTCGATCACGCCGACGAACAAGGCGCGCTCGATCGGCGCCGGCAGCATGCGCCCGTCGAACTGCGCAGTCCGGATCTGGCCGGCCAGGAAGCCGGCGGCCACGGCCGCGAGCAGAATGCCGACGGCGAGCATCCCGTCGCGCCCGCGGAGCAGCCAGCAGACCGGGACAACCGCCGCGAGCGCGACGATGCCCGCCCAGATCGGCGGCTCGACCGGCAAGGCGAAATAGCAGGCGACCCCGGTGCCGAACGCCACCGCCAGCCAGACCGGCCAAAGACGGCGCTGCTCGGCAAACAGGGTATCAGTCCACTCGCTCAGGTCGGGGTCCCTCCGGCCACACGCGATAGCTGTATCAGACCGGAGCGAGACTGTCAGTTGCCAAGGGCGCGGCCTATGGCTAAGAACCCCGCAGCGCTCGGCTACCGCGGCGCAAAACACCATTGGATCGCGATCACATGACCGTCGTCACCCGCTTTGCCCCCTCGCCCACCGGGTTTCTCCATATCGGAGGCGCCCGCACGGCGCTGTTCAACTGGCTGTATGCCAAGCACCACGGCGGCATCTTCCGCCTGCGCATCGAGGACACCGATCGCCAGCGCTCCACCACGGAAGCGATCGAGGCCATCATCGACGGGCTGAAGTGGCTTGGCCTCAACTGGGATGACGAGACGGTGTTCCAATTCGCGCGCGCGCCACGCCACGCCGAAGTGGCGATGGAGATGCTGAAGCAGGGCAAGGCCTACTACTGCTACTGCACCCCGGAAGAGCTCGATCAGATGCGCGAGGCGGCGAAGGCCGCCGGCAAGCCGATGCGCTATGACGGCCGCTGGCGCGACCGCGACCCGAAGGATGCCCCGGCGGGCGTGAAGCCGGTCGTGCGCCTGAAGGCGCCGACCAGCGGCGAGACGGTCGTGCAGGACAAGGTGCAAGGCGAGGTGCGCGTCGGCAACGAGCAGCTCGACGACATGGTGCTGCTGCGCAGCGACGGCGCCCCCACCTACATGCATGCGGTGGTGGTCGACGACCACGACATGGGAATCACGGACGTGATCCGCGGCGATGATCACCTGACCAACACGTTCCGCCAGCTGCAGATCTACCAGGCGATGGGCTGGACGCCGCCGAGCTTCGCGCACATCCCGCTGATCCACGGGCCGGACGGCGCGAAGCTGTCCAAGCGACACGGCGCGCTCGGCGTCGAAGCCTATCGTGACATGGGCTATCTGCCCGAGGCGTTGCGCAACTATCTGCTGCGGCTCGGCTGGGGCCACGGCGATGACGAGATCATCTCGACCGAGCAGGCGATCCAGTGGTTCGACCTGGATGCGGTCGGCCGCGGTCCGTCGCGCTTCGATTTCGCCAAGCTCGACAATCTGAACGGTCACTATCTGCGCCAGACTGCCGATGCGCGCCTCGCGCAGGACGTGGCCCAGCGCTTGGGCGTCGCCGGCGACGCCGCTATCGAGCAGCGGCTGGCTGTCGGTATGGCCGGCCTGAAGGCGCGCGCCAAGACGCTGAAGGAACTGGCTGACAACTCAAAGTTCTACACGCTGAAGCGGCCGCTGACCCCGGACGACAAAGCCCGCGCCCAGTTGACAGGCGATGGCTCAAAGGTGCTGAAGGAATTGCGGGCGCAGTTGGCGGCCGCGCCGACCTGGATCGCCGCCGACCTGGAGGGTCTGGCACGCACCTTCGCGGAAGCACAGGGCATCAAGCTCGGCCAGGTCGCCCAACCGCTACGCGCCGCGCTCTCCGGAGCGACCACCTCGCCGCCGATTTTCGAGGTCATGCAAGTGCTTGGCCGCGAGGAAACGCTGGGCCGGATCGACGACGCGGCGGGGGTCGGAGGCTGACCGCCCCAGTTATGCTGCATGGCAAAATAGGTCATCGCGGCATAACATTTTCAATGCTACGGTAGCGTATTAACCTTTTCGTGGCCCCTCTCCGAAGCACCAGGATAATGCCCATGGCGAAGAACAAGACCCCAGCAAAAGCCAAGTCGACGAAGAGCTCCTCCGCGGCGCTGAAAAGCCAGCCGCCCAAGATCAAAGTGGTCGATTCCAAAATCACTCCGCAGCAGCCAAAGGCCTATGCCAACGTCTCGGTGAAGGACACGCGGAACGGCCAAGCGTGGGATCTGCCCATCCTGAAGGGCACCATCGGGCCGGACGTGGTGGACGTGCGCAAGCTCTATACCGAGCACGGCCTGTTCACCTACGACCCCGGCTACGGCTCCACCGGCTCGACCCAGTCCGCCATCACCTACATCGACGGCGAGGCCGGCGTCCTGATGCATCGCGGCTATCGCATCGAGGAACTGGCGGCCTATGCCGATTTCATGGAGGTCTGCTACCTGCTGCTCGAGGGCGAGTTGCCCAACGCCCAGCAAAAGGTGGCGTTCGAGAAGGACATCACCTATCACACCATGCTGCACGAGCAGATCACCCGCTTCTTCAGCGGGTTCCGCCGCGACGCGCATCCGATGGCGGTGATGGTGAGCGTGGTGGGCGCGCTCTCGGCCTTCTATCACGACAGCACCGACATCCACGACCCGCGCCAGCGCATGATCGCCTCGCACCGCCTGATCGCGAAGGTCCCGACGATCGCGGCGATGGCGTACAAGTATTCGGTCGGCCAGCCCTTCATCTATCCGCGCAACCACCTCTCCTACGCCGAGAACTTCCTCTACATGCACTTCGCGGTGCCGGCGGAGGATTACGAGATCAATCCGGTGGTCGCCAAGGCGATGGACAAAATCTTCATCCTGCACGCCGACCATGAGCAGAACGCCTCGACCTCGACCGTGCGCATCGCGGGCTCGAGCGGCGCCAATCCGTTTGCCTGCATCGCGGCCGGCATCGCCTCGCTGTGGGGCCCCGCGCACGGCGGCGCCAACGAGGCTGTGCTCAGCATGCTGCGCCAGATCGGCAGCAAGGACCGCATCCCCGAATTCATCAAGCGCGCCAAGTCGAAGGACGACAATTTCCGCCTGATGGGCTTCGGCCACCGGGTCTACAAGAATTACGACCCGCGCGCCTCGGTCATGCGCCAGAGCTGCCACGAAGTGCTCGATGCCCTCGGCAAGCGCGACCAGCCGCTGCTGAAACTCGCCATGGAGCTGGAGCGCATCGCGCTGGAGGACGACTACTTCGTCTCCCACAAGCTGTTCCCGAACGTCGATTTCTATTCGGGCATCATCCTCGAGGCGATCGGCTTCCCGACCTCGATGTTCACCGTGCTGTTCGCGGTCGCGCGCACCGTCGGCTGGGTGGCGCAGTGGAAGGAAATGATCGAGGATCCGACCCAGCGCATCGGCCGCCCGCGCCAGCTCTATACCGGCTACGGCGAGCGCCCGTACCTGCCGATCGAAAAGCGGAAATAACCGATCATGCCAGCATACCGTTCGCGGACCACGACCCACGGCCGTAACCAGGCGGGGGCGCGCGGCCTATGGCGCGCCACCGGCATGAAGGATTCCGATTTCGGCAAGCCGATCATCGCCGTGGTGAACTCCTTCACCCAGTTCGTGCCCGGCCACGTGCATCTCAAGGACCTCGGCCAGCTGGTCGCGCGCGAGATCGAAGCGGCGGGCGGCGTCGCCAAGGAGTTCAATACCATCGCGGTCGATGATGGCATCGCCATGGGCCACGACGGCATGCTCTACAGCCTGCCGTCGCGCGAGCTCATCGCCGACAGCGTCGAATACATGGTGAACGCGCATTGCGCCGACGCGATGGTCTGCATCTCCAACTGCGACAAGATCACGCCCGGCATGCTGATGGCCGCGCTGCGCATCAACGTGCCCGTCGTGTTCGTATCCGGCGGGCCGATGGAAGCCGGCAAGGTCATCCTGAAAGACAAGGTGGTCGCGCTCGACCTGGTGGACGCCATGGTGGCGGCCGCCGACGACAAATATACCGACGCCGAAGTCGCGACCATCGAACGATCCGCCTGCCCCACCTGCGGCTCCTGCTCCGGCATGTTCACCGCCAACTCGATGAACTGCCTGACCGAGGCGCTGGGTCTCTCGCTGCCCGGCAACGGCTCGGTACTGGCGACCCACGCAGATCGCAAGGCGCTGTTCCTGGAAGCCGGCCGCCTGGTGGTCGACATCACGCGCCGCTACTACGAAGAGAACGACGAGAGCGTGTTGCCGCGCAAGATCGCGAACTTCAAGGCGTTCGAGAACGCGATGAGCCTCGACATCGCCATGGGCGGCTCCACCAACACGGTGTTGCATCTGCTGGCGGCGGCGCACGAGGCCGGCGTCGATTTCACCATGGCCGACATCGACCGGCTGTCGCGCAAGGTGCCCTGCCTGTGCAAGGTGGCGCCTGCCAAGTCGGACGTGCACATGGAAGACGTGCACCGCGCCGGCGGGATCATGGCGATCCTCGGCGAGCTGGATCGCGCCGGCCTGCTGCATTCCGACACCTCGACCGTGCACAGCAAGACCATCAGCGATGCGCTCCGGCGCTGGGACATCCGACAGTCCAACAGCGCGAGCGTGCAGCAGTTCTACTTGGCGGCGCCGGGCGGCGTGCCGACGCAGACCGCCTTCAGCCAGAACCAGCGCTGGAAGGAGCTCGACCTCGATCGCGCCGGCGGCGTGATCCGCGAGTCCGAGCACGCCTTCTCGCGCGACGGCGGCCTCGCCGTGCTCACGGGCAACCTGGCGCTCGAGGGCTGCATCGTGAAGACCGCCGGCGTGGACGAGAGCATCCATGTGTTCGCGGGACCCGCCCGCGTGTTCGAGAGCCAGGACGACGCCGTCTCCGGCATTCTGCTGGGCCAGGTGAAGAGCGGCGACGTGGTGGTGATCCGCTACGAAGGCCCGCGTGGTGGCCCCGGCATGCAGGAGATGCTCTATCCGACCAGTTATCTGAAGTCCAAGGGCCTCGGCAAGGCCTGCGCTCTGATCACCGATGGACGCTTCTCCGGCGGCACCTCCGGCCTCTCCATCGGCCACGTCTCGCCGGAAGCGGCGGAAGGCGGCTTGATCGCGCTGGTCGAGGACGGCGACCGGATTGAGATCGACATCCCCAACCGCGGCATCACGCTGGCGGTCGCCGACGCCGTGCTGGCCGAGCGCCGCAAGGCCATGGAGGCGCGCGGCACCACCGCCTGGAAGCCCGCCAGCCGCAAACGAAACGTTTCACCGGCGCTGAAGGCCTACGCGGCGTTCACAACCAGCGCCGCGCGCGGTGCGGTGCGCGATGTGGAACAGCTGACCAACCGGCCGAACTAGCTCCGCTTCCACTCCGCCAAGTCGGCGCAAAACGCGCGCGCTCGCGCGCAAAGTCACCGCCGCGCGCTTGCACTTGGCTCGCAAATCTGCACCAATAACGGGCACCACGTGTATTTGGTTCGAATGATCACCTAGACCGATCGTCATTCAAGGGGCCGAGGCGATTTCCTCGGTGGGGTGAATGGCATGAACCAACCGGCGAACCCGATGGGCGCGTTACGCATGGCAGATCGCGATCTGCCAAGGGCGATGGTTGCGCTGTCCGGTGCGAAGTTCCGGATGGGATCCGACAAGCACTATCCCGAAGAAAGCCCCGCGCATTGGGTCATCGTCGCTGACTTCGCAATCGATACAGCGCCCGTCACCAATGCCGACTTCGCCATCTTCGTCGCCGCGACCGGCTACGTAACGGTGGCCGAGCGGCCGCTCAATCCGGCGGACTTCCCGGGCGCCAAGCCGGAAATGTTGAAACCCGGCTCGATGGTCTTCCAACAGCCCGCCGGGCCGGTCGACCTGCGCAACTACGCGAACTGGTGGGCCTACGTCCCCGGCGCGTGCTGGCGCAATCCCGAAGGACCGGGAAGCGATATCGAGGGGCGCGGACAGCATCCGGTCGTGCAGGTCTCCTATGAAGATGCGGCCGCGTACGCGGCGTGGGCCGGCAAGGAATTGCCGACTGAAGCCGAATGGGAATTCGCCGCGCGCGGTGGTCTTGAAGGCGCCTCCTACTGCTGGGGCGAATCCATGCTCGTGAATGGCCGCCACATGGCCAACACCTGGCAGGGCGACTTTCCCTGGAGAAACGATTCATCCGACGGCTTCACCCGCACGGCGCCCGTCGCGTCCTATCCGGCAAACGGCTATGGGATATACGACATGGCCGGCAACGTCTGGGAATGGACCAGCGATTGGTTTGCCGAGCGTCATGCGCCGGATGCGGCCAAAGCGTGCTGCGTTCCACAGAATCCGCGTGGCGGCGCCGAGGACCAAAGCTACGACATCCGGCAGCCACAGTTTCGCATCCCACGCAAGGTCGTGAAGGGTGGATCGTTCCTGTGCGCGCCCAACTATTGCCTCCGCTTTCGGCCGGCCGCGCGCCAGCCACAGATGATCGATACCGCCATGTCGCATATCGGTTTTCGTTGCGTCGTTCGACGCTGACCTCCCTGAAGGAGACAAGGCCATGAGCTCGAATAAGGATTGCACAGACAGCAAGTCCACGGATCGCGGCATTGACCGCCGGACAATCCTGCTCGGCACTTTGGCCGGCGTTGCCGCGCTGCAGGTCGCAGCGGCCAGCACGGCTGCCGCTCAGGGATCCAAGGCCCCCAACATCCTCGTCATATTCGGCGATGACATCGGCTACTGGAACACCAGCGCCTACAACCGCGGCATGATGGGTTATCGCACACCCAACATCGACCGCATCGCCCAAGAAGGCGCCATCTTTACCGACCTCTACGCCCAGCAATCCTGCACGGCGGGACGCGCCGCCTTCATCACCGGGCAGAGCTGCTTCCGTACCGGTTTGTTGAAGGTCGGGTTGCCTGGCGCCAAGGAAGGACTGTCGGAGAAGGACCCGACCCTCGCAGAACTGCTCAAGCCGCATGGCTATGCCACCGGGCAATTCGGCAAGAATCATCTGGGTGACCGCAATGAGTTCCTGCCGACGGTTCATGGCTTCGACGAGTTCTTCGGCAATCTCTATCATCTCAATGCAGAGAGCGAGCCGGAGAACCCCGACTATCCGAAGGATCCCGAGTTCCGCGCGAAGTTTGGGCCACGCGGCGTCCTGCGCAGTTTCGCGACCGATGTGGACGATCCCACCGAAGACCCGCGGTTCGGCCGCGTCGGCAAGCAGAAGATCGAAGACACCGGCGCCCTCACCAACAAGCGACAGGAGACCGTCGACGAGGAGTTCCTCACAGCCGCCATGGCCTTCATCGACAAGAACAGCAAGGCCGGCACGCCGTTCTTCTGCTGGTTCAACTCGACCCGCATGCACATCTACACCCACCTTAAGCCTGAATCGAAGGGCAAGACCGGGCTGGGCCTCGAGGCCGATGGCATGGTCGAGCACGACGGCATGGTCGGCCAGCTTCTCAAGCAGCTCGACGATCTCGGAATCGCCGACAACACCATTGTCCTATGGACGACCGACAACGGTGCCGAAGAGTTTTCATGGCCCGATGGAGGCACGACGCCGTTCCGCGGCGAGAAGAACGAGAACTGGGAAGGCGGCTATCGTGTGCCGGGCGTCATACGCTGGCCGGGGGTCATCAAGCCAGGGACCGAGATCAACGAGATTGTGTCTCACGAGGACTGGGTCCCGACATTGGTCGCGGCGGCTGGCGAGCCGAACGTCGTGGAAAAGCTCCTGACCGGTTATGACGCGGCCGGCAAGACATTCAAGGTTCATCTCGACGGCTACGACCAGCGCGATCTGCTTTCCGGCGCCGGCCCGAGCAAGCGCAAGGAGTACTTCTACTGGACGGATGACGGCAATCTCGCTTGCCTGCGCTATGAGCGGTGGAAAATTGTGTTCATGGAGCAGCGGGCGCACGGACTGGATGTCTGGCAAGATCCGTTGGTGACGTTACGCTTCCCCAAATTGTTTGATATCCGTGCCGATCCCTTCGAGGCAGCTGACCGAGACGCGGGCGACTACGACAGGTGGCGCGTCGAACGAGCCTTCGTTCTTGTCCCGGCACAGGCATTCGTTGGGAGGCACCTGGCCACCTACCAGGAATTTCCGCCGCGACAAAAGCCGGGCAGCTTCTCGCTCAATGAAGTCCTGTCGAAACTGCAAGAGGCTGGCGGTTCCGGCAAGCACTGACGACGCACAGTACGAAGCTCTGCGTCGCTCATGAGTAGATCCGCATCCGTTGCCCTGGAAGGGTGCGGATCTGAGGGGACCAGTACTATGAAGGCGAAAGTGGGGCATCACATCGGGGTTATAGCGCTCGCTGCAATGCTCGCGCTTGCCGGCGGCCGTTCCCATGCCGCCGATGAGCTCCCGTCGTGGAACGACGGCCCGGCCAAACAGTCCATCGTCGCATTTGTCAAGCGCGTGACTGCGCAAGGCACTGCGGATTTCGTGCCGGTGCCGGAGCGCATCGCAGTCTTCGACAACGATGGCACGCTCTGGGGCGAGCAGCCGATGTATTTCCAGCTCCTGTTCGCACTCGACCGCGTCAAAGCGCTCGCCCCTCAGCATCCCGAATGGAAGTCGCAGGAACCCTTTGCGTCCTTGTTGAAGGGTGATGTGAAGGGCGCGCTCGCGGGCGGCGAGCCGGCAATCATGCAGATCGTCATGGCTACCCATGCAGGCATGACCACCGAGGAATTCGACCAGATCGTCGGCGACTGGGTGGCCAGCGCCAAGCATCCTAAGACCGGCCGGCTCTATACGGAGATGGTCTACCAACCGATGCTGGAGCTCCTGGCCTATCTGCGAGCCAACGACTTCAAGACCTTCATCGTCTCCGGTGGCGGGATCGATTTCATGAGGCCATGGACGGAAAAGGTCTATGGCATACCACCCGAGCAGGTCGTCGGCAGCAGCAGCAAGACCAGCTTCGAGATGCGCGACGGCAAGCCGACGATCATGCGTTTGCCTGAAATCAACTTCATTGACGACAAGGCCGGCAAGCCGGTCGGCATCCACCAGCATATCGGCCGGCGACCCATAGCTGCATTCGGCAATTCGGACGGCGATCTTCAGATGCTGCAATGGACCTGCGGCGGGTCAGGACCGCGATTTTGCCTTTACGTCCACCACACAGACGCGGATCGCGAATGGTCCTACGACAGGAACTCGTCCATCGGCCGCCTCGACAAGGGCCTCGACGAAGCTGGAGCCAAGGGCTGGACGGTGGTCGATATGAAAGCGGACTGGACCAAAATATTCGCCTTCGGACCCTAACATGCGAGCGGGACGCGAAACCATGAAGGCTCCGGGGCATACAACAGGCATCCACAGTCATCGCGATACCTGCCGAACGATCGCCGTTGTCCTCTGCGTCGGTTTGTTGACCACGATGACGACGAACCGATCGATGGCCGAGGAGGTGGAGCAGTCATCGAGTGGCGACTGGTCCTTCAACATCTCGCCCTACGTCTGGGCGGCCAGCCTGGAAGGCAGCGTAGCTCCGTTCCCCAGAGCGCCGACTGCCGACGTCGATGTGAGCTTCAAGGATATCTTTCAGAACCTGGACATCGCCGGGATGCTGTACGCCGAGGCTCGCTACCGGCGTTTCGCCGCCTACACGGATCTGATCTACACCTCGATCAGCGCGGACGCGGATACGCCTTTCGGCGTCCTGTTCGACGATATCGACGCTGAAAACGAGATCTTCATCGGCACCTTCGGCGGCTCGTATCGCGCGATCGACACCGAGCACGCGTCGCTCGCCTTGCTCGCCGGCGCGCGGGTGTGGTCGGTCGATACCGAGGTGAAGCTGGATGGCAATTTGCTGCCGGACCAGAAGTTTAAGAGCGATGAGAGCTGGGTCGACCCCGTCATCGGCCTCCATGGCCTCTATCGCTTCGATAACGATATCTTCATCACGAGCTTTTCCCACGTCGGCGGCTTCGGGGTCGGATCGCACCTGACCTGGGATACCTTCGGAGCGCTGGGCTACCAGTTCAACGATTCCATCTCGGCCGTCGCCGGCTATCGCCATCTCGAGGTGGACTACAAGCACGACGGATTTGTCTTCGATGTCGAACTGTCAGGGCCGGTCATCGGCATGACGATCCGCTTTTAGGAAGCGGACAAGCGACGAGAGTCGTTCGTGGAGCGCTGTTTACGGAAACTGCCGGCCGCCGTTGCGTCATTCATCGTGACTCAGCGGAGCTCTACGTGCGAGCGCGCGACTTGATGGAGATCATCATGCCGTCAACAGACGCCGCATGCCAAAGGGAGGAAAAAGATGAGCTGCCTTAAATTGTCCCGTACAGCCGCTGTTGGCGCCATCCTTGCGATGGTCGGTTTTGCACCCACGTTCGGCCAGGAGCCGGATGTGGATCCGGTGAAGATGTGCGATGCGGCCACCGCCGCCTACCAATCGTACGCCGCCACCAGTGACGATCCCGACAAGGACGACGCTACCGCTCGGGTGACGGAAGGAGCATCCGACTGCAAGGACGGCCGGCATGATGTTGGGTTGAGGAAGATCAATGAAGGCATGGCCATGATTCACGATCATGTCCATACGAAGAGAAAGTAGGAGAGCGACAGCTTAGCGCTCTACACATAGAGGGAGGACGAAATGAAAATAACCAGGATTCATCGTACAAGCTTGCAAGTCGCAGCCATGGCTGGTGCCCTGCTTCTGGGCGCGTGTACCTCGGCAGATACAACATCCTCGGATGCGAGCCGAAAGCTGCCCAAGCCCGATATCGTCATCGTCCAGCCCTTCGCGGTCGCGCCCGATGAGGTCAAGATGGACCAAGGGTTGAGCGCAGAGATCCAGCAGGCGATGCGGGGCACCTCTCGATCCGCGCAGGAACAGCAGGCCGGCCAGCAAGTGTCTGAGGCAATCGCCCATAAACTCGCCGATCACATCCGCGATCTCGGCCTACAGGCGCAAGTTGGTACCACGGCTCCGGCGGGCGCAACCCGACCGCTCATCATTACCGGCCAGCTGGTCTCGATCGACGAAGGCAATCGCACCGAGCGGATGGTGATTGGCTTCGGCCTCGGCCGCAGCGATGTGCGCGCACTGGCCCAGGTCCATGCATCCGGCGTATCGCAACCGGTGCTTCAGATCGAAGTCGACGCCAAGAGCGGGTTGAAACCGGGTGTGGTCGCCGCCGGCCCGATGGGTCTCACGGCGGTCGCGGTCAATGTCGGCCTGGGCGTCGTCTCGGAGGCGGCAAGCGCTGACGTGGTGGCCGACGCGGACCGTGCCGCCGCCGGCATCAGCAAGCAGCTTGCCACCTACTTCGGACAACAAGGTTGGACGAATTGAGCAGGCTTGCTGGAACCAGCCTTGCGCCTCTTAGTGCGCGCCGCCCGAGGGCGGGAATAGGAGCGAAAATGGAAACCCACCTTAATCTCGTATCGCGGTCCCTTGCTGGAGCTATGGTTTTGATGTTTGCAGTCTGCGGCAACGCAACGGCTGACGCCGTCGTTCCCTTGCCTGCCGCCGACAAGGCACAGCTCGAAGCGCTCTTGGGCGAAGGAGTCGTTGGCGAGGCGCTGCCAAGCCCCGCGCTGAGCACCATCGACACCTACATGCCACGGAAGGGCTCCTCGATATCCTACCAGGTCCTCGAAGCCAAGAAACCGGCAACGACGGAAACGCACAAGGTCGAG
>PNKY01000018.1 GCA_013822765.1 Rhodospirillum sp.
TCAGAGCCTGGAACAGCTCGACGATCTGATCGCCAAGCTGGGATAGCAAGGTGCCGCTATCCAGTCAGGAGGGCCGTAGTTGCGGTAGCCTTCGACGAAGCGCTGGCGCAATTCCTTCTTGCAACGCAACTTGAGCAATCATGTCCGCTAAGTGCCACTTGCGAACATTGTGCCGATTGAGCCAAGGCTCGGTGTGGTCCTGTCGTAGGATCAGCGGAAGGGTTTGGTTGCACTTTGGAAGGGGCGGATGCGTATCATCGGTCTAGCAATCATCGTCTTTTGTTCCAGCGCCGTATGCGCCATCGCGGATCCGGTGACCTTCACTGATGAAGCACACCACGTTTCCTTTGCCTATGACGTGGAGCGCTGGAAACCGTCGCCGAAGAAGGGCGGTTCGCAAGTCCTACATACCGTGGTCTGGACTGATCTCGGTGGGAAGATCCTCGCCACCTGCAAGCTGCAGGCCGCCGAAATGGACCATGCCCGCGGGGTTCACGCCTCAAAGAGCATCCTGACGGACGCCATGCTGATGGTGCTGAGGGAGCGCGAACCCAAGGTCGAGCTTGTCTCCAGCACGGAAGCCAGGGCGGACAGCCTCGAAGCGCTTCACAACGTTTGGCGGGTTCCAGGGCCAGAATCGCCCATCCTCATAGACGGCATGCTGACCTACCGCGGCACGACGATGATCAATCTTGACTGCATGTACCCAGAGAGCCCCATCGCTGATGATACTCACGGGATAACGCGCGAAATCGCCGCCATCCTCGGCAGCCTCAAAATCGAACGCTAACGCGCGCGCTCTTTGCGAAACGCCGGGAGAGGTCTCCCTCAAGGGCCTAGCAACACGTCTCTCGCTTGATTGATCTTGGCGGCGAGATAGTCGGATCCGCCATGGTCCGGATGCAATTTCATCATCAGGCGACGGTGGGTCTCGCGAATCTCCGCGTCGCTCGCTGTCGGCGGGAGGCCAAGCACCGCGAATGCTTCCTCGCGCGTCATGACGGCCGAAGCACGTTTCGGCGACGCGTCATCGGATGATTGCTGGCCGGATTCTATTTCCCGCCAGGTCGCGCCGTGGATCCGATCGAGATAGGCCTCGATCAGCGGCACGCCCTGCGGGTCGTCCGCGATACAGTCCGCCCGCACTTCGAGGAGCTGCTCAAGCGTCAGCTTGCTGAGAAGCTGGTCGCGATGACGGCCGGCGAGCACCAAGCCATCGAGCGCGCCGCTGTCGTGGTCGAGCGCCATGCGGAGATACTTCGTTTCGATTCGCGAGCTCTTCCCGCGCGGCTGGTTGAGCGGCACGCCAAAGTCGGGCCACAACGCGCGCCATCGCAGGGTCAAGGGCAGGATCGCTCCGATGCCGACCAACATGTATCCAAGCGGCAGCCGCAACAACAGGAGCACAGCGCCGAGTATCGCCGAGACGATCGCAGTGCGCCGGACCGCGCGGGTCAAGCTGGCCGGGCTCGCCGATGCGTAGATCCGGAGCAGGAGGACGGTGCCGAACAAGGCGAGGAGTCCGAGCAGAAGATAGGCCATGACCATGGAGCTGCCCGGCTATGACTTCGGAACCTGCCGTGCGAGCAGCAGGGTCGCACCGCCGGCCCGCCGGCTGTAGTCTTCGAGCGCCACTCTGCCGCCCGCGGCGTAGACTGCGACCGCGCTGAGAAGTTCGCGCAGCTGCTGTGCACTGTTGGCGTCAAACCGACAATAGGCGCCGCGCGTCAGGTGAGCGATCTGGCGGAAGGCTTGCTCTGCCTTCGGATCGCTGCCTTCGTGAAAGATGAACACCGGTACGCCGAGCAGGCCAAGCTCGCCTGCCTGATGGCAAAGCGCGTCGACGTCTTCCTCCATGCAATCGCCGATGAACACGACCGCATTGACCTTCTGGCGCTTGGTCTCGGCGATGGCAAATCGCAGGACCTTCTCGATCTGTGTCTTGCCGCCGCGGCAGGTGACGGCGGTCATGTGCTTCAGGAGCGCTGCGGCGCTGTCGAACCAGGCACTGGCTTTGCACTCGCCAAGGCCACGGTAGAACACGAGCTGGATATCGAGGCCGCCGAGCGCCGCAGTCTCCCTGAACATCTCTCCCTGGATGTGGCAGGCCTGGTCCCAGGTCGGCTGCCGGCTTGCGGTCGCATCGAGGGCGAACATCAGCCGGCCGCGCTGGTCCGCTGCCGGCCGGGCCGCTGGCGTCGCCGCCAACCGCCTGAGGAAGGCATCCACCTCCGTGCCGGTCGCCGGCTGTCCGGGCAGCTTGTTTCGATCACCTGTCATTGTCGGCGCTCGGCTCGACCTCTCGCCTTGGGTGTCGGTCCAACCCGCCGTCGGCTTCGATCGCCGGATGGCGGGCGTTCGGGGCAGCAACATCGCGCAACCCAGAGCCCGCATATCGCTGGAAGGGCGGCCGTCGCGGCAACTCTGTTGATCGTCTGGAGCATTCTAAGAGGGAACAGCATCCACTGTATATTGGCGAGAAAGGCAGCGGCTTGTAGGGGGATTCCACGCCCCCGACCGCACATCGCGAACCTACTGCGCCTGCTGGAGTTGCCCGAAATGATCGCAGTCGCCGCCCCGACAGGTCAGCTCCGCTCGCAACGGACAGTTGTCTGCCGTGTTCAGAATGATGCAACGCGGAGCATCGCCTGCCGGAGGCATCATGAGATCTGCGATCGTCGCCATACTGCTTGTCGCGGTCTTATGCGGATGCTCGGCAAGTCATGGCCGGGTGCGAGAGCTGAATCCTGACTGCACCCAAGTCAGCGCCGAAGAGCAAGCGAAGGGCAATTGCATGCATCGCACCTAGGCCATTCGGGTGATTGGCGTGAGGCGAACAAACGACTAGATCAATCTGGCAATAGGTTCGCTGCACGTCACCCAGAGAGCTCACTCATGGCAGCCACAACGCCGTCCCGCCCGACGATCCAACAGAGTGCGATCAGTGTAACCCTGCTGCTCATCGTTCCCGTCGGCATCCTTGCCCTGTGGCTCCACGATCGATGGGCCGCGTTCAAAGTGCGCTTCTGAGGCAACCGCTGCGCAGCGCTCCGCCGCACGCCGCGACTTGTCAAAAGACAAGGACAGGCTTCTCAGTTCCATTCAGCGGACATTCATCTTTGCCGCCGCAAGATGGCCGGATTGTGCACAGCACATTCCGAGCAAGGCAATGTCACCAGATCAGAGTCCTGCGGGCACCCATATTCAGATGATGGAGCGCCGCATCGAGCAGCAGGTCGAAGCGATCGAGCGTCTCAAGCAGTCAGGCCAGGATATTTCGGAAGCCGTTCGGCGCTTGTCCCTGCTGCAGCACGCGCTGAATGAGATGCGCATCCTTCTCGGCCAGCTTTCGCCGACCGAGCAGGACAACAAGAGGCCCGACAAGACGCGATCCACACCCGCCCGGGCGCTTTTCTAGAAAGCGCGCGTCAACGTCGAATTGCCGCGCCAGCGAGGACTCAGCAGGCGCGCCCAGGCTCGGCTACTTCCCGCAGCGCGAACCCAAGATACTTTTTTGTATGCGAGAGCGCGCTCTCAAGGGCGCGAAGCGTGCGCGTTGCCGCATTGGCATCCCGATTGTTGGCAACCAGGCCGTCGACCAAGGCGCCTTGCTGCGTCACGCGGGCTTCGAGTTGCGCGATATGCCGCCGAGCGGCGGATTCCATGGACCGGTTCATTCTACCACCCCAAGACAGTGACCCACGGGCTGGATTAGACCATGCGCGCACTGAACTGCGCGTTAACCTTCGGGGTTAACCGATGGTAAGGTTTGGCCGGCCGTTGTGTTGATTTGCGTACAGTTCCAACGGGCCGCGCCGAATCGTCCAGCGCGATCTGCGGCATGGCGGCACCGCCTACAGCGTCAGGTCCTTCAGGTCCTCGATCGCCTTCTGGATGCGGCGGGCGCGGTCGACTTGCCGCTCGCCGCCCGTCAGCTCCGCGGTGGTCTCGGCCAGCTTGCTGGCCAGCCGGAACACGGTCTCGATGTGCTGGTATCCGCCCGGGCTGGACTCCGCGATGCCCGCCAGATAGCTGACCAGCACCAGCTGGGTCGCTTCGATCTCGCCCGTCAGGTGTGCGAGCTGGATGTCGGTCTTCGATGGCATCATGCGCTCCCGGGCAGTGCGCGCGCGGTCAGGAGGAAATTCTTCATTGCGGGAGAGGCCTGCCAGGCCGCCGCGGCATCAGGGCCGCGGTCAACTGCGCGATGGTCTCGATCAGGATGGTCATGTCCTTCTGCAGGGCGGACAGCATTTGCCGTTCGCCGGCTGGAGTGGTCGCCGGATCCATCAGCGCGATGCGATCCGAGCTTTCGTTCAACTCGGCGAGCGCCACGATCAGCCTGCGGCGCCAGCGCATCGAGTCGGCCAGCACGACTACCGGGTCGCCGATCTCGCGCTTCCGTGCGGCGGCCGCGGCGGATTCCACCAGCGGCCGCACCTGGGCGATCAGCGCGCTGGATTGCTTGATCCTGTGCGCAAGCAAGGATTCGATATTGGACATGATTCATCCTGTTCGAGGGGGGCGGTCGGAGAGGCCTCGCTCACCCGGCGCGCTTGAAATCCTTCCTCCGGTTGGTGCTGCAGGGGCGGTCGCTCTGGTCCATCACCGGGTCGTCACTCGCCCGGATCCTGACCTCACGGCCGCCCATGCAGGCCCGCTTGTGTTGTGCGGCTTGAACCGTGCCGCGTCGCGGGCTCTCCCAGAGCGAACGATGTTCCTCGCTCTGTCCCCGACTCGTTGCCGGCACACCTGCCGACGAATCCGTTGACGGCCTGGGCGCGCTTGGGCGCACCGGTCATCGCCTCTGCTGTGGCGGCAGCCGAGCTGCTGGACATCCTCATCTCCGTTGATCGGTCGTCCGGCGGCCGAGCGCACGGGCGACTCGCCCCGTGTGATCGGGGCGACCATGCAGTGCAAACTGGGCAGTTTTGGGCGCCAGAGGGAGTAGCGTACGGTAAGCTACCTCCCATTAGGTCGCTGATTTAATAAGGAATTAACCGGCTGGACCCGTTTTGTTCGCGCGCCAGGCCGATTTCCGACATGGGACCCGCTACCGCCCCGTGCTACGCTCGTTTGGCGTATTTCCCGCTTTCAGCGCGACCCCCGGTTTGACCATGTCGAACCTCAACGAGGGCACTCAAGAACAGATCAGGAACGCTCTGGCACGAATACTGTCGAGCGAGGGGTTCTCTGCATCGGCGCGCAACCGGCGACTGCTGGAATATGTGGTGGGCGAGACGCTGGCGGGGCGGTCCGACCGGATCAAGGCCTATACCCTGGCGACGGTGGTGTTCGAGCGCGGGCCGGACTTCGACCCGCAGCTCGACCCGGTGGTCCGCCTGGAGGCGAGCCGCCTGCGCAAGGCGCTCGAGCACTATTACCTGACGGCGGGCAAGGACGATCCGGTCCGCATCGACATCCCCAAGGGCTCCTATATTCCGGTGTTCGAGGCAGCGGCGGTGCCGCTGGCGGCTGAGCCCGCGCCAGCGATGCCGCGCGACCGCCGGGGCTGGGGTTGGCAACCATCGTCCCGGATGCCGGCGATGGCCGCGGCCGTGATCGCGGCGCTGGTCGTCGCAGTGTTGATCGTCCGGCCGGAGCTGGCGGGATGGCGATCAACGGCGCTGCAGGAGAGCGGCACGCCGGAACGCCGGCCGGCGATCTTCGTCCTGCCGTTCGAGAGCGGTGCGGATGCATCGGGATCGAACCTCGCCTACGGGCTGACGGTCGGCGTCATCTCCGACCTGGCGCGGTTCAAAAACATCCTGGTCTATGGTGCGGAGACCACCTACGACGACCGCAGCCATGCGCCCGCGGAACTCAACAAGACACTCGGCATCGACTACATCGTCGCCGGCAAGGTCGACACCGCGGGCGAGCGCTTCCGCTCCATCATCTCGCTGATCGAGGCCAAGTCGGGGCGCTACGTCTGGTCGGTGCGATCGGACGGCTCGCTGTCGGCCTCGGAGATCTTCCATCGCCAGGAAGAGATCGCAGGCCTGGTGGCGCGCAGCATCGCCCAGCCGTACGGCGTGCTGTTTAACGACCAGATCAAGGAGATCAAGGCCAAGCCGCCGGAACATCTGACCTCGTATGAGTGCGTGGTCGTCACCGAGCTGTACCGGCGCGAGCAAACGGTCGGCGATTTTCCGATCGCGCATGCCTGCCTCGCCCGAGCGTTGCGCGACGATCCGTTCTACTCGCAGGCCTATTCGACGCTCTCTCTGCTCTACTCCGACGAATACCGCATCGCCTTCGGCACCGATCGCACACGGCAGGATAATCGCCTGCCGGCGCTGGGTCTGGCGCAGGAGGCGATGAAGATCGATCCCAATTCCTCCAACGCGTTTCTTGCGCTGCATGCCGCCTACTGGCCGCTCAACAAGACCGCGGAGTCGTTCGCGGCGGCCGAGCAGGGCCTCGCGCTCAATCCCAATAACACGCAACTGCGCGCCGGCTATGGCGCGCGCCTGTGCCTGCACGGCGAATGGGACCGAGGCCTCGCCATGCTGCACGAAGCCTTCGCGATGAATCCGGCCTTGTCCGACGCCTACCGCTACATTCTGTCGCTCGATCACTACCGCAGCGGCGACTACGACGGCGCGCTGCTGGAGGTGTCGCAGATCAACCTGCCGGACGACGTCTTCACCCAAGTGCTGCTTGCGATGGTGAACGGCGCGCTGAACGACCGGTCGGCGGCGCAGCAGGCCGTACAGCGCATCCAGGCGATGGCGCCGGACTTCAGCGCGCGCGCGATCGAGGGCTTTCGCGCCAACAATTTCGATGAGGAAATCATCGACGACATCGTGCAGGGACTGGCGCGCGCGGGACTGGAATTGAGATCGCCGCCCATCACCACACAGTGAGTTCAGGCGAGGGCGATCACCGCCGCGATGCGGTTCGCGGCTTCATGCGCCGCCGCTTCTTCTTGGTAGCTTTCGATGCCGAGCGGCTGCTCGCGGCCGGCGCAGGGGATTGCGACGCGCCAGGTATCCGGCCCATCCGTTTCATGGACGCGCATCACCATCGGCGCGCCGAGGTCGCGGAACGGGTAGCGGCGGCTCCAGCGCAAACCGAAATCGGCGGCGCCGAGGTCGCGCAGCTCGCGCGCTGCGGGATCGATGATCACGGTGCGCTTCGGGCCGAGGATGGCGGCGGCGAGCAGCGCCAGGCCGAACGCGCCGACACCGAGCGCGATGAGCCACATCGGCACCATGCCGAGCACCAACACCGGCACGCCGGGCCGGATCAGCAGGTCATAGGTCGGAAAGAAGCAGAACAATCCCGCGCCGGCGACGAACCAGCGCAGGCCGATGCTCATGCTTTGGCGAAAGACCAGTGCCTCGGGCATCGGGCCACGCTATGACGCCTTCCTTAACGAAAGCGAAAGCAGTTCGGCATTGTCCAGGTGCGGCGTTCCCGGCACCATCGAGCGGTCTCAACTGTGGGGCCATGACGATGCGATGGGTTCTCCTCGCGGGCGCGGCGGCTGCGATGCTGAGCGGCCCCGCATCGGCCGACCAGATTCTGACTCTCGGCCAGGTCGAGCGGGTCAACTGGCTGCTGCTGACCACCGATCCGCTCAATCCCGAAAGCGGAAAGCAGTGCGCGCTCAGCGGCTTGAAACTGCCGGAAGATCTCGGCCAGGTGCTGCAGCGGCTCGGCTTTCCCAAGGTGGTCGACGTGGCCGACGACCCGGACTTCCTGCTGCCGACCTTCACCTTCTATGCGGCGGCTGAGCCGGTGGCGGGCGCGCCGGCGCGCTGCGCCATCTCCGCCTATGCGACGCTGGAGATGCCGGCGCCGGGAGCGGAGTTCGGCTTTCCGCGCGTGGTGTTGTGGCAGACTCCGATGGCGGTCGCGGCGGCGGAGACCGGCGGCGATCAGCCCGGAGCGATGGTGCGCTACACGCTGCAGGGCATGATCGAGGTCATGGTGCTCGGTTTCATCGGCGCGTGGAAGACCACGCGCGGCGAGTGAAGCCGCTTAGAGTTCGTTGCGGCGATGGCGCTCGTCGGCTTCGCGCCATTCCACCAGCTGGGTGAGGCTGATGGTGAGGTCGAAATAATCCTCGATCGACACGAACTGGTCGACCGCGGCGCCGCCCTTGCGCAGCGGGAACAGCCCGAACTCGTAGACGAAGCGGCCGCCGCTACGGGTCGGCGCATCGACCGCGCCGAACACCGGCCGGCGGGTGCGGTAGGCGGTGCGGTAGTGCTCGACCCACGGCTCGCTGGCGTCGGCCGGCAGCAGGTTGTCGAGATAGTGACCGGTGATGTCGTAGCCGGTCACCTCAATGGCGCGGGTGCCGACCAGGCGATAGCGGATGCGGAACGGGTCGTGCTCGACGTCGACCACGAACATGTTTGGCAGCAATGGCTTGAGGTCGGCCGGGTCGAGGTCGGCGCGATCGGGGATGTCGCCGGCGCAGCGATCGAGCCACCAGCGGTGCAGGGTGCGGACCAGTTTCGACCGCACATCGGAGTCTGTCGTATAGGCAACCACGGGCGCAGCCTCAGTCTTTGCGCGATCCTATCAGCGGCGTCCTAACGAGGGATAAAGACCGGCCCCTCTACCCAAAGGCATGGGGGTCAGTCGGGGGCCGGTCCTATTGGCACCAGCCTTCGGTCGGATTGCTGTCACAGGGGACGGCGCAGTTGCCGACGCTGTTGCAGGCGGATTCGAGCGCGCTGCGCACCGACTGCTTCCAGTCCCAATCGGCACAACCGGCCAGGAGCAGCAAAAGGGCGAGAGGGAGGAGGCGTTTCATGGCGCCCATATCCTAGGCCCGTTTCAGGTCCGTGCGACGATGAAAATGCGCCGGAACGGCAGCAGGGTGCGGCCGTCGGGTTGCTTGGGGTAGGCGGCGGCGATGCGGGTGGCGTAGACGGCAAGGAAGGCGCCGCGCTCCGGATCGTCCAGCGCGTCGAGATAGGGGCGCAGCGCGGTGCCCTTGGTCCATTCGACCACCGGGTTGTCGCCCTCCAGCACATGCAGATAGGTGGTCTCCCAGATGTCGAGCTGCCGCGTCACCGGCGCGAGCATGCGGTAATAGGCGTCCGGCGATTGCATGGCGCCATAGACCGGGCGCAGCCGCGCCAGCTTGGTGTGCCACGGGCCGGTGGCGGCCGCGTCATCCATCAGCAGATGCGAGGGCGAGGTGCGGTTGTCCGGCATCTGGATCGCGAGCACGCCGCCCGGCGCCAGCTGCGCGGCGAGGCGCGGCAGCAGCGCGGCGTGATCGTCGAGCCAATGCAAGGTGGCGTTGGTGAATAGGAGATCGGCCGGCGCCGGCGGCGACCAGTGCGCGATGTCGGCCTGCTCGAACGCGACGCTCGCTGCTTCCATGCGCGCCTTGGCCAGCATGTCGGCGGAGGAATCGATGCCGACGACGCGCGCGTTCGGCCAGCGCTCCGCCAGTAGGCGCGTGATGTTGCCGGGACCGCAGCCGAGATCGTAGACGCTGCGCGGATCGGCGAGCGGGATCTGCGCCAGCAGGTCGAGCGCGGGGCGCAGGCGGTGGTCGGTGAACTTGAGATACTGGTTCGGGTCCCAGGTCGGCATGCGGCGCTCCTGCACCGGCGAGCCTATCACAGAAGTCCGGTCAGCGCGTCCTAGTGGACGTCGCGCCGGGGCTGCCAGTTCAACTGGCCCCTGGTGACGCGGCCATCCGGGTCCCGCACACAAAGGCAATAGGAGGTGCAGCGCGCGACGCTCACCTGCGCCGCGGTCACCGCGCGTTCGCGGCTCGGAAAATGCCGCTCGTCGCAATCACCGTTGCAGCGGACCCGCCATTCACCGTCCGCGCCGGGATAGACGCAGCAGGCCATCGGCTCGGCCGCCGAGACCGCGCCGAGCGCTTCGTGGATGGCTCGGATGTCTTCGGTCAAGGTGTCATCGGTGTGAAAGATCGTGTCCATGGCATCAACCATCTTGAGTTTGTTAGGCAGTCGGGACCCTCAATACATGGCGCGGGGACGCATCAAGAATCGATGGGGATTTGACGCTGTCGCCATAAAGGCGGCGTAAAGGCCCGATTTCTTTATGCGCTCTTTATGCCCGCGCGCCCTGAATCGTCTCGCGGCTTTACGGGCATCGGACCCATCTTCGATTCCGGATTGGACCATTCGGAAACGACGCCATGCCTGACCTTGCCTTCATCATTCTCGGCGCCGCCCTGTTCCTGGGCGCGCTCGTCTATGCGCGCGGCTGCGCGGGGATCTGAACCATGCTCGACGTGATCCTCGGCGCGGGCGTAGCGCTCTTCCTCCTGGTCTACATGACCTACGCACTGCTCTGGCCCGAAAAGCTATAGGACGACTCCGATGACCTGGAATGGATGGCTGCAGATCGCCGTGTTCGTAGCGATCGTGCTGGTGCTGGTGAAGCCGGTCGGGCTCTACATGACCAAGGTGTTCAACGGCGAGCGCACCTGGCTCTCGCCGGTGCTTCGCCCGGTCGAGCGCCTGTTCTACGCGGCGAGCGGCGTGCGCGAGAACGAGGACCAGCACTGGCTGGCCTACGCCTTCGGCATGCTGCTGTTCAACACGGCTGGGTTTTTCCTGCTCTATGCGATCTTGCGCCTGCAGGCCTGGTTGCCATGGAACCCGCAGGGCTTGGGCAACCTGGCACCCGATCTCGCCTTCAACACGGCGATCAGCTTCACCAGCAACACCAACTGGCAGAACTATGCCGGCGAAACGACCATGAGCTATTTCAGCCAGATGGCCGGGCTCACGGTGCACAACTTCGTCAGCGCCGCCACCGGCATCGTGCTCGCAGTCGCTTTGATCCGCGGCTTCTCGCGCAAATCGGCGCAGGGCATCGGTAATTTCTGGGTCGATCTGACGCGCTGCTGCCTCTATGTGCTGCTGCCGATCTCGATCGTGCTCGCGCTGCTCCTGGTGTGGCAGGGCATGCCGCAGAGCTTCGATCCTTATGTCACCGCCACCACCCTGGACGGCGCGCAGCAGACCATCGCGCAGGGGCCGGTCGCCTCGCAGGTCGCGATCAAGATGCTGGGCACCAACGGCGGCGGCTTCTTCAATGCCAACGCGGCGCATCCGTACGAGAACCCAACCGCGCTCAGCAACTTCGTGCAGATGGTGGCGATCTTCGCCATCGGCGCGGCGCTCACCAACGTGTTCGGGCGCATGATCGGCGACCAGCGCCAGGGTTGGGCGCTGCTCGCCGCCATGGGCGTCATGTTCGCGATCGGCGTTTCCGTCGCCTATTGGGCGGAGGCGCAGGGCAACCCGGCTTTCGCATCGCTTGGCGTCGATCAAGGCGTGAGCGCGCTGCAGTCCGGCGGCAACATGGAGGGCAAGGAGGTGCGCTTCGGCATCGCCAACTCCGCCTTGTTCGCCACCGTCACCACCGATGCCTCGTGCGGCGCGGTCAATGCCATGCATGACAGCTTCACGCCGCTCGGCGGCGCGGTGCCGCTGGTCAACATCCTGCTCGGCGAGGTGATCGTCGGCGGCGTCGGCGCCGGCCTCTACGGCATGCTGCTGTTCGCCATCATGGCGGTGTTCATCGCCGGCTTGATGGTGGGCCGCACCCCGGAGTACGTCGGCAAGAAGATCGAGGCGCGCGAGATGAAGATGACCATGCTGGCCGTCCTCATCCTGCCCTTGTCGATCCTCGGCTTCAGCGCGCTCAGCGTGGTCTGGCCGGATGCGCTGAAGAGCGTGCTCAACCCCGGTCCGCACGGCTTTTCGGAGCTGCTCTATCTCTTCACCTCGAGCACCGGCAACAACGGCAGCGCGTTCGGCGGCTTCACCGGCAACACCTTGTTCTACAACACCACGGGCGCCATCGCGATGTTCATCGGCCGCTTCCTGATGATCGTGCCGATGGTTGCGATCGCCGGCTCGCTGGCGGCCAAGCGCAGCGCGCCGGCCAATGCCGGCACCTTCCCGACCCATGGACCGCTGTTCGTCGGCCTGCTGGTCGGCGTGGTGCTGATCGTCGGCGGCCTCACCTATCTGCCGGCGCTCGCACTGGGCCCGATCGTCGAGCATCTGGCGATGCTGTCCGGCAGCTTGTTCTAAGAGGCAAAGGTCATGTCCAAGAAATCACGCACGCCGTCGATGTTCGACAGCAAGATCCTGATCGAGGCGGGGTTCGCCTCGTTCCGGAAGCTCGATCCGACGATCCTGTGGCACAACCCGGTCATGCTGGCGGTGGAGGCGGTGGCGATCGTCGCGACCATCCTGTTCTGCCGCGACCTGTGGCAGGAGCAGAATGCCCTGTTCACCGGCCAGCTGGTGTTCTGGCTGTGGATCACCGTGCTGTTCGGCAACTTCGCCGAGGCGGTGGCGGAAGGCCGTGGCAAGGCCCAGGCCGACGCACTGCGCGAGACCCGCAGCCACGCCCCGGCCAAGCAGCTCTATGCCATCGACAGCGACAAGTACACCGTGATCTCGGCGCTGCAGCTCAATGCCGGCGACCTAGTGCTGGTGGAGGCGGGCGACCTCGTCCCCGGCGATGGCGAGGTGGTGCAGGGCGTGGCCTCGGTCGACGAATCCGCCATCACGGGCGAATCCGCGCCGGTGATCCGCGAGGCCGGCGGCGACCGCTCGGCGGTGACCGGCGGCACGCGCGTGCTCTCCGACTGGATCAAGGTCAAGATCACCGCCGGCCCGGGCTCGTCGTTCCTCGACCGCATGATCTCGCTGGTCGAAGGCGCCAAGCGGCAGAAGACGCCGAACGAAATCGCGCTCTCGATCCTGCTGGCGGGCATGACGCTGATCTTCCTGTTCGCAACGGTCACCATCCCTAGCTTCGCCAAGTATGCCGGCGGCGCGGTGCCGGCGATCGTGCTGATTGCCCTGTTCGTGACCCTCATCCCCACCACCATCGGCGCGCTGTTGTCCGCCATCGGCATCGCCGGCATGGACCGGCTGGTGAAGTTCAACGTGCTGGCGATGTCCGGCCGCTCGGTCGAGGCGGCGGGCGACGTCGACACGCTGCTGCTGGACAAGACCGGCACCATCACACTCGGCAACCGCCTGGCGTCCGAGCTGATCCCCTTGAAGGGCGTCGCGCCGGCCGACCTGGCGGATGCGGCGCAGCTCGCCTCGTTCAGCGACGAGACGCCGGAGGGCCGCTCGATCGTGGTGCTGGCCAAGGAGAAGTACGGCCTGCGCGGCCGCGACATGGCGCCGATGCACGCCCATTTCGTGCCCTTCACCGCGCAGACCCGGATGAGCGGCGTCGACATCGACGGCACCCAGATCCGCAAGGGCGCGGTCGATTCGGTGATCGCGTTCCTGAAGCAGCGCGGCCTGGCCGAGACCCGGCCGGAGATCATCGAGGCCAAGACGATCGCCGACACCATCGCGAAGTCCGGCGGCACGCCGCTGGCGGTGGTCAAGAACGACGAGCTGCTGGGCGTCATCCATCTCAAGGACGTGGTCAAGGGCGGCATCCGCGAGCGCTTCGCCGAGCTGCGTCGCATGGGCATCCGCACCATCATGATCACCGGCGACAATCCGCTGACCGCCGCAGCGATCGCGGCCGAGGCCGGGGTCGATGACTTCCGCGCCCAGGCGACGCCGGAGACCAAGCTCGCCTTGATCCGCGAGGAGCAGGCGCGCGGCAAGCTGGTGGCGATGTGCGGCGACGGCACCAACGATGCGCCGGCGCTGGCGCAGGCCGACGTCGGCGTCGCGATGCAGACCGGCACCCAGGCGGCGCGCGAGGCCGGCAACATGGTCGACCTGGACAGCAACCCGACCAAGCTCATCGAGATCGTCATGATCGGCAAGCAGCTGCTGATGACCCGCGGCTCGCTGACCACCTTCTCAATCGCCAACGACGTTGCGAAATACTTCGCCATCATCCCGGCGATGTTCGCGGCGTTCTATCCGGGGCTCGGTGCACTCAACGTCATGGGCCTGTCTACGCCGCAAAGCGCGATCCTGTCGGCGATCATCTTCAACGCGCTGATCATCATCGCGCTGATCCCGCTGGCGCTGAAGGGCGTCGCCTATCGCGCCCAGAGCGCGGGCAGCCTGCTGCGCCGCAACCTGCTGGTCTACGGGCTTGGCGGCATCGTCGTTCCCTTCATCGGCATCAAGGCCATCGACGTCGTCGTGTCGGCCTTGCACCTGGCGTAAGCCCACTCGGCCCAACGGAGACTCTCATGTTCACGCAACTACGCCCCGCCATCGTCATGATCGTCCTGATGACGGTCCTGCTCGGCTTCGCCTATCCCTTCGCCGTGACCGGCGCGGCGCAGGTCCTGTTTCCGGACCAGGCCAACGGCAGCCTGATCGAGCGGAACGGCACGGTGATCGGCTCCAGCCTGATCGGGCAGGGCTTCGCGTCGGACAAGTATTTCCACGGCCGCCCGTCGGCGGCGGGCGCCAACGGCTACGACGCCGCGGCCTCCAGCGGGTCGAATCTCGGCCCGACCTCCAAGGTGCTGGTGGACCGCGTGAAGGCCTCGGCCGACGCGCTGCTGCGGACCGATGTCGACGGTGCGCAGGTCCCGGTCGACCTGGTGACCACCTCGGCCAGCGGCCTCGATCCGGACATCACGCCGGCCTCCGCCCTGTTCCAGGTGGCGCGCGTCGCCAAGGCGCGCAACCTGCCGGAGGAGCAGGTGCGCCAACTGGTCGAGGCCCATGTCGAAGGCCGCCAGCTCGGCTTCCTTGGCGAGCCGCGCGTCAACGTGCTAAGCCTGAACCTGGCCTTGGACGGTCTCACGCCGCAATAATGCCAGTCCCGCAACCCGCAGACAGCGATCCCACGCGTCCCTCGCCGGAGGCGCTGCTGGCTGCGGCGGCGGAGAATCGCGGGCGGCTGAAGGTCTTCCTTGGCGCGGCACCGGGGGTCGGCAAGACCTACGAGATGCTGACCGCCGGGCGCGCGCGGCGCAAGGAAGGCGTCGACGTCGTCATCGGCATCGTCGAGACCCACCAGCGCGCGGAGACCGAGGCGCTGCTCGATGGCTTCGAGATCGTGGCGCGCAAGCAGGTGCCGTACCGCGAGCGCACGCTGGACGAGATGGATATCGACGCCGTCCTGGCGCGCAAGCCCAAGTTGGTGCTGGTGGATGAACTCGCCCACACCAACGCGCCCGGCAGCCGGCACGAGAAGCGCTACCAGGATGTCGAGGAGCTGCTGGCCGCCGGCATCGACGTCTACTCGACGCTCAACATCCAGCACATCGAGAGCCTGAACGACGTGGTGGCGCAGATCACCACGGTGCGGGTGCGCGAGACGCTGCCCGACGACGTGATCGACAAGGCCGACGAAGTCGAGCTGATCGACCTAACGCCCAAGGACCTGATCCAGCGGCTGCAAGAGGGCAAGGTCTATGTGCCAGAAGTCGCCCAGCGCGCGCTCGATCACTATTTCTCCGAAGGCAACCTGACGGCGCTGCGAGAGCTGGCGCTGCGCCGCACGGCGCAGCGGGTCGACGACCAGATGCTGACCTACATGCAGGCCCATGCGATTCCCGGGCCATGGGCGGCGGGCGAGCGCATCCTGGTCTGCGTCAACGAGCATCCGAGCGCGACCGGCCTCATCCGCTATGCGCGGCGCGCCGCCGACCGGCTGCAGGCGCGCTGGGTCGCGCTCTATATCGAGACGCCGCGCTATCACCAGATGTCAGAGGGCGAGAAGGACCGCGTCGCCCAAACCCTGCGCCTGGCCGAGCGGCTGGGCGCGACCGCGGTGACGCTGCCTGGCCGAGCCATCGCCGACGACCTGCTGGACTACGCGCGCGCCAACAACATTACCCAGATCATCATCGGCAAGTCGCAACGCTCCCGCTGGTTCGAGCTGCTGCATGGCTCGGTGGTCGATGCTCTGGTGCGGCGTTCCGGCAACATCGGCGTGCAGGTGCTGGCGGCGGAGGCGGTGGAGTCCGAGCCGGGATCGCGACTCGCGGCCGCCCCGCGGCCACCCATCAGCGTCGAGCCGTATGTCGTCGCCACTGCCCTGACGACGCTTGCGACCGCGATCGGCTACTTCTTCGACCAGCAGATCGATCTGCCCAACGTGTCGATGATCTTCATCCCGGTGGTGCTGTTCGCCGCCATCCGGCACGGGCTGTTGCCGTCGCTCTGGGCCACCGCCTTGTCGACGCTGGCCTACAACTTCTTCTTCACACACCCGCTCTTCACCTTCGCGATCCACGATCCCTCGAATGTGGTGGCGGTCTTATTCCTGCTTCTGATCGCGATCATCGCCAGCCAGCTGGCGGCGCAGTCGCGCGCCCAGGCGGAGGCGGCGCGCCGGCAGGCCGCCTCGACCGCGGCGCTCTACGGCTTCAGCCGCAAGATCGCCGGCATCGGCAGCATGGACGACCTGCTGTGGGCGATCGCGCACCAGATCGCGCTGATGCTGAAGGCGCATGTCGTGATGCTGCTGCCTGAAATGCAATCTGGCGGCGGCGATCTCGCGGTGCGCGTTGGCTATCCGCCGGAGGACGAGCTGGACGAAGCCGATCTCGCCGCCGCCAAGTGGAGCTGGAGCCGGGGCCAGGTCGCGGGCCGTTCGTCCGACACGCTGCCGGGCGCCAAGCGCCTGTTCCTGCCGCTGAGGACCGAGCGCGGGCTGGTCGGCGTCATGGGACTCAACTGGCCTAATGAGAGCGCGCTGCTATCGCCGGACGAGCGACGGCTGCTGGACGCACTGGCCGACCAGGCCGCGGTCGCAATCGAGCGCATCACCCTCGCTGCCGGCATCGACGAAGCGCGCGTGACCGGCGAGACCGAGCGCATGCGCTCGGCGCTGCTGACCTCGATCTCGCACGATCTCAAGACGCCGCTCGCCTCCATCATCGGCTCGATCACCAGCTTGCGGAAATTCTGGCCGACGTTCGAAGCGCAGACGCGCGACGAGCTGCTCGGCACCGTGCAGGACGAGGCCGAGCGGCTGACCCGCTTTGTCAGCAACGTGCTCGACATGACGCGCCTGGAAGCCAAGAGCGTGACCCCGCAGCTGTTCCCCGCCGACGTCGCGGAAATGCTGGGTATCGTCGCGGGCGATGTGAAGCGCGCGCTGCCAATGTTGCGCCTCTCGGTCGAGGCGCAGGCCGGCTTGCCGGCCGCTCTGATGGATGCGCACCTGTTCCGGCAGGTGATGTTCAACCTGCTCGACAACGCCGCGAAATATGCGCCGGCCGACAGCGCGGTGCGCATCCTCGCGCGCCAGACCGCGCAGGGCATCGCGATCGAGGTGATGGACGAAGGGCCGGGGATTCCGCCCGGCGATCTCGAGCGCATCTTCGACAAGTTCTTCCGCGTCCAGGTCGGCGACCGGCGGCGCGCCGGCACCGGCCTCGGCCTCTCGATCTGCAAGGGCTTCGTCGAGGCGATGGGCGGCAGCATCGTGGCGGAGAACCGGACCGATGGTCCCCCGGGTCGATCTGGCGCCCTGTTCCGGGTTACCTTGAGGGCCGCGCCGCAAGAGCCCGTGCCCGATGAGCCATAAGATCCTGATCGTCGATGACGAGCCCGCGATCCGCCGCTTCCTGAAAGCGAGCCTGGAAAGCGAGGGCTTCCAGATCGTGGCGGCGGAGACGGCCGCGCAGGCGCTCGCCGCCGTCGCGCAGGCCAAGCCCGACCTAATGATCCTCGACCTCGGCCTGCCGGACCTCGACGGCCTGGACGTGATCCGCCAGGTGCGCAGCAACAATCCGCTGCCCATCGTCGTGCTGTCGGTGCGCAACGACGAGCCGGGCAAGGTGGCGGCGCTCGATGCCGGCGCCGACGACTACATGGTGAAGCCGTTCGGCGTGGAGGAGCTCCTGGCGCGGGTGCGCGCCGCTTTGCGCCACCGCCTGCAGCAGCAAGGGCTGGGCCCGGTGTTCCGCCTGCACGATCTCAGCCTCGATTTCATGGCGCACCGCGTGGCGGTCGCCGGCACCGAGGTCAAGCTCTCCAAGCTCGAGTTCGAACTGTTGCGGCTGCTGGCCGAGCATGCGGGCAAGGTGATGACCCATCGCCAGATCCTCACCGCCGTGTGGGGCGAGGCGCATCGCGACGACGTCGAATATCTGCGCGTTTATGTCCGCCAGCTGCGCAGCAAGCTGGGCGACGATCCGGCGGCGCCAAGGTTCATCGAGACCGAGCCGGGCGTGGGATATCGGCTGAAGGCAGACTAGGGCAGAAGTCCGCTTTCGAGGTTGAAGCAGAAACCAATTCCTCTGTGCGGACCTCAAAGGGCCTAGAACTAGGCCGACGTCTTCATCGGCCGCTACGTGACAAAGCGGTGTGAATGTCGCACGGGGTCAAACCGAACCTTGCGTCGGCGCCCCTCCCTCTCCAGTTACGGGTCGTGACGGCCGCGCCAACTGTCGCCGGTCATCTTTTCACGCCTGATGCAAGGGACGCGGCGTGCAGAAACTTCGCATTACCGTTCTCGACCTCGTGACCAAGGGGCCGACGCGACGACTATTCAATCGCATCATGAATGCGAACCTCGCGAGCATCATGCCGCAGGCGATCGCCGTCTGGTGCGAGGAGCTCGGCCACGACGTCCGCTTCGTCTGCTATACCGGTTTCGAGGATCTGAGCGCCGAATTGCTGCACGAGACCGACGTACTGTTTGTCGGCGCATTCACCCGCTCGGCGCAGACCGCGTATGCGATCAGCAACCTCCATCGGCGAAGTGGCGCGGTGACGGTCCTTGGTGGACCGCATGCGCGCTGCTACCCGCAGGATGCCGCGAAGTATTTCGACTACGTGCTCGGCTTCACCGACAAACCTCTTGTCGAGGACCTGCTGCGAGATCGGGCACCACAGCGGCCTGTCGGGCTGCAGCTCAGCGCGAAGCGGCAGCCGGCGGCACTTCCGAGCCTGCGCGAGCGCTGGAAGTTCGTCGAGCCGACGATTGCCAAATCGCCGTTCTTCAAGATGGTGCCGATGGTCGGCAGCTTGGGATGCCCATATACCTGCAGCTTCTGCATCGATTCCACGGTGCCTTATCAGCCCATGTCCTTCGATCAGATCCGCGATGATCTGCGTTTCCTGTTGCGCAAGGTCAAAAGGCCGCGTGTTGCCTGGCACGACCCGAACTTCGGCGTGCGCTTTGACGATTATCTCAGCGTGATCGAGGAGGCTGTGCCGTCACGGCGGATGCGCTTCGTCGCCGAGAGCAGCCTCTCGCTTCTCTCGGAGGCGCACGTGAAGCGCCTAGAGCGCAACGGCTTCGACGCACTGCTTCCGGGCGTCGAATCTTGGTACGACCTTGGCAACAAGTCGAAGACTGGCGCCGCCGTGGGTGAAGCCAAGGTCCGGCAAGTGGCCGAGCACGTCAACATGATCCTGCGGCACGTGCCCTATGTGCAGACCAACTTCGTCCTGGGGCTTGACAGCGACCGGGGCGCCGAGCCATTCGAGCTGACCAAGCGGTTCACTGATCTCGCGCCCGGCGCTTATCCTGCGTTCTCCCTGCTGACCGCGTACGGACAGGCGGCGCCGCTCAACCTCGAGCTCCAGAGGGCGGGCAGGGTGCTGCCATTCCCGTTCTTCTTTCTCGACAGCAACCACGCGATGAATGTGCGGCCGCTCAACTACACTTGGCCGGAGTTCTACGAGCATGCGGTCGATCTCACGCGGTATGCGCTGTCGGGCGCGCGGGTCCGCCGGCGCTTCCTTGCCAACCGGGGCATCAGCACGCGCTTCCTCAACGGTGTGCGTGCGGTCACGTCGGGCCGCGCAAAATGGCAGGCAAAGATCGGCCGTTTGCTCGCCAAGGACATTCCGATTCGCCGCTTCATCGAAGGCGAGAGTCGTGAGCTGCCGAAGTTCTATGAGAACCGGGTGCGAGAGAGTCTGGGTCCGCTCTGGGAGGCGCTGCCCGTGGGCGCCCTGATGCACGACCAGAATGCCTACCTGAAGAGCCAGGGCGAGATGCCGGCCAAGCCGCGCTCCAAGCTGCGGCGGCCACAGGCGGCGGAGTAAAAGCAAAAGTCCATCCAACGGCCGCCATTTCAAGAAACTGCCATCGCAATCTCTACGGGCGGCAGCGGCGCGGCAAGCTGGGCAACGGCTAAGCGGCGCCAAGGTTCATCGGCTTTCGAGGCCAGAAAGCCGCGTCCTCCATCCGAAGCTACCGTGCATCCGCCCCGTGGGCGGATTTTGCATTTTAAGGCGGCGATATCCGGTGTTAATAATTAGACGACGGGAAGATTGGCCTAGGACAGAATCGCCCATTGTCCGCCTCGCAGCGTCGTCGATTGCGAACAATTGGGGTGACGCTGTGCCGTCCACCAGTTCGTAGAGCTGAGAAGCCGGTCTTCTCCTGGGGTGACGCGCGGAGCCATCCGATGACCGATCTGTTTTCCTGCTCTGTGGATCTTACCGCCCGGACTATGGTCCGCGCCGTTGCTGGCACGGGCAGTCGGGATCGCAGCGATGTCTGAAGACAGCATGCTGCACAGCCATCACGACCCCGGACTTGTCGTGCTGGCGATCGCGGTCGCGATCATGGCGTCGTTCGTGGCGCTCGACCTGGCGGGACGGATTCGCGAGACCCGCGGCGGGTCGCGCGTCGGCTGGTGGCTCGCCGGCGCGGTGGCGATGGGCGGCGGCATCTGGTCGATGCATTTCATCGCGATGCTTGCCTTCCAGCTCGGCACCGGCGTCACCTACGACGTTGCCACCACGGTGCTGTCGCTGGTGATCGCGATTGTGATGTCCGGCCTCGGGCTGTTCGTCGTCTATCAGCGCGCCAGCTGGCCCGCGATCCTCGGCGGCGGCATCCTCGCCGGCACGGGGATCGCCGCGATGCACTACACCGGCATGGCCGCGATGCGCATGGCGTCGCAGCTCAGCTATGATCCGTTCTTGTTCGGCCTGTCGGTCGTGATCGCCATTGCCGCAGCGACCGCGGCGCTGTGGCTGACCCTGCGCCCGCAACGCCTGTGGCAGCAACTCGGCAGCGCGATCGTGATGGGCGCCGCCATCTCCGGCATGCACTTCACCGGCATGGCGGCGGCGCGCTTCGACGTGCTCGCGCCGGTCGGGCCGACAACGGCCAACGGCCTGTCGTACGCGTACCTGGCCGCCGCCATCGGCGTCACGACCGCCTTGCTGCTGGCGCTAGCCCTGATCGCAACCTTCATGGACCGGCGGTTCGCCCGGGCGCAACGCGAGGCTCGGATCGTCGAGGCGAGCGAGGCGCGCTATCGCCGCATCTTCGATACTGCCGCCGTCTGCATCTGGGACGAGGACTTCTCGCAGGTCGTCGCCGCACTCGACGCTCTGCGCGCGCGCGGCGTGCGCGATTTCGGGCGCTACTTCAGCGAGCATCCGGAGTTTGTCGCCGAGGCCGCCGGGCTCGTGCGGGTCCGCGACGTCAATCACGCGACGCTAGCGCTGTTCGAGGCGCGGGACAAGGCGGAGCTGCTCGGCTCTCTGGATCGTGTTTTCCTGCCGGAGACCCTGGCGGTATTCCGCGACGAATTGCTTGCTCTTGCCGAAGGCGCGTCGTCGTTCAAGGCAACGGCGCCGGCGCAGACACTCGGCGGCCGGCGCATCGATATCCTTCTCAGCATGGTGTTTCCATCGGAAGACCCGCGCCTCAAAAGTGTCCTGGTGACGATGCTGGACGTGACCGAACGCAAGCGCGCCGAAGACGCGCTGCGGGCGAGCCAGGCGCAGAAGAGCGCGGTCATCGAGCTGGCGCTCGACGGAGTCGTCGTCATTGACGAGCAGGGCTGCATCCTCGAGTTCAACCCCGCGGCCGAGCGGATCTTCGGCATCAGACGGGCGGATGCTCTGGGCCGGGAGATGGCAAAGCTGATCCTGCCGGCGCGCTTTCGCGATCGGCACCGGGCTGGGATGAAGCGCTATCTTGCGTCGGGCCAGCACGAAATCCTGGGGCGGCGCCTGGAGATGACCGGGCTGCGGGCCGATGGGTCGGAGTTTCCGGTCGAGCTGGCCATCAATGCCACCGACGTGAATGGCAAGCCGATCTTCACCGGATTCCTGCGCGATGTCAGCGCGGAGCGCCAGGCCGAAGCGCAGCTGCGCCAGGCGCAGAAGATGGACTCGGTCGGTCAGCTGACGGGCGGCGTCGCCCACGACTTCAATAACCTGCTGACCATCGTCATCGGGGGCCTCGATCTGGCGCTGGGGCGGGTGCAAGGCGACGTGCAGTCGGCGCTCGAACCGGCGTTGCGGGCGGCCGAGCGCGGCGCCGCGCTGGTGCAGCGGCTCCTTGCCTTCTCGCGCCGTCAAACACTGGTTCCGGAGGAGGTGGATTTCAACCGCCTTGCGGCCGAGATGGAGGACTTGCTTCGGCGCACGTTGGGCGAGGACATCGAGATCGAGACCAAGCTCAGCCCGCAGCTCTGGAGCGCGCTTGCCGACAAGGGGCAGGTGGAGAACGCGCTGTTGAACCTGACCGTCAACGCGCGCGATGCCATGCCGGCCGGCGGCAAGCTGACGATCGAAACCGGCAACGTGCAACTGGACGAGGACTACGCCGCCCACAATTCCGAAATATCGCCGGGCGATTACGTGATGCTGGCTGTGACCGACACCGGAAAGGGCATGCCGCCGGAGGTGGCGGACCGCGCCTTCGAGCCTTTCTTCACGACCAAGGAGGTCGGCAAGGGCACCGGCCTGGGGCTCAGCATGATCTACGGCTTTGCGAAGCAGTCCGGCGGGCACGTCAAGATCTACAGCGAGGTCGACCACGGGACGACCGTGCGCCTTTACCTGCCACGCCAATCGGCCGCGGCCGCCGCGGCGACTGCAACGCCCGCCATGCCCATGCATCACGACCATCCACGCGGCGGCGAGATGATCCTGGTAGTCGAGGACGACGTCGACGTGCGCGGCTTCGTGGTCGGGCATCTGCGCGAGCTTGGGTATCGCGTGGCCGAGGCGAAGGACGGTCCGTCGGCATTGAGCACCCTCAATGGGTCGACGCCGATCGATCTGCTGCTGACGGATGTCGTCATGCCCGGCGGCATGACCGGTCGCCAACTGTCCGACGAGGCCATGCGTCGCCGGCCCGACCTCAAGACGCTGTTCATCTCCGGCTACACCGAGGATTCGATCGTCCACCAGGGGAAGCTGGACCCGGGCGTGAATTTCCTGTCGAAGCCATTCAGGCGGCGAGACCTGGCGCTCAAGGTCCGCGAGGCGTTGGACGCGTAGGGGCAGATACACCGGATCAGAACCGGTTCATCGCTTTGTGGTCGCGCGCTCCCGAACGCCGCCTCTCCGGCGGCTGACATCTCGACTCACGTCTTGTCAGGTGCTGCGCCTTCGACGTAGCTGTCGTGCCATTTCCACCATTTGTAGGGCGGTGTCTGGGGATAGCCTTCGGGCGAGTCCTCCCAAATCTCCTGCCGGCCGAGCGGCGTAATGTCGAGGTAGTTCCAAGTGCTCCCCATCTGTTCGTCGCCGCGGTTGTTGGTGAAGTAGGTGCGGAACACGCGATCGCCGTCGCGGTAGAACACGTTCGTGCCGTGCCATTCGTCCACGCCGAAGTCGGCGTCGAAGCCGTCCGTGAGGGTGAACCATGGTATCATCTCCCAGCCCATCCGCGTCTTCAGGCGCGCGATGTCCGGCTGAGGTGCACGTGAGACGAAGACGAGAGTCGTGTCACGGGCGTTCAGGTGAGCAACGTGAGCTACCTGGTCGGCCACCATCGAGCAACCTTCGCAGGCGTGCTCCGGCCAGCCGAACACGCCCGGCTCGAAGAATGCACGGTAGACGATCAGTTGGCGCCGGCCGTAGAACAGGTCGAGCAGGCTGGACCTGCCCTCAGGTCCCTCGAACGCGTACGTCGTTTTCACCGCCATCCACGGCATGCGCCGCCGCTCGGCCGCCAGGGCGTCACGGGCGCGGGTGTGCGCCTTTTCCTTCACGAGCAGTTGCTCGCGGGCTGCCTCCCACGCCTCCGGCGACACGACCGGCGGTGTCCGCATGGCAGGCGATGCGTCTTTCCGTACTTTCCTGGCTGGTGCAGTCATGGCGTTGCAACCTCCTGAGTTGGGCGAACTGCCGGGTCTCGTGGCCGAGGGGCGATCCCTTCGCAGGTCATCGCTTGCTGCTGGCAGGGAGATCGTCGGCACCGGAAATCGACTAGTAAGAAAACAAGTGGGACGGGATTCCGCTCCAGTTTGTTGATGACAGCCGTGGCGCGTGCGCTAGAGGCGCTGGGATGTTCCAATACGATAGTCCTGCCCACCGAAGGAGTGGTCCAATGCCGCCAGCTGCAGACGCCATCGCGCGCTATCACGTCAATCCCGCCTTCACGAAGGCGCGCGACATCTATGCCGATGGTGCGGAGATCGGCGGCGGTCGGCGCGTGCTGCACCTGTCGGGTCAAGTCGGCATTCGGCCCGATGGCACCACCAGTCCGGACTTCGCGGAGCAATGCGACCAGGCGCTGGTCAATCTGCGCGCGGTGTTGAACGCAGCGGCGATGACGCCGGAGCATGTCGCCAAGCTCACCTGCTTCGTGGTGGGACCGCAGCCGCTCGCGGCGCTGTACGATGCGCGCCGGCGGCATCTGCCCAACGTCGCGCCGGCTTCCACCACGCTGATCGTCCAGGGCCTGGCGGCACCGGAATGGCTGATCGAGATCGAAGCGATCGCCGCGGCGTGATCGACGTCAGTACAGGCGCTCGCGATTGCCTTGGTCGATCACGGCCTGGGTCTCTTCGACGGTTCCGAGCTTGGCGTGGGCCACCAGCACCTCTGCAAAGGAAGGCAGGTTGCTGGTATCGGGCCACGCTTCGGGCTGCCACAGGCCCGAGCGGATCATGCATTTCGGGCAGTGCGAGAGCACATGCGAGATCTCGATAACGAGGACGTGCTCGGGAAGCTTGCCGTTGACCGCCATGTCCGCGCGCAGCTCGGCATCGCGGACGATGATCGCCTTGCCAGACATGCGAATGGTGTAGGTCACGCCGGGAATCACGAAAATGAGTCCGACGTTGGGATTCTTCAGGACGTTCCGGAACGTATCGATCCGCCGGTTTCCGGGGCGGTCTGGAATGGCGATCGTTCGTTCGTCCAAGACCTTCACGAAGCCCGCCGGATCGCCCTTCGGCGAGATGTCGAGCATGCCGTCGGCGTCGGCGGACGCCACGAACACGAACGGCGCATGGGCGATGAAGCGACGCGTGTGCTCATCGATGACCCGTATGACCTTGGCGGCTGCACGTTCCGTCGGTTTGCCCACCACCGAGCGCAGTTGCTCCTCGCTCGTGATGGTGTCGCGAAAACGACGCTGAAGACCGTTGCCATCCCCTTGCATGGCGCCACCCCCTCTTCGCTCGGAAGTACCTTAAGCCTACCATAGGAGAGGCCGAATCGAGCCGGCATCCAGGGCAATGACAGCGCTACCAGGGATTGCAGGTCCGGCCCGCAACTCTTTGGGTCCGCGAGGCGATTCGGACTATGGAACTCTCCCTAGGATTAACGACCTTCATTTGCGTTTCATGTTCGATTATTTCGTTTTTTGTTCCATCCATGCCCGTTTCTTGTCATTTTGCTTGCGTTTTGCCTTCGAATAGGGCATGTAGCGCGCCGCGTGGGGACGCGGCTGCGGCGCGGGCAGATGGCTGAATCCGAGAGTATTCACTTCGCTGATTGCGAGATCGACGTGGCGGGCTTCACGCTCCGTCGCAACGGCGCGGTGTGCGAACTCGAACCCCAGGTGCTGGAGCTGCTGCTCCACCTCGCGCGCAATCCGGACCGGCTGCTGACCAAGGACGATCTGATCCAGCATGTCTGGCACGGCCGCATCGTCTCCGACACCACCATCACCAGCCGGATCAAGTCAGCGCGCGCGGCGATCGGCGACGACGGCACGCAGCAGAAGCTGATCCGCACCGTCCATGGCCGCGGAGTACGCTTCATCGCGGCGGTGCGGACGGAGCGGCGCGGCGCTGCGAGCGCGACGAGATCGGGCGAGATGCTGGCGCGCGCCAGCGAAGCGGCGTCGGATCCCTTGTCGAAGCGCAACGGGCCGGCGATCGCCGTGCTGCCGTTCGCCAATCTCGGCAGCGACGATGACCAGGATTATTTCGCCGACGGCGTGACCGAGGACATCATCACCGACCTGTCGCGCTTCCGCGAGCTGCGCGTGGTGGCGCGCGATTCCTGTTTCCAGCACCGCACACCCGGCGCCGACCTGCAGCAGGTCGGCCGCGCGCTCAACGCCGACTATGTGGTGACCGGTAGCATCCGCCGGCGCGGCAGCAAGCTGCGCCTCAGTGCGCAGCTGACGCAGACCGAGACCGGCAATCAGGTGTGGGCGGAGCGCTTCGATCGCGGCGCCGAAGATGTGTTCGCGATGGCCGACGAGCTGGTGCGCACGATCGTCGCCACGCTGGTCGGCCGCGTGCGCTCCGCCGGCTCGGCGCTGGCGCGGCGCAAGCCGCCGGCGAATCTCGCGGCCTACGAATGCGTGCTGCGCGGCCAGGCGGCGCAGGCGCAGATCGGCGACACGGCGCAGGAGGCGGCGGCGCGGCGCTTCTTCGAGCAGGCGCTGGCGCTCGACCCGGATTACCCGCGCGCCCATGCCGGCCTCGCGGTGGTGCTGCTGTGCGAATGGTTCCGCTTCGCCGATCCGGCGGAGGCGCTGCTCGAGGCCGCGCTGGAGCATGCAGAGCGATCGGTCGCGCTCGATCCCGAGGACTACCAGTGCCAGGAGGCGCTGGGCTGGGTCCTGCTGCATTGCAAGCACTTCGAACTGAGCGAGCAGCACTACCGGCGCGTCATCGAGCTCAATCCCAACAGCCCGGCGGAGCTGGCGGCGATGGGCTCGGCCTGCAGCTTCCAGGGGCGGCCGGACGAAGGGATCCAGTGGTTCGAGCTGGCGCGGCGCATCGATCCCTATTTCGACGCAAGCTGGTACTGGAATCTGCTGGGCGCGGCCTATTTCAATGCGCGGCGCTATGACGACGCCATCAAGGCGCTGGAGCACATCCCCAACGCGGCGAACTGGGTCAAGGCCTATGCGGCCGCCAGCTGCGCCCTGGCCGGGCGGACCGACTGCGCCCGCCGGATCGCGAGGTCGCTGGCCAGCGAGGCGCCGCACTTCTACGCCGAGGCCATCCTGCGCAAGGAGCCGTACCGGAATCCGGCCGACCTCGAGCACCTGGCGGAGGGATTCCAAAAGGCCGGCCTGCTGACCGAAACCCAGCCCTGCGAGATCGCGGCGGAGGCGGCGCGCTATTACCTGACCGGGCGCTCGCCTTTCATTCACGGCGCGCGCGGCAAGCCGACCTTCCGCGCCACCTCGTGACGGAAATCACTCGGTCTCCTCGAATTCTCCTCAAGCCCTCCAAGCAATCCTAGCGGTCCTCTCATAGGTTCCGCGCCGTCGCCGGAGCACTCGACTCGCGGCGGCCGAGAGAGATGAGGAGGGTCTGGTGTCGCACAAGAAATCGTTCCTGATCATGATGACGGCGTTGAGCGTCGTCGTCCTGGCCGGCTTCGTCAGCGTGTCGCTGAGCGCCGATGAGCCCAGCTATCGGCCCAACGACAAGGCCAATCACCACCCGCGATCCGTGAACGGCTAACCCCACTTGAAATTTTGGAGGCATGCGTGAAAGCGCGTCTTGCATACCAGGTCTCGTTCGTCATCGCCGCGCTGGCGGCATTGCCGCAGCCGGCGAGCGCATCCGGCATCGCTACCGTCGTGGACGTGGTGAACGAAGGCTACCGAACCCCGCCGGGCGCCGATGAGACCGCCGCGAAAACCGCCGACGAGCTGGTGCAGAACGAAGCGCTGCGCACCGAGGAGGAGTCGGCGATCCAGGTGGAGTTCGTCGACGGCTCGCAGCTCAGCGTCGAGCAATCGAGCGAGATGGTGCTGTCGGACTATGTATTCGACGGAACGGCCGCCGCCGGCCTGATCAACCTGAATGACGGCTTGTTCCACTTCACCTCGAACGGCAAGCCCGACCAGGGCGTGAAGCTGCGCACGCCGGTCGCCACCATCGGCGTCCGCGGCACCGAGTTCCTGGTCCATGTCGACGGCAACGACGCCACCGTGATCGACATCCTGTCTGGCGCGGTGTCGGCCAAGCCGCACGGCACCGGCCAGGAGGTCACCTGCTATCAGGGCCAGAGCATCCTGATCGCCGACGCCGATGAGGACGCGCAGTGCGGCGACATCGGCTCGTTCTCGACCGCGGCCGGACCGGCCGGCGGCGATCGCGACCGTCCGGAGCCCGGCCATGCCGGCCAGGACCGCGAAAAGCCGGAGCCGCCGGAGCCGCCGAAGGATCGCCCGCGCCCGGCGCCCGAACCCGATCCCGATCCGTGCGAGGGCGGCTGCGGCAGCGAGGTCATGAACCTGGTCGACGAAGAGCCGTTCGATCTCGGCTGAGCCGGCCCATTCGATCGGCTGGGGGGTGGGGCGGCAACGGGCGGCATTTCCGGGCGCTCGTTGCCGTTCCTTTCCCGGTATCGCGTTGCCAAGTATGACGAAATTCCGCCCATTCGGCGCTGGTGAGCCGTGAAAGCAGCAAACAAGGCTCTCACCCTGATTGACGACTGAACGGACCGTTCCGTCTGTATCGTTAACGCCCCCGGTTCCCGGCCGAAGCTTGTAGAAGTCTTGTAGATTTCATGGATTCCCGCGGCAGCGCTTGCGGCGGGATCGGCGCGCGGGGATGATGGCTGATTGTCCCAGCGGCGCGGCGCATGGCAAACCCACAATCCCTTCATCTGCATTTCGGGGAATACGAGATCGACCTGGCGGCGTTCGAGCTGCGCCGGGACGGCCAGCCTTGCGCGGTCGAGCCGCAGGTCCTGGAGCTGCTGGCCTACCTGGTGCGCAACGCCGGGCGGCTGGTGACCAAGGCCGACCTGATCGAGCATGTCTGGGATGGCCGCATCGTCTCCGATTCCACCCTGGCCAGCCGGGTCAAGTCGGCGCGCCGCGCGATCGGCGACGACGGCGAGCAGCAGCGCCTGATCAAGACCGTGCACAGCCGCGGGGTGCGCTTCGTCGGCGAAGTCCGGGTCGAAGCGCGGCCGGCCGACGCGTCGGCCGCGGCGCCGGTCGGAGAACCGCCCAGGATCGCAATCCCCGGCGCGCCGGCCGAGATGCCGTCCATTGCCGTGCTGCCGTTCGCCAATGTCGGCGGCGACCCCGAGCTCAGCTACCTGGTCGACGGCCTGACCCAGGACATCATCACCGACCTGTCGCGCTTCCGTCAGCTGCGGGTGATCGCGCGCGATTCCTGTTTCCGGCACCGCGACGCCGGCACCGATCTGCGTGCCGCCGCGCAGACCCTCGGCGCCGACTATGTGGTGACGGGCAGCGTGCGCCGACAAGGATCGCGTCTGCGCCTGAGTGCGCAACTGACGGCGGCGGACAGCCGCAACGAATTGTGGGCCGAGCGCTTCGACCGCAGCACCGAGGACGTGTTCGCCGCCACCGACGAGCTGGTGCGCACCATCGTCGGCACGCTCGCCGGCCGCGTGCGCGCCGCGCTGGCCAAGCGCAAGCCGCCGGCCAACTTCGCGGCCTACGATTTCGTGCTGCGCGCCCATGTGGCGCTGACCAAGATCGGCGACCTCGGCGAGGAGGCCGAGGCGCGGCGCCTGTTCGAGCAGGCGCTGGCCTGCGATCCGCATTATCCGCGCGCCCATGCCGGGCTCGCCATCGTGCTGCTGCGCGACTGGTACCGCGGCGACAACGACGCGGCGATCGACCGGGCGCTCAACCACGCGCAGCAGGCGGTCGCGTTCGACAGCGACGACAACGAGTGCCAGGAGACGCTGGGCTGGATCCTGCTGCACCGGCGCGCCTTCGATCTCTCCGAGCGGCATTATCGCCGCGCGGTCGAGCTCAACCCCAGCTCGCCGGACGAGCTGGCGGCGATGGGCGTCGCCTGTTCGTATTTCGGCCGGCCGGAGGAGGGCATCGGCTGGTTCGAGCTGACCAAGAAGGTCGATCCGTTCTTCGATCCCAGCTGGTACTGGAATCTGCTCGGTGCGACCTATTTCAACGCGCGGCGCTACGAGGACGCGCTCGCCGCGTTCGCGCGCAATGACGCGCCGCCGATGTGGGTGCGAGCCTATGGCGCAGCGGCGCAAGCGCTGGCGGGGCGGGTTGATGCGGCGCGCGTGATGGCGGCCAGCATCGTGGCCGAGGCGCCGGATTTCTCCGCGACCGACATGATGGGCAAGGAACCCTACAGGCTGGCGGCGGATCTCGAGCACCTGGCGGCGGGGCTGCGGCTCGCCGGCCTGCTGCCTGCCAGCCCGGAGTCGTCGGCGCCGGAAGGCGTCGCCGCGCTCAGCGCGCGCCAAGCGCCGCCGACCACCAGCACCGAAGCGCATCAGTATTACCTGATGGGCCGCTCGTTCCTGATCAACGGCGGCTGGAGCAAGCGCGCGCTCGAGGTCGCGCGCCAGATGTTCGTCAAGGCGATCGAGGCCGACCCGAACTTCGCCCATGCCTACGCCTCGCTCGCCAGCTGCGATTGCAAGCGCTTGCTGATGGAAGTGGAGAGCGTGTCGTTCCAGACCATCGCCGCCTCCAGCGAGCAGGCGCTGGCGCTGCATCCCGGCCTGTGCGAGGCGTACGCGGCCAAGGGCATGGCGCACTATGCCGCCGGCGAATGCGCCGAGGCCGACGCGGCGTTCGAGCAGGCGGTCGCGCGCGGGCCGCATTGCTTCGAGGCGCACTTCTTCTATGGCCGGCATTGCCTGGTGGAGGGGCGGCACGAGCAGGGTGCGCGGTTGCTGGAACGCGCGGCGGAGCTGAACCAGCTTGACTACGGCGCGTTCGGGCTGCTGGACGATTGCTATCGCCATCTCGGGCGGCACGACGAGGCGCGCGAGGCGGCGCGCCGTTGCGTCGAGCGCGTGACTTCGGAAGTGACCGCCCATCCCGACAACGCCAACGCGCTGGCGTTCGGCGCGATCATGGCGGCGGAGCTGGGCGATACTGCCATTGCGCTCGACTGGGCCGGACGCGCTGTCGCGATCGATCCGCACGACCTGGTGGTCAACTACAACGTGGCCTGCACCTATGCGACGCTGGGCGAGCTCGAGCGCGCGGTCGATCGCATGCACCACGCGATTCCCGACGACCCGGTGTGCCGCCGCGCCTTCACCGACTGGATGAAGATGGACATCTCGCTCGACCCGCTGCGCCCGTTGCCGGCGTTCCAGCAGCTGATGCACGACCTCGAGCACGCCTTCCCGGACGAGCAGCCGAAAGCCATCCCGCTGCTGCAGTCGGCCTAGCAACTAAGGCTGCCATCCCGGCTTGCTGCCTTCGCCATCCGCATCGGCGCGGCTGGCGCCGAAATCCTTGAGCGCGCCGTCGGACAGGGCAAGCAGCTGCCGCCGCTGACGCGCGCGCTCCTGCCAATCCAGCAGCCCATTCACCAGTGTGCTGAAACCATCACTTGCGCTTTGCGCGAGGGCGAGCAGCGAACGATGCGGGCGACGCTCGGCATGGACGGACAGCGCGGTGTCGATCGTGGTCATGGGCGATCTCCTTGCTCGGCGGACCGAAGCGGCGGCGCGAAGCGGAGGCGAGGAAGGCGCAGGTCCGCGAGCCATCCGACCAGCCGGGCGATGGCGGACTGGACTGCCATCAGCCGTTCGACCGGCTGGGCGGGCGCGCCGAGGGCGATGATCGAAACTGGCACCAGGCCAAGCCTGTCGGCCAAGTCGTTGTCGGGCTTCATGGCGTCTCCCCTTCCTGACCTGCGGCGCGAGCGCCGCGTTGCCGGTCCTTTGTAGGCAGGCGGCGGGATTTCACCGGGAAGGGCGGCTCGGCGATCGGGAACGAAACTTGTCTTCATCGGGAAAAATTCGTTAAATCAGCGGATTATCTGGGCGGTGAAGGCCGTGGTGGGGGGCCAGATGGCGGTCGCGGAGCTCAAGCTGCTCGGCGTCTTTGAACTGAGGCTGTCCGATGGCCGGCTGGCGGAGCTGCCGGGCCAGAAGGACCGGGCCCTGCTGGCGATTCTCGTCCTGGCGAAAGGCGCGCCCCAGTCGCGCGACAAGCTGGCCGGTCTGTTGTGGAGTGATCGCGGCGATCCACAGGCGCGCGACAGCCTGAAGCACGCGCTCACGCGCCTACGACAGAGCCTAGACGAGACGCTCTCGAATGCGCTGGTCGCGGACCGGCAATCCGTCCGGCTCGATTCGGGCGGCCTTGTGGTCGATGCGGTGCAACTCGAACAGTTGGTGAAGACCGGGACGCCCCAGGCCCTGGAGCAGGCCAGCGCGCTGGCGGCGGGCGATCTGCTCGACGGCGTCAGCATTCGCGATGCGGGGTTCGAAGAATGGCTGGGGACGCAGCGACAGCGGCTGCGCCGCCTTCATGAGGACGCGCTGACCGGGCTGCTCGCACCCGGACTGCCGATCGAAACCCGGGAACGCGCGGCACGCCGGCTGATCGCGCTCGATCCGCTGCGCGAAGCCGCCACCCGCGCGCTGATGCAGGTGCATCTCGAGCGCGGCGAGACCGCGCAGGCGATGAAGCTGTTCGAGACTCTGAAGGACCGGCTGCATGCCGAGCTGGGGGTGAAGCCGGAGCCGGAGACGATGCGGTTCCAGGAAACGCTGCGTCAGGGGCGCGCGGCCCCAGCCGTCGCGTCGCCAGCAGATCCGTCCGGCAAGCCATCGATCGCGGTGCTGCCGTTTCAGAATCTGAGCGGCGATCCGGAGCAGGAGTATTTCGCCGACGGCATGGTGGAGGAGATCATCACCGCGCTGTCGCGCCTGCGCTGGCTGTTCGTGATCGCGCGCAACTCCAGCTTCACCTATCGCAACCGCGCGATGGACGTGCGGCAGATCGGGCGCGAGCTCGGCGTGCGCTACATCCTGGAAGGCAGCGTGCGCAAGGCGGCGAACCGCGTGCGCATCACCGGCCAGCTGCTCGACGTCTCGACCGGCGCACACTTGTGGGCCGAGCGCTTCGACGGCACGCTCGAAGAGGTGTTCGACCTGCAGGACCAGGTAGCCACGAAGGTGGTCGGCGCGATCGCGCCCAAGCTGGAGCAGGCGGAGATCGAGCGTGCCAAGCGCAAGCCGACCGAAAGCCTCGATGCCTACGATCATTTCCTGCGCGGACTGGCTTGCGTCTATCGCTGGACCAAACAGTCGATGGAAGAGGCGCTCCAACACTTTCGCAAGGCGATCGAGCTCGACCCCGATTACGCCTCGGCCTACGGCATGGCGGCGCGCTGCTATTCCGCGCGCAAGGTCAGCGGCTGGATGGAGGACAACGCGCGCGAGACGGCGGAGGTGGCACGGCTGGCGAAGAAGGTCGCGCAGATCGGCCGCGACGATGCGGTGGCGCTCTACACCGCCGGCATGGCGCTCGCATACTACGTCGGCGAGCTCGATGACGGCGCGGCGATGATCGAGCGGGCGCTCGCGCTCAATCCGAACGCGGCATGGGCCTGGCTGTTCAGCGGCTGGACCAAGGTGTGGCAGGGCGATCCGGAGCATGCCCTGGACTGCATCGCGCGCGCGGCAGCGCTCAGCCCGCAGGATCCGCAATTCTTCAACATGCGCACGGCGACCGCGTGGGCGCATCTGCTGGCCGGCCGCTACGGCGAGGCGCAGAAAGCCGCGCAGGCGGCGCTCGGCGAGCAGCCGGACTATGTGAACGCGCTCTATGCGCTTGCGGCCAGCAGTGCGCTGGCGGGGCAGACCGCGCTTGCCCGAGATGCGATGGCGCGCCTGCGGCAGTTCGATCCCGGCGCGCGCATCGGGCTGCTGCTGCAGCGCTATCCGGTGCGCCGGCCCGAGGACCTCGCCAAGGTCGCGGACGGACTGCGCCGCGCCGGCATGCCGGAGTAACGATCAAGTGCAACTCCGTGTGAGGAGCATCCCATGGAGATTTCATTCAAGGGGAAGAAGGTCCTGGTCGGAGGCGCCAGCCGCGGCATCGGGCGGTCGATCGCGCTTGTGTTCGCCGGCGCCGGCGCCGACGTGGCGATCTGCGCGCGCGGGCCGGAGGGCGTGCGCGCGGTCGAAGCCGAGCTCAGGCGGCACGGGACGAAGGTCTTCGGCATGGCCTGCGATCTCGGCGACGAGTCCCAGGTGACCGGCTTTGTGAATGATGCCGCCAAGGCCCTCGGCGGCATCGATGTCCTCGTCAACAACGCATCCGGCATGGGGATGAAGGATGACGAAAGCGGTTGGGCTGCCAGCGTCAACATCGATCTTCTCGGCACGGCGCGCGCAACCCGCGCCGCCGTACCGTTCCTGGAGCAATCGAAGGGCAGCATCATCAACATCTCCTCCATCTCGGGCCTGATGGCGGTGCCGCGCACGCTGCCCTATGCCGCGATCAAGGCGGCGCTGATCAACTACACCATGGGCCAGGGGCTGGCGCTCGCGCCCAAGCAGATCAGGGTCAATGCGATCGCACCCGGGTCGACCACGTTTCCCGGCGGCGTATGGGAAGGCCGCAAGATCTCGGACCCGGAGCTCTATCAGCGACGCCTCGAGGGCATTCCCTGGGGACGGTTCGGATCGCCCGAGGACATCGCCAAGGTTGCGCTCTTTCTCGCCAGCGACCTTGCCGGCTGGGTGACCGGACAAACGATCGTCGTCGACGGCGGCCAGTCCTTGGCGTGATGGCTCACGCGCGCAGGGCGGTGCTCTTCAGCCGGGTCAGCATCTCGTCGAACGCGCTGAGATAGGTCGCGATGTCCTCCGCGGTGTGGGCGAAGGAGGCCGACGGGCCGTGGATGTAGATCGGCTCCCACACGCCGCGATTGGCCATGAAGGGGCGGATCCAGCGGTTGAGATCGCTGCTGATGCAGCGCGCCGCCTCCGCGGCGTTGCGCGGCAGGGTGTCGGTGAGGCAGAGCCCGGAGCGGTTGCCGAGGCGATAGGCGCGTCCCGGAAGCTCGTGCCGCGCCAGCAGAGAATCGATGCCGTCGGCGAGCGCTTCGCCTAAGGTTTCGACCCGGCGATAGCCTTCTTCCGTCAGCACCGCTTCGAGCGCGGCGCGCGCCGCCGCCATGTTGAGGGCGTTGCCGTAGGTGGTGCCGCCGATCGCCAGCGTCTTGCCATCGACCGGGATTTGCGGCTCGGTGTTGCGCTCGACCAGGTCGGAGAGGTCCGCGGTCAGGCCATAGACGCCGATCGGCACACCACCGCCGACGCACTTGCCGAGGGTGAGGATGTCCGGCTCCAGCCGCCATTTGCGGGTGAAGCCGCCGAAGCACGCGACCTGGGTATGGGTCTCGTCGATGATCAGGAGCGCGCCGTGCCGGCGAGTGAGATCGCGCAGGCCGGCGTGGAAGCCGTCGTCGGGATGGATGACGCCGATGTTGGTCATCACCGGCTCGGCCAATACGCAGGCGACGTCGCCGCCCTTCAGCGCGCGCTCGACCGCGTCCAAGTCGTTGAACGGCACCTCGATGGTGCGCTGCTCGACTCCGCGCGGCAGGCCGTGATGATCGGGCTCGCTGGCGCCGCCAGCGTCGCCGCGCACCAGCGTCTCGTCGATATGGCCGTGATACTTGCCGGAGAAGATCAGAACCTTGTCCTTACCGGTGGCGCGCCGCGCGATGCGGAAGGCCTCGGTATTGGCGGCCGAGGCGGACAGCGTGAACTGCCACGCCGCCATGCCGAAGCGCGCGCGCAGCAGCCGGCAGACCGCGATCGCGTCCTCGGTCGGCAGCAGGAAGTGGCTGCCGTTGGCGAAGCGCTCGGCGACGGCGCGCGCGACCGGCGCGGGGCCGAAGCCGCACACCATGCTGAGGTCGCATTGCGTCATGTCGAGATAGCGGTTGCCGTCGACGTCGGTGAATGTCGCGCCGTCGCCGCGCGCCACGAAGATCTCGGTGCCCGGATAGAACGCCGCCATCCAGGAGCAGGGCACGCCGTTCGGCATCAGGCCGCGGCTCTCGGCATAGAGCGCGTTGGAGCGCGGGATGCGGGCGTTGAAGCGCGCGACTTCCTCGGCGCGCAGGGCCCGCAGCTGTTCGATATCCAGGCGAATCGGGCGTTTCATGGTGTAACCGTTTTATATCTATAAAGCGGTTACACCGCTATAGAGGCTCTGTCGTAACCTGTCAATCCGTGCTAAGCGGTTACGCATGGAGATCGACGACATTCCCCTGATCGCCGGCCACCCCGCACTCGACTTCCTGAACGCGCTGGAGGAGCGCGCGCGTCCGGCGGAAGTGAACTACCTGCCGAGCTACCAGCACCTGCTGCGCTGGTCGGCGCGCGCGGACCTGCTGTCCGAACGGACGCAGCGCGCCTTGACGCGGGCGCAGGCCGATCATCCGGGCAAGGCGAAGAAGGTCTGGGCCGCCGCGATGGATCTGCGGCGCGCGCTGGATGCGATCTTCCGCACCCTGGCCAAGGGCAAGCCGCCACCGGAGGATGCGTTGCACATGCTGAACGCCACGCTGGCGGCGGCGCACGCAGAGCGCGGGCTGCAGCCGCAGGCCGGCGGCGCGCTGGCATGGCGCTGGGAGCGCCCGGAGGCGCTGGAGATCGCGGCGTGGGAAATTGCGCTCACCGCCGCCGCGCTGCTGACCGATCAAGAGCGCTGCGCGCGCATCCGCATCTGCGGCAATCCGGCCTGCGACTGGATGTTCCTCGACGAGTCACGCACCGGCCAGCGGCGCTGGTGCCGCATGAACGTCTGCGGCAACGAAGCCAAGGTCCGCCGCTTCCGCGAGCGGCAGCGGACGGAGCAGTAGGCGCCGTCTTTCCACCCGCACTAAATGTCACCCCGCCGACGAATGTCGGCCTACGCCGACGGTCCCTGAGCCGGGGTCCATCGTTCAACCGCTCGTGCGACTGCGGAAAGGATCCCGACTCAAGGCCGGGATGACGGTGGGAGGAGTCGTGCGAGGTTGGCCAACTCGTGGATGGTCGTGCCAAGCACGACCATGACGGCTGGGAGTAGGCTGACTCTCACGGCTCGCGCGCCAGCACCTCGCGGACCTTGTCGCCGAGCTGTTGCAGCGTGAAGGGCTTGGGCAGGAAGTTGACGCCGGGGTCGAGCACGCCGTTGTGGACCACGGCGTTGCGGGTGAAGCCGGTGGTGTAGATGACGCGCAGATCGGGGCGGCGCTTGAGCGCTTCATCGGCCAGCTTGCGGCCGTTCATGTCGGGCATCACGATGTCGGTGAACAGCAGCGCGACCCGCGGATTGGCGTCGAGCGCGCGCAGCGCGGCGGCGGCACTGTTGGCCTCGATCACCTCGTAGCCGAGCTCGCGCAGCGAATCGGCGGTCAGCGTGCGGACGCTCTCCTCATCCTCCACCAGCAGCACCAGCTCGCCCTGGCCGTCCGGCCTCGCAGGCGCGCGGTCGGCGCGCTCGTCCGGCGCATCCTCGGCGCCATAGAAACGCGGCAGGTAGACCTTGATCGAGGTGCCCTCGCCCGGCTCGGAATAGATCTTCACGTGGCCGCCCGATTGCTTGACGAAGCCGTAGACCATGGAGAGGCCGAGGCCGGTGCCCTTGCCAACTTCCTTGGTGGTGAAGAACGGGTCGAAGGCGCGCGCCAGCACCTCCGGCGCCATGCCGGCGCCGGTATCGGTGACGGCGATCAGCACATACTGGCCCGGCGGCACGTCGCCGTGCTGGCGTGCATAGCTTTCGTCGAGCAGGTAGTTGGCAGTCTCGATGGTGAGGCGGCCTTCCTCCCGCATCGCGTCGCGGGCGTTGACCGCGAGATTGAGGATGGCGCTTTCCAGCTGGTTGGCATCGACGTGGATCAGCCACAGCCCGCCGCCGAGCACGGTCTCCAGCTTGATGGTGGCGCCGAGGGTGCGGCGCAGCAGGTCGGACATGCCGGCCACCAGCTTGTTGGCGTCGACCGGCGTCGGCGCCAGCGCCTGTTGGCGCGAGAAGGCGAGCAGGCGCTTGGTGAGATTGGCGGCGCGGACGGCGCCGTCGCGCGCCATGGCGAGGTACTTGTCGTAATCCTTCTCGCCCTTGGCGAGGCGACGCTCCACCATGTTGAGCGCGCTCATCACCACCGCCAGCATGTTGTTGAAGTCGTGCGCGATGCCGCCGCTCAGATGCCCGATCGCTTCCATCTTCTGCAGCTGGCGCACCTGCTGCTCGGCGTCCTGGCGGCTCGACATCTCGGCGATCAGGCTGCGATTGGCGTTCTCCAGCTCCTGGGTGCGCGCGACCACCTGGCGCTCCAGGATCTCCTCCGCGCGCTTCTCGCGGTCGATGTCGATGACCGAGGCAACCGCGCCGACGATGCCGCCGTCGAGGTCGCGGATCGGCGACGCGATCTTGCGGATCCAGTGCTGCGAGCCGTCGGCGGTCTCGGCGATGCACTCGATCTCCGCGATGTCGGCCTGGCCCTTCAGCACGCGATAGACCGGCAGCTCGGCCTCGCGCACCGGCGTGCCGTTGGAATGAGTCAGCTTCCACTGGAAGAACGAGCCGGCGCGCCGGCTCGCCGGGCCGAGGAAGCGCTCGAGCTGCCGGTTGCCCTCGAGCACCTCGCCGTTCGGGCCGGCGATCACGACGCCGACCGGGACGGTGTCGAGGATGGCGCGCGAGCGCGATTCGTTGCGCCGCAGCTCGTCCTCGATCCAATCGCGCGCCTGGGCCTGGCGCAGCAGGTTGGCGGCCAAGGCGTGGATCTCGCGCACGGGGGAGTGCAGGTCGAGCGCCTGCATCTGCTGTGCGGTCGAAACGCCGGTGCCGGTCAGCAGGCGCAGCGGCCGCGACGCCACCCGCCACAGCCAGAACACCAGGAAGATCGAGACCGCGAGGGTCAGCAGCCCGAACCCGAGGAAGCCGACCAGCTGGTCGTGCAGCGGCGCCTCGATCACCGCCGCCGGCATGCTGGCGGCGACCAGCCAGCCGCCGAGGCTGGTGTGGGCATAGCCGACCAGGATCTCCTCGCCGTACGGATTGTTGCCGCGGAAGTTGCCCTCGACGCCCCTAGCCAAGGCGAGGAAAGCGGGGACGCCCGGCTTGCCGCTGAACGCATCATGGCCGGGGACGCGGGTCACATAGTCGCCCTTGCGATCGCCGATCCCGATGACCCATTCGCCGACCACGCCTTTGGTCAGCAGGGCCGCGATCCGCTCGGTCGGCGCCTGCATGCTCAGCAGGTAGCGCAGCTTCCCATTATAGACCACGGGCACCACCACCGCGAACACCGGCCGGCCGGTGCCGCGCTCGATGAACACGTCGGAGATGCCGGGCCGGTTGTCAGCGATCACCGCGGCATCGACCGCGATATGGGCCGGACCGAGGGCCGCGCCCCACGGCAAGGCGGTGTTGACCAGCTGCTGGCCATCGGGCGTGCGCAAGACGATGTGGGCGCCTGTCAATTTCGACACCTGCTCGGCCTGACCATGAAAGGCGGCATAGTCGCCGGCCTTGAGGCGGGTGGAGGTGGTCAGGGTGCTGAGGGTGGTGCTGAGGCCATTGAGGTCGCGGTCGATCACGGTCGCGATCTGCCGCGCGGTGGTCCGCGCCTCGAGCGAATAGCGCTCGCGCTCGACCGTGGCGTAGCGCAGCAGCAGCATGCTGGTGAAGACGAGGCCCGGCCCGAGCAGCAGCAGGATGAGGAACCCCAGCAGGACCTGGGTCGAGAACCGGGGCAACCGTCCTGACCTGACCGGCCGAAATATTCCGCCGTGATTGACCGACACCCGCTCCCCCGCATACGCCGCCGTGGAACCCGTTGGGCTCCGTACGCTTGATCACGGTCGCACGGATGCCGGATTGCTGACAATGGAGGCCATTGCCGAGACTCCGGCCGTGGCCTTCGCTAGTATGCGGCCGCGAGGAGCGGATGACCGATAAGCTGCTGAAATTGAAGATTGAGATCCTGGAAATGGTTGCCGGCGGCGTACCCGCCGACGCCACGCTCGCCGCGCTGTGCCGGGCGACCGAGGACCTGATGCCCGGCGCCATCGTCGGGGTGACGATCCTGGACCGCGCCGCCCAGGTGTTTGAGAGCGCGGTCTTCCCCTCGATCTCCAGCACCTTCTCCGAAAGCCTGAAGGGCGCCCGGGTGGCGGAACGGCCGGGCTCCTGTGCGCTCGCGATCTACCAGGGCAGCATCGTGGTGGCCGAGGACATCGCCAGCGATACGCGCTTCCTGGACGGCTGGAAGACGCTCAGCCTCGACCACGGCATCGGCGGCATCCAGTCGCGGCCGATCCGTGCGGCCGACGGGGCCTTTCTCGGCACGCTGGTGATCGGCTTCCCCAAGCATCGCGCGCTGGACGAGGCGGAAGAGGAGGCGGCCCGGACCGCGACGCACCTGGCCGGCCTGGCCTTGGCGCGGCGCCGGTTGGAGCGGCAGCACGAACTGCTGGTCGGTGAGCTGCAGCATCGCACGCGCAACCTGTTCTCCGCGGTCGGCGCGGTGGTCTATTCCACGCTCAAGGCCTATCCGGACGCCAAGGACTTCCGCCGGGTGTTCGAAGGCCGGCTGTCGGCCCTGGCGCGCGCGCATTCGATGGCGCTCGACGCATCGGCGGCGGACCTGCGCGTCCTGCTGACCGACATCCTGGCGCCCTATGCCCACCGCAACATCCTGCTCGACGGGCCGGCCTTCACGCTGGCCTCGGATGCCGCGGTCGCGTTCAGCCTGGCGACCCACGAGCTTGCCACCAACGCCGCGAAATACGGCGCGTTCTCCAATTCGAACGGCAGGCTCCACGTCGCGTGGACTGTGGCGCGCGGCGAGCGCGGCGAAAACGTTTTCGCGCTCGAATGGAGAGAGAGCGGCGGGCCCGCGGTGACGCAGCCGACGCGCGCCGGTTTCGGCAAGTTCGCGATCGAGCAAAGCCTGTCGAGCACGGTCGACGGCACGGTGTCGCTCGACTTCCTGCCGGCGGGCCTCATCTGCACCATCCGCGCGCCGCTGTCGGCGCGGCTGGGAACCCTCAGCAACTGACACCAGCCAGACCAATGCCGCTCGGCTGACGCCTCGCGCGCTGGATCACTGCGTCACGGCTGGAGCGAGGTGGAAAAATTCGGCGAAGCTGCCGGCTGGCAGCCTCGCCGGTGCGCGCCTCACCGCCGAGGGGGGATAATGGGGTGACAAGCCACGCTTGCGGGCGGATCAATGCTGACGGCGAGAGTAGGTTCCGATGAGACCGCAATTTACCAGCCGCTGTTGCGTGCGCCCCGTGGCAAGCGGGCGGCGGCGTCCTCCGGCATCGGCGCCGCGTCATCGCCCTGCAGGAAGGCGATGCTCTCGCGATAGAGCGCCCAGCGCATGCGCTCCAGATGCATCAGGTGGGTGGCGCGGCTGATCTTGATGTCGCGCTTGATGGGCGCGGCGTTGAAGGCGTCGAACAGCCAGCGCGCGTCCGCGTCGGGGATCAGGTGGTCCCACTCGCCGCGGATAATGGCGACCGGCGCCTGCACCCGCGCCGGGTCATAGGGCAGCGCACCGGCCCAGGCCTGCTGGAGGTCCTCGATTGGACCGGAGGGGATGTGGACGCCGGGCGGGTCGCGCCGGCGGGCGCCGGGGTCGCTGTCGAGATAGCGCTCGCTCCAGTCCGCGAAATGCGCGCGCGACAGCACCGGCGGCTCGCTAGCGGGCACATCCTCGATGAAGCGGGTCCACTGGTCCGCGAGGGTGACGATGCGCCAGGCGGACAGGGCGGGTGACGTCGGCGCGTGATGCGCACGCTGCGCGATCGGGCCGAACAGCACCAGCCGGTCGATCAGCGCGGGATGATCGCCGGCGCATTGCGCAGCCGGCATCGTCCCCCACGAATGCGCGATCAGCGACAGGCGCTCGGCGCCGTGGTGATCAAGGATGAAGCGCACAGCAGCGGCGACCTGCTCGCTCGCCAGCGCGGCGCGGCCGAGCGGCGGATGCGCATCGGGCGCCGCGCTCATCTGCGGATAGCGGTCGGACTCGCCGAAGCCGTAGAAATCGAGGCCCCAGACATGGAAGCCCGCCTCGCATAGCGCGTCGCGCCAGGAGCGGCCGTCGAAACGGTGCGCGATCGACAAGGCCGAGGGGAAGGTGGCGCCATGCACGTAGAGCACGATGCGCATTGCCGACGTGTCGGCCGGCGGCAGGTAGCGCAGGAACAAGCTCAGGCCGTCGAGCGGACTTGGAATGCGGAAGTGCTGTTCGCGCGGGTCAAGGTTCATACGCTCCATATTGGGCGCAGCGCGCGGCGTGTCGAACCGGAACAGTTTGGCGCGGAACGAAGCGATCGATGCAGCTACCGCCGACCTACACTTCCCGTCATCCTCGTGCTTGGCACGAGGATCCACGAGTTTGACTGCGGCATCGCGATCCTGCGCAACGAAACTCGTGGATGGTCGTGCCAAGCACGACCATGACGATGAGGGGTTGGGGAACGAACTGCTGAAGCGCGACTGCTATGCCTTGTAGGCACCGACACCCTCGCCGAGGAACTCATTGTTGGCTTCGCGCAGCTTGGCCGCCGCGTCGTCGTAGAGGAAGGGCAGGAAGGCGTAGCGCTTGCCCTCGGTCACGGCGGAGACCTGGTGCAGCAGCGAGCAGGAGAACACGCAGGCGGTGCCGGTCGGCAGCTTGAAGCCCTTCGGGCCGTATTCGGGGAAGCTGATCTCGCCGCCCTCGAATTCGTGGTTGAGGTTGATGGAGACGGCGAAGCGGCGGTGCGCGGTGCCCTTGGTGGTGTTGTCGCGGTGGGCGCGGAAATGGCCGCGTTCCTCGGCGGCGTAGCAGGCGACCAGGTAGCGCTCCATGCGCGTCACCTGGAACTGATGCACCTTCAGGATCTCCGGCACGATGCGGCGGTGGATGCGCACCTGGGTCTGCTTGATCAGCGCCTGGTCCTCGAGCAGCACGTCGCGGCGGACCTTGTGCTTGTTGTCCTTGATCTCGACGGTCTTGCCCTCGACCTCGCGCATGAAGCCGGATTCGCGGCCGCCCTTGCCCTCGTAGATGCCGATCAGCTGCTGGCAGAATTCCGGCTCGAACACGTCGGGCAGGATGAGGACCGGGACCGGCACCTCGATGCCGGCGAACTGATCCGGCGCCGGCAATTGCTGCAGGTAAGCCATGAGGGCCGGGATCTCGGCGCCGTTCGGCTGGAACGGCACCACCCGCTTGACCCGCATGATGGGGTCGATCACCACCCAGAAGCGGCGCATCTCCAGCCGCTTGGGGTTGGGGACCGCCTGCTGCGAGATCGCGCCATAGAGCCGCGCGACCTTGCCGTCGAAGTCCCAGAAAAACCGCAGGCCGGGCATGGAATCGGCCACCCGCTGCTGGGCTTCGTCGTTGGGGTCGAGGCTGACGCCAAAGAAGCAGGCCTTGGAATCGTCGAACAGCGCGCGGTTGGCGGCGATGGCGGCGAGCGCGCGCCGGCCGTCCTCGTCCCCGGCGGTGCCGTAGAAGCACATCACGATCCAGCGCCCGCCGACGGTGTCGAAAGCGTAGTTCGGGTTGCCGCCGGAGCGCTGGTGGAACCAGGGCGCCGGGTCGCCGGGCGTCAGGCTGGCAAAGGTCTTGGGTTTCGGCTTCTGGGTCTGCGGAATCATGGGAAGATACGGCCTCGGTTGCCCCTTGCGGGATCGGCGCTATGCTGGCGGCGGCCCCGGCCCCAAGGAGAAATGACCATGCGGATCGTGTCAATATCGCTCGCCGCCGCGCTGGTGACCGCGGTCACCTTTGTCTCGGCTTTTGCGGCCGAACGGTGGCAGAGGCTGCCCGAGCCGCCAGCCATGCCGGTCTCCAATGTGGCGGGCTACGCCCCGGTCAACGGCATTCATATGTACTACGCAGTCTATGGCGCGGGCGACCCGGTGCTGCTGATCCATGGCGGGCTGGGGCATGCCGATCTCTGGGCCAACCAGGTCCGCGACCTGATGAAGGACCATACCGTGATCGTGGCGGATAGCCGTGGCCACGGGCGCTCCTCCCGAAATGCCGAGGCCTACAGCTATGACCTGATGGCATCGGACTACCTGGCGCTGCTCGACTATCTGAAGGTCGACAAGGTGGCGCTGGTCGGCTGGAGCGACGGCGGCATCATCGGGCTCGACATCGCCATGAAGCATCCGGAGCGCTTGTCGAAGCTGTTTGCGCACGCCGCCAACGTCACGGTCGACGGCGTCGATCCCAAGGTGATGGAAAGCAAGGTGTTCAACGCCTACATCGGGCGCATGGGCGAGGCTTATCAGAAAATGTCCAAGACACCCGATCAGTTCGATGCTTTCGTCGAGCAGATCAGCCACATGTGGGCGACCCAGCCGGCGTGGAGCGATGCCGAGCTGGCGAAAATCACGGTGCCGACCGCGATCGTGCTCGGCGACCATGACGAGGCGATCACCCGCGCCCACACCGACCACATGGCCGAGGTGATCCCCGGCGCCAAGCTGGTGATCCTGCCGGATGCGAGCCACTTCGCGATGCTGCAGGATCCGGCGGGCTACACCAAGGCGGTGCGGGATTTCATCGACGCGAACTGAAAGGCGAATAGAGACCAAGCATGCCAGTCATCATCAACAGCGCCGCGATCCACCCCTTCCTGCCGTCGCTCGGCACGCCGCTGGCGATCGAGAGCGCGCGCGCCGAGCACCAGGACATCCGCCCGCTCGAGATCGCGATCATCAACCTGATGGCGGACAAGCAGACCACCGAGCGGCAGCTGGCGCTGTGGCTCGGCCACACCAGCCTGCAGGTCAAGCTGACCTTCGCGACGACGGACACCTATTTCCACGACGTGAATGCCGGGCGCGAGACCAAGAACACGCCGGCCGAGCATATCCGCAAGTTCTATTCCGCCTGGAGCGAGATCAAGGACCGCAAGTTCGACGGCTTCATCGTGACCGGCGTCAACGCGCTGAGGGAGCGGGTGAGCGACGAGGACATCTGGCCGGAGGTGCAGCAGATCCTGCGCTGGACCGAGACCAACGTGCTGTCCTCGCTGTTCCTGTGCTGGGGCGCCAAGGCGGCGCTCAAGCATTTCCACGACGTCGAGAGCTACAAGAGCCGGCAGAAGCTGTTCGGCCTGTTCGAGCATCGCCTGCTGTCGGACAAGACCGGCCTGCTGTTCGGCTTCCCCGACGTGTTCTCGGTGCCGGTGTCGCGCTGGAAGAGCCCGCGGCGCGAGGACATCCTGAAGCACGACAAGCTGGAGATCGTCGCGGATTCGGAGGAGGCCGGCCCCAATATCATGGTGGAGAGCGGGCCGTACGACCGCGGGCGCTTCCTCTATCCGCGCCGGGTCTACATCTTGAATCATCCGGAGTACGACACCGAGACGCTCGGGGTCGAATACAAGCGCGACGTCTCGGCGAACACCGCGTGGCCGCTGCCGCTGCACTATTATCCGAAGGACGATCCGAAACAGACGCCGCGCAACACCTGGCGTCACACTGCGCACATCTACACCAACTGGATCAAGGCGCTGTACGAGGCGACGCCGTACAACATCGAGGATATCCCGCGGACGTTCTAGCTGGGCGAGCGTCGTGCACCAGAAATCCCAAGGAGGCGACATGCGGACCCGACTGGCGGCCACTCAGATGGCGTGCAGCTGGAACATGGAAGAGAACCTGGCGACGGCGGAACGTCTCGTCCGGAAGGCGGCGCAGCAGGGCGCCAACGTCATTCTTCTGCAGGAGATGTTCGCCACGCACTTCTTCGCCTTCATGGATTGGAAGCCGGAATACTTCAAGTTTGCCTTGCCGGTTCGGAACAACCCGATCCTGCAGCGCATGTCGGCGCTCGCCAAGGAGCTCGGCGTGGTGTTGCCGGTGAACTTTTTCGAACGCGCCAACAACGCGTACTACAACACGATCATGATGATCGATGACGAGGGGAGGGAGCTCGGCATCTACCGCAAATCGCACATACCGATGGGTCCTCCCGGATGCTTCGAGAAGGTCTATACCAGCCAGGGCGACACCGGCTTCAAGGTCTGGAAAACCAGGTTCGGGAATCTTGGCGTCGGCGTCTGTTGGGACCAGTGGTTTCCGGAATCCGCCCGCTGCATGTGCGTCATGGGCGCCGATTTCCTGTTCTATCCGACCGGCATCGGGTCCGACTGCCATGATCATTGGCAGATCACCATGCAGGGACACGCAGCCGCCAATCTGACCCCGCTGGTTGCATCGAACCGGATCGGACAGGAGTCCGGCGAGTTCGGCTCGACGGGGTTCTGGGGTCGCTCGTTCATCGCCGGTCCCACCGGACAGATCGTCGCCAAGGCGGGCTCGGAGAAGGAAGAGGTGATTATCGCCGAGTTCGACACCGAGGAAATCCGCGAAATGAGAGCCAACTGGGGAATCTTCAGGGATCGCCGTCCCGACCTTTATTGGCCGCTGATGACGCTGGACGGAACGACACCGCAGGCGGCCTTGCCCGTGTCTCGGGCAGTGGTTTGACAAGTGAGCTAGTCGAAGGAAGCCGGTAGCTTGGAGGAGAGTCGGTGTTGTTGACCATCATCGTCGCGCTCGCCATCGTGGCCGCGTTCCTGTTCGAGGCCTGGCTCGATTGGCGCCAGATCCGCTATGTCGCGGCGCATCGGGGCCAGGTGCCGGCGGCGTTCGCCGGCAGGATCAGCCTCACCGATCACCAGAAGGCGGCCGACTACACCATCGCCAGGAAGCGCCTCGGCGTGAAGCAGGATGTCGCCAGCGCGGCTCTCTCCATGGTGCTGCTGGTGGGCGGCGGGTTTGCGCTGCTGCACTCCGCCATTGTGGCGATGTTCGGCAGCGGAGCGGTGGGGTCGCTCGCGCTGGCCGGCGTGTTGGCGGTGATCTTCTCCGCGATCTCGATTCCGTTCGACTACGTCGCGACCTTCGAGGTCGAGCAGCGGTTCGGGTTCAACTATGCGATCATGGCTGAGCGACGCGGCCATGGTGGCAGCGGCCGAAAAGGTCGGCGAGGTTCTGGCGAAACTGGGTTCCGGTGAATATCCGGTAGCTTGAGTACAAATACATCTTAGTGGGAGCGCCACATGTTGTTGTACACTACCGTCGGTGCGCACGATCTGAAAACCAGCTGCAAATTTTACGACGCAGTACTGAAGCCACTCGGTTATGTGCGGCTGAAGGAGCTTGCCACCGAGGTCGGATATGGTCCCAAAGGGGACCGACCCCGCATCTGGGTCTTGAGGCCGGTCAACCGCCTGCCGGCCACCTACGGCAACGGCACGATGATTTGCTTCGATGCGCCGAGCCGAAAGGCCGTCGACGAGTTCCACGCTGCGGCACTCGACAACGGCGGCTACGATGAGGGCAAGCCAGGCATTCGCAGTGTCGAGGATGGTTTTTTCCCGAACTACTATGCCGCCTTTGTGCGCGATCCAACGGGCAACAAACTGAGCGCCGGCTGTGACAAGCCGGAGTAAGCGGCCAATCGCGGACAAGTGAACTGACTTGCTGCCAGAGATTGCGGCTCCACGGGCCCACACCGCCACAGAATTTTCAGATCCGAGTCCTTGGAGAAGAGCGCATTGCTTCTGCGCCGTCCCTCCGCTTTAGTAGTCACGCGTGCCCGGGAAGTGAGGAACCGTTGCTGACAATCGTTGTCGCGCTTGCTATTGCCGCCGCATTCCTGTTCGAAACTTGGCTTGACTGGCGCCAGATCCGTTACGTCGCGGCGCATCGGAGCCAAGTGCCGGCGGCGTTTGCCGGCCGGATCAGCCTCACCGATCACCAGAAGGCGGCCGACTACACCATCGCCAAGAAGCGTCTCGGCACGAAGCAGGATGTCGCCAGCGCCGTTCTTTCCATGGTGCTGCTGGTGGGCGGCGGCTTTGCGCTGCTGCAATCCGGCATCGTGGCGACGTTCGGCAGCGGCGCTGTGGGCTCGCTCGCGCTTGCCGGCGTGTTGGCGGTGATCTTCTCCGCGATCTCGATTCCGTTCGACTATGTCGCGACCTTCGGGGTCGAGCAACGGTTCGGGTTCAACCGCAGCACCCGGGCGCTGTTCTTCACCGACCTCTTGAAATCGATCCTGCTGACGCTTGCCTTCATGATCCCGCTCGTGCTCGCCGTCGACTATGCCGCGCGGCAACTCGGCGACGCATGGTGGATCGCGGTCTGGGGCATCCTGGTGGCGTTCAACGTCCTTGCGCTGCTGATCGTGCCGACCTTCATCATGCCGCTGTTCAATAAGTTCGAGCCGCTCGCGGATGAAGGGCTGAAGGCGCGCATCGAGACCCTGGCGCGGCGCTGCGGCTTCCACGCCAAGGGCGTGTTCAAGATGGATGGCAGCAAGCGTTCGGGCCACGGCAATGCCTTTTTCACCGGCATCGGACCGGCCAAGCGGATCGTGCTGTTCGACACGCTGCTGGAGACGCTGGCGCCGGGCGAGGTCGAGGCCGTGCTCGCGCACGAGATCGGGCATTTCCGGCTGCGCCACATCATGAAGCGCATCCTGGCCAGCCTGGTCGTCAGCCTGGCGATGCTCGCCATCCTGGGATGGCTCAGCCGGCAAGGCTGGTTCTATCAGGGCTTCGGGCTCGACCCGGCCGTCGCCAGGGACATGCCGTTCGCCGGCCTGTTGCTCTTCGTCCTGCTGCTACCCTTGGTGTCGATATGGTTCAGGATCATCTCGACCTACGTCTCGCGCGTTCACGAGTTCGAGGCCGATGCCTATGCCAGCCGGCACAGCGACGCGAACGACCTGGCCAGCGCCCTGGTGAAGCTGCAGCGCGACAACGCCGCGACGCTCACGCCAGATCCGGTCTATTCCGCGGTTAATCACTCCCACCCGACCATCGCGCAGCGGATTGCAAGGCTGGCAGTTCCGCAGTAGCCGGCACCGTGCTTTCAGATGCCGCGCAACACTAGCGGCATGTGGCACGCCTCGGCCCGATTCGACCGCGCCACACTTTGGACTGCAACCGTCTTCGGTTGGCCCGCACGGCCTTGCGGTAGTGCGCCACCGATTTCGTCGCGATGGATGGCGTATTGAAGCCGAGCGCTCCCGTCACGAACAGTGATTGCAAGGCCCAGAGCGCCGTCACCTTCTCCTCGATCATGCGATCGATCTCGACGTTCGCGTGAGCACCGCCCGCGGCTATGGCGAAGGTCCTCAGCGCGATGACGTGGGACGCCTCAAACGTGAGAGACCACACATCCTGACAGAGCCGCGACCAGGAAGTCTTCACAATTTCGTCCCTCTTCGCGGCCCAAGTGTGTGGGTCTCAATCGCTCGGTTTATTCGCCGCCAGATTGACCAGGCTCATCGTCAATCGGCTGCATTACTTCCTTGCCGTCGGTGCGCTGCAGGACGACCTTCACTTCGTGCCCCTGCTTGCGTTTCGCGATCGCGAGCTTCTTGGCTGCGGCAATAGCGCTCGCCTGGTCAGGGAGCGCTGAAGAGTCCTTGTTGGCATGGCGCGTGCGCCAGTGTCCGCGAACCCGAACGATTTCGAAAAGCAGGGGCGCCAGGGTAGGCTCGCCCGCATTGGTCACCCGCGCCACGCGCAGGCTCTCGATTTTCTGGGCTCGGTCGGCAAATGCGCGCTCGCGTACCTTGGATGCCTCGCTCGGCACTTGGGCCGGCGGCGGCTGCTCTTGCGCGCCGAAGGCGGCATCAATCATGTCTTGCAATGTCATTTGGAGGCTCCAGTCGTAAGCGCCCGGCAAAACACCGGAAATGCTTCGACTCTGACGATCAATGGCTTTCGCTTGAATAGGTTCCCCCTGGCTATCAGATCGCCTGCTCGACGTGTCAAAAGACAGGGCGGAGGGCGAAATCCGCACGATTCAGCGGTCGCTGCGAGGCGTTGTTGCGAACGGAGGGGAGTTGTCTCGTACGGGCTTGGTGCATGGCTGCCTTGAACCGAGCGGACTTCTAACCCTCGGCATCAAGGCCCATATCCTGTGCATGGAAAAGGAACATAGGTCAGACCCAGGAGAACCGCAGCGAACAGCACGCATCTGCCTCAGCTGCCGCAATACGTTCGACAGCGCATGGGCCGGCGAGCGAATCTGTCGGCGCTGCAAGGGCAGCTCGGTATGGCGCAGCGGCTCATCCAGGAGCGCGGCATGATTGATCCCAAACAAGGACCATTTCCGCGCCTGGCGCTACATGCGGCTGCGCTGGCTCCAGAGCATGCGGGCGAGCGCAGAGCGCCGGCGGCAGACGCTCATTCGTGGCCGATGCTGAAATTGTTGCCGGCGCGATCGCGGCCGCTGACCAGATAGAGCGGCCGCACGCCGTAGCCTTGCGCCGGATGGCGCTTGCCGATTTCCGCCCCGAGCGCGTGGTCGTAGACGCTGGTCGCCGGCATCAGGCGAACGATGAAGGCCGCCCTGCGCCGGTCGGTGTGGTTCGCCTGCGAGCCGTGGATCATGTAGACATCGTGGAACGATGCCTGTCCGGCCTTGAGGATCAACGACTCGGCGGTGGATTCGTCATAGTGCTGGGGATCGCAGACCAGATTGATGGTCTTGTCGTCGCCCTCGACCCAGGAGTGGCTATGGAGCTTCTGGCCCTTGTGCGAGCCGGGAATGAAGCGCATCGGCCCGTTCTCCGGCGTCACGTCGTCCAATGCGATCCAGATCGTCAGAACCCGCAATGGCCTGATGGGATAGTATTCGCCGTCCTGGTGCCACGGGGTTTCCTTGCCGCTGCGCGCCGGCTTTCCGAAGATCGTGGTGCCCCACAGGATGATGTCGTCGCCGATGAGCTGACGGGCGATCGAAACCAGACCGGGGTGGGTTGCGAAGCTTAGCCACTTCTCCGATCCGATCACCCCCATGGACCCGCCCTTGGTCTGGTGCGGCGCCAGGATGATGTCGGAGCTGATGCCGCTGTTGCGCGCCAGCAGGGCTGCGTATTCGTCCCGCATCTCGGAGATCAGGTCCTGCGGCAGTTCCCAGCGTGGAACGATCCAGCCTTTGTCGTGGAACTGCGCCAGTTCCCGTTCGGACAAGCGCGCCTCGGTCACGTCACCCTCTCCAATTCCAGGTCTCTTTCAGCGAAGGCTCATTCATTTCTCAGGCGCCGTCAATATTGAGTCCGCGGCCTTGCATGGTTGTGCGGATGACCGCCGCAAGGTCCTTGGGCGGGAAGCCTGACCTGGCGAGGACGCGCAGGCCGACATAGGCGTTGGTCAGCGCGAGCGCGGCCTCGGCGCGGCGCTTCGCCGGCCAGTGGGCCGCCTGCGCGCACTCGTTGAGCGCGGCGGTGATGGCGCGCTCCATGCGTCGCATCATGGCGAGAACCTTGGCCTGGACACCCGCGTCCATGGGCGCCCGGTCCACGGCGGCATTGCACAGAAAGCATCCCCGGCGGTCCTGGCGCTTGACCACGGCCGCGCGCGCGTCCTCCAGAAACCGGTGGATGCGCACGGCGCCGTCGCCGGCGCTGCGGTCGCACAGTCCGTCGACCGCGCGCTGGATCTCCGTGCGGCCGTAGTGGTCGAGGGCGGCGAGATAGACGCTGTGCTTGTCCTCGAAGGCCTTGTACAGGCTGCCGCGGGCGATGTTCATGGCGTCGAGCAGGTCCTGCAGCGACGCGCCTTCATAGCCCTTGGTCCAGAATACGTTCATGGCGCGATCAAGCGCCTGGTCGACATCGAATTCGCGCGGCCGGGCCATCGGGGCACCTCCATGCCGGAATATGGCCATTCGGGACCGTACGGTCAATATCTCACGCGATGGTGATCTAACCGGTTATTGACCATTCGGTCCCGAATGGCCATGTTTATAGTATCAAGTTCGGAACCGAACGGTTCCCATTACATTCCAGCACCCCAACGCGACAAGGAGACGTGTCATGCTTCGAACCAAGGCCCTCGACTCTCATAGCGCACGCCGCTCATTCGACCGGCATCTGGCGTCGCTCGAGCTGCTCAGCACCGACATCACGCGGCTCGCCGCCTACGGCATTTTCGCTTCGCTCGCCATCATCTATTTCTGGTTCGGGGGCATGAAATTCACAGCTTACGAGGCGGCGGGCCTGGTGCCGTTGGTCGAGAACAGCCCCCTCGTCTCCTGGATGTACGACATTCTCTCGGTGCGCGGCTTTTCCACGTTCCTCGGCTTCGTGGAACTGACGATCGGCCTTCTGATCGCCGGCCGCCTCTTCTCGCCCGTCCTGTCCGCGATCGGCGGATTCCTCTCGGCCGGCCTGTTCACCACGACGCTGAGCTTCATGATCTCGACGCCCGGCGTGATCGCGCCGAGCCTGGGCTTCCCGGCGATCTCGGTCGCGCCCGGCCAGTTCCTGCTCAAGGACATCGGCCTGCTGGCGGGGTCGGTCTTCATTCTCGGCCACTCGCTGTCGGCGATGGCACTGAAGCGCGCCGCCCGCAGCGTCCGCTGATAAGCCCCGATCTCTTCAAGCAATCGACGCTGGCGCCGGATCACCGCGCCAGCGTCGACCGTCATCAGAGCGCGCTGAGAGACGGGTTGCTGCCTTCCCATCCTTCGTGAAACGGAAACCGCTTCGCCCAGAATCCCTTGAGACGCGGGTCGGCATCGACCCGGCGGACGATTTCGGCCATCTTCGGCGCGCTCTTGTAGAAGCGCGTGCGCCCAGGAGCGAAGCGCGAGATCACCGCCACATAGAGATCCAGCACCGACAGTTCGTCGCCAAGGACGTAGCGGCCGGGAGTGATCTGTTCGTCCATCATGCGCCAGCAATCGGCTCTTCGGTCGCGGATGCGATCGACCACGTGTGGCGCTTGCTCTTCGCTGGCGACGATGCGCGTCGGATCGTCGATGATCCAGACAAGCGCGTAGACGGCTGCCGACACGTAAGTCATCCAACGCAGATATTGCGCGCGCTTGGGGTTGCCCAGTCCCGGCGCCAGCCGTGCCTCCGGATAAAGGTCGGCGAGATAGATCAGGATCGCGGCGCTTTCGGTGATGACCTCGCCGGACGGCAGCACCAGCGCCGGCACCTGGCGCAGCGGATTGACCGCCTCGACCCGCTTGCGCGCCGCTTCGTCCTCCCACGTGATGGCCTCGATCACCTCATAGGGAATTCCGTGCAGCGTCAGCATGGCCTCGACCGGGACCGAGCCTGATCCGGCCGCACCGAAGATCGTGAGCATGAGCGCCTCCTAGGTCGTTCCTGAGGATCGGATGGATCCTGGTTCCGCACCGGCGCGTGGCATGCAGAATGGTCCTGCCAGTCGTCGGTCGCGAGGGATCGCTCTCAGAGAACGCAGTCGCGTGGAGTTTTATAGCTACCCAAACCCGGCGTTTATCAAGCTCAATTTCCGGAGGCTGGCCGCCCGCTGCCATCATTCGGTCAGCAACCGGTCTTTGGATCAGAGCGCGTAGTTGTCGGTATGCGATGCTGTCAGGGTTGCGTTCGTGAGGGTCACCAGCGTGACCGCTGCGCCCGCGCCGAGCGCCCCGTCCTCGTCGATCCTCACGATCGTATTGGCGCCGGACTTGGCGAGCAGAACCACGCCGTCCGCAATCGCATCGCTGCCGGCATAGCCGATGCCGTCCAGCAGATCGGAGAGGTCGAGGACGTCGCCGGTGGCGCCTAGCTTGAAATCAACGATCGTATCCCCGGCTTCGGCCAGGAGATTGAAATCGAAGGTGTCGCGCCCGATGCCCCCGGTCAGCTTGTCTGCGCCGAGACCGCCCGCGATGGTATCGTTGCCGTCCCCGCCGATCATGGTGTCCTTGCCGCCGCCTCCGTCCAGCAGATTGTCCTCGGCGTTGCCGGTGAGCGTATTGGCAAGCGCATTGCCGGTGGCCGACTGCGCCGTGCCGGTCAGGGTGAGCCGCTCGACGTTGACGTGACCCGAAAGATCGAAATCAACCGAGCTGGTGACGGTGTCGGTGCCGCCGGCCACGCCGGCGACGCTCTCGATCACCACGTCGCCGGCATCGTCGACAACATAGGTATCGGCGCCCTTACCGCCGATCATGGTGTCGGCGCCACCCAGTCCGTCCAGGATGTTCGCGCCGTCATTTCCGATGAGTTCATTGGCGGCCGTATTGCCGGTGGCATTGAGTGCCGCGGTGCCGGTGAGGGTCACGTGCTCGATCGCGCCGCCGGCGAAGGTCATCAGATTGATCGCGATGGCCGACAGGACCCGATCATCGGTGTCGAGATTGGTCTCCTCGTTGACGAGGTCCTTGGCGGACCCGACGACGTAGGTGTCGTTGCCGCCGCCGCCCTTCATCTGGTCGTTGCCGATGCCGCCATCCAGCAAGTCGTCGCCGATGTCGCCGGCCAGCACGTCATTGCCGCCATTGCCGAGCAGCGTGTCGTTGCCGGCCGCGCCGTTGAGGTTGTCCGCCACCGTTCCGCCCGAGAGGCGGTTGTCGCTGCCGTCGGCGGTGAAGGTCCAGGCCTTGGTGCCGGTGTAGGTGTAGTTCTCGATGCCCACGAACAACCCGGCGATCGCCGCCTTGGTGACGACTTCGTCGCCGGTGTCGGTATTGCTTTCCTCGTCGACCACGTCGCCGACATGGTCGATGACATATTTGTCGTTGCCGGCTCCGCCCTTGAGCAGGTCCGCGCCGGCGCCGCCGTCGAGCAGGTTGTTACCGGAATTGCCGAGAATGATATTGGCGAGCGCGTTGCCGGTGACCTTGAAATCGCCGCTGCCGGTCAGCGTCAGATTGTCGATATTGGCGTTCTTCGCGAGGTCGAAGGCAAAGGCGGCTTCGACTGTATCGATGCCCCCGCCGCCAGCATTGGAGGCGGTCTCTTTGACGACGTCTCCGGCGTTGTCGAGGATGTAGGTGTCATCGCCAAGTCCACCGATCAGGATGTCCTTGCCTTCGCGGCCGTCCAGCAGGTTGTCGCCCGCATTGCCGGCGAGGATGTTGGCAGAGGCGTTGCCGATCGCATCGATATCGGCGCTGCCCTTTAGCTCGACATTCTCGATGAATTCGAGGACCGTCGTGCTTGTCAGGTCGATAGAAACCGTCGATCGGATGAGATCGATGCCGCTGTTCCAGTTTTCCACGGCCTGATCGCCGATCTCGTCGACGACGTAGATGTCGTTGCCGAGGCCGCCGTACATGTAGTCCGGTCCGGCGAGCCCGTCGAGCAGGTTCGCGCCGTCATTGCCGGTCAGTCCATTGCCCGATGCGTTGCCGGTCGCATTAACGTTCGCTTTGCCGATCAGCTCGGCGTGTTCGATGGCGCCGCCGCCGAGGACGGAGAGATTGATCGAGCTCGAAGAGATCGCGTAGTCGTGGCCGCTGGTATTGCCTTCCTCATCGATCGTATCGCCGGCATCGACATAGTAGTAGTCGTTGTCGGCGCCGCCTTTCAGCTTGTCGATGCCAGCACCGCCATAGAGCTCGTCCTCGCCGGTTCCCCCGACAAGGGTGTCGTTTCCGGCGTTTCCATATAGTTTGTCGTTGCCGTCATTGCCGTTGAGCAGATCCCGGCCGCTGCCACCCGTGATTCTGTTGTTGTAGCCAGCGGAGGTCGTGAAGGTCCAGTTGGCGCTGCCAGTGTAGGTATAGTGCTCGATGTTCTGAACATGGTTCCCGATGACGACCGAGGCACGGATCTCGTCATCGCTGTCGGCGCCGTCCTCGGCGACATTGTCGCCGAAGTTGTCGACGATATAGATGTCGTTGCCGTCCGCGCCCACCATGAAGTCGGCACCGGTGCCGCCATTGAGGTAGTCGTCGCCCCCCTGGCCATAGAGTTCATCGGCGTCCACGCCGCCCACCAGCGTATCCCGGTCTTCGCCGCCGAACAGCCAGTCGATGCCGGCGGCGCCGTCGAGCGTGTCATCGCCGGCGCCGCCATAGAGATCGTCGCCGCCGCCTTCGCCGTAGAGCTTGTCGTTGCCGTCTTGGCCAAAGACGATGTCGTACTCGTTGCCGCCTTTGATTGTGTCATTGCCCGCAAACCCATAGAGATCATCCTGGCCGGCATTCCCGGTGATGGTGTCGTTGCCGTCGAAAGCCGCCGCGAGCAGTCCTTCCCAGTCGTCAGCAAAGAAGTAGGACATGTATTCCGAGACCGGCATGTTGAGGCTGGTCGTCGAGAAGATCGTCTTGCCGTTTTCGACGTAGACCCAGGACGAAATCGTGCCCGCGTAGGGATTGCCGTCGAGGCCGTAGATGAACCCGGAGCCGGTGAATTTGTCGTAGGTGTTGGGGCTGTAGAAGAGGGTGAAGTTGGTGCCGGTCCGCGTCGCCTTGTAGACGAAATCAGGAAGCGGAAAGAAATTGGCAAGCATATTGACGCCGGAATTGCCGGCGCCCGGATAACTCAAATTGGCCATTCTGCCCTCCCAAAAGGCCGGTGTTCTTCGGTCAACGAAGCCATCGGCGACGGAGACCTGGCCCGATCTGACTTCCAGCCGGCCCCAATGCACGGCTGACGTTTCGGTTGCCGTTGCAACAATTGGTGCGCGCTGGGGATGTGTCAAGTTCCTGGAAGGAAGAACGCTTGCACATCCGTGATTTTAACCATGCGCTCGAAACAATCCGCGCATCAGGGTGAGAGCGGGCGCATCCGCACACTACATTGCTGCCGGGCGTGAGCTTGGCGTGCCGTGCCTGCGCTGTCAGCCTACGAAGCCGGCGAGCGCCGCGCTTGCCCAGCGCGCGCCAGCGTGGCGATGTCCATCAGCGCGCGTTGCGCGATCTCGTCCTTGATCGCATACGCGCGCATCGCCTGCGCTTCGGCTTCGATCAGGCGCTCGAGCGCGCGGCCGATGCGGGAGGTAGACCATTGCCGCGCCTGTCTCTGCATGCGATCGCGCTGGGTCCAGAACAAGGGTGGGCGCAGCGCGTTGGCGGCCGCTTCGAACGGTTCGCCCGCGGCCATGCGCGCGACCACCTGGTGCAGGCGCTGGAAATGGCGCGCGGCGCTGCGCAACACCTGGATCGCTTCCACCTCGGCGAGGCTGCGGGTGTATTGGCGGTCGAGGCCGGCGGTGTCGCCGTCGACCGCGGCGCCGATCAGGTCGTCGAGCGCGAAGGCGGCGCGGTCGCCGATGCAGGTCATGGCGTCGTTGAGCGTGACCTCGCGCGCCTTTGCGCCGTCTTGGGGCTCGCCGAGATAGAGCATCAGCTTGTCGAGCTCGCTGCGGGTCACGCCGCGGTCGCCGCCGAGGCGTTCAGCGAGATAGTTGAGCGCGTCGCGCGCGATGGCGTAGCCGCCGGCTTTCAGGTGCGCGGCGATCAGCGGGCCGAGCTGGGCTTCGTTGTCGCGGTAGCAGGCAAAGACGCCGGCGCCGTCGGCGGATTCGAACACCTTCACCAGCTCGGCCTTGCTGCCGATGTCGCCGGCCTCGACCACCAGCAGGGCGGAGCCCGGCACCTGGCCGGCGATCGCGGTCTCAATCTGCTCGGCGATCATGTTGCTGGCCTGCGCGATGCGCACCACGCGCCGGCCGCCCAGCATGGAGATGGCGTTGAGCTCGTCGGCCAGCCGCGCGCCGTCGCCCTTGAGGTCGTCGGGCGTCAGCTCGGCCAGGCGGAAGGGATCGTCGCCCGCGCCCAGCACCGCCTTCTGCGCGAGGCCGGCATATTCGTGCGCCAGGCCCTCGTCGGGGCCATAGAACAGCAGCGCGCCGATGCTGTCCGGCGACTTCAGGACGCGGTCGAGCTTGGCCTTGTCGAGCTTCATGCCCGCGGGGAGCAGCTCACGGTGTGACCCAGGAGCCGGGCGCTTCGGGCGGCGGTGGGGTGCCCGGGGGCGGCGGCGTGATCGGCGTGGGCGTGCCGGCGGTCATGAACACCGCGACCCGGGTGCGGATCTGCTCGGCCAGCTGCAGCGTGCCGCGGCGGATGGTGTCCTCGTAGGCGGCGATATCGTTGAGCGGATCGTCGAACTCGTCATAGCCGGTGGTGATCACCGAGCGGTCGGTCATTATCACCTTGTCGGCATTGTCGCGTAGCGAATAGAAGGCGTTCAGCTCGACATTGCGGCGGGTGGCGGAAAGGTCGCGCTTGGACAGCGCGCCATAGGTGCGGATGGCGAGGTTGACGTTGAGCGTATAGGCGGAGTCCGCCGGCTGGCCGAGCGGGTTGAAGCGATCGCGCAGCGCGTTGTGCAGCTGCTGGCCCTCGCGATTGGAAATCGCCTCGATGCGGACGCCGGCCATCTGCTGGTCGACCTTGCCGCCGCTGCTGGTGCTGACGGTGCTGGCGTTGCCATACAGCGGACGGAAACCGCAGCCGCCCAGCGGCGCGGCCATCGCGGCGGCGGCGCCGGCCAGAAGCACAGACTGCAGAATTTCTCTACGCGACCACATTGACGATCCGGTTCGGCACCACGACCACTTTCTTCACCGCCTTGCCCTCCAGCGCCTTGATGACGGCGGGCTCGGCCAGCGCCACGCGCTCCGCTTCCACCTTGTCGCAGTCGCGGGGCAGCTGGATGGTGGCGCGCAGCTTGCCGTTCACCTGCACCGCGACCGTTGCCGTGTCGTCGATCACCAGCTTGGGATCGGCGAGCGGCCAGGCGGTCACGGCCAGCAGCTTGTCATGACCCAGGCGCTGCCACAACTCTTCGGCCAGGTGCGGCATGGCAGGGCCGATCAGCAAGGCCAGGGTGTCGAGCGCTTCGCGCCGCGCCGCGAGGCCGGCGGGGTCGCTGAGGTCGCTGTCCTTCACCTCGCCCAGGGCGTTGGCATACTCGTAGATGCGCGCCACCGCGCGGTTGAAGCGGAACTTCTCGATGTCGTCGGTGACGCCGGCGATCGCCTTGTGGGTGGCGCGGCGCAGCTGCTCTGCCGGGCCATTCGCGCCTGCGACGGCATTGGCGGGCTTGGCCAGCGCGGGATGCGCCTCGATCCAGCTGGTGACGATGCGCCACAGCCGCTGGGTGAAGCGCCAGGCACCTTCGACGCCAGCCTCGGTCCATTCCATGTCGCGCTCGGGCGGCGAGTCCGAGAGCACGAACCAGCGCGCGGTGTCGGCGCCGTAGGTCTCGATGATGCGGGCCGGCGGCACCACGTTCTTCTTGGACTTAGACATGACCTCCTTGCGGCCGATCTCGATCGGGCGCCGGGTCTTCACATGCAGGGCGGTCCCGTCGGGCTGCTTGTCCACCTCTTCGGGGTAGAGCCACTTGCCGGCATCGTCCTTGTAGGATTCGTGCAGCACCATGCCCTGCGTGAACAGGCCTTCGAACGGCTCGTCGATCTTGGCGTGGCCGGTCAGGTGCATGGCGCGCATGAAAAAGCGCGAATAGAGCAGGTGCAGGATCGCGTGCTCGACGCCGCCGATATACTGGTCGACCGGCAGCCAGTAGTCGATCGCGGCGCGGTCGACCGGCGCATCGGTCAGGCGCGGCGAACAGAATCGCGCGAAATACCACGACGAATCCACGAAGGTGTCGAAGGTGTCGGTCTCGCGGGTCGCGGGCTTGCCGCAGCTGGGGCAGGTGGTGTGCTTCCAGGTCGGATGGCGGTCGAGCGGATTGCCCGGCTTGTCGAAGGTGACGTCGTCGGGCAGCAGGACCGGCAGGTCCTTGGCCGCGACCGGGACGATGCCGCACTCGGCGCAATGCACCATCGGGATCGGGCAGCCCCAGTAGCGCTGGCGCGAGACCAGCCAATCGCGCAGGCGATAGATGGTGGTGCCTTCGCCGGCGCCGAGCTGCTCCAGCCGCTCGCACGCCTTCTGGATCGCGTCGTCGATCGAGAGGCCGTTCAGGAAATCCGAATTATAGATCGTGCCCTCGCCGGTATAGGCGACGTCGTCGACCTTGAAGCTCGCCGCCGTCTCGCCCGGCGGCAGCACGACGGGAAGGACCTCGAGCCCGTACTTGCGCGCGAAGTCGAGGTCGCGCTGGTCGTGGCCGGCGGAGCCGAAGATCGCGCCGGTGCCGTATTCCATCAGCACGAAGTTGGCGATGTAGACCGGCAGCTTCTTGCCGGTGAAGGGATGGATCGCGGCGAGCTGCAGGCGATAGCCGCGCTTCTCCTGCGCCTCGATCGCGGCCTCGGAGGTGCCGGCGGCGCGGCACTCGGCGATGAAGGCGGCGGCGCCGGTATCGCTCTTCGACACCGCGTCGGACAGCGGATGGTCCGGCGACAGCGCCAGGAACGATGCGCCGTACAGGGTGTCCGGGCGCGTGGTGAAGATGGTCTGTTTGGCCAGCGCCGGATCGGCCAAAATTTGATCGCCTGCGCGATCGGGCAGCCCTTCGATCTTGAAATGCACATAGGCGCCGGTCGACTTGCCGATCCAGTTCTCCTGCATCAGGCGAACCTTCTCCGGCCAGCGGTCGAGGCCCTTCAGCGCTGCCAGCAGGTCGTCGGCATAGGCGGTGATCTTGAGGAACCACTGCGACAGCTTGCGCTTCTCCACCGGCGCGCCGGAACGCCAGCCGCGGCCGTCGATGACCTGCTCGTTGGCGAGCACGGTGTGGTCCACCGGATCCCAGTTGACGAACGCCTCCTTGCGGTAGGCGAGGCCGGCCTTGTGGAAATCCAGGAACAGGCGCTGCTGCTGGGCGTAGTAGCCGGGATGGCAGGTCGCCAGCTCGCGCTCCCAGTCCAGCGCCAGGCCCATGCGCTGCAGCTCGGCGCGCATCACCGCGATGTTGTCGTAGGTCCAGCTGGCCGGATGGATCTTCTGGTCCCGCGCCGCGTTCTCCGCCGGCAGGCCGAAGGCGTCCCAGCCCATCGGGTGCAGGACATTGAACCCGCGCGCGCGCTTATAGCGGGCGACCAGGTCGCCCATGGTGTAGTTGCGCACGTGCCCCATGTGGATGCGCCCCGAGGGATAGGGGAACATCTCTAGGACATAATATTTCGGGCGGCTGGGGTCGGCCTCGCTATGGAAAGCGCGGCGCTCGGACCACGTGGCCTGCCACTTGGGCTCGGTTTCTTGGAAGTTGTAACGCGACATCAGGCTCTGGCTTGCTCGAGAAGGTCGGCCGGCACCATAACAATTGCCAGCCGGCGAGCAAGCTGAAGGTGGCTGAAGCTATTGCCTGCCCTTACTGGGAGCCCGACAGGCGCATCTGGCGGGCGCGGGTCAGGATGGCGTTCTCCAGGTCGGTCGCGGTGTTGAGGGCGACCGGGGCGTCGACCCAGCCGGCGCCCTGCATCTGCTGGCGGAACACCGAGGCGCGGATGCCGTCGGCCCGCAGGGCACGGCCCAGGATGTAGATATTGACCTTGAAGCGCTCGTCGGGCGCCGAGGGCGGGGTGTACCAGTCGGTGATGATGACCCCGCCGAACGGATCGGCCGAGACCAGGGGCATGAAGGAGACGGTGTCGAGCGAGGCGCGCCACAGCAGGTTGTTGACGCCAATGCCGCCGCCGGTCGAATCCTCCGGCAGGTCGGGGCCGAAAATGCCGCCTTCGCCGAACACGCCGGGGTCTTCTTCATATTGGGGCTGGTTCTGGCCCTTCTGGCGCGGCACCGGATACTTGGCTTCGCCGCCGAGGTCGAAATTGCAGGCGCTTGCCGTCAGGCCGAGCAGGAAAACGGCCGCGATCGCGAGCATCCGTCGCGCCCACAGGCCCCCCTGGCGCGATCCGGCACCTTCCGCGGCAACTTTCATATTGACGGCCCTTCCAACCTTTTCCTAAGAACGCCTCGCCATTGCCTTCAGATGCCAAGGGTTTAGTGCCTGGGCGTTCGAGCGCGCCCTTTCCGCTTGTGCATCCTGGGCTCGCCCGGCGATCCTGCCTCCCAAGGTCTGGCGTGCAGGCGAACGAGCACTCTGGTACGCGAAATGGCGCGGCCGGGTCAAGCTGTCTAACTGGCGGAACGCCTGCCTTAATTTGACGCCGAGTTCACCGCCGGGCTTCAACGGTGGCGGGCCGCGGAAGGGGACAATGTCCAAGATCATCTGGCTGGCCAGCTATCCGAAGTCGGGCAATACCTGGATGCGGGCGTTCCTGCACAACCTGTTCCGCGACCCCGACGAAGCCTACGACATCAACAAGATCACCGACCTGTCGATCAGCGATTCCTCGATCGACTGGTACCGGGCCCAGGACAAGCGGGACTGGGCGGAGTGGAGCGCCGTCGATGTGGCGCGGATGCGCCGCGGGGCCCAGCTGGCGATGTGCCGGTTGAAGCCGGACGACGTCTTCGTCAAGACCCACAACGCGTCGGTCGTGTTCCTCGGCTATCCGATGATGCACCAGGACCTGACGGCGGGCGCCATCTACATCGTGCGCAACCCGCTCGATGTCTGCATCTCGCTGTCGCACCACTACGGCACCGACCTCGACACCACCATCGACATCCTGGCCGACCCGTCGATCGGGTCCAAGACCAACGACAAGATCGTCTACGAAGTCCACAAGAGCTGGTCGATCCACGTCGATTCCTGGACCAACCCGCCACGGCCGGGCCTTGCCGTGCTGCGCTACGAGGACATGCTGAACAACCCGATCAAGACCTTCGGCGGGCTGACCCAGTTCCTCGGCCTCAACCCGCCGCGCAAGCGCCTCGAGCGCGCGATTGAGCGGGCGTCGTTCAAGACCCTGCGCCGGCAGGAGGACCAGCAGGGCTTCAAGGAGAAGTCGCCGTTCGCCAAGAAATTCTTCCGCGACGGGCGGGCCGGGCAGTGGCGGGAGCTGCTGACGCCCGCACAAATCGATAAAATGGCGAACGCACACAAGGAACAGATGCAGAGATTCGGCTATTGGCCGCTGCGCTGACCCCCCGTTAACCAGTCCGAAACCAAGTTCTGGATGCGTTTGGGACCGCGCGCGCAGGCAGGACTTCGATCCGATTTTCCTTGGGTTTTCGGGGTTTACGCGACAGTTTGCAGGTATGTGGCATTGTCGCCACAGGTCGTGGGAATTTGCCACAGCGCAGAGCCCCTGAGGGCGCAATTGGTTTGACACCCGGAACCGCATTGACGATGGTTTGCGTGGTTCAAGCCCGATGGTTTGACTGGTCTTGCCGTCACCGGTGACTGCGTAGTTGCTAGGCAGTACCAGACAAACACGAAGGGTTCGAGCCGTGGGGCATTCGGGGGTTCTTCAATCTCCCTCGATGGCAATCGCAAACTTAGGGAATCTCGAGATGAAGAAAGTTCTCTTGGGTACCACGGCCCTGCTCGGTGCTGGCTTGGTCGCCAGTCCGGCGTTCGCGGCCGATGGGATCAAACTCGGTGTGGGTGGTTTCTTCAAGACCGCCTACATGATGAATTTCGACGACGACGATGAAGGCGAGCC
>PNKY01000019.1 GCA_013822765.1 Rhodospirillum sp.
CTTGGATCGACTGCTGCAGCAGCGGAATCGCGTCGGCATATTCCTCGTCGTCGATCAGGTCCTCGGCCTGCTTGTAGAGGTCGGGCTTGGCCGATTCCGAGGACGAGCTGGTGCCGGCGGCATAGCCGATCGCCGGCAGGGCTATCAGGCCCAGCGCCACGATGGCGACGGCGCGAAAATCGCTTGGCTTCATGACATGTCTCTCCCTTTGTCGAATGTCGAACCCATCCTGTCCCGGACGGCATGCGACGGCAGTGAACCAAGTCACAGATGATGCGACGCTGATTTTCGTTTCGGCATCACAAGAACGTGACGGCGTTAGTCGCTATACCGCTCCTCCTCCCACGGGTCGCCGTGGTTGTGATAGCCGCGCACTTCCCAGAAGCCAGGCTGGTCGTCGGCCGCGAAGGTGATGCGCTTCACCCACTTGGCGCTTTTCCAGAAATAGAGCTGGGGCGCCACCATGCGCAGCGGACCGCCATGCTCGACGGTCAGCGGCTCGCCCTCCCAATGGGTGGCCAGCAGCGCGTCAGGGACGGCGAACTCGTCCAGCGGCAGGTTGGTGGTGTAGGTGTCGTATGACTGGAGCAGCGCGAACCTGGCTTCGGGCCTGGGTCGCACCAGGGCAAGCAGGTCGCTCACCAGCACACCGCGCCAGCGGTTGCCGTAGCGCGACCAGGCAGTCACGCAATGGATGTCGCTGGTTGCCTCCGACTGGGGCAGGTCCACGAATTCCTGCCAACCGAGCGTGACGGGGTTTTCCACCAGGCCGTCGACGGTGAGCCGCCAGAGCTTCAGGTCGATCTTGGGCTGTGCGCCGAGGTCGAGCACCGGCCAGGTCTTCACCTCGCGCTGGCCCGGCGGCAGGCGCTGGGCTTCTGGGCGGAACGTCGTGCCGGTCAGGAGCCGGCCCTCGGCGGCCCATTCCTGCTTCCGTTTGATCAGCTTTTCGCGGAACGGGCCGGTGTCGTCCTGGCCCGAATCATTATCCTGGTCAGCCATATCGGAACTCCATATGTCCTCAACATAGGTCCCCTTTGTTACGGGAGAAGGGATTTCGCAGTTGAATGCTCAATTCACACTGTTTCGATGCATGAATGTACCTGGGCGTTCCTTGCATTCCCCCATTCCAAGCTGTAAGAACGGGATGGGACTGGGCGAAATTCCCGAGATTTTTCTGTGATTTAGAAGGACGAGCGATGTCCGAATTGCGCCTCGCGCACGGCCTGCGTTTCGAAGACCTGTATGACCCGGCCGGGCTGGCGCGGATCGACGGCCTGTTCGTCGACCACCTGTGCGCCTCGGACGAGGGCCTGGCCGGCCGCCTGATGGCGGGGCGGGCCGAGCCGGCGAGCCTGGATGCCAAGGCCGAGTCTGCCCTCATCATCGCCGCGGCCGCCCATGTGGATGACTTCCTGGGCGAGCTGTTCGGGATCAAGGACGAGCTCGGCGCCCTGCGCAAGCAGCACACCGAGCTGGCGCCGCTCTATTCGGTGAAGCGCCTGTTCGTGCAGCGCCGCGCCCTGAAGGCGCACAACGAAGCGGCGGCCGCCGCGCTCGATGCCGATGCGATCCGTGCGGAGCTGACGCCGCTCATCGGCGGCAAGTTCGACGAGCTGAGTTTCGCGACCCACGTCGACACCTGGCTGAAGAACGAAGCGAACCACGCGCGCGAGCTTGACCTCGCAACCAAGTATGCGGCCTGGGCGACCCAGACGCCGGCCGGCAAGGCGCTGCATCGCAAGGGCGTGCTATTCAAGGCGCCGCGCAAGGTCGATCCGATGCACCTGGTGCATCTGGAATCGGAGACGCGGCACGGCATCCCGACCCTGAAGCTCGCCGACGACAAGCTGCGGGCGCGCGAAGCCTTCCACCTGACCGATCAGGGCATGGACCTCAACCACGCGCTGGACCAGGTGAACTACTGCATCTTCTGCCACAACCAGGGCAAGGACAGCTGCTCGACCGGGCTCAAGGAAAAGGACGGTACGTTCAAGAAGAGCGTATTCGGCGTGACGCTCGCTGGCTGCCCGCTCGAGGAAAAGATCTCCGAGATGCACACGGTGAAGGGCGACGGCCTGCCGATCGGCGCGCTCGGCATCATCGCCATCGACAACCCGATGTGCGCGGCCACCGGCCACCGGATCTGCAACGACTGCATGAAGTCGTGCATCTACCAGAAGCAGGACCCGGTCGACATTCCTCAAGCGGAGACGCGCTCGCTCAAGGACGTGCTTGGCCTGCCCTGGGGCTTCGAGATCTATGGGCTGCTCACACGCTGGAACCCGCTCAACATCCATGCGCCGGTCGCCAAACCGGCCAGCGGCCGCAAGGTGCTGGTGGTCGGCCTCGGCCCCGCCGGCTACACGCTGTCGCACTATCTGCTGAATGACGGCCACACCGTGGTGGCGATCGATGGCCTCAAGATCGAACCGCTCGATGCGACTTTGTCGGGCGTGAAGCCGGACGGCACGCGCGCGCCTTTCAAGGCCATCAGGCATCTCAGCGAATTGCAGGAAGATTTGAACGACCGCGTGATGGCGGGCTTCGGCGGCGTCGCCGAATACGGCATCACTGTGCGCTGGGACAAGAACTTCCTCAAGATCATCCGCCTGCTGCTGGAGCGGCGCGCCAGCTTTGCGATGTTCGGCGGCGTGCGGTTCGGCGGCACGATCACGGCCGAGCAGGCGTTCGAGATGGGCTTCGACCATGTCGCGCTGGCGCTCGGCGCCGGCAAGCCGACTCTGCTGTCGATCCCCGGCGGCCTGTCGCGCGGCGTGCGCATGGCGTCGGACTTCCTGATGGCGCTGCAGCTGACCGGCGCAGCCAAGCAGGATTCGATCGCCAACCTTCAGCTGCGCCTGCCGAGCGTGGTGATCGGCGGCGGCCTGACTGCGATCGACACCGCGACTGAGGCGATGGCCTACTACCCGGTGCAGGTCGAGAAGTTCATGAAGCGCTACGAGACCCTGGTCGCCGAGCATGGCGCCGAGGGCGTGCGCGCGAGATTCTCCACCATCGAGCAGGAAGTGGCGGACGACTACATCGCCCACGCCAAGGCGTTCCGCGCCGAACGGGCGCGTGCGGGCGCGGCCGGCGAGGCGCCGAAGCTGTCCAAGCTGATCGACGGTTGGGGCGGCGTCACCATCGCCTATCGCCGGCGCTTGATCGATTCGCCCTCCTATACGCTGAACCACGAGGAAGTGGAAAAGGCGATGGAGGAAGGCATCCGCTTCACTGAAGGCCTGACGCCCACGCGCATCGACCAGGACGCGACTGGCCATGCCGAGCGCATTCACTTCAAGAACGCGGAAGGCGCCGAGTGCTCGATGCCGGCGCGCGCCGTGCTGGTGGCGGCGGGCACGCGGCCCAACACCGTGCTGGCGCGCGAAGATGGCGACAACTTCAAGGTCGACGGCCAGTATTTCCAGGCGCTGAACGACGAGGGCGCGGTGGTGAAGCCGGAGAAGCTCGCCAAGCCAAGCGAAGTGCGCGTCATCACCGAGATGCGCCCCGATGGCCGGGCCGTCAGCTTCTTCGGCGACCTGCATCCCTCCTTCGCCGGCAACGTGGTGAAGGCGATGGGCAGCGCCAAGCTCGGCTGGCCGGTGGTGTCGCAGACCCTGGCGAAGCTACCGGCCGCGGCGAGCAAGGACCACGCCGCGTTCCTGGGCGACCTCAACCGCCGCCTGCGCGCGAAGATCCGCACCGTCAACCGCCTGACGCCGACCATCGTCGAAGTGGTGGTGGAAGCGCCGCAAGCCGCCGCCAACTTCCTGCCGGGCGAGTTCTATCGCCTGCAGAATTTCGAGACGCTGGCGCCGAAGACGCGCGACACCCGTCTCACCATGGAAGGCCTTGCGCTGACCGGCGCCTGGACCGACGAGAAGGAAGGCCTGGTCGGCCTGATCGTGCTGGAGATGGGCGGATCGTCCGACCTGTGCGCCTGGCTGCAGCCGAACGAGCCGGTGATCCTGATGGGCCCGACCGGCACGCCAACCCATACGCCGGCCGGCGAGACCGTGCTGCTGGCGGGCGGCGGCCTCGGCAACGCGGTGCTGTTCTCGATCGGCCGCGCATTGAAAGCCGCGGGATCGAAGGTCGTCTATTTCGCCGGCTACAAGAAGCTGCAGGACCGCTACAAGGTCGAGGAGATCGAGGCGGCGTCCGATGTCGTGGTGTGGTCGAGCGACGAAGGCCCCGGCTTCAGCGCCGACCGACCACAGGACAAGACTTTCGTCGGCAACATCGTGCAATCGATCCTGAGTTACGCGAAGGGCGACCTCGGACCAACGACCATCAAGATCGAGGAGGTCGACCGCATCATCGCGATCGGCTCCGACGGCATGATGAATGCGGTGGCGCGGGCGCGACACGAGGTGCTGAAGCCATTCCTCAAGTCATCGCATTGCGCGATCGGCTCCATCAACTCGCCGATGCAGTGCATGATGAAAGAGGTCTGCGCCCAGTGCCTGCAGCCGCACAAGGATCCGGTGACGGGCGTGGAGACGGTGGTGTTCTCCTGCTTCAACCAGGACCAGAAACTGGACGAAGTCGATTTCGGCGCGCTGCGCCAGCGCCTCGGCCAGAACTCGGTGCATGAGAAGCTGACCGTGCAGTGGATCGACCACGCGCTGAAGCAGTTGGACGAAAAGCGCGCGACCGCTTAACAAGCCGGCCCGGAACGACCACATATAGCCTATCCGCGACAAAGGCTCGGTCGCTTTCAGGCGATCCCCGGTCGCGGCAATAGCAGCCCGGCACCCCTGCCGGCCTTAAGGATTTTACCCGAGAAGGCGGCGTCCAGGCCCATTGGTTTTGGGGGCGCCGAATCAAAGGTTATGGCGGACGGCCCAAAGACCCTGTTCATCGCCTGCGGCGCACTGGCCAAGGAATTCTTGGCGGTGAGCAAGGCGAGTGGCTGGGACGACCGGGTGGAGATCACCTGCCTGCCGGCGATCTGGCACAACCGGCCGGAAAAGATCGCTCCGGGTGTCCAACGCAAGATCAGAGCCGGGCGGAAGAAGTTCGACCGCATCTTCGTGCTCTACGGCGATTGCGGCTCCGGGGGCGAGCTGGACCGCGTTCTCGCCGAAGAGGGCGTGGAGCGCATCGAGGGGCCGCACTGCTATCAGTGGTTTGCCGGGACGGCGGACTTCGAGAAGATGATGGATGAGGAGCCGGGCACGTTCTTCCTGACGGACTATCTGGCGCGCCACTTCGAGCGCCTGATCTGGCAGGGGTTCGGGATCGAGAAGCATCCGGAGTTGCGCGACATGTATTTCGGCAACTACCACAAACTGGTCTACCTGGCGCAGATCGAGGACTCGGATCTGCTGCAGCGGGCCAAGTCGGCGGCGGAACGGTTGAACCTGGAGTTCGTGCATCGCCGCACCGGTTACGGCGAGTTCGCGGACTTCATGCGGCAGAAGATGGTGTAGTGATGGCGCAGTTGGTAGTGGTCTATTGGCGGGACATCCCGGCCCAGGTGATCGTGAAAAAGGGCCGCGAGAGCGCCAAGGTGCAGTTGACCGAGCGCTTCGAAAAGGCGATCGACCGCGCCGCCATGCGCGCCAACCTGCGCGATACGGATTCGTATCTGGCCGAGTGGCGCCGTGCCTCGCCAGTCGAGGTGAGCGACGATCTGCAAGCCGAGGTCGACAAGAAGGCCGCGGAGCTGGAAGCGACGTTCGATGACGCGAAGCTGAAGTCGCTGGTCGAAAGCGGCGGCGTGGAGAAGGTCTAGATGAAGCGCTCCCACGCACGTCGGACGTTCTCTTTCCTCCCCCGAGCCGGGGGAGGATTAAGGTGGGGCCGCCGGCGCCTCCGCTCGACTCGATCTTCGCTTGAGAGAACAACCCCCACCCCGACCCTCCCCCAACTTGGGGGAGGGGATTCTTGTGAACGCGTTCGCGCGCTAAAGGCGAGGCACTGAGATGTATGCCGTGCGCTTGTGGTCGGTGCGCCATGCGAAGGGCCTCAATGCGTTTTATCGCGCGTTCGAGAAGGCGCTGATCGGGCTGCATCCGCTGTGGAACAAGATCGGCTACGAGAAGCTCGAGAAGCCGTTCGAGGGTGTCGAGCGCGTGACCAAGGGCTTCCTGTTCGACTGCCAGATGTGCGGGCAGTGCGCCCTCTCCTCCACCGGCATGTCGTGCCCGATGAACTGCCCGAAGAATTTGCGCAACGGCCCGTGCGGCGGCGTGCGCGATAACGGGCATTGCGAGGTGAAGCCGGAGATGAAGTGCGTGTGGGTGCAGGCCTGGGCCGGCGCCGACCGCATGGGCCTCAAGGCCGACGAAGGCCACAAGATCCTCGACGTGCAACGCGCGGTCGATCACCGGCTCAAGGGCAAGTCGTCCTGGCTGCGGGTGGTGCGCATTGCCGCGGGCCTGGAAGACCAGGCCGGCAACAAGCCGAAGCCGCCGGCCGCCAAGCCCGGCGCGACCAAGGACCTCGCCGCCGTCTCCGCCTCCGTGCAGGCCAAGAAGGAAGGCCAGGCCGCATGAATGACGGCCACCATAGCTACGACCCCGCGGCCCCGCTGCCGCTGCTGCCCGGCCACTCGTCGGGCGGACGGCTGGAGCGCGTGCTGCGGCTGGGCCGCTTTGCCGTCACCGCCGAGTTGAACCCGCCGGACAGCTCCGATCCGCGCGACGTCTATGAGCGTGCCCTCGTCCTCTCCGAGGTGTGCGACGCCATCAACGCGACCGATGCCTCCGGCGCCAACTGTCACATGTCCTCGGTCGGCATCTGCTCGCTGCTGACCCGCGCGGGCTATGCCGTCATCATGCAGATCTCCTGCCGCGACCGGAACCGCATCGCCATCCAGGGCGACGTGCTGGGGGCCGCGGCCATGGGGGTTCAGAACATCCTCTGCCTCACCGGCGACGGCGTGCAGGCCGGCGACCAGCCGGCGGCCAAGCCGGTGTTCGACTTTGATTCAACTTCGTTGCTGGAATGCATCCGCACCATGCGGGACAAGGGACACTTCCTGTCGGGTCGCAAATTGACGACGCCGCCACGAGTTTTTCTTGGGGCCGCCGCCAACCCGTTCGCGCCGCCCTACGAATACCGGGCGGTCCACATCGCCAAGAAGATCGCGGCGGGGGCCCAGTTCATCCAGACCCAGTATTGCTTCGACGTGCCGCTATTGCGCAAATTCATGGACAAAGTGCGCGAGCAGGGTCTGCATGAGAAGGCGTTCTTTCTGATCGGCGTCGGACCGTTGCCGTCCGCCAAGACCGCCCGCTGGATGAAGAACAACGTGCCCGGGGTGCATATCCCCGAGGCGATCATCGAGCGGATGGAGAAGGCCAAGGACCAGCGGGCCGAAGGCAAGCAATTGGCGATCGACCTGATCCAGGAGATCAAGGAGATCGAAGGCGTATCAGGCGTGCACGTGATGGCCTACCGGCAGGAAGAGTTCGTGAACGAGATCATCCAGGCCTCCGGCGTCATGCGGAACAGACAACAACGGCGCGCGGTCGAACCCGCCGCTTCTTCGTGAAAGGATTGCGTATATGACCGATACCGTCATCAGCTCGGCCACCAAGGAAGTGGTGATCGGCTTCGACCGGCCGTTCGTCATCATTGGCGAGCGCATCAACCCGACCGGGCGCAAGCTGCTGGCGGCGGAAATGGCGGCCGGCGATTACAGCCGCGTGAAATCGGACGCCCTGGCCCAGGTCGCGGCCGGCGCCCACATGCTCGACGTCAATGCCGGCATCCCGATGACGGATGAGCCGCGCATCCTGGCCGAAACCATCCAGCTGGTGCAGTCGCTGACCGACGTGCCGCTGTCGATCGACTCGTCCATTGTCGCCGCGCTCGAGGCCGGCCTTGCGGTCTACAAGGGCAAGGCGCTGCTGAACTCGGTGACCGGCGAGGAGGAGCGCCTGGAAGTCGTGCTGCCGCTGGTGAAGAAATACGGCGCGGCGGTGGTCGCAATCTCGAACGACGAGACCGGCATTTCCGAAGACCCGGACGTGCGCTTCGAGGTCGCCAAGAAGATCGTGCAGCGCGCCGCCGATTACGGCATCCCGCATTCCGACATCGTGGTCGATCCGCTGGTCATGCCGATCGGCGCACTCGGCCAGGCCGGCAAGGCGGCGTTCCACCTGATCCGCCGCCTGCGCATGGAGCTGAAGGTCAACACCACCTGCGGCGCCTCCAATATCAGCTTCGGCCTGCCCAACCGGCACGGCCTCAATTCCAGCTTCCTCGCCATGGCGATCGGCGCGGGCATGACCAGTGCCATCACCAACCCGCTGCATGCCGAGGAGATGATCGGCGTGATGGGCGGCGACGTGCTGATGGGCCAGGACGCCCATTGTGCCGCCTGGATCCGCAAGTTCCGCGAGCCGGCGGCCGAGGGCGAAGGCGCCGGTGCGGGCGGCCGTCGTGGCCGCGAGAACCGGCGCCGCGGTGGTGGCGGCGGGGCCAGCGGTGGCACGGAAGGCGTCCAGGCCGCCGCGGATCAGTCGCAGATTGGGGCGGCGCAGGTCGTTAATGGATAAACGCCGGTTGGCCAAGGCTGGCGAAATGGCGTAAGCACATTCGCCCCCGCATCCGAGGCTTCGGGGCGGGGGCGAAACTACATTCAGGGTTCGGTAAATCATGGCCGCGGAAGGCGCCGAGATCAGCGTGAAGACGGGCAACAATCACACCGCCAATGGCAACGGCAACGGCAACGGCGATCCGCTGATCGTATTCATGCCGTCGGGCCGGCGCGGGCGTTTCCCGGTCGGCACGCCGGTGCTGCAGGCGGCGCGGCAGCTCGGCGTCGACATCGATTCGGTGTGCGGCGGGCGCGCGATCTGCGGCCGTTGCCAGGTGGTGGTGAGCGAGGGCGAGTTCGCCAAGCTCGGCGTCACCTCCAAGGGCGATCATCTCTCCGACTTCTCGCCGGTCGAGCAGCGCTATGCCGACAAGCGCGGCATGAAGCCGGGCCGGCGCCTGTCGTGCCAGGCGGTGCTGCAGGGCGATCTCGTCATCGACGTGCCGGAGGACAGCCAGGTCCACAAGCAGGTGGTGCGCAAGCGCGCCGAGATGCGCGCGATCGAGATCGACCCGATCGTGAAGCTGCACTACGTCGAGGTCGCCGAGCCCGACATGCACGACCCGACCGGCGACTTGCAACGCCTGGAGAAGGCGCTGCAGCAGCAATGGGGCCTCACCAACCTGTCGACCGACCTGCGCGTGATCCAGGGATTGCAGGCGGCCTTGCGCAAGGGCAAGTGGACCGTGACGGTCGCCGTGCATCTCGGCAAGCAGATCACCGGGGTCTGGCCGGGCTTCAAGGACCAGGTGTTTGGCCTTGCGGTCGATATCGGCTCCACCACCATCGCCGGCCATCTGTGCGAGCTGTCGTCGGGCGAGGTTGTCGCCTCCTCCGGCTTCATGAACCCGCAGATCCGGTTCGGCGAGGATCTGATGAGCCGCGTCTCCTACGTCATGATGAATCCGGGCGGCGAGGTCGAGATGACCAAGGCCGTGCGCGACGCGATCAACGACCTGGCCGATGCGGTGGCCAAGGAAGCCGCCTGCGACGTGCAGGACATCCTGGAGGTGACCTTCGTCGGCAATCCCATCATGCATCACCTGCTGCTGGGGATTAACCCGATCGAGCTGGGCGGCGCGCCGTTCGCGCTGGCGACCGACGGGCCGACCATGTTCTGGGCCTCGGAGATCGACCTCAAGATCCATCCCAACGCGCGCATCTATGTGCTGCCCTGCATCGCGGGCCATGTCGGCGCCGATACGGCCGGCGTCATCCTGTCGGAAGCGCCGCACGAGGCCGACGAGATGACTTTGATCGTCGATGTCGGCACCAATGCGGAGATCGTGCTCGGCAACAAGAAGAAGCTGCTGGCGGCGTCATCGCCGACCGGACCGGCGTTCGAAGGCGCGCAGATCTCCTGCGGCCAGCGCGCGGCGCCCGGCGCGATCGAGCGCATCCGCATCAACCGCGACACGCTGGAGCCGCGTTTCAAGGTGATCGGCTGCGACCTGTGGTCCGATCATCCGGACTTCGCGAAACAGACCGAAGGCACCGGCGTCACCGGCGTGTGCGGCTCCGGCATCATCGAATGCATCGCGGAGATGTATCTCTCCGGCATCCTCACCCAGGACGGCGTGATCGACGGCGGGATGGCGGCGAAGTCGCCGCGCGTGCAGCCGGAAGGCCGCACCTTCTCCTACCTGCTGCATGCCGGCACGCCGCAGCTGCGCATCATGCAGAACGACGTGCGCGCCATCCAACTGGCGAAAGCCGCGCTCTATGCCGGCGCGCGCCTGCTGATGGATCATCTCAACATCGACAAGGTCGACCGCATCACCCTCGCCGGCGCGTTCGGCAGCCACATCGACGTCAAATATGCGATGGTCCTCGGCATGATCCCCGATTGCGACCTCGCCAAAGTGACCTCCGCCGGCAACGCCGCCGGCACCGGCGCGCGCATCGCGCTGCTGAACGCCGCATCGCGCGACGAGATCACGCGCGTGGTCAAGCAGGTCGAGAAAGTGGAGACCGCGGTCGAGCCCAAGTTCCAGGCGCATTTCGTGGAAGCGATGGCGATCCCACACAAGACCGCGCACTATCCGCATCTCGCCAAGGCGGTCGCGCTGCCGGCGCCGAAAGAAGCCACGCCAGGCGGCGATGACGGCGGGCGGCGCAGGCGGCGGCGGAGTTAGCCGCCGTCCTTGGCGCGTTCACGCCGACGTGGCACTCTGGCCGCATGTCTATCGTCATCGACCCTGCAAGCAACGACGCGGACTACGCCGCCTTCGGCGTGCTGGTCCGCGAGTATGCCGACTGGTGCCGCGCGCGCTTCGCGCACGAAGCCTGGATGATCGACCTGGCGTTCAGCCACCAGTCTCTCGATAGCGAACTTGAGAGCCTGGCGGCGTGCTACGGCCCGCCTGGTGGCAAGACCTTTCTGGCGCGGCGCGATGGCGAGGTGGTCGGCTGCGGCGCCTATCGCCGGCGTTCGGATAAGTTCTGCGAGATGAAGCGGCTGTTCGTGCCCGACCGGTTCCGCGGCTTCGGGATCGGCCGCAAGCTGTCGGCCGCCCTCATCGCCAGCGCCCGCGAGGAGCGTTTCAAGGTCATGCGCCTCGACACCGCCGCACAAATGAGCGAGGCCGTCGCGCTCTACGAGGCGATCGGCTTCAAGCGCTGCGCGCCCTACAACGAATACCCGGAGCGCCTGATGCCGCATATGGTGTTCATGGAACTGGCTTTGTAATGTAGCCGCATGTCCGACGAAGACGACGACGATCTCCCGCCCTTGCCGGCCGGCAAGAAGAACTACATGACGCCGGAGGGCCATGCGCGCCTGATCGCGGAGCGGCGCAAGCTGTGGAACGAGGAGCGGCCGGAGGTCGTGCGCGTGGTGGAATGGGCCGCCGGCAACGGCGATCGGTCGGAGAACGGCGACTACATCTACGGCAAGAAGCGGTTGCGCGAGATCGACCGGCGACTGCGCTTTCTCGACAAGCGGCTCTCGATCGCCGAGGTGGTCGATCCCAGCGCGCAGAAAAACCGCGGCAAGGTGTTCTTCGGCGCCAGCGTCACCTATGCGCGCGAGGATGAAAGCGAGATCACGGTCGCCATTGTCGGCATCGACGAGACGGAGACCGGCCGCATCAGCTGGATCTCGCCGGTGGCGCGGGCGCTGATGGGCAAGTCGGTCGGCGACACCGCGAAAGTGCCGACGCCCAAGGGCGCCGAGATGATCGAGATCGTCGCGATCGCGTATCCGAACTAGCTGACTCAGTCACCCCTCCCCCAAACTGGGGGAGGGTTGGGGTGGGGGAAGCCGCGTATCGATGCGAGAAAATCTTCGCTCGCTTCCCCCTCCCTACCCTCCCCCTTCTCGGGGGAGGGGAAGAACAAGCGTGTTGCTCCTAGCCCTTGACTTCCCACAGCTTCGTCCTTCGTGCGATGTGCAGCGTGTCCTTGCGGCTGGCGAGTTCGCTACCGGGGGCTTCGACCGCGGCGGAGGCGGCGGCGACGCCGAGGCGGCAGGCTTCGAGCAGCGACTTGCCGCGCGCCATCGCGAGGACGAAGGCGCCGATCAAGGAATCGCCGGCACCCACCAGGCTGACCACCTTGCCCTTGGGCGACTGCAAGCGCCAAGCGCTGTCGGGCAGGATCGCGAGCGCGCCAAGGTCGCCGCGCGTGACGATCATGATCTCCGCCTTGCCGCGTTCCTGAAGGCGATGGCCGACCCGCGCCATCGTCTTCCAGTCGGTGTTGCGCGCGCCGGCAAGATCGCGGAACTCGATGTGATTCGGCTTCACCAGGAACACACCGGCGTCCAGCGCCGCGCGCAACGGTGGGCCAGAGGTATCGAGGATCATGCGCCCGCCCTGCCGCTTCACGATGCGGGCGATGCTGGCATAGAAATCCTCCGGGACACCGGGCGGCAGGCTGCCGGTGGCGACGACATAGTCGTGGTTCTTGGCCAGGCGCTCGATCCGCGCCAGCGCCGCCTTCACCTCCTTGCCGCTCCAGTGCGGGCCCTGCAGCACCAGGCGGTACTGGCGCTCGCTCGCGGTCTCGTCGACGGTCACGTTCTGCCGGGTATGCTCGACGATCGGGAACTCGACGACGTCGAGCCCTTCCTGCTTCATCAGCTCGCGCAGGGTCCGGCCGGTCGCCCCGCCGAGCGCGACGAACGCCGTGCTCTTGCCGCCGAAGCCGCGGATCACGCGCGAGACGTTGATCCCGCCGCCGCCCGGTTCCACATGGGCGCCGGCGCAGCGCAGCTTGCGGTTGGCGAGCATCCGCTCGACCCGGGTCGACAGGTCGACAGCCGGATTGACGGCCACGGTCAGGATCTTCTGCTGCATGGTTCCTGCGTTCCCGGTCTGTCGATTCCAAGTCGGTGATTCCCTGGGACAGATTGCGATGGCGCGCTGCTGCACTGCAATAGCGCCGATGCTATGCACAGCACGCCGGGGCCGCGACCCGAAAGGGCATTTGCCTTCCACACCGGTCTGCTGGCATGAGTGGTCGCGGTTGGGATCGCGTGCGAGGGGTGGCGTGAGTTCGATTTCGGTGACCATGGCAAGCAGCCGGCATCCGGGCCTTGCGGCCCTCAGCCTGTGCAGCGGGGTCATGATCTTTTCCGGCCAGGACTGGATCATCAAGTTCCTGAGCGGCGACTATCCGGTGCACCAGGCGATCGCGATCCGCGGCGTGGTCGCCATGGTGATCCTGTTCGCATTCATCGCCTTTTCCGGCAAGCTCGGGAGCCTGCGGTCGAAGCGCATGGCGCTACTGATTGTGCGCGGGCTGGTGCTGATGGTGGCCTACACCACCTACTATCTCGCCTTCCCGTCCATGCCGCTCGCCAGCATCGTCGCGATCTGGTTCACCGTGCCGTTGTTCGTGACCGCGCTCGCCGGCCCGTTCCTGGGCGAGAAGGTCGGCATCCGCCGCTGGATCGCCGCCATCGTCGGCTTCGTCGGCGTGCTCATCATCGTGCGGCCGGGAACGGACTCGTTCGTGCTCGCCTCGCTGCTGCCGGTCGCCTCGGCGCTGACCTATTCGATCTCGGCCCTGATGGCGCGGCGCATGGGCGAGACCGAAAGCGCGCCGGTGATGTCGTTCTACCAGAACCTGGTCTACCTGCTGGTCGCGCTGGTGATGGCGGCGATCTTTGGCGGCGGCGGCTTCGAGGGCACCACCGACCCCAGTCTCGCCTTCCTGGTGCGCGGCTGGGTCAGTCCGACGCTGCTCGATCTCAGCCTGCTTGCCGCCTGCGGTGTCATCGCTTCCATCGCCACGGTCCTGTTGACGCAAGCCTACCGGATGGCGGAAGCGAATTTCGTCGCCTGCTTCGAGTATACCGCGATCATCTGGGCGATCTTTGGCGGCTACGTCTTCTTCGGCGAGACGCTGGATGCCTGGTCGGTTGCCGGCGCGGCGCTGATCGTGGTCGCCGGACTCTACGTGCTGTTCCGCACCCAGCCGGTGACACCGCTGGAGACCGAGAAGGTCTAGCTAGTTCACCGGCGCGGCGGTGGCCGGGGCCAGCGTGTCGGTCGGCGCCAGCAGCTTCCTGCGGCTCGGCCCGCCGCTGAGTGGCCAGGTGGGTTGTTCCTTGATGGGATTGGCGGCGTAGCACGAATCCGTGCTGCAGCGGATCGAGCAGATATTCACCTGATTGCTGCCGACCTTGCATTCGGTGCCGTCGCGGCGCTGGGGCCACAGGCAATAGAGCGTGCCGGTGCCGCTGTTGTTGAGCCCGTTGTCGATGCCGCCGCCGGCCTTCAGACACGCCTCGCTATAGCGATCGACGCTGACCGGCAGATTTTCCGCCGACGCACGCGGCGCCGCGGCCAGCAGCAGAACGAAACCAAGCGGCAGGAAGCAAGCCAAGAGCTTGACCATGTGAACCTGCGGATGTCGGTGTCCCCGATTTGGAACCTACCACAAATTCCGCGGTTGTCACCTCACGAGGCTGTGCCAGCCGGCGCCGATACGGCGGAAAATCCTCTAGATCCGCACCATGTGATTGTCGAAGCGGAACTCGCCATTGGCGCCGCGCAGCGTGGGCTCCCCGGCCGCGCGCGAAGCGGAGAACAATTCGCCACTGCCGCTCGAGATCAGGATCTCGCCCGGCGTGCCGGTCGCGCTGAGGCCACAGCCGTCGTGGATCGCGAGCGCTTCGAGCGCAGCGCCGCTTTCGTCCCACAAGCCGACGCAATTGCCGCGCGGTGAGCTCATGGCGATGAGGCCGGCAGCGCGATCGGCCGCGGCCGCGCCGCAATAGCCGCGCAGGCGACCCCAGCCGCCGTCCGGTGCCGCCAGCCAGCGCGGCGAGCTGCCCAGCCGATGCAGGAAACCGAGCGGGAAATCGAGGTCAGGCACATCGGCGGAGTCCTGCAAGGCGGCGGCAACATCGCCCGCCTCGGTGAGCGCCAGGTGCCGGATCGAGAGCCGCGTGTATTGCGGCTCCAGCACCACGCGCTCCAGCAGCCTCTGCGACTGCCAGTCGAGATAGACGAGATCCGAGCGGATGTCGGCCAGCTCGCGTCCGCCGGTATCGTCATGCCGCTTGTCGATGCCGCCGTTGGCGACCACCAGGGTCTTGCCGTCCGGCAGCAAGGCGAGGTCATGCGGGCCGATGCCGAAGGTCGGGAATTCGCCGATCCGCACATAGTTGGCGCGCGCGTCGAAGATGCCGATCACGCCCTGGTGCTTCGCCTCGTCGTTCTCCGTCGCCAGCAGCAGGTCGCCGGCCCGCACGAACAGTCCGTGGCCGGAGAAATGGCGCGACGGCGCGGCCGGGATCTCCGTCACCAAAGCGCCTGCCAGCGTATCGAGCACCAGCGTGAACCGGCCGGGCCGGCGCGCGAAGCAGATCGCCTCGCTGCCGCCTGGCCGCACGGCGAGGCCGTGGCCGCGGTCGGCAAGGTCGAGATCGAAGTCGATCTGGCCGTCCTCGTCGACGGCAACGACGGCGTATCGGTTGTTAGTAAGCGTCGCCGCGGCGGAGAGGTAGCGTCCGCCGTCGCTGGCGCGCGCCGGCTTGCGAACCAGCAGAGCGGCCGCCCCGCTCGCCAGCAGGCCGCGCCGGCTCAGCCTCATGCTAGTCACCATCGAGCGCATTGAATCCGACCGGGATGTTCAGCTTGGTGGTGACGGGTCCGGCAAGCAGGTCGCGCATCTTGACCAGCTGCACGGCAAAGGCCTCGACCAGCTTGCGCTGCGCAGCATCGGCGACGGCCTTGTCGAGCGGCAGGGTCACCTGCTGCAACGCACTCGCCGCCTGATCGACGGCGGTCGTCAATTCGTCGGCGGTTTGCTTGCCGTCCGGCTGCGCGGCGAGCAATGCGCCGAGGCCCCCATCGGCAAAGAACTGCGTGCGCCAGCCTTCCAGGTTGGCCGCCAGCACCGCGACCGACTGGCCGCTGCGCCAGTATTCCGCATTTTGTCCCTTGGCCTTTGCCAGGCTGGAGCCGAGCGGCGCCAGCAGCTTCATGTCGCGCATGGCGATGGTCGCGGTCAGCAGATCGTTGAGCAGACGGCCAGCGGCATCGCGGCCGCTTGGCAGTTCCTCGTCATCCTCCGATGGATGCTCGATGCGCGACAGGAACGCAGCATCGCCCTCGGTCCAGCCGGTCACGACGTCGCGCGCGATGGTCTCGAGGTTGGCGCTGATGGCGGCAAACAGGCCGCAGCGAAAAGCGCCATCGCTGCTGGCGAGCGCCACTAGCGCATCGTCGCCGAACAGCAGGCGCTCCAGCGCCGGCAGTCCCTGCACGCCGACCGTGGTGGTCGCGAAGCGCTCCGGCTCCAGGGCGGCGTGATCCTGCTTCTTCAAGACTTCGGCCAGCTGGCGGCCGACCACGTTGCGCTTGTCCGGCCAGTATTCGACGCGGAAGGCGCGCTGATGCTCGAAGATCGGGCCGAAGCTGATGTACTGGATGCGCGCCCAGGCCGCCGTCAGGCCGGCGAACTGCTGTTGCGCGCTCTTGAGCGTGTCATCCCCCGGCGCCTGGCACAGCGCTTCGAGCCGCGTCTGCATGTCCTTGGCGGATTCGCCGAACGCCTGATAGCCGGTGATGATCGCATTCTTTGCCGTTGCCGCCACCGCCGCCGAATAGTCCGCATCCTCCAGCGCCACCGCGGGTGTTGCGGTCAGCAGGAGGAGGGAGACGGCGATGGCTCGGATCATAGGCTCTCCAAAAAGGCGATCAGCGCCGCGCGGTCTTCGGCAGGCAGTTCCGCGGCGCGCTGTTTCGCAGGCGCAGCTTCGCCGCCGTGCCACAGGATCGCTTCGAGCACCGAGCGGGCGCGGCCATCATGCAGCAGGTTGGCGCCGTCCTTCGCTGCGACACGAGCGCCCAGGCCCCACAAGGGAGCAGTGCGCCATTCGTGCGCGCCGGCGACGGTCGAAACGGAATCGTCGAAGGCGCGGTCGGCCAAGCCGTCGCCCATGTCGTGCACCAACAGGTCGGTGTAAGGCGCGAACCACTTGGCGGCGCCGTCGGCCAGCTCTGCCGGCGCTTTCGAAGCGTGGCAGGCGCCGCAGCCAGTCTTGGTGAACAGCATCTGGCCGCGTTTGGTGTCCTCGGTGGCCGCCGATGATGCTGGTTCGGGCAAAGCGCGCAGATAAGTCGCGACCAGCGAGACCACGGTGGTCTCGACCTCGACGCCCCCCTTGTCGGCGCCTTGCGGCGCGGCGCGGCAATCCGACTGCGCCGTCGTGCAATCGCCCCACAGCGCGCGGCGCAGCGGCGTCGAGAGGCCGAGGTCGAAGTGGAATGCGGCGGAGATCTGGTGCGCGAGGTCCGGCTCGTCGCCCTTCCAGCCGAAGCGGCCGGGCTCGATGTCCTGCTCGCCGTACTGGCCCATCACCACCGCGCCGGAGATGCCATCGCCGTTGAGGTCGTCGGGATCGGCCTGCGCGGCGAGCCAGGTCAGCGGCACGCGTTCCAGCAAGCTGGCCCCGTGCAGATCGGGCGCCAGGCGCGGCGATATCCAGGCGAGGTCGGCGAGCTGGTCCTGCCCGTCGATCTGGATGCGCGGCCGGCGCAACTCCGCCGTCGTGCCGTCGTTCAGCGTTTCCACATGAGTCTGGAAGCTGACGTGCAGCTTGCTCTCGGGCTTGAGCCCGGGGACGGCGAAGGTCTGCACTTGGCTGCCGAGGAGCGGGTGCGGCACCAGCGCCCCGTTCTTCACCGCGCCGACTCGCAGGGTGAGGCCGGCGGAGGCCGGTAGGTCGCCCTCCTGCAGCGAGACTTTGGCGCGTCCCCCGCCCTGGTGGCAGGACGAGCAGGCGCGGGAGTTGAACAGCGGGCCGAGGCCGTCCGCCGCCTTCGTCGAGGATGGCGCGGAGACCCACAGCCGCTCGAACAGGGCCTTGCCCAGCACCGTGTCCATCGAATCCTCGGCCGCCTGCGCCGCCCCGGCGGACGCCAGCAGCGCGCACGCAGTGCCGAGAAAAGCCTTAAGCGACAGTGACATAGCCCATCATCCCGGTTTCCTGATGCTCGATAATGTGACAGTGCATCATCCACTCTCCGGGATTGTCCGCTGTGAAGGCGATCTCAACCCGCTCCTTGGGCGCAATCAGCACAGTATCGGCGAGGTGCGGGACGATCTCCTCCTTGCTGTATCTGAGCACGCGGAAGGTATGGCCGTGCAGATGGATCGGATGCGGGTGCGGCGTGCCGTTGAACAGCTCGAACACATAGGAGCGGCCGCGCTTCAGCTCCGCCAGCGGCGGCGGCTTCAGCTTGTGATCCTGGCCCGACCAGGAGCGGCCGTTGATTGCCCAGAAGGTGCGCTGCGGCAGGCAGAGCTGATCCAGGGTGACGTTGGGATTGTCCTTCAGGTACGCCTCGAGCGCGGGCGAGACGTGGCCGGCGGTGAGGTCGAAAGTCAGGCGCTCGGCGCTCTTGAGGTCGGGCTCCGGCACCTGGCTCGGGGCCAAGGTCGGGACCGGACCGATCCCCGGCAGTGCGCTTTCGATCAGCGCAATTTCCGCCAGCAATTCCGGCTTCGAACCCCAGACATTCTGCAGGCGCACCGCCTGTCGCGGCATGCGGAAGGCGATGTCGGCGCGCATGGCGGGGCCGAGCTTCCAGGCCTTGAGCGGCACCGGCGGCAGCGGGTTGCCGTCAGTCGCGATCACGAAACCCTCGGCGCCGTCGAGCGCCAGCACGACGATGCGCGACACATCGAGGTTGAGCACACGCAGCCGGACCCAGCCGTTCACCAGCGCGTCGAGCTGCGCATGCGGCTTGGCATTCACCGTCTCGACGCTGCCGAAGGTGCCGGCGCGCGCCGCGCCCTTGTCGGTCGAGAACACGTCGAACGAGCCATCGGGTTTCAGGCGCCAGTCCTTGATGGCGACGACATGGTCGGCCAGGAACAGGTCCTTCTCCGCCTCGTCCTCGACGACCAGCACGCCGGCAAGGCCGCGGCCCAATTGCTCGACCGTGTTGCAATGAGGATGGAAAAAGAACGTGCCGGCATCGGGCGGCATGAATTCGTATGCGAAGGATTCGCCGTGCCCCACCGGCGGCTGGGTCATATAGGGAACGCCATCCATCGCGTTGGGCAGACGGATGCCGTGCCAGTGGATGGTGGTGTGCTCCGCGACCGCGTTGGTCAGCTGGGCGCGGAACGGCGCGCCGCGCGGGGTGCGCACCACTAGCGGCCATTCGTCGCGATAGGACCAGATCGGCGTGGTGGTCCCGGGCAGCAGCGAGAGCGAGCGCTCGCGCGCTTCCAGCGCGATCGCGCCGCTAGCCGCGGCAACGGAAAACGGCAACGGCAGCGCTGCGAGCGCTGCCGTGCCGGTCAGGAAATGTCGCCGTGTCCACACGGCTGCTTGTGTTATTGGACGGCGGTCGGATTGTCGAGAGAGTCCGAGCCTTCGATCGCCAGGGCGCCGATCTTCAGGGCGTCCACCGCCTTTTCGACCGCGCGGGTCTGCGCGATCAGGCCGTCGATAGCGTCCTGGACGATCTTGTTGCCCTCGGCATTGCCGTCGCCGATCATCTGGTCGTACTTCATCTTGCCGCTGTCGGCGGTGTCCTTGAGCAGGCGCAGCTTGGCCTCGGCATTCGCCATGGCGGCCTTGACGCCCTTGTCGGCGTCCGGCGAGGCGGCCTTCACCAGCTCGGACAGGCTGGCGCCCTTCACGACGCTGCCGTCGATCCGCTTATAGCTGCCCTCGTAGATCGCGATCATGCCCACTTCGTCGTAGTAGTGGGAGTTTTGGGTGTTGTCGGAGAAGCAGTCATGCTCCTCTTCCGGGTCGTGCAGGATGAGGCCGAGCTTCATGCGCTCGCCCGCCAGCTCGCCGTAGCTGAGGCTACCGAGGCCGGTCAGCATCATGCTGAGCGCGCCGTTGCCGCCGGCATCGCGCAACGCCTTACGGGCCGCGCCGTCCGCGGTCCAGTTGCCGACCATCTCCTTGAGATCGTCGACCAGCAGCGAGGCCGCGATCTTCAGATACTCGGCGCGGCGGTCGCAATTGCCGTGGGTGCAGGTGGCGGTGTCGTAGTCGGTGGCCGGGCGGGTACCGGCGCCCGGGCCGGTGCCGTTCAGGTCCTGGCCCCACAGCAGGAACTCGATGGCGTGGTAGCCAGTGGCGACGTTGGCTTCGGAGTCAGCCGACTCATGCAGCTTGTCGGCCAGCAGCTCCTTGGTGATCTTGCTGGTGTCGATGGTCTCGCCGCCAAAGGTGATGCTGGTGTTGGCGATGACGTTGGCGGTGTAGAGCGGATTGTCGTCCGATTCAGTGCCGTAGGCCTCGGCAACGTAGTCGATCAGGCCTTCGTCGAGCGGCCAGGCGTTCACCTTGCCTTCCCAATCGTCGACGATCGGGTTGCCGAAGCGGTAGCCCTCGGTCTGCTGGTAGGGATCGCGCGCGGCCAGCCACGCGGCGCGGGCGGCCTTGAGGTTGTCCTCGGTCGGCTTGGCGATCAGCGCGTCGATCGCCTTCTCCAGCGCCTCGGCCGTCGTGAGCGCATCCTCGTATTTGGCATGCGCGACGTCGGCATAGGTCTCGATCACCGCCGCCGTGTCGGCCGCAAGCGCTGGTGCGCCGCTCGCCATCCAAACGCCACTCATCAACGCGCACCACAAACCAGCCTTGCGACCCATCAGTCCCTCCTTGAACAGGCGGCGGCCAAGATAGTGAGAATGAGTATCAGAGGCAATCGCAAACAGGATCGCGCGGTGCTCTGCCGCTATCATGTTGAGAAATCTGCCCTATTTGACGGTCTGGATGACGTCGAAGCCCTCGAAGTTCGGGCCGCCGAGATAGAGGTCGCGGTGCTGGCCGGCATTCTGGTGGGCTTTGCGGAAGGCGTCGGACTTGGTCCAGCCCTCGAAGGTTTCGCGCGAACTCCAGACGGTGTGCGAGGAATAGAGCGTGTGATCCTCGCGCTTCGGGCCCTTCAGCAGGTGGAACTCGACGAAGCCGGGCAGGTCGCGCAGGTAGATGTCGCGCTCGCGCCAGATGCGCTCGAACTCCGCTTCGTTGCCCAGCTTCACCTGGAACCGGTTCATGGCGATGAACATGAGTGTCTCCTTTCGGGTTGATCGTCGAGTGTAGACCGGTTGCCCGGCCAGAAAACGATGTAGGGGCGATCGCGCTGCGGCTCGCGCAGCACGCGCGCCGCGACCTCGAACACCTCGCGCATCAGCGCTTCGGTCAGCACCTCCGAGGCCGCGCCTTCGGCATGGGTGCGGCCGCGGTGCAGCACGTGGATGCGGTCGGCATAGGCGACGGCATGGTTGGGGTCGTGCAGGATGGCGATCACGCCGACACCCTGCTCCGTCAGCCGCCGCGCGGCGGACAGCGCGAGATGCTGGTGGCCAAGGTCGAGATTGTTGGTCGGCTCGTCGAGCAGCAGGTAGCGCGCGCTCGCCTCCTCGCTGTGGAGCTGGGCCAGGACGCGCGCGAGATGTACGCGCTGCCGCTCGCCGCCGGAGAGCGTTAGGTAGGAGCGCTCCGCCAGATGCGCGACACCGGCCTCCTTCATCGCCGCGGCGGCAGCGCGCAGGTCGATGCGGCCGGGATTGTTGCCCATGTGCGGCGAGCGGCCGATCAGCACCAGCTGCAGCGCGGTGAAGGCGAAGCCGAGGCTCGGGCTTTGCGTCAGGACCGCGCGGCGGCGGCTCAAGTCGCGCGCCGGCCAGGACGACAGTGCGCGGCCGTCCAGTTGCACCGCGCCTTCGTCCGCCTCCAGCGAACCCGCCAGGCAATGCAGCAACGTCGACTTGCCGGCGCCATTGGGGCCGAGGATGGCGAAGAACTCGCCCGGCCGCACCGCCACGCTCACCCGGTCGAGGATGCGGCGCGTGCCGCGCACGACGCTGACGTTGTCCGCGCTCAGCATCAGAACGTCCCTTTCTGGCGCAGCAGCAGCCAGAGGAAGAACGGTCCGCCGAGGAAGCTGGTGACGATGCCGATCGGCAGCTCCGCCGGCACCACGATGGTGCGTGCGAACAGGTCGGCTAGCAGCACCAGGCAGGCGCCAAGCAGCGCCGACAACGGATAGAGCGTGCGATGATCCGCGCCCATCATCAGCCGCACCAGGTGCGGCACGATCAGGCCGATGAAGCCGATCGATCCCGTCAGGGCCACAATCGCGCCGACCGTCAAGGCGACCAGGGCGATCATCCAGCGCTTGGCGCGTTGCACGTCGAATCCGAGATGCCGCGCTTCGGTCTCGCCCAGCAGCAGGGCGTTGAGGTGGTGCGCAAAGCGGGTCAAGGCGACGGCGGCCGCCAGGATCAGGGGACCGACCACGATCAATCGCCCCCAGGTCACGCCGTTGAGGCTGCCGAGCATCCAGAAATTGAGATCGCGCAGCTCGTTCTCGGAGCTGAGGAAGATCAGCAAGCCGATGCATGCCGCCGCCATGGCGTTGATCGCGACGCCGGCCAGCAGCAGAGTCGCTACATCGGTGCGTCCCTCGCGGGTCGCGATCGCATAGATGAGGATGGTGGTCGCCAGCGCCCCGGCGAAGGCCGCGACCGGCAAGGCATGGCGCAACAGCGGCGCCGAGAGATACTGCGCCAACGGCCAGCCTAGCACGATGAAGGCTGCCGCCGCCGTGGCTGCGCCGGTCGAGACGCCGACCAACGACGGATCGGCCAGCGGATTGCGGAACAGGCCCTGCAGCGTCACGCCCGCCACCGCGAGGCCGGCGCCGGTCAGGATGCCGAGCGCGACGCGCGGCAGGCGGATGTCGATCAGGATGGTGCGCAACGCTTGCATGCTGTCGTCAACCGGCGCGAAGCCAAGCTGCTGCGCGATCAGGTGCGTGGCGGTGCCGGGTGGGATCGGAATCGCGCCGGCGTGGATCGTGACGAAGCAGATCGCCACCAGCGCCAGCCCGGCGATGCTGACGGCCCAGGCTGTTCTTTGCGCCTGCCGGTGCGCGATGAGCGCGAAATCCGCTGTCGATTGCATGCGCGCTAGTTCGCAGCGTCGGGCGAGGCGACAAAGCCGGGATGCAGCGCCGTCGCCAGCTCGCGGATCGCCTGCGGCGTGCGCGGGCCGAAGCCGAGCAGCAGCAGCGATTCCATCGCGACCACGCGCTTCGCCTTGCCGGCTGGCGTCTGCGCGATGTCCGGCCGCTGCAGCAGCCCGTCGATGCCGCCGAGCTTCTCGAGCGTCAGCTCGGTGACCAGCACCACGTCGGGCGCGGCCGCGATGATGCCTTCGGATGAGGCGGGCTTGAACTCTTCGAAGCTATCGATTGCGTTCTGTCCGCCGGCCAGTTCGATGATCGCGTCGGCCGAGGTGTTACGGCCGCCGACCATCGGCGCGCCCTCGCCGACCGAGAACAGGAACAGCACACGCGGCTTGTCCTTGACCGCGCCGAGGTTCGATTGCAACGCGGCGAACTCGGCTTCGAGCTTCACGACTAGCTCTTCGCCCTCCGCCTTGCGGTCGAGCGCGGCCGCGACCGCCTCGACTTTTTTCACGACGCCGGCGGTCGAGTGTTCGTCGGGGATGAGCGCAAGGCAGGTGCCGGCAGATTGCAGCTGGTCCAGCACCAGCGGTGGGCCGGAATCGGCGATGGCGAGGATGAGCTTCGGCGACAGGCTGAGGATCGGCTCGGCGGACAACTGCCGCATGTAGCCGACATGCGGCAGCTCGCGCGCTTGCTTCGGTTCGCGGCTGGTGATGTCGACCGCGACCACGCGCTGGCCGGCGCCGAGCGCGTAGACGATCTCCGTCACGTCGCCGCCGATCGAGACGATTGGGCCATCGCGCACCGGCAGCTCGCACGCCGCCTGGGCAGCATTTGCCCAGGCCGCCATCGCGATCGCCGCGCAAGTTCCCAGAACCCTGCGCATGGTCTCTCCTAGAAGTTCAAGCTGTAGCTGACTGCCGCCCGGTAGTTGCGGCCCGGCTCTTTCGAGTCGGTGTACACGCGGGCGTAGGAGGCATCGAAGATATTCTCGATCCCGAGGTCGACCTGCAGGCCCTCGATCACCATCTCGGTCGGCGCCCAGCTGAAATAGAGGTCGTGCACGTCGTAGCCGTCGCGCTTCAGGTCCTCTTCGCCCTCGTTCACCTCGTCGAAGTCGTCGGCGATGAAGGCGCGCCAGCCGACGATCGAATCGATCTCCGGCAGCTTCAGCGCGGCATCGAGAGTGAATTGGGCCGACGTCAGGGTCAGCGAGCCGAGATGGTCGCCGGTGTCGCGGTCCTTGCCGTCGATGTCGGAATAGCCGAAGCCGAAGCGCACGCGCTCGTTCTCGTAGCTGGCCTCGACTTCGGAGCCCCACAGCTTGGCGCGGGCGACGTTGCTGGCGCTGGTGGTGCCGTTGCAGTTCGGCGGGAAGCACGATGGCGGCCCGGGCTGGTCGACGCTGAGCGAGATGAAGTCCTCGCCCTTGATCCAGAAATACGAGCCCTTGACCGACAGCCGGTCGCCGGTCGTGATCACGTCCGCGAAGTCGAGGCCGCCGCCGACCTCGACAGTCTCGGTGGTCTGCGGCCTCAAGTTCGGGTTGGCGACGAAGAAGTTGGTGCCGAAGCCCGGGATCACGAAATGCACACCCTCGTTGTACATCTCGTTGATGGTCGGCGCGCGGAACGCTTCGCCATAGTTGGCGAACAGCATCGACCATTCGGTCGGCATGTAGCTGAGGCCGACGCGCGGCGAGACGGCGTCGTCCTCGTTGCTGGCGGCGATGTCGCTGGAGGCCGAGTAGTGGTCGTAGCGCACGCCGCCGAGCAGGATCACCTCGCCCGGCACGAAGCCGAACGGCTCCTCGACCCGGAGCTCGGTCTGGAAAAAGCCACCGATGAAATCCGCCTCGGCATCGGGAACGCCGTCGCGGTCGCCGGAGGCGGATTCGCCGTCCTGCTTGTCCTGATAGCCCTCGGCGCCATAGGTGAAGACGAGGCCGGCGCCATCGGAGACCTCCACGCGCGAGGAGTTCTCGGCGCGGAAGCCGAGGGTGTCAACCGAACGTTTCAACTTCTCGCCCTCTGCGCCGGCGCCAAGATCGTCGAGCCGCAGCGCATCGACCTGGAAGTCGGTGTAGTAGAGCGTGATGTCCAGATCGAGCAGCTTGTCGTCGGGATTCGAGTATGAATAGGCGAGACGCGTGGTGTCGGTCTCAATGCTCTTTTCCGTGGCGTCCTCCGCCAGGAAGTCCTGGCCGTTGAGCGGCTCCTCGGCATCGTTGTCGAAGCGCATGAAGGAGGCTTCGACCCGGTGGAATTCGTGCAGGTCGATGCCGGCTTTGACCAGGCCCGCGACGATGTCGTCCGAGCTGTCCAGTTGCTCGCCATCGCCGAGCTCGATGTCGCCGGAGTTGCGCTTGGTCACGCTGCCCAGCAGGTCGATGCCCGCGCCCGGCTTGCCGTAGAGCGTGAAGCTGCCCATCGGCTCGTCATTGACGCTCTGGTAGCCGCCGCGGACACGGAAACCGATGGTCTCGTCCGGCGCCAGCAGATCGTCGGCATCCAGGGTCTGGAACGAGAACACGCCGCCGCTGCCGCCGCTGCCATAGAGCGCGGAGGCGGAGCCGCGCAACACCTCGACCTCGCCGATTAGGCTGGGGTCGAGATAGAAGCGGCCTTCGTGGCCGGTGTCGATGTTCTGCCGCGCGCCGTCGATCATGATGACGACGTCGGGGCCGGAAAAGCCGCGGATGCTGGGATCCTCGCCGGTGCGGCGCGGGCCGCCGGTGAACTCGACGTTCGGCACCCGGTTCAACAGATCGTCGGGCGTCGAGGCATTGCGCAGATCGGGGCGGTTGGGATCGATCACCGTCACCATTCCCGGATATTCGAACGCTTCGATCGGATTGCGCGTCGCGCTCACCGAAACCGGCCGCAACACCACCGGTCCCTGCTGCCCTTCGGCTGCATCCGGTGCCGGCTGGGCTTCGCCGGTCGTGGCCGGCTGTTGCTCAGCGCTCGGCGCGGTCTCCTGCGCCCATGCAAGCGTGCTTGTCGCGGCCAGCCACACGGCTGCCACCATCCCAATCCTGGTCCATGCCATCCTGTGCCCCCATTGGCTCTCAAGGTGAGTCCCTGGCTGGCTGAATGGCTGGCTTGGGTCTGAACGATCGTGCTTCCTGCGCGGCACCCCTGCCGCGCAGCGCCGACCGGAACTGTTCTCGTTACTTCGTCAGCACGAGTCCGCCGCGGCTGGTCCGCCGCAGGCGATAGAGATTGCCCTCGTGCTCGATCACCGCCTCGCCCGCCGCACCTAGCAGGCGCACGCTTGAAAGATGCGGCACCGACGCAGAGTCGGTGGCCGCGCGGCCGGCGGTGTGATCGGTTTGCGGTGCAGATTGCAGATTGTTCATCGCTCATCTTCATGCGCAGTGACGGCTCGTTCGAGCGCCGCGCCTGGATTCTTAATGCAACTCATTCTCATTTGCAACCGCCTTCGTGGCGATCACCGGTCGGTGATGTTGAAGTTTGCGGGAATGATCAGCTCGATGGAATCGCCCGGCACGTCGTCGGGCAGCGGCGGCAGCGGCTGGGCGCGCTCGATCATGGCGAGCGCCGCCTCGTCCAGAACCGCGTGCTCCGAGGTGCGCTCGATCGAATAGCTCAGCACCTTGCCGTTCCGGTCCATGCGGAAGCGAAGCAAGGCCGTCCCCTCGATGTTCCGGCGCTGCGCCGAGCGTGGGTACTTGTGGAACTTCTGCACATGCGCCTCGAGAATGCCGCGCCAGGTGAGCTTGGCAGCGTTCACCCGCGCCACGTCGGCCGCCGACGGCGCAGCCGGCGCGGTCGAAGGGTGAACCGGCGCCGCGGCCTTGGCGGCCTGCTGCTGAGCCAGCTGTGGCGCCGGCTTTTGCACCGTCTCCGGCTCAGGCTCAGGCTCGGGCTCGGGCTCAGGCCTCGGTTTGGGCTTGGGCTTCTCGACCTTGTCCTTCTTAGGCTTCTCTTTCGGCTTCTCCGGCTTCCGTTCTTCGACCTTTTTCTTCACCGGCTCCGGCTTGGGCAGCACGACTTCCGGCGTCGGAATATCCGGCGGGGTCAGCGGCAATTCCGGGATCGGCGGCAGCAACTGCGTCAGGTCGATCTCGGGCTCAGGCGGCGGCGGTGTCGGTTCCGGCGGCGCAGTCACTTGCGGCGCTGGCGGAGCGGCCGGCACCGGCAGCAGTTCCAGCATGATCGCGGCGGGCGGCGGGATCGGCGGCTCGGCGTGGTTCCACGCGACGAAGCCGCTGAGGCCGGCGCCAGCGTGCAATGCGAGAATGGTGGCCAGCGCGCCGCCCCAGCGGGCGACCCCACCCTCCTGCTGCCAGTTATGGCCTGCTGCCAGCAGCATCGGGCGTGGTCTGTTGCGGCGGCGTCTCGGTAGGCGGCACGGCCTCCAGGCCGACCAGCGCGACCTTCAGATAACCGGCGGTGCGCAGCAGGTTCATCACCTCCATCAGCGCGCCATATTCCACCACCTTGTCGGCGCGCAGGAAGATGCGGGCCGCCTTGTCGCCCTTGGTCGCCTGCTCCAGGGCAGCGGTCAGCTCTTCGCGCTTCACCGCGGCGTCGCCGAGGCTGAGGGTCAGATCCTTCTGCACGCTGAGGAACAACGGCTTGTCGGGCCGCGGCTGCGGGGTCGCGGTGGAGGCTGGCAGGTCGACCGCGACATCGACGGTCGACAGCGGCGCCGCCACCATGAAAATGATCAGCAGCACCAGCATCACGTCGATGAAGGGCGTGACGTTGATCTCGTGCGCCTCGGTGAACTCGTCGTCGCTGTGCTGCAGCCGCGCCGCCATGGCGCCTACTCCGCCGCTTCGCGCCGATGGTCGAGCGCCTGTAAGCGGCAGCGGTCGAGGTCGCGGCTGACCAGCTGCTGGATGCCGGCGGCGGCGTCGCCCAGCAACGCGCGATAGGACGCGATCAGGCGGGTGAAGTGGTTGTAGATGACGACTGCCGGGATGGCGGCAACGAGGCCGATCGCGGTCGCCAGCAGCGCTTCGGCGATGCCGGGCGCGACCACGGCAAGGTTGGTGGTCTGCGCCTTCGAGATGCCGATGAAGCTGTTCATGATGCCCCACACGGTGCCGAACAGGCCGACGAACGGCGCGGTCGCGCCGATGGTGGCGAGCAGGCCGGTGCCGCGCCCGGCCTGGCGCGCGGCGGCGTGCAGGATGCGCTCGAACACGGATTCGACGCGCTCCTTGATGCCGGATGCGTCGAGACCGCTCGACAGGGTGAGCTCGTGGTCGGCCGCCTGCACCAGAGCAGCAGCCGCGCCGCGCTGACGGGCATTGGCCTCGACCGCATCCTCAAGCGATCCCGCCGCCTGCAAGGTGCGCAGCACGTGCCGGGTGCGGCGCTTGGCAGCGGCGAGCTCCAGGCTCTTCGCCAGCCACACCGTCCAGGTGATAACCGACGCGAAGGCGAGGCCGATCATCACCGCCTTCACCACCCAGTCGGCCTGCATGAACATGCCCCACGGCGACAGGTCGCGCGGCAGCATCGCGTTCTCGGCGGCCAGCAACCCGTCCGGATCGGCAAGCGGGTCCTCGGCCGGATCGATCGCGCCGTCAGCCTGGACCGGCACAGCCCCATCTAGCGGTGCCGCGCCCGTGGGCGCTGCTCCAGTCGGCGCAGCGGTGGGCGCCTCGGGTGCCGGCGCATCGGCGAACTGTCCCCAAGCGGCGACCGGCGTGATCGTGACCGCGGCAATCCAGAGCGCGCCGAGGAAGGCGCTCAGACGGGCGCGCGGATCATTCGTTCTGCCGATCAGTGTTCGAGGCATCAATGTTCGGGTCGCTCGCAGCTTGGCGTGCAGGACAGGATGACACCGGAAAATGCCGGCCTGCCTTCGCGCCCGTCTTAGCGGAAATGCGAATGCCTCGCAATATCAATAAATCTGGCAGAATCTAGGCCCTTAGTGCAGCGAGGAAGGTCGCTCGCGGAACGATCGCGCCATGATGGCCGATCACGATGGCGGCGCAGCGATGACCGAGCTTGGCCGCCTGCAGCGGATCCTCGCCGCGCAGGGTGGCCGCGAGGAACCCGGCATTGAAGGAATCGCCAGCCGCCGTGGCATCGACAATCCGGTCCACCTTGGTGGCGGGAACGATGGTTTTCCGTCCGTTGATGGAAACCACGCAGCCCTGCCCGCCCTGCTTGATGACGACGGTTCGTGGGCCGAGGCCATGGATGAGATCGCACGCCTCGTCCGCGCTGCCGACCCCGTTGAGGCCGGTTTCGTCCTCCAGGCTGGAGAGCACGATGTCGGTGAGCGCCAGCTGGTCGCGGATCTCACGCCGCGCCACCTCGACCGAGGACCAGGCGCGCGGGCGGTAGTTGCTGTCGAACGCGACCTTGCCGCCCTCGGCGCGGAACTGGCGCAGCAGGTCGAACAGCCGCTCGCGCCCCGCTTCGCCATAGAGCGAGAGGCTGATGCCGCTGAGATAGAGCCACTCGTAGCGCAGCAGCGACTGGCTGAGGTCGGCGGTGCGGTCGTTGCTGAAAATCTCGCGCGCCGGCGCCTGCTGCCGCCAGTAGAAGAAGCGACGCTCGCCGTGCTCGTCGACTTCGATCATGTAGAGGCCAGGCAGGCGGCCGGCGATGCGCTGCACCAGGTCGGTGCCGACCTTCTCGCCGCGCCACGCTTCGATCATGCGCTCGCTGTAGGGATCGTCGCCGAGCGCGGTGACGTAGTCGACCGGCACGTCGAGGCGCGCCAGATAGACGGCGGTGTTCAGCGTGTCGCCGCCAAAGCCGAGGCGCCGCAGATCCGGCTGCGCCTGCGCGGCCGACAGCTCCAGCATGCATTCGCCGATGGAGGCGATCCTGCTCATGACGATGTCACCCGCCGCGCTGGGCGACCGGGCGTTCGCCGCCGATGCGCGTCGTCATCTGGCGCGCGGCGTCGATCAGCGCGCGCTTGTAGCGGGCGTGGTCCTGCAGCCCCTCCTCGCGCGGCGTCAGCAGGCAGAGCGTGGCGACGCACAGCCGCTGCTCGTCATAGACCGCGGCGGCGAAGCAATGGGTGAAACGGCCGGACGTGCCGTCGCAGGAGTAGAAACCTTCGAGACGCGCTTCCGCTACTTCCTTGAGGAAGGTGCGCTCGCTGAGGCGCTTGCCGTCGGGCAGGATGAAATCGTCGTTGGGGATCAGCTTCAGGATCGCCTTGTCGTCGAGATGCGAGACCAGCACCCGGCCGGATGCGGTCCAGGGCAGCGCCACCGGCTCGCCGACGTCGGAGCTGATGCGGAAGTGGCGCTCGCCCTCCTTCATCTGGGCGACGACATATTTGCGGTTGTCGAGCACGCACAGCTGCGCGGTCTGGCCGGTGACCTCCGACAGGTGATCCAGGAATCCGGAGGCGAGGCGCATCACGTCGAAATGCGTCAGGTGTGACAGGCCGAACAGATAGAGCCGGCGGCCGAGATAGACCCGGCCCTCGGCATCGGCGCGGTCGAGGATGCCGCGGCTCAGCATCAGGCCGACCACGTCATAGGTGGTGGACTTGGGCGCGCCAATCGCGATCGCGATCTCGTTCGGCCGCAGCGGCTTCTTCGAATCGTGCAGGCATTCCAGGATCTCGAACGCGCGGTCGATGCCGCGGGTGCGGCCGCCGGCATCCGCCACCTCCACCGGCTTGACGATCTTCGCGGGCTTCCTCACCGGGACGGGGCGCCGTCCGACTGTCTTCTGTGGCGCCTTCTGTGCCTGGGCCATTGCCGCCGATCCCTCAGAATTTCGAGCTCTTCAGGAATTCCGCCAGCCGCTGGGATTTCGGCTTGCGGAACAGTTCCTCGGGCGGTCCCTCTTCCTCGATCCGGCCCTGGTTCATGAATACCACACGGTCGGAAACTTCGAAGGCGAATTTCATCTCATGAGTGACCAGGAGCATGGTCATGCCCTCGGTGGCGAGGTCCTGGATGACGGATAACACCTCATTCACCAGCTCCGGATCGAGTGCCGAAGTCACCTCGTCGAACAGCATGACCTTGGGATTCATCGCGACGGCGCGGGCGATGGCGACACGCTGCTGCTGGCCGCCGGACAACTGCCCGGGAAAATGGTCGCGGCGGTCCTGGAGTCCGACCCGCGCCAGCCACTTTTCGGCAATCGCGTTCGCCTCCTCCGCCGGCAGCTTCTTCACCTTGGTGAGGCCAAGCGTGACGTTGCGCAGCGCCGTCATGTGCGGGAACAGGTTGAACTGCTGGAACACCATGCCGGTCATGGCGCGCTGGCGGGCGATCTCCGATTCCTTGCGCGCCTTGTGCTGCGGCCCGGAATAGCCGATCTCCTCGCCGTCGATCAGGATGCGACCCTGGTGGAACTCCTCCAGCATGTTGACACAGCGCAGCAGCGTGGTCTTGCCGGAACCGCTGGAGCCGATGATCGAAACCACGTCGCCGGTCGCGAGCTGGAGGTCGACGCCCTTCAGGACCTCGACGTCCTTGAACTTCTTGTGCAGGTTCTCGATCTGGAGGATCGGCTGGGCCATTGAACGCTCTGTGCTAACTGGGCAATGCAACGCGCCGCTCGGCCGCCTTGCCGGCGCGCTCGATCGCGTAGTTGATGAGGAAATAGATCAAGCCGGCGAGGAAGTAGAATTCGAACGTCATGAAGTTGCGCGCGACGATCTGCCTGGTCACCAGCAGCAGCTCGGCGACGCTGATGGCTGACAGAAGGGTCGACGCCTTGACCATCTCCGTCGCCGTGTTGATCCAGGCGGGCAGCGCCTGGCGCAGCGCCTGGGGCGCCAGCACATAGACGAAGATCTGCGGAAAGGTGAGGCCGATGGCCTTGGCCGCCTCGCTCTGGCCACGCGGCAGCGACTGCAGCGCGCCGCGCAGGTTTTCGCCGACATGGGTGCTGCAGAACACCACCAGCGCAATGAGGCCAGCCTGGAACGCGGTCAGCTGGATGCCGATCTGCGTCAACAGATAGTAGCTCGCCAGCACCAGCACGAATACGGGAGTGCCGCGCACGAAATCGACATACGTGCGGACGGCAAAGCGCGACACCCAGCGGCCATAGACCAGCACCAGCCCGACGAAAATGCCGAGAACGGTGCCGAGCAGGATGGCGAGCAGCGAGATCAGGACGGTCGCGCCGACGCCCTGCAGCAGCGCCCAGCGCGAGACCCAGATCTCGTAAAGGAGGGTGCCTTGCTCGAGCATGTCAGCGCGGAATCGCCAGGCGGCGCTCGAAGAAACGCAAGCCGGCGGCGATCAGGTAGCAGGCAGCGACATACATGAGGCTGGCCACCAGCCAGGTCTCGATCACGCGGAACGTTTCCGTGTTGATCTTGCGCGCATAGAACGTCAGCTCCGGCACCGCGATGGCGGCGGCGAGCGAGGTGTCCTTGAACAGCGAAATGAAGTTGTTGCCGAGCGACGGAAAGGCGTTGCGCAACATCACCGGGATGATGATCCAGACCTTGGCTTGCCATTCGGTGAGGCCGATCGCGAGACCCGCCTCGCGCAAGCCGCGCGGCAGGGCGAGCAGCGCGCCGCGGAACACTTCCGCGAGATAGGCGCCGGAATAGATCGCCAGCGTGAGAATGAAGGATTCGATCTTGCCGATCCGGATTCCCAGGCGCGGCAGGACGAAGTAGGCGAACAGGATGAGGAACAGCGGCGGCAGATTGCGGAACACCGTGACGTAACAGCTCGCAATCCGCCGCCAAGTCGCGTCTTTGGAATTCATGGCAAAGGCCGCCGCTAGACCGACCCAGCATCCGGCGAAGATGGAGACGATCGCCAGACCGAGGCCCATACCGAGCCCGCTCAGCAGCAGATCGAAGTCCCGCCATACGGCGCCGAAATTCAGATGGTAACCCATGGGCGGCGGCCTTGCCGTGCGCTTTGGTCGTGCTCCGTCTTACTGAAACTCGACCGGGAAGCCAATGGCCGGCGGCGGGAGATCGACGCCAAACCACTTCTTGAACGAGGCCGAGTAGGTGCCGAATTCGACGCCGGTCATTGCCTCATGCAGCGCGGTGTTCACGAAGTTGAGCCAATCCTGGTCGCCGCGCTTGACCGCGCAGGAATAGCTCTGCGGGTTCCAGCCGTAACCGGAGTCCAGGTACTTGCCAGGCGTGGTCACGATCAGCCATTTCGCCGAGGATTGGTCGGTCGCCGCCGCGTCCGCCCGGCCGCTGTTGACCGCCTCGTAGATCAGATCGACGCTGTCGTATTGATCAACCTTGGCCTCCGGCAGGGCCTGGTGAACCATCTCCTCGGCATAGACGTTCTGCAACACCGAGACGGTGGCGCCGCTGCCGGCCGCCTTCAACTCCTCGTAGGTCTTCATCTTGCCGTTCGCGGGAACCAGCAGCGCGACGCCTTCGCGGTAATAGGGAATGGTCATGTTGACCTGCTGGGCCCGTTCCGCGGTGACGGTCATGAACTGGCAGGTGATGTCGACCTTGCCGGTGGTGACGTTCGGAATGCGCGAATCCGAGGACTGGTCGACGAACTCGATCTTGGTGTCGTCGCCGAACAGGCCTTTGGCGACGATCTTCGCGATGTCGATGTCGAAGCCGACGAGATTGCCGCTCTCGTCCTTGAAGTGCCAGGGCGCGTTGGTGCTGCCGGTTCCGACGATCAGGTGACCGCGCTCCAGCACTTCCTCCAGCTTGCCCTTCTCCTGGGCCATTGCCGATTCGGTCGAGACGGCCACCAATGCCGTTAGCCCGACCACCGCACTGCGCAACATGTATGACATTGGGTGTCCCTCCATCTCTAAGCCCCGTCCATCGTTGTTCCAACCTGTTGGAATACAGTTCATGGGGATGGACAACGCGACTATCTTATGACAATGGAAGTGGAGTCAAGCGGAGCGGATGCCTAAGCGGCGCGCGCACCATGAGGAGCGGAGCGATGACCCCCAAATCGAAAAGCGGCACGCAGATCGCGGTCGCAAAGAAATCGTTGAAGGTGCAGATCGGCGCGCCGCGCACCGGCGCCGGCGGCCAGGCGCTGCCCTTCAGTCCCGCGATCCGCGCCGGCGACTTCGTCTACGTCTCCGGCCAGGTGGCGCATGACGAGAACGGCGAGCTGGTCGATGGCGGCATCATCAAGCAGACGCGGCAGACCGTCGAGAATCTGCGCCGCATCCTGGAGAAGGCCGGCTGCACGCTGGACGACGTGATCAAGTGCAACGTGTGGCTCGCCGATGCGCGCGATTTCTGGAGCTTCAACAAGGTCTACGCCAGCTACTTCCCCGGCGTGCCGCCGGCGCGTTCGACCGTGCAGTCGCCGCTGATGATCGACGCCAAGATCGAAATCGACTGCGTCGCCTACCGCCCGCTGTAGTCAGCGCACGCGGACGAACGGATAGGCGTCGCGGATCGAGGCATTGTAGAAGCTGCCTTTCGACAGCGCGGCCAGGAAGGCCCTATGGATGTGGGCTGGCACCTCGCGATAGAGATAGAGGCTGCCGGTCTTCAGCTCGACCTCCAGCCCCTGGAACTGCGGGTCGTAACCGATCGCGGCGATCACCGAGGATGTGACCGGCTCCCTGGGCATGGGACATCAACAATCCGGCCGGAACGGCGGTTCCGGACGCAAGGATTGATTTGATGGAATCCCTGCATTTGATAGAATTCGGGCGGAGACGTCCTCAGGCTAGACTGGTCCGATGGGGCAGCGGAAAACGACGATCCAGGACGTGGCGGCGGCGGCGCAGGTGTCGGTCGCGACCGTCGACCGTGTGCTGAACGGCCGCGGCGGCGTGCGCGGGGAACGGGCGCGGCGGGTGCTGGAGTGGGCGCGCAAGCTCAAGATCGACCGCGCGCTCGAGGACCTGCCGATGCGCTGGCTGCGCATCGCGATCCTGGTGCAGAATCCCAGCAACCCCTATCACGCCAGCCTGAAGACCGCGTTCCAGAGTGCGCAGCGCGCCTACGAGGCGCAGCGCGTCATGTGCCTGCTGCACTATTTCGACAGCCTGGAGCCGGCGGCGGTGGCGCGGGCGATCCACCGCGCGTCGGAAAAGGCGGACGGGCTGGTCATCCTCAGCTACGACCATCCGCGCATCACCGCAGCCCTCAAGACCATCAGCAAGCGCATCCCGATCGTGACGGTGGCGAGCGACCTGCCCGCCTGCGGGCGCATCGCCTATGTCGGCAGCGACAACCGCGTCGCGGGCCGGGTCGCCGGCGAGCTGATGGGACGGTTCCTGGGGCCGCAGGGCGGGCAGATCCTGGTGGTCAGCGGCATGCACGACTTCATCGGCCACGAGGAACGCGAGAGCGGCTTCCGCGGCGTGCTGCGCCGGCGCTTTCCCAACTGCGACGTGGTGGCGACGGTCGAAAGCCAGGAGCAGCAGGACCGCACCGAGAAGCTGACGCGCGAGACCTTCAAGCGCTTCCCCAACCTGCGCGGCGTCTACAACATCTCGGTCGGCAGCCGCGGCATCGCGACCGCCTTGAAGGCGCTCGGCAAGGGCGGCGACGTAGTGCTGATCAGCCACGAAATGACAGACGTGCACCGCGAGCTGCTGACCGACGGCTTGATGGACGCCGTGCTCGACCAGAACCCGCAGGTCGAGGCGCTGCGCGCCGTGCAGCTGCTGCTGCACTACAACCGCCGCGTTCCCGACAGCGAGGTCCAGCTGGAGACGCCGGTCACGATCTACCTGCGGGAGAACCTGCCGCAGGGGTGAGGCTAGGCCGCCAGCTTGAGCTTCGCCCCCGCGCACAGCTGCGCGAGGTGCGCGCGGCCCAGCGCGGCGTAGCTGGCGGGGTGGGCGACGCGGGGGTCCTGTTCGGCTTCCTGCACCAGCCAGCCGTTGTATTTGGCCTTGGCCAGCACATCGAACACGCTCTTGAAATCGACCAGGCCGTCGCCGGGCGCGGTGAAGATGCCGCACAGAACCGCTTCGGAGAAAGAGACGTCGCGCTGCTTGCAGGCGGCGAGCGCGTAGCGGCGGATGTCCTTGCAATGCACGTGCTTGATACGATCGGCGTATTTCTTGGCGACCGCGATCGGGTCGCCGCCGGCGAAGGTCATGTGCCCGGTGTCGAGCAGCAGGCCGACCGCCGCGCCGCTGTTCTCCAGCAGGCGGTCGACGTCCGCTTGCGATTCGACCACCGTCCCCATGTGATGATGGACTGCCATCTGCACGCCCTCGTCGCGCATGTAGGCCGCGACATCGGTGAAGCGGCTGCCAAGGCGCTTCCATTCGGCCGCGCTCTTCACCATAGGCCGCCGGCTGATCGGCGCGCCGACCTGGTTGATGATCTCGCCGGTGGTTTCGGCGAACACCATGACCTCGGCGCCGAGCGACTTCAGCAACGTGAGATGCGGCTTCATGGCCACGATCTCGGCCTTGGCATCGCGCTCCAGCAGATTGGCGGAGTACCAGCCGGAGACCAGCTTCAAGCCGTGCCGCTTCAGGATCGGCGCCAGTTCCTTCGGAGCGCGTGGGAACTTGCGGCCCAGCTCGACGCCGGAGAAGCCTGCTTCCTTGGCCTCCTTCAGGCAGGTGTCGAGGGAGATGAAGTCCCCCAACCAGGGCATGCAGTCATTGGTCCAGCCGATCGGGTTGATGCCGAGATGTACGCTCATGAAACGATCCTTGCTATTGAAGAGTTGAACTGGCGCGGCCCATGGCGGCGAGCTCGGCCTCGAGGTCGACCAGCTCCTTGCCGCCGGCCATCATTTCCAGCACGCGCTCGCGCGAGATCTCGCCCTTGGCGAAGGTGCCGAGCGAGCGGCCACGGTTGAGCAGCGTGATGGTGTCGGCCACCGGGAACGCGTGATGGACGTTGTGGGTGATGAAAATGACGCCGAGGCCGCGCGCCCGCGCCTTCACGATCAGGCGGAGCACCACCGCGGCCTGATGCACGCCGAGGGCGGAGGTGGGCTCGTCCAGGATCAGAACCTTGGCGCCGAAATAGACCGCGCGCGCGATCGCGAGGGATTGCCGCTCGCCGCCCGACAGCGTGCCGACCGGCTGGCCGGGATCGCGGATATCGATGCCCATGCGGCCCATTTCTTCGCGCGTCACGCGCTCGATCATCGGCCAGTCCATGCGCTTGAACGGACCCCAGCCGACCAGCGGCTCGCGCCCCGCGAAGAAATTGCGCGCGACGCTCATCAGCGGCACGGTCGCCAGGTCCTGGTAGACCGTGGCGATGCCGCGATCCAGCGCATCGCGCGGCGAAGCGAATTGCACCGGCTGGTCCTGCAACCGGATCTCGCCCTCGGTAGGCCCATGCACGCCGGACAGGATTTTGATCAGCGTCGACTTGCCGGCGCCGTTGTCGCCCAGCAGGCAATGCACCTCGCCCGCCTGCACCGCGAACGAGACGCCGTTGAGCGCGATCACCGTGCCGAAATACTTGCTGACATCGCGCAGTTCCATCAAAGGCGCCATCAGCGGGTCTCCTGCGCCTTCTTGCGGACGTAGTTGTTGAACAGCACCGCGGCCAGCAGCATCACGCCCATGAAGGCCTTGAACCAGTCGGTGTCGATGCCGGTGTAGAAGATGCCCATCTGCACGATGCCGAAGATGAGCGCGCCGAACATCGCGCCGACCGCCGAGCCATAGCCGCCGGTCAGCAGCGTGCCGCCGATCACCACCGCGATGATGGCCTCGAACTCCTTCTGCAGGCCGCGCGACGTGTCGGCCGAGCCGACGCTCAGGACCTGGATCGCCGCGAACAGGGTGGCGGCGCAGGCCGACAGGATGAACAGCCGGATCTTCACCTTGGCGACCGGCACGCCGACATTGCGTGCCGCGTTAGCGTCGCCGCCGACCGTGAAGATCCAGTTGCCGAAGCGCGTCTTGAGAAGGATCCAGGTGGCGAGCGCCGTCAGGCCCAGCCACCATAGGATCGAGACCGGAATGCCCTGCACCGCCGGCAGGCCATCGGGGCGCTTCTCCATCACGCCGATGTCGGCGAGCCACACCAGGACGCTGCCGCCGAACTGTCCGCTGAACAGGGGCGCCAGCCAGTCGCCCTCGGTCAGTTCCTTGATGCCGGGAATCTGGGTGCGGCCGGTGATGAGGCGGGTGAGGCCAAGCGTGATGCCGCGCAGGATGAACAGCGAGGCGAGGGTGACGATGAAGGACGGCAGGCCGGTCTTCACCACCAGCCAGCCGTTGATGGTGCCGACGATCACGGCGGCGCCGAACGCCAGCAGGACGCAGGTCCAGATCGGCCAGCCGAGCACGGTCGAGGGAATGGCGATGATGACGCCGGCAAAGGCGATCATCGAACCGAGGGAGAGATCGAACTCGCCCCCAATCATCAGCAGCGCCACCGCGACGGCGAGGATGCCGAGCTGGGCGGAGACTTCCAGGAAGTTGACGACGCCGCGCGCACTGAACAGGCCGCTGTCGCCGGCGAAGACCAGGAAGAACAGCAGGATGAGGACACAGCCGGCCGCGGAGCCCAGCTCCGGCCGGCGCATGGCCTGGCGCGCGAAGCCGATCTCGCGCACGCGTTCGTCGCGACCCTTCTCGTGTCGTTGCTCGCTAACCGCCATCAGCGGTGGCCCCTCGTCAGGCTCGGAATGATACAGCAAAAAAACGCCGGGGCCGACCCTGTGGAGTGGCCGGCCCCGGCGCCGCGCGAGCCCTATCGGACGCCTTGCTTGGCAAGCTCGATGACGGAGCCGGCCTCCGCCTTGCCCACGAAACCGGGGCCGGTCGGATAGTCGGCGATGGGCGCGAGCTTGTAGCGCTTCATCAGATCGAACGCGACCACGGGGAAGTAGCCCATCAGATACTGCTGGGCGTCGATGCCCCATTCCATCTTGCCGTCCACCACCGCCTTGAGGATGGTCGGCGACAAGTCGAAAGTACCGGTCTTGATCTTGCCGCCGAGACCCGCCTCGTCGACCGCGGCGAGCGCCGGATCGGCGCCGGCCGAGCCGACCGTCAGCACGAACTGCGTGTCGGGATTGGCGGCGAGATGAGCGGCGATGCGGCCCTTCATTTCGGTCGGGTCCATCACGCCTTGCAGCACCGGCACTTCGGCGCCGAGGCCATCGGCAAAGCCGCGGCAGCGGTCGTCGAGGCTGACGTTGCCGACTTCATGATTGACGCACACCGCCTTGGAGAGGCCGAGGGCCTTCACCCTCTGGCCGGCCGCCACGCCGGCGTCATATTCCGACTGGCCCATATAGAGCAGCGCGCCCAGCTTGCGCGACAGCTCGGAGCCGCCGGAGTCGATCACGATGACCGGGATACCGGACTTGACCGCGCTTTCGACCAGCGGACCGAGGGCGCCTTCGTCGGGAATGGAGACCACCAGGCCATCCGGCTTCGAGGCGATCGCGGCGTCCAGCAGCTTCTGCATCGCCGGCATGTCGAAGGTCTCGGGCGCAAGATACTCGGCCTTGACGCCCATGGTCTTGGCGGCGTCGTCCATGCCGTGCTTGACCACCGACCAATACTGGTCCGCCGCCTGCCCGTGGGTGACGAACACCACGCGCGTCTCGGCCCAACTGGTCCCGGCCGCCAGCACCGGCGCGATCACGCAGGCCGCCGCCAGCATCATCCACTTACGCAGCAATCTCATTCTTCCCTCCTGTCTCGCCTTCGTTCAGTTGGCCCATCGCGCGCCGCACACAATGCAGCGCCATGCGCGGTTTTCGTGGAGGATGTCGATGAAGGTGCCGTTGTTCGCAGAAACGCGCAGACGCCCAAGCGCCGGCCCGACCCTGCCTCCCCCACTCGTTTGTTTCTAGCTCCCAGCCTGGTCATGGTAGCCCGACGCCTCTTGGCCGGAAGAGCGCAACTTGATGGGATTCCTTCAATCACCGCAGCGCAGCGTCACGTCGCGTCCGCCAGCACCAGATCGGCGCCCTTCTCGCCGACCATGATCGCCGGAGCGTTGGTGTTGCCGGACGTCATGGTCGGGAAGATCGACGCGTCGATGACGCGCAGATTGTCGAGGCCATGGACCTTCAGGCGAGGGTCGACGACGTTGTCGGCGGCATCCGGTCCCATGCGGCAGGTGCTGACCGGATGAAAAACCGAATAGCAGCGCGCGCGGATGTCCGCGATGCAGGCCTCGTCGCTGTCGACCGGCGTGCCGGGCTTCAGCTCCTCGGCAATGATCGATGCGATGCATGGCGTTTGTGCCAGCCGCCGCAGGAAACGCGCGCCGGCGAGCAGCTCCTCGACGTCGTGGTTGGTGGAGAGATAGTTGGGATGGATCACCGGCGCCGCGTGCGGATCGGCCGAGCGGATCTGCAGATGCCCGCGGCTGGTCGGACGGCACGGCGACACGCTCATGATGAAGCCGGGATAGGGATCGGTCCCGGTCAACTTGCGCACGCCTGGCTCGGCCTTTTCGTAGGTCAGCGGCGAGAAATAGAGCTGGATGTCAGGACGCTGCGATTCCGGCCGCGCGCGGAAGAAGCCGCCGCCCTGGTTGACGCTGAGCGACAGCGGCCCTTTGCGCGTCAGCACGTATTGCGTGCCGGCCAGCAGCTTGCCCCACCACGGATGGAGCGTGTTGTTGAGGGTCGGCACCTTGGCGCGATAGACGTAGTCGAAGCAGAGATGATCCTGCAGGTTGCGCCCGACCGCGGGACTGTCATGCACCATCTCGATGCCGCTGGCGCGCAGCACGTCGGCGGGCCCGACGCCCGACAGCTGCAGCAGCTGCGGCGAATTGATCGAGCCGCCGGCGAGGATGACTTCGCGGCCCGCGCGCGCCTGATGCCGGTGCCCGCGCTGCTCGTAGGCGACGCCGGCGGCGCGCTTGCCCTCGAACAGGATTCGGGTCGCGAGCGCGCCGGTCTCGACGCGCAGGTTCAGCCGGCCCAGCGCCGGCCAGAGAAAGGCACGCGACGCCGACATGCGCAGGCCGCGATGTGTCGTGAGCTGGTAGATTCCGACGCCTTCGATGGTCTCGCCGTTGAGATCGGGGTTGAACGCGAGGCCGGCCTCCTGCCCCGCTTTCACCCAGAGGTGGGTCAGCGGATGGACGGCGCGCTCGATGATATCGACATGAAGCGGCCCGCCGGCGCCATGCCACGCGCTGGCGCCGAGCGCATGGTCCTCCATCCTCTTGTAGAGCGGCAGCACGTCGTTCCAGCTCCAGCCGGGATTGCCCAACGCAGCCCAGTCGTCGTAGTCGCCGGCCTGGCCGCGCGAGTAGACCATGGCGTTGATCGAGCTCGAGCCGCCCAGCACCTTGCCGCGCGGGAAATAGTTGGTACGGTTGCCGAGACCGGGGATCGGCTCCGACTGGTACATCCAGTTGACGGTTGGATTGTAGTAGCTCTTGCCGTAGCCGATCGGCACCTGGATCCAGAAGCTGCGGTCACTCGGCCCCGCCTCCAGCAGTAGCACGCGATGGCGGCCATTCGCGGTCAGCCGGTTCGCCAGCACGCAGCCGGCCGACCCAGCGCCGACGATGATGTAGTCGTACTCCACCCCTATTCCCCCGAGATCAGCGCGTCACCACGCCTCGTTGGTTACGCGCCGTAGCCGATGATGCCCTTCACTTCCAGGAAGTCGTGGATGCCCCAGTCGGCGTATTCGCGGCCGTTGCCGGACTGCTTGTAGCCGCCGAACGGCGCGAAGGTGTCCCAGGCGGGGTAGTTGATCTTCACCTGCCCGGCGCGCAGCTGCCGCGCCACCTTCCGCGCGTGCTCGATGTCCTTCGACTCGACGTTGGCGGAGAGGCCGTAGACCGTGTCGTTGGCAATCTCGATCGCCTGCTCCTCATCGTCGTACGGCATGATCGCCAGCACCGGGCCGAAGATCTCCTCGCGCGCGATGGTCATGCTCGGCGCCACGTCACCGAACACCGTCGGGCGCACATAGTAGCCGCGGTTGAGGCCCTCCGGCCGGCCGGTGCCGCCGGTCACCAAAGTGGCGCCTTCCTTGATGCCGGATTCGATCAGTGCCTGGATCTTGTTGAACTGCACCTCGCTGACCACCGGGCCCAGCACCGTGCCGTCGGCCTTCGGATCGCCGACCTTGTGCGTTTCGGCGGTGCGCTTGGCGACGCTCAGCGCCTCGGCTTGGAACTCGCGCGGCACCAGCATGCGGGTCGGCGCGTTGCAGGATTGGCCGCTGTTGTTGAAGCAGCTCTGCACGCCCTTGGTCACAGACCAGGCGAGGTCGGCGCCGCGCAGGATGATGTTCGGCGACTTGCCGCCCAGCTCCTGGCTGACGCGCTTCACGGTTTCGGCCGCCGACTTGGCAACCTGGATGCCGGCGCGGGTCGAGCCGGTGAAGGACATCATGTCGATGCCCGGATGGGCGGACATCACTGCGCCGACCGAAGGGCCGTCGCCGTTGATCATGTTGTAGACGCCGGCCGGAACGCCGGCGGCGTGCATGACCTCGGAGAAGATGATTCCGGTGATCGGCGCAACTTCGCTCGGCTTCAGTACCATGGTGCAGCCGGCGGCGATGGCCGGCGCCACCTTGCAAGCGATCTGATTCAGCGGCCAGTTCCAGGGCGTGATCAATCCCACCACGCCGATGCCTTCGCGTACCACGCGCGTGCCGTTGCGCTGGTCCTCGAATTCGAACGCCTCGAGGGCCTTCAGGGTCGACGCGAGATGCGCGAGGCCGGCCGCGGCCTGGCTGTCCAGCGCCATGCCGATGGGCGCACCCATTTCGGCAGAGACCGCCTGGGCGATGTCGTTCACGCGCGCGCGGTAGCACTCGATGATGCGCTTCAACAGGGCGATGCGGTCCGCCTTGCTGGTCTGCGAGAACTTGGGAAAGGCCGCCCGTGCCGCCGCAACCGCGCGGTCGACGTCCGCCGCCGAACCGATCGAGATCTGGGTAAAGGGTTCCTCGGTCGCGGGATTGATGACGTCGAGGGTGCGGGGCGTTGCCGGGTCAACCCAGGCGCCGTTGATGTAGAATTTCAAATGGTTGGACATGATGCCTCTGCCTCTGGCCGAATTGTCACGGAGATTAGCGAAACTCCGGCCGACGCGATAGCATGTGCGCCGACCGACTTTGTCTCATGGAGCCCACGCGTGAAAATCAAGAGCCTGGAAACCTTCTCCACGCCCTACGTGGCGTTCGTGCGGGTGACCGCCGAGGACGGGAAGCAGGGCTGGGGCCAGGTGTCGCCCTACAATGCCGACATCACCTGTCAGGTCTTTCACCGCCAGGTGGCGCGTTGGGCGATCGGTGCCGAGAGCGACGACATCGCAGCCCTGACCGACTCAATTCCTGAGCGGGAGCACAAGTTTCCCGGCTCCTACGTGATGCGCGCCCTGTGCGGCCTGGATACCGCGCTGTGGGACCTGCGCGGCAAGCGCGCCGGCAAGAGCGTGTGCGAGCTGTTGGGCGGCCGCCCTCGCCCCTTCCCGGTCTACGCCTCCAGCATGAAGCGCGGCGAGATCACGCCCAAGGAGGAGGCCGCCCGCTTCACCAAGCTGCGGGACGCGCATGGTTACAGCGCCTTCAAGTTCCGGATCGGCAAGGAATGTGGCCACGACGAGGACGAATGGCCCGGCCGCACTGACGAGATCGTGCCGCTGATCCGCAAGACCCTCGGCCCCGATGCGCGGCTGCTGGTGGACGGCAACAGCGCCTATACGCCGAAGAAGGCGATCGAGGTCGGGCGATTCCTGGAAGACAACGGCATCTGCCATTTCGAGGAGCCGTGCCCCTATTGGGAATACCACTGGACCAAGCAGGTGACCGACGCGCTCAGCCTCGACGTCACCGGCGGCGAGCAGGACTGCGACCTGGCGCTGTGGCGCTTCGCGATCGAGATGCGCGCGGTCGACGTGGTGCAGCCCGACGTCTGCTATCTTGGCGGCATCAACCGCACCCTGAAGGTGGTGGAGATGGCGAAGCAGGCCGGCCTGCCGGTCACGCCGCATTCCGCCAACCAGTCGCTGGTGACGGTGTTCACGCTGCACATGATGGGCGCGATCAAGAATGCCGGGCCCTATGTCGAGTTCTCGATCGAGGGCGCGGACTATTACCCCTGGGACAGCGGCCTCTACGAGCCGGCGCTGGTGGCGCGCGACGGCAAAGTGCAGATTCCGGACGGCCCGGGCTGGGGCGTCGAAATCAACCGCGACTGGCTGGACAAGGCGAGCTACCAGAAAAGCGGCGACTGATCGACCGGCCGCTAGGTCGCGAGATAGGTCAGGAACCGCCGGCCGGGTAGGAAGAAGTATCCGCCGCCGCGCGTCTGCACAAATCGCCGCAGACCATCCACGCGCAGCGGTCCGGCGCGGCTCGGGATCGTAAAGCCGCCCTGCCCGCCGGGGTCCGCGAGCAGCGGATCGCGTTCGTTGGCCAGCCCGTGAAAGGTCGGGCTTTGCGCCCATGTCTGCTGCACGAATTCGAATTGCCGCTCCAAATCGCCGTTGAGGCACATGAAGAAGATGCCTTTTTTCTGGCCTCTTTTCGGCCGATAGAAACGGCCGACCCGGATGATGCGGTGGCGATTGGTGATGGCCAGCTGCTCCAGCGATCCGGGCTCGAAACTTTCGCGCGGATTGGCGCGGCGGATATGGGCGCCAAAAGGGCAGCGCAGCGCCTGGGGATCCTCGCTCCCGAACAGGAAGTCGTTGTCCGGTTGGAAGTTAACCGTCCACTTGCGCGGCGATGCACCATCGGATGATGCAGCGCCCCCAGGCCCGGATTTCGCGCCGTCGCCGTCGGCGGCGGCGACCACTCCGACGTTGTTCGCAGGCGCCGGAAGGACTTGCGCCAGCACGCCGCCGACGCCAGAGCGCGAGAGCGGCAGATGCTGCGGCACCGGCGCATCGGTCGCCGGATAGCGCGGATAGCGCACCAACGGCGAGCCGTCCTTCCAACGGCCGACCAGTTTGGCGGCGATGAAATCTCTCGGCTCCTTCACCGTCACGCCGTCGGGAAACGACGATTGCAGGCGATCCCCTTCCCGGATGCAGTCTTGCCAGAACGCCTCCACGTCCTGCTCCAGATGGCGGATCACGAGATAGCTGCCGTTCTGCCCCAGGTCGCGATCCGCATTGACGACATTGCTGTTGAAATGCAGCGATGAATCCGCCGCCAGCGGCAACAGGTTGTCCGGATCGTGGATCGCCGCCAGCGTAGGACCAGGCGGGAGATAGCCTCGATTGTCGGGATAGCCGAGGATGAATTCGCCGGCTTCGACCAGATGGATCGGGTCGGCGCCGCGCAGCGCCTTGTAGGTGCCGCGGATCACCGGCTGGGAAATGCCGTCGACGAAGCCGAAGGGCTCGCACTTCGCGCGGAACTGATCCACCGCGGGGGAATTCTTGTCGGCCAGTTCGCGGAACGGAATCGTTCGCACCGCAGCGTGCCCACGTCCTTCGAGGCGGGCGATCGATGAATCGATCAGCGCCAGGAGTTCGCCCTCTTCCTTGGCGTACAGCACAAGGACACCGTCGACCCTGTCGTGGTCCGGACCACCCCACCACCAGTATTTCGGCGCATTTTCGCCGACGTCGCCCAGCGCCCGCAAACGCCACGGCGCCGTCATGCCATCGATGAAGGCCGGTGGGAAGGTCGATATGCTGTCTTCGGGCAGGCCGAGCCTGGACAGCGCGGATGCGGCAAGCCCCAGAATGGTCGCGTGTTGCAGCGTGCGGCCATCCGAGAAGGCAACCGATGGCATGGTATCGCGCAACCAGGCCTTGGCGGCCGGCACGTCGTCGCCGAGCGCGAACAGGACTGCCGCACCGTGGCGCAGGAATCCGAGGCCGCCCAGGATCAGGCTCTGGATCTCGTTTGATTCCAGCGCGGTCGCCGGCGGCCGCTCGGAACCGAACAGCGACAGCCAGCTTTGCGCCTCATCCTCGGTCATGGCCACGGCAAGTCCTTGCCGGATCGCAGCGTTGGTACGGATGTTGGTGGTCGTCAGATCGCGATAGGCCGAAAACCAGAATGCCGTCGGAACCTGCTGGCGCCGCGCCCAGCGCTTGAAGCGATCGCCGTCGGTGGCGCCGCCCAGGAACAGGTTCGTCGCCTTCGGGAAGCCGACCGTGTTCGACCAGACGCCGGTCAAGCCGGTATGGGCCTTGGTGATGAAATCCTCGAGATAGCTTTCCCAGCTGCCGCCGTAGTTCGAGAGGAACAGGAGGTCGCCGGTCCTCGGCACCATGACCCAGCGCGCGAAATGGATACTCCCGATGGAGCCCAGGAATCCCGGCCGATAGAACCGTCCGACAAATTGCGCGATCAGCCAGAACGCAAACGTGACCGTGAAGCGCCGCAGCCGGCCGGTCTTCATGGTGGAGACGGCGGCCAGCAGGTTCTGCGCCGCGTGGTTTTCCCGATCCATGATCGCGCCGACTGCGCCGGGCGCCGGTGGACGGTCGATCGGCACTTCGAGATCTTCGCGCCGCCGGAACAAAACGTACGCCGCGAGCGCACCGATCCCCGCCACCACCAACGTCGCGATCGCAACCGTGGCCGCCCAGCACGCAGCGAGGCAGGCGCCGTCCCAGAACCAGCCGTGCAGCCACAGCACCAGAAAGAAGGTCAGGACGGGCGGGATGGCCAGTGGCCAGAGGAAGGTGCGCACAAACGGAAGCGCGAGACGTCCGGCATACGGCAGGATAGCGGCGAAGGTCAAAGGCAGCGTCGCCAGCGTGCCGCCCTGCGCGATCGGTTCGGCTTCCAATGCCCAGGTCCATTCAGGATCGTTTCGAATCGTGCGACGCACGGACTCTAGTGTGTTCAGCGCACTCCCATGCGCCTGGGGCGGCGGCAAGGAACGGGTGACATGCGCTGCGAGATCGCGCTCACGGTGGATCCGCTTGACCGAAAGCCCCGGTGTCCCGGTGAAATTCACGCCGGGATTGCCGAACCAGGATTGGCTGGCCGCGACGACATGCGATTTCCAGTAGGCAAGCAAGGGTTGGCTGCCGCGGTCGATGGCATCGGCGAAGACCGGATCCAGCTTTGGCGACAGTCGCTGGTCGATCTTCTCCAGCAGATCATCAGCCGCGCCATCACCCGAGAACTCGAACACCAAATGGCCGTGGACCCCGTCCGAAGCCTCGAACACGTTGAGGCTGGCGAAGTGAATCGTCTGCATGTCGGTCAGCGCCGCGGTCAGCGGTTCGGTCACTGAGGCGGACTCGATCAAGGTCCTCGCCGCCGCGATGCGACCGACGGGAATGGCCGCTATGACCGTGACGAATGCGTGGCTCACGAGGCCCTCCCGCCAAACGAAACAACGACTTCATCGATGAAGGGCCCGTCGAAGCGAGGCCGGCCGGCCGATGCGATCCCGCGCTTGATGACGTGCCGTACCAGCTCCGGAATCTGCACGTCGTTCACGGCGCGGCCGGAGCAGGGATGCAGTCCGCCGCCGAAATGCCGGTAGAGCTTGAGCGCACGGGCGGGGTCCGATCGACCCGGATCCGGGAAGCGGGTTGGATCGAACATCGCGGCATGGGTATAAGCGATCACCGTGGCGCCAGCGGGAATCGCGGCGCCGTCCAGCGTCACGTCGGTCTCCGCCTGGCGCAGCAGGAAGGGATTGTGCGGCCAGAGCCGCAGCAATTCGTTGCACCAACCGAGCATGCGGGCCGGGTCGTCGACATCCCGCTCGACCCGCGCGAGGAGCTTTGGGTTGCCGCACGCGGTCGCGACGATCTGGCTGACTGAGGTCGCGGTCGTATCGATCGAACCGACCAGCAGGCCGGCGACGTTGCGGCGCACGCCATCGTCGTCGAGCGCCTCCGGGTGAGTCCGGCGCAACGCCAGGAGGCGCCCGATCACGTCGTCGATCTCGATACCATGTTCGGCGCGCCGGGCGAGTTCGCTCTCGAACCATTGCCTCAGTTCGTGAAAAGCGGCGACGGCGCGGCGCGCGACCTGTTCGTCGCCGCCGAGGTTGAGGAAGGTGTGCTGGAAGATGGCGCGGATCACGCGCATCAGGTCCATTTCCGTCGGGCCCGCGATGCCGAAGATCCGGCGGGCGGTGCGCGCCGCAACCAGCCGGGCATAGCCATTGACCAGATCGAGCCGCCCGTGTGTAAGCGCCTCGTCGAGCAGGCGTTCGGCCTCGGTCTCGACCAGTCTGCGGACGCCATCGAGATCGATCGCCGACACCGCCGCATAGAGCTGCGGCCGCTCCCGCGTCATGATCGCGCCGCGGTCCAGACCGAGTATGAAGGGGCCGTTCACCTCTTCGATGCGCGGGCCGTTGATTGCGGCGATCCGGAAATCCAGATCGCGCCGAAGCACATCCTCGACCTGGTGCCAGCGCACGGCCACCCGATACGTCCTGAACTTCAAGACCTTTCCATAGGCGGCAGCCGCTCTCGCTCCCAGGCGCTGGACCGCGGGGCCGAGCAGATAGGATTGCAGCGGCCGGCCGGAACCGCGCGCCGGCAGCGGCGGCTGCGGCGTTTCGCGCGCGATCTTGTACGTATCTCGAACCAGGGCGCCGGCGCGGCGCGCGCGCATCTCTTCAGCGAACATCCGGAGCTCGGCGGGCAGCGCCTCGAGCGGCGGCAGCTTCGCGTCGTAGCCCGGCGGAACGACGACGGGCGCCATTAGCGCCGCGAACACGATGTCGATCGCATTCGGCTCCTCGCCGCCGACAAAGGGGCCACCGCTCTGGCGCAACTCGGCCTCGATCAGATCGCAGGCTTCCCGGATGTGCGCGGGCGCTTCCTCAACGAGCTGCGGCGACAAGTCGAGGCCCCGCGCCATGAGCCGGCGCCAGATCGGATAGAGCAAGAAGACGAACGCTCGCTCCCACAGCGGCGCGCCGTCGACCGCAGCCGGATAAAGCGTCGTCCGATGTGGCAGCAGGTGAAAGTAGACCAGACGGCGGACCGTCAGCAGCAAACGAGCGAGCAAACCGTCGATCAGCGCGCGATTTGCCGCGCGGGCATCATCGCTCTCGCCATAGAGCCGCTGGCCAGGCCGTGATTTGGCATCGAGGCCATCCAGGACGGCGCGCGCGCCGTCCCAGATTCCTTCCGGCCCGACGACGACTGGAACCTCCCGGCCGCCGCCACGCCTGCGCGTGGCGATGACATGCAGGATCGGCGCATGGGCTTCCTCGTGATAGGTCAGGCGATAGCGCTCGAACAGCCAGCGCGCGAGTTCGACCATGGGGCTCACGCGCGCGGAGACGATAACATGGCGCGGCTTTTCGGCGATTTCCTCGAATTCCATGTGGTGTCGCCCCCCTCAACGCACGGTGCGCTGGTTGCAGACGCCCTCCCCCCATGCAGCCGGTCGCACAGCGCCCGGCTGATCATCGCGGAGTGAGCGTGACCTTGGGTAGCAAGAGTGTCAAGTACGCCCGCTCAAAGGTCGTCCAGGCGACCTCACTGCTGCGATCGGCGCAGCACCGGCGCCGCGATGCTCTGTCGGCGGTCGTCGCGCGGGCGGCAACCGAATTGCCGGCGATAGACCCGGCAAAAGTGCTCCAGCGAGCCGAAGCCGGCGCTGACCGCGATCTCGGTGACGGAGAGATCGGTCTGCTGCAGCAAGGCGTGGGCCTTGGTCAGCCGGATGAACTGGTAGTGGCGCACCGGGGTGGTGCCGAGCGCTTTCTCGAACAGGCGCTGCATGCGGCGCATCGAGAGGCCGGCGCGGCGCGCGATCCGGCCGCAGGGCAAGGGCTCCTCGACATGCTGGTCCATGATGGCAATGGCGCGCTGGAGCGCGGGGTCGGTATGCGTCGCAGCTTGCGCGCCCGGAACAGGCTGCGGCTCGTCGCCCCGCCGCCATGACGGCAGCATCAGATGCGCCGCGACCTCGGCGGCCAGCGCGGCGTCTGCGTCCTCGGCGATCCAGGCCAGCATCATGTCCAGCGTGGCGCTCTGTCCGGCGCAGGTCAGCCGGTCTTCGGCCTTGGTGTAGAGCTGCGAGACCGCTTGGCAACGCGGGTGGGATTCCGCGAAGCCCTGCAGGTTGTCCCAGTGCACCGCGACCGGCAAGCCGTCTAGCAGCCCGGCGGCGGCGACCACTTCGCTTGCCGTCTCGATGCTGCCGATGGTGGCGCCGTGCCGTGCCACCCGGCGCAGCCAGGATTTGAGCGCGTGGTCGCGGGTGAGGCGCTTGACGTCGAAGCTCGCCAGCACCAGCAGCAGCTCGAATCGGCTGACGCCGCCGATCCCCGCATCGACCGGCAGTTTCTGGCCTGAGCTGGAGCGTACGGCCCTGCCGTCCAGCGATAGGGCCTGCCAGCGATAAAGCGTGCGCCCGCTCAGCCAGTTTGCGACGAACAGGGGCTCTGTCACCGCCGCCAGTCCGAGCTGGGAGAAGTCCGGGAGCAGCAGCAGTCCTACCAATCGGGATTCGTCGGCCATGGTGGACCTGATCTAATACGACGCACTTATGACGCTTTGGATCAAGCCGCCTTGTCGCACTCCCGTAGCCTTTGGTCAAGCGCTACCCGAAAGGACAGACCGCCTCATGATTCCCGTAAAATCCCTCGACTGGGCCGACACCGCGCCCGAGCGCGCGCTGACGCTGCCGGCGCGCTATTTCTACGACGAGGAGATCTTCAAGGCGGAGCGCGAGCGCATCTTCTATCCGGCTTGGCACTGCATTGGTCACGTCAGCGAACTGGCGGAGCCGGGGCAGTTCCTCACCTTCGACATCCTCGACCAGACCATCGTGGTGCTGCGCGGCGACGACGGCCAGATCCGCGCCTTCCACAATGTCTGCCAGCATCGCGGCAACCGCCTGCTCGAAGCGCGGCGCGGCAAGCTGGGCAGCGTGCTGCGTTGCGGCTACCACTCCTGGTGCTACGGCCGCGACGGCGGCTTGAAAAGCGCGCCGCGCTCGGAACGCCTGCCGGACTTCGAGCGCAAGGACTACGGCCTCAAGGGCGTGCGCACGGAAATCCTGGGCAGCTTCGTGTTCGTCAATTTCGATCCCGATGCCGCGCCGCTGTCGGAGATCGGCAAGGGCGCCGACGCGAAGATGAGCGCGTATCTGCCCGACCTCGCGAACATGACGCTGATCGAGGAAGTCGACGTGGTGGTCCCGGCGAACTGGAAGATCATCATGGACAACTCGATCGAGGGCTACCACTTCGGCCTGTCCGGGCCGGTGCACAAGGAGCTGGCCGCGCTCATCGAGTTCAATCAATACAGCCTCGAGGCCCACGACAAGTGGTGGACCTATATCGGTCCGTCGAAGCCGGATGCTGCGGTCGCCTATGGCGCGCCGCTCGACGGCGCAACCTGGCAAACCGACTCGTTCTTCAACATCGGGATCTGGCCCAATACCACGTTCTACTGCTTCCCGTTCGCGGACCTGTGTGGGACCTTCCTCATGATCCCGCTGGGGCCGGAGAAATCGCTGTTGCGCTTCGGCTATTACGGCCCAAAACGGCCGATGCCGGAGGTGACCAAGGCCTGCATCAAGTGGATGAACGAGAAGCTCGGGCCCGAGGATATCCAGCTCAACGTCACGCAGCAGCGGGGCTTGCGCTCCTTCGGCTACAACCAGGGCCGCTACCTGATCGATCCGGAGCGCAGCAACGAGAGCGAGCACCTGGTGCACCACTTTCACAAGCTGGTGCATCAGGCCGTGCACGCGCGCGGATGAAAGCCTTCGACTACGTCATCGTCGGGGCCGGATCGGCCGGGTGCGTGCTGGCGGCGCGCCTGACGGAGGACGCGGATGTCCGCGTCCTGCTGCTGGAAGCGGGACCGGTTGATCGCAACTGGGCGATCGACATGCCGTCCGGCCTCGGTCGGCTGCTCGCCAACGACCGCTTCAACTGGGCCTACACGTCCGAGCCTGAGCCGTATCTGGGCAACCGGCGGCTCAGCCATCCGCGCGGCCGAGTGCTCGGCGGCTCCTCCTCCATCAACGGCATGATGTATGTGCGCGGCCATGCGCGCGACTATGACCGCTGGGCGCAGGCGGGCTGCCGCGGCTGGAGCTATGCCGACGTGCTGCCCTACTTCCGGCGCGCCGAGAACAACCAGCGCGCGGCCGATGCCTATCACGGCAAGGACGGGCCGCTGCACGTGACGACGCCCAACGGCAGCACCAGCGTCCTGGGTGCGGCCTTCATCGAAGCCGGCCAGCAGGCGGGATATCCCTACACGCCCGATTGCAACGGCGCGCAGCAGGAGGGCTTCGGTCCTTGCGACCGCACCACCCATCAGGGCCGGCGCTGGAGCACGGCGCGCGGCTATCTCGATCCGGTGCGGGCGCGGCCCAACCTCACCATCGTCACCGGCGCCCTGGCGCTCGAGGTCCTGGTCGACGGCCAGCGCGCCACCGGCATTGCCTATGCGGTCGGCGGCGAGCGCCGGACCGCGACTGCGGAGCGCGAGGTCATCCTGTGCGGCGGCGCGATCAACAGCCCCCAGCTGCTGCAGCTCTCGGGCATCGGCCCGGCGGACCTGCTGAGGAAACTTGGGATCACAGTCAGGCGCGATCTGCCGGGCGTCGGCGCCAATCTCAGCGACCATCCCGACATCGTCGTCCAGCATGCCTGCAAGCAGCCGGTATCCCTGGCCAGGAAGGCGCGCGCGCCGGGCAAGTACCTGACCGGCCTGCAATGGTTCCTGAACAAGAGCGGCGCCGCGGCCAGCAATCACTTCGAGGCCGGTGGCTTCATCCGCAGCCGCGCCGGCATCGAACATCCCGATCTGCAATTCACCTTCATGCCGTTGGCGGTGATGCCGGGAACGGTGGAGACCCGGCCGGGGCATTCGTTCCAGGTGCATATCGATCTGCTGCGCCCGGAGAGCCTGGGCAAGGTGGAGGCGCGCAGCGCCGATCCACGGCAGGCGCCGGCGATCCGGTTCAACTACCTGCAGAGCCCGCGCGACCGCGAGGATTTCCGCGTCAGCGTCACGCTGCTGCGCGAGATCCTGGCGCAGAAGGCGCTCGATCCCTATCGCGGCGAAGAACTGTTCCCCGGTCCCGGCGTGCGCAGCAAGGACGAGATCGATGCCTGGGTGCGGCAGGCGCTCGAGACCTGCTATCACCCGGTCGGCACCTGCAAGATGGGCATGGCAAGCGATACGTCCGCCGTGGTCGACGACGCGTTGCGGGTGCATGGCGTCGACGGCCTGCGGGTGGTCGATGCCTCGATCATGCCCTCGATCGTCAGCGGCAACACCAACGCGCCCACCATCATGATCGCCGAGCGCGCCGCCGATCTGATCCGCGGGCGGAAGCCATTGTCGTCCGTCGAGGCGCCCGTATGGATCAACCCCAAATGGGAAAGCGCGCAGCGATGAGCGGAATGGCGCAGGTGCGACAGACGGATCCTGATGCCGAGATCCCGAACGCCCGGATGACCTGGCGGCGGCGTTCCGCTGGTTCGCACGGCTCGGCATGCACGAAGGCGTGGCCAACCATCTGAGCGTCGCTGTCTCTGCTGACGGCCGCCAATTCCTGATGAATCCGCGCGGCCGCCACTTCTCCCGCATCCGCGCCAGCGACCTGCTGTTGCTGGATGCGCGCGACCAGAGGACGCTTGCGCGCCCCGATGCGCCCGACCCCACGGCGTGGTGTATCCACGGCCGGTTGCATGCACGGCTGCCGCAGGCGCGCTGCGTCATGCATCTGCATCCGAAATTCTCGACCGCGCTCGCGGGCCTTGCTGACAGCACGATGTACCCGATCGACCAGAACACCGTGCGGTTCCATGGTCGCGTGGCGATGGATGAGGCCTATGCCGGCATGGCGCTGGCGGACGAGGAAGGCGACCGGCTGGTCGGCCTCATCGGCAACAAGAGCGTGCTGATGATGGGCAATCACGGCGTGCTGATCGCCGGCGCCTCGGTCGCGCAAGCCTTCGACGAGATGTACTATTTCGAGCGGGCCGCCGAGACGCTGATGACCTGCTATGCCAGCAACCGGCCGCTGCGCATCGCGCCGAACGACGTCGCCCAGACCACGGCGCAGCAATGGCTGGATTATCCCCACCTCGCGGACGATCACCTGGCCGAAGTCAAAGCGATCCTGGACCGCGAAGCGCCCGACTATCGGGACTGAAGGGTCACCGCGCGTGCCGGACCGTCACAAGATTCGAAGGGGGTCCTGATCATTGCGTTTGACCATCGGGACCCCGATCTGGAATTATCAGAACAAATGATGAACACCGGATCGGACACGTGCCAGCATATTCGGCGCGCCGGTGCGAGAGCCCCGTAACGCCTCGCGTGCTGGAGGTGACGATGCTTCGCCGGAGATCTGATGAGGTCGAGCGATTTGCCAAGCGCCGCTGGAGCCGCGGCGATCGACCGGATCCGGAGGACTACGCAACTGCTTTGATGGTGGCCGCCCTGGTGAGCGCCGCGGGCAACGCCGCGACTGTGCTCATCGAGATCGGGCGTTCGGCCGGCTGGTGGAATTAGCGCCAGCCGCGCGCCGAGCAACGTTCAAACGAAGGAGGATATTTTGACCAGTACTTTGCATCATTCTCATGATTCGTCCTGCGCCTGCTGCTTCGCCCTGCCGCCCTATCTGACCGAGCATCTGCGCCGGCATGCGCGGAACCGGCGGGTACGCGAATCCCTCGCCCGCATGCACGAGGATTCGCAGCAGCAGCGCATCGTGCGAAGGGCCGCCTTGTCGATGCGGCGCAGGGCGCCCGGCGCAACGCCCGAACCCAAGCTGGACCGGCGCATCTATGATTGCGAGAAGACCACCGACCTGCTGAAGCGCCTGGTGCGCAAGGAAGGCGGCCGCAGGACGCAGGATGCCGCCATCTCCGAGGCCTACGACTATAGCGGCATGGTGTTCCGGTTCTTCGAGACGGTCTACAGGCGCGCGTCGATCGACAACGAAAACCTGCCGCTTGTCTCGTCGGCGCATTACCAGGAGCAGGAAGATGTCGGCTACGACAATGCGTTCTGGACCGGGCGCCAGATGGTCTATGGCGATGGCGATGGCGTATTGTTCAACCGTTTCACCATCGCGCGCGACGTGGTCGGGCACGAGCTGACGCATGGCGTCACGCAATACGAGGCCGCGCTGAAATACGAGCGGCAGAGCGGCGCGCTGAACGAGCATTTCTCCGACGTGTTCGGCGTGCTGGCGCGGCAATGGGCCGACAAGGACGGCGATCCGAAAGCGGCGGACTGGACCGTCGGCAACAAACTGTTTAAGCCGACCAGGCTGCGTAAGATGAGCCTGCGCAACATGAAGGCGCCGGGCACCGCCTATGACGACCCGGAGCTGGGGCGCGACCCGCAGCCCGCCCATATGAAGGACTACAAGGAGCTGCCCAACACCGACCTCGGCGATTGGGGCGGCGTCCATGTGAATTCGGGCATCCCGAACCACGCCTTCTACCGGGCGGCTGTCTCGATCGGAAGGCCCGCCTGGGAGGTCGCCGGCAAGATCTGGTATATCGCCCTCTGCGACCGATTGCGCGATAATGCCAACTTCGCGAAATGCGCTTATGAGACGATCTCGGTTGCGCGGGATTTCTATGACGGAGCCACGGCACACAAGGTCCAGACGGCATGGATGGAGGTCGGTGTCCTCACCGCCCAGCAGAGGCTGGTCGCATGACGCACCCGAACGGACGCCATGCGGCTGACGATTCGCCGCGTGGGCGGGCAGCTGCCGACCTTCCAGCCGACCAGGGTGATGACGGATGGCGATCTCGATGCCGCGACCGCCGAGATCGCCCGGTCGTTCGTGCGGTCGCCGCCGGCTGGCGGGTCCGCGCCGCAGCCAGATTCGTTCCGTTATGTCTTCGAGCTGGAGGACGATGGCGGGTTCACCACCGCCAGCGCGACCTTTACCGAAGTTCCGGAAGAACTCCGGGCGTTGCTGCCAACGCCGGCTACAAAGCGAAACTAGTCTAGGACGACACGAATCACCCAGGCTCTGCAGGGTCAGTTGACGACCGGCGGCGTGATGCGGCTGACGGTGACTTCGCTGCCTTCCTTCTTGCGGATGATGCCGTAGATCACGCCAGGCCGGCTGTGGTCGAATGCAAAGCCCTGCCCGGCGATCTCCGCCGGGATGGTGCCGACCCATTTCAACTCGGAGCCGATCTTGGGCAGCTCCATGACATACAGCTCGGGATTGTCGTGGCCGGTGATGTAGAGCTTGCCGTCGGCTCCCCAGGCACCGCCGGAGTTGCTCATGTCGTCGAACTTCTCGACCAGCGCATCCGGATAGACCCACGCCTCGGCCACGCGCCAATCGGCATCGAAGCGGACGAGCTGCGTGGTGTATTTGTTGCCGTACGCGATCGGGCTCTTGTCGAAGACACGGTTGTAGTTGGCGAAGGCGCCCCACCAGACCCCGTTGGCATCGCGATCGAGCCAGGTGAGCGAGCCGCGCTCGATGCCGAGGCTGTGGCTTTCGACATGCTTCATGGTCGCGGCGTCCCACACCTCGACCGAGCTGGTCATCGGCCAGGCCGGATAGTTGGAATGCGCCGCATAGAGCTTGCCGTCAACCACGGCGGCGCTGTCGAGGTGGATGGCGGAGCCGTTCTCGTCGCCTTCCCACTTGGCGACCAGCGCGCCGGTCTTCTTGTCGTATTTGGCGATGACCGTGTTGTCGACCGCGTAGAACGCGTCCGCGTCGACGCCGACGCCCTGACGCGCTTCCTTGACCTGGAAGCGCTGGATGAGTTCGGACGAGCCGACCGGCGGGCCGGCTTCCTCGGCCAGCGCCGGCAAGGCGGCGAAGAGCAGAACAGCGAGGGCAAGCGAGCGAATGTGCATCATCGGTCAATCTCCGTGCGAGCCATCCCCCGTTAGCGGAGCGACCCGGTCGTCGCGATGACGCCCGCGCGACGATTTGGTGAACCCGACCATCGCCCTCGCTGGGCTCGCAAAATCCAGTTCCCGCTTTGCAGCCGCGTTTTTCCAGAAGCTCGACAAGATGAGGCAACGAGAGGCGGACCAACCGCATCGTGCCGAGCGCAGGCGCCTGCAGTCTATTCAGGCGCCTTCCACTCCGCCGCCCAGCGGGCGAAGTCAGCGGCCGCCATGGGTTTGGCGATGAAATAGCCCTGCGCCATGTCGCAGCCGAGCGCCAGCAGCAGGTCCCAGTGCGCTCGAGTCTCCACGCCTTCCGCCACCGATTGGACCTTCAGCCTCCGCGCCATTTCGAGGCTCGATTCCAGGATCACGCGGCTGGCGTCGGATTCGAGCGCGCTCATGACGAAGGACTGGTCGATCTTCAGCTCGTTGAACGCGATCCGCGCCAGCTGCTGCATCGAGGAATAGCCGGTTCCATAGTCGTCGATCGACAGGCGGAAGCCCCTCATCCGCAGCCGGGCGAGAGTCTCCAGCGATGCGCCGACATTCCCCACCGCCGTGCTCTCCGTCACTTCCAGGACGATTCGGCCCGGGTCCACGCCCTCGTCACGGACCAGCCGCGTGATGTGATCGGCAGCGCCGGCCACCGCGAGCGAACTAGCGGAAATGTTCACCGACACGGTGACGTCGAGCGCGGGCGCAACGTCGGCCCAGGCTCGGCATTGACGCGCCGATTTCGTCACCATCATCCAGGTCAGCGGATCGATCTGCCCGACCTGCTCCAGCGTATCGATGAAGGCGTAAGGCCCGAGAACGCCACGCTCCGGATGGCGCCAACGCGCCAGCGCTTCGGCACCCTTGAGCTCGCCGCTGGCGAGGTCGATCTTGGGCTGAAAGAACGGCTCGAACTCGCTGTTGCCCAGGCCACGACGGATTTCTTCCAACGGAATAGCTGGACTCGCTGGCCGGGTCCCGGTTGATTTGGCTTGCGGCGGCTTGTGCTTCGAGATCAGCCCTTCCAGCTTCGATTGGGTGACGGGCTTTTCAATGGCGCCAAGCAGCGTGATGCCATAGGCCTTGGTCATGGTCTCGACCGAGGCCAGGACCGCGCGCTCGATCGAGCTCGCCAGAATGATGGCGACCGGGAGGCCGCTTTCGCCCACCCGCCGGATGAGTTCCATGCCGTCCATGCCCGGCATGTCGAGGTCGCTGATGATGACGTCGATGCGGGCATCCGGGGTGGCGAACATTTCGAGCGCGCTTGCGCCATCGGGCGCGTCCGAAACATAGGAAGCGCCCAAGCGCTTCAGCAGCCCGACCAACGTACGGCGCTGGAAATCGTGATCTTCCGCCACCAGAAATCGGAGTTCGCTGATATTCATCGCGGCCATCTGCAATGAAATGTGTTTCTCATAGGTCCGCCAAGTGTCTGCACAGCCGTTCGACCTCGCGGAATAGCGGGTCCTTGGCCGCATCGATCGCGGATCGGTCGCCGGAACGACCAGCCTTCTCCATCTGCTCGCTGATCGCAGCGAGATCGATCGCACCGACGCTCCGGCACGCCCCTTTGAGCCGATGGGAAATGCGGGTGATATCGCCGCAATTTCCGGTTTCCAGCGCGTTGACCAGGTTGGCCGCATCCTCCTCTGCCGTCCGGCGGAAATCGGCCAGGATCTCCCGCTCGACCGCCTCGTCGCCGAGCGAAATCTCGCTCAACTTCGCCCGGTCGATCGGCCCTGCCGCGGCAGCCGGCGATATGGGCGCCTTTCGCGGCGTGTCGCGAACCTCGGCGGCGGTGGCTGGCGGCAAGGGCAGCCAGCGATCGAGCGCGCGCAGCAGCGCCGACATTTCGACCGGCTTGGCGAGGTATCCGTCCATGCCGGCGGCCAGGCAGATCTCGCCTTCGCCTTCCATCGCATTGGCGGTGTAGGCGAGGATCGGAATACGGGCGCTGCCGTTGCCGCGCTCTGCCGCGCGGATCGCCCGCGCCAACTCGTAGCCGTCGAGCTCCGGCATGTTGCAGTCGGTGACGAGCAGCCCGAAGCGACCCGATTGCCAGGCGTCCAGCGCCTCCTGGCCGTCCTTCACCGTCTCGACTGCATAACCCAGCAGATTGATCTGGCGCTTGAGGAGCATGCGGTTGGTCGGATGATCGTCCGCCACCAGGATCAACGTGCCTTGCGCCGCCGCCACGTCCGGCGTGGGCGCCGGGGGACGGGTCTCCAGGATCGCGGCATTCAGCGCCTCTCCTTCGTCATGCCGCGCGATTTGGCTTGGATCGGCGTGGGGCAGCGGCACGACCAGACGCATGGTCGTCCCGCGTCCGGGCGTGCTGTCGATCGTGATCGCGCCTTTCATCAGATCGGCGAGCCGCCTGCAGATGGCGAGGCCCAGACCGGTGCCGCCGAACCGGCGCGTGGTATTGCTCTCGGCCTGGGTGAACGGCTGGAACAGCTTCTTCTGGTTCTCGCTGGATATGCCGATGCCAGTATCGGTGACGGTGAAACTCACCGTGTCGATCCCGTCCTTGCTCTCGATCAGGTTCGCCTCGATGGCGACCGAGCCCTGCATCGTGAACTTCAGGGCATTGCTGACGAAGTTGTTGAGGATCTGCCGCAGCCGCAGGGGATCGACCGCCACGGCGGGACTGATACGGACATCGGTCTCCGCGGTCAGCAGGATTTTCTTGCCGCTGGCGGCGCCGGAATAGACATCCCGCACGCCCTGGACCAGGTCGGAAAGCGCAGTCGGCTCCGGCCGCAGATCGAGCATGCCGGCCTCGATCTTGGAGAAATCGAGGATGTCGTCGACGATGCGCAGCAGCGCGCGGCCCGAATCGCGCATCACCTCGACATTGGCGCGCTGTTCGCTGTCGAGCCGCGTCAGTCCGAGCAATTCGAGCGTGCCCAGCACGCCATTCATCGGCGTGCGGATTTCGTGGCTCATCGCGGCCAGGAACGAGCTCTTGGCGTGGCTCGCGGCGTCGGCCGCCGCCTTGGCCTCGGCCAGCTCGATCTCCATGTCGCGATGGCCCGTGACATCCACCCAATAGCCGTTGAGGATGACAGCCCCGTCTTCGGTCTTGCGGGGAACCGCCGCCGATTGCAGCCATTTGATGGCGCCGTCCGGCATGCGGATCCGGTATTCCTCCATCAGGGGCTTCAACGTCTCCGCCGCGGAGCGGATCGCCGCCTCGATCATCGGCTTGTCCTCATCCAGGACCTGCGCCCATATCAAGTCATAGTTGGCGAGCACCTCTTGGCGCCCGTAGCCACGGAGCGTCTTCACTGCGTCGCTCATGAAAGTGTAGCTGCGCTGCCCGTCCGCACCGACCCGCAGCTGATAGACGACGCCAGGTACGCTGTCGGCGATCTCGCGCAGCTGGCGCTCCGCCTCCTGCGCCTGGCGCTCGAGCGCCTTTTGCTGCGTAACATCGACAATGGCACCAACCAGGCCGCCGACCTGGCCATCGGCCAGGGCAAAGCTGTTGATCCAGAACATGGTGTCGTGCGGGCCGTCCCGGAACGGCAGCTTCTCTTCGTGGAATTCCTGACCCCGCGTGCGCAGAATCTCCATGTCGCGGCGATAGACCGCCTCCCGCCTTTCAGCCGGCACATGCGGCAGCTCGTGGACGGTCTTGCCGACGAGCGCGTCCCGGCTGACGGCGAACGCGCGCTCATAAGCCAGGTTGCAGCCGAGAAAGCGCGCGTTCTTGTCCTTGATGTAGATCGGGCTGGGAATCGTATCGATCAGCGCGCGTTGATAGGCGAGTTGATCGGCGACCGCCCGCTCGGCCGCTTTCTGCGCGCTGACATCGACCGTGATGCTGAGGAGGCCCGCTGGCGTTCCATCCGCCAGCGCAAACGGAATACGCCACAGCAGGATGTCGTGCAGGCTGCCGTCGGCTCGCGTCAGCTGGTCCTCGCGGTGCACCGGCTTGCCGGTGCTCAGGGCCTCGATGTCGATCGCCCGCTGCCTGCGCCGCTCTTCCTCCGGGAAGGCTTCGATCTCGGAGATCGTCTTGCCGATGAGTTGTTCCCTGGACACGCCGAACGCCTGCTCATAGGCCCGGTTGCAGCCGACGAAGCGGCCTTCGGTGTCCTTGTAGGCGACCCGCGCAGGCAGGTTCTCCAGCAGGGCGACGTGCAGGCTCATCTGCTTCGCAAGCGCCTCTTCGGCGACGCGGCGGCGCTTGGCCTCGCGTTTCAACTGGCGAATCCACAGCAAAACCAGCAGCACGGAGATGGCGGCCCCGCCCGCAATCTCGAACGCGAGGGAGCGAGCGCGGTTGGCCGCCATGCGCGCGTCGTAGGGAGCGATGATCCACTGTTCGCGGATGGCAACGATCTCGCGCTCCGGGATGGAGGCGAGCGCCTTGTCGAGGATCGCGGCCAATTCCGGCCAGTCCTTCCGCACCCCGAGGGCGAAGCGCGCATCCTCCATGCCGGACGGCGCGGCAACGACCAACCCCCCGATGTTATTTCGTGCGATCAGATGAGAGGCGCTCGCCAGATTGATGACCGTGGCATCCGCGTCGCCGTGCGCCACCGCAGTCAATGCGTCCAGGAGCGTCGGATATATGGTGCGCTTGAGATCGGGGTATTCGTTCGCGATCTCATCGGTGACCGCATAATTTTCCGGCAGGGCCAGCGTGCGGCCTCTCAAATCGCCCAGCCCGGCGATCATCGCCTGCGTGTCGCGCGTCATGATGACTGTCGGGAAGGTCAGATAGTCGGCGGTGAAGGTCAGGAATTCGCGGCGCTGTGCGGTGTCTTTCACTCCAACGACCACGTCGACGCGGCCGTCCTTGGCCGCATCGAAGACCTCGGTCCAGGTCAGGTTCGGAACGACTGTCATCTCGATGCCGAGGCGTTCGGCGATCAGGTCGATGTAGTCCGCGGACATTCCGGTGAAAGTGCCATCGCTCTCAAGGTAATCGAATGGCGGATAGGCCGGATTGACGCCGAGGCGGATGTTCGGATGTTGCTGCAGCCAGGCCTTCTCAGACTCGCTCAGCACCAGCGGCGGATCGAAGGTGGTAGCGGATGTCGTGTCGCTGAAGGCCGGGGCAATGGAAAGGCTCTGCAAGAAGAGCGCAAGGATCCATGACCACGTGTAGCGCGGCCTCTGGCGGATGACACTCGATGCGTTCTCCATGCGAGACATCCCTGGCCTGTGTGGCCGGTACGGGAAATCTATCGACACAAACTCTAGCACAGATGGACGGGAAGCCTAGACCGCCGGTTCTGTCTTCGAGCCCATGGTTAACGAGGCGATGAAGGTCGTCTGGCGTGCGAAGTCAGCATGCTCGAACCGTTCGCGGCTGTTAATCCTGAACGCGGCACAACGCCAAACGCCGCAGCGATTGTGCTGCGGCGTTTTGATTGGTTGGTTT
>PNKY01000020.1 GCA_013822765.1 Rhodospirillum sp.
TTTTTCGAGATGCTCGGCAATTTCTCGTTCGGCGACTATTTCAAGGAGCGCGCGATCGAACTCGCCTGGAACCTGATCACCAGGGATTTCGGGCTGAAGAAGGACAAGCTGCTTGTCACGGTCTATCACACCGACGACGAGGCGGCCGATCTCTGGAAGAAGATCGCGGGCTTCGGCAACGATCGCATCATCCGCATTCCGACGTCGGACAATTTCTGGGCGATGGGCGACACCGGACCCTGCGGTCCGTGCTCGGAAATCTTCATCGACCGCGGCGAGCACATCTGGGGCGGGCCTCCCGGCAGCCCGGAGGAGGATGGCGACCGCTTCCTCGAATTCTGGAATCTCGTCTTCATGCAGTTCGAGCAGGTGACGAAGGACGAGCGCCAGCCGCTGCCGCGCCCGTCGATCGACACCGGCCTGGGGCTGGAGCGCATGGCCTGCATCCTGCAGGGCGTGGACAGCGTGTTCGAGACCGATCTGTTCCGTCACCTGATCGATTCCACCGCGTCAGCGCTCGGGACCGGACCGGAGGAGCAGACGGTTGCGTCATTCCGTGTCATCGCCGACCATCTGCGTTCCTCCGCCTTCCTGATTTCCGACGGTGTGCTGCCGTCGAACGAGGGCCGCGGCTATGTGCTGCGCCGGATCATGCGCCGCGCGATGCGCCATGCGCAGTTGCTCGGCGCGCGCGATCCGCTGATGCATCGTATCGTTCCGGCGCTGGTGCGCGAGATGGGCCAGGCCTATCCGGATCTGGTGCGGGCGGAAAAGCTGATCGAGGAAACGCTGCGGCTGGAAGAAACCCGTTTCCGCAAGACGCTGGCGCGCGGCCTGTCGATCCTCGACGAAAAGAGCAGTTCGCTGAAGAAAGGCGACATGTTCGACGGCGATACCGCGTTCACGCTGTACGACACCTATGGCTTCCCGCTCGACCTCACCCAGGACGCGCTGAAGTCGCGCGGCATCAGCGTCGATCTCGCGTCGTTCACCGATGCGATGGAAAAGCAGAAAGAGAAGGCGCGCGCGTCGTGGTCGGGAAGCGGCGATACCGCCAGCGAGAACATCTGGTTTCCGCTGCGCGAGAAGCTCGGCGCGACGGAATTTCTGGGCTACGAGACCGAGACCGCCGAGGGCGTGGTCGCAGCACTCGTCAAGGACGGCAAGGATACCGACAGCCTCAAGGCCGGCGAGACCGGCTCGGTCGTTCTCAACCAGACCCCGTTTTACGCGGAGTCCGGCGGTCAGGTCGGCGACACCGGCGTGATGATCGGCGAGGGCGTCAGGTTCCGTGTCACCGACACGCAGAAGCGGGCGGGCGATCTGTTCGTGCATCAGGGCACGGTGGAGCAGGGCACACTGACCGTCGGCACCGCCTTGCAGCTGGAGGTCGACCACGCCAGGCGTTCCTCGATCCGGGCGCATCACTCGGCGACACATCTGCTGCACGAGGCGCTGCGCCAGGTGCTCGGCGATCACATCGCCCAGCGCGGCTCGCTGGTCGCGCCGGACCGGCTGCGGTTCGACTTCGTGCATCAGAAGCCGATCACGCCGGAAGAGATTGCCCGCATCGAGGACATCGCCAACGAGGTGGTGCTGGAGAATGACGAGGTCACCACGCGGCTGATGGCGGTGGACGACGCGCGCGACGCCGGCGCCCGCGCGCTGTTCGGCGAAAAATACGGCGACGAGGTGCGCGTGGTCACGATGGGCCGCAGCGCCCGCGCGCACGGCAGCAACGCGCTCGGCTGGTCGGTGGAATTGTGCGGCGGCACCCATGTGCGCCGCACCGGCGATATCGGGCTGATTTCGGTGACCGGCGAAAGCGCGGTCGCGTCGGGCGTCCGCCGCATCGAGGCGCTGACCGGCAACCACGCGCGCAAGCATGCCAACGACACCATGGCGCTGGCCAAAACCGCGGCGGGCGAGTTGCGCACCACGCTCGACGAGATGCCAGCGCGCATCGCCGCCTTGATGGAAGAGCGCAAGAAGCTGGAGCGCGACCTCGCGGAAGCGCGCAAGCGGATCGCGATGGGCAGCGGGACTTCCGCCGGCAACGGCGCGGCGGCGGGTCCCGCCGGCGTGCGTCAGGTCGGCGACGTCAAGCTGATGGCGCGCGCGGTCGAAGGCATCGAGATGAAGGACCTCAAGAGCCTCGCCGATGACGGCAAGAAGCAGCTCGGCTCCGGCGTGGTCGCCATCGTCGGCGTCACCGCGGACGGCAAGGCCGGCGTCGTGGTCGGCGTCACGCCCGATCTCACCGCGCGCTTCAGCGCGGTCGATCTGGTCAAGATCGCCTCCGAGGCGCTCGGCGGCAAGGGCGGCGGCGGACGGCCCGACATGGCGCAGGCCGGCGGTCCCGACGGCGCCAAGGCGGACGCGGCGCTCGCGGCGATCGAGAAGGCGATGAACGGCGCCTGAGCTGGGGCTATGCAGGGCCTTTACAAAAAAACGCGAAAACAACCCCATGCAATGATCGAGCGAAACACGATTGTGGTATTTTATGCTACTATACGGAAAAATGAAGAAGAAAATTCTCCGTACAAGGCCCTGACCCAATCACATACGTCTCTAGCGGTTTGGTAGCATGGGCGCGATGCGGTCGATCCGGTTGGTCCAGATGCCGCCGGCATAACCTGATGGTAACAGGCTGAGATCCTCGGGCCGGTCGATGCCGCTGGAGAAATCCTCGCCGTCATTGCGGCCGACGATGAAGACGGTCGAGCCATGATCGTTCATCCGGTTGAGAAACCGGTTCGGCCAGCCCCACAGCCACGGGGCGTAATTGACCGGCACCAGCAGTACGCTGCGTTCGCAATCCGACGGCATGTAACCGGACCAGCCCAGCAGGACATAGCGGATCAGGCAGCGCTCCAGCGTAGATCCCGACATCGTGGGGATGTCGAGCATGTCCCGCGCGACCGCCACCGGCTGGGCGCCGCCATAGATCATCAGCCGCTGCGATTGTTGATGCGGTAGCGATGTGAGGCGTTCGGCGAGCCGCCGGCCCTCATCGGCATCGTTGCTTTTGATGTGGATCAGAAAACGCTTGTCGGGAAAGGCGTTCAGCACCTCGGCGAGCGAGGGCAGCAGGCCGATGCCGGTGCCGCGCAACGGAAAGGTCTTGCCACCGTCGGCGGTGTAGCCATGGCCGACGTCGAGTTTTTTCAGATCAGCGAGGCTGCGTTCACGCGTCACACCCTGGCCGTCGGTACGGCACTCCAGCGTCCAGTCATGGAAGACGGCGAACTGGCCGTCGGTGGTCGGGTGCACGTCGAGTTCGACGATGTCGGCGCCGGCGGCGAACGCGGCGCGCATCGAGGGCAGGGTGTTCTCGATGAAGGTATGCTCGGGCGGAAAGATGCGCGCCGCGGTACAGGTCGTCGCGGTCAAGCCCGTAGCGGGATAGGTCTGGGCCAGCCCGCGATGCGCGAGCAAGGTGCGCTGGGTCTGCGCCGACACCCAGAACGAGCTGTTGCAGAGCGCGATCATGCCTACCATTAGAATGGTGAGAAGTAGTCCAAAGCGAACGATTCGCCGCATGGTGGCCCCAGGCAATTGCGAACGGACCACGCAAGTTGTTTGGGGCGAAACCGCGGCGCTCTCAACGCGCGTCATTGCGAGGAGCGAAGCGACGAAGCAATCCATTCTTCCTTTGCTTGGATAGATGGATTGCTTCGCTGCGCTCGCAATGACGATGAGGGAGCGTGCGGCTTTACCTTAAGCCGCAAGCCGCCAAGCTTATCAGGCCATTTCCTTGGTCAGGTTCTCCGCGACCTTGTCGAGGAAGCCCGTGGTCGACAGCCAGCGCTGGTCGGCGCCGACCAGGAGCGCCAGGTCCTTGGTCATGAAGCCGGCCTCGACGGTGTCGACGCAGACCTTTTCCAGCGTCAGCGCGAACTTCGCCAGCGCTTCGTTGTTGTCGAGCTTGGCGCGATGCGACAGGCCGCGGGTCCAGGCGAAGATCGAGGCGATCGAGTTGGTCGAGGTCTCCTTGCCCTTCTGATGTTCGCGGTAGTGCCGGGTCACCGTGCCGTGGGCGGCCTCGGCTTCGACGGTGTTGCCGTCGGGGGTCATCAGCACCGAGGTCATCAGGCCGAGCGAGCCGTAGCCCTGCGCCACGGTGTCCGACTGCACGTCGCCGTCGTAGTTCTTGCAGGCCCAGACGTAGCCGCCCGACCACTTCATCGCCGCGGCGACCATGTCGTCGATCAGGCGATGCTCGTAGGTGATCTTCTTGGCGTCGAACTTCGCCTTGAATTCCTTGTCGAAGATGTCCTGGAAGATGTCCTTGAATCGGCCGTCATAGACCTTGAGGATGGTGTTCTTGGTCGACAGGTACACCGAATAGTTCTTGGCGAGGCCCTGGTTGAACGAGGCGCGGGCGAAATCCGCGATCGAATCGTCGAGGTTGTACATCGCGAGCGCGAGGCCGGCGCTGGGAGCTTTGTAAACTTCGCGCTCGATCACGGCGCCATCCTCGCCGACGAACTTCATCGTCAGCGTGCCCTTGCCCGGGAACAGGAAGTCGGTGGCGCGGTACTGGTCGCCGAAGGCGTGGCGGCCGATGATGATCGGCTTGGTCCAGCCGGGCACCAGCCGCGGCACGTTCTTGCAGATGATGGGCTCGCGGAACACGACGCCGCCGAGGATGTTGCGGATGGTGCCGTTCGGCGACTTCCACATCTGCTTGAGATTGAATTCCTTCACCCGGGCTTCGTCAGGGGTGATGGTGGCGCATTTGACGCCGACGCCGTACTTCTTGATGGCTTCGGCGGCGTCGATGGTGACCTGGTCGTTGGTCTCGTCGCGGTATTCCATCCCGAGGTCGTAATATTTCAGGTCGATATCGAGGAACGGGTTGATCAGCTTGTCCTTGATGTATTGCCAGATGATCCGGGTCATCTCGTCGCCATCGAGTTCGACGACGGGGTTGGTCACCTTGATTTTTGCCATGGCAGATCGGGCCTTTTCGATAGAAACAGCGCGTTTCGGGATGGATGGAGTGGTGCTGCCGTCGCTATAGCATCCGAAAACGCGGGCTGGAAGGCGAATGGCGGCGCCAATCCGGCTGGATTTCAGATCAGGCCGAAACGCCGTTCCAGCCAGCGTCGCGCCTTGCCGGGCGGCATGGCGCCGATCACCTCGGCGGCGCCGCCGGGATTCCGCTCGTTCTGGATTTCCGCGATGTGCAAGTAGAGCCGGGCGGCACGCCAGCTGTGATCCGGATGGCAAAGCTCCAGGATTCGGCACCACACCGGTTCGGCATGGCCGGGGTCCACCGAGAAGCAGGCGCTCCACAGGATCTCCAGCGCGTAGGCCCGCGAGGCCCGGGGCTCGACCGCCGACGCCAGCACAAGGCACTTTTTCAGTTCGCGCCCGGCGAAGTTGAGTTGCCCCTGCCTGAATGCCACCCGCAGCGGCCACGCCATCACGGCGACCGTGCCATAGGCGTCATGACATGATTGCGCTTCGCGCGCGGCTTCTTCCAGGATCGACAAGGCCAGCTGCTGCTCCGCGTGTTCCGCGACCGAGGCGAGCGCCTGGACGCGATACCAAGCATCGGGGCAGGCGCGTGCCGCCTGCAGCGCCTTCGCGGTGTCGGTCGGCGCCAACTGTCCCGCCCGTTGCCGGCCCATCAGCGAGGCGCGTGACGGCGTGGGTGTATGCGGATAGCGCTGTCGCTGCGAAGACATGACGCTTGGTCGCGGCGAGAACGGACGCGGTTCGCGGCGATGGCCGCCTCGCGCCCGGTGTCGGATCGTCGGAACGCCCGCCAATCGGCTGCCAGCGTCCGGCCAAAAAAGGGTGCATTTGAGGTTGTGGTTGAGTATCAGGTGGTTGGCTTAACCCGATTATTTTGCTTGAGAAATTCTGCCAGACAGGCAATCGAAGGCGGCTGACGCGCAAGGCGTTGAATCAGGTTCTTCGGAACTTGAATCGCAATCTTCAGATGCTGATTCAGAAAGTGAAACGAATGTCCGGTTCGGGCACCGACAAGACCAAATCGGGCGTCGCGCTGGCCGGGCCCGTCGTCATTCTGGTCGAGCCGCAGCTCGGCGAGAACATCGGCATGGCCGCCCGCGCGATGGGCAACTTCGGCTTAACACGTTTAAGGATCGTCAATCCGCGCGACGGCTGGCCGAACGTCCACGCCCGCCGCGCCGCCTCCGGCGCCGACCATATTCTGGACGAGGTCGAGCTGTTCGACACCGTCGAGCAGGCGGTGGCCGACTGCACGCTGCTGTTCGCCACCACCGCCCGCGCCCACGACCAGGCCAAGCCGGTGGTCGCCCCCGAAGCGGCGGCACGCGAGATCGTGGCCGGCGTCGACGGCGGTGGCACGGTCGGCATCCTGTTCGGCCGCGAGCGCTACGGCTTGCAGAACGAGGAAGTCGCACTCGCCAACCGCATCATCACGTTCCCGGTCAATCCCGGCTTCGCCTCGCTCAACCTGGCGCAGGCGGTGCTGCTGATCGGCTATGAATGGTTCAAGCTGTCGACCGCGGGGGCGCTGCCGTTCGCCATGCCCGAACGCTCCGAGCCCGCCTCGCAGCACCAGATGCAGGCGTTTTTCGATAACCTGGTGCGCGAGCTCGACAAGGTCGAATTCCTGCGCCCGGCGGAAAAGCGCGAGACCATGCTGGTCAATCTGCGCAACATCTTTACCCGCATGGACCCGACCAAGCAGGACATGCACACGCTGCACGGCGTTGTGATGGCGATCGCCGAGGGCCGCAAAGGCCCGGCCAAGGGTGGGGTGCTCGACGGCGAGCAGGCGACGCGGCTGCGCGCGCTGCTGGCCGAGCACGGGCAGCACGCACTGCCGTCGGAAAGCGGAACGGTGCGCGGGCTGGCGCGGCTATTGCGGCGGAACCCGACCGATGCCGAGCGCATCCTGTGGGAGGGCCTGCGAACCGATCGCCGTTTCGCCGGGCAATTCAAGCGGCAGACCCCGGTCGGCCGCCACATTCCGGATTTTGTCTCCTTCGTGCACCGGGTGGCGATCGAGCTGATCAACCCCGAGGAGACCGAGGTCATCGCCAGGGACCGCGCGGCGCGGCAGGTCTGGCTGGAAGCGCGCGGCTACCGGGTGGTCAACATCGGCTCCGCCGACGTCGAGGCCGATATCGCCGCGCAGCTCGACCGGCTCGAATCGCGCGTGTCGGAAGCTCGCTAGGCTGGGGGGCGTCATTGCGAGCCAACGGGTCGGCGCGAAGCGCCGCCCGATGACAGGCTCCGCGAAGCAATCCATTCCTTCTTTGCCCGGCGACATGGATTGCTTCGCTGCTCGCAATGACGGCGAAGCCTCACACCGCCATCATCTGCGGTGCTTCGCCCGTGCGTTTCGGCTTCTTCAGCTTTGAAGGTCCGAACAGCGAGCCGGCGGCCAAACCCGCGGTGTCGGCGACACCGGGATTGCGGGAGACCATGGCGGCGACGATGGCGCCGTCCATCAATAGCGCGAGTTGATGGGCCAACACTTCAGGCTCCGCGGCACCCATCTCGCTGGCGAGCTTCTCGATGTGCGCCAGCACCACCTTCTTGTGCCGCATGGCGATGGCACGAAGCTGCTTCTGGTCCTTGTCGTGCTCGCCGACGGCATTGATGAAGGGGCAGCCGTAAAAACGCTCCTGGCCGAACCAGTGCTTCAGCGCCGGAAAAATCCGCGCCAGCTTTGTCTGCGCGTTGCCGCCGCCGGCCTCGATTGAGCCGATGAACCATTCGCGCCACTGCTTGCCTTCGGTCTCCAGTACGGCGTGTACCAGATTGGTTTTCGACCCGAACAATTTGTAGAGCGTGGTCTTGGCGGTGCCGGCCTCGTTGATGATGGCGTCGATGCCGGTCGCGTTGATGCCATTCTTGCAGAACAGCCGCGTGGCGGCGCCGAGCAGGCGCCCACGCGCGGACTCGTCATCGCCGGCAGCGAGACTTGGCGAGATGGAACGCTTCTTCGAAGCAGGCTTGCGCATGCACTCAGTTAATCGAAATGCGCCGACATCATCAAGTCGCATCTCGCGCTGCTCATAATTTCCGCGGCGAACCCGAAATTGCATCGCGCTTGAGCAAACCGCCGCTGATCGATTCGAAGGCAATCCGGCTTAAGCGGCTCGAAGGTTTCGGGTTTTCGTTTGGCAAGGGGACTGGCACGCTTCGTGCAGGAAACAGACCGTTCGGTATCCTACCGCCAAGGGAGAAAACCAATGACCGCGGTCGCCCAAAAAACAGTACTGACAGGCTGCCTTGCTCCGATCGACAAGGACGGGCTGGAACAGCTCATCATCACCAGCAAAGCCAATCCGAAGGTCATCAAGACCCTGAAATGCAAAACGGTGGCCGAAGGCAAATTCCGCCACGCCAACTACATCCGCAACCTGCCGCCCTACATCGTGGACGAGCCGCCGGGCCTGCTCGGCGACGACACCGCGCCGAATCCGTCGGAAGCGTCGCTGGCGGCGCTGGGCTCGTGCCTCGCGGTCGGGCTGCACGCCAACGCGGTGCACCGCGGCTGGATCGTCAACAAGCTCGAGCTGCAGCTCGAAGGCGACCTCAATATCACGGCGGTATGGGGCACCGGCGACGTCAGCGAGAAGCCCGTCGGCTTCACCGACGTGCGGATCAAGGTCGACATGGAATGCGAAGGCATCGCGCCGGCCGAGATCGACGCGCTGGTCACCCACGTCAAGAAGTGGTCGCCGGTCGCCAACACGTTTACGCGGCCGGTGAATCTCGAGGTCAGCGCGTAAGGCGAAAAAGCGTGCAATCACCCCCTGACAAACCGCGGAGTGTCTGATGAGTGCAGTGGCTGTATCGCGTCTGCCAGGCGACCATGTCGGCGATCCCGGGCCGGCATCCGTCGTCGCGGCGGTGGCATCGATTGCACGCAAGGACATTGCGCCGCTCGCGGCAGAAATCGACAGCGGTAACGTCTATCCGGCTGATCTGTTGCGGCGTCTCGGCGATGCCGGGGCGTGGGGCAGCCACCGGCCGAACCATGGCGCGGCGGATCTCCGCTGCGCCATTCAGTCCATCGCCGCCCTCGGCGAAGTCTGCGGCGCAACCGCCTTCATGGCGTGGTGCCAGAACACGCTGGCCTGGTACGTTACCAATTCCGGCAATGCGGCGCTGACGGCTCGATTTGCCGACGGCGTCTCCGCGGGAAAAATCCTGGGCGGCACCGGCCTTTCCAATCCGATGAAGACCTTGTTCGGCATCGAGAAGTTCAAGCTCAGGGGACGCAAGGTCGACGGCGGCTACGTGGTGCGCGGCGCGCTGCCGTGGGTATCCAATCTCGGCCCCGATCATTTGTTCGGCACGATCTTCGAGATCGAGGACCGGCCGGGCGAGATCGTGATGTTTCTCGCCGACTGTTCCGACCCCGCCGTCACACTGACGCCGTGCCAGCCGTTTCTCGCGATGGATGGCACCGGTACCTATGGCGTCCAGTTCCGCGACCTTTTCGTGGCCGACGATCTGATCCTGGCCGCTCCCGCCGGGCCGTTCGTGAAAAAAATTCGTGCAGGCTTCATCCTGCTGCAGGCCGGAATGGCGATCGGCCTGATCCGGGATTGCATCGCGATCATGCACGAAGTCGCCGGACCGCTCGGCCACGTCAATCGCTATTTGCAGGAACAACCGATCAATTTCCAGGATCTGCTGACCGAAGTCGAATCGGAAACCATGCAACTAGCGCGAGACCCGTACAACGTCGATGACGACTATTGGCGCTGTGTGGTGGCGCTTCGCCTGCGAGCGGGCGAGGCGAGCGTCGCCGCCGCGCATGCGGCGATGCTTCACTGCGGCGCGCGCGGCTACCTGACGAGCCATCGTGCCCAACGCAGGCTGCGCGAGGCCTACTTCGTCGCCATCGTCACCCCCGCGACGAAGCAGTTGCGCAAGATGCTGGCGGAGGCGTGAGCCAAGGAACTGCCAAGGAACTGCCAAGGAATTTTGGATCGACCCTAACCTCAACCACGAAAACAGGAGAGGCCTGCCATGACGGACGTTCTGATTTCTGCCGGAGAACTCGCCGATCTCTTCAAGAAGGAGCCGTGTGTCGTCATCGACACGCGCAACCCGGAAGCCTACGCCGCCGGACACCTGCCGAACGCGGTGAACGTGCATGAAATCTTCACCTACCTCGCGACCTCGACGCCGGAAGGCATGCAGGAACTGAAGATCAAATTTGCCGACGCATTCGGCGGCGCCGGGTTGTCGGGCAAGGAGACCGCGGTCATCTACGAGCAGTCGATGAATTCCGGATTCGGCCAATCATGCCGCGGCTATTTCCTGCTGACCATGCTCGGCTATCCCAAGATCAAGGTGCTGCATGGCGGCTACGACGCGTGGACGGCGGCGGGCCTGCCGGTCACGACGGATGTGCCGAAGCCAGCGAAAGCATCGTTCTCGATCGTTCCGGAAGCCGGCGACATCCTGATCGATGCCAAGACCATGCTGGCGGCCGTCGGCAAGCCCGGTATCGCGCTGCTCGACGTCCGTGACGTCGATGAATGGATCGGCGACAGTTCCTCGCCCTACGGCAAGGATTTCTGCCCGCGCAAGGGGCGCATCCCCGGCGCGGTCTGGCTCGAATGGTACCGCATGATGAAGCCGACCGCGGAGGGGCCGCGCTTCAAGTCCAGGGACGAGATCCTGGCCGAGTGCGCCACCGTCGGCATTTCGCAGAATACCCCGGTCTACCTTTACTGCTTCAAGGGTGCCCGGGCCTCCAACACCTTCCTCGCGTTGAAGAACGCCGGCGTGAAGGATGTGCGGATGTATTTCGGATCCTGGAACGAATGGTCGCGGGATCCTTCGCTACCGATCGAGGAAGGCCTGCCCACAGACACCGGGCTGACCGAGAAGGCGGCATAGAACGTGCAAGGTTTGCATCGCCCGGCCGCGCTCGTTGAGGCGGCCGGGCGGCGAATCCACTGAACGCGGCGGCTTGGCCGTTCAATTATCCGGCGTCACGCAAAGGAAAAAGGAATCGGTCATGTCCACCTTCGACGATCCGTTCGATGCCGATCGCAAATTGTCGCGATCGGGCTGCGTCTGCGGCCAGCACGGTTCCTCTGCCGAGCATGAACAGGCGGAACTGACGCTGCGCTGCGAGCCGGCGCCGAGCGACGAGCAACGCTACGAGGGGGTGGTTGCTTCCGCGGTCATGCGCGCGATGTTTCCGCAGGATGCCGCGCGCCGGGCGTTCTTGAAATCGGTCGGGGCCTCGACGGCACTTGCGGCCGTTTCGCAGTTTTTCCCGATCAAGACCGCGACCGAGGTCTTCGCCCAAGCCGGCACGCCGGAAAAGAAGGACCTCAAGGTCGGCTTCATCCCGATCACCTGCGCAACGCCGATCATCATGGCCGCGCCGCTCGGCTTCTATTCCAGATACGGTCTCAACGTCGAGGTGGTGAAAACCGCCGGCTGGGCCGTGATCCGCGACAAGACCATCAACAAGGAATACGACGCCGCCCACATGCTGGCGCCGATGCCGATCGCGATTTCGCTGGGGCTGGGTGCCAACCCGATCCCGTTCACCGTGCCGGCGATCGAGAACATCAACGGGCAGGGCATCACGCTCGCGATGAAGCACAAGGACAGACGCGACCCGAAGGACTGGAAAGGCATGAAATTCGCCATTCCGTTCGACTACTCGATGCACAATTATCTGCTGCGGTACTATCTCGCCGAGCACGGCCTCGATCCTGATACCGACGTGCAACTGCGCTCGGTGCCGCCGCCGGAAATGGTCGCCAATCTGCGTGCCGACAATATCGACGGTTTCCTCGCGCCGGACAATATCTGCCAGCGCGCGATCTATGACGGCGTCGGCTTCCTGCATATCCTGTCCAAGGAAATCTGGGACGGTCATCCCTGCTGCAGCTTTGCGGCGAGCCGGGAATTCATCACGACGTCGCCGAACAGTTTCGCGGCGCTGACGCGGGCGATTGTCGACGCCACCGCCTACGCTTCGAAGGCGGAGAACCGCAAGCAGATCGCGGAGGCGATCGCGCCGGCGAACTATATCAATGCCCCGGTCACTGTGCTGGAGCAGGTGCTGACCGGCACCTATGCCGACGGACTCGGCGGCATCAAGACCGACGCCAAGCGCGTCGACTTCGATCCGTTCCCCTGGCAATCCTTCGCGGTCTGGATGCTCACCCAGATGAAGCGTTGGGGCCAGATCAAGGGCGATATCGACTACAAGTCGGTAGCCGAACAGGTCTACCTCGCGACCGATACCGCCAAGGTCATGAAGGAGATGGGGCTGGCCCCGCCTGGCACCGCGTACAAATCGTTCGCGGTGATGGGCAAGAGCTTCGACCCGGCGAAGCCCGAGGATTATCTCAACAGCTTCAAGATCAGGAAGTCGTCGTGAACGCGTAGGGCCTGGCGGCGCGGGCAGGGGCGAGGCCGAGCGCCTTCATGCGCGAGGCCAGCGTGGTCGGCTTGATGTCCAGCAACGCGGCGGCGCCGCCGGGGCCGAACACCTTGCCGTTGCTGGCCGCAAGTGCTGCCAGAATATTGGCGCGCTCGTGATCGCGCAGCTCGGCCGAGGTCATGATCGCCGGCCGTGCTTCCGCCTTCTGGCGGCCTTGACCGGAAGGCGCGTGCGCTCCCGGCGCATCCGGCAGGTCGATGCGCAGGCGTCCGCTTTGTGAAAGGATCGCGGCACGCTCGATCACGTTCTGCAATTCGCGGACGTTGCCGGGCCAGTCGTAGCGCGACAGCCGCCGGGCATCGCCCTCCGACAGCCGCAGGTCGGATTTCAGCTCCTTGCTCTCGCTCGTCAGGAAGTGCTGGGCCAGTAGCGGAATGTCCTCGCGGCGGTCGCGCAGCGGGACTGACTCGACCGGAAACACGTTGAGCCGGAAATACAGATCCTCGCGAAACCGGCCGCGCGCCACCTCCTGCTTGAGGTTTCGGTTGGTGGCCGCGATCAGCCGCACGTCGACGGCGCGGGTGCGCTCCTCGCCGACGCGCTCGAAATTGCCTTCCTGCAGCACGCGCAGCAGCTTGCCCTGCAATTCCAATGGAATTTCTCCTACCTCGTCGAGAAACAGCGTGCCGCCATCGGCGAGTTCGAACCGGCCGATGCGGTCGCGCACCGCACCGGTGAAGGCGCCCCTGACGTGGCCGAAAAACTCGCTCTCGAACAGTTCGCGCGGAATCGCGGCGCAGTTGACCCGGATCAGCGGCCGGTCGCGTCGGGCAGAGGCCTCATGAATGGCGCGTGCGATCAGCTCCTTGCCGGTGCCGGATTCGCCGGTGATCATGACCGCCGCGGTGGTCGGCGCCACCAGCTTGACCTGGCGCAGCGTCTTCTGGATCGCCTCGGACTGGCCGATGATGCCGCGCGGATTGGTCTCGATCCGGATTTCTTCCTGCAGATAGGCGTTTTCCAGTTCCAGCCGCGCGCGCAAGCGATCGACTTCGGCAAGGGCTGCGTGCAGCTTCTCGTCGGCATCGCGCCGCTGGCTGACGTCGCGAAAAACGATCACGGCGCCGACCACCGTGCCGCGGTCGCGGATCGGCGTTGACGTGTATTCGACCCAGACCGGCGAGCCGTCCTTGCGCCAGAACACCTCGCCATCGACGTTATGCACGGCGCCGTCGCGGAACGCGGCATAGATCGGGCAATCCTCGTCCGGGTAGTGACTGCCGTCGTGGTGACTGTGGTGAACGATCGGATGGATGGCCTTGCCGACCAGTTCCTCGGCGGCCCAGCCCAGCATCCGCTCGGCGGCGGGATTGACGAAGGTGGTCTTGCCTTCGGCATTGACGCCATAGATGCCTTCGCCGGCGGCGCGCAGGATCAACTGGTTTTCCCGCTCGATGTCCTGAAACACCCGTTCGACCCTTTGCCATGCGGCCAGGCCGCTGCGCATGTGGTCCTCGGCTGTGGCATCGACATAACGGCGCCGGCGCTGTTCCAGGTCGCTCATGGTCAGCAGCATCAGCATGCGCCCATCATGCGGCAGCAGCGACCCGGTATATTCCAGCCGCAGCGGCTGGCTGGTGGCATGGCGCGGCGTCAACGCGTTGGTCCAGTAGCTGCCCTTGGCCAAAACGGCCTGGGTGAACACGATCAACGCCGGCAATTGCCCCGCATGCAACGCGCTGATTCTGGTTGCCCGCAGCAGCGCGCGGTCGTAGCCGAGCAGCGCGCAGGCCGCCGGGTTGGCGTCGATGATCTCGTCGGCATGGGGGTCGAGCAGCAAAGTCGGCTCGACCAGATAGTCGAAGGTGAGGGTGCGCAGATCGAGATCACGCGCAGTCGCGGCCGAAGCAAGCGGCGTCAATTCCATCGGCCTGCACTCCGAAAAGTCGTAATTGAGCTACGAGTTTTCGTATATCACGAATTTTCGTGGTCGCCAATATTAGCCGGAATCGCTGCATCTATTGGAGAAGTACGGCCGGCCGACGCTGGCACACTCTTTGCGTAACGAATGGGCAGCACAGCGCAGGAGGTTTCATGTCCACGTTCGACAATCCGTTCGATCCGGCCCGTCGGCTCCATTCCCAGGGTTGCAGCTGCGGCCAGCACGTCAACGAGGCCGAACATGACAACGCTGCCCGGCTCGCGCTGCAGCCGGTCGTCGCCTCGTCCGAGGAGGCGCGCTATGAGGGTGTGGTTGCATCCGCCGTGATGCGCGCGATGTTTCCGCAGGACGTCGCGCGCCGCGCGTTCCTGAAGTCGGTCGGAGCCGCCACCGCGATCGCGGCGGTGTCGCAATTCTTTCCGCTGAAGACCGCGACCGACGCGTTCGCGCAAGGCGGGCCGCTGGAGAAGAAGGACCTCAAGGTCGGCTTCATTCCGATCACCTGCGCCACGCCGATCATCATGGCGGCGCCGATGGGGTTCTATTCCAAGAACGGCCTCAACGTCGAAGTGATCAAGACCGCCGGCTGGGCGGTGATCCGCGACAAGACCATGAACAAGGAATACGACGCAGCCCACATGCTGTCGCCGATGCCGCTCGCCATCACCATGGGCGTCGGTTCCAATCCGCAGCCCTACACCATGCCGGCGGTCGAGAACATCAACGGCCAGGCCATCACGCTGGCGGTCAAGCACAAGGACAAGCGCAACCCTAGGGATTGGAAAGGTTTCAAGTTCGCCGTTCCGTTCGACTTCTCGATGCATAATTATCTGCTGCGTTATTATCTGGCCGAGCACGGCATCGACCCCGATGCCGATGTCCAGATCCGCGCGGTGCCGCCGCCGGAAATGGTCGCCAATTTGCGCGCCGACAACATCGACGGCTTCCTCGGCCCGGACCCGATGAACCAGCGCGCGGTCTATGACGGCGTCGGGTTCATTCACATCCTCACCAAGGATATCTGGGAAGGGCATCCCTGCTGCGCCTTCGCCGCATCGAAGGAGTTCGTCACCTCGATGCCGAACACCTATGGCGCGCTGCTCAAATCGATCATCGAGGCCACCGCGTTCGCGCACAAGGCCGAGAACCGCAAGCAGATCGCCGAGGCGATCGCGCCGGCGAATTACCTGAACCAGCCGCAAGTCGTGCTCGAGCAGATCCTCACCGGCACCTTCGCCGACGGCCTCGGCAACATCGTGACGCAGCCGAACCGGGTCGATTTCGATCCGTTCCCGTGGCAGTCCTTTGCGATCTGGATCATGACGCAGATGAAGCGTTGGGGTCAGGTCAAGGGCGACATCGATTATGCCGGCATCGCCTCCCAGGTCTATCTCGCCACCGACGCCACCCGGCTGATGAAGGAGGCCGGGCTGACGCCGCCGACCACCACCACCAAGAGTTTTTCGGTGATGGGCAAGACCTTCGATCCGGCCAAGCCCGAGGACTATCTCAACAGCTTCAAGATCCGGAAGGCGTCGTGATGGGGACGGCCTATCATTCGTCGTCCCGGCGAACGCCGGGACCCCAGCGTGAGCGCAAGTTGCGCTCATCGCGGCGCCGCGGCTTCTCGTTCAGCCACGCTGTTGGACGCCTTTCGCAATACGCAACACCGGGGGCTATGGGTCCCGGCGTTCGCCGGGACGACAGGTTGAGAGGGCGTGCCCGATGAACGCCTCGCTGCGCCTGCGCGCCGCGATCGTGTCGATCGCGCTGTTCCTTGCCTTCATCGGCATCTGGCACATCGCCACACGCGGGACCGGCGCCGTGGCCAATATGACACCGGAATACGCCAAGCTGATGGGGCTGACGGCGACGCAGGGCAAATCGGCGATGCCGGGGCCGCTCGATGTCGGCGCCAAGCTGTGGGAACATTTGAAGCGGCCGTTTTACGACAACGGGCCGAACGACAAGGGGCTCGGCATCCAGCTCGGCTATTCCATCGCGCGCGTCGCCCTCGGCTATTTCCTGGCCGTGCTCGTTGCGATCCCGCTGGGTTTCCTGATCGGGATGTCGCCCTTGATCAACAAGGCGCTCGATCCGTTCATCCAGATCCTGAAACCGATTTCGCCGCTCGCGTGGATGCCGCTGGCGCTCTACACCATCAAGGATTCCGGGCTGTCGGCGATCTTCGTCATCTTCATCTGCTCGGTGTGGCCGATGCTGCTCAACACCGCCTTCGGCGTCGCCGCGGTGCGCAAGGAGTGGATCAACGTCGCGCGCACGCTGGAAGTCGGCACCATCAGGCGCGCGTTCACGGTGATCCTGCCGGCGGCCGCGCCGACGATCCTGACAGGCATGCGGATCTCGATCGGGATCGCCTGGCTGGTGATCGTCGCCGCCGAGATGCTGGTCGGCGGCACCGGCATTGGCTACTTCGTCTGGAACGAGTGGAACAATCTTTCGATCACCAACGTCATCATCGCCATCCTCCTGATCGGCGTGGTCGGCATGCTGCTCGACCAGATCCTGGCGCGGTTCACGCGCATGGTCACGTTCCCGGAGTGATGCGATGGCCGACAAGTTCATCTCCATCGAGGCGATCGCCAAGCGCTATCCCGGCGCATCCGGCGGCGAGATCGCGGTGTTCGAGAATCTCTGGCTGTCGATGGCGCGCGGCGAGTTCGGCTGCGTGATCGGACACTCCGGCTGCGGCAAGACCACGGTGCTGAACATTCTCGCCGGGCTCGACGAGCCCAGCGAAGGCACCGTGATCGTCGACGGCCAGGCGATCGAAGGCACCAGCCTGGACCGCGCCGTGATTTTCCAGAGCCATGCGCTGCTGCCGTGGCGCACCGTGCTCGGCAACGTCGCTTATGCCGTGACCTCGAAATGGCGCGACTGGGACCGCGCCAAGGTGAAAGCGCACGCGCAGATATTCATCGACCTCGTCGGCCTGACCGGCGCCGAACACAAGCGGCCGTCGGAACTGTCCGGCGGCATGAAGCAGCGCGTCGGCATTGCCCGCGCGCTCTCGATCACCCCGAAGATCATGTTGATGGATGAGCCGTTCTCGGCGCTGGATGCGCTGACGCGCGGCACGCTGCAGGACGAGGTGCGCCGCATCTGTCTGGAGACCGGGCAGACCGCGTTCATGATCACCCATGACGTCGATGAAGCGATTTATCTCGCCGACAAGATCTTCCTGATGACCAACGGGCCCGGCGCCGTGCTGGCCGAGATCGTGGAAAATCCGCTGCCGAAGGATCGCGGCCGCATCGACCTGCACCGGCATCCCTATTACTACGCGCTGCGCAACCACATCGTCGATTTCCTGGTCAGCCGCAGCAAGACTTTTGCGACCGATGTACCCAGCCATGACCCGCGCAACGTGCCGGTGGTGAAGATCGGTAAACCGGAGTTGGTCGTTGCATCCGTACCAGAGCCATCCATTCAGGCGTCATGGCCGGGCTTGTCCCGGCCATCCACGTCTTCATGAAGCCAGCGAGAAAGACGTGGATGCCCGGGACAAGCCCGGGCATGACGAATAGCAGGAGACGACACATGAAACGATCCGATCTCACGGAAAAGCTGCTCGACATCAAGCGCGAGAAGGAATGGAGCTGGAAGCACATCTGCGAGAAAATCGGCGGCTACTCCGAGGTTCTGATCGTCGGCGCCATCCTCGGCCAGATGAAACTGACAAAGCCGCAGGCGGCGAACGCGGCCGAGTTGTTCGGGCTGTCGAAATCCGAGACCGCGCTGCTGAACGAGGTTCCGATGCGCGGCGAAGGCACGCCGATGCCGCCGACCGATCCCCTGATCTACCGCTTCTACGAAATGGTGATGGTCAATGGTCCGGCGTGGAAAGCGCTGATCGAGGAAGAGTTCGGCGACGGCATCATGTCGGCGATCGATTTCGACATGGCGATGGAACGTGTCGCCAACCCCAAGGGCGACCGCGTCAAGATCACGATGTCGGGCAAATTCCTGCCGTACAAGTACTACGGCGCCAGCGGCAATGTGCCGGAGTACGGCTTCAAGGAAGGGTGAGGTTACGGTCGCGTAGCGACAGGAACGTCATTCCGGGGCGATGCGAAGCATCGAACCTCAGGTGCGCAATTGCGCACCGGAATCTCTCGAAGTGGTTTCCAATTATCTCTGGATTCCCCGATGTGCAATTGCACATCTGAGGTTCGCGCTTTGCGCGCCCCGGAATGACGGAAACCTTACGTTCCCGCCTTCACCTGCATGACGGCCGTGGCTGTCAGTTCGTCCATCTTCGCACGAAGCTCCGGCTCGGCGATGGCGACGCCCTTGGCGGTCAGATCGCCCAGCACCTTGCGGACCACGTCGGCGTCGCCGGCTTCCTCAAAATCGGCGGCAACCACTTCCTTGGCGTAGGCCGCGGCGGCGTCGCCGGTCAGTCCGAGCTTTTCCGCTGCCCACAATCCGAGCAGCCGGTTGCGGCGGGCCTCGGCCTTGAACTTCTGGTCGGCGTCGAGGGCGAACTTCTTCTCGAAACCTTCTTCACGCTTGTCGAATGTGGTCATTTTTGGTTCCGATCCCTGGTAAAATGGTGCAGCGGCCTCGTTGCGGCCGCCCTCTCGGGCGCTTAGATAACGGCCTCCAATGGTTAAGACAACCGGCTATAAGCCGCAGGCGGAAGGGTAAAACTCGCCCCGGAAGGACCGGATCGATTGTGCTCGATAGGCCAATCAGATAGGTTGGGCATGAGGCCCGGTTCTTGTTCTGTTTCCCGTTCCTGGCCTTCACGGCAGCTCCGTCGTGGGTCGCAATCCCTTGTCATCCGGAGCACACCAAATTCATGGATTTCAACAACACCCGGTACATCCCAATGAGCCGTCGACGCCGCATTTATGAAGGCAAGGCCAAGGTCCTCTATGAAGGTCCGGAGCCGGGAACCCTGATCCAGCACTTCAAGGACGATGCGACCGCGTTCAATGCCAAGAAACACCAGGTGATCGAGGGCAAGGGCGTCCTCAACAACCGGATTTCGGAGTACCTGTTCCAGCACCTCAACGACATCGGGGTGCCCACCCATTTCATCCGCCGGCTCAACATGCGCGAACAGCTGATTCGCGAGGTCGAGATCGTGCCGCTGGAGGTCGTGGTGCGGAATGTGGCGGCGGGATCGCTGTCGCAGCGCCTCGGCATCGAGGAAGGCACCCAGCTGCCGCGCTCGATCATCGAGTTCTACTACAAGAACGACCAGCTCAACGACCCCATGGTCTCCGAGGAGCACATCACGGCGTTCGGCTGGGCCACGCCGCAGGAAATCGACGACATCATGGCGCTGGCGATCCGCGTCAACGACTTCCTCACCGGGCTGTTTCTCGGCATCGGCATCCGCCTGGTCGATTTCAAGATGGAATGCGGCCGGCTGTTCGAAAACGACATGATGCGAATCATCGTCGCCGACGAGATCTCGCCCGATTCGTGCCGGCTGTGGGACGTCAAATCGAACGAGAAGCTCGACAAGGACCGCTTCCGCAGGGATCTCGGCGGGGTCCTGGAGGCCTATACCGAGGTCGCCAAGCGTCTGGGCATCCTGGCGGAGAACGAGCGGCCGATCGGCTCGGGTCCGGTGCTGGTCAAGAGCTGACCCGTGCCCGTCATCCTGAGGTGCGAGCCCGCTTGGGCGAGCCTCGAAGGATGGGAAACGAACTGCAATGTCGCCCTTCGAGGCTCGGGCTGCGCCCGAGCACCTCAGGGTGACGCACCGAACGCTAGGTTAAAGAATGAAAGCACGCGTCACCGTTACGTTGAAATCCGGCATTCTCGATCCGCAGGGCAAGGCCATCGAAGGAGCGCTGAAATCGCTCGGCGTCGATGGCGTCGCCAGCGTGCGGCAGGGCAAGGTGTTCGACATCGAAATCTCGGGCTCCGACAAGGCCAAGGCCGAGGCGGCGCTGAAGGATGCCGCCGACAAGCTGCTGGCGAACACGGTGATCGAGAATTACCGGGTTGAAGTTCTGAGCTAGGTTTGTTTCGAATGAAATCCGCAATTCTCGTCTTTCCCGGCATCAACCGCGAGCGCGACATGGCGCGCGCCTTGAAACTCGCATCGGGGCATGAAGCCACGATGGTCTGGCATGCCGAGACGGCGCTGCCCAAAGGCACCGACCTCGTGGTGGTGCCCGGCGGGTTTTCCTACGGTGACTATTTGCGCTGCGGGGCGATTGCCGCGCGCGCGCCGGTCATGGACGCGGTTCGGGCGTTCGCGGCCGATGGCGGTCTGGTGCTCGGGGTCTGCAACGGTTTTCAGATCCTCTGCGAGGCAGGCCTGCTGCCCGGCGTGCTCATGCGCAATGCGCGGCTGAAATTCATCTGCCATGACGTGCATCTGCGGGTCGAACGCTCGGACACGCCATTCACGCGCGGCTACAATGCCGGGCAGGTGATCCGTGTGCCGATCGCCCATGGCGAAGGCAATTACGCGGCCGATGAAGAGACGCTGAAGCGGCTCGAAGGCGAGGGCAGGGTGCTCTACCGCTACTGCTCCGCCGAGGGCGTGGTCAGCGATCAATCCAACATCAACGGCGCGGCGGCATCGATCGCCGGCATCGTCAGCGAGCGCGGCAACGTGCTCGGCATGATGCCGCATCCGGAAAACCACGTCGAAGACATCATGGGCTGCACCGACGGCCGCGGCCTGTTTGCAGGCCTGGTGGCGCATCTGGAGCGCGCGGCATAGCGTTTTCAGGCGAAGTCGTCGCCCGCGCGAGCGATCCGCCACCGCGCAAGGCGTGCCGCGGGCCAGACCTGCTCCCTGTCATAGAACTCTGCAACGGCGGGCACGCCTGATGGCAGCACCACCCATGGCTGCTTCGACATCGTGAAGATGTGGACATCGGGCGGCAGTGCATCCGGCGCATCGAGGGTACCTACCCGAACGAAGCGGAAGCGGTCGCCGGCGCCTGCGTAGTTGCTCCACACGGCAACATGGCATTTCGGGCATCGCGAGATCTTCTGACCCTTGCCGCTGCGCGAAGGCGTCACGACGATCTCAGGCTCCCCGGAAAGCGGTTCGACCCGATCGGCTTCGATCATGGCATTGAGTGCAAACGACGCGCCGGTTTCGCGCTGGCACCAGCGGCAATGGCAGCAATGCACGACGAGGGGCGGCGTTGTCATACGGTAACGCACCTCGCCACAGGTGCAGCCGCCGTCGATCGGGAATGGGCTCATCGGTTGTCTCCGGCACAGCAAAATAGGGACCCACGGTTGGGACGGCAACCGTTTCGCCCCGTCACGTCAGCGCAGTTCTTCAGAGCCTGCCGCGAAACCGGCCGATCCAGCGCCGGTAGCTGTCGCCGGGAATCGTCATGGCGGCGACGCCGGCCATGACGAGGACGAGGCCCAACGCCAGATTGGACGGCACGGTTTCGCCGAGCAGCACCACTGAGAGGCCGACGCCGATCGGAATGCGCAGATAGCCTTGCGCGTTGGTGGTGAGCGTGCCGAGCCGCGAGAGGCACATATAGAACAGCATCAATCCGAACGCGCTGGAGAAAATCCCCATCGCGACGGTGGCGACCAGTGCCTCCGTCGTGGGCCGCAAGGTCCAGGGATGGTCGACGATCAGCGCCGCCGGCAGCAGCAGCAGGCCGCCGAACAGCAGCGAGCCGGCCGCGACCACCATCGGGTCGTATTCGGTCAGCCGCAGCCCGAAGATGGTGGCGCAGGCAAACGAGACGGTGGCGAGCAGGATCACCATCTCGGCGAAGATATTGCCGCCGAGGCCGCCCAGTGCATCGAGACCGATGATCACGGCGGTGCCGGCCAGCCCCAGCACGGCGCCGGCAAGCTTCAGCAGCGTGGCCGGCTCGTGCCGCGTGATGCCCCAGGTGATGAGGAAGGCGAAGATCGGCGTGGTCGAGGCCAGCACCACGGTCGGCGCCGCCGCCACATATTGCTGCGCCCAGGTGATCATCAGGAACGGGATCGTCGAGTTGATGGTCTGTTGCTGCGCGAACAGCTTCCAGGCTTTGGCATCGCTTGGAATTCGCAGCCCCCGCGCATACAGGATGGCGATCAGGAAGCATGCCGCGATCAGCGAGCGCGCCGAGATGAAGGTGATCGGCGGAATCGAGCCGAGGCCGATCTTGGTCAGCGGATAGGTCGAACTCCAGCAGCACGCCAGCGCCAGCAGCAGCGCATAGTCGCGCCAGCCGCGCCGGGTGGGCGGCAGGCCGGGTCGATCGGCAGGCGGCGCCGGTGTCGGGCCGCTTTCGATCTCTGCGATGCTAGGGGACAACGGCGCCAGCTTTTGCCGGCGGCTTCCACTTCACCCGCTTGATGGTGGCGGAAAACGTGAACAGCGAGCGTTGGCCTGATTTCAGCACGCCGCGCAGGAAGATCATCGAGCCGCCGGCCCGCATGATCTCGCCGGTGCCTTCGACCAGTTCGCCCTCGCGCGCGCCGTCGAGGAACTCGCAGCCGAACGAGACTGTGACCGCCGGCCCCTGCAGCACCGGTGTGGCAAACGCGAACAGGCAATAGTCCGCGAATGTCATGAAGCAGCCGCCATGGACATTGCGCATGCCGTTGAGGTGCTTGTTCTCGACCCGGAACGCGCAGCGTACGCTGCCGTCGTCCTCCATCCGGTGCCAGAACGGCCCGTTATGGCACTCGAAATTGTCGCGGCTCCAGGTCCGCCAGCCGGCGAATTCACCCTCTGTTTCGACGTGGAGATCGGGGCGGTTGAGGAACGCGGATTTGGTCAGTTCGTCCAACTGAAAGGGCCCTTCATTTCGGGGGTTTGAGTCCTTAAATCCGATCCACAGCTGATGTGCAAACGCTCGCATTGCATGGATCGCCCGCAAATCTATGGACAGCGCGAAATTGCGCCGTAAAAGGCCTTTTCCACCCCCTTCGATCTCCCTAATAAGGGACCTCAATCGCCCAAAGAGCCCCATGAACCAGCCGCAGATCACCCCCGAACTCGTCGCCAGCCATGGCCTCAAGCCGGACGAATATGAGCGCATTCTCAAGCTGATCGGCCGGGTGCCGAGCTTTACCGAGCTTGGGATCTTCTCGGCGATGTGGAACGAGCACTGCTCCTACAAGTCTTCGCGGCTGCATCTGCGCGGTTTGCCGACCACGGCGCCCTGGGTAATCCAGGGGCCCGGCGAGAATGCCGGCGTGATCGACATCGGCGACGGCCAGGCTGTCGTGTTCAAGATGGAGAGCCACAACCATCCGAGCTACATCGAGCCCTATCAGGGCGCGACCACCGGGGTCGGCGGCATCCTGCGCGACGTCTTCACGATGGGTGCGCGTCCGATCGCCTGCCTCAATGCCCTGAGCTTTGGTGCGCCGGAACATCCGAAAACGCGCCATCTGGTGTCGGGCGTGGTTGCCGGCGTCGGCGGCTACGGCAACTCATTCGGGGTGCCGACCGTCGGCGGGCAGGTGCGTTTCCATACCCGCTATGACGGCAACATTCTTGTCAACGCGATGGCGGTCGGCCTCGCCGACACCGACAAGATTTTTTACGCCGCGGCTTCCGGCGTGAACATGCCGATCGTCTATCTCGGTTCCAAGACCGGCCGCGACGGCATTCACGGCGCTTCGATGGCGTCGGCGGAATTCGATGACGACAGCGCCGAGAAGCGGCCGACCGTGCAGGTCGGCGATCCCTTCGCGGAAAAGCTGCTGCTGGAAGCCTGCCTTGAGATCATGCAGGCCGATTGCGTGATCGCGATCCAGGATATGGGCGCAGCGGGCCTGACCTGCTCGGCGGTCGAGATGGGCGCCAAGGGCGATCTCGGCGTCGATCTCCATCTCGACGCGGTGCCGACCCGCGAAACCGGCATGAGCGCCTATGAGATGATGCTGTCGGAAAGCCAGGAGCGCATGCTCATGGTGCTGAAGCCCGAGAAGGAAAAAGAAGCCGAGGCGATCTTCAGGAAGTGGGGCCTGGATTTCGCCGTGGTGGGCTACACCACGCCGAGCAAGCGCTTCGTCGTCAAGCATGGCGGCGACGTGATGGCCGATCTGCCGATCAAGGAACTCGGCGACGAGGCGCCGTTGTACGACCGTCCGCATGTGCCGTCGCAGCCGCAGCCGGTGATCCATGCGCGCGACGTCACGCCGCCGGTCGGCATTGCCGCGGCGCTGGAAAAGCTGATCGCGACGCCCGAGCTGTGCTCGCGGCGCTGGGTCTGGGAACAATATGATCACGTCATTCTGGGCAATACCGTGCAGCGTCCCGGCGGCGACGCCGCGGTGGTGCGGGTGCAGGACGGGCCGAAGGGGCTGGCGCTGACCGTCGACGTGACGCCGCGCTATTGCGAGGCCGATCCGTATCAAGGCGGCATGCAGGCGGTGGCGGAGGCCTGGCGCAACATCACCGCGGTCGGCGGGCGGCCGCTGGCGATCACCGACAATCTCAATTTCGGCAATCCGGAGCGGCCCGAGATCATGGGCCAGTTCGTCGGCTGCCTGAAGGGCATTGCCGAAGCCTGCCGTGCGCTCGACTTCCCGGTCGTGTCCGGCAACGTCTCGCTCTACAACGAGACCAACGGCCGCGGCATTCTGCCGACGCCGTCGATCGGCGGGGTCGGGCTGCTCGACGATTTCACCAAATCAGCGACGCTGGCATTCAAGGCCGAGGGCGAGGCGATCCTGTTGATCGGCGAGACCCATGGCTGGCTCGGTCAGTCGGTTTACCTGCGCGAAATCTGCGGCCGTGAAGAAGGCGCGCCGCCGCCGGTCGATCTGGCCGCCGAAAAGCGCAATGGCGACGTCGTCCGCGGCATGATCCATGCCGGTACCGCGACCGCGGCCCACGATCTCTCCGACGGTGGACTGTTGATCGCGCTTGCCGAGATGGCCATTGCCGGCGGCATCGGCGCGCAGCTGTTGGCGGCGACTGCCGCGATCGTGCCGCATGCGTATTGGTTCGGCGAGGATCAGGCTCGCTACATCGTGACGGTGCCGGAAGCCGAGGCCGGCCTGGTGCTGGCGAAGATGAAGGGCGCCGGCGTGCCCTGCGCGCGGATCGGAACCACCGGCGGCGACGCCATTGCGGTTGCGGGCGAGGCTCCGGTCACGGTGAAGACGCTCGACACCGCGTTCGAGAGCTGGCTGCCGGCCTACATGAATGCGAAGGTTTAACAACGTCATTGCGAGCGCAGCGAAGCAATCCATGCGGCAGCCCCGCTGGCTGTTAGATGGATTGCTTCGCTTCGCTCGCAATGACGTTCAGAGGCTTGTGCTCACAACACCTTCTTCGCCCCCGGGATCTGCCGCAACGCGCGCGTCAGCGCCCAGCTGAACGCGACCGTCAGCACGAATCCGATGGGGGCTTTCACGGTCGCCGGCATATTGAAGTCGAACAGCCAATATTGCAGCCACAACGCGATCGGATAATGCACCAGGAACATGCCGTAGGCATCAGCCTGCATCGGATCGAACACGCTTTTGCCTGAGTTGGCGAACCTCAGGAAATAGGCCAGGATCAAGAACAGGATGGCCACGCTGAAGACCGTGAAACAGACCGCATAGGCCGCTTCATACCAGTCCGGCAACTCCACCGGATTCCCCAGGTTTTCGCGCTTGATGGAGATCAGCACCCACATCAGGTAGTACGGAACGATCGTCAGGATCATCCAATCCCAGCTGACTTTCGCCATCCGCCCGTCCGCCGCCAACAGCCCGCGATCCAGAAAATGGACGCCAATGCCGGCGCCGAAAAAGAAGTAGGTGGCGTACAGCAACACGCGCCCGTGCTGGACCGAGAACGGACCGAACTCGAACCAGCTGCCTGCGCCGTAGTGAATGCGCCCGGGGATGTAGAACGCCGCGGTGACGGCAAGCATGACCGCGAAGAACACGGCCGGCCGGCGCCGGCCATGCAGCGAGAGGCGATTGATCGGATCGAGCATGGTGGGCGACAGCCGATACAGGATGCAGGCAACCACATCGAAGCCGAGCAACACCCAGAGGAACCAGATCGGCCCGCTCGGCCACGGGCCCTTGGTGACCATATTCCACCAGAATTCCGCAAAGCCGATCTCGGGATGGTGCCGCAGGGAAATGGCGTAATAGGCCAGCGGAATGACCGTGAGCGCGCAGATCACGAACGGCAGGCCAAGCCGGAGCAGGCGGTCCGTCAGATAGTTCAGCGGTCCCTTCCGGGTGATGCCGGGCCAGACGAACAGTCCCGAGAGGAAAAAGAACATCGCCATGAAGAAACTGTCGGTGGCGAGCACGATCATATCGAAGCCGAAGAATTCCTTCGGATCGGTGTGACCGTAATAGGTATAGGGGATGACGGCGTGGTGCAGCAGCACGATCAGCGTCAGAAACGTGCGGGCGCGGTCGAGCGAGGGATTGCGCGTTTTCGCCTTCGGCGCGGCGCTGACCTCAGCGACGGCTGCCGTTTGAGCTATCGTTGACATGCACGCCTCCCAGCCAAGGTTCTGTTTGGCGGGATGTTGCAACCGGGAACCTGATTCAGCAAGGTCCAACTGCAGCCGGGGCGGGCGGCGAAAGCACCCTGTCATTCCGGGATGGTGCGTTAGCACCAGACCGCAGGTGCGCATTGCGCACCGGGGAATCTCGAGATTCCGGGTTCGATGCTTTGCATCGCCCCGGAATGACGTTCAGGCAACCTCCTCAATGGTCACTTTGTCCGGATAGAACGCCAGATGGCCTGATATTTCCGCCATCGCCGGGAACGGCGTCTCATAGCTCCAGATCGAATTCTCCAGCGTCTTGCCGCCGGCACTGATGCTGAAATAATTCGCATCTCCCTTGTAGGGACAGTGCGTCACCCGGTCGGTCCGCGCCAACAGCGCCATATTGGCGTCGCTGCGCGGTACATATTGCACGGCGGGATAGCTCGCCTCTTTCAGCGTCAGGGCATGGGTGGTGTCGGCGATCACCACGCCGCCGGCGGAGACGCGGACCCGCTTCGGGTTTGCCGTAATCGTGATCGGGTGGTCGGGGCCGGGGAGTTTCATGGGAATACAGCCTCTTCGGTCAGCCCGTTGTGATCGTGGGCCACGATCCCGGGGATTTGCAAGCATTGGATCGGGAATATAGTGCGACAGTGCGTGACGTAGAAGGGTACCCGGGCTAAGTTCTGCCGCGCCGCAGCGAAGCTGGCTGCGATTCGAAATGCCGGATTGGAGACCTGTTGGATGCCGATGGACGCCCACGATATCGAATCGATGATCAAGGCAGCGATCCCCGACGCCGAGGTGACGATCCGCGATCTGGCCGGCGATGGCGACCATTATGCCGCAACCGTGATCTCGGAGTCGTTTCGCGGCAAATCCCGGGTCCAGCAGCATCAGATCGTCTATCAGTCGCTGAAGGGCCAGATGGGCGGGGTGCTGCACGCGCTGGCGCTGCAGACCGGGGTACCTGGCGGACCCGGGGTGCCTGAGACCTAGTCGGGCCGGGGCGCGGGGGCAGGGCGATGGCGACGGACGGGCATCGCGGCGCGCTGTATCGGGTGAACGCGCCGCACCAGCACAGTCGCGTCACCTATGCCGAACTGTTTTTCGACCTGGTTTTCGTTTTCGCGGTCACGCAGATCTCCCACACGCTGCTCGCGCACTTCACCCCGTCAGGCGTGCTGCAGACGACCCTGCTGTTCCTGGCGGTATGGTGGGTGTGGGTTTTCACCTCCTGGATCACCAACTGGCTCAATCCGGAAATGACACCGGTCCGGATCCTGCTGTTTGCGCTGATGCTCGGCGGGCTCGTGCTCTCCACGTCAATTCCGCAGGCCTTTGAATCGCGGGGACTGTGGTTCGCCATCGCCTATGCGTCGATGCAGGTCGGCAAGACCGTCTTCCTGTGGGTCTCGACGCCGACTTCGCAACCGCTGGCGCGCATGAATGCGATCCGCATTACGGCATGGCTGTCGATGTCGTCGGTATTCTGGATTGCCGGCGGCTTTGCGGAGGGACAGTCACGGCTGCTGCTGTGGGCCGTGGCGCTCGGTATCGAATACATCTCGGCGGCGGCGCGGTTCTGGATCCCGAAATACGGCGCGTCGCAGGTCACCGATTGGGAGGTCGAGGGCGGACACATGGCGGAGCGCTTCGCGCTGTTCGTCATCATCGCGCTCGGCGAATCCATCATCGTAACCGGTGCGACATTTGCCGAACTGACCTGGACCACCGAGACGGTCGGCGCGTTCGCATCGAGCTTCGTCGGCGCGCTGGCGATGTGGTGGATTTATTTCCACAAGGGCGCGGAAGCCGGCTCCGAACAGATTTCAAGAGCCCGCGATCCGGGACGGCTGGCGCGGCTGGCCTACACCTATATGCATATGCCGATCGTGGCCGGCATCATTATCACGGCGGTGGCCGATGAACTCGTGCTCAAGCATCCCGGCGGCCATTCCGATTCCAAGACGGTGCTGAGCGCGATCGGCGGACCGCTATTGTTCCTGCTCGGAACCATCCTGTTCAAACAGACGGTTCGCGGATTTCTGCAACTGTCGCACGGCGCCGGCATCATCGCGCTCGGCATCCTGGCCTGGTTCGCCGCCGAACTGTCACCGCTGGTGCTGTCGATGCTGACCACTGCGATCATGGTCATTGTCGCGGTGTGGGAGTCGCTCTCGCTGAAGTCGGGACCGGTCGGACCTGCGTCCACGCACAGCAGCGCATGAACCGCTGACACGGCGCGCGGGACACTCAGAGGCGATATTCGCTAGCCGGCCGAGCGAAATCTCAAAGCGGCGAAGCCGTTGCTGGTGACGAATTGGTGTTTGTCAGCTGCTGGACGGCCGGTCGGTGAAGAGGCTGCCTTTTGTAACGATCTGCTCGCCCGGTTCCAGACCCTGCACTTCAACGAGATTGCCCTTGCTCTGACCGGTCTTGACCAGGCGAAGTTCAATCGTCTTGTCGGCGTGCGCGACCCAGACCCTGGCCTGGTCGCCCTCGTAGCTGAGCGCCTGCTTCGGAACGCCGACCGAAATCCGATCGCCCGGGGCGTAGATGGTCACCGTGGCGAACATTTCCGGTTTCAATTGCCCGGCGGAATTATCCACCGTGGCCCGGACCATCAGCCGGCGGGTGGCTGGATCAATCGCGGCCGCGACGTAGCCGATGCGGCCGGTGAGCGTGCGGCCGGGCAATGCCGGCAGGCTGAACGTCAATTCATGCCCGAGCGCGACCTCGTCTGCTTCCGTCTCCCGTACAAACGCGGTGAGCCAGACGGTTGAAAGATCGGCGATCACAAATACCGGCTCGCTGGCGCCGGCGTTGACGTATTGACCGGGGCCCATCTTGCGCTGCACGACCGTACCCGCGATCGGCGAGAAGACGGAGGTTTCCGGATCGATGCGGCCGTTTTCCTGAAAGGCGGCTATCGCGTCGTCGGTCAGGCCCAGGATTCGCAACTTGTTGCGCGCCGCTTCCAATGTCGTTTGCGACAAGCGCAGATCGTTCTGGGCCTGGATCAAAGTGGCCTGCGCCTGCTGATAGTCTTTGAGCGGGACGGCCTTGCCCTCGAAAAGATCCCTGGCGCGCTGATCCTGCAGTTGGGCAAGGACGAGCTGCGACCTGGCCTTGTTCAGGGTGCCGACGGCGGCCACAAAATCGTTCTGTGCCTGAACTTTATCGGCGGCCTCGATCACGAACAGCCGCTGCCCCTGCGTGACGCTGTCGCCCGGCTGCGCCAGCAATCTGGTGACCCGGCCGGCATAGGGCGAGAACACGGGTGTCGAGCGATCATCATCGACCGCGATCTTGCCTTCGGTGACATGCTCGGTGTGGAAGGCTCGTTCACTCACGGGCTGAATGGTCAGGCTGGCCCATTCGGCCGGGGTCGGGGTGTAGCGCCGCGATCCCTGCCGGGATTGGCTCGACATCTCGGAATTATCGATCAGTGCTGTTCGCGGATAGAGCAGTCCGGCAACGGCAACCAGGCCAGCCGCCATCAAGGCCACGCCAATGGCCAGCCGTTGACGGCTGATCAACCGAAACCTGGTGACAATTTCAGTCAGCATTGACCCTCAGGGGCTGATGGCTGGGGCCGTTCTAGCCCTTGCAGTGAGCGCTCGCAAACCATGTTTTCGGCCACGTCGGAGCTTGTTGCCGCCGTTCCCGTACGTCGCACTGCAACCGTTGCCTTCGGCCGTTCGCATTTGTTACTGGCGAAAGATGGCAACGTCCGCTATGCGTCCCGGTCGCGGCGGTCCTGGTTCTCGATCCGACCAGTGCTACGTCCGCACGTGCAAAAAGACGTAAACACCCGAACGAAACTCTAAGTAGAAATACGAGGGGAGGGCACCGATTCATGGCGGATTCGATCGCTGCCGCATCGTTACTGCGTAGTCTGACGGCAGTGCTGTTCGCCATCGTGCTGACGACATCGTTTGCGTCGGCCGACGGCACCACGAAAGGGGCCGATTTCGTCCGTGTCGTCGCCGACCAGATGCATCAGCTCGAGGTGGTGAAGGTCAAGCCCCACGCGTTTCTCGACCAGCGGTCCGCGATCGGCCAGATCGCATTCAACGAGGATGCCAGCACCATGGTGCTGACGCCGTTCTCGGGCCGGGTCATCCGGCTGATCGCCAAGGTCGGCGATCGGGTCAAGCGCGGCGATCCGCTGCTGGAAATCGACAGCCCCGAGCAAGTGCTGCCGCAGAACGACTTCATCGCCGCCCAAACCGCCAGAAACAAGGCGCGCTCCCAGCTCAATCTGGCGCAGATCGTCGAGAAGCGCGCCCGTGATCTCTATGAGGGCAAGGCTGCGCCGTTCAAGGATTTGCAGCAGGCCGAGGCGCAGCTTGCCGCCGCCGAGAGCGACATGCGTTCGGCCGACTCGGCGTTTGAAGCCGCCCGCATTCGCCTGCGCATCCTCGGCCGCACCGATGCGGAAGTTCTGGAACTCGAGCAGCAGGGCACCATCAGCCGCATCACCCGGATCAGCGCGCCGATCGACGGCACCGTCATCGCGCGCAAGGTCGGTCCAGGGCAATACGTCAAGGCCGATTCCGGCGAGGCGCTGTATGTGATCGCCGATCTCTCGACGATGTGGCTGAAGGCCCAGATCTTCGAGCAGGACATCGCGTTTGTGCGGGTTGGCCAGGTTATCGAGGCCAAGGTTGCGGCCTCGCCGAACCGGACCTTCACAGCGCGTATCGCCAATATCAGCTCGGCTTCGGACATGAGCACGCGCCGTGTCATGGTGCGTTCGGAGATCGGCAATCCGGACGGCGCGCTCAAGTCCGATATGTTCGCGAGCTTCAAGATCGGGGTTGAGGCAGGCGCGCCAACGCCGGCGGTACCGACCGTCGCAGTGATCCGCGAAGGCGACGTTGCGACGGTGTGGGTCGAGACCGAACCGATGCTGCTCAAGCGCCGCGTGGTCGAGATCGGAATGCAGCAGGACAACCTGACCCAGATTCGCAGCGGTCTCGCGATCGGCGAATTGGTCGTCTCGCGTGGCGCAATCTTTGTCGACAATGAGTGGCGTCAATGAGCCGCCGGGCCGGAACCATTCATGCTGCGTAGTCTGATAGCGTTCTGCCTGTCCCGGCGGCTTCTGGTGATGGTTGCGTTCGCAGCCTTTCTCGGTTTCGGTTTCGTCGCCTTCACGATGCTCAACATCGAGGCCTTCCCGGATCCGGCGCCGCCGATCATCGAGATCATCGCTCAGCAGCAGGGCCAGTCCCCCGAGGAAGTCGAGCGTTACATCACGATCCCGATCGAGATCGCGGTCGCCAGCACGCCGGGCCTCAAGTTCATCCGTTCCAACACGGTCTATGGGCTCGGTTTCATCCGCCTGCAGTTCGAATACGGCCGCGACTATCATTTCGTTCGTCAGCAGACCATCAACCGGCTGAAGGATGTGGCGCTGCCGGCCGGCGTCGTGCCGGTGATTTCACCCGCCGGAGGCATCAGCGAGATCTTCCGCTACGAGCTGGTGGGGCCGCCGGGCATGGACGTCATGCGGCTCAAGACGCTGCAGGACTGGGTGGTCGAACGCAAGCTGCGCATCGTGGCGGGGGTCGCCGACGTCGCGGTGCTCGGTGGCAAAACCAAGGAGTTCCAGGCCGAGATCAATCTCGACCGCATGATGGCCTATGGGCTGACCCTGCCGCAGATCATGACCGCGATTTCGGCGAGCAATTCGAATGTGGGCGGCCGCACGATCGCGATCGGCGAACAGTCCGTCAACGTCCGCAGCATCGGCGTCATCACTTCGCTGGACGATATCGGCAATATCGTGCTGACCCAGCAGGGCGGCGTGCCCGTGCTGGTGTCGGATGTCGCCAAGGTGCAGATCGGCTACGCGCCCAGGCTCGGTCTGGCCGGCCGCGACGATAAGACCGACGTCGTCACCGGTATCGTCCTGATGCAGAAATTCGAACGCACCATGGACGTGGTCAAGCGCGTCCGTGCGGCCGTCGAGCACATCAATACCGATGGATCGCTGCCGCCCGGCGTCAAGATCGTGCCGTTCTACGATCGCGGCGACCTCGTCGCGATCACGGTGCAGACGGTGCTGCATAATCTGTTGTTCGGTGTTGCCCTGATCTTCCTGATCCAATGGGTCTTCCTCGGCGACCTGCGCTGCGCGGTAATCGTCTCGGCGACGATTCCGGTGGCGCTGTTCCTGGCGGTGATGATCACGGTGATGCGCGGGGAGTCCGCGAATCTGCTGTCGGTCGGCGCCATCGATCTCGGCATCATCGTCGACGGCACCGTGATCATGGTGGAAAATATCTTTCGCCATATCGCCCACAATACGCCGGGCGTGCAGAAGGATCGCGAGTCGATACTCAGCGACAAGCTGCACCGGGTCCTGACCGGTGCGATTGAGGTCGACAAGGCGATCCTGTTTTCGGTGATCATTACCATCGCAGCATTCCTGCCGCTGTTCACGATGCAGGGCGTGGAGGGCCAGATCTTCGGGCCGATGGCGCGGACCTATGCCTATGCGTTGATAGGCGCCGTCATCGCAACCTTCACCATCACGCCGGTGCTGGCGTCGATCCTGCTGCCGGCACATGTCCAGGAAGTTGAAACCTTCGTGGTTCGACATCTCCGCCGCGTCTACCAGGCCGTTCTGGTGCGCGCGGTTCGCAACTATCGCCGCGCGGCGGCCATTGCCGCGGTGTTTCTGGTGCTGTGCCTCAGTCTTGGAATGCGGCTCGGCACCGAGTTCCTGCCCAAGCTGGAAGAGGGCAACCTCTGGATCCGGGCCGTGATGCCGCCGACCATCACGCTGGAGGCCGGGATGGATACGGTGACCAGGATCCGCGCCATCATATCGAGCTATGCGCCGGTGCAGACGGTGTTTTCCGAACAGGGCCGCGGCGAAGAGGGCACCGATCCCGACGGCTCGTTTCTCGCCGAGTTCTTTGTTCCGCTCAAACCGGCCAGCACGTGGCCGAAGGGAACGACCAAGGAGCAGATGGTCAAGCACATGAGCGAGCGGCTCAACCGCGAATTCGTGGGCATCGACTTCAATTTCTCGCAATATATCCAGGACAATATCGAGGAAGCCGTCTCCGGGGTGAAGGGCGAGAACGCGATCAAGATCTTCGGCAAGGATCTCATCGAACTGGAACGGCTTTCCAAGTCCGTGAAGACCGAACTTTCGGGTGTCCGCGGCGTCGCCGATCCCGCCAGTTTCAATCTGCTCGGCCAGCCTAACCTGGTGGTCCGGATCGATCGCGCCAAGGCCGCGCGCTACGGTTTCTCCGTCAGCGACATCAATTCCGTGGTGCAGGCCGCGATCGGCGGCCAGGAAGTCTCCAAGGTCTATGAAGGCGAGATGATCTTCGCGCTGACCGTCCGCCTGGCGCCGGAATTCCGCAGGGATGTCGATGCCATCAGCGCGATCCCGGTCGCGTTGCCGAATTCGGATCCGAAGGCGCCGACCGCCTATATCCGGCTCGGCGATCTCGGCGAGGTCAAGCTCGTCAGCGGCGCGGCCTATATCTATCGCGAGAACAGCCAGCGCTTCATCCCGCTGAAATACAGCGTCCGCGACCGCGATCTCGGCTCCACCGTGCTCGAGGCCCAGGAGCGGATCCAGAAGAATGTGCCGCTTCCACAAGGCTACTCGCTCGACTGGTCGGGCGAATACGGCGCCCTGGTCGACGCCAAGAAGCGGCTCGCGCTGATCGTGCCGCTCAGCCTGCTGCTGATCCTGATGCTGCTATACAGCCTGTTCAACTCGATACGGGACAGTCTGCTGGCGCTGTCGGGTATTCCGTTCGCGGTGGCCGGCGGAATTCTCGGGCTCTATGTCGCCGGCCTGAATTTCAGCGTGTCCGCCGCGGTCGGGTTCATTTCGCTGTTCGGCGTGTCGGCGATGGATGGCATCCTGCTGATGTCCTATATCCGCCGCGACATCGACGAGGGCATGGGTACGGAAGATGCGATCATCCGCGCTTCCGAAACCCGGATGCGGCAGATCTTCATGACCGGACTGTCGGCGTGCATCGGGCTCGTTCCGGCCGCGTTCTCGACCGGGATCGGCTCGCAGGTACAGCAGCCGCTGGCCTGCGTCATCGTCGGCGGCATGCTGCTGTCGCCGATCTGCAGCCTGCTGGTGATCCCGGTATTGGCGCGCCTGTGCATGCCGACGATCAAGACCGGCATGGTCCGGGAGGCTACGCAGCATTAGGTGCGAGATGACTTTTGGTTGAATCGGTGCCTGCGGATTCGGTTTACCTCTCCCCAGCGGGGAGAGGTCGATTTGCGCAGCAAATCGGGTGAGGGGGCGCTGCCCTAACGAGGGACCGTAACCCCTCACCCGGCGCTGCGCGCCGACCTCTCCCAGAGGGAGAGGTGAAGTACGGCCCCGCTCCAGCTCGACCTAATCTCATCGCGCTCTAGGCGCGGCGTGGTCTTCCCCCGAGAATTCTCAGTCCGACGCCACCAGCACGTGAACCGAGAACATCCTGTTCGCATCGGTCCATGATTGGCGCACCGTCCAGCCGGAGCCGCGCGCCAGCGCGGTGAAGCGGTCGAGGCTGTATTTGTAGCTGCTCTCGGTATGGATGGTTTCGCCGGGACGGAACGCGAAGCTATGGCCGAGCACCCGCACGGTCTGCGCCTTGCGGCTGATCAGGTGCATCTCGATGCGGTGACGCTCGCGATTGTAGATCGAGCGATGGGTGAATCCGGAAATGTCGAAATTGCCGCCGAGTTCGCGGTTGATGCGGACCATCACGTTGAGATTGAAACGCGCGGTGACGCCGGCGGCGTCGTTATAGGCGTCATACAATACGCGCTCGTCCTTTTCGAGGTCGACACCGATCACCATCTGTGCGCCGTGCCCGAGGATCTCGCGGGCGCTGCGCATGAACGCGCTGGCTTCATGCGGTTCGAAATTGCCGAGCGTCGAGCCCGGAAAAAATCCGACCTTCGGCATGTCCTTGACGGCTTCGGGCAGGGCGAATGGTGCGGTGAAATCGGCGGTGACCGGATAGACGTCGAGATCGGGGAAATCCCGGCGCAGTGCGTCCGCCTGGGCCTTCAGGAATTCGCCGGATATATCGACGGGGACGTAGGCGCCGAACGCGCATTTTTCCAGCAGCAGCCGGACCTTGGTGGTGGCGCCGGCGCCGAATTCCACCAGGGCAGCACCCTTGGGGACGATCGAACCGATCTCGTCGGCCCGTTCGCGCAAGATCGCAAGTTCGGTGCGCGTCGGGTAATATTCAGGAAGCACCGTGATCTGCTCGAACAGTTCGGAGCCCGCGGCGTCATAGAAGTATTTCGGCGACAGCCGTTTGGGATGCTGCGAGAGCCCTTCGATGACGTCGCCGGCAAACGCCGAGGTCTGCTCGTCGAGATGATGCGCTTTGGCCAAAGCGGTGGCGTGCACATTCATGACATTCTCCTGGCCGCGCTTTCGGGCGCGATTGAGTCTGAAAGATCAGGTGGCGTAGTCGGCAAGCCGAAGTCCCGTGAATTGCCAGCGATGGTGCGGATAAAAGAAATTACGATAGGTAATACGGCTGTGGCCTTCAGGAGTTGCAAGTGAAGAGCCGCGCAGCACCAGCTGGTTGACCATGAACTTGCCATTATATTCGCCGAGCGCGCCCTCGATGGCGCGATAGCCCGGGTAGGGGGAATAGGCGCTGCGGGTCCACTGCCACACGATCCCGAAGGCGTCGTTGAGCTGTCCGGCCCTGGCCGCCACCTCCCACTCCATTTCGGTCGGAAGGTGCTTGCCGCTCCAGCGCGCGAAAGCGTCGGCCTCGTAATAGCTGACATGACAGACCGGAGCTGACGGATCGACCGGCTTAAGTCCCGCCAGCGTCATGATGTGCCATTCGCCATCGACCTCGCGCCAATGGCCGGGGGCCTGCCATGCTTCGTTGCCGACGGCGGCAAAACCATCCATCAGCCACAGCGTCGGAGTGGTGTAGCCGCCGTCCTGCATGAAGGCGATCCATTCGGCATTGGTGACGAGTTTGCGCGCGAGTTTGACCGGGCCGACCAGGGCGCGGTGCGCCGGTTTTTCATTGTCGAAATGGAAGCTGTCGTCGGTGTGCCCGACGGTGTGGATCCCCTCGTTGAGGCTGACCCATTTGTCGCCGGTCCGGGTTGAAGCCGGAAACGTCCACGCCGGATCGTAGGCGGGTGGAATCGGGTTCTGCGCGAAGGCGTGCAGGATGTCGGTCAGCATCAATTCCTGATGCTGCTGCTCGTGGTTGAGACCGACCTCGACCAGCGGCGCGATCGCCTTCAGCGCGTCCTCGCCGGCCTCATGAAAGAATTTTACGACCGCAGCATCGACGTGCCGGCGGTAGGCGGTGACTTCGTCTGCGCCGGGGCGGGTCAGGTGGCCGCGCTGGTGGCGGGCATGCCTGGGGCCGGCGCTGACATAGTAGGAATTGAACAGGAAGGCGTAGTCGGGATGGAACGGCTGGTAGCCCTGGCAGTGCTCGCCGAGCAGGAATTGCTCGAAGAACCAGGTGGTGTGGGCGCGGTGCCATTTCGCCGGGCTGGCATCCGGCATCGACTGGATGACCTGATCTTCCGGCGTCAGGGGCGAGGTGCGGCGCTCGGTCTCATTGCGGACCGTCAGATAGGCTTCCACCAGATTCTGGGCGAGACCGCCGGAATCGGAGAATAATGACGGGCAAGGGACGGCAGACGCGGCCGCGGCGGATGCTGGTTTCGTCACTTGAATCTCCGGTCGAGGGAAAGAAACGTTGCACCGGCGCTTGGGTTCCCCGACGTCTGTCCTAGATAGGGGGTCCGGCGCGGGATAAAAGCCTCCGGAGGCCATGATATCGTCTTCAGCCCGGGGGGCCCGGCATCGGGATATCCACGGCTGGAAAACCCCCCGCATGCCTGCTCTCCGCCAATTTACTTTGGATGCACAGGGGTTTGGGGTACATATATGGGCAGTGTCGGGTTAAACGGGCTGCTGCCGGTCTGCAGGACATGCCGCAAAAGGACGCGAAAATGAGCATTGAGCAATTCATCGACAACGAAGTGAAGTCGAACGACGTCGTACTGTTCATGAAGGGAACGCCGCAGTTTCCGCAGTGCGGTTTTTCCGGCCAGGTGGTGCAGATCCTCGATCACGTCGGCGTCGGCTACAAGGGCCTGAACGTGCTGGAATCCGCCGACCTGCGTGACGGCATCAAGACCTATTCGAACTGGCCGACCATTCCGCAGCTTTACGTCAAGGGCGAATTCGTCGGCGGCTGCGACATCATCCGCGAGATGTTCCAGGCCGGTGAGCTGCAGCAGCTGCTGGCCGACAAGGGTGTGGTGGTCAACGCCGCGGCGTCAGCCTGAGCCTGGCGGCGCGCCAGCTCGGCACGGCGCGCCTCGAAGTCGTCGTTGTCGACATCACCACGTTAAGCGTTGACGCCATCGTCAACGCCGCCAATTCGTCCCTGCTCGGCGGGGGCGGCGTCGATGGCGCGATCCATCGCGCCGCAGGGCCCGGGCTGCTCGCGGAATGCCGCACCCTCCATGGTTGCGAGACCGGCGGCGCCAAGATCACCGAAGGTTACAAGCTTGCGGCGCGGCATGTGATTCATGCCGTCGGCCCGGTCTGGCGCGGCGGCAACGCGGGCGAAGATGAGGCGCTGGCGTCGTGTTACGCCACTGCGATCGCGCTCTGCCGGACTCACGGGCTGGCTTCGATTGCCTTTCCAGCGATTTCCACCGGCATCTACGGATTCCCGGCCGATCGCGCCGCAAGGATTGCGGTGCGCACGACGGCAGAGGCGGTAGTCTCGGCACCTGGTATCAACCGCGTCATATTCTGTTGCTATTCGGAGCAAGGCGGGCGGCTGCACGAACAGGCATTGGCGCTGTTCGGCAGCCCTTGCGCAGACTAGGGCGCAGGGTACACTCCCGACCGAATTCCGGAGGGGTCCAATGAATTCGTTTCAATTGCTGCGCGCGCTCGCCTGCGGCGTGCTGATGGTGGCGGCCGCGACCGCTGCCCGCGCCGAAGGCACGTTCGATATTCCCGCCGGAGCGCGGTTCAATCCGGACAAGCTTGCGAAGATCACCGAGTTTTTCAAGAACGAGGTGGCGACCGGCAAGATCGCCGGCGCGAACGTCCTGATCCGGCAGCGCGGCAAGGATGTCTATCACGAGACCTTCGGCGTGCAGGACGTGGTGTCCAAAACGCCGATATCGGACAAGACGATTTTCCGCCTGTCTTCGCTGACCAAGGCGATCACATCCGTCGTGGCGATGCAGTTGATCCAGGACGGCAAGATCAAGCTCGACGACCCCGTTTCGAAGTTCATTCCCTCCTTCGCGAATATGAAGGTGGGTGTGGAGAAAAAGGCCGAGGACGGCACCAAGACGCTCGAACTGGTGGCGCTGACGCGGCCCATCACCATTCTCGACCTGATGCGTCATACCTCCGGCATCACCTATGGCTTCTATGGCGACAGCCTGGTGCGCAAGGCTTATGCGGCGGCAAATCTCTATGCGGGCGAATTCGACCTTGCCGAGTTCGCCGAGCGGATCGCCAAGCTGCCGTTGCACAACCAGCCGGGCGCGCTCTGGCAATACGGTCATTCCACCGACATCCTGGCGCGGATCATGGAGATCGTGTCCGGAAAATCATTGTTCGAGCTCGAGCGGGAAAAGCTGCTCGACCCGCTCGGCATGACCGACACCGGTTTCTTCGTGACCGAACCGGAGAGGTTGGCGCGGCTCGCCCAGCCGGTGCCGAACGACAGTAATTTCCGGGTCGGCCGCGAGTACAGGACCGAGGTTCGCCAGAAGTGGGAATCCGCCTCAGGCGGCATGGTTTCGACGATGTCGGACTTTTCGCGATTTGCGCAGATGCTCGCCAATGGCGGAACGTTCGAGGGCAAGACCTATCTCAGTCCCAAGACGTTCGAACTGATGACATCGGACCACGCCGGCAAAGGCTCCGGCGTCGAGCGGGATCATTACTATTTCCCCGGGGACGGTTTTGGCATGGGGCTTGGGCTCGCCGTGCGTACCGATCCCGGCAACGCCAAGCCGCCGCCGACGGGATCGCTCGGCGAACTGAAATGGGACGGCGCCAGCGGCTGCTACATGGTGATCGACCGCAAGCAGGACATGTTCTTCGTGGT
>PNKY01000021.1 GCA_013822765.1 Rhodospirillum sp.
AGTTGCGCGCGCACCAGACGGCGTGACCCAAGCCGCGCGCCTCCTGCTGGCGCACATAAGCATATTCGCCCGGCTTTGGCAGCAGATCCTCGATCAGCGCGAGCTCGGCATCCTTGCTGCGCGACTTCAGCGTGTCCTGCAACTCGTAGGAATAGTCGAAGTGATCCTCGATCGCGCTCTTGCCGCGGCCGGTGACGAAGATCATTTCCTCGATCCCGGCGGCGCGCGCTTCTTCCACCGCATACTGGATCAGCGGCTTGTCGACCACCGGCAGCATCTCCTTGGGCATCGCCTTGGTCGCCGGCAGGAACCGCGTCCCGAGTCCGCCAACCGGAAAAATCGCCTTACGCAGCGGCTTTCGCATGTAATCACCTCATCGATATTCCAGTGTGTCGCAGCGCAAATATGCAGCGGCGCGTTCATTGCGCCTGCGAACAAATATGCATAAATGGTACCGCATCCGCGGATCAATCCGACAGCGAAGTTCTGGTGACGTTGTTTGCCTTGTGTCACAAGCAAAAAGTACCGATTCGCACATAAAGCGTACCGCCGCGCGTTCTGCCGCACTGCCTAATCGCGCATCACTTGCGTCGCACGAATGCTGCAATTGCGGCAGTTGGCCGCGGCGCTGTGACATTTCTGAGGCATGAAGAGAAGGGCGCGATGGCGCTCTGCGGGGGAGCGCCATCGCCCTTCATCGTCGTCAAGGGTGTATGACCTCAAGGCTGGAACCCAGCGCAAGAGACAGGTCCTGCATCGACGTGATCTGTGGTCCGGTCCAGCCGTTGATCGAGGCAATCAACTGATCGCCTTGGAAGATCGACAGGGTGGCTCCGCTGCTGCTGGCATTCAGTCCAGCGTCGAGGAGATCCTGCAGGTTGCTGCCGCTTTCATCAAAGACGTCCTGGAACTGCAGTCTGTCCTCGCCGAACTTGAAGTCGGTCACCGTGTCCTTCTCGCCCAGCTCCCCGATCTTGAACACGAAGGTGTCAACACCTGCACCGCCGGTCATCTTGTCGATGCCATCGCCGCCAAAGATGAAGTCCTTGCCGTCACCGCCGACGAGCACGTCGTTGTCCCCGCCGCCAAGCAGGAAGTCGTCGCCCTTGCCGCCTGTCAGCGTGTCATTGCCGATCTCGCCGACAAGGATATCGAGGTCGTCGCCGCCATCGATCAAGTCGTTGCCGGATTCGCCTTCGAGAGTATCGTCGCCGCCGCCGCCCGACAGCTTGTCGTTGTCGAGGCCGCCGAACAGGTGGTCGTCGTCCGTGCCGCCATCGAGGGTATCGTTGCCCTTGTCGCCATGAAGGGTGTCGTCACCAGCGGCGCCGAACAGTTTGTCGTTGCCGTCAGCGCCTTCCAGGTCGTCATCGCCGGCGCCGCCGTCCAACGTGTCGTTGCCGAAAGAGCCGCGAAGATCGTCCTTGTCGTCACCGCCCAGCAGAAAGTCATTCCCTTCGCCGCCGAACAGGGTGTCGTTGCCGATGCCACCCTCAAGCCTGTCCTGGCCGTCATTGCCGTCCAGGTTGTCCTTGCCGGCGCCGCCAATGACGGTGTCGTTGCCGTCATCGCCACCGAGGTCGTCATCGCCTTCGCGTCCGTCAATCTTGTCCGCACCATCGCCGCCGTCGAGATGATCCTTGCCGCCGGCACCGAACATCTTGTCGGCAAAGTCGGAACCGTCGAAGCGGCTGATGCCCGTATAGGTATCACCCGCGGCGAAGCCTGTGCTGGCGCCGGCGTTCGCGAGATCGAGCGTGACGCCGGCCGCTGAAAGCTCGAAGGTGACCACGTTGTTGCTTCCACCCGTGCCGGTGATCTTGTCTTTGCCGGCATCGGCGTAGAATCGGTTGCCGCCGGCGGTACCGGTCAAGACGTCGTCGCCGGCGCCGCCCCAGAAGGCGTCGCTGTCGCCGCCGCCGCCGTTGAGCGTGTCGTTGCCCTCGCCACCGCCGAGCGAGTCGTTGCCCAGGGCGCCGGTCAGCTTGTCGTTCCCCTTGAGGCCGAAAACGGTTCGGACGGCGCTCAGGTCGCTGAGGATGACGATGTCATCGCCTTGCGTTCCATCCAGGTCCTCGACCGCGACATAGCTGTCGTTCTTTGCGTCGCCGGTGCTGTTGGCGGTGTTGGTGAGGTCGATGGTGATGCCGGCCGCCAGATAGGCGTAGCTCGCCCGGTCATGGAACGCGCCGCCGCCATTCATCTGGTCCTTGCCGGCGCCGCCGATCAGCACGTCGTTGCCGCTGCCGCCGTCGAGCGTGTCATTGCCGACGCCGCCGTCCAGCGTGCTGCTGCCGTCACCGGCGGCCATCAGCGAGTCGTTGCCTTCGCCGCCGAGCAAGGTGTTGTTGCCCGACTCGTCGAACAGGAAGTCGTTTCCGGCGCCGCCATCCATCAGATCGTTGCCGCCGCGGCCATAAAGCTGATTGTCAGCGGAGTCGCCGAACAGCTTGTCATTGAATGCGGACCCGACGAGGTTCTCGATGCTGGTGAACACATCGCCCTTGGCATCGCCGGTCATCTTCGCCGCGTTGGCGGCATCGAGGTGGACCACGACGCCGGCCGTCGCCTGGCGATAGGTCGCGGTATCGGTGCCGTCGCCGCCATCCAGCTTGTCGGCTCCGGCGCCGCCTTCCAGGTCATCGCCGCCGTTCAGGCCGAACAGCTTGTCGTTGCCCGCGCCGCCTTTCAGCCAGTTGGCGTCGCCATCGCCGGTCAGGGTGTCGGCGAATTTGCCGCCTTCCAGGCCTTCGACGCTGACGTAGCTGTCGCCGTCGGCTTCTCCGGTATTGACGCTGTTGTCCGACAGGCTCGCGACGATCGCGGTCGCCGCGTTGCGATAGGTCGCGATGTCGGTGCCAATGCCGCCCTCGAGATGGTCGCCTTCCAATCCGCCTTCCAGCAGGTCGTTGCCGTCGTCGCCGTACAGGTAGTCGTCGTCGCTGTCGGGCCCGCCGATCAGCTCGTCGTCGCCGCCATCGCCGTGCAGGGTGTCCTCGCCGAGGCCGCCGTCGAGCTTGTCGTTCTCCGACCCGCCGCTCAGCACGTCGTTGCTCGCGCCGCCGGAGAGGAAGTCATTGCCGGCATCGCCATTCAGCGCGTCGAAGTCGGCGCCGCCGGCGAGCGTGTCGTTGCCGGCGCCGCCGTTCAGCGTGTCGTCGCCGGCGCCACCGTCCAAGGCGTCCTGGTGGTTGCCGCCGTCGAGCGAATCGTTGCCCAGGCCGCCGACCAACTTGTCATTGTTGTCGCCGCCGGCCAGCGTGTCATTGTCGGCTCCTCCGTCCAAGGTATCGTCGCCGAAGCTGCCCGATAGCCCGTCGTCGCCGGCCTGACCGAGAATCTGGTCCTTGCCGTCGCCGCCATCGACCTGGTCCTTGCCGTCGCCGCCCTCGATGGCGTCGTTGTCCTCCTGGCCGAAGATGGTGTCATTGCCCTGGCCGCCGAACAGCTTGTCGTTGCCGAAGCCGCCCGCCAGCGTGTCGTCGTCATTCTCGCCGAACATCGTGTCCTTGCCGAGCTCGCCGACCAGGATGTCGTTGCCGTCCCCACCCTTCAGCGTGTCGTCGCCTTCGTTGCCATTGACCTGATCCTTTCCCTTCCCGCCGGAAATCACGTCGTTGCCGGACAGGCCGAGGAACTTGTCGTCGCCGTCGCTGCCGGTCAGGGTGTCCGCGAAGAACGAACCGGCGATGATCTCGATCTCGAAGTAGGTATCGCCCTTGGCGTCGCCGGTGTTGAGCGCCAGGTTGCTGAGGTCGACTTTGACGCCAACCGCGGCGTCTTCATAGCTCGCGGTATCCGTGCCGGCTTCGCCGTCGTGGATGTCGGCGCCGATGCCGCCGATCAGCGTGTCGTCATTGTCACCGCCTTCCAGCGAGTCGTTGCCGACGCCGCCGCTCAGCTCGTCGGAGCCGACGCCACCCTTCAGGGTGTCGTTGCCCAGTTCGCCGAACAGATCATCGCTGCCAGCGGCGCCGAACAGCGCGTCATTGCCATCGCCGCCCCGCAATGTGTTGCTGTTGCCGTCGCCGCTCAGCGAATCATTGAACTTGGATCCGATGATGCCGTCGATGTTTGAATAGGTGTCTCCGGCTGCGTCGCCGGTATTGAAGACGGCGGGGTTGGCAAGATCGGCCGTGACCGCGGCGAGCGCGTTACGGTAGCTGGCGAAATCCAAGTCGGTCCCGCCCTCGAGAGTGTCCTTGCCGGCACCGCCTTCCAGCTCGTCGTCGCCGCCGCCGCCGTCGAGCTGGTCGTTGCCGGTGCCGCCGAGGATCGTGTCATTGTTGCCTTCACCGAACAGCTTGTCGTTGTCGGCGCCGCCATCCAGGACATCGTCTCCATCGCCGCCTTCGATGGTGTCGTTGCCGGCTCCGCCGATCACCGTATCATTGTCGGCGCCGCCGTCGAGTTCATCGTGGTCGGCACCGCCATCCAGGAAGTCCCCGTGGTCTCCGCCGTCGATCGTATCGTTGCCGTCGTCGCCGAACAGCCTGTCCTTGTCGTTGGCGCCATCGATGTCGTCTGCGCCGGCGCCACCGTGGATCGTGTCGTTCTGGTTTTCGCCGTAGAGCAGGTCGTCGTTCGTGCCGCCATCAACCGAGTCGTTGCCGTCGCTGCCAAAGAAGCGATCGGCCGCGGTGTTGCCTATGAACGTGTCGCCGAACGAACTGCCGTAGAACTCCTCGATGGAGAAGTAGGTGTCTCCTTTCGCGTCGCCGGTGTTGAGCGCCAGGTTGGCGAGGTTGATCGTCACCTTGCCGGTCGCCCATGTGTAATCCACGTTATCGTTGCCATTGCCGCCGTCGAGCTTGTCCGCGTCCGCGCCGCCGTTGAGCGAGTCGTTGTCCTCGCCGCCTGATAGCGTGTCCTTGCCCGCGGCTCCGTACAAGAAATCGTTGCCGTCGAGGCCAGCGAGCGTGTCGTTGCCCGCGCCGCCGGTCAGCCCGTTCTTGCCGTTGTTTCCGACGAGCGTGTCGTTGAAAGCGCTGCCGACGACGTCTTCAATATCGGCAAGCGAGTCGCCGGCCGCGTCGCCGCCGCTGTTGACATTCGTGAGGAGGTTGATGGTGACGCCCGCCTTCGAGGTGGCATAGCTCGCGGTATCGTCGCCATCTTCGCCGTCCATCCTGTCGGCGCCGGCGCCGCCTTCCAGGATGTCGTCGTCGCCGCTGCCGATCAGATAATCGTTGCCGGCGCCGCCCAGCAATCTGCTGGCTCCGCCCTCGCTTGCGTCGATCAGGTCCTGGCCGGCGCCGCCATCGAATGCCGTCAGGCCGTCCGACTGCTGAATGCCATAGTTGTAGTTCGCATCGATGTAATCGTCGAACGTCGTGCCCTTGTGGAGGCCCTTGCTGTCAGAAATCGCGACAATCTCCGGCAGCACCTCGATGGTCAGCGTCGTCGCGCTGCTGGCGTTGTTCTTGTCGGTCAGGGTGTAGGTGAATACGTCGGTCGCGTTCGGCGTGACGTCACCGACTTCGACCTGCAGGCGCAGATAGGTGTAGCTGCCGTCCGGATTGATGTGCAGCGTGCCGTGCGTCCCTGCAATGTCGACACCGGCGGCCCCCACTGGGATCGGCGCATTCATGCCGAACTGGATCTGCGTGACCTTGTTGGGTGCGACACCCAGCACGTCCTTGCCGAAATTGCCGCTCAGCGTATTGACGCCGCTGATCACGTTCCCTGCGGCCAACGCATCCGTCAGCCGATCCCAGTCCTTCCGCGCAGTGACAGCCATCGTGCCCTCCTTGGCTCTCAGTTCCCCAGAGCGCGCGCACCTGCGCGCTGCCCATGCATGTCCCGACTTGCCTGCACCAGCGCGCAATCACCGGCAGCCGAAGCAGGTCGATGACTGATACTGGTGGGTATTCGTGTGCTTGTTGTGGAATTCGTGTGGGACCGGACATTGTTCGAATCGCCGCGCAATTTCAATTGCAGATTTGATGGTATTCAATCATTTGATAGAAACAACGCAGCGCTGTGATGCGGAACACGCTTCGCTCCGCCAGCCCGCCGCTCAAGCGACCAAGATCGTCTCGTGCGCCCACAGCCATTCGCCTTCTTAAACCTCCGCGTTCTCGCCGAACCACGCGCCCCCGTAGCGGCAGACGCGCTGTACGTGTGATGTTATGGAATACGCGTCTGCTGCGAACTATAATTCCGGTCATGAAGCCGGTCAAAATATTGATTTAGTTAATATAATCGTGACGACCCATAATACGCGTGGTTTGTATTTTGAAGATCTATCATGCGTATTTCGCAACCAGTCAAAGCCGAAAATTCGACGGGCGGCATATCTGTGTACGCTCACCTGTCGAAATTCGTTCGGCCGGACCGCGGTAAAGCGGCGATCTGACCGGATTGGCCAAAACCACTGCGTATCGCGACTAGAAATTCCGTGGGCAAATGTTGGGCGCGCGGGCGGCTCAGCTCTTCTTGTTCTGGAAGCTCGCGTTGCCGAGTCCGGTGCCGATGGTGAGCACCGCCCAATGCTCCACGTCGCGCATGAATGGCGCTTCGCTGAGGCCCTGGACCACGGCGTCGTTGTGCAGCAGCACGACCGTCTCATGCTTGCGGATTGCCGGGATGCGCTCGCGGATCAGAGCGGGCAGATTGAAGCGCGAGCTTTCCCAGTTGCCCGGCAAGTTCTGCGCGCCGGTGTTGATCGCGCCGTCGCGCGCGATCTCACCCGGGCAGCCGATCGCAATCAGCGGCGCCAGCTTGATGCGCGCCTTCGCCGCCTTGTCGATCGAGCGCTCCAGCATCTCGATCAAGCGGTCGATTGCTTCCTCCCGCTTCGGCTTCTCCTCCGAGTGCCGCCACAGATCGAAGCTCGCGACCTTGGCGCGCGACAGGTCGGGCGCGCGCTTGGCGTTCAGCTTCACGATGCCGGTGCGGATGTTGGAGCCGCCGATATCGACGGCGAGCAGGCCGCCGAACCCCTGATAGAGCCAGGCCGGCGCGAGGTGCGCGCAGCCGATCAGCCCGGCTTCGTCGGGATCGGCGCGGATCGGCAGCAGGTCGACCTTGACGCGCTCGCTCTTCAGGATCACCGCGGCACGTCCGATGATCAGCTGACCGACCCGGCTTTGCCGGATGCCGCCGCCTACTACGATGCGCTCGGTGTCGCGCCAGGTCTTCAGGCGCAGATAGCGCCGGACCACGCCGGCCAGCTGCTTGGAGAATTCCTCGATCGCGCCATGGATGACGCCCGCCGCGATCGAATGGCCATTCTCCAGCATCTTGTCGAGCTGCTTTTTCGAGATTTCCTTGGTCGGCTTCTTGCCGAGCGGATCCTCGGTGACCTCGCTGACCTGCGCGCGCACCTCGTCGAGCAGCGCGCGAAAAGCGCGGCCGCTGGCGCGGTCGCCGATGAAGCCTTCCTCGTCCTTGATCTCGAGATTGTAGTTTTTGAGAATGGCGCTTGGCAGATCCTCCGCGCCGTGCGCGACGAACCCCGTGCCGGGACGCTGCTCCTTGTCTTTGTCTTTCTTAGGCGCTCGCTTGGCCTTCTTTGCCTTTGCCATGTTGCTCCTTGCGTTGCACCCCGCAGAACAACCCGGCAGGGCGGCAAAGGCTCCCAATCGTTGAGGCAGCCGGTTGCCTGCGCAGCGCGGGCCGTGCAACGCTGGGGCGCTGCAATCGAGCGGAACCGACGATGATCACATCCTTCATGGCATTTCTCGGCGTCTCGGCCATCGTCATCATGACGCCCGGGCCCGACACGGCAGTGACCGTGCGCAACGCGCTGCTGGGTGGCCGTCTCGCCGGCGTTCTGACGGCGCTCGGAATCTCCACCGGCCAGGCGATCTGGGCTCTGGCGACCAGCCTCGGCGTCGTTACGCTGCTGGTGGCCTCGGAGGTTCTGTTCCAGGCGGTGAAATATGCCGGGGCCGCCTACCTCATCTGGCTCGGGCTGAATGCGCTGGTCGACGCGTGGCGCGGCACCGGCGGCGTCTCCGCGGCGTCGCGCAGCAACGAGCCGCGGCTGAAGCTGGGGAGGGCATTCGCGCAGGGCCTGATCAGCGACCTCGGCAACCCCAAGATGGCGGTGTTCTTCGCGAGCCTGCTCCCGCAATTCGCCGTGCCGGGCGAAGGCATGTTTGCCGCGCTGATGAGTCTCGGACTCGTCTTCAGCCTGATGACGTTCGTGTGGCTGGTGGCGTACGCCTTCGTCGTCGCAAAGGCCGGAGAGATCTTGCGCCGCCCGGTCATCCGACGCTGGATCGAAGCCGTGGCCGGCACTTTGCTGGTTGCGCTCGGCGTGCGGATCGCGACCGAGAGAACCTAGCCCGCGTTCCTGACGGAGTTGCTGCGGCGCAGGACCTGCGCGATGTTGCGCGCGGCTTGGCGCAGGCGCTGGCGGTTCTCGATCAAGGCGAAGCGCACGAAGCCTTCGCCGCCGGCCCCGAACCCGATGCCGGGCGCGGCCGCGACCTTGGCTTCGGTCAGCAGGTGCTTGCAGAACTCGAGGCTGCCGAGCGAGGCAAAATCCGGCGGCAGCGGCGCCCACACGAACATCGAGGCATTCGGCGCCGGCGCTTGCCAGCCGGCGCGTGCCAGGCCTTCGATCAGCACGTCGCGGCGGTCCTTGTAGCGCTGGCGGATTTCGGCCACGCACTCCTGCGGGCCGTTGAGCGCGGTGGTCGCCGCTACCTGGATCGGCGTGAAGGCGCCGTAGTCGAGGTAGGACTTGATCTTGGCGAGTGCTGCCACCATGCGCGGATTGCCGGCCGCGAAGCCGATGCGCCAGCCCGCCATGTTGTAGCTCTTGGACAGCGAGGAGAACTCGATCGCGATCTCCTTGGCGCCCGGCACCTGCAGGATCGATGGCGGTGGGTTGCCGACGAAATAGATCTCGGCATAGGCGACGTCGCTGACGATGGTGATGTTGAGCTCCAGCGCCAGCTTCACCAGCCGTTCATAGAAATCGAGCCCGACGGTGAGCGCGGTCGGGTTGGCCGGGAAGTTCACCACCACGCAGCGCGGCTTCGGCTCCTGGCGCATCGCGCGCTCGAGCCCGGCGAACAGATCGATGCCGGCTCCGATCGGGACCGAGCGCAAGGTCGCGCCGGCGAAGATCTGGCCGAAGGCGTGGATCGGATAGCAGGGGTCCGGCGCCACCACCACGTCACCCGGCGCCACGATCGCCTGGGCGAGGTTGGCGAGGCCTTCCTTGGAGCCGAGGGTGACGACGACCTCGCTCTCCGGATCGAGCGCGACGTTGAAGCGGCGCTGGTAGTAGGCGGCGAGGGCGCGCCTCAGGCCTGGGATGCCGCGCGAGGTCGAGTAGCCGTGGACCCTGGGGTTGTTCAGGGTCTCGACCAGCTTCTGCACCACGTGGGGCGGCGGCGGGCCGTCGGGGTTGCCCATGCCGAGGTCGATGACGTCCTCCCCGCGCCGCCGGGCGGCTGCCTTCATTGCGTTCACTTCCGCGAACACGTAGGGCGGCAATCCACTCAGGCGGAACAGTTCGTCAGCCACGCATATCCTCCGGGGCGTTGATCAGGGTCGGCGATCATACAGACGATCTTGGCACCCGCATGGCAAATGTCGGGTTAAGAGCCGACCGTCGTGCAAATTTTCAACGCATCGTAGCGCGTGAGGAAAAGTTTTTTCGTCGCAGGCAGAGCTTGATCAAACGGCCAACTTTGTGGCGCGCGATCAGCCGACCGCGCGGACCAAATCGTTGAGCTGGTCGAGGTGCTCGGAATCGTGCGCCGTCATGGCGTCAGCCAGGCCGTCGATCGTGATCTCCGTCGTGCCCGCCATCAGGCCGGTTCGCCGGCGCTGCTCCGGCGTCAGCTTTGCGAGGCGCGCGACGATATCCAGGCGCGTCGCCGTGAAGGCGGCGAGGGCGGCGGGCAGGTCTTGCCCCAGGTAGTCGCGCGCTTTCGCGAGCGCATCACCGTCAATGTCCGGCAGTGACGGCCCGCTCTCCGTCAGCATTCGCTCCAGGCGCAGGCGATATCCGTCGCTGTCGATATCGCGCAGGTGGCAGACATGCTCGACCAGCGAAAATCCGCCGCCCGCCGGCTTCGACCGCCACGCGCCTTCGGCAATCGCCGCGGCGATCTCCTTCAGCTTGGCCGGCATCGCGCCGAGGCTGGCGGCCGCCTGCGCGAAATTGTCGGGCCCCGGTGCGATTAGGTCCTCGAGCCGGCGATCGAGCGCACGGGCGACCCGCGCCATCACCTCCAGCGTGCCGGTGCGCTCGCCGCCTTCGATCTGCGCGAGGTAGGCGCGGCTGATCCCGATCATTGCCGCCAACTGCCCCTGGTTGAGGCCGCGATGGTCCCGCCACGCCCGCACAGGGTGGACGCCGTCCGCGATCGCTTGCCGGACCTCCGCCGGGATCGGCGGCTGCAGGCCGTGCCCTCCCGCCGCGCGCAGCAGCGCTTGGTAGTCCTGCCAGGGCAGGATCGCGTGCTGTGCCGTGCCGTCGGCGTGCCGCAGGACCATGATGCTGTCCATGACCGTGCTCCTCTGTCGGAACAAGACCATATTAGCGATTCGCTACATTAGCAATATGAATGTAGCTATTCGCCTAGGATGTAGGTCTTGGCCGCCACCCGGTCGTCGCCCAGAATCATCAGGGCGAACAGGCGCTCTTCCAGGGTCTTGGCGACCTGCATGCGCCGGTCGAGCACGGGCGTGGCGGCGAGGTCGAGAACCACGCAATCCGCTTCCTTGCCGGCCGTGAAGTTGCCGATCTTGCCGTCGAGCGACAGGCATTCGGCCCCGCCGAGGGTCGCCAGCCACAGGCCGCGCCAGGCGTTCAAGCGCTGGCCGTGGGTCATCAGCACCTTGTAGGCCTCGGCCAGAGTCTGGAGCATCGAATAGGACGTGCCGCCGCCGACGTCGGTGGCGAGGCCGACGCGCACGCCGAGGCGCCGTGCCGCCTCCAGGTCGAAGAAGCCCGAGCCGATGAACAGGTTGGAGGTCGGGCAGAACGACATCGCGCTGTTGCTCGCCACGAAGCGTGCGCGATCCGCTTCGTCGAGGTGGATGCAGTGCGCGAACACCGAGCGCGGTCCGAGCAGGCCGAAGCGGTCATAGACATCGAGGTAGGAACGCGCCTCGGGGAACAGCTGCTTCACCCACGCGATCTCGTCGAGATTTTCGGCCAGGTGCGTCTGCATCCAGAGGCCGGGCGTTTCCGCATACAAGCGCCCGATCATCGCGAGCTGCTCGGGGCTGGAGGTCGGCGCGAAGCGCGGCGTCAGCGCGTAGCCCAGCCGCGCCTTGCCGTGCCAGCGCTCGATGAGATCGCGGCAGTCTCGCTCGGCGCCCGCCACGTCATCGCGCAGGTAGTCCGGGCTGTTGCGATCCATCAGGATCTTGCCGCACACCATGCGCAGGTTGCGCCGCTCAGCTTCCTCGAAGAAGGCGTCGACCGACTGTTTGTGCACGGTCGGATAGACCGCCGCCGTGGTGGTGCCGTGCCGCAGCAGCGTGTCGAGGAACAGCTTGGCGATGCGCCGCCCATGCTCCGGATCGGCGAAGGCGCGCTCCGCCGGGAAAGTGTAGTCGTTGAGCCAGTCGAGCAATTGCCGGCCGTAGGAGGCGATCACGTCGACTTGCGCATAATGCACGTGGGTATCGACGAAGCCCGGCAGGATCAGCTTGCCGCTGTGATCGTGCAGCGTGTCCTGCGGAGTGCGCGCTTTCAAAATGTCCGGCGCAGGCCCAAGCGCGGCGACGCGGCCATCGACGATCTTGAGGCAGCCGTCATCGAAGTATTCCCACGCAGCTGGGTCTGGCTCCGCGCCGGGGTCACGCAGGAAATGCAGGATGGAGCCTCGAAGGAAGGTGGCCATCAGCGCTGATATCTTGGGTTATCCATATCCGCACTCTAGCCGACACACGGGGCGCGCTGCATCAAGGCTTCGCGCAATCGGCTTCAAGCAGCCGGCGACAATCCTATTCGGGCAGGACCAGGCCGCGGTCCAGCAGGGCGGCCCAGGCTTCCTCGGCGCTGTCGACGATCGCGAACAGGTCGAGGTCCGCCTTGTCGATCATGGCGTGGTCGACCATCCACTGGAAGTTCACCAGGCCGTTCCAGTAGTCGCGGCCGACCAGCACCACCGGCTTGGGCGACGACTTGCCGGTCTGGCGCAGGGTCAGGATCTCGAACAGCTCGTCGAGCGTGCCGAAGCCGCCGGGGAACACCGCCAGCGCGTTGGAGCGCATCGCCAGGTGCATCTTGCGCATGGCGAAGTAGTGGAACTTGAAGGTCAGGTCTGGCGTCGTGTACGGGTTGGGATATTGCTCGAACGGCAATGCAATGTTGAAGCCGATCGTCGGCGCGTTTACTTCGGAGGCGCCGCGGTTGGCCGCTTCCATGATGCCGGGGCCGCCGCCGGTCGCGATCACGTTGTCGCGCACGCCGCTCTTGGGATTGAGCGCGCCGCCTTGCAGCGACACGATGCGGCCGAAATTGCGCGCCTCCTCGTAGTACGGCGCGAGCAGCAGACGCCGCTCGGCAGTCTTCTGGTCGACGCCCTCGATCTTGCCGGCGCGCAGCAGCTCCGCCTGCTCGGGCGAGGGCACGCGCGCGCTGCCGAACACGATGATGGTGGAGCGGATGCCCCAGTCGCGCAGGAACAGCTCGGTCTTGCTATACTCCAGCTGGAAGCGGATGCCGCGCAGCTCGTCGCGCAGCAGGAACTCCTGATCCTCGATCGGCAGCTTGTAGCTCTGCGAAGCCAGCTGGCGCGAGGTGTTGTCGTGGTCCATTGCGAATGCCTGTTCCGACCGGTTGCCGATCCTGCTATCTGAATTTGGTCGGATGGGGGAAGCCCGAAGCGGCCAAACCTGTCTCACCATGCTATGCCGCCTGAATAAATCGTGGGTTAAGACCCCGCAATCGATATTTCGCAAGGATTTCAAGACCGTGATGCGGCCATGACGGAGCTTCGGAAAACCCATACCTGCCACCCGCTGGAGCGCGCCGAGCTGGCGCGCGCCGAAAAGACCCGGGCGCTGTTCGGCTACTGGCAGCGGTTGCAGGCGGCCGGCAAGCCGACCCGCGGCAGCCTGGATCCGCTGGAGATGAAGCCGTACTTGTCCAACCTGCTGACCGGCAACGTCGAGACCGAGCCCTTCCGCGTGCTCTACAAGCTGGTCGGCACCACGGTCGCGGAATACTCGCAGTGCGACTTCTCCAACAGCTACCTCGACAAGCTGGACTATAGCGGCCGCGACGACGTCGACTGGGAAGCGTGCTACCGGATGCTGCACGCCACCCGGCGCCCGGTGTTCGGCGAATGCAGCCTGCTGGGCACCGCGAGCCGCGTCATCGCCTCGTATGAATACGCCATCCTGCCATTGTGGCGCGGCGACGACCCGGCCGGCAGCTTCGTCGCGATCGAGGTCTATGACGGCATCGACAGCCACCGCATCCCCGACTGGACCAGGGTCACGCTGAAGGGCGAAGGTTCGAGCTAGACGCGACTTTCGCTCTGTCGATAGGCGACCCGCCAGATCACCAGCGCGACGACCGCGCCCAGCAAGGCCATGAGGCCGGCCCAGACCAGGGATGCGAGATGCCCGCCATCGCTATTGCCGGTGGCGACGGCGAAAATGCCGCCGGAGATCTCGAGCAGAAAGACGATGACATAAGTCGTCGCCGCGCCGAGCAGCATGGCGACGCGTCGGCCCCGCCAGCCGTTGCGGTGAAACAGCCACCACAGCGGCAGGCCGAACAGGAACAGGCCGAGCGACCATCCGACCAGCGCGACGAGGAAGATCAGGATCGCGACGATCAGGTCCGCGGCGCTCACGACGCCGGTGGCAATCGTCGCCAGCAAGAGCACCACGATGGCGACGCCGAGGGCGCCAATGACCGCGCCGGCCGTCACTGCCAGGGTGGCGCGTCGCGGATTGGTGGTGAGGCTGTCCACGCTCATCACTCCTCGCTGTCCAGCTCGGCCGCGCGTTCCAGCAGCTCGCGCGCGAAGGCGTCGCACGCGCGCTCCTGCTCGCGCAGCTTGGGCAGGCCGACGATCTCGTGGAAGGCGGAGAAGTGCAGCATGCGGTCGGTCAGGGCGCTGGTGTCGCCGGCGGCAAGGAGGTCGGCGAAGAAGGCGCGCAGCGCCTTGGCGGCGACATAGCTGGCCGAGACCGGGAAGGCGACGGCGGCGTAGCCGATTTCCTCCAGCCGCTCGGCGGAGAGGATCGGGGTCTTGCCGCCCTCGACGTTGTTGGCGAGGCAGGGCGCCGCGATGGCGGAGCAGATATAGGCCATCTCGTCGGTCGAGAGCGGCGCCTCGACGAAGATCATGTCGGCGCCGACCGCGCGATAGAGCTGGGCGCGCTCGACCGCGGCCTCCAGCCCCTCGATCGCGCGCGCGTCGGTGCGGGCGACGATCATCAGGTCGCCGTCGACCCGCGCATCCAGGGCGGCCTTGATCTTGGCGATCATGTCGGCGACCGAGATCACGCGCTTGCCGTCCATGTGGCCGCAGCGCTTGGGTGCGACCTGGTCCTCGATGATCAGGGCGGCGACCCCGGCGCGCTCATAGGTCCGGACGGTGCGGGCGACGTTCACCGAGTCGCCGAAGCCGGTGTCGGCATCGGCCAGGATCGGGACCTCGACCGAGTCGGCGAGGCGGCGGTAGTGGTCGGCCATCTCGGCCAGGCCCAGCTGCCCGATGTCGGGGGCGCCGATCAGGCTGGCGGTCGCGGCATAACCACCGCCGACCACCGCCTGGAAACCGACCTCGGCGGCCAGGCGGGCGCTGAGTGCGTCAAAAATGCCCGGCAAAACCAGGATTTCCTCGGCCTCGATCAGATCGCGGAACCGCTTGGTGGGTCGCACGTTAAACCCCTGCTGTGCCGGGTGCGACGGGGGGCGCCACATGCCCGACTCGCACGTCCGGAGGGCGTAACCCCGTCTATCAATGGCGTAATTCGGCAGCGTGGACGACTAAAAAAAGGTTGCAAAGAGCCCTCGACCGCCGGATGCTAGGCGCGGTTTTCTGTTAAAACCCCAAATCGGACAACCAAGAACCAGAAGGGATGGCCAAAATGTCCAAGATGTTCTCCCGCAAGCTCCTGGCGGCGGCTGTGGTCGCTGGCGTTGCCGGCACCGCCGGCGCGGCGCTGGCGCAGGACGCGGCCGCGAAGTGGACCCAGCTCCAGGAAGCGGTCCGCCTGGCGGAGATCTGCCGCGGCGTCACCCATGATCGTGAGACCTGGCGCACGCTCGGCACCAAGATCGATGTGGCGGTCGGCCACGAGATCGGCGGCGGCGAGCGTCTGACGCTCATCGAGACCGCGAAGACCGACGCGCGCGTGCTCGCGCAAAAGAAGGGCTGCGACAGCGAAGACGCTGCGGCACTCCTCAAGGAGTACGACGCCCTGGTCGCCGGCTGATAGAGCCATCTGGTTCTGCGAACCGACAGACGGCCCCGCGCAAGCGGGGCCGTTTTGTTTGTACTCGAGCCGGGCAGTCCCTATTCCTGCACGGCGGGCGCGGGCATGCGGGAAATCCGTCGATCGAACAGAACGATGCCAAGTCCACTGGCCATGATCGCCGCGATGCCGAGAAGAGCGATGGGATTCGGCAATTCGTGGAAGACCAGAACGCCGGCGACGACCGCCCAGACGGCGAAACTATAGAAGAACGGCGCGATCACGCCCGGCGCGCCCAGCCGGTAGGCCATGAAGATACCGAGATGCCCGATCGTCACCAGCAGGCCGGCGGCCAGCAGATAGAGCGCATGCCTGGGACTGGGCATGACGAATTCGTCGGTCAACAGCATCATGACGCCGGCGCCGATCATGACGATGACCACGGTCGAGAAGGTGACGACGAGTGCCGGGATCGTGCTCGGGATGCCGCGGCCGACCACGTCGCGCAGCGCAACGCCGAAGGCGCTTGCGAACGCCAGCAAGGCAGCGGACGACAGTCCGTCAGTGGTCGGCTGGGCGACCAGAAGCGCTCCGGCAAAGCCAATCGCGATGAATGCAATCCGCCACCTGCCCACCGCCTCGCGCCAGACCAGCGCCACCAGGAGAATCAGAACCAGCGGTGCGGTTTGTATGATGGCGATGACATCGGCGATGGGCATGCTGGCGAGCGCGACCACATAACAGAGGACGCTCGCCGTCTCGAAGAAAGCGCGCAGGAGCGCGCCTTTGTTGAAGCACCTGCCGACCAGGCGGCCGTGGCCAAGCGCCAGGACCAGCGTTCCGCAGCAGATCGTGGCCGCGATGCCGCGCAGGAACAGCACTTCGAAAGGAGGCAGTGCCTCGGTGACCAGCTTCATGAAGCTGTCGCAGGCCACGAAGGACGCGGTCGCGAACAGCATCGCGGCGATGCCGCGCAGATTCGACGTTGCAGAGGTCATGGGAAGCGCGTTGGCGGGATGTTGGAGTTTGATGCCGCTACCGTAGCCTAGCCGGCGAAGCTTGTCATCGCAGCTTGGCGCGTGTGAACGCGTCGTTGGCTGCTACTTGCTCTCGCGCCGCCACGCCAGCAGCACCAGGCCCAGCGCCAGCAGCAGCGCGACCCAAGCGGGCAGCAGCGGCATGTTGGTGACGCCGGTCACGGTGTAGTCGGCGTTCTGGCGCAGGCCGAACCAGCCGCTGCCGGCCATCGCGCCGTCGATTGGCACGCGGCGCCAGGTCGGCTGGCCGTCGACGCTGACCGCCTGCACGCCGCCGGCGGTCTCCTCGACCAACGGCTGCAGCAGGGCGGCGCTGGCGCGCGGGTCGGACCATTCCTTGGAATTGAGCGCGCCGGAGGCGGCGAACGCTTGGCGCGTGCCGTCGGCCACCTTGTAGAGGCCCTGCTCGGCGGCGGCGAGCGAGCCGGTGGCGCGGCCGCGGCCGTCGTCGCGCAGCTTCACCGTCTCGGTGGTGCCGTCGGGCCGCGTGACCGTGACTTCTTCGTTCTTGGTGGTGAGGCTCTGGCGGCGGATCTCCAGGCGGCCGTCGATCACGGTGGCGCGCAGATCTTCCTCTTCCAGGTCCGGCTCTTGCATCAGCCAGTGGCCGATGCGCCGGATCAACTCGGCATGCGGGCCGCCGCCTTCGAAGCCCTTGGACCACATCCACAGCTGGTCGGAGAACAGCTGCGCCACACGGCCCTTGCCGACACGGTCGAGGATCAGCAGCGGCAAGCCGTCGACGCCGCTCATGACCGTGACGCCGCGCGAAGAACTGGCCGGCATTTCGCGGAACCAGCGGCCCCAGCTCGGCTTGTCCTGGCCCGCCGGCAGCAGGTCGGCGGTGACCGGGTGGCGCAGGCCCACCGGCGTCACCTGCGGCTGGAAGCCCTGGGTGCGGATCTCGCCGGTCGGCTGGGCCGCGAAGATCTGCTCCAGCGGCGTGCGATAGAGGCTGAACTGGCCAGCGGAACTCGGCCCCGCCGATTCAAAGACCGCGCCGCCTTCCTTCACATACTCCACGATGTGCTGAAAATACTCGTCCGGCAGGATGCCAAGGTGCTGGAACCGATCGAAGATGATCAGGTCAAATTCGCGCAGCTTGATATCGAACAGCTCGTCGACCGGGAAGGCGATCAGCGCCAGCTCATTGATCGGCGTCGCGTCCTGCTTGTTCGGCGGCCTGAGGATGGTGAAGTGGATCAGCTCGACCGACGGATCGGACTTGAGCAGGTTGCGCCAGGTTCGCTCGCCCGGATACGGCTCGCCGGAGATCAGCAGCACCTTGAGGCGGTCGCGCACGCCGTTGACCGCGAATACCGCCGCGTTGTTGGCGAGCGTCAGCTCCTCGCCGGATTTCTGCACCTCGATCTCGAACACGGTCTGGCCGCCATGCACGATGTCGAGCGGCACGCTTTGCGGCTTGCCGATGACGGCATCGATGTCGGCGATCTGCTGGCCATCGCGCCGGATGGTGACCGGTGCCACGCCCTGGGCCGGGCTGCCGAGGTCGTCGACCTGGAAGGTGACGTCGACGCTCTTGCCGACCAGCCCGAAGGTCGGCGACTGGGTGACGACGATGCGGCGGTCCTTGCCATTCGGATCGCCGGTCATGGCGAGATGCACCGGCGCGGTGATGCCGAGCTCGCGCGCCGCCGCCGGCACGTCATGCACCTGGCCGTCGGTCACCAGCACCAGGCCGGCGAGCCGCTTCTGCGGAATGTCGGCCAGCGCCTCGCGCACGGTGTCGAACAGCTGGGTGCCCTTCTCGGCATGGTCGCTGCCGCCATTGGTCTCCACCACGCGCAGCTCGAGGTCCTCGAACTTCTGCGTGGTCTCGCGCAGCTTGGCGATGGTCGCGTCGGCGTCGGCGGCGCGGTTCTCCAGGCTCTGGCTCGGCGAGCGGTCGACCACCGCCAGCGCGATATCCTTCTGATAGGCGCGCTGCTCCTCGACCAGCGAGGGATTGAGCAGGATCGCGGTCAACGCCATGCCCGCCAGCAGGCGCAAGAACGCGCCGCGCGCGCGGCGCAGCAGCGCATAGCCCACCAGCAGCAGGAACGCGAACACGAGGCCGGCGATCAGCCACCAGGGCAGCAACGGGTCGAGGGCGATCGAATAGGCGTCGCGGATCATTGCCCGAGCCTTTCCAGAATCGCCGGCACGTGCACCTGGTCGGATTTGTAGTTGCCGGTCAGCGCATACATGATGATGTTGACGCCGAAGCGGAGGGCCATCTCGCGCTGGCGCTCGCCGCCCGGCGTCACCGGAAACATCGGCTGACCGAGATCGTCGGTGGCCCAGGCCGCGGCATAGTCGTTGCCGCCGACCAGGATGCCGGAGACGCCGTCATTGACGCGGCCGCGCGGCACTTCCACCCACACCGTTCCGCCGATCCAGCGGCCCGGGAAGTCGCGCAGCAGATAGAACGACTTGGTCAGCACATGGTCCGGCGGGATCGGCATCAGGCGCGGCACGTCGAGGCCTGGCGTCAGCTCCATCAGGCGCTGCGCGCCGGGGCCGATGTCCCCACCGGTCATGCCCACCAGGTTCTGGTCCGCGGTATCGAACAAGATCATGCCGCCGACCGCGAGATAGTGATTCAGCTTCTCGATCGCCTCGGGCGAGGGCGTGCGCTGGCCGGCGGTCACCGGCCAATAGAGGAACGGATAGAACGACAGTTCGTCGGCCTCAACGTCGACCATCACCGGATCGCCGACATCGACCGAGGTGCGGCGCAGCAGGGTCTGGGTCAGGCCATAGAGCCCGGCCTTGCTGGTGGCGTCGACCTGCGGCACGCCGGTGCGCACGAAGGCGAGGTGCGTGGTCTCGGTCGCCGCGAGGATCTCCTGCTCGGGCAGCTGCTGGGCCTCCGACGGCTGCGGCGTCATCAGCAGCGCGATCGCGATCGCCGCCGCCGCGGTGGTCGCGGGCAGCGCGCCGCGCCGGCGCAGCAGGCCGCGCAGGGCGAGCGCGATCAGCATGTCGGCGATCAGCAGCAGGAACGCGATCAGGAACATGGACGGCGCCAGCTCCAGGGTGCGGTCGGCCGCCAGCTGGCGCGCCGGGATGGCGAGCGCGGCGAACACCGGCTGCGACGGCGCCAGGTTGAGCGCGCGATGCTGGTTGTCGGGACCGTAGAAACCGGGCGGATGCTGCGGCCCGGCCTTGGTGGTCGGCAAGTCCTTGGCGACGATCGCGACCGCGGAGGCGATCGGCGGCGTCAGTTGTCCGAATGCGTTCAAGGTCTCCGCCGGCGCCAGCGGCCGGTTCTCGTCGGCGTTGGTGACCACGCCGGACGCAGTCATCACCAGCCGGTCGAGCATTTCGACGAACAGGCCGGAGATCGGCAGGTTCGACCAGTCGGCAGTGCTGCCGACATGGAACAGCACGGAGAAGCCATCGCCCTTGCGCTCGCCGGTCACCAGCGGCGTGCCGTCGGTCAGGCGCGCCCAGGTCTTGGCGCCGAGATCGATGTCCGGCTCGGCCAGCACCTGGCGCTCGATCGACACATCCTTCGGCACCTGCAGCCCGGCGAACGGCGACGCGTTCGGGAAAGCGGCGAGGTGCGCCGGCTCGGTCCACGACAAGGCGCCCCCAAGGGTACGGTCGCCGGGGCGGACGCGCACCGGCAGCAGATCGTCGCTCGACTCGCTCGCCAGCTTCTCGCCGGCGAAGCGCACCACCATGCCGCCGCGCTCCATCCACTTGCGCAGGGCCTCGCGGTCGCCCTCGCCGAAGGTCGCGTTGTCGGTGACGACGATGACCGCCAGCTCCTGCTTCAGCAGGGTCTGCAGGCGGTCGGCGCGCACTTCGTGATTGGGCGCGAGCGCGCGCTCGACGAAATAGAGATCGCCCAGCATCGGCTGGCGCGACAGCGCCGGGTTCTCGGTCACGAGGCCGATCGGCTTGCGGCCGCCGCCGTCATCCAGCAGCGTGACGGCGCCGGCGGTGGTGCCGTTCTCCAGGATGATGCGGCTGGCGCGGTTGGCAAGCTCGACCGGCAGGTCGAGCTTGATGCGCGCGACCGGCTCGTTCGGGCGGAATGCGCCCTGCGACAGGCCGAGGGTGCGGCCGTCGCGATCGAGGGCGCGCAGGCTGATCGGCTGCACCACCCCGATCTGCGCGCGCGTCACACGCGCCCACAGACCGTCGGCATCGCGCTCCGGCGGCAGCAGCATCAGCGGCAGGTCGAGCTTCAGGCTCATGACGTCGAGCGCGCCGTGCTCCCATAATGCGTCGCTGAAGGCGGTATCGGTCCCCGGCTTCTGGCCGGCGAGGCCGTCGCTGAGCCAGAAGATGTTGAGGTCGCGCGGCAGGTCGGCGTTGTCGATGCGGGTGGCCGCGGCGGTGCGATCGACCGGCCAGGGCGACGGTTCCATCGCCGCCAGTTGCGTCATTGCGGTGGCAGCCGGCATCGGCGTCAGGCCGAAGCCGGAATCGCTGGCCTGCGGCGCGGTGGTGGCGATGATGACCTCGCGGCCGTTGCGCTCGGCGCGATCGATGAGGGCAGAGGCGGCTTCCTTGCGCTGCTCCCAGCCGTGGGCGGCGGCCCAGCCGTCGTCCAGCACGATCATGACCGGACCGCTGCGCGGGAATCCGAAATTCGCGTTCCATAAGGGCTGCGCCAGGCCGGCGATCACCAGCGCCGCGATGATGAGGCGCAGCAGGATCAGCCACCACGGCGTACGGTGCGGCGTCTCTTCCTTGGGGCGCAGCAGGAACAGGAGGCGGATCGGCGGGAATGCGATGCGGCGCGGGCTGGGCGGGGTCAGGCGCAGCAGCCACCACAGAATCGGCAGCACCGCCAGCGCCGCGAGGAGCCAGGGTGCCGCGAAGGTGAGGCTGCCGAGCGTGAGCATGCGGCCCCTAGTGCTGCGCCATCGACCGATGATCGGCCGACAGCCATTGATAGGCTTCGAGCAGCGACTTCGCCGCCGATTGATCCGTCACGTGACGCGACACGCTCCAGCCCGCCGACTGCGCCAGCCGTTTCAGCGCGTCCCAGTGGTTGGCGAGCTCGGTCTTGTAGTCCTCGCGGACATTCTCGGCGCGGCTCATCAGCAGATCGCCTTCGCCCTCGACGCCTTCGAACCGGACCCGGCCCATGTAGGGCAGGTCGAGCTCGGCGGGATCGAGCACCTGGATCAGGTGGCCACGGCAATCGGTGCCGGCGAACCGGTTGATCGCTTCCTTCAGCTCTTCCGGCGAGGCCAGGAAATCGCTCACCAGCACGACGTGGGCGTGCGCCGGAAGATAGGCCGGCGGCGGGATGGAGAATTTCGGCTCGCTCGAGCTGTCCGCCTGCGCAGACTGGTGGGCGAGGCGATGCGCGATCGATTCCAGCACGAACCGCCCGGCGCTCGGCCGCTCGCCGGAGCCGAGCAGCGCGACCCGTTCGCCCGCGCGCGCCATCGCGCCGGCAAGCGCCAGGGTCAGGACCTGCGCCACTTCGAGCTTGGCGGGCAGGTCGCGCTTGCTGCCGAAGCGCATTGAGGCGGAGAGGTCGCACCACAGGAAGGCGGTCTGCGCAGCGGACCATTCCATCTGCCGCAGAAAGAGCCGGTCGGTCTTGGCCGATTGCCGCCAGTCAAGACGGCGCAGCTCGTCGCCCGGATAATATTGCCGGAACTGCCAGAACGCCTCGCCGCGGCCGACGCGCCGGCGGCCATGCACGCCCTGCTCGATGGTCGCGGCAATGCGCCGCGCCGCCAGCAGCAATGGCGGCACGCGCTCGGCGATCTCCGCCGCCTGGTACTTTGCCTTGTCGAAGGTCGCCGTCGCCATGCGCGGCAGTCCCTTTCGCTTCGCCTAGCCGATCTCGGCAATCAGGCGATCGATGATCGCCGTGGCAGTCACGCCTTCCGCGCGAGCGCCGTACGTCAATGCAATGCGGTGCCGGAGGACCGGGTGGGCCAGCGCCACCACGTCGTCGATCGAGGGCGAGAAGCGGCCCTGGATCAGCGCGCGGGCACGGGTCGCCAGCATCAACGCCTGGCCGGCGCGCGGGCCGGGGCCCCAGGCCAATCCGCCCTTCACTTCCTTGATGGCGGTGAGTTCAGGCCGGCCGGCGCGCACCATCTTCAGGATCGTGTCGACCACCTTCTCGCCCACCGGCATGCGGCGGACCAGGCGCTGGATCGACAGCACATCCTCCGGCGACAGCACGCGGGTCAATCCCGCTTCGTGCGAGCCGGTCGTGACGATCAGCATCTGCCGCTCCGCCTCGTTCGACGGATAGTCGACATCGATCTGCAGCAGGAAGCGGTCGAGCTGCGCCTCGGGCAGGGGATAGGTGCCTTCCTGCTCCAGCGGGTTTTGCGTCGCGAGCACGTGGAACGGTTCGGGCAGGTTATAGGTGTGGCCGGCGACCGAGACCTTGCGCTCTTGCATGGCCTGCAGCAGCGCCGACTGGGTGCGCGGGCTGGCACGGTTGATTTCGTCCGCCATCAGCAATTGGCAGAACACCGGGCCCTTGATGAAGCGGAAGCTGCGCCGGCCGGACTCGCTCTCCTCGAGCACTTCCGAGCCGACGATGTCCGATGGCATCAGGTCGGGCGTGCACTGCACGCGCTGGGCATCGACGCCCAGCACCTGTCCCAGGGAGTCGACCAGCTTGGTCTTGGCGAGGCCGGGCACGCCGATCAGGAGGACGTGGCCACCGGACAGGATGGAGATCAGCGCCTGTTCGACTGTCTGCTCCTGGCCGAAGATAACTTGGCCGAGTTGCCGGCGAACCAGGTCGACGCGCTGGCTATAGCCCTCGATCAGGCCGGCGAGGTCGGCCCCGCTCGCAGCCCCGATTTGCGCTGCAGGCCCTTGTGAAGACATGGAAATCTGTCCTTCCGTCATGGCCACCTATGCCTTTCATTATAGCGCACGTAAGATGATTAAAACGTAAACTGTTAACCACAATCATGTCCAACCCAGAGTCCGGCCCCAAGTTCTCCGACCTGCCCACCTGTGGCGATTTTGACATGCGAATCGCCCCGGATGGGACTTGGTTTTATCGCGGGACCCCCATCAACCGGAAACCTCTGGTCAAACTTTTCTCCACCGTCCTGCGCCGCGAGAGCGACGGGGAATACTGGCTGGTCACCCCGGCCGAGCGCGGCCGCATCGCGGTCGAGGACGCGCCCTTCACCGCGGTCGAGGTTACCGCAACGGGCGCCGGCCGCGACCAGGCGCTGACTTTCAGGACCAATCTTGACGAAAGTGTGATCGCCGATTGCGATCACCCCATCCGCGTCGCGCATCGCCGCAACCAGACCAACCAGCCGGGCGGCGAGCCGCGCCCGTACGTGCTGGTCCGGCCCGGGCTCGAGGCGCTGATCCTGCGTCCGGTCTTCTATCATCTGGTGGATCTGGGCGAGGTCCGCAATATCGAAGGGGTCGAGCAGCTCGGCGTGTGGAGCCACGGCCAGTTCTTCGCGCTTGGCCACCTGCAGGATTTCGAATCCGCGTCGCGCACCGAGAAGACGCACTGATGGAGCGGACTCTCATCAGCCAGCGCTTTGCCCTGGCGCCCGCCCCAGGCCGGCGCAGCGCACCCACCGGCGGCACCGTGGTCGCGGTGCCGATGGAGACGCCGCAGTCGCGGCGCGGCGATCACGACCTCAACCCCGACATGCTGCCGACCCGCGCGCTGATTCCCGCCGCGGTGCTGGTGGGATTGGTCGAGCGGCCGGAGGGCATTGGCGTCCTCTTCACCAAGCGTACGCCGCATCTCAACGATCATGCCGGGCAGATCAGCTTTCCCGGCGGGCGCATCGACGCGACCGATGCCGATGCAGTCGCGGCCGCGTTGCGTGAGGCGGAGGAGGAGGTCGGGCTGCCGATCGCTAACGTCGAGATGATCGGGCGGCTCGACACCTATGTGACGCGTACCGGCTTCGAGGTGACACCCTGCGTCGGCTTCGTGAAGCCGCCGGAGCTCTACCGCCCCGATCCGTTCGAGGTGGCGGAGGTGTTCGAGGTGCCGCTGCATTTCTTCCGCGCGAAGCAGAGCCGCCAGCTGGAAAGCCGCGTCTACCAGGGCAAGGAGCGCTTTTTCTACGCTTATCCGTGGAATGAGTATTACATCTGGGGCGCCACCGCGGGCATGCTCAACAACCTGATCGAAGTGCTGGGGCATCTGGATGAAGCCTGACCTGCAGCGACTGCCGCAGTCCTGGATGACCGAGGGTCCTGCCGCCGAGGTCATGCGTGCGCTGACGGCCGAGGGTGATGAGGCGCGCTTCGTCGGCGGCTGCGTGCGCGATGCGCTGGTGGGCCGCACCATCCGCGACATCGACATCGCAACGCCGCTCTCGCCGCAGCGCGTGACCGAGCTGCTGCACAAGGCGGGCTTGAAGGCGGTGCCAACCGGCATCGACCATGGCACCATCACCGCGATCGCGGACAAGACCGGCGTGGAGGTCACGACCTTGCGCCGCGATATCGAGACCGACGGACGCCGTGCCAAGGTGGAGTTCACCGACAACTGGCAGGCCGATGCCGCGCGCCGTGATCTCACCATCAACGCGCTGTCCGCTGATGCCACCGGCAAGGTGCACGATTACTTCGGCGGGCTCGACGATCTCGCCGCGGCGCGCGTACGCTTCGTCGGCGATCCGAAGCAGCGTATCGTCGAAGATTATCTGCGCCTGCTGCGCTTTTTCCGCTTCCATGCCGACTATGCGAGCGGCGCACTCGACGATGCCGCTGTTGCCGCGGCCAAGGAGCTTGCGCCCAACCTGAAGTCGCTGTCCGGCGAACGCTTGCGGCAGGAGACACTGCGCCTGCTGACGGCACGCCGCGGGACGGATGTGTGGGGCGAGATGCTGGGCCTCGGCGTCGTGCAGCATTATCTGCCGTGGGCAACCTCGCTCGATCGCCTGCGCTGGGTGGCGGAGCTGGAGCAGCGCCATGGCCTGACACCCGATCCGATCCGGCGGCTGGCCGCGCTGACCATGACCGGCTGCGGCCGCGAGGTGGCGGAAACTTTGAAGCTGTCGCGCGCGGAAGGCGACCGGATCATCGCCCTCGATGCGACGCGCGATGCGTTCGATGCGGCCTCGGCCCAGGCGGTGCGCCGGCAGATCTATGCCTGGGGCAATGACGGCGCGCGCGACCGGCTGCTGCTGGACTGGCTGGACCGAATCGACGCGGCGGCGGGCAGCGCGGCCCTCGCCGTGATCGAAAGCTGGCCCAGGCCGCGCTTCCCCATCAAAGGTGCCGACATTGTGAAGATGGGAGTGCCGGAAGGGCCCAGGATCGGCGAGCTCCTGGAAAAGGCCGAAAGCTGGTGGATCGAGCGGGATTTCACGCCCGACAGGGCGGCCTGCCTCGTTTTTGCCCGAAACCAGGTGTGATCCGCCACACTGCGGCCCCGATCCCCTTTCACCATATTGGCTGTTAACGATTAACCATGCTGTGATCGGGATAGGAATAAAAAGCCATGTCACCGACCATCATCGACCAAGACGCCCAGATCGCCGATGCCTTGCTGCGGCAGGTCTTCGTCTACTGGCAGGAGAAAGCCGCCGGACGCGGAGCCCTGCCGGGGCGCGCCGATATCGACCCGGTCGATTTGGCGGCGGTGCTGCCGGCGGTCAGCCTGATCGAGGTGCGCCGCGACGTGATGGGCAGGCCGGGCCGGCTGCGCTATCGCGTGATGGGCGGCTTCCACGTGGAGATCATGGGCCACGACGCCACCGGCGAACTGCTCGATCTCGGCGCCGGGGAGAATGACGCGGCCACGCAGGCCATCGCGACCGGCCGCCCGATCTATGCCGAGCGCACCTTCTATCCCGCCAACGGCACCGTGCTGACCTTCGGCACCTTGATGTGCCCGCTGGCGAGCGACGGGCGCAGGGTCGACATGCTGATCTGCGCGGTCGCGCCGCGTTACAAGGCCAATGACCTTCCGGTGGGGCGCGTCAACCGCTTCGCGCGCGCCGCTCTCGAAACCGTCGCTCGTCGCTGACGTGCTAACGCTCGGCGCCTGAGGGCGCTACCATCGCCTCTCCCCTGGGAGAGGAAGTGATGGACCATCCGGCGATCTTTCAACCGCTGCAACTGCGACACCTCACGCTGCGCAACCGCATCGTGTTCGGCGCGCACACCGCGAACATGAGCGTGGACGGGCTGCCCGGCGAGCGGCATCTCGGCTACTACCGCGAGCGCGCGATGGGCGGGGCGGCGATGATCGTGGTGGAGCCGGTGCCGATCCACAGGACCGCGGTGCTGACGCGCGGCAACTTCCGCGCCGACGACGACGCCGTCATCCCGCACTTCCGCCGCATCACCGACGCGGTGCATGCCGAGGGCGCGCACATCATCCAGCAGCTCTATCACGTCGGCGCGCACGGCGACTGGGACAACTCGCTGGCCTACAACTGGTCGCCGTCGGGCCTGCCCTCGATGCACGATTCCGACGGCAGCCACGCCATGACCCAGGGCGAGATTACGGAGATCGTCGCCTCCTTCGCGCGCTGCGCCGCGCGGGCCAAGGCCAGCGGCTATGACGGCTGCGAGCTGATGGCCGCCTACAACGCGCTGATCGAACAGTTCTGGTCGCCGGTGACCAACCGACGCGACGACAAATACGGCGGCAGCTTCGAGAACCGCATGCGCTTTTCCGACCAGGTGCTGCGCGCCATTCGCAAGGCTTGCGGCGAGGACTTCGTCATCGGCATGGCGGTCAGCATCGATCCGGCGCGGCCGGACGTGCAAAGCGTCGAGAGCCTACAGGAAGTGGTGGCGTGGCTCGACAAGCATCAGCTGTGCGACTACGTCACCTGCGGCACCGGCAGCTATTTCGACTTCACCAAGATCATCCCGCCGGCGATCTACGAGGACAAGCTCGGCGCGCCGTATGCCGTCGCGTTGAAGCAGGTGGCGAAGAACTTGCGCATCCAGGCAGAGAGCCACATCCGCACGCCGGACAACGCCAACTACATCCTCTCGTCCGGCGGCGCCGACATGATCTCCATCGTGCGCGGCCAGATCGCCGATCCGCACTGGGTCAACAAGGCGAAGACCGGGCGCGCGGCGGACATCCGCCCGTGCTTGTCGTGCAACCAGATGTGCTGGGGCCGGCGCTCGCGCGACTATCACATCTCGTGCCTGATCAATCCCAGCGCTGGCCGCGAATTCCAATGGGGCGGCGACCGCTTCACGCCGAGCGAAAAGCCCAAGCGCGTGCTGGTGGTGGGCGGCGGCCCGGCCGGGCTCGAAGCGGCGCGCGTCGCGGCCGAGCGCGGGCATCGCGTCACGCTGGCGGAGGCCTCGGACAAGCTGGGCGGACAGTTCCGGCTCGCCGGGCTGCAGCCGCGCCGCGCGCAGATCACCGATTTCCTGGACTGGCTGGAAGGGCAGCTGCAGCGTCTGCAAGTCGAAGTCAGGCGCAACACCTACCTCGACACCGACGAGATCGCGGCCATGGACTATGACACGGTGATTCTGGCGACCGGCTCCTCGCCGACCGAAACGCCGACCCAGCGCTTCTGGCCGAACGCCGCGGCTGATGCCGCGCTGCGCGGCCCGCATGTGTGGCCGGCGGAAGCGGTGATGGCGCGCGAGGCGCGGCTCGGCCAGCGCGTGCTGGTGCTGGACGAAGGCGGCAACTACAAAGGCGTCGGCACAGCGTGGCACCTGGCGGAGGCCGGCCACCAGGTGACGATCGTCACGCCCGACCCGCAGGTCGGCAAGGAGCTGATCCGCACGGCGATCGACGGGCCGGTGCGCATGAGGCTCGCGAAGCTCGGCGCCAGGTTCCTGGTGGAATCCGCGCTGGCCGATTTCAAGGACGGCAAGGCGACGATCGTGAACCTGCTTGATGGCAGCGAGAGCGTCATCGAGATCGACGACATCGTGACCGCGCTCACCAACGTCTCCAACGATTCGATCGCGCGCGAGCTGGAGGCGAAGGGCGTGAAGGCGACCAATGTCGGCGACTGCATCGCCGCGCGCCACGCGGCGGCCGCGCTCTATGACGGGCGGCGCGCCGGGATGGAGGTGTGATGCTCTGGCTCGACGCCGAAGCGGTGCTGCATTTCGGCGACTTTCGCCGGCTGGTGCCCGCGATCCAGGAGATGAACCGGCAGGGCACCGACCAGGTCGAGCGCATGCTGCTGAGCCAGCCGTCCACCGCCGGGGGGCAGAACGACTGGCTGATGTTGCCGGCCTGGCAGCATGACCGCTGTTTCGGCCTCAAGACCGTCAGCGTGTTTCCGGCCAACGTGGCCAAGAACATCGCCAGCGTGCAGGGCGCCTACCTGCTGTTCGACGGCCAGACCGGGGAGATGCTGTGCGGCCTCGACGGCGCGATGCTGACTCTGCGCAAGACAGCGGCCAATTCCGCCGCCGCGTGCGACTGGCTGGCGCGCAAGGAGGCTGAGACCCTGTGCATGGTGGGGGCGGGCGCGCTGGCGCCGCACCTGATCGAAGCGCATTGCACCGTGCGCCCGATCAAGCGCGTGCTGTGGTGGAACCGCAGCCGGCCGGCGCTCGACCGGGCGATCGCGGCGCTCTCGCCGCGGCTTCCGAAGGTCGCCATCGTTGCCGCCGACGATCTGCACGACGCCGTGTCCTTTTCCGACATCGTCTCGACCGCGACCATGGCGAGCGAGCCGCTGGTGAAGGGCGCCTGGCTGCGCCTCGGCGCGCACCTGGATCTCGTTGGCGGCTACCGGCCCGACATGCGCGAGGCCGACGACGATTGCATCAGGGCCGCATCGCGCCACTACGTCGATGCGCGCTTCACCACCCTCGAGGTGGCCGGAGACCTGACCCAGCCGATCGCCGCAGGCTTGCTGAACGCCGCCTCGGTGATCGATATGGGGCAGGTCGCGCGCGGCGAGAAGCCGAAGCGCGGCGCGAGCGACGAGATCACGTGGTTCAAATCCGGTGGCGGCGGCCACGAGGACCTGGCGACGGCGTGGGCGGTCTGCAAGGCATTCAAGGCGGAATAGACCTCAGCCAACGTCGCCGACGCGAATCTCGATCCGCTCCTTGCCCTTGCCGATGTTCACGCGCTTCAGCGCGATTGCGCCGATCTCTCCGGTGCGCTTCAGATGCGTGCCGCCGCAGGGGACGCGGGCGAAGCCGTCGATCTCCCAGTAGCGGCGCTGGTTGGCTTCGTCGCTATAGGCGCTGACGATCTCATGGTCGGCGGCGATCAAGGCGCCGGCCTTGTCCTGCATCATCGGGAACAGCTTGGAGATGTTCTCCGGCCATTCGAAATCGATGCGCGCCTTGTCCTCGGCGATGTGCGCGCCGATTTTCTGGATGCCGGGCAGGTTCTGGTAGGCGAGTTCGAGGATGATCTCCGCCGCGAGGTGCAGGCGCATCAGCTTGCGGCGGCGCGTGCCGTCGACCTCGATCGTGACTGGATCACCGACCTTCAGACCGTGACCCGGCTCCAGCGTGTAGAGGATGTCGCCTTGGTCCTTGCGCGCCTCCAGCACCTTGCGGCCGGCGATGGTGCCGGCATCGCTCTCCTGGCCGCCGGAGAAGGCATAGAAGATGGTCTCCTCCAGCCGCACGACATCGTCCCCGACCGCGGCGATGCGGGTGTCGAGCGTGGTGCAATAGGGCTCCTGCCAGAAGAGCTTGATCGTCATGCCATTCTCAATCCGTCATGGCCAAGCTTGGCTTGGCCATCCACGAGTCTGCCTCGACAAACGCGTGGATGCCAAGGCCAAGCCTTGGCATGACGGGAATGGGAGCGGACAAGGTCGTTCTACCCGTTCCGGAACAGGTACGAATAGCCGTTGATCGCCGGCACGCCGCCCAAGTGCGCATAGAGCACCTTGGAACCGGCGGGGATTTCCTTCTTGCTGATCATGTCGAGCATGCCCTGCATGCTCTTGCCCTCGTAGACCGGGTCGGTGAGCATTCCCTCCATCCGTGCGCACACCCGCATCGCGTCCAGTGTCTCCGCCGAGGGCACGCCGTATTCCGGATAGGCGTAGCGCTCGTCCAGCACCACATCCTCGTCGGTGATGCGCTGACCGAGTTCCACCAGCTCGGCGGTGTTCTGCGCGATGCGCTTGACCTGCTCGCGCGTCTCCTTGGGCTTGGCGGAAGCATCGATGCCGATGACGCGGTTGGCCCGGCCGTCGGCGGCGAAGCCGACGATCATGCCGGCCTGGGTGCTGCCGGTGACCGAGCAGACAAAGATGTAGTCAAACTTGAAGCCGAGGTCCGCCTCCTGCGCGCGCACTTCCTCGGCGAAGCCGACGAAGCCGAGGCCGCCGAGCTCGTGATCCGACGCGCCGGCCGGAATCGCATAGGGCTTGCCGCCGCTGTCGCGCACGCCTTCGAGCGCGGCTTCCCAGCTCTTCTTGAATTCGATGCCGAAGCCTTCGTTCACCAGCTCGATGTTGGCGCCGAGGATGCGGCTCATCAGGATGTTGCCGACGCGGTCGTAGACGCCGTCGTGCCAGTTGACCCAGCTCTCCTGCACCAGCCGGCACTTCATGCCGAGCTTGGCGGCGACCGCGGCGACCTGGCGGGTGTGGTTGGATTGCACGCCGCCGATCGTCACCAGCGTGTCGCAGTTCTGCGCGATCGCCTCGGGCATTAGGTATTCGAGCTTGCGCACCTTGTTGCCGCCGAAGGCGAGGCCGGAATTGCAGTCCTCGCGCTTGGCCCAGATCTCGACCCGGCCGCCGAGATGGTCACTGAGGCGTTGCAATTTCTCGATTGGCGTCGGGCCGAAGGTGAGCTTGAGGCGTGGAAACTTGTCGAGCCGCATGGAGGGAATCCCCGCTGATGAGAAGCGAAAAGGCTAGCCAGAGCAGCGGCTTGGATCAAATGCGTTATGAGGTACATAGGCGTATAAAAATGTCGCAATGGCGAAAAAAGTGTTATTATATCGCGCACAATCCATATATTACGCAGGAATAATGCGAATGGCCGAAGCCCGAAAGCTCGACAGGATCGACCGCAACATTCTGAAGCATTTGCAGGCGGATGCCGGCCTCACCAACGTGGAGCTGGCGGGCCGGGTCAACCTCTCGCCCACCGCCGCCATGCGCCGGGTCGACAAGCTGAAAGAGGACGGCATCATCCGCAAAGTGGTGGCGCTGGCCGATCCGGCGAAGCTCGACCTTACCACGCTTGTCATCGTCGGCGTGGTGCTCGACCGCTCGACCCCCACATCGTTCGCCGAGTTCGAGGACGCGGCGCGCAAGGTGCCGGGCTGCCTCGAATGCCACCTGGTCGCCGGCGAGTTCGACTATTTCCTGATCGTGCGCACCAAGGACCTCGAACGCTTCAACAAGCTGCACGCCGACGCGATCCTGACGCTGCCCGGCGTGCGGCAGATCCGCACCTTCTTCGTGGTGAAGCAGATCATGTCGACCACCGAGCTACCAGTATAGGCGGCGCACCGGCCGCGCTGGTTCCATCTCGGTCCACGCCAGGTTGCGCGCATCGAACGGGTGATGGACGCGCAGGCCGGATGACGGCGGACGGTGGCGGCCGTCGGCGCGGCAGAGCGCGAAGTTTCCGGCGAGGCTTGTCACCAGGACGCCAACCGGGCCGAGCGAGGTCTCGCACGAGGATCGTTCGTGCAGCCAGTGTTCCGAGATCTCGCCGCTGAGCGCAGGGTGGCCGAACGGCAGGTCCTGGATGCGCAGCATAGGGCCGACGGCCTCGACTTCGGCGAAGCGGTCGAGCAGTTCGTCGTAGAGCGCGAACGCGTCGGGCGAGGTGTTCGAGAAGTCGATTGCCCCCGAAGCGATGGCGTAGCGCTGCGGTTCGCCCCAGCGCTTGAAATATTGCTGGATCACGTGCCGCAGCGACTTCGTCTGCTGCTCCGGGTTGCCGGGATCGATGACGCGGACCTGTGCGCCGTCCTGCTGCAGGGCCTCGATCGCCTGCTGCGTCTCCAGGCCGGCGGCGGCACCATCGATCAGCACCAGCTCATGCGGCATCGATTGCCGGCGGTAGGCGGCGGCGATGCGCTCGAGCTGCGCGCCGAGATCGTGGCAGGGCAGGAAGATCGGCAGCGGCCGGCGGCGGCAGCTGAGGGTGTGGACGATGCGCGGCGCCTTGTTGGCCGGGAGGGAGAGTTCATCCAGCACCGCGCGCGGCAACGCGGTGCGCAATGCACGCTCGTCGACTTTCATCTCGTGCAGCGCCGCCACGGCGACCAGGTCGCCGGCGTGCGCCTGCGCGACCGGACGCAGCGGCGCGGTCGGTGGCTTGTCCGCGAGCGAGAACCAGTCCTGGAATTCAAAGGCGCGCTCGGCGCTCTCGACACCGAAATCCAGCCACAGGTTGGGAATGCCGAGCGCTTCTGCCAGGATGAGTGCGCTCAGGGAGGAGCTGGCGATCGCCTCGCACGCCATCATCCGCGCGAAGAAAACAGCGACCGGGTCGCGCGTGTCCAGCATGGCGACGCCGTCCTGTGCGCGCAGATGGGCGATGGCGGGATGAGCGCGATCCGCGATCTGCGGAACGAGGCCGAGGCGATGCGTGACTGAGCGCGCTGGCGCGAGCGCCGCCACCTGCCGCCCGACCAGATACAGCGGATCGCCCAGCGGCACATCGCGCAGGCCGACGATCTCAGGCTTCAGCAAATCATGCGAGAGCTTGCCGCGCAGTGCCCAGATCCGCTCGCCATCGATCTCGCCGATGGGCTGGGCCGGATCCAGGCCGGTGCCCCAGACGTGCGATTCGGGCGTAGCCCAATGCAGGATGCTGCCGGCAGCCAGCAGATGTGCGCCCGCACTCGGGTGGCGCCAGGCTGCCGGATGGCCGGTGGCGTGTTGCACCGCGACCGAACTGAGGAGGTTGCCGACATTTTTCCCGCCGATCGGGTAGGAGTGGGCGATCGGAACGGCATCGGTTGCGGGCCCCTCTGCCGCGCTGTCGAGGCAGGCGCGCCTGACGACGTCATTCTCGGCGCTCGCGCCGGCGCCGCGGATGCGACCGAACAGCGACGCCAGCGCGGCCTTCATGCAAACGCGCTCACGGCCATATCACTTCCGGCGGCAGGGACATCAGGATGGCGTCGGTGTTGCCGCCGGTCTTGAGGCCGAAGATGGTGCCGCGGTCGTACAGCAGGTTGAACTCGACATAGCGGCCGCGGCGGATCAGCTGGCGGCGGCGCTCCTCGTCGGTCCAGTCGCGGCCCATGTGGTGGCGCACGATCTCGGGATAGCTGGCGAGGAACGCTTCGCCGACGGCGCGGGTGAAGCCGAAATCCTTGTCCCAGTCGCCGCTGTTGAGGTTGTCGTAGAAGATGCCGCCGAGGCCGCGCGGCTCCTGGCGGTGCGGCAGGTAGAAGTACTCGTCGCACCACTTCTTGTAGCGCGCATAGTAGCCGGCGTCGAAGAGGTCGCAGGCGCCCTTGAGCGCGGCATGGAAATCGGCGGCGTCCTCAGCGTGCGCCTCGGGAAACATCGGCGTCAGGTCCGCCCCGCCGCCGAACCAGCTCTGGCTGGTGACGATGTGGCGCGTGTTCATGTGGACGGCCGGCACATGCGGCGAGCGCAGGTGCGCGACCAGGGAGATGCCGCTCGCCCAGAAGCCGCCGCTCTCGGCCGCGCCCGGAATCTGCTTGCGGAACTCCTCGCTGAAGGTGCCCAACACGGTGGAGATGTTGACGCCGACCTTTTCGAACACGCGGCCCTTCATCACCGCCATGGTGCCGCCGCCGCCATCGCCGCCGCTGGGGTCGGGCCGTTGCCACGAGGTGCGCTCAAACCGGCCGGGCGGCAGGTCGCGATGCCGGGTGGCGGCAAGCTCATCCTCCAGCCGCTCGAAGGCGGCGCAGATCCGGTCGCGCAGCTGCTCGAACCAGCCGCTGGCTTGGCTCTTATGGTCTGCCGGATAGGCGCTCATGACTCGGGATATCCCAGTTGCCGCATCGCTTCGCCCGCGACGATCGCCGCCGCCATCGCCACGTTAAGCGATCGGAGGCCAGCGCGCATCGGGATCCGTATACGGATATCGGCGGCGGCGTGCACGTCGTCCGGCACGCCCGCGCTCTCGCGTCCCAGCAGCAGCGAATCGGCAGCCTCGAACCGGGCCTCGGTATGCGGGACCGCGGCCCTGGTGGTCAGGAGAACGAGCCGTCCCGCCGTGCCGGCGCGCGCAGCCTGATACGCCGCCCAGGAGCGATGGCGGTGCAGCTCGACATGGTCCAGGTAATCCATCCCGGCGCGCCGCATGCGGCGGTCGTCGAAGGCGAATCCGCAGGGCTCGATCACATCGACCGGCAGCCCGAAGCAGGCGGCGAGACGAAGGATCGCACCAGTGTTCTGCGGGATGTCCGGCTGGTAGAGCGCAAGCCGCATGGGCAGAGCCTGATCCTTTGCAAATCAAGGCCTTTTCCATTATACCGGCGGCCGGGGTGAAGCCAGTTGGAACCGCCAAATACGGAGCTCTCCGCCCAATGCGTCGGTTTGTCGCAATTGGGTCCGGGGGCAGCCTCCAAGGCGCGTGATATAAGGCGGCACCTAACGAACAAGGGTCGCCGAACCGCCGGGAAAATTGGACCTTTGGGCTTTCGCCCGAACCAGTCCAGGGGCTCCACGGATCCGGGGAGAGCGGCCGGTTAAGGGATGATTCTTATGGCGGATACCACGCATGGCGGGTCGGATTCCGGCACCCGTCGCGACTTCATCAATTTGCTGGTCAACACCACGGCGGTCTTTGGCGCCGCGGCAGTAGCCTGGCCGATGATCAGCAGCCTCAACCCGTCCGCGGACGTGCTGGCGCTGGCCTCCACCGAGGTCGACATCTCGCAGATCGAGGTCGGGCAGGCGATCACCGTGAAATGGCGCGGCAAGCCGGTCTTCATCCGCCACCGCACCCCGGAAGAGATCAAGACCGCGGAGGAGACGGACATCAACTCCCTGCGCGATCCGCAGACCGACGAGCAGAGGGTCGAGAAGCCGGAATGGCTGATCGTGGTCGGCGTGTGCACCCATCTCGGCTGCGTGCCGCAGGGCCAGAAGCCGTCGGAGCCGCGCGGCCAGTACGGCGGCTGGTTCTGCCCGTGCCACGGTTCGGAATACGACACCTCCGGGCGCATCCGCCGCGGTCCCGCGCCGCTCAATCTGCCGGTCCCCGAATATACGTTCGAGACCGACACGCTCGTGAAGATCGGCTGAGGGAGGAGAGAGAATCATGGCTGCTCCCGTCTTCAAGAATCCGATCATCCGCTGGATCGACCACCGCCTGCCGGTCTTCAGCTACCTGCATCACGAGGCGTACGAATATCCGACGCCGAAGAACCTGAACTACTGGTGGAACTTCGGTTCGCTCGCCGGCTTCATGCTGGTCGTCATGATCGCGACCGGCCTCATCCTTGCGATGCAGTACACGCCGCACGTCGATCACGCCTTCACCTCGGTCGAGCGCATCATGCGCGACGTCAACTGGGGCTGGCTGCTGCGCTATCTCCACATGAACGGCGCGTCGATGTTCTTCGTCGTCGTCTACATCCACATCTTCCGCGGCCTCTATTTCGGATCCTACAAGGCGCCGCGCGAGCTGCTGTGGCAGCTGGGCGTGCTGATCTACCTGCTGATGATGGCGACCGCCTTCATGGGCTACGTGCTGCCGTGGGGCCAGATGAGCTTCTGGGGCGCCACCGTCATCACCAACCTGTTCTCCGCCATCCCGGTGATCGGCGACAGCATCGTGACGCTGCTGTGGGGCGGCTTCTCGGTCGACAACCCGACGCTGAACCGCCTGTTCGTGCTGCACTTCCTGCTGCCGTTCGTGATCCTGGCGGTGGTGGTCGTGCACATCATGGCGCTGCACCGCTTCGGCTCGAGCAACCCGCTCGGCATCGACACCAAGGGCCCGCAGGACACCATCCCCTTCCATCCGTACTACACGGTGAAGGACATGTTCGGCCTCGGCGTCTTCATGATGTTCTACGCCTTCTGGGTGTTCTGGGCGCCGAACGCACTGGGCGATCCGGTGAACTATGAGCTGGCCAACCCCCTGTCGACGCCGGAGCACATCGTGCCGGAATGGTACTACCTGCCGTTCTACGCGATCCTGCGCTCGATCCCGGACAAGCTGTTTGGCGTGATCGCGATGGGCGCTTCGATCATCATCCTGTTCTTCCTGCCATGGCTCGACCGCTCGCCGGTGCGCGCCGGCACCTTCCGGCCGGTGTTCAAGTGGTTCTTCTGGATCCTGGTGTTCGACTGCGTGGTCCTGATGTTCTGCGGCAAGTATGCGCCGGAATCCTACTGGATGCCGTTCACCTTCGAGATCGTGGACGCCGACACCTTCACCCAGCGCGTGGCTGCGGTGCAGAGCATCCCGCATGACCAGGCGCTCAACGCCGTGGGCGAGATGTGGGGCGTCAACGCCGCCAGCGGCGACTTCGGCATCAAGATCGTGCGCCTCGGCCAATTGGGCACGCTCTACTACTTCGCCTACTTCCTGATCGTGCTGCCGCTGCTCTCGATCTTCGAGACGCCGCGCCAGGTGCCACTGTCGATCAGCAAGCCCGTCTTGGGCGGCGGCAAGACCGTGGCGCACGCCACCGCCAAGACGATGGAGAAGGCGTGATGTCGAAGCGTCGCATTGTTCTCGGGATCGTCACGGCCATCGCCGGCCTAGCGGCCCTCGGTATCGTGGCGGCCAATCCGGTTCATCACGCCGAGGTCCACACCCAGAGCTGGAGCTTCAACGGCTTCTTCGGCTCGTTCGACCAGGCGCAATTGAAGCGCGGCCACGTGATCTACAAGGATGTCTGCTCCGGCTGCCATTCGATGGGCCTGCTGGCCTACCGCGACCTGCAGGACATCGGCTACACCGAGGACGAGGTGAAGGCGTTCGCGGCCGAGGTGCAGGTTGAGGACGGCCCCAACGATGCCGGCGAGATGTTCGAGCGTCCGGGCCGCCCCTCCGACCGCTTCAAGGCGCCGTTCCCCAACGAGCAGGCGGCGCGCGCGGGCAACAACGGCGCCCTCCCGCCCGACCTGTCGCTGATGGCCAAGGCACGCGCCGGCGCCGGCTTCCTCGGCTATGACGGCGCCGATTACATCTTCAGCCTGATGACCATGTACAAGGATCCGCCGGCCGACGTCACGATCCCGGAAGGCATGCATTACAACGAAGCCTTCAAGGGCCATCAGATCGCCATGCCGCCGCCGCTGTCGGACAGCGAGGAGGCGCCGCTCGACCAGCAGGCGCAGGACATCGCCGTGTTCCTGACCTGGGCCGCCGAAGGCAACCTCGAGGAACGGCACCGGACCGGCGTCAAGGCGATCCTGTTCCTGGTCGTCTTCACGCTGCTGGCCTATGCCACCAAGCGCAAGGTCTGGGCCAACGTCCACTAAAGGCCCGGCTGAAGATCGCAGTATGACGACCGCCGCCGTGTGGCTTACATTCGGCGGCGGTTTTCATTTGGAGCGGAACTGATGGCGCTCGACAGCTGCGGCATTACCGGGATCGACCACACGCTGGTCGGCGTGCGTGACCTGGAGGCGGCGCGCGCCGCCTGGGCGCGGCTCGGCTTCACCATCACGCCGCGCGGCCGCCACATCGGCTGGGGCACCGGCAATTACTGCGTGATGCTGGAGGAGGGCTATGTCGAGCTGCTCGGCATCGTCGACCCCGGCCAGTTCAGCAACAACCTCGACAAGCTGCTGGAAAAGCGCGAAGGCCTGCTCGGCCTCGCCTTCGCCACGCCGGATGCCAACGCCTGCCGCGATGCGCTCGCGGCGGCGGGGCTGAAGCCGGACGGGCCGCAGCAGCTGAAGCGCAACCTCGAGCTTCCGACCGGCACCGTCACGCCGGACTTCCGCCTGGTGTTCCTGCCGCCGGAATCGACGCCGGAGATCAGCGCTTTCGTCACCCACCACTTGACGCCGGAACTGATCCGCCGGCCGGACTGGCTGGCGCACGTCAATGGCGCGCAGCGCCTGCTGTCCGCGACCGTGGTGTGCGCTGATCCAGTGAGCGCGGCGCTTGGCTACCTGCCGATCTTCGGGCCCGACCGGATCAAGGTGACCGACCACATGACCTCGGTCTCCTGCGGCACCGGAGCGCTGCGCTTCATGAAGGCGGATGATTTTCCAAGGGTCTATCCCGGCATGGTGATGCAGCCGATGCCCGAGGTGCCCTTCATGGCTTCGATCAAGATGCTGGTGGCCGACAAGGCGCGCTGCGTCACGCATTTGAAGAACGCCGGCGTGTCATTTCATGCCAGCGCCCGCGGCTGCCTGGTGCCGCCGGGCGAGGCGAACGGAGTCATTCTGGAGTTGGTCGAAGGCTGAGGGTGAGCACCCCTCGCTACGCTGATGGCTTGCTTCGGCTGATCCTGCTGATTAAGCGAGTGCCACGCCATACTTCCATCGCGTCTTGCTTCGTGTCGACCAGGATGCGCTCCGCTTCAATGATTGCGAGTGCGTCGTCAGCCGTATCTACGTCAACCTTCTCGTGAAGACGAGTCCTAGTTCCAAAATAGCAGTGATACTCGGTCATGGCCCATCTCATTGATCGAAGAGACGCGGCGAGGCTGCTCAGAGGAAAATCGGGCGGCCCCGCCGCGCAAGCCGACGATGTCGGGTTATCGCCGGTCGAGTCATGTGTTTCGCCGATGCGTCCTCTCGCGCTCCAGCAACGAACTGATTGCTGGATTGGGCATCGTCGTGTCGACCACGACGTACTGGATTGGCGGCGTAGCGTGATCGAATTCCGAAGACAATGACAAGAGCAAGTATGACGGCAGTCATGAAGACGACATAGATGATTCCCATGCCTTCTCTTTCGTCGATCACTTGATCCTCGCCCGAACCAAGCTCAATTCGAGTTCACCCGTTGCTACTGATTAAAGGTGGCGGCGAAGTTGGCCACAGTCAGGGGGATGGTGTGACGCTTCGCCGCCGCGGCAACCGCTTGCGGGAAACACACGGATTGCCGAGTGCCATTTCATTCCCTCACTTGGATCATGGTGACGACCGAACGCGACCAGTCGATGTCTCTCGATGAGGCCCAGTCGGCATCCAGTTTTATGAATGCAAGGGGACGCGGTGCTGGGATCTCAGAGCCCAACCGCGTGACCTGCGCCAAATATCCGGACGCGCGAAGAATCGCCAGGTCCAAACTGCTTTCCTCGGCCTGGTAAC
>PNKY01000022.1 GCA_013822765.1 Rhodospirillum sp.
GAGCGGCGACACCGGCCCGAGCGGCGACACCGGCCCGATCGGCGACACCGGTCCGAGCGGCGACACTGGTCCGAGCGGTGATACAGGTCCGAGCGGTGAGACCGGCCCGACTGGTGAGACCGGCCCGACTGGTGAGACCGGTCCGACTGGCGACACCGGTCCGACTGGCGACACCGGTCCGAGCGGCGACACCGGTCCGACTGGCGACACCGGTCCGACTGGCGACACCGGTCCGAGCGGCGACACTGGCCCGACGGGTGACACTGGCCCGACGGGTGACACTGGCCCGACGGGTGACACTGGCCCAACCGGCGACACCGGTCCGACTGGCGATACCGGCTCGACCGGCGACAGCAGCCCGACCCCGCCGGTGACGGAGCATTGTCCGGTTCCGTCCGCGGAGGAGCTGGCGGGTTATGCCTACCTCGCGGGCACCGAAGAAGACGACAACAACGGCGTCTTCAAGGGCGACAACAAGGTCAGCAGCTGGTTCCAGGGCCTTGGCGGCGACGATCAGATCAACGGCAACGGCATGGCCGATCTGATCGAGGGCGGAGCGGGCCACGACAAGCTGCACGGCAATGACGGCGACGACCTGTTGCTGGGCGGTGGCGGCAACGACGACATCCAGGGCAACAACGGCGAAGACTGCATCGAAGGCGGTGACGGCAACGACAAGATCCAGGGCGGCAACGACAACGACCATTTGCATGGCGGCGCCGGTGCCGATGTGATCTCCGGCGACAACGGCGACGACCATATCGACGGCGGGATCGGCAACGACGCGATCGATGGCGGCGCGGGCAATGACGAGATCGAAGGTGGCCGGGGCAATGACGCGATCAACGTCAGCAACGGCAACGACATGGTGCTCTACACCAGTGTGCTGGACGGCTACGACGTGATCGACGGCTTCGACGGCAAAGCGCAAGGTGGGCAGGACGTGCTCAATCTCGACGCGCTGTTCGACTCTCTGGAGAGCAGCCTCGGCACGCTCGATGCCATGACCCGCGCCGGCATGGTGCAGATCAACGACAAGGGCAGCACTGTCGACATCTCGGTCGACATGGACCACAACGCGGCGACCGCCGCCGTCAAGATCGCGACGCTCAACACCAGCGACGTGATCACCGTCGGCGAGGACATCATCGTCAACGGTTGAGCGCTCAGCACGGAAGGCCGGCGGTCACGCGCCGGTCTTCCGCTGCGCGTCCTCCGGAAAGATGGACTTGCGGTTGCCGACGATGCGCGGATCGTCGGGCGCCAGCTCCAGCGCCTTGGTGAGCCATTCGCGCGACAGGTCCAGCAAGTCCGCATAATACGCACAGACGCTGCCGACATCGTACGGCGCCAGCGCCCAGGCGCGGGAATCATGCATCACGCCCTTCGGCGGCACGGTGATGGCGAGCGCGCGCTGGGCCGCCCACACACCGCCAAGCCAGTCACGTCGCTTCATGCAGTGGCGCGCCAGCTCAATCCACGGCTCGCGCGCATCCGGCGTCTCGGCGCAGGCGCGCTGCAGCCAGGCCTGGGCTTCGGCAAAGTGCTCGAGTTCCGCGCAGCAGCGCGCAAGGTAGCGCATGGAGGCGCCACGCTCGGCCGCCCAGGTCGCGCCGGGCAGGCGCAGGTGGCGCTCCAGCTCCACGATCGCTTCCGCCCAACGGCGGTGATACATCAGCTCGCGTCCGCAATAGTGCGCCAGGCGCGCATCCTCAGGCTCCTCGCGTGCCGCCAGCTCCAGCATCGGCAAATACTGCGCGCGCGGCTTGCTGTTGTCGGCGAGGTGATGGATGTGGAGATCCTCCGTCCACGCCACCTTCTCGGACACATTGGGTAGCGGCATCAGCACTTCGTGGATCGGATAGCGCCAGTAGTAGGCATGGCGCGCGTGGATACGGTGGCCGTAGAGCGTGTTCAGCGGCCGACCGTCGGCCGTCCAGTTCCACACGAACGGATGGCGCAGCCGCGTGGTACCCGGCGCCCACGCCTTCTCGAGCGCCGCGCGCCAGCCGGGCAGCAGCACTTCGTCGAGGTCGAGGCAGATAGCGACATCGGCGTCCGCCGGCACCAGCGCCAGGTTGGCCTCGCGTGCGCGGTCGAACCGCCAGGGCTTGATCGAAATAGCGTGCACGTCGACGCCCTTGCCGCGCAGCAGGGCAACGGTGTCGTCGATCGAGCCGGTGTCCGCCACCACGCGGTAGTCGGCTTCGGCGGCGCTGTCGGCCCAGCGTTCGGCGAACTTGGCTTCGTTGAGCGCGATCGAGTAGACGGCGACCTTCATGCCTCAAGTGTAAGCATTCTGCGGCGTTCTGTCGCCTGGCAGGACGCGCGGCGCGTGCCCATTTCGGCTGCGTCAGGGGAAGTCGTTCGAGAGGGCACTATCATGTCTCGCCTTGTCCTGACCGGCCGCTACCTGCGGTCGTTGGCTGTCGCGTTCGGCGCCGCGCGGGCGGTTTCCGTTGCCGTGGAAGCAGGCCGCCAGCCGAGCTCACAGGCGCTCAAAGCTCTCGGGATCGATCCCGACCAGTTCCGCACCATCCGCTTCAGGTAGCGGACGGACTGCGCCCCCGGAACGCCACCGACCGTTCGTTAGAGCACGGATGTACTGACTGACGTCGAGGACGGTCGGCGGCCGGCACTGCCCCACCTGCTACTGTGACCGCCGTCACTGAACGCCGCCTCTTGCGCTGGCGACCGACTGGCAACGGCGGATCGCGCCGGTGTCATGGAGGTTCGCATGCGCAGCGTCTCGACAATGGCGGCACTGGGTCTGTGGCTATCGCTCGGCGCATTGGCCGCCGATGCCTGCGACGACAACGGCACGTCCGGTCGGATCACCGGCATCGCGGCCGATCCAGCTCCGCTCGCGGTGCTCTCGACCGATCTCGTGATCCTCGATCTCGGCGCGCCGAACTGCCCGCCCAAGGTCGAGATCTCGGCCATCTTCACCACCAGCAAGGCCGGCAAGTTCAAATACCTGATCGGCACCTCCGCCGGGCCCAACAAGCACGGCGTGCTGGAAGCCAAGAAGGTCGGCAACAGCTATCGCGCCCAGGCCGCCCTGACCGTCGCCCCCATCAAGAGCGGCGAACTCAAGGTGCACGCGATCGCCAACGGCTTCCCGGACTCCGAAGCCGCGGTCAGCAAGATCTACAAGTGCGGCGTGGACAGCCTCAAGGCGAACTGACCCCCGTCGACTACGGCGTCACGTCCTTCACATAGGCCGCGAACTTGTCCTTGTGGTCCTTGTGCCAGCGCGACAACGCTGGGCGGTTCTGGATGATGTCGTCGGCGGCCCACTGGATGCGCCGCGCATCGAGCGCGTGCGGCACGTCGTTGTCGGGGCAGAGGATGTAGAAGTCGCCGTCGGCCATCCGCTCCAGCATGAACTCGACGGTCTGCTCCGGCGTCCAGGCGCCTTTCGGCTTGCCGCTGGCCGGCTGCTCCGCCTTGCGGCCGGTGATGCCGGTCCAGACGTGGCCGGGGATCAGCAGGTGCGCCGTCACCTTGCAGCCGTCGATGCTGCGCAGGGAGTGCGCGAGACCTTCGGTCAGCACCTTCACGCCGGCCTTGCTGACGTTGTAGGCGGTGTCGCCGGGCGGGCAGGTGATGCCCTGCTTCGAGCCGGTGTTGACGATGGCGGCCGGCGTGCCCTGCGCCTCCATCGCCTGGGCGAAGGCGTGGGCGCCGTTGATCACGCCCCACAGGTTCACGCTCAGCACGCGCTGCCAGCGCTCGTAGTTCTCGAACGGGCCGCCGCCGTTGCCGATGCCGGCGTTATTCATCAGCACCGCGACCTCGCCGAAGCTCTGGTAGGCGATCTGCTTCAGGCGCTGCACGTCCTCCATCACGCTGACGTCGGTCGGCACCGCGCGCACATCGGCCTTGCCGCCCTTGGCGAGGGCCGCTACGGCGTCGGCCGCCTGGTCCAGGGCCGCGCCCTTGAGGTCGGCGAGCACGATCTTCATGCCGGCGGCGGCGAATTTGCGGGCGGCGGCGAGGCCGATGCCGGAGGCGCCGCCGGTGATGACCGCGACCCGGCCGGGGCCGATGGCGGGATGGGGCATGGTGCTGTCCTTCCTGTGTTAACTGGGCTTGGCTGTTCATAGCGCGGCCATCGAGCGCTTGGAAGCGCATCGCAATCCTGCCTAAACTGAGACTGAGACGTCTCGGGGACTCGATGGCCGATCCCGCCTTCATTGACGGTTGCCACGAGCGCGTGCGCGCGATCTATCTCTATTGGGACGGCAAGCGGAACGGGCGGCTGATGCCGAGCCGGGCCGACCTAGATCCGGTGGACATTCCGAAGCTGCTGCCCGACATCTGCCTGGTCGACGTGGTGCCGGACGCACGCAAATACGTCTATCGTCTGCTCGGCACCAACGAGTGTGCGATGCGCGGCCGCGATCCGACTGGCCTCGCGGTCGGCGACGGCTATTTCGGGACCAGCAAGGACTCGGTGTTCCTGAACTATGACGGCGTCGCGCGCAGCCGCGCACCACGCCTTGATCGCGACCCCAGCATCACCAGCGACCACCGCTTCATCCACCACGAATCGATTTTCCTGCCGCTCTCGGACGACGGCAAGACGGTCAACATGATCCTGGTCTACACGGTCTACGGGCTGCGGCCGCGCGGAACCTGAAGCGCTGCATTTCCGCCGCGCCCGGTAAATATTTCACACAATGGGCAACCCGCCAGCCAGCCCCGTGTTTTTGCCTTCGGACAACTGGAGCGTCCGATGATCGACGGTCACCGCGTTCCTCGCTGGCTGAAATTCCCCGCCCTGGCCATTCTTGCCTTGCTGCTCGGCGACAGTCTGGCATCGCAGATCGTGCGCGCCGCCTCCGAGGAGGCGTGGGATGCGCTGGTGCGCGAGGCGAGCGCCGCCTGCCAGATCGCGAGCGAGCTGGAGCAGCCGCGCGTGGTGTGGAGCAATCCAGGCTATGAGCACCAGGCTGCGTTGCTCATCACCGGCAAGTGGCCGCAGACCCACATGAAGGGCAAGCAGGGTTATATGCTCTGCCTGTTCGACAAGCAGACGGCCAAGGTCGAGATCCAAGAAGTCGAGGCGCAGCTCTTCAAGTAACGGGGACCTCGGCGGACTGGCCGAACTCCAGCGCGGTCAAAGCACTCAGATAGCGCGCGAAGCCCGGCAGCAGCGGGCCGTAATGCACCTGCGACAGCGAGCCGTAGTTGCCGACCAGTCCATCCGCCGTACCGTAGACCAGCCGGATATCCGGACCCAGCTCCGTCACCAGCCGCGCGACGCTCTTGGCGCGCTGGTCGCTGGATTTCTCCCTGTCCTCGCGCCGCGGGAAGCCGAAGATCGCCAGCACCGTCGACGACATCACGTCGCAGATTCCGTTGCGCCGCTGGATGATGTCGATTGCCTTGGCCATGCGATCGGGCGCTTCGACCACCGGCTCGTCGCGCACCTGCAGCAGGATGAAGCTGATCGACGCCGGCTGCAGGTCCAGGCGCAGCGGGCGCGGGTGGTTGATCAATTCGTCGATCAGCTCGTCGGCGACATAGCCCCTGAACATCGCGCGGAGCTTGTCCCGCTCGCGCCGGCGCTTGAATGGCCACATGCAATGTCTCGCGTCTTGAAATCCCCGCGCAACCATACCGCGTTAACGAATGGGCGTCATAGGGGGAAACGATCGCGGCGGGCGGTTGTTTACAAGGCAGCGGAGACGATGCATCGGCCGAAGGGCCGACACGTCTCCGTGGAGAACGATCAGAGGAGCGAATGATGGCTGAGAACAAGCATCCGCAGCAGCAGCCCCGGCAGGGCGGCTTTCAGCAGGGCAACCGGCCGGATTCTCCGAAACCGGAATCGGCCAGCAAGCCGGGCAAGCGCGCGCATGAGGAACACGAGCGCGACCGCGCCAGCCAGATCGACCAGTCGCATCAGGACAACGCGCGCGGTGACCGCAACCCCGGCAACTTTCAGAATCGCGAAACTGGGCGTAAGAGCAGCGAACGGTAACGGCCACGCCTGGTAAGGCAAAGCGACAGACTGGAGAGAGGCGAAAGCCTCTCTCTTTTTTTGTGCGCTCGCGCATTCCGCTCGGAGCACTCCCCCAATTCGTCATGGCCGTGCCAAGTCCGACCATGACGGAATGGAGTGGGTCGTGCCATAATCCGCCACCACTTCGGGGGAATGCATGGCGGCCCCGTTTCGCACCGATTGGCGGCTGATGAGCCTGATGCCGGCGGCGAGCTTCGGGCTCGCGCTGCTGCTCGGCTTCCTCGCCTGGTATTTCCTGATGCTGCAGGCGGCGCCCTATTTCGGCAATCCGCAGCTGAGTGGATCGGCCGGCGTGCGCTCCGCGCTCGGCGCGGTTATCGCCGGCAAGCACATGATCGTCACCACCACCATGCTGTTCGTCGCGGCGGCGGGTGCGATGATGGTGGTCGCGGTGTGGACGATCTGGGAGATCGCGGGCGAGGTGCGCGGCGACGACCTGACCGACATGAGCCGCGTCGATGCCTTCCTCTCGATCGGCCTGGTCGTCGTCCTGGTCTCGATCCCCGCCATGATCGTGATCCTGGGCGCCGCGCAATGCGGCACGCCGTACCTGTTTCAGTGCATGGGCAGGGACATCCTGCCGGAGTTGATGGACAACTACGCCAAGCGCCTGTTCGCCGCCGACCTCAAGCCGTTCGAGACCCTGGCCTGGGCGGAGACCATCTCGACCCGCACCATCGGCGCCGCCGGCCTCATCCTGCTGGCCGCCATGGTGATGCTGCCGCGGGGGCTGGAGGACCCGGTGACGGACGCGGCGGGCAAGCCGATGCCGGTGCCGGTCGCGCGGCTCAAGGACTGGTTCACCGGCCGCCTCAAGCGCTTCGAGCTGATCAGCGTCGTGATCTCGCTGGCGCTGGTCGCCGGCATTGCGCAGATGAATGCGTGGATGCGCTGGCCGCAGGCGATCATGAACGAGCAGGTGCTCGTCGGCGGCGGCACGGTCGCGTCGCTCAAGGCCAACTACGAAGCGATGACCGACAGCGTCTTGCAGTTCAGCGCGATCTGGTACGGCCTGATGGTGGCCGCCCTCATCTTCGCCACCCGCGCCGTGCTGGCGCGCAAGTGCCGCGACCTGGCCGCGGAGATCGTGGCGTATCCCGGCCTATCGGCGCCGGACCGCGAGGCGGCGCAGAAGCTGATCGACGAGACGTTCGCGGGGGCGAGCCCGCAAGTCTATTTCGAGCGCTACCGGACATACCTGCTCGCGCTGGCGCCGGCGATCGCGCAGCAGTTGCTGGAGGTGGTGGGGAAGTAGGCGGGTGCCGGCCCTGATGACGAGGGTCCGAGGGACCAAAGGCCAATAGGCAGTCCGCGGCGCCGGGCGCATGGTGTGTGAGAGGGCCAGCTCCCGAGGAGGGTGCGGCCATGGAAGGAATATTCAACTCAGGCCTGGGTCTGGCCGTCTTCCTGCTTGGAATGGGCGCACCACAAGAGCCGCAACAACAGGTCGACGAAGTCCAGCAAGAAGCGCCCGATCCTGGATCGGCAGCGCCGCTCTCGACCACGCCGAGTCCGAACGGTTCATTCACGCCAAGTCTCCGAGCCATGCCCAGCACTGCGTCCCGCGACGTTCCGAACGATGTTTCCGCACGGCTCGCACAATCGGGCCGGGCCGCCTGGGACGCTTTCCAGTGCGCCGGCTTCGCGGCGGCGATGCACGACAAGGAAGCGTTCGACGGCGTCTTCGCGCACGGCTTCTCGAGCGCCCATCGCTTCCTCAATGCGCTCCAGAGAGATCGCGTCAAGCGCGTGCACTTCGAGCGCGAAATCCCTTCCCCGATGCGCGCTTCGCTCGAGGGACCGTCCCCGGATTTCGTGGCGGGCCGGGTCTACCAGACCGCGCTCGAAAGCGCGGTCTATGCGGTCGAGACCGGCGCGGCCACGCTGAACAGGGATCCGAAGTTCGAACCTGGCAGCGATGGCTACAGGGCGCTCCGTAACGACGTCGCTTCATCCCTGTTCGAGAGCAGCGGCTGCCATGACCTCCCCGATCAACCCTAGCAACTCCTCAGGCGCGTTGCCCGATGTCGGCAGCGATGACGGCAAATCCGGCGCCTAGCTCAAGTCTGTAGTACGGCGAGACATCCACACTTTGCGGCGGTCCGCCGATGCGGGGCATGAAATGGTCCAATGAGAAAGGAGACCGCAATGAAGTTCCTCAAGGTTGCCAGCTTGGTGGGATCGCTCCTCATAGCTGGTTGCGGCAGTGACATTCAGCGGATGGCATCCGTTCAAGCCTCCGGAGGATCGCCGTTCACCCAGGCTCTGACCGAGGAGTATCGAACCTTCGTCGCGCACGAGGCGAACGAGGATTACGACTGGAAGGCCGCCGATTACTACGCGCGGAAAGGTCTTGCCGCGGCGGGCGGTGAAGCCGTATTGCCCGAGGAAGTAACCGGCGTTTCCGATGCGCAAGCCGGGGCTTTGAACGACGCGCGCAGTCGCTTGATGGCCGCGCTCGGCAGTGGAGCCCGCGACAGCAATCCCCCAGCCGCCGCGCAAGCGCAGGTCGCCTTCGATTGCTGGCTGCATGAGACTCAGGAAGTGGATGGCTGGCTGGCAGCGGGCGCTCTTGGCGAAGACCATTTCGCGGAATGCCACGACAGGTTCGAGGCCGCGATGGCTCTGCTCGCGCCAAAGCCGGAGACGCCGGTGGCAGCGGTCGCGCCGAATGAATACCTGGTGTATTTCGACCTGGACAAGGTTGACATCCGACCAGACGCCAGGGCCGTCATCGACCGAGTGCTGGCCGATGCCGCTGCCCAGGGCATCGACCGGGTCAGGATCTCGGCAACCGGCCACGCCGACCGGTCCGGATCTGAAGAGTACAATCTGGCCCTGTCGATGCGGCGCGCCGACGCCGTGCGTGAAGCCTTGATTGCCGGCGGCATCCCCGCCGAAAGCATCACGCTCGCGGCTCGCGGCGAGAGCGAGAACGCCATTCCCACCGTCGATGGCGTAGTGGAACCAGCCAATCGCCGCGTTGAGATAATTCTGCAGTAGGCAGCGATCCAGGTTGAGAGCGGCGCCGGGAAACCGGCGCCGCGAGTTCCTTCTGAACGAAAGTCGATTGCGATTTCCGTCCGCCAGGTTCCCGGCGCCTATACCGGCTCCAGCCTGCGCTGCGCGCCCGTGGGCACCTCCATATGGATGCTGTCGTTCGGCAGCACGTCGCCGCCGACCAGCACCACGCCCATCACGCCCGCCTTGCGGACGAGGTTGCCGGCCGCGTCGCGGTCGAGCGTGGCTTGCATCAAGCCTGCTTGGAAGCGGTCGAGCTGGATGCAGGGGTTGCGCAGGCCGGTCAGTTCGATCACGGCCTGGCCGATCAGGAGGCGCGTGCCGGTGGGGAGGGCGAGCAGGTCAAGGCCGCGGGTGGTGATGTTCTCGCCCATGTCGCCGGGCTTCACGGTAAAGCCGACCGCGGTCAGTTCATCGAGCAGCTCGGCATGGATCAGGTGGACCTGGCGCAGGTTGGGCTGGGTCGGGTCGCGGGCGACGCGGGAGCGGTGCTTCACGGTTTCGCCGGCGTGCGCGTCGCCTTCGACGCCGAGGCCGGCGATCAGGCGGATGGAGAGCGCCAGGCGCTTGCTGAAGCTGTGGGTGGGACTGCGGTGGACGGCGAGGACGGTGGGCGACGACACGATCTTGTTCTTCTCCTGTGAACACTCCGAACTCTCCAATTCCCGACTGTCATCCCGGCCTTGAGCCGGGATCCCATTCCGCAGTCGCTGGAGCGGCTGAAACATGGACCCCGGCTCAAGGCCGGGGTGACAGTTGGAGAATGCGGCGGGGATTGGGCGATAGGCCCCCGCCGCTTGTCTACCCAGCTTCAACCAACAACCCGCCGACTTGTCTATCAAACAACCTGCGGTACACGCCCTTTTCGCGGCCGATCAGGGCGTGGTGGTCGCCTTCCTCGATGATGCGGCCGCGGTCGAAGATGAGGATGCGCTTGAGCGCGCGCACGGTCGACAGGCGGTGCGCGATCACGATGGTGGTGCGGCCCTGCATCAGGCGCTCGGTCGCATCCTGGATCAGCGCTTCCGATTCTGAATCGAGGCTGGAGGTCGCCTCGTCCAGGATCAGGATCGGCGCGTCGGCCAGGAAGGCGCGGGCGAGGGCGACGCGCTGGCGCTCACCGCCCGAGAGCTTGATGCCGCGCTCGCCCACCAGCGTTCCGTAGCCCTTGGGCAGCTTGGCGATGAAGTCGTGCGCGTTGGCGAGCCTGGCCGCACGTTCGATGTCCTCTTGGCGGGCGCCGGGCTTGCCGTAGGCGATATTCTCCGCCAGCGAGCGGTGGAACAGGATCGGCTCCTGCTGCACGATCGCGATCTGCGCGCGCAAGGATGCCTGCGTCACGCTCGCGATGTCGTGGCCGTCGATCAGGATGCGGCCGCCGTTCACGTCGTGCAGCCGCTGGATCAGCTTCACGAACGTGGTCTTGCCGGAGCCCGACAAGCCGACCAGGCCGACCTTCTCGCCGGCGCCGATGGTGACGCTGAGGCCTTCGTACAGCGCCTGGTGATGGCCGCGGTAGTGGAACGTGACGTCCTGGAACTCGATGCGGCCGTGACGGATGGCGATCGGCTCGGCGCCCGCCTTGTCGTCAACACCGAGCGGCTGGGCATGGATCTCCACCAGCTCCTCCATGTCGTTGACCGACTTCTGCAGGTCGCGGATATACATGCCGACGTCGCGCAGGTAGCCCTGGATCACGACATAGGCCGTCATCACGTAGGCGACGTCGCCGGGGCTGGCCTGGCCGGTCCACCACAGATAAAGCGCGAAGCCGATCACCGCGGTGCGCAGGATGATGAGCGAGAGGATCTGGCCCGTCGAGCTGTAGGTGTGGCGCATCCAGGTGCGGTAGGTGCGTTTTTTCCACTTGCCCATGACGCTGAGCAACCGTGCGTCCTCGCGCAGCTCGGCGCCGAACGACTTGACCACCGGGTTGCAGGTCACCGCGTCGGCGAGCGCGCCGCCGGTCTTGGTGTCCCACTGATTGGAGAGCCGCGCCGCCGGGCCGATATAGCCGATGGAGAGGAACGCCGTCATGAAGATGAAGGTGAGGGCGCCCACCGTCACGACCAGGCCCATCAGCGGCCAGTAGTAGCCGAGCAGGGCGGTCGAGCCGACCAGCACCACGAACGAGGGCAGCAGCGCCAGCAGCAGCGTGTCGTTCAAGAGGTCGATCGCCCACATGCCGCGCGTCACCTTGCGCACGATCGAGCCGGCGAAGGTATTGGCATGCCACTCGGCCGCGAAACGCTGCACCTTCCAGAACGCCTCGCGCGCCACGTCCACCATCTGCACCAGCGTCATTCTGCAGACGCCGGTAAAGGCGAGATGGCGCGTCACCAGCATCAACGCGCCGAGGCCGACCATCGCCGCGAGGGCGTGGATCGCTTCTTGCAGCGCGGCGCTGCGGTCGAGCGTACCGCTCTGCACCGCGGGCGCGAGCGCGTCGATCAGCCGGCCGACATAGACCGGCAGCAGCACGTCGGCGAGGGTCATCAGCAGTACGCCGACGGCGATGAACGCCACCATCGGCTTCTGCCGGGCCCAGTGCTTGAAGCTGAAAGCGAGCACGTCGCGGAACGGCGCGGCGCGGTCGCGAAATCGGTCGAGCAAGTTCATTGCAGTATCCGGCGCCACGCAAGCGGCAGCCGCTCCAAATCGTCAAAGGGTCAGGGACAACGCGCAGACACACCAAGGGCGGTGGTGGATCGCGGCTGGCGGTATCGCTTAGGGGTTTGTGGGTGCAGGCGGTGCGGAACCAGCCTGCGCGTCGAGTGGCCTAATGACCGATCGGGCCGGGATTATACGGCGCAAACATACTACCCATGCAGGCCTCCCGGCGAGTCGACGTTAAAAGGAGAGCGGAAGATAAACCGATTGCAGGGAGATGGCAAGATGGAGACAACGATGGCGCCACCTTCGCTCTACGGCGGCGGCTTCTCCAGAGAAGAAGGCTGACGTCTGTGCAAACTCCCGGGCAAAAAAATCCCCTCTCCCGCTGACGGTGCTTGCATTCGCTCGGGGGGTTGGCGAGTTAGGGCGGCCGTTGCGGTGAGAGGGGTAGTGGGAGCTCGTGCTTGAAATTCCTGTCTAGAACACCTCGGCGCTGGTGCGGCCCCAGGTTTCGACCTTGACGCCGCGGCGGCCGACACCGATGGAGCCGCCAGCGTCGGCGCTGGCCACACCGTTGCCGGAGACATCGACGCTGGTCTTGGCGGTGACGCTGCCGGCGCCGTTGCGCACGGCGGCGACGTTGTTGGGCGCGCGCGCCTTTGCGACCGCCTTGGCGATCGCGCGATTGCCGTCCTCGTCGATCGCGTAGCTCTGCGATCGCGTCACGCTGCTGACGAAGCGGCCGTTGACCTTGGTGCGGGTGACGGTGCGGGTCCAGGCGTTGGTGCCGACGCCTTCTTCCTCGACTTTGACCCTGACGGTGACCTTCGCTGCTGCTTCCGCGTCTCGCCTGATGGACTCCTCAAGCGCGGATCCGAACACCTCCGACTTGGCGGTGGAAGACGCATGCGCGGTGCCGTCGCCCGCGAACGCTTCGGCGGCGGCGAAGGCGCTCGACTTGTCGCGTCCCTGGCCGCCTTCATGGCCGCTCGTCACCTCGCCGGCGTAGGCCTGGCACAGGCCGATCGTCAGCGCGAGCGCGCCGGCCGCGATCTGCCGCAGCCAAGGCGCTAGCCGCCGAGGCGCCGTCCCGTCGCGGCGCGCCGGCAGTGCCGCCGGTTCAGCCATGTCGTTGCACTGTTCCTGCTGTCCCATGGTGCATCTCCATCCCAGGCCGCGAGGCTCCGCGTTCTGTTATTCGGATTGCTGCTTCTGCGGCTTCACGGTGGCGCTGGATTCTGCCTTGGCGGAGCAGCCGCTGCCTTCCACCACCTTCAGGTCGTGGTCGCTGTCCTCGACGTCGTTGGCCTTGGCACGCGCGTTGGCTTCCGCCGTGCACTTGCCTTGCTTGCCGCCGGACACGCTGACCGAGCTCGATGCCGATGCGGACGCCGAGGCCGACGAGGACGCGCTGGTGGTGGATTGCACGCTGTCGGCGATCTGCACTCGCGCTGGCGCAAGCCGCGGCTCCAGGCGCGGCGCCACCGGATAGCCGTTGGGTCCGATCGCGGCGCCGAGCAGCGCGGGATGCGCGCCGTCGGTCGCGAAGGCGGGGGCGGGGATGAGGGTGTTGAGGCCGAGTGCGGCCAGCGCCGCCGCCATCAGGATCTGGATCTTGTCTGTCATGGTTGCCTCCATTCGCTGTTGGCTCCCTCGCTTAATAAGTGGTCGCGTTTTCTGCATCGAACCGGCGTCCACTTCGGCGGAAAACGATCCGCGGGGCTCCCTGTTCTGGTTCGAGTGCCCGAAGCGGGCAGCGATCTTCGAGGGAGCCTCAATCATTCGAAGATCGCCGCCGCTTCGGGCGAGGATGACGGCCAAAACTCCGACGCCGGCCTGTCATCCTCATGGTGATGCCGATGGTCATGTTGCGCCTCACCGCGACCCTACGATGAAGGCGACGCTCGCGCGCGCCGTTCCGGTCGGGATCGGGCGCACCTCGGTGCTGAAGTTCGCGCGTTCGCCCGGCTGCAGGGTCTGCACCGGCGGCTGGAAAATCCAGCGCCGCATCTCCTGCCCGGCGGCATTCTCCAGGCTGCCCTGCATGGTCGGGATCGCGCGCGCTTGGTTGCTGGTGTTGATGACGGCGCCCTGGATCAGCAGGCCGTCGTTGCGGCGCACCGGATCGGTGAGGGCGATCTGCAGGCCCTGCGCGCTGGTGGCGGCCGCCACCGGGTGCGCCGGCGCCTGCTGCACGACGATTGGCGCCGCTTGCGGCGCGGCGATCGGCGCGGGCTGTGGTGGAGCGAGGCTTGCAAGTCCACCATTGGAGGCGTTCGCAGTCAAAGCGGGCGCCAACGGATCGCCGGTGGAAAGATTGCCGGCGGGGGCAGGCGCGGCGGAAGCCACCGCCTCGCTGCACGGGCGGTAGGCGTTGCCGTCATAGCGGTCGACGCAGTTCATCGCGGAATATTGCCGCTGGTCAATGCCGTTCCACGCGACGCCGACCCGTGCCTGGCGCGCGCCGGGATTGGCGATGCGAAGGGTGTAGAGGCCGGGCTCGAGCGGCACCGTCGGCACGATGTGCACGACGTCGGTCTGGCCCGGCGGCGATTCGTAGCGGAACGGAATCGCGAACGGCGCGAGCGGCGCCACCGCCCATTCGCTGCCCTGGGCTGGCATGACCTGGCCCTGCGGGTCGATCTCGCTGCGCACCCAGGCAACGCGCCACAGCTCCACCGAATTGCCGGCGGAGCGGCCGGCGAGGGCCGGCTCGTTGATCACGAACTGCACGTTGCCCGGCATGTTGGATCGCTCCGGCCAGGTCTCGACCTCCCAGTCGCGGTCGCCGTCGAGACGGCGGAGCGTGTCGTTGCTGGTGAATGAGTAAATGCCGGGCTCGTCGGGAACCGGATAGCTGGGCTCGCTCGTACCGGCGGCGCAAGCCGAAGCGCTGGCAAGGAGGACAAGGCATATCGCGTTGCGCGCGATCCTCGTGCTGGACATGGCTGACATGGTGAGGCTCCTTCGTTCAACTCGTAGCTCCCGAGTGTGGCCCGCGGTCCTCAAGACCGACCGCGGGCCGGCTTCACTCGAGCGTCACGCCGCTATTCCACACTCGCGGACGTGTTGGTGTTGGTGTTCAGCAGCACGTTCACTGCCGGTGACAGCGCCTCGGTCGGAACGTCGGCCGATCCCTCGGCCGTGGCGTTCGCGTTGGCGGTCGCGCTGTCGTCGCTAACGGCGGCAGAGCCGTCGGCATTGGCCGCCGCACTCGGATTGAGACCAGTCGCCGACCCGTCCGCATGCGCGTCCGCGTTGGCCGACTGGTTGCCCTGGCTCAGGCCGACATCGACGTCGGCGGAGGTGCCCGTCGCGCCGTTGCCGATGACCTTGGCAGTCGAGCCGGCTTCGGCGCCGACCGCCTTCAGGGTCTTGCTCTTCGCTACGGTGACGCCCGAGTTGAGGTCGATCGACCCCTGGCCGTCGAGCGTGCCGTTGGCGCTGGTCTCGGCCGCGCCGATCGGCTGGCCGTTCTTCAACACGCTGCCAGACGCATCGGTGCTGGCATTGGCGCTGCCGTCGCCGACCACGTCGGCATTGGCGTTGGATTCCGCGCCCACGGTGATGTTGTCACCCGACACGTCAAGGTTGGCGGACGAGTCGGAGTGCGCATCGAGCGAGCCCGGTCCCTGCAGCGTCGCGTCGACATGCGAGCTGGTGGCAGCCGGATCCACGAAGCTGGCGCTGGTGTCGGTCGTCACGTTCGCGGTACCGTCGCCGTTGAGGTTGGAGATCGCATCGGCGGTGGCGTCGACTTCCTGCTGGCCCGCCGGGCCTTCAGTGTTGACGCCGACGCCGGTGGCGGACCCGACCGAGGCCGAGCCGTCGCCCTCGAGCTCAGCATCGGCATCCGCGCTGGCCTCGGCGGCGATGTTGCCGTCGTCAAAGCCGGCGCCCGTGCCGGTCGAGGCGTTGCCGGTGCCGTCGCCGTCGATCGAGACCGCGGCGCTGCCGGTCGAGTTCACCGTCGACACGTCCTGTTCCGCCGACAAGCCAGCCGAGGCGGCCGAAGCCGCGCCGATCGAACCGTTGCCGGTCAGGCTGCCGCCCGCCGAGGATTCCGAGCCGCCGGTCAGGCCGGCGCCCGAGACATCGACGTTGGCGTTGGTGTCGGTGGTGGCGTTGGTGCCGGTCGCGACACCATTCGAGATCGCCTGCGCGCCGAGCAGCGTGGCGCCGCCCGTCGAGCCGGCCTGCGAGCCGGCCGAAGAGGACGCGCTGGCCGCGCCCGCACCCGAGGTGCTGGCCGAGGCCGAGCTGGTGGCCGAAGCAGAGACCCCGCTGTCGTCCGCGGTCGCGCCGGCATCGGCATCGCCGCTGGCGGTAGTGCCGCCATCCGCGCTTGCGCCGCCATCGCCAGTATCAGCGCTGGCGTCGCCGCCCGCGTCGCCGCTTGCGCCGCCGGACGCATCACCGCCGGCGTTCGCATCCGCGTCGCCGCCGGCATCCGCGCCGGCCGATGAATCCGCATCCGCGCCTGCATCCGCGCCTGCGCTCACGCCGCCATCGCCGGCGCTCGCATCCGCGCCCGCGTCAGCACCGGCGTTCGCGCCGACACCACCATTAACTTCGGCGACTTGAATCGGGGAGTCCGTAAACTTTGGCGCGCTGTTGCTCTGAACCAGCGATGCCGCGTGACTCGTCGACATGCCAAATCCCAAGGCTAACGCACCCGCTGCTCCCAACAGCCTCCAACGAGTTGTTTCCTTACGCATGATGTACTCCTTCCTATTCGTCGGGAGCTCCCGCGCAGCAAACCACGCGCTTCATCGATCGTTGCAGCGCGCGTTCCGAGTTCTTGGAGAGTGATGCAAGAAAGCCGCTATTTACCGGGCTTACTTCAGTATCCGCCTCACGCAATCTTTCACTATGTTTCGGCGCGAAGCTGAATGAGAGCTGAATAAAGAGAACAGCGCGGGAATGAATTGCGGCAACATTGTGAAAGCGCCGAGTCGCACATCAGCCCGCGATGAATCTGTTCGCCCGAAGCGACGTACGGCGGAACGCTGTGATCTTTCGGGAACCCGCTGAAAGCAAGTTGAGGCGCTCGCGCCCTCACGGACGTCGCGGTCACATTTCGCCGCAATTGGCGGCTTGAGTGGGCGGCAGTGCAAACGCGCATCCGACTATGAAGTGTAGGCGGCGGTCTATCGAGACATGAGCATGTGGCGTCGACGACGGGCACGCCACGTGTGGACGATGAAGTGTCAGTTCCTCGGCGTCGATCATGAACCACGCCGCACGGTGATCGGCTTTCAGCCGTTCCCGCCGATGACGTTCCATTCGGTCGTGAGAATCCATTTGCCGCCTCGTTTGCGGTGGCTGCTGCGAATGGCGCCGGCTCTTAGGCGCAACTCGACTTCGCGATCCATAGCCTCTTTGCTGACCGAACCGGGAAAGCTCTCGGTGGTCTTGACCGTGGCCGGAAGAGCCGTTGCAGTGGGCATGACATCCTCCCAGTCTTCCTGCTGTTACGTGGACACTCGATCAGGGGAGACCGAGCGCATCCTCCCATGCTTTCAAGTTCGCTTCCGTGCGATCATCCAGTCCCGCTTGCATCAGAAGGATCTGGCGGGCTGCCTCGGCGTTCGTCGCTCGCTGGCAAGACGGGTCCCGAGCCGCAATCAGCTCCGACATCGTGCCGCTCTTCACGGGTGGATTGCAGGCCAGCGCAAGCGCTTTTCCATCGTCGAGGGTCTTGATGCCGTCGAGAATCTTGCTCACCCGCGCTTGCGCCTCCGGCGCCACGAACGATGCGTCACGTTCGAAGTCGGCGTTCATGACCTTGACGGCCTGGATCGGATTCTTGGCCAGCGTGGCGGCAGCCGCGCCGGTGGCGAACTGAGTGCGGATGTAGAGGTCGTTGTTCAGGGGGCCGCCGGTCGCGTCCTCTTCATAGCGCAACCGAAAGCCGGAGAGCGTGCTGACGGCCTCTCCCACCGCAGCAGTCCCGCTCTCGTTCTGCGACGTCGCCACCGGCGGCGTGACCTGTCCGACATGGCGCTTGAGGCCGATGTTGACCTCGAGCGGCTGCTGCGGGTTGTCGTTGAAATGGATGGCGAGATCGAATTCGGTGCTTTCGCCATAGAACAAGGTGTTGGTGCAGCCCGCGCCAAACGTCGCAACCGTCATCAGCACAGCGACCTGAGCGAAGCGGCATATTCGATTGAGGCTCATGACACTACCTCGTCTGGTCGCTTGGAATCGGCGCGCTGTAGCAATCGAACATCTGATCCATGCCGGTCTTCTGAGCCGGATCGGTGATTTTCGCCACCGCCTCGGCAAATCCGGTTGCGGCCCTGCCGGTCGCGAGATACTCGGTGAAGCCGGCCAGGAAAATGCCGTCCACTTTCAAGTCCGAGCACGACAGCACGGACATTGCCTCCATGCCTTCCTCGACCGGCACCGACTTCGGCACGATGGCTCCGAAATGGCGGTCATATCCGATGATCAGATGGCCGGAGCTGCGATCAGCGTTCCCAGCCGCATTCAGGCCGACGACCGTGGAGTGGGCCACATAGAGGTTTGTCGGTTCGCACGCGGTCAGGGCGACGGCAACTCCCGCTGAGACGACCAACCGTCGAGCCATTGGCATGATGAGCATGCGAGTTCCCCTCCGCTCTCGAAGATCTCGAGTCTGGTCAAAGCCGGCTGCTCCGGCATGTAGGTCAGATAAAAGAACTGGCTGTCGTCGGCATCGACGCGCGCCATCACGGTGGTGGCGCGCAAGCCGAGCGTGACGCTCATGTCATTGCGGGCGAATGTCGTGTCGATGCCGTAGCTGCGCGAATCCCGGGCGTAGGATGGGCGGTCGGGCAGGGGCGCCGTGAAATAGTGCCAGCCCGGCGTCAGTTCATTCTCGTCGCGCTTGTCGAACACATAGGAGCGGCGGCCGGCGCCCAGCTGCAGGCCCGGATCATCAGCGCGGGTGTGGAGATAGGCGCCGGCGGAATAGACATCGACGACCCAGGCGCCCTCGGCGCTGGTGACGCGCGAAGCCAGCAATCCGACATTGTTGAAGGCGCAGCCGCCAAGCAATGCGGCCGCCAATACGAGCCCCCATCCCTGCCGAACACAGAACAACCCCACCGCTTCGCCCCCCCGTTGCGGCCTTGGCAAGCAGGGTACCAGCTTCGTTACCCCAAATCTACCAGGAAGCGCAGTGCGGCCGCGGGAGCCGCTGAATTGCCAAACCTCACCTCATTGGTGTGCGGATGGCACTAGGCACAGACACAATCTGAAGTTGTGGCCGCTAGGCCTTCTTCAAGAGACCGTGCACACGGTGCCAGTCCTCGAGCGACTGGTCGGGATATTCGTCGAACTTCCGGTCGCGCGCCTTGGCGTCGACCGGTACCCAATCCGCTTTCGAGTCCAGCAGGATATGAACGTGTTCAGGCGCCTTGGGCAGCTGGCTGTCGATCGCGCTGGCGAACGGATGAATGAGCTCCGGCCAGCGCGGATCCCAGACCCATAGCGCGCTGCCGCAGTTGCTGCAGAAACTGCGCTCGCCCTGGCTCTTCTTGCCGTCGATCTTGGCGTGAAACCTGGTGATGGCCTTCTTGCCGCGCACTTTCAGGCTCTTGGCGTTGGCGCCGAGATTGATCGCGAAGCCACCGCCGCCGGCGGTCTTGCGGCAGATCGAGCAATAGCAGCGCATATAGGGTACCGGCCCATAGGCCTTGACCTCGAACTTGACCGCGCCGCAATGGCAGGAGCCTTTCAACTGCATGGGTCACTCCGTAGTGAAAAGAGCGTGCCGATCAGGCGGCGCGCTGCAGGCTGATGTAGCGGCCCGGCGTGAGGCCGAGATGCGCCTTGAAATGCCGCGTGAAATGGCTCTGATCGGCGAAGCCGGCGCCGGCTGCCGCCTCGGCTAGGCTCGCGCCAGCGGTCAGCAGGCGCTGCGCGCGCGCGACACGCTTCGCCACCAGATAACGGTGCGGTGAGCTGCCGAAAGCGGCGCGGAACGCCCGCGCCAGCGCATAGCGGTCGAGGCCGGTCGCCTGCTCCAACTCGGCCGAGGAGATCGCGGGGTCGATGCTCTCTTCCAGCAGCTGCCGGGCGCGCTCTGCCGCCGCAATCGAATGCCGCATGCCGGGCCGCTGTGGCCGCCGGTCGCTGCGCCGGTCGAGGCAGTCGGCCAGCCGCGCGATCGTCGCATCGACCGCCATCGGCGCGAGCGGGCTCGGGAAATCCTCGAACGCCTCGGCGATGATGGCCGAAAGTTCGGCGTCCTTCGCCACCACGTCCCGCACGAAGGGCGGCGGCGCGCCCTCGAGCGCGGCGCAGATCAGGGCCGGGTCGACATAGAGCATGTGGTAGGTGAAGCCGTCCTCGATCCCGGCGTGGCCGTCGTGGGCCTCGTCCGGATGCAGCACCATGGTCTGGCCGGTGCTGCTAGCGCGCACCGCGCCGCGATAGTGGAACTCCTGCACGCCGTCCAGCGTCACGCCGACGGCATAGCAATCGTGGCGGTGCGGATCGTAGGCGTGGCCGTGGAAATGCGCCGCCAGCCGGCGCACGCCGGGGCAGGGCTCATCCTGCCGGAGGAAGTCTTGCAGCTGGGTCATGCACAAACGTTCAAGACCGTGGGAGCCAGGCTCCCATTATTGCAGACATGATCTATCCGACAAAGACCGCCCTTGTCTTGCGCCGCGATTTGTTGCCCTGGCAGATCGCCAACGTCGCCGCCTTCCTGACCGGGGGATTGGCCGGCACCTATCCGGAGATGGTGGGCGAGCCATACCGTGACGGCAGCGGCCGGTTCTACACCCCGCTTGTGCGTGAGCCGGTGTTCGTCTATGGCGGCGAGGCCGCCGACCTCACGCGCGTCCATCAGCGGGCGCTCAGCCGCACCCTCAGGATCGCGATCTATACCGCGCCGCTGTTCAGGACCAGCAACGACATCGACAACCGCGCGTCGGTCGCGGAACAGGCGACCGAAGCGCTCGACCTGGTCGGCGTCGGCATCCACGGCGAACGCAAGGTGGTGGACAAGGTGATCAACGGCCTGAAATTCTTCGTCTGACGCCACGGGTTGACGAAGCGGGCCACTCCAGTCTCTATGTCGCCCCGAATTGGGGGTGGCGTCTTTATGGTTTCCTTGGTTTTTCACGGCGGTCACTACAAGACCGGCACGACCAGCCTGCAGCACACTCTGCGGCATTGCGAGCCGGCGCTGGCAGCGGCCGGCATCCTCTATCCAAGCGGGCCGGCCGACGGCCAGTTCAGCGACGTGCAGCACGCCGACCTGGTGGCCGACAGCTTTGCCGGCCGGCATGATCGGGTCGAGGCGTACCTGGCCGGGATCATCGAGGCGGCGGCTGCCAAGAACTGCAAGACAATCCTGCTGTCGAGCGAGCTCGCGACCTCGTTCCACCAGTTCCCCGATGGCTTCGCGCGCTGGGCGGAGGCGACGCAACGCCTGTTCGACGACGTGCGCTACGTGTTCGTGGTCCGCGATGCCGTCGGCTATGCGACCTCGATGTATCGCGAGCTGGTGAAATCCGGCCGCGCCTCGTTTCACTACGACGCGGTCAAGGACGAGCTGCTCAAGCAGCTCTGCCTGCAGCAGCGCTCGATCGCCTTCTTCCGCAAGTGGGACCGCAAGCGCGTCAAGCATCTGAGCTATCGGACGCTGGCGGCGGACAGCCTGGTGCGCGACCTGGTGAAGGCGCTGGTCAAGTTCAAGATCGACCCGGCGGTCGTCGCCTTTCTCAACTCCTCGGAAAAGCAGGCGCAGAATATTCCGGCCCTGCTGCTGAACGACGTCTATGCCTTGCTGGGCGCGCAGACTGGGCAGGATGCCCTCGCCAATGAGGTGCGCGCCATGGTCAAGGCCGGCGTCAAGCGCGGCAAGCTGCGGCGGGCGTTCGACGATGAATTTGCGGCGCGGATCGAGCAGGCGTTCCTGGACGTGACCGCGTCCCATGTGCGCCGCGTGTTCGAGAGTGAGCAGCCGGCGTTCCAACGCAGCCTGTCGCGCGTTCCGAAGAAGATCCGCGAATGGCTGAACGCGGAGGCTGTGACCAGCGAAGCCGATCGCGCCGACGCGACGTAAACGCCAAGAGTCTTACGCCCAGGCGGCGCGATCCATCAGCATGACGGCTTCGGCGTTGTTGCGGCCGAGCTCGACCACGTTGATCTCGTCTTCCTTGAAATCGCCCCAGGAAGCGATGACAGCAGCCTGCTCGGCGCCATCGCGCACCGGATACTCGAAGTTGGCGCCGGCGAAGATCGCCTGCGCTTCGGGCGAGATCATGAACTCCAGGAACTTGATCGCGTTATCCTTGTTGGGCGAGTATTTCGCGACGCCGGCGCCCGACACGTTGACATGCGTGCCGCGGGTGCCCTGGTTGGGGAAGAAAACCTTGCACTGGGCGAGCTTCTGCTTCAGCGCGTCGTCGTCGCCCGAGAGCATGCGCGCGAAATAATAGGTGTTGGAGACTGCTATATCACCCTCGCCGGCGACCAGCGCCTTGATCTGGTCGATGTCGCCGCCCTTGGGCGCGCGCGCCATATTGGCAACGATTCCATTGCACCAGGCCTGGGCTTTCTCCTCGCCGTCATTGTGAATCATCGAGGCGACCAGCGACTGGTTGTAGATATTATTGGAGGAACGGATTAGAATCCGCTTCTTCCATTTCTCGCTCGCAAGATCCTCATAGGTCGAAAGCTCCTCGGCTTTCACCTTGGTCGTGTCATAGACGAACACGCGCGCGCGCTTGGCGAAAGAGAACCACAGCCCCGTCGGCTCGCGCAGATTGGCCGGAATATGCTTTTCGAGTTCCGCCGAACTGACCGGCTGATAGATACCCTCGTCCTGAGCGCGCCAGAGGTTGCCGGCATCGACCGTGACGAACAGGTCGCATGGCGACTGCTCGCCCTCGAGCTTGATGCGCTCCATCAGTTCCGAGCCGGTGCCCTTGATCTGGTTGACGGCAATTCCGGTCTCCTCCGTGAAGCGCGCGAACAGCTGCTCGTCGGCCGGATAGTGGCGGGCCGAGTAGATGTTCACTTCGCCATCGGCGCGGGCGCGGCGGAGCGGCAGGGCAGATACGCCGGCAAGACCGGCCGCGGACAACACGAGCGAGCGGCGCGTGAAATTGAGCATCGCGATACTCCGGATCTGGCGGTGACGCGTAAGCGGGCAGGATAGAAGGGCGCGGCGGCTGATGCAACTGCGACTTATTCGCACGCCCTCACGAACGCGTGAGCCCCGGGACGGCCCCTGTGGCGCGCTTCACAGCATGGTTAGCGCGCGCGTTCTACATCCATCGGAGACGGGCAGCGATGGTTCCAGACCTGCCCATGGGGTGGTCGGAAGATGCGGCCGAATGCTGGAGAACGAACATGCGTACATACCTCATGCGTGCATATCTATTGAGCGCGACTGCTGCGATCGCCCTGATGGCATCAGGCGCCGCTGCGCACGACAAGCCGGTCACCTTGATCGAGGGGCTGGGCGATCATTATCACACCATCGCGACCGCGCAGAAGGACGCGCAAAGCTATTTCAATCAGGGACTGATCCTGACCTTTGCCTTCAATCATGCCGAGGCGATCCGTGCATACGAGCGTGCTGCGGAGCTGGACCCCGCGTCGCCGATGCCGCTCTGGGGCATCGCGTACGCGCTCGGTCCCAACTACAACCTGCCAGCCGGACCGGACGAACTGAAACAAGCCCATGAGCTTGTGCAGAAGGCGCTGAAGCTGGCCGAGAAGGCGCCGGCGCGGGAGCGTGCTTATGTCGAAGCACTGGCTGCGCGCTATTCCAGCGATCCGAACGCCGACTATGCGAAGCTGGCGCAGGATTTCTCGGCGCGCATGAAGGCGCTGAGCGAAGCCTATCCCGACGATCTCGATGCGGCGACGCTCTATGCCGAGAGCATGATGAACCTCAATCCCTGGAATCTGTGGACCAAGGATGGCAAGCCTTGGGACCGGACTATGGACGTCGTCGCGGTGCTGGAGCGCGTCCTGGCCCGCGATCCCAGCCATCCCGGCGCCAATCACCTCTATATCCACGCGGTCGAGGCCTCGCCCCATCCGGAGTGGGCCTTGGCGGCGGCGAAGCGGCTGGAGACTATCTCGCCGGCTTCGGGACACCTGGTCCACATGCCCTCGCACATCTACATGCTGGTCGGCGACTACAAGGCGGCGGCCGATGCCAACGTGATCGCCGCCAAGGTCGACAAGGACTACATCGACAACGAGCATGTGAAGGGTGCCTATCCCATGCTCTACTTCCATCACAATCTGCACTTCATCGCGGCGGCGCGCGGCATGGAAGGACGCTACGGCGATGCCGCCGAAGCGGCGAGCCGGTTGACGGAAAGCCTGCACACGCATGCCGACGACATTCCGGGCCTGCGCAACTTCGTGACCGAATATTTCGGCATGTATCCGCTGTTGACCGCGGCGCGCTTCCATGACTGGAAGACGGTGATGGCGGCGAAGGAGCCGGCGGAGGACCTGCCGATCTCGCGCGGATTGCGCCACTATGTGCGCGGGGTCGCGTTCGCAGCCGACGGCGATGTCGACGGCGCGACGGCGGAGCGCAACAGCCTCGACAAGCTCATCGCGTCCTTGCCGACGGAGAGCCGCTATGGCAACTCGCCGGCCAAGGAAGTGTTGAGCGTCGGCCTCTTGATCGTCGATGCGCGCATCGCCCGACAGAAGGGCGACTTGGAGAAGGCGGCTGCCGATCTCGGTGCCGCGGTGGCGATGCAGGACAGGCTTGCCTACAACGAGCCGGCGGATTGGCACTACCCGGTGCGGGAAAGCCTGGGCGCCGCGCTGCTGAAGGCGGGCAAGGCCAGCGAGGCTGAAGCGGTGTTCCGCGACGATCTCAAGAAAAACCCACGCGGCGGGCGCTCCTTGTTCGGGCTGGCGGAGGCGCTGGAGGCGCAAGGCAAGACGGACGAAGCGATGCTGGTGCGCCAGGAGTTCAACGATGCCTGGCGAACGGCGGAGATCGAGCCGAACCTCGACACGATGTAATCCGCGCATTTCAACTTCGAAAGCAATTCTGATGCTGACTGAGCAAGCCATTCGGCTGCCCAATGGGGTGACCCTGCGCTACGTCGAACAGGGACCGGCGGACGCGATGCCCCTCATCCTGCTGCACGGATTTCCGGACTCGTGGCTGTCGTACGAGACGGTGCTGGCCAACCTGCCGAGTCCGATCCGCGCAATCGCACTGTCGCAGCGCGGCTTCGGCAGGTCCGACAAGCCGGACGGCGGCTATCACCCGCGCGACCAGGCGGCCGATCTCGCGGACTTCATGAAGCTCCGCGGCATTCCGCGGGCCATCGTGGTTGGGCATTCAATGGGTGCGCTGGTGGCGCAGCGCTTCGCGCTCGACTTTCCGGAGCGGGTGGCGGGCCTGGTGCTGATCGGCACCTTCAAGACGCTACGCGACAGTACTGAGCTGGCGGAGCTGATCGACGAAGTGTCGAAGATGAGCGACCCGATCGATCTCGACCTGGTGCGGGCGTTCCAGGCCTCGACCCTGGCGCAGCCGGTGGCGGACGAGTTCTTCCGGACGGTGGTGGCGGAAGGCGCGCGTCTGCCGCTCAGCATCTGGCGTGCCGTCTTGAAGGAGGTCGCGGCCTACGACGACTTCACCGAACTATCGCAGATCGCGGCGCCCACCATCCTGTTCTGGGGCGAGCACGACAACTTCTCGACCTACGAGCAGCAGCAGGAGCTGGCGAGCGAAGTTCCCGGCGCCGAGCTGCGGGTCTATGCCGGCGCCGGCCACAGCCTGCATTGGGAAGAGCCGCGGCGCTTCGCCAGCGATCTCGCCAATGTCGTGCGGACGCTCGAGCGGGACCGCGCCGCCCGTCATCCGCTCAAAGGCCGCATGAGAGCCTAGAGATTTTCTCCGACGCATCGCCCAGAACGCGCAGAGGGGCGATGCGTATTGGGGGGCCGCCGCCCCGACAGCCCTGAAACCCATCCGGGCGGCGGCAACCAATTGTCCCAGCGCGCGTTTTCCCCCTGTGGCCAGGTTCACAGCGGGCGGCGCATGCCCTCTCTATATGGAACTGTGACGGCGCCGACGCGTTTGGGTCGGGTGCCGCGACGGCGAGAGGGTCTCGCGGAAAAGGACAAGAAAATGAACGGGCTGAAACAAATGATTCTCGCGGCGACTCGGAAGGCGCGGAGCGCCCGCGCGGTGCCGCTGATGGTGCCGCACGGCGGCGCCGATTCGAGCAGCGACTTCGAGAGTGCCTTTGAAGTGTTGCAGGGGGATGATCGTGCGCGCGAGTTGTGGCGTCGCGATCCGGTCAGAATTCCGTTTGGGCGTGCGTCTTGAATCCTGATCCCCCCGCCGGAACCTTTCCCATTAAACATTGTTTATAGACCAGTGCGCGCGGCACTTGCGGCGCATGATGTTGCGCACTCCGTGGACTGGATCAGGAACAGAGCAATGCAGTATATCCGGCGACGTATCCAGCGAGTTTCGGGCGTGACCATTCGGGATGAGCGAGTCGAGAGCCGGGATTTCTCCGTTCAGTCGTGGCGCGAGGACTGGGACGATCTGTCAGCCGGGCGGCGCGAGCGTGCCGCCGCCAATCGCGACGTTCCCTCCTTTAAGCGGCAGGGCCTCACGTACCGCGAGCGCAGCTAGGGCTTCCTTCAAAAATTGATCGCACGGCGGTAAAGTCCGCGCTCATGCGCGGACTTTCCACCATTGCATTCGACGCCGACGACACGCTCTGGCACTCGGAGCGCGTGTTCAAGCTGACCGAGGAGCGGTTCGCGGCGCTGCTGGCGGATCATGTCGCGTCCGACGGCCTGTCGCAGCGTCTGCTGGAGACCGAGAAGCGTAATCTCCAATATTACGGTTTCGGCCGGAAAGGCTTCGTCCTGTCGATGATCGAGACCGCGATCGATGTGACCGACGGCAAGGTGCCGACGGCGATCCTCAGGGATCTCATCGACCTCGGCCGCGACATGGCGGCGCATCCGATCGAGATCCTGCCCGACGTGCGCGAGACGCTGGAGGCGGTGGCGCAGCGCTATCGCATCCTGCTAGTTACCAAGGGCGACCTGCTCGACCAGGAGCAGAAGCTGGCGCGCTCCGGCCTCGGCGGGCTGTTCCAGGCGGTGGAGATCGTCAGCGACAAGTCGCCGCCCACCTACCAGCGCATCTTTACCCGCCACGGCGACGGGCCGGAGCGCAGCATGATGGTGGGCAACTCGCTGAAGTCCGACGTCGTGCCGGCGATCGAGGTCGGCAGCTGGGGCATTTTCATTCCCCATCCGCTGACCTGGGCGCTCGAGCACACCGACGCGCCCAAGGACGCGCCGCGCTTCCGGCAGATCGAGCGGATCGGCGAGCTGTCGAACCTGCTGGAAGAGATCCACCGCTAGCCTTTCAGCAGGCGCAGCATCGCGGCGATGCCCACGACCGGACCGATCGCGAGCCCGGCGAGGATCGCGGGCCAGCCGAACTGGTTGGCCAGCAGCGGCGTCACCTGCACCGTCACCGCGGTGAGCGCGAAGCCGAGCGCGGTCTGCAACGTCATCGCGCTGCCGGCGAGGTCGGGCGGCGAGGCGTCGGCGACCAGCGCCGAGAACTGCGCCGAGTCCGGGATCACGAAAATCCCCCAGATGATGATGAGCACGAAGGTCAGCCAGATCGGCCCGCCGAACGTCAACGCGGTCGCGATCGCGGCCGAGCCGCTGAGCGCCATGGCGATGATGGTCACCTGCGCCTTGCCGATGCGATCGGCGACCCAGCCGGCCGGCGCGCAGGTGAGGCCGCCGAGCGCGATGGCAAGGAATGCCGTGAGCTTGGCAAGGCGCGTCGCCTCCGCTTCTCCCAGCAGCGCGCCATAGGAGGCGGCTGCCGCCGCGCCGATCCACGCCCACATGGCGTAAAGCTCCCACATATGGCCGAAATAGCCGAGATAGGTGAGGCGGATGCGCCGGTTGGTCCAGGCGAGCGCAATCGCGCGCGTGGAAAAACGCGGCGCCCGCGCGTGATGCGGCCCGAGGCCGCACAGCAGCACCAGCAATCCGCCGAGGAGCGCGAGCACGGAAGTGGCGACGATGACGCTGCGCCAGTCCGCGCCGCCGAGATAGGCGGCGAGATGCGGCAGCGCCGATCCGATTGTGAGGGCGCCGACCAGCAGTCCGACCAGCAGTCCGCGATCCTTGGTGCCCCAGCCGACCGCGATCTTCATGCCGACGGGATAGACCCCAGCCAGCAGGAGGCCGGTCAGAACCCTTAGGAGAATGGCGATCGTGCCGCCGATTGGCGCGATCAGCAGCGCGGCATTGCACAGCGCGGCCAGCACGCCACAGAGCGCGAACACGCGCCGCGGATCGAACCGGTCAGCGAGCCCGCTCCCCGCCACCGCAAGCGCGCCGGCGACGAATCCCAGCTGCACGCCGCTCGACAGCATCGCCTGCCGCACCGCATCGATGCCGGATTCACGCACCATGTCCGGCAGGATCGCGGCGGACGCGAACCACAGGCTCATGCCGGCGATCTCGGCGAGCACGAGCAGGGTGATGGAGGTGGACTTGGAGGGCAGCGGGACGCTCCGCATTCAGATTCGTCATGGTCGTGCCGAGCACGACCATGACGGAAGAGCGAGCGAACGGCTAGTAGGCGCCGGTGCTATCGCTGAGGGGTGATCGTGCCGGCCTTACTCCGCCGAGCCGCTGCTGGAGGCGGCGATGAACTCTTCCTTGGTGACCATGCCGTCCTGGTTGGCGTCGGCGGCGGCGACCACGCGGGCGCAGAAGTCCATGTATTCCTGCAGCGGGACCTCGCCGCTGTCGTCGGCGTCGGCGAGCTCGAAGCGGCGGGTGAAGCGGTCGATGATGTCCTGGCGGTCGGAGGGGATGCCATCGGTGAACTCGCTTAGGGTGATCTCGCCATCTTTGTTGATGTCGATGCGCTTGAAGGCCTTGCCCTCGACGCGCTGCATGTCGGCCAACGTGAAGAAGCCCTGCTTCTTCTGGTCGAGGCGGTCGAAGTAGCGCTCCGCCGATTGCGCGTCGGTCTCGGTCTGCTGCGCCAGGGCTGGGATGCCCGAAAGCGCCGTCAAGAGGCCCGCAACGAACAGCTGTCTAACCCGCATTGCCTTGCTCCATCACTTGCTTCATCCGCGCGAGACCTTTTTCGTAGTCGCCGCCGATCCATTTGTCGAACATCAGGCCGACGAAGCGCATGATCGGATTATTGCCGAGATCGCCGTCGAAGCCCCAGGTGACGCGGGTCGCCCCGTCGGCCGGAGCGAACGTGAAGCTTGCTTCCGCTAGCAGACCGCCGAAATCAAGCTTGGTGCGGATGAGGTCGGGCGCCTTCGATTCCACGATCTCGTTGGTGCCGGAGCCGAGATCCGGGTCGCTGCTGACCCAGCTCATCTTGGCGCCGACCCCGTTCTCCGGGCCTTCATAGGTGTATTGGGTGGTGGGATCGAGCGCGGCCCAGGGCGAGAATTCGTTGAAGCGCTTGAAGCCGTTCAACGCCTCGAACAGCTGTGCCTGCGGGGCGTTGATGACGACCGAGCGTTCGACGTGGACCTGGCGCGGCAGCAGGAAGCCGATCACCACGATCAGGACGATCAGGGTGACCAGCCCGATGATGACGCGCTTCAGACCCGTCATGCTCAATCCTTGCCTTGGCGGACTAATTCATACAGCGCCACCGCCGCGGCATTCGACACATTGAGGTGATCGATCGCCCCGCCGGTCGGCAGGCGCACCAGCAGGTCGCAATGCTCGCGGGTGAGGCGGCGCAGGCCCGGCCCCTCGGCGCCGAGCGCCAGCCCGACCTTGCCGGTCAGCTTGGCGTCGGCCAGGGTCTGGGTCCCTTCGGCGGCGAGGCCGGCGATCCAGAACCCGCCCTTCTTGAGGAGTTCGATTGCGCGGGAGAGGTTGGTTACCCGGATCAGCGGGACATGCTCCAGCGCCCCCGAAGCCGCCTTGGCGAGCGCGCCGGATTCCGGTGCCGCGTTGCGCTCGGTCAGGATCACGGCGAGGGCGCCGAAGGCGGCGGCGGAGCGCAGGATCGCGCCGACATTCTGCGGGTCGGTCACCTGGTCGAGGATCACAACCTGGGCATGCTCCTGGCCCTCGGCCTCGGCGATCACATCCTCGATGCCGCGGTCGGGCAGGGGATGAACCTTGGCGGCCAGACCCTGGTGGACGGCGCGGGGCGGCAACCAGCCTTCCAGGACGTCGGGGGGCACCTGCTCCCACTCGTGGCCTTCGACCACCGGCACCTCCTCGGCGCCTGCCTGGGCCAGACGCAAGATCTTCCGGTCAGGGTTGGCGAGGGCGGCGGCTACCGCGTGATGTCCATACAGCCAATAGGGTCCGCCCGGCTGCGAATGCTCCCGCTGCGGTCGCTCCCTTGGCGCATGCTCTCGCTTGGGACGTTCTCTTGGGCGTTCTCTCGCTTGCTCCTTCGGGCGTTCCGCCGAACGCTCCCTCGGGCGGTCGGCCAAACGTCCCTTGGCCGGCGCGTCGCGCTGGCTGCCGCGCCGGGATGCCGCATCGGCTCGCTCCGGCCGGCGCACCGCATCCCCGCGATGCGGCCTATGTCCCTGATCTTTCTGGAAATCGCGGGACCTTCCCGATCCCCGCTCGCGGTTGCGGGAGGGCGGCTTGCGCTTGGTCATGGTGGCCCCTATATTCGGTCTCGAAATTGGGTATTGCCACAACTCCCTTCTCGCCGGAAACGAAATCGGCGGGAACGGAGTTTTTCGTGTGTTTTCAAATTGACTCCGAAAGGTAAATGCCCATATTGCGCACTTCCGCTGCGGGCGGAGTCGATGGGAGCCCGGAGGGGTGCCCGAGTGGCTAAAGGGGGCAGGCTGTAAACCTGCTGGCTTCGGCCTACGTAGGTTCGAATCCTACCCCCTCCACCAATCGACGGTACCGCGGTGGCGAGTGGGTGAAGAATCGGCGGGTGTAGCTCAATGGTAGAGCTCCAGCCTTCCAAGCTGGCTATGCGGGTTCGATTCCCGTCACCCGCTCCAGAATTCGAGCCCGCCGAATGGCGGGCGAGACAGGAACGAGAGCATGGTTTGGCGGGGATCCGCGCGGGATCCCAGCTCGATCAAGGATCGACAGAGAAGCAACCGATCTGGTCACAGGACTGAAGAAAC
>PNKY01000023.1 GCA_013822765.1 Rhodospirillum sp.
AACACGGCTCGCCCCTGGCGGGGTGGTGCGGGCAGACCATTGACGGCAAAGCGCCGTCCGGCAGGACAGCGGATCTCCGAGGGTCAATACGAACGAAAGGGTGAGGACGATGAAAGCCGAGCCACCGTACTGAGCCCGGCGGTCGATCATTGGAGAGCTGGCGCAACCGCACGATGACCGACCTGCTTCCAGTGCCGCGTCACCATGCGGCGGCTGGATCGGCCCAACGTCATCTACGACATCCTGCTCAAGGGGAGCGCCGAGGCGACGATCACCATCGCTGCCGTTTAGTGCCGGGCGGCGGGCTGTCGCCGGATGGCACGCGATGGATCGCTTGCCGTGGGAACTTCTTCCTGCCGGTGCGGGTGCCCTCCCGCCTGTTTCGGCGCCTCGTTATCGTGATGCTGATGACAAATCACAACGCCGGCAAGCTCCGCTTCTTCGGCGCGCATGCCGCACTTGCCGAAGCCGCAGCTTCGCCGCGTTCCTTAGCCCCCTCCAGCGCAGCGAGCGGGTGGTCTATGCCAAGCCACCGTTCGGCGGGCCCGAGGCCGTGCTCGCATATCTGTCGCGCTACACGCAGCGCTTCGCTCGAACCCGCGCCTGGTCGCCGCCGACGCGGCAATGGTCACGTTCAAATACAAGGACTACCGCGCCGATGGCCTCGCGCGCTTCAAGGTCATGACGCTCGACACGGGTGAGTTCATCCGCCGGTTCTGATCCACGTCCTGCCCAAGGGCTTCCAACGCATCCGCCACTACGGACGTCTCGCCAACGGCCAACGTGCAGACAACATCGCCGGGGCCCGCGAGTTGCTCGCGGTGCCGCCGCCGATTGCCGACCCCGCGCCCGGCGACATCGACGGTCATGCTCAACGGCTTCACCCACGCCCCTGCCCGTGCTGCGGTGGCCGGATGCTCATCATCAAGGTCTTTGCACGGGGATGAGAGCCGCGCCACCGGCCGACGCCCGCCGCGATCCGGATCGACACGTCATGAACGAGAGCATCCTCGCCTCCGACTGTACCGATCATCCCTGCCGAGCCGCCGCCGGTCGTAACTGGCACCGTCACCGATGGTCGGAAATGCGCGCCGATCTTTTGCGGCGATCACCAGCACCTGCGCCAACTGCAAATCCCGGAGAGATTGCGGCACCGCGGCAGGCAAACTCCCGCGACTTCGTGCCTGGGCGCTTCTCCGACGTCGGCGAGGCACGCGGCAGCGCCATTATGCCACCTCCGAGAAAGCTGCACCGAAGCAGCAGTCGGATCTGAACCTGAACGAGACCTCCGTAGTTCGGATAACGCGGGAGAATGGGACATTACGTGGAGGAACTGATGAAGCCGCTGTTGGCAACGGGTGCCTGTTCCGAAGATGCAGCTGGCTCTGACCGACCTCTCGACACATTTTTTAATGCGTCTCTTGGGGTCAGTTTGTGAGCCTTTGCAGCGCGATCCAGGCGCACAGTTCCGCAACCTGTTGTATGGCGCCAAGCACGTCGCCGGTTTGCCCACCGATCTGGCGCATCGCCAGCCGCGCCATCAGCCACAAAATGATAATTTCCAGAATGACGAGCCCCAGAGTCGCCTGGGGCCCAAGCAACAGCGCAACGGCGACGATTCCGATCGCGAGTGCAACGGCCGCTCGTACGAATGTTCCGCCGCCGGCATCATGACCCAGACCGTCACTGCGGGCGGCGGGAAGCAACAGTAGGATCGTCGGCAGGCCGGCCCGACTCGCGATCGCGATGGCCACAACCGCTGATGTTGTAAGATGCAGGTCCTGGACCGCAAGCGCGGCCATGGCCGACCAGCGCAGCCCGAGTGCCAGCAGCAATGCCAGCGTGCCAAAGGTACCAATCCGGCTATCGCGCATGATCTCCAACTTGTGGTCGCGATCGCGTCCGCCGCTAAAACCATCGGCGGTATCGGCGAGACCATCCTCGTGCAGCCCGCCCGTTGCTACGACACCGGCTGCCAGCGCAAGCCCAGTCGCGATGGCCGGCGTTAGCCCAAGCCACACTGCGGTCGAGAGTACCAACGCCATGCTGGCGCCGACGACAAGGCCGGCCAGCGGAAAGGCCCAGCTTGCAGCCGCCATGGCCGGCACCGGTTCGTTTATCCGGCCCGCTGGCAGTCGCGTCATCAGCATGATGGCCAGCTGTGCCTCCGCCAGTCGGGCGCACAGAACGTGCCGGATACTGATCATGTGGTTGCAACCCCCGCCTCGGCAAAGGTTGCCATTCCATTGTGACAGGCGAGCGCCGCGCGAACGATGCTCAGCGCCAACGCGGCACCCGAGCCCTCACCCAGCCGCATGTCGAGGTCCAGGATCGGGCGCTTGCGCAGAACAGAAAGCAGACGGCGGTGACCGGGTTCCCTGCTGGCGTGGCCGACGAGGCAATGGTCAAGGAGGCGATCGTCAACGGCATGCAATACGGCCGCTGCCGCGGTGCAGATAAACCCGTCCAGGATCACGGGAATTCGGGCCGTGCGCGCTGCCAGGATTGCACCACAGAGCGCGGCCTGCTCGCGGCCGCCAAGCGCAGTAAGCATCGCCACCGCGTCGAGCCCGCGATGTCGCGCCAATCCCTTCTCGATGGCTGCAAGTTTGCGCGCAATGCCATCTGCATCCGACCCGGTCCCGGGGCCGACCCAACCGGCAACCGGGCCGCCAAACAATGCAGCACAAAGTGCCGCTGCAACGGTGGAGTTACCGATCCCCATTTCGCCGAGGATCAGAATATCGGCTTCCATGTCGACAGCCGCAGCACCTCGATTGAGCGCCTCCAGGCATTCGGCATCCGACATCGCCGGTTGTTCGGTGAAGTCGGCGGTCGGGCAGTCGAGGTCAAGCGGAATGACCGACAGATCAGCCCCCGAGATGCTGCACAGCTGATTGATGGCCGCGCCGCCGGCCTCAAAAGTCGCCACCATTTGCGCGGTAGCGGCCTGGGGATAAGGGTTGACGCCTTGCGCGCAGATCCCGTGGTTGCCGGCAAAGACCAGGGCTTGCGCGCGCACAATCTCGGGGCGTGGGGTGGCGCGCCAACCAGCCATGAACAAGGCAAGTTCTTCCAAGCGGCCGAGCGATCCCGGCGGCTTAATCAAGCTATCCTGCCGTGCACGGGCGTCGGCTATGGCGCTCGGATCGGCGACAGGCAATCTGTCGGCCAGCGCGGCGATCGCGCGCAAGCCGCTCAGGGGGAACGGGTTAGGGAACAGACTGGCGGACATTCACTTGACCTTCAAAGGCAGGCCCGCAACGGCGAAGATGACTTCATCCGCCACCGCGGCAACCCATTGGTTCAGCAATCCCGCGGCGTCGCGGAATTCTCGCGCCAACGAATTGTCTGGTACGACGCCGGCGCCCACTTCGTTCGTCACGATGATCACCGGATCGACCTGCACAGGCAGAGCCGCCACAAGGGCACGGCCGGCGATGCGCCAGTCGTGTCCGCCAAGCATTAGGTTCGTCAACCAAAGCGTCAGGCAGTCAACCAGCCGAGGCCCCCGACCGTCGGTCGCGACCAACGCTCCGGTGAGGTCAAGCGGCTCAGCGTGGGTGCTCCATGCCTGGCTACGCCGCGCCTCGTGCGCAGCTATTCGGGACGCCATCTCGGCATCGTGCGCTTCGGCCGTGGCGATATAGATCGCATTTGGATAGCTCGCACTGGGTGCCAGCCCTAGTGCTCGTGCCTCGGCGATGGCGCTCTTTCCCGAACGGGCGCCGCCGGTGATCAGAATTGTCTTGCCCATCGTCCCTCTTGTAAGTTGCGTGATCACAAAGCAGAAACGGCCAAACGGCGAAAGGATAAAGGTGACTTTGGCGGATACGACAACAGAGTTGCTTCTCATCCGGCACGCGCCCGCGCTCAACGGCGGGCGACTGGCCGGACGTCGCGATGTGGCGGCCGACTGTTCCGATAGGCCGACCTTTGTCGGGCTGCAGGCAGCCATCGGACCCGTGCAGCACAGAATAGTCAGCCCGGCGCTTCGTTGCATGCAAACCGCTGCCGCCCTATGGCCCGGCACGCCTGTACCGGAAACCGACGTGCGCTTATGGGAGCAGGATTTCGGGGACTGGGAAGGCGTTGCGCTTGCCGCGATGCCCGATCTCGGTCCTTTGGCTCCCGAAGCGTTGGCGGCACACCGCCCACCAAACGGCGAAAGTTTTGTCGACCTATGCTCACGCTCCCGCCCAGCGTTCCAGGAACTGGCCACGCGCGGCGGCCGCATCGCGGTTGTCGCCCACGCCGGGACGGTGCGCGCGGCGTTGGCAATGGTGCAGCAGTCCCCAGGCGCCGCACTGGCCTTTCAGATTGCGCCATTGTCGCTCACCCTCATCACGACGCCGGACGGCGTTGGCTGGTCGATCGGCCGAGTGAACTGGACTGCATCGGGTGCCGACCGATGAGGATGGCCGTGGCGATGTTGGTGGCGTTGACGATCGATGCCGTAATAGGATGGCCGCAAGCGCTCTATGCCCGGATTGGGCACCCGGTCACTTGGATCGGTGCGATCATCGCCGCGTTGGATCGGCATATCAATCGCGAGGCGTCGTCCGACCTCGTGCGGCGGTTCGCTGGTATCCTCGCAACATTGTGTGTGATCGGGCTCGCCATTGGTGTGGGAGTCGGCCTCACCGCGCTGTTGCCGAGGGGATGGATTGGGATCGTTTTGACCGGATTGCTGGCTTGGCCGCTCGTTGCGGTGCGATCGATGCATAACCACGTCGACGCGGTGGCGCGCCCACTCATTGCCGGTGATTTGACGGCTGCCCGGCTGGCAGTCTCGATGATCGTCGGACGCGATCCGGACCGGCTGGATGAGGCGGGCGTCGCACGGGCGGCTTTGGAAAGCCTAGCTGAGAACACTTCAGACGGTATCGTGGCGCCTTTGGTTTGGGGTGCGCTTTTTGGCTTGCCCGGAATTGTCGGCTACAAGGCGATCAACACACTCGACTCCATGATCGGCCATCGCACCGTCAGGCACGAGGCATTCGGCTGGGCTTCCGCCCGGATCGACGATCTGGCGAACCTCATTCCTGCGCGCCTCACAGGACTAGTGTTCGCACTGGCTTCAGACCGCCCTCGGCTGGCGATCTCAACCATGTTGCGGGACGCGCATCAGCACCGTTCACCCAACGCGGGCTGGCCGGAGGCAGCCATGGCGGGTGCGCTCGGCGTGCGCCTGTCGGGGCCGCGCGCCTACGGCGACAAGGTTTCGGCGGAGCCTTGGTTGAACGGCGCGGCGCCGGACCCTGTTGCTCGCGATATCGCGCGAGGGCTTGCGATCTACCGGCGCGCGATGGTCGCAATTGCGATTGTGCTGCTGCTATTGGCGATCGTGTAGGGGCACCGGCATGGATAATCAGTCTCGCGACAATCGCGTCCGCGACCATGGTGGCAACATCGACATGGCAATGGCCCGGTACGGCGGGATAGCGTCCGATTGGATCGACCTGTCGACGGGGATCAATCGCGTGGCCTACCCGATCCCTGCGTTGCCGCCGGAAGCCTGGACCACGCTCCCGACCCGCGCCGCACAAGCGCTTTTGTTGCAGGCTGCTCGTGCCGCCTATCGAACGGATGCGTCGATCGTAGCGGTCGCGGGAGCACAAGCGGCGATCCAGATGCTGCCGCGGCTCGGCCGTCCTGGGCGCGCCCGCGTCCTGGCTCCCACCTATAACGAGCACGCTGCTGGTCTGCGCTCAGCCGGTTGGACCGTTAATGAGGTCGGCAGCCTCGCCGCGCTCGAAGGTGCCGATCTCGCGGTGGTGGTGAACCCCAACAACCCCGACGGCCAAGCCCATGCGCCGACGGCCATCATGCAGTTGGCCGGAAAGGTTGGCTGGCTGGTGGTCGATGAAAGTTTTGCCGACCCGATACCTTCGCTTTCAATTGCACCGATGGTCGGGCAGCCAGGGTTGTTCGTGCTGCGCTCATTCGGCAAGTTTTATGGCCTCGCCGGCTTGCGGCTCGGTTTCGTGCTGGGATCGCCTGGCGAGATTGCGAAGCTGGCTGAAATGGCCGGACCCTGGCCGGTCGCGGGTCCGGCGCTCGCCGTGGGGACAATGGCTCTCTCCGACCGAGCATGGGCCGAAGCGACGGTGGCGCGACTGGCGTCAGAGACCCGCGAGATCGACGCGATCGCGGCAACGGCTGGCTGGCAGCTGGTTGGCGGCACCGCACTGTTCCGGCTCTATGACACGCCGGATGCCAGCTCGGCGCAGAAGACGCTCGCACGCGGCCGGATCTGGTCTCGCATATTTCCAAAACCGTTGCCGCAATCGGGTCGTTGGCTTCGCCTGGGCTTGCCGGGGACAGCCACCGAGTGGAACCGACTGGCCCGTGCGCTGGAAGGGCAATGACATGCATTTTGACGCGACTGATGCGGCGGCGCTGCTTCGAATTCTGCGCTGGCGGCGCGATGTCCGCCATTTCCGGCCGGATCCGGTGGATGACGGGGTGCTCGAGCGCTTGCGCCAGGCGATGGACTTTGCCCCTTCGGTCGGGAATGCGCGGCCCTGGCGGGTGCTGCGGGTAACGGACCAGGCCTTGCGCGCAGCGGTTCGCGCTGACTTCCAGCGTTGCAACAGCCAAGCGGCAGCCGACTATGCGGCCAACAAGCAAGCGGACTACGTAGAGCTGAAGCTGGCTGGCCTCGACATCGCACCTGTGCAGCTGGCGATCTTCACGGTGGCCGATCCGGCCGAGGGTCACGGTCTCGGCCGCCAAACGCTGCCCGACACGCTGCGGCAATCGACAGCCATGGCCATCCATACGCTCTGGCTGGCGGCGCGTGTCGAGAACATCGGCCTCGGCATCGTCTCGATCCTGGACCCAAAGGTTATGGAGCAACTGTTTGAGGTGCCCCAAGGCTGGGTATTTTCAGCCTTTCTGTGCCTCGGTCATGCCGCAGCTACCGATGACACGCCGCTGCTGCATCGCCTGGGGTGGCAGGAAAACGCGGCCACGCAGTGGGAAGAGCGATAAGGGCTGGGCCAGCTTCACGCGGCCAATCAACGCGCGAGCGCGAACAGGCCGGCGATATTGAGATGCGCCTCCAGATGCGCGGCCAGCGCATCGAGCGTGGCCTCGATCCCATCTCCATAGGCGAGTGCGGAGGGCGCAGCGCCGAGTTGTCGGAGAAATGCCTGCCGGAACGCATCGCTTGCAAACAAGCCGTGCATATAGGTCCCTATGATCCGGCCATCGCGCGAGGTCGCCCCCTCAGGCGCGCCCGCCACATGCGCAAAGGGGCGGCTCCGGGCAGGGCCGTCGCTACGGCCGATGTGAATTTCGTAGCCGTCTATCGCCGCGCCGGTCGCGACATGGCTGCCGCTGACGCGGGACAAGCGCTTGTCGCCGGTCATCACGGTTTCCATGTCGAGCAACCCGAGGCCCAGCGTCTCGCCGGCCGGGCCTTCGATCCCGTCCGGATCGCACACGACCCGGCCGAGCATCTGAAAGCCGCCGCAGATGCCCAGCACGCGGCCGCCGCGGCGGACATGGGCGGCAATGTCTATATCCCAGCCTTGGCGACGCAGAAAGTCGAGATCGCCACGCGTTGATTTCGATCCCGGCAGGATGACCAGATCCGTATCGCCCGGAATGACCTGCCCCGGTCCGATCATGGCGAGGCTCAAGCCCGGTTCTTGGCGCAAAGGGTCGAGATCGTCGAAATTGGCAATCCGAGAAAAGGCGAGAGCCGCCACGCGGAATGTCCCGGTGTTGCTGCCCTTTCCGCCCCAGCTTTGTGCGAGATCGAGTGCGTCCTCCGCCGGCACCCGGACAGCATCGGCAAAAAATGGCACTACGCCGAAGCCGGGCCAGCCGGTGCGCGCCGCGATCAGCGCGTAGCCGTCATCGAAGAGCCGGGCATCGCCACGGAATTTGTTGATCACGAAACCCGCGATCATCGCGGCGTCTGCCGGGTCGAGCACGACTTGCGTCCCGACAATCTGCGCGATGACGCCGCCACGGTCGATGTCACCAACCAGAACGACCGGTACATCGGCAGCACGGGCAAATCCCATGTTGGCGATGTCGCCGGCACGCAGATTGACCTCGGCCGGGCTGCCCGCACCTTCGACGATGACGAGATCGCCATGTGCTTTGAGGCGGGCGAAACTCTCCTGCACCGGTGCCATCAGTTTCGGCTTCAGGGCTGCGTAGTCGCGGGCCTTCACCGTGGCCATGCGCTTGCCCTGAACGATCACTTGCGCGCCGGTGTCGGTCTCGGGCTTCAACAGCACCGGGTTCATGTCCGTGTGCGGCTCGAGGCCTGATGCCAGCGCTTGCAAGGCTTGTGCACGACCGATTTCGCCGCCGTCGGCGGTCACGGCAGCGTTGTTCGACATGTTCTGCGGTTTGAACGGCGCGACCCGCAATCCGCGAAGACGCGCTGCCCTGCAGAGCCCCGCCACCAGCAGCGACTTGCCCACATTGGAGCCGGCGCCCTGGATCATCAACGCGCGCATGCAATCAGAACTCCACGCCTGGCTGCGCCTTGATGCCTGAGCGGAACGGGTGCTTCACCAGTGTCATCTCAGTGACGAGGTCGGCGACCGCGATCAATTCATCCTTGGCATTGCGACCGGTCAGCACGACGTGGGTCAGCGGCGGCTTCTCGGTGGTCAGGAAGGCCACCACCTCGGCCACGTCCAGGTAGTCGTAGCGTAGCGCGATGTTGATCTCGTCCAGCAGCACCATGCGGATCTCAGGGTCGCGAATGAGCGCCTTGGCCTTTTCCCAACCCGCTTGCGCGGCAGCGACATCGCGTGCGCGGTCCTGGGTTTCCCAGGTGAAGCCTTCGCCCATTGCATAGAACTGGCAGATATCGGCGAAATGCTGTTCCATCAAGCGGCGCTCGCCAGTGTCCCAGGCGCCTTTGATGAACTGTACGACCGCGCACGGCATCTCGTGAGCGACACAGCGCATGATCATTCCGAAACCCGAAGAGGATTTGCCCTTTCCTGCTCCGGTATGGACGATGATCAGCCCTTTATCGCCTTCCTTGGTGGCCATGATCTTGTCGCGGGCGGCTTTCTTCTTGGCCATCTTGACCGCGTGGAGGGCGTCGTCAGTCGGCCCCGTGTCTGTGGACATGGCGCAATCCTTTGCTTGACAAGAGGTTCCCTTTTCCCCAACTCAGGTGACGTTGGTTCCTGTCTATGACAGGCGAAGAGGGAATGCGAAAGGGGGAGACCCCGAAGCGCTGCCGCCCCCGCGACCGTGACCGGAAAGGTCGCTCCAAGCCACTGGCCGCCTCCATGATCGGAGAGGGCCGGGAAGGTGGAGTGACCGTTGGGGAAACCCTGAATCTGCAAGCCGGGAGACCTGCCAGCACAATGACTGAACGGGCGGACGGGGTGTTCCGCAGCCGGCTGGCATGCCTTTTCCATGTCTTCGGTTGCGACGCATTCGATCCGGCCCTGTTGTATCACGGCATGGGACTCAATCGATGGGCGTTTCGCTGCATGTCTGCATCACGTGCCGGGTCGGCGAACTCGAGGCTGAGGGCACAGTCCGACCCGGCGCTCGGCTGCATGCAGCACTGGTCGCTGCCGCAGGAACATCCGACGTAGCGGTCAAACCCGTCGAATGTCTTTCCGCTTGCTCACAAGGCTGTACGATCGCGCTGAGTGCACCGGGCCGCTGGTCATACATTTATGGCCGCCTCGCCGAGCGCGACGCGCCCGACATTCTGGCCGGTGCAGCCGCTTATGCGCGCTTCCCCCACGGCTTGGTGCCCTGGTGCGAACGACCTCTGATATTCCGCAAGCAGAGCCTCGCCCGCATTCCCCCGATTGGAGACTGAGATGACCGATTTGGCCAAAATTCCCGTCACCATCATCACCGGTTTTCTGGGGGCAGGGAAAACCACGTTGATCCGCCATTTGATGCAGAACCCCAATGGCCGGCGACTGGCGATCCTGGTCAATGAATTCGGCGTCGTCGGCGTCGATGGCGACATCCTGAAGGCGTGTGCGGATGACAGTTGCCCGGTGGAAAACATCGTGGAACTGGCCAATGGCTGCATTTGCTGCACCGTCGCCGACGACTTCATCCCGACGATCGAGGCGTTGATGGCGCTGCCCCGGCGGCCAGATCACATTCTGATCGAAACGTCGGGACTTGCATTGCCGAAACCGTTGCTCAAGGCGTTTGACTGGCCCGCGATCCGGTCGCGGCTCACAGTCGACGGCGTCATCGCCATCGCCGATGCCGAGGCTCTGGCTGCAGGACGTTTTGCGCCGAACGAGGCGGCAATCGAAGCGCAGCGGGCAGCGGACGGCAGTCTCGATCACGAAACACCGTTGTCGGAGGTGTTCGAGGATCAGATCGCCTGCGCCGACATCGTGTTGCTGTCGAAGGCTGACCTTGCCGGTGAGGCAGGCCTTGCCGCAGCCCGTGCCGTCATCGACGCCGAGGCGCCGCGGCGCCTGCCCATGCTGGCCATGACCGACGGCAGAATCGATCCGAAGGTGATCCTCGGGCTCAATGCTGCGGCGGAAAGCGATATCGCCGCACGTCCCTCGCATCACGACGGGGACGACGACCACGAGCACGAGGATTTCGACAGCGTCGTTATCGATCTGCCGGAAGTCACCGATCCCGAAGTGCTTGCCGAAGCAGTCCGCACGCTGGCGCGGGAGCAGTATATCCTGCGGGTGAAGGGCTTTGTGGCCGTCAAGGGCAAGCCGATGCGGTTGCTGGTTCAAGCAGTCGGGCAGCGCGTGCGCAGCCAGTTTGACCGCCCCTGGGCTCAGAGCCCGCGCGTATCGCGGCTGGTGGTGATTGCAGAACGGCATCACATCGACCCGGTTGCCATTCGCGCGACGCTTGTTGCTCCGTCGGGAGCGTGAGCGGCAATGCACGTCATCTTTCGCGAAAGCCACGGACTGGAGGAAACGGAGGCACCTTTCGACCTGGTGCAGACCCCGGCCGATCTGGTGGTTCTGTCCTATTCCGACAGTGATCTCGGCGCATTCGCGGCTGGCTGGCATCGGGCAAAAGGGTCGCTGCCGGCTTTGCGGCTCGCCAATCTGGCGGCGTTGCGGCATCCGCTTTCGATCGACACCTACATCGACAACACGCTGTCCGGCGCCAAGGGGATCCTGATCCGGTTGATCGGCGGCGACAGCTATTGGTCGTATGGGCTTGGCCAAGTGCAGGACCTGGCAGTAAAGCGTGGTATCGCGCTTGCTGTATTGCCGGCGGACGGGCGCGAGGATGCCCGGCTCGACGCGCTCTCCACCTTGCCTGTCTCGACGCTGCGGCGCCTCGCGACGCTGTGCGATACCGGCGGCGCTTTGGCCGCGGAAGCAGCGCTTGCACAATTGGCCCTGGCGGCCGGCCTCTATGCGGGCCCGATCGCAGGCGAAAAGACGGTTCCGGACTGCGGCTGGTACGATCCGTCGCGTGGAGTGGTCCCTGAGCCGCAATCCGGCCAAGAGCCATTGGTGGTGGCGGCCTTTTATCGCTCGTACGTCACAGCCGCCGATACCGGGCCGGTCGATGCACTCATCACTGTGTTTCGCGCGCGTGGGTTTGCGGCAGCGGGGATGTTCGTTCCCTCGCTCAAGGAGCCGAAAGCCGCGGCATGGGCGTGCGAAGCTCTCCGTCGCGTCGCGCCGGCGGCAATTGTGAACGCCACCGCGTTTTCGGCGCGCGGAAGTGATGGCACCTCCCCGCTTGACGTGCCGGGATGCCCGGTGTTTCAGGTGGCGCTGTCAACCGCGCGCCGGCGCGATTGGGCCGCGTCGGGTCGCGGGTTGTCGCCGGCCGATCTTGCCATGCATGTGGTCTTGCCCGAGGTCGATGGCCGGATTTTTGCTGGTGTGGTGAGTTTTAAATCGCCCGGCCGGCGCGATCCGGACCTGGAGTATTCCCGCTTTGCGCATCGCGCGGACGCGGCGCTGGTGCGAGCGGTGGCCGACAGGGTGGCCGGTTGGATGGACCTGGCTGCGATCGCAACAAACGAACGGCGGATCGCGCTGGTGCTGTCGACCTATCCCGGTCGCGTCGACCAGATGGCGCACGCGGTTGGCCTGGATGCCCTGGCCTCGGCCGAGGCGATGCTGAACGATCTGGCGCGCGACGGCTATGCCATCGCTCCCAGCGTGCCGCTCGCGTCAGCGCTGCAGGCCGAGACAGTGTCATTCCCGGTTTGCGAATACCGGGCTGCACTCAGAGATCTACCGCAGCCATTGCAAGCGGCGCTGGTCGAAGCCTGGGGCGCGCCCGCAGACGATCCGGCAGTCAAGAACGGCGCGTTCCACTTTTCAGCGGTCAAGCGGGGAACTGCCCTCGTTGCTCTGCAGCCGGAACGTGGCGAGGTCGCGTCGAGAGGCGCCGAGTATCACGATCTCGCGCGGACTCCACGGCATAGCTACATCGCCTTCTATCTGTGGCTGCGGACGCAAGGCATCCACGCGCTGGTGCATGTCGGCGCGCACGGGACGCTGGAATGGTTGCCTGGAAAATCCGTGGCGCTCGCGGACACGTGCTGGCCTGCGGTACTGACAGGGGCAATGCCGGTTATCTACCCCTTCATCGTCAACGATCCCGGTGAGGCGGCGCAAGCCAAACGTCGCCTTGGCGCCGTGACGCTCGGTCATTTGCCGCCGCCCCAGATCGCCAGCCGGGTGCCTGAGACACTCGAGCGGCTCGAACGCCTGCTGGACGAGTACTCGACCGCCGATGGGCTCGACCCACCACGCCGCGTCCGGCTGATCTCCGCGATCCGAGCCGAGGCGCAAGCCGCCGGGGTCGAGCATGACCTTGGCCTCAGTATCAACGCAACCGCCGCCGAGGCAATCACCCGGATCGACCGTTTCGTTTGCGATATCAAGGAAAGCCAGTTCGGTGACGGACTTCACGTGTTCGGCGCAGGCGAATGCGGAGCGCATGAGCGTACCGGACTGCTAGCGGCGCTCGCCGGCCGGCGGGTCGCGGCCGGGCCTTCGGGCTCGCCTTGGCGAGGCCGATCGGATGTGAAGCCGACGGGGCGCAACCTTTATGCCGTCGATACCCGCGCCGTGCCGTCACGTGCGGCCCACGCCCAAGGCGTCAAGCTCGCAGAGGAATTGTTGCGCCGCCATTTGCAGGATCACGGCGACTGGCCGCGTGGGCTGGTGGTCGATCTATGGGGCTCGGCGACGATGCGCACCGCCGGCGAGGAATTCGCGATGGCATTGCATTTGGCGGGCCTCGCACCGCGCTGGGATCCGGGTTCCGAGCGGGTCTCAGGGTTCGAGGTGGTACCGCTGGCCTTGCTCGGCCGGCCACGCATCGACGTTACGCTGCGGATCTCGGGCTTGTTTCGGGATGTCTTTCCGACCTTGGCACAACTGTTTGAAGCTGGTGCCGCGGCATTGGCCGCGCGTGGCGAAGACCCCGACGAAAATCCCTACGCGGCCGACGTGCCGCATGTGTTCGGCCCGCGTCCCGGGCACTACGGCGTTGGCATGGGCGCTGGCCTCGAAGACTACAGCGCCGAGGGGCGTCACGCGTTGGGCGAAGCGTGGCTCGCCAGTTCGGCATGGGCCTTCGACGCAGCCGGCGCCGCACGACCGGATCGCGCCGGCCTCGAGGCGCGCGTGCTGGCGGCCGACGGCTTCGTGCACGTCCAGGACTTGGGCGAGACCGATGTCCTGCTTGCATCGGACTACGCGGCTCATGAGGGCGGCTTTGCTGCCGCCGTCGCCAAGCTCGGATGCGGTCGTGCTGACCTCTACCATCTGGATTCGTCTCGCCCCGATGCCCCGCGCGCGCGCAGCTTGCCCGAAGAGATCGCACGCGTCGTCCGTGCTCGCGCCGCCAATCCAGAGTGGGCTACTGGCATGATGCGGCACGGGTTTCGTGGTGCAGCCGAGATCACCGCGACGCTCGACAATCTCGCGGCATTTGCGAACCTGACCCGCGCTGTGCCCGGGCATCTGTTCGACCTTTACCATGGTGCGACGCTCGGCCGGCCTGATCTGGTGGAGTTCATGGCGCAGGCGAACCCAGCCGCACTGGAAGCACTCCGCACGCGGTTCGGTGCTTTGCGCGAAGCGGGGATCTGGATCACGCGGCGCAATTCGATTGCGGTGACGGTCGGAACTGGGACGGGAGCCGTGCATGGCTGAGCCACGGGTTCAAGGCTGGTGCCCGGGCGCGTTGCGGCCGATGCAGTCGGGCGACGGGCTGTTGGTGCGCCTGCGTCCGCGTGGCGGGAGGATCTTGCCGGATGCAGCCGCCGGCATCGCCCGGCTCGCTATCGCCCATGGCAATGGTCTGCTCGATCTCACATCGCGCGCCAATCTGCAGTTGCGGGGTGTGACGGACGCAAGTTACCCCCTGTTGATGGCGGGGCTCCAATCGCTGGACCTCCTCGACGCGACGGCAGCGGGGGAAGCGCGGCGCAACATCGTGGTCTCACCATTCTGGTCGCGGAGTGACGGATCGCAGGCCATCGCCGATGCTTTGGCCGATGCACTTGCTGGACCAGATGCTCCGGAATTGCCGGGCAAATTTGGCTTTGCGGTGGATTGTGGCGACGTCCCCGTCCTGAACCATATCTCCGCCGATATCCGGCTGGAACGTGGTGCTGATGGTGATTTGATCTGCCGGGCGGACGGCGTGACGGCGGGGAAACGAGTGACGGCCGAGAGTGCTGTGGCTGCCGGACTCGCGCTCGCGCACTGGTTCTTGGGGTCAGGTGGGACCACCCAAGGGCGCGGTCGCATGTCGTTGCATTTGAAGAACGGGCCAACGTTACACCCGTCGTATCTGGAGGCGCCGGCACAGCCGACTGCAATCGCATCGCCGAAGCCGGGTCCCGCGGCAGCGGGCTTTCTGGTAGGGCTCGAATTCGGCCAAATGCGTGCCGAGACATTTGCGGCACTGTCGCGTTTGGGTACGCTGCGCGCGACGCCTTGGCGGATGCTGCTGATCGAAGACGCGAGCGTTGCACCCGAGTTGGCCGGTCTGATCACCAGCCGCGATGACCCGCTGCTGCGCGTGATCGCCTGCACCGGTTCGCCCGACTGTCTGCAGGCCGCGCGACCGACGCGCAAGTTGGCCCGTTCGCTGGCGCCGTATGTGCCGGACGGCGCCGTGTTGCATGTTGCAGGCTGCCGCAAGGGCTGTGCGCACCCGGCTTCCGCGACGGTCACGCTGACGGCTGGGCTAGATGGTTTCGATTTGATCCGGGAGGGATCGGCCAACGACGCACCGACGCGCGTCCGGATTGCACCGGAGTTCCTGCTCGCCCATCCAGAAACCCTGATCGAGACGACCTGATGCCCCACGTCTATGAAACCGACGGCGCAGCGATCTACCGTCAATCGTTCGCGACGATCCGGGCCGAAGCCGATCTCGCCCGCTTCAGCGCCGAGGAAGAGATCGTCGTCGTGCGCATGATCCACGCGGCGGGGATAGTGGGACTGGAGGCCTCGGTGCGCTTCACGCCCGGCATGGCAATTGCCGCGCAGCAAGCCCTCGCAGGCGGCGCACCGGTTCTTTGCGACGCCCGGATGGTGAGCGAGGGCATAACCCGGCCACGCCTACCCGCCGGCAACGCAGTGATTTGCACACTGCATGACGCTGGCGTGCCGGAACTCGCGCGCGCCAAGGGCACGACGCGATCGGCAGCAGCGATCGAGCTCTGGCGGCCGCATCTGGCTGGCGCTGTCGTCGCGATTGGCAACGCGCCGACAGCGCTGTTCCACCTGCTGAATATGCTCGAAGATCCCGCTTGCCCGCGGCCAGCCGCGATCATCGGTTGCCCCGTTGGATTTGTCGGCGCGGCGGAATCGAAGGCAGCTCTGATGGCCGCGCCTCCCGCGCCGTCTGTCATCGTTGCTGGCCGGCTCGGCGGCTCGGCGATCACCGTCGCCGCGGTCAATGCGCTGGCCAGCCGGAGGGAATGAGCTTTGGGCAAAATCATCTGCACCGGCCTTGGGCCCGGCGATCCCGAACTGATGAGCGTCCGCTCCGATCGGCTGATCCGCGGCGCCCGCCATGTCGCATACTTCCGCAAGGCAGGCCGCAAGGGACAGGCGCGCCGTATCGTCGAAGGGCTGCTGGCGCCGGGCGTTGCCGAATACCCGATGGAGTACCCCGTCACGACAGAGCTGCCGTTCAACAGCGCCGAATATCGCGATCTGCTAGCGTCATTCTACGATGACTGGGCAAGCCGCCTAGTCCATCTGGCCAAAACCGATGATGTCGTGGTGCTGTGCGAAGGCGACCCGTTTTTCTATGGCTCCTTTATGCATCTGCACATTCGTCTGCAGGGCCGGGTCGGGCTCGATGTCGTGCCGGGCATAACCGGGATGGCCGGATGCTGGACGGCAACGGGCACGCCGATGGCTTGGGGCGACGACATCATGACGATCCTGATGGGCACGATGCCGGAGGAGGCTCTGGTCGATCGCATGCAGACCGCCGATGCTCTGGTCGTGATGAAGACCGGCCGCAACCTTGCCAAGGTGCGCCGCGCTCTGGATCGCGCCGGTCGGCTCGCCGATGCCTGGCTCGTCGAGCGTGGCACCATGCCGGGACAAAGCGTGATCCGGTTGGCAGATGCGGCGGCCGATGGTTGCCCCTATTTTGCGATCGTCCTTGTGCATGGACGCGGCCACGGCCGTGAGGGGGCCGAATGACGGGTTGGCTGGTGATCGCAGGGCTCGGCCCCGGCGACAACGCGTTGGTGACGCCCGAGGTGACAGTAGCGTTGGCTGCAGCAACTGATGTCGTCGGCTATGTTCCCTATGTCGCGCGCATCGCACCACGCGAGGGACTGACGCAGCACGCTTCCGACAACCGGCAAGAACTGAGTCGCGCTCGCCAGGCCCTGGATATGGCCGCAGCGGGGCGACGAGTGGTTGTCGTCTCGTCGGGTGATCCTGGCGTATTTGCCATGGCTTCGGCGGTGTTCGAGGCGCTGGAACAGGTGCCGGAACTCCAGGCGCTCGATATCCGCGTGCTGCCCGGCATCACGGCGATGCTGGCTGCCGCCGCGCGCGCCGGTGCGCCGCTCGGCCATGATTTCTGTGCGATCAATCTCAGTGACAATCTGAAGCCCTGGCCGCTCGTCGAAAGCCGGCTGCGGCTGGCGGCGCAAGCCGATTTTGCCATGGCGCTTTACAATCCGCGTTCAGCCAGCCGCCCGCATCAATTCGCCCGTGCATTGGAGATATTGCGCCAGGCTTGCAGCGGTTCCCGGTTGATCACCTTCGCGCACGGGGTCACAGCCCCAGACGAGCGTATCGAAACGGTCACCCTGGCCAACGCGCGGCCTGAGATGGCCAACATGCGTACCGTCGTTCTGGTTGGCAATTCCACAACCCGCCGGGTCGGGCGCTTCGTCTACACCTCGAGGCGTTCGGAATGACCCAACCAGCGCATAACCTCGTCCGCGCTGTGCGCCACGCGGCGTTCAGGCTGTTGCGGCCTCGCGATCAGGATAACCGGCAAACCAAAAACGCGTGCGGCATCAAGTTTGGCGCGGGCGCCGTCGCCGCCTGCATTCTTGGCGACAACATGAGAAATGCTACGGTCACGCAACAGCGCAAGATCGCCTTGGAGCGTAAAGGGGCCACGCGCCAATACGATCTCGGCGTTCGGCAGAGGCAGTGGAGCAACGGGAGCGTCGACAAGGCGGAGCAAAAAGAAGTGCTGCGGCCGCGCGGCGAAAGCGGCGAGATTTTGCCGTCCAATGCCGAGAAAGATCCGCGCTGGCATGTCGGGCAACGCTGCGACGGCAGCCTCGATATCGCCGACGTCGCGCCAATTGTCGCCCGGTCCTTCGATCCACGGAGGACGCTCGAACGCGATGAGTTGCGTTCCGGTCTCAGCACACGCGAGAACAGCATTGCGGCTCATCTGTGCGGCAAAGGAATGCGTCGCGTCGATCACGTGGGTGACGTGTTCGGCGCGCAGGTATTGGACAAGCCCCGCGACCCCGCCGAAGCCGCCAACGCGCGTTGGCAAGGGTTGCGCAACCGGCATCGCCGTGCGCCCGGCATAGGAGTAGGTCGCCACGACAGCCGCTGTGGCCAACGCGGCGGCCAACTTTCCGGCCTCAGTTGTGCCGCCCAAGAGAAGGACGCGCATCGTGGCTCACTCCCAGGCTGATCCCTGGCTCTGGCTGATCGGTATCGGTGAAGATGGGCTTTCCGGCCTCTCCACTGCAAGCCGGTACGCATTGGCGCAAGCGGATATTGTATTTGGCGGCCCGCGTCACCTCGCACTCGCTGAGGCAGGTGCGCGCGGTCGGCCATGGCCGCTGCCGTTTTCGGTTGCCCCGGTTTTGGACTGCCGGGGGCAGCGCGTCGCCGTCCTGGCCTCTGGCGATCCATTCTGGCATGGCGCGGGCGGCAGTCTTGCAGCGCATCTCGAACCCGGTGAATGGAAGGCATTTCCAGCCCCGTCCACGTTCTCACTGGCCGCCGCGCGATTGGGCTGGCGGCTGGAAGAGGTGACTTGTCTCGGTCTGCACGCCGCTCCTTTCGACACCCTTATGCCGCATTTGGTCTCGGGGCTGCACGCGATCTGTCTGATGCGCGATGGCGCGGCCGTCGGCCGTTTCGCCGTGTGGCTGAGCGCGCGCGGCTTCGGCGCCTCCGACCTGTCAGTTTTGGAGGCGCTCGGTGGCCCGCGCGAACGGATCCGCTCGACGCGGACCGACGCCTTCACGATGACGGACGTTGCCGACCCCGTTGCGGTAGCGATCGTGGCCCGCGCAGCCGTCGGCACCGCACGGGGGCCTGGGCTGCCTGACGCTGCCTTTGTCCACGATGGCCAGATCACGAAACGTCCGGTGCGTGCGCTGACGCTGGCCGCACTTGGCGTTCGCAGCGGCGAGCTGCTGTGGGATATCGGCGCGGGATCGGGCTCGATCGCCGTGGAATGGTGCATTGCCGGCGGCCGGGCCGTAGCGATCGAGGTGCGATCAGATCGGATCGAAAACATTCGCACCAACGCGGCAGCCTTCGGCTTGTCGCGACGCATTACCGTTGTCGAGGGGCGCGCGCCCGAGGCGCTGGCCGGATTGCCGCCGCCGCACGCGGTTTTCATCGGCGGTGGCGCCGATGCGTCGTTACTGGCGGCGCTTTGGGAGCTGATATCGCCGGGAGTACGGTTGGTCGCCAATGCCGTAACCCTCGAAACGGAGGTGCTATTGTGCCAATCGCAAGCGCGGCTTGGTGGCGACCTGCTACGGATCGAGCTGGCGCAAGCGGCTCCGCTGGGAGCAATGCGCGGTTGGGTTCCGTCCCGGCCGGTGGTGCAATGGAGCGTGGTCAAGTGAAGATCGCCGGCCTCGGATTTCGAAAGGCTGCGGGCGTCGCCTCGCTGCGAGACGCCCTGGCGGCTGCCGGTGGCGCCGAGGGCGTTGCCGCTCTCGCGACCGCGGACAGCAAGGCTGGATCCGCCGCGTTGCAGGCGTTTGCGCGGGAGCTGGGCTTGCCCGTTCGGGCGATCGCGTCAGCATCGTTGGCCGCGATGGCAACAGTGTCATGGTCTGATCGCGTCGCGGCGCATGTCGGCGCCGGAAGCCTGGCCGAGGCAGCGGCACTGGCAGCGGCCGGGCCAGGCGCGCGACTGTTGGCTCCGCGCGCCAAATCGGCTGACGGCATGGCGACAGCAGCGATTGCGGAAGGACAAGGCGAATGACAGTACATTTCATCGGCGCCGGACCGGGGGCCGCCGACCTGATTACGATCCGGGGCCGGGACCTCATCGCTGCCTCCCCTGTCTGTCTCTATGCCGGCTCACTTGTGCCCGCGGCGCTGCTCAGCCATTGCTCGGCCGGAGCGCGGATCGTGAATACTGCGCGGTTGTCGCTCGACGAGATCATTGCGGAGCTCGCCACCGCCCATGCCGCGGGCCAAGACGTGGCGCGATTGCACTCCGGCGATCTTTCGGTCTGGTCAGCCATGGGCGAGCAGTTGCGACGGTTGCGCGCATTGCAGATACCCTATGACATTACTCCAGGCGTCCCGTCCTTCGCCGCCGCAGCAGCGGTATTGGGAGCCGAGCTGACGCTTCCCGGCATCGCCCAATCGGTGGTCTTGACGCGCGTCTCCGGCCGCGCCACGGCGATGCCCGAGAGCGAAAAACTGGCCGCGTTTGCCGCGACCGGCGCGACGCTGGCCATTCACCTGTCGATCCATATGCTCGACAAGCTGGTGGACAAGTTGATCCCGCACTATGGCGCCGATTGTCCGGTGGCCGTGGTTTGGCGCGCCAGCTGGCCCGACCAGAGCATTGTGTCCGCCACGCTCGGCACGCTGGCAGCCTCACTGGGCACCGACACCGAAGCGGATGTCGACGGCGGCTCGAGGACGGGGCTGATCCTCGTTGGCTGGACGATCGGCGCGCAACAGTTCGACGAAAGCCGGCTTTATGCCGGTGATTACGACCGCCGCTTTCGGCCCGTTGGCACGGCCCCGCGCTTTCCGGAGGACGCATGATTCCGCCGGGTCTCCTGATATCCGCTCCGGCATCCGGGGCGGGAAAAACCACGTTGATGCTCGGCCTGCTTGCGGCCTTTCGCGGCCAAGGCATCGTTGTGCAGCCGTTCAAGTGTGGGCCGGACTACATCGACCCCGCATTCCACGCTGCCGCCGCCGGACGCGCGTCGATGAACCTCGATAGCTGGGCGATGCGGGCAGATCAGATCAACCGGCTGGCGCAGTCCGCAGAAGGTGCCGATCTGGTGCTGGCCGAGGGCTCTATGGGCTTGTTCGACGGCGTCGCCACGCCGGGAGAAACGGGAACCGGAGCCAGCGCGGATATCGCGGCGCTGCTCGGCTGGCCCGTGGTACTGGTGCTCGACGTCTCGGGGCAGGCGCAGTCGGCTGCAGCCGTTGCACATGGCTTTGCCACGATGCGCGCGAACGTGCCGGTAGCGGGAGTGGTCTTGAACCGTGTCGCAAGTCCACGGCACGAAACGCTGGTGCGCGTGGGCCTCGAGGCCACCGGCATACGTGTCCTCGGCGCTTTGCCGCGGCGGACGGAGCTGGCGCTGCCGGAACGCCATCTCGGCCTCGTGCAGGCGGAAGAGCAGCCACGCCTTGCCGCAATCCTCGCCGAAACGGGCGCCTTTATCGCGGCCAACGTCGATCTGGCCGCGCTACGCGCACTGGCCGCGCGCATCGAAACTACACCGGCCGCAGCTCATAAACTACCGCCGCCGGGCAACCGGATCGCACTGGCGCGCGATCCAGCATTTTCCTTCATCTATCCGCATCTCCTCGCGCGATGGCGTGCCGCTGGTGCAGAGATTTTGCCGTTCTCGCCGCTGGCCGATGAAGCACCGGATCGATCGGCCGACGCCTGCTGGTTGCCTGGCGGTTATCCGGAGCTACACGCCGGTCGGCTGGCGTCCGCGACAAGGTTTCATGCGGGGCTCCGCGCCTTCGCCGAAACCCGCCCGGTGCACGGCGAATGTGGGGGCTATATGGCGCTCGGCACCGCACTGATCGATACCGACGGCGTGCAACATCAAATGACGGGGCTGCTTGGACTTGTGACCTCGTTCCAGAAGCGCCGGATGCATCTCGGCTACCGTTTGGCGCAGCTGATGGCTTCGATTCCAGGCAAAAGCACCGGTGCCCGACTGCGGGGCCATGAATTCCATTACGCCACAATCGTCGCGCAACCCGACTCGCCATTGGCGCAGGTGGCTGACGCCTCCGGTACCGGCGTCCCCGAAACCGGATCGCACCGCACGTGCGCCGGTGGCGGCCGAACGTCTGGCACATTCTTTCATCTGATCGCCGAGGCCACATGAGCGGCTTTGTCTCGTTCGTCTCCTCTGGTCCCGGCGACCCCGAATTGTTGACGCTGAAAGCCGTGGCGCGGTTGCAGGCCGCCGATGCCGTGCTGTTTGACGATCTCTCCTCGGGGCCGATCCTGGCGCATGCCCGTCCCACCGCCGATCTGGTCAGCGTCGGCAAGCGAGCCGGCCGCACCTCGCCGAAGCAGGCCCACGTCAGCCGGCTGCTGATCGAATACGCGATAGCCGGCGCCCGTGTGGTTCGCTTGAAGTCAGGCGATGCCGGAATCTTCGGACGCCTGGAGGAAGAGATCGCGGCTCTGCGCGCGGCCGGTGTTGGCTATGAGATCATCCCGGGCGTGCCGTCGGCCTGTGCTGCGGCAGCGGCGGCCGGCATACCGCTGACCCGGCGGCTGACGGCACGGCGGGTGCAATTCGTCACCGGTCATGACGTGACCGGCGCGCTGCCGGAGGACCTGAATATGGTCGCGCTGGCAGACCCGGCCGCGACCACAGTGGTCTTCATGGGGAAACGTACATTCACAGAACTGGCGCAACGGCTGATCAGCGCTGGCTTGCCCGCGACGACGCCGGCACTGCTCGCTGAAGCCGTCAGCCACCCCGGACAGCGCTTGACGGAGACCACCGTGGCCGACTTGGCGCAACGATTGGCGACCGAGACCAGCAGCGTGCCCGCACTGATTCTTTACGGCTCGTTGGTCCGGTTCGACGCCCACCCGAGGGCGCCGCTTCACGCTCCTTGACTTGGCCGGATGCGGGTGACATCACCGCTCGTGACGGTTTCTTGCGGCCTGAACGGCCAAGAGGATCAAAAGGGAATGCGGTGAGGTGTAGCCATCAGGCGCCAAATCCGCGACTGCCCCCGCAACTGTAAGCGGAGCGCTGCCCGGCATATGCCACTGGCCCAGGTCTTCAGGAACTCTTCCGGAGATCAGGCTGGGAAGGTCCGGTCAAGCCACGCGCCGCAAGTCAGGTGACCTGCCGTCCGATGCCATTGGCATCGATACCGCCTCGCCGGATTCGGCAACAGAGCAATCGCCGTCGGGGATGACGGCATGGAGGGACGAATGCATATTGAACCTGGCCTCGTCGACGGCGCCAAAATCGTGCTGAGCTATGCGACGGCCGCCGCTGCCGGAAGCTATACCGTCAAAGCCGCCTTGGACGCCGTGCGCGACAAGGGGCTGTTCTCGCTTGTCGTGCGAAGCGCGATCGCGACGGCCGCGGTCTTCTGCTTTTTTCATGTTCTGCCGCACTATCCGATTGGCGTGTCCGAGGTACATTTCATTCTTGGCTCGAGCCTGTTTCTGATACTTGGCGCGGCACCAGCAGCCATCGGTTTAGCGCTGGCGCTTCTGCTGCAAGGTGTTCTGTTCGAGCCCAAGGATCTGCCGCAGTATGGCATGAATGTCACCACGCTGCTGGTTCCGCTCTTTGCGCTGCGGTTCGTTGCACAACGGGCTATTGCGGCCAATACCGCCTATGTCGACCTGACGTATCGGCAGGCCCTTGCCTTGTCTACGACGTACCAGGGCGGAGTTATCGCCTGGGTGGCGTTCTGGGCGTTCTACGGAGGCGGCTTCGGCGCCGAGAACATCGCGTCGGTTGCGAGCTTTGGCGCCGCCTACACAGCTGTCGTGCTGATCGAGCCACTGGTCGATCTGGCCTTGCTGGCTGCGGCCAAGGCGCTGCGCGGGCTCGACGGATCGCCGCTGGTGGTGGCGCGGCTGTATCGAGCGGCCTGATCAGTACCTTCAGCTCGGGTCCAGGTCTCCTATCCCGAAGGGCGCCTGAGACACCGGCCATGCCTGGGAACACATGATTGAGCTCCTCCTGGTCGGTATCGGCACCGGCAACCCCGAGCATTTGACTCTGCAGGCCATCCGGGCGCTGAACTCTGCTGACCTGATCCTCATTCCGAGGAAGGGGCCGGAAAAGTCGGATCTGGCTGATCTGCGCCGCAGCATTTGTGCCGAAGTGCTGACCAGCCCGACAACCAGGATCGCCGAGTTCGATATGCCGCTCCGCAATCGTGCCGACGCCGATTATTGGGGCGGTGTCGACGCGTGGCATGATGCAATCGCAGCAGTCTGGTCATCGGCTGTGTGCTCGGAACTTGGCGATGCACGCCTGCGTGGGACGGGATATCGCGTCGATAACGCCACGGTAGCGCTGCTGGTGTGGGGAGATCCCGCGCTTTTCGACAGCACCTTGCGCATTGCAGCCCGGCTCGATCCCTCGCCACAGGTGCGGGTCATTCCCGGGATTACGTCGATGCAGGCACTTTGTGCATCACATGCAATCCCCCTCAACGAGATCGGCGCACCGTTTCTGGTGACAACCGGCCGGCGTCTGCGCGACGAAGGCTGGCCCGCCGATGTCGATACACTGGTCGTGATGCTTGACGGAGATTGTGCGTTCCAGCACCTCGATCCCGCCGGCGTGATGGTCTGGTGGGGGGCCTATGTTGGTATGCCGGCCGAGACGATCCTATCCGGCCCGCTCGCCGAAACAGGGCCACGCATCGTCGTAACGCGCGCCAAAGCTCGCGCTCAATTTGGCTGGATCATGGATACCTATCTGCTAAGGCGCGCGCGACCGCACTCTGCCTCCAGCACATAGCGCAACATGGCCAGTTCCCTTGTCCGCTGCTGGGAAACGCCGACGTCGATCCCACCCCTGCCAAGTCCGGAAGCAGTCGGCCGGAAGCAGGAAGTCGGCATTCGGCAGCTTCCAGCTGAAGAGCGAACGTTGGCACGGGTGGAGCGCCTCGGCGACCGTGCCCGCTACGCGTTCTTCAGGGCATCGCGGGCGTGGTGCTCGACCAGGGCGTGCCGGAGTGCCGGCAATTGCCGATGCGACGTCATCCGTCGCAAGCCGGCCTTCGCCTCTATCATGCCAGCGGCGGCCCACCGCAAGGCCATCGAGGCATCGCGCCAGCGCTTCACGTTGCGTGTGACGCGCCAGATCGTGCCCTGCATGTTTTCGATGGCGTTGGTGCAGGCCAACGAGCTGCGCAACTCGAAAGGTAGGCGGAGCCGGGTAACGGTGAGGATCTCATCGAGGCCTTTCGGGATACTGCCGGATACTCCGGGCGCCTCGCGTTGGATGCGCTTGGCGTGATCCCTGAACAGGCGCTCAGCTTCAAGCACTTCGTCCATCTCCCAGGCCTTGCGCAGCGTCTTTCGCACGCTGCCCACGTACTTCTTGGGGCGGCGCTCTAATATGTTGCGGGCCTTGTGATCCTGGCAGCGCTGGATCGGCGTGAGCTTACCGAACCTCGCCTTCACCGCCTTTAGTGCCTTTGCACCGTCGAGGATAAAGAGGCGCAAGACCGCGGGGTCGAGACCGCGTCCGACGAGTTTGTCGACCAAAGCCTGTGTGGCGGCTGCGTTCTCGGTTGCCCCTTCGACCCGAACGGGGGTGCTTCTCCCCGTGGCCATCGATCCCAGTGGCGCCGATCAGCACGATGTCCTCCGGCGTGCCACGAGCCTCATTCCAGCGACGTCGCGCCTTCTGAACACGCCTACCGGCGGCCGCTAAGCGGCCGCCGACTGTTTCTCCGGTTCAGCCGCCGCAGCCGGAGTCGAGAACTCCGCGAGATAATCCGCCGCTCGCTGCGCATGGGCGGCGGCGGCAAAGATCGCCCGCTTGTCATCCTTCAGTGCCTTTAGCCACGAGGCGATATAGGCGGCGTGCTCCGCGCGCGGCGCGGGGGTCAAGGCGAGGTCGGCGCAGACAAAGGCCGCGCCCAGCTCGGCGACCAGCTCTTCCATGGCGTAGCCTTCATCGCC
>PNKY01000024.1 GCA_013822765.1 Rhodospirillum sp.
GGTGCGGGACGCCGTGCTCGCCATCGCGCAGGACCTGAAGGGTTAGAGTCGCTCGTGCGCGCCGCCCGTTAGCGACCACCGCGCTGTGGGCCATAGTCGCAGCACGATTCGTGTGCTACCGCCGTCTAATGCGCCCTCGAACGGGAGGCGCGCGCTGCTAGCTGTTGGGGGATATGTTCCGAAACCATCTGCCGCTCTGGACCTGGCTTAGTCCGCTCGCCGGCTGGCTCCTGCTGGCTGCATCTCTCGCGCTCGCGCACCCGTTTTTTCACCTGCTCCTGGGTGCCGGTTTGATTGGCGCCGTCCTCGCAGCAGTGCACCACGCAGAGGTCGTGGCCCACCGGGTTGGCGAGCCGTTCGGAACCCTGGTGCTGGCTCTCGCTGTGACCGTGATCGAGGTGGCGCTCATCGTCTCGCTGATGCTGGCAGGCGGCGAAGCTGCCGCCGTGTTGGCGCGCGATACGATCTTCGCCGCGATTATGATCATTCTCAACGGCATGGTGGGTTTGTGCCTTCTCGCGGGCGGATCGAGGCATGGGGAGCAAGCGTTCGGCCTCTATGGCGTCAACGCAGCTCTGGCCGCGCTGGCGGCGATGGCCGTGATTACCCTGGTGCTGCCCAATGCAACGACAACCATCGCGGGACCGATCTACTCGGAGAGCCAACTCGCGCTGATCGCCGTCGTATCGGTGGTCCTCTACAGCACCTTCGTGCTGATTCAGACCGTTCGGCATCGCGATTACTTCCTGCCAACGGGCTCCGATGCGCATGACACCGACGCACATGCGAAACCACCAAGCAAGCGCGTGACCGCGGTCAGCGCGGGCTTGCTGGTCGTATCGCTGGGGGGCGTGGTGCTCCTGGCAAAGGCGCTGTCTCCGACCATCGAGGCCGTGATCGATGCGACCGGCGCGCCGAAGGCGCTCCTGGGAATCATCATTGCCGCCATCGTGCTGTTGCCGGAAAGCCTTGCCGCGCTTAAGGCCGCCCGGGTCGATCGCCTGCAAACCAGCCTCAATCTCGCACTTGGGTCGGCGCTGGCGTCCATCGGGCTGACCATTCCGGCCGTCGCCGTGGTTGCGCTTGCCACCGGATGGCCGCTTGTGCTCGGGTTGGACTTCAAGGGGATGGTATTGCTGGCCTTGTCATTGCTCGTTGCAACCTTGTCCCTTGGCACTGGCCGGACAACGATTCTCCAAGGCGTCGTCCACCTCATGATCTTCGCGGTATACGTCTTCATGACGATCGTGCCATGAGCGCGGGCGCGACGTGGCCAGGATTTGCCTTTCGCCATAGTGCTCCAATACACTCATCGTTGGGTCATGAGGCCGAAGGCATGTCCGCATCCACCGCCCTCGGCGCTGGTAGGGAGCTGCAGCCACCATGAAAATCGCAATGATCGGGGCCGGCTATGTCGGCCTGGTATCCGGCGCCTGCTTCTCCGAGTTCGGCCACCACGTCACCTGCATCGACCAGGATGAGCTGAAGATCGGGCGGCTGCGCCGCAACGAGATCCCGATCTACGAGCCCGGGCTCGATCCACTGGTGGCGCGCAACGCCGCCGCCGGGCGCCTCAAGTTCGACAAGGACCTGTCGGCCGCGGTGGCCGACGCCGACCTGGTGTTCATCGCGGTCGGCACGCCCAGCCGGCGCGGCGATGGCCACGCCGACCTCACCTACGTGCGCGAGGCCGCCAAGCAGGTCGCCGCCGCGATGGACGGCTATACCGTGGTGGTGACCAAGTCGACGGTGCCGGTCGGTACCGGACGCGAGGTCGCGGACATCATCCGCGCCACCAACCCCAAGGCGGACTTCGACGTGATCTCCAATCCCGAGTTCCTGCGCGAAGGCTCCGCGATCGACGATTTCATGCGCCCCAACCGCGTGGTGATCGGCGTTGAAAGCGAGCGCGGCCGCGAGAAGATGCGCGAGCTCTATCGGCCGCTGTTCCTGATCGAAACGCCGATCCTGTTCACCGGCCTCGAGACCGCCGAGCTCATCAAATATGCCGCCAACGGCTTCCTGGCGATGAAGATCTCCTTCATCAACCAGGTCGCCGACCTGTGCGAGAAGGTCGGTGCCGACGTCCACGACGTGGCGCGCGGCATCGGGCTCGACGGGCGCATCGGGCAGAAGTTCCTGCATCCCGGTCCGGGCTATGGCGGCTCCTGCTTTCCCAAGGACACCCGCGCGCTGGTCGAGATCGCGCGCCAAGCCAATGCGCCGGTCAGCCTGATCGAGGCGACGGCGGAGTTCAACGAAGCGCGCAAGGTGCAGATGGCCGACCGTGTCGTCGCCGCGCTGGGCGGTTCGGCCAACGGCAAGGTCGTCACGCTGCTGGGCCTCACCTTCAAGCCCAACACCGACGACATGCGCGAGGCGCCCAGCCTTGCGATCGCGCCCGCTTTGATCAAGGCGGGAGCGACGATCCGGGCGCACGATCCGGAAGGCATGGCAGAAGCGAAGAAGCTGATGCCGGACCTCACGTATTGCGCCGATCCGTACGAGGCGATGACCGGCGCCGACGCGGTGGTGTTGCTGACCGAGTGGAATTCCTACCGCGCGCTCGACCTCAAGCGCATGAAGGCGATCCTGAACCAACCGGTGGTGGTCGATCTGCGCAACATCTATCGCCCGTCGGAAATGCGCGCGGCCGGCTTCCGCTATTCCAGCATCGGACGGCGGTAGAGCGCGGCCCGCGTCGCGATCCTTTCAGCAGCCGCATTGCGTGCAGCAGCGCACTCCAGCGGCGTTGCGCTGGGGGCCGTCATACGATGCGGTGCTGATGCATCCTGCTCGGATACGTCGCTGACGTCGTTCTCGCGAAGCGGGCTGGTCGATAGCGCAGCTGCCATTGCACAGAGCAATGCGAGGAAGGTGAGCGCAGCGCTGGCGGCGTGTGAGTATTCCCACTGGATCCTCAACTGCTCCCAATTGTCCGGTACCGAAGTCCAGTTGCCGGTCGCTTGGTTGGCGGGATAGGTCCAGATGAAGAAGAGCGCGAGAGTTGTTGTGATCAACAGGCCCGCCGCTGTGAAGAGCCGGCGGCGATTTCCATTCGTGAAAAATGCCGCCGCGAAGTTCGCGAAGATCGCGAAGAAGATCACCACACCCGCCCAAGCCCAGCCGCGATAGACCTGCTGCGCCACGAAATAGGGATCTTCCGGCATGGCGATCTTGGCGGGCAGCGCCATCAGGTGAGCGCCGCCCGGTAGCAAAGCAAGAGCGGTGAGAACGACGGCCAGGAACTGGCTTGGCTTCGCAAGCATGGCGGCAAGCGGTCAGCGCGATTTCTTTGTGTTCTTCGCGCGGCGCTTGCGGGTCGCGGCCGCCTTGCGCGCGGATGCCGAACGCGCTGCCGCCGGCCGCTGGGCGGCGGCGTTGCCACCGATCCGGCCGCCCTTGCGCGCCGGCGCCTTGTTCACTTTTTTGCCGCGACCGGAGCCGCCAGGTTTCTTGCCGCCGCGGGTCATCTTGTTCACGGTGGCCCATGCCCGGCGCTCGGCTTCGTCCTCGCCAAGGCCGCGCTTCTCATATCCTTCCTCGATATGCTCGGCTTGGCGCTTCTGCTTACCGGTGTATTTCGACTTGTCGCCACGGGGCATGACCACCTCCTGAAACAGCATACGAACAGCGAACAAGTGCTGCGCAGCGTTGTTCCCGGAATGAGATGTTCACGCGCAACACGTCGCACGTTTCGCTCACCGCACGTCAGCGGGCTTTGAGGATACCCTCAATTTCGCGCGCGACCCTGGCCGCCGACAGCGGCTTGGCGAGCACGCGGATTCCCGGCCAGCGGCTGAAGCGTTCATCGTGTTCGCTGTGACCGGAAAGAAAGACGAAAGGAACGTTGCGGGCCTGCACAACTTCAGCGATCGATTCGCTCGTCTCCAAGCCGAGCTCGAAATCGAGCACCGCGATGTCGGGCATCGCAATGGCCAGCGCCGCGAACGCCGCTGCGACATTGGTGACGGCCGTCACGATGGCACCAAACTCCTCCAGACTTGTTTCAAGGTCGAGGCAGATCAGCGGATCGTCTTCCACCAGCAGGATCCGTAGGCCCCGTAGGGACTCACTAGCATTGTCCGCGCCGGACATCTTGACCTCTCTCCGAATGGCGGCGCTCGGAGTACCAGGGGGGCGCCGCCTGCAAGGAACGATTGCCCGCTTATGCCGTTATGGCTGGGCAACATGCATTAAAATTTGACAAGCCGGTCCGGGAGTTGAGCGACGATGGCTTTGAAAACGCAGGATAGTCCCATCATCCCTTGCGTCAATTGTCCGTTACAGCATGTTGCAGGCCTCCGGCCGCTCACCGAAAACCAGATCCAGTTCATGGCGGGGTTCAAGCAGGGCGAGCTGTATGTCGCAAAGGGCGCGCAGATGCTCTCTCAGGGCGTGGTGAGCCCGCATCTCTACTCCGTGCTCCAGGGCGTCCTGTTCCGCTTCAAGACCATGGAAGACGGCCGGCGGCAGATCGTCAACTTCCTGTTTCCCGGCGATATGGTCGGATTGCAGGGCGCGATGGAAGATCCGCTGCAGCATGGCGTGGAAGCGATCACTGAAGCGCGGGTGTGCATCTTCCAGCGCGAGCGGTTCCTGGAGCTGTTCGGCACTCATCCGCGTCTGGGGTTCGACGTGGCCTGGCTCGCGGCGCGCCAGGAGACTTCGTTGGACGAGCACTTGACGTCGGTGGGCCGGCGTACGGCACGCGAGCGCATTGCTTGGCTCGCGCTGTTCCTGTTCCTGCGCGGCCGCGCGACCGGCCTGACCGGTCGCACCTACCTCAATATCGCCCTCACTCAAGCGCAGATCGCCGACACCATCGGGCTATCGATCGTCCACACCAACAAGACGCTGCAAGCTTTGCGCAAGGCCAACATCATCGAATGGACTGCGGATCGCATCGGCATCCATGACCTGCAGGCGGCGATCGAATACGCGAAGTATGATCTACAACCGGAATCGCCGAGGCCGTTTATCTAGGCCGGTCCCTGTTCGGTGGCGGCGAAGTCGAGCTCGACCCGGGCGCCGTTCGGATCATGGAAGAAGAGCTGCCACACGCTGGTCTCGACCTGCCGGCCGAGGCTGTATTTCAGGCCTCTTTGTTCCAGTTTTTTCACTGTCTCCGTCAGGCCGATGGCGCTGAAGGCCATATGGTCGAGCACGCCGGCGCGCGGCTGAGGGAGCGGATTGCGAATCACCACATGCAGCACCGCCTGGTCGCCGGCATAGAGCCAGGTGCCGGGAAACCCCATGTCAGGCCGGTAGCCCTCGGTGAGGCCCAGCAGATCGCGGTAGAACGCGCAGGTCTGGGCGAGATCCTCGGCCAGGATGGTGAAGTGGTTCATGGCATGAGCGGTCATCGACGTCGGTCCTCCATGGCGGCGGCGTGGATTGTCGAGGACGCCGCCCACTATTTCAAGATGCCGGCGATGCGCGCCCGCAAGTCCGGCAGCATCTCGCCCTCGAACCAGGGATTCCTGCGCGCCCAGCCGAGCGTGCGCCAGGACGGATGCGGCAGCGGCACATATTCGGGCATATAGTCGCGCCAGCTGACGACCGCTTCGGACATGGAGCCGCGCGGGTCCGGCAGGTAGCGCTCCTGCGCCAGCCGGCCGACCAGCAGCGTGAGCTTGACCTGGGTCAGATGGGAGAAGAGGGGAGCGTGCCAGGTCGCGGAGCAGCGCGCGGCGGGCAGGATGTCGCCGCCGCCTTGCACGGTGCCGGGATAGCAGAAGCCCATCGGAATGATGGCGACCCGCGTGGAATCATAGAACTGATCCGGCGTCAGGCCGAGCCAAGTGCGCAGCCGGTCGCCGGAGGCGTCGGCAAAGGGGCGGCCGGCCTCATGAGCGCGGCGGCCGGGCGCCTGGCTGGTGATCAGCAGTCGCGCGCTCGGCGAGGCGGACAGGATGGGTCGCGGCCCGAGCGGCAAGTCGCATGCGGCGCAGACGCGCACGCGCGCCTGTAGCCGGGTCCAGTCGGCATCGTCGTTCATGGTGTTGTAGATAGGACCGGCGCCGCGAAAACACCATAGCATCGCGCGCTGCGCCATCAGGGTCGCCGTATCAGCCGCCGCATCGTGCGCGGCTCAGCCATTGATGATCTCGCCGCCGTTGGGGTGCAGCACTTGGCCGGTCATGTAGCTGGAATCGCTGCTCGCCAGGAATACGAAGCAAGGCGCAACCTCGTCCGGCTGGCCGGGCCGCCCGAGCGGCGTCTTCTGTCCGAACTCGCCGACATGCTTGGCGTCGAAGCTGGCGGGAATCAGCGGCGTCCAGATCGGGCCCGGCGCCACGCCATTTACGCGGATGCCTTTGTCTGCGAGCTGGCCGGCAAGCGAGCGGGTGAAGGCGACCATCGCGCCCTTGGTCGATGCATAGTCCACCAGGTGCTTGCTGCCGCGATAGGCGGTGACGGAGGTGCAATTGATGATCGACGCGCCTTCGGCCATGTGCTTCAGCGCCGCCTGGGTCATGAAAAAGGTGCCGAAGAAGTTGGTGCGGAAGGTGCGCAGCAGTTGGTCCTCGCTGATCTCTGTCAGGTCCTCGCTCTCATGCTGCTCGCCGGCGTTGTTGACCAGGACGTCGAGCCGGCCGAATTCCTTCACGACGCGGTCCACCAGCTTCTCGCAGGACTTCTTGACGCCGACGTCGTGATCGATCGCCAGGCACTTCCGCCCTTGCGCCTCGACCAGCTGCCGCGTTCGGTTGGCGTCTACGTGCTCCACCAAATAGCTGAAAGCCACATCTGCGCCTTCCATCGCAAACAGCACACTGATGGCGCGGCCAATGCCGCTGTCGCCGCCGGTGACGATCGCAACCTTGCCAGCGAGCTTGCCAGCCGGCTTATAGCCCTTGCCCTCGTCCTGCGGCTGCGGATGCATCTCGGCTTCGATTCCGGGCTGCTGGGATTGCGACTGCGGAGGAATTTTGTCGGGTCTGTCCGTCATGTTTCGGCGCCTTGCGGTCTGAGAAAGAATGGAAACTCAACACTGGCAGGGGCGGGACGTTGCAGGCGCGTCGCAACGTCCGCGCCGCCAGGCGGTTCTCACGGGACGAGGAGGCAGCGACCATGGACCCGAAGACGCGTGAACCCACGAAGGAATGGCCCAAGACCGAACAGTCGCCTGCCGCTCGTTCGCCAAAGCCTAACGTCAACCAGCGGCCGCGCTAGGCGACCAGGTCGCTAGGTGATCAAAGCCTGCACGATCGCGCGCCACTCTTCGGCGAGCGGGTTCTTCGCGACGGGCTTGCTGGCTTGGCGGTACCAGTATCCGGCGTTGGACGCATCGCCTTCCTTGCGGTGCAGATAGGCGTGCACCCAATCGCAAGACGGATCGCCTTCATCGGCCTGGGCGCATTCGTGCGCCTTGTCCCAGTCGCCCTTGGCATCCCACCACAGCGCTTGCAGCGCCAGGTGCAAGGCGGCGGGCGGCGCCGGCGCTTCAAGAGACCGTTCGAACTCGGGAAACTTCATTGGCCCGGCTCCTTCACAACCGCGTGCCCCACTTTCGCGCAAGCGCGGCGCTGAGGCAACGGCGAGGGTGGCGATCTGTTCACAAAGACGCGCCGCCGCAACGGTAACGCGGCCGGGGTCGGCAACTATCCCCACTAGTCATCGCCAGACGGGTCTGTGGAACCCAGCGCCAGCGTACGGCGTTCCATAGGCATGGCGAGAACCGATGCACCAGCTGCACCAGCGTTTCCGTGGCGTCGCGTCGCAAAGATCGCGGCGATCGTCGTGGGCGTGTTTCTCGTCTTGATCGTTGGAGCCGTCGCGGCGTTGGTCGTGTACGCCGGATCGAGCGCATTCCGCGGCGAGGTGGAGCAGCGCGCCGGAGTTGTGCTCGGACGTGAGCTCAAGATTGGCGACCTGCAGATCAACTGGTCATGGGCGCCGCGCATCCAGTTGCGCGATGTTGTGGTCGGCGGCGCTGCCAAGGACGCGCCGCCCTTGCTCGAAGCGGCGGCGGTGGATCTGCGCATACGGCTTCTGCCATTGCTGCGAGGCGAGGTGATCTTGCCGCACTTGCAGGTGGAGCAGCCAAAGCTGGTGCTCCACGTCGACGAAAAGGGCGTGCCGAACTGGAGCTTCTCGAAGAATCCCGCGGCCGCGGCCGCCGCCGAAGTCGCCACCCCGGACGAGCGCGACGAGGCGCCGATCATCGGCGAACTGGTGATCAAGGAGGGACACTTCACATACCAGGATGATGCGAAGGACCTGCAGCTCGAAGGCGACATCACGACCGCCACCGGTGAAGCTGAGAAGACCGACAACATCAAGTTCGATGCCAAGGGCAAGCTGCAGGGCAAGGCGATGAAGGTCGAGTTCGTTGGCGGCTCGATCCTGGCTCTGCGCGACGACGACACGCCCTATCCGCTCGATCTCACCGCCAGCTATGGCGGGACGGAGGTGACCGTCAAGGGCACGGCCACGGATCCGTTCAAGCTCGAAGCAGCGAACATTGACCTCACCCTGAAGGGCCCTGACCTGTCCGAGATCTTTCCGTTGCTTGGTGTGCCGGCGCCGCCGACGCCGCCCTACAACCTCAAGGGCAATCTCGTGCGCGAAGGCGAGACGTGGCATTTCACCAAGATGCAGGGCCGGATCGGCGACAGCGATGTGCGCGGAGAGGTCAAGATCGACTACGGTCCCGAGAAGCCGGTGCTGATCGCGAAGCTCGTCTCCGACAATCTCGACTTCGACGACTTGGCGCCGCTGGTTGGCGCGCCGCCCGACACCGACGAAACCGCGTCCGCGGAGCAGAAGAAGGTCGCCGCCCGGCTGGAGCAGAAGGACGAGCTGTTTCCCGATGTGCCGCTGAAGGTCAATCTGCTCGATGTCATGGACATGGAGGTGACGCTCGACGCCAAGAAGGTCAACGCGGAGAGCTATCTCCCGGTGGAGGCGCTGTCGGGAACCGTGACGGTGAGCGGCGGCAAGGCGACGGTGAAGCCGCTGAAGATGGCGGTCGCGGGCGGCAGCCTCGAAGGCGCGATGTCGCTGGATTCGAATCAGAAGCCATCGGTTGCGGCGGCGGATATCAAGATGCGCAACCTCGAACTCAAGGCGTTCTTCAAGGACAGTGACTATTTCGAGACCACCGAGGGCAAGATCGGCGCCGACCTCGACATCAAAGGCCAGGGCAACTCGCTGGCCGAGGTGATGGGCAGCGCCGACGGCAAGACCTTCTTCACCATGACGGGCGGCGCAATGAGCGGCCTGCTGATCGAAGCGGCCGGGCTCGATATCGCGGAGGCGTTGGTCCTCTATATCGGTGATGACGCGCGCGTGCCGATCCGCTGCGCCGCCGGGCCTATCAATCTCGCAAAGGGCGTGGCCAAGTTCGATCGCATCATCATGGATACGACCGACTCCGTGCTCTATATCCGCGGCGAATCGAACCTGCGCAAGGAGCTCTTGAAGATGGACATCTTCGCCGATGCGAAGGATTTCAGCGTTCTCGACGTGGATGCGCCGGTGCACCTGGAAGGCAAGATCCGCGCGCCGGAGATCTCGATCGGCAAGGGCGTGCCGATCCCGATCATCGAGCCGGGCGATGCCGAGGACGTCGACTGCAACCTGCTGCTGGAAGGCAAACTTTAGACGCGATCGCGCTGCAGGATGGTGCGCGACCACCAGCGACCCTTGGTCTCCTCGCGCAGGAACGTGAACAGGCCGGAGATTGCGATCAGGCCGATGCCGATGACCGCCGGCAGGTCGGGGAACTCGCTGAAGAAGATCGCGCCGATTAGGAGCGCCCAGACCATCTGGCTGTATTGCGCCGGCGCCACCTGGTTGGCGGGGGCGGAGCGGGCGGCGAGGATGAGGCAGAGCTGTGCCGCTCCGGCAAACCCGCCGGAGACCGCCAGGTTTGGCAGGTCCTGCAGCTGCGGCCAGTGGAAATTGGGCAGCATCAGCACGCCGTTCATCACCAGCGAGGTCACGATAACGGCCGCCAGCAGGCTGACGCGCCGTTCGGTCTGGCCGAGCGTGCGCAGGATGATGACCGTGCCGGCCGCGCAGAACGACACCGCGAAGGCTGCGAGATGGCCAAGCTCCAGCGTCTCAAAGCCCGGTCGCACGATGGCGAGCACGCCGGCGAACCCGAGCGCGACGGCGAGCCAGCGTCGCCAGCCGACCTGCTCACTTAAGAGGAAAATCGACAGGATGGTGGCGATCGAAGGCGACAGGAAGATGAGCGCATAGGCCTCGGCAAAAGGCAGAGTGGTGAAGGCATAGATGCCGAGAATGCCGGCCACGCCGCCGGCGAGGCCGCGCAGCGCGACCAGCCCGGGCCGGCGCATGCGGATGGCGTCGCGCCAGCGCTCATCGCGCGGCTTCAGGAACAGCAGCACCAGGGCCGCGAACAGGGTCGAAAAGAAGCCGATTTCGAACACCGGCAGATGTCCGCCCAGCGCCTTCACGTTGGCGTCGCTACACGAAAACAGGAAGTACGCGAGGAAGCCTAGGCCAATGCCCTTGAGCGGCGAATGCGCGGCGGTCATGAGTATCGATTTATGGAAACCCCGAATGCTCGTGGGTAACACGCCTCGGGGCGGCTGCGAAGGGCTGCTGTTGCGGGATATCCTGCGGAATTCGCACGCCTGCCATGCGCGGTCGCGCCCACGTCAGTTGGCGCTCACCAGGCCGACAGACCCATCTGCCGCTTGCCCAGCTCGGTCAGGTCGTTTGCGGTAGCGCGGCCGTCGAAATCGATCTCGAAATTCTCCGCCGAGAAATCCGGCGCGCTTTCGCCAGCCAGGAAAGCCTTCTTCTGGCGCTCCAGGTAGGCCGCGTTCTTCGCGCAATAGGGCGCCGCGCCAATGTAGATGACGTTGCTGTAGCCGCTGCCGCGGTGGTGATCCTCAACGGCATGGATGATGTCGCTGTGCCACCACACCGTGTCACCCGGCTCGACCTGCGGGATCGGCGAGATGGCGGGTCTCAGCAGCGCGTGCCACTGCTCGACCAGCGACAAGGCGCGCCCCGGCTTGGCGCCGCACAGATCATCATCCGGCACGTCCTTCCCGAGCGGGCGCAGCAGCAGATAGACGATGGCGCGCGCAATCGGCAGCAGTTGGAGGGTGCCGTCGCCCGGTCCTTGGCGCGTCAAGGCGGTCCAGCCCTGGAAGGTGCGGAATGCGCTGCACACCGCCGGCGACGGGATTTCCTCGGTCGCGGTCCGGAACGCGCCGTCGAACGGATCATAGGCGCGCCAGTTGCCGGCGAAGACCTCGCGATAGACTTCGGCATAGGCGGGATCCAGCCAGCGCTCCACCGAGCCCGCGTCCATGTGCGGCGAGAGGCCCAGGCTGGCGTCGCCGGGCTCGCGCCGCCGGATGCGGTCGGCGTAGGTGCATTCGCGGTCGGGATCGAAATGCTTCTTGCCGGCGCTTTCGAAGCGCCAGAGGCGATTGAGGAAGGCTTTGGTCTCAGCCATCGGAGCGCCTTGGCGCGCTTCCATCTGTGGCTTCGACCAGTAGATTCCGAAGATCTGCGGCCGGCTGGATTTGAGCGAGGTGAAATAGCGGTCGCCGGCATCGCGCGTCGCCGCCTTGTTGAGATAGTCGTTGCGCGCGAGATAGTCGCCGATCTGGCCATTCCAGGCTTCGGCCTGCGCGCGCGGGAAGACGTTGCGCACCACTGCCGCGCCGTGCCGCCGGATCTGCGCCTTGGTGGCGTCGGATACCTTGCCGTCGCGGATCAGGCTGAAATCGAGTTCAGGGATGCTGGCTTCGCCGCGCGCGCGGCGGGATGCAATATCCTCGACCTCGGCCGCGAACTCGGCCTCGATCTCCGCGAGCACCTTCTCGACGGCGCCGATCCGGCTCCTGACTTGGCGCTTCTTGTCGCGGATCAGCTCCGGCAATTTCGCTACGTCGATGCTCATTTGGCCGCCTTTCGTTCAGTCCTCGACCAGGATGGTGCGGCTGATCTCGATGCCGAAACCGGCGAGGCCGATGTAACGCTGCTCCTGCGGCGCCAGCAGCGCAATCGATTTCACGCCCAGGCTTTTCAGGATCTGGGCACCGACGCCGATGTCGCGCCAGCGCTGCATGCGACTGCGGGCGCTGCTGTGCTTTTCGCCAGCCTCCGGCGTCGCCGAGATCGGCTCGTTGTCTTGCCGCAACAGTTCGTCGGCGGCCGGATTGCGGATCACGATCAGAATGCCGCGGCCTTCGCGCTTGAACTGGCTGATCGCATTCTCGAACCAGGTGGCCTGGTTGACGGCGCGGCGCAGCATGTCCACCACCGGCTGCTCGCGGTGGATGCGGCAGGGCACGTCGACGCCGTCCTCGACGTCGCCGAACACCGCCACCACATGCTGCAGCGTCTCGAATGGCGACTGGAAGGCATAGGCGGCCGCCTTCATGCTGCCGACCGCCAGCTCGCGCGGACCGATCTTCTCCAGCAGCTGCTCGGTCTGCATGCGGTATTGGATCAGGTCCTCGATGGTGACGATCTTCAGCTTGTGCTCCGCCGCAAATTTCAGCAGCTCCGGCAAACGCTTGACCGTGCCATCGTCATTGACGATTTCGGCGAGGACGCCGACCGACTCAAAGCCGGCGAGGCGCGCGAGGTCGGTCGCCGCTTCGGTGTGGCCGGAGCGCGTCAGCACGCCGCCAGCGCGCGCAATCAGCGGGAAGACGTGGCCAGGGCGCAGGAAGTCGCTGGCGCCGCAATTGTCGTTGGCGAGGGCGCGCGCGGTGTTGGTCCGTTCCTCGGCCGAGATGCCGGTGGTCATGCCGACGCGATAATCGACGCTGACGGTGAAGGCGGTGCGCATCGGATCCAGGTTGTTGGCCACCATCGGATCGAGATGCAGGCGCTGCGCGCGCTCGGCGGTCATCGGCACGCAGATGATGCCGCTGGTGTGGCGGATCATGAATGCCATCTTTTCCGACGTCGCCGCGCCGGCCGCCATGATGAGGTCGCCCTCGTTCTCGCGGTCGGTATCGTCGACCACGATCACCAGCTCCCCCTGGCGCATGGCGGCGATGGCGTCTTTGATGGTGTCCAGCTTCATGATCGTCCCAGTGTGGTGCTTCGGCCGGTCTTCTTGGCGGCGAAGCCGGTGGGGATCAAGCGAATTTCACTTGCGGTCGGCCTTCAGGAAGCCTGCGAGGACATCCGGTCCCATCTCAGCCTCCTCGGCGATGCGCTTGGCCAGGGTCGCGGCCGCCCCGCGGATGGCGCCGTTGGGCCGATCCAGCCAATAGGCGACCGGATTGAGGACCGTCCGCGGATCGACCTGGACCAGCCGGCCGGTCTCCATCGGCCCGTGCGCCAGTGGCGGGCGCGCCAGCGCGATGCCGAGGCCGCAGGCGGCGGCGTCCAACACCAAGTTGTAGTCCTCGAACCGTCGGTCTTGCGGGCGCGGCCGATAGTCGAGGCCGTGGGCGGCGAACCAGGTGCGCCAGCCGGACGCGTCGGAATCGTGGATCAGAGGCGCCGCTAGAAGTCGCTCCGGATCGCCCGTGCCGATGCGCCTGGCCAAGTCGGGTGCGGCGATCGGGAAGCACCATTCCTCGAACAGCTTCACGGATATGCGCCCCGGCAAGCCGCCGCGGCCGCAGCGGATAGCGAGGTCCACCCCCATGTCGGCGAGGTCCACGGTGCGCTGGTCGATCAGCAGGATCACGCGCAACGGCGGGTCGCCGGCCTCGAATCGCGCTACCCGGGGCATCAGCCACAGGCTGCTGACCGAGGGCATGGAATTGACCCGCACCACCGCCGGGCCGCGCGGCTCGCTCCAGCGGTCGGAGGTGTCCGCGATCAGCGCAAAGGCTTCCTGGGTACGCTGGAACAGGCGCTGGCCCTCCGGCGTCAGGGCGATGCCCCGGGCCTGGCGCTCGAATACCCGCAGGCCCAGCCAGCCCTCCAGCCGCGCGATCCGGCGGCTGATGGCGCCATGGGTCAGGTTGAGGGTGCTGGCGGCCGCCGAAAAGCTGCCGGCCCGCGCCGCCGCCTCGAAGGCGCGCAGAGTGTCGAGCGGGGGCAGGGTTTCCAAGCTGTGAGCCATACGCACAGCTCAGTCGTTAATTGCTCGTTTGTCAATAGGCTCGCACTTTCTTAAGTCCCTGGGATCGCTTCAACGCCAAGGGCATCCCATGAGTGTCATTGCCGACCGTCCGGCCGCCGGCCGCTCCTTCGACCCCGCCACGACCACCGCCATCCTGGTCACCATCGTGGCCTGGGCCTCCGCGTTTCCGGCCATCCGGGCCGGATTGGTGGACTTCGGGCCGCTGGAGCTGGGGGCGGCCCGGTTCGCCATTGCGGCCATCCCGGCGGCCTTGTTCCTGCTGATCACCCGGCCGGCGCTGCCGCGCTGGTCCGAGGCTTGGCGGTTCTTCGTGGGCGGGCTGTTCTTTGTCGCGCTCTACACCACCCTGCTCAATCTCGGCGAACAAACGGTGTCGTCGGGGCCGGCGAGCTTCATCATCAATGTCAATCCGATCATCACCGCGGCGCTGGCGATGATCGTCCTGGGTGAGCGCTTCGGGCGTGGCGCATGGCTTGGCACGGCGGTCTCGTTCGCCGGCATCGGGTTGATCGCGCTCGGCGAGGGCGACGATCTCAGGATTGATGCGGGCGCGCTGCTGATCCTCGGCTCTGCCCTCTGCAACTCGATCACGACGGTGGTGCAGAAGCCGCTGTTCGCGCGCCACAAGCCGCTCACGGTCTCGGCCTGGAACATGGTGATCGGCGCGCTGCTACTCGCGCCGTTCCTGCCGAGCGCGATCGCGCAGTCGCAAGTGGCTTCGACCGAAGGGCTGGCCGCGGCGATCTACCTCGGCATCGTGCCGAGCCTGATCGCCTATGCCAGCTGGAACATCGTGCTGTCGCGCCTGCCGGCCAGCCGCGCTTCCAACTTCATGTATTGCGTGCCGCCGGTAGCGACTCTGATGGGCTTTGCGTGGCTGGGCGAGGCGCCCTCGCTGCTGAGCCTGGTCGGCGGCGCAATGGCGCTGGGCGGTGTGATCCTGGTCAACCTCAGGAAGTAGCTAGCGCGGACGGATGGTGTAAGCGCCGGCGAGCACCAGCGTGGCGACGATGGCGGGTGCGATCCAGAACCAGGACTCGTTCGCCGCCACCGCCGCTGCCGAGGCCCAGGCGACCGACGAGAAGGCTTCGGCGAAGGTGGCGATGCGCGATGAGGTCTGGCGGCGGCGGAAATAGCGCCGCCGCGCCTGGCTGCGGAACCAGATCTGGATCAGCGTCGAGGAGAACGCCGCCACCAGGATCCCGGTAGCGATGATCAGCGCCATGGTCCAGGAATGGCTGAGGACGCCGATCAGGAACGGCGAGAAGATCGCCAGCACCGCGATCAGCACCGCCTCGACCTTGGCGATCAGGTTCTGCCGCGGCGAGATCGGCGCAGTGGCGATGAGGTCGGGCGCATCCTCGCCCGAGACCGCGAGCCAGGCGAGGCCGCCGCCCAGCTGGCCCGCCGCCATGGTCAGCACCGGCGCCAGCACGATCAGCGCGCCGCGGCTGTCGCCGTAGAAGCGCCACAACAGCAGCGCCGCCGGAATGAGGTAGAGCAGCTGCATCAGCGTCTGCGAGGCCAGCCACGGGTCACGGAACAACAGGACCCATTCCTTGCGCTGGAGCAGTTGCCGCGACGAGGTGGTGCGGAACAAGCGCGTGCTCCAGGTTCGCCGCGTGCCGCCATGGCTGACGCTCGCCGTTGCGATCGCGTAGCCACCGAGCCGGCCCGACAGCAGAATCATGGGCACGATCAGGATTGCGGCCGCCGCGAGGATTGTGATGGCAAGGTCAGGGCCGCTGCCCAGCAGCGCGCGGGCGGGGATCCACAGCGCGCTGTCCGCCTCCGGCACGCGCGTCAGCACCAGGTCGGAATCGAACAGGGCGCGGGGCGACAGCGTGCCGATCGAGAGGATCGCCGCCGCCTGGATGCCGATGATGAACGCCGAGCCGACGATCGCCGACGCGACCTGCGAGGCGAAGCGGGTCCGCTTCGGGCCCAGCGTGTCGAACAGGATCGAAGCCAGCACCAGCGCGATGCCGGCGGTCGTCACCGCGGCGGCGACAGCGATCCCGAGGCCGGTGAACCAGTGCGCGCCGCCGAACAGGGCGAGCACGTTGATCGCCGGAAACGCGATCACCAGCGCCATCACGGTGGTCGAGACCGCGATCGCCAGGACGCGGATCACGAAGATACGGCGCAGTGAAGCGGGCGAGGAGCGGAACAGGTCGAGATCGCCGCGGCCATAGAACAGCCGCGTCACCTGCTCCAGCGCCTGCGACAGCAGCAGGAAGAAGATCAGCAGCAAGCTGCCGGTGATGTTGGTGAAACCGCGCGTCCCGACCGCGAGCGTCACATGGGCATGGCGGCCGACGACGCCGTACGCGATCAGGTGCAGGCCAAGAGCCAGCAACGCAAAGACGATGATGACGTTGCGCCCGCGCCACCGGCCGCCGCCGGTCATCAGATAGCGCAGGTCGCGCCAGGCGAGGCGCCCTTCGTGGCGCGCCAGCCACAGCCAGGAGCCGGGCGCGGTCAGCGCCGTGGTCGCTGTTGCGGTCGCCGCTGCGGTCGCTGATGCGCTCACTGGGCCGGCTCTTGCTCGGCGACCAGCGTCAGGAACACGTCCTCCAGGCTGGTGTTGCTGGAGCCCGATTGCTTGCGCAGCTCTTCGAGCGTGCCTTCGGCGATCAGGCGCCCGCGCGAAATGACGCCGATGCGCTCCGCCATGCGCTCGGCGACCTCGAGGATGTGCGTGGTCATGATGACGGTGCAGCCCTGGCGCACGCGCGTCAGCAGCGCATCCTTGACCAGGCGTGCGGCGCGGGCATCGAGACCGGTGAGCGGCTCGTCGAGGATGATGAGCTTGGGTTCGTGGACCAGCGCGCCGGCCAGGGCTACCTTCTGCCGCATGCCCTTGGAGAAATCCTCACAGCGCTCGTGCGCGTGCGGCTTCAGCTCCAGCCATTCGAGCAGAGCTGCTGATTTCTTGTCGGCCTCGGCAGGGTCCATGCCCCACAATCCGGCGACGAAGGCGAGATATTCGGTGGGCGACAGCTTGTCGTAGATCATCGGCTCGTCGCTGACCCAGGCGGTGATGCGCTTGGCGGCGACTGGATCGGCCAGGGCGTCGACACCGAAGATCGAGACTTCGCCGGCGTCCGGCTGCATCAGGCCGGCGACCATGCGCAACGTCGTGGTCTTGCCCGCGCCGTTGGGGCCGAGCAGGGCGTAGAACTCGCCTTGGCCGACCTTGAGGTCGAGGCCATCGACGGCGGGGCGCTGGAAGATCTTGCGCAGGCCAGTGACCCGCAGCGCCGACACGGTTCGTTCCATATTCACCGGGATGCTCCGATCGCGCTGTTTCCGGGCCTGAATCCGGGACTTACGCAGCATCAAGAGAGTTGCCGGGCGGGGTTAAATATTCGTTCACGAGAGGCCGCATGGCCGCTTGGGCGCATGGTTTTGAACAAACGCTCAGATTTTGGGGAACGAATCTTGCCGAAAACGGTTTTGGTCTGGCTGGAGTCTACTTTAGGGCTTTTGTCGGGGAATGCGGGGATTAGGCAAAAATACCGGGATAAGTGCGCCTAGTGACTGGGCAGCGCCATTTTCGCGTTCGCCCGGGCGCGCCGGTGAGCCACGATTCCGCCCGCCGCCGGACCGGCCCGAGCCATTATCGCGTATGCGTCGGATTTCTGGAGCCGGTCAATGCCAAGCACCAAACGTTCTCCCCGGGTCGAGCCCAATGGTTCGCATGATGTGAACCGGGCTGCGTCGGGGGTACCCACAGCCGCCGATCTCGAAGATCCGACGGGCGCCATGCGCAGTCTGCTGCATGCCCTGCAGGCGATGCGCGTGGGCGATTTCTCCGTCCGCCTGCCGCGCGACCAGGTCGGCCTCGCCGGCAAGATCGCCGACACCTTCAACGAAATCGTCGCCGCCAACGAGCGGATGGCCCAGCAACTGGAACAGGTCGGCGAGGTCGTCGGCCGCCAGGGCAAGACCCGCAAGCGCGTGCGCCTCGGCCTGCCCACAGGCGCCTGGGGCGAGATGGAAGGCTCCATCAACACCCTGATCGACGACCTGCTGTGGCCGACCACGGAGCTGACCCGCGCGGTGTCGGCGGTCGCGCAGGGCGACCTGCTGCAGACCGTGCAGCTCGAGGTCGACGGGCGGCCGCTCAAGGGCGAGTTCCTGCGCTCCGCCACCATCGTCAACACCATGATCAAGCAGCTCAGCGTGTTCACCTCGGAAGTGACGCGCGTGGCACGCGAGGTCGGCACCGACGGCAAGCTGGGCGGCCAGGCGCAGGTCTCGGAAGTGACCGGCGTGTGGAAGGACTTGACCGAGAGCGTCAATTCCATGGCCAACAACCTGACGGCGCAGGTCCGCAACATCGCGGACGTGACCATCGCCGTCGCCATGGGCGATCTCTCCAAGAAGATCACAGTCGACGTGCGCGGCGAGATCCTGCAGCTCAAGGAAGCCATCAACACGATGGTGGACCAGCTGCGCTCCTTCGCCTCCGAAGTGACGCGCGTCGCGCGCGAGGTCGGCACCGAGGGCAAGCTGGGCGGGCAGGCGATCGTGCCGGGCGTCGCCGGCACCTGGAAGGACCTGACCGACTCTGTGAACGCCATGTGCGGCAACCTCACCGACCAGGTGCGCAACATCGCGCAGGTGACCACCGCCGTGGCGCGCGGCGACCTATCGCGCAAGATCACGGTGGACGTGCGCGGCGAGATTCTCGAGCTCAAGGACACCATCAACACGATGGTGGACCAGCTGAACGCCTTCGCCTCGGAAGTGACCCGCGTGGCGCGCGAGGTCGGCACCGAAGGGCGCCTCGGCGGCCAAGCCGCCGTGCCCGGTGTCGCCGGCACCTGGAAGGATTTGACCGACAACGTCAACTCGATGGCGAGCAACCTGACGGCCCAGGTGCGCAACATCGCGGAGGTGGCGACCGCCATCGCCGGCGGCGATCTTTCCAAGAAGATCACCGTGAACGTCAGCGGCGAAATCCTGCAGCTGAAGGAAACCATCAACACGATGGTCGATCAGTTGAACGCCTTCGCCGGCGAAGTGACGCGCGTCGCGCGCGAAGTCGGCACCGACGGACGCCTCGGCGGCCAGGCCAACGTGCTCGGCGTCGCCGGCACCTGGAAGGACTTGACCGACAGCGTCAACTTCATGGCCAACAACCTCACGGCCCAGGTCCGCAACATCGCGGAAGTTTCCACCGCCATCGCCAACGGCGACCTGTCGAAGAAGATCACCGTCAACGTCAGCGGCGAGATCCTGGAGCTGAAGGACACCATCAACACCATGGTGGACCAGCTCAACGCTTTCGCCGGCGAAGTGACGCGCGTGGCGCGCGAAGTGGGCACCGAAGGCAAGCTCGGCGGCCAGGCGCAGGTGAAGGGCGTCGCCGGCACCTGGAAGCATCTGACCGACAGCGTCAACTCGATGGCCAGCAATCTCACCGGCCAGGTCCGCAACATCGCGGAAGTCGCCACCGCCGTGGCGCAGGGCGACCTCTCCAAGAAGATCACCGTCAACGTCAGCGGCGAAATCCTGCAGCTGAAGGAGACCATCAACACGATGGTCGACCAGCTGAACGCCTTCGCCGGCGAAGTGACGCGCGTGGCGCGCGAAGTCGGTACCGAAGGGCGCCTGGGCGGCCAGGCGCAGGTGTCCGGCGTCGCCGGCACCTGGAAGGACCTGACCGACAACGTCAACTCGATGGCCAGCAACCTGACCGGCCAGGTGCGCAACATCGCCGAGGTGGCGACCGCCATCGCCAACGGCGACCTGTCGCGCAAGATCACCGTCGACGTGCGCGGCGAGATCCTGCAGCTGAAGGAAACGCTGAACACCATGGTGGATCAGCTCAACTCCTTCGCCTCGGAAGTGACGCG
>PNKY01000025.1 GCA_013822765.1 Rhodospirillum sp.
CCCCGGACGGTTACGGCGACGCGTGATCGGGCAGCAGCCCATTGATAGTTTCAACAACAACGACGGCACGGCGTATGGGTCCCCGCGTTCGCGGGGACGACGTGTGCGATATCATGCGCCGACAAACTCATCCCGCCGATAGCCCTGCGCATACAATAGCGCCGTGAGATCGCCGTGATCGATCCGCGCCGCCGCCGCGGCGGCAACGGCGGGCTTGGCGTGGTAGGCGACGCCGATGCCGGCGGCCTCGATCATGCCGAGATCGTTGGCGCCATCGCCCGTCACCATGGTGTCGATCTCGTCGAGATCGAAGGATTCGCGCAACTCGATCAGGGTGGCCAGTTTGGCGGCGCGGCCCAGAATCGGCTCGCGAACCTCGCCGGTCAATCTTCCGTCCTCGACCTTAAGTTCATTGGCGCGGTTTTCCTGAAATCCGATCCGCTCGGCCACAGCGTTGGTGAACAAGGTGAAACCGCCCGAGATCAGGCAGGCATAGGCGCCATGGGCGCGCATGGTCATGACCAGTTCGCGGCCGCCCGGCGTCGCGGTGATGCGGGTCTTCAGCACCTCGTCGACCACGCTGACGGGCAAGCCCTTCAGCAGCGCGACGCGCTCGCGCAGCGCCGGCTCGAACTCGATCTCGCCGCGCATCGCACGCTCGGTGATCCCGGCGACATGCGCCTTGAGGCCGGCGAAATCCGCCAGTTCGTCGATGCATTCCTGGCCGATCATGGTGGAATCCATGTCGGCCAGAAAAAGCTTCTTGCGCCGGAGGGCCCGCGGCTGCACCACAATGTCTATGGGCAAGTCGCCGCGCGCCTCGCGCAGGCGGTTCTCGATGGCCTTGATATCGTCGCTGCCTTCGAACGGGATATCGACCGCCACTTCGTTGAACAGCCATTGCGCGGGGCCGGGCGAGGGAAGAACGGCGCGCGCGCCGTCCACCACCGTGCTATCGAGCGCGGGGTCGGCGGGATTGCAAATGAGCGTGGCGACGAGAGACATCTGGGGTTCGCAAGTGGAAGACGACAAGGCGGTGCTTATCGCAGGGCCGACCGCCAGCGGCAAGTCGGCGCTGGCGCTCGAACTGGCGGAAAAAACCGGCGGCGTCGTCATCAATGCCGATTCCATGCAGGTCTATCGCGACCTGCGTGTGCTCACCGCACGGCCCACGCTGGACGAGGAGGCGCGGGTTCCGCACCGGCTCTATGGCCATGTCGATGCCGCGGTGAATTTCTCGGCCGGCAGCTGGCTGGCCGATGCCGCCAGGGCGCTGGAGGAAATCCGTGGGCAAAAGCGCCTGCCGATTTTTGCCGGTGGCTCCGGGCTGTATTTCAAGGCGCTGACGTCAGGCCTGTCGGCGGTGCCGCCGATTCCCGCCGAGATCCGCGACGACGTGCGCGCGCGGCTGGATCGCGACGGCGTCGAGGCGCTGCATGCTGAACTGGCGCGGCGCGATCCGGCATCCGCCGAGCGCCTGAAGCCGCGCGATCGCAGCCGCATCGCCCGTGCGCTCGAGGTGATCGAGGCGACCTCGCGGTCGCTGACCGACTGGCACCGCGACGGTCTGCCGCCGCTATTGCCGCCAACGCAATTCCGCGCGGTGTTTCTCGAGCCCGACCGCGATCAGCTCTATGCGCGGATCGATGCGCGTTTTGACGCCATGCTGCAGGCCGGCGCGCTGGAGGAAGTCGCGGCCTTGGCAGCACGCCAACTCGATCCGCTGTTGCCGGCGATGAAGGCGCATGGCGTGCCGGCGCTGATCCGGCACGTCAAGGGCGCGATCAGCCTGGAAGAGGCTGCCGAGATCGGCCGCGCCGATACAAGGCATTACGCCAAGCGGCAGTTCACCTGGTTCCGGCACCAGTTGTCGGAATTCGAATGGATGAGGCCGGAGGCGGCGAGGGCATGGCTTGCGACCGTCATTCCGGGATGGTCCGAAGGACCAGACCCGGAATCTCGAGATTCCGGGTTCGCACGTTTCACGCGCGCCCCGGAATGACGGTGGGCCATCACCGCGCATGGCTGGAACCAGCAAATCGCTCTCGCCGGAGGCAAAAAACCTCGCTAAACTGTAATTCTGCGCTGATCGCTGCCTGCGCCTTGACTTTTCAGGCTCGATCAGTATGTTCCGCGCAACCTTTGGGAAGTCTGAGCCATCAAATGGGTAATATTATTACCAAGCTCGTTATCGTCGTCGTACCCAGGCGCACCGCCGGGGGTGGCTGAGGCCATCCAGATACGGGCGGTGTGCATGGGGCCTCTTGGGCCCCTTTTTATTTTCCAAAGAGCCAACTGAAGAACGCCGCTGACCACAGCGCATCCGGAGCAAGCCATGAGTGACACCAGCCACGATCCGAACCAGATGACCGGCGCAGCCATGATCGTCCGCGCGCTGATCGATCATGGCGTCAAGCATATCTTCGGCTATCCCGGCGGCGCGGTGCTTCCGATCTATGACGAACTGTTCCAGCAGAGCGACGTCGAGCACATCCTGGTGCGGCACGAGCAGGGCGCCGGCCACGCCGCCGAAGGCTACGCGCGTTCCACCGGCAAGCCGGGCGTGGTGCTGGTGACCTCGGGGCCGGGCGCCACCAACATGGTGACGCCGTTGGCCGACGCGCTGATGGATTCGATCCCGCTGGTGTGCATCACCGGGCAGGTGCCGACCCACCTGATCGGCAATGACGCGTTCCAGGAATGCGACACCGTCGGCATCACCCGGCCCTGCACCAAGCACAACTGGCTGGTGCGCGACGTTAACGATCTCGCGAAAGTTCTGCACGAAGCATTCTACGTCGCCAGCAGCGGCCGTCCTGGTCCTGTCGTGGTCGACGTGCCGAAAGACGTGCAGTTCGCGACCGGCACCTATCACCCGCCGCGCAAGTCGGATGTTCACCTGTCCTATACGCCGCGGATGAAGGGCGACGCCGGGCAGATCCGCAAGGCCGTGGCGCTGCTGGCCTCGGCCAAGCGTCCGGTGATCTACAGCGGCGGCGGCGTGATCAATTCCGGCCTCGAAGCCTCGAAGCTGTTGCGCGAACTGGTCGAAGCCACCGGTTTCCCCATCACCTCGACCCTGATGGGCCTTGGCGCCTATCCGGCCTCGGGCAAGAACTGGCTCGGCATGCTCGGCATGCACGGCACCTACGAAGCCAACATGTCCATGCATGATTGCGACGTCATGCTGTGCGTCGGCGCGCGCTTCGACGACCGCATCACCGGCCGAACCGATGCGTTCTCGCCGAACTCCAAGAAGATCCACATCGATATCGATCCGTCCTCGATCAACAAGAACATCCGGGTCGACGTTCCGATCATCGGCGACGTCGCCAACGTGCTGGGCGACCTGTTGCAGGTGTTCAAGGCGGAGGCGAAGCGGCCGGACATCAAGCCGTGGTGGCAGGAGATCGCGAAATGGCGCGCGCGCAACTCGCTGTCTTACAAGAAGAACAGCGATGTCATCCTGCCGCAATATGCCATCGAGCGGCTGTTCGAACTGACGCGCGGGCGCGACACTTACATCACGACAGAAGTCGGGCAACACCAGATGTGGGCGGCGCAGTTCTTCGGCTTCGAGGAGCCGCACCGCTGGATGACCTCCGGCGGCCTCGGCACCATGGGCTACGGCCTGCCGGCGTCGGTCGGCGTCCAGGTCGCGCATCCAAACAGCCTGGTGATCGACATCGCCGGTGACGCCTCGGTGCAGATGACGATGCAGGAGATGTCGACGGCCATTCAGTACGAATTGCCGATCAAGATCTTCATCCTGAACAACCAGTACATGGGCATGGTGCGGCAGTGGCAGCAGTTGCTGCACGGCAACCGGCTGTCGCACACCTATTCCGAGGCGCTGCCGGATTTCGTCAAGCTCGCGGAAGCCTTCGGCTGCGTCGGCATCCGGGCGATCAAGCCCGGCGACCTCGACGGCGCCATCCAGGAGATGATCGACGTCAGGCGCCCGGTGCTGTTCGATTGCCGGGTGGCGGCGCTGGAAAACTGCTTCCCGATGATTCCGTCCGGCAAGGCGCACAACGAAATGCTGCTGCCGGCGGAAGCCAACGACGAAGCCACCGCCGCAGCGTTTGCCGGCGGCAAGGCGCTGGTGTGAGGGTGAACCGTGCCGATGTTTGATCTGCAGCAACTGGAACACGCACACGGCGTCGTCGGCGCGGCAATGCCGCCGACGCCCGCGCTCGCGTGGCCGTTGCTGTCGGAGCGGCTCGGCGCCGATGTCATCGTCAAGCATGAGAACCATACGCCGACCGGCGCCTTCAAGGTGCGCGGCGGCCTGGTCTACGTCGATCGGCTGAAGCGCGAGCAGCCTGATACGATTGGAATCATTTCGGCGACGCGCGGCAATCACGGCCAGAGCCTGGCCTTTGCGGGCGGCCGTCACGGCCTGCCGGTGACGATCTACGTGCCATCGGGCAATTCGGTCGAGAAGAACCGCGCGATGCGGGCGCTCGGCGCCGACCTCGTCGAGCACGGCGATGATTTTCAGGCTGCGCGCGAGGAAGCCTATCGCCGCGCCGAGGCCACCGGATTTCACATCGTGCCGTCCTTCCATCGCGATCTTGTTCTGGGCGTCGCGACCTACGCGCTGGAATTGTTGCGGAAGACGCCGGACCTCGACGTGCTCTACGTGCCGATCGGGCAGGGCTCGGGCATCTGCGGCTGCATCCTGGCGCGCGACCTGCTCGGCCTATCGACTGAAATCGTCGGCGTGCAATCGACCGAAGCCCCGTCCTATGCGCTGTCCTTTGCCGCCGGCACGGTGGTGACCACCCCGAGCAGCGACACGCTGGCCGACGGCATGGCGACGCGTGTCCCCGATCCGGACGCGCTGGCGATCATTCGCAAGGGCGCCTCACGCATCGTGCGGGTCAGCGACGACGAAGTGGCCGCCGCGATCCGGGCCTACTGGACCGATACGCACAATCTTGCCGAAGGCGCCGGCGCCGCGGCGCTCGCCGCCGCGCTGCAGGACAAGCCGAAGCTCCGCGGCAAGCGGGTCGGCCTGGTGCTGAGCGGCGGCAACATCGATTTCGACTTGTTCAACAGCTGGGTCATTCCGCAAGCCTCTTCGGCACAACGGATGGCGGTTTGAAGAGCAGGAGCCGTCATGGCCGGGCTTGTCCCGGCCATCCACGTCTTATCTGCGCAACGACAAATAAGACGTGGATGCCCGGCACAAGGCCGGGCATGACGAACGAGAGATTGACGAGGATTTGAAATGAACCAGCCCGCATCCGCCTATTTCATGGAAGAGCGCCATGACCCGATCGAGGCGCACACGCTGTCGGTGCTCGTGCAGAACGAGCCGGGCGTGCTGGCGCGCGTGATCGGACTGTTCTCCGGCCGCGGCTACAATATCGAAAGCCTCACCGTTTCCGAGACCGAGAACCAGAAACACGTTTCCCGCATCACCATCGTCACCACGGGCACGCCGATGGTGATCGAACAGATCAAGCACCAGCTCGACCGCATGATTCCGGTCTACCGCGTCGTCGACATGACGCTGACCGGCCGCTCGATCGAGCGCGAACTGGCGATGGTGAAGCTGCGCGGAACCGGCGAGCACCGGGTCGAGGCGCTGCGGCTCGCCGAGGCGTTTCGCGCCCGTGTTATCGACGCCACCACCGAAAGCTTCGTGTTCGAGATCACCGGCAACTCCGCCAAGATCAACCAGTTCATCGACCTGATGCGCCCGCTCGGCCTCGTCGAGGTTTCGCGCACCGGCGTCGCCGCCATCGTCCGCGGGCCCGAGGGGATGTGAGGCCATGCTGGCGCGCGACTGGTACTATACGCAACGGCGTCGTCTCGGCATCGATTCCGCGGTCGCCTCGATCGGCGACAGCCACGACAATAGCGATCTGCGCACGCGCGCGGCGCTGTCCATGCTCGGGGTGCAGCCCGGCTGGCGGGTGGCCGATATCGGCTGCGGCAATGGCGTGCTGGCCGTCGAAGCGGCGCTGATGGGCGCCGATGTCGACGCCATCGATATTTCACCGGCGATGCTGGCGCTCGCCAGGATCCAGGCCAGCGATCGCAAGGTCGCGCTCCGGACCCAGCCAGCGGGCTTGCTGAGTTTCGCCTACCAGCCCAATTCCTACGATCTGATCGTCAGCGAGTTCGCGCTGCATCATCTGCCCGATTTCTGGAAGGCGGTGGCGCTGGCGCGGATTTATGCCGCGCTGAAACCCGGCGCGAGTTTCTACCTGCGCGACATCGTCTTCGTCAGCATGCCCGACGGGGTCGATCGCGACGTCGAGGCGTGGGCCGATTTCAGCATCAAGAACCACGACTTCGATCGCGACAGCGTCGTCACCCATATGCGTGATGAATACTCGACCTTCGGCTGGGTGATCGAGCGCATGCTGACCGATGTCGGCTTCACGCTGGTGTCGGCCGATTACCACGCGCCGCTGCACGGCACCTATCTGCTGCGCAAACCGAAACCCGGCGAGCAGGGCTAGCGTGTCGCATTCGCTGCTGATCGCCTTCGTCATATTCGCCACCGTGATGTTCTTCACGCCGGGGCCGAACAACATCATGCTGCTGTCGTCGGGCCTGACCTACGGCTTCCGCCGCACCTTGCCGCATGCCGCGGGCATCACGATCGGCTTTGCCTTCATGGTCGGTGCGGTGGGTCTCGGGCTCGGGACCGTCTTCATCACCTATCCGGTACTGCAGACGATCCTCAAATATGCCGGGATCGCCTATCTGGTCTACCTCGCCGCCCATATCGCGATGTCCGGACCCGCCACGCCGGACCAGGACAATGCGCGCGGGCCGATGACGTTCTGGGGGGCGGCGATGTTCCAGTGGATCAACGTCAAGGGCTGGGTGATGGTGATCGGCACCATCACCGCCTATGCCGGCATTGCCAGCTTTCCCTGGAATATCGTCATCCAGGTGCTGCTCAGCCTGCTGCTGGGAACGCTGTCCTGCGCGGCCTGGGCGGCGTTCGGCAGCGCGCTGCGGCCGCTCCTGACCTCGCCCCGGGCCGTGCGGGCCTTCAACATCGTCATGGCGGTGCTGCTGCTGGCCTCGCTCTATCCGGTGTTCATGGACGCATGATGCCGCACCGCGCCATGCAGAAACGGGTTTCCCCTGACGGGGAAAATGCTCTAGACAACGCCGGAAATTCGCGGGCGACCGGCGGTCCCGACCACCTAAAAGCCTGATTAACCGGCCGGTTTGGCCCACCCATGAGGAAACGACCATGCGTGTTTATTACGATCGCGACGCCGACCTGAACCTGATCAAGGGCAAGAAGGTCGTCATCGTCGGCTATGGCAGCCAGGGCCACGCCCATGCGCTGAACCTGAAGGATTCCGGCGTCAAGGACGTCGCCATCGCGCTGCGCAAGGGCTCGGCCTCCGCCAAGAAGGCGGAAGCCGCGGGGTTCAAGGTGATGGAAGTCGCCGAGGCCGCCAAATGGGCCGACCTCGTGATGATGCTGACTCCCGACGAATTGCAGGGCGACATCTACCGCGAGCATCTGCACGACAACATGAAGAACGGCGCGGCGCTGGTGTTCGCCCACGGCCTCAACGTGCATTTCAACCTGCTCGATCCGCGCGCCGATCTCGACGTGCTGATGATCGCGCCGAAGGGCCCCGGCCACACCGTGCGCTCGGAGTATCAGCGCGGCGGCGGCGTGCCCTGCCTGATCGCGATCTCCAAGGACTCCTCGGGCAACGCCCACGACCTCGGCCTCAGCTACGCCTCGGCGATCGGCGGCGGTCGCGCCGGCATCATCGAGACTTCGTTCAAGGAAGAGTGCGAGACCGACCTGTTCGGCGAGCAGGTGGTGTTGTGCGGCGGTCTGGTCGAGTTGATCAAGGGCGGTTACGAGACCCTGGTCGAAGCCGGCTACGCGCCCGAGATGGCATACTTCGAGTGCCTGCACGAAGTTAAGCTGATCGTCGACCTGATCTATGAAGGCGGCATCGCCAACATGAACTACTCGATCTCCAACACCGCCGAATACGGCGAATACGTCACCGGCCCGCGCATCGTCACCGCCGAGACCAAGGCCGAGATGAAGCGCGTGCTCGCCGACATCCAGGGCGGCAAGTTCGCGCGCGACTGGATGCTGGAGAACAAGGTCAACCAGACCTCTTTCAAGGCCACCCGCGCCAAGCTCGCCGAGCATCCGATCGAGGAAGTCGGCGCCAAGCTCCGCGACATGATGCCGTGGATCAAGAAGGGTGCGCTGGTCGACAAGACCAAGAACTGAGCGAAAAGAGTTCCGAAAGGGGGTCGCGATGCGGCCCCCTTTTTTCTTTTCTATCGTCTAATTAGATCTTCCAGCCGAACGTTTCGCGCGTGCTCGTAACCAAGTTCCGACAATTTTTTGAGTTGTTCTCTGACCTCTTGGGAGAATCGATCTTCTCGATAGTAGTCTTTCTTAATGCCAATCAAAGCGAGGGGGTCTTCATAAAAGAAGCCCATTCGTCTTCGACGGAACGATGAAGCCTCGGCTCCTTAACGAAGCAATACGCCCCAAACGCAGTGGCGGCCGAAATATGTTCCCGCGACGTTTCGGGTTGGCGAAAGGAATAAAATAACACGTCGCGGCTGTATTTGTTTCTGTCGTAGAAATAGCAATACAGTAGAAAATCATCAGCATGCCAAGCGTCGGCGGTATCTCGATAGCCTGTTTCGCATAATTCAAAGAGCCTCTTATTCCTTACGTTGTTATAAGCGGCGGTCTTTGCGAGAGACGCTACATCGTGCCGATCCTTGACTCGAAGGAGTCGCAAATTAAAGGCGATGTCTTTTTGTGTTGGGTCTATGTCGATGTCGCGGAGAGCTGTTGCAGATTCAACCCAGATTTGGTGATCTGCCGAAAGTGACAGGTTCTTTATCAAGAGCCGCTTAAACGGCTGCGTGTTTCCGACAGCGCGGCTTGCGCTCTTTATCGCGCGTGAGTTGATTGCGCACACTTGGCAAAGTGTTTCCACAGCTTCATCGCTGGATTCCATCAAATTCACATATGAGCTGATGTCTTCCTCGAGGTCATCGCCTCCTTCGAAGAACGATCGCTCTAAGATCGCTTTCAGCTCCTCCTTGTGCTTAAATCCGCCAGTTAATTTTGCCTTCAACCAGTGCCGCAGCGACTTGGCTTTATCCTCTAAAGAAATGCGTTGGAGAAATGATGTAATATCGTCTTCCTTGGGGATCTTGAGCAGTTCGTTTAAGGCCTCCTTACGTTCTTCCTTTCGAGGCGCTTCTTCGGCAGTTCGCATAAGATTTAGCGCATCAGTATTTTCATGTCCTACAAAGAAATCCGCCTTGCTTTGCCATTTATCTCGGACTTGAGGTGGAAAACTGAAGGCAGCGCCCTTGAGTTGACATTCGATGAAAACGGTTCCCTTCAAAGAGCACTTGCGGAAATCCGCACCGCTAAAATCAAAGCCATCCAACTCGATTCCATCAAGGTTCATCTCATCGAACGACATTTCTACGAAGTCTGTTTTTTTGTTTAGCTTTGCAACCTTCACCAATTCCAAGAAATCGTCGGTGTCTGCTCCAACAATATCTCGGATGCCACTCAGAGCGGTTTCTGGGATGTCTATGTTCAATTTGAGGTTCATTTCTGAAAATGATGCTCTTGAAGACGGACAGGGCGGCGACAAAGCGCAACAGCGGCTATAATTTTCATAAGCCCACGTTTATTTGGGTAGGACGCAAATTCGTCCCCGTTCTCAAGAAGAAGTCCGGATTTTGGAATTTCCATATCGATTGCGATCTCATAGGAATGAGAGCGCTTTGGCTCGACGGAGCCGACCATCTCGCCGCTGAGAAGAGTCCCGCTAAGATATTTTTGTGAGGGGCGGGAATCGAACACTAAGCTCGGGTTATCCACGCCTCCTCGCCAAAAAACGTGTTGCCATGTCGTCGTGTTCTCAGACTTGGTTTCTATGGCCGAGGAAACCCCCACTTTTGTGGAGCCGGTCAATTTCAACGAGGGAGCAGCCGATGTTGTCAAAGCGATCTGGTCGCTATCTGCTTCCTGGCGTGACGAGCGCTTTTTAGTGGCAACTTTCGCTTTCTCTCGAAGTGGCCATGTTTGTTCGAGAACCCCCGTCAGCGGAAGCCCGCAGTCTTGCAATTGAAAATTTAAGTAAGCACGGGAAAGAGCCACTCGGATACGAATTGGTCCAAATGTCAGAACGTCGTCCGAAAAACGAGCTGTCAGGTGTAAGTTTAATCCGGGACTATTACGTTCCCTGAAATCCGCCTCCACCGTACAAAGGTAGGAGGCCTTCTTAATTTCCGAGGCAGACTCCGCCATTCCAAAATACCCTCACTACCCCCTGAGTTTACGTGCGCCTGCGCAAAATTCAACTGAGGAGCGATGGACAAAGGGGGCTCGGAGCCAAGATGGCCCGATGTTGCCCGGCTTTTGACGATAGGTTATGTCTGGGTGGCCAAGAGCTGATCGGAAATGCCGGGATGGTCAACCGACGTTCGCACGGGCGTCCCCGCTCGATCTACTTCTCGATCTTGTTGTGCAGCTGCCAGAAGCGCACCGTGCGCTTCGCGGTTTCCATCGACAGTTTCCGGTAGTCCCGCTGCGCCAGCGCCAGCGACTGTTCGTTGATCGGCGCTGACATCGGCCGGTTGCGCAGGATGGTCTCGACGCTCGGCCAGTTCAGGCGGGCTGACCTGCAGGGAATCAGGATGAGATCGGCGCGCGGTCCTTCCAGCAGCCGCGCCATCATTTCGGTTGGCGCGTCGTTGAGGACAGCGAGTGAGACGATCACTTCGTCGAATTTACCGGCTTCGGCGAACAGGAAGACGGCCGCGTCGTCCAGTTCGTTCAATTCCTGCTTCAGCTTGATGAATTTCTCGACGCGGCTGAAATCCCGTGCCGACGATCGATCCTCGTCGACTTCGCCGAGGATCGATTTCAGCACCCGCTTGATCTCTTCCCGCAATTCCGGCGGCGCGATCGCCGCCAGCCTGGCGCGTACGGCGTCGCTGGCGCGCCGCAGCAGGTCACGCAGGAATTTGAGCGGAAGGTCGATGCGGAGCCCGAGGATCTCGGTGAGTTCGTCGTCCGCGTCGGCGCGCGCCACGATGCCGGAATAGCCGGCCTCGGAAATGCGCGCGCTGGCGTTGGTGGCGAGCTTCTTGATGACTTTGCGCTCGCCGCGATCGATGATTACGTCGGTGACGGCTTCGGGCAGATCGGTGCGGCCTGAAATCGCCAGCAGGTGATCCTGGCCCTTCTTGCTGGCGATTTCCACCAGCGTAGAGGTTCGAAGGCGGCTGGAATGCGCCAGCACGTCGCCGGCAACGGCGATTTCATCGTCCCATGCCAGTTGCTGCACGACTTGCGTCGGCGCGAAGTCGACCGGCGCCAGCCGTTGGCTGAGTTCGGCCCTGGCGCGGCTTTCGACCCGGGCGATCAGCAGGCACAGCACATCGTCGAAGATCCTGACCTGTTCCTCGTTGAGGCGCGCGCCGTCATTGAGGAAAAGGTTGGTCACCTGCCGAAGCGTCTCGACGCGCTCCGCGGGCGAGCCGGTTTTGACGGCGTCCTCGAGTTCGGCGATGATGGAATGATCTGGCTGTGCCGCCATCGTCCCCGGAGCGATCTGTGGTGTTGCAGGAGGCCGCACAGTGGCCGTGGTTCCCCTACGCCCGCGTTAAATTGAAACTCCGTATAAATACAGTGGCGGGCGAGGCGTGCGCCACGGCGCAGCGCCGTGCCCCGATGCGATCCGGATATCCCGCCGCGTTTACTGCCTGTAGCGGCAATACTCGTCGCCGTTGTCGTACTCGACGCAGATCTTCACGCGGCGCCGGGGCCGCTCGTCGTCGTCATATCCCCGGTAACGCCTGTCTCGGTCTGCATCGTCCCGGTCCCAATCTCCGTCCCGGTCCCAATCTCCGCGCTCCTGATATCGTCCGCGATCCCTGTCGCGATCGCGGCCCATGCGGTCGCCGCGGTGCATCATCCCGCCGCGATCAGCGTCCCGGTCTTCCCGGTGCATCCGGTCGCGGTCGCCGCGGCGCATTCTCCAATCCGGACCCATCTCGCGGTCCTCGGTCTTCGGTTGGTCGCGGTCCGCCTTTTGATCGCGTTGCGGCTGGGAGTTCTGGTCGGCCTGGGCGGGAGGCCCGGCTTGCGGGGCTGCGGCCGGCGCGTTTCCCTGCTCCTGGGCGAATGAGCAGAGGTTCGAGGAGGCCAGCAACATCGCGGCAAGGACAAATGCGCGCATGGGAATTTCTCCGTGGGGAGTGATCGTAACAATCCGGTCACCGCTTGGTTGCGTCCCCGAATGAAAATTGAACGCGGGCCCCCGGGTCTGGGGCTTCACCCCTCTGTTTTGCTGATGGCGTAGCGCCTGGCGGGGGCTAAAAGGCCACGGGATCAGGAGGGAACCGACATGCGGTCCATCGTTATTACCGGCGCTTCCACCGGCATCGGCTGGGCCACCGCGAAGCTGCTGCTGGAGCGCGGCTTTCGTGTATTCGGCAGCGTGCGCAACCCGGCCGACGCCGGACGCCTCGAGGCCGAGTTCGGCGCGAATTTCACGCCGTTGCTGTTCGACGTCACCGACCAGCCCGCTGTGCTCGCAGCCGCGCGCGAGGTTCGCGCTGCGCTCGGCGGGGCAACCCTGGCCGGCCTCGTCAACAATGCCGGCATCGCGGTCGCAGGACCGCTGCTCGAGCTGCCGATCGACGAATTCCGCCGCCAGATGGACGTCAATGTCATTGGCCCGGTCATCGTCACCCAGGCGTTCGGCCCGCTGCTCGGAAGCGATCCGTCGCTGACGGGGCCGAAGGGGCGGATCGTGATGGTCAGCTCGGTCTCCGGCAAGGTCGGCGCGCCGCTGACGGCGCCCTATGTGGCGTCGAAGCATGCGATCGAGGGGCTGTCGGAAAGCCTGCGCCGCGAGCTGATGCTGTTCGGCATCGATGTCATCATCGTGGCCCCCGGCCCGGTGAAGACGCCGATCTGGAGCAAAGCCGGGGAGGTGGATATTTCCGTCTACAACAACTCGCCGTTCTTCCCGGCGCTGCTACGCATCCGCACGTTCATGCTGCAGCTCGGCGAGGCCGGATTACCGCCGCAGAAAATCGCCGAAGTGATCGCCGACGCGCTGATCTCATCCAGCCCCAAAGTGCGTTACCAGATCACGCCAGAGCCGATCCAGCAGATGATCGCATCGCTGCTGCCGAAGCGCGTGCTCGACAGGATCATCGCGAAGCGTCTCGGGCTGATGCCGCCGATGTGAAGCGGACGCCGCTAGCCCGCCCGCAACGTGCGCCGCGATCGCGTCGACGCCATCGCGATCAGCCGCAGCGCCATCACGATCAGCAGCGGCAGCAGGAACAGCGCGTACAGCGGCATGTCGGGAATCCGCTTGCCGAACGACACCATGAACTGAAAGGTCAGGTAGTAGCCGCCGGTGAGATGCAGGATGCGCCAGGCGCGCGGGCCGAGCGCTGCGGCGCTGCGGTCGAACGAGGTCGCGGCCATCGCGATGATGAAGGCATAGCCGATGCCGCCGAAGATATAAGAAGCGGCCGAGGTGGCGGCGGCGTAGCCGGCGGGATCCATGACGGCAAAACAGGCGATGGCGACGGCGTGGATGCCATGCGATGCCGCGAAGGTGACGCCGAGATAGCGCCGGTTGCGGCGCAGCCACCGCGTCCAGGCGTTGGGCCAGAGTTTTGCCAGCGCCGCGGCGCTGAAGGCGAGGCAGAAGAACAGCAGCGAGGTCCGCGCGGTGAAGCGGATCACCATGCGCACGCCATCGACCTCAAAGCCCCGCATGCCGGCGATCCAGATGCAGAGGCAGGCGAGAATGAAGGTCAGCAGGGCGAACAACCGCCAGCCTTCGAACCAGTTTTGGCGATCTGACGACATCGCGGGCTCCCCCTTTTGAGTTATGTAATCACCAGTTACATTCCACTGCCCGAAATCGTCAATCCGTGTATGCAGTGCTTACATTCACGATCGGGTGATGCTAGATCTTGATGGAATCGGATTGGACGCCACTAGGCATTCGTTGCATGGGGTTGTTTTCGATATTTTTGAAAAGGCCATAGCCATGCCCGTATCCGCCAAGCCGAAACGGCCCTCTCGCCCGCCGGATCCGCCGAAGCCCTATCACCATGGCGATCTCCGCCGCGTGTTGATCGAGGCCGCGCTGCAGCTGGCGGGTGAGGGTGGGGCAGAGGCAGTCAGCGTGCGCGAGGCCGCACGCCGCGCCGGCGTCTCGCCGGGAGCGCCGTTCCGGCACTTTCCCAGCCGCGACGCCCTGATGGCGGCGGTGGCGGCCGAAGCGCAGCGGCGCTTCCGGGCGGAGATCGACGCCGCGCTGGCCGAAGTGCCTGACAGCAATCCGCTGGCGCGGTTTCGGGCGCTTGGGCTGGCTTATCTGCGCTGGGCGATGCGAAACCCCGCGCATTTCGAAATCATCTCCAGCGGCCGTTATTTCGAGCACGACAACGCAACCGAACTGACGCGGGACAACGCCGAACTGATCGGCATCGCCGAGCGCACGCTGGCGGATGCGTTCGCGTTGGGACAATTGCGCAGTGCCGACCTCAAACGAGTCCAGGTCGCCGGCCGCGCATTGGTCTACGGTTTTGCCCGCATGAACATCGACGGGCATTTTCCGCGCTGGGGCATTGCGGAGGATGAAGCGGTGCCGACCGCCGAGGCGATCCTCGATCTCTTCATCGAGGGCATCGCCAGCAAGCGGGACGGCGGGTAGCGAAGCCTGTCGGAACAAACTTTCCGTACGGCCGTTTTTCTTTCATCTGACAATCATGGGAGAACGAGATGGCAATGGAATCCAACGAGACAGGAACCTTGATCGGCAGTGACAAGGTCGAGGGAACCGCGGTGTACGGCGCCGACAGCGAGAAGATCGGAACCATCGAACGTGTCATGATCGACAAGATCAGCGGCAGGGTTTCCTACGCCGTGCTCAGCTTCGGCGGTTTCCTCGGCATCGGCGACGATCACTATCCGCTGCCGTGGCAATCGCTGAAATACGACACCAATCTGGAAGGCTACATCACGGGCATCACGCAGAAGCAGCTCGAAGGCGCACCCAGATACGGCAACGACAACAGCTGGAACTGGTCGGACACGTCACGTACCCGCGCGGTCAACGACTACTACGGCGTTCCGTTCGTCGCTTAGGCAACCAGCACACACCGAACCGTCGAAAAAGGCCCCGGCGACTGCCGGGGCCTTTTTCAATGATATAGCCGCTCAACTGTTGGCCTCGTCGGCGAGATCTATCAGCGCAATGCCGAGTTCCGGCTGCTTGCGCCGCCGCAGCCCTGCCGATGCTTCTTCCAGCACGACTTCGAGGGTGGGGCGGACCTTGCCCTCGAGCAGGTGACCGCCGCGCGTCGTGCCGTCCGACAGCCCGAGCACGACATGCACATGCAGGCTGGCCTTGCCATCGTCACCGGTTGCGATGTCACCGATCGCGCTCAGCACTTCGCACTGTTCATCTACCCTGATTTTTTTGTAGCTTTTGCTGGCGATATCGAACCAGCCGACCACCGCGTGCTCGAATGCGCCGATCGCCGTCAGCGATGCTCCTGAAATGCCGGCGGCATTGGCGAACAGGTTCAGTGTCGCGAACGCTTCCTCGCCGGCATCGAGGACGACGATGATGGTGCGCGAATCCGCCTCGCTGGAAATCACCTTGCTCTTCATTCGATTTCTCCGTGGCCTATCATGCCGCCATCTTGCGGCAACTTTCCGAACAGGCCCGGCACATCGCGCCGCACGCCTCCATCCCGCCGACACGCTCGCAATCCTCGGCGCATTCGGCGCAGATCTCGGCGCATTCGCGGCAAGTGTGTTTGTGGTGCGGGGTGCTGATCAGCATGAAATGCGCCGATGTCCGGCACATCTCCGCGCATGCCATCATCAGTCGAAAATGCGCCGGCTCGACATGCTTTCCGCCGGCCACCAGGCAATGGTTCATCGCGGTGCCGAGGCAGGTCCGGTAACAGTTCAGACAAGTCTCGATGCAGT
>PNKY01000026.1 GCA_013822765.1 Rhodospirillum sp.
TCGGAGGCCACGACGCTGTCCGCGAGCCAGCCCGCCGGGTCAAAAATCGACACCGCCTGCGTTGCCCCTTCAATGAAGCTCTGGAAGCTCTCGGGGTTCTTCTCGATGGTCCGCGCAATGTCGTCGGCGAAGTCCGCGACCACGCCGCCAAGGGCATCGGACCCAGCCATCTCAATCAGCGTTTCGTCCATGCGAGTCGCGTTCTGAAGGACGCGCCACAACTCTGGCAGCGTGCAGGCGTCCGGCCGTCCCCGGCTCGCAAAATGCAGCATGAAGGCGCGCAGCAATTTGCGGCTACCTTCGCGGAAGAACTTGTTGCGCGCGTCTTCCGGCTCCGGGACCAACTGTAGGGCGAGCGCCGCGACCTCTTCCGTAAGGCCGCGCCTGATGGCTTTGTCCTCGAAGATGTCGATCAGATAAGCGAGCGGGTTGAAGCGATGTTTCGGCAGGCCGTGCAGGCCCCACGGGTTCAGGACAATGACCTTCTGCCCGAAGGTCTCTCGCCGGTGCCGGGCCGTGACACCGGCCAGCTCGCCCTTGGGATCGACGACGAACGTGCTGGCTTGGGAATGCAGCAGGTTCGGGATAACAACGGACGTTCCTTTGCCGGATCGTGCAGGGGCCACCGAAATGCCGTGCGCCTTCCCCGTGTGGAATAGCATCCGGCCATCAAGCACCCCGAGGAACAGGCCGGCCGGATTGGTGAGCCCGGCGCGCGCGGCCTCTTCGCCCGTCATGAACGATGCCGTGCCGTAGACCCCGCTCGGCGTCTCCGCCGCGCGGCGCTTGCGCGCGCGGTCCTGCTCCGCCCGCCGCCGGTCCGTACCGGCAATGATTGCGACCGCGCCGGACGCTGCCAGAAACCACTGGGCCGCATCATTGGGGACGCTCCAGGCCCCCCACGCGCAGACAGCGGCCAGAGCGAACATGCTGATCGATGAGCCCTGTTGCTGACTGTTAGCCATGGCCGTTTTTCTTCCCGCGCTCTTGTGCAAGACTGCATCTATGTTCTGGAAATAGACGCGGGGCCGTATGCCCGGATTGGGCAAAAGCTGGTCAGGTTGCGGGATGGAGACGGCGCGGACGGCGGAGACAAAGAACCGGTTTGATCTGGCGGATCGCGACCGCATCCGCCGCGCGCTGCTGCGTTACATGCAGCAGCGCGCCATCGGCGTGCCCACCCTTCAGAAGGAAATCGCGGCGGCAAACAACTTGGACTTGGACCGCGTGCCGCTAAAGACGCTGCAGCGCTTTCTCGGTGACACGCATCGCTCCAACGACGCGCTCATTCGCTTTTGCGCCCAGTTCGTCGGGACGCTGCCGGACGGCGATCCCCTTGCCGCCTTCGGCGAGCAGATGGCCGCCTTTCTCGGGGTCTGGCGCGACGGTCATGATTGTCGCCCCGTGCCGCCGGAGATGACTGGCCGCTATAGCGGCCGTGCCCGGCGCGCGGCCGACCCCGGCGGCGGGATGCGGGTGTACCGAGGCGACGCCGAGGACTGGGTGCCCTTTTCGGCCGTTGAGATCGAGCAACTGCCGGTCCACCCCTTTGCCATTGCCCGCGAGTTCGTCAGCAACTGGGAACGGCAGCCGCCGGGTGAGGCGAGCGCGGCGACCGCCCCGCGCCGCGCTTACGAGGGTATCGCCATTCACCCGAACGGCTCATTCTTCGTCGTAATGCGGAACGTCCTGACCGGCACGCCGCGTGTCTATTGGCTCGACTGGGTGGCCGATGGCCGGCTGGGAGGCCAAGGTCATGAATCGCGCTCTGGGCTCGATGCCGGACCGGCGACAGGGTCACCGCTCCGTAGCAGCACGCCTGTTCTCTTCGACCGCGCCGAGGAGGACAGCTGATGGCCGCTCAAACCCCGCAGCGCGGTCGTGACCGCTCCGGCAGCCACGACCCGAACGGCGCTCTTCTGCAAGCCGCCTACGCTGCCGACATCGCCGCCGTGGTTGCCGCGCTGGAGGACGGGGCGGATGTGAACGCTGGCGATCCCGTCTCCGGGCTCACGGCGCTGCACATCGCGGTCGGCACGAACAACCTGCCTCTCGCGCGCATCCTCGTCGAAGATTGGAATGCGCCCTTCCGCCCTGACGGCAAAGGTCGCTGGCCGAGCGTCATCGCCGCTGGATGCAGAGTCGATGACGACCTCGCTGATTACGTCGTCGAGGCTGAATCAAAGTTTTTGGGGAATGGCTGATTTCGTGAATTCAAGAGTGGCGAATTCCGAATAGATAAAATTGTATCGAATTTTAAGAGTTCCGAGAAGTAATTTCGATAAACTGGGAAATGGACGTCGTGATAGCGCAAAAACAAATCCCGTTAAGTGGCTTTGAGTCAGAGTGACCAGAATTTGACCAACGTCGCTAAGTCCTGTAGATTACAGCGCAATTGATGCCTCGCTGAAAGCTTGAGGCTGGTCGGAGCGTATTTCTGGCGCTGTCGATCCTTGATCCCTTACAATGGAAATTACACTTACCTGAGCGTTGCAAGATGTGCGCGCGGAGAGTCCGCGCTCCATCTTGGCAAGGGGGGCTCAGGAGCCGCCCCCCGTTGCATCCCCGGGCTCATCGTCCGGCCTAGGCATCGAGCCTTGCCGAACGATTGCAGCGTATCCCGCTGCACCGGACCAAAAGGAGCATTCGCGCTCCTTCTGGACAACCATCGACCAGAGGGAGACTTCGCCTCTCCCTGCTGGACTACCCATCGACCAGGAGGGTGAATTCCCTCTCCCTCCTGGACCACCCATGGACCAGCACGCCGATGCTGGACCCGGCCAGGGATGACGCGTCCCTGGATGCGCGTAAGGAGGCGGCCGTGGCAAAGGCCAGCGAAAAACGACAGCGCCAGAGGACGCTGTCTGCAAGGTTCAACGATCAGGAAGCCGAAGCCGTCCGCCAGCTGGCCAACGGCGCGGGCCTGCCCGTGGCTTCCTTCCTGCGCCTTGCGGCGTTGAACCAGCCCGCTGGCCGTACCGCCCTTGGCCGGGAGGGCGCTGCCCGTGTGCTCCGCCAGCTCGGTGACATCGCCGAGACGTTGCGCGCCATGCAGGTGTCCGGCGACATCCCTGCGGACGACCCCAACCTCACGGCTGCATGGCGTGACCTCGCTGAAATGCGTACCGCCTGCCTTCAGGCCCTGGGAATGCGCCCATGATCCTGAAAGGCAACCAGCGCACAGGGGCTGCTGATCTCGCGACGCATCTGTCGAACGAGTACGACAACACGCGCGTCGAGATCGCGCAGCTGCGCGGCGTCGTGGCCGACGACCTGCACGGAGCGCTGGCGGAGTTCGCTGGCGTTGCCCGTGCGACCCGCTGCAAGCAGCCCCTCTACAGCTTGGCCATCAACCC
>PNKY01000027.1 GCA_013822765.1 Rhodospirillum sp.
GATCGTGTCCCTTGGCGTGGTGTAGCTGGTTGGCGTGATCGCCACGTTCGCCGGGAAGCCGGGTTGATCAGGCGGCTACAACGGGCAGCCCGACGATGGGATCATCGCTCAAGGGCGCGATTGTTTCCAGTGTCATGTATCGGCTGCGCTGGACGGCCCATTCGTCATTCTGTTCGAGCAGGATCGCGCCGACGAGGCGGATGATGGCGGCCTCGTTGGGGAAGATGCCGACGACCTCGGTGCGCCGCTTGATTTCGCCGTTCAGCCGTTCGATCGGATTTGTGCTGTGCAGCTTGGCCCGGTGCGCGGCCGGGAAGCTCATATAGGCGAGCACGTCGGTCTCGGCGTCGTCCATGAGGTTCGCAAGTTTCGGCAGCTTGGGCCGCAACTGGTCGGCGACCTTGCGCCATTGGCCTTTCGCCGCTTCGGCGTCGTCCTGCGCGAAGGCGGTGGCGATGAAGGCGGAGACGACGCGCCGTCCGCTCTTTCCGGCAAGAGCGAGCGCATTGCGCATGAAGTGGACGCGGCAGCGCTGCCATGTCGATTGCAGAACCTTGGCGACTGCGGCCTTCAGCCCTTCATGCGCATCGGACACCACGAGCTTGACGCCACGCAGCCCTCTCCAGCGCAGTTTGCGCAAAAACTCGGTCCAGAAGGTCTCGGCCTCCGAAGGGCCGATATCCATGCCGAGCACTTCGCGCCTGCCGTCGTCGTTGACGCCCACCGCGATGATCGTCGCCAGCGAGACGACGCGGCCGTTCTGGCGCGCCTTCACATAGGTCGCGTCGATCCAAAGATAGGGCCAGTCGCCTTCGATCGGCCGCTCGAGGAAGGCCGTCACCCGCTCGTCGATCTCCTCGCACAGCCGGCTCACCTGGCTCTTGGAGACGCCGCTCATGCCCATGGCCTTGACGAGATCGTCGACCGAGCGCGTCGAGACGCCCTGGATATAGGCCTCCTGAATGACGGCGGTCAGCGCCTTCTCGGCCATCCGCCGCGGCTCCAGAAAACCGGGAAAGTAACTGCCCTTGCGCAGCTTGGGGATACGCAGCTCCACGGCGCCGGCGCGCGTTTCCCAGGTCCGCTCGCGATAGCCGTTGCGCTGGGCGAGGCGCTCCGCGCTTTTCTCGCCATAGGCGACGCCGGTCAGAGCGCCGACCTCGATCTCCATCAGCCGCTCGGCGGCAAAGCCGATCATCTCGCGCAAAATATCCGCGTCGGGGGCCTTCTCCACAAGCGCGCGCAGGGTCATCATCTCGTCGGTCATCGGCAGTTCCTCGGTTGCGTTGGATGTTTCGCAACCCGATCCTACCGGCGAATCGTCGATGACCACCGCAAGCCGATCGCTCGCTACGGCGCTAGCAAAAGCGCGCGTCGCGAGCGGCTTGCTCCCACTGAGCTACACCATCACTGGGGGCACGACCAAGAAAGGCTTCCGCTGCCGCATATCAGCGCATAAGCGCTGCGACGCACCTAAGAGCTTCGAGGTCTCGCCGGGATTGGTGAACAACTTGTTCCCGGGAGTTCGATTCTGGAAACATTGACAAATCAACACCGAGACCTAGCTCCACGCTATGCTGCCGCTATTAAAGGAAAAATTACTGGAGGTGCTCAAGGCCGTCGCGCCGCTGTTCATTATGGTGTGCGTGCTCCAACTGACGCTGGTCAGCGCGCCAACGACAATTTTCATCGATTTTATCGGGGGATTGGTGTTCATCGTCGCAGGGATGCTGTTTCTTTTCGCCGGCGTGGACTACGGCATCCTACCGATGGGAAAATACATCGGTTCCGCCTTGCCGGAGAAAGGATCCATTGTACTCGTCGTCGCGGTCGCCTTCGCCTTCGGCTTCGCGACGACGGTCGCCGAACCCGATGTGCTCGTCCTCGCCAATCAGGTGAACCGCGTCACGAATGCGATTTCCCGGCAGGCCGTGCTCTATGCGATCGCTTTGGGCGTGGCGGTCTTTACCGCTATCGCAATGTCTCGCATCGTTTTCGGATTTTCGCTGCGCGGCCTGCTGACGGTCACCTATGGGGCTATGATCGTCCTCTCTTTCTTCGCGCCGGCGCAATTCGTCCCCCTCTCTTATGACGCCGGTAGCGTGACCACGGGCGTTTTGACAGCTCCGGTGGTCATTTCCATCGCTATAGGCTTAAGTTCCGTTCTCGCCGGCCGCTCGGCCATCTCCGACGGCTTTGGGCTCCTAGGATTCGCCTCGGTCGGTCCAATCTTCGTCATGATGGTCATAGGGATGTTTCTGCGGTGAAACTAGCTTCGCTGCTCGACGAATTCCGCGTCGTCGCGGAAAGCGTCACCGAGGCGGTGCTGCCGCTCCTCGCGCTCTTCCTTGTCTTCCAGGCGTTATTTCTAAAGCTGCCCCGCCGGAGCGTGTTGGATATTCTAACCGGTACACTCATGGCCGCGGCGGGGCTGCTTCTTTTCCTCGTCGGCGTTGAGATGAGTTTCATGCCCTTCGGCCGCTCAATCGGTGAGGCGATCGGCGCAATGCCGGAAAAGTGGCTGCTTGCGCCAATCGGCTTCTTGCTCGGCTTTGTCACCACCTGGAGCGAGCCGGCGGTGCGTATCTTCGCCGATCAGGTTGAGGAAGCTTCGACCGGCTCGATTTCGGCGCCGACCGTGCTCTATACGGTCAGCATCGGGGTTGCGCTGTCGGTCGCCCTCGGGCTTTTTCGGATTGCCTACGGCATTCCGCTGCTCTTTCTACTTGCGCCTGGCTATGTGCTGGTCATCGTAATCATGTGGCTATGCGAAAAGGACTTCGTGGCGATCGCGGTCGATGCCGGCGGCGTCGCCACGGGCCCGATGGCGAATACGTTTCTTCTGGCGCTTGCGCTCGGTGCGGCAGATTTGGCCAATGGGAATACGATCGTCGAGGGCTTGGGGCTCGTGTCGCTGATTGCGCTCGCGCCCATGGTTTCAGTCATGACATT
>PNKY01000028.1 GCA_013822765.1 Rhodospirillum sp.
AGCTCGCCTTGGTAATGCCGAGCAACACCGGCGTACCCGTGGCGATCTTCTTGCCCTCTTCCTTGGCCTTGGCGTTGATCACGTCGAACTCGATCTTGTCGATCTGCTCGCCCGAGATCATGTCGGTCTCGCCCTGGTCGGTGATCTCCACCTTCTGCAGCATCTGACGGACAATCACCTCGATGTGCTTGTCGTTGATCAACACGCCCTGCAGCCGGTAGACCTCCTGGATTTCGTTGACCAGATAGGCAGCGAGTTCCTCGATGCCCTTGATCGCCAGAATGTCGTGCGGCGCCGGATTGCCTTCGACGATGAAATCGCCCTTTTCGACGATATCGCCGTCCTGCAGATGGATGTGCTTGCCCTTCGGAATGAGGTACTCGCGAGTCTCCTCGTTCTTGTCCATCGGCTCGATCGAGATGCGGCGCTTGTTCTTGTAGTCGCGGCCGAACCGGATGGTGCCGGCGATTTCCGCGATGATGGCGGCATCCTTCGGCTTGCGGGCTTCGAACAGTTCCGCAACGCGCGGCAGACCGCCGGTGATGTCGCGGGTCTTGGCGCTTTCGGTCGAGATACGCGCGAGAATGTCGCCGGTCTTGACCTTGGCGCCGACGTCGACCGACAGAATCGCATCGACCGACAGCATGTAACGGGCCTCACCGCCACGCGCGAGCTTGAGGATCTTGCCATCCTTGCCCTTGATGACGATGGCCGGACGCAGATCGCCGCCGCCCCGCGTCGTGCGCCAGTCGATGACGACACGCTTGGCGATACCGGTGGACTCGTCCAGCGTCTCCGAGATCGACTGACCCTCGACCAGATCCTCGAAGCCGATAGTGCCCTCGACTTCGGTCAGGACCGGACGGGTGTAGGGATCCCATTCGGCGATACGCTGGCCGCGCTTGACCATGTCGCCTTCGTCGACACGCATCCGCGCGCCGTACTGAATGCGATGGGTCGCACGCTCGGTGCCGTCGGCATCCGCCACCGCCACCACCATGTTGCGGACCATCGCGACGAGATGGCCTTCGCCATTCTTCGCGATCGCCTTGTTCTTGATCGTCACCTTGCCGTCGAAATTCGACTCGATGAACGACTGCTCGTTGATCTGAGCCGCGCCGCCGATGTGGAACGTACGCATCGTCAGCTGGGTGCCGGGCTCGCCGATCGACTGCGCCGCGATGACGCCGACCGCCTCGCCGTGATTGACCGGCGTGCCGCGGGCCAGATCGCGGCCGTAGCACTTGCCGCAGATGCCGTTGACCAGTTCGCAGGTCAGCGCCGAGCGGATCTTCACTTCCTGGATGCCGGCCTGCTGGATGGCGTCGACGTGAATCTCCTCCATCAGCGTGCCGCGCTTGACCACGACCTTGTTGCTCACGGGATCGCGCAGATCCTCGCCGTTGGTACGGCCGAGAATGCGCGACGCCAGCGAAGCGACGACGGTGCCGGAGTCGATGATGGCGCGCATCTTGATGCCGAGCTTGGTGCCGCAATCATCGGCCGTGATGATGCAGTCCTGCGCCACGTCGACCAGACGCCGCGTCAGGTAACCCGAGTTCGCCGTCTTCAACGCGGTGTCCGCGAGACCCTTGCGGGCGCCGTGGGTCGAGTTGAAGTATTCGAGCACCGACAGACCTTCCTTGAAGTTGGAAATGATCGGCGTCTCGATGATCTCGCCGGATGGCTTGGCCATCAGGCCGCGCATGCCGGCGAGTTGGCGCATCTGGTCCTGCGAACCACGGGCGCCGGAGTTCGCCATCATGAAGATCGAGTTGATCTGGGCTTCGCCGCCCTTCGGATTCTTCTTAACGGCGGAAATTTCCGCCATCATATCTTCCGAGATCTTCTTGGTGCACTTCGACCAGGCGTCCACGACCTTGTTGTACTTCTCGCCGTGGGTGATCAGGCCGTCATTGTACTGCTGCTCGAATTCCTTCGCGAGCGCGCGCGTCTCATCGACCGTCTTCCACTTCGAAGCCGGCACCACCATGTCGTCCTTGCCGAACGAAATGCCGGCCTTGAACGCGTTGTAGAAGCCGAGCGCCATGATGCGGTCGCAGAAGATCACCGTCTCCTTCTGACCGCAGTGACGATAGACCTGATCGATGACGCCGGAGATTTCCTTCTTCGTCATCAGCTTGTTGATGACGTCGTACTGCATCTTCGGCGACTTCGGCAGCACCTGGCCGAGCATGGCGCGGCCGGCCGTCGTGTCGTACCAGCGCGAGACCGGCTTGCCGTTCTCGTCGATACCCTGCCAGCGATACTTGATCTTGGTGTGGAGGTGGATGACCTTGGCGTGCAAGGCATGCTCGATCTCGGCCATTTCGCCGTAGAGCTTGCCTTCGCCGGTCAGGCCTTCACGCAGCACCGACAGATAATACAGGCCGAGCACGATATCCTGTGACGGCACGATGATCGGCTGACCATTGGCCGGATGCAGGATGTTGTTGGTCGACATCATCAGCACGCGCGCTTCGAGCTGCGCTTCCAGCGACAGCGGAACGTGCACGGCCATCTGGTCGCCGTCGAAGTCGGCGTTGAACGCGGCGCAAACCAGCGGATGCAGCTGGATCGCCTTGCCCTCGATCAGCACCGGCTCGAACGCCTGGATGCCCAGACGATGCAGCGTCGGCGCGCGGTTCAAGAGCACGGGATGCTCGCGGATCACCTCGTCGAGAATATCCCAGACCTCGGGACGCTCTTTTTCGACCAGCTTCTTGGCCTGCTTCACCGTGGTGGACAGACCCTTGGCGTCGAGCCGCGAATAGATGAACGGCTTGAACAATTCGAGCGCC
>PNKY01000029.1 GCA_013822765.1 Rhodospirillum sp.
TGTAGCGCGACATTCAAGGTGAGAGTTGCGCGACGATCAGGATGAGAAGTTGATTGTCGCGGCGCGACATTGTGTGGGCATGTTGATTGTCGCTGGCAAGGTCTATTTGTCGTCCTGATTGTCGCGGACGGCTTCAAGGACCTTGGGCGTGGTGAAGTTGGCGGGTCGGCCGGGGCCTGACCGGCGTGCTTCGGCGGTTCGCCGCCGATAGCTTTCGACGTTCATCTCGAAGATCGTTGCGTGGTGGACCAGTCGGTCCACTGCGGCGAGCGTCATGGCCGGATCGGGGAAGATGCTGTTCCACTCGCCGAAGGGCTGGTTGGCGGTGATCAGCATCGAGCGGCGTTCGTAGCGGGCACTGATCAGCTCGAACAGGACCGATGTCTCGGCCTGATCGCGGCTGACATAGGCGAAGTCGTCGAGGACCAGCAGGTGGTACTTGTCGAGCTTTGCCAACGCGGATTCGAGCGCCAGTTCACGCCGGGCGACCTGGAGGCGCTGCACGAGGTCGGAAGTGCGCGCGAACAGGACACGCCAACCATTCTCGACCAGCGCAAGGCCGATGGCAGCGGCCAGATGGGTCTTGCCGCCACCGGGCGGGCCGAAGAGGATGAGGTTGGCCCCCTGCTCGAGCCATCCATCACCCGCGCACATGGCCATGACCTGGGCCTTCGATACCATCGGCACAGCCTCGAACGCGAAGGTGTCGAGGGTCTTTCCGGCGGGCAGTTTGGCCTCGGCCAGATGCCGCTCGGTCCGCCGCCGATCCCGTTCGGCGATCTCATGCTCGGCGAGCGCGGTCAGGAGGCGGGCGGCAGGCCAGCCTTCCTTGTCGGCGCGCGCGGCGAAGTCGCCCCACATATGCTTGATTGCCGGCAAGCGCAGTTCGTTCAGCATCAGACTGAGCCGCTGGGCGTCGATCATCGGGGATGTGCTCATGCCGCCTCTCCCCATCCGATCAGGCTGTCGTAGGAGGCCAGACGCCCGAGCTTTACATCCACCTGAGGTAATTGCTCAGGATCAGGCGAGAACCGGCTGCGCAGAGCAGCGATGTCAGGGCATCGCCGCGCGGCAAGATCGGCTTCGAGCAGTCCGGCAAGCTCAGCCTCACAGGCGCGCTCGTGCGCCATGGCCAGCAGATCGACGGTCATCCTGCAGGCGGCGTGCTCGCCTTCATGCTCCAGCAGATGCTCGAACATCCGTCGGTAGGCTTCGCGGGGGAACAGGCTATCGCGATAGACCAACCCCATAAGCGCCATCGGCTTGCGCCGCAGCGAGTGGATCACATGCCGGTAATCGACGATATGACCATGCTTGCCATTGTCGCCAGCGCGGCCGCGCACCAGGGTCATGAGCAGCGTGCTGCCCAGGAACAGATCGATCCGGTCATCATAGAGCCGCGCGCGCAGGCGGTGTCCGATTAGCCTTGAAGGCACGGTGTAGAACACCTTGCGCAAGGTAAAGCCGCCCGATGAGGTGACCCTGACCAGCACGGCCTCATAATCACTCGTGCGCGTATCTGGCAGCGGCTGCAAGGTCCGACGCTCGACATCGATCGAGGGAGCATGGCGCCGATTGCGCGCGGTCACGACCTCATCGATAAAGCCGCGATACGCCGCCAGATCAGCAAAGTCGCTGCTTCCCCTCAGCAGCAAGGCATCCCTCACCACAGCCTTGATGTGGCCGTGAGAGCTCTCGATCGAGCCGTTCTCGTGGGCAACGCCTGTATTGTTGCGGGTCGGCTCCATCCCGTAATGTCGGCACAGCGCATCATATCGCGTGGTCAGATCAGCGCGGGCATCGGCATCAAGATTACGGAACGCAGCCGAGAGGCTGTCCGTCCGGTGACGCCGCGGAGCACCGCCTGCGGACCACAAGGCGTTCTGCAGCCCCTCAGCCAAGGCAACAAAGCTCTCGCCGCCCAGGATCACATGGCAGTGCTCGAACCCGCCATAGGTCAGTCGGAAGTGATAGAGCATATGCTCCAGCGGCACGCCTGCGACCGTGACATTGAGATCGCCCATATGGGTGAAGTCCGACAGGCCAAGCCTGCCCGGCTCATGCAACTGCCGGAAGATGACCTCGCGCTCGGGCCCATGCAGCGCACGCCAGCCCCTGATCCGCCGCTCCAGCGTCCGGCGCGCAAACGGCAGATCGCCGTGCCGACGGCGCAGCTCCTCAAAGACCGCAATCGGACGCAGCCCGGGCGCTGCTTCCAACAGCGGCACAACCTCCTCGTCGAAGAACCCGGCAAGCGGATCGGGACGCCGCCGCCCACGGGGCGCCTTCTTCTGCGAAGGTAGCTGCGGATCCTTCAGCAGCCGGTAGCCCGCAGCCGGGCTCATCCCCGCCTTCGCCGCAGCCACGGCCACCGGGTGGTCTTTCCTCAATGTCATAAACAGCCTCATCTGATGATCGGTTATGTGACGGCCAGGCACACACGGGGTCCTCCTCAAAGGAAAAACCCCACCATACCCAACACCGCGATCATCTCCGGCAGCCCCCAAAAGGGTGCTCCGGTGTGGGGGGAACGGCTACGGGCTACGCCCTGCGCCGCTCCCCCCACACCGGATTCTCATCTTGATTGTCGCGCATTCTCATTCTGATTGTCGCGCGACA
>PNKY01000030.1 GCA_013822765.1 Rhodospirillum sp.
GATGAGAATGAATCGATTGGTCGACTTGTTCGAGCGGGTCTTCTTGCCCTTGGTCGGCTTCCCCCACGGCGTCACCGGGTGACGGCCGCCCGAGGTGCGGCCTTCGCCGCCGCCGTGCGGATGGTCGACCGGGTTCATGGAGACGCCGCGGTTATGCGGCTTGCGTCCGAGCCAACGGTTACGACCGGCCTTGCCGATCGAGATGTTCATGTGGTCCGGGTTCGACACCGCACCGATGGTGCCGGTGCAGCGGCCGTGGACCAGGCGCTGTTCGCCCGAGTTCAGGCGGACGATGACGTAGTCATGGTCGCGGCCGACCAGCTGGGCGTAAGTGCCGGCCGATCGCGCGATCTGGCCGCCTTTGCCGATCTTCAGCTCGACATTGTGCACGATGGTGCCGATCGGCATGTTGCCGAGCGGCATGACGTTGCCCGGCTTCACGTCGACATAGTTGCCGGCGATCACGGTGTCGCCGACCGCAAGACGCTGCGGCGCGAGAATGTAGGCCTGGGTGCCGTCGGTATACTTCACCAGCGCGATGAAGGCGGTGCGGTTCGGATCGTATTCCAGCCGCTCGACGATCGCCGGCATGTCGACCTTGGTGCGCTTGAAATCGACGATGCGGTAGGTCTGCTTGTGACCGCCGCCGCGAAAGCGCACGACCATGCGGCCGGTGTTGTTGCGGCCGCCCGAGGAATGCTTGCCCTCGGTCAGTGCCTTGACCGGCTTGCCCTTGTAGAGCGCCGAACGATCGACCATCACCAGCTGGCGCTGGCCCGGTGTCGTGGGGTTGAATTTTTTCAATGCCATCGTCGTATCGCCTTATAGCCCGGTGGTGACGTCGATGCGGTGGCCCTCTTCGAGGGTCACGATCGCACGCTTCACGTCCGACTGCGAACCGAAGGTGCCTCGGAAGACTTTGGTCTTGCCCTTGCGCACCAGCGTATTCACGCTCTTGACCTTGACGTCGAACAGCTTCTCGACGGCTTCCTTGATTTGCGGCTTGGTCGCCTTGCTGGAGACCTTGAACACAACCTTGTTGTGCTCGGACGCCATCGTCGCCTTTTCGGTCACGACCGGGGAGACGATGATGTCGTAGTGGCGCGGGTCGATGTTCTTCATTTGAAGCGCGCCTCCAACGCATCGAGCGCCGCCTTGGTCAGGACCAGCTTGTGGCGTCGCAGAATGTCATAGACGTTGATGCCCTGGATCGGCAGCACGTCGATGTTCGGGATATTGCGGGCCGCCGCGGCGAAACCGTTGTGAACCTCGGCGCCGTCGATGATCAGCGCGTTGGTGAGTCCGAGACCGGAGAAGTGTCCAACCAGCGCCTTGGTCTTGGCAGCTTCCAGCACCGCGGATTCGATCACGATCAGGCCGCCGTCCTTGACCTTGGCGGACAGCGCATGGCGCAGCGCCAGGGCGCGAACCTTCTTCGGCAGATCGAAAGCATGCGAGCGAACCACCGGACCGAACGCACGGCCACCGCCGCGGAACTGCGGCACGCGGGCCGAGCCGTGACGTGCACCGCCGGTGCCCTTCTGCTTGTACATCTTCTTGCCGGTGCGCCAGACATCAGCGCGGCCTTGCGTCTTGTGGGTGCCGGCTTGTCGCTTGGCGAGCTGCCAGTTGACGCAGCGCTGGATGATATCCTTGCGCGGCTCGAGACCGAAAATGGCATCCGACAGCTGAACCGAACCAGCCGCCTTGCCTTCAAGCGTTGTGACTTTCAATTCCATCTCACACGCCCTCCTGCTCGGCCGGCGCTTCGGCTGCAGCAGCCTGTTCGCCGCCACCGTCCGCCAGGCGGAACTTGCCCGGCTTCGGCGCGTCTTTCGGCAACGCCTTCTTCACGGCGTCGCGCACCGCGATCCATCCGCCCTTGGAGCCGGGAACGGCGCCTTCGACGAGGATCAGGCCGCGCGCCACGTCGGTCTGCACGACGCGCAGATTAAGCGTGGTGATGCGATCGACACCCATGTGACCGGGCATCTTCTTGTTCTTGAAGGTCTTGCCGGGATCCTGACGTCCGCCGGTCGAACCGATCGAACGATGCGAAACCGAGACACCGTGGGTGGCGCGCAAGCCGCCGAAATTCCAGCGCTTGATACCGCCGGCAAAACCCTTACCGACCGAGGTGCCGGTGACGTCGACGAACTGGCCGACCACGAAATGGTCAGCCTGAATTTCGGCGCCGACCGGGATCAGCGCGTCTTCCGACACGCGGAACTCGGTGACCTTACGCTTCGGCTCGACCTTGGCGACCGCGAACTGACCGCGTTCCGCCTTCGGCAGATACACGGTCTTGCGGGTGCCCGAGCCAAGCTGCAGCGCGACATAACCGTTCTTTTCGGTCGTGCGGTGACCCAAAACCTGGCAATTGCCCAGCTTCAGCACGGTCACGGGGATATGTTCGCCGGTCTCCGTAAAGACCCGCGTCATTCC
>PNKY01000031.1 GCA_013822765.1 Rhodospirillum sp.
ACCGTCATCATTTTGGGGCGAACGCGTTGGACGGCGCCTTCCATGACCGCGCCCTCCAGTTCGCCGATACTGTTCATGCGGCCCTCCCGCTTCCAGCGTTCGTAGGCCACGTCCAGATACAAGAGCATCACCATCCCCGTTTCGGCGTCGACTCCAGCCAGGGCGATGATCCCCACCCAGACGGCCACGCTGAGATGGTAGCCCAGCATCCACAACAGCAGGAACGCGCCGACAAGGGAGAAAGGGACGGCGGTCATGACGATGAGCACCTTAGGCAGCGACCGGGCGTTGAGGTACAGCAGCACGGCGATGAGAGCCAGCGTGATAGGGATGACATATTTGAGCATCCGCCCTGCCCGCTGCATCCCTTCGAACGAACCGCTCCATTCCAGCCGGTAGCCTGGAGGCAGCTTGACCATCTCGGCGACCGCCTTTCGCGCGTCATCCATGTAACTGCCGGTGTCGCGGCCAGTGACGTCCACATAGACATAGCCGACAAGCTGCGCGGCTTCGCTCTTGATCAAGGTCGGACCATCGACGAAACGCAGCTCCGCGAGTTCCTCCAACGGCACTTGAGCCCCTGTCGGCGTTGCCACCAGCACCCGCCGCAACTTGCCGAGATCGTCGCGCAGCTCGCGCCCATAGCGCACGTTCACCGGGAAGCGCCGACGACCCTCGATCGTTTGCGTCAGATTGGCGCCGCCCACGGCCGCCACAATGACGTCCTGGACGTCCATCACAGACAGGCCATAGCGGGCGATGGCGGCGCGATTGATGTCGAAATCCAGGTAGTAACCCTGGTTCACGCGCTCAGCGAAGGCGCTCCGCGTCCCCCGGACCGTGCCGACGGCAGCCTCCACTTGCGTTAGCAGTCGTCCTATTTCCGCGAGGTCGGGACCGAAGACCTTGACGCCGATGGGCGTACGAATCCCTGTGGAAAGCATGTCGATGCGCGCTTTGATCGGCATGGTCCAAGCGTTCGTAAACCCCGGCATGTTCGTTTTCAGCGCCTGGTTCATTTCGGCGATCAGCTTCTCCGGGGTCATGCCGCTGCGCCATTGATCCTCGGGCTTGAGGTTGATGACGGTCTCGACCATCTCCAGCGGCGCGGGATCGGTGGCGCTATTGGCGCGCCCGGCTTTAGCGAAGACGGTGGCGACCTCAGGGAAATCCATCAAGATCTTGTCCTGCTCTTGGATCGTCTGCTTCATGGTCTGGATCGACGACCCCGGCAGCGTCGCGGGCATGAAAAGAATTGTTTCCTCCCAGAGCGGCGGCATGAATTCGTTGCCTAGACTCAAATAGATCGGCGCGATGGCGGCAATCGCGAGAAGCGCCACGGCGACCATTACGTACCGAAATTTCAAGGCCAGCGTGGCGATCGGCTGATAAATCCAAATCAATAAGCGATTAATCGGATTTGCTTCTTCTGGCGGAAGCTTGCCCCGGATCAGCAGCACCATGAGGAAGGGCGTGACGGTGATCGACAGCAGCGCCGCAAAGAACATACTGAACGACTTGGTGTAAGCGAGCGGCTTGAACAGACGGCCTTCCTGGTCCTGAAGAGCAAAGACAGGCAGGAAGCTGACCGTGATGATCAGAAGGGAGAAGAAAAGCGACGGCCCGACCTCTCGTCCAGCTTCGATGATCACCTCCAGGCGCGGGCGCTGCTCGCCAGGAGGTTTGGCCTGCTCGCGCTCGATGTGCTTATGAGCGTTCTCGACCATTACGATCGCCGCGTCCACCATCGCCCCAATGGCGATGGCGATGCCGCCCAGGCTCATGATGTTGCTCGTGAGTCCGATCCACTGCATCGCCACCAGCGCCATAAGAACCGCGAGCGGCAACGTAATGATCGCGACAAGGGCGCTGCGAATATGGAATAAGAACACAAAGCAGACCAGACTGACGATGAGGCTCTCTTCGATGAGTTTCTTGCGCAGCGTCTCGACCGAATGCTTGATCAGCGTGGAGCGGTCATAGGTGACGACGAGCTCCACGCCTTCGGGCAGCGAGGGCTGGACTTTTTCCTTGATGACCTCCTTGACGCGGTTCAACACGTCATAGACGCTGACGCCATAGCGGACGACGACAATGCCGCCGGCGACATCGCCCATACCGTTCAAGTCCGCGACCCCGCGGCGGATGTCCGGCCCGATCTGGACGAAGCCAACGTCCCGCACGAGGATAGG
>PNKY01000032.1 GCA_013822765.1 Rhodospirillum sp.
TCTCGCCCGCGCTGTTGGACACCTACCTCAAGGCCACCTTCAAAAAGTTGCCCGAAGGCTGGACGTGGGACGCGCGCGTCGCGCAAGACGAAACCCAGCGGATCTGCTCGGAGACCCGAAACAAGCCCTCCAAAGACGACGCCGCCAAGATCCTCGCGCGGGAAGCCGCGACGGTCCAATACCCCGCCGACGGCAAGTTTATCGGCAGTTGGAAGGACGGCGAGAAGATCTCCCAGAATGGCCGCGGCGGACAGTTCAGCGACGAGCCCGGCACGGTGAGCGGCGGCAATTGCTACGCCTGCCACCAGATGGCGCCGAAAGAGCTGTCTTATGGGACGATCGGGCCCAGCCTGCTCAACTACGGCAGGTCCAAAGGCTACGCGGAAGCCGAGGTCAAGGCGGCCTATGCAAAAATCTATAACGCCCAGTCAGCGGTCGCATGCTCGAACATGCCGCGGTTCGGCTTCCACAAGGTGCTGACCGAACAGCAGATGAAAGACGTCGTGGCTTATCTGTTCGACCCCGAGAGTCCCGTGAACAAATAGCCCGCGCGCTTGACGCAGATCGCGGTGCGGTCGCGATCTATGATCTGGAGTAGAGGCGGGCGGCGAGCCCGGCTCCACGGAACCTACTTAGGAAAGTCGGGCCAGCCGTTATGAACAAGCTCTTATCGCAAGAGATCGTGGCGGCGCTCGAAAGCGACGGCGAGGTGTCGCCCGAGCTCAAGAGCCTGGTGCAGAAAGCGCGCAAGGCGAGCGAGTTCCTGAAGGCGCTCGCCCACGAGAACCGCCTGCTCATCCTGTGCCTCCTGTCGGAGCGCGAGCGGTCGGTCACCGAACTCGAGAACCTGCTGTCACTCAGCCAGCCGACGGTCTCGCAACAGCTTGCCCGGCTCCGTCTCGATGGCTTGGTCGAAACGCGGCGCGACGGCCGTACCGTCTATTATCAGTTGGCGGACGAGGCTACGCGCAAATTCATCGAGGCGGTCTACAACAAGTTCTGCCGCGACTGCTGATCGCAAATTTCTGGTCGAACTCCGGTGACCGGTTTGACGTTTCGCTGAGCGCGCGGACGAAACTCGCCAACGAGGTGCGTGGCCGATGATTCTGCTGCTCGGAGGTCTGGCCTGCGGAATTCTGGCTGGCGCGGCGGCACAATCCGGGCGGCTCTGCACCATGGGCGCCATCGAGGACGCCATCGTCGCGCGCGATCATCGGGCCGCGAAGGCATGGGCGCTGGCGGCGGCGGTCGCACTCCTCGGCACGCAGACGCTGCAGTGGTTCGGCGTCTTGGATCTGCGCGAGAGCATCTTCCTCGCGCAGCAGTTCGATTGGCTCGCCGCACTCGCCGGCGGCATCCTGTTCGGTTTCGGCATGGCGCTCGCCGGCACCTGCAGCTTCGGCCTTCTCGTCCGCTCCGGCCGCGGTGACCTGCGCGCGATGGTCGTGGCTGCGATCATCGGAATAGCCGCGTTCGCGTTCACGGCCGGCGCGTTGCAGCCCGTGCGCTCACTGGTGGCAGGGCACTTCGCGATTGACCTCGAAGCGTGGGGCGGCGCCAGCCTCGAAACGGCGATCACGCAGACGCTCGGGCCCGGCTGGTCCATGGCCGCGGCAGCGCTGATCGCCATCGCGCTTGCGCTTCCGGCCCTTCTCGACCGGCGCGTCCGCCGGCGGCTTCGGCTATTGGTCGCGGCGCTAGGACTGGGGCTGGCGGTCATTGCCGGCTGGACCGTGAACGGAATATCGGCGCAGGCGTTGCTCGAGCCCAGCCGCGTCGAAAGCCTGTCGTTCGTCGCACCCGTCGGCCGGCTCCTCTTGCAGATCATGAGCGAGCCGGTGCAGTACGCGAGCTTCGGCATCGCCTCTGTTGGAGGCGTCGCGCTCGGCGCATTCCTGGTCGCCGCCTGGAAGGACGAACTCCGGTGGGAAGCCTTCGACGATCCGCGGGAGATGCGCCGGCACATGATTGGCGGCGTGCTGATGGGA
>PNKY01000033.1 GCA_013822765.1 Rhodospirillum sp.
GACAATTGCCCCCGCGACCTGGCGCGCAACCTGGCGTCCTTGCTTGACGACCAAGCGCTCCATGCGGAACTCGCCGCGCGGGGTCAGGCACGAGCCAAGGCACTTTTGCGCTGGGACACCGAGCGCCACCGGCTGCTCGCCGCCTATGACCTGGCGCTCGCCGGCCGGAAGCCGGTCGGAGCGACGACGGCCGCGGCACTATCCAAGTAGTCGATGCTGGCGAATTCGATCTGTCGCGTGGAACGGTCTCGACGACACGAGGCGATGATCCGTCTTTGGTGGGAGGTTGCCCGCCCGTAACGGCAATGCGCTTCAATGTCGCGTGGACTGCGCGTGCCCCAGTCTCGCGTCGAGCACGGAGCGATAGAGTTCTGGCGCGACCCATCCCGTGAGCTGGGTGAGGATCGCTCCAGCCAAAGCCGCGGCGGCGACCGGTGCGACGATGCCGAGCTTCGGCGTAAAGAGTGCCGCGCACATCACGCCCAGCACGACGGCCGGCGCCAGCGCGGCAACTCGGATGAGGAACACCTGCATCAGGCTCGGCTGCGCGCGGTCGAGACGCCACGCGACGTAGACCAACGAGGCCAATTCGCCTAAGACGCCACAGGCTGCGATCGAGGCGAGGCCGAGGCCTTGGATCGCTGCGGCCAGAGTGAGGATCAGCGCGGACGCGCGGATCATGCCCGCGACGAGCAGCGGCCGCGTCTGGCCGAGCGCCATCAGCGCCATTCCGGGGACCGCCTGCATCATGCGAAAACCCCACATCACGGCGAGCCAGGCAACGACAGGGCCGAGGCCGGTGTAGTTGTCTCCGAACGCCAGCGGCAGAATCGCTCCGCCCGCCGCCAGGAAGAGCAGAAGGTATAGCGACGTCGCCAAGGCGGTCACTTCGCTGAGACGCGCGAACCGGCGCTCGAAGACGTCTGTTACGCCGCGGGCGCCGCTCAGCACGGGCAACATGAGCGCATGGCCGACTTTGGCAGCGATCAGCCCCGGCACCATCGTGATCATGAAGGCGGCCGAGAAGGCGGCCAGATCTTCCATGCCGGCGAATCGCGCAATGACGATGCGGTCGCCCTGGTAGACGGCGATCAGCGGGAACGCACTGAGCCAGATCGGCCAGCCGAAGCGCACGAAGCGACCGATGACAGCCAGGTCGAAGACGAGCCGATAGGGCCGCTCGGCCAAAACATGCGAGAGCATGACCATGGCTGTGGCCTGCAGCAGCGCCAGCCACACGGCCACCGCATAGCCGCCGGACCACATGATCAGCGGCAACGTGGCCGCGAGTGTTGCAGCCTGCGGCAGAACCTCGATCAGCAATTGCGGGCGGTTGTCGAGGCGGCGTTGGGCCCGCCGGCAATCGAGATGCAGGAAGCCTCTGATGAGCGGCACGAGGGCTGCGATTTCCAGCGCCCATGCGATGTCGGGAATGCCGAAGAACGCGGCAATCGGGCCGGCACTGAAATAGAGCAGGGCAGCCGTCAGTGCGCCGCGAGCGAGGTTCACCGCATGCGCGTTGGCGACGAAGGGCTCGGCATCACCGTCGACCGCCTGCACGATCAAGCGGTCGGTGCCGAGGTCACCCAGCGTCTCCATCAATTGCAAAGTGAGCGTGATGGTGGCCGCGATACCGAAGTCGCCTTTCGACAGTCCGTGACCGATCAACGCATTGCGCATGAACGAGAAGCCCTGCGCGCTCGCATAGCCGAGGAACAGCAGCGCGCCTTGGTTGGTCAGCCGCCGGGCCAGGCGCTGGGTCACACAGCTTGAGAGATTGCCGGCCGGTGACGCCGCATCGTGGTCGGACGGGATCGCGCCGCCAGCCTCGCCGATGCGGCTGCTGCTGCCTGCGGTCATCCCGCAGTCTCCGTCTCAGGCTTTTTCCAACCGGCTGCGGTGGGCAGGTGGCGGGACAGTTTGCGGTAGGGCGTCTCGGTGAGGCGTCCC
>PNKY01000034.1 GCA_013822765.1 Rhodospirillum sp.
TTCACCCCATCTCCGCCACCGCCGCCATGATCCTCGCGATGTCTTGCGGGCGCGACAGGCGGTGGTCGCCGTCCTGGATCATGGTCAGTACGACGTCCTCGGCCGGCAGGCGGTGCGCCAGCGCAAACGCATGCTGCCAGGGCACGTCGGGATCCTGCCCACCCTGCAGGATGCGCACCGGGCATCCAACCTCGATGGCGCTGCCGAGCAGGAGATGATTGCGGCCCTCCTCGATCAGCGCTCGGGTGATGGGATAGGGCGTGCCGTCGTCATATGGCGACGGCCGCATCCACACGCCCTTGGTCCTGATCTCCTCGCGGACCTCATCAGAGAAAGCATTCCACATCAATTGCTCGGTGAAATCGGGCGCCGGCGCGATGAGCACCAGCCCGGCGAGGCTCGCCTGCTTCGCATCACGGCTGGCGAGGGCGCGCGCCAGTAGCAGCGCCATCCAGCCGCCCATCGACGAGCCGATCACGACCTGCGGCCCCCGGCAGAACTGGTCGAATACAGCGACGGTCTCCTCCAGCCAGCGGCCGATGGTACCGTCGATGAAGGCGCCGCCCGATTCGCCATGGCCGGAATAATCGAACCTGACACAGGCGCGGCCATTTTCCGCGGCCCAGGCGTCCAGTGCCAGCGCCTTGGTGCCCCGCATGTCGGAATTGAAGCCGCCGAGCCAGAACAGGCCGGGTCCGCCGCCGGCACGGGCTCGCACGGCAATCCGGCGCAGCCCATCGCCCTCCCCCACGTCGACAAAGGTCGGTTCCTGGTCGATCGGTGCCGGATTGGTCATGGATCTGTCACTCCCGCCCTGCCGCCTTGTCCGCGAGCCCGCATCATCGGTCAAGCACGGCGCGGCTTTGCTTGCGGATCAGGCCGCCGAGCTATATTTGCCTGAAGTGACCGAAATGCCTCGCATTTGACGGTTTTCGGGCGCAGAACGTCAGTTCGCTTGCTGTTATCAGCGTATTGCTTCAAACTACAGGCCTTCCTTTCACAACTTTGGAGAGTTACCCATTCGCCGTCCCAACAGAGCCCCGCCCGCTGCAACCAAAGACGGGCCGCGCACCAACGATGAAATCCGCAACGCACAGATCCAGCTGATCGATCAGACCGGCCTCAACCACGGAACGGTCGAGACCGTCGTTGCCGTCAAGATGGCGCTCGAGGCGGGCATGGATCTCGTCGAGATTTCGCCGAACAACAATCCTCCCGTTTGCAAGATTATGGACTACGGGAAGTTCAAGTATTCGGCGCAGAAGAAAGCCGCCGAGGCGCGCAAGAAGCAGAAGATCGTCGAGATCAAGGAGATCAAGCTGCGGCCGATGATCGACGATCACGATTACGACGTGAAGATGCGCGCCATGCAGCGGTTCTTCGAGGAAGGTGACAAGGTCAAGATCACCTTGCGCTACCGTGGCCGCGAAATGGCGCATCAGGAAATCGGCACCAAGCTGCTGGACAAGGTCAAGGCCGATGTCGCCGAGTTCGCCAAGGTCGAGCAGGACGCACGGTTCGAGGGACGCCAGGTCGTGATGGTGCTGGCGCCGCGCTGATTCGAATTCGCATGCGATGAAGCGGCCCGTCAGATTCGGCGGGCCGTTTTCGTTTCGTAGCCAGCTGCGGGCCTGCGCGCTTAGTTTCGCGTGGCCTGCCAAGTGCCGCTGCAGCGGTCGCCGGTGATGATGCCGTGCCATGCGCCCGCGCCGTAGGCGCCGGAAAGCCTTCCGCCGCCGCTCGCCCTTGAGGCGCCGACCGAAACATTGACCGCGACCGCACCGGCGCGGTTGAC
>PNKY01000035.1 GCA_013822765.1 Rhodospirillum sp.
GGGCAGCTTGAGAAGGCCGGCCTGGACCAGAGCGCCACCGATGAACGCACCGATGATGCCAACGACGAGATTGCGGATCAGACCGCCGCCGCCGAGCAGCAGGCCGGCGATCCAACCGGCGATAAGGCCGTTTACGGCCATAATGATCCAAGGCATGTACGGCTGAATTTGAGCCATGATGTCAGTCCCCTTGTCTGCTGAGCCCCCGGAGACGCAGTCTTACGCGATCAATCGTGCCAACAGTACGACAACGATGGCCCCGATCGTCGCGGTCGCGATCTGCGAAACGAGCGGATTGCGAATGCCGAGATTGACGCCCAATGCGTTCAGCAGGTAGCCGCCGACAAATGCGCCGACAACGCCCGTGACGAGGTAGCGGATCAGGCCGCCTCCGCCGACCAGGATCGACGCGAGAAAGCCAGCGGCGATGCCGATCACAGCGAACACGATCAGAGACTGTATTTGGGAATTGCTCATGGTGAGGCTCCTGGTGATTCGGTGAACCGACCGCGTTGAACCTACTCGGCCGGCCGTCTGTGACGATCACGCTGTCGCGGCGCGCCGACCGGGCCGAGAGCACGAAAAAAACACGTGATCCCGGTTCGTATCGACCGAAGCGCCATTCAATCCAATCCCAGCGCCGTACGCCATTCGAACCGGGCGCAAGACGCGCGCTATTGGTGGCAACGCGCGCCCAGATACTGGGCCAGCAAACGGTTGAACTGATCGACTTCGGCCTGATGCTGCGGAGACAGTTTCTTGCCGGCTTGAGCCGCCTCTACACGAGGCTGCACGCCGCGCGCCAGCAGCTTGTCCATCTCCTGACGCACAGTCTGACAACTCGACCCCTGGGGAAGCTGGCGGGCGCCAGGATCGCCGCCCGTCGAGCCGCCGCTGCCGCAACCCGCCGCCAGAACGGCAACCGCGCCGATCGCGAACATGACGGCCGCGCGATGATTGGCAAGCGCTCTGACTGGTTCCCGTGCGGCCATAGTCCCTCCACCAAAAATCTGCGCTCGATCAGATCCATCATTCACCATATCGGGCATCCCGGCACAACCCCAGTGGGCTCAACCGCCGCAATGCCGATGAGCACCATATCGAGGACAGGTTGCGCAGGTCGGCGCCAGCACGTGATCACGACGGGGATGGTCGACAGCGAAACGGGCGGCCCAGGCCGCCCGTCGAGGCCAAACAACTTTCTGTTGTCGGGACACGCGCCCGACTACTGCTTCGGCGCGGGGACCGTCGTCACGACCACGTCGGAAGCACGGTTGGGCACGATCGCAGTCGGCACCACGACCGGGGCGGCAACGGCAGCGGCCGCGCCGGGTGCTACCGCGTTCGTCACTGCGTTGACCGGAGCCGCGGCCTTCTTGACGACCTTCTTTGCCGCTTGTGCGGCGGGCGCGGCCAGCGCCGCAGTCTGGCCTGCAGCAGCCGGTGCGGCGGCCACGGCAGCGCCTGCTGCTGCGGCGGCTTCCTTGGCGACTGGCGCCGGAGCGGCGGCCGAGCT
>PNKY01000036.1 GCA_013822765.1 Rhodospirillum sp.
ATGGCGCATATCCCGCGCGCGGCTGCGATTTCGAACGCGGTCCCGGACGCGTCTGGCACGCACGACATGATACGATACGACGGCGAATTTAACAGGTTCGAAATGCCGAGCCGGGGCCCAGCTGCGGCGCTGGGCATTGGGGTGGACGTCGGGGCGCGCGACGCTACTGGGTGACCACGAGGCAGTCGAAACCATCGGGCTTGATGCGGGAGCATAGCTGGCGCGGTTCGCTGGCATCTGCGTAGGGGCCCACGCGAACGCGGTAGAACGTGCCCATGGCGCCGATCACGGTTTCCTCGATCATCGGTTCGCGTGCTCCGATCGCGGCGCCGTGCGCCTGCCTGAGCTTCTGGGCCAGCGTCTCGGCCTCGACGCGCGACCGGACGGCGGCGACCTGGAGACGGAACTTGCCCTTGAGCGCGGGCTGAACCGCAGGCGTCTGTGACGGTTGGGCCGTAACCGGCGCAGTTCCTGCTGCCGTACGCTGAAGGGGTTGCCTGGGCGCGTCGGCGGTAGCCGTAGGGACCGCAGCGGCGGCAACGGAAACGGGCTTGGCAGCCGCACCGCCCTTGTTTGAGGCGGCGACCTGGGTCGCGTCGCTCCAGGACGATGTCGATGCGGCAGGTCCGGTCGAGGCGGTGGTGGGCGGGGCGGCCGTGGACTTCGCCGAGGCCGAGTTGCCACCAAACAGTCCGCCGAAGAAGTTGCCGACAGACGAGCCTATGCCACCCGATGCCGGGCTCTGTGCGGGAGTGGACTGGGCATTGCCGGACGGGTCAGCCTGCTGAGCCGGAGCCGGAGCCGGAGCCGGGCTGACCGCTAGCACCGGCGCCGAGGACGAACCCGCTGCGGCGCGGCCAGGGGCAGAACCGGTGTTCGTCGCCGTCTGCCACGTCGGCGCCGTGGTCGCAGAAGTGGGCTGCGCTGCCTGAGCTGTGGTCGGCCGTGAGGCGGCTGCTGTCTTCACTGTTTCAGCCAGCGGCGGCGGATCTCCCAGGCCGGCCTCGCGATACGCGGCGGCGCGGTTCTCGATGGCGGTGGCACGGTCGGCGTCGCCAAGCCCGCCCTTGAGCCAGATAGCGCTCGTCAGGTCGGAGATGGCCTGCGCAGGCTTCGCCTGCTTGCGGTAGGCGAGGCCGCGATAGTAGAGCGCACGCGCCATTTGCTGGCTCGGCAACCCACCGCCATAGAGGGCGGAAGAAATCGACTGGACCGCCTGCTCGGTCTTGCCGGCTTCGAATGCCTTCACACCGGCATCGAGTGACTTCAGAGCCGCCGCCGGGTCTTTCTTGCTCTCCGCCGGGGCAGCGGCATCGCCGGCTTTGCCGGGCTTGCCCGCCTTGGCGGGTGGCCCCGATGGAATATTCTGCGCTATTGCCGGCTGGCTCGGGGCGACG
>PNKY01000037.1 GCA_013822765.1 Rhodospirillum sp.
GGGCACTTATTCGGCCTTCATGACGAAGCAGTCGATGGCGAGGCGCCGCAGCTCGGTGCAGGCGCTGGCTGCCGCGTTGGCGTCGAACCCTGTAAATCGGGCTCGGAAGAGCTGCCGGTCACCCTTCTGGACGGGAAGGGCGACCGCCGATTTCGCGCTGAGAACCTTAGCGGCGCGGGACTTGATGGTGGCCAGCTGACGTTCTGCCTCGGCTGCCGATCCGAAAGCCCCGATCTGGATCTGGAACCCGCCGGATGGCGCGGCCGTGGCCGTGGCGGCGTCCGCGCTCGAAGGTCCGTTGAGCCTCCAAGCCGCATCTCGCCCCGTGGGTTGGGGCTTTGTGGCGTCAGCAAACCGAACCGGAAGCGGCTGCGCGGCAAGAGTGTCGATGGACTGCGCCTGCTGCTCCAGGGTCGAGGGTAGCCGTGCCGGGGCCAGTGGCGGATTGGAGGCAGGCAAAGCTGGCGCGTCGGTCAAGCGGTCGGCGGGAATTGGCGTGTTTGCAAGCCCGGCCGCCGCCGGCGCAGGCTTGCTTGCGACCACTTGTGGTCCGTTCGCGGCAGCTGGGACCGCAGCCAGGCGTGCCGCCGGTTGAACGGGGGAACCCTGGATCGGCGGGGTTATCTGCTCCGCAGGGGATGCAGGAACGAGTGGCGCAGCTGCGGATCGCGGGCTCTTCGACAGGACTGTTTCGGTTGTGCCGGCGGGGGCCCAAGCCTCCGGAGCTGCAATCTTCGCAACGGTTTCAAGGCCTGCTTCCGCGGGTTCGTCCGTTGTCTCGGCAGAGGAGAATTGCCGGGCCGGCCTTGGCCGCGGCGCTACCATCACGCGGCGCACCTTTGCGATCTCGATGGGGGTCGCCGCGGGCTCAGCGACGGCGGACCCGGCATTGGCGACGAACTGAGCCAGCGCATCGGCCGCGGCCGCATCCGACGTCTGTGTATCGGACCGCGGTGTATCGGCCGCAGGTGCTGTAACCTGCGGATCGATCTTCAGGGGCTCGACCGCGGGTCGGGGTGCTGGTTTTGTGATTGCCTCAGGCATCCGGGCGGCGGTCTTGACCGAGCCATTCTGGCCGACTGCAGCCTTGCCGATCGTTCCCGCTCCCGTGCCCGCTGCTACTGGCACGGGCTTTGGCGCGGAGGCCTCGGCGATCTTCGCCTCTGGTCGCGGTGCGAGGCGCGGCCTCGCCAACAGTATCGGCTTGCGGGTCTTTTCGGTGGCGGCCTTCGCAAGTGCGCGGGTCAGCAGCGAGCGCATGTGCGCGTTGCGGCTGGCGGCACTCGATCCGCCAAAAACCGCCGCGACCACGTGGCGGCCCTCGCGG
>PNKY01000038.1 GCA_013822765.1 Rhodospirillum sp.
CGAGAGCCTGGATACGGTCGACAATCAATTGGTGCGGTTCGAGCAGGATCCGACCGACGCGAAGATTCTGGATAACATCTTCCGCCTGGTGCACACCATCAAGGGCACCTGTGGCTTCCTGGGATTGCCGCGGCTCGAGGCGCTCGCCCATGCCGGCGAGACGCTGATGGGCAAATTCCGCGACGGCATGCCGGTCAAGGCCGAAGCCGTGACGCTGATCCTGTCCTCGATCGACCGCATCAAGGAGATCCTCGCCGGCCTTGAAGCGACCGAGACCGAGCCCGAGGGCACCGACGAAGACCTGATCGAGCAGCTGCACGCGATGGCCGAAGGCGCCGCGCATGCGGCGGCCGAGGAGGTTGTCGAAGCCGCGCCCGTCCCCGTGGTGGCCGCTCCTCCGGTGCAGCCCGCGATGACCCAGGAAATTGCCAAGGGCACGCTGGTGGACCAGGTGCTGGAACGGCCCCTGCGTCCCGGCGAAGTCTCGCTCGACGACCTCGAGCGCGCCTTCCGCGAGACCGAGACCGAAGCCGCGCCCGCGCCCAAACCCGCGCCGGCCCCCGCCGCCAGGCAGGCCGCGCCCGCGCCGGAAGCCGCGCCTGCGCCGCAGGCGGCAAAGGAAGCCAAGGAAGCAAAGGCAAAGCCCGCCCGGAAGGCCGCTGTCGCCGACACCGACGTCCAGGAAGCCGACAAAATCGCCAACCAGTCGATCCGCGTCAACGTGGACACGCTGGAACACCTGATGACCATGGTCTCCGAGCTGGTGCTGACCCGCAACCAGCTCCTGGAGATCTCCCGTCGCAACGAGGACACCGAGTTCAAGGTGCCGCTGCAGCGGCTCTCCAACGTCACCGCCGAACTGCAGGAAGGCGTCATGAAGACGCGGATGCAGCCGATCGGCAACGCCTGGCAGAAGCTGCCAAGGATCGTCCGCGACCTCTCCGGCGAACTCGGCAAGCAGATCGAACTGGAGATGCACGGCGCCGACACCGAACTCGATCGGCAAGTGCTCGACCTGATCAAGGATCCCCTGACCCACATGGTGCGCAACTCCGCCGACCACGGCCTGGAGACGCCGGCCGAGCGGCTGGCCTCCGGCAAGGGCGAGCAGGGCACCATCCGGCTCTCCGCCTATCACGAGGGCGGCCACATCATCATCTGCATCGCCGACAATGGCCGCGGGCTGAACACCGAGCGGATCAAGGCCAAGGCAGTCTCCAACGGTCTCGTCACCGAGACCGAGCTGGAGAAGATGACCGAAGCCCAGATCCACAAGTTCATCTTCGCGCCGGGCTTCTCGACGGCG
>PNKY01000039.1 GCA_013822765.1 Rhodospirillum sp.
CGAGTTCGACATTGAGGTCGTCGCGCGTCATGGCGTCCAGCGCGCCAAACGGCTCATCCATCAGCAGCAATTCAGGGTCGGCCAGCAGCGCCCGGCAGATCGATGCGCGCTGGCGCATGCCGCCGGAGAGTTCCCAGGGAAAGCGATGCTCGAAACCGCCGAGCCCAAACCGGTTGAGCAGCGCCATGGCGCGTTCCCGCTCGTCGCTGCGTGGCTTGCGGGTGAACTCGATCGACAGCAGCACGTTGTCGAGGATCGTGCGCCAGTCCAGCAGCACGTCGCGCTGAAACACCATGCCCAGCCGGTCCGGCGGACCATCCAGCACCTTGCCGTCCACCACGACCCTGCCCGATGAGATATTCTCCAGTCCGCCGACCAGCTTCAGCAGCGTGCTCTTGCCGCAGCCGGACGGTCCGACCACGCTGACGAACTCACGCGGACGGATATCGAGACTGATGTTCTCCAGCGCCGCGACCGGACCGCGTGAAGACAAATAGGTCTTCCCCACGCGGTCCAGGGAAACGTAGGGAGTCGCAGCCATCGTTGGAGCCGCCGTGCTCATGTCACTCGACAAGCGCGTTGGTGTAATAGTCGGCCGCGTTCCAGCCGGCCGCGACGACGCCGGCGGCTTCCATCGATTTGAGCGCGGCTTCCCAGTCTTCCTTCGCCTGCCAGCCGATCGGCTTGCCCTTCGAGGCCGGCGTGTCGAAATAGTCGAGCGTGAGCTTGATCTGGCTGAGCAGGATCGCCGGATTGAGCCGCGCATCGGGACGCTCGGCGATCATCGCCTTGACGCCGTCTTCCGGGTTGGCGCGCAAATGCTCCCAGGCGCGCTGCTGGACCTGAATCAGGCGCCGCAAGGCTGGGCCTTTGCTGGCGATGGTTTCGTCACGGGCAACGAGGCCATAGCTCGGAAACGTGATATTCGCATCCGATGCCAGCAGACACTTCGACGGCCGCGGCTCCTCGGCGATCGGCAGCGCCGAACCGACGGTGGACATCAGACCGTCCGCGCGCTTGGCGATATAGGTGCCCCACAGCGCCGCGGGATCGACCACATCGACCTTGAGGTCGTCGCGGGTCAGGCCGCCGGATTTCAGATAGGTGTCGATGAAGGGCGCCCAGGGACTTGCCGCGAACACCACCATGGTCTTGCCGCGCAGATCGGAGACCTTCGCCATCGGCGAATTCTTGTCGATCAGGATGCACAGATCGGTGCGGCGCTGGAAGGTGGCGATGGAGCGGATCGTCGCTCCCTTGGCGCGTGCCGATCCGACCAGACCGACCTGC
>PNKY01000040.1 GCA_013822765.1 Rhodospirillum sp.
GGGCAGCCGTTCCGCGAGTTTACGGCAGCGGCTGAAGCGGCAGCGAAGTTTCTCACCACGCCGGGCGGCCCACGCATCGGCGCGTTGTCGGTCGACGGCTGGGACACGCACGCCAACGAGGGTGCTGTCAAAGGCCTCCTGGCCAACCGCCTCGCGGGCCTCGACGCGGCGATCAAGGCCTTCGCCGACGGCATGGGGCCGGCATGGCAAGACACGGTCGTGCTGCTCGTCACCGAGTTCGGCCGCACGGCGCAGACCAACGGCACCGATGGCACCGATCATGGCACCGCGACCACGGCGCTCTTGCTCGGCGGCGCGGTCAAGGGCGGGCGCGTGGTGGCGGATTGGCCGGGGCTGTCGCAAAAGGCTCTGTTCGAGGGCCGCGATCTCGCGCCGACCCGTGACGTGCGCAGCATCCTCAAGGGCATTCTCGGCGACCATCTCGGCATTCCCCAGGGCGTGCTGGCGGGCAAAGTGTTCCCGGACAGTGCGTCGGCGGCGGCGCTGGGTGGGCTGATCGGCTGATCGCATGCGCCAGGGGGCGTTCAGCGCGAGACCACGTCGATCTTCACCGGGGCCAGGCCGGCCCCGGTCATGCCGATGGCCTCGGCAGCCGCTTCAGACAGGTCAATGACGCGGCTTTTCTTGAACGGCCCGCGATCGTTGATTCGGACGACCACCGCGCGCCCGGTGCGCGCGTGGGTCACGCGCACTTTGGTGCCAAATGGCAGCGTTCGATGCGCCGCGGTCATCGCGCGCTTGTTGAACTTCTCACCGTTGGCCGTCATCTGATCCTGCCAGTAGTAGGACGCGACGCCGTCCATCGCGTGGCCGGGGCCGAGCAGGCGCGGCGGAGCGGGTAACGCTGGCGGCGGCGGCTGCAGCGACCCAGTCTCGGCCGGCGGCCGATGCGTTGTTCCGGAAGGACCCGCGCCAGCGTTCGGGCGCATGGCCGGTCGCGGTGGCGCAACGAGTTGCGGCCCGACGATCACGACCGTCCGCCAGCTCGACGCGCGTTCGTGATACGGCTGCACGAGCGGCTCGTTTGCGGCTACGGGCGGCGCAAACGCGATCATGGCTGCAAGCGCTTCGGCCAATCGATTTTTTGATCCGATCATCACGGCCCAAGCATCAGTCGGTGAGGGGGCGACACGACGGCATCCGCTAGACCGATTCGCGGCAGGCTCAAAAAGTAAGGGCGGCAGACGCAAACGCATCCGCCGCCCATCTGTATCGAGATCGACGAG
>PNKY01000041.1 GCA_013822765.1 Rhodospirillum sp.
CGCAGCATGTTGAAGGCCATCGCCATCTTGCTGCCTTCGAGCACGCCGGTGGCTTCCATCTCCCGCTCCAGCGTCGAGATCTGGTCTTCATCGACGAAGACCAAGAGATCGCCGGCATGGGTGAAGTCGACTTGCGCCGCAAAGAACGTCGCCGAGGTCACGCGCTGGCGCCGCTTTTCGGCGAGCCAGGCCAGCGTCGAGGCGAGCAGGGTGCCGCCGACGCAGTAGCCGGCGGTGTGGACCTTCATCTCGCCCGTCACCTTTTCGATGACGTCCATCGCGGTGAGCGGACCTTGCTTCATGTAGTCGTCAAACGTCTTCTTGCCGAGTTCCTTGTCCGGATTGACCCAGGAGATCACGAACACGGTGAGGCCTTGGTCGACGCACCATTTGATGTAGGATTTTTCCGGCTTGAGATCGAGAATGTAGAACTTGTTGATCCAGGGCGGCACGATCAGGAGCGGCGTGCGCAGCACCGTCTCCGTGGTCGGCGTGTACTGGATCAGCTGCATCAGCTCGTTCTGGAAGATCACTTTACCCGGCGTCGTCGCCATGTTGACGCCGACGACGAGGTTTGCCGGGTCAGACTGCCGGATGCGCAACGTTCCTCGGCCGGCTTCGATATCTTCAGTCAGCATCTTCATGCCACGCACGAGGTTGTCGCCGTTCGAGGCCAGCGTCTCGCGCAGCACTTCCGGATTGGTGAGGACGAAGTTCGACGGCGACATCGCGTTGGCGATCTGCTGGACGTAGAACTCGGCCTTCTTGCGGGTGTGCGGATCGAGGCCGTCCGCGTTCTTTACCAGTTCCTGCGCGCACTGCGTGGTCAGCAGATAGAGCTGCAGCACGAAATCGAAGAACTGGTTCGATTTCCACTCCGGATCCTTGAACCGTTTGTCACGCGGCGATGGTTCGATCGCAGGCCTGGCCGCTTCGCCGGCCATGCGGCGCGCGGCCTGGCCCCAGAGATCGAGATAGGCCTTGCCGAGCTTCGCCTGCAGGTCGGTGGCGCGCGCGTTGTCCGAAAGCCAATATTCCGCGACCTTGGAGAAGGTCTTGATGACTTCGCCGACTTCGCTGGGCGGCTTTTCCTTGGCTTCTCCGCCCTCGCGCGGCTTGAGATAGGCCGCGAGCGCCTGGCCGCTGGTTTCCATCGCCTTGGCGATGTTCATGGCGAAGGCTTCAGCGTTGAAGGTCTTCGAAGCCTGGGTGTCGGTGTTGACGTCGCTCATA
>PNKY01000042.1 GCA_013822765.1 Rhodospirillum sp.
CCTTCAGGTCGTGCTCGACGCCTCCACGCCGGACGACGTCGGCTTCTCCGCCATCGAGCGCACCATGTTGCGCAACATTCTCGGCCTCAACGAGCGGCGGATCGCCGACGTGATGGTGCACCGCGCCGACATCGTCGCAGTGAAGCGGGATATTCCGCTCGGCGAGCTGATGAGCCTTTTTGAAAGCGCGGCGCATTCGCGGCTCGTGGTCTACGACGAAACCCTCGACGACCCCGAAGGCATCGTTCACATCCGCGACCTGCTGGCGTTCATGACCGCGAAGGCGCGGGTCGGCGACACCACCAAGCCGAAACGCAAGAAGCCGTTCCCGGCGGGCCTCGACCTGCGCGCGGTCGACCTCGCAATGCCGTTGGCGGAGGCCAACATCATCCGCAAGCTCCTGTATGTGCCGCCGTCGATGCGGGCCATCGACCTGCTGGCGCAGATGCAGGCCTCGCGCATCCATCTGGCGCTGGTGGTCGACGAATATGGCGGCACCGACGGGCTGGTGTCGATCGAGGATATCGTCGAGCAGATCGTCGGCGAGATCGACGATGAGCACGACAGCGACGAGCCGCCATCGATAATCCGCCAGGGCGACAACGCCTTCATTGCCGACGCCCGCGCCAGCCTCGAGGATGCGCGCACGATGATCGGCGAGGAATTCGTCACCGGCGAGGCCGGCGAGGAAGTCGAGACGCTGGGCGGCTACCTGGTGGCGCAGGTCGGCCGCCTGCCGGTGCGCGGCGAAGTCATTGCGGGCCCGGGCAATTTCGAGATCGAAGTGCTCGATGCCGATCCGCGGCGGGTCAAGCGGTTGCGGATCGGGATCCGGAAAGAGCGCCCGGCGGCGCGCACGCCGCGCGAGCGAAGCCGCCGCGAGGCCGCGTCCGACACCAATGTGCCGCCGACCAATGACAATACGCCGCCGACGCCCGGCGACGGAGCCGGCTCGCAGTGATCCCAACCAATCAATTCCGCCTGGCGGGACTTTCGATCATCCTGGCCTGGGGCTGGAAGCGCGCCATCATCGCACTGACCGCCGGCGCCGTGTCGGCGCTGGCGATGGCGCCGTTCAATGCCTGGCCGGTGCTGTTTGTGACCTTCCCGGTCGCGGTCTGGCTGATCGACGGGGCCGCCGCCGGAAAGCGGCGCGGCGTGCCCGCGGCGGCAATGGCCGGCTTCTGGTTCGGGCTCGGCTATTTCGTGCCCGGGCTCTACTGGACC
>PNKY01000043.1 GCA_013822765.1 Rhodospirillum sp.
TTCGCCTATCTCAATCTCAGCCGCTGGCATGTGCGCTATTCCCACATCACGGTGGGCTGGCTGACCTTCCTCGGCTCGCTGGTGGCGCTGGCGCTGTTCGATCCCGCGGTCGCCTCCGGCATCGCGCGAATGTCGCTGGTGCTGATCGCCGTCGCCGGCTTTGCCCTGATCGTCTATCTCTCGACCCACGGTTTCGATCGCGCGGTGTTGCTGATCCCGACCTGGTTCCTGCTGGTGGTCTGGGTGGTCGCGGCCGGCATGACGGTGGCGGGCTCCGTCACCAACGACATCGTCGGCCCCGCTTTGCTCGGCGGCCTCGTGCTGATCGTGATGCTGATCGGATTTACCGTCATGCAGCACGCCTTTGCCGGCGGCGGCGCCACCACCGGCGTGGTCTCCGACGTCGAGCGCCGGGCGCTGGCGCTGACCGGTTCGGGCGACCTGATCTGGGACTGGGATGTCTCGGCCGACAAGGTGTTCACCAGCCCCGAGACCGAAAGCCTGCTCGGCCTCAAGCGCGGCACGCTGGAAGGCCCCGCCGCGAAATGGCTCGAGGTGCTGCATCCGCTCGACCAGGATCGCTTCCGCGCCGCGCTCGACAGCGTGCTCGACCAGCGCCGCGGCCGGCTGGTACAGGACTTCCGATTGCGCACGCCGGACGGCCATTTCATGTGGTTCGCGCTTAAAGCACGGCCCGTGGTCGGCTCCGACGGCGAGGTTTCCCGCGTGGTCGGAACGCTCACCGACGTCACCGAGGCCAAGAACGCCGAAGAGCGCATGCTGCACGATTCCGTGCACGACAATCTCACCGGCTTGCCGAACCGCAAATTGTTCATCGACCGGCTCGGCGCTGTCGCGAACTTCGCCAAGACCATGCCGAACCTGCGGCCGACGCTGATGGTGATCGATCTCGACCGCTTCAAGCAGGTCAATGATTCCGTCGGCATCGCGGTCGGCGATTCCATCCTGCTGACGCTGGCGCGGCGGCTGACCCGCATCCTGAAGCCGCAGGACACGCTGGCGCGGCTGGCCGGCGATCAATTCGGCCTGATCCTGATGTCGGAACAGGACCCGGCGCGCATCACCGCTTTCGCCGAGACCATCCGCAAGACCATCCGGGCCCCGATCGCCTTCAACGACCGTGAGATTTTCCTCACCGCCTCGATCGGCCTGGCGCTGTCCGATCCGCAG
>PNKY01000044.1 GCA_013822765.1 Rhodospirillum sp.
CGTTGCAGCTGCAGCAGCCTGATCGCCATCCCGAGCGCACATTGCCAACGGGCAGCGAGGCCGAGCCCCCCTGCCGTTTCATTACATGGCCGGCAGCCGCCGCTTGGCGTCGCGAAGACCGTCGAGGCTGGCGGTCATCTGTGCCAGGACGCGGGCTGCCGCCGGGCGCATCGCCGCGTGCGGACCCTTGCCATCGATGCGCGACAGCCGTTCGATGCCGGCTGCGTGCGCGGCGATCTGAAAATCCAGATATTCGTGCTCGAACTGCGTGCCGAACGACGACAGCAGCAGTTCGGCCTTGTCGGCATGTTCGAGATCCAGAACGGACGGCAATTGCGTCGCCAGCCCCGCCGCAGACGCGGCCTGCTTCCACTCCGCGAGCGTAGCCGTGTACGCCGTGGCGAGTTCGAACGACAGCTTCTTGAGGTCCGCGGTCGGCGCCTTCTCGACGGCGGTGATCGCGATATGCCGCGCGAACATCAGCGACATCGCGGTGGCAGCCACGACACCGGTCTCGGCCGCAGCCGGCCTGAGCGGCGCGGCCGTGGCTGCGGCGGGCGCGACACCCGCCGCACCGCTGGTCCCTGCGGTCGCCCCCACGGTTCCCAAGATCAGCAATGCTGCGGCGGCAGAAACGACTCTCATAACGCACCCCCAAAACCGATAACTCACGCCGTTGGCATTCCGTATGCCAGGGACACGGCAAAACCATGTCGTGGCAATCGAAAATCGCCGGCATCGTTGATGCCGGATCGAGCAAAACCCGATCTTCCAGGGTTTACGCAGCCGAGACAGATTACCGCGTCTCGCGGGTCTGCTCGGTCGTGTGCCGGCACCGCCAGCGCCCATAGCGCCACGGTGCAAAAGGATGCCGGACGTGCGTGAGATCGGGGACGGGATCATAGCCGTGCGTGCCCCATGGCTGGCAGCGGCCGAGCCGCGACAGCATGAGCCATGCCCCCTTCCACGCGCCGTTGCGGTCGATCGCCTCGAGCGCATACTCCGAGCAGGTCGGCAGATGCCGGCATTGCCACCCCGTCCACGGCCGGATGGTCCAACGGTAGAGGTGGATCGGCAGTTTGAGGAGGAACGCGGGGAGGTTCATGGGGTTCGGTCAGCGGTTGCGAGACGCAACGGTCAACCGCTCCAGAGAAATCGCTTCCGCCATCGCACGCTCC
>PNKY01000045.1 GCA_013822765.1 Rhodospirillum sp.
CTGCTCGTCGAGCGTGGTCTCGGCGGCACGGATACCGATCTTGCGCACCGTCTCGACAATTTCCACCGGGAGCGCTCCGGCCGCGCGGTCGACATGCGCCGCCTCGCCCGCGGCTGGGCCGCTGCTGCTCAGTCCCCCTCCCCCTTGCGGGGAGGGGCTAGGGGTAGGGGTAGGGGTAAAACGAGTGGTGGCGGTAGAATGAGTGGTGGGGGTGAGATCCGGAGTGACAGGCACTTCGCCTCCCCATCCCCCGCCGCCCTCCTCGCCCTCGCCTTCCCCGACCGTATCGCCAAGGCCCGCGGCGCGACCGGACACTTCGTGCTCGCCAACGGCCGTGGCGCGCGGCTGGAACCAACCGATCCCCTGTCACGCGCGCCCTATCTCGTGGTCGCCGAGATGCAGGGAACGGCCGCCGCAACCCGCATCCTGCTCGCCGCAGCCACCGACGAGGCCGGGGTATCCGCTGTCGCCGGCCACCGCATCGCCGAGCGCGACGAGTTGACATTCGACACCGCGGCCGCAGCTGTCCGCGCCCGCCGCGTCCGCACGCTCGAGGCCATCACCCTTTCGAGCGAGCCGCGCGCCGTCGCCCCGTCCGACGCCGTTTCGGAGAAGCTGGCGGAAGGCCTGGCCGGCCTTGGCGTCGCGCGCCTGCCATGGTCGAAATCGCAGATCCAACTCCGCGACCGCGTGGGCTTCCTCCGCATGGCCGGCGACCGCACATGGCCCGATCTTTCCGACGCCGCGCTCGCAGTCACCATGGCAGACTGGCTCACGCCCTATCTCGCCGGCAAGACCCGGCTCGCGGACATCGGCGCGGACGATCTCGGTGAGGCGCTCGACGCTCTTCTCCCGTGGTCGCTCAAGTCGCGTCTCGAAGCGGAGGCGCCCACCCACTTCGAAGCGCCGACCGGCAACCGCCACGCCATCGACTACGACGGTGACGGCGCGCCGGCCCTCCACATCCGCGTGCAGGAGCTGTTCGGCCTCACGACGCACCCGGCCATCGCCGGTGGCCGCCTGGCGCTGACGCTGCACCTGCTCTCGCCCGCGCACCGGCCGATCCAGATCACGCGCGATCTGCCGGGCTTCTGGGCGGGCTCGTGGAGCGCTGTCAAATCGGAAATGAAGGGTCGCTACCCGCGTCACCCGTGGCCCGACGA
>PNKY01000046.1 GCA_013822765.1 Rhodospirillum sp.
AGGCGGCACCGGCGTGTCCGGCCCCTTGTCGCCAACCTGCAAACCTCGGATCTCTGCGCGCCTCAACCACATGTCCCGCTTGGCGCGATAGAGGATGTTGCGGTCGCTGATCCCGAACGCCAGCGCAATCCCGTGCACGGTTCCTTCGCCCGACTCATAGAGCCGGCGCACCTCCGCCCATTGGGCGGCATCGAGTATGATCATCGGGGTCTCGTGAGTTGCTGCCACGAGACAGCCACCCGCCGAACTGCGGCGGAGCCGCCGCTCGCAAATTTCGCGTCATACCGCAAACATACGCGATGACCGAGCGGCGGGGATAACCGTCGAACTCATCTTCGAGACCCGTCACCAACCGGGGGCGCCGGTCGCACGGCGAGCCGGATCGGCCCGATCAGCTTCGGCATCGACGGCATCGCTGACGCAGCCCGCACGGCCGGCACCGGTGCAGGCGGCACGATCCCGCGCTCGGCCAGCGGAATGGGCGGCGAGGCACCACGCGCCAGCACCACCTGTTCGAGCCGGCCGGCGGCCGCGGCCACCCGCTGCTGCGCCGCCGGCACGAACGGCAGCCGGATGGCCGCAGCCCCGGCGCGCGCCCGGCTCGCCGCCAACCTTCGCTCGTAGGCTTCGAGCATCGGCAGTCCTTCGCGTCCGCGGTGGTTCACCACCCGCAGATGCGGCACCGCCGTCTTGACGATCGTCGCCAGCACCACACCGGCGGTGTTCTGCAGCGGATCGATCGGATCGCTCACGTTCCGCGCCACCTCCACGCCAGGACCGTTGCTGCCGAGGTTCGACGCATGCACGCTGAACACGTCGTGCGGCGCCACCTGCAGCACGATGACGAAGCGGCGGCCCTTGGCGTCGAATGCTGCCTTGCTCAGGTAGAACGGCACGAACACCGACCCGTCGTGCGAGGACACCGTGTCGTACATATCGGTGTTGCGCGTGCTGTTGTGGAACTCGTGGAACACGAAGTACTGCATGCTGCGCGTCATGCGCCGGCGATAGCCCTGGCCCTCGCGATTGCGCGGACTGTGGGCGATCAAAACATACTCCGCGGGGGACACCCAGATCCGCCCAGCCGGAATCCATCCGTCGTTGGCCA
>PNKY01000047.1 GCA_013822765.1 Rhodospirillum sp.
GATCAAGATCTACGATCGCGACACCCGCTTCCAGATCGTTGCCGAATTCGCCGAGCAATTCGCCGACACGGTCCGCACCAGCCCGAACAAGGAAGGGCATATCTCGCGGGTCGGCGCGCACTCGGCCGCCGACACGGCGGCAGCGGTCGGAGCCATCGATGCGATTGCCACGCCGGCGGCCTCTCCGGTTGCAGCGGCGCCCCCCTCGGCCACGACGAACCCCGATCCCCAGCCGATGTTGCCAGCAGCAGGGGCCGCCGCGCCCAATGCCGATCGCGCGGACACCCCGCGCAAGCCATGGATCAAGAAAACTTCGTTCGAGAACAAGCCGTGGCAGCGCCGTGACAACGACACGTCCACCGTCCGTCCGCATCGCAAAGGCGGAGGCAGGCCGGATCATGTCTCGATCCCAACGCACGTTCAAAGCGAGCCGAAACCCCGTCGCGACCGTGCAACGGCGCCCGTGTCACCGGACCAACCGGCCGGCCCGCCCGCAGCGCCCTCCGGACACGAGCCACGGCCACACAGCGGCAAGTCATTCGACAGGCCGGGCAGCAAACCGTTCAGCAAGACGGGTGGAAAGCCGCACGGCAATTCTGGCGGAAAGCCTGGCGGTAAGCCCTTCGGAAAGTCCCGCAGCGCCTCTGGTGACAAGCCGTTCGCCAAGGTACGCGGTGATCTCGGCGTCAAACCGCCAGGCCATTCCGGCAGCGGAAATGACCGCAACGCAAGTGGCGGCGCCCACCGCGACACGCGCGGCAGTTCCAGCGGCAAGCCGTTTGCAGGCTCCGGAGCCAAGACGGGCGGCAAAGCCGCGGCCAAGCCCGGTGGCAAGTTTTTCGGCACCCGCGCGGCAGAACTCAACGGCAAGTCGCGCCACCCCAGTTCAGGCAAGCCGGCCTCGAGGTACGCCCACAAGAAGAAGAGCCGCACGCCCTCACCAGCGGGCTCGGGCCAGACCTGACGACGGACGAACGGCCTCGGCCACTGTGGCGAGCAGGAGACGTGCTCAGCGTGAAGGCGGGACCCTCGGCTTCCATGTTCACCCGCCTGCCAGTCATCCGCAGGTGAGCGCGTTATCGTTGGACGTCGGCTTTT
>PNKY01000048.1 GCA_013822765.1 Rhodospirillum sp.
CAGCGTCCGACGTCAATCGATTCGGCACGGCGCTCGGGATCGGGGGGCGCGTCACGCAGGAAAACTGGATCGAGCAGGCACAGGTGCTGGCCAAGGGCGGAGAGACCGACTTCTCCCGCAAGCATGGCGAGGCCAAACCTGTCGTCTCGAAGCCGACCATGGACGAAGGCGTGCGCGTCGATCCGACGGCCATCGCCAGTCCCAGTGCCAGTGCCAGCCACGCGGCGCCAGCGGTGGCTGCGCAGTCTGTGTCCCAGGCTGCTCCGCTGGAGACCAAGCCGGTCACGGCTGTCGCCACGCCAGGGACATTCACATCTCTGCCGTTCGGCCAAATGGCGCGCGAGCCATCGGCGCCGGGCACAATGCAAGTGCCGGCCGTTGCAATGCCAGCCGCCACGGCTGCCGCGACGTCGCCACCCGCGCCCGCCACGATGGAGTTGCCGCGGGCAGGCGCACAGGCCGCCGCGGCGGCCGCCGCCGCTGCGATCGCCGCCGCCGCCGCCGCATCGAGCCGCAGGTCTGCACCGCCAGCGGCGGCGGTCGACATGCGTGACGACCTGCAACGGATCGCCGGCGTCAATGCCGAAGTCGAGAAACTGCTCAACGTGCAGGGCGTGACGCGGTTCGCCCATATTGCCGCCTGGACCGCGGCCGATACCGAAAGGTTCACGCGGTTGCTGGGCACACCCGGCCGCATCTCGCGCGAGAATTGGATCGAACAGGCGGCGGTGCTTGCCGGCAGCGGCGCTGCTTACACCCGCCGCGACGAAGCCCAGGTGCGGGGCGAGACCGACGCCACCCGGCCGGCGCGGCTGGTGGATGCCATTCGCGAGCGTGAGTCGGCCGCCAAGGCCGTGGATGCCGATCGCGCTGCGCCACGCGCGGGCCTCTCGAACCTGCGCAGCGTCCGGTCGGAAGCCCTGCGCGGTGATCAACCTGCGGTGGCCGCCGGCATCGACGACCTGAAGCGCATTCGCGGTATCGGCGTGCTGATCGAGAAAAAGCTGAATTCGCTGGGCGTCAGTTCGTATGAGCAGGTCGCCAACTGGA
>PNKY01000049.1 GCA_013822765.1 Rhodospirillum sp.
TTCCGCGACAGCGGCACCACCGACATCGTCATCGTCGGTCGTGTCAGTCGGCCCAACCTTGCGAATGTGCGTCCCGACTTCGGGCTCTTGATGGCGCTACCGATGATCTGGCGCATCATTCGTGCCGGCGGCGACGATGCCGTGCTGCGCGAAGTCATCCGCTTTTTTGAGGGCAAGGGCTTTCGCGTCCTTGGGCCCGCCGATGTGGCGACGGAGATCATCGTGGGGCGCGGACCGCTCGGCATTTTTGAGCCTAACGCCGAGGACACGCGCGACATCGCGGTCGGCCTCGATGTGGTCGAACGCATCGGCCGGCTCGACATCGGCCAGGGCGTCGTGGTCGCCAGTGGCCGCATTGAGGCCATCGAGGGCGCCGAAGGAACGGACCGGATGCTCGATCGCGTGGCCGCGCTCAGACGTGTCCGCGGCTGCGCGGATATCGGCGAAGCCGGCGGCGTGCTGATCAAACGGCCGAAACCTGGCCAGGAGCTGCGCATCGACCTGCCCGCCATTGGACCTGAAACGGTCTCGCGGGCCGCCGGGGCGGGACTTCGAGGCGTTGCAGTGCTCGCCGGCAAGACCATGGCCGCGGATCGCCACGACCTGATCCGGCGCGCGGATGCACTCAGACTGTTCGTCGCGGGGCTCGACGAACGAATGGTTGCCGACAGGTTGGCGCTGCCCCGCTCAACCCCAGCGGATGCCATCGAACCGGGAGTACTCCAAACCTATGCCGGCTCGACGCCGCAACGGGATGCCTTCGAAAGCGCCGTCAAGGGTGCGCGCGTGGTTGCGGCACTGGCGCCATACGGCGTCGCGCTGGCGGTGGTCGTGGTCCGCCGGCATGTGCTTGCGGTCGAGGCGTGCGAGGGCACGCTGGCGTTGCTCGGCCGCGTCGCCGATCTCAGGCAGTGGGGCTCGACCGGCCGCAAACGGCTTGGCGTCGCGGTGTTGCAGTCGGGCGCTGAAGCCGGTCCCCGCGCCATCGAAGCCGCGGCCCGGGCCGGGCTCGAAGGCGTTGTCAT
>PNKY01000050.1 GCA_013822765.1 Rhodospirillum sp.
CCGTGCCCCAGCCCAAGGGCTGCACGGCGCCCAAGGCCGTCGTCGATTTTTTCGCCGTCCGCGCCCGTGGCACACATGCGCTCTATGTCGCGCCCGCCGGCCAGGGCCGGTCGCCGCGCATCCGCATCGAGACCGTGGCCGACAGCCGCGGCAACCGCCCTTGGTCGCGCCTGCCGTGGTGGGCAACGGCGCGCGACGGAGGAGCACTCCATGACGCCGGTCAGCGGGGCGCCGTCGCAATCCCTCATCCACGCTCGCGCCTCTGGGCGTTCGCGGCCACGCCAGAGTTTCTGGCCTCACAGCAACTGCCGCGTGCCGACGTCGAGGACGCCGACCCTCTCGCCGACCCCGCGATTCTGGACGACGCTTGGTGAGCGACAAAGCCCTGCCCGCGGCAACGCCGCGTCACGCCCGGTTCGTTGCCGTGGCCGCCGCGCCGTCCGCCGTATCGGCCCGACCCGGCGTCAACCGTCTCGGCTTGGCCGCGATAGGGTCACCGCCGCAATTTGATTCAGTACCTCCGGATCAACCCCACCAGCCGACCCTGGATATCGACCTGATCGGGGCCGAAGATCCGCGTCTTGTGCTCGGGATTGGCCGCCTCCAGTGCGATGGTCGTGCCCTTCTTCCGCAGCCGCTTCAGTGTCGCCTCTTCCTTTTCGACCAGCGCCACCACGATGTCGCCGTTCTCGGCATTGTCGCAACGGCGGATGATGACCGTATCGCCGTCGTGTATTCCGGCGTCGATCATCGAGTCACCCTTGACCTCCAGCGCGAAGTGCTCGCCATTGGTCAAGAGGTCGGGCGGGCAGGCGATGTCATGGGAGTGCTGCTGGATCGCGCTGATCGGCGTGCCCGCCGCGATGCGGCCCATCACGGGAACTGAAACCGTGCGACTGTCGACGATCGTCGAAGGCGGCATCTTCAGTTCACGTCCCCGTGGCGCCCCGCCCTCGATCACGCTCGGTTGAAACCCGCCCTTCTTCTGGTTGTTCTCGCTGTTTTCGGGCAGCTTGATGACCTCG
>PNKY01000051.1 GCA_013822765.1 Rhodospirillum sp.
GGGGGCGAACCTCGCGGGCGCGAACTTAACCGCTGCCATTCTCGAGTTTGCGCGGTTCACCGATGCCGATCTGCGCGGGGCGCGCCTTGTCGACGCCGCGCTCTCCAAGGTCGATTTCAGTGGGGCGGATTTGGCGGGCGCGGACTTCACCGGAGCGGATGTCTACAACGCCGTGTTCACCGGCGCCAAGGGCATTGAAACGGCCATTGGGCTCAAGACCGCGCGCAACGCCGACAAGGTGGTGTGGTCGGCGGCTGATCCGAACACAGATGGCGTGCGCTGAGGGCTGTTCCGGACCAGTGGACCGTCGACTCGAGTCTCCTGCAATTTTGTCGGGCTGGCCGGCCAGTCCACCCGGCGACCCGCGCGGCCCCCGGCGTCATCTCTTATCATTGTGGCGAGCAACGCGACGGCAAACGAGGTCAGTACGATCGACGTGAGCCAGATGCGCAAGGGGCCGTACCAGGAGGGAAATTGGCCGCGTTTGACGGTCGCGAGATCATAGAGGAGCAAAGCCGCGAACCCTATCGCCATGACGGTAGAGGCTGGGCGTGGCGGCAGGAACGCGACCGCGAACCACGCAATCAGTGCCGGGATCACGCTCACGACATAGGCGGGGTGAGCGAAGGACGGCTCATCGCTCGCCATGGCGCGGCCCCAGTGCACGCCACCCATGAACGACAGGATCACCGCGGCGTAGAGCGTCAACGCGCGCCAGGCATCGGCGGCCGGCAGTTTCTGGTTCAGCACGATCACGGCGGCGAGCCCGACGAACGGGATCAGCCCACCGATGCCGAGGGCGATGGCGAGGTTCGGCGGCTTCGATGGCGGTGGGGTCATGCGGAAGCTCCGGAGTGGTGCGCGGCCTGTTGCCACAAAAAAAGACGCGAGGCGATCCCCCGCGTCCTGATTTTGAGAATGTGGTCCGGCGCGATGGAGTGGTCAGCGGCGGTCGCGATCCCTGTCTCGGTCGTCCCGATCTCGATCCCGGCCATCACGGTCGCCCTCCGGCCCATCCATC
>PNKY01000052.1 GCA_013822765.1 Rhodospirillum sp.
GCCCGGCCTCCGTCACCCGCACCTCGTACCAGGTCGGCAGGCCCTGGATGTTGGAGGGGAAGATATTGCGCGGGCTCACCGGCACGCCGTGGCGCAGGATCGAGCGCGCGAACAGCTCGTTGGCGCTGGCCGAACCCGAGCCGTTGACGTTGGCGAAGCGGACGACGAAGTCGTTTACGCTGCTGATCGGGCTTTGGTCTGGCATGTTGATCCCGCGTGAGTCATATCGATGAGGTACTTCTGCATATCCCAGGCGCCGGTCGGACAGCGCTCGGCGCACAGCCCGCAATGCAGGCAGACGTCCTCGTCCTTCACCATGACGCGCCCGGTCTTGAGCCCGTCGGCGACATAGAGCGCCTGGTCGTGGTGCGGCGAGGGCGCCTTGAGCCGCAGCCTGAGATCCTCTTCTTCGCCGTTCTCGGTAAAGGTGATGCAGTCCATCGGGCAGATATCGACGCAGGCGTCGCATTCGATGCAGGCGGGTGCCGAGAACACGGTCTGCACGTCGCAATTCAGGCAGCGCTGCGCCTCGCCGAGCGCGAGCTTGAGATCATAGCCGAGCTCGACCTCGGTGCGGATGTCCTTCAGCGCGATCACCTTGTCGCGGTGCGGCACCTTGTAGCGCTTGTCGCCGGAGATATCGTTGTCGTAGCTCCACTCGTGGATGCCCATCTTCTGCGAGGAGACGTGCACTTCGGGAAGCGGGCGTTCGTGGATGTCTTCGCCTGAGATCATCTTGTGGATCGACAGCGCGGCGTCGTGGCCGTGGGCGACCGCCCAGATGATGTTCTTCGGACCGAACGCGGCGTCGCCGCCGAAGAACACTTTGGGATTGGTCGACACGAAGGTCTTAGCGTCGACTTGCGGCATGTTCCACTTATCGAACTCGATGCCGCAGTCGCGCTCGATCCAGGGGAACGCGTTTTCCTGGCCGACCGCGACCAGTACGTCGTCGCAGGGGATGGTCTGGTCGGGTTCGCCCGAGGGCACCAGGTTGCGGCGGCCCTTGGCGT
>PNKY01000053.1 GCA_013822765.1 Rhodospirillum sp.
TTGACCCGCAACTGGGTGTTCGATGGCGATTGGCGATGAGGAGTATGACGGATGAGTATGCTGCTGCTGCAGACGTTTCTGCTGATGTTGACGGCGTTCTTCCTCGGCGCACTCGTCGCCTGTCTGATCAAGTCGACATTCACCGATACGGCCAGAGAGGTCGCCACCGACGCACCGATGCCGCGCGACCTGGCTATGGCTCAGCCCCGGGTGCAGCCCGCTGCTGCTCCGGCCTCCGCTGCGCCGCCGCGGCCGGCACCTGAGCCCGACCGTCCCCGAATGGAGACCGTTGCCCGTCCAGCCGCAGCGCCATCCGCTCCAAGCCCTGAGGCCGAACGGTTCGAGCGCGCGCTCAAAGAGAAGGCCGCAACCGTCACCGCGCCGGTCACCCCGGCAACGTCCAGTCCCGACGTGATGCCAACCCCCGCCGCGAAGGTGATGCCAGCGGTTCCGGCCGCGCCAGCGCCCGTTACTGCAACTCCGGTCACGATCAAACCCGCGGCCCCTGTGCCAGCTTCTGCAGTTGCAGTATCTGTGGAACCGAAGCCGGTCGTCGCGGCACCAGCCGCGCCGGTTGCTCCGGCGGCCTCGCAGCCGCAACCGGCGTCCCCGCTCAGCGGCGCGGCCGGCGTTGGTGCAGCCGCCGCAGCGGCCGCGGCATTGGCATCCACCCAGCTGCGGGTCGAGCCACAGAGGCCGTCGCCACCACCTCCTGGTCCCACGCCGGTGATGCCGGTCGCATCGGGGGCGAGCGGGCAGTCGTCTGTCGCAGCCGAAGTGACCATGCAGCCGGTTGCGTCTCGTGAGGCCGTTGCGCCTCGCGCAGCGACGATGGACGCGCCCGTCACGCAAGCCGTCACAACGGCACCGGCCGCTATTCCGGCCGCGCCGCCCGTCGCCATGCCCGCGCAGGATCTCACGCGCATCCGCTCCATTGATGCCATGATGCAGTCCCGGCTCAACGGGTTCGGAGTCCGGCGCTATGATGAAATCGCGGGCTGGT